>CAVTAX010000007.1:0-388750 GCA_963732825.1 uncultured Actinomycetota bacterium | reverse complement strand
GCGCGGTCGTTTCGGGAGCCAGGAGCATCGACGAACTCGCCGAGTGGGGCCAGCGTGCCTCGACCGCACTCCTGGCAACGGTCGGGATCCGCCGCCACCTGCTCAGATGGCGGCACGCTCCGTCGTCGGCCACGATCGGCCGTGTACTGGGAGCTGTTGACGGTGACGCCCTGGACCGTGCGGTGGGCGCCTATCTGGCCGACCGGCACCGCGCCGCCACCGGGCCCGCCCCGGCGCCGTCGCCGTCCGCGTCCCGACAGCCACGCGTGATCGCTGTCGACGGCAAGGCGCTCAAGGGCTCAGCCCGTCTGACCGCGACGCGCCGGCATCTGCTCTCCGCGGTCACCCACGGCACCGTCGTGACCCTCGCCCAGGTCGAGGTCGGCACGAAAACGAACGAGACCACGCACTTCCGTCCCCTGCTGGCACCGCTGGACCTGGCCGACACCGTCGTCACCTTCGACGCCCTGCACTCGGTCAAGGCGAACATCTCCTGGCTGGTCGAGGCCAAGAAGGCCCACTACATCGCCGTGATCAAGACCAACCAGCCGATCGCCCACAGCCAGCTCTCAGCCCTGCCGTGGCGGGACATCGCCGTCCAGCACACCGCTTCCAGCACCGGGCACGGCAGGCGCGAGTCCCGCTCGATCAAGACCTGTTCCGTCGCGGAAGGACTCGGCGGGATCGCTTTTCCCCACGCCCGCCTGGCCATCCGCGTCCACCGCCGCCGCAAGCCCACCGGCGAGCGCGAGACCCGCGAGAGCGTCTACGCCGTCACCAGCCTCGACACCCACCAAGCCGCCCCCGCCGACCTGGCCGCCGCGATCCGCGGGCACTGGGCAGTGGAGAACTCCTCACACCACATCAGGGACGTCACCTTCGCCGAGGACGCCTCCACCGTCCACGCCGGGACCGCACCACGCGCCATGGCCACCCTCCGCAACCTCGCCATCGGCGCGCTGAAAACCCTCGGAGCCGACAACATCGCCAAGACCACCCGAGCCATCCGCGACGACCCCAGGCGAGCACTCCCCATCCTGGGCATCACCAACAACCCAGACACCCACGGAACTTGATCAAGCCCTGCGACCGACTGGGCCCGGTTCGCGAGGACCGCCCTTGAGCATGCCGTGGTCGACGTGGGTCTTGACGGTGGCTGGTCCTGATACGCCTCGTGGCTACCGGGAAAGCAGAGCGCCGCTGAGAAGACGGTGTCGCGCAGATCGAACAAGTCCTTGCGGCTGTCGGCCTCTTCGGGATCCAGGGCTTCGGACCGCCGCCGTCTGGAGCGTGGCGTGGCATGCGAGCGGTCTGCCGTTGGTTGCCGGTGTGTTGTGGCGTGGAGGGTTCGGCCCGAAGCCAGGGTGACCGTATGCCATTCCTGTTCAGGTTGAACGCCGCTGTCGGCGCGGTCGCCGCACTGACGATCATGCTTCCCGCCACCACCGCGTCGGCGCGGGCCGCGACCGCGGCTGACAAGCCCCTGCTGGTGTCGCTGGGCGACAGCTTCATCTCCGGCGAGGCCGGACGGTGGGCGGGCAACAGCACCGACTCGGCCGACGGGTACGCCCACACCGACCACGCCTGGAACGTGGTGAGTGACGAGAGCGACCCGCACATCGTGTACGGCGCGTCCTACGACGACGGATGCAACAGTTCGGACAGCGCCGAGGTCGACTCGGCCCCCGGCCCGGACCGCCGCGTCAACCTCGCCTGCTCTGGCGCCACCTCCACGGCTGTATTGCTTCCGTCGCACGGTGGGATGCGCTTCAAGGGCGAGCCCTCCCAGGCGCAGCAGCTCCAACAGGCCGTCACCGGGCACCCGGTGGACACCGTCGTGGTCTCGCTCGGCGGCAACGACCTCGGCTTCTCCGACGTGATCGCGGAGTGCGCCAAGGAGTTCGTCAAGCCTTTCGGCGGCGCCCCGTGCTCGCCCGAGCAGGCCGAGGTCGTCGCTCAGCGCCTGCCGCCCATGCGGACCGCGGTAGCGGGCGCCGCCCATCACGCCGGCGTACCGATCGACCGGATCCGGCACTTCTTTCTGCACCAGGCCAATCTGAACATCCTCACGGAGACCATGACCGCCCTGGGCGTTCCCCGAGAGCGCGCCCCCGTCACCGTCGACCGGCTGGGCAACACCGGCTCAGCCGGTCTGTTCACCGCGCTGCACACCACCGTCACCAAAGGCTCGCTGCTTCCGGGAGACACCTACGTGCTGTCCGGAATCGGGGCCGGCTTCCAATGGGGGACCCTCTGCCTCCGGCACGCCTGACCGACCGTGGAAGTGACCCACGCGGCCTGAGATTCCGGCCCTGGCGCTTCCGGACGGCGACGTATTCGCAGGGTAGACACTCAGGGCGCGGGAATACTCCGTGTCCACTGGGCGGTTTTCAGCCGTGGAGGGTGGGCCGGTAGGTGAGTTCCTGGGTTGCGCCGTCGAGTGTGCGGCTGTCGAGCAGTTCGAGGTCGAAGTCGGCCGCACCGTGGAAGACCGGGTGGTCACCGGTCCGGCCGGTAATGACGGGGAAGATGGTCACCTGGACGCGGTCCACCAGGCCGGCGGCCATGAGCGCCCGGTTCATCGACAGGCTGCCGTGGGAGCGCAGCGGCACGTCGGACTCCTCTTTGAGCCGGGCGACCACATCGACGGCATCACCGCTGACGAGGGTCGCGTCCGGCCAGTCGAGAGGTGCGTCCAGGGTCGTCGACACCACCGTCGTGGGCATGTTCATCATCCGGGTGACCCATGGATCACGGCCCGACTCCTCGAACACCGGGGAGAGGATCTGCGCGAACGTCCGGTAGGTGTCGGCTCCGAGGATCATCCGCTGCTCGGCGCCGTACAGGGAGAGGCGGCGGGCGAGCAGTTCGGGGCCCTGTTTGCCCCAGTAGCCGCCCCAGACGCTGTCGTGGTGACTGCCGTAGCCGTCCAGGGATGAGAAGACGTCGAACGTGTAGGTGGCGGTCATGCTGCTCTCCTCGGGCGGGATGCAAGTGCCGTGGTCCAGCGGTCGAGTACTCGAAAACGCGGCTTCCCCGACCGGTGACGCCGGCCGGGGAGCGCGGAAGGAGTTTGTCCGGGTCAGGGGGCCACGGTGTTGAGGGTCATGGTGGTCGGGGGCCGGTTGGGGGTGTTGGTGCAGCGGTGGGCGCCGGGGGTGTGGTTCAGGACGAGGCCCAGGCAGGTTCCCAGGGCGAGCTGGCCGTAGTAGTCGGGGTGGAGGGATTCCTGGAGCTGGCCTTCCGCGAGGCCGGTGGTGGTGAAGCGGATCCATTCGCTGCGGGTGCCGCTGGGGGGTGCGGTCTCGGTGGCCTGGGCGTCGGTGTCGGCGCAGACCTCGCGGCCGTCGAAGGCGTGGGACAGGTCGAGGAACTCGGTCCCCTGCTCGCGGGCGACCTGGGCGATGCTGGCGCTGATGGCGGGCACGAGCTCGTCGTGGGCCCAGGTGAGGTCCTTGTCGAAGAACGGGCAGCCGCCAGTGGTGAGGCGGTCGTACTTGTCCCCGAGGTAGCGGACGTGGGCGGCGGCCGGCAGCGGCCCGGGGTAGGACTGGAGGATGAGGCGATAGCTGCCCGCCGAATGCCCGCCGCGCGTCATCGCGGTGCGGATGTCGGCCAGGGCGGCGGCGACGGCGGTGCGCATGGCCGGCAGGCCATGTTCGATCACCCCGGCCTGTGTGGGGGCGCACGGCTGGCCGCCAAAGGGCTTGACGAACTCTTTTGCGCACGCGCTGATCACATCGGAGAAGCCGAGGTCGTTGCCGCCCAGCGAGACCACGACCGCCTCCACCGGGTGCCCGGTGACGGCCTGTTGGAGCTGTGCGGCCTGGGACGGTTCGCCCTTGAACGGCTGGCCGCCGTGGGCGGGCAGCAGCACCGCCGTCGAGGTGGCGCCGGAACAAGCCAGGTTGACACGGCGGTAGGCGCCGGGTGCGGAGTTCACCTCCGCGCTGTCGGACCGGTTACAGCCGTCGTCGTAGGACATGCCGTACACGGTGTGCGGGTCGCTCGTGTCCGTCGCCGGGTTCCAGGCCCGGTCGGTGCGCGCGTACCCGTTGGCCGGCTCGGTGCTGTTGCCGGCCCACCGGCCGGCCTCGCCGGAGATGAAGCTGTCGCCCACCGACACCAGCAGGGGCGTTTCGGCCGCGGCGGTTGCGTGCGCGCTGGCCGGGAGCAGAACGGCCAGCGCGGCGAACGTGCCGGCCACTGCGGTGGCGGCCCTGCCGCGCGATCTGATCGAAAGTGACATACCGGCACAATTACGCACCGTGCGACACGGCGCGGGCTGCGACACCGGCCACGGCCGCAGGATCGTCCCAACGCCACATCTCTACCGCGGCGCTGTCCCTGTGGCCCTCCTGGGTACGCCGCCCCCACATCCTCAGCTCCCATCGGCCTGTCCGCACCTTCAGTGCCGCATGGCCCGGCGCCAAGGCGCGGATTTGCCGGGTTTGGCGTGGACGGGGTGGGCAACGGCTTCGACGAAAAGGGCGGCGGGGGCTCCTCCCTACGAAGTCGACTGCCTGACGTCGGCGGCGAGGCTGGCGGAGGCTACCTATGCGATGCCCCGCGCGACATGACGTCGACAGCACCTGCGCGGTCAGCGCGACGGCTGACGACACCAAGAACTTCACAGCAGGCGCGACCGGACGGTGGAACATTTTGGCAACCCACCCGTACAGAGGTCCCCGCGGGGGCCGGGTAGGGTGGCGGCTCTTTTGCTCTCGGCGCCGCCGGAACCGACGGCTACGTCGTCATCCCCTGGTAGCCGACCGCGCCGGCCGGTGCACCGGCCCGTAGCCCGACCGTGAAAACTGCGCGGCCCGGGTGGTGAAGTGCCCGGGCCACTGCGGCATCGTATCCGTTGGTTCCTTCCACGGACTAGGGCACAGGTACTGTTGCCCTGGCACAGAGCCGTAAGGTGCTCTACCCGATTATGTCGAACCCTCGCGCTGAATTCCTCGGAGTTCAGGGAGAGGCGATTTGCGCTGCGTGGTCAGCTGTCGCCGTCCGGGGCGGTGACGGACGTATGGTGCGCACTCCGGCCGTGCTGGCCGTGTTCGGCGATGCGGATGTCGGCGGCGGCCCGGTTCAGCCGTCGGTGACCCGGATTGAGACGCCGTTCTCGTTGCGCTGGTAGGTGCGCCTGATGTTCTTGTCGATCTTGCGGGCGACCTCGTCGCCGAGGTCGACGCCGTTCATTTCGGCAAGGGCGGCGAGGTAGAGGAAGACGTCGGCCAGTTCCTCGCCGAAGTCGGGCAGGCCCTTGCGCCAGGCGGTGAACGCCTCGCCGATCTCGGCGGTGAGGAGACCGAACTCCAGGGGCACGTCAGTGGTGTTGAATCCCTTGGCGGTCTTGTTCTCCCAGGCGAGTTTCTGGGCGAGCTGGATGCCCACGGCTCCTACGGCGCTGGGACGGCGGGTGCGGTCGCAGCCTAGCGGGGCGGCGATCGCAGCCGGTGAGGGGCCGGGGGAAGTTCACCCTGTCGAGGGAGGTCCACGACTCACCGCCAGGCGTAGGTCTCGTCGGAGATCGGCGGCAGCATGACGGGACCGGCCCCGGACCTCCGCACTGCGCGCACCGCCTCTCCCGCCGCTGGATAGAGGTGGAGTTCGGATGCCTTCGCGATGTTGACCCAGATGACGGAGGCTTCGTCCTCGGCGTCCTGCTCGGTGGCGGCCAAGGTGCGCCGGGTGTCGTCAGGCAGGTGAAGCAGATGGATGAGGTGGAGGCGGCGGAACGTGCCGGGGCGGCCGGGGCGGGTGGTGTGGTGATCCTGGACCCATCGGAGTACAGGCGGCTGCGGCTGCGCGGCGACGTCCAGGTTCAGTTCCTCTCGCAGTTCGCGGCCGAGGGCGTCGGCGATCGGCTCGTTCTCGTTGACGATGCCGCCGGGCAGGGAGTGCTGGTCGCCGTCGGGGCGTCGGCGGCGGATGAGGCAGACCTCGTCGTAGTTAAGGATGATGGCGCACACGCGGACCGGGATGCCCGACGGGGTCATGAGGCGGCTCCGGCTCGGAGTTCGGCGGCAGCGTTGTTGGCAGTGAGCCAGCCGGCGGGATTCCCGCAGTCGTGGTACTGGCCGGTGACGGGGTGGATGAGGACGTCGTGGTCGCGGGCGAAGGCGGCGATGGCGTCGGTGGCCTGATACTCGCCGTTCACCGGCGAGGGCGTGAGTTTCTCGAAGTACGGCAGGGCGGTTGCCGGCAGGAGGGTGCGGCTGATGTTGATGAACGCGGTCGGCCCGGCGTAGTCGGCGGGCTTCTCCAACAGGCCGTCGAGCAACGGGTAGTCGTTGGTGGTGCGGGGCTGGAGGATGCCGTAGCGGTGAGCGGTGTCGCCGGGGACAGTGGCGGCAGCGATCGCGCCGGGAGTGCCGGCCGCGGTGCGGGCGGCGGCGAGGTCGGCGAGGTCGGAGCCGTCGGTGCGCAGCAGGAGGTCGTCACCGGCGATGAGGAGGAAGTCGTCGTCGCCGACGAACTCGGCGGCGGCGATGGCCGGCAGGGCGGTGCCGTACCGGCCGTCCTGCGGCTGCTCGATGAAGGTGAAGTCCGCCTGGTCGTGCAGGTGAGCGAGGGGATCGTACTTCTGCTCCCAGCCACGTTCGGCGAAGAAGTCCCGCAGGGCGGTGTCCTCGGTGAAGTAGTGCCGCACCTGACGGCCGGTCTCGCCGCTGCCATGGACGATGGCAATCTCGCGGGCGCCAGCCGCCACCGCATCGGCTACGGCGTAGGCGATGACGGGCCGGTCGAGGATCGGCAGCATGCACTTGTTGATCGTCTTGGAGATGGGGAAGAAACGGCTTCCCATCCCGGCGACGGCGATGACGGCCTTGAGCACGCCCAACCTTTCCGTGGTCCGGTTGACCGGCCCGGTACGGCAACGACGGGCCAGCTTAAGGCGTGTCAGTTTACGCACGCACGGTGTCCGAGCCGCGGTGTCGCGCCGGTGCAGGGGCAAAGGTCGGCCCGCCGGGGCAACGCTCCGGCGGGCCGTGGTGAGGTCGAGGGTCAGTGGGGCGACGGCACCACTCCGAGTTGGAGGCGTGCCGCGGCGGCCAGGGAGCCGGCCCGGCGGATGAGGTCCGCGGTCGGGGTGGCGCGGTCCGCCGGAGTGAGGCCCAGGCGGACGGCCTGCTCGTGGACCGCGACGAGCATGGCGTCGTATTCCCTGGGTGTCCCGACCTGGCCGTCGACGTATCGGTGGAGGGCGGCGATTCCGACTTCGGCGATGCGGTGGCCGCCGGCCTGAACGGTAGCGAGGAGTTCGGTGTCGAACGCGAGACCGCGGTCCACGACCTGGGACAGCGCTTCGATCAGGGCATCTGCGGTGAATGCCTTGAAGCCGGCCTGGGGGTCGGTGACGTCGAGGTCGAGGAGTTCGCTGACCGCGCGGCGGTAGAGGTTCGTGGCGGGGGTGGGGCCGGCGGGCGGGTAGTAGCCGTGGGAGTCCGGCAGCCGCCGGGAACCGATGACCGCGCCGGTGCCGGGACGGTCGAGGGCGCTGAGGTGCAGGCCGAGCTGGTCGACGGGGTAGGTCAGGTCGAAGTCGGTGTAGGCGACGATGCTGTTTCCGGCCTCCACGAGTTGCCGCAGGCCCCAGAGCACGGCGCCGCCCTTCGAACTGGCGGCGTCCGGCCGTGCGGAGGCGGTGAAGCTGAAGCCGGGGTGGTGAAGGGGGAGCTGCTGGGCGGCCTGGGCCGTTGCTCCGTTCTCGGACTCGTCGACCAGCAGGATCGTCGAGCACTATTCACCGGCCGGGGGCAGGGTTCTGATTCTCGCCGCCACGGCTGTTCCGGAAGAGTCGGGAACCCGGGGCGGGCTGAACGACGACGAAGCGGCGCGGCAGCGAGGCCGCCGGATGATCCCGCTCATGGAGATCGCCGCCGCTGGCTCGCGACTGGGCCGTCATCTTGAAGTTCGCCTCCACGACGAACCCGAGTCCGGACCCGCCGACATCCCCACCGGACCGGACCGCGACTCACACGCCCCGACGCCCGGCACGGCCCTGCTCCCCGAGTCCGACCTCGGTCCGGACTCCAGACTGTCGGCAGTCGGTCTCGATGACGCCGCAGACCGCGTCACCATCACACCGTCGGCCCCGGGAGCGGACCGCTTCGACACGGTGATCCTCATCGCCCACAAACCCGCTCCGGCCGCCGTGCCGAGCGTCACGTGGAGTCATCTCCTGCGTCCCGGCGGAACTCTGGCCGTCATCACGCACGGTTACGCATCCGGGAACCGGGCGGGGAACCTCGGCACGGCACTTCGGCGATCGGCCGCCGCCGGCGGACTCGTTCTGATCGACCGCATCCCGCTCCTCGAAGAACCGATCCGGCACGGCGCGCCGGCCCCTGGACGGCCCACCGGTTTCGCGGAACACGACGGGCCGCCCTGGCCCCGCCGCCACGCGGACCTCTTCCTCTTCACCATGCCCAGCGCCCGCGAGGCGCGCGAGACGGGAGCACGCCGATGACCGCCGCCCTCGGATCGGTCTGGGCCACCGGGCACAACAGCCCCCGCGGCCAGTTGCGGCAGGGCCCGTACGTCTCCGCCACCGCACACGACACCCACCGCGTGCCGCCCGCGGTAGCCCGCCTCGCCATCGACCACCTCACCGCGGTTGGCGACACCGTCCTCGACCCGGACTGCGGCGCCGGCACCGTCCCCGTCGAAGCTCTCCTCGCCGACCGTCACGCCATCGCGATCACCGACGACCGCCGCTGGTGGTCGGTCACCCGCGCCAACCTCACCGCCACCCGCCGCACCGGCACCCACACCGACGCCCTCCTCCTCGACGGCACCCCCCGCCGGGCCGCCGGGCAACTGGCCGGCGCCACCGGCACCGTCGACCTCCTCCTCACCAGCCTCCGGCCCAACCCAGCCCTCGCACCCGTCGACGCCCTGCGCCGCGCGCTCGCGCACTGCCTGCCCCTGCTACGCCCCGGCGCGCACGCGACCGTCATCCTGCGGGCGACCTATGACGGGTCTAGTTTCAGCGATCCGATCGACGAGGCGGTGGTTGCAGGACAGGACGCCGGGCTTCTCCTGGTGGACCACTGCATCGCACTGGCCTGGCAACTGCGCGGCGACCGCCTGATCCCGCCCCCGGCGTACCAACTTCACTCGCCTTCGGCCCGAGCCGTCGAGGCCGAGTTCCACGACGTGCTGATCTTCCGCGTTCCGGACCGTGGACTCTCGTCGGCTGCGACGCAGAAATTGCCTCGCATCCGCTCTACAAAGCCGATTGCCATGACGGCAGCCAAGTTGCCGACGGTCGCATGTGCGGCCTGACGAACCCGGCGTGTGGTGAACGCCACGCCGCTCCCAGCCAGCTGAGCAGAAAAGCATTCTCAAACGACGCCACCCTGCATATCGTTTCTGTACCGCCCGCGCGCCATGGCTGACGGTCGAGAGCGCTCACCGGACGAAGGACAGGAAGAAACCCCGATCACCGTCGTTCTACCGACGGAACTGCCCTTCCTGACCCCGGGCGCCGCCCGCGCGCTCCTGCGGCTGATCCGCACCGTTCACCAACAACACCACGACCAGCAATCCTTGCCGACGCCATCCCCGATCGGAAAGGAAACACCAGGAAAGGAGGCAGCGGCATGAGCGTGAAATACGCCTTCGCCGGCCGATGCTCCACCGAGGACCAGCAAGACCCCGTCGCCTCACGGAACTGGCAATTCACCCGGGCGAACGCCCTCATCGAATCCCACGGCGAGATCGTCACCGAGTTCTTCGACATCGGCCAGTCCCGCTCCATCCCGTGGAAGCGCCGACCGCAGGCGGCTCTCCTGCTGGAGACCCTGAAGAATCCCAACCGCGGCTTCGACGCGGTCGTCATCGGCGAACCGCAGCGCGCCTTCTACGGCAACCAGTTCGGGCTCACCTTTCCCGTCTTCGTCCACTACGGAGTTCCGCTGTGGGTGCCGGAAGTCGGCGGTGCCGTCGACCCGGAATCCGAAGCACACGACCTCGTCATGTCGGTCTTCGGCGGCGTCAGCAAGGGCGAGCGGAACCGCATCAAAATCCGGGTGCGCACCGCGATGGCCGCGCAGGCGAAGATCGAGGGCCGGTTCCTCGGCGGCCGGCCGCCGTACGGCTACATGCTGGTCGACGCCGGTCCGCACCCGAACCCGGCGAAGGCCGCCGACGGCAAGCGGCTGCACCGGCTCGAACTCGACCCGATCACGTCGGTGGTAGTGGAGCGGATCTTCATCGAGTACCTGTCCGGCATCGGGATCTTCGCCATCGCCCAGCGCCTGACCGACGACGGCATCCCCTGTCCATCCGCCTACGACCGCAAGCGCAACGGTCACCGCGAGGGCATCGCCTGGTCGAAGAGCGCCGTGCGCACCATCCTGACGAATCCTCGCTACACCGGCTACGCCGTGTGGAACAAGCAGCGCAAGGAAGAACTGCTCATCGACGTCGAAGACGTCGCCCTCGGCCACGAGACCAAGCTGAAGTGGAACCCCAAGGACAAGTGGGTCTTCTCCGACCGCCCTGCCCATCCCGCGATTATCACCATGGAGACCTTCGAGACCGCTCAGCGGCTGCTCGCCTGTCGCGGCACCGCCTCGACGAGGACCACGCGTACCCGGCGCGGCTACGCCCTGAAGAGCCGCCTGCGGCATGCCCAGTGCGGGCGTCGGATGCAGGGCAACTGGAACAACGGCCGCCCGAACTACCGGTGCCGTTATCCGAGCGAGTACGCCATCGCCAACAAACTCGACCACCCGCTGACCGTCTACGTCCGTGAGGACGCCATCCTCGCCCCACTCGACGGATGGCTGGCCGGCGCGTTCTCCCCGCAGACCCTTCAGACCTCGATCGCGCAGCTTGAGGCGTCCCAGCCGCAGGTCGACGTCCAGGTCGATACCGCCCGCCGCGCCCTGGAAGAGGCGGACCGCAAGCTCGGCCGGCACCGCGCGGCGCTCGAAGCAGGAGCCGATCCGATGCTCGTCGCACAGTGGAGCCGCGAGGTCCAGGCTGAGCGCGCCATCGCGGAAGCGCGGCTCGCCACGCTCGGCGCCGGCCAGGCACAGGGGCGGATGAGCAAGGAGCAGATCCGCGACGTCGTGGACGCTCTCGGGGGCCTACTAAAGGTGCTCCAGCGTGCGGAACCGGAGGACAAGGCCGAGGTCTACCGGCAGCTCGGGCTCACGCTCACCTACGACCATGAAACGCAAAAGGTGCTGGCCGAGACTCAGCCAGCACCTATGGGCGTAGTGCGCGTGTCCGAGGGGGGACTTGAACCCCCACGCCCGATAAAGGGCACTAGCACCTCAAGCTAGCGCGTCTGCCATTCCGCCACCCGGACGGGGTGTGCGACGCGGGAGGCCGCGTCGGCAGGTCAACGATACCAAGGATTCGGGGGGTGTTTCACACGCGTATCCGGAGGTGGGGGGACGTACGCTGCGCGACGTGTCTGTTGTGCGTGGCATGCCGTGGCGGGAGGACGCGCGGGACACGTTCTGGTTCGGGCCGGCGGTCGCCGTGGTGCTGGTGGGCCTGGTGGTGTTCGTCGCCTACGTCAACGCCACGCTGCCGCTCATGCGTCACGGGTACGTGGTCGACCGCGAGGCGCTGCGGGCCGGCCGGTGGATCGGGGACCGCCATCGGGGACGCCGGGCCGGAGGAGGTCGCCGGCCGCTGCCAGCGGGGAGGCGGTCGGCACGCCGGCCCACGGGGGGCGGCCCGGCGTGCTGCGCGAGGTGCGGGTGGGGACGCTGGTGCGGGTGGCGCGGCGGCACGGGACCGTGCTGCGGGTGGTGCCGCGGGTCGGAGGACTTCCTCGTGCCCGGCGCCCCGCTGTTCGTCGCACAACGGCGGGCGGCTGCCCCCGCACGAGGCGACGCGGACAGCGGTGTTCACCGGCGTGGAGCGGGTCTTCGACCAGGATCCCGGCTTCGGGCTGCGGCAGCTCGCCGACATCGCGATGCGGGCGCTGTCCTCGGCGGTCAACGACCCGACGGCCGCGCAGTGCCTGGAGCGCGCCAAGCAGTGCCTGGCGGCCGTGGCGCACGAACCGCTCGGCGCGCTGACGCACCGCGACCGGACGGGCGCGCGCCGCGGCCGGCGCGGGCGGCGCCGGGGTGGGAGGGCCTGGTGGACCTGGCGTTCACCGAGGTGCGCGCCGCCGCGGTCGGCGGGCCGCGGGTGACGCGGCGGCCGGCCGCGGCCTTCGACGACCTGACCGCCGCCGCTCCCCCGCACGCCGCGAGGTGCTGGCCCCGCACCGCGCGCTGCCGGAACGGGACGTGGGACGTCACAGCGTCTGCGCGGCCGGCCGGGCCTTCGCGCCGGCCACCGACCGCCAGGGCTTCGCCTGCCCCAGGGCATCGCCCGACCGGCCACTGCGGCCGACGGCACGGTGGGATCATCGGCATGGCGGGGCCGGGTCGGCGCCGTACCGGGGAGACGAGCGGAGCGCAGCATGGGACGGGTGACCGAACGCCGGCGGGTCCTTCGGATCCGGGAGGCGGGCGTGGGGCACCGGGCGGACACCCTGGTCGCCGAGGAACCGCTGGAGATCCGGCTGAACGGCAAGCCGCTGGCCGTCACCATGCGCACGCCCGGCGACGACTTCGCCCTCGCGGTCGGCTTCCTGGTCAGCGAGGGCGTGGTCTACGACGCGGCGGACGTCGTCAACGTCGTGTACTGCGCGGGGACGACCGCCGACGGGTCCAACACCTACAACGTCGTCGACGTCACCCTCGCTGCGCACGTCGTGGTTCCGGAGTTGACACTGGAGCGGAACGTGTACACCACGTCGTCGTGCGGTCTGTGCGGGAAGGCGTCACTGGAGGCGGTGCGCACCACCGCGCGGCGGCCGATCGCGGACGAACCGCCGGTGCGGCTCACGCCGCGGACCCTGTCGGCGCTGCCGGACCGGCTGCGAGAGCGGCAGCAGGTCTTCGAACGCACCGGTGGTCTGCACGCCGCCGCCCTGTTCACCCCTGAGGGTGAGCTGATGGACGTGCGGGAGGACGTCGGGCGGCACAACGCCGTCGACAAGCTGATCGGGCGGGCGTGCCGGAGCGGCGGCCTGCCGCTGGCGCGCAGTGTGCTGATGGTGTCGGGCAGGGCGTCGTTCGAGCTGGCGCAGAAGGCGGTGATGGCGTCGATACCGGTGCTGGCCGCGGTCTCGGCGCCGTCGTCACTGGCGGTGGACCTGGCGCGGGAGAGCGGGCTGACGCTGGTGGGCTTCCTGCGCGGGCCCTCGATGAACGTCTACGCGGGGACGGAACGGGTCGTGCTGCCCGCCTGACCGGCGGGGGCGGGCCCGGGGCCCCGCGCGGAGCCCGGGCCGGCGGTCAGGCGCCGACGGCCTGCGTGGTGGCGGCGGCGGGTGCCTCGGGGGCGGCGCCAGCGGCGCGGGACCAGCGTTTGGCGATGACGGCGCAGACCATGAGCTGCATCTGGTGGAAGAGCATCAGCGGCAGGATCATCAGACTGGCACCGGTGCCGAACAGCACGCTGGCCATGGGCAGTCCGTTGGCCAGGCTCTTCTTGGATCCGCAGAAGACGATCGTCACCCGGTCGTCCCGTCCGAAGCCGAGCCGGCGCGAGACCAGGGTGGTGAGCCCCAGCAGGAACACCAGCAGCACCGCCTCCACACCGAGCAGCGCCAGCAGCCGCGCCGGGGTGACCTGGTGCCAGATGCCGCGCACCATGCCCTCGGAGAACGCGGTGTAGACGACCAGCAGGATCGAGCCGCGGTCGACCAGGCTCAGCACCTTCTTGTTGCGCTTGACGAAGTCGCCGATCCAGCGCTGCAGCAGCTGGCCGGCGACGAACGGCAGCAGCAGCTGGTAGCAGATGTCGAGCACCCCGCCGGCCGAGAAGCCGCTGCCGGAGGAGTGCAGCAGCGCGGCGGACAGCGCCGGGGTCAGCACCATGCCCAGCAGGCTGGAGTAGGTGCCGGCGCAGATGGCGGCCGAGACGTTGCCCTTGGCGATCGAGGTGAACGCGATGGACGACTGGATGGTGGAGGGCAGCACGCACAGGTAGAGCAGGCCGGTGTAGAGCTGCGGGGTCAGCACCACGGGCACCAGTCCGCGGGCGGCCAGGCCCAGCAGCGGGAAGACGGCGAACGTCGCCAGGACCACGGTCAGGTGCAGCCGCCAGTGCGCCAGGCCCTTGACGGCCTCGCGGGTGGACAGCCGGGCGCCGTAGAGGAAGAACAGCAGGCCGATGGCGACGGAGGACGCCGCGCCCACCCCGGTGGCGGCTCCCCCGCGCGCGGGCAGCAGGGCGGCGAGCGCCACGGTGGCCACCAGCAGGAGGATGTACGGGTCGATGGGCAGCCAGGACGGCATCTTCGGGCGCGGCATCGTGTCTTCTCATCCTTGGTGGTGGGGCCGGGTGGCGCGCTCCGCGGCGCCGGGGCGACGGCACAGGTCGTGCGCCCGTATCAGCGTGCATCGTGGGGCGGTCATCGCGAAAGACGGTCACCGCACTGACTGTCATCGTGTCCGGCGATGGCCGGGTAGGGTGGGCGGCATGTTCGATCCGGCGCAATTGCGGACGTTCCTCACGGTGGCCGAGACCCTGAGCTTCACGCGGGCCGGGCAGCGGCTGGGGCTGGGGCAGTCGACGGTCAGCCAGCACGTGCGGCGGCTGGAGGAGGCGGCCGGACGGCAGCTGTTCGCCCGCGACACGCACAGCGTGACGCTGACCGAGGAGGGCGAGGCCATGGTCGGTTTCGCCCGCACCATCCAGCTGGCGAACGAACGGGCCGCGGCGTACTTCACCGGCACCGGGCTGCGCGGACGGCTGCGGTTCGGGGCGTCGGAGGACGTGGTGCTGACCCGGCTGCCGGAGATCCTGGAGGGTTTCCGGCGCGAGCACCCGGAGGTCGACCTGGAGCTGACCGTGGAGCTGTCCGGCACGCTCAACCGGCGGCTGGCGGACGGCCGGCTCGACCTGGTGCTGGGCAAGCGCGGCACGGGCGAGACGCACGGACGGCTGCTGTGGCGCGACCGGCTGGTGTGGATCGCGGGCGAACGCCTGCGCTTCGACCCGGAGCGCCCCGTGCCACTGATCCTCTACCCTCCGCCGTCGATCACCCGGGCGCGGGCCCTGGACGTCCTGGAGTCCGCCGGCATCACCTGGCGCATCGCCTGCACCAGCGGCAGCCTCAGCGGCGTGCGGGCGGCCGCGCTGGCCGGGCTGGGCGTGGTACCGCACGCGCACGGGCTGATCCCGGCCGAACTGCGCGCCCTGCCGCCCGGCGGCTACGGCCTGCCCGAACTCGGCGACGTGGACTTCGTCCTCCTCCGTGCCCGCCGCGGCCGCACCCGCTCCGAGGCCCGCGCCCCGGCCGACGCCCTGGTGGCGGCCCTGCTGGCGGCGGGGGCACGCCTGCGCGGACCGGTGTGACCGGAGCGCGGACCGGGCCGCCGGAGCAATCCGCACCCATGGCGCACGATTCCGCGAGGCGCCCCGAGGGGTGTACCGCACGATTCCCCGCCCGCCGCATACGGCACGGTTTCGCACCCCCACCGCAGCGCTCCCCTCAGCGGCGGACGTCCTGGACGAGTTGTTTGACCTGGCGCAGGATGGGCGCGGTCTCCACGTGGTGGACGCCTTCGAGGACGCCGACCTTTTCGCTGAGGTAGCGGTAGAGGTCGCCGGTGGTGCGCAGGAGGCAGACGGCGACGAGGTTGCGGGGGCCGGTGACGGCGGCGGCGAAGGCGACCTCGGGGTGGCCGGCGAGGGCGCGGCCGACGGTGGCGAGGGCGGCGGGTGAGACGGTCAGCCACAGCAGGGCGCGGGCCTCGTAGCCGACGAGTCCGGAGTCGCACTGCACGTCGACGTAGAAGACGCCGGAGCGGCGCAGGTGCTCCAGGCGGCGTTTGACGGCGGATTCCGACTGGTGGGTGACGGCCTGGAGTTCGGTGAGGGTGGCGCGGCCGTCGCGGGCGAGCACGGTGAGCAGGGCGCGGTCGGCGGTGTCGAGGACGACGGGGCCCTCGGCGGGTTCGACCGGTGGGGGCGTGAGGGCGGCGGCCTGGTCCGCGTCGAGGGCGGCGGACTTGGTGAACCAGCCCATCGGGCCGCCGTAGAAGACGTGCAGGACGAGGTGGGCGCTGACCTGGACGACGCGCGGGGTGCGCTGGAGCTTGTCGAACAGCAGGCTGTCGCGGGCGCGGCGGTCGCGGGCGCGCATGGTGCAGATGACCTCGGTGCCGCCGGAGGCCAGGCCGACCCAGGAGGTGTCGTCGCGGCGGGCGAGGGCGGCGGCGAGGGGTTCCGCGGCGTCCGGGACGCAGGTGAGGCGGACCATCCACTGGGTGCGGCCGAGGCGTTCGTCGTCGGCCACGCCGAGCACTCGCAGGCCGGCGGCGGTCAGCAGCCGGCGGTAGCGGCGGGCGACGGTCTGGTCGGAGACGCCGAGGACGGCGGCGATACGGCTGAAGGGTGCCCGGCCGTCGATCTGGAGGGCGTGCAGCACCTTGAGGTCGAGCTCGTCGATCTCGGGTGTTTTCACCGCCTGCTCCCCTGCCGGTGTCGGATTCCGCCGACCTGCCGGGCCTGGCTGGAGTCGCACGATGCTGTCGGTTCATCGTACGAGAGTTCTGCGATGCATACGCAAGCCGAGGAAGGACGAGGATCCGATGCGCAAGTGGTGGCCGCTGGTGGCGGTCTGCCTGGGGACGTTCATGCTGTTGCTGGACGTCACGATCGTGACGGTCGCGCTGCCGGACATGGCCGGGGCGCTGAAGGCGTCCCTGTCGGACCTGCAGTGGGTGATCGACATCTACGCGCTGGCCCTGGCGGCGCTGGTGATGGGCGCGGGGTCGGCGGCTGACGCGCTGGGCCGGCGCAAGGTGTACGCCGTCGGCACGATGGTCTTCGCGCTGGCCTCGCTGGCCTGTGGGCTGAGCACGGGCGCGGCCATGCTGGTGGCGATGCGCTGCGTGCAGGGCGTCGGGGCCGCGGCGATGTTCGCGACGACGCTGTCGCTGCTGGGTGCGGCCTACCAGGGCCGGGACCGGGGCGTGGCGTTCGGCGTGTGGGGCTCGGTGTCGGGCGCGGCGGCCGCGCTGGGCCCGGTGCTGGGCGGGCTGCTGACGCAGGACCTTGACTGGCGGTGGATCTTCTTCGTCAACCTGCCGGTGAGCGTGCTGGCGATCGTGATGACCCTGCGGTACGTGCAGGAGTCGCGCGGGGTGGCCGGTCAGCGGGTCGACTGGGCGGGGACGCTGCTGTGGACGGTGTTCGCCGGGGCCGCGACGTACGCGGTGATCCGGGCGGACGCGATCGGCTGGGGGTCGGCGCGCACCCTGGTGACGTTCGCGGTGGCGGCTGTCGCGCTGGTGGTCTTCCTGCTGGTGGAGCGGCGGGTGGCGCACCCGATGCTGGACCCGCGGCTGTTCCGCCGCGCGTCGTTCGTGGCGGTGATGGCGGCGGCGTTCGCGCTGAACGCGGCGGCCTTCGGTGTGCTGCCGTACACCTCGATCTGGTTGCAGACGGTGCTGGACTTCTCGCCGTTGCGCGGTGGTCTGGTGATGGTGCCGCTGGCGGCCTGCGGTTTCGTGGTGGCGGCGCTGAGCGGGCGGTTCCTGCACGGGGCGCCGGCGCGGTTCACGGTGGGCGGCGGTCTGCTGCTGATCGGTGTCGGTGAGCTGTTGCAGACGACGGTGAAGGGGTCGTCGGGCTGGTCGGTGCTGCTGCCGGGGCTGATGGTCGTGGGTCTGGGCGTCGGGCTGGTCAACCCGTCGATGTCGCAGGCCGCGCTGGAGTCGGTGCCGCCGAACCGGGCGGGCATGGCGGGCGGTTCGATGAACACCTTCCGGCAGCTGGGGTACGCGCTGGGCGTGGCGGTCTTCGGCACGCTGGCGGCGGACCGGATGGCGCGGTCGCTGACCGGCCGCCCGGGGGTCACCGACGCGCACGGCACCGCGCGGGCGCTGGCGGGGGGCGCCGCGCAGGGCATCCTGGGGAGCCTGCGGGGTGAGGCCAGGACGGCCACGCAGGCCGCGTTCCGGACGGCGTTCGCGTCGGGCCTGGACTCGGCGGGGCTGTGGGCGGGGGTCGTCGGCCTGGTGGTCGGTGTTGCCGCTCTGGTGCTGATCCGGCCGCAGCGGGACACCGGGCACGGGGTCCCGGGGGCTGCCGGGCCGGTGTCGATGAGCAAGGCGCAGGACCGGACGGGTTCGGCGGCCTGACGCGGGGGTCGCGGAACGGGGGGCGGCGGCGCACGGGGGCCGCCGCCCCTCTCCCGTCGGGCCGGCCGGCGTGCGGCGGTGGGCCGGTGCGGGCCCGCGCGGCGGCGGGCGGGCGGTGGTGACCGCCGGGCGCACCGGGGCTGTCACCCGCAGTAGTGCGGGGGTGATCACGTGGGGGAAGTTCGGTGCAGATCCCGGGTGGCCCGAACACGGCGACCGGCACCCGCAGTGGGACATACCGGGGCGATCAACGGCATCGGGGCCGAACCGGCCGTCGATTCGCGGCATTTGAGGCTTTCGCCTCCCCCCTCCCCGGGGTGCGGGGGGATCGGTTACCTTACGGTCCCGCCCGGCCGCGAAGGAGCCGTCCGGTCCCGCCGCGCGGGAGCGGTCCGCCGTCGCCGGGCACCGCACCGCCGTCGGGCACGCCGTGCGGGGCGTGCCGTCCAGGGAGCCCGAATTGCGCGAGATCACCGTCCCGCCGATGGCGACGGCACCCCGGGCCGGCGGGCTGGCCGACTCGGTGTTCGCCACCGCGGCCGAGGTGCCGGACAAGGTGGTTTTCGGCCGTAAGGACGCCGCCGGGACGTGGCGCGACGTGACGGCCGCGCGGTTCCGCGACGAGGTGACGGCGGTGGCCAAGGGGCTGCTGGCGGAGGGCGTCCGGTTCGGCGACCGGGTGGGCCTGATGTCGCGCACGCGGTACGACTGGACGTTGCTGGACTACGCGTTGTGGACGATCGGCGCGCAGCCGGTGCCGGTGTACCCGACGTCGTCGCCGGAGCAGGTGCGGTGGATGCTGCACGACTCGGGCGCGGTGGCCTGCCTGGTGGAGAACGAGGACCACGCGATGACGGTGGGTTCCGTCATCGACCGGCTGCCGCGCATGACGCGGCTGTGGCAGCTGGACGCGGGTGCGGTGGCGGGCCTGGAGGCGGCCGGGGCGCACCTGGGCGACGAGGTGGTGGAACGGCACCGGCTGGCGGTCACGCCGGACGCCGTGGCGACGGTGGCGTACACCTCGGGCACGACGGGCCGGCCGAAGGGGTGCCTGCTGACGCACGCGAACTTCATGGCGGAGGCGGACAACATCGTCGCCAAGTGGGAGCCGGTCTTCCACTCCGAGCCGGGCGACGAGGCGTCCACGCTGCTGTTCCTGCCGCTGGCGCACGTCTTCGGGCGGATGGTGGAGGTGGCGTGCGTGCGCGGGCGGGTGCGGATCGGGCACCAGCCGAGCCTGAAGGCCGGTGACCTCATCCCGGACCTGGTGGCGTTCCGGCCGAGTTTCGCGCTGGCGGTGCCGTACGTGTTCGAGAAGATCTTCCACGCGGCCCGCCGCAAGGCCGAGTCGGCGGGCCGCTCGGAGCCGTTCGACAAGGCGGTCGAGGTGGCCGTGCGGTACGCGGAGGCCGTGGAGCGGCGGGCGTTCGGGGCGGGGGCGGGTCCCGGGCCGGTGCTGCGGGTGCGGCACGGGATGTACGAGAAGCTGGTCTACCGCAAGGTCCGCGACGCGCTGGGCGGCCGTATGCGGCACGGCATGTCGGGCGGTTCGGCGATGGAGCGGCGGCTGGGGCTGTTCTACGCGGGCGCCGGTGTGACGATCTTCGAGGGCTACGGCCTGACCGAGTCGACGGCGGCCGCCACCGCCAACCCGCCGGACCGCACGAGGTTCGGCACGGTGGGGCAGCCGGTGCCGGGCACGTCCGTGCGGATCGCGGAGGATGGCGAGGTGTGGCTGCGCGGCGGGCAGGTGTTCGCCGGGTACCTCAACGACCCGCAGGCCAGCGGGAAGGTGCTGCGCGACGGCTGGCTGGCCACCGGGGACCTGGGGGCGCTGGACGAGGACGGTTATCTGACGATCACCGGGCGCAAGAAGGAGATCCTGGTGACCCGCAGCGGCAAGACGGTCTCGCCGGTGCCGCTGGAGGACCGGGTGCGGGCGCATCCGCTGGTGGCGCAGTGCGTGGTGCTCGGCAACGACCGGCCGTTCGTGGCGGCGCTGGTCACGCTGGACCCGGAGGCGGTCGCGCACTGGCTGGAGATGCGCGGCAAGCCCGCGGCGGCGGCGCGGGAGCTGGTGCGGGACCCCGATCTGGAGGCGGAGATCCGGCGCGCGGTGGTGGCCGCCAACACCGCGGTCTCGCAGGCCGAGTCGATCCGCGCCTTCCGGCTGCTGGCCGGGCACTTCACCGAGGAGCGCGGGCTGCTGACGCCGTCGCTGAAGCTCAAGCGGCCGGCCATCGAGGCGGAGTTCGCCCGGGAGATCGAGGCGATGTACCGGGCGGGCCACTCCTGAGCGGACACCCGGGGTTCGCCGGGGTTTCACCCGAACGTGTGGGACAGGCGGGAATCACCGGTTCCCGGCGGTCGTTGGGACCGCGAGCTGCACCCTCAGCTGGCGCAGGGTGAGCTGCGGGCCCTGCGCAGCGAGCTGGGCATCGTCACCGAGGCGTGGTCGCCGCTGGGCCAGGGCAAGGGCCTGCTGGAGGAGCCGGTGGTGGCCGCCGTCGCCGCCCGGTACGGCGTGACCGCCGCCCAGGTCGTGCTGCGCTGGCACCTGCAGTTGGGCAACGTGGTGATCCCGAAGTCCGTCACCCCCTCCCGCATCGCCGAGAACTTCGACGTCCTCGGCTTCGAGCTGGACGGTGACGACCTGGCGTCGCTCGCCGCTCTCGACGAGGGCCGCCGTCTGGGTCCGGACCCGGACACCTTCGACGTGGCCTGAGTGCGGCGCGGTGGCCGGCCGGGGCGCTCCTCCCGTGCCCCGGCCGCCGGCCGCACGTCCGCCACGGGCGGGGTCAGCCGTGGGTGGTGGCGAGCTTGTCGCTGGTGGCGCGGTCGAAGAGGGTGCGGTCGCCGAGCGGGGCCTTGAGGGCGGCGGTGACCTTGGTGGGCTTCACGAACTGCGGGCACATCTGGCCGGCCTTGTGCTGCTGGTTGATCTGCAGGGTGAGGGTGACGCTGGCGCTGGATTCCTTCGGGATCAGCCGCGCGGACTGGCACCCGGCGGTCTCCACGCTGATGGTCAGCTTGCGGCCGTCCGCGCTGACCTGCACGGACTTGCCGATCGGCTGGACCTTGATCATCGTTGCGGCGCCGCTGCGGGTGGGCGCGGGAGTCGAGGGGTTGATGCTGGCCGGGGCCGAGCCGGGCTTGTCGGCCACCGTCTGGGAGCCGCAGCCGGTGAGCAGGAGGGCGGCGGTCAGCGCGGCGGCGCCTGCGAGGGGAAGAAGTCGTCCGTTCATGGCCCTGAGACGTAACCGCCGCCGATCGGGTTCCCGCTGCCCGGCGCCGGCCCCGGGCGTTCCCGCGGCCGGGGCGCGGGCCATCCGGTGACCGTCAGTGACGGCACGGCGGTGAGGGCCATCGCCGTTCCCGGCGTCGTCCCCCGCGCCATCCCTGTTCGTGCCCTGCGCCCGGGGCCACGGCCGCACCCTGTTCGTGCCCTGCGCCCGGGGCCACGGCCGCACCCTGTTCGCGTTCGCCGCCGCCGGGATGCTCGCCGGTGACGTGCTCGCCCGGCGCCCGCTGCCCGCCGGGGCCCGCCTGCTGCCCGCCGTCCCGTGACTGGCGTTCGCCCTGCCGCTGCCGGCACCCGCCGCCTGCGCGCTCGCCACCGTCGGGTCGGTGGAGCGCCACCTGCGGGTCCTGCTGGAGGCCGGGCCGGTGTCCCGGCGGCGGGTGGGTCGGTCGGTGCCGTACGGGTGGACGGTGGCGGGGCGCGGGTGAGCCCCTGGGGGACATGAACGGTGTCCGGCATGCGGTACGTGATTCCCGGGGGGTGAGACGGCGGTCTACGGTGGGACGGCAAGGGCGCATCGGTTGGCGAAGGGACGGCGAGCATGCCGGCGTACACCCATGGACACCACGAATCCGTGCTGAGGTCGCACCGCTGGAGGACCGCGGAGAACTCCGCCGGCTACCTCCTGGACCGCGTCCGGCCCGGGCAGCGGCTGCTGGACGTGGGGTGCGGGCCGGGCACCATCACGGCGGACCTGGCGGAACGGGTCGGTCCCGGCGGCTCCGTGCTGGCGGTGGACGCCTCGGCGGACGTGCTGGCGGCGGCGGAGCGGGTGTGCGCCGAACGGGGGCTGGCGAACGTGGAGTTCCGCACGGCGGACGTGCACGCCCTCGGCCTGCCGGACGACGCGTTCGACGTCGTCCACGCCCACCAGGTGCTCCAGCACGTGCACGACCCGGTGGCGGCGCTGCGGGAGATGCGGCGGGTGTGCGTGCCGGGCGGCGTGGTGGGGGTGCGGGACGCGGACTACGCGGCGTTCGCTTGGTACCCGGCACTGCCGGAGCTGGACCGGTGGATGGAGCTGTACCAGGTGTGCGCCCGGGCCAACGGCGGTGAGCCGGACGCCGGGCGGCGGCTGACGGCGTGGGCGAGGGCGGCCGGGTTCACCGAGGTGACGCCGACCGCGAGCACCTGGTGCCACGCGGACGGGGCCGACCGGGCGTACTGGGGCGGCATGTGGGCGGACCGGGTGCGGGACTCGGCACTGGCCGGGCAGGCGGTGCGCGAGGGGCACGCGAGCCGGGAGGACCTGGAGGAGCTGTCGGCCGGCTGGCGGCGCTGGCGGGACGACCCGGACGGCTGGTTCGTCGTCCTGCACGGCGAGATCGTCTGCGTGGCCTGAGAGACCGGACGGCCGCCGGTCCGCGAGGTGCGGGCCGGCGGCCGTCGTCGGGCGTGGTGCGTCAGGCGGCGGTGCGGCGGCGGCGGACGCCGACCGTGATCGCGGCGCCGGCGGCGACCACGACGGCCGCACCGGCGACGGTGGCGCCGACCGGGAAGGAGGAACCGGTCTCGGCGAGCTGCGCGGTGGCGGCGCCGTCGGCGACCGGGGCGTTACCGGTGGAGGTGTCGTCGGCCTCGGCGTCGGCCGACTTGTGCAGCTTGGTCACGGAGGCGACCGAGCCGTTGGCCTTCAGCAGCACCTGCTGGTTGTTCGGGTGACGGAAGTCGAACATCGCGTCCAGGGTGCCGGCGCGCTGGTCGAACGAGCCGCCGCCGATGCGGCCGGTCTTCCAGTTGTCCTCGATGAACTTGGTGACCGACGCCTGCTCGGTCTGCTTGTGGTCGATGCTGTTGACCTTGCTGTAGGGCGAGATCACGAGCAGCGGCTGGCGGGTGCCGGGGCCGCAGCGGTCCTCGAAGCCGCCGGCCGGGGCGGGACCGCCCTGGCAGGAGGGGCTGTCCATGGCCTTGCCGTTGGAGCCGACCGTGGTGTCCTTCGAACCGTTCTTGACGGTGCTCATCACGTGGTCGTACCAGCCGTCGGAGTCGTCGTAGGCGACGACGACCGCGGTGTCCTGCCACTGGCGGGACTTCTGGAGCTGGTTGATCTCCTTGATCAGGAAGTTCTGCTCGTCCGTCGGGTCCGAGTAGGCGGCGTGGCCGTCCTGGTACTCGGCGGCCTTCAGGAAGCTGACCGCGGGGAGCTTGCCGGCCTTGACGACCTTGTCGAAGTCGGTCAGGTCGTACTCGTGGTTGGCCTGGCCGTTGTGGCCGATCTCGTTCACGTTCTTCGGCGCGACGTGGTGCGGGTTCGACGTCGACTTGAAGTACTCGAACGGGTTGTGGTGCGGGCTGTAGTCCTCGGAGGCCGCGCCCGCCACGTTGGTGTGGGTGTCACCGGCGCACTTCGCGTAGTCGCCGGACTTGCCGTCCCACGCGGTGCTGGGCGCGAAACCGCCCTGGAACCAGCCCCAGGTGACGCCCTTGCTGTTGAGCAGGTCGCCGACGTTGCGGCCCTTCATCACGGCCAGTGCGTTCTTCGACGTGTGGTCGGCGCCGGCGCAGTCGTCGAAGGCCGGGTCCGGGTCGTTGGCCACGGTGCCCACGCCGTTGGCGTCCGGGGACAGCACGGTGTAGGAGTCCGGGGTGGCGGTCTGCTTGGGGTTCTCGGTGCCCGAGGCGGGGTCGACCGAGTACACGCCGTGGGTGTTGCCGGCCACCAGGTTCAGCGCGCCCGGGGTGGAGGGGCCGTAGGTGGAGCTGAAGGAGTTGTCGCCCAGCGCGTAGTGCTGCGCGTAGTTCCACAGGCCGGTGACCGTGTTGCCGTCGTAGTAGTCCATCGACAGGCCGGGCTCACCGAAGAGGTTGCCGGAGCACTTGCTGACCTCGGTGTTCTGCACGAACTGGTCGGCCTTGCCGCCGTTGTAGGCGTACTGCTCGGGACCGTAGGAGTGGTTCTGGTCGCAGGTCACGGCCTGCGAGGGGGCGAGCCGCTCCGGGTTGTAGGGGTTGGGGTTCTTCTTCAGCAGACCACCGGAGAGCAGGTTGTCGGCCTTCGGGGTCTTCTTGGCGGCCTTGAACGTGGTGCCGTTGGTGTTCGTGGCCTGGGGGTAGGTGCCGAAGTAGTGGTCGAACGACACGTTCTCGTCGTAGATGACCACGAGGTGCTTGATGGGGGTGGTGGTGCCGCTCTTGTGGGCGGCGGGCGAGGCGGCGAGCGCCGGAGCCGTGCTGCCGGCCGCGGCGAGGGCGGCCGCACCGAGCAGCGCCCCCCAGCGAACCATGCGACGCCGGCTGCCCGACGCGTTCCCAAAGCCGACCATGTCTCGTGCCCTCCATTGACCGCTGTGAAACCAGCTCTTGCTGGGGTGATGCTGCTGGGCGCAGTCACCCGGACGGGTGGCGCCGTATGAATGGGGGGTGAACAGTTCGCATCAACACGGGTCGTCCGCCAGCACAGTTCGCCCCGGAGCACGGCACGCCGCCGGCGGCCGCGGTGCGGGTCGCGGGGTCGCGGGCGCCGGGCGGCGGGGGTGGGTCCGGACCGGGGGCGGCCGGTCCGGACCCGGCTCGGTGGCGGGCCGTCAGGCCAGGAGCGTGCGGCCCAGCCAGTCCCCGGTGTCCCGGACGCCGGGCAGCAGGTAGAAGTAGCCGCCGCCGAACGGGGAGATGTAGTCCACCAGCGGCTCGCCGGCCAGCCGTTTCTGGTTGGCGAGGAACTGCCGGTCCAGGTCCTGCTGGAAGCAGGTGAAGATCAGCCCCATGTCGAGGTTGCCGTTGCTGTCCATGCCGTTGTCGTAGTTGTAGCCGCGGCGCAGGATCCGCTGGTCAGCGGTGGCGGTGGTGCGGGGGTTGGCCATCCGGATGTGGCTGTCGAGCGGCACGACGTCGCCCTTGGGGTCGTGCGGGTAGCGCGGCAGGTCGGTCTCCCGCTGCCCGTCGAGCGGGGCGCCGTTGTCACGGCGGCGGCCGATCATGCGTTCCTGTTCGACGATGCTGACCCGGTCCCAGAACTCCACGCGCATCCGGATCAGCCGCACCACCTGGTAGCTGCCGCCGGTGGCCCAGCCCGGTTCGCCCTGCCCGGCGCCGACCCAGACCAGGTCGTTCATCAGGCGGGGGTCGCGGGGGTCGGGGTTGGCGGTGCCGTCCTTGAAGCCCAGGTGGTTGCGGGGGGTGCCGGAGGGGCGGGGGGCGGCGAGGTAGCCGTCCATGCGCCAGCGGACCTGGAGGGCGCCGCGGGTGTGCCGGGTGATGTCGCGCAGGGCGTGCAGCACGGTGTCCGGGGAGCCGGCGCACAGTTGCAGGCTCAGGTCGCCGTGGCACCGGGCGGGGTCGAGGTCGTCGTCGGGGAAGGTGTCCATGGCGCGCAGCCGGCGGGGGGCGCGGCCGGACAGCCCGAAGCGGCCGTCGAACAGTGCGGCGCCCACGCCGACGGTGACGGTCAGGGAGTCGGCCGGCACGGTCGGGCCGAGGGTGCCGGAGTCCGGGGGCGGCCCGGTGATGCCGAGCGCGGCCGGGGTGCCGCCGGCGGTCAGGAAGCGGGCCCGCGCGGTGAGGGTGCGCAGGGCGTCGGCGAGTTCCGCGCGGCCGGCGGCGGTGACGTCGAAGGCGACGGTGGCGTGCGCCTTGGGGGCGGCGGTGACGACGCCCGCCTGGTGGACGCCCTCGAACGGCACGGTGCCGGCGGGCGCGGCGGCGGCGCCGGCGGCCTCGGGGCGCAGCACCGCACCGGCGGCGGCGGTCCCGATGCCGGCGGCGACGGCACCGCGCAGGACGTGGCGGCGGGCCGGCGATGCGGTCACGAGGTCCTCCTGATCTCGAAGATCGCGGCGATGTCGGCGAGGCGTTCCACGCTGTCGTCGGCGGCGGCGTCCACCGTCTCGCGCCGGGCGGTGGACAGGTCGTCCAGTGGGGTCCAGTGCCCGTCGTGGTGCTGGGCGGACAGGGCGGCGGCCAGCCGGTCGAGGGAGCTGTCGAGCTGCGGGAACGCGGGGTAGCGGGCGGTGATCAGGGGGCGCAGCCGGGCGAGCACCTCGCGGGTGCCGCTGAGGTTGGCGTCCACGGTGGCGAGGTTGGAGTGGCTGCCGTAGTCGGTGCGGCCGGTCAGCTCGAACTGGACGGCGTTCTCCAGGATCTCGTGCGCGCGCAGGCCCATCATCAGCGGGTCCATGCGGGCGGTGGGCCAGCCGGCCTTCAGCCTGCCGACGTCGCCGGCGAGCCGGTCGGCGTAGGGGGCGAGGGCGTGGGCGCTCTGGCCGTGCCACAGGCCGTACTCGATGCGGTGGAAGCCGGTGAAGTCCTTGTCGGTGACGCCGCCGGACAGGCCGGCGGTGGTGCCGTTGATGGCGCCGTCGGCGTCGCCGAAGGTGTCGTAGGCGGCGCCCATGGTCTCGTAGACCAGGTGGGCGGTCAGCCAGTCGCGGCGGGCGGCGGTCAGGTCGCCGCCGTGCAGGTCGGCGCGGAGCACCCGGACCGCGCCGGCCAGCACGGTCATCCGGCCGCCGATCCACTTCTGGTAGGCGATCGTCGGCGGGATGACGTCCTGTTCGCTGACCGCGAGGGCGGCCGGTCCGCCGCGGGCGTGGCCGGGGACGGTCACGGTGGGGCCGGTGATCGCGTCGGCGTCGTCGGGCAGGCACTTGAAGGCGTACGGGCCGCCGCCGACGGTGACGTGGAGGGGGCGGGTGGTGCCCGGGCCGATGCCCTCGACCTCCCCGTACACCTGCTGGGTGTGCGGGTTGACGAGGTCGACCTCGGTGGGGCCGTCGGAGAAGTTGTGGATGTCGAAGACCTGGCTGCCGGACGCCGGCTCGCTCCAGCCCCTGCCGCACACGCCCTGCCCGACCTCGACGGTGGTGTGCCGGAGGCCGTCGGCGGGCGGTGCGGCGGCGGGGTGTGCGGCGGCGCAGCCGGCCAGCAGGGCGGCGGACGCGGTGAGGGCGAGCGCCCCGGCGGCCAGCGACCGGGCTCCGGCGGGGCCCCGGGAGGTACGGGGGCGGATCACATGAGGCTCCCACGACGGGTGAACGGGCGAGGGCACCGGACGGGAACCTCCGGCGCGGCGTCAGCTTAGGCTTACCTGATCTGCTTGACCACCGCCCCGGGGCGGCGAACCGGGAATTCCCCCGGCGTTCACCGGACGTCCCCGCACGGCCCCCCGGTGCGGGCCCGGCCGGTCAGGTGCGGGTGACCGTGCCGCAGCCGGCGGGCAGGCTGCTGAGCGGGACCTTCAGGTCGTAGGGGTCGTTGCGGTGCCGTGAGTCGCCGCCGGGGGCCGGTGAGGCGTCGGCGAACTGCGGGTGCAGGTAGCCGTCGTGGACGGCGCAGGCGCTGTTGAAGTCGAACGAGGAGGCGTCCTCGATCCACAGCAGTCCGGCCCGGTCCCGGGTCTGCGACGCCGGGTAGACCCGTACGACCAGGGTCTGCCGCACGATGCTGCGGCTGACCTGGCCGTCGCCGCCGGTCTCGGTGAAGGGGTAGACGAACGTGTAGTCGGTGCGGATCTCCACCGAACCGCGTTCCCCGGCGGCGAACGTGGTGCGGCCGCGGACCTTGACCCGGTCGCCGGCCAGCCGCAGCCGGGACGGCCGGTAGCGGCTGAGGTAGCTGAGGGGGTCGTGCGCGGCGTCGGGGCGGGCGAGCATGGCGTGCAGGTCGCGGGCCCAGCCGCTGTCCGGGGCGACCAGCGCGGCGGCGGCGGCCGGCCAGCCGCCGCGCAGGGTGGCCGGGTCGAGTTCGGTGTCCTCCAGGTACCGCCGGGTGCCGGCCAGCGCGGCGGCGACCTGTGCGGAGGTCAGCGAACCGGCCGCGGCCGCCCGGGGCATGACGATCCCGGCGGCGCCGTCGGCCCATCCGGCGGCCGGGGATCCGGCGAACGGCCGTGCCGCGCTCGGGGTGTCCCCGCCGGTATCCGGTCCGCCGGACGGCCCCGACGGGTCGAACGTCACCGAGGGTTCCGGCGCGGACGTGCGGCCGTGGTGCCAGAACGCGGAGGGGTTCATCACCAGCAGCACGACGCCGACCGCGACCAGCGGCGGCACCACGACGCGGGCCACCCGGGCCAGCCGGCGGCGGCCGGTCACCGGCGGTCCTGACGGCGCGGCCCGCCAGGCGGTGGCCGGCGCGGCGGGGGCGGTGCGCCGCCACGGCGTCAGCAGGCGGCGCCAGTGGCGGCGGCGCCGGGCCGTGCGGCGGGCGGCGAGTTCGTCCTGTTCCCGCAGCCGCCGGGACACCACGCGGGCACGTGCCGAGGGTTCCTTCGGCGCGTCGGCGCGTATCGCGCCCTCGCTGTCGTTGAGGAACCGCTCCCAGGTCTCCTGGGGAACGGGCTCCTCCTTCGGCCGTTCGGGGAGGCCGTCGTCGGTCGGGGGGTGCACGGGCATGGGTACGCGGGGGTCCTGTCTGTGACGGGGTGGTGCGGCGGGCCGGACGCCCGGACGGGGCGGGGAGGCTGACGGCTCGTCGGCCGGCCGCTGCACACATTGTCCACACCGTCGCCGCACCTTCCGCCACCGCCCGCCCGATCCGTGCGGCGCTGCCCGGGGGCGCGGGTCCGGCGGGGGGTCAGCTGTCGGCGGTCAGGACCCGGGAGGCGCCGACGGGCAGGTCCCACAGGTCCTCGCGGGGCCGCCCGGCCGCCGCCCACGCGGCCCGCACCCGGGTCAGAGGTTCCAGCGGCGGTTCGCAGGAGAGCAGGAACGTGCCCCAGTGCATGGGTGCCATGATCCGTGCCCCCAGGTCGCCGCAGGCCCGCACCGCCTCCTCGGGGTCGGTGTGCACCGGGCGCAGCAGCGGCCGCGGGGCGTAGGCGCCGATCGGCAGCATGGCCACGTCGATCCCGGGGTGGCGACGGCCGATCTCCCGGAACCAGCGGCCGTAGCCGGTGTCGCCGGCGAAGTAGACACGCTGCCCGGCCGCGTCGGTCAGCACCCAGCCGCCCCACAGGCTGCGGCAGGTGTCGGTGAGGGTGCGCCGGCTCCAGTGGTGGGCGGGCACGAAGGTGAACCGCACCTGGCCCAGGGCGCTCTCCTCCCACCAGTCGAGTTCGGTGACCCGGGTGAACCCGCGGCGCCGGCACCAGGCGCCGAGCCCGCCCGGCACGAGCAGCGGGGTGGCGCGCGGCAGCCGGCGCAGGGTGGGGGCGTCGAGGTGGTCGAAGTGGTTGTGGCTGATGACCACCGCGTCGACCGGCGGGAGCGCCGGCCAGGGCACGCCGACGGGGGTGATCCGGGGCGGGGTGGCGACGATGCGGCGTGACCAGACGGGGTCGGTCAGCACGGTCAGGCCGCCGATCCGCAGCACCCAGCTGGCGTGTCCGGCCCAGGTGGCGGCGACGGTTCCGGCGGGTGCGGCGGGCAGGGGTCCCGGTGCGACGGGCAGGTGCGGGGTGTCGGCGGCCACGTCGGCCCGCCGGGGCCGCAGGGTGAGTCCCCAGCCGGCCCGGACCATCCGCAGCGCCCCGGGCAGCGGTTCGGTCAGCCGGTCGGCGAACGACCGCGGCCACACCCGCCGTTCGGCGGTGCCGGGGCGGGCACCGGTGGGGTCGGGGCGTGGCGCGCGGTCGGTCTGATCCGTCATCGACGGCTCCAATCCGTGGGGCACCCGGGCGACGGAACCGGACCTCGTGGCGGCGCCGGGGCGTGCGACGGGAGCGCCGGACGCACCGCGCGCTGTCGTACCATATGACGGTAAGTCAGGTGCCGGTGAGTTCCGCGCAGGCACTACGGAGACCCGCCAGCGCCTCGGCGACATGGGCGACACCGGCGGGGTCGGCGGCGGCCAGCGCGCGTTCCCGGTCGGCGGGGTGCTCGCCGTACAGCGCGGGCACCGCCAGGCGCACCCGGGCGGCCCCCGGCCGGTCCCCGCACAGGGCGCCCTCCAGCGCGCCGGGCAGCACGGCGGCGACCCGGCGGCCGTCCGCCCCCGGTGGGCGGGTGCCGTCGGACGGCGTGCCGAAGTCGGGGTAGAGGTGGAAGCCGGCGGCGGGCGGGCGGCACATCGCGCCAGCTTCCAGCAGCACGGCGTGCGCGGCGGCGGCCACCGCCGCGTGCAGCCGCAGAGCACGTGCCCCGTCCGGGCCGGCCGGTCCGCCGGCCAGTGCCGCGGCGGCCGCCCGGGCCACCGGCGCGGCCAGCACCGCGCCCGACGCCGACAGCGCGGCCCGGGCGGCGGCGTGCAGCGCGGCGGCCGGTCCGGCGGCCGGGAAGGCGGCGACGGCGGCCGGCCAGGCGGCGGGCAGCGGTCCGGCGGCCAGGTCGCGCAGCACCACGGTGCGGTCCGGCACCACCCCGGCCGGGCCGGGCAGCACGGTGGCCGGCCCGTGCGGCAGGCCGGTGAACGTCTCGTCGGAGACGATCAGCAGTCCGGCGCCGGCCGCCGCCTCGCACACCTCGTGCACCAGCTGCGGCGGGGCCACGGTGCCGGTGGGGTCGTCGGCGGGGGCCAGCACCAGCACGTCGCGGCCGGCGCCCTCCCGGCGCACCGCCTCCTGGAGCGCCACCGGGTCCGGCACTCCTCCGCAGCCGGCCGGCACCGGCAGCCACCGCACCGGGCGGCCCAGCAACCGGGCGGCCGGCGCGTACCAGGGGGCGGAGGGGCGCGGCAGCAGCAGCCCGCCGCCGGCGGCGGCCAGCAGCGCGGTCAGCAGGGGCGCGGGGCCGGGGGCCAGCAGGGTGCGGGCGGGGTGGGCGGGCAGGGAGCTGCGGTTGAGGAAGGCGGCGGCGGCGGCCCGCAGCGCGAGGTCACCGCCGGGCGGCGGCACCGGGTCCGCGGCGGCGGCGGCCGCGACCCGCGCCAGTTCCGGCGGCACCGGCAGCCGGGGGTCGGTGCCGCCCCAGCCGCCCGGGCCGGCCCGCCGCACGGCGGTGCGTGGCATTCGACCTCCTGGGATCCGGATCGCGTCACGGACGCCGGCGCCCGGACCGCTCCCGGGTTCCGTCGGGGAGCCGGCCGCGGGGCGTCCGGTTCACAGGACCCGGGCGCGGGCCCCGGCTCGGGTGCGGCCCGGGGTGGGCGCGCGGCCGGGGTGGCGCCGCAGGTACTCGCCCTCCAGCGCGGCCATCCGGGAACTGTGGGTGCGCAGCGCGTCGACAGAGCCGTGCAGCAGCGTCTCGTGCCGTGTGCGATGCAGGGCCTCCAGGGCGCGCATCAGGTCGCGGTCGTCGAGTTCCTTCGGCGGCACCCCGGTGTCCCCGGCGGCGGTGTCGTTGACGGTGGCGTACTTACCGGCCATGGCGCGCTCCCTTCCGCCCTCTCCCCGCGTCCAGTATGGGCACGGGGTCCGGCCGGGCGCGCGGTGGCGCCGCGGGGGCGGGGGCGGGGTCCGGCGGCGCGGGCCCGGCGGCGCGGGCGAGGGGGTCCGCCGGGCGGCTCCCAGGGCCCCGCGCCCGGGGGGCGGTAGGGTCGCCGGATGGCCGGTACCTATCTGGCCCGCGGTGAGCGGGTCGCCATTCGGTTGCTGGAGCGCGGGGACCGTGAGCGGTTCACCCGGGCGGTGCGGGAGAACGCGGAGGTGCTGCACCCGTGGCTGGCGATGCCGGCGAACGACGGGGACTTCGACACCTATGCCGCGCGGTTCGACGGGGAGCTGCGCGAAGGGTTCGTGATCTGTCTGCCGGAGACCGGTGAACTCGCCGGGTTCTGCAACATCAACAACATCGTGCGCGGCGGTTTCCGCTGCGGCGCCCTGGGCTACGGCGCGTTCCTGCCCGGGCGCGGCCTGGTCACCGAGGGGGTCGCGCTGGTGGTGCGGCACGCGTTCGGGCCGATGGGCCTGCACCGGCTGGAGATCAACGTGCAGCCCGCCAACACCGCCTCCGTCGCGCTGGCCCGCCGGGTGGGCTGCCGCCGTGAGGGGCTGTCGCCCGGCTTCCTGTTCGTCGACGGCGCCTGGCGCGACCACGAGCGCTGGGCCGTCACGGCGGAGACGCTCACCGGCTGACGCGCGTGCCCGCGCCCCGCGAGGGGCGCGGGGATCCGCCCGCGTGGACCCGGCGGCGTGCGGCGTCAGCCCGCCAGGGAGGCCAGTGCCCGTACGCCTTCGCCCTGGACGGTGACCGTGTCGGGGGACCCCGCGTCGATGGACAGGGCGAGATCGTCGGCCGGCCAGCCCTGGCCGAGCAGCGCCAGGCGGACCGTGCGGTAGCTGCGGACCTGGGGAAGGGCCTGGGCGAGGCGGTCCTCGGAGGTGAAGACCGGCACGAGGCGCAGGCCGTCGCCCTGTTCGTAGACGGGCAGCTGGAGGCTGCCGGGCTCGGGCGTCTCCTCGGGGCCCGGCATGTCCTCCGGCACCGGGAGCAGGACCTCGCTGGCGGCGAGGGTGCCCAGGGCCGCCACGTCGTTGCGGTCCTCGGCCAGCTGGTGCAGAGCGCGCTGCACGGGCTCGGTGCCCTCCGGCTCCGGCATGTTCTGCGTCATGGGTCTCTCCTCGTATAGGCGTGCTCTCGGTAGACCGGGCCGCGTACCCGGCCTGCGCCGGCTCATGCGCCTTCCCGGGCAAAACCCTCGTCCGGGCGGCCCCGGCCCGGGCAGGGGTGGGCGGGCATGACAGCCTGATGGGCATGCGGTATGTGATCATCGGCGCCGGCGCGGTCGGCGCGACCATCGGCGGGCGGTTGTACGAGGCCGGGCACGAAGTGGTGCTGGTGGCGCGCGGCGCGCACGGCGCCGCGCTGCGCGAGCGGGGGCTGCGGCTGACGCTGCCGGAACGGGACCTGGCGCTGCCGGTGCCGGTGGTGGAACGGCCGGAGGCACTGGACCTGCGGGCGGACGACGTGCTGGTGCTGGCGGTGAAGTCGCAGGACACCGTGGCCGCGCTGGAGGCGTGGGCCGGGCGTCCGGTGGACGGCGGCGGGACGGCCGGGGCACGGCTGCCGCTGCTGTGCGCGCAGAACGGTGTGAGCAACGAGGCGCAGGCGCTGCGGCGGTTCCGGCACGTGTACGGGGTGTGCGTGTGGCTGCCGGCGGAGTACCTGGAGCCGGGGTGCGTGGTGGCGCCGGCCGGGCCGCTGACCGGGATGCTGCACCTGGGCCGCTACCCCTCGCCGGGCGAGCCGGCCGGCGCGCTGCTGCGGGCGGTGGCGGCGGACCTGGAGAGCGCCGGGTTCGGGGCGCCGCTGCCGGTGGACGTGATGCCGTGGAAGTACGCGAAGCTGCTGTCGAACCTGGGCAACGCGCTGGGAGCGGTGTCGGGGCCGGTCCGCGACGAGGAGGGGCGCGCGCTCAGGACCCGGGTGCACGCGGAGGGCGAGGCGGCGCTGGCGGCGGCCGGGATCGGGTACCCGGACGAGGAGGCCGTCGCCCGGGTGCGCGGTGACCTGGTGACGCTGCGGGAGATCGCGGGGCGGCCGCGCGGGGGTTCGTCGACCTGGCAGAGCCTGGCGCGCGGCACCGGCTCGGTCGAGGTGGACCACCTCAACGGCGAGATCGTGCTGCTGGGCCGGCTGCACGGGGTGCCCACGCCGGTCAACGAGGTGTTGCAGGCGGTGGCCGGTGACGCCGCCCGGCGCGGGCTTCCGCCGGGCGGGGTGCCGGCCGGGCAGTTGGCGTCACTGGTGCGCGCGGCGGCCGGCCCCCGGGAGTCCGCGGCCTCCTGAGGTCCGCCGGGAACGCCCCGGGGGCGGCGGGGGCGTGGGGCTCCCCGCCGCCCCCGGGGACGGTCATGTGGTGCTCGGGTGGTGCTCAGGCACCGCGCTGGAACGCCGGGAGGTAGGCGCCGGAGGCACCTGCGGCGGTCGGGTGGTAGGAGTCGGTGATCGGCCACGCGAGCGAGTGCAGCCACTCGGTGGAGTCGCACAGCTCGTGGCCGGAGAAGCCGCTGCGCACGTCCTCGTAGGTGAACCCGTGGCGGGCGGCCGCGGCGGAGATGACGTCGTCGAGGGCGTCGGAGGCGTTGTCGAGCGCGACGTGGTCGGCCTGGCTCAGGCCGATGCAGTCGGTCACGCCGGTGTCGTAGAACTCCGGGTAGCCGAGCACGACGACGTGGGCGTTGGGGGCGTCCGAGGAGATGTCGTCGTACAGGGTGTCCAGGGTGCCCGGCAGGCTGGACTGGGCCTGGCTGACGGCGCCGGCGATGGCGCTCTGGCAGCTGCTGTCGGACTCCAGGACGCAGGTCTCCATGATGGAGGAGAAGCCGACGTCGTTGCCGCCGTCGGTCAGCGAGACCAGGCTGGTGCCGGAGTTGAGGGCGCCGAGCTGGTTGGCCTCGATGTCGGGGGCCTTGGCGCCGGAGCACGCCTGGAAGGAGAAGGACGCCAGGCCCGCGGAGTTGGCGTACAGCTCCGGGTAGGCGACCGACGACTGGTCGCAGCTGTTGAGGTAGTTGCTGGTGGTGCCGACACCGGAGGAGTAGGAGTCGCCGAGCGCGACGTAGTTGTCACCGGATGCCTGGGCCGGGGAGACGCCGATGACGAGAGCGGCGGCGGTCGCGAGGCCGGCCGCGCCGGCGAGAAGCGTGGATCTGCGCACGATGATCCCTCCACGGGGTGTGCGGGAGTTGGGGGGGACTACCCGCGGGTACGTCGCGGACAGCGATACGTAGGTAAGCGCATCGGGCGCGCACCGGCATAGGGGCGGACGAGAAGATTCCCTGGACCGGGCGAACTGTTTACTTGTCGTGCACACGACCATCATGAATGCCGGGGAATCATCCCCGGGAACACCCCGGAATCACCATGCGGCGCCGGTTCCCACAAACGGCCCGGCGGCCGGTGGACGCGGGTAGACCCCGCCTCCGCCGGCCGCCGGAACAACGGTCGTTGGCCGTGCCAATGACCTGTGCGCGCCGGTCAGTTACCGAACCCCAGAGCGAACAGGTGGGATGTGCCGTCGGACGTCGTCGGCAGGGTCACCGACTGCACCGTCTTACCGGCGGTCAGCGGGACCTGGACGGCGAACACGTAGGTGTTCACCGGGTCCTGGCCTCCGTCGTCCTCGTTGCGGTAGGGCGTGGTGACCGCGATCGTCTCCCCGGAGAACGGCTTGCTGGCACCGGCGTTGAGCGTCCAGTCGGAGAAGCCGGCACTGGCCGTCGAGGTGGTGCCGTCGGTGTAGGTGACGGTCATCGTGCCCTTGGCGCCCGACGCCGGGGCGTTGCTGCCCGCGCCCAGCAGGCCCAGGTGGCCGGCCGGCGAACCGGCGGGCACCGGGATGGTCTGCCCGGCCATCTCGATGTTGTCCGGCTGCCCGGACTTCGGCCAGGTGTAGGTCACGCCGTCCACCGTCAGCGCCCCGCCGCCGGTGACGCCGGCCGCCGAGAGCGCGTCCTGCGAGTACGCCCAGCCGTTGCCGTCGAAGCCGCTGGTGAACGAGGCGCCGTCGGGGTAGACGCCCTCGCCGGTGTAGTACGGCCACAGTTCGCCCTTCGCGGCCACGACCACCCGCAGCACCGCGCTGCCCAGCGGGGAACCGTCCGCGCCGGTCAGGTCGAAGGTGACCGGGTGGACGCCCTCGGCCGCGCCGGCCGTCACCGGGATCCGCGCCTCGGCCCGGCCGCCGGCCGGGACGGTCAGCGAACCGGTGGTGGTGCCGAGGGTGACGCCGTCGGCCGGGCGGGCGGTCCAGGTCACCGGCAGGTCGGACCCGCCGATGTTGGAGACCGTCAGCGTGCCGGTGCCGGAACCGCCCGGCGGGATCACCAGACCCGCGCCGGTCGGTCCCGCGGTGGCGAACACGTCACGCTGGCCGGTCGCGTCGGACGGCGGCACCGCCGACGCCTTCGTCGCCCAGCCGGTGTTCGGCGCAGAGGTGAGCGCGTAGGAGTAGGTGCCGCCCTTGCCCAGCGCGGCGTACGTGGTCCACGGCTTGTCGAACGCCTTGCCGTTGACCGTCATCGACTGCACGAAGGGAGTGTCGGCCGCGGCCTTCGGCGCGTCGATGGAGACCTGGTGGCCGTTGCCCAGCGACACCTCGGCGCGCGGGAAGCCGGGGCTGCCCAGCGTCAGGGTGCCGGTGCCCGGCGTCTCCGGGTACATGCCCAGCTCCGACCAGACGTACCAGGAACTCATCGCGCCCAGGTCGTCGTTGCCGAACGAACCGACCGGGGCGTTGAAGTACAGCTGCGTCTGCGCCGCGCGCACCGCCGCCTGCGTCTTCCACGGCTGGCCCAGGTAGTCGTACTCCCAGGGGATCTCCAGGCTCGGCTCGTTGCTGAGGTTGGCGTTGACCGAGGTGGGGTCGGTGATGTTCGCCAGCAGCGAGTCGAGGTACGAGGAGTACGCCTGCGTGCCGCCGCGGGCCGCGACCAGGCCGGCCACGTTGAACGGCACCATCGGGGTGTACTGCGCGGACGTGCCCTCGACGAAGCCGGCCGAGGTGCCCGGGGTGAAGCCCGGCGCGAACTCGCCGTCGCTGTCACGGGCCTGCATGTAGCCGGTCACCGGGTTGAAGACGTTCTGCCAGTCCTGCGCGCGGGTGGCGAACTTCGTGTAGTCGGCCCGGTGGCCGGTCTCCTTGGCGAACGAGGCGAGCGCGTAGTCGGCGCTGTCGTACTCCAGTTGCGTGGAGACCGGGCCGTAGAAGTTGCAGCAGCCCCAGTCCTTGCCGTCCAGCGGCAGGTAGCCCTTGGCGTCGCGCACCGACTCGCCGGGGCGGTCGTTGTTGACGGCGGTCGCCTCGTGCACCATCGCGTCCAGCGCGTGCTTGGTGTCGAAGTGGCGCGCACCGAAGGCGTACGCGTCCGCGATGATGCCGGCCGCCGGGTCGCCGACCATCACGTAGCTCTCGCCGTTGTTCTGCGCCCACTTGGGCAGCAGGCCGGTCTGGTCGTAGCCGTTGAGCATCGAGGTGACGACGTCACTGGCCACCCTCGGCTCCAGCATCGCCATCAGCTGCGTCTGGGAACGGTAGGTGTCCCACGCGGAGTAGTTCGCGTACTGCGCCCGCTGGCCCCTGGCGAGGGTGTGGATCTGGTCGTCCATACCCATGTACTGGCCGTTGTCGTCGGAGAAGACGTTCGGGTGCAGCAGCGCGTGGTAGAGCGCGGTGTAGAACTGGACCTGCTCGTCGTGCGTGCCGCCGCCGATCCGGGCCCGGTCCATGACCGCGTTCCACGCCGCGTGGTTGGCGGCCTCCATCGACGCCAGGTCGAAGCCCTTGACCTCCTTGGCCAGGTTCCGCTTCGCGTTGTCGTCGCTGGTGTAGGAGATGCCGACCTGCGCGGTGACGGTGCGCGCCGCGCCCGAGCCGAAGGTCAGGTACATGCCGTTCGCGCCGGTCACCGGGGGCTTGGCCGCCCGGGCGTGCCCGGCCTGCGGGCCGTGCACCGTCGGGGTGACGTCACCCGGCACGGTGAAGTGCGGCTCGTGCTGCGGCAGCGCGGTCGCCCGGGTCCGCGGCGCCTGCTGCGGGCGGCCGTGCTCCAGGGCGGTGGTGTTCGGGCTGATGGTGGAGCCCGACCAGGTGCCGGTGCTGGTGAACGGCGTGTCGAACTTGATGTCGAAGTGCAGGGTGTAGGTGTTGTCCGCGCCGCAGAAGTGACCGCTCTGCACGGCGCCGGTCACCTCGTGGTCGTTGACGACCTGGGCACGGGTACCGTCCACCTGCGTGGCGCCGCTGCTCAGCTTCAGCAGCAGGTTCGCGTCCCCCGCGGGGAAGCTGAAGCGGCCCAGGCCCGCCCGCGTGGTGTCGGTCAGCTCCGTGGTGATCCCGGAGGCGTCGGTGACCCCGTAATACCCGGTGCGGGTGTGCTCGTCGGCGTGGCTGAACCCGGCGGAGACGGAGCTGAGGTTGCCCGACAGCGCACCGCTGAACGGCAGGACCGGCACGTCGCCGGCCGCGCCGCAGCCGGGTCCCGACATGTGGGTCAGGCTGAAGCCCGAGATCTTGCTGTCCTTGTATTCGTAACCGCCGCCCAGCGCCCGGTCGGGCGTGGTGTCCGGCCCCCACTGCATCATGCCGAACGGCATGTCGGGCCCGGGGAAGGTGTCCACCGCGCCGGACGTGCCGATCAGCGGGTTGACGAGCGCGGCGGGGTCGCTCACCAGCGTCGTGGCCGCGGACGCCGGCAGCGCGCCCAGCGCCTGGATCGGCAGCGCGGCCATGGCGGCCACCGAGACGGCGGCGAGGGTTCTGCGGGAACGGCTCCGGCCGGAGCCGGCGGAGGGGGTCGGCGCGCTCGCGCGCCGGGGTGTTGCCATCACGTGCCTCCACGGCGGGGGTTGAGACTTCACGGATGACGTGCGGTGAGCGGTGCGGTGCCGCACAGCACGGTGGGCGACGCCGCCGGCCCCACGGCCTGACAACGTTGCCAGTTCGGTACGAGTGAAAAGTCAAACCCTGAGTTGACCCTATGTCAACACTCGTACCACGAAGCCACGCCGCCACCGGGCTCGCGTGCCCCTCAGGAGTGACCCGGCGGAGCGCTGTCCGGCGGGGCGGGCGGGCGCGGCGGGCTTCGGCGGGGCGGCGGGGTCCGGCGGCGGCGCGGGCAGGGGTGTCCGGCGGCGCGGGGTCCCCGCGCGCCGCCGGACCCGGCGGACCGTCAGCGGCGCAGACCGCGCAGCACCTTGCCCTCGGTCGACAGGACGCCGCCGCGGTAGTCGAAGCGCGGGCTGGCGGCGAACATCAGGTACAGGTACTTGTTGTTCTCCGCGAACCAGTACGCCGGCGTGTAGTCGTCCAGCGCCATCGGCGCGGTGGTCACGTCGGTGGCGATCGTGTAGCCGCCGGGCACCCGCAGGTGCTCGCGCATCCCGGTGAAGTACTGGTAGGCGGTGCGCTTGTAGTACTCCCGCGGCGCGACCCGCCACAGGTCGAACGAGGAGTTGACGTACTCGGGCCGCAGCTGGTTGCCCTTGTCGGTGGCTGCCAGCGTGCTGTAGTCGATGCCCTCCGGCAGCACCGGGTAGCGGTCCAGCACCGCGCTCCACGAGCGGTAGTACGCGTCGCCGTGCGCGAGGTCCCCCGCCTTGCCCAGCAGGCCGGCGTAGAACGAGCCGAGCTCCGAGGCCCCGGTGCCGGCCCCCTGACCGGTCGTGGGGTCGACCTGGCGGAACCACAGGTGGCCGGTGGAGGTGTCCGACTGGCGGGCCAGGATCGCCCGGTTCAGCGTCCGGTACCAGTCGAGCAGCCGCCGGTCGCCGAGCAGCGCCCAGCCGCCCCACAGGTACTCGTAGAAGGAGTCCACCGGTGGGTTGGGCGCCACGTCGGTGTCGTCCGCCCAGCGGCCGGTCGCCGCGTCCACCGACGTGCCGAGCAGGTCGAGCGAACTGCGCAGGGCGATCGTCCGCTCGTACGCCCGCATCGAGGCGTCGTAGTACTTCGCGTCGCCGGTCAGCCTCGACAGCAGGCCGAACTCCATGACGTTGGTGCCCACCTCGGCCAGCGGGACAACGTTGCCATCGATGGCACCGGTGGCGAGGTTGACGTGGGTGAACGGGATGCCGGTGGGCGAGGAGGTGAACGCCGGCAGCAGGCGGTCGGTCAGCTCCCGGCACAGCGCGAGCAGTTTCGGCCGACCGGTGGCCAGGTGACCGGCCAGCAGACCGCCCACCAGTCGGATGATCGTTTCAAAGACGTGCACGTCGGCGTCCTGCGCCGGGTCGAAGTGCGCCTCGATCCAGTCGCAGGCCCGGGCGAGTTCACGGTCCTCGCCCATCACGTACAGGGTGTCGAGCGCCTCGACGATCGACAGGCCGAACGTCTTGCCCTGGGCGAAGAAGTCACTGGTCGTGCGGCTGATCGGTTTGACCTCGTCGTACCCCCACGCCGTGGAGGTGTAGCCGTGCCAGCCGTGCAGGAACTCGTCCCGGATCTGGCCGGCGACCACGTGGTCGGCGGGCATCCGCGCGGGAGGCTCCGCCGGACCCGCGCTCCGGCCGGCCGCCGCCGCCCGGCCCCCACCGCCGATCAGGGCGGCACCGGCGAACGCGGCTCCCGCCGCGCCCAGCAGGGTCCGCCGCGAGGCAGCGGGACGGGGGACGTCATGGACTGTACTGGTGTCAGGTCGCATGGCTCAGGGACGTTACCCCCGCGGGGGCTCGGGTTGAAGAGGGCGCGGCGATCTGGGACGCGGGGCGGGGGGCGGTGGTGGCCGGAACCCGTTGGTCTCCGGGGGAGGGCGGGCCGCTCCGCGGGGGTTCTGGCGGGGCTTGTGGCCTGCCGTTCGCTGGGCCTCGCCCACTCCACCGCCGATCCGGTCCGCTCGCGGCTGACCACCCGTCGGGGCCCGTCCCGCAGTTCCCCGCGCCCCTGCACTGGGCCCCGCCCCGCCGTTCGTGGGTGCGGCCCCGCCGGGGCCGGGTCCGCCGGACGGGCCCCGGGGTCCGTCCGGCGGCCAACGCCCTACGGCTGCGCGACCGCGATGGCCGCCCAGTGGCCGGCGGGGACCGCGCAGTCGGTGACCTGCCAGCCGGGCGGGCCGGTGGGGGCCGGGCCGGCGCCGACGTAGTCGCGTCCGGTGCCGCCGGAGAGCCCCTCGCCGGTGCCCTTGAGGTACGCCTCCTTGCGGGTCCAGCAGCGGGCGAAGGCCAGGCGGCGGTCGTCGGGGACGGGCAGGGCGGTGATCTCGGCCTGTTCGCGGGGGTGGAGGTGGGAGGTGATGGAGTCGGCGGTGCCCTGGGCGGGGACCTCCTCCACGTCGGCGCCCACCGGTGTGCCGGCGACGGCCAGCATCACCAGGTCGCCGCTGTGGGAGAGCGAGAAGTGCGGCGTGCCGGGGGTGTCGAGGGCCGGGCGGCCGTGCGGTTCCGAGCAGGTGGGGCAGGTCAGCCGGGTGAAGCGCAGCGCGCCGGGCGCGTCGCCGGTGTACGCGGCCAGCAGGTGCCGCAGCCCGGCGTGCGCCACGCCGTAGGCGACGCGGTGCGGGTCGTGCACGAAGGCGTCGTACCGGGCGCGTTCGGTGGCGTCGAGGAGGCCCAGCTCCCCGGGCAGCGCTTCGGCGCGTTCGCAGACGCGGAAGAGCCACACGTGCGGTGCGGTGCCGGGCGCCGGGGCGTCGAGCCGGGCGGGCACCGGTCCGGCGCCGAGGGACCGCTGGACGGGGGCGGGGTGCGGGGTCAGGACGTCCTCCCGGATCCGGTGTGACCTGCCGGTCAGATCCTATGATCAGCTCGGCCGTCACCGCACCGGTACGGGAGATCCCGCCGGCCCGTGCGGGGTGAACGTATCGCCGGCCGTTCCTTACGAACCGCGAACGCCGCGGCCTGCGGGCGGGCGGCGCGGGACGGCGGTGCGACACTTCGCCGTGTGACAGTGAACGCTCCTCCCCCCGCGCCGGACGCCGGCCGCCGCGTGCTGGTGGTCGACGACGACCCGACGGTGGCCGAGGTGGTGACCGGCTACCTGCGGCGGGCCGGCTTCACGGTGGACCGGGCGGCGGACGGGCCCGGCGCGGTGGAACAGGCCGCCGCCGTGCCGCCGGACCTGGTGGTGCTCGACCTGATGCTGCCGGGGATGGACGGCCTGGAGGTGTGCCGGCGGATCCGCGAGCGCGGTCCGGTGCCGGTGGTGATGCTGACCGCGCGCGGCGACGAGGAGGACCGGGTGCTCGGCCTGGAGGTCGGGGCGGACGACTACGTCACCAAGCCGTTCAGCCCGCGGGAGCTGGTCCTGCGGGTGGCCTCGGTGCTGCGGCGGGCCGGTGCGCCGCCGGTGCCCGGGCCCTGGCTGCGGCACGGGCGGCTGGCCCTGGACCCGGCGGCTCGCCGCGCGGTCCGGGACGGCGTCGAACTCGCCCTGACGACACGGGAGTTCGACCTGCTGGCGTTCTTCCTGCGGCATCCGGGACGGGTGCTGGGACGGGAGGAGCTGATGCGCCGGGTGTGGGGGTGGGAGTTCGGGGACCTGTCGACCGTCACGGTCCACGTGCGGCGGCTGCGGGAGAAGGTCGAGGACGACCCGGCCCGGCCACGGCTGATCAGCACGGTGTGGGGCGCCGGGTACCGCTTCGACGGTCCGGCGCGGGAGACGGGGGACGGACATGGGTGACCTGGTCGTCATCGCCCTGTACGCGGCGGCCGGGGCGGCCGTCGCCGGGCTGCTGGGGACGCTGGCGCTGCGGCTGGTGCGGCACCGGTCGCTGGCCGCCTCGCTCGGTGTGGTGGCCGCGGTCACGGTGGCGGCGATGCTGGCGGGCACGCTGTCGGTGGCGTGGGCGATGTTCCTGTCCGCGCACGACCTGCGGATCGTGGTGCTGGTCTGCGCGGTGGCGGCGGTCGTCTCGCCGCTGGTCGCCGCCCTGCTGGCCCGGCGGATGGTGCGCGGCAGCCGGGCGCTGGCCGCGGCGGCCCGGGCGATCGGCGAGGGCGAGGGCCCCGCGCCGTTCGTGCTGCCGGGCGAGCCGGTCACCCGGGAACTGGCGGACCTCGGCCGCGCCCTGGAGGCCACCAGCGCCCGGCTGGCCGCCTCGCGGGAACGGGAGCGGGCGCTGGAGTCCTCCCGGCGGGAACTGGTCGCCTGGATCTCGCACGACCTGCGCACCCCGCTGGCCGGGCTGCGGGCGATGACGGAGGCGCTGGAGGACGGCGTCGCGGAGGACCCGCACGCCTACCACGCGCGGATGCGCGCCGAGGTGGAACGACTGACCGGCATGGTCAGCGACCTGTTCGAACTCTCCCGCATCCAGGCCGGCTCCCTGCCGCTGGCGCCCTCCCGGCTGTCGGTCTACGACCTGGTGGACGACGCCCTCGCCGGCGCCGGACCGCTGGCCCGCGAGCGCGGCGTGCTGCTGGCCGGCGGCGGGGTGGAGCCGGTGCCCGTCGAGGTGGACGCCCGGGGGATGACGCGGGTGCTGTCCAACCTGCTGCTGAACGCGGTGCACCGCACGCCGGCGGACGGCACCGTGACGGTGGCGGCCCGGCGGGAGGAGGACCGGGTGGTGCTGTCGGTCACCGACGCCTGCGGCGGCATACCGGCGGACGACCTGCCCCGGGTCTTCGACACCGGGTGGCGCGGCACCGGCGCCCGCACCCCGCCGGCCGGCGCCGGCCTGGGCCTGGCCATCGTGCGGGGCATCGTGGAGGCCCACCACGGCCGCGTCGCGGTCACCAACGTCCCCGGTGGCTGCCGTTTCGACGTGACCCTGCCGGCGGCGGGCTGAGGCGGTCCGGAAACAGCGAAGGCAAGGGAGGAGAACGGCCTTCCCCTGCCACTCTCAAGCTATAGCGCACCGGGGGGCTTGCCGCAAGACCCCCCTCGTGCCGCAGAATCGCGGGCCGAGGGAAAAACCCGGTTCATGCGGAGATTCACGAAGTGGTGATGGTTGTGTCGGTCGATGTGTCGTGCGGTGACGCCGGTGGAGTGCGGGGAGGACCGCGGGCACGGGCGCGCGGCGGTGCCCCGGTGACCGCGGGTACGGGCATGGATCGGAGCCGCTGACATGAGCCCTGTGGACACCGGCGCGTTCCGGCTGCCCGACGAACTGGCCGCCAAGGCGGACCCGGCGCTGATCGGCGGCGACGAACGGCACTTCGCGGCGGTCGCGGCGAGCCTGGCGGAGACGATCGCCGAACTGTCGGACCGGCTGGACGCGGAGCTGAAGGCGCCCGGCGGCATCGGCCGGCAGGCGATGGACCGGGACGCCGAGGTGCACCGGCTGACCGCCCGGCTGCGGACCCTGCGGCGCTTCGGCCTGGACCTGTGCCTGGGCCACATGGTCGGGGCGGACGGCGCCGAGCCCATGTACGTCGGCCGGCTGGGCCTGACCGACGGCACCGGCCGGCGGCTGCTGTACGACTGGCGCTCCCCCGCCGCCGAACCGTTCTTCGCCGCCACCCACGCCAACCCGATGGGCCTGGCCAGCCGCCGCCGCTACCGCTGGACGCGCGGGCGGATCAGCGACTACTGGGACGAGGTGTTCACCGCCGGCGGCCTGGAGGGGCACGCCGCGCTCGACGACCAGTCCGCGTTCATCGCGAGCCTCGGCGGCAACCGCTCCTCCCGCATGCGTGACGTGCTGGCCACCATCCAGGCCGACCAGGACGCCGTCATCCGCGCCGGCTCCCGGGGCGCCCTCGTGGTGGACGGCGGCCCGGGCACCGGCAAGACCGTCGTCGCCCTGCACCGCACCGCCCACCTGCTCTACTCCGACCCCCGCCTCGGGCACCGGCGCGGCGGCGTGCTGTTCGTCGGCCCGAGCCGGCCCTACCTGTCCTACGTCGCCGACGTGCTGCCCAGCCTCGGTGAGGAGGGGGTGGCGACCTGCACCCTGCGGGACCTGGTCGCCGAGGGGGCCACCGCGCCGCCCGAGGCCGATCCGGAGGTGGCCCGTCTGAAGGCGTCGGCGGACATGGTCAAGGCCGTCGAGAAGGCCGTCGCCTTCTACGAGGAGCCGCCCACGGAGGGGATGACGGTGGTCACCCACTGGTCCGACGTGTGGGTGGGCGCCGGCGACTGGGCCGAGGTGTTCGACGCGGTGGAGCCCGGCACCCCGCACAACGAGGCGCGCGAGCAGATCTGGGCCGAGCTGGTCACGATGCTGCTGGACCGTCAGGAGGGCGACGACGTGCCGCCCGACCTCTTCCGGCGGTCGCTGCGGCAGAACCGGGAGCTGGTCACCACCCTCAACCGCGCGTGGCCGATGCTGGAGGCGGCCGACGTCGTCGGCGACCTGTGGTCGGTGCCCGCCTACCTGCGGATGTGCGCCCCCTGGCTGGCCCCCGAGGACGCGCGGCTGCTGCGGCGCAAGGACGCCCAGGCGTGGACGCTCTCCGACCTGCCGGTCCTCGACGCGGCACGGCAGCGGCTCGGCGACCCGGCCTCGTCGCTGCGCGAACGCCGGCGCGAGGCCGCGGTCTCCGCCGAGCGGGCCCGCCGGGCGGACGTGGTCGAGAGCCTGCTGCGCAACGTCGAGATCGACGAGAGCGAGGGCGCGATGGGCATGCTGCTCGGGCAGGACGTCCAGGAGAGCCTGATCGACGAGGGCGCGCTGCCGGCCGCCGATCCCGAACCGCTGGCCGGGCCGTTCGCGCACGTCGTCGTGGACGAGGCGCAGGAACTCACCGACGCGGAGTGGCAGATGCTGCTGCTGCGCTGCCCGTCGCGGAGCTTCACGATCGTCGGGGACCGCGCCCAGGCCCGGCACGGGTTCGCCGAGTCGTGGGAGGAACGCCTGCGGCGGATCGGGCTCACCCGGGTGACGGTGACCTCCCTGAGCGTCAACTACCGCACCCCGCAGGAGGTCATGACGCAGGCCGAACCGGTGATCCGGGCGGTGCTGCCGGACGCCAACGTGCCGGTGTCGGTGCGCAGCAACGGGATCCCGGTCGTGCAAGGCCGCACCGGCGACCGGGACGCGGTCCTGGCCACCTGGCTGGCGGAGCACCCCGAGGGGATCGCCTGCGTCATCGGCGACCCCGGTTTCCGGGCGACGCCGCGGGTGCGGTCGCTGACGCCGGAGCTGTCGAAGGGCCTGGAGTTCGACCTGGTGGTCCTGGTCGACCCGGACGCCTTCGGCAGCGGCGTGGCGGGGGCGGTGGACCGCTACGTCGCGATGACGCGCGCCACCCGGCAGCTCGTCGTCCTGCGCCCGTGACGTGGGGCCGCCGCCGCGCCGCACGGGCGTGGCGGCGGCCGGGCGCTACCGCAGGGCGTCCGTGGTGAACGTCAGCGTGCCGGCGTCGGCGTCGAGTTCGGCGGCCAGGCCCAGCGGCACGGTCAGACTGCTGTCGCCGTGGCCGAAGCCGAGCTCCTCCAGCACCGGGACGCCGAGTCCCCCGAGGCGGTCGGCCAGCACCTCCCGGACCCGGTCGTAGGGGCCGCAGTCCTTCCACGATCCGAGGACGACGCCGGCGACCCCGTCGAGCAGTCCGGCGCGCAGCAGCTGGGTGAGGACCCGGTCGATCCGGTAGGGCTCCTCGCCGACGTCCTCCAGTACGAGGATGCCGCCGGTGCCGCGCGGCGTGCCGTTGGGCGTGCCGGCCTCGGCCGCCAGCATGCTCGCGCAGCCGCCGAACGTGACGCCCCGGGCGCGGCCGCCGGTGAGCGCCGCGGCGGTCGGGGAGCCGAGCACCCGTGCCGCGCCGGGGTCGAACAGGGTGCGGCGCAGGTGTTCCTGCGTGGGGCCGTCCTTGGTGAAGACCGCGCCGGCCGCGACCGGCCCGTAGTACGTGGCCAGGCCCAGGCGGCGGGCGAACGCCTCCTGGAGCACGGTGACGTCGCTGAAGCCGACGAACGCCTTGGGGCCGGCGGCGGCCATCGCGGCCCAGTCGAGCGCCTCGACGATCCGCTGGGCGCCGTAGCCGCCGCGGGCGCACAGGACGGCGGCCACGTCCGGGTCGCACCAGGCGGCCGTCAGGTCGGCGGCCCGGCCGGCGTCCGGGGCCGCGAGGTGGCCGAGCCGGTCGCCGGCCAGCGCGTGCGGGGCGACGACCGGGTCGAGGTCCCAGCCGCGCAGCAGGTCGAGTCCGGCGGCGAGCCGGTCGGGGTCGACCGGGCCGCTGGGGGCCACCACCGCCACCCGGTCGCCGGGCACCAGGCGGCGCGGGCGCTCCAGCGGCCGCATCGGTGCGGTCGTCACCGGGTCAGTCCCAGTACCGGCACGCCGGGCGGGGTGAAGCCGAACACCTGGCCGTAGAGGGAGAGTTCGCCCTCCAGGCAGTCGGTGATGGTCTCCAGCCGACGGAAGCCGTGGCCCTCGCCCTCGAAGGTGCGATAGGCGTGCGGCACCGCGCGGCCGGCGACCAGTTCCAGGAAGCGTTCGGCCTGCACCGGCGGGCAGATCACGTCGTCGAGTCCCTGGAGCAGCAGGAACGGTCCGGCGATCCGCTCGGCGTTGGTGACCGGGGAGCGTTCGGTGTAGCGCTCGGGCACCTCGGCGATCGGGCCGACGAGGGACTCCAGGTACTGGGACTCGAAGTCGTGGGTCTCGCCGGTGGCCCAGCCGGTGAGGTCCAGGATCGGGTAGATGATCGTGCCGCAGGCGAAGGTGGAGACGGAGGTGAGGGCGGCCGCCGTGGTCCAGCCGCCGGCGCTGCCGCCGCGCACGGCGAGCCGGCCGGGGTCCGCCGAGCCCTCCTTGACGAGCGCCTCGGCCACCGCCACGCAGTCCTCGACGTCGACGACGCCCCAGCGGCCCGCGCAGCCGGTTGCGGTACTCGCGGCCGTGGCCGGTGGATCCGCCGTAGTTGACCTCGGCCACGCCGATGCCGCGCGAGGTGAAGAAGGAGATCTCCAGGTCGAGGACCATCGGCACCCGGCTGGTGGGGCCGCCGTGCGCCCACACGACGTAGGGGGGCAGTTCGCCCTCGGGGGCGATGAAGTCCGGGTTGTGCGGCGGGTAGATCTGCGCGTGCACGTCGCGGCCGCCGACGCCGGTGAAGACGCGTTCCACCGGCCGGGGCAGGTGGGCGGGCTCCACGCTGTCGTCGGGGGCGGCGCCGATCGCGGCGGCCTGCGCCGGTGACGGTGTCGAACGCGACGAGTTCGTAGCCGGTCATGGGGGTGGCGGCCATGCCGTGCACGCGTGTCGCCGCTGACGGCTGATGAAGCTGTCCCACTCGGTCCACAGGCCGGGCGCGTCGGTGATGGCGCCGGTGGCCGGGTCCAGGAGGCCGAGCCGCAGCGCGCCGCGACCGTGCAGCACGGCGAGCCGGCCGTCGGGCAGCGGGGCGAACCAGCGCAGGCCGACCCGCCAGGCGGCGCCGGCGAACTCCTCCTCGCGCGGGCAGACGCCGGCCGCCTCACCGGTGGCGGGGTCGACGCGGTGCACGTTCCACCAGCCGCTGCGGTCGGTGACCGCGTACAGCGTGCCGTCGGGGGCCCATTCGGCCTGCGGGACGGACTCGTCGGGGCCGCCGATCAGGACACGTCCGCCGGTCAGCCGGCCGCCCGCGTCCAGTGCGGCGATCCGCAGTTCGGTGCCGTCCCAGGGCATCGAGGGGTGGTCCCAGGCGATCCACACCGCGTGCCGGCCGTCCGGGGAGAGCTTGGGGCGGGTGAGGAACCGGCTGGTGTCATCGGTGAGTTCGCGCACCGCGGGAGCGGTCACCGGCGGCCGAGCCGTCCAGCGGCACGGCGGCGGCCACCCGGCGCAGGTCGGTGACGCCGGTGCCGGTGAACTCCTCCAGCACGCACCAGACCTCGCCGCGTTCCGGCCGCAGTTCCAGGTCGGCCCAGCGCAGGCCGCCGCCGGTGCCGGACAGCGGGGTGAGCGGGCGCGGGGCGTCGCCGGGCAGGTCGGGGCGGAAGGCGTACAGGCGCTGGTCGCCGAAGTGGACGAAGACGACGAGCGGTCCGGCGCCGTCCCCGGGGTCGGCCTGCGCGGCCCACGGCAGTCCGCCGTACTCGATGACCCGGCTGCGGACGTTCCAGGGGGCGGGCAGGGCGCTGTCCTCGGTGCCGTCGGCCCGGCGCCGCACGAGCGTCCGGCGGCCGCCCTCGGCCGGCCGTGGCGCGGTCCACCACAGCTCGCCGCCGACCGCGCCGACCCATTCGGGATGGCCGTCGTGCGAGGCCGCCCGGGCCGCGCCGAGCGGCGACTCCCACGCGCCGAACGGGGCTGTGCGGACGCTCATGTTGTCCCAACTCCTGTCGTTTGTCTGCCTGTTGCCGTCGGCCCGCGCGGGCGGTCAGCCCGTCATGAAACGGTCCAGGACCCGTACGCCGAAGTGCAGCGCCTCCACCGGCACGCGTTCGTCGACGCCGTGGAAGAGCGCCTGGTAGTCGAAGCCGGGCGGCAGCTTCAGCGGTGAGAAGCCGTAGCCGGTGATGCCGAGCCGGGAGAACTGCTTGGCGTCGGTGCCGCCGGACATGCAGTACGGCACGGCGTGCGCGCCCGGGTCGAAGTGCTCCAGGGCCTCGCACATCGCGGCGAAGGCGGGTGAGTCCACCGTGGCCTGCAACGGGATCTCGCGGTGGTGGAACTCCCAGTCGACCAGCGGGTCCGGTGAGCCGGTCGAGGGTTTCGGTGAACTCCTCCTCGGCGCCGGGCAGCATCCGGCCGTCGACGAAGGCGGTGGCGGAGCCGGGGATCACGTTGACCTTGTAACCGGCGGACAGCATCGTCGGGTTGGCGCTGTTGCGCACGGTGTGCTCGACCAGCGCGGAGGCGGTGCCGAGCTTGCCGAGCAGGTCGTCGACCTCGTTGCCCAGCTCCTCGGGGTCCCGCGCCTCCAGGCGGGCCTCGATGCCGTGCAGGCGGGCCATGGCCGACAGCGCGGCGCGGACGGTGGGCACCAGCCGTACCGGCCACTGGTGTTCGCCGATCCGGGCGACGGCGGCGGCCAACGCGGTGACCGCGTTGGCCCGGTTGACCTTGGAGCCGTGGCCGGCCTTGCCGCGGGCGGTCAGCTTCAGCCAGGCGGTGCCGCGTTCCCCGGCCGCCACCGGGTAGAGCCGCAGGCCGGGGCCGGCGTGGAAGGTGAAGGCGCCGGACTCGCTGATGCCCTCGGTGCAGCCCTCGAACAGCGCCGCGTGCTCGCCCACCAGGTAGCCGGAGCCGTAGGCGGCGCTGTCCTCCTCGTCGGCGGTGAAGGCCAGCACGACGTCGCGGCGCGGACGGCGGCCGGAGCGGGCCCAGGCGCGGACGGTGGCCAGCAGCATGGCGTCCATGTTCTTCATGTCGATCGCGCCGCGCCCCCACACCACCCCGTCGCGCACCTCGCCGGAGAACGGGTGGACGCTCCAGTCGGCCGGTTCGGCGGGCACCACGTCGAGGTGACCGTGGACCAGCAGCGCGCCGGCCGACGGGTCGGTGCCCTCGATGCGGGCGACGACGTTGGCCCGGCCGGGGGCGGACTCCAGCAGCGTGGGGGTCAGGCCGGCCTCGGCCAGCCGTTCGGCGACGTACTCGGCGGCCGGGCGCTCCGCGCAGTCGCCGCCGCCCCGGTTGGTGGTGTCGATGCGGATGAGGTCCGAGGTGAAACGGACCACCTCGTCCAGCGCGAGGTCGTCGACGGGGGTGTGCCGCTCAGCCATACTGTTCCTCCACCGCTGCCGAGACCACCGTGGTGACCGCCTTGAAGCAGCGGATCGCCTGGTACATCGTCGCGGCCGTGTACCGCACGCGACGTTCGCCACACCGTTCGACCGAGGGCACCACGCACGCGGCGCCGACCAGATGGGTGGCGTCGAATTCCAGCTCGACGGTGAACGGGCCGGACCGCGCGGGTTCGTGCCGCACCGCCAGCGCGGCGGCCTCGCGGGCGGCGGCCCGGATGTCGGCGGCGGTGCGGGCCGGGGGGCGGCAGACGGCGGCGTAACGCGAGACGTAGTCCTTGACGGCCACCGTGCGGGCCTCCGGCGCGTACCCGGCGGCGTCCACGCCGGTGCGGTCGTCGCCGGTCACCAGGACGACGGGCACCCCGTACTCGGCGCTGACCAGGGCGTTCAGCCGTCCCTCGCTGGCCGGGTCGCCGTTCACCCAGACGCCGGTGACCGTGTTGGCGAGGTAGGTGTGGGCCAGGACGCCCTCGGTGCCGGCGCCGGCGTGGTAGCCGATGAAGGCGATGCCGTCCACGTCACCGTGCTGGACCCCTTCGACCATGGAGAGGTCCTTGTGACGCCCGGTGAGCATCTGGGCCCGCTCGTCGAGCTGCTCCAGCAGGAGGTTGCGCATCGTCCAGTGGGCCTCGTTGACGAGGACCTCGTCCGCGCCGCCGTCGAGGAAGCCGGCGATCGCCGCGTTCACGTCGGAGGTGAACATGTGCCGGCAGCGCTGCCACTGCTCCGTACCGGGGAGCACGTCGGCGGGCCAGGTCACCCCGGTCGCGCCCTCCATGTCCGCGGAGATCAAGATTTTCATGCCCGCACGGTACGCGCCCCGCCCGGACCGGCACCACCCCGGCGGATCCCACCCGGCGTGACCGACGGTGACGGGCGTCCGGGTGCGGGCCGGCGGCGCGCACGGGGGGCCGGACGGCCCGCTACCGGTCGGCGCCGTGGGTGAGGCGGACGTCGTGGTCCGCGTGCGTTCCGCCGGGCAGCCTCAGTTCGCAGGCCCGGGGCGGGTAGCCGGACGCGATGACGGTGTAGCAGCCGGCGGCGAGCCCGGTGAAGCGGTAGACGCCGTCGGCGGCGGTGGTGACGGAGGCGATGACGTCGCCCTCCGCGTCGAGGAGGGTGACGCGGGCGTCGTCGACGGGGCCGCCGCCGCCGGAGCGGACGACGCCGCCGAGCACCGCGGCGCCGGCGAGTTCGAGGTCCTGGAGGGTCTCACGCGCGCCACGCACCGAGACCGGGAGGGCGGCCGGGCTGAACGCGGGGGCGCCGGCGGACAGGGTGTAGGCGCCGGCCACCAGACCGGGCAGGACGTAGCCGCCGTCGGCGCCGCTGCGGGCGGTGGCCACGACCTCGCCGCGGTCGTCGGTGAGGGTCACGACCGCGGCGGGCAGCGGGCTGCCGCCCTCGGTGCGCACGGTGCCGGACAGCCGCCCGGTGCCGCCGAGCACCACGTCGACGTCGACCGGGCCGCCGGCCAGCGTCACGGTGACCGCCTGCGGCTGGTGGCCGCCGGCCGCCGCGATCAGCACGTACGTGCCGGCCGCGGGGGCGGCGAGGGCGCCGCTGCCGTCGGCGGCGGTCTCGGCCCTGGCCACCTGGCGCCCGGCGGTGTCGACGAGGGTGAGGGCCGCCCGCGGCACCGGTACGCCGTCGGCGTGCCGCACCGAGACCCGCGAGCCGGCCCCGCCGCCCGGGGGCTGCGGGGCGGCGGTGGACGGGGTGGCGGCGGCGGGGGCCGGACCGTGGGCAGTCACCGGCGGAGCTCCTTGGGCGGGAGGCGGTCAGGGCTCCCGGCTGCCGCTCGGGGACCGCCGTCCGCCCGGGCGGACGGCCGCCCGGGGCGGTCGCGTCTGGTCCTGATCCCCTCACCGCGCCGCGAGAGCATATTTCTCGCATTCCGCGCGTTCGGCGGGCAACCGCGCCCGGCCGGCCGGAGCCGCCCCGGCGGGGGCGGCAACTCGGCGCGGCGATCCCGGAGTTGTCGGTTCAGCTGGGCTTTCCCGGCATCCGGGCACGGCCGCCGGCCGCTTCCGCCCGGCGGGCGCGTTCACCCGAACCGGTGACCGGCCGCCGGTGGTTCAGCTCTCCAGCCGGCCCGCGACGTTGGCGAGCACGGCGTCGTGGATGCGATTGAGCCCCTTGGGCGCGAAGGTGCGCTCGAAGAAGCCGCCGATGCCGCCGGCGCCGGTCCAGGTGGCCTCCACGACGACCTTGGCACGGCCCTCGCCGGCCGGGGTGACGGTCCAGGTGGTGACCATGCTGGAGTTGCGGTCCTTCTCCACCAGACGGCCCGGGCTGGGCTCGGACGCCTCGACGAGGACGTCGCGCACCCGCTTGGAGGTGGCCTGGAGCCGCCAGTGCACGACGGAGCCGGCGCCGGCGCCGCCCTCCCGGACCTCGTACTCGCTGAACTGCTCGGGCAGCACCTCGCGCCGGGCGTTCGCGTAGTCGGCCAGCGTGCCGAACACCGCCTCGGGGGTGGCGGCGACGACTCGTTCGGTGGTGGCCTCGACCTGCGCCATGGGTAAACGTCCTCCGGTCTCTTCGGGGGACCGCATCCCGGCGCTTCGTCCTCCGGGGGCCGCCCGACCTCACCGGCAAGCCAACCACCCCGCCCGGCGCGGCCCAAATCCGCCCCCTCCAGCGGCGCGTGCGCGGCGCGCGCGGCGGCGGTCACGCCCCCGAGCGGCGGATGACGTCGTCGAGCGTGCCGTCCGGGACGGCGCCGCCGGGGGTGAGGCGGTCGACGGCCTCGGGCAGCACGGCGGCGATGCGGTCGGCCGCCTGCTCGGGGCTGAGGCCGGACTCACGGGCCGCGTGGTCGAGCGTCTGGTAGGGCAGCGCCTGGGCGATGTCGGGGCCGGTGACGGCGCGGTTGGGCCCGGCGGAGACCCAGGAGCCGACGGCGTCGCCGAGTCCGCCCTCGCGCAACTGCTGCACCAGGCCGGAGACCGACTGGCCGCCGCCGCTGCCGAGCGCGCCGATCAGCGAGCCCAGCAGGGCCCCTCCGGTGCCGTCGCGTTCCTCGCCGATGAGTCCGGACAGCCGGTGTCCGAGATCCGTCTCCGCCATGTCGCGCTCCTCGCTCGGGCCCGGGCACGACCGCCGCCGGGCCCGGTGCCGGGCGGCGCGCGCCTGCTTCTCCCCGTCACCACCGACGGTAACCCGGCCGGGGCCGGGCCGCGCGGGTCCCGGGACCGCCCGCGGACACACCGGGGGCCGGTCCGCCCCTTATTCGCTCAGGTGTTCTATTCTGGTGCTGAAGGCAGCCCGCACGACGCGAGGAGGAGGCGGCCGATGCGCTGGGACGGTCTGGCACAGGAGGGGACGGCGCCCGCGCTGTTCGGGACCGGGGCGGTCACCCGGACGGTGGACACCCCGGAGTTCCGGGGCATCACCTTCCACGAGATCAGGGCGAGGTCGATCCTCAACCGGGTCCCCGGCTCGTCCCGGATGCCGTTCGAATGGACGCTCAATCCCTACCGGGGTTGCTCCCACGCCTGCGTCTACTGCTTCGCCCGCCGCACCCACGCCTACCTCGACCTGGACACCGGGCGCGACTTCGACACCCAGATCGTCGTCAAGGTCAACGCCGCCGAACTCCTGCGCCGCGAACTCGCCGCCCCCCGCTGGCGCGGCGAGCACATCGCGATGGGCACCAACGTCGACGTCTACCAGCGGGCGGAGGGCCGGTACGCGCTGATGCCCGGGATCCTCGCCGCGCTGCGGGACCGGGGCAACCCCTTCTCCATCCTCACCAAGGGCTCGCTGATCCTGCGCGACCTGCCGCTGCTCGAACAGGCGGCCCGGGTCACCGAGGTGAGCACCGCGGTCTCCGTCGGCTTCACCGACCCCCGGCTGTGGCGCGAGGTGGAACCCGGCACCCCCTCACCCGCGAAACGGCTGGAGGTCTGCCGCACCCTCAACGACCACGGCATACCCTGCGGGGTGCTGATGGCGCCGGTGCTGCCGTTCCTGTCCGACGACCCCGGGCAGCTGCGCGAGACCGTGCGGGCGATCGCCGCCACGGGCGCCACGTCGGCCACCCCGCTCGTCCTGCACCTGCGCCCCGGCGCCCGCGAGTGGTACCTGGCCTGGCTCTCCCGTCACCACCCCCACCTCGTCCCCCGCTACGAACGCCTCTACGCGGCCGGTGCCCACGCGCCGACCTGGTACCAGCGGCGCGTCACCCGCCAAGTCCACGAACTCGCCGCGGAATTCGGCCTGGGCCCTGCCCGACGGGCCCCCCGGCCGAACCCGGCGCCCGCCCGCGCGGCGGCGACCACGGCGGAGCAGCTGACACTCCTGTAGGTCGGGGGCGGCCCGGCGTCCACAGGTGCGTGCCACCCGACCACGACGCCCCGCCACAGGAAGGGGCGCGGGGAACTGCGCGGCCGGCCCCAGCGAACCCGCCTCCGAACCCGATCCCGCGAGCCGCCACAGCCTCCGGCCGGCCCAGCGGCAGCCGAGGGGTGGCGGATAAGTTACCGGTGGGTTAGCGTGGGGGAACGGTTCCTGGCCGGCGTTGAGGCGCCGGGGTGGGACCGGCGTGCGGTGGCCTGGTGACGCAGCCGGCGCGCGCAGAGCGGAACGCGGTCGTCGGTTCGGCCGCCGCAGGGACCGGTCCCGGGACAGGGCCGGCCGCAGACCCCGCGGGCGCTCGCGCCCGCGCACCGCATCGTCGCGCCGGCCGGCTCCCGGCCGGGCGGCACAGCGGCACGAGAGGCGCGTGCCCGCCCTGACCGCGCCCGTGCCACCGGTACGCGCCGCGCCCGACCGCGGCCACGCGACCGCACGCGCTCAGCGCGCTCCCAAGCCGTCACGCCCCGCGAGGGCATCGCTCCCCCAGGAGTCAGCGATGGACCGCAACCACGCCCCAGCGACCCCCTCCCCCGTTCCGCGCACCGTGGCCGTGGTGGGCCTCGGCACGATGGGCGCGGGGATCGCCGAGATCCTGCTGCGCGCCGGGCACCGGGTCACCGGTGTCGAAGCCGACGAGGCCACAGCCGCGGTGGCCGCCGCCGGCCTGGCGGACGCCCTGGAACGCGCGGTGCGGCGCGGCCGGATGACAGCGCGGGAACGGGAGACGGCCCTGGGCCGGTTCTCGGCCGGCGCCGACCTGGCGGCGGCGGCGGACGCCGGGCTGGTCATCGAGGTGGTGCCGGAGTCCTACGAGCTCAAGCGCGAGGTCTTCGCCGCCCTCGACGCGGTCGTGCGGCCGGACGCGGTGCTGGCCACCGGCACGAACGCCCTGTCGGTGACCGGCCTGGCGGCCGGCACCTCGCGGCCGGAGCGGGTGGTGGGCCTGCACTTCTTCGCACCGGCGCAGGCGATGCGGCTGGTGGAGGTGGTCTCCACCGTGCTGACCGCGCCGGAGGCGACACGGGCGGTCACCGAACTGGTGACGTCGCTGGGCAAGGTCGCGGTGCCGGTCGGCGACCGTCCCGGTTTCATCGCCGACGGCCTGCTGTTCGGCTACCTCAACCAGGCGGCCGCCATGTACGAGGCCCGGTACGCCTCCCGGGAGGACATCGACGCGGCGATGCGGCTGGGCTGCGGGCTGCCGATGGGGCCGCTGGCGCTGCTGGACCTGGTGGGGGTGGACACCGCGCGCACCGTGCTGGAGGCGATGTACGCCGACTCGCACGACCGGCTGCACGCCCCGGCGCCGGTGCTGGGACATCTGGCGGCGGCCGGGCTGACCGGCCGGAAGGCGGGGCGCGGCTTCTACACGTACGCGGCTCCCGGCAGCGCCACCGTGGTGCCGGACGCGGCGGCCCCCGCGGTGGCCGACGCTCCGGGGCCACGGGCGCGGGCGGTGCGGTCGGTGGGCGTGGCCGGCTCCGGCACCATGGCCACCGGGATCGCCGAGGTCTTCGTCCGCGCCGGGTACCCGGTGGTGCTGGCGGCCCGCGGGGAGGTCAAGGCCCGGGCGGCGGTGGAGCGGATCGGCCGTTCGCTGGACCGGGCGGTGCGGCGCGGCCGGATGACGCAGCGGGAACGCGACGCGGCCGCGGCGCTCGTCACCCCGGCGGGCAGCCTGGACGCGTTCGCCGCCGTGGACCTGGCCGTGGAGGCGATAGCGGAGGAACTGCCGCTGAAGCAGAAGGTGTTCGCGGTGTTCGACGCCGTCTGCCGGCCGGGGGCGGTGCTGGCGACCACCACCTCCTCGCTGCCGGTGGTGGAGATCGCCGCGGCGACCGGGCGGCCGGCCGACGTGGTGGGGATGCACTTCTTCAACCCGGCGCCGGCGATGCGGCTGGTGGAGGTGGTGCGCACCGTGCTGACCGCGCCGGACGTGGTGGCCACGGTGCGCGAGGTGTGCGCGGCGGTCGGCAAGCACCCGGTGGACTGCGGGGACCGGGCCGGCTTCATCGTCAACGCGCTGCTGTTCCCCTACCTGAACAACGCCGTGAAGATGGTGCAGGAGCACTACGCGGACGTCGACGAGGTGGACGCGGCGATCAAGCTGGGCGGCGGTTACCCGATGGGCCCGTTCGAACTGCTGGACGTGGTGGGGCTGGACGTGGCGCTGGCGATCGAACGTGTGCTGCACCGGGAGTTCCGTGATCCGGGGCTGGCGCCGGCGGCACTGCTGGAGCACCTGGTGGCGGCGGGCTGCCTGGGCCGCAAGACGGGGCGGGGGTTCCGCGAACACGCCCGGGCGTGACGGGGATCCGCGACGCCGCCGGCGGCCGGTCGCCGGCGGCGGCGTGCCCGGAAATGCAGTACGTTCCCCCCATGCCCCAGCCGCGCCCCGCCTCCCGTACCACCGCACAGCGGCACCGCGTCCGCCAGGAGTTGTCCACGGCCGCGATGCGGCTGTTCAGCACGAAGGGGTACGAGGCCACCACCGTCGACGAGATCGCCGCCGCGGCCGGGGTGGCCCGGCGCACCTTCTTCCGGCACTTCCGGTCGAAGGAGGAGGCGATCTTCCCCGACCACGACGACACGCTGGTGCGGGTGCAGACCGTGCTGGACGGCGCCGGGCCGCGGGAGCACCCGCTCGACACGGTGTGCCGCGGCATCACCGAGGTGCTACGGATGTACGCCGAGTCGCCGCGGGTGTCGGTGGAGCGCTACCGGCTCACCCGTGAGGTGCCGACGCTGCGGGAGCACGAGATCGCCTCGGTGGCCCGCTACGACCGGCTGTTCACCCGGTACCTGCTGGCGCACATCGACCGCCCCGAGCACCGCGGCGGCGCGGACGACCCGCTGCTGGCGGAGGTGGCCGCCTCCGCGGTGGTGGCCGCGCACAACCACGTGCTGCGGCGCTGGCTGCGGGCCGGCGGCAAGGGTGAGGTGGAGCCGCAGCTGGAGCACGCCTTCGGGGTGCTGCGCACCACCCTGGGCCCGATGATGCGGGTCGGCGGCCCCGAGGCACCGGGTGCCACCGCGGACGGGAAGGGCGGGGAACGGCTGACCGAGGTGGTGGTCGCGGTGGCCCGCACCGATGCCCCCGCGGGCGTCGTCGCCCGCGCGCTGGAGCGTGCGCTCAAGGACGTCTGACCGGGGATTCTCCCAGCTCACGGCCGCTTCCCGGGATCCGGGGGGCGGCCGTGTTGCGTGCGCGTGAAGACCGCGCGACATTGATGGCACGGAGTGTCTTTACGACTGGCACCCGGTGCCATACAGTGGAGGGAGTCCGGACGGGCGACGCGTACCCCAGGGCACGCGCGACGGCTGTCCCCCGGCGTCCGGACGCCTGCGTCACAGGCGATTCCCGCGCTACCGCGCGTTGTGGCACCCCGTTCCGCGGCACCGCGCCGCGGGAGCAGCACCGCCGAACCGACGGCGTACGACCACCGTTTCCCCTGTGTGTCCCCGCGGGCATCCGTGTGCCCGCACGACACTTCGCCGGAGGCCCACGTGAACGAGATCCTTGACGCGATCCTCGCCCCGGACGCCACGTCCGCCGACTTCGCCGCCCTGCCGCTGCCCGAGTCCTACCGCGCCGTGACGGTGCACAAGGACGAGGTGGAGATGTTCCACGGACTCGGCACGCGGGAGAAGGACCCCCGCAAGTCGCTGCACCTCGACGACGTCGCGGTGCCGGAGATCGGCCCCGGCGAGGCGCTGGTGGCGGTGATGGCCAGTTCGGTCAACTACAACTCGGTGTGGACCTCGCTGTTCGAACCGGTGCCGACCTTCGGTTTCCTGGAGCGCTACGGCCGGATGTCCCCGCTGGCCAAGCGGCACGACCTGCCCTACCACGTCATCGGCTCCGACCTGTCGGGCGTCGTGCTGCGCACCGGTGCGGGCGTCAACGCCTGGAAGCCCGGGGACCGCGTGGTGGCGCACTGCCTGTCCGTGGAGCTGGAGTCCGCCGACGGCCACGACGACACCATGCTCGACCCGGAGCAGCGCATCTGGGGGTTCGAGACGAACTTCGGCGGGCTGGCGGAGCTGGCCCTGGTGAAGTCCAACCAGCTGATGCCCAAGCCCGAGCACCTGAGCTGGGAGGAGGCGGCCAGCCCCGGGCTGGTCAACTCCACCGCCTACCGGCAGCTGGTCTCCCGCAACGGGGCCGGCATGAAGCAGGGCGACAACGTGCTGATCTGGGGCGCCAGCGGCGGACTCGGCTCGTACGCCACGCAGTTCGCGCTGGCCGGCGGCGCCACCCCGGTGTGCGTGGTCTCCTCCCCGCGGAAGGCGCAGCTGTGCCGGTCGATGGGCGCCGAGCACGTCATCGACCGGGCCGCCGAGGGGTACCGGTTCTGGAAGGACGAGCACACCCAGGACCCGAAGGAGTGGAAGCGGTTCGGCAAGCGGATCCGGGAGCTGACCGGCGGGGAGGACGTCGACATCGTCTTCGAGCACCCCGGCCGCGAGACCTTCGGCGCCTCGGTCTACGTCACCCGCAAGGGCGGCACCGTCGTCACCTGCGCGTCCACCTCCGGCTACACGCACGAGTACGACAACCGGTACCTGTGGATGTCGCTCAAGAAGATCGTCGGATCGCACTTCGCCAACTACCGCGAGGCGTGGGAGGCCAACCGCCTGATCGCCAAGGGCCGCATCCACCCCACGCTGTCGCGCACCTACTCCCTGGAGGAGACCGGCCAGGCCGCCCACGACGTGCACCGCAACCTGCACCAGGGCAAGGTCGGCGTGCTGGCGCTCGCCCCCCGCGAGGGCATGGGCGTCACCGACCCGGCGATGCGGGCGCGGCACGAGACGGCCATCAACCGTTTCCGGAACGTGTGATGACCGCCGAGAACCGGGCCGGCGCACCAGCCGGCCCGCCGCACCCGGCCGACGGCGCACCGCCGCCGAAGGACCGGCCGTGGCTGATGCGCACCTACGCCGGGCACTCCAGCGCGCAGGAGTCCAACGCCCTCTACCGGCGCAACCTCGCCAAGGGGCAGACCGGGTTGTCGGTGGCGTTCGACCTGCCCACGCAGACCGGCTACGACGCCGACCACGTGCTGGCCCGCGGCGAGGTCGGCCGGGTCGGCGTTCCGGTGGGGCACCTCGGCGACGTGCGGCGGCTGTTCGAGGGGATCCCGCTGGAGGGGACCAACACCTCGATGACCATCAACGCCACCGCCATGTGGCTGCTGGCGCTCTACGAGGTGGTGGCCGAGGAGCAGGGCGCGGACGTGGCGAAGCTGACCGGCACCACGCAGAACGACATCGTCAAGGAGTACCTCTCGCGCGGCACCCACGTCTTCCCGCCGGGGCCGTCGCTGCGGCTGACCACCGACCTGATCGCCTACACGGTGGCGCGGATGCCGAAGTGGAACCCGGTCAACATCTGCAGCTACCACCTCCAGGAGGCGGGGGCGACCCCGGTGCAGGAGATCGCGTACGCCATGTGCACCGCGATCGCCGTGCTGGACACCGTCCGCGACCGGGGGCAGGTGCCGCCGGAGCGGATGGGTGAGGTGGTCGCGCGCATGTCGTTCTTCGTCAACGCGGGCGTGCGGTTCGTCGAGGAGATGTGCAAGATGCGGGCGTTCACCGGCATCTGGGACCGCGTCACCCGGGAGCGCTACGGGATCGAGGACCCGCGGCAGCGGCGGTTCCGCTACGGGGTGCAGGTCAACTCCCTGGGCCTGACGGAGGCGCAGCCGGAGAACAACGTGCAGCGGATCGTGCTGGAGATGCTGGCCGTCACCCTCAGCAAGGACGCCCGGGCCCGCGCGGTGCAACTGCCCGCGTGGAACGAGGCGCTGGGCCTGCCGCGGCCGTGGGACCAGCAGTGGGGCCTGCGGATCCAGCAGGTGCTGGCGCACGAGAGCGACCTGCTGGAGTACGGCGACATCTTCCGCGGCAACGAGGTCGTCGAGGAGAAGGTGGCCGCGATCACCGCTGCGGCGCTCGACGAGATCGACCGGGTGCAGGAGATGGGCGGGGTGGTCCCGGCGGTGGAGTCGGGCTACCTGAAGTCGCAGTTGGTCGCCTCGCACGCGCTGCGGCGCGGCCGGATCGAGTCCGGCGCGGAGAAGGTCGTCGGCGTCAACTGCTACGAGAGCACCGAGCCGAGCCCGCTGACCGCCGAACTGGACGGCGCCGTCCAGACCGTGGACCCGGCTGTCGAGAGCCGGGTGGTGGAGGCGCTGGGCGACTGGCGGGCCGCCCGGGACGCCGGACGGGCGAAGGCGGCGCTGGAGACGCTGAAGGCCGTCGCGGCCGGCGAGGAGAACCTGATGCCCGCCACCCTGGAGTGCGTGCGGGCCGGGGTGACGACCGGGGAGTGGTCGTTCGCGCTGCGCGACGTCTTCGGTGAGTTCCGCGCCCCGACCGGGGTGGGCGGGGCGCCGGTGGCGGTGGGCTCGGACGACGGCGGTGCGCTGGCCGCGGTGCGCGAGCGGGTGGCGGCCACCGCCGCCGAGCTGCGCACCGGCCGGCTGCGGCTGCTGGTGGGCAAGCCAGGGCTCGACGGGCACTCCAACGGCGCCGAGCAGATAGCGGTCCGGGCCCGGGACGCCGGTTTCGAGGTGGTCTACCAGGGGATCAGGCTGACCCCGGAGCAGATCGTCACGGCCGCGCTGGCCGAGGACGTGCACTGCGTGGGGCTGTCGATCCTGTCGGGCTCGCACCTGGAGCTGGTGCCGGAGGTGCTGCGCCGGCTGCGCTCCAGCGGGGCGTGGGACCTGCCGGTGGTGGTCGGCGGGATCATCCCGGGGGCGGACGCGGCCCGGCTGCTGTCGGACGGGGTCGCGGCCGTGTTCACGCCGAAGGATTTCGGTATCACCGCGATGATCGGACGGATCACGGACGAGATCCGCCGGGCCAACGAGCTGGAGGTCTGAGGAATGCAGTTCGGCCGCACGTACGAGGAGTTCGAGGTCGGCGCCGTTTACAAGCACTGGCCGGGGAAGACCGTCACCGAATACGACGACCATCTCTTCTGTCTGCTGACGATGAACCATCATCCGCTGCATCTGGACGCCCACTACGCGGAGAACGCGACCGACTTCGGGCGCAATGTCGTGGTGGGTAATTACATCTATTCGCTGCTGCTGGGAATGTCGGTGCCGGACGTGTCCGGGAAGGCCATCGCCAACCTGGAGATCGAGTCGCTCAGGCACCTGGCGCCGACCTTCCACGGCGACACGCTGTACGGCGAGACGACGGTGCTGGACAAATGGGAGTCGCGGTCGAAGAACGACCGGGGCATCGTCCACGTCGAGACCCGCGGCCACAAGCAGGACGGCACCCTGGTGTGCGTCTTCCGGCGCAAGGTCATGGTGCCGACCGCCGCCCACGTCGCCGCCCGAGGCGGCGAGCAGCCCGGCCGGCCGGCACCCGCCGATCACCGGTCCCCCGGACGGGAGAAGTGATCCGATGAGCCGCTTGCAGCAGACCGAGGGCCTGACCGACGTCCAGCAGGAGATCGTCCGCACCGTCCGGGAGTTCGCCGAGAAGGAGATCCTGCCGGTCGCGAACGAGCTCGAACACCGCGACGAGTACCCGACCGCCATCGTCGAGGGGCTCAAGGAGCTGGGCGTCTTCGGCCTGATGATCCCCGAGGAGTACGGCGGGCTGGGCGAGTCCCTGCTGACGTACGCGCTGTGCGTGGAGGAGATCTCCCGGGGCTGGATGAGCGTGTCGGGCATCATCAACACGCACTTCATCGTGGCGTACATGCTCCAGCGGCACGGCACGGACGAGCAGCGCGCGCACTTCCTGCCGCGGATGGCGACCGGCGAGGTGCGCGGCGCGTTCTCGATGTCGGAGCCGGGGCTGGGCTCCGACGTGGCGGCGATCCGCACGAAGGCGCACCGCGACGGGGACGACTACGTGATCAACGGACAGAAGATGTGGCTGACCAACGGCGGCTCGTCGAACCTGGTCGCGGTGCTGTGCCGCACCGATCCGCCGGAGGGCCCGCAGGACGGGGTGCCGCCGCACCGGGCGATGAGCACGTTCCTGATCGAGAAGGAGCCGGGCTTCGGCCCGAACCCCTCGGTGCCGGGGCTGACGGTGCCGGGGAAGATCGAGAAGATGGGCTACAAGGGTGTCGACACCACCGAGCTGGTCCTGGACGGCGTGCGGGTCCCCGCCTCCCGGCTGCTGGGCGGTGAGACCGGCCGCGGCTTCTACCAGATGATGGACGGCGTCGAGGTGGGCCGGGTGAACGTGGCGGCGCGCGGCTGCGGCGTGGCGCGGCGGGCGTTCGAGCTGGGCATCGACTACGCCCAGCAGCGGGAGACGTTCGGCAAGCCGATCGCGCAGCACCAGGCGATCCAGTTCCGGCTGGCGGAGATGGCCACCAAGGTCGAGGCGGCGCACCGGATGATGATCAGCGCGGCGCGCAAGAAGGATTCCGGCCATCGCAACGATCTGGAGGCCGGGATGGCGAAGTACCTGGCCTCCGAGTACTGCAAGGAGGTCGTGGAGGACGCGTTCCGCATTCACGGCGGCTACGGGTTCTCCAAGGAATACGAGATCGAGCGGCTGTACCGGGAGGCGCCGATGCTGCTGATCGGTGAAGGTACCGCCGAGATCCAGAAGATGATCATCGGCCGGCGGCTGCTGGAGGAGTATCGAACGAAGGGATGATTGTCCGTTTTTGGTGTCATTTTTTCGTAGCGGAGGTCACATCACGCCATCGGTTATCGGCCATCGACTCGCCCTTGAGCTTGCCGAGTTGCCAGCCGCTACCAGTACCATCGTGAAAAGCCGCCGTCCCCATTTCTTTGCGGCATCCTCCGCTACGAAGGTCATTCATGCCCCACAGCCCATCCTCAGCACCTCGCGGCCGGGTCCGCCTCGCGCGTGGAGCGTCGCCGTGGCTCCTGCCGACCGTCGCCGCCGCCGCGATCAGCCTGACCCGCGCCCGCCGCTCCGGACGCTGGACGGCGGTGGCCGTGCCCACCACCGCCCTGGCGGCGGGCATGCTGTGGTTCTTCCGCGATCCCGAGCGTGAGATCGGGGCCGGCCGGGTGATCTCCCCGGCCGACGGCGTGGTGCAGAGCATCATGCCCTGGAAGGACGGCCGCACCCGCGTCGCCATCTTCATGAGCCCGCTGAACGTGCACGTCAACCGCGCTCCGCTGGCCGGCACCGTCGCCTCCGTCGAGCACGTGCCCGGTGGCTTCGTCCCGGCGTTCAACAAGGAGAGCGAGCACAACGAGCGCGTCGTCTGGCACTTCGACACGGAGCTGGGCGACATCGAGATGGTGCAGATCGCCGGCGCGGTGGCACGGCGTATCGTGCCCTACGTCCCGCAGGGCACGAAGGTCGAGCAGGGCGAGCGGATCGGTCTGATCCGTTTCGGCTCGCGCGTCGACGTGTACCTGCCGCAGGGCATCGAGGCCGCCGTGGAGGTCGGCCAGCCGACACAGGCAGGGGTGACTCGCCTTGACCGTGACTGATCCCGCAACCGGTACCGCCACTCCGGCGGCGAAGCAGGACTGGGTCGCCGACCTGGAGGAGGCCGCGACCGACGACATGCCGCTCTCCACGCGGCTGTCGATAGCCGACACGCTCACCCTCGGCAACGCGACCTGCGGCTTCATGGCCGTGTACTTCACCACCACCGGCGTGCTGGTCCCGCACCTGATGGGCCAGACCAACGGCGGCATGACCCGGCACAGCGCCGCGACCGCGGTCATGCTGATGCTGCTGGCCTCGGTCTTCGACCTGTTCGACGGCCTGGTCGCCCGCAAGCTGCGCTCCTCCGCGATGGGCGCCGAGCTGGACAACCTGTCCGACCTGATCAGCTTCGGCCTCGCGCCGGCCTACTTCGTCGTCGTGTGGGGCATGGTCGCCGACGACGGCCACCAGCACATCTCCGCGGTGGCCGCCATCGCCGTGGTGCTCGCCGTCGTGCTGAGGCTGGCCCGCTTCTCCTGCACGACCGTGCGGGACGGGGTCTTCCAGGGCATGCCGAGCCCCATGGGCGCGCTGACCATCGTCTCCGCCACGCTGCTCGGGCTGCCCTTCGCGCCCACCGTAGCCATCATCATCGGCGTGGCGTGGCTGATGGTCAGCAAGGTCGAGTACCCCAAGCCGCGCGGCCGCCTGGCGATCGTCACACTGTGCTGGATCTTCATCAGCATGGGCTGCCTGGCCTCCTGGGCCGCGGACTTCCCCGGCGCCCAGGTGCTGCTCCAGACCGGTGCCGGCCTCCAGGTGGTGGCCGCCGCCACGATGCCGCTGTTCGCCACGTTCCGCCGGGTCAGCACCATCCGCGACAACCGCCGTGAGGCCCGCGCCGCGCAGCTGCCGTAGCCGCCCGCTCGACAGAGCGCCGTGAAGGGCCCCGGGGGATCCTCCGGGGCCCTCGCGTCATACCGGCAGGTGTTCGCGGGCGATGGTCCGCGCGACGCGCTCCAGCAGCGGACCGGCCTGCGCCATGCAGCGCTCCGGGTCGGGCTCCAGCGCGGCCAGCGGGTAGGCGGCGCGGATGCCGGCGCCCGCGAGCTCCCGCTGCGACAACAGCAGCCGGCCGCAGACCGCCAGCACCGGCACGCCGCGCTCACCGGCGGCCGCGGCCACCCCGGCAGGGGCCTTGCCGTGCAGGGTCTGGGCGTCCAGCGAACCCTCACCGGTGATCACCAGCCCGGCCCGCTCCAGGGCCGCGGGGAACCCCAGCAGATCCAGCAGCACCTCGACGCCGGGCCGGAAGACCGCGCCCAGGCCGGCCAGCGCGCCGTATCCCAGACCGCCGGCCGCACCCGCGCCGGGAGCCGTGGCGGTCCGGGCGGCCACCGGGCCCAGCGGTCCGGCCAGCACCCCCACCAGCCGGGACAGTCCCGCGTCCAGCGCCGCGACGTCACGCGCCGAGGCGCCCTTCTGCGGGCCGTAGACCGCCGCCGCGCCCGACGGGCCGAGCAGCGGGTTGTCCACGTCACCGGCCAGCACCAGCGCGGTGTCCGCCAGCCGCGGGTCCAGCCCGCCCAGGTCGGCGGCCGTCAGCGCGGCGAGCCCCGCGCCGCCGTCCGGCACCGGGCGGCCGTCCGCCCCGGTGAGACGGGCGCCCAGGGCGGTCAGCGCTCCGGCGCCGCCGTCGGTGCCGGCGCTGCCGCCGACGCCCAGCACGATCGTCCGCGCCCCGGCGTCGAGGGCGGCGCGGATCAGCTCGCCGGTGCCGCGGGTGCCGGCGGTCAGCGGCGCGAGCACGCCGGGCGGCAGGTGCCGCAGGCCGGACGCCTCCGCCATCTCCAGCACCGCGACGCCCTCGCGCAGCGCCCACCCGGCGGTCACCGGGGTGCCGAGCGGGCCGCTGACCCGGGCGGTGTGCCGGGTGAAGCCGGCCGAGACCGCCGCCGCGACGGTGCCGTCCCCGCCGTCGGCCACCGGCAGCGCCTCCACCACCAGCCCCGGCCGCTCGGACCGCAGCCCGGCGGCCAGGTGCGCGGCCACCGCGTCCGCGGTCAGCGAACCCTTGAACTTGTCCGCGGCGATCAGCACACGCGTTCTCGACACCTTGCACTCCCCTGGACTCACATCGCGCCGAGGGGACCCTACCCCGGCGCCCGGCGGGGGCATCGGGGCAGGTCACCGGCCGGGCGGGGCCGACCGGTGGGCCGCCGGGTCAGCGGCCGACGGCGTAGCCCTGCATGCCGCGCGGGTTGGCGGCCGCCGACACCACCCCGGTCTCCGGGTCGCGGGCCACCGCGGACAGCCGGCCCTCGGACCAGGGATCGCCGACGGTGACCAGGTGGCCGCGCTGCCGCAGCTCCTCCAGGGCGTGCTCGCCCAGCCGGGACTCGACGGTGATGCTGCCGGCCGTCATGCCGCGCGGGTGGAACGAGGAGGGGAAGGCGTCGGTGTGCCAGTTCGGCGCGTCGATGGCGCCCTGGAGGTTCATGCCGCCGCGCACCGGGGCGGCGAGGGCCGCGGCGAGGAAGAAGTGCAGGCTCCACTGGTCCTGCTGGTCGCCGCCCGGGGTACCGAAGGCCATCACCGGGCGGCCGCCGCGCAGCGCCAGCGACGGGCTGAGCGTGGTGCGGGGACGGCGGCCGGGGGTCAGGGAGTTGGGCAGTCCCGGCTCCAGCCACGTCATCTGCAGGCGGGTGCCGAGCGGGAAGCCGAGGCCGGGCACCACCGGGCTGGACTGGAGCCAGCCGCCGCTGGGCGTGGCGGAGATCATGTTGCCCCAGCGGTCGACGATGTCGAGGTGGCAGGTGTCGCCTCGGGTGGTGCCGTCCCGCGCGACGGTCGGCTCACCGGAGCCGGAGGTGGCCAGGGAGGCGGCGGGACCGGCGAGCGGCTCACCGGCGGCGGCCCGCAGCACCGCCCGCGGCAGCGCCGGGGTGCGGCCGCCGGGCCGGCCGGGGCGCAGCTCCATGGAGGCGGCGCCGCCCACCAGCCGGCGGCGTTCGGTGGCGTAGGCGGGGGCCAGCAGGTCGTCCAGCGGCACCTCGGCGGCGTCGCCGTACCACGCCTCGCGGTCGGCGAACGCCAGCTTGGCGCCCTCGACGAGGGTGTGGACGTAGGCGCCGGTGCCGGGCGCCAGGTCGCCGCGGCCGAAGCCGTCGGGCAGCAGGGACAGCTGCTGGAGGAAGGTCGGTCCCTGGCTCCAGGCGCCGGCCTTGGCGACGGTCCAGCCGTTCCAGTCGAACGTGGCGGGCTCCTCGTAGCCGGCCGACCAGCCGGCGAGGTCGTCGCCGGTGAGGACGCCGGCGTGCCGTTCGCCGGAGGTGTCGAGGGCCGGGCGGGCGGCGCCGGCGGCGATGGCCTCGGCGACGAAGCCCTCGCGCCAGGTACGCCGGGCGGCGTCGATCCGGTTCTCCCGGCTGCCGCCGGCCGCCTCGGACTCGGCGACGATCCGGCGCCAGGTGGCGGCCAGCGCCGGGTTGCGGAACAGCGCCCCGGGCGCCGGCGGGCAGCCGCCGGGCAGCCAGACCTCGGCGGAACTGGTCCACTCCTGGGTGAACAGCCGCTGGACCTTCGCCACGGTGGCGCTCACCCGGTCCAGCAGGGGGTGGCCGTCCTCGGCGTAACCGATGGCGTAGCGCAGCACGTCGCCGGCCGAACGGGTGCCGTGGTCGCGCAGCAGCAGCATCCAGGCGTCGAACGCGCCGGGCACGGCGGCGGCCAGCGGTCCGGTGCCGGGCACCAGTTCCAGGCCGAGGCCGGTGTAGTGCCCGATGGTGGCCCCGGCCGGTGCGGGGCCCTGGCCGGCCAGCACCCGCACGGCGCCGTCGGCGGTGGCGATGATCGCGGGCACCTCACCGGCCGGCCCGTTCAGGTGCGGCTCCACCACGTGGAGGGTGAAGGCCGCGGCCACCGCGGCGTCGAAGGCGTTGCCGCCGTCCTCCAGAACGGCCATGGCGCTCTGGGACGCCAGCCAGTGGGTGGTGGCGACCATGCCGAAGGTGCCCTGGAGGGTGGGCCGGGTGGTGAACACGATGTGCCGCTCCTGGGAGGTTTCGCCTGGCTGGTGACCCCCGGCAGCCTTTCGTCCGTCCCGGCACCCCGTCAAGGGTCTGCCCGGCGGCGGCTCACAGCCGGGGCAGGTCGAACCAGCGGGTGAGGGCGGCGGCCAGCAGCAGGTCGCCGCGGGCGGTCAGGCGGCGGGTGAGGAACAGGCCCGGTCCCGAGGCCAGCCCGGCGGCCAGCCGCAGCAGGTCGGGGGCGGCCACGGTGAGCGTCAGCCGGGGATCGCGGTCGGTGCGGCACGGGGTGACGGTGAGGGTGTCGCCGGCGATGGCGGTCTCGTAGGTGTCGTGGCCGCCGCCGGGCGCGGTGACCCGCCAGCGCACCAGGACCTCGCGCCCGCCGGCCGCACCGGGGCGCAGCAGCCGGGCCATGCGGCCGAAGAGTTCGTCGAGCACCCGGCGGCGGTGCGGGCCGGCCATGAACGCGGCGGCCTCCGCGGGCGGCATGTCGCGCACCATGCGGGCGAACTCCTCGGGGGCGACGCCCGCCAGGTCCAGCCCGCCGTCCTCCAGGGCCGCGGTCAGGGCGGCGCTGCTGTTCACCCGCGCTCCTGCCGGCGCAGCCGGGCCAGTACCGCGCGGGCGGCGTGGTGGCCGGACATGCCGTGCACGCCGGGGCCGGGCGGAGTCGCGGCGGAGCACAGGAAGACCGCGGGGTCGGAGGTGGCGTAGGGCACGCGGCGCAGCCGGGGGCGGATCAGCGACCGCAGTCCGGCGGCGGAGCCGCAGCCGATGTCGCCGCCGACGTAGTTGGGGTTGCGGGCGGCGAGTTCGGCGGGGCCGGCGACCGCGCGGGCCAGCACCCGGTCGGTGAACCCGGGTGCGAAGCGCTCCAGTTGGCGTTCGATGGCGGGGGTGGCGTCGCCGGTCCAGCCGTTGGGCACGTGGCAGTACGCCCAGAAGACGTGCTGTCCCCGTGGGGCGCGGGAGGGGTCGAAGGCGGAGGGCTGGGTGGTCAGGACGTAGGGCACCTCGGGGGCGCGACCGCCGGCCACGTCGGTCAGGGAGGTGCCGATCTCGCCGAGGGTGGGGCCCAGGTGGACGGTGCCGGCCAGGGCGGCCTGCGGGGCGCTCCACGGCACCGGTCCGTCGAGCGCGTAGTCGATCTTGAAGGCGGCCGGGCCGTAGCGCACGAAGCGGTCGGCGTCCTTCAGGCCGGTGATGCGGGCCAGGGCGGTCGGTGAGGTGTCGAAGACGTAGGCGCGGGCGGGCGGCAGCTGCTCCAGGGCGGTGATCTCGCTGCCGGTGCGGATCGTGCCGCCGCGTTCGGTGAGGACGGCGGCGAGCGCGTCGGAGACCGCCTGCGAACCGCCGCGGGCGAACGGCCAGCCGACGTCGTGGCCGGCCAGCAGGAACAGCAGGGCGCCGCCCGCGGTGGTCAGGCCGCCGAGCGGGGCGACCAGGTGGGCGGCGACACCGGCGAACAGGCCGCGGGCCTTGTCGGTCTGGAACCGGCGTACCAGGGCCCGCACCGGCAGCCCGGCGAGCGCGGCGAACCGCCCGAACAGCACCGGCTGCCCGGGCAGTCCATCCCACTGGGCGCGCAGCACGTCGGGGGCGAGGTCCTCCCAGCGGCCAGCGAACGGGCGGACCAGCCGCCGGTACTGGGCGGCGTCGCGGGCGCCGAGCGAGGCGGCGGTCTCGTTGACGTCGCGGGAGAGCACGGCGGCGGTGCCGTCGGGGAAGGGGTGGACCATCGGCAGCGCGGGGTGGACCCACTCCAGTCCGTGCCGCTCCAGGCCGAGGGCGGCGAACGCCGGGGAGCCGGCGCCGAACGGGTGGGCCGCGGCGCACGGGTCGTGCAGGAACCCCGGCAGGGTCAGCTCCTCGGTGCGGGCGCCGCCGCCGATGGTCCCCTTCGCCTCGTGGACCTCCACCGTCAGGCCGGCCCCGGCCAGCTCCGCAGCGGCCGTCAGCCCGTTCGGCCCGGCCCCGATCACCACGACGTCCGTCGCCCGCTTCTGCACACCCCCACCGTGCCAGATCCGGCGCCCGCGCGCCGCACGGACCGGGCGACCGGTGTCAACGAATGTGTGGCGTGGGGCTGTTGGGGCCGGGCGGGTCGTGGACGGTGACGGATGTGCCCGCGCGGCTCGGGCGGGCGCGGATCAGGGGGTCGGCCGGCGCGCGGCGCTGGACTACGGTGATCGCATGATGTCGGTGAGCCCCGGGGGCAACGTCACGGCCGATGACGTCGACGAGGCGGTCGGGCGGGCCGTCGCGATGTTGCGCGCGGCGCCGGAGGACGGCTGGGAGCGGGCGGCCGGACCGCTGGAGTGGACCTGCTGGGAGACGGCCGAGCACCTGGCCGACGACCTGTTCGCGTACGCGGCCCAGCTCGGCCTGCGCACCGGACCGCCGGACCGCTACGTCCCGTTCGTCACGGTGCGCCGCCGCCCGGGCGGTCCGGCCAACACCGTGCGGGCGAGGCGGGAGGACGGCCCGGGCGGGCTGCTCCAGGTGCTCCAGTCGTGCGGGGCGCTGCTGGCGTCGGCGGTGCGGAACGCGGCGCCGGACGCGCGGGGACACCACACGTTCGGCGCGTCGAACGCCGAGGGGTTCGCGGCGATGGGCGTGGTGGAGACGCTCCTGCACGCCGACGACCTCGCCCGCGGCCTCGGCCTCGGCTGGGCGCCGCCGCAGGAGCTGTGCGCCCGCTCGCTGGCCCGGCTGTTCCCGGACGTGACGGCCGCGCCGGACGCCCCCTGGGACACCTTGCGCTGGGCGACCGGCCGCACCGCCCTCCCCACCCGCCCCCGCCGCACGGCGTGGCGCTGGTACGGGGCCCCGGCCGGGGAGGGGAACGGGGGCTGAGGGGTCGGGGCGGGGCCCTGCGGGGCTGATCGGGGCGGGGCGGGAACCCGGCGGAGGCCGAGGCGGACGGCGCGGGCCCCTGCGGGACGCCCCGGCCACCGCACCCGCCTGTTGCGCCCGGGGAGTGGAATATGACGGGGGTCACATCGACTGGGCCCCTCGCCCGGTTCGCTTGAACGGAGGCGTTCCGCTCCGGGGGGCGTTGCGCCATCGGCCTCCGACCGTTCGCTCCCGCTGCCCGCGCCGTTCCCCGCGCCGCTTGCGGGGCGCCCCCCGTACTGCGCTCGGGGGGAATCCGTGGGTGGATGGACCTATGAGTGGTGCTGATCCGGATCCTGCCAATACGCCGGGGCTGGACGCGGGAGGTGGCGTGCCGGAGGGGGAGACGCCGCCGGTGGAGGGGAGTACGCCGGATGCGGGGCCGTATGAGTCGTACAACCCGACAAAAGGGTGGGCGCGGGGGCCGATCATTGTGATCGCGCTGGTGGTGCTGGCCGTGCTGGCGTTCTTCGTGGTGCGGATCGCGGTGTGGTGAGGGGGCGGCGGCCGGGAAACCGCTCGCAGCCGGCGGGAGCGCGCTCGTAGGCTCATCGCATGAGCAGTGCGATGTCCGACCGCCGACCGCTCGTCGCCGTCCTGACCGGTGCCGGGATCTCCACCGACTCCGGGATCCCCGACTACCGGGGGCCCAACGGCGTCTGGCGCACCGATCCGGAGGCGGAGAAGCTCGTCACGTACGCGCACTACGTCGGCGACCCGGAGATCCGCCGCCGCGCCTGGCGGGTGCGGGCGGAGCACCCGGCGCGGCACGCGCGGCCGAACGCGGCGCACGAGGCGATCACGCGGCTGGAGCGTTCCGGAGTGCCGGTGCGGGTGCTGACGCAGAACGTGGACGGGCTCCACCAGGCGGCGGGGATGCCGGACCGCAAGGTGCTGGAACTGCACGGCTCGTCACGCGGCACGGTGTGCGTGACCTGCCACACGCGCGGGGAGATGACGCAGGCGCTGGCCCGGGTGGCGGCGGGCGACCCGGACCCCTCGTGCGAGGTGTGCGGCGGGATCCTCACGTCCCGCACGGTGATGTTCGGCCAGCGACTGGACCCCGAGGTGCTCGGGGAGGCGCTGTCGATCACCAAGGCGTGCGACGTCTTCCTGGCGGTCGGCTCCAGCCTCCAGGTGCGGCCGGTCGCCTCGCTGGCCGGCATCGCCGCCGAGCACGGCGCACGGCTGGTGATCGTCAACGCCGAACCCACCCCGTACGACGACCTGGCGGCCGAGGTGGTGCGCGAGCCGATCGGCACGGCACTGCCACGGCTGCTGGAGGCACTGGCCTGAGACGCGGCCCGGCGCGGTCCGCTCCCCCCGTGGGAGCGGGCCGCGCCGGTGTCCGGGTGCCGCCGGGGTCAGGCCGGGCGGGGCGGGACGAGCCGGGTCAGGGCGGTGTGCAGGACCAGGGAGGTCGTCAGGCCCACCGCCCAGCCGTAGTCGGCCAGCGGCTTGAGCAGCGGGACGAGTCCGTGCGCGGGGAACGGGCCGCCGCCGGGGGCGGAGTAGGACCCGCCGACCGCCAGCAGGCCGCCGACCGTGAAGGCGGTCACGGCCCGCCAGTTCCAGCCGCCGGAGAACCAGTAGGGACCGTCGGCCCGGTAGAGCCCGGCCAGGTCGAGCCGGGTGCGGCGGACCAGCCAGTAGTCGGCGATCAGGATGCCGGCCACCGTGCCCAGCAGGCCGCCGACGGTGCCGAGCCAGGTGTAGATGTAGACCTGCGGCGACGCCAGCAGCTTCCACGGCGCGATGACGACGCCGATCACCCCGGTCAGCAGCGCGCCGCGGCGGAAGGTCAGGTGGCGCGGCGCCAGGTTGGACAGGTCGTACGCCGGGGAGACCACGTTGGCCGCCAGGTTGCAGCTGACGGTGGCGATGAGCACGGTGATCAGCGCGAACAGCAGTCCGGGCCAGGTGCCGAGGTGGGCGGCGAGCTGGATGGGGTCCCACACCGCCGAGCCGTAGACGGCCTGCGAGCCGGAGGTGACGAGCACCGACAGCAGGGCGAAGGCGGTCATCGTGGTGGGCAGGCCGAGGGTCTGACCCCAGACCTGGGCGCGCTGGCCGGCGCCGAAGCGGGTGAAGTCGGGGATGTTGAGCGACAGCGTGGACCAGAAGCCGATCATGCCCATGAGGGCGGGGAAGAAGACCGGCCAGAAGTGCCCGCCCCAGCCCAGCCGCGAGGGCTGGTCCAGCAGCGGGCCGAAGCCGCCGGCCGCGGTCGCCATCCACACCAGCAGGGCCAGCGCCCCCACCAGCACGAAGGGCGCCGCCCAGTTCTCGAACCGCCGCAGGGTGTCCATCCCCCGCGCGATGATGGCGAGTTCGGCCACCCAGAAGATCCCGAAGGACAGCCACTGCGTCCACGGGTAGCCGCCGATCACGGAGGCGTCCGCCCAGCCGTGGCCGAACAGCTTGCCGGCGAGGAAGAAGATGCCCTCGCCACCGATCCAGGTCTGGATGCCGAACCAGGCGCAGGCCACCGCCGCGCGCAGCAGGGCCGGCAGGTTGGCGCCGCGCATCCCGAAGGAGGCGCGGGCCAGCACCGGGAACGGTATGCCGTATTTCGGCCCGGCGTGACCGGTCAGCAGCATGGGCAGCAGCACGATCACGTTGGCCACGGCGATGGTCAGCACCGCCTGCCGCCAGTCCATGCCGAGCGCCACCAGCCCGGAGGCGAGCGTCCAGGACGGGATGTTGTGGGCCATGCCGACCCACAGCGCGGCGAAGTTGTACGTGGTCCAGCGCCGGCGTTCCGGCGGGACCGGGCGCAGGTCCTCGTTGGCCCAGCGCCCGGTCTGCGGTATCGCGTCCGCTTCGGGGACGGTCCGCTGGGTCACGTCGCGCCGCCCAGCACCGGGATCACGTGCTCGCCGTACGCGTCGACGACGGCCTCGCGGGCGTCGTGCATGGCGTAGACGGCGAACTGGTCGACGCCCAGGTCCCGCAGCTGCCGCAGTTTGTCGAGGTGGGCCTGCGGCGGGCCGATCAGGCAGAAGCGGTCGATGACGGAGTCGGGCACGAAGGCGGTGTCGGGGTTGCCGGCCCGGCCGTGGTGGGAGTAGTCGTAGCCCTGCCGGTCCTTGATGTAGGCGGTGAGCTCCTCGGGCACCATGCCGGAGTGCTCGCCGTAGCGGCCGACCAGGTCGGCCACGTGGTTGCCGACCATGCCGCCGAACCACCGGCACTGTTCGCGGGCGTGTGCGAGCTGCTGCTCGCCGCCGTCGGTGACGTAGGCGGGCGCGGCCACGCACACGGTGACCGCGTCCGGGTCGCGGCCGGCCTCGGCGGCGGCGTCGCGCACCGCCTTGACCATCCACTCGGTCAGGAACGGGTCGGCCAGCTGGAGGATGAATCCGTCGGCGAGCCGGCCGGCCATGGCCAGCGCCTTGGGGCCGTAGGCGGCCATCCACACCGGCAGCCGCCCGTCGCGCACCCACGGCAGCCGCAGTTTCTGCCCGTCGACCTCGGCCTCGCGGCCCTCGGCGAGGTCACGGACGGCGGTGATGGCGTTGCCGAGCCGCGCCAGGGTGTTGGGGGCCCGGCCGGCCACCCGCATGGCGGAGTCGCCGCGACCGATGCCGCAGACCGTGCGGTTGCCGTACATCTCGTTGAGGGTGGCGAACGTGGAGGCGGTCACCTCCCAGGTGCGGGTGCCGGGGTTGGTGACCATGGGGCCCACCACCAGGCGTTCGGTCTCGGCGAGGATCCGGCTGTGGATGACGTACGGCTCCTGCCACAGCACGGCGGAGTCGAAGGTCCAGCCGTGGGTGAAGCCCTGCTGCTCGGCACGCCGCATGAGCTCGACGGTGCGTGCCGCCGGCGGATCGGTCTGGAGGACGAGCCCGAAGTCCATCTGTGCTGCCTTTCGTTGCGGTGGGGCGGAAGGGGCCGTCAGCCCAGGTACTGGCAGGTGCCGCGCGGCTGGTAGCGGCCGTGGCCGGCCCGGCCGGTCCAGGTGCGGCCGTCGAGGACCACCTCGCCGCGCGAGAGCACCGTCTCGACCCGCCCGGTGGTGCGCAGACCCTCGTAGGCGCTGTAGTCGACGTTCATGTGGTGGGTCGCGGCCGACATGACCTGTTCGGCGGCCGGGTCGTACAGCACGATGTCGGCGTCGGCGCCGGGCGCGATCGTGCCCTTGCGCGGGTAGAGCCCGAACATCCGGGCGGGGGCCGCGCAGGCCAGGTCGATCCAGCGGCGGCGGGAGATCCGGCCGTCGACGACCGCCTGGTGCAGCAGGTCCATGCGGTTCTCCACGCCCGGCATGCCGTTGGGGATCTTGGTGAAGTCGCCGCGGCCGAGTTCCTTCTGGCCGCTGAAGCAGAACGGGCAGTGGTCGGTGGAGACCACCGACAGGTCGTCGGTGCGCAGCGACCGCCACAGCGCGTCCTGGTGGTCCCGGGGGCGCAGCGGGGTGGAGCAGACGTACTTGGCGCCCTCGAAGTCGGGCTCGGCGAGGTTGTCGGTGGACAGGAAGAGGTACTGCGGGCAGGTCTCGCCGAAGACCGGCAGGCCCAGGTCACGGGCGTGGGTGAGCTGTTCGACGGCCTCGGTGGCGGAGACGTGCACGACGTACAGCGGGGAGCCGGCGACCCGGGCAAGCTGGATGGCCCGGTGGGTGGCCTCCGCCTCCAGCAGCGACCTGCGGACCTCGCCGTGGTAGCGGGGGTCGGTCCGCCCGGCGGCGACCGCCTGTGCGGCCAGCACGTCGATGGCGATGCCGTTCTCCGCGTGCATCATGATCAGCCCGCCGTTGCCCGAGGCGTGCTGCATGGCCCGCAGGATCTTGCCGTCGTCGCTGTAGAAGACGCCGGGGTAGGCCATGAACAGCTTGAACGAGGTGACGCCCTCCCCCACCAGGGCGTCCATCTCCTTGAGGGAGTCCTCGGTGACGTCGGCCAGGATCATGTGGAAGCCGTAGTCGATCGCGCACCGCCCCTCGGCCTTGGCGTGCCAGGCGTCCAGGCCCTCGCGCAGCGCGCCGCCGGGCTTCTGGATGGCGAAGTCCACGATGGTGGTCGTCCCGCCCCAGGCGGCGGCCCGGGTGCCGGTCTCGAAGGTGTCCGAGGCGTACGTGCCGCCGAACGGCATCTCCATGTGGGTGTGCGCGTCGACACCGCCCGGGATCACGTACTTGCCGGTGGCGTCGATGACCCGGTCCGCGCTGACCGACAGCGACGAGGCGGGGTCGAACAGCGCCGCGACCCGCTCGCCGTCCACCAGCACGTCGGCCTGCGTCTCCTCCGCCGCGGTGATCACCAGCCCGCCGCGAATGAGTGTGGTGCTCACATCATCCTCCGATTGTCGTCAAACGAGTGCGCGCCCGCGCCGGGAAGGGGGCGCGGGGCAACGGCGCGGCCGGCCGGAAGGGGCCGGCCGGGCCGGGGACCGCGTCGGGGGCGGCGCGGTCCTGGAGGGGGCGCGGGCGACCGTGCGGCCGGCGACGCGCGGTGCGACGGTGGGCGCCCGCTCCGGTCAGGACCGGGTCAGCGGCCCGTAGGCGTCCGGGCGCCGGTCCCGGTAGAACGCCCACTGCTGCCGCACCTCGTCGATCACCGCGAGGTCGAGGTCGCGGACGACCAGTTCCTCCTTGCTGTCGCTGGCGACGTCCCCGACGAACTGGCCGCGCGGGTCGACGAAGTAGCTCGTGCCGTAGAAGTCGTTGTCGCCGTACTCCTCGGTGCCGACGCGGTTGATCGCGGCGACGAAGTACTCGTTGGCCACGGCGGCGGCCGGCTGCTCCAGCTTCCACAGGTAGGAGGACAGGCCGCGGGACGTGGCGGAGGGGTTGTAGACGATCTGCGCGCCGGCCAGGCCGAGCGCCCGCCAGCCCTCGGGGAAGTGCCGGTCGTAGCAGATGTAGACGCCGACCTTGCCGACGGCGGTGTCGAACACCGGCCAGCCGAGGTTGCCGGGCTTGAAGTAGTACTTCTCCCAGAAGCCCTTGACCTGCGGGATGTGGTGCTTGCGGTACGTGCCGAGCACCGTGCCGTCGGCGTCGATGACCGCCGCGGTGTTGTAGTAGAACCCGGACTGCTCGACCTCGAAGACCGGGACGACGATCACCATGCCGAGTTCCCGGGCGAGTTCCCGCATCCGCTGCACGGTGGGCCCGTCCGGCACGGGTTCGGCCCACCGGTAGTGCTCCGGCTCCTGCACCTGGCAGAAGTAGGGAGCGTTGAAGACCTCCTGGAAACCGATGATCTTCGCGCCCTGGGCCGCGGCGGCCCTGGCGTGTTCCTCGTGCTTGGCGATCATCGACTCGGTGTCACCCGTCCAGGTGGCCTGAACGAGGGCTGCACGTACGACTGTGGCCATGCCCAGCTCCTTCGACGCGACGAACTGGCCGGTTCTACGCACGTAGACCCCGACCGAGAGCAAGACGGTAGAAGCGCCTCACCCGGTGTGGCAATACCACCGTCGTTACCCCCGGGACACGATCACGTCGCCCGGCGTCACCGGAACAGCCGCACGCGGGCCCTGTCCGGGCGCCGCGCGGGGACCGGCCCGGCGCGGGGAGCGGCCCGCTCACCTGCCGGTTCCCGCCCCCCGCCACCCGCCCGCGGCGACCCTGCCCGGGGCCCCGACCCGGCCCGCACCGCCCGTTCCGCCGCCGCGCGGGGCGGGGTGCGGCGGGCGGTGACATGCTGGAGGGGACCGGCCCGCGGGGCGGGCGCCCACACCTCCCGCAAGGAGGCGGAGATGACCACGGCAGGAGATCAGGGGTCCCGGGGCACCGTCGTGCTGGTCCACGGGCTGTGGACCACCCCGCACAGCTGGCGGCACTGGGCCGACCGCTACACCGCCGCCGGATACTCCGTGCACGCGCCCGGCTGGCCGGGCGTGGCGGCGCTGTCCGGGGAGGGCGCCCCGGACCGGGCCGCGCGGGACGTCGGGGTGCGCGAGGTGGCCGACCACTACGAGGGATACATCCGCTCGCTGCCCGAACATCCGATCATCATCGGGCACTCCTTCGGCGGCCTGGTCACCCAGATCCTGCTCGACCGCGGGCTCGGCTGCGCCGGGGTCGCCGTCCACCCCGCCCAGCCGCGCGGCGTGCTGCGGCTGCCGCCCAGCGTCCTGAAGGCCACCTGGCCGGTGCTCGGCCACCCGGCCAACCTGCACAAGGCGGTCGCCCTGAGCGACCCGCAGTTCCACTACGCGTTCGCCAACACCGTCTCCCCCGAGCGGGCCGCCGCGGAACGCGCCCGCTGGGCCGTCCCCGCACCCGCGCGCCCGCTCTTCCAGGCCGCGTTCGCCAACGTCACGCCCACCGATCTGGCCGAGACCCGGGTCGACTACGGCAACCCGCGGCGCGCGCCGCTGCTGCTGATCGCCGGCGGTGCCGACCACCTGGTGCCGGCCTCCGTGGTGCGGGAGAACCACCGCCGCTACGCCGGCACCTCCTCGCACGCCGTCACCGAGTACACCGAGTTCCCCGGCCGCGACCACCTCACCGTCGCCCTGGACGGCTGGGAGCAGGTCGCCGACCGGGCGCTGGCCTGGGCGGAGGAACACCGGGCGGTCTCCGCCTGACTCCCGCCGGGACGGTTTCGTGACGAACCCGGGACGTCCCGCCCCCGGCGCCGCCCGCCCGGACGCCGTTACGATCCACGGTCATGAGCGAGGACGTCCTGAACATCGTGCTGGGGCTGACCGCGAGCGCGATCAGCGCCGTGGCCGGGTGGTTCGTGCGGACGGTCGTGTGGCGGCGGCGACTGCGGCGCAAGCAGCGGTTCTTCGGGCTGCCGGCCGGCTCGGAGTGCCTGATCGTCGTCAACCAGGACCCCGGCGCCCGGGACGGCGCGGTCGCCCGGCACGACGTGTTCGCGCTGATGGAACTGTCGGCGCTGATCAAGGAGTGCGGCGCGCGGGCCGACGTCGTGCCGCACGAGGGCGCCCGGCAGGGCTTCGGCGCCCGCACCGAGTTCTGCCTGGGCGGCCCGGTCTCCAACCGCCGCACCCAGGCCCACCTGCGGTCGCTGCTGCCCGGGGTGCGGGTGGACACCGGGTACGACAGCGGGCCCGACGACGGCGCCCTGCGGATCGGCGGGCAGACCCACCGGCTGGTCAAGGGCCGCAGCGAGTACGTGCTGCTGGCCCGGCTCGCGCCGCCGCAGGGCGACCGGCCGGTCTTCCTCGCCTGCGGGCAGCGCGGCGTCACCCACCAGGCGGCCGTCCGGTACCTGACCCGCCATCACCGGTCCCTGCACCGCAAGCACGGGGCCGGCGGCACGTTCTGCCTGCTGCTGAGGGTGACCGACTCCGACGCCTACGGTCCCGACGTGATCGAGCTCGTCGCCGACGTCACTCCGGACGCCCTGCGCCCCCTGCCGGACGCGGTCGAGAACGCCGCCCCCGGCACGACCGCGGACACCCCGGCCCCGGCCACCCCCGGGACCACCACCGGGCCGGACGCCGGGGAGCCGGACGCCGGGGAGCCCGCCGGGGCGTGAGCGTCAGCCGGCCAGGCCGACCACCAGCCACATGAACGCCGTCCCCGCCAGCGTGCACAGCAGCGTCGGCAGCGACGGGTGCGGGCTGTGCGCCTCGGGCAGGATGTCGGAGGTCGCCAGGTACAGCAGGAACCCGGCGAAGAACCCCAGGTAGAGGCCGAGCGCCGGCTCCGGGATCCTGAACGCCAGGGTGACCGCCGCACCGGCCACCGGGGCGGCCGCGTCGCACAGCAGCAGCGCGAGCGCCCGGCGCCGGGCGTTCCCGTACAGCCGGGTGACGGTGTAGGTGTTGAAGCCGTCGGCGAAGTCGTGCGCCACGACCGCCACCGCGACGACCGTGCCGACGGTGGAGCCGGCCTGGAAGGCGGCACCGATGGCGAAGCCGTCCAGGGTGCTGTGGGCGACCAGCGCGCCGGCCGCGGCCAGCCCCAGGCCGGGCGAGCCGTGACCGCCGTGCGCGTGCGAGTGGGCCGCGTACTCGCCCTCGTGCGCCCGGTGCACCGCGACCGACCGCTCCACGACGTGCACCGCCAGGAACCCGGCGACGAACGTCAGCAGCGCGGCCGGCACGCCGTAGACCTCACGGTGCTCGGCGTGCAGGGCCTCCGGCAGCAGGTCGAAGCCGACCACGCCGAGCATCAGCCCGGCTGCCAGCCCCAGCACGAGGTGGCGGCGGTCGCCGACCCGGTGCGCCACCAGGCCACCGGCCAGCGTCATGACGAACGCCGCCACCGCGATCAGTGCTGCCATGCGTCCATGCTCCCGGCCGCACCGGACCGTCCGCGCCCGGTGGTGGGCCGTCCGGGCGCCGGGAGCGGCTCAGTCGAACACGCGGGACGCGAGCGTGGCGCGCTCGTCCTGGGGGATGGAGGTCCAGCGGGTGCCGCGGATGGCACCCTCCAGTGCGAACAGAGTGTGGCTGCGGGCGTCCTCCGGCAGTTCGGGGCTGATCCTGGCGAAGGCCGCCTCCGCGCCGAGCCGGCGCAGTTCGGCCGCGTCGGAGACGCCGGCGCCCCGCAGCCGGTCGGCCAGGATCGCGCCGATGTTGGGGAGTTTTTCCAGGGATTCCATGTTTTTCCTCCCGGTCTGCGGTATTTCGTGACCGGGTCTCATCATGCCCGCATCCCCCCGCGATCCGGCGCACGCCGGGCCGTCGGGCGCCCCTCAATCCGGGCGAACGGCGTTCAGGGCCCGGTGCGGGAGCCCTCCGCGGCCTCCGCGTGCACCTGGGAGAGCTCGGGCGTGCCGCTGTCCGCCCAGGCGTGGCCGTCCGCGACGACGTCCATCTCCCGCCCGTTCGCCAGCGTCACGACCGCCCTGCCGTCCGGGGCGAGGTGCCACGCGGCGCCGGGCACGGTGCGCACGACGACGGTGCCGAGGTAGAGGCCCGCGTCGTTGCCGAGCCAGTCGGTGCGCTCGAAGTCGTCGCGCCAGCGGGGCATCAGCTGGTCGAGCTCCGCCAGCGAGGCGGCGGTCCCGTCCAGTTCGATGCCGGACTTGCCGGCCTGGTCGCGCAGCAGGTCGCATTCGGCGAGCAGCGACGCGAGGCCGTCCGGATCACCGGCCATCGACTGCGGGACGACGACGGCCGGCCGCGTCCGGTCCTGCCTGAACCAGTCAGCGAATGAGATCCCCATGCCCTCAGCCTGGCACCGCGCGGCCACCGCGTCACCACACCGCGCTGCGTCAGCTGCCCGGAACGGCGCTCAGACCTCCAGATCCACCACGACCGGCGCGTGGTCGGAGGCGCCCTTGCCCTTGCGTTCGTCACGGTCGACGTAGGCGTCCTTGACGGCGCCGGAGAACGCCGCGTTGCCGTAGACCAGGTCGATGCGCATGCCCTTGTTGTGCGGGAACCGCAGCTGACGGTAGTCCCAGTAGGTGTACGGGCGGTCGTACTTCAGCGGCCGTGGCACCACGTCGGTCAGGCCGGTCTCCCGCAGCGCGGCCAGCGCCTCGCGCTCCGGCGCGGTGACGTGGGTGAGGCCCTCGAAGGCGGCGCGGTCGAAGACGTCCTCGTCGGTGGGCGCGATGTTGTAGTCGCCGAGTACGGCGAACGGGAGGTCGCCCGCCGCGTCGCCGGCGCCGGCCTCGCGCAGCGCGCGCAGCCACTCCAGCTTGTACGCGTAGTGGTCGTGGCCCACTTCGCGGCCGTTGGGCACGTACACCGACCGGACGCGGGCGCCGCCGCAGGTCGCGGCGACCGCGCGGGGTTCGGTGACGCCGTCGTAGGAGGGCTGGCCGGGCAGGTGGGTGACCACGTCCTCCAGGCCGACCCGGGAGAGCACCGCCACGCCGTTCCACCGGCCGTCGGCGTTGACCGCGCTCTCGTAGCCGGCCTCGCGCAGCGCGGCGTGCGGGAACGCCTCGGCGGTGCACTTGAGTTCCTGCAGGCACAGCACGTCCGTGCCGGACTTCTCCAGCCAGGCCAGCAGGCGGGGCAGCCGGGCGGTGACGGAGTTGACGTTCCAGGTAGCGATGCGCAGTGCCATGTCCGGCAATCTACCGCCCGCCTCCGACAGCCGGCGCCGGGCCGCCCGCCGGAGGGCAGGTCACAGGTCCGCGGCGGTCTCCCCCGGCGCCAGCCGCCGGTACCGCGCCGCGCCGACACCCGGGCCGGCCGGGCCCAGGTTGCGGCCGTAGACGCCGATCCCGGCCTCGTTGAGCAGCCCGTCGTGCACGGCGAACGCCTGGCGCGGGGCGACCTCGCGCACGTAGTCGGCGACCTCGGAGAACTTGCTCCACGGTGCGTGCAGCGGCAGCAGCAGCGTGTCGACCGGCCGGCCCGGCACGGTGAACGCGTCACCGGGGTGGAAGACCGAACCGTCCACCAGGAAGCCCACGTTGGTGATCCTCGGCAGGTCGGGGTGGATGACGGCGTGCAGTTCGCCGTGCACCTCGACGTCGAAGCCGGCGGCGGTGAACGCGTCGCCGTGGCCCACCGTCGTCACCCGGCCGGGGAACGCGGCGGTCAGGTGAGCGGCCACGGACGCCAGGGTCCAGATCCGGGCCGCCGGACTGGCCTCAAGGGCGGCGCGCAGCCGGTCCTCGGCGAAGTGGTCGGCGTGCTCGTGGGTGATCAGCACCGCGTCGGCGCCCACCGCCGCGTCCGGTTCGCTGAACGCGCCGGGGTCGACGACGAGCACCTGCCCGTCCTTCTCCAGCCGGACGCAGGCGTGGCCCTTCTTGGTCAGCTTCATGGCCGCCATCCTGCCACCGCGGTCACTCCTGGCCCGGCAGCCGGGTCTCCTCGGCGATGACGCGCTGGGCCACCGCGACCGCCGAGTTGGCGGCGGGCACACCGAGGTAGACCGCGCTGTGCACCAGCAGTTCGCTTATCTCGGCGGGCGCCAGGCCGTTGCGCAGGGCGGCGCGCACGTGGAAGGCGAACTCCGACAGCTGGCCCCGGGCGATCAGGGCGGTGAGGGTGATCACCGAACGGGTGCGGCGGTCCAGGCCGGGCCGGGTCCACACCCCGCCCCAGGCGTAGCGGGTGATGAACTCCTGGAACCCGGCGCTGAAGTCGTCGGCCTGCTCGGTGGCGCGGTCCACGTGGGCGTCGCCCAGCACCTCGCGGCGCACCCGCAGTCCCTCGTCGTACGGGTCGGGGCGGGCGGCCGGCGGCTGAACGGGGGGCGGGGGCGCGTCGGCGGGGGCCGGGACCGGTTCCGGGGCGGGTTCGGCGGCGGGCCGAGGCTGCGGTGCGGGCTGCGGGGCGGCGGCGGCGGCCGGGCGGTCGCTCCAGGCGGTGGAGAAGTGCCGGACGACGAGGTCGGTGACGGCGCGGGGCTGTTCGACGGGGGCGAGGTGGGCGGCGCCGGGCACCACGGCGAGCCGGGCGTCGGGGATGCCGGCCACCAGGGCGCGGGCGTCGGCCGGCGGGGCCGCCGGGTCCTCGGCACCGCCGACCACCAGCGTGGGCACGCCGACCCGGTGCAGGTCGTGCCGCACGTCGTGGGCGGCCAGCGCCTCGCAGGCGGCGATGTAGCAGTCGGCGTCGGTGGTGCGGACCATCTGCACCGACCAGTCGACGATCGAGGTCTGCGCGGTGCGGAAGACCGGGGTGAACCAGTGCTCCGGCGTGGAGTGCGCGATCCGGGCCAGCCCGCCGGACCGCACGACGACGCCGCGCTGCCGCCAGGCGTCCGGGGTCTCGAACCGGGCGGACGCGGAGATCAGGGTGAGCGAGGCGACGCGTTCCGGGTGCCGCAGCGCCAGGTCGATCCCGATGGCGCCGCCCAGCGAACAGCCCGCGTACCCGAAACTGGTGACGCCCGCCTCGTCCAGCGTGTTGAGCAGCCGGTCGGCCAGCTCGCCCACCGACGAGGCGGGGTCGGCGCCGGCCCCGCCGTGCCCCGGCAGGTCGTAGCGCAACACCCGCCACTGCGGGACGAGTTCGGGTATCTGGCGGTCCCACATGTGCCAGGTGGTACCCAGTGCCGGGCCGAGCACGATGACGGGGGCACCTTGCGGGCCTTCGATCCGGTGCTGGAGGGTCTTGGGTGTCGTCTCACTCACCCGGTCCACGCTCCCACATCTCGCTCTTTCCCTTGTGACCACCCGGCCGGGGCATCGTACAGGCGCGAACGCCACGGCCCCTTATCGTCCGGCATCCAGCCACGGGCGGGGTGGCGCTGCGTGGTGCCGGTCCTCCAGGGCCGGGGGGGCGCCGGGGGCGGTCGTGGGTCTGCGGGGCGAGCGCTTGATGTCCGTTCGCGGGAGAATGGGGCGCATGACGCGTTCCGTCGCCCGCACCGGCCGGGGTCTCTCGCTCTCGCTGTGGTCGAGGGACTCGTTCCTGTCGGTCGGGTCGGTGGGCTCGGTGCTGTCGGTCGGGTCGGTGGGGAGCGTCCTGTCGGTGGGGTCCGTGGGTTCCGCGCTGTCCGCCGGGTCGCTCGGGTCCGGGCTGTCGTCGCTGTCGGCCGGTTCCCTGCTGAGCGTCGGGAGCGTGCTGTCGGTCAGGGCGCGGTGGTCCCTGCTGGCCGCGGGACCGTTCGGCGTGCGCCCGTTCGGCGTGATCGCGGCCGGGGTGGGCGCGGTGGGGGTGGGCGCGGTCGTCCTCCGTGGGGCGCTCGTGCGGCGTTCGCGGGGTGCGGGAGGCTGACGGGGTGGCGGCCGGGTGCGGGGGCGCTGTCGCGGCGGGGGCGGTCGCGGGATGATGCGGCGGTGGAGATCGCCGAGGTCCCGGTCGAGGTGACGTTCGCGCTGCGGGAGCGAGTGCTGCGGGGGGACCGTCGCGACCTGCCGTTGCGCATGCCCGAGGACGACCTGCCGGGCACCTTCCACGTGGCCGTCCTCGACGGCGACGGGCGCGCGGTGGCGGTGGCGACGTTCGCGCCGTCCGCGCCCGGTTTCCCGCTCCCGCGGCCCTGCTACCGGCTGCGCCAGATGGCGGTCGGCCCGGAACGGCAGGGGCAGGGAGTGGGGTCCGCCCTGCTGACGGCCTCCCTGGACCGGCTGCGGGCCCGGGGCGCCGCCGCGGTGTGGGCCGAGGCCCGCGACAGCAGCCTGGCGTTCTACCGCGCGCACGGCATGCGTGCCGCCCCCGGCCGGCGGCACCGGACCGGCACGGTCGCCTACACGGACGTCCTGCTCGTGCTGGACGCCCCGCCCGCCTGACGCGACGCCGGCGTCGCACCGGACCGGCCGGGCGGCCCGGCGGAACGCGGGGGTGCGGGGGCGGGCGGTCGACCAGGGCCCCCTGCTCGTCGGCTCGGCCGACCGACCGGGATCCTGCCCGGGCCGGGACGCTTCGGCGGTGCGGCCCGGGCGTTCGGCTGCCCCGGACCGCACGTCAGCGGAAGTCCGCGCTGGCCACCACGTAGACGCGGGGGCGGTCGGGGTTGTCGAGGTTGACCGTTATGCGGTGGGAGGGGGCGGTGCCGTGCGAGGTGAGGTCGGCGCCGGACCAGTGGTGGCCGGTGGTGAAGTCCCAGCCGACGCGACGGGCCTCGGCGTTGGTGACGGTGACGCGGCCGTCGCGCAGGACGGTGCGGCCGGTGCCGTACTGGGCGAGGAAGGTGTCGAGGCCGCCGGCGCTGGTGGTGAACTGCACGTAGAGCGAGCTGACCTGCCAGGAGTTGGCCTCCAGGTAGCCGGTGCCGGTGGCGCCGTAGGGCACCGGCACCTGGTAGACGCCGCGCTGCATGCGGCTGGGCAGGCCGTGGATGATCCCCGAGGTCTGCGCCTTGGCGTGCTTGTCGCCGTCGGAGTCGTAGCTCTGCACGGCGGCCACCACGCCGTAGCCGGCCGGGATGGCGATCAGCAGGGCGGTGATCAGCAGGTGCAGCGGGCCGCGGCGGCGGGCGGCCGGCCCGCCGGTGAGCGGTCGTTCCTCCCCGGCGGGGACGGCGGGCGTCACCGGTCGGCCGTCCGGCCCGGGCGGGCGGTGAACGCGGCCCGCTCGTAGCGTTCCACCCGGCGCCGGTTGGTGCGGCGGAAGCGGCGGGCGACCTGGCGGGCGAGGTCGGCGGCGCCCACCATGCCGGCCTCCGGGCCGAGTTCGGCCTTCACGATGCGGGCCTCCGGGCGGTAGCCGCGACCGGTGAGCGTGCGGCGGAAGGCGTCGCGGGCCGGTGCGATGAGCAGTTCGTCGGCGGCCGAGACGCCGCCGCCGATGACGAAGCACGAAGGGTCGAGCGCGGCGGCGAGGTTGGCGATGCCCACCCCGAGCCACTGCCCGATGTCCTGGAACAGCTCCACGCACATCGCGTCGCCGCCCCGGGCGAGTTCGGTGATCATCGGCCCGGTGATCTCGCCGATCTGGCCGCCGACCCGGTCGATCAGCCCGTAGGCCACCGGGGACTCGGCGGCGGCGAGTTCGCGGGCCTCGCGCACCAGGGCGTTGCCCGAGGAGTACTGCTCCCAGCAGCCACGGTTGCCGCACGGGCAGCGGTGCCCGCCGGGGACGACCTGCATGTGGCCGAACTCCCCCGCCACCCCGTACCGGCCGCGCTTGACCTGCCCGTCCTCCAGGATCGCGCCGCCGATCCCGGTGCCCAGGGTGATCATCACCAGATCGGGCTGGCCGCGTCCGGCGCCGAAACGCCATTCGGCCCAGGCCGCGGTGTTGGCGTCGTTGTCCACCATGACCGGCACCAGCAGGCGTTCCGAGAGCCGGTCGCGCAACGGTTCGTCGCGCCACGACAGGTGCGGGGCGAACAGTACCCGGGAGCGGTCGGCGTCCACCCAGCCGGCCGCGCCGATCCCGACGGCGTGCACGTCGTGCCGCTCCGAGAGGTCCAGCACGATCTCGACGATGGTGTCCTCGACGACCTTGGCGCTCTTGGACCTGTCGGGGGTCTCCGCGAGGACCTTCTCCAGGATCACGCCGTCGGCGTCGACCACGCCGGCCATGACCTTCGTGCCGCCGATGTCGATGCCGACGGTCGGCACCCGGGGCGCGGTCAGGATGGTCCGGCGCTCCCGGCGGCCGACGGCGCTCAGGACGGTCGGACGCGGCGCGACCGTGCGGGGGACGCGTTCGCGGTAGGCGCTCAAGGGTCTCTCCGGGTCGGGGGGGGCGGCGTGGGGGCCGGGACGGCACGGGGGCCGGGGCTCGCAAGGGGCCAAATATACGGCAGCCCCCCATGCGGTCCGGCTCCGCCGGTTCCGCACGGTCCGGCCCCGGCGCCGTTCGGCCCGCCCCGCTCAGGCGGCGCGCAGCGGCGGCACGCCGCGGACCTCGAACGCGACCGCGTCGTCGTAGCACCACCACCACGCCTCACCGGGTTCCATCGAACGGATCAGCGGGTGTCCGGTGCCCTCGTTGTGGGCGGTGGCGTGCTTGTTCCTGCTCGAATCGCAGCAGCCGACGTGCCCGCACGTGGCGCATTCGCGCAGGTGCACCCATGTATCGCCTGCGGCGACGCACTCCGGGCAGGTCTCGCGGCTCTCCGGGTCCACGTCCTTGGCCTGGTCGAGATGGGAACAGACGGGCTGGGCGGATGTGGCCATGGCGGCCTCCTCTGCCTCCTCGCGGGTGGCGGGTTCTTCTTCCACCGTCCCACGGTTCGCCTCCGGCGGCTTTGCGGTACGGGGGTGCGGTTCGCGGTTCGCTGTCGGGGGGTGGCTTCCCCGGTGCCTCTTGCGGCCCGCCGCCGGCCCACGGCCGTCTCGGCCGGGCACGCCGTTCCCCGCGGCCCTTGCGGGGCCACGGCGGAGGGGGCACGGTCGTTACAGATGGCGACGTAGCGACCCCAGGTGGGACGCGTAGACCTCGCGGGCGGCTGTGGTCGGGGGGCGGGTGGAGGTTTGGGCGACGGGGACGTTCCACCAGGCGGAGGGGGCGGGGGCGGTGGGGCCGGTGGGGGTGGGTTCGATGTGGACGCAGGTGGGGCGGTCGGAGGCGCGGGCGGTGGCGAGGGCGGCGTGGAGGTCGGCGACGGTGGTGGGGCGCAGGACGTCCATGCCGAGGCTGGCGGCGTTGGCGGCGAGGTCGACGGGGAGGGGGGCGCCGGTGTAGCTGCCGTCGGGGGCGCGGAAGCGGTAGGCGGTGCCGTAGCGTTCGGCGCCGACCTGCTCGGACAGGCCGCCGATGGAGGCGTAGCCGTGGTTCTGCACCAGGACGACGTTGATGTTGACGCCCTCCTGGACGGCGGTGACGATCTCCGTCGGCATCATCAGGTAGGTGCCGTCGCCGACCAGGGCCCACACCGGGCGGTCGGGGGCCGCGAGGCGGACGCCGATGGCGGCGGGGATCTCGTAGCCCATGCAGGAGTAGCCGTACTCCACGTGGTACTGGCGGCGGGAGCGGGCCCGCCAGAGTTTGTGCAGGTCGCCGGGGAGGGAGCCGGCGGCGTTGATCACCACGTCGTGGTCGCCCACGACGGCCTGGAGCGCGCCGAGGACCTGGGTCTGGCTGGGCCGGACGGTGGGGTCGGGAGCGGCGCAGGCGGCGTCGACGAGTGCCTCCCAGCGCTGTTTGGCGGCGGTGTACCCGGTGACGAGCCCGTCGGCGACACGGTGGCCGGCCAGTGCCGCGGTCAGCGCCTCCAGGCCGGTGCGGGCGTCGGCGACGAGCGGGAGGGCGGCCATCTTGTGGGCGTCGGACGCGGCGATGTTGAGGTTGACGAACCGCACGCCGGGATCGGCGAACAGCGTGCTGGAGGCGGTGGTGAAGTCGGTGTACCGGGTGCCGACTCCGATGATCAGGTCGGCGGCCCGGGCCAGGTCGTCGGCGGTGGCGGTGCCGGTGTGGCCGATGCCGCCGACGTCGGCGGGGTGGTCGTGGCGCAGCGAGCCCTTGCCGGCCTGGGTGGAGGCGACCGGGATGCCGGTGGCGTCGGCCAGGGCCCGCAGCGCGTCCTCCGCCTCGCTGTGGTGGACGCCGCCGCCGGCCACGATCAGCGGTCGGCGGGCGGCGCGGACCGCGGCGGCCGCGGCGGACAGCTCGGCGGGGTCGGGGGCGGGACGGCGCACGTGCCAGACGCGGTCGGCGAAGAACTCCTCCGGCCAGTCGTACGCCTCGGTCTGCACGTCCTGCGGCAGGGCCAGGGTGACGGCGCCGGTCTCGACGGGGTCGGTGAGCACCCGGACGGCCTGGAGGGCGGCGGGGATCAGCGCCTCGGGACGGGTGACGCGGTCGAACCAGCGGGAGACCGGCCGCAGGACGTCGTTGACGGACAGGTCGCCGGCGTAGGCGGTCTCCAGCTGTTGCAGGACGGGGTCGGCGCCGCGGGTGGCGAAGACGTCGCCGGGGAGCAGCAGGACCGGCAGGCGGTTGACGGTGGCGAGGGCGGCGCCGGTGACGAGGTTGGTGGCGCCGGGACCGATGGAGGTGGTGACGGCGTGGGTGGCGAGCCGGTCGTTCTGCCGGGCGTAGGCGATGGCGGCGTGCGTCATGGCCTGTTCGTTGCGGCCCTGGAGGAAGGGCATGGTCTGCTGCCCGGTCTCCAGCAGCGCCTGGCCGAGGCCGGCGACGTTGCCGTGGCCGAAGATCCCCCAGCAGGCGCCGATGAGCCGGCGGCGGTGGCCGTCGCGTTCGGTGTACTGGTGGGCGAGGAACTCCACCAGGGCCTGGGCGACGGTGCGGCGGCGGGTCATGCGGTGCCTCCTGAGGGGGCGGTGTAGAGCGGCAGCCGGGGGTCGACGGGGGTGCCGGGCCAGGTGGCGCGGATCCAGGCGTGGTCGGGGTGGTCGCGGATGAGCCAGTCGCGTTCCGCGCCGGGGCCGGCCATGACGTTGAGGTAGTACATGTCGTGCCCGGGGGCGGCCATGGACGGGCCGTGCCAGCCGTCGGGGATCAGGACGGTGTCGCCGGAGCGGACCTCGGCGAGCAGGTCGGTGCCGCGGCCGTGGCCGGAGGGGCTGACCCGCTGGTAACCCAGGCCGGGGGTGCCGTGGGCGGCGGCGATCTCGAAGTAGTAGATCTCCTCCAGCCGTGACTCCTGGCCGGGGCGGTCCTCGTCGTGCTTGTGCGGCGGGTAGGAGGACCAGTTGCCGCCGGGGGTGACGACCTCGACAGCGATCAGCCGGTCGCAGTCGAGGACGCCGGCGGCGGCGAAGTTGTTGACCTGGCGGGAGCAGGTGCCGGTGCCGCGCAGTTCGACGGGTACGGCGGAGGCGGGCAGGTGGCGGACCGGCAGGCGGCGTTCGCAGCGGGCGCCGGTGAGGGCGAAGCGGCCGCCGTGTTCGCTGGTGATCACCGCGCCGCAGTCGCGCGGCAGGTACAGGAAGTCGGTGACGCCGCTGAAGACGCTCTCCCGGCCGGTGAGGTGGTGGGTGCGGCCGTCGGTGGTGACGTCGGCGGCGCCGGCCAGCGGCAGCACGATCCATTCGCTGTCACCGGTGGCGAACTCCAGCCGGCCGCCGGGCGGCAGGTCGGCGACCTTGAGGCGGGAGTGCGTCCAGCCGGCGCTTTCCGGGTCGATGTCGACGTTCCACGGACCGGTGGCGGTCCGGCCGGCGGGCAGGTGGTACTGGGTGTCGGTCATGGCGTCAGCGGTCCTCGTTCCGTGCCGGGCTCACAGCAGTCCGACGGCGATGTCCACGGCCTCACCGACGCTGCCGGCCGGCGGGTAGAGCAGGGTGCGTCCGGCGACCAGGCCGAAGACGCTGGGGTGGGCGAGCGCCTTGCGCCATTTGTCGTACAGCTCGTCCTGGTCGGGTCCGACGTCGCCGCCGAGCAGCACGGTCGGCAGGGTGGAGGCCCCCAGCACCTCGGCCATGGCGTCGGCGTCGTCGGCGACGGGGACCTTGAGCCAGGTGTAGGCGGACGTGCCGCCGAGGCCGGCGGCGACGGCGATGGAGGTGGTGACGGCGGCGGGGCTCAGGTCGTTGCGCACGGCGCCGTTTTCGCGGCGGGAGATGAACGGCTCGACGAAGACCGGCAGGCGGCGGGCGGCCATGGCGTCGACGGTGCGGGCGGCGGACTCCAGGGTGCGCAGCGAGCCGGGGTCGTCGTAGTCGACGCGCAGCAGGAGTTTGCCGGCGTCGAACCGCAGGCGTTCCAGGTCCTGCGGGCGGTGGCCGGTGAAGCGGTCGTCGAGTTCGAACGAGGCGCCGAGCAGGCCGCCGCGGTTCATCGAGCCGATGGCGACCTTGTCCTCCAGGGCGCCGAGCAGCAGCAGGTCCTCCAGGACGTCGGCGCCGGCCAGCACGCCGTCGACGCCGGGGCGCGCGAGCGCGGTGCACAGGCGTTCCAGCAGGCCGGCGCGGTCGGCCATGGCCAGCGGGTGGCCGCCGGCGCCGAGCGCGCCGCGGGCGGGGTGGTCGGCGGCGATGATCAGCAGCCGGCCGCTGTCCCCGAGCAGGGGGCGGCGCCGGCGGCGCAGCGCGGCCTCCTCGACGGCCTCGGGGTGGCGGGCGCGCACCGAGGCGAGGTCATGGACGCTGATGCTCAAGGGGTGGCTCTCTTCCAGCGGGCGGCGGCGGGAGGCGGCGGGCCGTCCGGCGGGCCGGGGCGGGGCGGGCCGGGGCGGTCGCCGGCCAGCAGGCCGGCGACCTCTTCTGCGGTGGGCATGGCGGAGGAGCAGGCGAGCCGGGAGGCCACGATGGCGCCGGCCGCGTTGGCGTGCCGCATGATCCGTTCCAGGTCCCAGCCGGCCAGCAGTCCGTGGCACAGGGAGCCGCCGAAGGCGTCGCCGGCGCCGAGTCCGTTGACGACCTCGACGGGCACCGGGGGGACCTCGGCGCGGGTGCCGTCGCGGTGCAGGGCGAGCACGCCGCGCGGTCCCTGTTTGACGACGGCGAGTTCGGCTCCGGCGGTCAGCAGGGCCTCGGCGCAGGCGCGGGGGTCGCGTACGCCGGTGGCGATCTCGCACTCGTCGAGGTTGCCGACGGCGACGGTGGCGTGCCGCAGCGCCTCGGCGTAGTGGGCGCGGGCCTGTCCGGGGTCGGTCCAGAACATGGGACGCCAGTCGAGGTCGAAGACGGTGGTGGCGGGCCGGTCGCGGGCGGCCAGTGCGGTGAGGGTGGCGGTGCGGCTGGGTTCGGCGCACAGGCCGGTGCCGGTCATCCAGAAGACGCGGGCGGCCCGCACGGCGTCCAGGTCGAGTTCGCCGGAGTGGATCTCCAGGTCGGGTGCCTTGGGCTGCCGGTAGAAGTACAGGGGGAAGTCGTCGGGCGGGAAGATCTCGCAGAAGGTGACCGGGGTGGGCAGGTGGGCGACGGGGGCGACCCAGCGGTCGTCGACGCCGAAGTCGTTCAGGGCGCGGTGGATGTATCGCCCGAACGGGTCGTCGCCGGTGCGGCTGATGACGGCGGTGCGGCGGCCGAGGCGGGCGGCGGCGACCGCGACGTTGGTGGCGGAGCCGCCGAGGAACCTGCCGAAGGTCTCCACGTCGGCGAGGGAGACCCCGGTCCGCAGCGGGTAGAGGTCGACGCCGATCCGGCCCATGGTGATCAGGTCGTAGGGCTCGGTCATGCGGCTCCTCGGCTGGGACGGGTCACGGGCGGTCACCCTCCTCAGTGTCTAACGCTGCGGCGCGGATCCTGTCAATCCTTTGTCCTTACATATGGACTTTCGCACTCGCTGGGGTGAGCGCGTTTCACCGGTCCGGAGCAGCGCCCGGCCGGCCGCCCGGCGTCTTCCGGATGCCGCCGCGCCGCATGTCACGGCCTTGTCCCGGTCGGACGGCGGCCGGGTCCGGGGCGATTCCCCTTGTGTAGGGTGACGGGCTTGACGGCGACGGAGGGGCGGGGGCCGTGGACGACATAGTGCGGGCACTGGAGGGATCGGGCCCGAAGGGGCCGAACCCGGGCGTACCGGCGTACCGGACCCAGGTGTTCGTACCGGCCCATCCGCGCCCCCCACGGGACGGTGAACCGCCGGTGATCGGCCTGGAGCTGATGACGGGCGCGGACGGCGAGCCGGTGTCGGTGGCGTTCACCTCGCTGGAGAAGCTGGTGGCCGCGCTGGGGCCGGCGCAGCCGTGGGTGGGGGCCCTGCTGGGGACGTTCACCGAGATGATGACGCGGGCCGGGCTGTCGCCGGTGCTGCTGGACCCGGCGGTACCGCCGGGGGCGGGGCGCTGGCGGCCGTCCGATCTGGAGGAGCTGGCGGGGAAGGCGGAGTCCGCATGAGCGTGAAGGTCGTCCTGAGTGATCTGGACGCGTTGCAGAGCCAGTTGCGCAAGGGGGCGCAGGACTACAAGGGGTTCGCCGGTGAGGTCACGCCGGCGATCGCGGACGGCGGGGACGGCGCGCTGAACTCGTCGATCACCGCCGTCGCCGATCTGATCAGCAGCCTGCACGACGCGTTCGTGCAGCGGCTGGACGACCACGCCGACAAGGTGAAGAACGCGCACGACTCCTACCAGCGCGACGACGTCGACGTGCACGGGCTGTTCGAGGACCTGATGAAGGACGAGGGCTGATGGGCGACAGCTGGGTCGGCGGGGACATCGGGGGCCTGCGGGCCATGGGTGATTCCTGGACGAAGGCGAAGGCCGATCTCGACAGCGTGGTCAAGCCGCTGGGCGGGCACGTGGACGCGCTGGTCTCTGACGCCGGCTGGCAGGGCGACGCGGCGAAGAGCTTCCGGGCGGCGTGGAGCAACGACTCGATGACCGCCGGGTCGATATCCGAACTCGTGGCCGCGGCCGGCAAGATCCTCACCGATCTGGCCGGCCACCTGTCCACCGCCGAGACCGCGCTGCACAACGCGGAGGACATCGCGGTGGGCAAGGGCGTCCCGGTCAACGCCAAGGGCGTGCCGGGCTACCTGACGACGAGGACACCGCCGACGGCCGACGACCAGAAGGCGATCGGCGCCCTCGACGACTACTGCACGTTCTACAAGGAGACGATGCACACCGCGCAGCAGGCGCGGCTGACCGCGGCGGGGGACCTGCAGAAGCTGTTCGACCAGAGCACCTCGCCGCAGGTCTCCAGTGGCGACAAGATCACCTTGTACGACTACCTGCGTGGCCTGTACGCCTACGACGCCGAGCACGTGCGCGCCACGGGCAAGGACGCGAGCACCAAGCTGGACAAGGCGCTCGCGGCCGAGAAGGACGCGAAGAAGACGATGCGCTCCGAGCGCAAGGCGTTCCAGAAGGAGGGCAAGGCCCTCCCGAAGGACTGGGAGGCCAAGGGCGCCTACAAGGACGCGGCGGCGAAGGTCAAGGGCCTGCAGGAGGACATCGCCGCGATGGAGAACGGCAGTTCGAAGCTGCCGTACGACCGGATGCTGAACTACAAGGTGATCGACGCGGCGGACGCGCTGAAGCTGGGCGAGGACCTCGACAAGCTGCCGGACTTCCTCAAGGAGGTGCCGGTGCTGGACGTGGCCGCCGCCGCCACGTGCGGTCTGCTGGAGGCGAAGGACGACCACGACAAGGGCTGGAGCTGGACGCACTCGGTCGTCGTGGACGGCGGCGCCGCGCTCGGCGGGCTGGCGGCCGGCGCGGCGGCCGTGGCGCTGCTGCCGGAGGCGGCGGGCGCCGCGGTGGTGGCCGGTGTCGGCGGTGTCGTGGTCATCGGCGCGACCGGGCTGATCGACCACTCGCTGCACGAGCACTGGAGTGAGGACATCCACGACCACGGTGTCGTCGGCGGCGTTCTGACCGGCAGCGGGCACGTCCTCTCGGAGACGTATGACGACGGCAAGCGTCTGATCGGGGACGTCGGCGACGCGGGAAAGAGCGTGTGGCATGGCATCAAGAGCCTCTTCTGAGACGCCGCGCGTCCCTCCCCTCCCGCGTCTGGGCACCAGCTGGTACGTGCGCGGTGGCGGGTACTGGGCGCGGCGCGTCTCGTACGTCATCGCGTTGACGGTCATCATGGCCGGCGTGTGCGGGATGGCGGTGGCGATGTACCGCGGTTTCGAGGACGCGGCGGTCCCGGCCGGCGGGCGGACCGCGTGCGACGTCATCGAGGCGGTGCTGGCCGTCGCGGGCGCGGCGTGGGGCTGGGTCGCCGGGCGGCGGAAGATCCGGGCGGAGTGCGCGAAGGCGCAGGGAGAGAAGGCCAGTTGGGCGGCGTACCGGGACCGGCAGCGCCGGGCCCCCGGCCTGGCGTCGGCGGGGCGCCTCCTGGTGGTGCTCGCCGCCCCGGTCCTGCCGGCGGCCATGGTGGGCGTGACCGCCTACCTGCTCGCCACGTTGCTCGTCGCCGAGACCCCCGCCGAGATCGGCGCCCGCCGCGAACTGGCCGCCAAGGGGCTGCCGGAGCGTCCCGCGCGGGCGTGAACGGCCGCTGCGGGAGCGTCCCGGAGCGGGCGTGAACGGCCTGCGGGCGTGTCCCGGAGCCGGTGTGAACGGCCCGGCGGCGCCGGCCTGACGCCCTGTCGACGATCTTGACAGATGCCGGCCGGCGGCGTTCACTCGGTCCGCTCCGGCACCACCCGCTGACCGACGTGAGGTACCCCGCCGATGGAACGCACCCGTACCAGGTCCCGCCGCACGGCCCTGGCCGCCGCCTGTGCCGCCGCGCTGCTGGCGCTCTCCGGCTGCGCGAGCGCACACGGGGGGCGGGCGGCGCAGCAGCGCGCCGCGGCCCTGGCCGCCGGACACGCGGGCACCCCGCGGATCAAGATCGCGATGATCACGCACTCCGCGCCCGGCGACACCTTCTGGGACCTGGTGCGCAAGGGCGCGCAGACCGCGGCCGCCAAGGACAACGTCGACCTGGTGTACGCCAGCGACCCCAACGCCGCCAACCAGGCCAACCTGGTGCAGAACGCCATCGACCAGAAGGTCGACGGGATCGCGGTGACCCTGGCCGACCCCAACGCCATGAAGAACGTGGTCGCCGAGGCGGAACACAAGGGCATCCCGGTCGTCGGGCTCAACGCCGGTGAGACCGCGTGGCAGTCGGAGAAACTGCTGGAGTTCTTCGGCCAGGACGAGGCCATCGCCGGCCAGGCGTTCGGGCGCAAGCTCAACGCGCTCGGCGTCAAGCACGACCTGTGCGTCATCCACGAACAGGGCAACGTCTCGCTCCAGCAGCGCTGCGACGGCATCAAGCAGACGTTCAAGGGGAAGACGGACATCCTCTACGTCAACGGCGCCGACATGCCGTCGGTGAAATCCACCCTGACCGCCAAGCTCCAGCAGGACCACTCCGTCGACCTGGTCGCCACCCTCGGCGCCCCCTTCGCGCTCACCGCCGTGCAGGCGGTCTCCGACGCCGGGAGCAAGGCGAAGGTCGCCACGTTCGACCTCAACAAGGACCTGGTCAACGGGATCAAGGCGGGCAGCATCGCGTTCGCCGTCGACCAGCAGCCCTACCTCCAGGGCTACCTGGCCGTCGACGGGCTGTGGCTCTACAAGTACAACGGCAACGTCAGCGGCGGCGGCACCGGGCCGGTGCTGACCGGGCCGGCGTTCGTGGACAAGTCCAACGTGGCCTCCGTCGCCGCGTTCGCCGCCCACGGGACCCGGTGACCGCGATGACCGACACCACCGCGTCCGCCGCTCCCCCGGCCGATCCCGCGCCGCCGCGCGCCGCGAGGCGGTCCCCGGTGCGCCGCCTGATGGGCCGCCCCGAGGTCGGCGCGCTCATCGGGGCGATCGCCGTCTACGTCTTCTTCTTCTCCGTCGCGCCGCCCTTCCGCCACCTGGACGCGCTGGCCACCGTGCTCTACCAGGCGTCCACCATCGGGATCGTGGCGCTGCCGGTGGCGCTGCTGATGGTCGGCGGCGAGTTCGACCTGTCGGCGGGCGTCGCCGTCATCACCTCGGCGCTGACCGCCAGCGAACTGAGCTGGCAGCTCACGCAGAACGTGTGGGTCGGCGTGCTGGCGGCGCTCGCCGTCTCGCTGGCGGTCGGCGCGCTCAACGGCTACCTGCTGATGCGCACCGGCCTGCCGAGTTTCCTGGTCACCCTCGGCACGTTCCTGATGCTCCAGGGCCTCAACCTCGCCGTCACCAAACTGCTGACCGGGAACGTCGCCACCGACTCCATCGGCGACATGGACGGCTTCCGGCAGGCCCGCGCGGTCTTCGCCTCCACGGTGGACATCGGCGGGGTGGGCGTGAAGGTCACCGTCTTCTGGTGGCTGGGTTTCGCCGCGATCGCCACCTGGGTGCTGCTGCGCACCCGGTTCGGCAACTGGGTCTTCGCCGTCGGCGGCGACCGCCACGCGGCCCGCTCGGTGGGCGTTCCGGTGGGATTCACCAAGATCATGCTGTTCATGTCGGTGGGCTTCGCCGCGTGGTTCGTCGGCATGAACCAGCTGTTCTCCTTCGACACCGTGCAGTCCGGTGAGGGCGTCGGCAACGAGTTCCTCTACATCATCGCCGCGGTCATCGGCGGCTGCCTGCTGACCGGCGGCTACGGTTCGGCGATCGGCGCGGTCATCGGCGCGTTCATCTTCGGCATGGTCACCCAGGGCATCGTGTACGCCAACTGGAACCCCGACTGGTTCAAGTTCTTCCTCGGCGTGATGCTGCTCGCCGCCACGCTGGTCAATCTGTGGGTCCGCCGCCAGGCGACCAGGAGGTAGCAGCATGTCCGACAACCCCGCTCTCGAACCCGAACTCACCGCCTCCTCCGCCGACGACGCCCCCCTGGTGGAGCTGCGCGCGGCCGGCAAGAGCTACGGCAACGTCCGCGCCCTGCACGGGGTGGAACTGGCCGTGCGGCCCGGCACGGTGCACTGCGTGCTGGGCGACAACGGCGCCGGCAAGTCCACCCTGATCAAGATCATCTCGGGGCTGCACCAGCACACCGAGGGCGACTACCTGATCGACGGCGAACCGGTCCGGCTCTCCGACCCCCGCGAGGCGCTGGCCCGCGGCATCGCCACGGTCTACCAGGACCTGGCCACCGTGCCGCTCATGCCGGTCTGGCGCAACTTCTTCCTCGGCGCGGAACTCACCCGTGGGACCTGGCCGTTCCGCCGGCTGGACATCGCCGCGATGAAGAAGACCTGCGACGCGGAACTGCGCGCGATGGGCATCGAACTCGACGACCTCGAACAGCCCATCGGCTCGCTCTCCGGCGGCCAGCGGCAGTCCGTGGCGATCGCGCGCGCCGTCCACTTCGGGGCGAGGGTCCTCATCCTCGACGAGCCGACCGCCGCGCTCGGCGTCAAACAGTCCGGCGTCGTCCTCAAGTACGTCGCCGCCGCCCGCGACCGCGGGCTCGGCGTCATCTTCATCACCCACAACCCCCACCACGCGTTCCTGGTCGGCGACCACTTCACCGTCCTGCGGCTCGGAACGCTCGATCTCAGCGCCTCCCGCGCGGAGATCACCGTGGACGCCCTCACCCACCACATGTCCGGCGGCACGGACCTGGACGCGCTGCGGCACGAACTGGACGCGTCGCCCCGCCGTCCGTGACGGTTCGCTGCGCGGCTTCTGGAGGGTCGGGTCTGCCGGGGCTGGAGCGCGGGGTCCCTGCGGGGCTTGCGGACAGCGACGTGGCCGTCCGACACGGTTCGCTGCGCGGCTCTGCGGTTCGCTGCGCGGCCCCTGACGGTTCGCTGCGCGACCCCTGACCGTCCGCGTCGGCCGGGCGCGCGGTTCCCCGCGCCCCTCACAGACAGCCACGTCGCTGTCCACCGGGGCTCGCGCAGGCCCGCTGCGCGGCCCCTGACGGTTCGCTGCGCGGCTCTGCGGTTCGCTGCGCGGCCCCTGACGGTTCGCTGCGCGACCCCTGACCGTCCGCGTCGGCTGGGCGCGCGGTTCCCCGCGCCGCTCACAGACAGCCACCTGACCGTCCAACACACCTCGCTGCGCGGCCCCTGACCGTCCGCGTCGGCTGGGCGCGCGGTTCCCCGCGCCGCTGACAGGCAGCCACGTGACCGTCCAACACACCTCGCTGCGCGACCCCTGACCGTCCGCGTCGGCCGGGCGCGCGGTTCCCCGCGCCCCTCACAGACAGCCACCTGACCGTCCAACACGCCTCGCTGCGCGGCCCCTGACCGTCCGCGTCGGCTGGGCGCGCGGTTCCCCGCGCCGCTGACAGGCAGCCACGTGACCGGTGTCAGGGTTTGTGGGCGACGCCGGCGTAGAGGGGGACGGTGGGGGCGTCGGTGGGGGGGGTGGTGAGGTCGGGGACGCCGGCGGGGTGGGTGGGGGGGCGCCAGTCGTCGACGAGGGAGAGGCCGGGGGGGACGAGGTCGAGGCCGTCGAAGAATCGGAGGACCTGGTCGTGGCGGCGGGGGGTGGTCTGGCTGCCGCGGGCGTTGAGGCCCTCGGAGGCGGCGGTGACGGCGGTGGACTCGTGGTCGACGGTGATGTGGGAGATGACCAGGAAGCTGCCCGGTGGGACCGCGGCCATCACCTCGCGGACGATGGCGTGCGGGTCGGAGGAGTCCGGCAGCCAGTGCAGGACGGTCAGCAGGGTGACGGCGACCGGTTCGCCGGGCTCCAGCGTGGCCAGGGTCTCCTCGTCGCGCAGGATGCTCGTCGGTTCGCGCAGGTCGCCGTGCACGTAGGCGGTACGGCCCTGCGGCGTCCCCTCGTGGAGGGCGCGGGAGTGGGCCAGGACGATGGGGTCGTTGTCGGCGTAGACCACGCGCGCCTCGGGACGCACGCTCTGCGCGGTCTCGTGCAGGTTGGGCTGCGTGGGTATACCGGTGCCGATGTCGAGGAACTGGCGTATGCCGTGCTCGCGGGCGAGGAACTCCACCGCTCGGTGCATGAACCGGCGGTTCGCCGTGGCGGTGCGCCGGGCGATCGGCATGGCCGCCTCCAGCGCGGCGGCGGCCTCCCGGTCGGCGGCGTAGTTGGTCTTCCCGCCGAGCAGCACGTCATAGACGCGCGCCGCGTGCGGGCGGTCCGTCCGCAGCTCCTTCGGCCGCCTGGTGCGGCTGCCCGTCCATTCCCGTTCCACGTCTGCCCCGTCGCCCACGTCTACCCCTTTCCCCGCCCACCGGGCGCCCTGCGGCCCGGCGTAGGCGGCGAGTTTAGCCGCGAGCCTTCCGCAGAGCGACGGGCCGCCACCAGCCGGACACCGCCCGCGGCGCCGGACGCGCTACGACAGGCGGGACTCGATCGCCTCGATGATCTCGGGGGCCTCGGGGTCGGTGCGGGGACGGAAACGGGCGACCGGGGTGCCGTCGGGGGCCACCAGGAACTTCTCGAAGTTCCACTGGACGTCGCCGGACTCGCCGTCGGCGTCGGCCATGGCGGTCAGCTCGCGGTACAGGGGCTGGCGGTCGTCGCCGTTGACGTCGGCCTTCGCGTACAGGGGAAAGGTGACGCCGTAGGTGGTCGAGCAGAACGCGGCGATCTCCTCGGCGCTGCCGGGCTCCTGGCCGGCGAACTGGTCGCAGGGGAAGCCCAGCACGGTGAAGCCGCGGTCGGCGTACCGCTCGTGCAGGCGTTCCAGGCCCTCGTACTGCGGGGTCAGGCCGCACTTGGAGGCGACGTTGACGACGAGCAGCACCTTGCCGGCGTGCTCGGCGAGGGTGGCCGGCTCACCGGAGAGGGTGGTGAGGGCGATGTCGTGGATACCGGGCACTGCGGGCTCCTGTTCGGGCGATGCGGGAAAAGGCGTTCGCGGGAAGGGTACGCGCCGGGGACGGGCGGCGTTCAGGCGTCCGGCACGGCGACGCGGGCCAGCAGTTCGGCGGTGCGTTTGGTGACGGTGTCGCGGTCGCCGCCGGTCAGTTCCGGGCCGAGGGCGACGGCGACCGCGCCGGCGGCGAGCCACCGCGGGGCGTCCTCGGGGGTGATGCCGCCGCCGGGCACCAGCGGGGCCTGCGGCAGCGCCGCGCGCACGTCCCGCACCCAGGCGGGCGAGACCGCGCTCGCGGGGAAGATGTTGACCGCGTCGGCCCCGGCCTCCAGGGCCAGGACCACCTCGCCGGGGGTGGCGGCGCCGCAGAAGACCGGCAGGCCGTAGCGGTGGCCGGTGGCCAGGACGCCGGCGTTCCGGTCGGGCGCGGACAGGAACCGCGCGCCGGCGTCCACCGCCATGCGCGCGGAGGTGGCGTCCAGGACCGTGCCGGCGCCGATGACAGCGTCGTCACCGACCTCGCGCACCATGGTGGTGACCGCCTCCAGGGCGAACGGCGTGGTCAGCGCGATCTCCACCGTGGTGATGCCGGCCGCCAGCAGCGTGTCGCAGGACGCGGCGGCCTCGTCGTAGCTCTCGGCTCTGACGATGGCCACGACACGCTGTGCCAAGGCGCTGCGGGTGGTCTCCCAGCGGTACCCCACGGCCACCCTCCTTCCCTGTCGGTGGATGTGCGGTGTGCGGTGTGCGTGACTGAACGCTACCGGCGGCCGGGGCGGTTCACCCCACGTCGGTGGAGAACAGTCCTCCGGTGGGACCCTGTTTGTCCGGTCCCTGCGCCTTCTGGAGGGCGTTGGCGAGCCCTTCGAGGGTCATCGACTGGAGGATGACCCGCCCGTTGCCCTCCAGGGTCGCCAGTGACAGGCCCTCGCCGCCGAAGACGGCGTTCATGATGCCCTGGCGGTTGAGCCGGCCGATGCGCTCCACGCCGTAGCGGATGCCCTCCTCGAACGCGACGATGCACCCGGTGTCGACCTCGATGCGGCCGCCGAACTCGGCCGGGTTGAGGTCGATGAAGTTGCCCGCGCCGGCGATGATCACGGTGCCGCGGCCGGTGAACTTCTCCAGGATGAAGCCCTCGCCGCCGGACATGCCCTGCCGGACACCGGCGAAGTCGATGCCGAAACGCACGGTGGACTCGGCGGCCACGAAGGCGTCCTTCTCGGCGAACCAGGCACGGCTGCCGTCGAGTTCCAGGGCGCGCATCTCGCCGGGCAGCACTCCGGCGAAGCCGACGGTGCCCTCACCACCGGTGCAGGTGAAGTACTGGAAGGCGATGGACTCCCCCGCCAGCATCCGCTGGCCGACCTGCATGGCGGTGCCCATCGCCTGCCGCAGGAAGCCGCCGAACCCGGCGCCCTGGCCGGGCACGCCGCCCTGGCCGGGGGCGGCACCGTCCGGTCCCGGGGCGCCCAGGCGGGTGTCCATCTGGACGTTGGAGGTCTTGAACAGGAACTTGCCGGCCTCGCAGTAGACCGTCTGGCCGGGCTGGAGGGTGCACACGGCCATCTGCATCGCGTTGCCGACGATCTGCTGCTGGAGAGTCACGCTCGGCGCTCCTCGTCGTGGTGCTGGGCGGCCCGCGGCGCTCCGCTGCGGGCGAGGGTGCGGTGGCCCCCGACCGTTGCAACGCCCGGGGTGCCGCGATCGGTTCCGGCCGGCGCGGGGCCGCCCGCGGCGGGGTGGCCACCGCTGTCGAGGAAGCGGGCGAGCGGCAGGGTGGCGGCGCCGACGGTGACGGCGTCCGGGCCGAGGCGGCCGAGGTCGATGACGGCCCGGCGTCCCGGGTGGCGCAGCGCGTAGGCGGCGGCGTGTTCGCGGACCGCGGGCAGCAGGCGGGGACCGAGCAGCAGGCCGGCCCAGCCGCCGAGCAGGATGCGTTCGGGGTTGAAGAGGTTGACCAGGTCGGCGATGCCGGCGCCGAGGTACTCGGCGGTCTCGGCGAGCACCGCGCGGGCCGGCGGGTCGCCGGCGGCGTCGCGGTGCAGCAGGGCGGCGAGCCCGGCCTCCTCGGTGGCGCCCGCCGGGGCGCCGCCCCAGCGGTCCAGCACCGCTTCGGCGCCGACGTACGCCTCCAGGTGGCCGCGGGCGCCGCAGCGGCAGCGGCGGCCGCCGACGGCGAGGGTGGTGTGGCCCCATTCACCGGCGCTGGAGGCGGCGCCGTCGTAGAGGCGGCCGTCGACGACCACGCAGGCGCCGACGCCGGAGCCGATGAGGGCGATCACCGCGTCGCGCGCGCCGCGGCCGCCGCCGAACCACATCTCGGCCTGGCCGAGGGTCTTGGCGCCGTTCTCCACGTGCAGCGGCAGGTCGGTACCGGCGGCGAGCAGCGCGCCGAGCGGGACGGCGTCCCAGCCGATGGTCTGGCCGTGCACGACGGCGTCGCAGCCGCTGCCGCGTTCGACGATGCCGGGCACGCCGACGCCGACGCCCAGCACCCGGCCCGGGTCGGTGCCGGTGGATCCGACGACGTCGGCGAGGCCGTCGAGGACCAGCCGCACCACGTGCTCGACGTCGTGGCCGCTGTCGGACAACGGCTGTTCGCAGACGGCCAGTTCGGTGAGGTCCAGGTCGAACAGCCCGACCCGCACCCGGGTCTCGCCGATGTCGACGCCGGCCAGCCGGGCGGGGCCGGCGGTGACCTTGAGCAGGGTGCGCGGGCGGCCGCCGTCGGAATCGACCGCGCCGGCCTCCTCCACCAGTGCCTCGGCGACGAGCTCGGCGACCACGTTGCTGATGGAGCCGGCGCTCAGGCCGAGGTCGCGGCCGAGTTCCTGGCGGCTGAGGGGACCCTCGAACCACAAGTGCCGCAGTAGCGCCGACCGGTTGCCCCGGCGCAGGTCGCGGACCGTGCGCTGATTCCTCTGGGCCATGCCCGCTTCCCTTCGTTCACGTGCCGCGCCGAACCTATCCGTGCGCCGAGTCGTGCGCGAACCCTTGACGCCGGGAATTCACGCAGTTTAAATCACGGCTTGAATTAAGACGTGAAGGCGTTCAAGTCCCGAACACGGGCGGGCGCCACTCCGCCGCGTCGGCACCACCGCACCATCCGCACCAGCGCTCCCGCACGACACGACCGGACGTGTTCGACGAAAGAGGTGCCCGACAGTGCCCACCCTCAAGGCTTACCGGACGTTCGCCGGCGCGGCCCTCGCCCTCGCCCTGGCCGCGACCGCGACCGCGTGCGGCGGCGGTTCGACCGACGGTTCGAGCGGTTCCTCCAGCGGCAAGACCCTCACCTACTGGGCCAGCAACCAGGGCACCAGCGTCGACGTCGACAAGGCCGTGCTCGGGCCGGAGCTGAAGAAGTTCACCGCGCAGACCGGCATCAAGGTCAACCTGGAGGTCGTGCCCTGGGCCGACCTGCTCAACCGGATCATGGCGGCGACCAGCTCGGGCCAGGGCCCGGACGTGCTGAACATCGGCAACACCTGGTCGGCCTCGCTCCAGGCGACCGGCGCCCTGCTGCCGTGGGACTCCACCAACATGGCGAAGATCGGCGGCGCCTCGAAGTTCAACGCCGCCGCCCTGGCCTCCACGGGTGTGTCGGGCAAGCCGCCGGCCGCGGTGCCGCTGTACGCGCTCTCCTACGCCCTGTACTGGAACAAGGCGGAGTTCGCCAAGGCCGGCATCGCCGGGCCGCCCAAGACGTGGACCGAGCTGGTCGCGGACGGCAAGAAGCTGACCGGGAACGGCAAGTGGGGCATCGCCCTGGAGTGCGGCCAGTACCAGGAGAACGCCCACCACGCGTTCGCCTTCGGCCAGCAGCTGGGCGCGAACTTCTTCACCAAGGACGGCAAGCCGGACTTCGACAGCCCGCAGGCGGTGCAGGCCGTCAAGCAGTACGTCGACCTGATGGCGACCGACAAGATCGCCTCGCCGAGCGACGCGGAGTACGCCAACAACCAGTCGGTGACCGACTTCGCCAACGGCAAGGCGGCCATGCTGCTGTGGCAGGCGGCCGGCACCTCGCTGAAGGCGCAGGGCATGAAGGCGGACGCCTACGGGGTGGCCCAGGTGCCGTTCCAGACCGCCGACACCACCGGCAAGGTCGACACGATGGCGGCCGGCATCAACATGGCGGTCTTCAAGGACAGCAAGAACGTCACGGGCGCCGAGAAGTTCGTGAACTTCATGACGTCCACCGCCGAGCAGAAGATCATCAACGGCCGCTACGGCTCGATCTCGCCGGTGACCGCGGCGGCCGCCGCCCCGGTCGGCGCCACGCCGGAGCTGGCCACGCTGAAGACGGCACTGGCCGACCACTCGGCGCCGCTGCCGCAGGTCGCCGACGAGTCGCAGTTCGAGACCCTGGTGGGCACCGCGATGAAGGACCTGTTCGCGGACGCCGCCGGCGGCAAGACGGTCGACGACGCCACCGTGAAGGCGGAACTGACCAAGGCCCAGCAGCAGATGCCCGCGAGCTGACCGTCCGATGACCGAGACCCTGCCCGCCGCGGACCGGTCCGCGCGAGACGCCGGCAGGCGCTCGCGCGGGCCGGCCCCCGGCCGTCTGCGCCGCCGCGCGCTGCCGTACCTGTTCCTGCTGCCCGCCCTCGTGCTGGAACTGCTGATCCACCTGATCCCGATCCTCACCGGCATCGTGATCAGCTTCAAGCAGCTCACCCAGTTCTACATCCGCGACTGGGGCTCGGCGCCCTGGGCCGGGGTGGGCAACTACAAGGTCGCGGTGCGCTTCTCCCAGCCCATCGGCCAGGCGCTGCTGCACTCGTTCTGGATCACCTGCGCGTTCACCGTGCTGTCGGTCGGTCTGTCCTGGCTGCTGGGCACCACGGCCTCGGTGCTGATGCAGGACACCTTCCGCGGCCGCGGTGTGCTGCGCGCGCTGTTCCTGGTGCCGTACGCGCTGCCGGTCTACGCGGCGGTGATCACCTGGTCGTTCATGTTCCAGCGGGACAACGGCCTGGTCAACCACCTGCTGCACCAGCTGCACCTCACAGACGGCCACACGTTCTGGCTGATCGGCGACAACAGCTTCCCGGCGCTGCTGACCGTCTCGGTGTGGCGCAACTGGCCGTTCGCGTTCCTGTGCCTGACCGCCGGTCTGCAGAACATCCCCGGCGACCTGTACGAGGCCGCCGCGCTGGACGGCGCCGGGGTGTGGCGCAAGGTCCGCAGCATCACCCTGCCGTCACTGCGCCCGGTCAACCAGGTGCTGGTGCTGGTGCTGTTCCTGTGGACGTTCAACGACTTCAACACCCCTTACGTGCTGTTCGGCAAGTCGGCGCCGCCGGCCGGTGACCTGATCTCCATCCACATCTACTCGTCGTCGTTCATCAACTGGAACTTCGGCTCCGGCTCGGCGATGTCGGTGCTGATGCTGCTGTTCCTGATGCTGGTGACCGGCGCCTACCTGCTGGTGACCCGGCGGAAGGACGCCGATGTCTGACACCCGACGCTCCCCCACCGCGCCGCCGGTGAGCTTCCTGTGGACCCGCCGGATCGTCCTGACCCTGCTGACCGTCTTCGCGGTCCTGCCGGTGTGGACGATGCTCTCCTCCTCACTCAAGCCGCTCAAGGAGGTGCAGAGCTCCTTCGGCTGGCTGCCGCACCACCTGACGCTGCGGCCCTACGTCGACATCTGGCACACCGTGCCGCTCGCGCACTACTTCGCCAACTCCCTGATCGTGTGCGGCGCCTCGATGCTGCTGTCGGTGACGGTCGCGGTCTTCGCCGCCTACGCGGTCAGCCGCTACCGCTTCCGCGGCAAGCGGCTGTTCACGGTCACCGTGCTGTCGACACAGATGTTCCCCGGCATCCTGTTCCTGCTGCCGCTGTTCCTGATCTTCGTCAACATCGGCAACGCCACCGGAGTCGCGCTCTACGGCAGCCGCGGCGGGCTGATCCTGACCTATCTGACGTTCTCGCTGCCGTTCTCCATCTGGATGCTGGTCGGCTACTTCGACTCGATCCCGCGCGACCTGGACGAGGCGGCGCTGGTCGACGGCTGCGGGCCGCTGGGGACGCTGTTCCGGGTGGTCGTCCCGGCGGCGGTGCCCGGCATCGTGGCGGTCGGCGTCTACGCGTTCATGACCGCCTGGGGCGAGGTGCTGTTCGCCTCGGTGCTCACCAACGACGCCACCCGCACCCTCGCGATCGGACTGGAGGGCTACGCCACCCAGAACGACGTCTACTGGAACCAGGTCATGGCCGCCTCACTCGTGGTGAGCGTGCCCGTGGTGGCCGGGTTCCTGTTGCTCCAGCGCTACATGGTGGCGGGCCTGACCGCCGGCGCGGTCAAGTGACCGCTGCCGGGGGCAGCGCCCGTCCGACAGGTCAACTCCCACATCTGGAAAGGCCGTTGTGACAGACCACAGCACGGACGATCTGACCGCCTTCCCGCAGGGCTTCCTGTGGGGCACGGCCACCTCCTCCTACCAGATCGAGGGCGCCGCCGCCGAGGACGGCCGCGCCCCCTCGATCTGGGACACCTTCTGCACCGTCCCCGGCGCCGTCGACGGCGGCGACAGCGGCGACGTGGCCTGCGACCACTACCACCGCTGGCCCGAGGACGTCGCGCTGATGCGGCAGCTGGGCGTCGACGCCTACCGGTTCTCCATCGCCTGGCCGCGGGTGGTGCCGCAGGGCGACGGCCGGGTCAACGCCGCCGGGCTGGACTTCTACGACCGCCTCACCGACAGCCTGCTGGCGGCCGGCATCACCCCGTACCCGACCCTGTACCACTGGGACCTGCCGCAGGCCCTCCAGGACCGGGGCGGCTGGCCGGAGCGGGAGACCGCAGAACGGTTCGGGGAGTACGCGGCGGTGGTGGCGGGCCGGCTCGGTGACCGGATCACCAACTGGACCACCCTCAACGAGCCGCTGTGCTCCGCCTGGATCGGTCACCTGGAGGGCAAGATGGCCCCCGGCCTGACCGACCTGACGGCGGCCGTGCGGGCCTCGTTCCACCTGCACCTGGGCCACGCCCGGGCGGTCGCCGCGATCCGCGCCGCGGTCCCGGGCGCGCAGGTGGGCATCGTCAACAACCTCTCCCCCTGCGAGCCGGCCACCGACCGCGAGGCCGACCGGGCCGCCGCGATCCGCGCCGACGGGCACGCCAACCGCTGGTGGCTGGACCCGATCCACGGCCGCGGCTACCCGCAGGACATGGTCGAGCTGTACGGCGTGGACCTGCCGGCCCGGGACGGGGACCTGGAGGCGATCGCCGCGCCGCTGGACTTCCTCGGCCTCAACTACTACTTCCGCGCCGTGGTCGCCGACGACCCCACCGGCTGCGCCCCGTTCGCCCGCCAGGTCTACGAACCCGGCAGGCCGCGCACCGGCATGGACTGGGAGATCACCCCCGGCGGCCTGGAGACGCTGCTGATGCGCCTGACCGAGGAGTACGGCGCCCGCCGCATCTACGTCACCGAGAACGGCTCCGCCTGGCCGGACACCGTCGGCGCCGACGGCCAGGTCCACGACCCGGACCGGATCGCCTACCTGGAGGGCCACCTCGCCGCCTGCGCCCGCGCGGTCCGGCGCGGCGCCCCGCTGGCCGGCTACTTCGCCTGGTCGCTGCTGGACAACTTCGAGTGGGCCTACGGCTACGCCAAGCGCTTCGGCCTCGTCCACGTCGACTACGCCACCCAGCGGCGCACCCCCAAGTCCAGCGCCCGCCGCTACACCGACATCATCGCCGCCCACCGCCGCCGCGTACGCCGGGCGGCCTGACCACCGGCCCCGCGCCCCCGAGGGGACGAGCCCCACAGGGGCGCGGGGCGGCCGTCAGGCGAGCCGGGCGGCCTCGGCGGCCAGGACGGCGGCTCCGGCGGCCGTGAGCGATCCGAACAGCCGCAGCCGGGATATCCCCCCGTCCGGGAAGATCTCCAACCGCACGTGGGTGACCGGATCGCCGCCGACCAGGAAGCGGTGCACCGTGTCGGGCTGCAACGGGACCCGCGGCGTGATGGGGAACCACTCCCCCGCCGCGCCGCGCCCGCTGAGGGCGACGAAGCCGGCCGCGTTGCCCTTCAGGCAGGCCGTGTCGATCTCGACCGCCCGCACCAGGGCCTCGGCGGCCAGCCGGTAGCGCACCCAGTCGCCGTCCGCGTCCCGGCGCCGCTTGGTCTCCCAGCCGTCGTCCATGCGCTGGGAGCGGCCCGGCAGGATGGTGTTCCAGGGGGAGGAGTAGAAGCGGTCGGAGGCGTCCTCGACGGCCCCGCCGTTCTCCAGCGCCACCACGTCGAACGTGCCCAGTTCCGCCAGCCAGCCCGGGTCCGGCACGACCTCGCCGTAGACCCGCAGGCGGGCGATGCCGCCGTCCGGGTACTGGCGCAGCCGCAGGTGCGTGAAGCGGCGCGGGACGTCCACCGGGAACGCGTTGGCCGCGTGGCCGCCGACCTCGGTGCGGGGCACCAGCGTCGTCCACTCCACGTCGTCCTCCAGCAGGCCGGCCGCGGCGGCCGACAGCGGGGCGGTGGTGGCCTCCACGGAGACCGACGCGGGGTGGTTGCCCCGGAAGTGCGCCGTGTCGACGACGACGCCGCGGACCACGCCGGGGGCGCCGAGCCGCACGAGCGCCCAGTCGTGGTGCGCGGGGCCCGGGCCGGGCACCTCGGGCAGCGGGCCGCGGCGGCGGCGGGTCTCCCAGCCGTCCATGACCTTGCCCTTGGGCCCGAAGGTGTCCGGGTGGAAGACCGCGGGGCCGGGCAGCAGCAGGTTCTCCCGCTCGCCGAAGAACTCGTCGCCGGCGGCGATCACCCCCGCGCCCAGCCGCCGGTCCGCGAGGTCGGCCAGCTGCTCGAAACCGGCCGGCTCGCTGCGGTAGTCGGCGTACGGATCGGCGCCGGCGCGGTACGGACGGGCGGGACCGGTGAAGCGGGCCACAGTCAACGGGGGCTCCCTGCGGGGGTGTTGTCGGGACGGGTCAGCAGCCGGCCGCGCGGCGGCGCGGCGAGGTCGACCGGGGCGCCGCGCAGCCAGGTGGCCCGCACGACGCCGCGCAGGGTGCGTCCGGCGTAGGCGGTCACCGGGTTGCGGTGGTGCAGCGAGGCCGGGTCGACCGTGAAGGCGGCGTCGGGGTCGAGCACCGCGAAGTCGGCGTCCTTGCCGGGGGCGATGGCGCCCTTGCCGGTCAGACCGGCCAGCGCGGCCGGGCCCGCGGACATCCAGCGGGCGAGGTCGGTCAGGGTGTGACCGCGCCGCCGCGCCGCCGTCCACATCGCCGGCAGGCCCAGTTGCAGGGAGGATATCCCGCCCCAGGCGGTGCCGAAGTCGCCGTCCGGGGGCTGCTTGAGCTCGGCGGTGGCCGGGGAGTGGTCGGAGACGACGCAGTCGAGGACCCCGTCGGCGAGGCCCTGCCACAGGGCGTCCTGGTTGGCGCCGCCCCGGATCGGCGGGCAGCACTTGAACTCGGTCGCGCCGTCCGGGACCTGCTCGGCGGTGAGGGTGAGGTAGTGCGGGCAGGACTCCGCCGACAGCGGCACCCCTTCGCGCCGGGCGGCCGCGATCAGCGGGAGGGCGGCGGCCGAGGACAGGTGCAGCACGTGGGTGCGGCAGCCGGTCTCGCGGGCCAGCGCTGTCAGTGCGGCGATCGCCCCGGTCTCGGCCTCCGGCGGCCGGGAGGCGAGGAAGCCGGCGTAGCCGGTTCCGGACGGCCCGGGCGCCGCGCCGATGACGTGCGGGTCCTCGGCGTGCACGATCAGCAGTCCGCCGAAGGCGGCGATCTCCCGCATGGCGGCGGCGACCCCGGCACGGTCCAGCTCCGGGAACTCCTCGACGCCCGAGGGCAGCAGGAAGCACTTGAAGCCGAAGACCCCCGCCGCGTGCAGGGCCGCCCGCTGCCCCGCGTTGTCCGGTACGGCGCCGCCCCAGAAGCCGGTGTCGACGTACGCGGACCCGGCGGCCGCGTCCCGCTTGACGGCCAGCGCGGCAGGTGTGGTGGTGGGCGGCACGCTGTTGAGCGGCATGTCCACGATCGTGGTGACCCCGCCGGCCGCCGCGGCCCGGGTCGCGCTCGCGAAACCCTCCCACTCGGTCCGCCCCGGCTCGTTGACGTGCACGTGCGTGTCCACCAGCCCCGGCATCAGCACCAGCGCCCCCAGGTCCCGCACCCCGGACCCGCCCGCCGTCCCGTGCGCCGCGACCGCGGTGATCAGCCCTCCGTCCACCACCACGTCGGCGGGCCGCTCCCCGCCGGGAGTGACCACCCTGGTGGAACGCAGCACGATCGCTCCGGACACCCCGTCGCCTCCTGGTCACTCGCCCCGCCCGACCCGACCCCGCGCCCCCGATCTTCGGCCGGGTCGACCGGACGGGTCAAGAACGCGTGGGGCGGCGCGGGGCCGATCGGGACGGCGGTGGAACGTGAGACAGCGGGCGGCCGCCGGCAACGAGCCGGCCGAGGCGCTGAAAGGGGCGCGGGGAACGGCGCGGGAGGCCCGACGAGCCGGGAGCCGACCGACGACCGCGCCCCCCGGAGGGAACCGCCCGCCCCCGAAGGAACCGGCCAACGGCAACCCCGTCCGCCCCCGAAGCGACCTCCGGCCGCACCCCACGCCCCCGCAGGCCCGACGGCGTCACCGGCCGAAGACCTCCACCGCCCGGTGGAACGCGGAGAACGGCGCGGCGAGCGCGCTGACGGACCCGAGCGCGCCCGCGAGGGCGAGGAGGGAGCCGCGCAGCGCCGGCACGGTCAGTTCGCCGGAGGCGACGCGCCGCTCCAGGGCGAGGAGTTCCGCCTCGGCGGCCCCGCGGTCCGGCGGAGCCACCCGGTGCAGGTCCATCTCGTGCCGCAACCAGGCCGCCGCGGCGCGCAGTTCGGCGATCCTGGGGTCACCGCGGCGGGCGCCGGGTGCCCGGGGCGGTGGGGCGAGGGTCACAGCGGCGGACGCCGACGGGGCGAAGGCGGCGGTGCGCTGCGGATTCCGGTCGGTCGGCACTCATAGACTCCCTTCCGGTGGCCTGGGACGGCCGAACCAGTAGAAAACACGCTCCGTGCCTCGCGCCATACGGAGAGCCAAAAAAACATCCCACATCATCACCGTGCCCCGGCGGGCCGGTCCGTGGGGCCCGCCGCCGGGGAGGAGTAAGCAGGAGTCATGGGACGCGACAGGGCAACGGTCACCGCGGGCATCGTGCTGGCGGCCGGGGGCGGGCGGCGGCTGGGGGGACGGCCGAAGGCCCTGCTGCCGTACGGGGGCGGGCTGCTGGTGGAACGGGCCGTGCGGGTACTGAGGGAGGGCGGCTGCGCGCCGGTGCACGTGGTGCTGGGCGCGGCGGCCGGACAGGTGCGGGAGCGGGCGCGGCTGGAGGGCTGCGTGCTGGTGGACAACCCCCGCTGGGAGCAGGGCATGGGCGGTTCGCTGCGTGCGGGCCTGACGTCGCTGGCGGAGGGCGGGTCCGCGGCGGCGGTGGTGACGCTGGTGGACCAGCCGTGGGTCGGGCCGCTGGCGGTGCGGCGGGTGCTGGCCGGGGCGTCGCTGGCCGCGGACCCGCGTTCCGCGCTGGCGGCCGCCACGTACGACGGCTGCCGCGGGCACCCGGTGCTGCTGGGCGCGGCGCACTGGACGGGCGTGATGACGACGGCCACCGGTGACCGCGGTGCCCGGGCGTACCTGGTCACCCACGAGCGGGAGGTGACGCTGGTGGAGTGCGGGGACGTCTCCTCGCCGCGGGACATCGACTCCCCCGAGGACCTCGGACTGCTGGCCGGCCCCTGAGAGCCGGTGGGGGCGGCGGGCCGCGGGGCCCCGGCGGCGGCAGGGCACCGTTGATCCGTACCGGGCGCGGCTCCTATGCTCCGGAGCACCCGCCGGTGCGAAGGAGACCCCGTCATGCCAGCAGCCTCAGTCGTCCAGGGAACGCCGTCGCCGCCCCGGCAGGAGGAGGTGCTGACCGCGCGGGCGCTGGAGTTCCTCGGCGAGCTGCACCGGCGGTTCGCGCCGTGCCGGGCGCGGTTGCTGTCGGCGCGCGCCGAGCGGCGGGAGCGGATCGCGCGGACCGGTGTGCTGGACTTCCTGCCGGAGACCGGGGCGGTGCGCCGGGCCGACTGGCGGGTGGCGCCGTGCCCGCCGGCGCTGGAGGACCGCCGGGTGGAGATCACCGGGCCGACCGACCGCCGCATGGCGGTCAACGCGCTCAACTCCGGTGCCCGGGTGTGGCTCGCGGACTTCGAGGACGCGTCCGCGCCGACCTGGCACAACGTGGTGACCGGCCAGCTGAACCTGATGGACGTCTTCGCCCGGCGGATCGACTTCACCACCGAGCGGGGCAAGTCGTACGCGCTGCGCCCGGACGCGGAGCTGGCCACGGTGGTGCCCCGGCCGCGCGGCTGGCACCTGGACGAGCGGCACCTGACGGTGGGCGGCGAGCCGGTGCCGGGCGCGCTGGTCGACTTCGGCCTGTACTTCCTGCACAACGCCGAGCGGCTGGCGGCGGCCGGCAGGGGACCGTTCTTCTACCTGCCGAAGACCGAGTCGCACCTGGAGGCGCGGCTGTGGAACGAGGTCTTCGTCTTCGCGCAGGAGTTCGTGGGGCTGCCGCGCGGCACGGTCCGGGCCACGGTGCTGATCGAGACGATCACCGCCGCGTTCGAGATGGACGAGATCCTCTACGAGCTGCGTGAGCACGCGGCGGGGCTGAACGCCGGCCGGTGGGACTACCTGTTCTCCATCGTGAAGAACTTCCGTGACGCGGGCCCGCGGTACGTGCTGCCGGACCGCAACGCGGTGACGATGACGGCGCCGTTCATGCGGGCGTACACCGAGCTGCTGGTGCGCACCTGTCACCGGCGCGGCGCGCACGCGATCGGCGGGATGGCGGCGTTCATCCCCAACCGGCGGGACCCCGAGGTCAACCGGGTGGCGATGGAGAAGGTGCGGGCCGACAAGGACCGGGAGGCCGGGGACGGCTTCGACGGTTCCTGGGTGGCGCACCCGGACCTGGTGCCGGTGGCGCGGGCGTCGTTCGACGCGGTGCTGGGGGACCGGCCGCACCAGAAGGAGCGGCTGCGCGAGGAGGTGTCGGTGACCGCGGCGGACCTGCTGGCCGTGGACTCCCTGAAGGCCACGCCGACGAGCGCCGGGCTGCGGAACGCGGTCGCGGTGGGCATCCGCTACATCGAGGCGTGGCTGCGCGGTTCGGGGGCGGTGGCCATCTTCAACCTGATGGAGGACGTGGCCACCGCGGAGATCTCCCGTTCGCAGATCTGGCAGTGGATCAACGCGGGCGTGGTGCTGGAGGACGGCAGCACGGTCACGGCGGAGCTGGTGCGTGACCTGGCGGCGGCCGAACTCGTGGCGGTGCGGGCGGAGACGGGTGAGGAGGCGTTCGCGGCCGGTGCCTGGCAGCGGGCCCACGACCTGCTGCTGGCGGTCTCGCTGGACGCGGACTACGTGGACTTCCTGACCCTGCCGGCGTACGAGCAGCTGATCTGACCGCGATCGTCCGGGTCCGGCGGGCGGCCGGGCCCGGGCTTCGCGCTGCCCGGAACACCCCAGATCGAGATGTCAGACATGAGATATGGTGTCTCGCCAGGGTCGTGCGAGGAGCCGGAGGAACGTCCGTGACGCGTGACAGGATCGCCGGGGCGCTGCGTGCGGCGGGGATCGGCGAGGTCGACAGCGGGGAGCGCCGCCGGGCGGAGTACTCCTCGGACGCCTCCAACTACCGGGTGGTGCCCCGGGCGGTGGTCTTCCCCCGGCACGCCGACGAGGTGCTGACGACGCTGGAGGTGTGCCGCGCCCAGGGCGTGCCGCTGACCTCGCGCGGCGCGGGGACCCCCCTCGCCGGCAACGCGGTCGGCGAGGGCGTGGTGCTGGACTTCTCCCGGCACCTCAACCGCGTGCTGGCCGTGGATCTCCGCAAGGCCGCACCGCCGTGGTGGAGCCCGGCGCCGTGCTGGACGCGATCACCGCCGCGGCGGCGCCGCACGGGCTGCGGTTCGGCCCCGACCCCTCCACGCACGCGCGGGCGACCATCGGTGGTTCGCTGGGCAACAACGCCTGCGGTTCCCGGGCGCTGGCCTACGGGCGGACCGCCGACAACGTGGTGGACCTCGACGTGCCGGCCGGCACCGGCGTGCGGTTCACCGCCCGCCGGCACGGGCGCGACGGGCTGGGGCCGCCTGGTCGGTGACCTGCTCGCCGGCGACGCGGAGTTCGCCTCCGCCACCGCGACCTTCGACGGCTCGATCGCGCTGGCGGTGGGCGAGGACGAGGTCGGCTCCCGGCTGTACCGGGGGCGGATCGTGGACGTGGCGCACAAGAGCCTTCAGGGCGCGACGTTCACGGTGGCCGCGGACGAGCTGACCTGGGTGCGGCCGTTCACCGGTGTCCACGACGACTACGTGCGGCTCGCCGCGGCCGGCGCGTTCCGCGTGCGGGGCAGCGGCTTCCAGTACCTGCGGATGACGAAGGCGATCCGGATCCTGGTGGACCGGGCGCGGAAGGCGGTGGCCGATGCGGGCGACGCGTAGGGCCGAATACCTCGAACCCGACGGCCGGCTGGCCTTCGTCGAGACGGAGGGCGAGGGCGAACCACTGCTGTGCCCGCACACCGCGGGCCAGAGCGGCGTGCAGTTCCGCGGGGTTCGCAAGGGGCTGGCGGACCTGGGCCACCAGGTGATCATCGTCGATCTGCCCGGCCACGGCCGCTCCGAACCCCGCGGCGCGCGGGACCCGTCCGGCCGCCCGGGGGCGGCGGCGGGGGCGGGTCAGCCGGTGGCGGAGGCCAGCACGAAGGACATGACCTCGCAGATGTGGTCGAACATCAGCTGGGCGGCCAGGTCGCCGTAGCCGGCCTCGATGGCCTTGGCGACGTCCACGTGCTGACGGCCGCAGTGCACCGAGTCGTCGGGCGTGGGCACGTCGCGGGAACGCAGGGTGAAGGCGAGCACCAGGGACTCGGTGATCGACTTCTCCAGCAGCCGGTTGCCGGTGGCGCCGGCGACGACCGCGTGGAAGGTGGTGTCCCACTCGCGGAACCCGTCGGCGTCGCCGGACCGGGCGCTCTCCAGGGAGAGCTTGGCGGCGTGCACGATGGACTTGCGCTGGTTGTTGTCGGCCCGCTCGGCGGCGGTGCGCGCGGCGGCGGCCTCCAGGGAGCTGCGCAGCTCGTAGGCGTCGCGGATGATCTCGCTGTTGGGCATCACGACGCGCAGGCCGCGGGCGGTGGGCTCGACCAGGCCGATGTGGCACAGCCTCAGCAGGGCCTCGCGCACCGGCGTCTTGCTGACGTTGAGCATATCGCTGAGCATCGACTCACTCACCCGGGTACCGGGGGTGAGGGTCTGACTGGTGATCGCGTCACGGATGCGGTCGAAGACGATCTCGGTGAGGCTCTGGGGCCGACTGCCGACCGGCTGCACCGCCATTGATGCCATGAGAGTTGCTGCTCCTTCGTTGTCACGGGGCCCGGCGGCCCCGCCGGTTCACCCGGTGGCCGTCATCGCTGGTGTCACGCGCGGTCGGCGCCGCTGTTCTTCCGGTGTTCGCCTGGATCTCCGCGAATTCTGGGCGTCCGCGCGCGGACGGCGGGGCGGCTCCGGGGAACACCGGTCCGGAGCCGGCCCGCACCACCCGGCACGAGCGGTGGATTTATCAGGTAACGGGGTCATTGCGACCCTGTGTCCGTGATCACCCCGGAGTCTTGGACGACCGTGGAAACCCCCCTAGCATATCAGACACGAGATATGGAATCCGACTTGCGTGTCGAGTTCCGTCCCGGGATCCGCACGTTGGGGCGATCCCCTCACCTGCGAACGGCACGGCGTTCCCCGCCGCCCGTCCGGATCCGCCGTTCCACCGGCACCGGGCGCCGGCAGCCGTCCACACCCCCACGGAGAGCGGCGAGAAGGCCGTCACGCCGGGCCAGATGGTCGTGACCGAGGTCGACCTCGTCGTGATGGCCGACAGCGTCTTCTACCGTGCCGCCGAACGCCTTCCGGAGGACCTGGTCAAGGTCGCCCACCCCGAACGGGTGGCGGTCCTGCTCGACCACGCGGTCCCCGCGCCCAACGTCAAGTCCGCCACCGCCCACCGCAGGGCCCGCGAGCACGGCGAACGCCTGGGCTTCCGCTGGTTCGCCGACATGGCCGCGGCGGCATCGAGCACCAGATCGTGAACGACACCGTCAACGTCTGCGACATCACCGGCAGCCGCCCCCGTCCCGCCACCACTCCGGAGTGAGACCAGGACATGAGTCCAGACTCAGCAACCACGGTTCCCGGCCCGGAGCCGGCCAGGCACCGCCGTACGCCGCCGTCCACAGCCCGGACGAGCAGTTCGGCGTCCGGGTTCCCGTCCGGCGGGCGGGGGATGTCGGCGGCGTGTCCACCCGGCGCCGTCCGGACCGGGGGTGTCCCGTCCCGGACCATGGCGGATCGCGATCCCCACGGGTGAGTGGGCGGCGTCGGCCCGTTCCCGTTCGTACGGTGCGGCCGGCGTCGACGCCGGCGTCGGTCCGGCTGGACTTCCGGACCGACGCGACCGGGCCGCGGTGGCGGGTCGGCCTGCCGCACCTCGTCCGACACCCAGCGCGGCCCTTCACCCCTGCGAAAGCCGCGCGGCCTGCGTTCGGGTGAGGCGGGCGACGCGGTCTTCGGGGACGGTGGTGAGGTGCCCGTCCTCGACGACCGGGCGGCCGTTGACGAGGAGCAGGGCGACGGGGGCGGCGGCGCCCAGGACGAGGGCGGCGACGGGGTCGGCGACGCAGGCGTGGCGGAAGCCGGTGAGGTCCCACAGGGCGAGGTCGGCGAGCTTGCCGGGCTCCACGGAGCCGAGGTCGGCGTCGCGGCCCAGCACCCGGGCGCCGCCCATGGTGGCCAGCCGCAGCGCCGCCCGCACGGTCAGCGCGTTCTCCCGGTGCGGGCCGAGGCGGTTGACGAGCACCGCGTTGCGCAGTTCCGTGCCCAGCTCACCGGACTCGTTGGACGCGGTGCCGTCCACGCCCAGGCCCACCGGCACGCCGGCCGCCAGCATGTCGGTGACCCGGGCGATCCCGGCGGCCAGCCGGGCGTTGGAGGAGGGGCAGTGCGCCACGCCGGTGCCGGTGGCGGCGAACTTGGCGATGTCGGAGTCGGCCATGTGCACGCAGTGCGCCATCCACACGTCCGGCCCCAGCCAGCCGGTGGACTCCAGGTAGTCGGTGGGTCCCAGGCCGAACCGCTCCCGGCAGAACGCGGCCTCCTCGACGGTCTCACTGCCGTGGGTGTGCAGCCGCACCCCCCTGTCGCGGGCCAGCACGGCTGCCTCCCGCAGCAGGCCGGTGCTGACGGAGAACGGTGAGCAGGGCGCGACCGCGACCCGCAGCATGGAGTCCGGCGACGGGTCGTGCCAGCGGTCGACCGCCTCCGCGGTGGCCCGCAGCGCCTCCTCGGTGCCCTCCACCGCGTGGTCCGGCGGCAGCCCGCCCGCCGAGGCGCCCAGGTCCATCGAGCCGCGCGCCGGGTGGAAACGCAGGCCGGTCTCGGCCGCCGCGCGGACCTCCGCCGCGAACAGGTCGCCGCCGCCGCGCGGGAAGACGTAGTGGTGGTCGGCGGCGCAGGTCACCCCGGAGGTCGCCAGCGCGCCGAGCGAGCCGAGGGCGGCGGCGTAGGTCATGTCCTCGTCGATGCGGGCCCACAGCGGGTAGAGCGCGGTGAGCCAGTCGAAGAGGTTGCTGTCCTGCGCCATGCCGCGGGTGAGCCACTGGTAGAAGTGGTGGTGGGTGTTGACCAGGCCGGGTGTGAGCAGCATCCCGGTGGCGTCCAGCCGCCGCACCACGCCGGTCAGCCCGTCGGGCGCCGGGCCCGGGCCCACCGATTCGATCCGGTTGCCGGCCACCACCACGTGGCCGCGCGGCAGTTCGGTGCCGTCCGCGTCCACAGTGGCGATGTGGGCGTTCTCGACGACGGTGCGCTGGGTGCTCATCTCGGGCCCGGCCGCCTCTCGGCTCGTGGGTGGCAACGGTCAGTCGGTGGGCAGCAGTTGCTCCGCGCCGTCCCGCAGGACGGTGCCCTCTATCAGGCCGTAGGGGCGGTCGGCGGCGAAGTAGACGGCACCGTCCGGGGTGTCGTTGTCGATGCCGAACGGGCTGAGGTCGACCAGGAAGTGATGCTTGTTGGGCAGCGACAGCCGCACCTCGTCGATCTCCGGCCCGGCGTCCACGATGCGGGCGCCCATCGCGTACAGGGTCTGCTGGAGGGAGTAGGAGTGCGTGCCGGTGAACGCGTCCAGCAGCGCGGCACGGCTGCGGGCGTGCACGGCGTCGAAGTCGAAGGTCTCCGGTGCGGCGGCGGCGAACCGCCAGCGGACGTCGACATCGGTGGCGAGGACCCGGTCGGAGGTCTCGGCGAGGGTGGTGAAGGCGTCCTGGACGAAGCCGTGGAACTCGGAACCGGTGGTGTTGAGCACCGTCAGCCCGGTCAGCCCGCCGGTGATCCGGCAGCTCCCGGCGTCCAGCAGCACCTCGGCGGTGCGGATGCCGGAGCTCTCGCGCACGAAGGAGTGACCGGTGCGGCCGCTGCGCCGCCAGCCGTACTCCTCGATCCGCACGCGGGCGGAGGTTATGGACTCCTGCGCGCCGGTGAAGTGCCGGGCCAGCCGCAGCGCGAAGTCCTCGGGGGCCGCTGTCCCGTCGCGCTGGGCGAAGGCGAAGACGGTGTTCTTCATCGTGTCGGTGGGCAGCACCCCGGCGTTGTCGCCGCGGTGGTGCGCGGCCTCCATGTCGCCGGTCAGCGCCACGGAGACGTTCAGGTCGCGCAGCCGGTGGGCGGCGCCGTCGTGGTCGACGCGCACCACCCGGGTCTGTGCCTTGCCGTACTGGTTCTGGCCGAGAACGGTGGTCATGGCGTTGCTAGCTCCCTCGGTATACGGAGTAGCCGTACGGGTTGAGCAGCAGGGGCACGTGGTGGTGCTCGCCGGCGGCGGTGGCGAAGGTGACCACGGCCTCGGGGAAGAACCCCTCCTTCCCGTGGACGGCGGCCAGGTGCGGGCCGGTGGCGAAGGTGAGGGTGGCGTGCGAGGTGCCCGGTGGCAGGGGCGGCAGGCCGGTGCAGCGGCCGTCGGCGTCGGTGACGGCCTTTGCGTGCTCCAGCGGCGGGTTGCCGCCGGCCCGGACGTCGAGGCGGACCGCGACGCCGGCGGCGGGCCGTCCGGCGGAGGTGTCGAGCACGTGGGTGGAGACGGTGGCCCGGCGTTCCGGTTCCGGGTCCCCGGACAGCCGGGCGAGCCGCAGCCGGTTGATCCGGCCGAGTTCGGTGCGGGCGGCGGCGCGTTCCTCCCCCGGGGCGCGCGGCAGCCGGGCGGCGGCCGCGTCGTGCAGCTGGCGGGCGGTCAGGCCGCTGGCGCAGATCAGCAGGACGTGCCCGAAGCGTTCCTGGTAGGCGAGGTTCAGCTCCCGCACCCGGTCGGCGAGCCGGGGGTCGGCGCCGGCCATGCCGCTCTGCTCGCGGGCGGAGACCGGATCGCCGGGGGCCGGCCGGCCGATGCGCGGGTGCCCGGCCAGTGCCTCGTCGAGCCCGGCATCGTCCAGCGCGGCGGTCGCGGCGTCGGAGGCCGCGTACAGGGCCTGCGGGTCCCGGTAGGGCCGGCCGGCCAGCACCGCGTCCGTCCAGGCCGTGGCCGTGCAGACCTCGCGCAGCAGCGCGGCGGCGGCGGGGGCGGCCAGATCGTTGAGACGGGCGAGCCCGTCGGGCACGGCGGGCGGTGCGGGCACGGCGGGCATGGGGCCTCCGGGGCGCGGGGGACCGGCGGGACGGAGCTTGCCGGACAGCTTGGGGGCTCCGCCGCGCCGCCGTCAACAGCGACTCGCGCCGGGAAGCCGCTCCCCGCGATCACCCCCACGGGGCGTCGGGCGGTGGGACGATGGCGTTCCCCGCAGCGACCCGGGGCCGGTCCTGCGGAACGGGGTGGAGCACCCCGCCACGATCCGCCGGACGGTCCCGGCGCTCCCGAACCACCGCTGGAGTCCGGTCATGGCCGACCCTGTGCCCGTGCGTTGCCCGGTGTGCCGTCGTGAGCACGCGTACACCCCGGCGGCGTTCCCCTGCCCGTGCGGGCGGCCGCTGACCGTGCCGGTGCTGCGTGGCGGGATCCCCACCCAGGTGCGGCAACGGGCCTGGCGGGACGCGTGGGTGACGGTGCGCTGCGGCGGCTGCGGGCGGTCCGGGGAGTGGCCGCGCCCCGAGGTGACGTGCGGCTGCGGGACGGTGTTCCGGCCGCCGGTGGACACCGTGGCGGTCGACGGGCTGCCGTCAGCGGCGGGCGGTGCGCCGCCGGCCGGGGTGCCGCGGGCGGTGCGGCGGCCGGCGTTCGAACCGCGGCCGGTGCGCGGCGGGCCGGAGGCGGTGGTGGCCGCGGCGGCCTACCTGCGGTGGCTGGGCTTCGCGTCGGTCGACGCCGACCGGGACAGCGCGGTGACCGGGGTGGACGTGCGCGGCGCCGGGGTGCGCGCCCGGGTGGACGCCTCCGGTGCCCCGGTGCCGGTGGCGGCGGTGGAGACGCTGTGGCTGGCCTGCCTGCACGAGGACGCGGTCGCCGCGCTGTTCTCCCTCGGCGGGTTCGAGGACGGCACGCTGGCGGCCGCGCGGCGGCTGGACGTGCCGCTGTTCGCGCTGTCGCCGGCCGGGCACGCCACGCCGGTCAACGCGGCGGCGGAACGCCTGCTGCGCACCGTGCCCGGTCCCGGCGGGCGGTGACCCGCCGGGAGCCGGGGAGGGCGCCCGTTCAGCCCTCGCGGTACTCCGGTCCGCCCTCGCCGGCCGCGGTGCGCTCACGCAGGTCGACGCGGCGGATCTTGCCGGAGACGGTCTTGGGCAGGTCGGCGAACTCCAGGACCCGCACCCGCTTGTAGGGGGCGAGCACCGCGCGGGAGTGGTCGAAGATCGTCCGGGCGGTCTCCTCCCCGGGCTCCCAGCCGCGGGCCAGCACGACGTACGCCTTGGGCACCGCGAGCCGCAGCGCGTCGGGCGCGGGCACCACGGCCGCCTCGGCGACCGCCTCGTGCTCCAGCAGGGCGCTCTCCAGCTCGAACGGGCTGATCTTGTAGTCGCTGGCCTTGAAGACGTCGTCGGCCCGGCCCACGTAGGTGATGAAGCCGCCGGCGTCCCGGGAGCCGATGTCCCCGGTGCGGTAGAGGCCGCCGGCGGTGGCCGCGGCGGTGCGTTGCGCGTCGCCGGCGTACCCGGTCATCAGGCCGACGGGGCGTTCGGTGCGCAGGTCGAGGCAGATCTCGCCCTCGTCGCCCTCCTCCCCGGTGACCGGGTCGACCAGGGTGACGGTGTAGCCGGGCATCGGTCGGCCCATGGATCCGGCCTTCAGCGGCGCCCCGGGCGGGTTGGCGATCTGCACGGTGGTCTCGGTCTGGCCGAAGCCGTCGCGGATGGTGACGCCCCAGATCCGGCGCACGTGCTCGATGACCTCGGGGTTGAGCGGCTCGCCGGCCGCGACCGCCTCGCGCGGGGGTGTGCGCAGCGCGGCGAGGTCGGCCTGGATGAGCATCCGCCACACGGTGGGCGGCGCGCAGAAGCTGGTGACGGCGGCCCGGTCCATCTCGGCCATCAGGCGGGCCGCGTCGAAACGGGTGTAGTTGTGCACGAAGACCGTGGCCTCGGCGTTGAACGGCGCGAAGAGGCTGGACCAGGCGTGCTTGGCCCAGCCGGGTGAGGAGATGTTGCAGTGCACGTCGCCTGGGCGCAGACCGATCCAGTACATGGTGGTCAAGTGTCCGACGGGGTACGACAGGTGGCTGTGCTCGACGAGCTTGGGCAGCGCGGTCGTGCCCGAGGTGAAGTAGAGCATGATCGGATCGTCGGACCGGGTGGGGCCGTCCGGGGTGAAGGCGGCCGGGGCGGCCGACGCGTCCGCGTAGTCCAGCCAGCCCCCGGGGGCGCCGCCGACCGCGATCCGGGTGTAGTCGCCGGGCACGCCGTCGAACTTGGCGGCCTGGCCGGCCTGCGCGATGACGTGGGAGGCGCCGCCGCGCACCACGCGGTCGGTGAGGTCGGCCGGTCCGAGCAGCGTGGTCGCCGGGATGACGACCGCGCGCAGCTTCATGGCGGCCAGCACGGTCTCCCACAGCTCGCTCTGGTTGCCGAGCATGACGACGATCCGGTCGCCGGCCGCGACGCCGTGCCCGCGCAGCCAGTTGGCCACCCGGTCGGAGCGTTCCCGCAGCTCCGGGTAGGTCAGGCGGGCCTCGGTGCCGTCCTCCTCGACGATCCACAGCGCGGTGCGGCCGGTGCGGGCGGCGACCTGGTCGAACCAGTCGAGCGCCCAGTTGAAGTGCTCCGGCCGGGGCCAGGTGAAGCCGGCTACCGCGGTGTCGCGGTCCTCCCGGTGTGCCAGCAGGAAGTCCCGCGCGGCCCGGAACTCCCCCGTCGCTGCGCTGTCGGCCATGTGCCCTCCGTAGGTCGCGCCGTCGTGCCCGTCACATCCTGTCCCCCGCACGGCCGGGCCACCAGCCCCGGACGGGGTGGTGATCGCCCCGGTCCCGTCGCCGGGCGGCGAGGCCAGCGGCACCGGGGCGCCACCGAGGGTGCTCAGCAGCATGGCACCGAGACCGTGGACGGGCCGGCGGTTCGCCCCGGCTGCGCTACCACCACGCCCGCCGGGGTGCCCAGCGCCAGCAGCACGGCCGACCGGGCCACGGGCACCGCGGCCGGCAGCGGCCTGGAAGCGGTCTCCAGGCCGGCGGTCGCCGAGCGGGTGGGCGTGACGCCGATGGCGCTGTACCCGAACGTGGGCGGCACGGCGGCCCTGCTGGACGGCATCGTGGACCGGCTGCCGGCCGGTCTCGCGGCCCGGGAGGACACGGGTGCCGGCCGGCCGGGTGCCGCCGCTGGAGCGGCCGGTGTCGACGTTCGTGCTGGGCCGCGCGGCGTCGATGGCGGGCGGGCGGGTTCGGGGACGGTCCCGACCCGCGGCCCGAGGCGGCGTCGGCGGCGAGGTGCTGCCCGGCCACACCGCGCCCGCCGCGCAGCCGGCCCGGCCGGTGGACCGGCGGGCGGTTCGAGGCCGGCCACGCCGACCTCGGCCGCCCGGCCGCCGGGTACGCGGCCGCAGCCCCGCCGACCGGCCGCCTCACTCCTCGACGGCACCGCCGCCCCGGCGCAGGTGGGTGCGGAAGGTGTACGAGGGGTCGGCGGCCCGGCGTTCCAGGTACTCGGCGAACGAGGTCTGCCCGCGCAGGGTGCGGCCGGACCGGATCCGGTCGGCCTGGTCGCGTTCGGTGGCGGCGATGACGCGCGCGGCGGCGAACACCTCTCCGGCCCGGTCGGCGGGCAGGAACAGCACGCCGTCGTCGTCGGCGAGCACCAGGTCCGCGGCGGTGACGAGGTGCTCACCGAAACGGGCGGAGAGCAGGGCGTCCGGTTCGCGCGGGTCGGCGCGCAGCGGGCCGAAGGGCAGAGTGCCGTAGCTGAAGACCGGCAGCCCGATGGCGGCGAGTTCGGTGGTGTCGCGGTGCAGCCCCCACACGACGGCCCCGGCCAGCCCGGCCGCCCGCGCCTCCAGCAACGTGAGGTCGCCCACGCACGACTCGTCGGTGCGGCCCCCGTTGTCGACGACCAGCACGTCACCGGGGCGGGCGTCGCCGTACGCCTCCAGGAAGACGTCCACGCTGCCGTAGTGCCGTGCGGGCAGCACCCGGCCAGCCAGCCGGGTGCCGGGCACGACCGCCCGCACCCCGGCCGGCGCCGGCCGTGCCGTCACCCCGCACCGCAGGCAGGCGTCCGCCAGCAGCGGCGTCGTCAGCCCCTCGAACTCCTCCACGGCGTCCTCCCCTTCCGGCACCCGAGACGTGGCCGATCCTACGGGCGGAACCGGCCGAGCGGTCGTGCCCCCGTGCGCGCCCCGTGCGCCGCTGCGCGGGACGGGCGGGACCGCTGTGCTGGACGGGAACGGCCGCCCACCGGTGCACGGCGGCCCGGGTCCTGGGAGCGGCCTGCCGTGGCGAAGGTGTGGCGTGGCGAGTACTGGAAGAGCAAGAAGGGCTCGCCCTGGACGATGGTCCTGCTCGTCCTGGTCCTGCTGTGGGCCTACGGCCACGTCAACGGCACCACGAAGGACGGCGACTCCGCCAAGCACGGCCCCTCGGCCTCCGCGTCCGCCGGCCCCGGCACGACCGGCTCCGGCACGAAGCACTGACGAGGCCCGGCCCGCCGGCGCGGAACGTCACGTGCACCACCCGCCGCAGCCCCGGGCACCGCGCCCGCACCGGGTCGGCCATCGCCCGGTAGTCGCTGGTCCGGTACTCCGTCGAGGCGATGAGCAGTTCGATGCCGGCCTGCCGCAGCACGTAGGCCAGTTCGTGGGTGCGGTAGGCGGGGTTGATGTTCACCAGCACCGCGCCGATGCGGGCGGTGGCGTACCGCACGAGCACCCGTTCGGGGCAGTTGACCGCCCAGACGCCCACCCGGTCGCCCTCGCCGGCGCCGGCCGCGATCAGGGCCCGGGCCGTCGTGTCGACCGCCGCGCCGAACTCCGCGTACGTCCAGCGCCGCCCGGACGGCACGTCCACCAGGGCCTCGCGGCCGGGGAAGGCGGCGACCGCGCGGGCCAGATCGCGGCCGACGGTGTCGCCCAGCAGCGGGGTGGCGCCGGTGCCGCTCGCGTACGAGAGCGGGGCGAAGTCGTCGGGGCGGGTGGTCACCGTGTGCCTCCTGGCGGCCGGGGGCACCGGCGGGAGCGGGGGCTGCCGCCGGGCGGGGCGGCCCGGCGCCGCCGCACTACCATCGTGCGCGAGTGACCCACGTCTCACCACCCCGGACAGGGGTAGCACCGAGGAGGGTGTCATGACCGGTGCGGCGGAACTGCGGCAGGCGCTGCGGCGGCTGCGCGAGACCAGCGGGCTGCCCGTGGCGTTCGGCGGGCTCAGCGGTCCGCACGGCCTGCTGATCTCCGAGACGGACGGCACCGCCACCACGGCGCTCGACGGCCTCGCGGTGAGCACCGGCACCGGGGTCGGCGGCAAGGCGGTGGTGCTGGCCCGGCCGGTCACCGTCACCGACTACCGGCGTTCGCGCACCATAAGCCACGAGTACGACACCGCGGTGGCCGCCGAGAACCTGTACGCGATCCTGGCGGTGCCGGTGATCGTGGGGCAGCGGGTGCGGGCCGTGCTGTACGGGGCGCTGCGCCGGCCGCTGGCGCTGGGCGACCGCACCCTGGGCGCCGCGGACGACGCCGCCCGTCAGCTGGCGCGGGACATGACGGCGTGCGAGGCACCGGCCGCCCCCGGCGCCTGGGAGGAGGTCCGCGCCGCCCACGCCGACCTGCGGGCGCTGGCCCGCCGGCTGCCCGAAGGACCGCAGCGCGCCGCCCTGCTCGCCGCCTGCGCCCGCCTGGAGGGCGCCTGCGCACCGGCCGCGCCGGGCCGGTGCGGTCCCGCCCTCACCCCGCGCGAGACGGACGTGCTGGCCCACGTCGCGGTCGGCGCGACGAACGCCGCCGTCGCCACCCGGCTGGGGGTGCGGCCGGAGACGGTGAAGGCGTACCTGCGCTCCGCCATGCGCAAGCTCGGCGCGCACACCCGGCTGGAGGCGGTGGTGGCGGCCCGGCGGGCGGGCGCCCTGCCGTAGCGGCCGCGCGCCGCCGGGCCCGCCCGGACGCCGGGTGTCAGACGTCCACGATGTGCTCCGGCCGAACCGGCACCCGGGTCAGCGGGCGGCCGGTGGCGGCCCGGACCGCGGCCACCACGGCGGGGGTGGAGGACAGCGTGGGGGCCTCGCCGGCGCCGCGCAGGCCGTAGGGGGCGTGCGGGTCGGCGAGTTCGAGGACGTCGACGGGGAGGGCGGGGGTGTCGAGGATCGTGGGGATGAGGTAGTCGGTGAAGGAGGGGTTGCGGACCTTGGCGTCCGGGCCGACCTGGATCTCCTCCATCAGCGCCAGGCCCAGGCCCTGCAGGCCGCCGCCCTGGATCTGGCCGGCCACCGCCTGCGGGTTGACCGCCTTGCCGACGTCCTGCGCGCAGGCGAGTTCGACGACCTTGACCAGGCCGAGTTCGGTGTCGACCTCGACGACGGCACGGTGCGCGGCGAACGAGTACTGCACGTGGCCGTTGCCCTGGCCGGTGGCGCGGTGGAACGGCTGGGTGGGGCGGTGGCGGAACTCCCTTTCCACGTCGACGACCTCACCGTCCAGCACGTCGGCGAGCGCGGCCAGCACCTCGCCGGCCTCGGTGACCACGCAGCCCTCCTCCAGCAGCAGGGTGTCGTGCTCCCAGCCGGGGTGGGTGCCGGTGAACCGGGCGCGGCCGAGGGCCAGGACCCGTTCGCGGACCTCCTCACAGGTGTGGCGGACCGCGCCGCCGGTCATGTAGGTCTGGCGGGAGGCGGAGGTGGAGCCGGCCGAGCCGACGCGGGTGTCGGCGGGGTGCACGGTGACCTGGCGGACGCCGAGTTCGGTGCGGGCGATCTGCGCCTGCACGGTGACGCCGCCCTGCCCGACCTCGGCCGCCGCGGTGTGCACGGTGACGACGGGTTCGCCCCCGGCGGTCTCCAGCCGCACCCGGGCGGTGGAGTAGTCGTCGAAGCCCTCGGAGAACCCGACGTTCTTGATGCCGACGGCGTAGCCGACCCCGCGCACCACGCCTTCGCCGTGCGAGGTGTTGGACAGCCCGCCCGGCAGGGCCCGCAGGTCGGGGGCGGCGCCGGCGGTCTCCCACTGGCGTTCGGGGGGCATCGGCAGGTCCCGGACGCGGCGCAGGATCTCGGCGACCGGCGCGGGGGCGTCGACGACCTGCCCGGTGGGCAGCCGGCTGCCCTGGGACATGGCGTTGCGCTGCCGGAACTCCACCGGGTCCAGGCCGAGTGCGGCGGCCAGCCGGTCCATCTGCGCCTCGTAGGCGAAGCACGCCTGCACCGCGCCGAAGCCGCGCATCGCGCCGCACGGCGGGTTGTTGGTGTAGAGGGCGAGCGCCTCGATGTCGACGTCGTCGACGACGTACGGCCCGGCCGACAGGGAGGCGGCGTTGCCGACGACCGCCGGGGAGGAGGAGGCGTAGGCGCCGCCGTCGAGCACGATGCGGCAGCGCATGTGGGTGAGGCGGCCGTCGCGGGTGGCGCCGTGCTCGTACCAGAGGGTGGCGGGGTGCCGGTGGACGTGGCCGAAGAAGGACTCGAAGCGGTCGTAGACCATCTTGACCGGCTTGCCGGTGCGCAGCGCCAGCAGGCAGCCGTGGATCTGCATGGACAGGTCCTCGCGCCCGCCGAAGGCGCCGCCGACGCCGGAGAGCGTCATGCGGACCTTCTCCTCGGGCAGTCCGAGGACCGGTGCGATCTGCCGCAGGTCGGAGTGCAGCCACTGGGTGGCCACGTACAGGTCGACGCCGCCGTCCTCGGCGGGCACCGCGAGGCCGGACTCGGGGCCGAGGAACGCCTGGTCCTGCATGCCGACGCTGTAGGTGCCGGTGACGACCACGTCGGCGCGGGCGGCGGCCGCGCCGGGGTCGCCGCGGCGGATCGGCTGGCGGTGCACGACGTTGGGGTGCGGCACGTGGGCCGCGTGGTGGTCGTCGCGGGCCGGGTGCAGGAGGGGCGCGTCGGGGGCGAGCGCGGTGGCCTCGTCGTGCACGACCGGCAGGGGTTCCCACTCCACCGCGATCCGGGCGGCGGCCCGGCGGGCGGTCTCCGGGTGGTCGGCGGCGACGATCGCCACCGGTTCGCCGTGGTGGCGCACCACGCCGTCGGCGAGCACCGGGGTGTCGGTGAACTCCAGCCCGTAGCGGGTGTGTCCGGTCGGCAGGTCCTCGTGGGTGAGAACCGCGTACACCCCGGGCAGGGCGAGGGCCGCGGAGGTGTCGAGGGAACGGATGCGGGCGTGGGCGTGCGGGCTGCGCAGGGTGTGGCCCCACAGCATGTCCTCGTGCCACATGTCGGAGGCGTAGGCGAACTCGCCGGTGACCTTCAGTACCCCGTCGGGCCGCGGGACGGAGGCGCCCACCCCGTCGGCGGCGCGCGGGGTGCGGGTGAGGCGGCGGGGGCCGCGGGTGGGGTCGGCGGTCATCGCTGTCCGTCCCGGGGTGCGGTGCGGGCGGCGGCGAGCCGGACCGCGTCGAGGATCTTCTCGTAGCCGGTGCAGCGGCACAGGTTGCCCGACAGGGCCTCGCGGATGTCGGAGTCGGTGGGCTGCGGGTTGCGTTCCAGCAGGTCGTCGGTGGCGACCAGCAGGCCGGGGGTGCAGAAGCCGCACTGGACGGCGCCGGCGTCGAGGAACGCCTGCTGGACGGGGGCGAGCGCGGGCGCCCCGGAGCCCCGGGCACCGTCACCGGCGGCGGGGTCGGTGGACCGGGGCTCCGCGGACCGGGGGGAGTCCGCGGCGTGCGGGTCGGCGGCGGTGCCGGGATCGTCCGCGGCGCGGGGGGTCGTGGTGCGGGGATCCGTGGTGCGGGGATCCGTGGTGCGGGGGGTCGTGGCGCGGGGATCCGTGGTGCGGGGGGTCGTGGCGCGGGCGGGGGCCAGGCCCTCGACGGTGACGACCTCGCGGTCCTGGGCCTGGCCCGCGGCCACCAGGCACGAGCAGACCGGCACGCCGTCCAGCTTCACCGTGCAGGAGCCGCATTCGCCCTGTTCGCAGGCGTTCTTCGAGCCCGGCAGGCCGAGGCGTTCGCGCAGCACGTACAGCAGGCTCTCGCCCTCCCACACGTCGTCGGCCTCCACCCGGCGGCCGTTGACCGTCAGCGTCACGCGCATCGGGGACTCCCCTGCTCGTCGCGGTACGCCTGCCAGGTCCAGCCGAGGGTGCGGCGGGCCAGCACCACCAGGGCGTGCCGGCGGTAGGCGGCGCTGCCGCGCACGTCGTCGATGGGCCGGGCGGCGGCCGCCACCCGGCGGGCGAACTCGGCGGCCGCGGACGGCGGGGGCGGCTCACCGGTCTCCCAGTGGCGGCCCTCGTCCAGCACGCCGGCCAGGAACTCCTCCGCCTCCCGGGCCCGCACCGGGGTGGGCGCGGCCGAGCCGATGCCGGTGCGCACCGTGCGGCGGTCCGGGTGCAGGGCCAGGCCCAGCGCGCACACCGCGATGACCATGGCGTTGCGGGTGCCGACCTTGGCGAACGCCTGGGGGCCGGACGCCTTCGGCAGGTGCACCGCGCGGATGAGTTCGTCGGGGGCGAGGGCGTTGCGTTTGACGCCGAGGTAGAAGTCGTCGACGGGGATCATCCGGGTGCCGCGCACCGAGACCGCCTCGACCTCGCCGCCGCCGGCCAGCAGCGCGGGGTGCGCGTCGCCGGCCGGAGAGGCGGTGCCGAGGTTGCCGCCGACACCGCCGCGGTTGCGGATCTGCGGCGAGGCGACGGTGTGGGCGGCCTGCGCGAGGGCGGGCAGGGGGCCGGCGAGGTGGTCGACGATCCGGCCGTAGGGGACGGACGCCCCGAGCCGTACCGTCTCCGTCCCGGTCTCCCAGGTGCTCAGTTCGGCGATCCGGGTGAGGTCGATCAGCACGCCGGGCCTGCTGTGGCCGAAGTTGATCCCCACCATCACGTCGGTGCCGCCCGCGATCGGCACCGCGTCCGGGTGCTCGGCCTTCGCGGCCAGCGCCTCCGGCCAGGTGGCCGGGCGCAGGAAGTCCATGGGCGTCTCTTCTCGGCGGTCGGCGGCCGTCGGTCCCGGTCGGGATCCGCCGGGGCGGTGGCGTCGCCGGGGCGGGAGCGGCGTTCGTCCTCGTCCCACGGGTACACGCGCGGTGCCCCCAGTACACGGCACCTCCCCCGGCCGGCGGCAGTCACCGATGCCACCAAGCACCGGGCGGACGGCGCGGGCGGCCTTGTAGATTCCTCTGAAACGGTGGTTCGGTCCGGCGCCCGCGGGGGTGGCCGCTGACACGGAGGCGGAACGGCGATGCGGCTGCGGGCGCTGCTGGACGAGGAGGCCCTGGGCCTGCGGCTGCTGGGCGGCGGGCAGGAGCTGGACCGGGTGGTGCGCGGGGTGATGACCACCGACCTGCGGGATCCGAGCCGTTACCTGGCCGGCGGCGAACTCGTGCTGACCGGCCTGGCCTGGCGCGGCGGCCCGGCGGACAGCGAGCCGTTCGTCGCGCGGGTCGCCGCGGCCGGCGCGGTGGCGATCGCGGCGGGCGAGGCGGAGATCGGGGGCGTGCCGCAGGACCTGGTCGACGCCTGCGCCCGGCACCGGATGCCGCTGTTCGCGGTGGAGGAGCGGGTGGCGTTCGCCACGGTGACCGAGCACGTGGTGCGCCGGGTCTCGGGCGGCCGGGCCGGCGCGCTGGCCGCGGTGGTCGACCGGCACCGCCGGCTGATGGCCCCCGGTCCCTCCGGCGGCGGCCCCGGCGCGGTCCTGGACCTGCTGGCGGCGGAGGCGGACCTGCGGGCGTGGGTGCTGTCGGCGACCGGGCGGCTGATCGCCGGGCCGGCCCGCGCGGCGGACGACCCGGCGGAGCCGGGCGCGGCGGAGCGGGCCGTGCTGGCCGCGGAGTGCGCGGGGGCTCGGCGCGAGGGGCGGGCGGCCCCGTACCGGGTGGTGGCCGCCGGGCGGGTCTTCGCGCTGTTCCCGCTGCCCACGGCGGACGTCTCCGGCACCGCGGCCGTGGCCCGGGCGGACTGGCTGCTGGCGGTGGCCGACGATCCGGTGGACCGGCCGGCCGAGCGGCTGGAGCTGCTGCGCGGGGTGGCCCGGCTGATCGCGGCGGAACGCGAACGCCGGGACGCCGCCGCCGCGGTGCGCGACCGGCTGGCGCAGGAGGTGCTGTCGCTGGTGCGGTCCGGCACCGCCCCCGCCGAGGTGGACGCCCGGCTGCGGGCCGCCGCCCCCGTCATGGCCCCCTCGGCGCCGCCGGACGCCCGCCGCCAGGTGGTCGCCGCCCGCCTGGAGCCGTCCTGCGGGGACGGGAGCGCGGGCCCGCTGCTGCGGGAGGTGCTGGCCGCGGCGCTGGAGACGGCGGGGGCGTGCGGCGCGGCGGAGTCGGCGGGGGTGGCCGGCGCTGCGGGGGTCCTCGGTGCGGCGGGCGCGGCCGGTGCGGCGGGCGTGTCCGGTGCGGAGGAGCGGGTCGCGGTGGGCGGGGACGACGGTGACGCGGTGGCGCTGCTGGCGCTGCCGGACGGGCGGGCGCTGGACGCGGCCGAGCTGCTGGCGGCGGTCTCCGCACCGCTGCTGCGGGCGCTGGCCGGGGCCGGACGGCTGACGGTGGGGCTGAGTTCGGCGGTCGGCTCGGCGGAGGGTCTGCGCGGCGCGCTGGAGGAGGCCCGGCACGCCCGCCGGGTCGCCGCCGCCCGGCCGGGCCCGGTGGAGGCGGCCGGCCACGGGGAACTGGCCTCGCACGTGCTCCTGCTGCCGTTCGTCCCGGACGACGTGCGGCGGGCGTTCACCGCACGGCTGCTCGACCCCCTGGTGGACTACGACCGCCGCCACCGCGCCGAACTCGTCCCCACCCTGGAGGCGTTCCTCGACTGCGACGGTTCCTGGACCCGCTGCGCCGCCCGGCTGCACCTGCACGTCAACACCCTGCGGTACCGCGTCGGCCGCATCGAGTCGCTCACCTCACGTGACCTGTCCCGCCTGGAGGACAAGGTCGACTTCTTCCTGGCCCTGCGGGTCCGCTGACCCGGCGCCCGTGCCGTGCCCCGGCGGGGCGCATCCGCCGCGCACGTCCTTGTGAATCCGTTCACCAAGTTGGCGCACGCCTCTATCCCCCGCGACGCCCCCCGTGCTGAACTGCTCACGGCGCATCACGCACTTCCGGCCGTCACGGGTACAGGGAGGGTCTGTGGGGGAATCCTTCTCGGCGCACGCGCAGCGGTCCGGTCCGGCCGACGCCGGTCCCGGGCAGGATCCGCCGGAGGTGTGGCGGCTGCGGTCCCGGGGCTGCTGGGCGGAGGCCGCGGACCTGCTGGCCGGCCGGGGCGAGAGCGATCCGGGCACCGCGCTGCGCCGGGCCCGGCTGCTGATCGAACGCTGTGTGTTCACCTCCGACGGCTGGACCGAGGCGGAGGCCGCGCTGCGTACCGCCGAGGCGCTGGCCCGCAGCGACGCCGACCGGGGCCGGGCGGCCTGCGAACGCGGTCATCTCGCCTACGCCTGCACGCTGTTGCGGGTGCACGACCGGGCGGACGAGGCGCGCTCCGCGCTGGGACGCTCGGCGGCGCTGCTGCCACCGGACCACCCGGACCGGGCGCTGCTGGACCTGCGGCGCGGCCAGGTCACCGAGAGCCTGTCGGGGGATCCGGCGGGATCCCGCCCGGCGTTCCGCCGCGCGCACGCCAGGGCCGGGGCGCTGGGTGACCGGCTGCTGTGCTCGTTCACCTGGCGGCACCTGGGCGGTCTGGCGCTGCGCGACGGGGACACGGCCGGGGCGCGGCAGGGGTTCAGCGAGTCGCTGCGGCTGCGCGAGGAGCTGGGGTTCCTGATCGGGACGCCGCCGGCCCTGGTGTCGCTGGCGGAGGTGGAGCCGGAACCGGAGTCGGAACGGCTGCGCGCGGAGGCCACCCGGTTGTTCCGGCTGCTGGGCGGTCTGCCGGTGTGGCTGGCCGACGTGCTGGGCCAGGACACCGCAACCTGACCGGCGCTTTCCGGCCAACCGGCGGGCCGGGCCGGCGGGTGGTTCAGCGCCGGGGGCCGGACGGCGGGGCGGCGCGCAGGTGGGCGCGGGTCAGGGACTCCACGGCCGGCAGGTCGCGGCGGGTCAGGGCGTCGAGGAGCGCGACGTGCCCGGCCGCGTCGGCGGTCAGCCGGTCGGCGTCGGGCACCGGTACCGGCGGCCACTGGGCGCGGCCGTGCAGTTCCGCGGCGACGGCGGCCAGCTGCGCGTTGCCGGAGCGGCACAGCAGCGCGGTGTGGAAGGCCCGGTCGGCGGCGGCGTAGGCGGCGCGGTCGCCGGTGGCGGCGGTCTCCTGGGTGTGCCGGGCGAGCGGGCACAGCGCGGCCCAGTCGCCGGGGCGGGACTCGGCGGCCAGACGCAGCAGCACCGGGACCTCCAGCAGGGCGCGCACCTCGGCCAGCTCGGCCAGGTCACGGCCGCTGCGCGCGGTGATCCGGAAGCCGCGGTTCTGGACGACCTCGACGGTGCCCTCCCGGACCAGCTGCTGCATGGCCTCGCGCACCGGGGTGGCGGAGACGCCGAAGCGGGCGGCGAGGGCGGGGGCGGAGCAGACGGTGCCGGGGGCCAGCTCGCCGGCCACCAGCGCACCGCGCAGCGCGTCCAGTACCTGGTCGCGCAGCGAGTGCCGCAGCGCCGGGCGCCTGGCGCCGTCCTGCTCCGGCAGGCGATGGCGTACGTGCTCCACCCGCCCCTCCCTCCTCCTGTCGTGCGCCGCGCGTCACGGACGCCGTCGTGGGCCGCGTGTCGTGTGCCGCGCCGCGGCCGGTACCGTGCCGCGCTCCGGTGCCCCGGCGGCGTCAAACAGACGGGCACGCGGACTTTACACCGTTCGGGTGAATGCCCCCCATTTCACCACGCACTCCCCGGAGACACCCCATCGCCCCCTTCGGGACAACGGGGCACCGCGGAGATATGTATTCATGGTGAACATTCCGTGTGGTGATCGCCACATGCCCGACAGGACCAGCACCTGACGAGCGTTTGGGGACCACCTGATAGGGTGCCGCGGATTGGATCAACTCCTCAGAACTGAAACGGGAGTTCGAAACTCCGGCCGGCTCTTTCCCGGCACGGTGCGCACGTTGGCGTTGTCTTGTCCCGAAACCCCCTCAGGGCCGCGGGGCATTCGTCAGGATGACGCGCAGCGCGAAGACAAGCGAAACCTCAAGGGACCCACCAGATGAGACTTACGGATATATCGCTGGATTGGATGCTGTCGGGCGCCGTCGGCCTCGCGGTGGCGGTCCTGGCGGTGTGCATGATGCTGCGCGGCCGCAGGGCGAAGGCCGCGGAGGGAGCTCCGATGGACTCGTGGGAACGCAGCGAGGAACGACGCCGGCAGAAGGAGGCGCTCTACGGCAGCGCGTCCTACGTACTGCTGTTCTGCTGCGCCGCCGTCGCAGCGGCGTTGTCCTTCCACGGACTGGTCGGCTTCGGCCGGGAGAACCTGGACCTGTCGGGCGGCTGGGAGTACCTGGTGCCGTTCGGCCTGGACGGCGCGGCCATGTTCTGCTCCGTGCTGGCGGTGCGCGAGGCGAGCCACGGTGACGCGGCGCTCGGCTCCCGCATGCTGGTGTGGACCTTCGCGGCGGCGTCCGCGTGGTTCAACTGGGTGCACGCGCCGCGTGGTTTCGGCCACGCCGGGGCGCCGGAGTTCTTCGCCGGCATGTCGCTGTCGGCCGCGGTGCTGTTCGACCGGGCGCTGAAGCAGACCCGCCGGGCCGCGCTGCGCGAGCAGGGCCTCGTGCCGCGCCCGCTCCCGCAGATCCGCATGGTGCGCTGGCTGCGCGCCCCGCGCGAGACCTACGCCGCCTGGTCGATGATGCTGCTGGAGAACGTCCGCACCCTGGACGAGGCGGTCGAGGAGGTGCGCGACGACCAGCGCGAGCGCGAGCAGAACCGGCTGGCCCGCCGCGACCACGACCGGATGGAGCGCGCCCGTATCAAGGCGATCTCCCGCCAGCACCGTGGCTGGAGCCGGCGGGCCGGCCGCCAGGTGGAACTGCCCTCCGCGCACTCCGCCGCCCGCAGCGGCGACGTTGCGGAGCCTGTAATAGGCGACCCCGCCGAAATCCCCGCAGCCCAGGCCCGTCCGGCCCTCCAGCCGGTCTCGGAGCCCAAGAGCGTCGTCGACCTGACGGCCGAGGACGACACCCAGACGCTGCCGCGCCTGGACTCCCTGGAGGCGAAACTGAAGGATCTGGAGCGGCAGTTCGGCTGACCGGACCACCGCACCGGCTTCCCGCGGGGCCCCGCGCGCCATCACCGGCGCGCGGGGCCCCGCGGCGTTCCGGGACCCGTTCCGGCCGGCCAGAAGGCGTTCACCCGGCGGCGTTCACCCGGCGGCGGCCGCCCTCACGCCGGCGGGGCGGTGATCTCGAACCAGACGGTCTTGCCGTCCGTCTCGCGGCGCACGCCCCAGGCGTCGGCCAGGGCGCGGACGATGAGCAGGCCGCGGCCGCCGGAGGCGTCGTCCGGCGCGGGCCGGGGCACCCAGGGGCGGCGCGGAGCCGTGTCGCGCACCTCCACGCGTAATCGCGGCGGTTCGCCGGCCGTCAGCGTGGCGGTCAGCAGCGCGCCGCCGGCGGTGTGCACCAGCGCGTTGGTGACGATCTCGCTCAGCAGCAGTTCCGCGGAGTCCAGCACGGCCGCCACGCCCCACGCTGCCAGCCGTTCACGCAGCAGCGCACGGGCCTCGGCCACCGCGGCGAGGTCGGCGTGCCGCAGCGGACGCCGCACCCGCCGTTCCCCGGGCGGCGCCCCGGCGGTGGCCACCGGCCCCCGCGGTCCGGGACATCTGTCCATAGGTTCGCTCTCGGCGCCCGTCACACGTCCCCCTTCGAACTGCGTCGGCTCATGCATTTCCCGTTCACACCGCCGCCACGCCCGGGCTCCGGGGCAATTCGCGGCACGCGGGGCGCAGGCGGTGCGCGGCGGGGGCGTTCGGGGAAGGGTGGCAGGTGCACGCACGCACCCACCCGTCTCGGCGAAGCGAGGGACCCGCATGCATGACGACCGCACGCTGGTGGAGGGACGCCTGAACCGCGCCCTGGAGCAGTTCATCCGGCCCGCCGTCCACACCGCCACCGTCCCGCTGACCATCGGCGCCTGGCACGTGCGCGGCGAACCGGTGCCGGTGGCACGGGCACTGGCCGCGGACTACGAGCCGTTCGAACCGGGCACCGCCTGGGGGTCGCCCTGGGCCACCAGCTGGTTCCGGCTGGAGGGCGAGGTGCCGAGGCAGTGGGCGGGGCGGCGGGTGGAGGTCGTCGTCGACCTCGGCTTCTCCGGTGACGCGCCCGGCTTCCAGGCGGAGGGGCTGGTGTACGACGCGGACGGCGTGCCGGTCAAGGGCGTCCACCCGCTCAACCGGCACGTGCCGGTGGCGGTGCGGGCGGCCGGCGGGGAGCCGGTGCGGCTGCTGCTGGAGGCGGCGGCCAACCCGGCGGTGCTGCACGGCTTCCGGCCCACCCCGCTGGGCGACGTGCTGACCGCCGGCGAGGACCCGCTCTACCGCTTCGGCTCGGCGGTCCTGGCGGTGCTGGACGAGACGGTGTGGCACCTGACGCTCGACGTCGACGTGCTGGCCGAGCTGATGCGGGAGCTGGCGGACACCGATCCGCGGCGGCACGAGATCCTGCGCGCGCTGGAGTCGGCCCTCGACGAGCTCGACCTGCACGACGTGCCGGGCACGGCGGCGGCCGCCCGCGCGGAGCTGGCCGGGGTGCTCGCCAGCCCGGCGCACGCCAGCGCCCACCGGCTCTCGGCCACCGGGCACGCGCACATCGACTCCGCCTGGCTGTGGCCGCTGCGCGAGACCGTCCGCAAGGCGTCCCGCACCTTCGCCAACGTCACCCATCTGGCCGGTGACTACCCGGAGTTGGTCTTCGCCTGCTCGCAGGCCCAGCAGTACGCGTGGGTCAAGGAGCACCAGCCGCACCTCTGGCAGCGCATCAAGGACGCGGTGGCGCGGGGTACGTGGGCGCCGGTGGGCTCCATGTGGGTGGAGTCCGACACCAACATGCCCGGCGGTGAGGCACTGGCCCGCCAGCTCACCCACGGCAAGCGGTTCTTCCGCGAGGAACTCGGCGTGGACACCGAGGAGATCTGGCTGCCGGACTCCTTCGGCTACACCGCGGCCTTCCCGCAGCTGGCGAAACTGGCCGGGGTGCGGTGGTTCCTGACGCAGAAGATGTCGTGGAACCAGAGCAACCGCATGCCGCACCACACCTTCTGGTGGGAGGGCATCGACGGCACCCGGGTCTTCACCCACTTCCCCCCGGTGGACACCTACAACGCCTCCTTCCGCGCCTCCCAGCTCGCCCACGCGGTGCGCAACTTCGCGGAGAAGGGGCTGGCGACCCGGTCGCTGGTGCCGTTCGGCTACGGCGACGGCGGCGGCGGTCCCACCCGGGAGATGATGGAGCGCGCCCGGCGGCTGCGGTCGCTGGAGGGCTCGCCCCGGGTGGAGATCGAGAAACCCGCCGCGTTCTTCGCCGCCGCCGAGGAGGAGTACGGCCGGCGGGCCCCGGTGTGGTCGGGCGAGATGTACCTGGAGCTGCACCGGGCCACCTACACCACGCAGGCCAAGACCAAGCAGGGCAACCGGCGCAGCGAACACCTGCTGCGCGAGGCCGAGTTGTGGGCCACCCGGGCGGCCCTGTCGGCGCCGGGGTACCGCTACCCGTACGAGGAGCTGGACCGGCTGTGGAAGACGGTGCTGCTGCACCAGTTCCACGACATCCTGCCCGGCTCGTCCATCGCCTGGGTGCACCGCGAGGCGCGGGAGACCTACGAGCGGGTGCGCGAGGACCTGGAGGCGCTCGTGGCGGGCGCCGCGCACGCGCTGGCCGCGGCGGACCCGGGGGCCGGGGAGGGCGACGGGCCGGTGCTGCTGAACGCCTCGCCCTACCCGCGGGCCGAACCGGTGCGGCTGGCCGACGGGCGGACGGTGTGGGCCGAGGTCCCCGCGCTCGGCGCGGCGCGGCCGGCCGGCCCGCCCCCCGACGAGGTCACCGCGCTGCCGGACGGCCGCGGATTCCTGCTGGAGAACGCGGCGCTGCGGGTGGTCGTCGACGGCGAGGGACTGCTGGCCTCGGTGCACGACAAGGCGGCCCGCCGCGAGGTGCTGGCCCCCGGAACCCGCGGCAACCTGCTGCAACTGCACCCCGACCACCCCAACAAGTGGGACGCCTGGGACATCGACGCGCACTACCGCCGCCGGCACACCGACCTGACGGCGGCGGACTCCGTGGAGCTGACGGAGTCCGGCCCGCTGCGCGCCGTGGTGCGGGTGACGCGGTCGTTCGGCGCCGGCTCCTCCGTCGTGCAGGACGTGGTGCTCAGCGCCTGCTCCGCCCGGATCGACGTGGTCACCGAGATCGACTGGCACGAGTCGGAGAAGGTGCTGAAAGCGGCGTTCCCGCTGGACGTGCACGCCGAGCGGGCCACCTCCGAGATCCAGTTCGGGCACGTGCACCGGCCCACGCACGCCAACACCGGCTGGGACGCGGCCCGTTTCGAGACCTGCGCGCACCGCTGGGTGCACGTCGCCGAGCCCGGCTACGGCGTGGCCGTCCTCAACGACTCCACCTACGGCCACGACACGACCCGGGTGCGGCACGAGCAGGGCGCCGGCACCACCGTGCGGCTGACCCTGCTGCGTGCCCCGCACAGCCCGGACCCGGAGACCGACCAGGGCACGCACCGCTTCACCTACGCGCTGCGGCCCGGCGCCTCGGCTGGCGAGGCGGTCGCCGGGGGGCTGGCGCTCAACCTGCCGCTGCGGCAGGCGGACTTCGGCTCCGGCGGCCTGCCGGTGCCGGTGGTCTCGGTGGACCGCCCCGAGGTGACCGTGGAGGCCGTCAAGCTCGCCGACGACCGCTCGGGCGACGTGGTGGTGCGGCTCTACGAGTCGCACGGCGGCCGGGTCCGCGCCGCGCTGACCGCCGGTTTCCCCGTCGAGTCCGCCAGCGTCACCGACCTGCTGGAGAACCCGCTGAGTCCGGCCGCGCGCACCGGCGACGGCGGCATCGCCCTCGACCTGCGCCCCTTCCAGATCCTGACCCTGCGGCTGTCCGTGCGCGACCGCTGACCGGCCGGCCCGCCCGGTGGGGTTCCCCGGCCGGGGAACGCCGCAGGGCGGGCCGTCCCGCGCACGGCCCGTCAGCGCGCCGGGGCCTCCCACAGGGCGATGGCCGTGCGGTCGGCGCCGTGCGCGGGCAGCGGCGCGGTGAGGTCGGCGAGGAAGGCGGCCGGGTCGGGCGGGGCGGACGGCGGGGCCCAGCGGGCGGCCAGCCGGGCGGCGAGGCGGGAGTCGCCGTGCAGCGGGCCGTGCAGACCGGGCCCGTGCAGCAGCGTGACGTCCCCGGGCCGGGCGGTGGCCGTCGTCAGCCGGAACCCGCCGCCGGGCGCGGCGGACACCGGCCGCCAGGTCCCGCCGCGCAGCCGCACCGGCACGCCGGGCCCGGTGCCGAAGAAGACCCGCGGCCCGCCGGCACCGCCCGGTAGCAGCGCCGCCGACAGCACGGCGTCCCCGCGGCCGGCCAGCACCCGGTCGGTCATCCGCCGCAGCCCCGACCGCAGCGCCTGCTCGCGGCCGGCCCGCAGGTCCGCCAGCAGCGGCGCGCGGTGTGTGCCGATCGCCGCGCCCAGCGCGGCCAGCACCCGCGCGCCGCCGGTGTGGCCGGACGCCGCGCCGGCCACCGCCAGCAGCAGCACGCAGTCCTCGTCGTCACCGAACCGGGCGGTCAGCAGCGCCTCCCGGCGGGGCCGTCCGGCGGCCCGGGCCTCCTCGCCGCGGGCGGCGACCGCCCGCACCGTCAGCGGACCGAGCCGGCCGGACTCCAGCACGGTGTCCGGCACCAGGTCCGCCAGCCCGTCCGGATCGGCGGCCGGCCACAGGGCGTGCCCGGCCGGGCGCAGACCGGCGTGCGCGGTGGCCACCTGCGCCCAGCCGGCCGGCAGCGCGGGCGGCCGCGCCCCGGCCGGCGGCTCGGGCGGCGGCGCCGGCGCGTAGGGGCGGGCGGGCCCGGGCTCGGCGGTCGCCCGCACCACGTCGTCGAAGTGCCGCCCGAGCAGGTCCTCCTCGCCCCCCGCCCGACCGCCGTCCTTCTCCAGGTCCACCACCGGCGGCGGGGGCACGTCCGGCGGACCCGGCACGTCGGGAACGCCGGGAACGTCCGGCGGCCCGGGCATCCGCGGCGGCCCGGGAACGTCCGGCACCCCGGGCACGGACGCGGCCGGGGGAACGGCGGGCGGCGGAGGCACCTGCGGCGCGGCGGGCACCGGCGCGGCCGGGGGAACGTGCGGCGGGGCGGAGAGGTCCGACGGTCCGGGGCCGGGAGCGGGGGCGGGGGCGGGGGCGGGCGGCGGCACGGGGGCGGGGGCCTCCGGCTGCCCGGGCACGGCGGCTTCCGGCGGCGCCGGCGCGCCCGGCGCCGCGCGGGCGGGAGCCTCCGGCTCGGGGGCCGGCGCGGGCTCGGGGGCCGGCGGGGGCGGGGCCGTGGCGGGGGTGGGGCCTCCGGCGCCGAAGGCGGGACCCTCCCACCAGGGGCGACCGGCCACCGGGGAGACCGTGCCGGGGTCGCGGTACTGCGCGCCGAAGGCCGTTCCCGCAGCGGATCCGGACGTGTCGTCCCCGCCCGTCCACGGGCCGAAGGCGCCGGGCGGGGCGTCCGGTGGCGCGGCGGGAGCGTCACCGGGGGCGGGCCGCTGCGCGGGGGCCGCGGGCCGGGGTGCGGCGGGCACGACCCACTCGACGCGGTCCGAGCCGACGAACCCCACGTCGGCCGCGCCCTCCGGCACGACGGGTGCCGTCCACGCGACGTGGTCCGGCGGACCGGCGAACGGCGCGCCGCCCGCCGCCCCGGAGGCCGGCGGTTCCGCCGCCGGGGGCTCCTGCCCTGCGCCCGGGGCCACCGGTCGCGCCGCCAGGGGATCCCGTCCGGCCCCCGGGGTCCATGGCTGCTCCGCCGGGGACGCCGGCCCCGGCGCGGCCGGTCCCGGCCGCACCGGGACGCCCCGGTGCGGGGTGAACCCCCCGGGACCCACCTGCGGCGGCACCCCGAAGCGGCTCGCCCCGAAGGTGGCCAGCACCGGCGTGTCACCGCCGGGGGCGGCGCCGGACGGCTCCCCCTCCCCCGCGAACGGCGCGCCGGACGGGCCCGGTGCGGCCCCCGGACCGACCGCGTCCGCCGGGTCCCAGGCCCCCGACGGAACCCACGCCCCCGACGGGGTCCACGCGCCGGACGGACCCCACTCGCCTGACGGGCCGCCCGCCTCCGACGGGTCGTCCGCCGTCGCCGCGTCGCCGCCGGGCGGCGGGACCTGGGGGGCGCTCCCGGCAGCGGCGGTCGGGGCGTCGTGCGCGGGCAGGCCGCGGTCACCGGCCGCGGAGGCGGGAGCGGCGGGGGCGGTCGGCGGCCCGGGCGGGTCGTCGTACAGGCCGCTCCACCACTCGTCCTCGGTCGGATGTCCGCTCTCCCAGGTGGGACTCATCCCTTCATCGTGCCCAGCCCTGGCCATGGATCAACCGCCTGTCGCGGCCGGGCGGGACGGGGGCCGGTCGGGCAGGCTGGTGGCCATGGGAGCGCTGGAGGTGAGCCTGGTCGGGCTGGCGATGCTGGCCGGGCTGCTGGCGGTCCCGGTGCCGGGTGTGCCGGCTCCGCTGGTGTGCTGGGCGGCGGTGCTGTGGTGGGCCTCGGCCACGCACACCGCGGCGGCCTGGTACCTGCTGGCCGGCTCCGCCGTGGTGCTGGTGGCCGGTCAGGTGCTGCGGCGGCGGGCGCCGGGGCGGGGGCTGCGGGACTCCGGGGTCGGGCGGCGGGACCTGGTGGCCGCCGGGGTGTGGGGGATCGCCGGTTTCTGCGTGCTGCCCCTGGCCGGAGCGGTGCTGGGGTTCACCGGGTGCCTGTACGCGCGGCTGCGGTCGCGGCACGGCGGGCCGGGCGCCGCGGCGGCCACCCGGCTCGCGATGCGCCGCGCGGGGTTCGCGGTGCTGGCGGAACTGCTGTCGTGTCTGGTGGTGGCCGGGGCCTGGGTGACCGTGGCGGCGGCGGGCTGAGCACGGCCGTACTACGGTCGGGGACAGGGACCGGTCGTCTCCGCGCGCCGCGGACCCGGCCCGGGGAGGGGCCGGCTTCCCGGAAGGGGACGACGGCGATGGGAGAGGGCATGTTCCGCGACACCAAGGCGTTCAGCGGCTTCTCGGTGAACGACGTCCCGGCGGCGAAGCGCTTCTACGGCGAGACGCTGGGCCTGGAGATCTCGGAGGGCAACGGCATGCTGCAACTGCGGCTGGCCGGCGGCGCCGAGATCCTGGTCTACCCCAAGGAGGACCACCGTCCGGCCTCGTTCACCGTGCTGAACTTCCCGGTGGACGACATCGACAAGGCGGTGGAGGAACTGACGCGGCGGGGCGTGGAGTTCACGAAGGACTACCCGGGGCTGACGACCGACGGCTCGGGGATCTTCCGCGGCGGCGGCCCGTACATCGCGTGGTTCGAGGACCCGGCGGGCAACGTGCTGTCGGTGCTCCAGGACCGCTGACCGGCGGTGCTCCGCAACGGCGTCCGGGGGACGGCCGGTGTGGAACCGGTCCTCCCCGGGAATGTCACGGTTCGACAGTTTGGGTGAAGGGCGCGTGAAAGGCCGACCAACTCAACGGAGGAACCGATGATTTACTCGATCGTTCTGGGCGTCGTCATCGTGGCGCTGGGTGCCGGCAGCGTGGTCTATACGTTCTGGCACGAGGGCACTGAGATCCTGCCGCGGCGCCGGCGGCACAACGCGGGCTGACGCCGGGCCCGTTGGCGTTCCGGGCCCGGCGCCGCCCCCCTCGGGCGCCGGGTCAGCGTCCGGCGTCCCCGCGTTTGGCGCGGCTCCTGGTCCGGCCCTCGGCGGCCCGCAGTTTCCACTCCCGGCGCTGTTCGGCGCGCAGCCGGGCGTCGGTGCGGGAGGCGATCCAGGTGTTCTCCCGCAGGAGTTTGCGGTAACTCTCCAGCCGGCGCGGCGGCAGGCTGCCGTCGTCGACGGCGGCGAGGACCGCGCAGCCCGGTTCCGCGGTGTGGCCGCAGTCGTGGAAGCGGCAGCCCGCGGCCAGGGCGGTGATCTCGGTGAAGACCTGCTCGACGCCCTGGCCGGAGTCGTACATGCCGACGCCGCGCACGCCCGGGGTGTCGATCAGGCAGCCGCCGCCGGGCAGCGGCAGCAGGTCGCGGGTGGTCGTGGTGTGGCGGCCCTTGCCGTCGGCGTCGCGGACCGCGTTGACGGTCTGGTCGGCCCTGCCGGTCAGGGCGTTGGTGAGGGTGGACTTGCCGGCGCCGGACTGCCCGATCAGCACGGTGGTGCCGCCGGTCAGCAGGACGGCCAGTTCCTCCATACCCGTGCCGGTGGCGGCGCTGACCGCGAGCACCGGGACGCCGGGGGCGGCGGCCGCGGTGTCGGCGACGAGGTCGCCGAGCGCCGGCTCGCCCACCAGGTCGCTCTTGGTCAGGGCGATCAGCGGATCGGCGCCGGACTCCCAGGCCAGGGCGAGGAACCGCTCCGCGCGGCCCAGGTCGGTGTCGCCGGCGGCGGACAGCGCGATCAGCACGCGGTCGGCGTTGGCCGCCAGCACCTGGCCCTCGGAGCGTTTGCTGGAGGTGTTGCGCACCATGGTGGTGCGCCGGGGCAGCAGCGCTCGCAGCAGCGGCGGGTCGGCGGACGGGTCGAGGGCGGCCCAGTCGCCGGCGGTGACCCAGTCCATCGGGTCGTGGGCGCGCAGCGCGGTGGTGTCGGCCCGCACGGGGCCGGCGGTGGTGGCGACGTCGCAGAACGTGCCGAACACCCGCAGTACCCGGCCGGGCACCAGGCCGGCGGCGGCGTGCGGGGCGAAGGCGTCAGCCAGTCGGGAGTCCCAGCCGTAGCGGGACGGACCGGTCATGGGGTTCACGAGGAGGAAGACCTTTCGGGGCTTCGGTGACACAGGGATCGGTCGATCGGACGCGGCGGGCGCCCGGCACGGTGACGGCCATGGTCCGCACCTCCCTGTTGTCTCGTCGTGAACGTCGTGCTGCTCCCGGCTGCGGGAGCGCGAGGGACGCTACCGGCCCTCCCCGCCCCCGTCCACGGGTTTTCCGCCGGCCGGCCGCGGACCGCCGGCCCCCTCACCCCGCGACCCCCCGCCACCACCGGAACCCCCGCCCCCGTCACCGTCCTCGCCGCGTTCGGCGCGGGCCGCGCGGGTGGCGGCGGAGGGCCAGACGCGGTCGACGGAGGCGTTGACGGCGGCGCCGACCAGGACCGCGAAGGCCGAGACGCCCAGCCACAGCAGCACCGCGACGGGGGCGGCGAGCGAGCCGTAGATCGTCGGGCCCTCGACAGCGTGCCTCAGGTAGATGCGCAGCAGGAACGAGCCGAGCACCCACATCACCAGGGCCACCAGCGCCCCCGGCACGTCCTCGCCCCAGCGGGAGCGCACCGGCACCGAGACGTGGTAGAGCGTGGTGAGGAAGGCCACCGACAGCACCAGGACCACCGGCCAGTACACGACCTCGACCACGCCGGCGCTGTGCGGGATCCAGCCGGTGACCGCGTCGGGCCCGGCCACCATCAGCGGCAGCGCCACCGCCCCGACGATCAGGGCCACCACGTACAGCCCGAAGGAGAGCAGCCGGGTGTGGACGATGCCGCGGCGGCCCTCCAGGCCGTACATGATGGTGATGGTGTCGACGAAGACGTTGACCGCCCGGGAGCCGGACCACAGGGCGATGACGAAGCCCAGCGAGATGATGTCGGGGCGGCCGCCCCGGAAGACGCTGTCGATCAGCGGGCGCACCAGCTGGTTGACGCCGTTGGCGGACAGCACGGTGCCCGACGCCTTCAGGATGTTGCCGCGGATGTTGTCGATGGTGTCGGCGCCGACCGCCTGGTCGAGGTAGCCGAGCGCGCCGACCAGGCCGAGCAGCAGCGGGGGCAGCGAGAGCAGGACGAAGAAGGCCGCCTCGGCCGCCAGACCGGTGACCCGGTACTCCATGCAGGTGGCGAAGGTGTCCCTGGTGAGCGCCCACAGGATCCGGCGCTGCCGCAGGCCGCGCGCCACCGCGCGGGCCCTGGGGTGCCGGCCGCGGCCTGCCGGGGGCGGCGGCGGTGTTCCGTCGGGTGCCTCCACCTGCCTACCGTAGCCGTATGGCTGCCCCTACACACACGGTCACCAATCAGGTCCCGCCGCTGGTCGGGTACGACGTCTTCGCCGCCGACGCGGCGCTGAGCGAGGGGGTGACGCGGTACGCCGGGCCGGAGAACCTGCCCGGGATCACCGGCGAACTCGGGGAGCTGGGCCGCGCGGCCGGCTCTGCGCAGGCCCGGGACTGGGGTGAGCAGGCGAACGCCTGCGAACCGGTGCTGCGTACCCACGACCGGTACGGCAACCGGATCGACGAGGTCGACTTCCACCCGGCCTGGCACCGGCTGCTCGGGCACGCGGTCTCCGCGGGGCTGACCGGCGCGTGGACCCGGCCGGACGGGCACCTGCGGCGGGCCGCGGCGTTCATCACCTGGACGCAGGCGGAGGCCGGGCACGGCTGCCCGCTGTCGATGACGCACGCGGCGGTGCCGGCGCTGCGGCACGAGCCGGCGCTGGCGGAACGCTGGGAGCCGCTGCTGACCTCCCGGCTCTACCAGCCGGAGCTGCTGCCGGCCGCGCGCAAGGCCGGCGCGCTGTTCGGGATGGGCATGACGGAGAAGCAGGGCGGCTCCGACGTGCGGTCCAACACCACCCGGGCCGAGCCGCTGGCGGCCGCCGGGGAGTACGCGCTGACCGGGCACAAGTGGTTCTGCTCGGCGCCGATGTCGGACGCCTTCCTGGTTCTGGCGCAGGCGCCCGGCGGGCTGACCTGCTTCCTGCTGCCGCGGGTGCTGCCGGACGGCACCCGCAACACGTTCGCGATCCAGCGGCTGAAGAACAAGCTCGGCAACCGTTCGAACGCCTCCAGCGAGGTGGAGTTCTCCGGTACGTTCGCCGAGCGGGTCGGCGAGGAGGGCCGCGGGGTGGCGACCATCATCGAGATGGTGGCGGCGACCCGGCTGGACTGCGTGTCGGGGTCGGCGGCCATCATGCGGCAGGCGGTGGCGCAGGCGGTCCACCACGCCACCCACCGGGAGGCGTTCGGCGCGAAGCTGGCCGAACAGCCGCTGATGCGCAACGTGCTGGCGGATCTCGCCCTGGAGTCGGAGGCGGCCACCACGCTGGCGCTGCGGCTGGCGCACTCCTACGACGTGGACGACGAGCACGAGCGGGCGCTGCGGCGGATCGCGCTGCCGGTGGCCAAGTACTGGGTGACCAAACGCGCCACGGCGGTGGCCTACGAGGCGCTGGAGTGCCTGGGCGGCAACGGCTACGTGGAGGAGTCGGGCATGCCCCGGCTGTTCCGCGAGGCGCCGGTGAACGCGGTCTGGGAGGGCTCGGGCAACGTGCAGGCGCTGGACGTGCTGCGGGCGCTGGCGCGGGAACCGCGGGTGCTGGACGCGTTCCTGACCGAGGTCGGCGCGGCGCGCGGCGCGGATCACCGGCTGGACGCGGCGGTGAAGGACCTGCTGACCGAACTGGCCGATCTGGAGGGCGCGCAGGGCGGGGCGCGGCGGCTGACCGAGCGGATGGCGCTGGTGCTGGGCGGCTCGCTGCTGGTGCGGTACGCGCCGCCGCAGGTGGCGGACGCGTTCTGTGCCTCGCGGCTGGGCGGTGACTGGGGCAGCGGCTTCGGCACTCTGCCGCACAGCCTCGACCTGCGGGCGGTGGTGGACCGGGCCCGGGCGGTGGCGGGCTGAGCGGGAGGCCGGGTGGGTGGTGCCGCGCCGACTCGGCACCACCCGTGGCCGCACAGGCGGTTCGTCTCGACGAGGTCCGGCGGCGCGGCCGCGTTCACTCTTGCCCAGGCGCGGCGGACGGCACAATGGTTGCATCAGGTTGCAACCCCCGGGCGGAACACCGTCGTTGACGCGTTCCGGTACCGCCGCGGGGGTGTGGCGTCGTCGGACCGGAGAGACCACACGTGAACCGAGCATCCGCCCATCAGCCGCCGACCACGGCGTTCCGGCCGGTGGAACGCCGTGCCGGTCCGGCGTTCCACCGCTTGCCGGGGGAGGCGGGGGCCGGGCCGCGGCCGGTGATCGGTCAGTCGTGGCACCGCAGCCTGCGCGAGGGGGTGGACCCGGAGGGCGGGACGCCGGGTGAGGTGCTGGCCGCAGACGAGCTGGAGCGGCGGCGCACCACCACCCGGATCGCCTCGGTCCAGGCGACCCTGCGCGACGGGCTGGCCTCGCTGACCGCCGAGGACGTGACGATGCTGGTGGTGTGCGACGCCGAGGGGCGGGTGCTGTGGCGGGACGCCGGGCCCGGGATGCGGCGGCGGGCGGACCGGGTGGCGCTGGCGGAGGGCGCCTCGTGGTCGGAGTCGGCGGCCGGCACCAACGCGATCGGCACCGCCCTGGTGGCCCGCGAACCGCTGCGGGTGACGGCCGGCGAGCACTTCGTGCGGGCGCTGCGCCCGTGGTCGTGCGCGGCGGCCCCGCTGCACGACCCGCGGGACGGCACGCTGCTGGGCGTGGTGAACCTGACGCATCCGGCGGCGGTGCGGCAGCCGGCCGCGCTGGCCCTGGTCACGGCGGTCGCCCGGGTCGCTGAGGGGGAACTGCGTCAGCGGCACTGGGAGTCGGTGGACCGGCTGCGGTCGCTGGCCGCTCCGCTGCTGGCCCGGGTGGGCGGGGCCGCGGTGGCGGTGGACCGGGACGGGTGGACGGCGGCGGTGACCGGGATGCCGCCGGTGCCGCGGATCGCGCTGCCGGCCGATCCGGCGCCGGGCGGGATGTGGCTGCCGTCGCTGGGGCGCTGTCTGCTGGAGCCGCTGCCGGGCGGCTGGCTGATCCGGTTCCCCGGCGGGGACGACGGTGCGGCGGACGGGGGCGGGCAGGTGCTGCTGGACCTGTCGGACGCCCGGGTGTGGTCGGTGAGCGTGCACGGGACCGCCGGGGTGTGGAGCCGGCGGCTGAGCCCGCGCCACGCCGAGCTGCTGTTCGCGCTGGCGCTGCGCCCGCAGGGGTCGACCGCCGCGCAGCTGGCCGGTGACCTGTTCGGTGACCCGGCGCGCACGGTGACCGTGCGCGCCGAGCTGTCCCGGCTGCGGCGGCACCTGGGCGTGGTGCTGGCGCACCGCCCGTACCGGTTCGCGGACGCCACGCCGGTGCGGTTGCTGCGGCCGGCCGATCCGGTGGACCTGCTGCCGTTCTCCACCGCGCCGGTGGTGCTGGCCGCGCGCGGGCTCACGCCGTCAGCGGACGGTCCCCCGGTGTGACCGGTGCGGGCAGCTCCGCGCGCCCGGTGAGCCGCTGGTGCACGGCGGCCGCCGCCGACCGGCCCTCGGCGATCGCCCACACCACGAGCGACTGTCCCCGGCCGGCGTCCCCGGCGACGAAGACCGGTGTGCCGGCGCCCGGCGGCTGCGGGGCGGCGGCGAAGTCCTCGCCACGGGCGTAGCCGTCGGCGCCGAGGGCCAGGCCCAGCTGGCCGGACAGGCCGTCGGAGGTGTCGGGGCCGGTGAAGCCGAGGGCCAGCAGTACCAGTTGCGCGGGCAGGGAGCGTTCGGTGCCGGGCAGCGGATCGCGGGTGCCGGGGGCGGCGTCGGCCAGCCGGACGGCGGTCACCCGCCCGGCGGCGTCGCCCTCGAACCGCAGGGTGGCCGCCCGGAACTCCCGCACGTCGGCGGTCCGCGGCAGCCCGCGGATGGTGCGGCCCTCCTCGTGCGCCGGTGAGGTGAGGTACACGTGCGGGTCGACCGGCCAGGGCTGGTCGCCGGGGCGTTCCGGTCCGGGGCGGGGGCGGATGTCGAGCTGCACCACGGAGGCGGCGCCCTGCCGCACCACGGTGCCCAGGCAGTCGGCCGCGGTGTCGCCACCGCCGACGATCACCACGTCGCGGCCGCGGGCGGTGACGGACGGGTCGGGCGGGTCGCCCTCCCGTACCCGGTTGGCGGGCACGAGGTAGTCCATCGCCTGGTGGACCCCGGTCAGTCGCCGTCCGGGCACCGGCAGGTCGCGGCGGGCCCCGGCGCCGGTGGCCACGACCACCGCGTCGTGGCCGGACAGCAACTCGGCGGCCGGCAGTCCGGTGGCGCCCACCGGAACGCCGGTGTGCAGCACCACGCCCTCGTCGGTCAGCTGGCCGAGGCGGCGGTCCAGGTGGCGTTTCTCCAGCTTGAACTCCGGGATCCCGTACCGCAGCAGGCCGCCGGCCCGGTCGGCGCGTTCGTAGACCTCCACCCGGTGGCCGGCCCGGGCCAGCTGCTGTGCGGCGGCCAGGCCGGCCGGCCCCGAGCCGATGACGGCCACCGAGGTGCCGGTGGGCAGCGCCGGCCGCACCGGTCCGGCCAGTCCGGCGGCCCAGGCGTGCTCGGCGACGGCGGCCTCCACATCCTTGATCGCCACCGGTTCGGCGTTGATCGCCAGCACGCAGCCGGTCTCGCAGGGCGCCGGGCACAGGCGTCCGGTGATCTCGGGGAAGTTGTCGGTGGCGTGCAGCCGGGCCGCCGCCTCGTCCCAGTCGCCGCGGTGCGCCAGGGCGTTCCACTCGGGGATGAGGTTGCCCAGCGGGCACGCGGCGTGACAGAAGGGCACCCCGCAGTCCATGCAGCGTCCGGCCTGTTCGGCGGCCAGCGGCAGCGAGGGCCGCTCCCGGTGCACCTCCCGCCAGTCCCCGACCCGTTCTCCCACCGGGCGCCGGGCCCGGGTGCGCCGCGCCACGTGGAGGAACCCTGCCGGATCGGTCATCCCGCCTCTCCCAGCCCCCGTGATCGGCCAGTGCCCTCCAGGCTACGACCACATCGCCCCGAAACGGGCACCCGGCGGCCGGCGGCCCGGGCCAGCACGGCGAACCGCCCCCACCCGGGGAGGGTGGGGGCGGTTCGCGAGAGGACTACCGCTGGTCGGGTCAGGCGTTCGAGCCCTGACGACGACGCAGGTAGACACCGCCACCGGCGACCGCGACGGCCAGCAGGCCGGCGCCGAGCGCGGTCTGCGTGGTGTTCATGCCGGTGATGCTGCCGCCCAGGCCGGTGTCCGCACCGTGCGACGGACGGCAGTGACGGTCCCAACCGTGAGTGCTGTACGCCGAGTTCTCCATGAACTGGCTGCTCTCGGAGCGGTTGTTGTTCTCCATGCCACCGCGGCCCTGGTCACGGCCACCACGGCCGTTGCCCTGGTCTCCGCCGCGGCCGTTGTCGCCACCGCGGCCGTTGTCGCCGCCGCGGCCGTTGTCGCCACCGCGGCCGTTGTCCCCGCCGCGGCCGTTGTCGCCACCGCGGCCGTTGTCGCCACCGCGGCCGTTGTCGTTGTCGCCACGCCCGTGGTCCTTCTTGCCGCCCCAGTGGTGACCGCAGTCGTCGTGGGAGACGACGGCGGGAGCGGATTCGGCGAAGGCGATCGGAGCGGAGAGCCCGAAGGCCATGCCCGCGATGGCAGTGGCGGCGAGTGCGCGAGTCACGAACATCTGGAATTCCCTTCACGGAAGCGCCTGGGGCGTTTTGCCCCGGTTCGAGGGGGGTGCGCTTCCACGATGAGATTCACCCGGCGCCGGGCGCCGCGCATCCGCAGAACGACCGTCGGATCGTCAGATCAGCACCCCCACGGAGCCGTTACAGCCCTGGTCAGCGCGGTCAAGCGGCCCGCCGCAGGGGCGTTTCATGATCACCCGGACAGCCGCGCACCCACCCGCCCGGCGCCACCCGTTCGCCCGTATCGCTGGCCCACCGCGGGGCCCGCGCCTAGCGTCGGCCGCGGCGGGAGGCGCCCGGAGAGCGGCGGCGGGGGCGGTGGCGACGAGCACGGAGGAGGCGATCCGGTGACCCGCGAGGAACCGGGCGGCAGCGGGACGAGGGGCGGGCGCTACCGCGCCCCGCTGGCCATCGCGGCGACCGCGCTCCTGGCGGTGTCGATGATCCGGCACGGCGCGCAGGGCTCCGGCCCCCCGCAGCCCGGCACCGGCGACGCCCCCGCCGCGGCGGCCACCACCCCGGGCGGCGGCGCGCTCCCCGGCCCCACCGGCGGTCCGGCGGGCGGCCCGCCCGGGGCACTGGGGTTCTCCGCGCCCGTCCGCGTGCGGGTGCCGGCGCTCGGGGTGAACGCGGCACTGATGACGGTGGGCGGCACACCGGACGGCGGGCTCGGGGCACCCCCGCCGGACGAGGGCCGGCGGGCCGCCTGGTTCGCCGAGGGCCCCTCCCCCGGCGAACGCGGCACCGCGGTCATCGACGGCCACGTCGACACCCTGCGCGGGCCGGCGGTCTTCTACGGGCTGGGCGCGCTGCACCGGGGCAACACCGTGCGGGTCGCCCGCGCGGACGGCAGCACGGCGGTGTTCACCGTCTACGGCGTGCAGGTCTTCGCCAAGAACGCCTTCCCGGGCGAACGGGTCTACGGCGACACCGGGCAGCCGGAGCTGCGGGTCATCACCTGCGGCGGCGGCTTCACCCGCGGCGCCGGCTACGACAGCAACGTGGTCGTCTTCGCCCGGCTGTCCGCGGTCCGGAACGCCTCCGCCGAGCCGCCCGAGCCGCCCGAGCCGCCCGAGCCGCCGGCAACCTGACCGCCCGGACCGCCCTCCGCACCCCGCCCCCGCACCGCCCACGGTCGCGCCACCCGGCTCCGCCCCGCCGGGCCCGGCCACCCGCCCCCGTGGTTGGCTGGGCGCATGAGCGGCGGCGGCGTGACGACCTGGTCACTGGAGCAGACCTCCCCGGCGGACCTGGTGCCCGCGGGGGATCCCCGGCCGGGCGACCGGGTGCGGGTGGATCGGTCGGGGGTGCCGTCGGCGGCGTTCAGCCGGTTCCTGTACACCGCCGTCGGCGGGGACGTGAGCTGGACCGACCGGCTGGCGTGGCCGCCGCAGCGGTGGGCGGCGTTCCTGGAGCGGCCGGCGCAGGAGACGTGGGTGGCCTACGAGGACGGCACGCCCGCCGGGTACGTGGAGCTGGACCCGCAGGAGGGCGGGCGGGTGGAGATCTCCTACTTCGGTCTGCTGCCCGCCTTCCGGGGCCGGGGGACCGGCGGCCTGCTGCTGTCGCTGGGCACCGCGCGCGCGTGGGACCTGGCGGACCGCTGGCCCGGGCGGGCCGCGACCACCCGGGTGTGGGTGCACACCTGCAGCCTCGACGGGCCGTACGCGCTGGCCAACTACGAGCGGCGCGGGTTCCGGGTCTTCTCCGTCGAGCACGCGGACGCCTGAGCCCCACCGCCCGTCCGCGAAACGGAGATACGGGACATAGCGGCGGCCGAAGCCGTCCCGAAGTGCGGCGAAACGTGACCCGCGCCACAGGCTGTTCATCATGTGAGACATTAACGTCCATAATCCGGACGGTGGTGGACTGGCCCGAGATCGCCGTGTCACGCTTCCGTCATGTCTCGCACTGGAATCTCCCTGGTCGGTCGGCTGCACGTCGACCTCGGCCGCATGTCCAGCGCCATCTGTCCGGCGAGCTGATCCCTCCAGCGCCGACGATCCACCACGCCCGTCACCGCGGACGCGCGCGGCCCGCTGCGCCGCCGTCCCCGGCCGGAACTGCCCGCTGCCTCGCGCCCGTCCCGCAGTCGCAGAAGGACTCGCATCGCCATGCCCACAACGCCGGACACCCCGCAGAAAACCCCTGCCCCGCGCCGGAAGGCCGGCCGCCATCGCGGCGAGGGCCAGTGGGCCGTCGGTCACATGACCCCGCTCAACGGCAACGAGCAGGTCAAGCGGGACGACGACGGCCTCAACGTCCGCCGGCGCATCGAGACGATCTACCAGTACCAGGGATTCGACTCGATCGACGGCGCCGACCTGCGCGGCCGCATGCGCTGGTGGGGCCTCTACACCCAGCGCAAGCCCGGGATCGACGGCGGGAAGACCGCGGTCCTGGAGCCGGAGGAGCTGGACGACAAGCACTTCATGCTGCGGGTGCGCATCGACGGCGGCCGGCTGACCACCGGACAGCTGCGGGTCATCGGTGAGGTCTCCGAGCAGTTCGCCCGCGGCACCGCCGACGTCACCGACCGGCAGAACATCCAGCTGCACTGGATCCGCATCGAGGACGTGCCGGAGATCTGGCGCCGTCTGGAGGGCGTCGGGCTGTCCACCACCGAGGCGTGCGGCGACACCCCGCGCACCATCCTCGGCTCGCCGGTCGCCGGCATCGCCGAGGACGAGATCGTCGACGGCAGCCCGGCGATCGACGAGATCCACCGCCGCTTCATCGGCGACAAGGAATTCTCCAACCTGCCGCGCAAGTTCAAGACCGCGGTCTCCGGCTCCCCGCTGCTGGACGTGGCGCACGAGATCAACGACGTCGCCTTCGTCGGCGTGGTCCACCCCGAGCACGGCCCCGGCTTCGACCTGTGGGTCGGCGGCGGGCTGTCCACCAACCCGCGCCTGGGCGTGCGGCTGGGCGCCTGGGTGCCGCTGGAGGAGGTCGCGGAGGTCTGGGAAGGCGTCATCTCCATCTTCCGCGACTACGGCTACCGCCGGCTGCGCAACCGGGCGCGGTTGAAGTTCCTGGTCGCCGACTGGGGTCCCGAGCGGTTCCGCGAGGTGCTGGAGGAGGAGTACCTGAAGCGGCGGCTGACCGACGGCCCCGCCCCCGAGCAGCCGGCCGGACGCTGGCGCGACCACGTGGGCGTGCACCGGCAGCGGGACGGGCTGTTCTACGTCGGCTTCGCGCCGCGCGTCGGCCGCATCGACGGCAGCACCCTGGGCAAGATCGCGGCCCTCGCCGAGGCGCACGGCTCCGGCCGGGTGCGCACCACCACCGAGCAGAAGATGCTGGTCCTCGACGTGGCCGGGGACCGGGTGGAGTCGCTCACGGCGGAGCTGGAGGCGCTGGACCTGCGGGTCACCCCCTCCCCGTTCCGGCGCGGCACGATGGCCTGCACCGGCATCGAGTTCTGCAAGCTGGCCATCGTCGAGACCAAGGCGCGCGGCGCCTCCCTCATCGACGAGCTGGAGCGCCGGCTGCCGGACTTCGACGAGCCGGTGACCATCAACCTCAACGGCTGCCCCAACGCCTGCGCCCGCATCCAGGTCGCCGACATCGGCCTCAAGGGCCAGCTGGTGCTGGACGAGCAGGGCCGGCAGGTCGAGGGCTACCAGGTGCACCTGGGCGGCGCGCTCGGCCTGGAGGCGGGCTTCGGCCGCAAGGTGCGCGGCCTGAAGGTCACCTCCGCCGAACTGCCCGACTACGTCGAGCGGGTACTGCGCCGCTACCGCGAGGAGCGCGCCGAGGGTGAACGGTTCGCCACCTGGGCGGCCCGGGCACCCGAGGAGGCGCTGTCGTGAGCGAACGCGCGGCACCGTTCCACTGCCCCTACTGCGGGGACGAGGACCTGCGCCCCAGCGAGGCGGGCCACGGCGCCTGGGAATGCGCCTCGTGCAACCGGGCGTTCCAGCTGAAGTTCCTCGGACTGCTGGCCAGTGGCCTGCGGCGGGACGGCGGGAACGGCGAGGAGGGGCGATGACCGGCCGACTGGTCAGCACCGAGGACGAGTTGCGCGAGCTGGCCGAACGGGCCGGCCGGGACCTGGAGGACGCCGACGCGCTGGAGATCCTGCGCTGGGCCGACGCCACGTTCGGGCCGCGGTTGTGCGTGACGTCCTCGATGGAGGACGCGGTCGTCGCCCACCTGGCCTCCCGGGTCCGCCCCGGGGTGGACGTGGTCTTCCTCGACACCGGCTACCACTTCCCGGAGACCATCGGCACCCGTGACGCGGTGGCGGCGGTGATGGACGTCAACGTCATCACCCTGCACCCGCGCCGGACGGTCGCCGAGCAGGACGCCGAGTTGGGGCCCCGGCTGCACGAGCGCGAACCGGACCGCTGCTGCGCGCTGCGCAAGGTGGCACCGCTGGAGGAGGGCCTGGCCGGCTACGACGCCTGGGCGACCGGGCTGCGGCGCGACGAGTCGCCGGGCCGGGCCGGCACGCCGGTGGTCGGCTGGGACGCGCGGCGCCGCAAGGTCAAGGTCTCGCCGATCGCCCGCTGGAGCCAGGACGACGTGGAGACCTACGTGGCCGGGCACGGGGTGCTGACCAACCCGCTGCTGCAGGACGGTTACGGGTCGGTGGGCTGTGCGCCGTGCACCCGGCGGCTGCTGGAGGGCGAGGACGGCCGCGCCGGCCGCTGGGCCGGCACCGGCAAGACCGAGTGCGGGCTGCACCTGTGACCGGACCGAGCGGTGTTGAGGAGGCGACGATGGGGACGACCGGGGCCACCGTGTGGCTCACCGGGCTGCCGAGCGCGGGGAAGACGACGATCGCCCGCGCGCTCGCCGGCCGCCTGGAGGCCCAGGGCCGGCGCACCGAGGTGCTCGACGGCGACGAGATCCGTGAGTTCCTCTCCGCCGGTCTCGGCTTCTCCCGCGAGGACCGGCACACGAACGTGACGCGGATCGGCTTCGTCGCCGAACTGCTGGCCTCGCACGGTGTGGTGGTGCTGGTTCCGGTGATCGCGCCGTACGCGGACAGCCGTGCGGCGGTCGCCGGGCACCACACGGCCCGTGGCACCTCCTACCTGGAGGTGCACGTGGCCACCCCGGTGGAGGTCTGCTCGGAGCGGGACGTGAAGGGGCTGTACGCCAAGCAGGCCGCCGGGCAGCTGACCGGGCTGACCGGCGTCGACGACCCGTACGAGGCGCCGGCCGACCCGGTGCTGCGGATCCTGGCGCACGAACAGAGCGTCGAGGAGTCCGCGCAGGCGCTGCACACGCTGCTGACGCAGGAGGGAATCGTCCGATGACCACGGTGACCGAGGCGACCGCCGCCACCGGCGACCCGTTCGCGCTGCCCCACCTGGACGTGCTGGAGTCCGAGGCGGTGCACATCTTCCGCGAGGTGGCGGGGGAGTTCGAACGGCCGGTGATCCTCTTCTCCGGCGGCAAGGACTCCATCGTCATGCTGCACCTGGCGCTGAAGGCGTTCGCGCCGGCGCCGGTGCCGTTCGGGCTGCTGCACGTCGACACCGGGCACAACTTCCCGGAGGTGCTGGCCCACCGGGACCGCACCGTCGCCGAGCACTCCCTGCGGCTGCACGTGGCGAAGGTGCAGGACTACCTCGACGACGGGCGGCTGCGCGAGCGTTCCGACGGCACCCGCAACCCGTTGCAGACCGTGCCGCTGCTGGAGGCCATCGGCGAGGGCGGCTACGACGCGGTCTTCGGCGGCGGCCGGCGCGACGAGGAGAAGGCCCGGGCGAAGGAACGCGTCTTCAGCCTGCGCGACGAGTTCGGCGCCTGGAACCCGCGCCGCCAGCGCCCGGAGCTGTGGCAGCTCTACAACGGCAGGCACGCCCCCGGTGAGCACGTGCGGGTCTTCCCGCTGTCGAACTGGACCGAGCTGGACGTGTGGCAGTACATCGAACGTGAGGACATCGAGCTTCCGGGGATCTACTACGCGCACGAGCGGGACGTCTTCTCCCGCTCCGGCATGTGGCTGACGGCCGGCGAGTGGGGCGGCCCGCGCGACAACGAGCCGGTGCAGCGCCGCACGGTCCGCTACCGCACCGTGGGCGACATGTCGTGCACCGGGGCGGTGGACTCCGACGCCGTGACCATCGAGCAGGTCATCACGGAGATCGCCGCGTCCCGGCTGACCGAGCGCGGCGCCACCCGGGCCGACGACCGGATGTCGGAGGCCGCGATGGAGGACCGCAAGCGCGAGGGGTACTTCTAAGATGACCGTCATCTCGGATACGGCCACCTCGCTGCTGCGGTTCGCCACCGCCGGATCGGTCGACGACGGCAAGTCCACCCTGGTGGGACGGCTGCTGCACGACTCCAAGTCGGTGCTGGCCGACCAGCTGGAGGCGGTCGAGGCCGCGTCCCTGCGCCGTGGACAGGAGGCGCCGGACCTGGCGCTGCTGACCGACGGGCTGCGCGCCGAGCGCGAGCAGGGCATCACCATCGACGTGGCCTACCGCTACTTCGCCACCGCCCGCCGCCGGTTCATCCTGGCCGACACCCCCGGGCACGTGCAGTACACCCGCAACATGGTCACCGGCGCGTCCACCGCGCAGCTGGCCGTGGTGCTGGTCGACGCGCGCAACGGCGTGGTCGAGCAGACCCGCCGGCACGCGGCCGTCGCCGCCCTGCTGCGGGTGCCGCACGTGGTGCTGGCGGTCAACAAGATGGACCTGGTCGACTACGCGGAGCCGGTCTTCGCCGCCATCGCGCGGGAGTTCACCGCCTACGCCGCCTCCCTGGGCGTGCCGGAGGTGACCGCGATCCCGATCAGCGCGCTGGCCGGCGACAACGTGGTGACCCCCTCCGCGCGGATGGACTGGTACGGCGGCCCGACGGTGCTGGAGCACCTGGAGACCGTTCCCGTCGGCGAGGACCCTGCCGCCGAGCCGGCCCGCTTCCCCGTGCAGTACGTGATCCGCCCGCAGACCGCCGAGCACCGTGACTACCGCGGCTACGCCGGCCGGATCGCCTCCGGGGTGCTGCGGGTCGGCGACGAGGTCACCGTCCTGCCCTCCGGCGGCCGCAGTGTGATCACCGGCATCGACGCGCTGGGCAGCGCGGTCGAGGCCGCCTGGGCGCCGCAGTCGGTGACCGTGCTGCTCGCCGACGACCTCGACGTCTCCCGTGGCGACCTGATCGCCCCGGCCGGCGGCGCCCCGGTGGTCACCCAGGACGTCGGCGGCACCGTCTGCCACCTCAACGAACGCCCCCTGGCGGTGGGTGACCGGGTGCTGCTCAAGCACGGCACCCGCACGGTCAAGGCCGTCGTCAAGGGACTGCCGTACCGGATCGACCTGACCGCGGGCCTGTCCCGGGTGGCCGAGCCCGGGCGGCTGGAGGTCAACGACATCGGCGGGATCCGGCTGCGCACCGCGGAGCCGCTGCCGCTGGACGCCTACGCCGACTCGCGGCTGACCGGGTCGTTCCTGCTGATCGACCCCGCCGACGGCACGACGCTGACCGCCGGCATGGCCGGTGAGGCGTTCGGCGCCCCGGACGGGCGGCCGGCGGGGGACGACGAGGGGTGGGACTTCTGACATGACCACCGAAACGTTCTCGTCGTTCGCCAAGGAGGGCGGCCGCGTCGGCAGCGGCACCCTCGGCAGCGGACAGGGCGGAGTCGCGCGATGTGCGCGCTGACCCCCGCTCCCGCGCTGTCCGGCCGCGGCACCACCGCCGCGGCCCGCCCCTCCCGGCCCACCCTCACCGGCCCGCCCCGCTGATCCCCCGCGGACGGGCCCGCCGAAAGGACCCGTTCACGTGATCACCCCTGTGCCGCTCCGTGCCGTATCCCGCCGACGACGACTGGCGGCGGCCGCCGCCGTCCCGCTGCTGCTGGGCGCGCCGGCCGCCTGCGGTTACGGCTCGAAGGCCGCCACCACCTCCGGCTCCCCGGCGGCGTCCGCCGGGTCCGGCCCAGAAGCTGTCGGCGTCCACGGTGCGGATCGGCTACTTCGCCAACGTCACCCACGCCACCGCGCTCGTCGGCCTCCAGCAGGGCATCTTCCAGAAGCAGCTGGGCGCCACGAAGATCGACACCCAGGTCTTCAACGCCGGCCCCTCGGAGGTCGAGGCGCTGAACGCCGGCGCCGTCGACATCGGCTGGCTCGGCCCCTCCCCGGCCGTCAACGCCTACGTCAAGTCGCACGGCCAGGACCTGCGGATCATCTCCGGCTCCGCCTCCGGCGGCGTGGAGCTGGTCGTCAACCCCAGGAAGGTCCACAGCCTCTCCGACCTGCGCGGCAAGCGGATCGCCACCCCGCAGCTGGGCAACACCCAGGACGTGGCGCTGCTGAACTACCTGGCCTCCCAGGGCTACCGGGAGGACGCGCAGTCCGGCACGGGCGACGTGACCGTCGAGCGGATCGACAACAAGACCACCCCGGTGATCTTCGAACAGGGCGGCATCGACGGCGCCTGGGCCCCCGAACCGCTCGCCTCCCAGCTGGTCGCCGCCGGCGGCAAGGTACTGCTCAACGAGAAGTCCCTGTGGCCCCAGGGGCGGTTCGTCATCACCAACGTCGTCGTCTCCCAGACGTTCCTCAAGGCCCACCCGGACGTGGTGGCCGCCGTGCTGCGCGGCTCGGTGCGGACCAACGCCTGGATCAAGAGCCACCCGGACCGGGCGAAGCAGGCGATCAACCAGCGGCTGACCGCACTGTCCGGCAAGCCGCTGCCCCAGCCGGTGCTGGACTCCGCCTTCGCGCAGGTCGACGTCACCGACGACCCGCTGGCCGCCACCCTGCGCACCGAGGCCGACCACGCGGTGAAGGCGGGACTGCTCAAGCAGCCGGACCTCAAGGGCGTCTACGACCTCGGTCCGCTCAACTCGGTCCTCACCGCGCAGGGCCGGCCGGCCCTGTCCGACGCCGGTCTGTGAACCGGCCGACCCCCAGGAGGTGAGACGCATGGCCACCCCGGTCACCACGCAGCACGAGGCCCCCGCCGCCACCACGGCGTACGCGGCCCGCGTCACGCACGTGACGAAGTCCTTCGGCCGCCCCGGCGCCGAGACCCCGGTGCTGGACGACATCACGCTGGACGTGGCACCCGGCGAGTTCGTCTGCCTCCTGGGGGCCTCCGGCTGCGGCAAGTCGACGCTGCTGAACATGGTGGCGGGTCTGGACCGCCCCAGCGCCGGCACCATCACGGTCGCCGGCCGCCCGGCGCTGATGTTCCAGGAACACGCGCTGTTCCCGTGGCTGACGGCCGGGCGCAACGTGGAGCTGGCGCTGCGCATGCGCGGTGTGCCGCGGGCCGAACGCCGTGAGCGCGCCGAGGAGTTGCTGGATCTGGTGCGGCTGGGGGGCGCGTACGGCAAGCGGGTGCACGAGCTGTCCGGCGGCATGCGGCAGCGCGTGGCGCTCTCCCGGGCCCTCGCCCAGGACGCCGAACTGCTGCTGATGGACGAGCCGTTCGCCGCGCTCGACGCCATCACCCGTGACGTGCTGCACGAGGAGCTGACCCGGATCTGGCGGTCCACCGGGCTGTCGGTGCTGTTCGTCACGCACAACGTGCGTGAGGCGGTGCGGCTGGCCGAACGCGTGGTGCTGCTGTCCTCACGGCCGGGCCGGATCAGCCAGGAGTGGCGGGTCGGCATCCCGCAGCCGCGGCGGATCGAGGACGCGGCGGTGGCCGACCTGTCGGTGGAGATCACCGGCCGGCTGCGGGAGGAGATCAGCCGCCATGGGCAGCGCTGAGACGACGACGGCGGGCACCGCCCCGCGGGACGGCGACCTGGCCGGTCTTGAGGCCGGCCTTGACGCGCTGGAGACCCGCACCGCGGCCCGCCCGCCGGCCCGCCAGGTGCTGCGCGCCAAGGTGCTGCCGCCGGTGACCGCGGTCGTGCTGGTGCTGGTGGCGTGGCAGCTGGCCTACCACTTCCAGGCCAAGCCGCACTACGAACTGCCCAGCCCCGCCGAGGTGGCCGGCAGTGTGCGCGCCATGTGGCTGCAGGGCACGCTGCTGGGCTACGTGTGGACCTCGGTCTCGCGCGGCGCGCTCGGTTTCGTGGTCTCGGTCCTCATCGGCACGCCCCTGGGTCTGCTGGTGGCCCGGGTCGCGCCGGTGCGGGCGGCCATCGGCCCGATCCTGTCCGGCCTCCAGGCGATGCCGTCGGTGGCGTGGGTGCCGGCCGCGATCATCTGGTTCGGGCTGAACGACTCCACCGTCTACGCGGTCGTGCTGCTGGGCGCGGTCCCCTCGATCGCCAACGGGCTGGTCTCCGGCGTCGACCAGGTGCCGCCGCTGTTCCTGCGGGCCGGGCGGGTCATCGGGGCGACCGGGCTGCGGGCGGTGCGGCACGTGCTGCTGCCCGCCGCGCTGCCCGGCTACCTGTCGGGCCTCAAGCAGGGCTGGGCGTTCGCCTGGCGTTCGCTGATGGCGGCGGAGATCATCGCCACCTCGCCGATGCTGGGCACCGGTCTGGGCCAGCTGCTGGAGAACGCCCGCACCAACTCCGACATGCCGGGCGTGCTGGCGGCGATCCTGCTGATCCTGGTGGTCGGCATCGGGATCGAACTGCTGGTCTTCAAGCCGGTGGAGCGCCGGGTGCTGCGGTCGCGGGGGCTGCTGGCGTGAGGGCGTTCCCGGCCACCGTGCCGCCCGCCGTCCGCGGCGCCCCGGCCGGCGGTCCGGCGCTGCTGCTGGTGGCGCACGGCAGCCGGGACCCGCGGCACGCGGCCACCGTCCGGGAACTGGCCGCCGCGGTGCGCCGCCTGCGGCCCGGCACCCGGGTGGAGGCGGCGTTCCTCGACCACTGCGGGCCGGACGTGGACCACGTCGTCGGCGCGCTGGCCGGCGCGGGCGCGCGGGAGGTGGTGGCGGTGCCGCTGCTGCTGACGGCGGCCTTCCACGCCCGCACCGACGTGCCGGCGGTCCTGGCGGCCACCCGGGAACGGCATCCGGGGCAGGCGCTGCGGCAGGCCGGGGTGCTGGGTCCCTCGCCGCTGCTGCTGGAGGCGCTGGAGCGGCGGGTGGCGCAGACCGCCCCGGCGCTGGACCGCGCCTCGACGGCGGTGGTCCTGGCGGCGGCCGGCACCTCCGACCCGGCGGCGCTGGCGGTCGTCGAGGGCGTGGCCCGGCGGTGGCGCGCGAGCGGCGGCTGGCGCGACGTACGCCCCGCCTACGCCTCGACCGCCCTGCCCCGCACCGACGACGCCGTCCGCGCCCTGCGTGCCGAGGGCGCCCGCCACGTCCTCGTCGCCCCCTATGTCCTCGCCCCCGGCCGCCTCCCCGACCGCATCACGTCCGCGGCCGCCACGGCGGACTTCCTCACCCCGGTACTGGGCGCGGCCCCCGAGGTGGCCGCTCTGGTGGTGCGGCGGTACGAGGCGGCGGCGTAGGCGGGGTGCCGCAGGAGCGCGGGGAGCCGCTCGGGCGGCCACGCGGCGGAAGCGGCGGCCGGCCGGGTGGCTGCTAGCGTCCCGGGCATGGACGACAGCAGTGTGTACGTCGGGAACGCGGGCGTGGACGCGCCGCTGGACCGGGGCTGGATCATGGGGCACTTCAAGGAGCCCGGTGGCCCCCGGCACAGCGCGGAGGTGGAGATCAAGTGGGGCATCCACCCGCCGGGCGACGAGCGGCTGGAGTGGGTGCGCGGTGAGGCGCGCACGGCGCTGCTGGTGCTGATCAGCGGGCGGTTCCGGGTGGAACTGCCGGGCCGCAGCGTGCTGCTGGAGAAGCAGGGCGACTACGTGGTGTGGGGCAAGGGCGTGGACCACTCGTGGGTGGCCGAGGAGGCGTCGGTGGTGCTGACGGTGCGCTGGCCGTCGGTGGCGGGTTACCGGGTGGACGCGGAGTGATCCCGTTCACCGCCGCCCGGGCCCTGCGGGCGGTGGCGGCGGCCGGGTTCACCCCGCGGAGCCCCGAGCCGCTGGCGTTCGGCGAGAACGCGGTGTTCGGGTGCGGCGAGGTGGTGGTGAAGGTCGGCCGGGAGCCGGCGCTGCTGGAACGGGCGGCCCGCGAGGTGCGGGTGGCGCGGCTGCTGGCCGGCCGGGGCGTGCCGGCGGTGCGTCCGGCGGCCGCCGCGGTGCTGGCCGACGGGCTGCCGGTGACGGCCTGGCACCGGCTGCCGCCCGCGGTGCGCCCGGCCGGTGCGGAGGACCTGGCGGAGCTGCTGCGGGCGGTGCACGCGCTGCCGGCCGGCGGCGTCCCGGACCTGCCGCCGCGCGACCTGCTGGCCGGGGTGGAGCGCTGGCTGCGGCTGGCGGGGGACGCGGTGCCGGCGCGGGACGCGGCGTTCCTGCGCGACCGCCGGGACCAACTGGCCGTTGCTGTGCGGGAGTTGACGCCCGTGCTGCCGCCGGGTCCGGTGCACGGCGACGCCCTGCCGCGCAATGTGCACGTCACGGCGGACGGTCCGGTGCTGACCGACCTGGAGACCTTCAGCGCCGACCTGCGCGAGCACGACCTCGTCGTCATGGCGCTCACCGCCGACCGATACGGCCTCCCCGCGCACGCGTACGCCCGGTTCACCGCCGCCTACGGCTGGGACGTGCGGGAGTGGTCCGGCCACACCGTGCTGCGGGCGGCCCGGGAGACCGCCTCGTGCGCCTGGGTGGCCCAGCACGCCCCGCACCGCCCGGCGGCGGCCGCCGAGTTCGCCCGCCGGGTGGTCTCCCTGCGCGAGGGGGATCCGGCGGCGCGCTGGCACGCGTTCTGACGCCGCGGGGTCAGCTGACCGCCTTGGAGTCCTGCCAGACGCCCTCGAACTCCTCGCGGTAGATGTCGAACAGGCCGCCGTCCCGGTCGGCGTGGCCGTGGTCGGGGTGGTGCACGAGTTCCCTGCCACCGCCGCGCAGCACCACGACCGGGGACTCCATGCCGCGCGAGCGCCGCAGGTAGTTCTGGACGACGGCGAGCCCGTCGCAGGCGTCACCGTCGACGAGGTAGGCGCTGAAGCGCGGCGTCTCGTCGTAGACCCGGATCTCGAACGCCCCCGGGTCGCGCAGCCGGGCCCGCACGCGGCGCATGTGGATGATGTTCATCTCCACCGCACGGCTGATCTCCCCGCGTCCCAGGCCCAGTTCGCGCTCCCGGCGGCGCACCGTGCTGCTGGCCGGGTTGAGGAACAACAGCCGCAACCGGCTGCCGCCGTCGGCCAGCCGGATCAGGCGGCGCCCGGAGTAGTTCTGCACCAGCAGGTTGAGACCTATCCCTATGGCGTCCAGCCGGCGGGCGCCGCCGAAGAGTTCCTCGGCGGGCAGCCGGCGCAGCAGCTGCACCCGGTCGGTGTGCACGCCGATGACGTCGGCGTACCGGTCGCCGACGATCTCCTCGACTGCGTCGATCCGCACCCGGTCGCCCGCGGCGGAGCGGTTGTCGGCGCCGAGCATGGTCAGCAGCCGTCCGGCGGCCCGTTCGGCCTGCGCCAGCACGGTCTCCGACAGCGCCCGGTTGCGGTTGACGACGTGCCGGGCGACCTCCAGCTCGTCCAGCACGAGTTCCAGTTCGCGGCGCTCGTCGAGGTAGGGGTCGAAGCAGGGCCAGTGCTGCACGACGAGTTCGCGCAACTGCGGCAGGGTCAGGAAGGAGAGGATGTTGTCGTCGGCCGGGTCGAGCAGGTAGCCCTTGCGGCGGGAGACCTCGCGGACCGCTGCGGCGCGCTGCACCCATTCGTGGCCGGCCGGTCCGGCGGCGGCGACCACCCACTCCTCGCCGTGCACCGGTTCGTAGATGGGCCGCAGCACCGCGTTGACGACGGCACGCAGCCGCTGTTCGACGAGGTTGAGCCACACGTAGGCGCGGCCGGCCCGGCGGGCCCGGTCGCGGACCTCGTCCCAGTCGCGCGCGTTCCAGTCCAGTTCACTGCCGATCTGCAGTGCGGGACCGGTCCGGGCGAGGGAGACCGTGATGGTCTGCGCCTCGGAGGCGGCCTGGTCCCCCTGGTCACCGCCGCCCGGCAGCACCAGTCCACCCGAGGTCTCCACCGCACCGTCCGTCCGCTCGCGCCCGATCCCCCCGTCCACGATCAAGGAGACTACTGCGGCCGCGGGGTCCTCGCAGCCCAACACCTCGCGCGGAAGGGGAGTTTCACGGCTTCGACACCGCCCGCGCCGCACCCCGTGCCGTGACGGGCGGGCGGATCCTCGTCGCGCGCGACGGAGTTGGGCGCGTAGCGTGCCGTCATGAGTGATGAGACAACGATCCGGGTGGTGTTCACCAAGTACGACGGTTCGCTGCACTGGAACCATGACGCGCTGCTGCTGGGCGAGGACGGGCACGGTGTGTGGGCGGGCTGCCGGGCCGGCGCGCTGCTGCGGCGGGGGCACGACCACGAGGTGGTCTTCCAGGAGGCGTTCGTGATGCTCTTCCCCCGGGAGGGCTGGTGGACCGCCTCGTTCAACGCCGCTCCCAGCCGGACCGAGATCTACTGCGACATCGCCACGGTCCCCTCCTGGCCGGACCCGGGCACCGTGACGATGGCCGATCTCGACCTGGACGTCATCCGCAAGCGCAACGGCCGCGTCTACCTCGACGACGAGGACGAGTTCACCGAGCACCAGGTGCGCTACGGCTACCCGGCCGGTGTGGTGGCCGCGGCCCGGGGTGCCGCCGACACGCTGCTGGCCGCGGTACGCCGCAACGCCGAGCCGTTCGCGACCGCCTACCGGCCGTGGCTGGCGAAGGTGGCGTGAACGCTCACAGGGTCTTGGCCTCCCGGGCCAGCGCGGTGAGCCGGGAGATGGCGCGGAAGTACTTCTTGCGGTAGCCGCCGGCCAGCATGTCGGCGCCGAAGACCTCGTCGAACGGCACGCCGGAGGCCATCACCGGCACCTCGCGGTCGTAGAGCCGGTCGGCCAGCACCACCAGGCGCAGCGCGGTGGCCTGGTCGGGCACCGCGGTCACGCCGCGCAGGAAGACCGCGTCCACCCCGTCGCACAGCGCGCCGTAGCGGCTGGGGTGGACGCGGGCGAGGTGGGCGAGCAGCGTGCCGAAGTCGTCGAGCGAGGCGGCCGGGGTGCGGGCGGCGGCCTCGGCGACCTCGTCGTCGGTGAACGGGGCGGGCGCCTCGGGCAGGCCGCGGTGCCGGTAGTCCTCACCGTCGATGCGCAGCGGGCGGAACCGGGCGGACAGGCCCTGGATCTCGCGCATGAAGTCGGCGGCGGCGAACCGGCCCTCACCGAGCTTGCCGGGCAGCGTGTTGGACGTGGCGGCCAGCCGCACCCCGGCGTCGGCGAGCCTGCCGAGCAGTGTGGAGACCAGCACGGTGTCGCCGGGGTCGTCGAGTTCGAACTCGTCGATGCACAGCAGCCGGTGGCCGGACAGCGCGGTGACGGCCTGCTGGAAGCCGAGGGCTCCCACCAGGTTGGTCAGCTCCACGAACGTGCCGAACGCCTTGGCCTCCCGCGGGGCGGGCGCGGCGTGCCACAGGGATGCCAGCAGGTGCGTCTTGCCGACGCCGTAGCCGCCGTCGAGGTAGACGCCGCCCGGGCCGGCCGGCGCGGGGGCCTCCCTGCGGAACCAGCGCCGGCGCGCGGCGGGCGCCGCTCCCAGCGTCCCCGCGAACTCCTCCAGTACCGTGACCGCCTCCCGCTGGCCGGGCTGCCCCGGATCCGGCCGGTAGGTGTCAAAACGGACCGCGTCGAACCGGGGCGGCGGCACCATCTCCGCGACAAGCCGGTCGGCGGGCACACGCGGCTGCCGTTCAGCCAGCGAAACGGGGTCGCCCGCGGCGGGCTGCGGGGTCTGGGCGGGGGTCGTCACAGGACTCAAGAGTAGGCGGTCGCCCGACCTTGAGCGGCGGCGGGCGGGGTTGTCGCGGGGCGGGATGCGTCCGGGGCCGCCCGGTCCGCTCCCGGACGCGGGTCCGCCCCGGGCGAAAGCCGCGGCCGGCAGCGGAGGGGAAGGCCGATGGACGGACCCAGGACCCCGCTGAACCCCGGTGGAGCCGTTCGCTCGTGACAGACTGGCGGGTATGCGCCGATTGCTGCCCGCCGCCGTTGACGGTGAGACGTTGGACACGTTGGAAGGGCTCGCGGAGGCGTACGCGTACCCGCCCGCGTCCCCCGGGCGGGAGGCCGTGGTGCGGGCGAACATGGTGGGGTCGCTGGACGGGGCCGCGCGGCACGAGGGCGCGTCGGGGCCGCTGTCGTCGGCGGGTGACATGCGGATCTTCGGGGTGCTGCGGGCGCTGGCCGACGCGGTCGTGGTCGGCGCGGAGACGGTGCGTTCCGAGGGCTACCGGCCGGCGAGGGCCCGGGAGGCGTTCCGGGAGCGGCGGGCGGCGGCGGGGCAGGCGCCAGCGGCGGCGATCGCGGTGGTCTCCGCCGGGCTGGACCTGGACTTCGGCGCCCCGCTGTTCACCGGGGCCGTGGTGCCGACGCTGCTGGTGACGGGCGCGGCGGCGGATCCGGCGCGGGTGCGGGCCGCGCGGAAGGCCGGCGCGCGGGTGGTGGTGGCCGGCCCGGGCAGCCACGTGGACCCGGCGACCGCCGTGCGGGAACTGGCCGCGCTGGGGCTGACCCGTCTGCTGTGCGAGGGCGGACCCCGGCTGCTGGGGCGGTTCGCGGCCGCCGGTGAGCTGGACGAGCTGTGCCTGACCGTCTCGCCCGTGCTGTGCTCCGGTGACGCGCCACGGGTGACGGCGGGCCCGGTGCTCGCCGTGCCGGCCCGGATGACGCCGGTGTGCGTGCTGGAGGAGGACGGCTTCCTCTTCACGCGGTACGCCCGCGCCGCCGCCTGACGTCCCCGCCGGGTTCTCCCCGCCGGGCGCGGGTTCCGCCTGGCCCGGGCCGGACGGGGCAGGATGGGGGGACAGAGCTGACCGAGACGGTCGGGAGAAGGGCGGAATCCGGGTGCTGACGACAATCCTGATGATCGAGAGGCCGCTCGCCCCGGTGGACGTGGAGATGGTCACCACCCTGCACGGCGGCGACCCGGTGCGCTACGTGGTGCTCCTCCAGCCGCGCGGCGACCAGGAGCGGCTGCTGCGGGCGCTGGACGACGTGGCGCTCGGCGAGATCCAGCGGGCGGCCCGGGAGGACGAGGAACCGGAGGGCTCACAGGCCCGCCGCCCGGCCGCCTCCGCGCTGGAGCACAGCCTCCGCTCGCTGCGCGGGAGCGGTGCGACGGCCACCGGCGAGATCGTCGAGGACCACCCGCTGGACGCGCTGACCGCCGTGGTGGCGCGGGAGAGGGCCGACGAGGTGATCGTGCTGACCGCGCCCCACCTGGTCGAGGAGTTCTTCCACCGCGACTGGGCCTCGCGCGCCCGCCACACCGTGGGCGTCCCGGTCCTCAAACTGTACGCGCACGACGGCTGACCCTCCGCGAGGCCCGCGGGCGGCCGTGTGCGCCGGGGGGCGCCGTGCCGGAGTTGGCATACTCGGAACCCGCACCCACGTCAGCGCCAGGGAGAGTCACGTATGACGTCCGCCGTCCCCTCCGCCATGGAACGACCGCACTTCATCGGCATCGGCGGTGCCGGGATGTCGGGCATCGCCAAGATCCTGGCCGCCCGCGGCGCCGCGGTGTCCGGCAGCGACGCGAATGAGTCGCCGACCGCCGAGGCGCTGCGCAACGCGGGCGTGACCGTGCACGTCGGGCACGACGCCGCGCACCTGGCGCCCGAGGCCGGCTGCGTCGTGCTCTCCAGCGCGATCCGCGCCGACAACCCGGAACTGACCGCGGCCCGCGAGCGCGGGCTGCCGGTGCTGCACCGCAGCGACGCGCTGGCCGCCCTGATGGAGGGCCGCCGCTCCATCGCGGTGGCCGGCACGCACGGCAAGACCACCACGACGTCGATGCTGGCGGTGGCACTCGGCGGCGTCGGTCTCGACCCGTCGTACGCGATCGGCGGCGACATCCACGGCCCCGGCTCGAACGGGCATCACGGCGGCGGGGAGATCTTCGTCGCCGAGGCCGACGAGAGCGACCGCAGCTTCCACAAATACCACCCGGACGTGGCGGTCGTGCTCAACGTGGAGCTGGACCACCACGCCAACTACGCCTCGATCGAGGAGATCCACGACTCCTTCGAGACCTTCGCCCGCAACATCCGCCCCGGCGGCACCCTGGTGCTGGGCGACCACCCGGGCTGCGACGTGCTGGCCGCCCGGATCGCCGACCGCGACGACCTGACGGTGATCCGGGTCGGCACCGGCCCCGGCAGCGACCACCGCGTCGTCTCCGTCACCCCGCACGGCATGACCAGCGAGGTCACCTACGCCGTGGACGGCGCCGAGCACCGCTTCACCGTCTCGGTGCCCGGCCGGCACTACGCGCACAACGCCTGCGCCGCCGTGACCGCCGCGGCCGCCGCCGGTGGCGGCGAGGTGGCCGTGCTGGCCGCCGCGGTCACCGCCTACACCGGCGTCGGCCGCCGTCTTCAGCCCAAGGGCACCGCGAACGGCGTCCTGGTCATCGACTCCTACGCCCACCACCCCACCGAGATCACCGCCGACCTGGAGGCGGTGCGCGGTGCGGCCGGTGACGGGCGGGTACTGGTGGTCTTCCAGCCGCACCTGTTCAGCCGTACCCAGCAGCTGGCCGACGAGATGGGCGCCGCCCTGACGCTGGCGGACGCCGGCGTGGTCCTCGACATCTACCCGGCCCGCGAGGACCCGGTGCCGGGCGTCACCAGCGCCCTGATCATCGACGCCGCGCTGGCCAAGGGCGCCGCGGTGACCGCCGAGCACGACAAGGACCGGGTGCCGGACCTGATCGCCGGAATGGCGGAGCCGGGTGATCTCGTTCTCACCATGGGGGCCGGAGACGTGACCGACCTCGGTCCGCGTATCGTCGCCCGCCTCACCGGGCCGACAGCTTGAGGAGTGATGCCATGTCGTACGAGATCGACAAGTCCGAGGAGCAGTGGCAGCAGGAGCTGACGTCCTCCGAGTACGCGGTGCTGCGCCAGGCCGGGACCGAACCCGCCTTCCGCGGCGAGTACACCGACACCACCACCCGTGGCGTCTACTCCTGCCGCGCCTGCGGGGCCGAACTCTTCACCTCCCAGGAGAAGTTCCCCTCGCACTGCGGCTGGCCCTCGTTCTACGACCCGAAGGACACCGACGCCGTCGAACTGCTCGTGGACCGCTCCCACGGCATGAGCCGCACCGAGGTCCGCTGTGCCCGCTGCGGCTCCCACCTGGGCCACGTCTTCGAGGGTGAGGGCTACCCCACCCCCACCGACCAGCGCTACTGCATCAACAGCATCTCTCTGCGTCTGGCCCCCACCGAGGAGTGACCCCCTCCCGCGCCCCGCCCCGCGTCTGCCCGGCGGGGCCGGGGCCGGCGGGAGCCTGACGGGGCGGGGGCGCGGGATCCTGGGCGCCTGCGGGAGTCGGCGGACGGCGCCGGGCCACGCGGCCGTGCGGCCCTGCGGAGCCGAAGGCGGCGCGCAACCCCTGTGCGGCGCCCGAGGCGCTCGTTTCCGCGTCAGAGACGCCGGTACATGATGTGCAGGCCGACGTAGCCGATCGACGGGTGGGCGAAGCCCTCGGGCAGCGTGGTCATCACCTCGAAGCCGAGGGACTTCCACAGCGCGACCGCCCGGGTGTTGGACTCCACGACGGCGTTGAACTGCACCGCGCGGTACCCCTCGGAACGGGCCCACGCCAGCATGTACTCCCCCAGCGCCCGCCCGGTGCCCCGGCCGGCGTGTTCGGGGTCCACCATGAAGCTGGCGGAGGCGATGTGCGAACCGCCGCCCATGTGGTTGGGGTTCATCTTCGCCGTGCCGAGGACCGTGCCGTCCTGGTCGACGGCCACCACCGTGTGCCCCGGCGGGGTGAGCATCCACATGGCCCGCCCCTGCTCCTCGCCGAGGTCGCGCGGGTAGGTGTAGGTCTCACCGGCTTCCACGATCCGCCGCATGAACGGCCACATCCGCGGCCAGTCACCGCCGGTCGCCTCCCTGATCACCATCCGACCAGCATGCCGTCCGCACCCACCGCCCGCCACCCCCTTCCCGGGCGCCGCGCAGGCGTGCCACAGGTCCGTGCCGCGCACCGGTGCCGCACGGCCCGGGCACCGCGGCCGGGGCGTTACCGCCGGCCGGCGAGCCGGCACGTCACCACGGTGAACGCGGCGCACACCACGGCGGCGAACAGCAGCGCGGGCACCGGGAGCTGGACCGTGCCGGAGGCGGAACCGGTGACCAGGCCGGTGACCGCCGCGTTGGCGGGCGAGCCGGAGGCGACCAGCACCAGCACCGCCAGGGCCGCCGTCAGCGGTATCGGCCAGCCCGGCGCCCGCAGCACCGGCGGGTTGCACAGCAGACCGGCGGCCGCGCCCAGCAGCACGCAGGTCAGGGTGGACAGGGTGCCGTCGGCGAGGGCGGCGCCCTGGGAGACTGCCACCGTGGAGGCGTCGTTGTGCGGGGCGCTGATGCACGTCACCACCACCGTGCCGGCCACCCCCATCACCGCGGCGGCGGCCACCGCGACGGTGACCCGGGCGAGGTGGACCAGGCCGGGGCCGGCGGCCGCGGCGGTCACGGCGCGGGCGGCGGGCGGCTCGGCGGTGACCACCACCCGCACCAGCCAGGCGGCGGCAGGCAGCACCGCGGCGGCGGTCACCCCGAGGGAGCCCAGCACCGGCTCCCCGCCCTGCACGCCCACCGCCGTCACGATCGCGTAGAGCAGCAGCGGCGGCAGCCAGCGGTAGGAGCGCAGCAGCAGGGCCGTCTGGTAGCCCAGCAGGGCGGGCAGGCGTGACGTCATCGCCCCTCCTCCCCCGCGAGGTCCCCCGCACCGGGCACCGCACCGGCTCGGCCACCGGGCGGCTGCGGGGTCACCGACCGCACGTGCCAGGGCGGACCGGCGGCCAGCAGCAGCCGCAGCACGGTGTCCGACCCCGTGGCGGGCACCGACAGCCGCAGGGCGTCCGGATCGGCGCCGGGCGGCAGGACGCGGGCGCCGGGCGGGAGCGGGGCGGGCACCGGGTGCGGGCCACCGGGGCGGACCGCGTCGATGAGGACGGCGGGCCCGGCGGTGGCCGGGGTCTCCTGCCGGACGGTGGCGTCCACCACCGCGCTGCCCTCGACCCGGTGTACGGCGGTGGCGGCGCCGGCCAGCCGGGCGGGGTCGTGGTCGACGAAGACCACCGTGGCCCCGGCGGCGGTCCGGGCGCCCACCTCGGCGTCGAGCAGGGTGCGGGCAGCGGTGTCCAGGCCGGTCCACGCCTCGTCCAGCACGATGAGTTCGGGCTCGGCCAGCAGGGCCTGGGCGACCGCGACCTTCTGGGCGGTGCCCTTGGACAGCGCCTCCAGCGCGGTGCCGGCGTGCTCCCCGATGCCGAAGCGCTCCAGCAGCTCGCCGGTGCGGGCCCGGGCGCGGACGCCGGTGAGGCCGTGCACCCGCCCGAGGTGCGTCAGGTAACCGCCGGCGGTGAACGGCAGCGCGGCGGCGAAGCGCTCCGGCACGTAGGCGGTGGCGGGCCGGCCGGTGATCCGCCCGGCGGAGGGCGCGTCGATCCCGGCGAGCAGCCGCAGCAGGGTGGACTTGCCCGTGCCGTTGCGCCCCTCGACCCGGACCAGCGCGTGCCGGAGCAGCGTCAGACGCACGTCCCGCAGCACCCACGGCCCCCGCGGCCCGTACCGCCGTCCCACCCCTTCGAGCCTCAGCATGCCCGTCCCCCTCGGTCCTCCGGCGCCGCCCCGGGCGGCGCCCTCACTCCCACGTCCGCTCCAACGGGCCCCGGCCGCACGGTGTTCCCGCCCCGGAACAGATCACCCGTTCGAGTAAAGCCCGTGACATGCTGACCCGGTGAGCAGCACCGACCCCACCCCGGCCCCCGCGTCCGCCCCCGCCCCTGAGGACCTCGTCCCGCAGGACTCCGCCCCGCAGTTCGTGCTGCCCCTCGTGGTGCGGATGGAGCGGGACGCGCCGCCGGAACGGACGGACGCGCTGGAGACGTCGGCGCGCGCGGTGCTGACCTTCCTGGCGGACGAGCGGGCCGACGGGGACGGGGAGTGGGCTGCGGCCCGGCGGAACTGGGAGGACGCCCGAATCCGCAAGGTGGTGCGGCGGGCCCGGGGCTCGGAGTGGCGGCGGGCCGGGACGCTGCCGGGGATCACGGTCGCCGGCCGGGAGGCGCTGGTGCGGGTCTGTCCGCCGGTGCCGCTGGACGGCTGGCCGAAGGAACTGGCCAAGCTCCAGGTGTCGGGCACCGAACTGGACGATCCGGCCCCGCCGCGGGAGGTCCCGGGGCCGGACCTGCCGGTGCTGTGGCTCAACCCCGCGGTGACGATGTCGGCCGGCAAGGCGATGGCGCAGACCGGGCACGCGGCGCAGCTGGCCTGGTGGGAGCTGTCGCAGGAACGAAGGACCGCCTGGCGGGAGTCGGGGTTCGCGCTGGCGGTGCGCACCGCGAGCCCGCAGCGCTGGGCCGCACTCCTGGACACCGGCCTGCCGCTGGTGCGCGACGCCGGTTTCACCGAGGTCGCGCCGGGCTCGGCCACCGTGGTCGCCGACCACCCCGCCCTGCGCCGCTGACCCCACGCGGGCCGCGGCTCCCGGCACGGCACGGCACGGCACGGCCAACCGGAACACGAGGCCCCCGCACCGGCCGGGCAGCATCCGGTCACACCGTCACGGGCTCCGTCACACCACCGTCGGCACCCGGCCCGCCCGACCCACCGTCCCGGGGTGTCCGGAGCCGTCCGAAGGCGTCCTGACCACGGGACTTCCGGCGGGGGACGGCGTAGTCATGGAGGCATTCCACCGGATCGCAGGCCCCGCCGAGGGGTCCTGCGGTGATGCCCGCAGGAGGCTGACGTGACCTTCCCCGCTGCTTGGACCGCCGCCATCGACCCGTGTGACGCGTGGGAACTCGTCATCCTCTGGGACGCGTTGAGCGCGCGGTGTCCCGAGCCGGCGGACGCCGTGCGCTGCCTGGCGCGGGCGACCGGACTGTCCGTGCCGCAGCTGCACCGGGCGCGGCGGGCCCGGGTCGCCTGCGCCCACCCGGTCGAACACGCGCTGACCGCACGGGAGTTGAGTCGGGCTCTCGACGTCGTGCGGCGTGCCTGGCGCACGTTCGACGAGCCGGCCCCCGCGGTACGGCGGCGCGGGGGCTGCCGCGGGGCGGGGCACGGGGGTCAGCAGTAGGGTGCGCCCATCCGGTAGTGGGCGGGGTCGGCGGCGGGGATGACGGGTTCGCCGAAGTTCTGCATCTCCCAGACGCTGTGGTAAGCGGCTTCGCCGTCCACCGGTCCGTTGCTCGTGCTGGTGCTGGAGCGCGTGCAGTTGACCGGGGTGAGGTGGAACGGGTGGCCGTGGTCGTCGATCACCAGCCGCCCGGCCCGGCCGTCGAGGCGGTAGTCGGCCTCGATGTCGAAGGAGACGGCGTCCCGGGTGGTCTGCGAGGTCACCAGGATGCCGTCCTCCTCGCCCGTGCCGACGGTGAGGTAGTGCTCGGCGAAGTAGAGCCCGCCGGGCCGTTGGGGATGCAGGGCGTTGGGTGTCCGCGCCACCGGATGATTGTCGTCGAAGTCGAACACCATCGTGGTGAGCGGGTCCTCACCCTGGGAGGGGACGTCGATGAACGTGCCGTCCAGCGGTGGCGTCCGCTGCACGTTCACCGGCTCGATGTCGTCGACGCGGATCGTCCGCCGTCCCTTGTCCGCCAGCGTGATGCGCATCGACAGGTCCTGGAGGAAGGCACCCCCCTCTGCCCGCAGTTGCGCGTAGACGGCTTGGGGGCCGGTCGATGACGTGCCCGGCTTCGCGAGGTTCTGGACGACCCTGCGCTGTTCCGCGGTGAGCCCCACCCCGGCGGGCAGCGCCAGGTCGAAGCCCTCCTTCTCGTACTCGACCGTGTAGCGCAGCGGCCCCGCGCCCTGGTCGTCGCCGGGCCGCGCGGAGGCGGAGGAGGAGACCGGCGGCGCGGACGTGGTGACGGACGGCGCCGACGTGGCGGTCCGGGCGGGCGCCGGGGGCGGGGCGGCGGCCTTCGCGGCGTGACCGGTGCCGAACGCGCCGGCCGCGTAGGCGACGGCCGCCCCGACGACGACCAGCGCGACGCCCCCGGTCAGGACCGCCCGGCCCCCGAGGTTCCCGGCCCGCGCGGCGCCGGACGCCCCGGCGGGGGACGCGTGGGGCTCACCGGGGCCGGGGGCGGGGTCCGTAACGGCGGTGCCGGGGGCCGGAGCCGGGACGGCGACGGGTTCCGCCGCACCGGGGGCGGCGGCGGGGGCCGGCACGGGATCGGCGGTCCTCCGCCCGGCCTCCGCCGCCGAAGCGCCCGTCCCGGCCGCCCCCGCGGCCTCGATCGCCGCCAGCGCCCGGCGGGCTTCCCTCAGCCGCTCCCGGGTCTCGGCGATCACCCCGTCGTCCAGGCGTAACGCGATGACGAGTCTCAGCGCCCGGTCGGGTGCGGGGAGCCGGTCCGAGGACGTGAGCAGCGCGCCGATCGTGCTCTTGCCGATGAACACGTCGGGAGCCCCCGCGGCCCTGTCCCGGCTCCTTCTCTCCAGCACGCGGTACGGGGGCGAGTCGGCCCGCTCGTACAGCTCCACCAGCCACAGCCGGAACCCCTCGCGGATCTCCTCCGCCTGCGACCTCTCCACAGCCCGCCCCCTGGCCTCACCATCGCTGTTCTGTACGGCAGTTGGCATTCCACCGGATCCCGGCCCCGGACGCCACCGGTTCGGGCGTGCTCAGCCCCGCCGACGTCCGGCCCGCCGGCGAACGCCCCCGTCACGCCGCCGGCGACCCGTCACCACAGCCCCGGTGGCGGGGTGCGGGAGCCGGGGGGCAGCGCGGGCCACAGGGCGATGACCCGGCGGGAGATCTCGCTGACCGTCAGGCCGTCAGTGGCGACCGTGAGCGTGCCGGGCGGGTCGAAGACCGCGATGTCGCGCAACTGCCGTGTGCTGCGGACCAGTTGGTCGTCGGTGCCGGTGCCGATCTCGCGGCGCCGCACCCGGTGTTCCAGCACGCCGATCCGGGCGGTGAGCCGGACGACGGTGAACGCGGCGTCCGGCACCGCGTCGGCGATCCAGCGCAGTTCGTGGCGCAGGTCGGCGAAGACCCCGCACAGCACCAGGCGCCGGTGGCCGAGCTCCGCGTAGTTGGCCCACACCGAGGCCAGGTTGCGCCGGGCCATCTCCCACACCGGCAGGCCCGGCACCGGCCAGGGATGAACGCGGTCCAGCTCGTCGCAGTCGACGAGGGCGTGCTGGACCCCGTCCTCGGCGAGGCGCAGGGACACCTCGTACGCGGTCGAGGTCTTGCCGACCCCCGCCGCTCCGCAGATGACGAGCACGTCCACCGTGTCGGTGGACTGCCTGCCCTTGTCGCGTTCCGTCTCCGCCCCCATGCCGCGCCCGTCTGCTCCGCCGGCGACCGCCCGCCGCAAGGCCCGCCGGGAGCACCGGGTGCCGCCGGGCCCCCGGTGCGTTTTCCGTGAGGCGAAGGTTACGCCAGTCCCGCCACGAGTTCCGCAACGCTGCGGCGGCGCCCGGTGTAGAACGGCACTTCCTCGCGCACGTGCATCCGCGTCTCGGAGGCCCGCAGGTGCCGCATGAGGTCGACGATGCGGTACAGCTCGTCCGCCTCGAACGCCAGGAGCCACTCGTAGTCGCCGAGCGAGAAGGAGGCGACGGTGTTGGCGCGCACGTCCGGGTAGCCGCGGGCCATCCTGCCGTGCTCTGCGAGCATGCGGCGGCGGTCCTCGTCGGGCAGCAGGTACCAGTCGTAGGAGCGCACGAAGGGGTAGACGCTGATGTAGGCGCGCGGCGTCTCGTCGGCGAGGAACGCCGGGATGTGCGACTTGTTGAACTCCGCCGGGCGGTGCAGCGCCATGTTGGACCACACCGGCTCCAGGGAGCGGCCCAGGCGGGTGCGGCGGAAGAGGTTGTAGGCGTCCTGGAGGGCGTCGGCGGTCTCCGCGTGCCACCAGATCATCAGATCGGCGTCCGCGCGCAGTCCGGAGACGTCGTAGGTGCCGCGCACGGTCACGTCCTGGGCGGCGAGCTGGTCGAAGAGATCCTGCACCTCGTCGGCCCAGCCGGCCCGGTCGGCCGGCAGCACGTCACGCAGCTTGAAGACGGACCACAGGGTGTAGCGGATCACGTCGTTGAGGTCGCGGGCCTTCTTGCCCGCGTTGGCGGCCCTGGCGGATGCGGCTTCGTTCTCGGTCATGCGGTCATTCTCCCGCGCCGCCACCGGTGCCCGGCGCCCGGGTGCGGGTGGTGAGGGCGTCGGTGACGGCGTCGGCGGCGCGGTGCGCGGAGGCGACGCAGGCGGGGATGCCGACGCCGTCGTAGAGCGCGCCGCAGACGGCCGCGCCGGGCAGCTTGGCGATCTGGTCACGGATCCGGGTGACGCGGGCGGTGTGCCCGACCGGGTACTGCGGCAGGCCGCCGCTCCAGCGGGTGACGCGGGCGGCGACCGGGGCCGCGGTGACCCCGGCGGCCTCGGCGAGGTCCTGCCGGGACAGCCGCACCAGGTCGGTGTCGTCCCACGCCAGATCGGCCTCGTCGCCGTGCCGCCCGACGGAGGTGCGCAGGACGAAGGTGTCGGGCCCGGCCTCGTGGACCCAGCCCCACTTGCGGCTGGAGAAGGTGGCGGCCTTGATGGTGCGGCCGTCGACCGGCGGGACGAGGAAGCCGCTGCCGGTGGGCAGGGCGAGCAGGTCGCGGGCGCGGAAGGCCATGGTGATCAGGGCCATGGAGGCGTAGTCGACGCCGTCGAGCTCGGCGGCGGCGGCCGGGGCCTCGGCGCGCAGCAGGGTGGCGGCGGCCGGGGCCGGGACGGCGAGCACGACCGCGTCGGCGCCGAGGGCGGCGGGCCCGTCGGCGCCGTCGGTGCGCAGCGCCCAGCCGTCGGCGGTGCGGCGCAGCGCGGTGACCCGGGTGCCGGTGCGCACGGTGGCGCCGGCGGCGCGGGCGGCGGCGGCGACAGCGAGCGGGAGCCGTCCGACGCCGCCGCGGATACCGGTGAAGACGGGGGCGGGCGGGCCGGGGGCGACGGCGGCGGAGCGGCGCATGACGCCGCGCACGCCCTCGATGAGCGAGCGTTCCCGGACCACGGCCTGGTAGAGCTGGGGAACGGCGGCGCGCATCGAGATGCGGTAGGCGTCACCGGCGTAGACCCCGCCGAGCAGCGGTTCGACGAGCCGGTCGACGACCTCGCGGCCGAGGCGGGCGGCGACGTACTCGCCGATGGCGACGTCCTCGCCGACCCGGGTGCGCGGCAGGACGTGGTCGAGGGGGACGCGGGCGAGGCCGGCCGGGGAGAGCACGCCGGAGGCGGACAGCGGTGCCAGGTCGCCGGGGACGCCCATCAGGTGGCCGCGGGGCATGGACCGCAGCCTGCCGCGGGTCCACAGCGCGGCACGGGTGGTGGCCGGCGGCAGCAGGTCGTCGCCGAGGCCGGTGGCCCGGGCGAGGTCGGTCGCCTCGGGGCGGCGGGCCAGCACGGACTCGGCGCCGAGATCGATCGGGACGCCGGCGATCTCGTCGGCCCACAGTTTGCCGCCGAGCCGCCCGGACGCCTCCAGGAGGGTCACCGCGGCTCCGGCGTTCGTCAGCCGGAGGGCGGCGGCCAGTCCGGAGATGCCGCCGCCGATCACCACGACCCGGCCCAGCGGCCGGTTGTTCGTGCTCATGTGGTCCACTCTGCCACCGCGTTCAGCGGTCGCCGTCGCCGCCCCGGCCGGCGCTGGCGGTGTGCACGTACTCCACGAGCCGGGTCAGCACGTCCGGGTCGGTGTCGGGCAGTACTCCGTGGCCGAGGTTGAAGACGTGGCCGGGGGCGGCCCGGCCGGCGTCGAGGATCTCCCGGGCCTTGGTCTCGACGGCCTCGCGGGGGGCGAACAGCACGGCGGGGTCGAGGTTGCCCTGCACGGGCTTGCCGGGGCCGACGCGGCGCACCGCCTCGTCGAGCGGCACCCGCCAGTCGACGCCGACGACGTCCGCCCCGGCCTGCGACATCAGGCCGAGGATCTCGCCGGTGCCGACGCCGAAGTGGATGCGGGGCACGCCGTGGTGGGCGACGGCCTCGAAGACCTTCGCGGAGTGCGGCATGACGTAGCGGCGGTAGTCCTCGGGGGCGAGCGCGCCGGCCCAGGAGTCGAACAGCTGGACGGCGGAGGCGCCGGCCTCGATCTGCACGGTGAGGAACGCGGAGGTGATGTCGGCGAGCCGGTCGAGCAGGGCGGCCCACAGGTCGGGGGCGCCGTACATCATGGCCTTGGTGCGTTCGTGGTTCTTCGACGGGCCGCCCTCGATGAGGTAGCTGGCCACGGTGAACGGGGCGCCGGCGAAGCCGATGAGCGGGGTGGCGCCGAGTTCGGCGGTGAGCATGCCGATGGCCTCGGTGACGTAGGAGACGTCGCCGGGCTCCAGGGGGCGCAGCCGGCCGAGGTCGGCGAGTTCGCGCACCGGGTCGGGGGCGACCGGGCCGACGCCGGGCTTGATGTCGATGTCGAAGCCCACGGCCTTGACCGGCACCACGATGTCGCTGAAGTAGATGGCGGCGTCCACGCCGTGCCGGCGCACCGGCTGGAGGGTGATCTCGGTGACCAGCTCGGGCATCGCGCAGGACTCCAGCATGGCGGTGCCCCGGCGCAGCTCGCGGTACTCCGGCAGGGAGCGGCCGGCCTGGCGCATGAACCACACCGGGGTGTGCGGCACCGGTTCGCCGCGGCAGGCGCGCAGGAACGCCGAGCCGGCGGTGGCGGGGTTCGGACTGGGGAGGGCGGCGGCTGCCTGTTCTGCGGTCACGGGGGAATTCTCCCATGGGCCGAAGGGGCGACCCGCCACGCCCGGGCGCCTGCGGGACGCGGACCGGCGGGCGCCCTAGTCTTCCGGGCATGGCAGGCGCTCAGGGACAGCTACCGGACGGGGCCGAGGCGCCCGCGCTCTTCACACGGGCGGTGGAGGCGCTGCGGGGCGTCCGGCCGCGGCCGGAGCTGTCGCTGACCCCGATGCCGCCTCCCAAGCGGCTGGCTCCGTACGCGTACGCGCTGGAGGCGGCCGTGACGCAGGGCGAGGAGGAGCTGGCGGACGGGCGGCTGGTGCTGCTGCACGACCCGTCGGTGCCGGAGTCGTGGTGCGGGGACTTCCGGGTGGTGACGCTGGTGCGCGCGGAGCTGGAGGCGGAGATGGCCGCCGACCCGCTGCTGCCGGAGGTGTGCTGGTCGTGGCTGACGGGTGCGCTCAGTGCGCGCGGTGCCGATTGCGCGCGGCTGGGCGGCACCGTCTCGCGGAGTTCCTCACACCATTTCGGGGTGCTTTCCGACCGGGCGGACGCCACGCAGATCGAGGTGCGGGCGTCGTGGACGCCGGTGGCGGACGCGCAGGGGGCGCCGGACGCGGCGGCGCACCTGGCGGCCTGGTGCGAACTGCTGTGCGCGGGGGCGGGGCTGGAACCGCTGGGGGACGGCGGGCCGGGCGCGGTGGTCTCGCTGCCGCAGCGGCGCGGTCCGCGCTGAGCCGAGGGGGCGCCCGGCGGGCACGGCGCGCCGGGGGGTCGCCCCGGGTGGCGTCATCGGGTCACCCCGGTGGCGCCTTTCGCCGTTTCCGCAGGCCCGGCGGGGTGATGCGGGCAGTGGCGGCCCCAAAACATTACGGAATAAATCGAGATCTTTCCCTAAAGCCGGATCGGACGGCTGCCGAAGAGGAGGTTGACCCTAATCCTCGCGGAAATTCCGGCATCTTCCCGCTCAGCGCCGGACTTTTCCGCCTCCCCCACAGGAGGCCCGGTGTCGGTTCTTCTCGACCACCCCACGAGCCTGGTCGCCTACCGCCCGATCAAGCCGACGGCCATGGTCGTCGTCGCCGACCCGCGGGTCCGCAGCACTGTCACCCGGCATCTGTGGGCACTCGGTGTCCGTGACGTCATCGAGGCGTCGTCGATCGCGGAGGCCCGTCCCCGGGTCGGCACGCCACGTGACATCTGCGTGGCGGACGTCCACCTGCCGGACGGATCCGGGCTCACGCTGCTGGCCGAGACCCGGGCGGCCGGCTGGCCGAACGGGTTGGCGCTGTCGGCGGCCGACGACATCGGCGCGGTGCGCAACGCGCTGGCCGGTGGCGTCAAAGGCTATGTGGTGACCGGTACGCGTACCAGTGTCGGCCTGGCCCAGCGGCCGGGCGCGGCTCCGATCGGGGCGCCGGGCGCCCGGATGCAGCGGCGTCCGCCGGGTGCTCCGGGCCACCCGGGCGGCTACCGGGAACTGTCCGGACGGGAGGTGGAGGTACTGAGACTGGTGGCCGAGGGACAGTCGAACAAGGCGATCGGTGTGTCGATGGGGCTGTCGGCGCTCACCGTCAAGAGCCACCTGGCCCGGATCGCCCGCAAGCTGGGCACCGGCGACCGGGCCGGCATGGTCGCCGTGGCGCTGCGCACCGGCATCATCCACTGAGCCCGTTACGCATCCCGGCACGTCGTGCCGCACGCCGCGCCCCCCGGGGGGCGACGGCACCGGACGCCCGCAGGCGGAACGTTTCGCTCTGCGGGCGTCCGGCCGTTCCCGGCACCGGCGCGGTGAACGCCCGGCTACCCTTGACGGGTGACCGACGCCCGAGAGACCGCAGCAAGCGAAGCAACCCCGGCGCCGGTCCCGTTGCTGGAACCGCGCGAGGGGATTCCGCCGGTGACCGCGAGCGCGCAGGCGCTCGCCGAGGTGGTGGCCGCGTTCGCCGCGGGCACCGGCCCGGTCGCCGTCGACGCCGAGCGGGCGTCCGGCTACCGCTACGGGCAGCGGGCCTACCTGGTCCAGCTGCGCCGCGCCGGTGCAGGGACCGCGCTGATCGACCCCATCGCCTGCGGCGACCTGACCGCGCTCGGGGAGGCCATCGCCGGCGCGGAGTGGGTGCTGCACGCCGCCTCGCAGGACCTGCCGTGCCTGCACGAGATCGGGCTGCGGCCGCGGTGGCTGTTCGACACCGAGCTGGCCGGCCGCCTGGCGGGGTTCCCCCGGGTGGGCCTGGGCCCGATGGTGGAGGGCGTGCTGGGCTTCGCCCTGGAGAAGGGCCACTCGGCGGTTGACTGGTCCACCCGCCCGCTGCCGGAGCCGTGGCTGCGGTACGCGGCGCTGGACGTGGAGCTGCTGGTGGACCTGCGGGACGCGCTGGAGGAGGAGCTGCGCGGGCAGGGGAAGCTGGAGTGGGCGCTGGAGGAGTTCGCGGCCCTGGCGGCCGGCCCGCTGCCCGCCCCGCGCACCGACCCGTGGCGGCGCACCTCGGGCATGCACAAGGTGCGCCGGCGCCGTCAGCTGGCGGCGGTGCGGGAGCTGTGGACGACGCGGGACGCCATGGCGCGGGAGCGGGACGTCTCGCCGGGCCGGGTGCTGCAGGACGCCGCGATCGTGGCGGCGGCGCTGGCGATGCCGCAGAACGCGCCGGCCATGACGGCCGTGCAGGGCTTCGGCGGGCGGATGACCCGGCGTCAGGTGGACGTGTGGCAGGCGGCGGTGGACCGGGCGCGGGAGCTGCCGGAGCGGGAGTTGCCGCAGGCGGGCGCCGCGCCGACCGGGCCGCCGCCACCGCGTTCCTGGCCGGACCGGGACCCGGCGGCGGCCGCGCGGCTGGCGGCGGCGCGCTCGGCGGTGACGGCGCTGGCGGAACGGCTGAACCTGCCGCAGGAGAACCTGATCGCGCCGGACACGGTGCGCCGGGTGTGCTGGGAGCCGCCGGCCCGCCCGTCGGCGGAGGCGGTGGCGGAGCGGCTGGCGGACCGCGGGGCGCGCGGCTGGCAGGTCTCGCTGGTCGCCGGGGTGATCGCGGAGGCCCTGACGACGCCGGCGCCGGATCCGGCGTCCGGGCCGGAGCGGGGTCCGGCGGCGGAGCCGGCCGGGGAGTGAGGCGCGGACCGGGGCCGGCCGGGTCCCGGCGCACCGGTGGCCGTGGGCGGGTGCGCGCATAGCCTCCCCGGGAGCGGGAACGTGTGACCTTCGCCGCTCGTGGCGGAGGGACTGGGCACTTGAGTTACTCACGAGTAGCATGGCGGGGGAGCCGCCGCGTCGGCTCCCCCGCAGCGCCCCCTGCACCTGGAGGAGAGCAACCGTGCCGCGTACCGCTAGGGACGTCGTCTTCGTCGACGGTGTCCGCACCCCGTTCGGCAAGGCGGGCCCGAAGGGCATTTACCACGAGACCCGGGCCGACGATCTGGTGATCAAGTGCGTCCGGGAGCTGCTGCGGCGCAACCCGGACCTCGACCCCGGGCGGATCGACGAGGTGGCGGTGGCCGCCACCACGCAGATCGGCGACCAGGGCCTGACCCTGGGCCGCACCGCCGGCATCCTGGCCGGCCTGCCGGTCACCGTCCCCGGCTTCTCCATCGACCGCATGTGCGCCGGCGCCATGACCGCGGTGACCACCACCGCCGGCGGGATCTCCTTCGGCGCCTACGACGTCGTGGTGGCCGGCGGCGTGGAGCACATGGGCCGCCACCCGATGGGCGAGGGCGTCGACCCCAACCCGCGGTTCGTCTCCGAGAAGCTGGTGGACGACTCCGCGCTGTTCATGGGCATGACGGCGGAGAACCTGCACGACCGGTTCCCGCACATCACCCGGCGGCGGGCCGACGAGTACGCGGTGCGCAGCCAGGAGAAGGCCGCCAAGGCGTACGCGAACGGCTGGATCCAGAAGGACCTTGTGCCGATCGCGGTGCGCCGCACCAACGCGGAGGCCGGCGAGACCGGCTGGGGCCTGGCCACCGCCGACGAGCCGATGCGCCCGGGCACCACCCTGGAGAACCTGGCGGGGCTCAAGACCCCGTTCCGCCCGCACGGCAACGTCACCGCGGGCAACTCCGCGGGGCTCAACGACGGCGCCACCGCCTCGCTGCTGGCCGCCGAGGACGTGGCCCGCGACCTCGGGCTGCCGGTGCGGATGCGCCTGGTCGCCTACGCGTTCGCCGGTGTCGAGCCGGAGGTCATGGGCTTCGGGCCGATCCCGGCCACCGAGAAGGCACTGGCCAAGGCCGGGCTGACGATCGGTGACATCGGGCTGTTCGAGATCAACGAGGCGTTCGCCGTGCAGGTCCTGGCGATGCTCGACCACTACGGCATCGCCGACGACGACGAACGCGTCAACCAGTACGGCGGCGCGATCGCCTACGGCCACCCGCTCGCCAGTTCCGGCGTGCGGCTGATGACGCAGCTGGCCCGCCAGTTCGAGGACCACCCGCACGTGCGCTACGGCATCACGTCGATGTGCGTGGGCTTCGGCATGGGCGGCACCGTGATCTGGGAGAACCCCCACTACGAGGGAGCGGGCAAGTGAGCGAGACCGGTGAGCTGCTGAAGGGCGCTGCCGCGCTGTTCCCGGACGAGGTGGTCACCGCCGCCCACGTCCGGCACCTGGAACTGCCCGGCGTGCGGGGGAAGTTCGCCCTCATCACGCTGGACAACGGCTTCGACCACACCAAGCCGACCACGTTCGGCCCGCAGTCGCTGGCCAACCTGGACGCGGCCCTGGACCAGGTGGAGCGGGAGGCGGACGCCGGGGAGATCTCGGGGGTCGGCGTCACCGGCAAGCCGTTCGTCTTCGCCGTCGGCGCCGACCTCAAGGGCGTCGAGGCGGTCGCGGACCGCGAGGACGCGTACGCCATCGGCAAGGGCGGCCACGAGGTCTTCAAGCGGCTGGGCGCACTGAACGTGCCGACGTTCGCCTACTACAACGGCGCGGCCATGGGCGGCGGTGTCGAGGTCGGCCTGCACTGCGCCTACCGCACGGTCTCCGCGGCGGTGCCGGCGTTCTCGCTGCCCGAGGTCTTCCTCGGCCTGGTGCCCGGCTGGGGCGGCTGCGTGCTGCTGCCGAACCTGATCGGTGCCGGCCGGGCGGTCTCGGTGATCATCGAGAACTCCCTGAACCAGAACCGGCAGCTCAAGGGCGAGCAGGTGCACGAACTGGGCATCGCCGACGCCATCTTCGACGGTGCCGACTTCCTGGAGCAGTCACTGCTGTGGACCGGCGCGGTGCTGCGCGGCGAGCTGGAGGTCGTCCGCCCGGCGGTCGACCGCGGCACGGCGTGGGACGAGGCGGTCGAGCACGGCCGGCGGATCGCCGACGGCAAGGTGCACGGCGCGGCCCCGGCCGCCTACCGGGCGCTGGAGATCATCGCCGCCGCCAAGGACGGTGACCTGGAGGCCGGCTTCGAGGCCGAGAGCCAGGTGCTGGCCGACCTCATCATGGGCGGCGAACTGCGCAGCGGCATCTACGCGTTCAACCTCGTGCAGAAGCGCGGCAAGCGCCCGGTCGGGGCGCCGGACAAGAACCTGGCGCGGCCGGTCACCAAGGTCGGCGTGGTCGGCGCGGGCCTGATGGCCTCGCAGCTGGCGCTGCTGTTCGCGCGCCGCCTGGAGGTGCCGGTGGTGCTCACCGACATCGACCAGGAGCGGGTCGACAAGGGCGTCGGCTACGTACACGACGAGGTCGACAAGCTGCTGCTGAAGGGCCGGATCAACCGCGACAAGGCCAACCGGCTCAAGGGCCTGGTGAGCGGCACCCTGGACAAGGCGGCCGGCTTCGGCGACGCGGACTTCGTCATCGAGGCGGTCTTCGAGGAGATCGGCGTCAAGCAGAAGGTGTTCGCCGAGGTCGAGGCCGTGGTGCCGGAGACCGCGCTGCTGGCCACCAACACCTCCTCGCTGTCGGTCACCGAGATGGCCTCGCAGCTGCGGCACCCCGAGCGGGTCGTCGGCTTCCACTTCTTCAACCCGGTCGCGGTGCTGCCGCTGCTGGAGATCGTGCGCGGCCGCCGGACCGACGACGCCTCGCTGGCCACCGCGTTCGCCGTGGCGAAGAAGCTGCGGAAGACCGCGGTGCTGGTCAAGGACGCCCCGGCCTTCGTGGTCAACCGCGTCCTGACCCGTTTCATGGGCGAGATCCAGAACGTCATCGACGAGGGCACCCCGATCGAGGTGGCCGAGCGGGCCGTCGAGCCGCTGGGCCTGCCGATGTCGCCGCTGGTCCTGCTGGAACTGGTGGGCCCGGCGATCGGCCTGCACGTCTCGCAGACGCTGCACGGGCACTTCCCGGACCGCTTCACCGTCTCACCGAACCTCAAGGCGGTCGTGGAGGCCGGCAAGCGCGGCTTCTACGTCCACGACTCCGGCAGGCCGGAGCTGGACCCGGAGGTCCTGGCGCTGATCTGCCAGGGCGACCGGGTGCTGACCGAGGGACAGACCCGCGATCGGGTGCTGGACGCGGTGGCGCGGGAGATCGGCCTGATGCTGGAGGACGGCGTGGTCGCCGAGGCGCAGGACGTCGACCTGTGCCTGATCACCGGCGCGGGCTGGCCCTTCCACCTGGGCGGCATCACGCCGTACCTGGACCGTGAGGGCGTCTCGCAGCGGGTCAACGGCAAGCCGTTCCTGGCGCCGGGCACCGCGAGCGTGCCGGCCTGACCGGGGCACCGCACACGGCCGGGGCCGTCCGCACGGGAGCCGTCGCTCCGGTGCGGGCGGCCCCGCCGCGTCACCCGGCCGCGCAGCGCCGAACGGCCCCCGCGCGGGTGCGCGGGGGCCGTGGCGGTAACCGGGGAAGGCGTCAGGAGCCCGACGTGTCCGGGGTCGCGGAGGCGGTGGCCATCACCTGGGTGAGGGCCGACTTCAGCGCCGCGTCCAGCTTCGCCGTGGTCAGGCCGGCCACCGGCAAGTTGGTGCCGTTGACCTGGATCACCGGCACGGCGCCGAGCCCCGTGGCCGCGTAGTCCTTCTGCGAGGCGCGCACCCAGCCGCCGTGGTCCAGGCCCTGGACGCACGGCACGAAGGTGGCGGGCTCCAGCTTCTTCACGTGCCGGCCCAGCCGCTCCAGGTGGATCGCCGAGGCGAACCGGTCGTCCTTGGGGTCCGCCGGCTGGTTCTTCCACAGCTGGTCGACGTACTTGGTGAAGAAGCCCTTGCCCGCGTCCTGCGCGCAGGCCGCCGCGTTGGCGGCCTCCAGCGAGCCGGTGCCGCCGTCGGCCTTGTCGGTGGCGGTCACCAGGCGGTAGGCGATCGCCGCGCGGCCGGAGGCCAGCAGGTTGTCGAAGACCGGCTGCCACTTGAGGGCGAACGCCTTCGACGCCGGGTCGCGCAGGTCCTCGTAGACCGTGACGGTCACCGGGTTGTCCGGGTAGATCGGCACCGCGAGGTTCCCCGGCGCCGCCGAGGGCAGCCCGCTGGGCACCTTCACACTGGTCTTCTCACCGCCGCGGACGTGCGCGCCGATCACCCCCGAGATCGCGAAGACCACCGCTACCGCGATGACCGCCGCCGAGTAGGGCCGCCACCGGCTCCAACCGGTGCGCCGGGTGCTCGCCGTGCCCGAAAGCAGCGACTGCTTCTGTCCCTTGGCGTCCTGCGACCCCTTGGACTCTGCCATCACGCGTCCCATCGTTTCCTGCGTCGAGCCGTCGAACGTACCGCGCCTGTATACCACCGCGAGGCCCCCGTCCGTTCTGGCAGGGTGGCCGGGTGACCTCCCTTCCCCTCGTCGTGATCGACGCCGCCAACACCGTCGGGTCCGTCCCGGACGGCTGGTGGCGCGACCGGCGTGCCGCGGCCGTGCGGCTGCGTGACGCCCTCGTGCCGCTGGCCGCCGCCGGGCTGCCGGTGCGCGACTCCGTGCCCGCCTGGGCGAACGCCGGTCCCCTCGAACTGCTGCTGGTGGTCGAGGGCGCGGCCCGGGGGGTGGAGCCGGTGCCGGAGGTCGGCGTGGAGAGCGCTCCGGGCGAGGGCGACGACCACATGATCGCCCTCATCACCGCCGCCCGCGCCGCCCACCACGCACGGCCCGTCCTCCTCGTCACCGCCGACCGCGCCCTGCGCACCCGCGCGCTGGCCCGCGGAGCGGTCTGCACCGGCCCCGGAGCGGTGACGGACGGCTACCGGCGAGGGCGCGGCGGCGGTCGCTGAGGGCACCGCTCAGCGCCGGACGTAGACGACCGCCCCCTGCACCGACTCCGCCCGGCGGTACCCGTGACGCAGCAGTTCCCTGAACCCCCGCACCCGCCCGGGGCCGTACGGCTGGCCCCGGGAGTCGTCGACGACGAGGTCCGGCGGGTGGCGCCGCATCTCCGCGCGGAAGGCGTCCCACGCCCCGGGAACGGCGTACCGCTCCCCCACCCGCGCGCCGCCGCGGCCGCCGCTGAAGTTCGTCAGGAAACCCGCCGTCAGGTAGCGCGAGGCGGGCGGGCGGCGGGCCAGCCAGTAGACCTCGGGGTGCATGCCCCACACCAGCACCCGGTCACCGGGCCGGGTGCGGTCGCTGACGGCCGCCGCCACCGTGCGGGCGTGCGCGAGCCCGGGGGGCGGCGCCGCGAGCCCCCAGGCGAGGAAACCGCAGGAGGCCACCACCGTCCAGACCAGCGCGGGGCGCCGCCAGCGCGGCAGGGACCGCAGGGCGGCCACCCCGGTGAGCACCAGCGGCGGCAGCACCTGGAGGTAGTAGTGGCCGTAGAACTGGAAACCGGCGGCCACCGCGAGCACCGAGGCACCCAGCCACACCAGCACGTCGGAGCCGGCGTACCGGTGCCGCCGCGCCGCCCGCACCGCCGGCACGAGCAGTCCCGCGCAGGCCAGCGCCACGATGGCGGCGTTGCCCAGGCCCCGTCCGGCGGCCGTCAGCCACGCTCCGGAGGCGTCGGCGTAGGAGCCGGAACCGGTGACCGTCCAGAACACGAAGCGGGAGAAGCCGAGCGCGCCGGCCGCCGCCAGAAGCGGGACCAGCAGTCCGGCCGCGAGAGCCACCGCACCGCGGCCGCGGCGGGCGCCGGCCCCGCAGCGCCAGAGCATCCACACCACCGGCAGCAGGACCGCGCCGCCGGTCTGCTTGGTGAGCGCCGCCCCGGCCACCGCGACCCCGGCGAGCGCCCAGTGGCGCCGGTCGGCGCACCAGAACGCGGCGACCGTCCACGGCAGCATGAACGTCTCGAAGCCGGCCGCCTGGCTGTCCTGCGGCGCCAGGCCGATCGACACCAGCAGGTAGCCGCAGCCGGCCACCACCCCGGCCCGGTCCGACCAGCGGCGGCGGGCGACGGAGGCGAGCAGCCCGGCGGTGGCCAGGTGGGCCAGCAGCGCGGCGGCCTTCAGCGGCCACAGGCTGGCGTCCCCGAAGACCGCGAACGCCCCCTGGTAGAGCCAGGGCACCAGCGGCGGCTTGCGGTCGACGACGTCCTGGTAGAGCACCCCGCCGTGCGCGAGCAGCCGGGCCTCGGTGGCCAGGAACCCCTCGTCGGGGTTCCACAGCGTGTGCAGGAGGGAGGGCAGGTGGGTGGCGACGGCCAGTGCGGCCAGCACCGGCAGCAGCCGGAGCCAGTAGTGGCGGCCGGTGGGTTCGGCCGCGCGCAGGACGGCCGCGGGGGCGTGGCGCCACCCGGTGGGGACCCCGGCGGTGTCGGGGTGGGGGGCGGCGGGCATGACGTCCAACCTACCCAGGGCGCGCGGCGGCCACGACATTCCGCCGTCTCCGCCCGGTGCCGCCCGCGCCGGTCAGGAGCGGATCCCGGCGGTCCCGTTGTCCCGCGAACCGCCGCCGTCGGCCAGGCGGCGGCCGAGCCGGCTGTGACGGCGGCCGTAGGCGAAGTAGACGATGAAGCCGGCCACCATCCACAGCGCGAACCGCACCCAGGTCTCGGCCGGCAGGTTGATCATCAGCCACAGCGAGGACGCCACCGACAGCACCGGCACCAGCGGCACCAGCGGGGTGCGGAAGGCCCTCGGGAGGTCGGGCCGGGTGCGGCGCAGCACGATCACGCCGAGGGCGACGACGACGAAGGCGAACAGCGTGCCGATGTTCACCAGTTCCGACAGCTCCGAGATGCTGGTGAAGCCGGAGACGACCGCCACGATCAGGCCGAGCAGCAGCGTGGAGCGGTAGGGGGTGCCGAAGTTGGGGTGGACCTGGGAGAACATCCGGGGCAGCAGGCCGTCGCGGCTCATGGCGAAGAAGACCCGGCTCTGTCCCAGCAGCAGGATCATGCACACCGAGGTGAGGCCGACGGCGGCGCCCAGGCTGATCACCCCGGCCCAGAAGGGGGCGCCGTTCGCCTTGAAGGCGTCGGCCAGCGGCGCGTCCACCGACAGGTCGGTGTACTTCTCCATGCCGGTCACCACGATGGAGACCGCCACGTACAGCAGGGTGCAGATGGCGAGCGACCCGAGGATGCCGCGCGGCACGTCGCGCTGCGGGCGGTGGGTCTCCTCGGCGGCGGTGGCCACGATGTCGAAGCCGATGAACGCGAAGAAGACCACCGCGGCGGCGCTGAAGACCCCCCACACCCCGAAGGTCGTCGGCGTGTAGCCGCTCATCAGCTGCACCAGCGGTGCCCGCAGGCCGCCCGAGCCGCCGGTGGGCTGGGCGGGCGGCAGGAACGGGTGGTAGTTGGCGGACTTCACGTATGCCAGGCCGGCGAAGATGACGATGAGCACGACCACCACCTTGACGGCGACGATCAGCGAGGTGACCCGGGCGGACAGCTTCATGCCGACGACCAGCACGGCGGTGACCGCCAGCACCAGCAGGCACGCCATCAGGTCGAAGCCGAAGCCGCCGCTCTCACTGGTGCCGGCCAGCGCGTGCGGCAGTGTGAGCCCGGCGGTGTCCATCAGGGAGCGGATGTAGCCGGACCAGCCGACGGCCACCACCGCGCAGCCCAGCGCGAGCTCCAGCACCAGGTCCCAGCCGATGATCCAGGCGGGCAGCTCGCCGATGGAGGCGTAGGAGAAGGTGTAGGCGGAGCCGGCGACCGGCACGGTGGAGGCGAACTCCGCATAGCACAGCGCGGCCAGCGCGCACACCACGCCGGAGGTGACGAACGCCAGCGCCACTCCGGGTCCCGCGTACGCCTTGGCGACCTGGCCGGTGAGCACGAAGATGCCGGTGCCGATGACGACGCCCACGCCGAAGACGGTCAGGTCCAGCGCGGACAGCGACTTGCGCAGCGCGTGTTCCGGCTCCTCGGTGTCACGGATCGACTGCTCGACGGGCTTGGTGCGCAGCAGTCCGTTGCCGGTGCGGTCGTCCGGACGCTGTGGCGGGGTCCCCATAGGCCTACCTCCCACGTGGGCCCCGCCGGCGGCGGGGACGCGCGGTGGCCATACCAGCACCCCGCCGGGCGGCCCAGCGGCACCGACGCGCCCGCCGGGACAAGACGCCCCGGGCGGACCACCAGGACTGGCGGTCCGCCCGGGGCGGGGGTAGAAGGGTGCCGGGTCAGTCGGCGACGGCCTCGGCGGTCACGTCGGCGGCGCGGCCGTCCAGCCGGGCGACCAGGCCGGTGACCTGCCGGGCGATGTCCGGCGCGGTCAGTCCGACGGAGGCCAGCACCTCCTTGCGGGAGGCGTGCTCCAGGAACTCCTGCGGGATGCCGAAGTCGCGGACCGGCAGGTCCACGTCGGCGTCGCGCAGCGCCTGGGAGACGCAGGAGCCGACGCCGCCGGTGCGGCCGTTGTCCTCGACGGTGACGACGACCCGGTGACGGGCGGCCAGGTCCGGCAGGGCGGGGTCGACCGGCTTGACCCAGCGGGGATCGACGACGGTGGAGGAGATGCCCTGGGCGTCGAGGAGTTCGGCGATCTCCAGGCACATGGGGGCGAGCGCGCCGACCGAGACGACCAGCACGTCTGGCCGGTCGGTGCCGCCGGCCGGCCCGCGCAGCACGTCCATGCCGCCGATCCGGCCGACCGCCTCGACGGCCGGGCCGACCGCGCCCTTGGAGTAGCGGACCACGGTGGGCGCGTCGGCGACCTCGACGGCCTCGCGCAGCTGGGCGCGGACCTGGTCGGCGTCGCGCGGGGCGGCGATCCGCAGGCCGGGCACGACCTGGAGGATCGACATGTCCCACATGCCGTTGTGCGAGGGCCCGTCGGAGCCGGTGACGCCCGCCCGGTCCAGCACGAAGGTGACGCCGCACTTGTGCAGGGCGACGTCCATCAGCACCTGGTCGAAGGCGCGGTTGAGGAACGTGGCGTAGACGGCGACCACCGGGTGCAGGCCGGCGGTGGCCAGGCCGGCGGCGGAGGTGGCCGCGTGCTGCTCGGCGATGCCGACGTCGTAGACGCGTTCGGGGAACTCCTTGGCGAACGCGGTCAGCCCCACCGGATGCAGCATCGCGGCGGTGATGGCGACGATGTCCTCGCGTTCGCGCCCGAGTTTGAGCATCTCCTCGCCGAAGACGCTCGTCCAGTCCAGGCCGCCCGCCGCGATCGGCAGGCCGGTGTCGGGGTGGATCGGGCCGATGCCGTGGAAGCGGTCGATGTCGTCGCGCTCGGCGGGGGTGTAGCCGCGGCCCTTCTCGGTCAGGCAGTGCACGATGACCGGTCCGCCGAAGCGCTTGGCGCGCTGGAGGGCGGACTCCACGGCGGCGACGTCGTGGCCGTCGATGGGCCCGAGGTACTTCAGGCCCAGGTCCTCGAACATGCCCTGGGGGGCGATGAAGTCCTTCAGGCCCTTCTTGGCGCCGTGCAGCGTCTCGTACAGCGGCCGGCCGATGACCGGGGTGCGCTCCAGGAGTTCCTTGGCGCGGGCCAGGAACTGCTCGTAGCCGTCGGTGGTGCGCAGGGTGGCGAGGTGGTCGGCGAGGCCGCCGATGGTCGGCGAGTACGACCACTCGTTGTCGTTGACGACGATGACCAGTGGGCGGTTCTTGGCGGCGGCGATGTTGTTCAGCGCCTCCCAGGCCATGCCGCCGGTGAGCGCCCCGTCGCCGATGACGGCCACGACGTGGTCGCGGCGGCCCTGCCGCTCGTTGCCCTTGGCGATGCCGTCGGCCCAGCACAGCACCGTGGAGGCGTGACTGTTCTCGATGACGTCGTGCCCGGACTCGGCACGGGAGGGGTAGCCCGACAGGCCGCCGCGGCCCTTGAGCCGGCTGAAGTCCTGACGGCCGGTGAGCAGCTTGTGGACGTAGGACTGGTGGCCGGTGTCGAAGAGGATTCTGTCCCGCGGGGATTCGAAGACCCGGTGCAGGGCGACGGTCAGTTCCACCACGCCGAGGTTGGGGCCCAGGTGACCGCCGGTCTTGGACACCTCCTCGACGAGGAAGGTCCTGATCTCCGCCGACAGCTCCACCAGCTGTTCGTGGTTGAGCCGGTCCAGGTCGCGCGGTCCCTTGATGCGGGTCAGCAGCGGCACCCGTGCCTCCTTGGTCGCTGGTCGAGCGTGCCGTTCGAAGTCGATCCCGCCGAGTCTAGTGTTCCGGCCCGGCGGGCGCGGGTGACACGGGGTTGATGTTGGTCACCAGGTGACACCCGGGGAACGCGGAACCCCGCGCCCGGTCGGGGCGCGGGGTTCCGGGTGGGCGGGCGTCCGTGGACTAGGCGCGGCCCGCGGCCTTCTGGGTGCGGCGGGAGACCGAGTCGACGACGACCGCGGCCAGCAGCACCGCGCCGGTGACCATGTACTGGATGGCGATGTTGAGGTTGAGGATGTACATGCCCTGCTGGATGGAGATGATGACCAGCGCGCCCAGCAGCGCCGACCAGGTCTTGCCGCGGCCGCCGAAGAGGCTGGTGCCGCCGATGACGGCGGCCGCGATGGCCTCCATCAGCGTGTTGCCTCCGCCCTGGTTGGACTGCGCGGAGTTGACCTGGCCGGCCAGGAACATGCCGCCGACGGCGGCCATGGTGCCGGAGATCATGAACACCGAGATGCGCACCCGGGCGACGTTGATGCCGGCGCGGCGGGCCGCCTCGATGCCGCCGCCGACCGCGAAGATCCGCCGGCCGTAGGAGGTGCGGCGCAGCACCAGGTCGAGGGCGACCAGGAAGACCAGGAAGACCACCAGGTCCAGCGGGAGGCCGTTGCTCTGGTTGAGCACGTAGGCGGCGACGAAGGCGACGATCGCCAGCGCCGCGGTCTTGACGACGATGTCGGTCATCGGGCGGAACGGGATGCCGGCCTTGCGGCGTTTGCTCGCGTCGAGCAGCGCGAACAGCAGGTAGAGCAAGGTGGCCGCCAGGGCCAGGCCGTAGGCGGCGGCGACGTCCTCGAACGTGTAGTTGTACAGCGTGGACAGCAGGCCGCCGTCGGGCAGCTGCACCGTGCCGTGCTTGCCGAGGACCTGGAGCATCAGGCCGTTCCAGGCCAGGAAGCCGGCGAGGGTGACGACGAACGCGGGGACGCCGATCTTGGCGAAGAAGAAGCCCTGCAGGGCACCGATGGCGGCACCCACGAGCAGGGCGATGATCAGCGCGAGGCCCTCGGGTATGCCGCCGCGCACGCTCAGCACCGCGAAGGCGGCACCGGCGACACCGCCGATGTAGGAGACCGACAGGTCGATCTCGCCCAGCAGCAGCACGAAGACGATGCCGATGGAGATCATGCCGATGCCGACGATGTCCTGCGCGATGGTCGACAGGTTGCCGGCCGACAGGAACGAGCTGTTGAGCAGGCCGAAGACCACCCAGATGACGATCAGCGCGGCCACCACGGGGACCGAGCCGAGGTCGCCGCTGCGCATGCGGCGGCCGAAGTCGGTGAGGTAGCCGCGCAGGCCCTGTTCGCGCACGAGCAGCCGGGGGTCGGTGACCGGGATGGCCTCGGGGGCGGCTTCCTCGGGTGTGTCGTCGTCGGCGCCGGGGAGCGGGAACTCCTTGGCGCCGGCCTTGGTGAGGCCGGTTCCGCCGGTCGGGGCGGGTGCGGTGCCCGGGGTGCCGGGCAGCTCGGGGGCGCCGTTGTCGATGTCACTCACTGTCGGCCTCCGCGGTACGCGCCTGGCGGCGGGTCACGGCATTGTCCGTGGCGCCGGTGATGGCGGAGATGATCTCTTCCTGCGTGGTGGTCTTCACGGGGAACACACCGTTGTTGTGGCCGAGGCGCAGCACGGCGACCCGGTCGGCGACGGCCTTGACGTCGGCCATGTTGTGGCTGATGAGGACGACGGCGAGGCCGCGTTCGCGCAGCCGCTCGACGAGGTCGAGGACCTGCGCGGTCTGTTCGACGCCGAGGGCGGCGGTGGGTTCGTCGAGGATGACGAGCTTGGGATCGCCGATGAGGGAGCGGGCGATGGCCACGGTCTGGCGCTGGCCCCCGGAGAGCGAGGCGATCGGGATGCGGACGCTCGGGATGCGGATGGAGAGGGTCTCCAGCAGTTCCAGGGCGCGCTTCTCCATCTCGATCTCGTCGAGCACGCCGAAGTGCCGGATCTCCCGGCCGAGGAACAGGTTCTGGACGACGTCGAGGTTGTCGCACAGCGCCAGGTCCTGGTAGACGGTGGCGATGCCGAGTCCGGTCGCGTCCTGGGGGCGGCCGATCGACACCTGCGTGCCGTTCCACAGGATCGTTCCCTCATCGATGGGATGGACACCGGCGATCGTCTTGACCAGCGTGGATTTACCGGCGCCGTTGTCGCCGACCAGGGCGACCACTTCGCCGGCGCGGACCTCCAGATCGACGTCGGTCAGCACCTGGACCGCGCCGAACCGCTTGGAGATCCCGTACATCGCCAGTACGGGTGTAGCGGACACTTCGAACCAACTCCTTCACCGCCGCGCCGGCGGGAACCGCGCCGGGTGGGGCGGCACGGGATGGCATGCGGACTGCGGGCCCGGGGACCCGCCGGCCCACCGGGGCGGGTGCCCCGGCGGGCTGGGCGGATCCGTCCGGCCCGCCGGCCCGCAGCGGGGTCGGTCGATGGGCCGGCGGGCCGGACGGTCCGCCGGACAGGGCCGTCCGGGCTGCTGCCCGGACGGCGGGTGCCGGAGTTACTGGAGGCCGGCCTTGGCGCAGGCGTCCTTGTACTGGCCGGTGCAGATGTTGGCCGCGGTGTAGAGCCCGGAGTCGATCACCGTCTGCTTGATGTTCTTGTCGTTCAGCACGACGGTCGGGATCAGCTTGGAGGGGATCGACGACGAGGTGTTGTTCTTCTGCGTGGTGTCGGCGACGGCGTCCAGCGACTTGCCGGTGGCCAGGTCGACGGCCATGGTGGCGGCGGTGTTGGCCTCGTCCACGTACGGCTTGAAGATGGTGAACGCCTGGAGGCCGGAGAGCACCCGCTGGACGCCGTCGAGCTGCGCGTCCTGGCCGGAGATCGGCGGGAGCGGCTTGATGTGGGCGGCCTGGAGGGCGGAGACCACACCGGCGGCCATGCCGTCGTTGGCGGAGTAGACGGCGGCTATGTTCTTGGCGCCGATCCGGGAGATCGAGCCGGCGACCTCCTGGTTGGCGTTGTTGGCCAGCCAGCCGGTGGTGTCGAAGGTGGCCGCGATGTCGACCTTGCCCTTCAGGACGCTGAGCGCGCCGGCCTTGAACTGGGCGGCGTTGGGGTCGCCCGGGTCGCCGTTGACCATCACGATCTTGCTGCTCGGCTTCGCCTTGTCGCCCATGGCGGCCAGCAGCGCGGTGCCCTGCTGCTTGCCGACGGAGGTGTTGTCGAAGGAGACGTAGGCGTCGACCGGGCCGTTGGCCAGCCGGTCGTAGGCCACGACCTTGATGCCCTTCTTGTGGGCGGCCTGGATCGAGGGCGCGATGGCCTTGAAGTCGACCGCGTCGACGATGATGACCTTGTCACCGTCGTTGATCAGGGTCTGGATCTGCTGCTGCTGGGTGTTGGCGTCCTGAGCGGCGTTCTCGTAGTCGACCTTGCAGGTCGAGCAGAGTTCCTTGATCTTGGCGACGATCTTGGGGTGGTCGACGTTCTCGTACCGGGTGGTCTGGTTCTCCGGGAGCGCGAGACCGATGCGGAAGCCCTTGTCGGCCGAGGCCGGCTTGGACTTGTCGCCGCCCGCCTTGCCGCAGGCGGCCATGGTGAGGGCCATGGAAACGGCGGCGGTCGCGATGACGGCACGGCGCAGGACGATGTTCAACGGAATACCTCCCTGACAGGGCCGCGTCACTGCGGCCGAGGTTCACGAGAGTCAACTCCGAGGCCTGGTGTGGCGTCAAGAAGTAAATAATTAACGAGATGACAACGTAGCCACTTGTTATCTATCTGAAGACATCTGTCCGAAGGTGAGCGCATCCCGGCCGGAGTCCCCGAATTGTGCGGAATCGGCCATTTCGCTCAGAACGAGCGCGAGCGCCCCCAGCACCTCGGCGCGGCCGCCCAGCGCCCCCGGCACGACGGCCAGCTGACGGGCCGCGCTGGGGATGGCGTACCGGGAGACCGACTCCCGGATGGGCGCCAGCACCAGTTCGCCGGAGTCGGCCAGGTCGCCGCCGAGCACGACGCGGGTGGGGTTGAGCACGTTGCAGAGGTTGGCGACGCCCATGCCCACGTGCCGTCCGACGTCGGCGATGACGCGGCGGCAGCCGGGGTCGCCCTCCCGGGCCAGCTGCACCATGCGTGGCACCGTCAGATCGGTGCCGTGGCTGGCGCGCAGCAGCTCCAGGACGTAGCGGGCGGCGGTGAAGGTCTCCAGGCAGCCGCGGTTGCCGCAGCGGCAGACCGGTCCCGACTCGTCCAGCGTGATGTGCCCGATCTCCCCCGCCGTCCCGCCCGGGCCGCGGTAGATGCGGCCGTTGATGACGAGCCCGGCACCCACGCCGGAGGCCACCTTGATGTAGGCCAGGTCCCGCACCCCGCGGCCGCTGCCCCAGACCAGTTCGCCCAGGGCGCCGAGGTTGGCGTCGTTGTCGACGTGCACCGGGATGCCGAGGCGGCCGGCGAGTTCCTGGCGGGGGTTGATCCCGCTCCAGCCGGGCAGTATGGCCGTCGAGCCCAGGACTCCGGTGGCCACGTCCAGCGGCCCCGGCACGCCCAGGCCGACGCCGATGACCTTGTCGAAGCCGATGCCGGTGGTCTCCACCAGGCGGGCCACCAGCCGCTCGGCCCGGTCGAAGCACTGCGCTGCGGAGGTGTCGACGTCGATCGGCTCGGTCTGTTCCGCCAGCACCTGGTGGGCCAGGTTCCCGACGGCGACCCGCAGATGCGAGTGGCCGAAATCAACGCCCACCACGATGCCCGCGTCACCGGACAGCGACACGCTGCGGGCCCGCCGGCCGCCCGAGGAGGTGGGAGTGACCTGCACCGTGCCGTTGTCGCGCAGCTCGCGCACGATGTTGGAGACGGTGGCGGCCGACAGTCCGGTGCCGCGGGCTATCTCCGCCTGGGTCAGCGAACCGGCCAGCCGCACGGCCCGCACGACCCGCTCCAGATTGGCCCGGTGCAGGGAGGACTGCGACCCCGGAGTATGCACGGACTACCACTCCCGTCGCTCGCCTACAACATGTGAACTCTAGAACAGCCTCAGGCGTCAGGTTCCGTCAAGAGATCGACCAGGACAACCCTCAGATGATCACACATCGCAGCCACCCCTCCACCTCCGTACCGGCCCGGACGGGACCCCGGTGGCGGCGCGCCACCGCCGGCGTCCGGCGGGGCGTGCGTGCGGAGGGCGAACGCGGGAGGGGACCGGCAGCTTCGGGCCGGACGCGGGACGGACCGGCAGCTTCAGGCCGGCAGCGGCGCGGGCCGGACACGGACGGGGGCGGGAACGGCGCCGGGACCCGTGGGCCCCGCGCCGCTCCCGCCCCCTGGCGGCGGCCTACTTGAGCGTGCCGGCCGTCAGTCCGGCCTGCACCTGACGCTGGAAGGAGAGGTAGACCACCAGCACCGGCAGCATCGCCAGCGTCATCCCCGCGAACAGCGCCGGCATGTCGCTCTTGTAGCCCGACTGCGCCATGAGGTTGACCAGGCCCTGCGTCAGCACCGAGTGGTCACTGTCGGTGCCGGACTGTTTCTGCATCAGCGTCAGCGGCAGGATGTACTGGTTCCACTGCCCCAGCACGTTGAAGATGCCGACACTCAGCAGACCGGGCTTCGCCACCGGCAGCATGATCTGGAAGAACGCCCGGGTGTGCGAGCAGCCGTCGATCATGGCTGCCTCGTGCAGCGCGGTCGGCAGCGTGCGGAAGAAGGAGTGCATGAAGAAGACGGTGAACGGCATCGAGTAGGCGACGTACACCAGGATCAGGCCGGCGTAACTGTTCAGCAGGTCGAACTGCTTGAGCATGAAGAACAGCGGCACCAGGGCCAGATAGACCGGGAACATCGCGCCGGCCACGAAGAAGTAGTACAGGAAGCGGTTGCCCGGGAACTCGTAGCGGGCCAGCACGTAGGCGGCCATCGCCCCGAAGAGCATGGTGAAGAAGACGGACGGCACCAGCACGATGACGGTGTGCCACAGGAAGCCGCCGACGCCGTGGCTCCAGGCCCGGCCGAAGGCACCGAGGTTCCATTCGGTCGGCAGGGACCAGGCGCTGCCGCCGATCTCGGTGCTGGTCTTGAACGACCCCAGCACGATCCACACGAGCGGCAGCACGATCATCACGGCCCACAGCACCAGGAAGCCGTGGGAGAAGACGTTGATCGCCCGGCCGGACTCCGCGAACTTCTCGCCTGGGTCCGGCCGGCGGCGCGCGGGGGCGGACGTGACGACCGCCGGGGTGGGTTCCTCGATGGTACTCATCTCTGGCAGCCCCGCTCAGAACTCGATGCGCTCGCGGCGGGTGGCCCGCAGCGCCAGAAGGGACACGATCATGGTGAACAGCAGGATGACCACGCCCATGGCGCACGCGTAGCCGCTCTTGCCGAAGTAGAGGAAGTTGCGCATCAGGTAGGTCGACAGGACCTCGGAGTGGTAGTTCGGACCACCGCCGTACGCGGTGCCCGGCGTCAGGGTCGAGACCAGGGCGAAGAAGTCCATCGCGGCGATGGCCAGATAGACCCAGGCGGTCTGCACGCTGTCCCACAGCAGGGGCATGGTGACCTTGAAGAAGGTCTGCGCCCGTCCCGCGCCGTCCAGCAGCGCCGCCTCGAAGATGTCCTTGGGGATGGACTGCATCGCGGCGGAGAAGAGCACCAGGTAGAAGCCGACGCCCTGCCACACCATGATGGCCAGCAGGCACCACAGCACCGTGCCCGGGTCGCTCAGCCACTCGATCGGCTGGTTCGGGTCCTCCAGGTGCAGCCCGACGAGCACACCGTTGAGCAGACCACCGCTGTCCGAGCGGTACACCGCCTCGAACAGCACCGCCAGGATGGCGACCGACAGCACCTGCGGGAAGAAGAAGACCACCTTGTAGAACGACGCGCCCGCCACGCCCCGCACACCGCCGGTGGAACTGCGGCCGCCGACGTTGAGCATGAACGCGAAGAACAGCGCCAGCAGGATGGTGATCACCGGCAGGAAGACCAGCAGCAGCGCGTTGTGCCCCAGCGCCGTCAGGAAGACGTGGTCGGTGAGGAGCGCCTTGTAGTTGTCGAACCCCACGAACTGGAACGTCTGCGACTCGCCCGACCAGTTGGTGAGCGAATAGATGAACGTCTGGATGTAGGGCCAGATCACCAGCGCCGCGTAGAGCACCACCGGCACAAAGAGGAAACCCACGATGAAGGGGTACTTGCGGTATCTCATGGCTCCTGCCTGGTGTCCGGCCGCGGTGGCGGCACGCCGTGCGGCACGCCGCCACCCGGTGGGGCGGGGGCGGGGCGGGCGGTCACGCCGGTGGCGTGACCGCCCGGGGCACTGTCCCCGTTGAGGGTCAGGACCCCTTCTTGGCCTTCACAGCCGCCGCCTTGACCTGCTTCAGCCACTCGGCGGGCTTCATGCGGCCCGCCATGACCTCGGCGCTGGCGTTGTCCATGTCGGTGGAGAACGCGCTGTAGTCGTTGAGGTAGGTCGGGTTGAAGACGTTCGCACCGGCGGTCTTCAGCGCGGCGACCGTGGACTGGGTGCCGGGGCGCAGCGTGACGCTGGGGTCGACGCCGTCCTTGACGACGGTCAGGGAGTTCGCCGACTGCGCGAAGGCGGTGGCGCCCTTCTTCGACAGCATCAGACGCATGAACTCCATGCCGCCGGCCTGGTTCTTCGCAGCCTTCGGCACGATGAAGAACTCGTTCGCGCCACCGCGTATCGCCTGCGCCGGCATCTTGTCGCCGGACAGCGACGGCATCGGCATGAAGGTCATCTCGAAGTCCGACGGCGTGTTCTTCAGCTGCTCGTTCTCCAGCCACGCGCCGCACGGGATGAAGGCCGCCTTGTACTGGTTCCAGGCGGTCTGCGACTCGATGTGCGTCATGCCGTTGGTGCCGGGCATCTGGTATTTCTTCGAGACCAGCTCGTACATCGCCTCGATGGCGTTCTTCGGCGCGTCCTCGTCCCAGATGTCGGGATCCATCTGGTCCAGGCGCGTGAGGAAGTCCGCCCCGCCGTTCTTGATCGCGAGGTCCATGATGGCCACGTCGATGTAGTACGGGTACTTGCCCTGCCAGGCGAACGGCGAGATCTTGCCGGTCTTCTTGATCTCGGCGGACAGCGACATGAAGTCGGACCAGGTGGTCGGCGCGGTCCAGCCGTGCTGCTTGAACAGCTTGCCGGAATACCACATGCCGAAGACGGTGTAGACGTACGGCAGGCTGGAGAACTTGCCGTTGACCGTGCCGAGGTCGACGGTGCCCGGCATCAGGGTGTCGCGGACCTTCTTGCTCGGGTCGTCTATCGACGGGGCGTCGAGCAGCGGGGTCAGGTCGCTCAGCTGGCCGGCCTTCTGCAGCACGTCCAGCTTGACCATCTGGTTGCCGGAGTCGTCGACGACGTCCGGCGGGTTGCCGGCGTTCAGCCGCGGCTGGAGCAGGCCGGTGATGTTCTGGGTGGCGGTGTGGGCCACCTTCGAGCCGCTGTACTCCTTCGCGTACAGCTTCTCGAACTGCTTGGCGTAGTCGTCGCCGAAGCCGCCGTTGAAGATGAGCACGTCCAGCGGGGCGGACTTGTCCACGCCCAGCGGGTTGGTGGCCGTCTTGGTGCCGGTGTCCTTCTTGGCGGGACCGCTCCCGCCGGACGCACAGGCGCTCAGAAGGCCGGACGCCGGAACGGCGACGGCGCCCATCACGGCCGCGCGCTTGATGAGGTCACGCCGGGCGAGCCCGGCGGGCTCGTTGGTCGATCCCATGCTCAAGTCCTCGCTTTCTCCAGGACTCAGGCGGTGCACCGGGATTTCTTGCCCGCCGGTGGCCCGCGGTTCGGGTGAAGCTGGGGGTGTAACGACGGCCGCTGATCGCCGACAGGTATAGTCCACTTGAACCGTGAAGGGCAAGATCGAAGGGGTCTTCGGGCGGGAAGCTTTCCCGGGTTGTGACCTCACGGCTCCTCACTTCGCGGACGACTGCGGGCCCGGCGGCGGCGTGCGCGGGCACCCCGTCCGGTGGCGGACCGGCCGGTCACCCGGCGACCGGTCCTGTCCGCAACATACGCAAAGGCCGCACCCCACTCGTGGCGGGATGCGGCCCTGTCGGCTTTTTTTACCGCTTCCGGATCAGTAGCGGCGCCGCGCCGCCGGGCACGGCCGCGCGCGTCCCCCGCACCCCCTGGAGGGCACGGAGGGACGCGCGGGCGGTCGCGGGCCCGGCGGCGGGCCGCGGTGCGGCCTACTTGCGGATCAGCGACCGCAGCACGTACTGCATGATGCCACCGTTGCGGTAGTAGTCGGCCTCGCCCGGGGTGTCGATGCGCAGGACCGCGTCGAAGTCCACGCCGCTGTCGGTGGTGACCTTGACCGTGGCGGGGATGGCGCCGTCGTTCAGCCCGGTGACGCCGCTGAAGGAGAAGGTCTCCTCACCGGTCAGGCCGAGGGAGGCGGCGGTCACGCCCTCCGGGTACTGGAGCGGCAGGACGCCCATGCCGATCAGGTTCGAGCGGTGGATGCGCTCGTAGGACTCGGCGATGACGGCCTTGACGCCCAGCAGCATCGTGCCCTTGGCCGCCCAGTCGCGCGACGAGCCGGAGCCGTACTCCTTGCCGGCCAGCACGACCAGCGGGGTGCCGGCCGCGATGTAGTTGCTGGAGGCGTCGTAGATGAAGGAGACCGGGCCACCCTCCTGGGTGAAGTCCCGGGTGTAGCCGCCCTCGGTGCCCGGCGCGATCTGGTTGCGCAGGCGGATGTTGGCGAACGTGCCGCGGATCATGACCTCGTGGTTGCCGCGGCGGGCACCGTAGGAATTGAAGTCGCGGCGCTCAACACCGTGCTCGGTGAGGTACTGGCCGGCCGGGGTGTCGGCCTTGATCGAGCCCGCCGGGGAGATGTGGTCGGTGGTGACCGAGTCGCCGAGCTTGGCCAGCACCCGGGCGCCGGCGATGTCCTCGACCGGGGCCGGGTCCGTCGTCATGCCCTCGAAGTACGGGGGCTTGCGCACGTAGGTGGACTGCGCGTCCCACTCGAAGGTGTCACCGGTGGGGACGGGCAGCGCCTGCCACTGCGCGTCGCCGGCGAAGACGTCCGCGTAGGAGGTCTTGAACATCTCCTCGCCGATCGCGGAGGCGACGACCTCGTTGACCTCCTGCTCGGAGGGCCAGATGTCCTTGAGGTGGACCGGGTTGCCCTCGGAGTCGGCGCCGAGCGCGTCGCGGGTGATGTCGGTCTTCATCGAGCCGGCGATGGCGTAGGCGACGACCAGCGGCGGGGACGCCAGGTAGTTCATCTTGACGTCGGGGTTGATCCGGCCCTCGAAGTTGCGGTTGCCGGAGAGCACCGAGACGACGGCCAGGTCGGCCTCGTTGACGGCCTTGGAGACCTCGTCGGGCAGCGGGCCGGAGTTGCCGATGCAGGTGGTGCAGCCGTAGCCGACCAGGTTGAAGCCGAGCTTGTCCAGGTACGGGGTCAGGCCGGCGCGGTCGAAGTAGTCGGTGACGACCTTCGAGCCGGGGGCCAGGGTGGTCTTGACCCAGGGCTTGCGGGTCAGGCCCTTCTCCACCGCCTTCTTGGCCACCAGGGCGGCGGCGACCATGACGTAGGGGTTGGAGGTGTTGGTGCACGAGGTGATCGCGGCGACCGTGACGGCGCCGTGGTCGATCTCGTAGGTGCTGCCGTCGGGGGCGGTCACCAGGGTGGGCCGGGTCGGCACGCCGTTGGCGGCGGCCGGGGAGTCGGAGGCCGGGAAGGACTCCTTGCCCGCCTCCTCGTCGTCGGCCACGTAGTTGCGCACGTCGGTGGCGAACTGCTCGGCGGCGTTCGCCAGCACGATGCGGTCCTGCGGGCGCTTGGGGCCGGCGATGGACGGCACGACGGTGCCCAGGTCCAGCTCCAGCTTCTCGGAGTAGTCCGGCTCGGCTGCCGGGTCCAGCCACAGACCCTGGGCCTTGGCGTACGCCTCGACGAGCGCGAGCTGCTGCTCGCTGCGGCCGGTGAGCCGGAGGTAGTTGACCGTCTCCACGTCGATCGGGAAGATCGCCGCGGTGGAGCCGAACTCCGGCGACATGTTGCCGATGGTGGCCCGGTTGGCCAGCGGCACGGAGGAGACGCCCTGGCCGTAGAACTCGACGAACTTGCCGACCACGCCGTGCTTGCGCAGCATCTCGGTGATGGTCAGCACCAGGTCGGTGGCGGTGGTGCCGGTGGGCAGCTCGCCGGTGAGGCGGAAGCCCACGACGCGCGGGATCAGCATGGAGACCGGCTGGCCCAGCATGGCCGCCTCGGCCTCGATGCCGCCGACGCCCCAGCCCAGCACCCCCAGGCCGTTGACCATGGTGGTGTGCGAGTCGGTGCCCACGACGGTGTCGGGGTACGCCTGGCCGCCGCGCACCATGACGGTGCGGGCCAGGTGCTCGATGTTGACCTGGTGGACGATGCCGGTGCCGGGCGGGACGACCTTGAACTCGTCGAAGGCGGTCTGGCCCCAGCGCAGGAACTGGTAGCGCTCCTTGTTGCGGCCGTACTCCAGCTCGACGTTCTGGCCGAACGCCTCCGGGGTGCCGAACCGGTCGGCGACGACGGAGTGGTCGATGACCAGCTCGGCCGGGGCCAGCGGGTTGATCTGGGAGGCGTCGCCGCCCAGCTCCTTGACCGCCTCGCGCATGGTCGCCAGGTCCACCACGCACGGCACGCCCGTGAAGTCCTGCATGATCACGCGGGCCGGCGTGAACTGGATCTCCTGGCTCGGCTGGGCGCTCGCGTCCCACCCGCCCAGCGCGCGGATGTGGTCGGCGGTGATGTTCGCGCCGTCCTCGGTGCGCAGCAGGTTCTCCAGCAGCACCTTGAGGCTGTACGGCAGACGGGCGGAACCGTCGACCTTGTCCAGCCGGAAGATCTCATACGACTCGTCGCCCACGCTCAGCGTGCTGCGGGCGTCGAAGCTGTTCGCCGACACGACAGTCTCCTTATGCATGATCTCGCGCGTACCCCTCCATCCTGGCGCCGCAGGAGGACCGCCCACGAGGCAAGGTCAGCCTTACTCAGGCATGCCTGACCGGAGCGGCGGCGGGTCGCGCCCGTCCGACAGATATCTCGATGTCGAGATAACCCTAGTACATCGCCCCGCGATCGGTCATGCCACCCGCGCCCCCGAACCGCCGCCCGAACCGCCGGACGCGTGAAAGGGCCCCGTCCTAACCCTCCCCCAGCACCGCGTTCAGGGTGCGGCGGCCCACAGCCGCCATCAGGGGGTTGTCGGCGGAATGGGTGAGGAAGACGAGCGCGAGGGCCAGGGCCCAGCCGCGGGCCCGGGTCCAGGTGGCGTCGTCGCCGTGGCCGCAGATCCGGCGGAAGGCGGCGCGGTGCGGGGCGGGCAGCAGCATCCAGGCCACCGACAGATCGGTGGCGGGGTCACCGGCCGTGAGGTCGCCGAAGTCGATGACGGCGCTGATCGCGCCCCCGTCGACCAGGACGTTCGCCGGATGCAGGTCGCCGTGCAGCCACAGCGGCGGACCGTCCCACACCGGCGCCGCGGCGGCACGCTCCCACACCCGCAGCGCGGCGGCCCGTTCCGCCGGGTCGGCCAGGTGCGGCAGCTGGGCCAGCACCCCGGGCGCCCGGCCGGCCAGCGGGATGCCGCGGGAGGAGTGGACGGGGGCGTCCGCCGGGGCCGGCGCGTGCAGGGCCGCCAGGAACCCGCCGAGGGCGCGGGCCGCCTCCGCCGGGTCGCACGGCGGGGTGCGGGCCGCGATCTCCCCGGGCAGGTGGCGCACCACGCTCCACGCCCAGGGGTAGCCGCGCCCCGGCCGCCCGGTGCGCACCGGGACCGGGACGGGCAGCGGCAGGCGGGCGGCCAGTTCCGGCAGACACCGCTGCTCGTTCACCAGCGGCCCGGCGGCCGCAGCGCGCCGGGGCAGGCGCGCCAGGCGACCGGCGCCGAGGCGGCAGACCAGGTTGTCCCAGCCGTTGGCCAGCACCTCGACGTCCCCTCCGGCGAGGTCGGGGTGCTGATCGGCCAGCAGGTCGCGCACCAGTCGCGGGGAGACCACCACGTCGGCGGCCGGCATGTTGGCGTTCACCCCAGCAGGCTAGGGCCTGCCCGGCGTCCGGCGGGGGTTCCGGCGACGCCGCGCGGCATGACGGCACCCGGCCGCGGCCTGCGCTCTTTTCTCGCTCTTTGCCGTATCCGGCGTAACCTATTACTTATGCGGGGGTTCCGGCGATCCTCCGCGGCGCCGCACCGGGCGGGGCCGAGGGAGATGGAGAGTGGACGAGCGACTGGACGAGGCGACGGCCGCGGTGGCGGGGCACGAGGTGGCACGGCTTCGGTTGTTCGCCGCCGTGAACGACGCGCTCAGCGACGCGGAGCTGCTGCCGTTCGTGCTCAGCCAGGCGGTGGCGGGCCTCGGGGGGCTGGGTGGCATGGTGCACCGGGTGTCTCCGGAGACCGGCACGCTGCGGCTGGCGGCCGCCGCCGGGCTGCCGCGCGGGATCGCCAGGGTGTGGGAGGAGATCGACAGCGCCGCGCGGGTCGCCCCGGCGGAGGCCGTGCGCGCCGGGGGTTACGTGTGGCTGCCGCTGCCCGGGGCGGGACGCGACGGTGACACGGGGGACGCGGTGGGCGCCTTCCCGGTGGGCGACGGCGTGGCCGCGGTGCCGCTGCCCGGCCCGGGCGGTGCGGTGGGCGCCCTGTCGGTGCTGACCACCGGCGACGTCCCGCCGGGCCGCGGGGCGCAGGCGTTCCTGGCCCGGCTGGCGGCCCGGGTGGGCGAACGGCTCGCCGGTGAGCGGCCGCGGGAGGGCGTGCTCTCCCCCGCCTGGTGGCAGGTCTCCCCCGGCGCCCACCTGGAGGAGACGATGCGGGCGATCAGCGTCGGCACCTGGGCGTGGGACCTGCGCACCGGCCGGCTGCGGGCCGACGACTCGGCGCTGCGGGCCGTCGGGCTGGACCCGGAGACGTTCGACGAGCGGGTGGAGAGCTGGGCGGCGCTGGTGCACCCCGACGACGCCTCCGGGGTCTTCGCCGAGCTGGACCGGGCGGTCGCCGACCACGTGGCGTACAGCCTGGAGTACCGGGTGTGCCGCCCCGACCGGCACGTGGCGTGGATCGAGGCGCGCGGCTACGTCTCCTACGACGAGGACGACGAGCCGGAGCGGATGACCGGCACGCTGTGGGAGACCACCGAGACCCGGATGGCGCGCGACGCGGTGGACCGGGCGCTGCGGCAGATGTCCGACGGTTTCGTGGCGATCGACGGCGAATGGCGGATCCTGTACTGCAACACCGAGGCGGAACGGGTGCTGGGCGGGCACCCGCTGACGGGCCGGCCGCTGTTCGAGGCGGTACCGGACGCCTCCGCGTTCCGGCTGCGCGAGCGGTACGCGCAGGCCGTCGGGAGCGGCGGCCCGGTCGGGGCCGACGTGCGCTCCCCGGCCTCCGGGCGCTGGTACCACATGCGGCTGGCGCCGGTGCCCGAGGGCCTGACGGTGTACTTCACCGACGTCACCGAGCGGCGGGCCGCCGAGACCGAGCGGGCGCGGACCGAGCGGGCCGCGGCCACCCGCGGTGCCCGGGTCGGGCAGCTGACCGAGGCGCTCGCGCAGGCGCTGACCATGCGGGACATGACCGGGGCCCTCACCGACCGGCTGCTGTCGCTGTTCGGCGCGCGGGGGCTGGTGATCGGCACGGTGGACAACGGCCGGCTGTCGGTCGTCGGCTCCACGGGCTACCGGCCGGATCTGGTCCGGATGGTCGAGGAGTCCGGCACCGACAACTCCGGGCCGATCGCGGAGGTGCTGCGGCAGCGCACCGCGCGGTTCGTCTCGTCGACGCGGGAGTTCTACGAGCTGTACCCGGAGTGCGCCGGCAAGCGGCTGCCGACCGGCGGCAAGCAGTCCTGGGCGTTCCTGCCGCTGATCGTCTCCGGGCGCCCGGTGGGCTTCTGCGTGATCTCCTTCGACGCGCCGACGGAGCTGTCCTCCGACGACCGGGGACTGCTGATGGCGCTGAGCGGCCTGATCGCGCACGCCTTCGAACGGGCCCGGCTCTACGACGCCGAGCACTCGCGCGCGCAGGAGCTCCAGCGGGGCATGCTGCCGCGGTCGCTGCCGGTGCTGCCCGCGGTCTCCGCCGCGGCGCGCTACCTGCCGGCCGGCGCGGGCATGGAGGTGGGCGGTGACTGGTACGACGTGATCCCGCTGGCGGCGGAGCGGGTGGCCCTGGTCATCGGCGACGTGATGGGGCACGGGCTGCCGGAGGCGATCACCATGGGCCGGCTGCGGACCGCGGTGCACACCCTGGCGGACCTGGAGATCCCGCCGGACGAGCTGCTGGCCCGGCTGGACAGCCTGGTGACCGAGCTCGGCGACGACTTCTACGCCACCTGCCTGTACAGCGTCTACGACCCCACCAGCCGCCGTCTGACCTTCTCCTCGGCCGGTCACCCGCCGCCCGCGGTGGTCGCGCCGGACGGCACGGTGCGCTTCCCGCAGGTGCAGGCGGATCCCCCGCTGGGTGTGGCCAATCCGCCGTTCGCCTCGACCGAGGTGCGGCTGGAGCCGGGCAGCCTGCTGGTGCTCTACACCGACGGCCTGGTGGAGTCCCAGGAGCGGGACATCGAGTCGGGGATGGAACGGCTGGCCAAGTCGCTGTCGGCGGCCACCGCCCAGCGCACGGCGGCCGCGGGGCCCGGCGGACCGGCGCGGTCGGGGGCCGGCCGGCTGGAGGAGCTGTGCGACACGCTCACGGCCGAGCTGCTGCCGGACGGCGACACCTCCGACGACGCGGCCCTGCTGGTGGCCCGCACGCACGCGCTGCCGGACACCGACGTGGCGGTCCACCCGCTGCCCGCGGACCCGGTGGCGGCGCGGCAGGCCCGCCGGTGGGTGCGCGAACAGCTGGGGTCCTGGGGGCTGGACGAGCTGTCGGTGACCACGCAGTCGCTGGTCAGCGAGCTGGTGGGCAACGTGGTGCGGCACGCCAAGGGCCCGATGCACGTGCGGTTGCTGCGCGGCCGGACGCTGACCTGCGAGGTCTACGACGCCAGCCTCGCCACCCCGCGCATACGGCACGCGACGGAGACCGACGAGGACGGCCGGGGCCTCCAGCTCGTCGCCGCCCTGTCGCACCGCTGGGGCGCGCGCTACACCGGCGGCGGCAAGTGCATCTGGACGGAACAGCTGCTGCCGGACGGTGACGCGGGGCGGGACGGTGTCCCCGGAGCGGACGCCGGCGCCGGGCCGGACGCGGTGCGGGCCTCCGGCGAGGAGCGGGAGACGTAGGCCGCTCCGGCACGGGCGGCGGGCCCCGGGCGGGGGTGTCGGGGGGGTGTCCGGGGCTCCCGCCGTGCTCCGGGGGAGGGCGCCGAGGGCGGGCCTGGCGGGGGCGGTTCGCCGGGAGTACGGTCGTATGAGATTAGTTAGCGTCAAGCAACTAGATCGTGCCCGCTCATCACCTGGGAGGGACCGCCCGTGCGAGAGGCCGCCGGCGCATCGCCGACCGACCTGACCCCTGGACACTCACCGGCGTACAAGTGGATCGCCCTGTCGAACACGACGGTCGGGGTACTGATCGCGACGATCAACATGTCGATCATGCTGATCGCGCTGCCGGACATCTTCCGCGGCATCGGCGTCGACCCCCTCCGGCCCGGCAACACCGGGCTGCTGCTGTGGCTGATCATGAGCTACATGGTGGTGACCGCCGTGCTGGTGGTCAGCTTCGGGCGGCTCGGCGACATGTTCGGCCGGGTGCGCATGTACAACCTGGGGTTCGCGGTCTTCACGCTCTTCTCCGTGCTGCTGTCGGTCACCTGGATGCACGGCACGGCGGGCGCCCTGTGGCTGATCGCCATGCGCGTGCTCCAGGGCGTGGGCGGCGCGATGCTGATGGCCAACTCCAACGCGATCCTCACCGACGCCTTCCCGGCCGGCCAGCGCGGTCTCGCCCTGGGCCTGAACCAGGTGGCGGGCATCGCGGGCTCCTTCGTCGGCCTGATCCTCGGCGGTCTGCTCGGACCGGTCGACTGGCACCTGGTCTTCCTGGTGTCGGTGCCGTTCGGCGTCTTCGGCACGGTGTGGGCGTACCTGAAACTGCGCGACACCGGTGTCCGGCGGCCCGCGCGGATCGACTGGTGGGGCAACGTGACGTTCGCCGTCGGCCTGATCTCGCTGCTGGCGGGCATCACGTACGGGATCCAGCCGTACGACGGTCACACCATGGGATGGACGAGCCCCTACGTGCTGGGGGCCATGGGGGCCGGGATCGTGCTGCTGGGGGTGTTCTGCGCGGTGGAGCGACGGGTGGCGGACCCGATGTTCCACCTGGGACTGTTCCGGATCCGGGCGTTCACCGCGGGCAACGTGGCGAGTCTGCTGGCCTCGCTGGGCCGCGGCGGACTGCAGTTCATCCTGATCATCTGGCTGCAGGGCATCTGGTTGCCCCGGCACGGCTACAGCTTCAGCCAGACGCCGCTGTGGGCGGGCGTCTACATGCTGCCGCTGACCATCGGCTTCCTGGTGGCCGGGCCGCTGTCCGGCTGGGCCTCCGACCGCTTCGGCGCCCGGACGTTCGCCACCGGCGGCATGCTGCTGGCGGCGGCCACCTTCGCCGGGCTGGAGCTGCTGCCGGTCGACTTCGGCTACCCGGCGTTCGCCGTGGTGCTGCTGTGCAACGGGCTGGGCATGGGGCTGTTCGCGGCACCGAACCGCGCGGCCATCATGAACAGCCTGCCGGCCGACGCGCGCGGGGTCGGCGCCGGGATCTCGACGACGTTCCAGAACTCGGCGATGGTGCTGTCCATCGGCGTGTTCTTCTCCCTGATGATCGCGGGCCTGGCCACCACGCTGCCGGGCACCCTCACCCAGGGGCTGGTCGCGCAGGGCGTGCCGCACGCGGACGCCACCCGGGTGGCCGCACTGCCGCCGGTCGGCGTGCTGTTCGCCTCGCTGCTGGGCTACAACCCGGTGCGCACGCTGCTGGGACCGCAGGTCATGGGCCACCTCTCGCAGGCCCACCAGCAGTACCTGGGCGGTCACAGCTTCTTCCCGGCGCTGATCTCCGGGCCGTTCTCGCACGGCCTGTCGGTGGCGTTCGACTTCGCCGCGGCGGCCTGCGTGGTGGCCGCGGTCGCCTCGCTGCTGCGCGGCGGCAAGTACGTGCACGACGAGCGGCCGGCCGCCCGGTCCACCGCTCCGGCGGACGCCACCGCGGCGGATGCCGCGCCGGCCGGCGGGGCGGCCGGCGGGGCGGGGGCGGCCGGGCAGCGGGTGCCGGAGGCGTGATCGCGTCGCATACTGCGGTTGGCCGGTCCCGGTACCCCGCGCGGGGCCCGGGCCGTCCGGCCGGCATGACGGCGGGTGCCGCGGGCAGGCGTCCCCCGCACGGGCGGCGGCCGCCCGGGCCCCCTCACCCGGATGGGCTGATCCACTTGACTGTTTCATCTCATATCTGAGATAGCCTGGGCGCATGGCAGACGACTACCTCGTACGCATCGGCAAGCTCATCCGTGACGCTCGTCAGCACCGTGGGTGGACACAGTCGCAGCTCGCGGAGGCCCTCGGCACCAGCCAGAGCGCCGTGAACCGCATCGAGCGTGGAAACCAGAACATCAGCCTTGAGATGATCGCGCGCATAGGCGAGGCCCTGGACAGCGAGATCGTCTCGCTGGGTTATTCGGGGCCCATGCACCTGCGCGTGGTCGGCGGACGCAGCCTGTCCGGCTCCATCGATGTGAAAAGCAGCAAGAACGCCTGCGTCGCCCTGCTGTGCGCGACGCTGCTGAACGCCGGACGCACCACCTTGCGCAAGGTCGCCAGGATCGAGGAGGTCTTCCGGATCCTGGAGGTGCTGGCCAGCATCGGCGTGAAGACCCGCTGGATCAACGACGGCAGCGACCTGGAGATCGTGCCGCCGGCCCACCTCGACCTCGACGCGATGGACACCGAGGCGGCCCGCCGCACCCGCAGCGTCATCATGTTCCTCGGTCCGCTGATGCACCGCACCAACCGCTTCAAGATCCCCTACGCGGGCGGCTGCGACCTGGGCACCCGCACGGTCCACCCGCACATGGCGGCCCTGCGCCACTTCGGCCTGGAGGTCACCGCCACCACCGGCACCTACCACGCCGAGGTCGACCGTTCCACCGCCCCGCGCCGCCCGATCGTGCTGACCGAACGCGGCGACACCGTGACCGAGAACGCCCTGCTGGCCGCCGCCCGGCACCCCGGCGTCAGCGTCATCCGCAACGCCAGCTCCAACTACATGGTCCAGGACCTGTGCTTCTTCCTGGAGCGGCTGGGCGTCCGGGTCGAGGGCATCGGTACCACCACGCTGACCGTGCACGGCCTGGCCACCATCGACAAGGACGTCGACTACTCGCCGTCCGAGGACCCGGTCGAGGCCATGAGCCTGATCGCCGCCGCCGTGGTGACCTCCTCGGAGCTGACCGTGCGGCGGGTGCCGATCGAGTTCCTTGAGATCGAACTGGCGGTCCTGGAGCAGATGGGCCTGGACTGCGAACACGGCCCCGAGTACCGCGCCGACAACGGCCGCACCCGGCTGCTGGACCTGACGGTGCGCCCCTCCAAGCTGCGCGCGCCGCTGGACAAGATCCACCCGATGCCGTTCCCCGGCCTCAACATCGACAACGTGCCGTTCTTCGCGGCCATCGCGGCCACCGCGCAGGGTTCCACGCTGATCCACGACTGGGTCTACGACAACCGCGCGATCTACCTGACCGAACTCACCCGCCTCGGCGCCTCCGTGCAGCTGCTCGACCCGCACCGGGTGCTGGTCGAGGGCCCGACCCGCTGGCGGGCCGCCGAGATGATGTGCCCGCCGGCCCTGCGCCCCGCGGTCGTCGTCCTGCTGGCGATGCTGGCCGCGGAGGGCACCTCGGTGCTGCGCAACGTCTACGTGATCAACCGCGGTTACGAGGAGCTGGCCGAACGCCTCAACTCCATCGGCGCGCAGATCGAGACGTTCCGCGACATCTGACCTCACCGGCCGCCGCACCGCCTCCCCGTCGGCCCGCACACCGGCCCGCGGGCGGTGCGGCGGCCGTTCGGGGACGCCGGCCCGCGGGCCCCCGGCAGACCCTGCGGCGGGCCCGGAGCACGCGCAACCCCAACGCTCACAGGGCGTTTCCCTCCGATAAAGATCCACGTGGCCCTGTCAACTCTCCCTGCGGCGACAACCACGGTATGAGAGTCGCCATCGTCACGGAGTCCTTTCCCCCGGACGTCAACGGAGTGGCCCACTGCGCGCTGCGCACGGCCGAGCACTTGGTCAACCGGGGTCACACCCCGCTGGTCGTGACGCCGGCCGGCCCGGTCGCCCCCGACCCCGGGCAGGATCCCTGCGAGGTGGTGCGGGTGCCGTCGCTGCCGCTGCCCGGCTACCCTCAGGTCCGCGTCGCGCTGCCCGGCCGCCGCACCGCCGCGGCCGTGGCCGCGCACCGCGCCGACCTGGTCCACCTCGCCAGCCCCTTCGTTCTGGGGGTGCGCGGAATGGCCGCCGCCACCCGCCTGGGCGTGCCCGCGGTCGCCGTCTACCAGACCGACCTCGCCGGTTACGCCAAGACGTACCTGAGCACCGGTGAGGCCGCCGCCTGGCGCCGCATCCGCGCGGTGCACTCGGCCGCCGCCCGCACCCTCGCCCCCTCCACCGCCTCGGTGGAAGCACTGGAGCGCCAGGGCATCCCCCGGGTCCACCTGTGGGGCCGGGGCGTGGACTCCCGCCGCTTCCACCCGGGCCACCGCGACGAGGCGCTGCGCCGCGAACTCGCCCCCCGCGGGGAACTGATCGTCGGATACGTCGGCCGGCTCGCCGCCGAGAAGCACGTCGAACTCCTCGCCGCGACCTGCGCGCTGCCCGGGGTGCGGGTGGTCGTCGTCGGCGACGGGCCCAGCACCGCCGGGCTGCGTTCCGCCCTGCCCGGCGCCGTCCTGCTGGGCCGCAGGACCGGCGACGACCTGGCCAGGATCTACGCCTCCCTCGACGTCTTCTGCCACACCGGACCCTTCGAGACGTTCTGCCAGACCGTCCAGGAGGCGATGGCCAGCGGCCTGCCCGTGGTCGCCCCCGCCGCCGGCGGACCGCTCGACCTGGTCGACCACGGCCGCACCGGGCTGCTCGTGCCGCCGCTGGACGCGGAGGCCACCGCGGACGCGGTGCGGCAGCTGCTGGCCGGCCCCGCGCTGCGTGCCCGGTTCGGGGCCGAGGCCCGCCGCACGGTCGCCGCCCGCACCTGGGCGGCGGTCGGCGACCAGCTCCTCGACCACTACGCCGACGTCCTCAGCCACCACGGGGCCGCCGCGGCGTGCGGGCTGCCGGCATGAACCGTCCGGGAGCGGCCCTCCCCGCGGGCGGCACCGCGGGGAGGAGCCGGGGCGGCCCGGACCGCCTGCGGATCGTGCGGATCGCCAACTTCGTCACCCCCGTCTCCGGCGGGCTGCGCACCGCGCTGCGGTACCTCGGCGAGGGGTACGCGGCCGCCGGGCACGAACCCGTGCTGGTCGTACCCGGCGCCGAGTGGTCCGACGAGAGCACCTCGCAGGGCAGGGTGATCACCCTGCCCGCCCCCGAGGTCCCCGGCACCGGCGGCTACCGGGTGCTCCCCCGCCGCGCCCCCGTCGAGGCGCTGCTCACGCGGCTGGCCCCCGACCGCCTGGAGGTCTCCGACCGCACCACGCTGCGCTGGACCGGTGGCTGGGCGGCACGGCACGGCGTCCCGGCGGTGATGGTCTCCCACGAGAGCGCCGGCGGCGTGCTGGGCGCCTGGGGCGTTCCGCCGCCGATCGCCCGGCGGTTCGGGGACGCCCTCAACCGCCGCTCCGCCCACGCCTATCCGCGGATCGTGTGCACCACCGAGTGGGCCGCCGCGGAGTTCCGGCGGATCGGCGTGCGCAACGTGGTGCGCGCGCCGCTCGGAGTGGACCTCGCCGCGTGGCACCCCGGCCACCGCGACCCCGGCGTCCGCGCCCGCTACGCGCGCGAGGGGGAGGCGCTGCTCGTGCTGTGCTCCCGGCTGTCGCGGGAGAAGCGGCCGCAGGACGCCCTCGACGCGCTGGCCCACCTGCGCGCCCCGGGAACCGGCGTCAGGCTCGTCGTGGCCGGTGACGGCCCGCTGCGCTCCCGGCTGGCCGCCCGGGCCAGGGTGGAGCGGCTGCCGGTGACCTTCCTCGGCCACGTGGCGCGCGGCCGCGACCTCGCGGCGCTGCTGGCGACGGCCGACGTCGCACTGGCGCCCGGGCCGGTGGAGACGTTCGGCCTGGCCGCCCTGGAGGCGCTGGCCTGCGGCACCCCCGTGGTGGCCAGCTCCCGCTCCGCGCTGCCCGCGCTCATCGGACCGGCGGGCGCGGCCGCGACGAGCCCCGCGCAGTACGCGGGCGCGATCCGGCGGCTGCTGGCCGTCCCCGCCGCCACCCGCCGGGCGGCCGCCCGTGACCGTGCCGAACTCCACCCCTGGCCGAAGGCCGTCGCCGCCTTCCTGGCCGCCCACGACGCGCCCGCCCCGCGCCCGGTCCCCTCCAGGTCCCCGGGCGTGCGGTCATGAGCGTGTCGTCCGTGCGGTTCGCGGTGCTGGGGGACTCGCTGAGCGAGGGGGTCGGGGACCCCCGGCCCGGCGGCGGTTGGCGTGGCTGGGGCGCTCTGCTGGCCGACAGCATCGGTGACGGTCCCGGTGCCGTCGAGGTCATCAACACCGCGGCCAGCGGCGCCCGTACGAAGGACGTCGCCGGCCGGCAGCTCGCCGTGGCCCTCGCGGGCGCCCCGCACCTCGCCTCGGTACTGGTCGGCGGCAACGACACCCTGCGCGGCGGCTTCGCCATCGACCAGGTCGCCGCCGACCTGCACGCCGTGATCGGCGCGCTGCGGGCGGCGGGCGCGAACGTGCTGACCGCGTGTCTGCCCGACCCCGGCAGTGTGCTCGGCCTGCCGTGGGCGCTGGCCCGCCCGCTGGCCCGCCGGATGGCGGCGCTCAACGCCGCCGTGCACGCCCTGTCCGCGCACCACGGCGCGCTGCACCTGCATGCCGCCGACCGCCCCTGGTCCCGTTCGCCGGGCGCCCTCAGCGCGGACCGCCTGCACCCCAGCGAGCGGGGCCACCGGCTGCTCGCCCACGACTTCCACGCGCTGCTCGCGGCCCGTGGGCTCGCCGCCGGGCCACCGCCGCGGACCGAACCCGACCGCCCGCCGCCCGGGTGTGGCGCCTCCCTCCTGTGGATGGCGACGCGCGGCACCCGCTGGGTCGCCGACCGCAGCCGGGACCTGCTGCCCGACCTGCTGCGGCTCGCCACCGAGGAGTGCCGCCACGAGGTCCGCGGCACGGTGGCCCTGCTGGACCACGCGGCCCAGCGCGCCACCGAACAGGCCCTGACCGCGCTGCTGCCCGCCCCGCACGCCGCGCCCGACGCCAGGACGCCGCCCGCCCGCCTGCCGGAGCCGGCCGCCGGCCCCCGGATCGAAGCGGGGGCCTGAACGGCGCGGGACGGGAGTACGGGAGGGGCCGTGGGAGGGCGGCCGGGGCGGTCAGGCTCCGGCGAGGGTGGCGACCAGCAGGGCCTTGATGGTGTGCAGGCGGTTCTCGGCCTGGTCGAAGACGACGGAGGCGGCGGACTCGAAGACCTCGTCGGTGACCTCCAGGGAGGTCAGGCCGTGCCGGGCGTGCACCTCGCGGGCGACGGCGGTGCCCAGGTCGTGGAAGGCGGGCAGGCAGTGCATGAAGCGCACGTCCGGGTTGCCGGTGGCCTTCAGCACCTCGGCGGTGACGGCGTAGGGGCGCAGCACGGCGATCCGTTCGTCCCAGACCTCCTGGGGCTCGCCCATCGAGACCCACACGTCGGTGTGCAGGAAGTCGGCGCCGCGCACGCCCTCCGCGACGTCCTCGGTGAGCCGCACGCGGGCGCCGCCGGCCGCGGCCAGGGTCCGGGCCAGGTCGACGACCCAGTCCTGCGGCCACAGCGCGCGGGGGGCGGCGATCGTGACGCCCATGCCGAGCAGGGCGCCGGTGACCAGCAGGGAGTTGCCGGTGTTGTAGCGCGCGTCGCCGAGGTAGGCGTAGGAGATCTCACCGAGGGGCTTGGCGCAGTGCTCGGTCATGGTCAGCACGTCGGCGAGCATCTGGGTGGGGTGCCACAGGTCGCTCAGGCCGTTCCACACCGGCACCCCGGCGTGCGCCGCCAGTTCCTCGACGACCTCGTGTCCGCTGCCGCGGTACTCGATGCCGTCGAACAGCCGGCCCAGCACGCGGGCGGTGTCCTTGACCGACTCCTTGTGCCCGATCTGCGAGCCGGACGGGTCGAGGTAGGTGGTGGAGGCGCCCTGGTCGGCGGCGGCGATCTCGAAGGCGCAGCGGGTGCGGGTGGAGGTCTTCTCGAAGATCAGCGCCAGGTGGCGGCCGGTCAGCAGCCGTTCCTCGGCACGGTCCCGCTTCGCGGCCTTCAGCCGGGCGGCCAGGTCCACCAGGTGGCGGAACTCGCCGGCCGTGAAGTCGGCCTCCTTGAGGAAGGGGCGGCCCGTGAGGTCGGTGGCCAATGGGTGCTCCTTGGTCGTGCTGCGGGAGACCGCTGATCGCGGCCGGGCACGCAGACGCGCGCCGCAGTACTGGAAGTCTATACGACCGAACACATTCTTATGCGGGAGGGGTGTGTCACAGGGCGGCGTGACCGGCGCCGCTCACCTCTCGGGCCTCCCGGGGCCCGGGCGGTCACCGGATCCGGTCGCCGCCGCCCCTCACCACGGCCGGGTCAGACCGCGTCGCGCTCCACCGGGCAGCTCATGCACCGCGGGCCGCCCCGGCCCCGGCCCAGTTCGCTGCCGGGGATGGTGATGACCTCGATGCCGCGCTTGCGCAGGAAGGTGTTCGTGGTGACGTTGCGCTCGTAGGCGAGGACCACCCCGGGTTCGACGGCCAGCACGTTGCAGCCGTCGTCCCACTGCTCGCGTTCGGCGGAGTGCACGTCCTGCGTGGCGGTGAGCACCCTGATGGAGTCCAGGCCGAGGGCGGCGGCGATGGCCTGGTACATGTGTTCCGGGGCGTGGTCGGTGACCTTCAGCTCGCCCTCGGCGTCACCGGGCTCGATCGTGTACGAACGCAGCATGCCCAGGCCCGCGTACTGCGTGAAGGTGTCGCCGTCGACCATGGTCATGACGGTGTCCAGGTGCATGAACGCCCGGCGCTTCGGCATGTCCAGTGCGACGATCGTACGGGCGGACCCGGCGGCGAACAGTCCCCGCGCCAGCATCTCCACCGCCTGCGGCGTGGTGCGTTCGCTCATGCCGATGAGCACCGCCCCCTTGCCGATGACCAGCACGTCCCCGCCCTCGATGGTGGAGGGGTAGTCGGCCTGCCCCTCGGACCAGACGTGGAACTTGCCGCCGGCGAACATCGGGTGGTGCCGGTAGATCGCCTCGAAGTGCACCGTCTCCCGCCAGCGGGCCGGCCAGCGCATCGCGTTGATGCTCACGCCGTCGTAGACCCACGCCGAGGTGTCCCGGGTGAACAGGTGGTTCGGCAGCGGGTTGAGCAGGAAGTCGTCGAGTTCCATGACGTGGAACCGCACCGAGGACGGTTCGGAGAAACGTTCCAGGAACTCGCGCTTCGTCATCCCGCCCACCAGCGCCGGCACGAGATCGGCGACCGGCAGTTGGTCCATCGCCGCCCGCAGGTGGTCGGTGGCCAGCGGACCGAACTCCTTCTCGTCGAAGATCCGGTCCAGCACCAGGCGCCGGGCGACCGGCTCCTGGAGCGTCTCGCGCAGCAGGTCGCCGAAGAGGAACACCTCGACGCCCCGGTCCCGCAGTATGTCGGCGAAGCCGTCGTGCTCGGCACGCGCCCGCCTGACCCACAGCACGTCGTCGAAGAGCAACTGGTCCTTGTTCGACGGTGTGAGCCGTTTCAGCTCCAGGTCCGGACGGTGCAGGATGACGCGGCGCAGCCGTCCGGCCTCGGAATCAACGTGGAAGCCCATGTGCCGAACTTTCCCACGCCCGGGCCGATCCCACCCCCGCCGGGTGCGTTTTGACCGCCTTCCGTCCGCTCCGGCGCCGGGCGGGCGGCCCTCGGGCCCGGACGGTCGCACAGCGCGGCGACGCGGATGCCGATGGTGACGGCTCCGGGGCCGCGGGGGCGGCGGGGCGCCGGACGGGGTGAGGGGCGCCGGGGCGGGCGCGGTCGCCGGCGGAACGGAGGCGTTCCGCCGGCGACCGGGTGTCACAGGCGGGGGTCGACCGGTTCGGACTCCAGCGCCAGGACCGCGAAGACCGCCTCGTGGACCCGCCAGAGCGGTTCCCCCGCGGCGAGCCGGTCCAGCGCCTCCAGGCCGAGGGCGTACTCCCGCAGCGCCAGCGAACGCTTGTGGCCCAGCGAACGGGACCGCGGGCGCTCCAGCGTCGCCGGGGCGGTGTACTCCGGACCGTAGATGATCCGCAGGTACTCACGGCCCCGGCAGAGGTGCCGCAACGCGTCGGCCAGCCGCAGCTCACCCTCCAACGTCAACGTCACATACCGCGACTCACCCCATTCGGGGAACTGCTCGTCCAGCGCCACGGGTTCGGCCGTCACCGCCCAGCCCATCGGCTCGAACAGCGCCCGCGTCAGTTTCACGCCCCCGCGCGCCGGAACCGCCGGCAACGCGATCCGCAACGGCAGCACCGCCGCCGCCCGGTCGGAACGGTCCCGGGACACGCCCTTCATAGCGCTGGAGAACACCCCGCCGATCGCCGTCGCCAGCAACGAACTCGCCGCGTACGGGCGGTCGTTGACGTACTGCGCCAGCGCACTGTCCGGCGCCCCGCCACGCCCCTTCCCCCGCCCGCGCCGCACCAGCGCCACGGGATCGACCTCCAGCAGCAGCGCCGCGGTGCACACCTCGTCCGTCACCTGCGGGTAGAAGACGTGCGCGGTCCCGTGGGACGTCGAGAACGCCTGCACCCGGTCCGGATGCTTGTGCAGCAGAAACCCCAGGTCGGTGGCCGGACCGGCCTCCCCGCCCGTCGTGGTGACAGTCAGGAACACCGGTCCGAGTCTGTCCCAGCCCGCCCCCGCCCACCAACGGATTTCAACGACGCGAGGGGGAGGGGAGGGTGGAGGGGGATCGGAGCGGGCCGGGGTTGGGGGCCGGGTGCGGCGGCCGGGGTGCGGACAGGACGACGGTGCGGACAGGACGACGGTGCGGACAGGACGACGGTGCGGCCGGTCGGGATGAGCACCGGCGTCGGCCCGGACCGTCAGGGGGTCGCGGCCAGTTCGGCGGCCAACGCCGCGATGCCCTCGGGACCGACGCGGCAGCAACCGCCGATCAGCCGGGCGCCGGCCGCGTACCAGCCCCGCGCCGCGCCGGCGTCGAACCGGTTCCCGCCCCGCCACCGCCTGCGCGCGGGATCCCACTCCTCGCCGCTGTTCGGGTAGACGACCACCGGCCCGCCCGTCACCTCACGCGCCACCGCGATCGCCCGTTCAGCATCCGCCGGCGTACAGCAGTTGACGCCGACCGCCACGACCTCCGGCACCCCGGCGGCCACCCCGAACGCCTCCGCCAGCGGCTGCCCCGCCGAGGTCCGTTCGCCCCGAATGCTGTACGACAACCAGACCGGCATCCCCGTGCCGGCCACCACCCGCACCAGCGCCTCCGCCTCGTCGGTGTCCGGCACCGTCTCCAGCGCCAACACGTCCGCCCCCGCCTCCGCCAGCACCTCGATCCGCGGCCGGTGGAACCGCTCCAGCTCCCGCACCGACAGCCCGTACCGCCCCCGGTACTCACTCCCGTCGGCCAGCATCGCTCCGTACGGCCCGACGGACGCCGCCACCCAGACCTCCACCGGCGCCTCCCGCACCGCCCGCCGCGCCAGCTCGACGCTGTCCCGCAGCAGGCGCTCCGCCCGCGCCCTCCGGTACCCGTGCCGCGCCAGCCCCTCGAACGTCGCCTGGTACCCCGCCGTCGTCACCACCCGCGCCCCCGCGGCGACGTAGGCCCGGTGCGCCGCCACCACCTCCCCGGGCCGCTCCGCCAGCACCCGCGCCGTCCACAACTCACCGGCCAGGTCCCCTCCCTGGTCCGCCAATTGGTTCGACATCCCACCGTCCAGCACGACGGGCCCGGCGGCGAGGGCACGGGCGAAGGACGCGCTGGCCGGGTGGAACGGACTGACGGCGCGCGGGCCGGGACGCGGGGGCGGGTCGGAGTGGGGACGCGGGTCCCTGCCCGGGCGGGGACGCGGGCGCGGGCCTGCGGCGCAGTCGGGACGCGGGCGCGGGTAGCCCGGGGGAACGTCGTCGCGGGGGATGTTCATCCGACGATCACTCCATCAGGTCAGCCCAGCTGGGTCTGTACGGCGGACGAGATCAGCTCCAGGTGGTCCAGGTCCTGGAGATCGAGAATCTGCAGGTAGAAGCGGGTCGCCCCGGCCTCCGCGTACCGCCCGATCGTGTCGACCACTTCGTTCGGCGTACCGCCCAGCCCCTGCTCCCGCACGGCACCGGCGTCCCGCCCGATGGCGGCCGCCCGCCGGCGCAGCTCGGCCTCGTCCCGCCCGACGCACGCCACGAGCGCGTTGGAGTACACCAGCTCTCCCGGGTCCCGCCCGATCGCCACCGCCGCCGCGCGGACCCGCTCGAACTGCGCCCGGCTGTCCTCGACACTTGCGAACGGCATGTTGAACTCGCTGGCGTACCGCGCCGCCAGCCGCGGCGTGCGGCTGGCACCCCGCCCGCCGACGATCACCGGCAACCGCTCCCGCGCCGGCCCGGTCAGCCCCGGTGCGTCGGAAAGCCGGTAGTGCGTGCCGTCGTGGCTGAACCTGCCGCCCTCCGGTGTCTCCCACAGCCCGGTCACGACGGCCAGTTGTTCCTCCAGCCTGCCGAACCTCTCCTGCGGGAACGGGATCCCGAACGCCGCGTGCTCCGCCTCGTACCACCCCGCCCCCAGCCCGAGTTCGACCCGACCGCCCGACATCCGGTCGACCTGCGCCACCTGGACCGCCAGCACCCCCGGCAGCCGGAACGTCGCCGCGGTCACCAGCGTGCCCAGCCTGATCCGCTGCGTCTCCCGCGCCAGCCCGGCCAGCGTGATCCACGCGTCCGTCGGCCCGGGCCGCCCGTCGGCATCCCCCATCGCCAGGAGATGGTCCGACCGGAAGAAGGCGTCGAAGCCCAGTTCCTCGGTCGCCTTCGCCACGGCCAGCAAGGTGTCGTAGGAAGCACCCTGCTGCGGTTCTGTGAAGATACGAAGATCCATACCTCCTATCTTGCCTCGCCCTCCCCGCACCCGCGCCGCACCGACCCGGGCACCGGGTTCGCCGAGACGGTGCCGGGCTGGGTCGGGAGCCGGCGGGGCCGGGCGCAGGTGGGCCCGGCCCGGACGGGAGCCCGGCGGGGCGGAAGCGGACGCGAACCCGGCGGGGCGGAGCCGGCCGGGGAGTCCGGCGGAGCGGGACCCGGCGGGGCGACCGGCGGAGCGGGACCCGGGCGAGGAAGCGGGCCGGAGGGGCGGGAGCCGGGCGAGGAAGCGGGCCGGAGGGGCGGGAGCCCGGCGGCCCCCACCCCCGTTCCTCAGGTCCGCACCGCCAGGGACAACGCGAACCGCCCCGCGTCGTCCGTCCACCAGTGCCGCAACTCCAACCCGGCGCACGCCAGTTCGGCCCGCACCCCTGCCTCCCGGAACTTCGCCGAGACCTCCGTCCTCATCTCCTCCCCGGGCGCGAACTCCACCTTCAGGTCGAGCGCCGAGATCGTGGCCGTGAACCCCGAGCGGGCCCGCAGCCTCATCTCGATCCACTCCTGCTCGGAGTTCCACACCGCCACGTGCTCGAACTGAGCCGGATCGAGATCGGCCCCCAGTTCCCGGTCGAGAACGGCCAGCACGTTCTTGTTGAACTCCGCCGTCACCCCGGCCGCGTCGTCGTAGGCGGCTACCAGAGTGGCCCCGTCCTTCACCAGGTCCGTCCCCAGCAGCAGGGAGTCCCCCGGCGCGAGCGCGTCGTGCACCGCCCGCAGGAACTCCGCGCGCTCGGCCGGCAGCAGATTGCCGACCGTTCCGCCGAGGAACGCCAGCAACCGCGGCCCGTCCGCCGGCGGCAACGGCAACCCGGCCTGGAAATCCGCCAGCACCGCGTGCACCGCCAGCCCCGGGTAGTCGGCGATCAACGCGCGGCCCGCCTGCTCCAGCGCCGACTCGCTGACGTCCAGCGGAACGTAGTGCCCCAACGTCCCGTTCGCCCGCAGCGCCTCGATCAGCAGCCGCGTCTTCTGCGACGATCCAGACCCGAGTTCGACCAGCATCTCGGCGCCGGTCGCCCCGGCGATCGCCGCCGACTCCCGCTCCAGGATCGCCCGCTCCGCCCGCGTCGGGTAGTACTCCGGCAACCGGGTGATCGCCTCGAACAACTCGCTGCCCCGGGCGTCGTAGAACCACTTCGGCGGCAGCCACTTCGGACGGCCGGTCAACCCGCGCCGTACGTCCTCGCGCAACGCCCGCGCCGACGCGTCGGGCGGGAGGTGACTGGTCACAGTGAACGCGTTCATGCCGGCGGCTCCTTGAGGGGAAAAGCGTCGATTCCGTCCGGACGGGCCAGAACCACCGTGCGGTCCGGCACCCGCGTCCAGCCAGGTGCGTCGTCGTAGGGCTCGGAGGCGACGACGACGTGACTGCCGCGCTCCCATCGGTGCCAGAGCGTGTCGCCGCAGGCGGTGGCGGCGATGACCTCGCCATCCGTCAGCAGCAGGTTCAGCCGCGCGGGCACCCGGCCGGCCAGGTCCGTGACCGTGTCGGCCAGTGCCCGCTCCGGCGCCGCCCCGCCCCGCAACCGGTGCAGCACGAGCGCCCACACCAGCGCCGAGTCGCAGCGCGCCTCCAGGCCGAGCAGTTCCTCAGGTGGCAGCGAGGCGGCGGCCGCGGTGACCGAGTCCGGCCACCCCGGCAGCGCCCCGTTGTGACTGAACAGCCAGCGGTCCGCCCCGAACGGTGCCGCCGCCGAGGCGTCCGGCGCCGAACCGTCCGTCGTGTCCCGCACCGCCGCCAGCAGCGCCCCGGACCGCACCACCCTGGCCAGGTCCGTGAACGACGGGTCCGCCCATATCGGCCCCGCCCTGCGGTACCGCGCCGGCACCGGATCCCCGGGGGCGTACCACCCGACTCCGAACCCGTCCGCGTTCACCGTGCCGTGCTCCTGACGCCGAGGCGCCCACGACTGGCGGTACAGGGCGTGCTCCGGCTCCACGAGCACCGTTCCCAGCCGCACCGGCGGCCCGAGATACGCCACGTGCCGGCACATCAGACCTCCCCGAGCAGAACGCGGCCCGCGGCGCGGCCGCCCGGCAGGCGGCTGGGGCCCGCGGACCCCAGCGGTGCCGAACTCCCTGCCCGCACGGCCGCACGGCCCGTCACCACGTCACCGGCCCGGCGTCGCGCGCGGTACGGAATCCGGCGAAGATCTGCCGGCGCACCGGATAGTCCCAGTTCCGGAACGTCCCCCGGCACGCCACCGGCGCCACCCCGAACGCCCCGCCCCGCAGCACCTTGTGCTCCGGTCCGAAGAACACCTGCGAGTACTCGCGGTACGGAAACGCCCGGAACCCCGGATACGGCCGGAAGTCGCTCGCCGTCCACTCCCAGACGTCCCCGATCAGCTGCCGCACGCCCAGTGGCGAGGCGCCCTCCGGGTAGCTGCCCGCCGGTGCCGGGCGCAGGTGACGCTGCCCGAGGTTGGCGTGCCGCTCCCCCGGTTCCTCGTCGCCCCACGGGAACCGCCGCGAACGGCCACCGCGTTCGTCGTGCCGTGCCGCCTTCTCCCACTCGGCCTCGGTCGGCAGCCGCCGCCCCGCCCAGCGCGCGTAGGCGTCCGCCTCGTACCAACTGACGTGCAGCACCGGCTCGTCGTCCGGCACGGGTTCCAACACCCCGAACCGCCGCCGGGCCCACCCCTGCCCGTTCCTCTGCCAGAACAACGGCGCCCCGATGCCGCATTCCCGCACCGCCCGGAACCCCTCCGGCGCCCACCACCGGGGGTCGCGGTACCCCCCGTCGGCGATGAACCGCGTGTACGCCCCGCACGTCACGGGTGTCACGTCCAGGTAGAACGCCCCGACGTCCACCCGGTGCGCCGGCCGCTCGTTGTCCAGCGCCCACGGCTCGGTGTCGGTGCCCATGACGAACGGTCCGGCCGGCACCAGCACTTCTTCCGGCAGCGTGGCCGCGTCCGCCGGCACCGGCTGCGGCGGGGGGGCGGTCAGTGCCGCCGGGCCCTGCCGCAACTGGTGGGTGATCAGCATCGTCTCGTCGTGCTGCGCCTCGTGCTGCGCCACCATGCCGAACGCGAACCCGGCCTCCAGCAACGGCCGCCCGTCCAGCGCCACCGACGACAGCAGGTCCAGCACCCGTCCCCGCACGTGTGCCGCGTACGCCCGCGACTCCTTCGGCGACAGCAACGGCAACGCCGGCCGTTCCGACCGGGGATGCTCGAAGGCGTCGTAGACCGGATCGATGTCCGGCCTGATCGCGTCCATCCCCCCGACCGCCCGCAGGAGCCACAGCTCCTCCTGGTTCGCGATGTGCGCCAGGTCCCACACCAGGGGCGACATCAACGGGGAGTGCTGTGCGATCAGTTCGTCCTCGTCGACGCACGTGGTGAGCGCGTGCGTCCGTACCCGTGCGGTCTCCAGGACCCCGACGGCCATGCGGCGGAGCGTCTCGGAGTCGTCCTCGTTCCCCGCGCCGGCCGGCGGCTGTGCTGCGGCGGTCATGACGCGTCCTTCCCTGTGCTCGGTGCGATCCCCACGACGGCCGCCCGCCTCGGAACCGCGCCGTTCCTCCCACCGCGTCCCGCCGCCGGCGCCCCGGACGGGACCAGATCGTCGGCCGGGCACCTCCCCCTGGCGACGTACCGCTCGGCGTACTCCCCCACGGCGTCCCGGATCACCCGCGACGCCTCCAGCCTCGGCAACGCCCGCCGTGCGGCGTCGAAGCAGGCTTCCGTGGCCGTCCGCAACCCTGGCTCGCCCGGCCCGAACCGCACCGCCCGCTGCCACAACGCGTTGTCCGGCGCGTTCTCGAACGGCCTGGGGTCCAGTCCCTCCAGGGCGTCCACCGCCTCCCCGGCCGCGATCCGGTCGTCCAGCAGAGCCGTCGTGACCGCCAGGGGAACGACCCACCCGTCCTCGCCGGGCTGCGCGTCGATCATCCGCAGCTCCAGATGCCCGCGGGGGCGCACCGGTGGGAAGAGCGTGGTCAGGTGGTACGCCAGGTCCTCACCCGTCGGCGGCCGCACGTACGGTTCGCCGGACCTGCCGCCCCTGATCCACTCCCGGAAGGCCAGCCTCTCCGGCACCGCCCATGCCCGACCCTCCCGCCGGACGCACAGCACCGGGGCGTCCAGTGCGTAGGCGGCCCACGCCTGCCTCGGGTCACCGTCCACGACCGGCGTCCGCGTGCGCCCCGGGTCCAGCGCCGCCCACACCGCCTGCCGGGTGGACCGCATCCCCGTGGGCCGGCCGCCGCTGAGCGGTGAGTTGGCGAACGCGGCCACCAGAACGGGCCCCAGCAGGTGTGCCAGCCTCCACCGCCGCCGGTAGTCCTGCGGCCCGTCGTCCCCGGTACCGGCGTCCAGGCAGACCTGCACCGACGCCGTGCTACACATCATCGCCCGCCCGGCCGGTCCCTCACGGTCGAAGTACGCCTCCATCGCCGCGTACCTCGGTGCCGTCAGCATCCGCCGCGGCGGATGCCAGGGATCATGCCCGAACCCCGCCAGCCTCAGCCCCCGCAACCCCAGACAACCCCGGACCTCCGTGAGATCCGCCCGCATGACCTCGACACACTCCGTGAGCGATTCCGCCGGCGGCGAACTCAGCTCCACCTGCCCACCCGGCTCCTGCGTGAGCGCGGAAGCGAGGGGCAACGTCCCCAGCTCCCGCCATGCCGCGCTCAGCCTCGCAGGTGCCACCGTCCGGAACGGCTCCCGGGCGTCGTGCACGAACCACTCCAGCTCCACGCCCACCCGCTGCGGCGGTCCGTTCTTGAAACAGATCCCGTGCGCCCTGGCCGCCGCCTCCAGCTCGTCGATCGCTGACATGTCCGTCACCGTGGGCCTCCCACAGAACTCGAATCCGACAACTTCTCCACTGCATCACGTCTCGGGGCGATCCGCGCCCATTAAAACGAACGCATGTTCCCATGCAATGCCCCGCTCTCACCACTTTCCCGGCACACACCGGACCATTCCCATCAATGATCTCCGATCGACCGAAATCCTGACTCCTGCGACCTGCCTCCGACACCGCCGTCGCACCACCCACCGGCACGAACAACTCACCGGGAGATCGTTCACGATCGCCCAACTCGTCCGTTTTCCAGCAGTCCGCCGAGTGCGCCGGGCGAGAACGCCCACACCTTCCGTCAGGCGCACCACTCGGACCCGACACCCCCCATCCCGTCCGGGACTCCCGGGCCGCCGGCGGACGCGAATCACGGCCCGTGCGGCGCCTGACGCCGCGCCCCTGCCCAGCGATGATCGGGGCATCCTCAACCCACTCCCTCACCCGTCGGTCGATACAAACCAATACGGAGAGTTACGACACGGCGTTGGCGCGGTCCGCGAACCACGGTCTCCAGCGACCGGCCCAGGGATGCACTCGCCGGCGGCCACCCTTGAGAACCCGGTCGACACCACAGCACATCGAGGATGTGAGCACACCTCGAACACCCGATGGACCTGAGGGGATTCTTCAGGGCATGTGTGCGCAACGGTCCGGGTGGGCATTCGTTCACAGGATGTCGGGGCCGGGGCTGATCAGGGTGGCTCCGGCACCGACGGGCAGGCCCCCGGCCCGCACCGCGCATTCGTGCGGTGACACACTGCCCGCCGTGCTCGACGAGAGCAGTGCCGGGGCCCGGCGCCGGAAGCCCCACGAGCCGGATCTTCGCCCGACCGCCCCCCGGGCCGGACGCCGGCCACCGGCCGAGAGCACCCCCGTGGAAGCCGGAGACTGGGCGCCGCGCTGTCCGCGCCCTGCCTCCCGGCCACCCCGAAGCGCTCAACTCCCCTCGGCGCACCGCCCCGCCCCCGCAGAGGCGCCGCCATCCAGCACCCCCACTCCGAGAACACCCGGCCCCTGGCCCCAACGCGCGCACCGCTCATGGCCACTCACTCCCTTCCCGTCGCCGCCACCTGTTGCGACGATCTGCTCACTCACCGTGACACGGATCGAGCATGGAGAGAAGAGGGTTCGTCAAATCTGTGGACAGAAGCCTTTTTGTGGATAACTCCGCCACACAACGGAGCGAATCACGCCCTCCGGGCTTTTCAGGCGACGCCGTGAGGGGATCTACTCGTCCACGGGGCGATCATCGCCAGCGGCTTCCGCGACGGAAGCGGGTCCGGGAACCGGGAACCGGTGTTCGTTCCGGTCGATCTTGGCAGAGAGGGAGGTGAGCGGATCGATTCCCAGTGCGGCGCAGAACTGCAGCAGGTAGGCCAGCACGTCGGCGACCTCGTCCTCGACCTTCCACGCGATCTCCGGATCGGCCATGACCGCGGCTGACTGTTCCGGAGTGAGCCACTGGAAGATCTCCAGCAGCTCGGACGCCTCGACGCTCAACGCGGCAGCGAGGTTCTTGGGGGTGTGGAACGGCTCCCACCGCCGGGACGCCGAGAAGTCGACAAGCCGGCGCTGCAACGAGGCGAGGTCTTCGGTCACGTGACGAACCTACCTCCGCCGAGCGGACCGACCCACGGGACGACGACGTCCGTCCCCCCCGGGGGTGAGTGCACGCACCCCCGAGGAGACGGCCGGAGCCCCCCGAGGTCCGGACGCCCGTAACGAGGCACCGTCCACATCGGCCGAGCGGTGCCTCGGCACAAGGTCCGTGGCCCGAGGTCAGGGCCTCAGGCCACGAACCCCGCGGAGACCCTGAACGGTGGGCGGGCGCCGGCACCCACTCACCGCCCAGGACACTCCGCACGGCTGACGGGCAGGTCATCGCCGTGGCCAGGGCACCCGGTCACCGCCGGGACGGGCGCCCCTCCGCGGTGGTGGCAGCCGACCCCGCACCCCCGGCTCCGCGTCCCGCTTCCCGGGACCGGGGTCCGCGGGGCCCGATCCGGCATCCGTCCCTGCTCGGCCGTCCCCCGTCCATCAGGCCCCCGGCACCGCGGTGGGCGGCGGGACGACCGTGACCGGATGACCGGCCACCGAACGAGAGGAGGGCCCACGCTCCAGGAGAACCACCGTGATGCCGTCCACCGAGACGGCAGCGGGATCCAGGGCAGTGGCGACGACACGGACATGCCCGTGCTCGGCGGCACGCAGAGCGACAGAAAGGAGGGCGTTCGTCTGAACGGTGTCCAGCCCGCTGTCGAGACCTTCGGCGACCACCGTCATGGCCCGCAGGGCCGCCGGAACCTCGATCCCCTGGTCCATCTCCAGGACCCCGGGCCCGGTGAGGAGCACCAGCGCCATCGCCAGAAACCGGAGTTGGCTGTCACCGAGGCGGTCGATCGTGGTGAGACCCAGCCCACCGCGATCGAGCGCCGCGACAACTCCCGGGCGCGGCACGGACATCGGGGCGGCCCTGCCGGAACCACCCGGGCATCCGGGGCGCGAGGTGCCGCCCGCGCGGGCTGGCGCCCGTCCACCGCGACCGGCGGGCATACCGGCGCCACGGCCAGAAGCGCGACCGCGCGAGCCCCTGACGGCATCACGGGCGTCGGGATCCTCGGGCACCGGGATCTCCCGCTCGACGGTGACCACCCCTTCAAGGGTGCCGTCGACCACGGAGCGGACGGTGTCCACCAGGATGCCGTGCCGGATGCGGCACTCGTCACCGGTGCGATTGAGCACGGCGGAGAGGTTGTCGCAGGTGGAGCGCAGCATGCCGTCACCCACGGGGACGGGTGCACGCATGCGGGAGGGAACGGGCGAGACGGGGAAGACGGCCCGCAGACCGATGATCATCTGTTCGGCGGCGGCGAGCACTTGACGCTGTCCCCGGGTGATCCCCGCGACCCGCAGGGGCAGCACCGCGGTGGCGAGCCGGCTGTCGGGCAGTGGTGCACGGGTGACGGGCACTGCGCCGGCCGTGTGCCAGGCGGCCTGCACCGAGGGCCTTTCGGGGTCCCGCAGAGCGGTACTCAGAAGGGTGATCCCGTAGCCGGTGAGGCGCTCGCCGACGATGCGCAGTTCGGGTTCGGTCTGCACGGCGAGGTCGAGTCGCACGTCGCCCTCAGGGCCGTCCACGGTGCATCCGAGGTGGAAGCCACGGCGTCCCTGCTCGTCGGGACGGCTCCCGTCCGGGGCACAGGCGGCGGCACCGCCGCGCACCACCTCCTGGACGACGGTGCCCAGTTCGTCACCGGCGGCCAGTCGTGCCAGCAGGACGAGAGCCTCCAGGACGCTGGACTTCCCCGCTCCGCCCCCACCCGCGAACACCGTGACGGGCCCCAGCGGGAAGACGGCGCCACGGTGGGATTTGAAGGCGGACAGGCGTAGTTCCGTGACGGTGGGACGGAGCACCGGTTCGCGGGCGGCGGCGTCGCCGGCTCCGGGGCCGACGGCTGCCGGCGGCACTGCGTCGGCACGCTGCCCGGAGGCGGCCGGGGCGAAGGAGGAGATGTCCGCGCCGGCGGTCGTCGAGGGTCCGGCATGGGTGGGGGCGTCGGCGCGTGCGGGGCTCGGGGGCTCGGAGCGGTCCGTAGCCGGTGGGCGCGGTGGGTCAGGAAGGCGGGGATCGGCGGATTCTTGCGGCTCGTTGATCGGGACGCTGACATGTGTGGGCGTGTCGCGATCGGGACCGGCGCCGGACGGGGCAGAGGCGGTCGGCACATGGTCCGGGGCATCCGGTGCCTGTGTATGGGGTGCGGTGACAGGCTGCACGGGGACCGGCGCCGCGGTCAGCGTGATCTTGTCGGCGGCGGCCGGTGCGGTGGGGGTCGGGGCGGCGGCCGGGCGGCGGCTGTTCGGGATCGCGCACCGGTCGGTGGGCGGGGGCGGGAGCGGGAAGGCAGGGGGGCCGGCGTCCGGTTGGGCGGTCGGCGTGCCTGGGGGCTGGGGGTTGCTCGCGGGGTGGGTGTCTGTCGTCACGTTGTCTCCGTTCACCACGGCTCCGGAACTCAAGCGATCGGTCCGTCCCGCCGGCGTCGCTCGATCCGGCGACGGGCATGAAGCAAGTGCGGGGAAGGGGAACGTAGCGGCGTGGGACGATTCCGGACCATTCCATCCGCCTTCCGTCCACCAAAAGGGTGAGGAATGATCACACTTCGCCCTATGTGCGCTGCGCAACACAAACCTGACACGCCGTCACACGTTCAGGTGAAGGGGTTCGGGAGGTTCGGGGGCGGGAAGTCGAAGGCGTGACGGATAGGGGCGACGCCGGGGGATCCTTCGGCGGCCGGTGCCGACGGCGCGGGCCCGAACGGTCGCCCCCGCCCCCGCCCCAACAGGAGGCTCCCGTGCTGCACGGCATCGATGTGAGTTCGTACCAGTCCGACGACTACTCGACGTCGGGACTGTCCTTCGTGTTCGTCAAGATCACGGAGGGGTTGTCGTACGTCAATCCCAAGTGGACCGCGCAGCGTGCGACCGCGCGCCGCGCCGGGCTGGTGACCGGCTTCTACCACTACCCGCACATAGCCAACTCGCCCACCGAGGAGGCCGATTACTTCCTCAAGCAGATCAAGCTGATCGCGGGCGACATGCTGGTGCTGGACTGGGAGTGGTACGGGCAGGACGTCTCGGACGCACGGGCGCGGGCGTACAAGGACGCGTGGTTGTCGCACGTGAAGGTGAAGGCGCCCGGGCACCGGGTGCTGCTGTACTGCGACCGTTCCAACTGGCTCGACGTGGACCGCGATTCGAAGTGCGGCGACGGCCTGTGGATCGCGGACCCGACGACGGCCGGACGGCCACGGATCCAGCACCACTGGACCTTCCACCAGTACTCGGAGACCTCGGTCGACAAGGACGCGGCGAACTTCGTGTCGCTGGCTCACCTGAAGACCTGGGCCGGCGTGGCGACGCACGACGTCTCCCACCCGGTGCCCGACCCGGGCGAGCACACCCCCGCCCCGACACCGGTACCGACCGTTCCGGTCCCCGCCCCGCCCACGGCGCCCACCGCCCCTCCCGCCGTGGCACCCGCCCCGGCACCGGACCCGGCCCCCGCGCCCGACTCCGTGGTTCCTCCGACGGCGGGCCCGCCGTCGGAGGGGGCGTCAGCAGAGGGGGCGTCAGCGGACGGAACCTCGGACGACTCGATGGGGTGAAATCCGGAAGGACCATAACCAGAGTCGTCCGGAAACCGTTGCCTCCGGTGCGGGCATTTGTCCGTAGCGAATCCGGAAGGCAGGAAACGAATGAGACTGGTCGCCAAGAAGGGCCTGGTCACAGCGATGGCGGCGGGGGGCGTGTTGGCCGCCGCAGCGGGGTACGCGCAGGCGGACTCCGGCGCGCAGGGCACCAGCGTCGGTTCGCCGGGTCTGCTGTCCGGCGACCTGGTGCAGTTGCCGGTGCACGTCCCGGTGAACGTCTGCGGCAACACCGTGAACGTCATCGGCTTGCTCAACCCCGCGTCGGGCAACGCCTGCGCCAACACCTCCTCGGGCGCCGGCGCGGGGAGCGGCGCGACCGACTCGGGCGGCTCGCACGCCACCGGGGAAGCGGCCCGTTCGCCCGGCGTCGGTTCGGGGCTCGCGGTGCAGCTGCCGGTTCACGTGCCGGTCAACGTGAGCGGGAACTCGGTCGGCGCCGTCAGCGTGCTGAACCCGACCACCGGCAACACCTCGGTCAACGGAAGCGTGCCGCCGCCCGTCACTCCGCCGGCGCCGCCGGCCCCGGTCGTGGCGCCGCCGAGGCCGGTGAGCCACCCGGTGCGGGTGGAGACGGCGCACGTTCTGCCGGCCGAGGCGTCCCTGGCGCACACCGGCACCTCCGCCATCGGCTACGAGGCCGCGGCGAGTGCCGCGAGCCTGCTGGCGGGCGTGGTGCTGTACCGGCGCTTCCGCCCGGGGCGTCGCGGCTGACGTCGCAGGTGGCCGGTCTCCCACGGGCGACTGCCGGGAGCATCGGCTGAGTGGCCGGGACGGACGCATCCGTCCCGGCCACCGCCGTCTGACCGGCGGAACCGTCGGACCGGCTCCTCCCCCGATTCGCCCGCACCGTTCATCGGACGAACGTCAAGCGGCCCATCGGATCGTCACACCAGGCGGCACCCTCCCCGAAGCACACGGCACCGCCCTCCCCGCAGGCACGACACCGCACCGCACGACACCGCCCCGCCCCGCCCCGCCCCGCCCCCGGCACCGTCCTCCCCGCAGACGGCAGCCCCGGCAACGCCACCCGAACCCTGCGGCAACGCCGTCCGCCCCGCGGTGCCGCCGCCCCCGTACCCCGCCACGCCCGAACCGCCGGAGGCCCCCGACTCCTCAGTCCCGCTCGCTCCCCCATCCCCGCAGTTTCCCGTCCGGTCCGGTCGGCAGGTGGCGGAGCGCGGTGGTGAGGATCGGGCCGATGTGGGTGACGGGGCTCGGGGAGAGCATGCCGGCGTGGGTGCAGGGGATTTCGTGGTCGGCGATGCGGCCGTGGACGTAGCGCTGCCAGGAGTGGTGGGTGGGGTGCAGGGCAGGGCGTTCCTCGGTGGCGGTGAAGTGGAGGACGTCGCCGGTGAAGACGCCGGGGGTGAAGTCGCGCAGGATGGCGCCGTTGACGACGGACGCCTCGGCCATGGCTTCGACGGTGGCGTCGGTGAGGTCGCACAGCTGGCCGGCGGGGCGGCCGTTCGCTGAGGCGGCACGCATCCGGGCCATCTGCTCCCGTACGGTGCGGCGGCGTTCGGCCGGGTCGGCGGGGGGCATGACGTCGCTGGGGCAGGAGTCGAGGACGGCGAGGAGGGCGACCCGCTCGCCGGACCGCTGGAGTTCCACGGCCATGGCATGGGCGACGTTGCCGCCGAGGGACCAGCCCAGCAGCAGGTAGGGGCCGTGGGGCTGGACGGTGCGGATCTGGTCGAGGTAGTCGCGCACCATCTCCTCGATGTCGGCGGGCTGCCGGTGCGGTTCGCCGATACCGCGGGCCTGGAGGCCGTAGACGGGCCGGCCGGCGTCGACGTGCGGGACGAGCGCCGCGTAGGACCAGGCGAGGCCGCCGAGCGGGTGGACGCAGAACAGCGGTGTGCCGGTGCCGTGCGGCTGGAGCGGCAGCAGGACCCGCAGCGCGCCGCTGGAGTCGTCGGCGTCGTCGAGGCGGGCGGCGAGGGCGGCGACGGTGGGTGCCTGGAAGACCGTGCGGACGGCCACCTCCACGCCGAGGGCGGAACGGATCCGGCTGACGAGGCGGGTGGCCAGCAGGGAGTGGCCGCCGAGGGCGAAGAAGTTGTCGCCGGTGCCGACGCCGGGCACGCCGAGGACGTCGGCGAAGACGGCGCGGAGCAGGCGTTCGCGTTCGGTGCGGGGTTCGCCGCCGGTGACGGCCGCCGCGTAGTCCGGTGCGGGCAGGGCGGCCCGGTCCAGCTTGCCGTTGGCCGACAGCGGCAGCCGGTCCAGGACGACGTACGCGGCGGGCACCATGTGGCCGGGAAGCCGGCCGGAGACGGCGGAACGCAGCGGTTCGGCCGGCAGGCCGGCACCCGGTGCGCGCGGGACGACGTAGGCGACGAGCCGTTCGTCGCCGGGGCGGTCCTCCCGCACGACGACCGCGGCCTGCGCCACCCCCGGGCAGCCGGCCAGCACCGATTCGATCTCGCCGGGTTCGATGCGGAAGCCGCGCAGCTTCACCTGATGGTCGGCGCGGCCCAGGTACTCCAGGACGCCGTCGGGGGTCCAGCGGACCACGTCGCCGGTGCGGTACATCCGTCTCCCCGCCGGGCCGAAGGGGTCGGCGACGAAGCGCACGGCGGTCGGGGCGGGGCGGCCCAGGTAGCCGCGGGTGACGCCGGTGCCGCCGAGGTAGAGCTCACCGGGGACGCCGGGCGGCACCGGGTTGAGGGCGTGGTCGAGCACGTAGCAGCGGCGGTTGGGGATCGGGCGGCCGATGGGGAACCGCACGCCCTCGCCGGCCGGCACGGTGACGGGCGCGACGGTCGCGGTCATGGTGCATTCGGTGGGGCCGTACTGGTTCAGCAGCCGCCAGTGCGGCGACAGGTGCGCGGTGCGGGCGACGTGCGCGCCGGTCAGGGCCTCGCCGCTGACCAGGCCGAGCCGCAGGGCGGGCAGGGGTCCGAGCGGGTCGCCCTCGGCGGCCGCGGCGAGGGCGGCCAGCATCGACGGCACGACGGACAGCACGGTGGTGACCCGGTGGCGCCGCATCACGGCGACCAGCGCGGCCGGGTCCTTGGCCTGTGCGGGGTCGGCCATCACCAGGCGGGCGCCGGTGGTGAGGGTGCCGAAGACGTCCCGCACGGAGGGGTCGAAGGAGACGGAGGCGAGGTTGAGCACGGTGTCGTTCGCCCGCAGGCCCACGACGTCGCGCAGGTAGGCGAGGTATCCGGGCACGCCGCGGTGCGGGACCACCACGCCCTTGGGGCGTCCGGTGGAGCCGGAGGTGTAGATGGTGCAGGCGGGGTGGTCGGGCAGCAGAGGCCCGCCGCGGTCGGCATCCGTCGGGTCGCTCCCGGGGCGGGCGGCGACGGCGGGCGCGGTGGCGGGGTCGTCGAGCACGAGGGTGCGCACGGCGTCCCCCTCGCCGGTGCGGGGCAGGCCGGACAGCGCGGCGCCGGTGGTGAGCAGCAGGGCTGCGCGGGCGTCGCCGAGCAGGTGGGCGACGCGCTCCGGCGGGTAGTCGGGGTCGACCGGCAGGTAAGCGGCGCCGGACTTGACCACCGCGAGCAGGGCGACGACGAGTTCGGCGGAGCGCGGCACTGCCACGGCCACCGTCGTCTCCGGGCCCGCGCCGCACGCGATGAGGTGGTGGGCGAGCCGGTTGGCGTCGGTGTTGAGGCGTTCGTAGTCCAGTACGCGGTCGCCGTGCACCACCGCGGGCGCCCGCGGGGTGCGGGCCGCCTGCCGTTCGAACAGGGCCGGGAGGGTGACCGGTTCCTCCGGGACGGCCGGGCCCTGCCAGTCCTCCAGGGTGCGGGTGCGCTGCGCGGCGGACAGCAGGGGCAGCCGGCTGACCGGGGTGTCGGGGGCGGCGGCCGCGGCCCGCAGCAGCAGGGTGAGGTGGCCGGTGAGGCGTTCCGCGGTGGCGGCGTCGAACAGGTCGGTGGCGTACTGGAGGTGACCGGTGATGCCGGCGGGGCCGTGCGTGCGGTGTTCGCGCAGGGAGAGCGCGAGGTCGAACTTGGCGGTGCTGACGGCGGCGGGTTGCGGCCGCGCGCGCAGCCCGGGGAGGGTCAGTCCGGCCTCGGCGTTGTTCTGGAAGGACAGCAGCACCTGGAAGAGCGGGTGGTGGGAGAGGCTGCGTGGCGGATTGACGGCCTCGACGAGCAGGTCGAACGGCAGGTCCTGGTGCGCGTAGGCGGCCAGGTCCGTCTCCCGTACGCCGGAGAGCAGTTGACGGAACGTGGGGTCGCCGGAGACGTCGTTGCGCAGCACCAGGGTGTTGACGAAGAAGCCCACCAGGTCGTCCAGCGCCACGTCCGTGCGCCCCGCGATCGGGGCGCCGATCGGGATGTCGGTCCCCGCCCCCAACCGGTGCAGCAGCGCCGCGAGCCCGGCCTGGACGACCATGAACAGACTCCCGCCCGCCCCGCGCGCCAGGTCCAGCAGACCGCGGTGCAGCTCCGCGTCCCACTCCACCGGCACGGCGGCGCCCCGGTGTCCGGCGGCGGCCGGGCGGGGCCGGTCGAGCGGCAGCTCCAGGCACTCGGGGAGCCCGTGCAACTGCCGCCGCCAGTAGTGCAGTTGACCGGAGAAGGCACCGCCGGTGATGTCGCCGGTGCCGTCCGCCGGCCCTGCGGAGCTCCCGCTCCCGCCCCCGGCGGACCGGTCCAACGCGTCACGGCTCCGGGGGTCCACGTCGTCCCCGCCGGCCCCGGCGACCCCGGCGACCGCGGCCACGGCGGCCCCGGCGACCCCGGCGGCCACGCCGAACGCTCCCGCGCCCAGCACCGCCCGCTGCCACAGCGTGTAGTCCGCGTACTGCACGGCCAGCGGTGCGAACCGCGGTGCGTGTCCCCCGCGGCGGGCCGCGTAGGCCGTCGACAGGTCGCGTCCGAGGGGGCCATGGACCAGCCGTCGCCGGCGATGTGGTGCAGGACGAGGGTGAGGACGTGCCGGTCCGGGGCGAGCGCCAGCAGCTGCGCGCGTACCGGCAGGTCGCGGGCCAGGTCGAACGGCAGGCGGGCCGATCGGTCGGTGTGGGCGGGCAGTTCGCCCTCGGTCACGGTGCGGACCGGCAGGTCGACGTGGACGTCGGCGGGGTCGAGCACGCGCTGGTGCGGCTCACCGTCTCGTTCGTGGAAGACGGTGCGCAGGCTCTCGTGGCGCACGATTACGTCGCGCAGCGCGGCCGCCAGGGCCGCGCGGTCCAGCGGGCCGTCCAGCCGGACGGAGACCGGCATGTGGTAGGCGCCGTCCGGACCGTCGAGCCGGCTGATGAACCACAGGCGGCGCTGCGCGAAGGAGACCGGAAGCGCCTGCGGGCGTTCGGCCGGTACGAGTCGTGGGTGGTCGTCGCGGGCGTGGGCACCGGCCGCGTCGAGGCGGGCGGCCAGGCCGGCCACGGTGGGCGTCTCGAAGACGGCGCGCACCGGAAGGTCCACGCCGCAGGCGGCCCGGATGCGGCCGACCAGCCGGGTGGCGAGCAGGGAGTGGCCGCCGAGGGCGAAGAACTCGTCGCCGGTGCCGACCCCGGCCACGCCCAGCACGTCGGCGAAGACCGCGCACAGCAGCCGCTCGCCGGGGGTGCGGGGGGCGCCGCCGGTGACGAGCGCCGTCCAGTCCGGCGCGGGCAGGGCCGCGCGGTCCAGCTTGCCGTTGGAGGTCAGCGCAAGCCGGTCGAGCACCACGAAGGCGGACGGCACCATGTGTTCGGGCAGCCGGGCGGCGACGCCGGTGCGCAGGGCGGCCGGGTCGGGGGCGGCGCCGGCCTCGGGTACGGCGTAGGCGACGAGCCGCTGGTCGCCGGGGCGGTCCTCGCGCACCACGACGGCCGCCCGGGCCACCCCGGCGCAGGCGGTCACGACGGCGGCGATCTCCCCGGGTTCCACGCGGAAGCCGCGCAGCTGCACCTGGTCGTCGGCCCGCCCCAGGTGGTCCAGTGCGCCGCCGGGGGTCCACCGGGCCAGGTCGCCGGTGCGGTACATGCGGCCGCCGGGCGGGCCGAAGGGGTCGGCGACGAAGCGGGCGGACGTCAGGCCGGGGCGGCCGAGGTAGCCGCGGGCGAGACCGGCTCCGGAGACGTACATCTCCCCCGCCACGCCCGGCGGCACGAGGTTGAGGGCGTCGTCGAGCACGTAGACGCGCAGGTCGGGCAGGGGGACGCCGACCGTGCTGCCGGACGGGTCCGGGCCGGTCACCTCGGCGAGGGTGACGTGCACGGTCGTCTCGGTGATGCCGTACATGTTGACCAGGCGCGGTCCGGCGGCGTGCCGTTCGAACCAGGGGGCGAGCGCCGCGGCGTCGAGGGCCTCACCGCCGAAGACGACGTGCCGCAGGGCGAGCCGGTCACCGGTGGCCGGGTCCTCGCGGTCGGCCTGGACGAGCTGGTGGAAGGCGGAGGGCGTCTGGTTGAGCACGGTGACGCGCTCGTCGGCCAGCAGCCGCAGGAACTCGCGTGGGGAGCGGCTGACCAGGTACGGCACCACGACCAGGCGGCCTCCGGTCAGCAGGGCGCCGAACAGCTCCCACACGGAGAAGTCGAAGGCGGCGGAGTGGAACAGCGTCCACACGTCGCCGGCGCCGAACCGGAAGGACTCGTCCGTGCCGGCCAGCAGCCGCACCACGTTGGAGTGGGGGACCACCACGCCCTTGGGGCGTCCGGTCGACCCGGAGGTGTGAATGACGTACGCCGGGTGCGCCGGCAGCAGGGGGCGGCGTCGTTCGGTGTCGGCCAGGTCGTGGCCGGGGCCGGTGGCGTCGGCGGGCCGCAGCACCGGGACGTCGCAGGGCGGGGCGGTCTCGTCGGTGACCAGGCACACCGGGCGGGCCTCCGCCATCGCCGCGGCACGGCGGCCGGCCGGGTGACGGGGATCGAGCGGCAGGTAGGCGGCCCCGGACTTCAGCACCGCCAGCAGGGCCACGACGAGGCCGGCCGAGGGGGGCAGCGCCACGGCGACGAAGGTCTCGGGGCCGGCGCCCCGGACCATCAGGGCGCGCGCCAGCCGGTTCGCGGCGGTGTTCAGCTCCCGGTAGGTCAGCGCCGTCGCGTCGCAGGTCACGGCGACGGCGTCCGGGGTGCGGGCCGCCTGACGTTCGAACAGGGCGGGGATCGTGGCGGGGTCCGCCGGTGCCGCGGCGGTCAGAGGCCCGCCCAGCAGCCGGGCACGTTGCCCGGCGGACAGCAGGGGCAGCCGGCTGACCGGGGTGTCGGGGGCGGCGGCCGCGGCCCGCAGCAGCAGGGTGAGGTGGCCGGTGAGGCGTTCCGCGGTGGCGTCGTCGAACAGGCCCGCCGGGTACTGGAGCCGGCCGGTGATCCCGGCGGGGCGGCCGTCGTCGTGGAGCTCCCCGAGGTGCAGGGACAGGTCGAACTTGGCGGCCCCGGCGCCCACCGGCTCGGTGCGGGTCCGCAGCCCGGGCAGGGTCAGCGCGGCCCCGGCGTTGTTCTGGAGGGACAGCACCACCTGGAAGAGGGGGTGGTGCTCCGGGGTGCGGCGCGGGTTGACGGCCTCGACGAGCAGGTCGAACGGCAGGTCCTGGTGGGCGTAGGCGGTCAGGTCCGTCTCCCGCACCCGCTCCATCAGCCGGCGGAACGCGGGGTCGCCGGAGACGTCGTTGCGCAGCACCAGGGTGTTGACGAAGAAGCCCACCAGGTCGTCCAGCGCCACGTCGGTGCGCCCGGCGATCGGGGCGCCGATCGGGATGTCCGTGCCGGCCCCCAAGCGGTGCAGGAGCGCGGCGAGTCCCGCCTGGACGACCATGAACAGGCTGCCGCCCGATCCACGGGCCAGGTCCAGCAGGCCGCGGTGCAGGTCCGCGTCCCACTCCACCGGCACCTCGCGGGCGCGGCGGTCGGAGGTGGCGTGCCGGGGACGGTCAAGCGGCAGTTCCAGGCGTTCCGGCAGTCCGGTCAGCTGCCCCTGCCAGTACTTGAGCTGACCGGCGAGTACGCCGTCGTCGCCGGCGCCCAGCAGCGAGCGCTGCCACAGCGTGTAGTCCGCGTACTGCACGGGCAGCGGCACGAATCGCGGCTCCTGACCCGCGCACCGCGCCGCGTACGCCAGTGACAGGTCCCGGCCCAGCGGCGCCAGCGACCAGCCGTCACCGGCGATGTGGTGGAAGACCAGCACCAGCACGTGCTCGTCGGGGGCGGGCGCCAGCAGCAGCGCGCGCACCGGCAGGTCGCGGGCCAGGTCGAACGGCAGCCGCGCGAACGCGTCGACCCGGTCCGGTACTTCGGCGGCCGTCACTTCGGCGACCGGCAGTGCGCGGCGCGCGGCGGCCGGATCGAGGACGCGCTGGTGCGGTTCGCCGTCGGCCTCGTGGAAGACGGTGCGCAGGCTCTCGTGCCGTTCCACCACGTCGTCCAGTGCCGCCCGCAGCGCGGCGCGGTCCAGCGGGCCGGTCAGCCGGACGGCGGTGGCGGTGACGTAGGCGCTGTCGGCGCCGTCGAGGCGGCTGAGGAACCACAGGCGGCGCTGGGCGAACGAGACCGGCAGTGTCGCGGGGCGCCGCGCGGGGAGCAGCGGCGGGCGGTCGGCGCGGGGTGAGGTGCCGAGGCGTTCGGCCAGGCCGGCCGGGGTGGGGGCCTCGAAGACGGCGCGGACCGGCAGGTCGGCGCCGAACGCGGCGCGGATCCGGCTGATCAGGCGGGTGGCGAGCAGGGAGTGGCCGCCGAGCGCGAAGAAGTCGTCGTCGGCGCCGGCCTCCGGCACGCCCAGCACCTCGGTGAACAGCCGGCACAGCGCCCGTTCACGTTCCGTCCGGGGCGCGCGCCCGCCCGCCCGGGGTGCCGCGGGGGCGGGCAGCGCGGCGCGGTCCAGTTTGCCGTTGGAGGTCAGCGGCAGCGCTTCCAGCAGCACGAACGCGTCCGGCACCATGGAGGCGGGCAGCCGCGCGGCGCAGTGGTCGCGCAGGGCGCCGGTGTCCGGTGCGCCGCCGGGGGCGTGCGGTGCGGGGACGGCGTAGGCCACGAGCCGCCGGTCGCCGGGGCGGTCCTCGCGCAGCACCACGACGGCCTGCGCGAGACCGGGGTGGCCGGCGAGCACGGATGCGATCTCGCCGGGTTCGACGCGCAGACCCCGTACCTTGACCTGGTCGTCGGCACGGCCCAGGTACTCCAGCAGGCCGTCGGCGGTCCACCGGGCCAGATCGCCGGTGCGGTACATCCGCGAACCCGCCGGGCCGAACGGGTCGGCCGTGAAACGCGCCGCGGTCAGTTCCGGCCGGCCCAGGTAGCCGCGGGCCAGGGCGGCGCCGGCCACGTAGAGTTCGCCGGCGACCCCGGGCGGCACGAGGTTCAGCGTCCCGTCCAGCACGTGGCAGCGGGTGTTCCACATGGGCCGCCCGATGGGCACGTTGCCGTCGCCGGGTGCGGGGGCGCCCGGTTCGATGCGGTGGTCGACGCAGCCGACGGTGGCCTCGGTCGGACCGTAGTGGTCGATGACGGCGACGTGCGGGTGCCGGGTCCGCCACTCCTGGAGCGCGCCGGAGGTCAGCGCCTCGCCGCCGAGCATGAACTCCCCGGTGGCCTGGCAGCTGTCCGGCAGTTCCGCCAGGACCCCGAGGTGGCTGGGGGTGGCCTTGAGGAACGTGTAGGGCCGTCCCCACGCGGCCCTGCGGGCCGGCAGGTCGGCGTCCAGCGGCGCCACGTGCACGCTGCCGCCGGCGGTGAGCGCCCCGTAGAGCGTGGTGACCAGCGAGTCGAACGTGGCCGGGGCGTGCAGCAGCGTGCTGCCCCGCAGGCCCGGGTACGCCTCGGCGCACCGCTGGACGTAGTTGGTGACGCTGGCGTGCTCGACGACGACGCCCTTGGGCCGGCCGGTGGAGCCGGAGGTGTAGATGACGTAGGCGGCGTCGCGCGGGCGCAGCGGTGCGCGGCGGTCGGCGTCGGTCAGGTCGTGGGCGGGCGGGCTGGCGGGTCCCGCGGTGTCCGGGGGCAGCACGGGGACGCCGGCCGCGGCGAGGGTGTCCGCGGCGCCGGCCGCGGCGACGGCGCACACCGGGCGGGCCTCGGCCAGCACGGTGGCGGTCCGTTCCGCCGGGTGGCCGGGGTCCAGGGGCAGGTAGGCGGCTCCGGACTTGAGTACCGCCAGCAGCGCGAGGACCAGGTCGGCGGTGTGCGGCAGGGCGACGGCCACCAGGGTCCCCGGTCCGGCGCCCCGGGCGGCCAGCAGCCGGGCGAGGCGGTTGGCGGTCCCGTTGAGTTCCGCGTAGGTGAGGGAGCGCTCCCCGCTGACGACGGCCACGGCCTGCGGGGTGCGGGCGGCCTGCCGTTCGAAGAGCGCGGTGACGGTCAACGGTTCCAGGGGCACGCCGCGGCCCTGCCAGGCGCCGAGCAGGGTGCCGCGTTCGTCCGCCGTCAGCAGGTCGACGTCGCCCAGGGGCCGGCCGGGGTGGTCGAGGAGGTCGTCGAGGAGGCGCAGGAACCGCCGCTGGTGGCCGTCGAGTTCGGCGGCGGTGTACAGGCGGGGGTTGGCGTCGAAGTGGACCTGGAGCCCGGTGCCGCCGGTGCGGCCGCAGACGGCGACGGCCAGGTCCTCGACGGGACCGTTGGCCAGGTCGCACAGCACCGCGGGGTGTTCGCCGAACCGCAGGTCCTGGTCGAAGGCCATCACGTTGACGATCGGCCCGAAGCTCTTGCGGGCGGCGGTCTGCGTGCCGAGGTCGCGCACCAGGTCTTCTCGCCGGTACCGCTGGTGGGCGAGCGCCTGCCGCAGTTCGGCCCGGGTGCGGGCGACCAGACCGTCCAGGGTGTCGCGCGGGTCCACCGGCAGGCGCAGCGGCACGAGGTTGGAGAGCATGCCGGGGGTGCGGCGGGCCAGCGGTGTGCGGCGGTTGGCGACGGTGAGGCCGAGCGCCACGTCGGTGCCGCCGGTCATGCGGTGCAGGTAGCCGGCCACGGCGGCGAACACCACGGTGGGCCAGGGGGCCGTGCCCCGGCGGGCGACGGCCCGCAGCAGGCGCGAGCGGTCGTCGGGTATGCCGGCGGTGGCCCGCAGGAAGTCCGCCTGCGGCGGGACCGCCGGGCGGTGCGAGAGGCTCAGCGGTTCGGGCCGGCCGGCCAGCCGGGCCAGCCAGTGCTCGCGGTCGAGGGTGTACTGCTCGCTGTCGCGGTAGGCGCGTTCCTCGGCGGCCAGTGCGGCGAGGGTGCCGAAGCCGCTCGGCGGGGCGGTGCGGCCGGCGGCCCACGCGGTGTAGAGGTCCGCGACGCGCCGCACGAACAGCCCGCCGCTGTAGCCGTCGGCCGCGATGTGGTGGACGCGCTGGTGGAGGTAGTGCCGTCCGGCGGCCAGCCGCAGCAGGGTGACGGTGAACAGCGGTCCGGCGCCGGCCGGTCCGGCCGGGCGGGCCTGTTCCCGGCGCATCCAGGCCGTGGCGGCCGCCGCCGGGTCGGGCTCCGCCGACAGGTCGAGGACCGGCAGCGCCCAGTCGTCCCTGGGGTCGTCGAACTGCACCGGCCGACCGTCGGCCTCGGCGAACCGGACCCTGATCGCCTCGGTCTCGCCGACCGCCCGCCGCACCGCCGCCGCGAGCCCCGCCACGTCGACGGCGCCGCTGATGTCGGTGTACTGGCTGACGGTGAACGCCTGCCCCGGCACCCCCAGTCTCTGGCCGTACCAGATCCCCGACTGGCCGGCGAGCACCGGAATGGCGGACGGGGCGGACGGCTGCTCGGCGATCAACGCTGGTCCTTTCGGCCGGGTCCCCCGACCCGGGCTGCTGCGGGAGCGGCCGCCCGGCACACCGCCGGCCGGCCGCGGTACACGTGCGGCGGGCCGGCTACCCGGCGTCCGGCGACTGCGCCACGAGACTCGCCGGCCGCATGTCGCACCAGTGCCGCTCGACGTACTCCAGGCACCCGCCCCGCTCACCGCGGTGTGCCGCCGTCCACCCCTGCGGCACGTCGTCCGACGCCGGCCACAACGAGTGCTGCCCCTCGGCGTTGACGAGAACCAGGTACTCCCGGCTGTCGTCCTCGAACGGATTCATCCCTCTCACCCCGGCCTCGAAGCCCTCCAACGATCCGCGCAGTCTCCCGCCACCGCCTAAAGCCCGGATCGGCGGAGCCTCAACGGGGGGGCTCCGCGGGGGCGGGAGGGCTCCGCCGGGCGGGGGGACGGGGGTGCGTGGCCCTGCGGGGGCGGGCGCGTCGGCCCTGCGGGGGCACGGGTGGTCCTGCGGGGGCGCCGACCGTGCGGGGAACCGTCCGGACGCCGCACGCGACGACGGCACGCCGCCCGGACCGTGCCGGGGGCGTGCCGTTGCGGGGTGCGGAGGTGTGCCGTGCGGGGTGTGCTGGGCGGGGGTGCCGGAGCCGCGGGCGTCACCCGTGCCGGCTCAACCCTCCGTGGCTCAGCGTGCGGGGCGTGCGGGGGCCTCGTCCGTGCGTTCCAGGATGGCGACGCACTCCACGTGGTGGGTCATCGGGAAGAGGTCGAAGGCGCGCAGGGAGGTGGGGCGGTAGTGGGCGGCGGCGAAGTAGGTGAGGTCGCGGGCGAGGGCGGCGGGGTCGCAGGCGACGTAGGCGACGGCGCGGGGGGTGAGGGCGGTGAGGAGGTCGACGGTGGTGCGGCCGGCGCCGGTGCGGGGCGGGTCGAGGACGATGAGGTCGGTCCCGGTGATGCGGGTGCGGGGCAGCACCTTCTCGACGGTGCCGTGCTCCACCCGGACGCGGTCGAAGTCCGCCAGGTTGTGGCGGGCGTCCTCCACGGCGCGCTTGACGGCCTCGATGCCGAGCACCGCGCCGCGCTCCCCGACCCGTTCGGCCAGCGCGCCGGCGAACAGGCCGACGCCGCAGTACAGGTCGAGCGCGCTCTCACCGCGGCGGGGCCGCAGGCCGTCGATCACCGCGCGGGTCAGGGTGTCGGCCGCCTGCGGGTGGACCTGCCAGAAGCCGGCGCCGCCGACCCGCCAGGTGCGGCGCACCGCGCGTTCCCGCACGAAACCGCGGCCGTGCACCTGGTGGACCCCGCCGGCGTCGTCGACCCGCAGCACCGAGACCGGGCGGTCGAGTTCCACGATGGGCAGCCGCCCGCCGGGCTCCGGGGTGATGACGACCTGCCGGTCGGAGGAGCCGGTGGCGGCGATGGCCTCCACGGTCGCGGTCTGCGGCCAGGTGCGGGACTCCACGCCGAGTTCGGTGACCTCGGGGGCGGCGATCAGGCAGCGCTCGACCGGCTCGACCTCGTGGGAGCGGTGCCGGCGCAGGCCCGCGCGGCCCTGGTCGTCCACGGCGTACGTCACGCGGGTGCGCCAGGCCGGCACCTGGCCCTTGGGAACCTTGTCGCCCTCGGCGGGCACCACGGTGGCGTCCCAGCCCGCCTCGGCGGGGCTCAGGCCCGCCAGCCGCTCCAGCTGCTCGGTGATGACGGCGACCTTGAACCGCCGCTGCGCCCCGGGCGCCACGTGCTGGAAGTCACAGCCGCCGCAGCGGCCCGGCCCGGCGTAGGGGCAGGGGGCGGGCACCCGGTCCGGGGATGCCTGGAGCACCTCGACGGCGTCGGCGCGCAGGAAGCGGGAGTCCTCGTCGCCCTCGGTGACCTCGGCCACCACCCGCTCACCCGGCAGGGCGTGCCGCACGAACAGCACCCGGCCCTCGTGCCGGGCGACGCAGTGGCCGCCGTGCGCGACCGGTCCGACCTCGACCTCGTAGCGCTCACCGGCCAGCGAGGCGGCGGCGGACGCGGAGCGGTCCTTGACGCGGTTCGTACGGGTGCGGTTGTTCACGTCGGGCAGTGCTCCCAGGGTGTGACTCGGCAGCGCACCGGGGGGTGCGGCGGCGGACCAGTCTACGTCCCCCGCCGCACCCGGCCCGACCGGCTACTTGCCGCCGCGTCCCGCGGGGGGGCCGCCGCCCTGCCGGGGCGGACGGATGTCGCCGCGGCGCACCGAGCCGGGGGCGTGCCAGTCGCGGGCCTTCTTGTGGCGGTCCTTCGCCAGCTCGCTGGAGTCCAGCTGCCAGGGCACCGAGGTGACGGTGACGCCGGGCAGGAACAGCAGGCGGCCCTTGAGGCGCAGCGCGCTCTGGTTGTGCAGCAGGTGCTCGTACCAGCGGCCGACGACGTACTCGGGGATGAAGATGCTGATGACGTCGCGGGGGCTGGAGCCGCGCAGGCCACGTACGTACTCGATGATGGGCCGGGTGATCTCGCGGTACGGCGAGTCGAGGACCTTCAGCGGTACGTCGAGGCCGAGGCGTTCCCATTCGGCCTGCAGGGACTTGGTATCGGCCGGGTCGACGTTGATGCTGAGCGCCTCCAGGCTGTCGGAGCGGAACAGCCTGGCGTACGACAGGGCGCGCAGCGTGGGCTTGTGCAGCTTGGAGACCAGCACGATGGTGTGCACCCGGGAGGGCAGCGCGGCGTCGTCGTAGGTGCCGGCGTCGGTGGACAGCTCGTCGGAGACCCGGTCGTAGTGGCGGCGGATACCGGTCATCATCGCGTAGAAGACCACCATGCCCAGGACCGCGACCCAGGCGCCGTGGGTGAACTTCGTCAGCAGGACGACGATCAGCACGGTGCCGGTGAGGAAGCCGCCGAAGGTGTTGATGACGCGGGAGCGCAGCATGCGCCGGCGCTTGGCGGGGTCCTTCTCGGTGCGCAGGTGCCGGTTCCAGTGCCGCACCATGCCGGTCTGGCTGAGGGTGAACGAGACGAACACGCCGACGATGTAGAGCTGGATGAGCCGGGTGGAGTCGGCGCCGTAGATGTAGACCAGGACGCCGGCGAACACCGCGAGCATCACGATGCCGTTGGAGAACGCGAGGCGGTCGCCGCGGGTGTGCAGCTGGCGGGGCAGGAAGCGGTCCTGGGCGAGGATCGAGCCGAGGACGGGGAAGCCGTTGTAGGCGGTGTTGGCGGCCAGGAAGAGCACCAGGGCGGTGACGCCGGCCAGGAAGACGAACGGGATCGATCCCTTGCCGAAGACGGCGGCGGCGACCTGCGCGATGACCGGGTCCTGGGTGTAGCCGGTACCGATCGGCTTGCCGTGCAGGAGCAGGTCGGTGGCGGGGTTCTCGGTCATCCGCACGTGGGAGTTGAGGGCCAGCGCCACGATGCCGCCGAACATGGTGACGGCCAGGCCGCCCATGAGCGCCAGGGTGGTCGCCGCGTTCTTCGACTTGGGCTTGCGGAACGCCGGCACGCCGTTGCTGATCGCCTCGACGCCGGTGAGCGCCGCGCAGCCGGAGGAGAAGGCCCGCAGCAGCAGGAAGATCAGCGCGAAGCCGGACAGGCCGCTGTTCTCGGCGTGGATGGCGTAGTGGGCGGAGGGCGACGTGAGGGAGTGCCCGGTGGTTATGCGCAGGATGCCCCAGGCGATCATGCAGAAGACGCCGAAGACGAACGCGTAGGTGGGGATGGCGAAGATGGTGCCGGACTCGCGCACGCCGCGCAGGTTCATCACCATCAGCAGGGCGATCATGAGCAGGCCCACGAGGACCTTGTTCTGTTCGACGAACGGGATCGCCGACCCGAGGTTCTCCACGCCGGAGGCCACCGACACCGCGACGGTGAGCACGTAGTCCACCAGCAGGGCGCTGGCCACCGTCAGGCCCGCCTTCGGGCCGAGGTTGGTGGTGGCCACCTCGTAGTCGCCACCGCCCGACGGGTAGGCGTGCACGTTCTGCCGGTAGGAGGCGACCACGGTGAACATCAGCACCACGACGGCCACGGTGATCCATGGACTGAAGTGGTAGGCGCCGGCACCGGCGACCGAGAGCACCAGGAGGACCTCCCCCGGGGCGTAGGCCACCGAGGAGAGCGGGTCGGAGGCGAACACCGGCAGCGCCAGCCGTTTGGGGAGGAGGGTCTCCCCCAGCTTGTCGCTGCGCAGCGCACGTCCGATGAGGATGCGCTTGGGCACGTCGGTCAGTTTCGGCACGCGAGGATGTTAAGGGTTCGTCAAGATTGGCGGCCACCCTGCACCCCCCCGCACGGTGCGCGTGTGTAGCTTTGGCGACGCGGTACGAGACCCGAAACGGAACGTACCGGAGGACACCGGCCGGAAGGACAGGCGTGCACGTCGTAATCATGGGCTGCGGACGAGTGGGTTCGGCACTCGCGCAGACCCTCGAAGATCGAGGTCATACGGTCGCCGTAGTCGATCAGGACCCGACGGCCTTCAGACGTCTGGGCTCCGGTTTCGCCGGCCGCCGGGTGACCGGCATCGGGTTCGACCAGGACACCCTGCGCGAGGCGGGCATCGAGGAGGCGGGGGCGTTCGCCGCGGTCAGCAGCGGTGACAACTCCAACATCATCGCGGCCCGGGTGGCCCGCGAGATGTTCGACGTGGAGCACGTGGCGGCCCGGATCTACGACCCGCGCCGTGCCGAGGTCTACCAGCGGCTGGGCATCCCGACGGTGGCGACGGTGCGGTGGACGGCCGACCAGATGCTGCGCCGGCTGCTGCCGTCCGGTTCCGAACCGCTGTGGCGCGACCCGAGCGGCGGGGTGGAGCTGGCCGAGGTGCCGGCCTCCGACGCCTGGGTGGGCTCCCGGATCAGCACGATCCAGACGGAGACCGGTGTCCGTGTGGCGTTTCTCACCAGATTGGGCGAAGCGATGCTGCCGGAGGCTGACACCGTCCTCCAGGAAGGTGATCTGGTGCACGTCGTCATGCGCACCGGTGAGGTCGAACAGGTCGAGGCGGCCTTCGCCGCCGGTCCCGAGGGGAGCCGGTCATGAGGGTCGCCATCGCCGGTGCGGGCGCGGTGGGCCGGTCGATCGCCGGTGAGCTGCTGGAGAACGGCCACGAGGTCCTGCTGGTCGACAAGAACCCGTCCTCGATCTCGGTGGAGCGGGTGCCGCAGGCCGAGTGGCTGCTGGCGGACGCCTGCGAGATCACCTCGCTGGACGAGGCCGCCCTCCAGCGCTGCGACGTGGTGATCGCCGCCACCGGTGACGACAAGGTCAACCTGGTGGTCTCGCTGCTGGCGAAGACCGAGTACGGCGTGCCGCGGGTGGTCGCCCGGGTCAACAACCCCAAGAACGAATGGCTGTTCAACGAGGCGTGGGGGGTGGACGTGGCGGTCTCCACGCCGCGTCTGATGTCCGCGCTGGTCGAGGAGGCGGTGAGCGTCGGCGACCTGGTGCGACTGCTGCGCTTCAGCCAGGGCGACGCCAACCTGGTGGAGCTGACGCTGCCGCCGGACGCCGCGCTGGCCGGCACCCGGGTCGGCGACGTGCGCTGGCCGACCGACACCTCGCTGGTGACGATCATCCGCGGCCACCGCGTGCTGACCCCGTCCGGAGGCGACGTGCTGGCGGCCGGCGACGAGCTGCTCTTCGTGGCCGCGACCTCCCGCGAGGAGCAGCTGGAGCAGCTGCTGTCGGTGCCGCGCGGTGAGCGGGCGCCGGGCGGCGGTGAGGACGCCGGGGAGCCGGACTCCGGCCGCTGACCCCGCGACCGCACGCCCGGGGGCCCGGAACCGTGGTTCCGGGCCCCCGGACCGTCCTCCGCCCGGGCGGGGGCGGGGGCGGCGGGCGGCGGGCGGCGGGCGGCGGCTCAGGCGTGCCCGGGCCGCGGGGCCGGCGGCGCCGCGGGGCGGCTCAGGTGGTGGGGGACTCCGGCGCGTCGGCCGTCTCGGCCTCGGCCTTCTCGCGCTTCTCCTGCTCCTCCATCTCGGCGATGACGTCGATGGGCGGCGGGGCCTTCGCCAGGAAGATCCACGTCAGGTAGACGGCGAGCAGGAACGGCGGGATGCCGAGGGCGACCTTGACCCAGCCCAGCTGCGCGGCGTTCCCCCACCAGTACAGGGGGAAGAGGATCGCCGACTTGGCCAGCAGCACCAGACCCCACGCCCAGGTGGCCTTGCGGTACGCCTTCAGACGACCGGGGTTGCGGGTGCGCCAGGAGAGGTTCTCCCGCAGCACCGGACCGATCAGCACACCGATCAGCGGCATCCGCAGCAGGTTGGAGACCAGGTAGGCCAGCGACAGGCCCAGGGTGTAGAGCATGCCGGGCAGGTAGAAGTTCTTGGCGTTGCCCGACAGGACCGCGAAGAACGCGCCGATGGCGATGCCGAACACGCCGCTGAAGGCGTGCTTGAGGGTCTGCTTGCGCACCAGCCGCACGACGGCCAGCACGAGGCTGAGGGCCAGCGCGGCGCCGGCGGACAGCATGATCGAGCGGTGCGCGGTGAACAGGGCCACGAAGACCAGGCCCGGCACGGTGGTGTCCACCATGCCCCACACGCCGCCGAACGCCTCGTTCAGCGCCTTGTCGGCGGCCGCCCGGGAGGCGGCGGCGTCGTGCCCCTCCGGTGGTCCGGCGGCGGCCGGCGGGGTGGTGTCTTCCTCGGTGCGCTGGTTGGTGGGGGCCACCGTTACTCCTGTCCGACGGGACGCAGCTCGTACTTGGGGTTGAACAGCACCGGGCGGCCGCGGTTGAGCGCGATCCGGCCGGAGGCGATGATCCGTCGCCCGGGTTCTATGCCCGCGATGCTGCGCCGGCCCAGCCACACCACGTCCAGCGGCGCGGAGCCGTCGAACAGCTCCGCCTCCAGCGCGGGCACGCCGGCCCGGGGACGCAGGGTGACGGTGCGCAGCGAGCCGGTCACGGTGACGAGCTGCCGGTCGCCGCAGTCCTGGATACGCGTGCAGCCGGTCTCGGCGGCCTCCTGCCGCAGCTCCTCGGAGAGCAGGTCCTCCTGCGAGGAGGCGAGACGGTCCAGTATCCGGCGGATACGGCCGGCCGGTCGGTCCGATCGGGGGGCGCCACTCATACCCGGAAGCGTACCGGCGCGGAGCCCGATCGGGGCGGGGCCGGGCGGATCACCGCTCGAACCGGTAGCCCATGCCCGGTTCGGTGACGAAATGCCGCGGGTGCGCCGGATCGGCCTCCAGCTTGCGACGCAGCTGCGCCATGTAGACCCGCAGGTAGTTCGTCTCGGTGCGGTAGGCCGGTCCCCACACCTCCTGGAGCAGCTGCCGCTGGCTGACCAGCCGGCCCGGGCTGCGGACCAGCACCTCCAGCAGATGCCACTCGGTGGGCGTCAGCCGCACGTCGGCGCCGTCCCGGTGCACCTTCTTGGCGGCCAGGTCAACGGTGAACGATCCGGCCCGCACCAGCGCGCCCTCGCCCGCCTGCTCGGTGGGCGCGGCCCGGCGCACGGCGGCGCGCAGCCGGGCGAGGAGTTCGTCCATGCCGAACGGCTTGGTGACGTAGTCGTCGGCGCCGGCGTCGAGAGCCTCGACCTTCTCGCCGGACGCCTGCCGGGCCGACAGGACGATGATCGGCACGCGGGTCCAGCCGCGCAGGCCCTTGATGACGTCGGCGCCGTCCATGTCGGGCAGGCCCAGGTCGAGCACCACCACGTCCGGGTGGCGGGCGGCGGCCAGCCGCAGGGCGGTGGCGCCGTCCGGGGCGGCGTCGACGTCGTAGTGGCGGGCCCGCAGGTTGATCACCAGGGCGCGCACGATCTGCGGTTCGTCGTCGACGACCAGGACCCGGACCGGGGTGGGGGGGCGTTCGGCCGGGGGCTGCGTCATCGCGGCCGCCTTTCGCGGTGCGGTGCGGCGGAGGGCCCGGGGTGCCCGCGGCGGGCGGCGGGGGCGGTGACGGCGCGCAGGGTCAGCACCATGGTCAGCCCGCCGCCCGGCGTGTCGTCGGCGACGAGGGTGCCGCCCATGGCCTCGGCGAAGCCCCGGGCGACCGCCAGGCCCAGGCCGACACCGGAGCCGCGCGGGGCGTCCCCGAGCCGCTGGAAGGGCTCGAAGATGCGTTCCTTGGCGCTGTCGGGCACACCGGGGCCGCAGTCGGCGACCCGCAGCTCGACGCGGTCGCGCAGCGCTCCGGCGCCGACCAGTACGCGGGTGCCGTCCGGGCGGTACTTGACGGCGTTCTCCACGAGGTTGGCCACCACGCGCTCCAGCAGTCCGGGGTCGGCGGCCACCATGGGCAGCGTCTCGGGGATGTCGAGGGCGACGGAGTCCGGGGGGACGCCGCCGACGGCGATGGGTACCACCTCGTCGAGGTCGACCTGCCCGAGCAGCGGGACGACGGTGCCGGTCTTCAGGCGGGACATGTCCAGCAGGTTGCCGACCAGGTGGTCCAGCCGGTCGGCGCCGGCCTCGATGGCCTCCAGCAGGTCGGCCTCGTCCTGCGGCGACCAGGCCACGTCGTCGGCCCGCAGCGAGGTGACGGCGGCCTTGATGGCGGCCAGCGGGGTGCGCAGGTCGTGGCTGACGGCGGCGAGCAGGGCGGTGCGGATGCGGTCTCCCTCGGCGAGTTCCCGGACCCGGGCCGCCTCGCCCCTGAGGCGTTCGCGGTCCAGCAGCACGGTGGCCTGCGCGGCGAACGCGGACAGCAGGCGGCGGTCCTGCGCTGGGAGCCTGCGGCCGGTGAGCGCCAGTGACATGCCGTCGCCCACCGGCACCTCGACGTCGGCGTCCTCCGGCCGGCCGCAGGGGGCGGGCCCGACCCCGGCGGCGCGGCTCCAGGTGCCGTGCGGGCCGTCGCGCTCCAGCAGGGCGGCGGAGGTCATGGCGAACGTCTCGCGGGCCCGCTCCAGCAGCGCGTCCGGGGAGGACTCGCCGCGCAGCACGCTGTCGGCCAGCAGCGACAGGATCGACGACTCGGCCCGCAGCCGGGCTGCCTGGTGGGTGCGGCGGGCGGCGAGGTCGACGACGGAGGCGACCGCCACGGCGACGGCGGCGAAGATGACGATGGCGAGGATGTTGCGCGGGTCGGAGACGGTCAAGCGGTGCAGCGGCGGGGTGAAGTAGTAGTTGAGGAACAGCGAGCCGACCGCCGCGGACGCCAGCGCCGGGAGCATGCCGCCGAGCAGGGCGGCGGCCACGGTGAGCGCGAGCAGCAGGAGCAGGTCGTTGCCGAGGCCGAGGCCGGGCAGTCCGCGGGTCAGCAGCAGCGTCATCAGCGCCGGACCCGCGCAGCCGGTCGCCCAGCCGGCGATGATCCGCACCCAGCCCAGCCGCGCGCCGCGGGCCACCGGCAGGCCGCGCCCCTTGGCGGCCTCCTCGTGGGTGACGATGTGCACGTCGATGTCGCCGGACCCGCGGGCCACCGTGGTGCCGACGCCGGGCCCGAGCACGTACTGCCAGGCGCGGCGGCGTGAGGTGCCCAGCACGATCTGGGTGGCGTTGACGCCCCGGGCGAAGTCCAGCAGGGCGGCGGGGACGTCACCGCCGAGCACGTGGTGGAAGGAACCGCCGAGGTCCTCCACCAGGGTGCGCTGGGCGGCGAGTTCACGGGGGGAGACACCGGCCGGGCCGTCGCTGCGGGCCACGTGCACGGCGAGGATCTCGCCGCCGGAGCCCCTGGCCGCCATCCGCGCGGCGCGGCGGATCAGGGTGCGGCCCTCCGGCCCGCCGGTCAGGCCGACGACGACGCGCTCACGGGCCCGCCAGGCGGCGGAGATGCGGTGTTCGGCGCGGTACTGCTGGAGGTACTCGTCGGCCCGGTCGGCCACCCACAGCAGGGCGAGTTCGCGCAGCGCGGTGAGGTTGCCGGGGCGGAACCAGTCGGCGAGGGCAGCGTCGACCTCGTCGGGCTGGAAGACGTTGCCGTGCGCGAGGCGGCGGCGCAGCGCCTGCGGCGACATGTCGACCAGTTCGATCTGGTCGGCCCGGCGCACCACGTCGTCGGGGACGGTCTCGCGCTGCCGGACGCCGGTGACGGACTCCACGACGTCTCCGAGCGACTCCAGGTGCTGGATGTTGACGGCGGAGATCACGTCGACGCCGGCGGCCAGCAGGTCCTCCACGTCCTGCCAGCGCTTGGCGTGCGGGGAGCCGGGGGCGTTGGTGTGGGCGAGCTCGTCGACGACCGCGACGCGGGGGGCCCTGGCGAGGACGGCGTCGGTGTCCATCTCCTCGAAGCGGGCGCCGCGGTGCGTGGCCGTGCGCGGCGGGACGGTCTCCAGGCCGTCCAGCAGCCGCGCGGTGCGGGGGCGGCCGTGCGGCTCGGCCCAGCCGATCACCACGTCCGTACCGCGTTCGCTCCGCCGGTGGGCCTCCGCCAGCATCGCGTACGTCTTCCCGACGCCGGGGGCGGCTCCCAGGTAGATCCGCAGACTGCCGCGTCCCATGGCTCCGTCCTCGTCCCCCGGGGTTCGCCGGTCCCGCATGCGCGGGTCCCGCGGGCGATCATAGGCACCGTTTCCCCCTAACGGGGGACATCGGGGGGAGTGGGGGTGTTAGGGATCCGTATGGGATCGCGGGTTCGCTCCACGGGTTCGCTCCGCTGGGCTTTGGCCGTCCGCTCCGGTCGTTCGCCGGGTTTCTACCGGTGGTCCCTGCGGGTTCCGCCGCGTCTGTGCGGTCGCTCTCCGGCTTTCCGCCGGTGGGTGGTCGCTCGCGCCGTTCCCCGCGCCCCTTACCGGGCCCGGCGCCCGTTGGCGGGGACGCCGGGCCGAGGGGGGAGGTCAGTGGACCTCGGTGATTTCGGGGCCGCGGCGCATGGGGTCGAGGCCGTCCTGGAACTTGCCGGGTTCCTGGTCGGCCTGGGTGGCGGGCATGCCCTCGGGGACCATCTGGGCGTCGTCGGGGAGCTTGAGGACGATCGGGTCGCGGGGGGCCATCGGCGAGTCGCCGCGGTGGACCACGGTGTCGCGGAAGATCTGCTCCAGCACTCCGGCGGCCTGCGGCTGGACCGCGCCCTGGCCGGAGATGACGCCGCGCAGGAACCAGCGCGGGCCGTCGCAGCCGACGAAGCGGACGAGCTGGACGCCGTTGGCGCCGTCCGGCAGCTGGACCGGGACCTGGGCGCGCAGCTCCCAGCCGATCGGGCCCTCGACGACGTCGGCGACGCCGCCCTGCTGGGTGATGCCGGCCGCGATCTCGTCGCGGACCTCGCCCCAGATGCCCTCGGACTTCGGCGCGGCGAACGCCTGGAGCTGGACGGCGCTGTCCTGCAGCACGACGGTGGCGGCCACGATCGAGTCGCCGGCCACCTCCACCCGCAGTTCCATGCCGGTCACACCCGGCACGTACAGCCCGCCGAGGTCGACGCGGCCCTCGGCCGGCTGGGAGACCTCGCTGAGGTCCCACGGCCCGTCGGGGCGAGGGGCGGGCGGCAGGTTGTAGCGGACGGCCCCGCCCTCGTCGGCGTCGGCCTCCTCGGCGGTCTCCTGCGGGTCCGCGCCCTCGGCGAGCTCGTCGGGGGCGTCTTCGCTCGCCTTGCTGCGACGACGGAACACGGTCACTGTCCTTCCCGGTCTGATGCGACCGATGCGTAGCCCTGCGTGATGGCGGTCGTACCGTCCGCCGCGGCAGTCGCGGCGTGGCCTCCCGTGGAGCCGAACCCCTGCCCGGAGCGGGCGGAGCCGGGCAGTTCCACGACCTCGTGGAACCGGACCTTCTCGACCTGTTGGACGACCAGCTGGGCGACCCGGTCGAACCGGGCGAACCGCACGGTCTCGCGGGGATCGAGATTGACCACGATCACCTTGATCTCCCCACGGTACCCGGCATCGACGGTGCCGGGGGCGTTCACCATGGAGACACCGCAGCGGGCCGCCAGGCCGGAGCGCGGATGGACGAAGGCCGCGTAGCCGTCGGGCAGCGCGACGGCGATGCCGGTGGGCAGCACGGCCCGCTCGCCGGGGGCCAGCTCGGCCGGCTCGGTGGTCATGAGGTCGACGCCGGCGTCGCCGGGGTGCCCGTAGGCGGGCAGCGGGACGTCCGGGTCCAGGCGGCGGATCAGTACGTCGAGGGCGGGGCGGACGGCGCTCACGGGTTCACCTCGAAGGCGCGGACAACCTTGTGCTGGTCGGGGTTGTCCAGGGCCGCCTTGATCTCCTCGGGGCGGCCGTTGCGGGTGAAGTGCTCCAGCGCGACCTCGATGAAGACCGCGCGGGCCCGCACGGCGACCGGGCCGTCGGGACTGCCGATCCGGCCCTCGGCGCTGGAGTAGATCTTGCGGCCGTCCCTGCCGGTGCAGTGCGCGCGCAGGTGCAGGGTGGTGCCGACCGGCACGGGCCGCACGAACTCCGTCTCCAGGCGGCCGGTGACGGCGATGACGCGCAGCATCCACTGCACGGAGCCCAGCGTCTCGTCGAGCGCGGAGACCAGCACGCCGCCGTGCGCGAGGCCGGGGGCGCCCTGGTGGGCGGGGCGTACGGTGAACTCGGCGGTGACCGCCACGCCCTCACCGGCCCGCGCCACCAGGTGCAGGCCCTGCGGCTGGGCGTCGCCGCAGCCGAAACACTGGTCGTAGTGCGATCCGAGGGGGGTGCCGGCCTCGGGCGCGTCGGGATGGCGCACCGGCACGGCGGCGCCGGGCGGCGGCGTCAGCGCCGGGCCGTTGCTGTCGGTCGCAGTAGCTCCACTCACGGCCCGAACCCTACCCTCCTGGTGATGCCCCACCCTTCCGTCGCGTTGTTTAGGTAGTCCCCTGTGAGTCCGATGAGTAGGAACTTTCCGCCGGCGCCCCGTCCGGCCGGCTCCGGCCCTCCCGTGGTGGTGACCGGGGCGGGCGGTCCGGCCGGCCGGGCGATCACGCTGGAGCTGGCCCGCTGGGGGTTCACGGTGATCGCCGGGTGCCGTGACGGAGCGGAGAGCGAGGCCCTGCGGGAGCGTGCCGGGCGCGGCGCCGGGGCGGTGCGCACGGTGACGCTGGACGTCTCCGACGCGACGTCGGCGGTGCGGGCGTTCACCGAGATCGCCACGATGACCGGCGGCGGTCCCTGGGCGGTGGTCAACAACACCGATTTCGCGCAGCCCGGCGCGGTGGAGGACGTCGACGACGAACTGGCGCGCTGGCAGTTGGAGACGAACCTGCTGGCACCGGCCCGGATCGCCCGGCTGGTGCTGCCGTCGATGCGCGAGCGGCGCCGGGGCCGGATCGTCAACGTCTCGTGCCTGGCCGGGCGGGTGACCATGCCGATGCTGGGCTGGTACTGCGCCAGCAAGCAGGGCCTGGAGGCGGTCTCCGACGCGCTGCGGATGGAGTGCGCGCCCTTCGGGGTGCGGGTCTCGCTGGTGGAACCGTGGTCCTACGGGCGGGGGTTGTGGGCGCAGGGCGCGGACCTGCTGCCGCGTTCGCGGGTCTCGGCATACCGGCGGCAGTACGAGGCGGCGGGGGATCCGGACCGCGGCGGGCGGCTGCGGGAGCCGGCGCCGGGCGACGTGGCCCGGGCGGTGCGGCGGGCGCTGACCGAACGGCGGCCGCGGCCGCGGTACCCGGTGGGCGGCGGGACGCGTTCGACGGCGGCCCTGGACGCGTTGGCGCCGACGGCGGCGTCGGACTGGGCGAAGATGGTCGCCACCGGTCTGCGGGCGGCGCCGCCCCGGCTGGCCCGGGTCATCGGCCTGCCGATCCCCTGAGACACCCCGCGGCGGCCTGTGACGGCTCCGGGGGCTCGCGGGGCCTTCCCCGGCCCCGCCCGGCCCGCGGGGGGGCCGCCGGGGGCCGGGAGGGGCTTCGGGGGGCCGGGGCGGGCGTGTCAAGCTTGTCCGCATGCAGGCATACGACGAGCGGCTGACCGCGCCGCGCTCCTGGTGGCTGATGGCCGTGCTGGCCGGCGTGGGCTGCGCCCTGATCGCGTTGCCGTTCGGGCCGCTGCCGCTGCTGGCGGCCTTCGCCGGGGTGACCGCGCTGTCCTGCGCGGTGGTGAGTTCCTACGGGTCGGTGCGGGTGCGGGTGGTGGCCGGCGCGCTGGTGGCCGGCGAGGCGAAGGTGCCGCTGGAGGCGCTGGGCGAGGCGGTGGCGCTGGACCCGGAGGAGGCGCTGGCCTGGCGCCGTCACAAGGCCGACACGCGGGCGTTCATGCTGCTGCGGTCCTACGTGGCCACGGCCGTCAAGGTCGAGGTCACCGATCCCGGGGACCCCACCCCGTACCTGTACCTGTCCACCCGGCAGCCCCAGGCCCTGCTGACCGCGCTGGCCGCGTCCGCCCGGGGCTGATCCGGCGCCTGCGGGTGGGTGGTGCCTGCCGAGCGGTCACGCGCCCCGGGGGCGGGCCGGGCCGGGGGTCATTCGGTCTCCCAGTCGGCCGGCGTGTGCTTGCGCAGGTCGGCGCGGACCCGTTCGGCCAGGGCCCTGGTGCTGCGGCGGTTGAGGTAGGCGCCGATCGCGGCGCCGATCATGAAGGGCGTCAGCGTCGGCAGGTTCGTCGCCGTGCGGCGCACCAGCCGCTGGCGGAGCTGGCGTTTGAGCTGACCGCCGAGGGCGGCGTCGAAGCTGGCGGGCCGGGTGACGCTGATGCCCCGCTGCTGCGCCCAGGCGCCCAGGTAGGCGGCGACCCGCTGCCGCGCGGTGCCGGGGGCGCGCCGGCCGTAGACCTCGTGGAGTTCGGCGATGAGTTTGTACTCGACGGCGGCCACCGCGAGGGTCTCGGTGGCGAGTTCCGCGGTCATGGCGGGCGGTACCGGCAGGGCCGCCGCGGCACCGATGCCGGCGCCCACGCCGGCGGTGCCGGTGGCGGCGCCGGTGACCAGCTTGTCCGCGATCTGCTCGGCGTCCAGGCCGGGGAACTGCCGGCGCAGGGTCGCCAGATCGCGGACCGGGATGCGCGGGGCGGCGTCCATGAGGCGGTCGGCGAGCACGCCCACCGCCGCCCTGGCACCACCGCGCACACGTCGCGCGAGCGAGGCCCGCCGGCCGCCGCGGACCACCTGGCCGGACTCAGGTGGCGTGGCGTGCGGCTGGGGCGCGAGCTCCTGGGAGCCCCGCTCGTCGTCGGGTACCGCCGGATCGGACACGGTGATCCGGATCGTCAGGCCGCGCAGTCGCGGCAGACCGGCTGGCCGTTCTTCTCCGACGCCAGCTGGCTGCGGTGGTGAACGAGGAAGCAGCTCATGCAGGTGAACTCGTCGGCCTGGCGGGGCAGCACCCGCACCGACAGCTCCTCGTTGGACAGGTCGGCGCCGGGCAGCTCCAGTCCCTCGGCCTGCTCGAACTCGTCGACGTCCACCGCCGACGTCGACTTCTCGTTGCGCCGGGCCTTCAGTTCCTCAATGCTGTCCTCGTTGATGTCGTCATCGGTCTTGCGTGGCGTGTCGTAATCCGTAGCCATTTTCGCTCTCCCCCTCTGGGTGTCTGCGGTCTCTCCAGCGCACGTAACGCGCGGGGGGCGGAACTTGTGCCCGACCCGAGCCGGGAATTTTGCCTCACTTCAAGCCCTGTTACGCGATCGACACCCAACGGCACCCCCGAAGGGGTGACGGTGTCGGCCATCGCCGGGGCTCACGGAAGGGTCGGCCAGAGTACCTCCGGAGCACTGTCCCGTGTACTTCCCGTGATCACGACCCGTGGAAACATGGATTTTTCGGCTTTTTCGCCGCCGATCACGCTCACGATCCGTACGCGGCGAACCGGTCGCTCTGTGTGTTCGGTCACATTTCCGATGGGCCGGTTGTGGACCGGTTCATTCCGCTACCAGCGAACAATGCCCCGACCCGGTGTGACGTATGCCGCACGGTGCGTCATGGCATCCGGCGGCGCGCGGACAGCCCCCGCGCGCCGGGGGCTGGGGCGCGGGAGGTCAGAGCGGCACGGCGACCCGCATGACCAGGCCGCCGTCCGGCCGGGAGCCGGCGGTGACGTGTCCCCCGTGCACCCGCACCACCGACCGCACGATGGACAGGCCGAGCCCGGCGCCCTTGTCGCCGCCGGTGCGCTCGGCGAGCCGGCGGAACGGTTCGAAGATGGCCTCCAGCGACTCCTCCGGCACCACGGCTCCGGTGTTGGTGACGGTCAGCACCGCCTCGCCGCCGCGCACCGCCGTGCTGACCTCCACCCAGCCACCGGGCTCGTTGTAACGCACCGCGTTCTGCACGAGGTTGAGCGTCACGCGCTCCAGCAGCACCGCGCTGCCCTGCACCACCGCCGGCGCCAGGTCGCCGCGGATCTCCACGCCCTGGCGCTGGGCCTCGGGGCGGGTCTGCTCGACGGTCTGGGCGGCCGCCTCGGCGAGGTCCACCGCCGTCTTGCCGGTCAGCTCGTTCTCGCTGCGGGCCAGCAGCAGCAGGCCCTCCACCAGCTGCTCGCTGCGGCTGTTGGTGGCCAGCAGGTTGCGGCCCAGCTCCTGGAGGTCCTCCGACGCCCCGGGATCCGCCAGATGCACCTCCAGCAGGGTGCGGTTGATCGCCAGCGGGGTGCGCAGCTCGTGCGAGGCGTTGGCGACGAACCGGCGCTGCGACTCGAAGGAGCGGGCCAGCCGGTCGAGCATGTCGTCGAAGGTGTCGGCCAGCTCCTTCAGCTCGTCGTCCGGGCCGTCGAGCCGGATGCGCCGGGCGAGGTCGTTGGCGACCACCTGGCGGGCGGTGCGGGTGATGTGCCCCAGCGGGGAGAGCACCCGGCCGGCCATCAGGTAGCCGAAGGCGAACGCCACAACCGTCAGGCCCAGCAGCGCCAGCAGCGAGCGGCGCAGCAGGTCGGCCAGGGCCACGCTGCGCTGCTGCGCCATGCAGGCGGTCACCGCGTCGTTGAAGGCGTCCGCGTTGATCAGGTTGTCGGGGCCGACCAGTTGCGGGCAGGCGCCGCTGTCGACGCGCACCTTGGCGGTCGCCAGCAGGCGGAACGGCACCGTGTCGCCCTCGCGCAGCGCCTGGGCCGCCAGCAGGTAGATGATCAGCAGCAGCAGGACGCCGGCGATCAGGAACATGCCGCCGTACAGGACGGTCAGCCGTATGCGGATGGTGGGACGCAGCCACGGCGGCCCGTCGGAGCCGGCGGGGCGCGGCGGGTGCGCCGGGCGGGGCGGGTGGGCGGGCGGGGGCTGGGGCGCGGCGGCCATCGCCGTCAGATCCGGTAGCCGGAGCCGGGCACGGTGACGATCACCGCGGGCTCACCGAGCTTGCGCCGCAGCGTCATCACGGTGACCCGCACGACGTTGGTGAACGGGTCGGTGTTCTCGTCCCACGCCTTCTCCAGCAGCTGCTCGGCGGAGACCACGGCGCCCTCGCTGCGCATCAGGACCTCCAGGACGGCGAACTCCTTGGGCGCCAGGTGCACCTCCCGCTCGTCCCGGGAGACCTCTCGGCGGTTGGGGTCCAGCCGGATGCCGGCGCGTTCCAGCACCGGCGGCAGCGGGCTGGAGGTGCGGCGGCCGAGCGCGCGGACACGGGCGGTCAGCTCGGTGAAGGCGAACGGCTTCGGCAGGTAGTCGTCGGCGCCCAGCTCCAGCCCCTCGACCCGTTCGCTGACGTCTCCGGCGGCGGTCAGCATGAGTACGCGGGTGGGCAGCCCCAGCTCGACGAGCCTGCGGCAGACCTCGTCGCCGTGCACCACCGGCAGGTCGCGGTCGAGGACGACGACGTCGTAGTCGTTGACGCCGATCCGCTCCAGGGCGGCGCCGCCGTCGTAGACGACATCGACGGCCATGGCCTGGCGGCGCAGGCCGTGGGCCACCGCATCGGCGAGCAATTGCTCGTCCTCGACGACGAGTACGCGCACAGAGATGGTCCTTCCGGGAAAGCGTTCACGATGGGTTCCCATCCTGCCTGCGGTGCCCATAAAACACCGGTAAGCCCGTCCGCCGGGCCCCGGCGGACGCGGACACGAAAGGGGACAGGAACGCACGTAACCACCCATCGCCATGACATGACGCGAAGGAGATGTCGCCGTACGTCACGAAAACCGTCCGGTGAGATTTTTTCTCCGCCATGAGGTTTTCGGCTCCTCGCGGCAGGGGAGGACGACTGCAACCCCGCGATCGAGCCGCATATGCCGCATCTTCCGTGCCGTCCGCACGCGTTGCGCGGCGATCGCCACACCGCGCACATCAGCACCATCCGTTGTGCACCCGACGACGACGAGGGGGCGCCTCATGGACGCGTTCACCACTGGTATCACGCAGCGCATTCGCACCACCGAAACCGTTCTGAGCCGCGCCCGGGAAACGGGCGACGACTACCTCGCCGAGGTCGAGCAGGCGGAGCTGGAGGACCTGCGCCGGATCGCCGCCGAGCACGGCGTCGAGGTCCAGCCGAAGATCGAGAGCAAGGTCGCCTGAACGGGCGACTGCCGCACGAAGGCCCCGGCCGCCCCCGCACAGGGGGTGACCGGGGCCTTCCGCGTCGCCGGGGCGGGCGGTCAGTCGTGCCAGGCGCCGAGGTCCTCCAGGAGGGCCTGGAGCGGTTCGAAGAGGCCGGGTGAACCGGCCACCGTCAGGTCGTCGGACTCCGGCAGCCCGGCCCGTCCGCCGGTGAGCGCGCCGGCCTCCCGGGCGATGAGGGCGCCGGCCGCCCGGTCCCACGGGTGCAGGCCGCGTTCGAAGTAGGCGTCGAGCCGTCCGGCCGCCACGTCGCACAGGTCGATCGCCGCCGAGCCGGCCCGCCGGATGTCGCGCACCCGGGGCAGCAGCTCGGCCACCACCGCCGCCTGCGCCACCCGGCGCTCGGTGAGGTAGCCGAAGCCGGTACCCACCAGTGCCTGCTCGAACGGCGGCGCGGTGCGGCAGCGCAGCACCCGCTCCCCGCAGTGGGCGCCGCCGCCGAGCACCGCCCGGTAGGTCTCGCCGCGCAGCGGCGCGTACACCACGCCGGCCACCGTGCGCCCGTCGCGTTCCGCGGCGATGGACACCGCCCAGGACGGCAGGCCGTACCAGTAGTTCACCGTGCCGTCGAGCGGGTCGATCACCCAGCGCACACCGGTGGTCCCGGTGCGCTGCGCGCCCTCCTCGCCGAGCAGGCCGTCGCCGGGGCGGTGCTCGGCGAGGTGGTCGGTGATCAGCTTCTCGGCGGCGATGTCCATCTCGGTGACCACGTCGATGGGGCTGGACTTGGTCGCCGCCACCTCCAGGTCGGCGGGGCGGCCGTCGCGCAGCAGGGCGCCGGCCCGGCGGGCGGCCTCCAGGGCGATGTCCAGCAGTTCGCGGTCGGTCGCGTCGGCGGAACCGGTCACAGCGGTTTCCTCTCCTCGGATGCGCGGGGGCGGTCGGTGGGGCGGCGCCGGGTGGCGCGGTCAGTCACGGCCGGCCGAGGCCGGGCGCGGGGAGCGGGCCGGGCAGCAGCCGGCCGGGCACACGTCGTGGGAGGCGCCGAGGGAGCCCAGCGCGCAGCGGGCCGGGCGCTCGCCTCGTTCGGTGGCGGCGCGTTCGGTGACCAGTTCCCGCACGGCGGCGGCGAACCGCGGGTCGGCGCCGACGGTGGCGGCCCGGGCGACCGGCAGGCCGAGTTCCACGGCCCGGGCGGCGGCCTCGGTGTCGAGGTCGTACTTGACCTCCATGTGGTCCGAGACGAAGCCGATCGGCACCATGACGACCGCGGCTGCCCCGTCCGCGTGCTCGGCCGCCAGGTGGTCGCAGATGTCGGGTTCCAGCCACGGAATGTGCGGGGCGCCGGAGCGCGACTGGTAGACCAGCGTCCAGGGCCGGTCCACCCCGGTGGCCCGGCGCACCCCGTCGGCGACCAGGCGGGCGGTCTCCAGGTGCTGGGCGACGTAGGCGCCGCCGTCCCCGTGCTCCCCGGCCGGCCCGGAGGTGTCGGCGGCGGAGAGCGGGATCGAGTGCGTGGTGAACGCCAGCCGGGCGCCGTCCCGTACGTCCTGCGGAAGCCGTTCCAGGGCGGCCAGCACGTTGCCGGTCATCGGGGTGACGAAGCCGGGATGGTTGAAGTAGTGGCGCAGCTTGTCCAGCGCCGGCACCGGACGGCCCTCGGCACGCAGCGCGTTCCCGGCGTCGGCGAGGTTCTCGCGGTACTGGCGGCAGCCGGAGTAGGAGGCGTAGGCGCTGGTGGCCAGCACCAGCACCCGGCGGTGGCCGTCGTCGGAGACGGTGCGCAGGGTGTCGGTCAGGTAGGGCGCCCAGTTGCGGTTGCCCCAGTACACCGGCAGGTCGAGGCCGGCGGCGGCGAAGTCGGCACGCAGGGCGGCGAGCAGGTCGCGGTTCTGCGCGTTGATCGGGCTGACGCCGCCGAACAGGTAGTAGTGCGCCCCCACTTCCTTCAGCCGCTCACGCGGAATGCCGCGCCCGGCGGTGACGTTCTCCAGGAACGGCACGACGTCGTCCGGTCCTTCGGGGCCGCCGAAGGACAGCAGGAGCAGGGCGTCGTAGGGGTGGGGATCCAGCGGTTCGGACATGTCCCGATCCTGCCATCCGGCCGGCCCGCCACCGCAGGGCGGGCCCGGCGGACGCGGTGCGACGGGAGGGCCACCGACCGCGGCGGCGGGCACCCGGCGGGACACCGGACGGCACGCCCCGCGCCCGGCCCGGGCGCACCCGCCGTCGCCCGTGGAGGCGGCAGCACCCCGCGCGGGGGCGCCCGGCACGGCGCCCGGGTGGCCGGTTCGCTTCGGCCTGCGGGGCCGGCTGCGCCGGACGGGTGAAAAGCGGTTGCTCCCGCCCGTAAGCTTTTATACGCGCTTTACGCACTCCCGCGTTTACCCCTTGCCATGCCAGGAGACCCCGGTGCTCGCCCCCTATCGCGCCATTTTCGCCCCGCCCGGCGCCAAGGGCTTCTCCGCCGCGGGAGCCGTCGGCCGGCTGCCGCTGTCGATGCTGGGCATCGGCATCGTGACGATGATCTCCCTGGTGACCGGCCACTACGGGCTCGCCGGGGCGCTGTCGGCCACGACGGCGCTGTCGGCAGCGGTCTGCGGCCCGCGGGTCTCCCGGCTGGTGGACCGTCACGGGCAGTCCCGGGTGCTGCCGCCGGCCGCCGCGATCACCGTGGTGTCGGTGGCGCTGCTCGTGGTGTGCGTGCGGGCGGACGCGCCGCGCTGGACGCTGTTCGCGTGCGCCGTGGGGGCGGGCGCGACGCCGTCGCTCGGCTCGATGGTGCGGGCCCGCTGGGCGCGGCTGCACCGGGGCTCCCCGCTGCTGCACACCGCCCACTCCTTCGAGTCGGTGGTGGACGAGGTCGTCTTCATCATCGGCCCGATCGTCTCCATCGGCCTGTGCACCGGCTGGTTCCCGGAGGCCGGACCGCTGCTGGCTGCGGTGTGCCTGGCGGCCGGGGTGCTGTGGCTGGTGGCGCAGCGCTCCACGGAGCCGGACCCGCACCCCGGCTCCGGCCACCACGGCCGGGGTTCGGCCCTGCGGTCGGCGGGGCTGCGGGTGGTCGTGCTGACGTTCACCGCCACCGGTGCGATCTTCGGCGCCGTCGACGTGGCCACGGTGGCGTTCGCGCAGGCCCACGGGCACCGCACGGCGGCCAGTGCGGTGCTGGCGGTCTACGCGCTGGGGTCGTGCACCGCCGGCGTGGTCTTCGGGGTGCTCCAGCCACGCCGCAGCAACGCCTTCCGCTTCCTGGTGGGGGTGTGCGCGATGGCGGTGAGTATGATCCCCCTCCAACTGGCGGGCAATCTGTTCGAGTTGGCCGGTGCGCTGTTCTTGTCGGGGCTGTCGGTGGCCCCCACCATGGTCACCAGCATGGGGCTGGTCGGCGAGCTGGTGCCGCAGTCCCGGCTGACCGAGGGCATGACGTGGATCAGCACGGGGCTGGCCGTCGGCGTGGCCCTCGGGTCGTCGCTGGCCGGGCAGGTGATCGACGCGGCCGGTCCGCACGCGGGTTACCTGGTGCCACTGGGCGCCGGGGCGCTGGGCGCGGTGGTGGTGTTCGTCGGGTACCGCCGGCTGGGTCCGGCGCCGGAGCGGGAGGGACAGCGCAGCGATGGGCTCGACGCGCACGACCGGCGGGGCGAACGGCGGGACGACCTCGTGGCGTAACTGGGCGGGTACCGCGGCCTGCCGCCCGGCCCGGGTGGTGGCGCCGGGCGACGCGGCGGAGACCGCCGACGAGGTGCGGCGGGCGGTGGCCGACGGGCTGACCGTCAAGGCGGTGGGCACCGGGCACTCCTTCACCCCGGTCGCGGTGACCGGCGGGGTGCTGGTCCGGCCGGAGCGGATGACCGGCGCGGTGCGGCTGGATCCGGCGGCCGGCACGGTGACGGTGGGGGCGGGCACCCCGCTGAAGGCGCTGAACCGGGCGCTGGAGGCGGCGGGCTGGTCGCTGACGAACATGGGTGACATCGCCGAGCAGACGGTGGCCGGAGCGGTGAGCACCGGCACGCACGGCACCGGCCGGTCCTCCGCCGCGCTGGCCGCGCAGGTCACCGCCCTGGAGCTGGTGACCGCCGGCGGTTCGGTGCTGCGCTGCTCGGCCGCGGAGAACCCGGAGGTGTTCACGGTGGCCCGGGTGGGGCTGGGGGCGCTCGGGGTGGTCACCTCGCTGACGTTCGCGGTGGAGCCGTCGTTCCTGCTGACCGCGCGCGAGGAACCGATGCGGCTGGAGCGGGTGCTGGCGGACTTCGACGGGCTGGCCGCGGAGAACGAGCACTTCGAGTTCTACTGGTTCCCGCACACCGACCGGTGCACCGCCAAGCGCAACAACCGGTCGCCGGGCCCGGCCGCACCGCTGCCCCGGCTGCGCGGCTGGGTGGACGACGAGCTGCTGTCCAACCACGTCTTCCAGGCGGTCAGCTCGCTGGGCAGGGCGGTGCCCGCCGCCGTGCCGGCCATCGCCCGTCTCTCCAGCCGGGCGCTGTCGGCGCGCGCCTACACCGACACCGCCCACCGGGTGTTCACCAGCCCGCGCCGGGTGCGGTTCGTGGAGATGGAGTACGCGCTGCCCCGCGAGGCGGCGGTGCCGGCGCTGCGGGAGGTGCGGGCGGCGGTGGAACGGTCCGGGCTGCGGGTGGGCTTCCCCGTCGAGGTGCGGGTGGCGCCGGCGGACGACGTGCCGCTGTCCGGCGGATTCGGGCGGGAGACGGCCTACATCGCGGTGCACCAGTACAAGGGAGTGCCCTACCGGGACTACTTCGCCCTGGTGGAACCGGTGATGACGGCGCACGGCGGCCGCCCGCACTGGGGCAAGGTGCACACCCGCGACGCCGGGTACCTGGCCGAGGCCCACCCGTCGATGGCCCGGTTCACCGCGGTGCGCGACCGGCTGGACCCGGGCCGGGTCTTCGGCAACGCGTACCTGGAGCGCGTCCTGGGGTCGTAGGGGTGGCGCCGGCGGGCGCGGGAGAGAGGCCGGCCGGGCGGAGTCGTCAGTTCCGTTCCGGCGGATCCGGTGAAGATCACGGCGTGCCGAAAAGCCCCGGCGCGGCGCAGCGCCCGCATGGCCCGAATGGAGTACTGTTACCAGCCCGTGCACCGGTTCTCGTCCGGCTGCCCGGAACCTGCCGGACGGGGGCCCGAAGGTGCCGCCGGTCCAACGCCGTTCAGCAGGGGTGCTATTCGCAGGAAACGCCACGAGGAGTGGCCTTCGGGTCGCTCCCTGTGGCGAACAGGTAACCGTGCCATGACGGCTTGTCGGAAAACCGTCCCGACACGCCGTTGAAGTCGGCAAGGTTGTGGCAGGCCGTGGCTGGGCAGGTCACACTCGTTCTTCGGGAGCAGCGACGCATGTGACGTCGGCAGGCACCACCCGGGAGGTTCCCATGCCCGATCTGCGTGTCGTGGCCGTCAGCAACGACGGCACACGACTGGTGCTCAAGGCTGCGGACAACACGGAGTACACACTCCCGATCGACGAGCGGCTCCGGGCCGCCGTGCGCAACGACAGAGCCCGCCTCGGCCAGATCGAGATCGAGGTCGAGAGCCACCTGCGGCCGCGCGACATCCAGGCGCGGATACGGTCCGGCGCGACGGCCGAGGAGGTCGCGCAGCTGGCCGGCATCCCGGTGGAACGGGTCCGCCGCTTCGAGGGCCCGGTGCTCGCGGAGCGCGCCTTCATGGTGGAACGCGCCCGCAAGACCCCGGTGCGCCGCCCCGGCGAGTCGACCGGCCCGCAGCTGGGCGACGCGGTGGCCGAGCGGCTGATGATGCGCGGCGCCGAGAAGGACGGCCACCAGTGGGACTCCTGGCGTCGCGACGACGGCACCTGGGAGGTCGTGCTGTACTTCCGGGTCGCCGCCGAACGCCGCACCGCCACCTGGACGTTCGACCCGCCGCGCCGGCTGGTGCAGGCGGTGGACGACGAGGCACGGGCGCTGATCGGCGAGTCGGTGGACCGGCAGCCCGAGCCCAGCTTCCCGTTCGTGCCGCGCATCGCCCGGCTGCCCCGCGACCGGCCCCTGGACCGCACCGCGGACCGCTACGAGGAGCGGCCGGAGCGGGAGCGCGAGGAGGAGCGGGACTCGCTGACCAGCCTGCTGGAGGCGGTTCCGAGCTTCCGCGGCGACCTGGTGGTGCCCGCGCCGCCCGGCCCCGGCGTGGACGACGCGCCCGGCCCGGACGACGACGAGGCCGCCGAGGCCGCCCCGCCGGCACCGGCCGCCAGCGTGGGCGCCGGATCGGCCTACGCGGACGTACTGATGCCGCGTTCGGTGGCCGGCCACCGCGACCGGCTGGTCGGCACCACCGACCGGCAGGCGGAGGCCGACGGCGTGCGGCCCGGACGCCGGGCCACCGTGCCGAGCTGGGACGAGATCGTCTTCGGCAGCCGCCGCAAGAAGGACTGACCGCCCGCGACCGCGCCCGGTGCCCCCCACGGTGGGGGGCACCGGGCGCGGTCGCGGGCGGCGGACCGGACGGTGACCGGGACCGGCCGCGCCGGGGCCGGGGCTCAGCCCGGGTGCGGGCCGGTGGCGACCGGGCGGGCCGGGTCGGCCGACCACTCACTCCACGAGCCGACGTACAGCGCGGCGGGCAGCCCGGCCACCGCCATCGCCAGCACCTGGTGCGCCCCCGAGACCCCGGAACCGCAGTACACCCCGGCGGCCGGCTCCCCCGCGGCCCCCAACCGCTCGAAGCGTTCGCGCAGTTCGGCGGCGGGGCGCAGGCGACCGTCCGCCCCGGTGTTCTCGGTGGTCGGGGCGCTCACCGCGCCGGGGACGTGCCCGCCGACCCGGTCGACGGGCTCCACGTCACCCCGGTAACGCTCGGCGGCCCGGGCGTCCAGCAGCACGCCGGTGCGGGCCAGCGTCGCCGCCGCGTCCGCGGTGAGTACCGGCAGCGCCCCGGGACGCGGCGTGAAATCGCCCTCGGGACCGGTCACCTCACCGCTCTCCAGCACGTCGTCCCAGGCGGCCAGTCCCCCGTCCAGCACGGCGGTCTCCCGGTGCCCGGCCCACCGCAGCATCCACCAGGCGCGGGCCGCCGCCCAGCCCTGGCCACCGTCGTAGACCACGACCGGCTCCCCGTCGCACACTCCGGCCCGGCGCATGGCGGCGGTGAAGACGTCCAGGTCGGGCAGCGGGTGACGACCGGACGGGCCGGGCGGGGCGGCCAGTTCGCCCGCCAGGTCGACGTAGCGTGCCCCCGGCAGGTGGCCGGCGAGGTAGGCGGGGTGGCCGGGCGGGCCGCCGAGCGACCAGCGCACGTCGAGCAGGAGCGGCCGGAAAGCATCGGTGCGCAGCGCGGCCGCGGAGATGATGGGGTCCATACGGCCATTGTGTCCTCAAGCGGCACGCCGTCCCCCGCACGCGTACCGGCTGCCCGGCGGTCCCGCCGTCCCGGCGCGGACGCGATGCGCGGGCCGGCGGCCGACCGTTCTTCTCCGTTCCGGGTCCCCCGGCCCCCGGTCCCCGGGCCGGCGACGCGCCGCACGTCCGGCGGCAGCGGCGCCGTGCCCGGGCACCGCCGCCGGCTCCCGCGCACGGAGAACTTCCCGCAGGAGTGAGAAGCGAGATGACCGACGCGACGGCCCGGCCGGGCCCGGGCACCCCCTGCTGGGCGGGCCTGCTGGTGCGCAGCCTGCCGGCCGCCCAGGAGTTCTACGGCGCGCTGTTCGGCTGGGAGTTCCGGCCCGGCCCGGCGCACTTCGGCCCCTACGTGCGGGCCGTGCTGGACGGGCGGCTGGTGGCCGGGATCGGGGAGAGCCCGCGGCGGCTGGGCCAGCCGGTGGCATGGACGACGTACCTGGCCTCGGACGACGCCGACGCCACCGCCGAGGCGGTGCGTTCCTGCGGCGGCACGGTGGCCGTGGGACCGCTGGACGCGGAGAACGAGGCCGGGCGGATCCTCGTGGCGGCCGACCCGGTCGGCGCGTCCTTCGGCGTCTGGCAGCCGCGCGGGCACACCGGGGCGGACGTGACGGGGGTGCCGGGCGCGGTCTGCTGGCACGAACTCGTCACCCGGCGCCCGGAGACCGCCGCCTTCTACGCCGGTGTCTTCGGCCTGGAGGCGGACGCGCCGGTGCCGTCCGGCGACGGTTCGCAGGGCCCTGAGCAGGAGGTGACGCTGCGCCGCGACGGCCGCTCGGTCGCCTCGGTCCACGCGGCGGGCGAGGTGCTGCCGGGCGGCCGCGGGGCGCGCTGGACCACGTGGTTCTCGGTGGCCGACACCGATGCGGCGGTGCGCCGGGCCGGTGACCTGGGCGCCCGGGTGCTGGCCGGGGCTCGGGACGTCAAGCGCGGCCGGGTGGCCGAACTCGCCGACCCGCAGGGCGCGTCGTTCCTGGTGGTGAGCGGTAGGGACTGACGGGTGACGGCGGCACGCGGGACCGGGCGCGGGTCCGGCCCCGCGTGCCCGGTCGTCCTCAGGCGCCGGCGGTGCGGGCCGGGGCGCTCGCCGCGGCCGCCGAGGGCGACGGCTCGTCGGCCCGGGCGGTCCGCCGGCTGAGGTGGTGGCGGCGGCAGAGCACCTCGTAACCGACCTCCTTGCCGGGCCGGTTGACGTCGCCGATCACCACCTGGGCGCCCTCGACGACCATGTGCCCGTCGACGGTGCGGGCGTTGTGGGTGGCCCGGGCACCGCACCAGCACAGGGCCTCGACCTGGAGGACCTCGACGCGGTCGGCGAGTTCCACCAGGCGCTGGGAGCCGGGGAAGAGCCGGGTGCGGAAGTCGGTGGTGATGCCGAAGGCGTAGACGTCGAGCCCGATCTCGTCGACCACCAGAGCCAGTTGCTCTATCTGTGCGGCGGTGAAGAACTGCGCCTCGTCGGCGATGACGTAGTCGGCGGGGCGGCCGGCGGCGAGGTGGCCGCGCACGTGGGCCAGGAAGTCGAAGTCGTCGGGGGCCTCGACGGCCTTGGTGAACAGGCCGAGCCGGGAGGAGAGCACCCCGGCGCCGGCCCGGTCGTCCCGGGTGAAGATCAGTCCGTGTTTCCCGCGCGCCGAGCGGTTGTGCTCGATCTGCAGCGCCAGGGTGCTCTTGCCGCAGTCCATCGTGCCGCAGAAAAACACCAGTTCGGACATGATGCGGCCACGTGCCTTTCGGTGGGGGACGGTTGACGGGACGGGGCAGCGGCGCACCGTTCAGGTGCGGACCTCCAGCAGCGGCACCAGCAGCTCGGACGCGGCCAGCGAACCGTGCAGGCCGACCATGGTGGAGTCGCGCGGCTCGGTGACCGTGGCGGTCACCGCGACGTCGTCGACCGCGGCGACGGCGACCACGTCGCCGATCCGCCCCAGCACCCGGTCGTCGACGCGGGGGCCGAACCAGCCCGCCGCCACGGCCTGTTCACGGGTGGCGATCCACATCCGGTCGCCCAGCACCTCGTGCCAGACGGCGTGCACGTCACCGGCCGCGCCGGGCACCGCGTACACGTGCCGGGCCCGTGCCTCGCCGCCCAGCAGTGAGACCCCGGCGCGCAGCTCCCAGTCCTCGTCGAAGTCGACCCGGTCCTCGAACGCCACGTCGACCATGCCGTGGTCGGCGGTGACGTACAGCACGGAGCGCGGCGGCAGCGCGGCGGCCAGCCGCTGGGCGAGCCGGTCGACGGTCATCAGCTGCCCGCGCCACTCCTCGGAGTCCACCCCGAAGCGGTGCCCGGCGGAATCGAGTTCGCTGTAATAGGTATAGACCAGCGTGCGATCCGCGGCGCCGAGGCGTTCGGCCGCCAGGTCCACGCGTTCGTCGGCGCAGGCACGGCCGTGGAACGCGCCGCCGGACAGCGCCACCCGGGTCAGCATGGTGTTCGCGAAGTCCGGCGCGGAGACCTGGCAGGTGGCGATTCCCGCGGCGTGCGTGAGCGAGAAGACCGTGGGGTACGGCTGCCAGGCGGCGGGGTCGGGCACCGGTGGCTGCCAGCGCAGCTGGTTCATCAGCGTGCGCTCCCCCGGCACCCGCACCCGGTAGCCGGCCAGCCCGTGCTCGCCGCTGGTGCGGCCGGTGCCGACCGAGGTGAGCGAGGTGGCGGTGGTGGAGGGGAACCCGGCGGTCAGCGCCCGCCCGCCGGCCCCGGCCGTGCCGTTGACCAGCCCGGTCAGGAACGGCGTCTCGGCGGGGTGGGCCAGCAGCTGCTCCCAGCCCATGCCGTCGACGAGCAGCACGCAGACCCGGTCGGCGGGGGGCAGTTCGAAGGTGGTGGCGGGCAGGCCGGGGACGCCGAAGGAGGCGACGGCGGCCGGCAACAGATCCGTCAGGGTGCCCCGGCCGTACCGGGGCACGGGGGCGTCACGGTGGTCGAGCAGCGGCGGATCGGCGGCCGGGTACGGCATCAGCGGGCAGCCGCCGCGGTGATGGCCTCGGAGAGCGACTGGGCGAACGCCAGCGTCTCGGCGACCGCCTCCGGGCCGTCGCCGGCCTCGCTGACCCGCAGCGACAGGTCGTCGGCGGTCGAGGAGCCGGTGTAGCCGTGGTCGGCGTCGCAGTTGGGGTCGCCGCAGGCGGCCGGCTCCAGGTCGATCCGGCTGACCGCGCCCCAGCCGATGGTCAGCACCACCTCGCGCGGCGGCGTGCCCGGCTTGTACGACTCGGGGTTGGCGACCACGCGGTTGACGACGACGGACGAGATCCGGCCGATCTTGACCGACTCGGTGGACGTGGTGGCGTACGGGCTCGGGGAGGTGTCGTCGGCGCCCTGCTCGTCGGTGTGGCTGACCAGGAACCGGGTCGCGGTGAGCACCAGCACCGTCACGTGCCGGCGTACCTCGTTGGAGTCGAACGTGGTTTCCTGGTTGACCAGATAGGCGACCGGCGCCTCGGTGCCGACCGAGGCCTCCACCGCCTCGGCGACGAGTGCCGGGTAATAGCCGCTGCGCTCGATGGCCGTGCGCAACCCCTGGGTGGTCATACCGCTTTTCGCCATGTGCACCATCCTAGTGTCGGGCCCGCCGTGCCCAGCACGCCTTCCCGGCCGTCGCGCCGGCCCCCTCACAGCGCGGCCAGGGCGCGCGGGCCCAGATCGCCGCGGGCCGGCGGCGGGGCCAGCCGCACGGTCGCGCCCAGCACCGTCAGCCCCCGGCGGGCGACGACCACCGGTTCCAGCGCCACCGACACCACCTCGGGCAGGTCGTCCACCAGCCGGGAGACCCGCAGCAGCAGGGCCTCCAGGGCGCCGGTGTCCACCGGTTCGGCGCCCCGCCAGCCGAACAGCACCGGTGCGGCCCGGATCGAGCGCACCAGGTCGGCGGCGTCCCGGTCGGTGACGGGCACCAGCCGGTGCCCGAGGTCGCCGAGCAGTTCGGCGGGGGCGCCGGCCAGTCCGAACGACAGCACGGCACCCGCCGCCGGATCCACCACGGCCCGCACCACGGTGTCCACCCCGCGCTGTGCCATCGCCTGCACCACCGGCCGCACCTGTTCCGGGCTGCCCTGCCGGTCGGTCAGTTCGGTGTAGGCGCGGCGCAGTTCGGCCTTGCCGGTCAGGTCGAGCCGGACGCAGCCGAGGTCGGCGCGGTGCCGCAGGTGCGGGGCGGTGGCCTTCAGGGCGACGGGGTAGCCGAGCCGTCCGGCGGCCCGGACCGCGGCGGCGGCGTCCGGCGCGGGCAGTGCGAGCCGCACCTCGATGCCGTACCGCCCCAGCAGTTGGCGGGCCTCCTCGTCCTCCAGGGTGCGGCCGTGGCCGCCGGGACCGGCGTCGGCGTCCAGCAGCCGTTCCACGTCGTCGCGGGCGGCCGCCTCGTCGACGCCGCCGAGTTCGGGGACGCGGCCGGGGTGCGCCGCCTCCCGCCGCCAGCGGGCGTAGCCGACCGCGTGCGCGAGTGCCCGCACCGCGCGCTCGGCCGACGGGTAGACCGGGATGCCGCCCGGCGCGGCGGGCGCCGGCTCCGACGGCGTCACCGGGGGCGCGGGATGGGCGGCGGCGCCCTCCGGCGGGGCGGGCGGGGTGCGGCGCGGCGAGGGCCGGAACCCCGGCTGGGTGGCGGCCTCGGGGACGGGGCCGGCGGGGTCGGGGGTTGCGGGGTCGGGGCGGCGCGCGGGGGCTTCGGTGCCGACGGCCGGGGCGGCCAGGCGGTCGGCGAGGGCGTCGAGGGTCAACTGGACGACGACCACCGGTTTGCCGGGTGCCGGCGCGGCGGCGACCGCCTCGCGCAGGGCGGCGGCGAGCGCCGGGTCGTCGCCGGGCGGCGGGACCGGACCGTCGGCCGGGCCGACCCGCGGGATCGCGGTGACCACGACGGCGTCGGCCGCGTCGTCGGCGAGCGCGCCGGCCAGCGCGTCCCGGAAGGCGGCGGGCGAGGCGCCGGTGGTGAGGTCGCGGGGCGGCACCGGGCGCAGGCCGGCGGTCATGCAGACGTCGTAGGCGAGCAGGCCGAGGGACTCGGAGTTGCCGAGGATGGCGATCCGGCCGCCGCGCGGCAGCGGCTGGTGGGCCAGCAGCAGCCCGGTGTCCAGCAGTTCGGTGACGGTCTCCACCCGCACGATGCCGGCCTGGCGGAACAGCGCCGAGACCGTGGCGTCGGGCACCCGGGTGGCCTGCACGGTGTGCCCGGGCGGGAGGGCCCCGGAGTGCCGGGCGCCCTTGACGACGACGACCGGTTTGGCCACCGCGGTACGGCGGGCGAGCCGGGTGAACTTGCGCGGGTTGCCGATCGACTCCAGGTACATCAGCGCCACGTCGGTGCGCGGGTCGTCGTGCCAGTACTGGAGGAGGTCGTTGCCCGACAGGTCGGCGCGGTTGCCGGCGGAGACGAAGGTGGACACCGCGCCGAGCGGCCCGCCCGTGCGCCGCAGCCCGGCCAGCAGGGCGACACCGATCGCCCCGGACTGGGTGAACAGCCCGAGCCGCCCGGCGGCCGGGGACTGCGGCGTGAGGGAGGCGTTGAGCCGCACGTCGGGGGCGGTGTTGAGCAGGCCGAAGGCGTTCGGGCCGATGACCCGCATGCCGTAGGAGCGGGCCTGGCGGATGAGGGCGCGCTGCCGTTCACGTCCCTCCTCGCTCCCGGACTCGGCGTAGCCGCTGGAGACCACCAGCAGCCCGGGCACGCCGTGCGCGCCGCAGTCGGCGACCGCGTCGGGCACGGCCGCGGCGGGCACCGCGAGGACCGCGAGGTCGACGATCGCGCCGATGTCGCCGACCGAGCGGTGCGCGGGCACACCCTCGGGCATGAGGACGTCCAGGTCCTGCGGGAAGCGGTGGTTGACGGCGTGCACCGGTCCGGTGAAGCCGGCCGCCAGGAGGTTGCGCAGCAGGGTGCGGCCCACGCCGTCCGGTGCGCGCCCGGTGCCGATGACGGCCACCGAGCGCGGGGCCAGCAGCCGTTGCACCGACCGGGCCTCGGCACGCTGCTCGCGGGCGCGCATGACGGCGACGGACGCCTCGGTGGGCGCCAGGTCCAGGTCGAGGTGGACGACTCCGTCGGCGAAGCTGCGGCGGGCGGTGAAGCCGGCGTCGGTGAAGACCTTCACCATGCGGGCGTTGGTCGGCAGCACCTCGGCGCCGAAACGCCGGATGCCGCGTTCCCGGGCGACGGCCGCGATGTGCTCCAGCAGCGCGGAGGCGACCCCCCGGCCCTGCTGGTCGTCGCGCACCAGGAAGGCCACCTCGGCGCGGTGGGACTCCCCGCCGGCCGGGGCGCCGTCGTCGCCGACCCGGTCGTAGCGGACGGTGGCGATGAACTCGCCGCCCATGGTGGCCGCCAGTCCCACCCGGTCGACGTAGTCGTGGTGGGTGAAGCGGTGCACGTCCCGGTCGGACAGCCGGGGGTAGGGGGCGAAGAAGCGGTAGTACTTCGACTGGTCGGAGACCTTCTCGTAGAAGTCGACCAGGCGGCGGGCGTCCGCCGGGGTGATCGGGCGGATGTGGGTGATGCCGCCGTCCCGCAGCACGACATCGGCCTCCCAGTGCACGGGGTACGGCGGCGAGGGCTCCATGGCCCTCAAGGGTAGGCGCGAGCGGCCGGATGCGGGGTGAGGCGGCCGGGCGGGCGCTGTTCGCACCGGTCCCCGGGCGCGGCGGGGGCGCCGGAGCCTACGCTGGCGGGCGCGGTTCCCCTGGTCCGCCGGTCAGGGACGGGCCGGGTGCCGCGCCGCCGTGTCCGCGTCACCGGGAAGGGGTTCACACCATGGCAGAACGCCGGGTCACCGTCGGCTGGGCCGAGGGGCTGCACGCGCGTCCCGCGTCGTTGTTCGTCAAGGCCGCGATGTCGCTGGGCGTACCGGTGACGATCGCCCGGGCGGACGGCGCCGGGCCGGTCAGCGCGGTCTCGATGCTGGGGGTGCTGGGGCTGGCGGCGGGGCACGGGCAGGAGGTGGTGCTGGCGAGCGGGGCGGACGGCGCCGAGCCCGCCCTGGACCGGCTGGCCCGGCTGGTCTCCGGCGGCCTGGACTCCCTGCCGGACGCCTGAGGGCCGCCGTCCGCGGGGGCCGGGACGTGCCGGGCCCCGCCGCCCTGATCGGTGCGGCGGGGCCCGGTGGGAGGTGCCGGTGCGGCGGGTCAGCCGCGTTCGACGCGGACCGGGCCGATGCCCAGTTCGGTGACCGGCTTCTCGATGGCGGCGGCGTCGCCGACGAGGACGACGACGAGCCGGTCGCGCGGGAAGGCGTTGACGACGGCGGCGGTGGCCTCGACGGTGCCGGTGGTCGCCAGGCGTTCGTAGAGGCGGGCCTGGAAGTCGTCGGGCAGGTGCTGTTCGACCTGGTCGGCGAAGGTGCCGGCCACCGCGGAGGCGGTCTCGTAGCGCAGCGGGGCGACGCCCACGAGGTTCTGCACGGAGGCGTCGCGCTCCTCGTCGCTGAGGCCCTCCTCGGCGAGGGTGCGCAGCACCTGCCAGGTGTCGGCGAGCGCCGGTCCGGTGACCTCGGTGGCGACCGAACCGCTGATGGCCAGCAGCGAGACGCCGGTGCCGTCGGGCGCGGAGCGCAGCACCTGGGCGACCGAGCGGACGCCGTAGGTGTAGCCCTTCTCCTCCCGCAGCACCCGGTCCAGCCGGGAGGTCAGGGTGCCGCCGAGGCTGTAGACGCCGAGGACCTGGGCCGGCCAGACCGCGTCGTGCCGGTCGCCGCCGGCCCGGGCGATCAGCAGCTGCGTCTGCACCGAGCCGGGGCGGTCGACGATGACGACCCGGGCGTGGTCGTCGGCGACGGCCGCCGGGACCGGGCGGGCCGCGGCGGTGCCACCCGTCCAGGCGCCGAGCGTGCCGGCCAGCAGGGCGTCGAGGTCGGTGCCCTCCAGGTCGCCGACGACGACCACGGTGGAGGTGGCGGGCCGCACGTGGGCGCGGTAGAAGGCCCGCACGGCGGCGGCGTCGACCCGGCTGACGGACTCGGCGGTGCCCAGCCGCGGGCGGGAGAGCCGGGAGCCGGCCGGCCACAGTTCGGCGGAGAGCGCGAAGGAGGCGCGGCGGGCGGGGTTGGCCAGCTCGTGCGGGATCTCGTCCAGCCGGTTGGCGACCAGGCGGGCGATCTCGTCCTCGGGGAAGGCGGGTTCGCGCACGGCGTCGGCGAGCAGCGGCAGGGCCTTGGCCAGCCGGGAGGCGGGGACGTCCAGGGTGAGCCGGACGCCGGGGTGGTCGGCGTGGCTCTCCAGGGTGGCGCCGCAGCGCTCCAGGGCGTCGGCGAACTCCTCGGCGGTGTGCGTGGCGGTGCCCTCGGAGAAGCCGCGGGCCATCATGGTGGCCACGCCCTCCAGGCCCTCGGGCTCGGCCTCCAGGGGCGCTGCGAGCAGCACCTCGACGGCCACGACGCGCTGGCCGGGGCGGTGGCAGCGCAGCACGGTGAGGCCGTTGGGCAGGGTGGAGCGCTCCGGGGCGGGGAACGCCCAGGGGGTGGGTGCTCCGCCGGCCGGGCGGGGGTGGAAGGTCATGGTGGTGCCGGCGTCGGTCATCAGGCGTCCTCGCCCTCTTCGTCAGCGGTGTCCGCGGCGCCGTCGGCGTCCTCGGGGCGGGCGGTGGGTTCGTAGACCAGCACCGCGCGGTTGTCGGGGCGCAGGTGGGCGGCGGCGATCTTGCGGACGTCGTCGGCGGTGACCTGAAGGACCCGCTCGACGGCGGTCAGGGCGCGCTGCGGGTCGCCGAACAGGACGGCGGCCCGGCAGAGTTCGTCGGCCCGTCCGCCGGCGGTGGCCAGCCGGTCGAGCCATTCGCGCTCCAGTTGTGCCTGGGCGCGTTCCAGTTCCTGCTCGGTGGGGCCGGTCTCGGCGAACCGGGCGAGTTCCTCGTCGACGGCCGCCTCGATGTCGGTGATCGCGACGCCGGAGGACGCCTTGACGTCCAGCCAGCCGAGGGAGGGGGCGCCGGCCAGCCGCAGCAGGCCGAAGCCGGCGCCGACGGCGGTGCGGTCGCGGCGTACCAGGCGGGTGTGCAGCCGGGAGGACTCGCCGCCGCCGAGGACGGTCAGGGCCAGGTCGGCCGCGTCGGCGTCCGGGCCGCCGTCCGGCGGCAGGCGGTAGGCGGCCATCAGGGCGCGCGAGGGGACGTCCTCCTCGACGACCTGCCGGGCGCCGTCGCCGACCGGTCCGGCCGTCGTGCCGTCGCGCGGGGCGGGCTTGCCGTCGTGCGCGGGGATGGTGCCGAAGTACTTCTCCACCCAGCCCAGCACGGTCTCCGGGTCGATGTCGCCCACGACGGAGAGCACGGCGTTGTTCGGCGCGTAGTAGGTGCGGAAGAACGCGCGGGCGTCCTCCAGCGAGGCGGCGTCGAGGTCGGCCATGGAACCGATGGGCGTGTGGTGGTAGGGGTGGTCGCCGGGGTAGGCCATGGCGACCAGCCGCTCGAACGCGGTGCCGTAGGGCACGTTGTCGTACCGCTGGCGGCGTTCGTTCTTCACCACGTCGCGCTGGTTGTCCAGGCACTCCTGGTCCAGCGAGGTGAGCAGGCTGCCCATGCGGTCGGCCTCCAGCCACAGGGCGAGTTCGACCTGGTGGGCCGGCATGGTCTCGAAGTAGTTGGTGCGCTCGAAGCTGGTGGTGCCGTTGAGCGATCCGCCGGCGCCCTGCACGAGTTCGAAGTGGCCGTTGCCCGGTACCTGCGCGGAGCCCTGGAACATCAGGTGCTCGAAGAGGTGGGCGAGGCCGGTGCGGCCGGCGACCTCGTGGCGGGAACCCACGTCGTACCAGAGGCAGACGGCGGCGACCGGGGTCAGGTGGTCCTCGGACAGCACCACCCGCATGCCGTTGGCGAGGCGGTACTCGGTCGCGGTCGGGCCGCCGGGTCGTTCCTCCGGCGTGGCCGTCTCTCCCATGGGCTGCAAGTCCTTCCGGTCTGCGGGGTCGATGGCCCCACTCTAGGCAGCGGGACGGTCGCGGCGCGAAGTTCCCGTCACTCCCACGGGTCGGCGAATCGGGCCCGGGGACCGGGTCGTGGTCGGGGCTGTCCGCGTCACGGTCCACAATGGTCCCCGTCCACACCACGGTTCCGCCGAAGGAGCAGCCGCCCGATGGCCCGCCGCAGCACGCAGACCCCGCCTCCGGAGGAGTTCGAGGAGCGCATCCTCGACATCGACGTCGTCGACGAGATGCAGGGCTCCTTCCTGGAGTACGCCTACTCGGTCATCTACTCCCGCGCCCTGCCCGACGCGCGGGACGGCTTCAAACCGGTGCACCGCCGGATCGTCTACCAGATGAACGAGATGGGCCTGCGCCCCGACCGGGGGTACGTCAAGTGCGCCCGTGTGGTGGGCGAGGTGATGGGCAAGCTGCACCCGCACGGTGACGCGTCCATCTACGACGCGCTGGTGCGCATGGCGCAGGTCTTCTCCATGCGCCTGCCGCTGGTCGACGGGCACGGCAACTTCGGCTCCCTCGGCAACGACGACCCGCCGGCCGCCATGCGGTACACCGAGTCGAAGATGGCCGCCGCGGCGATGCTGATGACCGAGTCGATCGACGAGGACACCGTCGACTTCTCGCCGAACTACGACGGCCAGGAGCAGGAGCCGGTGGCGCTGCCCGCCGCGTTCCCCAACCTGCTGGTCAACGGCGCCTCCGGCATCGCGGTGGGCATGGCCACCAACATGCCGCCGCACAACCTCGCCGAGGTGGTGGCCGCCTGCCGCCACCTGATCCGGTACCCGAACGCCGACCTCGACGCGCTGATGCGGCACGTTCCCGGTCCCGACCTGCCGACCGGCGGGCGGATCGTGGGCCTGGGCGGCATCCGGGACGCCTACGAGAACGGCCGCGGCACGTTCAAGATCCGCTCGACGGCCACGGTGGAGAACGTCACCGCGCGCCGCAAGGGCATCGTGGTGACCGAACTGCCGTTCACGGTGGGCCCGGAGAAGGTCATCTCCAAGATCAAGGATCTGGTCGGGTCGAAGAAGCTCCAGGGCATCGCCGACGTCAAGGACCTCACCGACCGGGCGCACGGCCTGCGGCTGGTCATCGAGATCAAGAACGGCTTCCACCCCGAGGCCGTGCTGGAGCAGTTGTACAAACTGACGCCCATGGAGGAGTCCTTCGGCGTCAACAACGTGGCGCTGGTGGACGGCCAGCCCCTGACGCTGGGCCTGAAGGAACTCCTCCAGGTCTACGTCGACCACCGCTTCGACGTGGTGCGCCGGCGCAGCGAGTTCCGCCGCACCAAGCGGCGCGACCGGCTGCACCTGGTCGAGGGCCTGCTGGTGGCGCTGCTGGACATCGACGAGGTCATCCGGCTGATCCGCGACTCGGACAACTCCGCCCAGGCCAAGGCCCGGCTGGTGGAGCACTTCTCGCTGTCCGAGATCCAGACCCAGTACATCCTGGACACGCCCCTGCGGCGGCTGACCCGGTTCGACCGGATCGAGCTGGAGTCCGAACGTGACCGGCTGACCGCGGAGATCACCGAGCTGACCCGGGTGCTGGACTCCGACGCGGAGCTGCGCAAGCTGGTCTCCTCGGAGCTGGCCGCGGTCGCGAAGGCGCACGGCACCCCGCGCCGCACGGTGCTGCTGGACGGTTCGGCCTCGCCGGTGGCCGCGGTGCCGCTGGAGGTCTCCGACGACCCCTGCCGGGTGCTGCTGTCCTCCACCGGGCTGGTGGGCCGGGCCGGCGGCGACACCTTCGGGCAGACCCGGGGCGGCAGGCGCGCGCGGCACGACGTGATCGTCTCGTCGGTGCCGGCCACCACCCGCGGCGACGTGGGCGTGGTGACCTCGGCGGGCCGGCTGCTGCGCGTCTCGGTGGTCGACCTGCCGGAGCTGCCGGCGGATGCCACCACCGCGGCCGGCGGCGCGGCGGTCACCGAGTTCGTGTCGCTGGCGGACGGTGAACGGGTGCTGTGCCTGTCGACGCTGGACGAGTCCTCACCGGGGCTGGCGCTGGGCACCGAACAGGGCACCGTCAAGCGCGTCGTGCCGGACTTCCCGGCGAACAAGGACGAGTTCGAGGTGATCGCCCTCAAGGACGGTGACGTCGTGGTCGGCGCCACGGAGCTGAGCACCGGTGAGGAGGACCTGGTCTTCATCTCCGACGACGCCCAGTTGCTGCGGTACCAGGCGAGCCAGGTACGCCCGCAGGGCCGGGCGGCCGGTGGCATGGCGGGTATCAAGCTCACCGACGGCGCGAAGGTGATCTCGTTCACCGCGGTGGACCCGGCGGCCGACGCGGTGGTCTTCACCGTGGCCCGCGCCGAGGAGACGCTGGGCTCGGGCGAGCAGGCCGGCGCCAAGCTGACGCCCTTCGACCAGTTCCCCCGCAAGGGCCGCGCGACCGGCGGGGTGCGCTGCCAGCGGTTCCTGCGCGGCGAGAACGGCCTGGTGGTCGCCTGGGCCGGTCCCACGCCCGCCCGGGCCTGCCTCCTCGACGGCACCCCCGTCGGTCTGCCCGCCCCCGACCCCCGCCGGGACGGCTCGGGCATCCCGCTGACCGAACAGGTCGACGTGGTGGCGGGCCCGGCGTAGGCGGCAGGGGCCGTGTCCCGCCGGAGACGCGGTCCCTCGACGGGCGCCGGGAACCGCGCCCGGCCGCGGCGGACCGGCCGGCCACGACCCCGCGGCGCGTTCCGGCGGTTCAGCGCGTCCGCAGCCAGACCGCGCCGTCACCGGCCAGCACGCCCCCCTCCACGACGCCGGAGGCGATCAGCACCCGTTCGTGCGGCGGGAGTTCCACCGGCGCGTCCCCGAGGTTGACCACACAGGCGAAGCCCTCACCGCGGCGGAACGCCAGCACCTCGGGGGCGGACGGCAGCCAGGTCATCGGCCCGTCGCCCAGGGCGGTCTCGGCCCGGCGCAGCCGCAGCGCGGTGCGGTAGAGGCTCAGCATGGACCCGGGGTCCTCCCTTTGCGCCTCGACGGTGCGCACGTCCCAGTCCGCGGGCTGCGGGAGCCAGGGTTCGGCGCCGTCGTCCGGGGTGAAGCCGTAGGGCGGTGCGGTGCCCGACCAAGGGATCGGCACGCGGCACCCGTCACGTCCGGGGTCCGTGCCGCCGGTGCGCAGGAACATCGGGTCGGCGCGGCGCCCGGCGGGGATGTCCTCGGCCTCCGGCAGGCCGAGTTCCTCGCCCTGGTAGAGGTAGACCGAGCCGGGCAGCGCGAGGGTCAGCAGGGCGGCGGCGCGAGCCCGGCGGGTGCCGAGGGCCAGGTCGGTGGGGGTGCCGTGGGCCTTGGTGGCGAAGTCGAACCCGGTGTCGGCGCGGCCGTAGCGGGTGACGGTGCGGGTGACGTCGTGGTTGCAGAGCACCCAGGTGGCCGGGGCGCCGACGGGTGCGTGCGCGGCGAGCGTGGTGTCGATGGAGGCGCGCAGCCGGTCCGGCTCCCAGGGGCAGCTGAGGAAGTCGAAGTTGAACGCGGTGTGCATCTCGTCGGGCCGCAGGTAGCGGGCGAAGCGTTCGAGGTCGGGCATCCAGACCTCGCCGATGAGCACCCGGGGTTCGTCGTAGCCGTCGGCGAGCCGGCGCCAGGAGCGGTAGATGCCGTGCAGGTCGTCACGGTCGACGTAGGGGTGCGGGCCGTCCGGGGCGGTGCCGGGGGGCTCGGGCAGGTCGGGCAGGGCCGGGTCCTTGGTGAGCAGCGCGGCGGAGTCGATCCGCACCCCGGCGGCGCCGCGGTCGAACCAGAACCGCAGCACGTCCTCGTGCTCGCGCCGCACGTCGGGGTGGTCCCAGTTGAGGTCGGGCTGCCGGGAGTCGAAGAGGTTGAGGAACCAGTCGCCGCCCGGAGTGCGGGTCCAGGCGGGGCCGCCGAACTGGGACGGCCAGTTGTTGGGCGGCAGTTCGTCCGCCGGGTCCGCGGCCGGGCCGGAACCAGAAACGGTCGCGTTCCGGGCTGCCGGGCGCGGCGGCCAGGGCGGCGGTGAACCAGGGGTGGGCCGCGGAGACATGGTTGGGCACGATGTCGACGACCGTGCGGATGCCCAGCGCGGCGGCCTCGGCGATGAGTTTCTCCGCCTCCTCCAGGCTGCCGAAGGCCGGGTCGACGGCACGGTAGTCGGCGACGTCGTAGCCCCCGTCGGCCATCGGGGAGGCGTACCAGGGGTTGAACCAGACGGCGTCGACCCCGAGGTCGGCGAGGTGGCCGAGCCGGGCACGGACGCCGGCGAGGTCACCGGTGCCGTCGCCGTCGCCGTCGGCGAAGCTGCGCGGGTAGATCTGGTAGATCACCGCGCCGCGCCACCAGTTCTGGTGCCGCCGGGTCGCAGGGGTGTCGGCCACGGACCGGTCCTTTCCGGGAGTCGGCCCCCGGCGGTCCGGGGGCGGGTGCGTGTGCGGGGTGCGGTCGTGCGGGGGCCCGCGTCCACGGGTGCCGGCGTGCGGGGAGTACCGGGGACAGGGGTGCGGGGGCGTGCGGGGGGTCAGCCCTTGAGACCGCCGGCGCCGAGGCCGGCGATGATGTTGCGCTGGAAGACCAGGAAGATCACCAGGGTCGGTGCGGACGCGATGGCGAGGGCGGCGACGACCTCGTTCTGCGCCACGCCGGTGGACAGGGCGTAGATGCCGACGCCGAGGGTGCGGGCGCCGGGGTCGGGCTCGGTCAGCATCGGCCACAGGAAGTCCTTCCACACGCCGACCACGGCGAAGATGGACACCACGCCGAGTACCGGGCGCGACAGCGGGAGCACCACGGACCACAGGGTGCGCAGCGGTCCGCTGCCGTCGAGGTCGGCGGCCTCCAGGAGTTCGCCGGGGATGGCGTCGAAGAACCGCTTGAGCAGGAAGATGCCGAACGCGTTGGTGACCGACGGCAGCCAGATAGCCCAGGGGCTGTCGAGCAGGTTGCGGTGGACGAGCGGCACGTCGAGCACGGTCAGGTACTGCGGGACGACGAGCACGGCGGCCGGGATCATCAGCGTCGCCAGCATCATACCGAGCACCGCCTTGCCCAGCACCGGCCGCAGCTTGGAGAGGGCGTACGCGGCGGCCACGTCGAGGACCAGTTGGAAGGCGAGCGCCCCGAACGCGTAGTACAGGGTGTTGACCAGCAGCCGGCCGAGGTCCAGGTCGGTCCAGGCGGTGCCGTAGGTGGCGGGCCGCAGGTGGTGCGGGACGAGGGTGGGCGGGTTCTGGATGACCTCGTGGGTGGTCTTCAGGCCGCCGGTCACCATCCAGTACAGCGGCCCGAGGAAGACCAGGGTGAAGACGACCAGCACGAGCACCAGGACGGTCCGGTACACCAGGCGGCCGCGCGGGCGGGCCAGTTGTGCCGGGGAGATCAGGGTGCGGGGCCGCGGGTCGGCGGTTGCCATCGGGTCTTCCCCCCTCTACTCGGCGGCCCGGCGGCTCAGCCGCACGTACCCGGCGGAGAACACGGCCAGCACGAGCAGCAGGACCAGGCCGAGGGCGGCCGCGGCCCCGTAGTCGTTGAAGTTGAACGCGTACTGGTAGATCAGGTAGACGACGGTGGTGGTCGACCCCTGCGGCCCGGCGCCGCCGGTGAGCAGATAGGGCTCGGTGAACACCTGCATGGTGGAGATCACCTGGAGGAGCAGCAGCAGCGAGAGCACCAGCCGGGTCTGCGGGATCGTCACGTGCCACAGCCGGCGCAGCAGGCCGGCCCCGTCGATCTCGGCGGCCTCGTACAGCTCGCCGGGGACGCCCTGGAGGGCGGCCAGGTAGATGAGAGTGGCGCCGCCCATGTTCATCCAGGTGGAGGCGATGACGACGGACAGCATGGCGGTGTGCGTCGACTGCAGCCACGGCGAGGCAGGCAGGTGCAGGGTGCGCAGGATGTCGTCGAACAGGCCGTAGCCGGGGTCGTAGAAGTACTTGAACAGCAGCACGGAGGCCACCGGCGGGAGCATCACCGGCAGGTAGACCAGGACGCGCAGGTACGCCTGGCAGTGCCGTAGTTCGTTGAGGACGACGGCGACGACGAACGGCACGGCGAAGCCCAGCACCAGGGCGTAGCCGGTGAACTCGGCCGTGTTGCGCCAGGCCTGCCAGAACGCGGGGTCGGCGGTGATCTGCCGCAGGTTCTGCCAGCCGGCCCAGGTGACGGTGCCGCGGTGGGTGCGCTGGAAGGCCAGGATCACCTCGCGGACCATCGGGTACCAGGAGAACAGCGCGAAGCAGACCAGGGCGCCGGCCAGGAAGGCGTAGGCTGTCAGGTTGCGGCGGGCGGACCGGCCGCGGGCCCCGGCCGCGCGGCGCGCGGGTGCGGGGCGGGCGGCGGGGCGGCCGCCGAGGTGCGGGGCCGGTCCGCGCGGGGCGGACCGGCCGACGGCGGGGAGCGTCACTGCTGGTTCGCCAGCACCTGGTCGACCTGGGCGGAGGCGGTGGACAGCAGTGTGTCCACGTTCGCGTTCCGGTCGGTCAGCACGCCGGACATCGCGTTGTCGAGCACCTTGTAGATCTGCTGGGCGTCACGCGGTTCGGCGTGGCCGGTCAGGGGATGATCGATGAAGGCCCTGAAGTTGGCGACCGGCATGGTGGCGCTGGCGGCCTTGAGTCCGTTGTCGGTGCTCTCGGAGGCGCCGGAGTAGAACTCCGGCTGGGGCAGGCCGACCGGCAGGCCGTCGGCCTTCTTGCGCGCGTAGTCGAACTGGCCCTTGCCCAGGGTGAGGGTGGAGTAGTTCAGCCAGGCGATGCCGGCCTTGATCTGGTCGGGGGTGTCGGACTTCTTGAACAGGTAGTCGTTGCCGCCGAGCAGGGTTCCCGCGCCGCCGGGCATCGGGCCCATGCCGTAGTCCTGGTACTTGCCGCCCAGGACCTCCACCATGTAGGTGATGTCGTCGGGCGCGGCGATGAACATGCCGAGCTTGCCGGAGACCATCTGCTTCTGCAGGTCGCCCCACTTGAGCAGCTGGGTCTGGCCCATGCTGTCGTCGGTCCAGCGCATGGCGTGCAGGTCGCCGAGGAGTTCGCGGCCCTTGGCGTCGTCGAACGCGGCTTTGGTGCCGCCGGAGTCGACCACGTCGCCGCCGAGGCCGTACATCTCGGCCGTGAAGTGCCAGCCGCCGTTGTTGCCGGCCGAGTAGTCGCCGTAGCCGGCCACGCCGTGGCCGAGTGCGGCGACGGCCTTGGCGTCGGCGCGGACCTGGTCCCAGGTGGCGGGTGGGGTGTCGGGGTCGAGGCCGGCCTGCCGGAACAGGGCGCGGTTGATGAGGATGCCCATCGTGTAGTTGCTGGTGGGCAGTCCGTAGAGCTTGCCGCCGTCCTTGAGCACGCCCATCACGTTGGGCCGCATGTCGCCGAGGGTGGGGACGGTCCTGGCGGTCACGTAGGGGGTGATGTCGGCGGCCTGGCCGGCGTCGAGCACCTGCTGGAGATCGGTGAAGTAGGTGTAGTAGACGTCCGGTTCGGTGCCACCCTTGAGCTGGGCGCTGAAGGTGGCCGGGTCCTCGGTCTGCCCGCTGGTGGAGATCCCCTTGACGGTGACGTGCGGGTAGAGCTTGTGGAAGCCGGCGAGGTCCTCGTTCCACTCCTTGAGCTCCGCCTTCTTGTTGCTCGGCGGCATGTTGTTGACGGTGATGGTCACCTTCGCGTCGCGGGCGAGCGGTGCGGAGGCGTCCGCGGGGGCCGCCGGTCCGGCGTTCCCGCCGGAGCCGCTGCTGGTGCCGCAGGCGCCGGCGGTGAGGCCGACCGCTGCGGCCAGGGCGGCCGCTGCCAGTACCCGGTGGCGGAATCTCTTCATCGCTGAACCCTCCCTGTGCCCGGCGCTGCGCCGGACGCCCGGCCCCTGTGCCGGACGGCGGTGGGGTCACCGTAGCGACGCGTTACGCCGTTCAGCAAGATTCTTGCGCAACTTTGATTCGCTAATTGCGTTTCTCATTGTCTACCTTGCGCATGCATCTTGATGTCTTGCGGAAGCGGCTCCTATGGTGGTTCGGCGCCCGGTGGTCCCGCCCCCGGCGGTGTCCCAGCGCGTCCCGGGGACCCGCCGGCGGAACCGGCGCCGCGACGCACCCAGCGCACCCCCGCGGGCCCGGCGCCGCCGCAGGCCCGGCGCCCGACGCCCCCGCACGCCTCGCACCGCACCGCACGCTCCCGCGCGGCCACTGTCCGGCGGTGGCCGCATGACCCCGAGAAGGTGCAGCCACCGATGGACTCCCACCCCACATCCCCGCGTCCTCCCGACACCGGCCGCAGGGGCGCCCGACGGGCCGCGGCCCGCCTCGTGGCGGCCGCCGCCGTGTGCGCCGCGGCGCTGGCGATGTCCGCTCCGGCCCGGGCGGCCGGCCCGCCGCCCCGTCCCGCCGGCACCCACCCGGCCACCGCCCGGCCCGCGGCCACCGGTGGTTCCGGCGCGACCGTGCCGTTCACCACGTACGAGGCGGAGAACGCCGCGACGAACGGCACCGCCGTCGGGCCCGACTACACACAGGGCACCGTCGCCTCCGAGGCGTCCGGCCGCAAGGCGGTGCAGCTCAACGGCACCGGCAAGTACGTCGAGTTCACGCTGACCGCGCCGGCCAACGCCATGGACGTCACCTACAACCTGCCGCAGGGCAGCTCCGGTTCGCTGGCCGTCTACGTCAACGGCGCCCGCCTGTCCTCCACCCTGCCGGTGACGTCGAAGTACTCCTACATCTCGACGGGCAACATCGCCGGCTCCAGGACGCATCACCTGTTCGACGACGCGCGCATGCTGCTCGGGCAGAACCTGACGGTCGGCGCGAAGGTCCGCGTCCAGGTCGACGCCGACTCCTCCGGCGGACCGTTCACCATCGACATGGCCTCGTTCGAGCAGGTCGCCGCCGCCGCGTCGCAGCCCGCCGGGTCGGTCTCCCCCACCACCTACGGCGCCGACCCCACGGGCAACGCCGACGCCACGAACGCCTTCGACCAGGCGATCTCGGCCGCCCGTTCCGGCAACAGGACCCTGTGGGTCCCGCAGGGCAGGTTCACCATCAGCTCACCGCTGCCGGTCGACGGGCTGACCGTCATCGGCGCCGGCATGTGGTACTCCGTGCTGCACGGCACCCACCTGTTCGACCTGGGCGGACCGCAGGGCGGCGTCAAGCTGGAGAACTTCGCCGCCTTCGGCGAGGTCACCACCCGCAACGACGGCTCGCCCGACAACTTCGTCAACGGCAGCCTCGGCAGCGGCTCGGTGGTCTCCGGCGTGTGGGTGCAGCACGAGAAGTGCGGCCTGTGGCTGACCGGAACCAACACCGACCTCCAGGTCAGCGGCAACCGCATCCTGGACACCACCGCGGACGGCATCAACATCAACGGCACCGCCACCGGCGCCGTGATCTCGGACAACTACATCCGCAACACCGGCGACGACGGCCTGGCCATGTGGTCGCTCAACGCCCCCGACACCAACGACTCGTTCGTCGACAACACCGTCATCCAGCCCAACCTGGCCAACGGCATCGCCCTCTACGGCGGCACCAACCTGACGGTCAGGGGCAACTACGTCCAGGACACCAACGCCCTCGGCTCCGGCATCGCCATCTCCGACCAGGCGTTCCTCCAGCCGTTCTTCCCGCTGTCGGGCACCATCACCGTCGACAGCAACACCATCGTGCGCGGCGGCGCGATGAACCCCAACTGGAACCACCCGATGGGCGCCCTGCGCGTCGACTCCTACGACTACGCGATCTCCAACAGCGTCAACATCACCAACACCGTCATCAAGGACAGCCCCTACAGCGCCTTCGAGTTCGTCTCCGGCAGCGGCAACGGCAACGCCATCAGCAACGTCACCGTCAACGGCGCCACCGTCACCAACGCCGGCACCGTCGTCGTGCAGAACGAGACCAAGGGCTCGGCGACCTTCGAGAACGTCACCGCCACGGGGGTCGGCGCCGCCGGCGTCTACAACTGCCCCTACCCCGTCAACACCGGTACCTTCGCGGTCACCGACGGCGGCGGCAACTCCGGCTGGACCAGCACCTGGAACGACTGCTCCGCATGGCCCACACCGAACGGCGGCAACCCCGGCGGCGGCACCAACCCCCCGCCCGGCGGCAACCTGGCCCTCGGCAGACCCGTCACCGACACCGGCCACGCCGACGTCTACGTGGCCTCCAACGCCGTCGACGGCGACTCCGCCTCCTACTGGGAGTCGGTCAACAACGCCTTCCCGCAGTCCCTGACCGTCGACCTCGGCGCCACCCGTGCGGTCGGCCGCCTCGTTCTGAAGCTCCCGCCGAGCACCGCGTGGGGCGCCCGCACCGAGACCCTGTCGGTCCTCGGCAGCACCGACAACTCCACCTTCACCACGATCGCCGGCTCCAAGGGCTACACCTTCGACCCCAACAACGGCGGCAACAGCGCCACCGTCACCCTCCCGTCCGGCACGTCCACCCGCTACCTGCGGCTGACGTTCACCGCCAACACGGGCTGGCCGGCCGGCCAGCTGTCCGAAGTGGAGGCGTACGCGTCGTAGGACGCGGACCACGTCCCCCGCGGCGGTGTGCCATGCCTCCGGCGGCGGAACGGCAGGGGGTGACCGCCGCGACGGGGGTCACCCCCTGTGGGGGTCTGGGAGCGGCCCGGCGGCGGCGGTCAGGAGGGGGCGGGGGCCGTGGAGGCGCGGACGACGAGTTCCGGTTCGAAGAGCAACTCGTCGGCCGCGACCGGCTTCCCGGCGATCCTGGCGGCCAGCAACTGCACCGCGGCGCGGCCCATCGCCTCGATGGGCTGGCGCACGGTGGTCAGCGGCGGGTCGGCGCAGTTCATGAACGCGGAGTCGTCGTACCCGATCACCGAGACGTCCTCCGGCACCCGCAGCCCGCGCCGCCGCACCCCGCGCACCACGCCCAGGGCCAGCACGTCACTCGCGCAGATGACGCCGGTGATCCCGCGCTCCAGCAGGCGCCCGGCGGCCGCCTGTCCCCCGGCCTGGGAGAACATCGCGTGCACCACGTCGTCCTCGGCGAGGCCACCACCACCGGCGGCGGCCGTCTGCAGGGCGGCGGCGAGTTTGCGCTGCGAGGGCATGTGGTCCGGCGGGCCGAGCACCAGCCCGATCCGCTCGTGCCCCAGCGACACCAGGTGCCGCCACGCCTGCTCGACGGCCACCGCGTCGTCGCAGGAGACCTGCGGGAACCCCAGGTGCCCGATGGCCGCGTTGATCAGCACCACCGGCAGGTTCCGCTCCGCCAGCAGCTGGTAGTGGTCGTGCGGCGCGTCGGCCTGCGCGTACAGCCCTCCGGCGAACACCACACCGGACACGTGCTGCTGGAGCAGCAACGTCACGTAGTCCGCCTCCGACACCCCGCCCTGCGTCTGCGTGCACAGCACCGGCGTGAGCCCCTGCTGCGCGAGCGCGCCCCCGACGACCTCGGCGAACGCCGGGAAGATCGGATTCTGCAACTCCGGAAGCACCAACCCCACCAACCGCGCCCGCTCCCCCCGCAACTGGGTCGGCCGCTCGTACCCCAGCACGTCCAGCGCTGTCAGAACAGCCGCCCTCGTGGCGTCGGAGACCCCGGGCTTTCCGTTGAGCACACGGCTCACGGTCGCCTCACTGACCCCGACCTTCTCCGCAACCTCAGCAAGTCGACGCGTCACCCCGCAAGATTACCGCGCCCCCGCGCAAGCCCTTTGCGTGAACAGGTCTGGACCTTCCCAATTCCACGCAAGCGGGTCGCCTGCGGAGGGCCGGGAGGGGGTGAGGTGGGAAGCGAGTGGCGGGTGGCGGGTGGCAGGTGCCGGCAGCGGGCGGGAGGGGCGCCAGGGGCGCGTCCCTCAGACGTTCGGGGTGCCGGTGCCGCGCCGGTGAACGTTGGCCAGAGGTTCCGGGTGGGCTGCGGCCGGGGGTCCGGCGGTCCTCAGGGCCCCGCGGGGGTGCCCGCCGGCATGGGGCGAGCGCAGGCGATGGGGCTGCGGGGGCGTGAGATGCGGAGATACGGTTAGGCTCACCTTCGTGACTAGTTCCGCACCGTCGACCTGCGCGGCCGCCGCCCGGGATCTGGCGGAGCCGCCGGCCGGGACGGCGTCCACCGCACTCACCTGGCTGCTCCTCGAACAGCCCGGTCCCTGGGGCGCGAAGGCCCTCACCGCCAGCCACCTGGACCCGTCGGTGGGCCGCGCGCTGGAGAAGGCGGCGAAGGACACCGGAGTGCGGGTCGCCCTGAGCCGCCGCCCCGGCCGGCACTCCGACGACCACGCGCCCGGCCGCCCCCGCCATGTCGTCATCGCCCACACCGCGCCCGGCGCGGGCTGGGTACGCCGCGGCGCCGCCGAGGACCCGGCCGAGCTGCTCGCCCTGGACCTCGCCCGCCTCGGCGCCGGCCACCACGACGGCTTCGGCACCCCGCACACCGGCGAACCCCTCGCACTCGTCTGCACGAACGGCCGGCGCGACCGCTGCTGCGCTCTGCTGGGCCGCCCGCTCGCCGACGAACTCGCCGCCTCCGGTCACGGCGATGTCTGGGAGATCACCCACCTCGGCGGCCACCGTTTCGCCCCGACGATGCTGGTACTCCCGCACGGCTATGCCTACGCCCGGCAGCACGCCGCCAGCGCCAAGGCCGTGCTGGCCGCGGCCGCCCAGGACCGCGTGGTCACCGGCTCCTGCCGCGGCCGCTCCGCCTGGGACAACGCCGGCCAGGCCGCCGAACTGGCGGTGCGCGACCTGACCGGCGAGGACCACGCCGACGCCCTCACCGTGCTGCCCGCCGCCCCCGCCGCCCCCGCCGCGGCTCCCCCGGCCGACGGCCCGCGCACCGTACGCGTCCGCCACCGCGACGGCCGCCACTGGACGGTGACCCTCGGCCCGCTCCCGCCCGGCACCCCCGCCCGCCCGCAGAGCTGCGGGGCGGAACCGGTACTGCCCAAGGGGCTGCGCGTGCTGACGGTCACCGAGGACGCCTGACCGCCCGCGTCTCACACCGCCCCGGCACCGGTCAGCGACCGCACCTCCAACTCCGCGTGCAGCCCCGGGTCGGCCGGCTCCCGCGAGGTGACCGTCCCCAGCCAGCCCGCCAGGAAGCCCAGGGGTATGGAGAGGATCCCGGGGTTCTGCAACGGGAACCACGCGAAGTCCACCCCCGGCAGCAACGCGTCCGGCCGCCCGGAGACCACCGGCGAACACACCACCAGCGCCACCGCCGGCACCAGCCCCCCGTAGACCGCCCACACCGTCCCGCGCGTGGTGAACCTCCGCCAGAACAACGTGTACAGCAACGCCGGCACGTTCGCCGACGCCGCCACCGCGAACGCCACCCCCACCACGACGGCGGTATTGAGCCCCTGCGCCAGCAGCGTCAGCCCGATCGCCACCGCACCGATCCCGACGGCTGCGAACCGCGCCACCCGCACCTCGCCGGCCGTCTCCCCCCGCACAGCGGACCGGCGCCGCAGACTCCCGTACAGATCGTGCGCCACACTCGCCGACGAACTGAGCGTCAGCCCCGCCACCACCGCCAGGATCGTCGCGAACGCCACCGCCCCGACCACCGCGAACAGCACCTGCCCGCCCGTCGACCCCGCTCCCCCACCGAGCGCCATGGCCAGCAGCGGAACCGCCGTGTTCCCCGCCGCGTTGGACGCCCGCACGGCCCCCGGCCCCACGAGCGCCGACGCCCCCAGCCCCAGCACCGTCGTCATCAGGTAGAAGACCCCGATCAGCCCGACGGCCCACACCGTCGACCGCCGCGCCGCCCGGGCCGTCGGCACGGTGAAGAACCGCGACACGATGTGCGGCAGCCCGGCCGTCCCCAGCACCAGCGCGAGCCCCAGGCTGACGAAGTCCACCCGCGCCGTCCACGACCCGCCGTACCGCAACCCCGGCCGCAGGTACCGGTCCCCGTGCCCGCTCCGGTGCGCCGCCGCCCGCAGCAGGCCGTCCACGTTCCCGTGGAACCGCACCAGCACCAGCACCGTCAGCACGACCGTCCCGCCCAGCAGCAGCACCGACTTCACGATCTGCACCCACGTCGTCGCCCGCATGCCGCCGAACGTCACGTAGACCACCATCAACGCGCCCACCCCGACGACCGTCAGCGTCCGCGCGTGCGCGCTCGGTCCCGCCCACCAGCAACGACACCAGACTGCCGGCCCCCACCATCTGTGCCACCAGGTAGAGCACCGCCACCGTGATCGAGGAGATCCCCCCGGCGATGCGCACCGGACGCTCCCTCATCCGCGCGGCCAGCACGTCCGCGAGCGTGAACCGCCCGCAGTTGCGCACGAGTTCCGCCACCAGCAACAACACCACGACCCACGCGACCAGGAACCCGACCAGGTACAGGACCCCGTCGTACCCGTACAGCGCGATCAGCCCGGACACACCCAGGAAGGACCCCGCCGACAGATAGTCCCCGGAGATCGCCAGCCCGTTCTCCATCGGTGAGAACAGCCGCCCGCCGGAGAAGAACTCCTCCGACGACCGCGCCCGCCGCCCCGCCCACACCGTGATCGCCAGCGTCACCGCGACGAACACGGTGAACAGCGCCGGGGCCAGCCCCCGGTGTCCCGCCACCGCCGCCGCGACCCCACTGCCCGCCACATCCCGTACCACCGCCGCCGCGACCCCACTGCCCGCCACATCCCGTACCACCGCCGCCGCGACCCCACTGCCCGCCACATCCCGTACCACCGCCGTCGCACCGCCGCTCATCGTGTCCGCTCCTGCGTCTCCCACCGGACTTCCAGTGCCTCCCGGTCCCGCCGCACCCGCGCGTGCCGCACATAGGCGAAGGTGACCAGGAAGGTCGTCAGGAACTGCGCCAGTCCCGCCACCATCGCCACGTTGACCTCACCGACCACGGCCCGCCCCATCAGCCCGGGCGCCGCCGTCGCCGCCACCACGTAGACCAGGTACCACAGGAAGAACACCACCGCCGCCGGGAAGGCGAACCGCCGGTACCTGCGCCGCACCGCCCGGAACTCCTCCCCCGCCTGCACCTCCCGGTACACCGCGGCGCGATCGTCACCCGCAGCGGTCTCCTCCGCCAGCTCCGGCAGCGGTTCCCGCCACGGACCGACGGCCTGGGTGCCGGTCCAGGGATCCGCCACCCGCAGGCGTCCCGCCCGGTCGCCGTCGTGTTCGTCCACTGTGCTTCTCCTTGAGCGTCTGCCGTTTGGCCGTGCGCCCAAGAATGGTCAGAACCCTTTCGCCTGATCCGGAGCTACCCATCACGTTCACTCCATCAGGTGATGGCTGCCGGAACTTCGCTCATCACACCGGGTGTTGTGACCTCACGTGCCGTCGCCTCACGCCCCGTTGCGCTCGCGCCCTATGCCGTGCCGGAACGCGTACCGCACCGCCTGCGCCCGGTCCCGGACCCCGATCTTGGCGAAGAGGTTGTTGATGTGCGTCTTCACCGTCGCCGGGCTCACGTACAACCGCTCGGCGATCTCCGCGTTGGACATACCGTCCGCCACCAGCCCCAGCACCTCGGTCTCCCGTGCCGTCAGCCCGTCCGGCAACTCCAGCTCCTCGTCGGCCCCCACGTCCTCCTCCGCCACCGCTGCGAACTTCGTCTCCTCCTGGGCCTGCACCGACAGCCGCTCCAGCAACATCCGCTGCACCTGCGGGGACAGTCCCGCATCGCCCCGCGTCACGTCCTCGATCGCCCGGGCGATCTCGTCGCCGCTGGCGTCCTTCGTGAGATAACCCCGTGCTCCCGCCCGGAGCGCCGCGAACAGCGAATCGTCGTCCGCGAAGGTCGTCAGGATCACCACCTGCGTGCCCGGATGGTCGCGCCGGATGATCCGGGTCGCCTCCACCCCGTCGCATCTGGGCATCCTCAGGTCCATGAGCACCACGTCCGGGGACCGCTCGGCCACCAGCCGCACCGCCTCGTCACCGTCCGCCGCCGCACCCACCACGTCCAGCCCCGGCAACAGCCCCAGCAACATGGCGATGCCCTCACGCACCACCGTCTGATCGTCGGCCACCACCACACGGACCGCCTCTCCGGCGCTCACGCCGGCACCCGCAGTCGCACCACGAACCCCTCCTCAGCCGGTCCGGCCTCCAGCGTGCCGCCGAGCAGCTCGGCGCGTTCACGCATCCCGAGCAGACCGTAACCCGATCCCGACAGCCCGAGCTCGTTGTCCACAGGCCGCTTTCCACCGTTATCCACAGATCGACCGCCGAAGTCCCGAATCTCCAATTCCACCTCCTCCCTGTGGTATTGCAGGCGGACCGTGATCTTTGCCCCCTGCGCGTGCTTACGGACGTTGGTCATCGCCTCCTGGGCAACCCGTCGCACCACCTGTCCCGCCTCGGCCGACAGGGTCCGGCTGTCGCCGTCCACCTGGAGCCCTCCGCCCTCGGACTCCACCAGCGTCCGCAGGAACTCCTCCGCCGGCGTCATCTCGCCGCGCAGTGCCGACAGTGCCTGCCGGGTCTCCAGGAGCCCCTGCTTCGCCATCCTGCGGGCGGCCACCACCCGTTCCAGCACCACCTCCCGCTCACCGCCCCGCTCGATCAGCAGCCGGGCCGCCTCCAGGTGCACCATCTGCGCCGACAGGCTGTGCGCCAGCACGTCGTGGATCTCCCGCGCTATCCTGCCGCGTTCCTGCAGAGCTGCCGCCTCGGCCTCCGCAGCCCGTGCCGCCCGCTCCTGGAGCAGCAACCGCTGGGTGTTACCCCGGCTCTCGGCGTCGAGCCGCACGACGTACCCGACGAGTCCCAGCCCGGCGGTCGTGAGCACGGTGGACAGCACACCGTCCTTCGTTCCCAACACCGCGTACGCGCTCAGAGCCACCCCGTTGGTGACCACGGCGGCGGCCAGCGGCATCCGCTCCATGCTGATCACGGCCGAGCCGCACCACAGCACCGTGGCCGCGAACTCCATGTGCGCCGATCTCGCCACGAAGGCGCCGGCCACCAGTACCGCCAGCACCGCCACCGAGGGCCAGAGCCGGTTGGCGAGGGTGAACCGGTTGAGCGCGATCACACACCCCAGAGCCACCAACACCCCGGCGACCACCGTCACCGGATGCCGCTGGGCGTACCCCGGCTGCGCGAAGGTACCTCCCAGCAGCGCCATGAGGATCACCAGCCGCATCGCCAGGCTGTAACCCCGGTGGACGGAGCGGCGGTATCCACGGGACAGTGCCTCCTGAGAAGGCCAGGTCGCCCAGAACTCCCGCGTCACCGCTGCTCCCTCCGCCTGCGTCGTCATCGCGTGGCGCCCGCCTGAAACGCTCCCGGCACCGTGGTGCCCACCCGCCAGACCAGCACACCCTTGCGCACCAGCAGTGTCGCCGCCAGCGTCAACATGATGGCGCCCTGTCCCTCGTGCACACCCATCACGCTGCCCAGCTCCACCAGCCCGATCCTGAGCAGGATCCCGCCGACCCAGGCGGCCATGGTGGCCTTCGTGCCCCGGGTCCAGGCGATGCCCGACTCATCCCGCCATATCCGCGCTGTGAACGCCCACACGACACCCGTGCCGGCGCCTATGAGGATTCCGGCCGCCAGCAGCGCCGCCGAGGTGGTCCGATCGTGCGGGTCGAGCACACCACCGTGCTGAAGGCCGAGGACCACCAGGACCGCGGGGATGATCAGCCAGCGACCGCCCTCGGCGACCTGGCGGGGACGAACCTGCCTGACCAGGACCAGGGCAACCACGGCCACAGCGACGATCACGTCGGTCACTCCGGACAGGGAACCGGACATGGGAAACGCCTCCGAAATGCGAAGTCTCACCGGAGCCGCCACCCGGCCCCCGATGTCCTCGAATGTACGGGCGGGAGAGATCCGAGGTATCGGAGCCAGGGTGGAGAATCGGGTGGAGAACCATCTCCACCCACCACGCCGAAGCCTCCACCTCCGGGTGTAGAGCCACGGTTCCCGGCGGGATGCCGCCTGACCGAGGGCCGGTTCGGCGGCGGCAGCCTCCGGTGGAATCTGCTGACGGTGGGTGTCCGCGATCGGCGCAGACCGGATCGTTTCTGCAGAGAGCGCCTGCGGTGGGCGGGCGGTGCGGCCGAAGCGTCCTCGGCTCTGCCCTGTGCTCCGGCAGGCATGCTCCGGCCGCCGCGTCCGGCCCGGCGCCGGCCCCGTGGGGCCACGCGCCGGCCTCAGGGCCGGCGCTGCCGCCGGGAGCCCGGTCCTGCGCCGACCCCACCGACCCCGCCCACACGCCTCCGAACCCGCCCCCGACCGGCCCCAGCCCCGTGCCCCGGCCCGCGCCCGGGGAGCCCGATGGCGCCGCGGCGGGCCCAGCAACGCCCGGGCGGCCCGGCCCCGGCCAGACGCCTCCGCCCCGGGCCCCCTCACCCCACCCGCCAACACCGAGGGCGGAGCGAACACTTCGCCCCGCCCTGGTCTCATCTCAGCCGGCGGTGAACCGCAGGCCGTCGCTCAGACGTCGATGCGTGCCCGGTCCAGCGTGGACGCCGAGTTGGTGATGAATTCCTTGCGCGGGGCGACCTCGTTGCCCATCAGCAGGTCGAAGGCGCGCTCGGCGGCCTCCAGGTCGCTGATGTTGATCCGGCGCAGGGTGCGGTGACGCGGGTCCATGGTGGTCTCCGCGAGCTGGTCGGCGTCCATCTCGCCGAGACCCTTGTAGCGCTGGATGGCTTCCTTGTACCGGACGTTGCGGCGCTGGAGGTCCAGCAGGGTCTGCCGCAGTTCGTTGTCCGAGTACGTGTAGATGTACTTGTCCTCGCCCTTCTTGGGGTTGCTCACCTCGATGCGGTGCAGCGGGGGCACGGCGGAGAAGACCCGGCCCTCCTCCACCATCGGCCGCATGTAGCGCTGGAAGAGCGTCAGCAGAAGACAGCGGATGTGCGCGCCGTCGACGTCGGCGTCCGCGAGGAAGATGACCTTGCCGTAGCGCGCCTGGTCGATGTCGAAGGTGCGGCCGGAACCGGCTCCTATGACCTGGATGATCGCGCCGCACTCGGCGTTCTTCAGCATGTCGGAGACGGACGACTTCTGGACGTTGAGGATCTTGCCGCGGATCGGCAGCAGTGCCTGGAACTCCGAGCTGCGCGCGACCTTGGCGGTACCGAGGGCCGAGTCTCCCTCGACGATGAAGAGTTCTGTGCGGTCGACGTCGTCGGCGCGGCAGTCGGCCAGCTTGGCCGGCAGTGACGAGGACTCCAGCGCGGTCTTGCGGCGCTGTGCCTCCTTGTGCTGGCGTGCGGCGATCCGGGTGCGGGCGGCGGCGACGATCTTCTCCATCACCGCGCGGGCCTGCTGCTTGTCGTCGCGCTTGGTGGAGACCAGGAACCCCTTGAGTTCCTTGGCCAGCACGTTGGCCACGATACGGGAGGCCGCGGAGGTGCCGAGGACCTCCTTGGTCTGGCCCTCGAACTGCGGTTCCGCGAGCCGGACGGTGACCACCGCGGTGAGGCCCTCGGTCGCGTCGTCCTTCGTGACGTCGTCCTCGGCGACGCGCAGCACCTTCGCAGAACGCATGACCTCGTTCACCGTTTTGGCCAGTGAGCGTTCAAACCCGGCGACGTGTGTGCCGCCCTTGGGCGTGGCGATGATGTTGACGAAGGAGCGCAGGGTGGTGTCGTAACCGGCGCCCCAGCGCAGGGCGATGTCGACACCGAGGTCACGGGTGACCTCGGTCGGCGTCATGTGGCCGCGGTCGTCGAGGACGGGGACGGTCTCCTTGAAGGTGCCCTCGCCCCGCAGCCGCAGGACGTCGCAGATGGGCTTGTCCGGCGCCAGGTACTCGCAGAACTCGCCGATGCCGCCGTCGTAGTGGAACGTCTCCTCGCTCGGGCCGCCGTCCTGGCCGTCCCCGCGCTGGTCGCGCACGACGAGGGTGAGACCGGGGACCAGGAACGCCGTCTGACGGGCGCGCTGGTACAGCGTTTCCAGCGAGAGCTTGGCGTCCTTGAGGAAGATCTGACGGTCCGACCAGTAGCGAACCCGGGTGCCGGTGCGGGCCTTGGGGACCTTCTTGGCCTTGCGCAGCCCGTTGCCCGGATCGAACGGGGCGTCCGGGCCGGATTCGGTGAAGATTCCGGGGACGCCGCGCCGGAAGCTGATGGCGTGCGTGTGTCCGCTGCGGTCGACCTCGACGTCGAGGCGGGAGGAGAGCGCGTTCACCACGGAGGCGCCGACGCCGTGCAGACCGCCGGAGGCGGCGTACGAGCCGCCGCCGAACTTGCCGCCGGCGTGCAGCTTGGTCATGACGACCTCGACACCCGACAGGCCGGTCTTCGGTTCGACGTCGACGGGGATGCCGCGGCCGTTGTCACGGACCTCGACGGAGCCGTCGTCGTGCAGGAAGACCTCGATGTGGTCGCAGTAGCCACCGAGGGCCTCGTCCACGGAGTTGTCGATGATCTCCCACAGACAGTGCATCAGGCCGCGGCTGTCGGTGGATCCGATGTACATACCGGGACGCTTGCGCACCGCCTCCAGTCCTTCGAGGACCAGGAGGTGACGTGCGGTGTAGTTGGACCCGTCGCGATCCTGGCCGCTCAGCAGGGCGGTGGACGGTGCTGATGTATCGGCTGTCACGCGGGCAGCTCCTCGCAATTCTTGCCACCGGTTCCAGAAAGGACAGTTGTCGGATTCGGCGGGTGGCGGCTCGTTCGCCGATGAGAGGGTACCGATGCCCGGGGCGGAGCCTGCGCCGCGACCCGGTTTCAACCCCATGCTAGCGGCAGATCGATCGTACGTTCGATCCCACTTTCGAGTGATAGGCACATCACGTTCCCAAAGAGGCATGAACCCTTTAGGCTCCGGGCACGTCCTCTGCAACGAACGGCAACCTGGCCGTGAGGCCACAAAGCGACATACTGAATACAACAGCACAGAGGACCCATCAAGGCCCATTCGCCGCCAACCGGTAGCATCCGGCCGCCTCGGGCGTCGCGTCAAAGTAGATGTCACGAGCGGGAACGTTTTCGGCCTGGTTGGATGTTGACCCTGGTACGACAGCTCGTCGAGCTAGAGAAGAGGCGACGTGACTACTGTTCTGACCCCCGCAAGCCCGCTGACCGCCGCCGACCGATGCGACCGGTGCGGTGCGCAGGCCTACCTGCGCGTCGTTCTGGTCAAGGGTGGCGAGCTGCTCTTCTGCGCTCACCACGGGCGCAAGTTCGAGCCGGAGCTCAAGAAGATCGCCGCGGAAATACAGGACGAGACCGGTCGGCTCACCGCCGCGCCCACGGCTGTGGTCGAGGACTGACCCGCCCAGCGCCCCACACCCGACGAGCAGCCCGGCCCAGGGCCGGAACGAGAGCGGCCATCCCGTCAGACGGGGTGGCCGCTCTCGTTACCCTGGGTCGACCGGACGACGGCAAACGACCACGGTACGTCACTCCGCAGTCTTTGTTCGCGACGGGTGAACGCGAGATGTCCAGCGCACCGGCATCGCACAAGGAGTAACGACTGGATCACATTCCGCACGGGCCATCGACCGTCGACGACGTTCCACCCGGCGCGCGCAGACCCCGGTCCACGCGTTCGCTGACGACGCGCCTGAACCCCGCCGACGGGACAGCGGCCGTGAAACCCCTCCACCGCGGCCGGCCGCCTGAACGGGGCATCCAGGGCCCCTGTTCCCCCGCCTACCGCCCCCGCACCGCATCGGCACGCCGGATCCGTCGCGCTCCCGGGATCGCGGCCCCGGTCACCGTCACGCCTCAGAGGAACCGTGCGATGTCCGCGGCGACCGCGGGCACCCGCGTGTAGACGCCGGGGTGGCCGGCCTCGCCGCAGCCCGTGCCCCAGGACACCAGGCCGATCAGCCGGCCCTGCGAGACCAGCGGGCCGCCGCTGTCGCCCTGGCAGGCGTCGTGCCCGCCGGCGTTCGTGCCCGCGCAGAGCATCGACGCCGCCACGTAGGTGCCGGCGGCGCTGCCCGGGTAGGCCCGGGCACACTGCGCGTCCGGCAGCACGGCGACGTCGGCCGAACGCAGCCGCGCCGCGTAGCTGCCCTGGCCGTCGGTGTCGCCCCAGCCGTAGACGGTGGCTGAGGCGCCGTCGTGGTAGGCGGCGTGGTCGCCGGGGGTGGCCACGGGTATCCCGTCCGCCCCGGGAAGCGGCTGCTCCAACCGGATGACGGCGAGGTCGTCAGCGTTCGTGCGGGCGTCGTACGAGGGGTCCACCCACACGTCGCGGATCGCGGTCTCCTGACCGTCGTCGGTGCGCAGGTCGGTACGGCCGGCTATGACCCGCAGATCGTCCAGGTCGCGCCAGGTGCCGCCGAGGACGTCGCGGCTGAAGCAGTGCGCAGCGGTGACGACGACGCCGGGACCCACCAGCGCTCCGCCGCAGAACTGCCCCGAGCGGTCCGAACCGAACCGTTCCTGGCTGGCCAGTGCCACCACGAACGGGTGCGCGGCCGAGGCGGTGGGGTCGCCGCCGACCACGTCCTCCCCCGCGCCGCCGCCAGGACGGGCGGGTCCGGCCACGGCCGGCGCCGGGGCGGTGGCGAGCGGCAGAACGATCGTCAGCAGGGCGATCCCGCCGAGCAGGGCGGCGGTCGTCCGACGGCGGGGCCTGGTGCGCATGACCTTCTCCTGACCTTCCGGGTCGGGTGGAACACCCAGCGTGTTCCAGGCCCGGTCGGGTCGCATCCGGAAAAACCGGGCCCGCCCGCACCCCCGGACGGGGGACCCCTGCACGGCGCTCCCCGGCGTCGCCGGATGGGCCAACGGCGTGCTGCCGTGCGTCCGGGCGGGTGGATTCCCTGATGACACGGCATGTTCGCCGCGACAGCCGGATCGGTGCGCCTGCGAGCAGGGTTCCCCGGGCGCGACCGCACGAGGTGACCGACTCCGGCCGGAGAGCGGATCGCGCACGACGTGACCGCGTCGGCCGGGGAACGGACCGGTCGGACCGGCAGACCTCAACCGCCGCCGCAAATGCCGTTGGACCGGCCCCTCGGCGTGTCGCCGCGGGACCGGTCCAACGAGGGCGGTGGAGACGCCCGGTCAGTCCAGGTAGTCGCGCAGGACCTGCGAACGCGACGGGTGACGCAGCTTGGACATGGTCTTGGACTCGATCTGGCGGATGCGCTCGCGCGTCACGCCGTAGACCTTGCCGATCTCGTCCAGGGTCTTCGGCTGGCCGTCGGTGAGGCCGAAGCGCATGGAGACCACGCCCGCCTCGCGCTCCGAGAGCGTGTCCAGCACCGAGTGCAACTGCTCCTGCAACAGGGTGAAGCTGACCGCGTCGGCCGGCACGACGGCTTCGGAGTCCTCGATGAGGTCGCCGAACTCGCTGTCGCCGTCCTCGCCGAGCGGGGTGTGCAGCGAGATGGGCTCGCGGCCGTACTTCTGGACCTCGATGACCTTCTCGGGGGTCATGTCGAGTTCCTTGGCCAGCTCCTCCGGGGTGGGCTCTCGGCCCAGGTCCTGGAGCATCTGGCGCTGGACGCGGGCCAGCTTGTTGATGACCTCGACCATGTGCACCGGGATGCGGATGGTGCGGGCCTGGTCCGCCATGGCGCGGGTGATGGCCTGACGGATCCACCAGGTGGCGTACGTGGAGAACTTGTAGCCCTTGGTGTAGTCGAACTTCTCCACCGCGCGGATCAGACCGAGGTTGCCCTCCTGGATGAGGTCCAGGAAGAGCATGCCGCGGCCGGTGTAGCGCTTGGCCAGCGAGACCACGAGACGGAGGTTGGCCTCCAGCAGGTGGTTCTTGGCCCGGCGGCCGTCCTCGGCGATGATCTCCAGTTCGCGCTGGAGCTTCGGGGCCAGCTTGTCCGCCGCCGAGAGCTTGTCCTCGGCGAAGAGACCGGCCTCGATGCGCTTGGCGAGTTCCACCTCCTGCTCGGCGTTGAGCAGCGGGACCTTGCCGATCTGCTTGAGGTAGTCCTTGACCGGGTCGGCGGTGGCACCGGCCGCGGCGACCTGCTGGGCCGGGGCGTCGTCCTCGTCGTCGTCGGAGAGCACGAAGCCCTCGGACTCGGGCTGGTCGGTGCCCTCGCCGGTCTTGCTGGCGGGAGCCTCCTCGACGAGCTCCTCGCCCTCGGCCGACTCCTCGTCGCCCTTCTTGGCCGTCGTCTTCTTGGCGGCGGTCTTCTTCGCAGCGGTCTTCTTGGCGGCCGTCTTCTTCACGGCGGCCTTCTTGGCGGGACGCGCGGTGACCTCCTCCGCTCCGGCCTCCACCGTGACCTCGGCGGTCGCGGCGGGTGCCGTCGCCGTCTTGGCAGCCGCGGTCTTCTTCACCGTGGTGGTGGTGACGGTCTTGGGTGCGACGGACTTGGCAACGGGGGCGCGCTTGACGGGCGCCTTCGTGGCGACGCTCTTGCGGGTGCGCTTGGGGGCCTCGGCGGCGCTCACCATCAACGTCACGCCCTCTTCGTCGAGGACCTGGTTGAGGCTGCGCAGGACGTTCTTCCACTGGGTTGCCGGGATCTGGTCCGCCTCGAAGGCGCGACGGACGTCGTCGCCTGCGATCTGGCCCTGTGCCTTACCCCGCTCGATGAGCGCCATCAGAGACTCGGATTCGGTGATCTCCGGCGGGAGCGTACGGGATGTGCTGGCCGACACGAACAACCTCTCGGAACGATGGGAACGGCTCCGACCGCCCGCACACGGGCTGCCGGCCGCCGGCGGGGATGAACCGGCGATCGAGGCGGCTCCGCTCCCCGGCACGGATGCGACGGATGTCCACCCTGCCCTGGCTCGGCACCACCTCTTACGTCATCGCGCCTACCCTGAGAGCGTTACGCGGCACTTACGTGGCCCACGTCACATTCCCATGTCAGCGTAATCCTGCCCCTGCCCCACTCGACCGTTCAGCACACGGACATAACCCCGCACGACGGCCGGCGGCTCCTGGACGAACGATGCCCGAAGGCTGCCCCGGCACCTCCCCGCACAGCCACTGCGCAGGCAAAACGTCCCGGTCGGACCGGACGGCTCGACGCGCCGTCCACGGCCAGGTCTCCTGCCTCCCGCCATCACCCGTTCGGCAGCCGCCAACCCGCCCACCCTCACCTGCGCGGCGACTCCGTTCACCGACGCCACGAATTCCTCGCCCATGGGTCCGCCACAACGGAACCGCACCGCACGATTTCATCGGCAGCGTCTGCCGGAAAACGTCCGAACGGGCACGGCTCGCCACCCGGACGCTCCCCGATCCATCGGGAGTCCTGGGGAACGGCGTCCGTATTGGTGCCGAAAACGCGATGGCCGCAGGTTCCCGACGACGATCGGCCGGACGGCATCCGTATGCGCACGGAAAACGCCACGTGCGTCACCCCGGGCGCCTGCCGGGAAGGGGCGGCGTCAGCCACACGGGTGGGGACCGCGTCAGCGGCATGTTGCCGGCCGGGTGCCGGCGCCACCCCGCGGATCGGACAGACGACGGCACAGTGCGGGCCGTGGCGGCACCCTGCGGACCGGACAGACGGCTACGCCGGGCCCTGGAAGGTCACGGGCCCGGCGTTACGGCTCCCGCCCGGCATCGGCGGCCGGGCGGACGACAGTGCCGCCTTCAGTGCTCACGCGGTGCGGGCACGACGCGATCCACCTCGGGGTGAACGGTCAGCAGCTGGCGCATGGCGCTCTCCGCGGCGCTGCCGTCGCCGGCGGCCAGGGCCTCGACAATGCTCCGGTGCAGACCCACGGCCGTCTCGGTAGGACGCTCGCAGCCGGTCACCGGGCCGCCGGAGACGTGGAGCGCGGAGCCGACGATGCCGGACAGGTGCTCCAGCATCCGGTTCCCCGTCACCTGGAGCAGGAGGGCGTGGAACTCCGCGTCCGCCCGCGAGAACGTCAGGGCGTCTCCCTGGGCGACGGCGTGACCCATGATCTCGGTCATGTCGGTCAGCCGCTGCTGGATGTCCTCGCGTCCGTGGCCGGCGGCCAGTCGGGCGGCGAGCGGCTCGATCGTCCAGCGCAGTTCGCTGAGTTCACGGCGCTGGTCGTCCCGCTGCGGGCCGAAGGCACGCCATTCAATGATGTCGGGGTCGAGCAGGTTCCAGTCGCTGACCGGACGGACGCGGGTGCCGACGTTGGGGCGGGCGCTGACCAGCCCCTTGGCCTCCAGCACGCGCAGCGACTCGCGCACGACGGTGCGCGAGACCTCGAAGCGCTGGCCGATCTCCTCGGGCACCAGGGGGCGGTCGGCACCCAGGTCGCCGGAGACGATCATCTGGCCGAGCTGCTGGACGAGCTGGCCGTGCAGGCCGCGCCCGCGGCTGCCGCCGGCGCGGCGGCCGACCCGGCTCATGTCGCTGTCGACGCCGTCCCAGTTGGGCGTTGTGCGTTCGGTGCTGCGGCTGTCGGCGTAGGTGTAGCGGTCGACTTCGCCGTGCCCGGGGATCCCGGTCTCGGCGGAGCGGGCCGTGGTCATCATGGTGTGCGCAAGGGTACTCACGTCTCTTTTGTCGGCGATTGCGTGGGCCACCTTGAGGATTTTGCTGAAAAGCACACGAAAGGGTGATCGCCACCCCTCGCACAATTGACGCTTTATCGGAAAGAACCGTGTATTCACTGGGCAGTTGATGACATTCGCCCGCATACCCACGTGATCACTCCGTCCAACCCGTCACCCTCCACCCTGTCTTGCCCCGCACGGCGTCCAACGCGGCCAGGGTCGGTATCCGTTGACGGGGTTGAGGTATGACCGGTTCCCGGGCCCCGTCGGACGGTCCGCGCCCGGCCCCGGGCAGGTACCCGGCGGTTCACAGCAAGGGCGTTACGCGCGTCGGCGGGGAGGAACCGGCCGCGTTCCGGGGTGGACGACGCGGGCGGAGGACTACGTGGTGGAAGCGCCGCGGACCTGGAGGTGTGACGCGGCGCCACGAAGCCGCCGGCCCGCCGGGGGCAGGAGCGAGCGCGGCACGCGGTCCCGGTCCGCGACTGTCCGGGCTTCCGGAATGCCGTGCCGCCGCAGCCACCTGTGAGGTCGGGGGCGGAACGCGCCCCCGCGGGAGGGGCCGCGCTCAGACCTCGGGACGCAGCATCGGCGGGTTCAGCAGCGTCGCACCGCCGGCCCGGAACAACTGCGCCGGGCGTCCGCCCTGCCGCGTGGTCGTGCCGCCTGTCGGGAGCAGGAAGCCGGGCGTGCCGGTGACCTTGCGGTGGAAGTTGCGCGGGTCCAGGGCCACGCCCCACACCGCCTCGTAGACCCGCCGCAACTCCCCGACGGTGAACTCCGGCGGGCAGAAGGCGGTCGCGAGCGAGGAGTACTCGATCTTCGACCTGGCGCGTTCGACCCCGTCGGCGAGGATGCGGCCGTGGTCGAAGGCGAGCGGTGACGTGGTGCCGGCCTCCAGGAGTTCCCCGACGGGCGCCCATCGTGCGCTCCGCGCGTCGCCGCCCGCCCGCGGGGTGGGCAGGTCGGGGGCGAGTACGAGGTGGGCGACGCTGACCACGCGCATGCGCGGGTCGCGGTCGGGGTCGCCGTAGGTGGCCAGTTGCTCCAGGTGCGCGTCCCCGGCGCCGCCGTAGGGGGCTGATGTTCCGGCGGGGGACGCTCCAGCGCTCTCCTGGGCCTGGAGGCCGGTCTCCTCGGCCAGTTCGCGGGCGGCCGCCTCCGCGAGGTTCTCGTCGGCCCGCACGAAACCGCCCGGGAGGGCCCACCGTCCCTCGTGCGGGGGCTCCCCCCTGCGCACCGCGAGCGCGCACAGCGCATGGTTACGCACGGTGAGTACGACCAAATCCACGGTGACAGCGAAAGGCGGAAAGGCCGTCGGGTCGTAGGGAGGCATGCAGGTGATCTTAGGCGTCCGTCCGTCGACAATGGCGGGGTTGGGAATGCCTTGACGGCGTTTTGCGTGCCCCGCCCACCGGTACCGGCCACCTTCGCCCCCGCACCGGCGAACCGGCGAAGGCCGGGGCGTTGGCCGGCCGGCGGCGCCGCGGCGTCGGGAAGAACGTCGCGGCGCCCGACCACCGCCGTGCCCGCAGCGGTGTTCCGGCAACCCCGTCTACCGTGCCTGCGGGCGACAGCGGTACCGAACGCGTCACCGCCGCCCCGCGGTCCCGGACGCCGGGCCGCCCGATCTGCGAAGGAGTCCGATGGCAGTCCTCAGGCACCCCGGCACCGTGCTGACCGACCACACCTTCCGGGTGCCCCTCGACCCGGCCCGGCCGGACGGGGAGCGGATCGACCTGTACGCGCGGGAGGTCGTCGCCACCGGCCGTGAGACCGACGACCTGCCCTGGCTGCTGTTCCTCCAGGGCGGCCCCGGCAACCGCGCCGGCCGCCCGATCGGCACCGAAAGCTGGCTCGGCCGGGCGGTCGAGGAGTTCCGGGTCCTGCTCCTCGACCAGCGCGGCACCGGCCGCTCCACCCCGGCGGACCGCCGCACGCTCCCCTCCCGCGGCGGACCCCGGGAACAAGCCGACTATCTCTCCCACTTCCGGGCCGACACGATCGTCGCCGACTGCGAGGCCGTGCGCCGCGCACTGCTGGGCGAGGGTGGCCGCTGGTCGCTGCTGGGGCAGAGCTTCGGCGGCTTCTGCGCCCTGACCTACCTGTCGTTCGCGCCCGAGGGGCTCCGGGAGGTCTTCATCACCGGCGGCCTGGCCGGCCTGCGTTCCTCCGCCCGGGACGTCTACCGGGCGGCGTATCCGCGAGTCGGGGGCAAGAACGCCCGCCACTACGCGCGGTACCCGCAGGACGCCGACCTCGTCCGGCGGATCGCCCTGCACCTGCGGGAGCACGAGGTGCTGCTGCCGGACGGCGCACCGCTGACGGTGGAGGCGTTCCAGACTCTGGGAATGATGCTGGGCGGCGGCAACGGCTCGCACACCCTGCACTACCTGCTGGAGGACGCCTTCCCGCAGGACGAAGCCGGCGACGCCGGGGCGCCGGTCCTGTCCGACGGCTTCCTCGCACAGGCACAGGCCCAACTTTCCTTCGCTTCCAAGCCGTTGTACGCCGTCCTGCACGAGTCGATCTACGGTCAGCGTTCCGTCGGGACCTCCGGCACCGGCTGGGCCGCGCAAACGGTGCGCGCGGAGTTCCCCGCCTTCGACGCCGATCGGGCGCTGGAGTGCGGCGAACCGGTGCTGTTCACCGGCGAGATGATCTACCCCTGGATGTTCGGTACGGACCCGGCGCTGCGACCCCTGCGGGACGTGGCCGACGCTCTCGCCGAACGACGGGACTGGCCGGACCTGTACGACGCCGACCGCCTGGCCCGCAACGAGGTTCCCGCTGCCGCGGCCGTTTACCACGACGACATGTACGTCGACACGGCCGACTCCCTGGCCACCGCCGCCGCGGTGCGTGGCCTGCGCACCTGGGTCACCGACGAGTTCGAGCACGACGGCCTCCGCGTGAGCGACGGCCGGGTGCTGGACCGCCTCATCGCGCTCGCCCGGGGCGGGGCGTAGGGCGCTCACCCCGCCCGGGGCGCCGAGGGAGCCCGGCCGCCGCCCGACGAGGCGGGGACGCCACCCCGCGGGGTCGGGGCGCGGCCGGATCACCCCGGCGCCGCGGCTTCGGGTCGGCCACCCCGGGCGTCGCCGCCGGCACCGCACCACCCACGCGGCCGTGCGAGCACACCACCGGCCCCGGCGCAGGGATCCTGCTGCCCACGTCGGCGGCACGCGCTGGCCCGGGACGACTGCCGCTGACCCATCGCCGTACGCCGGCTCCGCGCTCACCATGCCGCCGGCTCCCCACCACCGTCGTCAGCGGAGTGGGTACGCCGGCGGGCACGCGGGACGCCGGGGCGGGTGCCGTAGGGGTGTGTGCCGGCTCCGGTGCGGCCCTGGCGGCGGCCGGGGGCGGTACCCGTTCCGCCGGTCCGCGGCGGCCGTGTTGACGGGACCGGGCGGGTGACGCGTTCGCGTCGCAGGGAGCGGCGCAGAGGATCGGGGTCCAGGCCGTGGTTGCAGGCGCGGTGCAACAGTTGGGCGAAGGTGTAGTCCGGGTCGGCCTCAAGGGCCATGCCGAGGGCCACCCGTGCGCTTGCCTCGTCACCGCGGGCCCAGGCGACCCAGCCGGCGAGAGTCAGTGGCGCGGCGGCGTGTCCGGCGTACGCCCCGGCGCACCGGCGGGACAGCGCGCGCCACAGGCGCTGGGCCAACGCCGCTTCCTCGCCCTCCATCCACTCGGCGGCCCGGTCGCGGGTCTCCCGGTCCTGGAGGCCGAGCACGATGGTCGCCGCCTCGTCGTCGCCGATGATCGCGTCGTCGTGCCGGTCGGCTTCGGCCGGGTCGTCCGGAGCGGGTGCGGTTCGCAGCCGTTCCATGGCGGCGTACGCCAGCACGAGGGTCTCCTCCCGCACGGTGTCGGTGTCGCCGTGCAGCAGCATGCGGGGGACGAGTTCGGCGCTCGCGTCGTCAAAGGCCCGCCGTTGTGCCATGTGGTGTGCACCGGGCGGAGCGAGGAGCCGGGACCGCAGTTCCGTCAGGGTGCCGTGGATCCGGACTCCGGCGTAGGCGGCGGCCGCTGCCATCACCGAGGTGCCGGGGCGCGGGACCGGTGAGCCCTCCGGCGGGCAGCAGCCGATCGTCACGCACATGTACGACCACCAGCGCAGGCCCGAGACGCACACGGCCTCGACGACCGGAACGTCCAGCACACCACAGGCCCGGCGGACGTGCTGGGCCAGCGGACGCAGTCGGCGCATGACATCGGTCGGTGTCTCGCCGGCGCCGGGGTCGCGCAGGACGCAGATCGCGACGGCGTCCGGTCGCCGTGCGGGGCCGCCGCCGTTCACCACGTGGTCGGCCGCCTTGGCGGCCAGCGGTGCCCATTCGGTGGGGTCGCTCGGCAGGGGCAGCCGCAGGCGCGCGCAGAAGCGGGCCTCGTCGCCCTTCATGCCGATGAGCACCAGGCCGTCCTGCGGATGGAATCCGAGCAGGTAGGGCAGCGCGTCGATCAGGTCGACCGGTCCGCGCAGGACGACCCGCGTCTCGGACTCGTCGTCGCCGCGCCCCGTTGCCGCGCCGGCGGATGTCTCAGAAGCCGGGGACCGGCCGGTGGTCCGGCGGACCGGCCTGCCGTGGTTCCCGGCCGGCCCGGAGGCTTCGTTGCGGGCCGGACGGGTGTCGGGGGCGGCTCGCCGCTCCGCGACCGGACGGTCGAGAACGCCCCGCCCTGCCCCGGCTCCGGGCGGTTCCTGGTCGGTGGGCGCATGGTTGGGCCGGGTTCCGTCGGGGACGGGCGGCTGTTGGGGCGAGTGGGGCGTGCTGCTGTATGGCCGTTGGGCGAGCGGGACTCGGGGGGCGTCGGGCGTGGCGGGATCGGGCGTGGCGGCGGGGGAAGCCGGTTCGGAGGGGCGGGGGGACGCGGAGTCGATGTGTCCGTTCATGCCCCGAAGATCCCGCAGTGCGCAAGATCGCGCCACCCCCTGTGGATAACTCCGGCGATTCATATGATGACCTGCACAAACAGTCGTCACCGGTTCGAGGGACGGTTATCCACAGATCCCCGCATGGGGGTTGGCGCGATGTCGGTGGCATCGGGTTGCATGAGGGCATGAACCAAGCACTGCGGACCGAGGCCGACACCGTCCTGCGCCGACTGGTCGGCGATCCGGACGGCACCGCCCGCCTGCGCGAGGACCAGTGGCGGGCCATCGAGGCACTGGTCGCCGACCGGCGGCGAGCGCTGGTCGTCCAGCGCACCGGGTGGGGCAAGTCGGCGGTCTACTTCGTGGCCACGGCACTGCTGCGCGCCCGGGGCAGCGGGGCCACGGTGATCGTCTCTCCCCTGCTGGCCCTCATGCGCAACCAGATCGAGGCCGCCGAGCGCGCCGGGATCAAGGCGCGCACGATCAACTCGGCGAACCCGCAGGAATGGGCCACCGTGCAGACGGAGGTGAACGACGGCTCGGTGGACCTGCTCCTGGTGAGTCCGGAGCGCCTCAACAACCCGGACTTCCGCGACGAGGTGCTGCCCCGGCTCGCTGCCACCACGGGTCTGCTCGTGGTGGACGAGGCACACTGCATCTCCGACTGGGGGCACGACTTCCGCCCCGACTACCGCCGCCTGCGTACGATGCTCGCCGAACTCCCCGCGGGCACACCGGTGCTGGCCACCACCGCGACCGCCAACGCCCGGGTCACCGCCGACGTCGCCGAGCAGTTGGGCACCGGCGGGCAGGGGTCGGGCGATGCCGGGGCCCTGGTGCTGCGGGGCGAACTCGACCGCGAGAGCCTGTCCCTGGGGGTGCTGGCACTGCCGGACGCCGCCCACCGCCTGGCGTGGCTCGCGGACCATCTGGCCGAACTGCCGGGCTCGGGGATCATCTACACCCTCACGGTGGCGGCGACCGACGAGGTGACGGCGTTCCTGCGGCAGCGGGGGCTCACCGTGGCCTCCTATTCGGGGCGCACGGAGGACGCCGACCGCCGCAGCGCCGAGGCGGATCTGATGGCCAACCGGGTCAAGGCCCTGGTGGCCACCTCCGCGCTCGGCATGGGGTTCGACAAGCCCGACCTCGGCTTCGTCGTGCACATGGGCTCCCCCGCGTCACCCATCGCCTACTACCAGCAGGTGGGACGTGCCGGGCGCGGCGTTGACCACGCCGAGGTCCTGCTGCTGCCCGGGCGGGAGGACGAGGCGATCTGGCGGTACTTCGCCTCGCTGGCCTTTCCCGGCGAGGAGCTGGTCCGCCGCACCCTGGACGTGCTGGCCGCCTCCGACCGGCAGATGTCGTCGCCCGCCCTGGAAGCCCGCGTCGAACTGCGCCGGTCACGGCTGGAGACGATGCTGAAGGTGCTCGACGTGGACGGTGCGGTCCGGCGGGTCCGGGGCGGCTGGGTCTCGACCGGGCAGCCCTGGCACTACGACGCCGAGCGCTATGCCTGGGTCGCACGGCAGCGGGAGGCCGAGCAGGAGGCGATGCGCACCTACGCGACGTCCACACAGTGCCGCATGGAGTTCCTGCGCCGCCAGTTGGACGATGAGGCGGCCAAGCCGTGCGGCCGCTGCGACAACTGCGCGGGGCCGCGTTTCCCGACGCAGGTGTCCACCGCCGCGCTCGACGCCGCCCGGGCCGCCCTGGGCCGGCCGGGGGTGGAGATCGAACCCCGGCGCATGTGGCCCACCGGCATGCCCGCCCTGGGCGTCGAGCTCAAGGGGAAGATCCCCGCTGGTGAACAGGCTTCGTCCGGCCGGGCGCTGGGGCGGTTGTCCGACATCGGCTGGGGCAACCGGCTGCGTCCGCTCTTCGCGGAGGGCGCTCCCGACGTCCCGGTCACCGGTGAGATGGTCGACGCGGTGGTCAAGGTGCTGGCGGACTGGGCCAAGGGACCGGGCGGCTGGGCGAGCGGCGACGCGAGCGCGCCGGCCCGTCCGGTCGGAGTGGTGACCGTGGGGTCCCGCACGAGGCCACAACTTGTGGACAGCCTCGGCGCCCGGATCGCCGAGGTCGGCCGGATGCCGCTGCTGGGCCGGATCCAGGCGGCAGCGGACCGGGATCCCGGCCGGATACCGCGCAGCAACAGCGCCCAGAGACTGCGGGCCCTGCACGGGACCCTCGAAGTACCGCCGCCGCTGGCCGAAGCACTCAAAGAAGCCGGGGGCCCGGTGCTGCTGGTCGACGACCTGATGGACACCGGCTGGACGCTGGCCGTGGCCGCCCGCCTCCTGCTGCGTGCCGGAGCGTCGGGGGTGATGCCGCTGGTGCTGGCGACGGAAGGCTGATCCCACCGGGGAACGGGAGCAGGAGCCGGGAGGGCGAACGGCGGGCTCGGCCCCCAGGGGTCGCTGCCACCGGACGGCAGCGTCACCACGGGTCCGCCCGACCGCCCACCACCCGCCGGGCCACACCGTCGCACATCGCCCCCATCAGCGGGCGCGACCCGGGCCGCCATCCACAGCGCCGGTCCCCCGGGCGCACCGGCGCCCACCCGGACTGGCCCCGGCCCACCCGCGCCCCCGCCCCCTCACTACCGGTTCTCCCCCAGCGGGCGTCCGTCGGCGCCGCGTTGTGCCGTCGTGCCACCCCAGTCCTTCTCTTCACCGGCCCGGAAAGGGGAGAAAGACGGGAAGAGACTGTGGGGGCGATTGCACATTGCCGCCCGCCAGGTGGGGAGGAACAATTGGGGAAGACCCTCGCCCGGCTCGCCGAGCCCGCACCGTGCTGCTCTCCCGCACGGTCGGCCTCGTGTGCCCGGACGGAGGTACCGGGCGCGGGAGGAGGAGCATGGGATTCCTGTTCGTGGCGAGTTCACGCAACGGGTCCGCTTCCGCGCCGCAGCGGATGCTGGAGCCGGAGGCGTGGGCGGAGCAGTCGGTGCCGCTGCTGGCGAATCCGCGTGAGGTCGTCCAGGACCTGGCGAACCGCCATCTGCCCGCCCCGGGCACGGCGGTTCTGGGAGTGCTGGGTTTCGGGGGGCGCCTGGAGGCGAGCGCCTCGTTCACCGCGCTGGCCTCCCGCTCGGACGGCTGGGAGCGGCGCAACGCCCTGCTGCACCACCTGCGCCGGATCATCCCGCACGACCTGCGGCTGCGCTCGCCCGTGCGCACCGGGATCCTGATGGTGTGCCGCCGGGGCACGCGGGAGTGGATACCGGAGGACGGCGCCTGGATGTGGGGGTTGCGAGACGCCTGCACGCTGCACGGGTTGCGCTGCGGAGCGTTCGTGACGTTGTCCGAAGACGGGTGGCAGGTGCTGGGTGAGAGGCGGTCCGGCCGCAGGCCGCACGCGGGTTCGTGGGAGGAACGGCCCGCCCCCGACGCGTGGTCGGGCGGTCCGGCGGGGATGCGGGACGTGCCTCGGCGGCATGCGGCGCGCTGACCGCGGGGCGTGAACACCGGGGTGTCCGGCGTCCCGCGGCGCAACGTCACATGAGGGACTTCAGGTGCTCCGGTTCACCGCAGACCACGAGCAGTTCGCCGGCGCGGGCGAGTGCGGCGGGCAGGGTGGCCGAGTCGTCGGTGCCGCCGTTCATCGCCAGCACGACGACCGGACGCACCGCGGCACGCTCGGCCGTTGCCATGGCGTAGAAGACGTCACCGCCCTCGTCCTGCTGCCGCCAGTAGGCGTCGGCGCCGAAGGAGAGTTCGTGCTGCGCCCACGGGTGCTGGTCGCCGCTGGTGAGGACCAGGATGTCCGACGGTGGCCGGCCGGCGTCCAGCAGAACGTCGACGGCGTCGTCCGCGGCGGCGACCGCGGCGTCGGGCCCGGCGGGCATGATCTGGACCTGCGGCGAACCCTCCGTGGAACGGGGAGCAGGGGCCGCCGGGTGGGCGGCGGGCCGGCCGGGCGCCGGGTGGACGCGGGTGGCGCGGGGCGGACCGGGGCGCGGGCCGGGACGGGGACCGGGGACCGGAACGGGACGCGGTGCCTGCGAGGTACGGGTGCCCCCCGCCGCGGCAAGCGGGCCCGTGACGCTCTCGTGAATCTGTGGCTCCTCAGGGATGCGAGGCATGATGTGTTGGCAGGTCCAGCGCCGCTCGGTCGGGGCGGCGGGTGCTCAGAAGTCGAACCCCAACTGCTCGGCTCCGTTCGCACCGTCCAGCGATCCCGCCAGGACGCGGACCTTCTTCAGGTGGCTCCAGCGCGGCAGGTTGTCGAGGTAGGCCCAGGACAACCGGTGGTGCGGGGTGGGCCCCCACTCCTCCAGAGCCGCACGGTGCACCGGCGAAGGGTACCCCGCGTTCTCGGCGAAGCAGAACGCGGAGTGTTCGGTTCCGAGTCCGGCCATGAGGCCGTCCCGGTGCACCTTGGCGATGACCGAGGCGGCAGCGACCGAGACGCAGGACTGATCGCCCTTGATCACGGTGCGCACCCGCCACGGGCCGCCGAGGTAGTCGTGCTTGCCATCGAGGATGACGGCCTCGGGGCGCATCGACAAGCCCTCGAGCGCACGCAGTGCTGCGAGCCGGAGCGCGGCGGTCATCCCGAGGTCGTCGATCTCCTCCGGGGAGGCGTGCCCGAGGGCGTGATCGGTGACCCAGTCCAGCAGTTGCCTGCTGAGGGTGTCACGGCGTTTGACGGTCAGCAGCTTGGAGTCGGTCAGGCCCTCGGGAGGGCGCCGAAGGCCGGTGACCGCCGCGCACACCGTGACCGGTCCCGCCCAGGCTCCGCGTCCGACCTCGTCGATGCCGGCCACGACTTTGGCGCCGAGGGTGGCGCGCAGCGAGCGTTCGACGGAATGGGTGGGCGGTTCGTATGCCATGGCGGTGCCCAGCGTACGCCTGTCGCGCTCGCGGTCGTGACGCCGGTGGGCAACACGGTTGACGGCACGGCACGGTGGGTGGGGCGTGGGCCGGACGGGCCCCGGGGCAGGACACCGGCACGGGCAGGCGCGTGCGGGGTCTTCGAGGGCATGGGTGTGCGCGGGGTTCAGCACGGAACTCCGGGAAGCCATGCTGGCAGCGGCTCGGTCACGGCGGGCCAGTCGGCGGGCGGCGCCCCGGCCGGGTGGGCGGCGTGGACGCCGCCGACGACGGCGCAGGTGGTGTCCACGCCGCCGCCGGCGCGGGCGGTGTTCCAGAAGGCGTTCGTGAAGTCGCCGAGGTGCCGGGCGACGGCCCACAGCCGAAGGGAACAGTGCCGTGCGCGCTGGTGCGGCGTCCGCAGCCGAGCACCGAGGCGCCGGCGGTGACGCAGGTGTGGTCGAGCATGCCGCCGACCCCCTCCAGGCCGGAGCGCACCGCGGAGGGCGGTACGAGCGCGGCGACGGCCACCGCGCCGGGGTGCGTGTGGGTGGTGAGGGCGGACAACTCACCCTGTCGTGCGGCGTGTTCGGGCTCCCCCGCGTACCGGGCCCCGAGCGGCGCGACGCGCAGGGCGGCGCCGTTGCCCCACGAGCCTTGTCCGTCGAACATGCCTGCGGCCAACTGGCGCCGGTCACCGTTCTCCTGACGGACGAGGCGCAGCATACGGTCGACGGAGGGGCCGCGGCCGAAGCGGTTCCCCACCCATGAGGACCGGGTGTTTGACGGGGACGAAGAGCTGTGAGCCGAGCACGTCACCGGCGGACAGTCCGCCCAGGCCGGCGACTGCACGGTCGAATCGCCCGGAGGGCGAGAGGGGAAGGGGTCATGTCGCCGGAACTCTGACATGACCAAGCATTGCGGCCAATCCCCTCGAATCGACGCCGTCGTGAACCGGTCGTCCAGCGGAATTCCATCACCATGGAGACGGTTTTCCGCTCGGCCGACTGCCGTACGCTGCCGCGGACGGCGTGGCCGGAGCCGCATCACTCCAGTGCTGGGGACGGTGTCTCAGTCCTCGGCGTGACGTTGGGCCGCACCATACGTACGGTCGGTGAGTGGCGCGGTGCTCAGGAAGTCGTCGAAGCCGATACGGCCCGTGGCGCCGTCCGGGGTGAGGAGTCCGCCGGCGCGGACGGCGGCCATCACGCGTCCGGGAAACGGCACCGTGACAACCGGGCGGCGCACACCCCGCACCCGCAGGAGGGCCCGGGCCGCGTCGGCGAGCGTCAGGGGAGCCGGCCCGCCCATGTCCGGCACCCGGCCGGCCGGACCGGTGGCCGCCAGCCCAGCCAGCCGGTCCGCCACCTCCCCCACGTCCACCGGCTGGGTCCACGCGCCGGACGGCACCAGCGCCGCCGGCAGCCGTGTCAGCTGCTGTGCGACGGCCAGCACGAGGTCGTGGAACTGCGTGGCCCGCAGCACGGTCAGCGGCACGCCCGACTCCTCCAGCACCCGTTCCGCGCGCAGTTTGCTGCGGTAGTAGCCCAGTGGCACGCGGTCGATGCCGGCGATGGAGATGTGCACGACATGCGGTTCCCCGGACCGCCGGACAGCCTCCGCAAGGCGCCGGGCAGCCGTGACGTCGGTCTCGTGACGGCGGGCGTCGCTGGCGCAGTTGATCACGGCTGTGACGCCGTCCAGGGCGGCCTCCAGCCCGTCACCGGTCGTCAGGTCCCCCACGGCCCATTCGGCCGCGTCCGGGGCCGCGCCGGGCCGCCGGGGACGTCGGCTGAACACCCGTGCCGCCCGACCGTCCGCCGCCAGTCGCCTCACCACACGGGCGCCCAGGACCCCCGTGCCACCGGTGACCAGGATCGTGTCCATCGAGCCGCCTCCCTCTTTCGTGTCCGGTACGCCCCGTCCGCGGCGGGCGCAGACCAGCGTGAACGCCGGCGCCCGTCCCGCCGCCACACGTCAACAGCCTGCGACGGCAGTGCGACCCGTGCGGCAGCGGCGCGCTGTCGCTACGTACGGCGGCGCATGACGTCAACGCGGCACGCATGACGTGCCCGCTCCCAGCGTGACCGGCGCGCGCCCAGAGTGCAGCCGGAGGGAAAACCGTACGCATACGTCACGCATGCGGTCGAGCACGCATGGTCATCACACTGCTCCAGAGAGGGCGGGGACCACGGTGTCGCGCGGGCCGCCGGGGGCGACGGGCCGGGCACCGCCGGTCCTCAGATCGTCCAGTCGGTCACCACGTCCACCAGGTCGCCGCCGACCGACACCAGGTCCTCGTCGAGGCGGGCGCGGGATTCGAGGCGGCCGACCGCGGCGGCACCGTACTTGGCGCGCTCCGTCGCGGAGTCCCACATGGACAGCACCAGGAACTCGCTCCCCGCGCCTTCCGCCACGATGCCGCGCAGCATGCCGGGCGATCCGGCCATGGCGGGGTTCCACACCTGCTGCTGGACGCCCATGAAACGCTCGACGCGGTCCGGGCGCACCCGGCAGTGGGCGGCCCGCAGCAGGTCGCTGTCGGCGAAGTCCGCCCGGAAGCCGACCTTGACCTCTTGGCGTTCCTCGAAAAGCCGCACGTCGGCACGGTCGTACGTACCGTTCTGCGCGGCGGCCAGGGAGTCGTGCGCACCAGCCATGAACAGGTCGTAGTGCGTGCGGGTCTCCCAGAAGCAGAATATGTGGGCCACTTCCGGGTGGCCGCGTCCCCAACCGCCGCCCTGCCCCCGGAATCCGGGTGCGCCGAGCAGCCCCGACCACTCCCGCTGCCCCCGCTCGAATCCGGGTCGGTCCAGAACACGGCAGCGAAACCACTTCACCAGCACCGCGCCATCCTAAGTCCGCGTCCGGCTACCGATGTGACCTTCACCTCTTCATCGTCGATTCCCACCGCCGGTCAGAAAAACGCCCCTCTACGATCGCTGTCATGGACGCCCTCCAACCGCGGCTGCTGGTGCGTGATTTCGACCGTGCCGCGGCCTTCTGGACATCAGTACTGCGTGATCTTCTCGGCATCGAGCCCGCGAAGGTCGTTCCCCAGGCCGGTTACGCCAACTGGGACCTGCGCGGCGAAGGTCTGCTGGTGCTCTTCTCCCGCGCCGAACTCGCCCGGACCGTCGGCACGCAGGCGTTGCCCGAGACCGGGTCGGCGCAGGACACGAGCATGCTGGTGCTGCGCGTGGACGACCCGGGGAAGGCGGCCGACGCCATGGTCGCTCACGGCGCCGTCCTGGTCGCCCCCGCGCAGGAACGCCCGCAGTGGGGCCCGACACTGCGCACGGCACACGTGCGGGACCCGGACGGGACCCTGGTGGAACTCCAGACGTACTGAACCGCCGCACGCCTGGCCGCCTCGGCGGTCAACGGCTGGCGGAACGCGTGCGGTACAGCTTGACGCCCACATGATCGACGATCCACCGGCGTCCCGCCTTGTCGACGGCGAAGTAGATCCGGCCCACCCGGTCGGGCGTGGTGTGGTCGTCGAGCTTGATGTGCGGCTGGCGGTCCCACTTGACGTTTTCGAACGTGAAGTGGCTCAGGCCCTTGCGTCGCAGGCCCTCGTCGGAGTGCGCGTAGTCCAGAGGGGTCTGGGAACCGATCCAGGCGCCCAGGGACATGCCGAGGTCGCGGTCGAGCAGCCGCCAGGCGCCGGCGAGTTCGGCGAGCGTGTCGAGGGCCTCTCTCATCCGTTCGGGGTAGGGGTAGGCGCTGCGCAGCCATTCATCGCGGGCGTTCGCGGTGAAGACCAGGGCACCGCCCGATTCGGTGGTCCAGGTGCCCCAGGCGGCGGAGAAGTCTCGGGGGTCGTCGGCCGGGGGCGATGAGGGGGCGGCGCGCGGATTGGGGACGGTGTGGGCCGGGGCCCCGCCGTCGAGCGCCGCGTGCAGCTGGGCCTCCAGGTTGGCCTTGTCGATCTCCAGCCGGGCGACCTTGGACTCCAGTTCGATGTTGAGCTCCAGCAGTTCGACCTGGAGGACCTGCTCCTGCTCCAGCCGGTCCCGCAGTGCCCGCGCCTGTTCGCTCTCGTTGCCGGTGGCCTCCTTGACCAGCGCGTCGGCGCGCGCCGCGGCCTCGGCGGCCCGCACTTCGTCCCACAGGGTGTCCCGGCCGCGCGCCACGACGCTCAGCGGGGCCAGCAGACGGCCCAGCTGGCGCATCAGCTGCTCGGCGTCACCGGCCACTTCCCCCGGACCCCACCAGGGCGAACGGGCGGCCGTGCCGGGCCAGTACAGGCGGGCGCCGTCCTGCGGCAGCAGCATGGACTCGTCGCCCTCATGGAAAGCGTTGAAGGCGTCGAGCGCCAGGCGGCTGGACATCACGACCACATGAGCGAGCCCCGCCAGGCGGAACGCGGCCCGGTGGGCGAACCTGGCGGGCGGTCCCATGGCCCGTGACGAGGAGATGACAAGGACCGGCAGCCGGCGGCCGGGGTCACCCAGAAGGCTGAGGACCGTGCCGACGTGGGCGGCGTGCACCGGGGCGGCCGCCGCTGATATGACGTCGCTGCCGTCCGTACAGTGCAGGTCGGGATCACGCAGGATGGCGGACAACGACCGCGGCGGGAAGAGTTGTTCGACCCGGGCGGGTGCCAGCGTTCCGTCACTCGCACGGCCCATGGACACCCGGAAACCGGCCACGCCGCCGGCCTCGCTGGCGGTCAGCCGGCAGGAGAAGCGGCCGCCGGGCGGGAGTTCGTGCTCCACGACCATGCGCAGTGCCCGGGTTGCCGGGCCGACGGACACCGGCGTCCAGCTCACCTGCTGCTCGGGCCGCCCCTCCGGATGGCGCGGCAGCAGCACCCGTCCGGGCCCGGACATCAGCTCCTCGGCGGTCAGCCGCATGCTGCCGAAGGAGACGTGCTGCTCCAGGTGCGTCACCATGCGCCCGAAAACGTCGACGGGTGGTCTTCCGGCTTCCTGCGCACCATTGTGCACCGACGGTGACGAAACGGTTCCGCTGATGCCCGCGACCGCGAATCCGACCACGTACAACTGCTGCACGGCTACCTCCCCCTCGGCCGTCCGCCGGATGCTGGGACGGCACTGTGCGCACTGGCGTCCTGCCATGATCGGACGATCGACCCATGAAAAGCACGTACCCGACGGCGTGTACTGCCATGAATGCGCACGGCCGGAAAACGGGCCTTCATGGTGGCGATTTCCCGCGCCCACTACCGTGACCGCGTGGCAGCGATCGCCGACGACGGATGGGACACGCGCGCCCTGCTGGTCAACGGGTACGTGGAGCGTCACCCGCGCCGCTCCGAGGCGGTCCGGCAACTGCGCGTGGAGACCGTACTGATGCCGTGGCTCGCGCCGCGGCTGCCGCTGACGGTACCCGTGCCGCGTGTCGTCTCTGAGGACCCCTTTGTCGTCCGCCACCGCCTGGTGCCGGGCGAACGCGCCCGCTGCCCCGGCGCCGCGCAGGGACGGCGACTGGGGGCGTTCCTGAGGGCGCTGCACGCCGTGGACGCGGTGGACGCCGCGGGCCGCGGTGTGCCGTCCGGTGCGGAGGTGGCGGCGCGACGCGCGCAACTGCTGGAGGAATCGCGCACCATGGTGCTGCCCCTGCTGCCGTCCGACGGGCGTGCGGCGGCGATCGGGGTGCTGGAGGAGTTGCCCGGAGCGCCGGCCGGCCGCCTGGTGCACGCGGACATCGCGCCCTCCCACGTGCTGGAGCTGAACGGAGCGCTGACCGGCGTCATCGACTTCGGCGACGCCCACATCGGCGACGCCGCCGACTTCGCCTGGGTCCTGCACGAGGCACCACGGGCGTTCTGCGACGGCGTCGCCGAGGAGTACGACGTGTCACCCGGCCTTCGCGGCCGCGCCCTGATGTGGCACCGCACGGCCCCCTGGCTGGAGGCGGGCTTCGGCCTGCAGACCGACGTTCCGCACCTGGTGCGCAGCGGTCTGGGCGGCATCCTGCGGCAGACGGAAGCCTGAGCAGCGCCCCCCGCACACAGTCGGGGGCATCGGTCGGCGGTTTCGCCGCGCTCATGACCCGCCCGTCCATCCGCACGCACGGCGAACGGGGTGCCGGCGGACACCGGCACCCCGTTCGGTGCGCTGATCAGGCGTCCGGCACCGGGCCGGGCGCGCTGGGCCGCGTCAGCTGCAGCCGCTCGTCGAGCCGCAGCCCTCGCAGACGTAGCAGCTTCCGGCGCGGCGCATCTTCGTGCCGCAGGAGAAGCACAGCGGAGCGTCGGCGTTCAGGCCGAGCTGGATCTCCATCAGTTCGGTGGAGTTGTGCGCCTGCTTGGGCGCCGGGACGGCCGCGACGGGCGGCGCCGGGGCCTGGGAGACCGGCCGGGGAGTGGTCGGCAGCTGGCGCGGCGCGGACTGCGCCAGGCCCTCCACGTCGACGTCCTCGCCCTCGGGTTCGTAGGACCCGGTGTCGAGGTGCCGCTGACGTTCCTCGGCGGAGTGGATGCCGAGGGCGGAACGCGTTTCGAACGGCAGGAAGTCCAGGGCCAGGCGGCGGAAGATGTAGTCGACGATCGACTGCGCCATCCGCACGTCCGGGTCGTCGGTCAGGCCCGCCGGCTCGAAGCGCATGTTGGTGAACTTGGAGACGTACGTCTCCAGCGGCACGCCGTACTGCATGCCGACCGACACCGCGATGGAGAAGGCGTCCATCATGCCCGCCAGGGTGGACCCCTGCTTGGACATCTTCAGGAAGACCTCGCCCAGCCCGTCGTCCGGGTAGGAGTTGGCGGTCATGTAGCCCTCGGCGCCGCCGACGGTGAACGACGTGGTGATGCCGGGCCGTCCCTTCGGCAGGCGCTTGCGCACCGGGTGGTACTCGACCACCTTCTGTACGGTCTCGGTGACCGGGGCGGCAACGGCGGCCGGTTCGGCCTCCTCCTTCTTCTTCGCCGACAGCGGCTGGCCGACCTTGCAGTTGTCCCGGTAGATCGCCAGTGCCTTGATGCCCATCGTCCAGCCCTGGTGGTAGATCTCCTCGATCTCCTCCACAGTGGCCGATTCCGGCATGTTGACGGTCTTGCTGATGGCGCCGGACAGGAACGGCTGGGCGGCGGCCATCATGCGCACGTGGCCCATCGGGGAGATGGCCCGGTCGCCCATGGCGCAGTCGAAGACCTCGTAGTGCTCCGGCCTGAGACCCGGGGCGTCCACCACGTTGCCGTGTTCGGCGATGTGGGCGACGATCGCCTCGATCTGCTCGCCGAGGTAGCCGAGGCGCTTGAGTGCCTTGGGCACCGTGTTGTTGACGATCTGCATGGAGCCGCCGCCGACGAGCTTCTTGAACTTGACCAGGGCGAGGTCGGGTTCGACGCCGGTGGTGTCGCAGTCCATCATCAGGCCGATGGTGCCGGTCGGGGCAAGGACACTGGCCTGCGCGTTGCGGTAGCCGTTCTCCTCACCCAGGCGCAGCACGTCGTTCCACGCCTCGCTGGCGGCCGCCCACACGGGGGTGTCCAGGTCGTCCACGCGCACGGCGCTGTCGTTGGCGTCCGCGTGCTGGCGCATGACGCGCCGGTGGGCGTCGGCGTTGCGGGCGTAGCCCTCGTAGGCGCCGACGACCGCGGCCAGTTGGGCGGAGCGGCGGTAGGAGGTGCCGGTCATCAGGGAGGTGATGGCACCGGCGAGCGCGCGGCCGCCGTCGGAGTCGTAGGCGTGGCCGGTCGCCATCAGCAGGGCGCCGAGGTTGGCGTAGCCGATGCCGAGCTGGCGGAAGGCGCGGGTGGTCTCGCCGATCTTCCGGGTGGGGAAGTCGGCGAAGCAGATGGAGATGTCCATCGCGGTGATGACCAGCTCGACGACCTTGGCGAAGCGGCCGGCGTCGAAGCTCAGACCGCCCTTGCCGTCGTCGTCGAGGAACTTCATCAGGTTCAGCGAGGCCAGGTTGCACGAGGAGTTGTCCAGGTGCATGTACTCGCTGCAGGGGTTGGACGCGGAGATGCGGCCCGACTCGGGCGAGGTGTGCCAGTGGTTGATCGTGTCGTCGTACTGGATGCCCGGGTCGGCGCAGGCCCAGGCGGCCTCGGCGAGCTTGCGGAAGAGCGCGCGGGCGTCGACCTCCTCGATGACCTCACCGGTCATGCGGGAGCGCAGGCCGAAGCGGCCGCCGTTCTCGTACGCGGTCATGAACTCGTTGTTGACGCGCACCGAGTTGTTGGCGTTCTGGTACTGCACGGAGGTGATGTCGTCACCGCCGAGGTCCATGTCGAATCCGGCGTCCCGCAGGGCGCGGATCTTCTCCTCCTCCTTCACCTTCGTCTCGATGAAGGCTTCGACATCGGGGTGATCGACGTCGAGCACGACCATCTTGGCCGCCCGGCGGGTGGCGCCGCCGGACTTGATCGTGCCGGCGGAGGCGTCCGCCCCGCGCATGAACGACACCGGCCCTGAGGCGTTGCCGCCGGAGGAGAGGAGTTCCTTGGAGGAGCGGATGCGTGACAGGTTCAGGCCAGCTCCGGAACCGCCCTTGAAGATCATCCCCTCTTCCTTGTACCAGTCGAGGATCGACTCCATGGAGTCGTCGACGGAGAGGATGAAGCAGGCGCTGACCTGCTGCGGCTGGGTGGTGCCGACGTTGAACCAGACCGGCGAGTTGAAGCTGAAGACCTGGTGCAGCAGCGCGTAGGTGAGTTCGTGGTCAAAGATCTCCGCGTCGGCCGCGGAGTCGAAGTAGCCGTGCTTCTCGCCGGCCGCGCGGTAGGTGCTGACCACGCGGTCGATGAGCTGGCGCAGGCTGTTCTCCCGCTGCGGGCTGCCGACCGCACCACGGAAGTACTTGCTGGTCACGATGTTGACCGCGTTCACCGACCAGTTGTCGGGGAACTCCACGCCAAGCTGCTCGAAGTTGATCGAGCCGTCGCGCCAGTTGGTCATGACGACGTCGCGGCGCTCCCAGACCACCTCGTCGTAGGGGTGGACACCGGGCGTCGTGTGGATGCGCGCGATCCGCAGCCCCTTCCCCGCCCCGCCCGCCACGGGCTTGTCCGCCTTGTCCGCCTTGGCCGCCGCGTCGGCCTTGGCGCCCTTGGCGCGAGAACCCCGCGCCGAGCCGCTCGCCGTCTCTGTCATGCCGCCTCCCTATGTGGGCGAAACGCCCGGATGCACGACGGATGTTCCCGCCGTACGGTGATGTGTCTGCCGCCTCGGCGCACTCGGCGCCTCGGCACGTCATCGGTGTGGCTGAATGTGGCGGGCCGCGCCCGCGAACGGGTTCCGCGGGAGCCGCCGGCCGCCTCAGCCCGCAGCGGGACCGGGCGGCGCGGGGACGGCGCCGGGCGCCCCGGCGGCGGGTTCCGTGGCGGATGGTCGGCCCGGCTCACCGTCCACGGCACCGGGCTCGCCGGCGACGGTGCGCAGTTCGGCGACGGCCGACTCGAAGTCGTCGAGCGAGTCGAACGCCTGGTACACGGAGGCGAACCGCAGGTAGGCCACCACGTCCAGGTCGCGCAGCGGGCCCAGTATGGCCAGGCCCACGTCATGCGCGGACAACTCGGCACTGCCGGTGGCCCGCACGGCCTCCTCGACGCGCTGGCCGAGCTGCGCGAGCGCGTCCTCGGTGACCGGGCGACCCTGGCACGCCTTGCGCACTCCCGCGATGACCTTGTCGCGGCTGAACGGTTCGGTGACGCCGCTGCGCTTGATGATCATCAGGGAGGCGGTCTCCACCGTGGTGAACCGGCGGCCGCAGTCCGGGCACTGCCGGCGCCGCCGGATCGAGGTGCCGTCGTCGGTGGTACGGCTGTCGACCACGCGGCTGTCAGGGTGCCTGCAGAAGGGGCAATGCATCCGACTCCTCCTTCACCCTGTGTGGAACCGCGATGCGCACGGGTCACCGGCGCACAGCATGTGAACATGGCCCTGCCAGCCCGTACCGGCGCCGCGGGGCAGCCCCCAGCATAGGCGATCGAAGCGGGATTGAACCCCGGGAGACCACTACTGGTGGGTGACCGGTCATCATGAAACCACTAGATGTGGTGTCAGACGCGGAACCGGCGGCGTCGCGTGTCGCCCGCACTCCCGGCGACCGAGAGCCTACGCGAGAGGCGCCGCAGTACGCGAACGCTCCTGGGGCCGAACGGGGCGGTTACCCACGGTGAGCGGAACGGCACCGGTCCGTTCTTTCCATTGCCACCCCGGAGAGCCACAAAGGGGACCGGGCATTCGCCTGCGTGATACGGGCCGAATACGCACGGCGACGGATCCGGCCCATCCGGCAGGCCGCGCGGGAAAGACCCGGGACGCCCCCGAGGAATGACCCCTCGGAATACGGAGACGCCTCCGTTCCACCACCCCTGCGCTGCGGTAACCCCGGCCGGAACTATCGCTGGCCAAGGAACTACGCTCGGTTTACCGGGTTTCACCAGTGGCACTTCCCGGCAGCCAATACACCCAATATCTTGATCACGGCAGCCCATTCCTCAAAACATCACTCGAACGTGTGTTTGGCGCAACCTTTCGAAAGCAACTACCGTTGTCCTACTAGGGAGAACAGTCAGAGAGGGGCCGCCATGACCACCACCACCGACAGCAGCGTCGTCGCCACCCAGGAACGTCCCGGTGCCGGACTCAACGAGACGACCGACGAGGGTGCCAAGCCAGGTCGCTCGCTACCGGGGCGACCTCCAGGGATCCGTGCGGACAGCTCGGGACTGACGGACCGGCAGCGCCGTGTCATCGAGGTCATCCGCGACTCCGTGCAGCGCCGCGGCTACCCCCCGTCCATGCGGGAGATCGGTCAGGCCGTCGGTCTGTCGAGCACCTCGTCGGTGGCCCATCAGCTCATGGCGCTCGAACGCAAGGGCTTCCTCCGGCGCGACCCGCACCGGCCCCGCGCCTACGAGGTCCGCGGGTCCGACGCACCGCTGGCCCCGGCCGCCGACACCACCGGCAAGCCCGCCGCCTCCTACGTGCCGCTCATCGGCCGCATCGCCGCCGGCGGGCCGATCCTGGCGGAGGAATCGGTCGAGGACGTCTTCCCGCTGCCGCGCCAGATCGTCGGCGACGGGGAACTCTTCGTCCTCAAGGTGGTCGGCGACTCGATGATCGAGGCGGCCATCTGCGACGGCGACTGGGTGACCGTCCGCCGTCAGCCGGTCGCCGAGAACGGCGACATCGTGGCCGCCATGCTCGACGGGGAAGCCACGGTCAAGCGGTTCCGGCGCGAGGACGGCCATGTCTGGCTGCTGCCGCACAATTCCGCCTACCAGCCCATCTCCGGTGACGAGGCGACCATCCTCGGCAAGGTCGTGGCAGTGCTGCGCCGCGTCTGAGGCTGCCAGCGGTCCGGCGTGCCCCGCTCGCTGCCACGACCCTGGCGGGCCCCGGTGCGACCGCACACGCAGCTGTGGCGGGTCCTGGCGGCCCCGTCCAGCCCAACGGCCGCCGGGGAAGCCCGCACGGCCGCCCGCAGAAGTTCGGGGCGGTCGACACCCTGCGCTGCGCGAGTGCCTGAGCAGCACAGGCGGCCCCGCACACGGCGCCCACGCCGTCGGGCCTCGTCACCGCAGGCCGGCGAGACGGTTCGCGGTCATGCCAACGGTGCGCCACCGCCGTTCATGCGTCAGGCTGGGCACCCCTTGCCCGCGGGTGTCCGGCCCTGACGCGTGTTCCGCGGTGCGTGCGTCACCCCGAGCCTCCCGGACCCGTTACTCGCGGGCCGCGGCGGCACGGCATCTCCCGTGCCGCCGGGGTCCGTTCAGGCTCTCGCGGTCTCCGCGTCGGCCGCCGCCGCGATGGAAGTCAGGGAACGGCGGGCCTGCGTACCGTCGACGGTGTACCAGAAGTCCGGCATGGAGGACCGCAGAAAGCCGCCGTAGCGCGCGTTGGCCAGCCGGGGATCCAGTACGGCCACCACACCGCGGTCCTGCGTGGCGCGGACCAGACGGCCGGCCCCCTGCGCCATCAGCAGTGCGGCGTGAGTGGCCGCCACCGCCATGAAGCCGTTGCCGCCCTGGTCCTCGACGGCCTTCTGCCGGGCGCTCATCAGCGGATCGTTGGGGCGGGGGAACGGGATCCGGTCCATCACCACCAGCTGACAGTTGGGCCCGGGCACGTCCACCCCCTGCCAGAGCGACAGCGTGCCGAACAGGCAGGTGGCGGGATCGGCTGCGAAGGTCTTGATCAGCTCACCCAGCGTCTCCTCGCCCTGGAGCAGCACGGGGACGTCCAGACGACCGCGCATTGCCTCCGCCGCCGCCTGGGCACCGCTCATGGAGGAGAACAGCCCGAGCGTGCGGCCACCCGCGGCGGTGATGAGGTCGGCGAGTTCGTCGAGCATGTCGGGCCGGCCGACGTCCCGGCCGGGCGGGGCGAGTCCCCGGGCCACGTACAGGATGCCCTGCTTGGGGTACTCGAACGGCGAACCGACGTCCACACCCTTCCACGGCGGCGGCTCGTCCACGGAACCGTCGTCCGGCTCGTTGCGACTGCCCTCCGGCGCCAGACCCAGCGAGGCGGCCACTCCGTTGAAGTCGCCGCCGAGCCGGAGCGTGGCGGAGGTCAGGACGACGGAGCGGTCAGTGAACAGCTTGTCGCGCAGCAGCCCCGACACCGACAGCGGCGCCACCCGCAGCGACGCGCCAAAACGGTCGTGGCGCTCGCACCACACCACGTCGTACTCGGACCCCTCCAGCAGCCGCTCCGCCACCCCGTGGACGCCCTCCACGGAGGCCATGGCCTGCTTGCGGACGGCATCCTCGTCCTGGACGGAGGAGTCACGGGTGCCGCCGAGCGCGGTGATCACCAGACGGCAGGCGTCACGCAGCGCGGCCAGCACGAAGCCGAGATCCTCGGGGATCTCCTCCAGACGGCCGGGCAGGGCGAGTTCCATGACGCGTTCGAACCCCTCACCGGCGCTCATCAGCGCGTCGGCGGCCTTCTCGTTGACGAGCTTCGCCGAGCGCTTGACGGCGCGGTTGACGCCGGCCGGGGTGAGTTCGCCGGTGGCGACGCCGGTGACGCGGGAGACGAGTTCGTGGGCCTCGTCGACGATCAGCACCTCGTGGCTGGGCAGCACCGGTGCGCCCTCGATGGCGTCGATGGCCAGCAGGGCGTGGTTGGTGACCACGACGTCGGCGAGCTTGGCGCGCTCCCGGGCGGCCTCGGCGAAGCACTCGGCGCCGTACGTGCACTTGGAGGCACCGACACATTCGCGGGAGGTGACGGAGACCTGGGACCACGCGCGGTCGGACACGCCGGGGCTGAGGCCGTCGCGGTCACCGGTCTCGGTCTCGTCGGCCCAGTCGCGCAGGCGCATGAGGTCCTTGCCGAGCTTGCTGCTGGGGCCGCCCATCTGCTCCAGGGGATCGAACAGGCCGTCCTGCTCGTCGTCCGGGACGCCCTCGTGCAGCCGGTGCAGGCACAGGTAGTTGGACCGGCCCTTGAGCGTGGCGTACAGGGGGTGGCGGCGCAGCAGGGGTGCCAGGGCGTCGACGGTGCGGGGCAGGTCGCGTTCGACGAGCTGCCGCTGGAGGGCGAGTGTGGCGGTGGCCACGACGACGCGCTCACCGTGTGCGAGGGCGGGCACCAGGTAACCGAGCGACTTGCCGGTGCCGGTGCCGGCCTGCACGAGCAGGTGGGAGCCGTCGTCCACGGCGGACTGGACGGCTTCGGCCATGGTCACCTGACCAGGACGTTCCACGCCGCCGACGGCCTCGACGGCGGCGTGGAGGAGTTCGGGGAGGGCGGGCTTTTCCATAGGGCCACCACCCTACGGCTCGCCACCGACAGCGGAACGCGGTTCGGCCAGTGGCGACGAGCGGTGACCGCCACCCCCGGCGGGTGCCGACGGCCGCCCGCCGGGCGAGGGGGCCGACGGGATGGCCGGCAAGCGCCCTTCGCATCGGGATGACCGTCACATGAAATGACGGGTGTGTCGGTCGCGCACCATGAGGGCGGCCCGCTTGTCGGGCAGGTCGAGTTCGGCGGCGAACCGGAAGCCGGCCGCGAGGAAGGCCGCCACGGAGGCGGTGTTGCGCAGATCGGGCTCGGCGACGATCCGCGCGCACGCGGGCCGGCGCACCAGGATCTGGTCGGCGACCGCCCGCAGCAGCACCGCGCCGAGTCCGTGGCCGCGGTCGGTGACGGTGCCGAGCAGCAGGTGGACGCCGGTGTCGTGCGGCCGGGAGGGGTAGTAACGGGCAAGGGGGTCGAGATCGGCGCGGTAGATCTCCCAGTAGCTCATGGGCGTGCCGTCCAGCACTCCGAGGCAGGGGGTGCTGCGTCCATCACCGTCGATCTGGCCGTCGAGGTGGCACCGGGTGGTCTCCAGGGGCCCGGACAGCGCCCAGAAGGCCGCCACGGCCGGGTCGTTCATCCACCGGGCGATCAGCCGTACGTCGCGCTCGGGATCGACCGGCAGCAGTTGGAAGGCACCGCGTTCGGTGTGCACGGGCCCCCAGCCGGGCAGTCCGTCGAGCAGGTCACCGTAGCGCCCGCCGCCGGGTTCGAGGTGCCAGGCGGGCAGGAACGGGGGCAGATACGGTACGGCGACGTCGTCGGGCGGGGTGAGGTCGAGCGTGTCGTCCTCGGGGTCGAGGGCCACCGCGCGCCAGGCGTCGGTGGGGTGGGTGACCGGTCGGCCGGTGGGCGCGGGGCCCCCGGCGGTGGGGGCGCTGAAGTCGGTGGGCGGCACGGGATGCGCCCTCCTTGCGTGGTCACGCCGTCGTGGCGGCGAGGGGGTTGGTGAGGGTGATGTACACCGACTGGGTGTCGACCGGGCCGACGAGTTCGTCGAGTCCGTGCAGCCGGGTGAGCAGGTTGGCCTTGCAGCGCAGGGTGGGGCTGTCGAGCAGGATCCGGGGCAGCGGGGACGCGTCGGGCCTTACGGCCTCGGTGGCGAGGAAGCGGCGGAACCCGGCGAGCAGCACGTCCTCCCGGGCCAGCCGCTGGGCACCGAACGCGCCGATCAGCCCCATGACGTTGTTGATGCCGAGGTAGTAGGCGAAGCGTTCGTCGGCCACCGCGTCGTCCACGTACGTGTCGCTGTCAACGCCGATACCCGGCAGTGCCGCCTCAAGGGTGACGCGGCGGGAGGAGCGGAAGTAGTAGCCCTGGTTGTCGCGGTACCAGCCGCCGCGGGGCCATCCGGCGGGGTCGAGGGCGACGAGGGTGTTCTGCTGGTGCGCCTCCAGAGCGATCCCGGCGAGGCCGTCGAGGCGGAGCACCGGGCGGACGACGGCGTCGAGGTAGCGCAGGAACCATTCGGTGGCCACGGCGGACGCCGGGCGGCCGGTGCCCGCGGCCAGGCGCAGGACGGTCTCGGCGAGCGGCGAACGCCAGGTGCCCCGCGGTCCGGTGGCGGTGAGCCCGGCCAGGCAGCCGACGGCGTCACGGGGTCCGAAGGGTACGTGCCGCAGCACGACGTCGAGTCCGGGCACCGGTGTGCCGGCCGGGCCGTCCACGGCCAGCCACGCGGGGTCCCGCACGATGTCGAAGTCGGGGCACTCCTCCCGCCAGCGACGGCCGACCGGTGAGCGCAGCAGCCGGTGCACCTCGGCGCCGCGCAGCAGTTCCTTGCGGAGGTTCTCCCGGCGGGAGTTGGTGATCCGCACCCCGAGCGAGAGCTTGAGCATGGCCGGGGCATCCGGCCGGTAGAGGGTGCGGACCGACGAGGTGGGGTACCAGGGTTCGCCCGCGGGCCCCAGGTCGTGCAGCAGGCCGGCGGTGAACAGGGCGCGGACGCGCGGTCGTTCGCGCAGGGAGCGGGCCTGCCAGGGGTGGACGGGCAGGGCGGCGGTGCCCTCGGGCAGCCGCAGGCCGGGGCCGGCGAGCTGCCGGGTGAGGGCGGGTGCGGTCACCTGGCGGCCGCCGACGGTCCATCCGGAGTCCGACGCCAGGACGGAGCCGTCGACGGCCAGCCAGTGCAGTTGGAGGCTTCCGCGGGTCTCCGGCGAATAGGCGGTGGTCTCGGCGTCCGACAGCCCCTCGCGGCTCTTGGGGGCGGGGTGCACGGGGTGCCCGAGGACGAGGGCCTGCTCGGTGGCGAGGAAGGGCGGCGTGTTGGGAGGAGCGGCCGGCCGGGCGTTCCGGTCGGTGACGAAGAGCGCGGTGCGGCGCACGGAGTCGGCGACCCGTGCCACCAGGTCGGCCCGCTCCGCGGCGGTGTCCGCCCCGGCCGACGCCTCCCGGGCAAGCAGTGCGGCCAGGGTGACGGCGTCCAGGGCGTTTTCGTGCACCATGGGGGCGTTTTCGTGGCGCATACGCCACGATTCCGGTTCGCAGCCATGGGCGGGAGCCGTTTCAGGCTGCACGGCGCCGAAGCGGTGGTGGCCGGTGGGCGACCAGTAGCGCACGCAGACGCGCAGGGCGCCGCCCGTGGCAGTGAGCGGGACGCGCAGGCTGCCGTCCTGCGAACGGGTGGCGCCGGTCTCGCGGACCCAGCAGCGCAGCAGGCTCTCCACTCCGGCGGCGTCGGCGGCCGCGTAGGAGGCGGCGGGGACCTCGGGAGGTGTGCTGGGCGGTGGGGCCACAGCAGACGGGGCCGGGGGCCGGTGGACCGGCGCGGTGTCCGCGTTCACCGGGCGGTCCGGGCCGGCGGCGGGGCGGGGCTGCGGCACCGCGAGGGGGCTGTGCGGGGCGTCGGGGGTGGTCATGAGGTGCTCCGGTCGGGACTGCTGTGCGGGGTGCGGCGTTCGGCGGCCGCGATGGCGTCGGCGAGGCGCTCGAGGACGGCGTCGGCCTGTTCGTCGGTGATGGTCAGCGGCGGCAGCAGGCGGACGACGGCGGAGTGCCGGCCGCCGAGCTCGACGATCAGACCGCGGCGCAGGGCTTCCGCGCGCACGGCGGCGGCCAGCGCGGGTGAGGCGGGCAGGGAGCCGTACGCGTCGCGCTCGGCGGCGCTGTCGACCATCTCGACGCCGATCATGAGTCCGCGTCCGCGCACGTCACCGATGCCGGGGTGGTGCGCGCACAGCGAGCGCAGCCGGGTCACCATGAGGTGGCCGAGGTGGCCGGCGCGTTCGGCGAGACGGTTGGTGACGACGTGGCGGAGGGTGGCGGCACCGGCGGCCATGGCCAGCTGGTTGCCGCGGAAGGTGCCCGCGTGTGCGCCGGGCCGCCAGACGTCGAGTGAGTCGCGGTAGACGATGACGGCGAGCGGCAGGCTGCCGCCGATGGCCTTGGACATCACCATGACGTCGGGCACGACACCGGCGCGTTCGACCGCCCAGAAGGTGCCGGTGCGGCCGACACCGGTCTGCACCTCGTCGGCGATGAGCGGAATGCCGCGTTCGGCGGTGACCCGTCGCATGTCGCGCAGCCAGGCGTCGGGGGAGGGCACGACGCCGCCCTCGCCCTGCACGGGTTCCAGGATCATGCCCGCGGGCGGCGCGACCCCGCCCTTCGGGTCGTCGAGCAGGGTCGTGGTCCAGCGCACGGACAGCTGCGCGCCGCGGGCGCCGCCGACGCCGAACGGGCAGCGGTACTCGTACGGGTACGGCAGCCGGGTCACGGGCGCGTCGGGTTCCCCGCCGGGCGCCCGGGGGCCGGCGTCGGCGCCGGCGGACAGGGCACCGGCCGTCATGCCGTGGTAGGCGCCGGTGAAGGCCATCATGCCGGTGCGTCCGGTGGCGGCCCGTACGAGTTTGACGGCGGCCTCGACGGCGTCGGTGCCGGCCGGTCCGCAGAACTGGATGCGGCCGTGCTCGGCGAGTTCCGGCGGCAGGGTCTCGAACAGGGCGGTGGTGAAGGCGTCCTTGACCGGCGTGGCGAGGTCGAGCACGTGCAGGGGCGCACCGGAGTCCAGCACGGAGCGGATGGCCTCCAGGGCCACGGGGTGGTTGTGCCCGAGGGCGAGGCTGCCCGCGCCGGACAGGCAGTCGAGGTAGCGGCGTCCGTCGGCCCCCTCCACGAGCATGCCGCGGGCCCGCACCGGCACGATCGGCAGCGACCGCGCGTAGGTGCGGGCGGCGGACTCCCGTGCGCCCTGCCGGCGCAGCACGGCGGCCGGTTCCGTCTCGCTGCCCTGCGCAGGTGGAACGCCGGCCGGACCGTGGGGCGGCGGAGGGGCGGCGAGGGGCGGGGTGCCGGTCACGGGACGCTACCTCCGGTGCGGTCGGCGTGGGTGTCTCTCCCGTAACAACGCCCGTCCCCGCGCCGGGCAACGGCCGGATACCGCCACGTTCACCCGGCCACCCGGCCCCGGTGGCCGTGACCATTCACAGGGGAACCACAAGCTCACCCCGGAGCGTCCCCTTCCGCGAGTGCATCATGGGGGCGGCTCCCGGGGGGAGCTGGTACAGGAAAGACAACAGGGGGGAATTCCCATGTATCGCCCACGCCTGCGTGCGGGCGCGGCCGCGGTCGCGGTGGTCGCCGTACTGGCTGTCTCGGCCACGGCCTGCGGTGGCACCACCGACCAGGCGGACTCCACGCCCTCGGTCAGCGCCACGCCGACGGCCTCGCAGTCCTCGCGACTTCCGCACCTGAAGCTGCCGAAGGGGCTTCCGAAGGGCCTGCCCACCTCACTCCAGGACCTGGAGAAGTGGAAGAAGGGCGACTGGAAGAACTGGAAGGACTGGGCCCAGGTGGCCCACAAGGCGGAGGCGTTCGCCAACCCGGTCATCCGGGACCTGTGGAACGTGACCCGCATGGTGGGCGCCAAGCCGATGACGCCGGACCAGGTCCCGGCCAGCGTCGGGCACGACAAAGGCATGACGGACCCGCAGCCGGCACCGGTGAGGGCGGCGGCGCTTCCCGCGCCCTACCACGTCGGCGAGGGCGTGATGGGCAAGGTGTTCGTCGACACCCCTGAGGGTTCGGCGGAATGTTCCGGCACGGTCGTGACGGACCCCGAGCACCCGGGCAAGTCCAACCTGGTGTGGACCGCCGGCCACTGCGTGCACCGCGGCGCATCGGGCGGCTGGTACCGCAACATCACCTTCGTGCCGTCGTTCAACGACAACGCGCTGCCGCTCAACCAGGTGAAGACGGCGCCCAAGGCGGATGTCGCGCCGCACGGCGTGTGGTGGGCGGACGCCGCCGACACCTCCAGCCAGTGGATCAGCACCGGTGAGGAGACCGGCGGCGCCGGTTCCCCGTACGACTACGCCGTGCTGCACGTCAAGCCGGAAAACGGGGCCAGGTCGCTCCAGGAGACCGTCGGAGGCGCCCTCCCGGTGTGGTTCAACGCCCCGTCGGCCTCGGGCCTGTCGTCGCTGACCGCCTACGGCTACCCGGCGGCCCCGCCGTTCGACGGCACCAAGCTGTACGACTGCGCGGACCGGCCCGGCCGTCTGTCGCTGGAGACGTCCGCTCCGACGGAGTACCGCATCGGCTGCACCATGACGCCGGGTTCCTCCGGCGGCGGGTGGGTGGCGAAGCAGCCCAGTGGTCAGCCGGCCCTGGTGTCGAACACTTCGATCGGTCCGCAGGACAGCACCTGGCTCGCCGGCCCCTATCTGGGCGCGAATGCCAAGAAGGTCTTCGACGCCATGGAAAAGGTCGTCAAGTAGTCCCGCCCTCGGGACCGGTTCACACCGAAGGCCCCGGTTCCCCCCGCTCAGTGCGGTGGGAACCGGGGCCTTCCGGCGCGTGCGGGGCGGATCAGCTCCGGACGGCGAGTGCGTACGGGCTGAGCGCGGCGGCGAGTTCGTCGTGCACGAGTGCCGTCAGCAGGGTGCCGTCGGCGGTGTGCTCCTCGCTCAGCACCTCACCGGCCGCGTGCACCCGGGAGACCAGGGCGCCGGCCGTGTAGGGCACCAGCGCCTCGACCCGGGAGGCCGGGTGGGGCAGACGGTCGTCGATGAGCGCGAGCAGTTCGTCGATGCCCAGGCCGGAACGCGCGGAGGCGACGATGGCGTCCTTCTCCTGCCGCAGCAGCCGCTGGAGCACGAGGGGATCGGCCGCGTCTGCCTTGTTGATCACCACGATCTCCGGCACGTCGACGGCGCCCACGTCCCGCAGCACCTCGCGCACAGCCGCCAGTTGCTCTTCGGGGACGGCCTGTGAGCCGTCGACGACGTGCAGCAGCAGGTCGGCCTCGCCGACCTCCTCCATGGTGGAGCGGAACGCCTCCACCAGGTGGTGCGGCAGGTGACGGACGAATCCGACGGTGTCGGCCAGCGTGTACGTGCGGCCGCCGGGCGTCTCGGCGCGGCGCACGGTGGGGTCCAGCGTGGCGAACAGCGCGTTCTCCACGAGGACACCGGCGCCGGTGAGGCGGTTGAGCAGCGAGGACTTGCCCGCGTTCGTGTACCCGGCGATGGCGACGGACGGCACGTGGTGGCGTTTGCGTCCCTGCCGCTTGAGGTCGCGGCCGGTCTTCATGTCCGCGATCTCCCGGCGCAGCTTCGCCATCTTCTCGCGGATGCGCCGCCGGTCGGTCTCGATCTTGGTCTCACCGGGACCACGGGTAGCCATGCCGCCGCCGGAGGACCCCGATCCCCCACCGCCCATCTGCCGGGACAGCGACTGGCCCCAGCCGCGTAGCCTCGGCAGCATGTACTGCATCTGCGCCAGCGCGACCTGCGCCTTGCCCTCGCGGGACTTCGCGTGCTGGGCGAAGATGTCGAGGATCAGCGCGGTGCGGTCGACGACCTTGACCTTGACGACGTCCTCGAGGTGGATCAGCTGGCCGGGACTCAGCTCACCGTCGCAGACCACGGTGTCCGCGCCGGTCTCCACGACGATGTCCCGCAGCTCCTGCGCCTTGCCGGAGCCGATGTAGGTGGCCGCGTCGGGCTTGTCGCGGCGCTGGATCACGCCGTCGAGCACCATGGCGCCCGCGGTCTCGGACAGGGCCGCCAGCTCCGCGAGCGAGGCGTCGGCCTCCTCGACCGTCCCGTCGGTCCATACGCCGACCAGCACGACGCGCTCCAGGCGCAGCTGCCGGTACTCGACCTCGGTGACGTCCTGGAGTTCCGTCGACAGGCCGGCGACGCGGCGCAGTGACGCACGCTCCGAGCGGTCGAGCTGGTCGCCGTCACGATCGCCGTCGGTCAGCACGCTCCACGCGGCGTCCTCGTCCATCAGGGCCGTGGCCCGCAGGCCCTCCGGAAGGCGCCGGCGCGGAGCCGGGGTGGGTTCGGAAGAGGAAGTGGTGGAGAAGGTCATCGGTTCCCATCGTCGAGGTGAGGGGCGGCCGGATGCCGCCGTCCAGGGTGTTGTGCCCCGTGGGGCGCCACAGGGAACAACGCGTCCCGCGCCGGGCGGATTCCCGCGGTGCGCCGGCCGGGGCGGCCCGCCGACGATGGTCGCACGCCCACCCCGCCCGGGTCACGCGGATTTGTGCGCCGGTGTGCCGGTGTGGCCCGGGCCCCCGGGTGGCCGCCCGCGGGGCGGCGCGGGAGGCGGGGACCGGCTGGACGGCGGAGCGCCGCACGGCCCGGCTGCCGGGGTGGCCGCCCGCGGGAACCGGCTCAGGAGAGTGGGAAGCAGCTGAATGGCCGAGCGCCGCCGGCTCGGGGCGGGCGGCGGGAAAGCCGTGCCACAGGCCACGTCCCCGGACGTCGACCGCCCGGGCCGGTGTGTCGTCGGCCGGGCACGGGTAGGGCTTCGGCTGGGGCCCGGCGTAACCGTGCGCATACGTTCACCAACCCCTCGTATACGTCACGATTCCGGCTCACCGCCTACGTCACGATTCCGGCTCACCGCCTACGTCACGATTCCCCGCCGCAGCACCGTCAGGCGCGCACCGATGCGGTGATCGGTTGACGCGTGCGGTAGACGTCGTAGACGCCGTCGACGCCGCGCATGGCGCGCATGAGGTCGCCGAGGGCGGACGGTTCGGCGAGTTCCACGGTGTAGGTGTGGCGTACGCGCCGTTCCTGCGGGGGTTCGACCTCGGCGGCGACGATGCCGACGTCCTCGGCCGAGATGGCCTCGGTCAGGTCGGCCAGCAGGTGGGGCCGGCTGAGCGCCTCGGCGCGCAGGGTGACGCGGAAGGCGCCGACGGGCGAGTCCCCGGCCCAGCGGACGGCGCACGGCGGGCGGCCGGAGTCGGCCATGGTGCGTGCGGTGGCGCACTCGACGCGGTGGACGGTGACGGTGTTACCGCGGGTGCCGAAGCCGGTGACCGGGTCCGGGGGCACCGGCGTGCAGCAGCGGGCCAGCCGCACGGCGGCGCCGGGCAGGTCGGCGACGACGACGGGTCCCGCGAGGGCGGGGCGCGGCGCGCTGGGCGGCCGGACGGCCGGGGGCGCCGCGGTGGGCGGAGCGCCGGCGGCCGTCTGCGGGACGGCGGACGGGGTCCCGGCGGGCGCCACCGGGTGGGCAGCGAGCCAGCGGCTGATGGCGATGCGGGCGGCGGGGGTGCGAGCGTGGTCCAGCCAGTGCGGGGAGGGCGCGGAGCCGGCCGCCATCAGCAGGTCCAGGCTGTCGCCGTCGCCCAGCGCGGCGCCCATGGACGTCAGCCGGCCGTTGACCATGGCGCCGACGCAGGCGTGCGCGCCCTCACCGTGCAGTGCGTAGGCGGCGTCCACGCACGTCGATCCGTCGGGCAGCCGCACGGTGCCGCCGTCCCCGGTGACGACGGTGATCTCGCGGTCTTGCGCGAGTTCGTCACGCAGTGCGGTCCAGAACGTCTCGGGGTCGGGGGCCTCGCTCTGCCACTGCAGCAGCCGGGACAGCCAGCCGGGGCGGGTGGGGTCGCTGCGTTCGCCCTCGGCGGTGGCAGCGGCGTCCTCGGGCGCGGTGGGCGCGGAGTCGGGGTTGCCGAGGGCGATGACGCCGGCCTCGGCGACGCGGTGCATGCGGCGGGTGCGGACCAGGACCTCGGTGATGGCGCCGTCCGGGTCGGCGAACGCGGTGTGCAGCGACTGGTAGAGGTTGAACTTCGGCGCCGCGATGAAGTCCTTGAACTCGGAGATCACCGGAGTGAAGCAGGTGTGCAATTCCCCCAGAACGGCATAACAGTCCGCGTCCTCGCCGACCACTACCAGGAGCCGGCCGAAGTCGTTGCCGCGCAGCTCCCCGCCCCGTTTGAGGCGGGCGCGGTGCACCGACAGCACGTGCCGGGGACGCACGTCGACCTCGGCCGTGATCCCGGCATCGCGCAGTACCGCGCGCACCCGGTCGGCCGCGTCCTTCAGTGGGTCGGCGCAGCGCGCGTGCCGGGCCATCGACTCGCGCGCCTCGGCGTACTCGGCCGGATGCAGGATGGCGAAGACCAGATCCTCAAGTTCGATCTTGAGCGCCTGCACGCCCAGCCGCTCGGCGAGCGGGATCAGCACGTCGCGCGTGACCTTGGCGGTCCGCGCCTGCTTCTCCGGACGCATGACGCCGAGTGTGCGCATGTTGTGCAGCCGGTCGGCGAGCTTGATCGACATGACCCGGACATCGTTGCCCGTCGCCACGAGCATCTTGCGGAACGTCTCGGGTTCGGCGGCAGCGCCGTAGTCGACCTTCTCCAGCTTGGTGACGCCGTCGACCAGGTAGCGCACCTCCTCGCCGAAGGCGTCGCCGACCTGGTCGAGGGTCACGTCGGTGTCCTCGACGGTGTCGTGCAGCAAGGACGCGGTCAACGTGGTGGTCTCGGCCCCGAGTTCGGCGAGGATCAGCGTGACGGCCAGCGGATGCGTGATGTACGGCTCGCCGCTCTTGCGTGTCTGACCGCGGTGCGAGGACTCGGCCAGCACGTACGCGCGCCGCAGGATGTCGAGGTCGGCGCGCGGATGGTGGGCGCGGTGCGTCTTGGCGACGTGTTCGATGGCGTCGGGCAGCCGGTCCCGGCCGGCCGCGGCGCCGAGTGCGGCCCGGCCCAGGCGTCGCAGGTCGAGGCGGCTGATACCGCGTCGGGGACGTGCCGCCGGGGTGGAGGCGGCCGGGGGCCGGGACAGGGCGGGGACCGCGTCCATCGCGTTGTCTGCGCTCATCGGGCACCTCCGGCAGCATTCACCGGCGGTGGCAGCGGAGGGCCGCGCCGGTGCTTGATGCTATCGACCCCACCACGTGCGGCTGACCGCGTCCCGGTCGGTACGCCCCGGTTCACCCTTTGGGGGGAACGTGGGCCCGAACCGGTTTCCGGGGAACGGCACGTGCATCCCACCTGACGTCAACAACGCTGTACCGGGCGGCCGTTGTCCGCAACCCCCTGCGTCGGATCTCAGCCGGTGCCGAGAACGCCTTCGGCGACGATGACGGCCGGGCCGGCCATCTCCACGGCGCCGTCGGGGCGTTCGGTGATGACGAGCCGTCCGCCGGGCACGTCGACGGTGTAGGTGACGGGTTCTCCGGTGACGGACGGGTCGACGCCGTCGCGCCGGGCCGCCGCGACCATGACGGCGCACGCGCCCGTACCGCACGATCGTGTCTCGCCGGAACCGCGTTCGTGCACCCGCAGGGCGACGTGGCGGGGGCCGCGGTCCACCACGAACTCGACGTTCACCCCGTCGGGGTAGGCGGCGCCGGCCCGCACGGTGGGGGCCTCCAGCAGCGTGCCGGCGTGTGTGAGGTCCTCGACGAACGCGACGGCGTGCGGGTTGCCCATGTTGACGTTGCGGGCCGGCCAGCTGCGGGCGCCGACGGAGACGGTCACCTCGCCTTCGGGCAGCAGGGCGCGGCCCATGTCGACGGTGACGTCGCCGGGTGTGCCGTCGGCCGCGGGCGCCGCCAGGCGCACGCCGCGGACCCCGGCCCGGGTCGCGACGGGAAGCTCGCCGGGCTTCACGGACCCGGCGTGTTCCAGGTAGCGGGCGAAGACGCGCACGCCGTTTCCGCACATCTCGGCGATGCTTCCGTCGGCGTTGCGGTAGTCCATGAACCACTCGGCCTCGCCGGCCATGGCCGCGGCGTCGGGGTGTGCGGCGGATCGCACGACGTGCAGCACGCCGTCCGCGCCGATGCCGGCCCGGCGGTCGCACAGCCGTGCCACGGCCGCGGCGGACAGCTCCAGGGTGCCGTCGGGGTCGGGCAGGACGACGAAGTCGTTCTCGGTTCCGTGACCCTTGAGGAACGCGGTGCCGGGCGGAAGGGCGGGGGTGGACGGTGCGCTGTTCACGGCTCCGATCGTACGGCGGCGGGAGCCGGCGGGCCCGCTCGGGGACACGCCGGAACGTCACACCGTGCGCGAGAGGCCGCGGGGGCCGGTGCCGGCAGGAGCCCTTCGCGGGCCCTGGGCGCTCTCAGCGCAGCCGGGCGACCCGCCAGACGGCCAGAAGGGCCAGGACCAGCGCGCAGGCCGCGTAGCCGGTCACGAAGCGCCAGTCGGGGCGCCGTCCCGAGCCGCGGGCGGGCAGTCCCGGCCAGGTGTGGCCGACCCGCCGGGCGGCCATCAGGGCCCAGCCGGCCGCGCAGCAGCTCAGCAGCAGGCCGAGCATCGCGACCACCGGGCCGCCGTCGCCGAACTCGAACGCGAGCGGGAAGGCGAACATCAGCGACCCGAGGGCGCCGATCACCACGATGGGGAGCAGCTGCCACACGCGCAGCTTCGACGGCGGGCGCAGCTCCCGGAAGTCGTTCTCCTTCGGCGGCTCGGCGGACAGCAGGTCCTGATCGAGGCCGTCGCCGAGGGTGTCGGGGCGCGCGCTGTCGTCGTCCAGCGGAACGGACAGCGTGTCGTCGTCCGGCAGGTCGGGCCGCGCCGCGCCGCCGGAGGGTGACGGTTCGCCAGGATCGGTCATCAGGCGCAACTCGTCATCATGCGGCTGACGTCGGTCTTGACGGGCTCCGTTGTGAGGGCCGGCCTCCATCGCCACACGCCCTCCCACCTCGTCCGTCATGGCAGCTCGATGCTCGATGATGGCATGGGCGGGGGTCGATCCCGCACGGGCGAAGCGTCCCGTGGCCATGACGTGATCAGGCTGTGACCGCCCGTTCGAGCAGGCCGAGTGCCAGGTCTCGCAACGGGGCATCGGCGGCATCCAGCCAGTGAACGCGGGGGTCGCGGCGGAACCAGGACTCCTGCCGGCGGGCGAACCGCTTGGTGGCGCGGACGGTCTCCTCGCGGGCCGTCTCCTCGCTCAGGTTGCCGGAGAAACAGGCCAGTATCTGCTGGTATCCGAGCGCCCGCGAGGCGGTCAGCCCCTCGCGCAGTCCGGCCGCCTCCAAGGCCCGCACCTCGTCGGGGAAGCCCGCCTCCCACATGCGGTCCACCCGTGCGCCGATCCGGGCGTCGAGTTCCGGACGGGGGACGGCTACCCCGAACTGCACGGCGTCGTAGTGGGCGCGGTGTCCGGGCAGGGTGGCGGTGAAGGGGCGGCCGGTGATCTCGACGACCTCCAGCGCGCGCACGATGCGCCGGCCGTTGCCCGGCAGGATGGCGGCCGCGGCCGCGGGGTCCAGAGTGGCCAGGCGGTCGTGCAGGGGACCGCTGCCCCGCTCGGCGAGTTCCGCCTCCAGCCGGGCCCGGACGGCCGGGTCGGTACCGGGGAACTCCATGACGTCGACCGCGGCCCGGACGTACAGCCCGGAGCCGCCGACCAGCACCGGTACCCGCCCTTGCGCGAGCAGGGCGTCGACGCGGGCGCGGGCCATGCGCTGGTACTCAGCGACGCTGGCGGTCTCGGTGACGTCCCAGACGTCCAGCAGGTGGTGCGGCACCTCGCCGCGTTCGGCCTCGGTGAGTTTGGCGGTGCCGATGTCCATGCCCCGGTAGAGCTGCATGGAGTCGGCGTTGATCACCTCGCCGCCCAGCTCCCGCGCCAAGGCAACGCCGAGGTCCGACTTGCCCGCGGCGGTGGGGCCGACGACGGTGATCACCTGGGGGGCGCCGCGGCCCCGGACGTCGTTGTTCACCGCCCCAGTCTCCCAAACGCGGAATGCCTCGCGCACGAGTATCGTCTGATAGTGAAATAGAACGTTTTCGGGTGCTTCCTTCCCGGACGCCGGGAGCCGCGCCCGCTCGTCGTCGTGTCAAGGACGGTGACCCATGGGTTTCATGGACTCGATCAAGGAACGCTTCGGCAACAAGAGCAAGGCTCAGGAACTCGCGCACGACCACAGTGACAAGGTCGATCAGGGCATCGACCGCACGGGCAAGACAGTCGACGACCGCACCGGCGGCAAGCACTCGGAGCAGGTCGACAAGGGCACCGAGCGGGCGAAGGACTCCACGGGCAAGTGGAGCGGCGAGGGCGGCGACGACCAGCACTGACCTCCCCGTCCGCCGGCCCCGGGCCCTCGGCATCGGGGCCGGCGGATCTCCCTCAGTTGTCAGCGCGTGCGGTGCGGTGCGAACGGCGTCACCGTGCGGCACGATTCCGGAAGCCCGTCACCCCGGATCGGCAGGCACCGGGCGTGACCTCACCGTGTGATAGTTGCCGCTGTGCCGCACGACAGCATTCCCTACGACCGGGCCCCCTCCCTGGAGCGGGAGGCGGCCTGGCTGGCCGACGCCACGCGCCCGTACCACGGAGCCGAGCGCCTGCGTGGCCTCGGGCCGGATTCACCGGTGCGCGAATACGCCCTGCGCGAGGCGGCCGCCGCCGACCGCAGCGCTCTGGCCGATCCTTCACCGGCCGCCGCGGCCTCCGCGGAGGCGGCGGCGGACCGGCTGTGGGTCACGGACGGCTGGGACGAGAACTGGGAGGATCGGCCGCGCCGGGACTACGTCCGCTGGGCCTACGCCCGCTGGCTGGGAGCGGCCACCCGGTAAGGGTCGTTCTCTGGTTGCCTGGTCCTTACCGGCCGGTGGTCCTCACCCAGGCCGGGCCACCTCATCCCCGCACGGCCTTCATCTCCCGCACCTCGTCCAACACCGCACGGGCCTCGGCGACCTGGTGGACCCGGAAGATGCGGGCGCCCTCCCAGGCCGAGACGGCGAGGGTGGCGAGGGTACCGGTCAGGCGCCGCCCGACGGGCAGGTCGAGGGTCTCGCCGATGAAGTCCTTGTTGCTGACGGCGACCAGCACCGGCCACCCGGTACCGGCCATCTCCCGCAGACGGCGGGTGACTTCGAGGGAGTGGACCGTCGCCTTGCCGAAATCGTGCGCAGGGTCGATGACCACGGATTCGCGCGGTACGCCGAGCGCCACCGCCCGTTCCGCCAGCGCCAGAGTGCGGCGCAGCACGTCCGCCATGACGTCGTCGTAGGTGACGCGCCTGGGGTCGGTGCGCGGCGCCTGGTCGCCGACATGGGCGCACAGCAGGCCGCGGCCCCACTCGGCGGTGACGACCGCGGTCAGGGGGTCGGCGCCGCCCCACGTGTCGTTGATCAGATCGGCGCCGGCCGCGCAGACCTCGTCGGCGACCTCGTGGCGCCAGGTGTCGACGCTGACGACGAGGCCGGGGTGGCGGTCCTTGACCAGGGCGACGAACCCGGCGACCCGGCTGATCTCCTCCTCGACGCCGACGTGCTCCTTGAGCTCGCCGGCGGGCACACCACCGATGTCGAGGATGTCGGCGCCCTCACGCACCGCCTTGTCGACCGCCGTGAGCGCGGCCTCCTCTGCGTACGTGGCGCCCTGGTCGAAGAAGGAGTCGCGGGTGCGGTTGACCACCGCCATGACGAGGAACTCGTCGTCCGCGAAAGCGCGTCCGCCCAGTCGCAGCACCATAGTCAACGCACCCCAACATCACCCGGAACCGGCACCTGCGTGATCCTATGCCGGTCCGGCGGGCCCGTCCGGTCCGCCCCGGGGCCGGCGGGCGGGCCCGTGGCGTGCCGGGGATCAGTCGCAGCCGCAGGCGCCGGAGGGGGCCGGGGAGGCGGCGGGAACACCGAGGGCGGGCATGCCGAGCATGACGCCGGCGGGCTTGACGGCGGCGCTGCGGCGTTCCCAGGCGTCACCGGCCCGTGTGCGGCGCACGGCGAGCGCCGGCCGTTCGGCCAGCAGGTGGTGCGGGGCGGCGTAGGTGATGGCGACGGTCACCATGTCGCCGGGGCGCACCGGCTCCAGGGGGCGTTCGAAGTGCACGAGGCGGTGGTCGGGCGCGCGGCCGGACAGCCGGGCGGTGCGGTCGTCCTTGCGTCCCTCCCCCTCGGCGACCAGTACTTCGAGGGTGCGGCCGACCTGCTTCTTGTTCTCCTCCCAGGAGATCTCCTCCTGGAGCGCCACGAGACGTTCGTAGCGCTGCTGCACGACGGCCTTGGGGATCTGCCCCTCCATGGTGGCGGCGGGGGTGCCGGGCCGCTTGGAGTACTGGAAGGTGAAAGCCTGCGCGAAGCGTGCCTCGCGCACCGCGTGCAGCGTCTGCTCGAAGTCCTCCTCGGTCTCACCGGGGAAGCCGACGATGATGTCGGTGGAGATCGCGGCGTCGGGCATGGCGGCCCGCACCTTCTCGATGATGCCCAGGTAGCGGTCCTGGCGGTACGAGCGGCGCATGGCCTTCAGGACCGTGTCGGAGCCGGACTGCATCGGCATGTGCAGCTGGTGCATCACGTTGGGCGTGGCGGCCATCGCCTCGATGACGTCGTCGGTGAAGTCACGCGGGTGCGGCGAGGTGAAGCGCACCCGTTCCAGCCCGTCGACCGCCCCGCAGGCGCGCAGCAGCTTGCTGAACGCCTGCCGGTCGCCGATGTCGGAGCCGTAGGCGTTGACGTTCTGACCGAGCAGGGTGACCTCGACGACGCCTTCGGCGACCAGGGCCTCGACCTCGGCGAGGACGTCGCCGGGGCGGCGGTCCTTTTCCTTGCCGCGCAGGGCGGGGACGATGCAGAAAGTGCAGGTGTTGTTGCAGCCCACGGAGATGGCCACCCAGGCCGCATAGGCGGACTCCCTGCGGGTCGGCAGGGTGGAGGGGAACGCCTCCAGGGACTCGGCGATCTCGACCTGCGCCTCGTCGGCGACCCGGGCCCGCTCCAGCAGAACGGGCAGCTGCCCGATGTTGTGCGTGCCGAAGACGACGTCGACCCATGGGGCCTTCTTGACGATGGTCTCGCGGTCCTTCTGCGCGAGACAGCCGCCGACGGCGATCTGCATGCCGGGCCGGGCGTTCTTCTTCGGCACCAGCTGCCCGAGGTTGCCGTACAGCCTGTTGTCGGCGTTCTCCCGCACCGCGCATGTGTTGAACACGACCACGTCGGCGCCGTCGGACCCCTTGGGCGCCGGGACGTATCCCGCCGCCTCCAGGAGCCCCGCCAGACGTTCGGAGTCGTGGACGTTCATCTGGCACCCGTAGGTGCGGATCTCATAGCTTCGCTCAACGTCCACTGCAGGACTCCGGTCACCGCTCTTCACCCGACCAGGGTAGGCGCTTGCTGGAGCGCCGCGCGCCGCAGGGCGGCGGCAGATCGGGGGACACGTTCCGGCGGGGCTTGCCCCCGGAGGTGGCGCGGAGGAATGCTGGCGACCGGTATCGGACCGGGCGGCCGTCCGGGGACGGGGAGAGGCACCGGATGCACGAGGCACGCGGGAACGCCCGGCTGTTGGCGATCAGCGACCTGCACATCGCGTACAAGGAGAACCGCGAGATCGTCTCCGAGCTACACCCCACGCACCCGGGTGACTGGCTGATCGTCGCCGGTGACGTGGGCGAGCACATCGCGGACATCGAGTGGGCGCTGGGGCTGCTGGCGGAGCGTTTCGAGCGTGTGGTGTGGGTGCCGGGCAACCACGAACTGTGGACGCCGCGCGGTGACGGACCGCTGCGGGGTGTCGAGCGCTACGAGCACCTGGTGGAGCTGTGCCGGCGCCTGGGGGTCGTCACCCCGGAGGACCCGTACCCGGTGTGGACGGGGGCCGGCGGACCGGTGCGGGTCGTGCCGATGTTCCTGCTGTACGACTACACCTTCCGCCCCGACGGCACGGACGACGTGACGTCGGCTCTGGCCTACGCGCACAAGACGGGCATCGTGTGCACGGACGAGTACCTGCTGCACGCCGACCCGTTCGCGGACCGCGCGGCGTGGTGCCGGGAACGCGTGGCCCTGACGGAACGGCGGCTGGAGGAGTGCGATCCGTCGATCCCCCTGGTGCCGGTCAACCACTACCCCCTGATGCGGGAGCCGACCCGGGTACTGCGGTACCCGGAGTTCGCGCTGTGGTGCGGCACGGAGGCGACCGCGGACTGGCACAAGCGGTTCCCGGTCGCGGTGATGGTCTACGGCCACCTGCACATCCCCCGCACCACGTGGCACGACGGCGTGCGCTTCGAGGAGGTCTCCCTCGGTTATCCGCGCGAGTGGCGCCGCCGGGGCACACCGCCGGGCGCGCTGCGGGACGTGCTGCGGGTGAGCGACGACGGCCCGGGCGACACGGTCGCCGCGTGGCTGGCGCAGAAGGAGGCAGCTCAGTCGCAGAGCGCGGCGGGCGGGGAATCGGCGTCCTAGGCCAGGAGGCACCGCGGCACTTCCTGACCGTTCCGCACGCCCCCACCGCGTGGCTCGGTGTTGACGCGTTGTTCTCCGGGTGCTCGCGCGCGGTTGGGTCCCCGGCCGAAATCGTGCTCCATGGTGCTGGAAAACGGTAGTGCCGCCCGGCTTCCGCGCCGGGTGGACGGCTGGCAGGATCGCCCGCGATGGAGCTTCCCGGGAGACGTGCGCTGCCTCGGTGGCTGACGCGGCGGTGCGCGCTGTGGTCGTTGACCGCCCTGGCCGCGTCGTGCGCCCTGCTGGCCTGGTGGCTGATTCCCTCCGTCGGCACCGGCCCGTACCCCAGGGGCACAGTGACGGTGGCCACCGGGGTGCCGACCGGTGTGTACGACATCTACGGGCGGCTGCTGGCGCCGACACTGCGGGCGGATCTGCCGGGTGACCGGATCCGGATGCTGGCGTCGCAGGGCTCGGTGCAGAACATCGACTACGTGGCGTCGGGGCGGGCGGACTTCACGTTCGCCCAGGCCGACGCGGTGGCCGACTACCACGGTGAGGCCCGCTCGCGGCTGCGCGCGGTGGCGCGTCTGTACGACGACTACATGCAGTTGATCGTGCCCGCGTCGTCCCCGGTGCGCTCCGCCCGTGACCTGAAGAGGCTGCGGGTGGGGGTGGGGCAGGCCGGCTCAGGCGTCAACCTGATAGCACGGCGTTTGCTGGCGGCGGCCGGAATTGACGCCAACCACGACATCTCGGCGGTCCCGGCGGGCATCGACACCGCTCCCGGGCTGCTGGAGGACGGCCGCCTGGACGCGTTCTTCTGGTCCGGCGGGCTGCCCACAGGTGCCGTGCAGACGCTCACCAAGCACTACCCCGTGAAGCTGGTGGAGCTCGGTGACCTCGCGGGGCCGCTGCGCCGATTGGGGGCCACCGCCGACTTCTACCGCTCGGCCCTGATGCCGTCGAACGCCTACCCGCTCATGCACGACGCGCGGGACGTGCCGACGATCGCCGTGGCGAATCTGCTGATCACCACCGACCGTGAGAATCCCGCTGTGGTGCAGCGGGTGACGGAGGCGGTCATCGACAGCCGGGACCGGATCGGCGCCGTGGTGCACTCCGCCCAGCAGGTCGACCTGCGCACCGCCATCTACACCGATCCGCTGCCCCTGGACGAGGGCGCCCGCCGCTACTACCTGTCGGCGAAGCCCTGACGCACTCCGGTCACCCCTGCGGCCCCGACCGCGGCACGGTGACACCGACCCGCAGGCCGTGCGGGGTGTTGGGGGCGAACGACAGTCCGCCGCCGCCCTGCCGCAGCATGATGCGCGCGATGGACAGGCCCAGGCCGGAACCGCTGACGTTCTGATGACGGCCGGAGCGCCAGAAGCGGTCCCCGACGCGGGCGAGTTCGTCCTCCGCGAGTCCCGGGCCGCCGTCGGCGACGGTGACGGTGACGGTCTCGCCGCGGGCGACCACGGAGATCTCCACACGGCCGCCTGAGGGCGTGAACTTCACCGCGTTGTCCACGACGGCGTCCAGGGCGCTGGAGAGCGTCACAGGGTCCGCCCAGCCCGTCACAGCCACCCCTCCGGTCTGGGTCAGCACCACGTCGCGGTGCACGGCCGCCGGCGACCAGGCGGTGACGCGTTCCGCGACCAGGGCCGCCACGTCCGTCAGCCGGGGCAGGGCGACGGTGTGCTCGGCCAGCGCCAGGCCCAGCAGGTCGTCCAGCACTGTGGCCAGCCGCTTGCCCTCGTCGCGCACCGAGGCCATCTCGGCGTTGCCCTGCGGGAGTTCGAGACCCAGCAGTTCGATGCGCAGCAGCAGTGCGGCCAGCGGGTTGCGCAACTGGTGCGATGCGTCGGCGACGAACGCCCGCTGCTGCTCCAGCGACTGCTCGACGTTGTCCGCCATCTCGTTGAACGACCGAGCCAGGCGCCGCAGCTCGGGGGGACCGCCGGCCTCGGCGACCCGGGCGGTCAGACGGCCGGTGGAGATGTCGTGGGCGGCCCGGTCGAGCACCTTGACCGGCCGCAGCACCCAGCCGGTCAGCCGGACGGCGGCGGCCACCGCCACCAGGGTCGCGGCCAGTTCGACGGCGGCGATCGTCATCCAGCCGCGCAGGATGCGTGAACGCATCGCGCCGGTCGGCGAATCGGTCAGCACGACCGCGACCACGTCACCGTCGCGCACGATGGGCGAGGCCACCGTGACACGGGAGTGCTGCCAGGGCCAGACCTGTCCCGGGTTGTGACTGCGCCGGCCCGCCAGCGCCTCCTGGAAGGCCTGGTCGTCGGTTATCTGCGCGGCGGTGCGCCAGCCGTGCGGCGCCGCCGCCATGGCGGTGCCGTCGCGGTAGAACACGCCCACTCTGATGCCGTACAGCTGGTCGTACCGGGCCAGTTCGCTGCGCAGCGCGGCGAGGCGGTGCAGCGCCTCGGCCCTGCCTCCGCCCGCCCCCTCGGGATCGTCGGCGGAGGCGTCCGTGACGTACTGCGCCATGGCGGCGAACCGGGAGGTGTCGTCGATGCGGTCGATGATGAGCCGCTGCTGCTGGGCTACCGCCTGGCTGACGGCGAGCGGCAGGCCGAGAGCGATCAGGGCCGCCGCCATCAGGACGAGCAGCAGCGGCAGGAGCCGGGAACGCACGGTGCGCGCTCCGCCGGATCAGGCGGCCGGTACGACGAGGCGGTAGCCGACTCCCCGTACCGTCTCGATCAGGGCCGGGCGGCCGAGTTTGGACCGCAGGGAGGCGACGTGCACCTCCAGGGTGCGGCCCGTGCCCTCCCAGTTCGTGCGCCACACCTCACTGATGATCTGCTCGCGGCGGAAGACGACCCCCGGCCGCTGGGCCAGCAGTGACAACAGGTCGAACTCCTTGCGGGTCAGCGTGATCACCACACCGTCCACCTCGACGTGCCGTGCGGCGATCCGGATGACGACCGGCCCGAACCGCACCGGCTCGTCCGCCGTCTCCGCGGCCCCGGCGGCGGGCACCTCGGCCTCGCGTTCCTCCGCGGCCGTGCGGCGCCGGCTGACGGCGTGGATGCGGGCGAGCAGTTCGCCGGTGTCGTACGGTTTGACCACGTAGTCGTCGGCGCCGAGGTTCAGCCCGTGGATGCGGGAGCGCACGTCGGCGCGGGCGGTGACCATGATGACCGGCGTGCCGCAGCCGCGCCGGATCCGGTCGCACACCTCGAAGCCGTCCTGGTCCGGGAGCCCGAGGTCCAGCAGGACGACATCGAACGGCGGCCCGGCGTCCGGCAGCAGTGCCGCCAGCGCCTCCTCGCCGCTGCCCGCCTGCACGACGTCGAACCCGTGCCGTCCGAGCACCGCCGACAGCGCTGAGGCGACCCGCTCGTCGTCCTCGACCAGCAGCAGCCGCATGGTTCCCCTGTCACCTCGTCCGTCGTCGACCCGTGCGGGCCACCGGCTGCCGTCTGTCCTGGCACACATGTCCCACCGCTCACCGGCACGACCCCTCGTCACGCATCCACCCGTACCCCGGCGCCCGCGTCAAGGGCCCGGGGCTTCCCCTGTCGCAGCGTGCCGCGACACGTACACAACGTGACGGCCGCCTGCGGCAAGAAGCACCGCACGCATCCTGGACGAGAACGCGGCGGCCCAGGTCAGGGACCCGCGTAACCCGCTCAGCCGAACGCCGGCGCGGTGCCCCGTCCGTGGACGCGGTCAACCGGGAACCGCACACACACGGTGGGCCGAGCCTATACGGAGAGGATCGCGCGCCACTGGAGGACGGAGCACTTCCGGCAGGCGGGACCGGACCCGGGATCAGCATGACGCCGGGAACGAGCGGCAGCCGACCGGCGACTGCGGCACCCGGCCCGGCACCGGCTTGCGCTGGAGGAACCACACCTCGTTACCCTTGGGTAGCCGCAGGGGGCAGCTGTTCCCGTCGCCGGGTCGGGCGCGATGACGTGCCCTGTGGCACTGTGCTGTGTGCGTGGCAGGCTCAGATTCCGCTCAGATGTGCTGACCGCGTCGTGCCCGATCGTTACCGTCTGGTGGATCACCGAGGATGGAGCGCCTCCCATGACCGACACGCCGGTTCCCCGAACACCCGGGCTTCCCGACCGCCCGGACGGTCGGTCGCTCGCCAAGGCACGGGCCGCCACCGCGCTGCCCGGGCCGCGCGAACCGCGCCCGGTGGGACCGCCCATCGTCGCGATGGAGTGCGTCAACAAGCACTTCGGCACCCTGCATGTCCTCCAGGACATCGACCTGACCGTCGGACGCGGCGAGGTCGTCGTGGTCATCGGGCCGTCGGGGTCCGGCAAGTCGACGCTCTGCCGCACCATCAACCGCCTGGAGCCCATCGACAGCGGCACCATCACGATCGACGGCCGCCTGCTGCCCGCGGAGGGCCGCGAACTCGCGAAGCTGCGCTCCGAGGTCGGCATGGTCTTCCAGTCGTTCAACCTCTTCGCGCACAAGACGGTTCTGGAGAACGTGACCGTCGCCCAGGTCAAGGTGCGGCGCACGGCGAAGGCCGCGGCCGTGGCCAGGGCCCGCGAACTCCTCGACCGTGTCGGGCTGTCCTCCCAGGAAGCCAAGTACCCGGCGCAGTTGTCTGGCGGCCAGCAACAGCGTGTCGCGATCGCCCGCGCACTGGCCATGGACCCCAAGGTCATGCTCTTCGACGAGCCGACCTCGGCTCTCGACCCCGAGATGATCAACGAGGTCCTCGAGGTCATGCGTCAACTCGCCGACGACGGCATGACGATGATCGTCGTCACCCACGAAATGGGATTCGCCCGCTCGGCCGCCAACCGCGTGGTCTTCATGGCGGACGGCCGCATCGTCGAACAGGCTCCGCCGGACCGCTTCTTCAGCAACCCGCGCTCCGACCGGGCCAAGGACTTCCTCTCCAAGGTTCTGCACCACTGAGGCCATATCGTGCACATGCGCAACGGAACACAACGCGTCACCTGTGCGCGGTTGTCCGCCGCCATGGCCGACGCCGCGGAATCGTGACGCATCAGGGCACGATTACGCGGGCCGCAGGGTGACACGGCACGAAAACCCTTGCCGTCGCGGACCGTACGCCCGCCGTCGCAGGTGCTTCAATCATTCCTCCGGTGATCGATCGCACCGCGATCCTCCGGCAGCCCCGCCCACCGTGCGCGACCGCGCGGTGAGGTGCTCGCGGAGGGCTGAACGTCAGGATGCGGCCTCCCGCGCGTGGCACTGCTTCTCGTACCGTTGACGCATGCCGTCATCAAGGACCGTGCAGCCGTGTGGTGACGGCGCGTCGGCGGGTGTGCATCCACGCGCGTGGCGTGCCGGTGACCTGGGGACGGCTCGCTTGACGCACGCAGCGGCAGTCGATTGCATACGCTATGTGACCGCACCCCGGACCGGAACTCGTCCCTCTCCCCTGCCGCCGTCCCCCCACCCCGTGGGGCGGAACGCCGCGGTCCGGCCCGGAGGGACTCCGGCATGGAGCCGGTAATCGTGGCGGGCGCGGGCCCGACCGGTTTGACGCTGGCGCTGTGCCTGCTGCGACACGAGGTCCCGGTGGTGCTGCTCGACGAGGACCCGGGCGGCGCGGCCCCCCAACCGGAACGCACCGTCGTCCTGCGGCCGCGCACCGCCAGCCTGCTGGCACGGCTCGGCCACCCCCGGATCCACGAGGACGCGGCACGCTGGACCGGCTGGCGCACGATGCGCCGGCGCCAGGTGATCCAGTCCGTCCGCTTCGCTCCCGCCGCCGCACCGGCCGAGGGGAACGCCACCGGCGACCCCGTACGAGCCCTCCCTGCGGCATCCGCGCGGGGACGTACCCCCGACACCCCGGGCAGCGCCGACACCGACTGGGACGACGTCTCACCCCTGCACCTGTCGCAGGACCACCTGCGGCGCGGCCTGTTCGCCGCCCTGCGCGACCATGAGCTGCTGACCGTCGCACGCGGCACGCGGGTGGACGCCGTCGAGCAGGACACGCACGGCGTCGACGTCCACACCCACGCGGTCCGGGGGAGCACCGACGCCTGGTGGCGTGGCTCCTACCTGGTCGGCTGCGACGGTCCGCGGTCCACCGTCCGCAAACTGCTCGGTATCCGCTTCCCCGGCCGCACCGCCGTAGACCGGTACGCCGTGGCCACGCTGCGGGCCAACCTGCCCGATCCGGGCGTCGCCCTGCTGCACCGCGACCCGCCCGGTGCTCGCGGCGGTGAGATCACCGCCCGGCCGCTGCCGCGGGGCGTGTGGCGGATCGACTGGTCGCTGCGGCCGGACACCCCGCCGCTGACCACCGACACCCTGATCGCCCGGGTTCGCACGACCCTCGCCGCCTGGTCCGACGGCAGCGTGCCCGCCTACGAACTGCTGGGTTCCGCCGAGTACGCGGTGCACCAGCGGCTCGCCCGCCACTGGCGCGACGGCCGGGCGTTCCTCGCCGGCGACGCCGCCCACCTGCTCGGTTCTCTGGGCACGCAGAGCGTCGAGGAGGGGCTGCGCGACGCCGAGAACCTCGCGTGGAAGCTCGCCCTCGCCTGGCACCAGGGCGCCTCCGAGACGCTGCTCAACAGCTACGAGTCGGAACGCCGCGGCTGCGTCGGAGCCCGGCTTCGCGCAGCCGACCAGGCACTTCCCCTGGTGCGGGCCGAGGGCACCTGGCATACGCTGCGCCATTCCATGCTGTCCGGATCCGCCGCCCGGCACGCGGAGCTCCTCACCGACGGCCACCTCGGCTGCGGCCTCCTCGGGGAGCTCCCGGTCTACCGCCGCTCCCCGCTCGCCCTCACCGCCGCGCGCGACGGCGGCCGTGGCGGCGCCTCTCCGCTCGTCACCTCGCTCGGCACGGAGCCGGGGGCGCTGGTCGACGACATCCCAGTCATCGACCTGTCCGGCGGCCGCGCGCTCCTGTCGGACCACCTCGGGCGTGGCCTCCTCGTCGTGCTCGTCGCCCCGGGCACCGGCGTCTGGGAGAGCCGGCACTGGCTCACCGCCGGTCTGATGCCGCAACTGTGCGGCGCGGTCGCCGGTCTGCCCGCCCCGGCCGACCTGCTGATCACCGAGGCGTACCCGGGCGCGACCGCCCACACCGTCCTGCTCGTCCGCCCGGACGGCCATCTCGTCGCCGCCATGACCGGCTGCCGCCCGGCCGAGCTGTACGCCTACGCCGACCTGGCCCGCGGCGGCCCCCCGGCACTGGACGGTGAGCCGCACCCGGTCGGCCCCGAGGCCGCCGACGAGACGGCGGAATATCACCATGCGGACGGGTAGCCGCCGTAGTCCCGGCGGTCACCCCGGCACAACGCCGGTCCATCCCGCCGCCTTCCAGTACGGCGCCGACGCCGGTGGCATCGACACCCACCGGCGTGAGACGGCGGTCCCGCACGACCCCTGGCCGCTCGCACGAACGTCCAGGTCAGAACCCGCCCAGGTTGGCACTGCCCGCGTTCTCGACGGCCGGGAACCTCGGTTTCCGACACCTCACCCAGCCGGCACCACGGCCGTCCGATGGCGAGGGCCGCAGGGTGCGGGGTGCGGGTGCGACGATGGCCCTCACCGGGTCCGGGAGTGCCGGTCCGGGAGTCGGCCGCTCGCTGGGACCGCTCCGGCGGCCAGCCATCCTCACTCGCCTGACCTGTGGAAACGAAGCTCCGGTCCGCGATACGGGATGCGGGAGTGATCTTCTTGACGCTTCGTCCGATCACATGCTTGACTCCCGGGCATGAACGCTCTTGACCTGCGTCTCGTACGGAGGGTCCATGTGTACTCCCTCCGCTACGCGGGTTACCTGTGTCCTCGCTCCTGCTGATTCGCAATCCCCCAGTTCAACGTGCTTGTGAGCACGCTCCTTTGCGATCACCGGGATGGTTTCCTTGTCCGTACCCCCCTCCAGCCCTGCCCTGACGAGTCCCGTCCCCGGGCCCCGAACCACCGGCGTGGACGAACTCCCCGCCTCCGAAGCCGCCGCGCCGAAACCGGGTGAACTGCTGGCCTTCGTCCAAGCGGTCGCCGCCGACCGCGAACTGATCGCCTCTCTGCCGCTCGATCCGGACGGCCGCACTTGGGTGCGTCTTGAGGGTCCCAGCGGCAGCGAGGCATGGCTGATCGGCTGGCCACCCGGCGCGGAGACCGGCTGGCACGACCACGGAGGTTCCTTCGGCGCCTTCGCTACCGCGGCCGGTGACCTGCGCGAGGAATCCGCCGCGGTGCCCGTCCCACCGCAGGGCCGACGCACCGTCGATCTGGGCGAGGGCGCCTACCGCGTCCGTGAACTGCCCACTGGCAAGGGCCGCTTCTTCGGCGAACACCACGTCCACCAGGTCGTGAACCTTTCCGGGGAACACCACTCCGTCTCCGTCCACGCCTACTATCCGCCGCTCCCCCTCATGCGGCGCTACAGCCGGCACGGCAACACCCTTCGCTTCGAACTCGTCGAGCGCCCGGAGGCATGGTGACCACCACCGACACCGATCCGGTCCGCGGCATCGACGCCCTCCTCGCCGCCGCCCGCAGCCGACTGCACCGGCTCACCCCGGCGGAAGCCCGGTCGGCCGCCGCCTCCGGTGCCCTGCTGGTCGACATCCGGTACGCGGCACTGCGTGATCGCGACGGCACCATTCCCGGCGCCCGCATCGTCGAACGCAACGAGCTGGAATGGCGCCTCGACCCGCTCAGCGACCACCGCCTCCCCGAGGCGGGCGACCCCGGCCTGTGCGTCGTGATCATCTGCAACGAGGGCTACGCCTCCAGCCTCGCCGCCGCCACCCTCCAGGACCTGGGGCTGCCGAACGCGACCGACCTCATCGGCGGTTTCCAGTCCTGGCGCTTGGCGGGACTCCCGGTCACACCACCGTCTTCCGGTGCCTGACATACCAGGTCCCTGACGCGTCGCCGACTGCTGTGACCGCCCGGCACGGAGAACATCCGCGGGCATCCACGGCAGGACGCGTCCTTCAGCCACGACGCTCGTCGGCCCAGCAACCGCCCACCGCTGGAGGCCCGTTCGAGCCCAGCGGCCGTCCCCCGCGGGCCGCCGCCTCTCCGCGTGGGGCGACTGTGGCCGCAGCCCACCGCCTGGTCACGCCTGCTCAGCTGGATGCCGGCACCCCTTGAGGTCCCGCGCGGCGGCTGGCCGCGCCGACCGCCGTGTCAGTCCGGGAGGCAGTCCTCCAGGAAGTCCGTGTCCTCGCCCTCCTCCTCCAGCGCTCTGCGTACCACCCGTAGGGCCAGCCCTTCCCCGTACCCCTTGCGCGCCAGCATTCCGGCGAGCCGGCGTATCCGCCGGTCACGCTCCAGGCCGCGGGTAGAAGCCAGCTTGCGCTCCACCAGGCTCCGTGCCGTCTCCTGCTCGCGTTCGGAGTCGAGCTGACCGACCGCAGCGTCGATGACGCCGGAGTCGACGCCGCGGGTCCGCAACTCACGGGCGAGGGCCCGGCGGGCCAGTCCCCGGCCGTGGTGCCGGGACTCCACCCAGGCGTCGGCGAAGGCCGCGTCGTCGATCAGGCCAGCGTCCTCGAAGCGGGACAGCACGCTCTCTGCCACCTCGTCGGGGACCTCGCGCCGGCGCAGCGCGTCCGCCAGCTGTTTGCGGGTCCTCGGTGTCCCGGTCAGGAGCCGGAGGCAGATGGAGCGGGCTCGCTCATCCGGGTTGCCCGACGACGGGTCACGCTCGGCCTTGGACGAGGACGACCCGTCGTCGTTCCGTGGTGACGGTGACGACCACTGCACCGCTTACCCCTTGGCTGCCGCGGTCTTCGTGGCCTTCGGGGCCTTCACCGGGACGGGGACGGCCGGGGCCTCGGCCGCGGGGGCGGGAGCAGAGGTGGCCGCGTCGGCACCCGGCTGCGTGCCCGGCGCCTCGGGGCGGGCGCCGATCCCGAGCTTCTCCTTGATCTTCTTCTCGACCTCGTCGGCAAGGTCGGGGTTGTCCTTCAGGAAGTTGCGCGCGTTCTCCTTGCCCTGGCCGAGCTGGTCGCCCTCGTAGGTGTACCAGGCGCCGGACTTGCGGATGAAGCCGTGCTCGACACCCATGTCGATCAGGCCGCCCTCGCGGCTGATGCCCTGGCCGTAGAGGATGTCGAACTCCGCCTGCTTGAAGGGCGGGGCGACCTTGTTCTTGACGACCTTGACCCGGGTGCGGTTGCCGACCGCCTCGGTGCCGTCCTTGAGGGTCTCGATGCGGCGGATGTCGAGCCGGACCGAGGCGTAGAACTTCAGGGCGCGGCCACCGGTCGTCGTCTCCGGGGAGCCGAACATCACGCCGATCTTCTCGCGCAGCTGGTTGATGAAAATGGCCGTGGTCTTGGACTGGTTGAGCGCGCTGGTGATCTTGCGGAGCGCCTGGCTCATCAGGCGGGCCTGGAGGCCGACGTGGGAGTCGCCCATCTCACCCTCGATCTCCGCCTTCGGCACGAGGGCGGCGACGGAGTCGATGACGATGAGGTCCAGGGCGCCGGAGCGCACCAGCATGTCCACGATCTCCAGGGCCTGTTCGCCGTTGTCGGGCTGCGACAGGATGAGGGAGTCGGTGTCCACGCCGAGCTTCTTGGCGTACTCGGGGTCCAGCGCGTGCTCCGCGTCCACGAAGGCGACCGCGCCGCCGGCCCGCTGGGCGTTGGCCACCGCGTGCAGTGTCAGCGTGGTCTTGCCCGAGGACTCGGGGCCGTAGACCTCGACGACACGGCCGCGCGGGAGTCCGCCCACGCCGAGCGCCACGTCGAGGCTGGTCGATCCGGTGGGGATGACCTCGATGGGTTCGTTCGGCCGCTCGCCGAGCCGCATGACAGCGCCCTTGCCGAACTGCCGTTCAATCTGCGCGAGAGCGGCGTCGAGCGCCTTCTCCCGGTCGGTTCCTGCCATGGGTTCCACCCGATTTGCTTGTGTCGATCGCTTCACGTCCAACGACGCTAGTGCCTGCCACTGACAATGCACTGCGACGTCGCCCCGAACCGGGTCCTCCGGTTTCGGCACGATCCATCAGAATGGATGTTCGATTTGCATGTCAAGCGACCGCGCCAGCCTGTGGATAACTCGCGTCCCAGCAGCTCAGCGGGGTAGAGGGATTCGAATCAGCGCAGGTGCGCCGGTATGTCGACGGCGCCGCAGACCGCCCGCCAGACCGCCTTCGCGTCCCAGCCGGCCGCGAACGCCTCATGGACTGTGCGCCCGCCCAGTTCGGACATGACGTGGTCGCGCGCGAAGGAATCGGCGTACACCTCGCCGAAGTGCGCGTTCATCCGCTGCCAGAAGACCGTCATCTTCACACCCTCAGTATCCCGCCTCCCTGGGCTCTCCGGTGCCGCGGCCCGGCGGACGGACCCCGGCGGTGTGTTCACCGGCGGGGCAGCCGTTCGCCGTCGCGCAGCAGCAGGGCGGCGAGCGCGAGGGCGGTGCCGCGCGGTGAGGTCAGGTCGAGGCCGGTGAGTTCGGCGATGCGGGCCAGGCGGTTGTCCACGGTGTTGGGGTGGAGACCGAGCCGGCGGGCGGTGGCGCGGCGGTCCTGCTGCTGTTCAAGGTGGGTGCGCAGGGTCTCCACCAGGTCGGGGCGGCCCCCGATCGGGTCCAGCAGGGCGGCGATCAGGTCACTGCTCTCGTCGCGGCGCGAAAGGTGGAACTCCAGGAGTACGTCGGCCATACGGTGCAGCCCGGGCGGGCGGCCGCTGGCGCGGGCGACGCGTACGACCTCACGCGCGGTGTGGGCTGCTTCGGCGATGTCCGACGGCACGGCTGCGGGGACCGCTGTGAGCCGCACGTCGCCGCCGCAGGCCCGGCGCAGGCGCTCGACGAGCCCCTCCGGCAGCACAGGGGGCGCGGTGACTCCCGGGCCGGCGGGCACGACCGCGTGGCCACCGTCGTCGTCGAGCAGGGTGAGCACGCCGGTGCCGAAGACGCGGTCCAGCACGGTCTGCACCCTGCGCCGACGGCGCCGCAGCATGACCGGGGAGAGGGCGGGGGCCGTCACGGGCACGGACCGGTTCTCGGCGCCCGTCCGCCCGGCCGGAGTGCGTGGGGCGCCTGGTTCGTTGCACAGGTAGAGCACGAGGGCTCCGCGTTCCAGGCCGAATGCGGCGTACTGGGCGGGGTCGGCGCCGGCGGTGCCGTCCAGCAGGCGGCGCACGAACGCCCGCCGCTCCTCACGCTGTTCGGCGGCCAGAGCAGCCTGTTCGTCGAGGTAGGTCTCCGCCACGGCGCCGGCCATGTCCTCCTGGGCAAGCAGGAGCAGCCCGGAGAGTTCGACGAGCGCGCCCTCCTCTCCGGGCCTCGCGGTCTCCCTGAGGGTTTTCCACACCATGTACGCGCCCATGGCGTGGGCACGCAGCAGCAGTTGCAGCGGTATGCCCTCCTCCGCGTGCTTCGCCGCCCGCTCCCGGAACGCCGCGTGGTGGCCGGGCCGGTGCGCGAGGCCGTGCTGCCGCCTGACGAACGACCGCATTCCGTGACGTGCGGCAGCCGCCACCTCGGCGTTGCGCACGTCGGAGGGCAGCACACCACTGTGAGCGGTTTCCTGCCGGACACTCGCGCGCGTGAGACGACGCGCCATTTCGTTCACCTTCTGCGCGGAACGGGCGGCGAGAGCGCGGGCCATGGGTGAGAGCTCCCACGCGTGCTCCATGCCGTCCTGCGGTGGGACCGCCGACATCACGCCCTCCTCCCCGGGGCGGCACGCCGGCCCCGCGCATGTGTGCGGCGTCACACTAACCCGGTCGGCCGAACGTTCAGCCCACAGGTCCACGGATCACGCGTCGTACCTGATCAGGCAGGAGCACGCGGGTCGTCGCCGCACCGCTCAACCGGTCACACAGCGCACGACGGCGGTCACCGCGACGGCCGCGGTGACGATCACCAGGAACGGCGCGCGGAGCAGCAGCGCGATTCCGGCCGCGGCCAGCCCGGCGGCGCGGGCGTCGACGACAAGATGGCTGCCGATGGAGAACGTCTGCTGCGCGGTAAGTGCCGCCAGCAGGGCGACGGGCACCAGGGCGGCGAGCCGGCGGACGACCGGACGCTCCAGCAGTTCCGCCGGCATGGACAGGCCCAGCAGCTTGATCCCGTAGCAGCCCACGGCGGTCAGGGCGATGGCGATCCAGGTGGTCAACGCGACGCCTTCTCACGGCCGGTGGGCGACGTGCGGCGCGCGGACAGCACCATGGGTGCGGCGAGTGCGGCGACCAGCACGGGGACGCCGGCCGGCAGCAGCGGTACGGCGGCGAGCACGAGCACGACCCCGAGGACGGCCGTGGCCCGCTCACGACCGCCCTCCCTGAGGCGGGGCGCCAGCAGGGCGAGGAAAACGGCCGGACCGGCGGCGTCCAGGCCCCACGTGTCGGGGTCGCCGAGGGCGGAGGCCCCCAGGGCGCCGAGCAGCGTGGTGAGGTTCCACAGCGCGAACAGCGTGGCCCCGGTGACGGTGAACCCCAGACGGGCGCTCGCGCGGTCGGGCTGGGCGAAGGTGACCGCGGAGGTCTCGTCGATGATCCACTGCGCCGCGAACGGGCGTACTGCGGGCCGGAGGCTGAGCACCCGCGACAGGCGCAGGCCGTAGAAGGCGTTGCGCGTCCCGAGGAAGATCGCGCCCACTGCGGCGGCGACCGCCCCCGCACCGGCGCCCAGGGCGCCGACCAGGGCGAACTGGGAGGCGCCGGTGAAGACCAGGAAGCTGAGGGCGCACGCCTGCGGCACGCTCAGGCCGGTGCCGGCGGCCGTCGCGCCGAAGGCGAAGCCGGACAGGCCGACGGCGACCCCGACCCCGAGGGCGTCGCGTACCACGGCGGCGCGCGGTTTCGGCGTCGTGCCGCCGGGTGAACCGTCCGATGCGTCCGGCCGGATCTCGGGGTCGCGGGGTGGTATGCCCATTGTTTTCGCGTTCACCCGGCGAACGCTACGTGGACTCCGGACGGCTGTCCTGTACGTTCTTGCGCCTCTCGGGGAGGGCCGCTCCGCCCCGTCCGTCGCGGCGTTCGCGCTGGCAGGCGCCGAGAGGGACGCCGACGATCCGGGTGAAGTGGCGGCTGAGGTGGGACGGATCGACGAAGCCCGCCTCGGTGGCCGCGTCCGCCGGGGTGGTGCCCCCGTCGAGCAGTACGCGCGCGCCGGATATGAGCGTCGGTGAGCCAGGCGTGCGGTGGCATGCCGCAGGTGTTCTTGAAGGCGCGCGGCAGTGCGGGCGGTTCGGTGCCCAGTTCGGCGGCGAGGGCATTGAGCGCGGGCGGGGAGGCCATGTGGGCCGGCAGTGCCTCGCGCGCCACGGCGGCCGTGCGGCGTCCCGTGGCGGGGGGCGGTGCGCGACAGCGCGGAGGGGGATCCGTGGCGCCGCAGGTGCCTGCCGGCGGCTGCGTGCAGCAGGGTGTCGGCGGTGGGCATGCCGGCCTTCTCCGCCGCCCTGTGCACGGCGGCGACGAGCCGGGTGGTCCCCGGGTCGTGGGTGACGGGCGTGGTGCGGGGGTGCCCCGGATCGCTGTGGTCTCCGCGGTGATGCGCGCGACGAGGCCGGGGTTGGGGTACAGCACGTGGTATGTCCAGCCTTCCGGGACCCCGGCGTGACCGGTGTGGTCGACCTCGGGATTGATCATGCCCCGACCACCGGGACCGGCACGCCCGATCACGCGGCGGTGGCGGAACTCCTCGACGCCCCGGCTGATGGCGGCGATCACGAAGGCGTCAGGCGGGTGCCCGGGGGAAGGTCTTCGCCACGTACCGGGCGCGCAGGAGGTCGGCCCCGGGCAGTTCGGCGGGAACCCAGCGCCGCGCCTGATCCGATGAGCCCAGGGGTTCATTGTGTGATCAAAGCACTCCATGACAAACAGTGTTTCCCGCTCCCCGTCACACCATTTCCCCGCGTTCGCACTGGTCACAGGGGTGTGGGGCGGTGAGCTCGGTGGAGCTTTCCACAGGGCGGACCCCGGCGGGACGCCGTTGTCAGTGACGCGAGGCACGATGGGTGGCATGTCGAGCGGAGAGCAGCCGAAATCGCCTGGCCCCGGCGGAGAGCGGGGTCCGGGATCCGCCCTGCCCGGGTTCGCCCCGGCGACCCGGGCGTGGTTCACGGGTGCCTTCGACGCTCCGACGGCCGCGCAGGAGGGTGCCTGGAGGGCGATCGCCGAGGAGTCGGACGTCCTCGTGGTGGCCCCCACGGGTTCCGGCAAGACCCTGGCGGCGTTCCTGGCCTCCCTGGACCGGCTGGCCCACACGCCACCGCCCGCCGAGGCCAGGCGCCGCTGCCGGGTCCTGTACGTCTCGCCGCTGAAGGCGCTGGCCGTCGACGTCGAGCGGAATCTGCGCAGCCCGTTGACCGGGCTGCGCCACGAGGCCGTACGCCTGGGGCTGCCGGAGCCGCAGGTCACGGTGGCCATCCGCTCCGGCGACACCCCCGCCGCCGAACGCCGGTCGATCGCGACACGCCCGCCGGACATTCTGATCACCACACCGGAATCGCTGTTCCTGATGCTGACCTCCTCCGCCCGGGAGGCCCTGCGAGGTGTCGAGACCGTCATCCTCGACGAGGTGCACGCGGTGGCCGGCACCAAGCGTGGGGCGCACCTGGCGGTGACCCTGGAGCGGCTGGACGCCCTGCTGGAGCGCCCGGCGCGGCGGATCGGCCTGTCGGCGACGGTCCGGCCGGTCGAGGAGGTGGCGCGGTTCCTCTCGCCCCGGCGCAAGGTCACCGTCGTCCAGCCGCCGTCGCAGAAGCGCTTCGACCTGTCCGTCGTCGTGCCCGTCGAGGACCTGGGCGAACTGGGCGGCTCACCGGTCTCCGACAGCGGCGAGGGACCGGCGGCGGAGCGGCCGTCGATCTGGCCGCACGTGGAGGAACGCATCGCCGATCTGGTCACCTCGCACCGGTCGACGATCGTGTTCGCCAACTCGCGGCGGCTGGCCGAGCGGCTGTGCAACCGGCTGAACGAGATCGGCCACGAACGGGTGACCGGCGAGCCCCTGCCTGAGGAGCACCGTCCCGCCGAGCTCATGGGCGAGTCGGGTGCCGCACGGGGCGCCCCCGCCCTCCTGGCCAGGGCACACCACGGCTCGGTGTCCAAGGAGCAGCGCGCCCAGGTCGAGGAGGACCTGAAGGCGGGCAGGCTGCCCGCCGTGGTGGCCACCTCCAGCCTGGAACTCGGCATCGACATGGGCGCGGTCGACCTCGTGGTCCAGGTGGAGTCACCGCCCTCGGTCGCCTCCGGGCTGCAACGGGTGGGCCGCGCCGGCCACCAGGTGGGCGCGGTCTCCACCGGTGTGGTGTTCCCCAAGTACCGCGGCGACCTGGTGCAGTCCGCCGTGGTCACCGAGCGGATGCGGCAGGGCCGGATCGAGGCGTTGCGCGTCCCGGCCAACCCCCTGGACGTCCTCGCTCAGCAGATCGTGGCCGCCGTGGCCGTCGACGTGTGGGACGCCGACGAGCTGCTGACGCTGGTACGGCGTGCCGCGCCCTTCGCCGGGCTGCCGGACTCGGCATACACGGCCGTGCTGGACATGCTGGCCGGCCGCTACCCCTCGGACGCGTTCTCGGAGCTGCGGCCCCGCCTGGTGTGGGACCGCGTCAAGGGCACGTTGACCGGGCGTCCGGGGGCACTGCGGCTGGCGGTCACGTCCGGCGGCACGATTCCGGACCGGGGGCTGTTCGGCGTGTTCCTGGCGGGCGCCGATCCCAAGAAGGGGGGCGGCCGGGTCGGTGAGCTGGACGAGGAAATGGTGTATGAATCCCGGGTGGGGGACGTGTTCACCCTCGGCACCACGTCCTGGCGCATCGAGGACATCACGCGCGACCGGGTCCTGGTCTCCCCCGCCCCCGGCGTCCCGGGTCGCCTGCCGTTCTGGAAGGGCGACCAGCTGGGCCGCCCGCTCGAACTCGGCCGTGCGGTCGGCGCGTTCCTGCGGGAGATCGGTGGTCTGGGGGAGGATTCCGCGCGCGAGCGGCTGACGGCCGCGGGCCTGGACGCGTGGGCGGCCGGGAATCTGCTGTCCTACCTCGCCGAACAGCGTCGCGCCTGCGGTCACGTCCCGGACGACCGCACCATTGTGGTGGAGCGTTTCCGGGACGAGCTGGGCGACTGGCGTGTCGTGGTCCACTCGCCGTTCGGCGCGCAGGTGCACGCCCCGTGGGCCCTGGCGCTGGCCGCACGGCTGTCGGAGCGGTACGGGTTCGACGCGCAGGTCATGCACGCCGACGACGGCATCGTGCTGCGGCTGCCGGACGCCGATCTGCTCGGGCTCGACCTGCTGGACGCACCCGCGGGCGCGCGGGGCACGGAGTACGACAGCGAGCAAAGTCCGGTCGGAGCGGCGGACGTGGTGTTCGACAGGGGCGACGTCGAGCAGGTCGTCACCGACCAGGTGGGCGGGTCGGCGCTGTTCGCCTCGCGCTTCCGGGAGTGCGCGGCACGCGCCCTGCTGCTGCCGCGCCGTGATCCGGGCCGGCGCACGCCCCTGTGGCAGCAGCGTCAGCGCGCTTCGCAACTGCTCCAGGTCGCCTCCGAGTTCGGATCGTTCCCGATCGTGCTGGAGGCGGTGCGCGAATGCCTCCAGGACGTCTTCGACGTTCCGGGGCTCACCGAGCTGATGGGCGACATCGAAGCGCGTTCCGTACGGCTGGTGGAGGTCACCACCACCGAACCGTCGCCCTTCGCGCGTTCCCTGCTGTTCGGCTACGTGGCGCAGTTCCTGTACGAGGGCGATTCACCGCTGGCGGAACGCCGGGCCGCCGCGCTGTCGCTGGACTCGCGGCTTCTGGCGGAGTTGCTGGGTCAGGCGGAGCTGCGGGAGTTGCTGGACGCCGGGGTGCTGGCCGAACTCGAACGCGAGCTGCAGTGGCTCGCCGAGGACCGGCGGGTCAAGGACGTGGAGGGAGTCGCCGACATCCTGCGGGTGCTGGGCCCGCTGACCGGCGCCGAGCTCGCCGAACGCGGTGCCGAGCCGGCATGGGCGGCCGAACTGGAGGCATCCCGCCGCGCCGTGCGGGTGCGTGTCGCCGGCACCGAGCACGTCGCCGCGGTGGAGGACTCGGGACGGTTGCGGGACGCGCTGGGCACCGCTCTGCCGGTCGGCGTGCCGGAGGCGTTCACCGAGCCCGTCAGGGACCCGCTGGGCGATCTGCTGGCCCGGTTCGCCCGCACCCACGGTCCGTTCACCAGCGGGGAGGCCGCCATACGCTTCGGTCTGGGCGCGGCCGTGGTGGACGGCACGCTGCAACGGCTGGCGTCGGACGGACGCGTGGTGCGCGGGGAGTTCCGGCCGGAGGGCTCGGCGGGCACGTCCGAATGGTGCGACGCGGCGGTGCTGCGCAGGTTGCGGCGCCGTTCGCTGGCCGCACTGCGCCAAGAGGTGGAACCGGTTCCGGCCACTGTTCTGGGCGCCTTCCTGCCGCAGTGGCAGCACGTCGGTTCCAAGGCGCTGCGGGGGCCGGACGGCCTGGTGCGCGCGATCGAGCAGTTGCAGGGCGCGTCCGTGCCCGCCTCCGCGCTGGAACGGCTCGTGCTGCCGTCCCGCGTCACGGACTTCAGCCCCGCGATGCTGGACCAGTTGACGGCGTCCGGCGAGGTGGTGTGGTCCGGGGCTGGGGCGCTGCCGGGCAAGGACGGCTGGGTCGGCCTCCACCTGGCGGACAACGCACCGCTGTCGCTGCGGCCGCCCGCGCCGCTGGAGCTGTCGCCGCTCCACCGGACGGTCCTGGACGCCCTGTCGGGCGGGTACGGCCTGTTCTTCCGGCAGATCGCCGAGCAGGTGCGCGCCGGTCTCGGGGAGGAGGTGCCGGAGCCGGCTCTCGCCGACGCGCTGTGGGACCTGTGCTGGTCGGGACGGCTCACCAACGACACCCTCGCGCCGCTGCGGGCGCTGCTGGGATCCGGCCGCACCGCGGGGGCCACCGCGCACCGGGCGCCGCGTTCGACTCCGCGCGGCCGCATCGGGGCACTGACCGCCCGGCGCCCCGCTGCCTCCCGCGGTGGACCGCCGACCACCGCCGGCCGCTGGTCCCTGACGCCGGAGATCGAGGCGGACCCGACACTGCGGGCGCACGCTCTGGGCCACGCGCTGCTCGACCGGCACGGCGTCGTCACCCGCGGCGCGGTGGCCGCCGAAGGGGTCGAGGGCGGCTTCTCGGCCGTGTACCGCGTGCTGTCCGCGTTCGAGGACACCGGGCAGACCCGCAGGGGGTACGTCGTCGAAGGGCTCGGCGCGGCACAGTTCGCGATGGACGGCGCTGTGGACCGCCTGCGGGCCGTCAACACCGCACGGGAGCGCGCCGAGGCGCACGCCTCCGCACCGCACGCCCTCGTTCTGGCCGCCGCCGACCCCGCCAACGCCTACGGTGCCGCACTGCCCTGGCCGGACCCACCGGGCGCCGCCGACACCCGCGCCGGCCACAAACCGGGCCGCAAGGCGGGCTCCCTCGTCGTCCTGGTCGACGGGGCGCTCACCCTCTACGTCGAACGCGGTGGCAAGACACTGCTCGCCTGGGAGACGTCCGACACGGCACGCCTGACCGCCGCGGTTGACGCTCTGGCCGGCGCGGTGCGGCACGACACGATCGGCACGTTGACGGTGGAACGCGTCAATGGTGAGGCGGCACTCACCTCACCGCTGGGACGGGCACTGGAGGAGGCCGGCTTCCACCCCACACCCCGTGGCCTGCGATTGCGTACCTGAACCGGACCGGACGGCGAGCTGGAACGGCATGATGGACGTATGCCGGAGGGCGACACGATTTGGCACGCGGCACACCGCTTGCGGGAAGCACTCGCGGGACGTGTGCTGACCCGGGCCGAACTGCGAGTGCCATCACTGGCCACCGCTTCCCTCACGGGACGCACGGTGGACGACGTGGTGCCGCGCGGCAAGCACCTCATGTTCCGCTTCCGGGGCGGCTGGACGCTCCACAGCCATCTGCGGATGGACGGCTCCTGGCAGATCCGGCCGGCCGGCGGAGCCCACCGCGCCGGACACGACCACCGGATCCGCGCCGTCCTGGCCACCTCCGAAGCGGTGGCCATCGGTTATCGCCTGCCGGTGCTCGACCTGCTGCACACGTCCGACGAGAACCTGCTGGTCGGACACCTCGGCCCCGACCTGCTCGGCCCCGGTTGGGATCCCGCTGAGGCACTGCGCCGCCTGCTCTCAGCCCCTGAACGACCGATCGGCGAAGCACTGCTCGACCAGCGGAATCTGGCGGGGATCGGCAACGTCTACAAGTGCGAAATCTGCTTCCTCCGGGGCGTCACCCCCTGGACCCCCGTGGGCGAGTGCCCCGCCCCGGACCGCCTGGTGGACCTCGCCCACCGCCTTCTCGACGCGAACCGCCTGCGCTCCGGCCACATCACGACCGGCGACCCACGCAGGGGACGCGGCCACTGGGTCTACGGCAGGCCGCACCGGCCCTGCCTGCGCTGCGCCACCGCGATCCGCCGGGCCCACCAGGGCGAACCCGGCGAGGAACGTGTGACCTACTGGTGCCCTTCCTGCCAACGCGGCCCGGCGCCGTCCTCGGCCGGCGGGACCGCCCGGCGCGCATAGGACGGCAAGGCCGACATCGCGGTCGCCCCGGCCGGCACCCGCACCAGCGTCACCGGCCGCGCCGCCCCGAACGCCGGCCGCCTCGGTGGGGGCAACGGACTCCCTGGAACGCTCCCCCCACCACAGACCCCGTCCACCCCGGCAGGCACGCCCGCCCACGGTCGCGGACATGCCTCATGCCCGTCCGGCGTACGGCTCACCAGGGCGGCCTCCGGCGGCTGAACGGCGTCCAGCGGCTCGGCCACGGCAGGGGCCACGGGGAACGCTGGGGATCCGATGGCCGCAGGAAGCGTCAGCAGGCCGGCGCGACGCCGGGAATGGCGCCAGAGCGAGACATGCACGGGCAGCAGGCTGAGCGACCAGCCACTGACGGCGATGCCCTGTTCGAGGGGCCCGGCGCGACCGGGAACCAGGGCGACCCGCAACAGCGACCAGCACCAGGCCACGGACAGCAGACCCGAGACGGCAAGACGGAGTGAACGACGAGCATTCATGACCGCCTCCCACATCCCCGAGAGGGCGGCAGGGCCCTTTGCGGGGTCCTGTGGGAGGAGAGATGCCCCCTATGGATGATCAACAGCCCCATTTGATACCAACCACCGTATTGTTCACTCTTCTGGGGCATCGACTCGTCGCACAGAGTATCGATACTCTACAGACAGTGAAGGATTCCGGATCGGGCGAACGGAATCCCCTCACCCGGAGCGCGCTCGACCAGGGCAACGACCACGCGAAAGGAGACCGCATGAGAGCTACCCGTGAGGGAGAGCCCGAGGGGCCACAGGTTCCACGGCACGCATGATCGACGCCGCACAGCGTGTGCCGTCCCCGGCCCACCGTCCACGGCAGCTCACCACCCGCGACTGCCCCGGAGCGGCCACCACCGGAGCGGCCACCACCGGAGCGGCCACCACCGGAGCGGCCACCACCGGAGGGGCCACGGCCGGGGCCGGTCACCGTCCGGACGACAGCGCGCCCGACTGCCGCCGGGGCCGGAACACCGACGGGCTGCGGGGCTGCGGGGCTGCGGGGCTGCGGGGCTGCGGGGCTGCGGGGCTGCGGGGCTGCGGGGCTGCGGGGCTGCGGGGCTGCGGGGGCAACGACTCGGAGGGTGGCTCGGGTGCCTGGCGGGCCGGCTCGCCGGGCTTCGATGCCGGGGCCGGGTTCGGCACCGGAACCGCCCCCCGGTGAACCCCGTGTCCCGCATCCCGTCGGCCACGGGAGCGCTGCTGGGGGTCGGTCGACGGAGCGAGGACGGCTCGTGGTCTGGCTGTCCGGGGTTGGAGCCTTCGTGCGGGGGCTGGCCTTGAAGGGGCAACACCTCCGGCTCGTCGACCGGAAGGCCCGGTTCCTCCGGCTCGGTGGCGGGGCGCCAAGCCACACGTTTCCTCCGGCCAAAGGTGGCACCCGAGACTCCCCGCGGGAGACCGAGACGGTCAGTCCGCTGCGCTGGGCTCGCTCCATCACCTCACCCCCGGTGCATCGGCCTGTCGGGGTTCCGGGACGCGCGTCACCGGGGCGGCGTCGGCGATCCTCCCGGCAGCCGGGCTCCCCGCAGACGCTCCTGGAACGAGCCTCACCGCTCGGTGGGTCTGGGGCCGGGGCGAGGTTCTGCCGCCGACGCACTCCGTGCGGCGTTACGGCCCGAGCAGGGCTTGTACCCGAGGCTGCTCCGGTAGGTGGCTGTCCCCTGAGCGAGCGGCCGCCGAAGCACTCCGCCTCGCACTACCCCCTGAGCGAGCCACGCCCGGGCACCCCGCCTCGTTGCCACCCCCTGAGCGGGGCTCGCCGTCGAGCCGCTGTGGCGGGCCGCCCCCCTGAGCCAGCCAACGCCGGGTATACCGCACCCACCCTGAGTGACCTGCCACCAGACACGCCTAACGCCGCACCCACGCCCACGCCCCCGCACCCCGCACCGGAACGCACGACCTGATCAGGGCCACTCCCTGAGCGAGCGCGCCCTATCCCTCGACGTATCAGCGAACATTGCCGCATGCTCCCTCCGGCAGCGCTCGCCGCCCCAGGACCCGCGCCGATATCCGCCATCCACAGCCCCGCCCCCAGCGCTCCCGCACAGCCCCAGCGCCGCCGTCCGTGCCCCGGACCGCCCAGCCCTCCCCCAGACACCCAGCCCGATCGGATTCACCCGAAAGAGTGCACACGCACTCGCGAGCCGGATTCACTCCTTAGGGGGACGTCAGGGAGACCAGGAGCACAGAAAGCCCTGCTCCCGGCTCGGAGCGATCCCGAGCCGGGAACGGGGCGGAGGCCGGGCAGCGGACCCCGCCCAGGCCGTCGGTACGGCCCACCTACCGCGGTGCCCGCCGCACAGGGAGCCCTGGGCCGGCGTGGCCGGACGGCGTGCTGTCAGACGTTGGTCTTGCCGGTGCCGACGTTCTCCGCCTGGAACATCCAGTGGTGCTTCTCCAGGTCGGCGCACAGGCCGATCAGCAGATCCTGGGTGACCGGGTCGGGGGTATCGGTGGCCTGGATGCGTTCACGGACCCGGACGATCACGGCGCCGATGCCGGCGACCATGATGTCGACGACGTCCTTGTCGTTGATCCAGCCGTCCTTGACGGTCTCCAGGCCACTGGTCTTGGCGACGGTCTCGGCACGGCCGTCGGGCGAGACCCCGAGAGCGGCCGCGCGCTCGGCGGCGGTGTCCGCGTAGGTACGAGCCGTGCTGACCACCTCGTCGAGCTGGAGGTGTACAGAGCGGAAGCGCGGTCCGACGATGTTCCAGTGCACCTGCTTGGCGACCAGGGACAGGTCGAGCAGATCCACCAGCGTGCCTTGGAGAGCATCACCCACGATCTTGCGGGCCTCGTCGGTCAGGGTGCTCTTCACGACGGTCATGGTCGACCTCCTGCGTGGGGTACGTCCGTTTGATCCACGTTACGTCTGCCCCCTCACAGCGCGCGAAACGTCCTGGCCGGACGTGTCCCGGACGACGCCGGCGCGAGCCGGAGCGGACCCAGGCATCCCGGGCCCCGGGCAGGAGGGGGCGGGGACAGTGGCAGGGCGTACCACGAGACCGTTCGCCAGTGAGCACCGAAGGCCGCGGCCGGGGGCGGCCTGAGCGCGGCACGAGACGGAGGAAACAACAGCGTCGCGGCGGGCGAAACCGCGTCCGGATACGCCGGGGGCCCGGCGTGGGATCGCACGCTGGCCCCGGCCACCGGAACGTGAGAAGGAAGGGACTGGGAGGGAGCGGCCGGTCAGGCCGCGACAACCTCCACGGATTCCGCCTGGGGCGCCTTGATCGTGACGCGCTTGCCGGGAACCGGCACGTGCGTGATGGTTTCGAGCCGCACTGGCGCGGGAGTCGTCTCCGAGGCCGCCGACTGCGCCAGCTCGGCGAGCGAGAGCTCGTCACTGACCTCGCGCATGACCTCGGACATACGCACGTCCAGGGCGTCGCAGATCGCGGAGAGCAGTTCGGAGGAGGCTTCCTTCTGTCCGCGCTCCACCTCTGAGAGGTAGCCGAGCGAGACCCGGGCGGAAGCCGAGACCTCGCGCAGAGTGCGGCCCTGACGTTGGCGCTGCCGACGCAGCACGTCACCCAGCAGGCGACGGAGCAGAATCATCGGTGCCTCCTTCCTCGGACCGCGGGACACGCTTCTCGCCCCACCGTACCGCCTCCCGCTGGCCTCGTGCGGGGAGCGATGATGTGTTCACTCAGGGCTGCAAACATCAAAGACTTCCGGGGTGTTCCGTATCCTTGGCATTCCCGTTTTCGCGCCGTTCACCGTTGTACGGGGCGCCGGGATCGGTCAGAACGGCCAGCAGCAGGGCCAGGGCGTGGCCGGCGGAGGCGGTGCGGACTGCGGCGCGGTCACCGGGGAGTGTGAGGGACGACACGGTCACGGGGACGTCGCCCGGACCGGCGGCGGCGATGTACACCGTGCCGACCGGCTTGCCGTCCTGGGGGTCGGGGCCGGCGACGCCGGTGGTGGCGAGGCCCCAGTCGGCGCCGAGGCGGTCACGCGTGCCGCGGGCCATGGCGACGGCGACGTCGGGGTCGACGGCACCGCGTTCGGCCAGCAGGCGGTCGTCCACCCCGAGCAGTTCGTGCTTGAGCCGCGTGGCGTAGGGCGTTACCGAACCGGCGAAGGCCCGGGAGGCGCCGGGCACCGTCGTCAGTTCCACCGCCACCATGCCACCGGTGAGGGACTCGGCGACGGCCAGGGTCTGTCCGCGCCCCGCCAGAACCCGCAGCACCGCTGCGGCGGCCGAGGCGGGGTCGCAGGGACCGGCGGAGGCGTTTTCAGCCGCCGTCACGCCTCCGGACCCCCGGCCGACCGCGTTCCCGGCAGGCCGTCGGGGGCACCGCTGTCGCCCTCCGCGGCCCGCGCCGCGCCGGAGGCCGTGGCCCCGGCCGGCAGCACGTCCGCCCGGTCACCGCCTCCGGCCGCACCGTCCGCGCCGGCACCAACCGCTCCGGCGCCGTCTGTCTCCACCGCGCCGGCCCCCCGCACGTCGAAGCCCGCGCCCCCCTCGACGCCCGCACCATCAGCACCACGACCGCCCGGCACCTCCGCCCCCCGAACCGCCGGCTCCCCCGCGGCCAGTCCGTCGACGGCCCCTTCCACGGTGGCGGCGCGGCGCCGCGCGTCGCGGCGGAGGGTGACCGCCTGACGGACGTAGTCCAGGCCGGTGACGACCGTGAGGACGACCGCGGCGGCCATGAACCACGCGCGGAGGCTGGCGAGCGGGCCGGTGAGGATCAGCACGTACATGCCGACGGCGACGCCCTGGGTCAGGGTTTTGAGCTTGCCGCCGCGGCTGGCGGGGATGACGGCGTGCTTGATCACCCAGAAGCGCATGACGGTGATGCCGACCTCGCGCAGGAGGATCAGCGCGGTGACCCACCAGGGCAGGTCGGCGAGGGCCGACAGGCCGACGAGCGCGGCGCCCATGATCGCCTTGTCGGCGATCGGGTCGGCGATCTTGCCGAAATCGGTCACCAGGTTGTGCCGACGGGCGAGTTCGCCGTCGAACAGGTCGGTGATCATGGCGACGGCGAACGCCGCCCACGCGAAGGAGCGCCAGACCGGGTCGTGGCCGTCGCCGTGCACGAGGAGCAGGACAAAGCCCGGCACCAGCACCAGGCGCAGCATGGTGAGGGCGTTGGCGATGTTCCACAGCCGCACCGGCCGGGCCGCCGCCTCGGGCGTGCCGTCCAGGTGGCCGGTTCCCGCAGGGTCGTCCCCGACCCGGCTCGCGTCCACGCGGCCCCCGTTCCCGCGGGACTTCGGTGTCCCGCCACCCATCGCGGCCATGGCGGCGATCCCCGCCGCACCGGTCGCCCTGCCGACTGCGCCGCCCGGTCCGCCGGACGTGCCCGGGACCGGCACGCCGGTGCGGCGGCCGTGGGCGGGACCGCCGGTGGCGTGCGCGGGTACTCCGGTCATCCGCAGGCCCCCGCACAGCCGCCGTGCAGGGGCTCGGCGACGAGATCCACGCCGTCGGTGCCGGTGACCTTCGCGGTCACCATCACCCCGGTCGCCAGGCCCTCGGCCGAGGTCAGCAGGATCTGGCCGTCGGTCTCCGGCGCCTGGTGGGCGGCCCGTCCGGCGGCCGCGTACTCGTCCTCGGCGTCACAGTCGTCCGCGTCGCCGTGGACCTCCTCCACCAGCACCTCGACGGTCTCGCCGAGCCGCTCCTCGGCCCGCTGGGAGGTGAGTTCCTCCGCCAGGCGCGAGACCCGGGAGAGGCGTTCGGCGACGACCTCCGGGGGCAGTTTGCCGTCGTAGCCGGCCGCCTCGGTACCGTCCTCGTCGGAGTAGCCGAACACGCCGATGGCGTCCAGGCGGGCCCCGGTGAGGAAGCGTTCCAGTTCGGCGAGGTCGTCCTCGGTCTCACCGGGGAAGCCGACGATGAAGTTGGACCGGACACCGGCTTGCGGTGCCTTGCCCCGCACGGTCTCCAGGAGTTCCAGGAACCGCTCGGTGTCGCCGAAGCGGCGCATGGCACGCAGCACGCCGGGGGCGGAGTGCTGGAAGGACAGGTCGAAGTAGGGGGCGACCTTCGGCGTGGAGGTCAGCACGTCGATCAGGCCGGGGCGCATCTCGGCGGGCTGGAGGTAGCTGACGCGGATGCGCTCGATGCCGTCGACGGCGGCGAGTTCGGGCAGCAGGCCCTCCAGCAGCCGGATGTCGCCGAGGTCCTTGCCGTAGGAGGTGTTGTTCTCGCTGACGAGCATGATCTCCTTGACGCCCTCCCCGGCCAGCCACCGCGTCTCGTTGAGCACGTCGGAGGGACGGCGGGAGACGAACGAGCCGCGGAAGGAGGGGATGGCGCAGAAGGCGCAGCGCCGGTCGCAGCCGGAGGCGAGCTTGACGGAGGCGACGGGACCGCCACCGAGCCGGCGGCGCAGCGGGGCGCGCGGGCCGGAGGCGGGGGCGAGGCCCTCGGGCAGGTCCTCGGGAACGGCCTGCGGCGGCACCGCGGGGGCGTCGGCGGCGGACTGTCCGTGGCCGGGCAGCGCGACGGCGGCGGACTGCCGGTCGGCCGGGCTGATCGGCAGCAGCCTGCGGCGGTCGCGCGGGGTGTGCGGGGCGTGGACGCCGCCGGACAGGATGGTGTTCAGCCGGTCGGAGATGTCGGCGTAGTCGTCGAAGCCGAGGACGCCGTCCGCTTCGGGGAGCGCTTGGGCCAGTTCCTTGCCGTATCGCTCGGCCATGCAGCCGACGGCGACGACGGCCTGCGTGCGGCCTTGCGCCTTGAGGTCGTTGGCCTCCAGGAGCGCGTCCACGGAGTCCTTCTTGGCTGCGTCGACGAAGCCGCAGGTGTTGACCACGGCGACGTCGGCGTCCTCGGCGTCCTCGACGAGGCGCCAGCCGTCCGCCGCCAGACGGCCGGCGAGCTCCTCGGAGTCCACCTCATTGCGCGCGCAGCCGAGAGTGACCAGAGCGACGGTACGGGGTTCGGACATGGGCTCAGCCTACTTTGTCCGCGGCCCGCCGCCGCCCGCGAGGGCCACGACCTCACGTCACGTCATCCGCACGATGCGGCCGGCCGGCACCGCCCGCGCGGGTCCCCGGCGCCCGCGGGCAGTCTCCGGAGCAGGCGGTTCCGGGACGCGGCGGCCCCGGGAGGGCCCGTGCGACCGGGCGGCCGCACGGGCGCGGTCTCAGCCGGCCTGGGGGTTGCCCGGGGTGAAGACGGTGCGCAGCAGGTGGCCCTTGGCGCCCGCGGTGCCGAGGTCCTTGCCGTTGACGAACATCTGGACCGCGCCGGCGTTGCCGAGCAGAAGGGAGATCTTCTTGTCGTCCGTCAGGGTCGTGGACTGGCCGTCCTTGAGCAGGCCCTGGAAGATGGTGTGACCGTCGGAGGCGGTGGCCGTCACCCAGCTGCGGCCGGGGCCGGCGGTGAGTTTTACCACGACCTTGTTGCCCGGCGCCGCCGCGATCGGGCTGCCGCCGTCCTGCGGGGCGGAGGCGGACGGGCTGGTGGAGGGCGTGGCCGACGGAGTGCTGCCGGAGCGCGCGGAGGCGCTCGCCGACGGCCGCGCGCTGGCGCCGTCCTGCGAGGCGTGGCCGGCGACCGGGTGACCGCCGCTGCCGCCGCCGCTGAAAAGGGTGAAGCCGACGAAGGCGACCACCACGGCGATGGCGGCGACCATGGCGGCCGTCCAGTTGGCCCGGCGGGGCTCGGCGCGCACCTTGCCGGTCTGGTAGACGGGGGCGACCCGGGTCGGCGCCGGGCGCCCGCCGTGGTCGGCGTCGTAGCGTTCGACGAGCGGTTCGGGGTCCAGGCCCACGGCGCGGGCGAACGCCCGGATGTGGCCGCGGGCGTAGACGTCGCCGCCGCAGCGGTCGAACTCGTCCTGCTCGATGGCGCGCACGATCGGGACCCGGACGGCTGTGGCGGCGCTGACCGCCTCCACGGACATGCGGGCCTCACGGCGTCCCCGGGACAGGAGCAGCCCGATCGACGGGGAGGACGGGGCGGGTTCCGCGGCGGCCGCCGACGAGGTGTCCGGGGCGGGGGAAGGAGCGTCGTGGGAGGAGTTGCCGATGGACACGGGGACGCCTTTCAAACGTGTAGCCACCTGCTGGAAATTCAGTCTAGGGGCGCTCTGCGAGCGGGGGGCAAGCGGGCACCCCCCGTTTGTCCGCCATCGGGGTCCGGCCGTTGCGCGTCCGTGCGGCCGGGTGGGCGTTCATCCATGGGAACCCTTCTTCCGTTGGACGTACGAACGCTGCGAAGGGTTGCATGCCCGGGGGCGTGGAAACGGATCATGCCGTGGTGCGCTCGGCACGTCCGGTGGCGGCCGGGGCGGGGCGCCGGCCGGGGAGTGGGAGCGTCCCCGGGTCAGTCCCCGCCGCGGATCCCGGCCAGGACACCGTCGACTTCGTCGGGCTTGACCAGCACGTCACGGGCCTTGGACCCCTCGCTGGGTCCCACGATGCCGCGGGACTCCATCAGGTCCATGAGCCTTCCCGCTTTGGCGAACCCTACGCGCAGTTTGCGCTGGAGCATCGAGGTCGACCCGAACTGGGTGGAGACCACGAGTTCCGTCGCCTGGAGCAGCAGGTCGAGGTCGTCGCCGATCTCCTCGTCGATCTCCTTCTTCGGGCCGGACGGGCCGGTGACGTCCTCGCGGTAGGCGGGGGTCAGCTGCCGCTTGCAGTGGTCGACCACCGCGGCGACCTCGTCCTCGGTGACGAAGGCGCCCTGGAGGCGGACCGGCTTGTTCGCGCCCATCGGCAGGAACAGGCCGTCGCCCTTGCCGATGAGCTTCTCCGCGCCGGGCTGGTCGAGGATGACGCGGCTGTCGGCGAGCGAGGAGGTGGCGAACGCCAGCCGGGAGGGCACGTTGGCCTTGATCAGGCCGGTGACCACGTCGACGCTGGGCCGCTGGGTGGCGAGCACCAGGTGGATGCCGGCGGCGCGGGCCAGCTGCGTGATGCGCACGATGGCGTCCTCGACGTCGCGCGGGGCGACCATCATCAGGTCGGCCAGCTCGTCGACGATGACCAGCAGGTACGGGTAGGGCGTCAGGTCCCGTTCGCTGCCCTCGGGGGTCTTGAGCTTGCCGGAGCGCACCGCGGCGTTGAAGTCGTCGATGTGCCGGTAGCCGAAGGCGGCCAGGTCGTCGTAGCGCAGGTCCATCTCGCGCACCACCCATTGCAGGGCCTCGGCGGCCTTCTTGGGGTTGGTGATGATCGGGGTGATCAGGTGCGGGATGCCCTCGTAGGCGGTCAGCTCCACCCGCTTGGGGTCGACGAGGACCATCCGCACCTCGTCGGGCGTGGCGCGGGCCATGACGGAGGTGATCAGGCAGTTGATGCAGGAGGACTTGCCGGAACCGGTCGCGCCGGCCACCAGCACGTGCGGCGTCTTCGCCAGGTTGGCGGTGACGTAGCCGCCCTCGACGTCCTTGCCGAGGGCGACGGTCATCGGGTGTTCCTCGCCGGCGGCCTCGGCGGAACGCAGCACGTCACCGAGGTTGACCATCTCCCGGTCGGAGTTGGGGATCTCGATGCCGACCGCCGACTTGCCGGGGATCGGGCTGATGATGCGGACGTCGGGGCTGGCGACCGAGTAGGCGATGTTCTTGGCCAGTGCGGTGATCCGCTCGACCTTCACCGCCGGGCCGAGTTCCACCTCGTAGCGGGTGACCGTTGGTCCGCGGCTGAAGCCGGTGACCCGGGCGTCCACCTTGAACTCGGTGAACACCCCGGTCAGCGAGGCCACCACCGCGTCGTTGGCCGCGCTGCGGGTGCGTCCGGGCCCGCCGCGCTCCATCAGGTCCAGCGACGGCAGCGCGTAGGTGACGTCACCGGAGAGCATCAGCTGCTCGGCGCGCGGCGGCAGCGGCTCACCGGCCTGCACCGCCGGGGTCTTCGTCAGGTCGGGAACGCCGGACCCACCCGCGTTCCCGCCCGCCCCGGAACGCGACCGGGCGCCCGCCCGCGAAGCGGCGGCGGGGGCAGCGGCACCGCCGGCCCCGGTCTCCTCGGCGTCGGCCGTGCGGTCACCGCCGCGCCCGCCGCGCACCGAACCGGTGAGGCCGGCGACCAGCGGCGAGGGGTGCACGCCGTGCAGCACGGCGCCGTCGAGTTCGGCGGCCGCGGCGGCGGCCATGTCCACCACGCCCGGATCGCGTTTGGTGAAGTCCACGGCGGCCGGCTCGGCCGAACCGTCCGCGGGCGTGCGGCGGGAGCGCCGGCGGCGGCTGGTCCCCGCGCCCTCGGCGGTCTCCGGTGCGCCCTCCTGCGCGGTCCCGGCCCCTGCGGCGGTGCGGCGGGCCCCGGAGACCTCCGCACCGTCCTGCGGGGCCTGCGAGGCGTCCTCAGCGGCCGTCTCGGGCGGCAGGTACACGCCGAGGCGGGCGCCGGCCTGCTTGAGGCGGGTGGGGATCGCGTTGACCGGGGTGGCGGTGACCACCAGCAGGCCGAAGAGGGTCACCAGCGCCAGCAGCGGCACGGCGAGCGTGGAGCCGACGCTGAACAGCAGCGGCTTGGACGCCGCCCAGCCGATCAGGCCGCCCGCGTCGCGCAGCGCCTGTGCGCCCTGTCCCCGGCCGGGCGATCCGCAGCCGATGTGCACCAGCCCCAGCACGCCGATCAGCAGCGCGGACAGGCCGATGACGATCCGTCCGTTGGCCTCCTGGCGGTCCGGATGCCGCATCAGGCGCATCGCGACGACGGCCAGCAGTATCGGCACCACGAGGTCCAGCCGCCCGAACGCGCCGGTCACCAGCATGGCCACCAGCTCGCCGACCGGACCGCTCAGGTTGGACCAGGTGCCGGCCGCGGTCACCAGCGCCGCGCCGAGCAGCATCAGCGCCAGCCCGTCCTTGCGGTGTGCCGGGTCCAGCCCGCGCGCGCCGCGCCCGACCCCGCGGAAGAGCGCGCCCACGCTGTGCGCGAAGCCGAGCCAGACGGCGCGCGCCAGGCGGTAGACGCCCCCCGTGGGGGACGGTGCGGGTTTCGGCGCGGGTCTGGCGGCCTTCTTGGCCGGCGCCTTCTTCGCCGGGGCCGCGCCCTTGCCCTTGCCCTTCGCGGGCGGTGCGGCACCGCGGCGGGCGGCGGTCTTCGCGGACGGCCTCGCGGCGGTCTTGCCCCGCCCGGCGCGCTGTGCGGGCGCCGCTGCGCTGCCGGAGCCCTTGCCGGACGTACGTGAGGCCATGGTGGCGACATTACCGCCGCCGGCCCGCCACGACACGCCCCGGACCGCCTTGGTCCGTTCGTGTCGCCGTCCACTGACCGCACGGTGAACGGGCGGTGAACCGGCGTCAGGCCCCCCGGCCACGAACACCGGTCACCCGGGCGCCACAGGTCAATCCGGTGGCTCCGTTCACCCTCAGCGGTCCCGGTCGTCCCCGGCGGCTCCCCGGTCCGGCGGCACACGGCACACGGCACCCGGTGAACGGCTCCGGCCCCGGCCGGCCCGGCGGCACACCGCCCGCCGGCCGGGCGTCCGCCGGCCGTCAGCCCTGCGGCGGCGCCGACGGGCCGTGCTCCGTGCCGGGCTCCAGCGCGTCCAGCGCGCGCCGCAGGCCGGTGAGCTTGCGTTCCAGGTGGGCGGCGGTGGCGACCGCGGCCCCGTCCTCGGAGTCGTCCAGCTGCTTGGTCAGCGCCTCGGCCTGTTCCTCGACGGCGGCGAGCCGCGCGGACAGCTCGGCCAGCAGGCCGGCCGGCTCACGGCCGGCGCCGCCGTCGCCCTGCTCCAGCTGGAGGCGCAGCAGCGCCGCCTGCTCACGCAGCTGGCAGTTCTTCATGTACAGGTCGACGAAGACCGAGACCTTGGCGCGCAGCACCCACGGGTCGAACGGCTTGGAGATGTAGTCGACCGCGCCCGCCGCATAACCGCGGAAGGTGTGGTGGGGACCGTGGTTGATGGCGGTCAGGAAGATGATCGGGATGTCACGGGTGCGTTCGCGGCGCTTGATGTGCGCGGCGGTCTCGAACCCGTCCATGCCGGGCATCTGCACGTCGAGCAGAATGACCGCGAAGTCGTCGGTGAGCAGCGCTTTGAGCGCCTCCTCCCCGGACGATGCCCGCACCAGGGTCTGATCGAGCGCCGAGAGGATGGCCTCCAGCGCCAGCAGATTCTCCGGCCGGTCATCGACCAGGAGGATCTTGGCCTTCTGGACCATGGCCCGCCCTCCTCGTCCCGGCAGCACTCCGGGCGCCGCCCCCAGGGACGACTCCCGTACGCCGTCCGCTCTTGTGCCGGTCATGGTAGCCGCACCCCGTCGCTCGCCACACCCTGTCACCGCCATGTCACTGTGCACGGAGGAAAAAACGCGGCGCGGCACGGATAGGTTCCCCGCCTCCGGCACTCTCACACCCGTCCGGGGGCACGGACCGCCGGAACCCGTCAAACTCACCCGGCTCTCATGCACCTGACACCGGACGGTCGTACCGGAACCCGGAACCCCATGATCCCCACCGCGCGGATCACAGCGTCCCCGGTCCCGGCCCGCACGTCAACGCCCGTTCATCCAGCGCTTCATGATGCCCAGCAGGTGATCGGTGTCCACCGGCTTGGTGACGTAGTCCGACGCGCCGGAGTCCAGGCTCTTCTCCCGGTCACCCTTCATCGCCTTGGCGGTCAGCGCGATGATCGGCATGTCGGAGAACTGCGGCATCCGGCGGATGGCCGAGGTCGTGGCATAGCCGTCCATCTCGGGCATCATGATGTCCATCAGCACGACCGAGATGTCGTCGTGCTGCTCCAGCACCTCGATGCCCTCCCGGCCGTTCTCCGCGTACAGCACGGTCAGCCCGTGCTGCTCCAGCACGCTGGTGAGCGCGAAGACGTTGCGGATGTCGTCGTCGACGATGAGGACCTTCTCGGCGTTGAAGCCCGGCGGCACCCGGGTGACGCCGGCCTGGCGGGGCTCCTCCGGTCCGGCCCACACGGCCGGGGTGGCCGCCTCGCGCCCGCCGGGCTGCCGGGCCGGGGCGATGGCCTGGGAGCGGCGGCGGCGGGCCAGCGCCCCACCGCGCGCGTAGGCCGGGCCGCCGAAGTCGCCGGGTCCGGCCGGTGCCTCCAGCGCCGCGATCGCGCCGGCCTCCGCCACCTCGGCGGAGGTGTACTCGCGCGGGGTCAGTTCAGCGCTGCGCAGCGGCAGGTACAGGGTGAACGTCGAACCGCGGCCCGGTTCGGAGTCGGCCTGGATCTCGCCGCCGAGCAGCCGGGCGATCTCCCGGCTGATCGACAGCCCCAGCCCGGTGCCACCGTACTTGCGGCTGGTGGTGCCGTCGGCCTGCTTGAACGCCTCGAAGATCACCCGCATCTTGCTGGCCGCGATGCCGATGCCGGTGTCGGTGACCGAGAACGCCACCATCGGCTGGTCGGGATCGGACAGCGCGCCGGTCTCCAGCAGCTGTTCGCGGATGCTGTCGGGGATGTCGGGGCCGGCCGACCGGATCACCAGTTCCACCGCGCCGGCGTCGGTGAACTTCACCGCGTTCGACAGCAGGTTGCGCAGCACCTGGAGCAGCCGCTGCTCGTCGGTGTGCAGGGTGACGGGAAGTTCGGGCGAGACGCGGACGGAGAAGTCCAGGCCCTTCTCGGCCGTCAGCGGGCGGAAGGTGGCCTCCACGTAGTCGACCAGCTGCACCAGCGCGATCCTGGTCGGCGAGACGTCCATCTTGCCCGCCTCGACCTTCGACAGGTCCAGGATGTCGTTGATCAGTTGCAGCAGGTCGGAGCCGGCGCCGTGGATGGTCTCGGCGAACTCCACCTGTTTGGGCGACAGGTTGCCGTCGGCGTTGTCGGCGAGCAGCTTGGCCAGGATCAGCAGCGAGTTGAGCGGGGTGCGCAGCTCGTGCGACATGTTGGCCAGGAACTCCGACTTGTACCGCATGGAGATCGCCAGCTGTTCGGCGCGCTCCTCCAGCACCTGCCGGGCCTCCTCGATCTCGGTGTTCTTCACCTCGATGTCCCGGTTCTGCCGGGCCAGCAGCTCCGCCTTCTCCTCCAGCTCGGTGTTGGACGCCTGGAGCGCCTTCTGCCGGTTCTCCAGTTCCGCCGAGCGGTCCCGCAGCTGCGCGGTCAGCTCCTGCGACTGGGTGAGCAGTCCCTCGGTACGGGTGTTGACCGAGATGGTGTTGACGCTGGTGGCGATCATCTCGGCGATCTGGCTGAGGAAGTCCTTCTGGATCGGCGTCAGCGGCTGGAACGCGGCCAGCTCGATCACCCCGAGCACCCGGTCCTCGAACAGCACCGGCAGCACGATGACGTGCGCCGGCGGTGCCTCTCCCAGTCCCGAGGCGATCTTCAGATAGCCCGACGGTACGTTCTCCACCAGGATGGAACGCTTCTCCACCGCCGCCTGGCCGATCAGCGACTCGCCCGGCAGGAACGAGGTCGGCATCGTGCGCCGCGAATAACCGTACGAACCGATCAGCCGCAGCTCGTAGCTCTCCCCGTCGGCGCCGCCGATCTCGCCGACCTCCCCGGACTCACCGATCTCGGTGGCCAGGAAGAACGCGCCGTGCTGCGCGGAGACCACCGGCGTCAGCTCGCTCATGATCAGCGCTGCCACGTCCACCAGGTCGCGGCGGCCCTGCATGAGGCCGGAGATGCGGGCCAGGTTGCCCTTGAGCCAGTCCTGCTCCTTGTTCGCCAGCGTCGTCTCGCGGAGTTTGACGATCATCGTGTTGATGTTGTCCTGGAGCTCCAGGATCTCGCCGGCCGCGTCCACGTCGATCTTGAGGTTCAGGTCGCCGCGGGTCACCGCGGTGGCCACCTGGGCGATGTTGCGCACCTGGTTGGTCAGGTTGTTCGCCATCAGGTTCACCGAGTCGGTCAGATCGCGCCAGATGCCGGAGACCCCCGGCACCCGCGCCTGACCGCCCAGCCGCCCCTCGGTGCCCACCTCGCGGGCCACCCGGGTCACCTCGTCACCGAAGGCGGACAGCTGACCGACCATCGTGTTGATCGTGGTCTTCAGCTCCAGGATCTCCCCGCGCGCGTCCACGTCGATCTTCTTCGACAGGTCGCCCTTGGCCACCGAGGTCGTCACCATGGCGATCGACCGCACCTGGTTGGTGAGGTTGGAGGCCATCGAGTTCACCGACTCGGTCAGGTCCTTCCAGGTGCCCGCCACGCCCGGCACCCGCGCCTGACCGCCCAGCCGCCCCTCGGTGCCCACCTCACGGGCCACCCGGGTCACCTCGTCACCGAAGGCCGAGAGCGTGTCGACCATCGTGTTGATCGTCGCGGCCAGCTGCTGAACCTCGCCGCGCGCCTCGACCGTGCTCTTCCTCGTCAGGTCGCCGTTGGCCACCGCGGTGGCGACCTCCGCGATGGAACGCACCTGGTTGGTCAGGTTGTTCGCCATCAGGTTGACGTTGTCGGTGAGGTCCTTCCAGATGCCGGAGACCCCCCGCACCCGCGCCTGGCCGCCCAGCTGGCCCTCGGTGCCCACCTCGCGGGCCACCCGGGTCACCTCGTCACCGAAGGCGGACAGCTGGTCCACCATGGTGTTCACCGTGGTCACCAGTTCCAGGATCTCGCCCTTGGCGTCGACGGTGATCTTCTTCGACAGGTCGCCGTTGGCCACCGCCGTCGTCACCTGCGCGATGTTGCGCACCTGGTCCGTCAGGTTCGACGCCATCAGGTTGACGGACTGCGTCAGGTCCTTCCAGGTGCCCGAGACGCCCTTGACGTCCGCCTGGCCGCCCAGCCGGCCCTCGGTGCCCACGTCACGGGCCACCCGGGTCACCTGGTCCGCGAACGCCGACAGCTGATCCACCATCGTGTTGATGGTGTTCTTCAGCTCCAGGATCTCCCCGCGCGCGTCCACGTCGATCTTCTGCGACAGGTCACCGTTGGCCACCGCGGTCGCCACCTGCGCGATGTTGCGCACCTGCGTCGTCAGGTTGCCGGCCATGCCGTTCACCGAGTCCGTCAGGTCGCGCCACACGCCCGCCACGCCCGGCACCTGCGCCTGGCCGCCCAGCCGGCCCTCGGTGCCCACGTCACGGGCCACCCGGGTCACCTGGTCCGCGAACGCCGACAGCTGATCCACCATCGTGTTGATGGTGTTCTTCAGCTCCAGGATCTCCCCGCGCGCGTCGACCTCGATCTTCTGCGACAGGTCACCGCGGGCCACCGCCGTCGTCACCTGCGCGATCTGCCGCACCTGGGACGTGAGGTTGCCCGCCATGAAGTTGACGGAGTCCGTCAGGTCCTTCCAGGTGCCCGACACCCCGTCCACCCGGGCCTGACCGCCCAGCCGCCCCTCGGTACCCACGTCACGGGCCATCCGCGTCACCTGCGCGGCGAACGAGGACAGCTGGTCGACCATGCGGTTGACGGTGTTCTTCAGCTGGAGCATCTCGCCGGAGACGTCCACCGTGACCTTCTGCGACAGGTCACCGTTGGCCACCGCCGTCGTCACCTGCGCGATGTTGCGCACCTGACCGGTGAGGTTGCGGAACGCGGTGTTGACGGAGTCCGTCAGGTCCTTCCACGTCCCCGCCGCCCCCGGAACCTGCGCCTGACCGCCCAGTTCACCCTCGACACCGATCTCCCGCGCCACGCGGGTCACCTCGGAACCGAACGCGGACAGCTGGTCGACCATCGTGTTGACGGTGTTCTTCAGCTCCAGCATCTCGCCGGAGACATCCACCGTGACCTTCTGCGACAGGTCACCGTTGGCCACCGCCGTCGTCACCTGCGCGATGTCCCGCACCTGCGCCGTCAGGTTGCGGAACGCCGTGTTGACCGAGTCCGTCAGGTCCTTCCACGTCCCCGCCGCCCCCGGAACCTGCGCCTGACCGCCCAGCTGCCCCTTCGCGCCGACCTCACCGGCGACCCGGGTGACCTCGCCGGCGAACGTGCGCAGCGTCTCCGTCATACCGTTGATCGTCTCGGCCAGCTGCGCCACCTCGCCGCGCGCGGCGATCATGATCTTCTGCGTCAGGTCGCCGTTGGCCACCGCGGTGGTGACCTGAGCGATCTCCCTCACCTGATCGGTGAGATTTCCGGCCATCAGGTTGACGGAGTCGGTGAGGTCTTTCCAGACCCCCGCCACGCCCGGCACCTGGGCCTGCCCGCCGAGTTCGCCCTCGGTGCCCACCTCGCGCGCCACCCGCGTGACCTCGGAGGCGAACGACGAGAGCTGATCCACCATCGTGTTGACGGTGTTCTTCAACTGGAGCATCTCACCGTCCACATGGACGGTGACCTTGCGCGACAGGTCGCCCTCCGCGACCGCGGTCGTCACCAGCGCGATGTCCCGCACCTGCGCCGTCAACCGGGACGCCATCGTGTTCACCGAGTCCGTCAGGTCCTTCCAGGAACCCGACATCCCCCGCACCGTGGCCTGGCCGCCGAGCTTACCCTCGGTGCCCACCTCACTGGCGACCCGGGTGACCTCCTCGGTGAACACCGACAGCTGGTCCACCAGCCCGTTGACCGTGCGGCCCACCTTCAGGAACTCCCCGCGCAGCGGATGACCCCCGCTACCGTCCCCGCCCTGCGCCCGCAGGTCCATCCGCTGCTCCAGGTCGCCCTCCGCGACCGCCGACAGCACCCGGCCCACTTCGGAGACCGGCCGCACCAGGTCGTCCACCAGCGCGTTCGACGCCTCGACCGCCGCCGCCCAGGCCCCCTCCGAGGGCCCCATCTCCAGACGCTCGGAAAGCCGCCCCTCGCGCCCCACCACTCTGCGTACCCGGGCGAGCTCCCCGGTCAGATGCTGATTACGGTCGGCGACCTCGTTGAAGACGTCCGCGATGTCGGACATGACACCGCCGCCGGAGACAGCCAGCCGCTTGCGGAAATTGCCGTCACGCATGGCGGTGAGAGCGGCCAGCAGCTTGTTCAGCGAGGCCGAGTCGACCTCGGTGGTACCACCCGAACGGGAGCGCGCACCCTTCGTGCGCGTGGCCGCGCCACGCGACGATGCACCAGTCTCCACCGTGTCCCTCCCAGAGGGTCGTCTTCGACGTGCCCTGGCTCTTGCCCCTGCCCAAGGCAATCCCAGTGTTTCACCCCGACCCGGCCCGGCCATAACGCTTCTGCGGCATCCACACCGCCCGTCACGGTCCGATCACGACGGAAAACACCCGCGACCGGCGCACGGGCCGCCCTGGCGGGTAAGTAACCTGGCATCCGGTTGCCCGCCATGTGCCGGGCGTACACCTGGCTGCGGAGGGGTGCCGCGAACCATGCGGGAGCAGAGCGCCGAGCGGGAAGACCGGTCCGTCACACCCGGAGCACCGCCACCGGACCCGCTCCCCGAAGGACGCCGACCGGCGACCGGCGACCACCCGCCGCAGCCCGCACCGGGTGACCTGCGACACACGAGGAGCCAATTGATCACCGCGCGGGCAGCCGCCACCTTCGAGCCGGTCGGGCGCTCCGTCGCCACCGCCCGCGCCTTCGTGCGCGACACGCTCCAGGGCTGGGGCTTCGCCGACGTCACCGACGACGCCGTCGTCCTGACCAGCGAACTGGTCACCAACGCCGTCGTGCACGCCGGCACCGCCGCCGACGTGCTGTGCCTGCGCCAGGCCGGCTCGGTACGCGTGGAGGTCGCCGACCAGTACCCCGAGCGCGAGGTGCCCCTGCACACCTCGCCGCACCGCAGCGTCTCCCCCGACAAGGAGGGCGGCCGCGGCCTCATCCTCTGCTCCGCGCTGGCCGGCCGCTGGGGGGTGGAGTACACCCCCACCCACAAGCGCGTCTGGTTCCAGCTCGACCTGCCCGACCGCCCGGCCGGCACCCGCTCCGCCGGTCCCCCGCTGCCGCCGGCCGCCCTGCCACTGGCCGACCGCCGGGTACGGGTCGCCGTCGTCCAGGTCGACCACGACGGCACCATCAGCGGCTGGAACGACGACGCACAGGCACTCTTCGGCCATACCGCCGCCGCCATCACCGGCACCCCGCTCGGCACCCTGACCGCCTGGCCGCAGACCCCCGGCACCGGCTTCGGACTCGCCGAGGCACTGCGCCTCTCGCGCTGGGAGGGCTCCTACGGTCTGCGCGACGCCGACGGCAAAGTCCAGCCCGTCTACGGCTCCCACCTGCGGGTACGCGACAGCGACGGTGCCCCCTCCATCGTCTGCCTGCTGGTGCGCGACCACGAGCGCGCGGTCCTGCAGAGCCCGGTGCGCATCCCGGTGCAGGACGGCCTGCCCGACCGGCGCCCGGGCGCCGACCCCTTCGAGGTCTTCATCGGCTCGCCCGCCCCTGACGACCTCGACGGCCTGCTCCAGCGCACCGTGGAACGCGCCCGCGACATGCTCGACGGCGACTCCGCCTACCTGCTGCTCGCCACCGACGACGAGACCGAACTGGAGGTCCGCGCCTCCACCGGCCTGCCCGCCGCCCGCCAGCGCTTCGCCCGGGTCCCCGTCGAGGCCGGCTCCGGCCGCTACGGCAGCGCCCGCATGCCCGCCGTCCACGAGGACCTCACCGTCGCCCCCGGCGCCGTCCCCCTGCTGTCCGGCACCGGGATGCGCTCGGTGGTCACCGTGCCGCTCAAGGTCGAAGGCCGGCTCACCGGTTCCCTCGGTGTGGCCGCCGAGACCCCAGGCCGCTACGGCAACGAGGAGGCCCTGCGCCTTCAGTTCGCCGCCGACCGCATCGCCCTGGCCGTCGAGAGCGCCCGCCTCACCGAACTCGAACGCCTGCGCCGCGGCTCGCTGTCCTTTCTCGTCGAGGCGTCCGACCTGCTGGCCGGCACCCTGGAACGTGACCAGACACTCGCCCTGATGGCCCAGATGACGGTGCCCACCCTCGCCGCCTGGTGCGCCGTCTACACCATCGCCGACCAGGCCAAACCTGAACTCGCCTTCGTGCTGCACGAGGACGAGGACCGTATCGACGGCCTCAAGGACCTGCTGGAGGGCATCGCCGCCCCCGACCCCGACCCCACCCCCGGCGCCCGGTTGTGGAAACTGCCCTCCGAGGCCGCGCACTCCACCGCGCTGCGCGCCTCCCTGCGCAGCCTCGGCGGCCCCGCCGAGACCGGCCGCCCCGCCACCGGCACCGGCGCGCACGCGGTGGCCGCCGCAGTGGGCGGCGAGACCGTCGTCCTGCCGCTGGTCGCCCGCAACCGCGTCATCGGCATGCTCACCCTCGGCAAGCCCTCCGACGAGCGATTCCGCCAGGAGATCCTCGAACTCGCCGAGGACCTCTCCCGCCGGGCCGCCCTCGCCCTCGACAACGCCCGGCTCTACTCCGAACGCACCGCCATCAGCCAGTCCCTGCAACGCAGCCTGCTGCCGCCGGAGATGCCCACCGTCCCCGGTGTCGAGACCGAGGTCATCTACCAGGCGGCCGGCGAGGGCAACGAGGTCGGCGGCGACTTCTACGACCTCTTCCCGATCCGGGAGGGCTGCTGGGGCTTCGCCATCGGCGACGTGTGCGGCACCGGCCCGGAGGCCGCCGCCGTCACGGGCCTCGCCCGGCACGCCCTGCGCCTGCTCGCCCGCGAGGGCCTCGGCGGCCCCGCCGTGCTGGAACGCCTCAACGCCGCCATCCTCGACGAGGGCAGCCGCAGCCGCTTCCTCACCCTCCTCTATGGCGAACTGTGGCCGCAGCCCGACGGCAGCGCGGAACTGAAGGTGGTGTGCGCCGGCCACCCGCTGCCCCTGCGGCTGTGCCAGGACGGCAGCGTGGAGGCCGCCGCCGACCCGCAGCCGCTGCTGGGGGTGATGGACGATCTCGAACTCGTCGAGCAGACCGTGCGCCTGGACCCCGGTGACGTACTGCTGTGCGTCACCGACGGCGTCACCGAACGCCGCGAGGGCTCCCGCATGCTCGGCGACGACGGCCTCGCCGACGTCCTCTCCCACTGCACGGGCCTGACCGCCGGCGCGGTCGCCGCCCGCATCCAGCGCGCCGTGGAACGCTTCGCCTCGGACCCCATCTCCGACGACATGGCCATCCTCACCATGCGCGTCCACGGCCACGTCGACGACTGATCCGCTCCGCCAGGGGGTGCCGGGGCCCTGTCACAACCTCCGTCCGGCACCCGTCCGCTCACCCCGCGGACCGCTCGTTTCCGGACACGATGAAGGCCCCACCGGAGGGACCCGGTGGGGCCTTCATCGTGTGGAGCCCCAATACGGAATCGAACCGTAGACCTTCTCCTTACCATGGAGACGCTCTACCGACTGAGCTATTGGGGCCTGCCGACAAGGAAGATCGTAGCTCATCACCGCTGCTGCGGGAAATCCCCCCAACACCCGTGCCGACCTGCCCGTTTCGCCCCAGCTACCAGTCTTCCCGGCGGCTGTGTCCGGTCAGGACCGCTGTCCGGCCAGCAGTCCGCCGAGCCGGTTGCAGGCGACCGCCAGCTTCCCCGGGTCACCCTTCCACGGCCCGCCGGCCAGCGGCAGCTCCAGGGTCTCCCCGGCGGCCCGCTCGCTCCACGGCAGGTCGTCGGCCCCCAGGTGCGGCGCCAGACGGTGGGCCGGCACCGGGACCGGCACGGACACCGGCACCCCCCGGCCCGCCAGAGCCCGGGCGAACGCGTCACGGTCCGGCCGCCCGTTGCCCGGTATCCGCACCACGTACCGCTCGTACACGTGCCGCGCCCCACGCCGCACGACGGGCGTGTGCACACCCCGCAGCGCCTCGTCGAGACGCTGCGCCACGGCCCGCCGCCGCGCCACGTCGTCGTGCACGGCGGTCAAGTCACGCAGGGCCACCCGGGCCCAGGCGTCGTCGGGCACCGCACCGTCCTCCCGTGCGGCCCTCAGGTCCTCGGCGAGCCCCGGGTCGGTGGTCACGACACCGGAGGCGAAGACCCCGAGCATCCCGAACGACCCGACGGGCCGGCCGTCCAGCGCGGCACCGTAGGAACGCCCGCCGTACTCCAGCAGCGCCAGACCGTGTCGCTGGGCGACCGCGACCAGATCCGTCATCGCCGCTGGATGCCCGAACGGGTGGGCCACGACCACCGCCACGGTGCGCGGTCCCACCACGGCGGCCACCGCACCGGGGTCCAGCCCGTATCCGGAGGGTTCGATGTCCGCGTACACGGGCACCCCGCCGGCCTCCCGGACCGCGGCGGCAACCGACGCCGGCCCGAAGGACGGCACCACGATCTCGTGGCCGGCCACCACGCCGAACACCCGCAGTACCAGCCGCAGTCCGGCCACGTCCCCATCCACAGCAACCGCGTACCGCCCGCCGGTCACGGTCCCCAGCTCCGCCTCGACGGCGGCCACCACGCTCTCGTCACTCACAGTTCAACGGTTTCCGCACCGAGCGATGCGCGGACGATCGGAAGATGAACAGCGGATGAGAAGAAACCGAAGAGTTCTCGACGCAAAAAAGGCTGTGCCCCCGGACGTTGAACGTCCAGGGGCACAGCCCAATGATTGTTCGGCGGCGTCCT
>CAVTAX010000006.1:0-85148 GCA_963732825.1 uncultured Actinomycetota bacterium | reverse complement strand
GGGCAGGAGCGGCAGGACGTGCGTGGTGAAGGTGGCATCCGCGTTCGCCCAGTCGGTGATGTGGAGATAGGCGTGCCACCACTCGTGCTGTGCCGCTTGGCCGGCGAGGGCTTCCCGGCCGGCGTGGTGGAAGACCTGGAGAGCGTCGGAGAGGTTCGCCGGGGCCATCCCGGCTTCGGCGGCGGCCTCGGGGAGCGGTCGGCCGGCGAGCACGGCCAGCACAGCGCGCTCGGCTTTGGCGGGCGCCGGCTGGGTCAGTTGATCAGGAGACATACGTCCCATCCCGTGGTCGGGGGCTGCTGGGTGGCGAGGGTGGACAGGGCGAGCGCGGTGCCGGCGGCGCCGTTCAGGAACCCGGGCGCCGCGGCGGGATCGAGCTGGGCGTGTTCGAGGAGCGCGTCCCCGAGGGAGGGGAGCAGTCGGGGCAGGCGGGGGTCGAGGGCGTCAGCGGCGGCGCGGCTGGCGGTTTGGTAGATGCCGGCCCAGCCGTGGCAGAGTCCGGCGTCGGTGACGTTGGCGAGTTGCGCGGGATCGCTCAGGGCTCGGTGGAGGGCGTCTTCGTAGAACGCCTGAAGGCTGGTGTGTCGCAGTGCGATGCCGGCGAGCTGTCCGGCTCGTGCGATGCCGGCGGTGCCGTAGCACCAGCTCGGGCGGGCGTCGTGGGGGCGGTGCGGGCGGCGCTGTTCGAGGTCGTGGCGCGAGAGGTGTTCGGGCCACCAGGGGCCCGCGTCGGTGTCCTGGCGCCAGGTGTCGAGGTGGTCGCAGATGGTCCAGATGGCGTCGCGGTGGCCGTCGACCTCGAAGCCGTGGCGCAGGGCCTGGGCGAGCAGGAGGAGCGGTCCGGTGATGCCGTGGGCGGCGCCCAGGTTGGCGTGCCCGCCGGGGAAGTGCGGGGAGTCGCCCCGCTGCGGGTCGTGCCCCACCCACCAGCCGGGAAGGCGGCGGCCGTCCGGGCCGAGCGGGCGGGTCAGCGCGACGAGGTAGCGCAGCACGCGTTCGAAGGCTCCACCTGCGGGGCTAGTGCGCAGCAGGTAGGCGCCGATGCCGGTCAGGCCGCAGAAGACGTCGTACTCGGCGAACGCAGCCAGTTCACCGGCGCTGATGCGGGCGATCGCGGCCTCCATGCGCCGGTGGGCGAGCGCCACCACATTCCGGTGCACGGTGCTCCGGGCCTGGAGGTAGAGGTGGTCGTACTCGGTCGGCGGCGTGCTGAGCAGGAAGCCAATGGCCGGTGCGCCGAGGAAGAGGCCGGTGGTGTCGGCGGCGCTGACCTGTCCGGCGGCTGCGGCGGTAATCCAGCGGTGGGCGGCGTGCCAGGGCTCGGCGTGGCGGCGCGCGGCCTCGACGTGGAGCAGCGCGGTCCCGGCAGCGCCGTCGGCGAGGGACTGCACGGCCCAGGGCTCGTCCGGGTGAGGAGGTGCGGGTTCGGCCAGGGCGCGGGCGGCCTGCCGGACGACCTCGGTGGAGCTGGTCATGAACGTGGTCATCGGACTGCCTTCTGCCGGCGCAGGGCCGCCGCGCGGGCGAGGCGGAGAGTGAGAGCTTCAGCGGTGGGGTCGACGCCCAGCGCCCGAACATGGTGGAGATGGAGCAGCGAGCGGGCAGCCCGGAGCGGGTCGGCGCCGGCCAGGCGGAGTCGGTAGGCGTCGAGGGCGGCGGCCCTGGTCTGCCAGGCCATGGTGATCGCCTGTCCTCCGGGGAGCACGCTCAGCGCGTCCCGGCCGCCGGGGCTGGTGAGGTCGAGGACCTGGTCACGCAGGCGGGGGTCCAACCGGCCGGCGCCCTGCGGCACTTCCCGGGCCAGCCAGTCGGTGCCCTGGGCCTCGGAGGGGGCGAGGTGCTGGACGAGGTCGAGGGCGCTCGCGGCGGCGAGGGCCTGCGGGGAGAGGGCGTCGGCGTTGCCGGTGAAACGTATCTGTGCGAGGGCGGCGGCGGAGTCGGCGGCGAACACGCTGTGCGCGGCGTCCATCGCGTCCCCGTGCCCGAACCGCCCGGTCTGCGGCCGGTAGTCGGACAGGATCAGACCGGCGGCAAGACCGCCGTGGTGCAGGGCAGCCGCCCAGTCGCGGACGTGTTCGACCGCTGCGAACCAGGTGCCGGGGGCGAGGTGGAAGACGAGGTCGAGGTACTGGTCCGCGGCCGGGCGGGCCGTCTCCCGGTGCCGGGTGAACCACCACATCGGCTGATCGTCGCCGAACTCCGCGAGCAGGGCGGGCAGGTGCTGGGTCAGGATCTCGTCGTACCGGGCGGGGTGAGCGCGCAGCCGCGCGTACAGCACGCAGTCCGCTCCGGGCAGGTGGAGCTCCGACGGTTCGGCGCCGACCGTGGGGGACTCGTCGGTGTCCGCGTGCGGGGCCGGCCCGGCGTCGCGGAGGGAGACCCAGACCTCGTGGGAGCGGCCGATCCAGCCGCGCGCGCCAGCGGCGGGCGCTTCACGCAGCTCCATCCGGCCGCTCTGGTCGAGCAGGGAGCGCAGCAGGCGGCGGTGGACCGGGTGGGTCAGGTCGAGCGGAAGGCGCTGGTCGTGCTCGGTCATGCTGACGCGGTCCGGAACGTGCAGTCGGTCGCGCCACGCGGTGAAGGCCCCGTCCCAGGTGTCCTGGTCGGCCGCCCGAGCGGGAAGGTCTTCGGCCGTGAGGAGCCAGCGGGCGGGGGCGAGGACGGTGCGGCGGTAGCGGACGCGGGGCAGGTACGGCAGGCGGGCGGCGGCGCCGAAGTCGAACGGCTTGTAGGCGGCGTACCGCGCGCCGGCGACCTCGGCGAGGAAGCGGGCCAGCGCCGGGGTCTGGGTGGCGGCCTCCAGGGCGTGCAGGACCCGCACGTCCAGGCGGCGGCCGGTGGAGCGCAGGACCAGGTAGAAGTGGCGGGCGTCGGCGGTTACGGCGATGTCGTCCAGGCTGATCGTTCCGGCGGCGGCGGGCGTGTGCTCGCCGAGGGCGACGACGTGGTCCAGCAGTCGGGGAGTGCGCACCACGTTCTCGTTGCGGCGCTTGCGCGGTGCGAAGCTCAGCTGCGCGGTGAGGGCGTCGGGGTCGGTGCGGTAGCCGGCGGCCAGGGCGTCCTGGTCGGCGGGGTCCAGCAGGTGGGCGAACCGGCCGGCCATGCTGCTGCCGGGCCGGGGCACGGCGGTGAGCACGATCTCGAAGGCACCGCGCGCCAGGTCCGCTGCGGTCGGCGCGTGGATCTCGAAGGCGGTCTCGACGCGGGGGACGAAGTGCGGCTCGGTGCCGGCGGCGTCCGCCAGGGCGTCGATCACCTTGTCCGTGAGGACGAGTTCGCCGCGTCCTTCCATCAGCACCGGTTGCAGCAGCGCGAGCAGGGTCTCGTCCCGGTCGGTGAGCAGCTTCGGCGGCCGGCTGCGCTCCGAGCCCAGATAGCCCGCCGGCAGCCCGAGCCCGCTGTCGGAGACCAGCTCCGCGACGGGCACGTGGGCGCCGACGCCGTACCGGGCGCGGAAGCGGCGGTGGTAGTCGCGCCAGTGCTGGTAGCCGTAGGGCTGCGAGGTGGTGCGGTACAGCGCGGTGACGGCGCCCTGCACCTCCTCCAGGACGGCCGCGGGTATCCGCACGTCGCCGTCGAGGCCGGTGTCGATGACCAGGGGCGTCGGAGTCGCCCGGGACAGCGCACGCATGCGCGGTCCGACGCGGTCCGACACGGCGGCGGCGCCCGGCGGCTGCCCCGCGTCGATCTCGTCGCGGATCTCCTGCAGCTCGGTCACCAGGTCGTGAAGGTCCGGGATGGAGCCGGCGTCCAGCCGCTCCAGCTCCGCGCACAGGTGGCCGAGGGCGTCCGTGCTGCTCAGCGGCGCCCAAAGGCTGGTCAGCAGGATCAGCTGGGCGATCAGATCGCGCAGGAGCCGGTCGATCTGCTCGGTGCCGGCCTGCGGGAAGAGGGTGCGCAGGTGCCGGTGCAGGTCGTCGTGGACAATCGGCCGACGCGCGGCTTCGACGGCGGCGGCCACCGGGTGGGCGTTGCGCACGGAGATCTCGATCGGCGCCATGAACCGGGCGAAGGCGTCGGCCGGCGGCCCCACGGCGACCAGCCGGTCCCCGCGCCGGTGGGAGGTGTTGTTGGCCACCACGGGCAGCCGCTTCAACAGCTCCGGGTTGGCCTGGAGCCGCAGGATGATGTCGGTGACCCACTCGGCATCGGCGCGCAGCACCAGCCGGTGCTTCTCGCCCCATTCGGCGTGGGCCGAGCCGCCGACGGTCACCGCGGTGACGCCGGCGAACAGGCCGTGCGGGGTGGGACGGCTCTGCCACCGCAGCAGGTAGGAGATCGTGGACAGTGCGGTTCGACGGACCTGGCGGGGCTGGGTCTGACCCCCGTCCACGACGGCCTCGACCGCGGGGGAGAGCACGGGCGTCGCCGCGCGGAGGGCGTCACGGAACGCCGCCTGCTGCCAGGTGCGCCGCAGCCACCCGCGGGTCGCCGCCGCGTCGTCCAGGTTGAGCGCGGGGGGCAGGTCGGCGGGGCCGGGGCTGGTCGTTGCCCGCAACAGCGCGGGGCCCTGCCAGCGGTAGCTGACGGCCGCTCGGGGGGCCATGGGTTTCCCTTCCGGTACGGGCGCGGAGGGAGGCCGGTAGGCCGGGCGTGCGCCCGGCCCACCGGTTGGAGGGATGCCTGGGATCAGGCGGGGTCCTCCACGAAGGAGCTGCACGCGGAGGCGCCGTTGGAGCAGGTGCTGCCGCAACCGTCGCCGGTGGTGCACGCGAGCTTGCCGAGCGGGTGCGCGGCGAGGACGACCTTCACGTCGAGCGGCGCGAAGTCGTCGTCCGGGGCCGCCGTCGGGCTGACGACGGGCCGGTCCAGGAGGGCGGTGGTCATGGTGCTGTTCCTCTCGTTGTGGATGGTGCGGGTACCTGGCGACCGCTACTGCTGCGGGGGCCAGGAGAGCGAGATCCGGCTGTGGACCTTGTCGATGACCCGGTCACCGGGGACCTGGTCGTCGGGGGTGCCGGCGGGGTAGACCCGGATGACCGGGCTGGGGCCGCCGCGGTGTTCGCTGGCCCAGTCGCGCAGGTGACCGGCGATGGTCTCGGCGAACGCGGCGGCGTCGGGGCCGAGGGCGTGCACGCCGAACTCGACGTGCTTGTTGTCCTCGGTGCGGCGGGTGGTCAGGTAGGCGAAGGTGCGGCCCTGCTCGTCCACGGCGGCGAGGGTGAAGCCCTTGTTGTTCGGGGCGACGGTCCCGGAGTCGAGGTCGGGGTCGACGGCCATGATGCAGAAGCCCGGCAGCGTGATGGCCAGGTGCATCTGGAGGGTGTCCAGCAGTTCGCTGACGCCGATGGTCACGCCGGTCCAGGTCTCGAACCGCGGGTGGGTGACCGCGTTGTCGAGCAGGCTGGGGTCGGAGGGCAGGCCGTCGTCGAACCGCAGGCCGATCTCGGGGGTGCCGTTGACCAGCAGCAGGTCCTCGTTGTGGGCGGTGGAGCCCTGCATCGGCACGAAGCCGCAGATCTTCGCGGACTCGCTCTCCAGGTGGTCGCCGACCAGGGTGAACGCCACCGACCGGGTCAGGCCGCGCATCCGCAGCGGCACCACCAGGCGCCCGCCCGGCTTGAGCTGAGCGGTCCAGGCCGGCGGGACGTCCCAGGCGCCGGCCGTCACCATCACGATGTCCACCGGCCCGAGGCCGGGGATGGGCTCGGCGGCGTCCGCCGTCACGACGTCGACCCGACCGTAGCCGTGCTCGTCCAGCAGACGGCGGGCCCGGTCGGTGACGACGGGGTCGATGTCCACGGTGGTCACCTCGCCGTCGGGGCCGACGAGTTCGGCGAGGTAGGCCGCGTTCAGCCCGCCCGACCCGATCTCCAGCACCCGCATCCCCGGCCGAACCTGCGCCTGCTCCAGCATCAGGGCCTGGATCTGCGGCGCGGACACCGAGCTGAGCTGCACCCCGTGCTCGTCGGTCTTGGTGATCACCGCCGCGTACGGCTGGTACGCCTGCTCCAGGCTCGCCTCGGGGGCGAACGCGTGCCGGCGGACCCTGCGCATCACGTCCTCGACCTCGGGGGAGGTGATCCACCCCTCCGCGACGAGGGTGTCCACCACGCTGTTCCGCAGGCGGGTGGCCTCGTCGGACTCGACGGTCGTGTGGGTCATGTGGCGTGCTTCCTTCGCTCGAACTTACGTGGTGTGTCCGCTGAAGAGCGGAACGTGTTGGCCAGTCGGGAGGCTACCGACGGGGGCGCCGTCGTTCGCCTGACTCGCAGCCGGTTGCAGAACTGCGGTGGAAACCTCTTCGAGTGCTGTTGAGACCGCCCGTCCGGCCCGATCCGTGTCTGGGCCGGCGGCCGGCGGTCTACGTGGCGGGCACAAGATCCTCCAGATCCGACGACTTTGACGGGTGGTGGTCACGCCGCCCCCTCAACGAAGTCGAGTGCGACGAGCTGGTCCAGCAGTTCGCTGACGAGCCATCCCATCTGTCGAAGGTGCAGCACGGCACGACGGTGGTCCCCGGGCACTTCCACGGCCCGAACGGCACGGGACCGCTGAACGAGGGTTTCGGCGTAGGCCGACCGCTGCGACGCCTGGGTGGCCATGGCGATGTCCACCAGCGACATGAGGTGGCCACCGAATCGCTGGACGATGTCCTCGATCTCCTCCTCGTAGGGAGGGACGTCGTCCAGGCGCAAGGGCAACATCGTCCAAGAGGGCTTCGCTGTCCCCCGCTGTCCACGCCCAGCGGCGCAGCAGGCCCAGCACCTCGTGCAGGCAGTCGGAGTTCAGCGGTGACTTCCACACTTCGGCTTCGGCACCCTGCCGCCTGGTCCGCTTGGGGATCGCTGCCAAGGGGCGGCAGGTCAGCACGGTCATCGGCCCGCCCCCCGCGAGACTCAAGGTGCACCAGGTGGTCGTGCCGTCGGAGCTGACGCCCCAGGCATCGGCGATGGTCGCGACAAGGACGAGCCCGCGGCCGGTCTCGCTGGAGGCACCGACCATCCGCAGGTGTGGCCGGCGGGCGGAGCCGTCGTTCACCGTGATCAGCATGCCCCGCCGGGTGACGACGAGGCGGAACTCGATCGCGTCTCCCTCGCCGTACCGCAGGGCGTTGGTGACCAGTTCGCTGATCAGGAGTTGGGCGTCGTCCACGAGCGCGGCCAGGCCCCAGGGGCGAAGCCTCGCCGCACCCATACGGCGAAGCCGGCCGACACACTGGGAGTCGAGGACCTGTTCGTGGGCGCTGTTCGGCGTGGCGCCCCTTGGGATCCGCTCCGCGAAGTCGTCGCAGATGGGAGGGGGCAAGTGGGGGACGGGGGTGGTGATGCTCGTGGAGTGCGCTACCCGGCTCATGAGACCGGCCCCTCACGTACGGCGCGCGCCAACCGGGGTGGCTTCGTGGAAGCCCCCCGTTTGACGACGGCTGCAGCCGTGCTCGCGGGACACGGCCGGGCGGGGGCCAACCGCACCTGGATCAGCCGAGCACCGGCGCCGAGGATGATCCGGGCGCGGTCCGCAGCCGTACGGTTGGGGCCGAGGTGGCGTAGGGAAGGAACGACGACGCCGTAGGCGTCAGGCAGGGCGAGGGTGTCGAGGAGCCCGACGAAGGCCGGGGAGTAGAGGTCACCCGGGGCGTGCTCCACGAACAGGGCGGCCATCCTGAACTCGTGAGCCCGGCAATATTCATCCAGAACCGCCGATAAGCCGCGGCGACGGGACGGTGCAGTACGCGTCAGCCGCATGAAGCCGTAGACGTCCGGGCGGGGGACGGGCTGGCGCTCGGTGAGGGTGACCACGCGGATGACCTCCACAACGGGGCGGGCGGAGCCGGACCCTTCGAGACTGACGCGCCCCCGGTCCGCTGGGAATGAACGGCCGTAGCACCTTTGTGGCACTTCCGTGCCCCCTTGCCTGGCGGCCGTGTTTCCATTACGGCTGGAGGGAGGCCATGTGGTGACCGTTAGTCAGTGGACCGGCCGGGAGGCCGTCTTGCTGCGGAAGGCGCTGCGCTTGAGCGTGCGTACTTACGCGGAGCAGCTCGGCGTCGGCGCCCGGACCGTCACCAAGTGGCAGAAGCTCGGTACGGCCACATCCCCGTGGCCCGACACGCAGGCCATCCTCGACACAGCCCTGGCGCGTGCTGATGCTGCCGCCCGCGCCCGCTTCGAACAACTCCTCGCCCAGGTGTCGCCCGAGCGGCTGCCGAGCGCACCGTTTCGGCCTGCGCTCGCCGATCACGAGACCTGGGCGGAGGACCTGGAGCGGATCGTGGTGTCCCTCGACCGGCAGGACTTCACCTTCGCCGCGACTCTGCTGGAACGTTGGCTCAGTCACGCCCATCCCGGCAACCTCGACGACCGTGGCATGTACCTGTACGGGCGCTCGTTGGTCCTGTCCGGCGATTTGCGGCGCCTCCAGGGCACGGTCCAGGACCTGATGAACGCCAAGCGGCTCTACTCCGACGCGCACGAGGTGTTCACCGAACTCAACATCCCCCGCCGAGCCGCGCAGATCGAACTCTCCATCGCCGTGGTCACCGAAATGGCCGGACGCCTTACTCCCGCAGCCACCCGCTACCAGCAGCTCACCGGCGACGAACGGCTCGGCCTGCTCGACCGCACCCGGGCTCTCCTGTGGATCGGCACCGCCCAGGCCAAGGAGGGGCGCAACGAGTTCGCGATCCGGGTCATGCGCCAGGCGGCCGAACGCTTCGAGGAACTGGACGAGCCCGAGGACTGGGCAACAGCCCAACAGAAGCTCGCGCTGGCCCACCGCGGCGCCGGCGATCTCACAAGGGCCCTGGCCTACATCGACACCGCCCGCAGCAACGGCAGATTCGAGACCCCCCTCCAGCGCATCCAGATCGACACCGCGCACGCCCACATCCTGGTCACCGACCCGGCCACCCGCAGCGAGGGGCAGGCCGTACTCGACCGGGCCTCGGAGGTCGCCACCCGGTACGGCCTGAAACACCAACTGCGTAGCATCAAAACCATCCGCAACAGCGAGGAGTACACGTGACCGGCCACCAGGATGCCGTGATCAGTGACGCGGACCGTGCCGACGCCAACACCATCTGGGACTTCCACCAGATGGGCCACGAGCTGCGGCCGTGCTCCGCCGCGATCACCCTCGGCAGCCTCGATCTCGGCGTGGCCACCGTCACGGCCGACCTCTACCAGGCCGGCATGTTCCCGGTCGTAGCGTTCACCGGCGCCACCAGTGCCGCCACCGAGGAGCGGTTCCCCCGGGGCGAAGCCGTCCACTTCCGCGAGCACGCTCTGTCTCTCGGCGTGCCGGACGAGGCGATCCTGCTGGAGCCGAAGGCCACCAACACCGGCCAGAACATCGGCTTCTCCCGCGAGGTGCTGGAAAACGCGGGGATCGAGGTGAGTACCGTGCTGCTGATCTCCATGCCCTACATGCAGCGCCGCGCCTACGCCACCTGCCGCAAGCTGTGGCCCGAGGTTGAACCGGTCTGCGCTTCCCAGCCGTTGTCGTTCGACGAATACGCCAAGACCCACGATGGCGACAAGCAGTTCATCGACATGCTGATGGGCGACATGGAGCGGGTGATGGAGTACCCGAAACGCGGTTTCGCCATCGAGCAGCCCGTCCCGGAAAGAGTCCGCGATGCCTTCGACCGTCTCCGCGCACGCGGCTACGACACCTGGCTCCTGCCCGCTTAGCAGTGCTGTGTTCCCGAACGCGCCGGCGGCACCGGTGCGCTCCTGCGCGGTCCATCAGCCCAACCTCCTGCCACGGCTTTCCACCCTGGCGAAGCTCTACGCGGCTGACGTCTGGGTCGTCCTCGATGACGTCCAGTTCGCCCGACGCGACTACCAGCACCGCGCCCGCCTCGCCGCACTCGACAACCCGCAAGAGCAACAGTGGCTGTCCGTCGAAACCCACCTCCCGTACGGGCGCGCAACGTTGATCCGCGACGCGCGACTCGCCGAACCGCAGCGTGCCGCGCGCCGTCTCGGTCAACTTCCCGCCCAGCACTACCGGACCAGCCCGCACTGGCACTCGCTCCACACCGCGCTCGAACCCGTCGCCTGTGCCGTCGCCGGGTCGGTCGGCACGGCGATCGTCGCTGAGACCAGCACCCGCGTTCTGCTGGACCTCCTGGGCTGGCGCGGCACCGTGATACGCAGCAGCGACCTGGCCGCTTCCCCGAGCCGCTCCGTACGCCTGGCCGACCTCACGGCCGCTGTAGGCGCCGACACCTACCTCTGCGGCACCGGGGGCCTGCGTTACCTCGACCGCCGGCCCTTCGCGGCGCGGCGTCTCAACGTCCACCCGTTTCGGCTGCCTATGTCATCCGAGAACCTGTGGACCGGGGCAGCGAGGATCACTGCCTTGTGGGCACTCGCCGCGCACGGACCGTCCCGCGTGAAGGCCGCGTTCGACAGCCTGCGCCTGGCGACCTGATTCGCCGCCCGTTCCACCTGTGCGGGCGGTGCCGGGACACCACCCTGACCGTCTCACGCACAGAGGCCGTGCTGTCCCCCAGCAGCAGACTGGCCATCCAACGGCGGCATCCGCTCCAGCCCGAGCAGCTCAGCAGGTCGGCGGTCACCACGCGGTACGCGTTCCCCAGCCGCAGCACCTTGACGGGGTACTCCTCCTGCTTGGCGAGCCCGTACCCGGTGGACCGACCGATCATCAGGGCCTGGTTGGCAGTGTCGAGGTCGATCACCGCCGGTAGCGCCAGCACCTCGTCGGTGGTCATCCCGCGTGCCCCTCGGGACGATGCAGATGCCGCCATGATGCCCTCCAGGTGATCCATAGGTGTCGTGGTGACGCCAAAGATGTATCACGTAGTTGCGGCAGCGCTTTTTCTGATCGTAAAGTGTTGCCATGACACCCGATCAATGGCCGACCGCCCTCACGGCCCGCATCGCCCAGGGGATCCGCGAAGCACGACGAGCCGCCGGCCTCACCATGGCGGAGGTGGCCCAGGGCTGCGCCGACCGCGGCCTCGCGGACATCACCGAACACTCCGTGAAGAACCTGGAATCCGGCCGCAAGAGCAGCATCACGATCGCCGACTTCCTCGTCCTGGCCGATGTCCTCGGCGTCCCGCCGGTCACCCTTCTCTTTCCGCTCGGCGCCTCAGCAACGGTCGAGGTCCTCCCCGGCCGCGAAGTGTCCACCTGGGACGCGCTCGCCTGGTTCACCGGCGAGACCGCCCTGGACGAGCCCGCCGCCCAAGGCACCGCCCGGGACGTGCTCGACGTCTTCCGCCACCACAACGACCTGGTGGCCGCCGCGACCTCCTCCTACGCCCTGGCCAGGGAACGACGACGGATGGCGAGCACCACCCTGGACCGGGACCGCCGCGCCACCCTCCTGCAGCGCGCCGAGGGCTACGAGGAGCACGCCTTCGAGGACGGCCAGGAACTGCGCGCGTTCCGGAGCCGGATGCGAGAGCGCGGACCTCGTTCCGCCCGCCCTTCCGGACGAACTCGCCTTCGTCGACCAGCCCGAACCCGAAACCTATCCGGAGGACAGCGAGTGAAAAGCGGCAACACCATCCGGCGGTGCCGGTGCGCTGATCCGGACTCCGGCAAGGAGTACGGGGCCTCCTGCCCGAAACTCAAGAGCTCCAGGCATGGCAACTGGACCGTTGTTCAGGAACTGGAACCGGCTCAGGACGGACGGCGGCGCAGGTTCCGTCGGGGCGGCTTCCCGAGTTCAGGCGAGGCCCAGAAGGAGCTGTCCAAGGTTCGCGCCCTCATGGCGATACCCGACGCGGACGACACCTGGGGCAAGACCAAGATCAGCGACCTCCTCGAGAACTGCGTCAAGGAAAAGGAACCGCTCCCCGACTACGACGAGACGCTCCGCAAGTTCCAGAGCGGTCAGCGTCTGAACAGCAAGACGACCGTCGCCCAGTGGCTCGACACATGGCTGGCGAGCCGCAAACGACTCCGGGTCTCCGGCTACAACCGCTACGAAAGCGATATTCGGATCCACCTCAAGCCCCATCTGGGACACCTGCGCTTGGACAAGCTGCGGGTGCACCACGTCAACTCGATGTTCGAGGCGATCAACGAGAAGAACATCGAGATCCAGGAACAGAACGCGCAGCGCCGTGCCGTCGTCCGTGAACTCTCCGCCACCTCCTGGAAGGGGGCCGAGAACCGGGCTCGACGAAGGTGGCTCAAGGCTCAGCTCGACACCATGCCGCCGTTCAGGCGGATCACGGGACTGAACACTCAGCCTCGAATCAAGATCACCCTGCGTGCGGCCTTGAACGTCGCCATCGCACAGCAGGTCATGCCGGCCTTCAACCCGGCCGTGCACGTCGAACTCACTCCGGGAACGAAGCCCAAGGCTCTGGTCTGGAACGACGAGCGCGTCGCCCGGTGAAAGAAGACCGGCGAGAAGCCCTCGCACGTCATGGTCTGGACTCCGGAGCAGACCGGCCGGTTCCTGGACTTCGTCTCCGGTGATCGCCTCTACCCGCTGTGGCGCCTGATCGCCTTCCGAGGCACGCGCCGAGGCGAGTCGTGCGGAGTCCGCTGGGAGGACTTCTCCGCCGCCCAGCGTTCCCTGGCCATCGCAACGCAACTCGTGCAGGACGGATGGGACGTCTACGAGGACACCCCCAAGACGGACAGCGGCAGTCGTCTCATCGCCCTGGACGACGAGACGATCCGCGTCTTCCAGGCCCACCGGAAGCGCCAGAACCGCGAGCGGCTGGCCTGGGGCGAAACCTGGCAGGACACCGGCCGCATGTTCACCCAGGAAGACGGCGCGCTGCTGCATCCCGGCAAGCTGTCCGACCTGTTCGAGCGGCTCGTCACCGCCGCTGGGCTGCCGCCGATCCGGTTGCACGATCTACGCCATGTCGCCGCCACGCTGATGCTCGCGGCCGGCATCGACGCCAAGGTCGTGGCGGAGACCTTCGGGCACTCCGACACCCGAGTCACCCGGGAGATCTACCAGTCCGTTCTGGACGAACTCGCCCGCGATGCCGCCGAGAAGGTCGTGCAGCTCGTGCCGCACGCGCGCAAGCGACCCCCTCGGGTGTCCAGCCCTTCCACACCCGCAGCCAAGAGCAAGGCGCGGAAGACCTCGGGTCCGGCGAGCGTGCCGAGGGATCGCTCCGCCCGAACACACACCGTGAAGGAGCCCCGGTCAGCCCAAATCTGACCGGGGTTCCCGCGTGTGGTGCGCCACTCCCAATCATGCATACGCCGCCCCACAGCTCCCGTGAGCGTCGAGGCCCCCTGCAGGGGGAGAATCCGGCATGGTTCAAGTTAGCGCCTCGGGCAGACGACGGACGCTCGCGTTGCCGGATCCCGCCTGGGAGGCCGCCGCCGAAACGGGTTCGTTGATCCGACGTTCAGAACGCGCCCGCCCAGGCGTCGAGTTCCGTGCAGTGAGCAGCGTGGTGTCCTGTGCCGTCGGTACGGTCCCATCGCAAGCTTCTGCACCGCGTTTGTGCAGATCGAACAACGCAGCGAGCAGGCGGTGACGACTCCGCCCGCACCTCTGGCCACCGCCGATGCAGGCCCTCTGCACGTTCGGCCACCGCGCGGCCACCGGAGGGCTTCGAACAGAACTGCTGAACGGGGGCAAGCATCGCCACCAAGACCAAAGAAAGGCAAAAGGCCCAGGTCAGTGGCCGTCCGACCTGGACCTTGCGCGGAGCCCCCTGTCGGATTCGAACCGACGACCTACGCTTTACAAGAGCGTTGCTCTGGCCAGCTGAGCTAAGGAGGCGTGGCCCGGGCGGGGTCCGGGGGACGTCGCGGGGGCCGGGGGGAAGCGTATCAAGCGGTGGGGGGCCGGGAGGGGTGTTCCGGCGGGTCGGGGGAGGCGGGGGCGGGGGTGCCGGAGGGGGGTGCACGGGGAAATTCGTGCGATCACCTACTGACAAGCGTGAGCGTGGCGGGTAGCGTCACGGAAAGTTCACCTCGGTGGACCGACCTTGAAACCTCTCCGGGGAGCGCGGCGCGGAAGCGGGCGTGACGCGGGGTGGCTCTTTACTCGGATCGTCCGGCACGTTCCTGCCGGTGAAGGGACCACGACCATGGCTACGGTCACGTTCGACAACGCCACGCGCATCTACCCCGGTGGCGATCGCCCCGCGGTCGACAAGCTCAACATCGACATCGCGGACGGCGAGTTCCTCGTCCTCGTCGGCCCGTCGGGCTGCGGCAAGTCCACGAGCCTGCGCATGCTGGCCGGTCTGGAGGACGTCAACGACGGCGCCATCCGCATCGGTGAGCGCGACGTCACCCACCTGCCCCCGAAGGACCGGGACATCGCGATGGTGTTCCAGAACTACGCGCTGTACCCGCACATGACCGTCGCCGACAACATGGGCTTCGCCCTGAAGATCGCCGGCGTCAGCAAGGCCGAGATCCGCGCGCGCGTCGAGGAGGCCGCGAAGATCCTCGACCTCACCGAGTACCTCAGCCGCAAGCCCAAGGCGCTCTCCGGCGGTCAGCGCCAGCGTGTCGCGATGGGCCGCGCGATCGTCCGTGAGCCGCAGGTCTTCCTCATGGACGAGCCGCTGTCCAACCTGGACGCCAAGCTCCGCGTGCAGACCCGTACGCAGATCGCGAGCCTCCAGCGCCGCCTGGGCACCACCACCGTCTACGTCACCCACGACCAGGTCGAGGCCATGACGATGGGCGACCGCGTGGCGGTCCTCAAGGACGGCCTGCTCCAGCAGGTCGACTCGCCGCGCAACATGTACGACCGCCCGGCCAACCTGTTCGTCGCCGGCTTCATCGGCTCCCCGGCCATGAACCTCGTCGAGGTGCCGATCACCGACGGCGGCGTCACCTTCGGCAACTCCGTGGTGCCGGTCAACCGCGACGCGCTCAAGACCGCCGCGGACAACGGCGACACCACCGTCACCGTCGGCGTCCGCCCGGAGCACTTCGAACTCGCCGACGGCGAGGCCAAGTCGATGTCCAAGGACGCCCCGGCCGGTATCGCGGTCACCGTCAACGTCGTCGAGGAGCTCGGCGCCGACGGCTACGTCTACGGCAGCGCCGAGGTGGCCGGCGACACCGTCGACATCGTGGTCCGCGTCGGCGGCCGCTCGGTGCCGATGAAGGGCGACGTGCTGCACGTCGTCCCGCGTGCCGGTGAGACCCACGTGTTCTCCACCTCCACCGGTGAGCGCCTCAGCGACTGACGTCCCTGATGAACGCCTGACGCATACGGCCGGAGACCAGCGCGCACGCGTTGTTCTCCGGCCGTGCGCGTACCCGCAACCAACGGCTTCCCGCGCCGCCGCCACCTCCGCGCGCGGGCCGGAACCACTGTGCGTTCGCGCCATGCCGGTGTTCGACGGCCGCCCCCCGATCCGGCGACCCGGGTCCCTCGTGAGGGTGACGAAGTGTCGTCAAACCATTACCCCTCGCTACCATCACGGACGTGAACCAGGCAGCCCGCCGTATCGGCAAGACATTCGCAATGGTCCTCCCGGTCGTTCTCGTCCTGTCCGGGACGCTCGCGGTCACCCGGGTGCCCTGGTCGGCCACGCCGACCGAGCCCCAGGTGCTGACCGCCTCCTCCAAGCGCGGCACGGAGCCGTCCAGGGCGCCGCAGGACGTGCTGCGCCGCCGGCTCCTGGCCGAACTCCAGGAGCGGAACCCGTCGGTCGCCCTGGGCGACCTGCAGACCGAGACCGCCCGGCGCCCCACGCTGGCCCGCTACTGCGGCGACATCGCGCGGGCGCTCGGCCGCGCCGCCGTCGCCAAGTACGGCCCGCAGCGCGCGCAGTCGTTCTCCCGCCCGGTGTGCGACACCTCGTTCGCCACCGGCGTCTCCTCCGTGCGCCCCCCGCAGGACGCGGCCGGCACGTACGGCGCCGACACCGACGGCCCGGACACCGGTTCGGGTACGGGGGGCGCCGACTAGGGGATCTCCGCCGGCCGGTCGTCCCGCGGTACCGGGCACACGCCGTTCGCAGGTCGGACGCCCCGTGCCGCGGGGACGCCGTATCGTGCCGGGCATGACCTCAGGTGACCACCACACCGCGCCCATCACGCAGGCGGTCGTCCTGGCCGGCGGCCAGGGATCCCGGCTGCGGCCGTACACCGACGACCGGCCCAAGCCGATGGTCGAGATCCCCGGCACGGGTGTCCCGATCATCGGCCACCAGCTGGACTGGCTGGCCGAGGAAGGCGTCACGGACGTCGTCATCTCCTGCGGCCACCTCGCCGACGTGCTCCAGGACTGGCTGAAGTCGGCGGACCTGCCGCTGCGGGCCACCACCGTGGTGGAGACCGAACCGCTCGGGCGCGGCGGCGGCCTGAAGTACGCGGCGGCCTCGCTGCCCCGCCCCGACGAACCGTGGTTCGCCACCAACGGCGACATCTGGACGCGTTTCTCCCTGCGCGCGATGTCCGCCTTCCACGCCGAACGCGGCGCCACCGCCACCCTCGCGCTGGCCCGGCCCAACATGCCGTGGGGCGCCGTGGAGACCAACGAGTTCGGGCACGTGCTGGACTTCATCGAGGCACCGCCGTCGCCGTACCTGATCAACGCCGGGGTCTACGTGTTCGGGGCGGAGTTCACCGCGCTGCTGCCGGACCGCGGCGACCACGAGCGCACCACGTTCCCCCAACTCGCCCGCACCCGGCGGCTGGCGGGCTTCCGGCTGCCGCAGGGGTCGTACTGGCGGGCCATCGACACCGCCAAGGACCTCACCGAGGCCGCCCGCGAACTCGCCGGCTGACCCGCCGGCACCGCCCCGCCGACCGGCGAACCGCCGTCAGGCCCCCTGGCCGCCCCGCTGAGCGCCCCGGCCGTCCCCGGGTCGTCAAGGGACCACCGCGGCTCCCCGGCCCCGCACAGCCGCCGCACAGCGTTCCGCGGACTCCGTGGCCGGGCCGTCGACGCAACGGCCGCGCCCCCCGGATCACTCCGGGGGGCGCGGCCGTTGTGCGGGCGGCGGGGCGTCAGGCCACCGGTGCGGTGTCCCGGCCGCGGGAGCCGTGGTGGGCGCCGGTCATGCCCAGCAGGTAGCCGGAGGACGGCTTGATGCCGAGCAGGCCGCCCAGCGAACCGCCCGAACCGCTCGGGGCACCGCCGGAGGACGTGCCGCCGGCGGTCGGTTCCGGCGGGGCGGGCGGCGGAGTGCGGGGTGGCGCCTGCGGCCTGGGCGGCGCCTGCACCGTCTGCTGCTGGCTCGGCACCCGGCCGCCCGCCGGGCCCCCGGTGTGCTGCGCGCCGGGCGCGGCGGTGGTGGCCGCGGCCGACGGGACGGCGGAAGAACTGGCGCTCGCCGTCGCGGAGTTCATCGGGCGCGGGGAGCCCGGTGCACCGGTCGGGCCGGCCGGTCCGGCGGCGGGGTCCCGCGGGTAGGGCGAGCCCGGCAGGTTGTTGGTCGGCAGGTCGCTCGGCGCGGCCGGGGAGTCCACGTGCGAGGAGGAGGCCCGCACCGCGCTGCCGAACAGCGCTCCGGTCACCAGCGCGCCGCCCGCCACGAACGCCGCGAGCACCACGCCGCGCCGCACCACGTAGCGCCGCAGCTGCCACAGCGGGGCACGCGGGCCCAGCCGCCGCCACGCCTCGCCGGCCAGCTTGGAGTCGATGGAGTACACCGGGGCGCCGGCGATCAGCAGCGGGCTCCAGGCGGCCAGGTAGATGATGTCCGGCGCGTCGTAGACCGGCACCGTGCGCCAGCTGACGGTGACCAGCAGCGCCACCGACAGCAGCGCGCCGAAGACCGCGGCGATCCGCTGCCACAGGCCCATGACCGTCAGCACGCCGACGACGACCTGGAGGAACGCGACGGTCAGGCCCGCGCCGACCGGGTGGCCGAGGGCGGCGGAACGCAGGGGCTCGGCCACCGACCACGGGTGCAGCGAGCCGAGCCAGTGCACCATGGAGCCGCGCCGGCCGCCGTCGAAGTACACCGGGTCGCACAGCTTGCCCAGGCCCGCGTAGACGCAGATGAAGCCGAGGAAGACGCGCAACGGCAGCAGCACCACGCCGAGGTTGAGCCGGCGGCCCGGGTACCAGGCGTGCCGCACCGGCTCGCCGCGGCGCCGCTCGCGCCGCACGGCCGGCTCGCCCGCCCCGCCGTAGCCTCCCGCGCCGGTCTCGCGCGGGTCGTCGCCGTACCCGTCGCGGTCGAGGTCGTACAGCCGGCCCGCGGTGTCCCCGTACGGGTCGAACGCCGCCGGGGCGGGCCGGTCGTCGAAGGCGCCGCGTGGCGGGCGGGGCAGGGTGAAGGCGCCGGCGGGCGGTGATCCGCCGAGCACCGGGGAGCGGGGGGCCACCACGGCCGGCCGCACCGGCGGCATGCCGTCGTCGGTCTCCTCGGCCAGCAGGTCCGCGGTCACCCGCGGCAGCAGCCGCGTGCCGCCGGCGCCGCGCACCGCCTGGAGCAGCTGGGTGGCCGCCGGGTCACCGGGGTCGGTGTGCCCGGACCACACCACGGGTGCGGCGCGGCGCCGCCGGGTGCGCGCCTCGGCGCCGGAGCGCACGGAGGTGGGCAGGACCGGCACGGCGACGGCGTCGTCCACCCCGAAGCGCGGCGGGGGCGCGCTCCCCGCGAGCTTCACCCGGAAGCTGGCGTGGTTGACGATGACCTGGGCGGGGTCGCTCGCGACTCGCACGGTGTTGAGTACGTCCTCGTCGAACCCGGGCGTCCGTCCCCCCGATGGGGACCGGGGTGTTCTGGTGTCCACACTCATCTAACCGAGTGACACCCGGATAGGACACTGCCTGACGCCGGTCGGAATGTCCGAGGCCCGTCAAGATCCCCGGAAGGGAGTCTTGACGGGCCCCGCGACGGCGTCCGTTGGCCTCTGCGGCGTGTCGCGCCCGCGCCACGATCACCCGTCCGGGTGACGTGGCCGGTGCGTGCGGGCGCGCGGCGCGCACCGCCGCCACGAGGGCGCGGCCGGCGGCCGTACACGACTCGAAAACAGCGCCGGGCCAGGGGCGTTGATACGACCGGACATCGTGCCGTATACGTCCGGTCTTCGCGGTGCGGCCGACCCGGGCGGGAACGGCCGTACCGGGTCAGGCGCGGCGGCGGGCCGCCTCGTACAGCACGATGCCGGCGGCGACACCGGCGTTGAGGGACTCGGCGCCGCCCGGCATGGGGATGCGCACGCGGTAGTCGCAGGTCTCACCGACCAGGCGGGACAGGCCCTTGCCCTCGCTGCCGACCACGATGACGACCGGGCCGGCCAGCGCCTCCAGGTCGCCCAGGTCGACGTCCCCGTCGGCGGCCAGGCCGACGACGGTCAGGCCCTCCTTCTGGTACGCCTCCAGGGCGCGGGTGAGGTTGGTGACCCGTGCGACCGGGACGCGGGCGGCGGCCCCGGCCGAGGTCTTCCAGGCACCCGCGGTCATACCGGCGGCACGCCGTTCGGGAACGACCACGCCGTGGCCGCCGAACGCCGCGGCGGACCGGATGACGGCACCGAGGTTGCGCGGGTCGGTGACCCCGTCGAGCGCCACGACGAGCGCGTCCTCGCCCTGCTCGGCCGCCTCGGCGGTCAGGTCGTCGGCGTGGAAGTACTCGTACGGCGGGATCTGCAGGGCCAGGCCCTGGTGGTTGATCCCGTTGGTCATGCGGTCCAGCTCGGCGCGCGGGGCCTCCATCAGCGGGACGCCGCGGTCGGTGGCGAGCTTGATGGCCTCGCGGACGCGGTCGTCGCTGTCGATGTACTGCATGACGTAGACGGCGGTCGCCGGGATCGCGGCGCGCAGCGCCTCGACCACCGGGTTGCGGCCCACGACCAGTTCGGAGGAGGACTTGCCGCCCCGCCCGCCGGCCGCGCGGCGCTGGCTGACGGCGGCGCGCTTGACGCGGGCGTTGGCGGCGCGCTGCTTGGCGTGCCCCTTGCGCATCTCGGCGGGCGGGGTCGGGCCCTTGCCCTCCAGGCCGCGGCGGCGCTGTCCGCCGCTGCCGGCCTGGGGCCCCTTCTTGGACGTCGTCCGGCGGTTACGCCGCTGGCTGTTCCCGGCCATGGGGCACCTTCACTTCTCGTCAAGCACTTGCGTCAAGCACTTCTCGTACCAACAGTTGAACACGTTCGAGCCCGGCGTCCGGCCGGCCCGGGCGGGCGGGCGGCGCGGTCGCCGGCGGGGCGGGGTCAGCGCGACCCGAGCGACCAGCGGGGGCCGGAGGGGGTGTCCTCGATCTCCAGACCGGACTGGTTGAGCTGGTCACGCAGGGCGTCGGCCGCCGCGTAGTCCTTGCGCGCCCGGGCGGCCTGCCGCTGCTCCAGCACCATCCGGACCAGGGAGTCGACCACGCCGTGCAGGTCCTCCCCGCGCGCCGGGCCGGTCCACCGCTCGTCCAGCGGGTCGAGACCCAGGACGCCGAGCATGGCACGGACCTCGGCGCAGCGCGCCACCGCGGCCTCCTTGTCGTCCGCGGTGAGCGCCGAGTTGCCCTGGCGGACCGTGGTGTGGACGACGGCGAGCGCCTGCGGGACCCCCAGGTCGTCGTCCATGGCCTCGGCGAACGCCGTCGGCACCTGGGCGGCGGGCGTCACCGGGGCGCCGTTGAGCTCGCCGGCCCGCTGGACGAAGCCCTCGATGCGGGCGAACGCCGCCTCGGCCTCGCGCAGCGCCGCCTCGCTGTACTCGATCATCGAGCGGTAGTGGGGGCCGCCCAGGTAGTAGCGCAGCACGACGGGGCGCCAGCGCTGGACCATCTCGGAGACCAGCACCGAGTTGCCGAGCGACTTGCTCATCTTCTCGCCGCTCATGGTGACCCACGCGTTGTGCACCCAGTAGCGCGCGAACTCGTCGCCGAAGGCGCGGGCCTGGGCGATCTCGTTCTCGTGGTGCGGGAAGACGAGGTCGAGCCCGCCACCGTGGACGTCGAAGACGCTGCCCAGGTACTTGTGGGCCATCGCCGAGCACTCCAGGTGCCAGCCGGGCCGGCCGTCGCCCCAGGGGGTCTCCCAGCTGGGCTCGCCGGGGCGGGCCGCCTTCCACAGCGCGAAGTCGCGCGGGTCGCGCTTGCCGCCGTCGACGTCGCCCTCGGGCTGGAGCAGGTTGTCCAGCTCCTGGTGGGACAGCGCCAGGTAGCCGGGGTAGGAGCGGACGTCGAAGTAGACGTTGCCGCCGGCGGCGTAGGCGTGGCCGCGGTCGATCAGCTCCCGCATCATGGCGATCATCTCCGGCACGTGGCCGGTGGCGCGGGGCTCGGCGGTGGGCGGCAGGCAGCCCAGGGCGTCGTAGCCGGCGTTGAACGCGCGCTCGTTCTCGTAGCCGATCGCCCACCAGGGGCGGCCCTGCTCGGCGGACTTGGTGATGATCTTGTCGTCGATGTCCGTGACGTTGCGCACGAACGTGACGTCGTAGCCACGGTGGACGAACCAGCGGCGCATGATGTCGAAATTCAGCCCCGAACGGATGTGGCCGATGTGCGGGGCGGCCTGCACCGTGGCGCCGCACAGGTAGATCGAGACGCAGCCCGGCGTGAGCGGGACGAAGTCACGTACCTGGCGGGCGCTGGTGTCGTACAGGCGAATGGTCACGGGGCCAAGCGTAGTCGGCCCGGCGTGGTGCCCCATCCCGTATTCCGGTCAGGCGCGAGGGATTCGCGTCACCGCCGGCCCGGCCGGGCGGCCCGCGGCTGCCCGGTAACGACCGTGTTCCCGGTGGGCGGTCGTTACCGGGGTGGTGGCCGGATCATGTCGGTGACGGCCCGTCCGGAGCGGCCGGGCGACGTCAGGGGCGGTCGGCCGCGAGGGGCCAGACCAGCGCGGTGGCGATCGCGGCGACGCCCTCGGCCCGGCCGGTGAGGCCGAGGCCGTCGGTGGTGGTGCCGCTGACGGACACCGGCGCGCCGACGGCCTGCGACAGCACCTTCTGCGCCTCGTCGCGCCGCTTGCCGATCTTCGGGCGGACCCCGATGACCTGCACGGCCACGTTGCCGATCCCGAACCCGGCGGCGCGCACGATGCGGGCGGCCTCGGTGAGCAGCGTGACACCGGAGGCGCCGGCCCACTGCGGGCGGTCGGTGCCGAAGTGCTGCCCGAGGTCCCCGACGCCCGCGGCGGAGAACAGGGCGTCGCAGGCGGCGTGGGCGGCCACGTCGGCGTCGGAGTGTCCGGCCAGCCCTGCCCCGGCGTCCGGCCAGTGCAGCCCGGCCACCCACAGCTCCCGCCCGGGTTCAAAGGCGTGCACGTCGGTGCCGACGCCGATCCGGGGCATCGCGACCGCCGGGGCGGGTTGCCCCGGTGTGGCGGGGGCGGCGGTGGGGTCAGAAGACATCGGAGGCCCTTCGGCGTGCGAGAACGGCTTCGGCGAGCACGAGGTCCAGCGGCCTGGTGACCTTGAACGCCTCCTCGTGCCCGGGGACGACGACGACCTTCACGCCCAGCCGTTCCACCATGCCGGCGTCGTCCGTGGCGCCCTCACCCTCGGCGGGGATCCTCTCGTGGGCCTCGCGCAGCACGTCCGGCCGGAAGCCCTGCGGGGTCTGGACGGCCCGCAAGCGGGCGCGCTCCGGGGTGCCGACCACCGGTTCGGGTGATCCGGGCGGACCGGGGACGACCTCCTTGACGGTGTCGGCCAGCGGCAGGGCGGGCACCACCGCGGGGGCACCGTCGCGGACCGCCGCGGCGACCGCCTCCACGGTCTCCACCGGGACGAGCGGCCGGGCGGCGTCGTGCACCAGGACGGCGTCGACGTCGTCCGGCAGCGCGGCCAGGCCCAGCCGGACCGATTCCTGGCGGGTCTCGCCGCCGGCGACGACGCGTATCTCCTTGGACTCGGGCAGGCCGTGGCCGCCAAGCAGGGCACGCACGCCGGCGACGTCGTCGCGGGGGGCCACGACGACGACGAGGCCGACGGTCCTGGCCAGCAGCATGGCGCGTACCGCGTGCACCAGGATCGGCACGCCGCCGAGCGGCCGCAGCGCCTTCGGGGCGCCCGGACCGAGCCGTACGCCGCGCCCGGCCGCGGGGATGACCGCGGCGACAGTGTGACGCGCGGACTGGGGTGTGGTAGTCAGGTTTGTGTCCTTGGCCGAATTGGGTATCGCCTCAACGTGCCGGGCAGGCCACCCTCGGGCCCCTTCCGTGAAGCCTTGGGGAGAGCTGCTCGGGCCCAGCACGCCCTTACGGGACGCGCCGGACGAGCCAACCGTGCCATACGAACGTGTGGTGGCGGCAACAGCGCGTCGCGTGACGGATGACCGGCCGGCGGGTCCCGCCGACCGGGCATGTCGTGGTCGGCGGGACCCGGCCGGTGCGGTCCGCCGCGCCGGGGCGGTCCTGGACGCGAACATGCCGAAGTGCCCGGTGTGGGCCGGGCACCTCGGCAGGTCGGTCATGGGCATCCCGCGACGCCCTCCGCGCTCGGAGGCGTGCGTGCCGTGCGGGGGCGTGGCTGCCCCGGGGTCGGACGGCGCGGGGCACCGTCCTGGTGTCGTGGTCCGGCGGGAACTGCCCGGCGGCGTGCCGGACGGCTGACGCCCGTCGCGTCGGTGCCGGGTGGGACTCGGCGGGCCGGACCCCGTGCGGGCCCGGCGGCGCGGGTCAGGAGGCGAGAACCTCGTCGAGCAGCGCCTCGGCCTTGTCCTCGTTGGTGTTCTCAGCGAGCGCGAGCTCGCTGACCAGGATCTGGCGTGCCTTGGCGAGCATGCGCTTCTCGCCGGCGGACAGGCCGCGCTCCCGCTCACGACGCCACAGGTCACGAACGACCTCGGCGACCTTGATGACGTCACCGGAGGCAAGCTTCTCCAGATTCGCCTTGTACCGGCGGGACCAGTTGGTGGGCTCCTCGGTGTACGGCGCGCGCAGCACCTCGAAGACCCGGTCCAGCCCTTCCTGGCCCACCACGTCGCGCACGCCGACGAACTCCGCATTGTCAGCGGGTACGCGCACCGTCAAGTCGCCCTGGGCGACCTTGAGCACCAAGTAGGTCTTGTCCACGCCTTTGATCTGGCGAGTTTCGATGGCCTCGATCAGCGCGGCCCCGTGATGGGGATAGACCACGGTGTCGCCAACCTTGAACGTCATGTGACAGGTACCCCTTCCGTGGCTATCCAGGGTAACACGTGAACGCCCTCATCTGAATGGCGTTTTCGCAGGTCAGGGCATATCTCGGGGCTTGACAAGACCGCCCGTACCGTGCTCGCCCCCTGCTTGTCCAGTGGGAATTCGCAGGTGGGAGCGCCTGCGCGGGCGCCGTGAAACGAAGGCGCGAGTCGCCCGAAACGGCGACCGACGGGGCGTTTCCTCCCCATTCGTCCCACCGGACGGCCGCACCCGACCGGGGATGCCGGGGAAGATCCGGCCGGGGGCCGCCCCACGGAAGGGCCCCTCCGGCCCACCAGGGGCGGAGCAGGCCGGGACCCCCCGCATGAAATCACGAATTACCCCTCAGGCGGATGATCGAAATCCGGACGGTTTCAGATAATCGCGAGAAGTGATCAACGGCGATCGACCTTGCCAAGAGACGATCAACACTTCATCTGATCAAGCGGAATTGATCATGCGCGTTCTTCACACCACCACCGCGAACGACCACCACCGTTCACCCGTCCGGCGCAACCGCCGCCGCGCACCTCGGCCCGGCACCCCCCGGGAGCGTTCACCCGTGCGGCGCCACGTTCCCGCCCGCCACGGAACCACCCGCCCCGTCCGCCCGGCACCCACGCCCCCGGGCGCCGCTCCCGGTCCGCCCCCACAGACGGTCCGGTTGGGGATCGGCGTGGCGGACGGGCGGACCGGGGTTCAGCCGTGGCGCCGTGCGCGGCCGACGGGTCTTCTGCGCCCCGGTGGCGGCGGCGTGCTCGCGCCGGTGACCGCGTGCCCCATCGCGTCCTCCTCGTCCGGTACGGCCACGGGCGGGCCCGGTGCACGGGGGCGGGGGACCCGTCGCGCCCTGTCGCACGCGCGGGACGTCCCGCCGACCGCTGTCGCGGACCCGCCACCCACCCGGATCCGCCGCCGGCTCCCATCCGTTCGCGACGCGCATACCCGGGAGGGCGCACGGCATGCGCGGACAACGGTGCTCCGTTCGGGTGCCGTTGGGCGGCGGACCGGCCGGGGCGCGGGCGGACGCCGCGACCAGGCACGCAGGGGGCGCGGCGGCGGTGGCGGGGCGGCGGGCCGCGGCCGGGCGGCGGCGCACCGGCGGCGTTAAGGGGTGGCCCGGTGCGGGGCGGGATCGACGGGTCGGTAACCTGAGCGCGCTGGAAGATCCCGTAGTCGTCCTAGGAGATGCCGCCGCCGTGAGCCGCAGCCTTCGACGCGGCGCCCTCGCCGCCGTTGCCGCCCTTTCGATCGCTCCGTTCGCATCCGCGTGCGGCACCGGACAGGACCCGCAGACGCTGGAGGTCAAGCCGGACTCCGTCGCCACCACCGTGGGCGACATCGAGATCCAGAACGCCTTCATCCTCACCGAGCCCAAGGGCGGCGGTGCGGCGGTGATCACCGGCCGGGTGTTCAACAACGGCACGACCGCCACGAAGCTGGAGTCCGTCTCCGTGCGGGGCGCGGCCGACCAGGTCACCCTCAAGGGCGCGAACGGTGCGGCCGGTCCGATCACCATCCCGGCGGGCGGTTCCGTCGCGCTCGGCGGTGACGGCAACCCGGTGGCGCTGCTGGCCGACAGTACGGGCGTGCGGCCGGGCGACTTCCAGCCGACCGTCTTCACCTTCTCGGGCTCCGGCGACGTGCGGATCTCGCCGGCCGTCGTGCCGGCCGAGCACTACTTCGCGCCGTACGGCCCCGGCGTGGCCGCCACGCCGTCCACCGTCGCGATGCCCTCGACGCTGCCCTCCGGCTCGGCGAGCGCCCCGGCCGGCGCCCCCTCCGCGAGCGGTTCGGCCGTTCCCGGCGCCGGCGCCTCCGGTTCCCCGGCCTCCGGCACCACGATGAAGCCGGTCACCTCCGGCTCACCGAAGGCGTGAGGGACCGCACCACCCGTTGAACGGACCGCCGTCCGGCCTGCGCGCCGGACGGCGTCCGGCGTTGCTGCGCCGCCCTCCCGGTGGAGGCGGACGTGCGAGAACGGCGGCGGGCACACGGGTCGCCCCGCGGTGCCGGCCGCCGTCCTCTCCCCGACCGGGCCCGTCGCCGGACGGTCCCGATCACCCCGTCGCGCCGTGTCGGCGCTCTCTTTACGGCTCGAACTTGTAGCCCAGGCCGCGGACCGTCACCAGGTAGCGCGGGGCGCCCGGGTCCGGCTCGATCTTGGCGCGCAGGCGCTTGACGTGGACGTCGAGCGTCTTGGTGTCACCGACGTAGTCGGCGCCCCAGACCCGGTCGATCAGCTGCATGCGGGTCAGCACACGGCCCGCGTTGCGCAGCAGCATCTCCAGCAGGTCGAACTCCTTGAGCGGCAGGTCGACCTTGCCGCCGGAGACGGTCACCACGTGGCGGTCCACGTCCATGCGGACGGGGCCGGCCTCCAGCGCGGCGGTCACCGTCTCCTCCGGCTCGCCGCGGCGCCGCAGCACGGCACGGATGCGGGCGACCAGTTCGCGCGAGGAGAACGGCTTGGTCACGTAGTCGTCGGCGCCGATCTCCAGACCGACGACCTTGTCTATCTCGCTGTCCTTGGCGGTGACCATGATCACCGGCACGTTGGAGCGGTTGCGCAGCTGACGGCAGACCTCGGTGCCGGGCAGGCCCGGCAGCATGAGGTCGAGCAGGACCAGGTCGGCGCCGTTGCGCTCGAACTCGTCGAGTCCGTCGGGGCCCGTGGCGGCGATGGCCACTTCGAACCCCTCCTTGCGCAGCATGTAGGACAGCGCGTCGCTGAACGATTCCTCGTCCTCGACGACGAGCACTCGGGTCACGGGAGGGCCTCCGGGGCAGGGGGTGATACGGGAAGGGCCCCGGCGCCGGCCTGACCGGCCTCTTCGGCAACGGGGAACGTGGTGGTCTGCGGCACGTATACCGCCGGTTTTCCGGCGTTGGCTACAGCTTTCGCATCGTATACGCCGTTTTTCACACCGTACGCGGGGGTCGCACCGCTCCCACCGGCCGCCACCTGGGCGGGGACCGGGGCGGGCGGGTCCGCGCGGTGGGCGGCCTCGGGCAGACGCAGGGTGAACGTGGACCCCTGGCCCTCGGCGCTCCAGACGGTGACCTCGCCGCCGTGCGAGGCGGCGACGTGCTTGACGATGGACAGGCCCAGGCCGGTGCCGCCGGTGGCCCGCGAGCGGGCCGGGTCGACGCGGTAGAACCGTTCGAAGACGCGGTCCCGGTCGGCCTGGGAGATGCCGGTGCCCTGGTCGGTGACCGAGATCTCGATGAGGTCGGTGCCGGCCTCGCGTACCCGGCGGCCGGCCAGGCCGACCCGGGTGTGCGGCGGGCTGTAGTTGACGGCGTTCTCGACGAGGTTGCCCAGCGCGGCGGCCAGCTGCCCGCGGTGGCCCCACACCTTCAGGCCGGGGCAGCGCGGCACCGCGATCGCGATGTGCTTGGTGTTCGCCGACTGCCGGCAGCGGTCGACCGCCTCGGCGATCAGGTCGTCGACGGCGACGGCCTCGGCGTCCTCCAGCGGGTCGTCGTTCTGCACCCGCGAGAGGTCGATGATCTCCTGTACGAGGCTGGTCAGCCGGGTCGCCTCGTGCTGCATGCGACCGGCGAACCGCACGACCGCCTCCGGGTCGTCGCAGGCGTCCATGACGGCCTCGGACAGCAACGACAGCGCGCCCACCGGGGTCTTCAGCTCGTGACTGACGTTGGCGACGAAGTCCCGGCGGACCGCCTCGATCCGGCGGGCCTCCGTCAGGTCCTCGACGAGCACCAGCAGCAGCCGCGAACCCAGCGGCGCGACCCGGGCTGAGACCGCCAGCGGCTCACCACGGCCGCTGCGGGTCGCCAGGTCCAGCTCCACCTGCCGTATCTCGCCGTCCCGCCGGGTCTCGCGGGCCATCCGCAGCATCTGGTCGACCGCGAGCCGCCCGCCGCGCACCAGCCCCAGGGCGTACGCCGCCGAGCTGGCCTTCACCACGCCGTCGGCCTCGTCGAGCACGACGGCGGAGGAACGCAGCACCGACAGCACGGTGTCGACCCCGGGCGGCAGCGGTCCGTCGTGCCGCTCCGCGGCCTCGGCCTCCCGGGTCTGCTCACGTTCGCTCCAGCGGAACGCCAGCATCGCGACGCCGCCGGTGCAGGCGCCGGCGATCGCGCTGACGGCGGCGACTGCGGCGTTCAGGTCCATGCCGACAGGCTAAGCGGACCCCCACCCGGCCCACAGTCCCCCCGAGGCGGTCCTGGATACTCGTCGCCAAGAGTTCACCACGGTGCCGTGCCCGATTCATTCCGGAGCACGGGCGCCGGACGGGCACGAATCCCAAGGTGGACGGTGGTGGCGCGGGTCCGCCCGGCCGGCCACGGGGGCGCTCCCGGCCTCCGGCCGGCCACGGGTCCGGTCCGCCGCACGGGACCGACTGGCCGCGAGAGGAACGACATGCGTGACGCATACCACGAGGAACTCGACTCGGTCGGCGACAGCCTGGTCGAAATGGCCCGGCTGGTCGGCTCGGCGATCGGCCGGGCCACGACCGCCTTGCTGGACGCCGACCTGAACGTCGCCGAGAGCGTGATCGCGGCCGACGAGAAGGTCGACGAGATCCAGCGCGACCTGGAGAACCGCGCCATCAGCCTGCTGGCCCGCCAGCAGCCGGTCGCCACCGACCTGCGTGTGGTGGTCACCAGCCTGCGCATGAGCGCCGACCTGGAGCGGTCCGGCGACCTGGCCCGCCACGTGGCGAAGCTCGCCCGGCTGCGGTTCCCGGTGTCCGCCGTCCCCGCCGACCTGCACAGCACGGTGCTGGAGATGGGCCAGCTCGCGCAGCGCCTGATGTCGAAGGCCGCGGAGGTCATCATCTCCCAGGACGTCGACGCGGCCCTCCAGCTGGAGACCGACGACGACCGCATGGACGACCTGCACCGCGCGCTGTTCCAGCACCTGCTGGACGACCGCTGGAAGCACGGCGTCGAGACCGCGGTCGACGTCACCCTCTGCGGCCGGTACTACGAACGCTTCGCGGACCACGCGGTCTCCGTCGCCAAGCGCGTCGTCTACCTGGTGACCGGCGAGCACGCGGACGAACTCCCGCACCAGGCCGGCCCGGAGGTCTCCGCCTGAGCCGTCCCGCGGGCGCGCGGGGTCCGGCGCGCGGTCGGGGCGGCGTGGCGCGGGGGCGGGCGGTTGTGCGCCTTCGCGCCCTTGATGCGCGTCGGTCGGGGGCGTTTGACTGGTGCGGCACGTGCGTCGATCCATCCCGTACCAGCGCGGTCCAGGAGGACATCATGACGGACTCCCCCAGCACACCCGGCGCCGAGCCGACAACGCCGGTGCTGCGCGTCCCGCTCCCGTTGCTCGGCGCCTGCGGCTGCGGCTCCGGCTGCGGCTGCGGCTGCCAGTCCGGCGGCTCCTGCCAGTGCGGCGGCAGCTGCTGACGTTCGCTACGACGCGCGCCCGGCACGCCCCGACGGGCCGCCGGTCGCGCGTCGTGCGTCCCGCTGCGCCGCTAACAGACGATGAAGACGCTCCGCCAGCCGACCGGGGTGCGCTGCTCGGCGTTCCGGTCCGACGCGAGCGTGAAGGCGGCGACGCCCCGCGCGTCGGGCTGGTTGTACATCCGCCCCGACTGCCCGTCGCCGTACCACTTGTACGAACCGTGGAACGGGAGGTTGGAGGCCCCGCAGGCGGTGATGGCCGCACTGCGCCCCGAGAACCCCTCCCCCTCGTACACCACGAGCTGCGAGGCCGCCGCACTCCCCGCGGCGGCGACGACCGACATGGCCGCGGCGGCCACGACCAGGGGGACTCTCTTCACGACACGGCTCCCGAACGTCGACCGACAGTGCCGTCACGTACTGTAGCCGTCCCGCGACGTGGAGTCCCGGAGCGGCGCGACGGCCATCCGGCCCTCGCCCGGGCAGCGACGCCGGGGGTGGCGCCGCGGGGGCCGGACGTCTCACCGCTCCGGACCCGCATAGCGGTTCCCGCCGGCGGACATCACGTTGCCGTGGAAGGTGGCCGGCGGTCCCCTCGTGACGCGGCGGCTCCTGTTCACCGGCCCGCTCGGCGGGCCCGTCCGGCGCGGCTCCCGCACCCCCCGAGGACCGGCAGCCGCTCCGGCCGCCGAGGCCGAAGACATCTGGGCCGACCTGTGGCACGACGACCTGGCAACGTGCCCCCTGCCAACGCCATCCGCGCAGGTAGGGGGCACGTTCGCGTCTTCGGGCTACTTCTTGCCCTGGTTCCTGACCGCTTCGATGGAGGCGGCCGCCGCGGTGGGGTCGAGGTAGGTGCCGCCGGGGTTGAGAGGGCGGAAGCCGGCGTCGAGGTCGTAGGTGAGGGGGATGCCGGTGGGGATGTTGAGGCCGGCGATGTCGGCGTCGGACAGGCCGTCGAGGTGCTTGACGAGGCCGCGCAGGGAGTTGCCGTGGGCGGTGACCAGGACGGTGTTGCCGGCGAGGAGGTCGGGGACGATGCCGTCGTACCAGTACGGCAGCATGCGGTCGATGACGTCCTTGAGGCATTCGGTGCGCGGCAGCAGCTCACCGGGGATGCGGGCGTAGCGGGCGTCGTCGCTCTGGGAGAACTCGGTGCCGTCCTCCAGCGGGGGCGGCGGGGTGTCGAAGGAGCGGCGCCACAGCATGAACTGCTCCTCGCCGTACTCGGCGAGGGTTTGCGCCTTGTCCTTGCCCTGGAGGGCGCCGTAGTGGCGCTCGTTGAGGCGCCAGGAGCGGTGCACCGGGATCCAGTGGCGGTCGGCGACGGCCAGCGCGGTCTGCGCGGTGCGGATCGCCCGCTTGAGGACGGAGGTGTGCAGGACGTCGGGGAGCAGACCGGCCTCCTTGAGCAGTTCGCCGCCGCGGATGGCCTCCTTCTCGCCCTTGTCGTTGAGGTCGACGTCGACCCACCCGGTGAACAGGTTCTTGGCGTTCCACTCGCTCTCGCCGTGGCGGAGGAGGATCAGTTTGTAGGGAGCAGCAGCCATGGGCGTGAGCCTAATCGACGCCTTTCACGGGCCGGAGGGGCCGCCGCCAGGTGGGAAGGGACGGCCCGTTCCAGCAGGTCAGGCCCCTGGAGCGGCCGGGCCGCGCAGCAGGTGGGCGAAGGCGTCGAGGTTGCGGGTGGACTCGCCCCGGGAGACCCGCCAGGCGTGCTCACGGCGGATGGCGGAGGCGAAGCCGAGTTCCAGCAGGGTGTTGAAGCCGCCGTCGGCGTTCTCCGCGACGGAGCCGAGCAGGCGGTCGACCTCGTCGGGGGTGACGGCGGCGACCGGCAGGCGGCCGGCGAGGTAGACGTCGCCGAGCGGGTCGACGGCGTAGGCGACGCCGTACAGGCGGGTGTTGCGCTCCAGCAGCCAGCGGTAGAACGCCTCGTGGTTCTCGTCGGGGTGCCGCACGACGAACGCGTTCACGGACAGGGTGTGGCGTCCGACGGCCAGCGAGCACGTGGTGGACAGCTTCCGGGTGCCGGGCAGGGCGACCACGTACGTCCGCGGGCGGCCCTCGGGGTGCTCCCACCCCAGCTCCACCCCGGTCAGCGCGGCCTCGACCGCCGCGCACGCCTCCCGTTCCGCCGTGCCGCTCCGCGTCCCGTCCATGGCGCCGATGGTATGCCGTCGCCCGGGGGCGGTCACCGCGCGGCGGCGTGCCGGCGGACGGCGTCCTCGTAGACCTGCGCGGTGACCTCCGCGGACGTCTCCCAGCCGAATCCGGCGGCGTGCCGGACGGCCTGCGCGCCGAGGGTGTCGCCGAGCGCGGGGTCGGCGGCGAGGCGGGCGAGCACCTCGGCGTAGCGGGCGGGGTCGTGGCCGTCGACGAGGTGGCCGGTGCGGCCGTGCCGGACGGCCACGGGCAGGCCGCCGACCGCCGCGGCGAGCACCGGCGTGCCGCACGCCTGCGCCTCCATGGCGACCAGGCCGAAGGACTCGCTGTACGACGGCATGACCAGCACGCTGGCCGCCCGGTACCAGTCGGCGAGCGCCTCCTGGCCGACCGGGGGCTGGAAGCGGACGAGGTCGGCCACGCCGAGCCGGGCGGCCAGTTTGTGCAGCCGGTCGGGGCGGGTGAGCCCGGTGCCGCTGGGGCCGCCGACGATCGGCACGAGGAGCCGTTCGCGCAGCGTGGGGTCGGCGTCGACCATGAGCGCCACTGCCCGCAGCAGGATGTCGGGGGCCTTGAGCGGCTGTATGCGGCCGACGAAGACCGGTATGAACGCGGCGGGCGGCAGGCCGAGCCGGGCGCGGGCGGCGGCGCGGCCGTCCGCCGGGCGGAAGCGGTCGAGGTTGACGCCTGGGTGGACGACGGCGACCTTGTCACGGGCGGCGCCGTAGTGCCGGACGAGTTCGGCGCCCTCCTCCTCGGTGTTGGCGATCAGCCGGTGGGCGGCGTCGACGATCTGGGTCTCGCCGATGACGCGGGCGACCGGTTCCGGGGTGTCGCCCGAGGCCAGCGCGGCGTTCTTGACCTTGGCCATGGTGTGCATGGCGTGCACCAGCGGAACGTTCCACCGGTCGGCGGCGAGCCAGCCGACGTGGCCGGAGAGCCAGTAGTGCGAGTGCACCAGGTCGTAGTGGCCGGGGCGCTGGGCGGCCTCGGCTCGCATCACGCCGTGGGTGAACGCGCACAGCTGCGCCGGCAGGTCCTCCTTGGACAGGCCCTCGTACGGCCCGGCCTCGACGTGCCGGACCAGGACGCCGGGGGCGAGCTCCACCTCGGGGGGCAGGTCGCCGGTGGTGGCGCGGGTGAAGACCTCCACCTCGACGCCGGCCCGGGCCAGCCGCTTGGCCAGTTCGACGATGTAGACGTTCATCCCGCCCGCGTCGCCGGTGCCGGGCTGGTGGAGCGGCGACGTGTGGACGCTGAGCATCGCCACGCGCCGTACCGCGCCCCGCCGCGGGCGCCGCCCGTACCGGATCACCGTCGGTCTCCCTTCCCTCGCCGGCCGCGCCCTCGCGCGCCCGGCCGCTCGTGCGGTGCGGTCCTCCGTGCCCGGGGCCCGTGCCCGCGTCTGCTCGTGCCGTCGCGCCCGGTCCCGCGCCGGGCCCTCGCCGCCCGCCGTCGCGGCCCCGGTCCCGGTTCGTACTCGCGTTCTCCTGGGGCCAACCGCCTGAACCCGGAGGATGTTCCCGCTGTCACCCCAACAGGTGACGGGTGACCGAAAGACACCGGCGGAACGGGGGCCGGCGCGCGGGTGTCCGGCGGAGGGTGCGGGGTGGCGGGCGGCCGTGGCGGGGTGCGGGCGGCACCGGTGCGGGGTGGCGGGCGGCCGTGGCGGAGCGGGGCATGGCCTAGCGTTTGCGCATGCCTTCTCGTCCCGTGGGGACCCCGACCCGCGGGACCACCAACCCCAACCGCCTGCGCCGGATGGACCGCTGGATCGCCGCGGCCTGCGCGGTGCGGCTGCGGGGCGCGGCGGATCCGGTCACCGTGGACCTGGGGTACGGCGCCGCGCCCTGGACCGCCGTGGAACTGCTGGAGCGGCTGCGGGCGGTGCGGGCGGACGCCGAGGTGGTCGGGGTGGAGATCGATCCGGCCAGGGTGGCGGGCGCGGCACCGTACGCCCGGCCGGGGCTGTCGTTCGTGCACGGCGGCTTCGAGATACCGCTGCCGGACGGCCGCCGGCCGCTGCTGATCCGGGCGGCCAACGTGCTGCGGCAGTACGCGGAACCCGAGGTGCGGGCGGTCTGGGAGGGGCTGTGCGGGCGGCTGGCGCCCGGCGGGCTGCTGGTGGAGGGCACCTGCGACGAGATCGGGCGGCGCCACGTGTGGGTGACGCTGGATCCGGCCGGCCCCCGCACGGTGACGTTCGCCGCCCGGCTGGCGTCCCTGGAACGGCCCTCGGACCTGGCGGAACGGCTGCCGAAGGTACTCATCCACCGCAACGTGCCCGGTGAGCCGGTGCACGCCTTCCTCACCGCGTTCGACCGCGCCTGGGCGGCCGCGGCACCGTTCGCGTCGCTCGGTGCCCGGCAGCGGTGGGCCCGGTCCGCCGCAGCGCTCGCCGCCGCGGGCTGGCCGCTGGCCGGCGGGCCCGGGCGGTGGCGGCAGGGGGAGGTGACCGTGCGGTGGGAGGCGCTGGCTCCCTCGGACTGGTGAGGCGACGGCCGCCGTGATTGCGGCGTTTCTCCCGCCGGACCGCCGTCCGGCGCGTGATGTATGTCATGGCGGGTCCGTCCCGGCGCGACCCCAATACCCCCCACGCCCTTGGCATATGCCTCTGGCTGTTTCCGTTATCACTCTCCACACCGTCACCCGGTGCCGCTATCGTCACGTGGCAGTGTCGGGCGGTCCCCCCACGAACCGCCGCCGCACCCCTCGGGGGAGGGAAGGAACCAAGCGCATGTCCACCACCGGGCGGTCCACCGACCGGCAGTCCGGCGCGAACGCCGGGGCGCCCCACCCGTCCCCCGTCGCCCTGCCACGCCAGCGCGGCGAGCCCGAGGAGGCCCCGGCGCCGGCCGCGGTGCCGTTCACCCTGCTCGTCATCGGCGACGACCCGACCGGCTCCCTGGACACCGGCGACCTGGTGGACGCGGCGGGCAACCGGGTACGGATCCGGTGGGCCCGCAACCTGACCGCGGCGCAGCGACTGCTCACCGACGACGTCACGTGCGTGCTGTTCGACCTGCACCTGGCACCGGAGTCCGGCACGCGGGCGGACCTCGCCGTCCTGCGCGCCCTGCTCGAACTCGCCCCGCGCACGGCCGTCCTGGCCCTGGCCTGCGGCGCCGAGGCGGCGGTCCTGGCGGCGGAGGCCGTGCGGATCGGCGCCCAGGACTACCTGTTCCGCGACGAACTGGACGCGTCCCTGCTCAACCGGGCCATGCGGTACGCGGTGGAACGCAAACGGGCCGACCTCGCCCACGTGCAGCTGACCGAGAGCCGGGTCCGGGCGCAGGAGAACGCCCGGCTGGAACGCGGTCTGCTGCCGACCCCGCTGCTGGGCGGCGCGGACGACCTGCGTTTCGCCACGCGCTACCGGCCGGGCCGCAGCCGGGCGCTGCTGGGCGGCGACTTCTACGACGTGATCCGCACCTCCGACGGCGTGGTGCACGCCATGATCGGCGACGTGTGCGGGCACGGCCCGGACGAGGCGGCCCTCGGGGTCGAGCTGCGCATCGCGTGGCGGGCGCTGACCTTCGCGGGCCTGAGCGGCGACCCGCTGCTGCGCACGCTCCAGCGGGTGCTGGAGTGCGAACGGCCCGACGACGAGATCTTCGCCACGCTCTGCGCCATCGACATCGCGGCCGACGGCCGCACCGGCGTGCTGTGGCTGGCCGGTCACCCGGCGCCGCTGCTGCTGCGCGGGGCGCGGACGGTGGAACCGCTGCCGTACGAGCAGGCCGGCCCGGCGCTGGGCCTGCCGGCGCAGACGCGGTGGAAGCCGCTGGCGGTGCGGCTGGCCCCGGACGGCGAGCCCTGGAGCCTGCTGCTCTACACCGACGGCCTGATCGAGGGCCGCATCGGCGAGGGCAGCGCCCGGCTGGACTCGGAGGGTCTGGCCCGGCTGGTGGCCACGCACCTGGAGGGCGGCCTGGGCGGCGAGGACCTGCTGGACGCCACGCTGACGGACGCCCGGCGGCTGAACGGCGGCGAACTGACCGACGACGTGGCCGTCATCCTGCTGGAACACCGCACGGCGCCGGCGGACGCCTGAGAGCCCTGCGGTCGCCCGAGAGCACGCCGGACGGCACCCGCGCCGCGGACCCCCACCGCTCGGTACGACGTCAGCGGTGACCGTTGTACGGGCCGTAGGGGCCGTCGCTGCTGCTGCCGCCGCGACCGCCCGGCGTGCCGCCGGTGAGCTCCCGCACCGCGGGCCGCACGTCGACCACGTAGACGATGACGGCTACGGAGGCCGCGATCGGCAGCATGCTGACCAGCGGCAGGAAGAACGAGACGACGGTGGCCACGGCCAGGATCACCAGCCAGAACGGCTTGGTCTTCTTGTCGGCGGCCCGGTAGGCGCCGGAACGGCGGAAGGCTGCGTCTGCGAACGCGTAGAGCGCGAAGGCGGCCAGCGCGTAGTGCGCGTACCAGATGAATTGGTTGAAGCCCTCGACCAGCAAATCCGCTCACTCCTTGCCGTCCGTGCCGGCAGTCGTACCCCGGCGAGACGTCCTCTACCCGGGCGGGTCACCCCTACAACGGGCCGGGCACCGGTGAAGTGCCCGGCCCGTCCCGCTTCTCCGTTCCTCCGCCCTGCGGGATTCCGCCGGACGGGTTCCGGATCGCGGGTTCCGGATCGCGGGTTCCGGATCGCGGGTTCCGGATCGCGGGTTCCGGATCGCGGCTCGCGCCGTGGGCGGAGGGGTTACCTGCCGGCCTTCTTGTCCTGTGCGGGCCGGCCGGCGCCGTTGCGGGCGGGCGGCGGGGTGGGGGTGGCCCGGGGGGTGGCGGGGGACGGCTCCGGCTCGATGGTGACGGCCAGGTCCTGCACGCCGTCGGCCGCCTCGCCGCGCCAGGTGCGCACCGCGCCGCGCCCGCGGTCGGCGAGCCCGCTGTAGGTCTCCCCGGCGCGCACCGCGTACTCGGCGGCCCGGCCGACCTGCTGCATGGCGAATTCCTGGGCGTTGTCGCGCAGCCTGCGCAGGTCCAGGTCCACCCCGCCGATCGCCTCGGTCAGGCGGGCCTGGACCTCCTTGGCCTGCCGGCCGACCCGCTCCTGAACGGCGCGGGGGTCGGTGGCGCGGACCTTCCCGATGCGGGCGGGCGCCTCGTCGCGCAGCCGCTCCAGCAGCGGCTGGACCTCGCGCAGCTTCTCTGCCGCCAGGTCGACGGTGCCGGCCGCCGCGTAGAACGGTGTGCTCTCGGTGAACGCCTTGCGGACGTTCTCGGTGATCGCCATGGGGATTCCTCCGGTCGGGCGTGTCGCGTGGTTCGGTGTCGTGCGGGACGCGTCCCGTGCCCGCGCGGCGGCCGCGGTGCGGCGGCCGGGTGTGCCGCGGTGCGCCGGGTCAGGCGTCCACGACATCGTCACCTTCGTGACGCTTCGTACGGTGTTCATCCTGATTGTGCTGCCTGTCTCTCGCCGGAATGGCCTTCAGCGCGCGGGAACGCGCCGTGACCGTTCCGGCGACCGCGTCCGCCACCCGGGCAGCGGCCTTCTTCGCCGCGGTCTTCCTGGCCGCCGCCCCGCCGGCCGCTTTCGCGGGCGGCTCGGCCGGCGTGCCGTCACCGGGGACGTCCTGCGGCGCGGCCTCCTGCGCCGCTTCGGCGGCGGCGGCGTTCTCCCGGCGGAACGACTCGTAGATCTGGAGCAGCACCTGCTTCTGCTTCTCGTTGATGGCGGCGTCGGTGAGGATCGCGGTACGCAGTTCGATCCCCTCGCGGTGGCGTTCGTCGAGGATGCCGGCCTGCACGTACAGCGTCTCGGCGGAGATGCGCAGCGCCCTCGCGAGCTGCTGCAGGATCTCCGCGCTGGGCTTGCGCAGCCCGCGCTCGATCTGGCTGAGGTACGGGTTGGACACCCCGGCCGCGTCGGCGAGCTGACGCAGCGACAACTGCGCGTTGCGCCGTTGCTCCCGCAGGTATTCGCCGAGGTTCCCGACGTTGAGCGTCGCCATGCCTTCGACCGTGCCACGCCTTGCTAACTTTTGCAAGCACAGTGCTTGCAGGGGTTCGCAGGGGTGCGTCGTCGACGGGCGGGGGTGGTGTCGCGGAGCAGGTGGGCAGCGCGGTCGCCGGGCGTGCGGGCGCCCGTGTGACCGGCGCGCGCCCCCGAACGCTCCTCGTCCCGGAATCGCGCAGTAAGGTGCGGCCGACAGGGTGTGAGGGAGACGAGGGGTGCGGGTGGTGGCTGAGGGGGCCGAGGAGTTCGGCGCGGTGGTGGCACGGTTGCGGGCCGCGGGCTGCGTGTTCGCCGAGGAGGAGGCGGAACTGCTGGTCGCGGCCGCCGCGGACCCGGCGCGACGGGACGCGCTGGTGCGCCGCCGGGTGGACGGCGAACCGCTGGAACACGTGCTGGGCCTCGCCGAGTTCGACGGCGTGCGGTACGCCGTGGGCCCCGGCGTCTTCGTGCCGCGCCGCCGCACCGAGTTCCTCGTCCGGCAGGCCGCCCGGCTCGCCGCCGCGGTGGAACGCCCCGTCGTCGTCGACCTGTGCTGCGGATGCGGCGCGGTGGGCGCCGCCCTGGCCGCCCGGCTCGGCGGTGCGGAACTGCACGCCGCGGACGTCGATCCCCGGGCCGCGGCATACGCGACGGCCAACGTCGCCGCCGTCATGGGTCACGTCCACGTCGGGGATCTGTTCGAGCCGCTGCCGGACCGCCTGCGCGGACGCGTCGACGTACTGCTCGCGAACGTTCCCTACGTCCCGACCGGCGAGATCCCCCTGCTGCCGCCCGAGGCCCGCGAGCACGAGCCCCTGGTCGCCCTCGACGGCGGCGACGACGGCCTCGACGTCATGCGCCGGGTGACCGCCGCAGCCACGACGTGGCTCGCCCCCGGCGGTCACCTCCTCGTCGAGAGCAGCGAACGCCAGGCGCCCGCCGCGACGGCGGCGTTCACCCGCGACGGGCTGAGGGCGCGGGTGGCGTCCTGCGAGGAGATGGGGGCGACGGTGGTCATCGGCACGAACGCCTCGGCGGCGGGCCCGTCCGGGGTTGGGCCCTGCGGGGGCTGAAGGGTGCGGGGGCCCTGCGGCGGCCGGGGTGGGGATGTGCGGGCGGCTCGCCCGGGGGCCCTGCGGCGGCTGGGGGGTGGGGATGTGCGGGGTGCGGTGGGGGCTATTCGCCTGCCACAGGCTGTTGTCGGCCGGCTGCCGCTCGGAATCGGCCCGTCGCGCAGTTCCCCGCGCCCCCAACCGGACCACGTCCTCGGGACGGCACCCCGGCAAAAACGGCCGCACCCACCTGCCACAGACTGTTGTCGGCCGGCTGCCGCTCGGAATCGGCTGCTCGCGGGTTCCCCGCGCCCCTCACAGCGGCACGCCCTCGGCGCGCAGGGGGTTCGGGGGGTGGGGGTTGGTGGTTCCGGTTGTGGCCGGTTCGGGTGGGGGCCAAGGTTTGCCCGATTCCGGCGGGGTCGGGGCGGGGTGGGCGGGGCGGACCTGCGGTTATGGGGGTTGGGGGGGTCGAAGGAGGCCGTGGCGGGGGGGTGGGGGCGTTGGTAGCTTCGCGGGCATGGACATGCGGATGGTCGACGCCGGTGGAGTGCGGCTGGCCTGCCGGGTGTCGGGACGGCCCGGGGGAGACCCCGTCGTCGTTCTGCACAGTCTGGGCAGGGACGGTACGGACTGGGAGGAGGTCGCGCGGGTACTCGGGCGCAGACGCCTGGTGTACGCGCCGGACCTGCGGGGGCACGGGCTGAGCGAGGGGGCGGAGGCGTACTCGTTCGAGCTGATGCGGGACGATCTCGTGGCGCTGCTGGAGGCCCTGGGGCTGGAGCGCGTGTCGCTGGTGGGGCACGCCGCCGGGGGGCTGGTGGCGCTGCTGTTCGCGGCGAAGCACCCGGAACGCGTGGACCGCCTGGTACTGGAGGAGGTCGCACTGCCGGCCCCCGCTGGCGCGACCTTGCTGGGACCGCCCCACGCGAAGGACGGACGTGCCCCCTCGGCGTTCGCCCCGCTGCTCGCCCAGTGGACCGACCCCACGCTGGAATGGGCGGAACTGGACGCCGTCACCGCACCGACCCTGCTGCTCGCCGGCGGACTCGGCAGCCCCCTCCCCCAGGACGGCATCGCCGCGACCGCCCGCCGCATGGCCAACGGCCGCCTGGTCACCATCCCCAGCGGCCACGACATCCACACCGACCGCCCGGTCGAATACGCCGCCACCCTCGACAGCTTCCTCCCCACCCCGGCGTACTGACTCCCCCGCCGCCGGCGAACGCCGACGGTCGGAAACCGGCCGAATTACCCGGGGCGTCCGTCAGAACGTGTCCACGCACCACGCCCGGCCCGGGCCGCGGAGCAGGCCGTCGGTGCGGGCGGCGGCGCCGGGGTGGTGTTCGGTGAGGCGGCCGAGGGCGGCCAGGCGGAGGGCGGACTCGTCGCCGAGGTAGAGCGTGCCGAGGGCGTCGACGGCGAGGGTGACGTCGGGAGCGGTGGTGACGGGGGTGACGGTGCTGGCGCCGGGTTCGGGCGAGGCGTCGAGCCGCCACGTGCCGGCGGCGTGGCCGTCGGGGTCGTCCACCCGCAGCACGAGGGTGCCGGTGGTGCCGTAGGTGCGGGCGGACAGGGCCGCGGCCACGTCGAGCACCCGGACCCACAGGTGGTCCGCGGCAGCGGTCACGCGGGCGGCGCGCGGGTCGCCGAGCAGCAGGGGCAGGACGTCGTCGGGCGCGCGGAAACCGGTGCGCAGGCGCTGGACCCAGTCGACGGACAGGGCGTGCCGCCACAGCGCCGCCCGGGCCGGTGCGGTGGCGAAGTCGGCCTGGCGCACACCGAGGGTGTTGTCGGGGCGTTTGCCCGCCCAGGAACCGCCGTCGACCGCGTAGGTCATCAGCCCGTCGAGCCGGCCGGAGGCGTCGCGGTAGGCGGCGTGGAAGGGCTCGGCGTACGGGTGCAGGGGGTGCCGCAGGTCGCCGGTGAGCTGCCGCCACCAGTCCTCCTCGCGCCGGCTGGTGCCGGGCAGCGACGGGCGCACCCGGTCGAAGAGCGCGGGCCCCTCGGCCCGCACCTGCGCGCCGGTGACGAGTTCGACGGTGCCGTCGTCGTCGAACGGGCCCTGCCGGGGCACCCGGGCGGTCGCCAGGTCGATCTCCCAGGAGGTGACGCAGGCGGCCGCGCCGAAGCCGTAGCGGCCGTAGATGGGGTACTCGGCGGAGATCAGGGTGGCGACGGGGGCGCCGCGGCGGACGGCGTCGGCGAGACCGAGGGCCATCATGCGGTTGAGCAGGCCGCGCCGGCGGTGGGTGGAGGTGACGGAGACGTTGGTGATGCCGAACGCGTCGACGGTGCCGCCGCCGGGGACGGTCATCTCGCGGGGCATCGAACGGTAGGTGCCGACGACGCGTTCACCGTCGAAGGCGCCGATCGCGCGGGCGGGGTCGTCCGCGCCCATGTACTCCAGGGTGCCGGCGGCCTGCTCGTCGGACAGGTGCCGGGACAGCAGGAAGCCGCGCTGGAACGCCCGGACGAACTCGGGCATGTCGGCGGTGGTGAGGGCGCGGACCTCGACGGCGGGATGCGTGGGCATGCCCGCAGGTTATGCAGCGGGACGGTCCGGGTCACCGGTTTTTACCGGTCGACCCGGACCACCGCGGCGGCCCGGCCGGCAACACCCGCCGTGCGGGCGGCCGTTGGGGACGCGGGGGATCAGAAGGCCGCGCGGACCTCGCCGACGCGGAGGCCGCCGCCGTGCAGCGGGGAGTCGGCGATCTCGGCCAGGACCGGATTCCGCACGCCGAGCATGTCCAGGGCGCGGGCCAGCACCGGGCCGACGGCACGCTGGCCGCCGTCGTCGATCTTCAGGGCGAGGGCGCGGCCGTCCGGCAGGGCCAGGGCGTGCACGGCCTCGGCGCCGCCCTTGGACAGCACGCCGGGCACCGCGCGCATCAGCCGGGTGTCCGCGCGGTGGGTGCCGGCCACGTACTCGGGGTGGGCGCGCATGGCGTCGGCGACCTTGCGGGAGCTGCTGCCGGGCTCGGCCAGCACGTAGGAGCGGAAGGCGCGGGCCAGGCCGGTCAGGCTGATCGCCATGAGCGGCGCCCCGCAGCCGTCGGTGCCGACGTGGGCGACCGGTTCGCCGGCGCGTTCGGTGACGACGTCGAGGACGAGGCGCTGGAGCGGGTGACCGGGGTCGAGGTAGCCCTCCAGGGGCCAGCCGTTGGCCGTGCAGACGGCGAGCATCGCGGCGTGCTTGCCGGAGCAGTTCATCAGCACCGGTTCCGGCACGCCGCCGGCCCGCACCCAGGCGTCGGCGGCGTCGCGGTCGAAGGGCAGGTCGGCGGGGGTGCGCAGGGCGGACTCGGGGACGCCGGAGCCGGCCAGGATCTGCCGGACGCCCGCGAGGTGGAAGCTCTCGCCGGAGTGGCTGGCGGCGGCCAGCGCCAGCAGCGGCCCCTCCAGGGCGAGCCCGGCGCGGACCATGGCGTCGGCCTGCATGGGCTTGTTGCTCGACCGGGGGAAGACCGGGCCGGTGACGTCGCCGGCCGCGAACTCCACCGCCCCGTCCGCTGCGAGCAGCACCACGGAACCGTGGTGGTGGCCCTCGGTGAACCCGGAGCGCACGACGTCGGCGAGGACGGGCAGGGCGGCGGGGGCCGGGGTGGCGGGCGGTTCGGCGGCGGTGGAGGTCATCGTCGGCCTTCCGGGGGTGGTGGGTGCGCCGCCCCCGCGGTCGCCGGGCGGCGGAAACGCCACCCGCCGTGCCGCGCCGGTGTGCGGGGGTCAGCCGCCGGAGAGCAGGTCGTCGATGTGCGCTTCGCCCTCACGGTACCTGCGGGTGATCTCGCCGCTGCACCCGTCCACCGTGGACTGGAGCCGCCGCCTGCGGCCCGACACCTCCTGCTCGTGCCCCTCCAACCCGCCCATGGCGGCGCGGAGTTCGGCGTCGGTGCGGGCGGACAGGTCGGACAGTTCGACGTCGCCGAGCATCTCGTCGGCCAGCCGCCGGTACTTCTCGCTCGTCGGAGTGCCCAACGTCACATGCCGGGCGGAGGAGCGGAAGCGGGAGGGGCCGTCGGTGAGGATCTCCGGGAGCCGGTCCAGCACGCCGCCGTCCGGCGGTTCGGGCAACGGGCCGTCCGGACCGCCGCGGCGGGCGAGTTCGGCGCGCAGGATGTCGATGCGGCCCTGGAGCAGGCGGCGCAGGTAGGAGAGTTCGGCCTCCTCCTGCTGGGCGTCGCGGCGCCACTGCCGCAGATCGGCGAGGGCCGCCCCGGTGAGGGCCGGCTCCAGGGCCGGTCCCCGGCCGCCGTCGGCGGCGGTGTGCGGGCCCCGGGGCCGCGGGGTGCGGGGGTTGAGTGCGTCGGCCTGCAACATGGGGCCTTCCTCGGTCCGGGCTGGTACAGCCGTCGCGGGCGCGCGCCGGTGGCGGCGGCGACCGCGGGCGCCAGCCGATACGGTCGATGGGCTGCGTTCGATCGTGCCACTGTCATCGGACGCCGCGCACCGACTCTGCACCCGAACGGCCCCGGCGCTCTTGAGTTCACCTTCCCCGACCGAGCGTGCGCGCGGGGGCGCACGACGTCGCGATTCACCCCTGCGGGTGGTGTCCCGGCGGCTCCGGCACCGGCCGCGGGCCGCTCTGCGGTAACGCGCCGGCCCGTACGCACGCGGGGCCCGCGCCCGTGGAGAATGGACGCATGCGAGCCGTGGCCCAGCGGGTGACCGAAGCAGCCGTGACCGTCGGCGGGGAGACCGTCGGCAAGATCAGCGGACCGGGACTGTGCGTCCTGGTGGGCGTCACCCACGACGACACCCCGGAGCGGGCCGGTCAGCTGGCCCGCAAGCTGTGGTCGCTGCGGATCCTGCCGGACGAGCGCTCGTGTTCCGACGTCGGCGCCCCGCTGCTGGTGATCAGCCAGTTCACCCTCTACGGCGACCCGCGCAAGGGCCGCCGTCCCACCTGGCACGCGGCCGCCCCCGGCGAGGTCGCCGAACCGCTGGTCGACGAGGTGGTCGCCCGGCTGCGGGAGCTGGGCGCGCACGTGGAGACCGGGCGGTTCGGCGCCGACATGAAGGTGTCCCTGACGAACGACGGACCGTTCACCGTGATCGTCGAGGTCTGAGACGGTTCACGCCTCGACGACGACCTCCTGGGTCCCCGGGGTGCCGCCGGCCAGCAGCACGGCGTCGATGGGGGTGTTGCGCTTGACGACGGCCAGGCCGATCGGGCCCAGCTCCCAGTGCCGCGCCGAGGAGGTCAGGGTGCCGACCGGGCGGCCGTCGGGGCCGCCGGAGGCCAGCCGCACCGGGGTGCCGTGGCCGGGCAGCGCCACCTCGGAGCCGTCCAGGTGCAGGAAGACCAGGCGGCGCGGCGGACGGCCCAGGTTCTGCACCCGGGCGACGGTCTCCTGGCCGCGGTAGCAGCCTTTCTGCAGGTGCACCGCGGACTCCAGCCAGCCCAGCTCGTGCGGGATGGTGCGGTGGTCGGTCTCCATGCCGAAGCGCGGCCGGTGCGCCTCCACGCGCAGCGCCTCGGCGGCCAGCACGCCGACCGGGCGGCCGGCGCCGGTGACGAACGCCTCCAGATCACCGCGCGGCACGAAGACGTCCCGGCCGTGCGGGGTCTCGCGCACCGGCAGGCCCGCGGGCACCGTGGCGATGGACCCGGCGGGCAGGTGGACGACGGCGAAGCCGTCGGTGGCGTCGGCGACCTCGACCCGGTAGTAGAACTTCATGCTCTCCAGGTAGGCGATCAGCGCCCCCTGCGTGCCGGGCTCGACGTGCGCCCAGGTGGTGGTGCCGTCGTCGACGAGGTACAAGGCGTGTTCGATGTGGCCGTGCGCGGACAGCACGAGGGCTTCGGTGGCCCGGCCTGGCGGCAGTTCGCTGACGTGCTGGGTGAGCAGCAGGTGCAGCCAGGCGAGCCGGTCGTCGCCGGTGACCGTGACGACGCCGCGGTGCGACAGGTCGACCACGCCGTCGCCGGCCGCCAGGGCGCGCTGTTCGCGGAACAGGTCTCCGTAGTGCGCGGCGACGCCCTCGTCCGGGGCCTCCGCGGGCACCGCGCCGGGCAGCGAGAGCAGGGGACTGATCGTCATGCGTTCAGCCTACGGCCCGGGTTCCGCGGGCGGCACCGGCGCGGTGGCGGCGCGGGCGGAGCAGTCGGCGCAGCGACCGAAGATGGCGAAGTGCCGCAGGTCGGTCTCGAAGCCGAACTCGCCGCGCAGCCGGTCGGCGAACGGCGCGGCCAGCGCCAGGTCGGCCGCCACGACGGTGTCGCAGTCGCGGCAGACCAGGTGGATGTGGTGGTGCCGGTCGGCCAGGTGGTAGGTGGGGGCGCCGTGGCCCAGGTGGGCGTGGCTGACCAGGCCCAGTTCCTCCAGCAGCTCCAGGGTCCGGTAGACCGTGGAGATGTTGACCGCGCTCGCGGTGCGGCGCACCTCGCACAGGATGTCGTCCGGGGTGGCGTGCCCCAGCCGGTCCACCGCCTCCAGGACCAGTTGGCGCTGGGGCGTCAGCCGGTAGCCGCGCTCGCGCAGGTCCTTCTGCCAGTCCGTCGTGACCACCGCTCCAGTGTAGGGCGCGCGGCACGGGCCGTGGCGGGCTCGCGGTGTCCCGTCCTGCCGCCCGCCGGCGTTCCGGCGTTCGTGGCGTTCGTGGCGTTCGGGCGTTCCGGCGTTCCGGCGGGGAGGGGTCCATGGGTTCGTGAAACCGTTGACCTGTCGTTGTCGCAGTCAACGGTTTTACGAAACACCAGGGCCGCCCCGCGATCCCGGTCGGGGTGCGGTGCGGCCCTGGGGTGAGGTCCCGGCCGGGGTCACTTGAAGAAGGCGATGCCGTCGTCCGGTAGGTCCTTGAGGTCCTTGGCCCATTCGCTGGGGTCGACGACCTTCTTCAGGTGGGCGGACATGTAGGGGCGCAGCTCGACGTCGGGGGTGGACTTCTCGCCGACCCACATCAGGTCGCCCTTGACGTAGCCGTACAGCCGCTTGCCGCCCGCGTAGGGGGCGGCGCAGCCGAGGCGGGCCACCGCGTCGGTGACCAGGTCGATCTGCGGCTTGCCGTCGGCCAGCCCGCCGTACCAGATCTCGATGACGCCCGCGTCGCGGGACATCACGACCTCGATCTTGCGGTCGGCGTCGATGCGCCAGTAGCCGCTCTCGGTCTCCAGCGGGGTGGTCTTGCGGCCGTCCTGGTCCAGCACCCAGGTGTGGGAGACGTACTCCAGGAACGGGCGGCCGTCGTGCGTGAAGGTGACCTCCTGGCCGAAGTTGCACTTCGCGGCGCCGGGGAAGTCGAAGACGCCCGCGCCCTGCCAGTTGCCCAGCAGGAAGGCGACCGGGAGCAGCTCGGGGTGGAGGTCGGAGGGGATCTCGATCATCAGGTCAGCGCTGGCCCTGGTACAGCTTCTTCAGGGACAGGCCGGTGAAGGCGATGACCGCGACGCCGACCAGTACGAGCAGTGCGGTGAAAAAGTCCTCAAGCACGTCGGTGCTCCTCAGCAGGCTGTGTCATGGACCGGGACCGGGGACGAGTCTAGTGCGCCGGGCGGTCAGCCGAGCAGCTGGGCCTGGAGCACCAGCGACTGCTCCAGGCTCACCCCGGGCACCGGCCGCGGCGCCTCCTGCTCGACGAGCGCCACGGTGTCGCCCTCCAGGACGTATCCGTAGTGCACGCGCTGACGCTGCGCGGGCCGGCCGTTGTCGTAGACGTTGAGGAACGCCGACTGCGGCAGGCCGTCCGCGTGGCCGGGGGTGTCCGCCTCGCTGACGGCGCCGGGGAGCGCGGACGGGCCGGCGCCGGCCAGCAGGTCGGTCTCGTAGCTGTCCGCGTCGGTGTCGGTGGCGAACTGGATCAGGTAGACGCGCTCGTGGGTGCCGTCCGGCATGGTCCAGCCGGCGGCGGCGAGGTGCCGGGCGGCGAACTCGGCGAGGCGCAGGCGCTCGTCGGAGGGCTCGGCGTACCGGGCGGCGAAGTCCTTGCCCGGCAGCCAGCCGGTGCGGCCGGGCAGTGTGCGGTCGGCACGGGCGCCGGCCGGGGCGGGCAGCAGCAGGTGACGCAGGTCGGTGGCGTGGGTGCCGTCCGTGGTCAGGCCCTTGCCGACGGGTACCAGGTGCGGGAACGTCCAGCGGCCGTCGGGGGGCGTGGCCAGGCCCGGCAGGTCGGAGCGGTGCGGGACGGTCACCGCGTACGCGGCGCCGGCGCCGGCCACGGCGAACGCCACCGCGGCGGCGGTCCAGCGCAGCACGGCGCGCAGCACCTGGCGGCCGGTGCGGCGGGCGACCGGCGGCGGGGGCGGCGGCGGCAGGAGGGGCGCCGGCGGCGGGGGCGGCACCGCGTCCCACGGCGCGGCCGGACCGGGAGGCGGTGGGGGCGGGGGGACGGCGGCGGACTGCTCGGTCATACGGACTCCCCCGGGTCGGCGATGCGGTCGAGCTGGTGGGCCACGAGGGTCAGGGCCCTGGTGGTCCCGGAGCCGCGCAGGGTCTGCAGGGTGATGTCGGCGACGAGGTCGCCCTCGCCGGCGGTGCAGTAGGTCTCGCGCAGCCTGCCGTGGCCGGCGCTCCAGTCGGCGTAGCAGTGCGCCTCGCTGTGGCCGGGGACCTTGGGGCCCTTGTCGGCGAAGGCGTCGAGCAGTGCGACGAGGTTGTGCTCGGAGGTGCGGCTGTAGTGGGTGTCGGCCTGTTCGAGGGTGATCTGGGCGACGGCGGTCGAGCCGGCGTCCTGGTAGCTGCGCAGGCCGATGCCCTTGATGTGCAGCTTCTTGACGGCGTTCGTCAGCTCGCGGCGCTCGGCGGAGGTCAGCCGGCCCGCGCCGGCGGCGATGCTCCGGACGGTGAGGTCCTGTGCGCGGGCGGAGCCGATGGTGGTGTCGTCGCCGTACTGGGCGAGGTCGGGTCCGCGGCGCCAGCCGTGGGGCACGGGGAGCAGCAGCTTGGTGAGGGCGCCGTAGTGGGCGCCGCCGGAGACCGCGCCGTAGGAGCCCTCGTGCTTGCGCGCGGGCGCGGACCACGGCGCGGGGGCGTCGTCGCGGTGGCCGAGGGCGAGCCGGGCGAGGCCGCCGCCGGCGCCGAGCAGGAGCAGCAGGGCGCAGCCGAGCGCGATCCACTGGCCGGCGCCGGAGCGGCGCGGCGGCCGGGCGGCGGGCGGGGCGGGGAGGTCGGTCACAGCCGCTCCAACTGACGTTTGAGGAGGCTCTCGACGGCCTTGCGGGAGACCGGGTGGCTGTCGGAGTCGAGGAAGACGTACACGATGATGTCGCCGTGCCGGGCGAGGGCGCGGCCCTGGTAGCGCCAGACGCCGGCCTTGGGGTGGGCGGGGTGCGAGAGGTAGCTGATGCCGCCCATGACGCCCGGCACCGGCCGGGCCACGGGGTCGCCGGACTTGTCGTACCGGTCGGCCTCCTGCTCGTCGTCCAGGTAGGTGCCGGCGTTGTCGGCGCCGTCGTCGCGGAACTGGATGAGGTCGATCTCGCCGTCGGCGTTCCAGGGGTGGTTGTGCCACAGGGCGTCGGCCTGGCGGCGGTAGTGCTCGTTGAGGAGCCGGCCGAAGGTGTCGTCGGGGTCGTCGTAGGTGCGGGCCATGTCGCCCACTCCCCACCACATGCCGACGTCGAACTTGCCGGGGTCGCGCGTCGTGCCCTTGGGGATCGGCAGCAGCAGTTCGCTGAGGTCGCCGCCGGTGGCGGTGAGGTCGTCGGCCGTGCCGAACGTGACGGGTGCGCCGCTCCCGGCGTACGCGGGCCGGTTCATGCCGCGCCGGCCGAGCGCCGGCGGCGGGTCTGCGGGGCGGTGCGCCTGGATGCCGTAGCCGGTGCCGGTGCCGGCCAGCAGGCCCAGCAGCGCGGCGCAGGCCAGGATCAGGGTGGTGCGCCCCCGGCGCCGGCGCGGCCGCGGGATCAGGGTGACGGGCGGACCGTCGGGCGGTGCGGGAACGGCGGGCACGGCGTCCTGCGGTTCCGGACCGTCGGGTGGTGCGGGAACGGCCTGCGTCGGCGTGCTGTCGGACGGCATACCGTCGGACGCGGGCACGCCGGAGGACGGCGGATCGGAATCCGGTGTCAAGGAAGGCCCCCCCGGGCGTTCAGCGAGCACGTCCGGGGCGTTGCGCCGGACGTCTGTGCGAGCACCGCATTATGACACCATCACCACGCCGGTCATCACAATAAATTCACGCCATTCCCGCCGGGGCCCCTGTCCTGCCTCCCGCGTACGCTGGCCGCGTGACGAAACGTCTGGTGCTCAAGGTGACGGCGGGGACGGACGCGCCGGAGCGGTGCTCGCAGGGCTTCACGGTGGCGGCGGTGGCGGCGGCCAGCGGGGTGGAGGTGTCGCTCTGGCTGACCGGCGAGAGCGCCTGGTTCGCCCTGCCCGGGCGGGCGGCGCAGTTCGAGCTGCCGCACGCCGCGCCGCTGCCGGACCTGCTGGAGTCGGTGCTGGCCACCGGGAGCGTCACGTTGTGCACGCAGTGCGCGGCGCGGCGCGCGATCACCGAGGCGGACGTGCTGCCCGGGGTGCGGATCGCCGGCGCGCAGGTCTTCGTGCAGGAGGCGGTGCGGGACGGCGTGCAGGCGCTCGTCTACTGACCGCCGCTGCCGGGGCCGCTCCGACCACCGCCGCCGGGTCGGTGCCCCTTGCCGTGGCGGGCGCGCTCCAGGGCGTCGCGTTCGTCACGGCGCCAGGTGTCGTCGCGGGGTTCCTCGTCCATCCAGCCGTCGTGCGGCTCGTCCCACCAGTGGTCGTCCGGCCCGCGCCGGTTCGCGACGATGGCCGCGGTCGGCGGGATCACCATCGCGACCAGGCACATCGCGACGGCCGCCGGCACGGACCACAGCCGTACGACCCCCCAGGCCAGGACGAAGAGCGTCACGCAGACGATCATCATGGCGATGTACCGGTGCTTGCGCCGCGTGTACATGTCTCCACGGTACGCCGCGCGGCCCGTCCGCGGTGCTCCCGCGCCCCTCGGACGGCTGCCGGACCGGGACGGGCGGACGGCCGCCGTCAAGCCGCGAGTGGCTCGACGGCGGCCGTCCGCCCGTCAGGACCGGCCGCGCGGTTCCCCGTGCCCCCTGGGGAACAGCTCCCGCGACCGTGGAGAACCGCCCGTCAGACCGCGATCGCCACGTCGGAGAACTCGCCGCGCCGGGCGACGACGGTACGGTCGGCGGTGGCGCCGGGGACCAGGGCGCGGAGCGTCCAGGTGCCGGGGGCGGCGAAGAAGCGGAACTGGCCGGTGGCCGAGGTGGGGACCTCGGCGGTGAACTCACCGCCGTTGTCGAGCAGCCGCACGTAGCCGGAGACCGGCTCGCCGTCGCGGGTCAGGGAACCCTGGATGATCGTCTCGCTCGCCGTGTCGATGCCCGCCAGTTCGGGTCCGCCGGCCTTCGCTCCGCACATGTTCCGGTCCTTAAGGTTGAAGGTCGCAGGGACGGCCCCCGCAGGTCGTGGCCGGGACCGTGCCCGGTCAGGGGCACGGTCCCGTGGTGACGCGGTGCGTCAGTTGGCGCCCAGCTCGATCGGCACGCCGACCAGCGAGCCGTACTCGGTCCAGGAACCGTCGTAGTTCTTCACGTTCTGCTGGCCCAGCAGCTCGTGCAGCACGAACCAGGTGTGGGCGCTGCGCTCACCGATGCGGCAGTAGGCGACGGTGTCCTTGGAGAGGTCGACCCCGGCTTCGGTGTAGATCTCCTTCAGTTCGTCGTCGGACTTGAAGGTGCCGTCGTCGTTGGCCGCCTTCGACCACGGGATGTTGCGCGCGGTCGGGATGTGGCCCGGGCGCTGCGACTGCTCCTGCGGCAGGTGGGCGGGGGCGAGCAGCTTGCCGCTGAACTCGTCGGGGGAGCGGACGTCGACCAGGTTGAGGGTGCCGATCGCGTCGACGGCGTCGTCGCGGAAGGCGCGGATCGAGGCGTCCTGCGGCTTGGCGGTGTACTGGGTGGCGGTGCGGGTGGGCACCTCGGCCACCAGGTCGCGGGAGTCCAGCTCCCACTTCTTGCGGCCGCCGTCGAGCAGGCGGACGTCCTCGTGGCCGTACAGCTTGAAGTACCAGTAGGCGTAGGAGGCGAACCAGTTGTTGTTGCCGCCGTAGAGCACCACGGTGTCGTCGTTGCCGATGCCCTTCCCGGACAGCAGCTTCTCGAAGCCGGCCTGGTCGACGAAGTCACGGCGGACCGGGTCCTGCAGGTCGCGCTTCCAGTCGATGCGGACGGCGTTCTTGATGTGGTTCTTCTCGTACGCCGAGGTGTCCTCGTCGACCTCGACGATGACGACCTTGGGGTCCTCGATGTGGGCCTGGACCCACTCGGCGTCGACCAGGACGTCGCTGCGGCTCATGTGTTGTCTCTCCTCCGGGGCAGTTTCGGCGAGCGGGTGGTGGCAGGCGTCCGTGCACGCGGGCAGGCGCGACGCGGCGCGATGCCGTGGGGAAGGGTAGCGGGACCCGCACGGTCCCTCACAGACCGCGAACGGCGGACCGTTCAGGGAGCCGCGCGTCGGCGCGCGGTGCCGTCCGGGGGTCGTCCCCTCAGTGCGTGCGACAGAGCATGGCGGCGACGCGGCACAGATCAACTGCCCGCCGCTTGGTCAGAACCGCCTGTCGCCTCATGCACCCGATCGTAAGGAAGCATCCGGCCCAGTGTCACCGTTGTGTCATTACATGAGACGGCTCTGACCGAATCGTGGGATGCGCGATCAGGTCCCGCCGGCGTCGGGAGCGTTCCGCACGGCGCCCGCCCTCTCGGCGAACGGGGAGCGGACCAAGCCGTCTCACCGATCGGACAGCGGGCATCGCGGCGGAGGCGGGGACGGGCGCGCGCCGGAGCCACGGGGACGCACCGGACGGCGGGCAGACCGCGCCCCCGGACGCGCCGCGCCCCCGGGCGCAGACCCGCCGGAGCGGCGGACCGCCGCAGGGGTCAGCCGCCGTGCGTGAGGGTGACGTGGTGACCGGTGATCGTCAGCAGCACGCCCTGCGGGGTGGCGCGCAGCGAGGCCAGGGTGATGCCGTCGGGCAGGCCGACGAGCTTCCGAGTGAAGTTGATCTTGCTCTGGATGAGCCGGTCGATGGCCGCCACACCCGTTTTGGGCACCTTGTTCGCGGTGAGCCGCAGGGTGTTGCCGCTGGTGACGTCGATGTCGCTGACCACCGTGCGGTGCAGCGCGGCCAGCCCCGGCATCGCGAAGGTGACCTTGACCTTGGAGCCCGACCCGCCGTACGCCACGGTGGCCCCGATCGGCGCGACCGCGGACAGGTCGGTGTAGGAGACCAGCGCGGAGCCGGTGGCCTCATCGGCCACGAAGCCCTTGAAGCCTCCGGAGAGTTCGACGCCGTGCAGGTCGGCGTCCATGCGGCTGATCCGCAACGAGCCCATGGCCGCGTTCTTCGGGGTGCGCACCCCGGCGGCGCTGACCGTCACCTCGTCCAGCTTGCGGCCGATGACCTGGGTGAGGAACGGGAAGCCCTTGATGCTGACCGAGGGCTCCGACGAGAGGTCCTGGGAGTTCCTGATGGCGTCGGCCGCGCGGTGCTCCGCGTAGAGGACGGACAGCCGGTCGGCGGCCACGGACAGACCGGCCAGCACCACCACCAGCACCACGAGCACCCGAATCCAGCGCCGCCGCATCTGCCGCGTCCCCCGTCGTCCCCACCGCGGAGGGACCGCGGTGCCGTTGGTCCCGGCCCCGGTCCCGCATGGTGCCGGACTCCCGGGTACCGGACGGGCGTCCCCGGTCCGCCCGGCTCCCGACCCTATCCCCTCCCCGGGCGCCGGAGGGCCGTACCGCGGGAGACGGCCGGGCGGTCCGCGGCGGCCGGCACCCGGCGGGGAGACGGCGGCGATCAGCTCGTCAGCAGGTGCGCGGCGGTCCAGATCGCGGGGGCGGCGAGGGTCAGGGGCAGGGAGACCCCGGCGGTGTGGTGGACGAAGCGGGACGGCCAGTCGTAGCTGGCGGCGCGCAGGCCGGTCACGGCGCACAGGGCGGCGACAGCGGCGAGCACGGTCCAGGACACCGGCCAGCCGGCCTGGTGGACGACGGCCCAGCCGGCGGCGGCACCCAGCAGGACGGCGAGCACCGCGGTCAGCGCACCGGGCAGCGGCAGGGCGCGGACCAGGACGGCGACGGCCACGGCGGCGGCCCCGACCACGACGGGGTGACCACCCTGCGCGAGGAAGCCGGCGGCCAGCACGGTCAGCAGGGTGGAGGCGCAGGTGGCGGTCAGCGAGGTCAGGCGTTCGTCCGGGCTGCCTCGGTGCCGCATCTGCTGGACGACGATCAGCGGGATCCACACGCCCAGGGTGCCCAGCAGCACGCCGGGCGCCCGGCCGGCCGGGGCGATCAGCAGGGCCGCGTCGGCGACCACACCGGCCAGGAACGCCAGCAGGATGCCCTGCCGGGCCGGCCACATGCCGTTGAGCCGGAACCAGCCGGCCGCGGTGAGGGCCTGGAGCAGCAGGCCGGGGACCACCAGCGCGGGGCGCCCGATCAGCGCGGCGCCGGCGGTCAGCGCGGCCAGCGCCACGGTCAGCAGCGCGGGGCGGATCCCCGGCGGGACGATCGGCGAGCCGGTGCGGGGGACCGTCCCGGGGGCGCGCGCGGGCTCCGGCGCCGCGGGGGCGTCCACCGCGGCGGGGGCGTCCACCGCGGCGGGGCGCGGCACCCGGCGGTCCGCCGCGGCGTACGGCGCGGACGGGACGCCGGGGTCGCAGCCGGGCTCCCGGCCGGTGTCGAAACCGCGCGCCGAGGGGTAAGGCGGCGGCCCGGGGTGGCCCTGCGGGGGCTGCCCGGCGGGGAACGGCTGCTGCGGGGTCGGTGTCGTCATGCGGTGGTGCTCACCCTCCGGCGAACGGCGGGAGCACCTCGACGGTGCCGCCTTCGGCCAACGTTACGGTCGTGTGGTCACGGCTGCCGACGGGCACGCCGTCGACGAGGAAGGCGCAGACGGCCAGTACCCGGGCGAACCCCGGGCGGTCGGCGTGCCGGGCGCGGGCGGCGTCCAGCGCGGCGGCCAGCGTGGGTTCGGCGTACGGCTCCTCGGCGGAGCCGGCCGCGTCCCGGGCCGCCGCCCAGTACCTGATCACCCCGCCGGTCTCCCGCCGTTCTCCGCCGGCCGTCATGCCGACCCCCTCCGTGACGGCCCCGCCGGCTCCGGCCGCCGGGGCGAACTGCTGTGCGGCGCGGGGCTCAGGCCCCCCGCGCGGTCCATGATGACGCCTCCGGCGCCCCCGACGGCAACGCGCCCGGTCCCGCGCCCCGTCCGGCCCCCGTCCCGGCACCCCCTGCGGCGCCCCGGCCGGGGTCCGCCGCGGCGTCCCGACCGGGGTCCGCCGCGGCGTTCCCCCTCCCCTCCCGTCCGCCGTTCCCGGCGCGGGCACCCGCCCAGGCGCCGACGCGCCGCAGCAGGTCGGGGGCGGCGGCGTTCTCCGCGTGGCCGAAGCCGTGCTCCAGCCAGAACTCGGCGCCGCCGGGACCGGCCGCGCCGACCAGCGAGCGGGGGTGGTCGAGCGGGAAGTAGGCGTCCCGGTCGCCGTGCACCACGAGCAGCGGCACCGGCGGGACGAACGGCACGCACTCCACGGGCGCCAGCGGCACCGGGTCCCAGGCGTCCGGCACGACCCGCACCCCGAGCACGGCGCGGGCCACCAGGCGGCCGGCGGGCCGGGTGACGGCCCAGTGCAGGCGGCGCATCGGGGCGGTACCGCGGTAGTACCAGCGGGCCGGCGCGCTGACCGACGCCACCGCGTCCACCGCCTCGGCCGTGCCGTCCCGCCCGGCGGCGTGCCGCAGCACCACGGACCCGCCCATGGAGAAGCCGACGGTGACCACCGCCGCGTACCCCAGCCGCCGCGCCCAGCCGACGGCGGCGTCCACGTCGTGCACCTCACGGTCACCGACGGTGGAGCGGCCGCCGGAGGTGCCGTGGCCGCGGAAGGTGAACGTGACGACGCCCGCGCCGGCGGTCAGTTCGCGGACGGCGCGGCGCACCGCGGGGCGTTCCAGGGCGCCGGTGAAACCGTGCGCGACCACCAGGCACAGCGTGCCGCCGGCCGGGCCCGCGTCATGCGCGGCGGCTATCCGTACCCCGTCCGTGGTCAACAGCGTGTGACGGAACGACCTCGTGCGAGTGGCCGCGGTGTCGTCGGGAGTGACCGGTGGAACAACAGGTGAACGGGGATCGCCCGCCCAGGAGACATCCATGTCGGCTATTCTTCTGGGTCAGAGGACTCGGGCACCGTCGCCCCCGGGTCCTTTCGTGCTTTCCGGGGCCGGTCGCGCCCGGCCCGGGAGAAACGTGGCGGCAAAGGCACCAAACCGGCAGGAATCCGAGCAGGAACCAGGAGACGGTTCCCGGCCCGCACGAGCGGACCGGACCGGTGCTCCCGACGGGACCGAGGAGGACCTCGCGGATGAACGATCACACAAGCCGAGTACGCGCGGACCGGCGGGCGACGCAGCCCGCCGCGCGGAGCGCGTCCACACCCACGACCGGGGGGAGCGGCCGGTGAGTTCACTGCTGCTGCTGACCAACGCCCTCCAGCCCTCCGCCGAAGTGCTGCCGGCGCTGGGCCTGCTGCTGCACGGCGTGCGGGTGGCCCCCGCCGAGGGCGCGGCCCTGCTGGACACCCCGGGCGCCGACGTCATCCTGATCGACGGCCGCCGCGACCTGCCGCAGATCCGCAGCCTGTGCCAGCTGCTGCGGTCCACCGGCCCCGGCTGCCCGCTGCTGCTGGTGGTGACCGAGGGCGGACTGGCCGCGGTCACCGCCGACTGGGGCGTGGACGACGTGCTGCTGGACACCGCGGGCCCCGCCGAGGTCGAGGCCCGGCTGCGGCTGGCCACCGGGCGGCTGCAGATCGGCGGTGAGGACAGCCCGCTGGAGATCCGCAACGGCGACCTGTCCATCGACGAGGCCACCTACAGCGCGAAACTCAAGGGCCGGGTCCTGGACCTGACGTTCAAGGAGTTCGAGCTGCTGAAGTACCTGGCGCAGCACCCGGGGCGGGTCTTCACCCGCGCCCAGCTGCTCCAGGAGGTCTGGGGCTACGACTACTTCGGCGGCACCCGCACGGTGGACGTGCACGTGCGGCGTCTTCGGGCCAAGTTCGGCCCGGAGCACGAGTCGCTGATCGGCACGGTGCGCAACGTCGGCTACCGCTTCGTCACGCCAGAGAAGCCGGAGAAGGCCGAGAAGAAGGCCGGTGCGGCCGGTGGTTCCGGGGCGGAGCCGGGGGCCGCGGCGGCCGGTGCCCGCACCGTGGGGGCCTCGGGCGGCGAAGCCGGGGGTGGACCCGCGTAGACTGCCCGCGTGCCCAAGGTGACCCGTGACGACGTGGCGAGACTGGCAGGGACCTCGACAGCGGTCGTCAGCTACGTCATCAACAACGGACCGCGGCCGGTCGCACCGGCCACCCGGGAGCGGGTGCTCGCGGCGATCAAGCAGCTCGGCTACCGGCCCGACCGGGTGGCGCAGGCGATGGCGAGCCGGCGCACCGACCTCATAGGTCTGGTGGTGCCGGACGCCCGCCAGCCGTTCTTCGCGGAGATGGCGCACGCCGTGGAGCAGGCGGCCAGCGAGCGCGGGAAAATGGTGCTGGTCGGCAACTCCGACTACCTCGACAGCCGCGAGGTGCACTACCTGCGGGCCTTCCTCGGCATGCGGGTCTCCGGGCTGATCCTCATCAGCCAGGGGCCCAGCGAGCACGCGGCCGCCGAGATCGACGCCTGGGACGCGCGGGTGGTACTGCTCCACCGGCGTCCCGAGGCGATCGACGACGTCGCGGTGGTCACCGACGACGTGGGCGGCGCGAAGCTGGCCACCCAGCACCTGCTGGACCACGGCCACGCCTGGGTGGCGTGTCTCGGCGGCACCGAGGAGACCCCGGTGCTCGGCGACCCGGTCACCGACCACGTCGAGGGCTGGCGGCAGGCGATGACCGGGGCCGGCCGCTCCCTGGAGGGCCGGCTCTTCCAGGCCCCCTACAACCGCTACGACGCCTACCGCGTCGCGCTCGGCCTGCTGGACCGGCCGGACCGCCCGACCGCGATGGTGTGCGCCACCGACGACCAGGCGATCGGCGTGCTGCGGGCGGCCCGGGAACTGCGGATCGACGTGCCCGGCGAACTGGCGGTGGCCGGCTTCGACGACGTCAAGGAGGCCGGGCTCACCGACCCCCCGCTCACCACCGTGGCCTCCGACCGCCAGGCCATGGCCCGCGCCGCCGTCGACCTCGTCCTCGACGACGGCCCCCGCAACCCCGGCGAACGCCCCGAACGCATCCGCCAGTTCCCCTCCCGCCTCGTCATCCGCCACTCCTGCGGCTGCGGCCACCCAGGCCCCACGACCGGCACCCCCTGACGACGTCTTCAGCAGACGCGGGAGCCGTTCTCAGGGGCGCGGGGAACCACGCGCCCAGCCCGAACGGCAGAGCGGACGCCCCGCGGCAAGCGGCCGTCATCCTTATATCGGGCATACACCCTTCTGTCGGGCTTCTCAGTGCGTCCTCAGGAAGCTCTCATCATCGGCGGTCACAGTCGTAGACATGACAGACAGCATCCACTCCAGCAGCGAGTCGTCCTCCTACGACGCCGCCGGTGGCGCTGCGTTCCCGCCGCCGCCGGCCTACGCGCCGTTCACGCCCGAGCGCAAGCGCCGACGCGGTGGCCGGACAGCGGCCCTGGTGGCCGCTGTCGCGCTCGTGTCGGGGCTGGTCGGCGGGGGGACCGCGGTGCTGATCGGCAACGCGGGGCACACCTCCGCGTCGTCGGCCGCACCGATCCTGGGCACCACCACCGCCTCCCGGGTCCCCAACGGGGTCACCGGCGTGGCCAAGTCGGTCTCGCCGTCCATCGTGGAGATCACCGCCGACAACTCCGAGGGCGAAGCCATCGGTTCCGGCGTCGTCCTGACCTCGGGTGGCGCGATCCTCACCAACAACCACGTCATCGCCGGCTCCGAGACCATCAAGGTGACGCTGTCGACCGGCAAGGTCTACACCGCCGACGTGACGGCCACCGACCCGTCGAAGGATTTGGCGGTGATCACCCTCCGCAGCGCCTCCGGACTGAAGCCGGCCACGCTGGGGTCCTCCGCCTCGGTGGCGGTGGGCGACCCGGTCGTGGCGATAGGTTCGCCGGAGGGCCTGGCCGGCACGGTGACCAGCGGTGTGATCTCCGCGCTCAACCGCAGCGTGACCGTGCCGAAGGAGACCGGCCAGAGCGGCAGCGCGCAGGGCGCGGCGTACGAGAGCGGTGACGGCGACCCGTTCGGCGGGGGCAGCCCCTTCGGCGACGGCACCGACCCGTTCGGCGGCCAGGGCGGGCAGAGCGGCCAGGGCCAGGAGGGCCAGGGCGGCTCCGGGCAGGGCGGCGGGCAGTGGCCGTTCGAGTTCGGCGGCGGCCAGTACAACGGGCAGGTCGGCAAGTCGACCACCACGTACAAGGCCCTGCAGACCGACGCCGCGCTCAACCCGGGCAACTCCGGCGGGGCGCTGGTCAACCTCTCCGGCCAGGTCATCGGGATCAACGCGGCGATGTACGCGCCCTCCTCCAGCGACTCCTCGGCCGGCGGAACGCAGGCCGGCAGCGTGGGCCTGGGCTTCGCGATCCCGGTGGACAGCGCCAAGGCGTTCCTCAAGGCCAACCACGTGCCGTTCACCGGCTGACCGAACGCCCCCGCGGTTCCGGTCCCGTGCGACGCTGAACGGGACCGGAACCGACCGATGCCATCCGAGGTGACAGATGAGCCCAGCGGACAGCGGCGACCAGCCCTCCCGCGTCCTGGTGGTGGACGACGAGCCCGCGGTGCGCGAGGCGATCCGCCGCAGCCTGGCCTTCGAGGGCTACGGGACGGAGCTCGCCGCCGACGGCCTCGCCGCGCTGGAACAGGTGCGGGCCACCGCGCCGGACGTCATCGTGCTGGACGTGCTCATGCCCCGGATGGACGGCCTGACCACCGCGCGGCGGCTGCGGGCCGCCGGCGTCACCACGCCGATCCTGATGCTCACCGCCCGCGACACCGTGGGCGACCGCGTCACCGGTCTGGACGCCGGCGCGGACGACTACCTGGTCAAGCCGTTCGAGCTGGACGAACTGCTGGCCCGGCTGCGGGCGTTGCTGCGCCGCAGCTCGTACGCGACGGCGGCCTCCCCCACGGACGGCGGCGACGGCGCGCTGGTCTTCGCCGACCTGCGCATGGTCCCGGCCACCCGGGAGGTCACCCGCGGCGGGACGGCGGTGGAGCTGACCCGCACCGAGTACACGCTGCTGGAACTGTTCCTCGCCCACCCCCGGCAGGTCCTCACCCGTGAGCAGATCCTCAAGTCGGTGTGGGGCTTCGACTTCGAACCCAGCTCCAACTCGCTGGACGTCTACGTCATGTACCTGCGGCGCAAGACCGAGGCGGGCGGGCTGCCCCGGCTGGTGCACACGGTGCGCGGTGTCGGGTACGTACTGCGGTCCGAGGGCAGCCGCCCGTGACGGGCGGGCCGCGACGCCGGCCGCACCGTCTGCGGGCGCTGCCGCTGCGGTCCCGGCTGGCCCTGATGACGGCCGCCGCGGTGGCGGTCGCGGTGGCGGCGGTCGCGGTCGCCGCGTGGTTCTTCACCAAGGACCAGCTGACCCGGGAACTGGACGGCTCGCTGCGCTCCACCCTGCTGACCACGTCGTTCCTCGTGCACTCCGTCGACACCTGCGCCGCGGGCAGCCCGCCCTCGGCGGCCACCAACCCGGTGTACGTCTACGTGCAGATCGTGCGGCCGGACGGCACGCCCTGCGTGGTGCCGGGCTCGGAGGCCGTCAAGGTCACCGCCTCGGACACCGAGGTGGCCGACGGCAAGCTGCACGACTCCATGCACGACAGCATCACCGCCGACGGCCGCCCGGTGCGCGTCTACACCTACCGGCAGACCCTCCAGGGCCTCGACGGCAGCCGCGAGCACGTGCCGGTGTCGCTGTCGCGGCCGCTGAACCAGATCAACGAGCCGCTGGAGCGGCTGGCGCTGATCCTGCTGGTGGTGGCGGCGATAGGCGTGGTGGGTTCGGCGACCGCCGGGCTGGTGGTCGCCCGGGCCGGGCTGCGGCCGGTGGACCGGCTGACCGACGCGGTCGAGCACATCGCCCGCACCGAGGACCTCGCGGTACGCATCCCCGTCGAGGGCGAGGGGGAGATCGCGAGACTGTCGGCGGCGTTCAACTTCATGACCGCCAGGCTGGCCTCCTCCCGTGAACGCCAGCAGCAGCTGATCGCCGACGCGGGGCACGAACTGCGCACGCCGCTCACCTCGCTGCGCACCAACCTCGACCTGCTGGCCCGCAGCGAACGCACCGGGCGGCCGATCCCGCCGGACGACCGGCGGGCGCTGATGGAGTCGGTCACCGCGCAGATGAAGGAACTCGCCGACCTGATCGGCGACCTCCAGGAGCTGTCCCGCCCGGACCACACCCCCGGCGCCGGCCGGCTGCGGTTCGTGCCCGTGCACGAGGTCGCCCAGCAGGCGGTGGGCCGCGCCCGGCTGCGCGGTCCCGGGCTGACGATCGACGCGCGGCTGGCGCCCTGGTACGTGCGGGCCGAACCGGCCGCGCTGGAGCGGGCGCTGGTCAACCTGCTGGACAACGCGGTGAAGTTCAGCCCGCCCGGCGGCACGGTCGACGTCACGCTGGAGCGCGGCACGTTCACCGTCCGGGACCACGGGCCGGGCATCTCCGAGGACGAACTCCCACACGTCTTCGAGCGGTTCTGGCGCTCCCCGACCGCCCGCTCGCTGCCGGGGTCGGGCCTGGGCCTGTCCATCGTGGCGTTCACCGCGCAGCGCTGCGGCGGCGAGGCGACGCTGCGGGCGGCCCCCGGCGGCGGCACGATCGCGGAGGTCCGCCTCCCCGGTGCCCCCGTCCCGCCGCCCGGCGTGGACCTCGACGAGGACTGAACCCCGCACCGGGCACGCGGGCACCGGCGGGGCCGCCCGTGCCCGTCCCGGGGCGGCGGCCGGGCCCGCAATAGACTCCCCCCATGACCGACTCCCCCGCCTCCCGCCGTATCGAGACGACCAGCGCGCCGGCCCCCGAGCAGGTGACCGCCGTGGAGGAGCTGATCGCGGTGGCGGCCGCGGAGGACGGGCAGGCGGCCGTGTCGGAACAGGGGCGGCTGAACCTGCGGGGCGGGCCGCGGCAGGGCGTCACGCACACCCTGGTGCACCTGGGTGAGGAGCTCGTCGGGTACGGGCAGTTGGAGGACACCGACCCGGTCGAGGCGCCGGTGGCGGAGCTGCTGGTCCTGCCCGGCCGGCGCGGCCGCGGGCACGGACGGGCGCTGGCCAGGGCGCTGCTGGAGGTGTCCGGCAGCCGGCTGCGGGCCTGGGCGCACGGCGGGCATCCCGCGGCCCGGCACCTGGCGGCCCGTCTGGGGCTGGCGCTCTTCCGGGAACTGCGGCAGATGCGGCGCCCGCTGCCCGGTGACGGTCTGCCGGACCCGGTGCCGCCGGCCGGCGTGACGTTCCGGACGTTCCGGCCCGGTGCGGACGACGCCGCGTGGCTGGCGCTGAACGCGGCGGCCTTCGCCCACCACCCCGAGCAGGGTTCCCTCACGCAGCGCGACCTGGAGGACCGGCAGGCGCAGGAGTGGTTCGACCCGGCCGGGTTCTTCCTGGCCGAGCGGGACGGGCGGCTCGTGGGCTTCCACTGGACGAAGACGCACGCCGCCGAGCGGCTGGGCGAGGTGTACGTGGTGGGCGTCGACCCCGCCGAGCAGGGCTCCGGGCTCGGCCGGGCACTGACCGCCGCCGGCCTGCGCCACCTGGCACGCGACCGCGGCCTGCCCACCGCCATGCTCTACGTCGACGCCGACAACGGCCCTGCCGTCCGCGTCTACGAACGTCTGGGCTTCACCACGCACGAGGTGGACCTCATGTACCGCACCGAGGGCTGAGCCCGCCCGTCACCCGTTCGGCCCCGTGCGGGACGCGCTCCGCTCCCCTGGACGCCACGTCCCCGTTACCGGCCATTCAACGGGCCTTGTCACGATCGCGGAATGCGACCGAGGCGCCACCGAGCCGGACCGCCGATCCGGCGTCACCGGCTCCGGAGCGGGAGAATGGCAGTCCGTACGGCGTGCGTGACGAAGGCGGCGATCCGATGGCGGCGATGAACGCGACCAGTCCCACCCCCCGGCCCGGCGGCCCCGGCTCCCTGGAAACGCTGGGTGGTGTGCGCCCCGACACCGGGCTGGACGCGGACGAGGACGCCCCCGCCCCCGACGCGGTCTGGCCGGACGGGGAGCCCGACGGCGGCGAGGAGCTGCCCTCCGGCCGGTTCCTGGACCGTGAGCGCAGCTGGCTGGCGTTCAACGAGCGGGTGCTGGAGCTGGCCGAGGACCCGGCCACGCCGCTGCTGGAGCGGGCGAACTTCCTGGCGATCTTCGCCGGCAACCTCGACGAGTTCTTCATGGTGCGGGTCGCCGGCCTCAAGCGGCGGATCGCCACCGGGGTGGCCACCCGGTCCGCCTCGGGCCTCCAGCCGCGCGAGGTGCTGGAGCTGATCTGGAACCGCTCGCGGGAACTGATGGCACGGCACGCCGCCTGCTTCCGCTACGACGTGGCGCCGGAACTGGCCGCGCAGGGCATCGACATCATCCGCTGGCACGAACTGGCGGAGAAGGAACAGGCACGGCTGTTCACCCTCTTCCGCCAGCAGATCTTCCCGGTGCTGACGCCGCTGGCGGTCGACCCGGCGCACCCGTTCCCCTACATATCCGGGCTCTCGCTCAACCTCGCGGTCGTGGTGCGCAACCCCTCCAGCGGCCACCAGCACTTCGCCCGGGTCAAGGTCCCGCCGCTGCTCGCCCGCTTCCTGGAGGCCGGCCCGCAGCGCTACGTCCCGCTGGAGGACGTGATCGCGGCGCACCTGGAGGAGCTGTTTCCCGGGATGGAGGTGCTGGCGCACCACATGTTCCGGGTCACCCGCAACGAGGACCTGGAGGTCGAGGAGGACGACGCGGAGAACCTGCTCCAGGCGCTGGAGAAGGAACTCATGCGGCGCCGCTTCGGCCCGCCGGTGCGGCTGGAGGTCGAGGAGTCCATCGACCCGTACGTGCTGGACCTGCTGGTGCGGGAGCTGAAGGTCTCCGACGCCGAGGTCTACCCGCTGCCCGGGCCGCTGGACCTGACCGGGCTGTTCGGGGTGGCGGGGCTGGACCGGCCGGAGCTGAAGTACCAGAAGTTCATCGCCGGCACCCACCGCGACCTCGCCGAGGTCGAGTCGGCCTCCGCGCCCGACGTCTTCGGCGCCCTGCGGGAGCGGGACGTGCTGCTGCACCACCCCTACGACTCGTTCTCCACCTCCGTGCAGTCCTTCCTTGAGCAGGCCGCCGCCGACCCGGACGTGCTGGCCATCAAGCAGACGCTGTACCGCACCTCGGGCGACTCCCCGATCGTCGACGCGCTGATCGACGCGGCCGAGTCCGGCAAGCAGGTGCTGGTGCTGGTGGAGATCAAGGCCCGGTTCGACGAGCAGGCCAACATCAAGTGGGCCCGCAAGCTGGAGGAGGCCGGCTGCCACGTGGTGTACGGCCTGGTCGGCCTCAAGACGCACTGCAAGCTGTCGCTGGTGGTGCGCCAGGAGGGCGACATCCTGCGGCGCTACAGCCACGTGGGCACCGGCAACTACCACCCCAAGACCGCCCGGCTCTACGAGGACCTGGGCCTGCTGACCGCCGACCCCCAGGTGGGCGCCGACCTGTCCGACCTGTTCAACCGGCTGTCCGGCTACTCACGCCGGGAGTCCTACCGCCGCCTGCTGGTCGCCCCGCGCTCCCTGCGCGACGGCCTCGTCACCCGGATCCGCCAGGAGATCGAGCACCACCGCGCCGGACGGCCCGCGTTCGTCCGCGTCAAGGTCAACTCCATCGTGGACGAGGCGATCTGCGACGCCCTCTACCACGCCTCGCAGGCCGGGGTCCCGGTCGACGTGTGGGTGCGCGGCATCTGTTCGCTGCGGCCGGGCGTCCCGGGACTGTCGGAGAACGTCCGGGTCCGCTCGGTGCTGGGCCGCTTCCTGGAGCACTCACGGGTGTTCGTCTTCGGCAACGGCGGTGAGCCCGAAGTCTGGCTGGGCAGCGCCGACATGATGCACCGCAACCTCGACCGGCGGATCGAGGCGCTGGTGCGGGTCGTCGACCCCGGCCACCGGGCCGCCCTCAACACCCTGCTGGAGACCGGCGTTTCGGACTCCACCTCATCCTGGCACCTGGGTCCGGACGGCGACTGGACGCGGCACGCCACCGACGGCGAGGGCCGGCCGCTGCGCAACATCCAGGAGACCCTCATCGAGTCCCGGAGGCGACGGCGTGGTCCGGCGACCTGACCCGGCGGGCACCGGCCGCGCGGTCGGCCCGCGGCCCCAACTCCCCGCGCAGGACGGCGGCGACGACCGGCGCACCGACGGCCACGGACCACCGGACCGGCCGGCCGCCGGCGCCCACGCCCCGGTCACCGCGCACCGCCCGCCGCCGGAACACGCCAACGCCGGCGACCTGATCGCCGGTCATCTCGCCGTGCTGTCCGCCCGGTTCCTTCGCGCGGTCCGCGACCGGGAGGCCGACGAGGCGGGTTGCGCCACCGAACTGCGGGCCTGCGGCGAGCGGATCGCCTCGGTCGTGGAGACCTACCACCCGCTGCTGGACGCCGAGTGGGCGACCCTGCTCGTCCCCGAACTGCGCTGGCTGTGCGACGAGTTGACGTACGAGTACCGGCACACCGCCCGGCTGGCCCGGCTGACCGGCGCGCTGGCCCGGCTGACGGCGGTGCGCGGCGCCGCGGGTGACGGCCCGACCGCCGCCGGTGCCGCCCGCGCCGGGGCGTTGCTGGAACGGCAGTTGACGCAGGCCCGCTCCCGGGCGAGGACCGCCGCGCTGCGCGCCTGGGGTTCGGCGCGCTTCCACGCGGTCGCCGACGCCGTCGCGCTGCTGGCCTCCGAGGCCCCGCTGACCGCCGCGTCGGCCGGCCGGGCCACCCGGGTGCTGCCGCCGCTGGCCGCCCGCGCCTGCGACCAGCTCGCCGGTGCGGTCGCCGCGCTGCCGCTGGACGTGGCCGTCAGCCCGTACAACACGCAGGCCCTGCACGGCACGCTGTCGGGACCGCTGCCGGGGGACGGTCCCGAACGCCCCGGCGACCCGCGCGACGCGGCCTGGCACCGGGTGCGGCTGCTGGCCCGCGGCTGCCGGTACGCGCTGGAGGTGCCGGGGTCCGCGCCGCCGGCCTCACCGCTGCCCGGGGCGGCCGACCTGTACGGCGCCGGCCGCGCGCTGGACCGGCACCGGGACGCCGCCGAGGCCGCGGAGGCCGCCGCCACCGCCGCCCGCACCCCGCGGATAACGCCCGCGACGGCCTACGCCCTGGGCGTCCTGCACGCCGACCAGCGCACCGAGGCGGAGGCCGCGCGGTACGCCTTCGGCACCCTGTGGCGGGCGGCCGCCGCCCCGGTGGTCCCCGCGTGACAGGCGCCGGCCCGGTCCGCGCGGCCGGCGCCGTCCTGTGGCGCCCCGGCCCGGCCGGCCGGGGCCTGCGCATCGCCGTCGTCCACCGGCCGCGCTACGACGACTGGTCGCTGCCGAAGGGCAAGCTCAAACGCGACGAGGACTTCTCCACCGCCGCCCTGCGCGAGGTCAAGGAGGAGACCGGCATGGACTGCGAACTCGGCGCCCCCCTGCCCGACGTCCACTACCGCGTCGGCGACCGCTGGAAGACCGTCCACTACTGGACCGCCCGGGCCACCACCGGCGGTTTCGACCCCAACCACGAGGTCGACCGTCTCCTCTGGCTCACCCCCACCGACGCCCGCGCCTCCCTCACCTACCCCCACGACCGCCCCCTCATCAACGCGGCCGTCACCGCCATCACCACCCCCTGACCCCACACACCCCCGGAGGGGCGCGGGGAACCGCGCGAGAAGCCGAGCGGACCGCCAGCGGCCAACCGCCCGGGAAAGCGCCGCAGGCCGGGGCAGCGCCGAAGGCGCGATCCCCCGCGGAGGCCCCCCGCAGGACCGCACTCCCGAAGGGGCGCGGGGAACTGCGCGCCCAGCCCGAACGAACCCGCACAGAACAGAACCCCCGCGAGCCCCCACCACCGCACTTCCGCCCCCGACGGCTCAGCGCCGGCGCACTCGTACGCCAGGCCGACGGGCGAGGTTCACCCGCCGTTCATCCTCCACGGTCGGCTCCTTCACCTGGTCTGCCTACTTTCGGGATGCCCGATGGTTCCTCCGTCCGGGTGACCAACGCAGAACCACATCCCTTGCTACGCCGGGCGCCGGCGGGCTCCAGGAAGGAACACTCGAAGGTGAAGCTTCAGCGGAAGAGCGCGCTGCGTGTCGTGGCCATCGGCGCGGCGGCTGTCTCCGGCGCCCTGGTCCTGACGGCCTGTGGCTCCGACAACAACGACAGCAGCACCCCGTCCAACTCGTCGAGCGCCGCGGGTTCCACCGCCGCCGCGAGCAGCATCAAGTGCGACGGCAAGGGCAACCTGCTGGCCTCCGGTTCCACCGCGCAGCAGAACGCGATGAACACCTGGATCAAGGACTACATGCAGGCCTGCCAGGGCACCACGATCAACTACAAGGGCACCGGCTCCGGCGCGGGCATCACCGAGTTCATGACCGGCAGCACCGCGTTCGCCGGCTCCGACTCGCCGCTGAAGCCCGAGGAGATCACCTCCTCCAAGAAGGTCTGCCCCGGCGGCCAGGGCATCGACCTGCCGATGGTGGGCGGCCCGATCGCCCTCGTCTACAACATCCCCGGCGTCAGCTCGCTGACCCTGGACGCGGACACCACCGCCAAGATCTTCAACGCGAAGATCACCAAGTGGAACGACCCGGCGATCGCCAAGCTCAACCCGGGCGTCAAGCTGCCGGCCACCTCGATCCAGGCGTTCCACCGCGCCGAGGACTCGGGCACCACCGACAACTTCACCAAGTACCTGATCGCCACGGCCGGCAAGGACTGGCCGTACTCCGGCGGCAAGACCTGGCAGGCCAAGGGCGGCCAGTCGGCGACCGGTTCGGCCGGTGTCGCCGCGGGCGTCAAGCAGACCGCGGGCTCCATCGCCTACGACGAGCTGTCCTACGCCACCTCCAACCAGCTGGCCACCGTCAAGCTGGACACCGGCGCCTCCGCCCCGGTCGCGGTCAGCTCCGACTCGGCCTCGAAGGCCATCGCCGACGCCAAGGTCGTCGGCACCGGCGGCGACCTGGCGCTGAAGCTGAACTACACCACCAAGGCGGACGGCGCCTGGCCGATCGTCCTGGTGACCAGCGAGATCATCTGCGACAAGGGCAACAAGGCGGCCACCCTGCCGGCCGCCAAGTCGTTCCTGAACTACATCGTCAGCGACGCCGGCCAGAAGGAACTGACCGCCCAGGGCTACGCGCCGCTGCCGGCCGCGATCCAGACCAAGGTCCAGGCCGCGATCTCCTCGCTGTCCTGACCCTGCCGGCCCCCGGCGGCCACCCCCTCGTGGGGTGGCCGCCGTCGGCCGTCTTCCGGTGCACCGCCGCACGGGCCCACGGGCCCAACAGACCGGAGCTCTCCCATGGATGTCACCCCCACCTCAGTCGTTCCGCCCCCGGCCCCGCAGGCCGCGCGCCCCGTCCGCCGCCCCGGCGACCGGGTCTTCCTCGGCCTGTCGCGCGGCGCCGGTATCACCCTGCTGGTGATCATGGCCGCCATCGCGGTCTTCCTCACCACCCGTTCGATCACCGCGATCTCCGGTGACCACGGCGACTTCCTCACCACGTTCGAGTGGAACACCAACGCCACGCCGCCGGTGTTCGGCATCGCGGTGCTGGCCTACGGCACGATCGTCTCCTCGGTTATGGCGATGGTGCTGGCCGTGCCGATCTCGCTGGGCATCGCGCTGTTCATCACGCACTACGCCCCGCGCCGGGTCTCCGCCGCGTTCGGCTACGTCGTGGACCTGCTCGCCGCCGTCCCCAGCATCGTCTACGGCCTGTGGGGCGCGCTGTTCCTCGTCCCGCACATGGCCGGCCTGACGCTGTGGATGGACCACTACCTGGGCTGGACGGTGATCCTCCAGCAGACCAGCGAGGGCATCGCGGCCCGGTCGCTGTTCACCGTCGGCATCCTGCTGGCGATCATGATCCTGCCGATCATCACGAGCGTCAGCCGCGAGGTGATCCGGCAGACGCCGCGGGCCAACGAGGAGGCCGCGCTCGCACTGGGTGCCACCCGCTGGGAGGTGATCAGGCTGTCGGTGCTGCCCTTCGCCCGCTCCGGCATCATCTCCGCCTCCATGCTGGGTCTGGGCCGTGCGCTGGGCGAGACGATGGCGGTCGCGACCGTGCTGTCGTCCTCGCCGACGCTCAGCGCCCACCTGACGGACCCGGCGGGCGGAACGTTCGCCCAGAACATCGCCTCGCACTTCGGTGAGGCCACACCGTTCGGCCGGGACGCGCTGATCGCCTCCGGCCTCGTGCTGTTCATCATCACTCTGCTCGTCAACGGCGCCGCCCGGATGATCATCGCCCGGCGCCGGGAGTACTCGGGGGCCGCGGCATGAGCACCGTTCCGCAGAACGCCGTCGTGATCCGGCCCTCCGGACTCGCGCACCGTCGGCTGCCGCGCTGGTCGCCGGCCGCGGTGGCGGGTGCCGCCGTCGTGCTGGGCGCCGTCATCGGCCTGGCCGTGGGCCTGCACAGCCACGTGCAGTGGGGCCTGATCGCCCTGCTGCTGTTCATCGCCGGCACCTACGCGGTCACCGCGGCCGTCGAGGGCCGCCGGCAGGCCAAGGACCGGGTCGCCACCAGCATGGTGTGGGCGTGCTTCATCATCGCCGTCATACCGCTGTACTCGCTGGTGGAGACCACCGTCACCAAGGGCCTGAAGGTCCTCAACGGCGCCTTCCTCAGCCACTCCATGGGCGGGGTCATCCCCACCGGCCCGGGTGGCGGCGTCTACCACGCCATCATCGGCACCCTGGAGCAGGTGCTGCTGGCCTCCGTGATCGCGGTGCCGATCGGTCTGCTGACCGCCGTCTACCTCGTCGAGTACGGCCGCGGCCGGCTCTCGCAGGCGATCACGTTCTTCGTGGACGTCATGACCGGCATCCCCTCGATCGTCTCCGGCCTGTTCATCCTGTCGTTCTGGATCATCCTGCTGGGCTTCGGCTACTCGGGCTTCGCGGGCTCCCTGGCGCTGGCCATCCTGATGATGCCGATCGTGGTCCGCTCCACCGAGGAGATGCTCAAGCTGGTGCCCAACGAGCTGCGCGAGGCGTCACTGGCGCTGGGCGTGCCGAAGTGGCGCACCATCGTCAAGGTGGTGCTGCCGACCTCGGTGGCGGGCATCCTGACCGGTGTCATGCTGGCCGTGGCCCGCATCGCCGGTGAGACCGCCCCGGTGCTGCTGCTGGTCTTCGGCAACCAGTTCATCAACAACAACCCGTTCTCCGGCGTGCAGTCCTCGTTGCCCTTCTACATCTACGAGCAGTACGCGCTGGGCAACAGCTTCGCGTGGGACCGGGCCTGGGCCGCCGCCCTGGTGCTGATCGCCTTCGTCATGATCCTCAACCTCGTGGCCCGCGGCATCGCCCGCTGGAAGGCCCCGAAGAACACCGGCCGCTGACCCGGCCACGCAGAGAGAAGTTGATAACCGTGGCCAAACGCATCGACGTCAGCGGACTGTCCGCCTACTACGGCACCCACCTGGCCATCGAGGACATCTCGATGACCGTGGAACCGCGTTCGGTGACCGCCTTCATCGGTCCCTCCGGATGTGGCAAGTCCACGTTCCTGCGCACCCTCAACCGCATGCACGAGGTCACCCCCGGTGGCCGCGTCGACGGCAAGGTGATGCTGGACGACGAGAACCTCTACGGCCCGGGCGTCGACCCGGTGACCGTGCGCCGCACCGTCGGCATGGTCTTCCAGCGCCCCAACCCGTTCCCCACGATGTCCATCTACGAGAACGTCGCGGCCGGCCTGCGGCTCAACGGCGTCGCCAAGCGCAAGGGTGAGATGGACGCCGTCGTGGAGCGGTCGCTCAAGGGCGCCAACCTGTGGAACGAGGTCAAGGACCGGCTCGCCAAGCCCGGCGCCGGCCTGTCCGGCGGCCAGCAGCAGCGGCTGTGCATCGCCCGCGCCATCGCGGTCGAACCGGCGGTGCTGCTGATGGACGAGCCGTGCTCCGCGCTCGACCCCATCTCCACGCTCGCCGTGGAGGACCTGATCGGTGAGCTGAAGGAACGGTTCACGATCGTCATCGTCACCCACAACATGCAGCAGGCCGCGCGCGTCTCGGACCGCACCGCCTTCTTCAACCTGTCGGCGGTCGGCAAGCCCGGCAAGCTGATCGAGATCGACGAGACGCAGCGGATCTTCTCCAACCCGTCCGTCAAGGCCACCGAGGACTACATCTCCGGCCGCTTCGGCTGACCGGTCCCGGCACGCCGGACGGTGCTGCATGGCGGTGCCACCGTCACGGCGAGGGCCCGCCCCCTGTACGGGGGGCGGGCCCGTTCTCGTTCCACCGGCGCGGCGGCCAGGGTCAGAAGACCAGCCGCAGGACCTCGAAGAAGGCGGCCGCGACCAGGGCGGCGGCCGGCATGGTGATGAACCAGCCCAGCACGATGTTCTTCGCCACGCCCCAGCGCACCGCCTTCACCCGCTTCGTGGCGCCCACGCCCATGATCGCCGAGGTCATCACGTGCGTGGTGGAGATCGGCGCCTTGAACAGGTACGAGGTGACGTAGAGGATGGACGAGGTGGTCATCTCGGCGGCGAACGCCTGCGGCGGGTCCAGTTGTATGATCTTGCGCCCCATCGTGCGCATGATCCGCCAGCCACCCGCGTAGGTGCCCAGCGACATCGTCAGCGCGCACGCCAGCGTCACCCACACCGGCACCCCGCTGCCGCTCGCCGCCCCGGACGCCACCAGCGCCAGCACCACCACGCCCATGACCTTCTGGGCGTCCTGGAGGCCGTGGCCGAGCGCCATGGAGGCCGCCGACAGCGTCTGCGCCATCCGGAAGCCCCGCTTGGCCCGGTGCGGGTTGGCCCGGCGGAACATCCACATCAGCGCCACCATCGCCAGGTAGCCCACGGCCAGGCCGACCACCGGCGAGATCACCATCGGCAGTACGACCTTCTCGACCACCCCGTCCCAGTGCACGGTCGCGGCCCCGGCGAGCGCCGCGCCGACCAGTCCGCCGATCAGCGCGTGCGAGGAGGAGGACGGCAGACCGTAGTACCAGGTGATGAGGTTCCACACGATCGCACCGGCGAGGGCGGCGAAGATGACGCCCAGCCCCTCGTTGCCGCTGGGGGTCTCGATGATGCCCTTGCTGATCGTCTGGGCGACGCCGCTGCCGAGGAACGCGCCGGCCAGGTTCATCACGGCCGCCATCGCCAACGCCACCCTGGGGGTCAGCGCCCGGGTGGAGACCGCGGTGGCGATGGCGTTCGCCGAGTCGTGGAAGCCGTTGGTGTAGGTGAAGCCGAGTGCCACGACGATCGTGACGACCAGTGCGAAGGTCTCCACCTCGGTCAGGACTCCTTGACCGCGATGGTCTCCACCGTGTTCGCCACGTGCTCGAACGCGTCGGCCGCCTCTTCGAGGACATCGACGATCTGCTTGAGCTTCAGCACGTCCATGGCGTCGTACTTGCCGTTGAACAGGTGGGCGAGCAGCTTGCGATGTATCTGGTCCGCCTGGTTCTCCAGCCGGTTGACCTCGATCCAGTACTCCGTCAGATTGCGCATGGTCCGCAGGTTGGGCATGGCCTCGGCGGTCAGTTCCGCGGCCCTGGCCAGTACCTCGATCTGCTGCTCCACCCCCTTGGGCAGCTCCTGGATCTGGTAGAGGACGACCAGGTCGACCGCCTCTTCCATGTAGTCCATGATGTCGTCCAGCGATCCGGCCAGCCGGTAGATGTCCTCGCGGTCGAACGGTGTGATGAACGACGAGTTGAGCTGGGTGAAGATCGCGTGCGTCGCGTCGTCGCCCGCGTGTTCGGCGGCCCGCATGCGATCGGCGATCTCGGCACGCGTGGCGGAATCCGCGCCGAGCAGCTCCAGCAGGAGTTTCGAGCCGGTGACGATGTTGTCCGCGGAGGCCGTGAACAATTCGTAGAAACTCGTCTCCCGGGGGGTCAGACGAAGGCGCACTGGGAGTCCTCCGGGTGCATGGTGTGATGCCTCGCTTCGGTCCCGATGATGCTAGGTGCATCATCGCGCCGGGGTAACCGGCGGCACTTAGTGTCGCCCATCATGCCGAGTACGCCATACAGGTGGGGGTCGAACCCGGAAGCGATTCGATAACATATACCTGGTAGGGGTATAAGCCGCCTGGTGCCGAGCGAGCCGGAGGAGCCATGACGACCGAGCGGTACGAGGACCCCGGCCCCGTCGCCGGCCCGCACGGCTACAGCCCGCACAGGGCCGACCACCTCAAACGGCTGCGCCGCATCGAGGGCCAGGTCCGCGGACTCCAGCGGATGGTCGAGCAGGACGTCTACTGCGTGGACGTCCTCACCCAGGTCTCCGCCTCCACGAAGGCCCTCCAGTCCTTCGCCCTCCAGCTGCTGGAGGAGCACCTGCGTCACTGCGTCGCCGACGCCGCCCGCACCGGCGGCCCCGAGGCCGACGCGAAGGTCACCGAGGCCACCGCCGCCATCGCCCGGCTGCTGCGGACCTGAGCCCCCCGGCAGGTCCCGCGCGGCCCTGGCGCCTCCTACGGCACCAGCAGCCCCTGCGGGCGATCGGTGCGGCGGACGTTCAGCACCCGGTCGACGACCTCCACCGGCAGGCGCTCCGCGTGCACGGACGCCGCGGCGATCATCAGTTCGCAGCACCACTCGATCTCGGCGAGCGCCGCCGCCTCGTGCTGTTCCGCCAGCGTCGCCGAGTCCACCGGCACCACGCTCCCCACCCTCCGCGCACGACCCGCACGGCCGTCCCTGGAAACCCCCCACCCTAGGCACGCCGACCCCGCCACCGCATGACACCAACGGGTCATTTCCCGGCCCATCAAGCCCGTCACAGAGCCGCAAAAACGTTACATCAGTGGGCGAAGGGCATATGACGGCGGCACGGGGCGCCGGCGGCGGGCCGGGGCGGGGGGCGACGGCGGGCCGGGGCGGGGTGCGGGGTGAAGGGTGCGGGGGTGCGGGGTGCGGGTGCGGGTGCGGGTGCGGGGGTTGGTGTCAACGTTGTGTTCGTGCGGTGCCGCCTGGCGTGCCCCGGGCCCGGGTGTGTCTGCGTCAACCTCGCGATCGTGCCGTCCCACCCGCCACGTCAACCTGACGTTCGTGCCGTGCCCGGGGTCGGCCAGGGCGCCCGGTTCGGGGTGCCGGATGACCGATCGCGGGGGCGGGGGTGCCCGATCGGGTTTACCCCTGCCGGAGGGGGTGGCCCGCCGGTAGCGTGGGCGCGGTGCCGGTGAGCTGGGAGGGAGCCGGTGGCCGGCGGAGTGCCGAAGGGGCGGGGACGGTGTCGTTCGTCCTGCGGGCGGGTCGAGGAGAGGTCACCGATGCCGAGGATCGTCGTAGCGGGCGAAGCGCTGATCGACCTGGTGCCGCACGGGCCGGGGGCGCTCGCGGCGCTGTCGCCGCGGCCGGGGGGCGGGCCGTACAACACCGCCGTCGCGCTCGGGCGCCTCGGCTCACCCGCCGCGTTCCTCTCCCGGATCTCCCAGGACCCCTTCGGCGAGGCACTGGTCGACGGACTGCGGCAGGCCGGGGTGGACACCGGCCTCGTGCGCCGGGGGCCGGAGCCGACCACGCTGGCGGCCGCGGCGATCGGCGAGGACGGTTCGGCGCGCTACACGTTCTATGTCGACGGCACCGCCGACCGGCTGTTCGGCGACCCCGGGCCGTTGCCTTCGGACGTGGCAGCGGTGGCGTTCGGCACCTGCTCGCTGGTGCTGGAACCGGGTGCGAGCGCGTACGAGGCGGTGCTGCGCCGGTCCGCCGCGGCCGGCACCATGACCGCGCTGGACCCCAACGTCCGCGCGCAGCTGATCGCCGACGCCGGCGCCTACCGCCGCCGGTTCGCCTCGTGGCTGCCCGACGTGGCGCTGCTCAAGCTGTCGGCGGAGGACGCGGCCTGGCTGGCCGGCGCGGGGCCGCACGACGTGCCGCGGATCTGCGGCGGTTTCCTCGCCGCCGGGCCGCGCGCGGTGGTGATCACCGACGGCCCGAACGGCCTGACCGCGCTGACCCGGGCGCACGGCGCGGTGCGGGTGCCCGCCGACCGGAGCCTGCCGGTGGCCGACACCATCGGCGCCGGCGACACCGTCAACGCCGCGCTCCTGCACTGGCTGGCCGGGCACGACGCCCTCTCCCCCGGCGCCCTGGACGCGCTCGGCGCGCACGACTGGCGCTCGGCCCTCGCGTACGCCGCCCGGGCCGCCGCGATCACCTGCTCGCGGCCCGGCGCCGATCCGCCGACCGCCACCGAAATGGAATGACGCCGCAGGGAACCGACCGCACCCCTTCCGGCATCTCCACCCCCGACCACAGGCAGCGCACGCGCCTGCGATCGGCCGCGAAGGGGAAACGGACATGGCAGGGTCGGGAACCACGGGACGCCGCACCGTACTGCGGTCGGGCACCGGCGCCGCGGCGGCCGCGCTGATCGCCGGCTGCACGCCGACGACCGGCTCCGGTTCCGGGGCGGCCCGCGGCGGGCCGCCGTCCTCCGGCGGCCCGTCCGCCCGTCCCAGCGCCTCGCGCACGCCCACCCCGGCCCGCCCGGCCGACTGGACCGCGCTCGGGCACGGCCTCGACGGCGGCCTGGTGCGTCCAGGCGACGCCGACTACCCGACCGCCCGCCTGCTCTACAACACCCGCTTCGACGGCCAGCGACCGGCCGGCATCGCCTACGTGGCCGGCGCCGCCGACATCGCCACCTGCCTGGCCTTCGCCCGCCGCACCGGCGTACGGGTCTCGGTGCGCGGCGGTGGCCACAGCTACGCCGGTTTCTCCTCGGGCACCGGGCGGCTGGTGATCGACGTCTCCCGGCTGTCGTCGGTGTCCGCCTCGGGCGGCGCCGCGACGGTGGGCGCCGGCTCCCGTCTCATCGACGTCTACGACACGCTGGGCGCGCGCGGCGTGACCGTCCCCGCCGGTTCCTGCCCGACGGTCGGCACGGCCGGCCTGACCCTCGGCGGCGGCCACGGCGTGGCCTCCCGCGCCTACGGCCTGACGTGCGACAGCCTCACCGGCGCCACGCTGGTCACCGCGGCCGGCCGCACCGTCCAGGCCGGCCCCGCGGAGAACCAGGAGCTGTTCTGGGCGCTGCGCGGCGCGGGCAACGGCAACTTCGGCGTCGTCACCGAACTGCGCTACCGCACCCACCCCGCCCCGGAGTGCGTCACCGGCTACCTGACCTGGCCGTGGTCCTCCGCGTCCCGGGCGGTCTCCGCCTGGCAGACCTGGGGGCCCGACCTGCCCGACGAGATATGGACCTCCCTGCACCTGGACGCCGCCCCGGGCGGTGACCCCTCGCTGTCACTGGCCGCGTTCAGCCTGGGCTCGTACGACGATCTTTCCAACGCCGTCGACCGGCTGGCCGACATCATCGGACCGGCCCGCAGCGTCTCCCTGGTGCGGCACCCCTCCTACTCCCAGGCGATGGCCGCCTACGCGGGCTGCTCCGGCCGTACCGAGACCGCCTGCCACCTGTCCGGCTCCCTGCCCGGCCGGCGCCCCGGCGGCACGCTGGAACGCGACACGTACACCGCGCGCTCCGACTTCTACGACCGTTCCCTCTCCGCGGCGGGCATCGCGGCGCTGATCGGCCGTGTCGAGGGCCTGGCCCCGCGCGGGGCGTTCGGCGGGGGCGGCGCGGGGTCGGTGGCCCTGACCTCACTCGGCGGCGCGATCAACCGGGTCCCCGCCTCCGCGACCGCGTTCACCCACCGCTCCTCCCGCTTCCTGGCCCAGTACCTGGCCTCCGGCGGCCTCTCCGGAACCAGCTGGCTCAACGGTCTCTACTCCGCCATGCGTCCCTACGCCTCCGGCGCCGCCTACCAGAACTACGCCGACCCCGCCCTCAAGGACTGGCGCTCCGCGTACTACGGCTCCGCGGCGGGCCGCCTGTCCTCCGTCAAGCGCACGTGGGACCCCTCGCGGGTCTTCGACTTCCCCCAGGCGATCTAGCCCACCGGGGCTCCGCCCCTCCCGGTGCCGTCTGCCTGGTCACGGCTCGCTCCGGGCCTCCCCCTCACCGGGGCTGCTCGCGCCGTTCCCCGCGCCCCCCGCAGGGCTTCGTCCCCTTACGCGGCCAGGTCGTTTTCGCAGGTGGGGTGGGCGGTGGGAGTGGGGCCGGGTTCGTGGGGGGTGGGGAGGGCGGTGAGGGGGGTGTGGGAGCGGACGAGGGGGGCCAGGCGGCCGGTGGCGAGAGTGCGGGTGAGGGGGACGAGGGCCAGGAGCGCCAGGGGGCCGAGGAGCAGGGCGGTGGAGGTGCCGAGGGCGAAGCCGCCGATGATGTCGGTGGGGTAGCTGACGCCCATCCACACGCGGGCGAAGCCCTGCGCGAGGGCCAGTCCGATCCCGGCCAGTCCGGCCTTGCGGTGCACCAGGAACAGCGCCACCGCGACGGCCATGGCCACCGTCGCATGACCACTGACGAACGAGAACGCCGACGTGCCGTTCAGCAGGACGTGGAGTCCGCCGACGTCGGCCGCCGGGTGCGGGCGGCGCACCAGGTCGCGGATCGGCAGGCTCAGCAGCCAGGCGAAGAGCCCGGCCGTACCGGCCCACAGGACGCCGGCCACCGCGGCCGGGGCGTCCCGGCCGTCCCGGCGGGCCACCCGCCACCAGCACCAGAGCAGCAGCCCGAGCACGGCGGCCGTCAGCCCGTACTCGCCGAGGAACGCCACCACCCGGTCCAGCACGTGCGGCGACCGCGCGGCCATCCCGTTGATCCGCACCAGTGCGCCGACATCGGGGTTGGAGCCGTCGAACGCGAGCTCACTCATCCTGTTGTCCCCTCAACCGGTCGTCATCTCGGCCCCCGCTGCCCCCGGTGTCCGTACGTCACACCATTGAACGGGGTCCGCGCTACCACGGGTTCCCCTCTTACCGGAAGATCACCATGAAGTTATCGAAGGGATACCCTGGGACGCATCCAATGGTCAGAGCTTTGACGCATTGTCACCGCCGCGCTCCGGGAACGCCCTTGGCCCTCACCCTGCGTTCGACGGCAGCGCGTCCGCCCCGGCCGCCGTGACCCGCGTCGCCCCGAAGTAGTCGGCCTCGTCGATCGGGTCGAACCGGATCACCGCCCCGGTGTGCGGGGCGTTGATCATGTAACCGCCACCCACGTACATTCCGACGTGGTGGATGGAACGCGGATCGTTGAGATCGGTGGCGAAGAACACCAGGTCCCCCGGCTCCAATTGGCTGCGCGACGGATGCGGCCCGGCGTTCCACTGGTCGTTCGCCACCCGGGGCAGCGTGATCCCGACCGAACGGTAGGCCGCCTGCGTCAGACCCGAGCAGTCGAACCGCCCGTTCTCCACCGCGGTGCCGGTACCACCCCACAAATACGGCGTCCCCAGCTTGGACTGCGCGTAGTAGATCGCCCCGGCCGCCTGCTGCGACGGCTGCACCTGTCCCACCGGCGCCGCGAAACTCTGTGCCAGCGCGCGAATGCGTTTGACGTAATTCCGCGTCTCGCTGAACGGGGGAACACCGCCGTACTTGATGACGTTATACGCACCGGCGTTGTAGGCGGCCAGCATATTGTCCGTCGTATCGCCCGGCACATTCCGCACGTAGCGCGCCAGTTGACAGTCGTAGGTGGCGGCCGACGGTATGGCGTCCGCCGGATTCCAGATGTCCGCGGTGCCGTCACCATCACCGTCCACCCCGTGCGTGGCCCAGGTGGCCGGCATGAACTGCGCGATGCCCTCCGCACCGACACCGCTGCGGGCGTTCTCGCGCCAGCCGCTCTCCTGGTACAACTGCCCCGCCAGCAGCGGCGGCGACAACGACGGGCACAGCGTGCCCCAGTGCGACACCAGCGACTGGTACTGCTCCGGCACCGCGTTCGGCGCCAGCGCGGCGGCCTGCTGACCGCCCGCCATGGACGCGGCGGCCGAATACGTGCCGACCACCAGCAGCACCACGAACAGCAGCGAACCGCCGATCGCCGCGGCACCGCCCACGATCCAGGTCTTGCGGCCCCCACCGCCCTTGCCCGCCATCCGCCGCCCTTCCATTCCCGGATCGTTGCTCTGTGCTAATGGCCGTGATACACACAGTAGGGTGCGGGAAGCCCCCCAGGACCATGTCTGCACACCAGTGTGAACTCCTGAACACGGATCACACGGCGAATCGGGCGAGATCCCCAAGAATGTCGGCCCGGTGACGTTCCAGGGCGGCCGCGTCGGCCAATATAGAGTCTGGACCCCCGCGCCTGCGGGGGCCCCAACTGATCATGTGGGGCGGTGAGTTAACCATGTTCCTGGCAGCAGCATCGAAGGGCGACATCAGCACCATCATCGGCGGGATCGCACCCAACTGGGGGCCCTTCGGCAACCTGGGAAGCGAAGCGCGGGTGATGGTCGAGGTCGTGATGGCCACAGCCATTCTGCTGTGCCTGGCCATCGCCATCTGGGGCGCGGCCAAGCAGCGCATCGGCGCGACGGCGCTGCGCGATACGTTCAGCGCGGAGCAGGGTAAGGGTCTGATCGTCGCCGGCCTGACCGGTGTGTTCATCATCGGCTCGCTCGGCACCCTGTTCACCATCGTGTACGGGATGGCGGTCTAGCCCCGCCCCGACCCCGTACGCCCCCTCGGGCCTCGTCCCAGGCCCTCAACACCCCACCTAGGCTGCGTGCTGATGCCCACTCATCCGAGCCACCACGACCCCGGCAACGGCCCGGCCGGCACCACGCGTACCCGCCTCCCCGAAGGCGGCGGCTACGCCTCCCCCCGCCGGCCCCCGGCCCGCATCTCCCGGACCCTGGTGACGGTCGTCGGCATCGTCGTCCTCCTCGTCGCCGCCCTGGCCTTCGCCACCCGCGGCGGCTCCTCCGGCGGCACCTCCTCAACCCCCGGCACCGGCGCCCAGGCCCCTTCCGCCCCGCACGCCGCCCCCACCGCCCCCACCGGCACCCGCCCCGTCACCACGACCACCTCCGGCATCCCCACCGGCTACCCCCACACCACCCAGGGCGCCCAGTCCGCCGCCGCGAACTACGCGGTGGCCCTGGGCGGGGACGGGATGTTCCGGACCACGACCCGGCACGGGATCGTGGGGACGGTGTACGCGGCGCAGGTGCTGTCGACCACCCAGCAGGAGTTGGACAAGGCGTACGGCTCGACGACGCTGAGCGCGCTGGGACTGCGGCCCGACGGCAGCGCCCCTTCTGGCCTCGTCTTCGTCTCCCGCACCGTCCCGGTGGGAACGAAAGCCACGTCGTACCCGTCGGACGGCCGAACCGCGACAGTCCAGGTGTGGTGCTCGTCCCTCTCGGGCCTGGCAGGAACGGGATCAACGAAGCCGGTGAGCGAGTCCTGGCTCACCATCACCGAACGCCTGACATGGACCGGTGGCGACTGGAAGATCTCGTCGTCGTCGCAGTCCGACGGGCCCGCCCCCATCAGCAGCGATCAGCAGGCCGCGTCAGCCGGCCAGATCGTGCGAGCGGTCAACGGGTATGGAGGATTCACCTATGCCAGGTAGCAAGCGGATCTCCGCCCGCGCCGGAGTACTGGTGGCCTCAGCCCCCGCATTCCTCCTCATGTTGGCGGCACGGGTGAACGCGGCCCCGTCGCCCGGCCCCTCGGCGAGCCCGAGCCAGGACTCGTGCAAGTACGTCGTCGGCATCGTCAAGAAGTCCTGCGAGAAAAGCGATCAGGGCGGCTCCGGCTCCACCCCCACCACCGGCCTCTACTCCCCCATCGACCCCCTCGCCGCCCTGGCCAAGGGCTGCGCGAAGGCCGCGGCGTTCGTGGTGGACAAGCTGAGCCACGCGGTGACGTCGACCTCGCAGGTGGACTTCACGAACACCACGTTCCTGCGGCAGTACGCCGTCGTGTTCGCCGCCTCCACGATCCTCACGCTCGTGCTGTGGCTGCTCGCCGTCGCCAAGCGGGCCGTGCGCGGGGTGCCGCTGACCGAGGCGCTGAGCGAGGCCGTCGGGTTCCTGTGGCTGACGGTCCTCGCCTCCGCGTTCACCCCGCTGGTGCTCTACACCGTCACGTCCGCGGTGGACGCCGTCGCCTCCGTCATCGGACGCGGCACCGTCGGCAACTCCGACGTCTTCTTCGGGTCGTTCTCCTCCGCCCTGACGAAGGGCAGCGACATCGGCGGCGGCCCGATCATGCTGATCGTCGTATCACTGGTCTCCGTGCTCGCCGCCGGTGTGCTGTGGCTGGAACTGGTCATCCGCGCCGCCCTGCTCTACGTCGGCGCCCTGCTCGGCACCGCCGTCTACGCCGGGCTGGTCGACAAGAACATGTGGCACCACGTCCGCCGCTGGGCCGGCGTGATGATCGCCGTCATCCTGGTCAAGCCGGTGATCGTGGTGGTCCTCAGCCTGGCCGGCGCCCTGTCCGGCACCAAGGGACCCAGCTCGTTCTCCGCCGTCGTCTCCGGGCTGTCGATCATCATCCTGGCGATCTTCGCCAGCGCCATGATCTACCGCTTCGTCCCCGGCTTCGGCGACGACGTCGTCAAGTTCCGCGGCGACCACCGCAACGCCGGCTCCCCCGCCGCCGCCATCACCTCCGCCGCCGCCCTCGTCAAGCAGGGCATCAGCACCCACAGCGCCCGCGGTGGCGACGACGCGGGCGGCGCGGGCGGCGGCGCCCAGCCCGCCGGCGCGGTCAGCGGCGGCATCGCCGCCCACAGCTCCCGCGGCGGCGGCGCGGCCGGCGGAGCCGCCCCCGGCACCTCCGGAGGCCCCGGTCCCGTGCCCGCCGCGCCCCCGTCGCCCCCGCCCGGCACCGGCCACACCCCGGCCCCGCGCACGTCCGACCAGAACGGAGGTGAACGGTGACGACCCAGCCGTTCGCCCAGCGCCGCACGTACCTCATCGGCAGGGCCCGGCCCAACGCCGTCGTCGGCAAGAACCGCGACACCGGCGAGATCGCCCTGATCGTGGCCGGCGCCGCCCTCGGCATGATGTGCGGCCTGCTCGTCCCCGTGCTCCCGCTGCGCATCGCCGGCCTGGCCGGATTCCCGATCCTGGCGTTCGCCGCGGTCTTCATGCCCTACCGGCACCGCACGTTCTACAAGTGGTTCGAGATCAACCGCACCTACCGCCGCACCCTCAAGGCCGGCGCCACCTACCGCAGCACCGCCACCGAGGCCGGCACCCGGCTCGACGGCCGCGAGGTGGAGGTCGGCCCGCCGCCCGGCATCGGCCGCGTCACCTGGCTGTCCGCCCCCTTCGGCCCCGACGAGATCGCCGTCCTGCTGCACCTGGAACGCCGCACCGCCACCGCCGTCATCGAGATCGAGGGCCCCGGCGTCGGCCTGCGCGACAGCGAGGACCAGGAAGCGCTCGTCGACCGCTTCGGCACCCTGCTCAAGCACGTGGCCAACGGCGACGGGTTCGTCACCCGCATCCAGATGCTGGCCCGCACCCTGCCCGCCGACCCCGACGCCCACGCCAAGGACGTCGCCCAGCGCGGCAACCCCAACTCCCCCGCCTGGCTCGCCGGTTCGTACGACCAGTTGCAGTCCATGGTGTCCACCTCCTCCGAGCAGCACCGCGCCTACCTCGTGGCCTGCATGCACTACAACCGCGAACTGGCCGCCGAGGCCCACACCATGGCCCGCGCCACCGGCCACAGCCGCGACGAGGGCCTGGCCGTCGTCATGGCCCGCGAACTCAACGACATCTGCGCCCGGCTCGCCGAGGCCGACATCCGGGTGCGCCAACCCCTGGGCCAGGCACGGCTGTCCAGCCTGCTGCACTCCATGTACGACCCCGACCACCCGATCGACCACATCCAGGCCATGTCCCAGCGCAACGCCTGGCCCGCCGAACTCGACGCCACCGAGGCCACGTTCCTCCAGGCCAAGACCCGCGAGTCGGTCACCCGCGCCCCCTGGTGCCACGCCACCGCCTGGGTCAAGGAGTGGCCGATGACCCCGGTCGGCGTCAACTTCCTCGCCCCACTGCTGGTCCACACCCCCGACGTCATCCGCACGGTCGCCGTCACCATGGACCTCGAACCCACCGACGTGGCCATCGAACGCATGCTGACGGAGAAGACCAACGACGACGCCGAGGCGTCCCGCGCCGCCAAGATGAACCGGGTCGTCGACCCCCGCGACGTCCACCACACCTCGCGCGTCGACCAGCGCGGACAGGACCTCGCCTCCGGCGCGGCCGGCGTCAACCTGGTCGGCTGGATCACCGTCTCCTCCCGTTCCCCCGAAGCCCTCGCCCGCGACAAGCGCACCATCCGCGCCTCCGCGGGCAAGTCGTACCTGAAGCTGGAGTGGTGCGACCGCGAACACCACCGGGCGTTCGTCAACACGCTGCCGTTCGCTACCGGCATCCGCCGCTGAGGAGGCCGCACCATGGCCCTGGACCCCGTCTCCCTGCTGATCGACGCCTTCACCAGTTTCCTGTTCGGCCGGGTGGAGACCACCCGCCTGCCGGTGCGCACCTCCACCGGCCAGGCCCAGGCCGTCTACCTGCCCACGGCCGCCCCCGGCCTGGGCGACTCCGGCGTCATCATCGGCCGTGAGGTGTACTCCGGAAAGGGCTACATCTACGACCCGTTCCAGCTCTACGGCCAGCAACTGCCCGCCCCGCACTGGCTGGTGCTCGGCGAGTCCGGCAACGGCAAGTCCGCGCTGGAGAAGACCTACGTCCTGCGCCAGCTGCGCTTCCGCGACCGGCAGGTGGTCGTGCTGGACGCGCAGGGCGAGGACGGCGTCGGCGAATGGAACCTGATCGCCCAGCAGTTGGGGATAACCCCCATCCGCCTCGACCCGATGGCCGCCCTGGAGGGCGGCATCAAGCTCAACCCTCTCGACCCGGCCATCACCGCCACCGGGCAGCTGGCCCTGCTGCGCACCATCATCGAAGTCGCCCTCGGCCGCGGCCTGGACGAACGGTCCGGCTTCGCCCTGAAGGTCGCCCACAGCCACGCCGTCGAGACGGTCACCGACCGCCAGCCGATCCTCACCGACATCGTGGAACGCCTGCGGCACCCCGCCGAGGAGTCCGCCGACTCCATCAACGTCGACATAGAGGACGTCCGCGCCTGGGGCCTGGACGTCGCCCTCGTGCTCGACCGGCTCGTCGACGGCGACCTGCGCGGCATGTTCGACGGCCCCACCAGCGCCGGCATCGACCTCGACGCGCCGCTGATCGTCTTCGACCTCTCCCACATCGACCGCAACTCCATCGCCATGCCCATCCTCATGGCGATCGTCGGCGTCTGGCTGGAACACACCTGGATCCGGCCCGACCGCGTCAAGCGGATCTTCCTGGTCGAAGAGGCGTGGCACATCATCAACAGCCCGTTCGTGGCCCAGCTGTTCCAGCGCCTGCTGAAGTTCGGCCGGCGTCTCGGCCTGTCGTTCGTCGCCGTCGTCCACCACCTGTCCGACGTGGTCGACGGCGCCGCCGCCCGGGAGGCCGCCGCGATCCTCAAGATGGCCTCCACCCGCACCGTCTACGCCCAGAAGGCCGACGAGGCCCGCGCCACCGGCCGGGTCCTGGGCCTGCCGCGCTGGGCGGTGGAGATCATCCCCACCCTCACCCCCGGCATCGCGGTGTGGGACGTCAACGGCAACGTCCAGGTCGTCAAACACCTCATCACCGAGGTGGAACGCCCCCTGGTCTACACCGACCGCGCCATGACCGAGGCGTCCGCCGACCTCGCCGTGGAGAGCCAGCTGGAACGCACCGAGGCCGAGATCGCCCTGGAGAAGCAGCTCGCCGACGACGCGGTGGCCTGACCGTGAAGGCCCCTACCGGTGGACGCCCCGCCGCACCCCGATCCGCCCCGCCCGCCCGCGGCGGCACCGCCCCCGGACAGGCCCAGGAGCCCGGCCAGGGCCCGCGCCGCGCCGGAGTGCCGGACGGCATGCTGCTGCTGCTCATCCTCTTCCTGCTGGCCGTCACGGCCCTGGTGTGGACCGGCACCGGGCTGGCCGGGCTCCTGTCGCACGGCGGCTGGCCGGACGGCCTGCCGTTCACGCGCACGCCGATGGCCATGCGGTCGCTCGTCGGCCACCCCGACGACCTGTCCGCCGCCTGGCCGGCCGCCCGCGAGGCGGACCTGCCCCGACCGGGGCTGTTCTGGGGGCTGTTCATCAGCCAGATCATGATCCTGCTGGTCGCCCTGGTCTTCGTGGCCGGCACCTGGACCCGCTACCGCGCCGTCCGCGCCGCCCGCAGCACCGCCCCCGACCTCCCCGAACCGACCCCCGGCCAGCGGGCGTACGGCCGGGAGACGGCCACGAGGCAGGAGACGTACGCGGCCCCCGCCACCCCGGCCCCGCAGACCCCCGGTGCCCCCGCGACCGCACCGGCCACCGCGAACGCGGCAGCCCCGGTCGCCGCCGGGCCCTCCGTCGCGGCACCCCAGGTCGTCGAGGCCGCCGCGCCGGAACCGGTCCCCACCCCCGAAGGACTGCCGCCCGGTCAACTCACCGCGTCCTGCGTGGTGTTCACCGGCGCCGGCCCCGGACGGGCCGAGGCCGGCCCGCGGTTCGTGGAGCCGGCGGTCCTGGACGCCGAGGGCGCGGTCGTGGTCACCTGCGCGGACGCCACCATCTGGCAGCGCACCGCCGCCGCCCGCGCCCGCTACGGCCCCGTACACGTCTTCGACCCGGAACACCTCGTCGACACCCCCGCCCGGCTGCGATGGGCCCCGCACACCGGCTGCCAGGACCCGGACACCGCCCGGGAACGCGCCGCCGCGCTGCTGGCCCCGCTGCGCACGCACGACGTCACCACCAACGAGGCCGCCGTCACCCTCATGCGCTGCTGGCTGCACGCCGCCGCCGTCGACGGCCTGCCGTTCCGCCAACTCCACCGCTGGGCCCAGGGCTCCGGCTCCGGGGACGCGGTCCGCATCCTGCGCACCGCCCGGGAAGCCGCCTCCGGCTGGAGCGGCGAGCTGGAATCCACCCTCCACGCCCACCCCGAACGCCGCGACGCCGCCCAGGCCGCCATCCAGCGCGCCCTGTCCGGCCTCAACTCCGTCCACATACGGGACGCGTGCAGTCCCGGACGATCCGACGGGCTCGACGTGGAATCGTTCGTCGCCGAACGGGGAACGCTCTATGTGGTCGGTACGCGCCGCGAGGACCCGCGGACCGATCCGGGTGCGATGCCACTGCTGACCGCACTCGCCTCCTGCGTGGTCGGGCACGGCCGGCGCATGGCCGCAGGGTCATCCCCCGGCCGGCTCGACCCACCAGTCACCCTGGTCCTCGACGACGTGGCCACGACCGCGCCCCTGCCCGAACTCCCCGTCCTCATGCGGGACGGCACCCCCCAGGGCCTGCCCACCCTCGCCGTCCTCCGCTCCGAGGAACAGGCCCGCCACCGCTGGCCCGAACGCGAGGCCCCAGGACTGTGGCGGAACGCGGCCGTACGGGTGGACCTCTGATCATCCGCCCCCACCGTGGTTCGCCGTACGGCCAGGACACGGCGCCACGCCGTACGGACGGCCGCCCGAGGTCTGCGGCGTCCAACTCCCGCCCCGGCGCGACG
>CAVTAX010000005.1:0-106031 GCA_963732825.1 uncultured Actinomycetota bacterium | reverse complement strand
TCGGCGCGGACCTCGGCGATGTTCTTCACGTCGCCCTTGTAGATCCACACCTTGACACCGATGCGGCCGAAGGTGGTCTTGGCCTCGAAGAAGCCGTAGTCCACGTTGGCGCGCAGGGTGTGCAGCGGGACGCGACCCTCGCGGTAGAACTCCGAGCGGGACATCTCGGCGCCGCCGAGACGGCCGCCGCACTGGATCTTGATGCCCTTGGCGCCGGCCTTCATGGTGCCCTGCATGGACTTGCGCATGGCACGGCGGAAGGAGACACGGGAGGCCAGCTGCTCGGCGACGGCCTGGGCCACCAGCTGAGCGTCGGTCTCCGGGTTCTTGACCTCAAGGATGTTCAGCTGCACCTGCTTGCCGGTGAGCTTCTCCAGGTCGCCGCGGATACGGTCGGCCTCCGCGCCGCGGCGGCCGATGACGATGCCCGGCCGGGCGGTGTGGATGTCGACGCGGACGCGGTCACGGGTGCGCTCGATCTCCACCTTGGAGATGCCGGCCCGCTCCATGCCCTGCGTCATCATCCGGCGGATGGCGACGTCTTCCTTGACGTAGTCCTTGTACAGCTTGTCGGCGTACCACCGGGACTTGAAGTCCGTGGTGATGCCGAGCCGGAACCCGTGCGGGTTAACCTTCTGGCCCATTACCGGGTCCCTTCCTTGCTGGCGACGACCACGGTGATGTGGCTGGTCCGCTTGCGGATCCGGTAGGCGCGGCCCTGGGCGCGCGGACGGAACCGCTTCAGGGTCGGGCCCTCGTCGACGTAGGCCTCGCTGATGAACAGCGAGCCCGAGTCGGAGTGGTCGTAGTTGTGCGCGGCGTTGGCAATGGCGCTGTCCAGCACCTTGCCCACCGGCACACTCGCGGCCTGCGGAGCGAATCGCAGGACCGCCTGAGCCTCCGTGGCGTTCATGCCACGGATGAGGTCCACCACGCGGCGGGCCTTCATGGGCGTGACGCGGATGTACCGCGCCTGGGCCCTGGCTTCCATGGTTGTCCCTTCGGTGTCAGTCATAGTCGGTGCAGCTCCGCCGGTCAGCGACGACGCGACTTGCGGTCGTCCTTCTCGTGGCCGCGGAAGGTGCGGGTCGGCGCGAACTCGCCGAGCTTGTGGCCGACCATCGACTCGGTGACGAACACCGGGACGTGCTTACGGCCGTCGTGCACCGCGATCGTGTGCCCGAGCATCGCCGGGATGATCATCGAGCGGCGGGACCAGGTCTTGATGACGTTCTTGGTGCCGGCTTCGTTCTGGACATCCACCTTCTTGAACAGGTGGTCGTCGACGAAGGGCCCCTTCTTGAGACTGCGCGGCATCTAAACCCGCTCCTAGCGCTTCTTGTTCGTCTTGCGGCGGCGGACGATGTACTTGTTGCTGGCCTTCTTCGGCGAGCGAGTACGGCCCTCCTTCTGGCCCCACGGCGAAACCGGGTGGCGACCACCGGAGGTCTTGCCCTCACCACCACCGTGCGGGTGGTCCACCGGGTTCATGGCGACACCACGGACGGTCGGGCGGACGCCCTTCCACCGCATACGGCCGGCCTTGCCCCAGTTGATGTTCGACTGCTCGGCGTTGCCGACCTCGCCGACGGTGGCGCGGCAGCGCACGTCGACCATGCGGACTTCACCGGAGGGCATGCGGAGGGTGGCCATGTTCCCCTCCTTCGCCAGCAGCTGCACGGAGGTACCGGCGGAGCGGGCCATCTTCGCGCCGCCACCGGGGCGGAGCTCGATGGCGTGCACCGTGGTACCGACGGGGATGTTGCGCAGCGGCAGGTTGTTGCCGGGCTTGATGTCGGCGCCGGCGCCGTTCTCGACGCGGTCACCCTGCGTCAGCTTGGCCGGGGCCAGGATGTAGCGCTTCTCGCCGTCCGCGTAGTGCAGCAGCGCGATGCGGGCGGTGCGGTTGGGGTCGTACTCGATGTGCGCGACCTTGGCCGGCACGCCGTCCTTGTCGTGACGACGGAAGTCGATCACACGGTAGGCGCGCTTGTGTCCACCACCCTGGTGACGGACGGTCACACGACCGGCGTTGTTACGGCCGCCCTTGCTGTGCAGGGGGCGGACCAGCGACTTCTCCGGCGTGGACCGCGTGATCTCGACGAAGTCGGCGACGCTGGAGCCACGACGGCCCGGGGTCGTCGGCTTGTACTTGCGGATACCCATTTCTCAGTCCTCGGAATATTCCGGACTTCGATTCGCTCCGGTCCCCGTTAGGAGACCGGACCGCCGAAGATGTCGATGCGGTCGCCCTCGGCAAGGGTCACGATGGCGCGCTTGGTGTCCTTGCGCTTGCCGAAACCGGTGCGGGTGCGCTTGCGCTTGCCCTGCCGGTTGATCGTGTTGACCCCGGTGACCTTGACCTGGAAGACCGTCTCGACGGCCTGCTTGATCTGGGTCTTGTTGGCACGCGGGTCCACGAGGAACGTGTACTTGTTCTCGTCGAGCAGCGCGTAGCTCTTCTCGGACACCACCGGCTTGAACAGGATGTCACGGGGGTCCGTGTACGTCTTGCTGGTGGCAATCGCCGTGCTCACGGTCTCGCTCATCAGGCGTCGCTCCCTTCGGTCTCGGCGGCGCCGTTACCGGTGAAGCGGTCGAAGGCGTCCTTGGTGAAGACGACGTCGTCCGAAAGCATCACGTCGTACGTGTTGAGCTGCCCGGCCTCCAGGATGTGCACCTGGGGGAGGTTGCGGGCGGACAGCCACGCGGCCTCGTCGGCACGCTCGACGACGAGCAGGACGTGCCTGCGGTCGCTGATCTTGCCGAGCAGGCCCTTCGCCGACTTGGTCGAGGGGGCTCCCTCGACGACGCCGGCGACGACGTGGATGCGGTTGTGACGCGCGCGGTCGGTCAGGGCGCCGCGGAGGGCGGCCTTGACCATCTTCTTCGGAGTGCGCTGCGAGTAGTCGCGCGGCTGCGGGCCGTGCACGACGCCACCGCCGGCGAACTGCGGCGCGCGGGTCGAGCCCTGACGGGCGCGGCCGGTGCCCTTCTGGCGGTAAGGCTTCTTGCCACCGCCGCGGACCTCGCCACGGGTCTTGGTCTTGTGCGTGCCCTGTCGGGCAGCGGCCAGCTGTGCGACGACGACCTGGTGGATCAGCGGGATGCTGACCTTGACGTCGAAGATCTCCGCGGGGAGTTCGACGCTACCGGCCTTCTCGCCAGCGGGCGAAAGGATGTCAATGGTGCTCATCGGTTACCTCAGGCCCCCTTGGCCGCGGTACGGACCAGGACGAGGCCGCCGTTCGGACCGGGAACCGCGCCCTTGATGAGCAGCAGACCCTTCTCCGCGTCAACGGCGTGGACGGTCAGGTTCTGGGTGGTGACCCGCTCGTTGCCCATGCGGCCCGCCATGCGGAGGCCCTTGAACACGCGGCCCGGGGTGGCGCAGCCACCGATGGAACCCGGGGAGCGGTGCTTGCGCTGGGTGCCGTGTCCGGCGCCGAGGCCCTTGAAGTTGTGACGCTTCATGACACCGGCGAAGCCCTTGCCCTTGCTCTTGCCGGTGACGTCGACCTTGACGCCGGCTTCGAAGGTCTCGGCGGTGATCTCCTGGCCGAGCGTGTACTCGCTGGCGTCGGAGGTCCGCAGCTCCACCAGGTGGCGGCGGGGCGTGACGTCGGCCTTGGCGAAGTGGCCCTTGAGGGGCTTGTTCACCTTGCGCGGGTCGATCTCGCCGAAGGCGATCTGCACGGCCTCGTAGCCGTCGTTGTCGCCGGTGCGCACCTGGGTGACGACGCACGGCCCGGCCTTGACGACGGTCACCGGCACGATGCGGTTGTTCTCGTCCCAGACCTGGGTCATGCCGAGCTTCTCGCCGAGGACGCCCTTAATCTGCTTGGTCATCTCGCGCGTCACCTCAGAGCTTGATCTCGATGTCGACGCCGGCCGGGAGGTCGAGACGCATGAGCGAGTCGACGGTCTTCGGCGTGGGGTCGAGAATGTCGATGAGGCGCTTGTGCGTGCGCATCTCGAAGTGCTCGCGCGCGTCCTTGTACTTGTGCGGCGACTTGATGACGCAGTACACGTTCTTCTCAGTGGGCAGCGGCACCGGGCCTGCGACCTGTGCACCAGTGCGGGTCACCGTCTCGACGATCTTCTTCGCCGAGCTGTCGATGACCTCGTGGTCGTAGGCCTTGAGCCGGATGCGGATCTTCTGTCCCGCCATGGCTACTCCGTAATCCCTGTCTCTCGTACGCTCTGGCTCCCGGCGGTACCGGCCCCTGCGCTTCTTCCGACCCACGCGGTCGGGCGTGTCGCGTTCCTCGCGAAGACTGCGCCCAAGGGACGCTCACTCACGGGGAACTGGGGGTTCGATCCACCAGGCACCTGGCGAGTCCCGCGCTGGGCTTCCCGGAAGATTCCCGTACGTCCGCCCCTGCGCCGAAGACGCACTTCATGGGACGACGAGTACTGTGGGACTCGCTTCCGGTCCTCCCGACGGGAGGCGCGCAGCATCGGCACTCGACCGAGCAACCTGGACAGTGTGCCACACCGGCTCCGCCGGGGGCCAATCGGGCCCATGACCTTACCCCGCGGCATGGGTGTCCTAATCCCCGGACCGCCGCCGACCCCCGCCCGGCGGCCGCCCGTTCGGCGGCGGCGCGCGGCGGGCGCGAGGGCCGCGCGGCGTCGGCGGGACGGCCCGCCCCGCCGGAACGGCGTCCCCCGGACGGTCCGGTAAACCGTTCGCGGCGCCGGCCGGCGGCCCGGGACAATGCCGGGGTGCCTGACATCAGCGTGCTGCTCGAAGTCACCCACGAGGCCGCCGTGACCTTCACGGCGTGGCCGGTCGGGGACGCGGCGCCGTTCTCCTTCCTGCGGCTCCACGGCGGCATGAGCATGCCCGACGTGGGAAGCGCGGTGGCCACGATGGCCTCCGGCGAGGACGCGGAGGGCGACGCGGCCGTAACGGTGGCCGCCCTGGTGGAGTCCGACGGGCTGTACCTGCCCGGCGGGGTACGGGTGGCGGACCCCGGGGGCGGTCCGGCCCTGGCGCCGGGGTGCTGCTCCGGCCTGGAGTACTGGCGCGAGTGGGAGGCGGCGGAGTCCGGGGAGCAGGTCTGGCAGGGCCACGACCCGTGGGCGTGGGCGCAGCGCGACGGGGACCGCCTCCACCTGGTACCGGACGGCCCCGACGCCGCCCGGGCCCACGGCTTCCATCTGCCCTTGTCCGCCCTGCCGTTGATCACCGCCCGCGTCCGCGCCGACCTGACCGGCTTCACCACCGCGGTCCGCGCCTGGGCGGACACGACGGTGCCGGACCTCGCGGGGGCGCTCGCCGCACGGCTGACGCGGGAACTGGGCCTGGGCGTCTGACCCGGGGGCTTCGCCGGCGGGGCGGACGGCCGGCGGGCGCCGGGCGTTGGCCGGGCCGCGCGGGAGGGGGCGGTCCCGCTCGGCGACGCGCGGCCGTCGGGCGCGCTGGTGTCGTCCGGGCCGGTCGCCGCCCGCTGTGGCCCGCGTCCGCGCGCGGTGGTCCCGCGACGCGCTGTCCGTCGATCCCATGACGGCGCCTGCGTCGCGCGGCGGAGACGGTTCGCGCTGTCACGGCGCTCCCCGCGTATGCCTATGTTGAATAGCTATGTAACATAGACATCATGGATGACAACGATGTGCGGCGGCTGCGGGGGCAGATGCGGTTGCTGCAGCGGCGGCTGCGGCGGGAGGTGGCGCCGGCGTACGGGGTGTCGCGGAGCGCGATGCAGGTGCTGGGGGCGGCCGAGCGGTTGCCGGAGGGGGCCGGGCCACGGCGGATCGGGGAGGAGCTGAGCATGACGAGTTCCAACGTGGCGGCGGCGCTGCGGGAGTTGGAGGAGGCCGGGTACGTGAGCCGGCGGCGGGACACCGCCGACGCGCGGCGGGTCTCGGTGCTGCTGACCGCGCGGGGGCGGTCCGTGGTCGACGGGCTGCGCTCGGAGCGGGACACCTGGCTGGGGCGGGCGATGCGCTCACGGCTGACCCGGGAGGAGTGCGGGCTGCTGCTGGCGGCCGGCGACCTGATGCAGCGGTTGGCGGAGACCGGCACCGGGGACGATCCCGGCCGCCGCACTGGGGCCGCACGGTGACCGCGCCGGCCGTCACGACCGCGCCGGCCGGCCGGGGCGGGCGGGTCTTCGCCTCGCTGGGGGTGCGCAACTACCGCCTGTTCTTCTGGGGTTACTCGATATCGATCATCGGCACCTGGACGCAGCAGCTCGCACTGGCGTACCTGGTGCTGCGGCTGACCGGTTCCGGGACCGACCTCGGGCTGGCCACCGGCGCGCGGTTCCTGCCGTTCCTGCTGCTCGCGCCGTTCGGCGGCCTGATCGCCGACCGGTACGACAAACGCCTCCTGCTCTACGTGACGCAGGCCGCCTCGGCGGTCGTCGCGGTGCTGTTCACCGTGCTGACCGCGCTGCACGCCATCGACATGGTCACCGTCATCGTGCTCTCCGTCGCGCTGGGCCTGGTGACCGTGGTCGACAACCCGGCCCGGCAGGCGCTGATCGCCGAACTCGTGCCGCGCGACCGGCTCGGCAACGCGGTGACCCTCAACTCGGTGGCGGTCAACCTCTCCCGGGTGGTCGGCTCGGCGCTCGGCGGCACCCTGGTGGCGACCGTCGGCCTGAGCACCTGCTTCGCGCTGAACGCGGTCTCCTTCGGCGCCGTGCTGCTGAACCTGGCGCTGATGCGGTCCGGCGAGATGCTGCCGGTGGACCGCCCGGCGCGGGCTCGCGGCCAGGTGCGGGAGGGCCTGCGGTACGTGCGCCGCACCCCGGCGCTGCTGCTGCCGCTGCTGATGCTGGTGGTCACCGGCACGCTGGCGTACGAGTTCCCGGTGACGCTGCCGCTGGTGGCCGGCGGGGCGTTCCACGGCGGCCCGGGCGCGTACGGGGCGATGGCGACCTCGATGGCGCTCGGCGCGGTGGGCGGGGGCCTGGTGGTGGCGGCGCGCGGCGGGGCCCGGCGGGCGTCGTCACTGGGGGCGGCCGGGATCGGGTGGGGCGTGGCGATCCTCGCGGCGGCCCTCGCGCCGAACCTGTGGTGGGAGCTGGCCGCCCTGCCCTTCGTCGGCTACGGCAGCATCTCGTTCAACTCCCTGTCCAAGACCGCCATGCAGCTGGCCGCCGAACCGGCGATGCGCGGGCGGGTGATGGCCCTGTGGTCGATGGCCTGGGGCGGTACGACGGTGGTCGGCGGGCCGCTGGTCGGGTGGGTCGCCGAGGAGTGGGGCAGCCGGTGGTCGCTGGTGGCCGGCGGCGTCCCGTCGCTGCTGCTGGGCGCGCTGATGCTGCCGGCCCTGCGGCGCATCGACCGCGGCGCGGGAACGGCCGGGTAGCGTGCCGGCCGTGCCTCCTCCCGTGACCGGTGTGCTGCGCGACATCGCCGGGACCGTGCTGCCCGGGACGGACCTGGCGGGGGCCACCGTGGCGACCGGACAGTTCCACCAGGTCGTCCTGGTGCCCGGCACCGCGGCCGTGCGGATCGCCCGCACCGCGGACGCCGCCGCCGAACTCCCGCGCCGCACCGAGCTGTCGCGGCGGCTGGCGGCCCTGCTGCCGTTCGCCGTGCCGGTGCCGCTGGGCGAGGTGGTCACGGCCTCGGCGGCCGTGGTGCTGGCGCCGGCGGTGCGGACGCGGTGAACGGCGGCCGCCGGAACCTGTTCCGGCGGCCGCCGTTCACCCTGGCCGATCAGCCGCGGTCGGCCGCCGCGACGAGGGCGGACGGGGTGACCGCGCCGGCGTAGACGCCGCCGCGGTCGGTGATCAGGACGTTGACCACGCGGGTGCTGATGACGGTGCCGGAGCCGAAGGCGCCCTTGACCGGCTTGCCGAACGAGCCGGCCAGGCCCTCGGGGACGGACGGGGCCTTGTGGCCGTTGGTCCTGCCCTGCGGGACGTGCAGTTCGGCGATCGCGGACCAGCCCTTGCCGATGACCTTGGCGGCGTCGCCGGCCGCGCCCGGGAGCGCCGGGACGCCGGACGGGCGGTGGGCGGCCGGGTGGTGCGCGGTGCCGTGCGGGGCCTGCGTGACGTGGGTGCCGTGCGGCGGGGTGAAGGCGAACGTGCTCGCCGCCGGGCGGGCGAACGAGATCCGGGTCCAGGCGATGTCCACCACCGGGTCGCCGCCGGAGGCGGGCAGCACGCTGAAGGACAGCGGGACGCCCTTGGCCGCGTCGACCGCCACGCGGACCGAACCGATGGTGCTGCCGGTCTGCTTGGGCGTGAGCACCAGTTCGTAGGCGGCGCGTCCGGCGACCTCGGCGGTGCCGTCCACGGTGACCGCGGTGGTCGGCGAGAGCGCCTTGAGCACCTGGCCGGCGGCCTGCGCCGGGGTGACCGGCGCGTCGCCCTGCGGCTGTGCGGCGGCGGTCAGGCCGGTGGCGTGCACCGCGGAGTGGCCGGCGGCGTCGTACGCCCACATCTGGGTGCCGTCGCGCACGACGCGGTACTGGGAGCCGTCGACGTCGAGGCGTTCGCGGGTGGGGCCGTCCGCGGCGACGGTGAGGGTGTGGTCGCCGGTGAGCAGCTGCGGCAGACGGGTGCGCGGGTCGGCCGGGGCGGCACCGGTGCCGGCGGCCTGGGAGGCGGCGGCGTTCAGCAGCCCGGAGGGCAGGCCGAAGTCGGTGGTGACCCGGATGGTGCCGGAACCGGTGTCGGTGCGCGCGGCGGCCATCTTGGCCACCAGCTGCGCGGCGGTGATCCCCGGCAGGTCCGGGCCGCCTCCGGTGGTGGCGAGCGCGGTGCCCAGTCCGATGGACCCGGCGGCGATGGCCGCCACGGCGACCGGGATGGCGTAGCGCATGGCCCGGCGGGTGCCGCGACGCCCTTCGTCCTCCTCGTCGAATCCTGCGTAACCGGCGAACTCGTCGTCGGACCGCGGCGGTTGGATCGCTGACATGACTACCTCCGTCGTCGGCGGCGGGTGCGGCCCGGGTCCCCTGGCGTGTCGCGTTCCGGGCCGTGCTGGATGCCGCTTGTCCCATGGGACCACTTTTACCCCTGCCCGGTCGTCAGCCCGTGGGGTCGACTCCGCGTACCTCGCTGGTATGACGGCCCCGGCGGGTGTCTCAGGGGCGTCCCGCGGGTGACCTGGGGATCCCGGGCGGGGCGGCGGGGGTGGGGGCCGGCGTGCGGCGGGGCGGGGGGGTGACGGGCGTCACGCCCGGCGGTTGCGGGGGTGTTGCGGCCGCTCTGTCACCGGACGCCCGGGTCCGGCCTCCGGAGAGGTGGCCCGTTCCGTACGCGGCGGCCGTTACGGAATCACTGCCTCCGCTCCGCGTCTCGACCTTGAAGGTTTAATGGGCAATCATTCGGGGGTGACCGACGACCAGACCCTCCAGGGCCGGGCACGCGGGCTGTTCCCCTCCGCCGCCCCCGCCGGCCGGCCGACCGGGCCGCCCGGCGGAACCGGCCGCACCGACACCGCCGGCGGCCGGCGCCCCGACGAGGAATTGATGCGCGCGCTCTACCACGAGCACGCCGGCCCCCTCTTCGGCTACGTCCTGCGCCTGGTGGCCGGTGACCGGCACCGCGCCGAGGACGTGGTGCAGGAGACGCTGGTGCGCGCCTGGCGCAACACCGACCAGCTGAACCGCTCCACCGGATCGCTGCGCCCGTGGCTGGTGACCGTCGCACGGCGCATCGTCATCGACGGCCACCGCAGCCGCAGCGCCCGTCCGAAGGAGGTGGACACCACACCGCTGGAGGCGATGCCGGCCGCCGACGAGTTGGACCGCACCTTGCGCCTGATGACGATCGCCGACGCCATGACAGACTTGACCGACGCGCATCGCGAGGTCCTCGTCGCCACGTACTTCGGGGGCCGCACGGTCAACGAGGCGGCCGAGGAGCTGGGGATACCGGCCGGCACCGTCCGCTCCCGGGCCTTCTACGCCCTGCGGTCGCTGAGGATCGCGCTGGAGGAGCGGGGGGTGACGTCATGACCTGTGGGCGTCATGTCGAGGCCGGGGTGTACGTGCTGGGCGCCATGGACGACGCCGAGGCCACCGCGTTCGAGCAGCACCTCGCCGGCTGCGGCGCCTGCGGCGTGGAACTCGACGCGCTGATGGAGGTCGAATCCGCGCTCGCCGAGCTCTCCGCCGGCCTGCCGGACGCCGCGCCGGCGCACGAGGTGCTCACCCCACCGGGACCCGAACTGCTGGACCGGGTGCTGGGTGACGTGCGCACGGTGCGCCGGCGGCGCCGGCTGTTCCTGGTGGCGGCCGCCGTGGTGCTCGTGGCCGCCGGGCCGCTGATCACCCTGGGTGTCACCGGCCACCACCACGAGCCGGTCTCGCAGACGGTGAGCGCGGCGGCCCCCCACGGGATCCACGCCACGGTGGCGATGACCGACACCACGTGGGGCACCAGCGTCAACGTCACACTCGCCGGCGTGCGCGGCCCGCTGACCTGCGAACTCGTGGCCGTCGGCAAGGACGGCACCCGGCAGACCACGTCCACCTGGTCGGTGGCAGGCGCGGGCTACGGGGTACCGGGCAGCCCGGAGCGGTTCACCGTGTGGGGCGCGACCGGCCTGCACCGCGCCGAGATCGACCACTTCGACGTCAGCACCTCCGACGGACGCCTCCTGGCCCGCATCGGCGTCTGACCCCCGCGACCGCCGAAGGCCCGCCCCCCGTCCGGGAGCGGGCCTTCGGCGCGTCGACGGACCCGGGAGGGTGCCCCGGCCCACGCGTCAGGTCGGGCCGGAACACCACCGGTCAGCCCGAACGCGGTCAGCCCGCGCGGTGGACGACCGCCTCGCAGAGCGTCCGCAGGGCGGCCTTCGCGGAGCACTCCGGCAGCGGTGCCAGGATCGCCCCGGCCTCCTCGGCGTACCGGACGGCGTCCCGGCGGGCCTGTTCCAGCGCGGGGTGGGCGCGCAGCAGGGCGAGGGCCTCGGCGTGCCGGGCGTCGTCGGCGAGGTCGCTGTCGAGCAGGTCGATCAGATGGCGGTCCCCGGGGCCGTCGTAGCGGCCGGAGCGCAGATGCAGCACCGGGAGGGTGGCGACGCCCTCACGCAGGTCGGTGCCGGGCGTCTTGCCGGACTCCCGGCCGTCACTGGTGATGTCGATCACGTCGTCGGCCAACTGGAAGGCGATGCCGATCCGTTCACCGAACCGGGTGAGCACGTCGACGGCCTGGTCGCCGGCGCCGGACAGCAACGAGCCGAAGCGGCAGGAGATCGCGACGAGCGAACCGGTCTTGCCGGACAGCACGTCGAGGTAGTGGTCGATCGGGTCGCGGCCCTGCGCGGGGCCGGCGGTCTCCAGGATCTGGCCGGTCACCAGCCGTTCGAACGCCTCGGCCTGGATGCGCACCGCCTCCGGCCCGAGACCGGCCAGCACGTGGGAGGCCCGGGCGAACAGGAAGTCCCCGGTCAGCACGGCCACCGAGTTGTCCCAGCGGGCGTTGGCGCTGGCCACGCCCCGGCGCACCGACGCCTCGTCCATCACGTCGTCGTGGTAGAGGGTGGCCAGGTGGGTGAGCTCCACCACGACCGCGGACGGCACGACGCCGGGGGACCGCGGGTCACCGAACCGCGCGGCCAGCAGGGTCAGCAACGGCCTGAAGCGCTTCCCGCCCGCGCGCACCAGGTGCTGGGCCGCGCCGTGTATGAACGGCACGTCGCTCTTGGTGGCCTCCAGCAGGCCCTCCTCGACCGCCGCCAGTCCGACGCGGATGTCGGTGTCGAGAACCTGGTCGCGCACGCTCAGCCCGAAGGGCCCGACGACGGTCACGAGGGCAACTCCTGTCGCTGATTCGGTCGTGGCCTCAGTGCCATTGGTTGCAGCGTATCCGGTCGGTGCCGGATCACAGATGGCCGGTTCGCTGTGCCTGCACCGAAACGCACCGTCCTGGGACCCGCCGGGCGGTGGCCGGGGCGGTCGGCGGCCCCGGGTCCGCCGACCGCCCGGACGGCGGGTCGCGGGTCCCGGTGCGGGCCGCCGTCCGGGCGGTCAGCGGGTGGCGGCCAGCCCGGCGGCGACGGCGCGGGCGATGCGCGGCGCGGCGAAGGCGGTGCCGCGCACGCCGGCCAGTTCGGGGCCGAAGGACGCGGCGGCGAGCGGGCCGGCGAAGTACAGCCCCGGCACGGAGGAGGCGAACCGGGGGCCGAGCCGGGGGCAGCCGGCGTCCCGGGCCAGCCGGGCGCACAGCGCGGGGGCGAGGAAGTCCAGCGCGCCGAGGCCGGGGCGGTAGCCGGTGGCGGCCAGCACATGGTCGGCGACCAGTTCGCCGGGCCCGTCCGGGGTGTCGGTCAGCAGCAGCACCCGGGTGCCCGGCTCCCCCGGGCACCCGCCGGCGCCGGGCGCGGCGCAGGGGCCCTCCCCGGGGTCGGTGAGCGCGGCCACCGCCGCGGCGGCCGCGCACGCCCGCCCGGTGAACCCGGCGGCGGTCACCCGGTGGCCGTCGAGCACGGTGACCGCGGAGGTGAAGCGTTCCCGCAGCCACCAGGCGCCGCGCGGTCCGCTCTCCGGGCGGTCCAGCACCCGGCGGGCGGCGGCGGGCAGCCGGTGGCGCAGCGCGGGCCCGGCCGGGGCCGGCGCTCCGGGGCGGGCGGCGTGGTGGGCCGCCGGGGCCGGGCCGAAGGCGGCCGAGCCGGGGCGGCGGGCCAGCAGCGTGACGGCGGCGCCGGCGTCGGTGAGCAGCGCGGCGCACTCCAGCGCGGACTGCCCGGCGCCGACGACCGCCACGTGCTGTCCGGCGTACCGCTGAAAGCCGGTGTGCTGGCCCGAGTGGGACAGCGGGCCGTCCGGGGAGGGGCCGCCGGGCGCCAGGCCGCGCAGTTCGTACGGCACGTGGGCGGCGCCGGTCAGGCCGGTGGCGACCACCACGGCGGGCGCGGCGGCCTCCTCCCCGGTCCCCAGCAGCAGCCGGAAGCCGCCCGGGCCGGCGTCGAGCCGGGTGACCCGCACCGGTTCGGGGGCGGGGGCGAGGCGGTCGGCGTACCAGCGGCCGTAGCGCACGAAGGTGTCGAGGGTGACGAGGTCGAACGCGGTCAGCAGGCGGCGTTCACCGGCGGCGTCGTTGAAGTCCTGGAGGGCGAGGCCGGGACCGGGGGCGGCGATGGTGCAGTCGGCGGGCGGCGAGCACAGGATCGTGCCGGCGGGCATGTGCTCGCTCCAGCCGGCCATCGGCGTGCCGAGTACACGGACCGGCACACCGGCTGTCATCAGGTGTGCGGCGGTCGACATCCCGTACGGGCCGGCACCGATCACCACCACGGGCTTCATGCGGGGACGCTACGGGCGCCGGGCCCGCCTGGGCAATCGTTTTGACCGGATTGGATTCCATTGGGGGATGTTGCCGCCCCTCTCCCGTTCCGGGCGTTATGATGCCCCCTCCCCCGGTCCGTTCCCGGCCGCTCCCGCGGCCCTTTCAGGTGCCGCCGGCCGAACCGCTGGGGGCCGGCGTCAGGCGGTGCCCGGGCGGGCCCGGACGTGGGCGCGTTCGCCCTGGGGGCCGTAGAGGCTGAGCAGTTCCACCGGTTCCGGGCCGGCCGCGCAGAAGGCGTGCGGGGTGCGGGTGTCGAACTCGGCGGCCTCGCCCGGGCCCAGCACCAGGTCGTGGCCGCCGAGCACCAGCCGCAGCCGGCCGGAGATCACGTACGCCCAGTCGTAGCCCTCGTGCACCCGCGGCTCCAGTTCGCGGGTGGCGCCCAGCGGGTCGCCGGGCAGGATCTGCTTGTACGCCGCCGGGCCGCCGGAGCGCCGGCTGAGCGGCACGAAGGTCTGGCCGTGCCGGGTGAACGGTCTGGGGTGGACGCGGGGGTCCCCGGTGGCGGGGGCGCCGACGAGTTCGTCCAGCGGGACCCGGTGCGCCCGGGCCAGCGGCAGCAGCAGCTCCAGCGTCGGCCGCCGCCGCCCGGACTCCAGCCGCGACAGCGTGCTGACGCCGATCCCGGTGGTCTGCGCCAGCTGCGCCAGCGTCACACCGCGCTGCCGCCGCAGTGCCCGCAGCCGCGGCCCGACGCCTTCCAGGACCGCCGCGAGGTCGGCGGTGCCGGCCGCCGCGGGGGCGTCCCCGAGCCCGGGGCCGGGACCGGCGGGGTGCGCGGGGTGGCCGGGTCCGGGGCGGGGTCCGTCGGCGCGGGGCATGGCGTGGTCCTCCTGGGGGGTGGTTTGCCGTTACGGCAACAATTCTTGCGCGGATGCCCGGCCGGCGCCGATCCTCGGGCGCACCGGCACCGGGCCGGCACTGGCGGGAAGGACCACGACGTGCACCAGGGGACCACGGCCGGCGAGGCCCACGGCGGCGGGACCGGCTCCGCGCGGGAGTTCTGGGACGGGCGGTACCGGGAGAGCGAACGGATCTGGAGCGGGCGGCCCAACCCGACCCTGGTGACCTGCGCCGGGCAGCTGCCGCCGGGCCGGGCGCTGGACCTGGGCTGCGGCGAGGGCGGCGACGCGGTCTGGCTGGCGGGGCGCGGCTGGCGGGTCACCGGCGTGGACGTCTCGGGTGTCGCCCTGGAACGCGCCGCGCGGCACGCGGACGACGCCGGGGTCGGCGCTGAAGTCCGCTGGGAGCGGCACGACCTCGCGACGTCCTTCCCGCAGGGGGAGTTCGACCTCGTCAACGCCCAGTACCTGCACACCACGCTGGCGTTCGACCGTGAGGAGGCCCTGCGCCGGGCGGCCGCCCTGGTCGCCCCCGGCGGCACGCTGCTGATCACCGGGCACGTGGGTGAGCTGCCGCACCACCCGGGGATGCGCATGCCGCAGGCCGCGGAGGTGCTGGCCGCCCTGGCGCTGACGGACGCGGAGTGGGAGGTGCTGCGCGCCGAGGAGCACGACCGCCCGGCGGGCAGCCCCTCCCCCGGCGGCCACGTGCGCGACAGCACGGTGACGGCCCGCCGGCGCGGCTGACGCGTCGCACCGGAATCGGGTGACAGCTCGTCAGATCCGGCGCGCCGCTCAACGCCCCTGGCCGGCACGGGCGTTCACATCACGGGGGTACGGCTTCGATGTCACGACGGCGTCCGGGCGACGGTGGCGTTGAGCGGCGGGGCGCGGCCCGGGTGACTTGGGGTCGGGAGCGGCCGCGGGTGCCGGCCGCGCCGGCACGAGAGGAACCGATCCGATGAAGGGAACCCGTGGCGGTGGCCGTCCCCACCCTGAGCGCCCGCGGCACCCCGCACCGGGCGGGCGCGGCGCCGGCGGGGACGCTGGTGTTCATGACCGGTACCGGGGTCTGCCACCACGCGCCGTCCGGCACCCGTCACTTCTTCCACGGGCCGGCGCACGAACCGGCCACCCAGGCGTGGTGCGGCTGGGCGCCGGCAGCGCCGGTGACCTGGACCCGGTGGCGACCGACGCCACCGGCCGCCCGTTCTGCCGCTTCGGCCAGGACACCGCCGCCGGGCAGACCAACGGCGAGGCCGTGGACGGCCGCTGGTACGCCGTCTCCGCCTCGGGCGCGGAGGTCCAGCCGTTCACCGTCACCGGGTCCTGGCGACCACGTACCGTGGCACCCAGGTGAACGACTGGAGGGAGGCCGGATGCCCGGCAAGGTCACCGTGAGTCTGGACGCGGATCTGGCGATCGACGTGATGCTGCTGTCCGGCACGAATTCGCCGCAGGACGCGGTCGAGCTGATCGTGCGCGACTACCTGCAACGCGGCCGCCGCACCGAGGCCCGCACCACCGACCCCGACGACGGACGCACCACCCGCGACCTGCGCCCCCCGCAGACCGAGGGCTGAGCCACGCACCGTGCCCCTGCCGGGGGCCGCCCGGCAGGGGCACGGTGAACGGTGCGGTGGCGGGTCAGCGCACGAAGACGCCCGCCTTGTTCGCCAGGTCCAGGAAGTACTGGGGGGCGACGCCCAGGACCAGGGTGACCGCGACGCCGATGGCGATGGCGCCGGAGGTCAGGGGCGAGGGGATCGCCACGGTGGGGCCGTCGGGCTTCGGCTCCGAGAAGAACATCATGACGATCACCCGGATGTAGAAGAACGCGGCCACCGCCGAGGCCAGCACACCGACGACCACCAGCGGCGCCGCGCCGGAGCGGGCGGCGGCGCTGAAGACGGCGAACTTCCCCGCGAAACCAGCGGTCAGCGGGATGCCGGCGAAGGAGAGCAGGAAGACCGCGAAGACCGCCGCCACCAGCGGGGAGCGGCGGCCGAGCCCGGCCCAGCTGGACAGGTCGGTGGCCTCTCCGCGGCCGTCCCGCACCAGGGTGATCACCGCGAAGCCGCCGAGCGTCACGAACGAGTACGCCACCAGGTAGAACAGCACCGAGGAGACACCGCTGGGCGAGACCGCGATCACACCGGCGAGCAGGAAGCCCGCGTGCGCGATCGAGGAGTACGCCAGCAGCCGCTTCACGTCGGTCTGGGTGACCGCGATGATCGCGCCGACCGCCATCGTCAGGATGGCCACGCCCCACATCACCGGCCGCCAGTCCCACCGCAGCCCCGGCAGCACCACGTACAGCAGCCGCAGCAGCGCGCCGAACGCGGCGACCTTCGTGGCGGCGGCCATGAAGCCGGTGACCGGGGTCGGGGCGCCCTGGTAGACGTCCGGGGTCCACATGTGGAACGGCGCCGCGCCCACCTTGAACAGCAGGCCCATGACCACCATCGCGCCGCCGATCAGCAGCAGCGCGTCGTTGCCGGTGGAGTTGGCCAGCGCCGGGGTGAGGTCGGCGGAGCCGTCGACCACGGAGGCGATCCCGGTGTAGGAGACGGTGCCGGCGTACCCGTACAGCAGGGCGATGCCGAACAGCAGGAACGCGGAGGAGAAGGCGCCCAGCAGGAAGTACTTGACGGCCGCCTCCTGCGAGAGCACCCGGCGGCGCCGGGCGAGGGCGCACAGCAGGTACAGCGGGAGGGAGAAGACCTCCAGGGCGACGAAGAGCGTCAGCAGGTCGGTCGCCGCCGGGAAGATCATCATGCCGCCGACCGCGAACATCAGCAGCGGGAAGACCTCGGTGGTGGTGAACCCGGCCCGGACGGCCCGCTTCTCCTGTTCGCTGCCGGGCACCGCGGAGCCCTGCGCGGCGAAGGAGTCCACCCGGTTGCCGTGCGCCAGCGGGTCCAGCCGGCGTTCGGCGAAGGTGAAGGCGGAGACCAGCGCGATGAGCACGATGGTGCCCTGGAGGAACAGCGCGGGACCGTCGACGGCCACCGCGCCCATGGCGGCGGTGTGCGCCCGCCCCTGCGCGTACCCGTCGGCGGCCAGCGCGACGACCGCGGCGAACGCGGCCGCCAGCCCCACCAGGCCGATCGCCAGCTGCGACCAGTAGCGGTACCGGCGGGGCACGAACGCCTCCACCAGGATGCCGGCGACGGCCGCGCCCAGCACGATCAGCACCGGGGAGAGCTGGGCGTACTCGATGTGCGGTGCCGGGATGCGGCCGTCGCCCGGCACGGCGGGCGCGGCGGCCAGCAGACTGTGGACCACTGCCGTGGCGCTCACTTGGCGGTCTCCTTAGCGACGGCGTTGATCTGCGGTGCCGGGTCGGTGCGGTGGACGTCGGACAGGGTGTCCTTGACGGCCGGGTTGATCACGTCGGTGACCGGCTTGGGGTAGACGCCCAGGAACAGCAGCAGGGCGATCAGCGGGGCGACGACCAGCAGTTCGCGGGCCCGGAGGTCCTTCATGCCCTCCACGCCGGCCTTGACCGGGCCGGTCATCGTGCGCTGGTAGAGCACCAGCACGTACAGCGCGGCCAGCACGATGCCCACGGTGGCGAGGATGCCGTAGACCGGGTAGCGGGTGAACGTGCCGACCAGCACCAGGAATTCGGAGACGAACGGCGCGAGGCCCGGCAGCGACAGGGTCGCCAGGCCGCCGATCATGAACGTGCCGGCCAGCACCGGCGCGACCTTCTGCACGCCGCCGTAGTCGGCGATGAGCCGGGAGCCGCGGCGGGTGATGAGGAAGCCGGCCACCAGCAGCAGCGCGGCGGTGGAGACGCCGTGGTTGACCATGTAGAGCGTGGCGCCCGACTGGCCCTGGGAGGTCATCGCGAAGATGCCCAGGATGATGAAGCCGAAGTGGGAGATCGACGCGTAGGCGATCAGCCGCTTGATGTCCTTCTGGCCGACGGCCAGCAGCGCGCCGTAGAGGATGCCGACCACGGCGAGCGCGGCGATCACCGGCGTGGCCCACTTCGACGCCCCCGGGAAGAGCTGGAGGCAGTAGCGCAGCATGGCGAACGTGCCGACCTTGTCGACGACCGCGGTGATCAGCACGGCGACCGGCGCGGTGGACTCCGTCATGGCGTTCGGCAGCCAGGTGTGCAGCGGCCACAGCGGGGCCTTGACGGCGAAGGCGAAGAAGAAGCCGAGGAAGAGCCACCGTTCCGTGGTGCCGGTCAGCGCCAGCCGTCCCTCGGCGCGGGCCCGCAGGATCTCGGTGAGGGAGAAGGTGCCGGTGCCCAGCTGGTGCGCGGTGGCCGCGTACAGGCCGATGACCGCGGCCAGCATGATCAGGCCGCCGAGCAGGTTGTAGAGGAGGAACTTGACGGCCGCCCGGCTGCGGCGGGTGGCGGCCGCGTCCTCGCCGTCACCGCCGGCCTGGTCGCCGAAGCCGCCGATGAGGAAGTACATCGGCACGAGCATGGCCTCGAAGAACAGGTAGAACAGGAAGACGTCGGTGGCCTCGAAGGAGATCACCACCATGGCCTCGACCAGCAGGATCAGCGCGAAGAAGCCGTTGGTGGGACGCCAGCGGCGGTTGGGCACCGGGCCCTCCAGCGGGTCGGCGTCGTGCCAGCCGGCCAGCATGACGAACGGCACGAGCACCGCCGTCAGCAGGATGAGCACCACCGCGATGCCGTCGACGCCGAGTTCGTAGCGCACGCCGAAGTCGCGGATCCAGGCGTGCGACTCGGTCAGCTGGTAGCGGGCGCCGCCGGGGGTGAAGCGGGCGGTGACGACCGCGGCCAGCACCAGGGTGGCGGCGGAGAAGGCCAGCGCCAGCCACTTGGCCGCCGTGCGCCGGGCGGCCGGCACCGCCGCGGTGACGATCGCACCGACCGCCGGGACGGCTGCGGTGACCGTCAGCAGGGGGAAGGACATGTCAGATACCCCTCATCAGCAGGGTCGCGGCGACCAGCACCGCGGTGCCGCCGAGCATGGAGACCGCGTACGAGCGCACGTAGCCGTTCTGCACCCTGCGCAGCCGGGCGGACAGGCCGCCGACCACGGCGGCGGTGCCGTTGACCGCGCCGTCCACCAGGGTGTGGTCCAGCCGCACGAGGGTGTCGGTCAGCTCGCCGCCGCCGCGCACCAGGACCACGTGGTTGACGTCGTCCTGGTAGAGGTCGCGGCGGGCCGCCCGGGTGAGGACCGAACCCCGCGGGGCGACGGCCGGCACCGGCTTGCCGCCGTACATCTGCCAGGCGATCCCGACCCCGATCACCAGCACCACGAAAGTGGCGACGGAGACCTCCCAGCCGCTGAGCGGGGAGTTGCCCTCGCTGTGCCCGGTCACCGGCTCCAGCCAGTGCAGGAAGGCGGAGTTGATGGAGAACAGTCCGCCGGCGAAGACCGAGCCGAACGCCAGGATGATCATCGGAATGGTCATGGTCTTCGGCGACTCGTGCGGGTGCGGCTGCTGACCGGAGGCGTCCGGCTGCCAGCGCTTCTCGCCGAAGAAGGTCATCAGCATGACGCGCGACATGTAGAAGGCGGTGATGCCGGCGCCGATCAGCGCGACCAGGCCGAGGATCCAGCCCTCGGTACCGCCCTTGGCGAACGCCGCCTCGATGATCTTGTCCTTGGACCAGAAACCGGACAGCCCGGGGAACCCGATGATCGCCAGACAGCCCAGGCCGAAGGTCACGTAGGTGATCGGCATGTACGTGCGCAGCCCGCCGAACTTGCGCATGTCGACCTCGTCGTTCATCCCGTGCATCACGGAACCGGCGCCGAGGAAGAGGCCCGCCTTGAAGAAGCCGTGGGTGACCAGGTGCATGATCGCGAAGACGTAGCCGATCGGGCCCAGGCCCGCCGCCAGCATCATGTAGCCGATCTGCGACATGGTGGAACCGGCGAGCGCCTTCTTGATGTCGTCCTTGGCGCAACCGACGATCGCACCGAAGACCAGCGTGACCGCGCCCACCACGCACACCGCCAGCTGCGCGGTCGGCGAGGCGTTGAAGATGGCGCCGGAGCGGGTGACCAGGTACACGCCGGCGGTCACCATGGTGGCCGCGTGGATCAGGGCCGAGACGGGGGTCGGGCCCTCCATGGCGTCGCCGAGCCAGGACTGCAGCGGCACCTGCGCCGACTTGCCGCAGGCGGCCAGCAGCAGGAGCAGCCCGATGCCGGTGAGCCGGTCGCCGGAGGCGTTCGGAGCGGCGCCGAGCACCGTGCTGAAGGAGAAGCTGTTGAAGGTGGTGAACATCAGCATGATGGCGATCGACAGCCCGACGTCACCGACGCGGTTGACGATGAACGCCTTCTTCGCCGCGGTCGCCGCCGACGGCTTGTGCTGCCAGAAACCGATCAGCAGGTAGGAGGCGAGACCCACGCCCTCCCAGCCGACGTACAGCAGCAGGTAGTTGTCGGCCAGCACCAGCAGCAGCATCGCCGCCAGGAACAGGTTGAGGTAGCCGAAGAACCGGCGGCGGCGCTCGTCGTGCGCCATGTAGCCGATCGAGTAGATGTGGATCAGCGTGCCCACACCGGTGATCAGCAGCACGAACGTCATGGACAGCTGGTCCAGCCGGAAACCGGCGTCCGCCCGGAACGAGCCGACCTGCACCCAGGTGAACAGCACCGAGGTCAGCGTCCGCCCGGATCCGCTGCGGCCCAGCATGTCCGCGAACAGCGCGAGGCCGAGGGCGAAGGAGACCGCCGCCAGCAGCGTGCCGATCAGATGGCCGGCCTTGTCCAGCCGCCGGCCGCCCAGCAGCAGGACGGCCGCGCCCAGCAGGGGTGCCCCGACCAGGGCTCCGATGAGGTGATCCACGTCGACGGCTCCTCTACAGCTTCATCAGATCGGCGTCGTCGACCGAGGCCGAGTGACGGGAGCGGAAGAAGGTCACGATGATCGCCAGGCCCACCACCACCTCGGCGGCCGCGACGACCATGGTGAAGAACGCGATGATCTGGCCGTCGAGGTTGCCGTGCAGCCGGGAGAAGGTGACGAAGGCCAGGTTGCAGGCGTTGAGCATCAGCTCGACGCACATGAAGACGATGATCGCGTTGCGGCGCACCAGGACGCCGGCGGCGCCGATGGTGAACAGCAGCGCCGCGAGATACAGGTAGTTGGCCGGGTTCACTCGGCGCTCCCCTCGGACGGTCCGGTCGGCGATGCCCCGCCCAGCGGCGCGTTGCCGTCGCGCGGCGCCGGTGGGCGGCGGCCGAGGTAGCGGTCGGCGGAGTCCTCCAGCTCCCGCACCCGGGTCAGCCCCTCGCCGCTGACGTCCCGGACCTGACCGCGCGAGCGCAGCGTGGCGTTGACGGTCAGCTCGGAGGGGCTGCCGTCGGGCAGCAGGCCGGGGATGTCGACCGCGTTGTGCCGGGCGTAGACACCCGGCGCGGGCAGCGGCGGCAGCTGCACGCCGCTGCGCACCCGGGCCTCGGCCTGCTCACGCTGGGTGGCCGGCCGCTCGGTGCGCTCCCGGTGGGTGAGCACCATCGCGCCGACCGCCGCGGTGATCAGCAGGGCGCCGGTGATCTCGAACGCCCAGATGTACCGGGTGAAGATCAGCGTGGCCAGCCCCTCGACGTTCCCGCCGGAGTTGGCGGCGCCGAGCCCGGTGAAGACGCGCAGGTGGGCGTTGGCGATGCCGGCGATCAGCAGGACGCCGAAGCCGAGGCCGGCGGCCACGGTGGCGAGCCGCTGGCCGCGGATCGTCTCCTTCAGCGAGTCGGCGGCGGTGACTCCGACCAGCATGACGACGAACAGGAAGAGCATCATGACCGCGCCGGTGTAGACGACGATCTGCACGATGCCCAGGAAGTAGGCGCCCTGCGCCAGGTAGAAGACGGCCAGCACGATCATCGTGCCGGCCAGGCAGAGCGCGCTGTGCACCGCCTTGCGCAAGGTCACGGTGCCCAGCGCGCCGAGCACCGCCACGACCGCGAGGACCCAGAACTGGATCGCCTCGCCGGTGGATGTGGTCATCGCCCCGCCCCTCCCGGGTGAGCGGTGGCGTCCGGCTCCCCGGCCGCTGCCACCTCGTCCTCGGTCACCTCTGCGGCGGGCTTCCCGCCCTTGCCGGCGGGCACCTGCCGTTCGGTGCCCGGCGCGGCGCCGGTGATCAGGCCGCGGTAGTAGTGGCTCTCGTCGGCACCGGGATAGATCGCGTGCGGGGAGTCGACCATGTCCTCGGTGAGGCCGGCCAGCAACTCCTCCTTGGTGTAGATCAGCGACGCCCGGGTGCGGTCGGCCAGTTCGTACTCGTTGGTCATCGTCAGCGCCCGGGTGGGGCACGCCTCGATGCACAGGCCGCACAGGATGCAGCGGGCGTAGTTGATCTGGTAGACGCGGCCGTACCGCTCGCCCGGCGAGTAGCGCTCCTCGTCGGTGTTGTCGGCGCCCTCCACGTAGATGGCGTCCGCCGGACAGGCCCAGGCGCACAGTTCGCAGCCCACGCACTTCTCCAGCCCGTCCGGGTGACGGTTGAGCTGGTGGCGCCCGTGGAAGCGGGGCGCGGTGGGCTTCTTGTACTCCGGGTACTGCTCGGTCAACCGCTTCTTGAACATCGCGGAGAACGTCACGCCGAACCCGGCGACCGGGTTCTCGAACGACGTCCGCGGATCCTTCTGCTGGGACGGGTCAGTGCTCATCGGCGGCCTCCTCACCGTTGCCGGCGCCGTCTTCACCGTTGGGGCCCACCAGTTGCCGCTCGCCGCGGGGACGGCGGCGCGGTACCGGTGGCAGGGTCTGACCGGGCTTGGGCGGCACGGGGTACCCGCCGGCCATCGGGTCGAACGCCGGGCGCTCGGCCTCCGCCTGCGCCTGGTCGCGTTTGCGCCCGCGGTCCCGGAAGACGTCCACCACCAGCGTCACCAGCAGCACCGCCAGGACCGCGCCGCCGACGTACAGGGCGATGCCGCTGAAGCCGTAGTTCTCGTTCCGCAGGGCGCGGACCGTGGCCACCAGCATCAGCCAGACCATCGAGACCGGGATGAGGACCTTCCACCCCAGCTTCATGAACTGGTCGTAGCGCATGCGCGGGAGCGTGCCGCGCAGCCAGATGAAGAAGAACAGCAGCAGCTGGATCTTCACGGTGAACCACAGCAGCGGCCACCAGCCGTGGTTGGCCCCGGCCCAGAAGACCGAGATCGGCCAGGGGGCCCGCCAGCCGCCGAGGAAGAGCGTGGTGGCCACCGCGGAGACGGTGACCATGTTGACGTACTCGGCCAGCATGAACAGCGCGAACTTGATGGAGGAGTACTCGGTGTTGAACCCGCCGACGAGTTCGCCCTCCGCCTCGGGGAGGTCGAAGGGCGCCCGGTTCGTCTCGCCGACCATCGCCACGATGTAGACGAGGAAGCTCACCGGCAGCAGCACCACGTACCACTTGTCCTGCTGGCTCGCCACGATCTGCGAGGTGGACATCGAGTGGGAGTAGAGGAAGACCGCCGCGAACGACAGGCCCATCGCGATCTCGTAGGAGATCATCTGCGCGGTGGAACGCAGGCCGCCCAGCAGCGGGTACGTCGACCCGGACGACCAGCCGGCCAGCACGATGCCGTAGATGCCGACGGACGCGGTGGCCAGGATGAACAGCACACCCACCGGCAGGTCGGTCAGCTGCATCGGGGTGCGGGTACCGAAGACGGAGACCTGGTTGTCGGCCGGGCCGAACGGGATCACGGCGAACGCCATGAACGCCGGGATGGCCGCGACGATGGGCGCCAGGATGTACACCACCTTGTCGGCGCCCTTGACGACCACGTCCTCCTTGAGCATCAGCTTCACGCCGTCGGCCAGCGACTGGAGCATGCCCCAGGGACCGTGCCGGTTCGGGCCGATGCGCAGCTGCATCCAGGCGACGACCTTGCGTTCCCAGACGATGGAGAACAGCACCGTGCCCATCGCGAACGCGAAGCAGAACACGGCCTTGATGGCGATCAGCCACCACGGGTCGTGGCCGAAGACCGAGAGGTTCTCGGCGGCTGTGGTGATCACTGGGTCACCTCCGCGGGCGCGGCGCCGATGGTGACGGCCTGACCGGGGAGCGCGCCGAGCCCCTGGTAGGCGCCGTCTGGGGTGGAGTTGAGCGGCAGCCACACCACGCGGTCGGGCATCTCGGTGACCCTTAGCGGCAGCGTGAGGCCGCCGGCCGGGCCGGTGACGGTGATGGCGCCGCCGTCGGTGGCGCCGATCTCCGCCGCGGTGGCGGGCGAGATCCGGGCCGGCGCCGGGTGGCGGGTGCCGGCCAGGGCGGCGTCGCCGCGCTGGAGCAGGCCCTCGTCCAGCAGCATCCGGTGGCCGGCCAGCACCGCCTCGCCGGAGCCGGGGTGCGGCAGGTGGCCGCCGTCCTCGGCCGGGGGCCGCGGGCGGTCGCCGGGCCACGGCGCCAGCCGGGACAGCTCCTCGCGCGCCGACCGCACGTCCGGCAGACCCAGGTGCAGGTCCATCGCGTCGGCGACCATGTCCAGCACCCGCGCGTCGGTCCGCAGGTGCCGGGCGGTCATCTGATCGGGTTTGAGTGCTGCCTCGAACGGGCGGACCCGGCCCTCCCAGTTGAGGAACGCCCCGGACTTCTCGGTGACCGCGGCCACCGGCAGCACCACGTCGGCCCGCTCGGTGACCTCGGTGGGCCGCTGCTCCAGGCTGACCAGGAAGCCGACCCGGTCCAGCGCGGCGCGGGCCCGGTCCGGGTCCGGCAGGTCGGCGAGCTCCACGCCGGCCACCACCAGGGCGGCCAGCGATCCGTCGGTGGCCGCGTCCAGCATCTGCCCGGTGTCCCGGCCGAAGCCGGTGGGCAGCTGGGCGACCCGCCACACGTCGGCGACCTCGTCGCGGGCGGCCGGGTCGGTCAGCGGGCGGCCGCCGGGCAGCAGCCCGGGCAGCGCGCCGGCCTCGACCGCACCGCGCTCCCCGGCCCGGCGCGGCACCCAGGCCAGCCGGGCGCCGGTGGCGGCGGCGAACCGCACGGCCGCGGTCAGCGCGCCGGGCACCCCCGCCAGCCGTTCGCCGACCAGCAGCACCGCGCCGGCCGTGCGCATCGCCGCGGCGCACTCCCCGCCGGCGTCGTCCAGGCCCTCACCGGCGGCCAGCGCGTCCAGCCACTCCGGTTCGGTGCCGGGCGCGGCCGGCAGCAGCGTGCCGCCCGCCTTGGCCAGGCCCCGGGTGCGGTGACTGGCGACCGACCACAGGCGCAGGCCGTGCTTGCGGTGGCCCTTGCGCAGCCGCAGGAAGACGCTGGGCGCCTCCTCCTCGGTCTCCAGCCCGGCCAGCAGCACCGCGGGGGCCTGCTCCAGCGTGGAGTTGGTCACCCCGGTGCCGTCCAGTCCGGTGCCGTGGCCGGCGACCGCGGAGGCCAGGAAGGCGGCCTCCTCGGCGCTGTGCGCGCGGGCGCGGAAGTCGACGTCGTTGGTGTCCAGGACGACCCGGGCGAACTTGGCGTACGCGTAGGCGTCCTCGACGGTCAGGCGGCCGCCGGTGAGCACGCCGGCCCGGCCCCGGGCGGCGGCCAGGCCCTTCGCGACGGCGTCCAGCGCCTCCGGCCAGGCGGCGGCCCGCAGCTGCCCGGTCTCCGCGTCCCGCACCATCGGGTGGGTGAGGCGGTCGGTGCTCTGGGTGTGCCGGAAGGCGAAGCGGCCCTTGTCGCAGATCCACTCCTCGTTGACCTGCGGGTCGTTGCCGGCCAGGCGGCGCATCACCTTGCCGCGCCGGTGGTCGGTGCGGGTCGCGCAGCCGCCGGCGCAGTGCTCGCACACGCTCGGGCTGGAGACCAGGTCGAACGGGCGGGAGCGGAACCGGTAGGCGGCGGAGGTGAGCGCGCCGACCGGGCAGATCTGGATGGTGTTGCCGGAGAAGTAGGACAGGAAGGGGTCGTCCTCACCGGTGCCGACCTGCTCCAGCGCGCCGCGCTCCAGCAGTTCGATCATCGGGTCGCCGGCGATCTGCTGGGAGAAGCGGGTGCAGCGGGCGCACAGCACGCAGCGTTCCCGGTCCAGCAGCACCTGGGTGGAGATCGGCACCGGCTTGGCGTAGGTGCGCTTGACGCCCTCGAAGCGGCTGTCGGGGGCACCGTGCGACATCGCCTGGTTCTGCAGGGGGCACTCGCCGCCCTTGTCGCAGACCGGGCAGTCCAGCGGGTGGTTGATCAGCAGCAGCTCCATGACGCCGCGCTGCGCCTTCTCGGCCACCGGTGAACTCAGCTGGGTGCGCACCACCATGCCGTCGGTGCAGGTGATGGTGCACGAGGCCATCGGTTTGCGCTGGCCCTCGATCTCGACGATGCACTGGCGGCAGGCGCCGACCGGGTCGAGCAGCGGGTGGTCGCAGAACCGGGGGATCTCCACGCCGATCATCTCGGCGGCGCGGATCACCAGGGTGCCCTTGGGCACCGAGATCTCGACGCCGTCGATGGTGACGGCGACGAGGTCCTCCGGCGCGGCCGCCTCGCCGCCCCCGGTGGGGGCCGGTGTCGTGACGGTCACGCGTTCACCTCCTGGGTGGGTCGGTCTGCCCATACGGTGGAGCGGGCGGGGTCGAAGGGACAGCCCTTGCCGGTGACGTGCGCCTCGTACTCGTCGCGGAAGTGCTGGAGCGAGGAGAAGATGGGGCTGGCGGCGCCGTCGCCGAGTGCGCAGAACGACTTGCCGTTGATGTTGTCGGCGATGTCGTCGAGCTTGTCGATGTCGGCGAGGGTGCCCGTGCCGGCCTCGATGCCGCGCAGCAGCTGGACGAGCCAGTAGGTGCCCTCCCGGCAGGGGGTGCACTTGCCGCACGACTCGTGGGCGTAGAACTCGGTCCACCGGGTGACGGCCCGCACCACGCAGGTGGTCTCGTCGAAGCACTGGAGGGCCTTGGTGCCGAGCATGGAGCCGGCCGCGCCGACGCCCTCGTAGTCGAGCGGTACGTCGAGGTGCTCGTCGGTGAGGATCGGGGTGGAGGAGCCGCCGGGGGTCCAGAACTTCAGCCGGTGGCCGGGGCGGATGCCGCCGGAGATGTCGAGCAGCTGCCGCAGCGTGACGCCCAGCGGCGCCTCGTACTGTCCGGGTCCGGCGACGTGGCCGGAGAGGGAGTAGAGGGTGAAGCCGGGGGACTTCTCGCTGCCCATGGAGCGGAACCAGTCCTTGCCGCGGTGCAGGATGGCCGGCACCGAGGCGATCGACTCCACGTTGTTGACCACCGTCGGGCAGGCGTAGAGGCCGGCGACGGCGGGGAACGGCGGGCGCAGCCGGGGCTGGCCGCGGCGGCCCTCCAGGGAGTCCAGCAGCGCGGTCTCCTCGCCGCAGATGTAGGCGCCGGCCCCGGCGTGCACGGTGATGTCGAGGTCGAACCCGGTGCCGTTGATGTCCTTGCCGAGGTAGCCGGCCTCGTACGCCTCGGCCACCGCGTGGTGCAGCCTGCGCAGCACCGGGACGACCTCGCCGCGCAGGTAGATGAAGGCGTGGCTGGAGCGGATCGCGTGGCAGGCGATGATCATGCCCTCGATGAGGGAGTGCGGGTTCGCGAACAGCAGCGGGATGTCCTTGCAGGTCCCCGGCTCCGACTCGTCGGCGTTGACCACCAGGTAGTGCGGTTTGCCGTCGCCCTGGGGGATGAACTGCCACTTCATGCCGGTGGGGAAGCCCGCGCCGCCGCGGCCGCGCAGGCCGGAGTCCTTGACGAGGGCGATGACCTCGTCGGGGTCCATCGACAGCGCCTTGCGCATGCCCTGGTAGCCGTCGTGCCGGCGGTAGGTCTCCAGGGTCCAGGACCGCGGGTCGTCCCAGAACGCGGAGAGCACCGGGGAGAGCAGCTTCTCCGGTCCTGTCTCCGCTCCCGATCCGGCGCCGCCCGGTTCGGTGGGTCCGGTGGGCTCGGTCACCACGCTCATCCCTCCCCCTCCTCGGTCACCGGTCCGGCCGGGTGCTCCGGGTCGGACGCCGAGGTCTTCTGCGGTGCGTCGTGGGCGCTCAGGTGCTCCGGCGGTGCCTGTCCGCCGGGGTGGCCGGGGTCGCGGGGCGGGACGACGCGGCCGGCCCCGGCCTGGCCCTTCGCGAGCCGCAGGCCGATCAGCGAGGCGGGTCCCGCGCCGCCGGTGGCCTCGTTGGCGCCGGGGCGCTCGTCGGGGAAGCCGGCCAGGATGCGGGCGGTCTCCTTGAAGGTGCACAGGGGTGCGCCCCGGGTGGGTGCGACCGGGCGGCCGGCCCGCAGGTCGTCGACGAGCTGCTTGGCGGACTCGGGCGTCTGGTTGTCGAAGAACTCCCAGTTGACCATCACCACCGGGGCGAAGTCGCAGGCCGCGTTGCACTCGATGTGTTCGAGGGTGACCTTGCCGTCCTCGGTGGTCTCGTCGTTGCCGACGCCGAGGTGGTCGCGCAGGGTGTCCATGATGGTGTCGCCGCCCATGACCGCGCACAGCGTGTTGGTGCACACTCCCACCTGGTAGTCGCCGGAGGGCTTGCGGCGGTACATGGTGTAGAAGGTGGCGACCGCGGTGACCTCGGCGGTGGTGAGGTCCAGCGTGCGGGCGCAGAAGCGGACGCCGGTGCGGGTGACGTGTCCCTCCTGCGCCTGCACCAGGTGCAGCAGCGGCAGCAGCGCCGAGCGGGAGTCGGGGTAGCGGGCGACGATCTCGGCGGCGTCGGCGTCCAGCCGGGCCAGCACGTCGGCCGGGTAGTCGGGCGCGGGCAGGGCGGGCATGCCCAGGCCGACCGCGGTGTCGGGGGTGGAGGTCACCGGTCGACGCCTCCCATCACGGGGTCGATGGAGGCCACGGCGACGATGACGTCGGCGACCTGGCCGCCCTCGCACATCGCCGCCATGGACTGGAGGTTGGTGAACGACGGGTCGCGGAAGTGCACCCGCTGCGGCCGGGTGCCGCCGTCGCTGACCACGTGGACGCCGAGTTCGCCCTTGGCGGACTCCACCGCGGAGTACGCCTGGCCGGGCGGGACCCGGAAACCCTCGGTGACCAGCTTGAAGTGGTGGATCAGGGCCTCCATGGAGGTGCCCATGATCTTCTTGATGTGGTCGAGCGAGTTGCCCATGCCGTCGGGGCCGTGGGCGAGCTGCGCGGGCCAGGCGATCTTCTTGTCGTCCACCATGACCGGCCCGGGCTCCAGCCGGTCCAGGCACTGCTCGACGATCCGCAGCGACTGCCGCATCTCCTCCAGCCGCACCAGGAACCGCCCGTAGGAGTCGCAGGTCTCGGCGGTGGGGATCTCGAAGTCGTAGTCCTGGTAGCCGCAGTAGGGGTCGGACTTGCGCAGGTCGTGCGGCAGGCCGGCGGCGCGCAGGATCGGGCCGGTGGCGCCGAGCGCCATGCAGCCGGCCAGGTCGAGGTACCCGACGTCCTGCATGCGGCCCTTGAAGACCGGGTTGCCGGTGGCGAGCTTGTCGTATTCCGGCAGGTTCTTGCGGAACGTCCTGATCAGCTCGCGCACCTGGTCGACGGCGCCGGGCGGCAGGTCCTGGGCGAGGCCGCCGGGGCGGACGTACGCGTGGTTCATGCGCAGGCCGGTGATGGCCTCGAAGGCGTCCAGGATCAGTTCACGGTCGCGGAAGCCGTAGATCATGATGGTGGTGGCGCCCAGCTCCATGCCGCCGGTGGCGATGGCCACCAGGTGCGAGGAGATCCGGTTGAGCTCCATCATCATCACGCGGATGACGTTCGCGCGGTCGGGGATCCGGTCGGTGATGCCGAGCAGCTTCTCGACGGCCAGGCAGTAGGCGGTCTCGTTGAACAGCGGCGTCAGGTAGTCCATGCGGGTCACGAACGTGGTGCCCTGCGTCCACGTGCGGAACTCCATGTTCTTCTCGATGCCGGTGTGCAGGTAGCCGATGCCGCAGCGGGCCTCGGTGACCGTCTCGCCGTCGATCTCCAGGATGAGCCTGAGCACCCCGTGGGTGGAGGGGTGCTGGGGGCCCATGTTGACGACGATGCGCTCGTCGTTGTCCTTGCTGACGGTCTCGGAGAGTTCGTCCCAGTCGCCGCCGGTGACGGTGAAGACCCGGCCCTCGGTGGTGTCACGCTCTTCGGCCTGCTGGGGGGACGCGTAGCTCATGAGTACGACCTCCGCTGGTCGGGAGCCGGGATCTGGGCGCCCTTGTACTCGACGGGGATGCCGCCGAGCGGGTAGTCCTTGCGCTGCGGGTGGCCCTGCCAGTCGTCCGGCATCATGATCCGGGTCAGGGCGGGGTGGTCGTCGAAGACGATGCCGAAGAAGTCGTAGGTCTCGCGCTCGTGCCAGTCGTTGGTGGGATAGACGGTCACCAGCGACGGGATGTGCGGGTCGGCGTCCGGGGCGGAGACCTCCAGCCGGATCAGCCGTCCGTGGGTGACGGAGCGCAGGTGGTAGACGGCGTGCAGCTCGCGCCCCTTGTCGCCGGGGTAGTGCACGCCGGAGACCCCGGTGCACAGTTCGAACCGCAGCGCGGGGTCGTCGCGCAGGGTGCGGGCGGTGCGCACGAGGTGCTCGCGGGCGATGTGGAAGGTGAGCTCACCGCAGTCGACCACCGTCTTGTCGATGACGTTCTCCGGCAGCAGGTCCTGCTCCTCCAGCGCGCCCTCAAGTTCGTCGGCGACCTCGTCGAACCAGCCGCCGTAGGGCCGGTTCGCCGGTCCCGGCAGCCGGACGGTGCGCACCAGGCCGCCGTACCCGGAGGTGTCGCCGCCGCTGTCGGTGCCGAACATCCCGTGCCGGGTGCCGATGACGTCGCCGCCCTCGTCACGCCGGCCGGGCAGGTTGTCGATCGCCTCGTCCCGTTCCGGGTTGACGCCGCCGGCGCCGCTGTCGTGGGGAGTGCTCACCGCAGCAGCCCCTTCATCTCGATGGTGGGGACCGCCTTGAGCGCGGCTTCCTCCGCCTCGCGGGCGGCCTGTTCGCGGTTGACGCCGAGCTTCTCGCCCTGGATCTTGCCGTGCAGCTTGATGATCGCGTCGAGCAGCATCTCCGGGCGGGGCGGGCAGCCGGGCAGGTAGATGTCGACCGGGACGACGTGGTCGACGCCTTGCACGATCGCGTAGTTGTTGAACATGCCGCCCGAGGAGGCGCAGACCCCCATCGAGATGACCCATTTCGGGTTCGGCATCTGGTCGTAGACCTGGCGCAGCACCGGCGCCATCTTCTGGCTGACCCGTCCGGCGACGATCATCAGGTCGGCCTGGCGCGGTGATCCGCGGAAGACCTCCATGCCGAAGCGGGCCATGTCGTAGCGGCCGGCCCCGGTGGTCATCATCTCGATGGCACAGCAGGCCAGGCCGAAGGTCGCCGGGAAGACCGACGCCTTGCGCACCCAGCCCGCCGCCTGCTCGACCGTCGTGAGCAGAAAGCCGCTGGGCAGCTTCTCCTCGATACCCATGGCGCAATCCCCTGTCTCAAATGCCCGGATTCGTGTCCATTGTCACTCGGTCACTCAGTCCCATTCCAGGCCCCCGCGCCGCCAGACGTAGGCGTAGGCGACGAAGACGGTGAGGACGAACAGCAGCATCTCGACGAGCCCGAAGACCCCCAGGGCGTCGAAGGTGACGGCCCACGGGTAGAGGAAGACGATCTCGATGTCGAAGACGATGAAGAGCATCGCCGTCAGGTAGTACTTGATCGGGAAGCGGCCACCACCGGCCGCCTGCGGAGTCGGTTCGATCCCGCACTCGTAGGCGTCGAGCTTCGCGCGGTTGTAGCGCTTCGGCCCGGTGAGCGAGGCCGTGACGACCGAGAAGATCGCGAATCCCGCCGCAAGGACTCCGAGCACCAGGATGGGCGCGTAGGCGTTCACCGTTCCCCGCTCCTTCCAGTCGGCGTTGACTGACATGTCGGACCGGCCCTGACCACAGGCGAACCTCAGCAAGATCGTGGCCATGTGAGGCACTTCACAAGCCCGGACCGGGCAGCATCCTATGCCTCCTTCTCTGTGATCTGCGACACGCGTACACGATCATCTTTGTGATCTCCACCACCCGTCAATGGATCATGAGATCGGATGAGCGCCTCCGTTCACACAGCGTGCACATTCATGGCCACCGGACGTCACCCGTTCCCGGAAATCCGCAGGTCGAAGCGGCGACCCCTATACCAAGTCGGTGGCCGCCCAGCAAAATTCGCACCGGATACTTTTCGTGTGCTATGGCGCAGGCAAGCACCGTGCGGCACCGGATTCGGTAACGGTCCGGTGACGGCGTCTCCTGCCCCGCCCCACCACGGCCAACCGCTCCCCGGCCCCGCTTGTGAACGCGTGCACATGCGACAGCCCCAACCGGTCGCCGGTATGGGCGTTTTGACCACAAGGGGCGGGAAGATGAATCGGACATAGTCCTGATGAGTCGACAAGTGTGGCGCACATAACTTTTCTTGTACGGATCACGGAATACCTGATAGCCATGTCTCCCATGTCCCCTACGCAGAACCGGATTCCGCAGTCCGATCCGTACGCCGGCAGACGGCGGCATGCCCGACATACGACCCCGACCTGGGCCAAGCGCGCGGGAGTTGCCACCGGCGTCTTCGGCGTCGCGATACTCAGCTCCGGTGCCGCCGCACCGGCCCAGGCCACCGCACCCACCGGCACCAACCCGCTCAACGAGGTCACCCAGAGCCTCAGCCTGTCGCAGCTGCGCGCCGCCGACGCCACCGCCGAGGCGGCCGTCGACTACCAGCTCCAGGCGTCCCGGACCGGTGCGGCGGCCGACGCCCGCCGCACCGCGCTGCACCACAAGCAGGCGGAGCGCCGCAAGGCGGCGGCCGCCGCCCGCGCCAAGGCCGCCGCGAAGGCGCGTGCCGAGGCCGCCGCGCGGACCGCGGCCCCCAGCACCCCGCTCACCGCCTCGGCCGGTGCGGCGCACCTCTCGGCCGCCCCCGCCCCCGCCGCCGGCAACGCCGCCGCCGTCGTCGCCTTCGTCCGCGCCCAGCTCGGCAAGGCGTACGTCATGGGCGCCACCGGCCCCGGCGCCTTCGACTGCTCCGGCCTCGTGCAGGCCGCCTACCGCAGCATCGGCATCGACCTGCCGCGGGTCTCCGAGTCCCAGTCCACCGCCGGCCACCAGGTCTCCCTCAGCGACCTCCAGCCCGGCGACATCCTCTACTGGGGCGGCGCGGGCAGCGCGTACCACGTCGCGATCTACGTGGGCGGCGGCAGCTTCATCGGCGCCCAGAACCCGTCCTCCGGCGTCGTCGAACACCCCCTGAGCTACGACGAACCCACCGGCGCGGTCCGCGTCTCCTGACCCACCGCCCCTTCCCACCGCACACCGCCGCCCCGGAACCGCGGAACGGTCCCGGGGCGGCGGCGGGGGGGCTCAGGCCAGTGGGAGAGTCAGGCTGGGGCGGACCGGGCCGGCGTCGGGGCGGACGCGGTTGACGGCGGTGCCGAGGGCGAAGAACTCGACGGCGTGCTCGCCCCAGAGGTGGTAGTCGTGGACGCTGGTGCCGACGATGCCGTCGGCACCTATCTGCTGGCCCTCGTACTGCATGCGGGCCATGGCCAGTTCCCGGGCGTCGTAGAGGCCCTGGGTGAACTGGGGGATCTCCACGTTGCGGCCCAGCTGCGACCACGCCTGGCGCATCGACTGGTGGGCGATGTGGTAGACGCAGACCCCCAGCGTGATGCGGCGCGGGATCCAGCCGTGCTCCCACAGCGTCCAGAAGTCCTGGCCGGAGAACGTCGTGGTGAACGGGCGGCCGTCCGGGCAGCGGTGGCCCTCGCCGCCGGTGTGCCGGACCGCGGTGCCGACGGCGACGATCTCCAGCACCTCGTCCATGTAGGCGTACCGCACCGGCCGCAGTTCGACGCCGATCACGCCGTCCGCGCCCAGTTGCGCCGCCTCCGCCTCCATGCGGCTCATGGCGAGCTCACGGGCGTTGTACATGGCCTGGCTGAGCACGCCCAGTTCCTGGCTGACCTTGTACCCGGTGCCCTGGGTGCCGATGTGGTAGACGCTGGTGCCCATCACCATGCCGAGGGGTTCGAAGCCGGCCTCGGTGACCAGGACGAACTCGTTGACCGACAGGTCCGAGGTGAAACACGGCCGGCCGGCCCGGGAGTTGTCGAGGCGGCCGCGGGCGATGTCCGACAGCGGCTGGGCGGGTGTCGTCATGACGTGAATCCTTCCCCCGACGATGTGTCGACCGGATCGTACGACTTCACCCCGTCCGCCCCGGCCCCACCCCTGCGGCGCCGGGGAGCGGTCAGCTCACCGGCCCTATGGTCAGCGGGTGGATGCCGGTGCCCGCGCAGTGCCGCGTGGCGAACGGGATGTACATCGCCGCCTTCTCGCCGGGCGGGTAGACGCGGATGCCCTTGACGGACGTCAGGTCGCACTGGGCGGGGCTGTAACCGCCCAGGCCGTTGCTGTCGTGCATCACCGCGCTGGCGTGGCCGCCGTGGGCCGCCAGGGTGACGGTGTGGTAGCCGGCGCCGGTGCGCCGCGCCGGGTCGCCGGACTGCGCGCCGGCCGCCTTCACGTAGGACACGCCCGGGTAGCCGGCCAGCGTGCAGGAGGTGGCGGCGGTGTTGGTGAACGTGATCTTCGCGTAGGACTGCCCGGCGCCGGTGTCCGGGTCGGTGCGGGCCACCGACAGCTGCGAGCTGAGGCAGGGCGAACCGGAGTGCGCCGTGGCGGCCTCGCTGCGCACGCCGTCGCCGGACGCGGTGCCCGGCCCGGTCGCCGGACCGCCGGCCGCCGCGGACGGGCTGCTCGCGCCGCTGCCGGTCGTACCGGAGCCGGTCGTACCGGAGCCGGTGGCGCCGGAGCCTGGCCAGCCCTGGTTGCCGTCGGGCGCCTTGGCGCCGGGCGCGGGTGCCGAGGCCGCGGTGTGGCCGGAGGCGTCCGAGGCGGTGTTCGACGCGTGCGCCGAACAGCCGGTCAGGGCCAGGGCCGCCGCCGCCAGTACTGCTGCCGGGATCGCCGCGCGGGTGGACGTGATTGCCATCGCCGTTTCCTCCGTAGGTCTGGGGCCGGTATCTGCCTGTCCCCATCTGCTTTCCGACAGTCCCCGTTCGGAACCGTCCGCGTAACCCCTGTTACACGGCTGTGGCACAGCCCGGCCCGGCCCACGACAATCGTCACACCGACGGCGCAGGGCATGGGCCCCCGCGCCCCCCGGACGGGTGACGGCACGGGCGGCACGGGACGTACGCGGGCACGACGGCGGACGGGACGGCGGCCGCCGTCCCGTCCGGGGGTCCCGCGGGGGGCTACGAGCGCGGGGCGACCTTGGACAGGCCGTTGATGACGCGGTCCATCGCGTCGCCGCCGGTCGGGTCGGTGAGGTTCGCCAGGAGCTTGAGGGTGAAGCGCATCAGCACCGGGTGGGTCAGGCCGCGCTGGGCGGCCATCTTCATGACGGCCGGGTTGCCGATGAGCTTCACGAACGCCCGGCCCAGCGTGTAGTAGCCGCCGTAGGTGTCGGACAGCACCTTCGGGTAGCGCCGCAGGGCCAGCTCGCGCTGCGCCGGCGTGGCGCGGGCGACCGCCTGCACGACGACGTCGGCGGCGATCCGGCCGGACTCCATGGCGTAGGCGATGCCCTCGCCGTTGAACGGGTTGACCAGGCCGCCGGCGTCACCGACGAGCAGCAGGCCGCGGGTGTAGTGCGGTTTGCGGTTGAACGCCATCGGCAGCGCGGCGCCGCGGATCGGGCCGGTCATGTTCTCCGGGGTGTAGCCCCAGTCCTCCGGCATCGAGGCGCACCACGCCTTGAGGATCTCGCGCCAGTCGAGCTCCTTGAAGTCGGCGGAGGTGTTCAGCACGCCCAGGCCCACGTTGGAGGTGCCGTCGCCCATGCCGAAGATCCAGCCGTAGCCGGGCAGCAGGCGCTCGCCGCCGCCGCGCCGGTCCCACAGCTCCAGCCAGGACTCCAGGTAGTCGTCGTCGTGGCGGGGGGAGGTGAAGTAGGTGCGCACCGCGACGCCCATCGGGCGGTCCTCGCGGCGGTGCAGGTCCATGCCGATGGACAGCCGGGTGGAGTTGCCGTCGGCGGCCACCACGATGGGCGCGCGGAAGGTGACCTCGGTCTTGTCCTCGCCCAGCCTGGCGTGCACGCCGGTGATCCGGCCGGTGCGCGGGTCGATCACCGGGGCGCCGACGTTGCAGCGTTCGTACAGCCGCGCGCCGGCCTTCTGCGCGTTGCGGGCCAGCTGCTCGTCGAAGTCGTCGCGCTTGCGGACCAGTCCGTAGTCGGGGAACGTCGCCAGGTCCGGCCAGTCCATCTCCAGCCGCATGCCGCCGCCGATGATCCGCAGGCCCTTGTTGCGCAGCCAGCCGGAGGACTCGGAGACGTCGATGCCCATGCCGACGAGCTCCTTGACCGCGCGGGGGGTCAGGCCGTCGCCGCAGACCTTCTCCCGGGGGAACGCGGTCTTCTCCAGCAGCAGCACGTCCAGGCCGGACCTCGCCAGGTGGTAGGCGGTCGCGGAACCGGCCGGTCCGGCGCCGACCACGATCACGTCGGCGGTGTGCTCGGAGGCGGCGGTCGTCTCGGTCACGGTCGGGTCTCCAGTCGATCGGGCCGCGCGCCGGCGGCCGTTCACAGTGGCGGCGGGTCGAGTCTAGGTACGTCCGGCTCAGGGCCGGACGGCGCGGTGCAGGGCCACGATGCCGCCGGACAGGTCGCGCCAGGCGACCCGCCGCCAGCCGGCGGTGGTCATGGCGGCGGCCAGACCGCGCTGGTCGGGCCAGTCGCGGATGGACTCGGCCAGGTAGACGTACGCGTCGGGGTGGGAACTGACGGCCCGCGCCACCGGCGGCAGGGCCCGCATCAGGTACTCGGTGTAGACGGTGCGCAGCGGCGCCCAGGTGGGGTGGCTGAACTCGCAGACCAGCAGGCGTCCGCCGGGCCGGGTGACCCGCAGCATCTCGCGCAGCGCGGCGGCGGGGTCGGCGACGTTGCGCAGGCCGAAGGAGATGGTGACGGCGTCGAAGGCGCCGTCACGGAACGGCAGCCGGGTGGCGTCACCGGCGGTGAGCGGCAGCCCGGGGTGGCGGCGGCGGCCCTCGCGCAGCATGCCGACGGAGAAGTCGCACGGCACCACGAGGGCCCCGGCGTCGCGGAACGGCAGCGAGGAGGTACCGGTGCCGGCCGCCAGGTCGAGCACCCGCTCGCCGGGGCGGGCGTCGACGGACCGGGCGACCGCCTTGCGCCAGACCCGGTCCTGACCGAGCGAGAGCACGTCGTTGGTGATGTCGTACTTGCCGGCCACGCGGTCGAACATCGCGGCGACTTCGTGCGGCTGCTTGTCCAGGGAGGCTCGGGTCACGGGGTCCATTCTTGCAGGCGGGCCTGGGCGCGGTGGGCGGCCCGGTCAGGCCCGGCGGTGCACCACGCGGCCGGCCAGCACGGTGGCCACGCAGGTGCCGCAGGCGTCGAAGACGGCGAGGTCGGCCCGGGCGCCGGGGAGCAGCGGCGCGGGGGCCGCCGCGACCGGCAGTCCGGCCCGGGCGGCGGCCTCCCGCAGCCCGGGGGCGGTCAGGGTGTCCGGTGCGACGGCGGTGACGCCCAGCCGCAGCAGGGCGTGCACGCGCTCGCGCGGGCTGGGGGCGTCCGGCGCGGGCCCCTCGTGCAGCCGGCCGGGGCCGATCGCGCCGGGCCAGTCGCGCACCCGGGCCGCTGGGTAGCGCCCGGTCAGCTCCGCCAGCGGCCCGGCGGCCTCCACCAGGGTGCCGTCCACGGCGACGGCATGGCCGCCGGTGCCGGCGTGGATCGTCAGCATCGCGGCGTCAGTTGCTGTTCAGCAGCTTCAGGCCGGGGTGCGCGGTGCCACCCTCGATCGCGGTGGACGACAGGTGGGAGACCACCTGGTCGTCGACCGGGTCGTTCGCCGGGTCCTCGTGCACGACCAGGTGTTCGTAGGTGGTGGCGCGCTGGGCGGGGACGCGGCCGGCGGCGCGGATGAGGTGGATCAGCTCCATGCGGTTGGAGCGGTGCTTCGCGCCGGCCGAGGAGACCACGTTCTCCTCCAGCATCACGGAGCCGAGGTCGTCCGCGCCGTAGTGCAGGGAGAGCTGGCCGACCTCCTTGCCGGTGGTGAGCCAGGAACCCTGGATGTGCGCGACGTTGTCGAGGAAGATCCGGGCGACGGCGATCAGCCGCAGGTACTCGAACAGCGTGGCCTGCGTGCGCCCCTTGAGGTGGTTGTTCTCCGGCTGGTAGGTGTACGGGATGAACGCCCGGAAGCCGCCGGTGCGGTCCTGCACGTCGCGGATCATCCGCAGGTGCTCGACGCGCTCGGCGTTGGTCTCGCCGGTGCCCATGAGCATGGTGGAGGTGGACTCCACGCCGAGGCGGTGCGCGGTCTCCATGATCTCCAGCCAGCGCTCGCCGGACTCCTTCAGCGGCGCGATGGCCTGCCGGGGGCGCGCGGGCAGCAGTTCCGCGCCGGCGCCGGCGAAGGAGTCCAGGCCGGCCGCGTGGATGCGGGTGATGGCCTCCTGCGCGCTGACGCCGGAGATGCGGGCCATGTGCTCGATCTCGGAGGCGCCCAGGGAGTGGATGACCAGTTGCGGGAAGGCCGCCTTGATCGCGGAGAAGTGCTCCTCGTAGTACTCCACGCCGTAGTCCGGGTGGTGGCCGCCCTGGAACATGATCTGGGTGCCGCCCAGCTCGACGGTCTCCGCGCAGCGCCGCAGGATGTCGTCGAGGCCGCGGCTCCAGCCCTTCGCGGTGTCCTTGGGGGCCGCGTAGAAGGCGCAGAACTTGCAGGCGGTCACGCAGACGTTGGTGTAGTTGATGTTGCGCTCGATGATGTACGTCGCGATGTGCTCGGTGCCGGCGTAGCGGCGGCGGCGGATCGCGTCGGCGGCGGCGCCCAGGGCGTGCAGCGGCGCGGAGCGGTAGAGGTCGAGCGCTTCCTCCGGGGTCACCCGTCCCCCGGCGGAGGCACGGTCCAGCACGGTCTGGAGGCGGGCTTGGTCGGTCACCGCTGCGTCCCTTCCGGGTTGTCGACGTAACGCCTCAGCGTACCTCCGGGTGCCGGGGCGCTCCGGCGCGGCGTCCTTCACAGGCTCTCCCCGGTGAGCTGGGCATGTGCCCGTCAGGAGACGGTACGTTGGACCGGAAGGACATTCACGGTCGGGAGGGGCAGTGGACCGTACACGGGGTCAGGCGGAGGCGGGGGCGGCCGCCGGGGACAAGGCGGCGGCCGGCATCGGGGCCTGGGTCGACCAGGCGCAGGCGGGCGGGCCGTCCTTCGGGGGGCAGACCCTGGGCGGCGAACCGCTGCCGGGCCGCCTGCCGGACGGATACCGGATGCTGCGGCGGCTGGGGGCCGGGCGGCACGGCACGGTCGCGCTGTGCCGCGACGAGAGCAGCGGCACCGAGGTGGCGCTGAAGATGCTGCACCTGACGGTGCCCGATCCGACGGCGCGGATGGCCGCGCACGCCGAACTGCTGTCGGCCGGCGCCGCCTCGCGGCACGCGTGCTCGGCCTCGGTGGAGGACGCCGGGTTCACCGCCGACCACCACCCGTACCTGGCGATGCGTTTCTGCCAGGGCGGTACCGCGCAGGGCCGGCTGTCGCACTCGGGGCCGTTCCCGGTCGACGAGGTGATCGTCATCGGCGTCCGGCTGGCGCTGTCGCTGGCCTCCGCGCACCGGCGCGGCGTGCTGCACCTGGACGTGCGGCCGGCCAACGTGCTGTTCGACCAGGGCGGTGACGCGCTGCTGGCCGAGCACGGCGTGGCGCGGGTGATCCAGCGCTCGGCCCCGCAGGTCGGCGCGGTCTTCGACCCGATGTACGCCTCCCGCGAGATGTTCGGCTGGGAGAACCCCGGCCCGTCGGCGGACGTCTACGGGCTGGGCGCCACCCTGTACGCGCTTCTCAACGGCCTGCCGGCGTACGCGGAGGCGGGCACCACGAGCTGGTCGGCGCTGTACGGCGAGGTGCTGCGCGGCGAACTGCCGCACCCCGGGCGGCAGGACCTGCCCCCGCAGCTGTTCGATCTGATCCGCCGCATGATGTCGGCCAACTCCGACGGCCGCCCGCCGCTGACCGAGGTGCACCGGGAGCTGCGGCTGCTGCTGCCGCGCGGGTACGCGGGCCGGGTGCCGGCGCTGGACCCCGAGCCGGCGCCGGAGCCGATGCTGCCGGGCTGGGACCCGGCGGACGACGTGACGCCGGAGGAACAGGCCGAGGCGGAGCGGCGGGCCAAGGAGCTGGAGGCCGGCGCCTCCAAGCGGCACCGCCGGATGCTGCTGGCCGGTGGTGTGACCCTGGTGCTGTTCGCCGCCGGGGCGACCACCCTGGTGGTGCTGCACCAGCGCGACGAGAAGCCGAAGCACACCAAGTCGAAGACGACCACCACGCTGCCCCCGTGGCTCAAGCAGCTGCCGGAGGCGCAGGCGGCACCGCTGCGGCCGAAGGGCCTCAAGGTGGCCACCTCCTCCGACGGGGTCACTCTGACGTGGACGGCGCCGGAGAACCCGCCGGCCGGGGTGCACCTGGCGGTCGCCTCGTTCCAGCGCTCCACCCAGCAGCCCATCCGGGTCCAGCAGCAGCTGAGCCCGGACACCACCACATTCCGCTTCCCCGACGCCGCCTCGCGGCAGCCCGGGGTGTGTTTCGTGGTGGCCTCGGTGGTCGGCGGGAAGGGGTCGAACGTGCAGTACGCGGCGGCCACCCCGGTCTGCCCGGTGGCGCCGGCGAAGTAGCGTCCGTGCCGGGACGGCGGCCCGGAATTCCCCTCCCGGGGCCGGAAGGAGACATTCCGGCCGGGCCGCCACCGGAAATGCTCACCGAATTTTCACCACCGCCGCATCAATCCGGTGCGGCGGTGGTTCCCGCTGTCCTGAATTACCGCGGGAAATAGCGAGGCGCCGTCGCGGTGTTCTCGCGACGGCGCCCCTCCGGCATACGCCGGCCGTGTCCGGTCCCGCGGTGCGCCGGCCCGCACGGAGGGCGGGGCAGGCGTTCCGGCGGCTGGTCAGCCGATGCCGCGGGCCAGCTGCTCGTCCGCCTGCTGGAAGGTCTGCGCGGCCGACTCCAGGAACTTCGCCATACCGTCGATGCCCTCGACGGTACGGTTCGCACCCTGGGTGAACTCGTTGTAGGACTGGTCGAACTGCTTCGACGAACGGTCCGTCACATACCCGCCGCTGACCAGCTGGTTGACGAACTTCTGCAGGTCGCTGAGCTTGCCCTGGATGTCGTGCTGACCGGCCCGCAGCTTGCTGGCCGCGTCACGCATGTCCTGATACGTAACGTTGACGTTAGAGGACATTCCGCCCCCGCCTTTCCACTTGGCCTCAGGGCCTTCCCCCGTGGCTCCTGTTCTGCGGTCGCACAGCTTAAAGGCGATGACGCTCCGGACGCATGCCTGGTTCCCGAACACCACCGGGACAAGCGATCACGGTCATTGCCGCTCAACTGCCGCCGGTGAAACGGTAACGCGCCGCACACGTGCGTCAACCAAACCGCTCATCACGCCTCTTCACCGTTCCCACACGGCCCGCGGGGGGCGGTGGCCTGGGCTGCCGGGCCGGCACTGGGGCATCATGGTGCCGTCAGACAATCGCGGTCGTGAACATGCCGATCGCACCGCCGGGGGGCCGCGCCGCTGTCCCTTCCGGCATTCGTCCAGTGCCAGGGGGGAAGGGCTGTGGAACTCCAGCTGTCCGTCGTCGATCCGGCTGCCGGGGGGCGGTCCGACCTGCTGGTGGAGGCCGACCCGGCGGCACCGGTCGGCTCGCTCGCCGCCGAGATCGCCCGCCGCGTCGGCCGCGCCGAGGACCCGTCGGGCCCGCCGGCCCTGCACGTCAACGGCTTCCGGGTGGACCCCGAGGTCAGCCTGGACGCCTCACCGCTGCGGGACGGCGCGCTGATATCGCTCGGCGCCCCCGGCGGCTGCCCGCCGCCCATCGAACAGGGCACCGTGGAGATCCGGGTCGCCGGCGGCCCCGACTCCGGCGGCGTGCACCGGCTCGGCCCCGGCGTCGCGGTCGTCGGCGCCGGACCGGACGCCTGGATCCGGCTGGCCGACCCGGCGCTCGGCCAGGCGGCCGTGGAGATCGAGGTGGCCCTCGACGGCACCGTCACCGTCCGCCCCGGCGCCGACGGCGAACGCGTCACCCTGGACGGCGCCCCGCTCACCGGCCCGGCGCCCTGGCGGCGGCGCAGCACGGTGGCCGCCGGACAGTCCCTGCTGGAACTCCAGCACCCGGCGTTCCCCGACGCGGCGCTCAAGCCCTCGGAGGACGGCACCGGCCTGGACTACAACCGTCCGCCGCGCATCACCCCGCCGCCGCGCCCCACCAAGTTCAGCCTGCCCAACCGCCCCAAGCAGGGCGAGGCCCGGCCGCTGCCGTGGGTGATGGCCGGTGTGCCGCTGATCGGCTCGGTCACGATGGCGACGATGATGCACCAGTCGTCGTTCCTCTTCATGGCGGTACTCAGCCCCATGACGATGATCGCCAACTACTTCAACGACCGCAAACACGGCAAGAAGTCGTTCCGCCACACCCTCGCGGACTACGAGAAGCAGAAGGACTCCATCGAGCGGCAGGCGCGCAAGGCCGCCGCCGCGGAGACCGGTTTCCGCCGCGACGGCGCCCCCGACCCGGCCGAGGTGCTGGTGACCGCCACCGGCCCGTCGGGGCGGCTGTGGGAGCGGCGCCGGCCGGACGCGGACTACGCGCTGCTTCGGGTCGGCTCAGGCGTCCAGCGTTCCGAGGTCGAGATCTCCGACCCGACGCAGGAGGAGCACAAGCGCACCGCGCCGCGCGACCTGGCGGACGTGCCGATCACCGTGCCGCTGCCGGTGCACGGCGTGCTGGGCGTGTCCGGCCCCGGTGACATGCCCCGGTCGATCGGGCGCTGGCTGGTGGCCCAGGCGGCCGTGCTGCACTCCCCCGCCGACCTGCAGATCTGCGTGCTGACCGACCCCTCGGGCCGGGACAGCTGGGAGTGGGTGCGCTGGCTGCCGCACGCCCGGGCCCGCGACGGGCAGTCGGCGATCAGCCTGATCGGCACCGACGCCGACAGCGTGGCCCGCCGGATCAGCGAGCTGCTCGCCCAGGTCACCGCCCGGCAGGACGCCGCGCAGGAGGCCGGCCTCGCCGCCAACCAGCGCTGGGGCGGCCCCACCACCCTCGTCGTCCTCGACGGCTCGCGCCGGCTGCGCGCGTTGCCCGGACTGACGCAGATCCTGCGCGACGGCCCCCGGGTCGGCATCCACCTGGTCTGCCTGGACGCCGACCGCCGGCTGCTGCCGGAGGAGTGCCGGGCACTGGTGGAGGAGGACTTCTACGGGCTGCTCAAGGTCTCCATGGCCGAGCAGGAACCGGTCACCGGGGTGCGTCCCGACCGGGTCTCCCCGCAGTGGTGCGAGCAGGTGGCCCGGTCCCTGGCCCCGATCCGCGACGTCAGCGGCGACGACGGCGCCGCCCTGCCGGACGCCTGCCGGCTGCTGGACGTCATCGACCTCGAACCGCCCACCGCGCAGGGCATCGTGAGCCGCTGGGCGGCCGGCGGCCGCAGCACCAGCGCGGTCGTCGGTGCCTCGTTCGACGGGGCGTTCGCCATCGACCTGGAGCGCGACGGCCCGCACGGCCTGGTGGCCGGCACCACCGGCTCCGGCAAGTCGGAACTCCTGCAAACCATCGTCGCCTCCCTCGCGGTGGCCAACCGGCCGGACGCCATGACGTTCGTGCTGGTCGACTACAAGGGCGGCTCGGCGTTCAAGGACTGCAACCGGCTGCCGCACACCGTCGGCATGGTCACCGACCTCGACACCCACCTGGTGGAACGCGCCCTGGAGTCGCTGGGCGCCGAACTGCGGCGCCGCGAGCACATCCTGGCGGCGGCCGGCACCAAGGACCTGCCGGACTACATCATCGCGATGCGCACCAACCCGGCGCTGGCTCCGATGCCGCGGCTGCTGATCGTCATCGACGAGTTCGCCTCGATGGCCCGCGAGCTGCCCGACTTCGTCACCGGCCTGGTCAACGTCGCGCAGCGCGGCCGGTCGCTCGGCATCCACCTGATCCTGGCCACCCAGCGGCCCTCCGGCGTGGTCTCCCCCGAGATCCGCGCCAACACCAACCTGCGCATCGCCCTGCGCGTCACCGACGCCTCGGAGTCCACCGACGTCATCGACGCGCCCGACTCCGGGTACATCGCCAAGTCCACCCCGGGCCGGGCCTACGTGCGGCTGGGCGCCTCGTCGCTGCTGCCGTTCCAGTCCGGCCGGGTCGGCGGGCGGCGGCCCGGGCAGGTGGCCACCAAGGCGCCGGCGCCGTTCACCGCGCCGGTCCGCTGGGAGGACCTGGGCCGCCCGGCCCCGGAACGCCCCGCCGCGGCCCGCAGCGCCGCCGACGACGACCTGCTGACCGACCTGGCGGTGCTGGTCGACGCGGTCATCGAGGCCAACACGCAGCTGGCGATCCCGCCGCAGCACAGCCCGTGGCTCCAGGCGCTGGAGACCGCCATGACCCTCGACGACCTGGAGCCGCCGCGGCACCTGTCGCGGGACGGTCTGCTGCCGGCGCCCTACGCGGTCGACGACCTGCCGGCCCAGCAGGACCGCCGCACCACGTCGATCGAACTGCCGACCTTCGGCCACCTGATGATCGCCGGCGCCCCGCGCAGCGGCCGCTCCCAGGCCCTGCGCACCATGGCCGGCTCGCTCGCCCGCGCCAACTCGCCGGCGGACGTGCACATGTACGGCCTGGACTGCGGCAACGGCGCCCTGCTGGCGCTGACCGCGCTGCCGCACTGCGGCGCGGTGGTGCGGGCCAACGAGACCGAGCGCGCGGTCCGGCTGATCGAGAACCTGGCCGCCGAGGCCCAGCGCCGGATGTCGGCCCTGGGCAACCACGGCTTCACCGACATCAACGAGCAGCGCCTCGGCGTGCCGGAGCACGAGCGGCTCTCCCACATCGTGCTGTTCCTGGACCGCTGGGAGGGCTTCATGCCCTCGTTGGGCGAGCTGAACGCCGGCGCGCTGACCGACACCGTCTACCAGCTGATGCGCGAGGGCGCCTCGGTCGGCATCCACGTGGTGCTCTCCGGCGACCGTTCGGTGCTGCTGGGCCGGATCTCCTCGCTCACCGAGAACAAGCTGGCCCTCCAGCTGTCCGACCCGGGTGACCTGTCGATGATCGGCCTCAACCCCCGCAAGGTGCCCGCGAAGGTGCCGCCGGGCCGCGGTTTCCGGGCGCAGGGCGGCGTGGAGACCCACGTGGCGCTGCTGTCGGCCGACCCCAGCGGCCAGGCCCAGGCCGCCGCGCTCCACACCATCGGCCAGTGGGCCAACAGCCGCTGGGCGGACGTGCCGCGCGCCCGCAAGGCGTTCCGGGTGGACGTGCTGCCGTCGCGGATCTCCTTCGAGGAGGCGTGGGCGCTGCGCGACACCGCGGACCCGGCGCTGGCCTCCCCGCTGTGGGCGATGGCCGCGGTCGGCGGCGACCAACTGCTGGCGCTGGGACCGGACATGGGTTCCTCGTCGCCCGGCTTCATCATCGCCGGCCCGCCGCGCTCCGGCCGCAGCACCGCGCTGCTGACGCTGACCCGCTCCCTGCTGTCGTCCGGCACGCAGGTGGTGCTGGCCGCGCCCCGGCGGCAGTCGCCGCTGCGGCGGCTCAAGCACGCGCCGGGCGTCGCCGGCTACCTCACCGGTGAGGACCTGACCGAGGACGAGCTGCGCGGCGTGCTGGACCCCTTGCAGGGGCCGGCGGTCCTGCTGGTGGACGACGCGGAGATCCTGCGGCAGTGCTCGGCCTCCGACCTGCTGACGTCGGTGCTGCGCAGGTCCTACGGCAAGCAGCTGGGCCTGGTCATCGCCGGTGACGCCGACGACATGTGCGGTGGCTTCTCCGGCTGGCAGGTGGAGATGAAGAAGGCCCGCAGCGGTCTGCTGCTCTCCCCGCAGAACCTCTCCGACGCCGACCTGATCGGCGTACGGCTCCAGCGCGCCGCCGTCGGCAACGCCGTGCAGCCCGGCCGCGGCCTGCTGCACCTGGGGGACGGCGAGGTCCGCACCGTCCAGGTGCCGCTGACCGCCCTGTAGCCCCGTCCGCGTCCGGTTGCCCGGGCCCGGTCTCCCCCGCCGCGGGGGGCCGGGCCCGTTGGCGTCTCAGCGGCGCAGGAGCTCCACGCGGACGTCGGCGGGGAAGCCGGTGGTGGGGCCTACGCGGCGGGCGAACTCGGCGGCGCCGGCGAGTTGTTCGGGGCCGAGGGAGAAGTCGAGGGTGGTGAAGTAGCGGCGCAGCAGGTCGGCGTCGAACGCCTCCCAGCGGGCGGCCTGCTCGGCGACCTTCTCGACCTCGACGAGCGAGAGGTCCCGCGAGGCGAGGAAGGCGTCGTGCACGGAGGCGACCATGCCGGGGGCGCGTTCCAGGAAGTCGCGGCGGACCGCCCAGACGGCGAAGACGAACGGCAGCCCGGTCCAGTCCTTCCACATCTGCCCCAGGTCGTGCACCTCCAGGCCGAGCCGGGGGGCCTCGTGCAGGGAGGCGCGCAGCGCGGCGTCGCCGATCAGGACGGCCGCGCCGGCCTCCTGCATCATCAGTCCGAGGTCCGGCGGGCAGGTGAAGTACTCGGGGGTCACCCCGTACCGCTCGTCGAGCAGCAGCTGGGCCAGCCGCACCGAGGTGCGCGACGTGGAGCCGAGGGCGACGCGGGCGCCGTCCAGTCCCTCCAGCGGGCCCTGGGAGACGATGACGCAGCTCATCACGGGTCCGTCGCAGCCGACCGCGATGTCGGGCAGCGCGACCAGGTCGCCGGCGTTCTTCAGGAACTCCACGAGGGTGACCGGCGCGATGTCGAGTTCCCCGCGGACGAGTTGTTCGCTGAGCTTCTCTGGGGTGTCCTTCGTCAGCTCCAGGTCCAGAAGTGAACCTGTTCGGGCGAGTCCCCAGTACAAAGGCAAACAGTTCAAGAACTGAATGTGACCGACGCGGGGGCGGAGGGCGCGGGGGGTGTCCTGGGGTGCCGAAGGCGCGAAGTTGTCCACACGCAGGAGGCTAGACCTGCCGCGCGCGGCAGCGGCCGTCCGGGTTCGGCGTGGCGGGCCGCGAGGCCGGGGAGGGGCCTCTGAGCTGCGACGACACGACGATCTTTCCGCCCTTCCACGAAGGCGTCGCCCGTGCTAGGCTCGCCGCAAGTTGCAGTTTGGTTTCCCTTGCAGTACAGAGCCTGCGGAGCATGTGACGCCGCGGGCTCTCGTAATTTCAGACTTCTTTGCAGGTTCTGGAGCAGGGCGACCCTTGGCCCAAGGAGGGCTTTATGGCTACCGGAACCGTGAAGTGGTTCAACGCTGAAAAGGGCTTCGGCTTCATCGCCCAGGACGGCGGGGGCCCCGATGTCTTCGTCCACTACTCCGCGATCAACGCGAGCGGTTTCCGCTCCCTCGAAGAGAACCAGCAGGTGAACTTCGACGTGACCCAGGGCCCGAAGGGCCCGCAGGCGGAGAACGTCACCAGCGCCTGACCGTTCCCCCTGGTCACGCTCGCGCAGTACTGAGCGCAGTACCCAAGGAGCCCCGTGCCTCGGCGCGGGGCTCCTGCCTTGGTCCGGTCCCCGGGTCGCGGGCCCGGCGCGGTCCTCAGTCCCGGGCGGCGGAGGCGCGGGCGGCGGAGGCGCGGGCGGCCTCGTCGGCGTCGTCCTCCTCGGAGGAGCGGGCCGCGAAGGCCGCCCGGCTGCGCTCGACCCGCTGGGAGACCTGCACGGACGCCTGCTCCCGCACCCCGCGCAGCAGCACGTAGCTGAGCGGCGCGGAGACCACCAGGGACAGCAGCAGCACCCACAGGAGGTTGGAGCTGCCGAGGCCGGCGGGCAGCACCCGCAGGTAGACCAGTCCCCAGATCACCGCGAAGCAGACCACGAACAGGCCCGCGCGCATTCCCGTGTAGCGCAGCATGGCACTCGGCTTCCAGCGCACAGCGGTTCATTCCTTCGTCTCGGCGCCGGGGCGGATGCGGCCGCCTCCCGGCGCGGCCCGGATTCCAGTGAAGCACGCGTTCCCGGACGTTCCGGCCCCGGGGTGTCCGGGGCCGGAGGGGGAGCGCGCCGGAGTCACACCCGCATCGCCTGCGGCGTCTCGCGGCGGCCGGTGTCCGGGCCGTCGTACTCGCGGATGATCTCGTAGCGGGTGTTGCGCTCCACCGGACGGAACCCGGCGTCCCGGATGAGGTCGAGGATGTCGTCGCGGGTGAGCTTGTTCGGCGTGCCGAAGTCGTCGGCGTCGTGGGTGATCTTGTACTCCACGACCGAGCCGTCCATGTCGTCCGCGCCGTGGTTGAGCGCCAGCTGCGCGGTGGACAGGCCGTGCATGACCCAGAAGACCTTGACGTGCGGCACGTTGTCGAACAGCAGGCGGGAGACGGCGAAGGTCTTCAGCGCCTCGGCGCCGGTGGCCATCGTGGTGCCGGCCTGGAGGCGGTTGCGGACCTTGCCGTCCTTCATGTCCACGAAGTCGTGCTGGTAGCGCAGCGGGATGAAGACCTGGAAGCCGCCGGTCTCGTCCTGCAGTTCGCGCAGCCGCAGCACGTGGTCGACGCGGTGCCTGGGCTCCTCGATGTGGCCGTAGAGCATGGTGGCCGGGGTCTTGAGGCCCTTGGAGTGCGCCAGGCGGTGGATGCGGGACCAGTCCTCCCAGTGGGTGCGGTGGTCCACGATGTGCTGCCGCACCTCCCAGTCGAAGATCTCCGCGCCGCCGCCGGTCAGCGACTCCAGGCCGGCGTCGATCAGCTCGTCGAGGATCTCGGAGGCGGTCAGGCCGGAGATCGTCTCGAAGTGGTGGATCTCCGTGGCGGTGAACGCCTTCAGCGAGACCGCCGGCAGCGCCTCCTTCAGCGCCCGCAGGCTGCGCGGGTAGTAGCGCCAGGGAAGCGTGGGGTGCAGGCCGTTGACGATGTGCAGCTCGGTGAGGTTCTCGCCCTCCATGGCCTTCGCCAGCCGGACGGCCTCCTCGATGCGCATCGTGTACGCGTCCTTCTCGCCCGGCTTGCGCTGGAACGAGCAGTAGGCGCAGCTGGCGGTGCACACGTTGGTCATGTTCAGGTGACGGTTGACGTTGAAGTGCACCACGTCGCCGTTCTTGCGGGTGCGCACCTCGTGGGCGAGCCCGCCGAGCCAGGCGAGGTCGTCGGACGCGTAGAGCGCGACACCGTCCTCGCGGGACAGCCGCTCGCCCGAGCGGACCTTCTCCTCCAGCTCGCGCTTGAGCCCAGCGTCCATGCCGCTTCAGCCTCCTCGGCCTCGTCGTGATCTGCGCCCCGGCCGGCCGCGCTGCCGGCGGCCGTGCGTGCCGGGTCTCCTGCGGAGCCTACGCCCGGGCGGGGTCCGGCAGTTCGCCGACCCGGTTCTCCCACTTGGTCGACAGCACCACGGTGGTCCGGGTGCGGGCCACCCCGTGGAGTCCGGACAGCCGGCGGATGGTGTGCTCAAGACCGTCGACGTCGGTCACCCGGACCTTGAGCATGTAGGAGTCGTCGCCGGCGATGAACCAGCAGTCCTCGATCTCCTCCAGGTACCGCATCCGGTCGGCCACTTCCTCGTGGTCGGCGGCGTCGCTGAGCTGGATGCCGATCAGCGCGGTGGCGCCCAGCCCGAGGGCGGCGGGCGCGACCGTGGCCCGGTAGCCGGTGATGACGCCGGCCTGCTCCAGCCGGTTGATCCGGTCGGTGACGCTGGGGCCGGACAGTCCGACGAGTCGGCCGAGTTCGGCGTAGGAGGCTCTGCCGTTCTCGCGCAGGGCCTGGATGAGCTGTCTGTCCACCGCGTCCATGCTCCGGAGCCTTCCCATCCTCGAACGACCGGCCTGTCAGTCTACGAATCTAAGGCACTCGGCGGACAGTGCCACCATCCGGCAGGTCCGCGGCCCCTGCCCGGTCAGGCCGGGCGTTCCCGGCCGCCGCCCAGCGTGCCCTCCCAGCGCCGGTAGAGGCCGTGCGGGACGCCCGCCGCGTCCAGTGCCCGGCCGGCCACGAAGTCCACGAGTTCCTGGGCGGTCACCGCGCCCGCGTAGAACGCCGGGGAGGCCGGCAGCACCACGGCCCCCGCCGCGTCCAGCGCCACCAGCTGCCGCAGCACCGGACCGTTCAGCGGTGTCTCGCGCACCACGACGACCAGCGGCCGCCGTTCCTTGAGCGTGACGGAGGCGACCCGCTGGAGCAGGTCCTTCGACAGCCCGAGCGCCACCCCGGCCACGCTCGCCGTGCTCGCCGGAACGATGATCATCCCGCGGGCCGGGTAGGACCCCGAGGACGGCCCGGCGGCCAGATCGCCGGCCGCCCAGTACCGCACGTCGCCCTCCGGGGGGTCGAACGCCCGCGGGTCGCCGTCCGCGCCCCGGGCCAGCCAGCGGCTCAGGTCCTCGCGCCAGTGCGCGTCGCGGAACGGGTGCCCGGTCTCGTCCAGCAGCGTCAGCCGGGCCGCCCGGCTGATCACCAGGTCCACCGGCTCCCCCGCGGCCAGCAGCCCGCGCAGCACCGAGGCGCCGTACGGGGTGCCGGACGCGCCGGAGACCCCCACCACCCAGGGCCGCCTGGGCCCTCCTCCGGGGGCGGGGTCGTCGGCGGGGGCCGGCGTGCCGGGCCGCGGTCGGGTGTCCATCCGCCGAGCCTATCCGGCCCGACTTCACTCGTTCGTGCGACGGGTTGTCCGGAACCCGCACGCCGGTCGAACGCGTTGTCTACGGTGAAGGCAGCAGATTCCGCCCCAGGTCGCGGGGCATGCGGGGGCGGGAAGGGGGCGACCGGGATGCGTACGACACCGCTGTACCGCGCCGGGCCGACGGCGCCGGGCGGCACCGGGCGCTGGGCCGAGTGGTCGGGCCGGGTCCGCGAGGGCGACGGCACGGGCCGGGCGCTCGCCGCGGGGCTGCTGATGACCGGGTGGGTCGCCCTGCTGTGGGTGCTGGAGGCGGTGGACGTGGTCAGCCACGGCTCGCTGGACTCCCTGGGCATCGTGCCCCGCCAGCCCGGTCAGCTGTGGGACGTCGTGCCGGCCGCCTTCGTGCACTTCGGCTGGGCGCACGTGGCGGCGAACTCCCTGCCCTTGCTGGTGCTGGGCTTCTTCGCCGCGCTCGGCGGGATCACGCGGTTCCTGGGCGTGGCGCTGGTCGTCATCCTGGTGAGCGGTCTGGGCGTGTGGTTCATCGCCCCCGCGCACACCAACACCGCCGGCGCCTCCGGTCTGATATTCGGCCTCTTCAGCTACCTCCTGGTCCGCGGCTTCGTCGACCGCCGTCCCCTGGACATCGGCCTGGGCGTCCTGGTCGCCGCGGTCTACGGCTCCATCCTGTGGGGCGTGGTCCCCGGCACCGTCGGCATCTCCTGGCAGGGCCACCTCTTCGGCCTGGCCGGCGGCGTCCTCGCGGCGTTCGTGCTCCGCAGGAAGGACCGGGACACCGCCGGGTGACCGGCCCCGACCGTGCGAGCCGTCCGGTGCGGCGGGGTGCGGGGGTCCGGATCCGCCCGGGGGCCGGTGCTGCCCGGCGTCCGGCCGCGCGAGCCGTCCGCCCGCGCCCGTCCCGCAGGGTCCCGGTTCCGCTATCCGCTCAGGCCGTGGAGCAGGAGGTCAGCCAGGGCGAAGACGAACAGGGTGATGCCGATGACGCCGTTGACGGTGAAGAAGGCGCGGTTGAGACGGGAGAGGTCGCCGGGGCGGACGATGGAGTGCTCGTAGAGGAAGGCGGCGACGACGATCACGAGTCCGGCCCACCACAGGGTGCCCGCGTGGGTGGCGAGCCCGTACCAGACCAGCAGTGCGGTGGTGACGACGTGGGAGACGCGCGCGCCCCACAGCGAGGCGGCGATGCCGAAGCGCGCCGGGACGGACCGGACACCGTGGGCACGGTCGGCGGCCACGTCCTGGCAGGCGAAGATCAGGTCGAAGCCGCCGATCCACACCCCGACGGCGAGGCCCAGGATCACCGCGTCCCACGACCACGTGCCGGTGACCGCCAGCCACGCGCCGATCGGGCCCATGGCCTGGGCGATGCCGAGGATGGCGTGCGGGAAGTCGGTGAAGCGCTTGCCGTACGGATAGACGACCATCGGCACGACGGCCACCGGGGCCAGCGCGAGGCAGAGCGGGTTCAGGAGCGCGGCGGAGCCGAGGAAGAGCACGACGGCGACCAGCGCGCCGGCCCAGGCGGTCCGCACGGACAGCGCGCCGGTGACCAGTTCGCGGCCGGCGGTGCGGGGGTTGCGGGCGTCGATCTCGCGGTCGATGATCCGGTTCGCCGCCATGGCGAAGGTGCGCAGACCCACCATCGCGAGGGTGACCAGCAGCAGTTGCAGCCAGTGGATGCTGGCGGTCTGCCGCTGCATGGCGGTCAGGGCGGCGATGTAGGCGAACGGCAGGGCGAAGACCGAGTGTTCGATCATCACCAGCCGCAGGAAGGCCCGGATCCGCCCGGGCGGGGCGGGTTCCGGCCGCAGGAGGTGCGCGGCGGACTCGGCGCTCACAGGCCGTACTCCTTCCAGCGGCGGGTCACCCGGGCCGCGGTCTCGGGGTCGGGGCTGATCATCTCCGGCCAGCCCCCGTCCCGGGTGTAGCCCTCCTCGGGCAGTTTGCGGGTGGCGTCGATCCCCGCCTTGCCGCCCCAGAACTGCTGGTAGGAGGCGTGGTCGAGGTGGTCGACCGGGCCTTCGACGACGGTGAGGTCGCGCGCGTAGTCGGTGTTGCCGAACGCCCGCCAGGCGACCTCCTGGTAGTCGTGCACGTCGCAGTCGGCGTCCACCACGACGATCAGCTTGGTCAGCGACATCATGTGGGCGCCCCAGACGGCGTGCATGACCTTCTGGGCGTGCTTGGGGTACTTCTTGTCGATCGAGACGATCGCACAGTTGTGGAAGCCGCCGGCCTCGGGCAGGTCGTAGTCCACGATGTCCGGGACGATGATCTTCAGCAGCGGCAGGAAGAACCGTTCGGTGGCCTTGCCCAGCGGCCCGTCCTCGGTGGGCGGGCGGCCCACCACGATGGACTGGAGCAGCGGGCGGCGGCGCATGGTGACGCAGTCGACCGTCAGCGCGGGGAAGGGTTCCTGCGGGGTGTAGAAGCCGGTGTGGTCACCGAACGGGCCCTCGGGCAGCGTCTTCCCGGGCTCCAGCCGGCCCTCCAGCACCACCTCGGCGTGCGCCGGCACCTGGAGCGGCACGCTCACGCAGTCGGTCATCTCCACGCGCTTGCCCTGCACGAAGCCGGCGAAGAGGTACTCGTCGATGTCGGCGGGCAGCGGCGCGGTGGCGGCGTAGGTGACGGCGGGCGGGCAGCCGAAGGCGATGGCGACCGGCAGGCTCTCACCGCGTTCCAGGGCCGCCGTGTAGTGCTGGCGGCTGTCCTTGTGGATCTGCCAGTGCATGCCGATGGTGCGCCGGTCGTGCCGCTGGAGGCGGTACAGACCGAGGTTGCGCACGCCGGTGGCCGGGTCCTTGGTGTGCGTCAGACCCAGGTTGAAGAAGGAGCCGCCGTCGCCGGGCCAGGTGAACAGCGCGGGCAGCGCGCCGAGGTCGACGTCGTCGCCGCGCAGCACCACCTCCTGCACGGGGGCGTCCTTGACCTTCTTCGGCGGCACGTGCGCCATGCCGGCGAGCTTGCCGAACGCCTCGCGCACGCCGGTGAAGCCGTGCGGCAGTTCCGGCTTGAGCAGCCCGGCGATCTTCCCCGAGATGTCGTCGTAGGAGCTGAGGCCGAGCGCCTTGAGCATGCGGCGGTCGGTGCCGAAGACGTTCATCGCCAGCGGCATGGACGCGCCGCGCACGTTCTCGAACAGCAGCGCCGGCCCGCCGGCCCGGTTGACGCGGTCGGTGATCTCGCCGATCTCCAGATGCGGATCGACCTCCACCTTGACGCGCCGCAGGTCGCCGTCCCGTTCCAGTGCCCGCAGGAACGAGCGGAGATCGTCGAAAGCCATGCGCCCAGTATCCGGCACGGGCGGCACGGCACCGGCGCCGGGGCGGCGGCGCGGCGCGCGGGCGTTGACCTCGCCCCTGGGGCGGGGCGCAGGATCGGGGTGCGGCCGGGGAGGTCCCGGTCGCGGGGAGGGCGTCCGATGCGGGAGATGACGGCGGGCGCGTTCGCGGCGGCCTCGCGGCTGTCGGCGAAGGCGCTGCGGCTCTACGCCGAGTCGGGGCTGCTGGCGCCGGCGCGCACGGATCCGTTCACCGGCTACCGGTACTACGCGCCGGAGCAGCTGGCGCGGGCCCGGCTGATCGGGGCGCTGCGGCGGATCGGCATGCCGCTGGCCCGGGTGCGGCTGGTGGCCGGTGCGGAGAGCGCCGACGCGGTCCGGGAGCTTTCGGCCTACTGGGCCGGGGCCGAGGCGGAGTTCACCGCCCGGCGCGCGATGGCCGGCCTCCTGGTGGACGAGCTCTCAGGGAGGGAGACGGTCATGTGGGACGTGGCGGAACGCGAGATGCCGGACCGCACGGTGCTGTCGGCGGTGCTGCGCACCCGGGACGGCGAGGAACTGTCACGGTGGACGGGGGCGATGGCCGGCCGGCTGGGCGGGGCGGGACTGCCGGGGCTGCCGGGGATCGAGGGGGCGCCGTTCCTGGTCTACCACGGCGAGGTCGGCGGCGACGGGGACGGCGAGGGGCCGGTGGAGTACTGCCGTCCGGTGCCGTCCGAGGGGGCGGCCGCGATCGCCGCCGGCTTCCCGGACCTGGGCCTGCGCACCGATCCGGCACACCGGGAGGCGTACGTGCGGCTGACCCGGGCGGAGCTGGGCCCGGTCTCGGGCGAACGGGCCTTCGGCACGCTGCTGCGGTGGGCGGCGGAGCACGGGGAGACGCCGTCCGGCCCGCCCCGGCAGGTCTTCTTCGCCGACCCGCGCACCGCCGCGGCCGACGCACCGGTCAGCGACGTGATCGGTCCGCTGGCGCCGCGCGGCTGACGCGGGGGCTCCCGCCGCCGGGGGCGGTGCTCCCGGCGGCGGGGGCGGCTTCTCCCGGCGACCGGGACGGGGTGGCGGCGGCGGGCTCAGGCGGGCCGGCGGGCGCCGCCGGAGTCCCAGGTCCACAGGTGCGCGCAGGACGGGCACTGGAGGTGGACGAGGGGGCCGGTGGCGCCCAGGAGGTAGCGCCAGTGCTCGGGGCAGGCGCGGCCGGCCGCGCAGGCGGGGCAGCCGGCGTGGTCGTGGCAGCCGGGACAGGGCACCCAGGCGCGGCGGGACCGGTCGGCGGACGGGTCAAGGGGCAGCACGGCCGTCCCCGTCCTGGCGCGGTCGCGGCAGCGGCGGCAGGATCCCGGCCTCGCTGAGGCGGCGGTGGATCGCGCGCTGCTGCGCGTCGAGCCCACTGTGGAGGAGCCGTTCGGCCTCGCGTTCGTCCGCGAGGACCGCCGCCGGGTCCCAGTGCGGGCCGATGGCGGCCAGGACGGCGGCCCGCCGCGCGGTCTCGTCGGCGGTGAGGTCGAAGTGGACCTCGGTCAGGGGGGCGTCGGGGTCGCTGTCGGTCATCGTGTGGTCCCGCTCCGGCGTGTCGTGGCGCCCCCGCACCTTCCGTGTGTAGCAGACGCCGGCCACAAGCAGAAGCGTTCGTCATCACATGCGACATATATCGCACAGCGACCGCCCCCGACCACGGCCCGCCCGCACCGCGCCCCGCACCACGGGCCCCCGCACCCCCGCACCCGGCCACCACGGCCGTCCCCGCGAACGCCCCGGCCACCACCACCGCCCGCGCGAACGCCCCGGCCACCGCGACCGCCCGCGCCATGGGCGTGACGTGCACTCAACTCGTGGCGGGTTTACGGGCGTTCGTTCACACCTTCGCGTGATGACCGGAAAAAACCTCTTTGTTGCTCGGCAATTGCCGCACTATTCACCTGTCTCGTCCTCCGCACTCCGCCGGGCCGCACGCACAGTCGTTGCGGCCCATCAGGGCTGCTCGTCACCCGATCCCGCGTTCTCTGGAGGGGACTTCGCCATGTCCGAGATCACCCGGCGCAGGCTCATCGGTTCGGCGGCCGGCGCGGTGGGCGGTGCCGCGGCGCTGTCGCTGCTGCCGCCCGCGATCCAGCAGGCGGTCGCTGCCGGCCCGGCCCGGCACGGTTCGCTGGACGACGTCGAGCACGTCGTCCTGCTGATGCAGGAGAACCGCTCGTTCGACCACTACTTCGGCACCATGGCCGGTGTGCGCGGGTTCTCCGACCCGCACGCGCTGAAGCTGGACACCGGCAACTCCGTCTTCCACCAGCCGGACCCGGAGAACCCGGACGGCTACCTGCTGCCGTTCCACCTCGACACCAAGACCTCCAGCGCGCAGGCGATCCCGTCGACCTCGCACGCCTGGTCGGTGCAGCACTCCGCCTGGAACGGCGGCAAGATGGACAACTGGCTGCCCGCGCACCGGAAGGCCGACGGCGTCAACGGCCCGTACGTCATGGGCTACTACACGCGCGAGGACATCCCGTTCCAGTTCGCGCTGGCGGAGAACTTCACCGTCTGCGACAACTACTTCTGTTCGATGATGGGCCCGACCTGGCCCAACCGCATGTACTGGATGACCGGCACCTGCGACCCCAACGGGGAGCACGGCGGCCCGATCACCTCCAACGTGGCGCCGGCCGGCGGTTACACCTGGACCACCTACGCGGAGCGCCTGGAGGCGGCCGGGGTGAGCTGGAAGGTGTACCAGGAGGCCGACAACTACGGCTGCAACATGCTGGACAACTTCGCGGCCTTCCAGAACGCCAAGCCCGGCGACCCGCTGTACGAGCGGGGCATGTCGGTCTCCCCGGCCGGCACCTTCGAGGACGACGCCCGCAACGACCGTCTGCCGGCGGTCTCCTGGATCATCTGCACCTCCACGCAGTCCGAGCACCCGCAGTACCTGCCGGCCGCCGGCGCGGACTTCGTGGCCTCCAAGATCGAGGCCATCGCCTCCAACCCGGAGGTGTGGCGCAAGACCGCCTTCATCCTCAACTACGACGAGAACGACGGCCTGTTCGACCACGTCGTGCCCCCGACCCCGCGGGCCGGCACCGCGGACGAGTTCATCGGCGGCCTGCCGGTCGGCGGCGGCTTCCGGGTGCCCTGCGTCATCATCTCGCCGTGGACGGTGGGCGGCTGGGCGGCCGGCGAGGCGTTCGACCACACCTCGGTGCTGCGGTTCCTGGAGCGCTTCACCGGCGTTCAGGAGCCCAACATCAGCCAGTGGCGCCGCCGTACGTTCGGCGACCTGACCTCCGCATTCGGCTTCCACCAGCCCGCGCACCACGCGCCGCGGCTGCCGGAGGACACCGCGCAGCAGCTGACGCAGGCCGAGTGGGAGGTCGCCAACCTGCCGAAGCCGGTGCTGCCCAGCGCCAACCAGACCGTGCCGCGCCAGGAGCGCGGCCACCGCAAGCGCCGCTGACCCGTGGCCGCGCGGAAACGCCGGCGCCCCCGGTGCGTGATCCGCACCGGGGGCGCCGGCGTCCGCGCCGCCGGGGTCAGACGCCGGCGTAGGAGTGCTTGCCGACGATGAAGACGTTGACGCCGTAGTAGTTGAACAGGAAGCACGCGAAGCCGATCAGGGCCAGGTAGGCGGCCTTGCGGCCCCTCCAGCCGGCGGTGGCGCGGGCGTGCAGGTAGCAGGCGTAGGCGACCCAGGTGATGAACGACCAGGTCTCGGTGGGGTCCCAGCCCCAGTAGCGGCCCCACGCCGACTCCGCCCAGATCGACCCGGCCATGATGGTGAACGTCCACAGCGGGAAGACGGCGGCGTTGATCCGGTAGGCGAACTTGTCCAGCGTGGCCGCCGACGGCAGCCGCTGCCAGACGGTGGCGAACCGGCCGGTGCGCCCGGCGGCCAGCGCCAGTTCGTAGCGGTCGCGGAAGAGGTAGAGCAGCGTGGCCAGCGCGCCGAGGTGGAAGACCGCGCCGCAGATGATCGCGCAGCTGACGTGGATCCACAGCCAGTACGAGTGCAGGGCCGGCACCAGCTGGTCGGAGGCGGTGTAGAGCACCGAGACCGCCAGGCCCAGGTCGAGCAGGACCGCGGTGACCAGGAACAGGCCGATCCACCGCACGTTGCGGCCCAGCGCCAGCAGCACCAGGTAGGCGCCGACGGCGACCAGGCCGAGGGTGCACGAGAACTCGTACATGTTGCCCCACGGCGCCCGCTGCACCGACAGGCCGCGCATGAACACGGCGGCGAGGTGCAGGGCGAACGCCAGAACGGTCAGCGAGATCGCGATCCGGCCGTAGGACTCGCCCTGGGCGTCGTCACCGGCGGCTCCCTTGCCGTCGGCGATGCCGCGGTCGCCGGAGACGTCACGGGTGACGACCTTCGGCGTGGTCAGGACGGCGGTGCCGCCGCGCCGGGCGACCACCGCGGGGGCGGCGGCCCGGGCCGGAGCGCCGGCACCGGCGGCCGGTTCGGCGACCAGCGCGGAGGTGCGGGCGATCCTGCTGCGGCTGCCGAAGATCCACTCGGCGATGTGCGCCAGGAAGGCCAGCGTGTAGACGGCCATCGCCGAGTAGATCAGGTAGTTGCTGTAGTTGGCGAACGTCTCGTTCACCGTGTCGGCGATGGTCACGCGTGCTCCTTAGCGTTCCGCGCGTCGTCTGTGGGGTCCGCTTGCGGTTCGGGGGCGGTGGGGGCCTCGGCGTGGACGTCGTGCACGAGGAGGGTCAGTTCGTCGGCGACCTTGGGGGACTCGCTGCGGCCGAGGCCGGCCAGCTCCACCAGGGTGCGGCCGTCCGGTCCCGCGGTGGCCCGCACCCACACCCGGCGGCGCTGGATGAACAGCGAGCCGGCCAGTCCGGCGAGCATCAGCAGCGCGCTGATCAGGGCCAGCGGGATGCCCGGCTGGTGGACGACCTCGAAGTCGCCCCAGGACTCGACGCGGTTGAGGGTGATCGACCCGGCGCCGCCGGGCAGCGCGCTGCTCTGCCCGGGCTTCAGCTGGATCCGGTACGGCTCGCCCTTGCCGGTGGTGAACTGGTGCAGGTTCTTGCTGGTGGTGTCCAACTGGTACACGTTCTGCGGCAGGCCGGCGTCCATGCCCAGGTCGCCGTGGTAGGCGGTGAGGAACAGGCTGGGGCTGTCCAGCGCGGGGAAGACCGACTGCGGGCCCAGGCCCGGCAGCACCACGGTCGTCGGGGTGAAGATGCCCTGGAAGGCGAGCTGGTCCTGACGGCCGTCCTTGCCCATGGCGTCGGGCACCTTGACGACGCCCTGCGAGGCGAGGTTGCCGTCCAGCGGCAGGAACGGCACCGGGCCGGAGTAGGCCACGTCGCCCTGGCCGTCCCGCACCGTCACGTCCATCGAGTAGCCGTGCGAGGTCAGGTAGACCTTGTTGCCCTCGATCTCCAGCGGCTCGTTGACCCGCACGGTGCGCCGGTGCTCCGCGCCGTCCGCGCCGTAGTACGTCAGGCCCGCGGCGAACGTGACCGGGGTGCCCTTGGTGGGGCCGGAGGTCTGGTAGGTGGCGTTGAAGGTGTTCAGCCGGAAGCCGAACGGCGCCATGTCGTCGGGGTCGAAGAACGAGCCGTGCGACAGGTCGTCGTACTGCGACTGGTTGTTGGAGAACCCGCCGCCGGTGGTGACCAGCACCGAACCGTCGGACTTGTAGAGGGTGCCGATCGCGAAGGCGATCAGCAGGCCGAACAGCGCCAGGTGGAACAGCAGGTTGCCGGTCTCACGCAGGTAGCCCTTCTCGGCGGCGACCGACCCGGTGGACGGCGCCACCCGGTAGCGGCGGGCGCGCAGCGTCCGCTCGGCCGTGCGCAGCACCGCCTCCGGCTCGGCGCCGGTGGTCCAGCTCGCGAACGCCGGCATCCGGTCCAGCCGGCGCGGCGCGCGCGGCGGGCGGCCGCGCAACTGGCCCACGAACTGCCAGGTGCGCGGGACGATGCAGCCGGCCAGCGACACGAACAGCAGCAGGTAGATCGCGGCGAACCACGGCGAGCTGTAGACCTCGAACAGCCCGAGCCGGGTGTAGACCGGCCCCAGCACGGTGTGCTGGGTGAGGAAGTCGCTGACCTTGACGGGTTCGGTGTTCTGCTGCGGCACGATCGAGCCGGGGACGGCGGCCAGCGACAGCAGGAACAGCAGCACCAGCGCGACCCGCATGGAGGTCAGCTGCCGCCAGAACCAGCGCAGCCAGCCCAGCACCCCCAGCCGCGGCAGCACCGTTCCGCCGTCCGCGGGGTCGCCCTCCTCGCGCGGCGCTGTGCTCAGCGCCGCGGCGGCGGCGTCGGCCGCGGCACCCGCGAGGTCGCGCTCGACCCCGTCCGCCGCTGTGTCGGGCCGTGCGGCGTTCGCCTCGTCGCCGCTGGTCCGGTCCGTTCCCGTCATCGTTCAGATCCCCACATCGAAGCCCTCGGACCAGACCTGCATCTGGTTGACCACCAGGTCCCAGACCCCGGTCACCAGCAGCACGCCGACCACGACCAGCATGCCGCCGCCGATGCGCATGACCCACGCGTAGTGCCGTTTGACGAACGCGAACGCGCCCAGCGCCCGCCGGAACGCTATCGCGGCGAGGACGAACGGCACGCCCAGCCCCAGGCAGTACACGGCGGTCAGCAGCGCACCGCGTCCGGCGCTGGCCTGGTTGATGGACAGGGCCTGCACGGCGGCCAGCGTCGGGCCCAGGCACGGGGTCCAGCCCAGGCCGAACAGCACCCCGAGCAGCGGGGCGCCGAGCAGCCCGACGGCCGGGCGCCGGTGCAGCCGGAACTCCCGCTGGAACAGCCCCGGCACCACACCCATGAACGCCACGCCCAGCAGGATCGTCACGGCGCCCAGCACCTTGGTGATCGGCTCCCGGTACTCCTGGAGGGTGTAGCCGAAACCGCCGAACAGCGCGCCGAAGGAGACGAAGACCGCGGTGAACCCGGCGACGAACAGCGCCGCGCCGGCGGCCATCCGGCCGCGCCGGGCGTGGCCGAGGTCGGCGCCGGAGACGCCGGTGACGTAGCTGAGGTAGCCGGGCACCAGGGGCAGGACGCACGGGGAGAAGAACGAGACGAGTCCGCCGAGCAGCGCGACCGGGATCGCCAGCAGCAGGGCGCCGGAGGCGACCGTGCTGCCGGGGTCGAATCCGGAGGCGAGGAGGCTCACGTCACTTCTCCGCGATGATCGGGTCGAGCGCCTTGGTCAGTTCCTCGGCGGTCAGCGGCTTCAGCAGCCGCACGGCGATCCGGTGCTGCCGGTCCAGGATCAGGGTGTTGGGGATGCCGGAGGGCGAGAGGTTGCCGCGCGGGAACTTCAGCAGCAGCCGCCCGTCCGGGTCGAAGAGGCTGGGGTAGCCGATCGCGAAGTCCCGCTCGAAGCTGCGGGCCTGCGCGGTGTGCACGTCCCGGGTGTCGATGCCGACGAACTGCACGCCCCGGCCGGCGGTGGCCTTGGCGACCTGCGCCAGGTTGGGTGCCTCGGCGCGGCACGGGTCGCACCACGAGCCCCAGACGTTCAGCACGATGATCTTGCCGGGGTAGTCCGACAGCTTGAGCTGCTTGCCGTCGACGGTGGTGCCGGAGATGTCGGGTGCGGCGGTGCGGTGACCCCGCTCGACCGTGGTGACGGCGCCGCTGCCCTGCACGTAGCGGGTGCCCGAGCCGCCGCCCGGGCCGCTGGAGCCCTGGCCGGACGTCGACCCGCAGCCGGCCAGCGTCAGCGCCAGCACGGCCGCGGCGGCCAGTGCCGGTCCGGTCCGGCGGCCGTGGACGGCGTGTCCCTCACGGGCGGCCGGTCGGGACGGCCGGCTCGAACGGCTCGGGCCGGGGGTGGGCTTCGCACTCATGTGAAAAGTTTCGCATGGGCATTGTGCCGCTTTTCAGCACCCCCCGTCCGGCCCCGCCACCCCCTCCCCACCAGCCGGAACGCGCCGGCGGGCCGGTGACGGGAGCGCGGTGCGGCCGGACCGCGCGGGTCCGGCCGCACCGGCGGGTCACACGTCGACGTCCTTGGTGAACCGCGCCCAGCCCTCGGTCGGCCGGGCGCCCACGTCGAGGGTGCGCAGCTTCGCCAGCAGCTTCGGGTCCTGGGCGTCCAGCCAGTTCACGTACTGCTTGAAGGAGACCATCCGCACGTCGGCGCCCTTGTCGCGTTCGGCGGCGATGTGCTTGAACGCCTCCTCGACGGCGTCCATGTAGAGGCCGCCGTTCCACTGCTCGAAGTGGTTGCCGATGTAGAACGGCGCCCGGTTGGTGCGGTAGGCGCGTTCGAATCCGGCCACGTAGGAGGCGGTGGCCTGCTTGCGCCAGCCCGGGTAGTTGCGCGGGTCGGACTGCGTGGCCGCCATCGACTGGTTGGCCAGCATGTTGTAGTCCATCGACAGCACCTCGAAGCGGTGCCCGGGGAAGGGGATGAGCTGGAGCGGCAGGTCCCAGATCCCGTAGCGCCTGGCCGGCCAGATCTGGTTGCCGCCCGGCGAGCTGGCGTCGTAGCGGAAGCCCAGCTTGCGCGCGGTCGGCAGCCAGTTGTCCTGGCCGAGCAGGCAGGGGGTGCGGCCGCCGATCATCTCCTTGCGGTAGTCGAACGGCAGGAAGTCGAGGTCGTGGAAGCCGGTGTTGGTCTTCCAGCGGGTGACGAACCCTATGGCCTGTTCGATCTCCGACTCCCACTGCGCGGGCGTCCAGCGCCCGACGCTGCCGGAGCCGTCGCAGAAGTGCCCGTTGAAGTGGGTGCCGATCTCGTGGCCCTCCAGCCACGCCATCCGCACCTGTTCCAGGGTCAGGCGGATGTGCTCGTCCTTGAAGTAGCCGATGGCCGAGGCGCCGGCCGGGTTGTTCGGCGGACGGTAGAGGAGTTTCTTGTCCTCCGGCAGGGTGTAGAGGCCGGAGAGGAAGAAGGTCATCTTGGCGTCGTGGTCCTGCGCGAGCTTGCGGAAGCGCTGGAAGAGGCCGTTGTCGAGCTCTCCGGCGCCGTCCCAGGAGAAGATCACGAACTGCGGCGGTTCCTGTCCCGGCTCCAGGCGGCGCGCGACCGGCTGGAAGGGCTGGTCGCCGGTGTAGGCCGTCGATCCGTCGCCGATGAGGCTGACCACGGCCGGCTTGGCGGCCTGGTGACCGGCCTGCGCGGGCGCCGCGGCGCTGGGCTTGGCATGCTCGCGCCCCGAATCGGCGGAGCATCCGGTGGCCGCAGCGGCCGCGGCTCCCGCCGTGAGGGTGAGCATGCTCCTTCGTGTGATCGAGCGCATCGCCGTCCCCGCCATCCGCGTCGGTTTCCTTGCCCACCGGTGCCGTGTCGCTTGACATCTGTGGACCCCCTGTGAGGGGCGTACCAACCATTAGACGCGATGATCGGAGAAGCAGTTCCTCGGCAAAAGAGCGAATTCATATGACCATCATCGTGGAGATACGTCCACAAAGGGGACGGATCACCGATGAACTCTCAGGTCAGCCGTCACCTGGGGTCTCGCCACGGTGACGGAACGCCGCGCCGGCCGCACGGGGCGTACGGGTGACCTCCCGTCACCCCGGACCGCGCACGGAACCGCCCCGGAACCCTCACCGGGCCCCGGGGCGGAGACGCGCGACGTCAGGCGCCGTGGCCCTTGGACGCGCCCGTCTGCCTCTTCGCACCGGCCAGCAGGTGCGCCGGGACCAGGTCACGGGCCGGCTCGCTGTAGCCGACGGAGACGATGTTGTTCCCCTTGAACGTGAAGCTCGTCAGGCTCGCCAGCGTGCACTGCCGGCGGCGCGGGTCGTGCCAGAGCCTGCGGCGCTCGACGAACGAGCGCAGCACCCACACGGGCAGCTGGTGGCTCACGCACACCGCCTCGTGACCGCGGGCGGCGTCCCGGGCGGCGGTCAGCGCGCCCATCATGCGCACCACCTGGTCGACGTAGGGCTCGCCCCAACTGGGCCGGAACGGGTTCGTCAGGTGCTTCCAGTTCGCCGGGCGGCGCAGCGCGCCGTCACCGACACCGAACGCCTTGCCCTGGAAGACGTTGTCCGCCTCGATCAGCCGCCCGTCGGTGGCGACCTCCAGGCCGTGGGCCGCGGCGACCGGCGCGGCGGTCTCCTGGGCGCGTTCCAGCGGGGAGGCCACCACGTGGGTGATGTCGCGGCCGGAGAGGCTGTCCGCCACCCGTTCGGCCATCTTCCGGCCGAGGGCGGACAGGTGGTAGTCGGGCAGCCGGCCGTAGAGCACCCCCTGCGGGTTGTGCACCTCGCCGTGCCGCATGACGTGCACGACGGTGATCTCCTCACCGGCCGGGGTCTGCGCGGAGCTGGTCACCGGGAACCTTCCTGGACGTCGGGCGCCGCCGCCGCGGCGCGCGCGGCGGCGGGCAGGGCGGCGGCGATGCGTTCGACGGCCGCGTCGTCGTGCGCGGCGGAGACGAACCACGATTCGAACGCCGACGGCGGCAGGTAGACGCCGGAGGCGAGCATGGAGTGGAAGAACGGGGTGAAGCGGTGGGCGGCCTGCGCCCGCGCGCCGTCGTAGTCGGTGACCGGGTCCTCGGCGAAGAAGACCGAGAACATGTTGCCGGCCCGCTGCACGCGGTGCGGCACGCCCTCCTTGGCCAGCGCCTCGCCCACCAGGCCGGCGACCGCGTCGGCCGCCCGGTCCACCGCGGCGTACACGCCGTCGTCGAGCAGCCGCAGCTGGGCCAGGCCGGCCGCGACGGCCACCGGGTTCCCGGACAGCGTGCCGGCCTGGTAGACCGGGCCCTGCGGCGCGAGCCGGGACATGACGTCGGCCCGGCCGCCGAACGCCGCCGCCGGGAAACCGCCACCCATGACCTTGCCGAACGTCATCAGGTCGGGCACCACGCCGTCCAGCCCGAACCAGCCGGACCGCGAGACGCGGAAGCCGGTCATCACCTCGTCGGAGACGTAGAGGGCGCCGTCGGCACGGCACAAATCAGCCAAACCCTGATTGAAGCCGGGAAGCGGCGGAACCACGCCCATGTTGCCCGGCGACGCCTCGGTGATCACGCAGGCGATCTCGCCCGGCCGGGCGGCGAAGGCGGCGCGCACCGCGTCCAGGTCGTTGTACGGCAGCACGATCGTGTCGCCGGCCTGGGCGCCGGTCACCCCGGGGGTGTCGGGCAGCGCGAAGGTCGCCACGCCCGAGCCGGCGGCGGCCAGCAGGGAGTCGACGTGGCCGTGGTAGCAGCCGGCGAACTTCACCACCTTGGCCCGCCCGGTGAAGCCGCGGGCCAGCCGGATCGCCGACATGGTGGCCTCGGTCCCGGAGGAGACCAGCCGGACCCGCTCGACCGGGGCCACCCGGGCCACGATCTCCTCCGCCAGTTCCACCTCGCCCCGGCCGGGCGTGCCGAAGGAGGTGCCGCGCTCCACCGCCTCCCGCGCCGCGGCGGTCACCAGCGGATGGGCGTGGCCCAGGATCATCGGCCCCCAGGAGCACACCAGGTCCACGTACTCCCGGCCGTCCGCGTCGGTGAGGTACGGGCCGGTGCCGGAGACCATGAACCGGGGCGTACCCCCGACCGCGCCGAAGGCACGTACCGGAGAGTTCACGCCACCCGGGGTGACGGCGGCGGCCCGGTCGAAGAGGGTCTGGGAGACTGGGGCCCGGACGTCGTAGGGAGTGTTCACGGCACCCATCGTCTCAGAGGTCGGGTTCGTCGGGTGATCAGGTCTCGACCGTGTATCTGACACGATGATCGGGTTGCGTGGTTGGGCCCGTCGATGGTCGGGTAGTGAATTGCAGCCGGGTGGCCTATCGGCCGCGAGGCGCGGACGACCGCGCGCCCGAACACGCCCGGCCCACCGGCACCCGGCACCGACGGTCCGGCATGAGGGGCACAGCGATACCTCGGAGGGTGGAGACAGGGGTGGCCGAGTGGGGGTGACCTACAAGTATTTCGGCGCACCCGACGGCGCGACAGCGGCCCGCGTGCCGATCTCCATGCGCCCCGAGGAGCTCGGCGGCGACGAACTCGGCCAGGGCATGTACACCAAGGTCAAGCCGGAGACCATGGCCGCCATGGTGCTCACCGGAATCCAGGGCATACCCCTGTCGAAGGTCCCGCCCCTCGAACTCGTCGTCCTGCACCCCGACTACGCGCTCATGAAACTCCCGGCCACCGTGGTGGAGCCGCTGCGCCGGGCCGCCGAGGAGGAACTGGGCGCCGCCGCCTTCATCTGGTCGACCGTGCCGGACCGCCGCGGCCCGCGCGACGCCTTCCTCATCTACCAGATGCTGCACGAGTGGCAGGACTTCGCCCACCGCCTGCACATCAACGGCCACCAGCTCTACTGCCTCGTCTGGCCCTGAACCCCCGGGCACCGCGCGGGGCCGTTGTGGCCGTTGGGGCGCGGCAGGGTTGTGCCGGTGGCCGGTAGCTGCCAGGACATTACGGCGGACGGGTGGGTTCGCCCGGTTTCGCGGTGGCTTGGCCCCCCGGACGGGGAGTCCCTCAACGGCTAATGCCAAGACCCCCGCTGACGGCTATTCCCACGATCGTCACATGGCGTGCACACTACAGGCCGACGCTTGTCATGAGCGTCCCCGGACAGGGTTGCAGCGCGGCGTCCGAACGCGCGCCCCCACAGACATAACGTTGGAGTCGTCATTAACGACAAACTCAACTCCCGTGCCGTGCGCGGCCGCCGGATAGCGGTCGGCGCGGTCGCGTCCCTGGCTCTGGCGTCCGGCTCGCTGGCCCTGGCCGCCCCTTCGCAGGCGTCCGCCCCGACCGCCGGCCCGAAGACCGTCGCCGGCAGCCACCCCGCGTGGGCCACCGCCGCCAAGGACGCGGGCACCGCCCCGGCGTCCACCGAGTTCACCGGCACCGTCTACCTGGCGTCGCAGAACGCCGCGGGCCTGAACGACTACGCCAAGGCCGTCTCCGACCCGCACAACGCCCAGTACGGCAAGTTCCTGACCGCCGCTCAGGCCAAGTCGCGCTTCGGCACGACGAAGGCCCAGGTCGCCGCGGTCAAGAAGTGGCTGACCGGCGCGGGCCTGACCGTGGTCTCGGCCAGCGAGCACGCCATCAGTGTGAAGGGCACCAACGCCGCGGTCACCAAGGCGTTCGGCACCTCGGTCCACCAGTACAAGGTCTCCGGCAAGCTGCGTCACGCGCCGGCCCGCGACGTCACCGTGCCCGCCTCGGTGTCCGCCTCGGTCATCGGCGTCACCGGGCTGTCCTCGGCCGGCAGCAACCACGCCCGTCCGGACTCCACGCGCGTCAACACCGGTGCCACGGGCGTCAAGCCGGCCGACGGCCTGCCCACCACCGAGACCTGCTCGGACTACTGGGGCCAGAAGCTGGCCAACGGTGCCCCGACCGGCTACGTCAACGGCGCGGTCCCCTTCGACCAGTGCTCGTTCCAGCCGTCGCAGCTGCGCAAGGCGTACGGCATCTCCGCCTCCGGCCTGACCGGCAAGGGCGCCACCGTCGCCATCGTCGACGCCTACGGCGCCTCGACCATGGAGGCGGACGCCAACACCTTCGCCACCAACCACGGCGACAAGGCGTTCACGTCCGGCCAGTACACCGAGGACGTCACGCCCTCGCAGTGGACCGACCAGGACCTGTGCGGCGGCCCCGAGGGCTGGCAGGGCGAGGAGGCCCTCGACGTGGAGATGGTGCACGGCCTCGCGCCGGACGCCAACGTCCACTACGTCGGCGCCAACTCCTGCACCGACGACGACCTGCTCGCCGCGATCAGCTCGATCGTCGACAAGCACAGTGCTGACGTCATCACCAACTCGTGGGGTGAGATCATGCACACCACGGACGACTCGGACGTCACCGCCACCGAGATCGCCGCCTACACGCAGGAATTCCAGAAGGCCGCCGTCGAGGGCATCACGATCAACTTCTCGGCCGGCGACTGCGGCGACAGCAGCCCGCAGGCGGCCGCCACCGGCGCCAACTGCCAGGGCGACACCCCCCGTGCCCAGGCCAACTGGCCGGACTCCTCGGTGTGGGTCACCGCTGTCGGCGGCACCGCGCTGGGCCTGAAGAACAAGAGCGGCTCGTACGGCTTCGAGACCGACATGGGCACCCAGCGCTCCGCGCTGTCCGCCGACGGCAAGAGCTGGCTCCCGTTCCCGGGCAACTTCTACTTCGGTGGCGGCGGCGGCACCTCCGAGGACTTCCAGCAGCCCTGGTACCAGAGCTGGAGCGTCCCCCGCAGCCTGTCGCACACCCTGATGACCGGTGCGAAGGCCCCGCACGCGATGCGCGTCACCCCCGACGTCGCCATGAACGGTGACCTGTACACCTCCGTCCTGGTCGGCATGACCGCCGACGGCGCCTACAGCGAGGGCGGCTACGGCGGCACCTCGGTCTCCTCGCCGGAGTTCGCCGCGGTCCAGGCCGACGCCATCCAGGCCCAGCACCACGCGATCGGCTTCGCCAACCCGGAGATCTACGTCCGCGGCACCCTCGGCCTGTTCAAGGACGTCGTCGACCACGCGGCGGCCCACAAGACCGCTCCGCTGAGCAACGTCGCCGACTTCGGCATGATCAACGGCAGCCTCGCGGTCCGTCTGGTGTCCTTCGGCACCGACACCTCGCTGAACGCCGTCAAGGGCTACGACAACGCCACCGGCGTCGGCTCGCCCACCCTGAACTACCTGAAGTCCTTCAAGTAGTCGCCCCCGCGGCCCGGTTCACCGGACCGCGAGCGCACCACCGGCCCGGCCGGGGACCCGTCCCCGGCCGGGCTCCGGCGTTCCCGGGGACGGCGATCGGGGGGTTCCCGGCGTTCCGGGGCGGGGGCCGGCGTTCCCGGCACCGTCAGGCCAGGCCGTGGCGGCGCGCGTAGGCCGCGGCGGCGAGGCGGTCGCGCGAACCGGTCTTGGCGAAGACGCGGTTGATGTGGGTCTTGACGGTGTTGCCGCTGAGGAACAGCTCCGCGGCGATCTCGGCGTTGTTGCGGCCGCGGGCGATCAGCGTGAGGATCTCCCGCTCCCGCGGCGTCAGCCGTTCCTCCGCCACCGGATCGGGCACCGGCGGGGACACGTCCGGCCGGGCGGCCGCCAGCAGGGCCGCCCGGGCCCTCGGGTCCAGCACCGCGAGCCCGTCGCGGGCGTTCCGCAGGGTGCGGGCGATGTGCCGCCGGTCGGCGTCCTTCGTCAGGTAGCTGCACGCGCCCGCCCGCAGGGCCTCCAGCACCGACCGGTCGTCGGCATAGGTGGTCAGGACGACGACGGCGACCCCCGGATGCCCGGCGGTCAGCCGCCGGGTGGCCTCGATCCCGTCCATCACCGGCATACGCAGGTCGAGCAGCACCGCGTCCGGCGACCGTTCCTCCACCAGCCGCAGCGCCTGCGCCCCGTCGGCGGCCGCTCCGACCACCTCGATGTCCGGCAGCAGGTCGAGCATGAGCACCAGCCCCTCGCGCACGGCTGCCTGGTCGTCCGCCACCACGACGCGCACCGGCCGCTCCGCCCCGCTCACCGCGGCACCTCGGCGACCAGCGTCCACTCCCCCTGCGCGGCGCGGGGTGCGGGGTCATGGGGTGCGGGGCCCTCGTGCGGGGGGTCATGGGGTGCGGGGCCGGCGGAGGCGGGGCCGGCGTGCAGGGTGCCGCCGAGGAGCAGGAGCCGTTCCCGTACGCCGGTCAGACCGTAGCCGCCGTCCAGCGTGGCGAAGCCGGTGTCCCGCCGCGCCCCCAGGGCGTTGCTGACGGTGAGCGCCACCCGTTCCCCTCCGAACTCCAGTGCCAGCCGCACCGGGCGGCCCGGGGCGTGCTTGGCCGCGTTGACCAGCGCCTCGCGCGCGGTCCGGGTCAGCGCCACCGTCTTGTCGGCCGGCAGCGGAACGGGCCTGCCGGCCACCTCGACGGCCACCGGCACACCGTGCCGCTCCTCGTGCGTGCGGGCCAGCGCGGCCACCTCCTCGTCCAGCGGCAGCACGCCGGTGCGCAGCGCGTGGACGGCGTCCCGGGTCTCGGCCAGCCCCTCGGAGGCCATCCGCTGGGCGACCGCCAGCACTTCCTGGGCCCGGCCGGTGCCCTGACCGTCGGCGAGCAGTGCCCGCGCGGCCTGGATCTGGATGCCCAGCGCGCCCAGGGAGTGGGCCAGGATGTCGTGGATCTCCCGGGCGATCCTGGCCCGTTCGTCGAGCACCGCGCTGCGCCGCTGTTCGCTGCGCAGTTCCTCCGTGCGGTCCAGCAGTGCGGCGCTCTGCTCGGCCCGCACGCGGAAGGCGCGGCGGTTGAAGCCGGTCAGCAGGCCCACCACGAGGGCGAGCACGGCGACCACCGCCTTCTGACCGCCCGCGCCGGTGAAGGGCGCGGTGACCGCGACCGCCGCCGCCCCGGCGCCGCACACCGTCCAGCCGGTGGCCAGTCGCGACTGCGTCCCCGCGTCGATGGTGGCGATCACCCCGATCGCCGCCACCGAGGACGCGCCGCCATCCATCGACAGCGCGCAGGCGACGGCCGACAGCACCGCGAGCAGCCACGCCGCCGGGACCGGCCGGGCCGCCGCCCCGGACCGCTCCACCGCGCCCGGGCCGTCCGCGGTGCCCGGGGGGCCGGGGCGTTCGAGCAGCGCCCAGCCGGCGAGCAGCACCCCGCACAGCGCGTAGCCGGCGACCGCCGCCGGCAGCGCCACCGGTCCGTGCGGCAGGTCGGCGAACAGGTCCCAGCCGATCAGCACGAAGGCGGCCGCACGGATCAGCCAGGAGACCGCGTGCAGCAGCTCACCGCGGTGCCGCACACCCCCGCCGCTGTCCGGTACCCCGGCGGTCGGCCCGCCGGCGGGGGCGGTCACGCGCGGTTCGGGCATGCACCGGCCTCCTCGGACTCCACGGCCGGCGCGCACCGCCGGCCCCCGACGACGGTACGCGGCCGACCCGGCGCCGGACGTCACACCACGGGGTGACGGGCGGGGTGACGCCGGGGACCGCCGGGTCGTACCGGATGCGGTACCACGCTGCGACGCGCCGCCGGGCCCGGCCGCCCGACAGTGGCCTCCCCGGCGGTCCGCCGGCCGGCCCGGGACCTCCCGCCGCCGGGAGCACGTCGCGAGGGAGCCCAACGATGTCGAACGTCCTGGTCCAAGCCATGATCGTCAACGGTGCGGTGCTGGCCGCCACACTGGAGAGCGACCTGGGGGCGCACCGCAAGATCGGCGCCCTGCGGATCCTGCGGCCGGCCGCCGTCGCGGGCGGCGTCATCCCGATCTTCCTCGACACCCCGGCCGGGCACGGGACGGGACTGCTGCTGGAGGTGCTCGGCACCGCGGCCGGACTGCTGTGCGGCGCGGCGGCCGCGCTGCTCATGCGGGTCTACCGCAGCCCCCGCACCGGGCGTCCGGTCAGCCGCGCCGGCCTCGGCTACGCGCTGTTGTGGACCGGGGTGGTCGGCGCACGCGCCGCGTTCTCCTACGGCGCCTCCGACTGGTTCCCGCAGCAACTCGGCCGCTGGTGCGCGGCGCACGCGGTGACGGGGGCGGCGATCACCGACAGCCTCATCTTCATGGCCGTCGCGATGATCCTCACCCGCACCGGCTCCCTCGCCCTGCGCGCCCGCCGCCTCCCATCCGCCCCGGACACCGCCGCCGTGACCGCCTGACGAAGCGTCAGTGTTCCGCGGTCGCGCGTCCGCCCCCGCCCCGCCCCTGGCGCCGGAACAGCACCCCGACCCGTCCGGCACCCACCGCTCCACCGGCCCGGCCGGGGGCCGTCCTCCCTGCCGGGCTTCGGCGTTCCGGCGCGAAAGGGTCCCCCGTAGGGTGGAGGCCGTCCGCCCGCCGTGAAGGAGTGCCCGCATGTCCCGTACCGCCGTGGTGACCGGAGCCAGCAGCGGCATCGGCGCCGCCGTAGCACGGCAACTGGCCGTCGCCGGCCACCGCGTCGTGCTCACCGCCCGCCGGACCGACCGCGTCGAGGCCCTGGCCGCCGAACTGCGCGCCGCCGGCCACGACGCCGTCGCCCGCCCCCTCGACGTCACCGACCGCGCGGCCGTCACCGCCTTCGCCGCCTCCCTCGACCGCGTCGACATCCTGGTCAACAACGCCGGCGGCGCGTTCGGCGCGGACAGCGTCGAGGCCGGTGACCCCGACGACTGGCGCGCGATGTACGAGGTCAACGTCATCGGTGTCCTTCACGTCACCCAGGCCCTGCTGCCCGCCCTGCGCGCGGGCGGCGACGGCGTCGTGGTGGTGCTCTCCTCCACCGCCGGCCACACCGCCTACGAGGGCGGCGGCGGCTACGTGGCCGCCAAGCACGGCTCCCACGCGATCGCCGCCACCCTGCGGCTGGAACTGTGCGGCGACCCGGTCCGCGTCATCGAGATCGCCCCCGGCATGGTGCGTACCGACGAGTTCGCCCTCAACCGCTTCGCCGGCGACGCCGACAGGGCCGCCGCCGTCTACCGCGGCGTTCCCGCCCCGCTCACCGCCGACGACGTCGCCGACACCATCACCTGGGCGGTCACCCGCCCGTCCCACGTCAACATCGACCTCCTCGTCGTCCGCCCCCGCGCCCAGGCCGCCCAGCACAAGGTCCACCGGGAGAGCTGAAGGGGGTCCGGGGGCGGCGTACGCGGCGCGGGCGTCCGGCGGTGCGGGGGTGCGGGGGGTGCGGGGGGTTCGGGGGTGCGGGGGTTCGGCGGTGCGGGGGCGTCCGGCGGTGCGGGGGTTCGGGGGTACGCGGTGCGGGCCTTGAGCGGTGCGGGGTCCCGGCCGGGCGGGCCGCAGGGCCGGGGCAGGCGGTGCGTCAGCGGTCGGCCGGGCGGTGCCACCGGCGGCGCCCGGCCCGGCGGGGAGTCCGGGCGAGCGCGCGCCGGAGGCACGTCATGGGGTTGTTCTGTGAGCGGCGGCGCCGGGGCACGGGCGGCGACGGGCGAACCGTGCCGCGCGAGGCCCTTCCGGGCGCCTGACGCCAACCGCCGTGGCCCGTGCGGGCGTTGACCGTTCCCCCTGCCTCCCGCCGGACGGTCGCCGCCGCAGGGCGTGGCCCCCGAGGCCGGAACCACGCCGTGCGGGACGCCGACGGCCACCCGGCGCCCCCTGACACCGGCACCGGACCGCGACACGGCCGCCCGAACCCTCGTTGACGTGCGCCTCTGCGATGCGCCGGGAGGCGGTCACCGTGGTCGCCGCGTGACGCCCCCGGCCTGCGGTGCGCGCGGCGGCCTTCCCGGCGCGGTGGGAGGGCGTGCCGGTGTCGCCGGGGTTCGGCGGAGTGCCCCTCACCTGTGCGGGCGTTCACCGGGTGGCCGTGCGGCGACCGCTGCGGGGCGGACGTCGGGTGCGGCCCGGTGGCACTCGGGCGGGCGGGACGGTGTGCGGCGGGACTCTTCCGCATGGCTGCGGCAGCGGGGTGCCCGTGCGATGCGGTGTACGGGGTCGGGGGACGGTGCCGGGAGCACGTTCGAGCGGGGCACGGCGTCGGGCGGGAGCTGGACCGTGGCGGCCGTCAGGCGTTCAGCACGGCACGGCGATGGACGGCGCCGGCGCTCAGGCGTTCGCCACGGCGCCAGCGGTCACGCGTTCGCCACGGCGCCGGCGCTCAGGCGTTCGCCACGGCACCGGCAGCGGCGCCCCGGGCCGTCAGGCGTTCAGCACGGCACCGCGACAGGCAGCGCCAGCGGTCACGCGTTCGCCGTGGCTCGGGCGGCGGGCTGCCTCGCGGGGCCGGGTCTGCGGCGGAAGCGGTGGTGGCCTGCGGGGCCGTGGTTGGGCTCGAACGGTTCGAACGGGCGTGGTGGGCGGCGGCGTTGGGCGGGGATGAAGACCACCGCGGCCGACGCCCGCCGGGCGGACCTCGGGGGTGCGGAGGACCGGAGGGCCAGCGGGCGGGCCGCTCCGACGGTCAGGACTCCGGTGGCACCGCCGAGGGCTGCGGCACGCCGGATCTCTTCGCGGGTCATGGTTCTCCTCCTGTGCTCTGCCCGTGCGGCGGCGTGCGGCCACGGGAGCGGCACCGCACGCCCTGCTCCGGTCCTCCAGGTCGCCCCGGAGGCTCCGGCGACTTCCACGGTTCCGCACTGCGAGCGGCAACTCAATCGCCCATCCGGGTAAGCGGATTTGGGGCGCTCATCCGGAGCGCTTCGATCATCTGACTAGCGCCCACTGGCTCCTTCACGCCCCTGCCGCTCCGCCGTCGAACGTGCCTAGGCTCGGCACACCGGGTCGTCAGGGCCGCGCCCCGGCCCCCGCCCCACCGGCGTCCGCCCCCGCCCCGCCGGCCCGCCCCCGCCCCCGCCCCACCGGCGTCCGCCCCCGGCCCACCGGCCTCCGCGCCGACGTCGGCTCCCGCGCCAACGCTGGGTCCCGCCCCGCCGGCCCCAGCCTCAGCGCCGGATCCCACCCCGGCGCCGGACCCCACCGGGCCCGCCGGAACGTCGCCGCACGCTCCCGCCCCGGGCACGGGTGCCTCCCCCGGCGCGGGGCGGCTCCCGGGCGCGACGTCGGCAGGGGCCACGGCGGGGACGGCGCCGACCGCCGCACCCGGCTCCGGCCCGCGCGCGTCAGGCAGGTGCGGCGGGCAGGCGGTCTGGCGCAGGGTCTGGAGGGCGACGTTGTTGCAGGAGGCCAGGAGGATGAAGACGACGTAGCCGACGGTCACCACCACCTGGCCGGTGAGGCCCGGCCGCACCAGCACGATCACGCCCTCGCCGGGGGCGTAGCACCAGGCGACGGTCATGATCACGGCGTGCGGACCGGCCCGGCGGATCCACCGGCCCGCCACCAGGCTCCCCAGGATCCCGCCCGCTGAGCCGAGGCCGAGCACCAGGCCCAGCGCCTGCGCGCTCCACCCCAGCCCCCGCACGGCGTAGAGCGTGGTCAGCGGGGAGCTCCCGGCGATCATGAACGTGATGAGCGCCATCGAGACGTTGAGCGACCGTTGTTGGGGTCCGCGCAGCGCGAAGCGCAGTCCGGCGCAGGTCTCCCGCCAGACGCGACGCAGGCGTCCGCCGTCCTCCCGCGCCGGCGCGTCGGCCGTTCCCCGGGTGGTCGGGGTGCCGAACGCGGTTGCGCCGGGCGCCTGTTCGGCGTCGGCCGGTGCGGGCGCCTGCGGGTCGCGGACGAACAGCAGGGTGATCGCGTTGACGGCGTAGGTGACCGCGTCGGCGCCGATCGCGCGGGCGGCACCGATCGCGCCGATGAGCGCGCCGCCCAGCCCCGGACCGGCGAGGGCGGCGATCGACGCGGTGGTGGCGATGCGGCCGTTGGCCTCCAGCAGGCGTTCCGGCCCCAGCAGGGTGGCGGGGAAGGAGCGGTAGGCGGCGAGGAAGAACGTGGCGCAGATCCCGTTCGCCAGGGCGACGCCCAGGAGCAGCGGGAGGCCGAGGAAGCCCAGCACGGCGCCGGCGAACACGCCGCCGAGCGTCACCGCGCGGACGGCGTCGCAGACGAGCATCACGCGGCGTTTGCTGACCCGGTCCACCACCACGCCGGCGGGCAACGCGAAGAGCAGCGTCCCCAGCGATCCGGCCGCGCCCAGCGCACCGACCGCTTCCGCCCCGGCGTGCAGGGCGAGTACGGCGGTCAAGGGCAGGGCGATCAGCGTGACTTGGGAGCCGATCAGACTGAAGGACTGTCCGCCCCACAGGAGGAGGAAGTCACGGTGCCGCCAGAGCGGGACGGCCGGACCGCGTTCGACCTGGGATCCGCCGGCCATCGTTCCCCGTTCCCTCGCGTCCTGTCATCGCCCGCGACGGATCGGGGGCGTCCAGTGCCGGAGGGGGCCGGGCCGCCCCGCACCCGGCCGCTGAGCGGTCCGGCGCCCGGCACCGTAGCGGACCGGACGGGGTAGACGCAGGCCCTATTCACTCGGCCGGGGGACATGTGTTGACGGAGGAACGCTCCACTCGGAACATCGTTTCCGCAGGTCGGAGCGGCTCTGTTCGCATCGGCGCACAGGCGGCCGGGAAAAAGATCCGACCCGGGTGCGGTCCGGGCGGAATAGGCCGCCGGGTATGCGTCGTTGATGCCACCAGGAACACAAACGAGTATCAATCGGACAGCGGTGCGGCCGGTCCGTACGGCCGCCGGGAGAGGGAACGCCGTGAAGGTCACCGGGTTCGACCACGTGGTCCTGCGGGTCGCCGACATCGAGCGCTCGCTGGCGTTCTACACCGGGCCGCTGGGCCTGGAGCCGGTGCGGGTGGCCGAGTGGCGCGCGGGGGGTGCGCCGTTCCCCTCGGTGCGGGTCAGCGCCTCGACACTCATCGACCTCGTGACGGGCGGGGACAGCGGGGACGGCACCAACGTGGACCACATATGCCTGGTGGTCGAGCCGCTGGACTGGGCGGACGTGGTGGCCGGGGGCACGTTCGACGTGGTCGACGGCCCCGGCCCGCGCTTCGGCGCCCGCGGCGCCGCCGAGTCGCTCTACGTCCGCGACCCGGACGGCAACACCGTCGAACTCCGCTGGTACCCGGCCGACCGCGGGAGCGGCCACGGAGACGGCACGAGGGGCGCCGACACGCCGGGCGGCACCGCCTCAGGGTGACGACGCGCGGCCGGTCACCACCCGCGCCACGCCACCGCGCCGCCCCCACGGGCCCGGGCACCCCGCCCCGGCGACCGGCCCCCGCGCAGGGCCACGCCGGAACGGCCCGCACCCCGCACCCGCGGAGGCCGCCCCGGAGACCGGCCATCCCTGCGGACGACCGCTCCAACCACCCCGGCCGCCCCCGGGAGGGACACATCAGCCCTTCACGCACACCACCTGCTTGAGGCGGGCGACGACCTCGACGAGGTCTTCCTGCTGGCGGATGACCTGTTCGATCGGCTTGTACGCGCTGGGGATCTCGTCGACGACACCGGCGTCCTTGCGGCACTCGACGCCGCGGGTCTGCTGTTCGAGGTCGCGGGCGGAGAACCGCTTGCGGGCCGCGTTACGGCTCATGCGGCGGCCGGCGCCGTGCGAGGCGGAGTTGAACGCGGCGGCGTTGCCGCGACCGCGCACGATGTACGAGCCGGTGCCCATGGAGCCGGGGATGATGCCGAGGTCGCCCGCGCCGGCGCGGATCGCGCCCTTGCGGGTGACCAGCAGGTCCATGCCGTCGTAGCGCTCCTCGCTGACGTAGTTGTGGTGGCAGGAGATGACCTCGCCGAACTGCGGTCGGGCCTTGCGGAATTCGCGCCGGACCACGTCCTGGAGCAGGGCCATCATGACCGCGCGGTTGTTGCGCGCGTACTCCTGCGCCCAGAACAGGTCCCGGCGGTAGTCGGTCATCTCCGGGGTCTCCGCCAGGAAGACGGCGAGGTCGCGGTCGACCAGGCCCTGGTTGTGCGGGAGTTCGCGGGCGCGGCCGATGTGGTGGTCGGCGAGTTCCTTGCCGATGTTGCGCGAACCGGAGTGCAGCATCAGCCAGACGGCGCCGGTCTCGTCGAGGCAGACCTCGATGAAGTGGTTGCCGCCGCCGAGGGTGCCGAGCTGGCGGGCGGCGCGGTCCGCCCTGGGGTGGACGGCGTCGGCGAGGTCGCCGAAACGGTTCCAGAAGGCGTCCCAGCCGGCGGTGTCGTCGGCGATGCCCAGCCGCACCGGGTCGACCGGTTCGTCGTGCCGGGAGAAGCCGACCGGGATGGCCTCCTCGATGCGGGACCGCAGCTTCGACAGGTCGTCGGGCAGCTGGGAGGCGGTCAGCGAGGTGCGCACCGCGCTCATGCCGCAGCCGATGTCCACGCCGACGGCGGCCGGACAGACCGCGCCGTGCAGGGCGATGACCGAGCCGACGGTCGCGCCCTTGCCGAAGTGCACGTCCGGCATCACCGCGAGACCCTTGATCCACGGCAGCGACGAGACGTTGTGCAGCTGCCGCATCGCGGCGTCCTCGACACCGCGCGGGTCGGTCCACATGCGGATCGGCACGTTGACGCCGGCGACCTCGGTGTACGTCATGAAAGGCTCTTCCCCCGAGCTGATGGACTGATGGACTGATCGCCTCGCCGGGAGGGACCGTCGGGGCGCCGCGGCCCTCCCGGGCGGGCGGTGACCGTTCCGGGCGTCGACGGCGAACCGCACGGGACCGTGGAACGTCAGGACGATGAGACGGCCGGAGTCGTCGCCGGCGATATGTCGCATTCGATCACCAAGCGGTCGAATGCTGCCGTGAAGAGAAAGCGGAACGAAGCGCCCAAACGCCGCACCGGACCGGCGGTGGCACAGCGGACTGCGATAGACATTGTGTCCATCGGCCGCCCAGCGGCGGCAACACGTTTTCCCGGGAAAGGGGCCGGCCCTGTGACGGCGGTGGCTAGGACGACGGCACGCATGACGGCCGTTCGCGCGGTGGTGGCTCTGGTGTCGGCGGTCGCGCTGGCCGGGCTGACCGGCTGCACCTCCTCCTCCACGGGCGACGACGCCGGGGGCCCGGGCGCGGCCGACCCGTCGGGCAGTGCGACGGCGGCAACGCCCGGCAAGTACCAGTCGCTGCCCGAGCCGTGCGGCAGCGTGAACCGGGCCGCGCTGACCGCCGTCCTGCCCCAGTCCGCCGACTACCGCGGCACTCCGGCGCTGACGTACGACAACGACCGGCGCGTCGGCTGCAAGTGGAGCGGCACCGCGGACGGCGTCAGCCGCACGTTGACGATCGACGTCGAGCGGGTGGTGTCCTACGACCCGGCGGTCAGCGACGACGACCGGGCGCACCAGGACTTCGCCCGGCAGGCGGGGTCCGCGCACGTGCCGGACGGCGCCGCGGTGCCGGAGGCGGCGCTGGCCACCCCGCAGCCGGGCGCGAGCGACGCGCCGGTGGCGGGCGGCGCGGGCGGTCACGCGGTGAGCGCGGTCACCGGGATCGGCGACGAGGGTTACCTCGCGGACGTGGCGACGACGGGTCCGGCGGCCGGCCGCGGTGTGACATTCGTCTTCCGCGCCGCCAACGTCGTGGTCACCGTCGGGCTCTCCCAGCTGGCCTCCACCGACTCCGACGCGGCCCTCCAACTCGGCGCGAACCGCGTGGCAGCGGAGCTGGCGCACGCGATAACCCAGTAGCCGGACCGGCCCGCGCCGCAGCCCCCGAAGAGGGGTGGCCGGGGCGGCCGGAGGCGGCGGACCAAACGGGCGTTCGTCGTATCGTGGCCCGCGGTACGACCGTATGGCCGTACGAGAAGCGATCACGGAGGACCGAGCGCACCATGTTCAGCCCAGCCGACGCCCGCGAGCCGCTGTCCGCGCCGAGCACCGGCCGGCCCGACCACACCGGCGCCCCCGGCCCCGCCAACCACCGGACCGGTCCGCACGATGCCGGCCGCACCCCCGGATCACCGGCCGCGCCCCGCACCGCGCGGCGCCTGCCGGCGCTGCTGCTGGCCGCCGCGGTGCTGCCCGTCGCGCTGACCGCCTGCTCGTCGGGCGCCGCCAAGCCGTCCGCCGCGCCGTCCGCCAGCGCCACGAAGCCGGCGGCCCCGAAGGTGCGGTACGCCGCCCTGCCCTCGCCGTGCGGCGCGCTCAGCACCGGCACCGTCAAGTCGCTGGTGCCGGGAGCCCGAAGCACCAAGGGCACGGCCGCCACCGCCGGGACGTCCAAGGACCGTGGCGGCTGCTCGTGGAACGGCCTCAGCGGCTACCAGTACCGCTACCTCGACACGTCCTTCCAGCGGTACGACAACGTGACCGGTGGCACGTCCGGCAACGACGAGGCGGCCGCCGCGTACAGCGCCGCCGTCCGCGCCACCCAGGCCGGCGCCACCGACGCCCAGGGCAAACCGACGACGAGTTCGCTCCGCGGGGTGGGCGACCAGGCGTCGCTGGTCTCCTGGACGACGTCGAAGGACCACGCCACCTACGTCAACGTCACCGTGGTCACCAGCAGCGCCAACGTCGTGCTGACCGTCGACTACATCGGCGCCGGACTCCAGGGCGATCACCGGCCGAAATCGTCCGACCTGGACTCCGGCGCGCAGAAGGCGGCCCGTGAGGCGCTCGCCGCGCTCGGCTGACCTCCCACCGCCCCGGACGGCTTGAGCGTCGAGACGACCGATGTGACAAGCTGACCCGTCTTGGAAACCGATCGGGGAGGGGTCGCGGATATGTCCGCGATACGGATGGAGAGGTCGCAGCGGATCCTCGTCGGCCTGGTGGTGGCCGGTGCGGTCGTGATCGCCGGCATCGGGTTCGCCGGTTCGTACGCCGCGGTCCGGACACTGGCGCTGCACAAGGGCTTCGGCTGGTTCGCCTACGTCTTCCCGGTCGGTGTGGACGCGGGCATCGTGGTGCTGCTCTCGCTCGACCTGCTGCTGACCTGGCTGCGGATCCCGTTCCCGCTGCTGCGGCAGACCGCGTGGCTGCTGACAGCCGCCACGGTCGCGTTCAACGGGGCCGCCGCATGGCCCGATCCGCTCGGCGTGGGCATGCACGCGGTGATCCCGCTGCTGTTCGTGGTGGCCGTCGAGGCCGCCCGGCACGCGGTGGGCCGGATCGCCGACCTGACCGCCGACCGGCACATGGAGTCGGTGCGCATCGCGCGCTGGCTGCTGGCCTTCCCCTCGACGTTCCGCCTGTGGCGGCGGATGAAGCTGTGGGAGCTGCGGTCCTACGACCAGGTGATCCGCCTGGAGCAGGACCGCCTGGTCTACCAGGCGCGGCTGCGCGCCCGCTTCGGCCGGGCCTGGCGCCGCCGCGCCCCCGTCGAGTCCCTCATGCCGCTGCGGCTGGCCAAGTACGGCGTGCCCTTGTCCGAGACCGGCGCCGCCGGGCTGCTCGCGGCAGGCATCGAGCCCGAGGCCGTCGCCTTCTCCGCGGTGTCCACGCCGAAGGCACTCACCCCCGGGCCCCCGGAGAGCGGCAGTCAGACCACCGCCCCGGCCTCGGCCGCCACCCCCACGACCGCCACCGCGCAGGACGCCCCCGGGGCGGACGCCCCGCCGGCCGCCACCCCTCAGCCGCTGACCGGCGTCCCGCAGGCGCCGGCCCCCGCGGCTGTGGAACCGGCACCCGTCGCGCCCGCGCCGCAGGCCGCCCCCGCCGTCCAGCCGCAGACCGGTCACGCCCAGGTCTACGGTCCCGAGGCGCCCTCACCGGCGACGTACGCCGTGCAGGAAGGCGTCTCCTACGTGCCGCGCGAGGAGCCCGACCCCTCGCAGCCCATCCCCTGGCCCCTGCCGCAGCCCGCACCGCCGGCCACCTGGCCGCAGCCGGCGGTGGCGCAGGGAGCCGTTCCGCAGGAGGCCGTCGCGCCGCAGGACGTCGTCCGGCCCGGGGCCGACGGGCCGCAGCAGCGCGGCAGGGCGAAGAACATGCAACTGCCGCCGTGGTTCACGGCCGAGGGCGAGCCGGTGGCCGAGGGGCAGACCGGTCCGTCGCCGTGGCCCGCACCGGTGCAGGCCGCCGACGCGCAGATCCCGCACCAGCAGGACCGCCGCCGCCTCGCCGAGCCGCCGCCCGAGCCGGAGGTCCCGGTCCTGCCCGACGGCATGGAACTGGAGGGCGCGCTGGCCGGGGCGTTCAACCAGTACACGCAGATGCACGGCGAGACGCCGAACGCGCGGCAGTTCGGCTACTACCTCGCCGACACCTTCGACATCCGCGGCAGCGACGGCACCCCGCTCGGCGAGCAGTACCTGCGGCCACGGCTGAACGAGCTGATCGAGCAGAAGCGCGTCGAGGAGAGCAACTGACGCAGCCGCGCGGCACGTTGACGTGACGCCCCGGTGTGGGGGCCACCGAACGCCGTCCGCCGGCGGGGAGCGCCGGCGGACGGCGGGGTGTCAAGCCGCGCCGAGCAGCGTGCGGACCCGGTCGGCGCCGACCGCGAGCAGCAGCGTGGGCAGCCGGGGGCCGGTCTCGCGGCCGACCAGCAGGCGGTACAGCAGGGCGAAGAACTGCCGCTGCGCGACCTTGAGTTCGGGCGTCGGCTTGGCGTCCGCCGCCAGCCCGGCCTGGAGCTTCGGCACCGCGTAGACCAGCGTGGTCAGCCCGTCGAGCGACCAGTGCGTGTCCAGCCCGTCCGCCAGCAGCTTCAGCGCGGACCGCTCCTCGGCGCCCAGCGCGCCCAGCACGGCGGTGTCCGGGGCGGTGAGCACCCGGGTGCGCTGCTCCTCCTCCACCTGCGTGGTCACCCACGCCTCCGCCTTGTCCAGCCGCGGCCGGGCCTGCTCCAGCGCGGTCAGCCGCGGGTCGACGTCCCGCAGGATGCGCAGCGTCTGCTCGGTGTCCCCGGTGGTGATGTCCACCACGGAGGCCAGGGTGCGCAGCGGCAGCGGCAGCGGCGTGGTGGGCAGCACGCCGGCGGCCGTGCCGGAGGCCCGCGCGTGCACCGCCGCGTCCACCGCGCCGGCCTCGCCCGAGGCGACCCGGCGGCTGAGCGCGTCCCACTCGTCGTAGGTGCGCTGGATCTCCTGGTCGAAGGAGATCTGGAACGCCTGCTTGGGCTGGCGCCGCGCGTACAGCCAGCGCAGCAACTGCGGCTCCATGAACCGCAGCGCCTCCTCGGCGGTGGGCACGCCGCCCTTGGAGCTGGACATCTTCGCCATGCCGCTGATGCCGACGAAGGCGTACATCGGGCCGATGGGCGGCTCGGCGCCGAAGATCTCCCGCACGAGCTGCTTGCCGACCTGGAACGACGATCCGGGCGACTGGTGGTCCACGCCCGAGGGCTCGAACATCACGCCCTTGTACGCCCAGCGCATCGGCCAGTCGACCTTCCACACCAGCTTGCCTCGGTCGTACTCGCTCAGGCGGACGGTCTCGCCGTGCCCGCACGCGCAGGTGTAGGTCAGCTCGGTGGTCGCGTCGTCGTAGGCGGTGACCGTGGTCAGGTCGCGTTCACACGTCGCGCAGTAGGGCTTGTACGGGTAGTACGAGGCTGCGGCGCCGGCGGCGGCGTCCTCGTCGTCCTGCTCCTCGGTGGTCTTCTTCTTCGTGCGGTACCGCCCGAGGACGGCGTCGATGCGGGCGCGCTCCCGCATGGCCAGCAGGATCTGCTCGCGGTAGGCGCCGGAGGTGTACTGCTCGGTCTGGCTGATCTCGGTGACCTCGATACCCAGTTGCGCCAGGGCGGCGCGCAGCGGGGTCTTGAAGTGCTCGGACCAGCCGTCGAACTCACTGCCGGGCGGGGCGGGCACGGCGGTCAGCGGCTTGCCGATGTGCTCGGCGAACTCCGCCGGGTAGCCGTCTGGGCACCTTGCGGTACCGGTCGTAGTCGTCCCAGGACAGGATGTGCTCGCAGGGCACGCCACGGCGCCGGATCTCGTCGGCCACCAGGTGCGGGACCATGATCTCGCGCATGTTGCCCAGGTGGACCGGCCCGGAGGGGCTGATCCCGGAGGCCACGACGATTTTCTCGCCCGGAGCCCGCCGCCCGGCTTCCTCGATCACGTCGTCCGCGAAGCGGGCGACCCAGTCGGCCTCGGTGCTCTGAGCCACTGTTGCTACTTCCTTCCTGGGCGGGTGCGACGGAAGCATTCTCCCACCCGGCGGAGGGGCCCGTCGCCGGAGACGTCCACCCTGTGGACAACCCGCCGCCTGTGGAAAACCCCGGCGAAGAGCCGGGACGACCGTGAAATACTGCTGGCGGTATCCGTGGGGGCGGGCACCGCACGACCAGCACCGCACGACAGCAGCACGCCGGCCCTCCGTCACCGCACGACCAGCACCGCGCCGGCCCTCCGGCACCCCACCGACCACTCCCTACAGGAACGGCACGGAACCATGGCCCCGGTCACCTCGCTCTTCGCCTCGATCCAGCAGCGCGTCGCGTCCGCCCTCGCGGCGGCCGTGCCGTCGGCCGGCGGTACCGACCCGCTGCTGCGCCGGAGCGACCGGGCCGACTTCCAGGCCAACGGCGTCCTCGGCACCGCCAAGAAGACCGGCGCGAACCCGCGGGAGCTGGGCGCCGCGGTGGCCGGGCGGCTGCCGGCCGACGAGGTCGTCGCCGCCGTCGAGGTCTCCGGCCCCGGCTTCCTCAACATCACGGTCACCGACTCCGCCATCACCGGCAACCTGGCGGCCCGCGCCGCCGACGGCCGGCTCGGCGTGCCGCTGGCCGACGCCCCCGGCACCAGCGTCATCGACTACGCCCAGCCCAACGTGGCCAAGGAGATGCACGTCGGCCACCTGCGCTCGTCGGTGATCGGCGACGCGCTGGTACGGCTGCTGGAGTTCCGCGGCGAGCACGTGGTCCGGCGCCACCACATCGGCGACTGGGGCACCCAGTTCGGCATGCTCATCCAGTACCTGGTGGAGCACCCGCACGAGCTGGACCACGCCCCCGGCGCCGGCGGGGACGGCGAGGCCGCCATGTCCCGGCTGGACCGGCTCTACAAGGCGTCCCGCGCGCTGTTCGACGGCGACGAGGACTTCAAGGACCGGGCCCGGCGCCGGGTGGTCGACCTCCAGGCGGGCGACCCGGCGACGCTGGAGCAGTGGCACCGGATCGTCGACGAGTCGAAGATCTACTTCGACTCCGTCTACTCCAAGCTCGCCATCGGCATCCGCGACGAGGACGTCGTCGGCGAGAGCGCCTACAACGACATGCTGGTGGAGACCTGCGAGCTGCTGGAGTCAGCCGGGGTGGCCGTGCGGTCCAACGGCGCGCTGTGCGTCTTCTTCGACGACATCAAGGGCAAGGACGGCGAGCCGGTCCCGCTGATCGTGCGCAAGGCGGACGGCGGTTTCGGTTACGCGGCCACCGATCTGTCGGCGGTCCGCGACCGGGTCGGCGTGCTGGGCGCGGACACCCTGCTGTACGTGGTGGACGCCCGGCAGGCGCTGCACTTCAAGATGGTGTTCGAGACCGCGCGGCGGGCCGGCTGGCTCACCGACAAGGTCCGGGTCCTGCACCTGCCGTTCGGCACGGTGCTCGGCAAGGACGGCAAGCCCCTCAAGACCCGTGAGGGCGTGTCGTTCAAGCTGGAGGACCTGCTGGACGCGGCCGTCGAGCGGGCCGGGTCCGTGGTGGCCGAGAAGGCACCGGAGCTGTCGCCGCAGGAGCTGGCCGAGCGCGCCCGGCAGGTCGGCATCGGCGCCATCAAGTACGCGGACCTGTCCACGTCGATGACCCGCGACTACATCTTCGACCTCGACCGCATGGTCTCGCTCACCGGCGACACCAGCGTCTACCTCCAGTACGCCCACGCCCGGATCCGGTCGATCCTGCGCAAGGCCGCCGGGACGGGCGCCGGAACGCCGCAGGCCCACCCCGAGCTGGCGCTGGCGCCGGCCGAGCGGGCGCTGGGGCTCCAGCTCGACGACTTCGGCGCGGTGATCGCCGAGGTGGCCGCCGGGTACGAGCCGCACAAGCTGGCGTCCTACCTGTACCAGCTGGCGTCGGCGTACACCACGTTCTACGACCAGTGCCCGGTGCTGAAGGCCGAGGAGCCGGCCACCGTGGAGAACCGGCTGTTCCTGTGCGAGCTGACCGGCCGCACCCTCAGCAAGGGCATGGAGCTGCTGGGTATCGACACGCCCGAGCGCCTCTGACGCCCACCACCCGCACCGGCGTCCTCCGCACCACCCGCGCCGGTGCCCCCGCACCGCGCCCCGGCGCCGGTTCCCACCACGGGGGCCGGCGCCGTCGCCGTTCCCGCGGCCGGACGCGGAACGGTGCCGCCCCCGGTCACCCCGGCCGGTACCCCGGCAGCGGCCCGGTCACCCCGGCCGCCCGCACCCCGGCACCGCCCACGCCCCGGCAGGCCCGCCCCCGCACGCGCCCCTCACAGCGCTGACGCCAGGGAGACCCCCACCGAGGCCAGGGCGCTGAGCAGGACCGCGGACCACATCAGGACGGTGAAGCGGACGGCGGAATGGGTGGCGCCGGGCAGGCGGCGCCAGGCGGGCAGGCAGGTGACGGCGAGCGAGAGCAGGGCCAGGCCGAGGAAGACCATCGCGGACCAGCCCAGCGCGGCCGCCGCGCCGCCGGGGGCGTAGTGGCCGGCTGCGTCGCGGTGCACGAGGAGGCTTCGGCCGGGGGCGGAGTCGGCGGTCACGGCGGCGGCGGGGTCGTGCTGCCCGCCGTCGTCGGAGGTGAACTCGCCCACGCAGTACACCCGGGCGCCGCGGTCCTGCGGCTGGACGCAGGAGGTGACGCGCAGGGTGCCGGTGATGCCGGTCATACCGGTCGTCATCGCCACGCGGGCGGCTGCCGTGGTGGTCAGCGGTATGCCGACGGCCAGCAGGACCGCGGCCCCCGCGAGCAGCACGGCGGAACGCTGTCGGCTCGAAAGCGGCTTCATGGCCACGCCCCCACCGGCTCCCCCGGGCCCCGACCCGGTCGGTTGTGATGGGCCCAACGTAGCCCGGCCGGCCCGCCCGCCGCACCGGCGTTCCACGTCGCGCCGCACCGGCGTTCCGCGGCCCGGCGGTCCCGGCAGGCGGACGGCCGGGGGGAACCGGGCCGTCCGCCGGGGGTTCAGCCCCGGGAGCGGGTGAGCGCCGGGAGGGCCTCCAGGACCGGGCGCAGGGTGTCGTCGAGGGTGGCGGACCGCACGTGGCCGGCGATGTCCACGGCCTGACGGCCCACCGCGGTGGCACCGGTGGCGTCCCCGAGGCGCAGGCGGGCGGCGGCGGCCCGGGCCAGCGCCACGCCGCGGGTGCGCACCTGTTCGGGCCGCAGGGTCTCCGCGGCGCGGTCGAGCAGGTGCAGGGCCTGGCGGTGGTCGCCGAGGTCGAAGTGACAGGCGCCGGCCTGGCTGTGGACGTCACCCTCGCCGAGGTCCTGGAGCCAGGCGGGCTCCTCCGCGCCGGGCCAGCGCCCGCAGAGTTCTGCGGCGGCGCCCAGCGCCCGCAGCGTCTCCTGGCGGCGGCCGGACCGGGCGTACCCGCGCGCCTCCCAGGTCAGCAGCATGGCCTGCAGGCCGGGCGCCTCGTGGGAGCGGGTGCGTTCGAACGCGGCACGGACCATGTCGACGGTGGCCGAGGGGCGGCCGGCCCGGAACGCGGCGATGGCCAGGTGCAGCACGATGCCGACGCCGTAGCGGGGGTCGCCGCTGGCGTGGGCGGCGCGCAGGGCGGCGAACAGCAGGCGGTGGGCGGCGGCGGCCGGGCGGCCGGCCTCCAGGTGGTACCAGGCGGCCTGGCCGGCCGCGTCGGCGGCGATGGCGGCGAGGCTGCGGCCGGTGGGCTCGTCGTACCGGCCGCCGCGCAGCAGGCCGACGGCGACTGCCAGATGGGCGGTGCCGGCCGGGGCGAGGGTGCCGCCGCCGTGCTCGGAGTCCATCCGGCGCAGCAGGTCGGTGGTGGCCTGGAGCTGGCGGAGCAGGTCGGCGGGGATCTCCGCGCCGGGACGCTGGGTGCGGGCCGGGACGCAGTCCGGGGCGGCGGCCCAGCGACGGGTGTAGGTGGTGGGATCGGGCAGCCGGGGCTGGGTACCGCCGGCGGTGAGCGCGGTGGTGGCCTCGGCCAGGCCCAGCACGGCGGCGTCGGCGGTCCACGGCAGTTCGGCGAGGTCGGGCCGGCGCATGGCGGCGCTGCCGAAGGCGACCGGGCCGTTCGCCGCGAGGCCGACCGGGGAGACCGAGGGCACCCCGCCGGGCGCCGCGGGCGTGGAGGCGGCCGGGGAGACCGCGCCGATCTGGGCACCGGAGCGGGGGGCCGGGGCGGTGCGCGGCACGGGCCGGCGGCGCGGGACCCGGACGAGGTCGGCGGGGACGGACAGGCCGTCGAGGAAGTCGACGATGCGGTCGATGCTGGTCAGGCGGCGGGCGCCGGACTCCAGCATGGACAGGAAGCCCTGGCTGAGCCCGGTCAGCTGGGCGACGTCCTCCTGGCGGATGGAGCCGCGCTGCCGCACGAGCCGGCTGACCTGGCCGAAGTTCCAGGCGGCCAGGGCCTCGCGGACCTCCGGGTCGGCCCACACGCGCACCGGGACGCGGGGCGTCTCGTCGGCGGGCGGGAGTCCGGCGCGCGTGCAGGCACCGCACAGTGCGTCGGTGTTGTAGGCGCTCAGCACGCAGCCGCACCGATCACACCGGCGAGCGGCGCTCAAAGTCGTCCCCACGGGCGATTTAGCCGTCGTCGTCATCGGAGTGCGCTCCTTGTGCGCGATACGCGCTTAAGCGTCGAACGTCCTTACAACTTCCGTACCTTAAGGGTGAGTTGACGTTTCGCAGAAACGCCGTGACCGGATTTGGCTGCTGGCGGGCGGCGCGGGGCGCCGGACGGGCGGCGCGTGATGTCGCGGCGCAGCCGCCCGCTCACGCCGCGCACCGGTCGCGACCTTTCCCCACCACGGATCTACGCGCGCCACACGACCACCGCCCAGGTCCCATACCGCAGAGACCCAACGGCGAGAAGGGCTTCTTGATCACTGACCGAAAACCGCCGATGACTCGATGTCCCCCATGACCCTCCCTTTACCCGGGCCCCCCGACGACGACCGAACACGCCTGCCGCCGGTCCCTCACCGTCCCCGGGAACGCCGCCGGCCGCCGGCCGCGTGTGGCGGGTCCGGCGGCCGGCGGGAGCGGGCGTTCAGAGGGTCAGGACTCCTCGCGCAGGCGGGCGGCCGCCTCGGTGGCCCAGTAGGTGAGGATCTGCCCGGCACCGGCGCGGCGGGCGCCGGTGAGGGTTTCCATGATGACGCGGTCGCGGTCGATCCAGCCGTGGGCGGCGGCGGCCTCGACCATCGCGTACTCGCCCGAGACCTGGTAGGCGGCCACCGGTACGTCCGCGACGTCGGCGACCCGGCGCAGGATGTCGAGGTAGGGCAGCGCGGGTTTGACCATGACCATGTCGGCGCCCTCGGCCAGGTCCAGCGCCAGCTCCCGCATCGACTCGCGGGCGTTGGCCGGGTCCTGCTGGTAGGTCTTGCGGTCGCCGCGCAGCGATGAGGCGACCGCCTCGCGGAACGGGCCGAAGAAGGCGGACGCGTACTTGACGGTGTAGGCCAGCACCGCGACGTCGGGGTGACCGGCCGCGTCCAGCGCGTCGCGGACGACGGCGACCTGACCGTCCATCATGCCGCTGGGGCCCACCACGTCGGCGCCGGCGTCCGCCTGGACCCGCGCCATCAGCGCGTACCGCTCCAGCGTGGCGTCGTTGTCGACCCGGCCGCGGGCGTCCAGCACGCCGCAGTGGCCGTGGTCGGTGAACTCGTCGAGACACAGGTCGGTCATGACGACCAGGTCGTCGCCGGTCTCGGCCTTCACGTCACGGACGGCCTGCTGAAGGATTCCGTCGGGGTCGGTGCCGGCCGTGCCGGTGGCGTCCTTCACCAGCGGGACGCCGAAGAGCATGATGCCGCCGACCCCGGCCGCGACCGCCTCCGAGGCGGCCTTGCGCAGGCTGTCGCGGGTGTGCTGGACGACGCCGGGCATCGAGGAGACCGGCACCGGTTCGGCGATGCCCTCCCGCACGAAGGCCGGCAGGATCAGGTCCGCCGGGTGCAGCCGGGTCTCGGCGACCAGGCGGCGCATCGCCGGGGTGGTGCGCAGTCGGCGCGGCCGGATCCGGGGCCCCTTCACGCCGCCGCCGAAACCGTCGTTCGCGCTGGTCATCGCCGTTCGCCCTGCTTTCCTGCGTATCGTTCACCGTGCGGGTTCGTGGCGCCGTACCGCAGGGGCGGCGGCGCCGGGCCGGGGCGGACGGTCGCCGCCCCGGGGCCGCGCACCGGTGCGGTGCGCGGTCGGGCCGGCGGGGTCAGCCGCGGGCCCGGCGGCGGGAGCCGGGGCGGCGTTCGCTGGGGCGGGTCACCGGGTCGCCGGCCTCCAGGGCGGCGGTGCGGCGGGCCCGGCCGAAGTCGGCGAGCGCCTCGGCCAGCTTGTGCACCGACGGCTCGGGGGCCATCACGTCCACCCGCAGGCCGTGTTCCTCGGCGGTCTTGACGGTGGCCGGACCGATGCAGGCGATGACGGTGACGTTGTGCGGCTTGCCGGCGATGCCGACCAGGTTGCGCACGGTGGAGGACGAGGTGAACAGCACCGCGTCGAACCCGCCGCCCTTGATCGCCTCACGGGTCCCGGCCGGCGGCGGCGAGGCGCGCACCGTGCGGTACGCGGTGACGTCGTCGACCTCCCAGCCCAGCTCGATCAGACCGGCCACCAGCGTCTCGGTGGCGATGTCCGCGCGCGGCAGGAAGACCCGGTCGATCGGGTCGAAGACCGGGTCGTAGGGCGGCCAGTCCTCCAGCAGTCCGGCGGCCGACTGCTCGCCGGAGGGCACCAGGTCGGGCTTGACGCCGAAGTCCACCAGGGCCCGGGCGGTCTGCTCGCCGACCGCGGCCACCTTGATCCCGGCGAACGCCCGCGCGTCCAGCCCGTACTCCTCGAACTTCTCCCGGACCGCCCGCACCGCGTTGACCGAGGTGAACGCGATCCACTCGTAGCGGCCGGTGACCAGGCCCTTGACCGCGCGTTCCATCTGCTGCGGGGTGCGCGGCGGCTCCACGGCGATGGTGGGCACCTCGTGCGGCACGCCGCCGTAGGAGCGCAGCTGGTCCGAGAGCGACTCGGCCTGCTCCTTGGTACGCGGTACCAGCACCCGCCAGCCGAACAGCGGCTTGGTCTCGAACCACGACAGCTGGCCGGGCGTGCCGGTCATCGGTTCGCCCACCACCGCTATCGCGGTCTGGCCGGGTTCGGCGGCCGGCAGCGCCTTGGTGGCCTTCAGTTCGGCGGCGATCCCGCCCAGCGTGGCGGTCCAGCTGCGCTGCCTGGTGGTGGTGCCGGCCACCGTGACGGTCAGCGGGGTGTCCGGCTTGCGGCCGGCCGCGATCAGCTCGCCGGCCACGGCGGCCACCGACTCCAGCGTGGTGGAGACCACCAGCGTGCCGTCACCGGCGCCGGCCTCGGCCCAGCAGCCGGCCGGCGCGGTCGCGGCGTCCACGAACCGCACGTTGCGCCCGATCGGCACCCCTGCGTACGCGGGCACGCCGACCGCGGTGGCCACGCCCGGCACCACCTCGAAGGGGATGCCGGCCTGCGCGCAGGCGAGCATCTCCTCAGCGGTCGTGCCGTCCAGGCCGGGGTCGCCGCACACCGCGCGCACGACCCGCTTGCCGGTGCCCGCGACTGACGTGACAAGCTTGGAGACGTATCCGGTGGTGCCGCCCAACACGCCGTCCAGCGAGGCGAGTTCGGGGGTCTCGACGGCGCTGCGGGCGTGCCCGCGGATGATGTCGAGCACGGTCGGGTCGGCGACGAGGACATCGGCCTCGCCGAGCGCCGCTACGGCGCGCAAGGTCAGCAGCCCGGGATCACCGGGCCCGGCACCCAGGAAGGTGACGTGCCCCGATCCGGGCCGGTGGTGGGTGGTGGGGCTCACTGCACTCGCTCCCCCATCAGACCGGCCGCGCCCTTGACCAGCATCTCCGCGGCGAGCTCACGGCCGAGCAGGGCCGCGTCGTCGGGGGAGGCCGTCAGCGCGCCGGTGGCGGACAGCTGCATCAGCGTGACGCCGTCGGTGGTCCCGACGACACCGCGCAGCCGCAGCTCGGTCAGTCGTTCGCCGTGCGGGCCGTGCGCCGGTTCGGCCAGTGCCGCCACCGGGGCGGAACAGCCCGCCTCCAGGGCGGCGAGCAGCGCGCGCTCGGCGGTGACGGCGGCCCGGGTGACCGGGTCGTCGAGGCCGGCGAGCAGTGCGGCGAGCCCGGGGTCGGACGCGGCGCACTCGATGGCGAGCGCGCCCTGCCCGGGGGCCGGGAGCACCGCGTCGGTGTCGATCAGTTCGGTGACGTCGCCGGCCCGGCCGAGCCGGTTCAGCCCGGCGGCGGCCAGCACGACCGCGTCCAGCTCACCGGAGGTGACGTACCCGATACGGGTGTCGACGTTGCCGCGGATGGGCACCGTCTCGATCCGCATGCCGCGGTCCCGGGCCCAGGCGTTGAGCTGGCACATGCGGCGCGGTGAGCCGGTGCCGACCCGCGCGCCGGCCGGCAGCCGCTCGAACGTGAGCCCGTCGCGGGCCACCAGCACGTCCCGCGGGTCCTCGCGCCGGGGCACCGCCGCCAGCACCAGGCCCTCGGGGTCGGCGGTCGGCAGGTCCTTCAGCGAGTGCACCGCGAAGTCGATCTCACCGTCCAGCAGCGCCTCGCGCAGCGCGGAGACGAACACGCCGGTGCCGCCGATCTGCGCCAGCGCCTCCTTGGAGGTGTCGCCGTACGTGGTGATCTCCACCAGCTCGACCGGTCGGCCGGTCAGCCGCCGCACCTCGCCGGCCACCAGGCCGGACTGGGCCATGGCCAGCTTGCTGCGCCGGGTTCCGAGCCGCAGCGCGCGGTCCCGGCCTGGCGTGGGATTCGTGGGGCCTGTCATCCCCGGCCTCGATTCGCGTCGTTCATGCCCAGGTCGTGTCCGACCCCGGCTTCCGGCCGGCCGACGTGGCTGACGGCGGCGACCGCTTGCGGGTCGAGGTCGAACAGCTCGCGCAGCGCGTCGGCGTACCCGGCACCGCCGGGCTCACCCGCCAGTTGTTTCACCCGCACGGTGGGCGCGTGCAGGAGTTTGTCGACGACCCGGCGCACGGTCTGCGAGATCTCAGCGCGTTCCTTGTCGTCCAGCGCCGGCAACCGCCCGTCCAGCCGGGCGAGTTCGGCGGCCACCACGTCGGCGGCCATCGCCCGCAGCGCCACCACGGTGGGGGTGATCCGCTGGGCCCGCTGGGCGGCGCCGAACGAGTCCACCTCGTCGGCGACGATGCGGCGCACCGCGTCCACGTCGGCGGCCATCGGCGCGTCGGCCGCGGCGGCGGCGAGGTCCTCGATGTCGACGAGCCGGACGCCCGGCAGGTCGTGCACGGCGCCGTCGACGTCCCGCGGCATGGCCAGGTCCAGCATCAGCAGCGGTCCGGCGCCCTCGGGGCGTCCGGCCAGCGCGTCGGCGACCGCGGCCCGGTCCAGGACCAGGCCGGTGGCACCGGTGCAGGAGACCACCACGTCGGCGGCGGGCAGTTCGGCGGCGACCCCGGCGAGCGTCACCGCGCGGCCGCCCAGCGAGGCGGCGAGGCGTTCGGCGCGCTCCGGAGTGCGGTTGGCGACGACGAGTTCACTGACGCCGGCCCGGCTGAGGGTGGCGGCGGCCAGCGAGGACATCGATCCGGCGCCGACCACCAGGGCCCGCCGGCCGGCCAGGGCCTCGGCGCCGCCGGCCAGCCGGTCCAGGCCGAAGGTGACCAGCGACTGCCCGGCCTTGTCGACGCCGGTCTCGCTGTGCGCCCGCTTGCCGACCCGCAGGGTCCGCTGGAAGAGGTCGTTGAGGCGGCGGCCGGTGGTGTGCAGTTCCTGGGCGAGGCTCAGGGCGTCCTTGATCTGGCCGAGGATCTGGCCCTCGCCGACCACCATGGAGTCCAGTCCGCAGGCCACCGAGAACAGGTGGTGGACGGCGCGGTCCTCGTAGTGCACGTACAGGTGCGAGGTGAGTTCGTCGAGCCCGAGGCCGCTGTGCACCGACAGCAGCGTGGACAGTTCCTCGACGCCCGCGTGGAACCTGTCGACGTCCGCGTACAGCTCCACGCGGTTGCAGGTGCCCAGCACCACGGCCTCGGCGGCCGGTTCGGCGGCGATGGCGTCCTGCAGGAGCTTGGCCTTGGCGTCCTCGGTGAGGGCGGCGCGCTCCAGCACGCTGACCGGGGCGCTGCGGTGGCTGAGCCCCACGACGAGCAGACTCATGCGGGCATCACGGCGGGGACGTCCCCGTCGTTCCCCGGGCGGCGGGCGGCGGCGCCGGCGGCGGGCGGCCGCGGCGCGGCGGCTTCCTCGCCGGCCTTGCGCTGCTCGTGGAAGGCGAGGATCTGCAGCTCGATGGACATGTCCACCTTGCGCACGTCCACGCCCTCGGGCACCGACAGCACGGTCGGCGCGAAGTTCAGGATGGAGGTGACCCCCGCGGCCACCAGCCGGTCGCAGACCTCCTGCGCGGCGCCGGCCGGGGTGGCGATGACCCCGATGGAGACCTGCCCGTCGGAGACGATGTCCTCCAGCTCGTCGCTGTGCCGGACCGGCAGTCCGGCGACCTGCTTGCCGGTCTGCCCGGGGTCGGCGTCTATCAGGGCGGCGACGCGGAAGCCGCGGGAGGCGAATCCGCCGTAGTTGGCGAGCGCCGCGCCCAGGTTGCCGATGCCGACGATGACGACCGGCCAGTCCTGGGTCAGGCCCAGTTCGCGGGAGATCTGGTAGACGAGGTACTCGACGTCGTAGCCGACCCCGCGGGTGCCGTACGAGCCGAGGTAGCTGAAGTCCTTGCGCAGCTTGGCGGAGTTCACCCCGGCCGCGGCGGCCAGCTCCTCGGAGGAGACGGTGGGGACGGACCGCTCGGACAGGGCGGTCAGCGCCCGCAGGTACAGCGGGAGACGGGCGACGGTGGCCTCGGGGATTCCTCGGCTCCGGGTCGCCGGTCGGTGCGTTCGGCCAGTTGCCACGATGCTCCTGCGGGTAGAGCTGGGCTGCGGGCGGACACCGTCACTGGTGTGGCCCTGTAGCGGCCAGGCTATGTCTTTGTGAACGTGTGCACAAAGATGGAGTCCGATTTGTCCGCGTGAAGTGATGGGCATCACGCACCCCGTCCGGCCCGGCCGGAAACCATTGACCGGCGAACTTCGTTGAATTCCCGGGCCTTTCCGACTCTCTGCGACGCCCTGGTCCGCCGTCAGGCGCCATCGGCCGCCCGACGCCCCCCGGCTACCCGCGGCAGCCCCGCGAACACGGAGGGGAAACGTTCCGGCACCGGTCTCGGAACCGTCCGGCCGCCCCCTGACGGCCGACGCGGGGGAACGCCGCACGGGGGGAGGCCGCACGGAGGAACGCCCCGCACCCGCCACCACCACACCGGCACCCGGCCGGACCACGATCCCGGGATACACGCGGCACCTTCCTCCGCATCCCCCCGGCGCGAACAAAACCACTCGATGGTAATCGAACTCCCGCGCCCATGGAAAACGCCCGCGCACCCCCGAACCCCCCACTCCGGCCCCGTCACCCCGGCGGCGCGGCCGGGCCGGCCCCCGGAACGCCGGCACCGGGCATCCGGCCCGGCCGCGCCTTCGACCGCCGCACGGGGGGCGGCCGTTCACCCCAGCCCGAGCGCCGCCCGCAACCGCTCCTCGCGAACCTGCCAGAAGTCGTGCTGGGCGCCGTCGATCAGCACCACCGGGATCTGCTCCCAGTAACGGTCGTACAACTCCTGGTCGACAGTGATGTCACACTCCTCGACCGCGCACCCCGCCTCCGCGGCCACCTTCAGCACCGTCGAGCGGGCCGCGTCGCACAGATGGCAACCGGGCTTCGTGATCAGCGTGATGGTGCGCGAGGCCGGGTCCGGCAGGGGGCGCCGGCGCGAAAAGGGGTTCATCGCCGCCATTGTGCCCGCTCCCGGGCCCCTTCCCCGGTCCGGCCCCCGGCGACGGCCTCCCGGTGCCCGGGCACCCCGCGGCCCCCGGGCCGCGCGGGCCGCCCCCCGCGGCCCGGTCCCGGCGGTCCACCCCCCGGACGCCACGTCTTCACGGCGCGGTCTCCCGGCAGCGGTGGGAGCGGCGTACCGAATGGTTATGCTCGGCCCATGGCCCATACGTCGCGCGGCCTCCTCTCCGGGAACGGGCCCCTCGGGACGACCCTCCGGTGGGGTTGGCCGTTCACGCGCCACCGCCCCTCAACCCCCCGCAGCGTCCTGGCCGGCGCCGCCTCCGCCGAGGCCGCGCTCACCACGCCGCCGCGCACCGGCGCACGCCGGAACGAGACCCCGTTCCCCGTAGCCGGTGACCCGTACGCCGCCGCCTTCTTCGACCTCGACAACACCGTCATGCAGGGCGCGGCCATCTTCCACTTCGGCCGCGGCCTGTACAAGCGGTCCTTCTTCCACAAGCGCGACCTGCTGCGGTTCGCCTGGCAGCAGGCGTGGTTCCGGCTGGCCGGCTCCGAGGACCCGGCCCACATGCAGGACGCCCGCGACAGCGCGCTGTCCATCGTCAAGGGCCACCGCGTCGAAGAGCTCATGACCATGGGCGAGGAGATCTACGACGAGTACATGGCCGACAAGATCTGGCCGGGTACCCGCGCGCTCGCCCAGGCCCACCTCGACGCCGGGCAGCCGGTCTGGCTGGTGACCGCCGCCCCGGTGGAGACCGCCACGATCATCGCCCGCCGCCTGGGCCTGACCGGCGCCCTGGGCACGGTCGCCGAATCGGTCGGGGGCGTCTACACCGGCCGCCTGGTCGGCGAGCCCCTGCACGGCCCGGCGAAGGCCGAGGCCGTCAAGGCCCTGGCCGCCGCCCGCGACCTGGACCTGTCGCGCTGCGCCGCCTACAGCGACTCGGCGAACGACATCCCCATGCTGTCGCTGGTCGGCCACCCCTACGCCATCAACCCCGACGCCGCGCTGCGCCGCCACGCCCGGGAGAACGACTGGCGGCTGCGCGACTACCGCACCGGCCGCAAGGCCGCCCGCATCGGCCTGCCCGCGGCCGCCGGGGTCGGCGCGCTCGCCGGCGGCGCCGCCGCCGCGATGGCCATCCAGCGCCGCCGCCGCTGACCGCACCACCCGCACCACCCGCACCACCGCCGCCCGGCGCCCTCCCAGGTGCCGGGCGGTTCCGTTTGCGCCACCGCCCCGGCCGCCCGCCGTGCGCCCCGGCGCCGGCGCGCACGGAGCGTCACCACCGTGCCCCCCGCCCGGCCCCGGCCTGCGACGACCCCGGCACGGCCCGCCCGGCACGATTCCGGACGTCCTACCCAACCGGAGCGCGCCGCACTCCAGCGACCGCCGGAACGCCACAACACGCCCCGCCAGCGGTCGGGAGCCGCCGCCGTCCGGTCAACTTGCGCCGTCGAAACCGTACTTGACCGATCACCATTCCGGCACGGAGTGGGCGCAAACGACGAATTCGGCAACTCGGTGTAACACCGCCTGCACGAAGCGTTATTCTCACTGGACGCACACCGGCACCCACGTGTCCCTACGCCGGGTGAACGGTTCTGTACTGCACGTGATGGAAGTTCTGCCTCTGGGAGTCCCGTGTACCCACTCGTCGGGGTTGACGCCTCAGGTCTCACGGCGCTGCGCGAGCACGTCGCTCGCTGTCTGCGCCTGGCACTCCCCGTGTACGCCGTCCCCGCGTACGCGGCATCCGGATCCACCCGCGCCCTGGAGTTCGGCGGAGCGCCGCTCACCGCCGGCGGCACCCCCGGCAGACCGGCCCGCACCCCCCGGCGGCGCCGTCCCGCGCCGGCGGCGCCGTCCGCCGTGCCGTCCGTCGCCCGCCGCACCGGCACCCGGCCCCCCGGTTCCGGCACGGCCGCGCGCGGCAGCACGGACACCGGCGGCACGCAGACCGGCACCGGGGGCTCCTCCGGCACCGGGAAGGCCGGCGGTACCGGCGGCACCGTCCCGCCGCCGGCCCGCCCCGCCGCGCCCTCGGGCCGGCGCGCGTCCGGCGAGCAGGACGGCCTGCGCATGATGGAACTCGTGGAGCGCGCCCAGTCCGGCGAGGCCGAGGCGTTCGGACGGCTCTACGACCACTACGCGGACACCGTGTACCGGTACATCTACTACCGGGTCAGCAGCAAGGCCACCGCCGAGGACCTCACCAGCGAGACGTTCCTGCGCGCGCTGCGCCGCATCGGCACGTTCACCTACCAGGGGCGCGACTTCGGCGCCTGGCTGGTGACCATCGCGCGCAACCTGGTGGCCGACCACTTCAAGTCCAGCCGCTTCCGGCTGGAGGTCACCACCGGCGAGATGCTCGACGCCAACGAGGTGGCCCGCAGCCCCGAGGAGTCGGTGCTGGAGCAGTTGTCGAACGACGCGCTGCTCCAGGCGGTGCGCAAGCTCAACCCGCAGCAGCAGGAGTGCGTGCGGCTGCGCTTCCTCCAGGGCCTGTCGGTGGCCGAGACCGCGCGCATCATGGGCAAGAACGAGGGCGCGATCAAGACCCTCCAGTACCGCGCGGTGCGCACCCTGGCCCGGCTGCTGCCGGACGACGCGCGCTGAACACCCGTCCGCCGCACCGGCCGCACAACGGCCGCGGCGGCGGCCTCTCCCGGCCACACCCCCATCCCGCCCCGCACACCGGACAAGTGGTGTGCTTCGGTCACCCCGGCCGCGCCGCGTAACCCGGGCGCGGCGGCGCTCGTTGCAAGGAGTGGGACCCCCCACGGTCGCACGTCCGGTCGCAGTGGGCCGCTCCGCTCGCTCGGCCACCACCCGAACGAGTGGTGTGGCCCGCCCGCGCGACCCTTCGGAAGCCCGGGGGAGTCGATGGTGATGACGAGAGGAGGTGCCGCCCGTGATCGGACATGCAACGGCGCAACGGCGGGCGAACGCCTTCGCCCAGGCCCTGGAGGCGGCGGGGGCACGGACGCAGGACGGCCGGCCCGAGGGCAGCACGCAGGAGCGGCCCGGCGACCGGGAGGCCCGGCAGGAACGCCTGGTGGGCCTGGCGGAGGCACTGGGCGCGCTGCCCCGGCCCACGCTGGACCCCGGGGTCAGGACGGTCCAGCGGGCCCAGTTGATCGCGGCCATGGAGGCCGCGCTGGCGGAGGGCGAGCAGGCGTCGGCGGCACGGGTGCCGTCGCCCCGGGGCGGCGCGCACCGCGCCTCCGGCGGGCCGCGCAGGTTCCGGCCGCGCGGCCGGTGGTCGCGCCGGCTGGCGATCGGCGGGCTGACGGTGGGCGTGGCGGCCGGCGCGTTCAGCGGCGTCGCCGCCGCCAGCACCGACGCGCTGCCCGGCGACACCCTGTACGGGCTCAAGCGCGGTATGGAGGACGTCCGCCTGGGCCTGGCCGGGGACGACGCCGACCGTGGCAAGCTCCTGCTGGACATGGCGACCACCCGCCTGCAGGAGGCCCGCCGCCTGATGGAGCGGCGGCGCGGCGGCCCGCTGGACACAGGTTCCCTCGCCGAGATGCGCGGCACGCTGCTGGGCATGCACACCGAGGTGTCCGAGGGCCACCGGCTGCTGAGCGGCCTGTATCGGCAGGACGGTTCGCTCGCCCCCATCGAGGAGCTCAACGCGTTCTCCCAGCAGCAGCGCCTGCGCTGGGCGCAGTTGCGGGCACGGCTGCCGCAGCAGCTCAACGGCGTGGGGAACCAGGTGAGTTCGGTCTTCGACGCCATAGAGCGCGACGTGGCACCGCTGCGCGGCCTGCTGCCCCCTGCCTCGCCCGGTGGCACCCCCGGCGCCCGCCCCGGCGGGCACCTGCCCGGCACCGCGCAGCCGCAGGGCGGCGGGTCGCCGTCGGCGGCGCGTTCCTCCACCGCCGGCCACGACGGGAACGGCGCGCGGCGGGACTCCTCGCCCTCTGCGTCGACCACCACGGGCCAGGGGCTGCTCGGCGGCCCGGGTCTGCTGGCCCCGCAGGCCACCGGCACCCCGTCGGCCACCTCCCCGCGGCCCGGCGCCACCGCGGGTGACACCCCGGCGGGCGAAGGCCACGGCCCGGCCGGCGTGACGCTCCCTCCCCTGCTGCCCGGTCTGCTGCCCGGCATCGGCATCAGCGGCGAGGCCGACGGCACGTAGGCGGCACATGGTGAACGCGGCGGCGCCCGGTCCCCCGACAGGGACCGGGCGCCGCCGCGTTCACCCGGACGGTCAGAAGAAGACCGAACGGCGTCGCACCAGCAGCTTGTAGAGGGTGTGCTGGATGGTCTCGCGCACCTGGTCGCTCAGGTTGAACACCAGCATCGGGTCGTCGGCCGCCTCGGGCGGATAGGTGTCCGTGGGGATCGGCTCGCCGAACTGGATGGTCCACTTCGTCGGCAGCGGCAGCGCCCCCAGCGGCCCCAGCCACGGGAACGTCGGCGTCACGGGGAAGTACGGGAAGCCCAGCAGCCGGGCCATCGTGCGGGAGTTGCCGATCATCGGGTAGATCTCCTCGGCGCCCACGATCGAGCACGGCACGATCGGCACCCCGGTGCGCAGCGCTGTCGCCACGAAGCCGCCCCGGCCGAACCGCTGGAGCTTGTACCGCTCGGAGAACGGCTTGCCCAGACCCTTGAAGCCCTCCGGCATGACGCCGACGATCTCACCGCGCTCCAGCAGCAGTTGGGCGTCCTCCGTGCAGGCCAGCGTGTGACCGGCCTTACGGGCCAGGTCGTTGATCACCGGCAGCACGAAGACCAGGTCGGCGGCGAGCAGCCGCAGGTGCCGGCCGGCCGGATGGTGGTCGTGCACCGCCACCTGCGTCATCAGCGCGTCCAGCGGCAGCGTGCCGGAGTGGTTGACGACCACCAGCGCGCCGCCCTGCGACGGGATGTTCTCGATGCCCTTGACCTCGACCCGGAAATACTTGTCGTACAGCGGTCGCACCAGGGACAGCAGGACGTTCTCGGTGAGGTCCTCGTCGTAGCCGAAGTCGTCGACCTCGTAGTCGCCGGTCAGCCGCCGCCGCAGGAACGCCAGGCCCCCGGCGACCCGCCGCTCCCAGCCCGCCGGCCGGCGCTCCGCCGGGGCGGCGCCCGGCCCGTCGTCCACCCGCACGTCGCCCCCGTCGCCGTCCACGCCCCGCCCGCACTCCCCGCCGGGCCCGGTGGCCCGCTCCGCGCCACCCGCCCGCGCCCCGGAGGGCCGCGCGGCGTTCTCCTGCCGCTCCCGGCCGTCGTCCGGGCCGTCGCCGCCCGGCCCGTCCGGCCGGCCCTCACCGCCGACGGCCGCGCGGGCCGCCGCCGGAACCGCGGCGCCACCCGCCTGCGCGGCCGGCTCACCGCCGGCGGACGGCTTGCGCAGCGGGATGACCTTGGCGTCCGCCATGGCGCTGTTCCTTCCCCTGGGGGCTCGTGCGTGAGGTGGCTGCGGGGGCACCGGCGTCAGCCGTCCTTCGCCGCCGGCAGGGCCGCCGCGATCCGGTCCAGCGCCGCCGCCAGCCGCTCCGGCGGCAGCACCCCCGGGCCGCGGGCGGCGGCGAACGCCTCGAACGCGGCCGCCGTCGTGAAGGCCGGGGTGAACCCCAGTGTCTCGCGCATCTGGGCGGTGTCCACCACCCGCCCGTGCGTCAGCAGCCGGATCTGCTCCGGCGAGATGTCCGACAGACCCGTGCCCCGCAGCGCGGTGCCCATCCACGTCAGCGCGGGCAGCGGCACCGGCACCATCGGCCGCCCCAGCCGCCGCGCCGCCTGCGACAACAGCAGCACCCCGTCACCGGCGATGTTGAACGTACCGGCGTTCAGCGTGCCGCGCGCCGGCTCCCCGGCGGCGATCCGCAGCACCTCCACCACGTCGTCCTCGTGGGTGAACTGCAACCGCGGGTCGTAGCCCAGCACCGTCGGCAGCACCGGCATCGCGAAGTAGGCGGCCAGCGGCGTCTGCACCGACGCACCCAGCACGTTGGCGAACCGCAGCACGGCCACGGCCACGTCCGGGCGGCGCCGGGCGAACCCGCGCACGTACCCCTCGACCTCGATCGCGTCCTTGGCGAACCCGCCGCCCGGCAGCGACTTGGGCAGCGCGTTCTCCCGCAGCACCGCCGGGTCGCGCGGCGCCGAACCGTAGACCGTGGTCGTCGACTTCACCACCAGCCGCCGCACCGCGGGCGCCTTCTGGCACGCCCCCAGCAACTGCATCGTGCCGATGACGTTGGTCTCCTTGACCACTGAGCGTCCCCCGCGGGTGCGACCGGGAGGCGTCGGATTGACGTCCAGGTGCACCACGGTGCTGACGTGGTGCTCGGCCAGCACCTTCGCGATCATCGGCTGCCGAATGTCGGCGCGCACGAACTCGGCGCCTTCCAGCGGCACTCGGGGCGGCACGGCGTCCACCCCGATCACCCGCCCGACGTCCGGCTCCCGCAGCAGGGTACGGACGAACCGGGCGGCGAGCGGCCTGGCCACACCCGTCACGAGCACGACGTTGCCCACGGATTCAAGCCTTCCCTCGACGGCTTTCCGCCACCGTATCGGTTGCCCCCCGCACCGCGGCGGCAGCGGAACGTGGCAAATGGCGGTTGTGCGGGCACGACGGCGAACGGACCGCCCGCCACCGGTGCTCCCACCCGGATCCGGGCATGACGCTGCCCCCGGGCCTCAACGGGACGGACCTCGGGGGCAGTGGAAGCGACGAACGCGCCTACTTCTTGTTACGACGCTGCACGCGCGTGCGCTTCAGGAGCTTGCGGTGCTTCTTCTTGGCCATGCGCTTACGGCGCTTCTTGATGACAGAGCCCACGACTACCCTCGCTCACGATCGGGATCACTCGGTGCGGGGCGTCCGAGCCCACACGACCTACGTCGGGTCAGACTACCCGCCCGATCCCGGCATTCGTAATCCGGGGTACACCGCACGGTCACCCCCTCGCGCACGAGGAACAAAGCGCCTGGTCAGGCCGATTCGTCCATGCTCACGTAGGAATCCCGGAGATAGTCCTGCACGGCCTGCTGCGGCACCCGGAACGACCTGCCCACCCGGATCGCCGGCAGATGACCGCTGTGCACCAGGCGGTACACGGTCATCTTGGACACTCGCATCACCGTCGCCACCTCGGCCACGGTCAGGAACTGGATCTGGCCGAGCCCGTTCTCGTCTGCTGCCATGACACACCCGATCCTTCCGCCCGTGACGGCCCCCGGCTTCCCCTCCGGCGGCGCTGCGGCCACGCGCTCACCATCCAGGTTAGGTGCGGATGAGGCGAGTGGGGAAGAGGAGCCCCACGCACCGGTCAACCGGACAGACGAGCCCGCTCCAGGACATAGCGCGTCAGCGGCCCGTAGTAGTCGGGACGCGCAGCGTCATCGACCGGAACCACCACCTCCACCCGCCCCTCCGCCTGCCCGACGTACGGCGCCGGATCGTCGACGTCACCCAGACCGATCACCGGAAACCCCATCTGACCTGCACCGCACACCCACCCGTGGTCCCCCACCACCAGCCCCGGCAGCGGCCCCCCGACGGCCTGCGCGGCCGACAGCGCCATGCGCACCGGAAGCGGCGAATGACTGTGTTCGCCCACCGCGCCACCGCCCGGTTGCGTACCCTCGACCCGCAGCACCGCCACCCCGTGCACGTAGTCCAGCGTGCACTGGCGTAGACCGAACCGGCCCGGAACGCCCACCCGCCGGCCGTACCCCGGGGTGAGGACACGGCAGCCCGACGCCGACAGGGCACCCGCCAAAACGGCGTAGAACCCCAGGAGCCGCTGCGGATGCCCGGTCCCCAGCAGCACCGGCCGCCCCTCCCGCGCCACCCGGCCGATCCGCTCGGCGAACGCGTCCAGCCCCTCCATCGTGCGGTTCGGGTCGATCACCTCCGGCCCCGCCCGGTACCCCGGATCGGGCGAGACACCGCACCGGTCGGCCATCAGCCGCAGCAGCGCACCCACCGTCCACTGCCGCCCCGGCTCCAGCCCCACCAGCACCCGCGGATCCCGCTGCGCGAACCTGCGGTAGCTGCGCAGGCTCTCCTCCCGGGACGTCGCCACCTGACCCGCCAGCCGCGCCGCCAGCAAATGCGCACGCAGGGCTCCCACACTCACCATGCACGGATGATCTCCCAGGTCAACGCCCCTGTCCCCGACCCGCCCGGAAGTCCCCCCGCACCAGCGACAAACCGCACCGGGGAACGAACGCCGCGTTCATACGACCCCGTGCTGATACGACACACGGCCCGCCCGCTCACGCCAGCAGCCCGTGCGCGGGGAACACCGCCCGCCGGGTCGCCAGCACCGCCTGGTCCAGCCGGTCCGCCGGGTCGTAACCCGCCTCGAACGGCCGGTACGACGGGTACGCGCCGTCCGTCATGCGCTCCGGCGCACGCTGCCCGGTGCGCCGCAGCACCTCCTCCCGCCAGACCGCGGGCGTCTCAGTCCCCACCGGCACCGGCGCCCCGGCGGCCAGCCCCACCAGGTGCGTCCAGGTGCGCGGCACCACCTGCCCCACCGCGTACCCGCCACCGCCCAGCGCCAGCCACCGCCCGTCCGCCCAGCGGTGCGCCAGCTCGTGACACGCGCCCGCCACCAGGCACTGCGCGTCCACCGTGACCGCCAGATCGGCCAGCGGATCCACCAGGTGCGTGTCCGTACCGTGCTGGCTGACCAGCACCTGCGGCCGGAACGCCGCCAGCAGCTCCGGGACCGTGGCGTGGAACGCCCGCAGCCACCCGGCGTCCCCGGTACCGGCCGGCAGCGCCACGTTCACCGCGAAGCCCTCGGCCCCCTCGCCCCCGCACTCGGCCGGCCAGCCGGTGTGCGGGAACAGCGTGCGCGGGCTCTCGTGCAGCGAGATCGTCAGGACCCGCGGGTCGTCCCAGAACGCGGCCTGCACCCCGTCCCCGTGGTGCGCGTCGACGTCCACGTACGCCACGCGCCGCGCACCCATCTCCAGCAGCCGCGCGACCGCCAGCGCGGCGTCGTTGTAGACGCAGAAGCCCGACGCCGCGCCCGGCATGGCGTGGTGCAGGCCGCCCGCGAAGTTCACCGCGTGGTCGGCCTCCCCCCGCCACACGGCCTCCGCGGCGGCCACCGACAGCCCGGCGATCAGCGCGGCCGCCTCGTGCATGCCCGCGAACGCCGGATCGTCCTCGGTGCCCAGCCCGTACGAACCGTCCGCGACCAGCGGGTCCGCCGACACCCGCCGCACCGTGTCCACGTAGTCCGGCCGGTGCACCAGCCGCAGCGTGGAGTCCCCGGCGTGCGGCGCCGACACCACGCTCAGCCCCGGCGCCCGGTCCAGGCCCAGCGCCCGGGTCAGCGACATCGTCAGCGCGAGACGCACCGGATCCATCGGGTGCCACGCCCCGAAGTCGTACCGCGTGACCGCCTCATCCCACATCAACCGCCCGCGGCCGCTCATGCCCGCCACGGTACCCGGCCCCCTCCGTCCGGAACGAGCGGGCGTAGAGCAGTGTCGCGGCCACCAGCACCATCGGCACCACCATCGCCCCGCGGAACCCCCACACCACCGCCAGCGCCCCCACCAGCGGCGATCCCACCAGGAACCCCACGTAGTTGAAGACGTTCAGCCGCGCCACCGCCACGTCCGACGCGCCGGGGAAGAGCCGTCCGGCCGCGGCGAACGTCTGTGGCACGATCACGCACAGCCCCAGGCCCAGCACCGTGAACCCCAGCATCCCCACCCACGCCCCCGGCGCCACCGCCACCACCGCGAACCCGCCCATCGCCAGCAGCGTCCCGGCCCGCACCACCGCCACCGCCCCGAACCTGCGCACCCCCGCGTCCCCCACCGTCCGCCCCAGCAGCGTCGTCACCATGTACACGTTGTAGGGCACCGTCGACAGCTGCTCCGAGCCGTGCAGCGCGTCCCGCACGTACGTCGCCGACCAGTTGGAGACCGTCGAGTCCCCGATGTACGCGCACGCCATCACCACGCACAACGGCACCAGCACCCGGAACCGGGCCGCCCCCGCCACGGCGTGCGCGGCGGTCTCCCGCACCGCCGGGTCCGCGTCGACGAACCACCGCCCGGCCACCACCGCCGCCGGCACCAGCAGCAGCACCGCCGGCCCGTACAGCCCGGGCAGCGTCAACCCCCAGTGCGCCCCCGCCCAGGCCGCCGACGCCCCGGCGATCCCGCCCAGGCTGTACGCGGCGTGGAACCCCAGCATGATGCTGCGCCCGTACGCCCGCTGGAGGCTGACCCCCAGCATGTTCATGGACGCGTCCAGCGACCCCACCGTCAGCCCGAACACCGCGAGCGCCGCGGCCAGTTCCCACACGGCGTTCCCCGAACCGGCGGCCAGCAGCGCCAGGCACACCACCGGCTGCACGCACCGCAGCACCACACTGGGCCGCACCCGCCGCACGACCCGCTCCGCCGTCACGCTGCCCACGCCGGCCAGCACCGGCACCGCCGCCAGAAACGCCGGCAGCCACGCCTCCGGCACCCCGTACCGCTCCTGGAGCCCGGGTATCCGCGTCACCAGGAGCGCGAACACCGCCCCCTGGACGAAGAACCCCACCCCGAGCGCTTCCCGCCCGCGCCGCAGCCGTACGTCAACGCCGCCCATGCCCAGGAGCGTAGGCCCGCTCAGCCCAGCAGGTCGAGGAGTTGGGCGCAGTCGGAGAACAGCGCGACGGCGCCGTCCGCCAGCCGCTCCGGGGGCGTCATCGCCGTGAAGCCGTAGACGTCCATTCCCGCCGCCACCCCGGCCCGCACCCCGGCCGGGCTGTCCTCGACCACCGCGCACCGCCCGGGTGCCACTCCCATCTCCCGCGCCGCGTGCAGGAACAGGTCCGGCGCCGGCTTCCCCCGGCCCACGTCGTCGGCGCTGTAGACCGTGCCCGAGCCGAACCACCGCGCCAGCCCGGTCACCCGCAGGGCCGTGGCGATCCGGCTGTGCGCCCCGGACGACGCCACGCAGTACGGCACCCCGTCCGCCCGCAGCTTCGCGAGCACCT
>CAVTAX010000004.1:5000-739428 GCA_963732825.1 uncultured Actinomycetota bacterium | reverse complement strand
CCGAGGGGGGACTTGAACCCCCACGCCCGATAAAGGGCACTAGCACCTCAAGCTAGCGCGTCTGCCATTCCGCCACCCGGACGGGGTGTGTCACGCGGCTGAGCCGCGGCGACGCGTAAACGATAGCAAAGATCCGGGGCACTGCCGATCACCCTTCGTTCCGGCCCCCGCCAACCCCGCGCAGCGCACCCGACCGCCCCGCAGCCCCCGCGCGCACCCCGCACCCCGCACCTCCGAACGCAGCGCCAAGGCCGCCCGTCCCCGCGTCATCCCAGCCGTGCCCAAGCCGTCCCACCCCTGCACCTCGCTGAACCGTGCCACCCGCGCGACCCGCCCCCGACCCGCCCCGCCCCCACCCTCCTGGTCACTCCGCGGCCGGGAGGGGAGGATGGGAGGGACCGTTCGGGCGAGGAGAGGCAGGGTGAGTGAGGTGGGCGTGGTCGGGGAGAGCCGGGGTGAGGACGAGGTCGTCGGGTTGTGTCAGGACCTGATCCGGATCGATACGAGCAACTACGGGGACCACAGCGGGCCGGGGGAGCGGAAGGCCGCCGAGTACGTCGCGGAGAAGCTCGCGGAGGTGGGGCTGGAGCCGCGGATCATCGAGTCGCACAAGGGGCGGGCGTCGACCGTCGCGCGGATCGCGGGGGAGGACCCGTCGCGGCCGGCGCTGCTGATCCACGGGCACACCGACGTCGTGCCGGCGAACGCCGCGGACTGGAGGTACGACCCGTTCAGCGGGGAGATCGCCGACGGGTGCGTCTGGGGGCGCGGGGCGGTCGACATGAAGGACATGGACGCCATGACGCTGGCGGTCGTGCGCGACCGGCTGCGCAGCGGGCGCCGGCCGCCGCGGGACGTCGTGCTGGCGTTCCTCGCCGACGAGGAGGCCGGCGGCGTCTGGGGCGCCAAGCACCTCGTGCGTGAGCACCCGGACGTCTTCGAGGGCGTCACGGAGGCCATCGGCGAGGTCGGCGGCTTCTCGTTCACCGTCAACGAGGACCTGCGGCTGTACCTGGTGGAGACCGCGGAGAAGGGCATCCACTGGATGCGCCTGACGGTCGACGGCACCGCCGGGCACGGCTCGATGACCAACACCGACAACGCGATCACCGAACTGTGCGAGGCGGTCGGCCGGATCGGGCGGCACACGTGGCCGGTGCGGGTGACCAAGAGCGTGCGGTCCTTCCTCGACGAACTGTCCGACGCGCTCGGCACCCCGCTCGACCCCGACGACATGGAGGCCACCCTCGCCAAGCTCGGCGGCATCGCCCGGCTCATCGGCGCCACCCTCAGCAACACCGCGGCCCCGACGATGCTGGGTGCCGGCTACAAGGTCAACGTCATCCCCGGCCAGGCGGTCGCCCATGTCGACGGACGCTTCCTGCCCGGCTTCGAGGACGAGTTCCTCACCACGATCGACAAGCTGATCGGCCCGAAGGTGCGGCGCGAGGACGTGCACGCCGACAAGGCGCTGGAGACGACCTTCGACGGCGCGCTCGTGGACGCCATGCAGTCCGCGCTGCGGGCCGAGGACCCGATCGCCCGGGCGGTGCCGTACTGCCTGTCCGGCGGCACCGACGCCAAGTCCTTCGACGACCTGGGCATCCGCTGCTTCGGCTTCGCGCCGCTGCGGCTGCCGGCCGAGCTGGACTTCGCCGGCATGTTCCACGGCGTCGACGAACGCGTGCCGGTCGACGGCCTGCGGTTCGGCGTCCGCGTCCTGGACCGGTTCCTCGACGCCTGCTGAACCGGCCCCGCCCCGCCCCGCGCCGGAGTCCGGCCGCCGGGCGTGGCACGGACCGGGGCGTATGAACCGATCATTCGAGTACTCGTACGGTCATAGCCGGAACGGGTGAATGGGGGAGGGGTCTCGTTGCCCCGTCCCCGGGGTCTCGTTGAGTCAGTGCGGTCCGCGGTTGGGACCGCACTGCCAATGAGGAGGAACAATGATCAAGAAGGTCGCCGCTGCTGCGGCTGTCACCGGGACCCTGGTGCTCGCCGGTGCGGGCATGGCGGTCGCCGACTCCGGCGCGCAGGGTGCTGCCGTGCAGTCCCCCGGCGTCCTGTCCGGCAATGTGGTCCAGGTTCCGGTCCACATCCCGGTGAACGTGTGCGGCAACACGATCAGCGTCATCGGGCTGCTGAACCCCACCTTCGGCAACGCCTGCGTCAACAGCTGACGTCCTGCCGGGCCTGATGCCCGGCCAGCACCGGAACCCGTGATCCGCACGGGCCGGTGCGACGCACGGCCCTGGAGCGCATCGGCGTTCCGGGGCCGTCGCGGTCTCGCGGGCCGCCAGTCGGAAGAACGCATCAACTGACCGTCGCAGTACGGCGGTTCTGGCGTTTCCGCGCGGCGCTCCCGTTCTCCTCGTGCCCCCGGCCCCGGCCCCGGGTACGCCCAGAACATTCAGAAGGCAGGGAAGACATGAGGCAGGTCGCGAAGAAGGGCCTGATCACCGTGGTGGCGACGGGCGGCGTGCTCGCCGTGACCGGCGGCTACGCGTACGCCGACGCCGGAGCGGCCGGCGCCGCCGTCGGCTCCCCGGGTGTGATCTCCGGCAACACCGTGCAGGTCCCGGTGCACGTCCCGGTGAACGTGTGCGGCAACACGATCAGCGTCATCGGGCTGCTCAACCCGGCGTTCGGCAACTCCTGCGCCAACACCGGCGGTTCCGGAACGACGGCCGGGGGCGGGGCCTCCGCCGGCGGTGCCAGCACCAACTCGCCCGGCGTCGGCTCCGGCAACACCGTCCAGGCGCCGGTGCACGTCCCGGTCAACGCTTGCGGCAACTCCGTCAACGTCGTGGGCGCGCTGAACCCCGCGTTCGGAAACGGCTGCGCCAACACCTCGGGCGGCACCTCCGGCGGCGGCTCGACGGCCACCGGGGGCAGCAGCGACTCGCCGGGCGTGGGCTCGGGCAACACCGTCCAGGTGCCGGTCCACGTGCCGGTGAACGCCTGCGGCAACACCGTCGACGTCGTCGGTCTGCTCAACCCGGTCTTCGCCAACGGCTGCGCCAACGGCGGCAGCACCGTGACCCCGCCGCCCGTGACGCCCCCGGTGACCCCGCCCGTCACGCCCCCGGTGACGCCTCCCACGGCGCCGCCGGTGACCACGACCACCCCGCACACCCCGGTGACCCCGCCGTCCACCGGGCGGCACGCCCGTCCGCCGCAGGAGATGCTGGCGCACACCGGTGCCGAGGGTCTGGGAATGGCGGCGTTCGGTGCCGCGACCGCGCTCGTCGGCGGTTTCGTGCTCTACCGCCGCGGTCGGGCGATGCGCGGCTGACGCCGTACCCGTTCACCGCGGAGGGCGGTCGCACGAGTGCCGTGTGGCCGCCTTCCGGCGTGCCGGACCGGTCGTGGCGGCGGCCGGCCCGCGTTCGCGGTGACCTCCCGGGTCACCAGGTCGCGCGTACCTGGCGGATGATCCGGCGCCGCAGCCGTACCTTGCGGCTGCCGTCGGGATACAGGCGCAGACGCTCCAGTTCCCAGTGCCCGTACTCCGCGTGCTCGGTCAGCATGCGCCGTGTGGCGTTCCGCGAAACGCCCCGGGGCACGTACACGTCCTGAAATTCGTATTCCGGCATCGCATCTATTGTGCGGGAGACGGCCGGATCCGGATAGCGTCTGCTCCATGTCTGATGCCGTGCAGCCCACCGTTGCTGAGGTCCGTTCCGCCGCCGAGGCGGTCAAAGCTGCCATTGACCGTCACCTTGCCGCCATTGAGAACCGTTCGGGTGACGACGACCCGGCGGTCTTCGCCGCGTTCGACGCCCTGGCGGGCGCCGCCGAGACCTACGACGAGCTGCTGTACGAGGCATACGACGAGGTCACGCCCTTCGAGGTGCCCGCCCCCGACACCGTCCCGGCCTACGCCGGGCCGGAGAACCCGGAGGCGGTCAGCGTGCTGATCCGCCGCGACTACACCGTCGCCGAGCCGTCGCGGCTCGCCGCGCAGGCCCGCCGGGTCGCCGACGACCCGGCGGAGGAACTGAGCGGGGTGAGCGCCGCGGTCGGCGCGGTCTTCGGCGAGTACGAACCCGACGAGATCGCCTCCCGGCACGAGGAATTCGGACTGGAGGAGGGCGACTCCACCATCTGGGTGGTCGCCGGTGAGAACGCCGACCCGGGGGAGTGGCTGTCGGCGCCCTTCGACGGCGTCGACCCGGAACTCGTCATCTGCCGCTTCGACGTCAGCGCGGTCTTCGACGAGGAGGACGGGGAGGACGAGGAGTGACGCGCCCGCCCCGGCGGCCGGGCGCCGCCGGGGCGGTTCCCCGCGCCCGGGTGCTGGGCGCGGGCAACATCCGTCAGTCCTGCGGCAGTTGTTCGCGCAGGATGGTGCGCAGCCGGGTGGTGCGGGGTTTGGCGGGCCGCTCGGCGACCGCCTGCTGGAGGGCGGGGCCGGCGCCCTGCACGACGGACAGGTGGCGGGTGGCGCGGCTGAACGCGGTGTAGGCCCAGGCGCGGGTGAGCGGATCGGTGGCCGGGGAGTCGCCGGGGACCAGGGCGACGACCGCGGGCCAGCGGGTGCCCGCCGCCTGATGGGCGGTGACCGCCCAGGCGTGCCGCAGGGTGTCGGCGACCCGGTCCGGGGCGACGGTGACCGGGGTGCCGGCGCAGTCCAGCCGCAGGCCGTCGGGACCGGCGTCGGCCACCGTGCCGAAGACCGGGGCCTCCGGGCCGCCGCGGAGCACCACGCGGTCACCGGGGTCGAAGCCGCCGAAGCGGCCGGGGCCGGGGTTGAGGCGTTCCTTCAGCGCGGTGTTGAGCGCCCGGGTGCCGACCGGGCCGCCGTGGCCCGCGGTGACGACCGCCGTACCGGTGGCCGGGACCCCGAGGGCCCGCGGGATGGAGTCGGCGACCAGCTGCACCGCGCGGTGCACCGCCTCGCCCGGGTCGCGCACCGGTACGACGACGACCTCCTTGCCGGGGGCGTCCACCGTCGCCAGTTCGCCCACGCCGATGCCGGAGACCAGCTCGCCGACCGGCCCCTCGTCCGGGGTGCGGGAGACCACGACCGGGCAGGCCCGGGCCGCCAGCAGGTCCGCGAACGGTTTGCCGGCGCCGGCCGGCCACAGCCCCGTGGGGTCACCGGACAGCACCAGGCGGGCGCCGTCCGGCACCGCCTCGACGAGGGTGGCGGCCCGTTCGGCGTCCAGGCAGGGCGCGTCGAGCACCGCCAGCACGTCCAGCGCCAGGCTGCCGTCGGCGTCCCGGCCGGGGCCCTGCTCGCCGCGGAGCAGGCCGTCGACGGTGACCGCGGCCTCCTGCCCGTCCGGGCCGAGGAGCTCGGCGAGACGGGCGCGGCCGTCCTGGGTGTACGCGGCGGCGAAGGCCCGCAGCCCGGCCGCCCGGGCCGCCGCCACCAGGGCCGCGGGCTCGGCGCGGGCCGCCTCGCCGCCGGTGTGCGCGACCAGCGCGCAGCCGGCCGCGGCGCGGACCAGGGCCGCCGCGGAGGCCGAGGGGGCCGCGCCGGCCGCCGCCTCCCAGTCCACCGGGACGGGGGGCTCCTCGTCCTCGCCGGCCTCCGTGGTCCCGTCCGCGGGGGGTGAGTTGAGCACCTGCAGCAGGCCGTCCGCCAGGCTCTCCTCGGCGAGGGCGAAGCGGTCGAGGGCGAGCAGGATGTCGGCCGGCTCCTCGTCCTCCTCGCCGGAACGGGCGCGGGCGCCGGCCTCGGGGGCCCGCACGTCGCGGAAGACCATCACGCGGCCGTCCTCCACCGCGGACCGCAGCACCTCCTCCGGCTCCGGTACCCCCTGCTTGTCCAGCGCCGAGGCCAGCACGGACCACTCCAGCGCGGTGTGACCGGCGTCGGCGGCCCGCGCCAGCAGCCAGCCGGTGACGGCGTGACCGCGGCGCGGGTCGCCGGGGGCCCAGGCGTCGCCCAGCAGGGCCCGCGCGAAGCCGTCGGCGAGGTCGGGCCGCACGCCCGGCAGGGCCAGCACCGACCACGGGTCGCCCGCCAGGGCCTCCCCGGCCCGCTCGCCCAGCGCGCCGACCGCGGCGGCGGCCAGCGACTGCGGGGCGCCGCCACGGGCCAGCACCACGCGGGCCGCCTCGACCGGCTCGGCGGGCAGCGCGGGGGCGGGCCGGGCGGCCGGCACCGCGGCGGCCGGCGTGGCGCCGGCCGTGGCGTCCGGCTCCGGGGCCGGCGGACGGGCGCCGGCGTCCGCCCGGGGGGGCGCCGGACGCGGCGCGGGGGTGGTCTCGTTGCGCTCGATCGCGCGCACCGCCGCGGCCAGCCGGGCGATCTCGGCGGGCTGCCCGCCGGTGCCGCCCGCCGGGCCGGTCGGTTCTGCGTCGTTCACAGCGTGCTCCAGTCGTGGTCCGGGTACCGGTGCACCGGGGCCGAAATGTCGTCCAGTGCCTGATTGATCTCGATGGGAAGCCTAAGACCCTCCACCGACAACGCCTGACCCAACTGGTGCGCGTCGCGCGCCCCGACGATCGGTGCGGTCACTCCGGGGCGGTCGCGCACCCAGGCGAGCGCCACGTGCAGCGGGGTGACGCCCAGGCCGTCGGCGGCGGTGGCGACCGCGTCCACGACCGCCGCGGCGGTCTCGTCCAGGTAGGGCGCGACGAACGGCGCCAGGTGGTCGGATGCCGCGCGTGATCTGGTGGGTATTCCGTGCCGGTACTTCCCCGTCAGCACCCCGCGGCCCAGCGGGGAGGAGGGCAGCAGCCCGATGCGCAGGTCCAGCGCGGCCGGCAGCACCTCGCGTTCCACGCCGCGCTGGAGCAGTGAGTACTCCATCTGTGTGCTGGCCACCGGTGTGCGGCCCGGGCAGGCCAGCTGCCAGGTCGCCGCCTTCGCCAGCTGCCAGCCGGAGAAGTTCGACACGCCCGCGTACCGGGCCCGCCCCGACGAGACGGCGATGTCGAGTGCCTGGAGGGTCTCCTCCAGCGGCGTCTCCGGGTCGAACGCGTGCACCTGCCACAGGTCGACGTGGTCGGTGCCGAGCCGTTCCAGCGAGGCGTCCAGCGCGGACAGCAGGTGGCGCCGGGAGGCGTCGAAGCGGCGGTCCGGGTCGGGGACGCTGCCGGCCTTCGTGGCGATCACCAGGTCCTGCCGCGGCACGAGGTTCTCCAGCAGCCGTCCGAGCAGGTACTCCGCCGCGCCGTCCGCGTACACGTCGGCGGTGTCCACCAGCGTGCCGCCGGTCTCCCAGAACGTCTTGAGCTGGTCGGCCGCCTCACGTTCGCCCGTGTCCCGGCCCCAGGTCAGGGTGCCCAGACCCAGCCGGGAGACCCGCAGGCCGGTCCGGCCGAGATGCCTTTGTTCCATGAGCGGTGACCTTAACGAACCCGTGCCGCCGCGGGGCCCCGTCGCCGGCCCCGCGCCGCCGGCCGGGCCGCGGCCTGTGGCGTACGTGACAGGCGCGGGGGCGAGGGGGCCGCGCTAGAGTCGCGGGGGACGGCGAGTTACTGATGAGTAGGAGTTCGTGATGCGGCTCGGGATCAACCTCGGTTACTGGGGTGCGGGCATGGACGCCGACAACCTCGCGGTGGCGCGGGAGGCGGACCGGCTGGGGTACGCGGTGTGCTGGGCGGCGGAGGCGTACGGGTCGGACGCGCCGAGCGTGCTGGCGTTCGTCGCGGCGCAGACCGAGCGGATCGACGTCGGGTCGGCGATCTTCCAGATCCCGGCGCGCACCCCGGCGATGACCGCGATGACCGCCGCGACCCTCGACTCGCTGTCCGGCGGCCGGTTCCGGCTGGGCCTCGGCGTGTCCGGCCCGCAGGTCTCCGAGGGCTGGTACGGGGTGAAGTTCGACAAGCCGCTCTCCCGCACCCGCGAGTACGTCGAGATCGTGCGCAAGGCGATGACCCGCGAACGCCTCACCTACGAGGGCGAGCACTGGACGCTGCCGCTGCCCGGCGGCCCCGGCAAGCCGATCAAGCTCACCGTGCACCCGGTGCGCGAGCGCATCCCGCTCTACATCGCCGCCATCGGTCCGAAGAACCTGGAGCAGACCGGTGAGATCGCCGACGGCGCCCTGCTGATCTTCCCCTCCGCCGACCACCTGGCCGAGACCGCGATCGCCCCGCTGCGGGCCGGCCGCGAGAAGGCCGGGCTCACCATGGAGGGCTTCGACGTCTGCCCGACGCTCCCCCTCGCGGTCGGCGACGACGTGGACGCTCTGGCCGACGTCTTCCGCCCCTACACCGCGCTCTACGTCGGCGGCATGGGCAGCCGCAAGCAGAACTTCTACAACAACCTCGCCCGCCGCATGGGCTACGAGCAGGCGGCGACCGAGATCCAGGACAAGTACCTGGCCGGCGACAAGGACGGGGCCGCCGCCGCGGTGCCCCGCCGGCTCGTCGACTCCACCTGCCTGCTCGGCCCCGTCGACCGCATCGCCGACCGCATGACCGCCTACGCCGAGGCCGGCGTCACCACCCTCACCCTCGCCCCCGCCGGCTTCACCCTCGAAGAACGCCTCACCGCCCTCCGCGCCGGCACCACCGCCGCGGAACGAGCCGGCCTCGCCTGACCCCTCCCTCCGGGGCCGCACGGGATCGGCCGGGGCGCGCCGGTGTTTGCGGGGCGCGGGCAACCGCGCGCTCGGCCCCCCGCGAACCGGAGGCCGCCTGCCGGGGCGCGGGCCCGGGAAGGGTTGGCGTGGGCCGGTGGCCGCGTGCCGCTGGCCGCCGGCCGGAGCGCGATCCCCGGGCTGGTCGGCGCGGGCCGGGGATCGCGAACCGGAGCCCGCCTGACAACGCGCTCCCCGCGCGCCGGGGCCCGGTGCCGGGGGAGTGGGGAGTGCTGGACCCCGGGATCCGCCGCCCTTGAGCGGGAGGCGCCCCCGCGCGCCGGCGCCCGGTGCCGGAGGACAGCGGCGCCCCGCGGTCCCCAGCGGGAGGCGGACCCTCAGCGGGAGGCGACCACGCGACCCAGCAGCCGTCCGAAGTCGATGAGGCGGGCTATCTGGCCGGGGCCGCCGTCCTCCAGGGACTTGCTGAAGCGGAACGCTTCGGGACGCAGCCGGGCGGAGGCGACGGGGGAGTCCGGGTCGCCGGGGACCGCGCTCAGTTCGTGCGGGGTGGCGGTGGCCAGGACCAGGTAGACCCCGCGGTCCACCCGCAGGCCGCGTTCGTCACGGCCGACGAGCGTGCGCATGCCGACGTGGCCGATGCAGTCCAGCGGGAGCACCTGGATGGAGGAGTCGAGCACGGTGCCGCCGGGGGACGCCTCGTCGGCGAGTTCCTCGCTGTGCCACAGGATCAGCCGCCGCCCGTCGCACACCGCGGCCTCCTGCCAGACGGACGCGCCCGCCTCGGTCAGGTCGACCACCCGCTCCAGGGTGAAGCCGCGTACCCGCCGCCGGCCCAGCACGCCGGAGACCGCCTCCAGGGCCACGTCGGCGTGCAGGAAGTAGGCGCGGGCCGCCTCGTCGAGGCGTGCGTACGGTGACCAGTCCGCACCGGCCGGACCAAGCGTTCCCGTGGCCGGTCGTCCCCTGGCGGCCTTGCTGAACATGTCCACCTGCTTCGCGATCCCGTCCCTGGCGCCTGCGTTGCCTTCTCGGCACTTTACCCAGCCGCACCGTCAGGAGCGGGGGTCATCGGTACGCGGGGGTGGCAGGTGGAGGCCATGTGGGAACGCCGACCACTGAGGTGACGTTTCTGCGGCCGTGGCGGCGACCCGGCGGTGCCCTCGGCAGGGTCTGTTCCGCGTCAACACCCGTGCCCGCGAACGGTTTCCGACTCCCGCCCGCGTCACCGTCGCGACGGAGATCCGCACGTATACGGAACGCCGTCAACACTGAAGTGACGCTTAGTCAGCCACCGTTGACGAACGTCCCGGAACCCCGAGGTCCGCAAGGGGCCCGCCGACCGCCGAGAAGCGGCCTGGCACGGCAGCCGTTCGCGCCGCACGACCAGCACCCAGCACCCAGCACCCCGGAGCCCGCCCCCGCGCGCACCCCGACGTCACCCCCGCACCCCTCCGCCCCGCGCCGCCCGCACCCTGGCCGTCGCACGAGCGCGAGGCACTCACCCCCGCCGGTGCCGCGGCCCCCGGCTCACAGCCAGTCGCGGCGCTTGAAGAAGCGCCAGAGCACGCCGCAGACGATCAGCATGACGGCGACGGCGCCCTCGTAGCCGTAGCGCATGTGCAGTTCCGGCATGTGGTCGAAGTTCATGCCGTAGACGCCGGCGATCAGGGTGGGCACGGCGGCGATGGCGGCCCAGGCGGAGATCTTGCGCATGTCGTCGTTCTGCCGTATGCCGACCTGCGTCAGGTGGGCGCCGAGCATGTCCGACAGCAGCCGGTCGAGCCCGTCGACGTGTTCGTTGGCGCGGGTGAGGTGGTCGGAGACGTCGCGGAAGAAGGGCCGGCTGTCGCGGCCGACGAACGGTGCCTGGCCGAGGGCGAGGCGGGTCATCGGCTCGGCCAGCGGCGCGGTGGCCCGGCGGAACTCCATGACCTGACGCTTGAAGTTGTAGATCCGCCCGGCGGTGTTGCGCTGCTCGGCGCCGCCGTCGGGGGTGAAGATCTCCTCCTCCAGCTGCTCCAGGTCCAGGTGCAGCTCGCCGGCCACGTCCACGTAGTGGTCGACGGTGGCGTCGCACACCGCGTACATCACCGCGCAGGGGCCGTGCGCCAGCACCTCGGTGTTGCCCTCCAGGCGCCGGCGCACCTCCTTCAGCCGCTGACCCTCGCCGTGCCGGACGGTGACGACGAAGGAGTCGCCGAGGAAGACCATCAGCTCGGTGGCGGAGACGGTGTCGGACTCCTCGTCGTAGTCCACCGGCTTGAGCACCATGAACAGCGAGTCCTCGTAGATCTCCAGCTTGGGCCTCTGGTGCGCGGTCAGCGCGTCCTCGACGGCGAGCGGGTGCAGCCCGAACTCGTCGGTGACCAGCGAGAACTCCTCCGGGGTCGGCTCGTGCAGCCCGATCCACAGGAACGAGTCGCCGTCCCTGCGGGCCTGCTCCAGGGCGTCGGAGAAGTCGGCGGGGCCCTCGGTGCGGCGCCCGCCCCGGTAGATGGCGCAGTCCACGATCACCCGGTCATTGTCCACTCCGCGCCGCGCGGTCCCGCCCCGGCCCCCGCGCGCCGCCGCTGCGCCGGGCACGGGGGCCTTCGCACCGCGTGGCCGCCCGCCGTAGGCTCGGGGCCATGCCCATCGTGATCCTGGTCCGGCACGGCCGGTCCACCGCCAACGCCGACGGCGTGCTCGCCGGATGGAGCCCGGGCGTCGCGCTCGACGAGTCCGGCCGGGAGCAGGCCGCCGCGCTCGCCGGCCGGCTGTCCGGACTGCCCCTGGCCGCGGTCGTCAGCAGCCCGTTGCAGCGCTGCCGGGAGACCGTCGCCCCGCTGCTGGCCACCCGGCCGGAGCTGCCCGGACACACCGAGGAACGCCTCGGCGAGTGCCGCTACGGCGACTGGACCGGCCGCAAGCTGGCCGAACTGGCCGGTGAGCCGCTGTGGAAGACCGTCCAGCAGCATCCCTCGGCCGCGGTCTTCCCCGGCGACGGGGGCGAGTCGGTGCGCGCCATGCAGGCCCGCGCGGTCGACGCGGTGCGGGACTGGAACGCCCGGATCGAGGCGGAACACGGCGAGAACGCGGCGTACCTGGTGTGCTCGCACGGCGACATCATCAAGTCGCTGGTCGCCGACGCGCTCGGCATGCACCTCGACCTCTTCCAGCGGCTGTCGGTGGAACCCTGCTCGGTCACCGCGATCCGCTACACCGCGCTGCGGCCGTTCCTGGTGCGCCTGGGCGACACCGGGGACTTCGGGGGCCTCACGCCCCGCACGGAGGGAGCCGCGGCCGCGGAGGCCGTGGTGGGCGGGGCCACGGGAGCACCCTGACGACCTTCCGCAGTAGGGTTGGCCCTTGGATACCGCTCGGCGTCATGGGCGCCGGGCGTGTGGCCGCGTCAAACGAACCAACGTCGAGCAAACGGAGCGCACGTGCCCCGTCAGGTGTTCTTCTACGAGCAGCCGGACCGGTTCGTCGCCGGTACGGTCGGGCAGCCGGGCCAGCGCGTCTTCTTCCTCCAGGCCACCGCGGCCGGCCGCACCACGAGCGTGGCGCTGGAGAAGACCCAGGTCGAGGCGCTCGCCGAGCGGATCGACGAACTCCTCGACGAAGTGGTCCGGCGCACCGGCGGGAGCGCGCCGGTGCCGGCGGTGGCCCCCTCCGAGCTGCTGGACAGCGCCCCGCTCGACACCCCCGTCGAGGAGGAGTTCCGGGTGGGCACCATGGCCCTGGCCTGGGACACCTCCACCGAGCGGATGATCCTGGAGGCGCAGGCCCTGGTCGAGCTGGAGGCCGAGCAGGAGCTGTCCGCGGCCGACATGGAGGCCGCCGAGGAACTGTTGCTGCAGGACGACGAGAACGGCCCGCCGATGCTGCGGGTGCGGCTGACCGGCGCCCAGGCCAGGTCGTTCGCCAAGCGGGCCCTGGAGGTCGTCTCCGCGGGCCGTCCGCCGTGCCCGCTGTGCAGCCTGCCCCTCGATCCGGAAGGACACGTATGCCCGCGCCAGAACGGGTACCGGCGGGCGGGGTGAACCCCGGGGGCGGCGGGCGGGCGGACGGCGGGGAGCCGGTGCCCGCTGACATCGAACTGCTCACCGACGGTGAGCTGACCGTCGAGGGGCGGTTGCGCGAGGCGTCCAACGCGGTGCTGTTCTGCCGGGTGAGCCTGCGCGGGCGCACCGCGACCTGCGTCTACAAGCCGGTGGCCGGCGAACGCCCGCTGTGGGACTTCCCCGACGGCACGCTGGCCGGCCGTGAGCTGGCCGCCTACCTGGTCTCCGAGGCCACCGGCTGGGGTCTGGTGCCGCCCACCGTGGTGCGTGAGGGACCGTACGGGCAGGGCATGGTCCAGCTGTGGATCGAGGTGCCCGGCGAGGATCCCGGGGCGGACGGCGACAAGCCGGCGGACGAGGCCGCGGGCGAATCGGCCGCCGGCCCCGGGCACGGCCCTGCGGGGGAAGCCGCCCCGGTGGACGGCGAGGAGTCCGGGGAGCCGGCGGACGCCGTGTCGTCGCTGCTGGCCCTGGTGGAGCCGGGACAGGAGCCGACCGGCTGGAAGGCGGTCGTGGAGGCCGAGACCGGCGACGGCCGCCGGGTGCTGCTGGTGCACGCCGACGACCCCGCGCTGCGCCGCATGGCGGTGCTGGACGCGGTCATCAACAACGCGGACCGCAAGGGCGGCCACCTGCTGCCGACCTCCGCCGGCCGGATCTACGGCATCGACCACGGCGTGACGTTCCACACCGACAACAAGCTGCGCACGCTGCTGTGGGGCTGGGCCGGCGAGCGGCTGACCGACGAGGCCACCACGGTGCTGCGGCGGCTGCGCGGCGAGCTGTCCGGGGCGCTGGGGGAGCGGCTGTCCGCGCTGCTGACGGTGGCCGAGACCAGCGCCCTGCGGGACCGCGTCGGGTCCCTGCTGGACGTCGGCGTGCACCCGGCCCCCAGCGGTGAGTGGCCCGCCATCCCGTGGCCCCCGGTCTGACCGGCCGGCCCGTCCCCCGGACGGCGGCCGGCCGTCCGCCGGCCCCGCGCGGTGGCCTTTCCCGGACCGGCCGGGCCGACCGACCGCACGGTTCCGGACGAGGTCACCCTCCTGGGTCGTAACCGGAACACTCGTCCGGTTAGGCTCATGCCATGCATGCCTGGCCCGCTTCGGACGTTCCCTCCCTGCCCGGCAAGGGACGCGACCTCCGCCTCCACGACACCGCCACCGGTGGTCCGGTCACCCTGGACCCGGGACCGGTCGCCCGTATCTACGTCTGCGGCATCACGCCGTACGACGCCACCCACATGGGACACGCGGCCACGTACACCGCGTTCGACCTCGTCCAGCGCGTCTGGCTGGACGGCAAGCGCCAGGTGCACTACGTCCAGAACGTCACCGACGTCGACGACCCGCTGCTGGAGCGGGCGCTGGCCACCGGTGACGAGTGGACGGCACTCGCCGAGCGGGAGACCGCGCTGTTCCGCGAGGACATGACCGCGCTGCGCCTGCTGCCACCGCGGGAGTACGTCGGCGCCGTCGAGGCCATACCGTTCATCGTCCCGCTGGTGGAACGCCTGGTGGCGGCCGGCGCCGGCTACGAACTCGGCGGTGACGTCTACTTCTCCGTGGGGGCCGACCCGCACTTCGGTGAGGTCTCCGGGCTGGACGCGGCCACCATGCGCGCGCTGTCGGCCGAACGCGGCGGCGACCCGGAGCGGCCGGGCAAGAAGAACCCCCTCGACCCCATGCTGTGGATGGCCGCCCGGGAGGGCGAACCCTCCTGGGACGGCGGCACGTTGGGCCGCGGACGGCCCGGCTGGCACATCGAGTGCGTGGCGATCGCGCTGAAGTACCTGGGGATGGGCTTCGACGTGCAGGGCGGTGGCAGCGACCTGGCCTTCCCGCACCACGAGATGGGCGCCTCCCACGGTCAGGCCCTCACCGGCGAGTACCCGTTCGCCACCGCCTACGCGCACGCCGGCATGGTCGCCCTCGACGGCGAGAAGATGTCGAAGTCGCTCGGCAACCTGGTCTTCGTCTCCCGGCTGCGCCGCGACGGCGTGGACCCGGCGGCGATCCGGCTCGCGCTGCTGGCCCACCACTACCGCTCCGACTGGGAGTGGAGCGACGAGGGCCTGCGGGAGGCCGTCGAGCGGCTGGCCCGCTGGCGTGCCGCGGTCTCCCGCCCGGACGGCCCGCCCGCCGAGGCCCTCCTGGAGCAGGTGCGCGAGGCGCTCGCCGACGACCTCGACGCCCCGGCCGCGCTCGCCGCGGTGGACGCCTGGGCCGCCGGTCAGGAGAGCGCCGGCGGCACCGACACCGGCGCCCCCGGTCTGGTCTCCCGCACCGTCGACGCGCTGCTGGGCGTCGCCCTCTGAGCGGCCCCGCAGGATGAACGATTCGGCGCCGCCCCCGGTCCCGGCCGGTGGGCGGCGCCGAATCGTCGTGCCGGACGGTCAGCCGGTGCCCTCGCCCGGGGAGTCGTCGTCGCCGTCGGTCTCCCGCCGCTCGTCACCGCCGGGGCCCGGGTCCGCGTCCGGCTCGGCGGTCCCGGCGGACGGGCGGGTGCGGCCCGGGCGGAACGGGCCCAGCTCCCGGCCCTCGCCGCCGGCCTCACCGGCGAACCCGCCGCCGGGCTGGCCGTCCCGGCGCCGCAGATAGCGTTCGAACTCCCGCGCGATGGCGTCGCCGGACGCCTCCGGCAGCTCCGCGGTGTCCTTCGCCTCCTCCAGCGACTGCACGTACTCGGCGACCTCGCTGTCCTCGGCGGCCAGCTGGTCCACCCCACGCTGCCAGGCCCGGGCGTCCTCCGGCAGGTCGCCGGTGGGGATCCGCAGGTCCAGCAGGTCCTCCAGCCGGTTCAGCAGCGCCAGGGTGGCCTTCGGGTTCGGCGGCTGCGAGACGTAGTGCGGGACCGCCGCCCACAGGCTCACCGTGGGGATGCCGGCATGGGTGCACGCCTCCTGGAGGATCCCCACGATGCCGGTCGGCCCCTCGTAGCGGCTCTCCTCCAGGTCAAGGGTGCGCGCCAGCACCGGATCGGAGGTGACGCCGGAGACCGGCACCGGGCGGGTGTGCGGAGTGTCGCCCAGCAGCGCGCCGAGGATCACCACCATCTCCACCCCCAGCTCGTGGGCGAACCCCATGATCTCGTTGCAGAACGTCCGCCACCGCATGCTGGGCTCGATGCCGCGGATCAGCACCAGGTCACGGGGCTTGGGGCCCTCCAGCCGGACCACCGACAGCCGGGTCGTCGGCCAGGTGACCCGGCGGGTGCCGCCGTCCAGCCACACGGTGGGCCGGTTGACCTGGAAGTCGTAGTAGTCCTCGGCGTCCAGCGCCGCGAACACCTCGCCCTTCCACTCCCGGTCCAGGTGTGCGACCGCCGAGGACGCCGCGTCACCGGCGTCGTTCCAGCCTTCGAACGCGGCCACCATGACCGGATCGATCAGCTCGGGAACTCCCTCGACCTCGATCACCCGGCGCCTCCTTCCGTGCCCGGCGGGTACGCCGCGGCAAGCTGTATCTTCCCCGTTTCGTGCGCCCCCAGCCTACGGCGTGCCGATCTCACCCCCGCAGCCCCGGCGCCGGCCGCCGTACCGCGGTACGCCGCTCGCCCCACCCGTCCCTGTACGCCGCCCAGTCACCTCGGGTCGCGGTGAAGTCCACGTAGAGCGACAGCCCGAACCGCCGCCGGCCCGGGTCGGTGCGGGCCAGTCCCAGCCGGGCACCGCGCACCGCCGCGCCCACCGTCTCCGCCCACGCGTGGTGACCGGCGCCGTCGGCCGCGTACGCCGGCAGCCCGATCAGCAGACCGGTCCGCCGCGGCGTCACCTCCAGCGCCAGCGAGGTCTGCTGCGCGACGTAACCGCCGAACGTCCCGCTGGTCGGCAGACCCGTGTCGTACGCCATGACCGCCACCTGGTCCACCCGCCGGGCCACCGCGCCGAAGTAGCCCTGCGGCCACCACTTGGGGTGGCCGGCCAGCAGCGCCCCCACGTGGTGCAGCCCCGGCAGCGGATCGATCTGCGGCGTCGCCACCGACAGCAGCCGCCCCCGCGCCCCGGTCACCGCCCGCACCCCGTCCAGCAGCGCCAGGTAGTCCGCGTCGCCCGGGAACGCCGGCTCCAGGTCCAGGTGCACCCCGTCGAAACCGGCGTCCAGCGCCTGCCCCGCGCTCACCGCCACCCGCGAACGCGTCGCCGGGTCGGACAGCCGCATCCCCGGCCCGGAACCGTGCGCCAGCACGTCCCCCAGCCACGCCTGCACCCTGACCCCGGGCAGCAGCCGGTGCAACCGCCGCACCAGCGCCGCCGCGTCCGGGTACAGCCCCGCATCGAGGCTGCCGTCGTGCGCCAACGGGCCGGTGTGGACGTACAGTTCGCGGATCCCGGTGGGCCGCAGCCGGTCCGCCAGCGCGGCGGCGTCGGCCGGGGAGCGCCGCCCGTCCACCCAGGCGTGCCCCATCCACAGGCCGTCCAGCCCGCGGGTGCGCCCGGCCGGCCCCGGATCGCCCACGTCCGCCAGCCGCAGCGTGCCGGCCGTCACCGCCGCCACCCACACCAGCAGTGCCAGCACCCCGCACACCGCCCGCCGCGCCCACCGCGCGGCCCGCCCCCACCGGATCCGTCCCATGACGCACAGGACGCACGCGCCACGGGGTCCGGTTGCCGCCTGCCACGGCCACCGGACCCCGCGTCGACGGCGCCCCTCGGCGCCGGGAGGCCCGCAGCGGTCAGTCCTCCTCCTCAACCCAGCCCTTGGTGCGCTCCACCGCCTTCAGCCAGTTGCGGTACTCACGGTCGCGCACGCCGTCGTCCATCTGCGGCGTCCACTCCGCGGCCCGCTTCCAGTTGGCCCGCAGCTCCTCCGTCGAGGTCCAGAAGCCGACCGCCAGGCCCGCCGCGTACGCCGCGCCCAGGCAGGTCGTCTCGGCCACCATCGGGCGCACCACGGAGGTGTCGAGCACGTCGGCCAGCGTCTGCATCAGCAGGTTGTTGGCCGTCATGCCGCCGTCGACCCGCAGCGTGGTGGGCTCCACGCCGGAGTCCTTGGCCATGGCGTCCGTGATCTCCCGGGTCTGCCAGGCCGTGGCCTCCAGCACCGCGCGGGCGATGTGCGCCTTGGTGACGTAGCGGGTCAGACCGGTGATCACGCCGCGGGCGTCGGAACGCCAGTGCGGGGCGAACAGCCCGGAGAACGCCGGCACCACGTACGCGCCGCCGTTGTCCTCCACGCTCAGCGCCAGCGTCTCGATCTCCGGCGCGCTCTGGATCAGGCCCATCTGGTCGCGCATCCACTGCACCAGCGCGCCGGTGATCGCGATCGACCCCTCCAGCGCGTACACCGGCTGCGAGTCGCCGATCTGGTAGCCGACGGTGGTGATCAGGCCGTTGCGGCTGCTGATCGGCTTGTCGCCGGTGTTCATCAGCAGGAACGTGCCCGTGCCGTAGGTGGACTTGGCCTCGCCCTCGGAGTAGCAGGTCTGGCCGAAGAGCGCCGCCTGCTGGTCGCCGAGCGCGGAGGCGACCGGGACGCCGGCCAGCGCGCCGCCGGCCGCCTGCCCGTAGACCTCGGCGGAGGAGCGGATCTCCGGCAGCACGGCCTCCGGGATCTTCATGGCCTCCAGGATCGACGGCTCCCACCGCAGCGTCCGCAGGTTCATCAGCAGGGTGCGGGAGGCGTTGGTGACGTCGGTGACGTGCCGGCCGCCGTTGACGCCGCCGGTGAGGTTCCAGATCACCCAGCTGTCCATGGTGCCGAACAGGATGTCGCCGCGCTCGGCCCGCTCGCGCAGTCCCTCGACGTTGTCGAGCAGCCAGCGGATCTTCGGGCCGGCGAAGTAGGTCGCCAGCGGCAGGCCGGTCTCCGCGCGCCAGCGGTCCTGCCCGCCGGTGCGGCCGAGTTCCCGGCACAGCACGTCGGTGCGGGTGTCCTGCCAGACGATGGCGTTGTGCACCGGCTGACCGGTCGTGCGGTCCCACATCATGGTGGTCTCGCGCTGGTTGGTGATGCCGATCGCCTTGACGTCGTCCTTGGTCAGTCCGGCCTGGGCCACGGCGCCGTCCACCACGGACCGGACGTTGGTCCAGATCTCCATGGCGTCGTGTTCGACCCACCCCGGTTTGGGGAAGATCTGTTCGTGCTCCTTCTGGTCCACGGCCACGATCCGGCCGTCCTTGTCGAACACGATGCACCGCGACGAGGTGGTGCCCTGGTCGATGGCGGCGATGTACGGGCCCTGGCCCCGGGTGGAGTTGCTGTCGGTCATGTCGAGCTCCTGGGACGGTGGATGACGGAATGACGGTCTCCGGCGTCGTGCTCCCGGTGTCCGCCGGGGCTGGCGCGGCGCTGTCCGCCGTGCCGGGCCCGGCGCCGGGGGGCCGTCTCTTAGGCGAAGGCGAGCTGGTATATCCCGCCTGCCAGCGCGCCGCCGATCAACGGCCCGACCACCGGGATCCAGGCGTAACCCCAGTCGGATCGGCCCTTGTTGGGCAGCCGCAGCAGCGCGTGCACGATGCGCGGACCCAGGTCACGGGCCGGGTTGATCGCGTACCCGGTCGGACCGCCGAGCGAGAGGCCGATGCCGACCACGATCAGGGCGACGAGCAGGATGCCCAGACCGCTCAGGGCGTCGTTCTTGGTCAGGCCGAGGGTGAGGATGAACAGCACCAGGACCGCGGTCGCCACGATCTCGGTCATCAGGTTCTGGATCGGGTGCCGGATCTCCGGGCCGGTGGAGAAGATGCCGAGCACCGGGCCGCCCGGCGACTTGTCGGCGCCCTTGGAGACCGGGCCGGCCGGGTCGCCCCCGTGGCCGCGCAGCACCTCCTCGTCGGTCAGGTGCGCCTTGAACTGGCCCATGTAGACCACCCAGACCAGGAACGCGCCGATGATCGCACCGGCCATCTGGCCGCCGATGTAGACAGGGACCTGGCTCCACTGGCCGCTCTTGATCGCGATGCCGAGGGTGACGGCGGGGTTGAGCTGGCCGCCCGAGTAGCTGTTGGCGATGTAGGCGCCACCCAGCACGCCGAATCCCCAGCCGAAGGTGATCGCCACCCATCCGGCCGCCCTGGACTTGGATTTCTTCAGGATCACACCGGCGACGACACCGCAGCCCAGCAGGATCAGGACCGCGGTGCCGATCATCTCGCCGACGAATATGTGGCCGTTGGACATTGCGACTCCTTTGTCTCCGTCCAAAATGGCGGAACCGGATATCGTCCGTCGTTCGACAATGCCGACCGTAGGACGGCAGTTTTGCCCGACCTCTTCGGCGCGTCAAGGGCCCGCGACCCGAGTGCCCGAAAACTTCTAGTTCATCCTAAGTCGTCCACCCCCAAGGTCGCGTGTCACGGCTCTCGCGCACTCCCGCACGGCCGCCACCAGAGCCGGGCGCACGGCGTCCTGCCCGCCCTCCCGGATCCGCTCCACGGAGCCCGTCACACCCACCGCGCCGACCGCCACGCAGCGCCGGTCGAACACCGGGGCCGCCACCGACCCCAGCCCCTCCCAGCTCTCCTCCAGGTCGGTGGCCCAGCCGCGCTCGCGCACCAGGTCCAGCACCTGCTCCACGTCCCGCCGGCCGGTCACCGTCCGCGCGGTGAAACGCTGCCGCCCGCCCGTCAGCACCTGCCCGCGCACCACCGGGTCGAACGCCGCCAGCGCCTTGCCCAGCGCCGAGGAGTGCAGCGGGTGCACCGACCCCACCTCCACCGCCTGCCGGCTGTCGTCGGGCCGGAAGACGTGGTGGACCACCAGCACCCCGCCCTGGTGCGGCACCCCCAGGTACACGCTCTCGCCGCCGGCCCGCGCCAGGTCGTCGGTCCACACCAGCGCCCGGGCCCGCAGTTCGTGTATGTCGAGATAGGTGCTGCCCAGCCGCAGCAGCTCCGCGCCCAGCTGGTACCGCCCGGTCGACGGTTCCTGCTCGACGAACCCCTCCGCCTGCAGGGTGCGCAGGATGCCGTGCGCGGTGGCCTTGGCCAGGCCCAGGGTGGACGCGATGTCCGTCAGGCCCATCCGGCGCTCCCCGCCACCCAGCAGCCGCAGTATCGCGGCCGCCCGTTCCACCGACTGGATGCTTCCTGACACCAGCGACCACCTCCGCGCACCGGTCGACAATGCTGAACGGCATCGGATCATGCCGACCCATCATGGTCACAATCCAGCCCGGCCGGAACCGGACCTCACCGCCGGCCCGCCCCGCGACACCCACGGTCACCCTCCCGGGCGACCGGCCCGGCCCCGCGGCGCCCGCCCGCCGCCCCCGCCGCGCCGCCCCGTCCCACCCGCCGCCACACCCGGTCGAAGCGGCCAAACCGGGCGGCAACGCGGTGGCCGCCCGGCGGCAAGGTGGACGCGGCGCGGCGTCCATCCCTTGGAATCCGCCGGACCACCCAGCGGGCGCCGGTTACCCTGGCCTGGTGCGTGTCCGGGGAAACCGGGCACGCATAGCCGACAGCCGTCGCATCCCAGGGAGTGACCCATGGCCCCGCCGTCCCCGCAGACCGCCCAGCAGACCCGTGCCGCCGCGCTGCGCACCGCCCTCGCCAGCCGCGTCGTGGTCGCGGACGGTGCCATGGGCACGATGCTCCAGGCGCAGGACCCCACGCTGGAGGACTTCCAGGGCCTGGAGGGCTGCAACGAGGTCCTCAACGTCACCCGCCCCGACATCGTCCGCTCGGTGCACGAGGAGTACTTCGCGGCCGGCGTCGACTGCGTCGAGACCAACACCTTCGGCGCCAACCACTCCGCGGCCGCCGAGTACGAGATCACCGAACGCATCCACGAGCTGTCCGAGGCCGGCGCCCGGATCGCCCGCGAGGTCGCCGACGGCTTCGCCGCCGACGGCCGCCCCCGCTGGGTGCTCGGCTCGATCGGCCCGGGCACCAAACTGCCCACCCTCGGCCACATCGACTACGCGACCCTGCGCGACGGCTACGAGGCCAACGCGGCCGGCCTGATCGCCGGCGGCGCCGACGCCCTCGTGGTCGAGACCATGCAGGACCTCCTCCAGGTCAAGGCCGCCCTCATCGGGTCGCGCCGCGCCATGCGGTCCGCCGGGGTGGACCTGCCGCTGGTCTGCTCGGTCGCGGTGGAGACCACCGGCACCATGCTGCTCGGCTCCGAGATCGGCGCCGCCCTGACCGCGCTGGAACCGCTGGGCATCGACCTGATCGGGCTGAACTGCTCCACCGGCCCCGCCGAGATGAGCGAGCACCTGCGCCACCTGGCCCGCCACTCCCGGGTACCGCTGGCCTGCATGCCCAACGCCGGCCTGCCGGTGCTGACCAAGGACGGCGCCCACTACCCGCTGAGCCCCCCGGAACTCGCCGACGCGCAGGAGGTGTTCGCCCGCGAGTACGGCCTGTCGCTGGTCGGCGGCTGCTGCGGCACCACCCCCGAGCACCTGCGGCAGCTGGTCGAGCGGATCGGCGGCCACGACCTGGTCCCCCGCGACCCGCGCCCCGAGCCCGGCGCCTCCTCCCTCTACCAGAGCGTCCCGTTCCGGCAGGACACCTCCTACCTGGCGATCGGGGAGCGCACCAACGCCAACGGCAGCAAGAAGTTCCGCGAGGCCATGCTGGACGGCCGCTGGGACGACTGCGTGGAGATGGCCCGCGAGCAGATCCGCGAGGGCGCCCACCTGCTCGACCTGTGCGTCGACTACGTCGGCCGGGACGGCGTCCAGGACATGCGCGAGGTCGCCTCCCGGCTTCGCCACCGCCTCCACCCTGCCGATCGTGCTGGACTCCACCGAGTCCGACGTCCTGCGGGCCGGCCTGGAGACTGCTCGGCGGCCGCGCGGTCATCAACTCCGTCAACTACGAGGACGGCGACGGCCCCGACTCCCGGTTCCAGAAGGTCACCGCCCTCGCCACCGAGCACGGCGCCGCGCTGATCGCGCTCACCATCGACGAGGAGGGCCAGGCCCGCACCGCCGAGAACAAGGTCGCCGATCGCCGAACGCCTCATCGCCGACCTGACCGGCAACTACGGCGTGCTGGAGAGTCCGACATCCTCGTCGACTGCCTGACCTTCACCATCGCCACCGGGCAGGAGGAGTCCCGCAAGGACGGCATCGCCACCATCGAGGCGATCCGCGAGCTCAAGCGGCTCCACCCCGACGTGCAGACCACCCTGGGCCTGTCCAACGTCTCCTTCGGCCTCAACCCCGCCGGCCCGCATCGTGCTCAACTCGGTCTTCCTCGACGAGTGCGTCAAGGCCGGCCTGGACTCCGCGATCGTGCACGCCGCGAAGATCCTGCCGATCGCCCGCATCCCGCAGGAACAGCGCGAGGTCGCCCTCGACCTGGTCTACGACCGCCGCCGCGAGGGCTACGACCCGCTCCAGCGGCTACCTGGAGCTGTTCGAGGGCGTCGACACCAAGTCCGTCAAGGCCGGCCGCGCCGAGGAGCTGCGCGGCGCTGCCACTGGACGAGCGGCTGCAGCGCCGGATCATCGACGGCGAGCGCAAGGGCCTGGAGGCCGACCTCGACGAGGCGCTCGCCGAACGCCCCGCCCTGGAGATCGTCAACGACACGCTGCTGTCCGGCATGAAGGTCGTCGGCGAGCTGTTCGGCTCCGGCCAGATGCAGCTGCCGTTCGTCCTGCAGTCCGCCGAGGTCATGAAGAACGCGGTCGCCCACCTGGAACCGCACATGGAGAAGTCCGAGGACGAGGGCAAGGGCACCATCGTGCTGGCCACCGTCCGCGGCGACGTGCACGACATCGGCAAGAACCTCGTGGACATCATCCTGTCCAACAACGGCTACAGCGTGGTCAACCTGGGCATCAAGCAGCCGGTCTCGGCCATCCTGGAGGCCGCCCAGGAGCACCGCGCGGACGTCATCGGCATGTCCGGCCTGCTGGTGAAGTCCACCGTGATCATGAAGGAGAACCTCCAGGAGCTCAACCAGCGGGGCCTGGCCGCCGAGTTCCCCGTCATCCTCGGCGGCGCCGCCCTCACCCGCGCCTACGTCGAGCAGGACCTGCACGAGATCTACCAGGGCGAGGTCCGCTACGCCCGCGACGCCTTCGAGGGCCTGCGCCTGATGGACGCCCTGATCGCGGTCAAGCGCGGCGTGCCCGGGGCGGCCCTGCCGGAGCTCAAGCAGCGCCGGGTGCCCGCCCGCCCGCAGGCCGAGGAGGCGGCCGAGCCCAACCTCGGCCAGATCCGCTCCGACGTCGCCACCGACAACCCGGTGCCCGCCCCGCCGTTCTGGGGCACCCGCGTCGTCAAGGGCATCCCGCTCAAGGACTACGCCTCCTGGCTGGACGAGGGCGCCCTGTTCAAGGGCCAGTGGGGGCTCAAGCAGTCCCGGGCCGGCGGTCCGGACTACGAGGAGCTGGTGGAGACCGAGGGCCGGCCCCGGCTGCGCGGCCTGCTCGACCGGCTGCAGACCGAGGGCCTGCTGGAGGCCGCCGTCGTGCACGGCTACTTCCCCTGCGTCTCCAAGGGCGACGACCTGATCGTGCTGCACGAGGACGGCAGCGAGCGCGTCCGCTTCAGCTTCCCCCGCCAGCGGCGCGGCCGGCGGCTGTGCCTGGCCGACTTCTTCCGCCCGCAGGAGTCCGGCGAGACCGACGTGGTCGGCTTCCAGGTCGTCACCGTCGGCTCGCGGATCTCGGAGGCGGCCAACGAGCTGTTCGCCGGCGACAACTACCGCGACTACCTGGAACTGCACGGCCTGTCGGTGCAGCTGGCCGAGGCACTCGCCGAGTACTGGCACGCCCGGGTGCGCCAGGAGCTGGGCTTCGGCGGCGAGGACCCGCGGGACGTGGAGGACATGTTCGCCCTCAAGTACCGCGGCGCCCGCTTCTCGCTCGGCTACGGCGCCTGCCCGGACCTGGAGGACCGCGCGAAGATCGCCGCCCTGCTGGAGCCCGAGCGCATCGGCGTGCGGCTGTCGGAGGAGTTCCAGCTGCACCCCGAGCAGTCCACCGACGCCATCGTGATCCACCACCCGGAGGCCAAGTACTTCAACGCCCGGTGATCACCCGTTCACCCGCGCGACGCGCGATCGGGACAGCGCCGACGTAAACTGGACGATCCGGTGGAGGCCGGTCGGGTCCCGCGCTCTCGCGCGGGGGGCGACCGGCCTCTGTGTCCCCTACGGAGGTATCCGGATGACCAGTAGCGTTCCCACCTTGAGCCCCGCCGGCACCGGCGGGGCCGGTCTCCAGGCCGTCCTGCTCGACATGGACGGCACCCTCGTCGACACCGAGGGCTTCTGGTGGGAGGCGGAGTGCGACGTCTTCGCCGGGCTCGGCCACGTGCTGGACGAGGCGCACCGGCAGGTGGTGGTCGGCGGGCCGATGACCCGCAGCGTCGGGCACCTGATCTCGGTCACCGGGGTCGCGCTGGGCCTCGCGGAGCTGTCGGTGCTGATCAACACCCGGTTCGCCGAGATCATCGCCCGGGGCGTGACCCTGATGCCCGGCGCCCGCGAGCTGCTGGACGGGCTCACCGCCGCCGGGGTGCCCACCGCACTGGTCTCCGCCTCGCACCGGCACATCATCGACGCGGTGCTCACCTCGCTGGGCCCCGAGCACTTCGCGCTGTCCGTCGCCGGTGACGAATCGGCCCGCACCAAGCCGCACCCCGACCCCTACCTGATCGCCGCCGCCGGGCTCGGCGCCGACCCGGCGCGCTGCGTCGTGGTGGAGGACACCCTCACCGGCGTCAACTCCGCCGAGGCGGCCGGCTGCCGGGTGGTCGCGGTGCCCTCGCTGGTGCCCATCGAGGCGGCGCCCCGCCGCACCGTGGTCGACTCCCTGGTGCGGGTCGACCTGCCGTTCCTGCGCGCCCTGGCCGCCGCCGGCCGCTGACCCCCGCGGCCCCCCCGGAACGCCCGCGCGGGGCCGCCGCCCGCCCCGGCGGAGCCGTGCAGGCGGAACGCCAGCGGCCCGCCCACCGGCCCCGACATCCGTGGCCCCGCCCCGAGCCTTCCCCGGCCCCCGTGCCCCCGCGCGCCACCCCGGCGCCGCCGGTGCGGGGGCCGGAGCCGTCCTGTTGCCTGCTGGAACGCCGCACTTACCGGCCGGGGGCAAGAGGCGACCGGCAGTGCTGCCGGGTGATTCATGTCACGGGACGGTGGCGTCGACAGACGGCCGGGGGCCGTGCTTCGAGGGCCGTTCGTCCGGCCGTTCACCCGTCCTGGGTTGTCCCGGTTGATGGCCCGGCCGCGCCGCGCGCCGAGGTGCGGACGCCGAACCCAAGTCTTGTCGTGATCATGCCGTGACTCCCGTCAACTTGCCTGTTCCCGTGTGGTGTTGGCGCATCGGACTAGGGTCCCGAGGCATGCCCGACCAAGGAGGCCAGCGAGGATGAAGCGCAAGGTATGGCTGCTGCCGGCCGTCGCGGCCCTGATGGCGCCCGCGCTGGCCGCCTGCGGGGGACCGGAAGCGGCGGGCGGTCAGAGCGGGACCACCATCGTGGTGGGCACCACCGACCAGCTCGCCCCCGCCAAGGGCGCCGCCGGCCCGCTCGATCCGGCCGGCGTCTACGACATCGGCGGCTGGAACATCCTCGGCAACATCTTCCAGACGCTGATGAGCTATCCCCGCGCCGGCACGGAACCGGTCCCCGACGCCGCCAACGACTGCTCCTTCACCAACCCGTACCAGCAGACCACCTACGGCTGCGACCTGCGGGACGGACTCCACTTCAGCAACGGCGACCCGCTGACCTCGGCGGACGTGAAGTACTCGATCGACCGCCAGCTGGCCATCCACAACAGCAACGGCCCCGCGGGCCTGCTGGCCGGCGTGCGGAAGGTCACCACCGAAGGCCCCTCGCGCGTGGTCTTCCAGCTCAAGAGCCCGGACGCGACCTTCCCGCTGAAACTGGCGACCCCGGCCGCCGCGATCGTCGACCGCAAGATCTACCCGGCGCACTCGCTCTACACCGGCTACCGCCTCGTCGGCTCCGGGCCCTACGTGCTGGACTCCTGGAAGCCCGGGCAGGAGGCCGACTTCTCCCGCAACGCCGGCTACCAGGGCACGTTCACCGTCAACAACGACCACATCAGGCTGCGGTTCTTCAACGCTCCCGGGCAGATGGTCGACGCCCTCAAGAGCGGCACCATCGACGTCATCGGGCGCACCATGACGCCGGGCGAGATCGCCGCCCTCGACGACAACGCCTCCAGCCCGTACACCCTCGTCGAGGCCCCGGGCACCGAGACCCGCTACCTGGTCTTCAACATGTCCGACCCGACGGCCGGGAAGTACGCGGTCCGCAAGGCCATCGCCCAGAGCGTCGACCGGCAGGCCCTGGTGCGCGACGTGTACGCCCGCACCTCGCAGGCCCTGTACTCCATGATCCCGCAGGGCATCATCGGGCACACCAACTCCTTCTTCGATCTCTACCACGAGCCCAGCCCCTCCGCCGCCCGCGCCACCCTGGCCGCCGCCCACGTCCCGCTGCCGGTCCACCTGACGATGACGTACACCACCGACCACTACGGCAGCTCCACCGCCCAGGAGTTCGCCGAACTCCAGCGGCAGCTGGAGGCCACCGGCCTGTTCGACGTGAGCGTCAAGGGAGTGCCCTGGAGCACCTTCGAGCCCGCGGCCGACAAGGGCCGGTACGCCGTCTACGGCATGGGCTGGTTCCCGGACTTCCCCGACCCGGACAACTACCTGACACCGTTCTTCGGCAAGGACAACTTCCTCGGCAACTCCTACCGCAACGCCACCATCGAGCAGCAGATCATCCCCGCCGAGCAGCGCACCGCCGACCGCGGCTCCACCACCGACGGCCTCGTCCGCGCCCAGCGCATCATCGCCCAGCAGATCCCCTTCCTCCCGCTGTGGCAGGGCAACCAGTACCTCGCCGCCCGCTCCGGCATCACCGGCACCGAATGGGCGCTGAACGCCTCCTCCCAGATGCAGTTCTGGGAGCTGGGCCGCGGCCGCCCGACCGACGACTGAGACCCCCCGGCGTCCCCGCGCGGGAGTGGCCGGGGCGAGCGGGGGACGCCGGCGCGGCCCGTTCCCAGCCACGGCCGGCGGTCCGGGCCGCATGGTCCCACCCGCCCACGGCACCGCCTGGCCCGGGCCCGGCGGTCGGCGGGGCTCAGCCCCGGCTCGGCCGGACGAGCCCGCTCTCGTACGCGTAGACCGCCGCCTGCACCCGGTCCCGCAGCCCCAGCTTCGTCAGCACGTGACCCACGTGCGTCTTGACGGTCGTCTCGCTGACGAACAGCTCCGCCGCGATCTCCGCGTTCGACAGGCCCCGCGCCACCAGCTTGAGGACCTCGACCTCGCGGTCGGTGAGGCTGTGGGCCGGCCGGGTGGCCGTCTCGTCGCCGGACGGCAGGCGGCCCGCGTACTTGTCGAGCAGCCGCCGGGTGATGCTCGGCGCGAGCATCGCCTCACCGGCCGCCACCACGCGGATCGCCTGGACCAGCTCCGCCGCCGGCGCGTCCTTGAGCAGGAAGCCGCTCGCGCCGGCCCGCAGCGCCTCCACCACGTACTCGTCCAGGTCGAACGTGGTGAGCACCAGCACCTTCGCCGGTCCGTCCCGCCCCGGCCCGGTGATCTGCCGGGTGGCCTCCACGCCGTCCATCCGCGGCATCCGGATGTCCATCAGGACCACGTCGGGCTGCAGGGCCCGCACCTGCTCCAGCGCCTGGAGCCCGTCACCGGCCTCACCGACCACCGCCAGGTCCTGCTCGGCCTCCAGGATCATCCGGAAACCGGTGCGCAGCAGCGGTTGGTCATCGACCAGCAGGACGCGGATGGCCACGGGAGCTCCTCACAGAAACGTACGGGCCGACCATTCTGGCCCACCCGGGTGTCCGGCAGGGGGGAGCGGCGTCAGAACGGCAGATCCATCCCCATCGCCTCCGCCACCCCGGACCGGCTCGCCGGCACCACCGGACCGTCCGCGGCCGGCACACCGCCGTCCACCACCACGGGCGCGGTCACCGGCAGCGGATAGGGCGGCGGGGTGCCGCCGAACGACGGGCAGACCGGCTTGTGGTCGCACCAGCCGCACAGCCGCCCCGGGCTGGGCCGCCAGTCACCGCTGGCCGTGGCCCGTTCGATCGCCTCCCACAGCGCCAGCAGCTTGCGTTCCACCGTCCGCAGCTCGTCCTCGCCCGGGTCGTACGTCACCACGTCGCCGCTGCCCAGGTAGACCAGCTGGAGGCGCCGCGGCACCACACCGCGCAGCCGCCACAGCACCAGGGCGTAGAACTTCATCTGGAACAGTGCCTCACCCGCGTACTCCGGGCGGGGCGCCTTGCCCGTCTTGTAGTCCACCACCCGCAGGTCACCGGTGGGGGCCACGTCCAGCCGGTCGACGTAGCCGCGCAGCACCAGACCGGACTCCAGCGCCGTCTCCACGTACAGCTCCCGCTCGGCCGGCTCCAGGCGGGCCGGGTCCTCCAGCGAGAACCACCGCTCCACCAGCCGCTCGGCCTCCTCCAGCCAGCGCGTCAGCCGCTCCGGGGCGTCCTCGCCCTCGCCGAACAGCTCCGCCAGCTCCGGGCGCTGCTCGCGCAGCCGCTGCCACTCCCCGGCCACCATCGCCGTCGCCCGGCCCGGCGTACGCTCGGAGGCGGGGGCGTCGAACAGCCGCTCCAGCACCGCGTGCACCACCGTCCCCCGGGTGGCCGCCTCGCTCGGACGCTCCGGCAGCCGGTCGATCACCCGGAACCGGTAGAGCAACGGACACCGTATGAAGTCCCCGGCCCGTGACGGGGACAGGGACGACGGCGGCCGGGGCGCGGCGCGTTGGGACGAGGCGTTCATGGCACGAAACCCTACGTGCTGCCGCCGACAACACGCCGCCCCGCCGTCGTTACCATCGACGGGCGGGCCGGCGCACGACATGATCGGTCCCGGAGCACCGGTCCCGGGAACCGCCGGCCGGCGCGCGTGGGCTCCACGAGGAACGGGAATCACATGGGTGTGGCGCTAGCGGTGGACGGGGCGGTCGGATGAGCGGGGCACAAGGGGACGGCACGCCGTCCGGCGGGCCCGGCCGCAAGGACCGGCCCGGCCGCACCGGCGGCGGCATCCTCGTCGGCCGGCCCTTCGGCGTGCCGGTCTACATCGCGCCCAGCTGGTTCCTGGTCGCCGCCCTCATCACCTGGGTCTTCGGCGGCCAGCTCGGCCGCGTGCTGCCCGACCTCGGCGCCGCCCGCTACCTCGTCTCGCTGTTCTTCGCGGTCGCCTTCTACGCCTCCGTGCTGGTGCACGAGCTGGCCCACACCGTCGCCGCCCTGCGCTTCCGGCTGCCGGTGCGCCGCATCCAGCTGCAGTTCTTCGGCGGTGTCTCGGAGATCGAGAAGGACTCCGAGACGCCCGGCCGGGAGTTCGTGCTGGCCTTCGTCGGTCCGCTGCTGTCGCTGGTGCTGGCCGGACTGTTCTGGCTGGGCATGCGCGGCGTCACCCCCGGCACCGTTCCCAGTGTGCTGCTGGCCGGTCTGATGATCAGCAACCTCATCGTGGCCGCCTTCAACCTGCTGCCCGGCCTGCCGCTGGACGGCGGCCGGATGCTGCGCGCGGTGGTGTGGAAGATCAGCGGGCGCCCGATGGCCGGCACGGTCGCCGCCGCCTGGACCGGCCGGGCGCTGGCCGTCGCCGTGCTGATCGGCCTGCCGATGCTGTCCTATCTGGGCGGCGCCGGCACGCGCGGCGGGGTCGGCTCGATCACCGACGCGCTGCTCGCCGCGATCCTGGCCGCGATCATCTGGACCGGTGCGGGCAACAGCCTGCGCATGGCCCGGCTGCGCGAGCACCTGCCGCAGCTGAGCGCCCGCACCCTGACCCGCCGTGCCGTCCCGGTGGAACCCGACACCCCCCTGTCGGAGGCGCTGCGCCGGGCCGGGGAGGCCCAGGCCCGGGCCCTGGTGGTGGTCGACGCGGGCGGTGACGCCGTCGCGCTGGTCCGCGAGGCCGCGGTGGCCGGCGTCCCCCAGCACCGCCGCCCCTGGGTGTCCGTCGGGGGCCTCAGCCAGGACATCCGCCCCGGCATGCGGGTGTCGGCCGAACTCAGCGGTGAGGACCTGCTCGACGTCCTGCGCGAGACGCCCGCCACCGAGTACCTGGTGGTCGAACCCACCGGCGAGATCTACGGCGTCCTGGCCGCCGAGGACGTGGAGCGGGCCTTCGTGCGCGCCATGGCGGCCCAGCCCTCCGGCGGCTGAACCGCCGTCAGCGCGCTAGCCCGCCGCCGCGCGGCAGCGCCGGGACGCCGGGAACGCGGGCGGCGGGTGGAGCGGTGCCCCGGCTCCGATACGCTGGTCCCATGTCCGAACCGACCGGTGCCGCCCGCCGTCGCGGGCCCTTCCAGGTCGGGGACCAGGTCCAGCTCACCGACCCCAAGGGACGCCACCACACCTTCACGCTCGAAGCCGGGAAGCAGTTCCACACCCACAAGGGTGCCTTCCCGCACGACGAGCTGATCGGCGCTCCCGAGGGCACTGTTGTGCGTACCACGGGGAACATCGCGTACCTCGCGCTGCGACCCCTGCTCCCCGACTACGTCCTGTCCATGCCCCGCGGCGCCGCCGTGGTCTACCCCAAGGACGCGGGGCAGATCCTGTCGATGGCCGACGTCTTCCCCGGCGCCCGGGTCGTCGAGGCGGGGGTGGGGTCCGGCTCGCTCAGCTGCTTCCTGCTGCGCGCCGTCGGCGACCACGGCATGCTGCACAGCTACGAACGGCGGCCGGACTTCGCGCAGATCGCGTCGGAGAACGTGCGCCGCTACTTCGGCGCCGAGCACCCCGCCTGGCAGCTGACCGTCGGAGACCTCCAGGACAACCTGTCCGACACCGGGGTCGACCGGGTCATCCTGGACATGCTCGCCCCCTGGGAGTGCCTGGACGCGGTCTCCAAGGCCCTGGTCCCCGGCGGCCTGCTGTGCGCGTACGTGGCCACCACCACCCAGATGGCCCGCACCGTCGAGGCGCTGCGCGAGCACGGCACGTTCAACGAGCCGTCCGCCTGGGAGACCATGGTGCGCACCTGGCACGTCGAGGGCCTCGCGGTGCGCCCGGACCACCGCATGATCGGCCACACCGGCTTCCTGCTGACCGCCCGCCGGCTCGCCGACGGCGTGGAGCCCCCGCTGCGCCGCCGCCGGCCCTCCAAGGGCTCCTACGGCGAGGACTACGAGGGCCACGGCGACGGCCGGCTCAGCCCCGCCCAGAAGGTCGCCGCCGCCCGCGCCACCGCCGCCGGGGAGCTGGACGCGGCCGCCGGTGACCCCGTTCCGGGGGACGACCCGCAGGCGCCCGGCGCCTGACCGACAGCCCCAACCCCGCGGCCCCGCCGCCGAGTTCCGCACCCGGGACCGGCCGCGGGGCCGCTGCGTGACCGCACCCGGTGCGCCGGGCCGTTGTGACGTGTGGCACGATGCGGGTCATCCCCGGCCGGCCCCGCGCCGCCCGGAGCCCGGGCGTGACCCCGCCCGACCCGTCGGCCCCCTTGCCCCCAGGAGACAGACGCGTGCAGCCCCCGGCAGGCCAGGAGCAGCCCCACACCCGTGCCCACGCGGTGCACTGGCTGGCGAGCGCGGTCGGCGTGGCCGCGGTCGTGGTGGCCTTCTCGCTCGCCCAGCCGCCCGGTGCGCGGGGGGCCTCCGCCGGTGACGGCCCGCCGCTGTCCTCCGCGCCGGTCGCGACCACCGTGCCCTACCCGGTGCGCTGCGCCGGGGCCGGACTGGACGTGGTGGGCCGGGACGCGGTCGACATGGACGCGGACGGCCGCACCGACCTGATCGCGGAGGTCCGCTGCCACGCCCAGGGCGGCACCCCGCCGGCCGGGCTGTACGTCATCGAGCCGGGGCCCTGGCCGGGGGACCGCCCCCACATCATCGGCACGCTGCTCAGCCCTGCCAGCAAGTACACCCTGACCGGGCTGACCGTGCAGGGACGCACCGTGACCGCCGCGGTGCACGGCTACTCCTCCGACCGGATCCCGCGCTGCTGCCCGGACCTGGAGCGGCAGTACAGCTGGACGTGGCGGGACGGCGTCTTCGTCTCCCACGCCGGCCCCCACGCCGGCGACGTCTGACGGCGCCGGGCCCGCCCGTTCCCGGACGGCCCGATCCGCTCCCGGAACCGGGCCGCCCGGCCGGCCCGATCCCGGCGCGGTGCACCCCTGTCCGATCCGGCCCCGCCGCGCGATCCGTTCGTCCCGTCCGCCCCAGGCGGTCCCTCCGGCACCCCGGGGCCCGTCCGTCCCGGCGCGCACCGGCGTTTTCCGGCCTGCGAGGGCGGGTTCGAGCCGTGCGTCGGGGTATGTTCGCTGACGGCGAACAGGGGGTCCGCCGGACGGCGGCGTTATGGCGCGGCCGGGCCGTGCACCTCGACGCGGTCGGCGACCCGGCGCACGTGGATGCACTCGCCGGGGCACTCCCGGGCCGAGTCCACGACGTCGTTCAGCAGCGTCAGCGGCACCGGCGCGGTGGCGCCCGGCTCGGCCCGCAGCTCGTCGTCCTCGCCCTTCACGTAGGCCAGGCCGTCGATGTCCAGCTCGAACACCTCCGGCGCGTACTGCGCGCAGATCCCGTCACCGGTGCACAGGTCCTGGTCGATCCAGACCTCGAGCGCCTCGCCGGCCGCCTCGCTCACGGGGTTCCCTCGCCGTCCTGTGGATTTCCGTCCCGCCCCTGGCGGGTGTTGACCGCACCGACGATACAACCGGCGGCTTTTTCCGGCCCTCTGCTGGGTATTCCGTCAGCGGGGGCACGCGCAAGGGTGAAGATCGCACTCGCCCCGGACCGGGTTTGTGATCTAGGGGTTTCAACCCCCACCGGTCCAGGTAGGGTCAGAAAGCGTCCAGCTCCCCCTGGAGGAGGTGAGGACCGTGGCAGCCCACGACGACGACATGAACCGTGGAAACCGGCCCGCACGGGGTCCGGAGGACCCCGCGGGCCAGGTTGCCCTTCTTGAGCAGGAGATCGCCGTCCTGCGCCGCAAGCTCGCCGATTCCCCGCGGCACACGAGAATTCTCGAAGAGCGGATCGTCGAGCTCCAGAACAGCCTGGCCGGCGTGTCCGGGCAGAACGAGCGACTGGCCAACACCCTGCGTGAGGCCCGCGACCAGATCGTGGCCCTCAAGGAGGAGGTCGACCGGCTCGCCCAGCCGCCTTCGGGATTCGGGGTGTTCCTGGAGGTCAACGAGGACGGCACCGCCGACATCTTCACCGGCGGCCGCAAGCTGCGGGTGAACGTCAGCCCGTCGGTCGAGGTGACCGAACTGCGGCGCGGCCAGGAGGTCATGCTCAACGAGGCCCTGAACGTCGTGGAGGCCATGACCTTCGAGCGGGTGGGCGACATCGTCACCCTCAAGGAGATCCTGGAGGGCGGCGACCGGGCCCTGGTGGTCGGGCACACCGACGAGGAGCGGGTGGTGCGGCTCGCCGAACCGCTGCTCGGCATCACCATCCGGGCCGGCGACGCCCTGCTGCTCGACCCCCGCTCCGGCTACGTCTACGAGGTCGTGCCCAAGAGCGAGGTCGAGGAGCTGGTCCTCGAAGAGGTCCCGGACATCGACTACGAGAAGATCGGCGGTCTCGGCGGGCAGATCGAGCTGATCCGCGACGCCGTCGAGCTGCCCTACCTGCACCCCGACCTGTTCAAGGAGCACGAGCTGCGGCCGCCCAAGGGCGTGCTGCTCTACGGCCCGCCCGGATGCGGTAAGACGCTCATCGCCAAGGCGGTGGCCAACTCGCTGGCCAAGAAGGTCGCCGAGGTCACCGGCCGCCCGGCCGGCAAGAGCTACTTCCTGAACATCAAGGGCCCCGAGCTGCTCAACAAGTACGTCGGCGAGACCGAGCGGCACATCCGCCTGGTCTTCCAGCGGGCCCGGGAGAAGGCCAGCGAGGGTACGCCGGTCATCGTCTTCTTCGACGAGATGGAGTCGCTGTTCCGCACCCGCGGCTCCGGCGTCAGCTCGGACGTGGAGAACACCATCGTCCCGCAGCTGCTCGCCGAGATCGACGGCGTGGAGGGCCTGGAGAACGTCATCGTCATCGGCGCCTCCAACCGCGAGGACATGATCGACCCGGCGATCCTGCGGCCCGGCCGCCTCGACGTGAAGATCAAGATCGAGCGGCCGGACGCCGAAGCGGCCAAGGACATCTTCTCCAAGTACCTGACCGCCACCCTGCCGCTGCACGGCGACGACCTCGGGGAGCACGGCGGCTCGCCGGAGGCGACGGTCGGCGGCATGATCCAGTCGGTCGTGGAGCGGATGTACGCCGAGACCGAGGAGAACCGCTTCCTGGAGGTCACCTACGCCAACGGTGACAAGGAGGTCCTGTACTTCAAGGACTTCAACTCCGGTGCCATGATCCAGAACATCGTGGACCGGGCCAAGAAGATGGCCATCAAGGACTTCCTCGACCACGACCAGAAGGGCCTGCGGGTCTCCCACCTGCTGTCGGCCTGCGTGGACGAGTTCAAGGAGAACGAGGACCTGCCCAACACCACCAACCCGGACGACTGGGCGCGCATCTCCGGCAAGAAGGGCGAGCGGATCGTCTTCATCCGCACCCTCGTCACCGGCAAGCAGGGCGCCGACACCGGGCGCTCGATCGACACGGTGGCGAACACCGGGCAGTACCTGTAAGACGCCAGCCGGCCGCGGGTACCGTCCCCGGTACCCGCGGCCGGTCCTGCACTGTCCCCGGTCCTCGCCGGCCCGGGGAGCGGCACCCGCCGCCGGCCGTCCGGGCGACCACCCGGCACCGGCGCCCGTTCCGCTCTACGCTCGGCGGTACCGCGCCACGCGCAAGGAGGGCCGTATGTCCGTACGGCGAGTGATGGGGATCGAGACGGAGTACGGCATCTCCGTCCCGGGCCACCCCAATGCCAACGCCATGCTCACCTCGTCCCAGATCGTCAACGCCTACGCGGCGGCGATGCAGCGGGCGCGGCGGGCGCGGTGGGACTTCGAGGAGGAGAACCCGCTGCGTGACGCCAGGGGCTTCGACCTGGCCCGCGAGGCGGCGGACTCCGGCCAGCTCACCGACGAGGACATCGGCCTGGCCAACGTCATCCTCACCAACGGCGCACGGCTCTACGTCGACCACGCCCACCCGGAGTACAGCGCCCCGGAGGTCACCTCGCCGCGGGACGCGGTGCTGTGGGACAAGGCCGGCGAGCGGATCATGGCGGAGGCCGCGGACCGGGCCGCCCAGGTGCCCGGCACCCAGCCGATCCACCTGTACAAGAACAACACCGACAACAAGGGCGCCTCCTACGGCACCCACGAGAACTACCTGATGCGGCGGGAGACCCCGTTCTCCGAGATCGTCCGGCACCTGACGCCCTTCTTCGTCTCGCGCCAGGTGGTGTGCGGCGCCGGGCGGGTCGGGATCGGCCAGGACGGTGGCGAGCACGGGTTCCAGATCAGCCAGCGGGCGGACTACTTCGAGGTCGAGGTGGGCCTGGAGACCACGCTGAAGCGGCCGATCATCAACACCCGCGACGAGCCGCACGCCGACGCCGAGAAGTACCGGCGGCTGCACGTGATCATCGGCGACGCCAACCTGTCGGAGATCTCCACCTACCTCAAGCTCGGCACCACCTCGCTGGTGCTGTCGATGATCGAGGACGGCTTCATCGCCGTGGACCTGATGGTCGACCAGCCGGTGCGCACCCTGCACCAGGTCAGCCACGACCCCGGCCTCAAGCAGCTGATCAGACTGCGCGACGGCCGCCGGCTCACCGCGGTGCAGCTGCAGATGGAGTACTACGAGCTGGCCCGCAAGTACACCGAGGAACGGTACGGGCCGGACGCCGACGAGCAGACCAAGGACGTGCTGGCCCGCTGGGAGGACGTACTGGGCCGGCTGGAGACCGATCCGATGAGCCTGGCCGGCGAGCTGGACTGGCTGGCGAAACGGGAGCTGCTGGAGGGCTACCGCCGCCGCGACAACCTGGACTGGGACGCGGCCCGGCTGCACCTGGTCGACCTCCAGTACGCGGACGTGAGGGCCGACAAGGGCCTCTACAACCGTCTGGTGGCCCGGGGGCGGATCCAGCGCCTCGTGACCGAGGAGGATGTCACCCGGGCGCGGACGGCGCCGCCTGAGGACACCAGGGCCTACTTCCGCGGGCGCTGCCTGGAGAAGTACGCCGACGACGTGGCCGCGGCCTCCTGGGACTCCGTGATCTTCGACGTCCCCGGGCACGACTCGCTCCAGCGGGTACCCACCCTGGAGCCGCTGCGCGGGACGAAGGAGCACGTCAAGACGTTGCTGGACCGCTGCCGCACCGCGGAGGAACTGGTGCGTGCGCTCTCCGGCGGCTGAAAACCCGTCCGTGCGGGAATCAACGTAGGGTCTGTTCTTGTCCGAGATGTGCAGGACACGCAACCGAGCGGGGTGAGGGGCAATGGCTACCAAGGACACCGGCGGGCAGCAGCGGTCGACCCGTTCCACCGAGGAAACGGAGGAGACGGCACCGGAGACGACGTCCTCCGAGGACCTCAAGGAACGGCAGGAGAAGCTCTCCGACGACGTGGACTCCGTCCTGGACGAGATCGACGACGTCCTGGAGGAGAACGCCGAGGACTTCGTGCGCAGCTTCGTGCAGAAGGGCGGCGAGTAGTCCGCGGCGTCCCCGGGACCGTCCCCGGGTGCGGGGGACACCCTCGTCGGCGGTGCCCGCGGTCCCCGCGACCGCGGGCACCGGCGGATGATTCGCCCTCCCGGGGGTAGGGTCCGTGCAGTGATCATCCGTGGTCATCCGTGACCGAGGTCGGCCGGTCCCGCGACGGCGGGACCGGCCGCACCCGCCCGACGTGGTTTTCGTGGAAGGAAACGCGTGGAAGCCAACACTCCCAGCACCGGGCGTCTGCCGGCGGCCTTCCTGACGCCCGGCTCGTCGTCCTTCCTGGACTTCCTGGGTCGCACGCCCCCGAGCTGCTGCCCGGCAGCCGGCCGCTGCCGGTCGTGCAGGGCGCGGTGGAGCTGCCGCACGGCACCACCATCGTCGCCGCGGTCTTCCCCGGCGGCGTGGTGCTGGCCGGTGACCGCCGCGCCACCATGGGCAACCTCATCGCCCAGCGCGACATCGAGAAGGTCTTCCCGGCCGACGAGTTCTCCGCGGTCGGCATCGCCGGCACCGCGGGCCTGGCCGTGGAGATGGTCAAGCTGCTCCAGCTGGAGCTGGAGCACTACGAGAAGATCGAGGGCGTCACCCTGTCGCTGGAGGGCAAGGCCAACCGGCTGTCCACCATGATCCGCGGCAACCTCGGGATGGCCATGCAGGGCCTTGCCGTGGTGCCGCTCTTCGCCGGCTACGACACCGAGCGCGGCCGCGGCCGGATCTTCTCCTACGACGTCACCGGCGGCCGCTCCGAGGAGTGGCACTTCGCCGCCACCGGATCCGGCTCGCTGTTCGCCCGCGGCTCGCTCAAGAAGCTCTACCGCCGCGACCTGACCGAGCAGCAGACGATCACCGCGGTCGTCCAGGCCCTCTACGACGCCGCCGACGACGACTCGGCGACCGGCGGGCCCGACCTCGCCCGCCGCATCTTCCCGATCGTCACCGTCATCACCGGGGACGGATTCCGCCGGCTCACCGACGACGAGAGCTCCGAGGTCGCCCGCGCCGTGTACGACCGGCGCCTGGACGAGCCCGACGGCCCGCGCGCCGAACTGCTCTGACCCGCCCGGGCCCCGAGATCCTCCACTACGGACAGAAAGGGACGGACAGCCGGTGTCGACCCCGTTCTACGTCTCTCCCCAGCAGGCCATGGCCGACCGCGCGGAGTACGCCCGCAAGGGCACCGCGCGCGGCCGCAGCGTCGTCGCGCTGAGCTACGCCGACGGCATCCTCTTCGTCGCCGAGAACCCTTCCCGGGCGCTGCACAAGGTCAGTGAGATCTACGACCGCATCGCCTTCGCCGCGGTCGGCAAGTACAACGAGTTCGAGAACCTGCGCATCGGCGGCGTGCGCTACGCCGACCTGCGCGGGTACACCTACGACCGCGAGGACGTCAACGCCCGCGGTCTGGCCAACGTCTACGCCCAGACGCTCGGCACCATCTTCTCCAGCGTCGGCGAGAAGCCCTACGAGGTGGAGCTGATCGTCGCCGAGGTCGGCGCCGGACCGGAGAACGACCAGATCTACCGGCTGCCGCACGACGGCTCCATCGTCGAGGAGCACGGCTCGGTCGCGGTCGGCGGAAACTCCGACCAGATCGGCAACCACCTCGGCCAGCACCACCGCGAGGGCTTCACGCTGGCCGAGGCGCTCCGGCTGGCCGTCGAGGCGCTCGGCCGGGACAACAACGGCGGGGAGCGGCAGCTGACCGCCGAGCAGCTGGAGGTCGCGGTGCTGGACCGCACCCGCCCCCAGCAGCGCAAGTTCCGCCGGCTCCAGGGCGACCGGGTGGCCGCCCTGCTGGAGGAGGGCGGCGCCGCGGCACCGTCCAGCGAGTCCGACACCGCCACCACCGACGACGGGGACGAGCCCTCCGGCGAATGACCCACCGCCCGTCCGCACCCGGCCCGGCAGCCCTCACCGGGGGCCGCCGGGCCGGAGCACGTCCGGCCCCGGGAACCGGCAGCACCGCCGGAGCGCCCCCGTGACGCCGGCTACCGGGGCGCCGCGCCGGCCGGACCGCTGGAGGCGCGGACGGTCAGGGAGACCGGGAGTACCGCGGAAGGCGCCGGGCCGCCGGACAGGGCCGCCAGCAGCGCCCGCATGCCGGCGGCGCCCGCCTCCCGGGCCGGCAGCCGCACCGTGGTGAGTTCCGGATCGAGCGCGGTCGCCAGCGACAGGTCGTCGAACCCGGTCACGCTCACGTCCCCCGGCACCCGCAGGCCCAGCCGCCGCACCGCCTTGCAGGCACCGGCCGCCAGCAGGTCGTCGTCGCAGACCAGCGCGGTCGGGCGCGGCTCCGGACCGGACAGCGCGCGCAGCGCCGCGGCCTCGCCCTCGGCCACCCCCAGCGCGGACGCCTCCCGCAGCAGCGATCCGCCCGGCAGCCGCCCGACCGCCGCGTCCAGCACCGCCCGGCGCACCCGGAACGTCCAGGAGTCCACCGCGGCCGCCACGTGCCCGAACCGCCGGTGCCCCAGCGCCGCCAGGTGGTCCGCCACCTGCCGCATGCCGGCCGCCAGGTCCGGGTTGACGGTGGCGGCGGCGCCCGGACCGCCCGGCTCGCTGTCCAGCATCACCAGCGGCAGGTCGCCCGCCGCGCCGCCGCCGCGGATGGCCGCCAGCGCGTCCGCCGCCATCGAGGAGGCGATCACCCCGTCCAGCGCCGCCCGGGCCGACGGGAACGGGTCCCTGGCCGGTCCCACTCCCTGCGGGGACGGGTAGAGCACCAGCCCGAAGCCGTACTCGGCGGCCACCTCCTGGGCGCCGCCGTGCACCCGGGCGAAGTACTCGTTGGTCAGCGCCGGCACCACCAGCAGCACGGTGCGGGCGGTGCCCAGCCGCAGGGAGCGGGCCGCGAGGTTCGGCCGGTAGCGCAGGTCGTCGGCCGCCCGGCGCACCGCGGCCGCGGTGCCCTCCGAGACCCGGCCCCGCCACTTGCCGCCGAGCACCAGCGACACCGTCGCCTGTGAGACCCCCGCGGCCCGGGCCACGTCCCGCGACGTCACCCGCGCCGCCGGCCCCGCCACGCCGTCCGCACCCGTCCGCACCCGTCCCGCACCTCGCCCTCGCCTCGCCCGTCCGCTGGACCGGCCGGGCGCCACCATGCTACGTATGACGCCGTTGGTTATACGTATGACGGCGTGGCGGGCGGAACCGCGGCGCGAACGGGGGAGTCCATGGCATCGGTCTACGGCGAACTGCTGCGCACCCGGCACGCCGCCCGGCTGCTCACCGGCACCCTGGCCGGCCGGCTGCCCAACGCCACCGCCACCCTCGTCGTGCTGCTGTTCACCCGCGCGCACGGCGGCTCGTACACGCTGGCCGGGCTGCTCACCGCCGTCTACGGGCTCGGCACCGCCGCCGGCCAGCCCGCACTCGGCCGGCTCGTCGACCGGGAGGGACAGGCCCGGGTGATGCTCGGCGGCTCCCTCGGCTACGCCGCCGCCACCTGCGCCTTCGCCCTCACCGGCCCCCGCCCGCTGTGGGCCTCGGTGCCGCTGATGGCGCTCGCCGGACTGGCCACCCCGCCGCTGGAGGGCGGCCTGCGCGCCCTGTGGCCCAGCGTGCTGGCGGTACCGGGGGAGGAGGACGGCCGGGCCGCCGGGCAGCGGCTGCACGCCGCCTACGCCCTGGACGCCGCCGCCCAGGAGGTGATGTTCGTGGCCGGGCCGCTGCTGGTCACCGTCACCGTCGCCGTCAGCTCCACCGCCGCCGCCCTCGCCGTGCTGGCGGCCGTCGGTGTGCTGGGCGCGCTCGTCGTGGTCACCGCCCCGCCCTCCCGCCGCTGGCGGGCCGCCCCCCGGCACCCCGACTGGCTCGGGCCGCTGCGCTCCGGCGGCATCGCGGTGCTGCTCGGCTCGTTCTTCTTCGTCGGCACCGCGCTCGGCGCCATCGCGGTGGCCGCCGTCGCCACCGCCGGGTCGGGACCGGCCGCCGGCTACCCGCTCTCGGCCCTCGGCGCGGGCGCCCTGGCCGGCGCCCTGGTCTACGGCGCCCGGCCCCGCGCCGGCTCGCCGGAGCGCCGGCTGCGGAGGCTGATGGGCTGCCTGGCGCTGTTCTACTGGCCCCTGGCGCTCCCGGTGGGCCTGGGCGCCATGACCGCGCTGGCGGGGCTGGCGGGGGTCTTCCTGGCCCCCTCACTGGCCTGCGCCTTCGTGGTGGTCGACCGGCACGCCCCGGCCGGCACCGTCACCGAGGCGTTCTCCTGGCTGGTGACCGCCTTCGGCGTCGGATCGGCGGCCGGCAGCGCGCTGGCCGGGCCCGCCGCCCAGTACGGCGGGGCCACCGCCGGCTTCGCGGTGGCCGGGGCCGCGGGCACCGCCGCGTTCGCCGTGCTCCTCGCCGGCGCCCGCACGCTGGGGCCGCCCGCCCCGCGCGCGACCCGCCCCGACGGCTCCGACCGGGTGGCGGACGGCGCGAAATGACGCACGCCGTGCGGCTCCGGGCGGTTTCAGGACGGCGCATCAGGCGTAATGTCTAGTCATGGACCGCCGCATTTTCGGGCTGGAGAACGAGTACGGCGTCACCTGCACGTTCCGGGGACAGCGGCGTCTGTCTCCCGACGAGGTGGCGCGGTACCTCTTCCGCCGTGTCGTGTCATGGGGTCGCAGCAGCAACGTCTTCCTGAAGAACGGCGCCCGTCTCTACCTCGACGTGGGATCGCACCCGGAGTACGCCACTCCGGAGTGCGACAGCGTGACCGAACTGGTCACCCACGACAAGGCCGGCGAACGCATCCTGGAAGGTCTGCTGGTCGACGCCGAGCGCAGGCTCCACGAGGAGGGGATCGCAGGCGACGTCTACCTGTTCAAGAACAACACCGATTCGGCCGGAAACTCCTACGGCTGCCACGAGAACTACCTGGTGGCCCGGCACGGGGAGTTCTCCCGGCTGGCCGACATCCTTATTCCGTTCCTCGTCACCCGGCAGCTGATCTGCGGGGCGGGCAAGGTCCTCCAGACCCCGCGCGGCGCGGTGTTCTGCGTCAGCCAGCGCGCCGAGCACATCTGGGAGGGCGTCAGCTCCGCCACCACCCGCTCCCGCCCGATCATCAACACCCGTGACGAGCCGCACGCCGACGCCGAGCGCTACCGGCGGCTGCACGTCATCGTCGGTGACTCCAACATGTCGGAGACGACGATGCTGCTCAAGGTCGGCGCCACCGACCTGGTGCTGCGGATGATCGAGGCCGGCACGGTGATGCGGGACCTGACGCTGGAGAACCCGATCCGGGCGATCCGCGAGGTCAGCCACGACATCACCGGCCGCCGCAAGGTCCGCCTCGCCAGCGGCCGGGAGGCGTCCGCCCTGGAGATACAGCAGGAGTACTACTCCAAGGCCGTGGACTTCTGCGAACGGCGCGGCATCGACACCGGCGTCACCAAGCAGGTGCTGGAGCTGTGGGGCCGCACCCTGGAGGCGGTCTCCTCCGGGGAACTGGACAAGATCGGCACCGAGATCGACTGGGTGATGAAGTACCGGCTGATCGAGCGGTACCGGGCCCGCGACAACATGTCCATGTCGCACCCGAGGGTCGCCCAGATAGACCTCGCCTACCACGACATCCACCGCCGCCGCGGCCTGTACTACCTGCTGGAGCGCAAGGGCCAGGCCAAACGGATCTGCGACGACCTGCGGATCTTCGAAGCCAAGTCGGTCCCGCCGCAGACCACCCGGGCCCGGCTGCGCGGCGACTTCATCCGGCGGGCGCAGGAGCAGCGCCGGGACTTCACCGTCGACTGGGTGCACCTCAAGCTCAACGACCAGGCGCAGCGCACCGTGCTGTGCAAGGACCCGTTCCGCTCGGTCGACGACCGGGTGGAGAAGCTCATCGCCGGCATGTGATCCGGCCCGGCGCCGCCCCCGGGACCCGGACGGCGTCAACCCGGCGTGAGGCCGCGTGCGCAACTCGTACGCGGCCTCCGTCACGCCGTAGAGTGGCGCGCGACGCGAAGACCGAGCCCCCGACCGAACCGAGGCAAATCCGTGCGACGTCGCTCAGCACTCCTCGCCGTGCCCGCCCTCCTGCTGACCGCCGCCGGCTGCGGCAGCAAGAAGTCCGGATCCGCCGCGCCCTCCTCCTCCGCCTCCGCCACCCCCTCGGGCGCCCCGGCGCCGTCGGCGAAGGTCGTCAGCGGGCCCGCGCCGGAGATCACCGGCGGGACGAAGTTCGGCCAGAAGCCGGTGGTGGCCAAGGGCACGGAGAAGGCCACCAAGGACCTGGTCGTCAAGACCGTCATCCCCGGCGACGGTACCGCTGTGGCGTCCGGCGACTACATCGAGGTCAACTACCTCGGCCAGATCTACGACACCGCCAAGGTCTTCGACAACTCCTACGACCGCCATGCGACGTTCTCCACGCAGATCGGCGCCGGCAAGGTCATCCCCGGCTGGGACCAGGGCCTGATCGGCCAGAAGGCCGGCGCCCGCGTCGAGCTGGTCATCCCCCCGGCGCTCGGCTACGGCGCCCAGGGACAGCCGCCGACCATCCCCGGCAACTCCACCCTGGTCTTCGTCACCGACATCGTGGCCGCCCACAACGCCACCGCCTCGGCCAAGGGCAAGGTCGTCGCGCAGAACGACGCGAAGCTGCCGAAGATCGGCACCAACACCGACGGCAAGGACGTGTCGATCACGGTGCCCAAGGGCGCCAAGGCGCCCACCAAGCTGGTCTCCGCGTACGTCATCGAGGGCGACGGCCCGGTGGTCAAGGCCACCGACTCGCTGCTGCTCCAGTACAAGGGCGTCGTCTGGTCGACCGGCAAGGAGTTCGACGCCACCTACACCCGCAAGCAGCTCGCCGACTTCCCGCTCGGCCAGCTGATCAAGGGCTGGCAGCAGGGCCTGGCCGGCAAGAAGGTCGGCAGCCGCGTCATGCTGGTCGTCCCGCCGGACCTCGGCTACGGCGCGCAGGGCCAGCCGCCGGCCATCCCGGCCAACGCCACACTGGTCTTCACCCTGGACATCATCGCCCGCAGCGCCGGCAGCTGAGCAGCCCCGGGCCGGGGCGCGTACCGTCCCGGCCGGGCGTGAGCCGTTCCGGGCCGGCCGCGGGCCGCCCCGGGCCGCCCGCCGGACGGCTTCTGGAAGACTGTCCGGGTCGCACGAACCGCACCAAGGAGCACAGCACGTGAACATCGAGAAGCCCGAGATCGACTTCCCCGAGGGCGACGCCCCGGCGGACCTGGTCATCGAGGACGTCTGGGAGGGCGAGGGCGCGGAGGCCAAGGCCGGCCAGACCGTCAACGTCCACTACGTCGGCGTGACCTTCGCGACCGGTGAGGAGTTCGACGCCAGCTGGAACCGCGGCAGCGCGTTCAGCTTCCCGCTGGGCGCCGGCCGGGTCATCGCCGGCTGGGACCAGGGCGTGCAGGGCATGAAGGTCGGCGGCCGCCGCAAGCTGACCATCCCCGCCCACCTCGCCTACGGCAACCAGAGCCCCACCCCGGCCATCCCGCCGGGCTCCACGCTGATCTTCGTCGTGGACCTGCTGGGCGTCTGACGCCCCCTCGCACCACCGCCGGCCCCCGCCCCCACCGGGCGGGGGCCGGCCCGCGTCTGCCCACCGGTCGCGCTTTGTGACCGGAGCGCCCGGGGCGGTAGGTTCGACCGCACAACGGCTGAACGGGAGGGCGCCGATGGCCATCGCCAAGGCGGAGCGGCTCATGAATCTGGCCCTGTGCCTGATGAACACCCGGCGCCCGCTCAGCAAACGGGAGTTGCGCGACTCGATCGAGGCGTACCGCGAGATCACCTCGCCCGACGCCTTCAACCGGATGTTCGAACGCGACAAGGACGACCTGCGCGAACTCGGCCTGGTCATCGAGATCACCGACTCCCTGGAGGGCGAGAGCGGCTACGTCGCCCGCCGCGACCGCAACCGGCTGCCGGAGATCTCCCTGGACGCCGAGGAGGCCGCCGCCCTCACCCTGGCCGCCCGCGTCTGGCAGCAGGCCAGGCTGGCCGGCGCGGCCAGCGGAGCCCTGCAGAAGCTGCGGGCCGCCGGCGTCCCCTTCGACGGCGACGGCACCGGCGACGGACAGCCCGCCTCCGCCATCGAACCGCACATCCCCGCGCACGAACCCGCCTTCGAACCCCTCATGCTCGCCGCCCGCGACCGCCGCCCGGTCTCCTTCGAGTACCGCAAGGCCAACGCCGCCAGCACCGAGGTGCGCGAGGTCGAGCCGTGGGCACTGGAGTGCTGGCGCGGCCACTGGTACCTGGCCGGCCACGACCGGGCCCGCGGCGCCGGCCGGGTCTTCCGGCTCAGCCGGATCACCGGCCGGGTCAAGGTGCGCACCGGCGCCTACACCGCCGCCGTCCCCGACCACGTCGACGTGCGGCAGACCGTGGAGAGCTGGGCCGGCGAGGGCGCCCGGGGCACCGCCCGCATCCGGCTGCGCCACGGCGCCGGCTACCCGCTGCGCGCCCGCGCCCGCTCCACCCGCGACGCCGGCGACGGCTGGGAGGAGCTGGAGATCCCCTACGGCCACGGGCTCGACGCCTGGCTGGTGGAGTTCGGCCCGGACGTGCTCGTACTGGAACCGGCCGACCTGCGGGCCGACGTGATCGACCGGCTGCGCGCCGTGGCGCACCAGGACTGACGGGAAGAGGGCCATGGCCAACGCCATCGACCAGACGCGGCGCATGCTGTCGCTGGTGACCTACCTGCGGGAACGCCCCGGCGCCCGGGTCAGCGACGTCGCCCGGGCCTTCGGGGTCACCGAGGAGGAGCTGATCGGGGACCTCAACGTGCTGCCGATGTGCGGCACCAGCTTCCGCGGCGGCGACCTGCTCGACATCGACACCGACGGCGAGCACATCTGGTGGCACAACCCCGCCACCGCCGACGAGGTGGCCCAGCCGCTGCGGCTGGCCGCCGACGAGGCCACCGCGCTGCTGGTGGCCGCCCGGGCGGTCGCCACCCTCCCGGGGCTGCGGGAGGGCGACCGGCAGGCGCTGCTGCGGGCCTGCGCCAAGCTGGAGACGGCGGCCGGCGAGGCGGCCGGCGCCAGCGCCCGGCTGTCGGTCAGCTTCGAGGCCGAGGGCAGCGTCTTCGCCACCGTCGACCGGGCCATAACGGAACGCCGCCGGCTGTGGATCCGCTACTACTCCCCGGCCCGCGACGAGCTGACCGAGCGGGAGGTCGACCCGATCCGGCTGTTCGCCGTCGGCCACACCTACTTCGAGGCGTGGTGCCGGCTCTCGGAGGACCGGCGGATGTTCCGGCTGGACCGGGTCGCCGAGATCCGGCTGCTGGACGCCCCGGCCGACCCGCCGCCGGTCGAACCGCGCGACCTGTCGGCCGGCCTGGTGCGCACCAGCGGCGACGACCCCGAGGTGGTCGTCGAGGTCGGGCCGCGCGGCCGCTGGGTCGCCGAGTACTACCCGCACGACAGCGCCGAGGAACTGCCGGGCGGCGGCCTGCGGATCACGCTGCGCACCCCGGACCCGGGCAGTCTGCGGCGGCTCGCGCTGCGGCTGGGCGCCGAGGGCCGGATCACCGCCCCCCGCGAACTGGCCGACAGCGCCCGCACCGCCGCGGCCGGCGCCCTGGCCGCGTACGGACAGGAGTGACGACGGCGCCATGGTGACGCCCACCGACAACGAGGCGGTCTTCCGGGCCTCCTGCCCCGAGTGCCGCGCCTACTTCGAGCTGGACGCGGCGGGCTTCCTGCTGAAGATCGGCGCCTCGGAACGCACCACGTCCTACTCCTACACCTGCCCCGAGTGCGGCGAGCCGGTGCGCAAGCCCGCGGGGGAGCGGATCGTGGAGCTGCTGACCGGCGGCGGGGTGCGGGTGCTGCGGCTGCGGAGCGTCCCCAAGGGGTGAGCGGCGCCACACCGGTCCCGGCCCGGGACGTGGGGCGGGCGGGACGGCTGTGGCGGCCGGGCGGCCCCCGGCCCGCCCGCGCCACCGCCAGGAGGCGCTAGGCTCGCCGGCATGCTGTGGCTCTACCTGTGCACCGCCCTCGCGTTCTGCGGCATCGCCGTCCTGGGGATCCTCGGGATCCGGGTCCACCGCGAGACCGAACGGCTCGCCCGGCAGGTCGCCGAGGGCAGCCGGGCGATCGGTACGGCCGCCCAGCGCTTCGCGGCCACCGCCGAACCGCTGGCCGCCCGGGCCGGGGAGCGCTCCCGCCCCTGACCCGCCGTCGGCCGCCGGCCTTCCTGCCGGTCCGGGGGGATTGCCAGGGGCTCACCGCTGCGCGTTACGATCGCATCCGTCGCACGCCTGACCGCCCGGCCGGCACCCGGGCCGCACCGCCGCAGCAAGCCCCTATCGGTACCCCCAAGCCGACCAGACGGCTGCCGTACGAGACGAGGAACCGGGTTGGCCATGAACGCCAGGACCAAGGACCCCGAGGGGCGGATGCCCCTCGCGGACCACCTGCGGGAGCTGCGCAACCGCCTGGTGAAGTCGCTGCTCGCCATCGTCGTGGTGTGCGGCCTGTCCATGCTGTACTTCCACCCGATCATCAACTTCCTCGACGCCCCGCTCAGCGGGATCCTGCACCGGTGCGTGACGTTGCAGGGCCACCCGGTGGCCAACAACAACAACGGCCACTGCGCGATGCTGACGATCAGCGGGCTGCTCGGCCCGTTCTCCCTGATGCTGAAGGTCGGCCTGACCGTGGGCGTCGTGGTCTCCTCGCCGATCTGGCTGTACCAGCTGTGGGGCTTCCTGGCGCCCGGGCTGTACCAGAAGGAGAAGAAGTACACGCTCAGCTTCCTCGCCGCGGCCCTCCCGCTCTTCCTGGGCGGCGCGGCCCTCGCCTACCTCATCCTGCCGACCACCGCCAAGGTCCTGATCGACCTGACGCCGAACGGGGCCACCAACCTCGTCTCGCTGGACAACTACCTGGACCTGCTGACCCGGCTGGTGATGGTCTTCGGCTTCTCCTTCGAGATGCCGCTGATCCTGGTGATGCTCAACTTCACCGGGGTGATCACCGGCCGCCGGATGCTCTCCTGGTGGCGCTGGATGATCATGGGCATCACGGTGTTCGCCGCGGTCGCCACGCCGTCCGCCGACCCGCTGACGATGCTGCTGCTGGCCGCCCCGATCGCCGCGCTGTTCTTCCTGGCCATCGGCATCGCCCTCGTCCACGACGCCCGCAAGGCCCGCCGCGCCGCCGCCGAGGAGACCGACCCGGACAAGGCGTCCGACCTGGACCTCACTCCGGAGGCGCTGCCCGAGGTCGAATCGGTCTCCACGCCCTCCGAGCTGCCGGGCTCCTCCGACGGCTTCGACGACGCGACCTGATCCGCCGCACCGCCCCCGCCCGGCCCCCGGCGCCCCGAAAGGCGTCCGGGGGCCGTCGCGCGCCCGCCCGGGGCACCGGTGCTGCCGGGCCGGACCGGCACCTGGGGGCGGCGCCCTCGACCCGTCGGCGGGCGGCGGGATAAGGTCCCGCGGTGACCAGCGAGATCACCCTCTTCGTCAACCCCACCGCCGGCCGCGGCCGCGGTGCCCACGCCGCCCAGCCCGCCGCGCGCGCCCTGCGCGAGGCGGGCTTCGCCGTGCGGAGCGTCGTCGGCAGCGACGCCGCCGACGCCCTGGCCCGCGCCCGGGAGGCGGTCGAGGGCGGCACCGGGGCGCTGGTCGCGGTCGGCGGCGACGGGATGGTCTCCCTCGCCCTGCGCGCGGTCGCCGGCACCACCACCCCGCTCGGCGTGGTCGCCGTCGGCACCGGCAACGACTTCGCCCGGGCCACCGGCCTTCCGGTCCGCCGCCCCGGCGCGGCCGGCGAGCGGATCGCGGACGCCCTGCTGAACGGCCGCACCCGCGCCCTGGACCTGGGCCGGGCCGGCGACCGCTGGTTCGCCACCGTGCTGGCCTCCGGCTTCGACTCCCGGGTCAACGAACGCGGAAACCGCATGCGCTGGCCCACCGGCCGGCTGCGCTACGACGCCGCCATGGTCGCCGAACTCGCCTCGCTCCGGCCGATCGCCTACCGCATGCGGCTCGACGACGGCCCCGAGCAGGAGGTGGCGGCCACCCTGATAGCGGTCGGCAACGCGCCCTCCTACGGCGGCGGCATGCGCATCTGCCCCGGCGCGGCGCTCGACGACGGCCTGCTGGACGTCACCGTCGTGGGCCCCTGCGACCGCACGACGCTGCTGCGGGTCTTCCCCCGCGTCTACCGCGGCAGCCACGTCGGCCACCCGGTCGTCACCACCCATCGTGCCGCCCGCGTCACGCTGGCCGCCGAGGGCATGACCGCCTGGGCGGACGGCGAACGCGTCGGTCCGCTGCCGGTGACCGCGCGCTCCGTGCCCGGGGCCGTGCGGCTGCTGGACTGACCCCCGGCGGCGGGACCGGCCCCTGGGGCTGCCGGACCGGCCCTGGCGGTGGCGGGACCGACCCGGGCGGCGGGCGTCCGCCGCCCGCACGGGCGAATAACGCCACCCCCGTTGTCACAGGCGGCCGGTAGTCTCGTACGCACGATGACCGATGATCTCTCCCCCGCCGAGCGCTACGCCGCGAGCAGGCAGCGCGCCGCCGAGCAGGCCACCGCCCTCGGCGCCTTCCGTGAGATGTACGACTTCGCGCTGGACCCGTTCCAGATCCAGGCATGCGAGGAGATGGAGGCCGGCAAGGGCGTGCTGGTGGCGGCGCCCACCGGGTCCGGCAAGACCATCGTGGGCGAGTTCGCGGTCCACCTGGCGCTGTCCGGTGGCCGCAAGTGCTTCTACACCACGCCTGTCAAGGCGCTGTCCAACCAGAAGTACGCCGACCTGGTGCGCCGCTACGGCCCCGGCAAGGTCGGGCTGCTCACCGGTGACAACAGCGTCAACTCCGAGGCCCCGGTCGTGGTGATGACCACCGAGGTCCTGCGCAACATGCTGTACGCCGGCTCGCGCACCCTCGACGGGCTCGGCCACGTGGTGATGGACGAGGTCCACTACCTCTCCGACCGGGTGCGCGGCGCTGTCTGGGAGGAGGTCATCATCCACCTTCCGGAGTCGGTCACCCTGGTGTCGCTGTCGGCCACCGTCTCCAACGCGGAGGAGTTCGGCGACTGGCTCGACACCGTCCGCGGCGACACCGCCGTCATCGTCTCCGAGCACCGCCCGGTCCCGCTGTGGCAGCACGTGCTGGCCGGCCGCCGGATGTACGACCTGTTCGAGGAGAAGGACGGCGTGGCCGGCACCGCCGAGGCGGAGGTCAACCCGGACCTGGTGCGGCTGGCCCGCTCCGAGAACATCCGCCCGATGGGCCGCGACCGGCGCCGCCGCGGCCGCGAGGCGGACCGCGAACGCGACCAGCGGCAGCGCAGCCGGATGTGGACCCCGTCGCGGCCGGAGATCATCGACCGCCTCGACACCGAGGGCCTGCTGCCCGCCATCACCTTCATCTTCAGCCGCGCCGCCTGCCAGGCCGCCGTCCAGCAGTGCCTCCAGGCCGGTCTGCGGCTCAACGACGACGACGCCCGCACCCGGGTGCGCGAACTCGTCGAGGAGCGCACCGCCTCGATCCCCGCCGAGGACCTGCACGTCCTGGGCTACTACGAATGGCTGGAGGGCCTGGAGCGCGGTATCGCCGCCCACCACGCCGGAATGCTCCCGACCTTCAAGGAGGTCGTCGAGGAGCTGTTCGTGCGCGGCCTGGTCAAGGCGGTCTTCGCCACCGAAACCCTGGCGCTGGGCATCAACATGCCGGCCCGCTCGGTGGTGCTGGAGAAGCTCGTCAAGTGGAACGGGCAGACCCACGCCGACATCACCCCCGGCGAGTACACCCAGCTCACCGGCCGGGCCGGCCGCCGCGGCATCGACGTCGAGGGACACGCCGTCGTGCTGTGGCAGCGCGGCTTCGACCCCGGCGCGGTCGCCGGACTCGCCGGCACCCGCACCTACCCGCTGCGCTCCTCCTTCCGCCCCTCCTACAACATGGCGGTCAACCTGGTCGGCCAGTTCGGCCGGCACCGCTCCCGCGAGCTGCTGGAGACCTCGTTCGCCCAGTTCCAGGCGGACCGCTCGGTGGTCGGCATCTCCCGGCAGGTGCAGCGCAACGAGGAGGGCCTGGCCGGCTACGCCGAGGGCATGACCTGCCACCTGGGCGACTTCGCCGAGTACGCCCAGCTGCGGCGCGACCTGAAGGACCGTGAGGCCGACATCTCCCGCAGCGGCGCCGCCCAGCGCCGCGCCGAGGCGGCCGCCGCGCTGGAACGCCTCAAGCCCGGCGACATCGTCCACGTGCCGGCGGGGAAGTTCGCCGGCCTCGCCCTGGTGCTCGACCCGGGCATACCGGCCGGCCGCAGCACCGGCCGGCACCACCACCGCGACCAGGAGTTCGACGACGGCCCGCGCCCGCTGGTGCTCACCGCCGAACGCCAGGTCAAAAGGCTCAACGCGGCCGACTTCCCGGTGCCGGTCGAGGTGCTGGAGCGGATGCGGGTGCCGCGCTCTTTCAACCCGCGCAGCCCGCAGTCCCGCCGGGACCTGGCGTCCGCCATGCGGTCCAAGGCCGGCAGCGCCGGGGTGCACGGGCCGCGCCGGCCCCGCAAGCGTTCCGCCGCGGCCGACGACGAGCGGATCGCCCGGCTGCGCGCCGACATCCGGTCGCACCCCTGCCACGGCTGCGACGAGCGGGAGGACCACGCCCGCTGGGCCGAGCGCCACCACCGGCTGCGGCGCGACACCCACGCGCTGGAGCAGCGCATCGAGGGCCGCACCAACACCATCGCCCGCGCCTTCGACCGGATCTGCGCGCTGCTGACCGAACTCGGCTACCTGGAGGGCGAGCAGGTCACCCCCGATGGCAGGCGGCTGGCCCGGCTCTACGGCGAGCTGGACCTGCTGGCCAGCGAATGCCTGCGCGACGGAGTCTGGGAGGGCCTGGGCCCGGCCGACCTGGCGGCCTGCGTCTCGGCGCTGGTCTACGAGGCCCGGTCCGCCGACGACGCGGTGCCGCCGAAGCTGCCCAACGGCCAGGCCCGGCAGGCGCTCGCCGAGATGGTGAAGGTCTGGGGCCGGCTGGACGACCTGGAGGAACGTCACCGGATCAACCAGTTGGAGGGGGTGGGTCAGCGCGAACCCGACCTGGGCTTCGCCTGGCCGGCGCACCGCTGGGCCTGCGGCCACGGCCTGGACGCGGTGCTGCGGGAGGCGGAGATGCCGGCCGGTGACTTCGTGCGCTGGACCAAGCAGCTCATCGACGTGCTCGGGCAGATCGCCGATGCCGCGCCGGAGGGCAGCACCGTGCGCCCGACCGCCCGCAAGGCCGTGGAGGGCCTGCGGCGCGGTGTCGTCGCCTACTCCTCGCTGGGCTGAGGCCGGTGGCCGCCGACCGCCCCGGGCGGGCCGAGGTGCTCGACCGGCGGCGGCTCAACCGGGCGTATCTGGCACGGCAGTTGCTGCTGCGCCGGGAACGCCTGGGGGTGCCGGAGGCGGTCGAGCACCTGGTGGGTCTCCAGGCCCAGGACCCCGTTCCGCCCTACCCGGCGCTCTTCGCCCGCCTGGAGGGGTTCCGGTTCGCGCAGCTGTCCGACCTGCTGGAGCAACGGCGGCTGGCCCGGGCCACGTTGATGCGCGGCACCATCCACCTGGCCACCGCCCGGGACGTGCTGACGGTGCGTCCGCTGCTGGAGCCGCACCTGGAGCGGCAGATCGACGCGAGCCGGCACGGCAAGGTGGTGCCGGCCGCCGGGCGCGGTGAACTGCTGGAGTTCGGGCGGCGGTTGCTGGCCGGGGGCGAGCCGACGGTCACCGAGATGCGGGAGGCGCTGGCGGAGCGCTGGCCGGAGCGGGACGCGGCGTCCTCGGCGCACCTGCTGCGTTTCCTGCTGCCGACCGTCCACGTGCCGCCGCGCGGCCGGTGGGGCCGCTCCGGCCCGGTCCGGCACGCGGACGCCGCCGGGTGGCTGACGGCGGGTGCGGCCGGGGGCGCGGCCGGCGGTGCGCCGCTGGACCGTGCCGGGCTGCTGCGCCGCTACCTCGCCGCGTTCGGGCCTGCCACCGCGGCGGACGTCACCACCTGGTCGGGGATGACCGGCTGGCGCGCGGTGGTCGAGGACCTGCGGCCGGAGCTGACGGTCCTGCGGGACGCGTCCGGGCGGGAGTTGTTCGACCTGCCGCAGGCGCCCCGCCCGTCGGGGGACGTGCCGGCGCCGGTGCGGCTGATCGCCCCGTTCGACAACCTGGTGCTCTCGCACGCCGACCGCTCCCGGGTGGTCGCCGACGCCGACCGGCCGCGGCTGGCCAGCCGCAACGGGATGGTGCCGGGCACGCTGCTGGTGGACGGTTTCGTGGCCGGCACCTGGCGCTGGGAGCTGTCGGCCCGCACCGCGCTGCTCACCGTGCGGCCCTGGCGGCGGCTCGCCCCGGCGGACGCGGCGGCCGCCGACAGCGAGGCCGGCGCCCTGCTGGCCGAGGCGGCCCCGGCGGCCGGCCGCACGGTGCGGATCCTGCCCCCGCAGGACTGAACGGGCGCGGGGTCCGGCCGTCGCTATCGGCAGAGCTCCGTCACCAGGTCCGACAACTCCCGCCGGTCGGAGCTGTCCAGCTTGGTCAGCAGGCTCGCCACGTGCTTCTCGACCGTACGCGGCGAGATGAACAGCAGCTTGGCGATCTCCGGGTTGCCGCGGCGCTCGCCCAGCAGGGTCAGCACCTCGAACTCCCTGGCCGTCACCCCGCGGTTGGCCAGTTGCTGCGGCACCGCCCCGGCACCGGAGCGGCGCTGCATCACCCGTACGCCCGCCTTGCGCAGCATCGCCCGGCACGAGCCGGCCACCGCGGCCACGTCACCGCCGTGGAAGTACTGCTCGGCGGACCGCAGCCACTCCACCGGCTCGCCCCAGCCGTCGGCCAGCGCGGGTTCGGCGACCAGCCGCATCAGCAGGTGGCGGGCCATCGGGAAGGGGGCTGCGGCGGCCAGCGCCTGCGTCATGCGGGCGGCGGCCTGCGGGGGGTCGCCGTCGCGGCCCAGCAGCACCGCCTCGGCGGCCTGCAGGAACTGCAGGTTCCAGCGCAGTCCGGCGGCGGCCGACGGCCAGGTCTCCTCCAGCGTCTCGCGCCCGGCCCGGCCGGCCAGCACCTCCAGCAGGATGCCGAGTCCGTAGCGGCCCGACTGGTAGTAGATGGTGGGGTGGGTGCGCTCCCACTCGCGGACCCGGGCCATCTCGGCCTCCGCGCCCGGCCGGTCCTCGCCGAGCAGGGCACAGACCGCGCGGTGGCCGAAGACCACCGGGGCGTGGAAGGACTCGTCGCCGCCGCGCTGCCGGAACTCGGCCAGCAGCGCCCGCATCGGTTCCCGGTGGCCCTGGTGGGCCTGGGCCGCGATCTTGATGACGAAGCAGAACTGCGCGTCGCCCGCCTGGTGCATGCGGGTGGTGGACTCCAGCAGCTTGTCCGCCAGCGCCTCGGCCTGAGCGAACTCGCAGTACAGGACGTGCTGCATGGCGATGCTGGCGTCTGCCTGGAGGCCGACGGTGACCGCCCCGAGGGTGAGGGCGGCCTGCCGGGCCAGCACGATCTGGGCCGGTTCCGCGGTGCGCATCAGCTCGTTGGTGGCCAGCCGGATCTGGGCGCGCAGCCGCCAGATGGGCAGCCCGTGCTGTTCGGCGGTGGCGAACATCCGGGTGAGGTGGACGTCGGCGGCGTCGAAGCTGTGCCGGCGGGCCAGCAGGGCCAGCACCTGGCGGCCCTGGCAGGCGGTGGCCGGCAGCGGTATCTCCTCGGCCACCCGCACCGCCCGCACGGCCAGTTCCTCCGCGCGTGCCGCGTTGCCGTCGCCCTGCCCGCCGCCGAGGGTGAGCAGGTGCGCCTCCACCACGTCCAGCGGTGCCTGGTGCGCCGGTGAGGTGGTGCCGGCCAGCAGGCCGCGGGCCAGGGCGACCTGTTCGGCGGCCTTGTCCCAGTGGCCGCCGACCACGCACACCCAGGCCAGCCGGGTCAGGAGTTCGGCACGGTGCTGCGGGGCCAGCAGGGTGGAGGCGTACAGGTCGGCGCCGCGCAGCAGCGCCTGCTCGGTGTCGCCGGCCTCGGTGAGGGCGTACAGCAGCGACTCCAGCACCTCGGCGCGGTCGGCCGCATGGGTCCGCGGGGGCAGCAGGGCGAGGGCGCGGTCCAGCAGCGCTTCGGCGGAGGCGGCGGCGCCGGAGCCCAGGGCGCGTCGGCCGGCCAGGGCGTAGAGCCGTCCGGCGGCCGGTTCGTCCCCGGCGGCCAGCCGCAGACGGGCTGCCAACTGGCACAGTTCGCCGGGCAGTTCGGGCGAGATCGCCTCGACGGCGGTGGCGGTGGCGGCGGCCAGGGCCTTGCGCTGCGAGGGCAGGACGCCACTGGCGAGGGCGTCGGCGGTCCAGCTGTGGCAGAAGGTGCACCAGTCCGGGGACTCGGCCGACGGGGTCAGCAGGTGGGCCTCGGTGGCGGCCCGCACCATCAGGTGCATCTCGTCCTCGGACAGTCCGGTGACCTGCTGGAGTACGTCGAGCGGGAAGTGCCGGCCGATGATGGCGGCCGCCTCCAGGGCGGCGTGCCAGCGGGCGCCGAGCCGCCGGGCGCGGTCCCCGACGCTGGAGGCCACGGTCGACGGGACGCTGCGCGGCAGGCCGTGGGCCATCCGCCAGCCCTCGGGGGTCCGGGTCAGCGCGCGGGAGCCGACGCCGCCGCGCAGCAGTTCCTCCACCACGAAGGGGTTGCCGTCGGTGCTCTGCACCAGCCAGCCGAGGATGTCGGCCGACAGACTGCCGACGTCGGTGTTGAGGCAGGCGGCGGCCAGTTCGCCGACCTCGTCGTCGCTGAGCGGCCCGAGTTCCATCATCAGCGCCGTGCGGTGGCGCGCGCCGTCCTGCGCGAGGGTCAGTGCGGCCGACGGCACGGTGCGGATGGTGGCGAGCAGCAGCACCGGCTGGTCGCCCAGGTTGTCCACCAGGTACTCGACGATGCCCATCGTCTCGGCGTCGCCGTCGTGCAGGTCGCCGAGGCAGATCAGCGCTCCCCGGTCGCGGCCGATCACGCTGAGCAACCGCAGGACCGCTTCGGCGAGCACCACGGGGGAGTCGTCGCTGTCGTTGTGGGCGGCCCCGTCGCGCCATTCGGGCACCAGCCGGCCGAGTGCCCGCCGGTAGGGTGCCAGGTCCGGGTCGTCGGGGACCGCGCCGGAGCGCACGATGGAGAACAGGGCCTCGGCCAGCGGCCGGTAGGGCACGGTGACCCCCGACGGGGTGGCCCTGCCGCGCAGCACGGCCATACCGCCGCGGGAGGCCAGCGTGACGCACTCCCGCATCAGCCGGGACTTGCCGACCCCGGCGTCGGCAACGAGGAAGACGGCACCACCTCGCCCGGTGCGCGCCTCGTTCAGCGCGTCCTGGAGGGTGCCGAGTTCTTCGGAACGCCCGATCACAGTCGGTGAGGTCACCTGCACGCGGTCAGGGTACCCCGGGGTCATGGCTCCCAAATAGCCCTTGGATCGCGGTAGTTGGCAATGCCATGCATCGGGGCGGGAGTGGGCGGCCGCTCCGGAGGGCGGACGCCGGTGTTCGGTTTGCGGCCGCAAGTGGACCCTTCCGCTCCGTCGTCCCTCGTCAGCGCCGCGCGGGGTGGCCTACGGAGGCGGCCCGCGGGGGGCGTGGGGGAGACCCGGACGGAGTCGCGCGGTCGGGAGGACTTCGTAATGAAATCTTCATGGCACGCCGGACCGTGTGGCCGTGCCGGGGTCAGGCCGTGGCGGAGTTGTGGGTGAGCGGCTGCACGGCCAGCACACCCGAACGCATCGTGAGAGGCATGTCCACGTCCAGCAGCGCGTCCAGGAACTGGGTCCGCGTCACTGAGCGTGCGGCCAGCGCGGCGCTGTAGGGGTGCGGCACCTGGAGGTCGATCAGCTTCGCCCGTCCCGACAGCCGGCGGCTCAGGTCGGCGAACGCCACCCGCAGCGCCTGCGGCCGGTGGCCGAACGCCGCGTCGACGCTGAAGACACCACCCATGCCGGTGCCGAACAGGCCGCCGATCAGCGCCTCGCCCTGCCAGACCTCGATGCTGTGCGCCCAGCCGGACTCGTGCAGCGCCAGGACCGAGGAGCGGTAGGGGTCGGTGATCCAGTCAGAACCGCCCTGCCGGCGGCAGGAGTCGACCACTCTGGAGAACGCGTGGCCGCAGGTCACCACCCAGTGCGGGGCCCGCGCGGTGCTGCGCCGCAGCTCACCGGCGAGCGGCAGGGCACCGACCGGCACCCCGGGGCGGTAGGCCGGGCTCCACCAGGTCAGCGGCGCCTCGTCGGCTTCGGCGTGCGGGAAGGCGGTGATCAGGCCGTCGGCGACCTGCCGGGCGTAGCCGGCCGGTGGGGCGCCGGTGACGCTCAGCCCGCCGCGCTGGTGCGGGAAGGCGGCGTGCCGCAGGGCCTCCAGCAGCCGGTGCGGGTCGGTCGATCCGCCGACGGCGACGGGCAGTTCGTGGCCGGGACGGGTCGGGCGGACCTGTTCCCAGGGCATGTCGGTCAGCACCGGGCGTCTCCCGGGGGCGTGCGGGGCGTTGAGATCGGCGATCCGTGCGGGTCGTCGGTGCGAGCGCCGGTGGACATGGGTGATTCTGCCCTGATTCTCCCGCGCCCGGTCAGGGGCGGGACGATGGGATGTGAGAGCGGCCGGCGGTGCGCCGAGGGTGCCGGGGTGCCGTCCCCCGGTCCGGGCTACCGCGTCCGGTCCTGGCGGTGGTCCCGCCGGGGGTCCGCGACCCGCCGCCGTCCGGCGGTCCGGGGTCGCGTGGTGGGTGCCGGCCTGTCGCCGGCGGCCTCGCCGTGGCGGGGCGGGTCAGCCGTTGGCGGTGCCGCCGTCGGCGCGCACCGAGCAGACCGCGGCGTGCGGGGCGCAGGGGGAGTGGGTGCTGCCGGAGACCGCGATGACGGTGACGCCGGTGACGGTCAGCAGTGCGGTGGTCACGAGGGCCTGGATCGCTCTGCGGGGGGTGGTGGTCTTCATCTGTGTTTCCCTCCTCGTCGGCTGGTGTCACCAGAGTCGCCGCGAGGGGGTGGGTGCCACATGCGTGTCCAGCACCCATATTTGTGCGCGCACCTGCCCACCTGCGCGAACGGTATGGGTGAGGGGGGTCGGCGGGGGGGCCGCGACCCGGCCGCCCAGGTGAAGAGGGGGGCGGTTCCCGTCCATGACGGCTGACAAACATGGGTGGTCGGCACGCATACGCGATCCGGCCGCGTCCCGTTGACTGTGCGTCGGATCCAGCAGGTCCCCGGACGGCGCGGAACCGGGGCCGTGCGTGCCCCGGCGTCCGGGCCACCGCGTTTCACCGTGTGCTTGTCCCACCACATGACAGGAGCGCAGAGCGTTGCCTACCTCACTCGGACTCGATGCCGTGGCGAAGAACGTCTACCTGGCGATGGTCGACCAGCCCCAGGCCGACGTGCCGAAGCTGGCGGCGTGCCTGGCGGAGAGCGATCGTGCGGTGCGCGAGGCCCTGGAGCGGCTGTCCCGGCTCTCGCTGGTCGCGCCGGGCGACGCCGCCAGCGGATGGCGGCCGGTGGATCCCGAGGTGGGCCTGACCGCCATGCTGGCCCGTCAGCAGGCCGACCTGGCCCACCGCCAGTTGCAGTTCGAGGACACCCGCCTGGAGGTGGCCCGGCTGCTCGCCGAGCACAACGGCCGCGCCCCCGGCCGGGTACCGGGCGTGGACTGGCTGTCGGGGGAACGGGCGGTGTGGGCGCGGATCACCGAGCTCGCCGGCCGCTGCGAGGGCGAACTGCTCACCCTGGGCCCGGCGGAACGCCTGTCCGCGGAGCAGATCGGCTGCGCCCGCACCGTCGACGAGACGCTGCTGGAGCGCGGCGCCCGCTCCCGTTCGATCCTGCTGGACAGCGCCCGCAGCGATCCGGCGGCCCTGGAGTACCTGCGGTGGAAGACCGACGAGCTGGGCGGGGTGCGCACCCTGCCGACCCTGCCGGTGTGGATGGTCCTGGCCGACGGCCAGGTGGTGATACCCGTCAGCACCTTCCGTTCCGTGGCGGGCGGACTGGTGTGCACCGCCGAGTCCATCGTGAACGCGTTCGCGGAACTGTTCGCGAAGCTGTGGAAGGAGGCGGCGCCGCTCACCCAGGCCAGACCCCGCACCCGCGGCCGGCTCTCCCTCCAGGAGCAGCACATCCTGCGGCTGTGGGCCAAGGGCCTGACCGACGCCTCCGCCGCCCGGCAGATGGACGTCTCGCTGCGCACCGTGCGCCGCCTGTCGGAGCGGCTGACCGAACGCTTCGGCGCCCACAGCCGGTTCCAGCTCGGCGTGATGGCGGTGGCCGAGGGCAGCCTGCGGGCGGAGGACCTCATGTGAGGCGGCGCGGCAGCGCACACGGCGGGAGCCGGACACCGCGGGGGTGTCCGGCTCCGCCGTCTCCGCGTTCTCCGCCCGCCGGTCAGGCCCGGCTGAACTGGGCGTTGATCGCCGCCATCATCAGGTCGGCCACCGCGGCCGCCAGGCTCGCCGGCGTCGGTGCGCCGAACAGGGTGCGCACCGGCACGTCGGTGCCCAGGGCCTTGCGCAGCCGGCTGGTGACCTGGGTGGCCAGCAGCGAGTGGCCGCCCAGCTCGAAGAAGTTGTCGTGGACGCCGACCCGTTCGACGCTCAGGACGTCCGCCCAGATCGCGGTGATGGCCTCCTCGACGCGGTTGCGCGGTGCCGCGTAGGTCGTCCCGACCCCGCCGCGGGTGGTGTCGGGTACGGGCAGGGCGCGGCGGTCGGTCTTGCCGTTGGGTGTGAGCGGCAGCGCGTCGAGCACCACGAAGGCGGCCGGCACCATGTGGTCGGGCAGGTGCCGCTGGAGGTGGGCCCGCAGCGCCCCGGCCGTCAGTCCCGCGTCCGGCTCGGTGGGGACGACGTAGGCGGCCAGTCGTTTGTCGCCGGGGGTGTCCTCGCGGATCATGACGGTGGTCGCGGTGATGGCGGGGTGGGTGAGCAGGGTGGTCTCGATCTCGCCGAGTTCGATGCGGAAGCCGCGGAGTTTGACCTGGTTGTCGATGCGGCCGGTGAAGTCGAGCATGCCGTCGGGGCGCCAGGTCACCAGGTCGCCGCTGCGGTAGACGCGGTGGTTGGTGCCGTCGATGGTGTAGGTGGTGAATTTGGTGGTGGTCAGTTCGGGTCGGTTGAGGTAGCCGCGGGCCAGTCCCCGGCCGCCGATGAGGAGTTCGCCGGGGACGCCGAGGGGGACGGGCCGGTTCCAGGTGTCGACGACGAAGAGCAGGGAGTTGGCGGAGGGGCGTCCGATGGGGGGCAGGGGGTCGCCGGGGTCGACGTCGGTGGAGGTGACCAGGACGGTGGTTTCTGTGGGTCCGTAGACGTTGTGGACGCGGAAGGGGAGGTGGATTCCGGCGGGCAGGCGCAGGAGGTCGCCGCCGGTCATGATGTATTCGGGGGCGGGTTTGTCGGTCCAGTCGAGGTTGGCGAGTGCTTCGAGCATCGGGGTGGACAGGAAGGTGCCGCGGATTCCCTTCTCGCCCAGCCAGGTCTGGAGGAGTGGCGGGGTCATGCGGGTGTCTTCGTCGGTGACGCAGCAGGTGGCGCCGGCGGCGAGGGCGGGCCACAGTTCCCAGGCGGCGGCGTCGAATCCGACGCCGGCGAGGAGGGCGACGCGGTCGGCGGGGGTGGTGTCGAAGGTGTCGAAGCTCCAGTGGAGGAGGTCGACGATCGCCTTGTGCTGGATGAGGGCGCCCTTGGGTCTGCCGGTCGAGCCGGAGGTGTAGATGACGTAGGCCAGGTCCTCCGGCCCCGCCACCGCCTCCGGGTCGCAGGACGGCAGGTGCGCCAGGCAGGCCGCGTCACGGTCGAACAGCAGGTGCGGCACGCCCTGCGGTAGCCGGTCCGCCAGCCGGGTGCTGGTGATGACCACCGGCGTGCCGGTGTCCTCCACCATGCCCGCCAGACGGTCGGCCGGGTAACCGGGGTCCAGCGGGGCGTAACCGCCGCCCGCCTTCAGCACGCCCAGCTGCGCGGTCACCAGGTCCGCGCCGCGCTCCAGGCAGACCGCGACGACCGTGTCGGGGCCGACGCCGTAGCGGCCCCGCAGGTGGTGGGCGAGCCGGTTGGCGTTCTCGTTCAGCTGCTCGTACGTCAGACGCCCGCCCGGCGTCTCGACGGCGACGGCGTCGGGCTGGGCGGCGGCGCGGGCCTCGACCATGGCGTGCAGGGTCAGGTGGGTCGGGTAGTCGGCGCCGGTGTCGTTGAACCGCCCCAGGATCAGCTCCCGTTCGGCCGCCGTCAGCAGGTCCAGCTCGTCCAGGCGGGCACCGGGCGCCGCGGCGACGGCGTCCAGCAGGGTGGTGAAGTGCCCGGCCAGCCGCCGCGCCGTCTCCGGCTCGTACAGGTCCGTGCGGAACTCCACGGTCGCCCGCAGATCACCCCGCGGCGCGTCGTGCACGGTCAGCACCAGGTCGAACTTGGCGTCCTTCAGCGTCACCGGCACCTGTTCGACCTCGGCGCCCGGCAGCGCCCACGCCGCGGACTCCTCCGGCGCGCGCAGCAGGAACATCGTCTGGAAGAACGGGTTGCGGGTCAGGTCACGCTCCGGCGCCAGCTCCTCCACGATGCGTTCGAACGGCAGGTCCTGGTGGTCGTAGGCGGCCAGCGCGGTGTCCCTGACCCGGTCCAGCAGGTCGCCGAACGTCGGGTTGCCGGACAGGTCGGTGCGCATGACGAGGGTGTTGACGAAGAAGCCGATCAGGTCGTCGACCTCCGGCCGGGTGCGGCCGGCGATCGGGGTGCCGACGGCCACGTCCTCCTGGCGGCTGTACTTGGCCAGCAGGATCTGGAAGACCGCCAGGCACGCCATGAACAGGCTCGCGCCCCGCTCGGCCGCCGCGCCGCGCAGCCCCGCGGCGGTGCCGGCGGACACCGTGAAGTCCACCGAGCCGCTGCCCCCGCCGCCCATGGCCGGACGCCGGTGGTCGGACGGCAGCTCCATCGGCTCCAGCCCGGACAGCCGCTGCCGCCAGTGCGACAACTGCTCCTCCAGCACCTCCCCGTCCAGCCACTCGCGCTGCCAGAGCGCGAAGTCGGCGTACTGCACGGCGAGTTCCGGCAGCACGGCCTCGGTGCCCGCCAGCGCGGCGGCGTACAGCGCCCCCAGCTCACCGGCGAGCACCCCCTCCGACCAGCCGTCACCGACGATGTGGTGCAGCGTCAGCATGAGGAACTGGTCCTCGTCCGCCACCCGCACCACGTCCGCCCGCACCAGCGGACCGGCCGCCAGGTCGAACGGCCGGGCCGCCCCGGCGTCCAGGACCTCACGGGCGGCCGTCAGCGGATCGGCGGCACCGCGCAGGTCGTGCACGGCCGCGCGGAACGGCGCCGGCGGGTCCACGGTCTGGAACGGCTCGCCGTCCTCGTCGGCGGTGAACCGGGTGCGCAGCACCTCGTGCCGCGCGGTCAGCCCGGTCAGCGCCGCCTCCAGCGCCGGCACGTCCAGTGTGCCGCGCACCCGCAGTACGAACGGCATGGCGTACTCGGAGCTGTCCGGCGAGAGCTGGTCGAGGAACCACAGGCGGGCCTGGGCGAACGACAGCGGCAGCGGTCCGGCGTCGCGCGGCACCGGCACCGGCCCGCGGACCCCGGCGCCCCCGCTCGCCTCCTCCACCGCGGCGGCCAGCGCCGCGGGGGTACCGCCCTCGAACAGCACCCGCACCGGCACCTCGGCCGACAGTTCCTGGCGCAGCCGGTTGACCACCTGCACGGCCAGCAGGGAGTGGCCGCCCAGCTCGAAGAAGTTGTCGTCCACGCCGACCCGGGCGACCCCCAGCACGTCCGCCCAGATCGCGGCGACCGCCTCCTCCGCCGGGGTGCGGGGCGCGGTGTACCCGGCCTCCGCGTCGCCCCGGCCGGCCTCCGGCAGCCCCCGCCGGTTGATCTTGCCGTTGGGCGTCAGCGGCATCCGCTCCAGCACGGTGAAGGTGGCCGGCACCATGTAGTCCGGCAGCATCCGCTTCAGGTGCTCCCGCAGCTCCGCCGTGCTGGGCGCCGCGTCCGTGCCGCCGGGCACCACGTAGGCCGCCAGCCGTTTCCCGCCGGGCCCGTCCTCCCGGACCACCACGACCGACTCGGCCACCCGCGGGTGCGCCACCAGGGCCGCCTCGACCTCGCCCAGCTCGATCCGGAAGCCGCGGATCTTGACCTGGTTGTCGATGCGGGCGACGAACTCCAGCTGCCCGTCCTCGCGCCACTTGACCAGGTCACCGCTGCGGTAGATCCGCTCGGTGGTCCCGGCAGCGGTGTGGTCGTGGAACTTCTCCGCCGTCAGCTCCGGCCGGCCCAGGTAGCCGCGGGCCACGCACACCCCGCCGATCAGCAGCTCGCCCGGCACCCCGACCGGCACGTGACGGCCGTAGCGGTCCACCACGTACAGCGTGGTGTTGGCGATGGCCCGGCCGATCGGCGGCAGCGGGTCACCGGGCTCGGCCAGCGTCGAGGTCATGATGACGGTGGTCTCGGTCGGCCCGTAGTCGTTGTACACGGCGAACGGCAGGCGCACCCCGGCCGGCAGCCGCAGCAGGTCGCCCGCGGTGTGCACGTACTCCAGCGCGGGCGTCCCGTCCCACGGCAGGGACGCCAGCGCCTCCAGCACGGGCGGCGAGAGGTAGGTGCAGCGCACCCGCTCCTCCTCCAGCCAGCGCTGGAGCACCGGCGGGTTCAGCCGCACGCCTTCGTCGGGCACGGTGCAGGTGCCGCCGTCGGCCAGTGCCCGCCACAGCTCCCAGGCGGCCACGTCGAAGGCCACACCGGCGATCATGGCGACCCGGTCGCCGTCGTGCAGCGGGAAGTGGTCCAGGCTCCACTGCACGAGGTTGACCATGCTGCCGTGCTCGATGAGCACGCCCTTGGGCTTCCCCGTCGAGCCGGAGGTGTAGATCACGTACGCCACGTCGTCCGGTCCGGCCGCCGGCTCCGGGTTGGTGGCGGGCCGCTCGCCGGGCGCCGGCCAGGCCAGGTCGGTCAGCAGCAGCGGGGTGCCGGGGAAGAGGCCCGCGTGCGCGCTGTCGGTGATCACCAGCGGCGCGGCGCTGTCGCCGACCATGTGGGTGAGGCGTTCGGCGGGGAAGTCCGGTGCCAGCGGCACGTAGCCGCCGCCGGCCTTGAGGATCGCCAGCTCCGCGCAGAACAGCTCCGCGCTCCGCTCCAGGCACACCCCCACCAGCGTCCCGGGCCGCACCCCGTGCGCGTCGCGCAGCAGGTGGGCCAGCCGGTTGGCGCGTTCGTTCAGCTCGCCGTAGCCCGTCTCCCGTCCGCCGTGCCGCACCGCGGCCACGCCGGGGGCCCGGTCGGCCTGCTCCTCGACCAGCTGGTGAACGGTCTTGGCCACCGGGTAGGGCGCCCCGGTGCGGTTCCAGTCGACGAGCATCAGCTGCCGTTCGGCGGCCGTCAGCATCTCCAGGTCCCCGAGCCGGGCGTCCGGGCGCTCCGCGACCGCGGCCAGCAGTGTCGTGTAGTGCCCGGCCAGCCGCTCGGCGGTCGCCGGCCCGAACAGCTCGGCGGCGTAGACGAGTTCGGCGTCCACCCCGCCGTCGGCCCGGTCGGTCAGGTGCAGCGCCAGGTCGAACTGCGCGTCCGGCGCCCCCACGGTCACCCGCTCCACGTCCGCGCCCGCCAGCTCCCACGCGTGGTCGTCGGGGGTGTTCTGCACGGCGAACAGCGCCTGCACCAGCGGCGTGCGCGACAGGTCGCGTTCGGGGGCCAGCTCCTCCACGATGCGTTCGAACGGCAGGTCCTGGTGGTCGTAGGCGGCCAGTGCGGTGTCCCTGACCCGGTCCAGCAGGCCGGTGAACGCCGGGTTGCCCGACAGGTCGCCGCGCATGACGAGGGTGTTGACGAAGAAACCGACCAGGTCCTCGGTCTCGGCCCGGGTGCGGCCGGCGATCGGGGTGCCGACGGCCACGTCCTGCTGACCGGAGTACTTCGACAGCAGCAGCTGGAAGACCGCCAGGTAGGCCATGAAGGGGCTGGCGCCGCGCCCGGCGGCCGACGCGGTGAGCGCGGCGGCGGTTCGGGCGGGGACGGTGAACGTGTGGGTGCCGCCGCGGCTGCCGCGCACCGGCGGGCGCGGCCGGTCGGTCGGCAGCTCCAGCGGCTCCAGGCCGGCCAGCGCCTCCCGCCAGTGCGCCAGCTGACCCTCCAGCACCTCACCGGTCAGGTTCTCCCGCTGCCAGACCGCGAAGTCGGCGTACTGCACGGGCGGTTCCGGCAGCTGCGCGGTGTCACCGGACAGCGCGGCGGCGTAGTGCGCCCGCAGCTCCCGGGCGATGACGCCCTCCGACCAGCCGTCGGAGGCGATGTGGTGGACGCTGAGCAGCACGAAGCGGTCGTCGTCGGCGACCCGCACGACGGCGGCGCGCAGCACCGGCTCCGCGGTCAGGTCGAACGGGCGGACGGCCTCGGCGGCCAGCAGTTCGCGGGCGGCGGCCAGCGGGTCGGCGGCCCCGCGCAGGTCGTGCGCGGCGGCCGTCACCGGCGCGGGGGCGTCGACGACCTGGGTGGCGCGGCCGTCGGGTGCGGTGGCGATCCGGGTGCGCAGCACCTCGTGCCGGGCCGACAGCCGGGTCAGCGCCTCCTCCAGCGCGCCGTGGTCGAGCGGGCCGCGCACCCGCAGCGGGATCGGCAGCAGGTATTCGGCGTTGCCGGGGGAGAGCCGGTCGAGGAACCACAGGCGCTGCTGCGCGAACGACAGCGGCAGCGGGCCGGCGGTGCGCTCGGCCGGGCGGACCGGCGCGGTGCCGGTGGCGCCGGCGGCACCCAGCGAGGCGGCGAGTTCCGCGAGGGCGGCCGGGGTGGGCGCGGTGAACAGCGCGCGCACCGGCAGCTCCACCCCCAGTTCGTCGCGCAGCCGGCTGGTGACCCGGGTGGCCAGCAGCGAATGCCCGCCCAGCTCCAGGAAGTTGTCGTGGACGCCGACGGGGTCCACGCCCAGGACGTCGGCCCAGACGCGGACGACGGTCTCCTCGACGTGGTCGCGCGGCGCCACGTACCCGGTGGCCAGGTCGCGGGTGGTGCCGGGTACGGGCAGGGCGCGGCGGTCGGTCTTGCCGTTGGGTGTGAGCGGCAGCGCGTCGAGCACCACGAAGGCGGCCGGCACCATGTACTCGGGCAGGTGGGCGCGCAGGTGGGCGCGCAGTTCGGCGGTGCTCGGCGCGGCCCCGTGGCCGGTGGGGACGACGTAGGCGGCCAGTCGTTTGTCGCCGGGGGTGTCCTCGCGGATCATGACGGTGGTCGCGGTGATGGCGGGGTGGGTGAGCAGGGTGGTCTCGATCTCGCCGAGTTCGATGCGGAAGCCGCGGAGTTTGACCTGGTTGTCGATGCGGCCGGTGAAGTCGAGCATGCCGTCGGGGCGCCAGGTCACCAGGTCGCCGCTGCGGTAGACGCGGTGGTTGGTGCCGTCGATGGTGTAGGTGGTGAATTTGGTGGTGGTCAGTTCGGGTCGGTTGAGGTAGCCGCGGGCCAGTCCCCGGCCGCCGATGAGGAGTTCGCCGGGGACGCCGAGGGGGACGGGCCGGTTCCAGGTGTCGACGACGAAGAGCAGGGAGTTGGCGGAGGGGCGTCCGATGGGGGGCAGGGGGTCGCCGGGGTCGACGTCGGTGGAGGTGACCAGGACGGTGGTTTCTGTGGGTCCGTAGACGTTGTGGACGCGGAAGGGGAGGTGGATTCCGGCGGGCAGGCGCAGGAGGTCGCCGCCGGTCATGATGTATTCGGGGGCGGGTTTGTCGGTCCAGTCGAGGTTGGCGAGTGCTTCGAGCATCGGGGTGGACAGGAAGGTGCCGCGGATTCCCTTCTCGCCCAGCCAGGTCTGGAGGAGTGGCGGGGTCATGCGGGTGTCTTCGTCGGTGACGCAGCAGGTGGCGCCGGCGGCGAGGGCGGGCCACAGTTCCCAGGCGGCGGCGTCGAATCCGACGCCGGCGAGGAGGGCGACGCGGTCGGCGGGGGTGGTGTCGAAGGTGTCGAAGCTCCAGTGGAGGAGGTCGACGATCGCCTTGTGCTGGATGAGGGCGCCCTTGGGTCTGCCGGTCGAGCCGGAGGTGTAGATGACGTAGGCCAGGTCCTCCGGCCCCGCCACCGCCTCCGGGTCGCAGGACGGCAGGTGCGCCAGGCAGGCCGCGTCACGGTCGAACAGGAAGTGCGGCACGCCCTGCGGCAGCCGGGGGGACAGGCGGCCGTCGGTGATCACGACGGGGGTACCGGTGTCCTCCACCATGCCCGCCAGACGGTCGGCCGGGTAACCGGGGTCCAGCGGGGCGTACCCGCCCCCCGCCTTCAGTACGGCGAGCTGCGCGGTCACCAGCTCCGGCCCGCGCTCCAGGCAGACCGCGACGACCGTGTCGGGGCGCACACCGAAGCCGTCCCGCAGGTGGCGGGCCAGCCGGTTGGCGTCCGCGTTCAGCTGCCCGTACGTCAGACGCCCGCCCGGCGTCTCGACGGCGACGGCGTCGGGCTGGGCGGCGGCGCGGGCCTCGACCATGGCGTGCAGGGTCAGGTGGGTCGGGTAGTCGGCGCCGGTGTCGTTGAACCGCCCCAGGATCAGCTCCCGTTCGGCCGCCGTCAGCACCTCGACGTCACCGGGGCGCGCGTGCGGGGCGGCGGCGACGGCCTCCAGCAGGGTCGTCAGGTGACCGGCGGTCCGCCGCGCGGCCGACTCCTCGAACGCCCCGGCGCGGAACTCCACCACACCGTCCAGCGCGGCACCCGGGGCCGCGTCCTCGACGACGATCCGCAGATCCGCCGGCGCCGCGCCCGGCGGCGTGCCGGTGCCCGAACCGGCGGCCCGCAGCGCGAACGCGGCCGGCACCAGCTCCCGCGTCCCACCCGGCACCGCCGCCGACAGGTCACCCGCGTGCGGGGCCGCCTGCGCCAGCGCCGCCGCCACCCGCGCCACCAGCTCGGTGAACGCCGGGTCGCCCGACAGGTCGGCCCGCAGCACCACCCCGCCGGCCGGACCGTCCACGGCGACCGCCACGTCCTCCTGCCGCACGTACTTGGCCAGCAGCAGCGCGAACGCGGCCGGCAGCACCGCGGCCAGCCCGGCACCGCCGCCCGCCGCCCGCAGCGCGCCGGCGGTCGCCGCCGCGACGGTGAACGGCACCCGGCCGGTGTCCTCCCCGGCGCCCAGCGGCCTGCGCCGGCCAGGCAGCTCCAGCGGCTCCAGGCCCGCCAGCCGCTCCCGCCAGAACGCCCCGGCGTCGCCGCCGGACAGCGGCGCGGCCTGCTCGCCCCGGATTGCCTGCTGGTGATCAGTCATCGTTCGCTCCCCACATCGTCTGCGCGGCACGTCGTCAGCGCGGTACGTCGTCATGCGGTCATCGGTCCACGGGAGACAGCCCGGGTGGAGGGCTGCGGCCCGGCACGGAGGCGGACGGTGCGGAAGGTGTGACCGTCGTCAGCGGTGACCCGCGATCGTCACGCTAGGGCGGGCGCGGACGCGGTTGCAGTGGGCGGAAGTGCCGTGGCCGACGGGTGGTCACAAGTACCCAGTTACCGCCGGGGCGGCCGCGATCCACGATGAGTGGCGTCACCCGTGGACCGCTCACCGAACGGCCACCACCCCCACGGGTGCCGGGTACGGCCGATCCGGCCGCGGCCCGCCCTCGGCGTCAGAAAGGCAGGTCCACCCGTGGACGTGCACCAGTCCCCGCTGACCGGCCCTGCGGCCGCCCGGCCCCCCAGGGCCGTCCTGGGCAGCATCCCGTCCGACTCGCACACCTGGAACCTGCTGTTCCTGCGGCTCCTGATGGAGGAACAGGGCTGGGACGTGACGAACCTCGGCGCCTGCCTGCCGGTCACCACCCTGGTCTCCGAGGCCGTCCAGGTCCGCCCCGACCTGATCGTCATCAGCACCGTCAACGGCCACGGCCTGCACGAGGGCCCGGGACTCGCCGCGGCCGTCCGCGCCACCCCGGAACTCGACGGCGTGCCGCTGGTCGTCGGCGGCAAACTCGACACCGCCGGCGCCACCGACCCCGCGGCCTTCGGCACGCTGCGCGCCGCCGGCTTCGACGCGGTGCTGGTCGGCGACGCGGCCGTGCCGGACTTCATGGCGCTGCTGCGCCGGCCCCGCACCGCCCACCGCGCCGCGGCGCCACGGAAGGTCTATGCCGATGCCGTCCTGTGAAACGGCCCCGCCCGGCGGCGCCTTCCACGCCGCGGTGGACGCCGCCCGCCGGGCCAGCACCCTCGTCGTGCAGCCCCGCATGGGCTTCGGCGAACCGGACGTGATGCGCGCGGGCCTGCTCGCCACCCGGGCCGCGCGGGCCACCACGGTCGGCACCCTCACCATCGACAGCTTCACCCGCGTCGGCGACTTCGACGCCCCCGCCCGCACCCTGCGCGAAGGCGGCAGCCTCAACGGCTACCCGATCGTCAGCCACCCCGCGCACGTCACCCGGGCCCTGCTGGACGGCGTGGTGCGCCCGGACTTCCCCGTCCAGGTGCGGCACGGCTCCTCGCTGCCCGGCCGGATCTTCGACGCGCTCGTCGCCGCCGGCCTCGACGCCACCGAGGGCGGCCCGGTCTCCTACTGCCTGCCCTACAGCCGCACCCCCGTACAGCGCTCCGTCGCCGCCTGGCGGGACGCCTGCCGGCGGCTGGCCTCCCTGCGCGAGACCGGCGCGGAACCGCACCTGGAGAGCTTCGGCGGCTGCATGCTCGGGCAGCTGTGCCCGCCGTCGCTGCTGATCGCCATCACCGTTCTGGAAGGGCTGTTCTTCGTCCAGAACGGGCTGCGCAGCATCTCGCTCAGCTACGCCCAGCAGACCAGCCCCGCACAGGACGAGGAGGCGGTCACCGCGCTGCACGAGATCGCCGCGCGGCTGCTCCCGCGGGCCGCCTGGCACGTCGTCATCTACGCCTACATGGGCCTGTACCCGGCCACCGAGGCCGGCGCCCACGGGCTGGTCGAGGACGCCGCCCGGCTCGCGGTGCGCACCGGCGCGGCCCGGCTGATCGTCAAGACCGCCGCCGAGGCGGTCCGCATCCCGACCGTCGCCGAGAACGTCACCGCCCTGGAGCGCTGCGGCGCCGCCGCCGCGGCCACCCGCCGCCCGGCCGCGCCGCCGCGGGACACCGGCATCAAGGCCGAGGCCCTGGCCATCGTGCACGCCGTCCTGGAGCTGAACGCCGACATCGGCAAGGCCATCGTGCAGGCGTTCGCGCAGGGCTACCTGGACGTCCCCTACTGCATGCACCCCGACAACGCCGGCCGTACCGCCAGCGTGATCACCCCCGAGGGCCGGCTGGAGTGGACCCGCACCGGTTCCCTGCCGATCGGCCACCTCGCCCCGGCGCACCGCCCGGCCCGGCTCACCTCCGCCGGCCTGCTGGAGGCGCTCGGGTACGTCAAGAACCGCTACGACCACGCCCTCACCGACCGGCCCCTCGCGGCCGCGCGCTGACCCCCGCACCTCACCTCTCCCCGAAGGACGCCCCATGACCACCCAGATGGAACGGCCGATCACCGTCCCCGCGGCCGACACGATCCCGCTGCCGCGCCTGCGGCTCGCCGACCCGCGCACCCGGGCCACCCTGCGCGTCCAGCAGACCATCGTCGACGCCGCCCGCGAGTACCTGCGGGCCGGCGGCGGGGTCGAGATGGCCCATCCGATCATCGGCCCGGTCACCGACCCCGGGTCCCGCGGCGCCAAGCAGGTCGACATCGACTTCTACGGCCACCGCTACAAGCTGATGACCAGCGCCATCCTCTACAAGCAGGCATCCCTGCTGGCCTTCGACCGCCTCTTCCTCGTCGCCCCCAACGTGCGGCTGGAACCCATCGAGACCAGCGGCACCCACCGCCACCTCGCCGAGTTCCGGCAGATCGACGTCGAGGTCGCCCGGGCCGGCCGCGACGACGCCATGGACCTCGTCGAGGGCATCGTGCGGCACGCGGTCACCAAGGTGGTCACCGAGTGCGGCACCGAACTGGAGACCCTCGGCCGCGACCCGCGGGTACTGCGCGACTTCGTCGCCCAGCCCTTCGAACGCGTCCCGCACGGCGAGGTCGTCGAGCGGCTGCACGCCCTCGGCAACCCGCAGGCCGCCGGCACCGAGATCGAGTGGGAGGCCGAGGAGCTCATCTCCCGCCACTCCGACGCCCCCTTCTTCGTCGTCGGCTACCCCAAGGGCTCCCGCGGCTTCTACGACAAGGAGAACCCCGAGGAGCCCGGCACCCTGCTCAACTTCGACCTCATCGCCCCCGAGGGCTGCGGCGAACTGTGCAGCGGCAGCGAGCGGGAGTTCGAGTACGCCAAGATCATCACCCGCATGCGGGAGACCGGCGAGAACCCCGCGAAGTACGCCTGGTACCTCGACGTCGTCCGCCACGGCATCCCCAACAGCGCCGGCTTCGGCATCGGCCTGGAACGGCTGACCCGCTGGATCGCCGGCCTCGACTCCGTGTGGCAGGCCACCGCCTTCCCGAAGCTCCCCGGCGTGGTGACCCCGTGACGCAGCTGACGGCCCCCGCCTTCCCCGAGCACGACCTGCGCCGCCGCGCCCGGGAGGGTGCAGCCGCCGCCTTCCCCCCGCCGGACAGCTACGGCACCGCCGTCTACGGCGCCGACCCCACCCGCCCCGCCGGCCCCGGCGACGACATCGACGCGCTGCGGCTGGCCCCGCCGGTCTTCATGCCCGGCCGCCTCGCCAAACTCATCGACCTGGCCCGCGAACCCCTCTACTCCGACGTCGCCCTGGAGACCACCGTCGGCGGGCTGCGCTCCCCGCTGCCGCTGTACGTCTCCGCCCTCGGCTCCACCCGCGTCGCCGGCACCAGCCTCGCCATCAGCCGGCAGGCCGGACGCCTGGGCATCCCCATGGTCATCGGCGAGAACGTCGCCCCCATGAACGGCTTCCGCTCCAGCGGCGACGACCAGCGCAAGGGCCTGCTCGACCGGGTCCACGCCTACGTCGAGGACCTCCCCGACGGCCTGGGCGGACTGTGCGTGCAGCAGAGCACCGAGGACGCCAACTCCGAGGTGTGGAACCACGTCTACAGCGACCCGGCGGTCGGCGGCCTGCTCAGCACCGGACGGCTGGTCTTCGAACTCAAGACCGGCCAGGGCGCCAAGCCCGGCCTCGGCGGCCTGACCATGGTCAGCGAGGAGGCCGCGCCCGGCCTGGAGGACCAGTACGCCATCGAACGGCTCACCGAGGGCGGCCCGCTGCTGCGTGCCTCCTGCCCGGGGACGTTCACCGAGGAGATCTTCCGCCAGCAGATCCACCTGATGGCCAACAACTACCCCCGCGCCCGCCGCTGGGTGAAGATCTTCCCCGGCCGCGACGTCGGCGCGGCGGCACAGGTCGCCTGGGCGGCCGGCGCCGACGCGGTGGTCGTGGACGGCGCGGAGGGCGGCACCGGCTGGGCACCGCTGTCCTTCATCGACCACGTCGGCCTGCCGCTCGCCGAATGCCTGCGGCGCGTCGGCACCCCCGCCGGCGCCCTGCTGGCCAGCGGCCGGGTCACCGACGGCGCCCGCGCGGTCAAGCTCGTGGCCCTCGGCGCGACCGCGGCCGGCATCGGCCGGGCGGCCCTCATCGCCGCCGACGAGGACCCGGAGCACGGCCTGATCCGGCTGGTGCGCTCCGTCGAGCTGGAGATGCGCCTGCTGATCAGCGCGCTCGGCAAGTACGCACCGGGCGAGCTCGGCACCGAGGACCTGTGGGCCCCGGCCGGCCGGTCCAGCCACGGGGACCTGTGACGGCACCGCCGCTCACCCGGTCCTCCCTCACCCAGCCAGAGCGGAGTCCACCCCATGATCTACGAGAACAGCTACGACATCGTCACCGATGACATCTTCCTGCGGCTGCGCGCCCACGTGCCGGACGCGGACGTCTTCCTCAAGCTGGAGGGCCTCAACCCCGCCGGATCGGTCAAGCTCAAGACCGCCCGCAGCCTCATCGAGGACGCCGAGGACCAGGGCCGCGTCCGCCCCGGCAGCCGCATCATCGAGTCCTCCTCCGGCAACCTGGGGATCGCCCTCAGCTCCATCTGCGCCACCAAGGGCTACCACTTCACCTGCGTCGTCGACCCCAACACCCCGCCGGCCAGCACCGAACTCATGCGGGCCCTGGGCGCCGAGGTCGTCGTGGTCGACACCGTCGACGCCGCCGGCGGCTACCTCCAGTCCCGCATCTCCTACATCCAGCGCCACGTCACCGACGACCCCTCGGTCACCTGGCTCAACCAGTACGCCAACCCCGCCAACCCCCGCGCCCACTACCAACTGACCGCGGCCAGCACCCTGAAGGAACTCCAGTACGTCGACGTGCTGTTCGTCGGCGCCGGCTCCACCGGCACCTTCGTGGGCTGTGCCGAGTACTTCCGCGAGCACGCACCGGACACCCGGATCGTGGCCGTCGACGCCCAGGGTTCGGTGACCTTCGGGCAGGCCCCCGCCCGCCGCCGGCTGCCCGGCCTGGGCGCCAGCCGCCGCCCCGAACTGTGCCGGCCGGAACTCGCCGACCAGGTCGTGCACGTCGCCGAACGCGACGCCGTCCGCGAATGCCGGCTGCTGGCCCGCGAACACGGGCTGCTGGTCGGCGGTTCCACCGGATCGGTGCTCGCCGCCGTCCGCGAGCACGGCGTCGGCTACCGGCGCGGCGCCCGGATCGCCGCCATCTCCGCCGACATGGGGGAGCGCTACCTGCGCACCGTCTACAACGACGCCTGGGTGGGCGAACACTTCGGCGACCTGTGGTGAACCCGCCGGCCGCCGCTCCCGCCCCCGCCGCCCGAAAGGCACCACCGACCATGCCGGCGTTCCACGTCATCGGCAGGTCACCCGGGACCTGATCGCCGCGGAGCCGTCGCGGATCCCGGAGATCGTCCGCGACACCCACCTCCGGCACGACGCCGGGCGGAGCGCCGACCCCGGCAGCCACTTCCCGCGCTTCCCCGACCGCCCAGCAGCCGCATCATCGCGCTGCCGGCCCACTCCGGCGGGGAGAACGCGGTCTCCGGCGTCAAAGTGGATCGCCGGCCACCCCTCCAACATCGAGAGCGACCCTCCAGCGCGCCTCCGCCGTCCCGGTCCCCAACGACGCCACCACCGGCTGCCCCGGCCGGACCGCCGCCCGCCCCGACGACGTGGACACCACCCGCTGGTGAGACGGTCGCGTCCCCGCGTCCCCGCGTCGCCCGACGCCCGCACGGCACCACCCGTACCGCCACGACGCGCTCCGCCGCTGGGGACCCACCCCCTCGCCGCGGGGCGCGTCGGCGTGACCGTGCGCCGTCAGAGGGGGCCGGCTCCGGCGGACGGGACCGGGCGGGAGGCGTCGGCGCCCCAACTGGCCAGCAGGCGCAGTGACTCGGCCGACGGGGAGCCCGGTTCGGCGTGGTAGGTGACCAGGCACAGGTCGGGGTCGTCGGCGGTGCGGAAGCCCTCGAAGCTCAGCAGCAGTTCGCCGACCAGCGGGTGGCGCAGCAGCTTCGTGCCGTGGTTCTTCTCCTTGACGTCGTGCGTCGCCCACAGGCGGCGGAAGACCTCGCTCTTGACGGACAGCTCGCCGACCAGCGCCGACAGCCGCGGATCGTCCGGGCAGCGGCCCGCGTCCATCCGCAGCGAGCAGACGATGTCGATGGCCTTCTGCTCCCAGTCGGCGAACAGCTCCCGGTACTCGGACCGCAGGAAGACCAGCCGCGCCCAGTTGCGCTCCGCGGCCGGGATCACGGCCCAGTCGCCGAACAGCGCCGCCGCCATCGCGTTCCACGCGAGGATCTCCGAGCGCGGCCCCACGACGTAGGCGGGGACGGAGTCCATCGCGTCGAGCAGCAGCCGCAGCGGCTGCCGGACCTGCTGGGGGCGGCAGGCGTTCCGCTTCTTGTGCTGCTTGCCCTTGGCCAGGTGCGTCAGGTGCGCCCGCTCGGCGTCGGTCAGCCGCAGGGCGCGGGCGATCGAGTCCAGGATCTCCACCGACACGTTCTGGCCATTGCCCTGCTCCAGCCGCGTGTAGTACGCCACCGAGACCCCGGCCAGCTGCGCCAGCTCCTCGCGGCGCAGCCCCGGAACCCTGCGGTGCCGGCCGAAGTCCGGCATCCCCACGTCCTGCGGCTTGAGGCGGGCCCGGCGGCTGCGCAGGAACTCGCTCAGCTCCGCCCGCCGGTCCAGGGGCCGGCCGTTCGCTGCTCCGGGCTGCTCGTCCATGGCCCCAGTATCCGCCCCCGCCGCCAGTGGTACGACGGGCAGCCTGACCCCGCCAGTGGTAGGCACGGCAGTCGTACGCAAAGGCGTGACCTGGGTGGCCCGGCGCACATGGTGCAACCTGCAGGAGTACCCGGTGAAGGCAGCCGGGCCGACACCTTCCGCTGGGAGTACCTGACCATGACGTCTGTTTCCGTATACGCGGCCCCCGCCCCCAAGGCGCCGCTGGAGCCGGCCACCGTCGAGCGGCGGGAGGTCGGCGAGCACGACGTGCTCATCGACATCAAGTTCGCCGGCATCTGCCACTCCGACATCCACCAGGTCCAGGACGGCTGGGGCCCCGGCACCTTCCCGATGGTCCCCGGCCACGAGATCGCCGGCGTCGTCTGCGAGACCGGCCCCGGCGTGACCCGGTTCGCCGTCGGTGACCGGGTGGGCGTCGGCTGCATGGTCGACTCCTGCCGCGAGTGCGTCAACTGCCGGGCCGGCCAGGAGCAGCACTGCACCCGGGCGGGCGGCCCGACCTGGACCTACAACGACACCGGCACGGACGGCCGGCCCACCTGTGGCGGCTACGCCCGGGAGGTCGTCGTCGACGAGAACTTCGCCGTCCGCGTCCCCGACGCGCTCTCCCTCGACGTGGCCGCCCCGCTGCTGTGCGCCGGCATCACCATGTACTCGCCGCTCAAGCACTGGAACGCCGGCCCCGGCCGCAAGGTCGCCATCGTGGGCCTCGGCGGCCTGGGCCACATGGGCGTGAAGATCGCGCACGCGCTGGGCGCCGAGGTCACCGTCCTGTCGCAGTCGCTGCGCAAGAAGGACGACGGTCTGCGGCTGGGCGCCGACCACTACTACGCCACCAACGACCCGGAGACCTTCGAGAAGCTGGCCGGCACCTTCGACGTCATCGTCAACTCCGTCTCCGCCCCGCTGGACTTCGCCGCCTACTTCTCCCTGCTGCGCACCGACGGCGCCATGGTGAACGTCGGCATGCCCGAGGAGCGGCTCGACGTCGACCTCAAGTCGCTGTTCGGCAACCGGCGCGTCATGACCAGCTCCAGCATCGGCGGCATCCGCGAGACCCAGGAGATGCTGGACTTCTGCGCGGAGCACGGCCTGGGCGCCGACATCGAACTGATCGCAGCCTCCGAGATCAACGACGCCTACCGGCGGGTCACCGCCAGCGACGTCCGCTACCGCTTCGTCATCGACAACGCCACGATCTGACCCGGCCCCCGTCCGGCACGCCCCGGACGGTAACCGGACACGCCCCGGGGGCGGGCGGCCTGGTGGGCCGCCCGCCCCCGGGCGGTGGGTGGCGGCGGGCGGCCCCCGGCGGATCAGGCCCGGACCAGGGCCGCCTCGGTCAGGCGTGCGGTCAGCACGTCGAGCTGTCCGGTCTCCTTGACCATCCGCAGGTGGCCGCCGGGCAGGTCGACCAGGTCCAGGCCCCGCGGGTGCGCCGCGTGCCAGTGGGCGGCGTAGGGCGCGAGCGGGACCTCGTCGGGGTCGCCGGGCAGCGCGTCCCGCACGGTGGCGCTGACGTACAGCGTGGTCGGCGCGGCGGACGCCCGGGGACGGTGTGCGGCCAGCGAACGGACCTCCGCCTCCAGGACCGCGTACGGCAGCCACTCGTCCAGGCACACCGACCCCTCGTCGATGTTCAGCCGCGGCGCCAGCGCCCGCAGTGCCGCGGCGGTGGCCTCCCGGGCCGCCCCGGACTCGGCCCGGCCGCGCCGCCACAGCTCCTCGGCCCGGCGGTAGACCTCCGCGTGCCCGAGGAACCACGCCTCCCGCTCCGGTCCGGTCACGGCCGGCTCCAGCAGGTGGACGGCGGCGATCTCCGCGGGGCGCTGGGCCGCCATCTCCTGGGCGACGACCGCCCCCGTGGACCAGCCCAGCAGCAGCACCGGTCCCCGCGGCTGCACCGAGCGGACCTCCTGCCAGTAGCGGGCGGCCATGGTGTCCACCCCCAGCAGCGGTTCCTCACCGGGGTTGAGACCCGCGGCCTGGACGCCGTACACCTCGAACCGTCCGGCCAGCCGCTCGGCCAGTTGCCGGTAGGAGTGGGTGCTGCCGCCGCCGGGGTGCACGCAGAACAGCTTCGGCAGCCCGGTGCCGTCCGCCGCGCCCAGCGGCACCACCAGACCGGCGGTCGTGGTGGCCGGCGGGCCCGCCACGGCCGCCGCCAGCGTGGCGATCGTGGTGTGCCGCATGACCTGCTGCACGGTGGCCGGCCAGCCCGCCTCGCCGACCCGGGAGGCGATCCGCACCGCCTTGATCGACTGGCCGCCCAGCTCGAAGAAGTTGTCGTGGACGCCGACGGTGTCGATGCCCAGGATGTCGCTCCAGATCGCCGCGATCGCGCTCTCCGCCGGGGTGCGCGGAGCCGTGTAGGCGGCGGCCAGGTCCGGGCGGTGGCCGTCCGGCGCGGGCAGCGCCTTGGTGTCGACCTTGCCGTTCGGCGTCAGCGGCATCCGCTCCAGCGGCACGTACACGGTCGGGGCCATGTAGTCCGGCAGGTCGCGCAGCAGGTGGGCCCGCAGGTCGGCGGCCGACGGCGCGGTGGTCCCGGCCGGCACCACGTGGCCCACGAGCATCTTGTCGCCGGTGGCGTCGGTGTGCACGGTGACGGTGGCCGCCACCAGGCCCGGGTGGGTGAGCAGGGTGTTCTCGATCTCGCCCAGTTCGATGCGGTAGCCGCGCAGTTTGACCTGGTTGTCGATCCGCCCGATGAACTCCATGGCACCGTCCTCCCGCCACCGCACGAGGTCGCCGGTGCGGTAGGCGCGGGCGCCGGGGACGGTGGAGAAGGGGTCGGGGACGAAGCGGGTCTCGGTGAGTTCGGGGCGGTTGAGGTAGCCGCGGGCCACGCAGATCCCGCCGAGCAGGCACTCACCGGGCACCCCGACCGGGACCGGCCGGTCGTAGCGGTCGACGACGTAGGCCGTGGTGTTGGTGATCGGCACGCCCACCGGCGAGGAGCCGGTCGCCGGGTGGTCCTTCGCGGTGGTCAGGGCCATGACGTTGGCGACGGAGCCTTCGGTGGCGCCGTACTCGTTGGAGATGACGGTCTCGTGTCGTCCGGTGCGGAAGACCCGGTCGGCGAGGGCGGGGGAGAGGTCCTCGCCGCCGGCGACGATGGTGGCGATGCCGTGCCGGACGCCGGCCGCCTCCAACTGCGCGGTCAGGACGTCGAGGTGGGAGGGGGTGGCCTTGAGGAAGCCGATGTCCATGCCGGTCATGACCATGTCGATGGCGGCGTCGAACGCGGTGCGGTCCGGGCCGGACACGGGGATGGCGAGGCGTTGGCCCTGGATGAGCGGGAGGAAGAGGGCGGTGATCGTCAGGTCGAAGGTGACCGAGGAGTACAGCAGGGTGCCCACGCCGTTGTCGCTGTTCGGCGGGTAGTTGCGGTCGCACCAGTCGAGGTAGTTGACGACGCCGCGGTGGTCGAGGAGGACGCCCTTGGGCCTGCCGGTGGAGCCGGAGGTGTAGATGACGTAGGCGAGGTGGTCGGGGGTGGCGAGCGGTTCGGGGGTGGTGGTGGGTCCTTGGGGCCAGTGGGTGTCGGTGAGGAGTTTGGGGACGTCTGCGGGGAGGCGGTCGGCGTGGGTGGTCTGGGTGATGACGAGGGGGGTGGCGGTGTCGTCGATCATGAAGGTGATGCGGTCGGTGGGGTATTCGGGGTCGAGGGGGACGAAGGCGGCGCCGGCTTTCATGATGCCGAGGAGGGTGGCGACGAGTTCGGGTCCGCGGTCGAGGCAGACGGCGACCAACTGGTCGGGCTGGACGCCCTGGTGGCGCAGGTGGTGGGCGAGTTGGTTGGCCTTCTCGTCGAGCCGGCGGTAGGTGAGGGTGGTCTCGCCGTGTTCGACGGCGATCGCGTCGGGGCAGGTGGCGACGCGGTCCTCGATCATGCGGTGGATCGTCGCGGTGTCCGGGTAGGGGCCCTCGGTGGCGTTGACGCCGGTGACCCACTGCTCCCGTTCCGCCGGGGTCAGCATCTCCAGCTCCGACAGCAGCGCGCCGGGGTTGTCGACGATCGAGGCCAGCAGGGTCTCCACGTGGCCGGCCATCCGCTCGATCACGGCGTCGTCGAACAGCGCGCGGTCCCAGACGAACTTGAACTCGAAGACGTGCCGGGCCGTCGCCACCAGCGTCAGCGGGAACCCGGTCCGCTCCACCGCGTGCACGATGCGCCGGTCCATCCCCTGCGGCAGGTCGGACTCGCCGACCGTCACCGGGTAGTTCTCGAAGACCATGATCGAGCGGAACAGCGGCTCGCCGCGCGGCACTTCGCTGAACTCACGCACGTCCACCAGGTGGCAGTACTCCCACTGCCGCATGTCCAGCTGCTCGTCCTGGAGGTCCCGCAGCCACTGCGCGGCCGGCGCCGTGCCCCGCACCCGGCCGCGCACCGGCAGGGTGTTGATGAACAGGCCCACCATCGTGTCGATGCCCGGCATGCCGATCGAGCGGCCGGAGTTGGTCGAGCCGAAGATCACGTCCTCGGCCCCGCTGTAGCGCGACAGCAGCACCGACCACACACCCTGCACCAGGGTGTTCATGGTGATCCGCTGGGAGCGCGCGTACTCGCGGGCCCGGGTGAACAGCGCCGGGTCGGAGAAGATCTCCAGCTCACCGATGCCGGTCAGCCCCGTGTCGCGGTCCACGTGCAGGTCGGTCGGCTCGGTGACGCCCTCCAGGTAGCGCGTCCAGAACGCCTTGGAGTCGGCCGGCCGCCGGGTGCCCAGCCACTCGATGTACCGGCGGTAGGGCAACGGCTCCGGCAGGTTCGCCGCCACCCCCTCCAGCCGCTCCCGGTACAGCGCGAACAGCTCCTTCTGGAGGAACTGGATGCTCCAGCCGTCCAGCAGGATGTGGTGGAAGGACCAGACCAGCACCCGGCGTTCGTCGGTCATCCGCAGCACGGCGATGCGTACCAGCGGCGCCTGCGAGAGGTCGAAGCCGCGGTCCCAGTCCTCGGCCAGGAACTCCCGCATCCCGGCCTCCTGATCCGCCTCGCCGAGACCCCGCAGGTCCCGCAGCGCGAAGGGCAGCTCAGCGGTGCGCTGCACCACCTGGAGCGGCTCCGAGACGCCCTCCCACACGAACGCGCTGCGCAGGATGGTGTGCCGGTCGACCAGCCGCTGCCAGGCGTCCCGCATGCACTCCTCGTCGAACGGGCCGGTGATCTCCTCCGCGATCTGCACCGTGTACGGGCGGGTGTCGGAGGTGTCCTCCAGCGAGTGGAAGAGCATGCCGAACTGGAGGGGGGACAGTCCGTAGACGTCTTCGACGTTGTGAGTCATCGGGCAAACCTCTTCAGGATCGCGGCCATGTCGGTGTCGCTGACACCGGTGACGGGGGTGCCTTCTTCGCCGGCGGGGGCGGTGGTGCGGGAGCTCTCGGAGATCAGGTCGCGCAGCGCGGCGGTCATCGCGCCGGCCAGCCGCTCGACGGTGCCGCGGTCGTGCAGGGCCGCGGAGTAGCCGAAGTGCACGGAGAACGTGTCGCCCTCGACGGCGGCGGTGACGTCCAGGACGCCCCAGCGCGTGCCGTCCGGGCTGATGCTGTCGCCCTGGGGCTCCCCGGGACCGGCGTAGCGGCCGATGCCGGGCAGTTGCTCGGTGAACTGCCCCAGGTAGTTGAAGTTGACCTCGGGGGCCGGCTGGTCGCGCAGCACCGCGGCCACGTCCGGTGCGCCGAGGTGGCGCAGGATGCCGTACCCGACGCCCTTGTTGGGGATCCGGTCCAGCTGCTCCTTGACGGTCAGCAGGGTGGCGCCGGGGGCGGCCGCCGGGTCGATCCGCAGGGCCACCGGGAAGACGCTGGTGAACCAGCCGACCGTGCGGGAGAGGTCCACGTCGGGGAACAGGTCCTCGCGGCCGTGGCCCTCCAGGCCGATCAGGGTGTGCGCCTGACCGGTCCAGCCGTGCAGGGCCCGGGCCAGCGCGCTCAGCAGCGCGTCGTTGATCCGGCTGCCGAACGCCCGCGGGACCTCCCGCAGCAGCGCGCCGGTCTCCTGGGCGGTCAGCGAGGTGCTGACGGTCTCCACGGTGCTCGCCGTGTTGAGCCCCTCGCGGTCCCGCGGCAGCCGGCCGGACGGCTTGGGCTCCGACCAGTACACCGACTCCGCGCGGGCCTGCGCCGAGTCCGCGTAGCCGGCCAGGTGCTCCGCCCAGGATTTGAACGACGTGGTCTTGGGCGGCAGTTCGGGCGCCAGCCCCCCGGCCCGCCGGGCGTAGGCGGTGCCCAGGTCCTCCAGCAGCACCCGCCAGGAGACGCTGTCGACGGCCATGTGGTGGACGACCACCAGCAGCCGCTGGCCGCGCCCGGCGCCCAGGTCCATCAGGGCGCACCGCAGCAGCGGGCCCTTGTGCAGGCTCAAGGACCGCTGCACCTCGTCGGCGACGCCCCGCACCGCCGGCCACAGGGACCCGGCGGAGGCGGCCGACAGGTCGTAGGTCTCCAGCAGGTCCTCGCCGCTGTCCTCGTCCAGGTACTGGCTCCAGCCGTCCGGCCCGTCGGTGAACCGCAGGCGCAGCGCGTCGTGGTGGGCGGCCAGGTCGGACAGCGCCCGCCGCAGCGGCTCCGGGCGCAGACCGTCGGTGGCCAGCAGTTCCGCCTGGTTGAAGTGGTCGGCGTCCGGCCAGTCCTTCTCGGTGAACCAGTACTGGATCGGGGTCAGCGGCACGTCGCCGGTGACCACGCCCTGTTCGGCGTCGACGGCGGTGGCCGTCGTGACGTGTGCGGCGATCTCCGCGACCGTCTGGTGCTTGAAGATCATCCGGGGCGTCAGGTGCACCCCGGAACGCTTGGCCTTCGCGATCATCTGGATGCTGATGATCGAGTCGCCGCCCAGCTCGAAGAAGTTGTCGTGGACGCCGACCCGGTCCAGCCGCAGCACCTCGCTCCACACCGCGGCCAGCGCCTCCTCGACCGCGTCGCGCGGGGCCGCGTAGGCGGAGGCCACGTCACGCCGCTGGCCGTCCGGTACCGGCAGTGCCTTGCGGTCGACCTTGCCGTTCGGGGTGAGCGGCAGGGCCCGCATCGCCACGTACACCGCCGGGACCATGTAGTCCGGCAGGTCGCGCAGCAGGTGGGCCCGCAGGTCGGGGGTGGCCGGCGCCGCACCGCTGCCGGCCGGCACCAGGTAGGCCACCAGGCGCTTCTCGCCGGGCGCGTCCTCCCGCACGATCACCGCGGTGTGGCTGACGCCGGGGTGGGTGAGCAGGGTGTTCTCGATCTCGCCCAGTTCGATGCGGTAGCCGCGCAGTTTGACCTGGTTGTCGATCCGCCCGATGAACTCCATCTCCCCGTTCTCCCGCCACCGCACGAGGTCGCCGGTGCGGTAGGCGCGGGCGCCGGGGACGGTGGAGAAGGGGTCGGGGACGAAGCGGGTCTCGGTGAGTTCGGGGCGGTTGAGGTAGCCGCGGGCCACGCAGATCCCGCCGAGCAGGCACTCACCGGGCACCCCGACCGGGACCGGCCGGTCGTAGCGGTCGACGACGTAGGCCGTGGTGTTGGTGACCGGCACGCCCACCGAGGTGGTCTCGTACGCCGGGTCGACGGTCGTCGTCAGGCTCATCACGTTGGCGACGGAGCCTTCGGTGGCGCCGTACTCGTTGGAGATGACGGTCTCGCGGCGTCCGGTGCGGAGGACCCGGTCGGCCAGCGTGGGGGAGAGGTCCTCACCGCCGGCCACGATGGTGGCGATGCCGTGCCGTGCCCCGGCCGCCTCCAGGTTGGCGGTCAGCACCTCCAGGTGGGAGGGGGTGGCCTTGAGGAAGCCGATGTCCATGCCGGTCATGACCATGTCGATGGCGGCGTCGAACGCGGTGCGGTCCGGGCCGGACACGGGGATGGCGAGGCGTTGGCCCTGGATGAGCGGGAGGAAGAGGGCGGTGATCGTCAGGTCGAAGGTGACCGAGGAGTACAGCAGGGTGCCCACGCCGTTGTCGCTGTTCGGCGGGTAGTTGCGGTCGCACCAGTCGAGGTAGTTGACGACGCCGCGGTGGTCGAGGAGGACGCCCTTGGGCCTGCCGGTGGAGCCGGAGGTGTAGATGACGTAGGCGAGGTGGTCGGGGGTGGCGAGCGGTTCGGGGGTGGTGGTGGGTCCTTGGGGCCAGTGGGTGTCGGTGAGGAGTTTGGGGACGTCTGCGGGGAGGCGGTCGGCGTGGGTGGTCTGGGTGATGACGAGGGGGGTGGCGGTGTCGTCGATCATGAAGGTGATGCGGTCGGTGGGGTATTCGGGGTCGAGGGGGACGAAGGCGGCGCCGGCTTTCATGATGCCGAGGAGGGTGGCGACGAGTTCGGGTCCGCGGTCGAGGCAGACGGCGACCAACTGGTCGGGCTGGACGCCCTGGTGGCGCAGGTGGTGGGCGAGTTGGTTGGCCTTCTCGTCGAGCCGGCGGTAGGTGAGGGTGGTCTCGCCGTGTTCGACGGCGATCGCGTCGGGGCAGGTGGCGACGCGGTCCTCGATCATGCGGTGGATCGTCGCGGTGTCCGGGTAGGGGCCCTCGGTGGCGTTGACGTCCACCACCAGCCGCTGGTGCTCCTGCGGCGTCAGCATGCCGAAGGAGGACAGCTTCGCCTCCGGCGCGGCGGTGACCGCGGCCAGCAGGGTGGCGAAGTGGCCGGCCATCCGCTCGGCGGTGGCCCGGTGGAACAGGTCCCCCCGGTACTCCAGCGCCGCCTCAAGCCCGGCCGGGGTCTCCGCCAGCATCAGCTGGAGGTCGAACTTCACCGGCTGGCCCTCCACCGGCACCGGCTCCACGGCCAGGCCCGGCAGCGACCAGGTGTCGTCCTCCGGGGTGTTCTGGAGCACCAGCATCGTCTGGAACAGCGGGTTGCGCGACAGGTCGCGCTCCGGCGCGATCTCGTCCACCAGCCGTTCGAACGGCAGGTCCTGGTGGTCGTAGGCGGCCAGCGCCGTGTCCTTGACCCGCTCCAGCAGGCCGGTGAACGCCGGGTCACCCGACAGGTCGGTGCGCAGCACCAGGGTGTTGACGAAGAAACCGATCAGCCCCTCGGTCTCCGCCCGGTTGCGGCCGGCGATCGGGGTGCCGACCGCGACGTCCTCCTGCCGGGAGTACTTCGCGAGCATCAGCTGGAACGCCGACAGCAGCGTCATGAACAGGCTCGCGCCGTGCTCCGCCGACAGCTCCCTGGCCCGCCGCGCCACCTCAGGCGGCACGGTGAAGCGCACGGTGCCGCCCTCACCGTTCGGCTCGGCCGGCCGGCGGTGGTCGGTCGGCAGCTCCAGCGGCTCCAGACCCGCCAGCCGCTCCCGCCAGTGCGCCAGCTGACCGTCCAGCACCTCGCCGGACAGCTGCTCGCGCTGCCAGACCGCGAAGTCGGCGTACTGCACGGGCAGCCCGGGCAGCGCAGGGTCCGTGCCCCGCACCGCCGCCGCGTACAGGGCGTGCAGCTCACGGGCCATGACGCCCTCGGACCAGCCGTCCGCCACGATGTGGTGCAGCGTCAGCAGCAGGTAGCCGTCGTCGTCGGCGAGCCGCACCACGTCGGCGCGCAGCAGTGGTCCGGCGGTCAGGTCGAACGGTCGGGCCGAGCGGGTCCGCAGCACCTGGCGGGCGCGTTCCTCCCGGTCGTCCCGGTCGGTCTCCCGCAGGTCGTGCACGGCGGCGGTGACCCGCGTGACCGCGTCCACGGTCTGCGACGGGCGGCCGTCCTCGTCGGCGGTGAACCGGGTGCGCAGCACCTCGTGCCGCGTGGTCAGCCCGGTCAGCGCCACCTCCAGGGCCGGCACGTCCAGCGTGCCGCGCACCCGCAGGGCCACCGGCACGGCGTACTTGGCGGAGCCGGGCTCCAGCTGGTCGAGGAACCACAGGCGCTGCTGGGCGAACGACAGCGGCAGCGGTCCGGCGTCACGCGGCGCCGGGACGATGGCCCCCGGGGCGGCGCCCGGCGCCCCCTCCGGTGCGGCGGACCCGATGGCCGCCGCCAGCCGGGCCGGGGTCGGGCAGGCGAACAGGGTGCGCACGGCGACGTCGGCGCCCAGATCGGCGCGGATGCGGCTGGTGACCCGGGTGGCCAGCAGCGAGTGGCCGCCCAGGGCGAAGAAGTCGTCGTGCGCCCCGACCCGCTCCACCCCGAGGATCTGCGACCAGATCCCGGCCAGCGCCTCCTCCAGCGGGGTGCGCGGCGCGGTGAACGCGGTGGCCTCGGCGGCCTGCCCCGGGTCCGGGGCGGGCAGCGCGGCACGGTCCACCTTTCCGTTCGCGGTCAGCGGCAGAGCCGGCAGGACCGTGAAGGCGGCGGGCACCATGTACTCCGGCAGCCGTTCCCGCAGGTGGGTCCGCAGCTCCCCGGCCGTGGCCGGGCCGGCGCCGGTGGCCGGCACGGTGTAGGCGGCGAGCCGCGGCCCGCCGGGGACGTCGTCGCGGACGGTCACCGTGGCGGCGGAGACCGCCGGGTGGGCGATCAGCACGGCCTCGATCTCGCCGAGCTCGATGCGGTGGCCGCGGATCTTGACCTGGTCGTCGGCGCGGCCGGCGAACTCCAGCTGCCCGTCCGCCCGCCACGTCACGAGGTCACCGGTGCGGTAGACCCGGCGGGTGACGCCGTCCAGGGTCAGGCCGGTGAAGCGTTCCGCGGTCAGCTCGGGGCGACCGAGGTAGCCGCGGGCCAGCCCGGCGCCGCCGATGAGCAGTTCGCCGGTCACGCCCACCGGAACCGGCCGGTCGTACCGGTCGACCACGTAGACCTCGGTGCCCAGCACCGGGCGGCCGATCGGCGGGACGGTCTCACCGGGGACGACCGGGGCCGAGGTGGCGACGACGGTGGACTCGGTCGGACCGTAGTTGTTGACGACGCGGAACGGCAGGTCGAGCCCGGCCGGCAGCCGCAGCAGGTCACCACCGGTCAGCACGTACTCCAGGCTGGTCGGCGCCGACCAGTCAAGGGCTGCCAGCGCCTCCAGCAGCGGCGTGGGCAGGAAGGTGCCGCGCACCCCCTGACCGGTCAGCCAGCCCTGCAACAGGCCCGGGGTGAGCCGGACACCCTCGTCGGGCACGCAGGCCGTGGCCCCGGCGGCCAGCGCCGGCCACAGCTCCCACGCGGCGGCGTCGAACCCGACACCGGCCAGCAGCGCGACCCGGTCGCCGTGCGTCAGGCCGCAGAGCCCGGTGGTCCACTCCACCAGGCCCGCCAGGCTGCGGTGCCGGACCTCCACGCCCTTGGGCACACCGGTGGATCCGGAGGTGTAGATGACGTAGGCCAGGTCCTCGGGGGTGGCGGACGGCCACGGGGCGCCGGCCGGTTCCTGCGGCCAGTCGCGGTCGGCGAGCAGCTGCGGAGTCTCCCGCGGCAGCCGGCCACGGTGCGCCGCCTCGGTCAGGACGACGGGGGCCGCGGTGTCGCGCAGCATGAACGCCAGGCGCTCCGCCGGGTGTCCCGGGTCGAGCGGCACGTAGGCGGCGCCGGACTTCCACACGCCCAGCAGCGCCGCGATCATCTCCGGTGAGCGGTCCATACAGACCGCCACCAGGGTGCCGGGGCCGGCGCCGTACTCCTCGCGCAGCAGCCGGGCCAGCCGGCCGGCCCGCTCGTCGAGTTCGGCGTAGGTGACCTCGCGTCCGCCGGCGGTCACCGCCACGGTGCCGGGGTGCGCGGCCGCGGCCCGCTCCACCAGCGCGTGCACGGTGGACGCCGGGGCGGTGCCGGGCGCACCGGTGCCCCATTCGGTGAGGATCCGCCGCCGCTCCTGCGCGGTCAGCATCTCCAGGGCGGACAGCGGCCTGCCCGGTGCGGCGGCCGCGGCGGCCAGCAGGGTGGTGAAGTGCGCGGCGATCCGTTCGGCGGTGGCCCGGGTGAACAGGTCCGTGCGGTACTCCAGGGCGACGGTCAGCCCGCCGTCGGTCTCGGTGGCGTTCACCGTCAGGTCGAACTTGGCGAAGCCGCGCACCGTGCCGGCCTCCCGCACGGTGGTGCCGTCGAACTCCCAGCCGCCGCCCTGGCCGCTCTGCGGCGCCTGGAGGACGAACATGGTCTGCACGAGCGGGTTGCGGGACAGGTCACGTTCCGGGGCCAGCTCCTCCACCAGCCGTTCGAAGGGCAGGTCCTGGTGGTCGTAGGCGGCGAGTGCGGTGTCCTTGACGCGGTCGAGGAGTTCGGTGAAGGCGGGGTCGCCGGTCAGGTCGGTGCGCATGACGAGGGTGTTGACGAAGAAGCCGATCATGTCTTCGGTCTCGGCCCGGTTGCGGCCGGCGATCGGGGTGCCGACGGCGATGTCCTGCTGGCCGGAGTACTTCGACAGCAGCAGCTGGAAGACCGCCAGCAGCCCCATGAACAGGCTCGCCCCACGCTCCGCGGCCGCCGCCCGCAGCGCCTCGGTGACCTCAGCGGACACCGGGAAGACCAGCGTGTCGCCCCGCCCGTCGCGCACCGGCGGGCGCCGGTGGTCGGTCGGCAGCTCCAGCGGCTCCAGCCCGGCCAGCGCCCCCCGCCAGTGGTCCAGCTGGCCCTCCAGCCGTCCGCCGGCCAGCCAGTCACGCTGCCACACGGCGAAGTCGGCGTACTGCAACGGCAGTCCGGGCAGCCCCGGGTCGGTGCCGGCCAGCTCGGCGGCGTACCGGTCGCGCAGTTCCCGGGCGATGACGCCCTCCGACCAGCCGTCACCGGCGATGTGGTGCACCGTCAGCTGGAGGTACTGCTCGTCGTCCGCCACCCGCACCAGGTCCGCCCGCAGCGGCCGGCCCTGCGTCAGGTCGAACGGGCGGCTGCCCGCCCCGCGCAGCACCTCCCCGGCGGCCCGCTCACGCCGCGCCGCGTCCCCGGCGCCGCGCACGTCGTGCACCGTCACCGTCACCGGCCACGGGTCCCCGGCGGTCTGCTCCGCGCGCCCCTCGGCGTCGGCGGTGAACCGGGTACGCAGCACCTCGTGCCGCGCCACCAGCCCCGACAGGGCGCTCTCCAGTGCCGGGACGTCCAGCGTGCCCGTCACGTGCAGCCCGAACGGCATCAGGTACTCGGCGCCGCCCGGCTCCAGCTGGTCGAGGAACCACAGACGCTGCTGTGCGAAGGACAGCGGCGCGGGGCCGGCTCCGGCCCGCCGGGGGATGCTGCCGTTGTCCGACCGCCGCCGCATGAGGGACAGCAGACGCGCTTCGGCCGACTTCTCGCCCATCATTTCTCAGTTTCCTTATCTGTCCGCACGATCGGGGGGACGACGCTCAGGCGTGCTGTTCTTCGGACGCGAGCAGGTCGAGCAACTGGCCCTTGATTCCGTCGACGGAAGGCACCAGGAAGAGGTCACGGAGGCTGATCCGGACACCCGTCGCGGATTCCACGCGGTTGACCAGCCGGGTGGCGAGCAGGGAATGCCCGCCGAGATCGAAGAAACTGTCGTGGACGCCGACCCGGTCGATTCCCAGGACCTCCGCCATGAGGCCGGCGATGATCTCCTCGATCTCGTCGCGCGGGGCCACGTGGGCGGCGCAGGAGTTCCCCTCGGAATCGCCCTCGGGCACCGGGAGTGCCTTGTGGTCGACCTTTCCGTTGGAGTTGAGCGGCAGCGCGGCGAGTTCCGTGAACGAGGACGGCATCATCGCTCGCGGCAGCCGGTCGGAGCACCAGCCGCGCAGGGCGCCGTGGTCCGCCGCCGGGCCGGCCGCGGCCGTCCAGTAGGCAGCCAGCCGCTTGTCACCTGGGCCGTCCTCGCGGACCATCACCGCGCAGGTGCCCACCGCCGGGTGGGTCAGCAGCGCCGCCTCGATCTCACCGAGCTCGATGCGCACCCCGCGCAGTTTGACCTGCCGGTCGATACGGCCCAGCAGGTCCAGCGAGCCGCCCGCGGTGAAGCGGCCCAGGTCACCGGTGCGGTACATCCGGGCGGCGCCACCGGCGAACGGGTCGGGCACGAAGCGCTGTTCGGTCAGGTCCGGCCGGCCGTGGTAGCCGCGGCCGACGCTTCGGCCGCCGAGGAAGACCTCGCCGAGCACCCCCGGCGGCACCGGGTTGCCGTCCCGGTCGAGTACGTACACGCTCTGGTTGACCATCGGCCGCCCCGCCAGCACCCCGCCGTACGGCTCGGACCGGTCGCCGCGCCAGTACGTGGTGTCCACCGAGACCTCGGTGGCGCCGTAGAGGTTCACCAGGTCGCCGGGGAACCGGTCGAGGAACCGGCCGGTCAGCGACGGCTGGAGCGGCTCCCCGCTGACGAACGCGTACCGCAGGTGCGCGCAGTCCCCCGGCACCGCCTCGCCGACGAAGACGTCCAGCAGGCTCGGCACGAAGTGGAAGCCCACGACGCGGTGTTCCCGCATCAGGCCGCTGACCGTCGCCATGTCCAGTCGTTCGGTGCCCGGCACCAGCACCACGGTCGCGCCCTGCCACAGCGGCCAGAAGATCTCGTACACCGACACGTCGAACGACAGCGGCGTGGCCTGGAGGAAGCCCTCGCCGGGCGCGATCGGGAACGCGTCCTGCATGCCGGCCAGGTAGTTGACGGCGCCGCCGTGCTCGATCAGCACGCCCTTGGGCCGCCCGGTGGAACCCGAGGTGTAGATCAGGTAGCTCAGGTCGCCCGGCCCGGACAGCGCCGGCGGGGGCGTGACCGGCAGCGCGGCCAGGGTGGCGGCCAGGGTGTCCAGCGCCAGGCACGCGGTCCCCGGAGGCAGCCGGTCCCGCAGCCCCGAGTGCGTCACCACCAGCGGGGTCGCCGCGTCCTCCACGAGGTACGCCAGCCGGTCCGCCGGGTGGTCGGGGTCCATCGGCACGTAGGCGCCGCCGGCCTTGAGGACGCCCAGCAGGGCCAGCACCATCCGCGGGGAGCGCTCCAGGCACACGCCCACCGGCACGTCCGGGCCGACGCCCGCCGCCCGCAGGTGGTGCGCGAGCCGGTTGGCCTCCTCCTCCAGCCGCCGGTACGTCCACCGCTCGTCGCCGCACACCAGCGCCACACCGTCGGGGGCGGTGGCCGCCCGCCGCTCGAACAGGCCGTGCAGGGTGGCGGGTTCGGGCAGTGCCGCCGCCGTGTCGTTCCACTCGGTGAGGATCCGCCGCCGCTCCGGCGGGGTCAGCGGGTCCAGCTGCGACAGCCGGGCCCCGTGGTCCGCGCCGGCCGCCGCGAGCAGGGTGGCGAAGTGCCCGGCCAGCGCCCGCACGGTCGCGTCCTCGAACAGGTCGGTGGTGTAGACGATCGCGCCGCCCAGCCCGCCGTCCGGCTCCTCGGCCAGGTACATGCCCAGGTCGAACTTGGCGTCGTGCCGGCTGGTCTCCACCTGCTCGACCACCAGCCCCGGCAGCCGCCACGCGTTGAGGTCCGGCACGTTCTGGAGCACGAACAGCGTCTGGAACAGCGGGTTGCGGGACAGGTCACGTTCGGGGGCGAGTTCCTCGACGATGCGTTCGAAGGGCAGGTCCTGGTGGTCGTAGGCGGCGAGGGCGGTGTCCTTGACGCGGTCGAGGAGTTCGGTGAAGGCGGGGTCGCCGGTCAGGTCGGTGCGCATGACGAGGGTGTTGACGAAGAAGCCGATCATGTCTTCGGTCTCGGCCCGGTTGCGGCCGGCGATCGGGGTGCCGACGGCGATGTCCTGCTGGCCGGAGTACTTCGACAGCAGCACCTGGAAGACCGCCAGCAACACCATGAACAGGCTCGCCCCACGGGCGTTCGCCACCTCCCGCAGCGCGGCGGCGACCTCGGCCGGCACCGTGAACGGCACCAGCGCGCCGTGCCCGCTGCGCACCGGCGGACGCGGGTGGTCGGTCGGCAGCTCCAGCGGCTCCAGCCCGGCCAGCGCCCCCCGCCAGTGCGCCAACTGCCCCTCCAGCACCTCCCCCGACAGCCACGCGCGCTGCCAGACGGCGAAGTCCGCGTAGTTCAGGGCCGGTCGCGGCAGCCCGTTCGGCGTCCCGGTCACCGCGGCCGTGTACAGGGCGGCCACCTCGCGGGCCAGCACACCCGACGACCAGCCGTCGTAGGCGATGTGGTGCACGGTGACGGCCAGCAGGTGGTCCTCGTCGGCCAGCCGCACCAGCGCCGCGCGCAGCACCGGCCCCGCCGCCAGGTCGAACGCACCGGTCGCCTCCGCGTCGGCGACCGCCCGGGCCGCCTCCTCCCGCGCGGCCGGCTCCAGGTGCCGCAGGTCGTGCCGCTCGGCGGTGACCGGGCCGGGCGCGTCCACGGTCTGCACCGGCTCCCCGTCCGGGCCGGCGGTGAACCGGGTGCGCAGCACCTCGTGCCGCGCCACGAGCCCGGTCAGCGCCGCGTCCAGCGCGTCGGCGTCCAGCGGCCCGCCGATCCGCAGGGCCACCGGCATGAGGTAGTCCGCGCCCCCCGGCTCCAGCTGGTCGAGGAACCACAGGCGCTGCTGCGCGAACGACAGCGGCAATGGCCCGGCGTCCCGCACCGCGGGCAGGATGCGGGAGACGCCCTCCCGCCCGGCGGCGGCCACCGCGGCGGCCAGCCCGGCCGGCGTCGGCGCGGTGAACAGCGTCCGCACCGGCAGATCGGCGCCCAGCACCTTGCGGATCCGGCTGGTGACCTGCGTGGCCAGCAGCGAATGCCCGCCCAGGTCGAAGAAGTTGTCGTGCACGCCGACGGTCTCCACACCCAGCAGCTGCGACCAGATCGCGGTCACCGCCTCCTCCACCGCGTCCCTCGGCGCGGTGTACTCCGAGGCCACGTCACGGCGGCTGTCGGGGGCCGGCAGCGCCCTGCGGTCCGTCTTGCCGTTCGGGGTGAGCGGCATGGCGTCCAGAGCGACGAACGCCGCCGGCACCATGTACTCCGGCAGGTGCCGGCGCAGGTGGGTGCGCAGGTCACCGGCGGACGGCGCCTGCGCACCGGCGGCCGCCACCGTGTAGGCGACCAGCCGGCGGTCCCCGGGCACGTCCTCGCGCACCAGCACCGTCACCGAGGCCAGCGCCTCGTGCGCCGCCAGGGTCGCCTCGATCTCGCCCAGTTCGATCCGGTAGCCGCGCAGCTTCACCTGGTTGTCGGCCCGGCCCACGAACTCCAGCACCCCGTCCGGCCGCCACTTCACCAGGTCACCGGTGCGGTAGACCCGGTACGCCGTGCCGTCGACGACCCGTTCGGCGAACTTCTCCGCCGTCAGCTCCGGGCGGCCCAGGTAGCCCCGGGCCAGGCCGGCGCAGCTGATCCAGATCTCGCCGGGCACCCCGACCGGCACCGGCGTGCCGTGCCGGTCGACGACGAAGACCTTCGCGTTGTCCACCGGCCGCCCCACCGGCACCGCCTCCGGCAGCGACTCGATGCGGGCGGTGGTGGCCTCCTGCGCCGCCTCGGTCGGCCCGTAGCCGTTGACCAGCGGCACGCCGGTGCGGGCGAACCACTGCCGCACCTGCTCGTGCTGCAGGGCCTCACCGCCCAGCCGCACCAGCCGCAGGTCGGGACCGGTGCCACCGGCGTCGTCCAGCTGCGCGGTCATCGCGGAGAACGCGGACGGGGTGAGCCAGGCGACCGTCACCCGGCCGCGCCGCACGTCGGCGGCCAGTGTGTCGGGGGACCAGCGGGCGTCCCGCAGCACGATGGACGCGCCGCAGGTCAGCGCGGCGAAGATCTGGCCGACGGAGGAGTCGAAGGCGATCGAGGCGAACTGCAGCACCCGGTCGTCCGGGGTCAGCCCCAGCCGCCGCACGGTCTCCCGCATGCGGGCCCGCAGCGCCCGGTGCTCGATCTGCACACCCTTGGGCCGGCCGGTGGAGCCCGAGGTGTAGATGGTGTACGCCACCGAACCGGGGGCGGCGGCCGCCGGGTGGTCGTGTGCCGGGCGCCCGGCGAGCGGGTCCTCACCGGCGTCCAGCAGCAGCTTCGGCAGCTCCGCGGGCAGCCGTCCCGCGTGCTCCTCCTCGGTGACGGCCAGCGGCGCCGCGCTGTCGGCCAGCATGTACGTCAGCCGGTCGTCCGGGTACTCCGGGTCCAGCGGCAGGTAGGCCGCGCCGGACTTCAGCACGCCCAGGACCGCGCAGACCATGTCGGTGCCGCGCTCCAGGCACACGCCCACCAGCTGGTCGGGCCGCACACCCCGCTCCCGCAGCAGGTGCGCGATCCGGTTGGCCCGCTCGTTGACCTGCCGGTACGTCAGCGTGCCACGCGAGTCGGTCACCGCGGGGGCTTCCGGGCGCAGCGCCGCGTGCTCCTCGAACAGCCGGTGCACGGTCAGCTCGTCGGGGGCGTCGGTCGCGGCGCCGTTCCACTCGGTGAGGATCTGCCGGCGTTCGGCGGCGGTCAGCAGCCCGGCGGCCGACAGCGGTGCTGCCGGGTCGGCGGTCACGGAGTCCAGCAGCTGGGTGAAGTGGCCGGCCAGCCGCTCCATCGTGGCCGGCTCGAACAGGTCGGTGCTGTAGACGACGGTGCCCTCGAACGAGCCGTCGCCGGCCTCGGTGACGTACAGCGTGAAGTCGAACTTCGCCTCGGGCGCCTCGATCTCCACCGGCTCCACGCTGAGGCCCGGCAGCGACCACGCGCCGGTGTCGGGCATGTTCTGCAGCACGAACATGGTCTGCACGAGCGGGTTGCGCGACAGGTCGCGCTCCGGCGCCAGCTCCTCCACCAGCCGCTCGAAGGGCAGGTCCTGGTGGTCGTAGGCGGCCAGCGCGGTGTCCTTGACCCGCTCCAGCAGGTCGCTGAACGCCGGGTCGCCCGACAGGTCGGTGCGCATGACGAGGGTGTTGACGAAGAAGCCGATCATCTCCTCGATCTCGGCCCGGTTGCGGCCGGCGATCGGGGTGCCGACGGCGATGTCCTGCTGGCCGGAGTACTTCGACAGCAGCAGCTGGAAGACCGCCAGCAGCGTCATGAACAGGCTCGCGCCGTGCGCGTTCGCCGTCGCCCGGGCCCGCCCGGCCAGTTCCGCCGGTACCGCGAACGTGAGGGTGCCGCCGCTGCCGCTGCGCACCGCGGGCCTTCGGTGGTCGGTCGGCAGTTCCAGCGGCTCCAGTCCGGTCAGCCGCTCCCGCCAGTGGTCCAGCTGCTCGCGCAGTACCTCGCCGGTCAGCCAGTCGCGCTGCCAGACGGCGAAGTCCGCGTACTGCAACTCCGGTTCGGGCAGTCCCGGTGCGCCCGGGGTGAGCGCCGCGGTGTAGAGGGCCGACAGCTCCCGGGCCAGCACGCCCGACGACCAGCCGTCGAACGCGATGTGGTGGACGGTCACGACGAGTACAGCTTCCTCGTCGGCCAGCCGCACCAGCACCGCCCGCACCATCGGCCCCTCGGCGAGGTCGACCGGCACGAGCGCGTCGGCGTCGGCGGTCCGTCGCGCCTCCGCCTCCCGTTCGGCCTCCGGCAGCCCCCGCAGGTCGTGCACCGGCATCGGCACCGGCTCCGGGCGGCGGAGCACCTGGCGCGGTGTGCCGTCCTCGTCGGCGGCGAAGGTGGTGCGCAGCGCCTCGTGCCGGGCGACGAAGGCGTCCAGCGCCCCGCGGAGCGCCGGCACCTCCAGCCGGCCCCGCAGCCGCAGCCCGATGGGGATCAGGTACTCCACCTGGCCGGGCGCCAACTGGTCCAGGAACCACAGGCGTTGCTGGGCGAACGACAGCGGCAGCGGCCCGGCGTCCCGGTCGGCCCGGCCGATCACCGGCTCCTCGGGGGCGCTCCAGTCGCCGGGCGGGCCCCCGCCCAGGCTCTCCTCGAACAGCATCCGGGCCCGCCGCATGGCGAGTTCCGCCAGCTGTGCGGTGAGGGAACGCACCGTCAGCGGACGCGGAACGTCCGCCGCCTCCGGCTCCCCGCCGAATTCCTCGCCGACCCGGCGCAGCATCTCCCGCTCGGCCGGTCCACCGTCACCCGCCGGGAATTCACTGTCGGCGCCGATCTCCGGCGTTCCCAGCAATTCCTGCCAGATCCCGGCGACGCGGATCTCCGCGGGGGACATCGCGTCGCTTTCGGCGGCCGCTCCCGTCGGGGAGACCGCAAAGGAATTCGTCGTCATGTGCCCACCAGATCCTCGTCATCGGTCCGCCCTTCCGGGCGCCGCCTTCTGTGACCAACGCCGATGCTGGCAGCCACCCCCACCCCCGGATAACTGGTCACTTTCACCACGGGAGCAGGTGGCCGCATGTACCCGCCCGCGAGGGCCGGGCCGGCGGGGAAGCGGCGGCCGGGCGGGGGCGGATCGGGTGGAGGCGCGGCGGGGGCGCGCGGCGCGGTGGAGCGCCGCCGGGGCCGGCCGGGCGGAGGCGGGACCGGAGGACGGGCGGGCGGAGCGCGGCCGGCGAGAGCGCGGCGGGGGGCTGCCCGGCGGCGGACGACCGGGCCGCGCGGTCGCCCTGGCACGGGACCTGGTCCGGCGTCAGGGCGGGAGGCCGGGCCCGGCGAGCGTCGCGGCTCGGGCGGCGCGCGGTGCACCGGCCGGACCCGGCGGGTCCTCAGCGGCCGGCGTGGTGCCGTACCAGGGGCAGGAACAGTTGGGTGGCGATGTGTTCGAGTGCCTGGTCGGAGGGGGCGACGCGGTCCGCGACCATGCTGTAGCGGATGAGTGCGCCGGGCATCGGGAGTACGGCGTCGGGGACCGGTGAGGCGCCGAGTTCGCCGCGCGCCCTCGCGCGGTCGACGAGTTGCCCGAAGACACCGGGGACGATCGCCTTGGTGTCCTCGGGGATCTCCTCCAGTTCGCTCAGCAGGCCCGTGGCGACGTCGATGCCGATCCGCTCGGTGCGCCGGGCGAGTTCGTGCACGAGGGCGAGCACGGACCGGCCACCGCCACCCTGTTCCTCACCGGGGCCGCGCTGGTCGTCCGGGGCGGCGTGCTCAGCTCGGTCAACGTCGCCGTCGCCGCCGGGGCGTTCTCCGGCCTGTCCCGCGACCGGGCCCCGGCCGGCTCGGCGAGCGTCCGCCGCGTCCAGCAACTCGGCGGCGCCGCCGGCACCGCGCTGCTGGCCACCGTCGCGGCCGCGGCGGGTGCGGCGGGAGCCGCGACCGGGTTCCACGCCGCGTTCGTGTGGCGCGTCGCGCTGACCCTGGCCGCCCTCGTGCCCTGCCTGGGGATCCCCGCGCGGCGCCGGAAGGAGGCGGCGAGGCCCGCGGCGACCGCCGGGGGCTGACCCCGAGGTCCGCGCACGGGGAACACCGGAGCGCCGGCGGCCGGTCGGGCCGTCGGCGCTGCGGGGGAGGAGGTCCGCCGGTCCGGTCGTGCCGGGGGCGGTTCCGTGGCCGGGTGCGGGGTGCGCGTCCCGGCGGGGAGCGGAGGGGTCAGGCGGCGGCCGGCGCGTGGTGGGCGGTGACCGGGGCGGATGCCGGCGCGGTGGCCGGGGCGGGGGTGGCGCCCGGAGCTGAGGCGGTGGCCGGGGCGGGGGCGGCGGTCGGCGTGCCGCGCCGCATGTCACCCCACTGTCGGCTCATCCCCGGCAGGCCGACGGCCACCAGGTACAGCCCGCCGACGATCCACAGCGCCCCGGTGACACCGGCGACCGCCACGACCCCGGCGCCGACCAGACCGCCGAAGGGGATGCCGCCCCAGGTGACCGCCTGCGACATGGTCTTGACCCGGCCCAGCAGCGCGGTGGGGATCAGTTCGTAGGTCACGGCGCCGACGATCGGGTTGACGAAGCCGGAGCCCAGGCCGCCCACGGCCAGCACCGCCAGCACCGCCCACATCGGGAAACCGGCCGCCATGGCCACGAAGCGGGGAACGCCGCCGATCAGCATGCCGGCCAGGTAGACCGTGCGGCGCGGCAGACGTTCGGCGACCGCGGCGGCCACCAGGGAGGAGACGACCGACGCTGCGGCGAAGACGCTGACGACCAGGCCGATGGCCTCGGGACCGGCGCCGGTCGCCTTGGCCCACACCGGCAGCAGCACGGTCATGAACGCCTGGTCCAGCAGGTTGGTGGCGGCCAGCATGCCCACGATGGCCCGCAGCAGACCGGCGCCGCGCAGGAAGTCCGCACCCTCGCGCAGCCGTTCCAGGTAGGGGGCGTCCTGGTCGACGGGCGCCTCGTCCGGCTCGGGCACCGGGTTGCTGAGGAACAGCGAGACGACCAGCGCGGACACCCCGAACAGCGCCGCGGTCACCCACAGGGCGTAGAGGCTGCCGCAGGAGGCCACCACGACACCGGCGACGGCCGGTCCGGCGGTGGTGGCGATCCGTTCCACCGCGCCGCACAGTCCGGTGCCGCGTTCCAGCGAGATCCGGGCCGCCCGGGTGGCCGGCGGCACGAACAGGCTCTTGGCGCCGTTCGCCGGACCGTCGGCGATGCCGATCACCGCCATCAGCGCCAGCAGCAGCGGGAACGAGAGCAGGTGGGCGAAGTACAGCACCGGCGCGACGGTCATCGCCGTCATCGAGGTCAGGTCACCCAGCACGCTGACCCGCTTCGGGCCGATCCGGTCGATCACCGGGCCCGCCAGGGCCTGGGAGATGACGTAGGGCAGGATCTGGCAGAACGCCACCATGCCCGTCCTGGCGATGCTGCCGGTGGTGGTCAGCACGAACCACGGCAGCGCGATCGAGAGCACGCGGTTCGCCGACAGGGAGGCCGCGCTCGCGGAGAGCAGGCCGATCAGTGCGCCGGGTGCGCCCTTGCCGTTCCCCCCGGCCGTCTCGCCGGCCGTGCCCACAGCCTGGTGCCTGGTCATCGCTTCACTCCGTTTCGTTGGCGGTCGGCCGGGGGCCGTCGTCGGGGACGGGGAACAGCTGGAACTGGAAGGTGACGTGGGCCGCCCCCTCGGCGGCCTCGCCGTCCGCCGAGACGGCGGTGCGGCGCTTGAGCATGCGGTGGAACTCGGCCATCAGCTCGCCGGCCTCGGCCGGGGTGAGGCTGAGCGCGTAGTCGCCGAAGTCCTGTGCCTCCCGCCACTCGGGCGACAGGCCCGGTGTGGCGTCCACCGCGCGGAACAGCGAGTCCGCCCAGACCCGGGCGAGCGACTGGAGCACCGCGGCGCCCTCGCCCCCGCCCTCCGCGAACACGTCCGTGTCCGGGATGACGGTGTTGGCGTGCGCCGCCTGCCACCACCGCTCGCGGCGGGCGCCGCGGCCGGTGACCTCGCTGATGAAGCCGTGCTCGGCGAGCTGGCGCAGGTGGTAGCTGGTGGCCCCGGTGTTCTGGTCCAGCCGGCGCGACAGCGTCGACGCGGTGGCCGGCCCCTCCGTCCGGAGGATCCCGAGGATGCGCAGCCGCAGGGGATGCGCGATACCCCGCAGATTCCGGGCATCGAGGCTCACTTGGGGCTTGGGTTCGTTCGGCTCCATGGCGTCAACGATACGAGTGCATAAGAGTCTTTGCAAAGAAAATCTTGTACTCACAAGTAATGTGATGATGCGTCAGACATGTGGTCCTGCTGATCTGGGAAAACGCTCAATATCCGTCGCTGGAGGCCGAGTTGCCATCACGTCGGAACGGCACGCCCCACGAAGGGAATGGGTCCGCCATGTTCCGGTTGCGCGGAATGCCCGGGCCGCGTGTTCAGGGGCTCCGGCAGGCGTCCGGCAGCCGGCGCGGACGCCCCGTGCGTGGTGCGGGGGGACGGGTGCGCGCGCCACGCTCGGGGAACCGGAGCACGGCGGGCCGGAGTGCGGGGGCGCCCGGTCGGCGTGCGGGGCGGCCCGGGGGCCGGCGCGTGGCGGCACGCGGGTGGGCGGCGCGAGGGGCCGTGGGGCCGGGCACGGGAGGTGGCCGCCGTCGCGGGGACGGACCGGCGGCCGGTCGGCTCGGCGGTCGGGCGGCGGGGCGGGCGGCCGGGAGGTGTCGGCGGCCGCCCGGGGGCGCGGTCAGGCGGGCTGCCGCAGTTCGACGCGGTTGCCCTCCGGGCCGGTGACCCAGCCGAAGCGGCCGACGTCCGCCATGTCCTGCCGCCCCAACCTCCCGACGCCCCCGTCACCCCGCCGGCCCCCGCGGCCGGCCGCCGCGCGCGCCGTCAGCCCCCGCACTGGCGCAGCATCGCCGCCTTGTCGGGAGCGGTCACCGGCAGCGCGTACTTCAGCGACACCTGCGCGAACCGCACCGCGTACGAACAGCGGATCGTGGTGCTCGGCGGCAGCCAGGACGCCGGACCCGAGTCGCCCTTGGACCCGTTGGACGGGCCGTCGACCGGGATCAGGTTCAGGGGGTCGTTGGCGATGTCCTCGCGCTTGAGCGGCGTCCAGTGCGCGGCGCCCATTTGCCAGTCGTAGGAGAGCGGCATCACGTGGTCGATCTGCACCGTGGTGGCCTTGGTCTTGCGCCACTCGATGGTGCGCCCGGTGTACGGGTCGTGCAGCGTCATCGAGCTGAGCACGCAGTCGGAACCGGAACGGAACTTCACGTCCAGCCCGTCCCGCTTCAGCGCGTCGTTCCGCGTGTCGCAGCCGTTGTGCGACCAGATGTCGCCGGTGGCCGTGTCCATCCACGCGTAGCCGAACCGGGCCCGCGCGTACCCGGTCTTCGGCCCACGGCCCTTCACCGTCACCCGGGCTATCAGCGCCCGGGCGCTCCTGCGGTCCCCGGCCGAGGTGATCGCCGCCAGCCCCGGCTTGGTGCCGTCCGGGTTCTTCAGCGGACTCACCGCGTGCCCGTCCGAGGCCGCCGGGGCGCCCCCGGCCCCCGGCGGCGGCGTGTCTGACGGGGAACCCGTCGCCACCTTCACGCCGTGACATCCTGTCAGCAGCCCGGCCGCTGCCACTACCGCGACCACCAGGGTCCCGACCTTCACACGCCCCACCCCCATCATCGATCTGCCGCGCATTGTGCCGCAGTTGCTACCCCGGCCGCGCCGTCGTGAACGCGGCCGGCGCCGGGCGGCGGGTGGTGCGGGGGCGTGCGGCCGGCGCGGGGGTGAGCGGCCTCAGGGACCGGAGACGTCCGCGAGCCCGCGCAGCAGCGCACGGTTGAGGGCGTCCAGCGGGGAGGGCTCGATGCGCAGCGGCACGTCGTGGAGCGCGACGATCTGCGGCCGGTCGGTCGGGGGCGGTGTGTCCAGCGGGGCGAAGCAGAGCCCGGTGGGGCGATGGTTTCGGGAGTCGTGGGTTCGGCGGTGGGACGGGGGCCGTCCGGTGCGCTGGTGTGCGACATGCCGCTTTTGGAGTAATCGGGGTTCTGGGCTGTTCGGCCGCTCACGCTGTGGTCGTTGATCACGGTCGTGGCAGGAGACCCGTGTGTACAGGTCGCGTGAGTGGATCTTCGGGCGGATCCGCCGGGACCGGCGTTCGGACCCGGCGGTGCCGGGGCGGGCTCTGGTCCCGGCGGTACCGGGTGTCGCGGAACACGGCGGCGAAGGCACTGACGTCTTCGGTGCCGGTGAAGCGGAGGAGGCCTCCGCCGCGGCCCGGCGTGCTGGAGCCGGTGAAGCCGTTCGTCGACGCGATACTGCGGGCGGATCCGGACGCGCCGGGGAAACCGCGCCACACCACCGACCGGACTCTCCGGCGGCCGGCGGGCGAGCACGGTTTCGAGCTCGCGGCGTACCCCACGGCGCACGACCACGTCGCCCGACGGCGTCCGGAAAGGTGTCAGAGTGACTGAGCACGACATGACGGTCGAGGGGCTGCTGGCAGCGGTGGAACAGGCGCCACCAGTGGATTCCGTCGCAGTGGTCGCCCAGATCCTCGCCGGGCAGATGGATGCCCGTGAGGTCTGCTTCTGGATCATCGATTTCACCGGCGACGTCCTGCTGTCCATGCCGCTGGCGCATGACAGGGAGGACTGGGAACAGAACCACATCGACCTTCGGGGCACCCTCCACGAGGAGGTGATCCGCTCCCAGCACCTGCACATCACCGAGACCCCCGAGCCGATGAGCGGATACCGGGTGCTGGCACCGGTGAGCACCCAGGGAGATGCCATCGGCATCCTGGAAGTGACCACCACCGTCAAGCCCAGCCGACGCCGCAGCCACCAGATCGCGCAGGCTGCCCAAGCCCTGGCCTACGTCGTCACCTCCAACCGGCGCTTCACCGACCTCTACGAATGGGGCCGGCGCAGCATCCCGCCCACCCTGGCCGCTGAAATCCAGCACAACCTCCTCCCACAGGCTCTGTCGTGTGAAGCCGGGCCGGTCACCTTCGCCGGCGCCCTCCAGCCGACCCACGACATCTCCGGCGACACCTTCGACTACAGCCTGGACCGGCAGACCCTGCACGTCTCCATCACCGATGCCATGGGCCACCACACCTACGCCGCGATGCTGGCCACGCTCATCGTCGGCTCCCTGCGCAACACCCGCCGTGCCCGAGCCCCTCTCGCCGAGCAGGCCCGGGCGGCACACCAGGCCGTCCTGGACTACGGGCAGGACGCCACCGTCACGGGACAGCTCCTGAACATCAACCTGTCCACCGGCCGCGCCCTGTTCGTCAACGCCGGCCACCCCTGGCCACTGCGACTGCGCAACGGCCGGGTCAGCGAGCTCCAACCGGAAGTGGACCTGCCCTTCGGCGCACCCTGGGACGGCCACTACCGCGTGCAGGACCTGGACCTGACCCCCGGAGACCGACTGGTGCTGATCACGGACGGGATGACCGAACGCAACACCACCGCCCTGGACCTGCCCGCCCGCATCGAAGCCGACGCGGACCTCCACCCCCGCGAAGCCGTCCGCTCCCTCATGCGCGCCCTCCACCGGGCCACCGAAGGAGACCTGCTGGACGACGCCACCATCATCTGCTTGGACTGGCACGGCATCGGCTCCAGCCGGCACGCCGGCACGACAGGCGCCGGCACCCCCTCCCCGAACCGCCACTGACGCACACCACCGCGCCCCGCTCCCAGCGCGCACCGCACGGCCCCCGCCGGTTCAGCGCTGGAGGGTGGTCAGCAGGCGGCTGAGGGAGCCGCCCAGGCCCCAACGGGTGGCCAGCCGTTCCAGACCGGCCGGGTCGGCGGGCGAACGCGGCAGGGTCGGGTCCAGCGGCGGGAGGTCGAGGTCACGGACCACCCGCACGACGCGCGGCGCCACATCCAGGTAGGCCGACGCCTCCGACAGCCGCCTGCGCTGGGCCGGGGTCAGTTTCGAGCCCACGTCGCGGACGGCCGCGCGGATCGCGTCCAGGTCGCCGTACTCGGCGATCAGCCGCGCCGCGGTCTTCTCCCCGACGCCCGGCACGCCCGGCAGGCCGTCGCTGGGGTCGCCGCGCAGCACCGCCATGTCGGCGTACTCCCCGCCGCCCACCCCGTACTTCTCCCGCAGCAGCGCCTCGTCGGTGAGCTGGAGGGTGCCCATGCCCTTGACCGGGTACAGCACCCGCACCCCGCGGGCGTCGTCCACGAGCTGGTAGAGGTCGCGGTCGCCGGTCACGATGTCCACCGGTCCGGCCGCCCGGGTGGCCAACGTGCCGATCACGTCGTCCGCCTCGTACCCGGCCACCCCGGCGCGGGCGATCCCCAGCGCGTCCAGCACCGCCCCGATGACCGGGACCTGCGGCGAGAGGGTGTCCGGCACCTCCTCGACGTCCGGGTCCGCCGCGACCTCCTCGGCGACCCGGTGCGCCTTGTACGAGGGGATCAGCTCCACCCGCCACGCCGGCCGCCAGTCGGCGTCCACGCAGGCCACCAGGTCGTCGGGGGAGTGGTCGGCCACCAGGCGGGCGATGAAGTCGAGCAGCCCGCGCACCGCGTTCACCGGCGTACCGTCCGGCGCCCGGACGGAGTCCGGCACGCCGTAGTACGCGCGGAAGTACAGGCTGGCGGTGTCCAGGAGCATCAGGCGTCGCGTCATACGACGATCATCGCGCACCCTGCCCGCCCGGCCAGGACCCACGCGCCGCTCCCCGGCCACGCCGTTGGCGCCGGCCGGCACGACGCTGTCGATCGCACCGCCGGCCCCCGCGGTGTGCGGCCCGCGCCGGTGCTTAAGCTGGCCGCAGCCGTCGACCTGGAGGGGAACGTGCGCGTCGTCTCGCTCGTGCCGTCGCTGACCGAGGCGATCGCCGTGACCGCGCCGGGACTGCTGGTGGGCGCCACCGACTGGTGCGAACGGCCCGCCGGCCTGGACGTCGTCCGGATCGGCGGCACCAAGAACCCCGACACCGCGGCCGTCGCCGCCCTCGCGCCCGACCTCGTGGTGGCCAACGAGGAGGAGAACCGCGAACCCGACCTCGCCGCGCTGCGCGCCGCCGGGGTGGAGGTGCTGGTCACCCGGGTCCGCACCCTGGACGAGGCGTTCGCCGAACTGCGCATGCTGCTGACCGGTGCCCTCGGCCTGCCCGAGCCCGGCTGGCTGGCCGCCGCGGCCGCCGCCTGGGACGCGCTGCCCCGGCCGGCCGGCTCCGTGCCGGCCGTCGTCCCCATCTGGCGCCGGCCCTGGATGACGCTGGGCCGCGACACCTTCGCCGGCGACCTGCTCGCCCGCCTCGGCGTCACCAACGTCCTGTCCGGCCACGCCGACCGCTATCCCCGGGTCCCCGTCACCGAACTCAACGCCTGCGGCGCGCGACTCGTGGTCCTCCCCGACGAGCCGTACCGCTTCACCGCCACCGACGGCCCCGAGGCGTTCCCCGGCCTCCCCTGCGCCCTCGTCTCCGGCCGCCACCTCACCTGGTACGGGCCCTCCCTCCTCGAAGCGCCGACCGTACTCACCTCAGCCCTGACGCTGCGCTGAGCTTCAGCGGGTGCGGGTTCGTCCTGGTCGGTCACGCAGTTCCTCGCGCCCTGTTCCGGCCGCCCACGGTGGGGCCGGCGGCGCCCCGGAGGGGGACCGGGAACCCGTTCACGTCTACCGGATCCGCCCAGGATCCGGTAATACCGTTCAATAACCCCTCCAGGGTCCCGCGAGGCGGTCGGCTCCGGGTACGGTGTGGGCTCGCCGTGGAGGATGCGCCGACGCACCCCGCAATCGCGGTGAGGCGGCATGCCATGACGCTGTAGCCAGGCGAGGATGTGTGGGCGATCACTTGACCGGAGCGCACCGTGAGCCGGACGGGACCGAGGACGGTACCGGTCCGGTGATCCGGGCCGGGGCCGGCCCGTCCGGTCTCCCGCGCCCCGAGGGCCACCCCCTGGTCCCGCTCGCCAGCGCCCTGCTCGACGGCCACGGCACCGTCCGGCACTGGAGCGACGACGCCCGCCGGCTGCTCGGCTGGGTGCCCGAGGAGGTCGTCGGGCAGTACGCCGCCGACCTGCTGGCCCCCGAGGACCTGCGCGCCGACGCCCTCGCCCTGTTCCGCCGGATCCGCTCCGGCCACGCCTGGCACGGCGCGTTCCCGGTGCGGCACCGCGACGGCCACACCGTCGAGCTCGACTTCCGCGCCTACCCGGTGGACGCCACCGGCGAGCACCACTGGGTGCTCGCGGTCGCCTCCGAGGTGCAGGCGCTGCGGCAGGCCGAGGCGGACTTCGCCGCCCTCGACGGCTTCTTCCAGCAGTCCCCGGTCGGCCTCGCCGTCTACGACAGCGACCTGCGGTTCGTCCGCCTCAACTCCGCGCTCGCCGCCATGAACGGCCTGTCCGCCGAGGAGCACCTCGGCCGCCGGCTCACCGAGGTCCTGCCCTGCATCAACGCGGGCGAGATCGAGGACGTCATGCGCCGGGTGCTGGCGACCGGCGAGCCGGTGCTCGACGCCCGCTCGCACGGCCGCACCCCCAGCGACCCCGACCACGACCGCGCCTGGTCGGCCTCCTACTTCCGGCTGGAGGCGGCCTCCGGCGAACTGCTCGGCGTCTCCTCCTCCATCATCGACGTCACCGAACGGTTCCGCGCCGAGGCCGAGGCCGACCGGGCCCAGCAGCGGCTGGCGCTGCTCGCCGAGGCCGGGGCGATGGTCGGCACCACGCTCGACCTGCGCGACACCGCCCGCGAACTCGTCGACGCCCTGGTGCCGCGGGTCGCCGACGTGTGCGGGGTGCACCTGCTGGAGCGCCTGGTCAGCGGCCAGGAACCGCAGCCGGTGGACACCACGTCACCGGTGCTGGTGCGGCGGCTGGCGGTGGCGTCCGCGCCGGAGGCGGTCAGTACCGAGGACCTGCCCACCGAGGCGGTCTACCGGGTCGCCCCGGAGTCGGCGTACGTGCGGGCGATGGCCGGCGGGCAGACCGTCGTCATCGACGCCGCCGACCTGCCGGCCTCCGTCTGCGACCCGGACGCCGGGGGAGCCGGCGGCCGCAGCGACCACGGCGCCGTCAAGCTGCGGGTCACCCCGCTGGTCGCCCGTTCCACCGTGCTGGGCGTCGTCGTCTACGCCCGGGACGCCAGCCGGCCGGACTTCGACGAACTCGACCTCACGCTCGCCGACGAACTCGTCGCCCGGGCCGCCGTCGCCCTCGACAACGCCCGCCTCTACCTGCGGGAACACGCCACCCTGGTCTCCCGCCAGGAGGCACTGAGCGAGGCCAACGCCGCCCGCGAGCAGCTGGCCCTGATCAACGAGGCCGGCACCCGGATCGGCAGCACCCTGGACCTGCGGCGCACCGCGCAGGAACTCATCGGCGTGGTCGTGCCGCGGTTCGCCGACTTCGTCACCGTCGACCTGCTCGACTCCGTGCTCAACGGCGACGAACCCCACCTGCCGCCCGACGACAAACCGATCGTGCTGCGCGCGGTCGCGGTGGGCGAGGAGAGCGGCGACGAACTGACCAGCGCCGCCGACACCGTCGGTGAGGAGTCCCGGTTCGACGCGGCCAAGGTCTACGCGCAGGCACTGCGCACCGGCCGTTCCGTGCTGGTGCCGGAGATCGACGAGGACTCGCTGGGCCGGATCGTCACCTCCCCCGACCGGGTCGGCCCCAGCCTGGAGGCCGGCATCCACTCCTACCTGATGGTGCCGGTGCTGGCCCGCGGGTCGGTGCTGGGCGGCGCGGAGTTCATCCGCACCGCGCACCCCGAGGCGTTCACCTCCTCCGACGTGGCGCTCGCCGAGGAACTCGTCGCCCGTGCGGCCATCAGCATCGACAACGCCCGCCTCTACCGCCGCGAGCGCGAGACCGCGCTGACCCTCCAGCGCAGCCTGCTGCCGCAGGAGGTGCACCACACCCTCGGCATGGAGATCGCCTACCGCTACCTGCCGTCCAACGTGCTGGGCGAGGTCGGCGGCGACTGGTTCGACGTGGTGCCGCTCTCCTGCGGGCGGGTCGCGCTGGTCGTCGGCGACGTGATGGGGCACGGCATGCGGGCCGCCGCCACCATGGGCCAGCTGCGAACCGTCGGCCGCACCCTGGCCACCCTGGAGATGCAGCCCGACCAGGTGCTGGCCCGGCTGGACGAGACCGCCTCGGCCATCGGCGACGGACAGTTCGCCACCTGCGTGTGCGTGGTCTACGACCCGGTCGACCGCTCCTGCGTCATGTCCTGCGCCGGCCACCTGCCGCCGGTGGTCGTCTCACCGGACGGGGTCGCCCGCACCATCGAGCTGCCGCCGGGCATGCCGCTGGGCGTCGGGGGAGCGGACTTCGAGTCCGTGGAGATCTCCATCCCCGAGGGCTCCCTGCTCGCCCTCTACACCGACGGGCTGGTGGAACGGCGCGGCGAGGACATCGAGGACGGCCTCAAGCTGCTGTGCGAGACCCTCTCCGGCCGCGACCGCAGCCCGGAACAGACCTGTGAGGCGGTCATCTCCGCGCTGGTCAAGGACGGCGCCGAGGACGACATCGCGGTCATCATGGCCGAGGTCCGCCCGGTCCCCGAGGGCCGCATCGCCACCCTCCCGCTCAACGACGACATCACGCTGGCCGCCCAGGCCCGCCGCTTCACCCGCGAGACCCTGGAGGACTGGGGACTGCGGGCCCTCAGCGAGGTGGCCGAACTGCTGGTCAGCGAACTGGTCACCAACGCCCTGCGGCACGCCGGACCGCCACGCCAGCTGCGGCTGTTCCGCGACCGCACCCTCACCGTCGAGGTGGCCGACGCCGACCACCAGGTGCCGCTGCTGCGCCCCGTCGCCGAGGAGGCGGAGTCGGGCCGCGGCATACGGCTGGTCAACGAACTCGCCCACCGCTGGGGCAGCCGCGCCACCCGGCAGGGCAAGGTCGTCTGGTTCGAACTGGAACTGCCGCTCGGCCTGGTGACCTGACGCCCCGGGCGCCCGCACCCCGGGGCCGCTCACCCCCCGGCGGCCGCCACCAGCGCCCGCACCAGTGCCACGTCCTGGTCACCGGTCATCTCCGGGTGCCACTGCACGCCCAGCGCGAAGCCGGCCCCCGGCACCTCCAGCGCCTCCACCGTGCCGTCGCCGGCCAGCGCCGACGCGGTCAGGCCGGCGCCGAGCCGGTCGACGCCCTGGTGGTGGTGGGTGGCCACCGCGGACGTCCCCGGCAGCAGGCGGGCCAGCAGGGTGCCCTCGACCGCCGTGACCTCGTGCCGTTCGAACACCCCCAGCGCCGGGTTGTGCTCCTCGTGCCCCACCACGTCCGGCAGGTGCTGGTGCAGCGTGCCGCCGGTGTGGACGTTCATCAGCTGCATGCCCCGGCAGATGCCCAGCAGCGGGGTGCCGCCCTCCAGCGCGGCGGCCAGCAGCGCGCCCTCCCAGGCGTCCCGCTCCGCCGACGGGATGCCCGCCCGCCGGTGCGGGGCCTGCCCGTAGCGCGCCGGGTCGATGTCCTCGCCGCCGGCCAGTACCAGGCCGTCCAGCCGCCGCACCAGAGCGGCCGCCGTCCCCGGCGCCGGATCGGGCGGCAGCATGACCACCAGCGCCCCGGCCGCCCGCAGGTACGCCGGGTAGACGGCCGGCAGCAGCGCGGCCGGCGCGTCCCAGAAGGCGCCCCAGCGCGCCCGGGCGACGTAGGTGGTGACACCGATCAGCGGCGACGTGGACACGGAACCTCCCTGCGGACCTGCGGCGATCATAGGGGCCCGCCCGCGACCGGCGACCGCGCCCCCACCCGCGCGACCTCACGCGGCGTCACCCGGCCGGCCCGCCGCCCCCCGCCGACTCCCGCTCCACCGGCGGCCGTTCGCCGCACCGGCACCGAGCCCCGCCGCGGCCCCTGGCAGAGCCGCTACCTTAGAGGCGACCGCCCCACGGAGTCAGGAGCCCCGCCCGTGACCGACCGCACGCCCCCGCTGCCCCTGCCCGAACTCCACAGCCGGGTGGCGGCCGGAGACGTCGACACCGTGGTGCTCGCCTTCACCGACATGCAGGGCCGCCTCCAGGGCAAGCGGTTCGCCGCCCGCTTCTTCCTCGACGAGGTCCTCGGCCACGGCGCCGAGGCATGCGACTACCTGCTGGCCGTCGACACCGACATGAACACCGTCGACGGCTACGCCACCTCCTCCTGGGATACCGGCTACGGCGACTTCGTGCTGCGCCCCGACCCCGCCACCGCCCGCCTCCTGCCCTGGCACCCCGGAACCGCGCTGCTGCTCGCCGACCTCACCGGCCACGACGGCACCCCGGTCGACGTCTCCCCCCGGCAGATCCTGCGCCGCCAGCTCGACCGGCTCGCCGACCGCGGCTGGACCGCCTACGTCGGCACCGAACTGGAGTTCCTGCTCTTCGACGACACCTACGAGGACGCCTGGCGCCGCGAGTACCGCGACCTGCGCCCGGCCAACCTCTACAACGTCGACTACTCCGTCCTCGGCACCGGCCGCGTCGAGCCGCTGCTGCGCCGCATCCGCAACGAGATGGCCGGCGCCGGCATGACGGTGGAGTCCGCCAAGGGCGAGTGCAACCTCGGCCAGCACGAGATCGCGTTCCGCTACACCGACGCCCTCACCACCTGCGACCAGCACACCGTCTACAAGACCGGCGCCAAGGAGATCGCCGCCCAGTCCGGCCGCGCCCTCACCTTCATGGCCAAGTTCGACGAACGCGAGGGCAACTCCTGCCACGTGCACCTCTCGCTGCGCGACCGCGACGGCGCCCCGGTCTTCGCCGACGGCAACGCCCCCGGCGGGATGTCCGCCACCATGCGGCACTTCCTGGCCGGCCAGCTCGCCCACCTCGCCGACCTCACCCTGATGTACGCCCCCGGCATCAACTCCTACAAGCGCTACCGCGCCGGTTCGTTCGCCCCCACCGCCGTCGCCTGGGGCCGCGACAACCGCACCTGCGCGCTGCGGGTCGTCGGCCGCGGCCCCTCCCTGCGCTTCGAGAACCGGGTGCCCGGCGGCGACGTCAACCCCTACCTGGCGGTCGCCGCCATGATCGCCGCCGGCCTCGACGGCGTCGAACGCGGCCTGGAACTGCCCGAACCGTGCGCCGGCAACGCCTACACCGCCGACGCCGAACGCGTGCCCGCCGCACTGCGCGACGCCGCCGCCCGCTGGGAGCGCTCGGCGCCGGCCCGCGAGGCGTTCGGCCCCGGCGTCGTCGCGCACTACGCGAACATGGCCCGCGTCGAACAGGACGCCTACGACACCGCCGTCACCGACTGGGAGCGCCGCCGCTCCTTCGAACGCCTGTGAGGAACCGCGTGAGCACCGCGCACCCCACCGAACACACCGTCGTCAACCCCGCCACCGAGCAGGTCCTCGCCGTGGTGCCCGCCACCCCGCCCGGGGAGGTGGACGCCGCCGTGACCCGCGCCACCCGCGCCCAGGCCGGCTGGGCCGCCGCCGCGCCCGCCGACCGGGCCAGGCTGCTGCGCCGGTTCGCCGTCGTCGTCGACGAACACCGCGAGGAACTCGCCCGCCTGGAGGTCACCGAAGCCGGCCACCCCATCGGCAACGCCCGCTGGGAGGCCGGCAACGTCCGCGACCTGCTCGACTACGCGGCCGGCGGCGCCGAACGCCTGACCGGCGCGCAGATCCCGGTGGCCGGCGGCATCGACGTCACCTTCCACGAACCCCTCGGCGTCATCGGCGTGATCGCCCCCTGGAACTTCCCCCTGCCGATCGCCGCCTGGTCCACCGCGCCCGCCCTGGCCGCCGGCAACGCCGTCCTGCTCAAACCCGCCGAGACCACCCCGCTGACCGCGCTGCGGCTGGCCGAACTCGCCCTGGAGGCCGGGCTGCCCGGGGGCCTCTTCCAGGTGCTGCCCGGCGCCGGCCCGGTCACCGGCACCGCCCTGGTCGACCACCCCGGGGTCGCCAAGATCGTCTTCACCGGCTCCACCACCACCGGCCGCCACGTCATGGCCCGCTGCGCCGCGCTGGTCAAACCCGTCACCCTCGAACTCGGCGGCAAGAGTCCCAACATCGTCTTCGCCGACGCCGACCTGGAACGGGCCGCCGCCACCGCCCCGATGTCCTTCCTGGACAACACCGGCCAGGACTGCTGCGCCCGCACCCGCGTCCTCGTCCAGCGCACCGCCTACGACCGCTTCATGGAACTGCTGGAGCCCGCCGTCCTCGCCGTCACCGCCGGCGACCCCGCCGACGAGGCCACCGCCATGGGCCCGCTGATCTCCGCCGCCCACCGCGAACGCGTCCGCTCCTACCTGCCCGAGGACGCCCCCGCCGCCGTCCGCGGAACCGTCCCGTCCGGCCCCGGCTACTGGTACCCCGCCACCGTCCTGACCGGCGTCGACCCCACCGCCCCCGTCGCCTGCGAGGAGGTCTTCGGCCCGGTCGCCGTCGTCTTGCCCTTCGACGACGAGACCGACGCCGTACGGCAGGCCAACGCCACCCCCTACGGCCTGGCCGGCTCCCTGTGGACCCGCGACACCGGCCGCGCGATCCGGGTCGCCCGGGCCGTGCGGGCCGGCAACCTGTCGGTCAACTCCCACAGCGCCGTCCGCTACGCCACGCCCTTCGGCGGCGTCAAACAGTCCGGCATCGGCCGCGAACTCGGCCCCGACGCCCTCACCGCCTTCACCGGCACCAAGAACGTCTTCATCAGCACCGAGGAGAACTGAGTTGACCGAGACCCCGATCTGCCGCCGCCTGCCCGGGCGCACCGCCGTCGTCACCGGCGCCGGCAGCGGCATCGGCCTGGCCGCCGCACGCCGGCTGGCCTGCGAGGGCGCCCACGTGGTGTGCGCCGACATCGACGAGACCGCCGGCAAGGCCGCGGCCGCCGAGACCGGCGGCCTGTTCGTCCGCACCGACGTCACCGACGCCGACCAGGTCGAAGCCCTGTTCGCCGCCGCGAAGGACACCTACGGCTCGGTCGACGTCGCGTTCAACAACGCCGGCATCTCCCCGCCCGACGACGACTCCATCCTCACCACCGGCATCGACGCCTGGCGCCGCGTGCAGGAGGTCAACCTCACCTCCGTCTACCTGTGCTGCAGGGCCGCGCTGCCCCACATGCGCGCCCAGGGCCGGGGCTCCATCATCAACACCGCCTCGTTCGTCGCCGTCATGGGCGCCGCCACCTCGCAGATCTCCTACACCGCCTCCAAGGGCGGCGTGCTGGCGATGTCCCGCGAACTCGGCGTGCAGTTCGCCCGCGAGGGCATCCGGGTCAACGCGCTGTGCCCCGGACCGGTCAACACCCCGCTGCTGCGGGAGCTGTTCGCCAAGGACCCCGAACGCGCCGCCCGCCGCCTGGTGCACATCCCGCTCGGCCGGTTCGCCGAGCCCGAGGAGATCGCCGCCGCCGTCGCCTTCCTCGCCAGTGACGACTCCTCGTTCATCACCGGCTCGCAGTTCCTGGTCGACGGCGGCATCGCCGGCGCCTACGTGACGCCGCTGGACTGACCGGACCGGACCGGCCGGGGCGCGGCGGCCGGGCACGGCCGGCCGGAGCGGACGGAAGGCCGCACGGGCACCGCCCCCGCCCCCGCACGCCACCGCCTCACAGGAACGTGCGGCCCTCACCGCGGTAGGTGGGGGCCGCACCGACCACCCGGTCACCCTCGACCAGCTGCAACTCCGCGAAACGCTCGCACAGTTCACCGGCCTTCGCGTGCCGGAACCACACCCGGTCGCCCACCGCCAGCGCGTCCGCCGCCGTCCCCAGCAGCGGGGTCTGCACCTCGCCGGCCCCCTCGTCCCGCGCGTAGGCCAGCCCCCGCGGCAGCCACGGCACCGGCAGCCGGTCCGCCCCCGGCGCCCCCGAGGCCGGATACCCGCCGCCCAGCACCGTCACCACCCCCGGACCCGGCCGCCGCACCACCGGCAGCGCGAACAACGCCGCCGGCCGCCCGCTGAACGAGGTGTACCCGTCGAACAGCCGTGGCGTGAACAGCCCCGAACCCGCGGCCACCTCGGTCACCGCCGCCTCCGCCGCCGTCGACTCCACCGACCCCGTGCCGCCGCCGTTGACGAACTCCAGCCCCGGCACCACCTCCCGCACCGCCGCCACCGCCGCCGCCCGGCGGACCGCCAGCTGCGGCCGGGCCGCCGCCTGCATCCACCGCACCGCCCGCGACCGCGCCCGCCGCCCCGGCGCCGCGTCCTGCACCCCGGCCACGTGCCCCTCGTACCCCATCAGCCCCACCACCGCGAACCCCGGCCGCGCCACCACCGCACGGGCCAGCGCCGCCATCCCCGCCGGATCGCCCACCGGCGAACGCAGCGCCCCGACCCGCACCCGCCCGCCCGCCGTCCGCCACGCCGTGTCCAGCTCCAGGCACACCCGGATCCGTTCCCGCCCCCCGCCACGCGCCGCGTCGATCAGGTCCAGTTGCGCCACGTCGTCCACCATCACCGTCACCGCGCCCGCCGCCCGCGGATCCGCCGCCAGCCGCCCGAACGCCGCCCGGTCCGCCGACGGGTACGCCACCAGCACGTCGCCGAACCCGTGCCCGGCCAGCCACAGGGCCTCCGGCAGCGTGAACGCCATGACCCCGGCGAACCCCTCCCGCGCCAGCACCCGCTCCAGCAACGCCCGGCAGCGCACCGACTTCGACGCCACCCGCACCGGCTTGCCCCCGGCCCGCCGCACCAGGTCCGCCGCGTTCGCGTCAAAGGCGTCCAGGTCCACCACCGCCAGCGGCGCCTGAAGCTCCCGCGTCGCGGCCTCCAGCCGTTCCCGCGTCCCCGCCCGTGCCGCCGCGTCAGCCATGCCGGAAGCCTGCCCGCCGCCGCCCGCCCCGGCAACCCCGCCCGCCAACCCGCCGAGGTGGCGCCTCCGGTGGCCGAACCCCGGCGCACGCCCACGGCCGGACCCCGTAAAGTGACGCCGTACCGATCCCGGCCGGGCCCCGCCCTGCCGCCGGACCGGGGACCGCTGCCGCGGCCGCGAGGACGGGACGCCGACGGCGCCTCCATCAGTACAGTGACCGACACCATCAGCGAGGCCGGACCCGCACGGGCCCCGGCGGCACCAGCACGGCGCTCCCCGCGCCGGCCAGGAGGGGGCAACGGGTGGGCACCGGAGTCGACAACGGGGCACCGCCCCCCTACTCCCCACCGCCGGGCCGGCCCTGGAACCCGCCGGCTCCGCAGCCCCCCGCCCCGCAGTGGCCGCAGTGGCCAGCCCAGCAGACCGCGCCACCACCGCATCCGCCCGCGCACGACGCCCACCCGCACGACCCGGGCGCCCCCAGCGGCCACCCCTGGGGCCAGGGCACCGGCGACGCCCGCACCGTGTTCGACCCGGCCCGCACCACCGCACCCGCCGGCCCCTGCACCGCCGCGCCCCCCCACGACGTCCCCGGCGCGCGGCCCGCCGGCCACACCGCCGCCCACGGTGCCCACGGCTCCCGCGCCGCCGGCCGCCGCTCCCCGAAGATCCCGCCCGCGGCCGCCGCCTGCCTGGCGCTCGGCGCCCTCCTGCTGTGCGGCGCCGGTGCCGCGGCCCTGTTCGGCGGCGGCACTCCGGCCGGCGCCGCCGGCGACTTCACCGCCGGGCGTGACCTGTGGCACGACCGGGGCGTCGACACGATCTTCCCCCGCACCGTGCACGGCCCCCGCTCCGGCCCCGGCGACTCCGACCGCACCTGGACCCGGATCGGGGTCGCCCCCGACAGCACCTGCGCCGGCGCCTTCGACCCGCCGCTCGCCAAGGCACTGGCCACGGCCGGCTGCGTGCGGCTGCTGCGCGCCACCTACACCGACTCCACCTCCACCGACGTCACCACCGTCGGCATCCTCGTCACCCGCACCACCCCCGCCGGCCAGGCCGCGCTGCGCGCCGCGATGAACTCCCGCACCGCCGCCGACCCCTCCGCCCTGCCGCTGCCCGTCGCCTTCCCCGGCACCGCCGCCGCCCGCTTCGGCCCCGAACAGCGCGGCAGCTGGAGCATCCAGGTCCCCACCTCGCTGCCCGTCGTCGTCTACGCCGTCAGCGGCCTCGCCGACGGCCGCGCGCTCACCCCCCAGCCCGCCACCGCCGCGGAGAAGTCCGGCGCCACCACCGTGCCCGCCCAGGCCGGACTCGGCTTCGAGGCGAACGGTCTGGCCACCGCCGTCAGCCGCGCCCTCACCGGCACCGCGGGCGGTTCCCACCCGGAGCACACCCGATGACCCGCAGCCCGCTGCGCCCGGCCGCCCTCGCCGCGGTCCTCGCCGCCCTCGTGCCGGCCCTGCTGCTGCCCGGCGCCACCCCCGCCCGGGCCGACTCCATCCGCGCCCAGCAGTGGCCGCTCACCACCCTGCGCGCGCACACCGCCTGGCAGACCAGCACCGGCAAGGGCGTCACCGTCGCCGTGCTCGACACCGGCGTGGACGCCGACCACCCGGACCTGGCGGGCAACGTGCTGCCGGGCAAGGACTTCATCGGCTTCGGCGCCACCCCCGGCCAGTCCGCCTGGGCCCGGCACGGCACCGCCATGGCCGGCATCATCGCCGGTCACGGCCACGGTCCCGGGCACGACGCCGGGGTCATGGGGATGGCCCCGCAGGCCAAGATCCTGCCGGTGCGGGTGATCCTGGAGGACACCGACCCCAAGCGGAAGCAGGCCCGTTCCGGCCGTGGCGGCGCCCTCGCCCAGGGCATCCGCTGGGCCGCCGACCACGGCGCCGACGTCATCAACCTCTCCCTCGGCGACGACAGCCGCACCGCCCACCCCGACGCCGCCGAGGACGACGCGGTCCAGTACGCGCTGCGCAAGGGCATCGTGGTCGTCGCCTCCGCCGGCAACAGCGGCCAGCACGGCAGCCCGGTCTCCTACCCCGCGGCCTACCCCGGCGTCATCGCGGTCGCCGCCGTCGACCACACCGGGGACCGCGCCGCGTTCTCCACCGAACGCTGGTACGCCGACGTGGGCGCCCCCGGCGTCGACGTGGTCATCGCCGACCCCGACACCCACTACTACGAGGGCTGGGGCACGTCCGCGGCCTCCGCCTACGTCTCCGGCGTCGTGGCCCTCGTCCGCTCCGCGTACCCGAAGCTGACCCCCGCCCAGATCCGCACCCTGCTGGAGACCACCGCCTCCGACCGGCCCTCCGGCGGCCGTGACGACGCGATCGGCGCGGGCGTCGTCAACCCCGTCGCCGCCCTGACCGCGGCCGCCCACGAGTCCCCGGCCCCCACGACCCCCGCCGCGCCCGCCTACGCCCACGCCTACTTCGGCCCCGGCCCCACGTCCGCGTCCGGCGGTTCCCCCGGCGGCCTCGGCCTCCCCGCCTGGACCGCCCTCGCCGGCCTCCTCACCACGGCGACCGGCCTCACCCTCTGGGCCCGTACCCGCCGGCCCTGACCCGGGGGCCAAGCGGACCGGCTCCCGCGGACAACGGGTGCGCGGCGAGCCCCGGGAAGCGCCGCGGGCAGCGCGGTCAGGGCCACGTGGGCCGGGCCGTGAGGGATCCGTGCGGGCCCGCGCGGCGAAGTCGCACGGATACCCTCGACCCCGTGGCAGACAAGAACATCCCCGCCGGTCCGTTCCAGAACGACGACGGCGCCCCCGACCCCGCGCTGGAAGCGGCCCTCGCCGCCTGGACGGTCGACCCGTCCGCCGAGCGGAGCGTCCTCGCCGCGCTGCCGGGCGCCCGGCTGCTCGTGCCGGTGGTGGCCGTGCTGGGGGAGGCCGAGACCGGGCCGGACGGGCTGCGGCGGGACAAGACGAGCGAGATGGCCGTGCCCACGCTGGAGGCGCCGGACGGCCGCCGCGCGCTGCCCGCCTTCACCGGCACCGCCGCCCTCACACGCTGGCGGGCCGACGCCCGGCCGGTCGCGGTCGCGTTCGGGCAGGCGCTGCGGGCGCTGGCGCACGAGGGGGCCGGCACGCTGCTGATCGACGTGGCAGGCCCGGTGACGTACGCCCTGACCGGCCCGGCCCTGCACGCGCTGGCCGGCGGCCGGGACCGGCTTGACCCGCTGACCGACCCGCTGGTGGCCGGCGCGGTGCGCGAGGTGCTGGCGGCCCGGGACGGCGTGCTGCGGGCGCACCTCGCCCCGCCCCGGCCGGCCCCGCCCGGCGCCCGGCCCGCCGACGGCACGCTCTGCCTGGTGCCGGCCCCGCGGGCCGACCCCGGCACGGTGGCCCGGGCGGTCGCCACGGCCCTGGCCGGCCACCCCGACCTGCGGGCCCGGCTGTCCGGCGGGCTGGAGCTGGTGGTGCTGCCGGAGCACGTCGAGGTTCCCGGGGAACCCCTGTACGTACGGTGACCGGGCCGTCACCCGAATTGCCCAAGATGTGCGGATCGCCACTTGCGCTGACAATTGCCAGGGATACGGCAATCGTCGTTAAGGAGTGATCCATGGACAGGCGGACCGTCCTCGCCGAGTTCACCGGCACCCTGTTGTACGTCTTCTTCGCCGTGGGCTCCCTCGTGGTCGCCGCCGAGTTCGTCGGCGCGGTCGGGGTGGCTCTCGCGTTCGGCCTCGTGCTCGTCGGGCTGGCCTTCGTCTTCGGCGCGGTCTCCGGCTGCCACCTCAACCCGGCGGTGACCCTCGGGTTCCTGGTGGCCCGCCGCATCGGACCGCGCACCGCGCTCCTCTACTGGGCTGCGCAGTTCGTCGGCGCGATCGCCGGGGCCGCGCTGCTGTTGCTGCTGGCCAAGCAGATCCCCGGCCTGCAGACCAGCGGCGCCTTCGGCACCAACGGCTACGCCACCCGTTCCGCGGTCGGTATCAACACCGGCGGCGCGTTCCTCATCGAGGTGGCCATGACGTTCCTGCTGGTCTTCGTCTACCTGGCGGTGACCCGCAAGACCGCGCTCAACGGTTTCGGGGCGCTGGCGGTCGGCCTGACCCTGGCCGTGGTCACCATGGTCGGTATCCCGCTGACCGGTGCCGGTGTCAACCCGGCGCGCAGCTTCGGCCCGGCGATCTTCGCCGGCGGCGCGGCGCTCTCCCAGCTGTGGCTGTTCATCGTGGCGCCACTGGCCGGCGGAATCCTCGCGGCGCTGGCGGCCTCCCTCACCCATCCCCGCGGCGCGATGCCGCTGGTGACGCAGGGGGAGACGGGTCCTGCGGCCGGCCCGGCCGGTGACGACGCCGGCGACACGGGCACGGGCGCCGGGACCGGTACCGGCACCGGTGCGGACGCCTCCTCCGGTGTCCCGGCCGGCGCGGGCGGCGGCCGCCGCTGGGGCCGCCACCACCACTGACCGCGACCGAACGCGGCGGCGCCCGCCCCGGGTAGGGGACGGGCGCCGCGGCGGCGGTGCGACGCGGCTCAGCCGAAGACCGGCCCGGTGTACTTCTCGCCCGGTCCCTGGCCGGGTCCGTCCGGCACCAGGGAGCTCTCGCGGAACGCCAGTTGCAGCGACTTCAGGCCGTCGCGCAGCGGACCGGCGTGGTAGGAGCCGATCTCCGGGGCGCCGGCGGTGACCAGCCCGGCCAGGGCGGTGATCAGCTTGCGGGCCTCGTCGAGGTCCTTGTGCCGTTCGCCCTCCTCGGCCAGGCCCAGGTTGACCGCCGCGGCGCTCATCAGGTGCACGGCGACCGTGGTGATGACCTCGACGGCCGGCACGTCGGCGATGTCGCGGGTCAGGTCGGGCGGCGCGTCGGGTTCGGCGCCGGACGGCGTGCCCGCGGGGGTCTCACTCATGCCGGACAGCCTAGGCCGGGCCGGCCGGGACCCCGCACGGCGGGGGCGTTCGCCCGGCCGGGGCGGAACCCTTCCCGGGGCGTGTACCATGTAGGCGACCGGCCGGTCACTCGCGTGCCCGGCCCACAAGTGGAGCTCCACCTCCCACCTGGTCGTCCCCCGGGGCGGCAGGTCCGGTCAGGCGCCGCCCGTCCTCGTGACGGGCCGGATGCCCGATGCGCCCCGCGGGAACAATGCGGCGGTGCTCCCGGTTGTATGGAGCCCCGCCTGTGTCCTGTACGGGGCGTTTTTTCGTGCGCCCAGGGTACGGGGTCGAAACACAGACTTAAGGCGTGACCGTTCGCCAGGCGGCCACGCGACCCGAACCGAGGAGGCCCCATCAGCGCCGAGCCCCGCATCAACGACCGGATTCGCGTTCCCGAGGTACGACTCGTCGGTCCCAGCGGCGAGCAGGTCGGCATCGTGCCGCTTGCGAAGGCCCTGGAGCTGGCGCAGGAGTACGACCTGGACCTGGTCGAGGTCGCGGCGACCGCCCGTCCGCCCGTGTGCAAGCTCATGGACTACGGGAAGTTCAAGTACGAGTCGGCCATGAAGGCCCGTGAGGCGCGCAAGAACCAGGCGCACACGGTCATCAAGGAGATGAAGCTCCGGCCGAAGATCGACCCGCACGACTACGACACCAAGAAGGGTCACGTCGTCCGGTTCCTCAAGCAGGGCGACAAGGTCAAGATCACGATCATGTTCCGCGGCCGTGAGCAGTCCCGGCCCGAACTCGGCTTCCGGCTGCTGCAGCGGCTCGCCGAGGACGTCCAGGAGCTGGGCTTCGTCGAGTCCAACCCCAAGCAGGACGGCCGGAACATGATCATGGTTCTGGGTCCGCACAAGAAGAAGACCGAGGCGATGGCCGAGGCCCGCGAGGCGCAGGCGGCACGCAAGGCCGGCCGGCAGCCCGGGTCCGACCAGAGCGAGACCGCCGAGCCGGACGAAGCGGAAGCCCCCGAGGCTCCCGAAGCCGGCTGAGGTCAGGATGTCCCGGGGCACGTCCCCGGGTCACACCGCCACACGAGCAAGTCTGACGCTCCCCGCCCGCGGCAACGGCGGACGGGAGGGCCAGCGACGAGGAGAAACGGCGCCATGCCGAAGAACAAGACGCACAGCGGCACCAGCAAGCGCTTCAAGATCACCGGCTCCGGCAAGGTGCTGCGGGAGCGGGCCGGCAAGCGCCACCTGCTGGAGCACAAGCCGTCGTCCAAGACGCGCGCCCTGACCGGAACCGTCGAGGTCGCCCCGGCCGACGCGAAGAAGATCAAGAAGCTTCTCGGCAAGTGACGGCGTCCCCCTCCTCCGGGAGGGACGGCCGCACACCGGGACCATTCGCACACTGACCGCGTGACCACACGCCGCGGTCGCTTACAAGGAGTTACACGTGGCACGCGTCAAGCGGGCAGTCAACGCCCACAAGAAGCGCCGGGCGATCCTCGAGCAGGCCAGCGGTTACCGGGGCCAGCGCTCCCGCCTGTACCGCAAGGCGAAGGAGCAGGTCACCCACTCCCTCGTCTACAACTACAACGACCGCAAGAAGCGCAAGGGCGACTTCCGCCAGCTGTGGATCCAGCGGATCAACGCCGCGGCCCGTGCCAACGGCATGACCTACAACCGCTTCATCCAGGGTCTGAAGGCCGCCAGTGTCGAGGTCGACCGCAAGATCCTGGCCGAGCTGGCCGTGAACGACGCCACCGCCTTCGCCGCGCTGGTCGAGGTTGCCCAGAAGGCTCTGCCGGACGACGTCAACGCCCCCAAGGCCGCCTGACGCCCCCGGTGTTCGCGACGGACCCGCAGGCCCCGCCTGCGGGTCCGTCCGCTTGTCGTCCCCCGAACCACCCGCACCCCCTGGAAGCGAGCCGCGCCCGATGGCGAGCCCGACGCCCGAGCTGACCTCCCCGCGCTCCCCGCGGATCACCGCCGCCCGCAAGCTGTCCAAGCGGTCCGCCCGCACCAAGGAACGCCGGTTCGTCGCCGAGGGCCCGCAGGCGGTGCGGGAGGCCACCGCCCACCTCGTCGAGGTCTACGTCACCCCCGAGGCCGCGCTCCGGCACCCCGACGTCCTCGACGCCGCCCACGCCGCCGGCGCGACCGTGTGGACCGCCACCGACGAGGTCGTCGCCGCCCTCTGCGACACCGTCACCCCGCAGGGCATCGCCGGCGTCTGCCGCTTCCTCGACGTCCCGCTCGCCGAGGTGCTGGCCGGCCGGCCCCGGCTGGTCGCCGTGCTCTCCTCGGTCCGCGATCCCGGCAACGCGGGCACGGTGCTGCGCTGCGCGGACGCCGCCGGCGCGGACGCGGTGGTCCTCACCGACGCCTCCGTCGACGTCTACAACCCCAAGGCGGTCCGCGCCTCCGCCGGCAGCCTCTTCCACCTGCCCGTCGTCACCGGCGTCCCGGTCGCCGAGGCGATCACCGGCCTCCGCACCGCCGGCCTGCGCGTCCTGGCCGCCGACGGCGCCGGTGACCGCGACCTCGACACCGAACTCGACGAGGGCACCATGTCCGCCCCCACCGCCTGGATCTTCGGCAACGAGGCATGGGGCCTCCCCCCCGAGACCCGCTCCCTCACCGACGCCACCCTCCGTGTCCCCATCCACGGCCAGGCCGAAAGCCTCAACCTCGCCACCGCCGCCGCCATCTGCCTCTACGCCTCCGCCCGAGCCCAACGCTGACCCCCACCGCGCCCCGGCAGTGGTGCCCCGGCAGGGGCGCGGGGAACGGCGCGGGTTACCGAATCGGGCCGGGGGATCGCGCAGCGCACCCCGGCGACCTGCAAGGGACCCACCCCCGGAGGGAACCCGCACCACCGCCCCCGCGAGGGAGCTCACCCCCACCGCCCCCGGCGAGGGAACCCGCGGAACCGACACCGGCCTCAGCCCGGACGGACCCACCCGCACCCAGAAGAGCCCGCGGCCCGACCCCGCCAAAGCTCCGCAGGAAACCGGTAGGGTGTCGGGCTCCGGGAGAGCGCAGGGAGGGGGACGGTTGGACAGCAGCGCGCACCCCGCGTTACCCCCCGTCGACCCCGACGACCTGCCGGACGGTCTCGTCGTCGCCGACGAACACGGCCGCGTCGTGTGTTTCAACGCGGCCGCCGCCAGGCTGACCCGCACGGCGCCGTCCGCCGCGCTGGGGCGGCCGCTCGCCGAGGCGCTGCCGTTGCAGGACCTCGACGGCCGTCGCTGGTGGCATCTGACCGACCCCTACCGGGGGCTCGCGATCCGCCGCGGGCAGCCGGAGCGCAACCTGCTGCTGCCCGGTGGTCTGGAGGTGCTGGTCGCCGCCCGCTACGTGCGGCAGCGGCCGCGTGGACCGGTGAGCCGGGTGGTCGTCACGCTGCGTGGCACCGAGTCGCGCCGCCGTGCGGACCGCAGCCACGTGGAGCTGATCGCCACCGTCGCCCACGAACTGCGCTCCCCGCTGACCTCCGTCAAGGGCTTCACCGCCACGCTGCTGGCCAAGTGGGAACGGTTCACCGAGGACCAGAAGAAGCTCATGCTGGAGACCGTCGACGCGGACGCCAACCGGGTCACCCGGCTGATCGCCGAACTCCTCGACATCTCCCGCATCGACACCGGCCGCCTGGAGGTGCGCCGCCAGCCGGTCGACATCGGCGCCGCCGTCCGGCACCGGGTGGACGCCATGATCGCGGCCGGCACCGGCGCGGACCGCTTCCGCGTCACCCGCTCCGGCGACCTGCCCGTCCTGTGGGCCGACCCGGACAAGATGCAGCAGGTCCTGGGCAACCTGCTGGAAAACGCCGTGCGGCACGGCGCCGGAACTGTCACGATCGACCTGGCGCCCGCGATCCTGCCCGGCGTCCGGGGCAAACCCGACACGGAGGGAACGGCCGTCACCGTGAGCGACGAAGGACCCGGCATCCCCGAGGAGTCGATGGGCCGCGTCTTCACCCGCTTCTGGCGCGGGAACCGGCGGGGCGGCACCGGACTGGGCCTGTACATCGTCAAGGGCATCATCGAGGCGCACGGCGGCCTGATCACCGTGGGACGGGCCGATTCCGGCGGCGCCCGGTTCCGATTCGTCCTGCCCGTCGCTACCCCGGCCGTCCTCATCGGCTGACCGACGGGCCGTCCCCGGCGCCCTCCGCGCCGCACCGCCCCCGGCGGTCCGGCGTCCACCCCCTGGTCGGCGCGTCGGCCACCCTCCGGCCGCCCACTAGACTCGGCCACTGGCCCCCTGATGGGCAGCCCAGGCCGCGCGCCGGCGAACCGGAAGTACGGGAAGAGATGTCCGCACCCAATAAGTCGTACGACCCTGTCGAGGTCGAGACACTGAAACCGGAAGCGATCGAGCGGATGCGCGAGGAGGCGGTCGCCGCCATCGCCGCCGCCTGCGATCCGGACGCGTTGCGCGAGGTGAAGACCGCGCACGCCGGTGACCGCTCGCCGCTCGCGCTCGCCAACCGCGAGATCGCCGCGCTGCCGCCGCACGCCAAGGCCGACGCCGGCAAGCGGGTCGGCCAGGCCCGCGGCGCGGTCAACAAGGCGTTCGCCGCCCGGCAGGCCGAGCTGGAGGCCGAGCGGGACGCCCGCGTGCTGGTCGAGGAGTCCGTCGACGTCACGCTGCCCTACGGCCGGCGCCCGGCCGGCGCCCGGCATCCGATGACCACGTTCGCCGACCGCATCGCCGACGTGTTCACCCCGCTCGGCTACCGCGTCGCCGAGGGCCCCGAGGTCGAGTCGGAGTGGTTCAACTTCGACGCGCTCAACTTCCCGCCGGACCACCCGGCCCGCGAGATGCAGGACACCTTCTTCGTCCGCGGCGCCGACGGCTCCGAGGACTCCGGGCTGGTGCTGCGCACCCACACCTCGCCGGTGCAGATCCGTTCCATGATCGACGCCGAGCCGCCGCTCTACGTCGTCTGCCCCGGCCGGGTCTACCGCACCGACGAGCTGGACGCCACGCACACCCCGGTCTTCACCCAGGTCGAACTGCTCGCCGTCGACGAGGGCCTGACCATGGCCGACCTGCGGGGCACCCTGGACCACATGGTCCACGCCCTGTTCGGCGAGGGCATGCGCACCCGGCTGCGGCCCAACTACTTCCCGTTCACCGAGCCGTCCGCCGAGATGGACATGGTGTGCTACGTCTGCCGCGGCGAGTCGGTGGGCGACCCCGACCGCCCCTGCCGGACCTGCTCCTCCGAGGGCTGGATCGAGCTGGGCGGCTGCGGCATGGTCAACCCCCGGGTGCTGACCGCCTGCGGCATCGACCCGGAGCGCTACAGCGGGTTCGCGTTCGGCTTCGGCATCGAGCGGATGCTGATGTTCCGGCACGACATCGAGGACATGCGGGACATCGTCGAGGGTGACGTGCGCTTCACCCTTCCGTTCGGGATGGAGATCTGATGCGGGCCCCGCTCTCGTGGCTGCGCGAGTACGTCGACCTGCCCGCCGGTGAGACCGGCCGCGACGTGCAGGAGCGCCTGGTCGCCGTCGGCCTGGAGGTCGAGACCGTCGAACAGCTCGGCGCCGGCCTGACCGGCCCGCTCGTCGTCGGCCAGGTGCTGGCGATCGAGGAGCTGACCGGCTTCAAGAAGCCCATCCGCTACTGCCAGGTCGACGTCGCGGACGCCAACGGCACCGGCGAGCCGCAGAACATCGTGTGCGGCGCGCGCAACTTCGCCGTCGGCGACAAGGTCGTCGTGGTGCTGCCGGGTGCCGTGCTGCCCGGTGACTTCCGCATCGCCGCCCGCCAGACCTACGGCCACACCTCCGAGGGCATGATCTGCTCGGCGTCCGAACTCGGCATGGGCGACGCCGACTTCTTCGGCGGCGGCAAGGGCATCATCGTGCTGCCGCCCGAGTGCGAGGTCGGCGCCGACGCCGTCGAGCTGCTGGAGCTGCGCGACGAGGTCCTCGACATCGCGGTCACCCCCGACCGCGGCTACTGCCTGTCCCTGCGCGGTCTGGCCCGCGAGGCCGCCGTCGCCTACGGGCTGCCGCTGCGCGACCCCGCGCTCATCGACGTGCCCGTCGGCAACGCCCACGGCCACCCGGTCCACGTCGAGGACCCGGCCGGCTGCGACCACTTCGTGGCCCGCACGGTCACCAACGTCGACCCGGCCGCGGTCTCCCCGATCTGGCTCCAGCGCCGGCTGCACAAGGCCGGCATGCGCACCGTCTCGCTCGCCGTCGACATCACCAACTACGTGATGCTGGAGATCGGGCAGCCCCTGCACGCCTACGACCGGGCCCGCGTCACCGGCCCGATCGGCGTGCGCCGCGCCCAGGCCGGCGAGAAGCTCACCACGCTCGACGGCACCGTCCGCGCCCTCGACCCGGGCGACCTGCTCATCACCGACGACTCCGGCCCGATCGGCCTGGCCGGCGTCATGGGCGGCGCCAACTCCGAGATCGACGACACCGGCGCCACCACCACCTCCGTCGTGATCGAGGCGGCCCACTTCGACGCCGTCTCGGTCGCCCGCACCGCCCGGCGCCACAAGCTGTCCTCCGAGGCGTCCAAGCGGTTCGAACGCGGCGCCGACCCGCTGGCCGCCGCGGCCGCCGCCCAGCGCACCGTCGACCTGCTGGTGCTGCTGGCCGGCGCCACCGCCGAGGCCGGCGTCACCGAGGTCACCGCGCCCGCCGCACCCCGCCAGGTGCTGATGCGCGCCGACCACCCCGACACCGTGGCCGGCGCGGTCTACGGCCGCGAGACCGTGGTGCGGCGCCTCCAGCAGATCGGCTGCTCGGTCACCGGCAGCGACCTGCTGACCGTCACCGTGCCCAGCTGGCGGCCCGACCTCGCCGCGCCCAACGACCTCGCCGAGGAGGTCATCCGCCTGGAGGGCTACGCCAACCTGCCCTCCACCCTGCCGGTCGCCCCGGCCGGCGGCGGCCTCACCGAGTCGCAGCTGCTGCGCCGCCGCACCGGCCGCGCCCTGGCCGGCGCCGGGTACACCGAGGTGCTCAGCCACCCGTTCACCGGCGACGCGGTCCTCGACCAGCTCGGCGTGGCGGCGGACGACCCGCGCCGCCGCACCGTCCGGCTGGTCAACCCGCTCTCCGACGAGGAACCCTCGCTGCGCACCACCCTGCTGCCCGGCCTGCTGGGCGCGCTGCGCCGCAACGACGGCCGCGGCAGCCACGACCTGGCGCTGTTCGAGACCGGTCTGGTCTTCCACCCGACCGGCTCGGAGAGCGCGCCGCCGCGTCCGTCGGCCGACCACCGGCCCTCGGACGAGGAGGTCGCCGGGCTGAACGCCGCACTGCCGGCCCAGCCCCGGCACGCCGCCGTCGTGCTGGCCGGCGCCCGCGAGCACGCCGGCTGGTGGGGCGCGGGCCGCCCGGCCGACTGGGCCGACGCGGTCGAGGCCGCCCGCACGGTGGCCGCCGAGGCCGGCGTCACCCTGGAGGTCCGCCGCGGCGACCTCGCCCCCTGGCACCCGGGCCGCTGCGCGGCGCTCTACGCGGCGGGTGAACTCGTCGGCCACGCGGGCGAGTTGCACCCCCGCGTGGTCAAGGCGCTGGGCATCCCGGAACGCAGCTGCGCCATGGAGATCGATCTCGACGCCGTCGAGGCCGCCGCTCCCGGTCCGCTGCGCGCCCCCCGCGTCTCCACCTTCCCGGTGGCCACCCAGGACGTGGCCCTCGTCGTCGACGTGGACGTCCCCGCCGCCGACGTGGAGGCCGCGCTGCGCGAGGGCGCCGGTGAACTGCTCGAATCGCTGCGGCTGTTCGACATCTTCACCGGCGAGCAGATCGGCGACGGCAAGAAGTCCCTCGCCTACGCGCTGCGCTTCCGCGCCGCCGACCGTACCCTCACCGCCGACGAGGCGTCCGCCGCCCGCGCCACCGCGGTCTCCACCGCCGCCGACCGCACGGGCGCGGTCCTGCGGGGCGCCTGACCGCGGGCACCGGCCGACCCGGGCCGCCCCCGCCGTTCGCAACGAACGGCGGGGGCGGCCCGTCGGCGTTCCCCCACGGGGTGCGGGAGGGGGGCGCTCGGAGGGCTGCGGGTCGGCCGGGGGCGCGGACGGTTCGCCGTGCGAGGCGCTCACCGCTGAGCCCCCCACCCCGGGAGGGTTCTCGTTCGGGTGAATGACCGGCCGTTCGCGTCACAAACCGTGCGCAGGTCGACAGAATCGACCACGACCCACCAGGATCCGCCGCGCCCCCGGTCGTCGGTCGGCCGGGCGGGCGGGTCGTCGCCGAGCGCGGCGCGTTGCCGCGAGGGGGAGCCGCCGCATGGAGCGCATGCGCACCCCGGCCCGCCGGGCCGCCACGGGGCGTGCCCTGGTGCTGGTGCTGCCGGGGGTGTGGACGGCCGCGGTGGTGGCCCTGGCGTTCTGCGTGCCGGGACGGGTGCACGTCGTGCAGCTGCTCACCGTGGCGCCGGTGATCGCCTGCGCGGGCAGCGGGCAGAGACGGTGCGTGCTGATCGGCGGGGGCTGCGCCCTGGTCGCGCTGCTGCCGCTGACCGGCGCGGGGCGGCCGCACGGGTTCGAGACGCAGCTGGGGCACGTGCTGGCCATCGTGGCGGTGATCGCGGCCAGTTACCTCATCGTGCGGCGGCGGGCCCGGCTGGCGCGGGAGCTGGAGCGGGTGCGGGAGGTCGCCGTCGTCGCGCAGGGGGTGGTGCTGCGCCAGCTGCCGCCGCGGGCCGGGCGGCTGACGCTGGCCTGCGACTACCTGTCGGCCAGCCGGGGCGCCCGGATCGGCGGGGACCTCTACGAGGTGCTGGAGACCCCGCACGGGGTGCGGGTGGTGGTGGGCGACGTGCGCGGGCACGGGCTCTCGGCGGTCGGCACGGTCGCCGCGCTGCTGGGCTGCTTCCGCGAGGCGGCGCACGACGAGGCGGACCTGACGGGCGTGCTGCGGCGGATGGACCGGGCGCTGGCCCGGCACCTGCGCGGGGCCCCGCCGGACGGGGCGGGCGCCGTCGCCGAGGAGTTCGTGACCGCCGTGCTGCTGGAGCTGCGTGAGGACGGCACGCTGACGGTGCTCAACTGCGGCCACCCCAGCCCGTTCCGGCTCGGTGCCGGCGTGCCGGGCGCGCGGCGGGTGACGGCGGACCCGCTGCCGCCGCTGGGACTGCTGGACCCGGAGGCCGCCGCCCGCGCGGTGCACGGCGCGCGGCTGGAGCCGGGGGAGGTGCTGTTCCTGCACACCGACGGCGCCGAGGAGGCGCGGGACGCGCGCGGCACGTTCTTCCCCCTGCACGCGGTGCTGGCCGCCGCGGTGGCGCCCGGCGCGGTGCCGCCGGAGCCGCAGCAACTGGTGGAGACGGTGCGTGGCGCACTGGTGGCGCACGCCGGCCGCCGCGGGCTGACCGACGACGTGGCCCTGCTGGCGCTGGCCCGCGATCCGGCCCCGGTCCCGGCGGCCCGCGCCACCGCCCCGGCCTGACGAGCGCGGCGCGACGCACCCCGTCCGGCGAACGCGGCGCGAGGCCCGGCGCACCCCGTGCGGCTCACGCCGCCGGCGCGCACTCCCGCCAGGCCATGACCCAGGCGCGCTGCCAGCCGGCCAGCTCCAGGCGCTGCGCGGGTGAGCGCACCCCGCGGTCGATCAGGGTGCGGATGTGCTCCTGGGCCCGGGCCATTCGGTCATGGCAGGGCGTCTGCGACTCTTCGGCGAACGGGAACATGGCCAGAATTCTACGAGGAGTCACGCCGGTGGGACCGTCCGTAAGTGGCCATCGCACATAGTGGCCACCCCCTGCCGTCGCCCCGCGCGCCCGGTGGCACCGACCGGCCGCGCCGGGGCGTCCCGGTCAGACGTAGTCGTAGAAGCCGTGACCGCTCTTGCGGCCCATGCGGCCGGCGGCGACCATCCGCGACAGCAGCGGCGGGCAGGCGTACAGCGGTTCCTTGTACTCCTCGTAGAGGCTCTCGGCGATGGCGGCGACGGTGTCCAGGCCGATGAGGTCGGACAGCTTCAGCGGTCCCATCGGGTGGGCGCAGCCGAGTTCCATGCCGTTGTCGATGTCCTCGCGGGTGGCGGTGCCCGACTCGAACATCCGGACCGCGGCGAGCAGGTACGGCACCAGCAGGGCGTTCACCACGAAGCCGGAGCGGTCCTGAGCGCGGATGGCGTGCTTGCCCAGCACGTCGGAGACCAGCTTCTCGGCGCGCAGCAGGGTCTGTTCACCGGTGGTCAGCGCCGGAACGAGCTCCACCAGCCGCTGCACCGGCGCCGGGTTGAAGAAGTGGATGCCCAGCACCTGGTCCGGCCGGGAGGTGGCGACTGCCAGCTTCACCAGCGGGATGGAGGAGGTGTTGGACGCCAGGATCGCGTCCGGCCGGGTCACCACCCGGTCCAGCACCTGGAAGATCTCGGTCTTGACCTTCTCGTTCTCCACCACGGCCTCGATGACCAGGTCACGGTCGGCGAACTCGCCCAGGTCGGTGGTGAACGACAGGCGGGCCAGAGTCTCGTCGCGTTCCGCCGCGCTGATCTTGCCTCGCTCGGCGGCCCGTTCCAGGGAGTTGGTCAGCCGGGTGCGGCCCAGCTCCAGCGCCTCGCCGGTGGTCTCGGCCACCCGCACCTGGAGTCCGGCACGCGCGCAGACCTCGGCGATGCCCGCGCCCATCTGGCCGCAGCCCACCACGCCGACGTTCCGGATGCCGCCCGCCGCCACGTCCTCGTTCATGCCAGCCCGCTCCTGTTGTCGTCTCGCCCCCGGATCGCGGGGGACCGCCCGGCCGGCGCCGTGTGCCGGACCGGCCGACGGCCGACACTACACCGCGCCCCCGGGCCGGCGAGCCCGGTCGTGAACGGTCGTCAGCAGCAGGTTCTTCGCCGGACCGGTCACCCGCCACACCACCTCGAACCGGTCGGGACCCAGCACCGTGAACCGCCCCCGGTAGGTGTCCGGCGCGCAGCCGTGCGCCACCTCCCACCGCCCCTCGCGCAGGTCGAGGTCGTGGAAGGGGCGGCCGTCGGGGAACGTCACCAGGGCGCCGCCGTCCGGACCCGGCGCGTAGTGGTGCGCCCGGCTCGCCTCCCGGGCGGTGCCGCGCCAGGTGAACGTGCCGTGCTCGGTGTGCGCCAGCCCCCCGGCGCCGTCCGCGGTGAACCGCGCGGTGCCCTCGAACCGTCCGTCCTCGCCGGCCGCCAGGTCCGCCACGGTACGGCCGACCCGCCACTCGCCGGCCAGGTAGTCCAGGGTGTCGGGAACGCCCGCCCTCACCGGCGCCGGCCGGTGCCCCGGTGCGGCCGCACCACGCTGTCCGGCCCGGGGGAGACCACCGACTCGTGCCCGTCGGCGAACCGCAGCCGGTACGGCGGCTGCCCGCCCCGGCCCAGCACCTCGACGATCTCGCCCTCGCGGTCGGGCTCACCGACCACCCTGCCGTGCATCAGCAGGCTGTCTCCCTCACACGCGTCCATGCCCATCGACCTCCTCCACTCCCGAGTCTAGGCACGCCCCCACCTCCCGGCCGCCCGGCGACGGCCACCGCCGCCCGGCAGCCCCGGCCGCCTGACGGGATCCGGCTGCGGGCCCGGCACCACGACCCGTACCCTGCGGTAACCACCCGACGCACCAGGAGGGACGCGCAGCCATGCCGTTCGACGCGGACGTGATCGTGATCGGGGCGGGGCTCGCCGGGCTGACCGCCACCGCGGAACTCACCGCGGCGGGACGCAAGGTGATCCTGCTCGACCAGGAGGGGCCGGCCGCCCTCGGGGGCCAGGCGTTCTGGTCGTTCGGCGGCCTGTTCCTCGTCGACTCCCCGGAGCAGCGCCGGATGCGGGTGCGCGACAGCCGGGAGCTGGCCTGGCAGGACTGGCAGGGCAGCGCCGGCTTCGACCGGGACGAGGACGCCTGGCCGCGCCGCTGGGCGGAGGCGTACGTGGACTTCGCCGCCGGTGACAAGCGCGCCTGGCTGCACGAGCGCGGGGTGCGGTTCTTCCCCGTCGTCGGCTGGGCAGAGCGCGGCGGCTACGGTGCGACCGGACACGGCAACTCGGTACCGCGCTTCCACATCACCTGGGGCACCGGTCCCGGACTGCTGGAGCCGTTCGTGCGCCGGGTGCGGGAGGCCGCCGCCCGCGGCCTGGTCGACCTGCGGTTCCGCCACCGGGTCACCGCGCTGGGCCGCACCGGCGGCACGGTCGACACCGTCAGCGGCGAGGTGCTGGAGGACGACGGCGCCGCCCGCGGCACCGCCAGCTCCCGCGAGGTGGCCGGCGCCTTCGAACTGCGCGCCCAGGCCGTCGTGGTGACCTCCGGCGGCATCGGCGGCAACCACGACCTGGTGCGCCGAAACTGGCCCTCCCGGCTGGGGGAGCCGCCGCAGCGGATGCTCTCCGGCGTTCCCGAGCACGTCGACGGTCTGATGATCGGTGTGGCCGAACGCGCCGGTGGCCGGGTGATCAACCCGGACCGCATGTGGCACTACACCGAGGGCATCCACAACTGGGACCCGATCTGGGCGCGGCACGGCATCCGCATCCTGCCCGGTCCCTCGTCACTGTGGCTGGACGCCCGCGGCAACCGGCTGCCGGTGCCGCTCTACCCGGGCTTCGACACCCTCGGCACGCTGGAACACATCATGTCCACCGGCCACGACCACACGTGGTTCGTGCTGACCCGGCGGATCGCGGAGAAGGAGTTCGCCCTCTCCGGCTCCGAGCAGAACCCCGACCTGACCGGCAAGAGCGTCCGCAAGGTGCTGGCCCGGGCCGGCGCCGGGGTGCCCGCGCCGCTGGCCGCGTTCCTCAAGCACGGCAGCGACTTCGTCACCGCCCGCGACCTGCCCTCCCTGGTGCGCGCCATGAACACCGTCACCGGTCAGGCCCTGCTGGACGAGACGCTGGTGGCCCGCGAGGTGGCCGCCCGGGACCGCGAGATGGCCAACCCGTTCACCAAGGACCTCCAGGTGGCGGCGCTGCGCGGGGCCCGCCGCTACCTCGGTGACCGGCTCATCCGGGTGGCCACGCCGCACCGCCTGCTCGACCCGGCGGCCGGCCCGCTGATCGCGGTACGGCTCAACATCCTCACCCGCAAGACCCTCGGCGGCCTGGAGACCGACCTGACCTCCCGCGTCCTGACCGCCGACGGCACCCCGCTGCCCGGCGTCTACGCGGCCGGCGAGGCGGCCGGCTTCGGCGGCGGCGGCGTCCACGGCTACCGCTCCCTGGAGGGCACCTTCCTCGGCGGCTGCCTCTTCTCCGGCCGTGCGGCGGGCCGCGCCGCCGCGGAGGCGGTGGGCTGAGGGCCGCGCCGCGGCGCGGTGCCGCCGGGCGCCGGAGGCCAGCGCGCACCGGCCACCCGTTGCCGTCGGCGGGTGAACACCAGTTATCTTGATGTCGAGCAATGTTGCAGACGTGGAGTGGAGCACCCGGTGACTGACTCGACCATCATCTACACCTACACAGACGAGGCGCCCGCGCTGGCGACCCACTCGCTCCTCCCGGTGATCGAGGCGTACGCCTCCACCGCGGGGATCACCGTGGAGACCCGGGACATCTCGCTGGCCGGCCGGATCATCTCGCAGTTCCCGGACCACCTCCAGGAGGGCCAGCGCCTCCCCGACAACCTTGCCGAACTGGGCACGCTGACCCATGACGCGGCAGCCAACATCATCAAGCTGCCGAACATCTCGGCGTCCATCCCGCAGCTGAAGGCCGCCGTGGCCGAACTGCAGGAGCAGGGCTACGCGCTGCCGGACTACCCGGACGACCCGAAGACCGACGCCGAACGCGAGATCCGCGCCCGGTACGACAAGATCAAGGGCTCCGCCGTCAACCCGGTGCTGCGCCAGGGCAACTCCGACCGCCGCGCCCCCGCCTCGGTCAAGGGCTACGCCCGCAACCACCCGCACCGCATGGGCGCCTGGAGCGCCGACTCCCGCACCAACATCGCGCACATGACCGCCGACGACTTCCGCTCCACCGAGAAGTCCGCCGTCATCGCCGCCGACGGTGCCCTGCGCCTGGAACTGCACGGCGACGACGGCAGCACCACCGTGCTGCGCGAGTCGGTCCCGGTGCTGGCCGGCGAGGTCGTCGACGCCTCCGTGATGCGCGTCGCCGCCCTGCGCGAGTTCCTCACCGCGCAGATCGCCCGCGCCAAGGCCGAGGGCGTGCTGTTCTCGGTGCACCTGAAGGCCACCATGATGAAGGTCTCCGACCCCATCCTGTTCGGCCACGCCGTACGCGCCTTCTTCCCGCGCACCTTCGCCGCCCACGGTGACGTGCTCGCCGCCGCCGGCCTCACCCCCAACGACGGCCTCGGCGGCATCCTCAAGGGCATCGCCGCGCTGCCGCAGGGCGACGAGATCAAGGCGTCCTTCGACGCCGAACTCGCCGACGGCCCGGCGCTCGCCATGGTCGACTCCGACCGTGGCATCACCAACCTGCACGTCCCCAGCGACGTCATCGTCGACGCCTCGATGCCGGCCATGATCCGCACCTCCGGCCACATGTGGGGCCCGGACGGCGAGGAGGCCGACACCGTCGCCGTCCTGCCCGACAGCAGCTACGCGCCGATCTACCAGGTCGTCCTCGACGACTGCCGCGCCCACGGCGCCTTCGACCCGGCCACCATGGGCAGCGTCCCCAACGTGGGCCTGATGGCGCAGGCCGCCGAGGAGTACGGCAGCCACGACAAGACGTTCGAGATCCGGACCACCGGTACCGTGCGCGCCGTCGACGGCAACGGCGACGTGGTGCTGGAGCAGACCGTCGGCGCCGGCGACATCTTCCGCATGTGCCAGACCAAGGACGTGCCGATCCGCGACTGGGTCAAGCTCGCCGTCTCCCGCGCCCGCGCCACCGGCGACCCGGCCGTCTTCTGGCTGGACGCCGACCGCGCCCACGACGCCAACCTGATCACCAAGCTGGAGGCGTACCTGCCGGAGCACGACACCGAGGGCCTCGACATCCAGGTCATGAGCCCCGCCGACGCCACCCGCTACTCGCTGGAGCGGATCCGCCGCGGCGAGAACACCATCTCGGTGACCGGCAACGTGCTGCGCGACTACCTGACCGACCTGTTCCCCATCATGGAGCTGGGCACCAGCGCCAAGATGCTGTCGGTCGTTCCGCTGATCAGCGGCGGCGGCCTGTTCGAGACCGGCGCCGGCGGCTCCGCCCCGAAGCACGTGCAGCAGCTGGTCAAGGAGAACTACCTGCGCTGGGACAGCCTCGGTGAGTTCCTCGCCCTGGCCGTCAGCTTCGAGCAGCTCGCCCGCACCACCGGAAACGCCCGCGCCCAGGTGCTGGCCGACACCCTCGACCGCGCGACCGGCAGCTTCCTCAACGAGGACAAGTCGCCCTCCCGCAGGCTCGGCGGCATCGACAACCGCGGCAGCCACTTCTACCTGGCGCTCTACTGGGCCCGTGAACTCGCCGCCCAGACCGCCGACGCCGACCTCGCCCGCGCCTTCGCCGGCCTGGCCGAGACCCTCGGCGCCCAGGAGGAGACGATCGTCGCCGAACTGATCGCCGTCCAGGGCTCCCCGGCCGAGGTCGGCGGCTACTACCGCGTCGACCGTGAGAAGGCCGACGCCGTGATGCGCCCCTCGAAGACCTTCAACGACGCGCTGGCCACCCTGTCCTGACCCACGCCCGAGCCCCCGCCCCGGAAGACAGGAGGGGGACGGGGGCTCAGGCGTAGCGTCACCCGCACCGGCAGGACCCGGTGCGGGTGCGGGGGTGGCTCACTGGCAGTCGCCGGACAGGAACGTGGTGTCGCTGGAGGGTTCGCTGACGACGCTGATGCTGCTGGTCTGCGTGGTCATGACCTGACCCTCCTCGGCGCCGTCCGGCGTCTCGGGCAGGTTCCGCAGGGCGAGGATCGCGTTCATCGCTGTGCCTTCGGGTCAGAACGGGCTGGAGATCAGGGTCGTCGTGTGGCTGGAGCAGTCACTGAAGACGCTGATGTTGCTGGTCATGGTCGTGACGGCCTCGGCCTCCTCGGCGCCGTTCGGCGTCTCCGGGAGGTTCTGCAGGGCGAGAATCGCGTTCATCACGTCTCCTTGTCGGTGCGGCCGTGGTGCCGTGGGTGATGGTGCTGCCGGCGGCCGTACCGGGGGCACGGCCGCCGCAACCGGGACGCGCGCGGCGCCCCGGAGTCGTGGGGCCCGGCCGGACGGCCGGGCGGGGGACCGGCTCAGACCGGCAGGGGGAGCGCCGCCCCGGTGGTGAACAGCGGCACCCCGGGACCGTCCAGCACCCGGGCCAGCGCCAGCAGCACCCCCGCGCTGCCGGTCGCCAGATCCGCGCACCAGCGCGTCTGGTAGGAGCCGAGCACCCGCAGCCCGCCCGGATGCCGCGTCACGTGCTTCGCCAGCGCGCCCGCCACCCGCAGGGCGTCCCGCCGGTCCCCGGCGTCCCCGGTCAGGTCCGCGTACCCGGCCAGCGCGAACGCCCAGCCGGCCACCCCGGTGTACAGGCCCGGCTCCACCGCGCACGTCCTGCGGCACGCCCGCAGCACCCGGGGCAGCGCGGCGGCGCTGCGCTCGTCGCCGTCCCGCGCCAGCCGGGTCAGCACCGTCGCCACCCCCGCCGCACCGGTCTCCAGCTGCGGCATGACCCCGCTGCCCTCGGCGAACCGCAGTCCGTCCTCGCCGTCGTCGCGGGCGGCGTCCAGCTCCGCGTGCGCCAGCCGTCGCGCCCCGGCCCGGTACCGCTCGTCGCCCAGCGCCGCACCCATGCCGTGCAGGAAGAGCGCCGCACCGCTCAGCCCCTCGGACAGGCCGCCGCCGGCGCTCTCCCGCACCAGCGCGCCGGACTCCTCCAGCAGCCGGTCCGCCAGCTCCGCGGCCGCCGTCAGCAGGTGCTCACCGCCGTCGCGGGCGTACCGGGCCAGCGCCGCCAGGCCGATGCCGGACGAGCCGGTGGACAGCCGGAAGGAGTCCTCCCGCAGCGGGTGCCGCAGCGCCGCGGCGAGCAGGTCACCGGCCTCCTGCCGCAGCCCGAGGTCGCCCAGCGTCCAGGCGATCCCGGCCAGACCCGTCTGGAGCCCCGGCGCCAGCTGCGTCCGCTGCCGCAGCGCGTCCCGCCGCAGCCGGTCCACCAGCGCGCCGGGCACCGGGACGCCGCTGTGGTGCAGGGCGTACAGCACGCCGGCGGTGCCGAGCTCCGCGCAGGTGGTGTTCACCGACAGGCCCTTGGGCGAGGGCGGGAAGACCCAGTCGGGGAAGTCCGGCCGGGCCATCGCCAGCAGCCCCTGAGCCAGTCCGTCCCGCAGCCGGCCCAGCGCCCGCTCGGGTCGTTCGTCCAGTTCGGCGGCGGACGGCAGCGCCCAGCCGTGGCCGGCCGTGGCGGCGCCGTCCGGGCGGCGCCCGTGGAAGCGGGTCGCCGCCCGCCACAGCTCCTCGGGCACCTCGGCGGCCACGTCCACGTCGCGCCGCAGCAGCTCCAGCCGGCCCTCCGGGTCGCGCTCCAGCGGCTGGTGCAGCGGGAAGAGGCCGCACAGCGCGAGGCCGGCGAAGCCGTAGTCGTCGTCCCCCGCGCCGGCCGCCGTCCACTCGGCGGACGGCTTGTAGCCGGGGGTGCCCAGCGCCGAGGGGACGCCGGTCAGCGGCCCGGCGGTCTCGAAGTCGATCAGCCGTACCGTCAGGTCCTCCCCGACCAGCACGTTGCCGTGGCTGAGGTCGCCGAACCGCAGCCCGATCGCGTGCAGCCGGTCGAGCGCGTCCCGCAGGCTGCCGAGCACCCGCTGGACCCGCTCGTAGTACTCCCGGGCCCGGTCGGCCGGGACGTCCAGCCGTCCCACCGTGGTGTTGGCCGACACCCACGTGATGAACCCGTCGCCCCCGACGAGTTCCGTCACCAGGAACTCGTGGTCCCCGATGCTGAAGCGGTCCACCGGCTCCGGGCACAGCCCCGGCGCCGCGGCGTGCACCCGGCGGAGCATCCGCCACTCGCGGCCCAGCCGGTCGCGCGCGTCCTCCCCGTCGCCGAGCAGCCCGTTGTGCGGCCGGGCCTCCTTGACGAAGACCGCCGCTCCGGTGGCGCGGTCCGTGGCACGGTAGGCACCGCCGCCGTTGCTGTGCCGGACGACCTCCGTCACCTCGAACCGGCCGTTGAGCAGGATCGGCCCCTCGAACGGCCGGGGCGGCGGGGCGAACGGGTCCTCGATGCCGGGCGGCAGCACGAACGTCGTCGAGCGCACGTCCTCGGTCTCCTGCCCGTGACCGTCCCGCACCAGGTGCTCGGTGCGGCCGTCCGGCCGGGTGCGGCGGAGCCCGGCGAAGGCGCCGTAGCGGTAGAAGACGACCCCGCCGCCCCCGTACTGGCGGTCCGTCAGGACGAACGGGCCGCTCTCACCGGCCAGGTCGTGCGACAGCCGCTCCAGCAGCCGCCGGGCCGTGGCCACGTCCGGCGGGTAGAGCGCGCAGAACTTGCCGGCCTGCGAACACGTCGCGTACTTGTGGTGGAACGCGGTGAAGAACAGCGGCGCCGCCAGGTGCTTGAACGTGACGCCCTCCGCGAAGCAGGCGGCGGCCACCGTGTCGAGGGTGAACCGCACCCGGTCCCGGGCCGTGGACACGTGGATCTTCCAGCCCTCAGCGGCCACCGCCGCCCGCTCGGGACGCCAGTGCGTCCACACGCCGTCGCCCTCCCCGGACCACCCCCGCGGCACCCCGGCGGGCCGCCAGCGCGGGCCGGTGTCCACCGCGCGGGCCAGCGGCATGTAGAACTCCCGGTCGGCCAGGGTCAGCGCGTACGCCTCCTCCACGGTGGGCACCCTCCGTCGGTCCGTCGCCCGGGCTCACGGCCGTCCCGGCACCGGCGACGACGCTAGGGGGAGCGGCACAGCGGGGGCAGCCCCCACTTCGGGGGGCTTGCCAGGGGGAGGCGACCGGTTCAGCCGCCGTCCAGACCGTCCTCGCGGACCCGGCGCGAGAGGTCCGTCTTGGTGTAGGTGGGCCGGCCGGCCCGCTGGTACTTGGCTTTGACCCGGTCCAGGTAGTCCTTCGCGGTGTGTGTGGTGATGCCCGCCCGGCGGGCCGCGGCCTTCAGCGTCATCCCCGACGCGTAGTCCAGCAGCACCTCCAGCTCCTTCGGCGACAGACGCGGCCGGGAGGGACTGTCGTCGTGGGCGCAGGCGAAGGCCAGTTCGGGGGAGTGCGCGGTGCCGCCCGCAGCGATCTCCCGCACCGCCGCCACCAGCGCCGGCAGGTCGTTGTCCTTGGTGAGGTAGCCGTCCGCCCCCGCCGTCAGCGACGCCAGGATCCGCTCCCGGTCCGGCACCGTGCTGATCACCAGCACCCCGCTGCCCGCCGCCCGCAGCCGCCGGATGTTGCTCTCCGGCTGCGACCCGTCCCGCAGCACCAGGTCCAGCAGCACGACCCGCGCGCCGGGCCCGGGCCGCTCCAGCAGTTCGCCGACGGTCGCCACCGAGGCGGTCAGCGTCAGCCCGGAGACACCGCTCAGCCAGACCGCCATCCCGTCGCGCAGCATCCGGTCGTCGTCGACCAGCGCGACCGTGACCGGCGCGCCGTCCGTGGTCACCGCGGCCACCGCAGCTCCAGCCGGACGCCCTCGCCCGGCGCGGTCTCGACCCGGGCCGCGCCCCCGCAGTCCTCCATGCGCGCGTGCACGGAACGGCGCAGCCCCAGCCCCGGCCGGGTGACCCCGGGATCGAACCCGGCGCCCCGGTCCACGACGGTGACCGTCACCGCGCCGTCCCGGCCGGTGACCGTCAGCCACGCGTGCCCGGTGCCCGCGTGCCGGCGCACGTTGTTGAACGCCTCGGTCACCGCGTCGGCCACCGCCGCCACCGGTCCGGCGGGCAGGTCGGGCATCCGTTCGTACTGCGCGGTCACCCGCAGCCCCAGCATCTCCGCCGACGCCACCGAGTCCTCCAGCGCCGAGTCCAGCTCCCGGGGCGGATCCTCCCCGGCGGTCCGCTGGATCAGCCGCCGCAGGTAGGCGGCCTCCCGCGCGCACCGCTCCCGCACCTGCGGCGCCCCGGCGTCCACCCCTCCGGCGATGGCGGTCAGCGTGGCCAGCACCGTGTCGTGCAGCGCCCGGTGCTGGTCGAGGCGTTCGGCGTACCGGGCCCGGTGCGCCTCAGCGACCAGCGCCCGCGCGTTCGCCTCGTCCCGCTGCCGCCGTTCGCGGTCCAGGAACCACCACAGGACCCGGGCGAGCGCGGCGGAGGACACCAGCGAGATCACGTGCTGGCCCAGTGCCCCCGCGCTCCCGCCGGCCAGCCGGTAGGCCACCACGTGCGTGGCGGTCAGCAGCGCCACCGCACCGGCCAGCCACCGCGTCTCCAGCCGGACCGCGGCGACCGCGCTCGCCGACGTGCCCAGCAGCATCACCCAGTCCCCGGCGTCGACCGGCCGCCCGCCGCTCCAGGTGAGTTCCGCGAACGGCGCCAGGGTCCCCACGAGCACCACGTCGGCGAGCACCAGCGCCCGCGACAACGACCCGCGCAGCAGCGCCGATCCGTACAGCACCGCACTCAGCCCGAACGCCCCACCCAGCACCAGCACCGCAGCCGGTCGCCCCTCCCGCGCCTGCGCCACCGCGAAAACCCCGACCGCCAGATGACTGGCCCGGTACAGCATCGTCGCCACCGTCATGAACAACTGCACCCGGTCGTGAACTACCCCCCGCCGCATCCCCCACCCCCCGGCCGGGACTATACCGCCGCCCCCAACACGGCTACAGGCAAAGCGGGTTGACCGCCCGGCAAGGGCGCGGGGAAGCGCGCGAGAGGCGAAGCTGACCGTCGGTCGACGGTCAGCCCAGTGGACCGTCCGGGAGCGCGGTACGTGATCTCCTGTCCGGTTGGTGATCACTCGGCGGGGGTGATGGTGGGGCGTCGTCGCCGGTCGGGCGTTCGGGATTCGCCCGGGTGACGGGAGGGGCGATCGCAAGTCGTACTCGGGTGATGTCTCCGACGGGCAGTGGGCCCCTGGTCGGGCCCGTGGTCACGGCGTGGAGGGCCGCGGCATCCGTCGGCCGGTGGCCACCGGGGCAGATACGCGAAGCGGCAGATCGTGAACGCGGGGACGTCCGCGTTCCGGCGCGGGGTCGCCGCCCTCGCGCGGTACCGGGCCCGGGAAGGGCACGTACAGATGCCCCGGCAGCACACCGAGTCCCTCCACCCCCGTCGGCCCCGGCGGCCAGGCCGTCGAAGGCGACAACGAAGTGGAGGTACGCCTCGGGGTGTGGCTGTCCAACACCAAAAGCCCCGCGCACCGGGCGAAACCGACCGCCGGCCACCTCACCCTCCTCGCGGGCCTCGGACTCGACCGGACCGCGAACACCACCTCGTGGCAGGCGGCGCGGCAGCACCGCTCCCCACTGGCGTACTCCGACTTCTGGAAGTCGTTGCGGCAGTTCACGAGATGGGTGTCACGAGGTGGACCCGGCCGGTAGAATCGATCGGTTTCCATATCTGTCCGAACGACACGGGGGGCGTCACCAAGTGGCGGATTTACGTGTGAGTGATGACATATTGGGCCAGGTCGCGTCGCGGCTGAGAGCGGCAGTTGATCGGCTGGAACCGGTTCATCATGGAGTCACCTCGTTCGACCCCGAGGTCGTCGGCGCCGATCCCTTGGTCACCGCGCTCCGCCAGGCGCACGCGCTTCTAGCGGCGGAACTCCAGATCATGGGGACCTGTCTGAACGAACTTCACGGTCAGGTCGGGAATGTTGGCGCCACGATGCACCAGGTCGACGCCGACCTCTCCAGCCACATGCGCCAGGAGTCGTGATGAATTCCTACGCTCGCTCGATGCCGCATCTCGGATTCGACCCCACGCCGGGTGACGTCGATGCCACGAGAGAGCTCGCCAAGCGGCATCACGATGTCGCCGAGGAACTGCAGCACATTATTTCGCTGCTGGATTCCATTGATCTTTCCGCATGGCAAGGCCAGGCTTCCCATGCTACTCAGTCACAACTGATCGGTGACATCGTCCCCGCATTGCGGAAGAGCCTGGGAGTGGCTTCTCGCCTCTCCGCCGCGTCCGGCCGGTGGGCGGGCAAGCTGCAGGAATTGCAGAGCGAGGCGGACGTTCTGGAGAAGAAGGCGGCCCGCGCGGCGCAGGAGGCGCTGGAGTGTCCTTCGGCGCGTCAAGCCGCCTCCGTCCAGACACGGAATGCCACCGACCCGGCCCTCGTCTCCCAGCAGTCCCCCGGCGCCGGCCCTGCCGACGAACTCCACGACCGGTACCTTTCTGAGTCCCGCCGCGCGGCGAAGGACACCGAGGAGGACGGCGGCGTGATGGAGAAGATCGAGCCGTACCGGAAGATCCTCGAAACAGTCCTGGCGCCGCTCGACATTGTCGCTGCCGATCACTGGATCGACGCGCTGAAGGAGTTGGCTGGGGTCCCGAGCGAAAAGCTGAAAGCGCTTGACGACGCCATCGAAGCGGCCGGGGTGGCACAGAAGAGCGGCGGCCTGTCCACCGCTGACCTGCTCGCACTCTGCCGAATCAAGGGTGAGGACACGGGCCGCACCCTCGACGCGTTCGACACTTTCGCCCCCGGGTGGCTCAGAACCGCCGCCGGATCGATCTCCGAGATCCGGGGGCTGGGCACGACGCTGTCCGTGCTGGGGGTTGTCGCTGACGCCGCTACGGTCATCGACCCGCCGGACGAGGGCGCGTTGGGGAACGTGGACCGTTCCATCGCCGGCGCCAACGGAACGTTGATCATGATGAACATGACGATGGACGAATTCCCTGTTGTCGGCGAAGTGGTGATGATCGGCACCGGCGTCTACCTGGCCGGTGACTTCCTGTACCACAACTGGGCTCCCTTCCGGAATGTCTGCAACGACGTCGGACATGCCACCGTCTCGGAGGTGAAGGACGCCGGCCACGCCATCAGCCATGGGTGGCACTCGCTGAAGTCGACCGTGGGAAGTTGGTTCTGAGACATGAAGCCCGAAACCGTCTCTGTCAGCGGCGCCGCGGAGCGCAGCGCGCAGGCCCAGCGGATGTTCGACCGCTCCGCCGCCGGCGAGAGCGTGGACCTGGTGGCCCTGAACGGGATGATGCTCTGTGTCCTGGGCGGTCCCAAGCATGTGGTCTGCGATGACAAGCTGGCGGAGGCATGGGCTGACTGCGGCAGACGACGTCGCGTCAAGACCAATGAGCTGGTCACCGGTGACATGGCCGACCCCGGGCTTCTGCTAAACCGTCGGAGCCGGTGCTGGATGCTGACTGGGCGATGACGCCGGGGCTGGCCCTGGCCATGGCTGCGCGGTGCCGGCCCACGTACATCGTGCTGACGGATGTGGAAGGGCGACGGGTACGGGCGCCACGGTTCTTCGCGCTGGGCGACGAAGAGGTCCCGGTCCGCGGGATCGTCATGGAGAATCCGGCTCCGGTGCCCACGGAGCCGGTGAACTGCCGCATCCTCGGAAGCTCGGGCCGCTTGGCTGGCTGTATACCTACACACTTCTGTCCCCGGCGAGCGCCGCCGACGTGCTGGCGAATTGGCTGATGCGGTCGGTGACGCCGGGGGCCGGCGACGCGGGCGTGCCGTACCGCACGGCCTCTCTCTACCGGCACTGTCCAGACCCCAGGGTGGTTTCAAAGTCTGAGTGATCAGGTGTTCGTGCTGGTCAGGCGATGCCGAGAAGGTTCAGGGGGCGGGTGAAGGGCTCGTAGGACATCTCGCGGAGGCCGGCAGCGATGTTGGGGTGCCCGGCTGTGCGGAGCTGGTTGATCGCGAAGCTGCGGAGGGTGGCCATGTTCTCCGGGCCGTGCCCTGTGTGGACTTTCGAAGCGTCCTCGCGGAAGGTGACGTCTCGGACGAAGTGGAGCCGGTTTTCGATGATCCACTGGGACCTCGCGATCTTCGCGAGCCGCTGCGGGGACGCTTGGCGGCTGGTCAGGTCGGTGATGACGTAGACCGTCTCCCGCGTGCGCCTGCCGGACGTGAGGCAGGTGCGGTGCCGTGTGATGCGGGCGACCTGGGCGGCGTGCGGGAAGTCGAGGTCCTCGACGGTGAGGACCTGCACCACGCGGGTCTCCTTGCGGCCGTGGCCTTCGGTGCGGTCGTAGAACTTCGCGGTGACCTCCTTCCAGGGCAGGCTGTGGAGGCGCTCGAACAGGCCGGGCCGGTTCTTCTTCACGCACAGCACGTAGTGGGCCTTCTTCTCCTCGACGAGGAAGCGGGCGTGGTCGCGCTGGGCGTGCAGGGCATCGGCGGTCACGGTCACCCCGGTCAGGTCGAAGGGGGCCAGCAGGTCGGCGAAGCAGCTGATTTCGTTCGTCTTGTCCGGTACCCGGAGCTGGGTGACGGTCTGCCCGCTGCCGGTCATCGCCGCGAGGAGGTGAGCGGCGGGGGTGGTGCCGTGGCGCGAGCCACGGGCACTCTTGCCGTCCACCGCGAGGGTGCCGGCGTCGGCAGGGTCGCATCCCAGCAGGTCAGCGAGACCGCCGGGGCAAACTGTGGTGATGATCCGGCGGATCGTCGCCGTACTCGGCGCGACGCGCACTCCGAAGACCGACACCGCGCGGGCACCGAGCCGGATCAGGGCATCCTGCGGGGCGTTGCGCGCCCACTGCCCGATCGCCGCGAACGACTTCGCCCCGGTCACCACCGCCGAGCATGCCACCAGCAGTACGCACACGAATGGGTGACGCCGCCCGCGCCGGTCCCGGGGATCAGGCAAGGTCGCCAGCCTCTCCACCAGGCCGGCAATCGCACGGTGCTGACGTGAGGGTGACTTGATCAGACACACGGTGGCAGACTGACGGCACATCGAAGCTCCGGGCGGTACAGGCGACTGGATCGGTCACCCACACCAACCGGAGCTTCGTTGCATGTGTGACGGACCGCCGGACCATCGTCACGATGTCGTGACCAGCACATCTACTTGATCACCAAGACTTTGAAACCGCCCTGGTCCAGACCCGGCGGCTCTGGGCGGGCGGATCGTCTGCGAGGGGAACGGAGAGACCGCGAAGCTCTTCCTTCCCTCAGGCGGCGACGACGTGGAAGCGGCAGCCGAAGTCGGCCTGGAGGAACTGCGCCGAAACGTGGCCGGATTGCTGGAGCTGGGGGACTCGTAGAGCCGGCAGGTGAGTCCAGGCCACTCGCGCCGGGGCGACCGGACTCTTGGTATCGGGGCCGAGGGCTCCGACCCGGCCTCGCCTGGGATCCCCGGCGTGAGGTCGGCGGATCCGGCCCCCGGCTACGGCGCGGGCCGGATCCGCTGCCGGGCGGCCGGGCGGTACCGTGCGCCCACGGAAGGGGACGCAGCCAGCCATGAGGGTGCGGCATGTGACCTGATGTCCGGTTGGCGCCTGGGGCCGGGTGAGGAGTCCTGGTCGCCGGGGTGGGCTGGTACCCGGGTGCGCTGGCCGGGTGCGGGTTCGGTGAGGACGTCCGTCAGCCGAACGGGCAAGCCGAGCGAACCGACAGCCGACAACGCACCGCCGCACCACCCACCCGACCCCCGGCGGGCACCGTCACCCCCGCCGCGACCGCCCACCCCCGGAAGACCTCCGCCCGCCGGCCCCCCCGCGCGAGCCGCCGGCCCCCCCGCGCGAGCCGCCGGCCCTCCCGCGTGAACCAGTCCCCCCGCGCGAGCCGCCGGAGGCCCCGCGCGAGCCTCCGGACGGTTCCGCCGCCGGAGGCTTCCGGCCGCGGGTGCTGTTGACCGTCCGGCCGCGGATGATGCCGATGAACTCCTCGACCAGCTCCGGCGCCTCGTCCGCCGCCGGCCAGGCGAACGCCACGGAGGAGGCCGGCACGTCGTTCAGGGTGCGGAAGGTGAGGTCGCGGCGGTGGTGCAGGCGGGCGAGGGACTGGGGGACGGCCAGGACGCCGATGCCCGCGGCCACGAGTTCGACCGCGTCCGCGGTCGTCGCGGGACGTTCGAACGCGGGTCGGCCGGGCGGCACTTCCCAGCCGAGGACGTCGTCCAGCGGGTGCAGCACGATCTCGTCGGCGAGATCCGCCGCGGCGACCTCCTCGGCGGCGGTGAACAGGTGGTCATTCGGCACGACGACCACCGTGGTCTCGGTGTAGAGCGGGATGGCCATGAACCGCTCCCGGTCGACCGGTGTCCGGGCGAGCGCGGCGTCGGCCGTGCCGTCACGCAGAACGCCGTCCGCCTCGCCGGGGGCGACCGGCACCAGCGTCAGGGGGACCTCGGGCAGCCGTTCGTTCCAGACCTTGACCCACTTGCCGGGCGTCACCCCCGGTACGTAGGCGAGCCGGAACGTCGGGGGGAGCGCGGAGCCTGTCACACGGCCCAGGCTACCGGTCGTGGTCGGCGGGACCGCACGCGCTCGATACCCTGGAGGGCATGACGTCGCAGCAGACCCCCCAGACCATGAAGCCCGCCACGGCGGCGAAGAAGCTGGGGGTGTACCTCCCGGCCACCCCCGCCGGGTTCCAGGAGGGTGTCGTCTCGCGCGGCGAGTTCAACGCCCTCCAGGCCAACCCCCCGCAGTGGCTGCGTGATCTGCGGGCCAACGGCCCGCACCCGCGTCCGGTCGTCGCCGGCCGCCTGGGCGTCTCCATCGCCGGCCTCGCGCGCGGCGGGGTGACCGAGCCGCTCACCACCGACGAGATCCACGCCCTCCGCGACGAGCAGCCCGAGTGGCTGGTGCGCGAGCGCGAGGTCCAGGCCGGCGTCCGCAAGGAGACCGAGCGCCTGCAGGAGAAGCAGGACAAGGAGGAGCGCACCGAGGCCCGCAAGCAGGCCACGGCCGAGCGCCGGGACGCCGCCAGGTCCTGACCCCGGGCCCTCCCGCCCCCGGGCGCGGGTGGTGCCGCGCTCGCTGTTCGTCACCGACAGCACGCCCCGCGCTCCGCCCGCGGCACCGTCCACGAGATGGTGAACCCCTGGCCGTTCCCCCGGGGCGGCGGCGTCTTCACCGGCTGCCACACCGCCGGCCTCCCGTCCAGCTGGTCGACGGTCCCCCGATCGGGCATCCGCCGGCCCGCGCGGTGTGCAGCGCCCAGCTCGTGCAGCAGCCGCTGCGGCTCGTGCGGGGCCGGCGGCAGCGGCTGGCAGCGCACGGCCGGCGTGGTGGCGAACGCGTCGGCCCACACCCCCGGGGGCCCGCGCCCGGAATCCGCTTGAGGTCGAGCTGGGTGAACGGCGGCACGCGCCCGTCCTCCCGTGGACGGGACCGCGCTGTGACCGAGCCGACGCGGCCCGCGCGTGCGGAACGTCCGCCCGTGCGGCCGCCTCCGCGTCGCGGCCCGCCGTATCCGGAACGCCCGCCTCCACCTGCGGAATGCCCGCCTCCGCGCCGCGCGGCCGTATCCCGTGAGCCAACTCACCCCAGCGGCGGGGAAGGTGTGCCGCTTCTGTGTCGATCTGTCATGCCTTAATCAACTTGTCAAGGGTGGGGCGGGCGGCGAGGATGAGCGACTCGTGTGCGTGTTTCACGGGGGACGTACACGTTCTTCACCAATAGTTCGGTCGGGCAGCAGAACCCGGGGGGGTTGGCCATGCACGCCACATCAGGATCGCTACGCCGTCACAGGGGACGGTTGAGATCCGTCGCGCTCGGACTGGCGATAGCCGCCGCCGTCACCGTCGGGACCGGGCCGCAGCCGGTGTTCGCGGCCGCCCACGCCGCGACGCAGGCCGCCGGCTACGACGACGGTACCGAGCAGCAGCTGCGGGCGGACCAGTGCCTGCTGTCGAACGTCCTGCGCAAGGGCGGCCCGGCCATGAAGCAGGTCGCCTCGGCCGGCCTGGACGGCGACGCCGCCCACGTGCACGCCGCCGCCGAGGACGACTACTGGGACACCACCCCGCTGCACACCGCGTACCAGAGCGACAACGACGCGGAACTCGCGAAGCTGGACCAGCTCCAGACCATCGACGAGAACCTGACGAACGCGAACGGCACCCTGGAACTGGAAGGGCTGTCCACGCCGGAGTCCAACCCGTCGCTGCCGCCCGACATCTGGGGCGCCGCCACCCCGGACGTGTCCGACCCGTTCGACCAGATCGGCTTCGGCAGCTGGGTCTCGCAGAGCTACTGGACCACCGAGGACTCCTTCTACGACGACCCGACGCCGCTCGCCTCCGGCGACTCCGTCGCGGCCGTCACCGCGCTCGGCAACGGGCTCTTCCACGACCCGGACGGCTCGGACCCCGACTTCCAGCGGGACCTCGCCGAGTACGACGCGTGGCAGGACATGAGCTTCATGCACGACTACTACGCGGACGACACCCGCATCGTGCTGGAGAACGGCGGCTTCCCGCGCACCGCGCCCGAACCCGGCAGCGCCGAGTTCCGGATCGCGGTCGAGGACCTCAAGTCCCGCTTCGCGTCCTGCGCCTCGACCGACCCGGTCGACCCCAACGGCGTCCTCGGCCCCGAACTGTCGACCGCAGACAGCGAATGGCAGGCGGAGATCGCCGGCCAGCAGACCCAGCGCGACGCCCTCTACGCCGACAACGCCAAGGCCGCCACCGCCCTGTCGACCGGCACCGAGGCCCTCGGCAGGACCCTCGTCGCCGCCGAACAGGCCGACCTGCTGACCTACTGGACCGCCTACTGGTCGCCCGGCGGCCCCGGCGTCGCCGGCAGCGGGCCGATCATCTTCAAGCCGGCCGGCGGCAGCAACATCTGCCTGGACAACAAGGGTGCCGGCACCGCCAACGGCAACCCCGTCCAGGCGTACACCTGTAACTCCTCGGCCAGCCAGCAGTGGAAGCCCTACGAGGGCGACACCACCGACGGCGAACTGCGCAACCCCAACGGCAAGTGCCTCCAGGCCGCCGGCACGACCAGCGGTTCGAAGATCCAGCTCTACACCTGCAACGGCGGCTCCACCGAGCACTGGCAGTACCTGACGACCAAGGGCAGCACCCGCCTGTACAACGTCGGCGCCAAGCTGTGCGCGGCCTTCACCACCGCCGCCTCGGGCCAGGCGGCACTGGTCAAGACGTGCGACGGCAGCACCTCGCAGAAGTTCGTCGCCTCGCAGGACAACGCCCCCACCGCGGACGGCGACAAGTCCCTCGACTACCCGACGGCCGCGGAGTTCACCCAGGTCAAGAACACCCTGACGGCGCTGAGGACCACCGCCGCCGCGCAGGCTGCGATCGTCGGCCAGCAGGCCGCTGCCGCCAAGACCGCCGCCGACGACACCACCGCCCAGCAGCAGCAGGCGTACGGCGTCGCCGACGCGGCCGGCGAACCGCGCGGCCGGGGCCTGCTGTCCGGCCAACAGGAGGCGCAGGTCACCCTCGCCGCCTCCGCCGCGCTGTCCGCGCAGTCCGGCGCCGCGCAGACCGCCGCGCAGGCCACCGGCGCGTCGGTCGCCGACAGTCAGACGATCACCGCGCAGGCCCAGACCCAGGCCGCCGACTCCGAGGCCGCGTTCAAGCTGGCCGCAGCCCAGGCCGCCGACGCTCAGGCGAAGGCCGAGGCCCAGGGCGCCGCCCAGCAGGCCGCGAACGCCGCCGCGCAGGCCACCACCGCGAAGAACGCCCTGGCGACCGCGCAGGCCGCCGAGGCCACCGCGAAGACCGCCGCCGCCACCGCCCACACCAAGCGCCTGGCCGCCGAGGCCCAGCAGCAGCAGGCCGCCCAGGACAAGCAGGACGCCGCCGCCGACGAGGCGAAGGCGTCCCAGGACCAGTCGGCCGCCGACGCCGACGACCAGAACGCACAGGCGGCCCTGGCCGCCGCGCAGTCCGCCCAGGCCACCGCCGACAGCAAGTCGCAGGCCGCGCAGAAGGCCGACAGCGACGCCCGGCAGGCAGCCCAGGAGGCGTGGGACGCGCAGGCGGACCGCAACGCCCTCCAGGCCAAGGCCGACGCCGCCGACGCGCACGCCGACGCCGAGTCCTCCTCCGACGACGCGCAGGCGTCCCGCGACGCGGCCGACGCGGCCGACCAGGACGCCACCGACGCGTCCAACGCGGCCGACTCCGCCCAGCAGAACGCCGACGCGGCCTCCCAGGCCGCCGCGCAGGCCGACGCCGACGCCACCCGCGCCGAGGCAGCCGCCTCCCGGGCGCAGGCCGACGCCGACGACGCGGCCTCCGCGAAGAAGAAGGCCGACGCCGCCCTGCGCACCGACGAGGCCGCCGCCGCGACCGCCGTCCAGGCCGCGCAGCAGGCGTCCACCGACGCGAAGACCGCGCAGCACGACGCGGCCGCCGCCGAGGCCGACGCCAAGTCCGCCGCAGACGACGCGGCCGACGCCACCCAGGACGCGCAGGACGCGCAGGCCACCGCGGCGACAGCCGCCGGCTACGCGTACACCACCGCGCAGGCCGCCACCGCCGCCACCCAGGCGGCGCAGACCGTCACCGACCCGGCCAACGACGCCATCCAGCTGGGCGCGCCCTACGTCGACAGCGACTCCTCAGCGGGGCTCGCCGTCCTGACCGCGCAGGCGTCGAAGACCATCGCGGAACAGCAGCAGGCGGCCGCGCAGGCCAAGGCCCAGCAGGCCGCGCAGGTCGCCGCCGACGCCCAGGCGCTGGCCGACGACGCCACCGGCGACGCCAAGGCCGCCAAGACCGCCGCCGCGGACGCCGCCCTCCAGGCGGCCAACGCCGCGGTCTCCGTCCAGCACGCGCTGGCCTCCGCCGCCGAGGCGCAGTCCTACGCCGCCCAGGCGCAGGCCACCGTCGCGCAGACCACCGCGTACGACGCGCAGGCCACCGCTGACAGCGACGCCGCCCAGGCGGCCGCCGACACCGCCGCAGGCGACGCCGACGACGCCCGCGCCTCCGCCGACACCGCCGAACAGGACGCGGCAGCCGCCCAGCAGGCCGCGTCCGACGCCCGCGACGCCGCCGACAGTGCCGCCCAGGTCGCCGCCCAGGCCGACGCCGCCGCCACCGCCGCCGAGAACGCCGCCAAGGACGCCCAGGCCCAGGCCGACTCCGCCCAGCAGGCGGCGACGCTGGCGGTGCAGGAGCAGAACGCGGCCGAACTCGACACCGGCGACGCCACGGGGGCCCAGCACGTCTACACGACGCAGAAGATCACCCCGATCGGCGACCCCGTACCGCAGGGCCCCTGCGACCTGGGCCCCTTCGATTCCGGCTGCGACGTCTCCTTCCTGATGACGTTCAAGATCACCGTCGACTTCTACCTCTGCGACACCTCGCAGGACCCCGGCGCCGCCACCGCCGGAGGCTGCCCCGAGGAGGACTCCACCTACCTGGGCAGCCGGACCGACCAGGGCAGCACCACGATCACCCACCACTTCAGCGCGTGGGACATCACGGTCGACTTCGACCAGGCGTTCATCGAGAGCCTCTGGAAGGGCTTCACCGCCGACTTCGTCAACTGCTCCCACGGCAGCATCACCGGCTGCGCCTGGGCGGCCTCGTGGTTCATCCCGCCGTCCAAGATCGCCAACGCGCTGCGTGCCATCACCGGCCTCAACGACGCGCTGCACGCCGGCGTGGGTCTCGACGACGCGTGGCACGCCGTGGACGCGCTCGACCTGGACCACGGGACGTCCGACGCGCTGAAGGCGGAGGTCGACGACGAGGAGACCTGGTTCGCCCCGTGCGACGAGGACAGCTTCCCCGCGTCCACACAGGTCCTCGGCGCGGACGGCAACTACCACGCGTTCTCCGCGATCCGCGCCGGAGACCGGGTGATGAGTCTCGACCGCCCGACCGGTCTGCTGCGGCCGGCGGTCGTCACCGCGACCTACTCCCACGCGACGCACGGCCGGATGCTGACGCTGACCCTCGCCGGCGGCGGCAGCCTGACCACGACCGACGGCCACGTCCTGTTCACCGTCGACCGCGGCTGGCTGCCCGCCTCCGCGCTCCACGTCGGTGACCGACTGCGCCACACGGACGGCAGCGCCGTGCCGGTCGCCGCGATCACCGCCTCGGCGGGTGACGGCCGCACGGTCCACGACATGACGGTCGACGGCACGCACGACTTCTACGTACGGACCGGGACGTCCGCGGTGCTGGTGCACAACTGCTTCAACCTGGCGAAGGACGACGCGTTGTTCTCCGACGTCGCCCACACCCTCAAGGAGCACGTCAACGTGACGCCGCAGCAGGCCATCGATCTGGCGAAGCTCACGAGGAAGGCCGGGAGGAACAGTGTGTGGACGAACGCGCAGCTGGCGCAGGACGCCGTCACCTCCGTGATCACCAAGAAGATGGAGGGCACCAAGCAGATCGCCAACTGGCTGGCCAAGAAGGGCGGCGACTCCCAGCTCGTCTTCGACGGTAAGTTCGTCGGAGGGGCGGACCCGGACAGCCTGGGCATCGTGTACAAGGCGGACGGAAGCTCCGCCAGGACCGGCAACAACGTCAGGGTGACTCTCCAGCGCACTCCTCCGACGCCCAAGCACCCCATGGGCTTCTTCGTGAAGACCGCCTACCCGTTCTGAGAGGAATCGGTCACCGCAGGTGAACACGCGTGAACTGGCGTCGTTCCTGGAGCGGTCCGGGGTGGACCCGGACCGCTACTGGATCGCGGACGTGTCGAAGGCCCGGGCCTGGAACCTGCGGCCGGCCGGGTCGGTGTGGCTGAGCGGCGGGGCGGCGGGTCCGTGGTCCGTCGGAGCCGCCGGCATCCCCCCGCACCACGTGTCGGGTGACGTGGCCGAGTACGCCCGCGAGGACGAGGCGTGCCGGGCGTTCGCCGCCGAACTGACGCGCACGGACGGGCGGGAGGCGTTCGCGGAGGCGAAGGCGGCGTTCGGCGCGGCGTGCGCGCGGGAGTGGCGGGAGGCGGAGGAACGGCTCGCGGGGGAGGAACCCGGTGTCTTCCGCCGGCGCGAGCGGTGGCGGCGGACGTGGCGGGAGCGGGAGGCCGCCGGGGAACCGGTGATGACCGTCGCCGAACTGCTGCCCGCCCTCGACCGGTGCGGCGTCGAACCGGGTCTCGTGCGCGTCGAGGGCGTGCACGGGACCGGTCCGGACGACGGGAACTCCCGGGTGGTCCGCCGCGACGAGCGGGGGCGCTGGCTGCTGGGCCACTGGCCCACCGGGACCGACCGGGAGTACCGGCACTTCGCCTTCGTCATCGACTACCGCTTCGCCACCGAGGGCGAGTTGTGCGCGCACTGCTTCGAGGACCTCACGGGCCCCTGGGACCAGTCCCCGCCCCTGACCGCCGCACAGTGGCGCGAACAGCTCGCCGTCGCCCGGGACAACGAGGCGGCCGAGGCCGAGGCCCGCTGGGACCACTACGTACGGCACGTCCAGCCGCCGGAGATGACGACGCTGTCCGACCTGTTCCTGCGGCTGCTGTACCGCGGCGTCCGCAACGACGCCTACGGCCTGCTGGGCGACGGCCACACCGACCCCTACGCCCCGTACAAGGACGCCGACGCCGTCGTCCTGGCACACGAGCCCGGGGCGGATCCCGCCTGGTGGGCCGAGACCCGCATCGGTGAACACCCCGTCGTGCTGCGGCGGTTCGCGTCGCGGGAGGAGGCGTTCCGGGTGTTCGAGGCGGAGTTGACGCGGCGGGACGGCACACCGCCGTTCGCGGGGGAACGGGTGGCGGCGGAGGACGAGGGCCTCTGAGAGGCGGTGCGGCCGGGTGTCCGACGTTTCAGGCGTGCTGGGCGAGGACCAGCAGGAGCGCCGGCCACCAGCTGCGCCGGCACCAGCTCCGCCCCGGCCGGCAGGTCGTCACCGTGCCGGGGCCGGGGCGGTCGCGATACCCGGGACGGGTCGCCGGCGAACGCGTCGCGTCAGGGGAGCGTGCGCACCAGCCGGAAGCGCTGGGCCAGCACCAGGGTGTCGTCGTCGACGGCGAAACCGGGGTCGCCCAGTTCCTCGCGCACCTCCGCACAGTTCCAGAACCGCTCGTGCCCGGCCCGCCACGCGGCCACCGACGTGTCGCCCTCGCCCTCGTCGACGGCGTGCCGCAGGTCGACGTCGGCGAGCCGGACCACCCGGACCCCGGTCGTCTCGATCACCGCGACCCGCCGTCCCGCCGAGTCGACCACGGCCGACCGCTGCCCGGCCTGCGGCATCGGCTCACCCGCTCGCTCGTACCCCAGCACCAGTGCGGAGGTCGACGTCTTGGCCCCGGCCAGGATCGCGGCGACCAGCCGGTCCCGCAGCGGACCGGGAAACCCGAACTCGGCCGCAGGAAGATCGTCAACGCTCATGCCCCGCAGGCTACCGGAACGGCCGCACGGAGAAGGGCTGGGCCCGGGGGCCCGGCCGCCCGCACCGCTCGGCGCCTCCGGCCGCACCGCCCCGCGACCCCGCCGGCGGGTGTGACCGCTGGGGTTGGCCAGGTGAGCACAAGGCGGGCAGGTCGTCCACCGGTGCCCGCGGCGAACGCACGTGAACGCGACGGCGTTCACCATCCACGCGTCCACGATCACGCACGGACCTCCGTCGCCGTGGGAACGACCCCGGCGGGGCGGACACTCCGTGCCCACCCCGCCTCCATGGGCCAGAACCGCATCAAGCGCACGTGGCACGAGGCACAGTCCGAGGACGCCTCCCGGCCCCTGCCCGAGCGCCACACGACGGGCCGGTCGCTCAACCCCGCACGGCGAGGGCGGCCCGACGCCGGCCCCGGCTACACCTGCTCGACGCCGCTGTGGTGGGTCCGGCTGCGGGTCCTGGCCCAGAAGACGGCCAGGCCCGTGGCGGCGAAGACGGCCGCCCAGGCCGTTCCGAGGGCGAGATGGCCCCACAGGGCGGTGTGTCCGAAGGCGCCGCCCACGGCGAACTGCATCGGTCCGAAGGAGGGGAACCACTCCAGGAGGGGCTTGTTCGCCAGGGGATTGCCCAGCGGGTTCTGCAGGAAGGAGTCCATCAGGCCGCCCATGATGATCAGGAAGAATCCTTCGAGATCGCCCCTGACCAGGACGCCCAGCATCAGCCCGAACGCACCGTAGATCAGCGAGATGACGGTGAAGCCGGCCAGGACGGCGAGCCATCCGCTGAACGTGGGCCGCCAGAAGGCGATGAGTACGAGCGCGGTGTAGCAGGCGACCAGGGTGGAGACCAGGGCGGTGGCGCAGGTCTTGGCGCCGACGAGGGCGACCTGCCGGTAGCCGGCGAAGACCAAACGCCTGTCGAAGGTGAGCGTCTTGCGGATGGCGTCGAACACGGCGAAGCCCACGATCATGGCGAGCGAGTTGAATCCGGCGCTGATCAGGGTGAGCTGGCCGCCGTTGACGTGCAGGAGGCGCCCGGTGGCGAACAGCTTGAAGGTGAGCGGCTGATGGCCGACCATGGCGAGCATCAGCAGGTACCAGACGGGGACGAAGGCGACCAGGAGCATGCCCGCGAGGCGGTTGCGGGTCTGGTCGCGCAGCGCGAACCGCAGGGCGGTCGGGAACTGTCCGAACGCGGGCCGGCCCGAGGGGGCGGCGGGACGGGGCCCGGTCGCCGGGTGGAGGTCAGGAGTGGACATCGAGGCTGCTTCCGGTGGTGGTCGTGCGGCGGGTGGTCCGGCCTTCGCGGAGGTCGTCGAGGGTGTCGAAGCGGCTCTCCTCGAAGACGAGGTGCGTGATGATCACGACGGCGGTGCCCTGGGTTCGCAGTTGTGAGACCAGGTCCCAGAACCGCAGGTAGGTCTCCCAGTCGAAGCCCTGATAGGGCTCGTCGAGCAGCAGCACGTCGGGGGCGTGCAGCAGTGCGAGGGTGAGGTTGAGCTTCTGGCGGGTGCCTCCGGACAGCTCCTTGGCCGGGTGGCCGAGGAACTTCCGGTAGCCGAGCTCTTCCACCAGTTCCTCCGCGCGGTCCAGGTCCGGCAGGCGGTGGGCGGCGGCGAAGTGGCGCAGATGCTGCTCGACGGTGAGGTTGTCGCTGAGCACGGGGATCTGCGGGCAGTAGCCCAGCGTCCCGTTCAGCCGGACCTGGCCCTGATCGGCGGCCAGGGTGCCGGCGAGGATCTTCAGCAGGGTCGACTTGCCGGCCCCGTTCTCGCCGACCACGGCCACCAGTTGGCCCGGTCCGACGTGGAAGTCGACGCCGCGCAACACGTGGTGGCGCCCGTAGGACTTGTGCACCCCGCGGGCTTCGAGTGCGGTTCGTATCGAGGTGGTCATGCGGATCCCTCTCCGGGAGACGGTGGGTGGGGGAACAGGCCGGTGGTGTAGACGGCCAGGGCTTCGCTCGCCCAGCGCCGCATCCCGTCCGCGGACAGCGGATCGACGCCGAGGACGTCATGGATCCGGTCGCGCAGCAGGAGCAGGGCCAGGTCGTTGACGAGCAGGAACGCGGCGCGCACCGGCGGGTCCGCACCCGGCGAGGCCATGCCCCCCGCCGCCAGCGCCCGCAACGTCACCTGGCTGATCTCGTGGAGCTGACGGAACAACCGCCGGCCGGCCTCGCTCTCTGTGAGCAGCAGGTGCCGCAGGTATCCCGGAACCGGGGAGTCCGGCGGCAGGTGCCTCGCCAGCATCTCCGACAGCGACGCCGTCGCCCCCGGGTCGCTCAGCGGGGGAGCGCCCTCGCCGGCCATCTGCGTGAGCATCGTGTCGAACAGATCGACCACGTACTGGTCGACGGCTTCCCGCAAACCCTCCTTGGAACCGAAGTGATGGACGACCAGGGCGGGGGACACACCGGCGGCTGCGGCGATCTGCCGCACGGTCACCCTCTCCGGGCCGTTGGCCGCGAACAATCGCAGCGCCTCGTCGCGGATGACGGCGCGAGCGGTGCGGTCATCAGGTACTGAACGCATGTTCATTATGCTAAACGCTTGTACAGTCCAAAGTCCAGCGGCCGGGTTCCGGGCGTGTCCCGCCGGCCCGCCGTCGTGTACCGCCTGGTCGGCGGCCGGCGGCCGGCCGGCTCAACCGCCCGCCGGCCGGCCGAATGAAGTACTGCGTCACGGTGGGGCGGCGCCTCCGTGCCCCCTCGTTGCATAAGAGTGCATTCGGCCGTATAGTCATGCCATCGACGAGGAGGGTTCGATGGTGTTGCGCGCTGCCGTGGCCGGGGCGAGTGGTTACGCGGGGGGTGAGCTGCTGAGGGTGCTGCTGGGGCATCCGGAGGTGGTGATCGGCGCGGTGACCGCGAACAGCAGTGCGGGGGGACGGCTGGGGGCCGCGCAGCCGCATCTGCTGCCGCTGGCGGACCGGGTGCTGGAGCCCACCGCGCCGGAGGTGCTCGCCGGGCACGACGTCGTCTTCCTCGCGCTGCCGCACGGTGCCTCCGCGGCCGTGGCCGAGCAGCTGGGCGACGGGGTGCTCGTGGTCGACTGCGGCGCCGACTTCCGGTTGAAGGACCCGGCCGCCTGGGAACGTTTCTACGGCACCGCCCACGCCGGCACCTGGCCCTACGGGCTGCCCGAACTGCCCGGTGCCCGTGCGGCGCTGGCCGGCACGAAGCGGATCGCGGTGCCCGGGTGCTACCCGACCGCTGTCTCCCTCGCTCTCTTCCCCGCCTACGCCGCCGGGCTCGCCGAGTACGAGGCGGTCGTGGTCGCCGCCTCCGGCACCTCCGGCGCCGGCAAGGCCGTCAAACCGCACCTGCTGGCCAGCGAGGTCATGGGCTCGATGAGCCCTTACGGGGTCGGCGGCACCCACCGGCACACCCCCGAGATGGCGCAGAACCTCTCCGCCGTCGCCGGCGCCCCCGTCACCGTCTCGTTCACCCCGATGCTCGCGCCGATGCCCCGCGGCATCCTCGCCACCTGCACCGCAGCGGCCCGGCCCGGCACCACGTACGCCGCCCTGCGTGAGGCGTACGCCAAGGCGCTGGACGCGGAACCGTTCGTCCACCTGCTGCCCGAGGGGCAGTGGCCGTCCACCGGGGTGGTCAACGGCTCCAACACGGTGCTGCTCCAGGTCGCGCTGGACGAGGCGGCCGGCCGGATCGTGGTCGTCGCGGCCCTGGACAACCTCACCAAGGGCACCGCCGGCGGCGCCGTGCAGAGCATGAACATCGCCCTGGGCCTGCCGGAGGGCGCCGGGCTGCCCGTCACCGCGGTCGCGCCGTGACCGCCCCCGCCGCGGACCGGACGCCCGCCCGCGCCCGCCGCCGCGCCACCGGCCGCCGCCCGGCCCGCCCCGGGCCGCGCGCCACGGCCCGCCGGCTGGCCGCCCGGGTCCGCCGCACCGCCTGGCGGGCCGTCGCCGCCCGCGCCGTCCCGGGCCCGCCGGGCCAGGACCGCACCGCAGACGTGAACGGAGAAGCACAGTGAGTGTCACCGCAGCCAGAGGGTTCACCGCGGCCGGGATCGCCGCGGGGATCAAGGACAGCGGAGGGCCCGACCTCGCCCTGGTGGTCAACAACGGGCCGAAGCTCGCCGCCGCCGGGGTCTTCACCGCCAACCGCGTCCAGGCCGCGCCGGTGCTGTGGTCCAGGGCCGTGCTGTCCGGCGGCGCCGTCGGCGCCGTCGTCCTCAACTCCGGCGGGGCCAACGCCTGCACCGGCCCGGCCGGCTTCCAGGACACCCACGCCACCGCCGAGCGGGCCGCCCAGGTCCTGCCCGGCCACAGCGCCGGCGAGATCGCGGTGTGCTCCACCGGCCTGATCGGCGTGCGGCTGCCGATGGACCGGCTGTTGCCCGGAGTGGAGAAGGCCGCCGCCGAACTGTCCCCGCACGGCGGCGACAAGGCGGCCATCGCCATCATGACCACCGACACCACGCACAAGACCGCCCTGGCCGGGGGCGCCGGATGGAGTGTCGGCGGCATGGCCAAGGGCGCCGGCATGCTCGCCCCGGGCCTGGCCACCATGCTGGTCGTCCTCACCACCGACGCCGACGTGGCCGCCCCCGCGCTGGACACCGCCCTGCGGCAGGCCACCCGCACCACCTTCGACCGCGTCGACTCCGACGGCTGCATGTCCACCAACGACACCGTGCTGCTGCTGGCCTCCGGCGCCTCCGGCGTCACCCCCGGCGAGGCGGAGTTCGCCGAGGCGGTCCGCACGGTCTGCGCCGACCTCGCGCGGCAGCTGATCGGGGACGCCGAGGGCGCCTCCAAGGACATCCGCGTCGAGGTGGTGAACGCCGCCACCGAGGACGACGCCGTCGAGGTGGGCCGCTCCATCGCCCGCAACAACCTGCTCAAGTGCGCCATCCACGGCGAGGACCCCAACTGGGGCCGGGTGCTGTCCGCCATCGGCACCACCTCGGCGGCCTTCGAACCCGACCGGCTCAACGTCGCCATCAACGGCGTCTGGGTCTGCCGCGACGGCGGCGTCGGCGAGGACCGCGACCTGGTCGACATGCGGTTCCGCGAGGTCACCGTCACCGCCGACCTCGCCGCCGGCGACGCCGGCGCCGTCATCTGGACCAACGACCTGACCGCCGACTACGTCCACGAGAACAGCGCGTACTCCTCATGACCGAGCCCACCGCCCCCCGCCGGCACACCGCCCTGCCCAAGGCCCGCACCCTCATCGAGGCACTGCCCTGGCTCACCCGGCACCACGGCCGCACCGTCGTGATCAAGTTCGGCGGCAACGCCATGATCGACGACGAGCTCAAGGCCGCGTTCGCCCAGGACGTCGTCTTCCTGCGGCACGCCGGGCTGCGGCCGGTCGTCGTGCACGGCGGCGGACCGCAGATCACCGCCCACTTCGACCGGCTCGGCCTGGTCACCGAGTTCAAGGCCGGACTGCGGGTCACCACCCCCGAGGCCATGGACGCGGTGCGCATGGTGCTGGCCGGGCAGGTCCAGCGCGAGATCGTCGGCCTGCTCAACGCGCACGGACCGCTCGCCGTCGGCCTGACCGGCGAGGACGCCCGCCTGATGACCGCCACCAAGCACTACGCGCGAGTGGACGGCGAACGCGTCGACATCGGCCGGGTCGGCGAGATCACCGCCATCGAGCCCGGCGCGGTCACAGCCCTGCTCGACGACGGGCGCGTGCCGGTCATCTCCTCGATCGCCCGCAGCGCCGACGACGGCCACGTCTACAACGTCAACGCCGACACCGCGGCCGCCGCCCTCGCCGTCGCCCTGGGCGCCGAGACCCTCATCGTGCTGACCGACGTGGAGGGCCTGTACGCCGACTGGCCGGCCAGCGACGAGGTGATCAGCCGGCTGACCGCCACCGAGCTGGAGAAGATGCTGCCCGACCTGTCGGCCGGCATGGTGCCCAAGATGGAGGGCTGCCTGTACGCCGTGCGCGGCGGGGTGCGCACCGCCCGGGTGCTCGACGGCCGCGTGCAGCACTCCATCCTGCTGGAGATCTTCACCGACGAGGGCATCGGCACCATGGTCGTCCCCGACGCCGACGTCCCCGACGCCCCGGGAGCCACCGCATGAACAACGCCGACCTGACCGCCCGCTGGCAGGGCGTCATGATGGACAACTACGGCACCCCCCGGCTGCCGCTGGTGCGCGGCGCCGGCGCCACCGTGTGGGACGCCGAGGGCCGCGCCTACCTCGACCTGGTCGGCGGCATCGCGGTCAACGCCCTCGGCCACGCCCACCCGGCGATCGTCGAGGCCGTCACCCGGCAGATCTCCCGGCTGGGCCACGTCTCCAACCTGTTCGTCGCCGAACCCCCGCTGGCGCTGGCCGAACGCCTGCTGGCGCTGGCCGGACGGCCGGGCCGGGTGCTGTTCTGCAACTCCGGCGCGGAGGCCGTCGAGGCCGCGTTCAAGATCGGCCGCCGCACCGGACGCACCCACAACGTGGCAGCACACGGCGGCTTCCACGGCCGCACCATGGGCGCCCTGGCGCTGACCGGCCAGCCCCCCAAGCAGGAACCGTTCCGCCCGCTGCCCGGCGACGTCACGCACGTGCCGTTCGGCGACGCGCGGGCGCTGCGGGAGGCCGTCACGCGGGAGACCGCCGCGGTCTTCCTGGAACCGGTCCAGGGCGAGAACGGCGTGGTCGTGCCGCCCCCGGGTTACCTGGCGCAGGCCCGCGAGATCACCCGGGCCACCGGCACGCTGCTGGTCGCCGACGAGGTGCAGACCGGCATCGGCCGCACCGGCCACTGGTTCGCCTGCCAGGCCGACGGCGTCGAACCCGACGTCGTCACCCTCGCCAAGGGCCTCGGCGGCGGCCTGCCGATCGGCGCGGTCCTGGCGTTCGGCCCGGCCGCCGGCCTGCTCACCCCCGGTCAGCACGGCACGACCTTCGGCGGCAACCCCGTGGTGGCCGCCGCCGCGCTCGCCGTCCTGGAGACCATCGAGTCCGAAGGACTGCTGGAGCGGGTCCGGCGCACCGGGGAACTGCTGCGCTCCGGGATCGCGGCGATCGGGCACCCGTTGGTCGCCGGGGTACGCGGCGCCGGTCTGCTGATCGGTATGGTGCTCACCGAGCCCCTGGCGCCGCAGGTCCAGCGGGCGGCTCAGGACGCCGGGTTCCTGGTGAACGCCGCGGTGCCCGGCACCGTGCGCCTCGCACCGCCGCTCGTGCTCGGCGACGACGAGGCGCAAGGGTTCCTTGACCGGCTGCCGGCCGTCCTGGACACCGCCCACCGGTCCCGACGATCCGGAGAATGACGACGATGACCGACGCCCCCAGCGCGGGCCAGGCCGTACCGCAGACCCGTGCCGCCCGGCACCGCCGGATCGTGGACATCCTGAACCGCCAGCCCGTGCGTTCACAGAGCCAGCTGGCGAGGATGCTGGCCGACGACGGCCTGACCGTCACCCAGGCCACGCTCTCCCGCGACCTGGACGAACTGGGCGCGGTCAAGATCCGCAACGCCGGCGGCGAGCTGATCTACGCCGTGCCGTCGGAGGGCGGTTTCCGCACGCCCATGGCACCGCTGGGGGAGTCGGTCAAGGAGGAGCGGATGGCCCGGCTGGCCGCCGAACTCCTCATCTCCGCCGAGGCGTCGGCCAACCTCGTGGTGCTGCGCACCCCGCCCGGCGCCGCGCAGTTCCTCGCCTCCGCGATCGACGCCGCCGAGGTGCACGACATCCTGGGCACCATCGCCGGCGACGACACGCTGATGCTCATCAGCCGTGATCCGGGCGGCGGCCAGGCGGTCGCCGACCACCTGCTGCGGCTGGCGGAGCGCGACAGCGGCGTCTGACCGGCGGCGACCCGGCCACCGCCGGCGACCCCTGCACCGGCCCCCGCGACACCGGCCGGCCCCGCCGCGCACCTCGGTCAGCCGCACGAGGCAGCCGCCGAAGGGGCCGCCGGACATCGCGGTGCGGTCCGGGCCGAGGTCGCCGCGGCGCGGGCGCGTCGGTCAGCGCCATCACGTCGGTGTAGGACGTCTCGTGCGTCCGGGTCGTGCCCGCCGGTCCCGCGTGTGCCGCCCGTAGCCGGTGGACAGCGGGGGCCGGCAGCCGCACCGCGTGGCCGCGGGCGGCCGTCACCAGCGGGTTGAGCGTCCACGACCACGCGCGGCCCCCCCGCCGACCCGCGGTCTGGTACGACACCGTGCCGGCCTTCCTCGACGAGCACGTGCCGGGCCTGCCCTGGCGGCGCCCGGCGGGGCTGTGAGCGGGTACCCGGGCGGGGCCGGACGGCCCGGCCGGGGCCGCGCGGTAGCGGGACGACCCCGCAGCGCGACGGATTTTGATTTCCATACGGTCTCATGCATACTTATGCCTAGCGCCGCACGAAGACCCGTGACGCCGGCGCCTCGCACCCCGCACCACGTAAGGAGAAAGCCGTGACAGAGCGCGTCGTCCTCGCCTATTCCGGCGGTCTGGACACCTCCGTCTGCATCGGCTGGATCGCCGAGGAGACCGGCGCCGAGGTCGTGGCGGTGGCGGTCGACGTCGGCCAGGGCGGCGAGGACCTGGACGTCATCCGCAAGCGGGCACTGGCCTGCGGTGCGGTCGAGGCCGAGGTGGCGGACGCCCGGGACGAGTTCGCCGACGAGTACTGCCTGCCGGCGATCCGGGCCAACGCCCTGTACATGGACCGCTACCCGCTGGTCTCCGCGCTCTCCCGGCCCGTCATCGTCAAGCACCTGGTCGCCGCCGCCCGCAAGCACGGCGCCGGCACCGTCGCCCACGGCTGTACCGGCAAGGGCAACGACCAGGTCCGCTTCGAGGCCGGCATCTCCTCGCTCGCCCCGGACCTCAAGTGCATCGCCCCGGTCCGTGACTACGCCATGACCCGCGACAAGGCCATCGCCTTCGCGGAGAAGACCGGCCTGCCGATCGCCACCACCAAGAAGTCCCCGTACTCCATCGACCAGAACGTCTTCGGGCGCGCGGTGGAGACCGGCTTCCTGGAGGACATCTGGAACGCGCCGATCGAGGACGTCTACGAGTACACCGACAACCCGGCCACCCCGCGGGAGGCCGACGAGGTCGTCATCTCCTTCGAGGCCGGCGTGCCGGTGGCCGTCGACGGCCGGCCGGTGACCGTGCTGGAGGCCGTCCAGCAGCTCAACGCCCGGGCCGGCGCCCAGGGCATCGGCCGGATCGACATGGTCGAGGACCGGCTGGTCGGCATCAAGTCCCGCGAGGTCTACGAGGCCCCCGGCGCCATCGCGCTGATCACCGCGCACCAGGAGCTGGAGAACGTCACCGTCGAGCGCGAACTCGCCCGCTACAAGCGGCAGGTCGAGCAGCGCTGGGGCGAGCTGGTCTACGACGGCATGTGGTTCTCCCCGCTCAAGCGGGCCCTGGAGGGCTTCATCGACGAGGCCAACCAGCACGTCACCGGCGACATCCGGATGACGCTGCACGGCGGCCGGGCCGTCGTCACCGGCCGGCGCTCCGAGCGGTCCCTCTACGACTTCGACCTGGCCACCTACGACACCGGCGACACCTTCGACCAGTCGATGTCCAAGGGCTTCATCGAGATCTTCGGCATGAGCAGCAAGATCGCCAGCGAGCGGGACCTCGCCCAGTGAGCGCGCCCACGGGGGAGCCGGGCGACGTGCGGCTGTGGGGCGGCCGGTTCGCCGACGGCCCGGCCGAGGCCCTGGCCGCGCTCAGCGCCTCGGTGCACTTCGACTGGCGGCTCGCCCCCTACGACATCGCCGGCTCCCGGGCCCACGCCCGGGTGCTCGCGAAGGCCGGACTGCTGACCGACGACGAACTGCACCGCATGCTGGCCGGCCTCACCGGCCTCGAACAGGCCGTCGCCGACGGCTCGTTCACCGGCACGGTCGCCGACGAGGACGTCCACACCGCGCTGGAACGCGGCCTGCTGGAGCGGCTCGGCCCCGACCTCGGCGGCAAGCTGCGGGCCGGCCGTTCGCGCAACGACCAGGTCGCCACGCTGTTCCGGATGTACCTGCGTGACCACGCCCGGATCATCGGCGGCCTGATCGCCGCGCTCCAGGAGGCGCTGGTGGGTCTCGCCGAGGCCCACCCGGACGTGGCCATGCCCGGCCGCACCCACCTCCAGCACGCCCAGCCGGTGCTGTTCGCCCACCACGTGCTCGCCCACGTCCAGGCGCTGTCCCGGGACGCGGAACGCCTGCGGCAGTGGGACACCCGCACCGCGGTCTCGCCCTACGGCTCCGGCGCGCTGGCCGGCTCCTCACTCGGCCTGGACCCGGAGGCGGTCGCCGCCGACCTGGGCTTCGAGCGCGGTTCGGCCGCCAACTCCATCGACGGCACCGCCTCCCGCGACTTCGCCGCCGAGTTCGCCTTCATCACCGCCATGATCGGCGTGGACCTCTCCCGGATCGCGGAGGAGGTCATCATCTGGAACACGAAGGAGTTCTCCTTCGTCACCCTGCACGACGCCTTCTCCACCGGCTCCTCGATCATGCCGCAGAAGAAGAACCCGGACATCGCCGAACTCGCCCGGGGCAAGTCCGGCCGCCTCATCGGCAACCTGACCGGGCTGATGGCCACGCTCAAGGCGCTGCCGCTGGCCTACAACCGGGACCTCCAGGAGGACAAGGAGCCGGTCTTCGACTCCTGCGACCAGCTGGAGGTGCTGCTCCCGGCCTTCACCGGCATGATGGCCACCCTCACCGTGCACCGCGACCGCATGGAGGAACTGGCCCCGGCCGGCTTCTCGCTGGCCACCGACGTGGCCGAGTGGCTGGTCAAGCAGGGCGTGCCGTTCCGCGTGGCCCACGAGGTGGCCGGCGAGTGCGTGAAGGTCTGCGAGGCGGCGGGCATCGAGCTGGAGGAGCTGACGGACGAGCAGTTCACCGCGATCTCCCCGCACCTGACGCCCGAGGTCCGCTCGGTGCTCAACGTGCGCGGGGCCCTCGCCTCCCGCGACGGCCGGGGCGGCACCGCCCCCTGCGCGGTCGCCGCGCAGCTCGCCGAGGTGACCGCCGACCTCGCCGTCCAGCGTGCATGGGCCGACGCCAAGCGCTGACGCCCGTCACCCACCGCCACGACGCCCCCGGCCGCCCCCGCGCCCGGGGGCGTCGTCCGTGCGCGGGACGTACCGGCGTCGTTCGTACGCCGCGGCGCACGGCAGGGCGGGCCGGCCGGCGGCGAAACCCGCTGGCCCCGGGCGCCGGACGGCTCTAGGGTGCTCCAGGCCGTGCGGAAGGGTTCCGGCGCGGTCGGCACGGGAGGCGCACACCCATGGACCACCGGCCGATCGAACGCCCGCCGGACGCCTTCCAGCAGCCGGTACCGGCCGAGGTCCTCCAGGCCCTGTGCGCCCGGGCCTTCGGCGCCGGCACCCGCGTACTCTCCGCCGTGGAGCTCGGCGGCGGCACGTACAACACCACCTACCGGATCGACCTCGGCACGGGGGAGCCGGTGATCCTGCGGATCGCGCCGGAACCGGCACGGCAGCACCGCAGCGAACGCGAGTTCATGCGCAACGAGTACTTGAGCGTGCCGTTCCTCGCCCCGCTCGCCGCGATGATGCCCCGCGTCCTGGCCGCCGACTTCACCCACGACCTCATCGGCCGTGACTGCCTCTTCCAGAGCCTGCTGCCCGGGGTCCCCGCACCCGAAGGGCTCAGGGCCTGTCCGCGCGAGGAGTGGGGACCGTACTTCAGGGCCCTCGGCGCGCTCACCCGGAGCGTTCACACGGTGCGCGGCCCGGCGTTCGGCCCGGTCAACGGCCCGTGCCACGCGACGTGGAGCGCCGCGCTGGCCGCCGCGTTCGACGCGGTGGCGGCCGACCTGGCCGACCGGGGCCTCGACGCCGCCGACGTGACGCGGGTCGCCGGGCTGGCCCGCGCGGACCACGCCGTGCTCGACGCGATCACCGCCCCCCGGCTCCTGCACGGCGACCTGTGGACCGGCAACGTGATGCTCGCGCGGGGCACCGGGGAACCCGTCATCACCGGTGTGCTGGACGGCGACCGCACCTGGTGGGGCGACCCGGCCGCCGACTGGGGCATCCACGTCGCCCTCTCGCACCGCCCCGCCGAACGCGACGCCTTCCTCGCCGGGTACGGCCCCCTCGACGACTCACCGCCCGCCCGGCGCCGCGCCCTGTACTACCGGGCCCGGCACATCGCCGCGATCCGGCTGGAGTACCACCGCACCGGCCACCCCGCCGCGCTGCCGCGCACCTACGACGACCTGCGCGACGTTCTCACGGGTCTCGGCGCCGGCTGAACACACCGAGGGGCCCCGGTCGCACCGCCCGGGGCCCCTCGGTGTACGACGCCGACGCGGCCGCTCACGCCGCCTTCGCGTGGTCGGCGGCCAGCGCCTTCGCCTTCGTCGCGTACACGTCCACGTACTCCTGGCCGGAAAGCCGCATCACGTGGGACATGACCTCGTCGGTCACCGCCCGCAACACGTACCGGTCACGGTCCATGCCCTCGTAGCGGGTGAACTCCAGCGGCTGCCCGAACCGCACCGTGAACCGGCTGATGTGCGGCATGCCGCTGCCGGTCGGCTGCACCCGCTCGGTGCCGATCATGGCGAACGGCACCACCGGGGCGCCGGTCATCAGGGCCAGCCGCGCGATGCCGGTGCGGCCCCGGTAGAGACGGCCGTCGGGGGAGCGGGTGCCCTCGGGGTAGATCCCGAAGACCTCGCCCTCCTCCAGCACCCGCTTGCCGGTCATCAGCGCCGCCACGCCGCCGTGGCCGCCGTCCCGGTCCACGGGGATCATGCCGGCCATCCGGAAGAACCACGCCATGGCCCGGCCCTTGACGCCCCTGCCGGTCACGTACTCGTCCTTGCCGATGAAGTACACCTGCCGGTCGACCACCAGCGACAGGAACATCGAGTCGATGAACGTCACGTGGTTGCCGGCCATGATCACCGGTCCGGTCCCGGGAATGTTCTCGGTGCCCTCCACGGCCGGGCGGAACAGCACCCGCATCACGATCCGGAGCAGCGCCTTGAGCAACTTGCGGGACAACGGTTCCTCCGTCGGTCATCGGCTGGGGGAGACGCGGCCACTGCCGTCTCCGGTGGGACGATACTCGTGGTTACCGGGTGGTTCCACGTGAGGTTCACCCATCCGGAACACAGAGTTGACAAACGGGTCAGGAGCACACCGCGTGCTTCCTCCGTCCGGGTGAATGCCGCGATGACGGGAAGTCCCGGCCCGCCGTCCCGGCGTTCAGCGGACGTGACCCACCGCCAGCACACCGGCCGCCCGGGCCGGCCCGCCGCCCCCGCCGCCGGGGCGCGCCCGCCCGGTGCGCCGCCCGCACCGGGGCCGGCGCTGGCGCCGCTGCTCGCCGCCGAGGCCGCCGCGGAGGCCGGCGCCGCCGGCGGCCTGGAGGCGGCCGACCTCGAACAAGCGGTCTGGGTCCGGCTGCTGGAGGGCCCTGGCCCGCCGCCCGCCGCCACCGCCGCCTGGCTGCGGGCCGCCGTCCGCGCCGAGGCCCGCGCCGCCCGCCGCCGGGCCCGCCGCGAAGTCCCCTACGACGCCGGTGCGGTGGCCGGCGCCGAGTCCGCCGAGACGCACGTGCTGCGCGCCGAGGACGGCCGCGTCCTGCGGGCCGCGGTGCGGGGACTGCCCGGCCGCTGCCCGCGACTGCTTTCCGCCATGATGTCCGGTTCCGATCCCACATACCGGGAAATCGCCCGGGAGTTGGGAATCTCACAGGGCAGCCTCGGCCCCCTGCGCTCACGCTGCCTGGGATGCCTGCGCACCGTGCTGCTGACCGAGGGTTGAGCCCGGGCGGGGAAGGGGAGAACAGCGGATGGCGGTCGGCCGCACGCACGGGAAACCCCCGGCGTCGGGGCCGGTCCGGGCGACGGCGGCCGGATCCGGCGGGGCGAACGCGTGTGCCATCATCGGCCGCACGGAGACCGGGGTCGCCCACGCCGTCCTCCGACAGACAGGGCAGACATCCCGGCACGCAACCGCTCACCCCTCGCTGCCGGGACCACTCAGGGAGGCCAGCGCACATGGGCATGAGCGTGACCATCTCGACGGCGACCGACGCGGACGCCGAGAACATCCTCAAGCTCCAGTACCTCTGCTACCAGCGCGAGGCGGAGCTCTACGGCGACTACGGCATCGAACCGCTGACCCAGACGCTGGCCGCGCTGCGGGACGAACTCGGCGACGGCTGCTTCCTGGTGGCCCGGCTCGGCACCGAGGTCGTCGGCTCCGTGCGCGGGAGCGTCGACGCCGACGGCACCGCCCGGATAGCCAAACTCATCGTCCACCCCCGCATGCAGCGCCACGGCCTCGGCGGGCGTCTGCTGACCGCCATCGAGACCCGGCTGGCCGCCGAACGCGACACCAAGCGCTTCCGCCTGCTCACCGGCCACCGCAGCGAGGGCAACCTCCGGCTGTACCGGCGCATGGGCTACGAGCGCACCACCGCCGAGACCGGCGGCCGTCACCTCGCCCTCGTCACCCTGGAGAAGCCCGCGCCCGGCCCGGCCGCCGAGCCGCCGCTGGCCGCCACGGCCTGACTCCCGCCGCCCCCGCCCGTCCCACGACGAGCGGGGGCGGGCCGGCCGGAAGCACCGCGCCGTTCGGCTCCCTGAGGTCCCGCGGCCGGTTCGGCCCCCACCGGTCCCCTGTCCGGTCGTGCCGGGGGACGGGCGGGGGCCGAACCGGCCGTTCAGCTTCCGCCGGTCCCCGCGGCGCGTGCCGGGGTACCCGCGCGGCGCAGCCACAGGATCCCGGTGACGGGCAGGGCCAGGGGGATGAGCAGATAGTCCACGCCGTAGTAGGACCACACCGTCTGGTCGTGGAACAGCGAGGGGGCCACCACGGACAGTGTTCCGACGACCAGCACCCCGGCCAGCTCCAGCGCGCAGCACACCAGGCCGATGCGCCGGGCGGACTCCCCGCCGCGCACCAGGGTCACCAGGATGAACGCGTACACCACGGCCGCCACCGCCGACAGGACGTACGCCAGCGGCGCCCGGTCGTACTGGGCGATCAGCTGGTAGAGCGACCGTGACCCCGCGGCGACGGTGAACAGCCCGTACAGCGAGACGATCAACCGGCCCGGCCCCTCGCCGATCCGCCGCACCGGCCCGGGGGAGCCCCCGTCACCGGTGTCCGCGACCCCCGTCCGCGCACCGCTGTCAGCCATGACCGCCTCCCCAGATGTCGAACAGGCGGATCTCCAGCACCGCCAGCACCACGCCGCCCGCCGTCACGATCGCCGAGCCCCACTTCGTGCGCTCCAGCAACGACATGAACCCGGCCGCCGGCACCGTCAGCGCGGCGCCCGCCAGGTAGGCGACGAAGATCACGTCCCCGCCGTCCGCCACCCGGCCGCGCGACAGCTGCACGATCCCGGTGACCAGCTGCGCGACCGCCAGTACCGCGGCCACGGCCATGCCGATGAAGTGCCAGTCCTTCGTCGGCTGGTCCCGCGCCGTCGCGTACCCGCACCACCCCGCCAGCAGCAGCGCGGTCACCGCCACCGCCACACTCAGCCAACCGATCACCCCGCGACTCTAGTACGCGTGCCGCGAGCCCCCTCCCGGGGGCCGACCGCCCGCCGCGCCCCGGGCTCCCCGCGCGGTCAGCCCGTCCAGCGCAGCCAGCACGCGTCCGTCGTGTACGGCATCTCCAGTCGCCGGTCGCCGCACAGCGACCCCTGCCGGTGCAGGAGGTCGAGCATCTCGGTCCGCACGTGGTCCTGCTCGGCCGGGGGCAGGACCACGATGTGGCTGGAGGACATCATGCGTTCGATCAGGTCGTCGACGGTGGTGGGGTGCGGGTTGGCCCAGCGGCGTTCCTCCGGCGCGGACCAGCCCGGGCGGTCGGCGAAGACCGCGCGCCAGCCGCCGTCCAGCGGGCTGGGCAGGTCACGGGGGGCACGGCGCGAATGGATCTCCTGGAAGTCCCGCACCCACGGCACCGACGTGTCGTACCGGTTCCACACCAGCGCCAGCGCCCCGCCGGGCCGCAGCAGCCGTTCGACCTCCGCCAGCGCGCCGCGGGCCTCGAACCAGTGCCAGGACTGCGCGGCCACCACCGCGTCCGCGAACCCGGAGCGCAGCCGGGTGTCCTCCGCGGTCCCGTCCGAGACGACCACCCCGGGCAGCAGTTCGGCCAGCCGCTCGCGCATCTCGCGCACCGGTTCCACCGCGATCACCTCCGCACCGGTCAGCGCCAGCAGGCGGGTGAACTTCCCCGTTCCGGCACCCAGGTCCACCACCGTGCGGCCCGCCTGGAGCGGCAGTGCGTCGGCCAGCTCCTTGAGCGTGGCCATCGGGTACGAGGGCCGCGACCGCTCGTACCCGTCCGCCGACCGCTGATAGCCGATGCCTGCTGCGTCGTGGACCGTCACGCGGGCAGACGCTAGCAGGAGCGGGTGACAGCGGGGGGAACGGGCGGCCAACCCGTGACGGGCCACCCGCCCCTGCCTGCGCACCGCCCCCCGCATGCTGCATGCTGTGCTCTTCACACGGCCGTCTTTTCACACGGCGGACACCGCGGCGGGCGCGACGGGGCGGACGGCACGGCGGACGCGGCACCGGACGGTGGCAGGACGTGGACGGTACGGCGACTTGAGGAGTGGCGCATGACTTCCCGGTTCCCGGACATCTCGGTCAGCACGGATCGCCTGAGCCTGCGCCCGTTCGACGAGGACGACGTGCCCGCGCTGGTGGAGATGATGAACGACGAGTCCGTCGTCGCCTGGCTGCGCGCCCCGCACCCCTACACCGAGGACGACGGCCGGGCCTGGGTCACCGCCGGCGCTCCCGGACGCCGCGACAGCGGTGACGGGATCGTGTTCGCCGTCAGCGAGTTCCTCACCCAGCGCCTGGTCGCGACGGTGCAGTTGCTGCGGGCCGACCGCACGGTGGGCAGCGTGGAGATCCGCCACGTGACCGCCCCCTGGGCGCGCGGGGAGGGGTACGCGGCCGAGGCGGTGCTCGGCGTCGCCCAGTGGATCTTCCACGACCAGGGCTTCGAACGTCTGGAGCTGCGCACCGCGGCCGGCAACACCGCCGCCCAGCAGGCCGCGCAGCGCATCGGCTGCATCAGCGAGGGCGTCCTGCGCAACGCCGGGGTGGTCCGGCAGCGCGAGGAGGACGGCGGGTGGACCGACGCCAGGACCGACCTGATCGTCTGGAGCCTGCTGCCGGAGGACCTGGAGTCCGCGCACCCCGAGGCGCACGACGGCCGCACGGAACCCGCCTATCCGGAATGGCACTGACCGGCACCGGTCCGGACACCGCCCCCGGCACCCGGTTCCGGGGTCGCCGGTGACACCGGTCCGCGGCCGCACGCCGCCGCGCCCGTCCCGTTCGCCCGTCCCGTCCCGGACGGCGCGCGCGGCCGGGATACTGTGGGTCCGCCCGTGGCCCACGCTTCCGGTGCCGGGCGCTCACCGGCGCCGCCGGCCCGCCGCTCGGCCACACCCCACCCCCGCCGGCGCGGCCGGCGAACACGACGCGAAGGACGAGGATGGCGGACCGGGTCACGGTGATCGGCTGGGACGGCACCCCCCTGACGGAGGCCGCCCGCTCGGCGCTCGGCGCCGCCACGCTGGTGGCCGGCGCCCGGCACCACCTCGCGCTCCCCGAGGTCCCCGCCGCCGCCGAACGCGTCCTGCTCGGCAGCGTCGACCTCGCCGCCCGCCGGATCGCCGCCCACCGCGGCACCGCCGTCGTCCTCGCCGACGGCGACCCCGGGTTCTTCGGCGTGGTCCGCACCCTGCGCGCCCCCGAACACGGCCTGGAGATCGAGGTCGTGCCCGCCGTCTCCGCCATCGCCCAGGCGTTCGCCCGGGCCGGCATGCCCTGGGACGACGCCCGCGTGGTGGTCGCCCACGCCCGCACGCTGCGCCGCGCGGTCAACGTCGTGCGGGCCAACCCGAAGGTGGCCGTTCTGACGGCCCCCGGCGCCGGACCCGCCGAACTCGCCCTGCTGCTCGGCGGGGTGCACCGCACGTTCGTCATCTGCGAGGCGCTCGGCGGCGACCAGGAACGCGTCACCGTCCTGACCTCGGACAAGGCGGCCGACCACATCTGGCGTGATCCGAACGTGGTCATCGCCATCGGCGGCACCGCCGGCGGCAGCGGCGGCGGCTGGCTGGCCGGACAGGACCCGGCGGCCGGCGGCGGACCGCGCGGCTGGGCACTGCCCCCCGCGCACTACGGCCACCGGCCCGCCGACCCCGGCAGCCGCGCCCAGGCACGTGCCCTGCAACTCGCCCGCCTCGGACCGCGCACCGGCGACCTGGTGTGGGACATCGGCGCCGGCGCCGGCGAGTTCACCGTGGAGGCCGCCCGGCTCGGCGCCGCCGTCATCGCCGTCGAGGCCGACCCCGACGCCTGCGCCCTGGTGGCCGCCAACACCCGCCGCCACGGCGTCCAGGCGCAGGTCGTGCACGGCATCGCCCCCGCCGTGCTGGAGGACCTGCCGGAGCCCGACGTCGTCCGGGTCGCCGCGGGCGGGGCGCCGGTCGCCGAGGCGTGCGCGGCCCGCCGCCCCGAACGCCTCGTCGTCACCGCCGGCACCCGTGACGAGGCGGAAGCCGTCCAGCGGGTGCTCACCGACGCCGGGTACGGGGTCGAGCGCTCCCTGGTGCAGGCGGTCGAACTCGACGTCGCCTGGAGCGAGATCGAACGCGCCACCGTCTTCGTGCTGACCGGGGCGCTGCCGCCCGCCGGCGGCGCCACGCCCGGGGCGCAGACGCCGGTTCGCCGCTCCTGATCCCAACCTCCCGCAGGGGTGCGGTTGTTCGAGGCCGCAGGGTGCCACGCGGCCGGTGGCGGCAACACGATCGGGTGATCGCGGGGTAGGCTGGCGGACCGTTGTGCCGCGTTCCGGTGAGTGTGCGTCGTCTGCCCGTCAGTGACGCGTTTTCGCTGGCCGTGGGCACAGCGCCGGTTCCGGGGGTGGCGCCGTCCACTCCGCCGAGGGACGGATCCGGGTGGCCGGGCCGCACGGTCGGCCGGGGACGACGCGATGTCCCCGGCAACCGGACGTGCCACCTGCCGCGTGGTCCGCCCCGGGTGACCGGAACGCCGTTGCCGCGGTGTTCCGGGGCCGCGGCGACCGGCGCGTCACCCGGCTGGAAGGAGCGATACGGATGGGCGAGGGGCACGCATGACTGACACCGGCCCGGTCCCCGGCGAGGGACTGCCGGAGACCAACGGAGCGCCGGCCGACGGGTCGCACGCCGGACAGTCCGGCGCCGCGCCGGCCGGTCCGCACGGACACCACTGGAGCACCGACGCCTTCCTGGCCCCCGCCACCCCGGCCTTCGTCTACGGAGTGCCGCCCGAGACCGGCGAACAGTCCGTCCTGCCCGGCGACTTCGAGGACGAGCAACTCCTCATGCCCGGACCGCAGTCCGGCTGGTCCGACCCGCGGTTCGTCCCGCCGCCGGCCCCCGCGCCGTCGCAGTCCGGTCACCCCGGCGACCTCCCCGTCCCGCCCGACGCCTACCAGCAATACCCGGTGAACGAGAACTACTCAGCCGCGCCCGCCCCGCAGGCCCACCCGCAGCAGCCGGTGGAAGCGACCGGTCCCGAACCGTTCGTGCCCGCGCAGGCCGCCCCGCCGTCCCTCCCGCCGCAGGACCCGGCGGCCCCCGCCGACGCGTCCCTGCCGCCCGCCGACCAGCCCCCGCCGCCGCGCCGCCCGCTCAACCTCGGGCCGCCGCAGGCCCCCGGCACCCCGGTGCCGGGCGAGTCCACCTCGGGTGTCTCGGTGCGTTCGCTGGCCGACCGCGGCCCGACGCCGCCGCCCGCGCAGCCGGTTCCACAGGCCGCGCCGCAGCCCGAACCGGTCGTCATCCCCGGCCAGCAGAACGCCGAGGCACCCGCCCCGGCCACCGGCTGGGGCCCGCAGGACACCGCCGCCGTTGCGGGGAACCCGCAGCCGGTGGCCGCCGACGAGCCCGGCGGCCTCGCCGACCTCGACCGCGAACCACCGGCCGGCGTCGCCGAACCCGCCCCGGACACCCCCGCCGACCCCGTCCCGCAGCCCGCCCCCGCTGCCCCGGCCCCCGACGCCGCCCAGCCGGAAGCCGAAGCGCCGCCGTTCACCCCGGACGCGGTCGTGCCGGACGTGGTCGCCCCCGAGCCGGCCCTCCCGGAAGCCGTCCGGCCCGAGGCCGTTGAGGCGGAGCCGGTGCGGGCCGCCGTCGCACCGGAGCCGGCCCAGGCGGTCGCGCCCGAGGCGGTCGCGCCCGAGGCGTCGCCCCGAGGCGGCGCAGGCCGTCGCACCTGAGGTCGTCGCACCAGAACCGCCGCGGGTCGTCGCCCCCGGAGCCGTCGAACCGGAGCCGGTGCCTGCGGTCGCGCCCGAGGCCGTGGATCCCGGTGCGGACGTCCCGGCCGCGGTGCCGGTGCCGGACGAGCAGCCCGCAGCGGTCGCCGAACCGGTCGCCCCGCAGGCCGTCGCCCCGCAGGCGCCGGAGCCGGGGACCGCGGTGGCCGAAACGCCCTTGCCCGATGCGCTGGTGCCCGAGGCCGTCGTGCCGGAGGCCGCGACGCCGGAAGCGGTCGTGCCCGAGGCCGCTGTGCCGGATGCCGTCGCGCCGGAACCGATCGCGGCGGATGCCGTGGCGCCGGATGCCGTCGCGCCGGAACCGATCGCGGCGGATGCCGTGGCGCCGGATGTCGTCGCGGCGGAACCCGTCGCGGCGGACCCGTGGCCCCGAACCCGTGGCCCCACCCGTGGCCCCGGAACCCGTGGCGGCGGAACCCGTCGCGGCGGATGCCGTGGTGGCTGAGGCCGTGCCGGTCGTGCCCGCGATGCCGGAAGCGGTCGTGCCGGAAGCGGTCGTGCCCGAGGCCGTCGTGCCCGAGGCCGTGCCGGAGGCCGTGGCGCCGCCGGAGGCCGTGGTGGCCGAGCCGGTTCCGGTGGAGCCCGCGGCGCCGGAGACCGTCGCCGAGGCGGCCGTTGGCGAGACGCCGGTCGTCGAGGCGCCCTCGCCGAAGCGGCCGACACCGGGGCTGCGGCTCCGCAGGCCGCCGCTCCCGATGCGGAGGCCGTCGTGCCGGAGGCCGTGGCGCCGCCGGAGGCCGTGGTGGCCGAGCCGGTTCCGGTGGAGCCCGCCGCGCCGGAGACCGTCGCCGACGCGGCCGTTGGCGACGCGGCCGAGACCGTGGCCCCCGCGGGCGACCCCGTGGCTCCCGTCGGAGACCCCGGGGCCGAGGCCGCCCCGCCGCTGCCCGAGCCCGTCGCGGCGACCGAACCGCCCGGTGACGCCCAGCCGTTGGACGCCGGACCGGACGTCGCGGAGGCGGAGCCCGTCGCCGTCGCGGACGCCGGGGAACCACAGGGGGAGGCCGCCGCCGGGTACGAACCGGCCGTGCGGGACGCCGTGCACAAGGTGATCCGCGAACGGCGCGACATCCGCAACGGATTCCGGTCCGACCCCATCCCGCACGAGGTGCTGCTGCGCGTGCTGGAGGCCGCGCACACCGCGCCCAGCGTGGGACACTCGCAGCCGTGGGACTTCGTCGTCATCCGCTCGGACGCGACGCGCGAGAAGATGCACGAACTGGCCATGCGGCAGCGCGACGCGTACGCCAGCGCGCTGCCGAAGGGCAGGGCCAAGCAGTTCCGCGAGCTGAAGATCGAGGCGATCCTCGACACGCCCGTCAACATCGTGGTGACCGCCGACCCCACCCGCGGCGGCCGGCACACCCTCGGGCGGCACACCCAGCCGCAGATGGCCCCCTACAGCTCCGCCCTGGCGGTCGAGAACCTGTGGCTGGCCGCCCGGGCCGAGGGTCTCGGCGTCGGCTGGGTCAGCTTCTTCGACGAGCGCGAGATGGTCCGCGAACTCGGCCTGCCCGAGCACCTGGAGGTCGTCGCCTACCTGTGCGTCGGGTACGTCGACGAGTTCCCCGAGGACCCCGAACTCGTGCGGGCCGGCTGGTCCAAGCGGCGCCCGCTGTCCTGGGTGGTGCACGAGGAGGCGTACGGCAACCGCGCGCTGCCCGGCGAGGAACCGCACGACCTGCTGGACGAGACGCTGCGCGGCATCCGCCCGCTGGACGCCAAGGCGCTCGGCGAGGCGTGGGAGCGGCAGAAACGCATGACGAAGCCGTCCGGGGCGCTCGGCATGCTGGAGATCATCTCCGCCCAGCTGTCCGGCCTGTCCCGGCAGTGCCCGCCGCCGATCCCCGAACCGGCCGTCGTCGCGATCTTCGCCGGCGACCACGGCGTGCACGCCCAGGGCGTCACCGCCTGGCCGCAGGAGGTCACCGGCCAGATGGTGGCCAACTTCCTCGGCGGCGGCGCGGTCTGCAACGCGTTCGCCAACCAGGTGGGCGCCGAGGTGTGCGTCATCGACATCGGCGTGGCCGGCGAACTGCCCACCACGCCCGGCCTGCTGCCCCGCAAGGTGCGCCCCGGCACCGCCGACTTCACCACCGGCCCGGCGATGACCCGGCAGGAGGCGATCCGGGCGATCGAGGTCGGCATCGAGACCGCCCGCGACCTGGTCGCCGCCGGCAACCGGGTGCTCCTCACCGGCGAGATGGGCATCGGCAACACCACGGCGTCCGCCGCGCTGATCTCCGTCTGCACCGGCGCCGACCCCGCCGAGGTCACCGGCCGCGGCACCGGCATCAACGACGAGATGCTGGCCCGCAAGGTCGACGTGGTGCGCCGCGCGCTGGACCTGCACAGCCCCGACCCCGCCGACCCCATCGGCGTGCTCGCGGCGGTCGGCGGCCTGGAACACGCGGCGATCGTCGGCCTGCTGCTCGGCGGCGCGTCCCTGCGCACCCCGGTCATCCTCGACGGGGTGAGCGCCGGCGCCGCCGCCCTGGTGGCCCGGGCCATCGCCCCCGAAGCACTGGCCGCCTGCATCGCCGGCCACCGCAGCGCGGAACCCGGCCACGTCGCCGCCCTCACCAAGCTCGGTCTGCGCCCGCTGGTCGACCTCGACCTGCGGCTCGGCGAGGGCACCGGCGCACTGCTCGCGCTGCCGCTGGTGCAGAGCGCCGCCCGCGTCATGCACGAGGTCGCCACCTTCGACGCCGCCGGGGTCACCGAGAAGGGCTGACCCGGCCCTCCCGCCCCGCGCCGCCCCCGGCCCGGACGTCCCCTCCGGGACGGCCGCCGGGGGCGCGACGGCGTTGGCCGCCGCCGGTCACCGTAAGGTGGGCCGGGAATCCGCAACCGTCCCGGGCAGACCGGGCACCCCTGCGAGGAGAGCCGCAGCGTCATGGAGCACAACGAGCCGCCCGCCTACCCGGTCGGCCTGCGGCTGGCCGGACGCCGCGTCGTCGTCCTCGGCGGCGGCCAGGTGGCCCAGCGCCGGCTGCCGACCCTGCTGAACGCCGGCGCCGACGTCCTCCTGGTCTCCCCGCACGTCACCCCGGCCGTCGAGGCCATGGCCACCGCCGGCGAACTGCGCTGGGAGGCCCGCGGCTACACCCCCGGCGACCTGTCCGGCGCCTGGTACGCCGTCGTCGCCACCGACGACCCCGCCGCCAACACCGCCGCCTCCGCCGAGGCGGAGGAACACCGCGTGTGGTGTGTGCGCAGCGACGACGCCACCGCCGCCACCGCCTGGACGCCGGCGACCGGGCGGGCCGACGGCGTCACGGTGGCGGTGCTGACCGGCCGTGACCCCCGCCGTTCCGCCGCCGTGCGGGACGCGGTGCTCGAAGGACTGCGCGACGGCACGCTCACCGCCCCCCGCCACCGCTCCCGCCGCCCCGGTGTGGCACTGGTCGGCGGCGGTCCCGGCGACCCCGACCTCATCACGGTGCGTGGCCGCCGCCTGCTCGCCGAGGCCGACGTGGTGATCGCCGACCGCCTCGGCCCGCGCTCCCTGCTCGACGAACTCCCCCCGCACGTCGAGGTGATCGACGCCGCCAAGCTCCCCTACGGCCGCGCCATGGCCCAGGAGGCCATCAACGCCGCCCTCGTCGAACACGCCCGGTCCGGCAAGGCCGTCGTGCGGCTCAAGGGCGGCGACCCGTTCGTCTTCGGCCGCGGTATGGAGGAGGCGCTGGCCCTCGCCGAGGCGGGCATCCCCTGCACGGTGGTGCCGGGCATCAGCAGTGCGGTGGCGGTCCCGGCCGCCGCCGGCATCCCCGTCACGCACCGCGGCGTCGCCCACGAGTTCACCGTGGTCAGCGGTCACGTCGCCCCCGGTGACCCGCGCTCCCTGGTCGACTGGCCGGCGCTGGCCCGGGCCCGCGGCACGCTGGTGATGCTCATGGCCGTGGAGAACGCCGCCGCCATCGCCGACGCCCTCATCGCCGCCGGCCGCTCCGCCGACACCCCGGCGGCGGCGGTCCAGGACGGCACCACCACCGCGCAGCGCCGCGTCGACACCACACTCGGCGGTCTGGGCGCCACCGTCGCCGCCGCCGGGATCCGCCCGCCGGCCGTCATCGTCGTCGGCGACGTGGTCACCGTCGCCGACGACCCGGCCGCCGGACCGCGGGAGGGGGACGACCCCCGTGGCTGATCCCGTCACCCTCGACGACCCCGCCGACCCCCGCCTGCACGACTACACCGGGCTGACCGACGTCGAACTGCGCCGCCGCCGCGAACCCGCCGAGGGCCTCTTCATCGCCGAGGGCGAGAAGGTGCTCCGCCGCGCCCTGGCCGCCGGCTACCCGATGCGCTCGATGCTGCTGTCCGCCAAGTGGCTGGACCCGCTGCGCGACGTCGTCGAGGCGTCCCCCACCCCGGTCTACGTCGTCGACCCGGCCCTTGCCGAACGCGTCACCGGCTACCACGTCCACCGCGGCGCCCTGGCCTCGATGGCCCGCAAACCGCTCCCCGCCGCCCACGACGTGCTGGCCGGCGCCCGCCGGGTCGCCGTCATGGAGGCGGTCAACGACCACACCAACATCGGCGCGATCTTCCGCAGCGCCGCCGCCCTGGGCATGGACGCCGTCCTGCTCTCCCCGGACTGCGCCGACCCGCTCTACCGGCGGTCCGTCAAGGTCTCCATGGGCGCGGTCTTCTCCGTGCCGTACGCCAGACTGAACGACTGGCCGCGCGGACTGGAGACGGTACGCGCGGCCGGCTTTGACGTGCTGGCGCTCACCCCGGCCCCCGGCTCCGTCTCCCTCGACGAGGCCGCCGCCCACCGGTCCGGCCGCGTCGCCCTGCTCCTGGGCGCCGAGGGCGACGGCCTGACCCCCGCCGCCGTCGCCGCCGCCGACCGCCCGGTCCGTATCCCGATGTCCCACGGCATCGACTCCCTCAACGTCGGCGCCGCCGCCGCGGTCGCGTTCTACGCGGTCACGACCGGCCGCGGCTCCGGCTGAGGGTCGTCGACGTCCGTGACCTCGTCGACGTCCACCTCAGCGCCCTGACCTCACCCGCCGCCGCCGGGCAACGCTTCCTGGCCACCGGCGAGTTCCTGTGGATGTCCGACATCGCCCGCACCCTGCGCGACGGCCTCGGCGCCGACGGCCGCAAGGTGCCCACCCGCCGGCTCCCGGACATCGCCGTCCGCCTCGCCGCCCGGTTCGGCGACGCCTCCCTGCGCGACATCACCCCCGCACTCGGCCGCCGCAACCGCCACAGCACCGAGAAGGCCCGTACCCTCCTCGACTGGCACCCCCACCCCGCCCGCGACGCCGTCCTGGACTGCGCCCGCAGCCTGATCGCCCACGGCACGCTCTGACGCCGAAACGGGGTCCACGCGGCGTCGGTGCGACGGCGGCGGACAGGCCGGGGGAGCGGCGCCGGAGCGCGTGGCGGCGGGTCAGCACGCCCGGGGGCCGAACCGGCGGTGCGCCGGGAGCCTGTGCGGTCCCGGCACCCCGGTGCGGGAGCCCAGCGCGGCGCGACCGCCGGGCGCGGCCCCTGCATCCCCGGCGCCGGATCCGCACCCCGGCGCCTGATCCCCGAGCGGCCGGTCGGCTCAAGCCGGGCTCGCTCAGGGTGATTCCCCGTCCGGCGGCGGCAGTTCGACCAGGGCGGCGAGCGACCGGCGATGCCGGGCCGGAGTGCCCAGGGCCAGTTCGTCGGCCTTGGCGCGCTTGAGGTACAGGTGCGCCGGGTGCTCCCACGTCATGCCGATGCCCCCGTGCAACTGAACGCACTCCTCCGCCGCGTGCACCGCCACGCCCGAGCAGTACGCCTGCGCCACCGCGACCGCCGTCGCCGCGTCCGGCGAACCGCTCGCCAGCGCGTCGGCGGCCGCCCGGGCCACCGCCCGCGCCGTCACCACCTCCTGCCACAGATCCGCCAGCCGGTGCTTCACCGCCTGGAACGACCCGACGATCCGCCCGAACTGCCGCCGCTGCCGCAGGTATTCGACCGTCGTCGTCAGGCACCACTCCGCCAGCCCCAGTTGCTCGGAGGCCAGCAGCCCGGCCGCCGTCAGCAACCCGGCCGCCAGCGCGTCCGCCGCGGTCCCCGGCCCCGCAACACGTTCGCCGGCCGCGCCCTCGAACACCACGTCCGCCACCGGCCGCGTCAGGTCCAGCGACACCACCGGCTCCACCCGCACCCCCGCGGCGCCGGCCGCCACCACCAGCAGCTCCGCACCGCCGGGGCCCGCGGCCGGCACCAGCAGCAGCCCGTCGGCCGTCACCCCGGCCACGCTGGTCACCCGGCCGCTCAGCGTGCCGTCCGGCGCCACCCGCACCGCCTGCGGGAACGCCGTGCCCGGCGCCGTGGTCAACGGCACCACCGGTGCGGCGGCCACCTCCCCGGCGGCGATCCGCTCCAGCGGCCCCGCCGCCCCGCACGCGGCCAGCACCGCCGCCACCGTCACCGAGCCCAGGAACGGCACCGGTGCGACCGCCCGGCCCAGCTCCTCCATCACGACGGCCAGCTCCCGCGCCGAACCACCCTGCCCGCCGCACGCCTCCGGTATCCCGAGCCCGGCAAGGCCCAGCTCCGCCAGCCGCCGGTACAGCCGCGCGTCCTGTCCGCCGGGGGACTCCAGCCCCGCCAGCACCTCCTGCGGGCGGCAGTGGTCGGCCAGCAACTCCCGTACGGCGGACCGCAGATCGTCCTCGACGTCGGAGTGGAGCAGGTCGGGGGTGCCGGTCATCGGGGCAGGTCCTTCCAGGCGAGGTCCTTGTCGGCGCGGGGCTCGGCGGGCAGGCCCAGCACGCGTTCGGCGATGATGTTGCGCAGGATCTCCGAGGTGCCGCCCTCGATGGAGTTCCCCTTGGCCCGCAGGTAGCGGTATCCGGCGTCCCGGCCGTAGAAGTCGACCTTCTCCGGGCGCACCATCGTCCAGTCCTGGTAACGCAGGCCGTCCTCGCCCAGCAGCTCCACCTCGAAGCCGCTGACCTGCTGGTTGAGCCGGGCGAACGCCAGCTTCACGCCCGACCCCTCGGGCCCCGGGGAGCCGGCCGCCAACTGCTGGCGGGCCCGCTCCGCCCCCAGCCGCGCCGCCTCGGCCTCCACCCACAGCTCCAGCAGCCGGTCGTGCAGCGCGTGGCTGCGCAGCTCCGGCCGTTCCCGCCAGGTGGCCGCCGCACGGCCGATCATGCCGCCCTCGCGGGGCAGCCGGCCGCCGCCGATCGCGACCCGCTCGTTCATCAGCGTGAAGCGGGCCACCGCCCACCCCTCGCCCGGTGCGCCGATCCGGTGGGTGTCCGGTATCCGCACCCCGCTGAGGAACACCTCGTTGAACTCCGCCTCGCCGGTGATCTGCCGCAGCGGCCGCACCTCGACCCCGGGGGCGGTCATGTCGCAGACGAAGTACGTGATGCCCGCGTGCTGGGGGACCCCGGGGTCGGTGCGGGCGATCAGGATCGCCCACCGCGCGGTGTGCGCGCTGGAGGTCCACACCTTCTGCCCGTCGACCACCCACCAGTCCCCGTCACGCACAGCCCGGGTGCGCAGCGAGGCCAGGTCGGAGCCGGCACCCGGCTCGCTGAACAGCTGGCACCACACCTCCTCGCCGGTCCACAGCGGCCGCAGGAACCGGGCCTTCTGTTCCTCGGTGCCGTGCCGCAGGATCGTGGGCGCCGCCATGCCCAGACCGATCCCGATCCGCCCGGGATCGTTGTCCGGGGCGCCGGCCGCCGCCAGCTCCGCGTCCACCTCGGCCTGCAGCGCCCGGGGCGCCCCGAGCCCGCCGAGCCCCTCGGGGAAGTGCACCCACGCCAGCCCCGCGTCGAACCGTGCCCGCAGGAACTCCTCCCGCGGCGTCACCCCCGGATCCCGCTCCGTCAGCAACCCCCGCACCCGTGCCCGCACCTGCTCCGCACCCGCCCCGGAACCGGTGACCCCGCCGCCCCGAACCGCCATCACCGCACGCCTCCCCACCACTCCCACCGGCCCCGCGCGAGCCGCCCCCGCCCCGTTCGGGCAGGTACGGGGAACGTATGCGATCACGCACCGAACACGCCAGACCTCGAACGAGTGAACGATGCGCTCCACCCCGCTCACCCCGCAACGGCCCCTCAACGGCTCCCGTCACGAAGCGGCCCCCCGATCCCGGGGTCCGCGACACAACCGCCCCGCCGCCCAACCGTCCCGGCCGCCCCGCGAAACCCCTTCCCCTCAGCCCCGGCACCGCCCAAGCGGCCCCGGCACCACCCAAGCGGCCCCGGCACCACCCCCCCTCAGCCCCGCACCGCTCCCCACGACACCCGCACCGGCGCCTGATCCGGCACCCCCGACCCCACCCGCACGTGGCCCGGGGTGCCCAGGCCGTGCGAGGGGCCCTGGCAGCCCTGGGCGAGGGCGATGCCCGCCGCCACCAGCAGGGTCACGGTCACGAACACGATCAGCCGCTGCCGCAGCATCCGGCTGCGGCCCGGGCGCCGGGCGGGCTGCGGATGGGCCTGCTGGTGCGGGGCCGGGGTGCGCGGCGCGGGCGTGCGCTGGGCCGGGGGACGCGCGGCGCCGCGCGGCGGCGTGCGGGTGACGCCCTGGCGGGGTGCCGGGGTGCGCTGCGCGGTGCCCGCCGCGGGGCGGCCGTGCGCCAGGTCCGGCACGTCGCGCGGCTCGGTGTGCTGCTCGACGTACCGCACCGCGCGCGGCCCTGTGGGGCGTTCGGGGTGCGGCCCGGCCGTGCGGGGTGCCATCGGCGCGTCACGGTGCAGCGGGTCGGTGCCGCGCGCCTCCCGGGCCGCGATCTCCGCGAGCCGTTCGGCCAGCCGGGCGGTGTCAGGGCGTTCCTCGGGCTCCTTGGCCAGGCAGGCGTAGATCAGCGGCGCCAGCGCGTCCGGCACCCCGCGCAGATCCGGCTCCTCGTGCACGACGCGGTAGAGCATGACCTCCGAACTGCCCTGTCCGAACGGCGAGTCGGCCGCCGCCGCGTAGGCCAGCGTGGCGCCGAAGGCGAACACGTCGGTGGCCGGGGTGACCGCCGCGCCGCGCACCTGCTCGGGCGCGAGGAAGCCCGGCGAGCCCACCGCGGTGCCGACGTGGGTCAGGGTGCTCGCCCCCGTCGCCCAGGCGATGCCGAAGTCGATGATCCGCGGGCCCTTGGGCGACAGCAGGATGTTGGACGGCTTCAGGTCCCGGTGCACCACGCCGGCGTCGTGCACCGCGACCAGGCCCTCCGCCAGCGCGGCGCCGATCGAGGCGACCTCGGCGGCCGGCAGCGGGCCCTCGGTGTTGACCTTGTCGTACAGCGAGGGACCCGGGACGTACTGGGTGGCGAACCACGGCCGGTCGGTCTCCAGGTCGGCCGCGACCAGCCGCGCGGTGCAGCCGCCCCGGATGCGGCGGGCGGCCGACACCTCGCGCGCGAAACGCTGCCGGAACTCCTGGTCCTCCGCCAGCTCCGGCCGGATGACCTTGAGCGCCACCCGCTGGCCGCGCTTGTCCGACCCCAGGTACACCACGCCCATGCCGCCGGTGCCCAGCCGGCGGTGCAGCCGGAACGAGCCGACGACACGCGGGTCCTCGCGCCGGAGCCGCATCATCGTCATGTACATCCCCTGGTTCGCGGGGCCGTTCCGCCGGGGACTCGCCCCGCGCCGCCCGCCCTCGTCCGACTGACCGTGCCACAGCTTACGGACTGACCGGCCCGGGCGCGGCGAGGCGGCGCCCGTCGCGCACCGCCGATTGTCAGTGCCGGGTGAGATCCTCGACACGTGGGGGATTCCGGGGTTCCTCGGGGCCGCGGGGTCCGTCCGCCCACCGAAGATGCGTCATGTCTGCGTCCTGATTGGGGGAGTGACGGCGTGAAAGGTGATCGCGTGGAAATCGTGGTGGACGCGGGGGACAGCACCCGCACGTACGACGTGGTGGCCACCCGGGCCGGCCGCCGGGTGGAGACCGCGGTGCGCCGCGGCGTGGTCGAGGTCAGCGAGGTGACGCGCAACGGCACGCCGGTGCGCACCGCCCGCTTCATGGCGACCCGGGTGCTGGCCCTGGTCGAGCAGCCGGTGCCGAGGATCGGCGCCGGCGAGGAGGCGGGCACCGAGGCGGCCTGACCCGGGGGGCGTCTCAGGGTAGGGGTGCCGCCGATCTCCACCCAGGGGAGTAGGCGGCGCCCCGTCCCTCATCCTCCGGGGGGCGGTCATGCGGTACGCGGGCATGACGCCCCTGAGCGGCCCTCCCGCCTACCGTGGTGACAGCGGTGGACGAGCACCCCGGACGACAGTCGCCCGGGTTCTCCACCGCGACGGACACCACGGGGAGCAGGGCCATGGCGAGCGGCGCAACGGCGCGGACAGTGCGGCGGGTACGGGGCCTGACGGCCTCCGTGGTGCCGCAGCAGCGTCGCGAGGGCAGCCGGCATCCGCTGGTGGCCATGGCGATGGCGGTACCGGTGGCTCTGCTGCTGGCCGTCGCCTGCGGTGGCTGGAACGCCATCGCGGTACAAGCGTCGTCCGTTGCCGGCCTGATGGGACGCTGAGCGTTCCGCGGACCCGGGAGAGCGGCCCGGGTGCGCACCGGCACGTGACCCCGTGGGGACGGGGGCCGTCGGACGGCACGGGACCCGGACATCCGAAAGGTGTCCGGGTCTCGCGGTTTCCCCGGCCCTGTCCGCATACCCGCGCCGCGCCGCCGCCCTCCCGCCCCCCGTGGCGCTGCCCCCGAGCGCTGGGGCGAAGCCGCGTCCCCCGCACCCCGCTCCCGCACGCGCCACAACACGCCGAAGGGCCCGTCCCGCGGCGGCGGAACAGGCCCTTCGGCGTGTGCGTGGACGATACTGGGATTGAACCAGTGACCTCTTCCGTGTCAGGGAAGCGCTCTCCCGCTGAGCTAATCGTCCGGGAGGACGGCCCGGAAGGGGCCTGAAGCGTGCGCGATACTGGGATTGAACCAGTGACCTCTTCCGTGTCAGGGAAGCGCTCTCCCGCTGAGCTAATCGCGCGGGGGGTCCGAACGGACCTGGTGGACGATACTGGGATTGAACCAGTGACCTCTTCCGTGTCAGGGAAGCGCTCTCCCGCTGAGCTAATCGTCCGAGGTGGAGACGGGATTTGAACCCGTGTAGACGGCTTTGCAGGCCGTTGCCTCGCCTCTCGGCCACTCCACCAACGTGGAGGTCCGGGGACCTCCGCCGAGCGGACGACGGGATTCGAACCCGCGACCCTCACCTTGGCAAGGTGATGCTCTACCAGCTGAGCCACGTCCGCGTGTGCCGTGCTCCGGGTCTTCGTGCTCCCCGGCGACGTGTTGAACTGTAGCGGAATTCCGCTCCAGCTCAAATTCGTTTCCGCAGCGTGGCCGGGTGTCCGGGGCGTGGATCCGGCGTCGCGGCCCGCAGGTCGGGAAGGATGACGGCAGCGGAAGCACAGGCCAGGAGGCCGGAACGGAGGACGCGGTGAGGATCTGGGTCGGCGGGGCGCTGCGCGAACCGGACGAGGCGGTGGTCTCCGCGCTCGATCACGGGATGACCGTGGGCGACGGGGTGTTCGAGACGCTGAAGACCGTCGGCGGGCGGCCGTTCGCCCTCGACCGGCACATCGGGCGGCTGGTCCGCTCGGCCCGCGGGCTCGGCCTGCCGGCGCCCGACGAGGACGAGGTGCGCGCCGCCGTCGCCGCCGTGACCGGGCAGGACGCGCCGCCGCTGGGCCGGCTGCGGATCACCTTCACCGCGGGCGTCTCGCCGCTCGGTTCGGACCGCGGCGACCGCGCGCCCACCCTGATCGCCGCCCACGAGGCCGCCACCCGCCGCCCCGACATCACCGCGGTCGTCACCGTGCCCTGGACGCGCAATGAGACCGGCGCGCTCGCCGGCCTGAAGACCACCTCCTACGGGGAGAACGTGCTGGCCCTGGCCCGGGCCCGCGAGCAGGGCGCCACCGAGGCGCTGTTCGCCAACACCCGCGGCCTGCTCTGCGAGGGCACCGGGTCCAACGTCTTCGTCGTCACCGGCGGGGAACTCCTCACCCCCACGCTGGCGTCCGGCTGTCTGGCCGGCATCACCCGGCAGCTGGTCGCCGACTGGTGCGGCGCCCGGGAGACCGACCTGCCGTTCGACGTCCTGCGCACCGCCGACGAGGTCTTCATCACCTCCAGCCTGCGCGACGTGCAGGCCGTCCACCGGGTGGACGACCGCGAGTGGGCCGCTCCCGGCCCGGTCACGCTGCGGGCCGTACGGACGTTCGCCGACCGCGCCGCCGAGGAGGTCAACCCGTGACGACGACACTGCGCCCGACCGGCCCGGAGGAGACCCGGCCGGGCGGCGGGCGGGCCCGGGAGTTCGCGGTGCGGGTCAACGGCCGGGCCGCGGGCCGGACGACGCTGTCCACCCATCCGGTGCTGGGGCCGGCCGTCGGTGTGATCGGCGCACTGGAGATCGAGGAGCCGGACCGCGGGCGCGGGCGCGGCGCGGTCGCCGCCCTCGCCGCCGAGGAGGTGCTGCGCGGCTGGGGCTGCCGCCGGGTGACCGCGGAGGTGCCGGCCGGCGCCGGGGCGGCCCTGCGGCTGGCCGCCTCCCTGGGCTACCGGGAGACGAACCGCGGCATGACCAAGTCCCTGGCCGGCCCGCCGCCCCGGCTGCCGGCGGGCAGTGCGACGCGGCCGATGACCGCCCGGGAGTTCGAGCCCTGGAACGAGCGGGCCCGCACCGACTACCTGCACCGCTGGACCGCCCAGGGCCTGGCCCCGGAGCGGGCCGCCGAGGTGACCGCGTCGAGCTACGCCGCCCTGCTGCCCGACGGGCACGCCACCCTCGGCACGGCCCTGCGGGTCCTGGTCCACGAGGGCGCCGAGGTCGGCTGGATATGGGTGCGCACCGGGCCGTCGGAAGGCCGGGAGCAGCCGTGGGTCTTCCTGGTGGAGGTCGGCGCCGGCCACCGCGGGAGCGGTCACGGCCGCAGCCTGATGCTGGCCGCCGAGGCGGAGTGCCTGGCGGCCGGTGCGACGACCCTCGGCCTCAACGTCTTCACCGACAACGAACCGGCGATGCGCCTTTACGCCTCGCTCGGCTACCTGCCGCACGCCCACGTGCTGGCCAAGCCGCTGGTGTGATCAGGCACGGCCCAGCAGGCGGTCGGCGATCTCCTCGACGCGTTCGCGCAGGCCCTCGCGGTCGGTGCCGCCGTCCAGCCGCACGCCGTCGATGACGTAGGTGGGGGTGCCGCTGACGCCGATCGCCCGGCCCTCCGCCTCGTCGGCGTCGACGGTCAGCATGTGCCGGCCGTCGACCAGGGCGGTGTCCATCTCCTCGGCGTCCAGCCCGCTCTCGCCGGCGATCCGCACCAGGGCCCGGCGCCCGCCGGCGGCCAGTTCCCCGTGCCGGGAGAGCACCGCCTCGGTGAACGGCCAGCCGGCGCCCTGCGCGAACGCCTCCTCGGCGGCCTCGGCGGCGGTGTAGGCGTGGGCGTGCTTGGGCAGCGGGAAGTGCCGCAGCCGGATCTCCAGGGCGTCGCCGTAGCGGTCGCGCAGGGCGCGCAGGTCCTCCAGGGAGGCGAGGCAGTCGGGGCACTGGAGTTCGCACCAGAACTCCAGCACGACGGGGCAGGCGGCGTCACGGGGCGCGTCGTTCATGCGGCAAGTCTCCCAGCCCCGGCCACCGCCCCCGCACGCCTTCCCGCCGCGGTCCCCCACCCGCACTCGTCCGCGCCGCGCGCCCGGTGCCCGCCGCCTCTGCGCGCACCGACGCCCTCTCGTTCCTCACCCCCCGGCATGAGGGCGTCCCGGAGATGACCCTGAACCCGACCCGTAAGGCATGGCCCCCGGGGCGTGGGCGAGGCAGGATGGAGGCACAGGAGTGCCGTCCGGCACCCGTCACCGACCGGGAGGGGTGTGCGATGTCCGCGACCGCCATGACGGCGCCGGCCGTGCGGAGGCCCGCGTGCTGACCGCGACGGTGTGCGTGGCGTTGTCCGGCGCCGGTATCGCCGTGTCCTTGCTGACCGCCTGGCGCCGCAAGTTCCGCCGGGCCGTGCGGCTCGCCGCGGTCTCGCTGCTGCCGGTCGGGCTGTACCTGGCGGGGCTGATCACGCTGGGCCGGCGGATCGGCGTCGCGGTGGGTTCCTGGGCCGCCGACCTGGTGCTGAAGCCCACCGTCTGGATCGGCTTCGCGGTCGTCGCGGTGGCCGTCGTGCTGTACCTGGCCTCCCGGATCGGCGCCAAGCGCGGAGGCGGCCGCGAGCAGGAGCGGCCCGCCGCCCGCGGCCGGGCCGACGGGCCCGCCGTCGCGCCGGCCGCCTCCCGGTCCGCCATCCCCGGCGCGGCGCCCGCCGCCACCACCGGCGCCCCGGCCGCCACCGGAACCGCCGCGCGCGGCAAGGGCGGCAAGGAACCGGCGTCCGACTTCGAGGACATCGAGGCGATCCTGCGCAAGCACGGCATCTGACAACCGCGCCACCCGGTGCCGTCCCGCATGGCGGGGCGGCACCGTCGTGTTGACGGGGAAACGCCCCGGTAGCGCGTGTCAGCGGCCGGACGGCCCGCGGCTGCGCGATGATGCGGCACGGTTGCCGGAGCCAACTTCCCCTGGTCGGCCGGGCGGGTGACGGGCGCGGGCCGGGGACGGGTTGAGCGGGGCGACCCCCTGTCGAGCGATCATGATCCGGTAAGGCCACGCACCACATGAACCACCAGCGCCGCGGTTGTCTCTTCGCGCTCTCCCAGCCACCGCTGATGGTCTTCCTCGCGGTGATCGGCTCCCTGCTGCTGATCGGCGCGTGCCTCGACCTGCTCGGCGGTTGAGCCTGAGCCGAGGAGGGGACGGGTGGCGCCGTCGCCGCGCCTGAACCCGGCCGGGGAACGGGACCGGACGCGGACCGGCGGCGCCGTCGCACCGTGGTGCGGGGGCGGCAGTGGTCCGCGTCCGGGTCCTGAGCCCGCTTCCGTCCCCCCGAGTCAGGACGGTCGCGGGCGTCCGGTGCGGTCTCAGCTCTCCGCGAGGATGTGCGACAGCTCGGTGTCGAGGTCGAAGTGGCGGTGTTCGGTGCCGGGCGGGACCGCGGCGTCGGTGCGCTTGAGGAAGGACTCCAGGGCCCGCGCCGGGGCCTCCAGCAACGCCTCGCCCTCCGGGGAGCTCAGGGCGATGCAGACGACGCCCTGCCCGTGGCTGCGGGACGGCCACACGCGGACGTCCCCCGTGCCGGTGGGCCGGTGCAGGCCCTCGGCGAGCAGATCGCGGGCGAACACCCACTCGACGGTCTCCTCGGCACCGGTGTGGAAGGTGGCGTGCACGGCGTAGGGATCGGCCGTGTCGTACCGCAGACCGGCCGGGACCGGGAGTGAGGACTCGCTCGACACAACGAGGCGCAGGTGCAGCTCGCAGCTGACCGTGGTGTTCATAAGCGCCAGGGCCTTTCGCTCAGTGTGCGCTCGGGATTCGCACGTCGGCGAAATCGACATGCCACCTGCGGGGACGTTGTAAACCCCTCTGACCGGTTTGTGAAACTTCCGGTACTTCGTTCGGACCATTCCCGGCCAGTGCTCATGGGCCACGTCGGTGATGAAACATTTTTCCGCAGGTTTAAGTGCGGAAACACGCTCCGTGACAGGCCCTGGCGGGGTGCGAACCACTGGCCAAGAATACGGTCCGATCGGTGGTTCGCCCACGGATCCGTCGCGCGCGTCGTGAAACGCGCCGGGACGGCCCCGGCCGGCGGGCGGGCACGGTGTCACGAGCACCCGCTGACTTGCGGTAACGTTCTCTGCGCAGCCGGGCGACCGGCGGGCACCCGGGCGATTAGCTCAGTGGAAGAGCGCTTCGTTCACACCGAAGAGGTCACTGGTTCGAACCCAGTATCGCCCACCGGGTCCACGGGCCCCGGTCCGCGCACGACGGCGGACCGGGGCCCGTGGCGTTGCCGCGGCGACGGTGGGGAACGCCTGGCGTATGGACCTCAACCGGCACCGCTTCCGCAGCACCTGGAGACTGCCCGTGTCCGCCGCCGAGCTGTACGCGGTGCTGGAGGAGCCCGGGGGTTACCCGCGGTGGTGGCCGCAGGTGCGGGACGTGGCGCCCGATCCCGGCGGACGGCAGAGCGGCACGGTGCGTTTCCGGTCGTTCCTCCCCTACGACCTGGTCGTCGAGGTGACGCGGGCGCGACGCGATCCGGACGCCGGGGTACTGGACATCGGGATGACCGGCGACCTGGAGGGCCGGGCCCGCTGGACGGTCACCGGCGAGGGGCCCTCGGAGGCCCGTGCGGTCTTCGACCAGGACGTCGTGGTGCGCAAGCCGCTGATGCGGCGTCTGGCGCTGCCGGGGCGTCCGTTCTTCCGGCTCAACCACGCCCTCATGATGCGCGCGGGCCAGCGCGGGCTGCGGGCCGAACTCGCCGCCCGGGGGCGCGTCCCAAACGGTTTGTGACCGCGGTCGGCCTGCGTGTATCGTTCACGTCGTCCGGGCGATTAGCTCAGCGGAAGAGCGCTTCGTTCACACCGAAGAGGTCACTGGTTCGAACCCAGTATCGCCCACACCGGACGCAGGACCCCGGCCCGTGGATGACGCGGGCCGGGGTCCTCGTCGTTGCGGGTCCACGCGGCCGCGTGGACCCGGAGTCCGGGTCGGTACGATTCCCGTGCAGCGTCGCTGCCCCGCTTGCGGAACGTCCGCAGGACAGTGAGTCAGGAGAGCTCCCGTGTCAGACCTCCGTGTGATCATCAAACGCGATTCGGCCGAGCCGGAAGAGCGGCTGGTGACGACGGGGACGACGGCGGCCGCCCTGTTCGGCGACGAGCGTTCCGTGGTGGCGGCCCGGGTCGGCGGCGTGCTGCGCGACCTCGCGCACGAGCTGGCCGACGGCGACGAGGTCGAACCCGTCGGGATCGCCAGCCAGGACGGGCTCAATATCCTGCGCCACTCCACCGCGCACGTCATGGCCCAGGCCGTCCAGGAGATCTTCCCCGACGCCCGCCTCGGCATCGGCCCGCCCATCAAGGACGGCTTCTACTACGACTTCGACGTCGAGACGCCGTTCACCCCCGAGGACCTCTCGCGGGTCGAGAAGAAGATGCAGGAGATCGTCAAGCGCGGCCAGCGCTTCTCCCGCCGCCCGGTCTCCGACGCCGCAGCCCGCGAGGAACTGGCCGCCGAGCCGTACAAGCTGGAGCTGATCGGCCTCAAGGGCTCGGCCGACGACGCCGCCGACGGCGCGTCCGCCGAGGTGGGCGCCGGTGAGCTGACCATCTACGACAACCTCGACGCCAAGACCGGCGACCTGTGCTGGAAGGACCTGTGCCGCGGCCCGCACCTGCCGACCACGCGGCTCGTCCCGGCGTTCAAGCTGATGCGCTCCGCCGCCGCCTACTGGCGCGGCAGCGAGAAGAACAAGCAGCTCCAGCGGATCTACGGCACCGCGTGGCCGAGCCGTGACGAGCTCAAGGCCCACCTGGAGTTCCTCGCCGAGGCGGAGAAGCGCGACCACCGCAAGCTGGGCGCCGAACTTGACCTGTTCTCCATCCCTGAACAGATCGGCTCGGGCCTGGCGGTCTTCCACCCGCGCGGCGGCGTGGTGCGCCGTGTCATGGAGGACTACTCGCGCCGCCGGCACGAGGAGGAGGGGTACGAGTTCGTCTACACCCCGCACGCCACCAAGGCGAAGCTGTTCGAGACCTCCGGCCACCTGGACTGGTACGCCGACGGCATGTACCCGCCCATGCAGCTGGACGACGGCGTCGACTACTACCTCAAGCCGATGAACTGCCCGATGCACAACCTGATCTTCGACGCGCGCGGCCGCTCCTACCGTGAACTGCCCCTGCGCCTCTTCGAGTTCGGCACGGTGTACCGGTACGAGAAGTCCGGCGTGGTGCACGGTCTGACCCGGGCCCGCGGTTTCACGCAGGACGACGCGCACATCTACTGCGCCCGCGAGCAGATGGCCGACGAGCTCGACAAGGCGCTCACCTTCGTCCTCGGCCTGCTGCGCGACTACGGCCTGACCGACTTCTACCTGGAGCTGTCCACCAAGGACCCGGAGAAGTACGTCGGTTCGGACGAGGCGTGGGAGGAGGCCACCGAGGTGCTGCGCCAGGTGGCGGTCAGGCAGGGCCTGCCGCTCGTGCCCGACCCGGGCGGCGCCGCGTTCTACGGCCCGAAGATCTCCGTGCAGACCAAGGACGCCATCGGCCGCACCTGGCAGATGTCCACCGTGCAGCTGGACTTCAACCTGCCCGAGCGCTTCGGCCTGGAGTACACCGCCGCCGACGGCTCCCGGCAGCGGCCGGTGATGATCCACCGTGCGCTGTTCGGCTCCATCGAGCGCTTCTTCGCGGTGCTGCTGGAGCACTACGCGGGCGCCTTCCCGGCCTGGCTGGCACCCGTGCAGGCGGTCGGCATCCCGATCGGCGACGCCCACGTGCCGTACCTGGAGGAGTTCGCCAAGCTCGCCAAGGCACGCGGCCTGCGCTTCGAGGTGGACTCCTCCGCGGACCGGATGCAGAAGAAGATCCGCAACGCCCAGAAGTCGAAGGTCCCCTTCATGGTCATCGCCGGTGACGAGGACATCGCGGCCGGCGCGGTCAGCTTCCGCTACCGGGACGGCTCGCAGAAGAACGGCGTCCCCGTCGAGCAGGCCCTCGCCGAGATCGCCGACGCGGTGGAACGCCGCGTCCAGGTCTGACACAGCCGCCGGCCCCCGCACCCCTGCCCGGGGCGCGGGGGCCGGCGCGTTCCCGGGCGCTGCGGCCGTCAGGGCCGCGGGGAGCGTTCACCGGGGGCGGCCGGGTCCGGGCCGGCGGTGCGGAAGCGGCCCACCAGCCACGAGGAGAACGTCCCCATCACCGCCCCCAGCAGCCCCAGACCGGTGAGCATCACCGCGACGCCGATGACCCGCCCCAGCGCCGTCACCGGGAAGACGTCGCCGTAGCCCACCGCCGTCAGCGTCGAGCACGCCCACCACACCGCGTCGCCGTAGGTGCGGATGTTCGCCCCCGACGCGGTGTGCTCCACCTGGTAGACCGCCAGGCTCGCGGCGAAGCCCAGCAGCAGCACCGTCAGCCCGGTGTAGACGATCACCCGGCCCTCCAGCGACCAGCGCGGCAGCCCGCCGTGCCGCTCCCGCTGCCGGGCGTAGGTCTGCACCACCCGCAACGGGCGCAGCAGTGGCAGCAGCAGCACCACCAGGTCCAGCCAGCGGGTGCGCACGAAGGCCGGCCGGTGCGGGGCCAGCGCCACCTTCACCGCGTAGTCGGCCGCGAACACCGCCCAGGCGCCCAGCATCACGACCGCCGCCGTGTCGTGCACCCACTCCGGCAGGCCCTGCGCCAGGACCCGCAGCGCGTAGGCCGCCAGGAACAGCGCAGAGACGGTCATGAGCGCCGGAGCGGTCCGCCTCTCCCAGTCCTTGAGCCGCTGATCGCATCCCATCCGCTCAGCATCACCCGGCCTCCCCGGCGCCCGCCCCGACGACACGCCCGGCGGCCCCGAAGCCATATGCTGCACACCATGACGACCAAGCCGGAACAGCAGTTCGGCGTCGGCGCTCCCGACGCGTTCCAGCGGCTGTGGACCCCGCACCGCATGGCGTACATCCAGGGCGAGAACAAGCCGAGCGGCCCGGACGGTGGCGACGGCTGCCCGTTCTGCTCGATCCCGGCCAAGTCCGACGAGGACGGCCTGGTCGTCGCGCGCGGGGAGTCGGTCTACGCGGTCCTCAACCTCTACCCGTACAACGGCGGCCACCTCATGGTGGTGCCCTACCGGCACGTCGCCGACTACACCGAGCTGGCGGCGGCCGAGACCGCGGAGCTGGGGGAGCTGACCAAGCGGGCGATGACCGCGCTGCGCTCCGCCTCCGGGGCGCACGGCTTCAACATCGGCATGAACCAGGGCGCGGTGGCCGGCGCCGGCATCGCAGCCCACCTGCACCAGCACGTGGTGCCGCGCTGGGGCGGCGACACCAACTTCATGCCGGTCGTCGGACACACCAAGGTGCTGCCCCAACTCCTCGCCGACACGCGGAAGATGCTGGCCGAGCACTGGCCCGCGTAACCCCGCACGGGTGAACGTGGAGGCGGCCGGCACCCCCTCGGGGGCAACGGCCGCCTCCGCGTCGGCGCTCAGACGCCGTAGGAGTCCGGCTTGCCGGGCTCGGCGGCCTGGATCGCGCCGGACAGCGACAGGGAACGGCCGGAGAACATCGTGGTGTCGACCCCGTTCTCCTGCAGCATCGCCAGCGTCGCCGCGTGCACCGCGCGCAGCACCGGGGTGGCGGTGCGCAGCACGTCGTCGGCCATGAAGCGGTTGCCCCACGGCTTGTCCGCCCAGGCGTGCCGCAGGCCGAACGGCTCCGGCAGGGACAGGGAACCGCCGAGGTGGTCGAGGATGTGCGGGAACCAGGTCAGCGGGGCGCGGGCGGCGAGCCGCACCACCTCACCGGTGGTCATCAGCGGGAGCTTGACGGTGCGGGTCTCCCAGAACTTGACGCTCTTCTGCACCGACTTGGTCTTCGCGCTCGGCTTTGACATGAAGGCGCTGTTGACCGGGCCGAGCGCGTAACCGGACACCTCGACGCGCAGGGTCTGGGCCAGCACCGTCACCGACGTCAGCATGGTGATGATCAGCTGACCGTCCCACAGCGTGAACTGCACACCCAGATAGTGCCGGTCACCCGCGTTGAACTGCTGCTCATTGCATATCCGCTGGATCTCGAAGTCCTTGACGGTGTAACCCTCCACCGAGTCGCCGGTCGGGCGGCTGACACCGCCGGCGTCCTCCGCGATCGAGCGCACCACCCAGTGCCGCACCGACGGCTTGGGGAAACCGCGGGTGTGCAGCTGGCTGCGGTCCAGGTCGCGCAGCTTGTCGTGGACGGCGCGGGCCACGTCCCAGGCGCGGAACCGGTTGAAGTCCTTGCCGTCGGCCGGCACCAGCTGCTCGGCCATCTGCCAGACGCCCCAGCGCGAGCCCATCCCCAGGATGCCCTTGGGACCGGCGTAGAAGACCACGTTGCTGGCCTGCTCCTTGGCCAGCTCCACCAGTGACTGGCGCAGCGCCTCGGCCCGCTTGTCGGTCGGGTTGCGTGGCACCGCCTGCGGGATCTTCGCCCCCAGATTGGGCCCCGACAGCGCCGACGACCAGCGTTCCCGCAGGTCGGCCGCGGTGCGCTCGCAGATCTGCTTGGCCAGGTACCAGCCGGCGATCGGCACCAGCAGCACCACTCGCAGGTACAGCGCGACCACCCCGGAGAACGGCGGGTGGATCGCCAGCAGCACACCGAGACCGGCCACCACCGCCAGCACCGCGCCGCCCAGCAGCCCGTCCCACTGGCCCTTCTTCTTCGTCACCGTCTTGCGCAGCTGGAACGCCGCCAGCCACAGCAGCACACCCGGCAGGAACAGCACCCCGCACACCACCATCACCGTGGTGAGACGGGCGTCGCGCTGCTGCCGGATGCGGCTGGCCGCCAGACAGTGCTCCACCACCGTCTGCGGATCCATGCCGAACGACTGCACCATCTGCTTGTGGCCGCCGCCGATCATCCGCTTCTCGATGGCGCGGGAGAACGCCTCACCCGAGTCCGGCTCGAAGAGCGACATCCGCCCGGACTTGACGCTCACCCCGGTCAGCTTGTCGGCCAGGCTGCCGGGCGGCCCGTCCCGGTAGGCGGCCGAGGACAACGCCTGCGTGGCCGCCGTCTCGCCGTCCGAACCGGTCAGCGGCACCTGCGCGCCCGGACTGAAGTCGAACTCCACGCCCGAGTAACCGGAAACCGACACTGACGCCCCCAACTCCGCTCGCCCACCGATGGCACGGCCCGCACCGCCGTCTCGGAACGGCCGTCCGCTCGGGCATCAAGCGTATCCGGACGGTGACCGCGACGGCAGGCCCGACGGTCAACTGCGCACCGCCGCAACCGGGCTGACCCGACTTCCGTTCGGGGACGTGATACCCGGCGGGACGCCGCCGGACTCCTCCCGCGGCCCCCGGTCTTCAGGCCGCGCCGGACTCCCGGCGCATGCGCTCCGCCAACTGCGCCGGCACCGGTTCGTGCCCGGCGGGACGGCGGGCGAAGCGGCCGGTGCCGTGGGTGAGGGACCGCAGGTCCACCGCGTACCGGGTGATCCCGCTCTCCGGCACCCGCGCCCGCACCACGCTGCGCCCGGCGGATCCGGCCGGCTCGGTGCCCGACACCCGGCCCCGGCGCCCCGCCAGATCGCTGAGCACCGCGCCCACGGACTCGTCCAGCACCAGCACCGTCACGTCGCACACCGGCTCCAGCAGCACGGTCTCCGCCGCCGCCGCGGCCTCCCGCAGCGCCAGGGCCCCCGCGGTCTGGAAGGCCGTGTCGGAGGAGTCCACCGAGTGCGCCCTGCCGTCCCGCAGCGTGACCCGCAGGTCCACCAGCGGCCGCCCGCCCGACACCCCGGAGGCGGCCTGCGCGCGCACCCCCTTCTCCACCGAAGGGATGAACTGCCGCGGCACCGAACCGCCCACCACCGTGTCGGTGAACTCCAGCCCCGACCCCGGCGGCAGCGGCTCCACATCGATCTCGCAGATCGCGAACTGCCCGTGCCCGCCCGACTGCTTGACGTGCCGGCCCCGCCCCGCCGCCGTCCCGCCGAACGTCTCGCGCAGCGCCACCCGGTACGGCTCGGTGTCCACCCGCACGCCGTAGCGGCCGCGCAGCCGCTCCAGCGCCACGTCCACGTGCGCCTCGCCCAGACACCACAGCACCACCTGCCCGGTGTCCGGGTTCTGGTCCACCCGCATCGCCGGATCCTCCGCGACCAGCTTCGACAGCCCCGCCGACAGCTTGTCCTCGTCGGCCTTGGAATGCGCCCGCAGACCCACCGGCAGCAGCGGGTCCGGCATGGTCCACGGCTCCACCAGCAGCGGCCGCGCCGGCCCCGACAGGGTGTCGCCGGTCTCCGCGCCGGTCAGCTTCGTCACGCACACCAGGTCACCGGCGATCCCCCGGCCCACCGGCCGCAGCACGCGCCCGAACGGCGAGGTCAGCACACCGGTGCGCTCGTCGCCCTCGTGGTCACCGGTGCCGAACGGTCCGCCGTCCGCCCGCGCCGCGTGCCCGCTGACGTGCACCGTCTCGTCCGGCCGCAGCGTGCCGGAGAAGACCCGCACCAGGCTCAGGCGCCCCACGTACGGGTCGGAGGAGGTGTGCACCACCTCCGCCACCAGCGGGCCGTCCGGATCGCAGGACGGCTCCTCGCACGGGCTGCCGTCCGTACCCGTGACGTGCGGCGGGCGCCGCTCGGCCGGCGTGGGGAAGCCCCGGGTCATCAGCTCCAGCAGCTCCAGCGTGCCCAGGCCGTGCGCCTCGCCCTCCGCCGGGGGCGCGGCCGCCAGCACCGGGTGGAAGACCCCGCGGGCCACCGCCCGCTCCAGGTCGGCCACCAGCGTGTCCACCTCGACCTCCTCACCGCCGAGGTAGCGCTCCATCAGGGTCTCGTCCTCGCTCTCGGCGATGATCCCCTCGATCAGCCGGTCCCGCGCCTCCTCGACGACCGGCACCTCCGGACCGGCCGGCTCCCGCCGCGCGCGGATGCCGCCGCCGTAGTCGTACACGCAGCGCGACAGCAGCCCGATCAGCCCGGTCACCGGAGCGCGGCCGTCCGGCCCGGCGCTGCCGGTCACCGGCAGGTACAGCGGCAGCACCGCGTCCGGGTCGCCACCGCCGAACGCCGCGGCCAGCGCCACCGTCAGCTCGGTGAACCCGCCGCGCGCCGCCTCCAGGTGCGTGACCACCACCGCCCTGGGCATGCCCACCAGCGCGCACTCCTCCCACAGCGCCCGCGTCGTGCCGTCCACCCCGTCGGCCGCCGACACCACGAACAGCGCGGCGTCCGCGGCCCGCAGCCCGGCGCGCAGTTCGCCCAGGAAATCCGCGTACCCCGGGGTGTCCAGCAGGTTGACCACACAGCCGTCCCAGGCCAGCGGCACCATCGACAGCTGCACCGAGCGGTGCTGGCGGTGCTCGATCTCGTCGTAGTCCGACAGGGAGGCGCCGTCCTCCACCCGCCCGCAGCGCCCGACCGCGCCGGCCGCCCGGGCCAGCGCCTCCACCAGCGTCGTCTTGCCCGAACCGCTGGGTCCCACCAGCACCACGTTGCGCAGCTGCTCCGGCCCGCCGGCCTCCGGTGCCGCCACCGCGGCCCCGGCGTGCCCGTCCCGTTTGTCGCCCATCGCTCGCCTCCCGGTCACCCGCGCGGTGACTGCCCCGGACGGGGCGCAGGCCGCGTCGCAGCACGGGCGCAAACACCAAGGCCACGGGAAACGGCGGGTGGCATCGGTGACGCCCGCGGTCCTTCGACCTTCCCACGGCCGTGCGGCGCCGTCCATACGTCGCAGCGGCTCCGGAGTACGGCGGCGCGACCCGCCGTACCCCGCGTGACTACGATGGGGCCGCCGGGGGCCAGCGGGGTCCTTGAGCGTCACCGACCCGTCGGGAAGGCCATGCTGAACAAGTACGCGCGTGCCTTTTTCACGCGTGTCCTCACACCGTTCGCCGCGATGCTGCTGCGCAAGGGGGTGAGCCCCGACGCGGTCACGCTCATCGGTACCGGCGGAGTCGTCGCCGGCGCGCTGTGTTTCTACCCCTGGGGACGATTCTTCTGGGGCACCGTCGTCATCACCCTGTTCGTCTTCTCCGACCTCGTCGACGGCAACATGGCCAGGCAGGCCGGCCGCTCCAGCCGCTGGGGCGCGTTCCTGGACTCCACCCTCGACCGGGTCGCCGACGGAGCGATCTTCGGCGGCCTGGCGCTGTGGTACGCCGGTGGCGGCGACAGCGTGCTGACGTGCGCGGTCGCCATCTTCTGCCTCGCCTCCGGCCAGGTCGTCTCCTACACCAAGGCCCGCGGCGAGGCCATCGGGCTGCCGGTGCGCGTCAACGGCCTGGTGGAACGCGCCGAACGCCTGGTGATCAGCCTGGTGCTGTGCGGCCTGTCCGGCCTGCACGTGTTCGGCGTGCCCTACATCCAGCACCTGCTGCCCGCCGGCCTGTGGATCGTCGCCGTCGGCAGCGCCGTCACCCTCGTGCAGCGCGTCGTCACCGTCCGGCGTGAATCCGCCGAGGCCGACGCCGCCGACCGGCAGCGGGAGGGCGAACGCGCGTGAGGGAACGCCTGAGCGACACGCTGTACGCGGCCGGCTGGGCGGCGGTCAAGCGCCTGCCCGAGGGCGCCGCCACCGCGCTGGGCCGCCGGGTCGCGGACACCGCATGGCGCCGCCGCGGCGCCGGGGTGCTGCGGCTGGAGGCCAACCTCGCCCGTGTGGTGCCCGGCGCCACTCCCGAACGCCTCGCGGAGCTCTCCCGGGCCGGCATGCGTTCCTACCTGCGGTACTGGATGGAGTCGTTCCGCCTGCCGGCCTGGAGCGAGCAGCGGATCCGGGACGGCTTCGCGGGCGAGGACATCCACCGCCTCACCGACGCGGTCGCGGCCGGCAAGGGCGTGGTGCTCGCCCTGCCGCACATGGGCAACTGGGACCTGGCCGGCGCCTGGCTGACCACCGCGCTCGGCCTGCCGTTCACCACCGTCGCCGAACGCCTCAAGCCCGAGAGCCTCTACGACCGGTTCGTCGCCTACCGCGAGGGACTGGGCATGGAGGTGCTGCCGCACACCGGCGGCTCCGCGTTCGGCGCGCTGGCCCGGCGGCTGCGGGCCGGCGGCCTGGTCGCCCTGGTCGCGGAACGCGACCTGTCGGCCACCGGCGTCGAGGTCGACTTCTTCGGCGAACCGACCCGCATGCCTCCCGGTCCCGCGCTGCTCGCCCAGCAGACCGGCGCCCTGCTGCTGCCGGTCACCCTCTGGTACGACGACACACCGGTGATGCGCGGCCGGGTGCACCCCGCCGTCGAGGTGCCCGAGGGCGGCACCCGCCCGCAGCGCACCGCCGCCATGACGCAGGCGCTGGCGGACGTCTTCGCCGCCGGCATCGCCGAACACCCCGAGGACTGGCACATGCTCCAGAGGCTGTGGCTCGCCGACCTGCCGCCGCGCGCCACACCGCCCGCCCCGCAGGCCGGCGCCCCCGCGGGAGGCGCCCGGTGAGGATCGGGATCGTCTGCCCGTACTCCTGGGACGTGCCCGGCGGCGTCCAGTTCCACATCCGCGACCTCGCCGAGCACCTCATCGCCGACGGCCACGACGTCTCCGTGCTGGCCCCCGCCGACGACGACACCCCGGTGCCGCCCTACGTGGTGCCGGCCGGCCGGGCGGTCCCGGTGCCCTACAACGGGTCGGTCGCCCGGCTCAACTTCGGCTTCCTGTCGGCCGCCCGGGTCCGCCGCTGGCTGCACGACGGGGCGTTCGAGGTCATCCACATCCACGAGCCCGCCTCGCCGTCCCTGGGCCTGCTGGCCTGCTGGGCCGCGCAGGGCCCCATCGTGGCGACGTTCCACACCTCCAACCCCCGCTCGCGCGCCATGATCGCGGCCTACCCGATCCTCCAGCCGGCGCTGGAGAAGATCAGCGCCCGCATCGCGGTCAGCGAGTACGCCCGCCGCACCCTGGTGGAGCACCTGGGCGGCGACGCGGTCACCATCCCCAACGGCGTCGACGTGGACTTCTTCGCCGCCGCCGAACCCGAACCCCGCTGGCAGGGCACCCCCGACGCGCCCGTCATCGGCTTCATCGGCCGCATCGACGAACCCCGCAAGGGCCTGCCGGTGGTGATGCGGGCCCTGCCGGCGATCCTGCGCGAACGCCCCGGCGCCCGGCTGCTGGTGGCCGGCCGCGGCGACGCGGAGGCGGCCGTCGAGGACCTGCCGCGCGAACTGCGCGGACAGGTGGAGTTCCTCGGCATGGTCGGCGACCGCGACAAGGCGCGGCTGCTGCGCAGCGTCGACCTGTACCTGGCGCCCAACACCGGCGGCGAGAGCTTCGGCATCATCCTCGTCGAGGCCATGTCGGCCGGCGCCCCCGTGCTCGCCTCCGACCTCGACGCGTTCCGCCAGGTCCTCGACGGCGGCACCGCCGGCGAACTCTTCCCCGTCGAGGACGCGGACGCCCTCGCCACGGCGTGCCTGCGGCTGGTCGCCGACCCCGCCCGCCGCGCCGCCCTCGGCGCGGCCGGATCCCGCCACGTCCGCCGCTTCGACTGGTCGGTCGTCGGGGCGGAGATCCTCTCCGTCTACGAGACCGTCACCGACGGCACGTCCCGCGTCGCCGCCGTCGACCGCCCCACCCTCCGCACCCGCTTCGGCGGCACCCTCCGGGGGTAGCGCGGAGGCCGCCGGGGTGCGCCAACGGCGGGTGGGGTCGTTGGCCGTGCGCGGACCGGTGGGCGGCGGGCGGGGTCGTTCGCCGTCCAGCCGGCCGGCGGGGGTGCTCGCGCAGGTCCACCGCGACCCCTGACAGGGGCGCCCCAGCGGCTGGCGCTGTCGTTCTCCGTGACGGCCGCGGAGCGCTTCGCGCTAGCCTGCCGGGCGTGACGTTCACCCTTCTTTGGATCGCGGCGGCGCTGGTGCTGCTCGGGGTCTATCTCAGCTGGACCGCCGGGCGGCTCGACCGGCTGCACGCCAGGATCGACGCGGCGCGGGCCGCGCTCGACGCGCAGTTGCTGCGGAGAGCCTCGGTGACGCAGGAACTCGCCTCGTCCGGGGTGCTGGACCCGGCCGCGTCGATCGTGCTGCTGCAGACCGCGCACGCGGCCCGGCAGGCGCAGGACGAGCAGCGGGAGGTGGCGGAGAGCGAACTGAGCCAGGCGCTGCGGGCCGTGCTGGGAGAGGCGGAGGCCGTGGACGCGGTGCGGGAGGCGCCCGGGGGGCCGGAGACCGTGCGGGAGCTGACCTCCGCGGCGCGCAGGGTGCCGATGGCCCGCCGTTTCCACAACGACGCGGTGCGGGCCGCCCGCGCGGTGCGGCGGCACAAGGTGGTGCGGTGGTTCCGGCTGGCCGGGCACGCGCCCTTCCCGCTGGCCTTCGAGATGGACGACGAGCCGCCGGCCCCGCTGACCGCGGGGTCCTGAGCGGGGCCGACCGGTCCACCGGCTGCCGATTGGCCCTTGCCGCACCCCGCCCCCGTCGGGTTTCGTCGTGGGGGGCGGCACGGACCGCCGGACGTGACGGCGAGAGCCGCGTTCCGGCCGGATCCGGGCGGTCCTACCCTTGGTCCCGTCGCATCCGATGCCCACCGAGTGAGGTCACCCCGTGTCCACCACGCCCAGCAGCACGCCCGACAACGCCCCCGAGACCGGCACCGCCCGCGTCAAGCGCGGCATGGCCGAACAGCTCAAGGGCGGCGTGATCATGGACGTCGTCACCCCGGAGCAGGCCAAGATCGCGGAGGACGCCGGCGCGGTCGCCGTCATGGCGCTGGAGCGGGTGCCCGCCGACATCCGCAAGGACGGCGGCGTGGCCCGCATGTCCGACCCCGACATGATCGACGGCATCATCAACGCCGTCTCCATCCCGGTCATGGCCAAGTCCCGCATCGGCCACATCGTCGAGGCCCAGGTCCTGCAGGCCCTCGGCGTGGACTACATCGACGAGTCCGAGGTCCTCACCCCGGCCGACGAGGTCAACCACAGCGACAAGTGGGCGTACACCACCCCCTTCGTCTGCGGTGCCACCAACCTCGGCGAGGCCCTGCGCCGGATCGCCGAGGGCGCGGCCATGATCCGGTCCAAGGGCGAGGCCGGCACCGGCAACGTCGTGGAGGCCGTCCGCCACATGCGCCAGATCCGGGGCGACATCGGCAAGCTGCGCGCCCTGGACAACAACGAGCTGTTCGCCGCCGCCAAGGAGCTTCGCGCCCCCTACGAGCTGGTCAAGGAGGTCGCGGCGCTCGGCAAGCTGCCCGTCGTCCTCTTCAGCGCCGGCGGCGTCGCCACCCCGGCCGACGCGGCCCTGATGATGCAGCTCGGCGCCGAGGGCGTCTTCGTCGGCTCCGGCATCTTCAAGTCCGGCGACCCGGCCAAGCGCGCCGCCGCCATCGTGAAGGCCACCACCTTCCACGACGACCCCAAGGTCATCGCGGACGTCTCCCGGGGCCTGGGCGAGGCCATGGTCGGCATCAACTGCGACACCCTCCCGGAGACCGAGCGGTACGCCAACCGCGGCTGGTGAACCACCGCACCCCCGATGGGCAGGCCGCCGCGCCTGCCCATCGGCGCGTCCCCGACCCCACCGCACCCCGGGAGGCCCCCGTGAGCAGCACCCCCGTCATCGGCGTCCTCGCCCTGCAGGGCGACGTCCGCGAACACCTCGCCGCGCTCACCGCGTCCGGCGCCGACGCCGTCACGGTCCGCCGCCCCGCCGAGCTCGCCGCCGTCGACGGCCTGGTGATCCCGGGCGGCGAGTCCACCACCATGTCCAAGCTCGCCGTCACCTTCGGCCTGCTGGAGCCGCTGCGCGAACGGGTGCGTTCCGGCATGCCCGCCTACGGGTCCTGCGCCGGCATGATCATGCTCGCCGACAAGATCCTCGACGGCCGTGACGACCAGGAGACGGTCGGCGGCATCGACATGACCGTGCGGCGCAACGCCTTCGGCCGGCAGAACGAGTCGTTCGAGGCCGCGATCGACGTGGCCGGCGTGGCGGGCGGCCCGGTGGAGGGACTGTTCATCCGCGCCCCCTGGGTGGAATCGGTCGGTGCCGGCGTCGAGGTGCTGGCCACGCTGCCCGGCGGCACCGTGGTCGCGGTGCGCTCCGGCCACCTGATGGCGACCTCGTTCCACCCGGAACTCACCGGTGATCAGCGGGTCCACCGGCTCTTCACGGATCTGGTGACCGGGTCGCGCGGCTGATCCCGGTAGGATCGCCGGAAGTTGTCAGCAGTGCGTGACGTGAAGGAGACAGGCGGATGTCCGGCCACTCTAAATGGGCTACGACCAAGCACAAGAAGGCCGTGATCGACGCCAAGCGCGGCAAACTCTTCGCGAAGCTCATCAAGAACATCGAGGTCGCGGCCCGCACCGGCGGCGCCGACCCGGACGGCAACCCGACCCTGTTCGACGCCATCCAGAAGGCGAAGAAGAGCTCGGTACCGAACAAGAACATCGACAGTGCCGTCAAGCGCGGCGCGGGCCTGGAGGCCGGCGGCGCCGACTACCAGACCATCATGTACGAGGGCTACGGCCCCAACGGCGTCGCGGTGCTGATCGAGTGCCTCACCGACAACCGCAACCGCGCCGCCTCCGAGGTCCGCGTCGCCATGACCCGCAACGGCGGTTCGATGGCCGACCCCGGCTCGGTCTCCTACCTCTTCCACCGCAAGGGCGTCGTGCTCGTCCCCAAGGGTGAACTGAGCGAGGACGACGTGCTGGGCGCGGTCCTGGAGGCCGGCGCCGAGGAGGTCAACGACCTCGGCGACTCCTTCGAGGTCATGAGCGAGGCCACCGACCTGGTCCCGGTCCGCCAGGCCCTCCAGGAGGCCGGCATCGACTACGACTCGGCCGACGCGAACTTCGTCCCCACCATGCAGGTGGAACTCGACGAGGACGGCGCGCGCAAGATCTTCAAGCTGATCGACGCGCTGGAGGACAGCGACGACGTGCAGAACGTCTTCGCCAACTTCGACGTCTCCGACGAGGTCATGGAGAAGGTCGAGGCCTGACGGCCACCCACGCACCGCACGGCGGGCCGGCCGGGGACACACCCCCGCCGGCCCGCCGTGCGTGATCGCTTTGTCGGTGCCGCCCGATAGCCTGCGTCGAGGCCGTCCGACAGCGGGGCGGCGGCCAGTGGTGCGGCGCGCGGCAGCGCCGGCGGGGAAGGAGCGGCACGGTGCGGGTGCTCGGCGTGGACCCGGGGCTGACCCGGTGCGGGGTGGGCGTGGTCGAGGGCACGGCCGGCCGGCCGCTGACCATGCGCGGGGTCGGCGTCATCCGCACCGCGGCCGACGCGCCGGTCCCCGAACGCCTGGTGGCGATAGAACGCGGGCTGGAGCTCTGGCTCGACGAACACCGCCCCGAATGGGTGGCCGTCGAGCGGGTCTTCGCCCAGCACAACGTGCGCACCGTCATGGGCACCGCCCAGGCCAGCGCCGTCGCCATGCTGTGCGCCGCCCGCCGCGGACTGCCCGTCGCCCTGCACACCCCCAGCGAGGTCAAAGCCGCCGTCTCCGGATCCGGCCGCGCCGACAAGGCCCAGGTCGGCGCCATGGTCACCCGGATCCTGCGGCTGGACGCACCGCCCAAGCCGGCCGACGCCGCCGACGCCCTGGCCCTGGCCATCTGCCACATCTGGCGGGCCCCCGCCACCAACCGCCTTCAGCAGGCCGTCCTCGCCGCCAAGGAGTCCCGCCGTTGATCGCCTTCCTCACCGGACCGGTCGCCGCCCTCGCCCCCGACAGCGCCGTCATCGAGGTCGGCGGGGTCGGCATGCTCGTGCACTGCTCGCCCGGCACCCTCGCCGGCCTGCGCCCCGGCGAACCCACCCGGCTGCACACCACCCTGGTCGTCCGCGAGGACTCCCTGACCCTCTACGGCTTCGCCGAGGAGGACGAACGCCAGGTCTTCGAGCTGCTCCAGACCGCGAACGGCGTCGGGCCCCGCCTCGCCCAGGCCATGCTCGCCGTCCACAGCCCCGACGCCCTGCGCGCCGCGGTCGCCACCGGCGACGAGAAGGCCCTCACCGCGGTCCCCGGCATCGGCAAGAAGGGCGCGCAGAAGCTGCTGCTGGAGCTGAAGGACCGGCTCGGCGCCCCGCGCGGCACCGCCGCGCTCCGCCCGGCCGCCGCCCACGCCCCGGCCGGCTGGGCCGAGCAGCTGCACGCTGCGCTCACCGGTCTCGGCTACCAGCCGCGCGACGCGGACGAGGCGGTCGCCGCCGTCACACCGCAGGCCGAGGCGGCCGTCACCCCCGACGTCGGAGTCCTGCTGCGCGCCGCCCTGCAGACCCTCAACCGCGCCCGCTGACCAGAAGGCCCCCACGTGAACCCCTACGACCCCGACGAGGACGCGTCCGCCGACGGCCGCCTGGTCACCTCCGCCGCCGAGGGGGAGGACCAGGCCGTCGAGGCCGCGCTGCGCCCCAAGGACCTGGGTGAGTTCGTCGGCCAGGAGAAGGTCCGCCGCCAGCTGGACCTGGTGCTCAAGGCCGCCCGGCAGCGCGGCGCCACCGCCGACCACGTGCTGCTGTCCGGCGCCCCCGGCCTGGGCAAGACCACCCTGTCGATGATCATCGCCGCCGAGATGGACGCCCCGATCCGGATCACCTCGGGCCCGGCCATCCAGCACGCCGGCGACCTGGCGGCGATCCTCTCCTCGCTCCAGGAGGGCGAGGTGCTCTTCCTCGACGAGATCCACCGCATGTCGCGGCCCGCCGAGGAGATGCTCTACATGGCGATGGAGGACTTCCGGGTCGACGTCATCGTCGGCAAGGGCCCCGGGGCCACCGCCATCCCGCTGGAGCTGCCGCCGTTCACCCTGGTCGGCGCCACCACCCGGGCCGGCCTGCTGCCGCCGCCGCTGCGCGACCGGTTCGGCTTCACCGGCCACATGGAGTTCTACGCCCCCGCCGAACTGGAACGCGTCATCGCCCGTTCCGCCGGGCTGCTGGACGTGGTGATCGACGCCGAGGGCGCCGCCGAGATCGCCGGGCGCTCCCGCGGCACCCCCCGCATCGCCAACCGGCTGCTGCGCCGGGTGCGGGACTTCGCGCAGGTCAGGGCCGACGGCCGGATCACCCGCGCGGTGTCGGTAGCGGCGCTGGAGGTCTACGAGGTGGACGGCCGGGGACTGGACCGGCTGGACCGCTCGGTGCTCGACGCGCTGCTGCGGCTGTTCGGCGGGGGACCGGTGGGGCTCTCGACGCTGGCGGTGGCCGTGGGGGAGGAGCGCGAGACGGTGGAGGAGGTGGCCGAGCCGTTCCTGGTGCGGGAGGGACTGCTGGCGCGCACCCCCCGTGGCCGGGTGGCCACTCCGGCGGCCTGGAGCCACCTGGGTCTGACTCCGCCTTCGGGCGCCGCGGGCGCCGCACAGCAGGGGTTGTTCGGCACCTGACGGCGCGGGCGCTCGCGGTCGGCGGAACCCGGGTGCCATGCTGGGCGTTGTTCCCACCGTGCGGTTGCGCCTAGACTCCGCCGATGCCTTCCGCGTAAGGACGGCGCCACACCGCACCAACCCCCTGTAGTCCAGGCCGCACCCCCGGTGGCCATGTGAAGGACCTCCCGTTGTGAATACGACCATGCTCCTCCCCATCGTCCTGATCATCGGACTGATGCTGATCATGACGCGCTCGGCGAAGAACAAGCAGCGTCAGCAGACGGCCATGCGTGACCAGATGCAGCCGGGCTCCGGCGTGCGGACCATCGGCGGCATGATCGCCCTGGTCAAGGAGGTCCGTGACTCCACGGTCCTGCTGGAGATCGCGCCCGGCGCGCACTGCGTGTACACCAAGCAGGCCATCGGTGCCGTGCTCAGCGAGGAGGAGTACGACCGGCTCGTCAACCACGACGTGCCGCTCACCTTCGAGGAGTCCGACGAGACCGCCGCCGACGGCGCCTCCGACGAGGAGCCGGAGAAGATCAACCTCGGCAAGTCCGTCCCCGGGGACGAGGCCGCGGACACCGCCGACGACTCCGCCACCGCCGAGGCCGTCACGGCCGGCGCGCAGGCGCAGGACGCCGGCAAGAAGTAACGCGCCGTACCCGGCGCACCGCTCCAGGTCATAGGCTCCGGAGCGCGCGCCGCGGCGCGGGTCCGTACCACGGCGGCGGTGTGCCGCGTGCCGTGGGTACGGGCCTTCGGCACGTCCCCATCATTCGTGGCCGTACGTGCGGCACCGCCCGCCCGGAACGGTGTGGACAGGGAGAAACGAGAAGGTGGCAGGAGCCAAGAAGGGGCGCAGGTCCCCAGCAGCCGACGGGTATCCCGGTCGGGCGCTGGCGATCATTCTGGTCGTGCTGGTGGCGCTGTGCGCGACGATGTTCGCCTCGGGGCACAAGACCCCGCGGCTGGGCATCGACCTCGCCGGCGGTACCGAGATCACGCTGACGGCCAAGAACAACCCCGGGCAGCCGAACTCGATCAACAAGACCAACATGACCACCGCCGCCGACATCATCGGCAAGCGGGTCAACGGTCTCGGTGTGTCGGAGTCGTCGGCGCAGACCCAGGGCGACAAGAACATCGTTGTCGACATCCCCAAGGGCACCAACACCAAACAGGCGGTGAACCTGGTCGGCACCACCGCGCAGCTGTACTTCCGCCCGGTCATCACCCTGGCGGCCGGAGCCCCGCAGCCCGCGCCCTCGACCACCCCCTCGGGCAAGGCCACCCCCTCGGGCAAGGCCACGCCGAGCGCGTCGGCCTCCGCGGGCGGCAAGGCCACCGGTGCCCCGACCGCCAACGTCTCGCCCAGCAGCACCGCGCAGGGCCGCGTGGTCAGCCAGGCGCTGATGGCCCCGGCGGCCGCCGCCTCCGGCGCTCCCAGCGCCCCGGCGATCACCGCCCCCACCCCGGCCGGCACCGCGCCGCCCACCACCCCGGCCCAGCCCGCCTCCTCGGCGCCCGCGCCGGACCCCAAGGTGCTCGCGGCGTTCCAGAAGCTGGACTGCTCGGACCCGAAGCAGGCCGCCAACGCCGGACGCGGCGCCAAGGCCACCGACCAGGTCGCGGTGTGCAGCCAGGACAACTCCACCAAGTACCTGCTGGCTCCCAGCGCGGTCTCCGGCGGTGACGTCAGCAGCGCCAAGTCGGTCTTCGACACGCAGGGCGGCTCCGGCTGGATCGTCACCCTCGGCTTCGACTCCAAGGGCAACACCGAGTTCACCAAGGTCACCGGCCAGCTCGCCACCCAGCAGCAGCCGAACAACCAGTTCGCCATCGAGCTGGACAACCAGGTGGTCTCCGCCCCGTCGGTCAGCGCCGCGATCCCCGGCGGCCAGGCGCAGATCTCCGGCAGCTTCACCCAGCAGAGCTCCGAGGACCTGGCCAACGTGCTGTCCTACGGCGCGCTGCCGCTCTCGTTCGACGTCTCCAACGTCGAGACCGTCTCCCCGCAGCTCGGCGGCGAGCAGCTGCACGGCGGCCTGATCGCCGGCGCGTTCGGTCTGGCGCTGGTCGTGCTGTACCTGCTGGCGTACTACCGGGGCCTGAGCTTCATCGCGATCCTCAGCCTGGTCTTCTCCGCCTGCCTGACCTACGCGATCATGACGCTCCTCGGCCCGGCCATCGGTTTCGCGCTCAGCCTCCCGGCGGTGTGCGGCGCCATCGTGGCCATCGGTATCACCGCGGACTCCTTCATCGTCTACTTCGAACGCGTACGTGACGAGCTGCGGCGCGGACGCAGTCTGGGACCGGCCGTGCAGCGTGCCTGGCCCAGGGCCCGGCGCACCGTGCTGGTCTCGGACTTCGTCTCCTTCCTGGCCGCCGCCGTGCTCTACATCTGCTCGGTCGGCGACGTGAAGGGCTTCGCGTTCACCCTGGGCCTGACCACGGTCCTCGACGTCGTCGTGGTCTACCTGTTCACCAAGCCGCTGCTGACGATCCTGGCCCGCCGCCCGTTCTACTCCAACGGTCACAAGTGGTCGGGGCTCAACCCGGAGAGCGTGGGCTTCGACGCCCCGCTGCGCCGCGTCCGCCGCCAGGGGCGTACCGAGATGAAGGAGGTCTGATGTCCCGGCTCGGACAGCTCAGTCACCGGCTGCACCGCGGTGAACTGAAGCTCGACGTCGTTGGCAAGCGGCGCCGCTACTACGCCGTCTCGCTGCTGATCGTGATCGTCGCCGTCGTCGGACTGGCGGTCAACGGCCTCAACCAGGGCATCGAGTTCTCCGGCGGCGCCGTCTTCAGCACCCCCTCCAAGGTCAAGGTCTCCACCACCAAGGCGGAGGACGCCACCCAGTCGCTGCTGGGCGGCAGTCACGAGGTGATCGCGCAGAGCCTGGGCAAGGGCGGCATGCGCATCCAGGTCAGCCACATCGACAACACCACCGCGGAGAACATCCAGAACAAGCTCGCCCAGAAGCTGGGTGTGCCGGCCAGCAGCCTCACCCCGCAGGTGGTCGGCCCCAGCTGGGGCCAGCAGGTGTCGCAGAAGGCCGAGCTGGGCCTGGGCATCTTCATGGTGCTGGTGGTCATCTACCTGGCCATCGCCTTCGAGTGGCGGATGGCCATGGCGGCGCTGCTCGCGCTGCTGCACGACCTGGTGATCACCATCGGCGTCTACGCCCTCGTGGGCTTCGAGGTCACCCCGGGTACGGTCATCGGCCTGCTGACGATCCTCGGTTACTCCCTCTACGACACCGTCGTGGTCTTCGACGGCCTGAAGGAGACCACCAAGGGCATCACCACCCAGAGCCGGTTCACCTACAGTCAACTGGCCAACCGCAGCCTCAACATGACGCTGGTGCGGTCCATCAACACCTCCGTCGTGGCCCTGCTGCCGGTCGCCGCGCTGCTGTTCATCGGCGGCGGTCTGCTCGGCGCCGGCACCCTGAACGACATCGCGCTCGCGCTGTTCGTGGGTCTGGCGGCCGGCGCGTACTCGTCGATCTTCATCGCCACCCCGCTGGTCGCCACCCTCAAGGAGGCCACACCGGAGATGAAGGCGCTGGCCCGCAAGGTGCGCTCCCGCCGTGAGCGGGCCGAGCGCGAGGGCACCGACCCGGACGCCGCCGACCCGCAGGACGGCGCCGCCGGCGGTGACGACGAACCGGCCGAGGCCGGCGCCGGTACGGTCGGCGGCCAGCGCCGCCAGCCCCGCTCCACGGACCGCGGCCGCGGCCGCCCGTCCGGCAAGCGCCGCTGAAGGCCGGGGGAGGGGGAGAGGTGACCACAGACACCGCTGGGTCCGCCGCACTGCGCGACCTGCTGCTCGGCCGGATACGGGACGTGGCGGACTACCCGAAGCCGGGTGTGATGTTCAAGGACATCACCCCGCTGCTGGCCGACGCGGAGGCGTTCGCCGCGCTCACCGACGCCCTGGCGCGGCTGTGCCGCGAGCGCGGCGCCGACGTGGTCGTCGGGCTGGAGGCCCGCGGCTTCATCCTGGCCGCCCCCGCGGCGGTCCGGGCGGGCCTGGGCTTCGTGCCGGTGCGCAAGGCCGGCAAGCTCCCGGGCGCCACGCTGGGGCAGTCCTACGAGCTGGAGTACGGCACCGCCGAGATCGAGGTCCTCACCGACGCCTTCGCCCCCGGGGCGAGGGTCCTGGTCGTGGACGACGTGCTGGCCACCGGCGGTACCGCCGAGGCGTGCCTCGGGCTGGTCCGCCGGGCCGGCGCGCGGGTCGCGGGCCTGGCCGTACTCCTGGAGCTGGGCTTCCTCGGCGGCCGGGAACGCCTGGCGCCCAGCCTCGACGGCGCACCGCTGGACGCGCTGGTCGTGATCTGAGCCGTCCGCCCCGGCGCTGTGCCGGGGCACCGCGCGTACGGGGCCGTTCCCGGCCGGGGGCCGGGGCGGCCCCGTACGCGTGCCGGGACGGGAGCGGGGGCGCCCGGTCGCCGGCCGGTCCCTCCGGGCCGGCGGCCGGTCCGGAGGGACCCCGGGGCCGGTCCCGCAGCTCGTGGCCCTCCGCCGTTCCCCGGTCCTCCCGGCCGCTCCCGCCGGTCCGCACACCCCTGCGCGAGCCGGTCGGAAGCCGGGCGGGGGCCGGGCCGGGGGCGCCCGGGATTCCTCCTCGGTGCGACCCCGATACCATGGGGAGTCCGATCCGCACCGGGACCGGAACCCTCGGGATGGAGTGCTCTTGCCTGACGAGGTTCAGCCGATCACCGCCAGGGACGGCGAACCGGCGACGCGTGAGTCCTCCGGGACGGCCGCGCAGGCCCCGGCCGCCGACCCGCGCCCGCGGCCGAGCGCGCCGCGCTCACCCCGGTGCGCCCCGCCGCCACCTCCTCCAGCCGGGTACGCGCCCGGCTGGCCCGGCTCGGCGTACAGCGGCAGAGCCCGTACAACCCGGTGCTGGAGCCGTTGCTGCGCATCGTCCGCAGCAACGACCCTAAGATCGACTCCGCGGGGCTGCGGCAGATCGAGCGGGCCTACCAGGTCGCCGAACGCTGGCACCGCGGCCAGAAACGCAAGAGCGGCGACCCGTACATCACCCACCCGCTGGCGGTCACCACCATCCTCGCCGAGCTGGGCATGGACCCGGCGACGCTGATGGCCGGGCTGCTGCACGACACCGTCGAGGACACCGACTACGGCCTGGAGGCCCTGCGCCGCGACTTCGGCGAGTCGGTGGCGCTGCTGGTGGACGGGGTCACCAAGCTCGACAAGGTCAAGTTCGGCGAGGCCGCGCAGGCCGAGACCGTGCGCAAGATGGTCGTCGCGATGGCGAAGGACCCCCGGGTCCTGGTCATCAAGCTCGCCGACCGCCTGCACAACATGCGCACCATGCGTTACCTCAAGCGGGACAAGCAGGAGAAGAAGGCCCGCGAGACGCTGGAGATCTACGCCCCGCTCGCGCACCGCCTGGGCATGAACACCATCAAGTGGGAGCTGGAGGACCTGGCGTTCGCCATCCTCTACCCCAAGATGTACGACGAGATCGTCCGCCTGGTCGCCGAACGCGCCCCCAAGCGGGACGAGTACCTGGCCGTGGTCACCGACCAGGTGCAGCAGGACCTGCGCGCAGCCCGGATCAAGGCCACCGTCACCGGGCGCCCGAAGCACTACTACAGCGTCTACCAGAAGATGATCGTACGGGGACGCGACTTCGCCGAGATCTACGACCTGGTGGGCATCCGGGTCCTGGTCGACACCGTCCGTGACTGCTACGCGGCGCTGGGCACCATCCACGCGCGGTGGAACCCGGTGCCCGGGCGGTTCAAGGACTACATCGCGATGCCCAAGTTCAACATGTACCAGTCGCTGCACACCACGGTCATCGGCCCCTCCGGCAAGCCCGTCGAGCTCCAGATCCGCACGTTCGACATGCACCGCCGCGCCGAGTACGGCATCGCCGCGCACTGGAAGTACAAGCAGGAGGCGGTGGCCGGCACGTCCAAGGTGCGCTCCGACGCGCCGAAGTCCGCCCGCGCCGACGACGCGGTCAACGACATGGCGTGGCTGCGGCAGCTGCTGGACTGGCAGAAGGAGACCGAGGACCCGGGGGAGTTCCTGGAGTCCCTGCGCTTCGACCTCTCCCGCAACGAGGTCTTCGTCTTCACCCCCAAGGGTGACGTCATCGCGCTGCCCGCCGGTGCCACCCCCGTCGACTTCGCCTACGCCGTGCACACCGAGGTCGGCCACCGCACCATAGGCGCCAGGGTCAACGGCCGCCTGGTGCCGCTGGAGTCGACGCTGGACAACGGCGACCTGGTGGAGGTCTTCACCTCCAAGGCGCCCGGCGCGTCCCCCTCCCGGGACTGGCTGGGCTTCGTCAAGTCGCCCCGGGCGCGCAACAAGATCCGCGCCTGGTTCTCCAAGGAGCGCCGCGACGAGGCGATCGAGCAGGGCAAGGACGCCATCGCCCGCTCGATGCGCAAGCAGAACCTGCCGATCCAGCGGGTGCTGACCGGCGACTCGCTGGTCACCCTGGCCCACGAGATGCGCTACCCCGACATCTCGGCGCTCTACGCGGCCATCGGCGAGGGCCACATCACCGCGCAGTCGGTGGTGAGCCGGCTGGTGGACGCGCTCGGCGGCGAGGAGGGCGCCACCGAGGACATCGCGGAGACCACCACTCCGTCCCGCGGACGCACCCGCCGCCGCTCGGCCGGCGACCCGGGCGTCATCGTCAAGGGCGAACGGGACGTCTGGGTCAAGCTCTCCCGCTGCTGCACCCCGGTACCCGGCGACCCGATCATAGGATTCGTCACCCGCGGCAACGGCGTCTCGGTGCACCGCGCCGACTGCGTCAACATCGACGCGCTCTCCCAGCAGCCCGAGCGCCTGATCGACGTCGAATGGGCGCCCACCCAGTCCTCGGTCTTCCTCGTCGCCATCCAGGTCGAGGCCCTCGACCGCTCCCGGCTCCTGTCGGACGTCACCCGCGTCCTGTCCGACCAGCACGTCAACATCCTCTCCGCCGCCGTCCAGACCTCCCGCGACCGCGTGGCCACCTCACGCTTCACCTTCGAGATGGGCGACCCCAAGCACCTCGGCCACGTGTTGAAGGCGGTACGGGGTGTGGAGGGCGTCTACGACGTCTACCGCGTGACGTCCGGCCGCCAGAGGTAACCGCGGGGCCCGCACGGGAACCCGGAGAAACGAGAGGCCCCCGATACGGTCGCGAAACCGGTACCGGGGGCACGAACGGCGAACCCCGGGAGGGTCAGCCGCCGAACTCGTGAAGGCCCTTGAGCGCCTGGTCGAGCAGCGCCTGCCGTCCTTCGAGTTCCTTGGTCAGCTTGTCCGCCCTCGCGGTCTGGCCCGCCGCACGGGCGGACTCGGCCTGGCGGGTCAGCTTCTCCACGGCCGCCTGGAGCGCCCCGGTCAGGCCCTCCGCACGGGCTCGCGCCTCAGGGTTCGTGCGGCGCCACTCGGACGCCTCCGCCTCCTGGATCGCCCGTTCCACCGTGTGCATGCGGCCCTCGACCCGGGGGCGGGCGTCCCGCGGCACGTGGCCGACGGCTTCCCAGCGCTCGTTGAGCGCCCGGAACGCCGCCCTGGCCGCCTTGAGGTCGGTGACCGGCAGCAGCCCCTCCGCCTCGGTGGCCAGCTGCTCCTTGACGGTCAGGTTGTCGCGCTGCTCGGAGTCACGCTCGGCGAAGACCTCCGCGCGTGCGGCGAAGAAGACGTCCTGCGCGCCGCGGAACCGGTTCCACAGCTCGTCCTCGGCCTCCCGCTGCGCCCGGCCGGCCGCCTTCCAGTCCGACATCAGCTCGCGGTAGCGCGCCGCGGTGCCGCCCCAGTCCGTGGAGCCGGACAGCCCCTCGGCCTCGACGGCCAGCTTCTCCTTCACCCGGCGGGCCTCGTCGCGCTGGGCGTCGAGGGAGGCGAAGTGCCCCTTGCGGCGCTTGGAGAAGACCGACCGCGCGTGGCTGAAACGGTGCCACAGCTCGTCGTCGGACTTGCGGTCCAGCCGCGGCAGGCCCTTCCAGGTGTCGACCAGCGCGCGCAGCCGCTCACCGGCCGCCCGCCACTGCTCGCTCTCCGCGAGCTGCTCCGCCTCGGTGACCAGCGCCTCCTTGGCGGAACGCGCCTCGTCACCGGCCTTCGCGCGGGCCGCCTTGCGCTGCTCACGCCGCTCGTCGACCTGACCGGTCAGCTTGTCCAGCCGCGCCTCCAGCGCCGCCAGGTCGCCGACCGCGTGCCCCTCGGCCACGGTGGCGCGCAGGTGCCCGATGGCGGTCTGCGCGTCCTTCGACGACAGGTCGGTGGTGCGCACCCGGCGTTCGAGGAGGCCGATCTCGACGACCAGCCCGTCGTACTTGCGCTGGAAATAGGCGAGTGCCTCGTCGGGCGATCCCGCCTGCCACGAGCCGACCTCCCGCTCGCCGTCCGCCGTGCGCACGTACACGGTCCCGGTCTCGTCGACACGTCCCCACGGGTCGCTGCTCACAGCGCCTCCTCCACGTGATGCCCGGTCCGCGCGAGCGGGGTCGCGGGCATCGTCCACGGTTTCTCCGGGCGGACCCCGCCCGGCCGGTGCCACCTGCTGTTTCGTCCGCCGCGGCGGAACCGGCGACGGCTGCCGGTGCGGGCACCCTATACAACGCCAACATAGGCGAGAGGTGCCCCGGCTGTCCTGTCCCGGTCCCGGACGATTTTTCCGGGACCGGGCACGCGCCGCTCAGGACGCGGCGGCCATCACCGCCTTGTTGATCACGACCTGCGCGTTCGGCGCACCGTCACCGGAACCGGTCGACTCCCCGGCCTTGGCGATCTTCGCCAGCACCTTCATCCCGGCCGGGTCGATGGTGCCGAACGGGGTGTAGTCGGGCGCCAGCGGGCTGGCCTTGTAGACCAGGAAGAACTGGCTGCCGCCGGAGTGCGGGGCACCGGTGTTCGCCATCGCCACCGTGCCGGCCGGGTAGGTCACCGCACCCTTGGCGTTCGCCTTGCCCAGCGCCTTGAGGTTCTCGTCCGGGATGGTGTAACCCGGGCCGCCCGAGCCGTCACCGTGCGGATCGCCGCACTGCAGGACGTAGATGTTCTTCGTGGTCAGCCGGTGACAGCGGGTGTGGTCGAAGTACCCCTGGCCGGCGAGGAACGCGAAGGAGTTGACGGTGTGCGGCGCCTTCGCCGCGTTCATGCTGAGGTCGATCTCGCCGCAGGTGGTCGTCAGCTTCAGCGTGTACGCCTTCTTGGTGTCGACGGTCATCCGCGGCTCGGACTTCCACTGCTTGGTGCCCGGGGAGCCGGCCGCCGGGGCCGCGCACGGGTTGTGCGCCGCGGAGGCGCTGGGGGCCGCCGAGGGGGAGGCGGTCGGGGTGGCGGCCGCGGAGTCCGTGTCCGGGGTGCTGTCACTGCTGAGCCCCACCGACGCCCACGCGGCGCCGCCGGCCGCCAGCACGACCACGACGATTCCGGCGATCCACACGTTGCGCCGCCGGGACCGTTGCCGCTGGCCGGCCCGGCGCTCCTGCTGCCGCTGGAACTTCTCGCGCGCGAGCTGGCGCCGCCGCTGCTCCTTGCTGACCACTTCAGCCCTCACTCCGGGTCGCGGTGTGCCGCGGATGCCGTCATCCGCTGCCGTCAGCCGGTGACAATACGGGTTCGCCCGCCCCCGCGCGGGCCGGTAGGCTCACGATCACGGAAAAACTGCGCGGGCCGGCCCGCCCGGCACCCTGAGCGGCGCCGGCCGGCCCACCGACGACAGAAGGACGAACGTGCTCATTGCCGGGTTCCCCGCCGGGGCCTGGGGCACCAACTGCTACCTGGTCGCCCCCGCCGAGGGCGAGGAGTGCGTCATCATCGACCCGGGGCACCAGGCCGCCCGCGGGGTCGAGGAGGCCATCGCCAAGCACCGGCTCAAGCCGGTCGCCGTCGTCCTCACCCACGGCCACATCGACCACGTCGCCTCCGTGGTCCCGGTCTGCGGCGCGCACGACGTGCCGGCCTGGATCCACCCCGAGGACCGCTACATGATGAGCGACCCGGAGAAGGCGATCGGCCACGCGATCGGCATGCCGCTGATGGGGGAGATCTCCGTCGGCGAGCCCGCCGACGTCAGGGAACTCACCGACGGCGCCGACCTCGACCTCGCCGGTCTGCGGCTGTCCGTGGCCCACGCGCCGGGCCATACCAGGGGGTCGGTGACCTTCAGACTGCCGGAGACCCCCGAGATCCCCTCGGTGTTCTTCTCCGGCGACCTGCTGTTCGCCGGCTCCGTGGGACGCACCGACCTGCCCGGTGGCTCGCACGCCGAGATCATGGCGTCGCTGGCCCGCGTGTGCCTGCCGCTGGACGACACCACCGTCGTGCTGTCCGGCCACGGCCCCCAGACCACCATCGGCCGCGAACGCGCCACCAACCCCTACCTGGGCGAAGTGGCCCGCGGCACCGGGACCGGCTCCCCGGCCCCGCGACGAGGAATGTGACGAGAGACGCATCCGTTGAACACCTTCTCCGCCCCCAAGGGCACCTACGACCTGCTCCCGCCCGACTCGGCCGACTTCCTCGCCGTCCGCGAGGCGCTGGCGGCGCCGCTGCAGCGGGCCGGCTACGGCTACGTCGAGACCCCCGGCTTCGAGGACGTCAAGCTGTTCTCGCGCGGTGTCGGTGAGTCCACCGACATCGTCACCAAGGAGATGTACACCCTCACCACCAAGGGCGGCTCCGAACTCGCCCTGCGCCCCGAGGGCACCGCCTCGGTGCTGCGCGCGGTGCTGGAGTCCAACCTGCACCGCGGCGCGCTGCCGGTGAAGCTGTGGTACTCCGGTTCGTACTACCGCTACGAACAGCCGCAGGCCGGCCGGTACCGGCACTTCTCCCAGGTCGGCGCCGAGGCACTGGGCGCCGAGGACCCGGCACTGGACGCCGAGCTGGTCGTCCTGGCTGTCGACGCCTACCGCTCGCTGGGCCTGCGCGACTTCCGCCTGCTGCTCAACTCGCTCGGCGACCGGAAGTGCCGCCCGGCCTACCGCGCCGCCCTCCAGGAGTACCTGCGCGCCCTCGACCTGGACGAGGAGACCCGCGCCCGTATCGAGATCAACCCGCTGCGGGTGCTGGACGACAAGCGCGAGGCGGTGCAGAAGCAGCTCACCGGCGCCCCCAGGATCAGCGACCACCTGTGCGAGGCGTGCCGCGCCTACCACGCCCAGGTCCGCGAACTGCTGACCGCGGCCGGCGTCGCGTTCGAGGACGACGTCAAGCTGGTGCGCGGCCTGGACTACTACACCCGCACCACGTTCGAGTTCGTGCACGGCGGTCTCGGATCGCAGTCCGCGGTCGGCGGCGGCGGGCGCTACGACGGGCTGTCGGAGATGATCGGCGGCCCCGAACTGCCGTCCGTGGGCTGGGCGCTGGGCGTGGACCGCACCGTGCTGGCGCTGCGCGCCGAGGGCGTGGAGCTGCCGGTCACCAACCGGACGGACGTCTTCGCCGTCCCCATGGGCGAGGAGGCACGCCGCGCGCTGTTCGGCGTGATCACCGACCTGCGCCGAGCCGGGGTGGCCGCGGACTTCGCCTATGGCGGCAAGGGCATGAAGAACGCCATGAAGTCGGCCAACCGCTCCGGGGCCCGCTGGGCGGTCATCGCCGGTGAGCGGGACCTGGCCGGGGGCGTGGCACAGCTGAAGGACCTGGAGTCCGGCGAGCAGCAGGCGGTACCGCTCGACGGCGTCGTCGCTGCCCTGCGCGAACGGCTCGCCTGACCTCGCCCCGGCCGTCAACTTACGTGGTGCTCACTCACCCCCGGGCAAGCTGGGTGATCGCGGCCGCGGGGGCGTCCACGCGCCGTGCACGGTGCACAATGGTCAACCGGCGCCCGTCGCAGCGCGGCGGTGTGCCGACCGGCAGCGGAGCACCACCCGACACGGGCCCACGGAAGGCGACATGACGACGACGGTGCTGGACGACGAGACGCACAGCGGTGAAGAGGCCGAGGACGGCGTGGAGCGCTTCGGGGCGAGCCGTGCCTACGGCGTCCTGCTGGTGGTCTGCGGGGCGCTGGGCATCCTGGCCGCGTGGATGATCTCGCTCGACGAACTCGTGCTGGCGGCGAACCCGAACGCGCAGCTCGGGTGCAGCTTCAACCCGATCATCTCCTGCGGCAACATCATGAAGAGCGCCCAGGCGCACATCTTCGGGTTCCCCAATCCGATGATCGGCATGGTGTGCTACCCGGTGGAGATCGCGGTCGGCATGGCCGTGATCGCCCGCACCAGGTTCCGCCGCTGGTACTGGCTGGGTCTCCAGACCGGCACCCTGCTCGGCACGGTCTTCGTGACCTGGCTCCAGTACGAGTCGTTCTACAGCATCGGCTCGCTCTGCCCGTGGTGCATGCTCGCCTGGGTCGCCACCATCACCGCGTTCCTCTACACGCTCGCGCACAACGTCCGCAGCGGGATGCTCAAGGTCCCGGCCGTGGTGCGGGGGGTGCTGCTGGAATTCCCCTGGGCGATCCTGACCGTCTGGTTCGGCATCATCGCGATCCTCATCCTGGTGCGCTGGTGGACCTACTGGTCGACACTGATCTGACCGGGGTCCCGCCCCGCCAGGGCCGCCCGGCTCAGCTCCGGGCGGCCCTGCGGCGTTCCGCCCCGGGCGTCCGGGTGTTCTAGGCTTCGACCCGTGGAGCCCGACCTGTTCACCGCCGCCGCCGAGGACCGTCAGGAACGGGAGCCGGGCGGCAGCCCGCTCGCCGTCCGGATGCGCCCGCGCGCCCTGGACGACGTGGTGGGCCAGGGCCACCTGCTCGGCGCCGGATCGCCGCTGCGCCGCCTGGTCGGCGAGAGCGCGGGCGGCCCGGCGGGACCCGCCTCCGTGATCCTGTGGGGGCCGCCCGGCACCGGCAAGACGACGCTGGCGTACGTGGTCAGCAAGGCCACCGAACGGCGGTTCGTGGAACTGTCGGCGATCACCGCGGGCGTCAAGGAGGTCCGGGCGGTCATCGACGGCGCCCGGCGCGAGTCCGGCGCCTACGGCCGCGAGACGCTGCTGTTCCTGGACGAGATCCACCGCTTCAGCAAGGCGCAGCAGGACTCACTCCTGCCGGCCGTGGAGAACCGCTGGGTCACGCTGATCGCCGCCACCACCGAGAACCCGCACTTCTCGGTCATCTCCCCGCTGCTGTCCCGCTCCCTGCTGCTGACGCTGGAGGCGCTGACCGAGGAGGACATCCGCGGCCTGCTGCGCCGGGCGCTGACCGACCCGCGCGGTCTGGACGGCGCGGTGGAGCTGGCGGCGGACGCCGAGGACCACCTGCTGCGGATCGCCGGGGGCGACGCGCGCCGGGCGCTGACCGCGCTGGAGGCGGGCGCCGGTTCCGCGCTGGCCCGGGGCGACGCCGCGGTCACCCTGGAGGTCCTGGAGGCGGCCGTCGACCGGGCCGCGGTGCGCTACGACCGGGACGGCGACCAGCACTACGACGTGGCCAGCGCCCTGATCAAGTCGATCCGGGGTTCGGACGTGGACGCCGCCCTGCACTACCTGGCCCGCATGGTGGAGGCCGGCGAGGACCCCCGTTTCATCGCCCGGCGCCTGATGATCTCCGCCAGCGAGGACATCGGCATGGCCGACCCGCAGGCGCTGCCACTGGCGGTGGCCGCGGCCCAGGCGGTCGCGCTGATCGGCTTCCCCGAGGCGGCGATCACGCTGTCCCAGGCGGTCATCGCGCTGGCCCTGGCGCCGAAGTCGAACGCCGCGGTCACCGCGATCGGCGCGGCCCTGGCCGACGTGCGCAAGGGCCTGGCCGGTCCGGTGCCGCCGCACCTGCGGGACGCGCACTACAAGGGCGCCGGCGACCTGGGCCACGGCACCGGCTACCAGTACCCGCACGACCTGCCGGGCGCCATCGCCGCCCAGCAGTACGCCCCGGACGCGGTGCACGGCAAGCGCTACTACCACCCGACCCGCTACGGCGCCGAGGCCCGCTACGCCGACATCGCCGAACGCGTGCGGGAGCGGCTGGCCGGCAACTGACGCTCAGAGCGCCTCGCGGTACGCCTCCAGCGCGGGGGCGGTCTTCGTGGGGCGGAACTCGGTGACGCGGTACTCGGCGAGGCCCGCGGTGGCGAACGGGTCGCGCGCCACGAGCGCCTCGACCGCCGCCCGGTCCGGCGCGACGGCCAGCAGGATCCCGCCGTCCCGGGGCTCCTTGCGGCCGGACGCCAGCAACAGCCCCTCGGCGTAGCCGCGTTCCAGCCACGCCACGTGGTCGGCGAGTGCCGCGTCGATCCGCTCCAGGGGCGCGGTGTAGGTCAGCTCGATGACAAACATGATGATCACCCTACGATCCCGCCCGGCGGCTCCCGCGTTCGCACCGCCCGCCGGCTCCGCGCCGGCACCGCGGGCGGCCGCCTCGCCGTCGGCCGGGAATGTCGGGTACCGCCGCCGTGTTGGCGGGGTTGGGTTCGTGCGCGTCCGGCCGCGGAAGGCGCTCCGGACGCGCTCTCCACCTCGGGACGCGGCTGACCGTGCGCCTTCCGGCCGACCGGTGACCCGGTCCGCGCCGCCGGAACGCGCGGGGTTCCCCGGGTCGAGTCGTGCGCCCTCTTCGGTTAAGGTAAGCCTAACCTAATTTTGTATGGAGGTTCGGAGAACGTGAACCAGTCGCGTCCCAAGGTCAAGAAGTCCCGCGCGCTCGGCATCGCGCTGACTCCCAAGGCCGTCAAGTACTTCGAGGCCCGCCCCTACCCGCCGGGCGAGCACGGCCGCGGCCGCAAGCAGAACAGCGACTACAAGGTGCGGCTGCTGGAGAAGCAGCGGCTGCGCGCCCAGTACGACATCAGCGAGACGCAGATGCGCCGCGCCTACGAGCGCGCGCGGAAGGCCGGGGGCAGGACCGGCGAGGCGCTGATCGTCGAACTGGAGCGCCGCCTCGACGCGCTCGTCCTGCGGGCCGGCCTGGCCCGCACCATCTACCAGGCCCGGCAGATGGTCGTGCACGGCCACGTCGAGGTCAACGCCCGCAAGGTCGACCGTCCCTCCTTCCGTCTCCGCCCCGAGGACGTCGTCGCCGTCCGCGAGCGCTCCCGCACCAAGACCCCCTTCCAGGTCGCCCGGGCCGGCGGCTGGAGCGGCACCGCCGAATCCCCCCGCTACCTCGACATCAACCTCGACGCCCTCACCTTCCGCCTCGACCGCGCCCCCAACCGCCGCGAGATCCCCGTCATCTGCGACGAACAACTGGTCGTCGAGTACTACGCCCGTTGAGCGAACCCCGTGTCCCGCAAGGGGCGCGGGGAACTGCGCGCCCGGCCGAGGTGAGAGCCGCGCCCGCGGGCCGGCCGGTGGAGGCAGCGGGCCGGGCGCCCCCGCCCCCAGCCCGCCCCCGCCCCGGCAGAGGGAGCCGCCCCCACCCCGGCGCAGCCGAAAGCCGTTACAGCGTGCCCCCCGCGAGGCGATAGGGTCGGAACCTGCCGCATCCCCGCCGAGAAAGCCCCCGCGGCAGCGGAACCGAACGAACTTCAGGGAGCCAGCGTGTCCGGTGCTGAGGTGGCCGGCCTCATCGTGGCCGTCTTCTGGGCGATCCTCGTGTCCTTCCTCGCCGTCGTGCTGGTCAGACTCGCGCAGACCCTGCGCGGTGCCACGGAGCTGGTCGCCGGCCTGACGGAACGCGCCGTCCCGCTGCTGGCCGAGGCCACCGAGGCCGTCCGCGCCGCCCACACCCAGCTCGATCGGGTCGACACGATCACCGCCGACGTGCAGGAGGTCACGGCCAACGCCTCGGCGCTGTCGTCCACCGTGGCGTCCACGTTCGGTGGGCCCCTGGTGAAGGTCGCCGCCTTCGGGTACGGCGTGCGCCGCGCGATGGGACGTACCGCGCCCGGCGAGCCGTCCGGCTCCGGCGCCGCCGCCGGGCGAGCGCGCCGTACGGTGATCGTCGGCGCCGCGCGCACCGGCGCCCGAGGCTCCCGCCGTACCCGAGGGAAGGGCTGACCCCCCATGTTCCGCCGCCTGTTCTGGTTCGCCGCCGGTCTGTCCACCGGGATCTGGGCCACCGTGAAGGTCAACCGGGCCGCCCGCCGCCTGACCCCCGACTCGCTGGCCGCCACCGCGGCCGACCGCGCCGCCGAACTCGGCGCTCGCGCCCGCCGGTTCGCGCTGGAGGTGCGCGACGGCATGACCGAGCGCGAGGCCGAGCTCGGCGAGGCCCTCGGCATCGAACCTGCCGAGCACCCCGTGCAACTCCCCAGCGGGCAGCGGCAGATCGCCGCACCCCGCCGCCCGTACCGGCAGACGTACACCAGGAAAGAAGGCCACTGATGGAGTCGGCAGAAATCCGCAGGCGCTGGCTGCGCTTCTTCGAGGAGCGTGGGCACACCGTCGTGCCGTCCGCGTCGCTCATCGCGGACGACCCGACCCTGCTGCTGGTCAACGCGGGCATGGTCCCGTTCAAGCCGTACTTCCTCGGTGAGGTCAAGCCGCCCGCCGCGCGCGCCACCAGCGTGCAGAAGTGCGTGCGCACCCCCGACATCGAAGAGGTCGGGAAGACCACCCGGCACGGCACGTTCTTCCAGATGTGCGGCAACTTCTCCTTCGGCGACTACTTCAAGGAAGGCGCCGCGCAGTACGCCTGGGAGCTGCTGACCTCCTCGCAGGACGACGGCGGCTACGGCCTCGATCCCGAGAAGCTGTGGATCACCGTCTACGAGGACGACGACGAGGCCGAGGCCATCTGGCGCGACCAGGTCGGCGTCCCCTCCGAGCGGATCCAGCGGCTCGGCAAGAAGGACAACTTCTGGTCGATGGGCGTGCCCGGTCCCTGCGGTCCGTGCTCGGAGATCAACTACGACCGCGGCCCGGAGTTCGGCGCCGAGGGCGGCCCGGTCGTCAACGACGAGCGGTACGTGGAGATCTGGAACCTGGTCTTCATGCAGTACGAGCGCGGCGCCGGCGACGGCAAGGAGGACTTCCCGATCCTGGGCGACCTCCCCGCCAAGAACATCGACACCGGCCTCGGCCTGGAACGCCTGGCGATGATCCTCCAGGGCGTCCAGAACCTCTTCGAGACCGACACCCTGCGCGTCGTCATCGACAAGGCCACCGAGCTGACCGGCGTCTCCTACGGCGCCGCCCAGGCGTCCGACGTCGCCCTGCGGGTCGTCTCCGACCACATCCGCACCTCGGTGATGCTCATCGGCGACGGAGTCACCCCCGGCAACGAGGGCCGCGGCTACGTGCTGCGCCGCATCATGCGCCGCGCCATCCGCAACATGCGGCTGCTGGGCGCCACCGAGCCGGTCGCCGGCGCGCTGGTGGACGTGGTGATCTCCACCATGGGGCAGCAGTACCCGGAGCTGGAGACCGACCGCAAGCGCGTGGAGACCGTCGCGCTCGCCGAGGAGGCAGCGTTCCTCAAGACGCTGAAGGCCGGCACCAACATCCTGGACAGCGCGGTCACCGAGACCAAGGCCAAGGGCGGCACCGTCCTCGCCGGTGACCAGGCGTTCCTGCTGCACGACACCTGGGGCTTCCCCATCGACCTCACCCTGGAGATGGCCTCCGAACAGGGACTGAGCGTCGACGAGGACGCGTTCCGCCGCCTGATGAAGGAGCAGCGGGACCGCGCCAAGGCCGACGCCCGCGCCAAGAAGCAGGGGCACGCCGACCTCTCGGCCTACCGCGAGGTGGCCGACCGCGCCGGCGCCACCGACTTCACCGGCTACACGCTCAACGAGTCGGAGTCCACCGTCGTCGGCCTGCTCGTCGACGGTGTGTCCGCCCCGGCCGCCTCCGAGGGCGACGAGGTCGAGGTCGTCCTCGACCGCACCCCCTTCTACGCCGAGGGCGGCGGTCAGCTCGCCGACACCGGCCGCATCCGGCTGGACTCCGGAGCCGTCGTCGAGGTGCGCGACGTGCAGAAGCCGGTGCCGGGCGTGTACGTGCACAAGGGTGTCGTGCAGGTCGGTGAGGTCACCCTCGGGGCCGGCGCGCACGCCACGATCGACCTCTCCCGCCGCCGGGCCATCGCCCGCGCCCACTCGGCCACCCACCTCACCCACCAGGCGCTGCGCGACGCGCTGGGTCCCACCGCCGCCCAGGCCGGCTCGGAGAACTCGCCCGGCCGCTTCCGTTTCGACTTCGGCTCGCCCACCGCCGTTCCCGGCGGCGTGCTCACCGACGTCGAGCAGAAGATCAACGAGGTCCTGGCCCGCGAACTCGACGTCACCGCCGAGGTGCTGCCGATCGCGGAGGCCAAGCGGCAGGGCGCCATCGCCGAGTTCGGCGAGAAGTACGGCGAGCACGTGCGCGTGGTGACCATCGGCGACTTCTCCAAGGAGCTGTGCGGCGGCACGCACGTCGCCAACACCGCCCAGCTCGGCCTGGTCAAGCTGCTCGGTGAGTCCTCCATCGGTTCCGGCGTGCGCCGGGTCGAGGCGCTGGTGGGCGTCGACGCCTACAACTTCCTCGCCCGCGAGCACACCGTGGTCGCCCAGCTGACCGAACTGGTCAAGGGCCGCCCCGAGGAACTGCCCGACCGGATCTCCGGCATGCTGACCAGGCTGCGGGACGCGGAGAAGGAGATCGAGCGCTTCCGCGCCGAGAAGGTGCTCCAGGCCGCCGCCGGACTCGCCGGGGGCGCCGAGGACGTCCGTGGTGTCGCCCTGGTCACCGGCAGCGTCCCCGAGGGCACCGGTGCCGACGACCTGCGCAAGCTCGTCCTCGACGTCCGCCAGCGGGTCGGCACCGCCGGACGCCCGGCCGTCGTGGCGCTGTTCACCGTCGCCAACTCCCGTCCGCTGACCGTCATCGCCACCAACGAGGCCGCCCGCGAACGCGGCGTCAAGGCCGGCGAACTGGTCCGCGCCGCCGCCAAGACGCTCGGCGGCGGCGGTGGCGGCAAGGACGACGTCGCCCAGGGCGGCGGCAGTAACCCGCAGGCCGTCGCCGAGGCCGTCGAGGCGGTCCGCCGCCTGGTCACCGAGAAGGTCTGACCCCGCCGGTGCCGGGGCCGCCGCGTGCGGCCCCGGCACCCCGGCACGCAGTACCGGGAGGAACGCCCATGCGACGCGGTCGCCGTATCGCCGTCGACGTCGGACAGGCCCGGATCGGTGTCGCCTCCTGCGACCCCGACGGCCTGCTCGCCACCCCTGTCGAGACCGTCCCCGGCAAGGACGCTCCGGCGGCCCGCCGCCGTATCAAGGCGCTCGTCGAGGAGTACGAACCCCTGGAGGTCGTCGTCGGCCTGCCACGCTCACTCAGCGGTAAGGAGGGACCGGCCGCCGCCAAGGCCCGCGCGTTCGCGGCCGATGTGGCGAAGATCATCCATCCGGTCCCGGTGCGCCTGGTCGACGAACGCATGTCAACCGTCACCGCCACCCACGGGCTGCGCGCCTCCGGAGTCAACTCCCGCAAAGGGCGCGCCGTCGTGGACCAGGCGGCCGCCGTCGTCATCCTGCAGAGCGCCCTGGAAACCGAACGGGGGTCCGGAAACCCGCCGGGGGAGACCGTCGAGGTGGTCATCTGATCGCGGTACGGTAACGTTCCGCGCCGAGGCGGTCCCCCGCCGGCCGAGCAGTCGCCGGCCCCCGCCTCCCGTTCCCAGGAGACCCATGACCGACTACGGGCCCGGCCACGGCAACGCGTGGCACCAACCCGAGCCGTGGCATGACGACCCCCTGTTCGGCGACGGCGGATGGGACGGCGGTCAGCAGCAGCAGCAACAGCAACAGCCCGGGTGGCAGGCGGACGCCCAGCAGCAGTACGACCCCAACGGTTACGCCACCGGCGGCCATCCGCAGCAGCAGCAACAGCAGGGCTACGCAGGCCAGGGCTACCAGGACCCCGCCTACCAGCAGGGTTACCAGGACACCTCCGGCCAGTGGCACACCGGCCAGCCCCAGCAGCAGTGGGACGGCCAGACGCACGGCTGGCAGATCCAGAACCCGCAGCCCCAACAGGGCTGGGACACCGGCCAGTTCGCCGCCGGCTACGACCAGGGCTACGGCACCGACGCGTACGCCCACGGCGGGTGGGGCGCCGACCCCTACGCCCAGCAGGACCAGGCCGCCGCCGACCCCTACGCCGGCCCCGCCGCCCACGGCCAGACCTGGGGCACCGGCCAGTACCCCGCGGCCGACGGCGGCACCGGCCAGTTCGCCGTACCGGACGGCACCGGCCAGTACCACATGCCGGTCGACGGCGCCGGCCAGTACCACGTACCCGACGGCGGCAGTGGGCAGTTCGCCGTGCCGGCCGACGGGGGCACCGGGCAGTTCGCCGTGCCGCAGACCGGTACCGGGCAGTTCGCGGTGCCGGACGCGGCCACCGCGGTGCGCGAGCAGGCGGCGCACATCCCCGCCCAGGCCGCGCCCGCCGAACCCCGCACCGCGCCGCCGGCCGGCCCCGCCGTTCCCCCGCAGGCCGCCGCACCCGGCGCCCCGCCGCGCCGCCGGGTGCTGCCGGACGACGACGAGGAGGACCGCTGGGACCCGTTCGGCGACGAGGGCGAGGAGACCCACCCGTTCTTCACCGGTGACCCGATCGGCACCACCCCCGGCCGCCGCCCCCGCACCCTCTCCGACGACGAGCGGGACGACGACGAGGACGACGCACCGCCCGGCGGCCGCGCCCCCGCCAAGGGCAAGAAGGAGAAGAAGGCCAAGCGCCGCAACGGCTGCGCCTGCCTGGCCGTGGCCGTCGTGCTGGTCGGCGGGGTCGGCGGCGGCGGGTACGCCGGCTGGACGTACTACCAGAGCCACATCGCGCCGCCGCCCGACTGGCCGGGGAACGGCACCGGCAGCGTCCAGGTCACCGTCCCCGACGCCGCCACGCTCGCCACCATCGGCAACATCCTCAAGAAGGAGGGCGTCGTCGAATCCGTCGACGCCTTCACCCGCGCCGCGGGCGACAACCCGAAGGCGGCCGGGATCCAGGGCGGCACCTACACCCTGCACGGGCACATGTCGGCGGCCGCCGCCGTCGCGATGATGCTCGACCCCACGTCGCAGAACACCCTCATCGTCACCGAGGGCATGCGCGACGCGGCCGTCTACACGCTCATCGACAGCCACCTGCACCTCAAGCCCGGCACCACGAAGGCCGTCGCCCACAGCCAGGCCAAGAAGCTGGGCCTGCCCTCCTGGGCCGACGACGACCCGCACATCAAGGACCCGCTGGAGGGCTTCCTCTTCCCCACCCGGTACGGCTTCGCCAAGGGCGAGAAGCCCGAGGTGCTGCTGCGCCAGATGGTCACTCAGGCCAAGCAGCAGTACGACCGGCTCGACGTGACCGCCCAGGCCAAGGCCCACGGCCTGCGCGGCCCGCTGGAGTTCATCACCGTCGCGAGCCTCGTGCAGGCCGAGGGCAAGACCGACGCCGACTTCCGCAAGATGGCCAAGGTCGTCTACAACCGGATCGACCCGTCCAACCCGGAGACGTACGGCAAGCTCCAGTTCGACTCGACGTACAACTACATCAAGAACGCCAGCCACACGAGCATCTCCAGCAAGGAACTCGCCACGCTGGACGACCCGTACAACACCTACCGGAACAAGGGCCTGCCGCCCGGGCCCATCGACAACCCCGGTCTGCAGGCGCTCCAGGCCGTCGAGCACCCCGACAGCGGTGCCTGGTACTACTTCATCTCACTCGACGGGCGGACCACCCGGTTCACCAAGACCTACGCCGAGTTCCAGGTCCTCTACCACCAGTACAACGCCCAGCACGGCAACTCGTAGGACCGGGCCGCCGCGCCGGTCAGGCACCACCAGGACGTGACCAACCGTGGACAGCACCGCCACCCACCCCGCCCGCCGCCGCGCCGCCGTGCTCGGCTCGCCCGTCGCGCACTCCCTCTCGCCCGTCCTGCACCGCGCCGCGTACGCCGCGCTCGGGCTGCGCGGCTGGACCTACGACCGGTTCGAGGTCGGGAAGGACACGCTCGCCGCGTTCGTCGCGGAACTGGAGCCCGCCGAGTGGGCAGGACTGTCGCTGACCATGCCGCTGAAACGGGCCGTCATCCCGCTGCTGGACGAACTGACGCCCACCGCGGCCGGCGTCGAGGCGGTCAACACGCTCCTGCTGAGCCCCGACGGCCGCCGCACCGGTGACAACACCGACATCCCCGGCATGGTCGCCGCCCTCGCCGAACGCGGCGTGACCTCGGTGCCGTCCGCCGCGATCCTCGGGGCCGGCGCCACCGCCTCCTCCGCGCTCGCCGCCCTCGCCCGGATCTGCGAGGGCGAGGTCACCGCCTACGTGCGCGGCCCGGCCCGCGCCGCACAGATGCGGGAATGGGGCGAACGCCTCGGCGTGCCGGTGCGCACCGACGACTGGGAGCGGGCCGGCCGCGCGTTCGCCGCGCCCCTGGTGATCGCCACCACGCCGGCCGGCGCCACCGACGCGCTGACCTCCGGCGTGCCCCCGGCCCCCGGCACGCTGTTCGACGTCCTCTACGACCCGTGGCCCACCCCGCTGGCCGCCGCCTGGGCCGCCCGGGGCGGCGCCGTCGTCGGGGGGCTGGACCTGCTGGTGCACCAGGCCGTCCTCCAGGTCGCGCTGATGACCGGCCGGCCGGGACCGCTGGAGGCCATGCGGCAGGCGGGCACCGCCGCACTGGCCGCGCGCTGACCCGCGCGCCGCGTCCGCACGCTGGGACGGATGCCGTCCCAGGCGCCATGACGTGGGAGGATCGGTCTCGTTACGTGGACAGACGGCACGAAGGGGAAGTCCGGTGAGCAGGTTGCGGTGGCTGACGGCGGGGGAATCACACGGTCCGGCCCTGGTCGCCACGCTGGAGGGGCTGCCCGCCGGGGTGCCGGTCACCACGCGGCTGGTCGCCGGGGCGCTGGCCCGCCGCCGCCTCGGATACGGCCGCGGCGCGCGCATGAAGTTCGAGCAGGACCAGGTCACCTTCCTCGGCGGCGTCCGGCACGGCCTCACCCTGGGCAGCCCGGTCGCGATCATGGTCGGCAACACCGAATGGCCCAAGTGGGAAGAGGTCATGGCCGCCGACCCGGTCGACGCCGATGTGCTGGCCGGACTCGCCCGCAACGCGCCGCTGACCCGCCCCCGGCCCGGCCACGCCGACCTGGCCGGCATGCAGAAGTACGGCTTCTCCGAGGCCCGCCCGATCCTGGAGCGCGCCTCCGCCCGCGAGACCGCCGCCCGGGTCGCCCTCGGCGCCGTCGCCCGCTCCTACCTGAAGGAGACGGCCGGCGTCGAGATCGTCAGCCACGTCGTGGAACTCGGCGCCGCCCGCGCCCCGCACGGCGTGCTGCCGGTCCCCGCCGACGTGGAGCGGCTCGACGGGCACCCGGTGCGCTGCCTGGACGAGGCGGCCGGTGAGGCGATGGTCGCCGAGATCGACCAGGCCCACAAGGACGGCGACACCCTCGGCGGCGTCGTCGAGGTGCTGGCGCACGGCGTGCCGGTGGGCCTCGGCAGCCACGTCCACTGGGACCGCCGGCTCGACGCCCGGCTGGCCGCCGCCCTCATGGGCATCCAGGCCATCAAGGGCGTGGAACTCGGCGACGGCTTCGCCCTGGCCCGGGTGCCCGGCTCCCAGGCGCACGACGAGATCCTCACCGGCCCCGGCGGCATCCGCCGCGCCTCCGGCCGCTCCGGCGGCACCGAGGGCGGGCTGTCCACCGGTGAGCCGCTGCGGGTGCGGGCCGCGATGAAGCCGATCGCCACCGTGCCCCGGGCGCTGGCCACCGTGGACGTCTCCACCGGTGAGCCCGCCCAGGCCCACCACCAGCGCTCCGACGTCTGTGCGGTGCCGGCCGCCGGCATCGTGGCCGAGGCCATGGTCGCCCTGGTGCTGGCCGACGCGGTCGCCGAGAAGTTCGGCGGCGACAACGTCACCGAGACCCGCCGCAACGTCACCGGTTACCTCAACGCCCTGGAGATCAAGTGACCGCTCCCGCCGCCGTGCTCGTCGGCCCGCCCGGCGCCGGCAAGTCCACCGTCGGCCGGGCGCTGGCCGCGGCGCTCGGCACCGGGTTCCGCGACACCGACGCCGACATCGTGGCCGGTGAGGGCCGGGAGATCTCCGACATCTTCGTCGAGGACGGCGAGGAACGCTTCCGGGCACTGGAGCGCGCCGCGGTGGCCGCCGCGCTGACCGGCCACGACGGCGTGCTCGCCCTCGGCGGCGGTTCGCTGGGCGACCCCGGCACCCGTGCGGCGCTGGCCGGCCTGCCGGTGGTCTTCCTCGACGTCTCCCTCGCCCACGCGGTGCGCCGGGTCGGACTGGACGCCCCCCGGCCGCTGCTGGCGATCAACCCGCGGGCCCGCTGGCGCGAGCTGATGGAACAGCGCCGGCCGCTCTACACCGAGGTGGCCCGCGCGGTGGTCGCCACCGACGACCGCGCCCCCGAGGACATCGCCGACGAGATCCTGCACGTACTGGAGTTGAGGAAGGCATGACGGAGCACCAGCCGATCCGGATCGCGGTCGGCGGCACCGCGGGCACCGCCCCCTACGACGTCCTGGTCGGGCGCAACCTGCTGGGCGAACTCCCGCGGCTGATCGGCCCGGACACCCGGCGGGTGGCCGTGCTGCACCCCGAGGCGCTGGCCGCCACCGGCGAGGCCGTGCGCGAGGACCTGTCGGCGCAGGGCTACCAGGCGATCGCCGTGCAGCTGCCCAACGCGGAGGAGGCCAAGACCGCCGAGGTCGCCGCCTACTGCTGGACGGTGCTGGGCCAGACCGGCTTCACCCGCAGCGACGTGATCGTGGGCGTCGGCGGCGGCGCCAGCACCGACCTGGCCGGCTTCGTGGCCGCCACCTGGCTGCGTGGTGTGCGGTGGATCGCGGTGCCCACCACCGTGCTGGGCATGGTGGACGCCTCGATCGGCGGCAAGACCGGCATCAACACAGCCGAGGGCAAGAACCTGGTGGGCGCCTTCCACCCGCCGGCCGGCGTGCTGTGCGACCTGGCGGCGCTGGAGTCGCTCACCCCCAACGACTACGTCGGCGGCCTGGCCGAGGTCATCAAGGCCGGCTTCATCGCCGACCCGGCCATCCTGGACCTGGTCGAGTCCGACCCGGCCGGCGCCCGCACCCCCGCCGGCCCGCACACCGCCGAGCTGATCGAACGTTCCATCCGGGTCAAGGCGGACGTCGTCTCGCAGGACCTGAAGGAGTCCGGCCTGCGGGAGATCCTCAACTACGGCCACACGCTGGCGCACGCCATCGAGAAGAACGAGCGCTACACCTGGCGGCACGGCGCGGCGGTCTCCGTCGGCATGGTCTTCGCCGCCGAACTCGGCCGGCTCGCCGGACGGCTCGACGACGCCACCGCCGACCGGCACCGGGCCGTGCTGGAGTCGGTGGGCCTGCCGCTGACCTACCGTGGCGACCAGTGGCCGCGGCTGCTGGAGACCATGCGGGTCGACAAGAAGTCCCGCGGCGACCGGCTGCGGTTCATCGTGCTCGACGGCCTGGCCCGCCCGGTCGTCCTGGAGGGCCCGGACCCGGCGGTCCTGGTCGCCGCCTACGGTGAGGTCGCGAAGTGACCACGCCGGTCTGGGTGCTCAACGGCCCCAACCTCGGCCGGCTCGGCAGCCGCGAGCCCGACGTGTACGGCTCCACCTCCTACGCCGAGCTCACCCGGCGCTGCACCGAGACCGGCACCGAGCTGGGCTTCGCCGTGGAGGTGCGGGAGACCAACGACGAGGGCGAACTCGTGCGCTGGCTGCACACCGCCGCCGACGAACGCATCCCCGTCGTGATCAACCCGGGCGCGTTCACGCACTACTCGTACGCGCTGCGGGACGCCGCCGCCCAGCGGACCGCCCCGCTGATCGAGGTGCACATCTCCAACCCGTACGCCCGCGAGGAGTTCCGGCACACCTCGGTGATCGCCGCGGTAGCCAGCGGCACGGTGGCCGGCTTCGGCATCGGCTCCTACCTGCTGGCGCTGCGCGCGCTGGCCGACGCCGGGGGCTGACCACCGGCCCGGCGGTGGTTCTGCAACAGCCCGCCGGAGCGGTACCGTTCGGTATCGACGGCCGGTCCCCGCGGCCGCATCGGGCAGGTCCTGCGGACCTTACGGCGAGAGACGGAGCAGTCGCAGATGCAGCACGCTGTGGGGGCGTCGCCGCCACCGCCCCACGGCCCCGGCCCGGGCGCGAGCCAGTCCGGCGGCTGGTCCGTCCCGCCGGGCTCCGGCCCCGGGCAGTCCGGCGGCTGGACGGTCCCGCCGCCCGTGCCCGTCCCGCCGCACCCCGGCGGCTACCCGGCCCCGCCGCCCCCGGTGCAGCCGCCTCAGCAGCAGCAGTGGCAGGCGCCGCCCCCGCCGGCGATGCCGCCGAACGCGACCGGCAGCTTCCCGATGCCGCCGTCCGCGCCCGTACCGCTGCCGGCCCAGGCGCCCGTGCAGCCCCAGGCGCCGGCCGGTCCGGTGGCCGTGCTGCTGATCGGCCCGGCCGGTGCCGGCAAGACCACGCTGGCCCGCTACTGGGCCGACCACCGCCGCGCCGTGACCGCCCACATCAGCCTGGACGACGTGCGTGAATGGGTCCGCTTCGGCTTCGCCGACCCGCAGTCCGGCTGGAACGAGCACTCCGAGGCCCAGTACCGGCTGGCCCGCCGCACCTGCGGCTTCGCCGCCCGCAACTTCCTGGCCAACGGGATCTCCTGCATCATCGACGACGCCGTCTTCCCCGACTGGCCGGTCGTCGGCCTCGGCGGCTGGAAACGCCACGTCGGCCCCGGCCTGCTGCCGGTCGTGCTGCTCCCCGGCCTCGACGTCGTCCTCGCCCGCAACGCCGCCCGCTCCGGCAACCGCCGCCTCTCCGACGAGGAGGTCGCCCGCATCCACGGCCGCATGGCCGGCTGGTACGGCTCCGGCCTCCCCATCATCGACAACTCCCAACTCGACGTCCCCTCCGCCGCCGAAGCCCTCGACACCGCCGTCCACCGGGCCGCGGCGAGCGCCGCCTCCCGCCACTAGCGCCGTCCGGCACCAACGGGACGCCCCCGTGGCCCCGGCCCCTGTCGTGACGGGTCTCCGCCCGCCCTGCGGGCGGCTCGTACGGGGGCGGCTCGTGCGGGGGCGGCTTGGGACGTCTGCTGTGAACGGCGAAAGCCGGACCCGCGGCCGACAACGCCGGCGCGGCCCCGCGGAGGTGCCGCGGCCCGGCGGTGGCCGGTGGGACGGGGGCCACCCGGACGGCCCATACGGCGGGTCGGCGGAGGCGACCCGCCGTAGGCTCGGCGGTATGTCCGAGGTGCACGCATCCCGCCGGGCCCGCCTGCGTGAGCACTGCGCCGCGGGGGGCACGTCGGCGGCGCTGGTCTCCCGTCCGGCCAACGTCCGTTACCTGACCGGCTGGGCGCCGCCGGGCGCCGTGCTGCTGATGGCCCCGGCCGGCGACGTGCTGGTCCACACCCGACCCGCCGCGCCCCCTCCGGGCGAGCCGCCGCAGGACCTGCGCCGCAAGGAGCTGGCGGACGGCGGTGACCCGGTGGTGGCCGCCGCGGGCCTCGCGGCGGGGCTGGGCGCCGACGGCCTGGCCGTCGAGGAGCACCACCTGACCGTCACCCGGCACCGCGCGGCGGCCTCGGTGGGCCCCCGGGCCGGGCTGACCGGACTGGGGCAGGCCGTCGAGCAGTTGCGGCTGGTCAAGGACGGGGAGGAGCTCGCCGCGCTGCGGATCGCCGCCGAGATCACCGACCAGGCCCTGGGGGAGCTGCTGGAGTCCATCCTGGTCGGCCGTACCGAACGCCACCTGGCGCTGGAGCTGGAGCGCCGGCTGGTGGACCACGGCGCGGACGGCGCTGCGTTCCCCACCGGCGTGGGGGCCGGCCCGCACTCCGGGGCGGCCCGGCACGTGCCGACCGACCGGCGGGTGGAGGAGGGCGACTTCCTGACCGTGTGCCTGGGGGCGGACTACCGCGGTTACCGCTGCGAGGTGGGCCGCACCTTCGTGATCGGCAGCGCGCCGAGCGACTGGCAGGTGGAGCTGTACGACGTGGTGTTCGCCGCCCAGCGGGCCGGCCGGGAGGCGCTGGCACCCGGTGTGGCCTGCCGGGATGTCGACCGGGCGGCCCGCCGGGTGCTGGAGCGGGCCGGGCTGGGCGAGGTGGCCTCGCCGTCCACCGGGCACGGGATCGGACTGGAAAACGACGAGGACCCGCGAATCACTCCTGACGCCATGGGTAAACTGGACGCTTGTGTGCCGGTCACCGTCGAGCCGGGGGTCCACTTCCCGGGCCGGGGCGGGGTCCGGATCGACGACACACTCGTCGTCCGTCCAGCGGCGGACGGCGGTCCCGAGCTACTCACCATCACGACCAAGGAACTGCTCGCGCTGTAAGCGGTAGTGTGCTGTTCCTCCCGGTCCCCGCAGCACATTCAGGAGAATCCGCAACCGTGGCCACCACGAACGACCTCAAGAACGGCCTGGTGCTCAAGCTCGACGGGGACCAGCTGTGGTCCGTCGTCGAGTTCCAGCACGTCAAGCCCGGCAAGGGCCCGGCCTTCGTCCGTACGAAGCTCAAGAACGTGCTGTCCGGCAAAGTGGTCGACAAGACGTTCAACGCCGGCGTGAAGGTCGAGACGGCCAGCGTCGACAAGCGGGGCATGCAGTTCTCGTACAAGGACGGTGAGTCCTTCGTGTTCATGGACATGGACACCTACGACCAGGTCTTCGTCGATCCCGAGGTGGTGGGCGACTGCGCCAACTTCCTGCTGGAGGGCTTCGAGGCGGTCGTGGCGATGTACGAGGGCGCCCCCCTCTACATCGAGCTGCCCGCCGCCGTCGAGCTGGTCATCGAGTACACCGAGCCGGGCGTCCAGGGCGACCGCTCCACCGGCGGCACCAAGCCGGCGAAGCTGGAGACCGGGTACGAGATCGGCGTCCCGCTGTTCATCACCACCGGCGAGAAGATCAAGGTCGACACCCGCTCGGGTGAGTACCTCGGCCGGGTGAACAGCTAACCGTGGCTGCCCGTAGCAAGGCCCGGATGCGGGCCTTCCAGATCCTGTTCGAGGCGGACCAGCGGGACACCAGGCCCGGTACCGTCATGGCGGACTGGATACGGCTCGGCCGGGACGACGACCGCCAGCCGAAGGTCACCGAGTACACGATGCGGCTGGTCGAGGGGTACGAGGCGAACGCCGCCCGTATCGACGAGCTGATCTCGCGCTACGCGGTGGACTGGACGCTGGACCGCATGCCGTCGGTCGACCGCAACGTCCTGCGCCTGGGGACCTACGAGCTGCTCTGGGAGGACGAGATCCCGGACGCCGTCGTGCTGGACGAGGCGGTGCAGCTGGTCAAGGAGTTCTCCACCGACGAGTCGCCGTCCTTCGTCAACGGGCTGCTGGCCCGGATTAAGGACGTCAAGCCGTCGCTGGAGCGCTGAAACCTCCCCGGGGGCGTCGCCGCCCGGGCCCGCGAGGCGCCCGCCGAACCGCTCTCACGCGGCCCGGCGGGCGCCTCGCGGGCATGTCCTGGCCCCACGACGACTGCCCCCGGCCCCCCGGCAACGCCCCCGCCCTCGCAGGGAGACCCCGCCCGGGGACGGGAAACCGGCCGTCCGGGCTGTTACGCGGCGCTGTGACGGCCTCGCAGGGTCCGGGTGCGCGAGGGGCCCCGGAGCTGTGCTCCGGGGCCCCAGGCGCCTGCGGACGGTCACCGCGCCCGGTGCGGACCGGGGCGGGACGTTTCTGCGGCGGGACGCCGCCGCAGCTCAGACCTCTTCGTGCTGCACGGCGCGGCGGGCCTCCGGGTCCAGCACGCCCCAGCTGATGAGCTGGTCGGTGAGGACCGACGGCGACTGGTCGTAGATGACCGCCAGGGTGCGCAGGTCGTCCTGGCGGATCGAGAGCACCTTGCCGTTGTAATCGCCGCGCTGGGACTGGATCGTCGCCGCGTAGCGCTGGAGCGGACCGGCCTTCTCGGCCGGGACCTGGGAGAGTCGCTCCAGGTCGAGGACCAGCTTCGGCGGGGGCTCGGCCGCGCCGCCCGGCGCGCTGCCCGGCAGCAGCTCCTGCACCGGGACCCCGTAGAAGTCGGCGAGCTCGGCCAGGCGCTGGACGGTCACCGCGCGGTCCCCGCGCTCGTACGACCCGACCACGACGGCCTTCCAACGGCCCTGGGACTTCTCCTCGACGCCGTGGAGGGAGAGACCCTGCTGCGTGCGGATGGCCCGGAGCTTCGCCCCGAGCTGTTTGGCGTAATCGCTGGACATAAGGCTCCCCGGATGGACACGTGGTAACTCACTGTGAGGTTACGCAGCGTAATTCGGGGTCGTCAAGCCGAACGGGTCGTACCCCCCTCTGACCTGGTGCGTCGTACCTGCCTGCTAGGGTCGGGCCCGGTAACCCAGACGTCCTTTAACGACCCGTTCCGTGAGGCGGGGAAGGAGGTCCCCGACCCATGGTCGAAGACCCAGCGGCAGCCGCCCGCCCAGTCCTGGAGGCCCCCGACATCGCCCGGGTGCTCACCCGGATCACCCACGAGATCGTGGAACGCGCCAAGGGCGCCGACGACGTGGTCCTGCTCGGCATCCCCACCCGCGGTGTCCACCTCGCCGACCGGCTCGGCGCGAGGCTGGCGAAGATCACCGGGCGCGACATCCCGGTCGGCTCGCTGGACATCACGATGTACCGCGACGACCTGCGGCTCGGCCCGGCCCGCGCGCTGGCCCGCACCGAGATCCCGGACGAGGGCGTCGACGGCCGGCTGGTCGTGCTCGTCGACGACGTGCTCTTCTCCGGCCGCACCATCCGCGCCGCCCTCGACGCCCTCGGCGACATCGGCCGGCCCCGCGCCGTGCAGCTCGCCGTGCTGGTCGACCGGGGCCACCGGCAGCTGCCCATCCGCGCGGACTACGTCGGCAAGAACCTGCCGACCTCGCTGCGCGAGACCGTCAAGGTCCAGCTGACCGAGACCGACGGCCGTGACTGCGTCCTGCTGGGCGCCGCCACCGCCCCCGGCGCCGAATAGCGCCCGTCCCGGCCCGGCCGCCCGCGAAAGACCCGCGCGCGCCCGCCGCCGCCCCGCCGTACCCGCACCGCGAACCCCGGAGTCACATCCGATGAAGCGCCACCTCGTCTCGGCCGCGGACCTCACCCACGACGACGCCCTGCTGGTCCTCGACACCGCCGAGGAACTCGCCCGCGTCGCCGGCCGGTCCGTCAAGAAACTGCCCACCCTGCGCGGCCGCACCGTCGTCAACCTCTTCTTCGAGGACTCGACCCGCACCCGCATCTCCTTCGAGGCGGCCGCCAAACGGCTGTCCGCCGACGTCATCAACTTCTCCGCCAAGGGCTCCTCGGTCTCCAAGGGCGAATCCCTCAAGGACACCGCGCTGACCCTCCAGGCCCTGGGCGCCGACGCGGTCGTGGTGCGCCACCACGCCTCCGGCGCCCCGCACCGGCTGGCCGGCTCCGACTGGATCGGCGGCTCGGTCGTCAACGCCGGTGACGGCACCCACGAACACCCCACCCAGGCCCTGCTGGACGCGTTCACCCTGCGGCGCCGGCTCTCCGGCGGCCCCGGCGGCGGCACCGGACGCGACCTGGCCGGCCGGCGCGTGACCGTCGTCGGCGACGTGCTGCACAGCCGGGTGGCCCGCTCCAACGTGCTGCTGCTGACCACGCTGGGCGCCCACGTCACGCTGGTCGCCCCGCCCACCCTGCTGCCCATCGGCGTCGAGGGCTGGCCCGTGGAGGTCTCCTACGACCTCGACCGGGTGCTGCCGTCCAGCGACGCGGTGATGATGCTGCGGGTGCAGAGCGAGCGGATGAACGCCGCCTTCTTCCCCACCGAGCGTGAGTACGCCCGCCGCTACGGACTGGACGGCGCGCGGATGGCCGCGCTGCCCGAACACGCGGTGGTCATGCACCCCGGGCCGATGAACCGCGGCATGGAGATCACCGCCGAGGTCGCCGACTCCCCGCGCTGCACCGCCGTCGAGCAGGTCGCCAACGGCGTCAGCGTCCGGATGGCCGTGCTCTACCTGCTGCTGGGCGGCAGTGAGCCGGCCGTCGCCACCCGCACCGAGAACCACCGCACCGAGGAGAACACCCCGTCATGAGCACCACCCTGATCCGCGGCGCCCGCGTGCTGGGCGGTGAGGCGGCCGACGTGCTGATCGACGGCGAGACCGTCACCGCCGTGGGCACCGGCCTGACCGCGGACGGCGCCGAGGTCGTCGAGGCCGAGGGCCTGGTCCTGCTGCCCGGCCTCGTCGACCTCCACACCCACCTGCGCGAACCCGGCCGCGAGGACTCCGAGACCGTCACCACCGGCACCCGCGCCGCGGCCCTCGGCGGCTTCACCGCGGTGCACGCGATGGCCAACACCTTCCCGGTCGCCGACACCGCCGGCGTCGTCGAACAGGTGTGGCGGCTGGGCCGCGAGGCCGGCCACTGCGACGTGCAGCCGGTCGGCGCCGTCACCGTCGGCCTGGAGGGCCGCAAACTCGCCGAACTCGGGGCCATGGCCGACTCCGCCGCCGGCGTCCGGGTCTTCAGCGACGACGGCAAGTGCGTCGACGACGCGGTCATCATGCGCCGCGCCCTGGAGTACGTGAAGGCGTTCGGCGGCGTCGTCGCCCAGCACGCCCAGGAACCCCGGCTGACCGAGGGCGCCCAGATGAACGAGGGCGCGGTCTCCGGCGAACTCGGCCTGAGCGGCTGGCCCGCGGTCGCCGAGGAGTCCGTCATCGCCCGCGACATCCTGCTGGCCGCCCACGTCGGCTCCCGCCTGCACGTCTGCCACGTCTCCACCGCCGGCTCGGTGGAACTGCTGCGCTGGGCGAAGTCCAAGGGCTGGGACGTCACCGCCGAGGTCACCCCGCACCACCTGCTGCTCACCGACGAACTGGTGCGTACCTACGACCCGGTCTACAAGGTCAACCCGCCGCTGCGCACCGCCGAGGACGTGCGGGCGCTGCGCGAGGCGCTGGCCGACGGAACCATCGACTGCGTGGCCACCGACCACGCGCCGCACCCGCACGAGGACAAGGACTGCGAGTGGGGGGTCGCGGCCATGGGGATGATCGGTCTGGAGACCGCGCTGTCCGTCGTGCAGCACACCATGGTCGAGACCGGCCTGCTCGACTGGGCCGGCGTCGCCGACCGGATGTCGTCCCGCCCCGCCGCCATCGGCCGCCTCACCGGGCACGGCCGCCCGGTCCGGCCCGGCGAGCCCGCCAACCTCACGCTCGTCGATCCCGCATACCGTGGGGCGGTGAACCCCGCCGGTTTCGCCTCCCGCAGCCGCAACACGCCCTACGCGGGCCGTGAGCTGCCGGGCCGGGTGACGGCCGTCTTCCTGCGGGGCCGGGCCACGGTCAGGGACGGACAACTCGTATGAACGCCAGCAGCATCGCCGCCACCGTCACCAAACACTCCCGGGGTCTCGCGGACCTGTCCGGGCACGTCGAGTGGCTCATCGGGCTGATCGTCCTGATCGCCCTGATCTACCTGCTGATGTGGCGCTCCTGGCGCCGCCGGGCCCAGCGCCAGAGCAACGGCCTGCCGCAGCTGCCCGCGGTCCCCGCCGACGCCGGGGACACCCGGGCGCGGCTGACCGGCCGCTACATCGCCAGCACCACCGCCGGCGCCTGGCTGGAGCGGATCACCGCGCACGGCCTCGGCGCCCGCAGCCTGGCCGAACTCGCCCTGACCGACGCCGGGATCGTGGTCGAACGCCCCGCCGCCGACAGCTTCCTGATCCCGGCCGCGGCCCTGCGCGGCGCCCGCCTCGACCAGGGCATCGCCGGCAAGGTCGTCCCCGAGGGCGGGCTGCTGGTGATCACCTGGCGGCACGGCGACCGCCTGATCGACTCCGGCTTCCGCGCCGACCACCCGGCCGGCCACCCCGCATGGGTGACCGCCGTCAACGACATGACCAGCAGCACGGAAGGGGTCCGATGACCACCGCACAGCGTGGGAAGCGCGTCCCGGCGGTCCTCGTCCTGGAGGACGGCCGCAGCTTCCGCGGCACCGCCTACGGCGCGGTGGGGGAGACCTTCGGCGAAGCCGTCTTCTCCACCGGTATGACCGGCTACCAGGAGACGCTCACCGACCCGTCGTACCACCGCCAGGTGGTCGTGATGACCGCCCCGCACATCGGCAACACCGGCGTCAACGACGAGGACCCCGAGTCCCGCCGCATCTGGGTGGCCGGCTACGTGGTCCGCGACCCCGCCCGGGTGCCGTCCAACTGGCGCTCGGCACGCCCCCTCGACGAGGAGCTCACCGCCCAGGGCGTCGTCGGCATCCAGGGCGTCGACACCCGGGCCCTCACCCGCCACCTGCGGGAACGCGGCGCCATGCGGGCCGGCGTCTTCTCCGGCGACGCGGCGGCCGGCACCGAGGGGGACCTGCTGGCCCGGGTGCGCAGCGCACCGGCCATGACCGGCGCCGACCTGGCCGGCGAGGTCACCGCCACCGAGCCCTACGTCGTACCGGCGATCGGCACCAAGCGGTTCACCGTGGCCGCCCTGGACCTGGGCATCAAGACCATGACCCCGCACCGGATGGCGCAGCGCGGCATAGAGGTGCACGTCCTGCCGGCCGGCGCCGGCCTGGAGCAGGTCCTCGCCACCGGACCCGACGGGGTCTTCCTCTCCAACGGACCCGGCGACCCGGCGACCGCCGACCTGACCGTGGTACGCGGCGTCCTGGAACGCCGCACCCCGCTGTTCGGCATCTGCTTCGGCAACCAGCTCCTCGGCCGCGCCCTGGGCTTCGGCACCTACAAGCTCAAGTACGGCCACCGCGGCATCAACCAGCCGGTCCAGGACCGCACCACCGGCAAGGTCGAGATCACCGCGCACAACCACGGGTTCGCGGTCGACGCCCCCCTGGACCGCGACGCCGACACCCCGTTCGGCCGTGCCCGGGTCTCGCACGTGTGCCTCAACGACGACGTCGTCGAGGGCCTCGAATGCCTCGACGCGCCCGCGTTCAGTGTCCAGTACCACCCCGAGGCGGCAGCCGGCCCGCACGACGCGGCCTACCTGTTCGACCGCTTCACCAGCATGATGGAGGGCCAGCGTGCCTAAGCGCTCCGACATCCGGTCCGTCCTGGTCATCGGCTCGGGACCGATCGTCATCGGGCAGGCCGCCGAGTTCGACTACTCCGGCACCCAGGCCTGCCGGGTCCTCAAGGCCGAGGGCCTGCGGGTGATCCTGGTCAACTCCAACCCGGCCACGATCATGACCGACCCGGAGATCGCCGACGCCACCTACGTCGAGCCGATCACCCCGGAGTTCGTCGAGAAGATCATCGCCAAGGAACGGCCCGACGCCCTGCTGCCCACCCTCGGCGGCCAGACGGCGCTCAACACCGCGATCGCCCTGCACGAGTCCGGCGTCCTGGAGCGGCACGGCGTCGAACTCATCGGCGCCAACGTCGAGGCCATCCACAAGGGCGAGGACCGCAACCTCTTCAAGGAGGTCGTCAAGGTCGTCAACGCCCGCATCGGGCACGGCGAGTCCGCCCGCAGCGTGATCTGCCACACCATGGACGACGTCATGGCCGGCGTGGACGTCCTCGGCGGCTACCCGGTCGTGGTGCGGCCCTCGTTCACCATGGGCGGCGCCGGCTCCGGCTTCGCGCACGACGAGGAGGAACTGCGCCGCATCGCCGGCCAGGGCCTGACGCTCTCACCCACCACCGAGGTGCTCCTGGAGGAGTCCATCCTCGGCTGGAAGGAGTACGAGCTGGAGCTGATGCGCGACCGGAACGACAACGTCGTGGTCGTCTGCTCCATCGAGAACTTCGACCCCATGGGCGTGCACACCGGCGACTCCATCACCGTCGCCCCCGCCATGACGCTGACCGACCGCGAGTACCAGGTCCTGCGGGACATCGGCATCGAGGTCATCCGCGAGGTCGGCGTCGACACCGGCGGCTGCAACATCCAGTTCGCCGTCAACCCCGCCGACGGCCGGGTCATCGTCATCGAGATGAACCCCCGCGTCTCGCGCTCCTCCGCGCTGGCCTCCAAGGCCACCGGGTTCCCGATCGCCAAGATCGCCGCCCGCCTCGCCGTCGGCTACACCCTCGACGAGATCCCCAACGACATCACCGCCTCCACCCCCGCCTCGTTCGAACCCACCCTCGACTACGTCGTGGTCAAGGTGCCGCGGTTCGCGTTCGAGAAGTTCCCGGCCGCCGACCCGACGCTGACCACCACCATGAAGTCGGTCGGCGAGGCCATGGCCATCGGCCGCAACTTCCCCGAGGCCCTGAACAAGGCGCTGCGGTCGCTGGAGAAGAAGGGCTCGCAGTTCTCCTTCACCGGTGACCCCGGCGACCTCGCGCAGCTCCTGACGACCGCCGCCGTGCCCACCGACGGCCGGATCAACACCGTCATGCAGGCCATCAGGGCCGGCGCCACGCCCCAGCAGATCGTGGACGCCACCGGCATCGACCCGTGGTTCACCGACCAGCTCTTCCTCATCCACGAGATCGCCGGCGAACTGGCCGACGCCGGCAACCTCGACCCGGAACTGCTGCGCCACGCCAAGCGCCACGGCTTCTCCGACGCGCAGATCGCCGCGGTCCGGGGGCTGCGCGAGGAGGTCGTGCGCCAGGTGCGGCACACCCTCGGGGTGCGCCCGGTCTACAAGACCGTCGACACCTGCGCCGCCGAGTTCGCCGCCCGCACGCCGTACTTCTACTCCTCCTACGACGAGGAGTGCGAGGTCGCGCCCCGCGAGAAGCCCGCGGTGCTGATCCTCGGTTCCGGCCCCAACCGCATCGGCCAGGGCATCGAGTTCGACTACTCGTGCGTGCACGCCTCCTTCGCGCTGTCCGGGGCCGGCTACGAGACCGTCATGATCAACTGCAACCCCGAGACGGTCTCCACCGACTACGACACCTCCGACCGGCTGTACTTCGAGCCGCTCACCCTGGAGGACGTGCTGGAGATCGTGCACGCCGAGACCGCCGCGGGACCGGTGGCAGGCGTGATCGTGCAGCTCGGCGGCCAGACCCCGCTGGGCCTGGCGCAGGCGCTCAAGGACAACGGCGTGCCGGTGGTCGGCACCTCCCCTGAGGCCATCCACCTCGCCGAGGACCGCGGTGCCTTCGGCCAGGTGCTCGCCGACGCCGGCCTGCCCGCCCCCAAGCACGGCACCGCCACCAGCTTCCCGGCCGCCAAGGCCATCGCCGACGAGATCGGCTACCCGGTGCTGGTGCGGCCCTCCTACGTGCTGGGCGGCCGCGGCATGGAGATCGTCTACGACGAGACCCGGCTGGCCGCCTACATCGCGGAGTCCACCGAGATCGGCCCGGACCGCCCGGTGCTGGTCGACCGGTTCCTCGACGACGCCATCGAGATCGACGTCGACGCGCTCTACGACGGCACCGAGCTCTACCTCGGCGGCGTCATGGAGCACATCGAGGAGGCCGGCATCCACTCCGGCGACTCCGCGTGCGCGCTGCCGCCCATCACCCTGGGCGGCCACGACATCAAGCGGCTGCGGACCTCCACCGAGGCCATCGCCCGGGGCGTCGGGGTGCGCGGACTGATCAACATCCAGTTCGCGCTGGCCGGCGACATCCTCTACGTGCTGGAGGCCAACCCCCGCGCCTCGCGCACCGTGCCGTTCACGTCCAAGGCGACCGCGGTACCGCTGGCGAAGGCGGCCGCGCGCATCTCGCTCGGCGCCACCGTCGCGCAACTGCGGGCCGAGGGACTGCTGCCCGCCGTGGGCGACGGCGGCGACCTGCCGCTGGACGCGCCGATCTCCGTCAAGGAGGCGGTGATGCCCTGGAACCGGTTCCGGGACGCCTCCGGGCGCGGCGTCGACACCATCCTCGGCCCGGAGATGCGCTCCACCGGCGAGGTCATGGGCATCGACGCGGTCTTCGGCACCGCCTACGCCAAGTCGCAGGCGGCCGCCTACGGACCGCTGCCCACCGGGGGCCGCGCCTTCGTCTCGGTCGCCAACCGCGACAAGCGCGCCATGGTCTTCCCGGCCCGCGCCCTGGTCGAGCACGGCTTCGAGCTGCTGGCCACCTCCGGTACCGCCGAGGTGCTGCGGCGCAACGGCATCGAGGCCACCGTGGTGCGCAAGCAGAGCGAGGGCCCCGGGCCGGACGGCGAGCCGACCGTGGTCCAGCTGATCCACGAGGGGAAGATCGACCTGATCGTCAACACCCCGTTCGGCACCGGCGGCCGGCTCGACGGCTACGACATCCGCACCGCCGCCGTCGCCCGCGGCGTCGTCTGCCTCACCACGGTGCAGGCGCTGGCCGCCGCCGTGCAGGGCATCGACGCCCTCACCCGCGGCCGGATCGGCGTGCGCTCCCTCCAGGAGCACGCCCGGCACCTGACCGCCGCCCGCGAGGGCTGAGGGTCCGTCCGGCGGATCCCGGGGCCCGCCCCGGTCCGCCGGACGGACCCCCATGTGCCACCGCGAGGGGGACCCCGCACGCCGGTGTCCCCCTCCCCGCACGTCCGGCCCCGCCCCGCCCCGCCCCGGAGAGATGCCATGTACGACCTGCTGTTCCGGCTGTTCTTCCGCCGGATGGACCCCGAACGCGCCCACCACCTGGCGTTCGGCTGGATCCGGCTGGCCGCCCGCCTGCCGCTGCTGCGCACCGCTCTCGCCGCCGTGCTGGCCCGGCCTCCCGCGGCGCTGCGGGTCACCGCCTTCGGACTGCCGATGGCCGGCCCCTTCGGTATGGCCGCCGGCTTCGACAAGAACGCCACCGGCATCGACGGCCTGGGCATGCTGGGCTTCGACCACGTGGAGATCGGCACCGTCACCGGCCGCCCGCAGCCCGGCAACCCGCCCCAGCGCCTGTTCCGCCTGCTGCCGGACCGGGCGCTGATCAACCGCATGGGCTTCAACAACGACGGCGCCGAGGCGGTCGCCGCCCGGCTGGCCGCCCGCCGCCCGGTCTTCCGGCCGGTGCTCGGCGTCAACATCGGCAAGACCAAGGTCGTTCCGGAGGATGAAGCCGCCGGCGACTACGTGACGTCCACCGAGGCGCTCGCCGGCCACGCCGACTACCTCGTCGTCAACGTCTCGTCGCCCAATACACCCGGACTGCGGAATCTCCAGGCGGTCGGGCACCTGCGGCCGCTGCTGACCGCGGTGCGCGCGGCGGCCGACCGCGCCGTGCCGGACCGCCGGGTGCCGCTGCTGGTCAAGATCGCCCCCGACCTGGACGACGCCGACATCGACGCGGTCGCCGACCTCGCCGTCGAACTGGGCCTGGACGGCATCATCGCCACCAACACCACCGTCTCCCGCGACGGCCTGCGCGCCCCCGCCGCGCTCACCGCCGAGACCGGCGGACTGTCCGGCGCCCCGCTGCGGGAACGCTCCCTGGAGGTGCTGCGCCGGCTCCACGCCCGGGTCGGCGACCGGGTCACCCTGGTCGGCGCCGGCGGCGTGGCGGACGCCGAGGACGCCTGGCAGCGGATCCTGGCCGGCGCCACCCTGGTGCAGGGCTACACCGCGTTCGTCTACCGCGGCCCCTTCTGGGCCCGCGGCATCCACCGGGGGCTGGCCGCGCGGCTGGCCGCCAGTCCGTACGCCACCCTGGCCGACGCCGTCGGCGCCGGGGTGCCCGGGGCGGGCCCCGGCCGAACCGAGGAGGACCCCCGATGACCCCAGAGCCGTTCGGCGCCCGGCTGCGCCGCGCCATGGACACCCGCGGCCCGCTGTGCGTCGGCGTCGACCCGCACGCGGCGCTGCTGTCCGCCTGGGGGCTGGGCGACGACGTGGCCGGACTGGAGCGGTTCGCCCGCACCGTGGTCGAGGCGCTGGCCGACCGGGTCGCGGTACTCAAGCCGCAGTCGGCGTTCTTCGAACGCTTCGGCTCGCGCGGTGTCGCCGTGCTGGAGACCTGCGTCGCCGAGGCCCGGGCGGCCGGCGCGCTGGTGCTGATGGACGCCAAGCGCGGCGACATCGGCTCCACCATGGCCGCCTACGCGCAGGCGTACCTGACGCCCGGCAGCCCGCTGTGCAGCGACGCCGTCACCGTCAGCCCCTATCTCGGCTACGGCAGCCTGCGCCCCGCCCTGGAGGCCGCACGGGCCGCCGGGGGCGGTGTCTTCGCCCTGGCGCTGACCTCCAACCCCGAGGGCGCGCAGGTGCAGCACGCGGTCACGGCCGGCGGCGCCTCGGTGGCCGCCGAGGTGCTGGCGAGCCTGAAGGCGGACAACGCCGGTCAGCAGCCGCTGGGTTCGTTCGGCGCGGTGGTCGGCGCCACCCTCGCCGGCGGCCCGGCGGCGGCCGGCGCGGACCTGGAGATCGACGGCCCGCTGCTGGCCCCCGGCATCGGCGCGCAGGGCGCCACCCCGGCGGGTCTCCCGGCGGTCTTCGGCGGCGCGCTGCGCAACGTGCTGCCCGCCGTCAGCCGGGACGTATTGCGCCACGGACCCGACGCCGCCGGACTTCGTGCGGCGGCGGAGCGGCTGACCGGCGAAATCCGTACGGTGACCGAAGGCTGAACACCACCACCCGGTGGCCGAAAATTGCCGGTCGTTCCGGGCGGAATGTCCGCCGATGTCCACTAGGATCGTCGCGAGAGGGAGTCTGACCAGGACTTTTCATGTGTTCTCGCTGACGAGAGCCCTCAGGGACGCTAGTCTCCGACCAGAGAACGCAAGGAAGCGCGTTGCTCGTTGCTCCGTGCGAGCGGAACAACTAGGTTCCACACCGGCCAAGTATCCGACAGTTCTACAACCGAGGTGACGTAGGCGTGGCTCTTCCGCCCCTTACCCCTGAACAGCGCGCTGCCGCGCTTGAGAAGGCCGCTGCGGCACGCCGGGAGCGCGCCGAGGTCAAGAATCGTCTCAAGCACTCCGGCGCCTCGCTGCACGAGGTCATCAAGTCCGGCCAGGAGAACGACGTCATCGGCAAGATGAAGGTCTCCGCCCTGCTGGAGAGCCTGCCGGGCGTCGGCAAGGTGCGCGCCAAGCAGATCATGGAGCGCCTGGGCATCTCCGAGAGCCGTCGCGTGCGCGGTCTGGGCTCCAACCAGATCGCCTCCCTGGAGCGCGAGTTCGGCGGCGGCGCGGCCTGACGGGCCGTTCCCCCGCGCGGACGGATTTTCCGCTCGCGCGGGGAACCGCGATAATCGGTCCATGGCCGCACACACCGGGGGGTCGCAGACCCCCGTGCCCCCGGACCCGACCCCGCGTCTGACCGTGCTCTCCGGCCCCTCCGGGGTCGGCAAGAGCACGGTCGTCGCGTTCCTGCGCAAGCTCCACCCGGACATATGGCTGTCCGTCTCGGTCACCACCCGCCGGCCGCGCCCCGGCGAGCGCGACGGGGTCGAGTACCACTTCGCCGACCCCGACGAGTTCGACAAGCTCGTCGCCAACGGCGAACTGCTGGAATGGGCCGAGTTCGCCGGCAACCGCTACGGCACCCCCCGCCTCGCCGTCGAGGAACGGCTGGCGGCCGGCGTGCCGGTGCTGCTGGAGATCGACCTCCAGGGCGCCCGCCAGGTCCGCGCGTCCATGCCGGACGCCCGCCTGGTCTTCCTCGCCCCGCCCGGCTGGGACGAGCTGGTGCGCCGCCTGACCGGCCGCGGCACCGAGTCCCCCGAGGTGATCGAGCGCCGCCTGGCGGCCGCCCGGGTGGAACTCGCCGCCGAACCGGAGTTCGACGTGACGCTTGTCAATACCTCCGTCGAGGACGTCGTTCGCGAGCTGCTAACGTTGATGACGCGTATCTGAAGGGGACCCGTTCCCCGGATTCCCGACAGAGACCACAGAGAAAGGCAGAGCGTGTCCTCTTCCATCACCACGCCCGAGGGCATCATCAACCCGCCGATTGATGAGCTGCTTGAGGCCACCGACTCCAAGTACAGCCTGGTGATCTACGCGGCCAAGCGCGCCCGTCAGATCAACGCGTACTACTCCCAGCTCGGCGAGGGCCTGCTGGAGTACGTCGGCCCGCTGGTGGACACCCACGTCCACGAGAAGCCGCTGTCCATCGCGCTGCGCGAGATCAACGCCGGCCTCCTCACCTCCGAGGCGGTCGAGGGCGTCCAGTAGGACGCGCACGAACGACCACACCCGAAGGCCCGGCGGAGTGACGCCGGGCCTTCCGGCTGTGACCGGCGGTGACGACGGGGACCCGGTGGCGGGCCCCGAACGACAACCAGGAGTCGCGATGGACAAGCCCAGGGTCGTGCTCGGCGTCAGCGGCGGCATCGCCGCCTACAAGGCGTGCGAGCTGCTGCGCCGCTTCACCGAGTCCGGTCACGACGTGCGCGTGGTGCCCACCGACAGCGCCCTGCACTTCGTCGGCGAGGCCACCTGGGCCGCGCTGTCCGGCAACCCGGTCGCCACCCGCGTCTGGGACGACGTCCACCAGGTGCCGCACGTGCGCATCGGTCAGCACGCCGACCTGGTCGTCGTCGCCCCCGCCACCGCCGACACCCTGGCCCGCGCCGCCCACGGGCTCGCCGACGACCTGCTGACCAACACCCTGCTCACCGCCCGCTGCCCGGTGGTCTTCGCCCCCGCCATGCACACCGAGATGTGGGAGCACCCCGCCACCCGGGAGAACGTCGCCACCCTGCGCCGCCGCGGCGCCCTCGTCGTCGAACCCGCCAGCGGCCGGCTCACCGGCGCCGACACCGGCAAGGGCCGGCTGCCCGACCCCGCTGAGATCTTCGAGGTCTGCCGCCGGGTGCTGGCCCGCGGCGTCACCGTCCCCGACCTGGCCGGCCGGCACGTCGTGGTGAGCGCCGGCGGCACCCGCGAACCGCTCGACCCGGTCCGTTTCCTCGGCAACCGCTCCTCCGGCAAGCAGGGCCACGCCCTCGCCCGGGCCGCCGTCGCCCGCGGCGCCCGGGTCACCCTGGTCTCCGCCAACGCGAGCGTGGCCGCCCCGGCCGGCGCCGACCTCGTCGAGGCCGGCACCGCGCTCCAACTGCGCGAGGAAGTGCTCAAGGCGGCGGCCGACGCCGACGCGGTCGTGATGGCGGCCGCCGTGGCCGATTTCCGCCCGGCCACGTACGCCACCGGCAAGATCAAGAAAAGGGAGGGCGAGGAGCCCGCTCCCGTGGCACTGGTGCGCAACCCCGACGTGCTGGCCGAGCTCGCCGCCTCCCGTCCCCGCCCCGGCCAGGTCGTCGTGGGCTTCGCCGCCGAGACCGACGACGTGCTCGCCAACGGCCGCGCCAAGCTCGCCCGCAAGGGCTGCGACCTGCTCGTTGTCAACCAGGTCGGCGAACGCCTCACCTTCGGCGCGGAGGACAACGAGGCGGTCGTCCTGGACCGCGACGGCGGCGAGACCCCGGTGCCGCACGGCCCGAAGGACGCCCTCGCCGACGTCGTCTGGGACCTGGTCCTGCGCCGCTGGTAGCCCGCCCCGGCGGCAATACCGACCTCCTTGCCGCCGCCGCGGCAGCGGACCGTCCCACCGGCAACGTCATCCGGACGGCCCCGGCGCGGCCCGGTGATCTCCCGCGCGCGGGCCGCTGGGCGTATCGTCGTGGTGTTCGAGATGGTGGCACTCCCTCGCCCACGGCGGAATCGGTCACATTCGATCCACTGGTCGAGACGGCACGTCGCTTTCGAGGACACGACCGATAAACTGGCCGTCGTCCGGCCAGGCGCAGCCCCGTGCCGGACACCCGTATCAGCCAGCAGCCGCTGCAACCCCAGGGAGCGATGTGTCTCGCCGCCTGTTCACCTCGGAATCCGTTACCGAGGGACACCCCGACAAGATCGCCGACCAGATCAGTGACAGCATCCTCGACGCCCTGCTGCGCGAGGATCCCACCTCGCGCGTCGCGGTGGAGACGCTGATCACCACCGGTCTGGTCCACGTCGCAGGAGAGGTCACCACCAAGGGCTACGCGGACGTCGCGACCCTGGTGCGCGAGACGATCCTCGGCATCGGGTACGACAGCTCCAAGAAGGGGTTCGACGGCGCCTCCTGCGGTGTCTCGGTCTCCATCGGCTCCCAGTCGCCCGACATCGCCCAGGGCGTCGACAGCGCCCACGAGCACCGCGTCGAGGGCGACGAGGACGAACTGGACCGGCAGGGCGCCGGCGACCAGGGCCTGATGTTCGGCTACGCCTGCGACGAGACCCCCGAGCTCATGCCGCTGCCGATCACCCTGGCCCACCGGCTGTCGAAGCGGCTGACCGAGGTGCGCAAGAACGGGACCATCCCCTACCTGCGCCCGGACGGCAAGACCCAGGTCACCATCGAGTACGACGGCGACAAGGCCGTGCGGCTGGACACCGTGGTGGTCTCCTCGCAGCACGCCTCCGACATCGACCTCGACTCGCTGCTCGCCCCCGACATCCGCGAGTTCGTCGTCGAACCCGAGCTGCAGGCCCTGCTGGACTCGGGCATCAAGCTGGAGACCGAGGGCTACCGGCTGCTGGTCAACCCCACCGGCCGTTTCGAGATCGGCGGCCCGATGGGCGACGCCGGCCTGACCGGCCGCAAGATCATCATCGACACCTACGGCGGCATGGCCCGGCACGGCGGCGGCGCCTTCTCCGGCAAGGACCCGTCCAAGGTGGACCGCTCCGCGGCGTACGCGATGCGCTGGGTCGCCAAGAACGTGGTGGCCGCCGGTCTCGCCTCCCGCTGCGAGGTGCAGGTCGCGTACGCGATCGGCAAGGCCGAGCCGGTGGGCCTGTTCGTGGAGACCTTCGGCACCGCCAAGGCCGAGGTCGACCGCATCGAGCGGGCCATCTCCCAGGTCTTCGACCTGCGCCCGGCCGCGATCATCCGCGACCTGGACCTGCTGCGCCCGATCTACGCCCAGACCGCCGCCTACGGGCACTTCGGCCGCGAGCTGCCGGACTTCACCTGGGAGCGCACCGACCGCGTCGAGGCCCTGCGGGCCGCGGTGGGCATCTGAGTCCTCCGCCGGCCGGCGTGTGACGGGTCCGTTCCCGACCGTCGCCGTACGACCGTCCGTCCTGGCCGGGCCGCCTCCGGGGGCCCGGCCAGGACGTTTCGCCGCGGGCTCACGGCGGATCTCCCGGGGTATGCCGTCCGGGGCGGTTGACTCCCGGCGCGCTCCTGTGCGGCGGCCGGTCCGCCGGGCCGGGGGCGGAGACGGACCGGCGGGTGTCCGCGGGGTCTGCTAAGACTGGAGCGGTGAGCAGCGGTAACGAGCGTTCCCGGGGTGAGGGGGCCGCGCCGGGGGACGTCGCGGGGGAGCAGCTTGCCCTGATCCGTGACACCGTCCGCAAGGCCAGGGAGCCGCGGGCCAAGCCCCGCACCTGGCGGGGGGCACGGCTCGCCGGACGGCTCCCGGTCGCCCGGGTCCTGGTCGACAAGGGGCTGCTCCACCTCGACCAGTACTTCGACTACGCCGTCCCCGAGGCCATGGACGCCGAGGCGGTGCCCGGGGCGCGGGTACGGGTGCGGTTCGGCGCCCGGGTGGTGCGCGGACGCCGCGAGGGCGGCGAGCTGCACGACGGCTACGTCATCGACCGGCTCACTCATTCGGACTACTCCGGCCCGCTCGCCCCGCTCGCCCAGGTGCTCTCCCCGGAACCGGTGCTCGGTCCCGAACTGCTGCGGCTGTGCCGGGCGGTCGCCGACCGTTACGCCGGAGCGCTCGCCGACGTCGTGCAGCTGGCCGTGCCACCGCGCCGGGTCAAGGCGGAGAAGGCGGCCTCCCCGGCGCCGCTGCCCCCGCCACCGCCCCCCGCCCCCGGCAGCTGGACCCGCTACCGGGACGGCACCGGCTACCTCGACGCCCTCGCGGCCGGCGCCACACCCCGCGCGGTGTGGACGGCGCTGCCCGGACCGCGCTGGGCCGCCGAACTGGCGACCGCGCTGGCCGCCACCCTGGCCTCGGGACGCGGGGCCCTCGCGGTGCTGCCGGACGGACGGTCCGTCGCCCGGGTCGACGCCGCCCTGACCGAGCTGCTGGGCCCCGGCCGGCACGTCGTCCTGACCGCCGGGAGCGGGCCTGAGGAGCGGTACCGCAACTGGCTGGCGGTCAACCGCGGCGCGATCCGCGCGGTCGTGGGCACCCGCGCGGCGATGTTCGCCCCCGTCCGCGACCTGGGACTGGCCGCCGTCTGGGACGACGGCGACTCCAGCCACGCCGAGCCGCACGCCCCCCAGCCGCACGCCCGTGACGTACTGCTGCTGCGCGCCGCCGACGAGGGCGCCGGATTCCTGCTCGGCGGGCCCTCCGTCACCGTGGAGGCCGCCCAGCTCGTCGACAGCCGCTGGGCCGCGCCGCTGACCGCCGCCCGCGAACAGGTGCGGAACGCCGCGCCGCTGGTGCGCACCGTCGGCGACCAGGACCTGGCCCGGGACGCCGCGGCCCGCACCGCCCGGCTGCCGTCGCTGGCCTGGCAGGTCACCCGGGACGCGCTGCGCCGCGGTCCGGTGCTGGTGCAGGTGCCGCGCCGCGGTTACGTGCCCCGGCTGGCCTGTGAACGCTGCCGGGAGCCGGCCCGCTGCGGCCACTGCGCCGGGCCGCTGGAGCTGCCGGAGGCCGTGTCCGGCGGCGGCGTGCCGGCGTGTGGCTGGTGCGGCCGGCCGGACGCCGACTGGCGGTGCGACGCCTGCGGCGGGGTCCGGCTGCGCGCCCAGGTCGTCGGTGCCCGGCGCACCGCGGACGAGCTGGGCCGGGCGTTCCCCGCGGTGCCGGTGCGCACCTCAGGCCGGGACGCCGTGCTGGACACCGTGCCCGGCACGCCCGCACTCGTGGTGGCCACCCCCGGCGCGGAACCGGTGGCGGACGGCGGTTACGCGGCGGCACTGCTGCTGGACGGCTGGGCGCTGCTGGGCCGTCCCGACCTGCGGGCCGGCGAGGAGACGCTGCGGCGCTGGCTGACCGCGGCGGGCCTGGTGCGGCCGGCCGCCGAGGAGGGCACCGTCGTGGTGGTCGCCGAGCCGTCGCTGCGCCCGGTGCAGGCGCTGGTGCGCTGGGACCCGGCCGGCCACGCCGTCCGGGAACTGGCGGAACGCGCCGAGCTGGGCTTCCCGCCGGTCTCCCGGATGGCCTCGGTGACCGGCACCCCGGCGGCCGTCACCGACCTGCTGCGCACCGCCGAACTGCCTCCCGGCACCGATGTGCTGGGCCCCGTGCCGCTGCCGGTCGCCCCGCCCGGCAGCCCGCGCCGCACCGGGGCCCCGCCGCCGGGGGAGCAGTGGGACCGGGTCCTGCTGCGGGTGCGTCCCGGCAGTGGCGGGGCGCTGGCGGCGGCGCTGAAGACCGCGCAGACGGCCCGGATCGCCCGCCGTGCCGCCGAACCGGTGCGGGTGCGGATGGACCCGCCGGACATCGGCTGACGGGGTGCCCGGCTCCGCCCTCCGGCCGGGTCAGCCGGTCCGCGGGCCGGGGAATGACGGTGCGGGCAGGGCGGCGGGCTCCTCGGCGGTGCCGCCGGATCGTGCGGCGGGCACCGAGGCCGTGGCGACCGGCGGCGTCTCCTCGCGGGGAGCGGCGGCCGCGGCGGCGCGGCGGGAGCCGTAGCGGCGGTGCACCGCCTGCTTGGTCACGCCGAGCGCGGAGCCCACCGCGTCCCAGGAGAAGCCGAGGGAGCGGTCGAACTCGACGGCGGCGGTCACCAGGGTCTCCACGCTGTCGCGCAGCTCCTGGGCGAGCCGCACGGTGGGCGCGGGTGCCCGGCCGTAGACGACGAAGCCCTGGGAGGGGCCGCTGCGGCGCGGCCGGTAGACGTTGCCGAGCTGGGCGGTGAGGGTGCGCAGCGCGTCCACCTGCCGGCGGACCCGTTCGATGTCGCGTACCAGGAGGTGAAGGCTGGCGCGGGCCTGGCTGTCGTGGGTTGCGTGGTCGGCCATGGACGAGCCTCTCGGAACCGGCGGTGGTCTGGGTCGCCCGGCCGGGTGCCGCCGGGGGCGCACGGCCGCCCCGTGGGGCCGGCCGACCGTCAACCCGGCGGACCGGTCGGGGTCAAGCTGGTTTGACCAACGCGCCAGATCACCTCGGGTTACGCGCAAGAGGCGTGCCGGGGCCCCCCGGGGGCGCGCACCGTTCCTCACGCCCCTGCGCGCGCCGGCACGCGGCCGGTCGCGCCGTCGCCACGCGATGCCGGAACCCGCCCCGTCATACCGCACCCGCCCGCCGCCCCGGGACCACCGGCCGTTCCGGGCCCGGCGGGCGCATAGACTGGCGGGCCCGGTGCGCGGCGGGTCCGCCCGTCCCCGGGACCCTGCCGCCTGTGAGCCGTCCGTCGGGAGCCCGCCGTTGTCCGTCCTGCCGATCCGCCTGTTCGGCGACCCGGTGCTGCGCATGAAGGCCCAGCCCGTCACCGTCTTCGACAAGGAACTGCGCACCCTGGTCAAGGATTTGACCGACACGATGACCGACGCCCCGGGGGCGGGGCTGGCCGCGCCCCAACTGGGTGTCTCCCTGCGGGTGTTCACCTACCACGTGGACGGTGTCACCGGTCACCTCGTCAACCCGGACCTGACGCTGACGGAGGAGGAACAGGACGGGCCTGAGGGCTGCCTGTCGCTGCCGGGCCTGCGGTTCGACTGCCGCCGGGCGTACGGGGTGGTCGCGCGCGGCTTCACCATGTACGGCGACCCGGTCACCATCGAGGGCACCCAGTTGCTGGCCCGCGCGGTGCAGCACGAGACCGACCACCTCGACGGCGTCATCTTCATCGACCGCCTCGACCCCGAACGCCGCAAGGAGGCCATGAAGGCCATCCGGGAGGCGCAGTGGGCGGACGGCGGCACCCCGCAGGTGAAGATCTCCCCGCACGGCACCTTCGGCTCCGCCCGCTGAACCACCGCCCCCTCCGCTCCGAAAGGCACCCCACCCCCGATGAGGCTCGTCTTCGCCGGCACCCCCGAGGTCGCCGTTCCCGCCCTGGACGCGCTGCTGGCCTCCGAACGCCACGAGGTCGTCGCCGTCGTCACCCGGCCCGACGCCCCGGCCGGCCGCGGCCGCAGGCTGGTCGCCGGCCCCGTCGCGCTGCGGGCCGAGGAGGCCGGCATCGAGGTGCTCAAGCCGAAGCGGCCCCGCGATGAGGACTTCCTCGCCCGGCTGCGGGAGATCGCCCCCGACTGCTGCCCGGTGGTCGCCTACGGCGCGCTGCTGCCCAAGGTCGCGCTGGAGGTCCCCGCGCACGGCTGGGTCAACCTGCACTTCTCCCTGCTGCCCGCCTGGCGCGGCGCCGCGCCGGTGCAGCACGCGGTGATCGCCGGCGACGACGTCACCGGCGCCTCCACCTTCCTGATCGAGGAGGGCCTGGACTCCGGCCCGGTCTACGGCGTGCTGACCGAGGAGGTCGGCCCCCGCGACACCAGCGGCACGCTGCTCGACCGGCTGGCCCGCTCCGGCGCCGCACTGCTGACCGCCACCATGGACGGCATCGCCGACGGCACCCTGGTCGCCCGGCCACAGCCGGCCGGGGGCGTCACCCTCGCGCCGAAGATCACCGTGGGCGACGGCCGGGTGGAGTGGAGCGCCCCGGCCCTGCGGATCGACCGCCTGGTCCGCGGCTGCACCCCCGCCCCCGGCGCCTGGACCCTGCACGACGGCGCCCGCCTCAAACTCGCCCCGGTCCGCCCCGCGCAGGACTGGACCGGCACGCCCCTGGCCCCCGGCGAACTGGCGGTCGGCAAGAACTCGGTTCACGTCGGCACCGGCTCCCACCCCGTCGAACTCACCGACGTGCAGGCCCAGGGCAAGAAACTCATGCGCGCCGCCGACTGGGCCCGCGGGGTCCGGCTGGCGTCGGGCGGCCGGCTGGGTGAGGAGGAGACCCCCCGCCCGTGAGCCCGCCGGGCCCCGCGAACCGTGCGGGGCCCGCCGCTCCCGCGCGTGGTCCGCGGCCGTACCGGGCAGCACCCGGCGGCAGCGCCCGTTCCGCCCGCCCGCACTCCGGGCCCGGCGCCGACCGCGCCGGGCCCGCCGCCGTACCCTGGAGCGCGCGACCGCGCCGCACACCTCTGACTTCCGGAGCACCTTTCCCCCGTGAACGACCAGCAACGCCGACGCCCCCCGCACAGCGCGCCCCGCGGCCGGACCCACCGGCCCGCGCCGGACCCGGTGCGCCGGCTGGCGTTCGACGCCCTGCGCGCCGTCGACGAGCGTGACGCCTACGCCAACCTCGTGCTGCCCGCGCTGCTGCGGGAGGCCGAGCGGCGCGGCCCGTTCGACCGGCGGGACGCGGCGCTCGCCACCGAACTGGTCTACGGCACGCTGCGCCGCCGGGGCACCTACGACGCGGTGATCGCCGCCTGCGTGGACCGGCCGCTGCGCGAGGTCGACCCACCGGTCCTTGACGTCATCTCGCTCGGTGCCCACCAGCTGCTCGGCACCCGCATCCCCCCGCACGCCGCGGTCTCCGCCACCGTCGACCTGGCCCGCGCGGTGCTGGGGGAGGGGCGGTCGAAGTTCGTCAACGCCGTGCTGCGCCGGATCGCCGCCGACGACCTGGACGGCTGGCTGGACCGGGTGGCGCCGCCGTACGACGAGGACCCCGAGGAGCACCTGGCCGTCGTCCACTCCCACCCGCGCTGGGTGGTCACCGCGCTGTGGGACGCGCTCGGCGGTGGCCGGGCCGGCATCCAGGAGCTGCTGGCCGCCGACAACGACCGCCCGCAGGTCACCCTCGCCGCCCGCCCCGGCCGGATCACCGCCGGTGAACTCGCCGACGCGGCGGGGGAGCCGGCGGAAGCCGGCCGCTGGTCCCCGTACGCGGTCCGGCTGGCCGACGGCGGCGACCCCGCGACCCTGGAGGCGGTGCGCGACGGCCGGGCCGGCGTGCAGGACGAAGGCAGCCAGCTGGTCGCCCTGGCCCTGGCGGCGGCGCCGCTGGACGGCCCGGACCGCCGCTGGCTGGACGGCTGCGCGGGACCCGGCGGCAAGGCCGCGCTGCTCGCCGCGCTGGCCGCCGGACGCGGCGCCGCCCTCGTCGCCTCCGAGAGGCTGCCGCACCGCGCCCGCCTGGTCGCCCGCACCCTGGACGGCAACCCCGGCCCCTACCAGGTGATCACCGCCGACGGTACCCGTCCGGCCTGGCGCGACGCGGCCTTCGACCGGGTGCTCGTCGACGTGCCGTGTTCCGGCCTGGGCGCGCTGCGCCGCCGCCCGGAGGCCCGCTGGCGCCGCCGTCCTGAGGACCTGGAGGCGTTCGCCCCGCTCCAGCGCGGTCTGCTGCGCTCCGCGCTGCGCGCGACCCGCCCCGGCGGCGTCGTCGGCTACGCCACCTGCTCCCCGCACCCGGCCGAGACCCGCGCCGTGGTCGACGACGTGCTGCGCGACGGCGGCGCCGAACTGCTGGACGCCCGGCCCCTGATGCCGGGCGTGCCGGACCTCGGCGCCGGCCCCGACGTCCAGCTGTGGCCGCATCTGCACGGCACCGACGCGATGTACCTGGCCCTGCTGCGGCGCACCGGCTGACCGGCGCCGGGCGCGGTGTCCGAGGGGCGTACTAGGGTGCGTTCCATGGGCTCGGCAGGGGGAGGCGCGATGGACGCGGGACGGAGCAGGAAGTGACGGCGTCCGGGCAGGTGCTGGGGTCGGTGCTGGAGTCCGTGGTGGTGCACGCGGCCGGTGCGGTGTGCGAACGCCGGGCGCGCTGCGCCGTCCCGCCCGGCGGCACCGGCAGCGTCCGGATCGGCGGGCTGCCGCCGGTGCTCGACGGCGCCTCGCTGCGCGCCCGGGTCGTCTCCGGTGGCGGGACACGGGTGACCGACGCGCGGCTGGAGCCTGTCGCCCCCGACGCCCCGCGGAACCACGTGCCGGCCGGGCCGCTGATGGACGTGGAGGACGCGCAGGACCGCGCCGCACGGCTGCGGCGGCGGCGCGACCGGCTGCGCGCGCAGATCGACGAGGTGGCCGCCCTCCGCGCCGAACCGCCCTCGCACCGCCGCGGCGAACCCCCGCGCTGGGCACCGGTGGAGTCCATCCTGACGCTGGCCGGCTTCGTCGACGCCCGGCTCACCGTGCTGCACGGACGCCTCACCGCCGCCGAGGACGACCTCGCCCGCGCCGAGCACGCGGTGGACGTGCTCGAATGGGAACTGGCCGCCGCCAGTGGGGAGACCGCCGCCGAGGGCACCACCCGCCCGGTGATCACCGCCGTCCTCTCCCTCGCCCCCGCCCCCGCCACGACCGACCCCGGCGCTCCCGGTCCCGCCGCGGCCGACTCCGCCGATCGCACCGCGTCCGGCGACGGGGCGGAGCACGACGGCACGGTCGAACTCGCCCTGGAGTACCGGGTGCCCGGCGCCGCCTGGACGCCCGTCTACCAGCTGCGGCTGGACGGCGCGGGCAGCGGCGGCGGCACCCTGGTGATGCGGGCCTGCGTCGCCCAGCGCACCGGCGAGGACTGGACCGGGGTGCGCCTGGGCCTTTCCACCGCCGACCTGCTGGGCCGCACGGTGCTGCCCGAGCTGCGGTCGCTGCGCGTCGGCCGCGGCCAGGACGCCCCGGCCGCGCACGGCTGGCGCGAACCCCCGCCGGGGCTCGCCGAGCTTTTCACCGGCTACGACACCGCGAAGGCGGCCGCCCCCGCGCGTTCCGAGAGCTCCGCGGGCGGGACGCCTGCCGTCCCGCGGGTACCGCTGCCCGTCCCCGCCCCGCCGGTCGCCGCGGCGTTCCCGGCGTTCGCGACCGACCACGCCGACCTCGCGGCGGCGCCCCCGCCGCCCGCACCCGCCGGATTCGCCGGGTACGGCGCCCCCGAGGCCGGCGGCGGGTACGCCTCAGCGCCGGCGCCGGCCCCCGGCGCCGCCCCCAAGTTCTCGTCCTCCGGCGCGGCCCCCGCCGTGCGGCCCGCCGGCCGCCGCCACATGCCGCGCGCCGCCGCCCCGGAGCCGCGGCCCCCGCAGCCCGCCGGGGCCACGCCGTCCGACGAACTGCTCGACTACGCCGGACTCACCCTGACCGGTCCCGACGCCGGCTCCGGACGCGGCACCCTCAAGCCTGCCGCCGCGACGGACGCGGTCACCGAGGAGTACCGCCGCCGCGCCGAGTCGGTGGGGCGGCTCGCCCGTCCCGCGCACGCCGTGGACGTGCGGCGGGCCGCCGGCTCCTTCGACCACCGCTTCGACACCGCCGCCCCCGCCGACGTCGCCGCAGACGGGGTCTGGCACACCGTGCCGGTCTGCGAGATCGCGGTCACCATGCGGCCGGCCTACGTGTGCGTGCCCGCCGTCGACCCGGCCGTCTACGGCACCGTGGAACTCACCAACACCTCCGCCCACCCGCTGCTCGCCGGCCCCGCCGACGTGGTCGTCGACGGCGACTTCGTGCTGACCGCCGCCCTGCCCACGCTGGCCCCCGGTGAACGGCAGGCGGTCGGCACCGGCGTCGTCGAGAGCGTCCGGGTGGCCCGCCGCACCGCCATGCGCGAGTCCACCGCGGGCCTGCGCGGCGGCACCACGGTCCTCGACCACAGCGTCGAGATCGACGTCGCCAACCGGCTGCCGCACCCCGTCACCGTCGAGGTCCGTGAACGCGTGCCGGTCAGCGAGGACAAGGACGTGCGCGTCGAGGAGCACACCGCCCGCCCCGCCTGGACCGACCCCGGCGAACCGCTGCCCGGCCAGGAGAACGCCCACGTGCGCGGCGCCCGCGTCTGGCGGGCGGCCGTCGACCCCGGCGCCACCGTGACCCTCACCGGCGGCTACGTGGTCCGCCTCCCGGCCGGCAAGGCCCTCGTCGGCGGAAACCGGAGGAACTGACCATGACCCACCCGGCCCCCGCGCCCGGCGTGCCCGCCGCCGGCGAACCGCTCGTCCTGCCGGTCACCGCCGTCACCTGCCTGGAGGACCGCGCCCAGGTCGAACGGTCCGGCGACGTCCGGCTGGCCGCCGGCGTCACGCGGCTGCGGGTGGGACCGGTCACCGCGCTCGCCGTCGACCGTTCGCTGCGCGCCGAGATCACCGGCACCGGCGACGCCCCCGCCGCGGCCCGGGTCGTCGACGCCCGCGTGCTGCGGGTGTACGCCCCCGCCCCGCCCGGCGAACCCGGCCCGGACGCCTCCCGCCCGGCCCACGACGTCGAGGCGCTGGGCCGTGAGGTGCTGGCCGCGGAACGGCACCGCACCCGGCTGGAGAGCCGCCTCGCCGTCATCAGCCAGGCCCGCGCCGACCTGCACCGCGACATCGTCCAGGGCGCGGGCAACGGCGACGCAGACCCGGAACGGTGGACCGACCGGCTGGAGCGGATCGACACCGAGGAGGAGTCGCGGACCGGCGAGCTCGACACCCTCGACCACCGGTTGAAGGACCTGCGGGCCCAGCTGGCCGAGGCCCGCGACACGCTGGCGGCCACCGGCGGGAAGCCGCGGGCCCTGACCGCCTGGGCCGAGGTCGTCGTGGAGACCGACCGGGCCGGTGAGGCGCGGCTGAACCTGCTGCACCTGGTGCCGTGCGCGCTGTGGCGGCCCGCCTACCGCGCGACCCTGGCCGCCGACCGCGCGAGCGTGCTGGTGGAGACCGAGGCGTTCGTGTGGCAGGACACCGGCGAGGACTGGAAGGACGTCCGGCTGTCCCTGTCCACCGCCCGCCCCACGCTGGCCGCCGAGCCGCCCCGGCTCACCGAGGACGTGCTGTCGGTCCGCGACCGCACCGCGCAGGAACGCCAGAGCGTCGCGGTGCACCTGCGGGAGCAGGACATCCCCACCACCGGCTCCTCCGGCACCGCAGCGGGGGAGCTGCCGGGCCTGCACGACGGCGGCGAGGTGCGGCTGCTCACCGCCCCGCACCCGGTCACCGTGCCGTCCGGCCGGCAGCCGCAGCGGGTGCCGCTGACCTCGTTCACCACGGCCTGCCGCACCGAGGAGGTCTGCGCACCGGAGCTGTCACCTGCCGCCGTCACCACCGCCGCCTTCCGCAACGAGGCGGGCCACGTGCTGCTGGCCGGGCCGGTCGACCTGGTGCGCGGCGGCGGCTTCACCGGCCGCACCCGGCTGGACTTCGCCGCCGCCGGGGAGGAGATCCGGCTGGCGTTCGGCGGTGACGACACCGTGCGCGTCGTGCGGCACACCACCGAGACCCGCGACACCGCCGGGCTGACCGGCATCAACCAGCGCACCGTCATCACCCACGAGGTGCGGCTGTTCGTCTCCCGCCTCGACGCCGCCCCGGACGCCGGGGAGCGCGCCGTGACCGTGCGCGAACGCGTGCCGGTCTCGGAGATATCCGCGGTGGAGGCCAGGATCCGTGCCGCCGAGTGCCGCCCGGCGCCGGAGGGCCCGGACGCTGAGGGCGTCGTCAGCTGGCGCCTGCTGCTGGAGCCCGGCGCCCGCCGCGAACTCGTCCTGGTCCACGAGCTGGTGGCCGGCTCGGCGGTCGTCGGCCTGTGAGCCCCGGGGCGGCCGGCCCGCGCCGACGCTCCGTCCCCGTCCCCGCCGTCCCAGGGGGCCGCGCCACCGCCCCGCCGTTCCCGCGCGCCCCCGCCCCGGCGGCGCCGGCCGGAGGCCGCCATCCACACGCTCGCCGCGGTCGTCAGCCCCCGCACCGCGTCCCGCCGCACGAAGGGCAGGCCGCCGCCGATGGACCCGGTGCGGGAGACGATCCGCGCGGCCGGCCGGGAGGGGTCGAGCACCACGCAGGGCGGGTGCGGCCGGTGCGCGAGGCCGTACTTCGAGGTCAGCACGCGGTCGCGCAGGCCCGCGGCTTCTGCCGGTACCCGCGTTCCGGGCCGATCACCGGGCACGGGGCGAACGCCGGTAACGGGTGGCCGGCGTGCCCATATCGGGTGGACCGTCCGCACCGCGTCCCTCCCCGCCTGCCGCCGCCGTGCCCGGGCACGCGCGGGACCGCCCGGGCGGGTCAGTGCGCGGCGACGGTCATCTCGAAGGAGTAGCGGGAGGCCCGGTAGACGTGCGTGCCGTACTCGACCGGCCGTCCGGAGTCGTCGTACGCGGTGCGGGTCATGGTCAGCAGGGTCGCGCCGCGGGTCTCCTGGAGCAGCCGGGCCTCGGCGGCGGTGGCGCGGCGGGCGCCGATGGCCTGTGAGGCGGTGGTGAGGTCGATCCCGGAACCGCGCAGCAACTGGTACAGCCCCGACCCGGTCAGCGCTTCGGCGGTCAGGTCCAGCAGCCCGGACGGCAGATGGTTGCGCATCAGGGCTATCGGCTGGTCGTCGGCGAAGCGCAGGCGTTCCAGCGCCAGCACCTCGGCGCCCTCGTCGACCCGCAGGGCGGCGGCCACCGCGGCGGAGGCCCGCACGGCCCCGATGGCCAGCACCTCGGTGCGCGGCCGCCGCTCCTCGCGCTCCAGGTCCTCGTAGAGGCTGGTGAGTTCGACCTGGCGGCGGATGCGGTTGGTGACCACCTGGGTGCCCACGCCGCGTTTGCGCGCCAGCAGTCCCTTGTCGACCAGGTGCTGCATGGCCTGGCGCATGGTGGGGCGGGAGAGTCCGAACTGGTCGGCCATGGCGATCTCGTTGCTCAGCCGGGTGCCGGGCGGCAGCACCCCGGTCTCGATGAGCTCCTGCAACTGCCGGGCGACCTGGAAGTACAGCGGTACCGGACTGCTCCGGTCGATGGTGATCAGCTTCGCGAACGACTCCACGTCACCCTCCTGGGGATGCGGTCAACGGCCGTCAGTATGCCTCATTTCCGGTTAAGCTCTGTACGTCCATATGTCATAACAAACACTTGCTCCATGGCCCTGCCGAAGGGTAGAAAGCATCAGGGCCGCCCACGGTCCCCCCGCACGAAAGGCACCCGCATATGCGTATCGGACTCATCGGTACGGGCCGCATCGGCGCTTTCCACGCCGAGACCCTGGCCGGCCTGCCGGCCGTGACCGGACTCGTGGTGCACGACGCCAGCGAGCAGTCGGCCCGTGCCGTGGCCGGGAAGACCGGGGCGCGGTACGCCGCGGACCTCGACGGACTGCTCGGCGCCGGACTCGACGGCGTCGTCATCGCCGCCCCGACCTTCGCGCACGCCGATCTGATCCTGGCGGCCCACCGCGCCGGGCTGCCCACGTTCTGCGAGAAGCCCGTCGCCGGCACCCTGGAGGAGACCGACCGGGTGCTGGCCGCCCTCGACGGGTCCGCCGTGCCGCTGCACATCGGCTTCCAGCGCCGCTTCGACGCCGGGTACACCGCGCTGCGCGACGCCGTCGCCGGGGGCGGCCTCGGCTGGCTGCACACCCTGCGGGCCTGCACGTCCGACCCCACGCCCCCGCACGCCGGCTACGTCCCCGGCTCCGGCGGCATCTTCCGCGACTGCTCGGTGCACGACTACGACATCGTCCGCTGGGTCACCGGCCGCGAGGTCACCGAGGTCTACGCCACCGGTTCCAACCGCGGCGAGTCCTTCTTCGCCGACGCCGGTGACGTGGACACCGGTGTCACCCTCCTCACCCTCGACGACGGCACCCTCGCCACCTGCACCGCCACCCGCTACAACGGCGCCGGCTACGACGTGCGGCTGGAGGTGTGCGGCTCGCGCGGCACGCTCGCCGCCGGGCTCACCGACGAGACTCCGCTGGTCTCCGCCGAGGGCGCGCCCTGGCCCTCCGGCGCCCCGCACCCCGGCTTCCTGCACCGCTTCCTGGACGCCTACCGCGCGGAACTGGCCGCCTTCACCCGGGTCGTCGCCGGTGAACTGGCCAGCCCCTGCACCGCGCGGGACGCCCGCGCCGCGCTGGCGATCGCCGACGCCGCCACCCGTTCGCGCGCCGAGGGCCGCCCGGTCCGCATGACGGAGGTGGCGGCATGATCCGGACGGCCGGGGCGCCGATCTCCTGGGGCGTGTGCGAGGTCCCCGGCTGGGGCCACCAGATGCGGCCCGGCCGGGTGCTCGCCGAGATGCGTGAAGCGGGCCTGGCGGCAACGGAGTTCGGCCCCGAGGGCTTCCTGCCCGCCGACCCGGCCGAGCGCGCGGCCCTGCTCGGCGCGCACGGCCTGGAGGCGGTCGGCGGCTTCGTGCCCGCGGTGCTGCACGACCCCGGTCACGACCCGCTGCCCGCCGTGGAGCACGCCCTCGCCGGCTTCGGCGACGCCCGCACCCTCGTACTGGCCGCCGCCACCGGCACCGACGGCTACGACGCCCGCCCACAGCTGACCGGGCGGGGCTGGACGGCGCTGCTGGCCAACCTCGGCCGCGTCGCCCGGCACGCCGCCGCCCGCGGCGTCACCACGGTGCTGCACCCGCACGTCGGCACCGTGATCGAGAACGCCGCGGAGGTCGACCGGGTGCTGGAGGACAGCGAGGCCCTGCTCTGCCTGGACACCGGGCACCTGCTGGCCGGCGGCGCCGACCCCGCCGCGATCGCCCGCCGGGCCCCGCACCGGATCGCCCACGTCCACCTCAAGGACGTCGACGCCCCGGCCGCCGCCCGGGTGCGCTCCGGCGAGGTCACCTACACGGACGCCGTGCGCGACGGGATGTACCGCCCGCTGGGTGCCGGTGACGTGGACGTGGCCGGCATCGTCGGCGCGCTGACCGCGGCCGGCTACGACGGCTGGTACGTCCTGGAGCAGGACACCGTGCTGTCCGCCGAACCTGCCGCCGGTGGGGGCCCGGGGGCCGACGTCGCCGCGAGCCTGGCCCACCTGCGCGCGCTCGCCCCCTGACCGCGCGGGACCGCGGCGCCGGTCCGCCGACCGGTTCCCCGGCCGCCGACCCGTCACCCCGCGGGCCGGCGTCCGGGGATCCCGCCGGCCCCGGCCGTCCCGCGCCGCTGACCGTGCCCGCCGTCGCCGCTCCCGTCCCCGCCGCTCCCGTCCCCGCCGCCTCACCGTCCCCGCCGTCCGTCCCGCCCTCCGTCCCCGCCGTCACCGTCCCCGCCGGCCGGGGCCTCCCGCGTCCCCGTCCCGCGGCCCCGGATCGCGCGGCCCCGGGCCCGTGCTGCCGCCCCCGCCGTCCTGCCCCGGCCCCCGTGCGTCCAGGCCGCTGGGCCACCACATGCGGTGACCCAGGTCCAGGGTCAGGGCCGTCACCAGGACCGACCGCACCACGAGGGTGTCCAGCAGCACCCCCAGCGCCACGGCGAAGCCGATCTCCGCGAACCCGGTCACCGGCAGGGTCGCCAGCGCCGCGAACGTGCCCGCCAGCACCAGGCCCGCCGACGTGATCACCCCGCCGGTCGCCGCCAGGCCGGTCAGCGCGCCGCGCCGGGTGCCGGAGTGCGCCGTCTCCTCACGCACCCGGGTCATCAGGAAGATGTTGTAGTCGATGCCGAGCGCCACCAGGAAGACGAACACGAACAGCGGGAACGCGGTGTCCTCGGCCGGGAAGTGGAAGAGGTAGCGGAAGACCAGCGCGCTGATGCCCATCGCCGCCGCGAACGACAGCACCACGGTCGCGATCAGCAGCACCGGCGCCACCACCGCCCGCAGCAGAACACCCAGGATCAGCATGACCACGACCAGGATCACCGGGATCAGCAGCCGGTCGTCGTCGGTCGAGGCCCGGTTGGCGTCGAGCTGCGCCGCTGTTCCACCGCCCACCAGCGCGCCCGCGTCCGGCACCGCGTGCACCGCGGCCCGCGCCCGGTCCACCGTGGTGCGCGCCGCGCCCGAGTCGGCCTGCGCCTTCAGCGTGGCCTCCAGATAACTGCGCCCGTCCCGCTCCGGCGCCACCTGCGGCGGCCGCCGCACACTGTCCGGGACCACGCCCGGCACCGCCCGCAGCGCGTCGGCCACCTCCGGCTCCTGGCCGGCGTTGGTGATCACCTGCAACGGCTGGCCAGAGCCGGCCGGGAAGTACCGGGTGACGACCTCCTGCCCGACCACGGAGTCCGGCCGGCCGGTGAAGCTCTCCTGCTGGCTCAGGCCGTCCGGGCTCAGCACGATCAGCCCGAACGAACAGGCCGCCAGCACCAGCGCCGTCGCCACCCACACCGCGCGCGGCCGGCGGGCGATCCGCTGCCCGGCGCGGGCCCACAGCCCCGAACGGGTCGGCTCGGGGCTGCCGGGCCGGGGGATCGCGGGCCAGAAGATCCATCGCCCGGTGATCAGCAGCAGGGCCGGGAACAAGGTGATCATCGCCAGCAGCGCCACGGCCACGCCGACCGCCGCCACCGGACCCAGACCGCTGGTGGAGTTCATCTCCGCCGCCAGCAGGCACAGCATGCTGAGCACCACCGTGGAGGCGCTCGCGATCACCGCCGGCCCCGCCCGGTGCAGCGCCAGCGCCATCGCCTCGTGCCGGTCCTCGTGCCGCCGCAGCTCCTCGCGGTACCGCGCGGTCAGCAGCAGCGCGTAGTCGGTGCCCGCGCCGAAGACCAGCACCGTCAGGATGCCGGCGCTCTGCGCGTTGACCACCAGCCCGGCGTGCCGCGCCAGCACGTAGACCAGCGACTCGGCCACCAGCAGGGCGCCGACCACCGACAGCACCGGCACCACCAGCAGCGTGGGGGAACGGTAGGTCAGCAGCAGGATGACGATCACCACGCCCAGCGCCGCGATCAGCAGGGTGCCGTCGATGCCGGAGAACGCGTCGCCGCTGTCCGCCGCGTTGCCGCCGGGACCGGTGATGTGGCTGGCCAGCCCCGGCGGACCCCGGTCGGTGAGCGCCCGCACGTGGTCCACCGCCGAGGAGATCGTCGTCCAGCCGTTCGGCCCGTAACTGATCGGCACCAGCACCAGAGCCGCCCGGGGCGCCGTCGAATCGTTGTAGACCGGCCCCTGCACCTGCCGGCCCACCACGCCGTCTGCGGTCAGCCCGCGCAGCTGCGCCACGTCTCCACGGATCGAGGAACGGTCTGCCGCCGTCAGTGCGCCCGCCCGGTCGTAGACCACGACCGCGGTGGCCCGCTGCGGCAGGAACGCCTTCGACTGCTCGACCACCTTCGTCGACTCCGCGCTGCCCGGCAGCCACGCGCTGGCGTCGTTCTTCTGGGCGTCCATCAGCTTGCCGGCCTGCGGCCCCGCGAACAGCAGCACCACCACCCACACCACGAGCACCAGCCACTTCGACCGCCGCCCGCACACCGACCGTGCGACCCGACCCGCTCCACCCATCGCCCGGCCTCCGCCCTCGATCCCCACCCCCCACTCCCGGCCAGCATCCCCCGACCCCACCCCGACCCCACCCCCAGCAGACCCATCCGAGTGCCACCCCCATGGAGCCCCCCGAAGCGGGCACGACCACACAAGGGCTGCGCCCCCGCAAGGGCGCGGGGAACGGCGCGAGGGACCCGCACCGGCGGGCAGCCGGAAGCGCACGCGACCCCCAGCGGCGGGTGGCCGCCCGGCGGACCCCGGCGGGAGCGGCCCCCAACCCCCCAACTCAGCGGAGCGGCCCGTCGGACATACTGACCTCATGCCCGCCCAGATCAGCCCCAGCATCCTGTCCGCCGACTTCGCCCGTCTCGCCGACGAGGCGTCCGCCGTGGCCGGCGCGGACTGGCTGCACGTCGACGTCATGGACAACCACTTCGTGCCCAATCTGACGCTGGGCGTGCCGGTGGTGGAGTCGCTGAGCAGGGCGACCTCGACGCCGCTGGACTGTCATCTGATGATCGAGGACCCGGACCGCTGGGCGCCCGCGTTCGTGGAGGCCGGTGCCGGCTCCGTCACGTTCCACGCGGAGGCCGCCGCGGCGCCCGTGCGGCTGGCGCGGGAGATCCGGGCGAAGGGGGCCCGCGCGTCGATGGCCCTGCGGCCGGCCACGCCGGTGGAACCGTACGAGGACCTGCTCCCGGAGCTCGACATGCTTCTGGTGATGACGGTCGAGCCGGGCTTCGGCGGCCAGGCGTTCCTCGACATCATGCTGCCCAAGATCCGCCGTACCCGGGAGCTGATCTCCCGGCACGGGCTCCAGCTGTGGCTCCAGGTCGACGGCGGTGTCTGCGCCGCCACCATCGAGCGCTGCGCCGAGGCCGGTGCGGACGTGTTCGTCGCCGGTTCCGCGGTCTACGGCGCGGACGACCCGGCGGCCGCGGTCGCCGCCCTGCGCGAACAGGCCGACGCGGCCACCGCCGGCGCCGCCTGGGCCGCGCACCGGCACTGAGCGTCCCCCGCCGGTGCCCGCTGCTGCTCCGGCTTCCCGTAGATTGGCCCAAGGATCGGTCAGGGTGGACCGCGACACGGCGACGCGACGGAAAGGCGGCGCCGACGGGCGACCCCGTGCCCGGTCATCTGCAAAAATGAGCGCGTAAGCAATCAGATGAGCACTGGGGAGGGTGACGACGTGACCACAGGCCGCTCACCGATTCGTATGGGCCCCGCCGAGATGGTGCAGGCAGCGGCCATGGCCCGCCGGTTCTATCTGGAGGGCAAGTCCAAGATCCAGATCGCCGAGGAGTTCGGCGTCAGCCGGTTCAAGGTCGCCCGGGTCCTGGAGTCCGCGCTGGAACGGGATCTGGTCCGCATCGAGATCCGCGTCCCGGCCGAACTCGACGCCGAACGCTCCGACGCGCTGCGCGCCCGCTTCGGCCTGCGCAACGCCGTCGTCGTCAAGTCGCCCGCCGACCGCAGCGACCTGACCGGCGACGCCGCCCCCGACCCGGAGAACCTCGGCGTGGTCGCGGCCGGCCTGCTGAGTGAACTGGTGCGCGAGGGCGACGTGCTGGGGCTGGCCTGGGGCCGGTCGATCATCACCATGGCGAACGCCCTGGAATCGCTGCCGCCCTGCACCGTCGTGCAGCTCACCGGGGTCTACGACGCCGGGACCGCGGAGCGCGGCTCGGTCGAGGCGGTGCGCCGCACCGCCCAGGTGGCCGGCGGCGAGGCCCACCCGATGTACGCGCCCATGGTGCTGCCGGACGCCGGCACCGCCGCCGCGCTGCGCCAGCAGACCGGCATCGCCGCGGCCATGGGCTACTTCGACAAGGTCACCGTCGCGGTGGTCTCCATCGGTTCCTGGGAGCCGCGGGTCTCCACCGTCTACGACGCCCTGTCCGACGCGGAACGCCGCCACTACGCGGAACTCGGGGTCGCCGCCGAGATGTCCTCGCACCTGTTCGCCGCCGACGGCCGCCGGGTCGGGCACGACCTGCGCGACCGCTGCATCACGGTGGACGCCGACCGGCTGCGCCGGGTGCCCGAGGTCGTCGCCATCGCCGGCGGCATCCGCAAGGCCGGCGCGGTCGGCGCCGTGCTGCGGTCCGGTCTGGTCACCAGCCTGGTCACCGACACGGCCGCCGCCGACCACCTCCTGACCCGGCAGGAACCCGCCCCGCGCCCCGCGCTGGACCGCGCCGACCCCGGCGAGGCGTGATCCGGCGCGTCACAGACCGGGGGCGCCCCACACCGGGAACCAGCGGCTGAGGTCGTCCTCCAGCCGCAGATCGTTGCCCACCATGGCCTTGACCTGGAGTTCCACCGCGTTGTCCCGCTTCTGGCCGGGGCGCGGGGCGAACGGGTAGAACGTGCCGCGCTTGTAGAGGTACACCAGCGCCAGCGGCCGGTCCTGCGCGTCCCGGAACGTCACCAGCGAGCACAGCAGCTGCGGTCCGAAGCCGCCCTCCTGGAGCACGGTGTTGACCGCGTGCAGGTCGTTGACCAGGCCCGCGACATCGTCCTGGGCGTGCCGCGAGCGCAGCCAGGTGTAGCCGTAGGAGTCCTGGGTGAACTCCACCGGCACCCCGTCGCCGCCCGGCACGTCCGCGTCGAGCAGCCCGCGCACCTCGTCCCTGGCCTGCGCGAACGCGCCGCCCTCCACCGCCGCGAAGCACACCGACCCCTCACCGGTGGGCCGGAAGCCCGCCGCCGCCTCCAGGGTGACCGCGGCGGACGGCAGGCCGAACAGCTGGTCGAGATCGGGGCGTACCGGCTTGCTGCGGCCGAGCAGGGTGTCGAGAAAACCCACGGGGGTGACCCTCCAGGTAGGGGCGGCGGGGACGGGGACGGGCTCGCGGGGCGCGCCGGGCCGGCGGTGGCGTCAGCGGTTCAGCTCGGCGGAGATGCGGCCCAGCTGCTCCAGCCGCTGCTCCAGCGTGGGGTGGGTGGACAGCAGGTTGGCCAGGCTCTCGCGGGAGGCGATCGCCGGGGTGAAGAAGAACGCGTTGTACGGCTGGACGCGGCGCAGGTCCTCGGTGGGGATGGCGGCCATCGAACCGGTGACCTTGGTCAGGGCCGAGGCCAGCGCGGAGGGGCGGCCGGTCAGCTGGGCGGCGGAACGGTCGGCGGACAGCTCGCGGTAGCGGGAGAGCAGGCGGGTCAGCAGGAAGCTGATCGCGTACACCACGACGCTCACCCCGGTGATGATCAGACCGATCGGCAGCGCGTTGCTGTCCCGGCTGTCGCGCGCGCTGAAGCCGCCCCACAGCGCGATGCGGGTCATCACCCCGGCCAGCACGCCGAGGAAGGAGGCGATCGTCATGACCGCGACGTCCTTGTGCGCCACGTGGGACAGCTCGTGGGCGAGCACGCCCTCCAGTTCCTGCGGTTCCAGCCGGCGCAGCAGCCCGGTGGTGGCGCACACCACCGCGCGGTCGGCGTTGCGGCCGGTGGCGAACGCGTTCGGGATGTCGGAGTCGGCGACCGCCACCCGCGGCTTCGGCATGTCGGCCAGCGCGCACAGCCGGTCGATCACGCCGTGCAGCTCCGGGTACTCCTGCTCGGTGACCTCGTGGGCGCCCATGCTGAAGGTGGCGATCTTGTCGCTGAACCAGAACTGGGCGACGAACAGACCGCCGGCGATGATCACGATCCAGGGCCAGTAGTGGCCGACGAAGGCCAGCAGCAGGCCGACGAAGACCACGTAGAGCAGGCCGATCAGGAACATGGTGACGACCATGCGGCTGGAGAGCCCTCGGTCCGGTGCGAAACGTGTGCGGTTCATTGCCCCTCCCGGGGGTCCTCAGGCCCGGCCTTCCTCGCCGGCCGACGGACACCTGACTCGATTGTCCCTCCGACGGGCCCCTCCCCGGTCATCGCCCACCGGCGTGCCGCGGGGGATCCCCTTCGGATCTTGTCCCGAGAACGCGTCCGGAACCCTGGAGGTTCCTTCGGGCCGGTTTCACACTCCTCCGTGTGAAGATGAAGTACGTGCGATTCCTCAACGGCGTGCTGCCGGCCCACGACCTGACCTACGACGATGTCTTCATGGTCCCCAGCCGCTCGGCGGTGGGGTCGCGACAGGCGGTGGACCTGTCCTCACCGGACGGCACCGGCACCACGATCCCGCTGGTGGTGGCCAACATGACGGCCGTGGCGGGCCGCCGGATGGCCGAGACGGTGGCCCGGCGCGGCGGTGTGGTGATCATCCCGCAGGACATCCCGATCCCGGTGGTGGCCGAGGTCGTCTCCTGGGTCAAGCGCCGCCACCTGGTGCTCGACACCCCCATCACGCTGGCCCCGCACGCCACGGTGGCCGACGCGATCTCCCTGCTGCCCAAGCGGGCGCACGGCGCCGGGATCGTGGTGGAGGACGGCCGCCCGGTCGGCGTGGTCACCGACTCCGACCTGGCCGGTGTGGACCGGTTCACCCAGCTCTCCGAGGTGATGTCGTCCGACCTGCTGGTGCTGGACGCCGACGTGGACCCCCGGGAGGCGTTCAACCGCCTGGAGGACGCCCGCCGCAAGCTGGCCCCCGCGGTCGGCCCGGACGGGCGGCTGGCCGGCATCCTGACCCGTACCGCTGCCCTGCGCGCCACGCTGTACGCCCCGGCGGCCGACGCGGCCGGCCGGCTGCGGATCGGCGCGGCCGTCGGCATCAACGGGGACGTCACCGGCAAGGCCCGGGCGCTGCTGGAGGCCGGGGCGGACGTGCTGGTCGTCGACACCGCGCACGGCCACCAGGAGTCGATGCTGGCCGCGGTCGCCGCCGTGCGCTCGCTGGACCCGGGGGTGCCGGTGGTGGCCGGCAACGTGGTGTCCGCCGCCGGCGTGCGCGACCTGGTGAAGGCGGGCGCAGACATCGTCAAGGTCGGCGTGGGCCCGGGCGCGATGTGCACCACCCGCATGATGACCGGGGTGGGCCGCCCGCAGTTCTCCGCGGTCCTGGAGTGCGCCGTGGCCGCCGCGGAGCTGGGCCGGCACGTCTGGGCGGACGGCGGCGTGCGGCACCCGCGCGACGTGGCGATGGCGCTGGCGGCGGGCGCGTCCAACGTGATGATCGGATCGTGGTTCGCCGGCACGCACGAATCGCCGGGCGACCTCCAGCACGACGCCGGCGGCCGCCCGTACAAGGAGAGCTTCGGCATGGCGTCGGCCCGGGCGGTGCGCAACCGCACCGCGGACGAGAGTGCCTACGACCGGGCCCGCAAGGCACTGTTCGAGGAGGGCATCTCGCACTCGCGGATGTTCCTCGACCCGGCCCGCCCGGGCGTCGAGGACCTGATCGACTCGATCGTCGCCGGCGTGCGCAGCTCGTTCACCTACGCCGGGGCCGGCTCACTGGCCGAGTTCCGGGAACGGGCCGTCGTCGGCGTGCAGAGCGCCTCGGGCTACGCCGAGGGCAAGCCGCTGCACTCCAGCTGGACCTGACCGTCCCCCGGGGGCGCCCCGCGCGCCCCCGGGACCGTCGCGGCACACCGCCCGCGCCACCCCGGGCCCGCTCCACACGCCCCCGCACCCCAGGAAAAGCACCCCCCATGAACCTCGACCGCCTCGACGAGGCCATCGTGCGGGCCCTCGCGGCCGACGCCCGCCGCTCCTACGCGCACATCGGCTCGGCCGTCGGGCTGTCCGCGCCCGCGGTCAAGCGCCGCGTCGACCGGCTGGTGGCGGCCGGCGTCATCACCGGCTTCACCGTGCGCGCCGACCCGGTGGCGCTGGGCCGCAACACCGAGGCGTTCGTCGAGCTGTACTGCCGCCGCAGCACCTCACCGTCCGACATCCGCGCCGGGCTGGAGCGCTACCCCGAGGTGGTGGCCGCCTCCACGGTCACCGGTGAGGCCGACGCCCTGGTGCAGATCCACGCCCGGGACGTGCGGCACTTCGAGGCGGTGCTGGAACGCATCGCCGGGGAGCCGTTCGTGGAGCGCACCAAATCGGTGCTGGTGCTCTCCCCGCTGCTGCGGCGCTCCACCGTCGGCGGACCCGCCTGAGGGCCGCGCAACGAATCGCCGCCCGGGCGGCCCACGGCGCAACGGATCACCGCCCGGCGCGCAACGCGGGGGCCTTGCCGCGCAGGTCGCGGGGGTCGTACCGTCGATCCGTGCCGCGGCGGACCCCCGCCGCGCCCCCACCCCCACCGCCAGCACCGCCACCGGACGGAGGACCGCCCCCATGACGCCGACGCGCGTCGCGCTCCACCAGGGCCGCACCGGTGTGCCGGCCTCGCCCGCGCAGGCGCTGGAGGACCTCGCGGAGGCCGCCGCCCGTGCCGCGGCGGCGGGGGCGGGAGTGCTGGTGGCGCCCGAGATGTACCTGACCGGCTACGCGGTGCCCGACCCCCGCGCGGTGGCCGAGCCGGCGGACGGCCCCGGAGCCGCCGCGGTGGCCGCCGTCGCCCGCGGGCACGGCGTCGCCATCTGCTACGGCTACCCCGAGCTGGCCGGGGGAGCGGTGTACAACTCCGCGCAGCTGATCGGCGCCGAAGGCACCCGGCTCGCCGGCTACCGCAAGACCCATCTGTTCGGCGACTTCGAGACCGCGCACTACACCCCGGGCGACGACCTCGTGGTGCAGGCCCGGCTCGGCGCGCTCACCGTGGGGCTGCTGATCTGCTACGACGTGGAGTTCCCCGAGGCGGTGCGCGCCCACGCGCTGGCCGGCACCGATCTGCTGCTGGTGCCCACCGCGTTGATGCGCCCCTACGAGTTCGTGCCGACGACGCTCGTGCCGACCCGCGCCTACGAGAGTCAGCTCTACGTCGCCTACGCCAACCGGTGCGGCCCGGAAGGGGAGTTCGACTTCACCGGGCTCAGCTGCCTGGCGGGGCCCGACGGCGTGGTGCGGGCCCGGGCCGGCGCCGGGCCCGACCTGGTGCTGGCCGACGCGGACCCCGCGCTGCTGGCCGCCTCCCGCGCCGAACTGCCCTACCTGCGCGACCGCCGCGCGCCGCTGTACCGCCCGCTGGTCTGACGGCCCCGCGCCGACGGCCGGCCGCCGACCCGAGGAGAACCACCCCATGACGTCCACCGTGCCCACCACCGTCCACGAGGAACTGGGGGCGGAGGCGGCCCGGCCGGTCACGATGTTCGGCCCGGACTTCCCGTACGCCTACGACGACTTCCTCGCCCACCCGGCCGGCCTGGGCTCGGTGCCGCCCGGCGCGCACGGCACCGAGGTCGCGGTGATCGGCGGCGGGCTGTCGGGCATGGTCACCGCCTACGAGCTGATGCGCATGGGCCTGCGTCCGGTGGTCTACGAGGCGGACCGGATCGGCGGGCGGCTGCGCACCGAGGAGTTCGACGGCCTGCCGGGGCTGACCGCCGAGATGGGCGCGATGCGCTTCCCGCCCAGCTCCACCGCGTTCTGGCACTACGCGGACCTGATGGGCCTGGCGTCGCGGCCGTTCCCCAACCCGCTGGCGCCCTGCACACCCTCGACGGTGGTCGACCTCAAGGGGGAGAGCCACTACGCCCGCACCCTGGACGACCTGCCGGCCGTCTACCACCAGGTGATGGACGCCTGGAACTCCTGCCTGGAGGACGGCGCGCGGTTCTCCGAGATGCACGCCGCGATCCGCACCCGGGACGTGGCGAGGATCCGGGAGCTGTGGGCGCCGATGGTGGAACGCCTGGACAACCAGACGTTCTACGGGTTCCTGTGCGACGCGCCGGCGTTCGCCAGTTTCCGGCACCGGGAGATCTTCGGGCAGGTGGGCTTCGGCACCGGCGGCTGGGACACCGACTTCCCCAACTCGATCCTGGAGATCCTGCGGGTGGTCTACACCGGTGCCGACGACGACCACCGCGGCATCGCCGGCGGCAGCCAGCAACTGCCGCTGCGGCTGTGGGAGGCCGCGCCGCAGGACATGGCGTACTGGCCGGCCGGCACGTCGCTCTCCTCGCTGCACGGCGGCGTCCCGCGCCCGGCGGTCACCCGGCTGCACCGCACCGCGGGGGAGCGCACCACGGTCACCGACGCGGACGGGGACATCCGCTCCTACCGCGCGGTGGTCTTCACCGCGCAGAGCTGGATGCTGCTGTCGAAGATCGACTGCGACGAGCAGCTGTTCCCCATCGACCACTGGACGGCGATGGAACGCACCCACTACATGGAGTCCTCGAAGCTGTTCGTGCCGGTGGACCGGCCGTTCTGGCTCGACGAGGACCCGGTGACCGGGCGCGACAGGATGAGCATGACGCTCACCGACCGCATGACCCGCGGCACCTACCTGCTGGACGACGGCCCGGACCGCCCGGCGGTCATCTGCCTGTCCTACACCTGGTGCGACGACAGCCTCAAGTGGCTCCCGCTGACGCCGGCCGAGCGGATGGAGGTCATGCTCAAGTCGCTGGGCGAGATCTACCCGGGCGTCGACGTCCGCCGGCACGTCATCGGCAACCCCGTCACCGTCTCGTGGGAGAACGAGCCGTACTTCATGGGCGCCTTCAAGGCGAACCTGCCCGGCCACTACCGCTACCAGCGGCGGCTGTTCACCCACTTCATGCAGGACCGGCTGCCGGAGGGCCGGCGCGGGATCTTCCTGGCCGGCGACGACATCTCCTGGACGGCCGGCTGGGCCGAGGGCGCGGTACAGACCGCCCTGAACGCCGTCTGGGGCGTCATGCGCCACCTCGGTGGTGCCACCGACCCGGCCAACCCCGGCCCCGGCGACCTCTTCGACGCGATAGCCCCGGTCGAACTCCCGGAGGACTGACGGCGGTTCACCGCTCGTCCAGCAGCCAGCGGTTGGCCAGGCCGACGCCGGCGTCCAGGCCGGCGGCGAACTCGGCGTACAGGCCGGGCAGTTCCCGCAGGCGCCAGAGCAGGAGGGCGGCCGACCACGCGGTGGTGCGGGCTGCGTCCAGGGTCCAGGTGCCGGCCAGGTGGGTGAGCGGTTCGCCCCGCTCCAGCACGTCGGGACCGGGCATCAGCTCCTCCCGCACCCGCTCCTCGATGGCCGCCAGCACCTCGCCGACCCGGTCGAAGTCCCGTTCCACCGCGTCCGGTTCGCACCCCAGCAGCACGCAGGTGTCGACCACCGCCAGTGGCAGGTCGTGGCCGACGTGGGCGTTGACGCCGGCCAGGGCGAAACGCAGCGGGTGGACGCCGGGGCGCGACCGGGCGGCGAACAGCGCACGCCAGCAGGCCGGCGGCACCCGTCCGGTGGCGTCCGCCTCGACCGCGTCCAGGTAGCGCCGGGCGAAGGACCCGCCGAGCGCCGCCGTGCGGTGCGGTTCGGTGAACCAGCCGGCCGCCAGCCGCCGGGCCAGCTCACCGGTGACGGAGAGGTAGACGCGGTTGAAGACGGCGACCCCGTCCCGGGCCGGCAGCGTGCCGGACAGCGCCCGCATCCGGGCCGCCGCCCCGGCCATCGTGCCCCCGGCCGCCGGGATCTGTCGGATGCTCATCCCGTCAGCCTCGCCGCGCCGCCCCGGCCGCCCGCCCCGGCGCGCGGCCGGCATCACCCCAACGAGGGACAGCGGAATCGCTATGCATACCAGCTGACGAATGCCATGATTCCCTCCACGGGAGCACGACGCCGTCCCCCGGGGGTCGGGGGACGGCCGCCCGCGCGCGGGGACGGGCAGCCGGCCACCGCCGCCCGCGGGCACGTCCGGGGACTGGGCCCGGACGTGCCCGCCAGGGCCCGCCCGCGCCCGGCGGCCGGCCCGGCGACGCCCCGGACGCGGGACGATTTCCGGACACCGCCGGTTGATTCCCGCCACCGCCTGTGAGAGGCCCCACAGCGAGGTCCCTGCCGCGCCGGGCGCCCGCCGTGGCACACTGGGGGACGTACCAGTGACGTTCAGCGCACTCCGGGGTCGGTGTAATTCCGAACCGGCGGTTACAGTCCGCGACCCGTCCGCCGCCAGCGGCCGGTTGACCAGGTGAAATTCCTGGACCGACGGTGAAAGTCCGGATGGGAGGCAGTGCGCGGCGGCACCGGTGCGCCGTACGCCGGTCCCCCGGCCGCCGTTGACGCCCCGCGTCCCCGGCACCGCCGCGTTCCCGCCCGTCCGCCGCCCCGGTCGTCCGCTCCTGTTCCCCAGCATCCCCGGAGTCCGTGCCCGACGAGGCAGGAGGACCCGGGTGACCGCCCCCGCGATTCCCCGCGCGCCGCATCCCGGCGCTCCTTCGGCCTGCCCGGGCACCGCCGCCCGCCGCCGCGTGCTCCCCGCGTTCCGCGACGCCCCGCGTGCCGCCGCGCCCCGACGCCCCGCGCCGCACGGCGCTCGCGCCCTGCCGAAGGAGAACTGACCAGTGTTCACCGGAATCGTCGAGGAACTCGGCGAGGTCACCGCGGTGGAGGACCTCGGCGACGCCCGCCGCTTCACCTTCTCCGGCCCCCTCGTCACCGAGGACGCCCGGCACGGCGACTCGATCGCGGTCAACGGGGTCTGCCTGACCGTCGTCACCACCGAGGGCGGCGCCTTCACCGCCGACGTCATGGCCGAGACCCTGCACCGCTCCAGCCTCGGCGCCCTGACCACCGGCTCCCCGGTCAACCTGGAGCGCCCCACCGTGCTCGGCGGCCGGCTCGGCGGCCACCTGGTGCAGGGCCACGTCGACGGCACCGGCACCGTCACCGAACGGATCCCCGGCGAGCACTGGGAGATCGTCCGCGTCGCGCTGCCCGAGGGGCTGGCCCGCTACGTCGTCGAGAAGGGCTCGATCACGGTGGACGGCGTCAGCCTCACCGTCGTCGAGGCCGGCGACGCCGACTTCACCGTCAGCCTGATCCCCACCACGCTCGCCCTGACCACCCTGGGCCGCAAGGGCCCCGGCGACCCGGTCAACCTGGAGGTCGACGTGGTCGCCAAGTACGTCGAGCGGCTCCTCGGAGACCGCGCCGGAACGGGGGCCGGCCGGTGAGCGGCGTCGACACCCTCAACTCCGTGGCGTTCTCCGTCTTCGGCGAACACGTCAAATGGGCCGACATGGTCGGCAACCTCTTCGGCCTGGCCGCGCTCGCCCTCGGCTGGCGCCGTCACGTGGCCGCCTGGCCGGTCCAGCTGCTGTCCGGCGCGGTGCTGATCGTGGCCTACCTCTCCGCCCACCTGGCCGGCGGCGTGGGCAAGCAGGTGCTGGTCGTCGTCACCGCGCTGTGGGGCTGGCACCGCTGGAACCGTGGCAACCGGGACGAGGGCGGGATCACCGTCCGGTTCGCCACCTGGCACGAGCGCGGCGTGCTGGTGGCGGCCACCGCCGCCGGACTGCTGGCCGTGGTCGGCCTGTTCACCGCCTTCCCCTCGCTGTCGTGGAACCCGTGGCCGGACGCCTACATCTTCGTCGGCACGCTCGCCGCGATGTACGCCATGGCCCGCGGCTGGGTCGAGTTCTGGTTCGCCTGGCTGGCCGTGGACCTGGTCGGCGTGCCGCTGGCCTGGAGCGGCGACCTGAAGTTCTCCGCCCTCGTCTACATCGTCTACTTCGTGCTGGTCGTCGCCGGACTGCGCTCCTGGTGGCTGCGGGTACGCAACCACCCGGCCGGCGCCACCGGCGTCCGGGAAGGAGCCGCCGCGTGACCACCCCCACCGCCCACCCCGACGGCATCACGCTGGACCCGGTCGAGCGGGCCGTGGCCGACATCGCCGCCGGCCGCCCGGTCGTCGTGGTCGACGACGAGGACCGCGAGAACGAGGGCGACATCGTCCTGGCCGCCGACCACGCCACGCCCGAGCTGATCGCGTTCATGATGACCGAGGCCCGCGGCCTGATCTGCGCACCGATGACCGCGGAAGACCTCGACCGGCTCGACCTGCCGCAGATGACCGGCCGCAACGACGAACCCATGCGCACCGCCTTCACCGTCAGCGTGGACGCCTCGCCCGCGCACGGCACCACCACCGGCATCTCCGCCGCCGACCGGGCCCGCACCCTGCGGATGCTCGCCGACCCCGGCAGCGCCGCCGGCGACTTCGTGCGCCCCGGCCACGTCTTCCCCCTCCGCGCCCGCCCCGGCGGCGTGCTGGAACGCCCCGGGCACACCGAGGCCGGCGTCGACCTCGCCCGGCTGGCCGGCCTGCGCCCGGCCGCGGTGATCTGCGAGATCGCCAACGACGACGGCACCATGGCCCGGCTGGCCGACCTGGCGCTGTTCGCCCGCAAGCACGGGCTGGCGCTGATCTCCATCGAGGACCTGGCCGCCCACCGCCGCGCCCTGGAGAACCCCGCGCCCTGCCACGTGTCGGCCCCGGCCCCCGCCGCCGCGTCCGCCCAGGCCCCCGCCCCGGACGCCGCCGTGCCCGCCGCCCGTGCCGCCGGGCCCGCCGCTCCCGCCGCCGGACCCGCCACCCCCGGTGTGCGGCCCGAGGCGGTCACCCGGCTGCCCACCGAGCACGGCGACTTCCGCGCCCACGGCTACCGCGCGGCGGACGGCGTCGAGCACATCGCGCTGGTCGCCGGCGACCTCGGAGACGGCGACGACGTGCTGGTGCGGATGCACTCCGAATGCCTGACCGGCGACGTCTTCGGCTCCCAGCGCTGCGACTGCGGTCCCCAGCTGGCCGCCTCCCTGGAGCGGATCGCCGCCGAGGGCCGCGGCGTGGTGGTCTACCTGCGCGGCCACGAGGGTCGCGGCATCGGGCTGCTGCACAAGCTGCGCGCCTACGAACTCCAGGAACGCGGCCGGGACACGCTGGACGCCAACCTGGAACTCGGCCTGCCCGCCGACGCCCGCGACTACGGCGCCGGCGCCCGGATCCTGACCGACCTCGGGGTGCGGTCGCTGCGGCTGATGACCAACAACCCCGGCAAGGCCGACGCGCTCGCCGCCCACGGGCTGCGCGTCACCCGCGAGGCGGTGCCCGTGCGGGCCGGCGAGCACAACGTCCGCTACCTGCGCACCAAGCGCGACCGCATGGGCCACGACCTGCCGTGGCTGGACGCCGGACCCTCCGGCGTCTGCGGCAACCAGTGACCCCCACCCGTCCCACCGTCCGGCACAGCAACCAGGAGAGACCTTGAGCGGCAAGGGCGCACCCGAACTGACCGTCGAGCACTGCGCGGACCTGCGGGTCGCCGTCGTGGCGTCACGCTGGCACGAACCCGTCATGGACGGACTGATCGCCGGGGCCCGCCGGGCCCTGGCCGACCTCGGCATCGAGGAGCACACCGTGCTGCGGGTGCCGGGCAGCTTCGAACTCCCGGTGGCCGCCAAGGTGCTGGCCGGCCGCGGCTACGACGCGGTCGTCGCGCTCGGCGTGGTGATCCGCGGCGGCACCCCGCACTTCGACTACGTCTGCCAGGGCGTCACCGCCGGGCTGACCCAGGTCTCGGTGGACACCGGCGTGCCCGTCGGCTTCGGCCTGCTGACCTGCGACACCGAGCAGCAGGCCCTCGACCGTGCCGGGCTGCCCGGCTCGTCGGAGGACAAGGGCCACGAGGCCGTCACCGCGGCGGTCGCCACCGCCGCCGCGCTGCGCCCGCTGACCGCACCGGCGCGCTGACCGGCCAGGACCGCCCGTTACGCTAGGGACCACCATGGCGAACAAGACATTCGAGCAGCTCTTCAGCGAGGTCTCCGTCAAGGCGGCCTCCGGCGACCCCGCCACCTCCCGCACCGCCGAACTGGTCGGGGCCGGCGTCCACGCCATCGGCAAGAAGGTGGTCGAGGAGGCCGCCGAGGTGTGGATGGCCGCCGAGCACGAGGGCGCGGACCGCACCGCCGAGGAGATCTCCCAGTTGCTGTACCACCTTCAGGTGATGATGGTGGCGCGGGGCATCTCCCTGGACGAGGTATACGCTCACCTGTAAAAGTATGCGAACGGGCGCCGCCACCGCGTGCGGCGCCCGGCGCGGCGGACCGCCGCACCCGATCCCGTCCATCCCGCGAGCCCGGGCCACCCGCGTCACCCCCGCCCGGCCGCACCGCACCGACGCCCGGCCCGAACGCGAAGGACCGTCCCCATGCTCCGCATCGCCGTCCCCAACAAGGGTGCACTCTCCGAGCCCGCCTCTGCGATGCTGCACGAGGCCGGGTACCGCCAGCGCAAGGACCGCCGCGAGCTGGTCCTCGTCGACGCCGACAACCAGGTGGAGTTCTTCTTCCTGCGGCCCCGCGACATCGCCACCTACGTCGGCTCCGGCCGCCTCGACATCGGCATCACCGGCCGCGACCTGCTGCTGGACTCCGGCTCCCAGGCAGAGGAGATCTTCCAGCTCGGCTTCGGCGCCTCCACCTTCCGCTACGCCACCCGCCCCGGCACCGTCACCGGCGTCACCGAGTTCGGCGGCCTGACCATCGCCACCTCCTTCACCGGCCTGGTGGAGAAGGACCTGGCCGACCACGGCGTGCAGGCGTCCGTCGTGCACCTGGAGGGCGCGGTCGAGACGTCCATCCAGCTCGGCGTCGCCCAGGTCATCGCCGACGTCGTGGAGACCGGCACCACGCTGCGCCAGGCCGGACTGGAGATCATCGGCGAGCCGATCCTCCAGTCCGAGGCGGTCATCATCCGCCGCACCGGCGCCGACGCGGAGGACCCGAAGGTCCGCCAGTTCCTGCGCCGCATGCAGGGCGTGCTGGTGGCCCGGCGGTACGTGATGATGGACTACGACATCCGCGCCGAGAAGGTCGAGCAGGCGGTCGCCCTCACCCCGGGCCTGGAGTCGCCCACCATCTCCCCGCTGCACCACGAGGGATGGGTCGCGGTGCGGTCCATGGTCCCGGCCGGCGAGGCCCAGCGGATCATGGACGACCTGTACGACCTGGGCGCCCGGGCGATCCTCACCACCGGCATCCACGCCTGCCGGCTGTGACCGGGCGGCCGCCCGGCGGCACCGGCGGCGGGCCCCTCCCGCTGCCGGTCACCTTCCGGCCGCTGCTCACCCGTGCGGTGCTGCTGTCGGTGGGCGCCGCGGTGCTCGTGACGTTCACCACGGTCGGCTTCCTGATGCCACCGCCCTGGTCGGCGGCCGACCGCGTGGAGATGCCGGCGGCCGGGATGCTGATCTGCGCCCTGACGCTGCTGCTCGCCCGGCCCTGCGTACGGGCCGACGCCGACGGCCTGACGGTGGTCAACCTCGTCTCGAAACGCCGTCTGGCCTGGCCCGAAGTGCTCGGCGTCCACCTGCGCAGCGGCGACCCCTGGGTCTACCTGGACCTTTCCGACGGCACGAGCATGGCCGCCATGGGCATCCAGTCCGGCAACGGGGGCCGCCGGGCCCGCCGCGACGCCACCCGGCTGCGGGCGCTGGCCGACGCCCACGGCACCGTGCGTTCCGGAAGCTGACCACCCCGACCGGCCCACCGAGCCTCCCCCCGCGCGGCCGCGTTCACTACTCTGGTACGGCGCGGCGCCGCCGGCGCCCGTCCCACCGCCACAGCCGCCCACCCGCGGGCCGGGCGCGCGGGGGATAACCCACGACCCGAGGAGTGACTTCCTTCGGCATGGACGAACCGTCCTGCAGTACCTGCGCCGTCACCGGCAACGCTGAACGCGTGGCGGTGGCGGCATGACCGCGATGCTCCCGCTGGCCGCGGCCTTCCTGCTGATCCTGGCCAACGGCTTCTTCGTCGCAGCCGAGTTCGGACTGGTGACCGTCGAGCGCGCGGCCGCCGAGCGTGCCGCCGCCGCCGGCGACCGCCGGGCCCACAGCGTGGTCGCCGCGCTGCGCAAGCTCTCCTTCCAGCTGTCCGGCACCCAGCTGGGCGTCACCATCACCTCCCTGGTCGTCGGCATGCTGGCCGAGCCCGCCCTCGGCAGCCTGCTGGCCGGACCGCTGACCGCCACCGGACTGCCCGGCAGCTGGGCGCCCGGCGTGGCGGTGGTGGCCGGCATGCTGCTGGCGTCCGCCGTGCAGATGGTGGTCGGTGAACTCGTCCCCAAGAACTGGGCGGTCTCCAGACCCCTCCAGGTCGCCCGCCTGGTCGCCGGCCCCCAGCGGGTCTTCAGCCAGGTCTTCCGCCCGGTCATCGAACTGCTCAACGGGGTGGCCAACAGCCTCGTGCGGGCCCTGGGCGTGGAGCCGGCCGACGAACTGGCCTCCGCCCGCACCCCGTCCGAGCTGATGTCCCTGGCCCGGCACTCCGCCCGGGCCGGCGCCATCGAGCAGGACACCGCCGACCTGTTCGTGCGCACCCTCAACCTCGGTGAGCTGACCGCGCAGTCGGTGATGACCGCCCGGGTCAAGGTCAGCGCCCTGCAGGACACCACGACGGCGGCCGACGTACTCAACCTGACCCGGGCCACCGGCCTGTCCCGCTTCCCGGTCTACCGGGAGCGGCTGGACGAGGTGGTCGGCATGGTCCACCTCAAGGACGCCCTGTCCGTCGAACCCGCCCTGCGCGACCGCACCCCCGTGGGCCGCATCGCGGTGGCCCCGCTGCTGGTGCCCGAGACGCTGCCGGTGCAGACGCTGCTGGAGCAGCTGCGCAGCGAACAGCCCATCGCCGTGGTGGTCGACGAGTACGGCGGCACCGCGGGCGTCGTCACCCTGGAGGACATCGTCGAGGAACTCGTCGGCGAGGTCCGCGACGAGCACGACGACGAGGACGAGGGCGAACCAGAACTGACCCCGGCCCCCGCCCAGGACGGGCACGCCGCCTGGGACGCCGAGGGCAGCTGCCGGGTCGACCTGCTCGGCCGCATCGGCCTGCACGCGCCGCCCGGCCCCTACGAGACGGTCGCCGGACTGGTCGCCGACCAACTCGGCCGCATCCCGGAGCCCGGCGACACCGCGACGCTGCCCGGCTGGTGCCTGCACGTCCTGGAGGTCGGCCACCACCGCGTCGAACGCGTCCGGGTTGTCCGTACCCAGGCGGGGCAGGAGAGCGAGCGATGAGCGTGCTGCAACTCCTCCTGGCCCTGATGCTGGTGCTGGCCAACGGGTTCTTCGTCGGCGCCGAGTTCGCCATGGTCTCGGTGCGCCGCAGCCAGATCGAGCCGCTGGCCCGCGAGGCCCGCCGGGCCCGCACCGTGCTGCTCGGCCTGCAGAACCTCCCGCAGATGATGGCCGCCGCCCAGTTCGGCGTCACGGTCTGCTCGCTGACCCTCGGCGCGGTCGCCGAGCCGACGGTCACGCACCTGCTGGAGCCGGTCTTCTCCGCCGCCGGCCTGCCCGCCGGCCTGGTGCACCCGGTCGGCTACGTCATCGCCCTGGCCCTGGTGATCTTCCTGCACCTGGTCGTCGGCGAACTCGTGCCGAAGAACCTGGCGATGGCCGCCCCGGAGAAGGCCGCGCTGTGGCTGGGCCCGGGCCTGGTGGCGTTCGCCGGTGTCTTCCGGCCGGTCATCGTGGTGCTCGGCGCCTGCGCGCGGCTGATCCTGCGGCTGTTCGGGGTCGAGCCCAAGGACGAGGTGGAGGCGGTCTTCACCAGCGAGCAGCTCACCTACCTGGTGGAGGACTCCGGCCAGGCCGGTCTGCTCGACCCCGGTGAGCAGGAACGCCTCTCCGACGCGCTGGAGCTGGGCACCCGCCCGGTCACCGACGTCCTGCTGCGGCCGGACACCCTGGTGACGCTGCGCGCCACGGTCACCCCGGCCGAGGTGGAACGCCTCACCGTGGCCACCGGCTACTCCCGCTTCCCCGTCCAGGACGACGACGGCGCCTTCCTCGGCTACCTGCACGTCAAGGACGTGCTGGAACTCCAGGAGAGCGACGAGGGCGACCGGCCGGTGCCCTCCCGGCTGTGGCGGCCGATGGCCACGCTGCGCGCCGAACTGCCGCTGGACGACGCGCTGACGTCCATGCGCCGGGCCGCCTCCCACCTGGCGGCGGTCGCCGCCGCCGACGGTGCGGTACTCGGTCTGGTGGCGCTGGAGGACGTGCTGGAGCTGCTGGTCGGCGAGGTGCGCGACCCCGCGCACCGTTCCGCCGACCCGGCCCCGGCTTCGGTCTCCGCGGCGCCGGTGCGTTCGCCCGCCGACCGGGAGGCCGCCCGGGAGGAGGCCCGCCGGCACGCGGCGGCCTCCAACGCGGCCGGCTGACCGCCGCGCTCCCGGGGGCCCCGCCGCCGCGTCACTCCGGCGGCAGCCCCCGGGAGCGGGCGTCCAGCACCTCGCCGTACGCCTGCATCAGGTCCGGCAGCCGCAGGGTCGCCAGGTCCTCCCGGCCGGGGGTGCCCGGGTAGTCCGACAGCCGCAGGTCCCGGTAGGCGCAGCTCTTCTCGTACAGGGTGCGCAGGAACCTGCCGTTGCCCAGCTCGTCGATCCAGCGCTCGGCGACCACATGGGTGCTGATGCTGCGCAGCTCCTCCAGCGCCTCCTCGTCCCAGCGGTCGCCGCCCTCGCCGGCCAGCACCTCGCCGATCCGGGTGAGCTCGCCGGGGCGGTAGCTGGGGAAGTCCACCCGGGTGGTGAAACGGGAGGACAGGCCCGGGTTGGCCGCCAGCAGGCGATCCATGCCCTCCGGGTAGCCGGCCAGGATCACCACCAGCCGGTCCCGGTTGTCCTCCGCCCGCTTCAGCAGCACCTGAAGGGCCTCGTCGCCGTACGCGTCCCCCTTGCCGTAACCGGAGTTGGCCAGGCTGTACGCCTCGTCGACGAACAGCACACCGCCGAGCGCCGAATCGATCAGGTCGTTGGCCTTCACCGCGGTCTGGCCCAGGAACTCGCCGACCAGGTCGGCCCGTTGCGCCTCCACCAGGTGGTCGCCGCCCAGCAGGCCCAGCGCGTGGAAGACCCGGCCCAGGATCCGGGCCACCGTGGTCTTGCCGGTCCCGGACGGGCCGGAGAAGACGAAGTGCCGCTTCGGCGGCCGGACCGGCAGCCCCTGCCCGGCCCGCAGCCCCGCCATCCGCAGCTGCGCCGACAGTGCCCGCACCTGCCGTTTGACCGGCTCAAGCCCGACCATCCGCTCCAGTTCGCCGAGCGCCCGCTCCAGCATCAGCGGATCCGGTGCCCCCGGCGCCGCCCCCGTGCCGGAGGCGGGGAGCGCGGGCGCCGCCGGGCGGACCGTCGCGCCCTCCGCGGCCACCGGCAGCGCGGTGCCCGGCAGACCGGGGTCCAGCGCGTCCGCCGGGTCGACGCCCAGCAGCCGGCGGTCCACCACCGCCCGCTCGAACCCCTCCGCGCCGCCCGGCCCCTCCGGCCGCCCGGCCGGCCCGGCCGCCGCGCCCGGCTCCGCCTCGCAGCCCAGCGCGCTCCCGCTCCACACCGGCTCCCAGCCGTCCGGCGCGTCGAGGTCGTCCTCGGCCACCGTGATCGCGGCCAGCCGGGCCTCGGTGTCCATGAACGCCGCGTCCACCCCGGCGACCGCCCGGTACAGCGGCAGCGCGGCAGCGGTACGCCCGTTGCCCTCGTGCGCGCGGGCCAGCCAGTACCGCAGCTCCTTGCGCTGCGGCTGCTCGCTGCGGCAGCGCATCAGGGCGTTGGCCAGTATCGGTTCCGCCTGGCCGCAGCGGTCCAGACGCACCCGCGCCATGCCGGCGAACAGTCCCGCCTCCACGCCCAGCACCGGGTCCTCCAGCAGGGGACCGGTGTGACGCACCAGGGCCTCCCACTCCTTGAGCAGATAGGCGCGGCAGGCGTGCAGGAAGCGGGCGCAGGGGTCGTCGTCGGGAGCCGGACAGCCGGCCAGGGCCCGGTCCAGCTCGGCCAGGTGGCGTTCGTCCAGCCAGTGCGAGGCGTACGCCAGGGCGAGGTCCCGTTCGGTCTCCAGGACCGGCTGCACCCACCAGCCCAGCCAGTACCAGGAACCCAGTGAGCGTTCGTGCCGGGCGCGCTGCTCGCCGAAGCGGTCGCGGTGCCGGTGCATCCTCAGCAGGGCGCCGGAGGTGTCGGCGCGCAGCGCGTGCAGGCCCAGCCAGGCGTCCGCCATGCCCGGGTCCAGCCGCACGGCCTCCCGGAACTCCTCCTCGGCCCGCCCGTAGGCGGCCACCGTGTAGGCGTCGACCCCGCGCAGCCACGCCTGATCGGCGGGGGCGCCGACGCGCTCCGGTGCGAAGTCCATCGATTCCCCCCACAGCAGTGCCCCTGGCCGTCCGCCACCACCCGACCGGGGAGCAACCGCCTTGCCCGGAACGCGAGTTGACGCCGGGGGCGAACCGGATGACAGCAACCGGCCACGCCCTTGCGCATGGTACCCGCGGTAATGCCGAGCGGAAGAGGCCGCGCCGATCAATGCCGCCCGTCCTGCCGTCCGCCGCGCCGCCACCCGGCGATGACGCAGAGTGACGTGGGAGCGATCGGCGCGTCCGGCATATCGGGCGAAACGCCGCGCCGGGAAAGGACGAAGCCCCCGGTCACGGGGGAACAACCGGGGGCTTCGTGCTGTCGGGCGGTCGACGTACGACTGCGCATTGAGAACGTAAGTCCTGTACGCCCCCCAGGTCAAGCCAGGTCGGCGGCCCGGTCGCGGCCCGCTCGCGGGCCCGCAGCGCACCGGCTGCGACACATCACGCAGTGTCACCATCGGCGGTGGAGTCCGGCCCGCCGCCGGCCCCGCCGGGCGCCGGGACCAACCGGTGGCCGCCCCCGGCGCGCGCCACCAGCCAGTGCGCGTGCGGGCGAGTGGGATCGGCCGCGAAGTGCGCCCGCTCAGCCGCGCTCCACAACCGCCAGAACGCCGACAGCTCCGGCCCGTCCCGCCGCTGCCCGGCCGCCCACGCCTCCCGCTCGCCGACGTCCATCCACAGCACCGCCGACAGCCACGGCCGCAGCCCCGACCGCCCGGCCCCGACCCCCTCGACCACCACCACGGACGCACACGGCAGCCGCACCGCCGGCCCGAACCGCCGCGCCACCCAGTCGTAGACCGGCACCTCGGCGTCCCGCCCCTCCGCGAACGGCTCCAGCACCTGCCGCCGCAGCCGCGGCAGCCACCCGAACAGCTCCTCGTGACTGGCCACGTCGTCCAGGTGCAGCACCGGTGCCCCGCCCAGCGCCCCGGCCAGCCGCGCCGCGAACGTCGTCTTGCCCGACCCGGCGTGCCCGTCCACCGCCACCAGTCGCACCGGCCCGCACGACGGCGGCCCCGCGGCGACCCGTGCGGCGAGCCCGGCGACGTCCCCGGTCGGCGGGGCGGGTGGCCGCGCCGGCGGCGTGCCGGGCGGTGGGGCGGGCGTTCCTGCGGGGCTCGGGGGGAGGTCGTTCACGGGGCGAGGGTACGACGGGTGCGGGGGCGCGGGCCCGCGGACCTGCGGGGCGGGGGCGCGGGAGTGCGGCGGCGATGTGGGTGCGGGGGTGCGGGGTGTGGGGGGTGCGGCGCGCGCGGGGGCGGGCCCGCGGGGTGGCGGTGGGCGCGGACCTGCGGGGGCGGCGGCGTGCCGGGCGGGTTCCCGGGGTGGGGGCGGGGCGCGGACTACGGTGGCCGGTATGACTGACGCCGCGGACACCGTCGCCCCCGAACTCCACCCCGCCGGCCGTGTCGAGGCCGTCTGCCGTGCCGCGGGGGCCGCCGGTCTCGACGCCCTGCTGGTCTCACCGGGGCCGGACCTGCGGTACCTGACGGGCTATCACGCGCACCCGCTGGAGCGGCTGACCTGCCTGGTCTGCCCGGCCGACGGTGAGCCCGTGCTGGTGGTGCCGGAGCTGGAGAAGGCGGCGGCCGAGGCGTCCCCGGCCGGCCGTCTCGGCATCGAGATCGCCGGCTGGGCCGAGACGGACGACCCCTACGCCCTGGTCGCCCGCCGCCTCCCTGCCGCGGCGCGGCGGATCGCGGTGGACAACCACATGTGGGCGGAGAAGGTGCTGGCGTTCCGCCGCGCGCTGCCGCAGGCCGAACAGGCCCTGGCCGGCGAGGTCCTGCGGGAGCTGCGGATCCGCAAGTCCCCGCAGGAGGTGGCCGCGCTGCGCCGGGCCGGTGCGGCGATCGACCGGGTGCACCGCCGTATCGGCGACTGGCTGCGGCCCGGCCGCACCGAGCGCGAGATCGCCCGGGACGTCGCCACCGCGATCCTGGACGCCGGCCACGCCACCTGCGACTTCGTGATCGTCGCCGCCGGCCCCAACGGCGCCAGCCCCCACCACGAGGTCTCCGACCGGGTGGTGCGCGCCGGTGACCCGGTCGTCGTCGACATCGGCGGCACCACCCCCGAGGGCTACTGCTCCGACTCCACCCGCACCTACGCCGTCGGCGAGCCGCACGCCGGCTTCCGCGAGCTGTACGAGGTGCTGCGCCACGCCCAGCAGGCCCAGACCGCCGCGGTGCGCCCCGGCCTGACCGCGCAGGAACTCGACGCCGTGGGGCGGGAGGCCATCACCGCCGCCGGCTTCGGCGACGCCTTCATCCACCGCACCGGTCACGGCATCGGCGTGGAGACCCACGAGGACCCCTACATCGTGGCCGGCAACGAGCGTGCCCTGGAGCCCGGCATGGCGTTCTCCGTCGAGCCGGGCATCTACCTGCCAGGACGGTTCGGCGCGCGGATCGAGGACATCGTGGTGTGCACGCCGGACGGCGGGGAACGGCTCAACACCACCGGTCGCGACCTGGTCGTCCTGCCCGCGTGAACCCACCGGTCCACACCATTTCCGCCAGTGGTCCACACCAATGAACTTCGCCGGCCTGCCCGGCAGCCCTTCCAGAATGACCACCGCAACGGCGATAGTTGCCCTGCGAACCGGTTACGGGCACGCGCACATCCGACGAAGCACTCACCAACACCTCAGCACAGATAGAGGAGATGGGGCTGCGCAATGACAAGACCTGCCCCCCGCCGAGCCGTTCTGGCCGCCGCTCTCGCCGCCGCGGCCACCGCGGCGGTCGTCGACCCGGCGTCCGCCTCCGCCACGCCGCGCACCGCGGGCGACCGCGGCACCCCGGCGGACACGGCCCCCCAGGACGCTCCCGTGGACTATCACGCGTGGACCTCGTACACCGACTGGCGCTGCGGCGCGGGCCGGGGCACCTCCGTGGTGCCGGGTTACCGTCCGGGCATCACCCTCGGGCACCCGGCCGGCACCACCGACTACACCGACCCGCACACCTCCACCACCGCCGAGTACGAATACGCGGTCTGGACGTCGCAACCGCACCGTCCCGGCTTCGGCGCCACCCAACTCGTCGCCTCCTGGAACGCCCACACCCCCGAGGGCACGTGGATCCAGGTCGAGATGGGCGGCGCCTACAGCGACGGCACCCGCACCCCGTGGTTCGTGATGGGCCGCTGGACCTCCGGCGACTCCGACAACGACATCCGCCGCACCTCGCTCGACGGTCAGGACGACGGCAAGAGCAGCATCGGCACCGACACGTTCGCCATCGACGACGCCTCCACCGGCCTGCGCCTGACGTCGTACCAGCTGCGCGTCACCCTCTACCGCCGCACCGGCACCCGCGTCGCCCCCACCGTCTGGCGGGTCGGCGCGATGTCCTCGGCGATCCCGGACCGCTTCACCGTCCCGGTCTCCGTGCCCGGCGAGGCAGCCGGCATCGAGCTGCCGGTGCCGGAGTTCTGCCAGAACATCCACAAGGGCCAGTACCCGCAGTACGACAACGGTGGCGAGGCGTGGTGCAGCCCCACCTCCAGCTCCATGGCCGTCAAGTACTGGGGCCGCGGCCCCTCCCCGGAACAACTGGCCTGGGTGGACCCCACCTACGAAGACCCCGAGGTCGACTACGCCGCCCGCTACACCTACGACAACCAGTACGAGGGCTGCGGCAACTGGCCGTTCAACGCCGCCTACGCGGCCACCTGGACCGGCCTGGAGGGCGTGGTCACCCGCCTGCGGTCGCTCAACGACATCGAGCACCTGATCAAGGCCGGCATCCCGGTGATAACGTCCCAGTCCTTCATCGCCTCGGACCTGGACGGTTCCAACTACAGCACCTCCGGTCACATCATGTGCATCGCCGGCTTCACCGCCGACGGTGACGTGGTCGCCCACGACCCCGCCAGCTCCAGCGACGCGGTGGTCCGCAACGTCTACAAGCGCGGACAGTTCGAGACCGTGTGGCTGCGCACACAGCGCATCAACGCCACCGGCGGCGTCTCCGGTGGTTCCGGCGGCATCGTCTACGTCTACTTCCCGGCCGACGCCACCCCGGCCCAGCGCCTCGCTCTGGCCCGCGTCGGCATCCGCTGACCCCGGGAACCCCAGGGTGCGACGACGCCCCCACCGCCTCGGCGGTGGGGGCGTCCCGTCGTGCGGGGAACGCGTGCCGGATCACGCACCGGGAACGCGCCCGGGCAACGGTCAGGGAGCCGGCGGGTAGATCCAGTCCCCGTTGTAGGTGCCGCCGACGCACTCGGCGTGGTGCGGCGCGGGCAGACTGAGGACCCTGCCGCCGCCGGCCGTGCAGTCGCCGGGCAGGACGTAGGGCGCGGCGCTGGCGTTACCGGCAAGCCCGATGGCGGCTGTGGCGGCGATGGCGAGCGCGGCGAGGATCGCGGGGGTGCGTCGGCGCACGGGAGTCCTCTCGACGGACGGCTGGGGTGCTGCGCCCCATCGTGGAGCAGGACGGCCCACCGCACGACAACACTGCCGCGATTGGCCGGAACCAACCGGGCCGTCCCTTCGCGGGGTGCGGGTGCGGGTGCGGTCGGGGGATCGGGGGTGTGGGAGGGGTATCGGCTGAGGGTCAGGCGACCCCCGCGGGGCGGAACTGGACGCTGATGCGCGGGCCCACCGGCCGCGCCGTCTTCGGCACGCAGTGGTCCCACGTGCGCTGGCACGAACCACCCATCACGATCAGGTCCCCGTGCCCGAGTCGCCGCCGCACCGCCACCCCGCCGCCCAAACGTGGCCGCAACGCCAGCGTGCGGGGCTCACCCACCGACACGATCGCCACCATCGTGTCCTCCCGTTCCCCGCGCCCGATCCGGTCCCCGTGCCACGCCACGCTGTCCCGCCCGTCCCGGTAGTAGCACAGCCCCGCACTCCGGAACGGCTCCCCCAGCTCCCGCGCGTAGTGCCGGCTCAGCGCCCCGCGCGCCTCCTCCAGCACCGGGTGCGGCAACCCCTCCCCTTCCCGGTAGTACGACAGCAACCGCGGCACCTCCACCACCCGCTCGTACATCCGCCGCCGCTCCGCCTGCCACGGCACCGTGCTCGCCAACGCCTCGAACAGCCCGTCCGCCCCCGACATCCACCCGGGCAGCACGTCGATCCACGCCCCGCTCCCCAGCACCGTCCTGCGCACCCCTGTCAACGCCCCCACCGCGGGCTCCTCCGCCCCGTCGAACAGCGACCCCTGCACAGCGACCATGAGGAAAGCCTACGTCGATGTAGAACGCTTGAGCGATATTTTCGGACGGGTTGGTTGAGGGCGGGGCGGGCTTCGGGCGGGCCTGGTCGCGCCCGGCGGATCCGTTCCGCCGTCACGCCCGGCGGATCCGGTCTCCGGTGCTCCGGGCCTCCGTCCGACCCGTCGCCACGTCCTGGTGCCCGGCCCCGTCCACCTCGTGCCGTGGCCCCTGGGGCCGTCCGCCCGTCCGCCCCGCCCCCTGCCCGCCGCCACCCCGGCCAGGGGGCGGCGGGAGTCGTGGGTCACCTCCTTGTCGGTGCGGGGGCGGGTGCCGGCGGTGGTGCGGTTGTCGACGCCGGTGCTGGGGCTGGTGTCAGTCGGCCCTCCTCTTCGTCAGGCCCAGGACGGATTCCGCTGTGGTCCAGTCGCGGGCGATGGCCTCCTGGGCCGCGGTGAGGGGCGCGCGGTGGTCGCAGACCGCGCTGTGCAGGGCGCTCTCCACTCCGTCCTTCGTGTTGCCGGTGCCCGAGCCGGCGCGGTGGCCCGGGGAGGGGGGCTCGACCCAGAGGTTGCGGGGGTCGTTGGGGTCGCCGCCCAGTTCCAGGCTGACGAGATGGTCGTACTCGGCGTCGTGCAGGGAGCCCGTGTAGCCGTAGGACTTGGCGTTCGCCTCCTTCTCCCGCTGGGTGATGTCGGTGGGCGGCCGGATGCCGGAGGTGTATCCGGTGCGGCAGATCGTGGTGGCGAGGTTCGCCGGGCCGACCTTGGGGTTGAGGGAACCGGGGGTGCAGGCCGGATCGGGCAGCGGCTGGCCGCCTGCCGTATGTCGGTAGTGGCAGATGTTGCGGACGGGCTGGGGTTGCACGCGGTAGGCCGGTTGCGGGCCCGGTCCGGGGGCGAGCCTGTCGGGCGTGCCGGCCGCCACGGCCGGGGCGGAGGGCGATCCCGGGGAGTCCGCGCCGTTGCCCGGGGAGCCTCGCCCGGCCGGTCCGCACGAGGCGAGGGCGAGCGTCACGAGCAGGAGGGCGGTGGACCGGCCCGCGTGGGTGAGGGGTGTCGGTCTGGCCCGCGCGGGGCCAGGTGGTCGTCGGCGTCGCGGGGGGCGTTGTCCGGAGCGGGGTGTCCCGCGCACCGGTTCGTGCGGGCGCGTCGCCGTCACGGTCGTGCGGGTGGGGCGTGCGGATCGTCCGGGGGCGGGGCGAGGGTTTGACAGAGGGAACACGGGGACCTCCGGGACTCGGGAGTCGATCTGGCTTCTGTGTCCAGATTGCCCGTGTTGGACTGGTCTGAACAGTCCTCGGGGCGACTTCCACCGGTTCGAATGGCTCTCACCCTGCGGAAATTGACGAGCTGTCAAGTTGGGACCTCGGAACTAACTCTTCGGACGTATGCCTGAATGCTGCTTGGGGCCGCGGTGGCCGCCCCCGCCGCTACGTCCTCCTCCCCGGGCCTCCCCACCGCCCGACCGGGCCGTGCGCCGACGCTGCGACCGCTCCTCCGGCGACCCCGCGGACCGTCGCGCGCCCGCCCCGGCGCCCCGTACACCGCATGTGCCCGGCCCCCGGCTCGCCGCACGCCGCCGACGCCCGGCCTCCGGCGGCCCCGCGCCCGCCCAGCCAGCCGACGCACCGTCACCCGACGACCCGTCATTCGCCTCCAACACCCTTACCGCCTGCGGTGATTCCCCGGATGGACTCGCGCCGACCGGGTAGGAGCCCGCTTCCAGCGGGCGCCGTTCCGGTTCCGGAGCGCGAGGGCGGACGGAACGGCGCCGGGCAGAACACGAGACACCCGCGCGCCGAGCCGGTGGCGGGAGACACGGGCCACGGCGCCACGGGAGCGCCGCGACGAACGGAGAAGACATGACAAGCCGGAACGCCGACGCCGACGAGGCGGACACCGAGCAGGACGGTACGCAGCCTGCGGTGGTGCGCCGCCGGACGGTCGCCGCGGTCACCGCGACCGGGGCCGCGGTGGCGCTGCTCGGGGCGTGCGTCCTCGGGAACGGCGCCGGGGGAGCGGCCCAGCGCGCCCGGCCCGCGACGGTGGAACGCCTGGCCGCCGCGGCCGGCTGCGCCCCGGCGATCGAACCCGCCCGCGACGGCCTGCGCGAGGCCACCTGCTCCACCACGCGCGGGAGTTACGTCATGGCGACGTTCCCCAGCGGCGACGGCATGCGCGACTGGGTGGCCGCCTCCCGGACCTCCGGGCGCTCCACGCTGGTCGGCCCGCGCTGGGCGGTCGCCGCCCCCGCGTCGGCGCTGCGCCCGGTGCAGCGACGGATCGGCGGCCGGGTCACGGGCGGCTGACGGAACAGGAGCCGGCGGCGGTCGGGCCCCCGACAGCCGCCGGCACCGTCCGCTGCGGCGAGGGACGCCGACGCTGGCCGCGACCGGGACGTTGCGGCACGACCGCCCCCCGGCACGACCGCCCGGCACGACCGCCCCCGCCTTCCGGCCGCCGCGACGGACGGCACGTTCCCGGAACGCCACCACGCGACCACGCCACCCGCACCCGCACCCGTGCCCGCACCCGTGCCCGCGATCCCGGGTGATCGGCGCCACGTCCCCCCGCCGAACCCGCCCGCTCCTCGGAGCCGGCGCCCCGCGCCCCCGTGCGCCCCACCCGCCCCCGCGCCCCGGACACCCCAGCGCGCCTCCGCACCCCCTTCACCTCCCGTACCCCCGGCGCGCCCCCGCCCCGCACACCGGCACCCCGCTCCCGCGCCGCGCGCCCAGCCGTCCGCAGCGTCGGCACGCCCCGGCCGGCGCCCCCGTCACGCCTCCCGGCCAGGGACCGCATCGCGCTCCCCGACCGGGGGTGACGTCCGGGCTCCGGGGTCGTTGCTCCATGGCGGGGCACCGGTCGATCAGGCATACTCCAACCGCCGAAAATCGCCGTCGGCCGAGCGTGACCCGTTCGTGGACGGCGGTGAACGGTTTCACCGTCCGACGGCCGTGACCCAACCCCTGGCCGGCCGCCGTCAAGCGCCCGAAACAAGACAGGAGCGCCGCCATGCGACCCGACGGCCCACAGCCGGTCGAACGCCACCTGCCCACCGAGGAGTCCCGGGAACTGCTGGGCCTCGTCCGCGAGATCGCCCGCCGGGAGGTCCGGCCACGGGCCGCGGAGGAGGAGGAAGCCGGGGTCTTCCCCCGTGACGTCTTCCGCACTCTGGGATCCGCCGGGCTGATGGGCCTGCCGTACGCGGCCGGGTACGGGGGCGCGGAGCAGCCGTACGAGGTGTACCTCCAGGTGCTGGAGGAACTGGCCTCGGCCCGTCTGACCGTCGCCATGGGGCTGAGCGTGCACACGTTGTCCTGCTACGGCCTGGCGGAGTTCGGTACGGAGAAGCAGCAGGCCGAGTTCCTGCCCGCCATGCTGGGCGGCGAACTCCTCGGCGCCTACTGCCTGTCCGAGGCCGGCGCAGGGTCCGACGCGGCGAGTCTGCGCACCCGGGCGCGGCGTGAGGACGACGACTGGACGATCGACGGCGGCAAGGCGTGGATCACCCACGGCGGGGTGGCCGACTTCTACACGGTGCTGGCCCGCACCGGCGGTGAGGGGGCGCGCGGCATCAGCGCGTTCCTGGTGCCGGGGGACGCGGAGGGGCTGAGCGCGGCCCCGCCGGAGCGCAAGATGGGCCTCAAGGGCTCACCGACCGCGCAGGTGCACTTCGACGGCGTGCGGGTGCCCGACGGACGCCGTATCGGCGACGAGGGCCAGGGCTTCACGATCGCCCTGGCAGCGCTGGACTCCGGGCGTCTCGGCATCGCCGCCTGCGCTGTCGGCGTGGCGCAGGCGGCGCTGGACGAGGCGCTGGAGTTCCTCGCGCAGCGACGGCAGTTCGGCCGGGCGCTCTCGGACTTCCAGGGGTTGCGCTTCATGCTGGCGGACCTCGCGACCGCCGTCGAAGCCGGCCGTTCGCTGTACCTGGCGGCGGCCCGGCTGCGCGACAGCGGCCTCGCGTTCAGCAAGCAGGCCGCCATGGCGAAGCTGCTGTGCACCGACAACGCCATGAGGGTCACGACCGACGTCGTCCAGCTCCTCGGCGGTTACGGCTACACCATGGACTTCCCCGCCGAGCGCTACATGCGCGAGGTGAAGGTGCTCCAGATCCTCGAAGGCACCAACCAGATCCAGCGCATGATCATCGGCCGCCACCTCCTCGGCCCCGAGACCCGCGCCTGATACCAGCAGGTCCACCCGCCGCCGCGTCAACATCCGCAATGGGTGCGGATATTGACGCGGCGGCGGGAACGCGCGGCACGGACCACGCCCCCGTGGCGGAAAAGCCGCGCCATACGTCACGAAAACCGGACGGCGGCCGAACGTGACGACGGACAGCGGTCACCGGTGTACGCGAAGGACGGCCCGGTGACCGGTGGGACCTGTGCCGTGCGGAACGCCCGCGGCGTCAGTGGCGGCGGATGACGCGGCGCTGGGCGCGCGGCGGGAGCGAACCGGGGCCGCCGATGTGCGAGAACGGCTGGGTGCGCCAGTCGAGGCCGGCGGGCAGCGTGAGCAGGGCGGTCAGGTCCTGGCTCTCCGCGTCGTCGCCGTCGAGCTGTCGAGCGTCGGTGACGGAGCGGCCGGACCCCGCGCACACCGTCAGGCCGAACGGGTTCCAGGGCGACGGGCACAGTGCGTGCTCCGGCAGCCGCTCCTCGCCCTCCAGGAGCGCGATGGGCCGTGCGCAGTCCGGGCACGCCACCCGGAAGATCTCGTAGACGTCGTCGGTGTCGGTGTCGGTGTCGGTGTCGGTGTCGGTGTCGGCGGCGGACTCGGCGTAGCCGTCGCCCGGGTCGGGTTCGTGCGTGGCGTCCGGACCGAACTCCGTGTCCGGCGCGGTCCGTGTGCGGACACCGCGGCTGGGCCGCTTCAATGCGCGCATGGTGGTTCTCCCCCTATGACGGGCACCCGTGCTGGGTGATCGGCCGGGCGGCTCGGCCACGGCCCGAGCTGAGCTTTTCCCGTCCCGACCGGCGGGTAACCGCGACCGCCCGGCCGACCGGGCGCACGGCCTGTGGCATTGATCACACGCGGGGGCGCACGGGGCGCACGGCCCGGCGGAACGCCCACCGCACCCGTAACCCCCGCCCGGCGCCCGGTCCTTCTGGCGGCACCGGCGGCGTTCCCCCAGGCCAAAGCACTTCCCTGGTGGGAGAAACGCGCCATGGACCGCACTCCGCGGACGCGGCGCGGCCGCCACCGTGCGCGGGATCACGCCCGGGCGCGAACGGCCACCCCGGACCACCGCACGCCCCCTCCCGCCGCCGACCCCATCGGAGAACGCTCCGGCCGGCGGCGACGCCCCGACCGCACCCGCGCCCCCGCGCCGCCACCGGGTGAACGCGCGGAATCGTCACGCATTCGGCGGCCGGCGCACGGCACGACAGCGTGACGCATACGTGTGCCGTTCCGCCGCGCCGGCGCCACGACCCCGCGTCACGGCGCCCGGAAAGCCGCCGGCGGGGTACGCCGCCAGCGACCCGCGGTCATGAACCCGCAACCCCCGCACCCGCGACCCCCGCACGCCGCGCCGGCGCAGCGGCCGCACACCAGAACCCCGCACCCGGCGCCGACGCACCCCCGGCACAGCCCCGGCGCCCCCGCGCGCCTGGCTCCGTGCCTCCCAGGAACGAACCCCTCAGCTCACGTGGATCAGCGCGCTGATGCGTTTGCCGCCGGCGCGCTGGTCGATGTCCAGGGAGAGGGAGAGCGCGCGGACGATCTCCAGGCCGTGCTGGCCGATGCGCAGCGGGTCCGCCTCGCGGGGGGCCGGAAGGACCGGGTCGGTGTCCCAGACCGTGACGCGGGCGTTCGCCCCGTCCAGCTCCAGTTCCAGCAGGAAGGGACCGGGCGCGTACTTGCCGGCGTTGGTGATCAGCTCGCTCACCACGAGGAGCACGGCGCCCGTCGCACGGTCGTCCACCGGCATGCCGTGCTCGGAGGCGGCACACGCCAGGAACGCGGAGGCGAAATCACGCGCCACCGCCGCCGTACCAGGCCGGCCGTCGAACGCGGCGGCGTCCGTCAGCGTCAACCGCCCGTTCATCGCCACGACTCCACAGGACACCCAGGCCCCCGCTCCGCTTGAACCGGCCCCGTGCCCGGCGCACGGGGCCCGCGGGCCGTATACCCCCGTTCACGTCCAGCATGCGGAACGTTTCCCGATGACTCGTCCGACGTCACCCGGCACGGTAGGTTGACGCCTGTGGAGGAGCTGGACCGGCGGATCGTGAAACTGCTCATGGCCGACGGGCGCATGAGTTACACCGACCTGGGCAAGGCCACGGGCCTGTCCACGTCGGCCGTGCACCAGCGGGTGCGGAGGCTGGAGCAGCGCGGGGTGATCCGCGGGTACGCCGCCAAGGTGGACCCCGAGGCGGTCGGGCTGTCGCTGACCGCGTTCGTCTCCGTGGCCCCCTTCGACCCCAGCGCCCCCGACGACATCGCCGAGCGTCTGGCCTGCGTCGACGAGATCGAGGCGTGCCACAGCGTCGCGGGGGAGGAGAACTACATCCTCAAGGTGCGGGTCGCCACGCCCGGCGCGCTGGAGCACCTGCTGGCCCGCATCCGCACCCTGGCGGGTGTGTCCACCCGCACCACCGTCGTCCTGTCCACCCCGTACGAATCGCGCCCCCCGCACCTGTGACGCGGCCGGGGCGCCGGTGGCCGGCACCGGTGCGACTCCCCGCCGCCCGCGCGCCGTCCGGGCCCGCCGCACGGCGCCCCGGGTACGGGTGCGCGGCGGGAAGCGGCCAGACTGGTGCCATGAACGAGCACGTCCCCGGTACCGTCCTGCTGCGCAACGGCACCGTCTACAGCCCGGCCGACCCCTTCGCGACCGCCATGGTCACCGAGGGCGGTCACGTCGCGTGGATCGGCTCCGAAGGGGCCGCCGACGGATTCGCCGATTCCGTCGGCGAGGTGGTCGACCTGCGCGGCGCGCTGGTCACCCCGGCGTTCACCGACGCCCACGTGCACACCACCTCCACCGGCCTGGCGCTCACCGGGCTCGACCTGTCCGGAGCCCGCTCCCTGGGTGCCGCGCTCGACCGGATCGCCGCCCACGCCGCCGGCGGCCCCGGCGGTGACGTGCTGCTCGGGCACGGCTGGGACCAGAGCGCCTGGCCCGAGGGCCGCCCGCCGACGCGCGCCGAGGTCGACCGGGCCACCGGCGGCCGTCCCGCCTACCTCAGCCGCGCCGACGTCCACTCGGCGCTGGTGAGCAGCGCCCTGCTCCAGCGGGTGCCGGACCTCCCGGCGCTCGACGGGTACGACGCCGAGGGGCCCGTCACCCGCGACGCGCACCACGCGGCACGCCGGGCGGCGCACGCCACCGTCGGCCCCGGCCAGCGGGAGGCGGCCCAGCGCGTCGCGCTCGCCCACGCGGCCTCCCGCGGCATCGGCACCGTCCACGAGTGCGGCGGCCCGGACATCTCCTGCGAGGACGACTTCACCGGCCTGCTGGCGCTCGCCACCGCCCGGCCGGGTGTGCGGGTCCTCGGCTACTGGGCGCAGGCCGTCAGCACCGCGAAGGAGACGGAGGCGGTCCGGGAACTCGGCGCGGTCGGCGCCGGCGGCGACCTGTTCGCCGACGGTTCCCTCGGCTCGCACACCGCCTGCCTGCACGCGCCGTACGCGGACGCCCCGCACCGGGGCGCCTCCTACCTGCCGGCCGACGAGATCGCCGCCCACCTGACCGCGTGCACGGCGGCCGGCCTGCAGGCCGGGTTCCACGCCATCGGGGACGCGGCGATCACCCACGTGATCGAGGGCGCCCGGCAGGCCGCCGCCACCCTGGGCGCGGACCGCGTGCGGGCCGCCCGGCACCGGGTGGAGCACGCGGAGATGCTCACTCCCGCGAACGTCGCCGCGATGGCCGGACTCGGACTGGTCGCCTCCGTCCAGCCCGCCTTCGACGCGACGTGGGGCGGTCCGGACGGCATGTACGCGGCACGCCTGGGGGCCGAGCGCGCGGCCGGCCTCAACCCGTTCGCCGCGATGCTGCGTGCCGGCGTGCCGCTGGCCTTCGGCAGCGACAGCCCGGTCACCCCGCTGGACCCGTGGGGCACGGTGCGCGCGGCCGCCTTCCACCGCACGCCGGAGCACCGGATCTCGGTGCGGGCGGCGTTCACCGCCCACACCCGCGGCGGCTGGCGGGCCGTGGGACGGGACGACGCCGGGGTACTGGCGCCTGGAGCCCCCGCCGACTACGTGGTCTGGGAGGCCGGCGACCTCGTCGTCCAGGTCCCCGACGAGCGGGTCGCCAACTGGTCGACCGACCCCCGCTCCGGCACGCCCGGCCTGCCGGATCTCACCCCCGGACGCCAACTTCCGCACGCCGTGCGCACGGTGGTCGGCGGGCACATCGTGCACGCGGGGCCGAACGAGTGACGCGGCGGTCCGCAGTACCGCCGAACGATGTGCCACCGGCCTGTCGCGGCAGCGCGCCCGGCCCCGCACTGACCTGCTGATTTGTCGAATTGCCGCAGGTCAAACGGCTGTTGACAGGCGATGGTCGTGGGCGAGTAGTTTCTGGCCCGTCCACCACAGGACGTCCGAACCGGGAACCTCCGTGTTCCCCTCGGCCGCCGCTGGGCCACGGGGTGGCGTACCGCAGCGGCGGGACGCCGCCACTGGGAGCCAGGTCCAGCGCCCGCGGCCGGGGAGCACCACCCGCCAGGGCCCCTTACCCGCTCCGGCGGGTGGAGGGGGGTGCCAATCCCGGTCGGCAGGTGCGACCCGGGTGGGGCCCGGACGTTCAGTAGACAACGGCTCTCGGTCGATCCGCAGCCAGCGGGTTCCAGGTCGGCCCGAAGAACGTCCGGGTCCCCATCCGCAGTACCTACCGTGCCGTTCACCCGGCCGGTGGCCGGTCTCCACCGCCGCGTTCCGCGGGGCGTCGGGCGGCGGGACCCGCCGATGGCCCCCGGCACGGCGTCCGGCGCCCCTGTGCGCGCCCCCGGGCGCCCCGTGGTGCTCCGCGGCGGCGCCCGGCCCGCCCGGCCCGCAGGGGGCCGTGCAGCGTCCCCGGCCACCACTGCGACGCGTGCACGGGAAGGGGAGGTACGGTCACCCCGTCAGAGCGATCCCGCTCCGGGCTCCCCGGGCCGCCGGGCCGCCCGGTGCAGCAGCAGAAAGGGGCCCCGCCGTGCCCCCGCGACCCGACTCCGGGACCACGACCCACCCGTCCTCCGGCGACGGCGGGTCCACCTGCCCCGAAACCCCCGGCGGGCCGGACGGGACCCGCGCCGTCCCGCCCCGGGCCGGGCGGCTGCGGCGTACCGGACGGTGGCTGCGGCACGACTGGCGGCTCAACGTCCTGGCCGTGCTCGCCGGGCTGCTGATGACCCCGGCCTTCCCGCCGTACGGCTGGTGGCAGCTGTCACTGGTGTCCGTGGCCGCGCTCGCCCTGCTGACCCGGGGACGCACGGCGGGGGCGGCGGCGTGGACCGGGTTCGTCTTCGGGCTGCCGTTCTTCCTGTGGCTGTTGCAGTGGCTGCGCTCGGTGGGCTGGGACGCGGTCGTGGGGCTGTCGCTGATCGAGGCGGCCTTCATCGCGCTGATGGCCGCCGGGCTGGCGCTCACCTCGCGGCTGCCCGCCTGGCCGCTGTGGGGCGCCTGCGTGTGGGTGGCGCAGGAGTGGGCGCGTGACCGGGTGCCGTTCGGCGGCTTCCCGTGGGGGCGGCTGGCCTTCGCCAACACCGGCTCGCCGTTCACTCCGCTGGCCGCGCTCGGCGGGGCGCCGCTGGTCTCGTTCGCCGTGGCGCTCTGCGGTGGCCTGCTGGCCTGCGCGGTGCTCGCCCTGCGCGACGTCAGGAACCGGGATCGGCTGCGGCGTGCCGTGGCGGTCGCGGCGTCCTGCCTGGTGCTGACGGCCCTGGTACTGGGCTCCGGCGCCCTGGTGCCGCAGCAGACGCGGGCCGCCGGGTCGGTGCGGGTGGCGCTGGTGCAGGGCAACGTGGCCCGGCCCGGCATGCACTTCCTGGGCCGGCCCCTGGAGATCCTCGACAACCACGTCGCCGCCACGATGCAGCTCGCCGCCGACGTCCGGGCCGGCCGGGCGCCCAGGCCGCAGCTGGTGATCTGGCCGGAGAACTCCTCCGACCTCGACCCGTTCGCCTACCCCGAGGCGTACGACCTGATCAGCTCGGCGGTCGCCGCCGTCGGCGTGCCGGTCCTGGTGGGCGCGCTGGTCGACGGTCCGGACGCCGACCACGTGCGCAACGAGGGCATCCTGTGGGACCCGACCAGCGGCCCCGGCGCGTCCTACACCAAGCAGCACCCGGTGCCGTTCGGCGAGTACGTGCCCTTCCGCAAGGAGCTGCTGCCGGTCATCCCGCAGCTGCGGGAGATCCCCCGGGACTTCTACCCGGGCGATCACAACGGCGTCATGACGATGGGCCCGGCGCGACTCGGCGACGTCATCTGCTTCGAGGTGGCGTACGACGAGATCGTGCGCGACACCGTCGACGCCGGGGCGAAGGCGATCGTTGTGCAGACCAACAACGCCACGTACGGGCGAACCGGTCAACCTGAGCAACAGCTCGCGATGTACCGCCTTCGAGCGGTCGAGCACGGGCGTGCGGTGGTCGCCGCGGCCACCAGCGGCATCACCGCGTACGTGGCCCCGAACGGCAGGGTCGCGGCCCACACCGGGGAGTTCACCCGCGCGGTGCTGAACGTCAACCTGCCGCTGCGTACGGGCCGCACCCTGGCCGACCGCGTCGGCGCGGTACCGGAGTGGACTCTCGCTATGGTGGGCCTCCTGTCCTGCGCCGCGGCGATCCGGTCCGGCAGACGGGGACGTGGGCAAGCGAAGGGGTAGCAGTGAACGACGGCGGCAACGCCACCGCGGACGGGAGCGGCGTGCGCAGGTTCGCACCGCTCGGCGAGGTCCTGGTGATCATCCCGACCTACAACGAGGCCGAGAACATCCAGCCGATCGTCTCGCGGGTGCGGGCGGCAGTGCCGGACGCGCACGTGCTCGTCGCCGACGACAACAGCCCGGACGGCACCGGCAAGCTCGCCGACAAGCTGGCAGCCGACGACGACCACGTCCACGTGCTGCACCGGCACGGCAAGGAGGGGCTGGGCGCCGCCTACCTGGCCGGTTTCCGCTGGGGCATCGAGCACGGCTACGGCGTGCTGGTGGAGATGGACGCCGACGGCTCCCACCAGCCGGAGGAACTGCCCCGCCTGCTGACCGCCCTCAAGGGCGCCGACCTCGTCCTCGGCTCGCGCTGGATCCCCGGCGGGCGGGTGGTCAACTGGCCGAAGTCCCGCGAGATGCTCTCCCGCGGCGGCAGCACCTACTCGCGCCTGATGCTCGGCGTGAGCATCCGCGACGTCACCGGCGGCTACCGCGCGTTCCGCCGCGAGACGCTGGAAGGGCTCGGCATGGAGGAGGTCGCCTCCGCGGGCTACTGCTTCCAGGTGGACCTCGCCTGGCGGGCCCACAAGGCCGGCTACCACGTCGTCGAGGTGCCGATCACCTTCGTGGAACGCGAGCGCGGCAGCAGCAAGATGAGCCGCGGCATCGTCGCCGAGGCCCTGTGGCGGGTCACCACCTGGGGCGTCGGCGAGCGGGTGGGCCGGCTGCGCCCGGGCGGACGTCCCGACGAGGAAGAGGCCCTGCCGGAGTCCTGACCGCGAGCGGCGGCGGGCGCCCCGGGGACACACCGGCCGGCGCCCGCCCCCGCAGTGGTGGCCGTCGGCGCGGGGCTTCCCGGTCCTCCGGTGACGGGGTCGGGACCGCCCGGGGCGGGGCCCTCCTCGCGCGGGGAACGCCCCACCGCCGACTCCGGGGCCGGCCCCGGCGCCCTCGGGCCGCCTCCCCGCGCCGGAGCGCCGGAAAGCCCCCTCCCCGGTACGGTCGCCGGCCTCGGCGGGCACAATGGAGATATGACCTTCAGCACGTCCGACCGGACCGTCCACCCGGCACAGGAGCGGCGCGGTTTCCGTGCCCGTTCCCTGCTGCCCCTGGCCGTACTGGTGTGGACGGCGCTGGAGATCTGGCTCCTGGTGCTGCTGGCCGAGCGGATCGGCGCCGGCTGGGTGCTGCTGATCCTGCTGGCCGGTGTGGTCGGCGGTGCCGCGGTCGTGAAGCGGGCCGGGCGCCGGGCGTGGAACAGCCTCGCCGGCACGCTGCGGGCCGCCGCGCCCCGGGGCGCCCCCGGCGCGGAGGCCCCCGGCGCGGAGGGCCCTGGTGCGGCGCCGGCCCCCGCCGAGGGCGCCGGTACCGCGATGCTCGGCGGCGTGCTGCTCATGGTGCCGGGGCTGCTGACCGACGTGGCGGCGCTGCTGTGCCTCTTCCCCCCGACCCGCCGCCTGCTGGCCGCCGCTGCCCGCCGCGTGGGCCGGCGGGCAGCGCCGGCCGAGTGGAGCACGGTGGGGAACGCCTACCAGCAGGCCCGCATGCGGATGCCGGACGGCAAGGTGGTGCCGGGTGAGGTCGTCCGAGACCCTCGCGGTGAGGAAGGTCACAGCCCGTCCGACCCCGGCGAGGACGGCCCCCGCCCGCCGCTGACCCCCTGATCCGCGGACGACCGGCCCGTGCCCGCGCACATCCCGGCCCCTCACCCCTGATCCGCGGACGCCCGACCCCGGCACACGACTGACGCCCGGCACGGTCACCGTGCCGGGCGTCAGGACGGGCGGAGCCGCGCGGGTGACCGCCGGGTGCGGTCACCCGGTGTCACGGCGGACGGGCCCGGTCACACCGCCGGCGTCACGCGTACGGAGCGGTCCGTACGCACAACGAACCGGCCGTCGGCACTTCGGTGGGCCGGCGACCGGTGGGTGCGGGGGTCCCGCGCACGCGTCCCCGAGGGGCCGGGAGCGGGCCGGCCGAACGGGTCTGCGGTCGTGGGACGGGACGGATCAGGCCGTCTTGCGGTTGTCACGCGGATGGACCGCGATGTTCATCCCCCCGGAACGCAGTACGGCGAGCCGTTCGGCGAGGACCTCTTCGAGCTCCTCACGGGTGCGCCGTTCCATGAGCATGTCCCAGTGCGTGCGCGCGGGCTTGCTCTTCTTCTCCTCCGGTCCGGCTCCGTCCACCAGCAGAGCGGTGACGCCGCATGCGCGGCACTCCCACTCCGGCGGGATCTCGGCCTCCATCGAGAAGGGCATCTCGAACCGATGCCCGTTGTGACATGCGTACTCCACCGTCTGGCGCGGGGCCAGATCGATGCCGCGGTCGGTCTCGTAGCTGGTGGCCCCGAGTCGCGTGCCGCGGAGAGCTCGCTCACTCATGAATCGTGCCTCCCGGGCTGTGTCGCCCACAGGACAGGTGTCGCTGTCGTCGTCATCCGGTCAACGTCCGGTCGGCGGTGAAGATTCCCGATTGTGGACACCTGAGCCCGTCCGTCACTCTCCGCCACCCTTGCCGGAGGCGCGACGCGCCGCGGTACCGCCTCTTCATGCCGCCCATGTTGTACCCGTCGCCGCCCGTTTTGTCACATGTGACGGCGGAAGTCACCCATCGTCGGTGTGTGGCTGTGCGTGCAGTAACGGTCCCTCCGGCTCTTCGACGGCGTACACTACTCGCCCCGCAACCCCGGGCCTAAATCAGGTCCGGGGCCGAACGGCCCACAGCGGCCGCCGCCCGACCGGGCTGAACCCTGGCGAGCAGGGCAAAACCGACGACGAAGAACACCACAAGTGAGATGATGGCGTCCCGGTAGTTGCCGGTGAGCTGGTAGCCCAGTCCGAAGATCAGGGGGCCCAGCCAACTCGTGCCCCGATCGCTGACCTGATACACCGCGAAGTACTCGGCTTCCTTGCCGAGCGGGATCAGGTGCGAGAAGAGGGAGCGCGACAGCGCCTGGCTGCCGCCCATCACCATGCCGATCGCCGCCGCCAGCACGAAGAACCAGGCGGGGGAGCGGCCCGGCATGAAGAACGCCACCGAGATCGTGACCGTCCAGGCCACCAGCGCCCCCAGCAGCGTGCGCTTCGCGCCGTACCGCCCGGCCAGCCGCCCCAGCAGCAGCGCCCCGCCGATGGCCAGCACCTGCACCAGCAGTACCGCGCCGATCAGCGTGGTCTGCGTCAGGTGCAGTTCCTCGGAACCGAAGACCGACGCCTGCGAGATGACCGTCTGCACGCCGTCGTTGTAGATGAGGAACGCCAGCAGGAAGGCCAGCGTCAGCGGGTAGTCGCGCAACTCGCGCACGGTGGTCGCCAGTTGCCGCAGACCGTGGCCGAGGGCGGCGCCACCGGCCGGGGCGTCGGCGGGGGCGCCGCGTTCGCGCAGGCGGCGCAGCGGCACCAGGGTCCACAGGCCCCACCACACGCCGGCCGAGGCCATGCACAGCCGCACGGCGGTGCCCTGCGAGAGGCCGAAGCCGTCGTGGTTGAGGAACAGCACCAGGTTGACCACGAGCATCCCGGCGCCGGCCACGTAGCCGCTGGCCCAGCCCCGGGAGGAGACCCGGTCGCGCTCGTGCGGGCCGGCGATCTGCGGCAGGAAGGAGTTGTAGACCACCACGGAGGCGCCGTAGGAGATGTTGGCCACCACCAGCAGCGCGCCGCCCAGCAGGTAGCGGTCGCCGGCCAGGAAGTACAGCCCGGCCACCGACAGAGCGCCCAGGTAGGCGAAGGCCCCCATGACCGGCTTCTTGCGCCCGGTCCGGTCGGCCACCGCGCCGGCCAGCAGCATCACCGGCACCGACAGCAGCACCGAGGCCGAGACGCAGTAGGGGAAGTAGGCGCCGGCCCGCACCGGTATGCCCAGCGGATGCACGTAGCCGTGCGCGTCGGCGGCGGCCTTGGTGACGGTCGTCAGGTAGGGACCGAGGAAGACCGTCAGCACCGAGGTGGAGAAGACGGTGATGGCGAAATCGTAGACGTACCAGCCGCGTTGCTCGCGCCTGCGGCCCGCCGCGGCCGACTGCTGCGGTGCGGCGGGCGGATCCTGGGCCACGGCCCCCTGCGTTCCGCGGGTGACCACGGTTGCCCCCTTGTCCGTACGGGTGCTCCCCGTACCGTTGTGCGTCGCGGCGCCGGCGCCGCCGGGCGGGCGGGGGTCAGCCGGTCGGCCAGGCACCCCGCTCGGCCAGCACGGACCGCAGCGTCTCGATGTGATCGGTCATGATGCCGTCCACGCCCAGATCGAGCAGGTCCGCCATCCGAGCGCGATCGTTCACCGTCCACACGTGAACCTGCAAGCCCCTTCGGTGCGCCGCGCGCAGGAAAACGGAATCCACCACCGGCATCCCGGACTGCCGCTCCGGTACCTGCACGCAGACCGCCTCGCCGACCGCCCGTCCGCCGCCCGGCAGCCGGCCCCAGCTGAGCAGCCGCAGCGCCGCCACGCCCCGGGTGCCGACCGAGGTCGCCAGCCGCCGCCCGGCCAGCCGCCGCGCCGCGTCCACCCGCGCCTGTGAGAACGAGCCGACGCACACCCGGTCCCAGGCGTCCGCCGCCTCCAGCGCCGCCACCAGCGGCCGCACCGCGGAATCCGCCTTGACGTCGACGTTGAAACGGGTGGCCGGGAAGGAGGTCAGCAGGCCCTCGAACAGCGGCAGCGACTCGCGCCCGCCGACCCGGGCCTGCCGCACGACGGACCACGGCAGCCCGGCGATGACGCCCCGGGCGTCCGTCACCCGGTCCAGCGTGGCGTCGTGAAAGGCCACCAGTACGCCGTCGGACGTGGTGTGCACGTCGGTCTCGACGTAGCGGTAGCCCAGGTCCACGGCCCGGCGGAACGCGGTCAGGGTGTTCTCCAGCCCCTCGCAGCCGCCACCGCGGTGGGCGAAGGCCAGCGGCCCGGGGTGGTCGAGGAACGGATGGCGCACGCCGGCCGGGGCGGACCCGGCCGGACGCGGCGAGGAGTCGGTCACCGGGGCAGTATGCCGCCCGCGGGGAACCGCCGGACGCCGGGGCGGGAGGGGCGTGCCCGCGGCGCCTCCCGCCGGCCGCCAACCCGCGCCGGCGTCCACCGGGCCCGACCGTCACCCCGCGCGGCCGGCCGCCTCCGGCCGGCCGCCACTCCTCGCCGCCGTCCACCGGGTGGACGGATACCTGGTGCGATTGGCCTGACGCGTGCCACTGTGGATGGGGGGCAGGGCCAATTCCGTGGCCAATCCGAGGAAGGTGGATCGAAGAGATGGCTCCGTGGACCGCCGTGGTCGGCGCCGGGCACCTGGCACGCCTGCTCGTCCCCCGGGACGGCCGGGACACCGCCGGCACCGGGCCCCGGGCCCCCCGCCGCGCCCCCGCCTACCGCGAACTCGCCGAGCGCGTACGCCTGTTGCTGCTGGAGGGCCGCGTCCCGGTGGCCGCCCGGCTGCCCGCGGAACGCGAACTGGCCGTCGCCCTCGGGGTCAGCCGCACCACGGTCGCCGCCGCCTACGAGACGCTGCGCGCCGAGGGCTTCGTCAAGTCCCGCCGGGGCGCGGGCAGCTGGACCGCCATGCCGGACGGGCGCCCGGTACCGGCCGGCGGGCTGGAGCCCCTGCCGCCCGAGGCCGCCGCCTCCGTCATCGACCTCGGCTGCGCCGCCCTGCCCGCCCCCGAGCCCTGGCTGACCCGCGCCTTCGAGGGCGCCCTCGCCGAACTGCCCCGGTACGCGGCCACCCACGGCGACTACCCGGCCGGCCTGCCGGTGCTGCGGGAGGCGATCGCCGGGCACCTGACCGGTCGCGGCGTGCCCACCATGCCCGAGCAGATCATGGTCACCACCGGCGCCATGGGCGCGGTCTCCGCCGCCGCCCGCCTCTTCGCCGGCCCCGGCGAACGCATCGCCGTCGAGGCCCCCAGCTACGCCAACGTGCTGCAACTGCTGCGGGAGAACGGCGGACGCCTGGTTCCGGTGCCGATGGCGGCCGGCGGCGGCTGGGACCTGGACGCCTGGCGCCGCGCGCTGCGCGAGGCCGCCCCCCGCTTCGGCTACGTCATCCCCGACTTCCACAACCCCACCGGCACCCTGGTGCCCGACGAGCAGCGCCGCGCCCTGGTGGACGCGGCCCGGGCGTCCGGGGTGGTGCTGGTCTCCGACGAGACGATGGCGGAACTCAACTTCCGCCCGCAGGACGGCGTTCCGCGCCCGCTGGCCTCCTTCGACCACGGCGGCGGCACCGTGCTGACCGCCGGCTCGGCCAGCAAGGCGGTCTGGGGCGGGATGCGGATCGGCTGGATCCGCGCCGCGCCGGAACTCGTCCGGCACATGATCGCCGCCCGTGCCCACCTCGACATGGGCACCCCGGTGGTCGAGCAACTGGCCCTGGCCTGGCTGCTGCGCGGCGAGGGCTGGGAGCGGGCCCTGGAACTGCGGCGCGACCTCGCCTGCCGGAACCGGGACGCCATCGTGGCCGCGCTGCGCCGCCACACCCCCGACTGGAGCTTCACGGTGCCCGGCGGTGGCATGACCATGTGGGTGCGCACCGGCGACCTGTCCGGCTCCCGGCTCGCCGACGCGGGCGAACGCTTCGGCGTCCGCGTGCCCTCCGGCACCCGCTTCGGGGTGGACGGCGCCTTCGAGGGTTACGTTCGGCTGCCGTTCACCGTCGGCAACGCCGTCGCCGACGAGGCGGTGGCGCGGCTGGCCGCCGCCGCGGAGGCGGTCCGCTCCGGCACCGCGGGATCCGGTCCGCTGGGCCCCCCGACGCTGGTGGCCTGACCCCGGGGCACGGTGGCCGGGACCCGCGCCACCGCCCCCGTACGGCTCGCCCGAACCCCCGCCCCCTCACCGTTCCGACGGTGCCTCCGCCGTCCGCGGGGTGTGGGTCGCCAGCAGGCGGACCGGGGTGGCCGGGCCGCCGGGGGTTCGGTGGGCGGTGTGCTTGGTGAGGTCGACGACGGTGCCGGTCTGCTCCGGGGCGCGGTCGGGCCTCGTGAGGTCGACGCGCCCGGCGGGCGGTCCGGGGGCCGGTTCCTGCCCCGGCAGCGGCGGCAGCAGCCCGAGCACGGCCTCGCGGTGCGCGTCGGCGGTCTCCTCGTCGTGCGGGTCGGGCGTGGCCGGCACCTGGAGCCGGTGCACCGCGCCCTCGCCCAGCCGGGCGTACCCGCGGCCGGGGGGCTGGTGGGCGCTCTGCGTGGTGTGCGGCGGCAGACCCAGCACCGCCCGGGCGGTCGCCGGGTGCGCCGCGCCCAGCAGCACGCGGGCCCGGGTGCCGGTGCGCACCGCCTCGCAGAGCGCGTCGGCGCAGTCCAGGTGCTCGGCGACCGCGATCGTCACCCCGGCGGCCCGGCCGTGCCGCAGGGGGACGTCCAGCAGGTCCTGCGGGTCGGTGCGGCCCTCCACCCTGGCCACCTGGGTCAGCGCCGCGGGGTGGTCCAGCAGCAGCCACAGGGGGCGCCGCACGTCGGCGGGGGCGGGCCGGCCGGCCTGCCGCGCGCGGTTGACGGCGATCAGCCGCCGCTCGGTCTCGTGCGCCAGCCATTCCAGTGTGGCCAGCGCCCCCGCCAGCCCGGACTCCACGGCCAGCACGCCGGGACGCCCGGTCAGGAAGCCGAACTCCCCGCAGCCGGCGCCGTCCAGCACCAGGACGTCGCCGTGCTGGAGCGCCTGCAGGGCCAGCGACCGCAGCAGCGAGGTGGTGCCGGTGCCGGGTGCCCCGAGGGCCAGCAGGTGCGGTTCGGTGGACCGCGGGCCGGTGCGCCACACCACCGGCGGCACGTCGCGCGGGGTGCCGCCGTCGCGCACCGGGATGGTGCGTTGCACGTCCCGCTCGTCGGTGAAGCCCAGCACGGCCTCGTGGGGCGAGGCGACGAAGTGCTGCGCCGCGATGCCGGTGCCCAGCGCGGGCAGGGCGGTGAGCGTCAGCTGGTTGTCCTCCTCGTTCCAGTCGAAGCGGTACTCGCGGCCGCGCCCGGCCTTGGCGTGCAGCAGCTGTTCGACGCGGGCGCGGGCGTCGGCCTCGCCGTCGGTGAAGTACCCCGGGTACCGCAGCCGCAGCCGGGTCAGCCGTCCGCCGTCGAAGGCGTGCTCCAGGAAGACGGCGTCCACGTCGCCCTCGTGTCCGTAGAGCGGTGACGGGTCGTCGGGGTCGGTCAGGTAGGGCACGAGGGCCTCGTAGACCGAACGGAGCTTGTCGTACTCGGCGTCGGTGGGGCCGGTGCGGGCGGGGCGGCGGTCCCGTCCGGCCCAGGCGGCGGACGCCATCAGGGCGACGCCGGCCAGCACCGGACCGTAGGGCATCAGTACGACGACCAGGATTCCTGCGGTGGTCAGCAGCAGCGCCGGGCCGCGCCGCTCGCGGGGGGCCCTGGTCCACCAGGCCACCGCCCAGCCGGCGTGCCGCCGCAGCCCCCGGCCGATGGTGATCAGGGGCCTGAGCACGTCGGCCGCGTTGTCGGAGGCGGCCCGGGCCGCCTCACGGCCCCGGGAGAGCGACGGCAGGGCACGGTCGGTCAGGATGCTGGGCAGCGGGCGCCGGGGCACGGGGACTCCTCAGGGGACGGGCGCGGTTGCGCGGGCCGGGGGACGGGGACGCCCCGACCGGGCCGGTGCCGGGAGCCCGCGGGTGCGGGCGGGGCCGGCGCCGCGGGCGGGGACACGCCCGGCGGGCCCGGAGGTGCGGCCGGGGCGGCGTCAGAGCTTGATGCCGCCGATGAGGTTGGCCAGGCTCGCGCTGCCGGCCCGGATGCTGGGCGCGATGGCCGTGCTGGCCAGGTAGAACCCGAACAGCGAGCAGACCACCGCGTGGGAGACCTTCAGGCCGTCCTTGCGGAAGAAGAGGTAGGCGATGATGCCCAGCAGGACGACGCCGGAGACGGTCAGGATCATGAGGTGCTCCTGGGGATGAGGACGGGGACGCCGACGGGGACGGTCACCATGTGTTCTTCCGGATTCACCAAGGGTAATTACCGTGCGAAGTTGCCATCAGGGTTACTTTTCGCACTTTTCGCCCGTCCGGCGGTCCGGCGGGCTCCGCCGTCGGCGCGATCCTTGCCAACACGCCGCCGCGCCCTGTGCGGCACCGCCCGATCAGGGCAACGATGTCCCCCGACCGAGTGATGCCACTTCAGGCCGTCTTAACCCTCTAGGGTGAAGTCGGCGCATACGACGACGACCGCCCCAGCGACCCCGCAGGAGCCAGCGATGACGCGCACCCCAGCCGAGAGCCACCCCGGTCCGGACGGCGGAGTGCCGGACGAACCGTCGCTGGACCCCGAGGTCATGCAGCTCGCCGGCCAGGTCTTCGACCTCGCCCGGGACGGTGACACCGATCGGCTGGCCGCCTACGTCGACGCCGGCGTGCCGGTGAACCTGTGCACCGACCGTGGCGACACCCTCGTGATGCTCGCCGCCTACCACGGCCACGCCGCCACCACGGCCGCCCTCCTGCGGCGCGGTGCCGACCCCGACCGCACCAACGACGCCGGCCGGACCCCGATGTCCGGCGCCGTCCTCAGGGGCGAGGACGCGGTCGTCGACCTGCTGCTCGGCGCCGGCGCGGACCCGGCGGCCGGCGACCCCTCGGCCCTGGAGACGGCCCGGCTGCCCGGCCGCGAGCACCTCCTGGCCCGCCTCGGGGACCGCTGAGCCCGGTCACCCGGGGGCACCCTGGGCGGCGCGGTGCCGGTGACCCGGGAGGCACCCCGGCCGGCCGTCCACCTTCCCGCCGGACCGGGGATCCCCCGGGGGCGGGTGAACGTCTAGGGTTCGGTTGCGACACGTGCCGGTGCCGGGGTTCCGGCGCGGGGCGTGCGCCGGGCCCGCACGCGGCCGCCCGCCCCGCCGAACCGCCCCCGGGAGTGCGCCATCGCCACCACCTCCGAGCCCGCCGAGTCTGTCACGGCGCCCGGCACCGTCCCCGCTCCCGCCACGGCCCCGCCCTGCGACCTGGAGACCGCCTCGGTCGCCGAGCTCACCGCGCTGCTGGACTCCGGACGCACCACCGCGGTCGCGCTCACCGAGGCGTACCTGCGGCGGGTGGAGGCCCTCGACACCCGCGGCCCGGCGCTGCGGTCGGTGCGCGCGCTCAACCCCGGGGCGCTCGCCGAGGCCGCCCGGGCCGACGCCCGGCGGGCCGCCGGGGAGCGCGGGCCGCTGCTGGGCATACCGGTGCTCGTCAAGGACAACATCGACATGGCCGGCCTGCCCACCACCGTGGGCTCGCTGGCCCTGGCCGACAGCCGCCCGGCCGCCGACGCGCCGCTGGTGACCCGGCTGCGGGAGGCCGGCGCGGTGCTCCTGGGCAAGACCAACCTCACCGAGTTCGCCAACTTCCTCACCCGGAAGATGCCCAGCGGCTACAGTGCCCTCGGCGGCCAGGTGCTCAACCCCTACGACCTCAGCGCCACTCCCAGCGGTTCGAGCTCCGGATCCGCGGCGGCCGCGGCGGCGGGACTGGCGGCGGTGACCGTCGGCAGCGAGACGTCCGGTTCGATCATCAGCCCGGCGGTCCTCAACTCCCTCGTCGGCGTCAAGCCCACCGTCGGCCTGATCAGCCGGACCGGCATGGTGCCGATCGCCTCCAGCCAGGACACCGCCGGCCCGATGACCCGCACGGTCGCCGACGCCGCCGCCCTGCTCACCGTCCTGACCGGGCCCGACCCGCAGGACCCGGCCACCGCCGCCTGCCCGCTGGACGGCCACGACTTCACCGCCGACCTCGACCCCGCGGCCCTGTCCGGCGCCCGCATCGGTGTGCCCCGGGAGACCGTGCCGGACGAGGAGAGCCCCGAGCGGCCCCTGTGGGAGGCCGCCACCGGCGCGGTCACCGCGGCCGGCGCGACCCTCGTCGAGGTCGACCTGCCGTTCCGGGACACCAAGGCCGTCAAGTCCATCGTGCTCAGCTACGAGTTCAAGCGCGACCTGAACGCCTACCTGGCCCGCCTCCCGCACGACGCGCCGATCCGCAGCCTCGCCGACGTCCTCGCGTTCAACAAGGCCAACGCCGGCCGCGCCCTGAAGTTCGGCCAGGTCATCGCCGAGGAGGCGCAGGGCTGGGACAGCGACCCGGACAGTGCCGACGCCGAGCGCTACCGGGAGTCGCGGGCGCGCGACCTGAGCGTCAGCAAGGAGCTCATCGAGCCGCTGCTCGCCGAACACGCCCTGGACGCCGTGCTGTTCGCCGGCCGGGGCGGCTACGACATCGGCGCCAGGGCCGGGTTCCCCTCGATCGCCGTGCCGGCCGGTTACGTGCCGCACGGCCGCGCGCCGTTCGGCGTCACCTTCCTCGGACCGGCCTGGAGCGAGCCGGTGCTGATCGGTCTCGCCCACGCCTTCGAACAGGCCACGCTGCTGCGCCGGCCGCCCTCCGAGATCAATCCCTCCGCGTTCCACAGCCACCCGGTCGGGTAGCACCCCGCACCCCCGTCCCCGGCCGCCGGAGCCGGGGGCGGCGGCTGTCGCCCGCGCCGTCCGGCGACCCCGACCCCGACCCCAGGAGCGTGTCCGCCATGGCCGAGCACCGGATCGACGCGGGACCCACGACGGTGACCGACGTCTTCGACCCGGCGGCCCCGCCGGTCCTCACCGTGGACCCCGGGGACGGCGTCGAGGTGCGGTCCTACGACTCCGCCGGGAATCTGGAGCGCATGCGCACCCCCGGCGAGAAGGTCCCGCAACTGCTCGCCGCCCGCCGCGGGCACTGCCTCGTCGGTCCCGTCGAGGTCCGCGGCGCCGCACCGGGCGGAATGCTGTCGGTACGGCTGGACGCCCTGCGGCCCGACCCGTGGGGCTGGACCGTGGCCGCCGGCGCCGACACCCCGCTCGCCCGGCGCCTCGGCCTGGCGGGCACCGACGCCTCCTGGCTGCTGTGGGACCTGGACGCGGACGCGGGCACCGGCGTCAACCAGTACGGGCAGAGCGTGGACCTGGCCCCGTTCCTCGGGGTCGTCGGGCTGCCGCCCGCCGAACCCGGCACGCATTCCACCGTGCCGCCGCGCGCCTGCGGGGGGAACATCGACTGCCGTGAACTCGTCGCGGGATCCACCCTGTTCCTGCCGGTGACCGTGCCCGGCGCGATGCTGTGCGTGGGCGACGGGCACGCCGCGCAGGGCGACGGGGAGGTCTCCGGCACCGCCGTCGAGTGCGGCATGACCACCCGGCTGACCCTCGGCCTGCTCGACGACCCGCCGGTGCCCACCGCGCACGCCGTCACCCCGGCCGGCCGCGTCACCTTCGGCTTCGACGCCGACCTCAACGAGGCGTCCGCCCAGGCCCTGGACGCCATGCTGACGTGGATGCGCGCCCTGTACGGCATGGAACGCGCCGCCGCCCTCGCGCTCGCCAGTACCGCGGTCGACCTGCGGGTCACCCAGATCGCCAACGTCACCTGGGGCGTGCACGCGGTGCTGCGCCACGGGGTCGTGCGCGAGCGGCCGGCGGGCCGGGGCAGTCAGACCGCGTAGGTCACGGTGAGCGGCGCGTGGTCCGACCAGCGTTCCGGGTGGGTGGCGGCCCGTTCGACCACCGCGGATCCGGCACGGGCGGCCAGGGCCGGGGTCGCCACCTGGAGGTCGATCCGCCAGCCGCTGTCGTTGTCGAACGCCCGGCCCCGGTAGGACCACCAGGTGTACGGGCCCTCGCCGCCGGGCTGGAGGGCGCGGGCCACGTCCACCCAGCCGCCCTCGCCGTACAGCCGGTCGAGCCAGCCGCGCTCCTCGGGCAGGAAGCCGGAGTTGCGGGTGTTGGCCCGCCAGTTGCGCAGGTCCGCCTCGCGGTGCGCGATGTTCCAGTCGCCGCACACCACCGCGTGCCGCCCGGCGGCCTCGCAGCGCTTCCGCAGGCCCGTCAGGTACCCCTCGAACTCCTTGAGGAAGCGGTACTTCTCCTCCTGTCGCTCGGTGCCCGCCTCGCCCGACGGCAGGTAGAGGCTGGCCACCGTCACGCCCGGCAGGTCGGCCTCGACGTAGCGGCCCGCGGTGTCGAACTCCTCGGAGCCGAAGCCGGTCCGCACCGACTCCGGCTCCTGCCGGGTCAGCAGTGACACCCCGGCGCGGCCCTTGACCGACGAGGGGGCGTGCACGGTGTGCCAGCCCTCCGGGGCGGCGGCCCCGGCCGGCAACTGCGCCGGCTCGGCGCGGACCTCCTGGAGGCAGACCACGTCGGCCCTGGTCCCCGCCAGCCAGGGCCCGAAGCCCTTGCGCACGGCGGCCCGCAGCCCGTTGACGTTGACGGTGGTCACGGTGAGCATGCGCCGACCCTATCCGTCCGCCCCGCGCCGCCGGCTACGACCACCCGGACGCCGTGCCGCTGACCGAACGTGTGCGGCAGGAGTGCGGGGAGCGCTGCGGGGAACCCGACCAGGGTGCTGGAGACCGGTACCCGGCAGCCGGATGCCATGGCGCCGTACCTCAAGCCGCGGTTACGCCGAACTGCCCGAGTTCGGTCGCTACCGGGACGATCCGCTCAGCCGCTGCCACCCCCCGGACCCGGCCGGCGCCTTGCGGGCCCCGGCGGCGGCCCGTTAGCGTCCGGCGCACCATGACCTTCGCCATCGCGCCCATGTCGGCCGAGCACATACCGGAATCCGCCGCGCTCCTGGAACGCTGGTACGCCAAGACCCGCAAGCGCCCGTTCGCCTCGGTCGGGACGAGTCCGGCCACCGCCGCGTCCGCGGCCTGGGACAGCGACGAACGCATCGCCGCCCTGCTGGCCGCCCCCGGCGCCGAGGCGGTCGTGGCGCGCGGCAGCCGCAGCAAGGAGACCGGCTACCTGGTCGCGGTGCCCGGCAGCGGGCTCGGCGACCACCGCCCCGACGACCACGGGGGCGCCGGCACCGCGCTGATCGGCCACGGCGCCCACGCGGCGGCAGCCGGCTGCGAGACCGGGGCGCTGCGCGCGATGTACGCGGCCGTCTCCGAACGCCTGGTGGCCCGCGGTCGCACCGTCCACCACGTGGAACTGCCCGCGGACGACGCCGTGGCGATGGCCTGGTTCCGGCTGGGCTTCGGCCTGGAGGCGGTGCGCGGGGTGCTGCCGGTCAAGGGCAGCGGGCGCCAGCCGCGCGGCGTGGAGGGGCTGTCGATCCGCCGGGCCGGCAGCGCGGACCTGGCACCGGTGGGCAGGATGGCCGCGGAGTCCTCCGCGTACCGCCGCAAGGCCGCGATGTTCCAGCCGCAGTCCGAGGAGGCGCTGGCGCAGCAGCGCGCCCGGTACGCCGAGGCGCTGGGCGACCCGGCGTGCGGCGCGTGGCTGGCGATGCGGCGCGGGGAGGAGGCCGGCATGATCCTGGTCACCCCGGCCGCCCCCGGGCCGTTCACCCCGGAGGGCACCGCGGAGCTGGCCGAGGCGTACGTGGAGCCGACCGCCCGCGGTGAGGGCGTCAGCAGGGTACTGCTGGCGACCGCGCTGGCCTGGGCGTTCGGCCACGGTTACCGCCAGCTGGCCGCGGGCTGGCCGAGCACCTCCCCGCTGGCCGCCGGTCACTGGCCCGGTCTGGGTTTCACCCCGGTCACCTACCGGCTGTGCCGGGTGATCGACACCTCCGGCGCACGGGTGGTCTGACCGGTCGGCCGGCCGGTGCCGGCGGTGTGAGTCCGACCCGCGGGTGTCCGGCGACGGGGTGGCGGTCCAGCCGCCGGCAGAGCCGGTCGCCGGTGGCGTTGGCCGTGTCCGTGAACAGCACGATCTCGCGCGCCCCGGCGGCCGAAGCGGCCCCGCACAGGTGGGCGGTGGCACCGGCGGCGTATCCCCGGCCCCGCAGGTGCGGCGGGGTGTGGACGGGCGCGATCCGCGTCGTGCCGGCCACCGTGGCGCTGCGTCCGGCGAGCGCCGCCCACCGGCCGGCGCCCCGGCCGCCGTCCGCCCTGGTCCGGCCGCTCAGGGGGCCGCACCACGTCACCCGAACGGTACAGCGGCATTTCCTTGACGAAGTTGACGCCGCGTCCGGTGACCGCCTCCCGGGCCACCGCCAACGCGGTCACCGCGGCCCGGGGGCCGGTGGCGCCGGCCAGTCCCGGGCCCCGCGCGGTGAACAGCGGCGCCAACTCCGGTGCCGCGTCCGCCGGCAGGCGCGTCAACGCCGGTCCCCAGGGCGGAGCGCGCACGGAGGCGGCCGCCACCGTGCCGTCCGGCGCGCACCGGTGGCCGAACTCGGCGGGTGCGCCCGGCCCGCCTCCCGGCCCCGGCCCGACTCCGGCCCGACTCCGACCGGCGGACACGTTCCGCGATCGCGGGGGCGACGGCGTTCCCCAGCGGACGGTCCGTCAGGTAATCTCCGGCGGCGGCGGCGAAGGCTTCCGAGGTGCCGTGTATAAGCCATCCCATATGCGCATGCTCGCGCACCCGGCCGGGCATACGCATCCCAATTACCGTCTGCCGGACAGGTTTATTCGTCACATTCCCGCCGGATAGCCGGGCGTTCGCCGCGCGCTATCATTCCCGCAGGTGAGAACACCTGCCTGAGGAGGTATTCCGTGCGCAGCACGTACAACGGCATGGCTTCCAGCGAGATTCGAGAGGCGGTGTGGCAGAAAAGCACCCACAGCAACTCACAAGGCACTTGCGTCGAGCTGGCACGCCTTCCGCACGGTGAGGTCGCGATGCGCAACTCACGTTTCCCGGAAGGTCCGGCGCTGGTCTGCACGCGTGCCGAGATCGCCGCGCTGCTACGCGGCGTGAAGGCCGGGGACTTCGACCACCTGCTGGCCCCCGGCTGACGAGCCGGGGGCCGGAGCGGTTCTAGTGGCCGCCGGGCGCGGGGAACAGCGCCCAGACGACCTTCCCGGCGCCCGCGAGCGGGTGCCAGCCCCACGCGTCGCTGCACGAGGAGACCAGGTGCAGACCTCGGCCCGACTCGGCCACCCAGTCGGGCACCTTCTCCATCGGCCCCTCGTCGCTGGGGTCGCGCACCGAGCAGACCACCCGTGAGGTCCAGTGCGCCAGACTCAGGCGCACCGAGGGCGGGCAGCCGGGGTGGGAGACGGACGCGGATCCCGCCGTCGTGCCGACCCCGTGCCGCAGTGCGTTGGTGACGAGCTCCGACGTCACCAGGGCGATGTTGTCGAACATCTCCGACAGCCCCCAGCGCTGGAGCGTATGTCGGGTGAACAGCCGTGCCTCGCGTACCGATTCGAGCCGCGGGGGCAGCTCGCAGGCGGAGGAGGCCAGCCGCTGAGTGGGGAACACCACGTCACCGGACGGCGCCAGCGTTCTGGAGCCCTCAGTCCTCATGATGTCCGGCACCTCGGTCGGGTCGTGAACGGGGATGGGCACGTGCACGCCCCATATCGTCCCGAACGTAAACGACGGATGCAAGGTCGGATGCACGTGCATCTGCAAACTTGGCATATGCATGGGCGGATGCACATGCATCAATGGGACGCGAGTGACCGGATCGGGCCCCCGTGCCCGGCGCGGTGATGGAAGACTTGCTCCGTTCCGTCGAGGAGGGGACCAGGCCGATGTCAGCTCAACCACCGGGCAGTGGGTCGATGATGCGACGCATCCTGCTCGGTTCGCAGTTGCGCAGAATGCGCGAGGCCCGCGGGATCACCCGCGAGCAGGCCGGATACTGCATCCGCGCCTCCGAGTCGAAGATCAGCAGGATGGAGCTGGGCCGCGTCGCCGTCAAGGAACGTGACGTCGCGGACCTGCTGACGTTCTACGGCGTCGGCGAGGAGGACCGCGAGCACCTGCTGGACCTCACCCGGGAGGCCAGCGTCACCGGCTGGTGGCACGGCTACGGGGACCTGCTGCCCGGCTGGTTCCAGACGTACGTGGGCCTGGAGGAGGCGGCCGCGCGGATCTCCACCTTCGAGGTGCAGTTCGTCCACGGCCTGGCGCAGACCGAGGACTACGCGCGGGCCGTCGTCTCCCGCGGCCTGCCCGCGGCGCCCGACGAGGAGATCGAACGCCGTGTCGACCTGCGGATGCGCCGCCAGCGGATACTCGGCCAGGAGCAGGCCCCCAGCTTCTCCGCCGTGCTCGACGAGGCCGCGCTGCGCCGGGCCCTGGGCGGTCCGGACGTGATGCGCGGTCAGCTGAACCGTTTGCTCGACCTGTCCGAGCAGCCCAACGTGCGGCTCCAGGTCATGCCGTTCGGGCGTGGCGCCCACGCGGCCGAGGGCGGCGCCTTCACCGTGCTCGGCTTCCCGGACGACAACCTCGCCGACGTGGTGTACCTGGAGCAGCTCACCAGCGCCCTGTACATCGACAAGCGGGACGAGGTCGCCCAGTACGCACGGGTGATGGACCGCATGCGGGCCGACTCGCTGTCCCCGCGGGCCAGCCGGGACCTGATCCGCGAGATGCTCGCCGAACTGTGACCCGCCGCCGCGCCGGCCCCGCGGCCGGCGCGGCCCGCCGGGACGTCAGTGGTGGAAGCCCGGAACGGGTTCGGCGACCGCCACGTCCCGCCGCCGCAGTTCGCCCAGCGCGGCGCGCACGTCCGCCAGCAGCAGCTCCGCCAGGTCGCGGCTGACGCCGTGCCGCACGACGACCCGCTGCACCACCACGTCCTGCCGGTCGGCCGGCAGCGGGTACGCCGGCACCTGCCAGCCGCGCATCCGCAGCCGCTCGGACAGGTCGTACAGCGTCCAGCCGTCACCGCGCGGCGCGTCCGCCAGAGTCCAGCACGCCACCGGCAGCCCCGAGCCGCCGTCGTGCAGCACCCTGAACGGGCCCAGCTCCGCGATCCCGCGCGCCAGCCGCACCGCGGTCTCCCGGCACGCCCGCTGCACGTGGGTGTAGCCCTCACGCCCCAGCCGCAGCAGGTTGTAGTACTGCGCGACCACCTCACCGCCGGGACGGCTGAAGTTCAGCGCGAACGTCGGCATGTCGCCCCCGAGGTAGTCGACGTGGAAGACCAGCTCCTCCGGCAGCTCCTCCGCGTCCCGCCACACCGCCCAGCCCACGCCCAGCGGCGCCAGGCCGAACTTGTGACCGGAGGAGTTGATGCTCTTGACCCGCTCCAGCCGGAAGTCCCACACCAGTCCCGGATCGAGGAACGGCGCCACGAAACCCCCGCTGGCCGCGTCCACGTGCAGGGGGACGTCCAGACCCGTGGCGCGCTCCAGCTCGTCCAGTGCGGCGGCCGCGCCGGCGACCGGCTCGTAGCCGCCGGTGAACGTCACGCCCAGCGTGGTGACCACACCGATGGTGTTCTCGTCGCAGTAGTCGGCCAGCTGCTCCGGCAGCAGCGTCAGGCAGTCTCCCCGCAGCGGGATCTGCCGCAGCTCCACGTCGAAGTACCGGCCGAACTTCTCCCAGCACACCTGCACCGGGCCGCACACCAGGTTGGGCCGGTCCGACGCCTTGCCGTCGGCGCGGCGCCGGGCCCGCCAGCGCCGCTGGAGCGCCAGCCCGCACAGCATGGCCGCCTCGCTGGACCCGGTCGTCGAACAGCCCGTCGCCCGGGCGCCGTCCGGCGCGTTCCACAGGCCGGCCAGGATGTGCACGCAGCGCGACTCCAGCTCGGCGGTGCGCGGGTACTCGTCCTTGTCGACCAGGTTCTTGTCGAGGGTGTCGGCCATGACGGCCCGTACCTCCGGTTCCACCCAGGTCGTGCAGAACGTCGCCAGGTTCTGCCGCGAGCTGCCGTCAAGCGCCAGCTCGTCCCGCACCAGCCGTGCGGCGGCCCGCGCCGGCATCGGCCCTTCGGGGATGCGGTAGCGCGGCAGCGGCCTGCCCGCCCCGGGCAGCGCGTACAGGTCGTCGGGGGCGTTGCGGCGTTCAGTGCCGACCTCGTGCAGAGCCATGCGGACCTCCCTCGGCGTTGCCTCCATCGTGCGCCCGCCCGTCCCGCTCCGCCCGCCCGCTGGCCCGCCGCACCCCCGCGCCCCCGTCCGCCGGCCGGTCCCGGTCCCGGTCCCGGGTCCGGCAGGATGGCCGTATGAACGGCGCCGCCCCCACCCCCGTGACCTGGTCGAGGCTGATCGGGGAACTCGCCGGCCGGATCGCGGCCCTGGAGCCCGCCGACGGCACCGGCCGGCCTCGCGTGGCGCTGGACGGCGCGGACGCCACCGAGCCCGGCGCGCTGGCCGACGCCCTCGCCGCGCGGCTGCCCGCCCTCGGCCGGCCGGCGCACCGCGTGCGGGCCGCGGACTTCCTGCGCCCGGCCTCGCTGCGCCTGGAGTACGGCCACCACGACGCCGACGCCTACTACAGCCTCTGGCTCGACGAGGGCGCCCTGTGGCGCGAGGTCTTCGGCCGCCTGGAGTCCGACGGCGACGGCCGGGTGCTGCCGACGCTGTGGGACCCGGTCACCGACCGCTCCACCCGCGCCGCGTACGTGAGCCTGCCGCCCGGCTGCGTGCTGCTGTTCGACGGTCCGCTGCTACTGGGGCGCGGATTCCCGTTCGACCTGTCGGTCCATCTGATGATGACCCCGGCCGCGCTGCGCCGCCGCACCCCGCAGGGGGAACGCTGGACACTGCCGGCCCTGGAGCGCTACGACGAGGAGGTGCGGCCGGGGGAGCGGGCCGACGTCGTGGTGCGCTGCGACCACCCCTCCCGCCCGGCCTGGACCGGCTGAGCGCGCCGGGGCCCGGCCCCCGCCGGTGCGGCGGAACCGGGCCCCGCGTGCCGGTCAGATCACGCGCTGGAGGTATCCGTGGGAGAGCAGCCACCCCACGTTGATGTTGGCGGGCGACCCCGGCACCAGGGACTGCACGACCTGGTACTGGAGGCCCAGCCCCGTTTGGGCGAACCAGGGGGCGATGGGACCGGCCTCCACGTCGAAGGACTTGATCACCCGGTACTCGTGGTAGTCGCAGCCCGCCGCCGGCTGCCCCTCCAGGCTCTGCGGCGGGATGGCCCGCTCCCCGTACGGGGTGCCGGCCGGCGCCAGGAACGTGCCGAACTCACTGCCGTACCGGTCGATCTCCTGGCCGGTGCGCAACTGCTGGTCCCACTCCACCGGCGTGCCGTCCATGCGCTGGACGAAGCCGTTCGCCGGCGGGTAGATCCAGCCGCCCTGGTTCATGTTGGCGGTCGGGTCCCAGTAGCGGGCCAGGAAGTGCGGCACGGTCATGAACCCGGTGCGCGTGTAGCCGTCCAGCTGGCGGCCCACCGTCCCGCGCACCGGCAGCGACGCCGGGCCGAGCCGGGCGTCACCGCGGTAGTAGCCGGCCGAGCACGTGCTGCCGCCGGACGTCCCCGAGGGCGTCCGGCCGGCCGCGTGCGCGGGAGCGGTCAACGGGAGGAACAGCGCGCCGGACAGCAGGGCCACAACGGCGTGACGGACCTTCATGGGCACCCCAGGGGTCGAGTCCAAGCGGCCGCCGGGGACCGCACCGGCGACGATCGTAGGGGGATGACCACCCGTCAGGAGGGTGCGCCGCACGGAGTGACCGCGGCGAAGTTCGCTCGTCCGGGTGAACGCCTTGCCCCGGTGGGGGAACGCCCGCGCTCAGCCCCCCGGGCGGGCGCGGCGGATCCGGCCGGGACGGGTACGGCGGCCGATCCGGGGCAGGAGCGGCAACGGGAGCCGCCGGGGTGAGCGGGTCCCCGGCGGCCCGCCCGGCAGGGCCGGACCGCCGCCGGAGCGCCGCACCGCGGGCCCCGGCCGGACGCCCGCGCGCGGCACGCACAGCGCGCGCCCGGCGGCCGCCACCCGTAGAAAAGGCAAGGTACGCGTCCCACGCACGCAGGAGGCTCGTCATGGTGACCCTGGAGTTGGCCCGGCGGACGGCGGAAGGCGGCGCTCCCGGTGTCGGCCGGGGCGTCCCGCGGCCGGCCGGGACCACGCCGCGCCCCGACCCCGCACCGCCCGGCCCGGGCCCCGACCCGGTGCCGCCCTCGCCGACCCCCGGACCCGATCCGGTGCCGCCCTCGCCGGTCCCTGGCCCCGGACCCGGTGGTCCGCAGCCCGGGCCGCTGCCCGGTCCCGGCCCGGTGCCGCCCGCGCCGGGCCCGCCCGGCCCGGCGCCCGACCCGATCCCGTCGCCGCCCCCGCCGGGGCCCGGCCCGCTGCCGGAACCGGAGCCGGTGCCCGACCCCGGCCCGCTGCGGTAGGCACCGGTGCCGACGGCCCCGGACGGGCCCGGGGCCGGCCCGAGCCCCTCCCCGGGCCGGACCCGCCAGCACGCCTCGCCCGGGATCGCCGGGCACACGGCGGTCGTCCTGCTGGCGGCCGCGTCCGGGGCGGTGGACGCGCTGGCCTTCACCCGGCTCGGGCACGTCTTCGCCGGGGTCATGACCGGGAACCTGGCGCTGCTGGGCCTGGCCGTCGGCGGTGACCGGTTCGCCGAGACCGTGCCGCCGCTGCTGGCGCTGGCCGGGTTCACCGCCGGTACCGCGGCCGCCGCACGGATCTGCCGCCGGAACGGCCCGGTACCGCCGTCCGCCCGCTGGCCGCGGCCCATCCTGGCGTGCCTGGCGGGGGAGGCCGTGCTGCTGGCGGTGCTCGCGGCCCTGTGGGCGGCGGCTGGCGGGGCGCCCGGGGGAGCGGAGCGGGACGGCATGCTGGGCGCCGCCGCTCTGGCGATGGGCGCGCAGACCGGGGCGATGCTGGGCGCCGGTCCGGCCGCGCGGCCCTCGACCTACCTCACCGGCACGCTGGCCACCTTCGTCACCCGTGGCCTGGGCCGTCCGCCCGGCGACGACGGGCCGGGCGCCGACCGCTGGGTGCCGGTCCGGCTGACCGCCCTCGTGGTGGGGGCCGCGGCGGCCGCCGCCCTGCTGCGCGCCGCGCCGGACACCGCCGCGCTGCTGCCGCTCGTTCTGGTGGCCGTCGCCCTGATGACGGTGACGGGGCAGGGACGGCGCGCGGATCGGCGTGCCCGGGGGCGGATGCCGTCGGAAGATGCGTAAATCAGAGGGGCAGGAGTGTCACACCGCGCCCCGCCCGGCCACCGCGCCCCCGCACCGGTCCGGGCCCCGCGCACCGCCGAAGGCCCCGCACCACCCACCCCGACCGTCCCCGGGAGGACGTCATGGCCATCGCGACCGTCGCCCCGGCCAGCGGCAGGACCCTGCGGACGTTCGAACCGCTGGGCGCGCAGGAGACCGAGCAGCGGCTGGCCCGCGCGGCCGAGGCGTTCGGCAGGTACCGCATCAGCGACTTCGGCACCCGGGCCGAGCTGATGCGGGAGGCCGCGGCGCTGCTGGAGCGCGAGCAGGACGACGTGGCGCGCACCGTGACCCGCGAGATGGGCAAGCCGCTGGCCGCCGCCCGCGCCGAGGCCGCCAAGTGCGTCACCGCCATGCGCTGGTACGCCGAGCGCGCCGAGGGGTTGCTCGCCGACGAGTACCCCTCGCCGCACGACATCGAGGACTCCGGCGGCCTGGCCGCCCACGTGCGCTACCGGCCGCTGGGCCCGGTGCTGGCGGTCATGCCGTGGAACTTCCCGCTGTGGCAGGTGATCCGATTCGCCGCCCCCGCCCTCATGGCCGGCAACGTCGGCCTGCTCAAGCACGCCTCCAACGTGCCGCAGACCGCCCTGTACCTCGGTGACCTCTTCCGCCGGGCCGGCTTCCCCGACGGCTGCTTCCAGACCCTGCTCATCGGTTCCGGCGACGTGGAGGCGGTGGTGCGCGACCCCCGGGTGGCCGCCGTCACCCTGACCGGCAGCGAACCGGCCGGCCGGGCGGTGGCCGCGGCCGCCGGTGACGCGGTCAAGAAGACGGTGCTCGAACTCGGCGGCAGCGACCCCTTCGTGGTGATGCCCTCCGCCGACCTGGCCCGCGCCGCCGCCACCGCGGTGACCGCCCGGGTGCAGAACAACGGCCAGTCGTGCATCGCCGCCAAGCGCTTCCTGGTCCACGACACCGTCTTCGACGACTTCTCCCGCCGCTTCACCGACGCCATGTCCGCACTGACCGTCGGCGACCCCACGGCCGAGGACACACAGGTCGGGCCGCTGGCCACCGAGTCGGGCCGGGCGGACCTGGAGGCCCTGGTCGACGACGCCACCGGGGCCGGCGCCACCGTGCTGTGCGGCGGCCGCCGCCCTCCGCACCTGGACGCCGGCTGGTACTACGAACCGACCGTGCTGACCGGCGTCACCCCCGCCATGCGCGTTCACCACGAGGAGACCTTCGGCCCGGTCGCGGTCCTCTACCGGATCGCCGACCTGCCCGCCGCCGTCGCCCTCGCCAACGACACGCCGTTCGGCCTGAGCAGCGCGGTGTGGACCAACGACCCGGCCGAACAGTCGGCGTTCGCCCGCGACCTGGAGACCGGCGGCGTCTTCTTCAACGGCATGACCGCCTCCCACCCCGCCATGCCGTTCGGCGGCGTCAAACGCTCCGGTTACGGGCGCGAACTGGCCGGCCACGGCATCCGCGAGTTCTGCAACGCCACCACCGTCTGGTACGGCAGATGACCCCGGACCGTGCGCCGGCGGGCGGACGGATGAGCACCGGAGGAGAGCCGACCCGGGCGCGGGGAGCACGCCCGGGACGCCCGTCCGGCGGGAAAACACCGCAAAACCCTCGCACGGGTGGCCCCCGACGGCCTACCCTGCCCCGATGACCATCCGATCCCTGGCGTTCCGCACCGACGTCGCGGTGCTGGAAGCGGGCGGTTCCACCGTGGAGGACCGCGGCGACCACCTGGTGGTCCGCACCCCGGAGAACCCCGGCTTCTGGTGGGGGAACTTCCTGCTCTGGCCGTCCCCGCCCACCACCGCCGACGTCACCCGCTGGAACGCGGCCTTCGAGGCGGCCTTCCCCGGCGCCGGCCACCGCGCCCACGGCCTCGACACCACCGACGGCCACGCCGGCGACCCCGCCGCGCTCGCCGCCCTCGGGCTCGCCGCCGACCACGGCACGGTGCTGACCTCCGTCGCCCTGGGCCCGCCCCGCCCGGTGGAGGTGGACGGCGCGGTGGAGGTCCGCCCGCTGAGCGGTGACGCCGACTGGGACCTGGCCCTGCGGCTGCGCCACTCCTGGGACCCGCCGCGGGACCCGGCCGAACGCGTCTTCGGCGAACGCCGGGTCGCCGGGCACCGCGCCCTGTGCGAGTCCGGCCACGCCGTCTGGTTCGGCGCCTTCGTCGGCGGCCGGCTCCGGTCGGCCTGCGGGATCTTCCCCGACGGGCACGGCGCCGCCCGCTACCAGCTGGTGGAGACCGACCCGGCCGCCCGCCGCACGGGCCTGGCCGGCGCCGTCGTGCACCACGCAGGACGCCATGCGCTGGCCCTGCCGGGGGTGGAACGCCTCATCATCGTCGCCGACCCCGGCTACCACGCCATCGGCCTCTACCGCGCCCTCGGCTTCACCGACACCGAGCGGCAGGTCCAGCTCCAGGCGGCACCCCCGCTGAACCCGGTCAGGACGCGGGCGGCGGCGGCACGTTCCACCCGGTGATCACCGCGCGCCCGTGTTCCGTGCCCAGGGAGCTGACCGTCGCGGTGTCCAGGTGCAGCAGCGCCCCCGCCGACGGCGGCAGGCCCAGGCGGCGGGCGGCCAGCACCCGCAGGATGTGCCCGTGCGCCACCAGCGCCACGTCCCCGTCGCCGTCCTTCGCGGCCTCCCGCAGCGCCGCGTCCGCCAGCTTCAGCGCCCGGTCGGCCCGGTCGCCGACCTCCCGGGGCGACTCGCCCGGGTGCTCGGCCGGCCCGGGGGCCACGCCGTCCTGCCACAGGTCCCAGCCCGGCCGGTCCCGGTGGATCTCCTCCGTGGTGACGCCCTCGTACCCGCCGTAGTCCCATTCGCGCAGGTCGTCGTCGACCACCGGCGACGGCAGTCCCGCCAGCTCCGTGGTGCGCAGCGCCCGCCGCATCGGGCTGGTCAGCACCGAGGCGATCCGCCGCCCGGCCAGCAGCCGGCCCGCCGCCCGGGCCTGCTCCTCACCGAGCCCGGTCAGCGGGAGGTCCGTCCAGCTGGTGTGCTTCATCTCCCGGCTCCACTCGGTCTCCCCGTGCCGGATGAGGATCAGCTCGCCCATGTCCCAACTACCTTCCTGGCCGCGTCCGCCGGGCCCGGATCCCGGGACGCCTTCCGGTGCGCCCCCACGGGCCCCTGCCTCCCATTGTGGGTCCGGCACCGCCTCCCGGCCGCCCGGGGGAGCGTCTCACCGGTCGCCGGCGGCCGGCCGTTCCCGCAGCGTGAGCCCGGCCAGCAGCCGGTCCAGCACCAGTCCGGCCTCCGCGCGGGCCTCCTCGTGGTCGGCGGCCCGCGCGATGTAGAGGCTGGCCTCCGAGATCAGCGCGGCCAGCATCCGGGTCAGCGGTGCCACCGGCAGCGGATCGATCCGGCCGTCGCGCACCGCCTCCGCCAGGGCCTCGGCCAGCAGTCCGTAGCCGTGCTCCTCCACCAGCGCGTCCCAGGCGTTGTGCCCCAGCACCGCCGGCCCCTCGATGAGCACGATCCGCTGGAAGTCCGGATCACCGCAGGCGTCCAGGAACGACTGGAACCCGGTGCGCAGCAACTGCCAGGCGTCCTCGTGCCCGTCGCGGGCCCGCCGGGTCTCCTGCTCCACCAGCCGTTCGGCCATCTCCCGCGCGCACTCGGCCATCACCGTGCGGAAGAGGTCGGCCTTGTCGCGGAAGTGGTGGTAGAGCGCGCCGCGGGTCACCCGGGCCGCCGCCACGATGTCCTCGGTGCCGGTGGCGCCGTAGCCGCGTTCGGCGAACAGCCGCCGGGCCGCCGCGGTCAGTGCGGCGCGGGTGTCGGTGACGTGGTCCGCGCGGCGCCCGCCGCGACGGCCCGCAGGGCGAGCGTCAGTCATGACTCCATCATCTTCCATTCCGCGGCCCGCCCCCGCCGTCCCGGTACCCCTCGCGGACTGCGCGTTTGCCACACGTATGATCGCACCGCGACGGGCCGGAAGAGCCCGGCCGGAAGGGGGCGGAGCGGTGCGTCCCCCAGGTGTCCGGCGGTGAACGCGGTCACCGAGGCCCTGGTGATGGTGGCCGCGGGAGCGCTGGCCGGGGTGGCGGGCACCGTCGCCGGGCTGGCCTCGCTGGTCTCCTACCCCGCGCTGCTCGCCCTGGGCCTGAGCCCGCTGTCGGCGAACGTCACCAACACCGTCGCGCTGGTGCTCAGCGGTGTCGGCTCCACGCTGGGCTCGCGCCGCGAACTGTCCGGCCAGGCCGCCCGGTTGTGGCGCTGCCTGCCGCTGGCGGTGCTCGGCGGGGCCACCGGTGCGGTGCTGCTGCTGCTCACCCCGGCCGGCGCGTTCGCCGCGGTCGTGCCCTGGCTGGTCGGCGGCGCCTCACTGGTCCTGCTGCTCCAGCCCCGGCTGCGGCGCACCCACACCCACGGCGTGCGCGAGACCGGACCGCTGATGCTCGCCGGGGTGTTCGCCATCGCGGTCTACGGCGGCTACTTCGGGGCGGCGGCGGGCGTGCTGATGCTGGCGCTGCTGCTGACCGGTCTGACCGAGACCCTGGTGCGGGCGAACGCCGTCAAGAACCTGGTGCTGGGCGTGGCCAACGCCGTCGCCGCGCTCGGGTTCGCCGTGGTCGGCCCGGTGGACTGGCCGGTGGCGCTGCCGCTGGCCCTGGGGTTCCTGGCCGGCGGCTGGATCGGTCCCCGCGTCGCCCGGGCGCTCCCGGCCGGACCCCTGCGGGTCCTCATCGCGCTCGCCGGCGTCGGCCTGGCCGTCCGCCTGGGCCTGTCCGGCGGCTGACGCCCGCGGCACGGCCCGGGGGAGCGGCGGGAACGCCCAGGAAATGGGGCACCGGGGGAGGGGGAGCCCGGCGGGGTGGGTCCGGCGACACCACCCCGCCGGGCGGATCAGGGCCGGTCAGAGCTGACTGAGAGCCGAGACCAGGGTGTCGGAGGCGATGTTGGAGCCGCAGGAGAGGATCGCGACCCGCTTGCCGGCGAGGTCGGCACGCCGGATGCGGGCGGCGGCGAACGCGACGGCGGCCGCGCCCTCGATCAGCTGGTGCTCGGTGTCGATCACCATGGCCAGCGCCGAGCGGATCTCGGCCTCGGTCACCAGGACCCAGTCGTCGACGAGCGCCTGGCACAGCGCGAACGTGATGGAACCCGGCTCGACGTTCCCGGCCGATCCCTCCGACAGGGTCGGCTCGGCCTCGACGGCGACGATGTGCCCGGCCTTGACCGAGGCGATCATGCCGGCGTCGTTCTCCGCGGACGCGCCGATCACCCGGATCCCCGGCAGGTGCTGCTTGACCACCGCGGCGACGCCGCTCATCAGGCCGCCGCCGCCGACGTTGACGATGATCGCGTCGAGGCTCTCGCCCTTCAGCTGCTCCACGAGTTCGACGCCCGCGGTGCCCTGGCCGGCGATGATGTCGGGGTCGTTGTAGGGGGAGACCCAGGTCAGGCCGTTCTCCCGGGCGTACGCGCGGGCCAGTACCTCGACCGCGCCCGCGTCGGTGTCGCGGGTCTGGATCTCGACGCCGGTGCGCCGCAGCGCCGCGATCTTGACGGGTGCCGCGTTCGCCGGGACGAAGACGATGCCGCGACCGCCCAGCGCCGCCAGCGCGTTGGCGAACCCGAGGCCGTGGTTGCCGGTGGAGGCCGTGACGACGCCGTGCTCACGCTCCCGCTCGCTCAGCGTCAGAAGCTTGGCCAGCGCGCCGCGCGCCTTGAACGAACCGGTGCGCTGGAGGTGGTCGCACTTGACCAGCACCTCGGCGCCGAGTTCCTCGCCCAGCGCGCCGAACCGGACCAGCGGGGTGACGGGCAGGTGCTCCCGCAGCCGCACCGCTGCCTTCGCGGACCGTTCGGCCAGCTCGGCGGGGGTCACCGGCGCGGTGTGCTGTTCGTTGGGCATCGTTCGTCCCCGGATCGCTCGAAGGTGTTCCGTGGCAGCGGCGCCGGTGCCGACGGGAGATTGTGTAATGAACACTACGAAGGGCGGCCATCGCAGAACCGCTGCTACAATGTAATGGCTCATACAGGATTGTCAAATGATGAAATGGCGGAGACGTGACGTCGTCCGCGCGACGGTCCGGGGCTGCGGATCCCGCCGCACCGCCCCAGGGCGACGCGGACGGTCGGACCGACCGTCCCGCCCGGGTGCGCCGGGGAAACCGGACCGGTGCGCCCGCGTCGCCGGCGGCCCGCAACAAGCGGTGGCAGCCGGCGAGTCCGGCACCCCGGCCGCCGGCGCACCCCGGCCGCCACCCCGGGCCTCCGCCGACGCACCCCGCCTCCGCCCCACCCGCCCCGCACCCGGTTCCGCGACCGGGCGCCGGGGCGTGCGGCACGACGCCGTACGTGACCCAGGAAAGGACCTGGCATGCGCATCGTGGTTCCCCCCGGTACCGGCCCGGCACCGGCGCACCCCGCGCCGGCCCCCGGCACGGCGGACGCCCGGGCACACGACGTCCGGCGGGCTGGGGCGAGGTGACGGCCGTCATCGACGACCTGATCCGCGAGGTCTCCAACTGGGGCCGCTGGGGCCCGGACGACCAGGCCGGCACGGTCAACCACATCACCCCCGCCAAGGTGGCCGAGGCCGCCGCGCTGGTGCGCGACGGGCACATCGAGCAGCTCGGCATCCCGCTCGGGCGCGGCGGACCACAGATCACCGGCTCGATCAGGTTCAACCCGCTGCACTTCATGACCGCCCTGCACGACTACGACGTGCGGCCCGACGGCAGCGCCATCGCCGACGACGTGCTCACCCTCCCCCTCCAGGCCGGCACCCAGTGGGACGCGCTGGCCCACTACTCCCACCGCGGCCGCCTCTACGGCGACCGGCCGGCCTCGCTGGTCACCCCGGGCGGGGCCCAGGCGGGAGCGATCTCGGAGGTCAGCGGGCGGATCATGACCCGTGGCGTCCTGGTCGACCTGCCCCGGCACTTCGGGGTGGCGTCCCTCGAACCGGGCCGGGCGGTGGGCGTGGCCGACCTGGAGGCGGCGCTGGCCGCCACCGGCACGGAGATCGGCCCGGGCGACGCGCTGCTGGTCCGCACCGGATTCCTGGAACACTGCCGCGCGCGGGGCTGGACCGGCTACAAGAGCGCGTCCCCCGGCCTCGACGTCCACACGCTGCCGTGGATCCACCGGCACCGGATCGCCGCCGTGGCGACGGACACCACCTTCGCCGAGGTCCGCCCGTCCACCGTGCCGGGGGTCACCGCCCCCTTCCACCTCGTCGGCATCGTCCACATGGGACTGCTGATCGGTGAGGTCTTCGACCTGGAGGGCCTGGCGGCGGCGTGCCACCGGGCCGGCCGTCACGCGTTCCTCCTGGCCGCCCCACCGCTCGCCGTCACCGGGGGCGTCGGCTCACCGATCAACCCCTACGCCGTGCTGTGAGCGGCCGCACCCCGCCCTGACACAGGGGCGCGCACGCCCCCCGCCGCGACAGCCACCCCTGCCACCCACCACCGGAGTCCCCCTATGGAAAACGTCTTCGGCGCCATCGCCTCCCCCCACCACCTCGCCACCGAGGCCGGCGAGGACGCCTACCGGCGCGGCGGCAACGCGATCGACGCCGCCCTGGCCGCCGCCACCGCGCTCACCGTCGTCTACCCGCACAACACCGCGGTCGGCGGTGACCTCGTCGCCCTCGTACGCTCCCCGTCCGGGAGCATCACCTGCGTCAACGCCACCGGGACCGCCCCCGCCGCACGCCGCGCGGACGCCCTGCGGGCCCGGCACGGCGACCGGCTGCCGCTGCGCGGACCGGACACCGTCACCGTGCCCGGTGCGGCGCGCGGCTGGGAGGCGATCCGCTCCCACGGCGCCCGGCTGGCCCGGGAGGACCAGTTCCGCCTCGCCGTGCGGTACGCCGCCGACGGTGTCCCGGTCTCCCGCTCGCTGGGCCGGGCCCTGGAGGAGGGGCGCGGCGAACTGCTCGGCGACCCCGGGTTCGCCGGGGTGTTCGCCCCCGGCGGTGAACTGCTGACCGAGGGCCGGGCGCTGGTGCAGCCCCGCCTCGCCGGCAGCCTCGCGCGGATCGCCGCGAACGGGCCCGGCGAACTGTACGGCGGACCGGTCGGAACCGCCCTGGCCGCCGGACTGGACGCGGCGGGCTGCCCGCTGACCGTGGAGGACCTGACCGGCTACACGGTGCGGGAGACGCCCGCCCTCAGCGCGCCGGCCGGCGCCTACCAGGTGCACACCAGCCCGCCGAACACCCAGGGCTTCGCCCTGCTGCGCACCCTGCGGGCGCTGGCCGCTCTGGGCTTCGACGGCATCCCGGCCGACCTGCCGGCGGGCGTGCTGGCCCGGCTCTTCCTCGACGGCACCCGGGTGCGCGACACCCTGCTCGCCGACCCGGCGTTCGGCGGCGGCGACGTGGAGAACGACGGCCTCGACGCCCTCGTCGACGCTCTGCGGTCCCCGGCCCGCCCGCACGGCACGCCGGTCTTCGACCCCTCGGTCCCCGGCGGCGACACGGTCGGGGTGGCCGCCGCGGACACCGCGGGCTGGGCGGTCTCGATCATCCAGAGCGTGTACGACAGCTTCGGCTCGGGCGTCCTGGAGCCCTCCACCGGCATCCTGACGCAGAACCGCGGCACCGCCTTCTGCCTCGACCCCGCCTCGCCCAACGTGATCGAGCCCGGCAAGCGGCCCAAGCACACCCTGATGCCGGTGCTGGTCACCCGGGACGGCGAGGTGCGCTGGGTCAACTCCACGATGGGCGGCCACGGCCAGCCCCAGATCCACGCGCAGATCCTCCAGCGGCTGCTCGGCGGCGACTCCCCCCAGGAGGCGGTGAGCGCGCCGCGCTGGGTGGTCGGTCCCCGGAACAGCGGTGACGCCACCGACACCGTCCACTGCGAGGACGACGTGCCGTCCGAGGTCGTCGACGGGCTGACCGCCGGCGGCTTCCCGGTGCGCCGGGTGCCGTCCCGCACCGAGTTCCTCGGCCACACCAACGTCGTCTCGGTCGGGCCCGGCGGCACGCTCGTGGCCGGCAGCGACCCGCGGTCCGACGGCTCGGCGGCGGTGGTCGCCCTGCCGGGGGACGGCGCCTGAGCCAGGGAACGACGGTGCGGCCGCCCCCGGGAGGGGACGGCCGCACCGTCGGGTGCGGGCCGGGACGGGTACCGGCGCCGCGGGGGGTCAGAGCACCTGGGAGAGGAAGGACTGGAGCCTGGGGGTACGCGGGTCGGTCAGCAGCTCGCCGGCCTCGCCCTCCTCGGCGATGGTGCCGCGGTCGATGAACATGACGCGGTCGGCGGCCTCGCGGGCGAAGTGCATCTCGTGCGTGACGACCATCAGCGTCATACCGGAGGAGGTCGCCAGGTCGCGCATGATGTCCAGCACGCCCTTGACCAGCTCCGGGTCGAGCGCCGAGGTGGCCTCGTCGAAGAGCATCACGTCGGGTTCCATGGCCAGGGAGCGCGCGATGGCCACCCGCTGCTGCTGGCCGCCCGAGAGGTTGCCCGGCCGGGAGGACGCCAGCGAGCGCAGCCCCACCTTGTCCAGCTGCGTCAGCGCCCGCTCCTCCGCCTCCTGGCGCGAGAGCTTGTGCACCCGGCGCAGGGCGACGGTGATGTTGTTCAGCGCCGTCATGTGCTGGAAGAGGTTGAAGTGCTGGAAGACCATGCCCATGCGGGACCGGACGGAGTTGAGGTCGACCTTCGGGCCGGTGATGAGCTGCCCGTGCAGCTTGATCGTCCCGGAGGTGGGCGGCGAGAGCAGGTTGACGCAGCGCAGCAGCGTCGACTTGCCGGAACCGGAGGCGCCGATCAGACAGACGGTCTCGCCGCGCGCGACCGACGTGGTGACGCCGCGCAGTACTTCGGTGCCGCCGAACGACTTGCGGATGTCCGTCAGCTCGATGGCGGGGACGGCCTGCTCGGGCCGGGCCTGCTCCGGTCCGGCGTCGGTACGGATGGTGTCGTCCATGGTTACGCTCCCGCTTCGAGTTCCGTCAGGCCGACCGTGGCCAGCGGCTCCCCGGTGCCGGCCCCGCCGTTGGCGGCCGGGCGGCGGCCGTGGCGCAGTCGCCGGTCGAAGTAGTTGACCAGGTGGGTCAGCGGCACGGTGATGGCGATGTAGACCAGACCGGCGGCCACGAACGAGGAGGAGTTGTACGTGGTCGACTGGGCCTGCTGGGCGATGAAGTACAGCTCCCGCTCGCCGACCGCCAGGCCCAGCAGGTAGACCAGCGCGCTCTCCTTGACCGCGATGATGAACTGGTTCGCCAGCGCCGGCAGCACGTTGCGGATGCCCTGCGGGACGATGATCAGCATCAGCGTGGTCAGGTGGCTCATCCCCAGCGAGCGCCCGGCTTCCGCCTGGCCGGTGGGCACGCTCTGGATGCCGGACCGGAAGATCTCCGCGATGTAGGCCGCGTTGATCAGGCCGATCGCGAGGACCGCGTAGCCCATCGGTGACGTGCCGAACGGCCGGACGCCCGCGGACGGCAGGCCGATGCCGACGAGGCTGACGGTGACGATGGCCGGGAGCCCGCGGAAGACGTCGACGTAGATGCGTGCCGGAGCACGGACGTACCAGTGGGTCGATATCAGCAACATCGACAACAGGAGGCCCGTGACCAGGCCCAGCGCCAGCGAGAGCGCCGCGATGATCAACGTGTTGCGCAGCCCCTCGCTCAGCAGCGTGGGCAAGACGGCGAGCATCTGGTGGATATCGAAGAAGGAATGGAGGAAATCGCCCATCGAGCAGGTCCTTACCTAGGTACTGCCGCCACCGCGGACGAGGCTTGGGGGCTCGGCTCTCCGGATCGGGGACGCCTTCAGATGAGGTCGGGTTCACCTGTGCGCATGGCAGGGCGGCCGGCGGGACGACGATCGTAACACAAGCAACCTGCCCGCCAGAAGATGTTGCATACGTTTCAGGGCCGACCGGCCGGATCTCTGTCGTCCCGGCCTTCGCGCGCGGGCGTGTTTCGCGCGTATTTGCAGCTCGTGACGGGTGTGGAAGGTGCGCGGGCGATCCCGGAAGGGCCCTTCGGGACATCGTTGACGAGCGCTTCCTTGCAGCCTATAGTCTCGCTCCATTCGCTGGAGACCACTTCTCCACCAGCCGGCCGAAGGAGAACCATGCACCGGCTCACTCTGCGTCGAACCGTCAACATCGCGACCGTGACCGCCCTCGCCCTCGTCTCCGCCACCGCCTGCGGCGGAAGTGACTCGTCGTCGAAATCGGACGGCAACCCCTACGGTCTGGTCCAGCCCGGAACGATCACCGCCGCCATCACCAACGGCGACTACCCGTTCGTCTCCCCGGACGCGAGCGGCAAGCCGGTCGGGTTCCTGGTGGACCTCAACAACATGATCTCCAAGGCGCTCGGCCTGAAGATCGTCTACAAGACGACCACCACGCAGGCCGGCCTCCCCGCCCTCACCAGCGGTCAGTACGACATGATGTCGGTCGGCCTGGTCGAGACCCCGGACCGCAAAAAGAGCGTGGGCTTCACCAAGCCCATCTTCTGGGGCCAGAACGCTGTCGTCGTTCCCCAGTCCTCGAACGCCAAGACCATCGAGGACCTCGCCGGCAAACGCGTCGGCGCCGGTGCCAACAGCAACCAGGCCGACTTCACGCAGAAGGAGATGACCTCCTCGCACTTCGTCTCGGAGGCCACCGACAGCGCCGCCGTCAGCCAGCTGCTCGACGGCAACCTGGACGCGATCGTGCTCGGCTCGACGCACGTCAGTCAGATCTTCCAGCAGCACCCGGGCAAGCTGAAGCTCGCGCTGCTCTCGCCCCAGGACGCCCCCGGCGCCGAGGCGGTCAACAAGAAGCTGACGAAGTTCACCGACGCCTACAACAAGCAGCTGGAGATCCTCGCCAACAACGGGACCTTCCTGAAGCTGTACAAGAAGTACTTCCCGTCCCTGCCGTACCCTCCCCAGATGTACAAGTACTGGCCGGCCATCCAGAAGCAGGTCGAACAGGGCGGCACCACGAGCTGACCCCGTCCCGCGGCACGAAGACCCCGGAGCGGCGGTGCCGTCACTTCGGGGTCGTGCGGTGCCCCCGCCGGGGGAGCCGGCCCAAGCCGGACCACCCCCGCGGTCACATCATGCGACGGTTCGTCATCCTGCGAGCCGTGGCCGCCATGCGCTCCGGCGCTCCCGTACCCCGCCCCTCCGCGGCCGCGCCCCCCGTCCGGAGGCGTCCCGCCCGTTCACGCCGCACCGGTCCGCACCGTAGCGGGCGCCCCGAACCTCTGATGCACTGTCATGAAGGACAGGAAGAAGGGGGCCATGGGGGTTTCGGTTCTCGACGCCGGATGGGACAGCGTGCGTCAGCGCGAGGAGCTGCGGCGGTACGCGCCCGGACGCGACGCACCGGTCGAACGGCTGCCGGCGCGGGAGAAGGCGGACATCGTCGGCCGCCTGCGCTGGGACGTCGTGCAGGCGCAGGTCGTCTTCCTCACCTATCCCCAGCTCCTGGACGGTGCGGCGTTCGCCGCCCTGTCCGCGGCGGACCTGGTGGACCTGCTGGCGGTACGCGCGGTCGGCGGCGGCGGGGTGCTGCCGGTGCGGGTGAACGCGCGGGACGCCGACCTCGGCGGGCAGTTGACCTCCATGCTGTCGGCCGGATTCCGCTTCTCCTCGCTGTCCGTGCCGGACGCCGACTGCCTGCGGCTGGGCGTCGCGCTCGCCGAACGCGCCGCCGCACGGCCGGCCGCCGCCGCGCGTCACCTCGCCGAGGACGGCCCGGTCGAGGCGGCCCGGCGGATGCTGCTGGAGGCGGACGTCCTGGAGCCGGACCTGGTGCGGCGCACCGTGGGCCGCTGGAGCCAGTGGCTCGACCTGGCGGAGGGCGGACAACTGCGCGTCGGCCCGCTGAGACCGGTGGAGCCGGCGGCGCTGCGCCCGCCGCAGGACGGTGTTCCGGTGCGGGGCGCGGCGGGCGGCAGCGTGCTCGACGGCTGGGCGTCGGGGGAGTACGACGTCGGCGGCCTGCCCAACCGCAGCCGCGTCTACGCGGCCCTGGACCACCTGCGGGCCGGCGGCGACGCGATGGACATCAGGGACGCCGAGGTGCTGCGCGCCGCGATCGACGACGCGTACTACCGGGCCATCGCCGCCGGTGAGGGCTGCCCGCTGCGGCTGCGGTCGGTGCGTCCCGGCGTGCGGCGGCGGCGGGCCCGGCAGGCCGACCCCGAACGGGTGGTACTCATGCCGACGCACTTCGAACGGCGGCTCGGGGCCATGACCGCCGACGAGTGGCAGGGGTTCACCGACGAGGCGGCGCAGCCCCTGGCCACCTGGTGGGCGGAGCGCGCCCCCGCGGCGTTGCAGGAGGTCGCCGACCTGCTGGGGGCCAGGACCCCCGAACCCCCCTCGCGGGACGACACCTCACCGCGCCTGACCCGGGTGCGCGGCATGGCCCGGTGGGTCGGCGGCCAGAGCGTGGCGACGGCGGCCAACGGTGCCGCCAGCCTCCTGACCTCATCGCTCCTCGGCGGTGCGGGCACGGTCTCGGCGCTGGCCGCCGGAGGCGCCGGGCACCTGCTGCCCGAGATCCTCATCGCGGTGACCGGCGCCGACGTCACGCGCATCGCTGCCGGCCACCTGACCGGCCTGACCAGGCGTTACGACCTGATGGAACTGCCCGCCGCCTGACACCGCATGCACCGTCACCGCGCTCGACGGGGGTGCGAGCGCGGTGACGGGACCCGTGTCACAGGTGCGGCTTGAGCGCCTCGATCAGGGTGTTGTCCACCGCGGCCCGCTGCGGTTCGAGGAAGAAGCGGCCGCCGGGGAGACGCGGTGACCGAAGCAGGCGGCGGCCTCCCCGACGGCGATCCGCGGGTCACCGTCGCCGATCATCGCCACCAGCGGGACCGTGACGGCGGCGTCGTTCGCGAGGTGGGTCTCGACAGCCTCCCGTTCCAGGTGACCAGCCGCGACGGACCAGCCCCCGTTCCGTTCGACGCCGGCCGGAAGGACACCGTCGACGTGCCGCCCTCGGAGACCGTCGAGGTCGCCGTCCGCTTCACCGGGCACCGGGGGCTGTACATGCTGTACTGCCACGACCTGGAACACGAGGACATGGCGATGATGGCCGACTTCGCGGTGGAGCGACGCCCGGCGGGCGGGGACCCTCCGCCCGGCCGTCGTCACCCGCGGTGACCCGGTCGCGGCGGCGGACGCGGGAACGCCCGTGGTGGGCGGCGGCGGTCCGTGGCCCCGGCGCGCGGCGGCCGGGCGGAGGTGTTCTGATGGACCGGGAGGCGCAGTCCCCCAGCGGTAACCGGGAGGTATCCGGATGAGCACCTATCGAGCCGCGCAGGTCCCCGCCGCGGGCGGGTCGTTCGAGATCGTCGAGCGGGAGGTGAGGAAGCCCGGCCGCGACCACGTGCGGATCGTCGTGGAGGCGTGCGGAGTCTGCCACAGCGACACCGTGTTCGTGGACGACGAGGTGCCGGGCGTCCACTTCCCCCTGGTCCCCGGACACGAGGCCGCCGGCCGGATCGAGGAACTCGGCGCGGGAGCGGAGGACGCCGGCTGGCGCACCGGTGACCGGGTGGCGGTCGGCTGGTTCGGCGGCAGCTGTCACCACTGCGTGCCCTGCCGGCAGGGCGACTTCATCGTGTGCGACAACCTGAAGGTCCCCGGCTGGGCCTACGACGGCGGCTACGCCCAGCAGATGATCGCACCGGTCGACGCGCTGGCCCGCATCCCCGACGCGCTCGCGTCCACCGACGCCGGACCGATGGCCTGCGCCGGGGTGACCACCTACAACGGGCTGCGGCACAGTCCCGCGCGGCCCGGCGACCTGGTGGCCGTGCTCGGCATCGGGGGCCTGGGGCACCTGGGGGTGCAGTTCGCGGCGGCCATGGGCTTCGAGACCGTGGCCATCGCCCGCGGCGGCGACAAGGCGGACTTCGCCAAACGGCTCGGCGCGCACCACTACGTCGACAGCACGGCGGACACCTCCGTCGCGGAGGCGCTGCGATCCCTCGGCGGCGCGAAGGCCGTCCTGGCGACCGTCGGCAGCTCCGGCGCCATCACCTCCACGGTGGACGGCCTGGCGCCCCGCGGGGAGCTGGTGGTGATCGGTGCGACCCCCGAACCGATGGGCGTCAGCCCGTTCCAACTGCTGATGAAGGGCAAGGTCCTGCGCGGCCACCCGTCGGGCACCTCGCGGGACGTGGAGGACACCATGGCGTTCAGCGCGCTGCACGGCGTCCGTCCCATGACGGAGAACGTCCCCCTCGACCAGGCCGACGCGGCCTACCGCCGGATGCTCTCCGGCGACGCCCGCTTCCGCATGGTGCTCACCTCGGGGTGAGCCGGGTTCAGGGGGCGGAGGCGTCGCGGGCGCGTCGGGGTGCGGGGCCGACGCTTCACCCGGGGGAGTGGTCCGTTCGCAGCGGCAGGGCGAACTCGACGTACGGCCCGGCTCCCCTGTTGGCCGGATCGGGGACCAGCACACCGCGCACACCGCCGGACGGCTGGCGCTGGTGCTCGACCGCCCAGGCGAACAGGGCGCCGACCGCGACTCCGACCTGGGTCCCGAACCGCTCGCTCCTGAATTGTCCCCACCCAGCGTCGAGTTCGGACGCTTTCCCGCCGGCGACAAGCTCCAAATGTGGCTGCGGCACCCCAGCCTCACCGTGACCACCGCACAACGGCCCGCCGAGATCGCCGGGTGCGACCTCACACCCGCGAATCCTCACCAGAATCTGGGAGTCGTTGTTCGGCAGTTCCCTGAGAACGCACCCCGCACGGTATGGCTTGGCCGGGCGGTGAACACCCTGGGCAAAGCCACGCTGGTGAACACCCCGCTCGAACGGCTCAAATACCCCACTCGTGATGACAGGAGGTTCTGCCGACTCCTCGCAGAAGGGCTGCTCATCGAACCGGATCCGCCGATTCGACGCACCAGCTTGACGGCATGGCAGAGAATGCTCCGAATGAGGCACTTGAGGCCAATGCGGTGACTATCTTGGCGCGGCTCTCCTCCAGGGCCTCGGCAAAGTCGTTCTGTAGCCCTGTGACGTGGGGTTTTGTGGGTGGAAGAGGTACGCGGACGTGTTCCGGTCCGGTTGGATGGAGGTTCCTACGCCATCACGTCCGACCAGGGGATCACGCCCGCGCCATGTCATCGTCCCTCATCCCTGCGCCCGTTCGCACGCCCGTCCCGGAACATGAGCTCCTGGTCCAGCTGCTCGCCGGGATACCTGATCCGCGTCGGCAGCGCGGGGTGCGTCATCCGGTGGGCGCTCTCATCGCGGTCGCGGTGTGCGCGGTGGTAGCCGGAGCCCGGGGATTCACCGCGATCGGGGAATGGGCCCGGGACGCCGGGGGCGCCGCGTTGGAACGGCTGGGGCTGCAACGCGGAGGCGTGGACGAATCGACGCTGCGGCGCCTGTTTGCCCGCCTCGATGCGGACCGTCTCGATGTGGTGCTGGGCGCCTGGGCCCTGGCCAGGACCGCACTCGTCGCGGGCCGCAGGGTGATTGCTGTCGATGGCAAGACCGTCCGGGGTGCGCGCGGCGGCGGTTCCTCAGCCCCGCACCTGGTCGCGGCCCTCGCGCACGGGTCCGGTGCGGTGCTGGGCCAGGTCGCGGTGAGTGAGAAGAGCAACGAGATCCCGGCCGCCCGTCAGCTGCTACAACTCCTCGACTTGGACGGCACGGTCGTCACGATGGACGCGTTGCACACCCAGCACGACACGGCGGACCTGGTAACCGGGTCCGGTGGTGACTACGTCCTGACCGTGAAGGCCAATCAGAAGTCGCTGTACGCACAGCTCAAGGCGCTTCCCTGGGCCTCGATGCCCGCCGTCACGAGGACGGATCGAGGACATGGACGCCGCGTTACCCGCACGATCAAGGTCGTTGACGTGCCGGCATGGGTCGAGTTCGGCGGGGCCAGGCAGGTCGCCCAGCTGCGGCGCACCGTCACCCGGAAAGGCCGACGGACCGTCGAGATCGTCTACCTGATCACCAGCGCCGACGCCCGCACCGCACCCCCGGAGCTTCTGGCCGCATGGGTGCAGTCGCACTGGGAGATCGAGAACCGCCTGCACTGGGTCCGCGACGTCACCTTCGACGAAGACCGCTCCCAGATCCGAACCGGCAACGCACCCCGCATCATGGCCGCCCTGCGCAACACCGTGATTACGCTGCTCCGTCTGGACGGACACCAGAACATCGCCGCCGCCCTACGCCACCACGCCCGCAACACCGACCGCCCCATCAACCTGCTCCTGGCAGCGTGATCAACGACTTTGCCGGAGCCCTGGGCTCTCCTCCGATCGTCACACACTAGGAAAATATAGCCGCAAGTAGTCTTTCGATCGATCGGTCGATAGCAGACTGGAGCTGTGCATGAACCTCCTTCGCCTCGCCAGCCCTCCAGGCGACCCGTCTCCCAGTCGTAGTCTCAGGCTGAGCAGTGGCGCTGTGGTCGCCCTTCTCGTCGCGCTTTCAGGCGTCACCACCGCGGCCGTGGGCCCGAGCGCGGCAGCTCACGACGGCCCGCACGGCGGATCTCATCCTGAGGGAGAGGCGCACCACAGCGGGGGCGTCCATCACCCCCGTATCCACCACCACCAGGGCATCCACCACCACGAGGGCATCCACCACCACGGCAAGGGTACCCCTGGACGGCCGGGTGGACCCGGCCCCGTGGGTCCTCCCGGTCCTGCGGGCCACGGGAGGCGCGGTCCGGCGGGTCCTGCGGGTCCGGCGGGTCCTCCTGGTCCTGCGGGCCACGGGAGGCGCGGTCCGGCGGGTCCGGCGGGTCCTGCGGGTAGTGGGAGGCGCGGTCCTGCGGGTCCGGCGGGTCCTGCGGGTCCGGCGGGTAGTGGGAGGCGCGGTCCTGCGGGTCCTGCGGGTCCGGCAGGTATGGCGGGTCCGGCGGGTCCTGCGGGTCCGGCGGGTAGTGGGAGGCGCGGTCCTGCGGGTCCTGCGGGTCCGGCGGGTCCTCCTGGTCCTGCGGGCCACGGGAGGCGCGGTCCGGCGGGTCCGGCGGGTCCTGCGGGTAGTGGGAGGCGCGGTCCTGCGGGTCCGGCGGGTCCGGCGGGTCCGGCGGGTCCTGCTGGTCCGGCGGGCCCTCCCGGTCCGGGTGGCCTCCGAGGTGAACACCGCGGAGGAGGGCCCTGCAGTGGTATCGGCGACATCTGCGAAGGCGGATGGGAGCAGGTGCATGTGGGTAGCCCCTCACGATGGGACGGGCCCTGTACCGGCGTGGGCAACATCTGCGAAGGCGGATGGAGACAGCTGAGTCTGAGGCTCCCGACAGGGTATGAATCCGATGCCATGTCGGACGACGACGATCTGGATGCTGTGTTGGATCAAGGCTGATCCAACACGGCGATCACGCGGTCGAACTGGTGACAACGCCACGACGATGCCGCACCACGCCTGATGGGCAACGAGATTCCGGCCGGCCGGGGTGACCACGAGTCCTCCAGCCGGCCGGAATCTTGACGCGACTGGACGTCATGTGGCTGATGTTCGTCCCGGCAACAGGTGAGGCTTCCGTTGAGCGTTTCCGATCTACGAGAAGCCACTCGCGGGATCTTCCGCAAATGCGGGGACGATGTCACCGATCAGTCGTGACCGACGTTTTCTCAGCGGAATGATCTGCGCGCAGCGGTGGGAGCCTCGTATGTGAGCGGGGAGGGCTGGACCCAGCCGCGGTCAGACGTAAGGCCCCTGGCAGGACAGGTCTTTCTCACAAGATCGTCCGCTGGACCAGAGGCTTCACATCGGTACTCCGCGCGGCAGACGGGCGCTTGGTCCGTTTCGCCCGGCCGTGCTGGGCCTGCGCTGGTTCCGCGAGCGCGGCTGCGTGCACTGCCCGGCCCGCGATGCCGGCGTCCCCCGGGCCACCGGCTACCGCTACCTGCACGAAGGCATCGATGTCCTTCAAGCGGAACCCACGCCGCTGCGGCCTGCGGTGCGCCGACCGGACGCCCGGGGGCGCCGGCGAGCCGCCCTGATCGGCACTGCCGCGTCCCCACTCGGCCTCCCACCCGGACCCCCGCCCGCCGAGCCCAGGGCGCGGCGGGCGAAGAATCGATTTGCCTCGGGTGGGAGCGGTGCGGTGGTGCTACCGGTGCGACGGGCCCCACGAGGGGGCGCCGGGGCCGGTGAGGGGGAGGACGTTCGCCACGGCTGAGAAGGCGGGACGGTCGTTCTGGTCGGCCTCGACCGTGACAGTGGTGCTCGTGGGGTGGGCGTCGCCGGTGGAGACGTGCAGGCGGCAGGGCGAGTCGAACTCGACGTACTGGTTGAACGTGATGTCCATGCTGGGCACCACGGCCGGTGCGGTGTCGCCGAACGCCGCACGGGAGCACTGGCTGATCGCTTCGAGGATGAGCATGCCGGGCGCATGGTCGAGCGGGTGGTCGAAGAAGATGGGGTGGGCGGTGTCGACGCGCAACAGGCAGTCGCCCGCCGTGCCGGTGGGGGCGATCACGACGTCACGGGGGCGGGTGCGGCCGGTGCGCTCCGGGGTCTCCGCCGCATGGGCGAGAGTGGCCGCCGCGGTCCGCATCAGGGCCTGGGCGTCGGTGCGTCCCTGACGCAGGCGCTGGTAGACGGCACGGGAGTGGCAGCCGAAGTTCGTCTCGGCCACGGCCATGAGCTGTTCGTCCCGGTACACCTCGATGGTCATCGCCATGCGGGCGGGGACGGAGCGCTGGTACTTGATGTCGTGGCAGCGCACCCGCAGTTCGAGCTCGGCGGGTCGCTCGCGGATCGTCAGTTTCTGCGGGTTGACCGAGTACTGGAAGCGGCTCCAGCTCAGCGCGTGCTCCATCGGCATGCCGTACGCCGCGTGAGCCAGCAGCGGGAACGTCTGCCGAATCGTTTCACACAGCAGCATGGGGTCGTACACACCGCTCTCGTCGGCGTAGAAGCTGTGGAAGCGGGGCCACTGGGCGGTGACGGTGAAGGTGTCGGACGATCTCTCCCGCCACCCGGTGAGGAAGACTTCCGCCAACGCCGCCCGGTGGACGTACTCCCTGGCCACGGTGGTGGTCAGGGTGGGACCGGACTGTTCGGAACGTGCAGCTGTAGCCAGCATGTTCTCTCGTACCCCCTGTGATGGAGCCGCCCCCGCGACGATGGGGAGGGCGACCGACGTCTGTAAAATAAGGGGCGTTCGTTTTCTGTGTCGAGGGAGCGGTGTTCCTGTGATGTCAAAGGTTCGTCAAGAGCGGGCGGTCAAAACGCACGAAATCATCCTGCAGGCGGCGGCCGAGATCTTCGACGAGGTCGGTTACTCGAAGGCCAGCATCCGGCTGATCATGGAACGGGCCCAGGTCACACAGGGCGGCATGTACTTCCATTTCAAGTCCAAGCAGGGCATAGCCGAAGCCGTGATCGCCAGCCAGCAGCAATTCGTGCAGTTGCCGGAGGGCCCCAACGGCCTGCAGCGCCTGATCGACATCACCTTCCACCTCGCGCACGAGCTGCAGGGCAACGCGCGGTTCCGGGCCAGCGTGCGACTGGCCGTGGAGCAGGAGGAGTTCGGCGGCCGGGACGCCACCGCCTACCTGGAGTGGGCCGAGCAGTTCCACCGTCAGCTCGTCGCCGCCCGGGCGCGCAACGAACTGCGGTTCGGCGTCAACGAGATGGAGTTCGCCACCCTGCTGATGGCCTCCTACACCGGCGTGCAGATCTTCTCGAACATCTCCACCGGCCGGGAGGACCTGGTCGAGCGGATCGCCTCGCTGTGGAACTACTTCATGCCCGCCGTCGCCCACCCGGACGTCATCGACCGGCTGCGGATATCCCCGGCCGGCGAGACCGCACCGGGGGAGAGGTTCTGACGCCGTGCGCATCGTGATGACCGGCGCCACCGGCTTCATCGGCTCGGCCGTGCTGAGGAGCCTGGCCCGGGCCCGTGACACGGCCGCTCCCGGCCTGCACGTCACCGTGCTGGGACGCCGGCCCGCACTGGAGGCGGCGGCCCTGTGCGACGACTGGCGCCGGGCGGACCTCGCCGAGCCGGCCTCCCTCACCGGCGCCTGCCAGGGGGCCGGCGTCCTGCTCCACCTGGGCGGCACGCTCGGCCCCGACCCCCGGGTCTGCCACACCACGAACGTAGGGGGGACCGAGGCCCTGATGCGCGAGGCCCGCCGGGCCGGCACCGGGCGCATCGTGCACCTGTCGACCGCGGCCGTGTACGGGCCGGGCCCGCACCGGGGGCCGGACGTCGGCGACATCACGCCCGCGCCGGTCTCCGCGGCCAGCGCCTCCCGGCTGGGCGCAGAGCGGCACGCCCTCGCCGCCGGCGCCACCGTGCTGCGGCCCGGACTCGTCCTGGGGGCGGGGGACCGCTGGGTCGTTCCCGCACTCCGTGAACTCCTCGACCGCGTCCCCGCCCTGTGGGACGGCGGCCGGGCGCGGCACTCGGTCGTCACCGTGACCCGGCTGGCCGCACTCGTCACCGCCCTCGCCCTGGCGCCCGGGGCCGCCGGGCCGGGGGTCCTCCACGCCAGCCACCCCGTGCCGGTGACGACCGGTCAGCTGCTGACGTCCCTCGCTGGACTGGGTGTGCTGAGGCCGGTCGCCGAGCCGTGGGAATGGGACCGCTGCCTCGAAGCGTTCCGCGCCACCTCCGGGACGGTCGGCGAGCGGCAGTTCCACCTGCTGGCCCAGGACCACTGGTACCGCAGCGACCTCGTCTGGTACCGGGCGGCGCTGCCCCCGGGACCCGTCCCGCACCTCGACCTCGCCGCCGCGCGGGACTGGTACCGCGGCGGCACCGGCCCCGCGGCCGGCGCCCCCCGCGCCTGAGTCACGGCACCGCGGGGGAGGGCCGCCCGTCCGGCCGGCCGCTCCACGCGCCGCGGAACGCCAGCTCGCAGACCGCGCGCAGCCGTGCGCCGTCCCGCTGGGCGGCCGGCGCGTAACGCCACAGCGCCTCGGCGCCGCGGGCCAGGTACTCGGCGAGGTCCACCACGGTCTGCACCGGCGTCTCCACGTCCGGCCGGCCGTCGGCGAAGGCGCGCCGCACGGGTGCGGCGACGGTCGGCAGCCAGACGTCGGTGAGCAGGTCCACGGCGGCCCGCTCGTGCGCCAGCCGGAGCGCCGCCCGCACCATGACGTCGTGTTCCAGCAGCCGGACGAAGGCCATGATCAGCTCCACCACCGCTCCGAGCGGCGCCTCTGCCGTCGCCATGGACCCCAGCACCGTCGCCGCGCGCACTCGGCCCTCGTGCTCCACCGCGTCGGCGAGGTCCGCCTTGTTCGCGAAGTGGAACGTGATGGCGCCGACCGACATCCGCGCCGTCTCGCACACCTGAGCGAGGGACGTGGAGCTGTAGCCGACGTCGTCGAAGTGACGCGCCGCCGACTCAAGGAGGCTCGCCCGCGTCCGCGTCGCCCGCTCCTGCCGCTTGGCCATGCTGTCTCCGGTGACGTGTCGTGACGGGTGGGGCCGCCGGCGGCTGCCGTGCGACGGGGCGTCCGCCTGCTGTATCGCGGTCCACGGGGGACCGAGTGTGGATCGCTGACGGAACGTCCGGCAACACAGAGTTGCCGAAGCTGAAAGGTACTTGTCGCGCTCCCCACGGATCGCCGGCGCCGGGTGCGCCGGTATGGCCCGTTGCTCCTGGGGTGGTGGCAACTGTCGTGCTTTGCGGGCCGACTTGACGAAGTTGAGGCGCAAGGGGGAGGTGGTGCTGCAAAAAAAGGGTCGCTCGTTATTATTTCTGGGTGCCGGCGGGGAGCCGGTGCGACAGGGGGAGGTCCCGTGTACGAGCTCACGTCGCGGCAGCGGCAGCAACTGCGTTCCTTCATCGCGGAGTTGTTCGTCGGGCTTCCACGTGCCGACCAACGCCGCTGGGCCAGCACCTACCTGGAGGGTCTGCTGACCACACCCGGGAAGAAGACGCTGCGCCGCATGGCCCAGACCCTCGGCGCCTCGCCCACCGCGTCGCAGAGCCTGCACCAGTTCGTCAACGCCAGCCCCTGGGAGTGGCAGCCGGTCCGCGACCACCTCGCCCGCTGGATGGGCCGGCAGGGCATGGCCGACAGCCTCGTCATCGACATGGCCTACCTCCGCAAACGCGGCAGCCGGTCCTGCGGTGTGCACACCCGCTACATTCCCGGACAGGGCGTCGGCTCCTGCCAGCTCGGCATCGCCGCCCTGCTCACCGGCCGCCAGTACGCCGCCCCGGTCGACTGGGCCCTGCACCTGCCCGGCCAGTGGCTCGACGACGAGGAGCGCTCACGCGCCCGCATCCCGGCCGCCGTCACCGCCAGGACCACCGGACAGCAGGCGCTCGACCTCGTCGACGCGCAGGACCAGCGCTCCACCTCCATGCTCCCGGTCGTGGCCAACCTCAGCTGCGCGGAGGAGATCACCTCCCTGGTGATGGGCCTGACCCTGCGCGGGCGCGAGTTCGTCGTGGCCGTGCCGCCGACGACGCTGGTGCGGTCCGAACGCGGCGCCCTCGTGGCCGCCGGGCAGGTGTGGCCGCCGCTCTGCCATCCCCGCGCCGAGGCCGCGGAGCACGGCTGCTGGCCCACGCCGCCGGCCATGGCGGTCACCACCGTCCGCCTCCCGCTGCCCGGGCCGGCCGGCCCCGATTTCCGGCTGCTGACCGTCAGACCCGGCGGCGGGAGCCGTACGGCGCAGCTGTGGCTGAGCAACATCCGCGACCGGCGGCGCACCTACCTGCTGGCGGGACGCCTCGACGACTCCGCCCGGCTCGTCGAACGCCTCGGCGAGGAGTTCGGGCTCGCCGACTTCGAGGGCCGGTCGTACCCCGGGTGGCACCACTACATGACCCTGGTCTCCGCGGCCTGCGCCTGGAGCCAGACGAGCCACGCCTACGAGAACGTCTGAGAGTCCGCGGCCGCGGAGGCCGTTGATCCCGCCGCCGGGGGGCGCAGCCGTGACCTGATGTCGCGGATCAGCGGTTCCCGCTGGTCCACCAGGTAGAAGTGGTCACCGGGGAAGACCTCCAGGGAGAAGTCCCCGCGGGTGGCGGCGGCCCAACCGCGCATCGTGGCCGCGTCGATGTCCGGGTCGGCGTCCCCCACGTACGCGACCACGGGGCACGGCAGCGGGACGACGGGGCGGGGCGTGTACCCGGCCACGACCCGGAAGTCGGCGACGATCGCGGGCAGCACGAGGTCCCGCAGGTCCGGGTCCTCCAGCAGGCCCGCGTCGGTCCCGCCGAGCCGCCGCACCTCCGCCAGGACGGCCTCGGCGTCGCCGGGGTCGGGCAGCGACACGTCGCGCGTCTGCGGCGGTGTGCGCCCGGACACCAGCAGGGCGGTCGGCGGCGCGCCGTACAGCCGCAGCAGCCGCAGGGCGACCTCGTAGCCGACCGAGGCCCCCATGCTGTGGCCGAAGACGGCGAGCGGCACGTCGAGGAAGTCCCGCAGCGCGCCGGCGAGCGCGTCGGCCAGGTCCTCCATGCGGGTCGGCGGCGGATCGGCGATCCGTTCGTGACGGCCCGGGTACCGTGCCACCAGGACCTCGACGTCCTCGCCGAACCGGTGCGCCCAGTCGTGGAAGAAGGCCGCCGACCCCCCGGCGTGCGGCAGGCACAGCAGCCGCAGCCGGGGCGCACGGGCACCGGGATGCCGCTTCACCCAGTCGTTGCCACGGGGACCGAGCATGGGTGTCCGCCCTTCGCTGCCATCGGGTAGTCCGCGACCGGTCGACAGTGGCGGCCGTTGGATATTACTCGGAATTGACGTGCAGCGCAGGGGGCTTACGTCCTGTCGACAGGACGGGCCCGGTAATCGGGCCCGGTCTTGAAAAGACTGATGTGGCGTCCCTAGCGTGGGGTGCGGTGTGCTGCGGCAGAATGAGCACATATTCGACAGGGGGTTCCGCCGTGCCTGCGCGGTTCGCGTCGGGCGATAAAGGAGCGCGCGATTTCGCGGCATCCCTGACTCGATTACGCCATCGAGTCGAAGAACCTGACGGACTGATGTGTGGCGTACTCACGTCATCGAATCGGGAGAAGTATCCATGGATGCACGTTCGGCGGACGTCCACGACGTAGTCGGTATCGGATTCGGCCCGTCCAACCTGTCGCTCGCCGTCGCCCTTGAGGAACTCGGCCAGGGATCGGCCGGCCGTCCGCTGTCTGCCGTCTTCTTCGAGCGGCAGGAAGGCTTCGGCTGGCACCGCAACATGCTGCTTCCGTCAGCGACGATGCAGATCTCCTTCCTCAAGGACCTCGCGACCTTCCGCAACCCCACCTCGCGGTACAGCTTCGTCGCCTTCCTGCACGACGCCGGCCGGCTGGCCAGCTTCGTCAACAACCAGGACTTCTTCCCCACCCGCCAGGAGTTCCACCGGTACCTGGAGTGGGTCGCGGCCAACTTCCGCCACCAGGTCGGCTTCTCCCAGGAGGTCACCGCGATCCGGCCGGCCGCCGGTGCCGACGGCCGCCCGGGCCACCTGGAGGTCGAGGTGCGCGGCACCCGCGACGGGTCGGTGCGCCTGGTCCTCGCCCGCAACGTGGTGGTCTCCACCGGCCTCGCGCCCCGCATGCCGGAGGGCATCACGCGCGACGAACGGGTGTGGCACAGCGCCGAGTTCCTGGCCAGGTTCCGCGCCGCGGACACCGCCGCCCTCACCTCCGTGGCCGTGGTCGGCGCCGGGCAGAGCGCGGCGGAGATCACCCGTTTCTTCCACGACGAACTCCCGCACGCCCAGGTCCACTCCGTCCTGCCCTCGTACGGATACGCCCTGGCCGACGACACGCCCTTCGCCAACCAGGTCTTCGACCCGGCCGCGGTGGACGACTACTACTTCGGCACCGACAGCACGCGCAAGGCGTTCTGGGACTACCACAGGAACACCAACTACTCCGTGGTGGACGACGACGTCATCCGGGACCTGTTCCGGCGCTCCTACGAGGAGGACGTCACCGGTGCGCGGCGGCTGCACTTCGTCAACCTGGCCCGGGTGGGGGAGGTCGAGCGGGTGGGGGACCGGGCCCGTCTGCTGCTGACCCGCGGCGCCGTGCGGCAGCTCGACGTCGACGTGTGCGTGTTCGCCACCGGGTACCACGCCATGGACCCCTCGGGCCTGCTCGGCGGCTTCGACCGGCAGTTCCTGCGCGACGCGAAGGGCGCCCACCAGGTCGCGCGCGACTACCGGCTGGTCGCGGCCGACCCGGGCACCCCCGGGCGGGTCTACGTCCAGGGCGGCACCGAGCACACCCACGGCCTGACCTCGTCCCTGCTGTCCAACCTCGCCGTGCGCAGCGGGGAGATCGCGGACTCGATCCTCGGCTTCCGCCTCATCGAGGACGAACTGGAGCTGCCCGCGGAGCAGCCGGTCGGCAACGTGGGCTGACCGGCGGGCAGACGGCGGGGCCGGGCACCGAGGGTGCCCGGCCCCGCCGTGTGCCGGTGCTGCGGCTACGCGGCGGTGGTGACCGCGGAATCCGCCTCCATGGCCTCCCGCAGGCTCTTGGGGCGCAGGTCCGTCCAGTTCTCCTCGACGTAGGTCAGGCACTCCTGGCGGCCGGCCTCACCGAACACGACGCGCCAGCCGGCTGGGACGTCGGCGAACGTCGGCCACAGGGAATGCTGGTCCTCGTCGTTCACCAGAACGAAGAACCTTCCCTCATCGTTGTCAAAAGGGTTGCTGCTCATAGTCCCTCCAGGACGTCCCAAACAGAGAGCGCGACTGCGTGCGGGCGCCGCGATAAACCGTCGGAATGCCGCACGAGTGCCATTTCCGGAAAGCTGGTTCAGGCGCCAGTCTGGCAGTCGGGGATCCGGCGGTGCAATAGATGCGGTGTCCCGTGGACAGGACAGGGAGAATCCGTGGGCGCGACCGCCGGAAACGGCGTGCCGTATGCTGGGGTATTTCGTTGCGACGGCCTGCGGGAGGCGTCCGGGAATCAATTCGGGGCCCGTGGGCGGGCGCCACGGGGTGCGAGGGCCGTGCGAGTGGTGCCGTCCGGGCACCGCATTCGGTTCCCCCGCGGCCCCGGTCCCGCCGGGCCCGTAGAATCGTCGCAGGCCGCGTGCCCAAGTCAAGCCAGCCAGTCACGAGTTGGCGCTCCGCTTCCCACGGCGCCAGACCCGCCGTCTGCGCAGACCTCGCTGAAGGAACTTTGATGACGCAGTACCGCCAGGTGCCCGCCCAGGTCGACCTGCCCGCGCTCGAACACGCGGTGCTCGGCTTCTGGCGCGAGCAGAAGATCTTCGCCAAGAGCCTGGAGCAGTCCGCGGGCCGCCCCGAGTGGGTGTTCTACGAGGGGCCGCCCACCGCCAACGGCATGCCGGGCGCCCACCACATCGAGGCACGCGTCTTCAAGGACGTCTTCCCCCGGTTCCGCACGATGCGCGGCTACCACGTGGCCCGCAAGGCCGGCTGGGACTGCCACGGCCTGCCGGTGGAGCTGGCGGTGGAGAAGGAGCTGGGCTTCTCCGGCAAGCGGGACATCGAGGCGTACGGCATCGCCGAGTTCAACGACAAGTGCCGCGCGTCGGTGCTGCGGCACACGGACGCCTTCACCGAGCTGACCACCCGCATGGGCTACTGGGTCGACCTCGACGACGCCTACGTCACGATGGACCCCGAGTACGTCGAGTCCGTCTGGTGGTCGCTGAAGGAGATCTTCGGCAAGGGGCTGCTGGTGCGCGACCACCGCGTCGCCCCCTGGTGCCCGCGCTGCGGCACCGGTCTGTCGGACCACGAGCTGGCGCAGGGCTACGAGACGGTCCTCGACCCCTCGGTCTACGTCCGCTTCCCGCTCACCTCCGGGCCGCTGGCCGGCCGGGCGTCGCTCCTGGCGTGGACGACCACGCCGTGGACCCTGATCACCAACACCGCGGTCTCGGCCGGCGCCGGCATCACCTACGCGGTGGCGACGGACGGGCAGGAGCAGGTGGTCGTCGCCGAGACGCTGATGGCCACCGCGCTCGGCGAGGGCTGGGAGGCCACCGGCGAGACGTACACCGGCGCGCAGATGGAACGCTGGAGCTACCGGCCGCCGTTCCAGCTCGTGCCGATGGAGGGCGCCCACTTCGTCCTCAACGGCGACCACGTGACCACCGAGGCCGGCACCGGCCTGGTGCACACCAACCCCGCGTTCGGCGAGGACGACTACAAGGTGTGCAAGGCATACGGGCTGCCGCTGGCCAACCCGGTCCGCGAGGACGGCACCTTCGACCCCGGCCTCGACCTGGTGGGCGGCCGGTTCTTCAAGGACGCCGACGCCACCGTGCTCAAGGATCTCGAATCGCGCGGCCTGCTCTTCCGCCACGAGTCCTTCGAGCACAGCTACCCGCACTGCTGGCGCTGCCACACCGCGCTGCTCTACTACGCGCAGCCCTCCTGGTACATCCGCACCACGGCCGTCAAGGACCGGATGCTGGAGGAGAACGAGAAGACCAACTGGTTCCCGGAGACCGTCAAGCACGGCCGCTTCGGCGACTGGCTGGACAACAACATCGACTGGGCGCTCTCCCGCAACCGCTACTGGGGCACGCCGCTGCCGATCTGGACGTGCGAGGAGGGGCACCTCACCTGCGTCGGCTCCCGCGCGGAGCTGTCGCGGCTGACCGGCACCGACCAGTCGGGCCTCGACCCGCACCGCCCGTTCATCGACGAGGTCGCCTTCGCCTGCCCGCAGGACGGCTGCGGGGCGACGGCCACGCGCGTGCCGGAGGTGATCGACGCCTGGTACGACTCGGGCGCGATGCCGTTCGCGCAGTACGGCTACCCGTACGAGAACAAGGAGCTGTTCGAGAGCCGCTACCCGGCGCAGTTCATCTCCGAGGCGATCGACCAGACCCGCGGCTGGTTCTACACGATGATGGCCGTGGGCACGCTGGTGTTCGACGAGTCGTCGTACGAGAACGTGGTCTGCCTCGGCCACATCCTGGCCGAGGACGGCCGGAAGATGTCCAAGCACCTGGGCAACATCCTCCAGCCGATCCCGCTCATGGACCAGCACGGCGCCGACGCCGTCCGCTGGTTCATGGCCGCCGGCGGCTCCCCCTGGGCGGCCCGCCGCGTCGGCCACGGCACCATCCAGGAAGTCGTCCGCAAGACGCTGCTGACCTACTGGAACACGGTCGCCTTCCAGGCCCTGTACGCCCGCACCTCCGACTGGGCGCCGAGCGCGGCCGACCCGGCGCCGGCCGACCGCCCGGTGCTGGACCGCTGGCTGCTCGGCGAACTGCACGCCATGACCGACCAGATCACCCGGGCCCTGGAGGCGTACGACACGCAGCGCGCCGGCAAGCTGCTGTCCGTGTTCGTCGACGACCTGTCCAACTGGTACGTCCGCCGCTCCCGCCGCCGCTTCTGGCACGGCGACAAGGCGGCCCTGCGCACCCTGCACGAGGTCGTCGAGACGGTCACCCGGCTGATGGCGCCGCTGGCCCCGTTCATCACCGAGCGGGTCTGGCAGGACCTGGTGGTGCCGGTGACGCCGGACGCGCCGGAGTCGGTGCACCTGGCCACCTGGCCGGAGGCCGGCCTGGCGGCGTACGATCCGGCGCTGTCGCAGCAGATGGTGCTGGTGCGGCGACTGGTGGAGCTGGGCCGGGCCACCCGCGCCGAGTCCGGCGTCAAGACCCGCCAGCCGCTCTCCCGGGCCCTGGTCGCCGCCGCCGGCTTCGACACCCTCGACGCCGACCTGCGCGCCCAGGTCGCCGAAGAACTCAACGTCTCCTCCCTGGCCGCGCTCTCCGACGTCGGCGGCTCCCTGGTCGACACCACCGCCAAGGCCAACTTCCGCGCCCTCGGCAAGCGCTTCGGCAAGGGCGTGCAGGACGTCGCCAGGGCCATCGCGGCGGCCGACGCGGCGGCGCTGTCGCGGGGGCTGCGCGAGGGCACCGCCACGGTCGAGGTCAACGGCGAGACGGTCACCCTCTCCCCCGAGGAGGTCGTCGTCACCGAAACCCCGCGCGAGGGCTGGTCGGTGGCGTCCGACTCGGGCGCGACGGTGGCGCTGGACCTGAAGGTCACCGAGGAGCTTCGGCGGGCGGGTCTGGCCCGCGACGCGATCCGGATGATCCAGGAGGCCCGCAAGAACAGCGGACTCGACGTCACCGACCGGATCGCCCTGCGGTGGACGTCCGCGGACGCGACGGTCGTCGCGGCGCTGACGGAGCACGCCGGGCTGATCACCGACGAGGTGCTGGCCACCGAATTCGCCCAGGGCGAGCCGGACGCCACGTACGGCGAGGAGTTCACCGGCGAGGGCCTGTCCCTCACCTGCCGCCTGCGCAAGGCGTGACCCCCGCGGCGCGGCGGGGACGGCCCGGGAGTCCCCGGCCGCCCCGCCGTGACCGCGGCCGGACGCCGGGCGCCCCCTGCGAGGGGGCGGGCACGGGCGCACCGGCGGTCGGGCCGGTCGTCGTCCGCCGGCCGGCGCTCCCGCCCCCGGGCGGCTCAGCGGGCCGCGGCCAGTGACAGTTTCGCGGCGACTACGGCGGCCACCTCGCCGGCCTCCTGCTCCAGGTAGAAGTGGCCGCCGGGGAAACGCCGGATCTCCGTCCCCGACGTGGAGTTGACCCGCCACTGCTCCAGCTGCCGCGCGCTGAAGATGTCGTCCGAGCCGCAGCACACGACGATGTCCGCCTCGGTGACCGTGCGGCGCTGCTTGCGCAGGAAGGACTCCGACAGCGCGAAGTCGGCCCGCAGCAGGTCGGCGCTGCGCGCCCGCAGCTGCGGGTGGTCCAGGACGCGGGGGTCCACCCCGCCCCCGGAGGCGGTCGCGACGCGGAAGATCTCCTCGTCGTCCGCCAGCAGGGGCGAGCCCTGGAAGGGCAGGACCGCGCCGACCGGACCGGAGTTGGCCGAGGCGAAGAGCGTTGAGCAGCGCATGCCGCCCTCCGTCTCCTCCAGCCGGGCCGCCAGCGCCAGGCCGAGGTAGGCGCCCAGGCTGTGACCGAAGACGGCGAACCCACCGTCGATCCGGGCGGTCCGCGCCACCAGCCAGTCGACGGCCTCGCCGGCCGTGGTCGCCGGCGCCTCCCGCCACGACCGACCGCGGCCGGGCATGTCCAGGGCGACGGGTTCGATCCGCGGGGGCAGCGCCGCGACGAGCGCGTCGAACACCCGCGCCGAACCGCCCGCGTGGTGGAGCAGGACCAGGGGAAAACGCGTCATGCGGAGCTGCTTCCTGCCGACAGGCTGCTGGGGGGCGGGGGAGCGGGGGCCGGCCCGGCGGGGCGGCGGCGCGGCGGCCGTCACCCCGCCCGGGCTCACGCCTGCCGGTGCGGGACGAACGGGAAGCCGCGCCGGCTCGTGGTGGCCGTGCGGTTGTGGCCGTAGGTGTCGGCGCCGGACACCAGGACGGTGCCGTAGTTGTCCAGGGTGATCCCGCCGCCGTACTCGTTGACCTCCTCGGTGTCCGGATAGACCCGCACCTGGGTGGGGACGAACCGGGTCGCGTAGCCCATGCGGTAGTCCTTGCGGCCACCGGTGTGCGGGAGCGAGGCGTGCATGAGCGTGGACCAGAAGATCACGCACTCGCCCGGCTTCATGACCAGGGGGAACGCCTGCGACTCGTCCGGGCTCCAGCCGGGGTCCTTCTGGAGCTGGCGGTAGTCGTAGCCGAAGAAGCCGCGCTTGACGCCGTCCTTCTCGCGGGAGTTGAAGACCTCAGCGTCGTAGGACATGCCCTTGGACTCGTCGTAGTTCATCTGCTGGTGGGTGCCCGGCATCAGCTGCAGGCAGCCGTTCTCCTTGGTGGAGTGCGTGAACGCCGTCCACACGGTGATCGTGCCGCCGAACGCCGGCAGGCCGTCCGGCGACGGCCACACGAGCTGCGGGCTGCCGCTGGCGTGCGCGAACGTCGCCGCCTGGTGCCAGTCCGTCCCCTCGTCCCCCTGGAACTTGGGGAAGAACTCCGAGCGCCAGCACAGGACGTCGGGGCCGAGGATCGAGGCGACCCGGTCGACGATCTCCCGCTTCATGATGTGCTCGGACAGCAGGTCGATGTCCAGGTGGCGGTCGTAGTTGGAGATGCTGCTGGCCTTGCCCGACCCCTCCGGGTAGATCGCGCGGGAGCGGTCGCGCAGGTCGCGCTGGACGGTCTTCCAGCGCGCCTCCATCTCCTCGACCTCGTAGATCTTGATGGGGCCGAGGTAGCCGTCCCGCTCGAAGCGGTCGAGCTCCTCCCGGCTCAGGGCGAACGTCTTCTGCTCGGTGCTCGTCGTCATGGTCTGTCAGCCGTTCCTTGTCCGGGAAATGAGGGCGTCCGTGACCTTCGCCGCCGCCTCGCCGATGGTCTCCTCGAAGAGGATCTGGAGATCGAGTTCGACACCGAGGGCACCGCTGACCCGCTCGTTCAGCTCGATGGCGAGCATCGAATGGCCGCCGAGGTCGAGGAAGTTGTCCTGGGCCGTCGCCGGCTCCTCCAGGATCTCCGCGGCCCAGTCGACGACCATGCGCTCCACGGCGACGGGGTCGTGTACGTCTTCCGATGCGATCTGGCTCATCTGTGCGCGATCTCCTCTCTCCAGATCCGGGCGACCGCCGCCCGGTCCACTTTTCCGTTGACCGTGCGCGGCAGTTCCGTCAGACGCAGATAGCGCGCAGGGCGCATGTAGGAGGGCAGCGACTGTTTGACGTGCCGGCGCAGTTCGCCGGCGTCCACCGCCGTCCCCGCCCGGGTGCGGTAGGCGCACACCAGACGGTCGTCGCCCGCCTTGAAACGCTGGACCGTGACGACCGCGTCCAGCACCGCCTCGTGCCGGCGCACCACCGTCTCGATGTCGCTCAGCTCGATGCGGTAGCCGCGCAGCTTCACCTGGAGGTCGGCCCGCCCCTCGTACACCAGGGCGCCGCCCGCCGCCCGGCTGACGAGGTCACCGGAACGGTAGTGGCGCACCGGCCGGCCGGTGGCCGGGTCGGGGGTCCGCGGGAACCTGGCCACCGTCAGCTCCGGCCGGTTGAGGTAGCCGTCGGCCACCTGCGGCCCGGCCAGCCACAGTTCGCCCGTGACCCCGGCGGGCACCTCCCGCCCCGCCCCGTCGACGACGCGCAGCGAGAACCCGGGCAGCGGCTCGCCGATGACGGAGGCGTCGCCCGCGAGATCCTCCTCGGTGACCTCGTGGAAGGTGGTGAACACAGTGGTCTCGGTGATGCCGTACCCGTTGACCAGCCGCGGGCGGGCCAGACCGTACCGTTTCGCCCAGTCCCGCAGCGCCGGGGGTGAGAGCCTCTCGCCCCCGAAGACGACGTAGCGCAGGCCGGGCAGGTCGGCGTCGGCGCCCGCGGCGGCGGCGGCCAGCGAGGCGAAGGCGGTGGGCGTCTGGTTGAGCACGCTGATCCCGCGGCCGGTGATCAGCTCCAGGCAGCGCCGCGGGGAACGCGCCGCCCACTGCGGCAGCACCACCAGCTCGGCCCCGGTCTCCAGCGCCCCCCACATCTCCCAGACGGAGAAGTCGAAGGCGAAGGAATGGAACAGCAGCCACCGGTCCTCGTGCGAGAAGTCGAACACCCGGGAGGCGCCGTCCAGCAGCGCCCGCACGTGCCGGTGCCTGATGGGCACACCTTTCGGCTCGCCGGTCGTCCCCGAGGTGTAGATGACGTACGCGATGTCGTCCGCGCCCGGCCCGCCGGCCGGCCGCGCCCCCGGACCGCCCGAGGCCAGCGCCCCGGTGACCGCCGCCTCGGTGACGACCGCGCCGATCGTGGCGGGCAGCGGACCCTCACCCCAGGAACCGACGAGGGCCCGCGCGCCGCTGTCGCGCGCGATGAACTCCCGGCGGTCGACCGGGTGCCGCACGTCCACCGGTACGTAGGCGGCGCCGCACTTGAGGACGCCCAGCACGGCGGCCACCGACGCGGCGCCCGGCGGCATGCGCAGCACCACGCGGTCGCCCCTGGTCACGCCGCCGGCGCTCAGCAGACCGGCCACGGCGTCCGACCAGCGGTCCAGCTCGGCGTAGCTGAAGACCGCGTCGTCGGCGGACAGCGCGATCCGCCCTGGCCAGGCGTCGGCCGATCGCCCGAACCGGCTCACCAGGTCGGCGCCCGCGGCCGGCCCCGGTCCCTCCACGTCCATCGGACGCACCGTTCCCTCCCCTTGTCGTCGCGGCACCGGCGGCCGGTTCCACGTCCTGCGTCAACGGAACGTGATGGCGCCCGCGGGACACAGGTGAACGGCCTCCAGGACCTCACCGCGCAGCGCCTCGGGCGGCTGTGGATCCAGCAGCTCCACGATGCCGTCCTCCACCCGCTGGTCGAAAACCCCCGGGGCGGCCAGCACACACTGACCGGCGCCCACACAAACCTCGGTGTCGACTTCGACGTTCTTCTCCACGAAAACCCCTGACTCGCCTGAGTGTGACGGAATGCGTCGGCCGGCGGCATGCTCCCGGGTCGAGCGGCTTTCCGGGAAGACGCCGGTGAACGGCGCACCACGGAAAGGGGCTTGCGATGCACCGTACCCATGCGCGCGCATTTCGCAGCCGCCCGCCCGGCTGTCCTGTCGACCGGACGGTTTTCGGCGTTCCGGCACATCACACCGGCCCGGGGACCGTGATACAACCGGAAATCGGCCGGCCACCACGCCTTCACCGGGCGGAGTTCCCGTGGCGTTCCACAACGAGGAGAAGGCGCGCATGTCTGCAGCGTCGATCACGCAGCGCAGAACATGGTTCATGCACCGCCACGGCGACGACGCCTCCCACGGGAACCTGGTGGCCGCCCTGCGCATGACGGGCGGTCCCGACACGGGCGCGCTCGCGGCGGCCCTCACGGACCTGGCGGCCCGGCACCCGGCGCTGCGCACCCGCTTCCCGGCCGGCCCCGGCGGGGAGCCCGCCGCGGTGACCGGCGCCGCCGGTCCCGTTCCGCTGCCCGAAACGCCCGCCGACGACGCGGACACCGCCCTGGACGAGGAGGCGCGGCGCCCCTTCGACCTGACGGCCGAGGCGCCCTTCCGGGCCCGCCTGCTGCGCCTCGGCCCCGGCCGGTACCTCCTTGTCCTGATCACCCATCACATCGCCGTCGGCCCCCGCTTCCTGCCCCGCCTGCTCACCGAACTCGGCCACGCCTACGGCGCCCGCCGGGACGGCCGGGCCCCGCGGTGGACCACCCGGGCGCCCGACCCGCTGGACCGCGCCCGCGCCGAACGGAACTTCGCCGAACGATCGGCGCTCCCCGGCACCGTGGCCGCCCGGCGCGCCGCCCACTGGCGGGCCGCGTTCGCCGACCTGCCCGCGCCGGTGACCCTGCCGGCCGCCCGGCAGCGCACCCCGCGCACCTCCACCGCCGCCGCCACCCTCACCGTCCCCCTGCCCGGCGCCCTCCTCGACGGCCTGACGCGCGGCACGGGCACCCCGGCCGACTGCGTGCTGCACGCCGCCGTGGCCGTCCTGCTGCACCAGACCGGCGGCGGCACCGACATCGTCCTCGCCGCGCGCAAGCCCGCCGCGGACACCACCGGTGCGCCCGACGACCTCCTGCCGCTGCGGCTGGACCTGACGGGTGGCCCCGGCTTCGGCACCTTGGCGCGGCAGGCCGCCGAGCGGCTGCGGACCGCCCACCGGCACGACGTCCCCTTCGCCTGGCTCCTCCCGCGCCCCGCCCGGCCCGACGCCCCGCCCCGCCTGCTCCAGGTGCTGAGCGAAACGACGCGGGAGGACGCCACGGCCGCGCCGCGCCTGCCCGGCCTCACCACCCGGGCCGAACTGCCCGCCGCCCACACCACCGAGCACGACCTGCACGTCACCCTGCGCAGGACCGGGCAGGAGCACGGCCCGGCCGAGCTGCGGATCACCTACGCCCGTGACCTGTTCGACCCCTCCGCGGTCGGGGCCCTGGCGGAGGCGCTGGGCACGATCCTGCGTACCGCGGCGGCGGACCCGGCCGTCCGCGCCGGCCGCGTCGACATGCTCCCGGCGGCCCGGCGGAGGGGGCTCACCGGTGCCGGCCGGACCGCGCGCCCGCCGGCCGGGACCGTCCCCGATCTGGTGCGGCGCCAGGTGCTCCGCACCCCGGACGCCGTCGCCGTGACCGACGGCGGCACCACGCTGACCTACCGGGAACTCGACACCGCCGCGGCCCGGCTGGCCGTACGGCTGCGGCAGGCCGGCGCCCGGCCCGAGGCCGTGGTGGGCCTGGCGGTGGCGCGGTCCGCGGACCTCGTCGTCGCCCTGCTCGCGGTCCTGCTGTCCGGCGCCGCCTACCTGCCGCTCGACCCGCGTTACCCCAGCGGCCGGCTGGCGTCGATGCTGGAGGACGCCCGCCCCTGCCTGGTGCTCACCGACCGGGAGACGGCTCCGCTGCTGCCGGACCACGGCGTGCCGCAGCTCCGCGCCGACGACCCCGGTGCGCCGGCCGGCCCCGCGGCCGCCCAGCGGGACCTGCCGCGCCCGCGCCCGGGCAACCTCGCCTACGTGATGTACACCTCCGGCTCCACCGGGAGGCCCAAGGGCGTCGCCGTCACCCACGGCGCCGTGGTCAACGGGGTGACCCAGCTGGTCCCGCTCGTCGGCATGCGTCCCGGTGCCGTCATGCTCGCCGGCACCTCGCTCAACTTCGACGTGTCCGTCTTCGAGATCGTCACCGCGCTCGCCACCGGCGCGCGGCTCGACGTCGTCCGCGACGTCCTGGTGGTCGCCGAGCGGGGCGGCTGGAGCGGCGACGTGCTGCACACCGTGCCGTCCGCCCTCGCCGAGATCCTCGACCGGGTCCGGGACGGCCTGCGCGTCCGCACGGTGATCTGCGCCGGCGAACGCCTGCCCGCGCAACTGGTGGCGCGGGTGCGCGCGGAGCTGCCCGGCGCCACGATGATCAACGCGTACGGGCAGACGGAGAGCTTCTACGCCACCGCGCACGTCCTGACCGGCCGCGCCGCCGGCGCCGCCACCGTGCCGATCGGCACCCCGCTGGCCACCATGCGCGCCTACGTCCTCGGGCCCGGGCTCCTGCCCCTGCCGCCCGGGGTCACCGGCGAACTCTACGTGGGCGGGGTCGTCGGCCGCGGCTACCACGGCCGCCCGGCGCCGACCGCCGACCGCTTCGTCGCCGACCCGTTCGCCGCACCCGGGCGGCGCATGTACCGCACCGGCGACCTCGCCCGGTGGAACGCCGGCGGCCACCTGGAACTGCTCGGACGGGCCGACGCCCAGATGAAGGTCCGCGGCGTACGCGTCGAACCCGCCGAGATCGAGGCGGTCCTCACCACCCACCCGGACGTCGCCCAGGCCGCCGTGACGGTCCGGTACGACGAACGGGGGCAGGGCGCGATCGTCGCCTACCTGGTGCCGGCCGCCGCGTCCGCCGCCGGAGCGGAGCACCGCGTCGCCGCCCCGCGCGTCCTGCGGCGGCACGTCGCCGACCGGCTGCCGGCCGTCATGATCCCGGCCGCCTTCGTCGTGCTCGACCGCCTCCCGCTCACCCCCAACGGGAAACTCGACAGGTCCCGCCTCCCCGAACCGGGGCAGAGCGGAACAAAGGCCGGGCGCGCCGGCGCCTGAACGGCGGCGAAACACCGGTGGCGGGATCTGTCCCGTTGCCAGGACAACGACGCATTTGCCGAAGTGGTGACGACTCCCTCCCCCCGGTCATATCCGCTATTGCCAACAACTCCGCCGCCTAGTTTTCTGGTGGTCGGCCCCGGCGCACGGCACGACCCGATCCCAATGAGAACGAACGCGCCGCCCCCGCCGGAAAAGCGGAGGAGCGGACGAGGAATCCGCCGGCGCACCCGAGAAACGACAGCGAAACGGCGACGCGAAATGCATTTCCACCGCGGAGCAATGGCGGCCACCCATCACCAGCCGGGAGTTGCAGCGTGAGTACCGTGTCCATACAGAGAACCGTCGACGAGACGGTGCGGCGGGCGCGCGCGGCCCAGTCCCTCGTCGAGCACTGGCCGCAGGAGCGCGTCGACGACCTCGTGGCGGCCGTCGGCTGGCGCTGCTACCAGGAGGACGACGCCCGGCGGCTGGCCGACCTGAGCCACGCCGAGACCGGTATGGGCGACCCCGGCCACCTCTACGAACTCCAGCGCGACCGCGTCCTGGGCCAGCTCCACGAACTCCACGGGCAGGTCACCGCCGGCGTGATCGAGGAGATTCCCGAACGCGGACTGCGCACGCTCGCCAAGCCCGTCGGCGTGATCGCCGCCGCCAGCCCCGCCACCGCACCCGGCTCCGGCATCATCTGCAGCGCGCTGCCCATGCTCAAGACGCGCAACGCCGTCGTCTTCACCCCCAACCCCCGGGCCCGCCGATCCGCCGGCGAGACCGTCGCCCTGATCCGGCTCGCCCTCACCGGCGTCGGAGCCCCCGCCGACCTCGTGCAGTGCCTCCCCGTCAGCGGGCGCGAGGCCGCCGAACACCTGATGGCCGCCGCCGACCTCGTCGTCGCCGTGGGCGGCCCCGGGACCGTGCGCCGCGCCTACCGCAGCGGAACCCCCGCCGTGGGCGCCGGAGTCGGCAACCCCACGGTCGTCGTCGACGAGACCGCCGACGTCCGCCTCGCCGCCCGATGCGTCCGCACCGGCGCCGGCTACAACAACGGCACCTCCTGCTCGTCCGAGAGCAACGTCCTGGTGCACCGCTGCGTCGCCCGGGACTTCCGCGCCGAACTGCGGGCCGCCCACGCCCACCTGTGCACCCCCGAGGAGACCCGGCGGGTGCGCGAGACCCTGTGGAGCGCCGGCGGAGCCCTCGACCGGGACCTCGTCGGGAAGTCCGCCGCGGCCCTCGCCCACGCCTGCGGCATCACCCTCACCGACCCGGCCGGGACCGCCGCCCTCGTGCTCGACGGCGACAGCGAGAGCCCGGACAGCCCGGTCCTGGGGGAGAAGCTGTCACCCGTGGTCACCCTGCTCACCTACGACCGCTTCGACGCGGCGGTGCGCCAGGTCCGCGACATCCTGGACCGATGCGGACGCGGACACAGCGCCGGCATCCACTCCCGCCGCCCGGCACGGATCGACCGCCTCGCCCACGCCGTCCCCACCTGCCGGATCGTCGTCAACCAGTCGACGATGACCAACAGCGGCAGCTTCACCAGCGGCGTGCCGTTCACCTCCACGCTCTCCAGCGGCACCTGGGGCGGCACGAGTGTGTCGGGGAACGTCACCTGGCGCTCCTACGTCAACCTCACCACCATCACGCAGCCCGTCGCGGAACGCACCGCGGACCCGGCGGTCCTCTTCGGCCGCCACGCACGGCCCGCCGGGGACCACGGCCGGACGCGCCTGCTGGAGAGCGCCCTGTAGGGCACCCGACCCGCACCCGGCGCATCCGCGCGTCCGCCGCCGCGGACCGCGCCAGGGCCCTCACCGGCCGCCGCGCCGCGAACCACCCGCCGGACCGCCGCGCGCCCGCGCCCGGAGCGGCGAAGCCACCGATCAAGTCCCGTCATGCTGGGGGAGTGCCGAGTTATGTCCGACCGTCGCCGTGTGCCGTTGACCGCCCCCCAGTACGGACTGTGGCTCCTCCACCAGCTCGACCCGGACAGCCCCGTCCTCACCGTCGGCGAAGTGCTCGACATCCGTGGCCCGGTCGACCCGGCCGTCTACCGCGCGGCGATGCGCCAGGTCGTCGACGAGGCCGAGACGCTGCGGGTCCGCGTGGTGGCCGACGGCGACGAGGTGTTCCAGCACATCCTGGACGCCGGCAGCGTGCCGATCGAGATCCTCGACCTCAGCGGCGCGCCCGACCCAGCGGCGGCGGCCGAGGACCACCTCCAGGCCGAGTTCACCCGCCCGATCGACCCGGTCGCGGAGCCGCTGTTCACCCCCGCACTGCTCAAACTCGCCGACGACCACCACCTCTCCAGCCACCGCTTCCACCACCTGGCCATCGACGGCTGGAGCATGGGCCTGGTCTCCCGGCGGCTCGCGGAGGTCTACACCCGGCTCGCCGCCGGCCGGGCGCCGGGCCCCAGCCCCTTCGGCCCGCTGCGCACCCTGCACGACGAGCACGCCGCCTACCGCGCCGGCGACACCTGCCGCGAGGACGCCGGCTTCTGGCGCGACTACCTCACCGGCGTGCCCGAGGCCGCCCGGCTCACCAACGGCGCCCCGCACCTGCCGCACCGCCTGCTGCGCCGTTCCGTCGAACTGGACCCGGCCGTCTCCGACCGTCTGCGCGCGCTCGCCCGGACCAGCCTGGTGCGCGGGTCCACCCTCGCCATCGCCGCGGCCGCCGCCTACGTCCACCGCATGACAGGCGCCCCCGAACTCGTGCTCGGCCTGCCGGTGGCCGCCCGCCGCACCCCGGCCGCCCGCTCCGTGCCCGGCGTCGCCTCGAACGTCGTCCCGCTGCGCGTCGCCGTCGCCCCCGACGTCACCGTCGCCGGCTATCTGCGCCAGGTCGCCGACGACACCGGCCGCGTGCTGCGCCACCAGATGTACCGCTACGAGGACCTCAGCCGGGACCTCAACCTCGTGGGGGCGCGCGCCCAGCTCGAAGGCCCGGTCGTCAACGTCATGAACTTCGACTACGACCTCCGCTTCGCCGCCGCCCCCGCCACCGGCGTCTACTACGGCATCGGCCCCACCCAGGACCTCGCCTTCCAGTTCCTGGACCGCGCCGACGGCGAGGGCTGGCAGATCGAACTCAAGGCCAACCCGGCGCTCTACACCGTCGCCGGACTCGACGCCCACAACCAGCGCCTCGTGGCCTTCCTCACCGCCCTCGCCGACGCCCCCGCCGACGCCCGCCTCGGCGACCTCGACATCCTCCTGCCCGAGGAGCACACCGCCCTCGCCGCCTGGAACGCCACCACCGCCGACGTCCCGGACGCCACCCTGCCGGCCCTGTTCGCCGCCCAGGCCGAACGCACCCCGCAGGCCGTCGCCCTGGAGTGCGGGGAGCTGCGGCTGACCTATGCCGAGCTGGACGCCCGGGCCAACCGGCTCGCCCGGCAACTGGTCGAACGGGGCGTGGGAGCCGAGCAGTTCGTCGCCCTGTACCTGACCCGTTCCGCGGACCTGGTGACCGCGCTCCTGGCCGTCCTCAAGGCCGGCGCCGCCTACATCCCGGTGGACCCCGGCTACCCCGCCGACCGAGTCGCCCACATGCTGCGGGACGCCCGGCCGCACCTCGTCCTCACCACCCGGGGCACCACAGCCACCCTGCCGCCCGCCCCGGTGCCCGTCCTCGAACTCGACGCCCCCGCCACGCGCGCGGCCCTCGCCGGCCAGGAACCGACACCGCCCCCCAACGCGTTCGCCCTCCGGGGGGCCAGCCCGGCGCTCGTCATCTACACCTCGGGTTCCACCGGCGAACCCAAGGGCGTCGTCGAGACCCACGCGGGCATGGCGAACCGCTTCGCCTGGTACGCCACCCGTTTCCCCTGGCAGACCGGCGACACCGTCTGCGCCAAGACGTCCCTGAGCTTCCTGGACGGGACGAGCGAGATCCTCGAACCCCTGCTGCACGGCGGCACCGTCGTCGTCGCCGACCAGGAACAGGCCCGCAGCGTGGCCGAGCTGGCCCGGCTCGTCGAGCGGCACGGCGTGCGGCGCATGACGGTCGTCCCCAGCCTGCTCGCCGAGCTGCTGGAGAGCGGCCTGCTGGGACCGGCCGCGGGACGCGCCACCTGGATCTGCAGCGGCGAGGCCCTGCCGGCCCACGTCGCCCGGCGCTTCGGCGAACTGCTCCCCGGCGCCCGGCTCCTCAACTTCTACGGCTCCTCAGAGGCCAGCGCCGACAGCGTCTGGACGCAGGTCGACCCCGCGGACACCGAGGCGGGCGCCGTACCCATCGGCCGCCCGGTGGCCAACACCCAGGTCTATGTCCTGGACCCCGCGCTGCGCCTGGTGCCTCCGGGCGCGGTGGGCGAACTGTACGTCGCCGGCGTCGGCCTCGCGCGCGGCTACCTCGGCCGGCCGGCGCTGACCGCCGAACGCTTCGTCGCGAGCCCGTTCGGCACCGGCGAACGGCTGTTCCGCACCGGCGACCTGGCCCACTGGGACGCCCGGGGCCGGCTGATCTGCGCCGGCCGCGCCGACGACCAGGTCAAGGTCCGCGGCTTCCGCGTCGAGCTCGGCGACGTGCAGGCCGCGCTGACCGCCCATCCCGGCGTCTCCCAGGCCGTCGTCATCGCCCGCGCCGACCGCTCCGGCGACAAACGCCTGGTGGCGTATGTGGTGGTGGACGGTTCGGGTGTTGACGGTGTGGCGGTGCGGGGGTTTGTGGCGGGTCGGTTGCCGGAGTTCATGGTGCCGTCGGTGGTGGTGGTGCTGGATGTGTTGCCGTTGAACGCGAACGGGAAGCTGGATCGGGGTGCGTTGCCGGAGCCGGTGTTCTCGGGTGGGGTGTATCGGGCTCCGCGGTCGGCGCGGGAGGAGGTGTTGTGCGGGCTGTTCGCGGGGTTGCTGGGGTGTGAGCTGGTGGGTGTGGATGATTCGTTCTTCGATCTGGGGGGTCATTCGCTGTTGGCGACGCGGTTGGTGTCGCGGGTGCGGGGTGCGTTCGGGGTGGAGTTGTCGGTGCGGGCGGTGTTCGATGCTCCGACGGTGGCGGAGTTGGCGTTGTGTCTGGATGGTGGCCGGGTGGGGCGGCCGGTGCTGGGGGCGCGTTCGGGGGGTGGTCCGGTGCCGTTGGCGTTCGCGCAGCAGCGGTTGTGGTTCCTGGATCAGTTCGGGGGTTCGGGGGCGGCGTACAACATGCCGGTGGCGGTGCGGTTGAGCGGTGTGCTGGATGTGGGGGCGTTGCGGGCCGCGCTGGATGACGTGGTGGGGCGGCACGAGGTGTTGCGGACGGTGGTGGATGTGGTGGACGGGGAGCCGGTGCAGCGGGTGCTGGTGGACGCGGCGGTGGAGTTGGCGCCGGCCGTCGTGGCGGCTGCGGATGTTCCGTCGGTGCTGGCGGGGGCGGCGCGGGTGCCGTTCGATCTCGGCGTCGCAGGTGCTGCTGCGTGCGGAGTTGCTGCGGCTGGAGGCGGCCGGAGCGGGAGCACGTGTTGCTGTTGGTGGTGCATCACATCGCGGCGGACGGTTGGTCGTTGGCGCCGTTGCTGGGGGATCTTTCGGTGGCGTATGCGGCTCGGTGTGTGGGGGTGGCGCCGGGGTGGGGTGTGTTGCCGGTGCAGTACGCGGATTATGCGGTGTGGCAGCGGGAGGTGCTGGGGTCGGAGGGTGATCCGGAGAGCGTGGCCGGTGAGCAGTTGGCGTATTGGCGGGGGGTGTTGGAGGGGTCTCCGGCGGAGTTGACGCTGCCGTTCGATCGTCCGCGTCCGGCGGTGGCTTCGCAGCGGGGTGGGAGTGTTCCGTTCTCGCTGGACGCGGAGGTCCACGAGCGGTTGACGGGGCTGGCGCGTGAGTGCGGGGTGTCGTTGTTCATGGTGTTGCACGCGGTGCTGGTGGTGTTGTTGTCCCGTCTTGGTGCGGGGGAGGACGTGCCGGTGGGTGCGGCGGTGGCGGGGCGTTCGGACGAGGGTCTGGACGGGCTGGTGGGTTTCTTCGTCAATACGGTGGTGCTGCGTACCGATGTGTCGGGTGATCCGTCGTTCGTCGAGTTGCTGGGCCGGGTGCGGGAGGTGCATCTGGGGGCGCACGCGCACGCGGATGTGCCGTTCGACCGGTTGGTGGACGTGCTGGGGGTGGAGCGGTCGGCGGCTCGGCAGCCGTTGTTCCAGGTGATGCTGGTGTTGCAGAACAATGCTCACGGCCGGCTGGAACTGCCCGGGCTGACCGCCGTGCCGCAGGCGCTGGAGGTCACGGCGGCGAAGTTCGACCTCACCGTCCACTTCGAGGAGCACCACGGCACCGGGCCGTCCCGCACCCTGGAGGGCGGGATCGTCTACTCCCGCGACCTCTTCGACCACGCCACGGTCAGCAGGCTCGCCGAGCGCTTCACCCACGTGCTCCGGAACGCCGTCCTGGATCCCCACAGGGGGCTCGCCCGGCTCGACACCCTGCTGCCGGGCGAGCGCGAGGTGCTGGCCGGGTGGAATGACACCGGTGCCGAGGTGCGGGTGGGTTCGATCCCGGAGGTGTTCGCGGAGCAGGTGGTGGCGGTGCCGGACGCGGTGGCGGTGGAGTTCGGCGATGAGCGGTTGACGTATCGGCAGCTGGACGAACGGGCCAATCAGGTGGCGCATTTTCTGCGGGATTCCGGTGTGGTCGCGGAGTCGTTGGTGGCGATCCGCATGGAGCGCTGCGTCGAGGTGTTGGTGGCGGAGTTGGGCGTCGTCAAGGCGGGTGGTGTGTATGTGCCGTTGCATCCGGACTGGTCGGACGAGCACTGCGTGCGGGTGTGTGGTGCGGCGGGTGTTGCCCTGACCCTGACTGTGCGGGATGTCGCGGACACCGTGGGCCGTCCGGTGACCGATCCCGGTGTGGTCGTGCTGCCGGATCAGTTGGCGTATGTGATGTTCACGTCGGGGTCGACGGGTGTGCCGAAGGGTGTGGCGGTTCGGCATCGGGATGTGGTGGCGCTGGCGGTGGATGCGGCTTTTGGTGGTGGGGTGCGGGATCGGGTGTTGGTGCATTCGCCGCATTCGTTCGATGCTTCGACGTTTGAGGTGTGGGTGCCGTTGTTGGGTGGTGGTGGGGTGGTGGTTGCTCCGGCGGGGCGTCTGGATGCGGGTGAGCTGGCGGGTCTGATCGTTTCGGCGGGGGTGACGGGTCTGTGGTTGACGGCGGGGTTGTTCGGGGTGATGGCGGAGGAGTTTCCGGGGTGTTTCGCGTCGGTGGTTGAGGTGTGGGCGGGTGGTGATGTGGTGTCGGCGTCGGCGGTGCGGCGGGTGCGGGCGGTGTGTCGGGGGCTGGTGGTGGTGAATGGTTATGGGCCGACGGAGACGACGACGTTTGCTGCGTGTCACCGGGTGGAGGGGGTGGACGCGGGTGTGTCGGAGGTGCCGGTCGGGCGTCCGCTGGAGGGGGTGCGGGTGTATGTGCTGGATGAGTGTCTGCGGTTGGTGGCGCCGGGGTCCACGGGTGAGTTGTATGTGGCGGGTGCGGGGGTGGCGCGTGGGTATCACGGTCGGCCGGTTCTGACGGCCAGCCGTTTTGTGGCCAGTCCGTATGGCAGTGGGGAGCGGTTGTATCGCACTGGTGACCTGGTGCGGTGGAACGCGCGGGGTGAGTTGGTGTTTTTGGGGCGGTCGGACGACCAGGTGAAGGTGCGCGGCTTCCGGATCGAACTCGGTGAGGTCGAGGCAGCCCTCGCGGCGCACCCGGACGTCAGCCGGGCCGTCGTCGTCGCACGCGTCACGGAGACCGGCACCAAGCAGCTGATCGGCTACGTCTCGCCGGAGGCGCCGGCCGCCGGCCCCGGCGCGCTGCGCCTGCGGGAGTTCGTGGCGGAGCGGCTGCCGGAGTACATGGTGCCGGCGGCGGTCGTGGTGCTGGACGCCTTCCCGCTGACCACCAACGGCAAGATCGACCGGACGGCCCTTCCGGAGCCGGTGTTCGCCTCGGCAGAGCCCGGCCGGGCGCCGCGCACGCCGGTCGAGACCGTGCTCGCCCGGCTGTTCGCCGAGGTTCTGCGGCTGGAGTCGGTGGGCGTGGACGAGTCGTTCTTCGACCTGGGCGGTGACTCGATCGTCGCCATCCAGCTGGTGGCCCGGGCCAGGGCGGCGGGCCTGGCGCTCTCCGCGCGGGACGTCTTCCGCTGGCGCACGGTCGAGGCCCTTGCCGCGACGAGCAGCCCGACTGCGGCCGTCCCGGCCGCCGCACCGGCCGACGAGGCGACCGGAGACGTCCCCCCGACGCCGGTGATGGCCCTGTTCGGGGCCCGCGGTGGGAGCCTGGACGGCTTCTTCCAGTCGATGGGTGTGGCTGTTCCGGGTGGTGTGTGCCTTGAGGATGTGGTGGGTGCGGTGCGGGCGGTGGTGGATCACCACGATGTGCTGCGGATGCGGGCGGTGTGTTCGGAGGACGGCTGGCGGTTGTCGGTGCCGGCGGTGGGGGCGGTGCCGGACGCCGGTCTTGTTCGGCGGGTGGACGTGCGGGACGTGCCGGACGACGAGCTGCCGGGGGTCGTGCTGTCCGAGCGTCGTGCTGCGCAGGGCGGGTTGTGTCCTGGGGAGGGGGTGATGGTGCGGTGTGTGTGGTTCGACCGGGGTGCGGGGGTCGAGGGTGTGTTGCTGGTGGTGGCGCATCACTTGGTGGTGGACGGTGTGTCGTGGCGGATTGTGCTGCCGGATGTGCGGGTGGCGTTGGATGCTGTGGTGGCGGGTCGTCGGGTGGAGTTGGCGCCGGTGTCGACGTCGTTCCGTCGGTGGGCGCGGTTGCTGGGGGCTGAGGCTGTTTCGCGTGTTGGTGAGGTGGGTTTCTGGCGGGGGGTTGTGGGGACGGCGGATCCGGTGCTGGGGTCGCGTTCGCTGGATCGTGTTGTTGATGTGGCGTCGTCGGCGGGGCAGTTGGAGTTGCGGTTGCCGTCGGGGGTCTCGCGTGGGTTGCTGGGTGTGGTGCCGGGGGCGTTTCACGGTGAGGTCAACGATGTGTTGTTGGCGGGTCTGGTGCGTGCGGTGAGGCGCTGGCGTGGTGTTGCGGGCGCTGTGCTGGTGGATGTGGAGGGGCATGGGCGGGAGGAGTTGCCGGGTGTTGACCTGTCGCGGACGGTGGGGTGGTTCACGTCGGTGTATCCGGTGGCTCTTGATGCGGGTGAGGGGGATGCGGGTTCGTCGGTGGGGTTGGTGAAGGAGCAGTTGCGGCGGGTGCCGGACAAGGGGTTCGGGTTCGGGTTGTTGCGGTACTTGAATGCTGGTACGGCGGGGGAGTTGGCGGGGGTCGAGCCGCAGATCGGGTTCAACTACCTCGGGCGGTTCGACTCCGGTGATCCCGGCAGCGGACTGGGCCTGCGCAGTGGCCGTGATGCGGACATGCCGCTGGCGCACGTGGTGGAGGTGAACTCGCTGGTTGAGGACGCCGGTGACGGGCCGGTGCTGCGGGCGGTGTGGTCGTGGGCGGGCGAGGTGCTGACCGCCGATCGTGTGCGGTCGCTGGCGGACGCCTGGTTCGAGGAGCTGACCGCGATCGCCGACGCGGTGGAGGCCGGAGCCGGTGGGCACACCCCCTCCGACTTCCCGCTCGTCCCCCTCACCCAGGAGCACGTCAACACCCTGGAGGCGGAACTGACCGCGCGGGGACACCGTCTCGACGACGTCCTGCCGCTCTCGCCGCTCCAGCAGGGCCTGGCCTTCCACGCCGGTTACGACGAGCGCACCACGGACGTCTACACCGCCCAGTTCGTCCTCGACCTGACCGGCCCCCTCGACACCGCACGGCTGAAGACGGCCACCCAGGAGCTGACGCGCCGGCACGCCAACCTGCGGGCCGGTTTCCGCCAGTCAACGAACGGCGCCTGGCTCCAGGTCGTCCCGCGCGAGGCCGAAGTGCCCTTCGGCGTGGTCGACCTCGCCGCGAGCGCCTCCCCGGAGGCGGAGGCGCGTGCCGTCGCGGAGGCGGAGCGTGGGCGTCCGTTCGATCTGGGCCGGCCGCCGTTGCTGCGGTGGGTGCTGGTGCGTCTGGGTGAGGAGCGGCACCGGCTGGTGCTCACCAATCACCACATCCTGCTGGACGGCTGGTCGATGCCGGTGCTGTTCCGGGAGCTGTTCGCCCTCTACCGGCACGGCGGCGCGGGCCTGCCGGCGGTGCGTCCGTACGCGGACTACCTGGCGTGGCTGGCCGGCGCGGACGTCGCCGCTGCCGAGTCGGCGTGGCGGGAGGCGCTGGCGGGGGTGGAGGAACCGACGCTGGTGGCACCGGGGTTCGGCGCCGAGCGGACCCGGGCGCCGGAGCGGGTGCGGGCGACGCTCGCGCCGGAGACGGTCGACGAGCTGACGGTCCTGGCGCGTGCCTGGGGCGTGACGCTGAACACCGTCGTGCAGGTGGTCTGGGGTGTCCTGGTCGGTGGCCTGACCGGGCGTGAGGACGTGGTGTTCGGTGCCGTGGTCTCCGGGCGACCGGCCGAACTGCCGGGCGTCGAGGGCATGGTGGGGCTGTTCATCAACACCCTGCCGGTGCGGGTGCGGTTGGAGGCGGCGGAGACGATCGCCTCGCTGGTGCGGCGCGTTCAGCAGGAGCAGGCAGCGCTGCTGACCCACCACCACCTTGGCCTGACCGAGATCCAGCAACTGACCGGCGCCGGGCAGCTGTTCGACACCCTCACCGTCTACGAGAACTTCCCGCGCGTCACCACCGGTGGCGCCGAGGACACCGCCCCCCGCGTCTCCATCGACACCGCGGTCGACGCCACGCACTACCCGCTGGCGCTGGCCGTGATCCCGGCCGCCGACGGGCTGCGGCTGCGGCTGGACCACCAGCCGGCCGCGTTCACCACCGAACAGGCCGAGCGGATCCTCGACCGCTACCAGCACCTGCTGCGCGCCCTCCCCGAGGCCGCCGACCGCCCCCTGGGCCGGCTCGACACCCTGCTGCCCGGTGAACGGGAGACGCTCCGCTGCTGGAACGGCGAGCACGACGACTCGCTGCCGGCGGGCACCCTCCCCGATCTGTTCGCCGCCCAGGTGACCCGTACCCCGCAGGCACCGGCGCTGATCAGCGCGGACGCCCGGCTGACCTACGCCGAGCTGGACGCCCGCGCCAACCGGCTCGCCCGCCACCTGATCGCTCTGGGCGTCGGGCCGGAGCAGAACGTGGCGCTCTACCTGCCGCGCACCTCTGACCTGGTCGTCGCGCTGCTCGCCGTCACCAAGGCCGGCGCCGCCTACGTGGGGCTCGACCCGGAATACCCCTCAGAACGCGGCGCGTTCATGCTCGCCGATTCCCGTCCGGTGCTCGTCCTCACCGTCGACGAGGTGGCCGCGACGCTGCCGGCCACCGGCGTCCGCACGGTCCTGCTCGACGACCCCCGCACCCGGCAGGCGATCGCCGCGATGCCGGCCCACCAGGTCGCCGACGCGGAACGCGCCCTGCCGCTCACCCCCGGCCGGCCGGCCTACGTCTTCTACACCTCGGGCTCCACCGGCCGGCCCAAGGGCGTCGTCGGCACGCACACCGGCATGGTGAACCGGCTGAAGTACGCCCATGTCCGCTTCCCCTGGAAGCCGGGGGAGGTGGGCTGCGCGAAGGCGTCACTGGCCTTCGGGGAGTCCACCAGCGAGATCTTCGGCCCCCTCGTGCACGGTGCGGCCGTCGCCCTCGCCGACCGGGACCAGATGCGCACCGGCCACGCCCTGGCCGCCATGATCGAGCGGCACGGCGTCACCCGCGTCACCCTCGTGCCGAGCCTGCTCAACGCCCTCCTGGAGGAGGACCTGCTCGGTCCCGGCGCGGGACGGGCCCTGTGGACCAGCAGCGGCGAAGCGCTCTCCCCGGCCACCGCCCGCCGGTTCCTGCGCGCCTTCCCCGACGGCCGGCTGCTGAACTCCTACGGGTTCTCCGAGGCGAGCGCCGACAGCGTCTGGACGGAGATCGCCGCGTCGGACCCGGAGGAGGGGGCACTGCCCATCGGCAGTCCGCTGGCCAACACCCAGGTCTACGTCCTGGACCCCGCGCTGCGCCTGGTGCCTCCGGGCGCGGTGGGCGAACTGTACGTCGCCGGCGTCGGTCTCGCGCGCGGCTACGTCGGCCGGCTCGCCCTCACGGCCGAACGCTTCGTCGCCAGCCCCTTCCGCGCGGGTGAACGGCTCTACCGCACGGGCGACCTGGCCCGCTGGACCCCCCAGGGCCGCCTGGCGTACGCCGGCCGGGTGGACGACCAGGTCAAGGTCCGCGGCATCCGTATCGAGCTCGGCGAGGTGCAGGCGGCCCTCGCGGCCCACCCGGCCGTCACCGAGGCCGTGGTCGTCGCCCGCGACAGCGACACCACGCGTGGCACCCGCCTGGTGGCGTATGTGGTGGTGGACGGTTCGGGTGTTGACGGTGTGGCGGTGCGGGGGTTTGTGGCGGGTCGGTTGCCGGAGTTCATGGTGCCGTCGGTGGTGGTGGTGCTGGATGTGTTGCCGTTGAACGCGAACGGGAAGCTGGATCGGGGTGCGTTGCCGGAGCCGGTGTTCTCGGGTGGGGTGTATCGGGCTCCGCGGTCGGCGCGGGAGGAGGTGTTGTGCGGGCTGTTCGCGGGGTTGCTGGGGTGTGAGCTGGTGGGTGTGGATGATTCGTTCTTCGATCTGGGGGGTCATTCGCTGTTGGCGACGCGGTTGGTGTCGCGGGTGCGGGGTGCGTTCGGGGTGGAGTTGTCGGTGCGGGCGGTGTTCGATGCTCCGACGGTGGCGGAGTTGGCGTTGTGTCTGGATGGTGGCCGGGTGGGGCGGCCGGTGCTGGGGGCGCGTTCGGGGGGTGGTCCGGTGCCGTTGGCGTTCGCGCAGCAGCGGTTGTGGTTCCTGGATCAGTTCGGGGGTTCGGGGGCGGCGTACAACATGCCGGTGGCGGTGCGGTTGAGCGGTGTGCTGGATGTGGGGGCGTTGCGGGCCGCGCTGGATGACGTGGTGGGGCGGCACGAGGTGTTGCGGACGGTGGTGGATGTGGTGGACGGGGAGCCGGTGCAGCGGGTGCTGGTGGACGCGGCGGTGGAGCTGGTTCTGGGGGAGAGTGACGAGGCAGGTCTTGCGGGTGTGCTGGCGGGGGCGGCTGCGGTTCCGTTCGATCTCGCGGGGGGGATCCCGGTGCGGGCGTGGCTGTTCCGTACGGGTCCGGAGCGGCAGGTGTTGCTGTTGGTGGTGCATCACATCGCGGCGGACGGTTGGTCGTTGGCGCCGTTGCTGGGGGATCTTTCGGTGGCGTATGCGGCTCGGTGTGCGGGGGTGGCGCCGGGGTGGGGTGTGTTGCCGGTGCAGTACGCGGATTATGCGGTGTGGCAGCGGGAGGTGCTGGGGTCGGAGGGTGATCCGGAGAGCGTGGCCGGTGAGCAGTTGGCGTATTGGCGGGGGGTGTTGGAGGGGTCTCCGGCGGAGTTGGTGTTGCCGTTCGATCGTCCGCGTCCGGCGGTGGCTTCGCAGCGGGGTGGGAGTGTTCCGTTCTCGCTGGACGCGGAGGTCCACGAGCGGTTGACGGGGCTGGCGCGTGAGTGCGGGGTGTCGTTGTTCATGGTGTTGCACGCGGTGCTGGTGGTGTTGTTGTCCCGTCTTGGTGCGGGGGAGGACGTGCCGGTGGGTGCGGCGGTGGCGGGGCGTTCGGACGAGGGTCTGGACGGGCTGGTGGGTTTCTTCGTCAATACGGTGGTGCTGCGTACCGATGTGTCGGGTGATCCGTCGTTCGTCGAGTTGCTGGGCCGGGTGCGGGAGGTGCATCTGGGGGCGCACGCGCACGCGGATGTGCCGTTCGACCGGTTGGTGGACGTGCTGGGGGTGGAGCGGTCGGCGGCTCGGCAGCCGTTGTTCCAGGTGATGCTGGTGTTGCAGAACAATGCTCACGGCCGGCTGGAACTGCCCGGGCTGACCGCCGTGCCGCAGGCGCTGGAGGTCACGGCGGCGAAGTTCGACCTCACCGTCCACTTCGAGGAGACGTCCCAGGGCACCGACGGGGCACGGCGTCTCGACGGCGGACTCGTCTACGCGTGCGACGTCTTCGACCACGTCACCGTCTGCGGGCTGGCCGACCGCTTCACGCAGATCCTGCGGACCCTCACCACCGACCCGCACGCCCGCCCGGCCCGGGTGGACACCCTGCTGCCGGGCGAGCGGGAGACGCTCCGGCGCTGGAATGACACCGGTGCCGAGGTGCGGGTGGGTTCGATCCCGGAGGTGTTCGCGGAGCAGGTGGTGGCGGTGCCGGACGCGGTGGCGGTGGAGTTCGGCGATGAGCGGTTGACGTACCGGCAGCTGGACCAACGAGCCAACCAGGTGGCGCATTTTCTGCGGGATTCCGGTGTGGTCGCGGAGTCGTTGGTGGCGATTCGCATGGAGCGCTGCGTCGAGGTGTTGGTGGCGGAGTTGGGCGTCGTCAAGGCGGGTGGTGTGTATGTGCCGTTGCATCCGGACTGGTCGGACGAGCACTGCGTGCGGGTGTGTGGTGCGGCGGGTGTTGCCCTGACCCTGACTGTGCGGGACGTCGCGGACACCGTGGGCCGTCCGGTGACCGATCCCGGTGTGGTCGTGCTGCCGGATCAGTTGGCGTATGTGATGTTCACGTCGGGGTCGACGGGTGTGCCGAAGGGTGTGGCGGTTCGGCATCGGGATGTGGTGGCGCTGGCGGTGGATGCGGCTTTTGGTGGTGGGGTGCGGGATCGGGTGTTGGTGCATTCGCCGCATTCGTTCGATGCTTCGACGTTTGAGGTGTGGGTGCCGTTGTTGGGTGGTGGTGGGGTGGTGGTTGCTCCGGCGGGGCGTCTGGATGCGGGTGAGCTGGCGGGTCTGATCGTTTCGGCGGGGGTGACGGGTCTGTGGTTGACGGCGGGGTTGTTCGGGGTGATGGCGGAGGAGTTTCCGGGGTGTTTCGCGTCGGTGGTTGAGGTGTGGGCGGGTGGTGATGTGGTGTCGGCGTCGGCGGTGCGGCGGGTGCGGGCGGTGTGTCGGGGGCTGGTGGTGGTGAATGGTTATGGGCCGACGGAGACGACGACGTTTGCTGCGTGTCACCGGGTGGAGGGGGTGGACGCGGGTGTGTCGGAGGTGCCGGTCGGGCGTCCGCTGGAGGGGGTGCGGGTGTATGTGCTGGATGAGTGTCTGCGGTTGGTGGCGCCGGGGTCCACGGGTGAGTTGTATGTGGCGGGTGCGGGGGTGGCGCGTGGGTATCACGGTCGGCCGGTTCTGACGGCCAGCCGTTTTGTGGCCAGTCCGTATGGCAGTGGGGAGCGGTTGTATCGCACTGGTGACCTGGTGCGGTGGAACGCGCGGGGTGAGTTGGTGTTTTTGGGGCGGTCGGACGACCAGGTGAAGGTGCGCGGCTTCCGGATCGAACTCGGTGAGGTCGAGGCAGCCCTCGCGGCGCACCCGGACGTCAGCCGGGCCGTCGTCGTCGCACGCGTCACCGGTGCCGGGAGGAAGCAGCTCGTCGGATACGTGACGCAGACCGGACGGGCTCCCCTCGGCGGATCCGAGCTGCGGGAGTTCGTGGCGGAGCGGCTGCCGGAGTACATGGTGCCGGCGGCAGTGGTGGTGCTGGAGTCGTTCCCGCTGACCCCGAACGGCAAGGTCGACCGCAAGGGGCTGCCGGAGCCGGTCTACGTCACCGCCGACGCCGGCCGCGGGCCCCGCACACCGGTGGAGGCGGTCCTGAGCGACGTCTTCGCCGAGGTGCTGGGGCTGGAGTCGCCCGGTGTCGACGAGTCCTTCTTCGACCTGGGCGGCGACTCGATCAGCGCGATCCAGGTGGTGGCGCGGGCGCGGGCCGCCGGCGTCACGTTCACCGCGCGCGACGTGTTCCGCCGGCGCACCGTGGCTGCCCTCGCCATGGTGGCCGGAACGGCGGAGACCGGCGCCCCGGCCGAGCCCCGGGACGAGGCGGCCGGCCCACTGCCCGCGACGCCGGTCATGGAACTGTTCGCTGCGAGGAACGGACTCCCGGACGGCTTCTGCCAGTCGATGGGTGTGGCTGTTCCGGGTGGTGTGTGCCTTGAGGATGTGGTGGGTGCGGTGCGGGCGGTGGTGGATCACCACGATGTGCTGCGGATGCGGGCGGTGTGTTCGTCCGGGGGCTCGTGGGAGCTGACCGTCCCCGGGAAGGATGCCGCGGGGGCCGGGGAGCTGGTGCGGCGGGTGGACGTGCGGGACGTGCCGGACGACGAGCTGCCGGGGGTCGTGCTGTCCGAGCGTCGTGCTGCGCAGGGCGGGTTGTGTCCTGGGGAGGGGGTGATGGTGCGGTGTGTGTGGTTCGACCGGGGTGCGGGGGTCGAGGGTGTGTTGCTGGTGGTGGCGCATCACTTGGTGGTGGACGGTGTGTCGTGGCGGATTGTGCTGCCGGATGTGCGGGTGGCGTTGGATGCTGTGGTGGCGGGTCGTCGGGTGGAGTTGGCGCCGGTGTCGACGTCGTTCCGTCGGTGGGCGCGGTTGCTGGGGGCTGAGGCTGTTTCGCGTGTTGGTGAGGTGGGTTTCTGGCGGGGGGTTGTGGGGACGGCGGATCCGGTGCTGGGGTCGCGTTCGCTGGATCGTGTTGTTGATGTGGCGTCGTCGGCGGGGCAGTTGGAGTTGCGGTTGCCGTCGGGGGTCTCGCGTGGGTTGCTGGGTGTGGTGCCGGGGGCGTTTCACGGTGAGGTCAACGATGTGTTGTTGGCGGGTCTGGTGCGTGCGGTGAGGCGCTGGCGTGGTGTTGCGGGTGCTGTGCTGGTGGATGTGGAGGGGCATGGGCGGGAGGAGTTGCCGGGTGTTGACCTGTCGCGGACGGTGGGGTGGTTCACGTCGGTGTATCCGGTGGCTCTTGATGCGGGTGAGGGGGATGCGGGTTCGTCGGTGGGGTTGGTGAAGGAGCAGTTGCGGCGGGTGCCGGACAAGGGGTTCGGGTTCGGGTTGTTGCGGTACTTGAATGCTGGTACGGCGGGGGAGTTGGCGGGGGTCGAGCCGCAGATCGGGTTCAACTACCTCGGGCGGTTCGCGGGAGGCGTTGCCGGCGGTTCGGTGGTGGACGCGGTGTTGGCGGGGGCGGCCGGGTTGTCCGGCGGGATGGAGCCCTCGATGCCGTTGTCGCACGTGGTGGAGGTCAATTCGCTGGTGGAGGACGCCGGTGACGGGCCGGTGCTGCGGGCGGTGTGGTCGTGGGCGGGCGAGGTGCTGACCGCCGATCGTGTGCGGTCGCTGGCGGACGCCTGGTTCGAGGAGCTGACCGCGATCGCCGACGCGGTGGAGGCGGGAGCCGGTGGGCACACCCCCTCCGACTTCCCGCTCGTCCCCCTCACCCAGGAGCACGTCAACACCCTGGAGGCGGAACTGACCGCGCGGGGACACCGTCTCGACGACGTCCTGCCGCTCTCGCCGCTGCAGCAGGGCCTGGCCTTCCACGCCGACTACGACGAGCGCACCACGGACGTCTACACCGCCCAGTTCGTCCTCGACCTGACCGGCCCCCTGGACGCGGACCGGCTGCGGGCCGCCGCCCAGCAGGTCGTCGAGCGGCACGCGAACCTGCGCGCCGGCTTCTGGCAGACAGCCGGCGGGACCCCGTACCAGGGCGTCGTCGGTCGCGTCGCCGTCCCCTTCGAGGTGCGGGACGTGACGGCGAGCGCCTCCCCGGAGGCGGAGGCGCGTGCCGTCGCGGAGGCGGAGCGTGGGCGTCCGTTCGATCTGGGCCGGCCGCCGTTGCTGCGGTGGGTGCTGGTGCGTCTGGGTGAGGAGCGGCACCGGCTGGTGCTCACCAATCACCACATCCTGCTGGACGGCTGGTCGATGCCGGTGCTGTTCCGGGAGCTGTTCGCCCTCTACCGGCACGGTGGCGCGGGCCTGCCGGCGGTGCGTCCGTACGCGGACTACCTGGCGTGGCTGGCCGGCGTCGACCGGTCGGCCGCCGAGTCGGCGTGGCGGGAGGCGCTGGCGGGGGTGGAGGAACCGACGCTGGTGGCACCGGGGTTCGGTGCCGAGCGGACGCGGGTTCCGGAGCGGGTGCGCGCGCTGGTGCCGGCCGAGGTGGCCGGGGAGCTGACCGCGCTGGCCCGGTCGTGGGGCGTGACCCTCAACACCCTGGTCCAGGTGGTGTGGGGGGTGGTGCTCGGTGGCCTGACCGGGCGTGAGGACGTGGTGTTCGGTGCCGTGGTCTCCGGGCGACCGGCCGAACTGCCGGGCGTCGAGGGCATGGTGGGGCTGTTCATCAACACCCTGCCGGTACGCGTGCAACTGGAGGCGGCGGAGACGATCGCCTCGCTGGTGCGGCGCGTTCAGCAGGAGCAGGCAGCGCTGCTGACCCACCACCACCTGGGCCTGACCGAGATCCAGCAACTGACCGGCGCCGGGCAGCTGTTCGACACCCTCACCGTCTACGAGAACTACCCCGTGCACCCGGCCGCCGCCCACGGCGACGAACGGCAGTTGAACGTACGGGTCGTCGAAGGCGTGGACGCCACGCACTACCCGCTGGCGCTGGCCGTGATCCCGGTCGGCGACGGCCTGAGCCTGCGGCTGGACCACCAGCCGGCCGCCTTCACCACCGAACAGGCCGAGCGGATCCTCGACCGCTACCAGCACCTGCTGCGCGTCCTCCCCGAGGCCGCCGACCGCCCCCTCGCCCGGCTCGACACCCTGTTGCCGGGCGAGCGGGAGACGCTCCGGCGCTGGAATGACACCGGTGCCGAGGTGCGGGTGGGTTCGATCCCGGAGGTGTTCGCGGAGCAGGTGGTGGCGGTGCCGGACGCGGTGGCGGTGGAGTTCGGTGATGAGCGGTTGACGTATCGGCAGTTGGACGAGCGGGCGAATCAGGTGGCGCATTTTCTGCGGGATTCCGGTGTGGTCGCGGAGTCGTTGGTGGCGATCCGCATGGAGCGCTGCGTCGAGGTGTTGGTGGCGGAGTTGGGCATCGTCAAGGCGGGTGGTGTGTATGTGCCGTTGCATCCGGACTGGTCGGACGAGCACTGCGTGCGGGTGTGTGGTGCGGCGGGTGTTGCCCTGACCCTGACTGTGCGGGATGTCGCGGACACCGTGGGCCGTCCGGTGACCGATCCCGGTGTGGTCGTGCTGCCGGATCAGTTGGCGTATGTGATGTTCACGTCGGGGTCGACGGGTGTGCCGAAGGGTGTGGCGGTTCGGCATCGGGATGTGGTGGCGCTGGCGGTGGATGCGGCTTTTGGTGGTGGGGTGCGGGATCGGGTGTTGGTGCATTCGCCGCATTCGTTCGATGCTTCGACGTTTGAGGTGTGGGTGCCGTTGTTGGGTGGTGGTGGGGTGGTGGTTGCTCCGGCGGGGCGTCTGGATGCGGGTGAGCTGGCGGGTCTGATCGTTTCGGCGGGGGTGACGGGTCTGTGGTTGACGGCGGGGTTGTTCGGGGTGATGGCGGAGGAGTTTCCGGGGTGTTTCGCGTCGGTGGTTGAGGTGTGGGCGGGTGGTGATGTGGTGTCGGCGTCGGCGGTGCGGCGGGTGCGGGCGGTGTGTCGGGGGCTGGTGGTGGTGAATGGTTATGGGCCGACGGAGACGACGACGTTTGCTGCGTGTCACCGGGTGGAGGGGGTGGACGCGGGTGTGTCGGAGGTGCCGGTCGGGCGTCCGCTGGAGGGGGTGCGGGTGTATGTGCTGGATGAGTGTCTGCGGTTGGTGGCGCCGGGGTCCACGGGTGAGTTGTATGTGGCGGGTGCGGGGGTGGCGCGTGGGTATCACGGTCGGCCGGTTCTGACGGCCAGCCGTTTTGTGGCCAGTCCGTATGGCAGTGGGGAGCGGTTGTATCGCACTGGTGACCTGGTGCGGTGGAACGCGCGGGGTGAGTTGGTGTTTTTGGGGCGGTCGGACGACCAGGTGAAGGTGCGCGGCTTCCGGATCGAACTCGGTGAGGTCGAGGCAGCCCTCGCGGCGCACCCCCAGGTGGAACGGGCCGTGGTGGTGGCGCGAGCCACGGATACCGGGGGCAGGCAACTCGTCGGCTACGTGGTGCCCGCCCCCGCGCAAGGCGCCCAGCGGGCGTCCGAGCCCACGGGAAGCGCCCCCGCGGCGCCCGTCCAGGACGCCGCCCCCACCCCCGCGCACACCGCCCCGGACGCCGCCGCACTGCGGGCGTTCGTCGCCGGGCGGCTGCCGGAGTACATGGTGCCGGCGGCGGTCGTGGTGCTGGACGCCTTCCCGCTGACCACCAACGGCAAGATCGACCGGGCCGCCCTTCCCGAGGCGGCGTACTCCGGCACGGAGCCGGCCCGGCCGCTCACCGCGCGGGAGGAAGCGCTCTGCGCACTGTTCGCCGAGGTCCTGGGCCTGCCGGCGGTCGGTGTCGACGACTCGTTCTTCGACCTCGGCGGGCACTCGCTGCTCGTCAGCAGACTCACGGCCCGCGTCGCCGGACGCCTCGGGGTGGAGATCACCGCCCGGGACGTCTTCCAGGCGCCGACGGCCGCCGAACTTTCCGAACGTCTTCCCACTGCACGTCCGGCGCGGCCGAAGTTCCGCCGTATGTCGCGAGAGAAGGGCACATCGTGATCCCGTTGTCGTTCGCACAGCGTCGTATCTGGTTCTTCGACCAGTTCGAGGGGCCCAGCGCGGCCTACAACATCGCCGTCTCCCTGCGGCTGACCGGTGACCTCGATGCCGGGGCGCTGCGCGCGGCGCTGGCCGACGTCGTCCAGCGGCACGAGGTGCTGCGCACCGTCATCGACACGCAGGACGGGGAGCCCGCCCAGCGCGTCCTGGAGGACGTCCGCCCGGAGCTGCTGGTCCGCGACACGACCGAGGAGGCCCTGCGGGGTGACGTCTCCCGGGCGGCGGAGCACCGCTTCGACCTGGCCGGTGAGATACCGCTGCGCGTCTCGCTGTTCGTCCTCACGCCCCGGACCCACGTCCTGGTCCTCGTGCTGCACCACATCGCGGCCGACGGCTGGTCGATGGCACCGCTCCTGCGGGACCTCTCGGCCGCCTACACCGCGCGGTGCGCCGGCACCGCGCCCGGCTACCCCGAACTCCCCGGCCAGTACGCGGACTATGCGGTGTGGCAGCGGGAGGTGCTGGGGTCGGAGGGTGATCCGGAGAGCGTGGCCGGTGAGCAACTGGCGTATTGGCGGCAGGTGTTGGAGGGGTCTCCGGCGGAGTTGACGCTGCCGTTCGACCGTCCGCGTCCGGCGGTGGCCTCGCACCGGGGTGCGACGGTTCCGTTCTCGCTGGACGCCGGGGTGCACCGCGCGCTGACGGGGCTGGCGCGTGAGCACGGGGTGTCGTTGTTCATGGTGTTGCACGCGGCGCTGGTGGTGTTGCTGTCCCGTCTTGGTGCGGGGGAGGACGTGCCGGTGGGTGCGGCGGTGGCGGGGCGTTCGGACGAGGGTCTGGACGAACTGGTGGGTTTCTTCGTCAACACGGTGGTGCTGCGTACCGACGTGTCGGGTGATCCGTCGTTCGCCGAACTGCTGGGCCGGGTGCGGGAGGTGCATCTGGGGGCGCACGCGCACGCGGATGTGCCGTTCGACCGGCTGGTGGACGCGCTGGGCGTGGAGCGGACGGCCGCACGCCAGCCGTTGTTCCAGGTGATGGTGGTCCTGCAGAACAACGCGCGGGGCCGGCTGGAACTGCCCGGGCTGGACGTGGCGGTGGAGCCGGTCGAGCTGGGGTCGGCGAAGTTCGACCTGACCGTGCAACTGGCGGAGGAGCGTGACGCCGCCGGCGTCCCGGGCGGGCTGGCCGGCGTGCTCGAATACGCAACCGACCTGTTCGACCCGGAGACCGCCGGTACCCTGACGCGTCGGTTCTCCCAGCTGCTCACCGCCGTGGCGGCCGACGCCTCCGCCCCGGTCGGCGCCCTCGACGTCCTGCTGCCCGGGGAACGGGACACCCTCACGGCCTGGAGCACCGGCCACCCCGCCGGTGACGGCCACGGCACGTCCCTGGCCGGCCTGTTCGAGCAGTGGGCGCGGCGCACGCCGCACGCCCCCGCGGTGAGCTGCGGGGACACCACCTGGTCGTTCGCCGAGGTGGACGAGCGGGCCGGACGCCTCGCCGGCTGGCTCCGCGACCGGGGCGCCGGGGCCGAACGGCTCGTCGCGCTGCGGCTCGGGCGGTCCGTCGAGCTGGTGGTCGCCGCCCTCGCCGTCTCCCGGGCCGGCGCGGCCTGGTTGCCCGTCGATCCCGCCCACCCCGAACAGCGCGTGCGCCACGTGCTCGACCGGGCCGCGCCCCACCTGGTCCTCGACGCCGCGCTGATCGCCCGTGCCGAACGCGAGGCCGCCGGGACCGCGCCGCTGCCGGTCACCGCCCCCGCCGCCGCCGGGACCGCCTACGTGATCTTCACCAGCGGCTCGTCCGGGACGCCCAAGGGCGTCGTGGTCACGCACTCCGGCCTGGCCGCCCTCGCGGCGTCGATGACCGAACGGCTCGGGCTGGACGGGGACAGCCGCGTGTTGCAGCTGGCCTCGCCCGGCTTCGACGCGTCGGTGATGGAAATGCTCATGGCCTTCGGCTCCGGTGCCGCCCTCGTGGTCGCGCCGCCCGGGGTGCTGGTCGGCGAGGACCTGGCCGGGGTCCTGACCCGGGGCCGGGTGACGCACGCCCTCGTCCCGCCGGCCGTGCTGGCGACCGTGCCGCACCTGCCGGACGACGTGCTGACCGTCCCCGTCGTGGGCGCCGAGTCCTGCCCGCCGGAGCTGGTCGCGGCCTGGTCCCCACGCCGCCGCATGGTCAACGCCTACGGTCCCACCGAGATCACCGTCGCCGCCACCCTCAGCGAGCCGCTCGCCGCGCGCGACCAGGCCCCACCCGTCGGCCGTCCCGTCGACGGCACCACCGTCCACGTCCTCGACGCGCGGCTGCGCCCGGTGCCGGCGGGCGTCACCGGTGAGGTGTACGTCGCCGGCGCGGGCCTGGCCCGCGGCTACCTGGGCCGGCCGGACCTGACCGCCGCCCGCTTCGTGGCCAGCCCGTTCCGCGCCGGCGAACGCCTCTACCGGACCGGGGACCTCGCGCGCTGGGACCGGACGGGCCAGCTGGACTACGCGGGCCGCGCCGACGACCAGGTCAAGGTGCGTGGCTTCCGCATCGAGCCCGGCGAGGTCCGCGCGGCCCTGACCGCCCACCCGGGCGTGGCCCAGGGCGTGGTGGTCGCGCGCACGGCGGCGACGGGCGGCAGACAGCTCGTCGGCTACGTCGTCCCCGCCGCGGCGGACACCGCCCTCGACCCGTCCGCGCTGCGGGAGTTCGTGGCCGAGCGGCTGCCGGAGTACATGGTGCCGGCCGCCGTCGTGGTGCTGGACGCCCTCCCGCTGAACAGCAGCGGCAAGATCGACCGCGACGCGCTGCCCGCCCCCGCGTACTCCGGCAGCGCCCCGGGCCGGCCCCGCACCCCGGTGGAGGAGAAGCTCTCCGCCGTCTTCGCCGACGTGCTGCGGCTGGAGTCGGTGGGCGTGGACGAGTCGTTCTTCGACCTGGGCGGTGACTCGATCGTCGCCATCCAGCTCGTGGCGCGGGCCCGGGCGGCAGGCATCGTGTTCACGGCCCGTGACGTCTTCCGCCGGCGCACGGTCGAGGCGCTGGCCGCCGTCGCCGTGCCCGCGCGGGCGGACGTTCCCACAGGTGACGACGAGGCCGTGGGGGAGCTGCCCGCGACGCCGGTGATGGCGCGCTTCGCCGCCGCCGGCGGGTTGCCGGACGGCTTCTTCCAGTCGATGGGTGTGGCTGTTCCGGGTGGTGTGTGCCTTGAGGATGTGGTGGGTGCGGTGCGGGCGGTGGTGGATCACCACGATGTGCTGCGGATGCGGGCGGTGTGTTCGGAGGACGGCTGGCGGTTGTCGGTGCCGGCGGTGGGGGCGGTGCCGGACGCCGGTCTTGTTCGGCGGGTGGACGTGCGGGACGTGCCGGACGACGAGCTGCCGGGGGTCGTGCTGTCCGAGCGTCGTGCTGCGCAGGGCGGGTTGTGTCCTGGGGAGGGGGTGATGGTGCGGTGTGTGTGGTTCGACCGGGGTGCGGGGGTCGAGGGTGTGTTGCTGGTGGTGGCGCATCACTTGGTGGTGGACGGTGTGTCGTGGCGGATTGTGCTGCCGGATGTGCGGGTGGCGTTGGATGCTGTGGTGGCGGGTCGTCGGGTGGAGTTGGCGCCGGTGTCGACGTCGTTCCGTCGGTGGGCGCGGTTGCTGGGGGCTGAGGCTGTTTCGCGTGTTGGTGAGGTGGGTTTCTGGCGGGGGGTTGTGGGGACGGCGGATCCGGTGCTGGGGTCGCGTTCGCTGGATCGTGTTGTTGATGTGGCGTCGTCGGCGGGGCAGTTGGAGTTGCGGTTGCCGTCGGGGGTCTCGCGTGGGTTGCTGGGTGTGGTGCCGGGGGCGTTTCACGGTGAGGTCAACGATGTGTTGTTGGCGGGTCTGGTGCGTGCGGTGAGGCGCTGGCGTGGTGTTGCGGGTGCTGTGCTGGTGGATGTGGAGGGGCATGGGCGGGAGGAGTTGCCGGGTGTTGACCTGTCGCGGACGGTGGGGTGGTTCACGTCGGTGTATCCGGTGGCTCTTGATGCGGGTGAGGGGGATGCGGGTTCGTCGGTGGGGTTGGTGAAGGAGCAGTTGCGGCGGGTGCCGGACAAGGGGTTCGGGTTCGGGTTGTTGCGGTACTTGAATGCTGGTACGGCGGGGGAGTTGGCGGGGGTCGAGCCGCAGATCGGGTTCAACTACCTCGGGCGGTTCGCGGGAGGCGTTGCCGGCGGTTCGGTGGTGGACGCGGTGTTGGCGGGGGCGGCCGGGTTGTCCGGCGGGATGGAGCCCTCGATGCCGTTGTCGCACGTGGTGGAGGTCAATTCGCTGGTGGAGGACGCCGGTGACGGGCCGGTGCTGCGGGCGGTGTGGTCGTGGGCGGGCGAGGTGCTGACCGCCGATCGTGTGCGGTCGCTGGCGGACGCCTGGTTCGAGGAGCTGACCGCGATCGCCGACGCGGTGGAGGCGGGAGCCGGTGGGCACACCCCCTCCGACTTCCCGCTCGTCCCCCTCACCCAGGAGCACGTCAACACCCTGGAGGCCGAACTGACCGCGCGGGGCACCGGACTCGCGGACGTGCTCCCGCTCTCGCCGCTCCAGCAGGGTCTGGCCTTCCACGCCGACTACGACGCGTCCGGCGCCCTCGACGTCTACACCTCGCAGCTCGTCCTCGACCTGACCGGCCCCCTCGACACCGCACGGCTGACGGCGGCGGCGCAGAGCGTGCTGGACCGGCACGCCAACCTGCGTGCGGGCTTCCGGCAGACCGCCGAGGGGCAGTGGCTCCAGGTCGTGGCCGCGCGGGCCGAGGCGCCGTTCACCGTGCTCGACGTGACGGCGAGCACGACACCTGAGGCGGAGGCGGAGGCGGTGGCGGAACGCGAACGGTCCCAGCCGTTCGACCTGCGCCGCCCGCCCCTGCTGCGCTGGGCGCTGGTCCGCACCGGCGACGAGCGGCACCGGCTGATCCTCACCAACCACCACATCCTGCTGGACGGCTGGTCCATGCCGGTCCTCATGACGCAGATGTTCGGCCACTACCGGTCGGCCACCGCCGGAACCACCGACCAGTCCCCCGCCGCGACCCACGTGCGTCCGTACGGGGACTACCTGGCGTGGCTGGCCGGCGTCGACCGGTCGGCCGCCGAGTCGGCGTGGCGGGAGGCGCTGGCGGGGGTGGAGGAACCGACGCTGGTGGCACCGGGGTTCGGTGCCGAGCGGACGCGGGTTCCGGAGCGGGTGCGGGCGCTGGTGCCGGCCGAGGTGGCCGGGGAGCTGACCGCGCTGGCCCGGTCGTGGGGCGTGACCCTCAACACCCTGGTCCAGGTGGTGTGGGGGGTGGTGCTCGGTGGCCTGACCGGGCGTGAGGACGTGGTGTTCGGTGCCGTGGTCTCCGGGCGACCGGCCGAACTGCCGGGCGTCGAGGGCATGGTGGGGCTGTTCATCAACACCCTGCCGGTACGCGTGCAACTGGAGGCGGCGGAGACGATCGCCTCGCTGGTGCGGCGCGTTCAGCAGGAGCAGGCAGCGCTGCTGACCCACCACCACCTGGGCCTGACCGAGATCCAGCAACTGGCCAGTGCGGGGCAGCTGTTCGACACCCTCACCGTCTACGAGAACTACCCCGTCGTCGAGGCCGCCGCGGCCGAGGACGACCGGGCGCTCCGGGTGCGGGTCGTCGAAGGCGTGGACGCCACGCACTACCCGCTGGCGCTGGCCGTGATCCCGGTCGGCGACGGCCTGAGCCTGCGGCTGGACCACCAGCCGGCCGCCTTCACCACCGAACAGGCCGAGCGGATCCTCGACCGCTACCAGCACCTGCTGCGCGTCCTCCCCGAGGCCGCCGACCGCCCCCTCGCCCGGCTCGACACCCTGCTGCCCGGCGAGCACGAGGTCCTGGCCGGGTGGAACGACACCGACGCCGTGCAGCGGGTGGCGACGATCCCGGAGCTGTTCGCCGAACAGGTGACGGCGGTGCCGGACGCGCTCGCGGTGGAGTTCGGCGACGAGCGGCTGACGTACCGGCAGCTGGACCAACGAGCCAACCAGGTGGCGCACTTCCTGCGCGATTCCGGTGTGGTCGCGGAGTCGCTGGTGGCGATCCGCATGGAACGCTGCGTCGAACTGGTGGTCGCCGAACTGGGCATCGTCAAGGCCGGCGGCGCGTACGTGCCGCTGCTGCCCGACTGGTCGGACGAGCACTGCGCGCGGGTGTGCGAAGCGGCGGGCGCCGCCCTGACCCTGACCGCGCGGGACGTCGCGGACACCGTGGACCGCCCGGTGACCGACCCCGGCACGGTCGTGCTGCCGGACCAGATGGCGTACGTCATGTTCACCTCGGGCTCGACGGGCGAGCCGAAGGGCGTGCCCTCCTCGCACCGCGAGGTGACGGAGCTGACGCAGGACGCCGGCTTCACCGACCCGGCGGCGAGGCGGGTCCTGATGCACTCGCCGCACTCCTTCGACTCCTCGACGTACGAGGTGTGGGTGCCGCTGTTCAAAGGCGGCCACATCGTCGTCGCCCCGCCCGGGCGCGTCGACCTCCGCGAACTCGCCGGCTTCATCCGCTCCAGCGGGGTCACCGGCATGTTCCTGACGGCCGGCCTCTTCGCCGTCATGGCCGAGGAGCACCCCGACTGCTTCGCCGGCGTGCTCGAACTGCGCCCCGGCGGCGACGTCGTCTCGCCCGCCGCGGTCCACCGGATCCAGCAGGCGTGCCCCGCCACCCAGGTCGTCGTCATGTACGGACCCACCGAGGTCACCGTCTTCGGCACGTACAACCGCATCGGCCCGGTCCCCGGGAACGCCACCGAAGTGCCGATCGGCGGCCCCCTGGACAACATGCGCCTGTACGTCGTCGACTCGCGCCTGCGGCTCGTGCCGCCCGGCATGGTCGGCGAGCTCTACATCGCCGGCTCCGGGGTCGTGCGCGGCTACCTCAACCGGCCCGGCCTGACCGCCGGCCGGTTCGTGGCCAGCCCCTTCCGGGACGGCGACCGCCTCTACCGCACGGGTGACCTCGTCCGGTGGAACGCCGAGGGCAGGATCATGTTCATCGGCCGGGTCGACGAACAGGTCAAGGTGCGCGGCTTCCGCGTCGAACTCGGCGAGATCGGCGCCACCCTCACCGGCCACCCGGACATCGCCCAGGCCATCGTGGTGGCCCGCGAGATCCCCGGCATCGGACGCGGCAGACAGCTCGTCGGCTATGCCGCGCCCGTCCCCGGCGCGACCCCGCCCGACCCCGCGGATCTGCGCCGCTACCTGGCCGGCCGGCTGCCCGAGTACGCCGTCCCCGCCGCCGTCGTGGTCCTCGACGCGCTGCCCCTCACCCCCATCGGCAAGATCGACCGCAAGGCGCTGCCCCAGCCGGACTTCACCCCCGGCGCCTCCCGCCTCCCGGGGACCCCGCAGGAAGAGGTCCTGTGCGGGCTGTTCGCCGAGACGCTGGGGCTGGAGACCGTCGGCATCGACGACTCCTTCTTCGACCTCGGCGGGCACTCGCTCCTCGCCACCCGTCTCGTCTCCCGCATGCGGGCCGTCCTCGGCGCCGACGTCACCGTGCGCAGCGTCTTCGAGGCGCCGACCGTGGCCGGCCTGGCCGCGCTGCTGACCCTCTCCGGCGACGAACGCCCGGTGCCGGCCGCCCGCACCCGCCCCGAGCGCCTGCCGCTGTCGTACGCCCAGCGGCGGCTGTGGTTCCTCCACGAGTTCGAGGGGCCCGGCGCCACCTACAACATCACCGTCGCCCTGCGCCTGCGCGGCGACCTCGACGTGACCGCGCTGCACGCCGCCGTGACGGACGTCGTCGACCGGCACGAGGCGCTGCGGACCCTCGTGCGGGCCGACGAAGACGGAGTTCCCCACCAGGACGTCCGCCCCGCGGCGGAGGCCGCGCCGCAGCTCCCGGTCGTCGACGTCGCCCCCGAGGAGGTGGCCGACGAGGTCGCCCGCTCCGCGGCCCACCCGTTCGAGCTGGCACGGGAGACCCCCCTGCGGGCCCGGCTGTTGCGGTGCGCGGCCGACGAGCACGTACTCGTCCTGGTCGTCCACCACATCGCCGGCGACGGCGAGTCGATGGCACCGCTCTCCCGGGACCTGGTGACCGCCTACCGGGCCCGTCTGGGGGGCACACGGCCGTCGTGGCAGCCGCTGCCCGTGCAGTACGGCGACTACGCGCTGTGGCAGGAGGAGCTGCTCGGCGACGAGTCCGACCCGGACAGCCGCCTGTCCACCCAGCTCGCGTACTGGACGGCGGAACTGTCGGGCGTCCCGCAGCCGCTGCGCCTGCCCACCGACCGGCCCCGCCCGGCGACCGCAGGCCGCCACGGCGACCGGATCGGCTTCACCCTGGAGCCGGAGCTGTACGCCGCCGTGCGGGAACTGGCGCGCGGCGAGGGCGCGACGGTGTCCATGGTGCTCCAGGCGGCCCTCTCGGTCCTGCTCCACCGCCTCGGCGCCGGCGACGACGTCACCATCGGCTCCCCGGTGGCCGGCCGCACCGACCACACCCTGGCCGGCCTGGTCGGGTTCTTCGTCAACACCTGGGTGCTGCGCGCCGACCTGACGGGCGACCCGTCGTTCGTGCGGCTCCTCGGCCAGGTCCGCGAGAAGGCCCTGACGGCCTACGACAACCAGGACGTCCCCTTCGAACGGCTCGTGGAACTGCTCAACCCGGAGCGTTCCACCGGCCACCACCCGCTCTTCCAGACCATGTTCATCTGGCAGAACGTCACCCGCCCCGACTTCACGCTGCCCGGCCTGACGGTGTCCTACGAGCCGGTCCGGGTCGACTCCGCGAAGTTCGACCTGACCTTCGCCCTGGGCGAGGCCACCGGTCCCGGGGGCCGCAGCGCGCAGGGCAGCCTGGAGTTCGCCACCGACCTGTTCGACCGGGAGACCGCCGCGCGGATCGCCGAGTGGTTCGTCCGCACGGTGCGGCAGGTCGCGGCCCGCCCGCTCGCGCCGATCGCGGAGACCTCGCTGCTGGACGCCGCGGAACGCCGCGCCCTGACCGCCCCCGCCGTGCCGGTGCCGGTCACCGACACCGTCGTCTCCCGCTTCGAACGCCAGGCGCGGGCCACCCCGGACGCGGTCGCGGTCTCCTGCGGGCCCGCCCGCCTCACCTACCGGGAGCTCGACGAGCGCGCCAACCAGCTCGCCCGGCTGCTGCGGGAACGCGGCGCGGGCCCCGAGCGGTTCGTCGCCCTGCGGCTGCCGCGCACCGAGGAACTGCCGGTCGCCGTCCTCGGCGTCCTGAAGTCCGGGGCCGCCTACGTGCCGGTGGACCCCGCCTACCCCGCCGAGCGGATCGCCCACATCCTGCGCGACTGCCGGCCGGTGACGACCGTGACGCCCGAGGTGCTGGCGGACAGCCGCACCCGGTCCACCGCCCACCCCGGCGCCACCGTCCACGCCCACCTGCCCGCCTACGTCATCCACACCTCCGGCTCCACCGGCCTGCCCAAGGGCGTCGTCGTCGAGCACGGCAACGTGATGCGGCTGATGGACGCCACCGACCACTGGTTCGGCTCCGGGCCGGGGGACGTCTGGACGCTCTTCCACTCCTACGCGTTCGACTTCTCGGTGTGGGAGCTGTGGGGCGCCCTGCTGTACGGCGGGCGCGTCGTGGTCGTGTCCTACGAGGACAGCCGTGACCCGCACGCCTTCCTGCGGCTGCTCGCCGACGAGGGCGTCACCGTCCTCAGCCAGACCCCCTCGGCGTTCTACCAGCTGATGGCGGCCGACCAGGAGGCACCCGCGACCGGCGACCGGCTCGCCCTGCGGCAGGTGGTCCTCGGCGGCGAGGCCCTCGACCCGGGACGGCTGGCCGCCTGGTACGCGCGCCACCGCGACGACGCGCCGCTCCTGGTGAACATGTACGGCACCACCGAGACCACCGTGCACATCACCTACGTCGCCTACGACGCGGCCTCGGCGGCCTCGGCCCCCGGGTCGGTCGTCGGCGGGCCGATCCCCGATCTGGCCGTCCACGTGCTGGACGGGCGGCTGCGGCCGCAGCCGCCCGGCGTCCCCGGCGACCTGTACGTGGCGGGCGCCGGCCTCTCGCGCGGCTACCTGAACCGGCACGGCCTCACGGCGGGCCGCTTCGTCGCCGACCCGTTCGGCGCACCGGGCACCCGGATGTACCGCACCGGTGACGTCGGCCGCCGGCTGCCCGGCGGCGGCCTCGAACACCTGGGCCGCAGCGACGACCAGGTGCAGCTGCGCGGCTTCCGGGTCGAGCCCGGGGAGATCGAGGCCGTGCTGCTGGCCGCCCCCGGGGTGGCCCAGGCCGCCGTCCTGGTCCGCGAAGGACGCGGTGGGGGCGGCCGGCAGCTGATCGGCTACGTGGTCCCCACCGGCGACGGCGCCGACCTGGAGGCCCTGCGTTCCTTCGCCGCCGCACGGCTGCCCGCGCACATGGTGCCCGCCGCGTTCTCGGTGCTGGAAGCCCTCCCGCTGACGGCGAACGGCAAGCTGGACCGGGCCGCCCTGCCCGAGCCGCAGGTCGGCTCCGCCCGCGCCTTCCGCGCGCCGCGCGACCGGCGTGAGGAACTGCTGTGCGCGGTCTACGCGGACGTCCTCGGCCTGGAGCGGGTCGGCGTCGACGACGACTTCTTCGGGATCGGCGGCGACAGCATCCGGTCCATCCAGGTCGTGGCCCGGGCCCGCGCGGCCGGGCTGGAGATCAGCCCCCGCGAGGTGTTCGAGCAGCGGACCGTCGCCGGCCTCGCGCACCTCGCCGCGGACCGGGAGGCACCGCGCGCCGTGCCGGCGCTGCCCGAACTGGAGGGGGCGGGCACCGGCCGGTCCCCCCTGCCGCCGATCGGCCACCACCTGCTGGCGATGGGCGGCCCGTACGGCAGGTTCCAGCAGTCGATGACGCTGACGCTGCCCGCCGGCGCCGGCGCCGGCGCGCTCACCGCCACCGTGCAGGCCGTCCTCGACCACCACGACGTCCTGCGGGCCCGGCTGGTCACCGACGGCGGACCCGCACTGGAGATCCCCGCCCCCGGCACGGTCGACGCCCGGGACGTCCTGCGCCGCGTCGACTGCGACGGGCGGTGGGACGACGCGTCGTGGCCCCGCCTGCTCGGCGCGGAGGCCGACGCGGCGGCCGGCCGGCTGCGCCCCGGCGACGGCGTCATGACGCAGTTCGTCTGGTTCGCCCCCGCCGGCGGCGGCGCCGGCCGCCTCCTGGTCGTGCTGCACCACCTCGTCGTGGACGGCGTCTCCTGGCGGATCCTGCTGCCCGACCTCGCCACCGCCTGGGAACAGGTGACGGCCGGCCGGACCCCGCGGCCGGCGCCCGCCGGCACGTCCGTGCGCCGCTGGACGCACGCGCTCGCCGACGAGGCCCGGCGTCCCGCCCGGGAGGCCGAACTCGCCCACTGGCGCGCCGTCCTCGACCACCCCGACGTCCCGCTCGGCGACCGGCCGGTCGACCCCGCCGTCGACACCATGGGCACCGTGGAGCGGGTCCGGGCCGTGCTGCCCGCCGACGTCACGGACACGCTGCTCACCGCGCTGCCCGCCGCCTTCCGCGGCGGCGTCGACGACGGGCTGCTGACCGGCCTGGCGCTCGCCCTCACCACGTGGCGTTCCCGGCGCGGGACCGGGGGGACCGGCGTCCTGGTCCGGCTGGAGGGCCACGGCCGCGAGGAACACCTGGTGCCCGGCGCCGACCTGTCCCGCACGGTGGGCTGGTTCACCAGCCTGTACCCCGTGCGGCTGGACACCGCCGGCTGCGACCCGGCCGACGCCATGGACGGCGGACCCTCCGCCGGCCGGGCGGTCCGGGCCGTCAAGGAACAGCTGCGGGCCGTTCCCGACCGGGGCATGGGCTTCGGACTGCTGCGCCACCTCAACCCCCGCACGGCGCGGGAGCTGTCGTCGTTCGAGACGGTGCAGGTCGGCTTCAACTACCTGGGCCGCTTCTCCACCGCCGACATGCCGGAACACCTGCGGGGCCTCGGCTGGGCCCAGGCACCGGAGCCCGGGGCCGCCGCCGGCCCGGACGACGGCATGCCGGTGATGACCGCCCTCGACATCAACGCCGCGGTCACCGACGGCGCCGACGGGCCGCAGCTGTCCGCGGTGTTCTCCTTCCCCGCCACCCTCCTGCGCCGTGAGGACGTCCAGGAGCTGGCGGACCTGTGGACCCGGGCACTGCGCGGACTGCACCGGCACGTGCGGACCGACGAGAACGCCGGCGGCCTCACCCCGTCCGACGTGCCGCTGGTCGGCGTCGGCCAGGCGCAGCTGGACACCTGGCACGCCGTCCACCCGGCCGTGAGCGACGTCTGGCCGCTGACCCCGCTGCAGTCCGGGCTGCTCTTCCACGCCCTGTACGCGGACGCGGCCTTCGACGACTACACCATGCAGTTCGCGTTCCGGCTCGGCGGCCCGGTCGACGCCGGACGGCTGCGCCGGGCCGGCCAGGCCCTCCTGGACCGCCACCCCAACCTGCGGGTCGCCTTCCCCGGCGACGCCTGCGGCCCCCAGGTGCAGCTGGTGCTCGACGACGTCGAACTGCCCTGGCAGGAGATCGACCTGACCCGCCTCGGCCCGCCCGCCGCCCGCGAGGAGGCACTGGAGGACTTCCTCGCCCGGGACCTGCGCACCGCGTTCGTCCCGGCCCGCCCGCCGCTGCTGCGCATGACGCTGCTCCGGAACGCCGACGACGAGCACCACCTCGTCCTGACCGCCCACCACCTGCTGTTCGACGGCTGGTCCCTGCCCGTCCTCGTCCAGGACCTCCTGCGCCTGTACGCCGGCGACGGCGACGCCTCCCGGCTGCCCCGGGCCGGCGGCTTCCGCGACTTCCTGCGCTGGCTGTCCGCCCAGGACACCGAACGGGCCGCCCTGGCCTGGAAACTGGAGCTCGACGGCCTCGACGAGCCGACCCTGGTGGCCCCCGCCGCGTCCGGGCACACCCCGGCCGGGGGCGTCGAGCAGGTCGAGGTGCCGCTGACCCGCGCGGTGGCCGAAGCGCTCGCCGCCCGCGCGGCCGGACTCGGCGTCACCCTCAACACCCTGGTGCAGGCGGCCTGGGCGCTCCTGCTGGGCGCCGTGACCGGCCGCCAGGACGTGGTCTTCGGTGCCACCGTCTCCGGACGCCCGCCGGAGCTGGAGGGGGTGGACTCGCTGGTCGGCCTGTTCATCAACACCCTGCCGGTGCGCGTGCGGTACGAGCCGGGACAGACGCTCACCGGCCTGCTCACCGGCCTCCAGCAGCGCCAGGCCGCGCTGCTCGACCACCACCACTACCCGCTCACCGAGATGCACCGGCACACCGGCCTGAGCGTGCTGTTCGACACGATGATCGCCTTCGAGTCGTTCCCGGTGGACCGCGCCGGGCTGAGCGAGGCCAACGGCGGCGCCGGGATCACCGTCACCGGGGCGCGCCCCTACGCCGGCACGCACTACCCGCTCACCCTCATCGCCGCCGCCGACCCCCTGCTGCGGCTGACCCTCCACCACCGGCCGGACGTCCTGGGAACGCCCGAGGTCCGGGTGCTGTCCGGCCGGCTCGCGCGGATCCTGGACCAGCTCGCCGCCGGCCACGCCCACCGGGTGGCGGACCTCGACCCGCTGGCACCGGACGAGCGGCACCGGCTCCTGCACGGCGTCAACGGCGCCGCCGACCGGACGCACGCCACCACCGTGAGCGCCGTCGTCGAACGGCAGGCGGCACGCACCCCCGCCGCACCGGCCCTGGTGTGCGGCGACACCACGCTGACCTACGCCCAGCTCAACGCCCGGGCCAACCGGGTCGCGCGGGAACTCGTGCGCGCGGGCGTCGGCGCCGAGACCGTGGTGGCCGTCGCGCTGCCCCGGACCGAGCGGCTGGTCGTGGCCCTGCTGGCGGTGCTCAAGGCCGGCGGCGCCTACCTGCCGATCGACCCGGCCTACCCCGGCGGCCGGCTCGCCCACGTCCTGGAACACGCCCGGCCCCGCCTGCTCCTCACGGACGCGGCCACCGGACCGGCGCTTCCGGCCACCGCCGTCCCCGTCCTGCACATCACCGCCCTGGAGGACACCGACGGCCCCTCCGGCGACCTGACCGACGCCGAGCGGGCCACCCCCGCCCGGCACGAACACGCCGCCTACGTGATGTACACCTCCGGCTCGACCGGAACGCCCAAGGGCGTCACCATCACGCAGGGCAACGTCACCAACGGCATCGCCCACCTCGCCCGGATCGCCGGGGCCGCCCCCGGACGCCGCATGCTCGCCGGCACGTCGGTCGGCTTCGACGTGTCCGTCTTCGAGATCTTCACCGCGCTGTCCACCGGCGCCACCGCCGAACTCGTCCGGGACGCCCTGACCATCGGCGAGCGGCCCGCCTGGAGCGGCGACGTCGTCAGCACCGTCCCGTCGGTCATGACCGAACTCCTCACCCAACAGCCGGACCGCGTCCCGGCCGGCACCCTGGTCTTCGCGGGCGAGGCACTCCCCGACGACCTGGTGCGCAGCATCCGCCGGGCCCGGCCCGACGCGCGCGTCGTCAACGGCTACGGCCAGAGCGAGACCTTCTACGCGACGGCCTTCACCGTGCCCGGCGACGAGCCGTGGACCGCCACCACCGGCGTCCCCATCGGCACCCCCCTCGACGGCGTGCGCACCTACGTCCTGGGCCCCGGCCTGACCCCGGTGCCGCCCGGCGCGACCGGCGAACTCTACGTCGCCGGCGCCAGCACGGGCCGCGGCTACCACCGGCAGCCCGGCCTGACCGCCGAACGCTTCGTTCCCGACCCGTTCGCCGCGCCGGGCACCCGCATGTACCGCACCGGCGACCTCGCGCGCTGGGGCGCCGGCGGCCGGCTGGAGTACGCCGGGCGCACCGACCAGCAGGTCAAGGTGCGCGGCTTCCGGATCGAGCCCGCCGAGATCGAGGCCGCGCTGGTCGCGCTCCCGCAGGTCGGCCGGGCCACCGTCGCCGCCGTCCCGCGGCCCGGCGGCGGCCCCCGCCTGGTGGCCTGGGTGACCCCGGCCGCCCCCGGCCAGGCGCCGCCCGACCCGGAGGAGATCAGGGCCCGCACGGCCGAGCGGCTGCCCGGCTACATGGTGCCGGGCGCGGTCGTGGTCGTGGACCACTTCCCGCTCACCCCCAACGGCAAGCTGGACCGCGCCGCGCTGCCCGCGCCGGAGTTCACCGGCGGCCACCGCCCGCCGAGGAGCCGCCAGGAGGAGGTCCTGTGCGAGCTGTTCGCCGAGACCCTCACCGTGGAGAAGGTCGGCATCGACGACTCCTTCTTCGACCTCGGCGGCCACTCCCTGCTCGCCACCCGCCTCGCCAGGAAGGTCCTCCAGCGGCTCGACGTCGAGATGCCGATCCGCTCCCTCTTCGAACACCCCACGGTCGCCGGCCTGTCGGCGCACCTGCAGAGCATGAACAGGTCCAGCAGGCCACGACTGCGCCGGATGACCCAAGGAGCAGATGCCCAGTGATCCCCCTGTCCTTCGCGCAGCGCCGCCTGTGGTTCCTCGACCAGCTGGAGGGCCCCAGCAGCACCTACAACATCTCGATGGCGCTGCGCCTGAGCGGAACGCTGGACACCCGGGCGCTGCACACCGCGCTCGCCGACGTGGTCGCACGGCACGACAGCCTGCGCACCGTCATCCGCACCGACGAGCGGGGCACCCCCCACCAGCACGTCCTGGCCCCGGACGCCGCCGGCTTCGCCCTCACCCGCTCCGACGTGCCGGCGGACGAGGCCCCGGGAGCCGCCCTGCGGTTCACCGCCCGCTCCTTCGACCTGGCCGCCGAGATACCGGTGCGGGCCGCGCTCCTGCGGTCCGCACCGCAGGAACACCTGCTGGTCGTGGTGGTCCACCACATCGCCGCCGACGGCGAGTCCATGGCCCCCCTGGTCAGGGACCTCGTCATCGCCTACACCGCGCGGACCGCCGGAACCGCCCCCGCCTGGGAGGAACTCCCGGTCCAGTACGGCGACTACACACTCTGGCAGCAGGAACTCCTCGGCTCCGAGGACGACCCCGGCAGCCGGATCTCCAGCCAACTGCACTATTGGAAGAACGAGTTGGCGCACCTGCCGCAGCCGGTGACGCTGCCCCTGGACCGGCCGCGGACCCCCGGCGCCCGGCACGGCGGCGACCGCGTGGGCTTCACCGTGGAGGCCGGGACCGTCGCCCGGCTGCACACCCTCGCCCGGGAGCGCCGCGCCTCGCTGTCGATGGTCCTGCAGGCCGCCGTCTCCGCGCTGCTGGGCCGGCTCGGCGCCGGCGACGACATCGCCCTCGGCTCGCCGATCGCCGGCCGCACCGACGAGGCGCTGGCCGACCTCGTCGGCTTCTTCGCCAACACCTGGGTCCTGCGCACCGACCTGTCCGGCGACCCGGACTTCACCACCCTGGTGGACCGGGTGCGGGACAAGGCCCTGGCCGCCTACGACCACCAGGACATCCCGTTCGAGCGGCTGGTGGAGCTGCTGAACCCGGAGCGATCCACCTCCTACCACCCGCTCTTCCAGACGATGTTCATCTGGCAGAACGTGGCCCGCCCCGACTTCGCGCTGCCCGGCCTGACGGTGGTGCCGCTGCCGATCGGCGACAGCACCGCGAAGTTCGACCTGACGTTCACCATGGGGGAGGACGAGACCCCCGGGGGGACGGTCGTGCGGGGCGGGATCGAGTTCGCCACCGGCCTCTTCGACCGGCGGACCGCCGAGGCCGTGGCGGACCGCTTCCTGCGCCTGCTGCGACAGTTCGCCGGGGCGCCCGGCACGGCGATCTCCGCCGCCGAGGTGCTGGCGCCCACCGAGCGCGAGGACCTGCTCGTGCGGTGGAACGACACCGCCGCCCCGGCGCCCGCCACCGGTGTGGCCGACGGCTTCGAGCGGCAGGCCCGGCGCACGCCCGGCGCCCTCGCGGTCACCGACGGCACCACGTCCCTGACCTACCGGGAGCTGGACGCGCGGGCCAACCTGCTGGCGCACCGGCTGGTCGCCGCCGGAGCCGTGCCGGAGAGCGTCATCGCCGTCGCGCTGCCCCGTGGCGCCGACATGGTCACCGCACTGCTGGCCGTCCTGAAGACGGGCGCCGCCTACCTCCCCCTCGACCCCGCCTTCCCTGCCGCCCGCAACGCGGCCGTGCTCGCCGACGCCGGACCCCTCCTGGTCCTGGACGCCGACGCCCTGGCCGCCCACGCCCTGGACGCCGACCCCGGCGCCCACCCGCGGACGCCGCCGGCGGTCCGCCGCGGCTCCCCGGACCACACCGCGTACGTCATCTACACCTCCGGCTCCACCGGAGCGCCCAAGGGCGTCGCCGTGCCCCGCTCGGCGCTCGCCAACTTCCTGGCGTCGATGACCGCGACGTTCGGCCTCACCCCCGCCGACCGGCTGCTGTCGGTGACCACCGTGGCGTTCGACATCGCCGCGCTGGAGATCTTCCTGCCGCTCCTGGCCGGCGCCGGCGTCGTCGTGGCCGACCGCGACACGGTGCTGGACCCGGCGGCGCTGTGCGCCCTGATCGAGCGCCACCCGGTGACCGTGGCGCAGGCCACGCCCTCCTTCTGGCGGATGCTGGCCGCGCACGACCCGGAACGCCTGCGCCCGCTGCGCGTCCTGGCCGGCGGCGAGGCCCTGCCCGCCGGCCTCGCCGCCACCCTGTGCGCGCACGCCCGTTCCGTCACCAACCTGTACGGGCCGACCGAGACCACCGTCTGGTCCACCCTCGGCCCCGTCCGTGAGGGCGACGGTGTCCCCGCCATCGGCCGCCCGATCGCCAACACCCAGGTGTACGTCCTCGACGGGACGCTGCGGCCGGTGCCGGCGGGCGTGCTGGGGGACTTCTACATCGCCGGCGACGGCCTGGCCCGCGGCTACCTGAACCGCGGCGCCCCGACCGCCGAGCGCTTCGTCGCGAACCCGTTCACACCGGGCCGGCGCATGTACCGCACCGGCGACCTCGCCCGCTGGACCACCGACGGGCGGCTGGAGTACGCGGGCCGCACCGACAGCCAGGTGAAGATCCGGGGTTTCCGCATCGAGCCCGGCGAGATCGAGGCGGCGCTGACCGCGCACCCCGGCGTCGCGCAGGCCGTCGTCGTCGCCCGCCCGGACCACCGCGGCGACGACCGCCTCGCCGCCTACGTCACCCCCGCCGGACCGGACGCCCCGGACGCCTCCGCGCTGCGCGCCTTCGCCGGCGAGCGTGTCCCGGAGTACATGGTGCCCGCGGCCGTCGTCGTCCTCGACGCCCTGCCGCTGACCCCGAACGGGAAGACCGACCTGCGGGCGCTGCCCGAGCCGGAGTTCACCGCCCGGCGCTACCGCGCCCCGAGCACCCGGGAGGAGTCGGCCCTGTGCGCGCTGTTCGCCGACGTCCTCGGCCGGGACCGGGTCGGCGCCGACGACTCCTTCTTCGACCTCGGCGGCCACTCCCTCCTGGCGACCCGCCTGGTGGCCCGGATCCGCGCCGACCTGGGCTCGGACGTCGGCGTGCGCGCCGTCTTCGACGCGCCCACCCCGGCCGGCCTTGCCACCCGCCTCCCGGCCGCCCGCCCCGCCCGGCCCGGCCCGGTCCCCGTGCCCCGCGCCGACCGCGTACCGCTGTCGCTGGCGCAGCAGCGGTTGTGGTTCCTGGATCAGTTCGGGGGTTCGGGGGCGGCGTACAACATGCCGGTGGCGGTGCGGTTGAGCGGTGTGCTGGATGTGGGGGCGTTGCGGGCCGCGCTGGATGACGTGGTGGGGCGGCACGAGGTGTTGCGGACGGTGGTGGATGTGGTGGACGGGGAGCCGGTGCAGCGGGTGCTGGTGGACGCGGCGGTGGAGCTGGTTCTGGGGGAGAGTGACGAGGCAGGTCTTGCGGGTGTGCTGGCGGGGGCGGCCGCGGTTCCGTTCGATCTCGCGGGGGGGATCCCGGTGCGGGCGTGGCTGTTCCGTACGGGTCCGGAGCGGCAGGTGTTGCTGTTGGTGGTGCATCACATCGCGGCGGACGGTTGGTCGTTGGCGCCGTTGCTGGGGGATCTTTCGGTGGCGTATGCGGCTCGGTGTGTGGGGGTGGCGCCGGGGTGGGGTGTGTTGCCGGTGCAGTACGCGGATTATGCGGTGTGGCAGCGGGAGGTGCTGGGGTCGGAGGGTGATCCGGAGAGCGTGGCCGGTGAGCAGTTGGCGTATTGGCGGGGGGTGTTGGAGGGGTCTCCGGCGGAGTTGGTGTTGCCGTTCGATCGTCCGCGTCCGGCGGTGGCTTCGCAGCGGGGTGGGAGTGTTCCGTTCTCGCTGGACGCGGAGGTCCACGAGCGGTTGACGGGGCTGGCGCGTGAGTGCGGGGTGTCGTTGTTCATGGTGTTGCACGCGGTGCTGGTGGTGTTGTTGTCCCGTCTTGGTGCGGGGGAGGACGTGCCGGTGGGTGCGGCGGTGGCGGGGCGTTCGGACGAGGGTCTGGACGGGCTGGTGGGTTTCTTCGTCAATACGGTGGTGCTGCGTACCGATGTGTCGGGTGATCCGTCGTTCGCCGAGTTGCTGGGCCGGGTGCGGGAGGTGCATCTGGGGGCGCACGCGCACGCGGATGTGCCGTTCGACCGGTTGGTGGACGTGCTGGGGGTGGAGCGGTCGGCGGCTCGGCAGCCGTTGTTCCAGGTGATGCTGGTGTTGCAGAACAACGCGCGGGGCCGGCTGGAGCTGCCCGGGCTGGACGTGGCGGTGGAGCCGGTCGAGCTGGGGTCGGCGAAGTTCGACCTGACCGTGCAACTGGCGGAGGAGACCGACGCGGCGGGTGCGCCGGGCGGGCTGGGCGGCGTGCTCGAATACGCCGCCGACCTGTTCGACGAGGCCACCGTGAGCACCCTCGCCGCGCGGTTCGCCCGCACCCTGCGGGCGGTGGCCGGCGACTCCGCCGCGCCGGTCGGCTCCCTGGACCTCCTCCTGCCCGGTGAGCAGGACCGCCTGGCGGCCTGGTCCGCCCCCGAACCGCCGCCCGCCCCCCGGAGCCTGCCGGAGATCTTCGGCCGGTGGGTGGAGCGCACCCCGGACGCCGTCGCGCTGGAGACCGGCGACGAACGGCTCACCTACGCCCAGCTGGACGCCCGCGCCGGACGGCTCGCCCGCCGGCTGGCAGGGCAGGGCGTGGGCGCCGAGGACCTGGTGGCGCTCCGCATGGGCCGCTCGGCGGCCCTGGTGGTCGCGATCCTGGCCGTCTCCCGCCTCGGAGCCGCCTGGCTCCCGGTCGACCCCGGCCACCCCGAGCAGCGCGTGCGGCACGTCCTGGACCGGGCGGCGCCCTCCCTGCTCCTCGACGCCGCCCTCACGGCCCGGGCCGAGGCCGAGGCGCGCACCCTCGCGCCGCTCCCCGCGACCGCCGTCGCGCCGGACCGGCTCGCCTACGTGATCTTCACCTCCGGCTCCACCGGAACGCCGAAGGGCGTCGCGGTCACCCACCGCGGCGTGGGCGCCCTCGCCGCCACGATGACCGCGCGCTTCGCCCTGACCGCCGGCAGCCGCGTGCTCCAGCTGGCCTCGCCCGGCTTCGACGCGTGCGTGATGGAACTGCTCATGGCCTGGGGCCCGGGCGCGACCCTGGTCGTGGCGCCGCCCGGCGTCCTGGCCGGGGCGGAACTCGCCGACGTGCTGACCCGCGCCCGCGTCACCCACGCGCTGGTCCCCCCGGCCCTGCTGGCCACCGTCCCCGACCTGCCCGGCACCGTCCTGACCACCCCGGTCGTCGGGGCCGAGCCCTGCCCGGCCGGCCTCGTCGAGCGGTGGGCGCCCGGACGCCACATGGTCAACGCCTACGGGCCCACCGAGATCACCGTCGCCGCCACCCTCAGCGCACCGCTCGCCCCCGGCCCCCAGGCCCCGCCGATCGGCAGCCCGGTCGCCGGGACCACCGTGCGACTGCTGGACGGCCGCCTGCGCCCGGTGCCCCCGGGCACCCCCGGCGAGCTCTACGTCGCCGGCGACGGCCTGGCCCGCGGCTACGTGCGGCGGCCCGGCCTGACGGCCTCCCGCTTCGTCGCCGACCCCTTCGGCAGCGGCCGGCGCCTCTACCGCACCGGTGACCTCGCCCGGTGGAACGACGACGGCGAACTCGTCTACCTGGGCCGCTCCGACGAGCAGGTCAAGGTGCGGGGCTTCCGCGTCGAGCCCGCCGAGGTCGAGTCCGCTCTCACCGCCCACCCCCGCGTGCGGGGCGCGGTGGTCACCGTGCACGACACACCGCAGGGCGGCCGGCAGCTGGTGGCGCACGTCGTCGTCACCGGGGCCGGCGCGGTCACGTCCGCGCTGCTGCGTGAGTTCGCCGCCGAGCGGCTGCCGGAGTACATGGTGCCGTCCGCCGTGGTGGTCCTGGACGCCTTCCCGCTGAACGGCAGCGGCAAGATCGACCGGGCGGCGCTGCCCGCCCCCGACCTGTCCGCCCCGCGGCACGGCCGCGCCCCCGAGACCGCCCTGGAGGCCAAGCTGTGCGCGGTGTTCGCACAGGTCCTGGGCCTGGAGACGGTGGGCACCGACGACTCCTTCTTCGACCTCGGCGGCCACTCCCTGCTCGCCACCCGGCTCGTGGCGCGGATCCGCGGCGACTTCGGCTCGGAGCTGGGCGTCCGGGCGGTGTTCGAGTCGCCGACCGTCGCGTCCCTCGCGGCCCGTCTCGTCGTCGCCGGCCCGGCCCGCCCCGCCCTGCTGCCGCAGCCCCGCCCCGAGCGGCTGCCGCTCTCGCACGCCCAGCGGCGCCTGTGGTTCCTCGACCAGTTCTCCGGCCCCAGCGCCACGTACAACATCCCCGTGGTGCTCGGGCTGACCGGCACCCTCGACACCGACGCCCTGCGGCAGGCCCTGGCCGACGTGGTCGAGCGCCACGAGAGCCTGCGCACCACCGTGCGGGCCGACGAGGACGGCGTCCCCCACCAGCGCGTGCTGCCCGTCGCGGAGACCGGCCTCGACGTTCCCCTGCTGCGGGTGCGGCCCGAGGAACTGGAGGCGGAGATCACGGCCGCGGCGGCCCACGCATTCGACCTGGCCACCGAGATCCCCTTCCGCGCCCGGCTGTACGCCGGCGGCCCGGACGAACACGTCCTGGTCCTCGTCGTCCACCACATCGCCGGCGACGGCGAGTCCATGGCCCCCCTCTCCCGCGACCTGGTCACCGCCTACACCGCGCGCCGCGCCCGCACGGCGCCCGACTGGCGGCCGCTGCCCGTGCAGTACGCCGACTACGCCCTGTGGCAGGCCCTGCTCCTGGGCGACGAGGACACACCCGGCACCCGCGCCCACGTCCAGTACGGCTACTGGCGTTCCGAACTCGCCGGTGTCCCGCAGCCGCTGCAACTGCCCACCGACCGCCCGCGCCCGCCGGTGGCCGGCCACGGCGGCGACCGGGTCGCGTTCGACGTCCCGCCGGTGCTGCTGCGGCAGGTCGAGGAGACCGCCCGGCGCGAGGGCGCGACCGTGGCGATGGTGCTGCAGGCGGCCCTCGCCGTGCTGCTGCGCCAACTCGGCGCCGGGGACGACATCACCATCGGCTCCCCGATCGCCGGCCGCACCGACGAGGCGCTGGCCGGCCTCGTGGGCTTCTTCGCCAACACCTGGGTGCTGCGCGCCGACCTGTCCGGCGACCCCGCCTTCACCGAGGTGCTGCACCGGGTGCGGGAGAAGGCCCTGGCGGCCTACGACCACCAGGACGTCCCGTTCGAACGGCTCGTCGAGCTGCACAACCCCGACCGCTCCACCGCCCACCACCCGCTGTTCCAGGTCATGTTCGCCTGGCAGAACGTCAGCCGGCCCGACTTCGACCTGCCGGGGCTGCGGCTGACCCACCGGCCGGTCGCGGCCGGGGCCGCCAAGTTCGACCTGTTCTTCGGCCTGGCCGAGACCGGCACCGGCGAGGACCGCGGCGTGCGGGGCAGCCTGGAGTTCGCCACCGACCTGTTCGACCGCGCCACCGCCGTCACCCTCGCCGAACGCTTCGTCCGCGTCCTGGACCGGGTCACCTCCGAGCCGGAACGCCCCGTCTCCACCGTCGGACTCCTCTCCGGCACCGAGCGCGAGCGGATGCTCGTCACGTGGAACGACACCGCCGCCCCCTTCCCCGCCACCACCCTCCCCGGACTCTTCGAGGCGCAGGCCGACCGGACGCCCGACGCCGTGGCCGTGGTGTCGCCGGGGATCGCCTGGACCTACCGCGAACTCGACGAGCGGGCCAACCGGCTCGCCCGGCAGCTCGTGCGCGCCGGCCAGGGCCCCGAGTCCATCGTGGGACTCGCCCTGCCGCGCGACGCGAACCTCGTCGTCGGCATGCTGGGCATCCTCAAGGCCGGCGCCGCCTACCTGCCCATCGACCCGCGCTACCCCAGCGCCCGCCTCGACTTCGTCCTGGCCGACGCGCGTCCCGGGATCGTCCTGACCGACACGCGCACCGCGGACGTGCTCCCGCCCAACGACGCCCGCAGCCTGCTGCTGGACCGGCTCGACCTCACCGAGGGCGACGGCTCCCGCCCCGACGCCCCGCGCTCCTTTGGGCCCGACAGCCTCGCGTACGTGATGTACACCTCCGGATCGACCGGAAACCCCAAGGGGGTGGCCATCCACCACGCCAACCTCGTCAACGGCGTGCTGCGCCTGGCCGACGTGGTGGACGTGCGGGCCGGCTCCACGATGCTCGGCGCCACCTCCGTCAACTTCGACGTCTCCGCGTTCGAGGTCTTCACCGCGCTCAGCCGCGGAGCCGCCGTGGAGATCGTCCGCGACGTGCTGGAACTGGCCGAACGCGACGGCTGGAGCGGCGGATCGCTCCAGGCCGTGCCGTCCGTCTTCTCCGAGATCCTCGACACCATCGCCGGCAAGATGGACGTGGGCACCGTGGTGCTGGGCGGCGACAGCCTCCCCGCCACCCTGCTGGACAAGGTGCGCGCCGCCGTCCCCAACGCCCGGATCGTGCAGGCGTACGGCCAGACCGAGGACTTCTACGCCACCACCTTCCCCGTCCCCGACGACTGGTCCGGCACCGGCAACGTGCCGATCGGCGCGCCCCTGGGCAACATGCGCGCCTACGTCCTCGGCACCGGCCTGGTCCCCGTCCCCGCGGGGGTGACCGGTGAGCTCTACGTCGGCGGCGCGATCGGCCGCGGCTACCACCGCAGTCCCGGCCCGACGGCCGGCCGCTTCGTGGCGGACCCCTTCGGCACGCCCGGGCAGCGCATGTACCGCACCGGCGACCTGGTGCGCTGGACCCCGGACGGCCGGCTGGAATACCTCGGCCGCGGTGACGCGCAGATCAAGGTGCGCGGCTTCCGCATCGAGCCGGGCGAGGTCGAGGCGGCCATGGTGGCGCACCCCGGCGTCCGCCAGGCCCTCGTCCAGCCGCGCCCCGCACCCGGAACGGGCACGACGCAGCTGGTCGGCTACGCGGTCCCGGCGGCGCCCGCCGAGGGCGCGGCGGCGTCCGCGCCCGACGTCGAGGAACTGCGGCGGTTCGTCGCCGCGCGCCTGCCGGAGTTCATGGTGCCCGCCGCCTTCGTCGTCCTCGACCGCTTCCCGCTCGACCCCAACGGCAAGATCGACCGCCGCGCGCTGCCCGACCCCGCACCGCGGGAGGTCGCGTTCCGCGCGCCCGCCTCGCCCCGCGAGCACGCCCTGTGCGACGTGTTCGCCGAGGTGCTGGGCGGTGAAGTGGGCGCCGACACCGACTTCTTCACGGCCGGCGGGGACAGCATCCGCTCCATCCAGGTCGTCGCCCGGGCCCGTGCCCGCGGCATCGCCATCACCCCCCGCGACGTCTTCGAGCACCGCACCGCGGCGCGTCTCGCCGCGGTGGCGGGTGACGCGGCGGCCGGCGGGGAGGCCGCGCGGCTGCCCGAACTGCCGGGCGGGGGCACCGGCCGGTCACCCCTGCCGCCGGCCGGCGAGTACCTGCTGGAACTCGGCGGGGGCTACGGCCGGTTCCAGCAGTCGATGGTGCTCACCCTGCCGCCGGGCATCGACGCCGCCGGCCTGACGAGCACCGTGCAGGCCGTCCTGGACACCCACGACGTGCTGCGCGCCCGCCTGGTCACCGGCGCCACCGGGCGCGCCGGCCTCGTGGTGCCCGCCGCCGGATCGGTGCCCGCCGCGGACCTGGTGCGCCGGGTGCCCTGCGCGGGGGAGTGGGACGACCCCGCCTGGCCGGCTGCCCTCACCGCCGAGCTGAACGATGCCGCCGGACGCCTCGACCCGGAGGCCGGCACCATGGCGCAGCTCGTCTGGTTCGACCCGGCCGGCGGCGGCGCCGGGCGCCTGCTCGTCGTCCTGCACCACCTGGTCGTCGACGGCGTCTCCTGGCGGATCCTGCTGCCCGACCTGGCCACCGCCTGGGAGCAGGTGCGCGACGGCCGGACACCGGCGCTGCCGGCGGTGGGCACCTCCGCCCGCCGCTGGACGCACGCCCTCGCCGAGGAGGCGGCCCGCCCGGAGCGCGTCGCCGAACTCGCCCTGTGGCGCGGCCTGCTGGACGATCCGGCACCGCTGCTGGACGGGCGGTGCGTCGACCCCGCGGTGGACACCGCCGACACCGTCGACCGGGTACGGGTCTCGCTCCCGGCCGACGTCTCCGAGGCCGTGCTCACCGCGCTCCCGGCCGCCTTCCACGGCGGGGTCAACGACGGCCTGCTGGCCGCCCTGGCCCTGGCGCTGGCCGTCTGGCACGAGCGCGACGGCTTCTCCCGGACCTCCGCGCTCGTCCGCCTGGAAGGGCACGGCCGTGAGGAGGACCTGGTGCCGGGCGCCGACCTCTCCCGCACCCTCGGCTGGTTCACCAGCATGTTCCCCGTCCGCCTGGACGTGGCCGGCTGCGACCTGGAGGAGGCGATGGCCGGGGGAGCCGCCGCCGGGCGGGTCGTCAAGGCGGTGAAGGAACAGCTGCGTTCCGTGCCCGACAAGGGCATGGGCTACGGCCTCCTGCGCTACCTCAACCCCGGTACGGCCAGCGAACTCGCCGCCCTGCCCACCGGACAGATCAGCTTCAACTACCTGGGCCGCTTCTCCGCCGGTGACATGCCCGAGAACCTGCGGGGCCTGGGCTGGATCCAGGCACCCGAGGGCGGGGTCGTCGCGGACCTGGACGCCGGCATGCCGGCCATGTCCGCGCTGGAGATCACCGCGGTCGCCTCCGAGACCGACGACGGCGTGCGGCTCGGAGCCGTCTTCGGCCACCCCCGGGGCGTGCTGTCCGCCGCCGAGACCGAGACGCTGGCCGGCCTGTGGGCCGAGGCGCTGACCGCGCTGGCCCGGCACGTCACCGACGACCCGCGGGCCGGCGGCCTCACCCCCTGCGACCTGCCGCTGGTGCGCGTCGGACAGTCCGAACTGGAGGTCTGGGAACGGGCCCACCCCGGCCTCGCCGACATCTGGCCGCTGACCCCGCTCCAGTCCGGGCTGCTGTTCCACGCGATGCTCGCCGGGCCCGGCCAGGACGCCTACACCATGCAGCTCGCCTTCCAGCTCGCCGGACCCGTCGACGCCGGCCGCCTGCGGACCGCCGCCCAGGCGCTCGTGGACCGCCACCCCAACCTGCGGGCCGCGTTCGTCCCCGACACCACCGGCGGACACGTGCAGCTGATCGTCGACGGCGTCGAACTGCCGTGGCACGAGGCGGACCTGCGCGGGCTGCCCGGCCCGGCCGAGCGCGAACGGGCCCTCGACGTCCTGCTCGTCGACGACCTGGCCACCGGCTTCGACCCGGCGCGCCCACCGCTGCTGCGGATGACGCTGGTGCGCGTGGCGGACGACGTCAGCCACCTGGTCCTGACCGCCCACCACGTCCTGTTCGACGGCTGGTCGCTGCCGGTCCTGCTCCAGGACCTGCTGCGCCTGTACTCCTCGGACGGCGACCCGGCCGGGCTGCCCGCACCGCGCGACTTCCGCGACTTCCTGGATTGGCTGTCGCAGCGGGAGCCCGGCGGGTCGGCCGACGCGTGGGCGCGGGAGCTGGCGGGCGTCGACGAGCCCACCCTGCTGGCGCCGGACCGGCCCCGGCACGACCGAACCGGCATCGGCCGGATCGCCGTGCCGCTGCCGGCCGGGGACGCGGTGGCCCTCGCCCGGCGCGCGTCGGAGCTGGGCGTCACCGTCAACACCCTCGTGCAGGGCGGCTGGGGTCTGGTGCTGGCGGGCCTGACCGGCCGCCAGGACGTGGTCTTCGGCGCGACCGTCTCCGGCCGGCCCCCCACCCTGGACGGCGCCGACTCGATGGTGGGGCTGTTCATCAACACCCTGCCCGTCCGCGTCACCTGCCCGCCGGACGCGTCCGTCGCCGACGTCGTGACCGGCCTGCAGACCCGGCAGGCCGCCCTGCTCGACCACCACCACTACGGCCTCACCGCCATCCACCACGACACCGGCCTGAGCGTCCTGTTCGACACGATGATCGCCTTCGAGTCCTACCCGGTCGACCACGAGGGGCTGGGCGCCGCCGGGGCGTCGACCGGCATCGCGGTGACCGGCATCCGCCCTTTCTCCGGCACCCACTACCCCCTCACCGTGATCGCGGTGACCGAGCCGCACCTGCGGCTCACCCTCCACTACCAGCAGGGCCTGTTCGACGAGGCGCAGGCGCGGACCGTCGCCGAACGCTTCGGACGCGTGCTGCGGCAGGTGGCCGACCGCCCGGCGGCGGCCGCCGGCCGGCTGAGCCTGCTGGCGCCCGCCGAACGCCGGGAGATCCTGGCGCGCGGCCGCGGCACGGCGGCGCACCGGTGGGCCGGCACCGTCCCCGCCGCGTTCGAGGCGCAGGCCGCGCGCACCCCGCACGACCTCGCCGTCACCTGCGCCGGCACCGACCTCACCTACCGGGAGCTGGACGACGCGGCGCAAGCGGTGGCCGACGCCCTCGTGCGGCGCGGCGCCGGACCGGAGACGGTGGTGGCGGTGGCGCTGCCGCGCACCCACGCGCTCGTCGTCGCCCTCCTGGGCGTGCTCAAGGCCGGCGCGGCCTACCTGCCCGTCGACCCCGCCTACCCCAGCGACCGCCTCGCCCACGTCCTCACCCACGCGCGGCCCCGGTTCGTGCTCACCGACGCCGGCACCGAGCACGTGCTCCCCGCGGGCGACGTGCCCCGCCTGCACCTCGACGCCCTGCTGGAGCCGGACGGCACCCCGGGCACCCCGCCGCGCGGCCACGCCCGTCCCCGCCCGGACAACACGGCGTACGTGATGTACACCTCCGGCTCGACCGGAACGCCCAAGGGCGTGGCCATCACGCACGGCAACGTCGTCAACGGCGTCACGCAGCTGGCGGCCGCCCTGGACGTGCGCCGGGGTCAGCGCGTGCTGGCCTCCACGTCCGTCAACTTCGACGTGTCCGTCTTCGAGATGTTCACCGCCCTGACCACCGGCGCGCACATCGAACTGGTCCGTGACGCGCTGGCGCTGGCCGAGGGCGGCGGCCGCCGGGCCGACGTCATCAGCACGGTCCCGTCGGTCTTCACCGGCCTGCTGGAGGACGAGGCCGAACTGCGCGCCACGACCCTGGTGTTCGCCGGTGAGGCGCTGTCCGCCGCGCTCGTCGAACGGATCGGGCAGCGGCTGCCGCACGCCAGGATCGTCAACGCCTACGGGCAGAGCGAGTCGTTCTACGCCACCCTCTGGTCCGGCGGACGGCCCGCCGGCACCGGCGCCCCCGTCGGCGCCCCGCTCGGCAACGTGCGCGCCTACGTGCTGAACGCCGGGCTGGAACCGGTGCCGGAGGGCGTGGTCGGCGAGCTGTACGTGGCCGGCGACAGCCTCGGGCGCGGCTACCACGGGCAGTCCCGGCTGACGGCCGAACGCTTCGTGGCCGACCCGTTCGAGGGCGCCGGCGCCCGCATGTACCGCACCGGCGACCTCGCGCGGTGGAACGCCGGCGGACAGCTGGAGTACGCCGGCCGCACCGACCACCAGGTCAAGATCCGCGGCTTCCGCATCGAGCCGGCGGAGATCGAGGCGGCCCTCCTGGCGTGCGACGGCGTCTCGCAGGCCGTCGTCGTGGTCCGCGACAGCCCCGGCACCGGACCCCGGCTCGTCGGGTATGTCACCCCGGCCGGTGGCCCCCGGCCGCAGCTCACCCCGCAGGCGCTGCGCGCGGAACTGGCCGGGCGGCTGCCGGACTACATGGTGCCGGGCGCGATCGCGGTCCTGGACCGCATGCCGCTGGGCGTGAACGGCAAGCTCGACCGCTCCGCCCTCCCCGACGCCGGGGCCGCTCCCCGCACCCACCGGGCACCGGGCACCGTCCAGGAGGAGGTGCTGTGCGGCCTGTTCGCCGAGGTCCTGGGCACCGGGCGGGTCGGCGTCGACGACTCGTTCTTCGACCTCGGCGGCCACTCCCTGCTCGTCACCCGGCTCACCACCCGGATCATGATGCTCCTCGGGGTGCGCCTTCCGCTGCGCGCCGTCTTCGAGACGCCGACCGTCGCGGGGCTCGCCGAACGGCTCGCGGCCGGCGCCGACGACGGCCGTCCGGCGGATCCCTACGCCGTGGTGCTCCCCCTGAAGCCCGTCGGGGAACGCCCGCCGGTGTGGTGGATCCACCCCGGCGGCGGGCTGAGCTGGTGCTACATGGGCTTCGCCCCGCACCTGCCGGCCGGCCGCCCCAGCTACGCCGTCCAGGCCCGGGGGCTCGACGGCGTCACGGTGCTGCCGCGGTCGGTCGAGGAGATGGTCGACGACTACGTGGGGACCATCCTCGCCGAGCAGCCCGAGGGCCCCTACGTCCTGGCGGGCTGGTCGTTCGGCGGCACCCTCGCCCACGCGATCGCCGGCGAACTGGAGCGGCGCGGGCGCGAGGTCGAGCTGCTGGCGCTGCTGGACTGCGCCCCCAGCGCCTTCTTCGCCACCGTCAAGGAGGCGCCGGAGGCCGAGGTGCGCGGCATGTTCGAGGCGTACGTGGCGATGCCGGAGCACGAGGACCTGGTGGACCGCATGACCGCCATCCAGATCGCGCACCTGGCGCTCATGCGGCGGTTCACCTCGCCGGTCTACCGGGGACCGGCGGTCTTCTTCCGGGCCGCGGAGGACTCGCCGGAGGGGCTGGCGGACTCCTGGCGGACGTACGTCACCGGGAACCTGCGGGAGTTCGAGATCGCGTGCAGCCACCACGGGATGCACCTGCCGGAGTCCGCGGCCGCCATCGCCGGCGTCATCGGCCGGGAGCTCGAAGGGAGCTGACCGCGGACCCGCCCGCCGGCCGCCCGCCCACGTGGGCGGCCGGCGGGCGGGCGGTCGCGGGTCAGCCCCGCGCGAGGGGCAGTTCGCTGATCACCGACACGACCGCGTTCATACCCGGCGGCACGTCGGCGTAGCGCACGCGGTACTCCACCAGGCCGTCCCGAGGCCGGGAGCAGCGTCCCCGGGACACGGACCGGGGGTGCGCCGCCAGCCGGGCCTCCCTGCGGGCCCGGCGCCGCGCGTCGGGCCCCTCACCGAGCGGCGCCGCGGCCAGCCCCACCGGGAAGCGGCTCAGGGCGTACAGCGCGTGCCGTCCGTGGACGAGCACGGCGAAGTGCCGGCGCGGGCCGCAGGGACACCAGACGCCGAGGTCGTGCACCCGCCCGCACGCCGGACACGGACCGTCGTCCAGCACCAGCCCGCCGGCGTCCTCCCCCGCGCCTGCGGCCAGGAACCGCAGCAGGCCGTCCCGGACGGCCCGGTCGCGCTCCTCCGGTTCCCCGGGCAGCACGAGGCCGCGCAGTGCGACGGGGGATTCCCCGTCACACCGCGCGGCCTGCGAGCCGAGCGGGGGAACCGGCACGAGGGGGTGCTCGGCGCCCCATCCGCCCTCCGGATTGGTGGGGGGCACCACCCGCGGTCCCGGGAACTCGGACGTCATGGGCCCCACCGCCTTCCGCGAGCAACTCGCTCCCAGGCTAGAGCCGCACCGGCCGGACCGCCAGGCGCGCGGGCCTCAGGGCCGTGCCTCGGCGAGCTCCTCCGAGAGGCTGTAGAAGTCCTGCGTGAAGGAGTCGAACCGCGGGGACGCCACGAAGCCGTTCCCGTCGATGATGCTGTTGACGCCGCCGATGAAGCCGTCGCCGGTTTCGTAGTCGTAGTTCACCAGCCACGGCCCGCCGCTGGAGCCCTGCACGATGTTGGGGCACTCCACCTGCCACATGTTCAGCGGCGGAACGGTCGGCTCGACCAGCTCCTGGCAGTACTCCTGGTGTTCGCCGTCGTAGGGCGTCCCGGAGTAGCCGAACAGGGAGGGCTCCTCGCCGGTCTGCATGTCGTCGGTCATCGGGTACCCGCCGGCGGCCCCGAAGGGGGTCTCCCCGTCGGCGTCGTCGTAGGCGATGATCATCCCGTAGTCGTGCTCGGTGTCGCCCTGCGTGCTGGAGTTCCACAGGGACGAGACGTCGGTCTTCCAGGCGGTGAACGTGCCGAAGGGCGCCTCGCCGTCGTGGTACCCCGGGGAGAACACGATGTTCTTGCTCCAGGAATTGTCCGGCGCGTTGTTCAGGCAGTGCGCCGCGGTGAGGATGAGGATCCCCGACGGGCTGTTGACGACGGTTCCGGTGCAGGCGGCGGGCGTCCCGCCGGCTGTATCGAAGAAGATCTTGCCCACCGCGCTGGACACCGGGGTGGTGTCGGCCGGTCCGGCGGCCGCCGCGCCACCGGTGCTGCCGTGCTCGGCCGCCGCCTCGTTGGCCAGGGCCTCGGCGATCCGCCCCTTCGTCCAGTACGCCACCAGCGCCCGCCGCCGTTCGGCCGGGGACCCCGTCCGGGTGCCCGGCGCGTCCGCGACGGCGCGGTGCGCCGTCGCGGCGGCGGAGGGACGCGCGGCGGCGGACGCCTGCCCGGGCGCGGCGAAGGCCGCGACGAGGGAGAGGCACACGGCGGCCAGCGGGACGCGCAGGCGTCTGAGACGCGACCTGCGGAGGGTGCGTGACGGTTCGCGGGTGGAGAGCATGGAGGAGAACCCCAATCGTTGGAGACGGTGTCGCGGTGGTCCGGTGCACCGGACCAGGCCACGGGCACGGCGAACTCGTGTTCCCGGGCGGCTTCGGCGGGTGTGGTGGCGACCTGCGAGATGGTGCGTCGCGGGATCGCCGGGGGGCCATGACGGAGGGACCCGCCAGTGTGGTGAGGTCCACCTGGAGTCCCGCCGTGGCGAGGAACAGCGGCGTGAGGGTGGTCATCACGAAGGTGCGGACCGAGCCGAGCACGTGCCGGACGTCGTTGCCGGGCGAACTGAGCACGACGCCGCACAGGAACGCGCCGAGGACGGACTCCCTGCCGAGCGCCCGCGTGGCCGCCGCGCAGAGCAGGACCAGTACGACGACGAGCGAGAGCTGGAACGCGGGCCGCCGCGCGGTGCCCGGGGCGAGCAGGATCCGGCCGGCGACCTGCCGCAGCGGGTCCAGGTCCACGCGGGCGCCGGGCAGGGCGACGAGCAGCAGGCTCAGGTGCGGCAGGAAGACGATCATCTGACGGTCAGCCAGCCCGGGCGCCGGTTCGACGGGCATGGTCACCCGGGTCCTTCCCGTGGGGGCGTGAACACCCGCCGGCCCCCGGAAGGCCCTCCAGGACCGACACCAGGGCGCCGGCGACGCCGTGCGGATTGGTCCCGGCCAGCAGGTGGCCGCCGGGCAGTACGGTGACCGAGCAGCCGCCCGCGGCGTGACGGGCCCAGCCGTGCAGCCCTGACAGCGAGGGATCACCGGCGCCGCGCAGGACGGTCAGGTCACCGTCGACCCGGGCCCCGCGCAGCGCCGTCACCAGCGAGGCCGACAGCAGGAGGTCGCCGCGGATCATCCGGTGGGCGCTCGCGGCCACCGCCGGATCCTCCAGCGCCTCGGGCGGCACCGCGCCGCCGAGGGCGGTCAGCGTCGCCACGGCCGCTGCGGGCGTCGCGACGTCCGCCGGACCGACCACCCGCTGCGCGGACGGCGGCGTGTTGGAGGCCGCCACCAGAACGGGCGGGCGGTCCCCGTCCCACGCCGCGACGGCGGCCAGCCCCAGATAGGCGCCCAGGCTCTCCCCGTAGACCAGGTCGACGCCCTCGCCGAGCCGGCCGCGCAGGTCGGCGACGGCCTCCGGGGCGTCCAGGAGAAAGGATTCGGCGTACCGGCGGCCGTGACCCGGCAGCTCCACCGCGCGGACCTCGATCCGGTCGGGCAGCGCCCGGCGCAGCCGCCGGAAGTAGGCCGCGCCGCAGCAGGACGGCGGCACGAGGGCGACGACGGGCGCGTCGTGCTCGGGATCCATCGGAGGGGCACCGCCGGTCGTCGCGTGGGAGTCCGGCCCCGGGCGACCCGCGTCGCCGGCTCGGGGGGCCCGCGGAGCCGGCGGGGCTGCCGTCATACCCTCAGCGCCCGGCCACCGTGCGGAAGTCCGTGCCGCGCAGCGTGCGGGGGGCGATCCGGTTGTGCCCGAAGGTGTCGGTGCCCCGGGCCAGAACCGCGCCCCACCGGTCCAGCGAGATGCTGCCGCCGTACTCCTCGATGTGCTCCGTACCGGGGTACACGCGCACCTTGGTCGGCACGTACCGGGTGGCGAAGCCCATGCGGTAGTCCTTGCCCGAGCTGGTGTTGGGCAGCGAGGCGTGCATCAGGGTCGACCAGAAGATCACGCACTGACCGCGCTCCATGACGAGCGGGAACGCGTCCTCCTCGTTGGGCTTCCAGCCCGGGTCGACCTGGAGCTGGCGGTAGTCGTAGCCGAAGAACCCGCGCGGGACGCCCTCCTTGACCTGGGCGTTGATGCGCCCCTCGTCGAAGTCCATGGTCTTGGTCTCGTCGTAGTTCATCCGGGTGTGCGTGCCGGGGATCAGCTGGAGACAGCCGTTCTCCCGGGTGGAGTCGGTGAAGGCGGTCCACACCGTGACGGTGCCCGCCCCGAAGTCGTCCTCCGACTCGCCGGGCCACAGCAGCTGCGGCTTGCCGCTGGCGTTGGCGAACGTGTCGGACTGGTGCCAGTCGGTGCCCTCGTCGCCCGGGTACTTGGGGAAGAACTCCGAGCGCCAGCAGAGCAGATCGGGTCCCAGGATCGAGGCCAGCTTCTCCACGATCCGCTCGTCGCAGACGTGGGCGGCCAGCGCGCCGATGTCCAGGTGCCGGTCGTAGTTGAAGATGTTGGGCGCCCCGGCGCCCGTTTCGGCCTCGGGATAGGCGGCATGGCTGCGGTCGAGGGCCTCGCGGTGGACCTGCTTCCACAGCCGGTCCATCTCCTCGGGGGTGTAGACCGTCAGCGGGCCGACGAAACCGTTCTCCTTGAAGAACGAGAGCTGCTCGGCGGACAACTGGAGCGAGCCCTGCTCAGTGCTGGTTGACATGATGCCTTCCTTGGTTCCGCTACGCGCGGGATCGGGCCGGCTGCGCCCCGGCCACCGCGATGGAAAGGGGCTTGTCGTAGGCGACGCGCATGTCGAGGTTCAGGCCGAAGGATTCCGCGAGATACGCGTTGAGCCTCGCGAAAGCGAGGGAGTGGCCGCCGATGTCCAGGAAGTTGTCAGCCGCGGTGATTTCCGGATCGTCCAGTTCCGTGCGCAGCCAATCGACGACGGAAATCTCCACGCGGTCGATTTCCGAATGACGGGGTGTGTCTTCGTGCTGGGCGGGAGCCGGCATGGGCACGTCCTTGGGTGACTGCTCGGTGGGAGCCGATCTGAGGCGCCCCCCAACCTACGGCCACCGAGCGGCCGTTGAGCAAGGCCGTGTCCTGTCGCCGGGACACCGGGAGCCCGCGCGACGGCTTTCGGCTAGGCGCCGGAGCCGCCCCCTCCTATAGTCGGTCCGGCGTCCGCCTTCCTTTCACGAGAGGGCCGGGGAAATCCGTTCCCGCCGACGGCGGAAGCTGTACGGGAAACGGCGCCCTTTGGTGTCCGTCCGCGAAATCCCGCCGCTCTCTCCGTCACCCGTGACCCCGGTCCGGAGAAAGGGAATCGGACCGCCCCGGACATCGAGCCGCTCCGCTTCGGGACAGCAACGGCGTTCACGCGGAACAAACGTACTTGTGAGGGAGAATCGGATGGACAAGGCACTCCCGGACGCGATCTGGCTGCCGAGCGAACGGGCCACTGGCTGCCCCTACGACCCGCCCGGGAAACTGGCCGAGCTGCGGGAGCGGACGCCGGTCAGCCGCGTCCACTACTCGGGCGGCGTCGACGGCTGGCTGGTCACCAGCCACACCCTGGGCCGCCAGGTCCTCGCCGACCCGCGCTTCAGCAGCGGGAGCAACCACCACCGCGCCCCCATCGAGGGCGCCCCCTCCATGGAGAACCCTCCGCCGGCGCCCCGCGGGTTCCTCGCGCTCATGGACCCGCCGGACCACACCCGCTACCGGCGTCAGCTCACCGGGCAGTTCACCGTGCGCCGCATGCGGCAACTCACCGAGCGCATCACGGAGATCACCGGCCAGTGCCTGGACGCCATGGAGGAGCGGGGCGGCCCGCTCGACCTCGTCGAGGCGTTCACCCGCCGCATCCCCGGCGTCGTCATCGCGGAGCTGTTCGGCGTCGGCTACGACGAGCGGCAGAAGTTCACCGACCTCGTCGACCACATGCACTCCCTGGGCCGCGACAAGGCATCGGTCGAGGAGCAGACCAAGGCGTTCCTGGCCGTGCGGGGCTTCATGCGCGACCTGATGGTCGCCAAACGCGAGAGCCCGCAGGACGACCTCTTCAGCGGGATCGCCACCAGCGACTTCACCGATGAGGAGATCGTCAACCTGGGCCTCACCCTCCTCGGCGCCGGCCTCGACACCGTGGCCGGCACCTTCGCCCTCGGTGTCTTCGCCCTGCTGCGCCACCCCGAGCAGTACGAGCTGCTGGCGAAGACCACCGACGACGAGGCCGCCGAACGCGCCGTCGAGGAACTGCTGCGCTACACCACCGTCCTGCCCTTCCTCCAGCGCACCGCCCTGGAGGACGTCGAGATCGACGGGCACCTGATCCGGGCCGGCGAGATGGTCACCATCTCCACCGCGGCCGCCAACCGCGACGCCGGCAAGTTCGAGACCCCCGACACCCTCGACATCACCCGCTCCACCCGCGGCCACCTCTCCTTCGGCCACGGCATCCACCAGTGCGTCGCCCAGCAGCTCGCGCGGGTCGAGCTCCAGGTCGCCTTCCCGGCCCTCGCCCGCCGCTTCCCCACCCTGCGTCTCGCCGTCGCCCCCGAGGAGGTGCCGGTGCGCGACGAGATCGCGTTCTACGGTCTGTGGAGCCTGCCCGTCACCTGGGCGTAGGCGCGCCGGCCGCACGACCGGCCGCGGGAGGCGTCGCCCCCGTACGCTTCCCGCGGCCCCCGCAACGGCCCCGGCAGTCGTCCCCCGCGACCGCCGGGGCCGTTCCACGTGCCGGCCCGGAGCCCCGCACCCCCGTCCCCCGGCCCCGGCGCGCCCCGTCTCCCGGCGCGCCCCGCCCCCCGGGGCCGGACGCGACCGAGGCCGCCGTCCCCGATCGGGGACGGCGGCCTCGGTGGCCGGGGCGGTGCCGGTCAGCGGCCCCGGGAGTTGAAGGCGATCCGGGCCCAGACGAAGCCCACCACGGTGATGCCGACGAGCCAGCCGAGCGCGATGTAGGCGCTGTCACCGATGGCGCTGCCCAGCATCAGGCCGCGCAGCGTGTCGATGACCGGGGTGAACGGCTGGTACTCGGCGAACCAGCGCACACCGGCCGGCATCGAGCCGGTGGGCACGAAGGCGCTGCTGACCAGCGGGAGGATCTGCAGCGGCATGGCCGCGGTGTTGGCGCCGCCGGGGCTCTTCGCGGCGGAGCCGAACGCGATCATCAGCCAGGTCAGGGCGAAGCTGAGCAGCGCCAGCACACCGACGGCCGCCAGCCACTCGACCGGGGTCGCGCTGGGACGGAAGCCCATCACGAAGGCCACCGCCAGCACCAGCGTGACCGTCGCCATCGTGCGCAGGAACCCGCCGAGCACGTGCCCGGTCAGGACAGCCCCCCGCGAGATCGGCATGGTGCGGAACCGCTTGATGATGCCCTCGGTCAGGTCCACGCTCACGGTCACGGCCGTGCTGCCGCCGCCGTAACAGACCGTCAGCAGCACCATCGACGGCGTGATGTAGTCCAGGTAACCGGCCCGGCCGCCGCCCGCGCCGCTCACCCCGGCGCCCAGCGCCCCGCCGAAGATGTAGACGAACATCAGCAGCAGGACCACCGGCGTCACCAGGCTGGAGACCAGCACGGCGGGGAACCGGACGCCATGGCGCAGGCTGCGCCGCAGCATCGTCATCGAATCGCTCACGGAGTAGCCGAGGCTGCTCATCGGGCGGTCTCCTTCTGGCGGCGCGGGGGAGTGGTCAGGGCGAGGAACACGTCGTCGAGGTCCGGGGTGTGGACGGTCAGTTCGCCCACCTCCACGGCCTGGTCGTCGAGCCGGTCGATCAGCGAGCGCAGCGACGCGAGGCTGCCGTCGCTCGGCACCTGGATCGCCAGCCCCTCGGCGGCCCGCCGGGCCTCGCCGAGGACACCGAGCGCCGCGTCCAACTGCCGCTCGTCCTCGAAGGTCAGGCGCACATAACTGCCCGGCACCCTGCGCTTGAGCTCGTCGGCCGTGCCCTGGGCGACCAGCCGGCCCTGGTCCAGGACCGCGATGAGGTGGGCGAGCTGGTCGGCCTCCTCCAGGTACTGGGTGGTCAGGAAGATCGTGACGCCGTCGGCGACGAGGGCGCGGATGACGTCCCACATGGCGTGCCGGCTGCGCGGGTCGAGCCCGGTCGTCGGCTCGTCGAGGAAGATCACACCGGGCGTGCGGACCAGCGTCATCGCCAGGTCCAGCCGGCGCCGCATGCCGCCGGAATAGGTCAGCGCGCGGTTGCGCGCGGCGTCCACCAGGTCGAACTGCTCCAGCAGTTCGTCGGCGCGCCGCCGCGCCTCGCGGCGGCCGAGGCGGTGGAGGTCGGCCATCATGATGAGGTTCTCCCGGCCGGTGAGCAGGTTGTCCACCGAGGAGAACTGGCCGGTGACGCTGATGGCCCGCCGCACGCTGTCGGGGGCGCCCGTCACGTCGTGCCCGGCCACCCGGATCGTGCCGGCGTCCGGCGCGGTCAGGGTGGTGAGGATCTCCACCGCGGTGGTCTTGCCGGCGCCGTTGGGACCCAGCAGCGAGAAGATGGTGCCGGCGGCGACGTCGAGGTCGATGCCGTCGAGGACCACCTTGTCGCCGTAGGCCTTGCGCAGGCCGGTGACCGAGATGGCCGAGTGGGGAGTCGTCATGCCCCCTCCTTTCGTGACGTGGTCAGTGGTCGGTGCGGGTCATGCCCGATGGACGGTGATCTCACCCATGACGGTGCGGGTGCGCAGCCGCACCGACCTGCCGGTCGCCGCCGGGGCCGCCGTGTCGCTCAGCTTGTTGTTGACGCCGCCGACGAGGCTGCGGGCGTCGAGGTGGGCCGCGGTTCCCTCGCGCACACCGACGGCGAGCGAACCACGGGTGGTCTCCAGGGTGATGGTGCCGCTGACGACCTCGCTGACGAAGATGTCGCCGTTGGTGTTCCTCGCCTCCACGTCGCCGTGGGCGAGCGCGATGGTGACGGCGCCGTTGGTGGCGGTGATCTGGACCTCGCCGACGGCCTCGCCGAGGTCGGTGGCGCCGCTGAGGTTCTTGATCCGGGTGGCGCCCCCGACCCGGTCGATCCTCAACTCGCCCTGCGTCAGGGACAGGTCGGCGTCACCGTCCACGGTGCCGACACGCACGTCACCCAGGGCGGCCTCCACGTGCAGGTCACCGGTCTCCTCCAACCGGAGGCTTCCACAAGCGGAGTTGTAACGGAAGGCGCCCAGCCGTCCGCGCGCCGTCAGGTAACCGAGGGCGGCCTCGCCGGTGACGTCCGAGCCGGTGGGCAGCTCCACGCCGACATGGATGGCCGAGTCCTTGTCCTCCTCGGCCGAGCGGTTCCAGGCGAACCAGCCGCGCCGCTGTTTGGGCGCCTTGATCAGCAGCTGGCCGTCGCGGTGCTCGACCACGGTCTGCTCGGCGGCGCGGGCACTGGCCGCACTGTCGCCGGCGGGCCGGATCGTCACCACCGTGTCCGAGCGGTCGCTGCTGATGATGTCGACGTCCGCCGCGAGGAGTTCCATCGTCAGGGAGACGGGGCCCGGGGTCTCGAAAACAGGCATGTTACGGCCCTTCTAAGAGGTATGAGAGGTCGGAGAGGTGGAACACGGCGCGGTGGCCGCAGGACGGCGAGGGGCGGCGCGGCGGTGCGGACGACGTGGGCGGTGCGGGCGGGTGCGGGATCAGCGGACCCACCCCTGGTGGCGCTGGTCGACGCGCAGGCCGCGCGTCCCGCCCGCACCGGTGCGGCGTGCGGTCTGCAGGGCGGTGGACGTGGCCCGCACCAGCCAGGCGTTGGCGGAGACGCCCTCCTGGCCGGCGGCCTCGTCCACCTGGAGCTTCATGCGTTCCGGCATGCGCACCGTGATGCGGGCCAGCGGTCCTTCGTCCGCCGGCCCGGTGTCGGTGTGCGGGCCGGCGGCGGCCTCCGGCGGGTCCGCGGGAGCCGGTTCGGACTCCGTGGCGACCCGGAAACCCGGGTTGCTGCCGCGCAGTCGCACATCCACCGAGCCGCCGGGGAAGACCGCGCTGATCTCCTCCGCGGCTTCCGAGACCACCTCCAGCAGGGAGAGCCGGATGGCCGACTCCAGGGGGATCGCGAAGCGCTCCAGGAACGCCTCGGCCTCCTCGCCCCCGGCAGTGCCGGCGGCAGCGAGCGCTCTGCTGAGATGGGTGACGTGCGGCGCGAGGTCCATGACGTCAATGTAGCGTCATGGATGACGTCATGGCAAGCGATATGACGTCGGTGGTGACGTCGTTCCTGGTGTCGCGTGACGTCGGCGAAGAGCGGGTGCGACGTCAGTCCGGCGCCCGGGCCGGCGTGTCCCGCCGCCAGGACACGGCACCCCCGCCCCGCACGCGGGCGGCGCGCGGAGAACGCCTCGATGTAATGCGTTATCGCCATTTCCGTTCGCATTGCGACTCCCGGCTGTTGCCGGGGGATTCGCGGGCAATATATTGGGTGCCGGCCCGGCTGGTCTTCACGGTCTGGATTTTCGAATAAGTGGGTGCCTCATGGCTGTGCGCGAACGGGAAAACGCTGTCAAGGAGTTTCACCGGCGTCAAGGGGTCGTGATCGAACAGGAGGAGCGGGCCGCCGAAAAACAGGGCGCGAAAGGTAAGCTGACCGCCCGCCGGCGCCTGAGCCTCCTGCTGGACCCCGGATCGTTCGTCGAACTGGACGCGCTGAGCCGGCCGGAGGGGACAACGGCCGCCCACGAACACTACGGTGACGGGGTCGTCACCGGACACGGCACCGTCGACGGGCGTCCCGTCTGCGTCTTCAGCCAGGACGCCACCTTCATGGGCGGATCCCTGGGGGAGGTGCACGCCCGCCGCATCCTCAAGGTCATGGACCTGGCGCTCAGCACCGGCCGCCCGATCATCGGCGTCAACGACGGCGCCGGCGCCCGCATCCAGGAGGGTGTCGTCTCCCAGGCCCTGTACGCCGAGATATTCCAGCGAAATGTGAAAGCCTCGGGAGTCATCCCCCAGATATCCCTCATCATGGGGTACTGCGCCGGCGGTGCCGCCTATTCCCCGGCCCTCACCGATTTCGTGGTCATGGTGGACGGCGCGTCGCACATGTTCATCACCGGCCCCGACGTCGTCAGAGCGGTCACCGGTGAGGACATCGGAATGGAGGAACTGGGCGGCGCGCACACCCACGCCACCGTGTCCGGCAACGCGCACTACGTCGCGGCGGACGAGCACGACGCCATCGACTTCGTGAAGGACCTGCTGTCCTTCCTGCCGGAGAACAACCGCACCCTGCCGCCGGAGTACGCCGGCAGCGCCCTGGCCGCCGATGACGTCGACGGGGCCGCGGAGCGCCGCCCCGCGCTGGACACCGTCGTCCCCGCGTCACCCAGCCGGCCCTACGACATGCGCGAGGTCATCGAGCAGGTCGTCGACGACGCCGACCTGGTGGAGATCCAGGAGGGGTACGCGCCGAACATCATCACCGGCCTGGCCCGCATCGAGGGCTCCAGCGTCGGCGTCGTGGCCAGCCAGCCCCTGCACCTGGCCGGCTGCCTGGACATCAACGCCTCGGAGAAGGCCGCCCGGTTCGTCCGCACCTGCAACGCCTTCAACATCCCGGTCCTCACCTTCGTCGACGTCCCCGGCTTCCTCCCCGGTACCGAACAGGAGTGGACGGGCATCATCCGGCGCGGCGCGAAGCTCATCTACGCCTACGCCGAGGCCACCGTCCCCCTCGTCACCGTCATCACGCGCAAGGCATACGGCGCCGGGTACGACGTCCTGGGCTCCAAGCACCTGGGGGCCGACGTCAACCTGGCCTGGCCGTCCGCCGAGATCGCCGTGATGGGCGCCGAGGGCGCCACCGACATCGTCCACCGCAGACGACTGGCCGCGGCGGCCGCGGCGGGCGGTGACGCCGACGCCCTGCGCGCGCAACTGCGCCAGGAGTACGAGGACCGCTTCTGCAACCCGTACGTCGCCGCCGAACGCGGCTACGTCGACGCCGTCATCCAGCCCTCCGCCACCCGCAGCCACGTCGCCCGGGCACTGCGGATCCTGCGCGGCAAGCGCGACCTCGCCCGGACCGAGCGCGGAAACATGCCGCTGTGAGCCGGCCCGCCCCCGCCCCGCCGCGGGACCCGACAGAACGACAGGAGTGAGGAGGGACGCCATGGAAGAGATCACCGACGCCGCCGTCTCCGGCGGTGCCACGGCGGAGGACTTCGCGGCGCTGCCGGTGCCGGACACCTACCGCGGAGCCGTGGTCCTGGCGGAGGAGGCCGACATGTTCGACGGCATGGCCTCCGCCGACAAGGACCCCACCAAGTCCGTGCACGTCCGGGACGTTCCCACCCCGCGGCCGGGGCCCGGCGAGGCCCTCGTCGCCGTCATGGCCAGCTCCATCAACTACAACACCGTGTGGAGCGCGCTCTTCGAACCCCTCCCCACGTTCACCTTCCTGCGGCGGTACGCCCGTTCGGTGCCCGGCGCCGGACACCACGACCGGCCCTTCCACGTGCTGGGGTCCGACCTGTCCGGTGTGGTGCTCAGGACCGGCCCCGGTACCGGCCGGTGGAAGCCCGGCGACCAGGTCGTCGCGCACTGCCTCTCGGTGGAACTGGAATCCCCCGACGGCCACGACGACACCATGCTGGACCCCGCCCAGCGCATCTGGGGGTACGAGACGAACTACGGGGGCCTGGCGGAACTGGCGCTGGTGAAGACCAACCAGCTCATGCCCAAGCCCGCCCACCTGACCTGGGAGGAGGCCGCCAGCTCCGGCCTGGTCAACTCCACCGCCTACCGGCAACTGGTCTCCCGCAACGGCGCCGACATGAAGCAGGGCGATGTCGTCCTCGTCTGGGGCGCCGGCGGCGGCCTCGGCTCCTACGCGACCCAACTGGCCCTCAACGGCGGGGCCGTGCCCGTCTGCGTCGTCTCCAGCGAGGAGAAGGCCCGCCTCGTCAGGGCCATGGGCGCCGAACTCGTCATCAACCGCGCCGCCGAGGGCTACCGGTTCTGGAAGGACGAGAGCGAGCAGGACGCCGCCGAGTGGCGCCGCCTCGGCAGCCGCATCAGGGAACTCACCGGCGGCGAGGACCCCGACATCGTCCTGGAACACCCCGGCCGGGAGACCTTCGGGGCCAGCGTCTACGTCGCACGCCGCGGCGGCACCGTCGTCACCTGCGCCTCCACCACGGGCTTCCAGCACCAGTTCGACAACCGTTACCTGTGGATGAACCTCAAGCGCGTCATCGGCACCCACTTCGCCAACTACCGCGAGGCGTGGGAGGCGAACCGGCTGATCACCCGCGGCATGGTGCACCCCACCCTGTCCGCCGTCTTCCCGCTGTCCGCCACCGGCGCCGCCGCGCAGGCCGTGCACCGCAACGAGCACAGCGGCAAGGTCGGCGTGCTCTGCCTCGCGCCGCGGGAGGGCCTGGGGGTGCGCGACCACGCCCTGCGGGAGCGCCACCTCGCGTCCATCGACCTCTTCCGCACCGCACCGCCCCGCTGACCCCGGCGCGCCCGGCCCCGGGTCCAACCGTCAAGGAGGAACCGCTGTGTTCGTACCCGACGACTACCGCGCACCGGACGCGTCGTGGATGGCAGACCTGCTCCGGAACAACCCGCTCGCCCTGTGCGTGACGAACGGTGACGCGGCGGCCGGCCCGTTCGCCACCCACCTGCCCGTCATCCGGGACCCCCGCACGGCCGCCGGGGAGGGCGACGACCTCACCGGTGCGCTGCTGCTGGGCCACATGAACCTCCAGAACCCGCACTGGCGGGCCCTGCGCTCCGGGCAGCCCGTCCTCCTGGTGTTCACCGGCCCGCACGCCTACGTCTCGCCGACCGTCTACGGGAAGAGCCCCGCCGCGCCGACCTGGGACTTCACCGCCGTGCACGTCCACGGGACCCTGGAGAGGATCGACCCCGGCGCCGACACCCTCGACGTCGTCACCTCGACCGTCCGCGCGTTCGAGACCGACCTCGGCACCGGCTGGGACATGACGGACTCGCAGGAGTACTTCCACCGGCTGCTGCCCGGCGTCGGGGCCTTCCGGGTGACCGTGACCGGCGCGGAAGGCATGTTCAAGCTGAGCCAGGAACAGGAGCCCTGCCTGCGCGAGCGGGTGCGCGCCTCGTTCGCCGAGCGCGACTGCGGCCGTCACCGAGAGACCGCCCGGCTCATGGAGAAACTGCCCTCCTGAACGGCTTTTCCCCGCCCCGCCGCCCGTCCGGGAAAAAGCTCCCGGAGTGCCGGTGCCGTCCCGCGGAATACGGGGGACGGCACCGGCGCGGAATTACGCGCTGAGCGCCCCGATCGGGGAGTCCTCCTGCTCCAGCGCCTGTCCGGCGGCGCTGTCGAGAGTGACCAGTACCCATTTCTCGAAATCGACGCCGACCAGTTCGGCGGCTTTGTGCCATACCTCGATCCGGTGCTCCGGCAGGGCCAGCTGGCGCGGCACCTCCAGCCGGTCCGGCTTCACCGCGCCGGCGTCGTCCGCCTTGACCGCATGACGCAGCTGCTTGGTGGACCAGCCGTGCCGCTCCGCCTCGTTCAGCCAGCGTTCCTGCTGGTCGAAGGGGAGCGAGGCGACCTCGGCGTGGTGCTGGAACGTCAGGGCGGACCGTCTGCGCCGCATCTCGAACCGCCGGGAGACCCACGCGTAGTTGCGCAGGGTCTGGTACTTCAGCCCCGCGGTCTTGATACCCAGCTGGTACCGCTCGGCGTAGTGGTCCTTGCCGTACACCAGCCAGTCCCCGAGCCACCAGCACGACGAGTCGACCACCCCGGCCAGCTGCCCGCCGGCCCGCTGCCACGCCTCGAAGCTGAGGTTCGGTTCGATTTCGAGGCCGACCCGTGTGGTGAGCACGTTGCCGCGCCGCCCGTCGGCGCACGGCCTGCGCAGGGGCTGGGCGGGCGCCGCGGGGCGGGAGCCGGACCTCGGTGAGGCAGGGAGAGAACCGCTCGGTGAATTCATCAGCTACCTCCGGCGCAGGTAAAGACGAGCAACGGGAGACGTTCGTGAAAATGGCGTCAGGCCGTGGCTCTTTTGCGCCTGCACCTCGCCACCGCACGTGTGCGCTGTACGAATCCCCCGTTTCGGCGTGTGCGAACGAGTCAAACCGAAACGGCGATTCGGTGGCAAGGGCCGCCCCGGCACGGAACGCAACTTGCCCAGGTCCGGCACCGCAGCGTGTGGGACCGGTCGCGCGGCGTAGCGGCGCGTGCTGAAACGTCGCGGGGCACGCCGGCCCGGGGCGCCCCGCGACAGGGCGTCAGCGGGTGGCCGGGCGCAGGGTGGTGGCGCCACGGGTGACGGGGAGGCCGGCGTGGCGCACGAGCGGTACACCGGGTGCGGGCGCCTTCGCCTTGCAGAGGCGCCAGGGGTGAAGCCGACCGCTCCTCGCCCGCCATCCGGCCTGCGGAAACGCCTCCCCCGACCACAGGTGCCCCACTCCGGCGCCCTCCGCCCCCACGCCGTCCCCGCGCCTGCAGGGCGTACGCGGCGTACAGCCTGTATGTTGAAGCCCAGGGAAACTTGGGCCCCGTGCGCCGCCGGGGCCGGTCGGCAGTGTGCCGAGAGCCGTGGGCTCGGGAACGGAGATGGAACATGGGACTTCCGCTCAACCTCACGGTCAAAATGGGTGCCTACCTGGTCAAGCAGAAGATCAAGCGGGTGGAGAAGTTCCCGCTGATCGTCGAGGTGGAACCGCTGTTCGCCTGCAATCTCAAGTGCAACGGCTGTGGCAAGATCCAGCATCCGGCCGGGGTGCTCAAGAAGCGCATGCCGGTGGCCCAGGTGATCGGAGCCGTCGAGGAGTGCGGTGCGCCGATGGTGTCGCTGGCCGGCGGTGAGCCGCTGATGCACCCGCAGATCGACGTCATGACGAAGGAATTGCTCTCCCGGGGCAAGTTCGTCGTGCTGTGCACCAACGCCGTTCTGCTGCCCAAGCACCTGCACAAGTTCAAGCCGCACCGGAATTTCGCCTGGATGGTGCACATCGACGGCCTGCGCGAGCGGCACGACGAATCGGTGAGCAAGGAAGGCGTCTTCGATCAGGCGATCGAGGCCATCCGCCAGGCCAAGGACGCGGGGTTCGCCGTCTACACCAACTCCACGTTCTTCAACAGCGACACCCCGCAGGACGTCATCGAGGTGCTGGACTACCTCAACGACGAGCTGAAGGTCGACCGCATGGAGATCTCACCCGGTTACGCCTATGAGAAGGCGCCCGACCAGCAGGGCTTCCTGGCGGTCGACCAGACCCGGCAGCTGTTCAAGAAGGCGTTCGGCGACGGGCGGCGCAAGAAGTGGCGGCTGAACCACTCCGAGCTCTACCTGGACTTCCTGGAGGGCCGCACCGACTTCCAGTGCACGCCCTGGGCCATCCCGTCCTACTCGCTGTTCGGCTGGCAGAAGCCCTGCTACCTGATGTCCGACGGCTACGCGAGCTCCTACCGCGAGCTGCTGGAGGACACCGACTGGGACGCCTACGGCCGCGGCAAGGACCCGCGCTGCGACAACTGCATGGCGCACTGCGGCTACGAACCGACCGCCGTGCTCGCCACCATGGGCTCCCTCAAGGAGTCCCTGCGGGCCCTCACGGCCGGCTGACCGCACCACGCCCGGCGCCCGGCCGGCCGTTCCCCGTCGCGGGGCGGCCGGCCGGGCACCGGCGTTCCCGGCGCCAGTCAGCCTCCCGTTCCAGGAGCCAGCAGGGCCGGCAGCCCACCCCGGACGGCCAGCGCCTCCAGGTCCTCCAGCGCCCGCTCCGCCTGACCGGCGGCTCGCGGGTCCCGGGCGGTCAGACCGGAGGCGGCGTACTCGTCCTCGTCCAGCCGCAGCACGGTGCGTCCGTCGGCCGACACCCACAGGTCCAGGTCCAGGTCCCGGACCACCACCTCCGCCGACCGCACGACCGCCGGCCGCGTCACGTCGCAGTACCAGCCCTTCAGCGTGCCGTCCGCCGCCCGCACCTCCTTGACGGAGTACCAGCGGTCCCGCCAGTAGTGCTCGGTGAAGACGTCGCCGCGGGCGAACACCACGAAGCCGAAGTCCCGTTCCGCCGCCCCCGCCCACGGCGCCCGCACCACCAGCCGCACCCCGTCGTCCGACACCACGGTCGCCGGGTAGCGCACCTCCGGCCGCGGATCCTTCACCAACCGCACTCCGACCGCGCTCCCCGCCACCAGCACCACGTCCCGCCCCATACGCTCCCTCCGTCCGCCCGTACTCTGACCGCCCCGCGGCACGCGGGGCCACCGGATTTCGTACGACCGGAACGGGCACCGCACACCCACCCGGCGCCGCACGCATGCCGCCCACCCCGTGCCGGGCCGGAACGGGGTGGGGACGTGCGGGACGGAGGTGGCGGTCCGGCGGGTTCCGCCGGCCCGGCGCTACGCGCTGTCCGGCTTGCGGTCCTCGCCGGCCGGCGGCGGGGTCTGGTCGGCGGGCTGCTCCCCGTTCTCGGCGCCCTCGCCCTCCCGGGCGGCCCGGGCCGCCTTCTCGCGCTGCGCGCGGGCCTTCTCGGCCATTTCCCTGGCCAGCCGCTTGAAGTCTTCGTTGGCGCCCATATCCGCACCTCCTGTGGATCGCACGCTGCGCGCGCTCCCCAGGCTGGCACGCCCCGCCCGGGCCCGCACGTCGGAAACGGCCGCTCAGGGCAGGTCGCGCCGGACCGCCACCATGGCCAGGTCGTCGTTCAGCGGGCGTGCTGTGTGTGCCCCGAGGTCCTCCGCCAGCCAGCGCAGCAGCCCGTCGGTGCCGCGGCCGTTCCCCTGCGCGGCGCGGTCCCGGAGCGGGTAGAACGCGCCCGTGCCGTCCCGCGCCTCGCTCAGCCCGTCGGTGTACAGCAGCAGGACGTCCCCCGGCGCGAACGGGTGCGTCGTCGTCTCGTACCGCGTCCCCAGCAGTCCGCCGAGGCCCAGCGGTGGGGCCGGATCGGCGGTGACCAGCGGTTCCGCGGTCCGGTCGCGCAGCAGGAGCGGCGGCGGGTGCCCGCAGTTGACCATGCGCAGCACGGGTTCGCCGTCGGGGATGTCCAGCACCGCGGCGGTCACGAAGCGTTCCGCCGGATGACGCGGCCCCGAGCCGTCCTGCGCCTCCCAGGGCGCCGTGCCGTCCGGGTAGCCGTCCACCGAGGCGACGTCGCCCGGCGCGGCGTCCTCCTCCAAGCTCCAGCGCACGCTCCCCTCCAGGTAACGCACCAGGTCGGGCAGTGACGCCTCCCGGTGCGCCGCCGCGCGGAAGGCGCCCAGCAGGGCGGCCGTGTCGCTGATCGAGGCCAGCCCGCGGCCGCTGACGTCGCCGATGATCAGACGGGTCCCGGACGCTGTGCGGGCCGCCGCGAACAGGTCGCCGCCGATCCGGGTGTCCGCCTCCGCCGCCCGGTAGTGCGAGGCGATCGACAACGGCCCGGACCTGCCCGGCAGCGGACGCAGCAGAACGCGCTGGGTGGCCTCCGCGATGTCCCTGGCCCGGTCCAGCTCCCGTTCGTGCCGCTCGCGCAGCGCGCAGAAGACCACCAGGAAGACGGTCAGCGCCGTCAGCGCGCACAGCTGCACGATCACGTTCTCGTTGAGCAGCTTGGCGCGGTACGTCCCGATCCCGGCCAGCGCGGCGATCGACAGCCCGCCGACCAGGACCGTCACCCGGACGCCGGCGTACGCGGCCGCCACCGCGGGCGCCACCACCAGCAGGGGGCCGAGGTGCACCCGGTGCGGCGCGACCATGTCGGCCACCGCGACCGCCAGGACCAGGACCAGCGGCAGGACGATCCGTCCCCGGCCCGTCCGGCGGCCCGCCGTCACCGGGGAACGCGACCGCGACGCCATGTCTCCTGCTTACACCCGCCGCACGTGCCCCGCACGTCCGGTCACCGCGCCCCGGATCGGTACCCCGCCGGCCCACCGCGTTCCCCGTGGCAGGCGTTTCGCGCGCGAACAGCTGTGCGCACGCCCCGGGACCGCGGGAGTCCGCACCGGTGATTTCACGCCTGATCGTGGTGTTCCCGGGCGTCCCTCGCGCACAGCCCCGTCCCTGACGCCGCATCGGGCGCCACGCACTGTTCAGGGCCGATACACTCGGCGCGACTTTAAACCTCTCGGAAGTGGATATCGCTCTATCGCGTGAATCGCGACGGCGTGTCTGTCTGCCGACCGGGGGAACGGGACAAAATCCGTCCCGGAGGGGTGTTGCGGGCCGGTGGAGGGCCCGAACCCGGTGGGGACACGGCGGCGGGCCGGGCCCGCGTCGTGCGGTGACATCAGGAGGGGTGGGGCACTCATGCCCGGATTTGATCGTGCGCGGCCTCGGGCCGCCCGGTGGCGGCCCGGGCGCGGCCCGGACCCGTACGCGCCCGACTGCGGCGGACCCGTCACCCGCCGGCCCCGCGGCCCGCGCCGCATGCTGGCCTTACCCTGCCTGCTGCTCGCCCTCGGGCTGGTGATGGCCAGCGGCGGCATCGGCTACGCGGGACCGCGCACCCCCGGCGCCGGACGCTCCGCGGGCGCCGCCCCTGACACCGTCGAGGGCGCCGCGCACTCCTCCGACCCGGTGGGACGGCTGCTCGGGTCGCTGCTGCCCCGGCTCGGCCTGACCGGTCACCAGCACGGCCACGGCGTCCCGGGCACCCCCAGCCACCGCGCGCCGCACCGGCCGTCACCGCCCGCGCCCCCGCAACGGCCCACACCGCCGCAACCGCCGGCCGCGCCCCACCGACCCGCCGCCCCCACGCCGAAGCACCGCGCGGTCCCGCCGCACGGCACCCCGAAGCCCACCGACCGCGCCACCGCCGTGGCACGCCCCGCGGGTCCGGCCACCCGGCCGGCACCGAAGCCCCCCGCCCACCAGGGCACGGGGAACGGCACCGGGAACGACACCGGTGGTACGGGCCGCACCGGCATCGACGTCACCGTGCACTGCCCGTTCGGACTGCTGCGGGTCCCGGTGCTGGGCCTGACCCGCGACGTCTGCGAGATCCAGGTGCGCACCGCCGCCTGCGCCCCGCTGCTGGTGATCGACTTCTGGGGCAACCGCGTCGTGGTCGCCGACCCCCGGGAGCGCGCGGAACTGCGCCGCCTGCTGGGCATCGCCGCCCGCCGCTGCCACCGCAAGCCGCCGCCGCCCTCGAAGCCCACGCCCACCCCGACTCCCACGCCGTCCCCGTCGCCCACGCCCACGCCGACCCCGGCGCCGTCCACCCCTGCGCCGCCGCCCGCCGCGCAGACCCCGGCGCCGCCGCGCCCGGCTCTCGCCCCGCCGCCGCCCGCACCGTCGCCGACGCCGCGTCCGAAGCCGTCGCGCACCCCGCTGGTGTCGCGGATGGTGCGGCAGACCCCGTCGCGGACCCCCGCGGGGATCTCCACGATCGGCACGGTCCTGCTCATCCTGCTGCCGGCCGTCGGCGCGGCAGTCCTCGCCGGCGCTCGCGCGCTGTCACGTTCCCGGTAATCCGGAGGAGTTCTCTGTGTCCTCTCTGCCCGCGACGTTCGGCATCGTCGTCGCCTGTGCCCTGCTCGGCGTGGTCGCCGTGCTCCTCAAGCACAAGGTGGCCCCGGCGAAACCGGACGACGAGTCGGACTCCGACCCGGCCGACTACATCGCGATGATGATCAGCGTGATCTACGCCCTCGTGCTGGGCCTGGCACTGGTGGCGGTGTACGGCACCAACTCCGAGGCCCAGATGGACGTCCAGGCCGAGTCCAGCGCGCTGCACCAGGTCTACCTGCTGGCGGACGCCCTGCCCGCCAAGCAGGAGGCGCAGGTGCGCAGCACCGCCACCGAGTACGCGCACTACGTGACCTCGGTCGAGTGGAAGCGGATGGCCGACCACAAGCCGCTCGGCAACGACGGCTGGACGATGCTCAACAAACTGCGGGACGTCTACCAGAACACCCAGGCCGTCAATCCGGCGGCGCAGAACGCCGAGCAGGAGGCGCTCTCGCAGATCTCCACCCTCAACACCGCACGCCTGGGCCGGGAGCAGGACGGTGAGAGCACGATGTCACCGGTGCTGTGGATCGGCCTGTTCATAGGAGGTGCGCTGACCATCGGCTTCATGTTCGCCTTCGGCGTCAAGCGGCGGGCCAGTCACCTCATCATGGTGATGTGCCTGAGCGGCTTCATCGTCTTCATGATCCTGCTGATCTACCAGCTCGACCAGCCGTTCAGCGGCATCCTCAGCGTCGGCACCGGCGGCTTCGGCAGCTACTTCAGCGGTTAGGGCCCGTCCGGCGCATCGCGGCGGTCAGTCCCGGCTGATCAGGGAGAACAGGCCGCCCTCCGGGTCGCGCAGCCCGCCGACCCGCCCGTAGGCGGAGTTCTCCGGCTCACCCGTGACCTCACCGCCCAGCGAGCGGGCCCGCTCCAGCGAGGCGTCCACGTCGTCGACGCAGAAGTACACGTGCCAACGGGGGCGCACCCGCGGGTCGTCGGCCTCCTGGTCGCCGCCGCCGGACAGGGCGGCGGCGGCCCGGCCGTCCACCCGCAGCACCACGCGGTCGTGCTCCCAGACCACCTCGCGCCGTCCGGGCTCCTCGGGGTCGTCCCAGCGGAAGACGCCGCCGTAGAAGATCGCCGAGTCGAAGGCGTCCCGGGTGCGCAGTTGCAGCCAGTCGGCCCGCCCGGTCACCGGGGGCACCCCGGACTGCACCGGGCCCTCCCACAGGCCGAAGAGGGCGCCGAACGGGTCGGCGGCCAGCGCCAGCCGCGCGCCGCCGAAGTCCAGCGGGCCCACGCCGACGGTGCCGCCGCGTTCCCGGACGGACGCGGCGGTCTTGTCGGCGTCGGGCGTGGCGAAGTACGTGGTCCAGGCGACCGGCTGGTCCCAGCGGCGGGCGATGTCGCCGATGCCGGCCACCTCGAAGCCGTCGCGCAGGGCCCGCACCTGACGTCCCAGGCGCACCGGCACGGACTCGAACCGCCAGCCCAGCAGGGCGCCGTAGAACTCGGTGGCGGTGCGCAGCTCACGGGCCATCAGGCTCACCCGGCAGGGGGTTCCGGTCGCGAAGTGGTCCGGAGCACCGGTCACGGGCCGTCCTTCCGCCGTCGGGCGTGCTGCGGGCGCGGTACGCCTGCCGGGGGCTCGGCCCCCGTACAGCTTATGTCCCTCCCGTGCCGAATGCGCCCGAGGTGTCCGGTGCGGTGCTCACGCCCGGCGGCCGGACCGGCCCCCGCGGGGGAGGACGGTCCGCCGTCCGGGTGAGGCCGCGGACGGTACGACCGGGCCGTCGGGCGTGCCGCGGCCCCGGTCGTACCGGCCGGCTCCGGGGCACGGCGCCGTGCCCCGGGCCGTGCGGTGTCACGGACGGGCGGAGGGCACCGCGTCGTAGGTCTTCGCCGGGTCGGTGACGGCGACCGGGGCGATGACCTCGTCGATCCGCTCCATCAAGGAGACGTCCAGCTTCACGCCGGCGGCCTTGACGTTCTCCGCGACCTGCTCGGGGCGGGAGGCGCCGATGATGGCGGCGGAGACGTTGGAGTTCTGGAGGACCCAGGCGATGGCCAGTTGCGCGAGCGACAGGCCGGCCTCCTCGGCGAGCGGCTGGAGGCGCTGCACGCGCTCCAGCACCTCGTCGGTCATCCAGCGGCTGATCATGTTGGCGCCGCCCTTGTCGTCGGTGGCGCGGGAGCCGGCCGGCGGCTGCTGCCCGGGGCGGTACTTGCCGGTCAGCACGCCCTGCGCGATCGGCGACCAGACGATCTGGCCGATGCCCAGGTCCTCGCACGCCGGGACGACCTCGCCCTCGATGACCCGCCACAGCATCGAGTACTGCGGCTGGCTGGAGACCAGCGGGATCCGCAGCTCGCGGGCCAGGTGGTGGGCGGCCCGGATCTGGTCGGCGGTCCACTCCGAGACGCCGATGTAGTGCGCCTTGCCGGAGTGCACGACGTCGGCGAAGGCCTCCATCGTCTCTTCCAGCGGCGTGAACCGGTCGAAGCGGTGTGCCTGGTAGAGGTCGACGTAGTCGGTCTGGAGGCGGGTCAGCGAGGCGTTGACGGACTCCATGATGTGCTTGCGCGACAGCCCGCGGTCGTTGCGGCCCTCGCCGGTCGGCCAGAAGACCTTGGTGAAGATCTCCAGGCCCTCGCGCCGCTGGCCCTTCAGTGCCCGGCCCAGCACCGATTCGGCGCGGGTGCCGGCGTAGACGTCCGCCGTGTCGAAGGTGGTGATGCCCTGCTCCAGTGCGGCGCGCACGCACGCGGTGGCGGCGTCCTCCTCCACCTGCGAGCCGTGGGTGAGCCAGTTGCCGTAGGCGATTTCACTGATGACCAGGCCGCTGCGGCCGAGATGACGGTATTCCATACCGTTCAATCTAGAACGGGTCGCCGCTGTGACGCGAGGGACCCCTGGTGCGCGGGGGCGGCGGAAGGGGCGAGCCGGTGGCCGTCGTGCCGGGGCCACCGCGATCGGACGGCCGAAGCACGCGGTCAGGCGGGCACCGGTCAGCACGGCCTCCACCGGCCCGGCCGCCTGCGTCCGCCCCGCGCGCAGCAGCAGGACGTGGCCGACGGCCGGCGACAGCTCCTCCAGGTGGTGCGTGACGGTGATCGTGGTGAGCCCCGGCCGGGCCGCCGCCAGCCGTCCCACCGCGTCGGTCGGTCCCCGCGCGACGGCAGGGTCCAGGGCGTCGAACGGCTCGTCGAGCAGCAGCGCGGAGCCGGCCATCAGCGCCCGGGCCAGCAGGATCCGGGCCCGCTGCCCTCCGGAACACACGGCGAACGGCCGGCCGGCTCCGCGCAGCCCAGCTCCGCCAGCAGCGTCGCGGCCCCGGGCCGGTCGGCGTGTACCGCTTCCACAGCGGCCGGGCGGTGCCGCCGGCGCCGGTGAGCACCACGGTGTGCGCGCTCTCGCGCTGAGGCACCGTCTGCGCCGACGACACCAGGCCGATCCGCTCCCGCAGCTCCAGCACGGCCACCCGGCCCAGCGGGTCTCCGAGCACCCGCACCGAGCCGAACGCCGGATGGGCCAGGGCTTCGATCAGCCGCAGCAGCGAGGTCTTGCCCGCGCCGTTGGCGCCCAGCGGCGCCCCGTGCTCGCTGCGGCGCACCCGCCAGCCGATCCCGTCCAGCACGGTCCGTCCCGCGGTGCCGCGGCGCAGGCCCACCCCGGTCAGCTCCACCACCGCGTCCGCACGGGCCCGTGCCGTGACGTCACCGCTGTCCATGATCCCCGGACGGTAGCCGGGCGCCGGGTGTCCGGGGAGAGGACGGCGCCGGCCGGGCGGGCCGTCGTTGCGCCGGACGGGCGGCCGGGGTCACCCGGACGGACCACCCGGCGGGCGGGGCGCGGCGGTGGCCGGTACGACAGGAGCGTGACCCATCAGCGCTCGCGCCGCCCCGCCGCAACCACACGGACCGAACCCCTGGTGACCGAGGTCGTCGCCGGCCCCGGGGGTGCCATGACCCGTCAGGGCGGCACGCTCACCGGCGTGCTGACCGTGACCACCACGCCCATGCCCAGCGGCCGCGCCGCCACGGTGACCGTCCGCCGGCCCGGCAGCGACAAGGAGCAGCAGCTCGCCGGCAGCCCGTTCCCGGTGCCGCCGGAGGGGCTGGAGGCGCTGCACGCCATCGTGGTGGGCGCGATCGGCGCCGCCGACACGCCCGCCACCGTCCGCTGGGCCCACTGACCCACCGCCGCCTCAGGACCTGCGCGGGGCGCCGGGGTAGGTGCCGAAGGCCCAGCGGTTGCCCTCGGGGTCGCGGACGCCGAAGTCCCGCGAGCCGTAGTCGGTGACGGTCGGCTCCACGGTGATCTCCGCACCCGCCGCCCGGGCCCTGGCGTAGAGCGCGTCGGGGTCGGAGGTCACGACGTAGGCGCCGAAGGTGCCCGGCCGGATGGGGAAGACGTCGTCCTCGGACTCGCGCGCCGAGCCCAGCATGATGCCGCCGCCCTCCGGCCAGGCCAGCTCCGCGTGGTGCACGGTGTCGCCGTCCGTGTCGGCCACGGTCACGTCAAAGCCGAACGCGTCGACCAGGAACCGGATCATCGCGGGGGCGTCCTCGCAGCGCATCGACGGCCAGACCTGTGGTGACGGGGTGGTCCCGCCGTCGGTCGCGGGGTTTTCGGTCATGTGCGCCTCCTCCTCGTTCACGGTGGCTCCGGTCGGCTCCCGGGGCCGTCGTCACCGACCGTATCGGCCGGGTCGGACAACGGCCCCGGACCGCCGCGCAGGCACTACCACGGACCGGGGCACGTGGCGAACCGGAGTGGACCGTGCGGGTGGTTCTCGCACGTGTGTGCCGCGTGGCGAGGGAGCGGGGGCGCGGCCGGATCGTTGAGTGACAGGCGCACGGCCCCCCGATCCCCACGTAGGAGGTCCTCATGATCCGCAAGGCTCTCGTCGTCGCCGGCGCCGCCGCGCTCGCCCTGGGCGCCGGCACCGGTGCCGCGTTCGCCGGCTCCGGCGCCGACGGCACCGCGGCCGGCTCGCCGGGCGTCCTGTCCGGCGACGTCATCCAGCTGCCGGTCGACCTGGGGCTCAACGCCTGCGGCGACAGCATCGGCCTCATCTCCCTGCTGAACCCGGCGCTCGGCAGTGCCTGCGCCAACAGCTGAACGCGGCCTGCCCGCACCGCCGTCCGCCCGGACCGCCGCAGTCAGGCGCTCCGGGCGGACGCGTCCCCGCGAGCGGCCGGGTGCGGGGACGGGGGCGGTCAGCCGATACGGTGGGACACGCAGACGCGGCGGCGCAGGGCCGGCCGCGGGCGACCGAGGGAGGGCTGCCGGCGCCATGACCGACGGGAGCGTCAGCGCGGCGGATTCCGCCGCGAACCCGGAACTGGCCGCCCGGCTGCGGCTGGCCATCGCCCGGCTGAACCGCCAGATGGTCCGTGCCTCCAGCGGCCAGGACCTGACCTTCGCGCAGTTGTCGGCGCTCTCGCGCATCGAGCAGTTCGGCCCGCTGCGGCTCGGTGAACTGGCCTCCCGCGAACGGGTCGCCGCGTCCTCGATGACCCGCACGATCGCCCCGCTGACCGCCGCCGGGCTGATCGGCAAGGCGCCCGACCCGCAGGACGGGCGCTCGTTCCTCATCGGGATCACCGAGGAGGGCGCCAAGGTCATCACCGACATCCGCCGTCAGCGCTCCGAGGTGCTGGCCGGCCGGGTGGAACGGCTGACCGACGGGCAGGCCGAGGCGCTGTACGCGGCGCTGCCGGTGCTGGAGGCGCTGGCCGACGATCCTGAGTGCCGCCCCGCCTGACCGCCGCCCGCCGCTCCGGGCCCCCTCAGCGGTGGCCCCCACAGACTGTCCCTCCAGCGTCCCGCTTCAGCGGCGGCCCAGCCGCCGTTCGCCGCCGGCGCCGGTGCGGAACGGCAGGCCGTAGTGCGTGAAGACGGCCTCCTCCGCGGAGGCGGGCAGTTCGCCGTCGGTGTCGATCGACGGCGCGTCGCGCACCAGCGCCTTGGCGAAGCGCACCTTCAGGTACGACGGGCCGACCACCGCCAGCTCCAGCGGCACGAAGACCAGCCGCCGTCTGGTGGGCAGGCCGACCGTGACCGTCGCGAACGACGGCTGGTCGGTGCCGGTGTCGACGTAGACCGCCTCCAGTGTGCCGATCTTGTGGTCGTCCGGATCCACCACGTCGTGCCCGCGCCACGCGCGGATGTCCTCCGCCTCGAACATCGCGACCTCCCGGCCCCGGCCCGCGCGCCCCGCGCGCCGCCTGCGCTTCCCCTACCCGGCCACCCGCACCGCAGACCGGCGCGGACGCCGGGGCCACCCGTACGGGCGGGCACGGCGTTCCGGGACATGTCGGACCGGAGCGCTAGAGTGCGCAGCGTAGTCAGACATCACGCTGCGTAAGCGGCTTCATGCGGGCGGGAGCACGGGCATGTCCGGGAGCGGAACGCTGGTCGGCGAGCGGGAGGCGGCCCCGGGGCCGGACCGCCGGCCGCGCCAGACCTTCGGATCGGTGGTCGTCAACTGGATGACCACCACCGACCACAAGACGATCGGCACGCTGTACCTCAGTACATCCTTCGGCTTCTTCCTGGTCGGCGGTGTGATGGCGCTGGTCATGCGCGCCGAAGTCGCCCGCCCCGGGCTGCAGATCGTCTCCAGCGAGCAGTTCAACCAGGCGTTCACCCTGCACGGCACGATCATGCTGCTGATGTTCGCCACCCCGCTGTTCGCCGGGTTCACCAACTGGATCATGCCGCTCCAGATCGGTGCCCCCGACGTGGCGTTCCCGCGGCTGAACATGTTCGCCTACTGGCTCTACCTCTTCGGCTCCCTCATCGTGGTCGGCGCGCTGCTGACGCCGCAGGGCAGCGCCAACTTCGGGTGGTTCGCCTACTCGCCGCTGTCGGACGCGGTGCGCACGCCGTTCGTCGGCGGCGACATGTGGATCATGGGGCTGGCGTTCTCCGGTTTCGGCACGATCCTCGGCGCGGTCAACTTCATCACCACGATCATCTGCATGCGCGCGCCCGGTATGACGATGTTCCGCATGCCGATCTTCGTGTGGAACGTGCTGCTGACCTCGCTGCTGGTGCTGCTGGCGTTCCCGGTGCTCGCGGCGGCCCTGCTGGTGCTGGAGGCGGACCGGAAGTTCGGCGCGCACGTCTTCGAGGCCGCGAACGGCGGTCCGTTGCTGTGGCAGCACCTGTTCTGGTTCTTCGGGCATCCCGAGGTCTACATCATCGCGCTGCCGTTCTTCGGCATCATCACCGAGGTCATCCCGGTCTTCAGCCGCAAGCCGATCTTCGGGTACGTCGGTCTGATCGGCGCGACCATCGCCATCGCCGGCCTGTCGGTGACGGTGTGGGCGCACCACATGTACGTCACCGGCGGTGTGCTGCTGCCGTTCTTCTCCTTCATGACCTTCCTGATCGCGGTACCGACCGGTGTGAAGTTCTTCAACTGGATCGGCACGATGTGGAAGGGGTCACTCAGTTTCGAGACCCCGATGCTCTGGGCGATCGGCTTCCTGGTCACCTTCACCTTCGGTGGTCTGACCGGCGTCATCCTGGCCTCGCCGCCGCTGGACTTCCACGTCTCCGACTCCTACTTCGTGGTGGCGCACTTCCACTACGTGGTGTTCGGCACCGTGGTGTTCGCGATGTTCTCCGGCTTCCACTTCTGGTGGCCGAAGATGACCGGCAAGATGCTCGACGAACGCCTCGGCAAGATCACGTTCTGGACGCTGTTCACCGGCTTCCACGGAACGTTCCTCGTCCAGCACTGGCTCGGCGCGGAGGGCATGCCCCGCCGCTACGCCGACTACCTGGCGACCGACGGCTTCACCACGCTGAACACGATCTCCTCGATCAGTTCCTTCGTGCTGGGCCTGTCGATGCTGCCGTTCCTGTACAACGTGTGGAAGACCGCCAAGTACGGCACCCGGGTGGAGGTCGACGACCCCTGGGGGTACGGGCGTTCGCTGGAGTGGGCGACATCGTGTCCGCCGCCGCGGCACAACTTCCTCACCCTGCCGCGCATCCGCTCCGAATCCCCGGCCTTCGACCTGCACCACCCGCGTATCGCCGCGATGGACCGGGAGATCAACCCGGCCAAGGACGAGCGCGGCGGGCTGCCCGGGCCCTCCGGCGAGGACCTGGCACGATGACCCGCGGCGGGCGGCGGTCCGCCGGTGCCGACGCCGCGGCCGGGGTCAACGCGGTCGAGGGCTACCTGCTGTGGCAGGCGGAGCTGGCCCGGGCCGCCGAGCGTGCCCGGGGGTTCGCCGACACCCTGCCGTGGCTGACCACCGCTCAGCGCGAGGAGGTCGAACGGGCCTATGTCAGCGACCACTTGGGCCATGCGGAGGCCGCGCTGCGGGCGCTGGCCGACCGGATCGCGGAGCTGCGCGAGCAGTACCGCGGCGTTCACGCCCGGCTGCGCCGCCGCCTGCTCGCCGTCCACACCGCCGTCCTGGCCGTGCTGAGCGCGGTCGCCGCTCTGCTGACGGCGTTCCGCTGAGGCCGGTGCGCACGGTGGGGGAGGGGCCGGCGGGGTGGTGCGTATGGGGACGAAATCGTCGCCAACGGCATGAAACGCGCAGGGGGCGGGTACCCGAGGCCACATGCTGAAGCAGTGCGAGATCGAGCCGCTCGGCGGCCACGAGTACCTGGTCCGTGTGCACGCCCGGGGACAGACGGTCGAGTCGCGGTTCCAGGCCACCGAGGCGATCCGGGAGGACCTGCGGGTCGGCGAGGGCGACGAGCGGCGGCTGATCGAGGCCACCACGGAGTTCCTCGCCGGACACCACGGCCTCGAACGGCTTCCCGACCTGGTCGACCTGGACGACATCGCCGACAACTACCCGGACTATCTGGACGAGTTGCGCCGCCGTCTGACGGCGGTCTGACCCGGCCTGGTTCCGCGGACCGCCCCCGCGTCCCGGCAGCGCCCGGCACGGCGCGGCGGTCACGGCTGCGCGGGGTGGGCGCGTCGCCGCTGCTGAGGGGTGGCGCGGTGTGGTGCGGGCGGTCGCCCGTGCTGGGGGAAACGGGTGGGGGAGCCGTGCTGGGGGAAACGGTGGGGAGCCCTGCCCGTGCCAAGGCGGCGTCGCCGCAGCGCCGCGGCCGCCCGACCGGCCCCCGCAGGTATCTGAACGACCGCCCCGGACCGCCGACATTCCGGAACCGCCGCGCCCATCAAGCCCGTTGAACCGTCGCCCATCCCACCGCGCGGGCCCGGCGGGGAAGGCGTGCGCGCGACCGGTCGGCCGGGGTGGTCAGTTCCGGAAGGAGGACGCCACCACGCAGGCCAGCGGGGCCCACAGGAGGACCGCGATGGCGGTGAGGGTGAGGGCGGGGCTGCTCAGGGCCACGCCGACGCTCAGCAGAGCGAGCCAGGCGAGGAGGAGCAGCGTCCACACCACGTGGCGCACCCGGATCCGGTGCCGGGGGGTGTCGTCGGACGTGACCTTGCCGGCCACATGTGGATCGGTGAACTGCCGGGCCCACTTCGGGTCGTTGGCGACCAGCGTCGCCTCGATCGCCCGGAGCGCGCGTCCTTCTTTCTCCGACAGAGCCATGGCATCACCCGCTTCCGCCGTTCTCCCCCCTGTCATGCCCGGGGCGGAGTGACGTCAAGCGCGGATAAGTTCGTCACTTTATGCGACCACATATGGGCGATATGTGCCACAAGGGTCGCGAACTGCCGTGATTCCTCAGGAATGCGGATCTTCCACCGTTCCGCACGGCTAGCATCCTCACGGATCATCACGCCCATATCACCATCCGTGACCGGGAGGACGGGTCGCGGTGACCCGGAGGAGTTCATGCGCATCCCCTTCACCGCGCTGGTGAGCGGCGTCGTCCTCGTGCTGTCGGCGCTGCCGCTCGGGCACCGCCCGGTCGCGCACCGGGCGGCGCCGCGTGCTGGCGTCGTCACCATCGGCCACCGGGGAGCACCCGAGCGAGCGCCGGAGAACACCCTCGCGTCGGTGGACGCCGCCGCGCGGCTGGGCGGCACGTGGGTGGAGAACGACGTGCAGAGCACCCGCGACGGCCGCCCGGTGGTGGTGCACGACGTCACACTGGAGCGCACCACCGACGCGCGCCGGGTCTTCCCCCGGCGCTCCCCGTGGCGGGTCGGCGACCTGACGCTGGCCGAGGTGGAGCGGCTGGACGCCGGCCGCTGGTTCGGCCGCGCCTTCGCCGGGCAGCGGGTGCCCACGCTCGACGCCTACCTGCGCCGCCTGGACCGCGACCGGCTCGGGCTGCTGCTGGAGATCAAGAACCCGGACCTGCACCCCGGACTGACCGGCCTGATCGCGGCCCGGCTGCGCGCCGTCGGCTGGCTGGACGCGGCGCACCACGGCCGCCTGATGGTGCAGAGCTTCGACGCGGCGGCGGTGCGCGACTTCCACCGGCTCGCCCCCGCGGTCTCCACCGGCCTGCTCGGCGCCCCCACCGTGCGCGACCTGCCCGCCGACGCCCGGTGGCTCGACTCCGTCAACGCGGATGCCGCGCACGTCACCCGCCCGTACGCCGACGCCGTGCACGCGGTGCGCGGGGCGCACGGCACGCCGCTGCGTCTGCTGGCCTGGACCGTCGACGATCCGGCGAAGGCGTCCGCGCTGGTCGCGGCCGGGGCCGACGGCCTGATCTCCGACCGGGCCGACGTGCTGCGCGCCGCACTGGCCGGGGGCGCCGCCCCGCCGCGCACCCCGGTGGGCGGCTCCGGAACCGGGGGCCGCTGAGGTGCCCGGGCGGTCCGGGGGTGAGGAGCGGCAGGCGGTGGAGTTCCAGGGGCGGCGGCTCGTGCTGACCAACATCGGCAAGGAGCTGTTCCCGGACGGCACCACCAAGGCCGCGGCCCTCGACTACTACGCCCGCGTCGCCCCCGTCATGGTGCCGCACACCGCCGGGCGGCCGGCGTCGTTCGTCCGGGCGCCGGAGGGGCCCGGCGGGCAGCGGTGGTACGCGAAGAACCCGCCGCCGGGGCTGCCCGAGTGGGCGCCGGTGGCCGAGATCGCCTCCGGCGAGGGCCCGGCGCCGCACGTGGTGGTCGACGACGCGCCCACGCTGCTGGCCATGGCGAACCTCGGTGCCTGGGAGATTCACGTCCCGCAGTGGACGGTGGCCGCAGGGCCCGAGGGGCACGACCGCCTGGTGGTGGACCTCGACCCCGGTCCCGGAGCCGGACTGGCCGACTGCTGCCGGATCGCCGAGCTGCTCCGCGAGGACCTGGCCGCCGACGGGCTGACCGCGCTGCCGGTCGTCTCCGGGTCCAAGGGGCTGCACCTGTACGTCGCGCTGGAGCCGGCCGCCGAGGACGCGGTGCGCGGGTACGCCCGGCGGCTGGCGGTCGCCGTCGCCGGCCGGGTGCCGCGCCGGGCCACCGCCGTGATGGCGAAGTCGGCCCGGGCCGGCAAGGTCTTCGTCGACTGGTCGCAGAACGCCTCCGCGAAGACCACCGCCGCGCCCTACACGCTGCGGCTGCGTGACGAACCCCGGGTGGCCGCCCCGGTGACGTGGGAGGAGGTGGGCGCCTGCCGGGACCCCGGGGACCTGCGCTTCACGCCCGCCGAGGTGCTGGGCCGGGTGGCCCGCGACGGCGACCCGCTGGCCGCCGCCCCGCCCCCGGCGGCCCTGCCGTAGTGCTGGGACGATGCGCTATTCTAACGTTGTAAACGACGGGGGGCGGGCGGGGGAGCCGCGGTCCCACCGGAGCCGGGCGGTGCCGCCCGGCGGCTGGAAGGCGGTGGCCGGTGACGGTGGCAGGACGCCCGGGCGGGGCCCCCGCACCGCGGCTGAAGGACGTCGCGCAGGCCGCGGGCGTCTCGGTCAAGACGGTCTCCAACGTGGTCAACGGCTTCGAGCACGTCGCCGACGACACCCGGCGCAAGGTGCAGCGGGCCATCGACGCCCTGGGCTACCAGCCGAACATGATGGCCCGCCGGCTGCGGTCCGGCCGCAGCGGCGTCATCGCGCTGGCCTTCCCCGAACTGCCCTCGCCGTACTTCGCCGAACTCGCCGTCGAGGTCATCAAGGCCGCCCGGCGGCACGGCTGCACGGTGCTGATGGACGACACCGCGGGGGACCCCGGTGCCGAACTGCGCATCGCCTCCGGGCTGGGCGACCCGCTGATCGACGGTGTCATCCTCAGCCCGCTCGGCCTGGACCAGACGGAACTCGCCGCCCGCAGCCGGCCCATCCCGCTGGTGCTGCTGGGGGAGGCCGACTTCGGCCTGGTCTGCGACCACGTGCACATCGACAACGTGGCCGCCGCCCGAGAGGCCACCCGCCACCTGATCGGCGCCGGCCGCCGCCGGATCGCCGCCGTCGGCTGGCAGGACCCGGTGCCGCGGGCCACCGCGCAGCAGCGGCTGCTGGGGTACACGCAGGCGCTGACCGCGGCCGGACTGCCGCTCGACCCGGCCCTGCACCCGCCGGTCGGCGCCTACTTCCGGCCCGACGGCGCCCGTGCCATGCGGCAGCTGCTGGCGCTGGAGGAGCGCCCCGACGCGGTGTTCTGCTTCAACGACCTGATGGCACTCGGCGCGCTGCGGGCCCTGCACGAGGCGGGGCTGCGGGTGCCGCAGGACGTCGCGCTGGCCGGGTTCGACGACACCGAGGAGGCGGAGTACGCGGTGCCCTCCCTGACCACGATCGCCCCCGACAAGGCCGGCATCGCCGAGGCCGCGGTCGAGGCGCTGCTGGACCGCATCGCCAACGGTGACGACGCCCCCCGCCGCCTCGTCCAGCCCGGCTTCCGGCTGGTCGTCCGCGAGTCCAGCGCCCCCGCCTGAACACCCGTGCGCGGCCGGCCCGTTCACCCCGCCGCGCACGACCGCGTCCCCGGACCGCCGGGTCACTGCGCCCCGCGCGCCCGCCCCAGCAGCGTCTGCGTCAGGACGACCGCCGCGAGGAACGCGCCGTTGACCGCGTCGGTGAACGCCGAGCCGTACGACGAGAAGTAGTGGTCGATGAGGTTGTGCAGCACCGCCAGCAGCAGCACACCGCACACCGTGCCGCCGACCGTGCCGTGGCCGCCGGTCAGCAGGGTGCCGCCGATGACCACCGCGGCGATGGCGGTCAGCTCGTAGCCGACGCCGATCGTGGTCACCCCCGACCCCAGCCGCAGCCCGCCCAGCGCGCCGGCCAGCCCGGCCAGCGTGCCGGAGAGCATGTAGACCCCGACCTTCGCCGACGCCACCGGCAGGCCCATCAGCACCGCGGCGTTCTCGTTGCCGCCGATCGCGGTCAGCGTCGCCCCGAAACGGGTGCGGGTCAGCAGCAGCGCCCCCGCGGCGAACAGCGCCGTCACCACCAGCACCGGCACCCAGGTGCCCGCGCCCAGGTCACGCGCCCAGGCGTGCGGCGGCACCAGGTAGGTCCTCGACCCCTCCGAGGTGATCGCCTGCAGCACCCCGCGCAGCCCCAGCAGACCCGCCAGCGTCACGATGAACGGCGCCATGCGGGCCCGGGCCACCAGCAGACCCTGCACCCCGCCCCACGCCGCGCCCGCCAGCACCGGCACCAGCAGCGCCGCCCACGACCCGGCCCGCGAGGCGTCCGCCGCCAGCACGCCGCCGAGCGCGTACATCGAACCGACCGACAGATCGATGCCGCCGGTGGTGATGACGAACGTCATGCCCAGCGCCAGCAGCCACACGAAGGCGTTGCCGCCCAGGACACCGCTGACGTTCGGCCAGCTCGCGAAACCCGGTGAGGCGGCCGAGGCGACCACCACCAGCACCAGCAGCACGATCGGCGCACCGGCCCGCTGCACCAGCGCCGCCAGCCGCTCCCGCCGCGCCACCGCCCCCGGCCCGGCCACGCCCTTGGCCGCCGCCGGCTCCGTCACCGCCGCGCTCATCGGCCACCACGCTCCCGGGAGACGTACACGGCGGCGCAGATGATGGCCGCCTCGATGATCTGGGTGTAGGAGGAGTGCACGTCGTGCTGGGTCAGCACCGCGGTGATCAGCTGCATGAACAGCGCACCGGCCACCGTGCCCAGCACCCGCACCCGCCCGCCGCTGAGCGGGGTACCGCCGACCACCACCGCGGTGATGGCGTTCAGTTCCATGTTCAGCCCCTGCGTGGCCGGGTCCGCCTCGGCGCCGTGACCGACGACCAGCACGCCGGCCAGCGCCGCCAGCACCCCGGAGACGACGTAGACCGTCACCAGCACCCGCCGCACCGGCAGACCCGCCAGCCGCGCCGCCTGCCGGTTGTCGCCGATGGCCACCAGTTGCCGGCCGAAGGTCGTGCGGCGCATCACCAGGGCCACCACGACCGCGGCCGCCGCCGCCACCCACGCCGTCCACGGCACCCCGGCCACCGAGTCGCCGCCCAGCGCCAGCAGCGCCGGCTGGGTCACCGGCTTCGCCGCGTCACCGTTGATCAGCTCCGCGAGCCCGCGCAGACCGATCATCAGCGACAGCGTCGCCACGATCGGCTGCACCCGGGCGAACGCCACCATCGAGCCGCCGACCGCGCCGGCCAGCGCGCCCAGCAGCAGCGCCACCGCCATCGCGGCGGCCAGCCCGTATCCCAGGTACAGCGGCAGCACCGACGCCGACAGCGCGATCGTGGCGCCCACCGACAGGTCGATGCCCTCGGTGCCGATGACCAGCGCCATGCCCAGCGCCACCAGCAGCGTCGGCGCCAGCTGGAACAACTGCACCCGCAGGTTGGACACCGACAGGAACGAGGTGTCCAGCGCGACCGCCACCACCACCAGCAACGCCAGCGCCAGGTAGACGCCGTAGCGCTGCACGTCCCGCAGCACCCGCGCCCGGTCCGGTGCCGCGCCGCCCTCCACCACCGCGGGGGCCGCCATCACGCGTCCTCCCCGCCGGCCGCGGAGCCGTCCGCACGCTCCCCGCCGGCCGGCGGGCCGTCCGCCCCCGGCCGGGCGGCCAGCGCGTCCAGCAGCGCCCGTTCGGAGACCTCGTCGCCCTCCAGGTGCCCGACGACCGCGCCGTCCTTGAGGACCACCACCCGGTCCGAGCCCTCGATCAGCTCCTCCAGTTCCGAGGAGATCAGCAGCACGCCCAGTCCTTCCCGCGCCAACTCGTCGATCAGCGACTGCACTTCGGCCTTGGCGCCGACATCGATGCCGCGGGTCGGCTCGTCCAGCAGCAGCACCTTGGGGTTCATGCACAGCCACCGCGCCAGCAGCACCTTCTGCTGGTTGCCACCCGACAGGTCCCCGACCCGCTGGCCGGGACCGGACGCCTTGATGCCCAGCCGCTTCATGAAGTACGCGACGACCTCGTCCTGCCGGGCCGTCGAGACGATCCCGGCGCGCGAGAGCCGCGGCAGCGCCGCCAGCACGATGTTCTCCCGCACCGACAGGCTCGGGATGACGCCCTCCGCCTTGCGGTCCTCGGCCAGCATCACCACCCCGGCGCGCATGGCCGCGGCGGGGGAACGGCGGCCCAGCGGTATGCCGTCGACCGACACCGTGCCGCCCTCCGCCGCGATCGCGCCCACCACGGCCTTCGCGGTCTCACTGCGGCCCGAGCCCAGCAACCCGCCGAGCCCGACGACCTCACCCGGCCGCACCGACAGCGACACGCCGCGCACCTTGTGGGGCACCGTCAGGTCGCGCGCCTCCAGCACCGGCCGGCCCGCGCCCTCGTGGGCACCGGCGAACGCGGTCGCGCCCTCCCGCCGCACCCGGGCCATCTCCCGGCCCAGCATCAGCGAGATCAGCCGCAGCCGTTCCAGCCCGGCCAGCTCCCCGGTGTGCACCACGGCGCCGTCCCGCATCACGGTCACCCGGTCGCAGACGGCGTACAGCTCGTCCAGCCGGTGACTGACGTACACCAGCGCCACGCCGCGCGAGCGCAGGCCGCGGATGACGGAGAACAGCGTCTCCACCTCGCGCGGCTCCAGCGACGAGGTGGGCTCGTCCATGACGACGACGCGGGCGTCCACGCTCACCGCCCGGGCCAGCGCCACCATCTGCTGCGCGCCGAGCCCGAGGGTGTGCAGCGGCCGGGAGACGTCCGCCTCCACGCCGTAGCCGCGCAGCACCTCGGTGGCCTCGCGGTTCATCGCGCGGGTGTCGGTCAGCCCGAAGCGCCGCGGCTCGCGCCCCAGGAAGAGGTTGCGGGCCACCGACATCAGCGGGATGAGGTTGACCTCCTGGTAGATGGTGGAGATCCCGGCCGCCTGCGCCTGAAGGGGCGTGGCGAACTCCACCGGCCGCCCGGCCAGCCGCACCGTCCCGCGGTCCGGCCGGTGCACCCCGGTCATCACCTTGATCAGCGTGGACTTGCCCGCGCCGTTCTCGCCGATCAGGGCGTGCACCTCGCCCGGCCGCAGCCGCAGGCTCACGTCCCGCAGCGCGTGCACGCCCGCGAACGTCTTGCCGGCCCCCTCGACCTCCAGGACGAACTCGCCGTCCGGGGGCGGGACCTGAGAGGCCATCACCGTGCCGTTCCTCCTTCGCGCACCGCCACGGGCGCCCCGGTGGGCGGCCGCGGAGGTGAACCGCGGCCCGCCGTGTCCGGGGCGCCCGGGCGGCCGTTCCCGCTCGGTCAGTACACCAGGCCCTGCGACAGCGCCCGCTGGGCGGTGGCCGAGGTGAAGTGCGAGTCCTTGATGACGACGGACGCGTGCACGCCCTTGCCGGCGTAGAAGTCCAGCAGCGACTGGAAGGCCAGCGGGCCGAACCGCGGGTTGGTCTCCACGTCGGCCACCACCGAGCCGGCCGCCACGTCCTGCACGACCTGCCGGGTGCCGTCGATCGAGACGATCTTGATGTCCTTGCCCGGGGTCTTGCCCGCCGAGCGGATCGCCTGGATCGCCCCGAGCGCCATCTCGTCGTTCTCCGCGTAGACCGCGGTGATCTCCGGGTGGCTCTGGAGCAGTTGCTCCATCACCTTCTGGCCGTCGCTCTGGTCGAAGTCGGCGGTCTGCGAGGCGACGACGTCCATCTTCGGGTACTTGGCCTTGAGGCGGTCGCTGAAGCCCTTGGTGCGGTCGGTGGAGACGTTGTTGCCCGGCGTGCCGGTCAGCACCGCCACCTTCGCCGAGTCCCCGGTGGCGCCCGCCAGGTCGTCGGCGGCGATCTGCGCCTGGCCGTAGAAGTTCGATCCGATGAACGCCACGAAGTCCGTGCACGCCGTGCCGGCCGCGGTGCGGTCGATGGTGAGGACCGGGATCTTCTTCGCCTTCGCCTCGCTCAGCGCGGGACCGAGGCCGTCGGAGTCCTCCGGCGCCACGATCAGGACCTTGGCGCCCTGCGCGATCATGTCCTGGATCTGCGAGTTCTGCGCGTTGACGTCCGCGTTGGCGTTGCGCTGGATCAGCTTGACGCCCAGCCGCTTGGCCTCGGCGGCGATCGTCCGCGTCTCGGTGGCGCGGAACGGGTTGCTGGTCGACTCCGACTGCGAGAAGCCGACGACCGTCTTCCCGTCCTTGAGGTTCAGCTTCGGTACACCACCCGCGTAGGAGGCGTAGCCGCACGTCGGGCCGCCCGAACCGGAGGAGGCCACCTGCTGGGCCGCCGCCGAACTGGTGGTGCTCGGCGAGCTCGACGACGACGCGTCGTCGCTCTTGGTGCAGGCCGTGGCGGACAGGCACAGGGCCGCGGCCAGGACCACGGCGGGAAGGGCATGGGTCCGGGGCAACGCGTTCATGTGCCGATCACGTCCTCACAGAGTGGGTACGGGAAATTCCAACGATGGAACGTGGACATTCAGGCGCATGCGAACGGGCGTGTCAAGACATCGAGTTGACAGCTTCCACATCGGCCCCCACCTGAAACGACGTCGGTGCCACGGGTTCGCCGTCCCGCTGACGCACCGTCCACCGCCCGCCACGTACCGCCCATCACGCCGGACCCGGACCCCTTGACGGTCGGCCCGCGCGGTGTCTCAATGACGGTTACAACGTTGTTAACGGTTTGGTCGCGGCCGCCGTCCACCGCCCCCGGGGCCGCCGCGCCGCTCCGGCACGCCCCCGCACACCCGCGCCGCGCCACCCCCCGCGCCGCGCCGCCCCTCCCGCACCGCGCCGCCCCCGCACCTCCCGTGGCCCTGACGTGTGCCCGGGGCGCGGCCCCCACCGGAAGGACCGTCCCGTGCCCCCTGCCGACCACCGCGACGAGACCGCGACCCGCCCGACCCGGCGCGACGTGCTGCGCTGGGGTGTCGTCGCCACCGCGGCCGCCACCGCCGGCTGGGCGGCCACCGGCAGCGCCGTCGCCGCGACCCCCGCCGCCTCCACCTTCAGCCCGCTGCGCCCGCCGGCCACCCCACTGGCCGTCCGCTCCATGTACCTGACGACCTGGCTGCCCGGCGACAACCTGGCCGGCACCTGGCCCGCGTTCTGGAACGGGCACGTCACCGCCCTGTGCGGCCTGGCCCGCATCGACGGCACGCCCTACCTGTTCGCCGGCGCCCCCGCGCTGCCGAACGGCCCGGCGCTGACCACGATGACGCAGACCTCGCTCACCGTCACCGCCACCCGGTCCACCTATGTGATGAACGGCGGCGGAGTCACCCTCACCGTCGAGTTCCTCTCACCCGTCGACCTCGGCGACCTCCAGCGCCAGTCGGTGCCGCTGAGCTACGTCACCGTCACCGCCGCCGCCAACGACGGCAGGAGCCACTCCGTCGCGGTCTACCTCGACGCCAGCGCCGAATGGGTGCACGGCGACGTCACCCAGCAGGTGACCTGGAGCGCGCAGAACACCGGCACGATGACCGCGCTCAGCTGCCGGCCGGCCACCCCCGGCGTGCTCCAGGAACACGGCGACCAGGCGTCCTGGGGCTCCCTGGTGTTCGCCACCCCCACCGCCGCGAACCCGACCTGGCAGACCGGTCAGGACACCGTCGTGCGCGCCGCGTTCGCCACCGGCGGCACCCTCGCCGGCACCGACGACACCGACCGGCCGCGCGCCATCAACGACGACTGGCCGGTCTTCGCCCTCGCGCGGGACCTCGGCACCGTCACCTCGGCCGCCTCCGCGCCGTTCCGCGTCAGCCTCGGCCACGTGCGCACCCCGGCCGTCAGTTACCTGGGGACGAACCTCGACCCGTGGTGGACCAGGTACTGGAGCGACTGGCCGGCGATGCTCGACTGGTTCGACGCCGACTACGCCTCCGCCGCCTCGGCCGCCACCGCGCTCGACACCAGGATCGCCACCGACGCCTCCGCCGCGGCCGGCGGCGGCACCACCGGCGACCACTACGCGGCCGTGTGCTCCCTCGCGCTGCGCCAGGCGGTCGGCGGTACCGAGCTGGTCGACCACGGCGGCAGCGCCTGGGCTTTCCTCAAGGAGATCTCCTCCGACGGCAACGTCTCCACCGTCGACGTCACCTACCCGGCCTTCCCCGCCTACCTCTACCTGTCGCCGGGCTACCTCCAACTGCTGCTGGCGCCGATGCTGGAGTACGCGGAGCACGGCGGCTGGCCCAAGGCGTTCGCCGAACACGACCTCGGCTCCGGCTACCCCAACGCCGCCGGCCACAACGACGGCAACGAGGAGGACATGCCGGTCGAGGAGTCCGCCAACATGCTCATCATGTCGGCGGCCGTCGTCCAGCGGCAGTCCGCCTCCGCCGGCGCCGCGTTCGCCACCGCGCACTACCCGATCCTCCAGCAGTGGGCGGACTACCTGGTCGGCAACGCCCTCGACCCGGGCCTGCAGAACCAGACCGACGACTTCACCGGCTTCATCGCCCACAGCGTCAACCTCGCCCTCAAGGGCATCATCGGCATCGGCGCCATGAGCCTGATCGCCACGGCGGCCGGCCGCACCGCCGACGCCGCGCACTACCTGGGCGTCGCCCGCGGATACGTCAGCCAGTGGGTCACCAAGGGCCTGGACTCCTCCGGGCGGCACATGAAGCTCGCCTACGACCAGGACGGCACCTGGAGCCTGAAGTACAACGGCTTCCCCGACCGCCTGCTCGGCCTGGGCCTGGTGCCGCTGGGCGTCGCCACCATGGAGGCCGCCTGGTACCAGTCGCAGGCCGGCGCCCACGGCGTGCTGCTGGACCCGCGCAACGACTACACCAAGGCCGACTGGGAGATGTGGACCGCCGCCTGGCTCGCCGACCGGACGGCCACTCGCGACACCCTTGTCAACGGCGTGTACGGCTTCGCGGACACCACCCCGCAGCGCGTGCCGTTCTCCGACTGGTACGTGGTGGCCTCCGGGGCCCAGCAGGGCTTCGCCGACCGCCCGGCCATCGGCGGTGTGCTCGCCCTGCTGCTGCGGCCCGCCGGGCAGACGGTCACCTGGCACAAGATCCAGAACCAGAACTCCGGCAAGGTCCTCGCCGTCGACCACCAGTCCCTGGCCGACAGCGCCGACGTCACGCAGTACACCGACAACGGCACCGACGACCACCTGTGGACCGTCGTCGACAACGGCGACGGCACCGTCAAGATCTACAACCGCAACTCCGGCAAGCTGCTCGCCGTCAACAACCAGTCCACCGCCGACGGCGCCCCCGTCCAGCAGTACAACGACAACGGCACGCCCGACCACCTGTGGACCCTGGCCGACGCGGGCGGCGGCTGGACGAAGATCGTCAACCAGCACTCCGGCAAGCTGCTGGCCGTCGACGGCGCCTCCACCGCCGACGCGGCCCAGGTCACCCAGTACGGCGACAACGGCACCGCCGACCACCTGTGGCGGTTCGTCTGACGCGGGCGCGACCCCGTCCGTCCCGGTAGGCCGGGCGCGGACGGGGTACCCGCACCGCATGACCGGGACCAGGCACGCCGGAGGGGACGGGAACAGCTCCTACGGACGCGAGCCCTTCAGCCGATCCCGCAGTCACTTCGCCGACCGGATCACCGCGGACGGACGCGACGGCTGGCCCGTGGAGTCCGGCCGCTACCGCCTGGTGGTCAGCCGTGCCTGCCCATGGGCGAGCCGGGCCCTGGTCTCCCGCCGCCTGCTCGGCCTGGAGGACGCGCTCTCCCTGGCCGTCGCCGACCCGGTCCAGGACGACCGCAGCTGGCGCTTCACCCTCGACGCCGGCGACCGGGACCCGGTGCTCGGCATCCACCACCTCTCGCAGGCGTACGACGCCCGCGAGCAGGCCCATCCCGGCGGCGTCAGCGTCCCGGCGATCGTCGACGTCCCCAGCGGGGCGCTCGTCACCAACGACTACCAGCGCATCACCCTGGACCTGGCCACCGAATGGTCCCACCACCACCGCCCCGGCGCCCCCGACCTCTACCCCGGGCCGCTGCGCGCGGAGATCGACGAGGTCATGGAAGGTGTCTACCGGGACCTCAACAACGGCGTCTACCGCGCCGGCTTCGCCCACGAGCAGGCCGAGTACGAACGGGCGTACGAGGACGTCTTCCGGCGGCTGGACCTGATGTCGCAGCGGCTGGCCGGACAGCGGTACCTGGTCGGCGACACGATCACCGAGGCCGACATCCGGGCGTTCACCACACTGGTGCGCTTCGACGCGGTCTACCACGGCCACTTCAAGTGCAACCGGAACAAGCTCACCGAGGACCCGGTGCTGTGGGCCTACGCCCGTGACCTGTTCCAGACGCCGGGCTTCGGCGACACCGTGGACTTCGACCACATCAAGCGGCACTACTACCTGGTGCACTCCGGTATCAACCCCACCGGCATCGTGCCCGCCGGCCCCGGCCTGTCCGGCTGGCTCACCCCGCACGGCCGCGAGGCCCTCGGCGGACGCCCCTTCGGCGACGGCACCCCGCCCGGCCCGCCCCCGGCCGGGGAGAGGATACCGCCGCCGCGCTGAGCGCTCCCGCCGGTTAGCCGCCGGCGGGGGCGGGCACACGAAGCGTGAAAGGGCTTCCGCGAACGAGGGAGCGTGTTGACATGGCCGTCGAACTGCTCACCGCCGGCGAGATCGACGCCGGCATGTCCGACCTGCCCGACTGGCGCAGGGAGGGCGGCGAGCTGATCCGCACGATGGACACCTACGACTTCCGGACCGCGGCCCGGATCGTCGACAAGGTCGTCACCGAGGCGCAGAAACTGGACCACCACCCGGACGTGGACATCCGTTACGGAACGCTGCGTTTCGCGCTGTCCACGCATTCGGCGGGCGGCATCACTCCCCTGGACGTGGCCCTGGCCCACCGCATCGAGGAGGCGGCCGGGCACTTCATCCGTTCGCACGACTGAGCCGCCCGCACCGGCCGCGCCCCGCCCGGTTCAGCGGCCCGCGGCGAGCAGGTCCAGCAGCCCCGCGGGGCCCGAGGCGCCCACCGCCGCACGCTGGCGGTGGGCGCCGGTGCCGTCCCGCAGGAGGGCGTCGACGCCGTCGGTGACGCGGTCGAGGTCGCCGGTGGTCTTCAGTGCGGGCGTCACCCGGTCCACCAGGTGGGCGACCACCTGGTGGGCCGGGCGCAGCCGGCCGTCCAGCGGGCCGACCAGGGTGCCGCCGAGGCCGTGGCGGGCGGCACGCCAGTTCGCGGCGGCCAGCAGCTCCCCCGGGCACGGGCCGGCCGGAATCCCGGCGCGGGCGTCGGCCAGGGCGGTGACCACCAGGGCGCGCACCAGGCCGGCGAAGACCACCGCCTCCCCGGTGCCGATCTGCACGTCCAGCGCCCGCACCTCCAGGGTCGGGTACCGCTCGGACAGCCGCGCCTGCCAGTACAGCTGCCCGAGGTCGCGGATGACCCCGGTGGCCAGCAGCCGCCCGGTGCGCCGCGCGTAGTCGCCGGCACCGCCGAAGACCGGGGGCGGGCCGCTGACCGGCCACCGGCCGAAGACCACGGTGCGCCAGCTGCTGAACCCGGTGTCGCAGCCGTCCCAGAACGGCGAGTTGCCGGCCATCGCCACCAGCACCGGCAGCCACGGCCGCAGGCGGTTGAGCGCCGCCACCGCGACCTCGCGGTCCGGCACGGCGACGTGCACGTGCATGCCGTTGATCAGCTGCTCGGCGACCAGCTGCGGCGCGTCCTCGTGCATGGCCCGGTAGCGGGGCTCGTCGGTGACGTCGGCCGGACCGCTGCGCGGCGGGGCTCCGCAGGCCGCCAGCACACAGCCGTCGCCGGACGCCGCCGCGGCCACCGCACCCCGCAGCCGGCGCAGGTGGCGGTCGATCTCGTCGAGGTCGGCACAGACCGGTGTGGCCACCTCCACCTGGGACTGGAGCAGCTCGGTCTCCACCCGGCCGGCACCCACCAGGGCCGCCAGTTCCGGCCGGGCACGCAGCTGCCTGCACCGCGAGACCGGGCGGCCGCTCACCGCGTCCAGCAGCAGGTACTCCTCCTCCACGCCCACCGTGACCATGACCCCTATCTACCCTTTCATCCCGGCGCCAAGCCGTTCCCGCACGCCGGTACGTCCGCCGGGCGCGCTCCCTGGGCCGCCCGGGGCAGTGGTCCGGCCCAGGGGGCGGTTGCGGGGGTCAGCGGTAGGCGGACAGGCCGGTGAGCGCCTGCCCGACAGCGAGCTGGTGGATCTCGGAGGTGCCCTCGTAGGTCAGCACCGACTCCAGGTTGTTGGCGTGCCGCAGCACCGGGTAGTCCAGCGTGATGCCGGAGCCGCCGAGGATCGTGCGGCAGGTGCGGGCGATCTCCAGCGCCTCGCGGACGTTGTTGAGCTTGCCCACGCTGACCTGCTCGGGGCGCAGCCCTCCGGCGTCCTTGAGGCGGCCGAGGCGCAGGGCGAGCAGCAGGCCCTTGGACAGCTCCAGGGTCATGTCGGCGAGCTTGGCCTGGGTCAGCTGGAACCCGGCGACCGGCCGGCCGAACTGCACGCGGTCCCCGGCGTACTCCAGCGTGGTCTGCAGGCAGTCGCGGGCCGCGCCCATCGCGCCGAAGACGATGCCGAACCTGGCCTCGTTCAGGCATCCCAGCGGACCGGACAGGCCGCGGGCGCCGGGGAGCATCGCGGAGGCGGGCAACCGGACGGACTCCAGGGTGAGTTCGGAGGTCGTCGAGGCGCGCAGCGACAGTTTGCGGGGGATGTCGCGGGTGGTGAACCCGGGTGTGCCGCGCGGCACCAGGAAGCCGCGCACCCCCTCCTCGGTGCGGGCCCACACCGTGGCGACGTCGGCGATGCCACCGTTGGTGATCCACATCTTGACGCCGTCGAGCACCCAGTCGCCGCCGTCGCGGACCGCGCGGGTGCGCATGCCGCCCGGGTCGGAGCCGAAGTCCGGTTCGGTCAGGCCGAAGCAGCCGATCGCCCGGCCGGCCGCCATCGGCGGCAGCCACTCCTCCCGTTGCTCCTGCGAGCCGTACGCCCGGATCGAGTACATCGCCAGCGACCCCTGCACCGAGACCAGGCTGCGCAGTCCGCTGTCGCCCGCCTCCAGCTCCAGGCACGCCAGCCCGTAGGCGACCGCGCTGGTCCCGGCGCAGCCGTAGCCCTCCAGGTGCATGCCCAGCAGGCCCAGCCGGCCGAGTTCCGGGGCGAGTTCGCGGGGCGGCACCCCGCGTTCGAACCAGTCGGCGATGTGCGGGCGGACCCGGTCGTCGACGAAGGAGCGGACGGTCGCGCGGATCATCCGTTCCTCGTCGTCGAGCAGGGAGTCGAAGTCGATCAGCGAGGTCACGTCGGTGACGGGCATGCCGGGCCGCTCCAGGTCTTCGGGGACGTGCTGCGATCGTCGCCAGCGGTTCGTCGCGGCGCAACCGTGCGGTGCGGCGGCGGGGGGTCCACGGGGCGCTGGCGTGCTCCGCGCGGCCCCGCGGTCCCCGGCGCCCCGTCACCGCCATGGCGGAAGGTTGCCGGCGCCGGCGGGGTGAACACCCTGGTCGCGGCCGGGCGGTGGTGGCGTAGACCAACGGGGGTGGCCTGGGCCCTTCCGGTGCGGTGACGCTCCCCGTTAAGTTGCTGACGCGCCCCGCCCGCACCGGGAACTCCTCGGCCTTCTCCGGCACCAACCCCCTCTTCATCGCCCGCTGCTCCTCCGACCCCGGCGGCCTGCCGGCCGGCTGGGGCACGTGGACGTTCTGGCAGTACGCCGACTCCGGCACCTTCCCCGGTGACCAGGACTACTTCAACGGCGCCTACGGCCGCCTCCAGGCGCTCGCGCTCAACCAGTAGCACGGCCGGACGGCAGCGGGCGGGAGGGGTGGCGGGCGGGATCGCCGCGGCCGGCGGGATCAACGCGGCCCGCGCGCGCGTTGTGGCCAGTGACGTGCGGCGCCGCACCGGCACCGCCCGACCGCATCACCCATCGTTCGATCGGAGAGTGTGGAGTCCCCATGGAATACGTGAAACTGGGACGCACCGGTCTTGACGTCTCGCGCGTCTGCCTGGGCTGCATGAGCTTCGGGGTCACCACCCGCGGCGGCCACCGCTGGAGCCTGGACGAGGAGGCCGCCCGGCCCTTCATCCGCCGGGCCCTGGACGCGGGCGTCAACTTCTTCGACACCGCCAACGTCTACTCCGACGGCACCAGCGAGGAGATCACCGGCCGCGCCCTGGCCGACTTCGCGCGCCGCGACGAGATCGTGCTCGCCACCAAGGTGCACGGCCGCACGCGCCCCGGCCCCAACGGCGCCGGCCTCTCCCGCAAGGCCATCATGACCGAGATCGACAACAGCCTGCGCCGGCTGGGCACCGACCACGTCGACCTCTACCAGATCCACCGCTGGGACAACAACGTCCCCGTCGAGGAGACGATGGAGGCGCTGCACGACGTCGTCAAGGCCGGCAAGGCCCGCTACATCGGCGCCAGTTCGATGTACGCCTGGCAGTTCTCCAAGGCGCAGTACGTCGCCGAGGCGCACGGCTGGACGAAGTTCGCCACCATGCAGAACCACTACAACCTGCTCTACCGCGAGGAGGAGCGGGAGATGATGCCCCTCTGCCGCGACCAGGGCGTCGGCGTCATCCCCTGGAGCCCGCTGGCCCGCGGCCGCCTCACCCGCGACTGGGACTCCGGCACCGCCCGCAGCGAGACGGACGAGTTCGGCGGCACGCTCTACCGCGCCGACGACCGCCACATCGTCGACGCCGTCGCCCAGGTCGCGGCCGGCCGCGGCGCACCGCGCGCCCAGGTCGCGCTGGCCTGGCTGCTGAGCCGCCCCGGCGTGGACGCCCCGATCGTCGGCGCCACCAAGGAGCACCACATCGACGACGCCGTCGCCGCGGTCTCCCTCACCCTCACCGACGAGGAGTGCGCGCGTCTGGAGGAGCACTACACGCCGCGGGCGATCGCGGGGTTCCGGTAACCGGTCGTTCCGGTAACGGGGGAGGGGCGGGACCGGTGCGGTCGCCGGCGGGCGCGGCGGTGGCCGGTCACGCGGGCGCGGTGGCTGGCGGGTTCCGGGCGCGGTGGTGGCGGGTGGGGTGGTCGCGGTCGTGGTGCCGGGGCGACTGGGGTCGTATCACCTCACTGGCGTTCGCACGACAGGCCTATCGGCGTTCGTCGGAGAAATCCTGGCGCGGGATGCCGTAAACCCCGGTGTACGGGGCAGGCGCACGTCGGCCCGTTCTACCGGCGGGCCGACGATTTCCTGCCGAAGGGGGAACCTCCCCGTGAAGCTCGCAGACCGCTACCGCCTGGACGTTCTCCTGGGGCGCGGCGGGATGGGGGAGGTGTGGGGCGCCCGGGACGAACGGCTCGACCGGCCGGTCGCCGTCAAGCTGTGCGCCCCCGGTCCCGCCGCCGCGGTGCCACCGCCCCCGCTCCCGTCCCCGGCCGCCGGGGGAGCTCCCCGTGCCGTCCCGCACCCGGCCGCCGCGCGGTTCGACGCCGAGGCCCGCATCGCCGCGCGGCTCAGCGACCCGCACGTGGTGTCGGTCTACGACGCAGGGGTCTTCGGGGAGCGGCACTACCTCGTCATGGAACTCATGGAGGGCCGCAGCCTCGCGCAGACCCTCGCCGCCGAGGGACCGCTGGCCCCGGACCGGGCGGTCGCGGTCGCCGCGCAGACCGCCGCTGGACTCGCCGCCGCCCACCGGCACGGCATCGTCCACCGCGACATCAAGCCCTCCAACCTCCTCCAGGGGCCGGACGGCACAGTCAAGATCGCCGACTTCGGCATCGCCCGCTGCCCCACCGACGACGCGGCCGAAACGCTCACCATCACCGGCACGAGCCTCTACCTCGCACCGGAGAGCGCGCTGGGACGGACCACCGGACCGCCCGCCGACGTCTACGCCCTGGGCTGCACGCTCTACGAACTCCTCACCGGCCACCCGCCGTTCGAGGGCGGCCACCCGCTCGCGGTGCTCTGCCAGCACGTGGAGAAGGTCCCCGCCCCGCCGGGCAGCCTGCGCCCCGGCCTGCCCGGCGCGCTCGCCGCCTACGTGCTGCGCATGCTGGCCAAGTCCCCGGACGTGCGCCCCACCGCCGCCGAGGCCGCCGAGTACTTCGACGGCGGGCAGTGGCGCCGCGGCACCGTGGAACTCCCGCCGGTTCCCGCCGAGTTCCCTCCGCCCCGGACCGCCGAGCCCGCCGGCCCGGTGCGCCGCCGGGTGCCCGCGCTCGCCGCCGCGGCCGGAGCGGTGCTCACGGTCACCGCGCTGGCCGTGCTGCCGATCGCGCACGCCGGCCACGCCGGCACCGGTCCCGGCGTCGCGCAGTCACCGGTCGCCGGCGCCCCCTCCCCGTCGTCCGCCGTCCCGGCCGCCGGTGCCCGCCACCCCGCCCGGACCGCCGCCCCGACCACCGCGCTGCCCGGCCCCACCGCCGCCGACCGTTCCGTGCGGCCCGCCGGCCACGCCGCCCCGGCCGGCGAGGGCAACGGCCGCGCCCACCGCCCCGCCGGACACGGCCGGCACCGCGGCCCCGGTTCGCGCTGACCACCCCGCTCCCCGGCCACGCCTCCCGCACCGGGCGGCACGCGGCGGGCGGCCGTACGGTGGGAACGCAGGACGGCACACGGACGGCGATCTCGTGCCGACACGTACGCCTTCCGTGCCGTACACGCGGCCAGGGAGGGCAGGGCGAACATGGCGCAGGACCGCAACCATGAGGACGACGACGTCGCCGAGGGCGAACTCGTCGAACCCGGACCCGGACCGGAGACCACCACGGCGGCCACCACGGAACCGGACGTGACGCTCGACGTCCCGACCCTGCACGTGGGGGAGGTCAAGGTCCAGGCCGAGGACCTGCACGCGCAGGTGCTGCTGCGCGCCGAGGTGCTCGACGTGCTCAAGCTGGAGGTCGGGGCCGAGGTCGACCTCGGCCAGGTGGAGATCGACCTCCAGGACGTGGACGCGCAGGCCCTGCTGAAGGTGCGTCTCGCCAACGTCTCGGCGATCCTCGGCCGGGTCCTCACCACGATCGACCGCAATCCCCGGATCCTCGACCACCTCACCGCTGGGGCCGGCCGCGCGCTCGGCGAACTCGGCGGCGGGGCCGGCGAAGCGGCGGCGGAGGCCGGCTCCGGCGTGGGCGGGGCCGCCGAGCAGGTCGGAGAGGGCGCCGGCCGGGCCACCGCCGCCGCGGGCCGCGCCGCCGAGAGCACGGCCTCCGGCGCCGCCGGGGCGGTGGGCGACGCCGCCGGAGCGGCCGGGAGCGCGGCGGGGGAGGCCACCGGAGCGGCGGAGGAAGCAGCCGGCGACGCGGAGGGCGCTGAGGTGGACGGCGACGCGCAGGAGGACGGAGACCGCGGCCGCGCCGGGATGGACACCGGGAGCGAACGCGACCGGGCCCGCCGCAGCCGCCGCCGCGCACCCGAGGGGGAACCACGCCGCACGCCCTCCCGGCGCCGCGACAGCTCCGAGCCGGCCCGGGCCCGCGCGAGCCGCCGCACCGCCTCCCGGGGCGAACGCGGCGGGGCGCCCGCCTCCCGCGAACGCCCGCCCTGAAGGACCACCGTCCGCCGCCGTGCGGTCCGGCGCCTGACCCGCGTCGCCACCCGGCTCGGCGGCGGACCGTGGGAGTACACCCCGCGGGAACCGGTGATCACCGCGCGTTCCGCCGTCCGGCACGGGCGGAAGGAGTGACTCCTGGCCCGCTCCCGCGGGGCGGCCCTCGGGGTCCGTCCGGGTCGGCGGGCCCGCTCCCTTAGGGGTCGCACCCGGCCGGGGTTCAGGGACCGCTCACCCCTGCGGGGGACGGTGTCGCGAGCGGGCGAGTTCTAGCCTTGGAGATGCGGCGGCCGACCGGTCGGCGCGGCAGAGGCACAGGTGGGAAGGTGTACGGGATGAGCACTCTGGTGCGGGTCCGTGACGACCGGATGATCGCGGGAGTATGCGCCGGTCTGGGGCGGCGCTACGGGATGTCGGCGGGCAAGGTCCGGCTGATCTTCCTCCTGTCGTGCCTGCTCCCCGGTCCGCAGTTCCTGATCTACCTCGCCCTGTGGGTCCTCATACCGGAGGAGCGCCCGGGCGCTGCGGCCTGGTGAACCACGGCGCCTGAACGAGCGGCCCCAGGGGGTGGGGGCGGGCTGCTTCCGTGCGGGTCCGCGGGGCCGGCGGTGCGGGTACGCCGGGGGGCGGGGGTGGGCGGCCCAGGCCGGCGCGGCCGGGGCGGGTGGGCGGTGCCGTTCCGGCCGGGGATTCCGTATCCTGACCGCCGTGAGCACCAAGGACGTCGGTCTGGACCCGGTGGACGTTGCCATTCTGCGGGAGTTGCAGCGTGACGGGCGGATCGCCAACAAGGACCTGGCGGCGGCGGTCGGGATCGCGCCGTCGACCTGTGTGGACCGGGTGGCGCGGCTGCGGCGTGCCGGGGTGATCACCGGGTACACCGCGCAGGTCGCGCCGGAGGCGATCGGGCGGCCGATCCAGGCCCTGCTGACCGTCCAGGTGCAGCCGCACGCGAGGCCGCTGGTCGACCCGTTCGTCCAGCACGTGCGCGGGCTGCCGGAGACGCTGTCGGTGCACCATGTGGCCGGCCCCGACGACTTCGTCGTGCACGTGGCGTGCGGCAGCAGCCTGGATCTCCAGCGGCTGGTGCTCGACGAGTTCACCTCCCGGCCGGAGGTCGCCCGGCTCCAGACGCACCTGATCTTCTCCACGTGGCAGGGCGGTCCCCTGCCGCCGTACCCGTCGCCCCCCTCCGCCCGCCGTGGCGGCGGCCACCGCTGACCGGGTCCGACCTGCCGCGACACGGTGTCCCGCCACCCCCGGAGCGGCGACCGGCCAGCACAATGGGCCGCGGGGCCGCCGCGGCGGCGGCCGCAGCCGCTCGCTGACAGGGAGAGACGTGGCCGCCTCCACCACGGCAGCGCCCGCCAACAGGAAGGACAGGCTGCGCGCCTGGCTCCTGCAGGGCCTGTCCGACATGGGCAAGCAGCACCAGGGACCGCACGCCAAGGACGTGCCCGAGCACAAGGCCCGGCCGTGGTGGCGGGTGATGTGCCTGACGGGCGTCGACTACTTCTCCACCCTGGGCTACCAGCCGGGCATCGCCGCGCTCGCCGCCGGCCTGCTCTCACCGATCGCCACCGTGGTGCTGGTGATCGTCACACTGGCCGGGGCCCTGCCGGTCTACCGGCGCGTCGCCAAGGAGTCGCCGCACGGCGAGGGATCGATCGCGATGCTGGAGCGGCTGCTGTCGTTCTGGAAGGGCAAGCTGTTCGTGCTGGCCCTGCTGGGCTTCGCCGCCACCGACTTCCTCATCACCATCACCCTGTCCGCCGCCGACGCCGCCACCCACATGACGGAGAACCCGCACCTGGCCGGGATCCTCAACGGTCATCAGATGATCATCACACTGGGTCTGATCGCCCTGCTGGGAGCGGTCTTCCTCAAGGGCTTCCTCGAAGCGGTCGGCGTGGCCGTCGTCCTCGTCGCCGTCTACCTGGCGCTCAACGTCGTCGTGGTCGGCGACGGCCTGTGGCGCGTGCTGAGCGCCCCGCACCTGGTGACGAGCTGGTCGACCGCGCTGACCGCCGAGCACCCCAACCCCCTGCTGATGATCGGGGTCGCCCTGATCGTCTTCCCCAAGCTGGCCCTGGGCCTGTCCGGCTTCGAGACCGGCGTCGCCGTCATGCCGCACGTCGCCGGCGACCCCGACGACACCGAGGAACGGCCCGAGGGACGCATCCGCGGCGCCCGCAAACTGCTGACCGCGGCCGCCGTCATCATGAGCGTGTTCCTGATCGCCACCAGCTTCACCACCACGCTGCTCATCCCGCAGAGCGAGTTCCAGCCCGGCGGCCCCGCCAACGGCCGCGCCCTGGCCTACCTCGCGCACCAGAACCTGGGGTCGGCGTTCGGCTCCGTCTACGACTTCTCCACCATCGCCATCCTGTGGTTCGCCGGCGCCTCCGCCATGGCCGGACTGCTCAACCTCATGCCGCGCTACCTGCCCCGCTACGGCATGGCCCCGCACTGGGCGCGCGCCGTGCGGCCCATGGTGTTCGTCTTCATCGCCGTGGCGTTCCTGGTGACCTGGCTGTTCGACGCCAACGTCGACAAACAGGGCGGCGCGTATGCCACCGGCGTGCTGGTGCTGATGTCCTCCGCCGCGGTGGCCGTCACCATCTCCGCCCGCCGCGCCAAGCAGCGGAAGCTGACCGCCGGCTTCGGGGTCATCGCGGTCGTCTTCCTCTACACCATGGTCGACAACGTGATCGAACGCCCCGGCGGGGTGCGGATCGGTGCCTGCTTCATCGCCGGCATCATCCTGGTCTCGTTGCTCTCCCGACTGGCCCGGGCCTTCGAACTGCGCGTCACCGACATCGAGTTCGACGAGATCGCCGACCGTTTCATGCGCGACTGCGCCCACCGCACGATCCGCCTGATCGCCAACCAGCCGGAACGCCGCGACCTCGCCCAGTACCGCGACAAGCTCGCCCAGATCCGTGCCGACAACGACCTGTCCACCGACGAGGACCTGGTCTTCGCCGAGGTCACCGTCCGCGACCCCTCCGACTTCGAGACGGCCATGCGGGTACGCGGCGAGGTGCTGCACGAGCGCTACCGGGTGCTGGTCGTCGAGGCGTCCAGCATCCCCAACGCCCTGGCCGCCGTGCTGCTGACGGTGCGTGACCGCACCGGGCAGCGGCCGCACATCTACTTCGAGTGGACCGAGGGCAGCCCGTTCGCGCAGTTCCTGCGGTTCTTCCTCTTCGGCCAGGGCGAGGTCGCCCCGGTGACCCGCGAGGTGCTGCGCGAGGCCGAACCCGACCGCTCCCGCCGCCCGCACGTCCACGTCGGCTGACCGCGGGAACGCCGCGGGGACCAGGGCGGCGGCCGGCGGTCCGAATCGCTCACGGCCCGAACGCCCGTACGTCGTCTGCGTCAAGAGGGTGTCCGGGGCACGCCTGTTAGCGTGAAAGCAGGAGCGGGACCGGTACCAGTGGCCCGGCGCGACCGTCCACTGGGATGACGGCGTCAGCACACGGGGGCGTCGTCCCCCACCCGCCCAGGCAAACGCCCGGCACTCACGCCCGGAGGTAGCCCGCCATGTCCGGTACCAGTCGCGTCGTCGTCGGAGTCAGCGGAACGCTCAGCAGCCTCACCGCCCTGCACAGAGCGGCGGACGAGGCCAGGCGCAGGGACGCACTGCTGGTGCCGGTGCTGGCCTGGGAGCCACCCGGCGGCGAGGACTTCTACCGGCGCAGCCCCTGCCCACCCCTGCTGGCCGAGACCGAACACCGCGCCGTCCTGCGGCTGGACACCGCCCTGGAGCAGGCGTTCGGCGGCTTCCCGCCCGGCCTGTCCACCCGGGCCGCGGTGGTGCGCGGCCCGGCCGGTCCCGCGCTGGTGGCCGAGGCGTGCGAACCCGGCGACCTGCTGGTACTCAGCGCGGGCCGCCGCACCCGGCTGCGCGTCCTGCTGCCCGCCCCGGTGCCCCGGCACTGCCTGCGGCACGCGACGTGCCCGGTCTACGTCGTGCCGCCCTCCGACCTGCTGGCCCACCTCGGCCGCGGCACCCTGCGCCGGGCGGTGCGCGGCGGCGTCTCCCCGGCCTGAACCACCCCGCACCGCCCGGCCCCGCCTGGTCGGGCCGGCCCGCTCAGGCCCGCCGCTCGGAGCGGTCACCGCCCCACAGCGTGTGGAACGCGCCGTCGCGGTCGGTGCGCAGGTAGGTGTGCGCGCCGAAGTAGTCGCGCAGCCCCTGCACCAGCGCGGCCGGCAGCCGCTGGGACCGCAGCGCGTCGTAGTGCGCCAGCGCCGCGGAGAAGCCGGGCACCGGTATGCCAAGCCGCGTGGCCGTGGCCACCACCCGGCGCCACGCGTCCTGCGCCCCGGCCAGCGCCTCCTGGAAGTACGGCGCCGTCAGCAGCGTGGCCGGCGGCTCACCCCCGTCGTACGCCTCGGTGATGCGGTTGAGGAAGCGTGCCCGGATGATGCATCCGCCCCGCCAGATCGCGGCCACCGCGCCCGGGTCCACGTCCCAGCCGTACTGCTCGCTGCCGGCCTGGATCTCGTGCACGCCCTGCGCGTACGCCACGATCTTGGACGCGTACAGCGCCTGCTCGACCGCGTCCGCGAAGCCCTCAGCCGCGGAACCGGTCAGCCGTTCCCCGCCCGGGCCCGGCAGCCCTCGCGCGGCCTCCCGCAGGCCGGCGTGGCCCGACAGCGAGCGGGCGAAGACCGCCTCGGCGATACCCGAGACCGGAACGCCCAGGTCGAGAGCGGTCTGCACGGTCCAGCGACCGGTGCCCTTCTGCTCCGCCTGGTCGAGCACGACGTCCACGAACGGCTCGCCGGTGCCTTCGTCGGTGTGGGCGAGGACCTCGGCGGTGATCTCGATCAGGTAGGACTCCAGACGCCCGGTGTTCCAGGTGCGGAAGACCTCGGCGATCTCACCGGGCGTCCTGCCCAGCGCCCGCCGCAGCAGGTCGTAGGACTCGGCGATCAGCTGCATGTCGGCGTACTCGATGCCGTTGTGCACCATCTTCACGAAGTGCCCTGCGCCGTCCGGCCCGATGTGTGTGACGCAGGGGGTACCGTCGTCGGCCTTGGCCGCGATGTCCTCCAGCAGCGGGCGCAGCACGTCCCACGCCTCGGGGGAGCCGCCCGGCATGATGCTCGGCCCGTTGAGCGCGCCCTCCTCACCGCCGGACACGCCGGTGCCCACGAAGTGCAGCCCCCGTTCGCGCAGCGCCCGCTCGCGGCGGCGGGTGTCGGCGAAGTGGGCGTTGCCGCCGTCGATGACCGTGTCACCGGGCTCCAGCAGCCGGGTGAACTGCTCGATCACCGCGTCGGTGGCCTCACCGGCCTTCACCATGATCACCAGCCGGCGCGGGGGCTCCAGCACGGCGACGAACTCCTCGGGGCTCTCGCACCCGATGAACCTGCCCTCGTCGCCGAACTCCTCCACCAGCGCGCGGGTGCGGTCGGTGTTGCGGTTGTGCACCGCGACCGTGTGACCGTGCCGGGCGAAGTTGCGCGCCAGGTTGCGTCCCATCACCGCGAGGCCGGTGACCCCGATCTGTGCTGTTCCCGCCATGCTGCCGACTCCCGTCTCTCCTCGGCGTCACCTGTCGAACACTGCGCGTCGCCGCCGTGTGCCCGCGCGGACATCCGCCGCGCGGCGGGCCGCGGCGTCCGCTCCCGCCCGTCACCCGCTCCCGGCGCGGCACGCCTGCCCGCTCCCCGCCGACCCACGCCCTCCGCCGGCGCCGACACCACCGAGTCTGCGGGTGCGGGGGGCGGCTCGCACGCGGAGGGGACGGGGCCCTCGCGGACTGCGGCGGGGAGCCGGCGGGGCCGGGGCGGTCGGCGTGGCATGGGCGTGACGGGGGCGTCACGGTGCGGGGACGGTCGGGGTGGCAGCGGGCGGGGTGGGCGTGGTGGCGTCGGCGGGGAGCACGGTCGAAGTGGCGGCGGGGAGCCGGCGGGGCCGGGGCGGTCGGCGTGGCATGGGCGTGACGGGGGTGTTGTCATGCTTCGGCCAGCGGGCCCGTTGTGGACCACGGAGTTGACAGCACGTCACCCGCTCCCATCTGCGGGTTCGCCGCGCCGAACCGGACTGTGGACAACCGCTTCGGCGGGTCCGGGAAACGCTGATAGGAATCCTCCATGACCACCGACGACGCCCTCACCGTGCCGGACCAGCCAGCGTTCGGCGACCTCGACGCCTACCTCGCCATGCCCCGGGTGAGTGGCCTGCACCTGTCGCCCGACGGCCGCCGTGTCGTCGTCGGCACCGGTGTGCCCACGGCCGACGGGAGCCGGATCGTCACCTCGCTGTGGGAGGTCGATCCGGGCGGGGAGGGCCCGGCGCGCAGACTCACCCGCGGCGACGGGGAGAGCGCCGCCGCCTTCGCCCCCGGCGGCGACCTGCTGTTCACGGCCGGCGGATCCGGTCGGGGCACCGACGGCGGTCGCCCCGCCCTGTGGGCCCTGCCGGCCGCCGGGGGAGAGGCACGCCTCCTGCTCGCGCCGGCCGGCGGAACCACCGGCGTGACCGTCGCCGCGGACGGCACCGTCGTTCTGGGATCCGAACTCCTGCCCTCCGCGACGGACCCGGCGGACGACGAACGCCTGCGGGAGACCCGGCGCACGGCCGGCACCGCCGCCGTCCTGCACGAGGGCCTCCCGGTCCGCAGCGGTGCCCGCGACCTGGGTCCGGCGGCTCCGCGCCTGCTGACGACGCGGTGGTCCGGGGCGGCGGACATCCCGGTTCCGCGCGATCTGACCGGCCACGCCGGAGCGGCCCTCGACGGCAGCACGTGGGACGTCACTCCCGACGGCCGCACCGTCGTCGCCCGGTGGACGGTGCCCGCGCCCGGCGGCCGTCGGCGCGGCACCCTCGTCGCCGTCGACACCGTCACCGGCCGGCGCCGCGTGATCGCCGACCACCCCGGTCACGAGTACGCCGCGCCGCGGATCTCCCCGGACGCCACCCTGGTCGCCGCCGAGGTCCGCCGCCCCGGCGACCTGAGCGGGCCCGACCGCCAGTGGCTCGCGCTGCTGCCCCTCGACGGCGGTCCGGAACGCCCGCTGACCGCCGGCTGGGACCGGATGCCGCACTCCGCCCGCTGGACGCCGGACGGCAGGGCGCTCATCGTCGCAGCCGACCACCACGGACGCCGACCGCTGTGGCGGGTGGACGCCGTCACCGGCGAGGCCGTCCGGCTCACCCCGGACGCCGCCGCCTACAGCGACGTCGCCGTCTCCCCGGACGGCCGGTACGTCTACGCGCTGCGTGCCGCGCTCGACAGCCCGCCCGCCCCCGTGCGGATCGCGCTGGAGGGGGAGGGGGCCCGGGTGACCGCTCTGCGCGGCCCCGCGGAGGAGTCCGGGCCGGCCCCGCGGCTGCCCGGACACCTGGAGGAGGTCCACGCCCGCGCCACCGACGGCACACCGCTGCGCGGCTGGCTCGTGCTGCCCCAGGCCCGTCCGGACGGCGTGCCCGCACCGCTGCTGCTGTGGGTGCACGGCGGACCGTTGGGCAGCTGGAACACCTGGTCGTGGCGGTGGAACCCGTGGATCGCCGCCTCCGCCGGATACGCGGTCCTCCTGCCGGACCCGGCCGCCTCCACCGGTTACGGCACGGACTTCCTGCGCCGTGGGTGGAGCGCGTGGCGCGAGGCACCGGTCGCCGACCTGCTGGCGGTCACCGCGCAGGTGATGGCCCGCCCCGACATCGACGCGGAGCGTTCGGCGGTCATGGGCGGCTCCTTCGGCGGCTGGGCGGCCAACTGGATGGCCGGCCACACCGACCGCTTCCGTGCCGCCGTCTCGCACGCCTCGGTATGGGACCTCCCGCACTGCAACAGCGTCACCGACCTGGCCGCCGCCGTCGCCGGACAGACCACGCCCGAGGCGGCCGACGCCGACTCCCCGCACCACGCGGTGGCCGCCATCCGCACGCCGATGCTCGTCAGCCACGGCGGCAGGGACCACCGGGTGCCGGTCTCCCAGAGCCTCCACCTGTGGTGGGACCTCTCCCGCCACCACATGTCCGAGGACGGCACCACCCCGCACAAGTTCCTGCTCCTCCCCGACGAGGGCCACGGGATACGCAAGCCCTCCAACCTGCGGGTCTGGTACGAGACGGTGCTGTCCTTTCTCGGACACCACCTGCGCGACGAGCCGTGGCACCGGCCGGAACTGGTGGGCTGAGGAGGAGCCGGCGGCCCGCCGCCCGGGACGGTCAGTCCTGGATGACGCGGTAGATGCCGTAGATCACCCCGGGTACGTGGCCGCAGAGCTGGAGGAGAAAGGCCCACAGCACCCGCAGGCTCGGTCCCTCCTTGATCAGCACCGCCAGCCAGGGCAGCACCAGGCAGAGCACCACCAGCAGCGTCTTGACCACCACGATCACCCCTTCCCCACGCGGATCCCGGCCCCGGGCGGATCGAGCCCTCCGACTGCCGCACGAGTACCCGTCACACCGCCCGCCATGTGACTCCACCCGCCCCGACCGCGCTCGCCCCCGGAGCCGCCGGCCGCCCTGCCCCCCGGAGCCGCCCGCCACCCCGGCCCCGGCCCCGGCCCCGGCCCCGAGCCGCCGTCCGTCCCGCTCCGCCGGAGCGGCTGCCGCACGGTACAGACGCGTGGTTCGTTTCGATCACGGATGTCACGCCGCTCGCGCACGAGGTGCGGGACCTGGTGCGGTCCGGGGACGCCGGAGGGCCCGGCGGTTGCTGCTGCGGGAGCTGCCGTACCCCCTGCCGGGGGGACGGTGTCGGCATCTGCTGTCCGCATGACGGAATGTCATATAGCACCACGTGGTCATCGAGCTGCTCAGTGTGATGATCGTCACGCTGGAGGGTGGGGTGGGTGGCCCGTCCGGTCGGGCGATAACGGTCGGAAGGAGGAGAGGGGCGCCAAGGCGGGTGAAGACGGGAATCTCCGTTGTCCGGTGGAGCTATTCGCACGCAATGGACCGCATGGGAATCGAAACGTAATCCGCACGGGGGTTGCGCGAGAAGCGCATGATGATTCAGACAGGTCGTTATGTTTGGACGGCCCGTCAATGACTCCTGATTGATTCGGAATTCAAGAGTTCTGATACGGCGTCCGGATCGGTAGAGTGACGCGCGCCGAGGGCGAGGAGGCCCCCGGCTATCGCGTTGGTCCCGTGGTGGTCCCGGGCAGTACCGGGCGTCCGGGAGGTACACCGGGCGGCCGATGTTGGGGAGAGAATGTGTCCGCTGACCGATTCGACGGACGGTACATATGGCACCCGGCCGCCGACGATCGACGCCTCGCCCAAGCGTGTACGGATGTCCGGGCAGGGCGCTACTTCAGCGCCGACCAGGTTCTGCGGGCGACCCGGACGGATTTCGAGCTGCGGGCGCACCGCTCACTCGTTCTGGCCTCCGAGGCGGCCGACTCCGATTTCGCCGAACGCTGGGTGGATGAAGAACCCGGTCCGGAATCCACCCTGTTGTGGGCCCGGGTGGCGATGCTGCGGGCGTTGCGCGGCAATCACGACGGCCGGCGCAGACCCCAACTGCTGCGGATCGCGCAGAAGGCGTGCGAACGGGCCGGTGAGGTGGCCCCGTACGACCCGACGCCCTGGGTGAGCCTGCTGGCGCTGGCGCCGATCACCGGGGCCAGCGATCAGGCGCCGCCGGGGCTGATGACCGCGCCGCGCGGACCGTGGAAGCAGTTCGCCCGGGTGCTGCGGTTCGACCCCTGGCACCGCGAGGCACACCACCGCTTCCTCGCGCACTTCTTCGAGCGCAACGGTGGCTCCCAGCGCGCCACCTGGGACGTCGCCTCCTTCCTCGGCCACCGCGCCCCCGCGGCCTCCGCGCTGCGGCTGCTGCCGCTGGTGGCCCTGGTGGAGGGACACAAGCCGTCCGAACCGCTCTCCGACCGGGTCTGGCAGCAGCCGCAGTGGCAGGCGGTCATGGACTCCATCCACGAGCACTGGTTCCCCAGGGTGGGCGAGCGGCGGTTCACCCCGGTGCTCGACCTGTCCTACCTGGCCCACGCCCTGCACATGGGCAACCGCGGCGAGCAGTCCCGCGAGGTGCTGCTGGCCGCCGGTCCCTACGCCTCCCGCATGCCGTGGAGCACCTTCGGCTCCCCCGAGGAGGAACTCACCCGGGTGCGCGCCCTCTACGGGCTGCCGGTCCCGGGAAGCCCCTGACCACCGCGATCCCCGCCTCCCCTCAGGCGGACGTCACACCGTCATGGCCGGTGCGAACGGTCATGACCGCCCCTCCCCCGAAAGGCCCGCTGTGTCCGACCGAACGACCACCCCAGCACGGAACCGCTCCGGTGGCGCGCTGCTCGACGACGACGACGCGACGCTGCACGCCATGGGCTACCCGCGCAAACTGACGCGCAGGTTCCGGGCGTTCGACAACTTCGCCATCTCGTTCACCATCATCAACATCATCTCCGGCATCTTCTCCTCCTTCGGGCTGGGCATGAACGCCGGCGGTCCGCGGATCCTGGTCTTCGGCTGGATCGGCGTCTCGGTGATGGTGCTGTTCGTCGGCGCGTCCATGGGCGAGATCGCCTCGGCGTTCCCCACCAGCGGCGCGCTGTACTTCTCGGCGGGCAAGCTCGCCAAGCGCCACCGCGGCGCCTGGTCGTGGTACACCGGCTGGCTCAACTTCGTCGGCCAGATCGGCGGCACGGCGGCGACCGACTACGCAGCCGCAACGTTCCTGCAGGCGTTCGTCGGCATGCAGTGGCCCTCCTACCACAGCACCCCGCAGCGCACCGTGGCGATCACCGCCGTCATCCTGCTGGTCCAGGCGTTGCTGAACACCTACACCGTCCAACTGGTCGCGATCCTCAACCGCATCTCGGTGTGGTGGCTGATCGTCGGCCTGGTCGTCATCGTCGGCTGCCTGGTCGGCATCCCGACCCACCACCAGCCGGTGTCGGTCATCACCCACTTCGCCAACAACACCGGTTTCTCCAGCGCCTTCTACGGCGGCATGCTCGGTCTGCTGGTCACCAGCTGGACGTTCACCGGCTTCGACGGCAGCTTCCACATGTCGGAGGAGACCGTGCAGGCCACGGTCAACGCGCCGCGCGGCATCGTGCGGGCGATCGGCTACTCGGCGGTGTCCGGCCTGGTGCTGATGCTCGCGCTGATCTACGCCATCAGGAACTACGGCGCCGAGGCGTCCGCCGGCGCCCCGCCGGTTCAGGTCCTCATCGACTCGCTGGGCATCGGCACCGCCAAGCTGCTGCTGCTCGTCGTCATCGGCTCGATGCTCTTCTGCGGCCTGGCCAACATGACCAGCAACACCCGTCAGATCTTCGCCTTCTCGCGCGACGGCGCCATGCCCGGCTCGCGCTGGTGGCACTCGGTCTCCCCGCGCACCCGCACCCCCGTCAAGGCCGTGTGGCTGGCCACCGCCTGCTCGCTGGTCCTCGTGCTGCCCGGCCTGTGGTCCGGCGTGGTCTTCAGCGCCGTCGTCAGCGTCAACGTCGTCGGCCTCTTCCTCGCCTACGGAGTGCCGATCTTCCTGCGGCTGCGGCTGGGCCAGGAGTTCCCGGCCGGCCCGTGGAACCTGGGCCGCTGGAGCTCGGTCGTCGGCTGGGTCGCGGTGGTGTGGGTGGTGGTGAGCAGCCTGCTGTTCATGCTCCCGCAGACCTCGCCGATCACCAGCACGTCGTTCAACTACGCTCCGATCGCGCTCGGCGTTGTCCTGGCCATCGCCACCGTCTGGTGGTTCGCCACCGCACGGCGCCGTTTCCAGGGCCCCGTCAGCTACGGTGCCCCCGACGAGGTCGCCGCCATGGACCTCATCTGACGCGACGTCGGAGCCCGGCCGGCCCTCACGGGCCGGCCCACGGCGCCGGGGCGGCACACGCGCCCCGGCGCCTTCCGCACGCGACGGACCCCCGCACGTGGCGGACCCCGGACCCAACGGACTCCCGCGAGCGACGGACCTCGCGGGCAACGGATCAGGAGCTGACATGAACGTCCCCGCAACCGCTGCCGACGTCCCCGTCGACGCGGTGGCCGCCGCGGCCGGGCTGACCGTCACCCGTGCCACCGAGGAGGAATGGCGCGAGATCGTCGCCTGGGCGGCGAGCGAGAACTGGAACCCCGGCGACGGTGACCTCACCCCCTTCCACGGCGCCGACCCCGACGGCTACTTCCTCGGCCGTGTCGACGGTGCGGCCGCCACCGCGATCTCCATCGTGCGCTACGACCCCGGCTACGCCTTCCTCGGCTTCTACCTCGTCCGCCCCGACCTGCGCGGCCGCGGCCTGGGCCTGGCGACCTGGCGGGCCGCCTACCCGCACGCGGCCGGCGCCACGGTCGGCCTTGACGCCGTCCCCGCCCAGGAGGCCACCTACCGCAGGTCCGGCTTCACCGCCGCCCACCGCACCCTGCGCTACGGCGGCTGCCCGCGCCCCGGCGCCACGCCGGCCGGCCACGCCGTACCGGTCACCGCCGCCCTGCTGGACGCCGTCGTCGCCTACGACCGCGGCTGCTTCCCCGCCGACCGCGCCGGCTTCGTGCGGGCCTGGCTCACCGCTCCGGGCCGGCACGCCCGCGCCGCCGTGCGCGACGGACGCGTCACCGGATACGGCCTCGTACGCCCCGCCCGCGACGGTCACCGCATCGGCCCGCTGTTCGCCGACACCCCCGAGGACGCCGCCGCTGTCTTTGACGCGCTCACCGCGGCCCTCCCCGACGGTGCCACGGTCCACCTCGACGTCCCCGAACCGTCGCACGCCGCCGTGGAGTTCGCCGGGTCCCGGGGGCTGAGCGCCGGTTCGCACACCGTGCGGATGTACGCCGGTGAGGTGCCCGGCCACCGCACCGGCGCGGTCTGGGCCGTCACCAGCCTCGAACTGGGCTGATCCCACCTCCCGGTCCGCCGGGCGGGCCGGAGCGGTACCGCACGCACGTGTGCCGTGCCCGGCGGGTCACCGGGCACAGCAGGGGAGCAGCCGACGGCGGCCGACACGGCGGCGATGGCGGCCGCCGCCGCCGACATCGGGCGGGAACTGGCCGCGCTGGAGGCCGCCGGGGTGCCGCTGGTGCCGCGGCGCTACCCGCTGGTCGTCCCCGGCCGGGCCGCGGAGCCGTTCGACCCGGCGGCGGACTGGCCGCGGAGGCCGCCGCGCCAGCCCACTTGCACCTGCGTAGACCCGCCGCCCGGCTGACACCCGCGCTGTCGGCCGGCGACATCGCCCGGGCCGCCGTCGACCGGCTCACGTACGGCTTCCGGGTGCCCGCGGCGGTCATCACGCCGCTGGACGGCGACCGGCCGCGGGTGATCGGCTCCGCGGGCTGCGCGCCGGAGTTCACCGACCGGCTGGGCGAACCGGCCTCCGGCGCCGGACTGCCCGAGCGCGAGGCGGTCGTCAGTGCCCGGCTCCCGTTCCTGCGGCGCGGTGACCGCCGCCTCGCGGGCCGGACGCCCGGCGCGGGCACGGTCTCCCGGCACTCGTGGGGCGTACTGCCGCTGCGGGTCGGCGGGCGCACGCGGCCTTCAGCGGGCCCTGCTGCCCGCCGCCGCGCCGCGCTCGCCCCACCTGCGGATCGCCGAGCGGTACCGTCCGGCCACCGCCGGGCTGGACATCGCCGGCGACTGGTACGACGTGACCGAACGCCGCGACGAGCAGGTGATGCCGGTCATCGGTGACGTCGAGGGCCACGGCAGTACCGCCGCCGTCGTCCTGGGCCGGCTGCGCAGCGCGGTGCGTGCCTGCACCGCTGAGGGGCACGGACCCGGAGCGGTGCTCGCCCGGACCAACGAGCTGATGATCGGCCTGGACACCGGACGTTTCGCCACCTGCCTGGGCCTGTGCCTGTGCCTGTGCCTGTGCCTCGACCCCGCCAACGGCGCGGCCCGCATGGCCTCCGCAGGACACCCCCTGCCGCTGATCCGGCGGCCGGACGGCGGCTGCCTCGGCCCGCCGGTGGACACCGGACCGCCGCTCGGCGTGGTGCACGCCGCCGAGTACCCCACACAGGCGTTCCGGATCGAACCGGACTCGCTGCTGGCCCTGTTCACCGACGGCATCAACCCCCCGGGCGGACTGCGCCGCGACGGGCTGGAGCGGGGGCCCGCCGGCGGCGGGGGACCGTCCGCCCTCGCCGACCGGCTGCTCGGCGGGGGCGGCGCCCGCCGCGCCGCCCTCGCGCCGGAGGCCCCGGGCAGCGGACCCCCGGCCACGCCGGTGACGACGCCGCCCCGCTCCTGGTCCTGCTCGGCGGCCCGCCCGCCACCCGCGCCGCCTGACCGCCGCCGGCCCGGTCGTCAGGCCCGGAAACGCCCCGGCTCATCCACCACGGCCACCGGCTGATCCTCTCCGACGTCCGGCCGGACGACGTTCCCGACGCCGACGTGCTGCCTCGCCGCCCACACCGCCGCACCCGGCTCGCCCCGACCCGGTAGCCCGAACTCTTCGACTCCCCGGTCCGCCGTCCCGCTGACACCCCTTCCGCGGTCACCCGGCCCGGATCCGCGCGGCGACTCCCGTGTCCTGGCGGCCCGTTAGGGTCGTCACCTCACCAACCGATCATGGGGAGCCGCACCGATGACCTTCCACCGCCCCGGACTCCCCGGCGACCTGCCGGACCCCGCACTGCTGTGGGCGCGCTGGGCGTTCGCCGCCGTGCTGACCGCGAACACCGGGGACGCGGGCGGGGGCGTGCACCGTACCGGCTACTGGCTGGACGGCGAAGGCGTGCTGCGCGCCGACGACTGCGGATCCACCCGCTGGTGGTTCTCCCGGGCCGCCGAGGGGCGGTGGGTGCTCTACGGCGAGGACGAGTCGAGCGACGTCAAGTGGCACAAGCCCGCCGTCGACATGCTCGCCGGCGCCCCCGACTGGCTCCCCTGCCCGGTGCTGGGCGACCTGCTGACCGGGTACGAACTCGGCTGCGTCTACTGGCACCAGGACGGCGCCTGGGCCCGCGCCCCCTACCCCGACGGCGTGCGCGACGACGGCCTGCGGTGCGGTATGGGGAGGTTCGCCGACGCCGCCCGCACCGTGCAGGCCGTCGGCGAATGGCTGGAACCCGACGGTGAGGACTTCGACGCGGACGCCGCCGCCCTGCTGACCGGCGCCGAGACCTACCGCCTGTCCGCCGCGGACCTCGAACGCCTGGCCACCCGCCCGGACACCTATGACCTGCCGGCGATGCTGGACACCCTCAACGCGACGGGCCTGACGGGCGGTTCGGCACCGGTGACGCGGGTGTAGCCGGTGGTCCGGGGCGCCGGGCGCCGGTGACGTGGGCGTGGTCACCCGGGGCAGGCGCGGGTGCCCGGCACGGGAGCCGCCCGCACCCCCGGCGCCACGGCCCCGCAACCGCGTCACCGCCCCCCGCGCCACCGGTCCCGCCCCGCGTCACCGCTCAGGCCCGGCCCAGCAGTTCCTCGCCGGCCGACGAGCCGGTGCGGCCGGTGAAGAAACCGGTGAAGCCGCGTTCGAACTCCTCCCGGGTCACCAGTCCGTCGCCGTCGATGTCCAACCGCTGGAACCCGTGAGCGAGTTCGGCCGCGTGCACCCGGCCGCCGAACAGCACCTGGTACTCGCCGGCGTCAAGGTGGCCGTCCGCGTCGGAGTCGGCGGCGTCGAACATCGCCCGCACCGCGACCAGCAGGCCGCCCTCCAGGTAGGCCGGATCGCGATCGCAGCCGGCCATCGTGGCGGCGGCGAACTCCGCCCGCCCCACCCGGCCGTCGCCGTCGGTGTCCATCCCGGAGCGGATCTGCTCCCACCAGGTGGCGAACGCCGCGTACACCCTGGCCTCCCCGGCGTCGTCCAGCTCCAGCTGCCAGCACACGTTGTGCGCCATCGCCCGCAGGTCCTCGGCGTCCACGTGGCCGTCGCCTGTCTGGTCCATGACGCGGCGGAAGAAGTCCTCCAGCCTGGGCCGCCGCGCGTCCCGCCGCCACCGCGCCCGGGTACGGGCCGGCGCGACCGCGGTGCCGGCCGGCTCCGGCGCTGCGGCACCGGACGTGCCCGGCTCGGCGTGCCGGCGCTGCCGCAGGTGCTCCGGCAGCCGGTCGGTCAGCACCCGGGTCCCGCGGTGCAGCACGTACGACAGGGCCGCCGCCCGCCGGGTGCGGGCCAGCCCGAAGCGCTCCCGGTAGGTGGCCGGCAGATCCGCCAGCGTCAGCGTGGTCAGCGTCCACGCGATCACCGGCCGCAGCACCGGCCACACCGGGCCGAGCCGCCGCAGCCGCCGCGGGCACGGCGCCTCCCGCAGGATCCCGTACAGCAGATAGCGCGCCGCCGGACCGAACTCCAGGGTGTCGCGCACCATCGCCTCCACGTACCCCGCCACATCCGCGGCCGTGGCGGGCAGCAGTTCGGCAGGCAGCCCGAACGCGGTGACCACCTCGCGGAACTCCGCGTACAGCGTGTCGAGTTCGGCCGGGCGGTAGGGGGCGCCCGACAACTCCCGCAGCATCACGACGCATTCGTACAGCGTGACCAGCACCCACACGCGGGTGGCCGGATCCAGCGCCGAGTACGAACGCCCCTGCTCGTCGGTGCCCTCGACGCGCCGGTGCGCCCGCTCCAGCCGGGCGATCTCCCGCCGCAACGCGTCAGGACCGGAGTGGAACAGCCGCCGCCCGCTGCCCAGGGTGTGCTCGATGCGCCGCCAGGGGTGGCCGCGGTAGGTGGACTGCCGGTCCATCCCGGCTGCCACGAACGGGTGCGACGCCTGAAGGACCAGCAGCCGCCAGGCCACCAGCCCCAGCCGCCGTTCGGCGAGCGCGGCACGGAACGAGACGCTCCCGGGGACGTCGCCGGCGCCCGGGGCGTCCGGTGGGAGGGCGGGAGCGGGCTGGGTCATCCGGGTGACTCCTCGGAGCGGGGACGTGCTGACGCGCCGAGGGTCTGCTCACCGCTGGGCACCGGGAAACAGGAGCGCCAACAGTCGTACCGGCGACCGGCGCGATCCGGCCGCCCCGCAGACCCGCCCGGACACCGCCGTCGCCGGCGCCCGTCCGGCCGACCGTCCCGCAACCGGCGCCGCCCGGCGGCGAGCACCAGCGGCGCCAGCGACGGCACCACGTAGCGGGGGACGCGCCGCAGCACGCCCTCGTGGTGCGCCGCCCAGCATTCCAGCAGGCGGCGAACGTGCTGAAGTCGGTGGCCGTCTCCATCAGGCGGCCGGGCTGGTCGACCAGCCCGGAGTTGAGGAACGCCGACAGCGCCAGTGGCACCGGGAGCACCAGCCACGGCGCCCCGCGCACCGCCTTGATGGGCGTGCCCACCGTCAGGACCCACGTCCTGGCCAAGCCCGGCCCACCAGCCGCGTCCGGATCGCCCTCACCGTCCACGACGCGGCCCGTGCCCGGGACGGCCGCCCCGGACTCCGGCGCGGGCCGGGGACGCCGCCCACTCGGGGACAATGGCCCGGTGAACGACCTGACCGACCCCGCCGGCGAGGACGACCCGCGTGTCCCCCTCCTGCGGGAGACCGCCTTCGGCACCGTGCGGCTGCTGCCCGATGTGGACCGCCCGCACGCCTGGCTGCTGACGGTGGACGGCGCCCCGCAGTCCTACGTCGACCTGGCCGATCCCGGCTGCCTGGAGTTCGAGTACGTGCGGCGGCTGGCGTTCGCCGTGGACGCGGCCGCCCCGCCGGACCGCCCCCTGGACGTGCTGCACCTGGGCGGCGGCGCCCTCACGCTGCCCCGGTACGTCGCCGCCGCCCGCCCGGGCTCGCGGCAGGTCGTCGTCGAGGCGGACGGCGGCCTGACCGCGCTGGTGACCCGACACCTGCCGCTGCCGGACGGCGCGCGGATCACCGTGCGCACCGCCGACGCCCGCGAGGCCCTGGCCGCCGAACCCGCCGCCCGCCACGACCTGGTGGTGGCCGACGTCTTCGGCGGCGACCGGGTGCCCGCCCACCTGACGACCCTGGAGTACCTGCGGCTGGCCGCCCGCGTACTGCGCCCCGGCGGCAGCTACCTGGCCAACCTCGCGGACGGAGCTCCCTTCGCCTTCCTGCGGTCCCAGCTCGCCACGCTGGCCGAGGTGTTCCCGCACGTGTGCCTGCTGGCCGAGCCGGGGGTGCTGCGGGGGCGGCGGTTCGGCAACGCGGTCGTGGTCGCCGGGCACACCGAGCCACCGGTGGCCGTGCTGGCCCGCCGTGCCGCCGCAGACCCGTTCCCGGCGCGCGTCGAACACGGTGCGGCCCTGCGGCGGTTCACCGGATCCGCCCGCCCGGTGCGTGACGGCGCTGCGTCCGGCTCCCCGGCCCCGCCGCCCGGGGCGTTCACCCTGCGGTGACGGCGGGCGGGCCGGGGTGGGGGAGCGGCCGGGGGCGGCGGGCGGCCGGTCAGGCGCCGGCGTTCTCCAGGGTGCCGGCGGCGGCCTCCGCCTCGGCGACCCGGATCTCCGCCTGGACGTCGATGCTCCGGCAGAACCACCAGTACAGCAGTCCGGCCACCGGCAGTCCGACGAACAGCGAGATGTCCGCGCCGCCCAGCGCCTTCGCGGCCGGGCCGGTGAACAGCTCGCCCACCGAGAAGAACGGCACCATGGCGCCGAAGCCCACCAGGTAGGCGGTGATGCCGCGCCAGCCCCAGCGCCCGTACATGCCGTGCGGCTTGAAGATCTCGCCGATCGCGTAGTGCCCGCGCCGGACCACGTAGTAGTCCATCAGGTTCACCGCGGTCCACGGGATGAACAGGTAGAGGATCAGCAGCAGGAAGTTCTGGAAGTTGGTGAGGAAGTCGGCGGTGGCCACCAGCGCGCCGGCCAGCGAGAGCGCCGCGGTGATCGCGAGGGTGACCAGCCGCGCCCTGAGCGTGGGCACGATCCGCCGCACCGAGTCGGAGGCGGAGATCAGGGTGAGCGAACCGCCGTACATGTTCAGCGCGGTCACCGACAGCAGGCCCAGCGCCGAGACGATCAGCACGATCGCGCCGAAGCCGGGGAAGACCTTGTCGCCCGCCGCGTCGATCGAGCGGATGGTGTCGAAGTCCTTGCCCGCCCAGGCCGCCAGCAGCGTGCCCAGCACCATCATCCAGGCCCCGCCGATCGCGGAGCCGAAGTACGTCCACAGGAAGGTCTTGCGCACGGTCACGTTCGGCGGCAGGTAGCGCGAGTAGTCCGAGACGTAGATCGCCCAGCTGATCTGGTAGCCGGCCACGACGCCGAACTGCGCCAGGAACGGCGTCGCCTTGAAACCGCCCAGGTCGAACGAGCCGGCCGGATAGTGCAGGGTGCACAGCACGCCCACGCTGAACACGCCGAAGACCAGCAGGACCGCGTACGTCAGGAACTGCTCGGCGCGGTGGATGACGTCGTACCCCACGAGCGCCACGGCCAGCGCCACGACGGTGATGACCACCACCCACAGGTCCGTGCTGCCGTGCGCGGTGCGGCTGACCGACTGCCCGGCCAGGATCGTGTTGAAGACGTTGAACCCCGCGTACTGCAGGTACGCGAACAGCCAGACCAGCAGGGCGCCGACGTAACCGAACTGCGGACGGGACTGGATCATCTGCGGCAGGCCGAGCTGTGGGCCCTGCGCGGAGTGGAACGCCATGAAGAACGTGCCGATCACCGTGCCGGCCACGATGGCGATGAGCGACCAGACCAGGTTGCCCCCGGTGGTGATGCTCACCAGCCCCACCGCCAGCGTGGCGATCTGCGCGTTCGACATGAACCACAGGGGGCCGAGGTGCCACAGCTTCCCGTGTCGTTCCTTGAGCGGTACGTAGTCGATGGAGCGGGTCTCCAACCCTGACAACCGGGGTTGCGTCGTGGACATGCTGCCTCCTCGGGCGGGATCCAGCTGATCGCAGCCACATTCACCCCGCGGAGGGAGCCGGTCAAGACATCCGGCGATCACTGCCGAATCGTTGCGTGCCCGCCCGTTCCCCGAGGCCGGGCGGGAGGCCGCCCGCCGCGCGGCGGGATGATGTCACCGGTCGGCGGGACGGCACGGGCGGCGGCGCGGATCCGGGGCGGGGGCCGGAACGCGGAGCGGCGGGGCCCGGGCGGGGGCGGCGCGGGGCCGGCGGGAGCCCGGGCCGGAAGGGGCCAGGGTGGGGCGGACGGGACCCCCGGGGTGGGGCGGACAAAAAAGCTACTGGCTGGTAACGTCGCGCCCATGTCCGATACCCCGCCGTCGATCGGCGAGCTGCTGACGGCCACCGTGCCGATGGTCCGCACCCTCAACCTCGACGTCGTGGAGGCCACCGCGGAACGCGCGGTCCTGCGCCTGCCCGACCAGCCCGGCTACCACAACCACCTCGGCGGCCCGCACGCCGGAGCGATGTTCACCCTCGCCGAGTCCGCGAGCGGCGCGATCGTGCTCGCCGCCTTCCACGACCAGCTCGGCCGCGCCGTGCCGCTGGCGGTGGGCGCCGAGATCTCCTACCGCAAGCTCGCCATGGGCGAGGTCACCGCCACCGCCGTGCTGGACCGCCCCGCCGCCGACGTCGTCGCGGAACTCGACGCCGGCGAGCGCCCCGAGTTCACCGTCACCGTCACCATCACCCGGGCCAACGGCGACACCACCGCTGAGATGTCCGTCACCTGGACCCTGCGCCCCAACGCCTGAGGCGTCCCCGCGCTCCGGCGCCCCGCCCCGCCCGGCCGCCCCGGTGGCCGGGCGGCGGCGCCGCGGCCGTGTCACGGAGCGCGTTTGGCGCCGGACGCCCGGCGCCGCATAGGCTCCGGAACGGAAGACGGCACGACGGGCTGCGTGGGGAAGGACGCCGACTTGCACCTCGACCACTGGCTCCAGCACATCCCCGCGATGGCCGCCTACGTCACCGTCGGCGTGGTCATCGGGATCGAGAGCCTCGGCATTCCGCTGCCCGGGGAGATCGTGCTGGTCAGCGCCTCGCTGCTGGCCGTCCACGGCACCGTCTCGCCGATCGGGGTCGGGGTCGCCGCGGTCATAGGGGCGGTCACCGGCGACTCCATCGGCTACGCCATCGGCCACCGCTACGGCGACACGATGTTCGTGCGCCTCGGCAAGCGCTTCCCCAAGCACTTCAGCGCCGCGCACATCGAGCGCGCCGAACGTCTCTTCCACCGCTGGGGCATGTGGGCGGTCTTCTTCGGCCGCTTCGTGGCCTTCCTGCGGATCTTCGCCGGTCCGCTGGCCGGCGTGCTGCGCATGCCGTACTGGAAGTTCCTCATCGCCAACCTGCTCGGCGGCCTGCTGTGGGCCGGCGGCACCACCGCGGCCGTCTACTACCTCGGTGAGGTCGCCGAGAAGTGGCTCAAGGACGTCAGCTACGCGGGCCTGGCCGCCGTGGTGGCCGCGATCGTGATCGCCGTCCTGGTCGTCCGGCGCCGCACGAAGGCCCGGGACCGCGACTCCGGCTGACCGCGGCCCCGCCCGGCGCTGTCAGTGGCCGCCGGTAGGGTTCCGGTCATGACGGCAGCCAAGGACGGGACGGGCGAGCGGTACGCGGTGCTGCTGCGCGGGGTGAACGTCGGCGGGCACGCCAAGGTCGCCATGCCGCGCCTGCGCGAGGTGCTGTCCTGCCTCGGGTACGGCACCCCGCAGACCTACCTCAACAGCGGAAACCTGGTGGTCACCCCGCCGGAGGGGGACGCCGCCGGAGCCGCCGCCGTGGAGGACGCGCTGGGCCGGGCCGTCGAGCAGGCGATCGAGGAACACTTCGGCCTGAAGGTGGCGTGCCTGGCCCGCTCGGGGGCCTACCTGCGTTCCGTCGTCGCGGCCAACCCGTTCGCCGGGCGGGCCGCCGCGGACGGCAGGCTGGTGCACGCCACGTTCCTGTCCGCCGACGTGCCCGCCGCACTGCTGGAGGACGGCCGGCTGGCCTCGGTGGCCGCCGGTGCCTTCGCCCCGGAGGACCACCGGGTCGGCGACCGCGTGGTCTACCTCGACCTGCCCGGCGGCACGGGCCGCTCCCGGCTGGCCGTAGCCCTGGCCCGCCCGGCCGCGCTGCCGGGGCTGACGGCCACCACCCGCAACTGGAACACCGTCGTCAAGCTGGCCGGTATGACCGCCGCCTGACCCCGGCCCCGGTGCTCAGCCCTCCGCGTCCAGCCGGGCCAGCACCCGGGCGAACACCCCGGTCAGCGTGCGCAGTTCGGCCGGCGTCATCTCCTCGAACAGCAGCCGCCGCACGGTCGCCACGTGTCCCGGCGCGGCCTCCTCGATCGCCGACTGCCCCGCGCGGGTGAGGGCCACGAAGGCGCCGCGCGCGTCCGAGGGGCAGGACTCCCGCCGCACCAGCCCCCGGCCCTCCATCCGCCCCAGGTGGTGCGACAGGCGGCTCTTCTCCCACTGCATCTCCCGGGCCAGCTCCGTCACCCGCAACCGCCGCTCCGCGGTGTCCGTCAGGTGTACCAGCACCTGGAAGTCGGGCAGCGACAGATCGGAGTCGGCCTGCAGCTGCTGCCCTATGCGTGCGTTCAGCCGCCCCTGCATGGCCAGGTAGGAGCGCCACGCGTGCTGCTGGTCGTCGTCGAGCCACACGGGTCGCGTCATGACACCATCCTAGTGGTTGACACGTCACCGATCGAGCGTAGTGTGTGAAGCGTCAACCACATTGCCGCCACGGGAAAGGACCGCGTCATGAGCGACTTCACCACCCACCCCGAGCTCACCGGCGAGTACACGCTCGACCCGAGCCACAGCCGCGTCGGCTTCGTCGCCCGGCACGCGATGATCACCAAGGTGCGCGGGTCGTTCAACGAGTTCTCCGGCACCCTGCGCATCGACGGCGCCACCCCCGGCAACTCCGCCGCCGACCTGAGCGTCGAGGTCACCAGCATCGACACCCGCAACGCCGACCGCGACGGGCACCTGCGCACCAACGACTTCCTCGCCGCCGCCGAACACCCCCGCATCACCTTCACCTCCACCGCCATGACGCAGACCGGCGACACCGCCTTCGACGTCACCGGCGACCTCACCGTGCGCGGCACCACCCGCTCGGTCACCGTCCCCTTCACCTTCGAGGGCGCGGCCAAGGACCCGTTCGGCAACGACCGCATCGGCTTCGAGGGCACCACCGTCATCTCCCGCAAGGACTTCGGGATCACCTGGAACGCCGCACTGGAGACCGGCGGCGTCCTGGTCGGCGACAACGTGACGCTGGAGTTCGAACTCTCGGCGGTCAAGTCCGCCTGACGGAACGGGACACCCCGGGACCGGACCCGGGCCCGGCGCCGCCACCCCCGCCGCGCCGGGCCCGTTCCGGCGCCCACGTACCCGCCCCGCCCCCCGCCCCGGCCGCCAGGTGCTCGCGCAGCGCCGCCAGCGCCGGATGCGGATTGTCCCGGTGCAGCACCAGCGCGTGCGGATAGACCGGCACCGGATCGCGCAACGGGATCCGGCGCAGATCGTGCCCCTGCGGCCACAGCACCCGGGTGTCCGCGCCCACGAACGTCGCCACCCCCGGCGAGGCCGCCAGCACATCGGTGAGCGGCCCCGTCCCGAAATCCGGCCCGCCCCCCTCGATCACCAGCCCGAACTCCGCCGCCAGCTCCGCGTAGTACGCCGCCCACTCGGTTCCCGGCGTCAGCGACGGCATCCAGATCCGGTGCCCGGCCAGATCCGCCGGCCGGACCGAGGCCGCGTCCGCGAGGGCGTGCCCGGGACCGGTCAGCAACTGCACCGGCTCGCCCGCCGCCGCGGAGGTCTCCACCCCCTCCGGCAACCGCCGCTCCCACAACGCCACCGCCCGCACCGCCGCGTCCACCGTGCCGGCCAGCACCGCCTCCACCGCCGCGCCCGCGTCGGCCAGCGTGACCGCCTCGACGGCCGCCTCCGGGTGGGCCCGCCGGAACCCGCCGAGCAGCACCGCCGGACCCAGCCGCCGGCCCACCACGTCCACCCGCAGCGCGCGTCGCCCCGGCCGCACCGCGTCCACCGCCCGTTCCGCCACCCGCAGCAGGTCACGCGCGTGCGGCAGGAACGCCGCCCCGTCGGCCGTCAGCCGCACCCCGCGCGCCGTCCGCGCGAACAACCGGGCCCCCACCTCCCGCTCCAGCGCCGCCACCCGCTTGGAGACCGCCTGCTGCGTCACCGCCAGCACGTCCGCCGCCTCCTGGAAGCGCCCGGTGTCCGCGCAGGCGACGAAGGTGCGCACGGCGTTGATATCCATGCCGGCGCACTCTAGAGGAGACAACCACCGGTTGTGGCTTCTGAGCGTGCCGGTTGTTTGCCCCGCAGGTCAGCGGCTTGCTTCAATCCAGCGGTCGGCGCGCGGGCCGGCCGGCGGGGAACGAGCGAGGGCGGGCACGATGACGGGCGGCAGGTACCTGGGACGGAGCTTCGGCCGGCTGTGGGCCGCCTACGCGGTCAGCGCGCTGGGCACCTGGCTGGCCTTCGACGCCTTCCCCCTCGTGGCCATCCTCGTCCTGCACGCCGGCTCGACCGCGGTCTCCGTGCTGGCGGCGGCGGGCACCGCGGTCGGAGCGGTGGTCGCGGTGCCGCTCGGCCCCTGGACGGAGTTCCGCCGCAAACGGTCCGTGATGATGGCGATGGACCTCGTGCGCTTCGCCGCCCTCCTCAGCGTCCCCGCCGCGTTCCTCCTGGGCCGCCTCAGCTACGTCCAGCTGCTCGTGGTCTCCGTCCTCGTGGCCGCCGCCGACATCGCCTTCACCGCCGCCTCCGGCGCGTTCCTCAAGGCGCTCGTCCCGCGCGAGGACCTGCTGACGGCCAACGCCCGCTTCGAGGCGACCACCTGGACCGCCACCGTCCTGGGCCCACCGCTCGGCGGCGCGGCGATCGGCCTGTTCGGCCCGGTGGTCACCGTCGCCGCCAACGCCGTCAGCTTCCTGCTCTCCGCCGCCGGCATCCGTGCCGCCACCGGCCCCGACCCCCGCCCGGACCGCCCGGCTCCCGGGGCCACCGGCGCCACCGGCCTCCTGACCGGCTGGCGCCACCTGCTGGGCCACCCCGTGCTGCGCCCGCTGTTCGTCAACAACGTGCTGGTCGGCGGCCTCATCATGGCCACCGCTCCGGTGCTGGCCGTCCTGATGCTCGGACGGCTCGGCTTCGCCCCCTGGCAGTACGGTCTGGCGTTCGCCGTGCCCTGTATCGGCGGCCTGGCGGGCTCGCGGCTCTCCCGCCGGGTGACCGCCCGGTACGGCCGCTACCGCGTCCTGCGCGTCGCCGGCACCCTGCGCGCCCTGTGGCTGCCCGGGCTCGCCCTGGTCCGGCCCGGCCCGGTGGGCCTCGCGCTGGTGATGGCCGTCGAACTCGGCCTGATCACGTGCATGGGCGTCTTCACCCCGGTCCTGTCCACCTGCCGCCTCGACCTCACCCCCGGCGACCGCGTCGCCCGCACCCTGGCCGCCTGGTCGGTCACCAGCAAGGCCACGATCGCGGCCATGACCGGCCTGTGGGGCCTGCTCGCCGCTCTCACCGGCCCCCGCACCGCCATCGCCGTCGCCGGCCTCCTCAGCCTCGCCACCCCCCTCCTGCTCCCACGCCGCGCCGCCCTGGAACCGAGCCCGCCGACCCCGCGAGCGGTCACGGTGAACGGGGTGGGGTGAGGGGCCGCGCGGCGGCGTGGGAGCAGGGTGCGGCGGGGCCGGTGGCGGTTCGTGGCGCTGGGGGTGCGTCGGGGGCCGGTGCGGCGGGGGAGCCGGCGCCGGGGGCGGGCCGCGTCCCGGGGGTGCCGGGGGAGAGAAGGGATCGCAGGGGCGGACGGCGTTCGGTGACGCGGGACCGCGGCGCTCTCCGGCCGGGGCGCCGCGTTCCGCCCGGTCGCGGGGGCGGGCGCCGGCGCGCTCGGGGCGGGCGTTCGGGGGCGCCGTCCAGCCGGAGCCGTTGCCCCGGCGGGCGTGAGAAGGCCCTCACGCGTGCCGCCCCCGGAGGCGGTGACCGGGCGGGTACGGTGACCGGGTGCCCGACCGCAGCAACCCCCTCACCGCCCTGACGGCCTGGCGCCGGCGTGCCGTCTCGCGCCTGGTGCACCACGCCGACCGCTGGGTGCGCGAGGCCGCCACGGTCAGCGCGGAACGCCCCGGCCCCTACCGGTTCGCCCGGCTCGGCGAGGGCACCCGGCTCGCCCACCCGCAGGGCACGGTCTTCGGTGAGCGGTGGATCGAGATCGGCGCCTGCTGCGTCATCGCCCAGCAGGTCACCCTCACCGTCGGCATGCTGCCCGGCCTCGACATGGGACCCGTCCCGCTCCTGCGGCTCGGCGACGGCGTGGTCCTCGGCCGCGGCAGTCACGTGATCGCCTCGCAGCCGGTGACCATCGGCGACAACGTCTACTGCGGCCCCAACGTCTACATCACCAGCGACAACCACTCCTACGACGACCCCGACGAACCCATAGGCCGTCAGTGGCCGCGCTGTGCCCCCGTCGAGATCGGCTCCGGCAGCTGGCTGGGCGTCGGGGCCGTCGTCCTGCCCGGCACCCGCCTCGGCCGCAACGTCGCGGTCGCCGCCGGCGCCGTCGTGCGCGGCGACGTCCCCGACCACACCCTCGTCGCCGGCGCCCCCGCCCGCGTCATCCGCCGCTGGACCCCGCAGGACGGCTGGCAGCCCCCGCTGCGCAGCCCCGCACCGGTCCCCCCGGGAGCCCTGGCCGGCGAACGCTGACCGGATCCGGCCCCCGCCCGCACCCCTGCTAACGTGCCCGAATGGCCGCACCCGTAGGGAACTTCACCGACGCCGCACCCGCCGCCGACCACCTCGGCCTGCTGGCACCCCCGGTCGCCGCCGCCCTCCGGGACCGGACGCCCGGCCCCGGCGCCGACCAGGTCCTGTACGTCGACACCGACCCGGACAACGCCGACACCTCCGTCTTCGGCGAGGTCTACGGCGTACCCCCCGAACACTCCGCCAACTGCGTCGTCGTGGCCGGCAAACGCGGTCAGGACATCACCCTCGCCGCCTGCGTCGTCCTCGCCACCACCCGCGCCGACGTCAACGGCCTGGTGCGCCGCCACCTCGGAGTCCGCAAGGCGTCGTTCGCCCCGATGGACACCGCGGTCGGCGAGAGCGGCATGGAGTACGGCGGAATCTCCCCGGTCGGCCTGCCCGCCGCCTGGCCCCTGCTGGTGGACGCCGCCGTCGCCGCCACCCCCTACGTCGTCGTCGGCAGCGGCCGCCGCCGCGGCAAGCTCCTCGTCCCCGGCGAGGCCCTCGCCGCGCTCCCCGGCGCGGTCGTCCTGGACGCACTGGGCATCTGACCCCACCACCCGCCCGACGCCGGCCCGTTCAGCCCGCCGCACGCCCGAGGGGCAGGTCGGCGGACAGGGCGACGGAGTGTTCCCCGAAGCCCATGGAGCGGTACAGCGCCTCGGCCTCGGGTGTGGCGTGCAGATCGACCCGGGTGACCCCGCGCGCCGCCATCCACCCCAGCAACTCACCCGTCACCGCCCGGGCGTACCCCCGGCCCCGGTACGCCGGGTCCGTGCACACGTTGAAGACGAACCCGAACCGTCCCTCCGGGTGCGGCGGCGCCGGCAACCGCTCCTCCACCGTCCCCACGGCACAGGCGGCCAACGGCACGGCACCGCCGGCGCCCCCCGTCGCGCCGCAGGCATCCGCCTCCACCACGAACACCCCGTACCGCCGCTCCTGCACCGGCAGCGCCAGAGCCTCGCGCAGCATCGCCTCCGCCGTCCGTTCCCACGGCCCCGGGCGGTCCTCGCCGGTCATGGCGGCGAACATCAGGCGGCGCAGCCGGACCACCTCGGCGGCGTCCTCCGGTCGGGCCGGACGTGTCCCGTTCATGGGAACGACCTTAGGCCCACCTGCCCGGCCGATCACGACGGGCCCGCGACACCCCGCCCGCGACCGCCGCGCCGAACGGGAACCGGCCGTCCACCTGCCCGGTCGCGGGTCGCCGCGCCGGGTCCGTCGGCCCCGCCCCGACCCGGTCCGAGCCCCGGGCCGTGCACCCCGGCCCTGTTCGCGCCGCCCCCTTCCCGTGCGGACGTCAGCCCAGCCGCGGCAGTTCGATCGCGGGGCACCGGTCCATCACCATGGCCAGTCCGGCCTCCCGGGTGCGGTCGTACGCGGCCTCGTCGACCACCCCGAGCTGGAACCAGACCGCTCTGGCGCCGATGGACACCGCCTCGTCCGCCACCGCCCCGGCCAGGCCGGAGTTGACGAAGACGTCCACCACGTCGACGGGGAAGGGGATCTCCGCCAGCGACGCGTACCCCTGCTCGCCGAGCACCGTCTCGGCCTTCGGGTGCACCGGCACCACACGTTTGCCGTGCCGTCGCAGCACCTCGGCCACCCCGTAGGCGGCCCGGGCGCGGTTGCCCGAGAGGCCGACGACCGCCCAGGTGCCGCCGCCGGTGAGGATCTCACGTACCGTCGCGTCATGTCCGTACATGCCTTCGACAACGTGCGGGACCTCCCGCCGATTCCCGCCGAGGCCCTCCCGGAAGGGTGAACCGCTCAGCGCCACCGCTGACGAAACTCCCGAACGCCCGGTCGGCCACCACACCGGCCACCCCCGCGGCAGATCCACCGCGCCGACCCTCCCCCCGCCCCCGCCACCCCGCACCGCGCCCGCGCACCGGCACCCCCCCGCACGTCCTACCCTGGGTCCCGTGCCGGAGACCTACCGCACGCTCGCCCGGCGCGGCGTGCACGAGACCGGGGTGAACAGGTCGCGGTTCCTGTGCGCCCTCGCGCCGGTGGCGACCGAGGAGGCGGCGGCGGAGTTCCTGCGGGAGGTCCGCGCGCGGTACCCGGACGCCTCGCACCACTGCTTCGCCTGGGTGATCGGGGCCGACGCCCACGTGCAGAGGGCCGGTGACGACGGCGAGCCGGGCGGTACCGCGGGTGTGCCGATGCTCCAGATGCTGCTGCGCCGCGACATGCGGTACGCGGCGGCGGTCGTCACACGGTACTTCGGCGGCGTCAAACTCGGCGCCGGCGGGCTGATCCGGGCGTACGGCGGGGCGGTGGGCGCCGCGCTCGACGCGGTCGGCACCGAGGTGCGCCGCCGGTACCTGCTGGTCACCGTCACCGCGGGCCACACGCACGCCGGGCGGCTGCACCACGACCTGGTCGCCACCGGGCGGATCGTGCGCGACGTGCGGTACGGCACCGATGTCGCCATCGACGTGGCGCTGCCCGGCGACGCGCTCGACGCGTTCCGCGGCTGGCTGGCGGACGCCACGGCGGGCACGGCGACGGCCGTTGTCGGTGGCGAGACGTACGCTGCGCAACCAGAGGACGGACGCTGATCCGCCGGGCCGTCCGCCGGGTCCGGTAACGTCGGCGGCGCCGACCGACGAGCGCAGTTGCGAGGGGGAGACCATGCGGGCCGGAGCCGTCGAGTGAGGCTGCTGCACACCTCCGACTGGCACCTGGGCCGGTCGTTCCACCGCGTCAGCATGCTGTCCGCGCAGGCCGCGTTCCTCGACCACCTCGTCGAGGTGGTGCGCGAGCGGGAGGTGGAAGCGGTGCTGGTGGCCGGCGACGTCTACGACCGCGCGGTGCCCCAACTGGCCGCCGTGGAACTGTTCGACGACGCCCTCCACCGGCTGGCCGCCCTCGGCGTGCCCACCGTGATGATCTCCGGCAACCACGACTCCGCGCGCCGGCTCGGGGTGGGTGCCGGTCTGATGAGCGGCTCGGGAATCCACCTGCGCACCTCACCGTCCGCGGTGGCGGAGCCCGTCGTGCTGCCCGACCCGGCCGGCGACGTGCTCGTCTACGGCCTGCCCTACCTCGAACCCGCTCTGGTCCGTGAGGAGTTCGGCGCCGACCGGGCCGACCACGCGGCCGTGCTGGGCGCCGCCATGGACCGGGTGCGGGCGGACCTGGCGGCTCGCCCGGCCGGCAGCCGATCGGTCGTGCTGGCGCACGCGTTCGTCACCGGCGGCACCCCCAGCGACAGCGAACGCGACATCACCGCGGGCGGCGTGCAGGCCGTCCCCGCAGCGGTGTTCGGCGGCGTCGACTACGCCGCGCTCGGGCACCTGCACGGCTGCCAGAGCGTCAACGACCGTGTGCGGTACTCCGGTTCACCGCTGGCGTACTCCTTCTCCGAGGCGGGGCACCGCAAGAGCGTGTGGCTGGTCGACCTCGGGCCCGGCGGCGCGGTGCGGGCCGAACGGGTCGACTGCCCGGTGCCCCGGCCGCTGGCCCGGCTGCGCGGCCCGCTGGAGCGGCTGCTGACCGACCCCGGCCTCACCGTTCACCAGGACGCCTGGGTGGAGGCCGTGCTCACCGACCCCTACCGCCCCGAGGAACCCATGGCGCGGCTGTCCGCACGCTTCCCGCACCTGCTCGTGCTGGCCTTCGAGCCCGAGGGGAGCGGACCGGACGAGGCCGCCGGGTACGTGAGCCGGCTGCGGGACCGCACCGACCGGCAGATCGCCGAGGACTTCGTCGCCCACGTGCGCGGCAGCACGGCCACCCCGGCGGAACGCGCCCTGCTGGACGAGGCGTTCGACGCGGTGCGGGTCAGCGCGGCGGCGGAGGAGGACCGTTGAGGCTGCATCGCATGACGGTGACGGCGTTCGGGCCCTACCCGGCCACCGTCGGCGTCGACTTCGACGACCTCAGCTCCGCCGGGCTGTTCCTGCTGCACGGCGCCACCGGGGCCGGCAAGACCTCCGTGCTGGACGCCGTGTGCTACGCGCTGTACGGCGGGGTGCCCGGCGCCCGGCAGGGGACGCGGCTGCGCAGCGACCACGCCGACCCCGGCGTCCCCACCGAGGTGATCCTCGAACTGACCGCGGCCGGACGCCGGCTGGAGATCACCCGCCGGCCCGAGCAGCCGCGGCCGAAGAAGAGCGGAAAGGGCACCACCACGGAGAAAGCCGTCACGCTGCTGCGCGAGCACACCGGCGGCACGTGGAAGGCGCTCAGCCGCTCGCACCGCGAGACCGGCGACGAGATCCGGCTCGTGCTGGGCATGAGCCGTGAGCAGTTCTGCCAGGTCGTCATGCTCCCGCAGGGCGACTTCGCCCGCTTCCTGCGTTCCGACGCCGCCGAGCGCGCCACACTGCTGGGCAAACTGTTCGACACCAGCCGCTTCGAGGCCGTCGAGCAGTGGCTGGCCGACCGCCGCCGCACCGCCGAGGCCAGGGTGCGCGCGCAGGACGAGGCGCTGGTGGCGCTCGCCCACCGCATGACCCAGGCCGCCGGCCCCGCCGCCGCGCCCCCACCCGCCCTCACCCCCGGGGAGCCGGACCTCGCCGGGGAGATCGCGCTGTGGACCGCCGTCACCCGCTGCGAGGCCGCGGAACGCCGTGACGTCGCCGCCGTCGCCCTGGCCACGGCCGAGAGCGCCCACCGCAGCGCCGGCACCGCGCTGGAGAGCGCCCGCAGCACCGCCGCCCTCCAGCAGCGCCACACCGCCGCCCGCGCCCGCGCCGCCCGCCTGGAGGGCGAACGTCCCGCCGCCGACGCGGCCGCCGCCCGGCTGGAGCGGGCCATCGCCGCCGACCGGGTCGCTCCCGCCCTGCACGCCCGGGACCGCGCCCGCGCCGAACACGCCGACGCCGCCCGCCGGCACGCCGCGGCCGTCACCCCGCTGCCCGCCGCCCTCAGCACCGCCGGGGCCGCCGAACTCGCCGACCGCGAACGCCGGGTGCGCCAGGACCTCGGCCGCCTCGACGCCGCCCGCCGCGCCGAACAGCGCGCCGCCGCCCTCACCGCCGACCGCGCCCGGCTCGACCGCGAGGCCGCCGCCGACGACGAGCAGGAACGCGACAGCGCCACCTGGCTCGCCACCTGGCAGGAACGCCGCGAAGCCTGCCGGGCACGGCTGGACACCGCGCAGGAGGCCGCCGCCGGCGCCGAGGCGCTGGCCGCCCGCCTGGAGACCGCCCGCCGCCGCCTCGCCGCCGCAGACCGCCGCGACACGCTGACCGGCGAGGAACGCGAGGCGTCCGAGGAGTTCACCGCCGCCCGCACCGCCGCCTCCACCGCCCACGAGGAATGGCTCACGCTGAAGGAACGCCGCCTGCAATCCGTGGCCGCCGACCTCGCCGCCGCCCTGGCCCCCGGCGCCGACTGCCCGGTCTGCGGCAGCACCGACCACCCCAGCCCCGCCCGCCCCACCGGCGAGCACACCGCGGCCGACGCCGAGCAGAGCGCCCTGCTGGCCCACGAGGACGCCGAAGCGGCCCGGGCCGCGGCCGACACCGCCCTGCACACCGTCCGCGAACGGCTGGCCGCGGCCAGCGCCGAGGCCGCCGGGGAGACGGCCGCCGACCTCACCGGCACCGTCACCCGGCTGACCACCGAGGAGGCCACCGCCCGCCGCACCGCCGGCCAGGCACACGCCGCCCGGGAGGAACTGCGCCGCGCCGAGGCCGAATGCGCCGGGCGGCAGGAAACCCTGCGCGCGATCCAGCAGCGCCAGGCCGCCCGGGTCTCCCAGCGCGACGCCTACGACGCCGAACTCGACACGCTGAAGGCTCAGTTGGCCGAGGCCGGTGAGGACGGCGGCGGCGTCGACCAGCGCGCCGCGGTCCTGGAGCACCGGGCCCGCCTGCTGGCCGCCGCCGCCGAGACCGCCCGTACCCTCGACGCCGCCGCCGATCGCCTCACCACCGCCACCACCCAGCTCGCCGCCACCGCCGCCGAGGCAGGTTTCGCCACCCCCGAGGACGCCGCCACAGCCCTGCCGCCGCCCGCCGAACGCGCAGCACTGCAACGCCGCGTCGACGACCACCGCGACCAGCGCGCCGCCGTGGTGGCCGAGGCGGCCGACCCGGACGTCGCCGCGGCGGCCGCGCTGCCGCCCGCCGATCCCGAGGCCGCCCGCCGCACACAGGACGCCGCCGCCCGCACCCTGCGCGCCGCCGCCGCGGCGGCCGACGCCTGGAGCGAACGCCGCACCCAACTGGCCCGGCTCGCCCGCGAAGCCGCCCGGCAGACCGACGCACTCGCCCCGCTGCGCGAGGACCACGCCCGGCTGCGCCGCCTGTCGCAGCTCGCGGCGGGTACCTGCGCGGAGAACGAACTGCGCATGCGGCTGGAGTCGTACGTGCTGGCGGCCCGGCTGGAGCAGGTGGCCGGCGCCGCCAGCATCCGGCTGCGCCGGATGACCTCCGGCCGCTACACCCTCGCGCACACCGACGCCCGCGCAACCGGCCGCACCCGCTCGGGGCTGGGCCTGCGCGTCGTCGACGCCTGGACGGGCACCGAACGCGACACCGCCACGCTCTCCGGCGGCGAGACGTTCTCCGCCTCCCTCGCCCTCGCCCTGGGCCTGGCCGACGTGGTCACCGACGAGGCGGGCGCGGTGCGGCTGGACACCCTCTTCATCGACGAGGGCTTCGGCAGTCTCGACGACCAGACCCTGGACGAGGTCCTCGACGTGCTCGACGGCCTGCGCGAACGCGACCGGGCGGTCGGCATCGTCAGCCACGTCGGCGACCTGCGCGCCCGGATCCCGGCGCAGCTGGAGGTCGTCAAGGGGCGTGCCGGGTCCGTGCTGCGCCAGCGGGTGCCGTCCGCCGTCACGGCGCCAGCGGCCGCCGGCTGAGCGGGGAGGAGTAGACGACGCTGGTGGTCACCGGGCCCAGGGCGCCGATCCGGCCGGTGATCTCCTCCAGGTGCCGCATGGAGCGCGCCGCCACCTTCAGCACGAAGCAGTCGTCGCCGGTCACGTGGTGCGCCTCCAGGATCTCGGGCATCGCGTCCAGCAGGGCGTGCAACGGCTTGTAGTTGCTGGTGGGGTACCGCAGTCGTACCAGCGCCAGCACGGTCAGCCCGACCCGTTCCGGGTCGACGACGGCCGCGTAGCCGCTGATCACCCCGGACTCCTCCAGCCGCCGCACCCGGTCGGTGACGGCGCTCGCCGACATCGAGACCGCGCGTGCGAGTTCGGCGTAACTCGCCCGCCCGTCGCGCTGCAGCACGGCCAGAATCCGCCAGTCGGTAGCGTCCAGGGGAATCGCGGTCATACCCCATGGATAGCAGGGGAATTCCCGGCCCGGCAAACCGCACGGCGGTGAATCACCGTTCGCCCCGCCCCCGCCCCCGCCCCGGCGCGCCGCACGTCGCACCGGGGGCCGCGCGGACGGGCCGCCGGTTGCCGAGGTCAACGACGCACCGGCGCCGGGCCGGCGGTGCGTCTCCCCGGCCCGCCGACCGCACGGTCCACGCCCCCTCGGGCGACGGCCGGCCCTGGCGAACGCCATCTGACGAAGACAGCAACTCGCGCAACGAGTAAGGAAGTTCGCATGAAGTGGCGGCGAAAAGGGGGTTTGGTGAAGGCGATTGGGTGTCAGACTGACGGCATGCCGGTCAGCGTGCTCCCCGAACCCCCCGCTCCCCGCCCCCGGTTAGCCGGCCGGCTGCACAGCTGGGCCGGCCACCGCGCCGCCCACGTCATGGCCGTCGCCATCGTCGGACAGGGAGCCTGCTTCGCCGTCCACGACCGCCTGCCACTGGCCGCACTGGTGCTGATCCTGCTGGCCACGGTGCTGGCGCTGTGGTCGGTGACCGCCTCCCTCGCCCACGCGGGCGGTCTGTGCGCCGCGTGCCTGGCCGAGATGCCGCTCGACGCGCCCGTCCGCGCCGAACGCCGTTACCGCAGGCTGTGGTTGTTCCACGTCACGCACGAACCCCCGCTGCTGGCCACACGGCTGGTCCTCACCTTCGGCTGCGGCGTCTGCGGACCGCTCGGCCTGACCGTCGCGTGGGCGCTCGGCCTGTGGGGCGTCTCCTGCGTGCTGTGGGTGAGCGCCCTGTTCGGCTCCGTCGCGCACCGCAGGGTCTCGCCCTGGTGCCGGTACTGCGGCTGGGACGAACGGGACGACGACGGGGCGACGCTCGACGGCCCCGACCCGGTCATCCCGCGCCGCCCCGGCGCCTGACCCCGGCCACGGTGGGCGGCTCCGGGCCCGCAGGGCTCAGACGGCCGCCGGACCCGCGAGGATGAAGACCCGCAGCCCTCCCACGTCCGCCGAACGGGTGAAACCCGCCCGGTCCAGCACGGCCTGCGAGGGAACGTTGTCCGGCTCGGTCGCCGCCGTCACGACCCGCACGTCCGGCTGCCCCAGCGCCCACGCCGACAGCAGCCGCACCGCCTCGGTCGCCAGGCCCGCGCCGCGCGCCCCGGCCGACAGGTCGTAGCCGATCTCCACCGACCCCTCGCGCGGCGGACCGTGGAAGCCGATGCCCCCCGCCGCCAGCCCGTCCGCCAGCCGCACGATGGTGAACACCCCCCAGCCCGGCACGTACAGCCCGGCCGTGAACGCCTTCACCACCAGGGAGGCGGCCACCTTCGTGCCCTCGCAGGGCCCGCCGCCGACCCAGCGCAGGCCGTCGCCGGCACCGTCGGCGATCCGCGCGGCCTCGGGCGGCAACTGCTCACGCAGCTCCACCCGTTCGCCACGCAGCACCACCCGGCCGCCCTCGTACGAGACCTCCATGCACCCCGCCCTTCACACGGATCCCGCCGTGGGACGCGATGACTGTACTCCCCGGCGGACCCCGCTCCCGTCACCCCGCGAAGGCCCCGGCGGGCGGCGGACACCCACCCGCGCGGGGCCGGCGCAGCCCAGGGACGACCGCGTGACGGACGCCCGTCACGCGGCCGCTCGGCTCACAGCGCCGACAACTCCTCGACGAGATCGTCCAGGCCGAGCGAACCCTGCGAGAGCGCCGCCATGTGCCACGCCTTCGCGTCGAACGCGGCGCCGTGCCGCTTGCGGGCCGCCTCCCGCCCGGCCAGCCACGCGCGTTCCCCCAGCTTGTAGCCGATCGCCTGACCCGGCAGCCCCAGGTAACGCACCAGCTCACTGTCCAGGAACGCCGGCGGGCGGCCGCTGTGCAGGCCGAAGAACTCCCGGCCCAGCGCCGGGGTCCACAACTCGCCGCCGTCCCGGAAGCCCGAGTCGCGCGGGATCGGCAGCTCCAGGTGCATGCCGATGTCCACGATCACCCGCACCGCCCGCATCATCTGCGCGTCCAGGAAACCCAGCCGCGCACCCGGATCGGTCAGGAACCCCAACTCGTCCATCAGGCGCTCCGCGTACAGCGCCCAGCCCTCCAGGTTGGCGCTGACCTTCCCCAGCGTCGCCTGGTACCGCGAGAGCCGGTCCGCCACGTGCACCCATTGCGCCAACTGGAGGTGATGCCCCGGCACGCCCTCGTGGTACCACGTGCTGACCAGGTCGTACGTGGGGAACCGGTCCCGGCCCAGCGTCGGCAGCCACGTGCGGCCCGGACGGGAGAAGTCCAGCGTCGGCTGCGTGTAGTACGGCGCCGCGGCACTGCCCGCCGGTGCGATCATCGCCTCGACCCGCCGCACCGGCTCCGCCAGGTCGAAGTGCGTACCGTCGAGCGCGTCGATCGCCTCCCGCATCAGCGTCTGCAGCCACACCCGCACCGCCTCGACGCCCTCGACCGCCGGACCCTCGGTGTCCAGGTGCGCCATCGCCTCCAGCGGCCCCGCGCCCGGCAGCACCTTGCGGGCCTCGGCGTGCATCTCCGCGTCGATGCGGTGGAACTCCTCCCACGCCCAGGCGTACGCCTCGTCCAGGTCCAGCGCACTGCCCGCCCAGTGGCGCACCCGCAGCGCGTACCGCTCCCGGCCGACCGCGTCCGGCGCCCCGGCACAGCCCGGCAGGTACTCGGCGCGCATCCAGTCCCGCAGCCGCGCCACCGCCGCCGACGCCCCGGCCGCCGCGCTCGTCCAGCTCACCGCGCAGCGCCTGCGGGCCGTCCGCCACGAAGTCCCCGAACCAGCCCGCACCCACCAGCCACGCGTCCAGCTGTCCGGCCAGCGTCGTCACCTGGAGCGGCGCCACCGGCAACCCCCGCTCCAGCCCGAGCGCCAGCGACGCCCGGTACCCCTCCAGCGCGTCCGGCACGTTGCGCAGCCGGCCGGCGACGACCACCCAGTCCTCCTCGGTGGCCACCGGCATCTGCGCGAAGGCGTTGCGCACCGAGGTGACCGGCGAGAACAGGTTGTTCACCCGCCGCAGACCCTCACCCGCGTCCAGATTGGCCAGTTCCGACGACAGCCGCTCACGCAGCAGCCGCGCGCAACGCCGCTCCGCCGCGTCGGCCGCCCCGCCGGCGGCCTCCGCCGCGTCCAGCTCCGCGAGCGTGGCACGCGCCAGGGACGCCTCGGCGGCCACGCCGTCGGGGGAGTAGTCGGGAAGGGCGGTGTCGCCGGGGTTCAGCCCCAGCGAGAGCGCCACGAGGGGGTCCTGCCGGGCCACCGCGTCGACATGACGATCGGCGACGGCCCGCGGACGGACGGAGTCAGAGGTGTCGGACATGACACCATCCTGCTGTCCGGGCGCCGCCCGCGTCGATCACTTGCGATACGCGGGCACCCTTTCTTCTTCGGAGTTGCCGGAATTGGCCGGACCCGGCACGGTCGCGCTCAGCACCACGACCCCGTCCGCCTCGTGCCGGCCCAGTGGAACGTTCAGACCGCGCAGGGCCGCCCGCATCCCCGTGTTGGCCGCCGCCGTCACCGCGTACACCGACGACCGCCGCCGCGCCCGCGCCGCCACCACCAGCCGCCGCAGCAGCAGCGTGCCGACACCGCGCCGCTGCCAGTCGTCCGCCACCAGCAGGGCGATCTCGCTCTCCTCGCCGTCCCACAGCAGGTGCCCGAGCGCGATCAGTTCACCGCAGGCCGACGCCACCGCGAGCGACGTGCCGTGCCGCGGGTCCAGCAGGTGCGCCAGGTAGCGTCCCGCGTCCTCCACAGGACCGTGGTAACGCAGCCGCAGGGTCTCCGCCGAGCAGCGCGCGTGCAGCCGCAGCGCCGCCTCCCGGTCGGCGGGTCCGGCCTCCCGCAGCCACACCCGCTCGCCGTCCGGCAGGCGCGTCGCCCCGCCCTCCCCCGCCGAGCCCGCCGCCCGTCCAGGCGCCGAACGCGGTGCGCCCCGCCGTTCGCGCACCGGCGCGTGGGCGACGGCGGCCAGGTGCCGGCCGGTCGCCGGTGCGTTTTCGTGCACCATGGTGCGGCCGAACGACGCCGGGTTTTCGTGCACTGCGGCGCAACCGTGCGGCGCGCAGTTGTCGTGCGGTATGGAGACGCCGTTCACGCTCTGCCGCACCGCGGCGCCGGATTCCGGCAACGTGCCGGATACGGCGCCCGCGGGGAGCGGACGGTCGGCGTGCGGGCGGACAGGGTGGTCGAACCTGGTACGCATGCGTTCCATTGTGGTCAACCGGTGTTGCCCCGTCACCAACGCACCGTGACCGCCGCGTAAATCGCGCCGTTCTCCACGTCCCCCTCACCCATCGGGAACGGTACCGGTCTCACCCGTCGTGAACGGTGCCGGGCGCCGCGTCCCCACCCGCGGCCAGCGCACGCAGCACGGTACCCAGCCGGCGGGCGTACGCGCGCTGGAAGACCGGCACCAGGGGCCCGGCCGCCCGCGTCCACCACACGGCGGGACGGCTGAACGCGTACACCCGCAGCCACACCGTGCCGCGTTCGTCCCGCTCCACCACGAACGCCTCCTCACCGTGCTCCGGGTGACCGGGCAGCGTGCCGTAGGCCCAGCCGGTGCGCCGGTCCTCCCGCACCGTCCATACGACCTCGCACGGCCCCGACACCCGCAACGGGCCCGCCCCCAGCCCCACGACCACCCGGGCGCCCGGCACCGCCAGCGGCGCGTCGGTGTCCATCCGCACGCCCATCGCCCGGTGCGCCCGCCACTCCAGCAGCGCCCGCCCGGCCGTCGCGAAGACCCGCTCCCCGGCGCCCACCGGCGTGCTCACCCGCAGCACCCGGTAACCGGGCGGCGGCGGCAGCGAGAGGTCGGCGGTCGCGCCGGGGAAGGCGTAGGTGAAGGTGTCCACAGCGGGTCAGCGGCTCCCCTCCAGCAGCACACGGGCCACGGCGTCCGGCGCGTCGTTCATCGGCACGTGACCGCAGCCCGGCAACCGCACCAGTCGCGCGTGCGGTATGGCCCGCTTGGCACGCACCCCCTGCCGGGGCAGCAGCATACGGTCCCGGTCGCCCCACGCCACGGTCACCGGCGTCCCCGGACCGATCCCGCCGGCGAACATCCGCCCCCTGCTGCCCGCCGCCAGCACCGGCGCGAACCCGGGGGCCTCCCGCAGCGCCAGCGTCTCGGCCACCACCGCCACCGGGTCCCGCCGCCCCGGCGCCGCGCAGATCGCCCCCGTCAGCACCCGCCGCCCCGCCCTGCTGCCCGCCAGCCGTTCCACCGCCCCCGGCGACAGCGTGCGCGCCCCGCGGTGCATCGCCCGCAGCAGGCAGAAGACGTACAGCCCCTCCGGAACGCTCCAGAACCCGGCCGGCGACAGCGCCGTCACCGACGCCACCCGCCGCGTCTGCGCCAGCCGCAGGGCCAGCAGCCCGCCGAGCGAGTTGCCCGCCACGTGCGGAACGCCCAGCCCGAGGGCGTCGAAGAACGCCCCCAGGACCGCCACGGCACTCTCCGGCGTGTACGGCAGCCCCGGCGGCTGCGCCGGTGACTCCCCGAACCCCGGCAGGTCCACGGCGATCACCTCACGCCGTTCCGCCAGCTCCGCGACCACCGGGTACCACGCCTGCCGGTGATGGCCGATTCCGTGCAGCAGGACGAGCGGTTCCCCGGCGCCGTGCCGCTCGTAGGCGAGGCGCGTGGCCGGCAGCCCGGCGGGCTCGGCGGTGGCGAACAGGGTCGTTGCGGTGCGTGTCATACGCGGCTCCCCGGCGAGAACGGTCGGCGTGTGAACGGCCGGAACCGTGGCGACCCGCCGCCGCGGACCGCGCCCCACGGATCCGGCGCTTGTATGTTACGCACCGGTAGCGCGCCAGAGGGGGCGTCTTTCGGCCAGGGGCGAGTGAGTTGGGAGCGGGCTGGGAGCGGGCGGGTCGGGCTTCCGGTGCCGGATCGCAGGCGCGCGGTGCGGGGCGGGCGGCCGGCGAGGGGCGGGCGGCCGGCGGTGGGGCGGACCGCTGCCGCCCCCCCCGCGGCCCCTCCGCCCGCCCTGTCACCTCACAGCCCGCCCGACACCTCCAGTACCGCCCCCGTGGTGTACGACGCCTCGTCCGACATCAGCCACGCCACCGCGCCGGCCACCTCCTCGGGTTCGCCGGGGCGCCGCATCGCGACGCGTTCGGCGACGCGCCAGGGGCGGTCGGCGTCACCCATCGTGGCGTGGATGCCGGTCAGGACCAGACCGGGCCGCACGCAATTGACCCTGATGCCCTCCTGGGCCAGCTCCTTGCTCAGGCCGGTCGTCAGGGCCTCCACGGCCGCCTTGCTCGCCGCGTAGTGCACGTACTCGCCCGGGCTGCCGGTGGTGGCGGCGCACGACGAGACGTTGACGATCGCCCCGCCCGCCCCGCCATCCAGCGTCGACATCGACCGCACCGCGCGGCGCGCGCACAGGATGCTGCCCGTCACGTTGACGTCGACGACCCGCCGCACCACGTCCGCCGGTGTCTGCGTGAAGCGGCCCAGCGGCCCGGTGATGCCCGCGTTGTTCACCAGACCCGTCACCGGTCCCAGTTCACGCGCCGCGGCCTGGAAAAGCGCGTCCACCTGCGCCTCGTCGGTGACGTCCACCCGCACGGTCACGCACGGCGCCCCCAGCGCCCGCACCCGCTCGGCCACCTCCTGCGCCGCGCCGGCCGCGTGCTCGTAGCCCACCGCGACCGCGTGGCCCGCCGCCGCCAGGCGCACCGCGACCGCCGCGCCGATACCCCGGCTGCCGCCGGTGACCACTGTGACCGAGCCCATGCGGGCCCCCTCCCGATGTCCGTCCCGCCACCACGCCACCCGTGGGGCGCGGCAGATTCTACGAACCCCTGTGCGGGAGGCGGCGCCGATTGGTCTTGACCAAGTCCGGGAAGGCGGCCTATCGTCGCCGTAGTGAAACAACCCTTAATAAACAAGGGTTGATAAACCCGGTGGACGAGGCGACCGTGGAGGCACAGGGTGGGGACCACGCAGCTTGAGTCAGTGCAGGAAACGGCCGCCGAGCCGAAGTACTGGCATCTGAAGAACGTGCTGGGCGAGGCCCTGGACTCGGAGTTCGCCGTCGGCGAAGTGCTGCCCAACGAACGTGACCTCGCAGCCCGCTTCGGCGTCGCCCGCGCCACGCTGCGCCAGGCACTCGAACAACTGGAGCTGGAGGGCCGCCTGCAGCGCCGCCGCGGTGTCGGGACCACCGTCGCCCCGCCGCGCGTCGGCATCCACGTCGGCCCCGCCGAACGCCACTGGCCCGGCCAGGGCCCGGACGACTGGCGCGCGGTCGCCTGCGCCGAGGCCACCCCGCCGGCCGCCGTCGCGCGCCTGCTGGGCGAGCACCCGGACGACGCCGTGCACTGCGTCCACCGCGTGCGCACCTCCGGCGACCTGACCGTCGCCACCGACATCCTCTACGTGCCGCGCTCCTCGGTGCCGGGCCTCCCCGGCAACCTCACGCCCGCCGACCACCCGCAGGCCGTCCTCACCCAGCTGCACCTGCTGGCCCTGGAGGGCGAGGACCGCACCGTCGAACTCGGCTCCGCCCGCGCCGAGGACGCCAAGCAGCTCGAACGCCTGCCCGGCGCCCCGGTCCTGGTCGTCACCACCCGTTACGTCACCGCCGGCAACGTCGTCGCCGTGTCCGTGGCCACCTACCGCGCCGACACCTGCCGGCTGACCTTCGGTGACAGCGGCGCCGTCGAGATCGCCACCACCGCGGCCTGACAGCGCCACCGGCTCCACCCGGCCCGCACGCCTCGTCCGCGCGCGGGCCGTCGGCGTTCACGCGGGGGCGGGCAGGGGCGGCCCGTCCCCCGGGCGCCCCGCGGAACGGGACGGCCGGCGGTCAGCGCGGGACCGGCGCCGCCGCAGTCTCCACCGTGAACAACTGCTCCTCCACGTGGTCCAGCGCCAGCCGCAACGCCCCCGTGGCGACCGCCTGCTCGCCCAGAACCGACTGCGTCACCCGCGGCGGCCGCAGACAGTAGCGCGCCAACTGGTCCCGCAGCGGCTCCAGGACGTCGTCCAGCCCCGAAGCCCAGCCACCCAGCACCACCAGTTCGGGATCGAGCGCCAGCACCAGGGCCGCGACGTCGTGCACGAGCCGCTGCAGGAACCGGCGCACCGCCTCCCGCGCCTGCTCGTCACCGTCGCGCGCCAGCAGGAAGACCCGGGTGACCGCCACCTCGTCCAGCGGGTCCAGTGGCCGGTCCGTCGTCGACAGCAACCGCTCCGGCGTCGCCTCCTGCCCGAGCAGGTGCAACGCCCCGATCTCCCCGGCCGCCCCTCCGAACCCACGGTGCAGCCGCCCGCCGATCAGCGAACCGGCGCCCGGGCTCAGACCCGCCATCACGAACACCACGTCGTCGCTGCCGCGCGCCGCCCCCGTCCAGTGCTCGCCGAGCGCTGCCGCGTTCGCGTCGTTCTCCACCAGCACCGGACAACGGAACGACCGCCCCAGCCGCTCGCCCAGATCCAGCCCCGACCAGCCGGGCAGCGCGGTGCTCAGCCGCACCCGGCCGCCGCTCTCCACGATTCCGGGGCTGCCCACCCCGACCGCCCACAGCGTGCTGCGCGCCACCCCGCACCGCCGCAACGACTCCGCCACCGCGGCCCGCACCCGCTCCAGCCGCGTGTCCGCGTCCAGCACCTCACCGACCGCGAACCCGTGCGAGCCCAGCACCCGGCCCCCCAGGTCGGCGAGAATCACCCGCACCTGGTGCACGCCGACCTCCAGGCCCAGCAGGTGCCCCGCCTCGGCATGGAACCGGAACCGCCGCGCCGGACGCCCCTGCCGCCGCACATCCGCCTCGGCGGCCTCGGCCTCCACCACCAGGCCGGTCTCCGCCAGCCCCTCGACGACCCCCTCGACGGTCGGTCGCGACAACCCCGTCGAGCGCGTCAGCTCCGTCAGCGTCAGCGGAGCGGAACCGCGCAACGCGTGCAGCACAACGGCCGAATTGATCCTGCGCAGCAGCGAGGGGTCCCCACCGGTGAGCCGTACCACCGTGACGCCTCCCAACCCGGACCGCGTGGTCGGACGGCCCTGCGCCGGATGCTATCGGGCCGACCGCCCGCCCTGCGAGTGCGCTGCCGAACGGGCCCGCGCCGGGACCGGAAGCGGGGAGGGCGAGCCGCACCGGGGCGGTGGCCGGAGGGGTGGGGGAGGGCGGCGGTGCGGGGGCGGCGGCGTTGGGTGTGGCGGCCGGGCCGGGGCCGCAGGCGGCGTCGGGGCGGCGCGGCGGGCGGTGACACGCCGGGGACGCGGCGGCCGGGATCGTGGGAGAGGCGGCGCCACGGCGCCGTGGCACCGCCTCCGTGGGAACCGGCTCCCTTACGCCTCCTGCGGTCCCGCGCTGCGGGACGGGACGCCCGCGGTTTCACGCAGCCGTGCGAACTCCTCCGCCATCGCCGGCAGAGTCCAGTGGGCGTTGAGCCCGCTGGGGTTCGGCAGGACCCAGACACGGGTGTCGCCGATGACGCGTTCCTGCCGGCCGACGCGGGCGCCCTTCTCCGCGAACGCCGTGCGGTACGCCGTCACCCCGGCCACCGCGAGCCACCGCGGCGCCCACCGCAGGACGCGCTCCCGCAGCAACATGCCCCCCTCGCGCAGTTCGGCGTCGCTCAGCTCGTCCGCCCGGGCCGACGCCCGGGCGGCGACGTTGGTGATCCCCAGCCCCAGCGACGGCAGTTCGCCCTGCTCGCCCGGCGCCATGCGATGCGGGGTGAACCCGGAGGCGTGCAGCGCCGGCCAGAATCGGTTGCCGGGGCGGGCGAAGTGGTGCCCGGTCGCCGCCGACAACAGCCCGGGGTTGATTCCGCAGAACAGCACCGCCAGTCCCGCACCGCCGATGTCCGGCACGGTCCGCCCCCGGGCCGCCTCAAGCTCCTGCGGGGTCAGAGGATCGCCCCGGGCTGGTAGGCCGCCGCCTGCGGATACCGCGCCGCGATCCCCTCCACCCGCGCCACGACCACTCCGACCTGCGCGGCCGCCGCACCCGTGAACGACAGCCGGTCCGCCATCAGCGCGTCCAGTCCGCCGCGGTCCAGCGGGATCCGCTCGTCGTCGGCCAGCCGGTCCAGCAGTTCGTTGCGCTCGACGCCCTTCTCCCGCATCGCCAGCGCCGAGGCCACCGCGTGCTCCTTGATCGCCTCGTGCGCCACCTCCCGGCCCACCCCGGCGCGCACCGCTGCCATCAGCACCTTCGTCGTCGCCAGGAACGGCAGGTAGCGGTCCAGCTCCCGCGCCATCACCGCCGGGAACGCCCCGAACTCGTCCAACACCGTCAGGAACGTCTCCATCAGCCCGTCGAACGCGAAGAACGCGTCCGGCAATGCCACCCGGCGCACCACCGAGCACGACACGTCGCCCTCGTTCCACTGGTCGCCGGCCAGCTCCCCGGTCATCGACGCGTAACCCCGCAGGATGACCGCCAGACCGTTGACCCGCTCGCACGACCGGGTGTTCATCTTGTGCGGCATGGCGGACGATCCGACCTGACCCGGCTTGAACCCCTCCGTCACCAGCTCGTGCCCAGCCATCAGCCGGATCGTCTTCGCCAGCGACGACGGCCCGGCCGCCAACTGCACCAGCCCGCTCACCACGTCGTAGTCCAGCGACCGCGGATAGACCTGACCCACCGAGGTGAACGCCCGGGCGAACCCCAGGTGCGACGCGATCCGTCCCTCCAGCTCCGCGAGCTTCCCCGCGTCACCCCCGAGCAGGTCCAGCATGTCCTGCGCGGTGCCGACCGGACCCTTGACGCCCCTCAGCGGATACCGCTCGACGAGCTGCTCCACCCGCTCGAACGCCACGATCAGCTCGTCCGCCGCCGTCGCGAACCGCTTGCCCAGCGTCGTGGTCTGCGCCGCCACGTTGTGCGAACGGCCGGCCATCACCAGCTCCGCGTGCTCCGCCGCCAGCCGGCCCAACCGCACCAGCACCGCCACCGCGCGGTCCCGCACCAGCTCCAACGACAGCCGGATCTGCAACTGCTCCACGTTCTCGGTCAGGTCCCGGGACGTCATGCCCTTGTGGACCTGCTCGTGACCGGCCAGCGCGTTGAACTCCTCGATCCGCGCCTTCACGTCGTGCCGGGTGACCTTCTCCCGCTCGGCGATCGAGCCCAGGTCCACCTGCTCCAGCACCCGCTCGTAGTCGGCGAGCGCCGCTTCGGGCACCTCGATGTCCAGATCCTTCTGCGCCCGCAGTACGGCGAGCCACAGTCGGCGTTCGAGCACCACCTTCTGTTCCGGGGACCAGATGGCGGCCAGTTCGGCGGAGGCGTAGCGCCCGGCCAGGACGTTCGGAATGCGCGGCTTGGAGGTCACGTGACCAAAGTCTACTGTCCCCACCGACCGTGTCCTCCCAGGCCAGCGCCCTGAACACGCCCCGGACGGCCGCTCACGGCTCCAGCGGCAGCAATTCCGACCGCTTCGGAGGCAGTCCGTCCCCCGACGACCGCCCGGTCAGCCGGCGCCCTATCCACGGCAGCAGGTGCTCCCGGGCGAACCGCAGGTCCGACGCCCGCCGGGCCACCCACGCGGGCGGTACGTACAGCTCCAGCGGCTCCCGCCAGGCCGACTCCTGGGGCAGACCCAGCCCCTGCCAGACTGCCTCGGCCACGCGCCGGTGGCCCTCCGCGTTCAGATGCAGCCGGTCGTCGGCCCACAGGCGCCCGTCGCTCAGCACCTCCGTGCCGTACAGGTCCACGACGACCGCCCCGTGCCGAGCGCCCAGCTCCGTCACGAAGTCGAACAGCCGCTCCATCCGCGGCAGCATCCGTGTGGCCACCGGCCCCCGCCGCACCGGGCTGCGCATCAGCACCAGCTGACGGCAGGACGGCGCCAGGATCCCCGCCGCCTCCTCCAGCCGCGCGCAGACCTGTTCCACGTCGCACTTCGGCCGCAACACGTCGTTGAGCCCACCGACGATCGTGACCAGGTCGGCCCGCATCGCCGCGGCGGTCCCGGCCTGCTCGGACACGATCTGCCCGATGAGCTTGCCGCGCACCGCCAGATTCGCGTACCGGAAGCCGGCGGACCGGGCCGCGAGCCGTACGGCCAGCAGGTCCGCCCAGCCCCGGTAGCTGCCGTCCGGCAGCCCGTCGGACATGCCCTCGGTGAACGAGTCGCCCACCGCGACGAAGCTGGTGAATTCCGGACCGGCGGTCTGGCCGTCCCCGGGCACGGCCGTGACCGCGCTGCCGACGAGGTCGGCGCAAGATGTGTGATCTGTCCCCATGACGCCGTAGATCCTATCGACCCGCCCGCCACTGACCGTTCACCCCTCCCCGCGGTCACCACACGCCGGGTATCAGCCGCCGCGTTCCGGCCGCGTACTGCGTGTAGGCACTGCCGAGCGCCTGCGTCAGGAACCGTTCCTCGACCCGTATCCGGTAGCCGAAGGCCACAGCGGTGCACCCGGCCCACACCAGCCATGACGTGGTGCTGCCCAGCATCACGGTGAAGGCCGACACGGCCAGGATCACGCCGGTGTAGGAGGGATGCCGCACCCAGCGGTAGGGACCGGAACGCACCACCTGATGGTCCTCCTGGACGTGGACCGTGCCCCGGAAGAACCGGCCGAGCGAGACGATCGCCCACAGCCGGACCGCTATGCCGGCCCAGCCCACCGCCAGCACAGCCGTCCGCAGTACCGTCCCGTGGGTCGAGTACGACAGCGCCGGCCACCAGCCGCCCGCCAGTGAGGCGAGCCATCCCCCGCCCGTCATCAGCACCACCATCGCCAGCAGTGTGGTGTGCTCCGTGCTCGACGTGGACCCGCGACGCAGGAACCCCCGCACCTGCAACACCGCCTCCGCCAGTCCCCAGCTCCACAGCGTGACCACCATCGTCACACCCAACGCGTGATCCATCTCCCGCCTCCCGTGCGTCCGTTCACCTCCCCGGGACCCCGCCGGACGGCGGAACCCCGTACGCCCCGCTGTCCACCGCCGAGCGGTTCGCGTCGCGGGGACTGCGTGTGACCACGATGGCAGTGAATCGCCACAAAGGGTTCCACCCCAGGGTGGAGAAGCGGGTGGACGTTACGCGGCGTCAGGTCCCCCCGGGGGTGGAGAACCGGGTGGAGAGGACAGGCCGACGGAGGACGGCGACGACATGCGGGCCACCAGCTCCCGCAGCACGTCGTCCATCGTCACCAGTCCCACCGGCCGGCCGTCGGAGCCGACCACCTCCGCCATGTGGGCACGCCGCGCCCGCATCGTGGTCAGCGCGTCCTCCAGCGGCACCGCGGCCGCGATCCGCGTGACCGGCCGCAGCGCCGACTCCGGGAACGGCAGGTCCCGAGCCCCGGCTGCCAGAGCGTCCTTGACGTGCAGGTAACCGGCCGTGCTGCCGTCCTCGCCGGTCACCGGGAACCGCGAGAAACCGGAGGTCGCGGCCAGCCCTTCGAGCTCGGCCGGGGTGACCCCGAGCCGTGCCCCGACCACCCGTTCCGCCGGCACGGCCACGCGTCCCGCCGGCCGCCGCCCGAGCTCCAGCGCCTCACGGACCCGGCCGGTCACCCCGGCGTCCAGGACGCCCGCCCGGCCCGAGTCGCTGACCATGCGGGCCAGCTCGGCCTCGGAGAAGCTGGAGGCGACCTCGTCGCGCACATCGACCCGCAACAGCCTCAGGCCCGCACTGGCGAGCCCGTTGACCCCCAGCACCAGCGGTTTCAGCGCCCGGGTGACCGCCACGAGCGGCGGGCCGAGTGCCAGCGCGGTGCGCACCGGCTCCGCCAGCGCGATGTTCTTCGGCACCATCTCGCCCACCAGCATGTGCAGATACGTGGCGATCGCCAGGGACAGCACAAAGGAGACCGCGTGGACGGTTCCGGACGGAACGCTCACCGCTTCGAAGACCGGTTCCAGCAGGTGCGAGAGGGCCGGTTCCGCGACCGCCCCGAGCACCAGAGTGCAGGCGGTGATGCCCAGTTGCGCGGTCGCCATCAGCGCGGAGACGTTCTCCAGCGCCCACAGCACGGTGCGGGAGCGCCGGTCGCCCTCCTCCGCGCCCGGCTCGATCTGGCTGCGGCGCACCGCGACCAGCGCGAATTCGGCACCCACGAAGAACCCGTTGGTCACGAGCGTCAGCAGGGCGATGAACAGTTGCAGGGCGGTCACCGCTCCCGGCCCCCTTCGCCGCGTCCGCCGCCGGGGTCGCCGCCGTCCGGGGGTGTGCTGCCGCCCTCGAACCGCCCGGGGGGCCGGCCTCGTCCCCGGCCGCCCCCCTGGCCGGTGCGGCCCTGCACGCCGTCCCCCGGGTCCGGCGGTGGTGACACCAGTCGCAGACTCGACGCCCGGTGGCCCTGGGCCTCGACGACCTCCAGGCGCCACCCGCCGCTCCGCACGACGTCGCCCGCGCGCGGGATGCGGCCCAGGCGTTCGGCCACCACACCGGCCAGCGTCTCGTAGGGGCCCGGCGGCACCCGCAGCCCGATGCCGGCGAGCTGGTCGGTACGGGTGGCGCCGTCCGCGTCGTAGGTGGTGCCTCCGGAGGCGTCGGTACCCGTCGCGATCAGGTCGGGCGTCTCCAGCGGGTCGTGCTCGTCGCGCACCTCCCCGACGACCTCTTCCACGATGTCCTCCAGCGTCGCCACCCCCGCTGTGCCGCCGTACTCGTCGATGACGACAGCCATGGTGCGGTCGCCGCCCATCCGGTCCAGCAGCCGGTCGACGCTCAGGCTGCCGGGCACCAGCAGTGGCTCCCGCAGCAGTTCGGTCACCGGGCAGCGGTCACGTTCGGAGACGGGCACCTTGAGAATGTCCTTGATGTGCACGACGCCGACGACCGCGTCCAGGCTGTCCCGGTACACCGGGAAGCGTGACAGGCCGGTGGCACGCGTGCTGTCGGCCACGTCCTGAGCGGTCGACTCCTCAGGCAGCGCCCTGACGTGCACACGCGGCGTCATGACGTTCTGCGCGGTGAGGTCGGCCAGGCTCAGGGTACGTACCACCAGGTCCGCCGTCCCGGAGCTGAGCGCCCCCTGCCGCGCGGAGTGCCGGGCGAGGGACTGGAGTTCCTGGCGGCTGCGCACCGACGCCAGTTCCTCGGTCGGCTCCAGCCCGAGACGGCGCACGAACCGGTTGGCCGTGTTGTTGAGGTGCCCGATCAGCGGCTTGAACGCCGCGCTGAAGACCCGCTGGGGGTTCGCGACCACCTTGACGACGGCCACCGAGCGGGAGATCGCCCAGTTCTTGGGGATCAGTTCGCCCAGCACCATCAGTACGACCGTCGACAGCAACGTGCCCAGGACGAGGGCCACCCCGTCCGCCGGACTTCCCAGTCCGGCGTCGCGCAGCGGTCCGGACAGCAGCCTGGCCACCGACGGTTCCGCCACCATGCCGATGACCAGGCCGGTCACGGTGATGCCCAACTGTGCCCCGGACAGTTGGAACGTCAGAGCGCGCACCGCCACCAGCGCGCCCGGCGCCCCGCGTTCGCCCCGCTCCGCTGCCGCCTCCAGCTCCCCCCGGTCCACCGTCGTCAGGGAGAACTCGGCAGCAACGAACACCCCGCAGACGAGCGCCAGGAGCAGGGCGACCAGCAGCAGGAGCACTTCCGTCATCACGACACCTCCGGCCCCCGATCGTGCAGGCTCACGGCCCGCCACCCCGGTTGCCGGGGACCCCACGGCGCCAGCCTCGCCCGTTCGGCGGTTCCGGCCGCTCCCGTTCGGCGCAACGCGCACTCGCGCGACGCGCGCGTACGCAACGATTGCCGGTCGCAGGCGTCAACCGCACGGTGGAAACAGCGTGACGGGGACGGAACGGCCCTCACCATTCGGACGTGCGGCGCCGGCGGGGCGAACGGACTTTCAGGTCGCGGTGCGGCGCAGCTCGGCGATGACGCGGGCCATCGGCTCCATGGCGGGCTCCAGCACCGTGACGTAGGTGAAGCCGTACCTCTCGCGGTGCGCCCACAGTTGCGCGACGATTTCCCCGACGGTTCCGTAGAGCAGGGCGGGCACCCGGGAGAGCTCCTCAGGGGTCAGGTGCGGTGCGTAGGGCTGCATCTGCGGCGCGTGTGCCGAGCGGTCGTCCGTGATCAGCACGTGCTGCACGAGGATGTTCAGCTCGGGATCCGCGCCGTGTTCGCGCGCGTACTCCTGATGACCGCGCACCCGTTCCTCCAGCCGGTCGGCGTCGAGCAGCCGCAGGGTGCCGTCGGGAGCGCCGGGGGCCTGTTCCGCGCCGCTGAACGCGGCGATGTCAGCGGTCCGTGCCGCCAGCCGCAGCATCCTGTTGCCGTTCCCGCCGAGCAGCAGGGGCGGACGGGGGCGCTGCTCCGGGCGCGGTGTGTGCGACGGGTCCGTCAGCAGGCGGTCGAGGACGCCGACGGTGTGCTCCAGGTGATCCACGCGGCTGCCGGCGGTGCCGAACGGGATCCGCGCGTCGTCGAACTCCGCGCGGACGTAGCCCGTCCCCAGCCCCACCTCCAGACGGCCACCGGTCAGCCGGTCGGTGGTGGCGATCTCCCGGGCCAGCAGCACCGGGTTCCAGAAGCCCGCATTGAGCACGAAAGTGCCCACACGAGGACGGGTCGTCGCCTCCGCCGCCGCCACCAGGGACGGGAAGGGAGCCGGCCAGCCCAGGTGATCGGGCACCAGTAACACGTCGTACCCCAGGGCTTCCGCATGACGGCACTTGTCCGCCCACTGGCTGCCGGACGCGGCCTCCAGGAAGTTGACGCCGAACCTGAACCGGGCGACCATCGCGACCACTCCTTCGCGTTCGCGGCGCCGACGGAACGGCGCCTGCTGCGCACGCCGTGCGGGCGTGCCGAAAGCCACTGCCACGTGTCAGTGGCGCACGGTATACAGGATGTCACTGAGCGCGGCCGGTAGTGGTGTACGGACGGTGCCAGAAGGAGGGGAGAAGCAGTGGACGAGCCGGACCTTACAGTGCCCCCGCAAGCACGCGCGCGGCTGCTGGTGCGCTTCGGCGAGATGGCGGGCCCATGGTGCGACACCCTGCCCCAGCGCGTCAGGGAGCTGGCCGGCCGCTGGAGGCTGACGCCGCTGGACCAGTTCGGCGGCGGCACCTCGCGCGTCTACCTCTGCCGTACCGCTGGCGGTGCGGTCGCCTACCTCAAGCTGACGGCCGACCCGGACGTGGCGCGCACGGAAGCGGAGGCGCTGCGCCTGTGGCGCTGCGGCGGGCGCACCCCGGAGGTGCTGTCGGCCGACACCCGCGCGGGCGCGCTGCTGCTGGTGGGCATCACCGCGCAGGACGGCGCCCACGCGCCCACGCTGGCGGAGACCGCCGCCTCCGGCGACGGCACGGTGCCGCCCCGGGTGATCGCGCCACTGCTGGCCGCCCTGCGCGAGCACGCTCCCTGCCCGGACGGGTCGCTGCCCTCCCTCGCCGAACGGGTGGACTTCGTCTTCGACCTCGTCGGGCGACGCCTTCGGCGCACCGCCGTGCCGGGGGCCGTCGCCGCTCTCGCCGGGCCGCTGTCGGCCGGGCGGGCCGCCGCACGTGACCTCGCCCGCTCCGGTCCCGCGCGGCTCGTCCACGGCGATCTGCACGCCGGCAACGTCCTGGACGCCGGGGGTACGGGCGGACTGTTCGCCATCGACCCGCGCCCGTGCGTCGGCGACCCCGACTTCGACGCCGTCGACTGGGTACTGCTGGGAACGGAGGACGAGGCCGTGCTGCGCGACCGGGTGACGCTGCTGGCCGGCCTGGTCCCGGGGCTGCGGGCCGATCGCCTGCTGCTGTGGTGTGCAGCCCTTGCCGTGCTGGTCGCCGCCCCGAAGATCGCCCGCGGCGAGCCGGACGGGCGCAGCGACTGGCTGATGCGGCTGCCCGGGCTTGTCGCCGCTAGCAGGTGAGCGCTAGCGTAGGGGTATGGCGAAGACACAGCTGAACGTTCGCGTCGACGAGCAGACCGCGGAGGCCGCGCGGGCGCGCGCCTCGGAACGCGGGATCAGCGTCAACCGCTACATCGAGGAACTCGTGCGCGAGGACCAGGGCGAGAACGGCCGCACCTTCGTGGAGGCCGCCGCCGACTTCATGAAGCGCTACGAGGAGGTCTTCGCCGAGGAGTTCGGCCGCGAACGCGAGGGGGCGCGCGCCGACAACGACGCGGAACGCACCGTCGCGCGGGTGCGCCCCGCCTCCCGGCGGGCCACCGGACACCCGGACGGGCCGGAGGGTACCGGTACCGCCGCGTGACCCTTCGTATCGACCTCGCATGGCTGCTCATGGTCGCCGAGCACAACACCCCCGGAGACCCCCAGGTGACCGACTGGGGCGCCCTGATGGCCGCTGTGGCCCGGCACGAGGCGGAGATATTCGGCACGGAGATATACCCCGACCCTCAGCAGCGCGCCGCCTCCCTGCTCCAGCTCCTGGTGCACGTTCCCGCACTGGAGCGCTCCAACGTGCTCTTCGCCTCGGCCGTCGCGTACGCCTACCTGGTGGCTGCCGGCCTGAAGGTCGTCACGTCCCCGGAACGGGTCCGCGATCTGGCACGCCTGGTCAGCGACGGCACCGACCTGGACCGCATCGCCGGCGAACTGCGCGACTGGACGGACGACGGCACGTCAGGGGACTGAAGTTGACGTAAGGGGCAACGATCTCCCGTCCCGGGGCCGCGCACGGCCCCGGGACAAGCCTCCCGCCCTGACGATGTCCCCTGCGTCACGCGCGCACCGTGAACAGTACGTATCCGTAGGTCAGTCCCAGCGCCTCCGGGTTCGCCTCCAGCCACGGATCCCCCGCCACGGGGAACTCCATCCGCAGGACGGCCTCGAAGTCGTCGCGCGAGCCGAAGCGCCAGGCGCTCATCACCTCGGTGCGTTCCGCTCCGCGGACCTGCCACCAGGCGTCCGTGTGACGGCCCAGGTCGTAGCCGGTGGCCCCTGGTGAGGCGTTCAGCAGATCGGCGAACTCCCCGGCCCGCCAGTCGTTGTCGACGACCACCAGCGCGCCGCCGGGGCGCAGAACGCGCCGCACTTCGGTGAGACCGGCCTCGCACCCCGGGCCGAAGAAGTACGCGAACCGTGCGTGGACCACGTCGGCCGACGCGTCCGGCAGCGGGATGTGCTCGGCGGAACCGTGCAGCACCCGCGTCAGCGGATCGCGCGTCCGGGCCGCCGGAAGGAGCCGCTCGTCCGGTTCGACGCCGATGACCTCCGCCGCCTCCGGCACGTACCGCGGCAGCCAGAAACCGCTGCCGCAGCCGAGATCCACCAGGGTGCGCCCGCCCCAGGGCGCTGCCTTGCGCATGGCGTCCAGCAGCAGGCCGCCGGGATCCAGGGCCGCGTTCTCGGTCTCGTACAACTCCGGATGTTCACCCTGGTTCGGCGCCTGACGGAAATCGTCCAGGTTCATCGCCCGTTCTCCCCTTCGTGCCCCGTGCCGTGCGGCCATCATGATGGAAGCCCGTTCGAGGCGGCGAGATTTTTCCGCCGGTGCGGCCTGACATCGACCGTGACGTACCGCTGTCGCGATCGCGGCTGCCGAACCGCCCGCACCTGGCGCGCGGTGACCTGATCGAGGAGCCGCCGGCCTTGCCGGAGCATGTGTGCGGGGGCGACGCGGGTCGTACTGCTTAGTGCACAGCGCCGTGCTACCCCGGACCGGAGGAGCGGGGGCGTCCGCCGCCCTTGTGCGGGACTCACCCGCGCACTGGGTGTCCAACGAGGCGCCGTCGGTGCTCTCGGCGATCCGTGAACAGCCGCCGTTCCCGCTGCCATCGGACAGCGGCAGGTTCGTCCTGGTGCTCGACGGCCGCCCGTTGCCCTCGCGGAACTGCAGAGCCGCGCCTTGGAATGGCTGCCCGCGACGCCCGTCGGTCGGCATCAGCAGACGTCTACGGAGGCCGGCCGGCACATGCCGTTGCCAAAGAACGCCATCACTACGTCACGGGTATCAACACGTCGGATCAGATGATCAAGTGCGAACCGATGGCCGTGCCGCCGCGCTCACCCGCCGAGTGAACTTCCGTGCGCGCGGCGCGTTCCGAACCCGAGGGACGGGGCGCGGTGGTCCGCGCCCCGTGTCAGGTGACGCGCCCGTACCAGACGTCCCGGGTCCAGATGCGCTCCAGCCGCACCGTGGTGCCGGTGTGCGGGGCGTGCCAGATGCGATTGCCGCCCGCGTACACCCCCACGTGGTAGACGGATCGGCCGGTGTGGAAGAACACCAGGTCGCCCGGTGTGCGGGAGGCCGCCGGTACGTGCTTGCTGCGGGTGTACTGCGCGGCAGCCGTGCGTGGGAGACGGCGGCCGGCGGCGCGGAAGGCGTACAGCGTCAGTCCGGAGCAGTCGAAACGGTACGGTCCGACGGCTCCCCACTGGTACGGCGCACCACGCTTGGCGGCTGCCACGTGCAGGGCTTTGGCGGCAACCTCCGCTGCCTCGGCACGCGGCGTGCAGCTGGGGGCGAGCAGGGTTCCGGCGAGCGCCGCAGTGACGAACGCGGTCGTGCCGGCACGGCGCCGCGTGGCGGCGGATATGGGCGCGGACATGCGCACTCCTTCGTCGACCGCCTGCGAAGGAGTGCCTGTCGGGTTCGGGCTGGCGAAGATGCCCGGCCGCTCACGCGGCTTCACCCCGAGGGGCCTTCCGTTGCCGGACGACCCCGTGATGCCCGGGTCCTCCGCTCCTGCCCGATGCTGCGTCGACCTGACCTCCGGGGCGTGGCAGGACTCGGCGTTCGCCCGGAGCGCCCCGCCCCTTCGGCGGGGGCTTGTCGTCGCTCGGATCCTCGCTCACCTTGTGTCAACAGATCGACCGCGCAACGCCGGAGAGCGACCAAATATGAACGGTAAAACACCCGGTCGGAGTGCATCTCGCAACGGAGCGTGTTCACCCGGAGGGCTGGCATCCACCAGGGTGGGAGCTGATGGACGGCGCACGTTCCCAGCGCCGAAGTCGGGCGGTTCGTCCCGTCCCGGCGCTGCTGCGGCCGGCAAGGGGCGTCGGAGGGGGATCGTTTTCATGCTCCATACGTCATGAAAACGACCGGCCTCGGTCGTCGGAGCAGCGACGCACCGTCGCTCCCCGGGACGTGCACCGGCGAGCGACGGCACGATAGCGGTCAGGCGGCGGAGTGCCGCCCGCCGTCGGAAGCGGCGCTGGAACCCTTGCGGAACAGCCCGTCGAACGCGAAGGCGCCCGAGCCCAGGGCGGCGATGAGCAGGAACGACCAGCAGAAGACCACCGAGGGCTCGCCGCCGTTCTGGATCGGCATGAGTGCGTGGCCGGCGTGCACCGTGAAGTAGGCGTAGGCCATCGAGCCGGAGCATATGAGGGCGGCGACCCGGGTGCCCAGGCCCAGCAGCACCAAGAGGCCGCCGGCGAACTGGATCAGCGCCGCCCACCAGCCCGGCCACGTACCGACCGCCGGCTGCCCTGTGGGGTTGCCGCCGAAGGCGCCGAACAGGGAGGCGGCGCCATGGCAGGCGAAGAGCAGGCCGGCGACGACGCGGAAGAGCGCGAGCACGTACGGCGGAGCGGAATTGAGCCAGGGACGCGAGATGGCGGCGGTGGGGGCGGACATGGGAAAACCTCCGGGTGGGGACCGAACGGACGGGGCGTGCGCTCAAAATAATAAGGTAAGGCTTGCCTAAGTTAAAGCGTTCCGGGGGAACGCGCCGGATCGTTCGGCGGCCTTGCCGACCGGGGTGGCCTTCCCCAACGAGGTGTTCGACCCGGCTCAGGGCGTTCTCCTCCGTCCCGCCGATCCGGATGAGGCCGGCGGTTCCGCGCGGGTCGGCGCCGATCTTGCGGCGTGATGATGAACGTCCCGCAAATGCGACCGAGGCGCGGGCGGAACCGGGCCGGAAGGCTCCGGCGGCCGTTCGGTGTCTGCGCGGAGGCTGGGAGCGTGATGGGGCGCGACCGACGCGGGTTTTGACGGTTCCTTCGCACGCGTATGCCGGTCCGACCCGTTTCCGCCCGCATGCCCGGGTCCGTTCCCCCAACGGACGCGCTCGTGGATGTCGTTGCGCCACGGGGACCGCGGCAAGCGTGCGAGCGGGCAGAGCCGGACAGCTCCGGTGCCGACGGAACCTGTCGGTGTGCCGAGCGCCTTCAGGTGCCGAAGGCGGCGGCGAACGCGGCCAGAGCGGGGGAGTGTCCGTCACTGAGGACCGCGAAGACCGCACGCTCGAAGTGGTCGGCGAAACGCCCGTTCCCGGTGAGGAGTCCGCGGAAGGCGCTCGCCACGACGGCGGGTTCGTTGCCGAAGACCCCGCATCCCCAGGCTCCGAGCACCAGTTCGCGATAACCCTCGGCCGCGGCCACCTCCAGTACGCGCTCTGCCCGCCGGGTCAGAGCGCGCGGCACGTCGGCCAGACGTTCCGGAGCCCGCCGTGCCACGACACCCGTGTTGGGTGCCGGACTTGTCAGGAACCCCAGGGTGTACCACCGTGGCAGCAGCTTTCCGCTGGCGTCCCGGAAGACGGGGACGGCGGGGGAGTGGATGACGCGGTCGCTGTAGAACAGATCCCGCTCCGCCCGGTGTGCCGCGTAGTAGTCGGGTGCCCGCAACAGGCACGTGTACAGGGTTGAAGCCCGGCAGATCGCCTCCTCCTGCGCCTTGGCGCCGTTGAGGTAACCGCCACCGGGGTTGCGCGCGGAGGCGAAGACGAGGACGGCCACCCGGGCCGTACCGGCCTCCGGCTCCGCGCCGCCCTGGACGGCCCCGGCCTCGTCGAGCAGACGGCGGGCGGCCACCAGGCTGTCCTCCCGCGTCACCTCGAACCGGGTCCCATCCGGCGCGCGGTGCGGTGGATCCGGCAGTGGCACGGGTTCGGGGCCGTACAGCCGGGTACCCTCCTCGGCGGCCCGGGCGGCCGGGCCGATCCTGCCGACGTGTCCGTCGGCGGTCGTGTACGCACCCGTCTCCACGATTCGCCGGTTGTCCGCCGCCACCGCTCTCAGCCTCGCGCTCAAGCCCGATCCCCCCTCCGTGTACGCCTCGTGGGACCGGTGCGGGCCGCAGGGTACGGAACCGGGGGCGAAGGCGCCGCGTCGTTCCAGGGGCGCCTCGGCGGACCCTACAAGCCGTTCACTCGAACGAGCGACCTATATTGCACAGGGCCTGTATCGCGATATAGCGTGAGAGCGTCGCGGTGAGATGCTCGCGACGTAACCACCCTCGCCCCACGGAGGTTCGCCAGCCATGTCCGCCGCTTCTCCCGGGCCCTCGCCCGACCGCGAGTCGCTCTCCAAGCTGCCCGGCGCGAAGCGCGGGCTGCGGGCCGGCGACGAGGACCGTGACCGCGTCGCGGCCATCCTCTCCGAGGCGCTGGCCACCGGCCGGCTGAGCCCCGACGAGCACGCGGAACGCCTCGAAGCCACCTACGGCGTGCGCTACGTCGCCGAACTCGCCCCGCTCACCGAGGACCTGCCTGCCACGATCGCCGAGACAGCGCCTGTCGCCCACCCCGACAGTGAGCCGATACGCGCGGTCTTCAGCAAGATCCGGCGTGGCGGACAGCACCCCGTGCCGCCGGAGAGCTACGTGTCCTCCACCTTCGGCGCCGCGATCATCGACCTCCGCCAGGCCGTCTTCACCCGCCGCGAGGTCGTCATACGCGCCGACTCCCTCTTCGGCAAGATCGAGATCATCGTGCCGGACAACGCGGTGGTCCAGGAGACTGGTACGGCGCTCTTCGGCAAACGCTCCCAGCCAGGTGGCAAGCCATCCAAGGGTACCGACGGCCCGGTCATCCGCATCACCGGCAAGTCCGTCTTCGGCCACGTCCGCGTCATGCGCGGCGGCTTCAAGTGGCCCTGGCGCGACTGGCGGTGAGGGGCGACCGGCGGTGCGCGGTCGCCTGACGGCGCGGTTGGTGGGTGGGCAGCCGGTCGTGCCGCCGGGGGTGCCGCCGGACGGGGGTGTGGCGGCCGCGGTGACGCAGGGGCTGAGGGCATCGGGCGGGCTGTGCAGGGCCCAGGGGTGCTGGGTGGAGCAGGAGGTCGGTAACGGAGACGGGGTGATGGTGAGTTGGAGCAAGGCGCGGGAATGGGAGCGGGGACGGGAAGGTGTGTCCGGGCCGGGAGCAGACCGTGCCGGAGCGGCGCCGGGACAGACGGTCGGCACCGCGCCTGAGGGGACCAGGTGTGCCGACCGACGTGCGGGGCGTCCGCCCCGCCCCGCCCCGCATGCGGCAGGGACGGCTCCGGGTGAACCGGTGAGTGGCCGTGTCGTGGTCGTAGTCCCCCGGGTGACCGCAGTCGATCATCCGGGGCGGGAGACGGGGAGCGGTCACGAGGGTGCGGCGTTCGCCGGGCCAGGGGCCGCAGCCCGCACGCCGCACCCCGCATGCGGCCCCCACAGCACGCCGGCCCCCTGCACCCCGCCACGGCTCCCGGCTCCCGCTCCGCCCCGGCTCCCGCGCCCCTCCGGCGCCGCTTATCGACACCCGGTCCGTCAGCCCTGGCACCTGAGCCAGGCGTCTTCCGCCTCGTAGTCGAAGATGCCGCTGTATCCCTTGGCGAGGGCGGGGAAGGCGGTGCGCCGGTCGGAGGTGGCGAGTTGGGAAGTGAGCCAGTCCACGGTAGGTGGGAGGGAGCTGGCGTAGTCGACGGGAGGGCGGTATCCGAGTTCGCGTTCGGCGGCGGTCATGTCGAAGACGACCGGTAACGGCACTGACCACGGTGTCTCGCCGATGCCCGGTGCTGGGGCACCGCCGTCGATCAGGACGGTCTCGGCAGTCGTGACCAGTGATGGCGTCGATCGAGGCGGCGATCTCGGGCACCGTGGGAGCCCGCGGATCGGTGGCGTTGAGTACCCGGGTGCCGGGGTGGGCGGCGGCGAGGCGGACGAGTTCGGCGATGACCTCGGTGCTGGAGGTGTGGAAACGGCTTGTGCCGCCGTGGACCAGCGCCCGCACCGGGCGGTGGTCCACGGCCCGCTTGACGACGTACAACTCGCGCTGCATGCGGGAGTAGGGTCCTTGGATCGCGGCGGGACGCAGCAGGGTGACGGGAAGGCGGTCGCCGGATGCGAGGAGTCCCACTTCCGAGCTGTTTTGCGGGTCGCGTAGTTCTGCGGGCCGGGAGTCACGACGGGCGAGAGTTCCGTGATGGGCACGGGGTGGACGGGGAAGCCGTCCGGTTCGCCCCGTGCGGCGAAGCTGCGTCCCCGGTCGTCGGCGCAGACCGCCATGCTGGAGATGACGATCAGTGTCCCCACCCTTCCGGCGAGGACGGTGAGCTGGCCGGCGTCGTCCTGGTCGTAGGCCACGCAGTCCACCAGCACGTCCACACCGTCGCCCACCCGGAGGCTGGTGCTCCCGGCGTCCGCCGTTCGGCCACTCCGGTGCCCGTTTCCCTCCGAGGGACAGAGCCACCACCTGCCACCCGTCATCGGCGAGCGCTCGTACCGCTGGCCGCCCGATCTGACCCATCGCCCCGACAACGCATGCGGTCCTGGTCATGAGAGTGATGTTGGTTCTGGGAGCCGCGGGGAGAGCGCTGATTTCGCCGCCCGCGAAGTGCGAGAAGGGGTTCCGGGACAAGGGGCGGAGCCCGTTGGGTGCCGGGGCGTGTCCGTCGGACGGCTTGGGATGCGGTGTGTGGTCGACCATGTGTTGAGTGGGTTGTCGGATGTTCGCCCGCCCCCACCTCGCCAGCGGTCACTACCGCCCCCGCCCCGGCTGCTACCCGGCCCGCCCCGGTGTCCCGCTCCTCCGCCCCTGGCCTCCGCCCCCGCTCCTCCGCCCCTGGCCTCCGCCCCTGGCCCTGGCCTGGGCCCCGCCCGCCCCCCGCGCCAGCGGTCACTACCGCCCCCGCCCCCGCCCGCCGCAGGGTCCCCGCTGCCTGGTTCTCACCGGCTCGTACCGGCAAGAGTGGGTCAGGGGTGGGATTCTCAGCGGGCTCTCAGAAAGGGGACCTACGGTGGCGGGCCATGGACACGACCAAGACCGAGGACACCGTCGGTACCGAGGAAACGGAAGCGGTGGCTGCTTCCGGGGGCGACGGTTCCGAGGCCCCCGCGCAGGAGACCGCCGCTGAGGACAGCTTCGCCACCGAGCAGGACGAGGAGTCCGCGCAGGCGGAGCTCGCCGCGTTGGAGGCGGCGCGTGCCGGGCGCTCTGTGGTGGGGTTCGGGGCGGCCGCCCTGGTGGCGCTGGGTCTGGCGCTGGCGTCGCTGACCGGTACCTGGATCGGCACCGTGATGGCGCAGCGCGAGCAGCTCATCGGGCAGATCGCGGCGCAGGCGCACCCCAGCGAGCAGCTCGCGCTGCAGTTCGGCTCTCCCTGGCACACCACTGAGCTGTTCAACGGTGTGTTCGCGCTGGCGGCGGCGCTCGTGGCCGCCGTCGTGCTGATATCGCAGACCGGTGCCGAGCGGCCCGCGTCGGCCACGGTGCCGTGGATCCGCGCCGTGGCGTGGGGTGCCGTCGTTCTCGGGGTGATCGGTCTGGTGGTTGCCGGGCTCATGTACTTCGACGTCTTCACCGCGCTGCCGCACCTGCCCACCTCCACGCCCCCGGCCGGCTGACCCCCGACACCGATCTCCCATACGACCCCGGCGCGCGGCGAATCGCCCGCGCCGGGGTCGTCGCATTGCCGGAGGTCGTCAACGCGACGCCCGTTCGGTGCCAACTGCTGGAGGGTGAACGATGTGACCTCTTTCGGGGGATGCGGCGGCGGTTTGCCCGCAGGGGAGCCGGTATGCGCGATGACATCCGGTATCGCGGCCCGCGTTCCGACCGGAGTGGTGGGCCGCGCAATGGTCCCACCGCGTTCCGGAGGTCCCCATGTCCGCTGTCCGCCGCGCAGTAGCGGCCGTCGCCACGCTTCTCGCCCTGGCCCCGGCTCCAACGGCGCTCGCCGCCACCCCGTCCGTCCCTCTCCCCGACGGCCCCGCGGCCACGCAGGCCGTCCCCGCCCCGCTGACAGTGCCCGGGCGGGGTGCCACGCGGAAACCCTACGGGCCCACGCGGCTCGTGCTGACGGTGAGCTCGTCCGGGGTCAGCCGTGCCGGCGGGCCGCGTACCGTCACCCTGACCTGCGACCCGGCAGGCGGACGCCATCCGGACGCACGTGAGGCGTGCGACGAGCTGACCGCTGCGAACGGCGGGTTCACGCGGCTGGCCGCCACGCGCGGGATGTGCCCGATGCTGTTCGCACCGGTCACCGCGTCCGCCTCCGGCACATGGCGGGGAACGCCGGTCTCCTGGTCGCGCGAGTACGCCAACGGCTGCATGCTGACGCGCAACACCGGGGCCGTCTTCCGGTTCTGAACGCACGGTCCGTGGCGTCCCGGTGGCACCGTCGTGCCCGGGGCGCCACGGATCCCGCGCCGTGTCGCCGGCTAGCCGAGGGCGGGCTCCTCCTGGCCGGTGTTCGGCGGGACGGTGGCCTGCCGGGTGGTCAGCGGTTTCGCGTAGCAGCGGCTGAGTTCCTCGAAGCGGTAGTGGCCGAACTTCACGCAGGCGAGTGTAGCCGCTGGAGGTGTAGAGGCTGATGGCCTCGGGCTGCTTGAGGCCCGTCTCCAGCACCATGCGCGCCCGGCCCGCCGCCCGGGCGTCCTCCTCCAGTGCGGCGAGGACCCGGCGGGAGAGGCCGCGACCGCGCGCCTCCGGGACGACGTACATCCGTTTGATCTCCGCGTCACCGTCCGCGTAGCCCTCGGCGTTGCGTTCCTGCGTCCGCCAGCCGCCGGTGGCCACAGGCGTCCCGGCGTCGTCGTAGACGATCAGGTAGAGGCCGTTCGGCGGTTCGAACATCGACGGGTCGAGTGGCGTGACGTCACCGTCGTCGTCGTAGCGCACGGCGTATTCGCGCTGGACGCGAGCGTTGAGCAGCACGGCGTCGGGGTGACCGAAGGAGACGCTGTGTATATACATGCGGAGTAGAGTACATCTATGCGCCGGGTGAGTCGAAGGTGATATCCGCTCTCCGTCCCAGCCTCCCCGGCCCCGCCCCGCTCCACCCCCGCACGGACCCGGCTTCACCCTTCCCGGGCCCCACGCCACCGTCCAGACCGCCGTCCGGCCACGTCGCAGCCGCCACTCGCCGCCGTCCGCACAGCCACCGCGTGCGGACCGCCCCGCACGGCAGCGCACCTGCACGCCCCTCCCCGTGGCTCGCGTGGCCGTTCAGTGAGGCCAGGTACGCGTTGTGGGCGGCGAGCTCCTGGACGCCGTCGCGGTAGGCGGCGCGGTCCTTGCGGCGGGATACGCGCTGTTCGGAGACGTGCCACTGGAAGACCAGCGCGATGAGCACCACGACGGACGGGATCTCGCGGAACGCCCAGGCGATGCCGCCCGCGGCGTGCTGGTCGCCGAGCGGGTCGATGCCCAGGGAGGCCATGAGGTGCTCGAAGACACCGACCATGGGCTGGCCGGCCATCATCAGGGCGATGCCGAAGAACGTGTGGAACGGCATACCCATGAACGACTCAAGGATGCGCATGACGTGCCCGGGGCGGTGCGGACCGGGGTCCACGCCCATGATCGGCCGGGAGAACACCAGGCCCACCGCCAGGAAGTGCGCCATCATCACGAAGTGCCCCAGCGGATGACGCATGAGGATGTCGAACAGTGACGTGAAGTAGAGCCCGTACGGGGTCGCGATGAACAGCGGGATGGTGAACGCCGGATGCGTGATCACCCGCAGGTAGCGGCTGCGCAGCAGCGCCACCAGCAGTTCGCGCGGGTCCCTTGCGGCCCCGGCCGGCCGTCGCCAGGGCCCGCAGCGTCAGCGTCACGGGGGCGCCCAGGAGCAGCAGGATCGGCGACAGCATGCTGATGATCATGTGCTGCACCATGTGGACGCTGAACGTCTCCATGCCGTAGTCGTTGCGCCGCGTGCACATGGTGACGCCGATCGTCAGCACGCCGAAGCGGAACGCCACGCAGCGCCCGGCCGGCCAGCGGTCGCCGCGCCGCACCAGGCCGGCCACCGCCCAGCCGTACAGCACGAGAGCGGCCAGGCAGCCGGCGAGGAAGATCGGGCTGAAGGCCAGGCCCGGGCGAGCGTGAACGGCGGAGATCCGTCGGCATGGTCATTCCCGGCATACCGCCACCGTGGTTCATCCGCACACTCCTGTTGGCCACGAACGACCCCGGACCGCCGCGCTGCTCGCGGTGATCGTCCGTGTCGTGGCCGTAACAGGGCAGAACGTCCCCCCGCCCGCGAACCGGCGGAGGCGGCGCCGGCCGGCGGGGAAGCCGCCGGTCAGCCCGCCGGGTGCGTCACAGGACGCACTCGGCCTCCAGGTAGCGGTCGGCCGGCACGGTCTTGAGGCTGTTGACCGCGTCCGCCAGCGGCACCAGGGCGATGTCGGTGCCGCGCAGGGCCGTCATCATGCCGAAACGGCCCTCGTGGGCGGCCTCCACCGCGTGCCAGCCGAAGCGGGTGGCCAGTACCCGGTCGTAGGCGGTCGGTGTGCCACCCCGCTGCACGTGGCCGAGGATCACCGGACGCGCCTCCTTGCCCAGGCGCTGCTCCAGCTCCACCGACAGCTGCCGGGCCACACCGGCGAACCGCTCGTGGCCGTAGACGTCGGTGCCGCCGGTGTCGAACTCCATCGAGCCCTCACGCGGCTTGGCGCCCTCGGAGACCACGACGATGGCGAACTTCTTGCCGGCCGCGAAGCGCTTGCCGACCAGTTCGGTCAGCTCGCCGATGTCGAAGGGCCGCTCCGGCACGACGATGGCGTGCGCGCCGGCCGCCATGCCGGAGTGCAGGGCGATCCAGCCGGTGTGGCGGCCCATGACCTCGACGATCAGCACGCGCTGGTGCGACTCGGCGGTGGTCTTCAGCCGGTCCAGGGCCTCGGTCGCCACCATGACGGCGGTGTCGAAACCGAAGGTCACGTCGGTGGCCGAGATGTCGTTGTCGATCGTCTTGGGCACGCCGACGATCGGGATCCCGGCGTCCGAGAGCAGGCGGGCCGCCTTGAGGGTGCCCTCACCGCCGATCGGGATGATCGCGTCCAGTCCGAGGTCCGCCACGTGGCCGCGGGCCTGCTCGACACCGCCCCGCAGGTGCTCGGGGCGCACGCGCGAGGACCCGAGAATCGTGCCGCCGCGCGCCAGGATGCCGTTGACGGCGTCCAGGTCGAGAGCGCGGTAGTCGCACTCCAGGAGGCCCTTCCAGCCGTCGTGGAAGCCGATGACCTCGTCACCGTGGTCGGCGACCGCCCGGTGCACCACGGACCGGATCACGGCGTTGAGGCCAGGGCAGTCCCCGCCGCTGGTCAGTACACCAATACGCATGCTCTCTTACTCCTGCACGTGCGAATCCCGCCGTCCGGACGCCGTCGTCCGAGTGGACCCCGCCAGCCTAACGGCACCGCCCCGGAGCGGAACCGTCTCAGGACCTGGCGTCGGCGGTCTGGGTGGCGTGGGCGATCCGCTCGGCCCGCAGCGCCTCGTACCACTGCTCGTCCACCGGCGGCAGCGCGTGCACGTCCAGCGCGAGCTTGAGCAGCATGTCGGCGAGCAGAGGGTTGCGGGCCATCACCGGACCGTGCATGTACGTGCCGAAGACGGTGTCGCAGTAGGCGCCCTCGGTGCCGTCACCGGTGCCGTTGCCGTTGCCGATCCGCACGCGGGCCAGCGGACGGGCGTTCGGGCCGACGACCGTATTGCCCTGGTGGTTCTCGAAGCCGGTGAGAGGCGGCAGGCCCAGCGCCGGGTCGAGGTCGGCCAGCACGTCACCCACATGGCGGGCACCGTCGTTGCGCACGCTCTTGACGTCCAGGATGCCCAGGCCCGGTTCCGGGCGGCCCAGGTCGTTGACGAACTCGCTGCCCAGGATCTGGTATCCGGCACACACCGAGAAGACGATCGCGCCGTTGGAGACTGCCCGGTTCAGGCCGCCGTCGCGGCGCAGCCGCTCGGACGCCAGCCGCTGCGGGCGGTCCTCACCGCCGCCGAGCAGGTAGATGTCGCCTGAGGTCGGGATCGGCTGGTCGGACCGCACGTCGATCCTGGTGACCGGGATCCGCCGCTGCCGCGCCCGCCGCTCCACCACGAGGGCGTTGCCCTGGTCCCCGTATGTGCTCAGCAGGTCCGGGTAGACCCAGACCAACCGCAGGCTGGTCTCGTTCATTCTGCCATTCCTCGTCATGTGCCCTCAGTTGCCGATCCGGCGGCGCAGGTCCTGGAACGCCGTGTAGTTCGCGATGACTTCGATCCGGCCGGGTGGGGCCGCCTGCACCGCCTGGTCGATGTCGTCACAGACGTGGAACTCCAGCCCGGCCACCTCGAGCCGGACCGCCAGGTCCAGCTTGCGGTCGCCCAGCACGTAGACCGGGTGCCCGGCCAGCCGCGTGTAGTCCACGTCCCACAGCCACGAGGTGTCCGTGCCGTCGGCGCCGCGCGCGTTGACGGAGAGCACCACCGGGGCCGGCGGGCCGTCGATGAGCGAGAACGTCTCCAGCCAGCCCGCCGGGTTCTTCGCCAGCAGCAGCCGCAGTTGCCGGTCCATGTACGCCACCACGTCGTAGCGGCCGGCCACCGCCTGCACGGAGTACATCCGCTCCAGCGCGACCTTCGGCGCCACACCGAACACCGAGCCGACCGCCGCGGACATCGCCGCGTTCGCCTTGTTGGCCCGGCCCGGCAGCTGGAGCTGGATCGGCCACGCCACGCCGTCCGGGGAGAGCACGTAGTCGCCGTGCAGCGCCCAGGTGGCGGGCGGGCGGCGGAAACCGCAGTCGCCGCAGTACCAGTCGTCGCCGGGGCGCTGGAGCACGCCACCGCACGAGGGGCACGACCAGGCGTCGTCCTTCCACTCCTGGCCGGCCGCCACCCACACCACTGTCGGGCAGGACGAGGCGGCCCAGGCCACCAGCGGGTCGTCGGCGTTGGCGATCACCACCGCCTCGGTGCCGGACAGACCCTCGCGCCAGTGTTCGGCCAGCATGCGGGTCTCGGCCGCGCGGTCGAGCTGGTCGCGGGAGAGGTTCAGCAGCGCCACCGCCTTCGGCGTGACGTCCCTGGCCACGCCGGCCAGGTACTTCTCGTCGACCTCTATGACCCCGTACCGGGCCTCCGAGCCGCCCGCCAGCGCCGAGGTGATGCCGGCCGGCATGTTGGCGCCCAGTGCGTTGGAGACCACGGGACCGGCGGCGCGCAGGGTCTCTGCGATCAGCCGGGTGGTGGTGGTCTTGCCGTTGGTGGCCGAGACGAGCACCACGTCGAGGTGGCCCGCGAGCCGTCGCAGGAGGTCGGGGTCGAGCTTGAGCGCGACCCGGCCGCCGATCACGGATCCGCTGCCCTTGCCCGCGGCTCGGGACACCGCCGCTGCTGCCTTTCCCGCCGTCACGGCCAGTTTGGCCCGCGACGACAGCGGCTCGGGGTTGCCTGCCATCGTCTTCCGTTCCTCCTCGCGTCCGCGCCGTGCCTCCGTGCGCGTCGGGTCCGCCCCCGCTGGCCGGGGTGGCGCCGTGCGCCCGCCGTGGCACGCCACGGGCCGGGGCAATCCGCGGCCCGCGCCGGCCCGTCGACAAGGGAAGGCTGTCGGTCTGCGATCAGCCTATCGAGTCCCGGCGCCGCCTCCGCACCGCGCCACCAGCACCGGTGCGGCGAAAGGGCGTCAGGGCTCTAGCCTGTGCGCCATGCGACACAGGTCCATCCCGGGAAGTTCCGGAAGCGTCCATGCCCTTCACACGTTCGGCGCCGCGGGCCTGCACACGCCCGCGGCCGAGGTCACGCGGTTCGGCCCGGAACTCGAACGGCTGGTGGAGGACCTGTTCGCCACGATGTACGCGCACAACGGCGTCGGCATCGCGGCCCCGCAGATCGGGGTCGGCCGGCGGTTGTTCGTCTACGACTGCCCGGACGACGAGGACGTGCGGCATCTCGGTCACGTGGTCAACCCGCGTCTGGTGACCGCTCACGGTCCGTTGCGGCGTGGTCCCGAGGGCTGCCTGTCGCTGCCGGGCACCGAACTGGGCACCCCCCGCCACGACCGCGTGGCCGTCGAGGGAACGGACGCGGCCGGCGCCCCCTTGCTGGTGGAGGGGGCCGGGTTCTTCGCCCGCTGCCTCCAGCACGAGTGCGACCACCTCGACGGCGTCCTCTACACCGACCGCCTGACCGGCCTGCGCCGCCGCCGCGCGGTACGGGCGGTGCGCCGGCTGAGGGGGTGAGGCCGGGCGTCCGGCCATGGTGGGCGTGTGCCTCGCGGTCCGCCCCGGGGCAGGGTTCGGGCGTCGGCCGTGCGGTGGCCGGCTCACAGGTCGAGGGGGCCCCGGGCGTCGTCGGCGGTGGCCAGGACGCCCCACAGCAGGTCGGACAGGCCGCGGACGATCTCTTCCCGGGGGCAGGGACGTTCCCACAGCCACCAGTCGCCGGCCGCGTACATCATGCCGACGATGCCGTGGCCCCAGATCCGCGAGGTCTGCCGGGCGGTGCTGCCGAGGTCGAGGCTGTCGGCGATGATGGCGGCGAGTTCCTCACCGAGGCGGCGCAGCAGTGGCGCGGAGTGCCGGCCCGCGTCGAAGCCCTGCTCGCCGTCGCCGGACGGCTGCTCGGTGGGGTGCATCAGGAAGCGGTACACCTGCGGGGCGCCCTCGATGGCGGCCAGGTAGGCGTCGACGGTGGCCTCGACGCGTTCGCGCCGGGTGCCGGGGGTGTCCAGGGCGGCACGCAGGGTTTCCAGCAGGGCGTCGGTGTGCCGCCGGGCGAGCGCGCGGTACAGGCCGCTCTTGTCGCCGAAGTGCCGGTAGAGGATCGGTTTGGTGATGCCGGCCTCGGCCGCGATGGCGTTCATGGACGCCTCGGGCCCGTCGCGCAGCACGACGCGGTCGGCGGCCTCCAGCAATTCGCGCCGCCGCCGTCCGGCGGCCTCCTGCTGGGACTCGCGCCGGCTGGCGTGCACCTCTGCCTGGCCGCCCATGTGGGTCCTTCCGTCCGGCCGGATTTCCCCGGCTCTCCGCAACGTAACACCCCGGCTGTGCCCAACCGTGGCGCGAGGTGACCGGTTGACATGGAGTACTGGCCGGTAACACACTGGCGTTACCGCAAGTAACATTCTACGGGACGCCGGGGGCTGAGGACGGTCATGGGTGATTTCGCACTGGAACTCAACGACGACCAGAAGGACGTGCGCGACTGGGTCCACGGTTTCGCCGCCGATGTGGTCCGGCCCGCCGCGGCCGAATGGGACGAGCGGGAGGAGACGCCCTGGCCGGTGATCCAGGAGGCCGCCAAGATCGGCCTGTACTCCATGGACTTCTACGCCCAGGCGTTCTTCGACCCCACCGGTCTGTCGATCCCGCTCGCCATGGAGGAGCTTTTCTGGGGCGACGCCGGCATCGGCCTGTCCATCGTCGGCACCACACTGGCGGCCGTCGGGGTGCTGGCCAACGGCACCGACGAGCAGATCGGCACCTGGGTGCCGCAGATGTTCGGCACCCCGGACGACGTGAAGGTCGCCGCGTTCTGCTCCTCCGAGCCCGACGCGGGCTCCGACGTCTCCGCGATGCGCACCCGCGCCGTGTACGACGAGGCCACCGACGAGTGGGTGCTCAACGGCACCAAGACCTGGGCCACCAACGGCGGCATCGCGGGCGTGCACGTGGTCGTCGCGGTGGTCGACCCCGGGCTCGGCGCGCGGGGCCAGGCGTCCTTTGTCGTACCGCCCGGCACCAAGGGGCTGTCGCAGGGGCAGAAGTTCAAGAAGCACGGCATCCGCGCCTCGCACACCGCGGAGGTCGTGCTGGAGGACGTGCGGGTGCCGGGCTCCTGCCTGCTGGGCGGCAAGGACAAGTTCGACGAGCGGATCGCCCGGGCCCGGGAGCGCCAGCGGTCCGGCGGTGAGCGGATCAAGAACGCCGCCATGGCCACGTTCGAGGCGTCCCGCCCGGCGGTCGGCGCGCAGGCCGTCGGCATCGCCCGTGCCGCCTACGAGGTGGCCCTCGACTACGCCAAGACCCGCGTGCAGTTCGGCCGCCCGATCATCGACAACCAGGGTGTCGCCTTCACCCTGGCGGACATGCGCACCCGCATCGACGCCTCCCGTCTCCTGGTGTGGCGGGCCTCCTGGATGGCCGCCGCCCACAAGCCGTTCACGGCCGCCGAGGGCTCGATGTCCAAGCTGTTCGCCGGTGAGACGGCCAAGTGGGTCACCTCCGCCGCGATGCAGATCCTCGGCGGCAACGGCTTCACCCGCGAGTACCCGGTCGAGCGCATGCACCGCGACGCGGCGATCTACACGATCTTCGAAGGCACCAGCGAGATCCAGCGCCTGGTGATCGCCCGGACCCTCTCCGGGATGCCGATCCGCTGACCTCGGTGTTTCACCGTGAATTCCATGAACTGTGACGTTCTGTCACTGCATGCAAAAGGTGCCCCGTGGCCTGCGATGATCCGGCTTGTTGAGGACTGGATCATGAGCGGGCGGGGGCACCTTTCACGTGCAGGGTAGCGAGTGGGCACGCGGTCTGGCGATGTCGGGGGACGGGAAGGGACAGGTCGGGCATGTGGGCGGGGTGCATCTGCGGCTGCTCGCGGAGCGCACGGGCCTGACCGGGGAACTGTCGGCGGCGCTGGCCCGGCCGGGGTTCGTGCCGCTGCACGACCGGGGGCAGGTGATGGTGGACCTCGCGGTCGCGATCACCCTGGGCGCGACCTGCATCCGCGACATCCGGCTACTGGAACACCAGCGGCCGGTCTTCGGCCCAGTCGCCTCCCATCCCACCGCGTGGCGGGCGCTGAAGGAACTCGACGAACTCGCCCGGGCCCGGACCGGGCGGGCCCGGGCGGCAGTACGCCGCCGCGTCTACGAACTGCTCCGCAAGCGGCCCGAGGGCTTTCCCGAGGTCGAGGTCGAAGGGGTGCCGCTGACGGGCTGGACCGTGATCGACAGTGACGGGACGCTGATCCCCGCGCCGTCGGAGAAGGAAGGAGCCCACGGCACCTACAAGGGCTTCCTCGGACACCACATATTCGTCGCCACCTGCGACAACACCGGCGAACAGCTCGCCGCGACGCTCCACACGGGCAACGTCAGTGCCAACGACGCGGCAGTGAACATCGACATCCTGACCCGGGCGGTGGCCCAACTGCCCTGGTGGCGACGGCAGAAGATCCTCTTCCGGGTGGACGGCGCAGGCTTCTCCCACCAGCTGATCGACTGGATCGCCTCCGCGGGCGGCCGCAAGAGCCCCACCTTCCGCTGGGAGTACTCCATCGGCTGGGCTTTCACCGCCCGCGAACAGGCCGCCATCGAGATCTGCGACAAGAAGAACCTGTGGCAGCCGGCCGGCGGCGCGGACGGCGGTGTGCGCGAGGGCGCGTTCGTCGCCGACATCACCGCCCTGCTCGGCGAGTTGGCCGGCTGGCCGGCATACCACCGGGTGATCGCGCGGAAGGAGCCCCTGCACCCCCGCTACGTCAAGGACGCCAGCGCCTACGAGATCAAGCAGGAGGCGCGTTACCAGACCTTCGCGACCAACCACCAACGCGGGCAGATCGCCCATCTCGATGGCCGACACCGCAAACACGCCAGGGTCGAGCCCAAGATCCGCGATCAGAAGGCTTCCGGGATCGGCCTGCTGCCCTCGCGCGAGCTGGAGGTGAACGCCGCCTGGCTCACCGCCACCACCCTCGCCGCCGATCTCCGCTGCTGGTTCCAGCTCCTCGCCCTGGACGGCGAGCTCGCCAAGGCCACCCCGAAGACCCTGCGCTACCGCATCCTCCACGTCCCCGCCCGCCTCGTGCGCGGCCGGCGAAAACGCCGTCTGAAACTCCCCGACACCTGGCCCTGGGCCACGGCGATCATCCGCGCCTTCGAACGGATCCTCGCCCTGCCCCACCCAACCTGACCAGCACGAACGACCTCATCGAGCATCGAGAGGAGGCTCACCCGCAAGCTCCGGGACCGTGGAAACCGGCGTCATCCGGCACGTCAGCCGACGCGCTCCCCTGACCGGAACCGTCCCCGGACAGAGATCAACGCGACATCACGGACGCCAGACCAACCGGACGTCGCCGTGAAACAACGAGGCTGAGGCCGTGAGCCGTAACGAGGGCCCGCCGACCGTCCGGTCCGCGGGCCCTCGCGCGTGCCGGGGGCGCGCGGGAGTGGTCGCGGGAGCGGAAGAAGCGTGGCGACCGGGCGCGGCTTCATTACAAAATGAGCACAAGATTCTTCATTTGGTCACGTCAAGTTCTGACGGGGCGCCAGAATTGGCGTGCCATATCGGAGCAAGGGGGGAACATGACTCGTCGTCACGCCGGGGCCGCTGTACTGGGCCTGGCCGTAGCCACCGCACTCACCGCGTGCGGACCCACCGGGCAGAGCGTCAGCAGCAAGCCCGACCACGCCACCCACGCGGCCGCCCAGCACGCCGCGTCCAAGCCCAAGGCGTCGCCCAGGGCGGCCGCCACCGTGGGCGACACCATCACCCTCAAGGGCCAGACCGGCGAGACGATCGCCGTCACCTTGACCAAGTGGACCGACCCCGTGAAGTCCGGAAACGAGTACATCGGGCCCGACACGGGGAAGCGCTGGGCCGCCGCCCAGTTCTCCCTCAAGAACGTCGGCGACGTCACCTACTCGGACAGCCCCAGCAACGGTGTCCAGGCCGTCGACCCCTCCGGTGAGCGGTTCGACGCCACGATCGCCGACAGCATCACCGCCGGCCCGCTGATGTCCGACGAACTCAAGCTCGCCGCCGGTGACAAGGCGCTGGGCTGGATCGTCGTCGAGGTGCCGAAGCAGGCGAAGGTCAGCAAGATCCAGTTCACCCTCGACAGCGGCTTCGGCGACCAGACCGGGGAGTGGCTGGTCAAGTGACGCCGCGGCGGGACCGGGTGGGGAGGCCCGGTCCCGCGCGCGACCGGGCCGGACCCGGCGGCGGCCCGCTCACCGCAGACGGTGCGGGGCCCCTGCGATGCCCCAGCACACCAGGGAGAGCGATGAACACAGCGACCGGGCGGGCCAGGCGCATCACGTTCGACGGCGAGCACGTCACGATCCGGCGCCGCGGGCTCCCCGCCGCGCTCGGCATCCGCGCGGAGGCGGTGAGCCTGCCCGTCGGCGGGTTCACCGCGGTGCACTGGAAGCCCGCCACGGAACTCGGCGACGGATTCCTCCACGTCGCCACCGGCGGCGCCCCACAAGACCACGCAGGCGGCCGGGTGTCCGGCACGCCGTGGTCTTCACCCCGGGCGCAGCAGGACGCGTTCACCGCCCAGCGCGCGGCCCTCGACGCCACCCTGGGCCGCCCGCGACTCCGCCCTGGCGGAACGCAGAGCCCGGCGTGCCGCGGCCCAGGCCGCCGGACTCCGCGACCGCGTGGAAGCCGCCCGCCGCGGCCGGATCGCCAGGATCCACCGCGCCCTGCGGGCGGGACTGCGCGACCTCGGAGGCTGAGCCGGCCCCATCCCCACGGCAGGCCCGCGCGGGTGGCCGGCCGGCCGGAGAAAATGCCTCCGCGACGGGTCACCGGGCCCTTCCGCCGCAGGTCGGCGGGGGCGTGGCGGTGATATGACCGGGGCTGTGGAAAACGGGATGAGCACCCTCCGGGGCGCGGTCTACAGTGATCAATGTCCAGGTGCGCAGGGAACCGTTACTTCCTCTGCAAAAGGAGAGACCCGGGTCCGAATCCCGGCCGCCGTTCCCGCGGCGGTGGTTCAGCGGCCCAGAGCAATCGTCACGGTACCCGCCATCGACCTTTGACACCCCGGCGCCGGGAGACCGGTCCGGCCCACAACTGCATACGCACGGCGCACCTCCCGGGGCGCGAGGGCGGGTTGCTCCCTCTCGCGAATCCACCCGCCGCCACGAAGAACTCGGGAGACGCGGCGCCGGAGGTGCCCGGTGCGCCCGGCCACGGTTACCTCTGTTGGATCCGCAGGACGTGGGGTTCGAATCCCCGCCCCGCCGCCTCGGCGACGGATGACTCGGCGGCAGAGCGGCGGACCGAAATGACACCGTGACCGACTCCGATCTCGGGCACCTCCGCGCCGGGACGTCCCCCACCACGGGGGTAGAGACACATGGCACGCTTCAACGCACCCGTCCCCGCACCACCTCCGGCGCCACGACCGTCAACCACCAGGGCGCTACCGGCCACCCGCGCGACGCCAGGTCGGAGCTGTTCCTGCTGGCCGTCACCAACTTCGTCGGCCAGGACACCTTCTACGAGACCGCCGGCGCCCGCGACGACCGCTTCACCGCACTGGTGCGCCAACTGGCCGTCGAGGACCCGCACGGGACCCTGGCCCTGCTGGCGTGGCTGCGTGGCGACGGCAACCTGCGCAGCGCCGCCCTGGCCGGTACTGCCGAGTTCACCCGCGCCCGGCTCGACGCCGGGGCCCACGGCCACTCCCGCGACGGGGTCGACGCCGTGCTCCAGCGCGCCGACGAGCCCGGCGAACTGCTCGGCTACTGGACCTCCCGCTACGGTCGCCGGCTGCCGAAGCCGGTCAAGCGCGGCGTGGCGGACGCGGTGCGCCCGCTCCACACCGAGCGTGCCCTGCTCACCTACGACTCGGCCACCGCCCGGTTCCGGTTCGCCGACGTGCCGGAGCTGACCCACCCCTCGCCCGCAACGGCCAACGCCGCACGGCAGGGGGAACTGTTCCGGCACGCCATCAGCCGGCGCCACGGCCACGGCGACGAGGTGCCGCGCTGTCCACTCTTGCGGCCCGAGCGGCCCGAGCGGCCCGAGCGGCCCGAGCGGCCCGAGCGGCCCGGGCCGGGCGACTGACCGCGCTGCCGGTCGTCGAGCGGCGCGCTGCTGCTCGCCCCGGACGGGCCGCGACGGCTGGCGGACGCCGGCATGACCTGGGAGGCGGTGGCCGGATGGCTCCAGGGCCCGATGGACGCCGTGGCCCGGGAGGCGGTCCTCCCCTCCATGGGCTACATGGCCCGGCTGCGGGACCTGCGCAACTTCGACCAGACCGGCGTCAGCGACGCGACCGCCGCCGAGGTGGCCGCCTCACTCGCCGGCCCCGCCGGGTCGCCCGGTCCCGGCAACTGCCGCTGCGGTTCTGCTCCGCGTTCAGCGCCGTGCCCTCGCTGCGCTGGGGCCACGTGCTGGAGCGGGCACCGGCCGCCCGGCCGCACCCTGATCTTGGTGGACACCTCCGGTCATGGTGGACACCTCCGGCTCGATGAACTCCGACCTCTCACGGGACGGTTCACTGATGCGGTGGGACGCGGCCGCCCTGTTCGGCACAGCACTGGGCCGGGCGTGCGCCGCCGCCGACGTGGTGTCGTACTCCAGCGGGCCGTGGAACACGGTTGACTCGCAGGAGCGCACCCAGGTCTTTCCGCTGACGGCGGGCGGCTCCGTGCTGGGTGACCTGCGGCGCTGGAGGGAGGGTGGCCGGTTCCTCGGCCGGGGCACGGAGACCGCGGCCTCGCTGCGGGAACGCCGGCCACGACCGGGTCGTCGTGGTGACCGACGAGCAGGCCGCACTCGGCGACATCGAGGTCGACGGGGCGGTGCCGCCGGCATACCGATGTACACGTGGAACCTGGCCGGCCGCCGCACCGGCCACGCCCCCTCCGGCACCGCGGACCGTCACACCTTCGGCGGCTGACCGACCAGGCATTCGGCATGATCCCGCTCCTGGAGCCCGGCCGGAACGCGAGGTGGCCGTGGGAGCCGGTGGGGTGAGTTGGGGGATGTGTCCGGCGTGGGCGTCTCCGCCGAGGGGCGTCTTTGGTGGGGCGCGCTGCCGGGGCGGGCGCTGTCGCTGGGGTCTCCGCAGGGGGCGTCGACCGGGGGAGCCGGCGGGGAGCGGCCTGAGTGCGGGGCCGCGTTGGTGGGTCGGGGCCGGTGTCCGCCGGGCGTGCGCGTCTCGCCGGGGCGCCGGCTGGGGGCGGCACCCTCAGGGGGAGTGGCGCGTCTGCGCCGGCAGCCGTCCCGTTCGCCACCGCACCCCGCCGCCCCCGCGGAGCCGGACGTCGGGGCGCCGGACGTCGAGGAGGGGCGTGGCGGAAAACATGCCGCTGGAAGGATGACTGTCTGATTGAATGTCCCCATGGTGAGCTTGGACCGGACGGCGACGGGGCGCAGTGACCTCGAACCGTTCTGGCCGTCCCGTCAGCCGCATCACTTCGACCGTCTGTGTTGCCGCGCGCTCGGCGCGCGGCCCCACGTCAGCGGCTGATCCCGGAGCGGTCCCCTCCGCGTCCGCCGGATTCCACGGCGTCCCGGCCCTGCGCGTACGACGTCCTTTCCGACGCCCCCACTCGCGCGAAAGAAGCCACCATGTCCCACCCCACCCATACCTCCCCCACCCCGGCTTCCGCCGCCGCGCCGGCCGTGCCCCGCCAGAGACTGCGCGCGGTGCGGCCGGGCGAAGTGCCGCCGCTCCCGGACGTGCTGCCGCCCGGCGCCACCTGGCTGCCCGCCCCCGGGCACACGTTGCCCGGCGGCGACGGGGCGCCGGCCATGGTGGGCTACCTCGTGCTGGTGCCCGCCGACCAGCTGCCCGCCGCGCCGCTGACCACCGGGGCGCGTGACGAGGGACCGATCCGGCTGGACGCCGAGCGGCGGACCGCGACGGTGGACGGCGAACCGCTGGACCTGACGTACCTGGAGTTCGAACTCCTCGCCCACCTCGTCGCCCACCCGCACCGGGTGCACACCCGCGACTACCTGGTCACGACGGTGTGGGGGTACGGGCACGTCGGCGACGGCCGCACCGTCGACGTGCACGTCGCGCGGCTGCGCCGGAAGCTGGGCGCCGCCCACCGCGGCAGCATCGTCACCGTCCGCCGGGTCGGCTACAAGTACGCCCCGCCCGTCAAGGGCTGAACCCCGCGTCCGCCCCGCCCGGACGCCCGGCCCCCGCTCGCCACCGCGCCCCCCGCCCGGGGCACCGCCACCGCCCCGCACCGCACCACGTCTCCCTTCGGCCCCGTAGCCTGGCCGTACGCAGACCAGCGGTCCCCCAGCGGAAGATGAGGCGCCATCCATGCCCCAGCACACTCTGCTCGAACGGCATGCCACCGAACTGTTCGGCCGGCACGCCCTGCCCTACGGCGTCTTCGGTCCGCCCGGCGGCGGGGGGGAGCGGCGGATCGGCGTCCGCGTCGGCGACCAGGTGCTGGACCTGGCGGCGGCCGCGCGGGTGGCGGGGGAGGCCGGGCTGGCGGAACTGCTCGCGCACCCGGTGCTCAACCCCCTGATGGCCGCCGGGCGTCCGGTGTGGGACGAGCTGCGCGCGGCGGTCGTGCGCTGGCTCAGCGCGCCCGAACTGCACGAGGCCGTCGCACCGTTGCTCACACCGCTGGACGCGGTGCGGCTGCACCTGCCGTTCGAGGTCGCCGACTACGTGGACTTCTACGCCAGCGAGCACCACGCGACCACCGTGGGCCGGCTGTTCCGGCCGGGGGCGGAGGCGCTTCCCCCCAACTGGAAGCACCTGCCGATCGGTTACCACGGCCGGAGCGGTTCCGTGGTGGTCTCCGGCACCGATGTCGTGCGGCCCAACGGGCAGTACGTGGCGGTCGGGGACGCGGTGCCGCGGTTCGGGGCGTGTGCGCGGCTGGACTTCGAGGCGGAGGTCGGCTTCGTGGCGGGCGTTCCCTCGGAACCCGGTGTCCCGGTGCCCCAACAGGCGTTCGCCGAGCACGTGTTCGGGATCTGTCTGGTCAACGACTGGTCGGCGCGCGACATCCAGGCGTGGGAGTACGTGCCGCTCGGCCCGTTCCTCGGCAAGTCGTTCGCCACGACCGCCTCGGCGTGGGTGCTGCCGCTGGCCGCGTTGACGGCGGCCCGCGTCGAACCGCCGCGCCGGGACGCGCCGTTGCTCCCCTATCTCGACGACAGCGCGCTGCCGGTCGGGGGACTCGACCTGCGGCTGGAGGTCGAGCTGAACGGGCACGTCATCGCGCGGCCGCCGTTCGCCTCGATGTACTGGACCGCCGCACAGCAGCTGGCGCACATGACGGTCAACGGCGCGGTGCTGCGGACCGGTGACCTGTTCGCCTCCGGCACCGTCAGCGGGCCCGGCGCGGACGAACGCGGCTGCCTGCTGGAGATGACCTCGGCCGGCCGGGAGCCCATGAAGCTGCCGGACGGTTCGGTGCGTGCCTTCCTGGAGGACGGTGACGTGGTGACCGTCCGCGCCTGGGCGCCGGGGCCGGAGGGCACGAAGGTCGGCCTCGGCGAGGTCACCGGCCGGGTGCTGCCCGCCCCGGCGGGCTGACCGGGGGCGCCGCCGGGGCGGTCAGGACGGTTCCCACACCGCGGCGTCGTGCGCGAACAGCACCCTGCGCGGATCGAGCGCGGCGAGCCGGTCCAGCCAGGACCGGTACGCGGGGAGTGGCGGCCCGGCGCCGTCGAGCGCGGCACGGCGGGCGAGTGCGTCGGCGCCGAACCGCGAGGCGGTGTCGTGCGCCTGGCCGGCCAGCACCACGGTGCCGTCGGGCAGGCGCACGACCAGCGACTGGTGGCCGTCGGTGTGGCCCGGGGTCGGCACGACGAGGATCCCGGGCCGCAGCTCCGTCTCGCCGTCGAGCGGTTCGTACACCGCGCCGGGGAAGTCGACCAGGTGGGGCGCTGTGTACCCCTCGGCGCCGGCGGCCCCCAGTTCGGCGCGCTGCACGGCGACGGGCGTGCCGGCCAGCAGCGGGTTGCCGCCGCAGTGGTCGAAGTGCAGGTGGCAGTTGACGACGAGGGAGACGTCGTCGATCCCCGCGCCGGCACCGGCGAGCGCCTCCCGCAGGTCACGGCGGCGCGGCCGGTAGTGCGCCTCGGTCTCCGCTCCAGCGTCACCCATCCCGGTGTCGAACAGGATCAGCCCGTCACCGTGCCGCACCAGGTACCCGAAGACGGGTTCGACCCGCGGTGCCGGCCCCCCGGTCTCGGCGGCCGGCCGCACGAAGTACCCGAGGTCCAGCCGCCGTACCGCCGTGTTCGTCTCCATCAGCCCATCCTGCTCCGCCCCACGGCGCGTCCGCACGGCTTGCGGCCGGAAGTAATCCGGTGCGTCCCCGCCCGGCTCCGGCTACCGTTCCGTCCGTGACCGGTGACGACGGGTACTTCGGCGAGGACGTGGCGAGACGCTACGACGAGGGCGGGGGCGAGGAGTTCGACCCGGAGGCCGTCCGGCGGACGGTGGACTTCCTCGCGGGCCTGGCCGGTGACGGGCGGGCGCTGGAGCTGGCGATCGGCACCGGGCGGATCGCACTGCCGCTCGCGGAACGCGGCGTGCCGGTGCACGGCATCGACCTGTCGCGCGCCATGGTGGCCCGGCTCCGGGCGAAACCCGGCGGCCGCGACATCCCGGTCACCATCGGCGACATGGCCACGGCCACGGTGGAGTCCGGAGAAGACGGCGGGTTCTCCCTCGCCTACCTGGTGTTCAACACCGTCATGAACCTCGCCACGCAGGAGGCGCAGGTCGCCTGCTTCCGCAACGCCGCCGCGCACCTGCGCCCCGGCGGGCGGTTCGTGGTGGAGGTCATGGTCCCGGAGCTGCGGAAGATCCCGCACGGTCAGAACGTCGTCCCGTTCCACACCGGCCCGGACGGCTGCGCGTACACCGTCTACGACACGGTCACCCAGGACGCGACCTGCCACTACGTGACGGTCACCGGGGACGGCCGGGGCCGGGTCACCTCCACGCCGTTCCGCTACGTCTGGCCCGCCGAACTGGACCTGATGGCCCAGCTGGCGGGCCTGCGGCTGCGGGAGCGCCGGGGCGGCTGGTCGCGCGAGCCGTTCACGCAGGACAGCGTCCGGCACGTCTCGGTGTGGGAGAAGCCGTCCGGCTGAGCCGCCCCGCCTCACTCCCCGCCGGTCTCCCGCGCGAACGCCGTCAGCGCCGTGAAGCCGGCCGCGCGCGGGCCGAGCCGGGGGTTGACGTGGTGGCGGGAGGGGCCGCCGCGGTGGTGGGCGGTGACGAACGCGTGGTCGGGCGGGCCCTGTTCGTCGTCGACCCGGGCGAACGGGCGGGCGGGCGCGTACCCGAGCAGGGCCGGGCCGCAGCCGGACCCGCAGGAAGGCCGGCGCCGGGCGAACGGGTCCCCGCACGCCGCCGGCACGCGGATCGTCACGTGGCCCCCGGGGCGGCGTCCCGGCTGCGCGGCGTACGGGTTGAGCGGCGTACGGGGTTGAGCGGCCCGTCCACGTCCAGGAACAGCAACGGCCGCCCCACCGACCCTGCTCCGACGCACCGCACGATCCCGGCCCCCGCGATCCGGCCCCCGCGATCCGGGCCCTCGGCGCGATTCCGCCCCGCCCGGTCCGGGCTCCCCGCCCGGTCCCCTCCCGCCGCGTGAACCGCTCCCATCCTTTCAGTGCCGTCCACCGAATACCTCTCGCAGGGGCGTTCCGGCCCGGGCGGGAGGGGAGAGGTATGGCCGAGCTGGTCTATGCGCCGGTCGTCGCCGTGGCGCGGGCGGCGTTCCTGGGGTGGGGGCTGCGGTTCGACATCGAGGGGGCGCGCCGGATCCCGGCGCGGGGGCCGGTGATCCTTGCGGCCAACCACGTGAGCCTGCTGGACTTCCTGTTCGTGGGGCTGGCGGCGCGCGGCAGCGGGCGGTACGTGCGGTTCGTGACGATGGCGGAGGCGTTCCGGCACCCGGTGGCGGGTGCGTTGCTGCGGGGCATGCGGCACATCCCCGTCGACCGGGGGCGGACCGAATCGCGGGCGGGGGCGTACCGGTTCGCGGAACGGGCGCTGGCGGGCGGCGAGGCGGTCGGGATCTTCCCGGAGGGGCGGCTCGGCCCGGACGGTGACGGCACGCCGCTGCCGTTCCGGCGGGGCGCGGTCCGGCTGGCGCAGGCGACCGGGGCGATGCTGCTGCCGGTCGGGCTCAGCGGCGGTCAGGAGCTGCTGACCGGCGTCCACCGCGATCTGACCCGGCGCGGGGTGCCGATCGGCATCCGGCTGGGTGAACCGGTGCGTCCGGCGCCGGACGCGGACCCGGACGAGGCGGGCGAGACGCTGCGGCGCGCGGTCGCGGCGCTGGCGCGGGACGCCGCCGGGGCGTGCGCACGGCTGGGGGCGCTCGCGGCACGTACGGGAGCGGGAGCGCGCCCGGCGGACCGGACCGCCTCGGGGTGAGGTGGTCCGGCCCGCCGTTCGCCGTTCGTCGCGCGGGGACGGCCGCGTCAGGTCGTTTCCGGTCCGGCGCGGCCGCCGGAGTCCTCCGCGGTCAGTAGCGGATGGTGCCGGGGCGGTTCGCGGTGGCGTGGGCACCGGCACGCGCGGCGCCGGCACCCGGGGTGATGGAGAAGTTGCCGCCACTGAGCGGGCCGGGGCCGTAGCCGCCGGAGGTCAGCGAACCCGGGTTCGTGTTGGCGAACGGCTGGCCGTCCACCGTCACGTTCGAGAAGTCGACGCTGCTGAACGACGGGTAGCTCGACGTCGGCGACTCGATGACGGCCTCGGCGCTGGCGTTGTCGGCGCTGAGGTTCTGGTTGACGTGCTCGCTCCAGCCCTTGGTGTTGTCCGAGAGCGTGAGGGTGTAGCTGCCGCCGCCGTTGGAGACGATGGAGGCGGTGATGGAGTCACCCTCGGAGACCGGGTCGCTCCAGTACACCGGCGCGGCCGGGTACATCTCGTACCAGGCGGACTCCACCGGCGAGCCGCTGGAGCAGTCGGTCTGGACGCCGGCCTGCTCGACGCTCTCCGAGCCGTAGCCGTCGAGGCCGACCCAGGGCGCGTACAGGTCGTTGCTGGAGTTGCAGGTGGCGCTCGGCTCGGTCCATGAGCCGCTGATGCTGCTGAACGAGCCCTGGGCGACGTAGCCGCCCCAGTTGCTGTCCTCGAAGTGGCCACCCTGGGGGCCGAAACCGGCGGCGGCGGCGGAGCCGGCGCTCGCGGGGACCAGGGCGGCGGCGAGGATCAGGCCGGCCGCAGCGGCCTTGCCCTTGCCGAGCGTTCCTCTGTGTGACATGGCGTGCGAAAACATGCCCATCAGTCGTATCTCCTGTGGGGGAAGGAGTGATGTGGGGGTGGGCCGGCCGGACCGGCACTCATCGTGGTCAGGCCGTTCGCCGGGACTCAAGGGGATCGGCCGGACCGGAACCCGCCATGGCGGGAACATGACATCATGATCCGACGCGCGGTTCCTCCGAGGGAGCGGTCATGACGAATCCGGGTCCGGCCCGAACGCAACAGCAGGGTCTGCTGGAGGGGCTGGGCATCCCCGACGCCGAACAGAGCGCCTACGCACGGGTGCTGACCTGCGGCGAGATCACCGTGCCCGAACTCGCCGCCGAACTGCGCACCACCACCGCCCGCGCCGAGGCCCTGCTGACGGGCCTGGCCGCGCACGGTCTCGTCAACGGGCCCGACGGCAGCCCCGCCCAGTGGACCGCCGCAGCGCCGGACGTCGCCCTGGAGGCCCTGCTGCTGCGCCGCGAGGAGGAACTCCTGCGCACCCGCGGGCGGGTGGGGGAACTGATGCGCACCTACCGAGGCGCCCGCAGCCCGCAGGCCGGCGACCTCGTCGAGGTCATCACCGGCCAGGCCGCGATCACCGAGCGCTGGCGCCAGCTGCGCGACAGCGCCCGCACCCGGCTCATGGTCTTCGACAAGCCCCCGCACCTGGCCTCCGGCGACCACGAGCCGGAACGCCGGCTGCTGGAGCGCGACGTGCGGGTGCGGGCGGTCTACGAGACCGGCGCGGTCGGCGCCCCCGGCCGGCGCGCGGAGATCGCCGCGGTCGTGGCGGCCGGCGAGGAGGCCCGCATGCTGCCGGAACTGCCCTGCAAGCTCGCCATCGTGGACGACCGCTGGGCGCTGCTGCCGGTGGCCACCGGCGCCGAACTGCGCGGCGCGGTCCTGGTACGGGCCTCCTCGCTGCTGGACGCGCTCACCGGGATGTTCGAGGCGTACTGGCATCGTGCGGTCGGCGTCCCGCACGCGGCCGGCGCCACCGCGGCACCCGACCGGCGCACCGAACTGCTGACCCTGCTGTCGGCCGGGTTCACCGACGACAGCATCGCCCGGCAACTGGGCGTCTCGCCCCGCACCGTGCAGCGCTGGGTGCGCGAGCTGATGGACGCGCTCGGCGCCCGCACCCGTTTCCAGGCCGGCATCCAGGCATCCCGCGCCGGCTGGCTGTGACGGGGACCCGCCCACCCCACCGCGGGTGCCGCGCGGCGCCGGGCGCCCGGACGGTTCAGCCGGTGGCCGCACGGGCGAGAGCGGCGCGCACCGCGCCGGCGTAGAGCCCGGCGCCGGAGGGACGGGGGTGGATGCGGTCGGTCCACAGCTCCTGCGGCGCGCGGGTGATGACCCGGTCCCAGCCGACCAGCACGGTCCCCGGGTGCCGGACGGCCGCACGGCGCAGGGCGGCGTTCACCTCGTCCTGCCAGGAGCGGGTGGGCACGTACACGTCGACGAACGCCACCGTGCGGCCCGGGCCCGCCGCCCGCAGCACGTCGTCGAGCACCGTGTCGGGGAACGGGCCGTTGGTACCGAGCCCGACGAGCACGGTGCGCCGCAGCCGCCCGGACGCGGCCAGGTCGCGCAGCAGCGCGGGGGCGGCGTCCATCTGCCGTCCCACCCGCGCCCGCACGTCGATGCCCGGCAGTTCGTGCCGCAGCGCCGCCGTGGACGCCAGCATCACCGAGTCGCCCACCGCGGTGACGTCCGCGCCCGCCACCGCCGCCCGGGCAGCGGGAGAGGGCGCCGGGGCGGTCACCCGGGTGAACGGCGCCGGACCGGCCGGGCCGGGCGGATCGGAGGCGCCGGGCACGACGACTCCGGAGGAGGCGCCGCCGCGCTGAGCGGGAGCCGGCGGGGGCGTGGGCGGGGTGGTGGCCGCGGGGCGGCCGCCGGCGTCCGAGGGCGCCGGCGCCGACAGCCGTTCGCCCGCCGCGATCTGCTCCTGGAGCGCGGTGGCCGCCGGCGCGTGCGTCACGCCGATCCCGGCCACGGTCACCACACCGGCCCCGGCCACCGCCAGGGCCAGCGCGTGCCGGGGACGGGCGACGGCCAGCTCCTCGAAGCGTTCGCGGGCCTCGGACAGGTAGCCGCGCAGGCCCAGCCGGATCAGCGGCTCCTCCAGCACCCGGTAGGAGACGCCGGCGATCAGCACGGTGGCCCCGGCGACCAGCCACCGCCCCGGCGGACGCTGCGTCAGTCCCGGCGCGGCGTCCGACAGCACGGCGATCAGCGGCCAGTGCCACAGGTAGACCCCGTAGCTGCGCCGCCCGAGCCACACCAGCGGCCGGGCCGAGAGCGCCCGTCCCAGCCGGCCCGGCGCGCAGGCCGCCACCGTGACCGCCACCGCGGCCACGCACGCCAGGGCCAGCCCGCCCCGGTAGGCGGCCGGGCCCGAGCCGTCCAGCGTCAGGGCCGTCACACCGAGCACCGACAGGCCGGTCCAGCCGGCCAGGTCCAGCAGCCGGGCGTCCCGCGCCGGGCGGTGCGCGCCGGCCCGGGACAGCGGCAGCAGCAGCGCGGCCGCGGCGCCCAGCAGCAGGCCGCCGCCGTGTGTGTCGGTGCCGTAGTAGACCCGGGAGGTGTCGGTGTCGGGGCTGTAGGAGCACGCCATCAGGGCGAAGCAGCAGCCCGCCAGCCCCGCGGTCACCACCGCCTGCCGCCGCCGGTCGCGCAGCAGCGAGCACAGCGCCCACAGCAGCACCGGCCACAGCACGTAGAACTGCTCCTCGACCGCCAGTGACCACAGGTGCTGGAGCACCGGCCGCCCGCCGACCGCGCCGAAGTAGGCGTCGTGCCGGGCGATCTGCCACCAGTTGCTGCTGTAGGTGAACGCGGCCAGCACCGTGCCGCGCAGTCCCGCGTACGTGTCGCCGCCCAGCAGTGTCGCAGCGCAGGCCGCGACGGTCAGCACCGTCCACAGCGCGGGCAGCAGCCGCCTGGCCCGCCGCACCCAGAACGCCCGCACCCCCATCCGCCCGGTCCGCTCCCGCCCTTCGGTCAGCAGGCCGGTGATCAGATAACCGCTGATCACGAAGAACAGGTCCACCCCGGTGAACCCGCCCGGCAGCGCCCCCGGCCACAGGTGGTAGACGACGACCGCCGTCACCGCCAGCGCCCGCAGCCCGTCCAGCCCCCGCAGCCGCGCTCCCCCCGGGCCCGCGGCTGCCGGTGACGTGGTGGTGGCCATGCGCGTCGCGTCGCTGCTCACCCTCGTACTGTTGGCACCGCCCCGCCCTCCCCGCCGCCCGCCCGCCGCCGATTGCCGGACCCCCGAACCGGTGTCCCGCTTTCCCCCGCCGGCGACGCCGCCCAGCTCAGCGCCCCCGGTGCGGCGGTGGGGGCGCGGGTCCCCGCAATCACCTGATCGTGTCCCGGCGGCCGCCCCCGGGGGTGGCCGCCGCGGCGGTGGGCGCGGCGCCGTGCCGGCTGAACGGGTGCGTGTGGGCGCCGCGGTGGGCGCCGCGCGGCGCCCCGGCCGCCTCCGTTCACCCGCCGCGGGACCCGGCCGGACATGACCTGACCTGCGAATGGTCCGGACCAGCGCCCGCGGCGACGCCCGTGCCGGACCTTGATGTTACGGACCGGTAACATTACGTCCAGGTCTCGGCCGCGCTGGCGTTCCGGTCTTGTGGCCCGCGGTGAGGGTGGGTTAGCTTCCTCGGCAACCAGACACCACTCGCCGGGGTGGCAGTCGGCCTGACGCATATGTCATGCGCATGGCAGACAGCCGCTACGTGCTCCCCCCACTCCCGCCGCGCCACCCCACAGCCGGCGGGACGGGCACCCGGCGAGTGGTCGATCCCGGGGCGGCGAACGACCCGGGGCCCGTACGTGCCCGGGCCGACGCCGTCCCCGCCCCCAGGGAGGGTTCCCTCGCACACCCACAACGCCGCAGCGCGCCGCCGTACCGCGCGGGCCCTCGTGGCCGCCGCCACCGCGGGCACCGGCTACGACGGCCCCACGGGTCTGGGCACCCCGAACGGCACGGCGGCCTTCACCGGCCGACCCGCCGCCGTCCACCGGTCCCCGCCGGAGCGATCCGGCGGGACCGGCACGACGTGGGCCCCCGGCGTCCCCACCCCCTCCGGGGACGCCGGGGGCCCGCCTGCATTCCGGTGACCGGCCGTCAGGCGGCCCCCGCGCGGGGTACGTATGCCGCCCGAGCGGGGCGCGATCGCCCGGCCGCCGGCGCGGACGGGGGCGGTCCGGGAGCGCGGGCGGAGCGGCCCGCCGGTGTCCGGAACCGCCGACCCACCGGCGTCGCCCGGTGCGGCGTCACCGCGACCAGGAGGAACCATGCGCCCAGCAGGCCCCCGCACCGCTCGCCGCCGCAACCGCACCGCCGCGGCCGGACTCCTCGCCGCCGCCGCGCTGCTGTCCGCCACCGCCACCGCCACCGCACCCGCCACCGCTCCCGCTCTCGCGCCCGCCGCCGCCACCGGCCGGCTGCCGCAGCTGGTGCCCGCCGTCACCGGCCACCACCTCGCCCGCCGGGTGGACAGCCCGATCACCATCGCCCAGTGCCAGGCCAAGTGGAAGATCGACTGCTACACCCCGGCGCAGTACCGCCGCGCCTACGACCTCGACCCCCTCTACGCCGCGGGCCTGACCGGCCGGGGCCGCACGATCGTCGTCGTCGACTCCTTCGGCTCACCCACCATCCAGCACGACCTGGACACCTACAGCCGGCAGTTCGGCATGCCGAGCACCCGCGTGCAGGTCCTCAAGTGGGGCGACGTGCCGGCGTTCGACCCGAAGAACGCGGACATGGCGGGCTGGGCCGGGGAGACCACGCTGGACGTGGAGATGGCGCACGCCGTCGCCCCCGGGGCCCGCATCCTGCTGGTGGAGACCCCGGTCGCCGAGACCGAGGGCACCACCGGCCTGCCGGAGATGATGTCCGCCGAGAAGTACCTGATCGACCATGGCACCGGCGACGTCATCAGCCAGAGCTTCGGCGCCACCGAGAACACCTTCCCCGGCTTCGCCACCGGCGACTTCTCCAGTATCCGCGCCCTGCGGTACGCCTTCGAGGACGCGGCCGCCCACCACGTCACCGTGCTGGCCTCCTCCGGCGACGGCGGCCCCACCGACTCCACCGCCGACGGCGAGGGCACCTACCCCTACCGGGTCAACTCCTTCCCCTCCGCCGACCCGCTCGTGGTCTCGGTCGGCGGCACCCGGCTCCACCTGGACGACCAGGGCCGGCGCCTCAAGCCCGACTCGGTCTACAACGACTTCGGCGCCGGCGGCGGCGGCCAGTCCCACGTCTTCGCCCGGCCCGCCTACCAGGACGCCGTCCGCGACGTCACCGGCGCCCGGCGCGGCACCCCCGACATCTCCATGGCCGCGGCGGTCGACGGCGGCGCGTGGGTCTACACCAGCTTCGACCCGGCGGCCACCGGCTGGGACGTCTACGGCGGCACCAGCGAGGCGTGCCCGCTCTTCTCCGGCATCGTCGCCCTGGCCGACCAGGCGGCCGGCCGCCGCGTCGGCGACATCCACCGCGCCCTCTACGCCCTCGCCGCCCACCACCATCACCGCGGCGGCGGCGGCGGCGGCGTCGTCGACGTGCGGGACGGCAGCGACACCACCTACGCGGGCGTCACCGGCTACCGGGCGGTGCCCGGCTACGACCTGGCGACCGGCACCGGCACCGTCGACGCCGCCCGCCTCGTAACGGCACTCGCCGTCGCGAGCCGGCTGCACCGCTGACCCCCGGCCCCTGACGTGACGTCAACTCGCCTGCGAGCCGGGGCGTTCGACAGCCGACGCTCCGGCCCGTGCGGCAACTTCTCCGCCCGGGAACCTCGTTGACCTGCGGACGACGCGTGGCGTGGCAGGCTGGTCACGTACCGTCGACCACTGTCCAGGGGGAATGACCATGGTCACCGCAGATCTGCAGAAACGGCCCGCCCACGTGGCCGCCATGTTCGACGAGGTCGCCCGGGGATACGATCGCACCCGCGCGCGCCTGTGGCTGGGAAGGATGAACACCTGGGGCGTCCACATGGCCGCCGCCGCCCGCACCGGACCGGGGGACCGGGTGCTGGACGTCGCCGCGGGAACGGGAACCTCGGGTCGCGCCCTGACCGCGCGCGGCGCCCGGGTGACCGCCTGCGACGTCTCGCCCGGCATGCTCACCGTCGGCCGCTCCCGGCACCCCGCGATGGAGTTCGTGGTGGGCGACGCGCGCCGGCTGCCGTTCGCCGACGGCGCGTTCGACGCCGTCAGCATCTCCTTCGGGCTGCGCAACATAGCCGACGCCGGCGCGGCGCTCGCCGAGATGCGCCGGGTCACCCGGCCCGGGGGACGGCTGGTGGTGTGCGAGTTCAGCATGCCGCCCGCCGCGCTGCCCCGCGCGCTGTTCACCGCCTGGCTGCGCCACGCGGTGCCGCGCATCGGGCGGCGGGTCAGCAGCAACCCGGACGCGTACCGCTATCTGGCCGACTCCATCCGGGCGTGGTCCACCCCGCCCGACCTGGCCCGCCGGATCGCCGCGGCCGGCTGGCAGCGGGTCGCCTACCGGCCGCTGGACGGCGGCGTGGTGCACCTGCACGCCGCCATCGCGCCCGGCGCCGGATCCGGCTGCCGGGCCGAGTCCGCCTGACCGCCGCCGCGCGCTCCGGGGGCCCTCCCACCGGTCCCCGCGGCGCGCGGCGGCCCCCGGGGCCGGCGCGCAAGCGGCACGCCGCAGCGAGCGCCGCCGTCACCTGTTCGAGCGGCACACCGCGACGAAGCCGCCACCGGCGCGTTGAACAGGCTCCCCGGCCGTGTGCCGGGGGACCACCTCCGCTCCACAGACAAGGACTTCCCAGCATGTCGCGTATCGCCAAGGCCCTGATGGTCTCCGCCGCCGCCGGTGCCGCTGTCGCCGGGACCGCCTCCCTGGCCATGGCCGACTCCGGCGCCGCCGGTGCCTCCGCCGCCTCCCCGGGCGTGATCTCCGGCAACACCGTCCAGGTCCCGGTCCACGTCCCGGTCAACGCCTGCGGCAACACCGTCGACGTCATCGGCCTGCTCAACCCGACGTTCGGCAACAGCTGCGTCAACGGCTGACGCCGCGCGGGAACCATCCCGCACCCCCCCGGACGGGCGGGCCGCCACCCCTGGCGACCCGCCCGTCCGCCGTTCCTGGGCCTCCCCCATCCACCGGTTCAGCCCCCCCGGGTGGCACGGCGAGCGAAGGCGGACCCGCACCGTGAAAGGGGCGCGCGGCGCCCCGGCCCCGCCGCGGTCCGTCCCCTCGCATCCACCGATCGGCTGATGCCCGCCTCCACCGCCGCGGGTCCCCGGTAAGGCTCACCGGTCGACGCGGTGGGGGCGGCGCGCACGGCAGTGTTGTCACGTCGGACGGCGGCGCGGCCACCGTGCATCACGGGCAGGGGAGTCGGGGGAGATGGCGGTCATCGAGGCGGAGAAGCTCACCAAGCGGTACGGGGAGCGTGCCGTGCTGGAAGGGGTCTCCTTCCAGGTGGAGCGGGGGGAGATCTTCGGACTCCTCGGGCCGAACGGGGCCGGGAAGACCACCGCCGTCGAATGCCTGGAGGGCCTGCGGGTGCCGGACGGCGGCACGGTGCGGGTGCTCGGGCTGGACCCGGTGCGGCAGGGCCGCCGGCTGCGCCGCTCGATCGGGGTGCAACTCCAGGAGTCGCAGCTGCCCGACGCGCTGCGCACCGCCGAGGCGCTGGAGCTGTACGCGGCCTTCCACCCCGACCCGTTCCCCACCGGTGAACTCCTGGAGCGCTGGGGGCTGGCGGAGCACCGCCGCACCCCGTTCCGCAAGCTGTCCGGCGGGCTCAAGCAGCGGCTGTTCGTCGCCCTGGCGCTGATCGGCCGGCCCGAGGTGGTCTTCCTCGACGAACTGACCACCGCGCTGGACCCGAAGGCCCGCCGCGACACCTGGGAGCTGGTGCGCGAGATCCGCGACCAGGGCGTCACGGTGCTGCTGGTCTCGCACTTCATGGACGAGGTCACCGCGCTGTGCGACCGCGCCGCCGTGCTGGACGGCGGCCGGATCGCAGCCCTGGGCACCCCCGGCGAACTGGTGGCCGGCAGCGGCACCCCGACGACCGTCAGCTTCCGGCCCACCGGCCCGCTCGACCTGCCGGCCCTGGCCGCCCTGCCGTCGGTCACCGGCGCGGAGCACCGCGGCGAGCGGATCGAGATCACCGGCACCGGCCCGGTCGTCGACGAGGTCACCGCCGCGCTGGCCCGCGGCGGCGTGGTCGTCGCCGGACTGCGCATCCACGAACACACCCTCGACGACGCCTACCTGCGCATCACCGGAGGCACCCGATGACCACCGCCGACCCCATCGCCGACCGCGCGGCCGATCCGGCCGTACCGGGACCCGCGGTCACCGCACGGGCCCTGCGCGCCCTGACCCGCGCCGAGACCCGGCTGTTCCTGCGTGACCCGGCCGCCGCGTTCTTCTCGCTGCTCTTCCCGGCCCTGCTGCTCGGCATCCTCGGCAGCGTGCCCGGCTTCCGCAGGCACACCGCGGCCCTGCACGGGCAGAGCACCGTCGAGGCGTACGTCCCGGTGCTGATCGTGCTGACCCTGGCCACCCTGGCGATGAACGGGCTGGCGCCCACCCTGACCGTCTACCGCGAACGCGGGGTGCTGCGCCGGCTGGCGGTCTCACCGGTCGCGCCCTCGTGGATGCCGGTCGCGCTGGTCACCGTCTACGCCGGGGTCGCGGTCGTCTCCCTGGCGCTGGTGACCGCGGTCGGCCGGATCGCCTTCGGGATACCGCTGCCCCGGCAGCCCCTGGGTCTGCTGGCGGCCTTCGTGCTGTCGGCCGCGGCGCTGATGGCGCTCGGGCTGCTCATCGCCGCGCTCGCGCCGTCCGCCAAGTCCGGCAACGCCATCGGCATGGCGGTCTTCTTCCCGCTGATGTTCTGCTCGGGGCTGTGGCTGCCGCGCCCGCTGATGCCCGCCCTGCTGCGGCACATCGCCGACGTGACGCCCAGCGGGGCCGCCACGCAGGCCCTGTCCGACGCCTGGCAGGGACACTGGCCGGCCGCCACCGGCCTCGGGGTGCTGGCGCTCAGCGCGCTGGTCCTGGGAGCGCTCGCCGTCCGGCTGCCGCGCCGGCACTGAGACCCCCGGTCCCGGCGCGGGGGGCGCCGGGACCGGGCGGGGGGAACGGGGGAGCACGGGGGCGTGGGGGGAACGCCGGGGGCCGGCCGCGGGGGCCGGACCCCGGCGTACGCGTATCGTGCCTGGTGACGGGGAGGGGAGCGGTGGTGAGCACGGTGGTGTCCGCCGCGGGCGGCGAAGCGACGCTCGGGGATCACGAACGGCGGCTGGAGGCCCTGCTGGGCCGCCTGCCCTATCTGGCGCTCGGCGTCTCCCTGGTGCTGGTGTACGCGGTGCGACTGCCCGGCAGCCGTCCCTTCGGCTACGACCTGGTGCTCAGCGTGATCGCGCTGGGGTGGCTGGCGGTCCGCTCGCTGATGGACCGTTTCCGGCTGGACGAGGGCCGCTGCTGGGCGGCCGGCGCGCACTTCGCCGTGCAGGTCGCGCTGATCTGCCAACTGGTGCTCGCCAACCCGCTGTTCGGCTTCTTCGCGTTCACCGGCTACGTCCACGCCATGCGGCACCTGACCGGTCGGCGGCGGCTGATGGGCGTGGCGGTGGTGGCGCTGCCCACCGCGCTGTCCCAGACCGGCGGCCTGCTGCCGCTCACCCCGGGCCTGGGCGTCGTCTACGGCGTCGCGCTGGTGTTCAACCTGACGGTCGTCGGCGTCATGATCACTCTGCGCGAGACCGCCGAGCGCCTCAGCGTCCAGCGCCGGGACGCCAACACCGCGCTGGCGGCGGCCAACGAACGGCTCGCGCTGATGCTGGCGGAGAACGCCGGACTGCACGCCCAGCTGATCGGCCAGGCCCGCGAGGCCGGCGTGATGGACGAACGGCGGCGGATGGCCCGGGAGATCCACGACACCGTCGCGCAGGGCCTGGCCGGCATCGTCACGCAGCTCCAGGCCGCCGACGGCCTGCGCGAACACCACCGCGACCTGACCGAGGCGGACCGCCACCTCGGCAACGCCGCCCGGCTGGCCCGCGCGTCACTGGCCGACGCCCGCCGTGCGGTGGCCGCCCTGCGCCCCGAGACCCTGGAGCAGGCAGGACTGCCCGTCGCGATCGGTGAGGCCGTCGCCTCCTGGCGTGAACTGCACGGCGCCACCGCCGAACTGACGGTCACCGGCACCCCGGTCCCGCTGCACCCCGAGGTCGAGATCACCCTGCTGCGCGCCGCGCAGGAGGCGCTCAGCAACGCCGCGAAGCACGCCGCGGCCACCCGGGTCGGCCTGACCCTGTCGTACATGGAGGACGTGGTGACGCTGGACGCACGCGACGACGGCGCCGGTTTCGACCCGGCGGCGCTGCCGGAGCCGGGCGCCGCGGGCGGGACGGGCGGCGGGTTCGGGCTGGCCGCGATGCGCCAGCGGGTGCGCCGGCTCGGCGGGGTGCTGGAGATCGAGTCGGAACCCGGCGGCGGCACCGCCCTGTCGGCGACCGTGCCGGCCGTCGCGGCGGGCGACGCGTGAGCGGCGGTCCTGACATCAGGCTGCTGGTGGTCGACGACCACCCGGTGGTGCGTGACGGGCTGCGCGGGATGTTCGCCGGCGCCCCCGGCTTCGAGGTGGTCGGCGAGGCCGGCGACGGCGCCGAGGCGGTGGAGGCGGCCGCCCGGCTGCTGCCCGACGTGGTGCTGACCGACCTGCGGATGCCCCGCATGGACGGTGTGGCCGCGATCCGCGCCATGGCGGAACGCGGCCTGCCCTGCCGGGTGCTGGTGCTGACCACGTACGACACCGATGCCGACGTGCTGCCCGCGATCCGGGCCGGCGCCACTGGTTACCTGCTCAAGGACACCGCCCGTGAGGAGCTGTTCCGCGCCGTGCGCGCCGCCGCCCGCGGCGAGTCGGTGCTCTCCCCGGCGGTGGCCGGCCGGCTGATGGGCCAGGTGCGCGCCCCCGGCCGCGAACCGCTCAGCCCCCGCGAGGTGGAGGTCCTCGGCCTGGTGGCCTCCGGCAACACCAACAAGGAGGCCGCCCGGACGCTGTTCATCAGCGAGGCCACCGTCAAGACCCATCTGCTGCACATCTACGCCAAACTGGGCGTCAACGACCGCGCCTCCGCCGTGGCCGCCGGGTACGAACAGGGTCTGCTCCGCCGGCGCGACCGCGGCTGACGGTCCGGCGGGCGGGGACCGCCCGGGCGCCCGGGAGGCCAGTGCCCGCGGAACCCGGCACCGCGCACCCTGACGGTGCTCCGGCACGCCCCGGAACGGCCGCACCCCTTGACACTCCGTTGGTCTAGTCCAATAGTGAACGGCGTCCCCCCGCAACCCCGCGTTCCGACCCGCCGGGAGCACCCGCATGAGACGTCACCTCCGCGCCACCCTGGCCGCCCTGGCCGCCACCGCCGCCGGCGCGGGCCTCGCGCTGACCGGCGCCGGCACCGCGCACGCCGCGCCCACGCCGTTGCCCGCGCACGTGTACGCCCCCTACTTCGAGACGTACAACACCGCGCAGGGCCCGGCCGCGGCCGCGGCGGCGGCCGGCACCAAGTACCTGACGATGGCGTTCCTCCAGGCCGACGCCCCCGGCTCCTGCACGCCCTACTGGGACGGCTCCACCGCCAGCCCCGTCGCCGCCTCCGCCTTCGGCTCCGACATCGCGCAGATGCAGGCGGCCGGCGGCGACGTCATCCCCTCCTTCGGCGGCTACGGCGCCGACAGCACCGGCACCGAGATCGCCGACAGCTGCACCGACGTCTCGAAGATCGCGGCTGCCTACGAGAAGGTCGTCACCACCTACAACGTCACCCGTATCGACCTCGACACCGAGGACAAGTCGCTGACGGACACCGCGGGCATCGACCGGCGCAACAAGGCGATCAAGCAGGTCGAGGACTGGGCCGCCACGAACGGCCGCACGGTGCAGTTCGCCTACACCCTGCCGACCACCACCGCGGGCCTGGCGCCCAGCGGCCTGGCCGTGCTGCAGAACGCGGTCTCCAACGGCGCGCGGGTGGACGTCGTCAACATCATGACGTTCGACTACTACGACAACGCCGCCCACGAGATGGCCACCGACACCGAGAACGCCTCGCAGGGCCTGGTGGGCCAGCTCGCCGCGCTCTACCCCTCGAAGTCCACCGCGCAGCTGTGGTCCATGGTGGGCGTCACCGAGATGCCCGGCGTCGACGACTTCGGCCCCGCGGAGACCTTCACCACCGCCGACGGGCCGGCCGTGGAGAGCTGGGCCGCCGCCAAGGGCATCGCCTCGCTGTCCATGTGGGCCCTGCAGCGCGACAACGGCGGCTGCCCCGGATCGGCCGCCAGTGACACCTGCTCCTCGATCGCCCAGTCCACCTGGCAGTTCAGCCACGCCTTCGAACCCTTCACCGGCGGCAGCGCCCCGGCGAGCAACGACTTCTCGCTGACCGCCTCCCCGGGGTCCGCCTCCGTCGCGCCGGGCGGCACCGCCACCACCACGGTGACCACCCACGTCACGGCCGGCGCCGCGCAGAACGTGAACCTCACCGCCTCCGGCGCCCCGGCCGGGGTGACCCTGTCCTTCAGCCCGGCGAGCGTCACCGCCGGCGGATCGGCCACCCTCACCGCGCACGCCGCCGCCTCGGCCGCGGCCGGCAGCTACCCGGTCACCGTCACCGGCACCGGCGCCTCCGGCAGCCGCACCACCACCTGGACGCTGACCGTCACCGGCTCCGGCGGCACCGGCGGTTCGCTGGTCAACGGCACGTTCGAGACCGGCGCGCTGGCGCCCTGGACCTGCCAGAGCGGCGGCGGGGTCGTCTCCTCGCCGGCGCACTCCGGCGGCCACGCCCTGCGGGTCGCGCCGACCGCCTCGCAGACCGGTGAGTGCGACCAGAGCGTCACCCTCAAGCCCAACACCGCCTACACGCTCAGCGGCTGGGTGCAGGGCGACTACGCCTACCTGGGGGTCAGCGGCGGCGCCACCGCCAGCACCTGGGCCTCCTCGGCCGGCTGGACGAAGCTCACCGTGCCCTTCACCACCGGCTCCGACGGCACCGTCACCGTCTACGTGCACGGCTGGTACGCCCAGGGCGCGGTGGGGGCCGACGACCTGACCCTGTCCTGAGCCACCTCCCCCGGCCCCGGCCGGGGCGGTCCCGCTGCGGAGGCGGACCGCCCCGGCCGGCACCACGCCTCCGGGGCGGCCGGAGCACGCGGTATCCGCCGGGGCGCGGCACTCAGGCGTCGGCGAGCAGCTTGCGGCGCAGCTTGCGCAGGGTGTCCGACAGCAGGCGGGAGATGTGCATCTGCGACAGACCCAGTTCGGCGCCGATGGCCGCCTGGGTCATGTCGGCGCCGAAGCGCAGCGAGAGGATCAGCCGTTCCCGTTCCGGCAGTTCCGCGATCAGCGGCTTGAGTGCGGTGAGGTTGACCACGCCCTCCAGCGCCGGGTCCTCGAAGCCGACGCGGGTGGCCCATTCCGCGCCGTCCTCGTCGTCGTCGCCGAAGCGGGCGTCGATGGAGCCGGCGGTGTGGGCGTTGGCCGCGATCTGCGCCTCGACGACCTCCTGCTCGGAGACCTCCAGGGCGGCGGCGAGTTCGGCCACGGTGGGGGAGCGGCCGAGTTCGGTGGCGAGCAGGTCGCTCGTTCTGGCCAGCTCGATCCGCAGCTCCTGGAGCCTGCGCGGCACGTGGACGGCCCACGAGGTGTCGCGGAAGAACCGCTTCATCTCCCCCACGATGGTGGGGACGGCGAAGGTGACGAACTCCGTGCCGTAGTCCGGGTCGTAGCGGTCGACCGCCTTGATCAGGCCGATGGTGCCGACCTGGACGATGTCCTCCATCTGGTCGGCGTGGTTGCTGAAACGCTTCGCGGCGTAGCGCACCAGCGTCATGTTCAGCTCGATCAGGGTGCCGCGCACGTACTGGTACTCCTCGGTGCCCTCCTCCAGCGCCGCCAGGCGGCGGAACAGGGACCGGGAAATCTCCTTGATCTCGCCGACCGGTGTCTCGGGACCCGTCCGCGACAGGCCGTCTGCGATCTCCTCCCGGACGCCCGGCGGCCGGTGGCCACTCGTGGTCCGTTCCTGGAACCCAACCGTCATGGTCTCTCCCAAGACTCTTGCCGAACGACAACAGTCTTTGGACTACCCACCGTGCGGATTCCAAACATCCGGTACCGCGGGCGGCCCCCGCCCGAGAGGCGGTACGAATGTTGCCGCACGACAAGAGTACGCTTCCGATCCCGCCGGGTCAGCCCCTGACGCGCCCCCGCCTGCGGCAACGCCCCGGCCGCGCCCGAGCCCGCCCACTTCCGGCCAGGGGGTCACCGCCGGCCCCCGCGCCGGCCGCGCCGCCGTCTCAGCCGCCCGGCCGCCCCCGCCAGTCCAGGCACAGCACCGCAGCGTCCGCCTCCAGGTCCGCGGAACCGGTGTGTTCGACCAGGCCGTCCACCACCGCGTGCGCGGTCTCCGCCGGCGGGGCCAGCCGGCTCGCCCGCAGGCGGCGGGCCATTACCCGCTCCCCGTACGCCGTGCCGCCCGCGGCCGCCGCGCTGTACACGCCGGTGCTCACCACCACCAGCCGGTCGCCCGGCTCCAGCTGGACGGTCTGCGAGGTGTACGGGGTCTCCTCGAACATCCCCAGCGGCAGCTGCGCCTCCAGCGGCACCGCGTGGACCTCCCCGTCCCGCAGCCGGTACAGCCGCGGCGAACCGGCGTCCACCGCCTCCACCCGGCCGGTCGCCAGGTCCACCTCCAGCAGCAGGCTCGACGCCCACGCCGCCCCGCCGTGCTGCGCGAAGACCGCCTGGTCCGCCAGCGCCGCCTGGTCCACCAGGCTCAGCCCGGACCGCCGGGCGTTGCGCAGCGCGGCCACCGTCAGGCCCGTCAGCAGCGCGGCGGGCATCCCCTCGCCCATGCCGTCGGTCACCGACAGCGTCAGCCGGTCCTCCCCGGCGCTCCAGTCGAAGTTGTCGCCGCCGATCGCGTACGCCGGCTCCAGGTGCGCGCCGATCACGTACTCCTGCCGTGCGCAGCCCCTCCCCGGCAGCAGCATCCACTGCATCTCGGCGGCCAGGGTCAGCCGTCTCCGGCGCCGGGCCCGCACGTACAGGTCGGTGTCGCGCTCGGCGGCGGGCAGTTCGTGGGCCAGCGCCTGCGCCACGCCCTCCAGGGCCAGCAGCGTCCCGGCGGCGAGCGGGCCCGGCAGGGTCACTGCGAGCACTCCCAGGCGGTCGCCGCGGACGGTGACCGGCAGGTACGCCAGCACCGTGCCGGGCGGTCCGTCCCGCGTCACCGCCTGCTGCGCGGCGAACGCCCGCCCCGGCGACCCGGTCCGGGCCGGCACCGCCTCCCCGCCGCCGACCGGCTGGAGCACCGACGCCCCGTAGTCCGCCAGCAGCAGCACGGTGTCCGTCGCGCCGAAGCGTTCACCGAGCAGGCGCCGCAGAGTCCGCGTCACCGCGTGCGGGGTGCTGGCGCGCAGCGCCGCCTCGACACTCACCGGGCCGTCGGCCTCGCTCATGGTTCTCGCTCCTTCCGGGCCCGGGCCCCGGGACGCGTCCGCGCGTCCGCCCGGCAACGGTAGCGGGCCGCCCGGCCGGCCGCCCGGCGCCCCGCGCCCGCCGCGGGGCGCGGAGACATCCGCTCAGCGGCCGAACCAGTCCAGGCACAGCACCAGCGCGTCGGCCTCCGGGAGCGGTCCGGGGCGGTCGCGCAGTTCGCGCAGCACCGCCACCGGCATCTCGGCGGCCGGCAGCAGCCGGCTGGTGGTGATCGCCCGGGCCAGCGCCCGCCAGCCCTCACCCCCGTCCCCGCCGGCACCCGCACCGGGCGGCACCGGACCGCCGTCCGCCTCCCCGGCACCCTCGGCGCGTTCCCCGGCGGTTCCCGGGGCCGACGGCCGCACGGCCGTCACCCCGTCGCTGACGAACACCAGACGGTCGCCCGGTTCGACGGCGAACTCCTGCGGCGCGTAGTCGGTCTCCTCGAACATCCCCAGCGGCAGCTGCGGCTCGAAGGTGATGGGCTCCACCACGCCCGCCCGCAGCCGCAGCAGCCGCGGCGAACCGGCGTCCACCACCTGGGCCTTGCCGGTGGCCAGCTCGAACTCCAGCAGCAGCACCGGCAGGTGGGCCCGGCCCCGGTAGTGGGCGAACAGCGCCTGGTCGGCCAGCGCCGCCTGGTCGGCCACCCCGATCCCGGCCCGCCGGGCGTTGCGCAGCGCCCCCAGCGTCAGCCCGGTCAGCAGCGCCGCCTCCGCCCCCTCGCCCATGCCGCTGATCACCGTCACCGTGAGCACGTCGCCGTCGCAGGCGATGTCGAAGGTGTCGCCGTGCACCGCGTAGGCGGGCTCCAGGTGTGCGCCCCAGGCGTACCCGGGGCCGGTGCGCGAGACGCCGGGCAGCGTCTGCCACTGCATCTCGGCGGGCAGCGTGAGCCGGGTCCGGCGGCGGGCCCGCAGGTACAGGTCGGTGTCCCGGCCGGCGATCAGCACCTCGCGGGCGAGCAGTTGCGCGAGCTCCTCCCACTCGGCCAGCTCCCGCGGCCCGCAGGCGCCGGCCGGCGCGGTCAGCGTCAGCACCCCGAGCCGGTCGCCGCGCACCGAGACCGGCAGGTGTACGCTCACCCGCCCGTCGCCGGCCTCCTCGCGCAGCGCCCGCTGCGAGGCGAACGCCCGCCCCTGCGGGGTCCCGCGCAGCGCCACCTCGGCCTCCGCCTCCCGCCCGACGCCGACCCGGCGCAGCACCGTGCGCCCGTGGTCGGCCATGAGCAGTTCGGCGCCGTCGACCGCGTACGCCTCGGCCAGGACGCGGCGGGCCTCCTCGACCAGCCGGTGCGGGGCGGCGGTACGCAGGGCGCGTTCCGCCGCCATGAATCTGTTCACGTCTGGGTTCACGTCATTCTCTCGACGACCGGGCGGGGGAGGAGGGGGCCGGAAGGCGGGTCCGGACCACGGGTGAGCTGACATCCGTCGGCGGGGCCTGTCACAGTGGGGGGGTGAATCCTTCCCCTTCCCAGCGCCGCCGGGTTACGGACGAGGTCTCGCGCGTGACGTCCGTGGCAGCCGAACTGCTGGAGGTGCTGTGGGGACGGGCCTCGACCGCTCCGGTGTCCTCCTCCCAGCTGCGGGTGCTGTTCATCCTCGAACACAACGAGGGCATCAACCTGCGCACCCTGGCCGACGCCCTGGGGTCCACGCCGCCCTCCGTCAGCCGGCTGTGCGACCGGCTCCAGGCGGTGGGATTCGTCGAACGAGCCCCCAGCAGCAGCAGCCGCCGCGAACTCCAGCTGCGGCTGTCCGGCCGGGGCAGCGCCTTCCTGCGCGACCTGCGGGCCCGCCGTGAGAAGGAACTGAGCGCGGTGGTCGAGCAGATGCCGGCCGCCCGGCGCGCTGCCCTGCTGGACGGCCTGGAGGCGTTCTGCGACACCGCCGCCTCCCGGATGCACACCCCGCTGCGGGCCTCCGGGACCGAGGACGCCGAGACCGCCTGACCGACCGCGCTCCCGCGGTGGCCGCCGGCTTCGCGGTGCGCGCCGCACCGGGCCGGGACCGCCGCGGCCCGGACGTGCCGGGGCGCGGCACCGCCACCGGGACCCGGTGCGGAACGCCGCGGCAGCGCCCGGCCCCTGGCGCCCGCCCGCGCCCTCGCCCGTGGGCCCATCCGACACCCTTCCCCAACGGCTGCCCCGACGCGGTAAAGATTGTTGCCCTCAGGGTACTGTTGTCAAACGGCAACTGTTCGCGCGGTCCGGTCCTCCCTGGCGCAGGGCGCGCGGCGGCCCGTGACCGGCGTCTACTTCAGGAGGCGAAGATCACTCCGCAGGGTGAACTTGGCGGGCTCCGGCCGCCGTCCGCGCCGGGCGCCCGGTCCGGCTCCCGCCCAGTTCGGAGGCGGTGCGCACGGGAGCCCGCCGGGTGCCGCGGTCCGGCAGCCGCGATGTGTGGGTATTGAGGGAGTAATTGCAATCCGCCGACCCGGTGAGGATGGTGAACAGTGCAAGCAATCGTCAGTCCAGCCTTGAGAGGTGAGGGGATCCGCCCCGCGGGTCCCGTTCTCGTTGGAGAGTGACACCAGGCCCGTCGGCGCCCCTGAGGGCGCGGACGTGATGAACGACGAAGCGGGCGCCGGCCATTGGGCCCGCGCTCCCCACCCGGTGCTGGTCGTCGACGCCCGCGGGGTCATCCGCGAGGTGAGCGACAGCGCCGCCCGGCTGATGCCGGCGGCCGCCCCCCTGATCCCGCTGGCCGACGCGGCCCCCGGCTGGCTCGCCGAGGCCCACCACGCGCTGTGCGTGCCCCGGCAGGCGCCCCGGGCCGGATCGAACCGCCCCCAGCAGCCCGCCGCCCGGGCCGGCACCCGCCCCCGCGCACCCGCCCCAGGCCTCCCGCCCCACGTCGTCGCCCGCGGCCCGTTCGCCGGCCACCCCTGGGCCGCCCACCCCGCCGTCCTCGACGACGGCGGCGTGATGTGGTGGCTCGCCGACGACAGCGCCACCCGCTCCACCGAGGACGCGCTGCGCCGCGAACGGGAGCGCACCGCCTTCCTGTCCGAGGCGTCCAACCTGCTGCTGTCCTCCCTCAACGTCGACCGCTGCATGGACGTCACCGCGCGACTCGCCGCCCGCCACCTCGCGGACGCCGCCGTGGTCGTCGCCCCGGGCGCCGGCCGCAGGCTGCCGGTCACCGTCTGCCTGCGCGGCGGCGAACCGCAGCGCAGCCGGCCGCCCGTCGACCCCGCCGACGTCCCCGGCCTCCAGGAGGCCCTCCAGGGCTTCCCGCCGGTGCCCTCCCGGTGGATCGACCCGGCCGCCGCCCCCGCCTGGCTGCTGCCCGAGGACTTCGGCACCCCCGGCACCATGGTCGTCACCCCGCTGCCCGGCCACGGCGTCGCGGCGGGCGCCCTGATACTGCTGCGCCGCAGCCGCAAGGCCGCGTTCACCGAGGGCGAGGAGGTCTTCGCCCGGCTGTTCGCCGCCCGGGCCGGCGCCGCCATGTCCGCCGCCCGGCTCTACGCCGAGCAGGCGTCGCTCACCCACATCCTGATGCGCGAACTGCTGCCGCCGCCGGTGCGCGACATCGGCGGCGTCGAGTTCGCCGCCGGCTACCGCGCCTCCGCGGACGGCGAGCGGATCGGCGGCGACTTCTACGACGTGCACCGCTCGGCCGGCACCGGCCGCGAGGCGCTGGCCGTCCTCGGTGACGTGTGCGGCAAGGGCCCGGCCGCGGCGGTGATGACCGGCAAGATCCGCAACACCCTGCACGCCCTGCTGCCACTGGCCGACGACCACGTCCGGATGCTCTCGCTGCTCAACGGCGCCCTGCTGGACTCCGCCCACGCCCGGTTCGCCACCCTCGTGCTGGCCTCCGTCGCCCGGGACGGCGACACGGTCCGGCTCCGGCTGACCAGCGCCGGACACCCCGCGCCGTTCCTGGTGCGCTGCGACGGCCGGGTCGAGACGGCGGCCACCCGCGGCACCCTCGTCGGCGCGCTGCCGGAGATCGAGGCGGTCACCGCGGCGGTCACCCTCGCCCCCGGCGAGACCTGCCTGCTGTTCACCGACGGCATCACCGAGGCCAAGGGCGGACCGCTCGGCGACGAGTTCTTCGGCGAGAGCCGGCTCTGCCGGGCCCTGCGCGACTGCGCGGGCATGCCGGCCGAGGCGGTCGTGGAGCGCGTGCAGATGCTGGCCTCCGAATGGGTGGGCGCCGGACGCCACGACGACATGGCCGTGATCGCCATCACCGCCCCCCGCCGCCCGGCCGCCCCCGCACCGGACGCGGTGGAATCCGCGAACCCGGGCAGGCAGCGGGTATGACCGACTCCGCCCCGACCACCTCCCGTCCCCGCCCGGCCGCCGCGCCCCGTCCCGCCGCCGCGCCCCCGCCGCCCGACGGCACGCCGCCGGGGCCGGCACCGTGGACCGGGCTGCTGTGGGAGGCCGTGCGGGAGGGGGACGAACAGGCTGCCCTGGCGGCGGCGGAGGGCGCGCTGGCGGCCGGGGTGGATCCCGAGACGGTGCTGCTCGACGTCATCGGCTCCGTCCAGCGCCGGGTCGGGGAGGAGTGGGCCGCCAACCGGCTGACCGTCACCAGGGAGCACGTGGCCACCGCCATCAACGACCGCGTGGTGGCGGCCCTCGCCCTGCACCCCGCGGTCCGCTCGCGCGCCGTCCCGCAGGAACGGGCCCGCCGGGCCACCGTGGCCTGCGTCGACGGCGAATGGCACGCGCTGCCCGCCCGGCTGCTGGCCGAGGTGCTGCGGCTGCGCGGCTGGCGGGTGGACTACCTCGGCGCCCAGGTGCCCGCCCAGCACCTCGTCCCGCACCTGCACCTGACCGGACCCGACGTGGTCGCGCTGTCCGGTTCGCTCGCCACCCGGCTGCCGACCGCGCACGCCACCATCACCGCCTGCCGCGCGGCCGGCGTTCCGGTGATGGCCGGCGGCGCCGCGTTCGGCCCCGGCGGGCGCTACGCCGGACTGCTGGGCGCCGACGCCTGGGCGCCGGACGCCCGCACCGCGGCGGACCACCTGGACTCCACCCCGCCGGAACGGCCCGCTCCCGCCCACCTCACGTTCGAGGACCTGCCGCACCTGACCGACCAGGAGTACACCCTCGTCGTCCGTGGCGCCCCCACGCTGGTGCGTGAGACGCTGGCAGGGCTGGAGGAGCGGTTCCCGGCGATGCGGGAGTACGACGAACGCCGCCGCCAGCACACCGCCGAGGACATCGCGCACATCGTGGACTTCCTCGGCGCCGCGCTCTACACGGACGACGAGGAACTGTTCGAGGGGTTCCTGGTCTGGACGGCGGGGATACTCGCCGCCCGGCAGGTCCCGGCCGCCTCCCTGCTGCCCGCCCTCGGCCTGCTCGCCGGGCGGCTCACCGACTTCCCCCGGGCCGGCCGGATCATCGCCGCCGGGGTACGGGCGCTGACCGCCGGCCCGTCCGTCCCCACCACCGGCCATGGAAAGCCCGTATGACCACACAGCCACCCCCCATACTCGCCGTCAGCACCGCCGAGCAGCGGCCGGCGGCGCTGTGGGCCGGCATCAGCGGCGACCTGGACTTCGAGACCGCAGACGAACTGCTGGAGACCGTCGGCGGCCTCATCGACACCCATCCCGGCGCCCGCGACCTGCACCTGGACTGCGCGGGGCTCGGGGTGTGCGACACGATGGGCCTGTCGGTGCTGATCATGGTCCGCCGGCGCACCGCCGCCGCCGGGATCGCCCTGCACCTGGACCACCGCGGCCCGGCGCTGGAACGTCTGCTGGACCTCACCGGCACCCTGGAACACCTCACCGGCGCCCTGCCCCCGGCCGGCCGTACCCCCGCCTGACCCCCGCCGCCGTCCCCCGCGCGAACCGGCCCGATGATCGCCATGACGCTGACGGTGGCGGGGCTCGCCGTCGCCGACGCCGCGCAGCACGCCCGCTCCCCGCTGACCGGTGCGGTGGCCGGGGTGGTGCTGGGGGCCGGGATCGGGGTCGGGCTGGTCAGCGGCCTGCTGGAGGTCCAGCGGATCGCCGGGCCGCGCGACCTGGCCGGGCTCACCGGTGTCTTCTACGCGCTGGCCTACGCCGGTTTCCTGCTGCCCACCGCGATGGCGGCCCTGACCCCGCCCTTCACCACCTCGGGCCTGATGCTGGTCCTGCTGGCGCTGGCGCTGCTCTCGTGCGCCGCCGTCCGGCGCTCCTACCGCCGCCACCTGCCGGCGGACCCGGCCGGGGCGCCGGTCAGGACGGGACGATGACGTCGATGGCGTAGCCGGCCACCGCCAGGCAGCCGGCGAAGCACAGCAGGGCCGCGGCTCCCGCGAGCCGGGCCCGTCCGTCGCGGGGGGCCTCACCGGCGGTGGCCCGTTCCCAGGCGGCGATGCCGATGGAGAAGAGCACCACGACCACCACGGTGACGCCGAGCGCGGCCACCAGCACCGATCCCAGGTCGCCCCACTTGATGTCCATGCGCGGGCCTCCGCCTTCAGATCTTCGTGGTGGCCGTGCCCGCGGGCTCCGGCTCGTTGTTGACGTTGTCCGCGGTGACCGGACGGCGCCGGGAGAGCGCGTACAGCCCGGCGGCCGCGGCCACCGCGACGCCGCCGACCAGCGCGATGCCCAGCGGACCGCGGTCGGCCACCCAGGCGGCGACCGCGCCGACGGCGGCGGCGGCCGGCAGCGTCAGCAGCCAGGAGACGGCGATCCGCCCGGCCATGCCCCAGCGCACCCGCGCCAGCCGGGCCCCCAGCCCCGCGCCCAGCACGCCACCGGTGCACACCTGCGTGGTGGACAGCGGGAAGCCCAGGTGGGAGGAGGCGAGGATGGTCGCGGCCGACGAGGTCTCGGCGCTGAAGCCCTGCGGCGGTGTGATGTCGGTCAGGCCCTTGCCCATGGTCCGGATGATGCGCCAGCCGCCGACATAGGTGCCGAAGGCGATCGTCACACCGGAGATCAGCACCACCCACCACGGCGGCCCTGACCCGGCGGCGAGCGCGCCGCCGGAGATCAGGGTCAAGGTGATGACGCCCATGGTCTTCTGCGCGTCGTTGGTGCCGTGGGCCAGCGCCACCAGTGAGGCCGAGCCGATCTGGCCGGCCCGGAAACCGCGCTTCGCGTGGCGTTCGCGCATCCGGCGGGTGATGGAGAAGGCCAGCACGGTGGCGATCAGTGCCACCAGGCAGGCGATCAGCGGGGAGAGCAGGGCCGGTACGACGATCTTCGACAGCACGGCCGCGAAGTTCACCGCGTTGCCGCCGGCCCCCACCCACACGGCGCCGATGAGTCCGCCGAACAGGGCGTGGGAGGAACTGGAGGGCAGGCCGAGCAGCCAGGTCACCAGGTTCCACAGGATCGCACCGACCAGGCCGGCGAAGACCATGACCAGGGAGACCTTGGTGTCGTCGACGATGCCGCCGGAGACGGTGCGGGCCACCTCCGTGGACAGGAAGGCGCCGGCCAGGTTCAGCACGCCGGCCACCGCCACCGCCACCCGGGGAGGCAGCGCGCCGGTGGCGATCGAGGTGGCCATGGAGTTGGCGGTGTCGTGGAAGCCGTTGGTGAACTCGAAGGCCAGAGCCGTTCCGATCACCACGATCATCAGGATGGAAACCGATCCCACCGGGCCTCCCCCGGAACTCCTTCGCGTCATCGGTGCCGCGTTCCCGTCGACCCGGACCCTCAGCGGAACCGCCGTCCCCACCCACGCTAGGTGTGATCTCCCGGGCCCGCGAGCGCAGTGTCCGCGGACCGGGGCCGGCTCCGGGTGGCCGGGGCCCGAGGGGGCGGCAGTTGGACGGTGTCAGCCGCAGGAGTCGCGTCCGGCCACCTGTTGTGCCGCCCAGTGGGCCCAGTCGCGGGTGGTCTCCATCAGGCGGATCCCGAACTCCAGGGCCAGCAGCCCGTTGTCCGTCAGGTCCCCGCTCTCGCGGCGCACCCGCTCGCGCAGCTCCACCAGCTGGGTGCGGGAGGCTTCGGCGGACTCCGCCCGGCCGGCGAGGTAGCGGCTGCCCTCGGCGTCGCTGAGCAGGCCGAGGAAGAAGACCCGCAGCAGGGCGTCGTTGCGCCGGGGCGGTTCGGGCGGCACGTCGGTCATCCAGTGCCGCAGCTCGGTCAGGCCGTCATCGGTGATCGCGTACTCCTTGCGGCCGCGGGCCCCTTCGGCCGCCACGGTGACGAGCCCGGCGTCGGTCAGGCGTCCCAGCTCCGTGTAGAGCTGGCTCTGGGTGGCCGGCCAGACGTGCGCCAGCGAGTTGTCGAAGATCCGCAGCAGGTCGTAACCACTGGCGGGGCCGCGGGCCAGCAGGCCCAGCATCGCGTGCCGAAGACTCATGCGGACACTCTACCTTCCAATGTTGACAGGTCGCGAGAGGAGGTTCTACTTTCGACCTGTCAATATTGGAATGTCAGTCATGGGGGAGTCGTCGTGCCACCGTTCATCCGTCCCTTCCTGCCCTGGATCGCCTACGCCGTGCTCAGCGGGGTCACCGACTGGCGCTGGGGCGCCCTCGCCGGCCTGCTGCTCACCGGCTGGGGGCTGGTCACGCTGCGCCGTTCCGGTCGTGGCTGGGACGCCGCCGTCATCGAACTCGGCTCGGTCGGCTACTTCGTCCTCGTCACCGCCGTCGCCTTCGCCGACCCCGGCTCCCCGCTGCACTCGTGGACCCGGGGCGGCTCCTCGCTCTGGCTGGCCGCCGTCGCCTGGGGCTCACTGCTGATCCGCCGGCCCTTCACCCTCGGCATCGCCAAGGCCGACGTGCCGCCGCAGTACTGGCACACCCCGGCCTTCCTGCGGGTCAACATGATCATCAGCGCCGTGTGGGCCGCCGCGTTCACCGTCAGCGGCCTCACCCTGCCGGCCCTCAGCGGCGACTCCGGCGCCGCCCTGGCCGTCAACATCGCCGGCTTCGCCGTACCCGCCCTCTTCACCGCCCGCTACACCGCCGCCGTCCGGGCCCGCGCCCGGGCCACGGCCTAGCCGTCCACCGAACGCCCCAGGAGCCCGCCATGACCCTCGCCCCCGCGCCCTTCATCCCCACCGGACACCTCGCCCCGGTGCCCGACGAGACCGACGCCGCCGGCCTGCCGGTCACCGGCACCCTGCCGCCGGCGCTGACCGGCCGCTACCTGCGCAACGGCCCCAACCCCCGCCCCGGCGAACCCACCCCGCACTGGTTCACCGGCCACGGCATGCTGCACGGCGTGCGCCTGCGCCGGGGCCGCGCCGAGTGGTACCGCAACCGCTGGGTGCGCACCCGCTCCCTGGAGGGCGCCCCCTTCATCGGCCCCGACGGCCGCCCCGACCGCACCGCCGTCCCCGCCAACACCCACGTCGTCCCGCACGCCGGCAAGCTGTTCGCCCTGGTGGAGAGCGGGCTGCCCTACGAGGTCACGCCCGAGCTGGAGACCGTGGGCCCCTGCGACTTCGGCGGCCGGCTGACCACCGCGATGACCGCGCACCCCAAGACCGACCCGCTCACCGGCGAACTCCACTTCTTCGGCTACGGTCCGGTGCCGCCCTTCCTGACCTACCACCGCCTGTCGGCGGCCGGCGAGCTCGTCGAGTCCCGCGAGGTGGCGGTCCCGGCCGGCACGATGATCCACGACTTCGCGATCACCCCCACCTACGCCGTCTGGCTCGACCTGCCCGTCGTGGCCGACCTCGGCCTGCTCGGCCGCGGCATGCCCTACCGCTGGGACGACGCCCACGGCGCCCGCATCGGCCTGATGCGCCGCGACGACCCGGCCGCCGCCGTGCGCTGGTTCGACGTCGACCCCTGCTACGTCTTCCACGTCGGCAACGCCCACGAGGACGCCGCCGGCCGCGTGGTGCTGGACGCGGTGCGCTACGACCCGCGGGCGTTCGCCCGCATGTGGTCCTCGATCGGCGGCGCGGTCGCCGGTGCCACCCCGGCCGGCGGACCCGGCGCGGTCCTGCACCGCTGGACCCTCGACCCCGCCACCGGCGCCGCCGACGACCGCGCGCTCGACGACCGCGGCGTGGAGTTCCCCACCCTCGACGACGACCTGACCGGGCTGCCCAGCCGCTACCGGTACGCGGTCGGCGACGCCGGCACGGTGGTCAAGTACGACCTGGAGCGCGGCGGCAGCCTCGTGCACCGCACCGGTGAGGACACCGAGACCGGCGAGGCGGTCTTCGTCCCCGACCCGGGCGCAGGCCGCGCCGAGGACGACGGCTGGCTGCTGAGCGTCGTCACCGACCGGGCCGGACGCGGCTCCCACCTGCTGGTCCTGGACGCCACCGACCTCGGCCACGTCGCCACCGTGCACCTCCCGCGCCGGGTCCCGGCCGGCTTCCACGGCAGCTGGCTGGCGGACTGACACCCCCGCCGCCCGCCCGGCCCCTGCCCGGAGCGGGCGGCGGCCGGCCGGGAGGCGCGGTGGCTGTCGGGGGGCTCAGACCTCCACGAGCATGCGGCGGCGCAGCCGGGCCAGGGTGCGGCTGAGGATGCGCGAGACGTGCATCTGGGAGACGCCCAGCTCCGCGCCGATGGCGGCCTGCGTCATGTCGGCACCGAAACGCATGGACAGGATCGCCCGCTCCCGCTCAGGGAGTTCGGCGATCAGCGGCGCCAGCGCGGTGACGTTCTCCACGCCCTCCAGCGCCGGGTCCTCGAACCCGATGCGGTGCGTCCAGGACGGGCCGTCATCGTCGTCGTCCCCGCCGATCTGCGCGTCGATCGAGCCGGCGGTGTGGGCGTTGGCCGCGATCTGCGCCTCGATGACCTCTTCCTCGGAGACGTCCAGGCGCGCGGAGAGCTCGGCCACGGTGGGGGAGCGGTCCAGCTCCGCGGAGAGCGCCTCGGTGGCCTTCGCCAGGTCGATCCGCAGCTCCTGAAGACGGCGCGGAACGTGCACCGCCCAGGAGGTGTCGCGGAAGAACCGCTTCATCTCCCCGAGGATCGTCGGCATCGCGAAGGTGACGAACTCCGTGCCGTAGTCCGGGTCGTAGCGGTCGACCGCCTTGATCAGGCCGATGGTGCCGACCTGGACGATGTCCTCCATCTGGTCGGCGTGGTTGCTGAAACGCTTCGCGGCGTAGCGCACCAGCGTCATGTTCAGCTCGATCAGCGTGCCCCGCACGTACTGGTACTCCCCCGTGCCCTCCTCCAGGACGTGGAGTCTGCGGAACAGCGCCTTCGACATCTCCCGCACGTCGGAGACGGAACTGGCACCGCCCGGCAGGGCCGGGGCGCCCGGACCCGTGAGGGTGTTGACGGCGGCGCGCGGGGCGCGGGACGCCACGCGTGCGCCGGAACCGGACGCGGTGGCGGCCGACTCGGTGTACGTGAGCGATGCGGTCATTGCTTCCTCCCGAGGACCCGCCGTCAATGGCTCTGCCCGTGTACCCGCCCCGGCGTCCTCAAACACAATTCTTCTGCGCCGTCCGCCGATCCGCCACCGGACGGCCGTTCTTCTCCGGCACAAGTGACATACGGTCCACTCGCGATCGACCTGCTGTCACCCCTGCGTTGACCCGTGGCAGGCCCCGCCGTCCGGTCCGCCGGGGCGGCCGCGCGTGCGACGCTCCCGCTTCATCCGCGCCTCGTGCAAGTGCCGCGCGCCACCGGCCAGTTCCTCCCGCGCCAGGCGCTCCAGCCGGACGAACGCCTCCCAGTACCCGTCGTCGTACTCCTCCACCACCTGGTACGTCCAGTGCCCCGGCACCACGTTCCGCCCGAGCACCTCACGCTCCAGCCGGTCCGCCACCCCCGGGTGCCCGGCCTCCCGCAGCAGGTCCACCGCACTGCCCAGCGCCAGGTCGGCGCTGCCGGTCAGCTGGTGGAACGCGTAGAGGTGACCGCGGGCCCGGTGCGTGGTCTCCAGGGCCTCCGACAGCACCCCCAGCGCCAGCACGGTCGCCCCGTCCGGCCCGTCACCGGCCGGCTCCCGTGCCGCGTCCGTCGCGCCCATCGCCCTCCTCCTTCTCCTCGCTCCCGCCGCCCGCCCGCCGCCGGCGGCCGTTCCGCCACCTCCCGGGTGCCCGCCGCCCGGCAGGTCACGCGCCCGGGCCCGGCCGCGTTCCGAGTGGCGGTCCGGGCGCGGTGCGGGTGCGATGGAACGCGAGGTGATGCGCGGTGCGACCGACCAGGAGGACCCCGGGCGACCGCGGAAGCGGTGGCGCCGGGCAGAGCGGCGGCGGTGGCGTGCGGGACGGGGGCGATGATGCCGGCGGCGGCGGGGCGGGGCGGCGCCGGGCAGGGCGGCGACGGTGACGGCGCCGGGCGGGACCGCGGCGACGGCGCTGCCGCACGCCTGCGCACGCCCGCCGCCCTGCTCACCCCGCACGCCGTGCGGCCGGTGCTGCGCCGCACCCTGCGCGAGTTCAGGCGCGACGAGCTGACCGACCGGGCGGCCGCCCTCACCTACTACGCGGTGCTGTCGGTCTTCCCCGCCCTGATCGCCGTGGCCTCCGTGCTCGGCCTGCTCGGCGAGAGGACCGTGCGCCCGCTCGTCGACGACCTCGGCGCGCTGGCCCCCCGCGAGGTGCACGACCTGGTGCTGCGGATGCTCGCCCAGCTGGAGCGCGACCGCGGCTCGGCCGGCCTCACCCTCGCGATCGGCGTCGTGCTCGCCCTGTGGTCCGCCTCCGGCTACGTCGCGGCGTTCACCCGTTCGGCCAACGTGGTCCACGACATCGGCGAGGGCCGGCCGGCGTGGAAGCTGCTGCCGCTGCGGTTCGCCGTCACCGTCGTGGTGCTGGTCGTCATGACCCTGGCGGCCGTAGCGGTGGTCTTCACCGGTTCGGTGGCACGGCGCACCGGCGAGGTGATCGGCGTCGGCGCCACCGGCCTGACGGTGTGGAACGCGGTCAAGTGGCCGGTGCTCGCCCTGCTCGTCGCCCTCGTCGTCGCCCTGCTGCACTGGGCCACCCCCAACGTCCGGCGCGGCTTCACCTGGGTGCTGCCCGGCGCGCTCGCCGCCGTCCTCGCCTGGCTCGCCGCCTCCGCCCTCTTCGGCCTGTACGTCGCCAACTTCGGCAGCTACGACAAGACCTACGGCAGCCTCGCCGCCGTCATCGTCTTCCTGGTGTGGCTGTGGCTGTCCAACACCGCGCTGCTGCTCGGCCTGGAGTTCAACGCCGAACTGCTGCGCGAACGCGCCGTCCGCGCCGGCCACCCGCCGGACGAGGAGCCCTACGCGCAGCCCCGCGACACGCGCAGGACGGCCGCATGAGTTTCGCCGGCCCGCCGGCGGCAAGGCGTCAGGGCATGAGTGAACGCATCAGCACCCCGGTCAACGGCCACCACCCCGGTGCGGGCCCGGCGGCACACCCGGCGGACGACGGCGAGGAACGGGCCGCGTTCGCGGTCATGGGCGACGGACGCCACCTGATGGACGCGGCCGCCGGACGGGCCGCCCGGGCGGCCGGAGCAGTGCGCGGCGCGGTCCGCGGCCACGGGACGGCGGTGGCGGCCGCCGCCGGCCTGCTGTTCGGCGCCGCCGCCTTCGCGGCCGGTCACCGCACCGCGCTGCGCGGCTTCGGACCGGTCACCCGCGCCACCCGCGGCCGCATCTGACCTGCCCGCTCAACCGCCGTGCAGGGAATGGCGGTTCGGTCACAAAGCCGCCGATTCCCGCTGCTCCGGCCGCTTCCGGCGGCCCCGGCGGGGCCGTCCGGTGGCCGTCATGACAGGTGTGTGGTTGAACTCCCCTCCCATCGTGCGAAATCGTTGACATGTCGCGGGAGAATTGGGCGCACTGACCCATCGCACCGATGAGGGGGAGTTTCGACCATGGGGCTTTTCGGGCACAGGCGCGAGGAGCGACCGGACGGTCCGCCGCCCGGAGTACCGCAGGACGGCCCGCGGGCCGAGCCCCCGGAGTCCGAGGAGATCGCCGCGCTGCGGGCCGCCGTGCGCGGGGGCGACCTGACCGCCGCCGCCCGCCTCGGAGCGCTGCTCGACGAACAGGACCGGGCCCGCCGCTCCGGACCCGCCCCGGCCGTGCCGCCGCCGCGGCCGTCGCAGGACGAGCGGTCCGAGCGGTCCGAGGCGGTGCGGCGCGACGTGCAGCGGGCCGCCTCCGGCGACCGCGAGGCCGCCTACCGCGCCGCCACCGCGCTGCTGGCGCTCGGGGACGTCACCGAGGGCGAACGCCTGCTGGACCAGGCCGCCCAGATCGGGCACCCTGCCGCCGCCTTCACCCTCGCCGGGCTCGCCCGGGACCGCGGTGAGCACAACCGCGCCCTGGACCTCATCCGCCGCGCCGACCTGTTCGGCCACAAGGACGCCGCCCGGCTCGCCGCGCTGTGGCTGCTGGAGGACGGCGACCCCTCGGCCGCCGTCCCGCTGCTGCGCAAGGCGGTCTCCCGCGGCGAGACCGCCATGGTGCCGGCCCTGGTCAGCGCTCTGCTGGCGGTCGGCGACCTGGACTCCGCCGAGGCCGTGGTCCGCCCGGCCGCCGACGCCGGCGACTGGCGGGCCCAGTACGACCTGCTGGCGGTCCGTCAGGAACGCGCCCGCCGCACCGGCGGCGACCTGGCCGACGCGGAGCTGTGGGCCCTGCTGAAGAGCGCGGCGACCGGGCTGCTCGCCGAGGTCGTCCCGCTCGTCGAGGAGGGCCGCCTGCTGGACGCCGAGTCGCTGCTGCGCGGCCCGGCCGCCGCCGGCGACCCGGTGGCCATGGAGAACCTCGCCATCGTCATCATGCGCAGCCACGGCGACCGGCCCGAGATCCGCGCCGAGGCCCGCGATCTCCTCGAACACTCCGACGCCCTCGGCAACGAGGCGGCCGGCGGCCTGCTCACCGAGCTCGACGCGGTCGAGGCGGCCCTCGCCGACGGCCCCCGCCCCCGCTCCCGCCGCCGCGCCCGCCGCGAGGCGGAGGCGACCGGGACGGAGACCGGCAGCACGGAGAGCGGTCGGCCGGGCGGCGCGCGGGAGACCGGCGCGGATCCGGCCGGGGACGACGCCGGGGCGTCCGCGCCGCGGCCGCCGTCCGGCGGATCCCCGTCGGACGCCTCAGGTACGGACGGTTCCGGTACGGACGGTTCCGGTACCGGTGCGGGCGGCTCCGCACCGGCGCCGTCGACTCCCGTCGCGCAGGCGCCCGTTGCCCCGGTGCCGGACCCGCCGGCCACGGCCGCGTGGGACGCCGCGCCGTCGGTACCCGCGCCGCCCGCCGCCGCCGCGTGGGACCCGGTTCCGGCGATCCCCGCGCCGCCGCCGCCCGCCGCCGTGCCGCCCGTCCCCACCGTGCCGCCCGTCCCCACCGTGCCGCACGTCCCCGCCGCGCCGCCGGCGCCGGTGCGGCCGCCCGCGCCCGAGGCCGCGGCCCCGCCGCCCCCGGCCACCCCGGAGCCGGCCTCCGCCCCGGAACCCGCCACGCCCGCCACGCCCGCCACCGCGCCGGCGCCCGGTGCTGCGGACGTCGCCCCGGCGGCGGGCGCCCCGGTGGCCGCCGCGGCGGGCGGGGGAGCGGAGGAGCGCGGGCGGATGACCGTCGCGCAGGCCCTGGACCGGGTGTACGCGGTGCTGTTCGCCGAGGCGGACCTGCCCCAGGGCCACCAGGACGGTCCTGAGATCGAGCTGGTGCCCGGCATCAAGGTCCTCACCGCGTTCGACGCGCCGGACACCATGCGGCTGCTGTCGGCACAGGGCGTGGCCGCGCTCGGCGACCCGGTGCGGGTCTTCCGCCGCGCGGTGGAGAACCTCGCCACCGTCCCGGCCGGCGGCCACACCGTCGTCGAGGCCGCAGGGGGATCGGTCTACCACCGCATCTCCGGCGCGTCACCGTTCACCGCGTCGACCGTCATGGCGCTGGACCGCCTGGTGGCCTCCGTCACCGGGCGGCCGCTGCTCGCCGACGGGGCCATGGTCGGCATCCCCGGCCGGCACGAGATCCTCTTCCACCCCCTGGAGGACACCACCGCCCGCGACGCGCTGGAACCGCTGGCCCGCGAGATCGCCGAACGGCACGCCAGGGGCCCGGCGCCGCTGGACGGACGGCTGTTCTGGTGGCGCTCCGGCTCCCTGGTGCCGCTGACCCGAGCGGTCAACGGCGAGGTGGAACCGGTCGGCGTCCCGGCGTTCCGCACCCTGCTGCGCCGCCTGCCCCCCTCGGCCGCCCGCCGGGCCGCCGCCCGCCGCCGCCCCGGTCCGCCGGCCCCGCCCGGCACCTGACGCCGTCCCACCGCGCCGAAACCCGGGAGGCTCCGGTCCCGGCGCGGTGGCATGATCGGCAGAAAACGCACCTCCCGAGGAGAACCGCATGCCGCCCGGCCCCGAAGCCACCGCTCCCGGCGCCCGTCCGCTCGCCGGGCGCACCGCCCTCGTCACCGGCGCGTCCAGCGGCATCGGCGCCTCCACCGCCCTCGCGCTCGCCACCGAGGGCGCCGCCGTCGCCCTGCTGGCCCGCCGCGCCGACCGGCTGACGGAACTCGCCGAACGCGTCACCGCCGCCGGCGGCACCGCGCTCGCGCTGCCCGCCGACCTGACCGCCCCCGACCGCGCCCGCGCCGCCGTACAGGAGGCCGCCGACCGCCTCGGAGGGCTCGACGTCCTCGTCAACAACGCCGGCCACGCCGCCCCCGGACTCTTCGAGGACGGCGAACCCGACCAGTGGGAGCGGATGCTGGCGCTGAACGTCACCGCCGTCCTGCACACCTCCCGCGCCGCCCTCCCGCACCTGCTGCGCTCCGCCGCCGGACCGCGCGGGGTCGCCGACCTGGTCACCATCGGCTCGGCCTCCGGCCGGGTCGCCCGCCCGTACAACGCGGTCTACTCGGCCACCAAGCACGCGGTCAGCGGCTTCACCGAGGCGCTGCGGCAGGAGGTGACCGGACGCCGGGTGCGCGTCGGCGTCGTCGAACCCGGCATGGTGACCACCGAACTCACCACCGCACCCACCCGGCTGCGGCCCTCGGTCCCCCCGGAGGACTGGCTGGCCGCCGAGGACGTGGCCCGCGCGGTCGTCTTCATGGTCACCCAGCCGCCGCACGCCGCCGTCAACGAGATCCTGCTGCGGCCCACCGCACAGGTGAGCTGACGATCAGACCACGACCATCCGCACCGGTGCCGTGCCCGCCGGCTCCGGCAGCCGCAGCGGGCCCGACCCCGGCGTCACCGACCCCAGCAGCGTCGCCCGCCGCGCACCGGTGCACGACGGCAGCGCCGCCGGGAGCCCGTTGACCGTAAGGAAACCCAGCACGGCGAACGCCAGCGCCTCCTTCGCGTCCGACGGCACCCCGAGCGCGTCGCTGGGCAGCACCTCCACACCGGGCAGTTCGGCGGCGAGCATCCCCATCAGCACCGGATTGCGCGTCCCGCCGCCCGACGCCACCAGCCGCGTCACCCCGTGCGCCCGGCACGCGGCGGCGGCCGTCACCGCGGTCAGCCGGGTCACCGTCGCCAGCACGTCGTCCGCCTCCGGCACCGGTGCCGCCTCCAGCGCGGCCAGCAGGTACGGCAGGTGGAACAGCTCCTTGCCGGTGCTCTTCGGCGCCGGCCGCGCGTAGTAGGGATCGGCCAGCAGACGCTCCAGCAGCCCGCCGTGCACCCTGCCCCCGCCCGCCCCGCGGCCGTCCTCGTCGAACGCCCGCGCCCCGCCGGTGAAGTGCCGCACCGCGGCGTCGATCAGGGCGTTCGCCGGACCGGTGTCGAACGCCACCGGCACGGCCCCGGGGGCGGCCACCGTCACGTTGGCGATACCGCCCAGGTTGAGCGCGGCCGGCACCCCGTCCAGTGCGCCGAGCAGCAACGCGTCCACCGCGCTCACCAGCGGCGCCCCCTGCCCGCCGGCCGCGACGTCCCGGTTGCGCAGGTCGGAGACCACCGGCAGTCCGGTCGCCTCCGCGATCCACGCCGGCTGCCCCAGTTGCAGACTGCCGCGCACCACACCGTCCTCCACCCAGTGGTGCACGGTCTGCCCGTGCGAGACCACCAGGTCCGCCCGCCCCCCGCACACCTCCCGCACCACCCGCCGCGCCACCTGTGCGAACGCCCGCCCCACCCCGGCGTCCACCGCGTTCACCTCACCCACCGTGGTCCGCGCCGGCGGCAGCATCCCCCCGATCAACTCCCTCAACTCCCCCGCATACGGCACACTCAGCGCCCCCAACGGCCGCATCCGCAACGTCTCCCCCTCCAACACCAGATCCGCCGCCGCCGCCTCGATCGCGTCGTAGGAGGTTCCGGAGATGAGACCGATGGCGCGCATGGTTCGCTCCCGTTTCCTCGTGTTCGGTTCGCCTCCGGGGGCCTTCCGCCGGTGACGGCACTCCTCGTCGTACGCCCGCCCGTTCCTCACGGGCTCCTCCTCGTCGCTCTGCCGGGGGTGCCCCGTGCCTCTGAGGGGCGCGGGGACCCGCGCGACCAGCGCAGGCGGACCGTCAGGGGACCGCGCACCGCCGCAGGGACGCCGGAGCGGAGTCGCGGGAGCCGCGCGGCGTAGGGCTCCGGAGCGTACCCCCGGCAGCCGCGCAGCGAACCCTCGTCCTACCATGGCCCCGTCAGGGCCCACCGGCGTCCGGACCGGACCCCTCCGGGCCGTTCACCCCTGGGAGACGCCGTGTCGCACCCGCCGGGACCCGCCGTGCCGGACATCGTCGCCCTCGACGCCCTCACCCTGTCCCGGGCGATCCGCCGGCGCGAGGTGTCCTGCGCCGAGGTCATGCGCGCCTATCTGGACCACATCGACCGCCTCAACCCCGCGGTCAACGCCATCGTCGGCATGCAGGACCACGAACTCTCCCTCGCCACCGCCCGCGAGCGGGACGAGCAGCTCGCGCGGGGCGAGTACCTGGGCTGGATGCACGGCCTCCCGCACGCGGTGAAGGACCTCGCCGCCGCGAAGGGCCTGCCCATGACCATGGGCTCCCCCATATACAAGGACCACGTCGCCCCCGCCGACGACCTCTTCGTCTCCCGCATACGCCGCGCCGGGGCCGTCGTCATCGGCAAGACCAACGCCCCCGAGTTCGGCCTCGGTTCACAGACCTGGAACACCGTCTGGGGCACCACCGGGAACGCCTACGACCCCTCCCGCACCGCCGGCGGCAGCAGCGGGGGAGCGGCCGCGGCACTCGCCCTGCGCATGCTGCCGGTGGCGGACGGCAGCGACTTCATGGGCTCGCTGCGCAACCCCGCCGCCTTCAACAACGTCCTCGGCTTCCGTCCCAGCTGGGGCCGGGTGCCCGATCCCGGCTTCATCGCCATGCCCGACGTGGACGGCCCGATGGCCCGCACGACGGCCGACCTCGCCGCCCTGCTGTCGGTGATGGCCGGCCCCGACGACGGCTCCCCGCTGTCCATCGCCGAGGACCCCGCCCGCTTCACCGCCGACCTCCGCCACGACTTCCGCGGCACCCGCATCGCCTGGGTCGGCGACTGGAACGGCCACCTCGCCACCGAACCCGGCCTCCTGGACCTGTGCGAACGCTCCTTCGCCGTCTTCGAGTCCATCGGCTGCACCGTGCACCGCGCGCTCCCCGCCTACGCCCCCGAACGGATCTGGGAGACGTTCCTGACCTGGCGCTGGTGGAGCAACGCCGGCCGCCGCCACGACCTCTACGACGACCCCGGCCGGCGCGCGCTGCTCAAGCCCGAGGCGATCTGGGAGATCGAGAACGGCCTGCGCCTGAGCGCCCTCGATCTCTCCCGCGCCGCCACCGCACGCACCGAGCTGTACGCCGCGGTCCGCGGCCTCTTCGAGGACCACGACTTCGTCCTGGCGCCCTCCGCCCAGGTCTTCCCCTTCGACAAGTCCGTCCACTGGCCCCGCGAGATCGCCGGCCGGCCCATGGACACCTACCACCGCTGGATGGAGACCACCGCCTGCTGGTCCCTCACCGGCCTTCCCGCCGCCGCCCTCCCCGCCGGCTTCAACCCCCACGGCCTCCCCACCGGCATCCAACTCATCGGCAAACCCCGCGCCGACCTCCCCGTCCTCCGCCTCGCCCACGCCTACGAACACTCCACCCCCTGGCTCACCCACAACCCCCCACCCCTCCTCACCACGACGTGACGCGTACCCGGGGTCCACGTCTCGCCTGCGCCCGGAGGGCAACGCGTGTCCGGAGGGGCGCGGGGAGCCGCGCGACCAGCTCGATCGGACCGGTGGTGATCGCGCGGCGTTGGTCAGAAGGGGCCGGGGGGACCGCACGCCCGGCCCCGGGAGACCTGCGAAGGCCGCGCAGCGCGCTCGTGCGAAGGCGGCACGCGCACCGCCCGAGTCACGCCGACCGGAGTCGTGCCCCGCGAGGGGACCGGGTGAACCCCCTGAGGGCCCCCTCGACCCGGCGGAGCGAACCGTCAGTGGGCGAGGGCGGCGCGGACCGCGTCCTGCGTGCGGGCGATCACCGCGTGGCCGTCGTCCGCGGTGATGACGGGCCGCTGGATGAGGACGGGGTGGGTGGAGAGGGCGTCGATCCAGCGGGCGCGGTACCCCGCGTCCCGCGGCCAGTCCGGCAGGCCGAGTTCCGTGGCGACGGCCTCACCCGTGCGGGTGAGGTCCCACGGTTCCAGGCCGAGGCGTTCCAGCAGCTGGGCGAGTTCCGCCGGGGTCGGCGGGTCGTCGAGGTAACGGCGGACCGTGTAGCCGGCCCCTTCCGCGTCCAGAATCGTCAGTGCGGAACGGCACTTCGAGCACGCGGGGTTGATCCAGATCTCCATGCCCCCAGTCTGCCGCCCGCCGGGCCGGGCCGGCGGCGGCGACACCGGCCCGGGGGTGCGTCCCCGGACCGGTGTCAGGGGGTCAGTTGACGCCCGCCGCGGCGGCGTCGCCCTCCTGGGGGCCGGAGGGAACGGCCACCGGGACGGCCGGGGTGGCGGCCGGGCGGTGGAAGAGGCTGCTGACCGTACCGACCAGCAGGGTGACGATCACACCGATCGGTACCAGCCACTGCGCCGCGATCGCCACGTGCGCGGTGACGCCCGCCGTGGTCACGCCGATCTTGACGTTCCGCACGATGTACGTCATCACCGCCACCGTCACCACGAACGCGATGACCGAGTCGGCCTCCGTGGCCCGCTTCACCAGCCGGCCCAGCAGGAACGCGCCGAGCAGCGCGCCGTAGGTGTAGCCGGCGATGGCCAGGCCCGTCAGGTAGACGTTGCCGGTGCTGGTGGAGAAGGCACAGGCGAAGATGGCCATGAGCACCGCCCACACCAGCGTCATGATCCGGGCGAGCCGCAGCGTCAGGTCCTCGGAGGCGTCCCGGCGCAACAGGGTGCGGAAGATGTCGGCGACGGTGGAGTTGGACATCGAGTTGAGCGCGGAGGACAGCGAACCCATGGCCGCGCCGAGGATGCCGGCCACCAGCAGGCCGGAGACCACCACGGGCAGGCCGTGCAGGATGAAGTCCGGGTAGAGGTCGTCGGAGCTGGGCAGACCGAGCTGCGCGAAGGTCTTGCCGTGGTTGTAGGACCACAGCAGCACTCCGACCAGCGAGAACGCCGCGAACTGGACGGTGACGAAGATGCCGGAGCCGATCATCGCCTTCTGACCGTCGCGCAGGCTCCTGGTCGCCAGGATCCGCTGCACTATCAGCTGGTCGGAGCCGTGGCTGGCCATGGCGAAGATCGCGCCGCCGATGATCGCGGTGGGCAGGGCGAAGGGACTGGTGAGGATGTGCGGCAGGGCGAAGTCGGTGTCGAACAGTTTCAGCTGCCCGGCGTGCAGCGCGTCGGACAGGCCGCTGCCGCCGACGTGACCGAACAGCACCACGATCGCCAGGACCGCGCCGCCGAGGTAGAGCGCCATCTGGATGGTGTCCGTCCAGATGACCGCCTTGATGCCACCGAGGTAGGTGTAGACGACGGTGATCAGCGTCAGGACCGCGATGATCAGCTTGTAGCCGGCGTGCACGCCCAGCTCGTCCATCAGGAGCTTGATCGGGATCGCCGAGGCGAACAGCCGCACGCCCTCGGCCATCAGGCGGGTGAAGACGAACGTCACCGAGGCGAGCCCCTGCAGGCGCAGGCCGAAGCGGTCGCCCAGGTACTGGTAGGCGCTGACGAACCCGCCGCGCTTGTAGAGCGGGATCAGCACGGTGGCGACCACCACCCGGCCCACCACGTACCCCAGCGCCAGCTCGACGTTGCCGAACCCGGCGCCGCCGTAGGCGCCACCCGGCACGCTGATGACCGTCAGGACGCTCGTCTCGGTGGCCACCACGGAGAACGACACCGTCCACCACGGCATCCTGCCCTCGCCGACGAAGTACTCGTTCGCCGTCTTCTGCCGGCCGGACAGCCGCAGACCGATCGTCGCTATGGCGATCAGATAAACGACGATCACCACGAGATCGAGTTGCACGGGATCACTTCCTTCGTCGGCTCGGGAACCGCTCCGCCGGTGGACGGGGATGCCGGAACGATCCTGCCCCGCCCGCACGGCCGGGCCGTGACGGCGCGGCGCGTACGTGCGGGTGGTCCGCCCCGCGGTCAGGCGAGTATCGGAAGGGCCTGCGGACATGTCAAGAAGTAACCCGTAATCCAGCAGCGCGTATATTTTTGACGCGCGCACGGACGTCGTGCCGCTCACCCCTCCCGGGAGGTACCCATGGCCCGTCAGGTCCCGCGGCAGGAGACCGCCGGCCCCGGCACCGGTGCGCCGCCCGCCGACATCCTCGTGCGGATCCGCGGCGCCCTGCCGTCGCTGGCGCCCGCCGAGCGCCGGGTCGCCGACGCGGTGCTGGTCGATCCGGCTGCGGCGGCACGGCTGTCGATCAGCGCGCTGAGCGCCCGGGCCACCACCTCGGTGACCACCGTGATGCGCTTCTGCCGCACGGTCGGCCTGGCCAATTACCCGCAGCTGCGGCTCGCGCTGGCCGGCGCCGCCGCCCGCGAGGCGGCTCTCGGCTCGGCCCGCCCCCCGGTGAGCACCGAGATCTCCGCGACCGATCCGCTGGAACGCATCGTGGAGAAGATCGTCTGGACCGAGGTGCGGGCCCTGGAGGAGTCCGGCGCCGCCCTCGACGTCGGCACGCTGAAACTCGCGGTCGACGCGGTCGCCCGGGCCCGCCGGGTGGACATCTTCGGCGTCGGCGCCTCCGGCTTCGTCGGCATGGACCTGCACCAGAAGCTGCACCGCATCGGCCGGATCGCGTTCATCTGGACCGACGTGCACGCCGCGCTGACCGCCGCCGCGCTGCTCGGCCCGGCCGACGTGGCGTTCGCCATCTCGCACTCCGGCGAGACCCACGACACCGTCGAGGCGCTCCAGGCCGCCGCCGAACGCGGCGCCACCACGATCGCGCTGACCAACGACGCCCGCTCCACCCTGGCCGACAGCGCCGACCTGGTGCTCACCACCTGCGCCCGCGAGACCCCCTACCGCTCCGGCGCCACCGTCAGCCGGATCGCGCAACTCGCCATGGTGGACTGCCTGTTCGTCGGCGTGGCGCAACGCAGCTACGACGCCAGCGCCCTGGCCCTGTCCGACACCTGGGGCGCGGTCCAGCGCCGCCGGGGCCGCCGCTGACCCCCGGACCCGCCCGGCGGCGCCCGGAGCACCGGAGCCGGCCGGGCCGGCTCAGCCCGGCGGTGCCGTGCCGGCGCGCGGCACCAGGACCGGGGGCGGCGCCCCGTGGCGGTCCCCGCGCCGGCCGCCGAGGCGTCCCGCCGGCATCGCGAAGGCCGGCGCGCCCATCTGACGGCGCGGCTGGTCGACAGGGGTGAGCGCGGGGGCGGAACAGCTCGGCCAGGCCGATGTTGTCGTGGCCGGGCCACCGACAGCTCACCCCGCACCCGCAGCCCCCGGACGTCCGCCGCCCGCTCGATCCGCTCCCGCGTCCCGGCCGGTACCCGGGGGCCGGGTCAGTCCTTCAGGCGGGCGGCCTGCCGGGCGGCCAGGTCCTCCACACCGCTGCGCGAGGGGGCCGCCGCGGTGTAGTACCGCACGTACATCACGCGGTCGCCGATCGCGGTGACCACCTTGGCGTTGGCGTCGCCCTGGTCGTCCAGCGAGGAGTCGGTCTGGCCGGTGCCGTTCACGCCGGGGTCGGCGAACGTCGGGTTCTTCCCGTCCTTCCAGCCGCTGGTCAGCCCCAGGTACATGCTGCGGGCGCCCGCGGCGTCCTTGAACGTGATGATCCAGATGTCGGACTGCGACTCGTCCCCGGCGATCCACCCGCGCCGCACCGCGGTCCGGAAACCGCGCTGCTTCATCAGCGTCCGCTCGTCGGACTGGGCGTCGGCGGTGAAGAAGTTGTCGAGGAACTCCTCCAGCGTCAGCTCACCGGTCTTGTTGTGCGTCCACGGCGTCGAACCGGACGGGTAGGCCAGCAGCGCGGCCAGTGGCGAGTCGTCCGCGGTCTGCGGGGACGCGGTGGCGGTCGCGGACCGTTCGCTGATCGGATGGCCGGTGATCCCGCTGCTGCCGCCGAGCGGCCCGCAGCCGGTGACCAGGGTCGCCACGGCGAGGGCCGGCGGAACGAAACGGAGCGGACGAAGGCGCATGCGGACTCCCCGTGCAGGTCGGACGATCGGCGGGCCCGCCGGTCTCCCCGCCGGGCGGCCGCTGACCGGATCATCCATGGCAGAGGTGAGCATGTCCAATTGGTTCCGGCCACCGATCGCCGCCGGCCGTCCGGGGTGTCGCCGCACGCTCCCGGCACGGCACAATCTACGCGCGTCATCGAACCAGCCGTCCGACAGGAGCCGCCCACATGCCCATCGACCGCAGGACCTTCCTCAACACCACCGCGGCCACCGGCGCCGGAGTCGCCCTGGCCGGCGGCCTGGGCACCGGCACCGCCGAGGCCGCCGGCCACCACCGCCCGCGCACCACCTCCCTGCGCGTCCTGGGCACCACCGACGTGCACGGCCACGCCGTCAACTGGGACTACTTCACCAACGCCGAGTACGACGACGCCACCCACAACGACGTCGGCCTGGCCAAGATCGCCACCCTCGTCGAAGCCGCCCGCGAGGAGGCCGGCCGCCACCGCACCCTGCTCGTCGACGCCGGCGACATCATCCAGGGCACCCAGCTCTCCTACTACTACGCCCGCGTCGACCCCATCACCGGCGGCGACGGCAAGCGCCCGCCGAAGCACCCGATGGCGCTGGCCATGAACCACATGAAGTACGACGCCGCCGCCCTGGGCAACCACGAGTTCAACTACGGCATCCCCGTGCTGCGCGCCTTCGAGGAGCAGTGCGACTTCCCGCTGCTGGCGGCCAACGCCCTGGACGCCAAGACCCTCAAGCCCGCCTTCGCCCCCTACGTCGTCAAGCACGTGCGGGTGCCCGGCGGCCCGGACATCAAGGTCGGCATCCTGGGCCTGACCAACCCCGGCATCGCCATCTGGGACAAGGCCAACGTGCAGGGGCGGATGACCTTCCCCGGCCTCGTCGAGCAGGCCCGGATCTACGTGCCGAAGCTGCGGGCGCTCGGCTGCGACGTGGTCTTCTGCACCGACCACTCCGGTCTGGACGGCGCCACCACCTACGGCGACACCGTCCCCTACCCGGAGAACGCCTCCTCGCTGGTCGGCGAGCAGGTGCCCGGCATCGACGCGATCCTCGTCGGCCACACCCACGTGGAACGCCCCTGCTCGATCGTCACCAACCAGGAGACCGGCAAGCAGGTCGTGATGTCCGAGCCGCTGATGTGGGGCATGCGGCTGAGCGTCTTCGACTTCGCACTCGAACTGCGGCACGGCCACTGGGAGGTCACCTCGGTCACCGCCGAGGTCCGCAACGCCAACACCGCGGAGGAGGACCCCGAGATCGTCCGCCTGGTGAAGACCGAGCACGAGGCCGTCGTCACCTACGTCAACCAGATCGTCGGCACGTGCGACGAGGCGATGAGCGCGCAGGAGTCCACCTACAAGGACACCCCGATCATCGACTTCATCAACCGTGTGCAGTCCGAGACCGTCACCAAGGCGCTCGCCGGCGGCCAGTACGCTGCCCTGCCCGTGCTGTCCGAGGCGTCCTGCTTCTCCCGCACCGCCGCGATCCCGGCCGGCCAGGTCTCGCTCCGCGACGTCGCCGGCCTGTACGTCTACGAGAACACCCTCGACGCCAAGCTCCTGACCGGCGCCCAGGTCAAGGACTACCTGGAGTGGTCCGCCAGGTACTACGTCCAGACCGCGCCCGGCGCTCCGGTCGACGTCTCCCACCTGACGAACGCCAACGACATCCCCGACTTCAGCTACGACGTGCTCAGCGGCCTGTCCTACGACATCGACATCGCCCAGCCGGAGGGTTCCCGCATCACCAACCTCACCCACGCGGGCCAACCCCTCGACCCCGCCGCCCAGTTCGTCCTCGCCGTCAACAACTACCGCTCCGGCGGCGGCAGCGGCTACCCGCACGTGGCGACCGCGACCTCGCTCTGGTCCTCCAGCGACGAGATCCGCAACACGATCATCGCCTGGGTTCAGGCCAACGGCACCATCGATCCCGCCTCCTTCGCCGGCGACGAGTGGCGCCTGGTCCGCGACGGCGTGCCGCTGTTGTGACCCCTGTCCCGGCGGCGGCGCGCGATTCCCCCCGCCGCCGGGGCCGTACGCGGTTGTGCCAGGCGGTGGGTGTCCGGGCCGGCGTGTCCGTCGCGCCGGAACGCCCAAGCGCCCCCACCCCGCCTCAACTCCGCAGGAACAGGCCGGGGAAGCAGGTCGCGTGGTGGTGGAGGGGAGAGAGGGACGGAGGGGGTCAAAGGGAGTGGGCCGGGGCGGCCGAAAGGGATGGGGCGGGCGTGGACGGCTCCCTTGACCCGTGATTGGTATAGACCGCATACTGCCGGGCGGAGCCACTCCAACGCGCACCCCATCACGCGGCGGGCGGTGCGGGCGCCGTTACGACGGCGCCCCGCGGACCGTCCGTCGTCCCCCCCATCGGTACGGCCGCCGCCGTTCCCCGCGCGGCGGTCGCTGGACCCCCGGGAGCCGCACGTGAGACCCGATTCCGCGAGACCGCCCGCGCGGCCGCGTCCGTTCCGCAGACTGCTCGGTCACTGCCGCCGCGAGGTGGCGGTGGTGGCCGTCGGCCTGCTGGCGGTGTTCGCAGCCTTCCCCAGCAACGCGTCCGCCACCACCGTTCCTGGCCCGCCGTCCGGCTGGTCGACGGTGTTCAGCGACGGCTTCGCCGGCGGCGCCGGCGCCGGCCCCGGCGGCAACTGGATGTACGACACCGGTCCCGGCTCGAACTTCGGCACCGGTGAGATCGAGACGATGACCAACTCGTCGTCGAACGTCCACCTCGACGGCAACGGTCACCTGGACATCACCGCGCTGAACAACGGCGGCGGCTGGACGTCCGGCCGGATCCAGACCACCAGCGCCAACGTCGGTGCGCCGGCGGGCGGCAAGCTGGAGGTCACCGCCTCGATCCAGCAGCCCAACCCGGGCAACGGGCTGGGGTACTGGCCGGCGTTCTGGATGCTGGGCCCCGGCCAGTGGCCGGAGAACGGCGAGATCGACATCATGGAGGACGTCAACGCGCTGTCCGAGGTGGCCGGTACCGTGCACTGCGGCACCTACCCGGGCGGCGTGTGCAACGAGGGCAACGGCATCGGCAGCGGCCTGCGCGGCTGCGGCGGCTGCCAGAGCGGCTTCCACACGTACTCGATGATCCTCGACCGCACGAACACCTCCGCCGAGTCGATCACCTTCTACCTCGACGGCGCGGCGTACTTCACCGTCAACGAGTCGCAGGTGGGCGCCGGTACGTGGCAGGCGGCGTTCGACCACAACCTGTCGATCATCTTCGACCTGGCGATGGGCGGCGGCTTCCCCAACGGCGTGTGCGGCTGCACCTCGCCGAGCGGTTCCACCAGCTCCGGCGGCACGATGAGCGTGGCGTACGTGGCCGCGTACACCACCGGCGGTGGCGGCGGCACCAACCCGCCGCCCGGCGGCAGCCAGGTCACCGGCCCCGGCGGCCTGTGCCTGGACGACCGTTCTGCCAGCACCGCGAACTACAACCCCGTCCAGGTCTACACCTGCAACGGTTCCGCCGCGCAGCAGTGGAGCTTCGTGCAGGCCGGCACCACGCTGCACGTGCTGGGCAAGTGCCTGGACGTCGACGCGGGCGGCACCGCAGACGGCACGCCGGTGGACATCTACGACTGCAACAACACCGGGTCGCAGGTGTGGGTCCCGCAGTCGAACGGGTCGCTCTACAACCCGCAGTCCAACAAGTGCCTGGACGACCCCTCGGGTTCGACCACGCCCGGCACCCAGGTGCAGATCTGGGACTGCAACGGCAACGTCGCCCAGGTCTGGCACCTGCCCTCCTGACCTGAGGTGACACGCGGTACGGCGGGTCGCCCACCGGTGGCCCGCCGTACCGCCGTCAGCCCTGCTCGCACACGGTCCGGCGGCCCGCCCGCCGGCCGGCGCGGGCCCGGGAACCTGGCCGGCGCGACTACTTGACCCGAGCATGACATCGCTGTCTGATGGGTCCGCGCCGGGCCTCCACCCCACCGGGCCCGCCCGTCAGTCCCGGCGCACGCACCACCCGCACCACTGGAGAACGGCATCTCATCCCCCCACCGATCGAGGAGATCGACCATGAGACGAGCCACCACCGTCCGCGCCGCCGTCGCCGCCGCCGCCGTCCTGCTCGGCACCGGCTTCGCCGCCCCGGCCATGGCCGCCACCACGGCCGCGCACCACACGACCGTCAAGCCCTCGTACGCCTGTGGCTCCGACCCGGGCGCCGGTGACAACGTCACCCGCTGGAACAACGTCGTGACCTGCGTGCTCGGCATGCTCGGCCAGCCCGCCAGCGGCGAGCTCATCAACGATGTGGACATCGTCATCCTGCACGAGTCCAGCGGCGACCCGAACGCGGTCAACAACTGGGACTCCAACGCCCAGGCGGGGCACCCCTCCACCGGCCTGGTCCAGGTCATCCAGCCCACGTTCGACGCCTACAGGAGCGGCGACCTGGCGGACAACCTCTACGACCCGGCGGCGAACATCTTCGCCGGCATGAACTACGCCATCAACCGCTACGGGTCGATCCAGAACATCCCCGGCGTCGTCGCGGTCAACAACGGTGGCACATACGTCGGTTACGTGGTCCCGCGTTCCTGACGCACCCCGCCTCCCCCGGCGCCCGGCGCGGAACCGGCGCCGGGGGAGCCCCGCCCCACTACCCGCCGGGCAGGCACCGTCCGTCCACGACCCGCGTGCCGGCGCCCGGTTCGCGCAGCGCCGCCAGCCCCGGCACCTCGGACAGCGACGAGACCGTCAGCCCGCCCCACCCCTGCCCCGCGGCGCCCGGGACCCGGTCCTCGGCCGCCAGCAGCACCGCGGTCATCCCGGCCCGGGCCGCGCCGGCCAGTTCGTCGCCGCCGCCGTCGCCGACGTACAAGCACTCGCCCGGCGTCACCCCCAGCCGCCCGCACACCGCCGCGAACAGCGCCGGATCCGGCTTGCGCCGCCCCTCCTCGCAGGACAGCACCCGGGCGTCCACCGCGGCGGCGAACGGCAACCGCTCCCAGGCGTCAGCCAGTTCGGCCGAGCAGTCGCTGAGCACCCCCACCCGCGTCCCGGCCTCCCGCAGCGCGGCCAGCGCACGCAGCGCGTCGGGGCGCGGCACGAACAACTCGTCCTGCGCCGCCCGCCGGGCCGCCACCGCCGCCGCGATCCGCTCCGCGTCCGGCTCGGTGCCGCAACGCCGCGCCAGCGTCCCCAGCGTCTGCGCCAGCCCGCCGAGCGCACCGGTGATCCGCTCCGGGTACGAGGCGTCCAGCGCCGCCCGCCACCGCTGCGCGGGTATGCCCAGCGGGACGGCGCTGCGTTCGGCCATCTCCTCCCACACGCCCGCGGGCGCGGCCGGCACCAGCGTGCCGAAGAAGTCCAGCACCACCGCGCGGGTGCGCTCCGCCGGCGGCGGCTCCAGGCCGAACAGCGGTTCCAGGACGCTGGCCACGCCGTCGAGTTCGAACGGCGGAGTGTGCCGTTCGACGGCCGCCAGCACCCCCGGGTGCCCGCTGCCGACCGCCCAGCCCTGCCCCGCCCAGGCCAGCAGCGGCAGGTCGTTGGGCATGTCGCCGAACGCGATCACCTCGTGCGCCCCGATCCCGCGCTCCGCGCACCACGCCGCCAGCGCGGACGCCTTCGTCACCCCCGGCGCGCTGATCTCCACCAGCCCCCGGCCGCCCGAGAACGTGCACTGCGCCCGCTCGCCGGCCACCGCCCGGGCCGCCTCCAGCAGCGTCTCGGAGTCCAGTTCGCTGCTGAACGCCATGAGCTTGAGCACCTGCTCCGGGCACTCCCAGAGGGCTTCGGCGTCCTCGAACTCCTCGACGGCGTCCGGGGGTTCGCTGAACCGCGGGGTGAAGCCCGGCCCGTACAGCACACCGTCGCCGGTCTCCAGGGCGAAGCCCAACCCCGGCACCGTGGCCGCCAGACCCGCCGCCACCTCACGGCCGACGGCGAGGTCCAGCGGGTGGTGGGCGAACACCTCACCGGTGACCGGGTCGCACACCAGCGCGCCGTTGCTGCACAGGGCCACCGCGATCCCGGTCAGCCCGAGCGCCCGCACGAACCGCCGGGGCCGCGCGGTCACCACCACGGTCGGCGTCCCCGCCGCCCCGGCCGCCCCCAGCACCCGCAGTGTGCGCGGCGACAGCGTCCGGTCCGGCCGCAGCACGGTGCCGTCGAGGTCGGTGGCGATCAGCCGGGGGCGCGGCGACGGGTGACCCCCGGCGCCCCCGTCCCCGCGCTCGCCGGGGGAGTGGTGCCGGCCCGTGTCGCCCATCAGTCCGCCGTCCCCGCGTTGCCTCCGCCGCTGTCCTTGGCGGCACTGTCCCCGACGTGGTGGCCCGTGGGGTTGACCGAAACGGTACCGACCGCACCTCGAACTCCGCCACGGGGTTCTCGCTCGCGTCGGCCGTCCGGTGCGCCGGGCCCCGTGGCCGCGGCGGGCGCGGGCCGGTTCGACGCCGATCAGCTGGACGCGGCCGGGCGCGCGGCACCCTCCGGTGGGGGCCGCGCGCCGGGCGGGCGTCAGGGGGTCGCGGCCGCGACCTTCCGCTGCGAACGGGGGCCGGAGGCGTCCCGGTGGGCGGTGTCGGTCAGTTGGCGGCCGGCCGTCTCCGGGGCCCAGGCGATCGCGGTGAGACCACCGATCAGCGAGACCGCGGCCATGAAGCCCATCGACCAGGACAGGCCCAGGTGGTGCAGCGAGACCGGCAGCAGGAACGTGCCCAGGGCCGCACCGATGCGGCTGGCGGCCGACGCCAGACCCACGCCCGAGGTGCGCACCGAGGTCGGGAAGACCTCGTCGGGATAGATACCGGGCAGGATGCTCATCACACCGTAGGAGAAGAGGTAGCCGAAGAAGCACACCGTGCTCAGCCACACCGGCAGCAGATGCCCCAGGCTCACCAGGCCCAGCGCCAGCGCACAGCCGAACATCGGCCACACCAGGATGGCCCGCCGGCCGATCCGGTCCACCAGGTACCACCCGGTGCCCGCGCCGAGCAGCGCGATCACCGTACCGAGCAGCGCCCCGGCGAGCGCGCTGCCGCCCAGTCCGATCGCCTTCAGCACGGTGGGCTGGAAGAACGTCAGCGCGAAGTACGGCAGCACGATGCAGATCCAGAACACGCACACGAACACCGTGCGCCGGATGTAGTGCGCCGAGAACAGCTCCGAGTACCGCGTCTCCTGCGGGCCCTCCGAAGCGAAGTCCTCCTGGTCGGCACTCTCCCCCAGCTCCCGGGCGATGACCTCGTCCGCCTCCGCCTGCCGGCCCTTGGAGATCAGCCAGCGCGGCGACTCCGGCAGTCCGTGCCGGAGCAGCAGACACAGCACCGCGGGAACGACACTGGCCGCCAGCGTCACGTGCCAGGCGTTCGGCCAGTTCGTGTTGATCACATAACCGATCAGGTAGGCCACCACGTAGCCCACGTTCCACAGGATCTCCAGGATCCCCAGGTAGTGCCCGCGTTTCGCGGCCGGCGCGAACTCCGTCAGCAGCGGCGAACCGATCGAGTAGTCGGCACCCACCGCCAGGCCCATCACCAGCCCCAGCACGAACACCTGCCAGGCCGCCGTGACGAAGAACATCGCCACCGAGCACAGCAGGAAGACCGTCAGGTCCGCCGTGAACATCGGCTTGCGGCCCAACCGGTCCGTGACGTTCCCCAGCAGCAGCCCGCCGAAGAACGTGCCCACCAGCGTCGATGACGAGATCAGCTGACTCCACGTCGAGGTGACACCGATGTCACGGCTCATCGCGCTGCCCGCCAGCGCCGCCGCCACGGAGGCGAAGACGAAGCCGTCGATGAACATCCCGCCGCCGGTCGCCAGCGTCAGCCGGCGCAGGAATCTGCCGGCCCCTTCGGCGTCCGCCGCCTTTCCTGGCGGTGCGCTCGCGGTAGTGGCCATGATGCTGCCTCCTAGGTGTTCCGGTACGCGGGCCGCGGACGGCCCCGCGCGGCAGCCCGTCCCGGCACCGCGCCGCGTCCCGGGCGGCTTCCCAGTCGACGCCCTTTCATGCCGCATTCCCTCCCGACACGCCGCCCCCGCCCGCCCCACCGTCGCGCCAGCGCAACGCCCGCCCGGCCCGGTCCCCTGATCCTTGTCTCCGTTCGGCTGTGCGGACCCCTGCCCGGCGACGACGCCCCTCGTCCCTTGTCGTCACCGGCGCCCCCTCCGGCCCACTGCCCCGGCGCACGTGATCCCCGTAGGCTCGGCCGGTGACGACGACGTGGGAGCCGGAGGCCGCCGGAGTACTGGCCCTGCCCTCCGGACGAACGGTGCGGGGGCGGGGCCTGGGATATCCGCTGCCCGAGGGGCCGGAACCTGACTACGGGGTGTACCTGCTGGGCGAGCCCCCGCCCGCGATGCCCTGGGAATCCCTCTGGCTGCCGTGGCCCGACTTCCGCCTGCCGCGCGACGACGACGCGGCCCGGACCGCGTTGACCGGCGCGTGGCAGCGCTGCGCCGGTGAACGGGTGGAACTCGCCTGCCTCGGCGGCCGCGGCCGCACCGGCACCGCACTGGCCTGCCTGGCGATCCTCGACGGCGTCCCGCCCGCCGACGCCGTCACCTACGTCCGCGAGCACTACAGCCCGCACGCCGTGGAAACCCCCGGCCAGCGACGCTGGGTCCGCCGCTTCAGCCCGGACTGAGCCGGCTGGCGGTCCGGTGGCCGTCAGGGGGCGCGCACCACGTGGTGGGCGCGGTGCGCGGTGCCGGCGACCAGCGCCGCGTTGGGGTCGTCGTTCGCCCGCACCCACGCCTCGGCCGCCGACGGCGTACGGCCGTGGCGCACGTGCCGGCGCACCAGGCGGGCCCGGCGCAGGGCCTCGGGCGGGGCGAGGTACCAGACCTCGTCGAAATGACCGGCGGTGCCGTGCCAGACCCCCTCGTCCAGCAGCAGGTAGTTGCCCTCGACGATCACCAGCGGCACACCCCGCGGCACCGCCAGCGCACCGGCCACCGGCTCCTCGATCTCCCGGGTGAACTCCGGCGCGTAGACCACCGCCTCGCCGTCGGCCCGCAACCGGGCCAGCAACGCGTGGAAGCCCCCGGCGTCGAACGTGGCCGGGGAGCCCTTGCGGCCTGCCAGACCCAGGTCCGCGAGCACCCGGCCGGCCAGGTGGAAGCCGTCCATCGGCACCCGCGCGGCCACCCCGGGCCCCAGCTCCTCGCACAACCGCGCCGCCAGCGTGCTCTTGCCCGCGCCCGGCGGACCGGCCAGCCCCAGCAGCCGCCGCCGGCCCGGCGTCACCAGCCGCCGGGCGTGCCCGGCCAGCACCCCGACGTCCCAGGGCAGCACCGCGCCGTCCGCCTCGTACCCCACGACCAACCCCTGTCGCCAGCCGTTCACCCCTGCTCACCGCAACCTACCGCCCGGCACCGACAACGCCCCACGGCCGCTCAGGCCCGCACCCGGAACGCCGCGATCGGCCCCACCGCCTCCCGGCCCCGCCCGCCGGCGAACCCGGCCGCCAGCGCCGCCGCGGCCCCCGCCCGCCCGGCCTGCGCCAGCCGCGCGGACGCCAGGGACGCGGCGAACGCGGTCACCAGCGTGGAGTGGTAACACGTCCCGAAACGCGACCGCCGCCCGGCCGCCACGCTCTCCGGCACCGCGCCGTCCGGCAGCTGCGCCGCCGCGATCCGCAGCCACGCCCCGCTCGGCACCGCCATGTGCGGACCCGTCGGCAGGCTCGCCGCCACCGCCAGCAACTCGGCCGCCAGATCCCACTGTCCGCTCTCCAGGCAGCCGTCCAGCCAGGCCGGCAGCCACAGTTCCAGATAGCCCGTCAGATCACGCGGCACCCGCTGTGGCAGCCGGCCCCAGTCGGTGAGGTGGAAGACCGTGTGGGTGAGCGCGTACCCCGAACCGCGCTCGAACGTCCACGGCTCCGGCAGTCCGCCCAGCCACGTGCGGCGCAGCGCCGCCGGCAGCTCCTCGTGCCGGGGGAAACCCGCGCGCTCCTCCGAATTCAGCACGCCCAGACGGCGGTTGGGCTCCTGCTCCAGCATCCGCCAGTTCCGCGTACGGGTCATCGTCGCGCAGAACCCCTGCACCCCCGGGTGGCGCAGCCCGACGCCCGCGAAGGCCGCGTAGATCTCCAGGGGATACGTCGCGAACGGTTCCGCCGCCAGCAGCTGCGCGAACAGCTCGCCCCGGCGGGTCTGCTGCCACGCCCACTCCAGCAACCCGGCCGCGATCACGTGCCGTTCGTCCTCCGGCCCGGTGGCCAGCAGCACCGGGGCGCACAACTGGGCCAGTTCGCCCAGCGGTTTGACCGTCCGGTTGACGTCGCTGCCGGAGTCGAGCACGTCCGGCGGCAGCGCGAAGTCCGCCCGCCGCCGCAGGATCCAGCGCAACGCGGCCAGCGCCACCTCACGTTCCGTCCCGCCGGTCATACCGGCCCCGCCCGCAGCAGCTGCGCCGCCGACACGTGCAGCGCCACCCGCGGGTCGGTGCCGCCCATGTGACCGGTGAACTCCAGCCCGGTATCCAGGCCCAGCGTCGGCGGCACCCCGTCCAGCAGCGCCAGCCACCGCCCGGCACCCGCCGCCTGGAGCCAGTCACGCCGCCGCACCGCCCGCACGAAACCGCGTGCCACGTCCCGCGTCCGCCCTTCCAGCACCCGGCGCACCCCGCTGTCCGCCGCCGGCACCGCCAGCGCCGCGAGCAGCGCCACCTGATGGGTCAGCGCCGGCCAGGGCGCCGTCTCCAGCCAGGACGCGTCCGGCTCCTCCTCCTGCGGCGGCCGCCGGCCGGCGGCCCTGCCCTCCATCGCGCGCAGCGTCCGCAGCATCGCCCAGTGGCTCCACGCCGCGGACCGCGAGGCGTCCCCGCCCGGCGGGTGCGCGCCGGCCGCCGCCCGGACCATCCGCACGTCGCTCCCGCACGTCCGCCGTCCGCCGATCACCGACGGCAGCAGCACGTCCGCCCCCAGCACCCGCACCGCCGCCACGCCCATCTCGTCGCCCTTACCCACACCGGCCGACGCGCACACCGCTACCGGGTGCTCCCCGGTCCGCAGGGCGCGGACCACCTCCGCCGCCAGGTCGCGGACCACACCCGCGAGGCGGGCCGACACCTCGGACTGCTCCATACGGGTGGCCTCAGCCGTTCTTCCCCGGCCGGGAGCCGGACGCAGACAGCGCCGAGCCGGGCGCGGCGCTCAGCAGCGCCGGCCCCGCGCACTCCCGGGTGTCCCGGAAGACGCCCTCGGCCTCCACCGGATCGAGCGCCCGTTCGACATCGATGTCGAGCCGCGCCCCGGCGTTCCGCGTCGCTCCCTCACCGATCATGCGCGCCTCTCCCTCGGGGTGTGGTTCCGCGTACGGCGTACCGCGTTCCAGTGGAACGTAGATCGCACAGGCCCGCAAACGGGGTGACTCCGTCGGTTTCGCCGTTCACGCGGTGCGGGTCCGCTCCGCCGGGCTGGGGGATCGGGGGCAGCCCTGCCGCGCCCGGGCCGGGGGCGGGGCGGCGCTGGGGGTGTGCGGCGGCCTGGATCCTGGGTGGGCGGGTGTTCGTGGGTTCCTGCGGGATCGCGGGAGTTGGTCGCGCAGTTCCCCGTGCTCCTTTCGGGGCTGCGGGTTTCGTGGGGTTGGCCGCGCTGTTCCCGCGCGCCCTTTCGGGGCGCTGGGCGTTTGGTGGGGGGTTCGGGGGTTGAGGTATGAGGGGAGGCGGTGTGGATGGAGGGGAGTGGGCGGGTGGCGGCGGGGCTGCGGGGGGACGCGGTGGGGGTGGCGGGGGTCGTGGGGATCGCGGTGGCGGCGATCTCGCCGACGACGTCGGTGTTCCTGGTGTACGGGACGGGGCTGGTGACCGCGGGGACGGGGGTGGTGTGGGCGTTCGTCGTGGGGGCGGTCATCGCGCTGGCCATGGCGCTGTGCTACGCGGAGACCGGTTCGATCTTCCCCTCGGCCGGCGGTGCGTGCGTCATCGTGCGCAGGGCGCTCGGGCCGGTGGCCGGGGGCGTCGCCAACGTGCTGTTCATGGTGCTGGGGCTGGTCTCCACCGCCTCGATCCTGGTGGCCGCCGCCACCTATCTCTCCTCCCTGGTCCCCGGCGGACTCCCCGTCAACGCGGTGGCGCTCGCCATGATGGTGCTGGTCACCGCGCTGTCGACGGGGCGGCTCTCGCCGGCCGGGTGGGTGGCCGGGGTCATCCTGGCGCTGGAGAGCGCGGTGATCCTGGTCTTCACCGCCGCCGCGTTCACCCACTGGAGCGGCCACACCCACCCGTTCGCCGCGCCGCGCGCCGCCACCACCGCCGGGGCGCTGCCGCACGGGGTCGGCACCGCCGCGCTGCTGGCCGCCGTCGTCCCCGCGCTGTTCGCGTTCAACGGCTACGACTGGCCGCTGTACTTCACCGAGGAGTCCCGCGGCGACCGGCGTTCCGCCCCGCGCGCGGTGATGCTGGCGGCCGTGCTGGCCGTCGTCCTCGAACTGCTCGCCGTCACCGCCGCCACCGGTGCGATCCGCGACCTGGGCGCCACGGCCGCCGACGGCTCCCCGCTCACCGTGATCGCCCGGCAGGCCCTGGGCGGCACCGGTACGAAAATCCTCATCGCCGGTGTGGTCGTCGCCATGTTCGACACCGGCCTGGCCGCCAACCTCGGCTACGCCCGCGTGTACTACGCCGCCGCCCGCGACGGCATGCTGCCCGGCCCCGCCGCCCGTCTCTTCGGCCACATCTCCCCACGCACCGGCGTACCCGTGCGCGGCTTCCTCTTCCTGCTGGCCGGCAACGGCGTCCTCTGCCTGTTCTCCTCCCTCAACGGCCTCATCACGTTCACCGGTGTCATGATCGTGCTGGTCTACCTGCTCGTCGCGCTCTCCGCCCTGGTCTGCCGGGTCCGGGACCGCGACGCCGTCCGGCCGTTCCGCATGCGGCTGTGGCCACTGCCGCCGCTGGTGGCGATCGCCGGCGCGGTCGTCGTCCTGACCCGGCAGCACGCGCGGGACCTGGCCGTCGCGTTCGGCGTCGCCGGCCTCGCCCTGATCGCCCACGCGCTCGTCCGCCGCCGGCTGCCCGCCCGCGACCGGGACGCGGCCGGACCCGACACCGCGTCCGACCGGCGCACGGACCCCGCCCCGCGCTGACCAGGTGTGCGTTCGGTGAACAACCGTGCCCCGGACCGGCCGCCGCACCGACGGCACTGCTTGGATACCTCTCGCCCGGACGGCGCCGCCCACCACGCGGCCCGCCCGCGCGCCCGCAACGGGACGGAACGGAAGGGACCCCCACGATGCCCGCGCCCACCCCCGGCCGGCGCCGCGCGCCGGTGACCGTGACCGCGACGGCGGCCGCCGCCGTCCTCGGCCTGCTCACCGGCTGCTCGAACGCCCGCCACGGCACCCCCGCGCCCGCCCCGAAGTCCACCGCCGCCGGGGCCGGCGTCGTCGCGCGCATCCCGGTCGGCACCCCGCTGGCCGCCGCCGTCACCACCGCGCCGGCCACCACCGGTCCGCTGACCCTGTCCTCCGCCTCGGACGGTTCCCTGCTCCTGGCCGTGCCCGGCCGCGTCGCCCGCCTCGGCCCCCGGGGGGCGCTCACTCAGGCGACGGGCGCTGGGGTGAGCGCCCCCAGCGGCGTCGTCGGCCTGCCCGACGGCAGCTTCGTCACCGGCAGCGGCGACCGGCTCGTCCGCGTCACCCCGGGAGGGCCGGCCAGCCCGATCGCCGGAGCGGCCGGCGCCCCCCGCCCGCTCACCGCGCCGGTGCCGGCCGGCGGCCCCGCCGGATCCGTCCACCTCACCCAGGACGTCACCCCGGTCGGCTCCGCCGCCGACGGCACGCTGATCCTCGCCGACGGCGACGTCGTCTGGCGGATGCGGATCGGCAAGCTCACCGCCGCCTACCACGGGGACGTCCACGACGACGTCCTCGCGCTCACCCCCGGCGGGACGCTCTACCTCGTGCCGCGCGGCTCCGGCGCCACGCTCGCCGGCACACGCGTCGTCAGCCCCGCCGGCCACGCGTCGGCCCTCGCCCTGCCCTCCTCCGTCGCCGGCGTCCCCGGCGACCCCGGCACCCTCACCCCGGTCTCGGTCACCGGCGACGGCAAGGACGGCGTCTTCGTCCACGCCCGCCGCGGCCCCGCCGGCCACCCCACCGGCGACTGGGTCCTGCACGTGCGCGCCGGCACCGCGCAGGTCGTCCTGGCCTCCACGGCCCCCGCCGCCACCACCTGCGCGCTGAAGGGGCGGACCGACCCCGCGCACTTCCCCTGCGCGTTGCCGCTGGCGCTGACCAGCCAGCCGGGGTTGCTGGTGCTGGCCGGGGGGACCGGGTATGTGGTGGGGGTCTCCTGAGGGTCGCTCCGCGCGGCTGTGCGGTTGGGGCTGCGCCGTGTCGTTGCGGGTGCGTTGCCGGCCGGCCGGCCGGCGGGTTGCGGGGGCGGGGCGCGCGGTGCCCTGCCCCCTTCGGGCTCGGGGCGCGGGACGTCGCACGCGGCGGTCAACTCCGTTGACCGGTCACTCGGCGGGCTCCCGCAGCAGCACCGGGTGCGGGAGGAGCACCTCGTCCGCGTCCAGCCGGCGCGAGTCGCCGTCGAGGTCGACGATGCCGAGCCCGCGCTCGGCGCCGGCGGCCCGCAGCAGGCCGGCCCGCAGCAGGCCGGCGCACGTCAGGTCCGGCCCGCAGCCGGGGGCGACCGGGGCCACCACCAGGTCCCGCAGTGCCGCCTGCCAGGCGGCGTCCGGCCAGACCCGGGCCAGCACCGACGCCGGCACCGGCAGCGAGCGCACCATCCACGTCTCGGCCTGCTCCCGGCACTCCCGCTCGTGCCGCTCCAGCCACTCGGCCAGCTGCTGCAGCCGCACGATCCCGGCGTCGTGTCCAGCTTGCCGGGCACCTGCTTCAGCGTGCGGCCCGCCGCGTTGCGGCACACCACCCGCGAGCCCTCCAGCGTGACGGAGTATCCGTCCGCGATCCCGGTCCACCCCATGGCGAAGCAAGCCCTCCCCGACGTTCCGGTCGCGCGTTGTGATCACCGTAGGGGCAGCCACTGACAACGCCCGCGTACGGGGCGCGGCGGGGGGTTCGGGCGCGCTGCGGGAGGGGCGGGGGGAGCGCGGGGGCGGTCAGACGCCGGGCAGGGGCTCCTGCTCCACGACGTGTTCCGGCAACCGTGGCGCGGTGCGTTCGCGCAGCTTCGCCAGGCAGCCGTCGCCGACGCCGCGCAGCCGGGCCGCCCGGCCGGTCAGCGGCCGACCGCACAGCCGGCAGGTCACCGTCGCGCGCTGCCCGTCCTGGGGGACCGGCGGCAACAGCGTGCCGTCGTCGGTGGGTTCGCCGTCCGGCGCGGCGGGGGAGTCGGCCATGCGGTCAGGCTAGCCCGTGCGCGGGACGGGGACGGCCCGCGCCGGACCGGTCAGTCCTGCGGCCGCGCCTCCCGGGCGGTGCGGGCCCGCGCCAGGTGGGCGCGCATGGCGGCCTCCGCGCCGGCCGGGTCCCGGGCGGCGATCCGCGCCAGGATCTCCTCGTGCGCGGCGAGGTCCGCCTCCGCCCGCCCGGCGTCGCCCGGCGTGCCGAGCCGGAACTCCAGCAGCGCCGGGCCGACCGAGTCCAGCACGACCAGGCACAGCGGGTTGCCGGTGACGGCCGCGACCGCCCGGTGGAAGGCCACCTCCAGCCGCGCCGCCCGCTCCCGGTCACCGGCGGCGGCACGCGACTGCTCGTGCAGCGCCCGCAGGGCGGCCAGGTCGTCCCCGGTGGCGACGGCCGCCGCGATCCCTGCCGCCCTGGTCTCCAGCACCTCCCGCACGTCGTCGACATGCCCGGCGCTCACGCCCTCCGCCTCGCCCTCACCGGCCGCACGGGCCGACCGCACGAACATCCCCAGCACCTCACCGGCGTGCGCGGCGCTGATCCGGGCGACCGTGGCGCCGCTGCCGGACCGCACGTCCAGCACCCCCTTGGCGGCCAGCGACCGCAGGGCCTCCCGGACCACGGTGCGCGAGACCCCGAACCGCGCGCCCAGTTCCCGTTCCGACGGCAGCCGGTCGCCGGGCCGCAGGGCGTTGCCGGAGATCAGTTCCATCACGCTGTCGGCGAGACGGTCGGCGAGATTCGCGCTCCGCTCCAGCACCGGGTACCGGACTTCCTTGGCCACGGGGGATACTCCTCGTCAGCTCGACGCCGGTCCCGCGACGCGGCGTCCCGCGCCGGCCGTGCGGCAGCGGTGCTCCAGCATGCCAGACGGGAACGACGGGGACCGCGGACCCGTCCGCGCCGGGGCCGCCCCACCACCTGGAGGCCCGCCACCATGACCGCGCCGGCCCCCGGCGCCCTTCCCGTCCGTCCCGCCCGCCGGTACGGCCCCGCCGGCGGTGACCGGACCGCCGGGCGGACCGGGGGACTTCGCCGCGCCGGCGGAAGAACCACCGGCGGGCCCGCGCGGTGGACGTGGCGCCGCGACCGGGGGAGCGGGTCGCGGCCGACGACGAACAGGGGCTGGAGACGCACACCGTGTGGTTCAGCACGCTCGGCGGCCCGCGCCCCGGCGGCCGGCTGACCCGCCCGTCACGTGCTGCACGGCATCGGCTCGCGGAAGACCCACGTGCACGGCGGCCGCGCGGCCGGCGTGTCGTGCGCGGCCACCGCGCCGGCCGCACTCGTACCCGGCACCGGAGGCGGACTCGGCAGCTTCGGCGGCGGGACCGGCGCGCCGGCCCCGCCGTGGGACGACCGTTTCACCGCCGGCCACCTGGAGGTGCCGGGCTTCGGCCACCACCCGCCGCGCGTCACCCTGGACTGCCGCGGCAGCGGTGCCGCCGCGTCCAGGGGGCCGCCGCGCTCCACGGCCCCGTGGTGCCGCCGCACGGTCAGTTCGCGTCCCCCGACCACCCCGCCGCCCGCGCGGACTGCTTCACCCGCAACGGCTGACGCGGTTGACCGGCGGCACCGGTCAACCGCGCCACCGCGATCACTCCCAGCCGTACGTCTTGCGCAGGTTGTCGACCACCATGTTGAACCGGGCGTGGTCCAGCGCGCACGCCTCACGGCGCATGCCGTCCTCGTGCACCCGCATCACGCGGTCCAGCGCCACCCACGAGTCGCGGCCGTCCCGGTCCCACGGGCCGGCCCCCAGGTGGACCCAGTCGCGCTGGTGCTCGTGCGCCTTGCTGGAGAGCATGACCGCCAGCAGGGTGTCGCGCGGCTCGCGCGCCACCACCAGCACCGGCCGGTCCTTGCCGCGCCCGTCCCGCTCCTCGTAGGGCACCCAGGTCCACACGATCTCGCCCGGATCCGGGTCGCCGTCGTGCCGCGGCGCGTAGGCGGTGTGCACCGCGCCGACCGCGCGGGCGTCCACCTCCACGGTGGCGGAGGGCCCGAAGCGGCCGGGGATCTCGTCGGTGTCGTTCAACTCGTGCATGCGCACAGGCTAATCGAGCCCCCCGCACCCCCCGCCCCGGGTGCCCCGCACGGCTCCCGACCCCCCGTCACCACGGCCGCACCCAGCGTGTCCGCCCGGTACTAAACGCTTCCCGACCGGGGTGTGCGGCACCGCGGATGGGCTACGTTGCGCAGCGCGGGTCACCCGCCCGCCCCTCCGCAGCCGAACCCCGGGAGTAACGACGTGCTCCGCCGCACCCTGCTGCCCGCCGTGGCCGCCGCGCTGTTCGGGCTGATCGCCCCGGCCGCCCCCGCCACGCCGGCCGCCGCCACGCCCGCCTCCGCGCCGCCGGTGCTGACCGACCTCGCCCACCTCGACGCCCTCACCGCCTCCGTGAAACCCCCGGGGCAGGCCGGGCACACCACCTACCGGCTCGCCGCCGACCCGGGGTTGCGGGTGCTGTGGGTGTACGCCGACGCGCTGCCCGGCGGCGGCTACCGGCCCACCGGCGGCGGCGCCTACGACGCCGCCCACGACACCTACGGCCAGGGCGCCTACGACGCCGACGACATCGCCCGCGCCGCCGTGGTCTACCTGCGGCACTGGCGGGCCGACGGCGACGCCCACAGCCGCGCCCAGGCGTTCGGGCTGCTGCGGAGCCTGACGTACCTCCAGACCGCGAGCGGCCCGGAGGCCGGGAACGTCGTGCTGTGGATGCAGCCGGACGGCACCCTGAACCCCTCGCCGACCCCGCCGGACAGCCCCGACCCCTCCGACAGCGGCGCCTCCTACTGGCTGGCCCGCACCGTGTGGGCGCTCGGCGAGGGCTACGCGGACTTCCAGCACGAAGACCCGGGGTTCGCCGCGTTCCTCAAGGCCCGGCTCGACCTGGCCGTCGGCGCCCTCCAGCGGCAGGTGCTGGGCTCCTACGGGCACTACGACACCGCCGACGGCGCCCGGGTGCCGTCCTGGCTGATCGCCGGCGGCGCGGACGCGACCGCCGAGGCGGTGACGGGGCTCGCCGCCTACGTGCGGGCCGCCGGCAGCACCCCGGCGGCCCGCACCGCCCTCGCCGAGCTGGCGGCCGGCGTCGCCGACCTCGGCGGCGGCGACGCGGCGCACTGGCCCTACGGCGCGATCCTGCCCGGCGCCGCCTCCCGTTCCGACTGGCACGCCTGGGCCTCCCGGATGCCCGAGGCGCTCGCCGAGGCGGCCGGCGCGCTGCACGACCCGCGCCTGCTGGCCCCCGCGGTGGCCGCCGCCGGGGTCTTCACCCCGCACCTGCTGACCGCCACCGGGCCGGACAACGCGCTGGCCCCCGCACCGGTCGACGGCAGCCAGATCGCCTACGGCGCCGACTCGACGGTGGAGGACCTGCTGGCGGTGGCCGCCGCCACCGGGGCGCCCGGGCCGCGGGCGCTCGCCGGGATCGCGGCCGGCTGGTTCTTCGGCCAGAACCCGGCCGGCGCCCCCATGTACGACCCGGCCACCGGCGTGACGTTCGACGGGGTGGCCGCCGACGGCACCGTCAACCACAACTCCGGCGCGGAGTCCACCATCCACGGCCTGCTGACCATGGAGGCCCTCGACGCCGCCCCCGACGTGGCCCGCGCCGCGCTGGCCGCCGGGCACGTCACGGAACGCGACGGCCAGCGGGTGGTCGAGGCCGAGTCCGCCGACCTGGGCGGCGGCGCGCACACCGTCACCCCGGCCTCCGCCTGGACGGGCGAGTCGCAGTGGAGCGGCGGCGCCTACGTGGCCACCGCCCCGGGCGCCACGCTGGCCTGGGCCCTGCCGGCCGGTGACGGCCCCCGGCTGCTCGCCCCGGTCGCCGACCTCACCGACGGCGGCCCCGGCGCCCTGGACTTCGCCGCGGCCGGCCGGCCCCTGGGCACCCTCGCCTACGGCGCCGGCGGACCGCAGGGCGTCTCCCCGGCCCCCGGCGCCCTGCTGCCCGTCACGCTGCCCGGTGAACTGCCCGCCGGCGCCGTGCGGTTGACGGCCACCGGGACCGGCGGACCCGGGGCGCTCGACGCGCTGCTCGTGCAGCCGGAGGTCTCCCGCCTGGTCACCGGATCGGCCGCGGGCGGCACCGCCCTGCTGGCCTCGGCGGCCCGCACCGCCCGCACCGTCGCCGTGACGGTCCCGGGCACCGGACCCGCCACCGTCACCGTCTACGACGCCGCCGGCCGCCGCAGCGCCGTCCGCACCGCGACCGGAGGATCCGTCAGCGCGCAGGTGCTGCCGGGCGGCTACACGGTCGTCACCCGCTGACGCCCCGCGCGGCGGGGGTGTCGCCGGCCGGGTGCGCGAGTGCCCGGCCGGCGACGGGTCCGGCGGAGCGGGTCGGCACCGCCGCTCCCGCCGGTCGTGCCCCGATCGTCGGCGCTCCGCCGGCCCCCCGCAACCTGCCGTGGGCCATTCGCGGGGGTCGGGCGGACCGCCCACGGGCCGTCAGGAGAACGGGCAGCCACCGCCGGACGGCCCGCCCGCCTCCCGGTACCCCGCCGCGCCCGGCGGCGGGTAGAGCCCGCTGCCCCGCTGCCGGGCCGCGTCGTCCAGCACGTAGGCGGGCGTCAGGTCCGCCTCGTCGTAGTAGCGGTGGTAGACCGGCGTCAGACCGCCCGAGACCGGTGGCACGATCCAGCTCCAGTCCGCCGGGCAACTGCGCCCGGCGCGCTCCTCGCGGGCCACGTGCTCCAGGAAGCGCTGCGACTCGGTGTGGTGGTCGGTGACGGTCACCCCGGCCGCGTCGAAGGAGTACAGCACCGCGCGGTTCAGCTCCAGCATCGCCCGGTCCCGCCACAGCGTGCGCTCCGACGACATGTCCAGCCCCATCAGCCGCCCGATGACCGGCAGCATGTCGTAGCGGTGGGCGTCGACGAGGTTGCGGGCGGCGATCTCGGTCTGCATGTACCAGCCGTTGAACGGCGCCGCCGGGTACCGCAGCCCGCCGATCTCCAGCCGCATGTTGGAGATCGCGGGTATCGCGTGCCAGCGCAGCCCCAGTTGGGCGAACCACGGCAACTCCGGGTGCCCGATGGCCACTTCGTGCACCGCGTCGCGCGGCACCGGGTGCGCGGCCAGGCCCTCGGGGGTCTCGATCAGCAGGGGCAGCACGTCGAAGTGGCCGCCGTCGCCGCGCCAGCCGAGGCGCTCCGCGAGCCGGGTGAACCGCAGGTACTGGCCGTCCCCCACGGTCGCACCCGCCTCGTCCGTACGGCCCGCGTACCGGATCAGCTGGTCGTTCCACACGCGCACGGGCGTGCCGTCCGGGCCCTCGGGCGCGAAGACGGTGATGGTGGGCCGCAGCCGCCCGCCGCGCCAGGTGGACCGCAGGTGGTCGAAGCAGCCCTGCGCCACCTCCGCGGCCGACTTGACGTCCCGCAGGTCCCGGACGGTCAGGCTCTTCCAGTACAGGCGCCCGATGCAGCGTGCGGAGTTGCGCCACGCCACCCGGGCCCCCCACTCCAGTTCGCCGGGGGTGTGCCGGTAGGTCCCGGTCCGGCCGATCTCGTAGCTCACGTCCCGCATGCGGCTGATACCGGTGTCACCCGGCTGTGGGTTCTCCGCGTGGTACTGCTGCAGGAAGTCGATCGCCTGCCGGTGTACCCCGGCGGTGTCCACCGCCGGGGTACCGGGACGGGCGGCACTGGTGACGTGCTGCATGGTGGTTCTTCTCTCGGCTGTGGCAGGCGGCGGGCGGGGGAAACCATCCCTCCGGCCGCGGACGGGTCGCCCCATGCTTTCCGAACCCCGGCCCGGCATCAACCCCGGGGTCACCGGCGGCCGGCGCCCCACCCCGCGCACCCGCGCCCCGCGCACGCCCCCACGGGCCCGTGCCCCCCGTGGTCACCGCCCGGGCCACGCCCGCCCGGCACCCCTCACCGCTGCCGCGGTTGCCGCTTCTGCCACACCCGTTGCCGCTGCCGCGATTGCCGCTCGGCCACGCAACCGTCCCCCGCCCCGGCCGCGTCTGCGCGGTGACGGGAGCAGCGTCCCGGAACGGGGGGATGGTCATGCACGGCACAGGAGCCGACGGGCACGATCCGGGGGACGGCCACCACGGCACACCCGCCCACCACGAGGACCACCACGACCCCGGGGGCGGTGGCCCGGCGCTCCCGCCGGACGCCGCGGCCGGCCGCCACGGGGGCCAACTGCGCGACGGCGTCGGCGGCCTGGCGCTCGCCGTCGCCGTCGCCGTGCTGATGGTGCTGGTCTTCCTCGTCCTGACCCGCGAATGACGCCCGCCGCCGGCGCCGCGCCCGGGGAGCGACGTTCACGGGTGACACGGCGCCCGGGGAGCGACGTTCACCGCCAACACGGCGCCGGGGGCGTGGCGTTCACCGGTAGCGCAGCACCCCCACCGCCGTGTGGGCGCCGCCCTGGCGGAAGCGGAAGACCGCGGTGCTGGCGTGCAGCGCGCACTCCACCCGGGCGCGCGGCGCGTGCTCGGTGAACCGCAGGGCCCGCAACTCGCCCGACAGCGGCCGCAGCAGGGCGCCCGCGGTGTGCACCGCGGCCGCCTGCCGGGCCGCCTCGATCAGCGCCATGCCCGGAACGTGGTCAGAGCCGTGGTCGTACAGGAACGGGTGCCGGGGGTCCGCCGGGTCCACCACCAGCGCCGAGGGCCACCCCCCGGGCGCCGCGCCGCCGTTGATCCCCAGCACCACGTCGCCCGGCCCGGCCACGTCCAGCGTCCCCGGCGAGGGGCGGGCGAGCACGTCGTGCGCCCCCGCGGTCTCCTCGCACGCCGGATCGTCGACCGGTGTGCCCCCGACGGGTCCGCGCAGCGCCGCGTACTCCCGCGCCCCCAGGAACCGGGAACCGCCCCACGCCTGCCCGAACTCCCGCTCCCCGCACCGGAACCGCACCGCGATCCGCAGCCCCCGCACCCGGCCCCCGCCGCCGCGCCGCACCGACTCCACACTCACCGCGCAGGTGATCTCGCTCGCCCCGAACCCGGCGCGCGGCTCGGCCGCCGGATCCAACCGGAAGCCCAGGCCAGTGATGAGGAACTTCGCGTCCCGCGCCACCCCGTAGTACCGCAGCGGCAGGTAGATGCCCAGCTGGCGCAGGGTCTCGACCAGCACGAGAGGGCTGTGCCGGTCGTCCCGGCCGCGCGGGAAGGTCGGGTGCGAACGCGGCCAGCACGCGGCCGCCTCGAAGCGGTCGGCGCCGCGTTCGCGGACGTCCGTCAGCAGCACCTCGGCCACCGACACACGGTGCACCAGCTCGCGTTCCACCGTTCTCGACCAGCACAGTGTCCCCACCGTGAGGGGCGCGTCGACAGTCATCCGGGCACCACTGTCCATGAAAAGCAGAAAATACCGGTATTCACCGTCACGCATGTCCGTGCACCGGAACACGGTACCGCTTCGGCTAGATTCCCCCCAACAGCCGAAGTTCCGTAACAAAAGGGGATGCTTGTGCAGGGGCGGGCGGAGGCGACACGCAGGTCGCTACTGGAGGCGGCGGCACAGCTGTTCAACGAGCGCGGTTACGCCGGCACCAGCATCAGCGACATCAGCGAGCTGTCCGGGCGCACCAGCGGCGCCGTCTACTTCCACTACACCAGCAAGGAGATGCTGGCCCTGGCCGTGGTGGAGGCGCACTTCGCCCTCTGGCCGCGGCTGATCGAGCGGCACGACGCGGCCGGCCTTCCCGCGCTGGAACGGCTGGTGCGGCTGAGCTTCGCGGTCGCCAGGGCCTTCCGCGACGACATCGTGGTGCGGGCCGGCGCCCGCCTGTGGTCCGAGCGCCGGGCGATCAACGAGACGCTGCCCACCCCGTTCGTCGGCTGGATCGCCACCGTGCGCCGGCTGCTGCACCAGGCCCGCGCCAACGGCGAACTCGCCCCGCACATCGACCCGGTGCGCGACGCCCACAGCGTGGTGTGCGCCTTCTTCGGCCTGCACACCGTCTCCGACGCGCTGGAGGACCGGCTCGGCCTGGTCGATCAACTGGCCGACCTGTGGCTGCTGTTGCTGCCGTCCTTCCAGAACGGCCACAGCGCCGCCGACCTGGTGACCCGGGCCCGCGCCCCGCTGCCCGACCAGGGCACGGAGGCCGGCCCCGGCGCCGGCGGCCACGGCCCCGACGACAGCGACGGCAGCACGGACGGCCCCCGCGGGGGCGTGCCCGCCGGACGCGTCGGGGTCTGATCCGCCGCCGGGACGCGAGATGAGACGTCTGCGGCGTCCAGCAGCGCCAGCCGGTGCCCGAACTGCACCGTCCAGTAGCGCGACCGGCCGGTGACCACCACACCGGTGCGGGCCGCGAAGTCGTCGGCGGCCACCGGCCCCGCGGTCGCCACGTACGCCTGGCCGGCCGGCACCCGGTACTGCCGCAGCGCCGCGTGGTCCGACGGCGGCACGCCGTGCGGGTACTCCCGCCGCGCCGGGTACCCCTGCCCGTACACCGGCGCCGCCCCCGGGCCGGCGGGGGTGAGCACCACCGAGCCCGGTGCCGGCGCGGTGTTGACGCCGTGCGGGTCGGCGAACCACACCTTGGCACCGGCGAACCAGACCGCCGTCCAGTCCCCGTGCCGCCCGGCCACCACGAAGCGCTGGCCGGCCGAGACCGTGGAACCCCAGTCGGAGATGACGTCGCGCCCGTGCCCGAGCCCGTGCAGCGCTGGGTCGCCGAACAGCGGCGCGTCGGCGGACGGCGCGGTGCGCACGTACAGCACCGACGCCGGCTCCCGCAGCACCCGGCAGCGGTGTTCCCGGTCCCGCGCGTCGCCGAACGGCTGCCCGCACACCCGCACCGGAGGCCGGTTGTCCCCGAAGCGCGGCGCGATCGCCACCACGTCACCGGCCGCCGGCGGCCCGCCCCCGGAGGACCGGGGGGCCGCGCCCAGCAGCGCCATGAAGTGGTCCCAGTCCCAGTACGGTCCCGGGTCCCAGTGCATCCCGCTCACCGTCGGCGAGGAGATCCCCGGCACGTCGTCGTGCCCGATGACGTGCTCGCGGTCCAGCGGCACCCCGTAGCGTGCCGCCAGGTACCGCACCAGGCCGGCGGTCGCCCGGTACTGCGCCTCGGTGAACCAGGTCGCGCCGCTCGCCGCGAAGCCCTCGTGCTCGATGCCCACCGAGTGCAGGTTGAACCAGTAGTTGCCGGCGTGGAAGGCCACGTCCTGGTCCGGCACCATCTGCGTCACCGCCCCGTCGGACGCCCGCATCACGTAGTGGGCCGCCGTCCCGTTCCCCGGCCGGCGGAACTCCCGCACGGACGGCCCGTACCGCCCCTCGGTGTCGTGGATGACGATGTAGCGCACCGCCAGCCCGTCCAGCGGCCGCGCGGCGCGCTGGAAGCCGTGCGGGTGGGCCGCGGCCACCGTGCACCGCACTCCGGGCGGGCACTGCGCGGGACCGGGGTCCGCGGCCGGCGGCGGCACGGGCGGGACCGGCGCCGGGACGGCCGCCGCGGCGCCCGGCGGACGCACCGGCCCCGGATCGAGCCGCACCCGCTGGCCGGAACCCGTCGTGCGGGCGGCGCCGGAGGCCAGCAGCGCGAACACCTCGTCGGCGAACCGCCGCGCCACCACCGGGTCGGCGGACCGGCTGTAGCGGGCGACCGCCCCGTACCAGGCGGCCGGGTCGGCGGGCGTGCCACCGGTCAGCCGGCGCTCCTCGGACGCCAGCAGGGCGGCGCCGCCGCGCAGGTTGTCCGCCTCCCGGGTGCGCAGCCGTCCCGGCGCGATCCCGGTCAGCCGGGCCGCCACGCGCAGCGTGTGCAGCGCCGGGTCGGCGGCCGCCGCGGCCGCGCGGGCCGGACCGGCCGGCTTGTCGTCGTCGCCGCCGGCCATCGCCGCGGTGGCGTCCGTCAGGTCCATCGGCCCGTAACCGCCGTCCGCGCTGTACCGGCCGTCGTGCCCCTCCCAGCGCGACATCTGGTACGCCACGGCCAGCAGCACCCGCACCGGCACCCGTGACTCCCGCGCGGCGCGCTCGAACTGGCGCTGGAGGACGTCGGCCGGCGCCGCGGCGAACGGGGCGCCGGCCGCCAGGACCCCGCAGGTCAGCGCGAGCGAGGCGGCGGCGGTGCTGACGGCCCTGTGGCGGAGTGCGGTGCGCACCGTGGGTCTCCCTCTGCCGGCGTCGGCGCTGCGGTGGGTGCCGCGGCCCGGCGACCGGCGGCGATGGGTGCGCAAATTATCACGATCATCCACTTTGCTCCGTTCCGTCCGCCGGGCGGTGGCGCGGCGCGCACCCGGGCGGCCACCCCCGGGCCCGGCCGGGTGAGCCCGGCGGCGTGCCCGACGCGCCGTCACCACGGGCGCCCACGGCCCGTGCCAGGCTCGGCCGGACACGGCCGCGCGCACCCCTGGAGGCGTCCCGACATGCCCGCTCCCCGCCCTGCGGGCCCCGGGCCCGGCGGACCGGCCGCCGCGCGCCCCGGCCCTCCCTCGGGGCCGGGCGGTCCGGACGATCCGGCCGGCATGCTGCGGCGGCCCGGCTACCTGGGACTGCTGGTACTGGCCGCGGTCGTCGGCGTGCCGGTCTCGGCCGTCGCGTTCGGCTTCCTGGCGCTCGTGCACCTCCTCCAGGACCAGGTCTTCGACGACCTGCCGCACGCCCTCGGTCTGCACGGCGTGCCCGCCTGGTGGGCGCTGGCGCCGCTGGCGCTGGCCGGCGTGCTGGTCGCCGCGGTCCTGCGGTGGCTGCCGGGCACCGCCGGCCACGAGCCGACCGCCGGGATCTCCGCCTCCTCCTTCCCCGGCGCCGCCGAACTGCCCGGGGTGCTGCTGGCCGCGCTCGCCTCACTCGCGCTGGGCGTGGTGCTGGGCCCCGAGGCGCCGCTGATCGCGCTGGGCGGGGGCCTCGCGCTGCTGGCGCTGCGCGCGGTGACCCGCGGCGAGACCCCGGAGGCCATCACCCGGGTCGCCGGCGCCGCCGGGGCGTTCGCCGCGGTCTCCACCCTGCTGGGCTCGCCGCTGCTCGGGGCGTTCCTGCTCATGGAGACCGCCGGGGTGGGCGGACCGCTGCTGGGCGTGGTGCTGGTGCCGGGACTGCTGGCGGCCGGCACCGGGGCGCTGATCTTCACCGGTCTGGGCTCGTGGACGGGGCTGGGCACCTACGGACTGGCGCTGCGGCACGTCCCGGCGGTCCGCACCCCCGACGTGGCGCAGTTCGGCTGGGCGCTGGTCATCGGCCTGGCCGCGGCGCTGGCGGGGACCGCCGTGCACCGGGGCGCGGTGCGGGTGCGCGGTCGGGTCGCCCGCCGGCGCCCGGCCCTGACGCCGGTCGCCGGACTGGTGACCGGCGGTGCCGCCGCGCTCTACGCGGGGGTCTGCGGTCACCCGCTGTCCGACGTGCTCTTCTCCGGCCAGGACGCGCTCGGGCCGCTGCTGGCCTCCGCCGCGGACTGGAGCACCGGCGCGCTGCTGCTGCTCCTGGCGTGCAAGGCGGTGGGCTACACCGTGTGCCTCGGGGCGTTCCGCGGCGGGCCGATCTTCCCCGCCATGTTCATCGGCGCGGTCGGCGGCCTGGCCCTCTCACGCACCGCCGGGCTGCCGCTGACCGCGGGGTTCGCCATGGGAGTTGGCGCGATGTGCGTGGCGATGCTGCGGCTGCCGATGACCTCGGTGCTGCTGGCCACCCTCCTGCTGGGGCGGCCCGGCCTGACCGTGCTGCCCCTGGTGATCGTCGCCGTGGTGGTCTCCTACGTCACCACCGCCCGCCTGACGCCCCATCAGTCCAGCGGCCGGAGCCCGTCCGGGGACCGGCCGTCGCAGCCGGACGGCGGGCCGGCCACGGTTCCCCGGAGCGGCGGGAGTTGACGCATCCCACGGTCAACGAGCCCTTCCCGCACGGGAGAAGGCCGCACGGAGGGGGCCCGTTGTGCGTCGTGCGTCCGGTTTTCGCGCCGTTCGCGCCCGCACGTCCTCCGGATCTGCACACAACGGTCGCTCATTACCCACCGGCCTTTGGGTTTTGCCGGGATTTACTGTGAGCCGAACAACTGCAGTGTCCCCGGGGAGAGGTACTAGATGGGCAGGCATCGGCGGGTCAAGCTGGCGCTCGGCGCGCGTTCCACGGTGGTCAAGGCCGCCGCCGCCATGGGAGTCGCCACGGCCATCGCCGCGGGCATCAACACCGCGGCCAACGGTCCGGTCAACCCGCAGGCCGCCGCGGACACCACTGGTGACCCGGTCAACCTCGCCGGCAGCTCCTCCCCGGAGGGTACGCAGCACCACGCGAGCACCGCGGCCGCCACGCACCAGTCGGTGCCGACCGGTTTCGCCACGCAGTCCGCGGTCGCCCCCAAGCTGATCCAGCCCGCGGTCTCGCACGCGACGAGGACGGCCACGCAGGCCGCCCAGACCGCCGCGCAGCACCCCGGTGCTCCCGCGAGCCAGGCGCCGGTGCCCGTCACCTCGCAGGCCCCGGCCCCGCCGGCCTCCACCGCCCCCAGCGACCCGGGCAGCGCCCAGCCGCCGGCCTCCCAGGCCCCGCCCGCCGACAGCGGCAGCGGCTCCGGCAGCAGCCAGCAGGGCGCCATCGGCGGCCTCCTCGGCGGCGTCGTCGGCACCGTCGGCGGTGTCGTCGGCAGCCTCCTCGGCTGACCCCAGCACCCCCGAACGCCCCCCGGCCCCACGGCCGGGGGGCGTTTCGCCGTGAACGCGGCGGCCACCCCGCAGGGGGCGCGGGCAACGGAAGGGACCCGGCCCCGCGAACACCGGTGCGGGAGGCGGCGGGAGGGCGCCCGGCACGGGCCACGACCCGCCGGCGCCGGTGCGGGAACGCCCCAGGCCGGGGTGACGCCGATATCCGCCCAGGATTGCGCGCTAAGGGCCGCTGCGTGCGCTGACCAGCAGACGTACGCCCAGGCCGGCGAGCTGAACAACCGCCTGTACAAGCGTTTGGCACACACCGCCGTGAAGGGTATGGAGCAGTTATTCGACCTCTCCCGCTTCCACCCCGGACACGACCGCCTGGTGGAGTTGGTCGCAGGGACAGAGCCGAGGTTGGCGCCAGGGGCGGCCGAGTACACCAGGGACCGTCTGTCACACCTGTTCGCCGCCGTGTCACTCGCCCCGTCCCAGGACGCGGGCGCCTTCACCTTCCAGGGTGCGGACTTCGACGCGCTAGCCGTCGCCGCGCCGTCCCTGCTGGGGCAGGCAGTCTTCCGCGAGATGCGGATCTTCGAGCGGTACCCCCAGCTCTACCTCGCCTTCGAGCAGGCGAAGGCCCTTGAAGCGTGGGGCTACTGGAACAGCGAGGGGATCCCGACGCCGTTCAACGGCTTCCTGCCGAAGGGAGAGATCGGCGTCAATCTGGCCTACCCCGATTCCACATGCAGGGTGTGGGTGGCCGAGACCTGTGAGCGGGGACTGCTCCACCCTGTCGACGAGCTCAACGTGACCCCGGTCCCCCGCCTGGCCGAGCTGAGCATGACCGCCATGCGCAGGGACGCGACGGGGAGAGCCGCCGGGCACGTCCGCTCGGCGAGGTCCAGTTCCCTTTCGCCGTGACACGGCACGCCCGATGCGTACGGAAACGATCGTTCGTGAGACATGAAGATCAACGCGACGGACCCGCAGGTCGCGACTGTAACGCTTCCTGTGTACACCTATGTCACACACAACGCCGAATTCAATACACTCCGGGCCATGAGAATCGGCGTCGCCCGCGTATCGAAACGTGATCAACAACCCGAAAAACAACAAGACGCCCTGAAAGCCGCAGGGTGCGAACAGATCTTCACCGACAAGGCGTCCGGCAAGCTCGCCCGCCGGCCCGAGCTCGACAAGGCCCTCCTCGTCGCGCGCGAGGGCGACCAACTCGTGGTCACCAAGCTCGACCGCCTCGGCCGCTCCCTGGAGAACCTCATCGAGCTGGCCAAGGACCTTCACTCCCGCGGCGTCGACCTGGTCGTGCTCGACCAGGGCATCGACACCTCCACCGCCGTCGGCAGGATGTTCTTCCAGATTCTCGGCGCGGTCGCGGAGTTCGAGCACGCGCTGATGTCGGAGCGGACAGTGGACGGCCTGGAGGCGGCCCGCGCCCGTGGCCGCTCCGGCGGCCAGAAACCCAAGCTCGGCCCCCGCCAGGTGAGGCTCGCCCGCGAGATGTATGACGAAGCCGACGCCAACGGGAAGCAGAAGTGGACCGTTCAACAGATCGCCGACGAGTTCGGCGTCACCCGCCCCACCATCTACCGCCACCTCAGCAAGACCGCCACAGCATGATCAACCCTTAGCGCGCAATCCTGGGCGGATATCGGCGTGACCCCAGGACACCCCGCAGGGCTACGCCAGTTGACGCCGGACCAGTTCCCGGAACAACCCGCCCTCCCGCGCCAGCAGTTCCCGCGGCGGACCCTGCTGGGCGACGCGTCCCCCCGACAGGACGATGACGCGGTCGGCGTCCAGGACCGTCGAGAGCCGGTGGGCTATCACGATGCGGCTGGCGCGCAGCGCCTTCGTGCTGTGGGTGACGACCGCCTGCGTCTCGTTGTCCAGCGCGCTGGTCGCCTCGTCGAAGAAGAGCAGGCGGGGGCGGCGGATCAGGGCCTGGGCGATCATCAGGCGCTGGCGCTGGCCGCCGGAGATCGCGCCGCCGCCGTCGGACAGGACGGTGTGCAGCCCCATCGGCATGCGCTTGACGTCCTCGGCGAGCCCCGCCATGGCCACCGCCGCCGAGACCTCCTCCAGGGAGTAGGACTCGGCGCCGCACACCGCCTCCAGCAGGGAGCCGTTGAGGGGCTGCGCGTTCTGCAGCACGACGCCGCACTGCCGCCGCACCGCCGCCCGGTCCAGCGCCGCCAGATCCTGCCCGTCGTAGAGCACCGTGCCGGAGACCGGCTTGTCGAAACCGATCAGCAGCCGCAGCAGCGTCGACTTGCCGCACCCGCTCGCCCCGACCACCGCCACGAACTCGCCCGGCTCCACGGTGAACGACACGTCGTCCAGCACCAGCGGCCCGTCGTCGCCGTAGCGGAACGACACCCCCCGCGCCTCCACCCGCCCCGACAGCACCCCCGGCCGCATCACCCCGCCGGACGCCTCGGGCAACGCCCGCAGCACCGGCCGCAACTGCTCGAACATCGGCAGCACCGCCACCGCCGAGACCAGCGCCCCGGTCAGCTGGGTCGCGGCCGTCAGCATCATCGTCACCGATGTGCTGAACGTGAGGAAGCCGGCCGGCGACAGTGACCCGCGCGCCGGACCCGCCAGCAGCACGAACACCACCAGCAGGCACAACGGCAGGTAGACGGAGTTGAAGACCGACAGCACGTTGCGCAACCGGCCCACCCGGCGCTGGAGTTCACGGCTGCGCGCGAACCGCCCGGCCCACGCCGCGTACGCGAAGCTCTCCGCCGCAGCGACCCGCAGTTTCGGCAGCCCCCGCAGCGTCTGGTACGCCTGGTTGTTCAGGCGGTTGTTCAGCACCGTCAACCGCCGCTGCCAGCGCACCTGGAGCAGGCCCAGCCCGGCGAAGACCCCCGCGCCCAGCAGCAGCATCGCCAGGGCCACCACGGTCAGGGCGGGCGAGAAGCACAGCAGCACCACGAAGTTGACCGTGCCGACCGTCACCGACTGCGCGGCCGTCGAGGAGATCCCCGACAGCACCCGGCGGATCGCGCTGACCCCCATCGCCGCCCCGGCCAGCTCACCGGTGGAACGCCCCGCGAAGAACCGCACCGGCAACCGCAGCAGCCGGTCCCACACCGCCGGCTGCAACGCCGCCTCCACCCGGCCCTCCAGCCGCAGGATCGCCACGTTCTCCAGCAGCATGAACGCCGCCGACGCCACCACGCACCCCACCACCGCCAGCGACAGCTGGGTGATCGCCGAACGGTCCCCGGCCGGCACGAACGAACCCAGCACCTGCCCGGTGGCCACCGGCACCAGCGCGCCCAGCGCCACCGACACCAGCGCCCCCAGCAACAGCCGCAGCAGGTCCGCACGGGTACCGCGCAGCACGAACCGCACGAGCCGCGGACCCGACAACGGCCGCTCCGGCAACGGACGGTAGAACATCACCGCGGCCGGTTCGAAGTCCCCGGCGTTCTCCGAGTCCACCCGCAGCCGCCGGCCCGCCGGATCCACCGCCCGGTAGCCGCCGCGCCGCCACAGCAGCGCCGCCGGCAGCCCCGAACCGGCACGGAACCCCACCAGCGGCCCGGCGTCCCGGCGCCACCAGCGCTCCGACAGCCGCACCTGCCGGGTACGGAACCCGGAGGCCAGCGCGATCCGCTCCACCGGGTCGAGCCGCTCACCGTCCTCGGACCCGGCCGGCGGCGCCGTCACGCTCACCCCGGCCGCCGCGCCCACCCGGCGGCACACCGACAGCACCGCGTCGCGCGGCGCCCGCCCCGCCCGCTCCCGCCGGCCGCCGCCCGCCGGACCGATCGAGGCCAGCAGCGTGGCGTCCGCCTGCGCGCGCATCGCCTCCCCGGCCCGGATCCCGGCCGCCGCCCGGTCCTCGTGCGCCCGCTCCAGGCCCTCGATCCACCGGTCCAGCCCCAGCAGCAGCCGCCGCTGGTGGTCCACCAGCCGCTGCCACACCCCCGGGTCGATCAGCAGGTCCGCCGCGCACTCCGGCCCGAACTCCGCGCCGTGGGCGACCGTTCCCGGCTCCGCCCGCATCCACTCGATGCCCTCGCCCGACCCGTCGTCCCCGCCGGCCGTCGCCTCGAAGACGGTGCGCAGCCCCCGGCCCACGCCCAGCGTGAACGCCTCCTCCAGCGGCCCCGGCACCTGCGGCACCCCGTCGGCGTACGCCACCCCGTAGGCGGCGAACGCCCCCGTGTCGCCGCCGGGCCGCGCCAGCTCCCGCAACTGGACGCGCCGCACCTCGGTCTCCCGCAGCGGACGGCCCACGAGCGTGTGCCGCGGACCCTCCACCGGCCCGGGCAGCAGCGCCCCCGGCCCCAGCCGCCCCAGGAACTGCCAGCGCCCCTCGGCGGCCGCGTCCACCGCGAACAGGTCCATCCCGCCGGAGACCACCAGCCACAGCACGTGCGGCCCCTCCAGCCCGAGGGCGCCGCCGCCGGCCGGGGCCGCCCCGGCACCCAGCCCGCCCAGCGCCGCCACCACCGGATCCACCCCGCCGCCGGGCCCGCCGCCCGCCGCGCCGGCACCGTCCCAGGCCCCCGGGACCGCCGGGGGAGTCGTCGTCACCTCAGTGCTCCTCGACCAGTCGCGCGTACGCCCCGCCGGCCGTCACGAGCTCGTCGTGCCGGCCGCGTTCCACCACCCTGCCGTGGTCCAGCACCACGATCTCGTCGCTGTCGCGCACCGTGGAGAGCCGGTGCGCGATCACCACGCAGGCACAGCCGCGGCGGCGCAGGTTGTCGATGATGACCTGCTCGGTCTCCGCGTCCAGCGCGGACGTCACCTCGTCCAGCACCAGCACGCTCGGCTGCCGCACCAGTGCCCGGGCGATCTCCAGCCGCTGCCGCTGCCCGCCGGAGAAGTTGCGGCCGTCCTGCTCGACCCGGGCGTGGACGCCGCCCGGCCGGCTCGCGACCGCCTCCAGCACCGCCGCGTCCCGCAGCGCCTCCGTCACCGCCTCGTCCGGCACCGAGGGGTCCCACAGCGCCACGTTGTCGCGCACCGTGCCCTCGAACAGGAACACGTCCTGGTCGACGAAGGAGACCGACGCCGACAGCGTGCCGCGCGGGATCGACCCCAGGGCGCGGCCGTCCAGCAGGATCTCGCCCTCCCACGGCTGGTAGAGCCCGGAGATCAGCCGGGAGACCGTCGACTTGCCGCTGCCCGACCCGCCGACCAGCGCCACCTGCTGCCCCGGCCCCACCGTCAGCGAGAACCCCTCCAGCAGCGGCGCGTCCAGCGGGCTGTAGCCGAACGTCACCCCCTCCAGGGCGACGTGGCCGCGCAACCGCCGCACCTCCGCCTCCCCGGCCGGCTCCCGGGCCGCCGCCGGATCGGCCGGGAACGACTCGACGTCCTTGAGCCGCGCCACGTCCGCCGCGAAGTCCTGCACCCGCCCCGCCACCCCGTTCAGCCGGGTCACCGGCGCGGTGAAGCTCGTCACCAGCGCCTGGAAGGCCACCAGCAGACCGATCGACACCTGCCCGGCGACCGCCCGCTGCCCGCCGATCAGCAGGATCAGCGCGCTGTTGAGCGCCGCCAGCGTCGGCGCCACCACCGCCAGCGCCGCACTCGGCACGCCCAGCCGCTGCTGCCCCTCCAGGGTGGAGGCGTGCTGCCCGGCCCAGCGCCGGAAGAAGCCGCCCTCCCCGCCGGTCGCCTTCATCGTCTCGATCAACTGGAGCCCGGAATAGGCCGTGTTGGTCAGCCGCGCGCTGTCCGACCGCAGCTTCTGCGTACCGGTGCCGCGCAGCCGCACCACGATCCGCAGCGCCACCACGTTCAGCAGCGCCACCCCGATGCCCACCATCGTCAACTGCGGGTCGTAGGACCACAGCAGCACCGCGTACAGCACCACCACGACCAGGTCCACGCCCGCCGACGCGAGGTCCCGGGCCAGCGTCTCGGCCACCGAGTCGTTCGACTGGAGCCGCTGCACCAGGTCCGCCGGGCTGCGCTGCGCGAAGAACGTCACCGGCAGCCGCAGCAGGTGCCGGAAGAAGCGCGCCCCGCCCAGGGTGGAGGAGACCATCCGGCCACGCAGCAGATTCGCCTGCTGCACCCCGGTGAGCACCGCCGTCAGCACGATGAGCGCCGTCATCGCCGCGAACAGCACCGGCAGCAGCGAGGTCTGGCCGCCCAGCAGGAACAGGTCGATGTAGGTGCGGCTCAGCGCCGGCAGGGCCGCGCCGGTGACCACCAGCAGGAACGAGGCGAGCAGCGCCGCCAGCAGCGCCCCCGACGTGCCGCGCAGCCGTACCGGCAGCGCCGAGGCCACCCCCGGCCGCCGCCCGCCGCGCCGGAAGCCGTCACCGGGGGAGAAGACCAGCGCCACCCCGGTGAAACTGCCGTCGAAGTCCTCCTCCGGTACCGAACGGCGGCCGCGCGCCGGGTCGTTGAGACGGAAGGAGGTGCGGCCGAACCGCCGCACGCAGCCCTCGTAGACCACGAAGTGGTTGAACTCCCAGAACAGCACGGCGGGCGCGGTCACTTCGGCGAGCGCCGCCGGCTCCATCTGCATGCCCTTGGCCTCCAGGCCGTAACGCCGGGCCGCCTTGAGCAGGTTGGAGGCCCGGGAGCCGTCCCGTGAGACACCGCAGGCGATCCGCAGCTCCTCCAGCGCCACGTGCCGGCCGTGGTGCGCCAGCACCATCGCCAGCGCCGCCGCGCCGCACTCGACGGCCTCCATCTGGAGCACCGTCGGCGTGCGCACCGGACGGCCCGAGGGGCGGGGGGCGGCCGGACGGCGCCGGGCACGGTGCGAGGAGGGCGCCGGCGGGCGGTGCCGGGCGCTCACGGCAGCAGCCAGTCGACGGGGTGCTGCGCGGTCAGCCGCACCGACGCGCTCACCGGGGTGGCCGACTCCAGGGCGCCCGGCGGTCCCGAGCCGTCCGACCACGCGTAACCGGACCGGTTCGCCGCCGGCGACAGCCGCACGGTCACCGCCACCGGTTCGCCGTGCGGGGCCAGCACCGGCCCCAGTTCGGGGTCGCCGAGGAAGTCACCGATGTCCTGGCGGCTCTGCGGCACCCGCCCGATCGCGGTGACCCTGCCGCGCAGCGTGCCGTACGGGTGCGCCGGGACCCCGGCCACCGTCAGGTCCACCGCGGCGCCCGGCGGGACGGTGGCGGCGGTGGCCGGCGGGAGGTAGAGCACCGCCAGCAGCGGATCGTGCGTGCCGGTCACCCGTTCCGCGGTGACCAGGTCGGCGCCGGTGGCCACCACCGCGCCGATCCGCACGCCCACGGTGTCGACCCGGCCGGCCGCCGGGAGCACCACGGTGCGGGTGCGCCCGGCGTCCAGTACGTCGAGCACCGGTGCGCCCTGCGGCAGGGTCTGGCCCGCGCGGACCCGGACGGCGGTGACCTGCCCGGGCCACGGGCTCTGCACGGTGAAACCGCCCTCCCCGTGGGTGAGGACCCCGGCGGCGGTGGTGCGCGGCTGGACGGTGCCGGTCACCGCCCACCAGGCCCCGGCGCCCATGAGCGCCACGGTGACCGCCAGCACCAGCCATCCCTGGGGGCGGGCGAACCGCACCGGGGTGTCGAGTTCCTCCGGGGACTGGAGCTTCGCCAGCGCCTTCTGCCGGAACTGCACGGGAGCGTTCCTCCGACCGCGTCTGCGACGTGAATTCGCCGCCCGGCTGCATTCGCCCCGGCGACCGCGACCGCGGAACGGTATTCCGGACGGCCGTTCGCCGACCCTACCTGCCGAAGCTGCGCCGAATACGCCATCGGGCCCCGGGGCGGCCACACCTCGCCGCGAACCTCACACATTCTTCACGGGACGGCTTCATTTCGTCTGCGGGATCCCCGGGTTGTCCTCACCGGGGTACCGCGCCCGCGGCCGCGAAGCGGCGGGGGATTCGCGGGCGGCCGCCGCCGCCCGGGGGATGCCGGGCGCGGGGCCCGACAACACGACTCCCGGCGAACGGTAACCGCCTTCTGGCGATTTCCGCGCACCGGGAGTCTTGTTAAAGACCGCCGTCATTCCGGCCGATGGACCGGCGCAGCCCCAGGAAATGAGGCACGGAAGGACAGCGGGTGGTGAAAACACGGGCCTGGCGGCCCGCCGGCCCCGGAGGGCCGGGGATCACAGGCCGAGCGGGCCGGTGACCTGGGCCGGCAGGGCGCCGGTCACGGTGGCGATGGCGCCGGAGACCGGCACGATGCCGTCCACGGTGCTCAGGACCGGGGCGAGGGCGCTGTTGAGGTCCACACCGAGCACACCGCCGGCGACGTTGTCCAGGTCGCTGTCGGCAATCTCGCGGGTCTCGACCTGCGGGGTGAAGTCGCTCATGTCGAGCTTCCCTTCGTTGCTGTTGGCGTTCTCAAGGTACGGCTTCTTCCGGCGGCAGTCCGGATTCGGCCGGGTAAACGGTCCTGACCGGCGGCGCCCGTGGCTCGGGAGTCGCTGCGGTGTGTTCCGTATGGTGCCGGATCAAATCACGACGGGCCGCGTGACTTCCAGCCCGGTCCCTGTTCACCCGCCGTTTCCCGGTATTCGGGCGTGGCACACGGCGACGTTTTTCACCAAGAGGTGACGTCATCTTCACCGGCGGGCGGTGGAACTCCGGTGAGCGCGGGGGCGAAGTCCGGACATAAGCCCGCCGGCACGTCACGAAAACGTGTGGAAGTGAGGTCCCGTCACGTTTGCTGTGCGGCTTTCGCGTGCGGAGTGTGCAGTAGTGGCCATGACCGGCGGAACAGCCGGATTACCGGACGTGGGATGGTCAATGCGCGCGGAACGGACGCGGGGGGCGGGACGGCCGCCGGCCGTCCCGCCCCCCGGGGGGAGCCCGGTTCACATGCGGGCGTCGGCCGGCGTGACGGTGACGCGCTCCAGCGGCAGGTCGAGCTCCTCGGCGATCAGCATCGCCGTGGACGTCGTGATGCCCTGCCCGACCTCGGCGCGCGGCAGCGCGAACGACGCGGTGCCGTCCGGGTGGACGCCGACGGTGATCAGGCCCGAGGTGGCAGCGCGGCGTCGGTCGGCATGTCGTTGAGGTCGTACGGCTCGGCGGGCTGCGGCGGCGAGGGAATGCCGGCCGCCTCGGCGGGCCGCGCGAGGGCGACCGCCCCGGTCAGCTGGGCCGCGGCCACCAGGGTCGGCCCGGCCGGCACCCAGCCGAGGAACCGCCGGCGGCTCGGGCCAGTCTCCGGTGGGGGGGGTTGGCGTTCGTGGGCGGGTCCTCCCGGCTCCGGGCGGTCACCGTGCGGAACCGCCCGCGCACACCCTCCGCACCGGTGCCCCCGGGCGCCGGCACGGAGGTGATGGAGGTGCGGTGAAAGCCGGGTGGGCGGGCCCTGCGGGGAGTGGCCGGCCGGGGGCGTGGCGTGGTGGAGCGGCCCGTCGCGCTCCCCCCGTGGCCCGTCGCGACCGCCTCCGCGTCGGGAACCGTTCCGCCGCCGTTCCGGGCCGTTCCACCGCCGTGCCGGTGTCCCGTTCCACCGGTGCCCCGGCGCTGTGACCTGCCGTGCGTGCCGGCTGCCCCCGTTCCCACCGGCCACGCCGTCATCGGGCGGCAACTCCCGCCACCACCGGCGATGTTGAGTTCCGGCCGGGTGCCCGGAAACCCTGTGTGTCATGGGGAGACGACTCTTGCGCCACGAGCAGTGTCATGGACATGCTTTGACTGCGCGGGCATCTACTCGCATAGAACCGTTACCCGTGCTTGGCCGCAACTCCCCCTATTCGGCCGCTTCCTCACCCGAGGCGGCACCAGGCATGTTCCCAGGAGGACAACCGTGATCAGACCCACCACGCGCCGCGGTGCGCTGGCCCTGCTCGCCTGTGCCACCACCGTCGTCGCGTTGCAGGGCATCGCGTCTCCGGCCGCCGGTGCGGCCACCACCCCCACGGCGCACACCAACGCCGCGGTCACCGCCGCCGAGTCCGCCGGCGCCCAGACGATCAGCGGCATCGAGAGCCACGTCGCCCGTGACTTCGCCGCCTCCCTCGCCGACCCCGCCTGGCGTGCCCAGGTCCGCGCCGCGGCCCTGTCGGGCAAGGACGTCAGCCTCAACACCCTGACCGCGCACGGCAGCACCGCCGCCGCCCGCGCCCTGCACACCGAAGTCCTCACCGCCGACCGGCGGATCGCCGTCGCCAAGGGCCTCGACTCCCACATCGGCGCGCTGCTCAGCGTCCGCCTGGGCACCAAGGCCATGGCCGGCCGGCTCAAGCCCGGCACCACCCCCCTGGTCGCCGCCACCATCACCGGCGACAAGGCCACCTCCGTCGCCGCCTACGACGCCGCCGGCCGCAGCCACACGCTGAGCGTGCACAACGCGCCCACGCAGGCCGTCTACGTCGTCGACATCGACGTCTCCAAGGCCGCCAAGGCCGGCATGGACGTCATGCGCCAGACCTTCACCAAGGCCGGCCTCGACGCGTCCACCCTCACCGCGAACGCCGCCCCGGCCGCCGGTACCGCCGCGCACCCCGCCACCGCCAAGCCGGCGGACGGCGGCTACTGGGCCACCAAGATGGACACCGTCTGGCTCAGCAACGACGAGGAGCCCTGGATCGAGGGCGACGCCGAGATCTACTCCCTCGTCAGCGGCTTCGGCCTCGACGGCGTCGTGCGCGTCGACTCCGTCGACATGCCGTACCTCAACGACGACCACACCACCTACAACCCCGGCCAGCTGATCATCAACTGGATGAACTACAAGTACGACGCCGTCGACATGGTCATGATGGAGTCGGACGGCAGCACCGACTACAAGGCGCTGGCCCAGTCCATCGCCGACGCCCTGCTGACCATCACCGACAACGGCGCCTACCAGCCCCTGGTCGACGCCATCCTCAACGCCATCCCGGACAGCTGGTACACCAACGACGACGACTACGTCGACTCCTGGTACGCCATCACCGAGCAGACCAGCGGCACCCTGTACGGCGCCGCGAACAACGGCTGGATGACCGTCGAGCCCTACTGGGTCTCCGCGCTCTGACCCGCCCCGGCGTCCCGTCCCCCCGCGGCCGGGGGACGGGAGGCCACCGGCGCCCTACAGCTTCGCCACCCGCAGCACCGCCCAGCGCAGCAGCACCGCCGTCAGCAGACCCGCCGACAGCAGCGCCGTCAGCACCGACACCGGCGTGCCGGCGTGCAGGGCCACCACGAACGGCAGCAGCAGGACCAGAACGGTCACCAGCGCGCCGGAGCAGTACCAGCCCAGGAACAGCACCGGCCCCATGTTGCCGGTCGGCGAGGCCGACGCCGGGTTGAACAGCAGGTTGCGGCGGGCGGTGCCCCGGCAGGCGTTCACCAGGGAACCCGCCAGCAGCGGCGGGACCGCGCCCGGCAGCAGCAGAGCCGGCCACCCCGCACCGTGCGCCAGCAGCACGCACAGCCCCGGCACCGACAACAGCAGCCCCAGCGCCCCCGGCAGCACCATGTGCCGCTGCATCAGCACGTGCAACGGGTACGGCGCCCACGACGAGCGCCGGGTGTCGTCGGTCTCCAGCCGGGCCGGCTCCAGCAACTGCGTCAGCGACCAGTAGCCGAACACCAGCGCCACCAGCAGCTCCAGCACCCCGGCACCGCCGTGCGTACCGGCCGCCAGCGCCCCGGCCAGCACCGCCGGCACCGACAGCACCAGCGCCCGGCCCGGCCGCCCGGGCGCCCGCAGCAGCGCCAGCGCGTCCCGCCACGGCACCGCCAGCACCGCCCGCGACGGCATCGGCAGCCTGCCCCGCGCCCCCGGCGTCTCGCCCGAGGCCGCCGCCACCACCTGCCGCGCCGCCCGGAACTCCGCCGACGTCAGCGCGCTCAGCACCCCGGTCGCGGTCCGCGAACGCTGCCGGACCACCGACAGCGGCAGCCCCGCGGCCACCCGCACCGCCACCAGCACCGCGAGCCCCGCCAGCACCACCAAACCCACCACCGCCACCGCGCCGCCGGACACCGCCGCACCGGTCGGCGCCAGCACCGCCAGTCCCGCCCAGCCCCACGGCCCGGACCACAGCTCCACCCGCTCCAGCCCCGGCAGCCGGTGCCCGTTCCAGGCCAGCACGCTCTGCACCGCCAGCGCCGCCACCAGCAGCGCCCCGAACGGGAAGACCCGCCGCACCCACACCCCGGCCCGGGGGTTCCGCTCCACCAGCGCCGCGACCCCGACCCCCAGCAGCGGCACCCCCGCACCGCCGGCCAGGCACCAGGCGAACCCGCTCGCCAGACCCACCCGGCAGGTCAGCCCCAGCGCCACCATGCCCAGCGACGCCACCAGCACGCCCAGCGCCGCCGAGACCGCCACCGACGCCCACAGGTAGGGCCGCAGCACCCGCCCGGTACGCACCGGCTGCGCCAGCAGCCAGTCCACGCTCTCCCTGGCCGGCACGACCGGACCGCGCCACACCGCGTCCCGCGCCACCAGCAGCAGCCACGCCAGCGCCAGCGCGCACCCGCCGGCCGGCACCGCCGCCAGCAGCGCCGGAGCGGTACCGCCGAAGTCCCGGCCCTCGGACTGCTGGATGAAGAACCCGGCGCTCGGCAGTGCCACCCACACCGCGGCCAGCAGCAGCACCACGTACACCACGTAACCGATCTGCCCGGCCCGCTTGCGGCGGTGCGGGGAGCGGACCGAACGCAGCAGCGCCAGCGCCTCGCCCGTCCAGTCGTCCTCGTCCGACCAGATCGCCCGTTCCTCGCCGGTCTCCGTCACCGCGTTCACCGGGCCGCCTCGGCCGCGGCCGCCCACGTGGTGCCGTCCGGGCCGGTCGTCAGCACGTCCTGCGGGGACCCGTCGGCCACCATCCGGCCCTCCGACAGCACCACCACCCGGTCGGCCACCGCCGACGCCAGCTCCCCGTGGTGCGTCACCAGCAGCACCCCGACGCCGTCGGCGGTCTCCGCCGCGATCAGCTCCGCCAGCCGCCGCCGCGCGCCCGGGTCGAGCCGCTGCTCCGGCTCGTCCAGCAGCAGCAGGTCCCGCGGCCGCACCAGCGCCGCCGCAAGCAGCAGCGACTGCAGCTGCCCCGACGACAGCGACCCCGGAAGCGCACCGGCGTGCTCCGCGAGCATCCGGTCCGCCAGCACGTGGTCGATCCACTCCTCGGCGTCCTCCACCCCGTGCGCCACCGCCACCAGCTGCAGGTGCTCGCGCACGGTGAGGTCGGGGTAACAGGCCGCCGTGTCACCGACCACCGCCACCCGGGCCCGCACCCGCGGGTCGTTCTCGTTCATCGCCGCGCCGTCGAACGTCACCGTCCCGGTCGTCGGCCGGTCCCGTCCGGCGGCGATCCGCAGCAGCGTCGACTTGCCGGAGCCGTTGTGGCCCAGCAGCGCGACGCACTCGCCCGCCGCGAGCGCCAGATCCGTCCTGGCCAGCGCGGTGCGCTGCCCGAACACCCGGCTCACTCCGGTCAGTTTCAGCAGTGGTGCGCTCATGGAGCCCGTGCCCCTCCGTCATCCGCGGAGAGTGGTCCGGCACCCGCCCCGCCTCCGCGGTCACCTGGGCCGGCTCCCGCCATTGTCCACACCCCAGCCATCCTCCGGCCACCCACCCCACCCACCCCGCCCCCCACTCCCCACTCCCCACCACATAACCCCTGCGATCCACACCCCCCTCACACGCGGCAGACCGGGGACCAACCCCCCGGCGACAGCGCCCCGGAAGCGGCGCGGGGAACGGCGCGAGGACCCCCGCGGCGGGAAGGCCGGGCGCCCCGCCGGACGGCCCGCCCAGCACACCCCCGCCGCCCCGAACGCCCAAGTCCCGTCCCCGCGACAGCGCCTCGTCCCGCCCCGTTCACCCCCCCTTCGCCCCCGTCGGAGACATTGCGCTCCCGATCTCCGGCAGCAGGAGGACCACCATGGCCGAAGCGAACGACACGCCGCGCGGGCTGTCGCGCCGACACGCGCTGGGCATGCTGGGCACCGCGGGAGCCGGCGCCGGCGCCGCCCTGCTCGGCCCGTCCACCCCGGCCGCCGCGGCGAGCGGCACCGCTCCCGCGTTCCGCCCCGGCCCGGCGGTCTCCGGCGCCTCGCCGGTCCAGGGCCTGCACCTGACGTTCGGCGCCGACCCGTCCAGCACGATGAACGTCTCGTGGCTCACCGACGCCCCCGTGCGCGCCCCCCGCGTCGTGTACGGCACGTGGGAGCACGGCATGGGCTCCACGGCCGCCGCCCGCACCCGCACCTACACCGACGGCGCCTCCGGCCGCGTCGTCCACATCCACCACGCCGCGCTGACCCGCCTGGCCCCCGGCACCGACCACGTCTACTTCGCCACCCACGACGGCGCCACCCCGGACAGCGGCACCTTCCGCACCGCGCCGCGCGGCCGCTCACCGCTGACGTTCACCAGCTTCGGCGACCAGTCCGCGCCGCAGGTGACCTGGAACACCGACGGCGTCTCCGTGCTGGACGCCAACTCCACGCCGGCCACCAAGGACATCGTCACCGGCATCGAGTCGGTCGCCCCGCTCTTCCACCTGCTCAACGGCGACCTGTGCTACGCCAACCTGGACGTCGACCGGGTGCGCACCTGGAACAACTTCTTCACCAACAACACCCGCTCCGCCCGCTTCCGCCCGTGGATGCCGGCCGCCGGCAACCACGAGATCGAGAAGGGCAACGGCGTCATCGGCCTGGACGCCTTCCAGGCGTACTTCTCCGTGCCGTCCACCGAGACCGACCCGGAACTCGCCGGCCTGTGGTACGCGTTCACCGCCGGCTCGGTGCGCGTCATCGTGCTGCAGAACGACGACAACTGCCTGCAGGACGGCGGCGACGCGTACATCTCCGGCTACTCCGGCGGACGCCAGCTGGCGTTTCTGGAGCGGGAGCTGAAGGCGGCCCGCGCCCACCACGACGTCGACTGGGTCGTCGTCGCCATGCACCAGGTGATGATCAGCTCCTCCGACGCCAACGGCGCCGACCTGGGCCTGCGGCAGAAGTACGGCCCGCTGTTCGACAGGTACGGCGTGGACCTGGTGCTCTGCGGCCACGAGCACGACTACGAGCGGTCCCTCGCGGTGCGCGGCGTGGTCTCCGGCAGCGAGACCCTGACCCCCGACCCGGTATCGTCCGCCACCGACGACATCGACGCCTCGCTCGGCACCGTCCACATGGTGCTCGGCGGCGGCGGCGTGTCCGGCACCACCAACCAGAGCTTCTTCCAGGACGGTTCGGCCAAGGTCATCACGGCCGTCTCCGCCACCGCCGGCTCCAACGGCAGGCGCACCTCCACCTACGTCAAGGAGGACGCGGTCTGGAGCGCGGTGCGCGACGAGGAACACCCCTACGGCTTCGCCGCGTTCACCGTCGACCCCGGCCGTCACCCCGGCGACGTCACCCGGCTGCACGTGACGTACTACAACGTCAACAAGCCGAACGGTGAGCTGAGCGTCTTCGAGCGCTTCACCCTGCACCGCCGCCGCAGCGACGGCTGAGGCCCCCGGTCGCGCCGCCCGCCCCCGCCAGGAGTGCCGGGGGCGGGCGGCGCCGTGTCAGGCGAAGGCCAGGCCGCCGGTGGCACTGGACAGGCCCAGCGGGGTGCTGCCCACCAGCCGCAGCGTGCCGGGGTCGACGGCGTCGACGGTGCTGGCGGCGTTGGTGCCCACCCACACGGTCCCCGCGGCGACCGTCACGGTGGTCGGCACGTGGCCGACGGTGACCCGGCCGGTGGTGCGCAGCGTGCCGGCGTCCAGGGCCACCAGGGTGTCGTCGGCGCTGGCCGTGACGTAGACCCGGGAGCCGTCCCCGGACAGCGCCGCCTGCCACGGGACGCGGCCGACCGGCACCCGCTCCAGCACCTCCAGGGTGCGGGCGTCGAGTATCACCAGGCTGTCGTTCCAGGTGTCGACCAGGTAGACCCGGCTGCCGTCGGGGTGGACCGCGACCCCGCCGGCCCGGGGCAGGGAGCGGTCCCGCAGGCGTTCGCGGCCGCTGCCGGTCTCCAGCACCGACAGCCCGTCCGCGCAGGTGACGTAGAGCGAACGGCCGTCCGGCGACAGGGCGGTCCAGCGCGGCGCGAGACCGGTGGCCCAGGTGGCGGTCACGGTGTCGGAGGCGGTGTCGATCACCGAGACCGTGGTGGAACCCCCCTGGCCGGTGTCCGGTCCGGTGTTGGCCACGTAGACCCGGGTGCCGTCGGGCGCCGCGGACAGCCCGTGCGGGTAGACGCCGGTGGTGACCGTCCGGGTGAAGGCGCCGGCCGAGGTCTCCAGGACCGAGACGTTGCCGGCGCCGGAGTTGCTGACGTACAGCTTCGAGCCGTCCGGGGTGGCGGCGATGCCGATCGGGTTGGCGCCCGCCTTCACGCTCGCCACCAGCCGGTGGGTGACCGGGTCGATCACGACGACGGTGAAGCTGACGATCCCGGTGGCCCACAGGTGCCGGCCGGTCACCGGCGCGGTCCGCGGCACGCCGTCCTGGGTACCGGGGTACTGGGTGCCGGCGGTGCCGTGCGGGAGGTTCCCGCCGGCGCGGCCGCGGGGCGCCGGCAGGTCCCGGGCACGCCGCCCGCCCGGCGCCGTCCCGCGCGGCACGACGGCGTGCGGGCCGCCGCCCTCCTGGTGCGGCGGGCTCTGCCCCGCGCCGTCCGGGGGCGGCAGCGGCGGCAGCGCGGCGACCTCCTGCTCGGCCGTCCAGAACGCCTGCTTGGTGGCCGGCAGCACCGGGAAGACAGCCGCGGAACGGAAGCCGAACGCTGACGTCAGGTCACCGAAGACGGCCCGCCGCCAGGCGCTGATGTTGGTCTCCCGCACCCCGGTCAGCCGCTCCAGGAACCGCAGCACCGAGGTGTGGTCGAAGCGTTCGCCCGCCACGTAACCGCCCTGCGTCCAGGGCGAGACGATCACGCAGGGCACCCGGATCCCGGCACCGATCGGCAGAGGGCCGACGAACTCCTGCGGGGTGCCGGGCGGCGGGGCGGGCGGCACCACGTGGTCGAACAGGCCGTCGTTCTCGTCGTAGTTGAGGATGAAGACCGTCTTGCGCCACAGTTCCGGCACCGCGGCCACGGCCTCGATCTGCCGGGCGACGAAGTCGGCGCCGGAGGCCGGCAGGTAGGCGGGGTGCTCGCAGGCCCCGGCGGTGGGGATGATCCACGACACCGTCGGCAGCCGGTCGTTCGCCGCGTCCCGCACGAACTGGTCGGCCGGGCCGATCCGCAGCCCGTGCTCGTACAGCGGCTGCCCGGGGCCGCTGTCCTGGTAGCTCTGGAAGAACTCCAGCGGATTGCACCCGTAGTCGTCCTCCTGCTGGTACACGTGCCAGGACACGCCGGCCGCCGTCAGCCGTTCCGGGTAGGTGGTCCAGCGGAACGGCGCCGGCAGCACGTTGGAGGTCACCGGCCCGCCGGCGAGGCCGTCCGGGTCGATCGTGCCGCTCCAGTGGTAGAGGCGGTTGGGCCAGGTGGGCCCCAGCAGCGAGCAGTGGTAGGCGTCGCACAGCGTGAAGCTCTCGGCGAGCGCGAAGTGGAAGGGGATGTCGGCCCGCGTGTAGTAGCCCATGGTGTACGGGCCGACCGCGTCGCCGTCGGCGGCCCGGTGCGCCCGCACCCAGCCGTCCATCACCCCGCCGTTGACGGCCCGGTGCTGCACGCTCCACGCGTGCGAGGTGGACGGGATCGCCTGCGCGCCGCCGGCCGCGGTGTCGAGGTGGAACGGCAGCAGGTAGCCGTCCGGGCTCAGCGGATCGGGCTGGTGGAAGACCGAACGGCCGGACGGCAGCGTGACCGCGTCCGGGTCGTCGAAGCCCCGCACCCCGCGCATCGTGCCGAAGTAGTGGTCGAAGGAGCGGTTCTCCTGCATGAGGATCACCACGTGCTCGACGTCGTCCAGCGATCCGGCACGCGGCGGCGGCGCGGCCATCGCCGTGCGCAGCCCGGGCGGCAGCAGGGAACCGGCGGCGGCGAACGCCCCCGTGCCGAGGGCCCCGGTGAGCAGGCGTCTGCGGGAGAGCTGGGTCATGGTCACCTCGGTGCCGGGGGCCGGTGCCGCCCGGCACCCCCGTGCCGCCCGCGCGGACCGGCCCGGGCGGTGCCGCCGGCGGTGCGCCGCGCCCGGCGGTCCGGTCCGCGGGCGCGACGTGACCACGATGGCACCGGCCCCGCCCCGCCCCCCGGCAGCGACGCACCGGGAGCGGCGGGCAGACGGGTGACCCGCCCGCGGATCAGGCCCGGGCGCTCCCGAACAGCTGCTCCGCCCAGTCCGTGCCCGGCGCCAGCCCCGGCGGTGTGACGAACAGTCCGCCGCCGATGTGCTGGATGTACTCGTTCAGCGCGTCGGAGTGCCCCAGCACCCGCTGGAGCGTGACGAACTGCTCCGGCTCCTTCATGAACGCGATGAAGAACAGCCCGCCCAGCAGGTCACCGGTGACCGGGTCGATGCCGTCGGCGTAGGAGTAGCCGCGCCGCAGGATCCGCAGGCCCTTGTTGTTCTCGTGCGCGGCCAGCCGGATGTGGGCGTCGACCGGGATGACGTAGTCGCCGTCCTTCTTCGCCGCGAAGTCCGGGGTGTCGCGTTCGGCGTGCCCGGTCAGCGGCGCCCCGGTCGACTTGTTCCGGCCGAAGACGTTCTGCTGGTCGGCCAGGTTGTCGCGGTCCCACGCCTCCAGCCGCATGCTGATCTTGCGGGAGACCAGGTAGGAGCCGCCGCGCACCCAGCGCTGCGGTTCCTCCGCCCCGATCCACACGTGCTGGTCCATCAGGGCGGTGTCCGTGGTGTCGATGTTGCGGGTGCCGTCCTTGAAGCCCATCAGGTTGCGCGGGGTGGCCTGCGCGGGCGTGGTGGAGGAGGTGCGGCCGAAGCCCAGCTCCATCCACCGCGGCACCAGCACACCGAACGCCAGCCGCCGCAGGTTGCGCACCGCGTGGAACGCCACCTGCGGGTCGTCGGAGCACGCCTGCACGCAGATGTCGCCGTCGGAGGAGCTCTCCGCCAGGTCCTCGCGCGGCAGGTGCGGCAGCCGGGCCAGCCGTGAGGGGCGCCGACCGGACAGCCCCAGGCGGTCGTCGAACAGCGACGGCCCGTACCCGACGGTGATCGTCAGCCGGCCCGGCGCCAGGCCGGTGGCCTCACCGGTGTCGTCCGGCGGGGACTCCAGGTCGCCCGGGTGCCCGGGGACGCCGTCGCCGTGGGTCATCGCCTCGGCGGCCTTCGTCCAGGCCCGCAGCACAGAGGTCAGCGCGGCCCGGTCGGCGCCGGCCGTCACGTCGAACGTGGCGAAGCACATCCGGTCCTGCGCCGGGGTCGCGATGCCGGCCTGCCGGGCACCGCGGAACGGCACGGTGGCGGGGGCGGCGGCCGGCGCGCGGCCGCCGGTGACCAGCACCGCGCCGCCGGCGCCGAGGGCCGCACCGGCCACCGCGGCGCCCGCGCCCACGGTGCCCAGCAGACGCCGCCGGCTGACGGTACGGTCGCCGGCCTCGCCGGCGGGGTTCGTGGCGGCGGGCGCGGCCGGCGGTTCGGCGGCCTGCGACGTCCGTTCGTCCGGGTGGGACATGGTTCAGGCGACCTTTCCGGCGACCTTGGAGACGGCTTCGGCGTAGGCGTCGACGACCTGCGCCAGACCGCGCCGGTCGCTGTCGGAGACCTTCGAGTAGTCGACGTAGCCGCTGTCGAGGTAGCCGGGCTTCGCCGCGTACTTCGCCAGCGCGTCGGAGGTGGCCCGGTAGCGCTGCGCGATGGTGTCCGCCAGCTGCGGGTCCTTGGCCTTCAGCGCCGGCAGCAGCACGGCGACCGCCTCGTTGGCGCCGTCCAGGTTGCCCTGGAAGTCCAGCAGGTCGATGTGCGAGTAGCGCTCCTCCTCACCGGTGATCTTCGAGGACTGGATCTCGTTGACCAGGTCGGTGGCGCCGTTGGCGATCTCGGCGGGCTGGTACTCGACCGTCTTGACCTGCGCGTACAGGCTCTTGACGTCGTTGTTGAGCTGGGTGGCCAGGGCCGCGGTGCCCTTCAGCGACTTCTTGGTGAAGATCGCCTGCTCCAGGCGGTGGAAGCCGGTGAAGTCCGCGGGGCGGGCGGCGTCGTCGGCGCGGCCGTCGATGCGGCCGTCGAGGTCGCCCCAGATCTCCGCGGTGGGCTCGACGCGCTCGTAGTACACGCGCGCCTTGCCGTAGTCGGTGCGGGACTTGGCGAGGTCACCGGACTTCACGTCGTCGGTGAAGGTCTGGGTGCTGGAGACCAGCAGTTTGACCTGGCCGTCGATCCAGCTCGCGTAGTCGTGGGTGGCGGCGACCAGCTGCGGGTCGTCCTTCCAGCTGTGCGCGGTGGAACCGGTGACGGTGAAGTCGCTGTACGCGCTGGCGGCGCCCGGGCAGTAGACACGGTACTTGCCGGCCGTCAGATTCAGCGAGAAGTCGCCGGACAGGCCCGGCGTGAGGTTCTCCTTCTCACCGAGCATCTTGCCGCCGTCCTGGAGCTCCGCCTCGGTGACCTTGCCCGAGTCCTTGTTGCTCACCGTGAACCTCACCGAGCCGGCCGAGACCTTGGCGGGGCTGGGGGCGCAGCCGCCGTCGGTGATGGTGATCGCCACCTTGGAGGTGGTCGCCGAGGTGTCCTTGCCGGCCGCGCCCTCGCCGGAGGAGGACGCACCGGAGTCCTTGCCCCCGCAGGCGGTCAGCAGCATTCCGGCGGCGGCGACGGTCGCCGCCATGGCGGTCAGGCGGCGGGAGGGGCTGGACGGGGTCACGGTGAACTCCTGACGGACGACCGCACACGGGCGGGAACGGGGGGACGCGCGGGCGTCCGGGACGGGACGGGGGAGGGGGCGAGGTCGTGGGGGCGGACCGGGTCAGGCGGACTCGGCGACCGCGGGCGTCTTCGCCGGGGAGGAGGGGCGGCGACGGGCGGGCCACAGCACCACGGCCGCCATCGGGACCGCGTAGACCAGCCAGCCGATGACCATCGGCCAGGTCGGGTTCGGCTGGATGCCGAGCACGCCGGTGAGCACGGCGGCCACCGGCGTGCCGGGCAGCACCAGCCAGGACAGGTCGAACGCCACGTTGCCGGCGTTGATCCAGCCGCCCTCGTAGGCGGTCATCAGCGCGGTGGAGACCAGGCCGGCGGCCACCACGATCAGCACGACCCCGGTGATCCGGAAGAAGCGCGAGAGGTTGAGCCGCACGCCGCCCTTGTAGATGCCGTAGCCCACGGCGGCGGCGACCAGCACGCCCAGCGCCGCTCCGGCGCCGCCGAGGGCCGCGTTGCCGCTGGCGTTGAAGGTGGCGAGCAGGAAGACCGCGGTCTCGAAGCCCTCGCGCAGCACCGCGAGGAAGGCCATGGCGACCAGCGCCCGCGCCGAGCCCTTGGCCAGCGCCGCACCCGCCGCGCCCTCCAGGTCCCTGCGCAGGTCGCGGGAGTGCTTGCGCATCCACAGCACCATGTAGCTGACCATGACCACCGCGATCGCGCCGACCACGGTCTCCAGCTGCTCCTGCTGCGGGCCGGGCAGCTCGCTGGAGAGCATCTGGAGGGCCACGCCGACCCCGGCGCAGATCAGTACCGCGGCCCCGACGCCGATCCATACCCCGCGCAGCGCGTCCCGCCGGCCCTGCTGGCCGAGGAAGGACGCGATGATGCCGACGATCAGGGCGGCCTCCAGTCCTTCGCGGAGTCCGATGACGAACGTGGGGAGCATGACGGCCTTTCGGGTCCGGCGGTTAGGTCAACCTTACTTAGGTTAGGTCTGCCTTATTAAGCCGAGGAAACCCCGTCCCCGTCAAGACCGCCTCGCCCTCCGGTCCCGCTCATCGCGCCCAAAATCCGTGCCGCGCTGGGGCATTGCGGACATGCGCCACCGCGGTGTGGCACCTCTCACAGCGCGGTGACGACCCCGGACGACGGTCCGCACCCCCGAACTCCGGTGCGCCCGGCCCCGGCCCGGCCGCTGCGGCCTACCGCCCGATGTCCTCGAACCACAGCTGCGGACTGGCGGCGACGAAGTCCCGCATCATCGCCACGCACCCGGCGTCCTCCAGCAGCGTCACCCGCACGCCGTGCTCCGCCAGCCAGTCGTGGCCGCCCCGGAAGGTGACCGCCTCGCCGACGACGACGTGGCCGATGCCGAACTGGCGGACCAGCCCGGAGCAGTACCAGCAGGGGGAGAGCGTGGTGACCATCGTGGTCCCGCCGTACCCGCGCATCCGGCCCGCCGCACGGAAGGCGGAGGTCTCGGCGTGCAGGGAGGGATCGCCGTCCTGCACCCGGCGGTTGCGACCGCGGCCCAGCAGTTCGCCGTCCGGGCCGAACAGCGCCGCCCCGATCGGGATCCCGCCCTCCGCGAGCCCGGCCCGCGCCTCCTCGACCGCCACCGCGAGCTGTGCGGCCCTCGCCGCGTCGGTGTCGCCCATCCGCCTCACCCCACGGGCCCTGCCGCGCGCCGGGCCGCACCCAGCCCCGGCACCCGCAGCAGCGCCACGTACAGCAGACCGGCGGCCACGAAGCCGCCGGCGAAGGCGATGTCGCCAGTGGCGGGCACGTGCCGGGCGACCACACCGGTGTACAGCGACTGGTGGGAGAAGAGCGCGATGCCCAGCACCGTGCCGGCGGCCATCGCCAGCGGCCCCGCCCACACCCGGTGCGAGGTGTCCTCCAGGAGCGCGGAGGTCACCTCGTCGGGCCGCGCCCGGTTCAGCGCCCGGTCCAGGAACGTCACCGCCAGCCACGGGCCGATCCAGTAGGTGATCACCAGCAGGAAGTTCTCGTACCCCGCCCCCGCGTCGCTCAGGCCCGACCACGCCAGCGCCGTCCCCAGCACGCCGAAGACCAGCGAGGCCGCCGCCCGGCGGAACGAGGCCGGCAGCCGCAGGCCCATGGCGACGAAGGACAGCGTGCCCGAGTAGATGTTCAGCGCGTTGGCCGCGATGCCGCCGATGACGATGGCCAGCAGTGTGAGCTTGGCCAGCGCCGTGGGCAGCGGATGGATGAACGCGTCCGTGGGGGAGGCGTGCGCCGGCGCCACGAAGGTCGCCGAGACCGCGCCCGTCACCTCCAGCAGCACGCACGAGAGGAACACCCCCAGCCCCGGCCACAGCGCCACCTTCCAGCGCGCGGTCGCCGCCGGCAGGTAGCGGGTGTAGTCCGACGCGTAGGGGTTCCAGCCGGCCGCGTAGCCGAACGAGGCGCCCACCGTCAGCAGGAACGCCCCCGGCAGCGCGTGCGCGCCGGTGGCCACCGCCGGGTGCCCGTGGACCAGCAGGTACCCCGCGGAGGCCAGGAAGACCACCGTCAGCACGGGGAAGGTGTACCGCTCCGCGGTCTGCACGAAGTTGTGCCCGAGGTAGGCGATGCCGATCTGCAGCACCATCACCACGAACAGGCACAGCAGCAGCGGCATCCCGCTGAGCGATTCCAGCGCGTACGCGGCCGAGACGCTGTTGACGGCGAACCAGCCGATGCCGGCCGTCAGCGCGTTCAGCCCGGACGGCAGCGCGTTGCCGAAGAAGCCGAAGCCGGACCGGCCGGCCACCATCTGCGGGACGCCGAAGCGCGGACCGGACAGCCCGAGGAAGGCGTGGCCGAGCGCGCCGAGCCCGGTGCCCAGCACCACGGCCGCCACCGCCGGCCAGAAACCGAGGCCGAAGACGCCGACGGCGAGCACACCGATGAAGACGGTGGCGAACTCCATGTTGGGCGAGGTCCAGGTCCACAGCAGCTGGAGCGGTCTGCCGTGCCGGCCCTCGGCGGGCACCGGCTCGGCCCCGGTGGGCTCGACGGCCAGCACGGTGCCGCCGTAGGCCACGATCTCCTCGGGCGCCGCCTGCGCGTGCGCCACACCGGGCGTGGGGTCGGGAGGGGATGACGTCATGCGCCCACTATCGGGGGTGCGGCCGGTGGCCCGGAACGGTCGTGCACCGGCCGGCGGCCGCGGACGAACCGCGCGATCCGCACCGAACCACCACCATCACCCCCCCCGCGGTGTCTCCCCGCGGTCCCCCCGGCCGTTGCGCCGGGAGACCGCGGGGAGCGGGGGACGAGATTCTGCCCGCCGTCAGGCGGAGCAGCCGCCCAGCAGCCCGGAGTCCAGCTTCGCCTCCAGCACCCGCTTGACGCTGGCGTCCACCCCGGCGCGAAATCCCGAGTCCTGCCCGGTCCGCGCAAGCACCGCCGAGGTCATCGGGGCGACGGTGTCCGGCGCGACGGTCAGCACCATGTCGCCGCCGGCCGCCAGGAAACGGGTGGCGCGCTCACCGGGGGGCAGCGCCCGCACGGCGATCGCCTTGCCCATGTCGTCGGAGATCACCACACCCTTGAAGCCCAGCGTGCCGCGCAGTTCGTCCTTGAGCAGCGTGGGGGAGAAGACCGACTGGTGGGCGGGGTCGATCCGGGTGTACGTCGCCAGCGAGGCCATCACGAAACGCGCGCCGGCGTCGATGCCGCTGCGGTAGGGCACCTGGTAGGAGCCGTCGCGCACGGTCACGTCGTCGGTGACGTCCGCGGAGAAGTCGGTGTTGCCCCGCACCGAGCCCAGGCTCGGGAAGTGCTTGAGGGTGGCGTACACCCCGGCCTGCCCGAAGCCCCTGACCACCGCGGTGCTCTGCCGGGCGGCGGTCTGCGCGTCGTTCCCGTACTCGCGCTCCAGCCGGCCGATCGGCTGGTTGATCTGCCGCAGGTCCGGGGGCACGATGTCGGCCACCGGCGCCAGGTCCACCCCGACGCCCGCCGAACGCAGTTGCCGGCCCCACACGGCGGCCTGCTGCTGGAGCCGGGCGGTCGGCCACCGGCCCTGGGTGGTGGCCGGCGGGATCTGGGAGAAGCCGGGACCGTTGAGCACCTGCACCTGGCCGCCCTCCTGGTCGGTGGAGACCATCAGGCCGACCTTGGAGCCGCCCACCGTCGGGGCGGTGCCCTGCACCTGGTCGGTGACCTGCCGGACCCCGGAGACGCCCTCGTCGGTGTGGCCCATCAGTATCACCGACCCGACGTCGTTCTGCCGCAGCGTCCGCAGCTGCGACGAGGTCGCCCCGGAGGCGGTGACCGCCGACATGAACAGCTGGCCGACCTTCTGACGCTCGGTCATCGCGTTCATCACCCGGTCCACGCAGGCCAGCGCCTGCCCGCCGGGCCGTGGCGGCGTGGTGCCGGGCAGGCTGCGGGAGGCGGAGGGCGAGGGGGTGCTCGCGGAGGTGGAGGCCGGCGGCCGCGACGACGGCGTGGAGGCGGCCTGGCCGCCCCCCGAGCCGCCGCAGGCGGTGACCAGCATCAGCACTCCGGCCGGCAGCGCGGCGTAGCGCACGCCCCGCAGCGCCCGGGACCGCGGAGCGCGGGCGGGACGGGAGTGACCGGTGTGACATGTGTGACGGGGGACAGCCATGCATCCTCCATACCCAGGGCGTGGAACGCCACCCAGCGAATCACACTCCGCCACCGTTCGCGCGACACGATCCACCGGGACGGCGACGGCCGGCCGTCCCCGCAGGACGGCCGGCCGGTGTGCCGGGGGCGCGGTCAGCCGAAGTCGGTGAGCAGGTCCTTGAGGAACGCCATCGACTGGCGCGGCGTCTCGGACTCGGCGGACAGGCGGTCCATCACCGACATGTAGTTGTCGACGTCGTCCTGTTTCTCCAGGTACAGCGAGCTGGTCAGCTGCTCCAGGTAGACGATGTCCGGCAGGTCCGGCTCCAGGAACCGCAGGATGGTGATCGGCCCGCCGGCCGCCGCGATGCCGCCCATGTTGAAGGGCGCCACCTGCAGCGTGATGTTGGGCCGCTCGGCCATCGTCACCAGGTGTTCCAGCTGCTCGCGCATGGCCTCGGGGCCGCCGAGCGGACGGCGCAGCGCCGCCTCGTCCACCACGGCCCACAGCTTCGGCGCCTGCGGTCCGTCCAGCAGCCGCTGGCGGGCGATGCGCAGCTCCACCCGGCGCTCGTTGTCGCGCTCGGGCGCCGTCGGGTAGCCCAGCTGGGTCACCGCGCGGGCGTACCCCTCGGTCTGGAGCAGGCCGGGGACGAACTGCACCTCGTAGGTGCGGATCAGCGACGCGGCCTCCTCCAGGCCGATCAGCGTCTCGAACCAGTGCGAGAGCACGTCGCCGTACTGCTGCCACCAGCCGGGCATGCCGGCCTGCCGGGCCAGTGCCAGGAAGTCGGCCCGGCGCTCCTCGTCGGTGACGTGGTAGAGCGTCAGCAGGTCGGAGATGTCGCGTTCCTTGCTGCTCACCCGTCCGAGTTCCAGACGGCTGATCTTGGCGTGCGAGCCGCGGATGTGGTCGCCCGCCGCCTCCCGGGTGATACCGGCCGCCTGGCGCAGTCGCCGCAGGTGGGTGCCCAGCACGATCCGCAGCACGGTGGGGCCGCCCCTGGGGCGCTCCAGGTAGCGCTTTATGGGTGGCTCGCTACTCGGCCGCGGGAAGGCGGTCATGATCAACTCTCCTGAATGGCGGGTGAGTGATTCAATCTTGCACCTACGAGTGCCGTTAGTACAGCCACCCGGCCGTGACACTCCCTCACCCGCCGTGACGCACAGGGGTGTTCAGCCCACCATCGCGTCGAACTCGCCGTCCTTGGCGCCGCCGATGAAGGCCTCGATCTCCTCACGGGTATACACCAGCGCCGGGCCCTCGGGGAAGCGGGAGTTACGCACGGCGAAGCCGCCGCCGGGCAGGGCCGCCATCTCCACACAGTTGCCGCCGGGGTTGCTGCGCGCGCTCTTGCGCCACTGCACGCCCTCGATCAGCGTCGAGCGCACGCCGTTGTCGATCATCTGCATCGTCCCCAACTCCTCACGGTCGGCGGTTACGTGCCGACGGGTGCTGACGAGCCGTCAACTCCCGCTGCACGTGCATCTGTACGCACGAATGTGCTTACCGATGTGCTTACACGGGACTGTAATTGCAGATGTGCTTGCAGCGCCACCGTGGGACGGGGATAGTAGGAGCGGCAGGGAGAAGTACGTGACGACTGCCGAAAGGCTCCGCGGGGATACGCGATGACGACACATCCGGCCGACTGGGCCGTGGGATCCGGAGCGGGCAAACACTGGCTGGCCGCAGCGGCGGACCTCGCCTTCCCCCCGGCGGAACACGGCGGCGGTGACACCGGGTTCGCCGCCTGCGCGCTGAGCGCCGACCCCCATGTCACCCACGCGGCACGGGACTTCACCGCCTCCACCCTGACCGGCTGGGTCATGGCCGGGGTCGTCGAGGACGCCGAAGTGGTGGTCTCCGAACTGCTGAGCAACGCGCTGCGCTACGGCGTCACCGGCCGCCGTCAGACGTCCCTGCATCCGGTGTGGCTGGGCCTGCTGCGGCGCGGCAACGCGGTGCTCGTCGCGGTCTCCGACCCGGGCCGGGACGTGCCGGTCGTGCGGGAGCCGGACTTCTTCGCCGAGTCCGGCCGCGGTCTGCACGTCATCGACGAACTCAGCGACTCCTGGGGCTGGACCACGCCCGACCGCGCCGGCAAGGCCGTCTGGGCGGTGCTCACCGCCTCCTGAGGCGAACGCCGAACCACAGGCGGGGGCCGTCCGGCGCGACCGGGCGGCCCCCGCCCCACGCGTGCCCGGCCCCCGCCCCACGCGTGCCCGGCCCCGTTCCCCGCGCCGATCACCCGGCGGCGGGACCGTCCCTGTCAAGACCTGGGCGCCGTCCGGTCCCCGCCGCGACCCCCAACTGCCCCCGAAACCGGGCGAAACCGGCCTGGACGGCCGGTGCTGACGTCAAGAGATGAAGCATTGGTACAGATCAATGCCCGGTCATTGACGCGCCGGGTCCATCCCGTCAATCATCGCCGAAACGACGCGGCGCCCCATCCGCGCGTCCTGCCGGGCCGGCCCGCACCCACGGGCACCCCCGCCGCCGGCCGGACCGCACCGCCGCGCCCGCGTGACCGCGCACCACCGGGCACCCCGTGCCCGGGTACGGCCGCACCACCGCACGCGCCCCATCCGCACCCGCCCCCACCGGGAAGGACACCCGCATGCCCCCCACCCGCCGCGCATTCCTCGGCTGGGCAGCCGCCGCACTCGCCGCCGCCCCCCTCGTCGACCTCGCCGCCACCGCAACCGCCTCCGCCGCCAGTTCGCTGCCGGTCACCGTCGTCAACGGCACCGGCGGCTACGCCAACTCCTCGATCTGGATGTACGTCGTCGGCACCGATCCGGCCACCGGCAAGCAGTGCTACGTCGACGGCTCCGGCCGGCTCAGCGACGTCAGCCTCTCGCTCAACGGCTCCGACGGCTACGCCGACCTGTCGATCCCGCTGGCCGGCTCCGGCAACACCCTGCTCAACCTGCCGAACCTGTCGGGCCGGATCTACTTCTCCATCAACGACAAGCTGAAGTTCAAGGTCGTCACCGACGGCAACGGCAATCCCGCCCTCCAGTACCCGGCCGGCTGGGTCAGCGGTGACCCCAGCTACAACGTGCTGCACGACTGCATGGAGTTCACCTTCAACGGCGGCGGGATGTACTGCAACGCCACCCAGGTGGACATGTTCAGCATCCCCCTCCAGCTGAACCTGGTCGGTGCCGCCAACCAGACCACCGGCGTGCTCAAGGCCGGCGGGCGCGGTTCGGTCTTCGCCGGCGTCGCCGCCCAGTCCGACTTCTCCCGGCTGATCGTCGGCGACGACCTGCGGGTGCTCGCCCCCGGCCACGGCATCGACGCGGGCCTGTTCTCCGGCAGCTACTTCGACGGCTACATCGACCAGGTCTGGAACACCTACTCCGGCCAGGACCTGGTCGTCACCGCCAACGGGACGACCTACACCGGCCGGGTCAGCGGCGGCACCCTCACCTTCTCCGGCGGCCCGCAGCCGTTCTCCCGGCCCAGCACACAGAACGTCTTCTACTGCAACGGGGCGCTCGCCGCCCCCAACGACGGTGTCACCGGACCGGTGGCCGCGGTGCTGGGCGCCGGCATCAACCGCTCGGTGCTGGCCTCCAGCCCCAACCAGCCGGTCACCGACGCCTCGCAGTACTACCAGGGCTCGGTGACCAACCACTACTCCCGGGTCATCCACGCCGCCATGTCCGACGGCAAGGCGTACGGCTTCCCGTTCGACGACGTGTGCTCCTACGCCTCGTACGTCCAGGACACCTCGCCCAGCGCGCTCACCGTCACCATCGGCTCCATGGCCTGACCCCGCACGCCGACGCGCCCGCCGCGGCTGCGGCGGGCGCGTCTGACGGGCCGGTCAGCGATCAACCGGGCAGCTGCCACGCCTGGTTGGCGCCGCCGGTGCAGTCCCAGATCTGCAGCCGGGTGCCGTCCGCGGAGCTGGGTCCTGTGGCGTCGAGGCAGCGGCCGGACTGCGGGTTGACCAGCGAGCCGCCCGCGCCGGGCTGCCAGACCTGCGACCCGGTGCCGTTGCAGTCGTAGAGCTGCACGGGCGTGCCGTTGGCGGTGCCGGCCGAGGTGACGTCCATGCACTTGCCGAGCGCCTTCAGCGTGCCGTCCGAACCGGCCGTCCAGGACTGGGCGTTCGTGCCGTTGCAGCTGTAGAGGTCGACCGCGGTGCCGTTGTCCGGCTTCGCGCCGGCCACGTCCACGCACTTGCCGCCGTAGCCGGTGATCTGCCCGGTCCCGCCCGTGCCGCCCCCGCCGCCGGTGGAATCGCCGTTGATCCTCGCGAACGTCGAGGTGAACTGGTACGCGCTCTGCGAGACACCCGAGCAGTTGTCCTCCGAGTCCTGCCCGGAGCCGCACGAGTGGTCGCGGCCCAGCGCCCAGAAGGCCAGCTCCTGGATGCCGTTGGCGGCGGCGAAGCTCTCCAGCGACGAGGCGTCCGCGGTGGTGAACACCTCGTTCTGCGCGTCGTTGACGCCGATCATCGGGGTGTTGCCCTCCATCGCCCACAGCTGCGCGGAGGACTTCGAGGTCCAGATCTGGCCCAGCTGGCTGTGCAGGCCCTGCGCGGCGCTGATCGCCGCCTGGCCCATCTCCTCGTCGGGCCCGTAGTCCATCGTCATGATGTTGACCAGGCTGACGTTGAGGTTGTGGCTCTTGGCGTTGTTCAGCAGACTCAGCGAGTCGCCCTCCAGGCCCGAGGGGTCCACCGGCAGCGTGTAGTCCACCGCCAGCGTGCGCCCTGCGGCGGCGTACTGCTGCTGGAGCGCGGCGAGTGCCTGGTTGCGCCGGTCGTTGGCGGTGGTGTCCTCCAGCGTGCCGCCCTCGACGTCGAGGTCGACGCGGGTGAGGTTGAGCGTGTCGATGACCGTCTTGTACGCCGCCTCCAGCGACGAGACCGATCCGCACGCCTGCGCCATTTCCGTTCCGGAGGCGCCACCGAACGAGGCGATGACGTCACCGCCGGAGGCGCGCAGCGAGTTGATCGCGGACAGCCAGCCGCTGTCGCTGATCGAGGTGTCGCCGTTGAACGTCGGGGTGCAGCCGCTGCCGGCGATGACGAAGGCCAGCGTGTAGTACTTGTTGCCGGTCGCCGCGGCCGCCTGGGACAGCGTCGAGGGGCTGTTCCACGTCTCGGCGTAGGGCGCGGCGAAGTGCGCGGGGAACCCCGGGCCGGGGTTGGCCGCCGCCGGGCGGGCGGTGGCCGGGGCCGCGGCGTGCGCCGCGGGGACCGCCATCAGCGTGGCGGCCGCCGTCGCGAGGGGAACGGCGGCGGCCAGCAGGGATCTGGGACCGGATCTGCGCATGCGGAAGCCCTCCTTGCGGACCTGTGGGATCGCTCCGGGAGCGGATGACGTGCCGCCTTCGCGCCGCCGGCCGCGGGGAAACGGGACCGGCGGCGCGAAGGGATCACCCCGACCTGGGAGGTCACGGCTTTGTTTGCGAGTTGATTTAACTCATGAAACGAAAATCCCGTCAATAGTACGGACCAAGGCTGCCGTCGGGTGCCCGGGAACGCCGGAAGGGGTGGCGGACACCGTCCCACGGTGTCCGCCACCCCTTCCGGGTGACGTGCGGCGAGCCGCGGTCAGACCGTGGCGGCCTCCCCCTCGCCCTCGCCGGCCGGCGACGACGTCCCCAGCAGCGTCGGCGCCATCGGGGTCTGGAGCGGGAAGTGGCAGGCGGCGAAGTGCCCTTCGCCGAACTGCCGCATCACCGGCTCCTGCGCCGCGCACTGCTCCTGCGCGAACGGGCAGCGGGTGCGGAAACGGCAGCCGGACGGCGGGTCCAGGGGGCTGGGCAGCTCGCCCTTGATGCCGCCGCCGGACTTGTCGGCCTCCACCAGCGGGTCCGGGATCGGGATGGCCTCCAGCAGACCCGCGGTGTACGGGTGCACCGGACGCTCGTAGATGTCCTGGCCGGCGCCGGACTCCACCATCTTGCCCAGGTACATCACGCCGATCCGGTCGGCCAGGTACTTCACCACGGCCAGGTCGTGCGAGATGACCACGTAGCTCAGCTCGTGACTGGCCTGCAGGCGCTTCATCAGGTTCAGCACCTGCGCCCGGATCGAGACGTCCAGCGCCGAGACCGGCTCGTCCGCCACGATCACCTTCGGGTTGAGGGTGAGCGCGCGGGCCAGGCCGATGCGCTGGCGCTGACCGCCGGAGAACTCGTGCGGGAAACGTTCCAGGGCGCTCTTGGGCAGACCCACCTCGCCCAGCAGGTCGGTCACCCGGGCCAGCTGCTCGCGCGGGGTGCCGATGCCCTGGATCTGCAGCGGCTCGCGCAGGATGCCGCTCACCCGCATGCGCGGGTCCAGCGAGGAGTACGGGTCCTGGAACATCATCTGGAGGTCCCGGCGCTGGCGGCGCAGTTCGGCGCCGTGCAGCGAGTCGATCTGCCGGCCCTCCAGCGTCACCGCGCCGCTGTCCGGCTTGTCCAGCCCCACGATCATCCGGCCCAGCGTCGTCTTGCCGCAGCCGGACTCGCCCACCAGGCCGAAGGTCTGGCCGGGGCCCAGCGACAGCGAGACCCCGGAGACCGCCTTGACGCTCTGCCGGCCGCGGCCGAACAGACCGCCGCCGACCGGGAACTCCTTGACCAGGTCGGTGACCTCCAGCAGCGCCTTGCGGGGCGGCGCGGCCGGGTCCTCGGGCTCGCCCAGCGGGGTCTCACGGACCTCGATGGTGGCCAGCGCCAGCGGACCGTCCACCGGGTTCCAGCACGCGAACCGGTGGCCGTCGCCCACCAGTTCCGGCTCCTGCTCGCGGCACTGGTCCGTCGCGTAGGAGCAGCGGTCGGCGAACCGGCAGCCCACCATGGGCAGCGACAGGTCCGGCGGCAGGCCCGGAACGGTGAACAGCCGCTGGGTGTTGTCCTGCGCCAGCCGCGGGATGGAGGCCAGCAGACCCTGGGTATAGGGGTGGCGCATCCCGCTGAACAGCTCACGGGCACCGGTGGTCTCCGCGATCCGGCCGGCGTACATGACGTTGATCCGGTCGGCGTGCCCGGCGACCACACCCATGTCGTGGGTGATCAGGATCATCGCCATCCGCAGGCGGTCCTTGAGGTCCGCCAGCAGCGACAGGATCTGCTGCTGGATCGTCACGTCCAGCGCGGTGGTCGGCTCGTCGGCGATCAGCACCTTCGGCTCGCAGGCCAGCGCGATGGCGATCATCACGCGCTGGCGCAGGCCGCCGGACAGCTGGTGCGGGTAGTCGCCCAGCCGTTCCTTCGGCCGCGGCAGGCCGACCAGCGCCAGCACCTCGGCGGCCCGCTCCATCGCCTCCGCCTTGGACGCGCCGCGGTGCAGCCGGACCGGCTCGGCCACCTGGTAGCCGATGGTCTTGGTGGGGTCCAGCGAGGACATCGGGTCCTGGAAGACCATCGCCACGTCGTTGCCGCGGATCTTGCGCAGCTCCGCCTCGGGCAGACCGACCAGTTCCCGGCCGTCGAGTTTGACCGACGACTCCGACAGGACCGAGCCGCCGGGCGGCAGCAGGCCCATCAGGGACAGGCCGGTCATCGACTTGCCGCAGCCGGACTCGCCGACCAGACCGAGGGTCTCACCGGCCTCCAGGTGGAAGGAGACGTTCTCGACCGGGCGGACCAGGGACCGGGACAGCTGGATGTGCGTCGAGAGGTTCTCGACTTGGAGCAGGGGGGCCATCGTTTCCTCGTTTCCGTCTGTCTCGGCCGGTCAGCGCTTGCGCAGGCGCACGTCGACCGCGTCCCGCAGGCCGTCGCCGATCAGGTTGAAGGCCATGACCACCAGCACCAGGCAGACGCCGACCGGGAAGACCTCCCACCAGTAGCCGTTGGACAGCGCGTCCTGGGCGTCGGAGATCTGCGAACCCCAGTCGGTGTTGGGGTAGTGCACGCCGAAGTTCAGGAAGCCCAGTGCGGCCAGCGCCAGGATGGCGTCGGCGATCTGGAACGTGATGTTGACGATCACGGTGCCCATGGCGTTCGGGATCAGGTGCCGGAAGATCAGCCGGGACCGGGAGCCGCCCATGACGCGGGCGGCGGAGACGAAGTCACGCACTCGCAGGGTCAGCACCTCACCGCGGATGAGGCGGGCCGGCACCAGCCAGGAGAAGATGCCGAGGATGATGCTCAGGTTCAGCACGTTCGAGCCGTAGCGGTGCGCGATGATCAGCACCACCAGCAGGAACGGGATGGACAGCAGCACGTCGACCACGCGCATCATGACCGCGTCGACGGCCCCGCCCAGCAGACCGGCCACCGCGCCCCACAGGGTGCCGATGACGGTGGCCAGCAGCGCTGCCAGGAAGCCGATCTCCAGCGACGTGCGGCCGCCGAGCATGAGCCGGCCGAGGATGTCGAAGCCGTCGCTGTCGCTGCCGAGCGGACCGCCCACCCCGGGGCCGGAGTCGACGTTGCCCAGGTCGGTGGCGGTCTGGTTCGAGTGGTAGACCAGCGGGCCGAGGAAGGCGAACAGGATGAAGAAGACCAGGATGGCGACGCCCGCGACGGCCAGCTTGTTCTTCAGGAACTCCCGCACGGTCAGACGCCAGCCGGTGACGGACGCGTGGGCCTCGCCGCCGTCGGGGGCCGGGGAGCCGGCCGCGGCCGGGGGCGGTTCGATGGCGGTGGTCACTTTCGGGCTCCCGTCTGTCCTGCGGCTGTGGTGGGGGGCATCGTCATGTCACACCAACCGGATGCGCGGGTCGGAAACGGTGAGCGCGACGTCGGCGATCAGGTTGCCGATCACCGTCAGGATCGCGGTCAGCAGCGTGTAGCCGAGCAGCACGTTGTAGTCGTTGGCCTGGAGGCTCTTGATGAACAGCAGGCCCAGGCCGTCGATGTTGAAGACGCTCTCGATCAGCACGTTGCCCGCGATCAGGATCGGCAGCGACAGACCGATGAGGGTGATCATCGGCAGCGACGCGTTGCGGACCAGGTGACGCGCATAGATCAAGCGGTCGGGAAGGCCCTTGGCCTTGGCCACCTTGATGTAGTCCTGCGCGAGGACGTCCAGTGAGGCGGAGCGCTGGTACCGCGAGTAGGCGGCCACCGTGGTCGAGGACAGCGCGACCACCGGCAGGACCAGTTCCGGCCAGGAGGAGAGCGCCCCGCTGAGCGTCTGGTCCTGCGAGACGTTGGGATCGACCCAGTTGAGGCTGAGCGCGAAGACCTGGATGAGGATCAGCGCGACCATGAAGACCGGCATCGAGTACAGGATGAACGCGACGGTGGTGGCCGCGACGTCGCCGATCCGGTTGCGGCGGACGGCCTGGTAGATGCCCAGGGGCAGCGCGACGAGGATCGCGACCAGCAGCGAGACGCCGGACAGGAAGGCGCTCAGCGGCGCCTTCTCCCTGAACAGCGACAGCACGGACTGGTTGTCCTTGTCGGAGAAACCGAGGTTTCCGTGGACCAACTGGTTGAGATAACTGACGAACTGCTGGAACCACGGCCGGTCGTAACCGTGCAGGTGGTCGTAGGCCCGGATCGCCGCGGGCGGAGTCTTGGGCGGCAGGATCGTCAGGCCCGGGTCGGGGGCGACGATGTGCAGCATCAGAAAGGTCACCAAGGTGATGCCGAGGACCACGACGAGGGCCGTGGCGAGGCGTCGTATGAGATAGCCGGCCATGTCCGGATCTCCTGCTTCTGTGATCGTGGGGGCTTCGGGAGCCGCCGGCGCACGTCCCGGTCCGCGCGTGAGCCCACCCGGCCACCGGTCGGGCGGCCGAGTGGGCTGTGAGGACGCGCTGCCGGGACCGGGGCGGGCGCTCTGCGCGCCGCCCCGGCCGTCCGGACTACTTGGTGAAGTACAGGTCCTCGGGGTTCAGCATCAGCTGAGTCATGGCGTTGAAGGCGTCCGTCGAGCCGGACAGCTTCGGGCTCCAGGCGAAGATGCGGTCCTCGTTCGGCTGGAAGATGCCGGGCAGGTCGGTGTCGACCAGCGAGATCTCGTCCTTGAGCGCGCCCGGGTCGCGGGAGAGCATCGAGGCGTTGATCAGCTTGTCCAGCTTCGGGTCGGAGAACGAACCCATGTTGTACGTGCCACCCGTGTTGAACAGGGTGTTCGTCGACGGGTAGTTGTTCTGGGTGAAGCCACCGAAGTCGGCCATGCCCCAGTTGTTGGCGTTCTTCGGGTCCGAGGGGTTGGCCTCGTGCGCGATGAGGTTGTTGAAGGTGTCGGTCTTCAGGGTGACCTTGATGCCGACCTTCGCGAGGTTGCCGGCGAACTGGGTCACCATCTGGCCGACGACCTTCGGCGTGCTGGTGTAGTACATCGTGAAGTTGAGGTTCTGCCCCTTCTTCACGCCCGCGCCGCACTGGTTGGCGCCGGTGCCCGGGTTCTGGCAGGTGCTCACGCCGTGCGGCACGACCTTCCAGCCGTGGTCCTTGAGCACCTTGGCCGCCGCGTCCGTGGAGTACGGGAACGGGTTCTTCAGCGCGTTCTCCGGGGTGTACGGAGACTTGGGCGCGACGCCCAGCGGGCCGTAGGCCGGGGCGGCCATGCCCTTGAAGGCGCCCTTGATCTCGGACGTCTCGTCCTGGAGCTGGGCGAACGCCTGGCGGACGTAGAGCTGGCCGATGGCCTTGTCGAAGCCGCCGGTCTTGTCCTTGAAGTTGAAGTACATGTAGCTGAAGCCGAAGTCCGGCAGGCCGTAGACGTTGTAGCCGGCGCGCTTGACCTTCGACAGCTGCGGCCAGTTGTCGCTGCTGACGTAGCCGAGGTCCAGCTTGCCCGAGAGCAGGTCGTTGAACTCGGCGGTCGGCGAGGTGTACGACTGCAGGTCGACCTCGGAGAAGTTCGGCTTGCCCTCACCGGTGTACTTGGTGTTGGGCGCGAAGGTCGCCGCACCGGTCGAGGTGTTGTACGTCTTGATCTTGTACGCGCCGTTGACGACCTGCCACAGCGGGTTGGACGCGTAGGTCGACAGGCTCTTGGACTGCGCCGCCAGGTACTTGTAGATCGAGGCGGCGTTGGCCGGCTTGGTGAAGTCGACGGTCGAGCCGGAGGCGGAGGTCTTCGACCAGGCCTTCGACGGCAGCGGCACGATCTGGTTGAACTGGGTGTTGAGGATCCAGTCCGGGTTGTACACCTTGTCGAAGGTGAACGAGATCGTCTGGTCGTCGACCACCTTGGCGGTGGCGTTGTCCGGGAACTGGCCCGGGGTGTAGTTCGAGGCGTTGGCCGCGTTCAGCTTGACGGCCGCCTTGTACAGGTCGAACCAGAACAGCACGTCCTGGGCGGAGACCTTGGAGCCGTCGCTCCAGGTGTACTTGCCGTTGAGCTTGATGGTGTACGTCTTGCCGTCCGCCGAGGCGGTCGGCGCGGCGTCGGTCATCGAGCGCCCGTAGTCCATCTCCGGCGCCGAGCCCTTGGGCGACCAGTACAGCGTCCGCCAGCTCAGGTACTGGAACTGGTTGACGGTGTAGACCGAGGCGTTGGCCGACGGCGTGATGGGGAAGATCCAGTTGGGGTCGGCACCGACCGACTCCGCGACGTGCAGGACCCCGCCGGACTTCACGGTGCTGGACGCCGCGGGGAGTGAACCGTAGGAGAAACCGGTCTTGACGTTCGGCTTGTCCTTGCTGCCCGTCCCGCTGCTGCTGCACGCGGTGAGACCGAGAGCCCCCGCGGCGAGAAGCGCGACCCCCCCAATGACGCGCTGGTTCCTGCTTCTCATCTGCTTCCCCACATTCTGGACAAGGGACCGGCCGGGTGCCGGCCGGCGTGTGGCGCTTCGAACGTTCGATCCGGGCCTGCCACGGGCCGGACCGGCCGCACCCCCCACGCGGAACGCACACCTCCGGCGGGGTTTCGGCCGGATCATGTGGCGGTCTCGCGAAAAACAATTTGGTTCGGACGGCTTGGCGCATCATCCTGCTGAGCCGAAGCGTTCATGTCGACATGCCATTGATTAAAGGTTGATAACACCGGTCAGTAATGATCGACGGCGTCGGCTATTGCCCCGATTTGTGCCACCACGCCAAGTGGTGACATGCCTTCCGGTGGCAGCAAACGGCCACCGGACGACACGCCGGAAGCCCCCGCGCCCCGAAGCACTGCGAGGTGGCCGCCGGTCGTGGCAGCACCCGGCCGGATCCGCCGGAACGGGGCTTCCGGCGGGCAGCCGGGCGGGGCGAATCCGGCCGCGCGGGCGGCAGAAAAAACTCCGGCGACTTCCGAGTTACCGCTGGTGATGGGTAAAGATTTCCTTTTATCCGGCCGGCCGGTCCGCCCCGTTACCGGAAACTGGCGCACCCACCGCGGCCGGCCCCGCCGGGATCTCCCGCACCGCCGCCCGGTCCCTCCCGCACCGCCGAGACGCCCGCCGGACGGACCAGCGCCGGCCCCGGAACGCCGCTCGTGCGCCGCGCAGTACCCCGCCGCCGCCACCTCCGCCGCCGGACGCAGCGGTTCCGCGCCCTCCAGCGCCATCCCCGGCAGGTCGTGCGCCCGGTGCGCCGCCGAGTACGTCATCGTCGGCCACCGGAACCGCCACGTGCCGCCCGGCCGGGGGGAATGGTCCAGCAGCACGAAGTCCGCCCCCGGCCGCGGCCCCGCCCGGCGCGGGAAGCCCCCCGCCGACAGCCCGCCTGCCCCACGCCGCCCCGCCACGACCACCCGCACGTTCCGCGTCACACCCGGCACAACACCGCCTGCCTCCGGGGGCCTCCCGGCACCGGCGGGTCACCCCCGGGTGATCCAGGCGTACGCCGCCCGCGCGTCGAAGTGCCCGGGCCCGCCGGCGAACAGCAGCCCCGCGAGGCCGAACGCCGGGTCGTCCGCCTGCTCGCGCACGGACGGCGCCGCCACGCACCGCATGCCCGCCGCCGAGGCCGCCAGCACCCCGGGCGGCGCGTCCTCCACCACCACGCAGTCGGCCGGCGCCAGCCCCAGCCGCCGCGCCGCCTCGGTGAACACTTCGGGCGCCGGCTTGCCCCGTGCCACCTCGTCGGCCGAGACGGTCACCGGGAACAACGCCGCCAGTCCCGTTCCGGCCAGCACCGCGCCGATCGCCCGCGCCGACGAACCCGACGCCACCGCCAGCGGATGCCCCCGCTCCGCCAGCGCCCGCGCCAGCGCGACCGCCCCCGCGATCGGCGCCGCCCCGCCCGCCAGTTCCAGGTAGTGCCCCTCCAGCTCCGCCAGCAACCGCTCCACCGGCACCCCCAGCCCGTACCGCCCCCGCAACTCCCGCACCGTCTCCTCGGTCCCCACCCCCACGAACCCCATATGCTCCTCCCACCCGAACCCGCCCACCCCCCGCGCCGCCAGCATCCGCCGCCCCGCCTCGCAGTACAGCGGCTCACTGTCCACCAGCGTTCCGTCCAGATCAAAGATCACCCCGGGGATTCCCATGCCCCCAGCATGACCCGTCCGGTGGCCGGCGGTCCCCGGCGAGAGGGCGCGGGGAACGGCGCGACAGGCCGTGCCGGACCGGAGGCCGGCGACGGGCCGGCACCGGGCGGACGCGTGGCCGCCAGGAGGCAGGAGGTACCAGGCCCCGACCCCGGCACGGCAGCACCCCGCGATACCGTCGGAGACATGCCGTACGTGCACATCGGCTCCTTCACCACGGCCGGCGGCGCCGGACTCACCACGGCCGCCGTCCGCGAGGACACCGGCGGTCTGACGGTGACCGCCCGCACGGACGCCGTCGCCAACCCCTCCTACCTGGCCGTCGCGAAGGACCACCGCACGCTGTACGCGGTCGGGGAGCTGCCCGCCGGCGTGGTCGCGGCGTTCTCCCTCGCCGACCCGGCGGCGCCGCGCCTGACGGGCGCACCGGTGCCGGCCGGCGGGGCGGACCCCACGCACCTGTGCGTGGCGGCCGGCCGGCTGCACACCGCGAACTACGGCTCCGGCAGCGTCGGTTCACTCGCCCTCGACGGCCCGCTGGGCGCCCCCGGCACGCTGCTCGGCGTACTGCGGCACACCGGATCGGGCCCCGACCCCGACCGGCAGGAGGGACCGCACGCGCACGCCGTGCACCCCGCTCCCGGCGGGTGGCTGCTGACCACGGACCTCGGCACCGACACCGTGCGGGTGTGCTCCACGGGTCCGGACGGCGCCGCGCGCGTCCACCGGGAACTGCGCGTGCGCCCCGGCAGCGGGCCCCGCCACCTGGCCTTCCACCCCGACGGCCGGCACGTGTACTGCGTGAACGAACTCGACTCCACGCTCACCCTGCTGACCTGGGACGCCGGCACCGGCGGGCTGACCGCCGGAGCGACGGTGCCCACCGCGCCGGCGGCCGGGCCCGGCGGCGTCCGCAACCACCCGTCGGAGGCGGTGGTCTCGGCGGACGGGCGTTTCGTGTGGGTGGCCAACCGCGGCCACGACAGCATCGCCGTCCTCGACCTGCGCGCCGACCGGGTGCCGGTGCCGCGCACCACGGTGCCCTGCGGCGGCTCCTGGCCCCGCGACCTCGCCCTCGATCCGGTCACCGGCCGGCTCTACGCGGCCAACGAACGCTCCGGCGACGTCACGTGGTTCGACGTCGGCCGGGACGGCACACCGCACCGCGCCGGGTCGCTGCCGGTGCCGGCCGCCTCCTGCGTGACGTTCGCCCGCTGAAACGGCCGGCGACGCCGGGTGGCCGGAAACCGCTGTCGCGGCCACCGGCCGGCCGGCTCAGCGTGCTGGGGCGTGCTGGGGCTGCTGCGGTGCGATGCCCAGCAGCGTGAGGTACTTCGACAGCACGAGCTTGCCGATGCCCGGGTAGGCGCCGACCGGCTCGGCCGCGTCGCAGGCGGCCGCCTCGCAGGCGGAGGCCAGCAGCCCGGCCGGGAGCTCCGGTCCGATGGCGTAGGGCGCCAGCGCCAGCCGCTGCGAGCCGGAGGAGCGCAACTGCTCGGCGGTGCCGGCCACCGCGCCCTCCACGTCCAGACCGGCGGCCAGCACCGGCACCGCCAGCCGCGCGGCCAGCAGCAGCCCGGTGACCCCGGCCGCGGCCACCGCCTCCGGGCCACCGACCGTCGCCAGGATGATGCCGTCGGCGGCGGTCGCCACCGTGAACAGCCGCGCGCGGTCGGCCCGGGCCAGACCCGCCTCCGACAGCCGCACGTGCACCGCCTCGGCCAGCAGCGGGTGGGGGCCCAGCACGTCGGTGAGCTCCGCCCGCACACCGCTGGCGGCGATCGCGCCGCGCACCCGCTCCTGGAGGCCCGCCTCCGGGCCGGCCAGCAGCGGCACCACGACGGCCGCCGGGCCGCTGAAGCGCGGCACCGGCGCCTCCTCCGGCGCTTCCTGCCCGTCGCCGGCCTCCTCCGTCCGCGCCCGCGCGGCCTCCCGTTCGGCGCGTTCGGCGGCCTCGGCCCAGCGCTGCCCGGCGTCGGCCAGCACCTCCGCGAGCGCCGGGTACTCGTGGGGGAACTCCTCCTCCGCCTGGCGCGCGGGGTCGGAATCCTCCAGGTAACCGGCGACGGCGTTCAGGCCCGGCAGTTCGGATCGGGCGATGTAGATGACCTCGTCGACGAGGTGGCGCACCTCCTGGCAGGGGGTGCCGGGAACCGCCAGAACCAGGGCCGGTGCGCCGTCGGGGGCGGCCGGCGGCTCGGGGCGGCGGTGCCGTCCGGGCTGACGGGGACGCGGCATTCGTACGGGCAGGCCAGGTGCGGGGCCAGTGGCTGAGCTCATGGCGTCGCATGCTAACGGTTCCGGTCCGGCCGCCGCTCGGCCGGGGTGCCTCTGATGGCCGAAGTGCGGCGCATTGTGCGCGTTGGTGATCCTTCGTGAGCACCCGACCGGCGAGATCCGGCCGAAAACCGACGGGAAAGAGCGAGTTGACCCCATCCGCTCCCGGCCGCCCCCCGTACCCGCCCCGGGCCGCTCCGGCGCCGCGCGTCCGCTCCGGCACGGCAACCGCACCGCGGGCCGGCCCGAACCGGTCGCCCCCGCGGCGGCGCTCAGCCCTCGTGCACCGTCAGCAGCGCGTCGTCCCGGGGCAGGGACGGGCCGGGCGCGGTCAGCGAACGGGCGATGCCCAGCGCGCCGGCGAGCGGGTCGCCGGCGGGGGCCACCAGCCGCGCGCCGGGCAGCACCGCGGGCGCCCCGGCGTGCAGCGGGTCCAGCAGCGGGGGCCCGAGGTTCAGCAGGCCGCCGGTGAACGCCACGAGGTCGCCGCCGGCCGCGGTGCGCGCGGCGGCCGCGGTGGCCAGCAGGTGCCCGGCGGCCTCGCGCATGACGCGTTCCGCCACCGGATCGGCATCGGCGGCGCAGCCGGCCACCTGCGGGGCGAACGAGGCCAGGACGGCGGCCCGGTCGGTGCGCGGGTAGAGCCGTCCGGGCAGAGCGGCAACCGGGCCGAGGACCGCCTCCAGGCGTTCCAGCAGGGCCGGGGAGCCGCCGGGGCGTCCGTCGAAGGCGCACAGCGCGGCCTCCATGCCGGCCCGGCCGATCCACGCGCCGCTGCCGAGGTCGCCCAGCAGGTGGCCCCAGCCGTCCACCCGGCGCCAGCCGGTCAGGTCGGTGCCCAGGCCGATCAGCCCGGTGCCGGCGGCCACCACCACGCCGGGCCGCACGCCCAGCGCGCCGGCGTAGGCGGTCACCGCGTCGGCGGCCAGCGCGAGGCGCCGCACCCCGAACGCCTCCCGCAGCGCCCCCGGCAGGCGGTCACGCAGTTCGCCGCCGAGGGTGGCCATGCCGGCCGCCCCCACGCACACCGCGGTGATCTCCCCGGCGCCCGCCCGCTCCAGCGACTCCCGCACGGCGGGCAGCAGTTGGGCCAGCAGGTGGCTTGCGTCGATGCCGCCGGGACCGGTGCGCACGGGGGTGTCCGTGCGGCGTTCGGCGACGGGCGGGCCACCGCTGCCGGGCGCGAGGGCGCAACGCAGCCCGGAACCACCGGAGTCGACGGCCAGCACCCAGTGGGCGGCGCCGTCCCCGCCCGCCGGACGGGGACGGTCCGGCCCGGTCAGCGGCTGTCCTGCTTCAGCGCGGTGTCCACGGTCAGCGCGGAGGCCACGACCATGCTCAGCAGCGGGTCGGGCAGCGGCTGGTGGATCTGCAGCACGTAGTTGTCGGCCGTGGTGAACGCCGCCTTCAGCAGACCCTCCCAGGTCTTGGTGATGCGGGCGATCTCGTTCTCGGCGTGGTCGACGATCGCGAAGTTCCACGCCCGCCAGTTCTCCGCCTTGACGGCGCCGATCTGCTGGCCGCCCACCATGAAGCCGAACCGGATCTTGCCGAAGGCGTTCTGCTGGACGATCTCACCCAGGTGGGAGCCGTCGGGGCGGGCCACCGTCATCTTCGACTTGATGAACTTCGCCGGCCGCGTCAGGTGGAGCACCGGCTGCCCGTAGGCGTCGCGGACCTCCAGCTTGTGGGTCATGAACTGGTCGTAGCTGCTGAGGAAGCGCACGGCCTTCTTGATCGCGCTCTGCCCGATCTCGGCGACCGACCCGATCTGGTTGCCGTGCTGGTCGTATACCGAGTACTCGTTGACGACCTCGATCAGCTTGGCCTTCTGGTTGACCACCAGGACCGGTTCGCCGAACAGGCCGCCGCCCCCGCCGCCCGCCGTGCCGGCGCCCGCGCCCTGCACCTGGGAGCGCACCCGGGAGGGGTCGGGCCGGCCGTCGACGCCCAACTCCCAGAAGTTCTCCTGCTGCTGGGGCGGCACGCCCTGCGGGGGCATCCCCTGCGGCCCGCCGTGCTGCGGGTAGCCGTAGGGCGGCGGGCCGCCCTGCTGCGGGAACCCCTGCTGGGGCGCCTGCTGCGGGTAGCCGTACTGCGGCCCGCCCTGCTGCGGAACGCCGGGCGCGGGCTGCCGGGGCGCTGCCTGGGCGGGCTGCTGCTGGGCCGGCTGGGTGCCCGCGTGGGTGTGCTCGGTCCAGCGGGAACCGTCCCACCAGCGCAGGAGGTTGGGGGTGCCATGCGGATCGGCGTACCAGCCCGCCGGCGTATTCGATTGCGTGGTCACACCGGGCAGACTATCGCGCCGGTCCCGCTCAGGGCAGTCGCCAGTCCACCGGTTCGGCGCCCTGGGCGGTCAGCGCCTCGTTGGCCCGGCTGAACGGCCGGGAGCCGAAGAAACCGCGATCGGCGGACATGGGGGAGGGGTGCGCCGACTCGATCGCCGGTGACGCGCCCAGCAGCGGGCGGGCGTTGCGCGCGTCGCGGCCCCACAGGACCGACACCATCGGGACGCCCCGGGCGGCCAGCGCGCGGATCGCCTGCTCGGTGACGGCCTCCCAGCCCTTGTCGCGGTGCGCGCCGGGGCGGCGGGGCGCGGTGGTCAGCGCCCTGTTGAGCAGCAGCACCCCATTGCGCGTCCACGGGGTGAGGTCGCCGGTGGAGGGCTGCGGCAGCCCGAGGTCGGTGCCGTACTCGCGGAAGATGTTGATCAGGGACCCGGGCAGCGGCCGCACCTCCGGCGCCACGGAGAAGCTCAGCCCCACCGCGTGACCGGGCGTCGGGTACGGGTCCTGCCCGACGATCAGCACTCTCACCTCGTCGAACGGCTGCTGGAAAGCGCGCAGCACGTGCGCGCCGGACGGCAGGTAGGTGCGGCCCGCCGCGATCTCGGCGCGCAGGAAGTCCCCCATCGCCGTGATCCGGTCCGCCACCGGGTCCAGGGCCTTCGCCCATCCCGCTTCAACGATCTCGCTCAAAGGTCGTGCAGCCACGGAACGTCACTGTAGTGGCTCACGGGCCCCGCCCCGACCCGCTCCACCGGCCGGGCGGCCGCCCTGACCGCCGCGCGGTGCGCCGGGGGCTCAGCGGCGGGCCGGGGCCTCGCCCTGCGGCGGTTGGCCCAGATGCCAGGCGAGGCCGTAGCGCTGGAAGAGTTCGGCCCGCAGCGCGGCCAGCGGCATGGGTGCCCCCGGCAGCAGCAGGGCCACCGTGGCACCCATCATCAGGGCGCGCAGCAGCCGGTAGTCCTCGGCCGGGTGGTCGGCGCCGTAGATCGCCACGGCCTCCTCCAGCAGGGCCGCCAGCCGGCGCTGTTCGGGGCACCGGATGAACCCCTCGGCCTGCAGGATCCCGGCCATGTGCTCGCGCATGACGCGGGTGTGCGTGACGGTCAGCCCCAGCACCGCGTCGATCGCCCGCGCCAGTGTCTCGTCGCCGCCGCTGCCGGGCGGCCGGCTCTCCAGCGCCTCGGACAGCGTCCTGTGCATCAGACGGTGCACCGCCGACTGCACCAACTGCCGCTTGCCGGGGAAGTAGTACGACACCAGGCCCCGTGCCGTGCCCGCCCGGTCGGCGATGTCGCCGAGCGTGGTGGCGTCGTATCCCCGCTCCCCGATCAGCTCGACGGTCGCCTGCAAAAGGCGCTCGCGTGAGCGGCGTCGCAATTCTTCATTGACCGATGCGCTTCGCGGGGACATGCTGGACTCCTGCGTTGACTGGCTGCAAGCCAATATACTCAGCGCACGCACCGTGCGGGACGCCTTGCCGTCCGGCAGGGTGTCACGGGTGCGGCGTGGTGCCGGGCGACGCGGGGGATCGTCCGGCACCGCGCCGTCCTGCTGTTTCCCCGGCCCGCCGCCCCTGTCGCCGCGTCCCGTGCCGACCATCACACCGCAGGCGCCGGGTGAACGCCACCCCCGTGCGGGGGTGTTCTGCCCCGGTGCCCCCTGCGGCCCCCGCGCGCCCGCGCCGGATGCCGTGCCCCCGCTACGGCGAACGCCGCCGCCCGCGCGGACTCCCGCGGGAGCGGGCGCGGACGGCGGCGCCGGGGGAGCGGTCAGGCGGCGGGGCTGCGGACCGCGCGGGTGGTGCCGGGGTCGTGCGCGGCGCCGGCGTTCAGCACCCGCACGATGTCCTCCACGCGCTGCTTGGCGTCCCCGAACAGCATCTGCGTGTTCTCCCGGAAGAACAGCGGGTTCTGCACGCCGGCGTAACCGGTGGCCATGGAACGCTTGAAGACGATGACGTTCTCCGCCTCCCACACCCGCAGCACCGGCATGCCGGCGATGGGGCTGGCCGGGTCCTCCGCGGCGGCCGGGTTCACCGTGTCGTTGGCGCCGATGACCAGCACCACGGAGGTGGCGGCGAGGTCGTCGTTGATCTCGTCCATCTCCAGCACGATGTCGTAGGGCACCCGCGCCTCGGCCAGCAGGACGTTCATGTGACCGGGCAGCCGTCCGGCCACCGGGTGCACCCCGAAGCGCACCCCGACGCCGCGGGCCCGCAGCGCCCGGGTCAGTTCCGCCACCGGGTACTGCGCCTGCGCCACGGCCATGCCGTAGCCGGGGGTGATGACCACGCTGGTGGCCCCGGCCAGCAGTTCGGCGGCCTCCTGGGCGTCGGTCTCCCGGTGCTCGCCCTCCACCGCGGCGGCGGCCGACGGCGCCTCGATGCCGAAGCCGCCGGCGATCACCGACAGGAAGGAACGGTTCATGGCCTGGCACATGATGTACGACAGGTAGGCGCCGGAGGAGCCGACGAGCGCGCCGGTGACGATCAGCAGCGTGTTGTCGAGCAGGAAGCCCGACGCGGCGGCGGCCCAGCCGGAGTAGCTGTTGAGCATCGAGATGACGACGGGCATGTCCCCGCCGCCGATCGACGCCACCAGGTGCAGGCCGAGCGCGAGGGCCACCGCGGTGACCGCGATGAGCAGCCCGAGCGCCGGGTGCGCGACGAACGCGGCGGTCAGACCGACGAAGGCGACCAGCGCGCCCACGTTCAGCGCGTTCTTGCCCGGCAGCGTCAGCGGCCGGGACTTGATCCGTGCCGACAGCTTCAGGAACGCCACGATCGAGCCGGTGAAGGTGACGGCGCCGATGAAGATGCCGATGAAGACCTCGGCGTGGTGGATGCCCAGCAGGGAGCCGGCCACCTCGGTCTGCGCCGAACCCTTCGCCTCGACGCCCAGGTAGCCGTTCCAGCCGACCAGCACGGCGGCCAGGCCGACGAAACTGTGCAGCAGCGCGATGAGTTCCGGCATGCCGGTCATCTCCACGCGCTTGGCCCGCAGCAGGCCGATCCCGGCGCCCGCGACCATGGCGACGGCCAGCAGCGTCAGGCCGCCGGCCGTGATGCTGCGGGCGGCCAGCGCGACGGTGGCGGCCAGCGCGACGGTCATGCCGGCGATGCCGAAGACCACACCGGAGCGGGAGGTCTCGTGCCGGGAGAGCCCGGCCAGGCTCAGGATGAACAGCAGCGCGGCGACGAGGTACGCGGCCTCGGAGGCGGTGATGGCGGTCATGGGTCAGCCCCTCGCGGTGAACATGCTGAGCATGCGTCGGGTCACGGCGAACCCGCCGAAGACGTTGATGCTGGCCAGCAGGATCGCGGCGAACGCCAGCACGGTGACCGCCGTGTTCCCCCGCCCGATCTGGAGCAGGGCGCCGACCACCACGACGCCGGAGATGGCGTTGGTCACCGACATCAAGGGCGTGTGCAGCGCGTGGTGGACCTTGCCGATGACGTAGTAGCCGATGACGATCGAGAGCACGAACACCGTGAAGTTGCCGACCAGCTGGGACGGCGAGAAGGCGGTGAGTGCGAACAGGGCCGCGGCGGCGACGGCGGCCACCGCGTACCGGGCGCCCGCCGGACGGGGCCGCTTCGGCTCCTTGGCGGCCACCGGCGCCGGGGCGGCGGGGGCCGCGGCCGGGGTGGCGGAAACCTGTACCGGCGGCGGGGGCCACGTCTTCGCGCCCTCGTGCACCACGGTCATCGACCGCTGCACCACGTCGTCCATGTCGAGCACCAGCCGCCCGTCCTTGCCGGGCGTCAGCAGCTTCATCAGGTTGACGACGTTCGTGCCGTACAGCTGGGAGGACTGCGCGGGCAGCCGGGCCGGCAGGTCGGTGTACCCGATGATCGTCACGCCGTTGTCGGTGACGATCGCCCGGCCCGCCACCGTGCCGGCCACGTTGCCGCCCTGGGCCGCGGCCATGTCGACGATCACACCGCCGGGCCGCATGGCCGCCACGTCCGCCCCGGTGAGCAGCCGGGGCGCCGGCCGGCCGGGGATCAGGGCGGTGGTGATGACGATGTCGACGTCGGCGGCCTGTTCGCTGTAGATCTCGGCGGCCCGCCGGTCGTACTCCTGCGAGGTGGCGCGCGCGTAGCCGTCCGTGGAGCGCTCCTGCTCCACCTCGACGGCCAGGAACTCCGCCCCCAGCGAGCGCACCTGCTCGGCCACCTCGGGCCGCGGGTCGGTCGCCCGCACCACCGCGCCGAGACTGCCGGCCGTGCCGATCGCGGCCAGGCCCGCCACCCCGGCGCCGGCCACCAGGACCTTCGCCGGCGGCACCTTCCCGGCCGCGGTGACCTGGCCGGCGAAGAACCGCCCGAAGACGTGCGCCGCCTCGACCACGGCGCGGTAGCCGGCGATGTTCGCCATGGAGCTGAGCACGTCCAGCGACTGGGCGCGCGAGATGCGCGGCACCGCGTCCATGGCCAGCGCGGTGACCGGCCGGTCGGCGAGGGCGTCGACCAGGTCCGCGCTGAGGGCCGGGGCCAGCAGGCTCACCAGGGTGGCGCCGTCCCGCAGCTTCACGATCTCGTGGGTGGCCGGCGCGTTCACCTTGAGCACGACGTCACCCGACCAGGCGTCGCCCGTCCGCGCTCCGGCCTGCGCGTACGCCTCGTCGGTGAACCCGGCCGCGGTTCCCGCGCCGGTCTCGACGACCACCTCGTACCCGAGGCCGGTCAGCCGGCGCACCGTCTCCGGCGTGGCGGCCACCCGGGTCTCGCCCGGCGCCGATTCGGCCGGTACGCCGAGGATCTGTGGTGTTGGTGGGGTCATGATGCGGCCCTCCGTCGGATTGGGGTGCACCGGGCCTCCGGCAGCCGCCGGGGCCCGTCGGTCGGGGCCCGGGCGGTGGCAGGCCGCGCCCCGGACCCGTGATGTGCGCTTACGTCCCCGTTCGCACGTGAGGGTAACGGCGGTGCAGCTCAGGGTCAATGCGTAGGTTGCATGGCGGACGTACCTTCGGGGAGTGTGGGTATGATGTCCGGGTTCCGGAGTGAGAGGTGGGGCATGGCGCGGACGAACGGTCACCCGGATCTGGACGGGATCGGACTGGGGGCGGTGCTCGGCGCGCTGGCCAACCCGACCCGCGCGCACATCGTGGCGTGCCTGCTGGAGCGGGAGGGCTGGACGGTCGGGAGCTGCACGTCCTTCAACCTGCCGCTGGGGCGCTCCTCGCTCACCCACCACCTCCAGGTGATGAGCGCCGCCGGACTGGTCGTCGAGCGCGACCACGGCAACCGCTGCGAGGTGACCCTCCGCAAGGAGGAGCTGGACGCCCGCTTCCCCGGGCTGCTGGACCTGCTGCGGCAGGACGCCCGCCGCCGGGTCGCCGCCGTCTCCTGAACCCTGAACCTCCCCCGCCGCGCGGCCCCTGAGGGGGCGCCCGGCGCCGCGCGGTGACAGACGCCCGGGGGCGGTCCCCGGGCGTCAGGGTTCCAGGTCCGGCACTCTCAGGTGGGGCAGCAGACCGGGGTTGGCGACGCCGGGCAGCAGGTAGCGCCACAGGTCCGCCAGCCGGTCCATCAGGTCCGCCCGGCCGGTCAGGGCGTCGGAGACCAGCTGCACCCCGGTGTAGGCGGCCACCAGCAGGCGCGACATCGCCCTCGGGTCCGCCGTCGTCAGCAACTCACCGCGCTGCGCGGCCCGCTGGAACAGCTCCAGCACCGCCTGCTCCGGCCCCTCGTAGGGCCCCGCGTCCGGGCGCCGGTACGTGCCCTGCTCCACGGCCAGCCGCACCGCGCCGCGCATCACCGGATCGCGCAGCAGGCTGTCGGCGTAGCGGAAGGTCAGCGCGATCACCCCCTGCAGCGGCGACTCGCGCTGCGGCGCCGACAGCGCCTGCCGCTGATGGTCGACGACCGCGTCCGCGATCGCCTCCTTGGAGGGGAAGTGGAAGTACAGCGCGCCCCGCGTCAGCCCGCAGCGCTCCAGGATGTCGGTGGTGCTGGCGCCGTGGTATCCGCGTTCCGCGAACAGCTCGCCGGCCGCCAGCACGATGGCGGCCCGTGTCTTGACAGCGCGGGTCTGCGCCATGGCGTTTCTCCTCCGATGTCCCGATCCTGCCGCCTGCGCGGCCGGACGACCGTGCCGGGGTCGCCGAACGGTCGTTGCCCCCGTGTGGGCCGTCCGGGACCGGACGCGCGGGCCGCCGGGTGCGCCCGGGCGGCCACCGTCCCGGCCGGCGCCGGCGTCACGCGGTTCCCCGCCCCGTCCGGCCGCGACCTCACGCGGCTCACGCCCCCCAGCCTACGGTTTCCGCCGCTCCCGTCGCCCCCGCCCCACGGCGTGCCGCCCGCCGTGCGTCAACGGCCCTGAGGCGCGGGGGCGTTGGTGCAGAAACGATTCGGCTCGGGTGGGGATCCGGGCGCCGTGCCCCGGAACCCGGACGCGGACGGCCCGCCCGGCGGACCCGCGGGCGGTGCGCGCCGCGGGCGGTGGCGATCGGAGTGCGGGGTGTCCGGTCGGTCGGTCCGCAGTCGTTCCGGTGCCGGGGTGCGGTCGGACGCGGGGCCGCTCAGCCGTCGCCCGGGGCCGGCCAGACGTCGGGGCCCCCGCCGCGCCACTCGATCTCCCGCGGTCCCGCCAGCAGTACCGCGTCCGGGTCGGGGTGTCCGGCCCGGCGCAGGAACTCCACCAGGTCGGCGGGGGAGTGGGCCACCCCGAGGACCTCGGAGCCGATCCGTACGCCGCGGCCCCCGCCGGCGGACGGGGCGAGGACGATCACGCGTATGCCATCCATGCCCCCAGCCTGCCGCCCCGCCGCGCTAGCCGCCCACCGGACGCGCGGGAGGGCCTCACCCCAGGAAAATCAGCCGCACCGTGCGCACCGCGTTGTCCACGTTGGTGTCGACCAGCGCCACCGACTGCCAGGTGCCAAGCGCCAGGGCGCCGCCGACCACCGGGAGCGTGGCGTGCGGGGCGACCAGCGCGGGCAGCACGTGGTCACGGCCGTGCCCCGGGGAGCCGTGCCGGTGGCTCCAGCGGTCGTCGGCGGGCAGCAGGTCGCGCAGGTGCGACAGCAGATCGGTGTCGCTGCCCGCGCCCGTCTCGATCACCGCGATCCCGGCGGTGGCGTGCGGGACGAAGACGTTCAGCAGCCCGTCGCGCTCCCGGGCGGCCCGGCGCAGGAAGGCCGCACAGCGGTCGGTCAGGTCGACCGCGCGCTCCCGGTCGCCGGTCGTCAGTTCGAAGGTCTCGGTGCGAAAGGAGGAGTCCATGAAATTCATGGTGCCGAAAACGGAACCTCACCGCCCCTGCGGCCGTTATACCGGATGAGGCCCTGCGGCATCCCCCCGTCCGCAGGGCCTCACCCCTGTCCCGGGCCCGCCGTCAGCTCCAGCACCGGCCGCAGCCCGTCCGGACGCCGGCCGGCCGGCAGGTGCTCCACCTGGAGGAACCCGCAGCCGATCGCCGCCGCGCCGCCGTCGGCCTCGGCGCTGTCACCCACCATCAGCACCTCGTGCGGGGCGAGCCCGAGGCGTTCGCAGGCGATGCGGAAGATCAGTGGGTCCGGCTTCTGGACGTTCTCCTCGAAGCTGAGCACCTCGGTGTCCACCAGGTCCGCCACCCCGTGCTCCCGCAGCACCGGCCGCAGGTCCCAGCCGATGTTGCTCAGCACCCCCACCCGCACCCCGCGCTCCCGCAGCACCCGCAGCACCCGCACGGTGTCGGGATAGGGCCGCCATGCCCGCGGGGACATGTGCCGGTCGTAGAGGACTCCGTACAGCCGGGGCCACGGCAGGCCCACCTCGCGGGCCAGACCCGTGAAGGCGGCGCGGTGCCGCACCGCGTCCAGGTCGCGCTCCCGCCACAGCCCCGCCAGACGCTCCGGCACCGCCCGCGGCGGCGCCCCGCCCGGCAGCGCCCCGGCCTCCTCCAGCCGCAGCGCCCAGCGCTCCACCTCGTCGTCCGGCACCGAGATCCCCTCCGCGGCCAGCGCCGCCCGCAACCAGCTCCCGGTCGGCTCGACGCGGAAGACGGTGCCGGAGAAGTCGAACAGGCATCCCGTGAACGTCATGCGCCCAGCCTCCCGGACCGGCGGCGGGGCGTTCAAGCCCGCAACCGTCAGCGCAGCGCGCCGATCCCGGGACCGAAGGCGACCAGCAGCGGGATCGCCGGGACCAGCGACGCCAGCAGGCACAGCCTCGCCCGGTGCAGCCGGGAGAGCCGGGGGCCCGGGTCCAGCAGCCGCATGACCCGCCCGGGCAGCTGCGCCGGCACCGGGCGCACCCCGGCGAAGTCGGCCCGGTCCTCGTTCAGCCCGACCAGCGCCAGCGCCGTGGTCAGCCGTCCGAACCGGCGGGAGGCCACATCGTCGGCGTGCAACTCCACCAGGCGGTACACCTGCTGGCGGAAACCGTCGAAGACCGGCACCCGGGGGAAACCCGCCGCCAGCGCGTAGGCGCAGGCCCGCAGCCACTCGTGCCGCGCCCGCTCGTGCCCGCGCTCGTGCGCCCGCAGCGCCTCGATCTGCCGGTCGTCCAGCCGGCGCAGCGCCGCCGTGGTCACGACCAGACCGGGCGGCGGCCCCGGCTGCCACCACGCCTCCGCGCGTTCGCTCTCCAGCACCACGAGCCGGTCGCCGGAGCGCTCCTCGCCGGGCAACAGCGGTGCGCGCAGGTGCAGTTCGTCCCGGTGGTGGCGGCGCAGCGCACGGCCGACGCGCACCTCGCGGGTCAGCATCGCCAGCGACCGCGCCCCGCCCCAGGCCAGCACGAGGGTCAGCACCGCCGAGGTGAAGCCGTACGGGTTGAGCGCGTACGCCTGCACGACCCGGGGCGGCGCGAGGGCGAAGACCTGCCACCGCACCGAGGCCGACGCGGCCGAGGCGCACAGGGCCAGGGCGCCGGCGCAGCACAGCAGCACGGCGGCGACCACACAGCTCCACACCCACAGGGCGAGCACCGGTTCGCGCTCCGGCCAGGAGGCCCTGGCCAGCAGGCGCGGCGCCGTCGCCGCCGCCAGTGCGCCCAGGAGCAGCAGCACGAACGGAACCGTCATGCCGTCAGCGTATGACCCGCCCCACCGCCGGACCCCGGCGGCACGACGAAGGTGACCAACGCCTCACCTCCGGGCGTCCGCCGCCGGAACGGCACCGCACCAACGGGTACCGGCCGGGACCGCGGCGCCCCCCCGGCGGCAGCACCGGAGGAGATGCCCGCGCGCAGGGGCGCACAAGCTGGTGCGCAGGTGTGCGACCGGCGTGTGCCGGGGCGATCCGGTCGTCCCGCGCGCCCCGGCCGGGTGACGCGGGTCAGGGCCGGTAGCGGATCGGGTGGTCCTGCGGCACCTCGACGACGACGATGCGGGTGCCGTCCGGGTCGTGGATCCACATCTCCAGCAGGCCCCACGGCTCCTTGACCGGTTCGCGGTCCACCGGCACCCCGCGCCCGAGCAGTTCGCGATGGGCGCCGGCCAGGTCGGGCACCTGGAGCCAGAGCACCACGCCGGGGCCGGGCGGGGTCTCGCAGTGGTGGGAGACCTCCAGGAAACCGCCGCCGAGGAAGAAGACCGTGCCGCGTTCCGGCCCGGTGCCGAACTCGCGGTACACGGACAACCCCAGCGCGTCGCGGTAGAACGCCCGGGAGCGCTCCAGATCGGTCGGGCGCAGCAGCACCCGGCTGCCGAGTACGGTCACCATGCCCGTGAGCCTAGGCCGGTCCCGGCGGACCCGCCTGCCCGGCCCCCCGCCCTCACGGTGCATCATGTCCCGGTACCGCGTTCGAGAGGACTGCCCCGTATGGACACCCGCCCGTCGCCCGCCTTCCGCGCCGCGACCGCCGACGACGTCCCGGAACTGGTCGCGCTGATCGAGTCCGCCTACCGGGGTGACTCCAGCCGGACCGGCTGGACCACGGAGGCCGATCTGCTCGGCGGCCGGCGCACCGACCCCGAGGGCGTGGCGCAGGTGATCTCCGGCATGGACGGCCGCATGCTCGTGCTGGAGGAGGAGGGCGTGATCACCGCCTGCTGCCAGCTGGAGCGGCGGGGCGACCACGCTTACTTCGGGATGTTCGCGGTGCGCCCGGGCCGGCAGGGCGGTGGCATCGGCAAGGTGGTGCTCGCCGAGGCCGAACGCGTGGCCCGTCAGGAGTGGCGGGCCCGCGAGATGCGGATGACGGTCATCACCCAGCGCGCCGACCTCATCGCCTACTACGAACGCCGCGGCTACGCGCGCACCGGCGAGCTGTCCCCGTTCCCCTACGGCGACGAGCGGGCCGGCCTGCCCAAGCGGGACGACCTCGCCTTCGAGGCCCTGGTCAAGCCGCTGGCCTGAGGCGGGCGGCGTCGGTAGGGACGGGCGGCGCCACGGAGAACGCACTCGGTGGCGCCGCCCCGGTCCGTCCGCGGGCGCGGGGTCAGGCCGCGCCGGCCAGCCGCTTCATGCCGGGCTCGTCGGTGACCCAGCCGACCAGGCCGAGGGCGCGGGCCAGGGCGAGGTCGCCTTCGGTGTTGACGCTCCAGGCCATCACGTCGATGCCGGCCGCGGTGCAGCGCTCGACCGCCAGCCGGTTGATCTCGCACAGCTCCAGGCTGGCCAGCCGGGCGCCGACGGCCGCCGCCCGCGCGGGGAAGTCGGGGCGGATGCCGGAGCGGCCGGCCACCAGGACCGTGGTGACGTCCGGCAGCAGGGCGCGGATCTCGGCGAGCGCGGAGTCGTGGAAGGACAGCACGCTGACCCGGTCCAGCAGGTCCCGTTCTCCCAGTACCTTCGCCAGCGAGCGGGCCGCGGCCACGTCCTTGATCTCGGCCTGGATCGGCAGGGTGGGGCCGACCGCGTCCAGGACGTCCTCGAAGACCGGGATCCGCTCGCCGAGCCCCGCGTCCAGCCGGCGCAGCTGCTCCAGGGTGTGGTCGGCGACGGCGCCGGTGCCGTCGGTGGTGCGGTCCAGGGTCTCGTCGTGCATGACGACCAGCGCCCCGTCCTTGCTCAGGTGCAGGTCCAGTTCGATGCCGTCCAGGCCCTCGCGCTCGGCCCGCAGGAAGGAGCGCAGGGTGTTCTCCGGCTCGGCGGCCATGACGCCGCGGTGGCCGATGGTGAAGAAAGACACGGGGTTGTCCTCGCTGTCGCGTTCGCCCTTCGGCGGCTCAGCGTAGTGGGCGCGGGTGTCGCGGCGGTGACCGTGGCGTTCCCGCGCGGGAGGCGTCGCGTGTGCGGAGGTTTCGTTGACTCCTCGTTGTCGCAGTCAATGGTTTTCCGGAACGGCAGGACCCCGGCGGCCTCCGACATCCCGGGGCGTGCGCGGGAAAAACGGCGGTCGATGTGAGGAACCACGCATGTTATTCCCCCCACTCGCCTCTTGTGCGGGAAGAGATACCGTTAATACGGTGGCTTGACGCAAGGTTCTCCCGCGGAGGAGGGGCAATGAAGGAACAGCAGTGGTCCGGGGCCGGTGCGGTCGGCGGCATCGTGGCGCGGGCGGCCTGGAGTGAGCTCAAGGACGCCGTCGAGACGATCCGGCCGTGGCAGTCGAAGGACGGTTCCGTCGACTTCTCCGCCGAAGGGGCGCCGGGTAAGCCGGAGGCGCTGGCGGAGCTGGAGCGGGTGGTCACCGCGGTGGAGGAGCTCAGCCGGCTGCTGCCGCACGACGCGGACTACCACCGCGCGCTGGTGGCCGACCTGCGGGCCTGGGGCGCCGGCGGTTTCGGCGTGCCGGACTTCCTGGACTCCCTGATGGCCTTCCAGCCGGCCGCCGACCGGCGGGACGGGCTGGAGCACCTGGTGGTGTTCGCCATGTACACCCAGAACGGCAACCCGGACCGCAACCTGGAGGCGGTCGCGCTGCGGGTGGTCTGGCCGGACTGGCTCAGCGAGCTGGAGCGCACCCGCTACGACAACCCGATGTTCGTACCGATCACCTTCCAGGACTTCACCAGCGGCTACGACACCAACTCCGCGGTGCTCTTCCCCGAGACCGTGGCGGTCCGCGAGGCGCCGGAACGTTTCACCTGGGGCGGCATCTTCTGCGACCGGGAGGCGGCCCGCTTCCGCCGGGTCACCGAGGCCGCCGTCGGCACGCTCGGGCTGGAGCTGCCGGACGACGCGGCCCGCCTGATCGCCGACCAGGAGCTGGCGCAGGAGACGTTCGTTCTGTGGGACATGGTGCACGACCGCACGCACAGCCACGGCGACCTTCCGTTCGACCCGTTCATGATCAAGCAGCGGGCGCCGTTCTGGATGTACGGCCTGGAGGAGCTGCGCTGCGACCTGACCACCTTCCGGGAGGCCGTCGCGCTGGAGGCGGAGGGCTACCCGCAGGGCCGCAACGTGCAGTACGCGATCCTGTTCGACCGCCTCTTCCGCTTCCCCGTCACCGGTGACCGGGTACGCAACTACGACGGGCTCGGCGGCCAGTTCCTCTTCGCCTACCTGCACCAGCACGACGCGCTGCGCTGGACCGACAACACCCTGCGCGTCGACTGGCAGCGGGCCACCGAGGTCACCCAGCAGCTGTGCGGCGAGATCGAGACGCTCTACCGCGACGGCATCGACCGGCCCAAGCTCAACCACTGGTTCGCCGCCCACGCGCTGGTGTCCCGGTACCTGGCGCCGCACCCGGGCTCGCGCTGGGCGAAGGGCCCCGAGGCGCTGGACCTGACGCTGCCGCCGCGCAAGCTGGTCGACGACGTGCTGCCGGACGAGTTCCCGCTCAGCATGTTCTACGAGGCCCTGGCCAAGAAGCTGCGCACCGTCATCGCCTCCACCCGGGGCATCACGGCCACCGGCGGCCGCGAAGCCGCCTGACCCCACCGGCCCGCCGGTCCCGCACCCGGGGCCGGCGGGCCGGTACGTTCGGCGCCGGGGCCGGGCCCCGGCACACCACGGTGAACGACGCCCGCCGCACCGGCGGGCCCAGAGAGGCGGAACGGATGACGACAGACGGGGACAACGGGCTGACCGGCACCGTGATCGCGGTGGCCGGGGCGGGCGGACCGGCCGGCCGGGCGGCCCTGGAGGTACTGGCCGCGGCCGGCGCCACCGTGATCGGCGCGGACGCCAGCGAGGAACGGCTGCGGGAGGCGGTCTCGGCCGCCCGGAGCGCCTCCGGCAGCGACCGGATCACCGGCGAGCAGGTCGACCTGCTCGACCCGGCCGCCGCCCGCGCCTGGGCCGAACGCGCCGAGCAGGCCCACGGCCGGGTCGACGGCCTGGTCCACCTGGTGGGGGGCTGGCGCGGCGCCAAGTCGTTCACCGCCACCGACCTGGCCGACTGGACGTTCCTCGACGACCTGCTGATCCGCACCGTCCAGCACACCTCGCTGGCCTTCCACGACGCCCTGGCGCGTTCCGGCAACGGACGCTACGTGCTGGTCAGCCAGGCCGGCGCCACCAGGCCCACGGCCGGGAACGCCGCCTACGCCGCCGCCAAGGCCGCCTCCGAGACCTGGACGCTGGCCATGGCCGACTCCTTCCGCCGGGCGGGGGGCGAGGACGGACCCGCGGCGGCGGCTGTCATCATCGTCATCAAGGCGCTGGTGCACGAGGAGATGCGTGCCGCCAAGCCCGACAGCAAGTTCCCCGGTTTCACCGACGTGCACGACCTCGCCCGGTCCGTCGCCGGACTGTGGAGCCGGTCCGCCCAGGAAGTGAACGGTGACCGTCTGTGGCTGACAACCCGTCCGTGACCGCCCCCGATCCCACCGACGCCGTCCGTCGGCACGACCCCGCCGCGCGGGCCTTCGCCAGCGACAACTACGCCGGTGTCCACCCCGAGGTGCTGGCCGCCCTCGCCCTGGCCAACGGCGGGCACCAGGTCGCGTACGGCGAGGACGTCTACACCGAGCACCTCCAGGAACTCCTCCGGGGCCGCTTCGGACCGCGCGCCCAGGCGTTCCCGGTCTTCAACGGCACCGGCGCCAACGTCGTCGCGCTGCTGGCGCTGACCGACCGCTACGGCGGCGTGGTCTGCCCGGAGTCGGCGCACATCAACAAGGACGAGTGCGGTGCGCCCGAACGCGTCGGCGGGCTCAAGCTGACGACGGTGGCGACCGCGGACGGCCGGCTGACGCCGGAGCTGGTCGACCGGGAGGCGTGGGGCTTCGACGACCCGCACCGCGCCAAGCCGCAGGTGGTCTCGATCACCCAGACCACCGAACTGGGCACCTGCTACACGCCCGAGGAGGTCCGGGCGCTGTGCGAGCACGCCCACAGCCTCAACATGAGCGTGCACATGGACGGCGCGCGGCTGTCCAACGCGGCCGCCACCCTGGGAGTCCCGCTGGCGGAGTTCACCACGGACGCCGGGGTGGACGTCGTCACGTTCGGCGGCACCAAGAACGGCATGCTCTTCGGCGAATGCGTCGTGGTGCTCGATCCGGACCGGGTGCGGGCGATGGAGTACCTGCGCAAGATGACGATGCAGCTGGCGTCCAAGATGCGGTTCGTGTCCGTGCAGTTCGAGGCGCTGCTCGCCGGTGACCTGTGGCTGCGGTCGGCCGCGCACGCCAACGCCATGGCCACCCGCCTCGCGGAGGCGGTCCGCGGTCTGGACGGCCTGACCGTGGTGCGCCCGGTGCAGGCCAACCAGGTCTTCGCCCGGCTGCCGGCCGACGTGATCGCCCGGCTGCAGAAGCGCTTCCGCTTCTACGTGTGGGACGAGCAGACCGGCGAGGTGCGCTGGATGTGCTCCTTCGACACCACCGAGGAGGACGTCGACGCCTTCGCGGCCGCCGTCGCGGAGGAGCTGGCCCGCTGAGAGCCCCCGGTGCCCCGGCCGCCCGCCCGTGCGGGGACCGGGGCACCGGCACGCCGGATCAGCTGACGGCGGTGGAGGTCAGGACCGGGCCGGGGCAGGGGCAGCAGGCGGTGGGCCGCCGGCGAGCGCCCGGCCCGCCGGGACGCGCCACGGCCGATCCGGTTTCTCACGAGGAACGCCCGGTGCGTCCCGTGGGACAGACGCGCCCTCGGCCGACGATGCGTCAGGGCGGCATGCGGGACGGGCGCCCCGCCCGGTCCCCACAAGGCGCCGGAACGGCGGAATCCGGCCGCGTCGCCGCGGCCGGATCCGCCTGCCCGCCAGACCGTTCAGCCTCCGTTCAGCCCGCCGGACCGTTCAGCCGGCCGCGGGGCCCAGCCGGCGCAGCAGCAGGTACGTCTCGCAGCCCAGGCAGTAGTCGAAGGCCGCGTTGAGGAACGCCGCCGCCAGCGCGCAGCCGGTGGCCGCCATCCCCAGCCACGCCGGGCCGGCGAAGTAGCCGATCAGTCCGGCCGCGGCGAAGGCCAGCCCGACGGTCTGCGCGAACCGCGGCGGCCGTGCGTCCTCGGTGCGCGGGGGCGGGCCCAGCCGCGGGCGCACCAGCGCTCGGAACAGCAGCCCGTACGGTGCCCACCGCATCCCCAGGCCCGCCCCCGCCGCGAACACCGCGGCCTGCGCGGCCAGCAGCCACCCGCTGCCGGTCACCAGCGTCACCGCCAGCACCACGGTGGTCAGCACGGCCGCGAACCGCGGGCCGCGCGCGTCGATCGTCATTGCGTCCATGGGCCATATCTTCGCGCCGGGTGACCGCGAGCGTGTCACCGGGAATCATTGCGGTCCCGTGAACGCTGCACGGGTTCGGGAGGACAGACGTGACAGGACTGCTGGTGTGCGTCGCGGTGCTGGCCGCCGCGACGGTCTACGGCCTGGTGCACCGGGCCCGTTCGGGGAGGATGCGCGTGCGCGGCGAGGACGGTGTGCGGCGGTTGACGGCCGGCGAGATCGGCGGCGAACTGGGGGAGCGCGCCACGCTGGTGCAGTTCTCCAGCGCCTTCTGCGCGCCCTGCCGCGCCACCCGCCGGGTCCTCGGCGAGGTCGCGGCCCTGGTGGAGGGCGTCACCCACGTGGAGATCGACGCGGAACTGCACCTGGAGCTGGTGCGGGAGCTCGGCGTCGTCAAGACCCCCACGGTGCTGGTGCTCGACTCCGGCGGCGCCGAGGTGCGCCGGGCCGCCGGGGCGCCCCGCAGGGCCGACGTCATCGCCGCCCTGGGCGCGGCCATCGGCTGACCCGCCGCCCCGCGCGCGGAGCACACCGGTGATCCCGGTCCCATCCGGCCGGAGCGGCTTGACGGCCCGCGTCCGGAATCAGCAGGCTGGCCCAGGTCGCCCGCGCCGCGCCGGGGCGGTGCCGCGGACGGCGGCGGAACGGGGTGGCGCGGGTGGGGCGGCGGTGCCCGCCGGCGGGGCCGCGGTGGCGGGTGGGTCGGGCAGATCACAGTTCGGCGGGCTTGAGCGGGGCCGCACACCGGGTGTACTCATGAGTAACATGTCGGGCGGCCATCGCGCTGTCGCATCCCCGGCCTGACGGTGCGGGGACCTATGCTGCCTGCAAGAGGGCAGTTGACGAGTCGAGCAGTAGGTAGAGGCAGGAGAGACCGGCGTGAGCTTGAGGATCGTTGTCTGTGTGAAGTACGTGCCCGACGCCACCGGGGACCGCCGCTTCGCCGAGGACCTGACCACCGACCGGGAAGCCGTCGACGGTCTGCTGTCGGAGCTGGACGAGTACGCGGTCGAGCAGGCGCTGCAGATCGGCGAGGCCGACGGGGACGCCGAGATCACCGTGCTGACCGCCGGCCCGGAGGACGCCAACCGCGACGGCCTGCGCAAGGCCCTGTCGATGGGCGCCGACAAGGGCGTGCACGTGGTGGACGACGCCCTGCACGGCACCGACGTCATGGGCACCTCCCTCGTGCTGGCCAAGGCCGTCGAGCACGTCGGCTACGACCTGGTGGTGTGCGGCATGGCCTCCACCGACGGCACGATGGGCGTCCTGCCCGCGCTGCTGGCCGAACGGCTGGGCGTGCCGCAGGTGACGCTGCTCTCGGAGGTCTCCGTCGCCGAGGGCAAGGTCACCGGCCGCCGGGACGGCGACGCCGCCAGCGAGCGCCTGGAGGCGGCCCTGCCGGCCGTGGTCTCGGTGACCGACCAGTCCGGGGAGGCGCGCTACCCGTCGTTCAAGGGGATCATGGCGGCGAAGAAGAAGCCGGTCGAGGAACTGGCGCTGTCCGACCTGGGCGTCGACGCGGACACCGTGGGCCTGGCGGGCGCCTGGACCGCCGTGGACAGCGCCGCCGAGCGTCCGGCGCGCACCGCCGGCACGATCGTCAAGGACGAGGGCGAGGGCGGCAAGCAGCTCGCGGCGTTCCTGGCGGAGCGCAAGTTCATCTGACGGCCCCCGCGCCCCCGCGGCGCCCGGTCGAGCCGTTCCCCTCGCTTCTCACGTCCCGCAGGAGATCATCGTCATGGCTGAAGTCCTCGTCCTCGTCGACCACGTGGACGGTGCCGTCCGCAAGCCCACCCTCGAACTGCTCACCCTGGCCCGCCGGATCGGTGACCCGGTCGCCGTCCACCTCGGAGCCGGCGCGCAGACCGCCGCCCCGGTGCTGGCCGAGCACGGCGCGGTCAAGGTGCTGACCGCCGACGCGCCGGAGTTCGCCGAGTACCTCGTCGTGCCCAAGGTCGACGCCCTCCAGGCCGCCTGCGAGGCCGTCTCCCCGGCCGCCGTGCTGGTCGCCTCCTCCGGCGAGGGCAAGGAGATCGCCGCCCGCCTCGCGCTGCGGATCGGCTCCGGCGTCATCACCGACGCCGTCGACCTGGAGACCGGTGACAGCGGTCCGGTGGCCACCCAGTCGGTCTTCGCCGCCGCGTTCACCACCAGGTCGCGCGTCTCGCACGGCACGCCGGTCATCACCGTCAAGCCCAACTCCGCGCCCGTGGAGTCCGCCCCGGCCGCCGGCACCGTGGAGGCGCTCACCGTCTCCTTCGGCGCGAACTCCACCGGCACCAAGGTCGTCTCCCGCACGCCGCGCGAGTCGACCGGACGCCCGGAGCTGACCGAGGCCGCGATCGTGGTCTCCGGCGGCCGCGGGGTCAACGGCTCGGAGAACTTCCACGTCATCGAGTCCCTCGCCGACTCCCTCGGCGCGGCCGTCGGCGCCTCCCGCGCCGCGGTCGACGCCGGCTGGTACCCGCACAGCAACCAGGTCGGCCAGACCGGCAAGCAGGTCTCCCCGCAGCTCTACGTCGCCAACGGCATCTCCGGCGCCATCCAGCACCGGGCCGGCATGCAGACCTCGAAGACCATCGTGGCCGTCAACAAGGACCCCGAGGCCCCGATCTTCGACCTCGTCGACTTCGGCGTCGTCGGCGACCTCTTCCAGGTCGTCCCGCAGCTCACCGAGGAGGTCAACGCCCGCAAGGGCTGACCCCGCACGCCCCGCGGCGCCCGCCGGCCACCGGCCGTCCGGGCGCCGCGGCGCGTCCGGCCCCGGCCGCGGGGCGTGTTGACCGCGTCCCGGCGCGCGGTTAGCGTCGCCCGACGGAGTGTGTCGGACCGCGCGGCGAGCCCCGGAGGACGGCATGGAACGCGAAACGGTGACCACGACCCTGTCCGGCCGGCTGCGCGCCGAGGTGGCCGCCGACCTGGCGCCCGTCGACGCGGCACTGGCCGCCCGCTACCCCGGCGACCCCGGCACCCGCCAGCCGGTGCACACCGTCTACGTGCCCGCCGACCGCTTCACCGCCGGCACCGCCCCGGACTGGGGACGCCGGGCACTGGACGCCCTGGAGCGGCACGCCCCCGATCCGGAGACTCTCGCCGCCCTGCTGGAGCTGCCGGCGCACCTCGCCGGGCCGGTTCACGAGCGCGTGCGGGCCAAACTGCGCCGGGAGCCGGTGGAGGACCTGCGGATCGACTTCGAGGACGGCTACGGGCTGCGCCCCGACGCCGAGGAGGACGCCGACGCGGTCCGTGCGGCCGGGGCCCTCACCGACGCCGTCGCCGCCGGGACCGCGCCGCCGTTCGCCGGACTGCGGGTCAAGAGCCTGGAGAGCGCGGTGCGCGAACGCGGCATCCGCACCCTCGACGTCTTCCTGACCGCGCTGGCCGGCCGCGGGGACCTGCCCGCCGGGCTGGTCGTCACCCTGCCCAAGGTCTCCGACCCCCGGCAGCCCGCCGCGTTCGCCCGGCTGCTCGACGCCTTCGAACGGCAGCACGGGCTGGCGCCGGGGCGGCTGCGCTTCGAGGTGCAGATCGAGACCACCGCCGCCGTGCTCGGCCCGGACGGCACCGCCACGCTCGCCCGGTTCCTCGACGCCGGCCGGGGCCGGATCAGCGGGCTGCACTACGGGACGTTCGACTACAGCGCCGCCTGCGGGGTGGCTCCCGACCTGCAAGCCATGGACCACCCGGCGGCCGACTACGCCAAGGCCGTGATGCAGGCCGCGGCGGCCGGCACCGGCGTGCGGCTGTCCGACGGCTCCACGAACGTCGTGCCGGCCGGCGACGCCCCGCAGGTGCGGGACGCCTGGCGGCTGCACTACCGCCTGGTGCGCCGCTCCCTGGCCCGCGCCTACTACCAGGGCTGGGACATGCACCCCGGCCACCTGCCGACCCGCTACGCCGCCGTCTACGCCTTCCACCGCGAGGGCCTCGCCACGGCCGGCGCCCGGGTGGCCGCCTACCTGGCCGGCACCGGCTCCGGCACGGTGCTGGACGAGCCGGCCACCGCCCGGGCGCTCGCCGGGCACCTGCTGCGCGGCACCGACTGCGGAGCGCTCGACCCCGGCGAGGTGCGGGAGGCCGGCGCCGGCCGCGCCGCGCTGGAGCGGCTGGCCGGCCGGGGCTGACGCGCGCGGTGCGGACGTCAGGGGGCCGGGGGTATCTCGCCGGACCCGCGGGCGATCAGCCGGGCCGGCAGCTCCACCCGGCGCGGCGGCTCGTCGGCGCCGTCGAGCCGGCGGAAGAGCAGGTCGGCGGCGGTGCTGCCGAGCCGCGCCGGGTCCTGGGCGACCACGGTCACCCCGGGCCGCAGCAGGTCGGCCAGCTCGAAGTCGTCGAAGCCGACGAGCGCCACCGGGTCCACGCGGTCGGCCAGCACCCGCACCGCGGTCACGGTGACCCGGTTGTTGCCCATGAAGAAGGCGGTCACCGGCTCCGGCCCGGACAGCATCCGCCGCATCTCCGCCCGCACCCGCTCCGGGGCCGTCGGTCCCATCGAGATCCGGTCCCCCGCGGGCGGCAGTCCCGCCGCCGCCAGCGCCTCCCGGTAGCCGCGCACCCGCTCGTCGGCGGTGTGGATGCCCGCCCGGTCACCGATGAACCCGATGCGGCGGTGGCCGTGCGCGACCAGGTGGGCGACCGCGTCCCGGGCGCCGCCCGCGTTGTCGCTCAGCACGGTGTCCGCGTCGATCCGGCCGGCCGGGCGGTCGACGAAGACCATGGCCACCCCGGCGGCCACCTCGGGCTCCAGGTACCGGTGGTCGTCGCCGGCCGGGATGACGACCAGGCCGTCGACCCGGCGGGCGCACAGGGCCAGCACCAGCTCCTGCTCCCGCTCCGCGACCTCCGCGCTCGAACCGGTGAACAGCAGGCTGGCGTTGGCCCGGGCCACCTCCTCCACCGCCCGGCTGAGCGGCGAGTAGAACGGGTCGGCGAGGTCCTCCAGTACCAGGCCGATGCTCGCGGTGCGCCCCTTGCGCAGGATCCGGGCGCTGTCGTTGCGCCGGAAACCCAGCGCCTCGATCGCGGACCGCACCCGCGCCTCGGTCTCCGGGGTGACGCCCGGCTCACCGTTGACGACGCGGGAGACCGTCTTCAGTCCCACCCCCGCGCGGGCGGCCACGTCCTTCATCGTCGGACGGGTGCCGTAACGGCTCGGGGGCGGCGACGGACGCAGACCGGCGGGGGAGTCGGGCACGGGCGGCCTTCCTGTCGGGAACGCGCGCCGAAAGGGGCGCGGGGACGGGCCCGGCCGGGCGGCCTGGCGGGCCCGGGGCCGGACAACGTGAGCCTAGGGGCTGGACAACGTTGTCAACAAAGGGGAACACTACTCCCGGCGCACCGTCCGCCGACTGCGCCGTCCGGGTGAACCCCGTGCGGGGGGCCATTCCGGGCGGCGCGGTGCCCGGACGGGCCCGGTGGCGACGTCCGGTCCGGGGGCGCCTCCGGCGGGCGGCCGCCGGGCACCACGAACCGCCGGGCCGGCAACGGGCGGTGGACGCGGGCGGAGGCACGAACACCGTTCGCGGGGCGTTGACGTTCAGGCACGACCGACCGCGGCGGGGCGCCGCGGACCGCCGACGAGGGAGAGAGCGACCGATGCACAGTCACGGGGCCGCGCCGCAGCCACCCACCGCCGGGGGGCGGCCGGCGGGAGGCGGGGGCGGCGCGCTGGCCGCGGCCCTCGACATCGGCGGCACCAAGATCGCCGGCGCCCTGGTCGACGAAGGCGGCCGGCTGCTGGCCCGGGCCCGGCGCCCCACCCCGGCCGCCGAGGACGGCGCCACCGTCATGCGGGCGGTCCGCGAGGTGCTGGCGGACCTGATGGCGCACCCCGGCTGGCCGGCGGTCACCGCCGTCGGCATCGGCAGCGCCGGCCCGGTGGACGCCTCCCACGGCACGGTCAGCCCGGTCAACGTGCCCGGCTGGCGCGACTTCCCGCTGGTCGAAGGGGTGCGGGCGGTCACAGGGCCGCTGCCGGTCACCCTGACCGGCGACGGGGTGGCCATCGCCGCCGCCGAACACTGGCAGGGCGCCGCCCGCGGCTTCGACGACGCCCTGTGCATGGTGGTCTCCACCGGCGTCGGCGGCGGATTCGTGCTCGGCGGCCGGCTGCACTCCGGGCCCACCGGCAACGCCGGGCACATCGGCCACATCAGCGTGGACGTCGACGGCCCACCGTGCCCGTGCGGCGCGCGCGGCTGCGTCGAGACGCTGGCCAGCGGACCCAACATCACCCGCTACGCCGTCGAACACGGCTGGCGCCCGCCGGCCGGCACCGCCGTCTCGACCGCCGCGGTCGCCTCGGCCGCCCGGGGCGGGGACCCGGTGGCGCTGGCGGCGTTCGACCGGGCGGCCACCGCGCTGGCGGCGGGCATCGCGGCCTGCGCGACGCTGGTGGAGATCCAGGTCGCCGTGGTCGGCGGCGGCGTCGCCGGTGCCGGAGACGTGCTGTTCACGCCGCTGCGCGCCCGGCTGCGGGAGTACGCCACGCTGTCGTTCGCCTCCGGGGTGCGGGTGGTCGCCGCCACCCTCGGCGCCGACGCCGGCCTGGTCGGCGCCGCCGCGGCCGCGTTCACCGCGCACCGGGCCGGCCCGGTGTGACCCGCCGGGCCCGCCCGGCGGCGGACCGCCCCCGGCCGCGCCCGCGGCGACCCGCCCACGGTCCCCCGCGACCTGCGGGAACGCCCGGCATATGACGGCCGCCAGTCCGCCCGGCAACGGCCGCGCCCACCCCGGGCGACCCGGCCGCCGACGGGCGTTTGCGGGGCCGTCCGGCACGGGCACAGACAAAGGACGGCGGGGGACACGCAGGAGGGGGCACCGTGATCGTCTGGCTCAACGGCGCGTACGGCGCGGGCAAGAGCACGACCGCGCGCGAACTCGTGGGCCTGCTGCCCACCGGAACGCTCTACGATCCCGGGGCCACCGGCCAGCACCTGCTGTCGGTCCTGCCCGCCGACCGCCTGGAGGACCTCAGCGGCTACCAGGAACTGGCCTCCTGGCGGCGGCTGGTCGCCGAGACCGCCGCCGCCCTGCTGGCCGAGACCGGCGGCCTGCTCGTCGTCCCGGCCACCCTGCTGCGGCAGGAACACCGCGACGAGATCTTCGGCGCCCTCGCCTCCCACCGCATCCCGGTGCGGCATCTGCTGCTGCATGCCGACGAAACGATCCTCCGCGCCCGTGCCAAGCAGCGCGACGAGACCGCCGGACGTTCCGAGGCGCGGCCGCCGCACGCCTGGAGCCGCGACCACCTGACCACCTACCAGCGGGCCAGAGCCTGGCTCTCCCGCGACGCCCACGTCGTCGACACCTCCCGGCTGACCGCCCGTCAGGTCGCGCTGCGGGTCAAGGCCGCCGTGCGGGACGGCGCGGGCGCCTGCGAGATCGTGCAGAGCCAGCGTCCGGCGGGGGAGACCCTGGCGGCCGGGGTGCTGCTGTTCGACGCCTTCGACCGGGTGCTGCTCGTCGACCCCACCTACAAGCCCGGCTGGGAGTTCCCCGGCGGCGTGGTGGAACACGGTGAGGCGCCGGCCCGCGCCGCGGTGCGCGAAGTCCTGGAGGAACTCGGCATCTCGCTGGCCGGCGCCGGCCTCCCGCTGCTCGTCGTCGACTGGGAACCTCCGCGCTCCCCGCGCTTCGGCGGCCTGCGCCTGCTCTTCGACGGCGGCCTGCTCGGCCCCGAACGCGTCGCCGAACTCACCCTTCCCCCGGAGGAGTTGCGCGACTGGCGCTTCGTCACCGAGGACCAGGCGCGGGGCATGCTGCCGCCCGAGCGGTTCGCCCGCCTGCGCTGGGCGCTGCGCGCGCGGGAGGCGGGCAGGACGGTCAATCTCGAGGCGGGGGAGGCCGTGACCGGCCCCTCCGGGGGCGCGGGTGGCTGAGGGGGCCGTCGCGCGGGCCGGGGTGGTTCGGGCGGGTTGATCGCGCGGTTCCCCGCGCCCCTTCCGGGGCGCGGGGGCGGGACTACCGCTGGGCGGTGGCGTACTCCAGGAGGAAGCGGGCCTCGGTGTGGGAGAGGCGGCGGAGTTCGTCGGGGCTGACGCTTTCGTTGGGGGCGTGGATCTGGGCCTCGGGTTCGCTGAGGCCGATGAGGAGCATCTCGGCGTGCGGGTAGAGGGCGGCGAGGGTGTTGCACAGGGGGATCGAGCCGCCCTGGCCGGCGATCTCCATGGGGGCGCCGTCGTACGCCTCGGACATGGCGCGGGCCATGGCGGCGTAGGCGGGGCTGGTGGTGTCCGCGTGGAAGGGCTGACCGAGGCCGCGCGGGGTGAAGTCCACCTCGGCGCCCCACGGCGCGGCCGCCCGCAGGTGCGCGATCAGCGCCTCCTGGGCCTTCTCCGCGTCCGTGCCCGGCGGCACCCGCAGACTCACCAGGGCGCGGGCCGCCGCCTGCACCGACGGGGTCGCGCCGACGAGCGACGGGCACTCGATGCCCATCACGGTGACCGCCGGCCGGGCCCACAGGCGGTCCGAGACGCTGCCGGAGCCGATCAGGTCCACGCCGTCGAGGACCTTGGCGTCGGCACGGAAGTCCGCCTCCGCGTAGTCCAGGCCGTCCCAGACCCCTTCGCCCTCCAGGCCGTCGATCGCGGTGGCGCCGGAGGCGTCGCGCAGCGAGTCCAGCATCCGCACCAGCGCCGCCAGCGCGTCGGGGGCGGCGCCGCCGAACTGACCGGAGTGCAGGTTCCCCGCCAGTGTGCGCACGCCGACCTCGACGAGCGTCATGCCGCGCAGCATGGCCGTCACCGTCGGCCGGCCCACCCGGAAGTTGCCGGCGTCGCCGATCACCACGGCGTCGGCGGTGAGGAGTTCGGGGTGCTGCTCGGCGTACCGTTCCAGACCGCCGGTGCCCTGCTCCTCGGAACCCTCCACGATCATCTTCACGGTCACCGGCACACCGCCCAGCTCCCGCAGTGACCGCAGCGCGGTCAGGTGCATCAGCAGACCGCCCTTGCAGTCGGCCGTGCCGCGCCCGTACCAGCGCCCGTCCCGCTCGGTGAGGTCGAACGGCGGTGACAGCCAGGCGTCCTCGTCCAGCGGCGGCTGCACGTCGTAGTGCGCGTACAGCAGCACCACGGGGGCACCGGGCGGGCCGGGCAGCACGCCGTAGACGGACTGGCTCTCGTCCGGGGTGTCCAGTACGGCGACGTCCTCGAACCCCTCCGCGGTCAGCGCGTCAGCCACCCACCGGGCCGCCTTCTCGCACTCCTCGCGCGGGAACTGCCGGGGATCGGCCACCGACGCGAACCTGACCAGCTCGGTGAGTTCGGCCCTCGCACGGGGCATGAGACGGGCGACGGCCGCGGCGAGGTCCTGCGGCGGGGTCTGGGACATTGCGCTCCTCACGGACGGGACGGGTGCGGACGGGATTCTTCGGGTCAACTGACGGCGACGGGTCCGCCGGCCGATGCTCCCACAGCCTCCCACTGTGCTGCGCCGCCATAGGATGCCGTCAAGGCGGCACCTCGATCAGGAGCGGAAACGAGACGTGAGCAGCGACTACGCAAGCCAGGACGGCGAGCCGGAGGACGGCGTGGACCCCTCGGTGTGGGACGTCGTGGTGGTCGGCGCCGGGCCTGCCGGGGCCAGCGCGGCCTACGCGGCGGCCACCGCCGGACGGCGGGTCCTGCTGCTGGAGAAGGCCGAGCTGCCCCGGTACAAGACCTGCGGCGGCGGCATCATCGGCCCGTCCAGGGACGCCCTGCCCCCCGGCTTCGAACTGCCCCTGCAGGACCGGGTGCACGCCGTCACCTTCAGCCTCAACGGGCGGCTGACCCGCACCCGCAAGTCCAACCGGATGCTGTTCGGACTGGTCAACCGGCCCGAGTTCGACGCCGGTCTGGTCGACGCGGCCACCAAGGCCGGCGCCACGCTGCGCACCGGGGTGACCGTCACCCGGGTCGAGCAGCACGGACCGTCGGTCCCGGACCGCCGCACCGTGGCGGTGGTGCTGTCCGGCGGCGAGACCGTGATGGCCCGCGCCGTGGTCGGCGCCGACGGCAGCGCCAGCCGCATAGGGGCCCATGTGGGCGTCAAGCTCGACCAGGTGGACCTCGGCCTGGAGGCGGAGATCCCGGTGCCCGGGCCGGTGGCGGAGGACTGGGCGGGCCGGGTGCTCATCGACTGGGGCCCGCTGCCCGGCAGTTACGGCTGGGTCTTCCCCAAGGGCGACACCCTCACCGTCGGCGTGATCTCGGCGCGCGGCCAGGGCGGCGCCACCAAGCGGTACTTCGAGGACTTCACCGCCCGGCTGGGCCTGGCCGGCTTCGAACCCCGGGTCTCCTCCGGCCACTTGACGCGCTGCCGCACCGAGGACTCCCCGCTCTCCCGCGGCCGGGTCCTGGTCTGCGGCGACGCGGCCGGCCTGCTGGAGCCGTGGACCCGCGAGGGCATCTCCTACGCGCTGCGCTCCGGCCGGATGGCGGGGGAGTGGGCGGTGCGGATCGCCGAGGCGCAGGACGCGGTCGACGCGCGGCGCCAGGCGCTCAACTACGCGTTCGCCATCAAGGCGGGTCTGGGCGTGGAGATGGCGGTGGGACGCAAGATGCTCACCCTCTTCGAACGCCGCCCGGCGCTGCTGCACGCGGTGCTGACCTCGTTCCGCCCCGCGTGGAACGCGTTCGTGAAGATCACCCGGGGTTCCACCACCCTGGGCGAGATGGTGCGCGACCACCCGCTGGCCGGCCGCGCGCTGGCCGCCGTCAACAACACCTGACGCCCCCGGGGCGGGCGCCCGGCAGGTCTCCCGCCCCGCCGCGGACCGCGCGGCCACACCGTGGTGATACGGATCGCCCCGCGCGTCCCGCCGCCCGCCCCGGCACCGCCCCCGCCGGGTGCCGCCCGCCGGGTGCCGCCCGGCGGGGCGGTCACGCCGGACGGATCCGGAAGACCGGGTGCTTGCCGGCGATGGCCCGCAGTTCCTCGTCCGAGGAGTCCGGCCCGATCCCGTCGAAGAACACCCCCACCTCCGCCTTCCAGCGGCGCAGGTAGCCGCGCAGCACGGCCGGCTTGTCGTCGTCGGCGACCTCCTCGGCGCGGAACGCCTCCACCCGGCCGCCGCGCCGCAGTTCGCCGCCGCCGGCCACCCGCATGTTCCGGGTCCACTGCACGTGCCCGCGCGGGGCGACCAGGTACCGCTCGCCGTCCAGCGTCAGCGGGTTGACGGGCGTCGTGCGCCACTCGCCGCTGCTGCGCCCGCGCACCGCCAGCACCTGTGCGCCCCACACGTTGATCCCCCGTGCGGTCAGCCAGGCCACCAGCGGGTTCATCACCCGCACGGTCATCCGGCCCGGCTTCCTGACGTGTGCGTGCGCCTGCGTGTCCTGTTCCATGGCGGCGGTCCCTCCTCGCTGGGTGAGAGCAGTGCTCTCGCAATGGTTCGCTGTTCTCGAAATGCCCCCGACCGGGTGGGAGTGGGAGGCCAGGGTGCCGGCGGGCGGGAGCGGGAGGTCGGCGCCTGCGGATGGCAACGGGAGGCGATCGCCCCCGCCTGCCCGGCCGGGTGATCGCCCCGCCCGGTCTGACACGGCAGCTGTAGTTCCGGTAGTTGTGCTGGTCAGTTGCTTGGGGGGCGGGTTCGGGCATGGGTGCGGCCACCGTGATCATGAACGTTTGTGACGACGCTTCAGGATCAGGTGGCCGTGGAGGCCACGACAGCCCAGGCCGCCTGGGACCGGGTGTTCCGGGCGGCGATGGATGCGATCGCGGGCTGCTTCGCCCGGCGTGAGACCCGTGCAACGGCGGCGGAGATGGTCACCGGGCTGCTGGCGGAGGTGGACACGCGCAACTGCTGGACTCTGGCTGAGGCGCTGGGGCATCCGGGCCCGCACCGGCTGCAGCACCTGCTGTCACGGGCGAGGTTCGACCACGACCGGGCCCGTGAGGAGATCGCCCGCTTGGTCATACGTGAACTCGTAGGCCAGGAGGTGGTGCTGGTCGCGGACGAGCAATAGTCAATACCTGTGGATGGCTTGGTCACGGTGGCGGGTTGGTTCCCCGGATGACCTGCCAGCGAGGGCGCGGTGTAGCTGACCTCAGGTAGAGGGCCGCGGCCGGTCCGCTGACGGTGCAGTCCGCCGGGCCGTCGCCGTCCCGTTCGGTCACCGGCGTGCCTGCGTCGATCCGCAGCAGCCAGGACCGCCCGCCCGCGTCGGTGGCCCGCACCCGCAGCGTCGTCGCGAGCTCGGCGCGCGGACCGCCGCGCGCACGGCACAGGAACCCGCTCAGCAGCTCGTCCACGCCGTCCACGGCGAACCGCGGGTCCACCGGGGAGTGCCGGCCGTCGGCGGCCCGCTCCGCGTCGATGCGGTGCACGGCCGTCTCGTGCGCCTGCCGGCGGGCCCGGAACTCCAGCGGGGAGGCGGCCGGCAGGAACGTCCAGCACTCCAGCCCCGCCGGCGCCGTCTCCAGGGCGTCCGCCAGCGCCCGGTGTCCCTCGTGGAACCACTCCCGCCGCTCCCCGTCGGACGTCTCCGCCCGCCGCGGGCGCACCGGCGAGGTGGCGCCGGCCAGGTACAGCGCCGCCCACCGGTGCACGCCGCCGGTGTGCGCGACCAGGTCCCGCATCCGCCAGCCCGGGCACGCCCCGACCGGCGCCTCCCATCCGCCGCGCTCCGCCGCCGCCCCCAACAGGCGGCCCTCCTCCCGCAGTACCGCCACGTATTCCGCCGTGCTGATCCCGCTTCCCGTCTCCATGCCGGACATCGTGCCAGCGGCGGACCGCACGGCTGGGCCGTCCGGGTGACGTCCGGCCATCGGATCCGGTTCCCGTGCCGCCGGTCCCCGGGTCCGCCGTCCCCGAACACGTCAGGCGGCCGCGGCGCGCTCCGCCCGGGCGGGCAGGAACGCGATCAGCCCGGCCAGCGCCGCCGCCGCGGCCACCGTGGTCAGCGCGGCCGGCAGCCCGGCCGCCTGCGCGGTCAGCCCGATCGCCGGCGGGCCCAGCAGCATGCCGCCGTAGCCGAACGTCGAGGCCAGCGCCACGCCGCCGGGGCCGGCGAGAGCACCGGCGCGGGCCATGGCGGCCGGGAAGATGTTGGCGATGCCCAGGCCGGTCACCCCGTAGCCGGCCACGGCCGCCCACAGTCCGGGCGAGAGCGCGCCGAGCAGCATGCCGGCCGCCGCCGTGAACGCCCCGGCGACCGTCACCCGGGTCTGCCCGAACCGCTCCAGCACCCGCGTCCCCGCCAGCCGTCCGGCCGTCATCGCCAGGGCGAACACCGCGTACCCGGTGGCCGCCGGGCCGGCGCCCGCGTGCAGGTCACCGCGCAGGTGCAGCGTTCCCCAGTCGGCCATGGCCCCCTCGCCGTACGCGTCGCACATCGCCACCAGCCCCAGCGTCACCACCAGCCACCGCACCCCGGCCCCGGGCCGGCCGGCCCCACCCGTACCGCCGGGCGCCGTTGGGCCGGGGGCGGCCGCCGGGGAGCCGGGCGCCGCGGGGGCCGGGTGGCGCAGCAGGGTCCGGCCGGCGACCACGGTCACCGCCAGGGCGGCCGCCGCGAGCAGCAGCAGGTGCCGTTCCGGCGACAACCGCGGTGCCAGCAGGCCGCCGGCGCCCGCGCCCGCCAGCCCGCCGAGGCTGTACGCCGCGTGGAACCCCGGCATCACCGGCCGCCGCAGGGCCGCCACCAGGTCCACCGCGGCCGCGTTCATGGAGACGTTCAGCCCGCCGTAGCCGCAGCCGAAGACCAGCAGCACCGCGCCCAGCGTCCCCGCCGAGTGCGTCAGCGGCGGCAGCGTCACGCCCAGGGCCAGCACCACGCCCATGCCCACCGTCACCCGGTGGCTGCCGAACCGCCGGCACAGCAGGCCGGCCGCCGGCATCGTCGCGACCGCCCCCGCCGACACCCCGAGCAGCGCCAGCCCCAGCGCGGCCGGCGCCGCGCCGGTCTGCGCCTTCACATCCGGGATGCGCACCACCCAGCCGGCGAAGACCAGGCCGTCCATGGCGAAGAACGCCGTCACCGCGATCCGCAGGGCCCTCAGAACACCGTCGCCGCCCCTGCCGCGGCGGGCGGTGGACGGGAACCATGCCGTCCGTATTTTGTTCAGAGTCGGCACAAAGTGAGAATAGGACCGTGACGCAGACTCGGACAAGGCTTGAAAGAGGACGAGGGGCGCTCGGACCGGCGTTGACACTCGTGCACACCGGCCAGGCGCCCACCCGCGCGGTCCTCACCTCGGAGCTCGGGGTGACGCGCGCCACCGCGGGCGCCGTCGCCGCCGAGCTGGAGGCCAAGGGGCTCATCCGGGTGGACACCCGGCCCACCGTGGCCTCGGGCGCCCAGGGCCGCCCCTCGCACCGCCTCACCGTCGACCCCGACGGCCCGGTGGTGCTGGCCGCCCAGGTGCACGCCGACGGCTTCCGCAGCGCGCTGGTCGGTCTCGGCGGCCGCATCGTGGCCACCACCCCGGCCTGTGTCACCGTGCCCGCCGACCCCGCCCAGGTGCTCGGCATGGTGGTCGCCGAAGGGGCCGCCCTGCTCAAGGCCACCGGACGTGACTGCCTGGGCGCCGGCCTCGCCGTGCCCTCCGCCGTCGCCGAACCCGACGGGAGCGCCCTCAACCCCCTGCACGTCGCCTGGCCGGCCGGCGCCCCCGTGCGGCAGGTCTTCGCCGAACAGCTCGCCGCGAACGGGATCCTGACCCCGGCCGGCACCCCGCCCGCCTCCTTCGCGGGCAACGACGTCAACGTCGCCGCCCTCGCCGAGCACCGGCACGGCGCCGGCCGCGGCGCCCAGCACCTGCTGGTGGTCGCCACCGGCCACCGCGGCGTCGGCGGCGCCCTGGTGCTCGACGGCCGCCTGCACACCGGTAGCTCCGGCCTCGCCCTGGAGGTCGGCCACCTCACCGTCAACCCCGACGGGCGGCCGTGCCACTGCGGCAGCCGCGGCTGCCTGGACGTCGAGGTCGATCCGCTCGCCTTCCTCCAGGCCGCCGGCCGTCCCCCCGGCCCCGAGGTCTCGCTGCTGCCGCGCTGCTGCGCGCTGCTGCGCGAGGAGTACGACGACCCCGCTGTCGCCACCGCGGCCGGCCTGCTCATCGACCGCCTCGGCCTCGGGCTCGCCGGCCTGGTCAACGTCCTCAACCCCGACCGCATCGCGCTCGGCGGCCTGCACCGCTATCTCTTCGAGGCGGACCCCGAACGCCTGCGGGCCGTGGTCGCCGACCGCAGCCTGTGGGGCCGCAGCGGTTCCGTGCCGATCCTCGGCTGCACCCTCGACCACGGCGGCCTGGTCGGCGCCGCGGAACTCGCCTGGCAGCCCATGCTCGACGATCCCCTGGCGGTGCTGGAGGGCCGCTGACGTCCCCCGCCGGCGGTGCCGGACCGCCGTGGTGAACCGCTCCCGCCGGCGCCGGCTCGTTTTCCGTACCTGTACGGCACGATGTCCCGCGTGCGGCAGGGGGCCGATGGCCGCGCGGCCGTGGCGTACGGGCGTGGCGGCGGCGTCTCCGGTGCGGGTGCTGCGGCGTTTTCGGTCCCCCATGGTGACGTCGCGCTTCGCGTGACGTCGCGCGGGCGCGCGTCAGGCGAAGGAGACGGCGACCGGCGGGGCGAGGTCGGCCAGCGTGATGGCCGGGGCGGCCGGGCCGTGATACGACGGCGGCCCGGTCGCCAGGGCGGCCGAGCCGGTGGTGAGGGCGACGGAGGGGCGCAGGAGGGTGAACCAGACGGTCTTCCCCGCCCCCGCCTCGTCCGGGCGGCACCCCCACGCCTCGCACAGGGCGGCGATCATCGCCAGTCCCCTGCCTCCGGTCGCCAGTGTCTCGACGAGGGAGACCGGACAGGCGGGCCGTGGATCCCGGTCGGCGACCGCCACCGTGAGCAGTCCCTCGTCCAGCGTCAGGGTCACCGTGCAGTGCTTGTCGGGCTCGGCGTGCCGGTAGACGTTGGCCAGCAGTTCGGTCACACCCAGCAGGGCGGTGTCCATCACGGGGTCGAGGTTCCAGTAGCGCAACTGGGCCGAAACGATTCTGCGGACCTGTCCGGCCCGGCTCGGCTGCGCTTCGAGCTCCAGGGCGCAGCTCCGGGGCTGTCGGGTCGGGATCACGGCTGCGACTCCCTCCGCGGTGAGGGGCCGACCGCCTGCGGGCCGGTCCCGTACCGCTCGTTTGGGAAGACCTCTGTGGCAACGCATGGTGACACGCCGGGTACTCCGGGTGGGACCAGGTTGGCCCCGCTGTCCGGCTTTCGCAACTTCCGCCACGCTGGCATCAGGCTCTGCGCCCGTTCACCCGGCGGACCGGGCGGCGGCTGCCTATGATCGGTACCGCTCCGGAGCGCGCGCCCGGACCCGTGAACCGTCATGGGAGGCCGTCCAGATGAAGACAGCGGAACGCGACGGGGAGAGCGTCACGCCGTCCCCCCGGGTGCTGCCCACGGTGGACGTCGACCGTTCGGACCCCCACTACCGCGACTGGCTGAAGGAAGCCGTCCGCAAGGTGCAGGCCGACGCCAACCGCAGCGCCGACACCCACCTGCTGCGTTTCCCGCTCCCCGAGCACTGGGGCATCGACCTCTACCTCAAGGACGAGTCCACCCACCCCACCGGCTCCCTCAAGCACCGCCTGGCCCGCTCGCTGTTCCTCTACGGCCTGTGCAACGGCTGGATCCGCCCGGGCAAACCGGTCATCGAGGCGTCCAGCGGCTCGACCGCCGTCTCCGAGGCGTACTTCGCCCACCTGATCGGCGTGCCGTTCATCGCCGTCGTACCGCGCACCACCAGCACCGAGAAGCAGCGCCTGATCGAGTTCCACGGCGGCCGCTGCCACCTCGTCGACCAGCCCCGGATGATCTACGAGGTCTCCGCCCGGCTCGCCGAGGAGACCGGTGGGCACTACATGGACCAGTTCACGTACGCCGAACGGGCGACGGACTGGCGCGGCAACAACAACATCGCCGAGTCGATCTACCAGCAGATGCAGCGCGAACGCCACCCGGAACCCGCCTGGATCGTCGCCACCGCCGGCACCGGCGGCACGTCCGCCACCATCGCCCGCTACGTGCACTACACGCAGGCCGACACCCGCGTGTGCGTGGCCGACCCGGAGAACTCATGCTTCTTCGAGGGCTGGGTCAACGGCGATCCCGGCACCGCCTGCGAGAGCGGATCACGCATCGAGGGCATCGGACGCCCCCGGATGGAACCGAGCTTCGTGCCCGGCGCCGTCGACCGCATGATGAAGGTGCCCGACGCGGCCTCCGTCGCCGCGGTCCGCGCCCTGGAGCGGGCCATCGGCCGCAAGGCGGGCGGCTCCACCGGCACCGGCCTGTGGAGCGCGCTGCGCATCGTCGCCGAAATGCTCGCCGCCGGCCGCGCCGGATCCGTCGTCACCCTGCTGTGCGACCCCGGCGACCGTTACCTCGACAAGTACTACTCCGACGCCTGGCTCGCCTCCGAGGGCCTCGACATCACGCCGTACGCCACGGCCATCGACACGTTCCTCACCACCGGCACCTGGTCCTGCTGAGGGGGCGTTCCTGGGGGCGGGGTACGCCCGGGCCGGCGGTTCTCCTGCGGGGCCGGGCGCGTTCGTCCGGCCCCGGGGGTGCGGTTCGTGACGCGGCCGGGGGCCGTCCGGGGACGGGGACGGCCGGTCGTTCGTGACGCGGGCGGTGTCTCCCGGGCGCGCGTGCGTGCGGGCGCGGGGTCAGGACGGCCCGGACGGACCCGAGGGGTCGGCGACGATCAGGTCGGCCACGTGCGCGGCGACCTCCTCGCGCGTGGCGTCCGGGATCCCGGAGTCCGTCACGAGCGTGGAGACCTCGTCGAGGCCGGCGAACGAACTCAGTCCCACCGTGCCCCACTTGGTGTGGTCCGCGATCACCACCACCCGCCGTGCCGATCCCACCAGGCGCCGGTTGGTCTCCGCCTCCGCCAGGTTCGGCGTCGACAGCCCCGCCTCCGCCGACAGGCCGTGCACCCCCAGGAAGAGCAGGTCGTAGTGGAGCGAGACGATCGCGCGGTCGGCCACCGGCCCCACCAGCGCGTCCGACGGGGTGCGCACCCCGCCGGTCAGCACCACCGACGCCGCCCCCTCGCGCACCGCTGTGCGTCCCGCCGCGTCGGTGCGCCACCGTCCGGCGTGGAAGACGTCCGCCACGCGCACCGAGTTCGTCACCACCGTCAGGTCCGGTACGTCCAGCAGCCGCTGCGCCAGCGTGAACGTCGTCGTACCGCCGGACAGCGCGATGGCGCTCCCGGGGCGCACCAGGGCGGCCGCGGCCCGGGCGATCTCCTCCTTGGCCGACTGCTCCAGCGACGCCTTCGCCTCGAACCCCGGCTCGTGCGCGCTCGCCGCGGCCACCGCCACCGCGCCGCCGTGCACCTTCTCGACCGCCCCGCGGTGCGCCAGCGCGTCCAGGTCCCGGCGGACGGTCATGTCCGACACGTTCAGCCGGCGGGTCAGTTCGTTCACCCGGACACCGCCGCGCCGCCGGACCTCGTCGAGGATCAGCGCCCGGCGCTGCTCGGCCAGCAGATTCTGGTGCTCGGTCACCGTCTCCCCGTCCTTCCCGTCCGCCCTGCCGTTTTCGCCACGGGCGTTGACCCGCGCGGTTGACCACGTCACCGGTGCGTGCCGGCGGTCGTGCACCACCCGGGCGCCCGGTGGCGGATTCCCGGTCCCGGTGCCCGACGGCCGTGCCGCGCGGACGTCCATCCTCCCACGGGGCACTGACAACGCAGGGTCGCTCGGGGGTGTGCGGCGGCCGGTTTCACGAAATCGGATGAATGTTCGGCCCGGGGGTGCCGCAGGGCCCGCGGCGGGGGGATCCTGAGGGAGCGGCGCCAGGGCCGCGGGGCCGAGCGGGCCCCGGCGGGCACGCGGCGCACACCGGCCGGCGGGCGGCCGGGGGAGGGGAGACTGGGGCGATGACGGGATCGAGGGACGGGGCGCGAGCGCGGGTTCCCGGAGCCCCGCGCGGGTCAGGGCAGGTCGGGCAGGTCCGCCGGGAACAGCAGCTGGAGGTCCTGCGTGCTCGGCGACTCCAGCTGCGCCACCCGGCCGGCGTGCCGCTCCACCATCGCCTCGAAGGTCAGGCGCGCGGTGCGCCCGTTGCCGAACGACGGCCCCTTGGGCAGCGCCGTGAAGTACTTCAGCAGCGCCTCGTCCATGCCCTCGCCCAGCTGGTACTGCTGGTCGTCGGCCTGGCTGCCGACGATCCGCAGCAGTTCCTCCGGGTTGTAGTCGCCGAAGGTGATCGTGCGGGAGAAACGCGAGGCGACACCGGGGTTGGACGCCATGAAGCGCTCCATCTCCGCGGTGTAGCCGGCCACGATGACCACCACCGCGTCCCGGTGGTCCTCCATCAGCTTCACCAGCGTGTCGATCGCCTCACGGCCGAAGTCACGACCGGAGTCCTCCGGGGCCAGCGCGTACGCCTCGTCGATGAACAGCAGACCCCCGCGCGCCCGGTCGAACGCCTCCTGCGTCCTGATGGCCGTCGAACCGATGTGCTCGCCCACCAGGTCCACCCGGGAGACCTCCACCAGGTGCCCGCTCTCCAGCACCCCGAGCGCGGCGAGGATCTCCCCGTACAGCCGGCCCACGGTGGTCTTGCCGGTGCCGGGGGAGCCGGTGAAGACCAGGTGGCGCCGCAGCCCCGGCGCCTTCAGCCCAGCCTCCTGGCGCCGCCGGCCGACCGCGATCAGGTCGATCAGGGCGCGCACCTCACGCTTGACGCTGTCCAGCCCCACCAGGCCGTCCAGTTCCCCCAGCACGTCCTCCGCCGACCGGCGCGGCGCGGCGGACTCGACGGCGGCCGCCGCGTCGGGCACCCCGCCCAGCAGCCCGAAGGACTGCACCGCGGTCTGCCGGGCCGCCGGAGCCGGGCGCGGGGGCAGCACGTCGCCGCCGATCCCGCCCGAACCCCCGCTCACCGGGGCGGAGGAGGAGAGCGGGGAGGGCCGCAGCTCCGCACTGTCGTCACTGGAGCAGTCCCGCACCTGCGGACCCGGCTCGGCGAACTCGTAGCCGCCGCGCGAACAGCGCTCGGTACGGCACTTGGTCAGCGTGCTGCGGCAGCCGTCGATGATGTGGAAGCCGTAGCTGCGGCTCCCGGTGACCCGGCAGTTGGTGAACGTGCCGCGCGCCCCGGCCGAGACGTAGAAGCCGGACTCCGAGGGGTTCTCCACCACGCAGCGGTCGATCGTCGGATCGGCGCCCTTGGTGACGATCACACCGGTCGAGGCCGAGTCGATGGTGCAGTTGGCCAGCGTGCCGCCGCTGCCGTGGTCGCGGAACCAGGCGCCGGTGGCCGCCTCCTTGATCCGGCAGTCGTCCAGCTGCACGGTCGCCCCGTCGCTCACCGACACCGCGGTGTTGCGGACCTGGGACATGTCGCTGTCGACGACGTCGGCCCGCGAACCGCGGTCCAGCACGAACAGCGCGTCCGGCACCTCACGCACCCGGCAGGACTCCAGCACGGCCGCCGCGCCGTCGCTGATCCACACCGCCGGGTAGTCGCCGGTGGACTCGTGGATCTCGCACTGGTTGGCGTCCGCGCGGGTGCCCGGGTCCCAGACCGACAGGCCGTTGCGGCCGAAGCGCCGCACGGTCGAGCGGGTCAGGGTCAGCACCGAGCGGGACCGCAGGTCGATCGCGTTCTCCGGCACGTCGTGCACGTCGCAGTCCGACATCGACAGCACCGCGTCGGTGTCGAGCGTGACGCCGTCGCCGGTGGTGCGGTGCACCTGGCAGTCGGTGAGGTGACCGGTGGCGCGGTTGGCCACCTGCACACCGGTGCCCTTGATCTCGTACACCTCGCAGCCCACCGCCTCCGCGGTGCTGCCCTCACCGGTGAGCGTCAGACCGGAGCCGGAGGCGTGGTGGACCCGGCAGCGCTCCAGCCGGGGCGAGGCCCCGCCGCGCACCGAGAAGCCCGACTGCCCCGCGGAGACGATCTCGCACTCCTCGTACAGCCCGCCTGCCCCGTCCAGCACGCTCACGCCCACGCCCGCCGGGTTGTCCACCGTGCAGGAGCGCACCGTCGGCCGGGCCCCGCCGCGCACCTCGATGCCCACCGCGGAACGCGTCACGACCCGCAGCCCCGCCAGCTCCGGGGCGGCGTCCTCCACCAGCAACGCCGCCGAGGAGGTGTCCTGGCCCTCGATGTGCAGGTCCCGCACCACGGCGTCGGCGCGCACGGTCAGCGCGACTCCACCGGGCGGCGCGATCCGGACCGACCCCGGCCCCTCGGCGCCCCGCAGCGTTATCGCCCGCTGGACGACGAGATTCTCCCGGTACGTCCCCGGGTTGACGGCGACCACGTCACCGTCACCGGCCGCCTCCAGGGCGGCGGCGAGGGTCTCGTACTCGCCGGTGCGGCGCCGCCACCGGGAAGTGCCGGTGTGCGTCACCTGAACCACGCCCTGTGCCATGGTGTTGCCTTGCCCCCACCTCGTACGTTACGGACCGCGACCACCACGTTAGCGCGCGCCGGGAGCCACGCCGCACGCCCGACTCCAGGAAGCCGTGCAGATGGGGGAGTTCGTGCGGAGATGAACCGGGGATTTTCGAAACGGCTTGATCCTGACGGGAATTGCGCCCCGGAACGACCGACCTGGCCACGAGGGTCGCCGACGGTCGGGGCGGTGGTGGCCCGCCGGGCGGGATGGCGGGACCAGGGGCGGAGTCCGGGGGCGGAGTCCAGGGGACGGCCGGGGTGGGACCGGGACACGGCGCCGGACGCCCTGGACGGGCCCGCGAACGGTGCGCGATCCGAGGGCCTCACGGGGTCCGGGTCGGGCCGGGGCGGCCACCCCGCGCGGGGGCCGCGCCGCGTACTGGGCCGGACGGTCCTCGCTCCGGGGAAGGCCGGGCCGGCCACACCGTGCGGGGGACGGCCCCCGCGCACCGGCCGGGTTCGGGCCGTCCGTCCCGGCGGCCGGCCGCCCCGGCCCCCGGACTCAGCCCTCCGCGCCGGCCCATTCCTGGCTGACGCGGAACCAGTCGCGTTCCCAGACGGCGAGGCGTCGGCGGAGGATGCGCCAGCCGATGAAGCTGCGGACGGCCATCACGAGGGCGGCGACGCCGACCGCCGCGCCGGCGCCGGCGGCGATCGCGTTCGAGGTGGCGGTGGTGAGGTCGAGCGGCGGATCGACCGGGCGGTTGGCCCGGTCGACCCACATCGGCATGGTGGTGCCGACCGTGTGGCGGCCGACGATGCTGACCTGCGCGTAGTGCGTGCGGTGGTCGGTGCCGGTCCAGGCGACGCGGGCACGGTGGCCGGTGGCGGAGACCGAGGAGTCGTCGGTGTCCTTCGCCTCGACCGGACCGTCGCCACGCGGGCGGGGGAGCGCGACCACGGCCGCCCGCACCTCGTGCCGCTGGGCGCGCTGGGTGGCGGCGACGCGCTGGAGGGTGGAGTCGACCGCGCGGCCGGCCACCACGCCGGCCACCGGGGCGCCGACCGCGGCGACGGCCACCGCCGCCAGGCCCGCCCATGCCTCGACCAGGTCGCTGCGCCGGCGCAGCGGGTTGGGCCGCCAGCGCCACATGCCCGGTATGGATCGCGTGTCCGGTATCAGCCGCACAGTCGCGCACCTCCTCCGCCCGTCGTCGCACCGCGCTCGGTGCCGGAACCGCCCGGTGGCCATGGCGGTCCGGTCGTGCGGCGTGCGTGCCGCCGCACCTCAGGGACCGCCGGGAGCCGTTTCGCGGCCATCACTCCACCACGCTGAACGCGTCGCCGACCCGCAGGGTTCCGGGGGTCTCCGGAATCAGGTCGACGCCGAACATCAGGCCCGTGCCGACGCGCCGGTGCCGGGCCAGCGTGCGCAGGGGTTCGCGGCCGTGGTGGCCGGTGGGCGGGTGGACGGTGGTGATCACGCACCGGGCGCAGGGCTGGGCCACCCGCAGCACCACGTCGCCCAGCCGCACCCGCCGCCAGCCGTCCTCGGCCCAGGCCGGTGCGCCGTCGATCACCGCGTTGGGCCGGAAACGGGCCATCGGCAGCGGGCCCTCCGCGGCGTTCGGGCCCCGCGCGATCAGGTCGTTCAGGGCCGCGAGCGACGCGGTGGAGGTCAGCAGCAGCGGATGGCTGTCGGCGAAGCTGACAGTGCCGGGGCCGCCGGCCGGTCCCGGGTGCGAGCCGGGAGCGCCGCGGATGGGCCGGCGTACGGCGGGATCGTCGAGGTGCACCAGTCGGTGTTCGCCGCCCAGGACGGCACTCCACCACTTCGCGGCCTCGTCGCCGGCGTCGACGGCCTCGGTCCACTGGCCGAACAGCCGGACCGGCGTGGTGCGTCCGGCCGAGGGCACCGCGACGGTGAGCGGTTCGGCGTCCGGCGCGCGCAGTTCGACGGCTCCGTCGGTGCCGTACGCGGCGGCGGTCCGGGCGAGCGCCGGCACCTCGCGCTGGGTGAGACCGGTGCCGTCGGCGTCGGTGACCATCCAGCGGCGGTCGCCGGCCAGGCCCCACGGTTCCACCGCGGCCTCGGCGGGCGAGACGCCCGTGGCCGACTTGACCGGATGGACGTGCAGCGAGATCAGCTGTGCGGACGGCATGCGGACATGGTGCCAGGGCCGTGCGCGGGTGTGCCGTGACCGCGGACACTCGTGACGTCGGGGGCATTCCGGGCGCGGCCCCCCGATGTGCCGCGCCACGGGTTTCCCCGTGCGTTCAGTAGCCCTGGCCGTTGTAACCGTTGTACTGGCGGCGGTAGGGGTCGTCCGGGTAGCCGGCCGGCGCGGGCTGGCGCGGCGGCACCGGGCGGGGCGGCACCGGGCGCACCGCGTCGTACCCGTTGGAGCCCCCGTGGGCGTACGGCATCTGTCCGGGCATCTGCGCCGCCGGCATCTGCTGCGGGTACCCGCGCTGCGGCTGCGGCTGCTGCGGGATGAACGGCGCCGGCACCTGCTGCGGGTAGCCGCCGACCGGGTGCGCCGCCGGCATCTGGCCCGGATAGCCGGCCTGGACCGGCATCGGCTGGGACGGTCCCGAGGGCAGGGCCGGGAGCGCCGGGAGAGCGGGCAGGTTACTGCTGCTCTCGTACGAGGGGAGCGAGACCCGGATCGGCGCGATCTGGGGCGTGCCGCGCTCGGCGACCAGGCTGTCGTAGATCGGGGTGTCCGGAAAAGAGGACGAGGCGTAGTAGCCGCCACCGTAGGTGCCGCGGGGGGTGGTCATGCTCCATAAGTTAAGCCCACAAACTGTGGTTAGGGGAGTCCGATAAGCAGGTTGTTTGTCACCCCCAGAGGCAACTTTGATCCGCAAAACGAGCGAACCAGCGAAAACCCCTCGTCAGAAGGCGTTTCGGCGGGTAAAACATTCCGCCCGATCATGAGAACTCCTGAACGTGAACGGGTAGGGAACCGGCAACACCTCATCGCGCCGCCCGACTTGGATCATCGTGCGGCGGCTCGCGCACGGCCGGACGACAGGAGCGGCGATGCCGTTGAGCAAGGGCGAGAACGCGCCGGTGACCGCGCGTGCGGTGCGGGTCGAAGTCGCACGTCGCACCGGTTTCGGAGTTCCGGAGACCGATGCGTCGGCGCTTCTGCTCAGCGGCGGACGAGTGCGTGACGACAGTGATTTCGTCTTCTACAACCAGCCCGTCCACCCCTCCGGCGCAGTGCGCCACGAAGGCCGCCGCCAGGACTCCGCGCGAGTGGTGGACACCCTGCTCGTCGACCTGGAACGGCTGGATCCCGCCGTTGAACGGATCGTGCTGGCGGCGTCCGCGGACGGCGGGACGTTCGGACAGGTGCCGGGGTTGTCGGTGCGGGTGCTCGGCGCGCTGGACGGCGCGGAGGTCGCCCGCTACGAGAGCGCCGGCGCCACCACCGAGACCGCCTACGTCCTGGGCGAGTTGTACCGCCGTGCGGCGACCTGGCGGTTCCGCGCGGTCGGCCAGGGATACGCCTCCGGCCTGGCCGGACTCGCCACGGATTTCGGTATCACCGTGGATGACGAGCCGTCAGGAAGCGCTCCGCGCACGAACCCCGGCCCGGCCGTCCCCTCCGCCGTCCCCTCCGGCACCGGCCCCGCCGCCCCCTCCGCCGGCCCGTCCGCCCCGGCGGCGCCCGGCCGCGTCACCCTGACCAAGGACCGGCCGGCGGTGTCGCTGAGCAAGCAGGGTGGCATCTCAGGCGTGATGAACGTCGGCCTCAACTGGAGCCCCGGCGTGGCCGCGCCGGTGCGCGGCACGTGGTTCGCGAAAGCCGTGGGGGCCGTCGAGGTGAGCGACCCCGACCTGGACCTGTGCGCCCTGTACGAGCTGACCGACGGCCGCAAGGGAGTGGTGCAGGCGCTCGGCGGGGCGTTCGGTTCGATGACCGAGGCGCCGTGGATGCGGCTCGACGGGGACGACCGCAGCGGTGGCCGCGGCGAGAACATCACCGTCGACCTCGACCACCGCGACAGCTTCCGCCGGATCCTGTTCTTCGTCACCATCTACTCCGGCGCCACCGGCTTCGCCGGGCTGCGCGCGGTGTGCGCGCTCAGACCCGAGCACGGCGCCCCGGTGGACTTCCGGCTCGACGAGTGCGACGGGCCCTCCACCGTGTGCGCGCTGGCGCTGATCGAGAACACCGGTGGTGACCTCGTCGTGCGTCGCGAGTCCCGCTTCCTCGTGCCGCGCCGCGGCGTCAGCCCGCAGCGCACCATCGACCAGGCGTACGGCTGGGGCATGCGCTGGACCCCGGGCCGCAAGTGACCCCCGGCGCCGTCCGCAGCTCCCGGCCTCAGCCCCCGTCGTGCGCGGACGCCTCCGGCGCGGCGGCCGGCGCCCCCTCCGCCGCGCAACCCCGCGCCGCGGACCCCGGCCCCTCCGGCGCCGGCTCCTCCCCCGCGTACGCCGAAGGCGCCCCGTACGTGCGGCCCTTCCACGCCGCGCCGCGCCCGCGGTAGTGCTGGACGGCGGAGTCGGCGGTCATCGCGGCGTACAGGGCGGCGGTGAACGGCAGCGTGGGCGCGAGCCACCACGGCTGCCGGTAGTACCGCAGCATCGGCAGGTACGTCGCCGTCATCACCGCCCACGCCGTGAACCCGGCCGCCGCCACCGGCCACGCGCCGCACAGCGGGCCGGCCAGCGCGGCCACCGGCGGTACCAGGTAGATCAACGCCAGCCCGGCCAGCGTTCCCAGCAGCAGCAGCGGGTTGTGGCGCAACTGGGCGTAGGCGCTGCGCGAGACCATCCGCCACAGCTGCGAGAGCCGCGGACAGGGCCGCACGCTGTCCACCCGGGTCGCCAGCCCCAGCCACACCGAACCGCCCGAGCCCTTCACCGCCCGGGCCAGCGCCACGTCGTCGATGACCGATTGCCGGATCGAGTCCGGCACCCCGGCGGCCTCCAGGGCGGAACGCCGGATCAGCACGCAGCCCCCGGCCGCCGCAGCGGTGCGCCCGCCGCGCCGCGCGATCCAGCGGAAGGGATAGAGCTGCGCGAAGAAGTAGACGAAGGCCGGCACGATCAGCCGCTCCCAGCCGGTCTCCACCCGCAGCCGGGCCATCTGGGAGACCACGTCGTACCCAGAGGCGTGCGCGGCGGCGACCAGGGAGCGCAGGCTGTCCGGCTCGTGCGCGATGTCGGCGTCGGTCAGCAGCAGGTAGTCCGGCGCCTCCCGCTCCGTCACGTGCCGTACCCCGTGCCGGACCGCCCACAGCTTCCCGGTCCACCCCCGCGGCGGTTCCCCCGGCGAGGTCACCGTCAGGGGCAGCCCCGGGCCGGCCGCCAGCCGTCCGGCCAGCTCCCCGGTGCCGTCGGTGCTGCCGTCGTCCACCAGGCAGACCACCGCCCGCCCCGGATAGTCCTGCCCCAGCAGCGACGGCAGGCTCACCGGCAGCACCTCGGCCTCGTCGCGGGCCGGTACCACCACGGCCACCGACGGCCACCGCTGCGGCTCCCCGCCCGGCGGCAGCCGCACGTCGGTCCGCCAGAACATTCCCTGCCCGGCCAGCAGCCACACCCACGCCAGCAGCGCCACCACGGCGATCACGGTCCACAACGTCACCCCGCGAGTCTGCCGCACGTCCCCCCGGCACAGCCGACCGGCCGCGCCGGGACCGGGACGGTAAACTCACCGCTGCCCGGGACACCGTTCGCGTCACGAGAGGCCGTCGAAGTGAAGATCGCACTGGTGGACTCCGGGATCGGCCTGCTGGCGGCGGCCGCCGCGCTGCGCCGGCTGCGCCCCGACACCGATCTGGTGCTCTCCTGCGACCCCGAGGGCATGCCCTGGGGTCCGCGCACCCCCGAGGAGATCACCGAACACGCGCTGGCCTGCGCGCTGGCCGCCGCCCGGCTGGAGCCCGACGCCCTCGTGGTGGCCTGCAACACCGCCACCGTCCACGCCCTGCCCGCGCTGCGTGCCCGGCTGGAGCCAAGCATCCCGGTCATCGGCACCGTGCCGGCCGTCAAGCCCGCCGGCACGCACGCCGGCCCGGTCGCCGTCTGGGCCACCCCGGCCACCACCGGCAGCCCGTACCAGCGCCGGCTGATCGCCGAGTTCGCCGGCGGGGTGCCGGTCACCGAGGTGGCCTGCCCGGGGCTCGCCGACGCGCTGGAGCGGGCCGACCGGACCGCGGTGGTCGCCGCCGTCGCCCGGGCCGCCGCCACCACCCCGCCCGGGGTCACCGGTGTGGTCCTGGGCTGCACACACTACGAACTCGCCGCCGGACCCATCCGCGCCGCCCTGCGCCCCGGCGGCGACCCCGCCCCGCTCACCCTCTACGGCTCGGCCGAGCCGGTCGCCGCCCAGGTGCTGCGCCGCCTCGCCACCGTCCCCGCCCCCGGCGCCCCGGTCACCGGCACCCTGGAGGTGCTGCTCAACGGCCGTCCCGGCACGCTGCCGGCCGCCGCGCTGGCCTACCCCGAGGGCCGCTCCCTCACCGCGGGCGTCCCCGTCGCCGCGGGCGTCCCGGCCCCCGCGCGGTAGGCCCGCCGGGGCCCGGCGGGGCCCGGCGGACCGGGGTACGGCCGCTGCCCCGGCGGTGTAACGCCCGTCACACCCTTGACACGGGTCGGGTGCCGTGTCCCGGATGCGCGGGTACGCTCCAGGCATGGATGCCTCCCGCAGCGGTTCGCGCGACGCAGGGGCCGCACCCGCACGTTCCGGACGCTGGGCCGGGCACGCCACCAACCACGCGCAGTGGCTGCTCGCCCTCACCGGCGCCGGGTGCGTGGCGCTCGGCATCGATCTGGCAGTCGACTCGGCCTGGGCCTCCGGCCTCGCCCCGCTCGTGATGTCGGTCGTCGGCTGCCTGGCGGCCGGGCTGCTGGTGCTGTTCGGCACCCTCGCCTTCACCCACGTGCACGTCACCGTGGACGACACCTGCGTCCAGGTGCGCTGCGGTCACATCGGGCTGCCCCGCCGGCGCATCCCGCTGGACCAGGTGGACTCCGCCCACATCGTTCCGATGATCACACCGCGTACCTGGGGTGGCTGGGGCTACCGCTGGCGCCCGGAGATGGGCACCGCCGTGGTCGTGCGCCGCGGCCCCGGCCTCTCCCTCGACCTCGGCGACGGCCGCCGTTTCACCGTCACCGTCGACGACGCCGAAGGCGCCGTACGGGCCATCACCGCCGCGCTGCGCCCGCACCGCCCGCAGGCGACGACCGGCGAGAGCTGACCGCTCCCGCGCCCGGTGCGGCTCGTGCCGGACCCGAGCCCGCCCGCCTAGGCTCGGCGCATGGCGATCCCCGAATACCTGCGCGTCCTGCGGCAGACCATCGGACACCACCCCCTGTTCCTGCCCGGCGTCAACGCCGTCGTCCTCGACGACCGGGAGCGCGTGCTGCTCGTGCGGCGTTCCGACGACGGCTGCTGGACGATCGTCGGCGGCATCCCCGAACCCGGGGAGCAGCCGGCCGCCGCCATGGTCCGGGAGATCGAGGAGGAGACCGGCGTCCACGCGGTCGCCGAACACCTGGTCTGCGTGCTGACCGAGGACCCGATCACCTACCCCAACGGCGACCAGGTGCAGTTCGTCTCCACCACCTTCCGCTGTCGCGCCACCGGCGGCACCGCCCGGGTCAACGACGACGAGAGCACCGAGGTCGGGTGGTTCGGCCCGGACGAACTGCCGCCGCTGAACGACATCACCCTCACCAGGATCAAGCTGGCCCTGTCCGGCGGCACCACCACCTGGTTCGAACCCGCCGCCGGCTGACCGGCCCACCCGTTCCCCCGCACGGGCCGTGCCGGAAGCCCCCGGCACGGCCCGCGGCTCATGACTTGCGGTAGGTGTACGCCTCCCCGGCCGCCGCCTCGACCGCCGCGAGGTCCGCGCCCGCCCCGGCCGTCACCACCGCCGCGACCGCCCCCTCCACGAACGGCGCGTCCACCAGCCGGGCCCCCTCAGGGAACTCGCCGTCCTCCTGGAGCGCCTTGACGGTCAGCACCGCGCTGCCCAGGTCCGCCAGCACCGCGACCCCGGCACCGGAGTCCGCCTCCCGCACCGCCGCCGCGATCAGCTCCGCACTGGTGCCCAGCCCGCCGTCCGGCAGACCGCCCGCCGGCCGCACCGCCACCGCCGCACCGCCACCGGACAGCCCCGCCGCAAGCTCCGCGACCGACGCGGCCACCGCCGCGCTGTGCGAGACCAGCACGACCCCGACCGTCGGCCCGCTCACCGCCCCCGCCCCTCCGCCAGCTCCGCCACCTGCGCGAACGCCCCCATCAGCAGTGCCGCCGAGGTGGCACCGGGGTCCTGGTGGCCGATGCTGCGCTTGCCGAGGTAGCTTGCCCGGCCCTTGCGTGCCTGCAACGGCACGGTCGCCGCAGCCCCCTCGTCCGCCGCGATCCTGGCCGCCTCCAGGGCGGGCACCAGGCCGGTGCCCGACTCCAGGGCCGCCACCAGCGCGTCCACCGCCGGGACCAGCGCGTCCAGCATCGTCTTGTCGCCGGTCACCGCGCCGCCGAGCTTGCCCACGGCCTCCACGCCGGTCCGCAGGGCCGCCCCCAGCAGCTCAGGCTCCGCGGCCGCCCCGGACCCGAGTTCCTTGCCGGTGGTGCGCAGCAGCGTGCCGTACAGCGGACCGGAGGCGCCGCCCACGGTGGAGATCAGCTTGCGCCCCACCAGCACCAGGACCCCGCCCGGGGTGTCCGGTGGTTCCTGCTCCACCGCGGCGCTCGCGGCGGTGAAGCCGCGCCGCAGGTTCGTGCCGTGGTCGGCGTCACCGATCGCCGAGTCCAGTTCCGTCAGGCGTTCCGCCTCCTGGTCGATCGCGTTGGTGGCGGCCGACAGCCAGCGCCGCACGAAAGCGGCGTCGATCACCGGGCCGGACGCCCCGGAGCCGGGAGTGACGTTGGCGTTCATCGGACCTGATACCTCCAGTCGGAAGGACAGTCGCACGGGAACCTCCCCCGCCACGCCCCCGCTCTCACCCGCCACGCCGAACGCGTTCACCCCGCCGGCCACCGTGGGTACCCGGGCGGCCGCCCCGCCCGTCCGCCGCCCCGCCCGTCCGCCGTGCGGCCGTCCGCCGCGCGATCCGCCCGGCCGCCCCGCGGCCGTCCGCCGCGCGATCCGCCCGCGGCCGCGCCGCGCAGCCGGCCGCGCGATCCGCCCGCGGCCGGGCCGCTCAGCAGCCCCAGCGCAGGGCCGGGGTGCTGACCGGGGCGTCCCACAGCCGCACGAACTCCTCGTCCGCCCGGCACAGGGTCAGCGAGCAGCCGGCCATGTCCAGGGAGGTGACGTAGTTGCCGACCAGGGTGCGCACCACCGGCACGTCCCGCTCGGCCAGCGCCCGGTGCACCTCGCAGGTGAAGCCGTACAGCTCCAGCAGCGGTGTGCCGCCCATGCCGTTGACCAGGGCCAGCACCGGGCCGTCCGGGGGCAGGTCCGTCACGATCGCGTCCACCGCCGCGTCCGCGATCTCCCGGGCCGTCATCATCGCCCGCCGCTCACGTCCCGGCTCGCCGTGGATGCCGATGCCCAGTTCCAGCTCGCCCGCCGGCAGGTCGAACGTCGGGCTGCCCTTCGCCGGCGTGGTCACCGCGGTCAGCGCCACGCCGAAGCTGCGGCTCGCCCCGTTGACCCGCCGGGCGATGTCCGCGACCGCCTCCAGCGCGGCACCCTCCTCGGCCAGCGCCCCGGCGATCTTCTCCACGAACAGCGTGGCCCCGGTACCGCGCCGCCCGGCGGTGAACAGGCTGTCGGTCACCGCCACGTCGTCGTTGATCAGCACGCTCTCGGTGCGCACGCCCTCGTCGCCGGCCAGCTCGGCGGCCATTTCGAAGTTCAGCACGTCACCGGTGTAGTTCTTCACGACGAACAGCACCCCGGCGCCGCTGTCCACCGCCGCCGCGGCCCGGGTCATCTGGTCGGGCACCGGGGAGGTGAAGATCTCGCCCGGGCAGGCCGCGTCCAGCATGCCGCGGCCGACGAACCCGCCGTGCAGCGGTTCGTGCCCGCTGCCGCCGCCGGAGACCAGCCCCACCTTGCCCGGCACCGGTGCGTCCCGCCGCACCACCAGGCGGTTGTCCACATCGACGGTCAGCCCCGGATGCGCTGCGGCCATCCCGCGCAGCCCGTCGGCGACCACGGACTCCGGCACGTTGATCAACATCTTCATGTGATCCTCCACGCATGACGGTGATCAGCCTCGGCCGGTCACGGTGTGCTGATGTGGTGGTACCCGCGGACACCTCCAGGGTATGGGCGGCGGGCCCGGCGGGCAGGGGAAACGCCGATTCCGCCCCGCCCCGCGCCGCCCGCCCCGCCCCGGCCGCCGGGGCACCGTGACGCGGGGCGGTGCGCCCGGCCATACTGGTGCGACCACGCGACAGCACACGGCGGCACTACGGGGGCAGCGGCTCACGATGGGGGACGACAACCGGCTGATCAGGGACCGGTACCGGCTGATCGAGCTGATCGGCCGCGGTGGCATGGGCGAGGTCTGGCGCGGCGTGGACGAGGACCTCGGCCGCAAGGTCGCGGTCAAATGCCTGAAAGAACTGGGCGGCGACGCGGAACGCGTGCACGTGATGCGCGAACGGTTCCGCCGCGAGGCCCGGGTGGCCGCCGGCCTCCAGCACCGCGGCATCACCGTGGTCCACGACTTCGGCGCCGACGACGGCGTCCTCTTCCTCGTCATGGAACTGCTGGAGGGCCACACCCTCTCCCAGGTCCTGGAGGACGAGCAGGGCGTCGCGCTGCCGCTGGGCGACCTGACCGACATCGGCGAGCAGGTGGCCGCCGCCCTCGCCTACACCCACGCGCAGGGCGTGGTGCACCGCGACCTCAAGCCCGCCAACGTCCTGCGGCTGTCCGACGGCACCGTGAAGATCTGCGACTTCGGCATCGCGCGCCTGGGCCACGACGCCGGCTTCACTTCCCGGCTGACCAGCACCGGCATGGCCATGGGCACCCCGCACTACATGTCGCCCGAGCAGATCGTCGGCTCCGAGGTCGACCACCGCAGCGACCTGTACTCCTTCGGCTGCGTCCTCTACGAACTCGCCACCGGCGCACCGCCGTTCGACCTCGACGACGCCTGGGCGGTGCTCATCCGCCACCGCACCATGGAGCCCGACCCGCCGCGCGCCAAGCGGCCGGACCTGCCGGAACCGCTGAACCGGCTGATCCTGGAGCTGCTGGCGAAGGAGGCCGCCGACCGCCCGCAGGAGGCCGGTTCCGTCGCCCGCCGGCTGGCCTCGCTGCGCGCGGAGCTGGAACGCGGCATCGAACTGCCCACCTGGGCACGGGGGTTGAGCATCGGGGCCGACTCGGTGGCGGTACGGCGGGTGCGGCCGGCCCGGCCCGACACCACGTCGCTGACCGGTACCTGGTTCACCGGCACCGCCCCGATGGCCGCCCCGCCCCGCCCCCGGCCGGACGCCGCCGCCCCCGCCCCCGAGCGGACGCCGGACGCCGACTTCTCCACCGCCCCGCAGTACTGCGCCGCCCCGCAGTCGCCGTCCGCCCCGCCGTCGGCGCCGTCCGCCCCGGACCGCTCCGGTACCGCCCGGTTCGCCGCCCGGCAGCGCGCCGCACTGGAGCTGAGCCGCTCGGGCCGCTGGGCGGAGGCCGCCGACGCCTTCCGCACCCTGGTCGCCGAACGGGAACGCGCGCTCGGCGCCGACCATCCCGACGCCGCGACCGGCCGCTACGAACTCGGCTTCGCGCTCGGCCGCCTGGGCCGTCCCGCGGAGGCGCTCGCCGAGTACGAGCGCGTCCTCGCCGCCCGCGCCGCCGACCACCCCGAGGCGCTGGCCGCCCGCCAGGAGACCGCCCACGTCCTCGGACAGCTCGGCCGGCACGAGGAGGCCCACCAGGTCTACTCCGAGGTGCTGACCGCCCGGGAACGCGTCATGGGCCCCGACCACCCCGACACCCTGCGCTGCCGGCACAACCTCGCCTACAACCTCGGGCGGCTCGGCCGCTTCGACGAGGCGTACACCACGGTCAGCGAGGTCTACGGCGCTCGCGCCCGGGTGCTCGGCGCGGACCACCCCGACACCCTGATCACCCGCTTCGAACTGGCCTACGCCCTCAGCCGGCTCACCCACTGGGACGCCGCCCTCACCCAGTACCGCGAGGTCACCCGGGCCCGGGCCGGCGTGCTCGGTCCGCTGCACCCCGACACCCTGGCCGCCGAGTACGAGGTCGGGATATGCCTGGGCCGCCTGGGCCGCTTCGCCGAGGCCCTCGACACCTACCGGGAACTGGCCGCCGCCCACGCCCGGGTCACCGGTCCCGACGCCCCCGAGGCACTGCGCGCACGGCACAGCTGCGGCGTCAACCTCGGACGGCTCAATCGCTGGGACGAGGCGCTGTCGGAGGCCCGCGAGGTGGGCGCCGCCCGCGCCCGGGTGCTCGGCGGCGATCACCCCGACAGCCTGGTCAGCCGCCGCGAGGTCGCCACCGCGCTGGGCTGGCTGGGCCGCTGGGACGAGGCGCTGACCGAGTACCGGGCGGTCGCCTCCGCCCGCGCCGCCTCCCTCGGCCCCGGCCACCCCGAGGCGCTGGCCGCCCGCCAGGACGAGGAACAGTGCCTGCGCCGCCTCGGCCGCACCGCCGAGGCCGACGAACTCGCCCGCGACGTGACCGCGTTGCGCTCCCACCAGGAACCCGTCTCCTGACCGCACCGCGGGCCGGTCCGCCGTCCGGTCACCGCGTAGCCGGTGCCTGACCGCAGCGCGTACCTCCTACCCCCTAGCCGTGCCTGACCCACCTCGCCGGTGCCTGACCGCCGCCTCGCTGATTCGGCGCACCGCCCCGGGGCGCCCGGCGCCCGACCCGCACCGCCCGCCACCCCGGCGCCCCCGCCCCGTGCCCCGGCCCCACCGCTCCGGCGCCCCCGTCCGCGCCCACCCCCAAGACCTCGCCCACCCCGTGGCCTCCCGGCAACCCCGTGCCCAGGTATGACCCGAAGAGGTGATGTCGCGTCAAGTCGGGCCCATGAAGGCCGTGTTGCCGTTGCCCCGACGCGGCCCGGCGTGGTTGTGATGCGGGAACCCCGGATCGGCATCCCCGCCGGGAGCCCCCGCGACCCGAAAGGTCCTCCGTTGCGACCGCCCACCCTCGAACGCTCCGCGACCCCGCGCCGCCTCCGTCCGCTGACCCTGCTGGCCGCCTCCGTCGCGCTGCTGGCCGCCGCGGCCCCGGCCGCCGCCCGGCCGCTGCGCCCGGCCGCCGCCCCCGGCAGCGCCGCCGCACCAGCCCGTCCGGACAGTTCCCCCCTGTCCGCCCGCGGTACCGGCCCGGCCGGGATCCGTACCGCCGGAGCGCCGGCCTTCGCGCTGCCCGGTCCCATGGTCCCCCCGGCCGCCGCCCCGGACCTGACGGACCCCGGACCCAGCGGTCCCGGCACCGACACCGGGGTGCCGCTGCCGCCCGGCCACGAGAGCCCCGCCCCCGGCCACGGCCCCTTCGACCCCCTGGTGCGGCTGTCGGCGCAGCGTCTGCTGCTCACCGACCAGGTGGCCGCCGCCAAGCTGCGCACCGGTGCCCCGGTGGACGACCCGGCCCGCGAGAGCCAGGTGCTGGAGGCCGCCGCCGCCGAGGCCGCAGCCCTGGGCGACGACCCGGCGGCCGCCCGCCGGCTGCTCACCGGCCAGTTCGCCGCGGCCCGCCTGGTCGAACGCGCCCTGCTGGCCGGCTGGGCCGCCGACCCCGCCTCCGCCCCGGACGCCGCCCCGCCGCTGTCCCGGCTGCGGGCCACGCTGGACGGCATCGACGTGCGGCTGGTCAGCGCCTGGCACGACACAGCGGCGCTGCGCCCGGCCCCCGGCTGCGAGATCCGCCTCACCGGCGAGACCCGCTCCGTCGCCGGTGAACTCGGGCTGGACGCCGCCCACACCGCGGCCCTCACCCGGGCCCTGGCCGGCACCTGCCGGTGACGCCGCGTGTCCGCCCGGCGCCGCAGTGCCGCCGAACCGGCCCTGCGGACCCCCGCGGATCGCTAGGCTGAACGCGTTCGTCAACGTCCAGAAGGAGAACGGACCGTGGCAGAGGCAACCGCCGGGGACAAGAAGCCCCAGCTCGACCTGACCGGAGCCGAATGGCTGTCCAGCGACAAGGGAAGCGGGGACGTCCAGATCGCCTTCGTCGGCGGGCACATCGCCATGCGCGACGGGCGTGACCCGGACGGACCGGCGCTGATCTTCACCCCCGCCGAGTGGCGGGCCTTCGTCCTGGGCGCCCGGGACGGCGAGTTCGACCTGACCTGACCGCCCCGCGGCCGGCCTCCCCGGCCGGCCGCGCCCGGCGCGGTCCCCGGTCGGCGGCCCGGCGCGACCCCGGGCCGGCCCCCTCACCGACCGGCCTCCGGCGCCTTCGCCGGACGGCCCCCGGCACCCCCGTACGACGGCCTGCGGAATCCCCGCCGGACGGCCCCCGGCAGTGCCTCCCACTGGCCCCGGACCGCCCGGGGACCGGAGTGCCGCGCCGACCCGTACGATGTGCGCATGTCCTTCCTGCGTCGGCGCAACGCCATGCCCTCCGGCCCGGACTTCGACGTGCTGGCCATGGACCCCGGCGACTGGCCCGGACACCTCAGCGCCGGCATCATCCCGGGCGCCGACGGCAGTTGCCAGGGCGTCTTCCTGCGCTACGACCTCTTCGGCGGCCGAGGCCCCGCCATGCTCATCGGCAACCTCCCCGAGGGCTCGCCCGCCCGGGAGACCACCGACGACGAAGTGCCCTTCGAAGTCGCCCAGTTGCTCGCCGCCCTCGGCAACGACGAACCCGTGCGGGAGGTCTCCCGCGAGGACATCCCCGTCATGCACGGCGACAGCCTGCTGATCGTCAGCCGCGTGAAGATCAGCGAGGGGCGCGTCTCCTGCGCCTGCTTCGACCGCGGCGACGGCGTCCGCGTCACCGTCGCCACCTGGGACCGGCCGATCACCGACGACCTCTACCAACTGCTCAAGCCGCTGCCGGCCGCGCTGTTCCGGCAGGCCTGACACCCGGAGGGCACTCCTCCCGTGCCGGACCGATCCGGCGCGGGCGGGCCCCGTTCCGCCGCGGTCAGCGGGTGCCCACCGCCGCACGCACCGCCTTGCGCACCAGCACGAAGTCGTCGTGCAGCCGGCGCAGCAGCAGCCGCTGCGCCTCACCCGGGTCGCCCCCGCAGGCCCCGGCCGCCCCCGCGCCGGCCGGCGCCACCGGCACCGCACCGCTGAGGGCGTACTGCAACGCCGTCTCGTACCGCTTGATCTCCCGCACCGTGATCAGCATCAGGTTGACCAGGAACGCGTCCCGCGCGGCCCAGCCGCGGTCCTGCGCCAGCAGGCTGATCCGCCGCCGCGCCACCGGGTCCGCGCCCAGCGTCGACCACAGCGTCGCCAGATCGTAGCCGCGCAGGTACCAGCCGGCGTTCTCCCAGTCCAGCAGCACCGTCCCCGCCGGCGACAGCAGCATGTTCGACAGCAGCGCGTCCCCGTGGCAGAACTGCCAGGGCCCCTCCTCGCCGCACTCGGTCACCGCGCAGCGCAGCAGCTTCTCCAGGTCGTCACGGTCGCGGTCGGCCAGCAGGCCCAGCCGGTGGAAGTGCGAGATCCGCTCGCCGTACTTCAGCCGGGGCCGCGGCCCGGACACCTCGCCGGAGGGCCGCCAGCCCTCGTGCCCGCCGACCCGCAGCACCGCCTGGAGCACCCCGTCGAGGTCCGGGCGGGGCAGCGCCGCCCGCGGATGCCGGGCCATGCCCGCCGCCCGCCCCGTCATCCGCTCCAGCAGCAGCGTGCAGGTCTCCGGATCGGCGGCGATCAGCTTCGGCACCCGCACCGGCGGGCGGTGCCGCACGAACGAGCGGTACGCCGCTATCTCCCGGCGCAGGCACTCCTGGTGCTCCGGCGAGCGGTCCAGCAGGCACTTGGCGACCGCCGGCAGCCGGCCCACCGACCCCAGCAGCAGCACCGTGCGCCCGCTGCGCCGCAGCACCTGGGCCGGCTGGAAGTCCGGGCAGATCCGCCGCACCGCCGCCACCGCCGCCTTCAGCGGCTCGCCCTGTGCCCCGCTGGTGTCCAGCCGGCCACCGTCCGGGTGCGCCGTACCGGCGCGGCGCGGGCCCGGCAGGTGCCCGCGGCCCGGTTCACGCGACGGCTCGCCGCCGGGACGGGTTCGCAGGGCGGGACCGGTCCCGGCGTGCGGGGCGGGGCGGGGCGGGGCGGACAGCGGCGAGGATGCGGAGTACATGGAGGTCGGGGAGTCCCTTCGTGAGCCGGGCCGCCGAAGCGGTCCGGGAGCGGGGCGGACCCCCGGGGCGGGGGAGCCGGGGACCGGCCGGGCGAGTGGGGACCGCCGGCCGGACCGGGACGCAGTGGCGGCGGCCCGCCCGGGAGTGACCGCGTCCTGGGGGAACGCGGCCACCACCGGGCGGCAGGCCACTCGCCGCGCCCCTCCGCCGCCGGCGGACCGGAACCGGCACCCTGCTGACGTTCCGTCAACTCTTGGTGCCTGTCCGGCCGTTGCCGGAGCGGGGTGGCGCGTTCCTACACCACACCACCGCACCGGTGGTTCACCATCTGGCGAAGCCTGGCGAAGCCTGGCGAATGCTCGCTCAGCGTCGACCGTCCCGCTACTGTCAGCAGTGCCGAGGAACCTGGGGGCTCTACGTGACGAGGGAAGCCAACACACGGCTCGCCGATCTGTTCGGACTCACCGGATGGTCGAAGGGCGAGCTGGCGAGGATGGTCAACCGGCAGGCGGCGGCCATGGGCCATCCGCAGCTGTCGACCGACACCTCGCGGGTGCGGCGCTGGGTCGAGACGGGCGAACGCCCCCGCGAACCGGTGCCCACCGTGCTGGCAGCCCTGTTCACCGAGCGCCTCGGCCGTGTCGTGACCATCGAGGACCTCGGGTACGGCCGGCAACGGCGCACAGGACGCAGGCGGGCCGGCGACGGCCCGCCCTGGACGCCGGAGCGAACCGCCGCGGTCCTCACCGAATTCACGGGAATGGACCTCATGTTCAACCGACGCGGTCAGTCGGGCACGGACACCGTGCTCGCCACCGGTACCGACCTCAGCGCGGCCATGCACCGCTGGCTGCACACCGATCCGGCGCTGGCGGCCGACGCCCCCCACCTCGACGACCCGCTCCACCCGCCCGCGCCCGCCCCCGGCTACGACCGCTACGAGTCCGCGCCGGTCGGCACCGAGGAGATCGCCGCCCTCGAACACTCCGTCGAGGTCTTCCGCGCCTGGGACGCCTCCCGCGGCGGCGGCCTCCAGCGCAAGGCGGTGGTCGGCCAGCTCAACGAGGTCGGCGGCATGCTGGCGTTCCGTCACCCCAGCGACCTGCAACGGCGGTTGTGGGCGGTGGCCGCCGACCTGGCCGCGCTGGCCGGGTGGATGTCGCACGACGTGGGGCTGGAGCCCACCGCGCAGAAGTACTTCCTCATCGCCGCGCACGCCGCCCGCGAGGGCGGTGACCGGCCCCGGGCCGGCGAGGCGCTGTCCCGCGCCGCCCGCCAGATGATCCACCTGGGCCGCCCCGGCGAGGCACTGGACCTGCTCGGACTCGCCGTCTCCGGCTCCGGCTCGTCCGCCCTGCCCCGCAGCCACGCCATGCTGTGCACCATCGAGGCGTGGGCGCTGGCGGCCCTCGGCCGTCGCCAGGAGGTGCGGCGCGCGCTCGGCCGGGCCCAGGAACTGTTCACCGCCCCCGACGAGGGCGAGGCACCGGCCTGGATGCAGAACTTCGACGAGGCCGACCTGCACGGCATGCACGGCCTGGCCTACCGGGTGCTGGCCGAACACGACCCGGCCGCCGCCCGCGACGCCCAGGACCACGTCGCCCGGGCCCTGGAACTGCGGCGTTCCGGCCATGAACGCTCCAGCACCTTCGACCACCTGTCGATGGCCGCCGCCTGCTTCATCGACGGCGACCCCCACCGGGGCGAACACCACGCCCGCCTCGCGATGGCCACCATCCGCCGGACCTCCTCGCACCGCACCTGGGACCGGCTGGCCGACATGAACCTGCTCACCGGCCGCTACGCGGGTCTCCCGGCCGTCGACCAGTTGCGTGCCGACATCAGCGCCGCCCTGTCCCGCAGCCCGTCCGCACGCCACGACGGGGGACCCGCCCGGGCCTGATCCGGTGAAGGCCCCCGCCGCCCGGGCCGGCGCCCCCGCCCGGGCACCCGGACGCCAGCCGTCCGCCGGACGTCACCGGGTCCGTGACGGCGGGCGTCCGCCACGGCGACGACGGCGCGACGGGGGTGCCCGGGCGCGGTCAGCCGATACGGGCCAGCAGCACGCACGCGTCGTCGTCGCGGGCCGGTGAGCCGAGCGCGTCGGCCAGCACCCGGACGCCCTCCTGCGCGTCGGGCGCCGCGCACAGCCGCGGACCCAGCGCCAGCAGGGCCGCCGTACCGCCCGCGCCGCCGCACGCCTCCGGCAGCCGGGCGGTCAGCCCCGCGGTGTGCAGCACCACCACGTCGCCGGGCGCCAGCCGCTCGGTGCGGCGGCCGTAGCGGATGCCGCCCGCCGCGCCCAGCAGTACGCCCTGCGGCCGGTCGGGCACCCGTCCGGCGCCGTCCCGGAAGACCACCGGTGCCGGATGCCCGGCCTGCGCCCAGGTCAGCGTCCGGTCCGCCGGGTCGTAGCGGCAGCACAGCGCGGCGGCCAGCGCCGGCCGGGCCGCCCGGTCCAGCAGGTCGTCCAGCCGGCCCAGCAGTTCCTCCGGCTGCGTCCCGGCCAGCGCCAGACCCCGCACCGCCCCGAGCAGCATGGCCATCTGCGTGGTGGCCGCCACCCCGGTGCCGGTCAGGTCGCCCACCGTCAGCAGCGTGGAGCCGTCCGGCAGGTGCATCGCGTCGTACCAGTCGCCGCCCATCAGCGGGGTGCCGCCGCACGGCAGGTAGTGCGCGGCGAGGTCCAGCGCGGGGCGGTCGTCACCGGGCGGGAACCACAGCGGCTCGCGCCACGGCGGCAGTACCGAGTCCCGCAACTGCGCCGCCAGCCGCCGCTCGGTGGCCGCGGTGTCCCGCCGCCGCTCCACCGACTCCCGGGTGGAACGCAGCAGGTCCCGGGAGCGCCGCAGATCGCTGACGTCCCGCAGCACCGCCCACAGCGCCGCCGTGCAGCCCTCCGGGTCCGGCACCGCCTCGCCCAGCATGTGCACCACGCGCACCGAACCGTCCGGCCGCACGATGCGGAACTCCCCGTTGATCGGCCGCCCGTCCACCAGGCAGCCGGTCAGCAGCGCGGTCAGCCCCTCCTGGTCCTCCCGGTGCAGCCACGACGGGAGTTCGTCCAGCGTCAGCGGCCCGTCCTGCGCGGTGCGCCCGAAGATCCGGTACGACTCCGCCGACCAGCGCACCTCATCGGTCAGCAGGTTCCACTCGGCGGACCCCGACCGCACCGGGCGGGCGGCCGGCCGGTGCGCCGGCGGTGCCCACGGTTCCCAGGGCGCTGCGGCCGGACCGGCGCCCTGCTGCGGCACCCGGCCGCCGGCCGCCGCCGGATCCTTCAGCCCGTCGCGCAACTGCCCCAGCTCGTCGCCCACTTCCTCCAGCCGCCGCAGCGCGAACGCGTACAGCGCCCGGTGCCAGCGGCCCTCCTCGTCCGGGTCTTCCGGCACCGCGTCCCTGCTGGCGGCCTCCAGACGGCCGCGCAGCGAACGGGTCTGCCGCAGCAGGGCGTCGACGGCGCCCGGGCCCTCCGGTGCCGGTGCGGCGTGGTCCGCGGGCGGGTGGGACGGCATGACAGCCTCCGAAGGTGCTCAGATCTGGGGCGGGCGGCGTATCTGGCCTGTGACGACTGTTGCACACAGCGCGATCGTCCGTAAGGGTTTCGGCAATACCCGATCCGGTGATGCTCGCGGCATATTCCGTCGGGATGCCGCCCTCCCGCCGCCCCGCTCCGCTCGCCCCGGCCCTCCCGCCGCCCGCCCCCCGCTCCCCGCCCGCGGGCGCCCGCGTGAGGCCCGCACCGGCGGTGGCCCCTGACCGCGGGCCCTACGGGCCGGTATGCTCGGGCCCGTTGCGTCCCGTGCCACGCCAGGCACGGATGCCGTTACCTCGCAAGTCCCTCGAACGGGTGACCGACCGGGGCGAGCACGGCCGGCCCGCGGGGCGACGACGGCCGGCCCGCCGCGCCCCGGCGGAACGCTCCCGCGCGGGGGCAGGCGTGGCACCCGCGTCCGGCGGTAAGGACGCGGGCGACGGCACCGGGAAATCCCGTTGCCACCGTGACCCTCCGTACCGGATGCTGACTTCATGTTCGACCCAGACATAGCGCCCAGCGGCACCCTTCTCGGCCTCCTCCAGCGGGGGCGCGGGGACGGGACGCTGCACGCCCTCACGGAGCGGCGTGCCGAGGCGATCGCCGCGCTGGAGCAGTGCGTCCTGCGCGACCCCCGGCGCGACTGGCAGGTCGAGTCGCGCTCGCTCTACTACGCGCGCCTGTACTCCGAGCTGGAGGGCGCGCTGGACGGGATCGAACACCACCTCTTCGCCCCCGAGGACCTCACCGACACCGACGAGCACCGCACCGGCCTCGCCCTGTCCGTCCTGGGCCACCTCGCCGGCTACGGCCGCGGTGACGCTCTGCGACTGCTGCGCGACTACGCGGCCCGCGGCGGCAACTGGCAGTGGGCCCTCGACGAACTCGCCCTGCGTGACGACGACATGGCGCTGCGCGCCCTCGCCCCCGCCGTCCTGGGCCGCTTCCCGCGCACCCCGGAGGGCGACGCAGACCTCGCCCGGACGCTGCGCGAGGCGTACGAACCGCACCCCTGGCGGCTGTGGGCCGAGGACCCCGAGCACGGCCCACGGGTGCGCGCCGCCCGGGAGAGCGGCAGCTTCGACCGCTGGCAGCGGCAACTGCGCCCGGCCGGCCCCGCGCCCGGCTGGAGCGTGCGCGACGTGCTGGCCTGGGCCGACGAGAGCCCGGCCGGCCGGCCCGGCGCCCACCGCGACGCCGCCGCCGCCCGCTGCCTGGCCGCCGTGGCCGGCCCCGAGGACCGCCCGCTGCTGCTGGAGACCGCCCTGCGCGGCTCCGGCACGGCCCGCGCCGCCGCCCTGCGCCACCTCGCCGACCGCGACGACCCCGACGCGCTCGACCTCGTCGAGGCCGCCACCGTCAGCTGCGAACCCCGGGTACGCCGCGCCGCCCTGGAGGCGTTCGCCCGCATGCGCACCCCCCGCGCCGTCGGCCGGGCCCGCCGCTGGGCCCGCCGCGACGACGACCTCGGCGCCGCCGCCGCCCGGACGCTCGCGCTCATCGGCGGCCCCGGCGACGCCGACGCCGTGCTCGGTGCGCTGCGCCGCGCCGTGCGGGTGGACGGGCCCGACGCCGAGGGCCTCGGGGTGCTCGTCGAGGGCGCCGGCCGGCTCACCATCCGCTGCGCCGCCCCCGTCCTGCGCCACCTCTACCGCGAGACCTCCTCCTCCCAGCTGCGCGGCACCGCCGCCCGTTCGCTGGCCGCCACCGATCCGGCGTTCGCCCGCGGTTTCGCCGTCGAATGCCTGTGGGACTGCGAGGAGTCCACCCGCGAACTCGCCGCCCGGCACGCCGCCACCAAGGACGTCCGGGTACTGGCCCAACTGCGCAGGCTGGCCGCCGATCCCGCCGAGGAGGCCGAGGTGCAGACCGCCGTACGCGGCCGCCTGAGCACCCCGGAGTCCCGCCCCTGACCCGGCGCACTCGTCAGCCGGCCGGCCAGTCCCCGGCCAGCGGAACGAACCGCACCGGGGTGCCCGGCGCCGCCTGGGCCGCCGCGTGCAGCGCGACCGGCGGCACGACGCCGACCACCGGATAGCCACCGGTGGTGGGATGGTCGGCCAGGAACACCAACGGCCGCCCGTGCGGCGGCACTTGCACCGCACCGGTGACCATGCCCTCGCTCTCCAGCTCCTCGTGCCGGCGACGCGGCAGCACCGGTCCCTCGGTGCGCAGCGCGATCCGGTTGCTGTCCGGCGAGACCCGGAACTCCCCCCGGGCCAGCACCTGCCGCACCGCGGGCGCGAACCAGTCCGCCCGCGGCCCCGGCAGCACCGGCAGCACCAGCACGGCCGGCGGTCCCGGCAGCAGCGCCCGCGCCCGCCACGGCACCGGGCCCAGCACCGGCCCCACCGGCAGCACGTCCCCCTCCCGCAGCGCCGCCGGACCGAGTCCGGACAGCAGATCGGCGGACCTGCTGCCCAGCACCGGCGGCACCGTGAAACCGCCCGCGACCGCCAGGTAGGCGCGCACTCCCCGGGTGACCCCTCCCACCTCCAGCAGCGCGCCGGAGGGCACCCGCACCGCCTGCCCCCACGCCGCCGGCCGGCCGTCCACCCGCACCGGGCACGGCGCCCCCGTCACCGCGGCCACCAGCGGCCCGGCGGCCCGCAGCGCGCAGCCGGTCAGCGTGGTCTCCAGGACGGCGGCCCCGGCCGGGTTGCCCACCAGACGGTTCGCCGCCGCGTACGCCGGGCCGTCCAGCGCCCCCGAACCCGGCACACCCAGGTGCGCGTGCCCGGCCCGGCCCCCGTCCTGCACCGTGGTCAGCGCCCCGGCCCGCACCACGTCGGCGCGCGCGCCGACGGCCGCGTTCACGGCGCGCCGCCCGTGTCCTCGAACCGCACCCGCGTCCCCGGCGACAGCAGTGCCGCCGGATCGCGGGAGCTGTCCCACAGCACCGTGCCGGTGGTGCCGACCACCTGCCAGCCGCCCGGCGAGGAGCGCGGGTAGACCCCCGCGTAGGGGCCGGCCAGCGCCACCGACCCGGCCGGCACCGCGGTGCGCGGCGCCGACAGCCTGGGCACCCTCAACCCCTCGGGCAGACCCGTCAGATACCCGAAGCCGGGCGCGAAACCGCAGAAGGCGACGCGCAGTTCGGTCCCGGTCAGCGTGGCAGCGACCTGACTTTCCGTCATCTCCCAGGCGGCGGCGACCAGGTGCAGGTCGGGACCGTCGAACCGCACCGGGATCCGCACGAGTTCGCCGGTGCGCGGCGACAGCGGGGGGACGCTCCAGCCCGCCAGCCGCCGTGCGACGGCGGCCGGATCGTCAAGTCCCGTCAGCAGCACGGTCCGTGCGGCCGGTACCACGTCCCGCACGGCGGGCGGCTCCCCGGCCGCGGTGCGCCGCAGCACCTCCGCGTAGAACGCCGCGGCCTCCTGCGGCGCGTCGAACTCCACCAGCAGCGCGTCCTGTCCGGCCGGCAGCGCCCTCACGCGAACGCCTCGACCCGTACCCCGGCCGACTCCAGTGCCGCCCGCACCCGCTCGGCGGTGCCGGCCGCGCCCGGGGTGTCGCCGTGCAGGCACAGCGACCTGGCCGGCACCCGCACGTCCGGCCCCTCCAGCGACGCCACTCGGCCCTCCCGGGCGATCCGCACCGCCCGTTCCACCACCGCCTGCGGGTCCTCCAGCACCGCGCCGGGGGTGCCGCGCGGCACCAGCGTGCCCCGAGCGGTGTACGCCCGGTCGGCGAACGCCTCGGCCACCACCGGCAGTCCGGCCGCCCCGGCCGCCGCGTGCACCGCGGAGCCCGGCAGGCCCAGCACCGGCAGCCCGCCGCCGGCCAGCACCGTCCCGGCCACCACCGCTGCGGCCTGCTCCTCGTCGGCCACCACCCGGTTGTACAGCGCGCCGTGCGGCTTGACGTACGCCACGTCGGCGCCGGCCGCCCGGGCGAAGACCCGCAGCGCGCCGATCTGGTAGGCGACCTCGTCGGCCAGCTCCCGCGGCGGCACGTCCATGGCCCGCCGCCCGAAACCGGCCAGGTCGCGGTAGGAGACCTGCGCGCCGATCCGCACCCCCCGCCGGGCCGCGGTCGCGCACACCCGGCGCATCGTGGACGGGTCGCCCGCGTGGAAGCCGCAGGCCACGTTGGCACTGGTGACCACCGACAGCAGCCGTTCGTCGTCGGTCAGCGCCCAGCGCCCGAAACCCTCCCCGAGGTCGGCGTTGAGGTCGATCACCGGCGGCGGGAGATGTGCGGTCATGACCGGCACGCTACTTTCCGCCGCGACCACCGTCGAGCAACGGCACGGGGTGGCCGCCCGCCGCCGCGAGGCCCCGCGCCGCCCCGCCCGGTGCACGCGCGCTCCCTGGTACCGTCCAGCCCCCGCCCCGCACGCCTCCACCCCGTCGGCCCGCGCCGAGCACACCCCGCACCCGCGCACCCCACCCGGACGACCCGCGCCCCGGGACCGCGGTGGTGGAATAGCATGATCATCCCGGCCGCGGAGCGGCGGCCCGGCCCAGGCAGAGGAGCCCCCGGACGTGACCCGTGTCCTGCTCACCGGATTCGAGCCGTTCGGCGGCGAGAGCGTCAACCCGTCCTGGGAGGCCGTGCGGCTGGTCGCCGCGGCACCCCCGGACGGCACCACCGTGCGGGCCGTGCGACTGTCCTGCGTCTTCGGCACCGCGCTGGCCGAACTGCGCGCCGCCGTCCAGGAGTGCGACCCGGAGATCGTGCTGTGCGTCGGCCAGGCCGGCGGGCGGCACGCGCTGACCGTCGAGCGGGTCGCCGTCAACATCGACGACGCCGTCATACCCGACAACGCGGGCAACGCGCCCGTCGACCGCCCCGTCGTGCCCGGCGGGCCCGCCGCCTACTTCGCCGCGCTGCCGGTCAAGGCGTGCGTCGCCGCCGCCCGCGCCGCCGGAGTGCCCGCCGCCGTCTCGCAGACCGCCGGCACCTACCTGTGCAACCACGTCTTCTACGGCCTGAGCCACCTCATCGCCACCGAACGCCCGGCACTGCACGGCGGGTTCGTCCACATTCCCTACGAACCCGGTCAGGTACTGGAGCGCCGGGCGCCCGCCATGCCGGTGGAACTGGCCGCCACCGGCCTGCGCGCGGTGCTCGGCGCCGTGGCCGCCCGCCCGGCGGGGGACGACGGCGACACGGCGCTCACCGGCGGCGCCCTGCACTGAACCGCCCGGCCGCCACCGGCACAGGTGCGGACGGACCGCCGCCAACCGTGCCGTTCGAGACGATGTCAGTGAGACCGCATAATGTGTCCGTCGTGACCGCCCCACCCGCGCCAGCCGCACCGCACCGCACCGTCCCCGGCCGCTCACCGGCGCCCGGCCCCGCCGCCGACGAGGGCCTCGCCCGCCGCCTGAAGGCGCTGGCCTGCACCGCGCCGCTGCACGACCTGGACGTGCGCAAGGCCAATCTGGCCGGTCAGTACACGGTGTACTCCATGGCCGAGGTGGCGCTCGCCGCCATCGACCTGGTCACCCTCAGCATGGACTTCGACACCGGCGCCGACCACGAGCAGATAGTGGCCCGCCTCACCCCGCGGGTCGCCGCCCAGACCCCGGACCGCCCCGCCGCCGAACACCGCCGCGTCGCCCGCTGGGTGCTGGAGAACCTGATCAACGTCGGCAGCGTCGACCGCGGATTCCGCGCCGTCTACGGCACGTTCGGCCCCGACGGCCACTACGTGCGGCGCGACTACGACTTCAAGCTGATCGAGGAGGTGCACGGCCCCGGCGGCGGCCACTACCTGCGCACCACCGACGAGGCGGTCAACGTCCTGGTCGGCGCCCTCGACACCGACGTCACCAGCGCCCAGATCGCCGCCGAGGTCAAGCTGGAGGTGCTGATCAGCCGCGGCCGCCTCGCCGACGCCCAGCTCGCCGCCGAACAGGCCCGCTACCGCACCGTGCAGTTCGCCGAGACCCTGCGCCGCGCCCTGGAGGCCACCCGGCGCGACGTGCGGGCCGTCGACTGGCTCGAAGCGGTGCCCGACATGATCGGCGAGGCACTCGACCACGTCGCCGACCGCTACCGGCACGAGAACGCCATCCTCACCAACATCCGCCGGGCCCGCGACGAGACTCCCGACCCCGACCACAGGCGCCGCGCCGCAGAACTCGTCGACATCGTCAAGGACTGCATCCGCCGCCACACCCAGCTCCAGTCCCGGCTGCTGGAGGCCGGACCGCTCTTCCGCGCCGAGCAGGACCGCCAGGCGTTCGCCACCCCGGCCGCCCGCGCCGGACTCGACCTCTACGGCCAGCTCCTCGCCCCCGTCCTGCCGTTGCCGGTGGAACGCGCCGGCCGGGTGGCCGCGGCCTTCTTCCGTCGCGGCACCGGCCCCCGCACCCCGGCCGCGGTGCGGATCGGCGACCTCGTCGACACCCTGCTGACCCCGCCGGCCGAACGCGACCACCTGGGCGCCGAGATGCCGGAACCGGACCTCGTCGCCACCCCCGAGGACAGCCGCTTCAGCGACGAACAGCTTGAAGCCGCCCTGGAGTTGCTCGACCTCCCGCACGACGCGCCCCGCCGGCTGTCCGGACTGCTGGCCGACGCCCGCCGGCAGGAGGCCGAACTCCCCTACCTGGTGGCCCTGCTGGCCGTGCACGCCGCCAGCCCCCCGGTCGGCACCGCCTACCGGCAGGGCGAGCGGCGGCTGTTGTTCGCCGTCGACGACGGAACGGTGCTGGAGGACCCGGAGTTCGGCGGCGCCGACCTGATCGTGGGCACCGCGGCCCTGGACACCGCACGTATGGCCGCCGGCCGAGGCGCCGCACCCCGCGCCGACCGCGCCGACCGCGCCGACCGCGCCGACCGCTCTGGCCGGTCCGCCCGCGACGGCCGGACCCCGCGCGCCGCCGGGAGCGCCCCGGACCACCCCCGCACGAGCGGACCCGAACAGGAGGACGCCCACCGGTGAGCGAACAGGACCGCCCAGCAGCCCCCGACGAGACCGCCGCCCGCCCCGCGCCGGCCGCGCTCACCCCGGCCGACGCCGCCGACGCCGCCCGGCTGGTCGCCTTCGGACTCCAGCCCAAACTGCTGCCCGCCCGCGACGCCGAGTACGGCGACCTGGTGCGCCGCCACCGCGAGGACCCCGCCTTCGCCCGGCTCGCCGACGCGGTCGCCGCCGGCCTCGGCCTGATCGTCCTGGAGGTCTCCCCCCGGGCGGGCCTCGCCGTCGCCGCCGCCGAGGACTCCGTCTTCGCCGTCCGCATGGGCGACTACTCGCGCCGCGCCGCCTGCGACTCCACCGACCGCTTCCTGCACGGCCTCGCCCACCTCGCCGTCGCCGCCCTCGCCTTCCCCCGCCCCGCCGACCTCGCCGACGACGGCTACGTCGGCCGCGTCACCGTCAACGGCGTGGACGCCTTCGTCCGGCAGGCGTGCCGGCGCCTGGAGGAACGCGCCGAGCAGGACGGGGAGAACACCGACCCGGCCACCGACGCCCCCGCACTGGAGGCCGCCTGGCGCGTCTACTCCCGGCGCAGCGCCACCGGAGCCACCAAGGACGCCCGCCGCCTCGCCGGATCCACCACCGGCATCATCGGCAAGGCGGCGGCGTTCCTGGCCGACACCGGTTTCCTCCAGCGCACCGGCGACGAGGGCGGCGGCACCTACCGCACCACCGCCCGCTACCAGTTGCAGGTCCGCGACCTGGCCGGCAACGCCGCCATGGCCGAACTGCTGGAACTCGGCGTCGTCCCGGTCACCGACGGCACCGGCACCCTCCTGCCGCCCGCCGACCTCACCGCCGACCTCGCCAGAGGCGCCGGGCTTCCCTTCCACGCCCAGTAGCCCTCCCGGGCCCCGCCCCCACCCCGACCGCAGACACGACTGAGAGCCACCATGTACGAGCTGTCCCGGGTCCGCCTGTACTCCATCGGCCCGGCCGGCGCCCGCTACGCCGACACCGTCCTCGACCTGCGGGGCGTCGGCGAACCGGTCTCGCAGCCCGCCCCCGCCCAGGGCGACTTCTTCGAGAACGAACCCACCGGCGTACCGCGCCGCCCGGCCCCGGCCGGCGTGCTGTTCCTGGAGAACGGCGGCGGCAAGTCGGTGCTGCTGAAACTCATCTTCTCCGTCATGCTCCCCGGCCACCGCAACACCCTCGGCGGCGCCAGCTCCGGCGTGCTGCGCAAATTCCTGCTGGCCGAGGACTGCGGCCACGTCGCCCTGGAGTGGCAGCACACCGTCACCGGCGAACTCGTCGTCGTCGGCAAGGTCAGCGAATGGCGCGGCCGCCAGGTCTCCTCCGACCCGCGCCGGTTCGCCGAATCCTGGTACTCCTTCCGGCCCGGCCCCGGCATGTCGCTGGACTCCCTGCCGGTCGCCGAGGCCGCCTCCGTACGCCCGCCCGCCGAAGGCGTCTCCGGCGCCCGCGGCCGCCGCCGCACCATGAAGGGCTTCCGCGACGCCCTCACCGACGCCGGGAGGTTCTACCCGCACCTGGACGTGGTGTGGGAGGAGATCCACGACCGCTGGAACGAACACCTCACCGGCCTCGGCCTGGATCCCGAACTCTTCCGCTACCAGCGGGAGATGAACGCCGACGAGGGCGAGGCCGCCGGCCTGTTCGCGGTCAAGAGGGACTCCGACTTCACCGACCTGCTGCTGCGCGCCGTCACCGACACCCGCGACACCGACGGCCTCGCCGACCTCGTCCACGGCTTCGCCGGCAAGCTCGGCCGCCGCGCCGAACTCACCGCGGAACGCGACTTCACCGCCGGCTCCCTGGAACACCTCGAACGCATCGCGAACGCCACCGAGCACCGCGACCGCACCCGCGGCGTCCACACCGGCGCCGAACGCCGCACCCGCGAACTCGCCCACCGCCTGACCGCCCGCGCCGGTCTGGAACGCGACCGCGCTGCCGACCTCGACCAGCTGGCCAACGACGCCGGCCACGCGGTCACCGACGCCGACGGCCGACGGGCCGCCACCGCCCGCATCGCCGCCGAACTCGCCTACCGGCACGCCGCGCTGAGCCTGGCCGCCGCCGAGAAGGACGCCGCCGCGCTGCGCCGCGAACTCACCGACGCCCGCACCCTGCACGCCGCCTGGCAGGCCGCCGAGACCGTGCTGCGCCAGCGCGCCGCAGCCGACCGCTCCGCCCGGGTGGCCGCCGCCATCCGCGAGGCCGAACGCGACGCCGCCCCCGCCCTGGCCGCCCGCGCCCGCGCCGCCGCCGACCTGGTGCGCGCCCTGGGAGCGGCGGCCGGCGACGCCGAGCGCCACGCCGACCGGCAGGAGGAGCTGTCCGACGCCCTGCAGAGCGCCGCCGACTCCGCCCACCACGACGCCACCGAGGCGGCCACCGCCGCCCAGCGCGCCCGCAGTGAGGCCGGCCACCTCCAGCAGCGGCTCGCCGAGGTCGAGCAGGAGACCGCCGAGGCCGTCCGGGCCGGCTGGCTGGAGGACGCCGCCCCCGACGCCGACCCGGCCCGCGCCGCCCTGGCCGCCAGCGACGCGGAGAAGGCCGCCACCGCTGCCCTGGAGACCGCCCGCGGGAACGCGGTCGCCGCCGCTGCCCGCGCCCGGGAGGCCGCCGCCGACGAGGCCCGCGCCGACCTCGCCGCCCACCGCGCCGCCGACGCGCTGGCCGCCGCCGAGAGCGCCCACACCGCCGAGTCGCGCACCGCGCAGGCCCTGGCCGCCGAACCCCGGATCGCCGAACTGCTCAGCCTGCCGCCCGCCGACGCCGTCCCCGCCCCCCGCACCGGCGCCGGCCCCGACCGCACCGGCCCACCCCGCACCGGCGGTGCCGGAGCGCTGAGCGCACCGGAACTCGACCGCGAGGCCGAAGGACTCGCCGACCTGCTCGGCGTCCTGGTCGGCGCCGCCGAACGCCAGCTGTTCGACCTGCGCACCGAGGCCGCCGCCGACGCCCGCGTCCTCGCCGCCCTCGGCGACGGCGGCCTGCTGCCGCCCGGCCCCGACGTGCTGGCCACCGTCGAGTACCTCGGTGAGCACGGCATCCCCGCCCTGCCCGGCTGGCGCTACCTCGCCCAGGCCGTCGACCCCGCCGACCACGCCACCGTGCTCGCCGCCCGCCCCGAACTCGTCGACGGCGTCGTGGTCACCGACCCCGGCACCTACCGCCGGGCCCGCGAGGCACTCGCCGACGCGGCCCTGCTGCCGCGTTCCACCGTCGCCGTCGGCACCAGCTCCGCCCTGCTCGCCCCGCCACCGGCCGGCCCCGGCGCCGACGACGTCTTCCTCGTCACGCCCAACCCGGCCATGCACGACGAGCAGGCCGCCGACGGGGAACGCCGGGCCCTGCGCGACCGGGCCGGCGCCCGCGACGAGGAGATCCGCCTGCTCGCCGCCCGCCTCGGCCACGACCGTGAACTCGCCGCCCGCCTGCGCTCCTGGCGGGCCGGCTGCCCGGCCGGCCGGCTCACCGGACTCGCCGATACCGCAGCCGCAGCCGCGGCCACCGCCACCACCGCCCAGCGGGCCCTCGCCGACGCCCGCTCCCGGCACGCCGTCGCCGACGAGGAGGCCGCCGAGGCCGGCCAGGCCCGCGAACGCCACCAGGAGACCACCCAGCGCGCCCGCCGCCGGGCCGACGCCCTCGCCGGCCTCGCCCACCGGCTGCGCCGGCGCGCCGCCTGGCAGCGCACGGCCCGCGAACGCGCCGAGGAGGCCGCCGAGGCGGAGGAACGCGCCGCGACCTGCCTGGAGCGGGCCCGTTCCGGCGACGAGGACCGCCGCGCCGCCCAGCGCGCCGCCGACGACGCCCGCCGCACGGTACGGGCCCTGCGCGCCGAACGCGCCGAGATCGCCGGCGCCCCCGAGCACGACACCGAACCGGCCCCCGACGTCCCCCTGCCCGCCCTGCGCGAGGCGTACCGGGCCGCCTCCCAGCTGTACGAGAAGGTCGGCGTCGGCGCCGACCTGCGCGCCGAACAGGCCCGCGCCGAGAGCGAGGAGAGCGCCGCCCAGACGGAACTCGACCGGCTCACCAACAAGGTCCGCACCCGGGCCGCCACCCTGCTGGAGGGCCCCGAAGGCGCCGACGGCCCGTCCCGGCAGGCCGCCGCCGCCCGCGCCGAGGACCTCGTGCACCGCCTGGAGTCGCGCACCGGCTCCGCCAGCGAACTGCTGGGCCGGCTGCGCGGCGAGGCCGAACGCCTCGCCCCCCAGGACGGCGGGGCGCACACCGACCTGCCCGACCACCTGGTGCCCGACGGCGCCGAAGCCGCCCAGGCCCTGCTGCGCACCGTCGGCACCGACCTGGCCCGCGCCACCGTCACCCTGCAGAGCGCCCGGGAACGCCACACCGACCTGCGCCGCGCACACCGCGCCGCCGAGGACGCCCGGGGCGCGTTCGACGAGACCGCCGCCCTCCTGCGCGACCTGCTGCGCGAGACCACCCCGGGCGACGGCGAGGACGGCGAACCGCAGCCCTACCCCGGCAGCCCGGCCGAGGCCCGGCAGGCCGCCGCCGAGGCCCGCCGGTCGCTGCGCGGCTGCGCCGCCGACCTGTCCGCCGCCGACTCCCGGGTCCGCGACGCCGGCGACCTGCTGGTGCGGCACGCCAACGCCACCCGCTTCGAGCAGGTGCGCACCCCCGCCCGCCAGCAGATCCGCGAACTGCCGCCCTCCGCCCTGCCGGAGCACGCCGCCGCCTGGGCGGTGGCGTTCGCCCCCCGGCTGCGGGTGCTCACCGACGAACTCCAGCAACTGGAACGCAACCGCGACATCATCGTCGACCGGCTGCGCGGCCTGGTCGAGGCGTCCCTGGCCACCCTGCGCTCCGCCCAGCGGCTCTCCCGGCTGCCGGAAGGACTGGGGGAGTGGTCCGGCCAGGAGTTCCTGCGCATCCGCTTCGACGACCCCGACGCCGGCCGCGCGAGCGAGAGCCTGGGCACCGTCATCGACGAAGCCACCCGCGCCGCGGTCCGCAAGAACTCCGACCTGCGGCGCGACGGCATGACGCTGCTGCTGCGCGGCGTGCGGGCCGCGCTGGAACCGCGCGGGGTGGCCGTGGAGATCCTCAAGCCCGACGCCGTGCTGCGCGCCGAGCGGGTGCCGGTCGGCCAGATGGGCGACGTCTTCTCCGGCGGCCAGTTGCTGACCGCCGCCATCGCGCTCTACTGCACGATGGCCGCCCTGCGCAGCAACGACAGCGGCCGCGACCGCAGCCGGCACGCCGGAACCCTCTTCCTCGACAACCCCATCGGCCGCGCCAACGCCACCTACCTGCTGGAGCTCCAGCGCGCGGTGGCCGACGCCCTGGGGGTCCAACTCATCTACACCACCGGCCTGTTCGACACAACCGCGCTCGCCGAGTTCCCGCTCGTGGTGCGACTGCGCAACGACGCGGACCTGCGCGCGGGCCTGAAGTACATCAGCGTCGAGGAGCACCTGCGGCCCGGGCTGCCGCAGCGCGACCCGGACGGCGAACAGGTGCACGGCGAGATCAAGGCCACCCGAGTCTTCCGCCGCCCACCGGATCCGGCCAACTCGACCGGCACCAGGGCGCCGGATCCGGTCACCGCCACCAGGGCGGATCCGGCCACCGGCCACGGCGCCACCGAGGGGGAACCGGCCACCGGCACCGCGGCGCACCCGCCCACCGGCACCCCGCCCACCGGCACCCCGCCCACCGGCACCCCGCCCACCGGCACCCCGCCGCCTGCGCCGGCGCGAACCGGGCGGACGCCCACCGCCCCGCCCACCGGCTGACCGGGGCGTCAGCTGGCGCCGGCAGCGGTGGTGCCGCCCGGCGGGGGAGCCGGGCTGCCGTGCCGGCCGGCCCGCTCCGCGCTGCTCGGGCTGGAGACCACCCCGGCCCGCTGCAGCCACGCCTGACGGGTCACCAGCACGTCCACCAGCGCCCACGTGGTGGCGACGCTGCACACTATGGCCGTCAGCACCGCCGGCCCGACCAGCCACGTGCCGTCCACCGCGGCCATCAGCGCGACCATCGCCACCACCAGCGTCAGCGCCACCGCCAGCCCCGCCCGCACCGCGGCCGCCCGCACCGGGTCCGGCAACCGCCGCCGCCCGCGCGGCGCCTCACGCCACAACACCCCGGTGCCCGGCCGCCCCCGGCCGCCCACCGACCCCGCACCCATCGCCCGCCCGCTCCCCTCCGGCCCCGGCCGGGACCGATCGGCCACCCCTGCGGCAGTGCCCGTTCAGGTATGAGCTGCCCGATTCCTCCACCGGGTATGCCCACGCGTACCCCCGAAGGGGAACACGACCGGAAAGCCCCGGAGGTTCCCCGTTCGCGCCCGGTGGCCGGGACGATCCACGGATGGCCGGAAAGCTTCGGAGGAACAGGGGCCATGGTGGCGTACCGTGTCGCCGGAACAGCATGAGGTGACCCCGCGTCCGCATAACGGTCACCCGGGCGGACGCCCGCCGCGGTGGACCGACTTATCGGTCGGGCTCCCGGCAGTAGTAGGCTCACGCCGTTTCAGGGAATACCGCCCCGTCACGGGGCCGACGTTGGGGAGACCATGCCCTTTCGCGGGAAGTCGATCCGCCGGAAGATCGTGGCGCTGATGCTGGTGCCACTGGTGTCCCTGATCGCGCTCTGGGCCTGTACCACGCTGGTCACCGGCGAGGGCGTGGCGGGTCTGCGCGGCGTGCGCCAGGTGACCGCCGGCGCGCTCTACCCGGCCCGGGACGCCGTCGAGGCGCTCGCCGCCGAACGCCGCGCCGCCCTGGTGAGCCTGGCCGACCCCGGCGACCGGAAGGCCGCAGCCGACCTGACGACCGCCCAGCGGACCACCGACGCGGCCATGACCTCGCTGCGCGCCCACGACACCGACCCCGCCCTGCGCTCCGCGCTCGACCCCGGCTCGCTGACCCGGATGGACGGCCTCGTGCGGCAGGCCGGCGGGCTCACCGCACTGCGCACCGGCGTCCGCGAACACGACACCACCCGGGCCGCCGCCCTCAACGCCTACGACGGGCGCATCGACCCGTACTACGCCTTCTTCCTCGGCCTGCGCCCCCCGCCCGACGTCGGCCTGGACCGCCAGGGCGTGGCGCTGGTGGAACTGCTGCGGGCCCGCGAGGCGGTCTCCCGCGAGGACGCGGTGCTCTCCGCCGCCCAGGTCACCGGCACCATGACCCGCTCCGAGCAGCGTGACTTCGGCGTCGCCGCCGACCGGCAGCGCAGCGTCTACGACAGCTACGCGTCCCTGCTGCCCGGCGCCGACGGCACGGCCTACACCGACTTCTGGCACTCCGACCACGACGCCCTCGCGCTGCGCGCCGACGAGGAACGCGTGCTGGACGCCGACCCCGGCCCGGCCGCCCGCCAGGTCCCGGCCGCCGACTGGCGGCACACCGCCGACGCCGTGCAGCAGCGCCTGAGCACCCTCGACCGCGCCGCCACCGCCCACTTCATCCACCGCGTCGACGCCTTCGCCGCCCAGGAGCTGCTGCGCGCCGGACTGGCCGCCGGCTTCGGCCTGGTGGCCGTGCTGATCTCCGTGGTGGTCTCGCTGCGGATAGGCCGGGGCCTGGCCCGCGACATGTCACTGCTGCGCGCCGAGGCCCAGGAGGCCGCCGGCACCCGTCTGCCGGCCCTGATGCGGCGACTGGCCGCCGGCGAGGTCGTCGACCCCGACACCGAGGTGCCGCGCCGGGAGCGCCGCGAGGACGAGATCGGCGCGGTGGGCGCCGCCCTGGACGCCCTGGGACGGGCCGCCGTCGAGGCCGCGATCCGGCAGGCCGCCCTGCGCCGCGGCGTCGCCGAGGTCTTCGTCAACCTCGCCCGGCGCAACCAGGTGCTGCTGCACCGGCAGTTGACCCTGTTGGACAGCATGGAACGCCGCACCGAGGACGCCGCCGAACTCGCCGACCTCTTCCGCCTCGACCACCTCACCACCCGCATGCGCCGGCACGCCGAGGGCCTGGTGATCCTCTCCGGCGCCGCCCCCTCCCGGCAGTGGCGCCGCCCGGTGCCGCTGATCGACGTGGTCCGCGCGGCGGTCGCCGAGGTCGAGAACTACGAACGCGTCGAGGTGCGCCGCCTGCCGCGGCTGGCGCTGGCCGGCTCCGCCGTCGCCGACGTCACGCACCTGCTGGCCGAACTCATCGAGAACGGGACGGTCTTCTCGCCCCCGCACACCAACGTGCAGGTCCACGGCGAGCGTTCCGGCGGCGACTTCCGCCTGGAGATCGACGACCGGGGCCTGGGCCTGCCGCCGGAACCACTGCTGGCCGCCAACCTCAAGCTGGCCGAGACGCCCGAGTTCGAACTGTCCGACACCGACCGCCTGGGGCTGTTCGTGGTCGCCCGGCTCGGCCGCCGCACCGGTGTGCGCGTCACCCTCGGGCCGTCCCCCTACGGCGGCACCACCGCCCACGTCGTGCTCCCGGCGAGCCTGCTGAGCGAACGGGAGGACGAGGACACCGCGGGCGGCGGCGGGGTGCCGTTGACCTCGCCGGCCGGCCGCAAGGCCGCCGCGGCGGTTCCCGGACCGGCCGCCGCCGGGGAGGCGGAACCGGAGGCGTCCCGCGAGCGGGGCATCCCGCCGAGCGCCGCCGCCGGCCAGGACCTGGTCGCCGGTGTCCGCCGCAGCCTGCGCCGCTTCGACGTACCGGACCGCCCCGACCACCAGCAGGCCCCCGACGTCGCGCAGGACGTCCGCCCGGACGCCGGGAGGACCGCGCCCGGGCCGGGGACGGCAGCCGCCGCACCGACCGCCCTGCCGGAGGAGCGGCCCGCCCCCGCGCCGTCGGCCGACCGCCCCGGACTCCCGTCCGCCGCACAGCCGTTGAGCCCCGCAGCGCCCGCCGCCGGGGTTGTCTCCGCACCGCTGCCCCCGGCGCTTCCGGTCCCCCCCGAGGGGGCCGGCGGGCCGCCCGCCGAGCACGCGGGGCCGGCCGGTCAGGCGGATGCGCCGGCGTCCGGCATCACCGGAGATAACGCGCCCTTGCCCCGCCGCAGACGCGGCGCCGCACCCGCGATCGGCACCGGTCCCGGCGGCCGCGACCACGTGCCCGCGCAACGCCCCGGCGGGCCCGCGGAGGCGTGGAGCACCGCACCGGAACCGGCGGAACCCTGGGGCAGCCCGCCCGTTGAACGCGGCGGCCCGCGCTCCCGTACCCCGCTGCGGCTGCCGCGCCGGGTGCGGCAGGCGAGCCTGGCACCGCAGTTGCGCGACACGCACGAGCCCGGGCCGCAGGAACCGCCGCAGGACGTCCCGCGGGAGGCGTCCGGCGAGTGGGACCCGGACGAGGTGCGCGCCAGGATGGCGTCGTTCCAGCGCGGCTGGGAACGCGGCCGGGAGGACGCCGACGAGGACACCGCGAACACCGCGGACGACGCGGGCCGTACGATCCGTACGCGACCGCCGCACGAGACGGGGGAGCGCGGCGACCGCGCCGCCGGAGAGACGATGGAGGGGGACGGTCGATGACCGCACCAACGGGCCCCAAGGGCGAGCTGAACTGGCTGCTGGACGATCTGGTGGACCGGATCGGCAGCATCCGCAAGGCGCTTGTCCTGTCGGGCGACGGGCTGGCCACCGGCGCGTCCAAGGACCTCAGCCGGGAGGACTCCGAGCACCTGGCCGCGGTGGCCTCCGGCTTCCACAGCCTCGCCAAGGGCGTGGGCCGGCACTTCGAGGCGGGTGCCGTCCGGCAGACCATGGTGGAGCTCGACCAGGCGTTCCTGTTCGTGACCGCCGCCGGTGACGGCAGTTGCCTGGCGGTGCTCGCCGACGCGGACTCCGACGTGGGGCTGATCGCGTACGAGATGGCTCTGCTGGTCAAGCGGGTCGGTGCCCACCTGGCCACCGCACCCCGGGTCGATCTCTGACGCATCGTCATGACTCTGCAGCCGGACGGCTGGTTCGACGACGCAGCGGGACCGGTCGTCCGGCCGTACGCCATGACGCGTGGGCGCACCAGCCACGCAGCGAAGGACCGGCTCGACCTGATCGCCCTGGTGATCACCGAGGAGCGCGCCGGCGACGACCCGGACGAACTGGAGGACGGCCGGGCCGTCGAGCCCGAGCACCTGTGGATCCTCACCCGCTGCCGCGCCGAGCCCGCCTCGGTCGCGGAACTCGCGGCGGGCACCGACCTGCCGGTCGGCGTGGTGCGGGTGCTCGTCGGCGACTTATTGGACGCCGGTCTGGTCCGGGTGGCCCGCCCGGTCCCGCCGGCCGAACTCGTCGACGAGAAGCTGCTGCGCGACGTGATCGCGGGCCTCAAGGCCCTGTGACGTTCCTCCCGTCCGGGCGGCGGGAGTCCGGCCCCGCGGGGGCGCGGCCGACCGCCGGGTCCCGCGGCGCGGGACCCGGACCGAAGGCGGGAGTCCGGCGGCGCGGTCCTCGGGCCGCCCGTGGGTGCGGGACGAACGACGCCGGGTGCGCGCGGCGTTGCCCGCCCCCCGGCAGGCGCGACCTGCCGGCGGCACCGGTTCGCCCCACCCCGCCCCGGTCCGTCCGCCGGTGAGCGGGCGTCCTCCCGGCTGCCCGGGCAGCCCCGGCCGGCCGGGCCTCCGGCGTCAAGTATGGTCATGTGCAGGTCAGGAGCAGTCCGGCATCCCCGCGGAGGAACTGCCGTCGGCAGGGGGCGTGTTGGGCCCGGCGACGTTGTACTGTTCCATGTCTGTTCGTAGACCACCACCGCCGAGCAAGGACGAGCAAGGATGCCTGTCACCCGTACGTGCGGCCCAGCCGGAGATGAGACCCATGACCACCGGGCCGGCTGAGCGCCTGCGCGGCCCCGCGGAGGAGCCGCTGACGCTGAAGATCCTGGTGGCCGGCGGCTTCGGCGTCGGCAAGACCACCATGGTCGGCGCGGTCAGCGAGATCCGCCCGCTGCGCACCGAGGAGTCGCTGTCCGAGGCGGGCCGCCCGGTCGACGACGTCTCCGGCGTGGAGAGCAAACACGGCACCACCGTGGCCATGGACTTCGGCCGCATCACCCTGCGGGAGGACCTGGTCCTCTACCTCTTCGGCACCCCGGGCCAGAGCCGCTTCTGGTTCCTGTGGGACGAACTCGCCCAGGGTGCCCTCGGCGCGGTCGTACTCGCCGACACCCGTCGGCTGGAGGACTCCTTCTCCGCCATCGACTACTTCGAGCGCCGCAGCATCCCCTTCGCGGTCGCCGTCAACTGCTTCGAGGGCGCGGTCCGTCACACCGTCGAGGTGGTCCGCGACGCGCTGGACCTCGACACCGAAGTGCCCGTACTGCTGTGCGACGCCCGCGAACGCGAGTCCGCCAAGGACGTCCTGGTCGCCCTCGTCGGCCACGCCATGCGCCGTGCCGCCGACGAACGCCGCCAGCGCGCGTCGGTCTGACACGCCGTCATGTCGCCGGCTCCGGGCCGACGTTGTCATCACCGGTGACATGTCCGTTGACCGGTCGCCGCACTGACGCAGCGTCAACGCGGGACTCCGCAGGTCAGGCGCCGGCGTTCTCGCGCAGCCACTTCTCGGCCGTCGCCGCCAGCTCGTGGTCCCGGCCGGCCAGCATCGTGGCGATCATCCGCACGTCCCCGCGCAGCGACCAGCCCGGATGCCCGAACGTCGCCGGATTGTTGCCCTCGATCAGGAAGTGCGCCGGCCACGCCGTCCCGTAACCGATCAGCGGCAGCGCCGCCAGGTACGTCGGCCGGCCGCGCGCCACGCCGTACGCGCTCACCGCAAGACCGGTCAGGGTGCCCGCCAGGTGCACCCACCGGGTCGCCGCCTTCGAGTGCATCGCCACGTAGTACGGCCAGAACTCCTCGAACGAACCGAACTCGCGCCGGATGGTCACCATGACCGCACGCTAACCCATGCCCGCGCCCCGGCGGACCCCCGAACCGGCCGAACCCGCCGCAGGGTTCCGGCCCGTCTCACGAACTCCAGCCGCACCGGAAGCACTTGTAGCCACCGGTGCCGTCGCCGTACGCGGTGCCGTCCGAACAGTCCAGGCACGACAGCTTGGAATGCAGCGCCGGCGCCACCGGCGCCTTGATCGCGAACTCCGTGCCGGCCCAGTAGGCGGGATCCGTCACGTCCCCGCCGGCCGCGTCGCCCTCGTCCCCGCCCTGCTGCCCCGGGACACCAAGTCCCCGCACCGCCGCCCGCCGCGCACCGGAGGAGGCCGCGCCGTCCGCGTCTCCCGCGTCCGCCCGCACCGCGTTCCGCAACGCCACCGCGCACCCGCCTCTCGCCTCGCCCGTGCCGCCCTCCGGCACCCCGGCCCCGCGCACCCGCACGGCCCGGCAGACCCCGGAGGACCCGCCCATGCTCCCGCGAACCCCACCGCCCCGGCAACCGGCCACCCGGCGCCCCCGTCCCGGCCGCCGCAACACCCGTACCGCCGCGGGAGGGACGTCCGCTACAGTCCGCCGGATGGCCGACCCCACCGCGCACAGCCACTGCCACCACTGCGGACACGCCTACCCCCGGGACCACCCCTGGCCACGCCGGTGCGCCGCCTGCGGGGGGACCGCCTACCGCAACCCGCTGCCCGTCGCCGTCGCCCTGCTGCCCGTCCGGGACCGCGACGGTACCGGTCTCGTCGTCATCCGCCGCGCGATCGAACCCGCCAACGGCGAACTAGCCCTGCCCGGCGGCTTCATGGAGACCGGCGAGACCTGGCAGAACGCCGTCGTCCGCGAACTGCGCGAGGAGACCGGCATCCCCGCCGACCCCGACGACGTGCGCCTCGAAGGCGTCCGCACCGGCCTGGAGGGCCACCTGCTGGTCTTCGGCCACCTGCCGGCCGTCGACGCCGCTGCCCTTCCCGCCCCGCACCCCACCGACGAGACCCACGGCTGGCAGATCCTGCGGGGACCCGCCCGGCTCGCCTTCCCCCTGCACACCGAGGCCGCCGCCACCTGGTTCGCCACCCACCACCACCCCGCCTGACCCGCCCCCCCCGCGGCACGACACCCCACCGGGTGCCCTGGCGCACCGCCGGGAACCCTGGCATCGTCCTGACCTGCCGTGCCGCGCATCCACCGCGGCCGGCGGGCCCGCCCCGGGCACCCCCGGGACGGCACCGCGTCCGCGCCGCCCACCCCACGGACGACGCGTGCCCGCACCCACAGGAGACCACCGCACCCGAACGGCCACGACCCGAACCACCGGGCCCGGCCGGCCCGGGTCACCCACAGGAGACGCCACCGATGAGCAGCGCACCGCAGCCCGCCAGCACCCCCCGGCCGGTCTGGCGACCCGCGCCGGACCGCGTCGAACGGGCCAGGATCACCCGGTTCCACGCCGACGCCGCCGAACGCCGGGGCGCACCCGCCCGCACCGGCGAACCCGAGGCCGACTACCGCGCCCTGCACGCCTGGTCCGTCGCCGAACCCCACGCCTTCTGGCGGGCCGTCACCGAATGGACCGGCGTCGAATTCACCACACCGTGCAGCACCGAACTCGCCGGTGACACCATGCCCGGCGCCGTCTGGTTCCCCGGCGCCCGCCTCAACTACACCGCCCACGCGCTGCGCCGCGCCGAGGACGCCCCCGACGAACCCGCCCTGCTCGCCGTCGACGAGAGCCACCAGGTGCGCACCACCACCTGGGCCCAGCTGCGCGACCAGGTCACCGCCGTCGCCGCCCGGCTGCGCGCCCTCGGCGTCACCCCCGGCGACCGGGTCAGCGGCTACCTGCCCAACGTGCCGCAGGCCGTCGTCGCCTTCCTCGCCACCGCCGCCGTCGGCGCCGTATGGACCTCCTGCGCCCCCGACTTCGGCGCCCGCAGCGTCCTGGACCGCTTCCAGCAGGTCGAACCCGTCGTGCTGTTCACCGTCGACGGCTACCACTACGGCGGCAAACAGCACGACCGCACCGACGTCGTCGCCGAACTGCGCCGCGAACTGCCCACCCTGCGCGCCGTGGTGCACATCCCGCTGCTCGGCACCCCCGCCCCGCAGGACGCGCTCACCTGGGACGAGGTGCTCGCCACCCCCGGCCGGCCGGCGTACGAGGACGTCCCGTTCGACCACCCCCTGTGGGTCCTGTACTCCTCCGGAACCACCGGACTGCCCAAGGCCATCGTGCAGTCCCAGGGCGGCATCGTCGTCGAACACCTCAAGCAGATCACCCTCCACCTCGACCTCGGCCCCGGCGACCGGTTCTTCTGGTACACCTCCACCGGCTGGATGATGTGGAACTTCCTCGTCGGCGGCCTCCTCGCCGGCACCGGCATCGTCCTGTACGACGGCAGCCCCGCGCACCCCGACACCGGCGCGCAGTGGCGCATCGCCGAACTCACCCGCGCAACCGTCTACGGCACCTCCGCCGCCTACGTCATGGCCTGCCGCAAGGCCGGCGTCCGCCCCGGCCGCGACCACGACCTGTCCGCCCTCACCTGCGTCGCCACCACCGGCTCCCCGCTCCCGCCCGACGGGTTCCGGTACGTCTACGAGACCGTCAGCGACGACATCTGGCTCGCCTCCGTCAGCGGCGGCACCGACGTGTGCAGCTGCTTCGCCGGCGGCGTGCCCACCCTCCCGGTCCACATCGGCGAACTCCAGGCCCCCTGCCTCGGCACCGACCTGCACGCCTGGGACCCCGCCGGCCGCCCCCTGACCGACGAGGTCGGCGAACTCGTCGTCACCCGCCCCCTGCCGTCCATGCCCACCCGCTTCTGGAACGACCCCGGCGGCACCCGCTACCACGACAGCTACTTCGACATGTACCCCGGCGTATGGCGGCACGGCGACTGGATCACCGTCACCTCCCGCGGCAGCGTCGTCATCCACGGCCGCTCCGACTCCACCCTCAACCGCCAGGGCGTCCGGATGGGCTCCTCCGACATCTACGAGGTCGTCGAACGCCTCCCGGAGATCCGCGAGTCCCTGGTCATCGGCGTCGAACAGCCCGACGGCGGCTACTGGATGCCGCTGTTCGTCCGCCTCGCCGACGGCTGCGAGCTGGACGACGCGCTGCGCGACCGCGTCAAGAAGTCACTGCGCACCGCCCTGTCCCCCCGCCACGTCCCCGACGAGATCATCGAGGTCCCCGGCATCCCGCACACCCTGACCGGCAAACGCATCGAGGTCCCCGTCAAACGGCTCCTCCAGGGCACCCCGATGGAGAAGGCGGTCAACCCCGGTTCCGTGGACGACCTCTCCCTCCTGCGCTTCTACGAGGACCTCGCCGCCACCCGCCGCACCGGCTCCTGACCTCACCCCCGCGGGGCCGCCGCCCGTCGGCCCCGCGGGCCCCCTCCCGGCCCGGAGGCCCGTTGTCAGTGGTCGCCGCTACGGTGAGTCACACATGGTCCACCGGACGTCACCGCAGACCCCGGCGGACCACCGGCTCAGCCACATTCAGGGGGAGACCATGCACGACGACCGCCGACACCGGCCCCACGACGACGCCGACGGACCGGACCCGCGACGCGAGCAGCGGGCACCGCGCCCCGGCGGCCACGGCACACCGCTCCGCAGCCCGGCAGGCCCGCCCCACCCGCGCCGCCCCGCCACCACCCGGCCCGCCGGAACGGCCCGACCGCCCGGCCGGCCACCGCTGGACGCCGCCACCGCCCGCCGGGTACTGCGCCGGGAGACCGCCAGCACCTTCGCACTGCTGACCGGCGGCGCCGACTTCCACGCCATGACCGCCTACCGCACGTTCGCCTTCGACGACCACCCCCGCTACCTGCGCCAGGCCCACGGAACCCTCCGCGCGCTCGCCGCCACCGGCACGCACGTCGGCGTCGTCCGCTTCGACCCCGGCGCCTTCGCCGACTGGTGCGCCGGCGCCGGCCACGACCCGGACGACCCCGCCACCCGCCGCACCTACGTGGCGGACGTGGCCTCCACCGGCGCCGCCGTCCGGTTCGACGGCCAGACCGTCGCCGACCTCGTCGAGCAGGTCGACCTGGCCACCGCCCGGCACACCACCTGGTCCCGGGCCGCCGACGCCCTGGCCGCCACCGGCCGCGCCGAGGAGCACTTCGACCGCGCCTGCCTCGCCCTCACCCGCCTCCTCGACGCCCTCGCCCCCGGCGACCACCACCTGGTGTGCAGCGTGCCCCTCGCGCCCACCCCGCTCGTCGCCGCCCTGCACTGCGAACGCCGCCCGGACGGCACCACCGACGTCATCGAGGCCGACGCCCTCACCCTCACCACCCTCCTGGCCGCCGGCATGGCCACCGGCACCCCCGGCGGCCTCGTCCTGCGCACCGGCGACGGCACCCCCCAGGCCCCCGACCACGTCCGCGGCTGGACCCTGCGCGACCGCTGGCTCCACCCCCTGACCGAGGCCCAGGTCTTCGCCGCCTACTGCACCGACGCCGACACCGGCGAACCCGTACCGCCCGAACCCGGCGTCACCTACTGCGCCGGGACCCCGATCCCACCGCCCAGGGAGTGACCGGCAGCCCCCCGGACACCCCGTCCGGCGCGGGCCGGTGCGCTGCCCCGGGGACGGCGCCGGACCGGGCCCGGCGCTGCCCTGGGAAGCGGCGCCCCGGGCAGGTGCCCTGCCCACGGGGACGGCGCCGGAGCGCGGCCTCGCACAACGCCCGGAGGCCCGCGCCGGGGGACCGGGCCGACGGTCACCAGGACACGCCGCCGCTCACCCCCCGGCCAGCACCGCCCCCGCCGCTTGCCGCGCTCGCGGGCCGCCATCCTCCGCCCGGGCCGCCTCCGCCGCACGCCGGCACTGGGCGAGCGTCACCCCCGCCAACGCCGCCCGCACGTGCGGGATCGCGCCCGCCCCCATCGACAGGCTCGTCACCCCCAGTCCCACCAGCACGCACGCCAGCCCTGGATCCGCCGCCGCCTCACCGCACACCCCGCACCCGCGTCCCGCCCCGGCCGCCGCCGCCGCGCTCATCGCCACCAGGTCCAGCAACGCCGGCTGCCACGGGTCCTGCCACCGCGCCACCGCCCCCACCTGCCGGTCGGCCGCGAAGGTGTACTGCGCCAGGTCGTTCGTCCCCAGCGACACGAAGTCCACCTCCGCCAGCACCGAGCCCGTCCGCAGCGCCGCCGCCGGCACCTCCACCATCACCCCGCACTCCGCCCGCAGCCCCGCCTCCCGGCACGCCAGCGCGAAGGCCCGCGCGTCCGCCCGGTCGGCCACCATCGGCGCCATCACCGCCAGCCGCACCGGCAGCTCCCGCGCCGCCAGGGCCAGCGCCCGCAACTGCGTCCCCAGCACCTCCGGATGCTCCAGCAGACTCCGCAGCCCCCGCACCCCCAGCGCCGGGTTCGGCTCGTGCGACGGCGTCAGGAACGGCAGCGGCTTGTCCGCCCCCGCGTCCAGCACCCGCACCACCACCCGGCCCTGCGGGAACGCCTCCAGCACCTCCCGGTACACCGCCGCCTGGGCCTCCTGCGACGGCGCCCGGTGCCCGGCACCCAGGAACAACAGCTCCGTGCGGAACAGCCCGACCCCTTCCGCCCCCACCGCCACCGCCGCCGGAACGTCCGCCGGCCCGCCGATGTTCGCCAGCAACGGCACCCGGTGCCCGTCGCGGGTCGCCCCCGGCCCCGAGGCCGCCGCCACCGCCTCCCGCCGCTCCCGCGCCGCGGCCTCCCACTCCGCCCGCCGCCCCGGCCCCGGACCCACCACCACCTCTCCCGAACCGCCGTCCACCCCCACCACCGCGCCCTCCGCCAGCTCCACCGCCCCCCGCACCGCCACCACCGCCGGCAACCCCAGCGACCGCGCCAGGATCGCGCTGTGACTCGTCGGCCCGCCCTCCTGCGTCACGAACGCCAGCACCTGCGACGGATCCAGGGACGCCGTGTCCGCCGGCGCCAGGTCCCGCGCCACCAGCACGTAGGGCTCCTCGCTCTCCGGCACCCCCGGCATCGGCACGCCCATGAGCCGCGCGACGATCCGGTTCCGCACGTCGTCCAGGTCGGCCACCCGCCCCGCCAGGTACTCGCCGGCCTGCGCCAGCAACTCCCGGTACCCACCGAAGGCGTCGAACACCGCCCGTTCCGCGGCGTCGCCCGCGGCGATCCGCCGTTCCACCTCCGCCAGCAGCTCGGGGTCTGCGGCCATCAGCGCCTGCGCCTCCAGCACCTGCTGGGCCGCACCGCCGGCCCGCTCACCCCGCCCCCTCAGCTCCGCGGCCACCTCCTCCACCGCCTGTCGTGCCCGGGCCCGTTCGCCCGGCGTCCGCCCGGCCGGGACCCCCCGCGCCGGAGGTTCCAGCACCGCGGTCCCCATGTGCCGCACCCGGCCCACCGCCACACCATCGCTGACGCCGACGCCCCGCAGGGTTGTCTCCATGTCATCCGTTCCGCTCTCGACGGGCGGCACCGGTCCGCCCTGACGTCACGTTCCCGGCACGCGCCGCCCCCGACGGAGCACGGAGCGCGGTCAGCTCCAGACGAACAGCGGCCCGCCCGCCTCGACCCCGCCGGCCTCCACCAGGTCCGCCAGCGCGTCCGAGGTCGCGTCCAGCGCGATGACCGGGCACACCGGTGACTTCCCGGCCGCCTCCACCGCCGACGGATCCCACCGAACCAGCGGCTGACCGCGCCGGACGGAGGAACCCCTGGCCACCAGGAGCTCGAACCCCGCCCCGTTCAGCTGGACGGTGTCGATCCCCAAGTGCACCAGTACCCCGCGGCCCTCCGGGTTCACCACCACGAACGCGTGCGGGTGCAGGGAGACCACCGTCCCGTCCACCGGTGCCAGCGCGTCCAGCCGCCGCCGCTCCGGATCCACCGCGGTGCCCGGGCCCACCATGGCCCCCGCGAACACCGGGTCCGGCACCGCCGACAGCCCGACAGCCCGCCCGCCGACCGGCGACGTCACCGTGGTCATGAGCCCTCCTCCACCGCTGCCTCAAGGGTTCAGCAGCCTAGGTCATCCCCCCGCGCCCGCACCGGATTTGCGCCGCGGCGCAGCGGTCCAGTACCTTGACGCAACCGCCTCGACGAAGCGCCGTGAAAATGCGACTGCCGAATCGGAGCGGGGAATCCGGTGGAAATCAGGTCCGAGAGAGTCTGATAAAGTCGGAGACACCGAAGGGAAAGCCCGGAGGGACCGGTGAAACGGTCTCGAAGGAAGCTTCCGTTCCTTGAGAACTCAACAGCGTGCCAAAAGTCAACGCCAAATATGTTGATACCCCGTCCATCGGATCCGGAATTCTTCGGGTTCGTGGTCGAGGTTCCTTTGAAGAAAAACACATAGCGAGGACGCAGTGCACGACGGGGATTATTCCTCCCGGTTGTGCCGCTCTCGTGGTGTTACCAGGATGACCTGGAAGCATTCACGGAGAGTTTGATCCTGGCTCAGGACGAACGCTGGCGGCGTGCTTAACACATGCAAGTCGAACGATGAAGCCCTTCGGGGTGGATTA
>CAVTAX010000004.1:0-2500 GCA_963732825.1 uncultured Actinomycetota bacterium | reverse complement strand
GAGTGATCTAGCCATGGGCAGGGTGAAGCGGAGGTAAGACTTCGTGGAGGCCCGAACCCACCAGGGTTGAAAACCTGGGGGATGACCTGTGGTTAGGGGTGAAAGGCCAATCAAACTCCGTGATAGCTGGTTCTCCCCGAAATGCATTTAGGTGCAGCGTCGTGTGTTTCTTGCCGGAGGTAGAGCACTGGATAGGCGATGGGCCCTACCGGGTTACTGACCTTAGCCAAACTCCGAATGCCGGTAAGTGAGAGCGCGGCAGTGAGACTGTGGGGGATAAGCTCCATGGTCGAGAGGGAAACAGCCCAGAGCATCGACTAAGGCCCCTAAGCGTATGCTAAGTGGGAAAGGATGTGGAGTCGCAGAGACAACCAGGAGGTTGGCTTAGAAGCAGCCACCCTTGAAAGAGTGCGTAATAGCTCACTGGTCAAGTGATTCCGCGCCGACAATGTAGCGGGGCTCAAGTATACCGCCGAAGTCGTGTCATTGCAGCATGTACACCCAACGGTGGCTGTGATGGGTAGGGGAGCGTCGTGTGCCGGGTGAAGCAGCGCCGGAAGGCAGTTGTGGACGGTTCACGAGTGAGAATGCAGGCATGAGTAGCGATTCACACGTGGGAAACGTGTGCGCCGATTGACCAAGGGTTCCTGGGTCAAGCTGATCTGCCCAGGGTAAGTCGGGACCTAAGGCGAGGCCGACAGGCGTAGTCGATGGATAACCGGTTGATATTCCGGTACCCGCTGTGAAGCGTCAAACATCGAGCATCGTGATGCTAAGCCCGTGAAGCCGCCTTTGATCCCTTCGGGGTGATGGGGAGTGGTGGAGCCGGTGAACCAAGCGGTTAGTAGGTGAGTGATGGGGTGACGCAGGAAGGTAGTCCAGCCCGGGCGGTGGTAGTCCCGGGGTAAGGGTGTAGGCCGTGGGGTAGGTAAATCCGCCTCATATCAAGGCTGAGACCTGATGCCGAGCCGATTGTGGCGAAGTGGATGATCCTATGCTGTCGAGAAAAGCCTCTAGCGAGTTTTACGGCGGCCCGTACCCTAAACCGACTCAGGTGGTCAGGTAGAGAATACCGAGGCGTTCGGGTGAACTATGGTTAAGGAACTCGGCAAAATGCCCCCGTAACTTCGGGAGAAGGGGGGCCATTCCTGGTGACGAGTCTTGCACTCCGAGCTGGGGGTGGCCGCAGAGACCAGCGAGAAGCGACTGTTTACTAAAAACACAGGTCCGTGCGAAGCCGTAAGGCGATGTATACGGACTGACGCCTGCCCGGTGCTGGAACGTTAAGGGGACCGGTTAGTCACATTTCGGTGTGGCGAAGCTGAGAACTTAAGCGCCAGTAAACGGCGGTGGTAACTATAACCATCCTAAGGTAGCGAAATTCCTTGTCGGGTAAGTTCCGACCTGCACGAATGGCGTAACGACTTCTCGACTGTCTCAACCATAGGCCCGGTGAAATTGCATTACGAGTAAAGATGCTCGTTTCGCGCAGCAGGACGGAAAGACCCCGGGACCTTTACTATAGTTTGATATTGGTGTTCGGTTCGGCTTGTGTAGGATAGGTGGGAGACTGTGAAATCGCGGCGCCAGCCGTGGTGGAGTCGTCCTTGAAATACCACTCTGGTCGTGCTGGATGTCTAACCTGGGTCCGTGATCCGGATCAGGGACAGTGTCTGATGGGTAGTTTAACTGGGGCGGTTGCCTCCTAAAGAGTAACGGAGGCGCCCAAAGGTTCCCTCAGCCTGGTTGGCAATCAGGTGTTGAGTGTAAGTGCACAAGGGAGCTTGACTGTGAGACTGACGGGTCGAGCAGGAGCGAAAGCTGGGACTAGTGATCCGGCGGTGGCTTGTGGAAGCGCCGTCGCTCAACGGATAAAAGGTACCCCGGGGATAACAGGCTGATCTTCCCCAAGAGTCCATATCGACGGGATGGTTTGGCACCTCGATGTCGGCTCGTCGCATCCTGGGGCTGGAGTCGGTCCCAAGGGTTGGGCTGTTCGCCCATTAAAGCGGTACGCGAGCTGGGTTTAGAACGTCGTGAGACAGTTCGGTCCCTATCCGCTGTGCGCGTAGGAGTCTTGAGAAGGGCTGTCCCTAGTACGAGAGGACCGGGACGGACGGACCTCTGGTGTGCCAGTTGTTCTGCCAAGGGCATGGCTGGTTGGCTACGTTCGGGAGGGATAACCGCTGAAAGCATCTAAGCGGGAAGCCTGCTTCGAGATGAGGACTCCCACCCCCTTGAGGGGTTAAGGCTCCCAGTAGACGACTGGGTTGATAGGCCGGAGATGGAAGCCAGGTGACTGGTGGAGTCGACCGGTACTAATAGGCCGAGGGCTTGTCCTCAGTTGCTCGCGTCCACTGTGTGGTTCTGAAACCACGAACCTTCGTAGGTTTCTGTGTGTTTCGGTGGTCATGGCGATGGGGAAACGCCCGGTTACATTCCGAACCCGGAAGCTAAGCCTATCAGCGCCGATGGTACTGCAGGGGGGACCCTGTGGGAG
>CAVTAX010000003.1:867500-870540 GCA_963732825.1 uncultured Actinomycetota bacterium | reverse complement strand
CGAACGCGGCGAAGACCCGGGCGTGGAACGCCTCGTCGAACCCGTCCGGCAGTTCCCCGCCCCACCGCTGCGCCACGGTCTCCCGCACGCGTGTGCATGGCGTGCCCCATGTAGTCCCGCAGCGATTCCTCGTACGTCGTCGGGAATCCCAGTTCGGTGAGGTGTTCCGCGAGCAGCCGGTTCGAGATCGGCTCGCTGTCCACCAGGACACCGTCGTTGTCGAAGATCACCAGGTCGTAGCGCATGCCGGGAGGGTAACCCGGCGCTGCGCCGGCCCGGGAGTGCGCACAACGCAAAAAAGGCTGCCGCCCCCGGTCGTTGACGTCCAGGGGCACAGCCCAATGATTGTTCGGCGGCGTCCTACTCTCCCACAGGGTCCCCCCTGCAGTACCATCGGCGCTGATAGGCTTAGCTTCCGGGTTCGGAATGTAACCGGGCGTTTCCCCATCGCCATGACCACCGAAACACACAGAAACCTACGAAGGTTCGTGGTTTCAGAACCACACAGTGGACGCGAGCAACTGAGGACAAGCCCTCGGCCTATTAGTACCGGTCGACTCCACCAGTCACCTGGCTTCCATCTCCGGCCTATCAACCCAGTCGTCTACTGGGAGCCTTAACCCCTCAAGGGGGTGGGAGTCCTCATCTCGAAGCAGGCTTCCCGCTTAGATGCTTTCAGCGGTTATCCCTCCCGAACGTAGCCAACCAGCCATGCCCTTGGCAGAACAACTGGCACACCAGAGGTCCGTCCGTCCCGGTCCTCTCGTACTAGGGACAGCCCTTCTCAAGACTCCTACGCGCACAGCGGATAGGGACCGAACTGTCTCACGACGTTCTAAACCCAGCTCGCGTACCGCTTTAATGGGCGAACAGCCCAACCCTTGGGACCGACTCCAGCCCCAGGATGCGACGAGCCGACATCGAGGTGCCAAACCATCCCGTCGATATGGACTCTTGGGGAAGATCAGCCTGTTATCCCCGGGGTACCTTTTATCCGTTGAGCGACGGCGCTTCCACAAGCCACCGCCGGATCACTAGTCCCAGCTTTCGCTCCTGCTCGACCCGTCAGTCTCACAGTCAAGCTCCCTTGTGCACTTACACTCAACACCTGATTGCCAACCAGGCTGAGGGAACCTTTGGGCGCCTCCGTTACTCTTTAGGAGGCAACCGCCCCAGTTAAACTACCCATCAGACACTGTCCCTGATCCGGATCACGGACCCAGGTTAGACATCCAGCACGACCAGAGTGGTATTTCAAGGACGACTCCACCACGGCTGGCGCCGCGATTTCACAGTCTCCCACCTATCCTACACAAGCCGAACCGAACACCAATATCAAACTATAGTAAAGGTCCCGGGGTCTTTCCGTCCTGCTGCGCGAAACGAGCATCTTTACTCGTAATGCAATTTCACCGGGCCTATGGTTGAGACAGTCGAGAAGTCGTTACGCCATTCGTGCAGGTCGGAACTTACCCGACAAGGAATTTCGCTACCTTAGGATGGTTATAGTTACCACCGCCGTTTACTGGCGCTTAAGTTCTCAGCTTCGCCACACCGAAATATGACTAACCGGTCCCCTTAACGTTCCAGCACCGGGCAGGCGTCAGTCCGTATACATCGCCTTACGGCTTCGCACGGACCTGTGTTTTTAGTAAACAGTCGCTTCTCGCTGGTCTCTGCGGCCACCCCCAGCTCGGAGTGCAAGACTCGTCACCAGGAATGGCCCCCCTTCTCCCGAAGTTACGGGGGCATTTTGCCGAGTTCCTTAACCATAGTTCACCCGAACGCCTCGGTATTCTCTACCTGACCACCTGAGTCGGTTTAGGGTACGGGCCGCCGTAAAACTCGCTAGAGGCTTTTCTCGACAGCATAGGATCATCCACTTCGCCACAATCGGCTCGGCATCAGGTCTCAGCCTTGATATGAGGCGGATTTACCTACCCCACGGCCTACACCCTTACCCCGGGACTACCACCGCCCGGGCTGGACTACCTTCCTGCGTCACCCCATCACTCACCTACTAACCGCTTGGTTCACCGGCTCCACCACTCCCCATCACCCCGAAGGGATCAAAGGCGGCTTCACGGGCTTAGCATCACGATGCTCGATGTTTGACGCTTCACAGCGGGTACCGGAATATCAACCGGTTATCCATCGACTACGCCTGTCGGCCTCGCCTTAGGTCCCGACTTACCCTGGGCAGATCAGCTTGACCCAGGAACCCTTGGTCAATCGGCGCACACGTTTCCCACGTGTGAATCGCTACTCATGCCTGCATTCTCACTCGTGAACCGTCCACAACTGCCTTCCGGCGCTGCTTCACCCGGCACACGACGCTCCCCTACCCATCACAGCCACCGTTGGGTGTACATGCTGCAATGACACGACTTCGGCGGTATACTTGAGCCCCGCTACATTGTCGGCGCGGAATCACTTGACCAGTGAGCTATTACGCACTCTTTCAAGGGTGGCTGCTTCTAAGCCAACCTCCTGGTTGTCTCTGCGACTCCACATCCTTTCCCACTTAGCATACGCTTAGGGGCCTTAGTCGATGCTCTGGGCTGTTTCCCTCTCGACCATGGAGCTTATCCCCCACAGTCTCACTGCCGCGCTCTCACTTACCGGCATTCGGAGTTTGGCTAAGGTCAGTAACCCGGTAGGGCCCATCGCCTATCCAGTGCTCTACCTCCGGCAAGAAACACACGACGCTGCACCTAAATGCATTTCGGGGAGAACCAGCTATCACGGAGTTTGATTGGCCTTTCACCCCTAACCACAGGTCATCCCCCAGGTTTTCAACCCTGGTGGGTTCGGGCCTCCACGAAGTCTTACCTCCGCTTCACCCTGCCCATGGCTAGATCACTCCGCTTCGGGTCTTGAGCGTGCTACTGAACCGCCCTGTTCGGACTCGCTTTCGCTACGGCTACCCCACACGGGTTAACCTCGCAACACACCGCAAACTCGCAGGCTCATTCTTCAAAAGGCACGCAGTCACGACTGCATGTGCAAGCACACACAGCGACGCTCCCACGGCTTGTAG
>CAVTAX010000003.1:37500-865000 GCA_963732825.1 uncultured Actinomycetota bacterium | reverse complement strand
GTTTTTCTTCAAAGGAACCTCGACCACGAACCCGAAGAATTCCGGATCCGATGGACGGGGTATCAACATATTTGGCGTTGACTTTTGGCACGCTGTTGAGTTCTCAAGGAACGGAAGCTTCCTTCGAGACCGTTTCACCGGTCCCTCCGGGCTTTCCCTTCGGTGTCTCCGACTCTATCAGACCCTTTCGGTTCCGATTCCCGCCGGCGGGATTCTCTCCTTTGCGCCCTGCGGCACGTCCACTACGTTAGCGGATTGACTCGCCGACTCCTAATCGAGCGATTCACATCCCATTCCGGGCACGCCGGAATCGGCCTCTGCGAGAGGCCGCACCTGTAGTGGTGTGCCGCTGAGAGCGGCAGGAAGGCTGCCGGTGGACCGGCGACGGCCCGCGGCAGCCCGTGAACACTACACCGGGGGCCGGTGCGGTTCAAGCCGCGCATCCCGAGGTCAGCGGTGTGCAGCGGGGCCCCGGGCGCACGGCCGGTGCGGGGCCGCGGGGGTGGGCCGTCGTCAGGCGGGAGGACTGCGGGGGCGGCGGTGCGACGGCCGCTGCGGGCGCGATCGTCGGCGCCGGCGGGGTGGTGGTCCGCGGACACCGGCGAGGCGTCAAGGGCGCGTCACGCGGCCCGCCGGGCGCCGGGCGTGCGGGGACCGGGCCGTCGGCCGTGCGGGGAGCCGGCTGCGGATTCCGTCGTCGGTGTCCGGGGGAGCGACGACGGAATCCGTTGCCGGGGCGCAGGTGCGGGCCTGCGGATTCCGTGGTGCGGGCGGGAGTCAGCCGTTGCCGGAGGCGAGTTCACGGCTGCGGTCGCGGGCGGCCTCCAGGGCGGCGAGGAGGGCGGCGCGTACGCCGTGGTTCTCCAGTTCGCGGATGGCGTTGATGGTGGTGCCGGCCGGGGAGGTGACGGCCTCGCGGAGTGTGACGGGGTGCTCGCCGCTGTCGCGCAGCATGACGGCGGCGCCGATGGCGGCCTGGACGATGAGGTCGTGGGCCTGCGAGCGGGGCAGGCCCAGCAGGATGCCGGCGTCCGTCATGGCCTCGACGAGGTAGTAGAAGTAGGCGGGCCCCGAACCGGACAGCGCCGTGGCCGCGTCCTGGCGGGACTCGGGGACCCGCAGTGTCTTGCCGACGGGCTTGAAGATGGACTCGGTGCGGGCCAGATGGGCCTCCGAGGCGTGACTTCCGGCCGAGATGACGGACATGCCCTCGTCCACCAGGACCGGTGTGTTGGGCATGACGCGGACCACCGGGGTGCCGTCCGGGAGGCGTTCCTCGAAGAAGGTGGTGGGGACGCCGGCCGCCGCCGTGATGACCAGGTGGTCGCCGGTGACGTGCGGGGACAGTTCGGTGAGCAGCGCGGCCATGTCCTGCGGCTTGACCGCGAGGATCAGGGTGTCGGCGGCGCGGGCTGCCTCCGCGGTGGTGACGCTGGGGATGCCGTGGCGGTCGCGCAGTTCGGCGGCGCGTTCCTGACGGCGGGTGGTGGCCAGGAGGTCGGTGGGCGCCCAGCCGGCTCGGATCATGCCGGACAGGAGCGCCTCACCGATCTTGCCGGCGCCAAGGACGGCGACTTTCTGGGACATGGGTACGGCTCACCTCATACGACGCGCGGTGCTTGCCGGTTCATCCTCGCACCAGCGGGGGTTCGGCGGTGACGCGTGTCGTGGCCGGTCAGCGGGTGCGGCGGCGCAGGGTGGCGGCTCCGAGGGCGAGGACGGCGACCGCGCACCCGGCGACCACGCACAGGTCACGCGTGAGGTCGTCGCCGAAGCCGGCGGAGGTGGACACCCGTGACATGGCGTCGACGGCGTATGACATCGGCAGGACGTCGGAGGTGTACGACAGGGCCGTCTGCATCTGGCCGCGCGGGACGAACAGGCCGCACAGCAGCAGTTGCGGGAAGACGACGGCGGGCATGAACTGCACGGCCTGGAACTCACTGGCGGCGAAGGCGCTGACGAACAGGCCGAGGGCGGTGCCGAGCAGGGCGTCAAGGACGGCGAACAGCAGGAGGAGCCACGCGGAGCCCGCCAGGTGGAGGCCGAGGAGGCCGACGGCGAGTCCGGTGGCGGCCGCGGCCTGGACGACGGCGAGCAGTCCGAAGGCGAGCGCGTAGCCGAGCAGCAGGTCGGCCTTGGCCAGCGGCATGGCCAGCAGGCGTTCCAGGGTGCCGGAGGTGCGTTCGCGCAGGGTGGCGATCGAAGTGACGAGGAACATGACGATCATCGGGAAGACACCCAGCAGTGCGGGGCCGACGCGGTCGAACATGCCGGGTACCGCGTGGAACGCCCAGTACATCAGGGTGAGCAGCACGAGCGGGACGACCAGCATCAGGGCGATGGTGCGCGGGTCGTGGCGCAGTTGCAGCAGGACGCGGCGGGCGGTGGCGAGGGTGCGGACGGGGCTGATCATCGCACTGGCTCCTCAATGGTGCCCGATTCGGCGGAGGCGTCCTGGTCGACGAGGTGCAGGAAGGCGTCCTCGACGGTCTGCGTTCCGGTGCGTTCGCGCAGGGCGCCGGGTGTGTCGTCGGCCAGGACGTGGCCGTCGCGCAGCAGGAGGAGGCGGTGGCAGCGTTCCGCCTCGTCCATGACGTGGCTGGAGACGATCAGGGTGGTGCCGCGGTCGGCGGCGAGGCGGTGGAAGAGGTCCCACAGGTCGCGGCGCAGGACGGGGTCGAGGCCGACGGTGGGTTCGTCGAGCACGAGGAGTTCCGGGGTGCCCAGGAGGGCGACGGCGAGTGAGACGCGGGAGCGCTGGCCGCCGGAGAGGCGGGCGGCGAGCCGGTCGGCGTACCCGGTGAGGTCGACGTCGGCGAGGGCGTGGTCCACGGCGGTGCGGCGGTGTGCGGCGCCGCCCCCGGGGTGCAGGACGGTGGCGAAGTAGTCGAGGTTCTGGCGGACGGTGAGGTCGGCGTAGACGGAGGGCGCCTGGGTGACGTAGCCGACGCGGGGGCGCAGGGCGGGGTGGCCGGCGGGGCTGCCGAGGACGTCCAGGGTGCCGGTGACGTTGGCCTGCGCGCCGACGAGTGCCCGCATGAGGGTGGACTTGCCGCATCCGCTGGGTCCGAGCAGTCCGGTGACCTGTCCGCGCGGGACGGTGAACCCGATGCCGTTCAGGACCCGTTGGCCACCGCGGTCGACGGTCAGTGCCGCGGCGCGCACCGCGGGGGCGCCGGGGTCGTCCGGGGTTTTATTCATCATGCGTTGAATATTGCTCCGCGGGCCTGTCCCCGTCAAGGCGGACGGGGCGGCGTGCGGCGGGACGCGCTCGGGGAGGCAGAAATCGTCTCGTATACGACACGTTCACGCCCGGGGTGGGTCTGGCCCCACCCCGGGTCGTGGCGTTGGAGGCAGTGCGCGGACGGGTGCCGTGCTCGCACACTGGGGTCATGACCGAGCGGGGCGAGAGACGAGCGACGGGCGGCGCGGACGCGGCGCCCGTGGAGTGGGCCGGCCCGGGCAGCGGGCAGGCGCTGGCGCGGGAGGAGTACCTGGAGCTGCGGTCGCGGGTGCGGGCGATGCGGGCGCAGCTGCGGGCGGAACGCCGGCAGCGGCTGCACGGGGCGCACGACCGTCAGCGTGAGGCGCACGCGGTGCGGCGGCGGGAGCGGCACGAACGCCACATGGAGTGGCGGCGGGAGCGGCACGAGATGAGGCTCGCCCGGCGCTACGAGACGCGGCACCGGCACCGGGGGTCGCACGAGTGGTGGCCGCTGGCCCGGCTGCGGACCCTGCGTTCGTCGTGGCGGGTGCTGCTGAGGTCGGCGGTGATCGTGCCGGGGGCGGTTTTCGTGACCATGGCGGGCGTTCGGCCGCGCACCCGTCCGCTCGCCGCGCGGGTGGCGACCCGGCTGGCGTCGTGGCACCGGCACTTCGTGCGGGCGGAGTTCGGCGTCGAGATCGGCGAGCGCCCCGTGCCCGTCCACCCACGCTGGGAGGACGAGGCGGTGCAGCGTGACGTGCACTGGCTGCGGCGGGCGCCGTTGCGGTCCGTCATGGGCCTGATGCCGATTCTCCTGGTGGTGAGCGGGGCGGCCGACATGGCGATGTGGCACCTGGGGCGGGGGTCCACGGATCTGTGGTGGACGCACCCGGTGTACGCGCTGGCCACCCTGATGTTCATCAGGGCCGGGTCCCGGGTGATGCGGCGCGCGTACGTCGAGCCGACGGTGCGCCTGCTGTCGCCGCCGGAGAACGCGCGGCTGCGGCAGCGCGTGCGGCAGTTGACGGAGACGCGGGCCGACGCGGTGGACGCGCAGGCGGCGGAGCTGCGGCGGATCGAACGCGACCTGCACGACGGCGTCCAGGCCCGTCTGGTGGCGATGGGCCTGAACCTGGGGGCCGCCGAGCACCTGATGGAGCGCGACCCGGAGGCGGCGAAGGCGCTGCTGGCGCAGTCCCGGGAGGCGTCGGCGACGGCGCTGCGGGAGCTGCGGGGGCTGGTGCGCGGCATCCATCCGCCGGTGCTGGCGGAGCGCGGTCTGTCCGACGCGGTGCGGGCGCTGGCCATGGACTGCCCGCTGCGCGCGGAGGTCACGGAGGACCTGCCGGGGCGGGCGGAGGCGGCGGTGGAGTCGGCGCTGTACTTCGCGGTGAGCGAACTGCTGACCAACGCCGTCAAGCACGCCGGGGCGGAACGGGTGTGGATCGACCTGCACCACAACGGCGAGGCGCTGCGCGTCCAGGTCACCGACGACGGCGCCGGCGGCGCGGACCCGGCGGCCCCGGCGGGCAGCGGGCTGTGCGGGGTGGAGCGCCGACTCGGTACGTTCGACGGTGTCCTGGCGGTCAGCAGTCCGCGGGGCGGGCCGACCATCGTCACCTTGGAGCTGCCGTGCGCGTTGTCCTCGCCGAGGATCTCTACCTCCTCAGGGAAGGGCTGATCCGGCTGCTGGAGGCGCACGGGTTCGACGTCGCCGCGGCGGTGGAGAGCGGTCCGGAGCTCCAGCGGGCGCTGGGTGAGCTGCGGCCGGACGTGGCGGTGGTGGACGTGCGTCTGCCGCCGACGTTCACCGACGAGGGGTTGCAGGCGGCCCTGGAGGCGCGGCGGGCGGTGCCGGGGCTGCCGGTGCTGGTGCTCTCGCAGCACGTCGAGCCGCTGTACGCGCGGGAGTTGCTGGCGGACGGCTCGGGCGGCGTGGGGTACCTGCTGAAGGACCGGGTGTTCAACGCCGACCAGTTCGTGGACGCGGTGCGCCGGGTGGCGGGCGGCGGCACGGCGATGGACCCGGACGTGGTGGCCCGGCTGCTGACCGGCAACGCCCGGGACGAGCCGCTGGCGGCGCTGACGCCCCGGGAGCGGGAGGTGCTGGAGCTGATGGCCGAGGGGCGGTCCAACGCGGCGGTGGCGCAGCGGCTGTTCATCAGTGAGGGCGCGGTCGGCAAGCACACGACCAGCATCTTCGGAAAACTGGGTCTGGCCGCGTCGGACGACGACAACCGGCGGGTGCTGGCGGTGCTGGCCTACCTCAACGGCTCGCGCTGACCTGCGTCGGGAGGTCCTGGCGGCGGCCGGTGGGGTCCTCCGGGCGCGTCCCTGAGGCGGTTCACCCGTTCGGCCTCCGGGACGGGTCAGGGTCATCCCCGATGGTCTCCGGAACACATCGGGAGGACCGTGGGGGACATGAAGCGATCGGGCGAGATTTCGAAGACCGGGGAGCGGCAGTTGGCCGTGGCCTCGGCGACCCTGGGGCCGTGGCGTGCGGCGGCGGTGGTCGGCGGGCTGGGCACGGCGGTCGCGGTGGGTTCCGACCTGCTGGGCGGGGATTTCGGGCTGCGGCTGCTGGCGGGTTCCCTGTCGTTCGGGATGCTGCTGTTCTTCGCGGTGGGCGGTGCGGGGGCGGTGCTGGGCGAGGCCGGCGGTGATCCCCGGGACCGGCGGATCCGGCGGTGGGCGCACGAGCACCCCTGGCAGGTGGCCGCGGTGCCGGGGGCGGCGATGCTGGCCTCCGACGTGGTGCTGCGGGAGATCCTGACGCCTTCGGCGCTGTTCGGGAACATATGGGACGGCCTGTGGCGTGCGGTGCTCGTCGCGGCGGTCGTCGGCGTGGTGGGGTCGGTGGCGGCGGGGCGTCGGCGCGGAAGGGCGTAGCGCGGGTCAGTGCGCGTCGGGTTTGACCACGACGGTGAGGCGGACGGCGTAGGGCTCGACGACGACGCCGTCGGGGAAGACCTCCAGGAGTGCCTCGCGTTCCCGGGACAGTACGGCGTCGCGGTCGCGTTCTTCCAGCACGGCGATGAAGGAGCGGCCGGCGAGGTGGTCCAGGTGGTGGTCGAGGTCGATCTCCCGGGTCCAGCGCAGGTCGTCGCTGGAGACGGGGTCGAGGCCGGGGTCCAGGGCGCGGATCTGTTCGCCGGCTGTGGCGTCGCGGCCGATGTGGCGGTTGGTGACGTGGCGGGCGAGCCGTTCGCGCTGTTCGCGCATCCAGGCGGACTCGGGGTCCCCGACGTTCCACCACATGGCGATCGCGCCACCGGGCCGCAGGACGCGCAGTGCTTCGGGGACGGAGCGGGCGGGGTCGGTCCACTGCCAGGACTGGGCGTAGGTGACGAAGTCGGCGGTGGCGTCGGCGAAGGGGAGCTGGTTGGCGTCACCGCGCACGATGCGGGCGTGGGGGACGTCGACGCGTAGTTGGGCGACCATGCCGGCGCCGGGTTCGACGGCGGTGACGTCGGCGCCGTGGTCGTGCAGGAGTCTGGTGGCGATGCCGGTGCCGGCTCCGACGTCGAGCACGGTGGCTCCGGACAGCGGCCGGCCGGCCAGGTCCTCGATCTCGACGAACAGCTGTGGCGGGTAGCTGGGCCGGGTGGCGGAGTACTGGGCGGCGACGAGGTTGAAGGAGGCCGCCTGTTCGGCTCGGGTGAAGGTCATGGGGTCATCCTCACCCCGCCCGGAGCCTCTTACGCAGACCGGGTGTGTTCCGGTGGGCGGTGGCCGGCAGGCGTCACGCCGCCCACCGGGGCGGGCCCGGGGGGCGGCGCGAGGGGGGTTCGCCGGGGGTCAGCCGCCGAGCTTGGTGACGTCGCGGACGGCGCCGCGGTCGGCGCTGGTGGCCATGGCGGCGTAGGCGCGCAGGGCGGTGGAGACCTCGCGTTCCCGGTTCGCGGGGGCGTAGACGCCGCCGAGGGCGTCGCGGCGTGCGGCGAGTTCGTCCTCGGGGACGAGCAGGTCGATGGTGCGGGAGGGGATGTCGATGCGGATGCGGTCGCCGTCGCGGACGAGCGCGATGGTTCCGCCGGCCGCGGCCTCCGGGGAGACGTGGCCGATGGACAGGCCCGAGGTGCCGCCGGAGAAGCGGCCGTCGGTGATCAGGGCGCACGCCTTGCCGAGGCCGCGGCCCTTGAGGAAGGAGGTCGGGTAGAGCATCTCCTGCATGCCCGGACCGCCCTTGGGGCCCTCGTAGCGGATGACGACGACGTCGCCCTCCTTGACCTGCTTGGTCAGGATGCGGTCGACGGCCTCCTCCTGGGATTCGCAGACCACCGCGGGGCCCTCGAAGGTCCAGATGGACTCGTCGACGCCCGCGGTCTTGACGACGCAGCCGTCGAGGGCGACGTTGCCGCGCAGTACGGCGAGGCCGCCCTCGGTGGAGTAGGCGTTGGCGGCGTCGCGGATGCAGCCGCCGGCGGCGTCGGTGTCCAGGGACTCCCAGCGTTCGGACTGCGAGAAGGCGCTGGCGGACCGCACGCAGCCGGGGGCGGCGTGGAAGAGTTCGACGGCCTCGGGGGAGGGGGAACCGCCGCGCACGTCCCACTGCTTGAGCCAGTCGGCGAGGGAGTCGGAGTGCACGGAGCTGACGCTGTCGTCGAGGAGTCCGGCGCGGTGGAGTTCGCCGAGGATGGCGGGGATGCCGCCGGCTCGGTGGACGTCCTCCATGTAGTACTTGCCGTTGGGGGCGACCTTGCTCAGGCACGGCACCCGGCGGGAGACGGCGTCGATCTCGGTGAGGCCGAACTCCAGGCCGGCTTCCTGGGCGGCGGCCAGCAGGTGGAGGATCGTGTTGGTGGAGCCGCCCATGGCGATGTCGAGGGCCATGGCGTTCTCGAACGCGGCGCGCGAGGCGACGTTGCGCGGCAGGACGGTCTCGTCGTTCTGCTCGTAGTACCGGCGGGTGATGTCCACGACCGTGCGGCCGGCGTCCTCGTAGAGGGCCTTGCGGGCGGTGTGGGTGGCCAGGACCGAGCCGTTGCCGGGCAGGGCCAGGCCGATGGCTTCGGCGAGGCAGTTCATCGAGTTGGCGGTGAACATGCCCGAGCACGACCCGCAGGTCGGGCAGGCGTTCTCCTCGATGAGGGCCATGTCCTCGTCGGAGACCGCGTCGTTGGCGGACTCGGCGATGGCGGAGATCAGGTCGAGCTTGCGGACCGTGCCGTCGACCAGCACGGCCTGGCCGGCCTCCATGGGGCCGCCGGAGACGAAGACCGTGGGGATGTTCAGGCGCAGGGCGGCCATGAGCATGCCGGGGGTGATCTTGTCGCAGTTGGAGATGCAGACCAGGGCGTCGGCGCAGTGGGCCTCGACCATGTATTCGACGGAGTCGGCGATCAGGTCGCGGGAGGGCAGGCTGTAGAGCATGCCGCTGTGACCCATGGCGATGCCGTCGTCGACCGCGATGGTGTTGAACTCGCGGGGGATGCCGCCGGCTCGTTTGACGGCGTCGGAGACGATGCGGCCGACCGGCTGGAGATGGGTGTGGCCGGGCACGAACTCGGTGAAACTGTTCGCGACGGCGACGATCGGCTTGCCGAAGTCCTCGCGCTCGACTCCCGCCGCGCGCAGCAGCGCGCGGGCTCCCGCCATGTTGCGGCCGTGGGTGACCGTACGTGACCTCAGCTCGGGCACGGTAGCTCCACACTCCTCAGCGATCCCACGTCCAGGACCGGACGTCTCGATCCTGCCGAGGGTACGCCGCCCGGACCGGGAATCGGACGCCTGGTCCGCGATGTGGACCCGCCGGGCGGCCCGGTCAGCGCCTGGCTCGGGGACGGTCCGGTGAGGTGGTGCTGCAGGGCGGGGGCGACCCGGGCGACGACGTCCTCGACGGGGGCGGAGGCGATCGGTTCGATCTTCAGCACGTAACGGGTCATGGCCAGGCCCAGCATCTGCGAGGCGGCCAGCTGCACGCGCAGCGCGGCGTCGGGCTGGTCGAGCTCGCCGATGACCCGGGCCAGCAGGCGGCGCAGGACGAAGGCACGCAGCACTCCGGCGGCGGTCTCGTTGGTCACCGCCGACCGCAGCACGGCCAGCAGGGGGGCGCGGGTGGCCGGGTTCTCCCAGACGCCGAGGAAGTAGCGCGCGAGGTGTTCGCCCAGCTCGGAGGGGTCGGGGCGGCCCGGTGGGCCCTCCCGGCCGGCGGGGTTGGCGGGGGCGGGCGGGGGGTGGGCGGTGGCGTCGGCGATCAGGCCGGGGATCTCCAGGGCGGGCGCGAAGGAGAGCTCCACGGCGGCCTCGAACACCTGTTCCTTGGCCCCGAAGTAGTGGTGGACCAGCGCCGCGTCCACCCCGGCGGCCTGGGCGATCGCGCGGATCGACGCCTTGTCGTAGCCGCGTTCGGCGAACACCTCGCGGGCCGCGGCCAGGATCCGCTCCCGGGTGCCGGAGTCGCCGGCGCGCGATCCCGCCGGGCGGCCGCGGCCGCGGGCGGGGCCGGGGGTCACCGGCGCCCCTTGCGGCTCCACGCGCCGGCGCGGGGGCGGCCGGGGGCGGGCGGGGCGAGGTGGGCGCGGGTGAAGGCCAGCGCCTCAGCGAGGTCGGCCTCCCGTTCGGCGGGGGACAGCGCGCGCCGCGTGTTGACCTCGATCACCACGTGCCCGTCGAACCCGGACGCCGCCAGCCCTCGCAGCACCTGCGCGCACGGCTGGGTTCCCCGGCCCGGCACCAGGTGCTCGTCCTTGGCGGAACCGCGCCCGTCCGCCAGGTGCACGTGGGCCAGCCGGTCCCCCATCCGCTCCACCATCTCCAGCGCGTCGGTGCGCGAGGTCGCGGTGTGCGACAGGTCGACGGTGAAGTGCCGGAAGTCCTCGTCCGTCGGATCCCAGCCGGGCGCGTACGCCTGCATCTCGCGGTCCCGGTAGCGCCAGGGGTACATGTTCTCCACGGCGAACCGCACGTCCGTCTCGTCGGCCATCCGCCACACCCCCCGCACAAAGTCCCGCGCGTAGCCGCGCTGCCAGCGGAACGGTGGGTGCACCACCACGGTCGACGCCTCCAGCCGGTCCGCGGCGGCCCTGGCCCGTTGCAGCTTCGTCCACGGGTCGGTCGACCACACCCGCTGCGTGATCAGCAGGCACGGCGCGTGCACCGCCAGCACCGGTACGCCGTGGTAGTCCGACAGCCGGCGCAACGCCTCCACGTCCTGGCTGACCGGGTCGGTCCACACCATGACCTCGACCCCGTCGTACCCCAGGCGCGCGGCGATCTCGAACGCGTTCGCAGTCGACTCGGGGTAGACCGACGCCGTGGACAGCGCGATCTTCGGCGCCCGCGGGCGGAACCTTCCGGACTCTGGGGGTGCGTCAGCCACGCGCCACAGCCTACGTCCCGGCCGCGGCGGGCCGGGCGAAACGGACGGTGGCGCAGGCCCTCCGGGGGCGGCGCGGAACCCGTGCGGGAGCCCCTGCGGTGGTGGGCGCGGGGGCCGTGCGGGGCCGAGGGGGGTGCGTGCGCCAGCTCCGGTGGTCCGCTCCCGCTCGGCGGTCCGGCTCCGGCCCGCTCCCCCGCCACTCGCCGCCCCCGTCCGGCGTCCGCCACCCGCCACTGCCCCGCACCCCGTCCGGCGTCCGGCGTCCGGCGTCCGGCGCTCACGGCGGGGGGCGGTGGGGGTGGAGTTCGTACGCGGGGAGGGGGGTGCGGGGTGGGGGTGTGATGTGGACGGTGTGGGGGGTGGTGGTGCGGGTGAGGTCGGTCACGATGTCGGTCATGGCGGTGATGACGGCGCCCATGGCCGGGGCGAGGCCGGAGCGGCCGCGGCTGCGCTGGCGGTAGCGGATGTGGTGAAGGCCGTGGGCGGTGACGATGCCGCCTCCGGTGTGTGCGGGGTCGGTGAACTGGCCGCTGTCGCGGGTGAGGAAGGCGTCGAAGCCCCGGGCGGCGGCGTCGGCGAGGACCGCGGCGTCGTCCCGGCCGGCCCACTTGATCTCCTGGACGGCCCGCACCTCGTGGCCGGGGAGCAGCGCGCGGAGCATGCCGACCAGCTGGGCGGGGACGTTCTCGTCGGCGAGGATGCGCATCAGTCGGCCCACCCGGTGCGGCGGCCGCGGTAGCTCGTGACGTACCGCGCGAAGGAGACCGCGTCCCGGGCCGCGGCGGCGGTGACACCGGGATAGTGGTCGCCGACGCGTTCGGGCGGAACGCCGTCGGCCACGAGGTCGGCCACCGCGTCGAAAGGGACCCGGGTGCCCGCGATCACCGGCTGACCGCCCTGCGTTCCGGGCGCCAGCACCACGTGGTGCCGCGGCCGCAGCAGGCTGGGGACGACCACCCCGGCTCTGGGGGTGAACTCCCCCAGCACCCGGACCATCGGCGCCAGCAGCACCCGCCCGGACCGCCGCGGACTCCGGCCGGCCGCACCACCGGCGCCGGTCCCCGCACCGCCACCACCCGGTCCCGCACCGCCCGGCCCAGCGCCGGCCCCCGCGGCCAGCAGCACCGTGCCGCCCTGCCGGACCAGGGACAGTCTCCGCAGCGCGGCCGTGCCCCCTGGATCCTCCAGGGCCCGGAACGCCTCCCCGATCCTGCGCAGCGGCACCCGGCGGCCGAGCCGGACGAAGGCCCGCAGCGCGAGGACGTCACCGAACGAGTAGGGCGCGGGACCGGGCGGACGCGACGCCCCGAGCACCGGACCACGCCCCCGGTCGCGCCGCCAGTCCCGCAGCTGCGTCATCGTCACACCGGACAGCGCCGCCGCCATCTCCGCCGGATATCCCACCGGAACCACCCCCAGACCTCCCGCACCTCCCGGGTGCGCCCGCCGGACCGTCACACCGGCCGGGGCACCCGTACGCCCCCGCCGCACCGGTGGCACCACCGGCCCCGGCAGCCCCACCGACTCCCAGAATAAGGCGATTCGCACAATACGGAACCGTGTGCGAGCAAATGCACCCATATCAGCGACGCGTTGGGGCGTCGCCGTTGACGAAGTACCACGCTCACCTGCGCGAACGTCCGAACTCGGCGCGTTCACTCCGCACATGACAACCGCCCGCGCCCCACCGACGCCCCGGCACCCCCGCACCAGGGCCGCCGCCCGCAGCACCGACGCCCCGCCGAGGCCACCGCCCGCACCGGGGCCACCGCCCGCACCTCCGCCGACGCCCCGGCACCCCCGCCGAGGCAACCGCCCGCGTCCACCCGCCCCCGTCCCCCCGCCGGAGGCTCACCGCATCTGGTCCAGCCGCCGCAGGATCACCCCTTCGCGCAGGGCCCAGGGGCCGATCTCGAGTTCGTCGATGCCGAAGAGGTCCATGGCCGCCTCGGCGACCAGGGCGCCGGCCAGCAGTTGGCGGGCGCGGCCGGGGGAGACGCCGGGGAGGCGGGCGCGGTCGGCGGTGGACATGGCGGTGAGGCGGGGGACCCACTGCTCCAGCGCGGGCAGGCCGAGCACCCGCTGGACGTACAGGCCCTCGGCGGAGCGGGCCGCGCCGGCGATGCGGGCGAGCTGGCGGAACGTCTTGGAGGTGCCGACGACGTGGTCGGGGGCGCCGCGGCGGCTGAACTCGGCGACGGTGCGGGCGATCTCGGCCCGCACCCGCCGGCGCAGTGCCCTTATGTCCTCGGGCCGCGGCGGATCACCCGGCAGTGCGGCGGCGGTCAGCCGGCCGGCGCCCAGCGGGAGCGAGACCGCGGTGTCCGGGTCCTCGTCGAGGCCGCAGGCGATCTCCAGGGAGCCGCCGCCGATGTCGAGGACCAGCAGGCGCCCCGCCGACCAGCCGAACCAGCGGCGGGCGGCGAGGAACGTCAGCCGGGCCTCGTCCTCGCCGGACAGCACGGTCAGGGCGGTGCCGGTGGCCGCGGCGACCCGCGCCAGCACCTCCTCGCCGTTGGCCGCCTCGCGGATCGCGGAGGTGGCGAAGGGCAGGACCTCCTGGGCACCCTTGTCCTCGGCGACCTCCAGCGCCCGCGTGACGTGGCCGATGAGGGCCTCGACACCGGCGTCGGTGATGGCGCCGTGCTCGTCGAGGGTCTCGGCGAGCCGCAGGTCGGCCTTGTGCGAGTAGGCCGGCAGCGGACGGGCGCCTGGATGGGCGTCCATCACCAGCAGGTGGACGGTGTTGGATCCCACGTCGAGTACTCCGAGTCGCATGAGCACGCACGCTAGCGCGATCCGTGACCGCCGGTACGCCCGGTCAGGTCCTACGCTGGGGCTCGTGGCAAATGCGGCAAAGGCGAAGTCCAAGAAGAACCAGAAGAACCGGCAGCGTGGACGTGGTGACACGACGGTCGCGGTGAGCGACGAGAGCGCGCTCGACTTCCCGCGCGCCTGGGTGGAGTTCACCGATCCGGCCGACCCGGAACAGGTCTTCCGGTGCGACCTGACCTGGCTGACCTCCCGGTGGAACTGCGTGTTCGGCCAGGGCTGCCAGGGCATCGAGGCGGGCCGGGCCTCCGACGGGTGCTGCACGCTCGGCGCGCACTTCTCCGACGAGGACGACGAGCAGCGGGTGGCCGGGCACGTGGCCAGGCTCACGCCGCAGCTGTGGCAGCACCACGCCACCGGCACCGGCCCGGACGGCTGGACCGAGCTGTCGGAGGACGGCGAGCGGCAGACCCGCCGGGTGGACGGCGCGTGCGTCTTCCTCAACCGGCCCGGGTTCGGTGCCGGAGCGGGCTGCGCGCTGCACACGCTGGCGCTGCGCGAGGACCGCGAACCGCTGGAGACCAAGCCGGACGTGTGCTGGCAGCTGCCGATCCGCCGCACGTTCGACTGGGTGGACCGGCCGGACGACAGCAGGGTGCTGGTGGTCTCGATCGGCGAGTACGACCGGCGTGGCTGGGGTCCCGGCGGGCACGACCTGCACTGGTGGTGCACCGGGGCGGCGTCCGCGCACGGCGCCGGCAGGCCGGTCTACGTCTCCTACCGGCCCGAGCTGACCGAGCTGATGGGCCCGGCCGCCTACGCGGAACTGGCCCGGCTGTGCGAGGCCCGGCTGGCCTCGCTGCTCCCGATGGCGCCGCACCCCGCGGACCCGCCGGCCACCGCGGCACCGGAGTCCGCGCCCGGGCGCTGACGCGCGGGAGCGCCCGGAGGCGTTCGGCACGGCCCGCGCCCCCGCGCGCTCCGGGCCAGCGCCCCCACACGCTCCGGGCCAGCGCCCCCACACGCTCCGGGCCAGCGCCCCCACACGCCCGTTCCGGCGCGCCCCCGCCCCCGGCCCCTAGCGCGCCGCCGGTACCGCCGGCTGCGTCGGGGAGGCGGAGGGGGAGGTGCTGGGGGTGGGGCCGGCGCCCTGGCCCTGGACGGTGACGGTGGAGCCGCCGGGGCCGACGGTGATGCGGGCGTTCCAGGGGCCGGACGGTTCGGTGGCCGGGTCGACCGTGGCGGCGACGGTGACGGACTCGCCGGGCCGCAGCCGTCCGGAGGTCCGGTTCAGCCGCAGCCAGGGGGCGTCCACCGAGGCGTTCCAGCGCACCGGCGTGTCGCCGTGGGCGGTGATGGTGACCGCGGTCACGCCGCCGCGCGGTTCGGCGCGCACGGTGATCCAGCCGGGTGCCGGGGCCGGGCCGGAGGAGGCCGGGTCGCCGCTGCCGGACGGCGTGGCGGGATCCGGCGCGCTGGACGGGCCGGGCGAACCGGAGGGCCGCGGCGCGGAGGCGGACGGCGAGGCAGGTACGGAGGGCGACGGGGAGCCGCCGGTGCGCCGGGGGGTGACGTTCTGCGAGCTGCCGGTCCTCTCGTACGCGTAGCTGTCGCCGTCGGAGTCGGTGGCGGAGACCGAGGCGGGGCCCTGGGCGTCCTCGGAGGCGGGGGCCGGCCGGTAGGCGGCCCACAGGGCGAGCGCGGGGGCGGCGACGACGGCGGCCACCACGGTGGTGGTGACCGCGCGGTGCCGCACCAGGGCGCGGCGGGCGGCGCGTTCCTTGCCGTCGACGGGGAAGCCGCGGCGGTCGAAGTGCGGGGTGGGGCGGCGGGGTTCGCCGGGTGCTGTGCCGGTCCGCAGGGCGCGGGCGGAGCGGACGGCGGCGGCCTGGACGGCGGCGCGGGGCGCGGTCAGCACGGTGAGCACCGCGGGGGTGGTGGTGCCGGGCCACGGGCCGGGGGCGGCCGCGCGTTCAGCGGTGCGGCGGCAGGCCGGGCAGTCGTCGACGTGCCGGACGAGTTCGCGGCGCAGCGCGGTGGACAGCAGCAGCCGGGTGTCGGTGGCGAGCCGGGCGACGTGGGGGCAGCCGCCGAGGCGTACCACGGCCAGGGCGGTGCGGGTGCGTTCCACCTCGCAGGCGGCGCGGGAGAGCCGGGCACGGGCGGTCTCGGCGGTCAGCCGCAGGACGGCGGCGATCTCGGTGTCGGACAGCTGGTGGCGGACGGCGAGTTCGATGACCTCGCGCTGTTCGGGCGTGGTGCCGGCGGCCTCCGGCCAGGCGAGAGCGGCCAGTGCGCGGCGGCGTGTCCCGGCGGTGCCGGCGTCGGGCTGCGGCGGGGCCCGGAAGGCGACCGGACGGCCGTCGGCGAACCGCAGCAGGCAGGCCCAGCGGGCGACGGCGTATATCCAGGGCCGGCGCATCCGCGGGTCGCGCAGCCGGTGGTGGGCGCGTTCGGCGACGGCGAGGGTGTCGCCGAGGGCCGCGACCGCGGCGTCGTGGTCGCACAGGACGGACAGGCAGTACGTGAACAGCCCGTCGAGGTACGGCTCGTACGCCTCGGGCGGCCGGACGGGCCGCCGGGCGGCGGTCGCGCCGGTGCGGCGGCCGCGGCCGGGCGCACGGTGCGCGCCGGGGGCGTGGTGGTGCGACGGGGTGGGTTCAGACCTGCTCATCACTGGCGACGGTAGGCGCCGGGTACGCCCTGGTTCACCCTCACGCGGAACGTTTAACGCTTTCGGGTGGAGTTTCCGGCACTGTGAGGACAGATGCGCTATTCGTACGGGTGACGTACGGCCGTCGGCGGACGGCGTCCGGCGCGGGTACGGGGTGGTCGCGGCGGTCGGGGCGGGGCACTGTCCGAGGGCGCCGCTACGGTGACGGGCATGGCTTCCCGTACGCGTACGACGAGTTCCAAGGACCGGCCCGGCTACCGCTGCACCGAGTGCGGGTGGATGACGGTCAAGTGGCTGGGCCGCTGCGGGGAGTGCCAGGCGTGGGGCACCGTCGAGGAGTACGGCGCCCCGGCGGTGCGCACCACGGCTCCGGGGCGGGTGACGACGCCGGCGCTGCCGATCGGCCGGGTGGACGGGCGGCAGGCGACCGCGCGGCCGACCGGGGTGCCGGAGCTGGACCGGGTGCTGGGCGGCGGCCTGGTGCCGGGGGCGGTGGTGCTGATGGCCGGTGAGCCGGGCGTCGGCAAGTCCACGCTGCTGCTGGACGTGGCGGCCAAGGCGGCCGGGCCCGACACGCCGACGCTGTACGTCACGGGTGAGGAGTCGGCGGGGCAGGTGCGGCTGCGGGCCGACCGCATCGGTGCGATCTGCGACCACCTGTACCTGGCGGCGGAGACGGACCTGTCGGCGGTGCTGGCCCATCTCGACCAGGTGAAGCCGGCGTTGCTGGTGCTGGACTCGGTGCAGACGGTGGCCTCGCCGGAGATCGACGGGGCGCCCGGCGGCATGGCGCAGGTGCGGGAGGTGGCCGGCGCGCTGATCCGGGCGTCGAAGGACCGGGGGATCTCCACGATCCTGGTGGGCCACGTCACGAAGGACGGCGCGATCGCCGGTCCCCGGCTGCTGGAGCACCTGGTGGACGTGGTGCTGCACTTCGAGGGCGACCGGCACGCGCGGCTGCGGCTGATCCGCGGGGTGAAGAACCGCTACGGCGCCACCGACGAGGTCGGCTGCTTCGAGCTGCACGACGAGGGGATCACGGGGCTGGCGGACCCGTCGGGCCTGTTCCTGACCCGGCGTGACGAGCCGGTGCCGGGCACCTGTCTGACCGTCACCCTGGAGGGCCGCCGGCCGCTGGTGGCGGAGGTGCAGGCGCTCACGGTGGCCTCGCAGATCCCCTCGCCGCGGCGCACCACCTCGGGCCTGGAGACCTCCCGGGTCTCGATGATGCTGGCGGTGCTGGAGCAGCGCGGGCGGATCCACCAGATCGGCAAGTGCGACATCTACAGCGCCACGGTCGGCGGGGTGCGGCTGTCGGAGCCGGCCGCGGACCTGGCGGTGGCGCTGGCGCTGGCGAGTGCGGCGAGCGACACCCCGTTGCCGAAGAACCTGGTGGCGGTGGGCGAGGTGGGGCTGGCCGGTGAGGTGCGACGGGTGACGGGGGTGCAGCGGCGGCTGTCGGAGGCGGCCCGGCTGGGCTTCACGCACGCCCTGGTGCCGCCGGACCCGGGCAAGGTGCCGGCCGGCATGAAGGTGCTGGAGGTCTCCGACATGGGTGAGGCGCTGCGGGTGCTGCCCAAGCGCGGGTGAACGGCCTCGGGCCGCGGCGCGGTATCTCCGGGGCCCGAGGGGGCCCGCCGGTAGACTGGGGCTCCCGTCGACCGGAGGAGAGCAGTGGCAGCCAACGACCGCCCGCCGGCTCCCGGCAGGGCCGGCGCCGAGAGTCTGATGCGTGCGTCGCTGAGCGCGGTGGCGCCCGGCACCGAGTTGCGGGACGGGCTGGAGCGGGTGGTGCGCGGCAACACCGGCGGGCTGATCGTGCTCGGCATGGACCGCACGGTGGAGTCGCTGTGCACGGGCGGCTTCGTGCTGGACGTGGAGTTCACCCCGACACGGCTGCGTGAGCTGTGCAAGCTGGACGGCGCGCTGATCCTGGACCGGGACATCACGAAGATCCTGCGGGCCGGCGTGCAGTTGGTGCCGGATCCGTCGATCCCGACGGAGGAGACGGGCACCCGGCACCGCACGGCGGACCGGGTCAGCCGGCAGTGCGGTTTCCCGGTGGTCTCGGTCAGCCAGTCGATGCGCCTGATCGCCCTGTACGTCGACGGGCACCGGCGGGTGCTGGAGGACTCGGCGGCGATCCTGTCGCGGGCCAACCAGGCGCTGGCCACCCTGGAGCGCTACAAGCTGCGGCTGGACGAGGTCGCCGGCACGCTCTCCGCGCTGGAGATCGAGGACCTGGTCACCGTCCGGGACGTGACGGCGGTGGCGCAGCGGCTGGAGATGGTGCGCCGGATCGCGGTCGAGATCGCCGGGTACGTGGTGGAACTGGGCACCGACGGGCGCCTGCTGGCCCTCCAGCTGGACGAGCTGATCGCCGGGGTGGATCCGGAACGCGAACTCGTGGTGCGCGACTACGTCCCCGAGCCGACGCCGAAACGGTCCCGCACGGTGGCCGACGCGCTGGCCGAGCTGGACGGGCTGCCGCAGGGCGACCTGATCGAACTGACCACGGTGGCCCGGGCGCTGGGCTACTCGGGTGCTCCGGAGTCGCTGGACGGTGCCGTGAGCCCGCGCGGTTTCCGGCTGCTGGCGAAGGTGCCGCGGCTGCCGAACTCCGTGATGGAACGGCTCGTCGAACACTTCGGCGGCCTGCAGAAGCTGCTGGCGGCCGGGGTGGGCGACCTCCAGGCCGTGGAGGGCGTCGGGGAGGCCCGGGCCCGTTCGGTCCGCGAGGGCCTGTCGCGGCTGGCGGAGTCGTCGATCCTGGAACGCTACGTCTGACGCCCGCGGGGCCGGCGGTCAGCTCAGGGTGAACGACGTGGTGGCGGGCGCCAGTCCGGGCACGGCCACCCGCAGGTGGTAGGTGCCGGAGCCGGCCGGGGCGGTGCCGGCGGGCTCGGTGCAGTCGGGGCCGCTGACGGCACGGTTCCACGTCACGTCGTCGATGGTGCTGCCGCCGGCCGGAACGCCCAGCAGGTAGGGGGTGCGGCCGGGCGGGCAGTCGTCGCTGGCCCACACGTGGTGGCCGGTGGAGTCGCTGACGGTGACCACGGTGCCGACGGCGGAGAAATTCACCTTGCACGTGGAGGTACCGGAGTTGACGGCGGTGATGGCGAACTGCGCCTTCTGGCCGGGCGCGTAGCCCTTGTGCACGCTGCGGACCTCCAGCCGGGCGTGGCCGCCGGAGCAGTCGGGCACCGAGGTGCCGACCGCGAGCCGGGCGCCGGAGCCGGGCTGACCGCTGGTGCCGCCGTCGGAACCGCCCGCTGCCGACCCGCCGTCCGGGCCGCCCGCGGCGGCCGCACCGCGGCCGGTGGAGGACGCGGAGGGGCTGCCGGATCCGGTGCCGCCGTCGCCGGAACCGCCGGAGCCGCGCCCGCCGGGCTCGGTGGTGATGCCGGGCCGGCTGCTGGTCGGTCCCGGGGTGATCGAGGGGAGCGGGCTGCGGCTGTGGCCGGGACCGCTCGCGGCACGGCCGCGACCGCCGCCCGTCCCGGGGAGCACCAGCCAGACCACGAGGGCCGCGGCGACGGCGAGCAGGCACAGCACAACGGCCCTGCGCCGCCAGTAGATGGAGGACGGCAGGGGGCCCACCGGGTTGCGCACGTTGCCCACAGGCGAACTCTATGGGAGATCGGCGTCACTCCGATGCAGCACCGGCGCGTGCCAGCGATCTTTTCCGGATCATCATCACGGCCCCGCAGCACCATCCGGGCCAGCCGGGGCGAAGCGGACGCCTCCGGCGGACGAACGGGCCGGCGTCCCGCGGCAGTCGCCGGTCCTGGGCCCGCAGGGAGGGGCCGGGGCCCCGCAGGGAGGGGCGGCTCCGGCGGCGGCTCCGGAGCCCGAACCGCCGCCGGGCCCGTAGCCGTCCCGGGGCAGACACGGTGCGGTCGGCTCGCGGGTGCGGGGGGTGCGGTGGTTCGCCGGTGCGGCCGGTGCCGGCCGGCTTCCGGGTGGGGGATGCGCGGGTTCGGGGGGCGCGGGTGCGGTCGGCTCCCGTTCCGCGGATACGGCCAGAACGTGGGGGTGTGCCAGGATCGGGGGCGTCATGACTGTCTCCCGCGCCTTCGCCGCCCCTGACGCCCAGCACGCTCCCGCGCCGTCGGGGCCCCCGGCCGCCGTGCTGCACCGCGAGGTCAACGCCTGGTTCTCACACGCCGCCCGCGATCTGCCGTGGCGGCGCGAGGAGGCCGGGGCGTGGGGGGTGATGGTCAGCGAGTTCATGCTCCAGCAGACTCCGGTCGCCCGGGTGCTGCCGGTCTACGAGCAGTGGCTGGCGCGCTGGCCCCGGCCGTCCGCCCTGGCGGCCGAGACGCCCGGCGAGGCGGTCCGTGCCTGGGGACGGCTGGGCTACCCGCGCCGCGCGCTGCGACTGCACGCGGCCGCCGACGCGATCACGCGACGGCACGACGGCCGGGTGCCCGACGACCACGAGGCGCTGCTGGCGCTGCCGGGCGTCGGGGAGTACACCGCCGCGGCGGTGGCCTCCTTCGCCTTCGGGCGGCGGTACGCGGTGCTCGACACCAACGTGCGGCGGGTGTTCGCCCGTCTCCTCACCGGTGAGCAGTACCCCCCGACGGCCACCACCGCGGCCGAACGGCGCCTGGCGCAGCGTCTGCTGCCGTCCGACGAGGCGACCGCGGCGACCTGGGCCGCGGCCACCATGGAACTGGGCGCGCTGGTGTGCACCGCGCGTTCCCCGTCCTGCGGCGGCTGCCCGGTCGCCGCGCGCTGCGCCTGGCGGCTCGCGGGTTTCCCCGCGCACGACGGACCGCCGCGCCGCGGTCAGAGCTACGCCGGCACGGACCGCCAGGTGCGGGGCAGGCTCCTCGCGGTCCTGCGCGAGACGGACGGTCCGGTGGAACGGGCGGCGCTGGAGGCGGTCTGGGACGAGCCCGTCCAGCGTGAACGGGCGCTGGACGGGCTGGTGTCCGACGGGCTGGCCGAGCCGGTGGCGGAGGGTGTCTACCGGCTCCCCGCGGGGCCCGCGCGGTAACCCCCTGCGGTTCGGGGCTCTCCGGCTCCCCCTGTCCTCCCGGGTTCTCCGGCTCTCCGGCGCCCGTCCGGCGCCCCCGGCTTGCGCCGGTGCCCCCTGGGTTCCCTCGGCTCCTCCGGCGTCCGCCGGTTGCCCGGTGCCTTCGGCTTCCGGGTCGAACGGCCTTTTCGGTTGTCGTTCGTCTCTCGGTGCGTGGTGGCCGGTCGCGCGGTTCCCCGCGCCCCTCGGTGATCGCCGTCCGGCCTCGCGCTCGGCCGTCTCGCCGCCGGTACGCCTTCTCGTGCGCCGTTCAGATCGTCGCACCGGCCCCCGTCACCCCCGCCCGTTCGCGCCAGCGGTCGTTACACAACCGTCGGGTCGCTGTGCGGGAGCTGTGGTGTGGCGGGCGGGGTGGTCGCAATGGGAGGTGCCTACGGTCGCGGGGACGGGTCGGGTGGGTGGACGGGAGGCGGCGGGTATGACGGTGGGCCGGAGCGGGGGCGGTGCGGCGGCGCTGGACTTCGAGGAGTACGTGCGGGCGCGGCAGGAGTCGTTGCTGCGCAGTGCGCGGCGGCTGGTGCCGGATCCGGCCGATGCGCAGGACCTGGTGCAGACGGCGCTGGCGCGGACGTTCCCGCGGTGGGAGCTGATAGCGGACAAGGGGCTGGCGGACGCCTACATGCGGCGGGTGATGATCAACACCCGGACGGAGTGGTGGCGGGCGCGGAAGCTGGAGGAGGTTCCGACGGAGTGTCTGCCGGACGCGAGCGTGGAGGACGGCACGGAGCAGTACGCCGACCGGGCGGTGCTGGTGGCAGCTCTCGCGGTGCTGGCCCCCAAACAGCGGCAGGTGGTGGTCCTGCGACACTGGGAGCAGATGAGCACCGAGGAGACCGCCCGCGCCCTGGGGATGTCCACCGGCACCGTCAAGAGCACCCTGCACCGCGCGCTGGCCCGGCTGCGGGAGGAGCTGGAGCGGACGGCGCCGGGGCGCGGCCGCGGGCGGTCGGACGGGAAGGAGGGGGTGTGCGCCGCATAGGTCCGGCCCGCGCCCTGTTCTGCCTGACGGCTCTGACGCCCCTCGTGGCCCTGGCCGGCTGCGCGCAGGACGGCGGGGTGCGGGTCGAGGGCGACGCCCCGGCTGCCGTGGTGCCGAGCACGCTGCCGAGCCCGAGCGCCTCCGGCCGGGTCGATCCGGTGACGCTGCTGCGGCACGACCCGAAGGTGAGCGCCGCGGTGAAGGCGGCCCTCAAGCCGTGCGGGGGCGACGAGTACCCGGTGGACACCAGTTACGGCGACCTGACCGGCGGTCACCGTCCCGACGTGGTGGTCAACGTCTCCACCTGCGGCGACGGCGTCGGCCTCGCCGGTTACGTCTACCGGGTGGTGAATGGGCGCTACGTGGACGTCTTCGGTGACGACAGTCCGCCGGTCTACCTCGACATGGCGCAGGGCGAACTCGAACTGACCCGGCAGATCTACAGTCACGACGACGCGGTGTGCTGTCCGTCGGGAGAGGACGTCTACATGTACCGCTGGAGCAACGGCCGCTTCGGCCTGACGTCGGCCCCCACCCGCACCGAGTACGGGACCGGCGAGGATGACTGACACGCACGTGCTGTTCGTCGAGGACGACGACGTCATCCGGGAGGCCACCCAGCTCACCCTGGAGAGGGACGGTTTCACCGTGACGGCGGTGCCCGACGGGATCGCCGGGCTGGAGTCGTTCCGCGCGCGGCGGCCGGACATCGCGCTGCTTGACGTGATGGTGCCCGGCATGGACGGCGTGAGCCTGTGCCGCCGCATCCGTGACGCGTCCACCGTGCCGGTCATCATGTTGTCGGCCCGGGCGGACTCCATCGACGTGGTGCTGGGCCTGGAGGCCGGAGCCGACGACTACGTCACCAAGCCGTTCGACGGATCGGTGCTGGTGGCCCGGATCCGCGCGGTGCTGCGACGGTTCGGGCACGCCGGGCTGGCCGCCGGGGACGCCGCGCCGGGCGGACCGCTGCGGTTCGGTGACCTGGAGATCGACACCGACGGCATCCAGGTGCGGCGCGGCGGGCAGCCGGTGGCGCTGACGCCCACCGAGATGCGGCTGCTGCTGGAGTTCTCCGCCGCGCCCGGCACCGTGCTCTCCCGCGACCGGCTGCTGACCGGCGTGTGGGACTACGCGTGGGGCGGCGACACCCGCGTGGTGGACGTCCACGTGCAGCGGCTGCGGGGCAAGATCGGCCAGGACCGGATCGAGACCGTGCGCGGCTTCGGCTACAAACTCAAGGGCTGAACGGTGTCCCCGCGCCACCCCCGCTCCGGTCCCGGCCTGCGCTGGAAACTGACCGCCGCGCTCGCGCTGGTCTCCGCGCTGGTGGCGCTGGCGATGGCCCTGGTGGTCCGGGACGCCGCCCGGGCCGACATGATGAACAACTCCCGCAACCTCCAGGACGACCGCGTCCAGGTCGCCGCCCGCAACTACGAGGCCAGCCACCGGCTGATGTTCGGCGCCCGGGTGGACGACCCCCGGCTGCCGGCCGGGCTGCGGCTCGCCGCCGAACGCGGCCAGCGCGCCACCGACATCCAGTACGTCAACGGCGAACCCATCGTGTGGGCGTCCATACCGCTGCCGGAGAACCGGGTCGTCTCCATCGCCAGCCGTTTCGTCGAACCGGACGCGGTGCTCGACAACCTCGACGGCGTGCTCGTGGTGGACTGCGCGGCGGTCGTGCTGGCCGGCTCGGCGCTCAGCGTGCTGGTCGGCGGCCGGCTCTCCCGGCGGCTGCGCAAGGCCGCGGTGGCCGCCCGGCAGGTGGCGGAGGGCGCCCCCGACGTCCGGGTGCGCGACGCCATCGGGCGCCGGGTGCGTGACGAGACCGACGAACTCGCCCGCGCGGTGGACGCGATGGCCGACGCTCTCCAGGACCGCCTGGAGGCCGAACGCCGGGTCACCGCCGACATCGCCCACGAACTGCGCACCCCGGTCACCGGCCTGGTCGCCGCCGCCGGCCTGCTCCCGCCCGGCCGCCCCTCCGAACTCGTGCAGGACCGGGCGCAGGCGCTGCGCACCCTGGTCGAGGACGTGCTGGAGGTGGCCCGGCTGGACGGCGCCGCCGAACGCGCCGATCTCCAGGAGGTGCGGCTGCCGGACTTCGTGGAACGCCGGCTGCGCGGCCCCGCGCCCGGCGCGAGCCTGACGGTGCGCCGGGACGCCTGGGTGCGCACCGATCCCCGGCGGCTGGAACGCGTGCTGGGCAACCTGCTGGCCAACGCCGAGCGGCACGGGCGGGCGCCGGTGGAGGTCGAACTGGACGGTCCGCTGCTGCGGGTGCGCGACCACGGGTCCGGATATCCGGAGGCGCTGCTGCGCGAGGGACCGAGCCGCTTCCGCACCGGTTCCAGCGACCGTTCCGGACGCGGCCACGGTCTGGGCCTGACGATCGCCGCCGGCCAGGCCCGGGTGATCGGCGCCCGGCTGTCGTTCCGCAACGAGGACGGCGCGGTCGCCGAGGTGCTGCTGCCGGAAGCGGCGGGCCCGGACGACGGCACGGCCTGAACGGCCGCGCCGGGTCCGGGCCCGGGGGGGTGACTGCGGAGGCGGTCAGACCTCAGCGACCAGCAGCGGCTCGGGGGCCGGCTCACCCTCGCCGGCCGGGGCGGCACCACCGCGCAGCGGGATCTCCTTGACGAAGACCGCCGCCACCAGACACAGCACCGCGAGCACGGTCCCCCACAGGAAGACCTGGTGGATGCCGTTGGAGACCGCCTGGAAGTAGGCCGCCTTCACCGCCGCCGGCAGGTGTTCGATCGCCTTGGGCGACTGCTGGGACCCGCCCGAGCTGAACGCCTTGGAGGCGGCCGGGCCGAGCCGGTCCACCATGGTGGAGGTCAGCTGGTGGGTGTAGATCGCGCCGAACAGCGCCACACCGAACGAACCGCCGATGGTGCGGAACAGCGTGGTGGACGAGGAGGCCACGCCCATGTCCTTCATCTCCACGCTGTTCTGGGCGACCATCATTGTGATCTGCATCAGGAAGCCCATGCCCATGCCGAGCGGCGCCATGTACCAGCCCGAGGTGAAGCGGCTGGTGTCCGGGCCCACCATCGACAGCAGGTACAGGCCGACCGCCATCAGCGGGGCGCCGATGACCGGGAAGATCTTGTACCGGCCGGTGGAGGACGTCATCCGGCCCGCGACCACCGAGACGATCATCATGCCGAGCAGCATCGGCGTCAGCAGCAGGCCCGACGTGGTGGCCGAGGCGTGCTGGACGGACTGCTGATAGAGCGGCAGGAAGGTCATCGCGCCGAACATGATGAAGCCGACCAGGAAGCCGATCACCGTCATCAGCGAGAAGTTGCGGGACCGGAAGATCCGCAGCGGCAGCACCGGCTCGGCGGCGCGGGTCTGCCAGACGACGAACGCGACCAGGGAGACGACACCGCCGACGCCCAGGCCGATGATCTGCCCGGAACCCCACGCGTACTGGGTGCCGCCCCAGGTGGTCACCAGCACCAGCGCGGTGATGCCGGCGGTCAGCAGCGCGGCCCCGAGGTAGTCGATGCGGGCCTGCGAACGCTTGCGCGGCAGGTGCAGCACCATGGAGACCATCACCAGCGCGACCACGCCCAGCGGCAGGTTGATGTAGAAGCTCCAGCGCCAGCCCCAGTTGTCGGTGATGAAGCCGCCGACCAGCGGGCCGCCGATCATGGCCAGCGCCATGATGCCGGCGATCATGCCCTGGTACTTGCCCCGCTCCCGCGGCGGTATGAGGTCACCGATGATCGCCATCACGCCGACCATCAGACCGCCGGCGCCCAGGCCCTGCACGGCGCGGAACGCGATCAGCTGGTCCATCGACTGCGACAGGCCGGACAGCGCCGACCCGGCCAGGAACAGCACGATCGAGGTCAGGAAGATGCCCTTGCGGCCGTACATGTCGCCGAGCTTGCCCCAGATCGGGGTGGAGGTGGCGGTCGCCAGCGTGTAGGCGGTGACCACCCACGACAGGTGCTCCAGGCCGCCGAGTTCACCGACGATCGTCGGCATCGCCGTACCGATGATCATGTTGTCGAGCATCGCCAGCAGCATGGCGATCATCAGACCGAACAGCACCACGCGGACGCTGCGCTGCTTCTTCCCGCCGGGCGCGGCGGCCTCCGGGACCGGTGGTGTGGTGTCGGACAGTGTCATCGGCGGGCTCCCCCCGTTCAGGCGGCGCCGGTCCACCCCCGGACCGACTTACTTGCCGCCCGACTAGTATATGGTCCGCTCGACATATCGCATCGCGGTTTCCCCTGTGAGATGCCCCTCCGGGGGTCGGGGGGGTCGGGGGGTGGGCGCCGTCGGTTTCCCCGCCGGTTCGCCACCCCGGGGCGAAGGGGGTTCGCCACCCCGGGGCGAACGGGGCTCGCCACCCCGGGGCGAACGGGGCTCGCCACCCCGGGGGCTCGCCACCCCGGGGCGAACGGGGCTCGCCACCCCGGGGCGAAGGGGGTTCGCCACCCCGGGGCGAAGGGGGCTGAGGCGCCCCTGAGTCGCTTCGGCTCCGCCGACCGGGATGCGCGCGGCCCGTTGCCCGCCTCCGCGCCGTCGCCGACCCAATCAACCGTCTCGGCCGGCCACGCCGTTCCCCGCGCCCCTGCGGAGCACGAACCGGGCCGGTGCCTGCGGCGCTTCCGCTGACGCGGCGCACGCCCCCGCCTCCACGCCGCCGCCGACCGAATGCGCACGCCCCCGCCGTCCACGCCGTCCCCGCGACCGAATGGCGCACGCCCCGCGCCGTCCACGCCGCCGCCGACCGAATGGCGCACGCCCCCGCCTCCGCGCCGTCGCCGACCGAATGGCGCACGCCCCCGCCTCCGCGCCGTCGCCGACCCAATCAACCGTCTCGGCCGGCCACGCCGTTCCCCGCGCCCCTGCGGAGCACGAACCGGGCGCGTGGGTGGAGGTGGGCAGACGGCCGCCCCCGGTGGGGGTCCCAGCGGGGGCGGTCGGTCGTTGGTGTGGCGGGTGGTTCGGGCCCGGTGTCAGTCCTTGCTGAGGTTGGGGCCGTTGCCGCTGCCGGCTGCTTCGATGGGCGGGGTGTCGGCGACGGTGACCTTCTCCTCGCCGCGGAAGGTGAAGGTCTTGGCTTCGCCTTCGCCTTCGGTGCCGACGACCACGATGTGGCCGGGGCGCAGCTCGCTGAAGAGGATCTTCTCGGACAGCGCGTCCTCGACCTCGCGCTGGATCGTGCGGCGCAGCGGACGGGCGCCGAGGACCGGGTCGTAGCCCTTCTTCGCCAGGAGCGACTTGGCCTCCTGGCTGAGCTCGATGCCCATGTCGCGGTCCTTGAGCCGCTCGTCCACCTTGGCGATCATCAGGTCGACGATCTGGATGATGTCGTCCTCGTCGAGCTGGTGGAAGACCACGATGTCGTCGACGCGGTTGAGGAACTCCGGCCGGAAGTGCTGCTTGAGCTCCTCGCCGACCTTGGCCTTCATCCGCTCGTACCCGCTCTTGACGTCGCCCGCGGCCGCGAAGCCGAGGTTGAAGCCCTTGGAGATGTCCCGGGTGCCGAGGTTGGTGGTCATGATGATGACGGTGTTCTTGAAGTCCACGACCCGGCCCTGGGAGTCGGTCAGGCGACCGTCCTCCAGGATCTGCAGCAGGGAGTTGAAGATGTCCGGGTGGGCCTTCTCGACCTCGTCGAACAGGACCACGGAGAACGGCTTGCGGCGCACCTTCTCGGTGAGCTGGCCGCCCTCTTCGTAGCCGACGTATCCGGGCGGGGAGCCGAAGAGGCGCGAGACGGTGTGCTTCTCGCTGAACTCCGACATGTCGAGCTGAGATCAGCGCGTCCTCGTCGCCGAAGAGGAACTCGGCGAGGGCCTTGGTCAGCTCGGTCTTACCGACACCGGACGGGCCGGCGAAGATGAACGAGCCGCCGGGGCGCTTGGGGTCCTTCAGACCCGCGCGGGTGCGGCGGATCGCCTGGGAGAGCGCCTTGATGGCGTCCTTCTGGCCGATGACGCGCTTGTGGAGCTCGTCCTCCATGCGCAGCAGCCGCGAGGACTCCTCCTCGGTGAGCTTGAAGACCGGGATGCCGGTGGCGGTGGCCAGGACCTCGGCGATGAGATCCTCGTCCACCTCGGCGACGACGTCCATGTCGCCGGCCTTCCACTCCTTCTCCCGCTTGGCCTTCGCCGCCAGCAGCTGCTTCTCCTTGTCGCGCAGGGAGGCGGCCTTCTCGAAGTCCTGCGAGTCGATCGCGGACTCCTTCTCGCGGCGCACGTCCGCGATCTTCTCGTCGAACTCGCGCAGGTCCGGCGGCGCGGTCATCCGGCGGATGCGCATCCGGGATCCGGCCTCGTCGATCAGGTCGATCGCCTTGTCCGGCAGGAAGCGGTCCGAGATGTACCGGTCGGCCAGGGTTGCGGCGGCGACCAGGGCGGAGTCGGTGATGGAGACCCGGTGGTGGGCCTCGTACCGGTCGCGCAGGCCCTTGAGGATCTCGATGGTGTGCGGGAGCGAGGGCTCGGCCACCTGGATGGGCTGGAAGCGGCGCTCCAGGGCCGCGTCCTTCTCCAGGTGCTTGCGGTACTCGTCCAGCGTGGTGGCACCGATGGTCTGCAGCTCGCCGCGGGCCAGCATCGGCTTGAGGATGCTGGCGGCGTCGATCGCGCCCTCGGCGGCACCCGCGCCGACCAGGGTGTGCAGCTCGTCGATGAACAGGATGATGTCGCCGCGGGTGCGGATCTCCTTGAGCACCTTCTTCAGGCGCTCCTCGAAGTCACCGCGGTACCGGGAACCGGCCACCAGGGCGCCGAGGTCCAGCGTGTAGAGCTGCTTGTCCTTGAGGGTCTCGGGCACCTCGCCCTTGACGATGGCCTGGGCCAGGCCCTCGACGACGGCGGTCTTGCCGACGCCGGGCTCACCGATGAGGACGGGGTTGTTCTTGGTGCGGCGGGACAGCACCTGCATGACCCGCTCGATCTCCTTCTCGCGCCCGATGACCGGGTCGAGCTTGGTCTCACGAGCGGCCTGCGTGAGGTTGCGGCCGAACTGGTCCAGGACCAGGGAGGTGGACGGCGTGCCCTCGGCGGGACCGCCGGCCGTGGCCGATTCCTTGCTGGTGGAGTACCCGGACAGCAGCTGGATGACCTGCTGGCGCACCCGGTTGAGATCGGCGCCCAGCTTCACCAGGACCTGGGCGGCGACGCCCTCGCCCTCGCGGATCAGGCCGAGCAGGATGTGCTCGGTGCCGATGTAGTTGTGGCCGAGCTGGAGTGCCTCGCGGAGCGAGAGCTCCAGGACCTTCTTGGCACGAGGGGTGAAGGGGATGTGACCGGACGGGGCCTGCTGGCCCTGGCCGATGATCTCCTCCACCTGCTGGCGGACCGCCTCGAGCGAGATCCCGAGGCTCTCCAGCGCCTTAGCGGCGACACCCTCACCCTCGTGGATCAGGCCCAGGAGGATGTGCTCGGTGCCGATGTAGTTGTGGTTGAGCATCCGGGCTTCTTCCTGAGCCAGGACGACAACCCGCCGCGCACGGTCGGTGAACCTCTCGAACATCGTTAATCGCTCCTCAGAGCGGTCAGGCAGTCGGGGCCGGTCCCCTCCCTGTCCTTCCGCATGCTAGTCCCGGCGAGCAGGACAGCTCACTTCCATCGTCGGCCAGCGACGCGGACCGGATGCCCCCGCAGAGACCGACTACAGCTCCAACTCGATGGTGAGGAACGATGTTCCCCCAGGCCAACCGGAATACCCGCATTCCCGTACGCCCGTGGCGAACGCCGCCCACCCGACTTCTGCGTCGCCCTGTCTCACTAGGACTTTCTTACCCGCCCGCACGGACAATCCATGCCGTGCGCGCCCGGTGTGTCTGCTACCAGCGAACAAGGCCGCGTTCCTGCCGGCCCGCTCCGGCGCCGGCGTGATAGCGGGACCGACGCGGTGTGCGGGACGGACGAGGCGGGCGGTACGGGTGGTGCGGGCGCGGCGCGCGGCGCGGGCGGGACGTGCAGGGCGCGGGTGCCGGGCGGGACGGCCGGGGGCACGGGGGACGAAGGGCTCCGGGAGGTCGGCCGGAGGCGGGCGGGAGCCCGACGGGGGGCCGGGAGCCGGCGCGGTGTCGACGCGGGACGGCGCGAGGGGGCGGCCGTGGAGCCCGGGCGCCCGTCGGGCCCTGGCGGGGGCTGGCGGGCGCCGGGTGGGCGCGTACGGACGTGCGCGGGGTGGGACTCCGCGTTGCGGTGGGGCTCAGGAGACGCGGTGGGACTCAGCGGCGCGGTCCCGGCCCGGCGGGGGGCGGGGCCGCGCGGCGGTCCGGGGGATCCGGCGCCGTGGGTCCGGCCCCACCGTGACCGGGCCGGACAGGCGCCGCCGGACGGGCGGTGCGGGCCGGGATCAGCCGTGCGCCTGCTCGTACGCCTCACGCACGGTGCCGGGCACCCGGCCGCGGTCGTTCACGTCGTAGCCGTTGTCCTTGGCCCAGGCGCGGATCTTCGCGGTGTCCTGGCTGGAGGAACCACCGGAGGAGCGGGCGGCGCGGGCGCGGCCACGGGAGGCGCGGCCACCGGTCTTGCGGCCGGCGTCCACGTATTCCGCCAGCAGGGTCCGGAGCTTGTCAGCGTTTTCCGTGGTGAGGTCGATCTCGTAGGTGGCGCCGTCGAGGGCGAACGTGACGGTCTCGTCCGCCTCGCCGCCGGTGATGTCGTCAACGAGAAGGACCTGGACCTTCTGTGCCACGGGCTTCCCTTTCATCGATATGGTCCCGGGGAGTCCCCGGAATAAAGGTGTGCGACTAAAAGGAAACCCCTTTTCCCCGGAAAACTCAAACCCCCGGACAGCGGAACCCCGGTCATGCCCGTCCGGTCAACGTCCTTGCACCCGGCGCGATTCGGACAAAACCGATCACAGATGCAAGAGCATGCGGCTGTTCCCCAACGTGTTCGGCTTCACTCGTTCGAGGTCGAGGAACTCCGCGACCCCCTCGTCATAGGAACGCAGCAGCTCGCTGTACACATCCCCGTCGACCGGCGTCTCCCCGATCTCGACGAAGCCGTGCTTGGCGAAGAAGTCCACTTCGAAGGTGAGACAGAAAATGCGCCGGACGCCCAGCCAGCGGGCCGTCTGCAACAACTTCCCCAGAACGAGGTGGCCCACTCCTTTGCCGAGCAGCTCCGGCCGGACCGCCAGGGTCCGCACTTCGGCCAGGTCCTCCCACATCACGTGCAGGGCGCCGCACCCGACGACCTCGGCGTCCTCGTCCCGTTCCGCCACCCAGAACTCCTGGATGTCCTCGTAAAGCGTGACCGTGGGCTTACCCAGCAGGATCCGCCCGCGCACATAGCCGTCGAGCAACTCGCGCAGTGCCGGGACATCCGCGGTGCGTGCCCGACGGACGGTCAGGACATTCCCCCGGGATCCGGCCGCGGTGGCCGAAGTGGCGTTGCCGGAAGTCGCGGCGGAAGTGCCTGGGGAAGCCGGGGAACCGGCGGAACGGTGAGTGCCGGGAGAAGGAGAGGGGGATGCCGGTGAAGAAGACACGGAAGGAGGACCGGAAGTACCGGGCGGTTCGGATGCGGACATAGCCCGACGCTATCGCCCGCGTTCTTCCCCGGTGTCGGCGGGTTCGTCCGTATCCGCTGCTTCGTCGCCGCCCGCTTCCGGCTGCACGATGCGCGAAGCGTCCCGCAGGGCTTCCCGTTGTTCCGGGGACATCATGCTGAAGAACTGCACGAGAGCGGCCGCCGGGTTGTCACTGGCCGCCCATGCCTCGTGCATGAGGGCGGCCGCGTAGGCGGCACGGGTGGAAACCGCCTCATAGCGATAGGCCCGCCCTTCGTGTTCGCGGCGGAGCCAGCCTTTCTGGTGCAGGTTGTCCATGACGGTCATGACGGTCGTGTAGGCGATGGACCGTTCCTGCTGCATGTCTTCCAGGACTTCACGGACCGTGAGCGGGCGGTTCCACTGCCACACCCTGGTCATGACCGCGTCTTCGAGATCTCCCAATGGCCGTGGCACACCTGAAGTGTAGAGGCAAATGTCACAGATGGGGCATCTATGCGCCGTGGGGCGGGTGTGTTCGGGGCCGGCCGCCGCCGGGGGTCAGGACGTGCCGCCGCCGGTGCCCGCGCCGGTGTCCCCGGCGGCCCGGGCGGCCTGGGCGGCCAGGATGCGGTCCACCGCCGTGTCCTCCTTGGCGCGGGCGGTGCCGCCCTGGTGCTTGATGATCGTGCGGACGAGCAGCGTGAACGCCACGGCCATCACGAGCGGCGGGACGATCGCGGACACGTACTCCACGGGGGCCACTCCTTCTTCTGCGGCCGGCCCGGCGCGTCCGGACGGCCATGCGATGGGATCCAGCGTAACCACGCGCCGTCGCGTCCCCGACGAGAGGTACTCCTTCGGGTGATTCCTGACCCTGTCGCGGAAAACTGTGCGAATTCTGTGGCAGGGTGCCGCGGCAATTCCGCCGACCGCCCGACGGGAAAATGACCGGAGAACACCGCCCCGGCAAACGCGGCCTCCGAAGCCGCGCCGCGGGCGGACCGGCCCCCCACCGGCCCCCCGCAACTCCGGGCGCCGCACCCGGGCCGGTGGGCGGCGGGGTGCGGCGGCCGGGTCAGTGCTGGGTGACGTTGCGCTCGTAGACCAGGCGCAGCCCGATCAGGGTCAGCCAGGGTTCGTGCTCGTCGATGATGGACGCCTCGCCCAGCACCAGCGGGGCCAGACCGCCGGTGGCGATGACGGTGACGTCGTCGGGGTCGTCGGCGAGCTCCCGGGCCATCCGCTCGCCGATGCCGTCGACCTGGCCGGCGAAACCGAACAGGATGCCGGACTGCATGGCCTCGACGGTGTTGCGGCCGATGACGCTGCGCGGGCGGGCCAGTTCGATCTTCCGCAGCTGGGCGCCGCGCGCGCCGAGGGCCTCGACGGAGATCTCGATGCCCGGGGCGATGGCGCCGCCCAGGTACTCGCCGCGCGCGGAGACGGCGTCGAAGGTGGTGGCGGTGCCGAAGTCGACCACGATGCACGGGCCGCCGTAGAGGTGGACGGCGGCCAGCGCGTTGATGATGCGGTCGGCGCCCACCTCCTTGGGGTGGTCGGCCAGGATCGGCACCCCGGTGCGCACCCCCGGCTCGACCAGCACCGCCGGCACGTTCCCGTAGTACCGCCGGGTGACCTCGCGCAGTTCGTGCAGCACGGAGGGGACGGTGGAGCACACGCAGACACCGTGCACGCCGTCCCCGAGTTCGTCGCCCAGCAGCGGATGGGTGCCCATCAACCCCTGGAAGAGCACGGCGAGTTCGTCGGCGGTGCGCCGGGGGTCGGTGGAGATCCGCCAGTGCTGGGCGATCTCCTCCCCCTCGAACAGCCCCAGGACGGTATGGGTGTTGCCGACGTCGATGGTGAGCAGCATCAGGCGTCCGCCCGCAGGTCCAGGCCGATGTCGAGGACCGCGACGGAGTGGGTCAGGGCGCCCACCGCCAGGTAGTCCACGCCGGTCTCGGCGTAGGCGCGGGCGGTGTCCAGGCCGAGCCGGCCGGAGGACTCCAGCCGGGCGCGGCCGCCGACCAGCGCCACGGCCTCTGCGGTCTGCTGGAGGGTGAAGTTGTCCAGCAGGATCAGGTCGGCGCCGGCCTCCAGGACCTCGGCGACCTGCTCCAGGGTGTCGGCCTCCACCTCGATGTCCAGGCCGGGGAACTCCTCCCGGACCGCGCGGAAGGCGTTGGCCACGCCGCCGGCCGCGATCACGTGGTTGTCCTTGACCAGGGCGGCGTCCGACAGCGACATGCGGTGGTTGACGCCGCCGCCGCAGCGCACCGCGTACTTCTCCAGCGCGCGCAGGCCCGGGGTGGTCTTGCGGGTGTCGCGGACCGCGGCGCCGGTGCCCTCCAGTACGTCGGCCCAGGCGCGGGTGGCGGTGGCGATGCCGGACAGGCGGCCCAGCAGGTTCAGGGCGCTGCGCTCGGCGGTGAGCAGGTCGCGGGTGCGGGTGCGCACCGTCAGCAGCTTCTGGCCGGCGGCCACCCGGTCGCCGTCCTCGACGTGCCGCTCGACCTCCATCTCGTCGGTGCACACCACCGACAGCACGGCCTCGGCGACCCGCAGCCCGGCCACCACGCCGGCCTGCCGGGCGGTGAAGTCGCCGACCGCGACGGCGTCCTCCGGCACGGTGGCCACCGTGGTGACGTCCACGCCGTTGTCCAGGTCCTCCTCGACGGCGAGGTGGGCGACGTCCTCGACCATGACCGGGTCGAGCCCGGCGTCGGCGAGCAGGTCGGCCAGGTCGGGGTCGAGGCCGCACTCCAGCGGGTCGAGGTCGTAGCCGTCGTCGTCGCCGCACCCGCAGCCGTCTCCGCATCCACCGCCGGAGGAGAGCGGGGTCTGGCCGGGGAGGCCGATCTGGAGGAGGGGAAGGTCGGGGCTCATGAACGGCGCTCCACAGAAGAACGGGCCGCGGGTGCGGCGATGACGGGTCCGGTGGGGAAGGCGGTGCCCGCGGTGCTGGCTCGAACCGCCGGAACGCCCTCCGGGGTGAGGGCCACGACGAGATGGCGGCGCCAGCGCTCGTCGTCGCGCTCGGGCCAATCCTCCCGCCAATGGCAGCCCCGTGTCTCCTCCCGGGTGAGAGCGCTGGTCACGAGGGCCTCGGCGACCAGCATCAGGTTGGCGGTCTCCCAGGCGGCGACGCCCGGTTCGGGGCCGGCACCGCGGCCGGCACCGGCGGCGCACTCCTCCCGCAGCGCCCGCAGCGACGTCGCGGCGCCGGCCAGCCCGCCGGCGTCCCGCAGCACCCCGGCGCCGGCGGTCATCAGCCGTTGCAGGGCGGGGCGGACCTCGGGGCCGGGCAGTGCGGTGGCGGGGCCGGCGGGCAGGGGCGGGCCGGGCGGGCGGCCGCCGGCGGCGCGGACGGCGAGCACGTCACGGGCGATGCGTTCGGCCTGGACCAGACCCTCCAGCAGGGAGTTGGACGCCAGCCGGTTGGCGCCGTGCACGCCGGTGCAGGCGGTCTCGCCGCACGCGTACAGGCCGGGGACGGTGGTGCGGCCGTCGCGGTCGGCGCGCACCCCGCCGGAGGCGTAGTGGGCGGCGGGGGCGACCGGGACGGGTTCGGTGACCGGGTCGATGCCGTGCGCGCGGCAGGCGGCGAGCACGGTGGGAAAACGATCCGCCCAGGTGCGGGCGCCGAAGTGCCGCCCGTCGAGGTACATGCAGTCGGTGCCCTGCTCGCGCATGCGGCGGGTGATGGCCTTGGCGACCACGTCGCGCGGGGCGAGTTCGGCGAGTTCGTGCTGCCCGAGCATGAAGCGTTCACCGGCGGCGTCCACCAGGTGGGCGCCCTCGCCCCGCACCGCCTCCGACACCAGCGGCTGCTGGCCCTCGGACCCGGCCCCCAGCCACAGCACGGTGGGGTGGAACTGGACGAACTCCAGGTCGCTGACCTCGGCGCCGGCCCGCAGCGCCAGGGCGACGCCGTCACCGGTGGAGACCGCGGGGTTGGTGGTGGCGGAGTAGACCTGGCCCATGCCGCCGGTGGCCAGCACCACGGCGGCGGCCCGTACCGCGCCGACCCCGTCGCGGGCGCCCTCGCCCATGACGTGCAGGGTGACGCCGGCGGCCTGCCCGGCGGCGTCCGTGAGCAGGTCGAGGACCAGGGCGTTCTCCACGGTGTCGATCCCGGCGGCCCGTATGGCGCCGACCAGGGCGCGGGAGACCTCGGCGCCGGTGGCGTCACCGCCGGCGTGGGCGATGCGGCGGCGGTGGTGGCCGCCCTCGCGGGTCAGCAGGATCGCGCCGGTGCCGGGGTCGGTGTCGAACCGCGCCCCGGTGCCGATCAGCCGGCGGACCGCGCCGGGGCCCTCGGTGACCAGCAGCCGCACCGCCTCCTCGTCGCACAGCCCGGCGCCGGCCACCAGGGTGTCGGCCAGGTGGTCGCCGGGGGTGTCGCCGTCGCCGAGGGCCGCGGCGATGCCGCCCTGGGCCCAGCGGGTGGAGCCGTCGTCGAGGCGTGCCTTGGTGACGACGACGACGCGGGCGCCGCCGGCCGCGCAGCGCAGCGCGGTGGTCAGGCCGGCGACGCCGGAGCCGACGACGACGACGTCGGCCTCGCGCACCCAGCCGGGCGCGGCGGCGGTGAGGCGGGCGGTGGTCATCCGGCGTCTCCGAACACGAGGGGCAGGTTGTCGATCAGCCGGGTGGCGCCGACCCGGGCGGCGACGGCGAGGACGGCGGGGCCGGTGTGGTCCCGGGGGGCGTCGGTGAAGGTGGCCGGGTCGATGAGGGCCAGGTAGTCCACGACGACGGGAGGCCGTGCCCCGGCGGCCTCGTCCAGTACGGCGCGGGCGGCGCGCAGCACGGCGCCGGGGCCCCGGGTGCGTTCCCGTTCGCCGGTGAACAGGGCGTGGGAGAGCTGCCGGGCGCTGACGCGTTCCTCGTCGGAGAGGTAGCGGTTGCGGCTGGACATCGCCATGCCGTCGGTGTCGCGCACGGTGGGCACGGTGACGACGTCGACGGGGAAGTTCAGGTCGGCGGTCATGCGGCGTACCAGGGCGACCTGCTGGGCGTCCTTGGCGCCGAAGAACGTGACGTCGGCGCCGGTGAGGTGGAGCAGTTTGGCGACGACGGTGAGCATGCCGTCGAAGTGGCCGGGGCGGTGGGCGCCCTCGTAGGCGGCGCCCATGGGACCGGCGCAGACGGTGGTCAGGACGCCGCCGCCGGGGTAGACCTCGGCGGTGTCGGGGGCGAACACCACGTCGGCGCCGGCCTTGCCGGCGAGGGCGAGGTCGGCGTCCAGGGTGCGGGGGTAGCGGTCGTAGTCCTCGTCCGGCCCGAACTGCAGCGGGTTGACGAAGACGGTGACGGCGACGTGGCCGTGCGGGCCGACGTGGTCGCGGGCGGCGCGGATCAGCGCGGCGTGGCCCTCGTGCAGGGCGCCCATGGTGAGGACGACGCCGCGGGTGCCGGGCAGGGCGGCGACCGCCGGGCGGTAGGCGTCGAGGGTGCGGGCGAGTTCGGCGGTCATCGGGTGGTTCCGTCCCCGGGTCGGTCGGCGAGGGCGTCGAGCAGGGCCTCGGCGAGTTCGGGCCTGAGCATGCCGTTGGCCAGCGCCCGGTCGGCGGTGGCGCGGGCCATGGCGACGTAGGAGGCGGCGCTCTGCGGTGCGTGCCGGCGCAGTTGCTCCAGATGGGCGGCGACGGTGCCGGCGTCACCGCGGGCCACCGGGCCGGTCAGGGCCTGGTCGCCGGAGCGCAGGGCGTTGTCGAGGGCGGCGCCGAGCAGCGGGCCGAGCATGCGGCCGGGGTTGTCCACGCCGGCGGCGGTCAGCAGCTCGCGGGCCTGGGCGACGAGGGTGACCAGGTGGTTGGAGCCGATGGCGAGGGCCGCGTGGTAGAGCGGGCGGGCCTCCTCGGCGATCCATTCGGGCTCGCCTCCCATCTCGACGACCAGCGCCTCGGCGGCCAGCCGCAGCTCCTGCGGGGCGGTGACGCCGAAGGAGCAGCCGGCCAGCCGCTGCACGTCGACGGTGGTGCCGGTGAACGTCATCGCCGGGTGCAGGGCGAGCGGCAGGCCGCCGGCGCGGCGGGCCGGGTCCAGGACGGCGGCGCCGTGGCGGCCGGAGGTGTGGGCGATCAGCTGGCCGGGCCGCACGGCCCCGGTGGCGGCCAGTCCGGCGACCAGGCCGGGCAGGGCGTCGTCGGGCACCGTCAGCAGGACGAGGTCGGCGCGGGCCAGGACCTCGGCGGGTTCGAGCAGCGGCACCCCGGGCAGCAGGTCGGCGGCCCGGCGGCGGGAGGCGTCGGAGACCCCGGAGGCGGCGACCGGGCGGTGTCCGGCGAGCCGGAGGGCGGCGGCCAGGGCCGGGCCGACGCGTCCGGCGCCCACGACGCCGACGGCCAGCCGGGCGGGCCGGTCCTCGACGCCCGCGGGGCGCGGGCCGGTGGGGTGGGATGGGTTCACGCTGCGACGCCTTCCGTTCCAGTCCTCGGCGGGTACCGGACGTGTCTTTTCGTCAATGCTACGCGAATGGTTTCGGGCTCCCCGGGCCGCCGCCAGGTGGGCCCGAAACGGCTGGCAGGGCCTGTCGTCGGTGCGCCAGGATCACCCGTATGAGCGACACGGACGGAACGTTTGAGGACGATACGGCACCAAAGGCGCGGGTGACAGGGGGCTACGGCACCGGCGGGGACGACGCGGAGCGCGCCGGGCGCCACCGGGCGGCCCGGGCCTCCGCCCGCCTGACGCTCCCGGACCGGCCGGCCACCCTGCGTTCCGCACTGGCCCACCTGGCCGACGGCGCCGGGGAGTCCTTCGGGCTGGACGGGCCGCCCGACATCTACGGCGACGGCGTGGTGACGGAGCTGGAGGAGCGGGTGGCCGCTGCGCTGGGGATGCCGGCGGCGGTGTACTTCCCCACCGGCACCATGGCCCAGCAGGTGGCGCTGCGCTGCTGGGCGGGCCGCACCGGGAACGCCACGGTGGCCCTGCACCCGCTGGCGCACCCCGAGGTGCACGAGGGCGGGGCGCTCGGCGCGCTCGGCGGCCTGCGCACGGTGCACCCGACTACCGCCCGCCGCGCCCCCACCGGGGACGAGGTGCGGGAGCTCGGCGACCACTTCGGCACGCTGATGATCGAACTGCCGCTGCGGGAGGCCGGGTTCGTGCTGCCCGCCTGGGAGGAGCTGCTGGACGTGGTGGCCGCCGCCCGGGAGCGGGACGCGGTCGTGCACCTGGACGGCGCCCGGCTGTGGGAGTGCGTCCCGCACTTCGGGCGGTCCCTGCCGGAGATCGCGGAGCTGGCGGACAGCGTGTACGTGTCGTTCTACAAGTCGCTCGGCGCCATCAGCGGCGCCGCCCTCGCCGGGCCGCAGGACTTCGTGGCCGAGGCCCGCACCTGGCGGCACCGCTACGGGGGCCGGCTCTACCAGCAGTGGCCGGCCGCCCTGAGCGCGCTGACCGGCCTGCGCACCGAACTCCCGAAGCTCGCCGGGTACGTGGCGCACGCCAAGGTGGTGGCCGCGGCGCTGACCGAGGGCCTGGCGGCCCTGCCGTGGGCCCGGGTGCACCCGGCGGTGCCGCACACCCACCAGTTCCAGGTCTGGCTGCCCTTCCCCGCCGACGTGCTGCGCGACGCGGTGCTGGCGCAGGCGGAGGAGGACGGGGTGGTGCTCTTCTCCTGGTGGGCGGAGCCCGGCCCGCCCGGCCTGTCGATGACCGAGGTCACGGTCGCCTCCGCCGCCCGGGAGTGGTCGGCGCGGGACGTCCGGGAGGCGGTGCGGGGGCTGCTGGAGCGGCTGGCCGGCGCGTGACGTGAGCCGCCCCGGCGGCACGTCGACCGGGCGGGGCACGGCCTGCCGGAGCCCGGATGCCGGCGCCGTGAGGGGAACGGACCCCGCGGGGGCGCGGCGCCGGGTCTCGGGAAGGTGCCTCAGACCCCGCCCGCCCGCACCAGGCCCGACTCGTAGGCGAGGACGACCGCCTGGACGCGGTCACGCAGGCCGAGCTTGGTCAGCACCCGGCCGACGTGGGTCTTGACGGTGGCCTCGGACAGCACGAGGCGGGCGGCGATCTCACCGTTGGACAGCCCCTGGGCGATCAGCAGCAGGACCTCGCGCTCCCGGTCGGTGAGGCGTTCCAGGCCCGGGTCGGCCGGGGCGTCGGCCTGCGGGAGCATCGGGGCGAAGCGGTCCAGCAGGCGGCGGGTGGTGCTGGGGGCCACCACGGAGTCGCCGCTGTGCACGGCGCGGATGGCGGCCAGCAGTTCGCCGGGGGGCACGTCCTTGAGCATGAACCCGGCCGCGCCCGCCTTGAGCGCGGCGAAGGCGTACTCGTCGAGGTCGAAGGTGGTCAGGATCAGCACCTTCGGGCCCTCGCCCCGCGCGGCGCGCTCACGTCCGCCGCAGATCCGGCGGGTGGCCTCCACCCCGTCCATCCGCGGCATGCGCACGTCCATGAGCACCACGTCGGCGTCGGTGGTCCCCAGCACGCGCAGCGCCTCCGCGCCGTCGCCCGCCTCGGCGACCACCTCCATGTCCTGCTGGGCGTTGAGCACCATGCGGAATCCGGTGCGCAGCAGCGCCTGGTCGTCGACGAGCATCACGCGGATGGTCATGGCGTCTCCGGCGGGGTCGGGGGCGGTCGGTCGGGGTGGGCCGGCGGGTCAGCCGGCGGTCTTGAGGGGGAGTTCGGCGCGGACGCGGAAACCGCCGCCGGGGCGGGGGCCGGTGTCGATGGTGCCGCCGATCATGGCGATCCGCTCCCGCATGCCGATCAGGCCCTGGCCCAGGCCGTCCGCGCCGCCCTGGTCCAGGGTGCCCTCGCGGGCGCCGCGGCCGTCGTCCTCGATGAGCATCCGCAGCGCGTGGTCGGCGTAGATCAGCTGCACGGTGGCGTGCGCGCCGGCGCCGCCGTGCTTGCGGGTGTTGGTCAGCGCCTCCTGCACGATCCGGTACGCGGTCAGCTCGACGCCGCTGGAGAGCGGGCGGGTGACTCCGTCGACGGCGAAGTCCACCGGCAGCCCGGCGCCGCGCACCTGCTCGATCAGGTCGCCGAGCTGGTCGACGCCCGGCTGCGGCACGTACTCGCCGCCGGAGTCGTCGGAGGCCCGCAGCAGTCCGAGCAGCCGGCGCATCTCGGCGAGCGCCAGGCGACCGGTCTGCGAGATGGTGCCCAGCGCCTGCTTGGCCTGGTCCGGCGAGCTGTCCAGCACGTAGGCGGCGCCGTCGGCCTGCACGACCATGACGGAGACGTTGTGGGCGACCACGTCGTGCAGCTCGCGGGCGATGCGGGCCCGTTCGGCGGCCACCGCGGCCTTCGCCTGTGCCTCCCGCTCGCGCTGGAGCCGCTCGGCGCGTTCCTCCAGTTGCGCGTAGTACGCCCGGCGGGTGCGCAGGCTGTCCCCTATGACCCACGCCAGGGCGAACGGGATGGTCATGAAGACCGCCTGCACCACCCGCGTCCACCCGGTGTCGTAGGCGTCGGGCCAGCGCAGTTCCGACAGGCCCGAGGCGCACAGGGCGAAGAACAGCGCCGTGCGGGAGGCCCAGCGGGCACCGGTGGAGGCCACCGTGTAGACGATGACGAGCATCGCGAAGTCGGCGGGCAGCACCCGGACGTCCATGGCCAGCTGGAAGAACCCGGCGGCGACCGCCAGCAGCAGCATCTGCTCGGGCAGCCGGCGGCGCAGCGCCACCGCGGCGGACAGCGCCAGCGCGGCCAGGACCCCCCACCCGGGAGAGACGTAGCGGTGGTGGCCCTCGTGGTCGGCAACGATCACCAGACCGGACAGCCCGAACAGGACGACGGCCCAGAAGCTGTCGACCATGACCGGGTGGCGCCGGAGGAAATCGTAGAGACGCTGCACGTCACCCAGCGTAGGCACGGGGCGGCCGTCCGGGGGTCAGCCGGTAGAGCGATCCTCGCCACCCCGGGTACTCCGCAGGGTGGATACGCCGGGCCCCTACCGTGTGAGGGTGAGCACGGACGAGGGCGGGCGCGGGGCGGACGGCTGGACCCGGTGGAGGGCGGCGGCCGAGCGGGCGCTGTACGGCGCGGACGGCTTCTTCGTGCGCCCCGGCGCCGCCGCCGGACCCGCCGGGCACTTCCGGACCTCGGTGCACGCCTCACCGCTGTTCGCCGGCGCGGTGGCCCGGCTGCTGCTGGAGGTGGACGAGGCGCTGGGCCGGCCGGAGCGGCTGGACCTGGTGGACGTGGGCGCCGGCCGCGGCGAACTCGTCAGCGCGGTGCGGGCCCTGCTGCCGCCCGCCGCCGCCGCCCGGCTGCGCGCGCACTGCGTGGAACGCGCCCCGCGCCCGCCCGCGCTCGACCCGTCCACCGGCTGGTCGCCGCGGGTGCCGCCGGGGCTGACCGGGCTGCTGTTCGCCAACGAGTGGCTGGACAACGTCTGCGTCGAGGTGGCCGAGGCCGGTGCGGACGGCGTGCCGCGGTACGTCGAGGTGCGGGCGGACGGCGTGGAGCGGCCGGGCGCGGTGGTGGAGGGCGCGGACGCCCGGTGGCTGGAGCGGTGGTGGCCGCTGGCCGGGCGGCCCGGGGAGCGGGCGGAGATCGGCCGGCCCCGGGACACGGCGTGGGCGTTGGCGGCCGGGTCGCTGGAGCGGGGGCTGGCGGTGGCCGCCGACTACGCGCACCGGGCGGGGGCGCGGCCGCCGCTGGGCACGCTGACCGGGTACCGGGCGGGCGCGCGGGTGCGGCCGGTGCCGGACGGTTCCTGCGACCTGACGGCGCACGTGGCGCTGGACGCCTGCGCGGCGGCCGGTCCGCCCGGTGCGGTGCGGCTGACCCAGCGGGCCGCGCTGCGCGCCCTCGGTGTGGACGGCTCGCGGCCCGCGCTGTCGGTGGCGGCGTCCGATCCCGCCGGGTACGTGCGGGCGCTGGCGGCGGCCTCGCAGGCGGCGGAGCTGACCGATCCCGGCGGGCTGGGGGCGTTCGGCTGGCTGACGGTGCCGGTGCGCTGCCCGCTGCCGGGGTCCCTGGCGTCGGCGGCCGGGGGCGGGGAGACGCGAGGTCACGGGGGCGGCGGGGGGCCTGAGAGACTGGGGCCATGACGGAGACGACGGTCGGGATCGGCGGCGCCGCGGAGAGCACCGACATGGTGCTGAACATCGGTCCGCAGCACCCCGCCACGCACGGCGTGCTGCGGCTGCGGCTGGTGCTGGACGGCGAGCGGATCGCCCGTGCCGAACCGGTCATCGGGTACATGCACCGCGGCGCGGAGAAGCTGTTCGAGGCCCGGGACTACCGTCAGATCGTCATGCTGGCCAACCGGCACGACTGGCTGTCGGCGTTCTCCAGCGAACTCGGCGTCGTGATGGCCGTGGAGCGGATGCTCGGCATGGAGGTGCCGGGGCGGGCGGTGTGGGGCCGCACGCTGCTGGCCGAACTCAACCGCGCCCTCAACCATCTGATGTTCCTCGGCTCCTACCCGCTGGAACTCGGCGGGATCACCCCGGTCTTCCACGCGTTCCGGGAACGCGAGGAGCTCCAGTCGGTCATGGAGGAGATCTCCGGCGGCCGCATGCACTACATGTTCAACCGGGTCGGCGGCCTGAAGGAGGACCTGCCGGCCGGCTGGACCTCCCGGACCCGCGCCGCGGTGGCCGGGGTCCGCGCCCGGATGGGCGTCTTCGACGACCTGGTGCTCGGCAACGAGATCTTCCGGGCCCGCACCCGCGGCGTCGGTGTCCTCACTCCCGCCGCGGTGCACGCCTACGGCGTCAGCGGACCGATCGCCCGGGCCTGCGGCGTCGACTTCGACCTGCGCCGCGACGAGCCCTACCTGGCCTACCGGGAGCTGGCCGGGGTGTTGAAGGTCGTCACCCGGCACGAGGGCGACTGCCTGGCCCGGTTCGAATGCCTGCTGGAGCAGACCCACAACGCGCTGGACCTGGCGGACGCCTGCCTGGACCGGCTGGCGGACCTGCCGCCCGGCCCGGTCAACCAGCGGCTCCCCAAGGTGCTGAAGGCCCCCGAGGGCGCCACGTACGCCTGGACCGAGAACCCGCTCGGCATCAACGGCTACTACCTGGTCTCCCGGGGCGAGAAGACTCCGTACCGCCTCAAGCTGCGCTCGGCGTCGTTCAACAACGTGCAGGTGCTGACTCAGTTGCTGCCGGGCACGCTGGTGGCCGACATGGTGGCGATCCTCGGCTCGCTGTTCTTCGTGGTGGGCGACATCGACAAGTAGCCGCCGCGTGGTGGGTGACGAGGGGGATGGGGTCGTGGTCGGGGGCGGTCGGTGGGGGCGGGTGGTCAGCCGTGGGAGCGCAGTTCGCGCACGTCCAGCTGTTCGGTGTCGTCGTGCGCCGTCAGGTCGATCACCTCGGGACGGGCCGGCGCCGGTGCGTCGGACGCGGCGGGACGCGGGGCGGTACGGGGGCCGGTGTGCTCGGGACGGCCGTCGTGCGGCCTGTGCACGCCGAAGAAGTCGAAGCCGCCGACGGTGCGCCCGGACGGGCGGGGCGGCTGGGCGTACGGCAGCACGGCGGAGGCCACGGCCGGCACCAGGTGGTGCGGGCGGGAGGGCAGGCCGCCGGGGCCGGAGGGCGGGGTGGGCCGTCCCCCGCCGCCCTGCGGGCGCCCGTGCCGGCCGGAACGCTCCTCGTCCCGGTCCGCGGCGGCCTCCCGCTGCCGGGCCTCCTCCACGGTGCGCAGTGCCTGCTGGCGGGCGGCGTTGCGGGCCAGCTCCAGCAGGGCCTCGTCCGCGCGGCGGAACGCCTCGGGGCTCAGCGGGTGCGCGGTGGGCGGCGCTATGGCGCGGGCCGGGGCGGCGGCCTCGATGGCCAGCCGGCGGCGGCTCTCCAGGACCCGGGCGCGTTCGGTCTCGGCGTTCGCGTAGCGGCGCAGCAGGTCGGCGTGCTCGCCGCGCAGCCGGCCGAGTTCGGTGCGCCGGGCGCGCAGGTCCTCCTCCAGCCGCTGCCGCTGCTCGCGGGCCTCCTCCAGTTCGACTTCCAGCTCCGCCTGGCGTTCCTCGGCCCGCCATTCGTCGCGGGAGAGGGAGGTGACCAGTTCGTGGACGCGTCTGCCCGCCGACCGGTCCCAGCGCCGCATCACGAACGCGGCGACCAGCGTGCCGGCCGAGGCGACGCCGACCAGGCCGCGCGGCACCACGTCGTGCGGGCCTTCCGGGGCGAACCAGGCGCCCGCCGCGACGGCGACGGAGAACCCGGCGACCGTCAGCGGGGCCAGCCGCTTGTGCAGTGCGGGGGAAACGCGGTGTCGTCCACGGGCCATGGCTGGAAACTTAGCGCGGCCGTGGTCCACAGGGAACCGGGCCCGGCCGTTCTCACCGGCTGCTCACGACAAGATCTGATAACGACCGCGGAATCCGGCCGGATTCCGCGGTGCTGGTTCGGACCTGTATTCCCGCCGGCGCCGTTCGATCGTGAAAGGCGTCTCCGCGCCGGGCGTTCCGGATTTCCCCCGCCGGCCGGGGAGCCGGGCGGCCGGCCGGAATGCGGGAGGGACCCGGCCGGACACCTCACATGTCCGGCCGGGCCCCGCGCGGCACCGGTCAGATCAGGCCCTTGGACTTCAGGTAGTCCTTGGCGACGTCGGCCGGCTTCATGCGCCGGCCGTCGACCTGGTCGTCGAGCTTGGTCAGGTCGGCGGTGGTCAGCACCTTCGTCAGCTTGTCCAGCGCGCCGGAGACGGCCGAACCGCCGGCGTGCTTGGTGTTGACGATGGGCAGCACGTAGTCGGCGTTCTGGAGTTTCTTGTCGTCCTGGAGCAGCACCAGGTGGAAATCGGACAGCGTGGCGTCCGTGGTGGTGGTCAGCACGAGCTGGTCGGTGCCGGCCTGAACGGCGGCCTTCGACTGGGTGGTGCCCACACCCTTCGGGTCGATGCCGGTGACGTCTATCCCGTAGGTCTTCTTCAGCCCCGGCTCGCAGAACGGCCGGTCCGGGCATTCGTCACCGGCCGCCAGCTTCACCGGAACGTGTGCCTTGCCCAGGTCGGTCAGGGTCTTCAGGTGGTGCTGGGAGGCGAACGAGGCGGAGACGGCGAAGGCGTTCTGGTCCACCGCCTGCCCGGCCGGCAGCACCGTCAGACCGCGCGGGCCGGCCAGCTTCTTCAGCGCCGTCACGGTGGCGTCCAGGTCCGGGGAGGCGACCGGCTTGGCGTCGGCGCCGTTCACCTTCTGGTTGAGGAATTCCGCCATGGTGGCCGCGTATTCCGGCACCACGTCGATCTGGCCCTTCTGCAGGGCGGGTTCGTACAGCTCCCGGTTGCTGACGGTCTTGATCGTCGTGGAGTAACCGGCCTTGTCCAGCAGCTGGGCGTACATCTGCGCCAGCAGCGTGCTCTCGGTGAAGCCGGCCGAGCCGACCACCAGCGAGCCCTTGCTGCCGGAACCCGAGGAAGTGCCGCTGCCCTCCAGGGAGTTGCCGCACGCGGACAGGCTCCCGGCCAGCACCACCGCGGTTGCCACCGCGCCGGCAGCACGTATACCGCGAAGACCCTTGCTCATTCGGTCACCCATCTCTTCTCGAACGGTGCGCTGTCGTCCAGCGGTCCACCGGGGTTGGCGCCGCCCGCCGGGTCGTCCCGGCCGACGCGGCGTGCGGGGCGCCGCCGCAGGGGGTCGGCGTACCGCTGGAGCAGGACGAACACCCCTTCCAGCAGCAGGGCCAGCAGCGCCACGAGCAGGGCGCCGCCGACCACCTCGTAGGTGTGACCGCGGGCGAACCCCGCGGTGATCAGCCGTCCCAGACCGCCGCCGCCGGGCAGCGCGGCCAGGGTGGCGGTGGCCACCACCTGCACGGTGGCGCTGCGCACCCCGGTCATGACCAGGGGGAACGCCAGCGGGAGTTCGACCCGCCAGAGCATCTGCCGGCCGGACATGCCCATGCCCCGGGCGGCCTCGACCACGTCACGGTCGACCTCGCGCATGCCGACGTAGGCGTTGGTTATCAGTGGCGGCACCGCGAACAGCACCAGCGCGATGATCGTCGGCCACTGCCCGTCCTGCCCGATCGGGCTGAGCAGCAGCAGCACCAGCACCGCGAAGGTGGGCACCGCACGGCCGGCGTTGGAGATGTTGACCGCCAGCACCCCGCCGCGGCCGATGTGGCCCAGCAGCAGCGCCACCGGCAGGGCCAGCACGCAGCTGATGGCCAGGCAGGCCAGCGACAGGAACACGTGCTGGCTCAGCCGGGCGGCGATGCCGTCGCCGCCGGACCAGCTCGACCCGGAGGTCAGCCAGGTCCACGCCTGGGGGATCGCCTCCATCAGGCCGCCGCCTTCCCGATCGCCGGGCGCAGCGCGGCGCGCAGCCCGCGCCGGGGCGCGCGGCGCCCGCGGGTCCACGGTGTCAGCAGCCGCTGGACGCCCAGCAGGAGCAGGTCCGCGGCCACCGCGAGAACCACGCAGATGGCGGACGCGGCGAGCACCTGGGCCTTGAAGAGGCTGTTCATGCCCTCGTAGATGAGGTTGCCCAGGCCGCCGTAGCCGACGATGGTGCCGACCGTGGTGAGCGAGACGGTGGAGACGGTGGCCATCCGCAGCCCCGCCATGACGGCCGGCAGCGCCAGCGGCAGCTCCACCCGGAACAGCTGGCGGGTCGGGCCGAAGCCCATGCCGAGCGCGGCGTCCTTCGCGTCCTGCGGCACCGACTCCAGCCCGGCCAGTATGTTGCGCACCAGGATGGTGAGTGAGTACAGCACCAGGCCGGTGACCACGACCGCCGCCGACAGGCCGAACAACGGCAGCAGCAGCGAGAACATCGCCAGTGACGGGACGGTGTAGAGGATGGTGGTGAAGCCGAGCACCGGGCCGGCCACCGGCTTCCAGCGCCGGGCCGCCAGGGCCAGCGGGAAGGCGATCAGCAGTCCCAGCGTCACCGACACCGCGGTGATCCACACGTGCTGCACGGTGGCGTCGACGAGGTCCTGGGCCCGGGAGCTGTAGTACGCCCCGCAGATCCAGTCGTTCGTCTCCAGGCAGTTGCGTCCGGCCATTGCGCTCACCTCCCCCGTCCGATCGGGCACATGCGCCGCTCCAGGTCTCGAAATCGTCTCGGTCCGGCGGACGCGGACGGGTGCCCGCACCCCTGCTTCCGGGTTCGCGTGAGCCTATCCCCGGGCACCGACAATCAGCTCGGAGTGCCACATTTCAGCAACACGGCGTTCACACTGCGACGTCAGGGTACGGTCGTCACCCCATCCCGCTGCGAGGACTCATGATCCGTTTCGAGCACGTCACCAAGCGCTATCCCGACGGCACCACCGCGGTGGACGACCTGTCCTTCGAGGTCGCCGAGGGCGAGCTGGTCACCCTCGTGGGCCCGTCCGGCTGCGGCAAGACCACCACGATGAAGATGGTCAACCGGCTGACCGAACCCACCGGCGGGCGCATCCTCCTCGACGGTGAGGACATCGCCGGCCTCGACCCGGTGGAGCTGCGGCGGCGCATCGGCTACGTCATCCAGCAGGTGGGCCTCTTCCCGCACAAGACCGTGCTGGAGAACACCGCGACCGTGCCGCAACTGCTGGGCTGGCCGCGCCGCAAGGCCCGGGACCGCGCCGCCGAACTGCTGGACCTGGTCGGCCTGGACCCGGCGGTGCACGGCGACCGCTACCCCGACCAGCTCTCCGGCGGGCAGCGCCAGCGCGTCGGCGTGGCCCGGGCGCTGGCCGCCGACCCGCCGGTGCTGCTGATGGACGAGCCGTTCGGCGCCGTCGACCCGGTGGTGCGCGAACGCCTCCAGGCGGAGTTCCTGCGGTTGCAGTCCCAGGTGCGCAAGACGGTGCTCTTCGTCACCCACGACATCGAGGAGGCGGTCCGGCTCGGCGACCGCATCGCGGTGTACGGCGAGGGCCGCATCGAGCAGTTCGACACGCCGGCCACCGTGCTGGGCGCCCCGGCCAGCCCGTACGTGGCGGACTTCGTCGGCGCCGACCGGGGTCTGAAGCGGCTGTCGGTCACGCCCATCGAGCAGGGGGACCTGGAGGAGGCGCCGGTCGTGCGGCTCGACGACCCGGCGCCCGCCGCGGCGGCCCGGCTGCGCGCGGAGGGGGCCCGCTGGGCGGTCGTGCTGGACGCGGACGGCTCCCTGCACGGCTGGGTCGGCGCCGAGGCGCTGGCCTCCGGCACGGTCCGCGACCACTCCCGCCGCATGGACGCCTGGCTTCCGCTCGGCGCCAGTCTCAAGCAGGCGTTCAGCGTGATGCTCCAGCACGACGCCGGCTGGATCGCCGTCCTCGACGGCGAGCACCCCGGCGCACCGTTCCGCGGTGTCCTGACCCCCGCCCGCCTCCACGAGGCGCTGCGCCGCTCGATCGTGGCGGACGCGCGTGCGGTGCCGCGCGAGGACGCGGACTTCGAGAGCGTCCCCTCGACGTGACCCCCATCAGGGGCGCGCGCCCGTCGGCGTGCGCCCCGCGGGGGCCGTCACTCCTTGCGCAGGGGGCCGCTGACGCCCTCGACCTCCAGGTGGGGGCGGGTGGGCCGCCGCCACCTGCTGCCGGGGCGGGGCGCGGAGGTCCGGGCCGGCGGCGTACTCGGCCCGCACCGTCCTGACGGCGGCGGTCCGCCCCCGGCCGGTCGCGCGCGGCGGGGGACGGAACCGGTCCTACGCCCTGGCGGTGCTGTCGTTGCCGTCGTCGTCGGGGAGGCGGCAGATGTGCTGGAGCCACAGGCCGGCGGCGACGATCGCGGCGCAGGCGACGACCGAGCAGCCGGCGTACACGGCCTGGTCACGGCGGGGCGGGACGTCGAGCTGCGAGACGATCAGGTAGACGCACACCCCCGCGTACACCCCGGCGACCAGCGCGGCGACCAGCGCGCCCGCCTGGCCGAAGACCACCGCGCGGGCGGCCAGCAGGGGGTCCACACCGCGGGCCTCGGCCTGGCGTTCACGCTGCTCGCGCAGCCGCGCGCGCAGCGAGACCGCGGTGGCGGCCAGCACCGCCGCGATGGCGCCCAGCACGATGGGCGCGGCCAGCGGCACCGCGGGCAGCACCCCGGTGTCGTTCCACAGCCGGGCCGCCGCCCAGGACAGCACCCCGACGATCACGAACGTGACGGCCAGAACCCGGACGCGCAACTGCTTCAACGACGACTCCTCCTGACGCGGACCGGCGGCGCCGGCGGCCCCGGGCGGGGCGCTGGTCTCCAGGATGCCACCGCTGGGACAACGCCTACTCGGGCAGCCGCAGTTCCGCGCCGTCGTGCGGGCGCACGTCGCCTTGGCCGACGCCGGCGAGCAGGTCGGCGACCGGGCCGTGGCCGGGCAGTTCCGCCGCGGGGTCCACGTCGTGCCAGGGCACGAGCACGAAGGCCCGCTCGTGGGCGCGCGGGTGCGGCAGGGTCAGGTCGGGGTCGTCGCTGGCCACGTCCTGGTAGGAGATGATGTCGACGTCGATGGTGCGCGGCCCCCACTTCTCCTCACGCACCCGCAGGTACGCCTCCTCGATGGCGTGGGCGCGCTCCAGCAGGGAGCCCGGCGGCAGGGTGGTCCTGATCAGCGCCACCGCGTTGAGGTAACTGGGCTGGGAGCCGGGTTCGACGCCCCAGGGCTCGGTCTCGTAGACCGGGGAGACCGCTTTGACCCGCAGCCCGGGCGTGTCGGCGAGCGCGTCGACGGCGCCCTGGAGGGTCTCCAGACGGTTGCCGACATTGCTGCCGAGCGAGACGACCGCGCGGCGCGGGTTGTGCAGGGTGGTGTCGGCGGCGTCGACCTGCCGTTCGACGGAGACGGGGACCGGCTGGACGGTGGGGTCGGAACTCACGGGCGCCTCCTGGTGATCGTGATGGCGACGTCGTCGAACGGGACGGTGATCGGGGCCTGCGGCTTGTGGACGGTCACCTCCACCTCCTGGACCGCCGGGCGTGCCAGGCACGTCTGCGCGATCCGCTGGGCGAGCGTCTCGATCAGGTCGACGGGCTCCCCGCGGACGACGGCGACGACGTCCTCGGCGACCTCGCCGTAGTGCACGGTGCGGGTCAGGTCGTCGGTGGCCGCGGCGGGCGCGGTGTCGAGGCCGAGCACGACGTCCACGACGAAGTCCTGGCCGTCGGCGCGCTCGTGCCCGAAGACGCCGTGGTGCCCGCGGGCGCGCAGACCGCGCAACGTGACCCGGTCCACGCGAACCACTCCCTACGCCACTGTCGAGAACACCGAGTCGAATCTACCTGCGGCGGCCGTCCGCCCGTACCGACGGGGTGCCGGTGCAGCCGCCTCTACCCGAGCCCGGGGCGGGTCACGCCTGTGCCGGGGAATTCGTGGCGCGAACGGGTGGGTGCGGACCGGTTTCCGGCGTTCCGTCACCTGGGGGCCGGCGTCAGGCGGTTGCCTCGCCGCCGGGGTGCGCGGGGTCGTCGTCGGCGGCCGGTGCGGGGACCGGGGAACCGTGGTGGGACCACAGGCGCCAGCCGCCGGGTGTGCGGCGGAACACATTGCTGGCGGCCACCAGGCCGCCGCTGAGTTCGCCCGCCGAGCCGTCCGGGCGGGCCGGGCCGCCGCTGAGGATGTTCTCCGCGCAGGTCACCAGGGCGGTGTCGCCGCTGACGGTGACCTCCAGGTCGGTGAGGAAGAACTGGAGATAGTGGGTGCTGGACATGATCAGCTCGTACGACTCCAGCACGTGTCGCCGGCCGCGCAGCACCGGCCAGCCGGGGTGAACGACGGCGACCGTCTCGCCGAGCGCCCCCGGCACCAGCAGGCCCTCCAGCGTGCCGAGGTCGGCGGACTCCAGGGCGTCGTAGAACGCCCGGTTGGCCGCTTCGACGGCGTCGTGGTCGGCGTCGTCGCCGAACGGGTCCTGCCAGGCCCCGCCGGGACCGTCCGCCCTCACGCGGCGCCCTCGACCGCCCGGGCCACCCGCACGGCGTCCGCGGTGGGGCCGACCTGGTGCACGCGCACCGCCCAGGCCCCCTCCCGGGCGGCCAGCGCGGAGACCGCGGCGGTGGCGGCGTCCCGCTGCCGGGCGGGCGGCGGGGTGCCGCCGGGGCCGGCCAGCACCCGGCCGAGGAACCGCTTGCGTGAGGCGGCGACCAGCAGGGGGCGGCCGAGGTCGCGCAGCGCGTCGAGGCGGGCCAGCAGCGCGAGGTCGTGGTCGGCGTCCTTGGCGAAGCCCAGCCCCGGGTCGAGCACGATCCGCTCGGGGTCCATGCCGCCGTCGACCACCGCCTCCAGCCGGCGGCGCAGTTCGGCGGTGACCTCGGCGACCACGTCGCCGTAGACGGCGCGGTCGTTCATCCGCAGGCTGGCGCCGCGCCAGTGCATCACCACGAAGGGCACACCGGCGGCGGCGACGGCCGGCACCATCGCGGGGTCGGCGAGGCCGCCGCTGACGTCGTTGACCAGGGCGGCGCCGGCCTCCAGGGCCCGGGTGGCGACCGGGGCGCGCATCGTGTCGACGCTGACCACCACACCGGCCGCGGCCAGTCCCCGCACCACCGGCAGGACCCGGCGCAGTTCCTCCTCCTCGTCGACCCGGGTGGCGCCCGGGCGGGTGGACTCGCCGCCGACGTCCACCAGGTCGGCCCCGGCGGCGGCCAGCGCCAGCCCGTGCTCGACGGCCCGGCCGGGATCGAACCAGCAGCCGCCGTCGGAGAAGGAGTCAGGGGTCACGTTGACGACGCCCATGACCGCGCAGCGGTCCCACTCCGGCAGCCCGGCGACGCGGCCTCGCAACGTACCCATGGCCAAAAGCCTATGCCTCCGGCCCGGCCCGCTCCCCACGGCCACCCCCAGCGCCGCCCGCCCCCACCGGGGGCGGCGGGCCCTCGCGGCGGGCGACCCGGGCGGCGGCGCCCCCGGACGCCCACCGCACTCGCCGCCCCCGCGGCCGGACGGCTCCCACGGGGGTCAGGCGCGGTGGGGGACGGCGGTGACGCCTTGCTCGGAGCCGCGGGCGGGGTCGCCGGCGGCCGGGCGCAGGCCCGGGATCCAGCGGCGCACCCGCGCGGGCAGTTCCAGGGTGATGAACGCCTCCGCCTGCATCACGGCGAAACCGATCCGCGGCAGGTCCCGGTTGCTGGGGAAGACCATGAAGCGCGGCTCCCACACCGGCTGGAACTTGGCGTTGAACTTGTAGAGCGACTCGATCTGGAACCAACGGGAGAGGAAGACCAGGATGCCGCGCCAGAACCGCAGGACCGGGCCGGCGCCGAGGCGTTCGCCGCGGGCCAGCGCGGAGCGGAACATGGCGAAGTTCAGCGAGACCCGGGTGATGCCCAGTTCCGCCGCATGACCGAGGGCGTGGGTGATCAGCAGTTCGTTCATCCCGGCGTCGGCGGCGCGGTCGCGCCGCATCAGCTCCAGCGAGATGCCGTCGGCACCCCAGGGCACGAAGTGCAGCACGGCCTTCAGGTCGCCGTGCGGTGAGGGGTCGTCCTCGATCTCCTTGTGGGCGGTGACCACCACGCAGTCGCCGTCGCGCGGGTCGCCGAACCGGCCGAGCGCCATGGAGAAACCGCGTTCGGTGTCGGTGCCGCGCCAGTCGGCGGCGGCGGACCGCACCCGGGCGCACTCCTCATCGGTGAGGTCGGCGACCCGCCGCATCCGGCAGTGGTAGCCGTTGCGTTCGACCCGCTTGACCATCTGCCGCACGTTGCGCATGGCGCGGCCCTGGAGGGAGAAGCCGGCGGTCTCGACGATGGCCTCGTCGCCGAGTTCCAGCGCGTCCAGGCCGGTCTCCCGGGTCCACACCTCGCCGCCGGTCTCACTGCACCCGACGACCGCGGGGATCCAGGCGTGCCGGGCGGCCTCCTGCATGAAGCGTTCGATGGCGCCGGGCCACGCCTCGACGTCGCCGACCGGGTCGCCGGAGGCGAGTATGACGCCGGAGATGACCCGGTAGGAGATGGCGGCCTTGCCGCTGGCGGAGAAGACCACGCTCTTGTCCCGGCGCAGCGCGAAGTGGCCGAGCGAGTCCCGCCGGCCGTGCCGCTCCAGCAGGCCGCGCAGCCGGTCCTCGTCGACGGGACCGAGCACGGCGGCCGGGTGCGCGGGGCGCAGCACCAGGTAGGCGGTGCTGAACAGGATGAGGAAGCCCAGCCCGCCGAGGGTGTACCCGACCAGGTCGGCGGCCCGGTCGGACAGGTAGTGCACGGGCCCGCCGACTCCGACGAAGCCGTCCACCACGGTCTGGCAGCGCTGGGAGAACGTCGGGTCGCCGGTCTCCATCCGGGGGTGGACGCTGACGATGACCAGGCCCAGTCCGAAGCAGACCGCGCTGAGCACCGCGAAGTGGTAGACGGCACGCCAGCGCGTACGGGGGTCGGACAGGGCGGCGAACTGGCAGCGGTGGATCAGCAGCACGGTGAACAGGACGGCGGAGAGGGTGTCCTCGACGACCGAGACGCGGTGGTGGAGGACCTCGGCCACCACACCGGCGGGCAGCAGGACCACCGCGGCGGTCCAGGCCCGCCGCTTGCGCAGCTTCAGGCTGCGGGCGAGCATCAGCAGCAGGAGGCCCACGATGACCGACGCGGCGGCGGCCAGGCTGCTCACGGCACCCGGCAGCGATTCCACCAGGGTGTGCATACGCCCGTGACGCAGCCGGGGCACGATCCCGGTGGCCAGGTTCAGCAGTCCGATGAGCGCACAGAGCGTGCCGACGATGGCCGGCACCTTCGTCCCGGGCACGAACCTCGCCAGCCGCTGCGGCCGGGTGTCCGGGGTCTCAGTCATCGATGCCGCCCCCCGACGGAACCCAGGTCAGGCAATCGGCATCTTTGTGTGCAGACATCGGTCTCCAAGCCCCGATAAGCGGATCACTCGCCCCAAAGCACCCCGGTCGGTGCGATAGGCGTCTTCTAGGACGTGAACACGGGTCGTGAGGTTCCACTCGCGGAGTGCTGAGGACCGATCCTACGAACGGGAAGCGCCTGATGGGTCTCACGAGCAAGAAACTCCTGGTAACGGTTGCCGTCCTGGCGGTGGCGCTGTTCGTCCTGACGGTCTGGCTCTGGCCGCGGCTGGCCCGTCGCGGCGTGAGACCCGTGGCGGGCCGGGTGGGGATGCTCTTCGCCGGGCAGCTGGCGATCCTGGCGGCGCTCGGCCTCGCCATCAACTCCTACTTCGGTTTCTACTCCTCGTTCGCCGATCTGCTCGGCACCGACCAGGCCCCCGGACAGGTGATCGACTACGCGACCGCCGGCAGCCGCGGCGGGCTGGAGGAGATGGGGCATCAGAGCGTGTCGGTGAGTGGCGGATCGGGCTGGGCGCGGGCCGGACGGATCGACCGGGTGGACGTGACGGGCACCCGTACGGGCATCACCGCGCCCGCCTACGTGTATCTGCCGCCGCAATACTTCCAGAAGGCGTTCCGCAAGCAGAACTTTCCGGCCGCCGTCATCCTCACCGGTTATCCGGGCACCGCGGAGTCACTGATCACCCGGATGAGGTACCCGCAGACCGCCACCCAGCACATCCGGCAGGGGCGGATGCAGCCGATGATCCTGGTCATGATGCGCCCGGCCGTGGTGCCGCCGCGCGACACCGAGTGCATGAACGTGCCGCACGGCCCGCAGGTGGCGACGTTCTTCGCCGACGACCTGCGGGCCGCCGTCGAGGCCAACTACCGGGTCGGCCGCTACGGGGTGAACTGGGGCGTGATGGGCGACTCCACCGGCGGCTACTGCGCGCTCAAGCTGACCCTTCAGTACCCGCGGGCGTTCTCCGCCGGCGTCTCGCTGTCCGGCTACTACTCCACCCACGACGACCCGACCACCGGTGACCTGTTCGGCGGCAGCGAACGGGTACGCCGGGAGAGCGACCTGATGTGGCGCCTGCGGCACGAACGGCTGCCCGCCGTCTGGACCCTGGTCACCAGCAGCCGCCGCGGCGAGGGCAACTACCGCGCCACGCTGGCGTTCATCAGGGCCGTCCACCCACCCATGCAGGTGGCCTCGATCCTGCTGCCCACCGGCGGCCACAACTTCTCCACCTGGAACCGCGAACTGCCCGGGGCGCTGGACCAGTTGAGCCACCATGTGACGCAGTGACCCGCCCGGCGGCGGTTCCGCGTCAGCGGGCCACGATCAGGCTCATCGCCTCGGCCCGGGTGGCCGGGTCGCGCAGCTGTCCCCGGACGGCGGAGGTGATCGTCTTCGCCCCGGGCTTGCGCACCCCCCGCATCGTCATGCACATGTGTTCGCACTCGACGACCACGATGACCCCGCGCGGCTCCAGCGTCTCCATCAGCGCGTCGGCGACCTGCGTGGTGAGGCGTTCCTGCACCTGCGGGCGGCGGGCGAAGACGTCCACCAGCCGGGCCAGCTTGGACAGGCCGGTGATCTTGCCGTCGGGCGACGGGATGTAGCCGACGTGCGCGATGCCGACGAACGGCACCAGGTGGTGCTCGCAGCTGGAGAGCACCTCGATGTCCTTGACCAGCACCATCTCGTCGTGACCGAGGTCGAACGTGGTGGTCAGCACGTCCTGCGGCCGCTGCCAGAGCCCGGCGAATATCTCCTTGTAGGCCCGCGCCACCCGTGCGGGCGTCTCCCGCAGCCCCTCGCGGTCCGGGTCCTCCCCGACGGCGATCAGCAGTTCGCGCACCGCCTTCTCGGCCCGGGCCGCGTCGAACGCGCGGGGCTCCCCGGACTCCTCCGCCAGGGTCACCGGATCGTTCATGGCTGGGCCTCTTCCTGCTGGGATCCCCCGGACCCGCCGGGGTTCAGGGTGCGAACACGCCGAATGCCGCGCCTCCCAGGCTAGAACCTGGCAGACGCGGCATTCATTCCGGTACCGCCCCCGAGGGGACGGCCGGGTGGCTCAGACCTGCGGTGCGCCGCCGTCGGCCGGGCCCTCGGGCTCGGCCGGCTGCTTGACGGTGGAGACCGACGGCGGGGTGACGCCGTTGGCCACGCCGTTGGTCAGCGCCAGCTCGCGCGGCGAGAGCACCGGCGGACGGGTCGACGGGGTGCGCCGGGAGGAGCCGGTCCACGCGGGGCGGGCCGGGCGCCGGACGATCGGCTTGAAGACCTCCGCGATCTGCTCCTTGTTCAGCGTCTCCTTCTCCAGCAGCGCCAGGACCAGGTTGTCGAGGACGTCGCGGTTCTCGACGAGGATCTCCCACGCCTCGTTGTGCGCGGTCTCGATGAGCTGCTTGACCTCCTCGTCGACCAGGCCGGCGACCTCTTCGGAGTAGTCGCGCTGGTGACCCATCTCACGGCCGAGGAACGGCTCGGAGCTGTCCTGGCCGAACTTGATCGCGCCCAGCCGCTCGGTCATGCCGTACTGGGTGACCATCGCGCGGGCCGTGGAGGTGGCCTTGTCGATGTCGTCCGCGGCGCCGGTGGTCGGGTCGTGGAAGACCAGTTCCTCCGCCGCGCGGCCGCCCAGCATGTAGGCGAGCTTGTCGAGCATCTCGTTGCGCGTGGTCGAGTACTTGTCCTCGTCCGGCAGCACCATGGTGTAACCCAGGGCGCGGCCGCGCGACAGGATGGTGATCTTGTGCACCGGGTCGCTGTTCGGGCACGCCGCCGCGACCAGGGCGTGACCGCCCTCGTGGTACGCGGTGATCTTCTTCTCCTTGTCGCTCATGATCCGGGTCCGCTTCTGCGGTCCGGCCACGACACGGTCGATCGCCTCGTCCAGGAAGTGGTTGTCGATCAGCTTCTCGTTGCCGCGGGCGGTCAGCAGCGCCGCCTCGTTCAGCACGTTCGCCAGGTCCGCACCGGTGAAGCCGGGGGTGCGGCGGGCGACGGCGTGAAGGTCGACGTCCGGGGCGACCGGCTTGCCCTTCTGGTGGACCTTGAGGATCTCCAGGCGGCCCTGGAGATCCGGGCGGTCCACGGCGATCTGGCGGTCGAAGCGGCCCGGGCGCAGCAGCGCCGGGTCGAGGATGTCGGGACGGTTCGTGGCGGCGATCAGGATCACGCCGCCCTTGACGTCGAAGCCGTCCATCTCGACGAGCAGCTGGTTCAGCGTCTGCTCGCGCTCGTCGTGCCCGCCGCCGAGGCCCGCGCCGCGGTGCCGGCCGACGGCGTCGATCTCGTCGACGAAGACGATCGCCGGGGCGTTCGCCTTGGCCTGCTCGAACAGGTCGCGCACCCGGGAGGCGCCGACGCCGACGAACATCTCGACGAAGTCGGAACCGGAGATCGAGTAGAACGGCACCCCGGCCTCACCGGCCACCGCGCGGGCGAGCAGGGTCTTGCCGGTGCCGGGCGGGCCGTAGAGCAGCACGCCCTTGGGGATCTTGGCGCCGACCGCCTGGAACTTCGCCGGCTCCTGGAGGAACTCCTTGATCTCCTGGAGCTCCTCGACCGCCTCGTCGGAGCCCGCCACGTCGGAGAAGGTGGTCTTCGGAGTGTCCTTGGTGATGAGCTTGGCCTTGGACTTCCCGAAGTTCATGACCCGGGAGCCGCCGCCCTGCATCTGGTTCATCAGGAACAGGAAGACCACGATGATCAGCACGAACGGCAGCATCGTGACCAGGAACCCGAAGAACGGGTTCTGCCGCGACGGCGAGATGGTGTAGCCGTCCTTCAGCTGCGAACCACCGCGCTGGTGGTCGTTGAACTGCGTCTGCAGCTTGTTGGCGATCTCGGTGGCCTGCTGGCTGCTGATGTAGCTGGCCTTGATCTTGTTGCCCAGGTCCTTGCCGTCGACGGTGGCGTTGGGCTTGAGCTGGACCGAGACCGTCTGGTCGTCGCCGGTGGTGATCTTGGCCGACTGGGCGGCGCCGCTGTCGATGGCGGCGATCACCTGACCGGTGTCCACGGTCTTGTAGCCGCTCGACGACGAGACCACTTGCATCAGCCCGAGCGCGACGAGGACGGCCAGTATGATCCACACGACCGGCCCACGGAAGTAGCGTTTGACGTCCATCCATGCGGGGCGTTGCCGCCCCGTCCCTCCTGCCACAGTGAGAGCGCCACGGCCCGGACGGGCCGCGTCGCGTCAGCTAGGTGTTATGACTGACCTTCCGGACGGTACCTCAGCATTGTCGCTCGTAGCCGCCGAGGGCCGGTAACAAACCCCTCTTCCCTTGCTCCAACGGCGAGAAACCGCGTCAGGTTCCACACGGCGCCCGAATGGCGGTCCCGCCGGCCGGGGCAGGGGTCTCAGCCGCCGTAGACGTGCGGCGCGAGGGTGCCCACGAACGGCAGGTTGCGGTACTTCTCCGCGTAGTCCAGCCCGTATCCCACGACGAATTCACTGGGGATGTCGAACCCGACGTACTTCACGTCGATGGCCACCTTGGCCGCCTCCGGCTTGCGCAGCAGGGTGACGACCTCCAGCGAGGCGGGCTGCCGCGAGGAGAGGTTGGACAGCAGCCACGACAGGGTGAGACCCGAGTCGATGATGTCCTCGACGATCAGTACGTGCTTGCCCGCGATGTCGGTGTCCAGGTCCTTGAGGATCCGGACCACGCCGGAGGACTTGGTGCCGGCCCCGTAGGACGAGATGGCCATCCAGTCCATGGTCAGCGGCGAGGACAGGGCACGGGCCAGGTCCGCCATCACCATCACGGCGCCCTTGAGCACCCCGATGATCAGCAGGTCCCGCCCCGCGTAGTCCCGGTCGATCTCCACCGCGAGCTCAGCGAGCTTGGCGTCGATCTCTTTCTTCGTGATGAGCACCTTTTCGAGATCGGTGCCCATGTCCCTCTCGTTCACCCCGGCTACTTCCTGCACGGCCCTGACGGCTGGATACGTCTTCGGTCACTCGGGCGCGGGAGCGCGCCGGATGACCAGTCTGCCATCCGTGCGACGGGCCACGACGCCCCCGGGCAGGTTCAGGGGGCCCTGACCACGCCAGTCGGTGATCAGCCGGTCGGTCTCCTCGACGTGCCGGGCGAACAGCGAACCGCCGGGGCAGCCGGCCGCGACCGCCGCGGAGCGGATCACCCGGCGCCGCACGGCGGGCGGCAGCGGGCGCAGCCGGCTCACCGCGAGGGCGGCGTCGGGGTCGCCGTCCACCAGGGCGTCGCGGTGGGCGCAGGCGGCCCACTGGTCGAGGGCGTCGGCGTCGTCGCGGAAGAGCTGGGCGGTGCGGGCCAGCGAGGCGACCACCCCGCGGCCCAGGGACTTCTCCAGCACCGGCAGCGCCTCGTGCCGCACCCGGGCGCGGGTGTAGGCGGGATCGGCGTTGTGCGGGTCCTCCCAGACGTCCAGGCCCTGCACCAGGCACGCCTTGCGGGTGGTGTCGCGGTCCAGCAGCAGGAACGGGCGCCGGTAGCGGCCGCCGGGGCCGGAGACCGCGGCCATACCGGACAGCGAGCGGGTGCCGGAGCCGCGGGCCAGGCCCAGCAGCACGGTCTCCGCCTGGTCGTCGCGGGTGTGGCCGAGGAGCACGGCGGCGGCGCCGAGGGCCTGCGCGGCGGATTCGAGGGCCGCGTAGCGGGCGTCGCGGGCGGCGGCCTCGGGGCCGCCCTGCCGGCCGACGGTGACGCCGACCGCCTCGACCGGGTCCAGGCCGAGGGCGCGCAGCCGGTCGGCGACGTCCAGCGCGCGGGCGCCGGAGCCGGCCTGCAGGCCGTGGTCGACGGTGACGGCACCGGCCCGCACCCCGGCCCGGTCGGCCTCGAAGGCCAGCGCCGAGGCCAGCGCCATGGAGTCGGCGCCGCCGCTGACGGCCGCGAGCACCAGCGGGCGGGTGGCGGACGTGGTGGTGCGGCCGGCGGCACGTCTGCGCACGGCGACCCCGCCGCGGGCGGCGGACGGCCCCTCGGCGGACGCGGCGAGCGGTGCGCCGCCGGCCGGGCCGGTGCGCAGCGCGGACACCCGCGGGCGGGCGGCGCCCTGTTCGGCGAGGACGTCCCTGACGACGTCGTGGAGTACGCGGCGGACCGCCAGGCGTATCGCGGCGACCGCGGGATGAGGCCCCATGTCCATTCCCTCCAGGAGATTCCCGCGCACCCCGGACCGGGCGGAGGGCGGCAGGCGGTGCGATGACGGAGCGTATCTGGATGGTGACAGATGTCGCCCGTTACCCGAGCATCGCACGCCCACCCCTCCGACATGGTCCCTCGGACGGGTGAAACCGGTGGTGGAAGGGAGACCGGGAGCGCGGGGCTCAGGAACCGGCCGGCCGGTGCACCCGGGTGATCCAGTCCGCCGGTTTGGCGATCTCGGCCTTGGTGGGCAGCGTGTTGGGCGAGGTCCACACCCGGTTGAAGCCGTCCATGCCGACCTCGTCGACGACCGCCCGCACGAAGCGTTCGCCGTCGCGGTACTGGCGCAGCTTGGCGTCCAGGCCCAGCAGGCGGCGCAGGGCCTGGTCCAGCCGGCCGGCGCCGCTGGCCCGGCGCTGCTGGAACTTCTCCCGGATCTCGCCGACCGACGGCACCACCTGCGGGCCGACGCCGTCCATGACGTAGTCGGCGTGGCCCTCCAGGAGCGACATGACCGCGGTGAGGCGGCCGAGGATCTCGCGCTGCGCGGGGGTCTGGACGACCTCCATGACGCTGGGCTGCTCCTCGCCGTCCTCCCGGCCGCCGACCATGGCCTGGGCGGCCCTGGTGACCCGTTCCAGCAGGGTGGCGGGGTCGATGTCGGTCTGCTCCAGGAAGCCGTGGATCTCGCCCTCCATGTGGTCGCGCAGCCACGGCACGGCGGTGAACTGGGTGCGGTGGGTCTCCTCGTGCAGGCACACCCACAGCCGGAAGTCGTGCGGGTCGACGTCGAGTTCCCGCTCGACGTGCACGATGTTGGGGGCGACGAGCAGCAGGCGGCCGGTGCGGGAGGCGCCGGGGGCGGGGGCCGCGGGGCCGGCGGGCAGGTCGCGGGCGGAGGGGGCGAACGTCTCGTACTGGCCGAGCACCCGGGAGGCCATGAACGACAGCAGGGCGCCGACCTCGACGCCGGTGACCTTGCCGCCGACGGTGCCGAGCACCGCGCCGCCGGGGGTGGCGGACCGGCGTTCCTGCATCTTGACCAGCAGGGGCTTGAGGATCTCCCGGAAGCCGGCCACGTTGGCCCGGATCCAGCCGGGGCGGTCGACGACCAGCACCGGGGTGTCCGGGCCGTCCTCGTCGTCCCGCATGCGGGTGTACCGCCGTACGTGCTCCTCGGCCGCCTTCGCGTGCCGGCGCAGTTCTCCCACCACCGCGCGTGCCTCGTCGCGGCTGACGTCCGGGCCCGGCCGCACCAGCCGGGACGCGGTCGCCACCGCGAGGTTCCAGTCGACCATCTCCGCTGCACCGACGCTCGTCATGGCTTCACGGTACGTGGAAGTTCGCCGGTGCGGGCCGTCCGGCGGCGGTTTCAGGGTTTTACCGGGGTCGCCTGGGTCAGCGGCAGCCGCAGTTGGTGACCGCGGAGGCCAGCCGGTCCAGGGCGGCCACCGCCCCGGAGGCGTCGGTGGTGCCGGAGGTCATGAAGGCGAACACCAGCAGCCGCCCGTCGGAGTCGACGACCGTGCCGGCCAGGGTGTTCACGCCGGTGAGCGTGCCGGTCTTGGCCCGTACCAGGCCCGCGCCGCCGGCCGGGTCGCCGGAGCGGGCGCCGGCCGCCTCGGTGGCCCGGAACCGGTCGCTGAGGGTGCCGGTGAACCCGGCGACCGGCAGGCCGGACAGGATCGCGCGCAGTTCGGGGTGGCCGGGACTGCCGGCGGTGTAGAGCAGCCGGGCCAGCAGCTGCGGGGTGAGCCGGTCGGTGCGGTCCAGCCCGCTGCCGTCGTGGAACGCGGTGCCCGTCAGCGGCAGGCCGAGCCGGCGCAGCTGGGTGGCGATGCCCTGTCCGGCGCCGGCGAAGGTGACCGGTCGGCCGGTGGCGATGGCGACCTGGCGGCCGAGCGCCTCGGCGATGTCGTTGTCGCTGTTGGTCAGCATCCGCTCCACCAGCGCGGACAGCGGCATGGAGTCGACCTCGGCGAGCTGCGCCTCCTGGCCGGCCGGCGCGTTGCCGGGGCGTACGGATGTGACCCGCACGCCCCGGTGGCCGAGCAGCCCGGCGAAGGTCTGCGCCGCGCTGCGGGCCGGGTCGGCGCGGCGGGCGGCGTCCTCGGTGGAGCGCGGGTCGGTGCGGGCCTCGTCGGTCATCAGCGCGGTGACCGGGGCGAGGTTGCCGTTGACCCCGATGGCGCCGATCGGGGAGCCGGCGAAGCGTGAGGTGTCGTACGACAGCGCGACCTGCCGGGTGCCGCGGGCGCGCAGGGCGCGGGCGGTGCGGTCGGCGAGGGTGACCAGGGAGGCGGGGGTGGTGTCCGGGTCGGCGTGCGCGGGGGTGGCCGCGGCGGTCAGGGTGGGATCGCCGCCGCCGACCAGGACGACGGTGCCGCGGGTCCGGCCGGGCACCACGAGGGTCGGGATGCGGTAGTCGGGGCCGCGGGCGGTGAGCGCGGCGGTGGCGGTGGCGATCTTGGTGGTGGAGGCCGGCGCGGAGGCGGAGGCGGCACCGTGCGCGTACAGCCGCTGCCCGGTGGTGGCGTCCAGCACCACGCCGGTGCGCACGTGGCCCAGGCCCGGGTCGTCGAAGAGGGGGTCGAGGGCGGCGGACAGTCCGTGCGCGGTGGGCCCGGGGGCGGCGCCGGGGCCGGTGACGGCCGTGGTGGCGGCGCCGGGGCCCAGCCCCGCCAGGACGGCGGGGGCCGGCGGAGGGGCGGCCGGGTGCCGGGGGGCGGGCGGGTGCGAGGCGGGGGCGGCGGGGGCGCGGCCGGCCGCCCAGGCGCGCTCTGCCGTCCGCTGGCCGCCGCTCCAGGGTCCGGTGGCGGCGACGGCGACGAGGGCGGCGGTCAGGCCCGCGGCGGTGGCGGCGGTCAGGCAGCGGTCCCGGCCGGCCAGCGCCGCGGCCCGGCGCACCGGGGGCGCGGCGACCGCCGCGGTGCGGGCGGCCGCGGTGCGGGTGCCGCGGGCGGCGGCCTTTCCGGCGCGGCGGGCCGCGGTGCCGGCCCGGGCGGCGGCGGGTGCGGCCCGGCCGGCCAGGGTCGTGGCACGGCCGGTCAGGGCCCGGCCCCGTTCGGCCAGGGCCCGCCAGTCCACCTCGGGCAGGACGCCGCGCACCCGGGACCACCTCTCGTTCAACAGGTATGACAGTCACACTTAACCAGGAGTCAGGCGATGCTCCGAGCCGGGCCGGGGCGGTCCGGGGCATCCGGGGGACACCGGCTCCCGGCGGCCCCCTTTGGCGCGCGGCCGACCGGGTGAGCGACACTGTTGCCGCGCCCCGGCCGCCTCCCGCGGCGGCGGTGTGGTTCACATGTCGTTGTCGGGTGCCGCAGCACGTGGGTGCCGGCCCGCCCAGATGGAGGAGAGCCTTGGAGTTCGACGTCACGATCGAGATCCCGAAGGGTTCGCGCAACAAGTACGAGGTGGACCACGAGACCGGTCGGATCCGCCTGGACCGCAGGCTCTTCACGTCCACCAGCTACCCCTGCGACTACGGCTTCGTCGAGAACACCCTCGGCGAGGACGGCGACCCGCTGGACGCGCTGGTGATCCTGGACGAGCCGACGTTCCCCGGCTGCCTGATCACGTGCCGCGCGGTCGGCATGTTCCGCATGACCGACGAGGCCGGCGGCGACGACAAGCTGCTGTGCGTCCCGGCGTCCGACCCGCGCATGGAGCACCTGCGCGACATCCACCACGTCAGTGAGTTCGACCGCCTGGAGATCCAGCACTTCTTCGAGGTCTACAAGGACCTGGAGCCCGGCAAGTCCGTCGAAGGCGCCGACTGGGTCGGCCGCGTCGAGGCCGAAGCCGAGATCGAACGCTCGATCAAGCGCCTCAAGGACTCCGGCGGCCACTGAGCCGGTCCCCCCGCGCCCCTCGCGGGGCGCGGGGAACCGCGCGGCCGGCCCCCGCCAAGCCGCAGAAGCCGACGGCGGGCAGCCGCCCCCGGTGGGAACGTCCCGTCAGAACCCCCGCGTCCGCTTGGCCGCGCGGCGCCTCGGCCGGTCCGCCGGCAGGCGGATCATGAGGCGGGTGATCTCACCGCCGAGGTTGACGCCCACCGCGACGGCCAGCGCCAGCGCGACCGCCTTGGCCAGCGACGAGAGCCCCGCGTCCTCCCGGCCCTGGGTGAACGCCAGCAGGCCGAAGTAGGTGGCGCTGCCCGGCAGCAGCGGACCGATGGCGGCGGTGACGTACGGCAGCGCGGAGGCGTGCCGGTAGCGGGCCAGGAGCTGGCCGAAGAGGCCGACGAGCCCGGCGGCCACCGCGGTCGCGGCGATCGGCGACATGCCGGCGCGGCCGTGCAGGGCGGCGTACACCACCCAGGCGATGCCGCCGTTGAGGGTGACCACCGGCAGCACGGACCGTTCGCACTGGAGCATCATCGCGAAGGCCAGCGTCAGCGCCATCGCGGCGGCCATCTGCACCGGCGGGTTGTCGTAGACCCCCGGCGCCTCGTCCGGGTTGAGCTTCACGTGCAGGCTGACGCCGATGTAGAGCACCAGGGTGACGCCCAGCACGATGCCGACGATGAGGTACATCACCTCCAGCAGGCGGGCCGCGGCGGTGATGTAGAAGCCGGTCAGGCCGTCCTGGACACCGGCGACCAGCGCGCGGCCGGGCAGCAGGGCGTACAGGCCGCCGGTGATGACCGCGGACGCCTGCACGTGGCCGGCGCCGGGCACGTGGGTGCCCAGCAGGTTCAGCAGCACGCCCATCAGCGCCGCCGGGGTGGCCGCCGCGGTGAACTGGTAGAACTCCGGCAGCCCGCGCCCGGCGCACAGCCAGGCGAGCCGGTCGCCGAGCACCGCGCCGATGGCCGCGGCGGCGAAGACCAGCGGTCCGCCGCCGACCAGGATCGCGCCGGCCCCGGCGAGGAACGCCGCCGCGGCGGTCAGCAGCCAGCCGGGGTAGGGGTGCCGGTTGCGGCGGATCTCGGCGAGCCGGCGGTAGGCGTCCTCCACGCCGGCCTCGTGCGCGCTGATGTCGTCGATGAGCCGGTAGACGGCGGCCAGCCGGGTGTAGTCGCTGCCGCGCCGGCGCACCGTGCGGCTGGCGGTGACCGGGTCGTCCACCAGGGACGGCTGGTGGCTGATGGACAGCAGGGTGAACGTGACGCCGGGCTCGACGCGGTCCAGCCCCAGGGAGCGCGCCACGCCGAACATCGACGCCTCGACGTCCTCCGCGCCCTCGCCGCCGGCCAGCAGCAGTTCCCCGATGCGCAGCGTCAGGTCCAGGACGCGGGGCACCGCGGCCGGACCGCCCTCGGCGCGGGGCGCGTGCTCCAGGGCGGGCCGTTCGGCCACCGGCATCCGCAGCATCGTGCGCATGCGGTCCTGCCAGGGCGCGTCGCCGGGCAGCCGCAGCACCGGCACGCCCTCGGGGGGCGTGAAGGGGTTCGGCGGCATCGGGGGGCGCGGGTGGGTGCCGGTGACGGCCCCGAAGCCGTGGCCGGGCAGCGGGTGGGTGCCGGTGGTGGATCCGGGGGGCTGGAAGGCGGAGCCGTCGCTCTCCGGGGGCGGTGGCATCGGCACGCCCAGCGGTGGGGTGAAGGCCGATCCGCTGTCGCCGCCCGGCCCGTCGCCGCGCGCGTTCATCGCTTGGCCGCGCGGTGCCGTCCGCGCCGGGGGGCCGACGGCCGGCCCGCGGCGGCCCCGGTCGGGGGTTCCGTGCCGTCGTGCGGCGGGCCGGCCGGGCCCTTGCGGCGGGCCCGCAGGAACTCGATGCCGACGGGGACCACGGAGAGCAGCACGATGGCGACGAAGATCTCCTCGATGTGCTCGCCGACGAAGGCGATCCGGCCGAGGAAGTAGCCGAGCACGGTGACGCCGGCGCCCCAGGCCGTGCCGCCGGTCATGTTGTAGACCAGGAACGTGCGGTAGTTCATCCGGCTCACGCCCGCGATGACGGGCGTGAAGGTGCGCACGATCGGCACGAAGCGGGCCAGCAGGATCGACTTCGGCCCGTGGTGCTCGAAGAAGGCGTGGGCCTTCTCCACGTTCTCCCGCTTGAACAGCCGCGAGTCGGGCCGGCTGAACAGCGAGGGGCCCACCTTGTTGCCGATCAGGAAGCCGGCCTGGTCGCCCAGGACCGCCGCGAAGGCCACCGCGAGGCACACCAGCCACATCGGGTAGTGCAGGTACTTGTGCTGGGATATCAGCAGCCCGGTGGTGAACAGCAGGGAGTCGCCCGGCAGGAAGAAGCCGATGAGCAGCCCGGACTCGGCGAAGACGACGATCATGATGCCGATCAGCCCGAAGGACTGGATCAGGTGGTCGGGAGCGAGCCAGGTGGGCCCCAGGGCGAGGGTCGTCACGGCCGGGCGGACTCCTGTTGCGGCGGTGGGAGGGCGGGCTTGCTCCACCAGTATGACCATCACTCACCGGCGGACCGTCCGGGTCCCCCGCCGGGCGCCGTCCGGTCACCGGTCCGCCGCCCCCGCGCCACCCGCCGTCCGCCCGCCGGGCCGGGCCCGGGCCGCTCCGGATGCGGCCCGGTCGGCGCCGGGGGACGCTGGGGGCATGAGCATCGACGACTACGGCGGCGGCCGGCCGGACGGCGAGGTGCTGGTCGTCACCACCAATGACGTGCCCGGGCGGCGGGTGGATCGGGTCATCGGCGAGATCTTCGGCCTGACCGTCCGCTCCCGCCACCTCGGCAGCCAGCTCGGCGCCGGCCTGAAGTCCATGGTCGGCGGGGAGCTCAAGGGCCTGACGAAGACCCTGGCGGCGACCCGCGACCAGGCCAAGGACCGGCTGGTGGAGCAGGCGAAGGCCCGCGGCGCGAACGCGGTGCTGATGATGCGGTTCGACGTGAGTGAGGCCGCCGACATCGGCACCGAGGTCTGCGCCTACGGCACGGCGGTCGTGCTCGCCCCGAACTGACCGCCCCCGGGCCCGTCCGGCGGACCGGGGCCCGGCATCCCAGGTGTCCCGGGGCACCGGGCCGCGCTCACACCGACCGCACGGCGTTGGCGAGGATCGCGTCGTGCAGGTAGCGCGCCATACCCGGGTGGATCTTCTCGTAGAACGCGGTGAAGCGCTCGTCCTCGACGTACATCCGGGCCAGGCAGGTGTGCGTCTCGTGGCCGCAGTCGTAGAAGTCGCGGCAGATCTGCCGGCGGTGCTCCTCCGCCAGGTCCATGGCGGCCGTGCCGTCCGCGGCGGCGCCGGAGGCGATCAGCTCCGCCACCCGCCGCCCCCAGGCGTCCTGCTCGTCCTGGAGCCGCTGCCAGTCCTCCTTCGTGTAGCGGGCGGTGCGGCGCTGCGACGCGCGGTACGCCTCGGTGCCGCCCCAGCGCCGCTCGGTCTCCTCGGCGTACTGGTCCGGGTCGTTGTCGCCGAACACCTCGAACTTCTCCTCGGGGGTGAGGTTGATCCCCATCTTGCGTGCCTCCATGGCTCGTTCGACGGCCGCGGCCATGCCGTGCAGCACCTCGATGCGCTTCGTGATCACCCGGTGCCGCCGGCGCAGGTGTTCCATCGGATCGCTGTCGGGGTCGTCCAGCAGGGCCGCGATCTCGTCCAGGGGGAAGCCCAGCTCGCGGTAGTACAGGATCCGCTGGAGCCGGTCGAGGTCGGCGTCGTCGTAGCGCCGGTGCCCCGCGGGGGTGCGGGCGCCGGGTGACAGCAGCGCGATCTCGTCGTAGTGGTGCAGGGTGCGCACCGTGACGCCGGCGAATCCGGCCACCTGGCCGACCGCGTAGAGCATGGCTTCCGTCCTTCGGTGGTTGACGTGCCCCACCGTGCCGCCTCACGCGGCGTGAGGAGCAAGCAGCCGGGCGGCCATGACCGCCACGTCGTCCTCGGCGGGCCCGGGCACCAGTGTGTCGAGCGCGTACTCGACGAGCGCGTCCAGCCCGTCGGCGGTCGGCAGGCGCAGCTGGGCCAGCCGGCGCAGGGAGACGTCGATGTCCTCGCCGCGGTGCTCGACCAGGCCGTCGGTGTACATCAGCAACACGTCGTCGGGGGGCCAGTCGACGGTGACCATCTCGTAGCCGCCGTAGCCACTGCCGAGCGGCGGGCCGGCCGGCACCTGGAGCAGCCGGGCGCCGCCGTGCACGGGGACCAGCGCGGGCGGCAGGTGGCCGGCCCGGGTGTAGGAGAGCTTGCCGCGCACCGGGTCGGCCAGCACCAGCAGGCAGGTGGCGGGCCGGCTGCCCGCGGAGTCGGCGATCATGGTGTCCATCCGGCGCAGGATCCGGTGCGGGGGCAGGTCGGCGGCGCCGACGACGCGCAGCATCGACCGGTAGTTGCTCATGTCGACGGCCGCCTCGACGCCGTGCCCCATGACGTCGCCCATCGCCAGCAGCGTGCGACCGTGCGGGCGGCGGATGGTGTCGTACCAGTCACCGCCGACCAGCGCGCTGGCGCCGGCCGGCAGGTAGCGGGCGGCGACCTCCAGTCCCGGGTGCGGGCTCTCGGGGTCCGACAGCAGGGCGCGCTGGAGTTCCAGGGCGATGCCGTGCTCGCGGGTGTAGCGCCGGGCGTTGTCCAGGGCGATCGCGGCCCGCCCGGCCAGGTCGAGGGCGGCGGTCAGGTCGTCGTCGGTGAAGGCCGGTGAGTCGCCGCAGCGGGCCACGGTCAGGGCGCCGAGCGGGCCACCGCGCGCGGTCAGCGGGATGACGAGGGCGGAGTGCAGGCGCATGGCCCGGTAGAGCGCCACCCGGTCGGTGCTGGGCGCGGCGTGGGAGAGTTCCTCGTCGGTGGGCATGTTCATCACCGCCGGACGGCCGGTGGCGAGGGTGCTCTCCACCTGCGAGCCGGCCTGGAAGCGCACCCGGCAGCCGGGTTTCCCCAGCCGGCCGGCGATGTCACGCAGTGCGGGGACCGAGGCGAGCGCGGCGCGGCGCAGGGTGAGCGGCCGGGTGGGGTCGACGGTGCGGGCGGCGTCGGGTTCCTCGGGCGGGAAGACCTCGACGGTGACCACGTCGGCGAACCGGGGCACCAGGAATCCGGCCAGTTCGGCGCAGGTGGTGTCCATCTCCAGGGTGGTGCCGATCCGGATGCCGGCCTCGTCGAGCAGGGCGAGCCGGGCGCGGGCGCGCTCCAGGTCCCGCTGCTGGCGCCGGGAGGCGCTGATCTCCAGGATGACGCCGACCACGCCGATCGGGACACCGTCGCGTTCCAGCCGGTGGTAGGTGCCGTGCCAGTAGCGGCGGTCCAGCCCCGAGGCGGCCCGGGTCAGGCCGCTGGAGGTGGTCTCGCGGGGGCGTCCGTCGGCCAGGACCCGCTCGATGACCTCCAGCTTGGCGTCGACGCCGGGGACCACCTCGTCGATCCGGCGGCCGGTGTGCTCGGCGGGCGGCACGCCGTTGATCCTGGCCAGCGCGGGGTTGACGTAGACGTACCTCAGCTCGGTGTCGAGCACGCCGATGCCCGCCGTGGTACCGGCGACGATGTCGCCCAGTACCCCGGCGGTCAGCGGATCCGGCGCGTCGGGAGGGCCCACCGGCGTGCTCCTCCTGTGCGGTCGTGCGCATCGTCGGCGTACCGGTCACGCGGGGCGCGGGGCCCCTGCGCGTGTCCCGTACCCCTCCATGCTCGTCCGGGGTTCGGCGGACCGCATCCGGCGGCCGGAAAGCGACGGTTTACCGCGGCGAGTAGATGCCTTCTGCAACTACTGGAGCTACGGTCGTGCCCGTACCGCCGGGGTCACCGCGGCGCTACGGATCGCTGCCGGCTCCGGCAGCGCGCGCTCCCCGGGGATCTCCCCGGGGGCCATCGACCAGGCGCTGGCCGAGGTGCCCCACCGCGACGGCGACTCGGCGTTCGAACGCCGGATGCGCGAGGTCCGCCACCTGCACCTGACGCGGTTCGTGCAGTTCCTGCTGGACCGCAAGGACCGCATGACGGCCCGGGCCGCCCCTCCCACACGCGGAGGGGCGGCCCGGGCCGTTCGCCGGGCCGCCGGTCAGTCCTCGCGGCGGCCGGCGTGCTCGCGGTGCCGGGAGGTGCCGGAGGACCCGCCCGGCACGGTCCGCCCGTGGGCGCCGCGCGAGGAGCGGACCAGCAGCCCGGCCAGCCGGCCCGAGCCCTCCCGGGCCCGGCCCACCACGGTGGCGCCGTACCGGCCGGCGGCGAACGTCAGCAGCGCCCCGGCCAGCACGCCGACCACCACCCCGGCGGCCACGTCGTGCGGGTAGTGCGCGCCGACGTACACCCGGGAGGCGCCCATCAGCACCGCCAGCACGTACGCCGCGACCCCGAGCCGCCGGGCCACCAGGAACAGCGCGGTGGCCGCCGAGAACGCCACCACCGTGTGGTTGCTGGGGAAGGCCCAGTCGGTCGGCGCCTGGCACGCCTCCAGGTGGAAGACGTGCGGCAGTTGCCGGCACGGCCGCACCTCCCGCACCACCGACTTGAGCAGGTCGTTGATCACGTAGACCAGCACCACCACGACCGGCGCGCCCAGCACGCGGGCCATGTCACGGGACGTCCCCCGCCGGGCCAGCCACCAGCCGGCGCACATCAGCAGGAAGAACGTGACGATGCCGTAGGCCGACCAGTACGTCACCAGGGTGTCGAACCACCCGGGTGCGTGCCGGGCGGCGTTCGTGACGTCCAGGTAGAGGCCGCCGTCGATCCTGGCGCCGTCGAAGGCCAGTTGTGTTCCGGCCGGGGATGCTCCATGGGCCACGCCGACGGTGGCGGATACGAGCACGGGCGGATTCCTCCGATAATCAACTACGACGGCCCCCCGGCCCGGGGCACGCCCGCGCCGGCGCCGGGGGAACGGCGCTCTGCATATTCGTAGACTTTCGGAGAACTCTAGTGGAACCGAAGGGAAACACCGGACGTGACCCACGCCGAACGGCGGCCCGCCGGGGAGCTGGAGGCGGCCGTGCTCGCCGCGCTCTGGCAGGCCGCCGGGCCGCTGACCGTCCCGGAGGTCCAGCGTCTGCTGTCCGGCACGCCGGCCCGCACCACCGTCGCCACGGTCCTGGCCCGCCTGCACGGCAAGGGGACCGTCACCAGGACCCGGGAGGGCCGGGCCTTCCGCTACCGTGCCGCCGTCGAGGACCACGCCGCCCTGGCCGCCCGCCGTATGCGCGGGGAACTCGACCGGGCCACCGACCGCTCCGGCGTCCTGGCCCGCTTCGCCGCCGGGCTCAGCACGCGTGACGCCGCCGAACTGCGCGCCCTGCTGAAGGGCACCGCCCGCTGAGCGCGCACCGCGGCGGGCCCCCGCACGTCTACACTCCCGTAGACGCGAAACGGCCCGCGGGGCCCCGCTGAGAGGCGCACATGTACGCAACCACCACCGGAACGCAGCTCGCCGTCAACGTGCTGGACCCGACCTCACTGCTCTCCTCGTTCGGCGCGCTCGGCATCCTGGTGGTGCTGTTCGCCGAGACCGGGCTGCTCATCGGCTTCCTGCTGCCCGGCGACTCGCTGCTGTTCACCGCGGGGCTGTTCACCACCACGGGCGCCGGCGCGGTCGTCCACCTCGACCTCGGCTGGGTGCTGGCCGCCTCCGCCGCCGGGGCGCTGCTCGGCGCCCAGACCGGCTACCTGATCGGCCGCAAGGGCGGACCTGCGCTGCTCAACCGCTCCGGCAGCCCCAAGGTGCGCCAGGCGGTCGAACGCTCCTCGCAGATGCTGGAGAAGTACGGCTACGGCAAGGCCATCGTGCTGGCCCGGTTCATCCCGCTGGTGCGCACCGTGCTCAACCCGATGGCCGGCGCGCTGGGGGTGCCGGTGCGCACCTTCACCGGCTGGCAGGTGGCCGGCGGCCTCGCGTGGAGCCTGGGCGTCACCCTGGCCGGCCACGCGCTCGGCGCGTCCATCCCCAACGTGGACCACTACCTGCTGCCGATCATCGCGGTGCTGGTCGTGCTGTCGCTGATCCCGGTGCTGCTGGAGGTCCGCAAGGCCCGCCGCTCCCGCGCCGCGGCCCCCGCCGCCTCCGGACGCGAGCCGTCCGCCCGCTCCTGATCCCCTCCCCCGCGCCGCCAGGACCGAACGGGTCCGGGCGGCCCGGGGGTTCGCGCGGCGTGGGGGTTCGCGCGGCGTGGGGGTTCGCGCGGCGTGGGGGTTCGCGCGGCGTGGGGGTTCGCGCGGGGCCGGGGACCAGGTGGCGCGCGGGGGGTCGCACGGGGCCCGGTTCGCGCCGGGCTCAGGCGCCGGTGTCGCCGGACGGGCCCGCGCCGGCGTCGCCGCCCGTTCCGCCGCCGAACGGATTGGTGGCCGTGAGGAACACCGAACCGTGCTGGCGCACGTGCTCCTCGACGGCCTGCAGGGCGGTGTTCACACGGTCGGCGGAACCCCCGTCGTGCTGCTGCGCGTAGTAGGCCGCGCCCAGCCGCCGCAGCAGGTCGTGCCCGGTGCGGGTGGCCTGCACCTCCTCGACCTTCTCCTTGCCCGCGTCCAGCCCGCGCTGTGCGGCCTCGCGTGCCCGGTCCAGAAACCCCGCCATGACGCTCTCCTCGTCCGCGGCACCGGTCGCGCCGCACGATAGTTTTCCTGCGGTTTTCCCGTGAACGCTTCCGGTTAACACGTCCGGCGGGTGATACTCCGTAGAGCCGAGAAACCGACGAGCCGCGAAACATTCCCCATGAGAGCGAGGCAGCTAGATGTTCAGGAACGGGCTGGAGCCCTGGCACATCCTCATCGTCGTGCTGATCTTCGTGCTGCTCTTCGGCTACAAGAAGCTGCCCGACGCCGCCCGGGGGCTCGGCAAGTCGCTGCGCATTCTGAAGTCGGAGACCAAGGCACTGCGTGAAGAGGGCAAGGACAAGGACACGTCCGCCGCCTCCAGCACCTCCGAGCACCGCGAGCGCGAGCGCGACCCCGAGGTGCTGGAGGGCACCCCGGTGAGCACCGAGACCTCCCAGGAGCGCCGGCACACCGTCTGACGCCCCCACGCGCCGGACACCTCACCCGCCAGCCACCCGCGGAACCCGTGAACGCACGGGCGGCGCGGGTGGTCACTCGTGTGCGGCGCGCGCCAGACCCCGTACCGCCGCCACCGCCGGCGAACCGGTGAACGCGGCCGTCACCCGCAGCAGCCACCGCGCCTCGGCGTCCACCGTGCCCGGGATCGGCCGCACCGCGTAGGGGCCGCCCTCCCCGGCGCGGTCCCGCCGGGGCGGTCCGGCCGCCCGGTGCTCCAGGGCCGCCGCGATGCCGGCCGCCTCCAGCACCGCGTCGTCCGCCGCCACTCCCTCCGGCGCAGCCCAGCCGGCCGACCGCGGGTCCGACCAGGGCCGCAGCGCCAGGGCGCCGTCGCGGATCTCGATGATCCGCCGGTAGAGCGCGAACTCCGCCCGCCACCCGTACCGCCCCAGGCGGGCGGGCTCGGCGGAGGCCAGGGCGATCTCCGGCATCACCGCGTGCAGCGCCGACCACAGCGGCTCCAGCGCCCGGTGCCGCCGCCGGGCCCGCAGCCAGCGCACCGGTGCGCCCAGCGCCCCGGCCCACAGCATCGCGGTCGCCCCGCCCACCGTCAGCAGCGCGGTGACGACCGCCAGCACCCCGGAGACCGCGTCCTCCTGGCCGCCCTGCACACCGGTGGACAGCAGGCTGATCACGTCGTCGGCCGTCCAGGCGGCCCACACGGCGCCGGCGACCGCCGCGGCGGTGGTGATCCGCAGCCCGGCCCGCAGCGCTCCGGGCGGCGCCGAGCGCGCCCCCCGGGTCAGCTCCCGCACCAGCAGTGCCAGGCCGTACAGCGCGTACCCGGCGAACAGCGCGTTGTGGCCCGCCAGCAGCCAGCGGTCGGCGCCGGAGGTGTGGAGCCCGCCGCCGTACATCCGTGGCCGGGCGGTGGCGAACAGCACCGCCGACAGCACCTGCGTGCCGGCCGCCAGCAGCGCCTGACGCACCGGCGGCGCGGGGGTGCCGTTCAGCGAGACGGCCAGCAGCACGATGAGGTTCGCGGCGGCCAGCGTCAGCGCGTCGCCGGCCAGGATCAGCAGTACCGGGCGGCCGGTGACCCGGTCGGCCCACGCCAGCACGCCGGGCGCCGGCAGCACCAGCGAGGCGGCCAGACACAGCGCGAAGCCGCCCACGTAGCCCTGGGCGGGGTCGGCCCCGCCGCGCAGCGCCTTCAGCAGGCGCGCGGCTCCGAACAGGGCGAGCAGCCCGGCCGCGGTGAACGCCACCGCGTCAGCCACGCCGCCCGTCCCGCGGGGCGTCGAACAGCGTGTGCAGCCGGGCGGTCCGCTGCGGCGCCGCGTCGTCGCGCTCGGCCCGCAGCCGCAGCAGCGAGGCCACCAGTTCCGCCTCCCGCTCCTGCGGTTCGGTGTAGACCGTGCGGCCCAGCACCGAACGCACCAGCGAGGACGGCAGGCTGGGCAGCAGCGCGGCCGCCGCCCCGGCCCCCAGCGCGGCGTCCTCGTGGTGACCGCAGACGATGTGCGCGGCCTCGTGCAGCAGGATGTGCTGCTGGTGCAGCGGGCTGGTGTCGGCGGTGTACATGACGTAGTCGGCCCGCTCGGTGGTCACCAGCAGCCCGCACGGCGCGTCGGGCCGTGCCGGTACCGGGATCAGCTCGATGGGGCGACCGCGGCCGCGGGCCAGGCCCTTGATGAAGGCGGCCGTGTCGAACGGCCGCGGCAGCTCCAGCCCGTCCACCAGTTTCCGGCAGCGCCGCTCCAGCGCCCGGCCGGATCGCTCCCGCCTCACCCGCCGCACCTTTCCGCCCGGTCGCCCGGGCCACGGACCGGGACGGCCGGTCAGCCGCTCGCCGCGTCGCGGTTCTCCCCGCGTTCCCGGCGGGCGATCACGTCGATCATGTCGCTGATCGTGCCCACACCCTCCGGGGAGAGGTTCACCGCGCGCAGTGCCACGCTGCGGACCCCCGCGTCGCGCAGGGCGCCCAGGAGTTCCAGCTCCTGGGCGATGGCCGCACCGCGGTCGTCCTCGAAGAAGTACGCCACGGGTACCTGGAAGAAGGCGGCCAGCGCTTCGAGGTGACGTTTCGTCGGATTGTCTCGCCGCCCGGTGCGCAACTGCCACAGGTAGGTCGCCGAAAAGCTCTCACCGGTGGCCTCGCGGCACGCCTTGGCCACTTCCTCGTGGCTGAACGGCTCGTGGCTGGGCCGGCGTACCACCCGGAACAGTGCGTCGATCTTCTCCGCCAGGGACCCCTTGGGGGGTCCCGGATCGGTGACGGTCCGCGACTCCCGCGGGCCCTGCGGTTCGGTCATCGCAGCCTTCGCCTTTCCTTCGTCCGGCGTGCTGTCATCGTAGTGCGACCGGGGATCCGCGGGCACGGGGGCCCCGCACCGCTCAGGCGACTCCCAGCCAGGCCGCCGGACCGAAGCTGCCCTTGATGTCGGAGGCGACGGTCTCGGAGTTGATCAGGTACCCCAGTTCGAACACCGTGGTCCTGCTGGGCGCCTCCACCCGCAGCCGCACCGGGGTCTCCCCGGGGTGCGCCTGGAGGATGCGCTTGAGCTCGGCCACCCCGGGCGGCACGATGCGGTGCGCCTTGAGCGTGATGATCACCGGGGGGCGGCCGCCGTGCTCGGCGGAGGCGGTGTCGAGGATCGCCAGTTCCTGCCCGGCGATGTTGATGCCGGAGTCCCGGGCGTTGATCCGGCCGCGCACCGACACCACGTTGTCCTCGATCAGCTGCGGGGCGACCAGCTGGTAGGAGGCGGGGAAGAAGCAGACCTCGATGCTCGCGTCGCGGTCGGCGAGGTGGACGATGGCCCAGGCGTTGCCCTGCTTGGTCATCCGCCGCTCGACGCCGGTGATCAGGCCGGCGAGCTTGACGTCGCCCTGGGTGCGTCCGGAGGCCAGGAGTTCCGGGACGGAGCTGTCGCGGTTGCGGGCCAGGATGTGCTCGGCGCCGTCCAGCGGGTGCGCGGAGACGTACAGGCCGAGCATCTCCCGCTCCAGGGACAGCAGTCGCTTGCGGGGCCACTCGTGGTCGCCGACCTTGATGTCCAGGCCGACCGCGCCGCCCTCGCCGGCGTCGTCCATCGCGCCGAACAGGTCGTCCTGGCCGATCGCCTGCTGCTTCTTGACCGGCACGATGGCGTCCACCGCCTGCTCGTGCACGTCGCACAGCGCGCGGCGGGCGTGCCCGAGCGAATCGAACGCGCCGGCCTTGATCAGCGACTCCACCGCCCGCTTGTTGCACGCCGGCAGGTCGACCTTGTCCAGGAAGTCCCCGAACGCGCTGTACTTGCCCTTGTCCTTGCGGGACTTGACGATCGACTCGATGACGTTGGTGCCCACGTTGCGCACCGACTTCAGGCCGAAGCGCACGTCGTCGCCGACGGCGGAGAAGTCCGCGACCGACTCGTTGACGTCCGGGGAGAGCACCTTGATGCCCATCCGGCGGGCCTCGGCCAGGTAGACCGCGGCCTTGTCCTTGTCGTCGTCGACGGAGGTCAGCAGCGCGGCCATGTACTCGGCCGGGTAGTTCGCCTTCAGGTAGGCGGTCCAGTAGGAGACCAGGCCGTACGCGGCGGAGTGCGACTTGTTGAACGCGTAGCCGGCGAACGGCACCAGCACGTCCCACACGGCCTGGATGGCCTCGTCGCCGTAGCCGTGCTCGCGGCAGCCGGCCTGGAAGGGGATGAACTCCTTCGCCAGCACCTCGGGCTTCTTCTTGCCCATCGCGCGGCGCAGCAGGTCGGCCTGGCCGAGGCTGTAGCCGGCCAGGATCTGCGCGGCGCGCTGCACCTGCTCCTGGTAGACGATCAGACCGTACGTCGGGCCGAGGATGCCCTGGAGCGGTTCGTCCAGCTCCGGGTGGATCGGCACGATCTCCTGCTGGCCGTTCTTGCGCAGCGCGTAGTTGGTGTGCGAGTTCATGCCCATCGGACCCGGCCGGTACAGGGCGGAGACGGCGGAGATGTCGTCGAACTTGTCGGGGCGCATCAGCTTGAGGAGTTCGCGCATGGGCCCGCCGTCGAGCTGGAAGACGCCGAGGGTGTCGCCGCGGGCCAGCATCTGGAAGGTCGCCGGGTCGTCGAGGGGGATCCTCTGCATGTCCACCTCGATCCCCCGGTTGGCCTTGATGACCTTGACCGCGTGGTCCATGATGCCCAGGTTCCGCAGACCCAGGAAGTCCATCTTGACCAGGCCCATCTCCTCGCACTGCGGGTACGAGAAGCCGGTGATCTTGACGCCGTCCTTGGCCCGCATGTGCATCGGGATGAGGTCGAGCAGCGGGGTCTTGGACAGGATGACGGCCGCCGCGTGCACGCCGGTGCCCCGGGTGAGGCCCTCGATGCCCTTGGCGGTGTCGATGACCTTCTTGACGTCCGGGTCGTTGTCGTACATCTGCCGGACTTCGCCGGCCTCGCCGTAGCGCGGGTGCTTGGAGTCGAAGATCCCCGTCAGCGGGATGCCCTTGCCCATGACGTCCGGCGGCATGGCCTTGGTGATCCGGTCACCCATCGCGAACGGGTAGCCCAGGATGCGGCTGGAGTCCTTGACGGCGGCCTTCGCCTTGATGGTGCCGAACGTGTTGACCTGCGCGGTGTAGGCGTCGCCGTACTTCTCGGTGACGTACCGCACCATCTGGTCGCGCTGGCGGTCGTCGAAGTCGATGTCGACGTCCGGGGGGTTGATGCGCTCGGGGTTGAGGAACCGCTCGAACAGCAGGTCGTGCTCCAGCGGGTCCAGCTCGGTGATGCGCGTCAGGTACGCCACCAGCGAGCCGGCCGCGGAACCACGGCCGGGGCCGACCGGGATGCCGTTGTCCCGCGCGTGCCGGCAGATGTCGGCGACCACGAGGAAGTAGGACGAGAAGCCCATCGGACCGATGACCTTCATCTCGGTCTCGATGCGCTCGTTGATCTCCGGGCCGGGGTTGTCGCCGTAGCGGTAGGCGATCCCCTTGGTGATCTCCTGGCGCAGCCACGACTCCTGCGTCTCACCCTCGGGCACGTCGAACTGCGGCATCTGGTCCTCGAAGGAGAAGACCTCGTCGTAGGACTCCACGCGTTCGGCGATCAGCAGCGTGTTGTCGCACGCCTCGGGCAGTTCGGAGAACAGCTTGCGCATCTCCTGCGCGGTCTTCAGGTAGTAGCCCGAGCCGTTGAACCGGAAGCGCGCCGGGTCGTCCTTGTTCTTGCCCACGCCGACGCACAGCAGGTTGTCGTGCGCGTCGGCCTGGTCCTCGGTGATGTAGTGCGCGTCGTTGGTGGCCAGCAGCGGAATCTTCAGCTCCTCGGCCAGCCGCAGCAGGCCGGCGCGGACGTTGCGCTCCAGGTCCAGGCCGTGGTCCATCAGCTCCAGGAAGTAGTTCTCCTTGCCGAACAGGTCCTGGTAGTCCGACGCGCACTGCCTGGCCAGGTCGTACTGGTTGAGCCGCAGCCGGGTCTGGATCTCGCCGGAGGGGCAGCCGGTGGTGGCGATGATCCCCGCACTGTGCTGGGCGATGATCTCCTTGTCCATCCGGGGCTTGCCCGCCGGGAACTGCCCCTCGAACGACGCCGTCGAGGAGAGCCGGAAGAGGTTGCGCAGCCCCTGCGCGTCGTACGCCCACATCGTCATGTGGGTGAACCGCCCGCCGCCGGAGACGTCCTTCGACCCCTCGCCGTCGTCGGACATCGCCCGCTGGCCGCCCGGCCCCCAGAACTCCTGCTTGCGGCTGAAACGCGTCGACGGCGCGACGTACGCCTCGATGCCGATGATCGGCTTGACCGACTCGACGCCCTTGGCCACCTGCTGGAACTCGTAGGCGCCGAACATGTTCCCGTGGTCGCTCATCGCCACGGCGGGCATGCCCTGCCGCTCGACCTCGGCGAACATGGGCTTGAGCTTCTGCGCCCCGTCCAGCATCGAGTACTCGGTGTGATTGTGCAGGTGGACGAAGCTGTCGGGCACCGGGCGTTCCTCCTACGGCGTGCTCACGAAGGTCCCTCACCCTAACCTCACCCGGCCCGCCCGCACCCCTTTCCGGCCGCCCCGCCCCCACCCGGCTCCCCGGCCCCCACCGCCGCGCCCACCCGTCCACCGCCGGTCGCCCCCGGGGAACACGGCACGAACACCACGGGCCGGGTGTGGCCGAATTCATGCGGTCGGTGGGGGACCGGACGGGGGCGTGTCCCCGCGGGGCGGGGGCATGGGCACGGGTCGGTGTGCATCGCTTCCCTGCCCTCGCATGGCCCGCGCGTGCTGCCTTCGGTCCGCGGCTCGTCACGACGTCAGATACGCCGTCAGGCCCTCCAGCAGTCTGGTCACGTCGGTGGTGTCGGAGTAGGGGGCCAGGCCGGCGCGGAGGCCGCCGGTGGGGCCGAGGCCGAGGAGGCGGGAGGGTTCGCAGGCGTAGAAGGATCCGGCGGGGGCGGCGACGTCGCGGGCGGCGAGGAAGGCGGAGGCGCCGGCGGCGTCGCGGCCGGGGGTGTCGAAGGTGAGCAGCAGGGTGGGGGTGCGGCGGGCCGCGCGGGACCAGAGCGTCACGCCGGGCAGCGCGGCCAGCTCCGCCTCGGCGCGTTCCCGCAGGGAGTCCTCGTGCCGGGACACCGCGCGCAGGCCGGACACCAGCCGCTCCCGGCGGGTGCCGCCCGCCTCCCCCAGTCCGGCCAGGAAGTTCACCGCCGCCGTCACGCCGGCCAGCAACTCGTACGGCAGCGTGCCGAGTTCGAACCGTTCCGGCACCTCGTCGGTGGACGGCGCGAGCTTGTCCGGCCGGAGCGTCCCCAGCAGTGCGGGCGCCGCCGCCAGGACCCCGCAGTGCGGGCCCAGGAACTTGTACGGCGAACAGGTGTAGAAGTCGGCGCCGATCGCGGCGACGTCCACCGGGGCGTGCGCGGTCAGATGAACGCCGTCGACCGCGAACAGCGCCCCGGCCGCGTGTACCAGCCGCGCGATCTCCGCCAGCGGCGGCATCGTGCCGATGAGGTTCGACGCGCCGGTGACCGCCACCAGCCGGGTACGCGGGCCCAGCACGGCCGCCACGTCCTGCGCCGTCAGCTCACCGGTCGCCGGGTCGAACTCCGCCCACCGCACGGCGGCGCCGGCGGCACCCGCCGCCTGCACCCAGGGCCGCACGTTCGCGTCGTGGTCGAGCCGGCTGACCACCACCTCGTCCCCAGGCCCCCAGTCCTTCGCCAGGGTGCGTGCGAGGTCGTACGTCAGCTGCGTCATGCTGCGCCCGAACACCACGCCCCGCGGGTCCGCCCCCAGCAGGTCCGCCACGGCCACCCGGGCCGCGATGACGACGTCGTCCGCGCGGCGTTCCGGGGCGGTCGAACGGCCCCGGTTCGACACCCCGGCCAGCAGCGTGTCCCGGACGGCGTCGGCCACCACCCGCGGCGTCTGCGAACCCCCCGGCCCGTCGAAGTGCGCGATCCCCGCCGCCAGTGACGGGAACTCCCGCCGCACCGCCGCCACGTCGTACCCCATGCGCAGCCTCCCGATCGCCGGTCCTGACGCCCGTACGCTACGGGGTCGCCACGGGCGGCGTCAGGGGACGCGGGGGGCGCGGGGGGCGCCTGCCGCCGGCCGGGGGCGCCGGGGTGTGCCGGGGGCGGGCCTGGAACTGCCGGGGGGCACCGGGGGGCACCGGGCGGGGGGCGTGCCGGGATCGCCGCCTCGCGGGCCCGCCGGGGAGCCGGACAGGCCGCCCGCGTCGCGAGCCCCGCCCCCGGAACCCGGGCACACCGACCGCGTCCAGGGTCCCGCAGGGCCGTCACTGCGCCGTGCGGTCCTGGCGGGCGCGGCGGAGGGCGGCGGCGCGGACCGGGTCGGCGGCCTCCTCGGCGGGGGTCAGTTCCGCACGGCGGGCGGCGGGGCGGTTGCGGGGGGCCGCGGCCAGGCGGCGGACGCGTTCGCGTTCCTCGGTGTCGCCGGCGGTGGCGTCCGGGGGGAGGTAGCCGCCCGGGTGGCGCGGCGTGCGTATCAGGGTGGCCCGGACCGCCGCGCGGGCGGTGGCGGCCATGTCCCCGGCGACGGCGGTGCGTTCGGCCACCGCGCGGTACGGGCTGCGGGGGTGGCAGACCGGGCAGGGGCGGTCCGGGTCGCCGGGGGTCCACCCGTCCTCGCAGCCGGCCGCGCAGGTGTGCGGGGCGACGAGCCAGTAGGCCACGTCGTCGGGGCCGTAGCCCTCGGTGTCCTCGTCGGCCCCGCGGCGCAGCGGGCGGTCGGACCACTGCTGCCACCAGCGGCGTTCGACGCGTTCGGTCAGGCGCCGCACGCCGACCCGCTCCAGCTCCGAGCGGATCGCGTGCACCGCGCGGGCCGGGGCCCGGCCGCCGCAGGCGCGCAGGAGCTTGGCCGGCAGCGCGCGGGTGACCTGCACGAGGCGCTGCTCCGGGTCGGGGTTGCGCGGCCGGTCGTGCAGGCAGCGGTCGCACAGGGACTTCGTCCAGGTGGACGGGAACAGCACCCGGCTGCGGTCCCCGGCGGCGAGCGGCGGGGCGGTGACGACGGTGGTGTCGGTGGCGCGTTCCGGCAGCGGGCCGCCGCAGTCCCGGCAGCGCCCCGCGCACGCCCGGCACAGCCCGCCGAGCCCGGGCCCGGCCGGCGCGTCGCACCGGGGGCACTCACTGCGGCACACGTCGCACAGGTGGTCGGCGGGGTGCGGCTCCCGCAGCCACCGGTGTTCGCCCTGGCAGCGGATGCACCGCCGGGTGTCGGTCTCCTCCGGCGCCTGGAGCACCGGGTGGTCCGGGCAGGTGGGGCACCGCACCACGACTGCGCGCATCACGCCCTCCTCCCGGCCCTCCCGCCGGTGCCTCCGGCGAGGTCTCCATCATGCCCCGGGGGTCGGACAACGGGTGCCGGGGCGGGGATACCGGGACGCCAACCCGGGCGCGGGGACGGCGTCGCCGGGGCGGCGGCCCGGACGCGGCGAGCGGGGAAGGGCCGGGCGGGGCGGGGACGTCCGCACCGGGAAGGTCCCCGGGCTCGCGCCCCCGCAGGGCTCACCGGCCGCCCCGACACGCCCCCGCAGGGCTCACCGGCCGCCCCGACACGCCCCCGCAGGGCTCACCGGCCGCCCTCGATGTGGCGGGAACGCTGGGCGATGCCCGCTGCGCCGTAGGGCCAGTCCGAGACGCCGGGGTCGCTGGCCGCGTCCAGGCGGTCGAGTTCCGCGGCGCCGAGGGTGAGGCCGGACGCCCCGAGGTTGTCGTCCAGTTGCTCCAGGGTGCGGGCGCCCAGGATGACGGAGGAGACCGCGGGCCGGCTCAGCAGCCAGGCCAGGGCGACCTGCGCCATGGACGCGCCGTGCCCGTCGGCGACCGCCCGCACCTCGTCGATGACGGCCCAGGTGCGTTCCTGCCGCGCGCGCCGGTCGTACGCCTCGACGCCGCGTTCCGGGTTCTCGCCGAGCCGGGTGGCGCCGGAGGGCCGCCGGTCACGCGTGTACTTGCCGGTCAGCCAGCCGCCGCCCAGCGGGCTCCACGGCAGCAGGCCCAGGCCCTCGCTCTCGCAGGCCGGGACGATCTCCCACTCGATGTCGCGCGCCAGCAGGCTGTACTGCGGTTGCAGGGTGACCGGCCGGGCCAGACCGCGGAAGTCGGCGATGTCGACGGCCTTCTGGAGCTGCCAGCCGGTGTAGTTCGACAGGCCGACGTAGTGGATCTTGCCCCGGCGCACCGCGTCGTCGAGGAACCGCAGGGTCTCCTCGACGGGGGTGAGCGGGTCCCAGGAGTGCACCTGGTAGAGATCGACGCTGTCGGTGCCCAGCCGGCGCAACGACGCGTCCAGGGCGCGGTGCAGGTGCCGCCGGGAGAGGCCGACGTCGTTGGGAGCGCCGCCGGTCGGGAAGCGGCCCTTGGTGGCCAGCACGACGCGGTCGGTGACGTCGGCCGGGCGCGCGGCCAGCCACCGCCCCACGACGGTCTCGGAGACCCCGCCGGTGTAGACGTCCGCGGTGTCGACCAGGGTGCCGCCCGCCTCGACGAAGCGGTCCAGCTGGGCGAACGCCCCCTCCTCGTCGGTCTCCGCGCCGAAGGTCATCGTGCCCAGCGCCAGCGCCGACACCGCGCAGCCACTGCGTCCCAACGCCCGTTGTTCCACGTCAACTCCTCCGTACGTATCCGTCAACCCTGTGCGGCCCCCGTGCCACCGCGCGTGGCCCCGCTCGCGTCCCAGCCTTTCCGGCGCCGGCCACCACGTCCAATAGAAGAAGCCGAACGCAGTCAGCACGCCGTGCGCTGAATCGTGCCGTGCGACGGTCGCGGGCACGTCACGAAAACGGCGGCGGCCGTATACGGCACGAAAAATCGCGTGACGTATACGGCCGCCGTGGCGCGGGCAGGGTCGGCGGGCCGGGTTCAGCGGCCCGGCGTGCTCACGGGACGCAGTGGGCGGTGACGTCCGCCGCGTTGATCAGGGCGACGCGGTGGCCGTACTGCACGGTGAAGTACTTCTCCGTGCCGGTGACGACGGTGTCCGGCGGGTTGTGGAAGAAGTCGTCCGCCGGGACCGCGCCGGCGTCGGCGACGTACGCCTGACCGGCCGGCACCGTGTACTTGCTCAGCGGAGCCTGCGTGGACGGCGACAGGCCCGAGGGGTATTCGGACGCCTGCGGGTAGCCGGAACCGTGGACGGCCGCGGAGGCGGCGGACGGCGTCAGCACCCGCACGCCGTGTGCGGGCACGGTGTTGACGCCCTGCGGGTTGTAGAACCACGCCTTCCGCCCGGCGTACCAGATCGCCGTCCAGTCACCGTCTCCGCCGGCCACCACGAACTGCTGGCCGGCGGAGACGGTGCTCCCCCAGTCGCTGATCTCGTCGCTCGGCGTGCCGTCGGCGTGCAGGTAGGGGTCCGCAAGCAGGGGCGCCGCAGCGTCCGGCACCGACCGCACGTACAGGATGCTGGACGGCTGGGTCTGGTCGGTGCAGGTCGTCGTCACCCCGGTGGGGTCATCGGCGGGACAGACGTTGACGGTCTGGCTGTTGGTGTCGAACGCGGGGGTGATCGTCACCGCGGAGCCGGTCGCGCCGACGCCGTGCGTACCGCCGTCGCCGGGTGCGTCCAGCATGCCCATGAAGAGGTTCCAGTCCCAGTACGGACCCGGGTCCCAGTGCATACCGGAGACGTAACCGTCCGCCGGTCCCGGCACGTTGTCGTGCCCGATGATGTGCTGACGGTCCAGCGGGATTCCGTACTTCGCGGCCAGCCACTGCACCAGCACGGCCGTCGTGCGGTACTGCGCCTGGGTGTACCAGGTGGCGCCGTGCGCGGCGAACGCCTCGTGCTCGATGCCGATCGAGTGCATGTTGAACCAGAAGTCGCCCGCGTGGAAGGCCACGTCCTCGTTCGGCACGCTCTGCGTGATCCGGCCGTCGGAGGACCGGATCACGTAGTTGGCCGCGTCACCGTTGCCGGGGCTCTGGAACGCGTCGACGGCCGCCTGGTAGGACGACTCGGTGTCGTGGATGACGATGTAGCGGATCGCCAGGCCGTCGGCGGGCCGGTTCGCCGCCTGGTAGTTGCCCGGGTCCGCGGGGGCCGAGTCGCAGTCCAGCCCGGCCGGGCACTCGGCGCCGGTGTCCGCCTGCGCCGTCAGCCTGAGCGCGGCCACCTGGCCGGTGCGGGGCGTGACGCCCGGGTCGGCTGCCAGCCGCACCCGCTGCCCGTCCGGCGTGGTCACGGCCGCGCCCCGGCGCACCTCACCGTAGACGGCGCCGGCGAACGCGTTCGCCCCGGCCGTCCGTCCGGACCCGCTGTACGCTGCGACCGCGCCGTACCACTGCCCGGGGTCGGCGGGCAGCGCCCCCGCGAGGTCCGCCCGCCCGGCGGCCCCGGCACCGCCGCCGGCCCCGCCGGTGCTGCACCTGTCCCATGGCTCTCCCGTTCTCGAACGCCCGCCGGACGCGGCGGGGCCGTGTCGTCTGGGCTCCGCCCGTCCCGCACCGGAGCCACCAGCACCCTACGGACCCCCGCCCGCGACAGCCCGCACATCCTGTGCGGGATCGGGAAGTTCACAGTGACGACGAGGAGTGCCGTCACCGGCTCCAAGCGCCGAAGGTGAGCGAGCCGGACAAAGCGCGGGCCGGAAAGGGGGCGACAATACCGTCCTGACTCCCCGGCGGTGACACCGTGTCAGGAGGAGGCGATGCTCCCCATATTCGCCGCGAAGGTCTGCGGGTCGCCAGCGTAACCGCGAATCATCTCGCACATCCGCCACTGCCCGGTGTCGTCCCGGACGAACTCGGCAACCGTCGCGGCGGCCGATCCGGCGACCCGGGCGAAGTCGTCCTTCAGCAGTTCCGCGTACTTCTCGACCACCAACACGCCCGTGTTCCGTATGTCCCTGAAGGTACGCGCGCCGCCGTCCTGGTGTATGACGACGCCGACGACCACCCGGCCGTAGGCGGGCGCCAGCCGGTAGAGGTCCAGGACCATCACCTCGACAAAACCGAAACCCATACCGGTCTGACTGTGCCGCGTCATGTTGATGGTGCCGTCCGGGGAACGGCTGTCGTAGTGAACCACGTACACCGGCTGACCACTTGGGCTGTCCACGGCATAGGTCGCGGCGATGATGTCGAGGTGACGCGGCGGTTCCCCCAACGGACTCGGGTCCCACTTGAGCCTGACCTCGACCTTGCTCAGCGTGCTGCTGGCGTCCACGGTGCCCTACCTCGTCAGGACCACTACGGGGATGCCCCCGTAACAGCAAGTATGGCTCAGCCGGGGTCGGGGGTGACCGCCCTTGCGACGGAAAGGCTCCTGAAGTTGCTCCGGTCCGGTGGACGCCCATCCGCTTGGGAACACTGGTCCCCGCGAGGGGAGTCCATCGTGCCGAGAACACGTCCTCCTACCCGCCGGAGTTCCGTCGCCAGAGCGTGGAGCTGGTCCGGGCCGGCCGCGCCCCGGAGGAACCGGCCAAGGAGTGCGGACCGTCCGCGCGGACCGTCCGCACCTGGGCCGGCCAGGACCGTGTGGACGCCGGCGAACATCCCGGCCCGACCAGCGACGGGAAAGAGGAACTCGCCCAACTGCGCCGCGAGGTGCAGCAGTTGCCTGAAGGGAAGGAGATCCTCCGCAAGGCCACGGTTTTCTTCGTCCGGGAGACCGGCCGGTGGTGTCCTGCCGGCTGATCGACGAGAACACAGCACACCACGATGTCTCCCTCATGGCCCGGCCGCCGGGTGTGTCACGGCAGGGCTACCACGCGTGGAAGAGACGCGGTCCGTGGCGACGGCAGACGGAGGACGCGTCGCCCTCCTGATGCGCGCGGCCGGACCGGTGGGCGTTCACCGCCCCACCGGCCGGGCGTCCCTGACACGCCAGGGGCGCAAGGCTTACGCCTCGCGCCCCTGGCTCTTTCCGGAGGACGGAATCAGCTACCCGCCACCGGTGCCATCGAGTCGACGATGCCGGGGTTCTTGCTGATCCAACTGTCGACGCCTCGCATGGTCTGGCCTTGACCGGCGTCCTGGATCGATGCCTCCAGGGAACCCAGTTGCGCATCGGTCAGGTGGAAGTTCCGCAGCCACTTGACCACTTGGGCCTCCTGGGTGGGGAACTTCTTGTTGGCGAGGTCGTGGATGGAGTCGCTGGGGCCCCACAGTCCCTTGGGGTCGGCCAGCTTGGTGAGGCTGTACTTGCTGTACGCCCAGTGCGGCGACCACAGGACGACGGCGACGGGCTTGTGCTGAGCGTAGTCACGTTGCAGTTCGGAGAGCATGCTCGACGTCGAGCTGCTCACCAGTTGGTACTCCTTGTCGAGGCCGTAGCCGGGAAGGACCTTGGACTGCAGCAGCTTCATCTCACCGGCACCCGGCTCGATACCGATGATCTTCCCGCCGAACTCCTTGCCCTTCCCCTTCAGGTCCGCCATCGTCTTGACGCCCTTGACATAGGACGGAACAGAGACCTCCAACGACGTATGGTCGTACCAACTGCCGAGATCCACATAGTCCTCGCCGTACTGCTTCATGTACGACGCGTGCGTGGTCGGCAGCCAGGCATCCGTGATGAAGTCGATCGAGCCGGTCGACAGTCCGGTGAAAGCGGCGCCCGGGTCGTAGGTGTTGTTCCGCACCTTGTAGCCGCGGCGCTCCAGCACCGCCTGCCACAGGTAGGACGACGCGATCGACTCGTCCCAGTTGAAGTTTCCGATCTTGACGGTGGCGCCCTTGCCGACGTTCACCGAACGGCCCGGGATCGGCAGCCAGGTGTCGAGCGCGCTGGGATTCTTCTTCAGCCAGGCTTTCACGCCGTCGGCGGTCTTGCCCTGGCCGGCGTCCTGGATCGACGCCTCCAGAGAGCCGAGCTGCGCGTCCGTCATGTGGAAGTTCCGCAGCCACGACGCGACCTGGGGCAGCTTCTTGGCGCTCTTCTTGTTGGCGAGGTCGTGGATGGAGTCGCTGGGGCCCCACAGTCCCTTGGGGTCGGCCAGCTTGGTGAGGCTGTACTTGCTGTACGCCCAGTGCGGCGACCACAGGACGACGGCGACGGGCTTGTGCTGAGCGTAGTCACGTTGCAGTTCGGAAAGCATGCTCGACGTCGAGCTGCTCACCAGTTGGTACTCCTTGTCGAGGCCGTAGCCGGGAAGGACCTTGGACTGCAGCAGCTTCATCTCACCGGCACCCGGCTCGATACCGATGATCTTCCCGCCGAACTCCTTGCCCTTCCCCTTCAGGTCCGCCATCGTCTTGACGCCCTTGACATAGGACGGAACAGAGACCTCCAACGACGTATGGTCGTACCAACTGCCGAGATCCACATAGTCCTCGCCGTACTGCTTCATGTACGACGCGTGCGTGGTCGGCAGCCAGGCATCCGTGATGCAGTCGATCGAGCCGGTCGACAGTCCGGTGAAAGCGGCGCCCGGGTCGTAGGTGTTGACCTTGGCCTGGTAGCCCCGGGCGTCCAGCATCTGCTTCCACAGGTTGGCCGACGCGATCGACTCGTCCCAGTTGAAGGAGCCGATCTTGACGACCTGTCCCTTGCCGACATCGGTCGATGCGGCTGCCGACGTGCCGTCGGCGGCCGAGCCGCCGCTCCCGGAGAGGGCTCCCATGCCGCAGGCGACCAGGGCCAGGATGACGATGCCCGACAGGCCCACGAGGGGACGCGGCCGGTAGCGCAGCACACCGAAACCGTTGACCGACGCACGCGACTTCGCCAGTGCGCGCCGGCCGAGCGGCGAGACCTGGTCGCCCAGGGCGCCGGTGATGCGGTCGAGGTAGATCGCCAGGATGACCACCGAAATGCCGCCCTCGAAGCCGAGGCCGATATTGACCTGGCTGATGGCTCCGAACACTGTGGAGCCGAGTCCCTGGGCGCCGACCATTCCGCCGATGACCACCATCGACAGCGCCAGCATGATGACCTGGTTGACGCCGGCCATGATGGTCGGCAGCGCCAGGGGCAACTGGACGCGCCACAGGGTCCCGCGTGGGCTCGTGCCGAACGCCTCGGCGGCCTCGACCAGCTCCGCGTCGACCTGCCGGATGCCCAACTCGGTCATGCGCACGCCGATGGGCATGGCGAAGACGATCGTCGCGATGACGGCCGGTACGGTTCCCAGGCTGAAGAAGACGATCGCCGGGATGAGATAGACGAAGGCCGGCAGCGTCTGCATGACATCGAGCACCGGTCGGATGACCATGCTCGCCGAGCGGGTCCTGGCGGCCCAGATGCCGAGAGGCACGGCCAGCGCGATCGCAACCGCTCCGGAGACCAGGACCAGCGACAGTGACTGCATGGCCTGGTGCCATTGCGCGAGCGAGTCGATCAGCGCGAAGCCGGCGAAGGTCAGCACGCAGGCGGGCAGACCACGCATCCAGAAGGCGATGACGGCGAGTATGCCGGCCATCAGCAGCGGCGTGGGCCCGCCGATGACCCATTCCACCCCGTTGTACATGCCGTTGACGACGGTGGTGATGAGATCGAAGAGCCACGAGACGTGATGGGTCAGCCAGTCGACGCCGTCTTGCGCCCAGCGTCCGAGAGGAATCCTAGGCACCGGTGGCCTCCGTGACCGGACCGTCGGCGTCCGTGGTGCCACCGGCCTCACGCTCCGAGGCGACGGCGCTCTCGTGCTGGTCGCCGAGCGCAGCCAGCAGTGCGCTTCGTGGAATGGCCCCCGCGAGTCTGCCGCTGCCGTCAACGACAGCGAGTGGCAGCTTCGTGCGTGACGCCGGTGTGAGCAATCCGGCGAGCGGGTCGTCGGGGTGCGTCGTGGTCATGTCAGCCTCCATCAGGTCGCGCACCGTCTCCTCACCGTTCTGGAGCGCCGCCCTGACCTTCTCCCGTGTGAGGGTGCCGACCAGTTTGCGGCCGGGCTCAACGACGAAGGCGGCCGATGCCTGGTCATCGTCCAGGGCACGCATCGCGGCGTGCGGGCCGTCGTCGGGGCTCACCATGACGCGGGGCTCCTGCATGATCGCGCCTGCGGTGAGCACCCGGGACCGGTCGACGTCCTGCACGAAACTGGCGACATAGTCTGTGGCCGGGCCGAGGAGGATGTCCTCGGCGGTGCCGATCTGGACGATGCGGCCGTCGCGCATGACGGCGATACGGTCACCCAGCCGCATGGCCTCGTTCAGGTCATGGGTGATGAAGACGATCGTCTTGCGCAGTCTCCGCTGAATTTCGAGCAGTTGGTCCTGCATGTCGCGGCGGATCAGCGGATCGAGGGCGGAGAAGGACTCGTCCATCAGCAGCAGGTCGGCGTCCGTGGCCAGCGCGCGGGCCAGTCCCACCCGCTGCTGCATTCCACCGGACAGCTCGTCGGGCCAGGATGTCTCCCAGCCGGCCAGCCCCACCAGCTCCAGGGCCGTCGCTGCCCTCTCCTCACGCTCCCGACGTGGACGGCCCTGCACGTCCAGGCCGTAGCCGGCGTTGTCCAGGACGTTCTGGTGCGGGAAAAGCGCGAAGTGCTGGAAGACCATGCTGGTTCTGCGGGAACGCAGGTCGCGCAGGGCCTTCGGCGACAGGGCGGCGAGGTCCTGACCGTCGAACAGGACCCTGCCCGAGCTGGGTTCCAGCAGACCGTTCAACATCCGCAGCAACGTGGACTTCCCGGATCCGGAAAGACCCATCACGACGAAGACCTCGCCCTGCTCCACCTCGAAGGAGGCGTCAATCACCGCCGCGGTCGTACCGTCCTTGCGCAACTCCTCCCGGTCATTGCCCTGCAGAAGACGACGTACCCCCTCCTGCGGCCTCCTCCCGAAGACCTTGAACACTCGATCCGCTACAAGTTGTGACATGCGTACCCCTCAGGGCCGGGGACAGGACAGAACCAGGACTGGAGGCACAGCACCGCGCCGTGAATTCGCGTAAAGCGCCGTATATCGCCACACACCCCCCGAACGGCTCACGATCAACTTAATAGCCGAGGCCGCCGCAACCCAACGGTTGCCAACCTGCACTTATCGACCCGCCGGCGGCGTCGGCCGCGCGGGTCCGCGGCGCCGCCACCCGGCGGACGAACGACTGGCGTCCGGGTGTCGCACGACGGAGAAATCCGGCGCGTACGCACCGCAAATCTCCCGGTGTGGAGGCATTTTGAGCCACGCGCACAGGGTCGCGCAGCGCACCGGCCAGGGCACGTCCTTCGCGCTGCGGATCCAGCCTTCACGGCGGATGGCAGTGCGCGCACACATGGACACCATGACCTGCTTTGCCCGTTTCCGGGCGCGTCACATCGTGACCGGATCGTGCTCGCCGCGATGCATATTTGCATAATGCAAAAGGTTGCTTTGGCGCAGTCTCTGAGATAAGGGCCGTCCAGCATTCCTGATCGCCACCGACCGCTGCGGCAAGTCGGTGGCGACGGGCTCGATCAGGCGGCCCCATCGACCAGCGACTCCACGACGAGGCCCGCCACGCTCGCCGACCACGGCCCCACGGACCCACACGGTCGGCCTGGGCCGGGTGGTCGCACCGGATGTCGTGCCGACGTGCGGTGAGCCATCCGGGGCTTCTCCGGCCCACCGCGCCTGCCGGTGAGCATCACGCCGGACACGGTGATCGTGCCTCCCGCGAGTGCCGTGGGCGGAAACCTCCACGTCACCGAGGGGCCTCTACGGAACCCACTTGACACCCCTTTGTCAGTGCCAGGCGGGCACGGGGCTTCGTCACCCCCTGAGCCGAGCGTAGTCACCGGATGGTCCGGGGACAGGTACAGAGTCGGCGGGACGTCGGTCCGGAGCAGATCCTCCACGGGTGTGTACAGCATCCTTCCCCGCTGACGGCGCACGACGGGTGAAGGAGCAGGAGATGACGGACAGCGGTTCCGTGAGCGAGGACGCGGACGAACCCCTTGCGCCGGGCGCCCCGCAGTCGCTTGCGGGCGACCGCTCCCCTCTGCCCGATCTCCGGCGCGTCGGGATCAGCCCCGACTTCTGGTATCCGGTCGCCGTGTCACGGAACGTCCGCAAGGGCCAGGCGGTGGCGGTCGTGTTCGCAGGGGAACGGATCGCGTTGTACCGGGGCGGGAGCGGCACCGTCCACGCTCTGGAGGACCGGTGCGCCCACCGGCAGGTACCTCTGAGCATGGGGGTGGTCCAAGGGGACGTGCTGCGCTGCTGCTACCACGCCTGGGCCTACCGGGAGAACGGCCGCATCTCGCAGATCCCGTATCTGCCGAAGGGCACGCCCCGGCCGCCGCGTGGTGTGCGCGCCTTCCCGGTCCGCGAGGCTTACGGCCTGGTATTCGTTTTCCCCGGCGATCTCGGGAAGGCGGACGCGACACCGCTGCCCGACCTGCCGGAGTGCCGCTCGCCCGGGCACCGGACGATGACGTTCTCCCGGGTCGTGCGCTGCCACTACTCGTTCATGCACGAGAACCTCCTCGACATGAACCACCAGTTCCTGCACCGGGGCGTCCTGGGCAGGATCCAGCCCCGGCTCCTCGGCCACGACTCCGGCCCGCACTTCGTTGAGGCTCGTTACCTGTTCGTGCCGGGCGGCGGCAGGAAGGACCACGGCGCCGGTCTGCTGTCCGCCGAGGGTGTCAGGGGCGGGTCGTCGCCCGACGTGATCACCGTCCGCACCCAGTACCCGTACCAGACCCTGCGGGCCGAGCCGGAGCGGAACGACGTCCCCGCCTTCTCCCTCTGGGCAGCGTACGTCCCCAGGGACGCCGAGCAGCGCACCAACCACACCTTCGGCCTGCTCAGCATCGCGAAACCGTCCGTCCCCGGCGCACTGCGGGTGGCGTGGCCGTTCATCCGGCGCTTCACCGAGCGGGTCTTCGCCGAGGACCGGATGGCCGTGGAGGCCGAGCAACGCGCCTGGGACGAGCAGGGCCGGGACATGAACCAGGAGGTCTTCCCGCTGATCCTCCAGGTCCGCGACGTCCTGCGCACCAACGGCGTCCCCATTCGCGCCGGCTTCCGGCAGGTCTGCGGAGGCGGCCGCGACGGGAATGCGGGTTCGGGGCCGGGAAACTGATCCGTCATCCGTCATCCGTCATCCGTCATCCGTCATCCGGCGACGGGCGTTCGGCCGGAGCAGTCCCGTTCGTCGCCCGAACGCCGCCGCGGGGGCGGCCGGCACGACGCCGGAAGCCTGGCCCTGGCCGCCGGCGTCGCGCCGAAGGCCGTGCGGGCGATGCTCGGTCACACCTCGCTGAGGATGACGACCGACGCCCAGCAGACGGTGAAGGCGAACTGAGCTGTGGCGCGGGCGGGTCCCGCCCACGCGCGGGCCCCATTTTGGCCCCACCGGCTGACGCGGGCAGCCACCTTGAGTAGTGGTTCAGACCACCTGGCGATCAAGGGGATCGAACCCTTGACCTGCGCACTACGAGGGGGTGCGGGATGGTGGTGGGCGGCGCCGCGTCGTGCTGCCTGATGACGTCCTGCCTGATCAGAGCACGTATGCCCCGTTGACCTGTGCCACCTCGCGTCGCACCGTCCAAAGGCGTCCGACCACCGGGCGCCCCACCGGGTCGGGCACTCCCGAAGCAAAGGGCTCGAATACTCGGACCAAGCCCTCACCCACTGAGCGCCCGAGCCACCGCCGCCCAGCCGGGCGCATGGGCCCGAGACAACGGCCCACAGCGAAACGACATCATCTGGTTCGATGAAATGGTATCGTTTAGCAGGTCGCTGTGACTATCTGGGAGGTGCCTTCGTGGCTCGTACTGTGATCGACCTCGACGAAGACATGGTCACCGAGGCCATGCGCATCTTCGGCACCAAGACCAAGGCCAAAGCCGTCCGTCTGGCCATGGAAGACGCCGTCAAGCGGCACTTGCGACAGGAGGGCTTCGACGCCATGGAAGCCGGCGAGCTCGACTTCAGCGAGATCATCGAGAACACCGGCCCGCGCAACGCCGACGGAACCCTCAAGCGCCACGGCGGCCAGGCCGCCTGATGCAAGACCGCTACCTGATCGACAAGTCCGCCCTCGCCCGCTGGACGAAACCCAGCATCCGCGAGGTGCTGAAACCACTTCACGAGCGCTACCTGCTCGCCGTCTGCCAACCCACCGAGTACGAGATGGTCCACTCGGCACGGGACAGCGCGGAAGCAACGCGCATCAGCACCTGGCTCCGCGCATTCGACTACCTGCGCACCGACGACGACAGCTTCACCCGCGCCCTGGAGGTCCAGCGGCACGCCCTCAACGCAGGCTTCCACCGTGCCCTGTCGCTCCCCGATCTCCTCATCGCCGCCACCGCCGAGCAGAATCGCGTCACGACCCTCCACTACGACGGCGACTTCGACATGATCGCCTCCCTCACCGGCCAACCCACCCAATGGGTCGTCCCGCCCGGCAGCGCCGACCACTGAGCTCCTCGGCCCGACAACTTGACGCCAGTCGGACGGAACCTCCTGCTCAACAACCTCGGACAGCCACCCGGCCGCCCTACGGAGCCGGCGAGCCGGCACGACCTCACACCCCAAGTAATCCTCACCAGGATCGAGAAGTCATTGTTCGGCAGGTCCCTGCCTGCACGATGGCTGCACGCTTGGCCACCACGTCATTCCGAACAGGCCAGGCGGATCGACAGTGAGCAACGAAAGACCAGTTCACAGCCTTGCGGGGCAGAATCACCACCGACCGTCTGCCCCGGACCAACGCAATGCGTAGACCGAGTGCCCGATTGACCCGAACCCCAAGGTCAACGAAAGGAAAAACCCCAGGTCACGGACTATACGACCTGGGATTCACCACGGAGCCGCCCAAGGGAATCAAACCCTTGACCTGCGCGCTACGAGGGGGTGCGGGATGGTGGTGGGCGGCGCCGCGTCGTGCTGCCTGATGACGTCCTGCCTGATCAGAGCACGTATGCCCCGTTGACCTGTGCCACCTCGCGTCGCACCGTCCAAAGCCGTCCGACCACCGGGCGGCCACCGGGAGGTACGCGCTCGGCGACATCGGGCAGGAACACCGGATTTGTCGGTACCCCACAGCCCGTCGGTGGTCGTCCGCCGCGCTGTCCGCGTGAACGGGCCAGGGCGACGCGCATTGTACGGCATGACAGCGGCCCGGATCGGCCACCTCACGGAGAAATGTGCAGCGCGCACCATCCATCGGGCACAATGACGGGCATGGCAGCCTCTGAGAAGCACGGCGCGGGCTCCCGCCCGGAGGACGTGTCCGAGCCTGCGGGGCGCTATCAGCCGTTCGCCCACCTCACGACGGAGAACAGCGCGCTCTACCGATGGGTCATGGGGGTGTTCGTCCGGGCCAAGCAGGAATTCACCGTCCATCTGCGCCCGGAGGACGTGCACCTGGGACTGCCCGCCGAGGGCCGTCCGCCGCTGGAGACGGTGACGAGGGCGCTGGAGGCCCTCGCACGTTGGGGGAACCTGCGGGCCGACCCCGACACCGGCCGGGTCACGGCGCTGGAGGACTTCTACCGCGCACGCCATATCTACCAGCTCACCCGGGCGGGCGAAGCGGCCGAGGAGGCGCTTGCCGCGTACGACGAGGCGCTGGGCCGGCGAGGTGAACTGCAGGCCGTCGCCCTGGCCGACATCGCGGTGCAACTGCGGGTGCTGCTCGGCCTGGTCCAGGAACGCGAGCCCGACTCGGCCGTGGCGCACCTGTCCCTGCTGGCGCTGGTGGACCGCTTCTCCGGGCTCGCGGAGAACGCGCGGGCCTTCATGAGTTCGCTGCAACGTACGGTCGACCTGCACGAGGCAGAGGTCGAGGTGTTCATCGCCTACAAGCAGCGGCTGATCGACTACCTGGAGCGGTTCATCGAGGACCTGGTCACCCGGGGAGCCGAGATCGCCGCCCTGCTGACGAAGCTCGGTACGCCGACGGAGGGCGGTCCGGCCGGCCGGCTGCTGCGGCTGGCCGCCGAACGCGAGGCCACCGATGCCGCGCCGGACGCCGCGGTGCGGGCCGTGGCCGCCGCCGAGCAGCGCTGGCAGGGCCGTTGGGAGGGGCTGCGCGCGTGGTTCCTGAGCGTGCCGGGCCGCGGCTCCCAGGCCAAGCTGCTGCGCTCGGCGGCCCGGCAGGCCGTCCCCCAGCTCCTCTCCGTGGTGCGGGCCCTCAACGACCGGCGGTCCGGGAGGTCGGACCGGTCGGCCGACTTCCGGGAGCTGGCCCGATGGTTCGCCGAGGCTCCGGACGACGACGCCAGGCACCGGCTGTGGCGGTCGGCTTTCGGGCTGCACTCGGCCCGGCACCTGACGATCGACCGGGAGTCGGCGGACAGGCTGGACGATGAGCCGGTGCCGCCGTCCACCTCCTGGTACGAGGCGCCCGGGATTCGGATCAGCCCCCAGCTGCGGCGCACCGGCTCCTACGAACGGCGCGGTCGGGCGCGCGCCGTGCAGGACCGGACGGAGGCCAGGTCCTACCTGGCCGAACTGGCCCGCAAGCAGTCCGAGCAGACCGCCGCGGCCCGGGCCAGGCTGGACACCCGGGGCGAAGTGCGGCTGAGCGACCTCGAAGAGCTGGACCGCGACTCCTTCCGGCTGTTCCTGCTGCTCCTCGGCGACGCGCTGTCGGCATGGCGCCCCGGCACGCAGAGGGTCACCGCCACCACCAACGACGGAACGATGGAGATCACGCTGACCCGCTTCCCCGAGGGCGGTACCGCCGAGATCCACACCCTGGACGGCGTCCTGCGCGGTCCGGAGCACCTGGTCGAGATCATCGACCTCACCGCGGACCGGGCGCCGGCGGGGGCGGGGGCGGGGCGGATCATGGTTGACAGCCGCCTGGGCGACGCCCTTGCCGTCCAGCGGGCCGACGAGGTGCGCCGGGCGGCCCGGGCGCTCCTGCACCGGCCCCTGCTGCGCGCGGGCGGTCCGCACGCTGAAGACTTCCGGCTCGTACGGCAGCACGCGACGGAGTTGCGCACCTGGTTCGAACGCAACACCGGCTGGGCGCTGCTGGTCGATTCCGAGGTGGCCCGGCTGCGCCGCGTCCCGGGCCGGGACACCGACCCGACGCACCCCGCGCGGGACCAGCGCACCGGGCTCCCGTTCTCCCGGCGCCGCTACGTCCTGTTCTGCCTGTGCCTGTCGGTGCTGGAGCGCGCCGAACACCAGATCGCTCTCGGGAGGCTGGCCGAGCACGTGGTGCTGGCGGCGGCGGATCCGGCGCTGGAGACGGCGGGAGCCGGCTACACGCTGGCCGCGCGCGAGGAGCGCGCCGACCTGGTCGCCGTGGTACGGCTGCTGCTCCGGTGGGGCCTGCTCACCAAGGTGGCCGGCGACGAGGACGCCTTCCTGTCCTCCGCCGGCGACGCGCTCTACGACGTGGACCGCCGTGTCCTGGCCTCGCTCCTGGTCTCCCGGCGCGGCCCGAGCACGGTGCGCGCGGACGCATTCGAGGAACGGCTCGCCGAACTCAACGCCGAGGTACTGCCGGACAGCGACGAGTTGCGCAACCGCGCGTTGCGGCACACGCTGACCCGTCGCCTGCTGGACGACCCGGTGCTGTACGGGGACGAGCTGTCGGAGGCGGAGAGCGCGTACCTGGCCTCGCAGCGCGGGGCGCTGACCCGGCGGGTCGCCGAACTCACCGGTCTGGTACCGGAGGTGCGGGCCGAGGGGGTGGCGATGGTGGACCCCGAGGACGACCTGACGGACCTGCGGATGCCGGAGCAGGGAACCGACGGCCACGTGGCGCTCCTGGTCGCCGAGTTCCTCGCCGGCCGGGGCGGTACCGTCCCGCTCGCCGAACTGCACCGGCGGGTCACGGGCTGGGCGCTGGAGCACGCCGGGTTCTGGCGGCGCAGCGCGACGGCCCCCGGCGCCGAGGCGGGACTGGCCGGACAGGCCGTGGACCGACTGGTGGCGCTCGGCCTCCTGGAGCGGGCCGAGACGGCCGAAGGGGAGCCCGCGGTCCGGTCCCGGCCCGCGCTGGACCGCTACCGGATCGGCGAGACGATCCTGCTGGAACCGGGTCAGGCCGCGCCCAGGAGGGGCACCGCCGGGTCCACGAAGAAAGCCAAGGCCACGAAGGGCACAAGAACCCGATGAGCACGGTCTCCGAGACACCGCCGTCGCCGGTCCGCACCCGCTGGCAGCCGCTGCGGGTCGGCCTGGTCGACCTGTTCTACTACGACGTCGAGGAGTTCCACTTCCGCGACGGCCGGCTGCTGTTCCGCGGCAACAACGGCACCGGCAAGTCGAAGGTGCTGGCGCTCACTCTGCCCTTCCTGCTGGACGGCGACCTGTCCCCGCACCGGGTGGAGCCGGACGCCGACCCCAAGAAGCGCATGGAGTGGAACCTGCTGCTGGGAGGTGAGCACCCGCACACCGAACGGCTCGGCTACACCTGGATCGAGTTCGGGCGCCGCGACGATGACGGCGCCGCCCACTACATCACACTGGGCTGCGGTCTGAAGGCGGTCGCCGGACGGGGCGTCGCGCGCCACTGGTTCTTCGTGACCGACCAGCGGATCGGCTCGGAGCTGCGGCTGCTCGACTCCACCGGCGCCGCCATCGGCCGTGACCGGCTGGCCGACGCGTTGGACGGCCGGGGGATGGTCCACGACTCGGCGAGGGCCTACCGGCGCGCGGTGGACGAGGCGCTGTTCGGGCTCGGCGAGCAGCGGTACGCGGCGCTGGTCGACCTGCTGGTCCAGCTGCGCCAGCCGCAGTTGTCCAAGCGGCCGAGCGAGAAGGCGCTCTCCCAGGCGCTGACCGAGTCGCTGCCGCCGATGGACCAGGCAGTGATCGCGGACGTCGCCGAGGCGTTCCGATCGCTGGACGAGGAGAAGGAGCAGCTGGCGGTGATGGTGGCCGCCGAACGGGCCGCGAGCGCCTTCCTCCAGCACTATCGCCGCTACGCCCAGGTCGCCGCCCGCCGCAGGGCGAGCGGGCCCCGCGTTCGCCACTCCCGCTACGAGGCGCTGCGTACCGAACTGACCGCCGCCGACGAGGACTTCGAGGCGTCGAGTGCCGCACTCGCCGAGGCGGAGAGCCACCTGGACGCGCTCGACGAGCACCGCGCGGGCCTGCGGGCACGTGACGAGGCCCTGCGGGCGCGCCCGGAGATGCGCAGCGCACGCGAACTCGAACAGGCCGCCGGGCTGGCCGAACGGACCGGCCGGGACGCCGAACGGGCCGAGGCGGACCGGCTCCGGGCCGAGGACGAGCTGGCCAGGTTCGCCGCCCGGCTCGGGGCCGCCCGATCCCGTGCCGGAGCGGCCGACGGCGCACAGGCAGCCGCACTGGCCCGGACAGCCGAGGCGGCTGCCGCCGCCGGTGTGGAACGCGAGCACTCCGAGCGGGTCGCCGACCCGCTCGCCGGAGGCGAGGTGCCGGAGACGGCGCAGCGCGGCGCCGCGGCGTTCAGCGATCGCCGGGCACGGTCCGTCGCCCTGGTCGAGGAGCACCTGGCGGCCGTGCAGGACACCCTGCGCGAACGGGAGCGGGCGCTGCGCCGGTTGGAGGACGCCGACGGGGAACTGGAACACCACGCCGCGTCGCACGCGGAGGCCGAGGAGAGCGCGGAGGCGGCGGCCCGGGAGCACCTGTCCGCGGTCCGCGCCCATTTCGCCGCCTGTACCCTGCTCCGCCCGGTCGATCGCGAAGGCGTGCTCGACGAGCTGACCGGGTGGGTCGGCACGCTCGCCGGGGCCGACCCCGCGCGGGCGGCCGCCCAGCAGGCGGCCTCAGCCGCCGGCGACGGGCTGGCCCGGCGCCGGGCCGCGCTGGAGGCCGAGCAGCGGGAGACGCACGACCGCCGGGACGAGGCGGCGGAGGAGCTGGCAGAGCTGCGGGCAGGCGGCCAACGCGGCCCCCTGAGCCCCCACACCCGCTCGCCCGGCGGGCGCCGGGACCGCCCAGGTGCGCCGCTGTGGCGGCTGGTCGACTTCGTCCCAGACCTGTCCGACGGCCACCGGGCCGCGCTGGAGGCCGCGCTGGAGGTCTGCGGTCTGCTCGACGCGTGGGTCGCCCCGGACGGCACGGTGGCCACCGCCGAGACCTGGGACACCATCGCCACCGCCGGGCCGCCCGTGGACGGGCCGTCACTGGCGACCGCGCTGCGGCCCGCGGTGGACCGCGCCGACGCGGCCACCGCGGTCCTGCCCGACGAACTGGTCAGGCGGGTACTGGCCGGCATCGGCCTCCTCGGCCCCGGAGCGGCCCTCCCGGAGTCCGGTAGCTGGATCGCCCTCGACGGCCGCTTCCGCCTCGGCCCGCTCACCGGTGCCTGGTCGAAGCCCGCCGCCGCGTACCTCGGCGAGGGCGCCCGCGAGCAGGCCCGGCGCGCCCGGATCACCGCCGTGGAGGCCGAGCTCACGCAGTTGGCGGCCCGGCTGGACGGCGTCGCCGCGGGGCTCGACAGCCTGGACGCCGACACACGCGCCCTCGCAGCCGAGCTGGCGGCTCTGCCCGACGACGCCGCCCTGCGCGGCGCCCACGCCGCGGTCACAGCCGCCCACCGGGAACACGCCCGGGCCGCCGATCGCCGCGCGACGGCGCAGCGGGCGGCAGCCGACGTCGCGGACGCGGCGGACACGGCCGCGGCGCGACTGCGCTCCCTCGGCGACGAACTCCACCTACCCATCACCACGGACGGACTGCGCGCGATCCGCGACGCGCTCGGCGGCTACCGAGAGGCCCTGGCCGCGCTGTGGCCCGCCGTACGGGAGGTACGCGCCGCGCACGCCGCGCTGGACGCCGAGGCGGCCGACCACGCCCGCGCCGCCGAACACGCCACCGAGCTGGCCGAGCGCTCCCGGACCACGGTCCGCGAGGCCGTCAGCGCCGCGGAACGCCACGAGACGCTCGCCTCCACTGTCGGCGCCGCCGTCGCCGAGCTGCAACGCCTCCTGTCCGAGGTGGCCGCCGATCTGCGCGACTGCGAAGAGGCCGAGCGCGCCACCCGCCGCGAGCAGAACGCCGCCACCGGCCGGCAGGCCGCCGCCGACGCCCTGCGCGTCCGGGTCCGCAGCGAGATCGAGGAGACGGCGGGGGCGCGCGCCGAGGCGATCGAGGGCTTGCGCCGCTTCGCCGCGACCGGCCTGCTCGCCGTCGCGCTCCCGGACCTGGAGACGGCCACGGCGTCCTGGGCCCCCGACCCCGCCGTCCGGCTGGCCCGCGCCGTGGAACGGGAGCTGGAGTCCACCGACGACTCCGACCCGGCCTGGGAGCGCGTGCAACGCCGCATCACCGAGGAGCTCAAGGACCTCTCCGACGCGCTGGCCCGCCACGGCCACGCCGCCACGGCCCGCATGCGGGAGGAGAGCCTGGTCGTCGACATCGTCTTCCAGGGCCGCGATCGATCCGTCCCCGAACTGGCCGCCGCGCTCGCCACCGAGGTCGCCGACCGTCAGCACCTGCTCTCCGCCCGGGAACAGGAGATCCTGGAGAACCACCTGATCACCGAGGTCGCCGGCACCCTGCAGGAACTCGTCGGCACCGCCGAGCACCAGGTGCTGCGGATGAACCGGGAACTCAAGGACCGTCCGACCAGCACCGGAATGCTGCTCCGGCTGGTCTGGCGGCCGGCCCGAAACGCCCCCGGCGGCCTGACCGCTGCCCGAGACCGGCTGCTGCGCCAGTCCTCCGACGCCTGGACGGCCGCCGACCGCGCCGCTCTCGGGGAGTTCCTCCAGGCCCAGATCGACCGCGCCCGCACCGACGACCCCGCCGGCACCTGGCTGGAGCATCTGACCGCCGCGCTGGACTACCGTTCCTGGCACGAGTTCGGCATCGAGCGCCACCAGCACGGCAAGTGGCAGTCCGCGACCGGCCCGGCATCGGGCGGCGAGCGGGTGCTGTCGGTCTCGCTCCCGCTGTTCGCCGCCGCCTCGTCGCACTACGCCTCGGCCGGCCACCCGCACGCCCCGCGTCTGGTCACTCTGGACGAGGCGTTCGCCGGCGTGGACGACGACTCGCGTGCCAAGTCCCTCGGCCTGCTCACCGCCTTCGATCTGGACGTGGTCATGACCTCGGAACGCGAGTGGGGCTGCTACCCGGAGGTTCCCGGCCTCGCCGTGGCCCAGCTCTCGCGCGTCGACGAAGTGCCGGCCGTTCTGGTGACCCGCTGGGAATGGGACGGCCGGCACCGCACCCTCGTCGGGAGGTCCGGGGTACCCGGCCAACGCCACGAGGAGATGTTCACCTGACCATGGACCCGCAGCCCGCTCCCCCGTCCCCGGACCTGCCGCGGCTCCAGCGCCTGCTTGGCGGCCCCGGGACCGCCTGGCTGGTCGACCGGGTCCGGCGGCGCCTGGAGAACGGGCAGCCGCTCGACGGCACCGTCACCCTGACCGACGCCGACGACGCGGCTCGCACGGCCGCCGCCCGGCTCCTGGGCCGCCCGCCACGCCCCGGACGCTCACTGTCCGTCTCCCTGTCCGCCGTCGACCGGACGCTCAGGGCCAGCGGTGCCAGTCCGGACGGCCTCGCGGCGGCCGTCGTGGCGCTCACCGGGCCGGTGACCGACCGGCGCGCCCGGTCCGCCGCCGTGGCCGACGCCTGGCAGCGGGTCTGGGCGGAACTCGACGGTCCCGCCATCGCCGAGCGCCCCGCCCTGGCCTCCTGGCGGGACCAGCTGAAAGCGTCCGGCCTGCTCAAACGCGCCGCCGGCAGCGATCCCGCGGTGGCCCAGCGGCTGGCCTCACAGGCTGTACGCGTACTGTCCCGGCTCCCTGCGGACGGCGTCACCCTGCCCGTCCTCGCCGCCCGTGCCCTCGGCGACGCCCATGCCCTGGACGAGGGCGCTCCGCTCACCGCGGTCGTCCTCTCGGCGGTCCGGGCCCTCGCCGCTCCGCCGGCCCACGCGCCCTCCGGCGCCGAGGGGCGGCGGGCGTCGTGGGCCGCAGTGGGCGTCGCACTGGACGAGCTCTCCTCGCGCGTTCTGGTCCTCGGTCTGTCCGGCTCTCCGGAGAGCGCCACCGGACGCATCCTCGCGACGGCGTGCCGGAGCGGCGAGCCATGCCTGCTGACGCTGCGCCAGCTCACCCGTCAGGCGCCCGGCCTCGACCTCGCCGGGCGCAACCTGCACGTCTGCGAGAACCCCGCGGTCCTCGCCGCCGCCGCCGACGACCTCGGCCCGGACTGCCCGCCGCTGGTGTGCGTGGAAGGTCACCCGTCCGTCGCTGCCCGCACCCTGCTCGGGCGCGTCGCCGACCAGGGACACCCGATCGCCTATCACGGCGACTTCGACTGGGGAGGGGTCCGCATCGCCGCCGGCGTCCTCCGCCTTCCCGGCGCCGCGCCCTGGCGCTACGACGCCCCCGCGTACCTCGCCGCGGTGGACGCCGGCCTCGGCGGCCCGCTCACCACAGGCACCCCGGCGCCCACCCCCTGGGATCCCGCCCTGGCATCGGCCATGTCCGGCCACGCCGTCCGGGTCGAGGAGGAACACCTCATCGACCAGCTTCTGACCGACCTTCGCCGGCACGCGGTCCGGCGGAGACAGCGGTCGGCACCGCGCCCGCACGAAGCGGTCTGGACAGCCCAGGGATCCGCTGCCCAGTAGATGGAATCCACGGGGACTGCATCTGTCGGACGGAGCTCGGTCGTGGTGAACTGCCCCGGGTGAAGTGGAGACTCAATTCCATGTAGGGATTGAGCCGTGGCACGACCCTCCCGTCACCCGCTTGAGCTGTGCCGTCGCGCGGTGCGCATGGTCGCCGAGGTCCGTGGTGACCAACCGAACGAAACAGCCGCCCTGCAGGTGGTCACGGACAAGCTCGGCATCGGTTCCCGCGAGACGCTGCGGAAATGGGTGAAGAGATGATCGCCGGACTGCGCGCCCTGACCTGGTGGGTTCCGTCGGAGAAGGCGCTGCGCGAGGTCCGTCGCCGCCTCGGTCCGGCAGCGTTTCGGGAACTGTTCGACGTCGTGGCCGGCCCGCTGGCGCGTCCCTCCACCCCAGGCGTGTGCTACCGGCGGTGACGTACGGTCGCCTTCGACGGCTGCAGTTCGCTGGAGGCCCCCGACGCTCTCCGTGTCCGAGGCCATCTGGGCAAGACCCGACGTCACCGAGGCGTCGAGGGGTATCCACATGCCGACCTTTGACGGCAACAGAACGGAACGTTGCCGTTCCTTTGTCATCCGGCTGCCACGATGCACCGTGGAGTTCCTTGGCGACGCGCCGGCAGCGCCGCGTCCGGGGGATCCCGCGCAGACCGCGCCCTCGCCCCCCACGGCACCCAGGGGCGCCCGCGCCGACCTGACGGCCCCCACCGCGACACCGCGCATCCCGCCCACGATGGAGAACTCATGCGCAGACCACGCCCCCTCACCGGGGCGGCCCTGGCCGCGTTCACCGTGGCCGCGACGGTCGCCGGCCTCGGTGCCGTTCCGGCCGCGTTCGCTGACACGGCGTCGGCAAGCGACCTGTACGTCAGCAACAGCTCCGCGTGCAGCGACACCGGCCCCGGCACGCGGGCCGCGCCGTTCTGCACCATCCAGGCCGCCGCGAACCTCGTCGAGCCCGGCCAGACCGTGCACGTCGCCCCCGCATCGACCACGTCGTGGTACGAGCAGCCGGTGACCCTCACCCGTTCCGGAACTCCGTCCGCACCGATCACCTTCACCGGCGACGTGGACTCCGCCGGGGCCCCGACGGCCGGGATCAGCACGGCGGCCGGCTCCGTCCCGCTCACCCTGTCAGGCGTGCACGACGTCCACGTGGACTCGCTCACCCTGAGCACCGCCACCGCGAACCTGGTGAACGTGACCGGGTCGCAGGACATCGTGCTCGACCGGCTGACGACCAGTACCTCCGACCCCGACGACACGTCCTACGACGGCGTCCACATCGACGGCGCCTCCTCCGGCGTGACCATGTCCCGTTCGCACATCACAGCCGTCAGCGGCTACGCGGTGCGGGCCGAACAGGGCGCGCACGACGTCACCGTGACCACCGACGACTTCGGCTGGCCGCGACGCGGCGGTGTCCTCCTGGACGGCACCGCCGGCGCCGATGTGGTAGGCGACACAGTGGAGGCCGTGTGTGGCCCGGCCATCACGTTGCAGAACGGGACCTCCGGCGTCATCGAGAACAACGTCCTGGTCGGGGCGCCGGTGGGCGTGAGCCCCTACTGTCCCGCTCCCGACAGCGGCATGGTCACCGTTGACACCGCCTCCGCCGGTGGCGTCACCGCCGACTACAACACCTTCAGCGACGAGGACACGGACTTCCGGCCCGCCTACTCGTGGGCCGGCGCCCCGTACGCCACCCCCGACGCGCGGACCGCCGCGACCGGTGCGGGCAGCCACGACGCCCTCACCACCGACCAGTTGTCAACCACCTCGGCCCCTGGCCCCGCGGGCGGCGCGATCGACTCGGCCGACGCCGACGCCCCCGGGGAACTGTCCACCGACATCGAGGGCGTTCCGCACGTCGACGACACCGCGATCCCCAACACCGGTACCGGGCCGGTCTCCTACGCGGACCGGGGTGCCTTCGAGAACCACGACCTCATCACCGTCCCTGCGGACGAGTCCGCCTCTCCCGCGAACGGCACCGTGCCGTTCACCACCTCCGTCCCGGTCGGCGACGCGACGAGTTCGTGGCACGAACCGCTCACGTACTGCGTCGACTTCGGCGACGGCAGCGCGCCCGTCACCGGTACCGGCGCCAACCCGCCGCAGCACACGTACACCACTCCCGGCGCCTACACGGAGACCGTCACCGTCACCGACACCGACGGTGTGACGCGGACGCGCACCACGAAGGTCGTCGCCGCGACCGACGACCCGCCGCCGGCGTCGTTGTCCGCCGCCCTCGCCGACAGCCCGCCGGCGATCCGCACCGGGCTGGTCGCCTTCAACCACCCGGAGACTGACGCCTTCGAGGTCGCCTCGCGCGTCCTCACGTTCGGTGACGGGCTGTCCGCCGACGTCACGTCCGGAACGAGTACGACCCACCTGTACCTCAAGCCCGGGGACTACCCGGCGAAGCTGACGGTGACCGACGTGCTGGGGCGCAGCAGCACGGCCACCGCGCCGTTCCGGGTGACTGCCTCCTACGTCCTGAACACCGGCCTCACGCCGCTCTCGCACACGATCCCCGCCCACAGCGTGTGGACGATCCCCGCCTCCTCGATCGGCGACGGCAACATGAGCGCCGTGGAGCTGCGGGTCAACGCCCGGTCCTCGACGGACGGCGGCTGGCTCACCGCCTACCCGGCCGGGACCACCCGGCCCTCGGCGTCCACGCTCAACTTCCCCGCCGGGGGCGGCGCCTCGAACCAGGAGACGGTCGCCCCGGGCAGCTCCGGTGACATCGCCGTCTACAACGGAGCCGCGTCCTCCGTGAACGTCACCGTGCAGAACGTCGGCGCCATGGCCACCGTCGAGTCCGCCGGCTCCTACCACCCCACCAGCCCCACCACCCTGGTCGACACCCGATACGGCACCGGCGGCGTCTCCGACCCGGTCGGCGCCGGCAAGTCGCTGACGGTGCAGGTCGCGGGCACGCACGGGGTCCCGACGAACGCCACCGCGGTCGCCCTGGACGTCGCGGAGAACACCACGAAGGCCTCCGGTTCGCTCGGCGTCGCGCCGCACGGGACGACCAGCCCGGCGGTAACATCGTCGTACTGGCGGGCCGGGGAGTCGGTGACGAACCTCGTGACCGTTCCGTTGACCGACGGCAAGGTCACACTGACGAACAACAGCACCGGCAGCGCCAACCTGATCGCGGCGCTGGCCGGCTGGTACAGCGTGGACACCACCGGTTCGGGTGCCTGGCCCGTCACCCCGGTCCGGGTGCTCAACACCCAGACCGGCCTGGGTGAGCCGGGCGACACGGCCGTCGAACTCGCCGCGCACGGCACGCTGAAGGTCAAGGTCGCCGGCACGGCCGGGCTGCCCGCCACCGGCCTGACCGCCGCCGACCTCAACCTCACCGTCTCCGCGCCCACCGCCTCCGGCTGGCTCGTCGCCTACCCCGACGGCACCACCCGCCCCACCGCCGGCGCCCTCAACTACACCAAGGGCCACACCATCGCCGGCCAGGCCCTGATCAAGGTCGGCACCGACGGCTACATCGACCTGTACAACCCGACGAACACCGCCATCAACGTCTTCGCCGACATCCACGGCGGCTACGTCCCGATGAGCTGACGAACGGCCCCGCCAGCCCTCGCCGGCGGGTCGGCGCGCGCTCCAGCGTGTGCCGACCCGCCGCTTACTGACGTCTCACCTGCCCCGGCAGGAAGCGGCACTCGACTGCGGAGTCCCGAGCCCATGAAATTGCGCACATCTCTGTCCGCGTTCGCGCTCGCGGCCGGCGCTGTCGCCTTCTCGGCCGGAACGGCGCTGGCCGTCAGTTCGACTGACTTCAGTGCCGCGGTCAGCTGCGACTCGGGCGCCAGTCAGGCCAAGGTCACCTTCAAGGACACCGACCACTCCCCGACCCCGACCAAGGTCTTCATCACGGTCTACGCCGCAGGTAGCAGTACTGCCCCGGCCCATGACGCGATCATCCCCAACGCAGGCTTCGGCGACACGATCAGCGTCGAGGTGCCATGGGTCCCCGACAGTGACTGGACCCTCGATGTGACCGACGCTCCCGCCGGTGGCAACCAGATCGGGCAACTCAGTCTCCACGCCGCGAACGTGGGTTGCGGCACCGTGCCCGCTCCGAGCACGTCCGCCCCGGCTTCAGCGCCCCCCGCCACCAAGCCCTCGCCCACGAACTCCGCTACTGCTTCTGCCAGCCCGAGCGAGCAGGCCGTGGCGCCGTCCCCGTCGGCGAGCAGCACGCTTGCTGAGACAGGGGCTTCCTCAGGGACTGGAAAGGAGATCTTCATCGGCCTCGCCGTGGCAATCCTCGGCACCGGGACGGTGCTGTTCGCCCGGCGCCGCTCCGCAGCCCGCCACTTCTGACTTTGCCAACTCGGTGAGGGGTCCGCATCGAGATGGTGCCCGGCCGTCTCTGCGCCATCTCATTCGCTGGCGCGCAGTCCCGTTCGCAGCCATACCGACTCTGTCCTCGGATGCCGCGGACAGCTGCTGCTGAACGCCAGCCGGCGGCCACGCATGCGGCCGTGAGCGGCTCGAACGGACTTGGAAAGCGTCGGGTCGACGCCGACCGCGTCGGCCCCACCGCCCACAGAATCGAGTGTGCCGAGCCACACCAGATGCGCACCAGAAGGGGCAGCAAGGTGCGGTCGTCAACCCGGCCCAGCTGCGCTCCTGCTGTCCTGCTGGGCTCCCCTCGCGCTCCCATACACCGTCCGCGAGTCGTCCCTCCCTCTTCCGGAAGCCGTCACGCACAACGAAGAAGTCGCGAAATCCCTGCTCACAGGGTTACGCGGGGAGAACTCACTGGCTGTCCCCGCCCGGTGACCTACGCACTACATGCGCAGGCCCACCATGCCCGATCCCGCCGTTTTCCAAGGTCAAGAGAACCCAAAAACCCCAGGTCAGAGGTCTGACCTGGGGTTAACCATGGAGCCGCCTAAGGGAATCGAACCCTTGACCTACGCATTACGAGTGCGTCGCTCTGGCCGACTGAGCTAAGGCGGCGGGCTGCCGGGGCTGGCCTGGGCCAGGGGCAACGGGGGTAAGTCTACACAGGGCGTGGGGGTGCTCCGTACCGTGTTTCGGGGGCGGGGGCAGGTCAGCCGCAGTGGAGGTTGTTCTTGGGCGGGGTGCCTTCGAGCAGGTAGCGGTTGACGGCGCTGTCGACGCAGTCGACGCCGTTCGCGTACACCGTGTGGCCGTCGCCGTTGTAGGTGATCAGAGTTCCGGAGTCGAGCTGGGAGGCCAGGGACTTGGCCCACGCGTACGGGGTGGCGGGGTCGCGGGTGGTGCCGATGACGACGATCGGGGCGGCGCCCTTCGCCGGGATGCGTTCCGCGCGGCCGGTGGCCTTCACCGGCCAGTCGGCGCAGCTGAGGCTCATCCAGGCGAACGCCTCGCCGAAGTGCGGGGACGCCTTGCGGAAGGCCGGCAGTGCGGCCTCGACCTGGGCGGGGGTGGACGCGGCGGACGGCAGGTCCAGGCAGTTGATGGCTGCGTTGGCGGCCATCAGATTGGAGTACTTACCGCTGGCGTCCCGTTCGTAGTACTGGTCGGACAGGGCGAGCAGTTGCGATCCGTCGCCGTGGTTGGCCGCGTCCAGGGCCTGGCGCAGCACCGGCCACAGCTCCTTGGAGTACATCGCCTCCAGCATGCCGGTGGTGCCGAGCTGTTCGCCCAGCTTGCGGCTCTGGCCGGTGGACAGGGGGTGCGTGTCGAGCCCCTGGAGGAATTTCGTGACGTATGCGCCCGCCTCGGCCTCGGTGTGGCCCATCGGGCAGTCGCTCCGGTTCACGCAGTCCTTCACGAACGCCTGGAACGCCGTCTCGAAGCCGTGCGCCTGCGCCTCGCCGGTCTGCAGGGAGGTGAGCGAAGGGTCCATGGCGCCGTCCAGCACCATGCGGCCGACACGGCTGGGGAACAGGCCCGCGTAGGTGGCGCCGAGGAACGTGCCGTACGACTTGCCGACGTAGTTGAGCTTCTTGTCGCCCAGCAGCGCGCGCAGCACGTCCATGTCGCGGGCCGAGTCGATCGTGCTGACGTGCGCGATCAGCTTCCTGGAGTGGGCCTGGCAGCCCTGGCCGAAGCCCTTGTCCGCGTCGATGATCTTCTTGATCTGCGCGGTGTCGTCCGGTGTGTTGTCGACCTGGGCGTACTTGTCCATCTGCGCGTCGCTCAGGCACGTGACCGGCGCGCTGCGGGCCACGCCGCGCGGGTCGACGGCCGCCATGTCGTAGCGGGCCCGCACCGGGGCGGGGAAGCTGACGCCCGCGTAGTGCAGGTAGTCGATCGCCGAGCCGCCGGGACCGCCCGGGTTGATCACCAGGGAGCCGATGCGGGCGCCCGGGCCGGTGGCCTTCTTGCGGGAGACGGCGAGCTTGAGGTCGTCCTTGGCGGTGGGGTGCGCGTAGTCCAGCGGCACCCGCATCGTGGCGCACTCGAACCCGTTGTCGCACCCGTGCCACGACAGCTTCTGTCCGTAGTACGGCTGGAGGTCGGACGGGACGTCCTCCGGCAGCGGCGCCAGTGTGGCGTCGGTGGCCGGCGTGACGGCCGCCGACGAGTCGCCCATGGCGGTGGGGGCCGACGGGGAACTGGCGGCGGCGCTGCGACCCGTACCGCTCGCGGAACATCCCGAGAGCGTCAGGCCGGCCACCACGAGAACGGTCGAGGTGGTCCGGAACAGTCGGGCAGTGTCCATGGGTGCCTGATTCCTCCCGTCGGGTCCAGCGAGCGTATCCGCCCGAGGGCGGCGGCCGCGCTTCCGCATCACGCGGTTCGGGTGACGTGCCGTCATGCGGTGCCGCCTCCATCATGCCGTGCGCCCGACCCCATGACGGCGGATTCACGGCGGGCGGCGCGGTGCGCGAAAACCGTACGTATAGTGCACGATTTCGCGGCGCTGCTACGGGTGTTGACCGGTCGCACGGTCGCCGTGACGTGCCGCGTCCCCTGTCACAGGAGCGACCGGCGTATCCCGGGCCGGACCGTGGCGGACGGTGGGGGCGGTGCGGGGGGTCGGTACGGTGCGGGCCGCGGCCACGGTGGGGGCGGCCGCGGTGGTGCGGGCCGTCGTGGGGCGGGTCTGGACCCCGGGCGCGGCCAGTTCCTCGGTGAGGTACTGCGCCGCGAGCGCGAGTTCGTGGCGGCGCTGTCCGCCCCCCAGGGAACGGCTGGCGGGGACGCCGTCGACGACGCGCACCCGTACCCCGGCGCGCTGCCGCAGGGCGTTCCGCAGCCGTAGCGAGGAGTCACGCTCCCGGGGTTCACCGGTGCCGGAGGCCAGCATGACGTTCGGCGAGGTCCCGAGCGGTCCGGAGGGCATCGGCACCGCACCGCCGTCGTAGGTTCCCGCCACCCCGACGTAGGCGCCGAAGTCGCCCGGACGGGTGAGCGCGGTCCGCAGCGCGCACGCGGCCCGGGCGCCGACCCCCATCACCGCGCGCGCCGACGTGCCGGGCACCGTCCGGTAGACCCCGGCCGCCAGATCGGCCGCCCGCACGGGGTCCGCATCACAGCCCGCCGGCAGCACGACGACGAACGGATCCGCCTTGCCCGCCGCCACCCGCCGGGCGAACGCGGGGAAGAGCGGCTCGTCCTCCGGAGCGGCGGCGGGCAGGTAGGCGACGACCAAGGGGAACGTCCGGTGTGCCGCGGAGGCGTACGCGTACTGCGGCGGCAGCCAGACGCGGGTGCCGTCGGCGAACGCCTGGAGCGTGCCGCCCGCCGGGCCGGCCAGCGTGCGGGGGACGGGCGGCGCCGCGGTGGGCGGCGGTGGCGGGGCGGGCCGGCGGTGTGGCGGGGAGGTGTGAGCGAGCGCGGACGGCCTTGCGGCGGGCGGGGGCGCGTGCGCGGCGCGGGCGGCGGCGGTCGCCGTGGTGGCCGGCGCGGTGCCGCCGTCCCCGGGCAGGGAGATGGCGAGGGCGATGCCGGCGGTGAGCACGGCGGCGGACGCGGCGGCCCGCAGCAGCGCCGGGCGGTAGTTCTCGGGCAGTTCGTAGGGGCGACCGGCGAGCTGGCCCCGCCACTGACGGGCGGCGCCCCGGGCGAGCGGCACCGCACCGGCTGCCGCGACGGCCAGCGGGACCACGCTGAGGACGACGGAGGACGTCGACACCGGTACGCACCACCTCGGGATTCCTGCGGACGGTCCGCCCTCCGCGGCACCCTCCCGGCGTACACGCCCTCCCCCCGCTCCGGGCACCCGCAACCCGGAACGCCCTCGTATCACCCGAACGATTGCCCGACGTCACTCCTTCGTGTGTGCCGCGCGCCCGGACATTCACCGGCGCGGGCGGACGCCCCGTTCCGCTGGGCGGGCGTCAGCGGGCGCTCGGCCGCAGTGGGGGCGGGTTCAGCCCGCCCGCAGGGCCATCGTCATGGCTTCGACGGCCAGCAGCGGTGCCACGTTGGTCTCCAGCGCCTCGCGGCAGGCCAGGACCGCCTCGATACGGCGCAGGGTGTTCTCGGGGCGGGAGGTGGCGGCCTGGCGGTGGACGACGTCGTTGAGGTCCGCGTTGGCGATGCGGGCGGCGGCGGCGAACTGGACGGCCAGGACGTCGCGATAGAAGCCGGCGAGGTCGGTGAGGGCCAGGTCGAGGGTGTCGCGCTGGGTCCGGGTGGAGCGGCGTTTCTGACGGTCCGCGAGCTCCTTCATGGCCCCGGCGGTGCCGCGCGGCATCCGGCCGCCGGTGCCGGCCGCGGCGCCGAGCGCGGCGCGCATCTCCTCGGTCTCCTTGGTGTCGATCTCCTCGGCGACCTGCTTGGCGTCGTCCGTGGCGGAGTCGACGAGGGTCTGCGCGGCCCTCAGACAACCGCCGATGTCGCCGAGCTGCTCCGGCAGTCGCAGGACCGCAGCGCGGCGTTCGCGGGCGTTCTCGTCCGTGGCGAGGCGGCGGGCCCGGTCGATGTGCCCCTGCGTGGCCCGGGCGACGGACGCGGCGAGCCCGGGGGCCACCCCGTCGCGCCGCACGAGGGCGTCGGCGACCGCGTCCACCGGGGGGGTGCGCAGCGTGAGCAGGCGGCAGCGGGAGCGGATGGTGGGCAGGGCGTCCTCGACGGAGGGCGCGCACAGCAGCCAGACGGTGCGGGGGGCGGGCTCCTCGACGGCCTTCAGCAGCACGTTGCCGGCTCCTTCGGTGAGCCGGTCCGCGTCGGCCAGCACGATGATCTGCCAGCGGCCGCCGGCGGGCGACATCGCGGCGCGGCGCACCAGGTCGCGGGTGTCCTTCACCCCGATGGACAGCTGGTCGGTGGCCACCACCTCGACGTCGGCGTGGGTGCCGACCAGCGTGGTGTGGCAGCCGTCGCAGAATCCGCAGCCGGGCACGCCGCCGAGTGCCCGGTCGGGGCTGACGCACTGGAGCGCGGCGGCGAACGCGCGGGCCGCCTCGGCGCGACCGGATCCGGGGGGACCGGTGAACAGCCACGCGTGCGTCATCTTCGCGGCGATCGGCTGCGCCGTCGCGCCGCCGGAGGCCACCGCGGTCACCAGGGCGTCCGCGTCGCGCGCGGCGGGCAGCAGCTGCTCGATGACCGGTTGCTGCCCGATCAGGTCGTCCCAGACCGCCATACCGTGTCCTTCCGGGGCCGCCCGTCGGGTCCCCTGCCCGGCCGGCCCTGTTCCGTTGCGTCGCCTTCCCCGGCGCGGTGCGGTGTCCGCACGTGGCGCGTGCGGCGCGCGGGGGTTCCCGGGGGCGGGCCGGCACCCCCGTGGCCGGCCCGCCATCCCGTCATCACCATCATGGACCACCCCACTGACAACGGGCCCCGGCCGCTGGAGCGGCGGGGCCCGTCGTGGGGTCCGGAGGGGCGGGTCTGGGTCAGCGCTTGCGGCGGCGCCCCCGGCCGGTGCCGTCGTCGTCCGGGCCGGGGTCGGCGGGCCGCTCCTGGTCGTAGGGCTCGTACGCCTCGAACGAGTGGTGCGGGCCGAGGAGTTCGTCGGCGAGCGAGGGCAGGTCGTCCAGCGGGGTCTCCTCCGCCCAGCTGGGGCGCGGACGCTTGCGCCGGCCGTTCTCCGGGGCATCGGTGACCTGCGGGATCTCGCGGGTGCGGTCCTCGCCGGCCGGCGCGTCGTTCCCGGCGGCCGGCTGCTCGTCGCGGAACATCCACGACGGCACGCGGTCGGTCGGGGCGTCACTGTCGGGCGCGGGACCGTCCTGCGGGAGCCGCGGCATGACCGTGGTGCGTTCGGCGTCGTGCGTCCCGGGCGCCGCGTCGTGCTCCGTTTCGTGCAGCTGTATGCGCGGGTCGTCCAGGACGTGCGGCAGCACCGTCGTCTCCTCGACGTCGGCGGGGCGCGGCACCTCCACCGTGCGCGTGTCGTCCGTGGCGCCGGAGGGCACGCGCGGGGTCTTCAGCGTCGGGGCCGTGTCGTCGTACCGGCCGGAGGTCCCGGCGGAGGCGTCCGGCGGGACGGGCGTCTGCATGGTGCGGGTTTTCGCGTCGCCGGACACGTCGGCCGTTCCGGCGGCGGTACCCGTGGCGCCCGGCGGCACGGCGTCGGTGGGCTCGTCGCCGCCGTCGTGGCGCGTACCGGAATCGTGCGGCGTGGTGCCTGATTCCGCGGGGCCGGCGCTGTCACCGCCGTGAGCGGTCTCCTGCGGGCCACCGTCACCGGGGGCCGGGGTGGGGAAGGACGCCTCCTGGTCGGTGTCCGGGCGGCGCAGGGCCTCCTCGGTGCGGCGTTCCTTCTCCAGACGCGCGGCCTGGGCCTCGGCGCGCAGGCGGTCCTGTTCGGCCTTCAGCAGACGCAGGCGTTCCTGTTCGGCGTCGCGGGCCGCGGCCTCCGACGCGCGGCGGGCGCGTTCGTCCTCGGCGAGGCGGCGGGCGTCCTCGGCGCGGGCGGCGCCGGCGGCCTCACGGCGCAGGCGCTCCTCCTCGGCGAGACGGCGTGCCTCGTCCGCGCGGGCGTCCTCGGCGGCCTGGCGGCGGGCGCGTTCCTCGTCGGCGAGCCGCCGCTCCTCCTCGGCACGCAGCACCGCGAGCTGCTCCTGGCGTTCCCGCTCCAGGCGCTCGGTCTCCGCCTTGGCCGCGGCCTCCTCCTGCTGACGGTGTTCCTCGGCGAGGCGGCGCTGCTCCTCCTCCTCGGCACGCAGGCGGGCGAGCTGCTCCTGGCGTTCGCGCTCCAGGCGTTCGGCCTCTGCCTTGGCGGCGGCCTCCTCCTCGGCGCGCTTGCGGGCCTCCTCGGCGGCGCGGCGCTCGGCCTCGGCGCGGGCCTCGATCTCCTGCTCGGACAAGGGCAGCGCCTGGTCGAGGCGGTGCCGGGCGAGGCGGGTGACCTCCTCGGGCTCCTGCGCGGCGTCGAGGACGAGGTAGCGGGAGGGGTCGGCTGCGGCGAGTGCCAGGAAGCCGCGGCGGACGCGGTCGTGGAACTCGGCGGGCTCGGACTCCAGGCGGTCCGGGGCCTCGGTGAAGCGTTCCCGGGCGGTGTCCGGCGCGATGTCGAGCAGCAGCGTCAGGTGCGGGACGAGGCCGTCGGTGGCCCAGCGGGAGATGCGGGCGATCTCGGTGGGCGCCAGGTCGCGGCCGGCGCCCTGGTAGGCGACGGAGGAGTCGATGTAGCGGTCGCTGATGACGACGGCGCCGCGTTCCAGGGCGGGGCGGACGACGGTGGCGATGTGTTCGGCGCGGTCGGCCGCGTACAGCAGGGCTTCCGCACGGTGGGAGATGCCGCTGCTGGAGACGTCGAGCAGTATCGACCGCAGGCGCTTGCCGATGGCGGTGGCGCCGGGTTCGCGGGTGACGACGACCTCGTGGCCCTTGCCGCGGATCCATGCGGCCAGCGCTTCGACCTGGGTGGACTTCCCCGCGCCGTCCCCGCCCTCGACGGCGAGGAAGAAGCCGGTGGCGGCGGGTGCGGTGGCCGGTTCGGCACCGCGCAGGGCCTCGCGCAGGTCGCGGCCGAGCGGTACGTCGCGGTCGTCGAGCTTGCCGAGCACGAGCGCCGCCGCGGGCAGCAGCAGGGCGCCGGTGAGCATCAGGGCGAAGGCCGCACCACTGTGCGCGAAAGTGAACGCGCCGTCCGCCACCCGGTGCGGGCCGATGGCGGCGGCGACGAGCGGGCCGGCCAGGGCGGCGAAGCCCAGCGCCAGGCGCACGACGGCGTGCAGGTGGGTGGTGGTCCGCTCGCGGCGGCTTTCCTGTGCTTCCTGCTCGATGAGCGTGTGGCCGGTGTTGGCGGCGACACCGGCGGCGTACCCGGCCAGCAGCGACAGCGCCAGCACCGTGGCCGGGTCGGGCACCAGGCCGGTCAGCAGCAGCGCGATACCGGCCACCGCGATGGCCAGCCCCATCAGGCGGCGCCGGGAGAGGCCGGGCAGCAGGCGGGCAGCGGTGCGGATGCCGAGCACGGTGCCGCCGGTCAGCGCCAGCACCAGCAGGCCGAAGCCGACCGGCCCGCCGCCCAGCGCGGCCGCGTGCAGCACGGCGACGGACACGGCGGCGCCGATCGCGCCGGCGACCGCGGCGCAGGCCAGGACCAGGGCGGGCAGGGCGCCGGTGCGGCCGCGTTCCGAGCCGGCCGGCCCCTTGGGACGGCGCAGGCCGTCCAGCGGGGGGCGCGGGCGGGCGGTGGCCGCGGTGGGCAGTTCCATGAAGTACAGGCTGGCGACGCAGGCGGCGAACAGGCCGGCTGCCACGTACGAGGCCATCGCGACGTGGTGGCCGGAGAACCAGAGGGACCACACGCCCAGCACGTTGTTGACGAGCGACGCGCCGACCAGCACCACGGCGGCAGCCGGCAGGGCGACGAACGCGGTGCGCAGGTCGAGGCGGCGCAGGGCGGCCAAGTGGTCCGGGCCGGGGCGCACGCCGTCGGCGGTGGGCGCCGGCAGCAGGGCCGGGGCGGCTCCATCCTTGGCGATCGTCCACAGGCGTTCGGCGAGCCCGGTGACGAAGACCGTGGCCAGCAGCCACGTCATGGCGTTGGCCGGGAGCCAGTCGATCCACAGCGGCGCGACGACGAACAGCGCCAGCCGTACCGCGTCCGATCCGATCATCGTCCAGCGGCGGTCGAGTACGCCCTGTGGAGACGTCAGCGCCGCCAGTGGGCCGAGCAGCAGGGCGCCGAACAGCACGGCGGCCACCAGCCGCAGTCCCAGGACGAGCGTGACGGCGAACGCCACGCCGCGGAATCCGCCTCCGAGTGCCTGCTGCGCGACCGCCGCCTGGACGGTCAGCGCCAGGAGCGCCAGCGCGCCGAGGCGGTCGCCGACCGCTCCGGTGAACTGTGCGGTCCACAGCTTGCGCAGAGCGGGGACGCGCAGGAGGGCGGAAACGGCACGCTCGCGGGAGTCGGCGGCGAGTGAGGTGGTGAAGTCGCCGGGCCCGCCCGGCTGCTCGACACGCGTCATCCTGCCAGCCTAACCGGAGGGGACCGTCCTCAAGCGCCGTGTACGAACAGGCGGGCGACGCAGATACCCGAACGTGACCTGACGGTCAAGCAGAAGGCCGCACTCCGACCGGAATACATCCATTAATGGCCGCTCCGGCGCCGCATCGCCACGATCTCTTCACCGCTCACAGGTGGACCGGCCGCCGTTCATCGGACGATGCCCTGGGGAATCGTGACGTACGGCGTGGTTTTCGTGCGCGATACGTCACGACGCGGGAACGCACGCGTCGCGATGCCGGGCGCCGGCCGTCGCAAGGACGGCCGGCGGCACGGGCTATTCGGCGGGCCTGGAGGCCGTCGTCCGCTTCGCCGTGGTCTTCTGGGCCGCCGTCGTGGTCTTCTTGGCGGTCGTCTTCTTCGCGGTGGTCTTCTTCGCCGCCGTCTTCTTCGCCGTGGCGGGGGCGGCCTTCTTCGCCGGCGCCTTCTTGGCCGGGGCCTTCTTCGCGGTCTTCTTGGCCGGGGCCTTGGCGCGCTTCTCCGCCAGGAGCTCGTAGCCGCGCTCCGGCGTGATGCTCTCCACCTCGTCGTCGCGGCGCAGCGTGGCGTTGGTCTCGCCGTCCGTGACGTACGGGCCGAAGCGGCCGTCCTTGACCACCACGGGACGCTCGCTGACCGGGTCGGTGCCCAATTCCTTCAGCGGGGGCTTGGCGGCGGCGCGGCCGCGCTGCTTGGGCTGGGCGTAGATCGCCAGCGCCTCGTCGAGCGTGATGGTGAACAGCTGGTCCTCCGACCCGATGGAACGCGAGTCGGTGCCCTTCTTCAAGTACGGGCCGTAGCGGCCGTTCTGCGCGGTGATCTCGTCGCCGGACCCGGGGTCGGCGCCGACGACGCGCGGCAGCGACATGAGTTTGAGCGCGTCCTCCAGGGTGACGGTGTCCAGCGACATGGACTGGAACAGCGAGGCGGTGCGCGGCTTGACCGCGTTCTTGCCGGTCTTGGGCGCGTCGTCCGGCAGGATCTCCGTGACGTACGGGCCGTAGCGGCCGTCCTTGGCGACGATCTGACGGCCGGTGGAGGGGTCCGCGCCCAGCTCGAAGTCGCCGCTGGGCTTGTCCAGCAGTTCCTGCGCCTTCTCCGCGGTCAGCTCGTCCGGCGGCATATCGTCCGGCACGTCGGCCCGGCGGGAGGTCTCCTCGCCCTCGGCGGTCTTCTCCACGTACGGGCCGTAGCGCCCCACGCGCAGCACGATGCCGTCGGCGACGGGGAAGGAGGACACCTCGCGCGCGTCGATGGCGCTCAGGTCGGTGACGAGTTCCTTCAGGCCGCCCAGGTGGTCGCCGTCACCGTTGCCGGCCTCGGCGGCGCCGCCGGCCGGGACGGGGGCGCCGCCGGGGGCCTCGCCGAAGTAGAAGCGCCGCAGCCACGGCACGGACTGCGCCTCGCCACGGGCGATGCGGTCGAGATCGTCCTCCATACGCGCGGTGAAGTCGTAGTCCACCAGGCGCCCGAAGTGCTTCTCCAGCAGGCTGACGACCGCGAAGCTGAGGAAGGACGGCACGAGTGCTGTGCCCTTTTTGAACACGTACCCGCGGTCCAGGATGGTGCCCAGAATCGTGGCGTAGGTGGAGGGGCGGCCGATCTCCCGCTCCTCCAGCTCCTTGACCAGCGACGCCTCGGTGTAGCGGGCGGGCGGCTTGGTGGAGTGGTCGTCGGCGGTGATGTCCTCGGCGGACAGCGCGTCGCCCTCGGCCACCTGCGGCAGCCGGCGTTCGCGGTCGTCGAGTTCGGCGTTGGGGTCGTCGGCCCCCTCCACGTACGCCTTCATGAAGCCGTGGAAGGTGATGATCTTGCCGGACGCGGAGAACTCCGCCTCCCGCCCGTCGGCGGCGCGGCCGGCCACCCTGACGGTGACGGACTTCCCGACGGCGTCCTTCATCTGTGAGGCGACCGTGCGCATCCAGATGAGTTCGTACAGCCGGAACTGGTCACCGGTCAGCTTCGTCTCGGCCGGCGTGCGGAAACGGTCCCCCGAGGGGCGGATCGCCTCGTGCGCCTCCTGCGCGTTCTTCACCTTGACGGCGTACGTGCGCGGCTTCTCCGGCAGGTAGTCGGCACCGTACAGCTGGGTGACCTGCGCGCGTGCCGCCTTGACGGCCGTCTCCGACAGCGTCGTGGAGTCGGTACGCATGTAGGTGATGAAACCGTTCTCGTACAGCCGCTGCGCGACGTTCATCGTCGCGCTGGCGCCGAGCCCGAGCTTGCGGGACGCCTCCTGCTGGAGCGTCGTGGTGCGGAACGGGGCGTACGGGGAGCGGCGGTACGGCTTGGACTCGACGGAACGCACGCCGAACTCCGTGGCGGCCAGACCGTCGGCGAGGGCGCGGGCGGCGGCCTCGTCGAGGTGCAGCACCTGCGCGCCGTCCTTGAGGCGGCCGCTGGAGCCGAAGTCACGGCCCTGCGCGACCCGCGTCCCGTCGACGGCGGTCAGCCGCGCGGCGAAGCTGCCGGGGTCGGCGGCGTCACCGGGACGCCCGGTGGAGAAAGTGCCGGTGAGGTCCCAGTAGGAGGCGCAGGTGAACGCGATGCGCTCCCGCTCCCGCTCGACGACCAGCCGGGTGGCGACGGACTGCACGCGGCCGGCCGACAGCTTCGGCATGACCTTCTTCCACAGCACCGGGGAGACCTCGTAGCCGTAGAGGCGGTCGAGGATGCGGCGGGTCTCCTGGGCGTCGACCAGGCGCTGGTTCAGCTCGCGCGGGTTGCGCACGGCGGCCTGGATGGCGTCCTTGGTGATCTCGTGGAAGACCATCCGGCGCACCGGGACCTTCGGCTGGAGCACCTCCTGCAGGTGCCAGGCGATGGCCTCGCCCTCGCGGTCCTCATCGGTGGCGAGCAGGAGCTCGTCGGCGCCGACGAGCAGGTCCTTCAGTTTCCTGACCTGGCTGCGCTTGTCGCTGTTGACCACGTAGACCGGCTGGAAGTCGTGGTCGACGTCCACCCCGAGACGGCGCACGTCACCCGTGTACTTCTCGGGCACCTCGGCCGCACCGTTCGGCAGGTCGCGGATGTGCCCGACGCTGGCCTCGACCACGTACCCGGGGCCGAGGTAGCTCTTGATCGTCTTCGCCTTGGCGGGCGACTCGACGATGACGAGGCGGTGGCCGCCCTGAGCGGTGTCGGTGGTCGGGGACAACTTCTGCTCTTCTCTCCGGGTCGAAAGGGTGACGCTGCGGAGTGTGACCGTAACCCAGTCCCCCGTGTCAAACGGGAAAAGTCCGCAACGCCACTCGAACGGTAACCCGACTTACGGCCCCTCCGCCCCACGAACCGGAGGGTACGCCCGCCCGGAGTCTCTCCAGCAAGCCCCTCCCCAGGGCCCTGCGAGGGGTCTGTGCCGCCGCTCCGGGAGCATCGGCCGTCCTGGTCGCCGACGGCGCCCGCGGGCCCTCCCACGGGCCCGCACGGCCCGCGCCGACCGGGCCGCACCGAGGTGCGCGGGCGGCCCGGGAGCAGGGGTGTTGTCCCCCGCCGGTTCAGTCCAGCGGCAGCAGGAAGCCCTGCTCCACCAGGGAACGGACGGCGGCGGGCGTGCGGTCGCGCAGCAGCACCGGATCCTGGCCCAACAGCTGCGCGATGGCGTCCAGGATCCGCCCGGCGGTGAGCGATCCGTCACACACGCCGGCGAATGCGGCCGCGACGGTGTCGACCGCGGTGGCCCTGCGCATGCCGCGTGCCGCCCGCAGCACCACGTGCTCGGGGTCCTCCGCGCCGGGTGGCCCCACCTGCTCCTGCACGACGCCGTCGGCCAGCTGGAAACGCCACCCGAGCAGCGCCGCGTCGTCGTGGGCGCGCAGGAAGTCCTGCCGTTCGAACCACCGGGCGATCTCCGGCCCCAGCGGCTGTTCCACCGGGTGCGGCCACTCCTCGGCGACGATCACCGGGCTCGCCGCGCCACCCCGCCGCACGGTGATCCAGCCGAAGCCCACACCCGTGACCTTGCGGCGTTCGAACTCCTCCAGCCACGCGTCGTAACGCTCCGCGTACCCGCGCGGGTCACCGCGGTGGTCGCCCCCGTCACGCAGCCACAGCTCGGCGTACGACGCGGGATCCTGCACCTCGCGCTGCACGATCCACGCGTCGCACCCGGCGGGCACCCATGACGAGACCCGCTCGCGCCAGTCCTCCCCGTCGGCGTGCTCCCAGTTCGCCAGCAGCTGGCAGTGACCGCCGTCCGCCAGATGATCGGCCGACCGGGCCACCAGCGTGCGGCACAGGTCGTCGCCCGCCATACCGCCGTCCCGGTAGACGAACCGCTCACCGGGTGAGATGACGAACGGCGGATTCGACACGACGAGGTCGAACCTCTCGCCGTCCACCGGCTCGTACAGGCTGCCCTGTCGCAGGTCGGCGGCCGGCACACCGGACAGCGCCAGGGTCAGGCCGGCGAACCGCAGGGCCCGCGGGTTGACGTCCGTGGCCGTCACCCGGGTCCCGCGCGCCGCGGCGTGCAGCGCCTGGATGCCGGAACCGGTGCCGATGTCCAGCACGCTGCGCACCGGTTCGCGCACCGTGATGCCCGCCAGCGTGGTGGACGCCCCGCCGACGCCGAGCACGAGCTGCGAACGGTCGGGCGCGTCGGGGCGGTGCGCCGTCGCGGACCCGATCCCGCCGGCGCCCCCGACCGCACACCCCAGGTCGGAGACGATCCACCAGTCCTCGCCGCCCTCCCCCGCGTACGGCCGCACATCCACCGTGGCCTCGACGCCCTCGGCGGTCTCCCGCACCCAGCCGGCCTCCAGCGCCTGCGCCAGCGGCAGCACGGCGGCCACCCGCTCCCGCGGCAGGACACCCTGGAGCAGGAACAGCCGCACCAGCGTCTCCAGCCCCCCGTCCCCGCGCGTCGCCCGCAGCGCCGGCACGGTCTCACCCCGCGACAGCGCGGCGTAGGCGTTCGCCCCCAGCAACTCCAGGCAGCCGTCGGCGGTGAACTCCGCCGCCAGCAGCGCGTCACGCAACCGCGCGACAAAAGGGGACTCGGGCACGGGGAGGGTCTGCGCAGTCACGCGGCCCATTGTCGCGGACGGGCGGGGTCACCCGGGAGCGGTGAGGAGAGGAGGGGCTGTGCGGGTGGGGTGGGAGCGGGGGCGTGTCGGGCGGTGCGGGGTGCCGGGGTGAAGAGGCGGCGGGGCACGGCGGCCGCGGGTCCGGCGGGGCACGCCGTCCGTGGGTCCGGCACACGGCGGCCGCGGGTCCGGCAGGGCACGGACGTCGGCGTGGGCGCGGGCTCGGCGGGACGCCCGAAGGCGGAAAGCCTGACGTGCCCGCCGTTTTCAGGCGGTATACGTCAGGTTTTCGGCGCGATCGTCTACGCGGCGTCCGGCGAGGCGGCGGTGCTGGCCTTCTTGCAGCCGGGCTGCTGGGCCATCGCCTTGCCGATGTCGCCGGCCTGGAGCTTGGTGAGGGCGTCGCTGCCGCTCTGGCTGAGCGAGGAGAACTGCTGGGAGAGCGACTTCAGTCCGTCGGCGAACTTGCCCTGGTCGGAGGCGTCCAGCCCCTGCACGCCCTTTTGCAGCTTGGCGTAGGAGGCGGAGATGCCGTTCAGCTGGGTGACGGCGTTCTTCTGGAGCGCCTGGCCGTTGTCGACCGGCGGAGCGCCGGCGTCCTGGACGGCCTGGGCCAGCGTCCGGTAGGCGCTCGCGATCTCACCGAAGGCGGTGGCGTCGGTCTGCTGGACGTCCTTGGGAGCGGCGGCGCCCGCGGAGACCTTCGCGATGGCGTCGGACGCGTTCTGGATGGCCGCGTGCTGGGGCTGGACCTGGTCGCACACCTTCTTGGCGTACGCCTTGGCCTGGTCGTCGGAGTCGCTGCACCCGGCGACCGCGAGCATCGCGATCGCCGCACAGCACGCACCGGCCGCGAGCTTCTTGATCACCGGGTGTCCTTCCGTGGGGGTCTTCGGACGGGGAACATACACGGGTAAACAGGGCCCGGCCAGGATCCAATCAGATGGTACGACCAGTATTGCCGCCTTTTGCCCCGCCCACATCACGCCAGGCCCCGGTCCCGACGCTTCCGCCCGTGCCCCGCGTTCCGTCAATCGGCCGCCCTTGGAACACCCCTGACGGCCAGGCACTTCCCAGGTCCAAGTACCGGCGACCACCACCGGCACCCGCGCCGGACGGCAAGTGTTGTCTTCGTCACCCGTGACAGTCCGCGACCGCGGCACCGGCCCACCGGGGGCGTTCCGCGGCGTGCGGAAATCAAGCGGTATGGAGATGGAAAACGGGCTGCACCGTCTCCAGACCGGCGAACCGACGCGGCCGGGACGGATCGCAGTCGAACAGAACCCTGAAATCCGGCCCGGCCTGTACGTCAGGCGAGCATCCGCTTCCGGCAGACGTGCAGAGCCGTACGCACATACACCTACCGCCCGCGCGGAGACGTCCGGCGGGCGGTGACAGCGCTGTGGGTCGTTACGCGAGCGCGGCGACCGGCCAGGTCATGCGGATGGTGCCGCCGTCGGGGCCGGTGGTGACCTCGATGTCGTCGACGAGGCCGCTGATGACGGCGAGCCCCATACGGCTCTCGTCCTCGGCGTCGTCGCCGGCCGGGTCGGAAACGTTGGCGGAACCGCTGTGACCGGTCGTGACGCGGTCGCCGACCTCGATGGAGAAGTTCTTCTCCTCCTCGGTCAGCCGCACCACCACCGGCTGGTCGATCCCGTTCGTCCGGTGCATGCCCACGGCACGACTGCACGCCTCACCGACGGCGAGCCGCACCTCGTCCAGCACCGCTTCGTCCACCCCCGCTCGGCGCGCTACGGCGGCCGCCACGAGCCGGGCGGTGCGGACGTGTTCGGGCAGAGCGCTGAAGAGCAGCTCGACGGTGGCCATCGGCGGACTCCCTAAGAGGTCAGGGCAGGCACGACAGGAGCCCGGGGTCCGCCGCTGCGGGCGGCCCCGGGAACCCCACGTACTCGGGCGGACACGGAGTGACACACGGCGGGCCGGCGCGTTCGCCGGCCACCGCGCGTCATCCGGTGACCGTCAGTCCGTGGCCTGGACGGCGTCCTCGACCGAGGTGTGGATCGGGAACACCTTGGTGAGGCCGGTGATACGGAAAATCTTGAGAATGCGCTCCTGGTTGCACACCAGACGCAGTGAGCCCTCGTGGGCGCGGACTCGCTTGAGTCCGCCGACGAGCACACCCAGACCGGTGGAGTCGAGGAAGTCCACGCCCTCCATGTCCACGACCAGGTGGTAGCTGCCGTCATTGACGAGCTCGACCAACTGCTCGCGCAGCTTGGGCGCGGTGTATACATCAATCTCGCCACCGACACGGACGACCGTACGGTCGCCAACGGTCTCGGTCGACAGGGACAGGTCCACGGAACCTCCAGCACCTTGCATCGAGCGGTCGCCCCCCATGGATCGGCAGCCGCGATGGCATTCAATCACTTACCGGCGGACAAGGACGACGCTTACAGCGATTGTCCGCCCGCCAGTGACACACTGAGTGCCGATGGCCCACGATCCCGCACCGCAACCCCGGCACGGCCGACCCGGTCCCACCACGGTCCTGGACAGGATCGTGTCGGGCGCGGGCCGCGCCGCACGCGTCACTCATACGGAGCACCTGCCCCCCAGAACCGGACGCCATGCGGATTGGCCCGAGGGGATCCGCCCAGAAGTGATCGACGCCGTGCGGGCGGCCGGCATCGACCGCCCCTGGGAGCACCAGGCCGCCGCCGCCCGGCACGCCCTGCGCGGCGAGTCCGTGGTGATCGCCACCGGCACCGCCTCGGGCAAGTCGCTGGCCTACCTGCTGCCGGTCCTCAGCGCCCTGCTGGACGGCGCCGACGCCACCTCCCGTGCCGCCTCCACCACCAGGCGGGCCGCGGCCCGCTCCGCCCGTCCGGCCGGCGGCGCCGGCGGTCCGGCAGACCCGGCCCCCTGCTCCGGGGATGCGGAACCCGCGGCCGTCGCCCCGGGCGTGTCGGACGGCACCCCGCAGGCGTCCGCGGCGCGGCCCGCCGCGGCCCGCCCCGGCACGCCGCAGCCCCCGCCGCCCCGCATCCCGTCGCAGGCCACCGCCCCCGCGACCATTCGCGAAACGGTCCTGCCGGACGCCGGCGCCCTGCCGCCGACCGCCGGATCCGTCGCCGCGGCCGCCGCCACCGCGCGGATCACCGGGCGCGGCGCCACCGCCCTCTACCTCGCGCCGACGAAGGCCCTGGCGGCCGACCAGCGCCGCGCCGTCGCCGACCTGGCGGCACCGCTGGGCACGGCCGTACGAGCGGCGGTGTACGACGGGGACACGCCGTTCGAGGAACGCGAATGGGTGCGGCAGTACGGCACGTACGTCCTGACCAACCCGGACATGCTGCACCGCGGCATCCTGCCCGGCCACACCCGCTGGGCGTCCTTCCTGCGCCAGCTGCGATACGTGATCGTCGACGAGTGCCACATGTACCGCGGGGTCTTCGGCTCGCACGTCGCGCAGGTGCTGCGGCGGCTGCGGCGGATCTGCGAGCGGTACGGGTCGCGGCCGGTGTTCCTGCTGGCCTCGGCGACGGCAGCCGACCCGGCGACCGCCGCGAGCCGGCTCACCGGCGTCCCGGTCGTCGAGGTCACCGACGACGCTTCGCCGCGCGGCGAACTCGTCTTCGCCCTCTGGGAACCGCCGCTGACCGAACTGAGCGGCGAGCGCGGCGCCCCGGTGCGCCGGTCGGCCACCGCCGAGACCGCCGAACTGCTCACCGATCTCGTCACGCTCGGCATCCGCTCGGTCGCCTTCGTCCGCTCCCGGCGCGCGGCGGAGCTGATCGCCCTGCTGGCGCAGGACCGGCTGGCGGCCGTGGACCGCTCACTGCCGGGCCGGGTTGCCGCCTATCGCGGCGGTTATCTGCCGGAGGAACGGCGGGCCCTGGAGCGCGATCTGCACAGTGGCCGGCTGCTGGGCCTGGCCTCGACCCCGGCGCTGGAACTCGGCATCGACGTGTCGGGCCTGGGCGCCGTGGTGCTGGCCGGCTACCCGGGTACCCGGGCGTCGCTGTGGCAGCAGGCCGGGCGGGCCGGGCGCGGCGGTGAAGGGGCGCTGGCGGTGCTGGTCGCCCGGGACGATCCACTGGACACCTATCTCGTCCACCATCCGGAGGCCCTGTTCGACCGCCCGGTGGAGTCCACGGTCCTGGACCCGGACAACCCGTACGTGCTCGCCCCGCATCTGTGCGCCGCCGCCGCCGAACTGCCGCTGACCGACCCGGACCTCGGTCTCTTCGGCCCGGAGACGCCCGCTCTGTTGCCGCAACTGGAACAGCGGGGCCTGCTGCGGCGCCGGCCGGGCGGCTGGTACTGGACCCGGCGGGAGCGCGCCGCCGACCTCACCGACATCCGCGGCGAGGGCGGGCGGCAGGTGCAGGTCGTGGAGTCCGGCACCGGGCGCCTGCTCGGCACGGTGGACGCCGCCTCCGCCCACACCGCGGTGCACGACGGAGCCGTCCACCTCCACCACGGCCGCACGTACCTGGTCACCCGGCTCGACCTGGAGGACTCGGTCGCCCTGGTGGAGGAGGCCGACCCGCCCTATTCCACGACCGCCCGCGACACGACCTCCGTCCGCGTGCTGTCGACCGACACCGAAGTCCCGTGGGGGGAGGCGACGCTGGCGTTCGGCTCGGTCGAGGTGACCCACCAGGTGGTCTCCTACCTGCGCCGCAGGCTGATCACCGGCGAGGTGCTGGGCGAGACGAAGCTCGACCTCCCGCCGCGCACCCTGCGCACCCGGGCGGTGTGGTGGTCGCTGCCGGAGGAACGGCTCGCCGCGGCGGGGCTGCTCCCGGAGGCCCTGCCCGGCGCGCTGCACGCCGCCGAGCACGCCTCCATCGGCCTGCTGCCGCTGTTCGCCACCTGCGACCGCTGGGACATCGGCGGCGTGTCGGTGCCACTGCACCCCGACACCGGCCTGCACACGGTCTTCGTCCACGACGGCCACCCGGGCGGCGCGGGCTTCGCGGAACGCGCCTTCCGCACCGCCCGCACCTGGCTGTCGGCCACCCGCGACGCCATCGCCGCCTGCGACTGCGACCACGGCTGCCCCTCCTGCGTGCAGTCGCCCAAGTGCGGCAACGGCAACGACCCCCTGGACAAATCCGGTGCCGTCCTCGCCCTGGACTGCCTGCTGGCGGGGGCACCCCGGGAGTGAGGCGGGGGTTCCGTCGGCGGGGGCGGGCTGGGTGGCCGGGGGCCCGTCGGGGGGCGTGGGTCCGTCCGGGGGTGGGGGCCTGTCCGGCGGCGCGGGTCCGTCCGGGGGCCGGGGCAGGATCGACGGCGCGCGTTCCTCCATCGGCGCGAGCCCCTTCGACGGCGCGGGTCCGTCCTGGGGCGGGGTCGGCGCGGGGCCGTCCGGCGGTGCCACGGCGGCCGGTCCGGCCCGCGCCCGGCCGGTGACGGGACCGCTGACGAACGGCACGTCCGGCCCCGGTACGCCGGTGACGACGTCGGCCACCTCACCGGTGACGGCGCACCGCTTCAGGCGTGCGCCCTGTGCGCGGGCGACCCGGTCCGCCTCCCGGCAGGCCACCGCCCGACCGTCCAGGGCGTGGTCGGCGGCCGCGAGCGCCGCGAGGTCGGCGGCGCCGTCCGCCCGGTGCCGTGCGGCGACCGCCTGCCCGAGCCCCAGCACGGCGGCGAAGACCGTGCACAGCAGCCCGGCGGCGACCACCGCCCACACCGTGGCCGAACCCCGGTCGGCGCCGGGCTCCCGGCCGGTCACCGCAGCGTGCTCTCGTCGAGCGCGGCCGCCTCGGCACCCACGTCCACCGACAACAGCCCCGCCAGGCGTCCCGGCCCCAGCGAACGCGCCGTCACCCGCACCCGCACCAGTTCGCCGTCCCGCCGCACGGCCACCGCCGCACCGGCGGGCGCCACACCCGCCGCGGCGGCGACCGCCGCGGCCTCAGGCTCCGATCTGGCCGCCGAACGCGCCCCGGCCCGCGCCGCGTCCACACACCGGATCTGCGCGGCGGCCGCCATCAGCCCCCACAGCAACATCGCCGTGAACAGCACCAGCACGGGCAGCACCACCGCGGTCTCGGCCGTCACGTACCCGCCGTCGCGGGCCCGCCGCGCCCGCCCCGAAGGGCGGACGACGACGGACGGACCGCTCTCAGACGGCGACACCGAGGGCCTTCTTGATCATCGCTCCCAGCGCGGAACTCACCGCCGGACTCGTGACGACCTTGTACAGCACCGCCGCGAACGCGCACGCCGCAACGGTGCCCACCGCGTACTCGGCGGTCGACATCCCCGCCTCCGCCGCGGCCCCCCGCACCGCCCGCCACCGCCGCGCGACCCACCTCCCGTCGCCCCGCCACCACCGGGCCACTGGCCGACGCCGGTCCGACACCGGTCCCGCCCCCGTCCCGCACGTCACCGGGAAGACGCCGCTGCCGGTCGGCGTGAAGGGACGGGCGGGGAGGACGGACGGGGACGGCGAGCGAGTCATCATGATGTTCATCGGATTCTCCTCATATCGGTTGGTTGTCTGAACGCCCGCAGAACGAGCGGACGATGCTGCTTCCCACGGCGGGGCCGGGGGCTACCGGACGTGGCGGCCGGACGCCGGGGCCGGAGGCGACCCGGCACCGGTGCACAGGTCCCGGGACGCGGTGGCCGGTGAACGGCCGGCAGGCATACGGCGAGCAGCCGCCCTGCCCAAGCCCCCCGCCCCGCATCCACGCGTCGCCTCCGCCCAGCAGCCCTGCGGCGGCGGGCCCCGGCCGCTCCGACCACCCACGCCCACAGCCCCGTTCACCCCCGTCCTCCCGTCATCGCCGCCGCCAGTCCCGCCACCACCGGCACCACGCCGACCGCCAGGAACGCCGGCAGGAAGCAGAGCCCCAGCGGCGCGGTGGCGAGGACCGCCGCACGCCGTGCCCGGGCGGAGGCCGAACGCGTCCGGGCCGCACGGCACTCCGCTGCCAGCCGGGAGACGGCCGCGACCGGCGGCACCCCCGTGGTGGACGCCCGCGCCATCCAGCGGGCCAGGTCAGCCGCGTCCGGCACCGCCGCCAGCCGCTGCCAGCACGCCGCGGGGTCACCGCCCAGACGGATCTCCGCCGCGACCCGCCGCAGCGCGTGCCCCAGTGGTCCCTCCACGGTGCGGCCCACCGCGTCGGCGGCCCGTACCGGTGTCGCCCCTGCCGCCAGGCAGGCGGCCAGCAGGTCGGCCGCCTCGGGCAACCGTGCCGCGGCACCGTCCGGTTCGGGCGCACCGCGCGCCGCCGCCGACCGTCTCCAGCGCCGCACACCCCACCCGGCGGCCGCACCGGCCAGCACTCCGGCGACGCCTTCGACCAGCCGGTCGGCGACCACACCGGCCGCGACCGGCGCCACCCACGACCACGCGACGGCGCCGGGGAGCGCGAGCCACCGCGGCCGATGACGGTGGGCCGCAGCGCCGCGGGCCATCAGGGCTCCGCCCCGGCGTCGCGCGGACCACGTGCGCCGCAGCAGGGCCGCCGCACCCACCACGCCTGCGGCGAGCGCCACACATCCGGTCAGCGTGACGGGCGACGGGACTGCCCCCAGGCTGTGGAAGACTCCCCCGTTCATGACGCCGCCTCGGCGGACCGGACAATGCGGCCCGTCCACGCCAGCCCCGCCCACTCCAGCGTCGCCCCCGCAGCCATGCAGGCCAGCCCCACCGGCGTGTGGAACAGCACCCGCAACGGATCAGCGCCCAGCGCCACGCCGAGCAGCACACCGAAGACCGGCAGCAGGGCGAGCATCACCGCGGTGGCCCTGGGGCCCGCCAACTGGGCGCGCAAGTCGTCACGCCTGGCCCGTTCGGCCCGCAGGCACCCCGCCACCCGGTCCAGCCCGTCGGCCAGCCCCGCACCGCCGTCCAGGCACACCTCCCAGCACGCGGCCACCGACGCCAGCCCCTCACCCCCGAGCCTCCCGGCCGCCTCGCGCAACGCATGCGGCACGTCACCGCCGAAGCGCGCCGCCGCCAGCAGTTGGGGCAACTCCGTCCACCGCTGCCCGGGCGGCGAGGCCCGCAGCCGTTCGACCGCCTCGGTCAGCACCTCCTCCGGTGGCCGGCCGGCGCGCAGTTCGCCCGCCAGAGCCGCGCACAGCAGGGCCACGGCGTCCTCCCGGACCTCGCAGCCCGCCCTGGCCCGCCGGCGCCGCAACCACCTGCCGGCCCACGGCACCGCCACCGCGCCCGCCGGGACGGGCAGCGGCGAGCGGACCGCGAACGCCAGCAGCACCCCCAGCGGCAGGCACAGCAGCTCCGGTCCCGTCCGGATGCCCAACCGGCGCTCCAGCCAGGCCACGCCCGCGGCCGCCACCCGCGGGAGCGCCGCCCGTGCCCGGGGCACCGCGGCGCGCGTCCGGGCCGCGAGCGACACGCCGCCGCCCCCGGACAGCAGCCGCCGCGCCCGGCGTGCCGCGCCCTCGCGGCGGTGCAGCACACCGACGGCCACCAGCGCCACGGCTGTCGCGGACACCGCCAGCACGAATTCGGCGTCCACCGGCGGACCGCCCATCGGCGCCGTCACGACCGCCCCCGCCCGCACAGGTCGGCGAACCGCCGCCAGCCGCGTTCCCGCACGAACCGCCCGTCGGCGCCGCGCACCACGGCCGCGACCGTGCCGACCAGCCCCGCCGCGTCCCGCTCCAGCACGTGCACCTCGGTCAGGCAGCGGCGTCCCGCCCGGTCCCGCGCCAGGTGAACGACGACCGACAAGGCGGACGCCACCTGGCTGTGCAGCGCCGCCCTTTCCAGCCCGGCCGTAGACCCCAACGCCTCCAGCCGCGCCGGAACGTCACCGGCGGCATTGGCGTGCACAGTGCCGCACCCGCCCTCGTGACCGGTGTTGAGGGCCGCCAACAGGTCCAGCACCTCCGGCCCGCGCACCTCGCCGACCACCAGCCGGTCCGGCCGCATACGCAGCGCCTGGCGCACCAGGTCGCGCAGCGTCACCCGGCCCGCGCCCTCCTGGTTCGCCGGACGGGTCTCCAGTCGCACGACGTGGGGATGCGCCGGCCGCAGCTCCGCCGAATCCTCGGCGAGCACGATCCGCTCACCGGGACCGACCAGCCCCAGCAGCGTGCTGAGCAGCGTCGTCTTGCCGCATCCGGTGCCGCCGGAGACCAGGAAGGACAACCGGGCGTCCACCATCGCCCGCAGCATGGCGGCCGCCTCACCGTCCACCGTGCCGGCCGCCACCAGTTCTTCCAGGGCGAACGCGCGTGCCCGCACCACCCGCAGGGACAGGCACGCCGATCCGACCGCCACCGGCGGCAGCACCGCGTGCATGCGGGTGCCGTCCGGCAGGCGGGCGTCCACCCACGGCCGGGCGTCGTCCAGCCGGCGACCCGCCGCGATGGCGAGCCGCTGCGCGAGCCTGCGCACCGCTGCCGCGTCGCGGAAGCGCACCCCGGCCCGCTCCAGGCCCGCCCCACGATCCACCCAGACCTCGTCCGGCCCGTTGACCAGCACGTCGGTCACCCCGGGCTCGCCCAGCAACGGCTCCAGCGGACCGGCTCCGACCATCTCCGACCGCAATTCGTTCACCACACCCAGCACCGCTGTGTCGCCCAGCAGCCTGCCCTGGGCCCGCAGTGCCGCCGCCACCCGCGCCGGGGTCGGCTCGTCGCCGGACTCCGCGAGGGCCAGCCGCACCGCGTCCAGCAACGCCCCGCGCTCCGCCACCGGGATCGCTCCGCCGAACGTCCCGTAACCGCCCCGGTTCTCCGGCAGCTGGGTCCCCCGCGCGACCTGGGGCACCGGCTGCTGCTCCGCGTTCCCGTAGCCGTTCACGCCCGCACGCTCCCGCCGCTGCGCAGCGCCCCGGACAGGAACGCCTCGCAGAACCGGGCCAGCGGTCCCCGTCCGTGGGATCCCGGCGGCGCTCCCGAGTCGACCGCCTCCGCCAGTCCCTTCTCCGCACCGACCACCCCGGCCGACGGCAGGCCCAGCAGCCGGGCGATCCGTGCCTCGCCGAACCCCGGCGGGAAGGGCCCGCGCGCCACCACCCGCAGGTCGCGCAGCACCATCCCGGCCCGGGACGCCACCCGGTCGGCCGCCGCGACCGCCCGCAGTTCGCCAGGGACGACCAGCAGCCCGACGTCCGTCTGCGTCAACGCCTCCACCACGGCGTCGTCCAGCCGCCGGGGCAGGTCCACGACCACCAGCCCGCCGCCGCGCCGGGCCGCCGACAGCACCGAGCGCATCGCCTCCGGGGTGATGAGCACCGCGTCGGACCGGTCCCAGCTCAGGACGTTCAGGTCGTGCAGCCGGGGCAGCGAATCGGTCAGCGCGCCGGCGCCCATCCGACCGCGCGCCCCCGCCAGGTCGGGCCATCGCAGGCCCGCGACCTCCTCGGCACCGAGCATCACGTCGAGCCCGCCGCCCAGCGGGTCACCGTCGACCAGCACCGTGCGGTGGCCCAGTCGGGCGGCCGTCACCGCCAGGGCACAGGCCAGCGTGCTCGCTCCGGCGCCGCCACGGCCGCCGATGACGCCGACGGTCAGGGCGCTGTCCCCCACACCCTCGGCCGCGTCGGCGATCCGGTCGATCAGCCAGCGTTCGCCGTCCGGCAGGAACATGACGTGGTCGGCCCCGATGGCCATGCCGCGCCGCCACACCTGCGGGTCGTCGAGGTCACGCCCGACGAGCAGGACGTCGTGACGGCGAGGCAACCGCCGCAGCCCGGCCGCGCATTCGTCACCGACCAGGACAAGCGGCGCGGCCTCCCAGCTCTCACGGTCCGCGGGCGGCCCGAAGGAGACCTCCGGCTCCACTCCCGCGGCGGCGCAGAGCCGCAGCAGGTCGTCGAGCATCACGTCGTCCTCGGTGACGATCAACGGCATGGCGGCGGGTCGTCCGCCACTCGCGGGATCGGCCCGGCGTCCCCGCCCGCCTCCGTCTCCGCGACGCGTCAGGGAGCCGCAGCTGTCCCGGCGACGGTCAACGGGTGCCCGCCCGTTGACCTCAGACCGTTCCCCTGAACCGGCACCGGCGACGACCGGCCCGTCCGCCCCGTCACCCACCTCGCCGTCGGCTTCCCACGGGCTCCGTGGCACGCCGGCCGGCGGCCCGCTGTGCCCGGTGAACGACAGTGCGCCCGGCTCCTCTGCGCTGTGAACGCCGACCGGGCAGTCGTCCGGCACGGTCTCCGCGTCGGGGTCCGGGTCCGGGTCCGGCGGGACGTCGGTGACCGGCTCTTCCTCGGGCCAGGGCGGCAACTCGGGCGTCCAGGCGGCATGTCGGGCGGCAGGATCGCTCGCGGGGCGCACCACGCGGGCTGCGTGCACGGGGCGGGACGGCTGTGCGGGGAGGGTCCCCTCCGTGCCCGGGCCTGTTGGCGGGGAGGAGCGTGGGGCGGTCCTCAGGGGGCGCCGGCCGGGGCCGCGGCTCGCCGCCGCCGGCCCTCCGCACCCGGCGCGGCCATCGGGACCGCTCCGGCGCGAGGGCCTACGGTCACCGGACGCGACCTGGTGTTTCTCCGCGCCGGCTGCCAGGACCGGGCCGGTCAGGGGGCGTTGGGCGTCGGTGGCCCCCTCGGGCAGGGCGTTCGGGATGGGTTCGAGCATGGCCCCTCACTTCTCTCGTTCGAGCCGCGAACCTCGCGGGTCTTCACAGTGAAGGGAGATCTCGATTCGTGGGAAAGTTGGTCAAAAACAGGGGAAAACCCTGCCGCTGTGGATAACTTCGCCACTCGCACGAGTGGCTTTCCGGGGCACCGGCAACGATTACGGACGGTCACACGTCGTACCGGGCACAGGCAAGGACGGAGAAGAGGGAATGAACACTCGCTGGCGTCTGCATCAACCGGTCGAGCGGCCGGAAAAGTATCCGGACATGCGACGACCCCCGCCGGGGGGGAGAGCGGGGGTCGTCCCCACGGCCGACTCGGGGGGGGAGGAGTCGGGCCGGGTTAGCACGGTCGCGAACGATCCGTGACTTCCATGGTGTACCCGAAGCCCTTCTCAAGCAAACCCACGCGCCGGAGCTTAGGCCGAATGGTGGGTGCCTATGCTCATCATCGTGGAAAACCACTCCTTGCCGCGGACCGCCGCCTTCTTCGATCTCGACAAGACGGTCATCGCGAAGTCGAGCACCCTGGCCTTCAGCAAGTCCTTCTATCAGGGCGGCCTGATCAACCGCCGGGCGGTGTTGCGCACCGCGTATGCCCAGTTCGTCTATCTCCTCGGCGGCGCCGACCACGACCAGATGGAGCGGATGCGCGAGTATCTCTCCGCCCTGTGCCGCGACTGGAACGTGCAGCAGGTCAAAGAGATCGTCGCCGAAACGCTGCACGAGCTGATCGACCCGCTGATCTACGACGAGGCGGCCTCACTGATCGAGGAGCACCACGCGGCCGGCCGCGACGTGGTCATCGTCAGCACGTCCGGCTCGGAGGTCGTCGAGCCGATCGGCGAGATGCTCGGCGCCGACCACGTGGTCGCCACCCGCATGGTGGTGCGGGACGGGCGGTACACGGGCGAGGTCGAGTACTACGCCTACGCGGAGACAAAGGCCGAGGCCATCGCCGAACTGGCCCTCTCCCAGGGCTACGACCTCTCGCGCTGCTTCGCCTACAGCGACTCGGCCACCGACGTCCCCATGCTGTCCTCGGTGGGCAACCCGCACGCCGTCAATCCCGACCGCGCCCTCCGCAAGGAGGCCGCCGCACGTGGCTGGCCGGTGCTCGTCTTCGACCGGCCGGTGCGACTGCGCCAGCGGATCCCGTCCATGCCCAGCCGCCCGGTGCTGGCCGCCACCGCGGCCGCCGGAGCGATCATCACAGCCGGACTGATCTGGTACGTGTCCCGGCGTCGCCGCCCCGCACTGTCCTGAGGGGGGACGTCGGGCACCGACCGGATTCCGCAAAGTGAATGAGAATTTGACTATTGAATGAGTGGAAAGCAAAAAACCGAAATGAGGGGTTCCGCTTCCTCTTCCCGGGGAGTAGAAAGGAGTCAACGGCCCGCGAGACCACGGACATCCGAGAGGATCCCCGACGAACCGGCCCCACGGACCGAGCGCGAGCGCCAGGCACCCACGCGAAGCCAGCCCGCTGACCGGGCAGACCTCACCAGGAGAAGGGGCCGAAGTCCCCGCCTGATGGGCCAGATGAGTGCACGCATGGTCACGTGGCAGCCCGCGCCGGCGGCGGCGCCCCCCGGGGTGCCGCCGCATTCATGCGTGTGAGCGCCCCCGCCGCGCCTGAACGACCGCCCCCGGTCGTCGAACCGCCCGCCGCCCACCGAGCGGGCCGAACGCCCGGCCGGCCCCTCGAAGAGCCCCCTCAAGCGGCCCCGCGCTGCAACGCCTCGCAGACAGCGGTGCTCTCACGGGCACCGAGTCCGACCGCCTCGGCGCAGTGGCCGATCCAGAACGCCACTCCTTCGGGTGTACCGGAGATGTACGCCTCAAGGGCCTCCAGATAGCCGGCCCGTCCGAGTTCGGCGTGGCCGACCTCCGCCGGGCAGATGCCCTTGGGGTCGAGGCCGCTGCTGATGAGCACGATGCGCTGTGCGGCACGAGCCACCTCACCGTTGGCGGAGCCGAACGGGCGCAGCGCCAGCAGCTCGCCGTGCACGACCGCCGCCACGACGAGTGCGGGGGCGGCGCTGCCGGTCCGCAGCAGCCCGGCCAGGCCGTCCAGGCGCGCGGTGACCTCCGCGGCGGCGGGCAGCGGCAGCGCGAGCAGTTGCGCAAGGTCGCCGGGGTCCTCGGTGAGGGTCTCGCCGGCCAGGCGCGGGCGGCCTACCGTCGGCTCGGGCGCGATCCCGCCGGCGGCCACCAGGTGCAGTCGCGCGAGGGCCTGAACGGGTGAACGACGCCAGACGTCGAGCAGTTGTCCCGCCTCGGCGGTCAGACGCAGCGCCGCGCCGACGACGCGGGCCTCGGGTTCGGCCCCGAAGTCGCTGCGTCGCCGGACCTCTTCGAGTGACCAGTCCGCCCCGGAGAGCGCGGCCGAACCGCGGGCGCCGCGCAGGGCCGCCTCGGACGCGACCTCCTGCGAGCGCCGCCGCATCACCCGGTGTCCGTAGACCTGGTCCACGGCCCGCCGGCCCCTCTCCACGGCCTCCGGTACGCCCGGCAGCGCACCGAGCACGGCAAGGGGGTCGGGGGCCGGTGAGGTGCCGGGGTTCGTTCCCCGGGAGGACGCACTCATGGGCACGACCCTACGCACCGTTCGCGCGCCCTGCCCAACGCACCGGGACGAGGGGGAGCTTCGGCGGCACGGGCGTCGGGCGGTCGCTTCCCGTCATGGGGGACGTCGACACCGCTCGTTCGGGTGACCGTACGCGCTGCGGATCCAGACTCGGTGGGCGCGCGCCTACGCTGTTGAACATGAAGATCGCTTTCGTTGGGAAGGGCGGGAGCGGCAAGACGACGCTCTCGGCGCTGTTCGTCCGGCACCTGGCGGCGGCACGGATCCCGGTGATCGCCGTGGATGCCGACATCAACCAGCATCTCGGCGTCGCGCTGGGGCTCGGCGAGGCGGAGGCGGCCGCGCTGCCGTCGCTGGGGGACCGGCTGCCGGAGCTCAAGGAGTACCTGCGCGGTTCGAATCCGCGGATCGCCTCCGCCGCCGCGATGATCAAGACGACGCCGCCCGGCAGCGGCAGCCGTCTGTTGGCCGTCACGGAGGACAACCTGGTCCATGCCGCCTGCGCGCGCACGCTGCGGCTCGGCGAGGGCGCCGCCCGGTTGATGGTCACAGGCACGTTCACCGAGGCTGACCTCGGCGTGGCGTGCTACCACTCGAAGGTCGGCGCGGTGGAACTGCTGCTCAACCACCTGGTCGACGGCCGGGACGAATACGTGGTCGTCGACATGACCGCGGGCAGCGATTCTTTCGCCTCGGGTCTGTTCACCCGGTTCGACATGACGTTCCTGGTCGCCGAACCGACCCGGCGGGGCGTCGCTGTGTATCGGCAGTACAAGGAGTACGCCCAGGATTTTGGCGTCGCGCTGCGCGTCGTCGGCAACAAGGTGCGCGACGCGGACGATCTGGCGTTCCTGCGCGACGAGGTCGGCGACGACCTGCTGGCGACGGTCGGCCACTCCGACTGGGTCCGTGCCATGGAGAAGGGGCATCCACTGCCGTTCGAACGGCTGGAGGACCCCGGCCGCCGCACGCTGTGCTCACTCCACGACGCAGCCGACGCCGTGTACGCCCACCGCGACGCGCAGCGGTATGCCGATCAGATGATCCACTTCCACCGGAAGAACGCCGAAAGCTGGGGCAACGACCGTACCGGCACCGATCTCACCGCCCAGATCGACCCCGGCTTCGTCCTCCCCGAGCCACAACGGGAGCCGGCGCCGACGAGGTGAGGCCGCGGCGGAAGAGGAGGGGAGGCGCGCGGAACGGGCCCACCGGCGCAGCGCCGTGCACCGACAGCCGGAGGCACGGAAGCACGGAAGCACGGAAGCACCCGACCGTTGCCCACGTCCGGAGCATCACCGCAGGTCAGGAGCCAGATCCTCACAGGTCAACTCCCTTGCTGCATTCGCTCGTTCGGACGAGATGGGCCCCGTACACCCATTCGGCCCTTCCCAACCACAGAACCAACGCATTACTCTTCATTTACTGATCCTTGATAATTCCGGAGTCACCACACTCCGCGACCGACACAACGCCGGCACGCAGGAGCGGACATGCGCCAGACCCACCCGACCTCGCCCACCCGCCCGGGGGCGAAGTACCCGACGCCACCGTTCCTGGACCTCGGCTCCGCCATCGCCGCGTTCCAGCGCGACACGGCACCGCTCGTGCGGGAGGAGCTGGGGCGCCTGGCCCGCGAGGGGCAGAGTCCCACTCAGCTCTTCCTCACCTGCGCGGACTCCAGGCTGGTCACCAGCATGATCACCGCGTCCGGCCCCGGCGACCTGTTCACCGTGCGCAACGTGGGGAACCTCGTACCGCCCCCGCCACCCGCCGGACAACAGGCCGCGTGCGACTCGGTGGCCGCTGCCATCGAGTACGCGGTGGACATCCTGCGCGTCGGATCGATCACCGTCTGCGGGCATTCGGACTGCGGTGCCATGCAAGCCCTGCTCGACGCGCCCGCTCGCGCCACCCCGGGAGGGCCGCACCGCCCGGACCGCTCCACCCCGCTGGCCCGCTGGCTGCGTCACGGCCGTCCCAGCCTCACCCGGCTGCACGACCCTCTGACCGGCACCGGCCCTCTCATCGCGGACCGTCCGGTCGCGGACGACGTGGAACGGCTCTGCCTGCTCAACGTCGTGCAGCAACTCGACCACCTCTTGGAGCACCCCTGCGTCGCACGCGAAGCGGCTGAGGGCCGCCTGCGCCTGCACGGAATGTACTTCCACGTGGCCGAAGCCCAGGGCTACCTTCTCAACGAGGACACAGGCCGTTTCCACGCCGTCCACCCCGGCGCTCCCACACCCGCCTGACCAGCGGCGCCGCATCCTCCCCCCGCGACCCCACCGCCCGCGCCCGACCGGCGAACCGGTACGCCGCCCCGCCCCCGCCGCCCCGGACCGCACCCCGCCCCGGGCCCGCCGACACCCCCGCCCCGCAGGGTTCCTGAGCCAACGCACCAGGTGATCATGGGTACTTGGGCAAGAGGTCTACACCAAAGCATCGTGGATCTTGTCATCCCCCTGGGTAGCTGATGGGGTAAGGGCGGGTACCCGTACGAGAAGCCCGGCGACGCCTCGCGCGGCACCCTCCATGACAAGCCGGAAGCGGCATGCAAGGACACGAGGAGAATGGCGTGAGCGGTAACGAGAGTCTGGCCAACCTGTTGCGCGAGGAACGCCGGTTCGCGCCTCCCGCGGAACTGGCGTCCTCCGCCAACGTCACGGAGGAGTCGTACGCGCGGGCGAAGGAAGACCGCCTTGCGTTCTGGGCCGAGCAGGCCCGCCGTCTGACCTGGACGACCGAGCCCACCGAGACCCTCGACTGGTCCAACCCGCCCTTCGCGAAGTGGTTCGCCGACGGCAAGCTCAACGTGGCGTACAACTGCGTCGACCGTCACGTGGAGGCCGGCCGCGGCGACCGGGTGGCGATCCACTTCGAGGGCGAGCCGGGCGACTCCCGGGCCATCACCTACGCGCAGCTGAAGGACGAGGTCAGCCGGGCGGCCAACGCGCTCACCGAGCTGGGTGTGCGCAGCGGGGACCGGGTGGCGATCTACCTTCCGATGATCCCGGAGGCCGTCACCGCGATGCTGGCCTGCGCGCGGATCGGCGCGGCGCACTCCGTGGTGTTCGGTGGCTTCTCCGCGGACGCGGTCGCCTCGCGGATCCAGGACGCCGACGCACGGATCGTCATCACCGCGGACGGCGGCTACCGGCGCGGCAACCCCTCTGCCCTGAAGCCCGCGATCGACGACGCGGTCTCCCGCTGCCCGCAGGTCGAGCACGTCCTCGTGGTGCGGCGCACCGGACAGGACGTGGCGTGGGACGGCAGCCGTGACGTCTGGTGGCACGAGCTGGTGGACCGGCAGTCCGCCGAGCACACCCCGGAGGCGTTCGACGCCGAGCACCCGCTGTTCATCCTCTACACCTCGGGCACGACGGGGAAGCCGAAGGGGATCCTGCACACCTCCGGCGGTTACCTGACGCAGGCCGCCTACACGCACCACGCGGTGTTCGACCTGAAGCCGGAGTCGGACGTCTACTGGTGCACCGCCGACATCGGCTGGGTGACCGGGCACTCCTACATCGTGTACGGGCCGCTGTCGAACGGCGCGACGCAGGTGATGTACGAGGGCACGCCCGACACGCCGCACCAGGGCCGGTTCTGGGAGATCGTGCAGAAGTACGGGGTGACGACGCTGTACACGGCGCCGACCGCGATCCGTACGTTCATGAAGTGGGGCGACGACATCCCGGCGCAGTTCGACCTGTCCAGCCTGCGGGTGCTGGGCAGCGTCGGGGAGCCGATCAACCCTGAGGCGTGGATGTGGTATCGGGAGCACATCGGCGGCAACCGCTGCCCGGTCGTGGACACCTGGTGGCAGACCGAGACCGGCGCCATGATGATCAGCCCGCTGCCGGGCGTGACGCACACCAAGCCGGGTTCGGCGCAGACCCCCCTGCCGGGCATCTCGGCGACCGTGGTGGACGACGAGGCGAACGAGGTGGCCAACGGTGGCGGCGGTTACCTGGTGCTGACCGAGCCGTGGCCGTCGATGCTGCGCACGATCTGGGGGGACGACCAGCGGTTCATCGACACGTACTGGTCGCGGTTCCCGGGCCGGTACTTCGCCGGTGACGGCGCGAAGAAGGACGACGACGGCGACCTCTGGCTGCTGGGCCGGGTGGACGACGTGATGCTGGTCTCGGGCCACAACATCTCCACCACGGAGGTCGAGTCGGCGCTGGTCTCGCACCCGAAGGTCGCGGAGTCGGCGGTCGTGGGCGCGGCGGACGCCACCACGGGCCAGGCGATCGTGGCGTTCGTCATCCTGCGCGGTTCGACGAAGGACGACGGCGAGGAGCTGGTCAAGGAGCTGCGCGACCACGTCGCCAAGACGCTGGGCCCGATCGCGAAGCCGAAGCGGATCCTGACGGTCGCGGAGCTGCCGAAGACCCGCTCGGGCAAGATCATGCGCCGGCTGTTGCGGGACGTCGCGGAGAACCGCGAGATGGGCGACGTCACCACGCTGACCGACTCCAGCGTGATGGACCTCATCCAGGCGAAGCTGCCGGCGGCACCGTCGGAGGACTGACCAGGGGCGTTCCCCACGGGCGGGGGCGGACGGCGCGCTGGCGCGGTCCGCCCCCGCCGCGCTCCCGGTACGACCATCGCACCGCTCGCTCTGCCACCCCTGTGCACCCGCGGGCCCGCAGCCACCCCACCCGCGCACCACAGTGCACCGCACCTCACCGCACCGGCACCCGGCACCCGGCACCCGGCACCCGGCAACACCCCGCACCGCCCGCCACGCCCCGCCACCCCGCGAGCTCCTGCGCGCCGCCCGGCACTCCCGCCCGGCACTCCCGCCCCCGAGGCAGCGAACCGTCACTCCCCGCATTCCACCGATCGGGTGATGACGTCCCGGCCGGACAGCTGTCGAACCGCCGGAATACCGCAGGGAATCGCGGTGATCCGTGAAGTACGGGACGCGGGGCGCCGCGGGGGCGTGGAACTGGCCCGGGGCGCCCGTTCCGGGGACGATGGTCCAGCATGATCCAAGCGACGCGCGCGGCCATCCGCGGGGCGTCGGACCGGCACCGGGCCGGCGGAACGGAAGACGGAGGACGCGATGAGCGCAGACGAGCGGACCGACGGACGCAGCCTGGGGCAGCTGGTGGCCGCCGCCACGGCGGAGCTGTCGGCACTCGTCCACGAGGAGATCGCGCTGGCCAAGGCGGAGTTGCGGCAGGACGTCAAGCGGGCGGGCACCGGGGGCGGGGCGGTCGCGGTGGCGGGTGTGCTCGCGCTGTTCGCGGTCCCGGTGCTGAGCTTCGCGGCGGCCTACGGCATCCACAACCTGGGGCTGGGGCTGGCCTGGTCGTTCCTGATCGTCGGTGTTGCCTTCCTGGTGTTGGCGGCGTTGCTGGGGCTGCTGGCGGTGTCGAAGTTCAAGAAGATCAGCAAGCCCGAACTGACGATCGCCTCGGCACGGCAGACCGCGCAGGCGTTGCAGAACGTCCGCCCGCATCCGCGTGAGGAGGCCATCGGCGCGGCGCAGGGGCCGGCGGCGGTTCTGCCGCCGGCGGGTGGGGTGTCGATGGATAAGACGCCGGTCCGCCAGATGTGACACGCTCTGCGGCATGACGGTCGCAGACTCATCCGGTGTTCGCCTCGACGGTCCCTGGACGCACCGGGACGTCGCAGCCAACGGAGCGCGGTTCCACATCGCCGAGATGGGTGACGGTCCGCTGGTGCTGCTGCTGCACGGTTTCCCGCAGTTCTGGTGGGCGTGGCGGCAGCAGATCCCGGCACTGGCGGAGGCCGGGTTCCGGGCGGTGGCGATGGACCTGCGGGGCGTCGGCGGCAGCGACCGCACGCCCCGCGGTTACGACCCGGGCAACCTGGCGCTGGACGTGACGGGCGTGATCCGGTCGCTCGGCGAGCCCGACGCGGCGCTGGTCGGGCACGACCTGGGCGGCTACCTGGCGTGGACGGCGGCGGCGATGCGGCCCAAGCTGGTGCGCCGGCTGGCGGTCTGTTCCATGCCGCACCCGCGTCGCTGGCGCACCGCGATGCTGGCGGACGTGCGGCACAGCACGAGCAACGCGCACATCTGGGGGTTCCAGCGGCCGTGGCTGCCGGAGCGGCGGCTGGTGGCGGACGGGGCCGAGCTGGTGGGCGACCTGATCCACGAGTGGTCGGGCCCGGTTCCCCCCGACGACGAGGCGGTGGCGGCCTACCGGCGGGCGATGCTGATCCCGTCGACCGCGCACTGCTCGATAGAGCCGTACCGCTGGCTGATGCGGTCGATGGCCCGGCCGGACGGGGTGCAGTTCTACCGCCGGATGAAGCGGCCGGTGCGGGTGCCGACGCTGCATCTGCACGGTTCGCTGGACCCGGTGATGGGCGCGCGCAGCGCCGCGGGGTCCGGGCAGTACGTCGAGGCGCCGTACCGCTGGCGGCTGTTCGACGGGCTGGGGCACTTCCCGCACGAGGAGGACCCGGTGGCGTTCTCCTCCGAGCTGATCAGCTGGCTGCGCGACCCCGAGCCGGACCGCTGATCGTGCTCGGCCGGCGGCGCGGCACGGTCCACCGCGTGAACGCCGTGTGCCCGGGCGGACGAAAGCGGCTCATCGGCCACGAATGAGGTTACTGATCGCGGGGGCCGGGCACGTAGCTCGGTATGGGCTTGAGGCACGACTACCGTGATGTGTCCCGCGACCGCCGCCGGAGTGCTCCGGAAGCGGCAACCGGGACGGCGGCGGCAGTACCCGCGGGATTGCTGCCGGACCAGGACAGAGAGCAACTGATCGCCATTCCGCACATCCTGAAGCGCCGCGCCCGCTGGATGGGCGCCAGACTGCGTCACTCCTCGCGCGGCAACTGACTTTCCCCGGCGTCCCGCCACCGTACGGGCGCCGGCCTTCTCCCTTTCCCCGTGGCGGGCCGCGGATCCGGCCACACGGGTGCCGTCCCGCCCACCGCACGGACACCGTGCGGCAGGGACGGATGAGGCCACGACCGCCGGGTGACGGCACGCCGTCACCCGGTGCGGCATCGTACCCACGTCACGATGGGCGACGGTCATGTCCGGAGAACGGCTTGTCCATGGGCAACGAAAACGTGCGCGGAAAACCGCCCCCTGCGTCACGAAAACCGCCGTCAACCCCGCAGGCATTTGGTGCCCCCAACGCGACGCACTGCACGCCACGCCCGCACGGCACGATGACGCCCGCCGTGACAACCACCCCGGCCGGACAAGCGCGCCGCACGTGCGGCGGCGCCCGCACGCGCCCCCGCGGCACCGCGGGCGGCACCCCCTGCGCCCGTCCGCACCGACAGGGTCCCCGCCCTAGAGCGCGCACCCCTGCGTGTCGACGGTGCGTGTCGCGTTGCGGCCGGCGGTGATGTCGGGGCTGATCTCGTTCTCGGTGAGGGCGTAGCCGGTGGAGTCGTCGTCGAGGGACTTGGCGAAGACCACGCCGTAGACCCGGCCCTGCGGGGTGAGCAGGGGGCCGCCGGAGTTGCCCTGGCGGACCAGGGTGAAGAGGGAGTAGACGTCGCGGCTGACGCTGCCGCGGCGGTAGATGTCGGGGCCGTGGGCCTGGATGCGGCCGCGTACCCGGGCGGCCTGCACGTTGTAGCCGCCGTTCTCCGGGAAGCCGGCGACGATGGCGCTGTCGCCGGTGTGGGCGGGGGTGGTGTCGAAGGCGAGGGAGGGCGCGTCGAGGGCCGGTACGTCCAGGACGGCGACGTCGCGCTGCCAGTCGTAGAGCACGACGTGCGCCGCGTACTGCCGTCCCACGCCGCCGACCTGCACGGTGGGGTCGTGGACACCGCCGACGACGTGGGCGTTGGTCATCACGTGGTGCGGGGAGAAGACGAAGCCGGAGCCCTCCAGCACCTTGCTGCACGAATCGGCGGTTCCGACGATCTTGACGATGCTGTTGACCGCGCGGGCGCCGGTGCCGTTGGCGACCAGCTTCGGGTCGGGCGGCGGCACGTCGGTGATCGGTTCGTTGGAGAACGGGGTGAACACCTGCGGGAAGCCGCTCTGGGCCAGGGCGGAGGAGAAGTCGGCGAACCAGCCGTCGGCGCGGGCCGGGATCATCTGGGAGACGCCGGTGAGCACCTTCGAGGAGCGCACCTCACGGCCGATGGTGGGCAGCGCGGTGCCGGCCAGGGCGGAGCCGATCAGCCAGGCGACCAGCAGCATGGCCAGCACGTTGACGAGCGCGCCGCCGGTGGCGTCCACGGCGCGGGCGGGCGACCAGGTGATGCGGGTGCGCAGCTTGTTGCCCAGGTGGGTGGTGCACGCCTGGCCGATCGAGGCGAAGACGATGATCACCGCCACCGCGCCGATCGCCGTGTACGTGCCGACGTGGGTGCCGGCGCCGACCGCGTCGTCCCAGATTATGGGCAGCAGCCAGATCGCGACGAACCCCCCGCACAGGAAGCCGAGGACGGACAGTACGCCGACGACGAAGCCCTGCCGGTATCCGATGACGGCGAACCACACGGCGGCGAGCAACAGCAGGATGTCCAGCACGTTCACCGGGACACCGTCTCACGCGAGGCCATCGAGGTGGACTTCCTTCCGTCGGTCCCAGGGGCGTTCCCACCCCGACAAGTGCAGCAGGCGGTCGAGCAGTCCGGCGGTGAAGCCCCACACCAGCGCGCCTTCCACGGCGAACGAGGGGCCCCGGTAGCCGCTGGGGTGAACGGTGGTCGCGCGGTTGGCGGGATCGGCCAGGTCGGCGACCGGGACGGTGAAGACGCGGGCGGTCTCCCCCGGGTCCACCGCGCGCACCGGCGTGGGGGCGTGCCACCAGCCGAGCACCGGGGTGACGACGAAGCGGCTGACGGGGATGTAGAGCTTGGGGAGCACGCCGAAGACGGACACGCCGCCGGGGTCGAGACCGGTCTCCTCCTCCGCCTCGCGCAGCGCTGCGCGGACCGGGCCGTCGCCGTCGGGTTCGCCGTCGGCCGGGTCGAGCGCGCCGCCGGGGAAGGAGGGCTGGCCGGCGTGCGAGCGCAGGCTGCCGGCCCGTTCCAGCAGCAGCACCTGGGCGCCGTGCGGGCCGTCGCCGAAAAGGATGAGCACGGCCGACTGCCGGCCGCCGTCCGGCGGGGGCAGGAAGCGGCTGAGCTGCTCGGCACGGACCCCGGCGGCCGCCGCGGCCACCGGGGTCAGCCAGTCCGGCAGGCGGAGCGGGCCGGTGGCGGGGGTTCCTCCGGGTGCCGTCACGGAGCCTCCAGCGCGGGAGCCGCGGGGCCGGGGAAGTCCGGCGGGGGCTTCAGGCGCTGGCCGGGAGCACCGGCCTTCTCGTACTTCAGCAGCTTCTCCGCCTTCACCGGATCGGTCTCGCCCTCGCCGTACGCGGGGCACAGCGGCGCGATCGGGCAGGCGCCGCAGGCCGGCTTGCGGGCGTGGCAGATGCGGCGGCCGTGGAAGATCAGCCGGTGGGAGAGCATCGTCCAGTCGGCCTTGGGGAAGAGAGCGGCGATCTCCGCCTCGACCTTCTCCGGCTCCTCCTGCGCCGTCCAGCGGAAGCGCCGCACCAGCCGTCCGAAGTGCGTGTCGACGGTGAGTCCTGGGACACCGAACGCGTTGCCGAGGACCACGTTGGCGGTCTTGCGGCCGACGCCGGGCAGGGTGACGAGGTCCTCCAGGCGGCCGGGCACCTCACCGCCGAACCGGTCGCGCAGCGCGGCGGACAGTCCCATGACCGAGCGCGTCTTGGCGCGGAAGAACCCGGTGGGCCGCAGGATCGCCTCCATCGCCTCCGGATCGGCCGCGGCCATCTCCTCCGGCGTGGGGTAGCGGGCGAACAGCGCCGGTGTCGTCTGGTTGACCCGCAGGTCGGTGGTCTGCGCCGACAGCACGGTGGCGATGAGCAGCTGGAAGGGGTTGTCGAAGTCCAGCTCGGGGTGGGCGTACGGGTAGACGCCCGCCAGTTCCCGGTTGATCCGCCGGGCCCGGCGCACCAGCGCGGTCCGGGACTCCGCCTTGACGGCCTTCGGCTTCCCCCCGGCGGTCTTCGCGGCGGCACCGGTCGGCCGCGCGGCGGGGCGCTTGCGGGGGGCGGCCGCCGGGGCATGTTCGCTCTCAGCGGAATCCGTCGGAGGCGTCACCCGTTCGGATCCCTCACCGGACTGCTTCCGCTGCGCACTTGGCGTATCAGGCACCCGGCCAGCCTAAGCCCGGGGAGCGGTGCGTGCGGGAGGCGATGCGGACGGGCCGGGGCGTTTCCGGTGCCGAATACTCCCCCCGGGGCCCCCGTCCGGGCGCTCATGGGTCACACTTGTGATCGACAGCACTGATTTACCGTCCGGCACGCAAGGAGAGACCTGGTGGACGACGTTCTGCGGCGCGCGCCACTGTTCGCGGCGCTCGACGACGAGCAGGCCGCTGAGCTGCGCGCCTCCATGACGGAGACGACGCTCGCCCGGGGTGACTCGCTCTTCCACGAGGGCGACCCCGGTGACAGGCTGTACGTGGTCACCGAGGGCAAGGTGAAGCTGCACCGCACTTCCGCCGACGGCCGGGAGAACATGCTCGCGGTCCTGGGGCCCGCCGAGATGATCGGCGAGCTGTCGCTGTTCGACCCCGGCCCGCGCACCGCCACGGCCACCGCGCTGACCGAGGTGAAGCTGCTGGGCCTGGGCCACCCCGACCTCCAGCCGTGGATGAACGCCCGGCCCGAGGTGGCGGTCGCCCTGCTGCGCGCGATCGCCCGCCGGCTGCGGCGCACCAACGACTCGATGTCCGACCTGGTCTTCTCCGACGTGCCCGGGCGCGTCGCCAAGGCGCTGCTGGACCTGTCGCGCCGCTTCGGCGTGCCGTCCGAGGAGGGCATCCACGTCGTCCACGACCTCACGCAGGAGGAGCTGGCCCAGCTGGTCGGCGCCTCGCGCGAGACGGTCAACAAGGCGCTGGCGGACTTCGCCGGCCGCGGCTGGCTCCGCCTGGAGGCCCGCGCGGTGATCCTCCTGGACGTCGAACGGCTCCAGAAGCGCAGCCGCTGACCTGACCGCCCCACCCCGCGCCGGCGCCTCTTCCCGGGGCCCGGCGCGGCGTGGGGGGTACCTGTCGTACGGCATACCGCGCGGTGGAACGCTGCGGCGCCTCATCGGGCGGAACGCGCGAGCCCCGGCCCCCCACCACGGGCCCCCGGCGGAACGCGGAGGCCCGCACCCCGGCGCGAGCGGAACGCGGAGGCCCCGCACCCCGGTCCTGTCGGGCGGTGGAACGCGGAAGCCCCGCCCTCCGGCCTCGTCAGATCAAGCCGTGTTCGCTCAGGTAATCGAGCTGGGCGCGAACGGACAGTTCGGCCGCGGGCCACAGGGCCTCGGGGACGTCGGCGTAGACGTGGGCGACGACCTCGGCGGCGCTGCGGTGACCCTGCTCCACCGCGGTCTCCACCTGGGCGAGCCGGCCGGCGCGGTGCGCGAGGTAGAACTCCACGGCGCCGCGTGCGTCGTTCAGCACCGGCCCGTGGCCGGGCAGGATCGTGTCCACCTCGCCCTCCGCCGTCATCGTCCGCAGCCGGCGCAGCGAGTCCAGGTAGTCGCCGAGGCGGCCGTCGGGGTGGGCGACCATCGAGGTGCCGCGGCCCAGCACGGTGTCACCGGTGAGCAGCGCGCCGTCGGCGGGCAGCGCGAAGCACAGGGAGTCGGCGGTATGGCCGGGCGTCGGCACGATCCGCAGCTCCAGGCCCCCGGTGGTGACGACGTCGCCGGCCGCCAGCCCCTCGTCGCCGAGCCGCAGCGCCGGGTCCAGCGCGCGGACCGGGGTGCGGGTCAGCTCGGCGAACCGCGCCGCGCCCTCCGCGTGGTCGGCGTGACCGTGGGTCAGCAGGGTGAGCGCGATCCGCAGGCCGGCGGCCTCGGCACCCGCCACCACGGCGTTCAGGTGTCCCTCGTCCAGCGGACCGGGGTCCACGACGACGGCCAGGCCGGAGCCCGGCTCCGCCAGCAGCCACGTGTTGGTGCCGTCCAGCGTCATGGGCGACGGGTTGGGCGCCAGCACGCAGACCGCCCGCGCGGTGGCCGGCCCGCCGACCGTCTCCCGGGGGGCGCCGGGCGGGACCGGGGCCATCACGGTGCGGCCGCCCCGCCGGGCGCGCCGGAACGCGGCACCCGCACGGTGAACTCGTCGTGCCGTGGCCAGCGCACCTCGATCTCCTCCCCGTCGGGCCGCAGCGTGGCCAGCACCGGCGTCATGTCGTGGCCGGGGCCGGCGGCGAGCGCCGCGGCGGCGGTGGCGTGCGGGGCCAGGGTGCGCAGAGTGGCGATGGTCGGCGGCATCAGCAGCAGCTCACCGGCCTCGTACCCGGCGAGCACGTCCCGGGGGGCGGACCAGACCGTGCGGTCGGCCTCCGAGGACACCTCCCGCGTGCGCTGCCCGGCGGGCAGGGCGGCCACGAAGAACCAGGTGTCGTAGCGGCGTTCCTCGAACTCCGGCGTGGTCCAGCGGGCCCAGGGCGCCAGCAGGTCGGACCGCAGCACCAGGCCGCGCCGGGCCAGCAGGTCGGCCAGCGACAGCTCCCGCGCCTCCAGCGCGTGCCGGTCGGCCTCCCAGTCCTCCCCGGTGGTGTCGGCCACGACGCAGCCGGCGTCCGCCCCGGCCAGCAGCACGCCGGCCTCCTCGAACGTCTCCCGCACCGCCGCGCACACCACCGCCTGGGCCTCGTCCGCGTCCTCAAGGCCCAGCATCGCCGCCCATTCCCGCGGCGACGGACCGGCCCAGCCCACCGGCCGCTCGTCCCGGGGATCGACGCCGCCGCCGGGATAGGCGTACACACCGCCGGCGAACGCCATCGACGCGCGCCGGCGCAGCATGTGCACCTCGGCGCCCCGCGGCACGTCGCGCAGCAGCAGCACGGTCGACGCCCGCCGCGGCCCGACGGGCGTGAGGGCGCCGTCGGCCATGGCCCGCACCCGGTCCTTCCAGGAATCGGTGAACCAGCGTGCTCCGCGCGTCGTGGTCATGGCTGGATGGTAGATCTCCGCCCCGGCAAAGCCGAGACCCCCTCCACCGCCGGGCGGACGGGGAGGGGGCCTGGCGGGCGGGGCCGCGGGGGGTCGTCACGAGGGCGGGGCGGCAGTGGGACGACGGGCCCGCGGACGGGCGAAGGGCGGTCAGCTCATAGGACGAACGTCAGCCGGCATCGCGCCGGACCACGGGCGCCCACACCGGCCGGCGCCACGCCGGGCCGCACACGCCGACGCCGGTCCACGCCACGCCCGACCGCACGTGCCGACGCGCAACGCACCCCGCCAACGGCGAACCCGCCCCCGCCCCCAGGGCAACCCGGTCGAACTTCAGTCCTTCAGCTCGACGACCATCTCGACCTCGACCGGCGCGTTCAGCGGCAGCACCGCGACGCCGACCGCGCTGCGGGCGTGCACGCCCGCGTCACCGAAGACCTGGCCGAGCAGTTCGCTGGCGCCGTTGATCACACCGGGCTGGCCGGTGAAGTCGGGGGCCGAGGCGACGAAGCCCACGACCTTCACGACGCGGGCGATGCGGTCGAGGTCGCCGACGACCGACTTGACGGCGGCCAGGGCGTTCAGCGCACAGGTGGCGGCGAGTTCCTTGGCGCGTTCGGCGTCGACCTCGGCGCCGACCTTTCCGGTCCCCTGGAGGGTTCCGTTCACCATCGGCAATTGGCCGGAAGTGTGCACGTACGACCCGGAGAGCACCGCGGGCTGGTAGGCGGCCAGCGGCGCGACGACCTCGGGGAGGGTCAGGCCGAGGGCCTCCAGCCGCTCCTCCAGCGCGCTCATGCCTTCTCCCGCTTGAGGTAGGCCACGAGCTGCTCGGTGTTGGGGCCCGGCACGACCTGGACGAGCTCCCAGCCGTCCTCGCCCCAGGTGTCCAGAATCTGCTTGGTGGCGTGCACGAGGAGCGGCACGGTCGCGTATTCGTACTTCGTCATGGGCGCGAGCGTAATGCCTCCCGCCGGGCGCCCGGCGGTCCGGGCGGGACATCACGGCGGCGGGCCGGGGCAGGTGCCGCCGCACGACGGGAGCGGCCCGGTCACCGGCCCCGTGATTGGAGCGGGGCCGGACTGGTTAGGCTCGGGAGGGTGAGCGCCCAACAGCCAGCCGCGCCCCGCCCGGCGCCGGACCAGACGCGGTTCCACATCGTGACGGGCAAGGGCGGCACCGGTAAGACCACGGTGGCCGCCGCGCTCGCCCTGGCCCTCGCCGGAACCGGCCGGCGCACCCTGCTGGTCGAGGTCGAGGGCCGGCACGGCATCGCCCAGGTCTTCGAGTCCGGCGAGCTGCCGTACGAGGAACGGAAGATCGCGGTGGCCCCCGGCGGCGGCGAGGTGTTCGCCATGGCCATCGACCCGGAGCTGGCGCTGCTGGACTACCTGGAGATGTTCTACAAGCTCGGCCGTGCCGGGCGGGCGCTGCGCAAGCTCGGCGCCATCGACTTCGCCACCACCATCGCCCCGGGCCTGCGCGACGTGCTCCTGACCGGCAAGGCGTGCGAGGCGGTGCGCCGCCGCGCCGCCAAGGGCAGCGGCACCCGGGTCTACGACGCGGTCGTGATGGACGCCCCGCCGACCGGCCGCATCACGCGCTTCCTCAACGTCAACGACGAGGTCGCCGGCCTGGCCCGCTTCGGCCCCATACACAACCAGGCCCAGGCCGTCATGCGGGTGCTGAAGTCCGCGGAGACCGCCGTGCACCTGGTCACCCTGCTGGAGGAGATGCCCGTCCAGGAGACCGTCGACGGGGTCTGCGAACTGCGCGCCGCCGGGCTCCCTGTGGGCTCGGTGCTGGTGAACATGCTGCGGCCGGTGCTGCTGGACGAACAGGCGGTGCGCGACGCCGCCGACGGGCAGCGCGCGGCCGTCGCCAAGGCGCTCTCCCAGGCGGGTCTGGGCGGCGCGCGGCGCGGGGGCCTGGCGGAACGCCTGGTGGACCCGCTGCTGCGGCAGGCCGCCGAGCACGCCGAACGGGTGGCCCTGGAGCGGCGGCAGCGCGCCGAGCTCGCGGAGCTGGGCCTGCCCACGTACGAACTGGGCCTGGAGGGCGACGGCATGGACGTCGGCGGCGTGTACCGGATGGCGCGCGCGCTGCGCGAGCAGGGGGTGGGCACGTGACCTGGCAGACTCCGCCGCTGGACGTCGACGGGCTGCTGGCGGACGAGGGCACCCGCATCGTGGTGTGCTGCGGTTCCGGCGGCGTCGGCAAGACCACGACGGCCGCGGCTCTGGGCCTGCGGGCGGCGGAGCGCGGGCGGCGGGTGGTGGTGCTGACCATCGACCCGGCACGGCGGCTCGCGCAGTCGATGGGGCTGACGGAGCTGGACAACACCCCCCGCCGGGTGCCGGGCATCGACGAGTCGGCGGGTGGCCGGCTGGACGCGATGATGCTCGACATGAAGCGGACCTTCGACGAGGTCGTGCTCAACAACGCGGACCCCGCGCGGGCCCGGGCGATCCTCGACAACCCCTTCTACCAGTCGCTTTCCGCGGGCTTCGCCGGCACGCAGGAATACATGGCCATGGAGAAGCTCGGCCAGCTGCGGGCCCGCGACGAGTGGGACCTCATCGTCGTCGACACCCCGCCGAGCCGCTCCGCGCTGGACTTCCTGGACGCCCCCAAGCGGCTCGGCTCGTTCCTCGACGGCCGTTTCATCAAGCTGCTGATGGCCCCCGCCAAGGCCGGCGGGCGGGCCGGGATGCTGTTCCTGAACGTCGGCATGTCGATGATGACGGGCATGCTGGACAAGGTGGTCGGCGCCCACCTGCTGCGGGACGTGCAGACGTTCGTCGCCGCCATGGACACCATGTTCGGCGGCTTCCGCAAGCGCGCCGACGCCACCTACCGGCTGCTCCAGGCACCCGGCACGGCCTTCCTGGTGGTGGCGGCGCCGGAGCGGGACGCCCTGCGCGAGGCGTCGTACTTCGTGGAACGGCTGGCGGCGGAGTCCATGCCGCTGGCGGGCCTGGTGCTCAACCGCGTGCACGGCAGCGAGGCGGCCCGCCTGACCGCGGAACGCGCGCTGGCGGCCGCCGAGGAGCTGGAGGACCTCGCCGGGGCCGCGCCGGAGCTCCCCGACGACCAGGAAACCACGGCCGCCGGCGACGACCCGGGCGGCCGGCCCGGCGACGACGGCACCGCGGGCGAGCCCACCGGCTCCGTGCGGACGGCGCGGGCCGCTGCGGACGGCGACCCGCCGGACGTCCCGTGGTCGGCGGAACGGCTGACGGCGCTGCTGCTGCGGCTGCACGCGGAACGCATGCAGGTGGTCGCCCGGGAACGCCGGACCCGGGATCGGTTCGCCTCCCTGCACCCCAAGGTGCCGGTCGCGGAGGTGGCCGCGCTCCCCGGTGACGTCCACGACCTCGACGGTTTGCGGACGGTCGGGGACCGGCTGGCCGACGGGACGACGGCGGACGCGGACGACTGACGCGGGCCCGCCCGGGCGGGACGGCGCTCCGCTCCGGCTGCCGGGCACCGCGGCCGCCGGGTGCCCTTCCGGGCCGCTCGACCGCGCCGGAGGCGGGGAAAGGGGCTCCCACGGGCTCCCTTTGCCACAACCCCGTAACAAAAACCGCGGTCAGGAGGGCGGACGGCCGGTCAGCCGCGCCCCCTCCCCCGGCCGGGGCCTCAGCCCGCGGCCGCGTAGTCCTCCTGGACCCCGCCGGTCAGCATCCCCGTGCCCTGCTCGTACTCGTGGCGAGCCTCCTCCAGCAGCTCACGCCACGAGGTGACGGTGGGTCTGCGGCGCAGCAGCGCCCTGCGCTCACGCTCCGTCATCCCTCCCCAGACACCGAACTCGACGCGGTGGTCGAGGGCGTCGGCCAGGCACTCGGTGCGTACCGGGCATCCCGTGCACACCGCCTTGGCCCTGTTCTGCGCGGCTCCCTGGACGAAGAGTTCGTCCGGATCAGTGGTGCGGCACGCGGCCTGCGCGCTCCAGTCGTTGACCCAGCCCATGCTGGCGCCGTCCTCTCCCGAATCGGGGCTCCCCCACGGCGGCAGCGGCATATTCACCGCAGCCAGTTCAGGACGTTACGGAAAGCGAGCACGGCACAACAGCCCTTTCAGGCCCAATCTTGAATGGCCCGAATGGACTATGCGTACCCGGCACATCACCCACCGGAGTGATCGCAAGGGGACAGATCGGCACCTGCCGGACACCCGAGCGTCACGGAGAGTGATTGTCGGGCCGCCGGGGGGCGAGGCGGGCCAAGGGGGAGGGCTGACGCGCTTCGCCGGAGGAGACCTGTGTCATATGCCGGGAAAACGGGACAGCTCTCATCACTCACAAGAGTGACAAAAAGCCCAGTGGTCGTACCCGTTCACCGGTGCGTTTCCCCACAGCGTAGGCGAACAGATGGCCGTACGTCCTCAGAATCGCACCGTACGCTTCTCCCCATGGGTTACATCCGTTCGGGCGAGGACGGCCCGGCCGACTCACCCCCGAGTTCCTCCCGGGCCGTGCAGGTCGGCAAGTTCATCGGGATCAGCGCACTGGCCGGAATCGTGCTGGCCGGAATCGCGCTGCCCGCCGTCGGTGCCGCCGGCCTCGGAGCCAAGCGCGCCGCCACCCAGTTCGACGACCTGCCCGGCGACCTCAAGCGTCCGCCACTCAGCCAGGCGTCCAGAATCCTCGACGCGGACGGCGGTGTCATCGCCACCGTCTACTCGCGCGACCGGACGGTGGTGCCGCTGGCGCAGGTCGCCCCGGGGATGCAGAAGGCCATCGTGGCCATCGAGGACTCCCGGTACTGGCAGCACGGGCCGATCGACCCCAAGGGCATCCTCCGCGCGCTCGGCACCAACGCGAGCGACGGCGGCGTCTCCCAGGGGGCCTCGACGCTGACGCAGCAGTACGTCAAGAACGTCTTCATCGAGGAGGCCGGCAACGACCCCAAGGCGGTCCAGGAGGCCACCCGGCAGACCGTCGGCCGCAAGATCAAGGAACTGAAGTACGCGATCCAGGTCGAGAAGGAGCTGGGCAAGAAGCAGATCCTGGAGAACTACCTCAACATCACCTTCTTCGGTGAGCAGGCGTACGGCATCGAGGCGGCCTCCGAGCGGTACTTCAGCACCCACGCCAAGGACCTCACCCTCGACCAGTCGGCGATGCTGGCCGGCCTGGTGCAGTCCCCCAGCGGCTACGACCCGATCACCCGGGCGTCGCAGGCCCTGGAGCGCCGCAACACCGTGCTCATGCGCATGGCGCAGCTCGGCGACATCACCCGCGCCCAGGCGACCGCCGCGCAGGCCAAGCCGCTGGGCCTGAAGCCCAGCAGCCCGAAGAACGGCTGCATCACCGCCGTACGCGGTGCCGGTTTCTTCTGCGACTACGTGCGCGAGACGTTCCTGAGCAACCCGGTCTTCGGCAAGACGTCCCAGATCCGCCAGAAGAAGTGGGACACCGGCGGCCTGACGATCCGCACCACCCTGGACCCCAAGTCCCAGGACGCGGTCAACGCCTCCATCAAGGAGCACGTCTACTCCACGGACAAGGTCGCCACGGCCATGACCATGGTGCAGCCCGGCACCGGCAAGGTCGTCGCCATGGGCCAGTCGCGCCCGTACGGCTTCGCCTCCAACGAGACCACGATCAACTACAGCGTGGACAAGGCCATGGGCGGCGGCCTGGGCTTCCAGTCCGGTTCGACGTTCAAGCCGGTGACGGCGGCCGCCGACATCGACCAGGGCGGCGACCCCAACGAGGTGCTGTCGGCGCCGTACACGATGCAGTGGCCCACCCCGGTCTCCACCTGCGGCGGACCCTGGATCAACAACGGCGAACCTCCGCTGTCGAACGAGAGCAAGTCCGAGGTCGGCCCGATGAACATGAAGAAGGCGATGGCCCTTTCGGTCAACACCTACTTCGTGCAGCTCATCAGCAAGATCGGCGTCTGCCCGGTCGTGCAGATGGAAAAGAAGATGGGCATCCACAAGGCGGACGGCTCGTCCTACGACGAGAGCCCGGCGATCACCCTCGGCGCCCAGGTCATGTCGCCGCTGACGATGGCCAACGCCTACGCCACCTTCGCCAACGGCGGCGTCTACTGCACGCCCGTCGTCATCGAGTCGGCGACCGACGCGGCGGGCCGGCAGCTCGCCGTGCCGAAGACCAGCTGCACCCGGGCCATGGCGGTCAAGACCGCCGACACGATCAACGCCCTGCTCAAGGGCGTCGTCGAGGACGGCACTGGTTCCATCGCGGGCCTCAAGGACCGTGACAACGCGGGCAAGACCGGTACGACGGACTCGCTGAAGAACGCGTGGTTCGTCGGCTACACCGCGCAGATGGCCGGCGCGGTGTGGGTCGGCAGCCCGGAGCAGTCGGTGAAGATGTACGGCGTCACCATCGGCGGCGTCTACCACACGCAGGTCTTCGGCGCCGACACCCCGGGCCCGATCTGGCGCGACGCGATGCACGGCGCCCTGCTCGGCACCCCGGCCCTGCCGCTGCCCATCGTCTCCCTGGGGGCCGACAAGCCAAACCCTCCGACCGGCGGAGCCACCCCGCCGGGCACGACTCAGCCGTCCGCCCCGGCCACCACCGGCGGCGCGGGAGGCACTGACGCAGGGGCCGCCGCGGGCGGCGCCGGTGGCGGCGTCGACGGCGGCAACGCCAACGGTGGACTGCTCGGTGGCGGCAACGGCGGCGGTCCGGGCGGCAACGGGAACGGCGGAGGCAACGGCGGCGGAGGCAACGGCGGCGTCCTCAACCCCGCCGGCGGCGGCGGCAACGGCGGCCCCGGCATCCCGTAACGACCGCTCCCACCCCGACACGGCGGTGGCCCCGGAAGCACTCCGCTCCCGGGGCCACCGCTGTTTTCGTGCCGTACGAAATCGTGCGGTGCGCGGCATCGTGGCGTGCGCGGCATCGTGCACAACGGGGGCGGAAAACGGGCCCGGAACGATCGGCACGGCACGAAAACGCGGACGGGCCGCTGCCGTGGTGTGCGGCGGCGGCCCGTGGTGCGGGGTCCGGGTGGCTCGGTGGAACGCGTGGCCCGTGCGGGGCTTCCAGTGGGCCGGCGGACGGAGTGCCGGAGGGTCCGGGCGCCGGAGGGTCCGGGTGCCGGAGGGTCCGGGTGCCCGCGTGGCCCGGGTCAGACCCCGAGCAGCTTCTTGACGGTGGCGGCGACCCGGCCGCCGTCGGCGCGGCCCGCGATGCGGGGGTTGACGATCTTCATGACGGAACCCATGGCCCGCGGCCCCTCGGCGCCGGCCGCCCGGGCCTCGGCCACGGCGTCGGCGACCAGGGCGGTCAGCTCGTCGTCGGTCAGCGGCCGCGGCAGGTAGTGCGCCAGCACCTCGCCCTCCGCCTTCTCCCGCTCGGCCTGCTCGGGACGGCCGCCCTGCGCGAACGCCTCCGCGGCCTCACGGCGCTTCTTGGCCTCACGGGCGATGACCTTCTGCACCTCGTCGTCGGAGAGCTCGCGGGCGGTCTTGCCGGCGACCTCCTCGTTGGTGACGGCGGACAGGGTCAGGCGCAGGGTCGCCGAACGCAGTTCGTCACGGCCCTTGATGGCAGCGGTCAGGTCGTTCTGCAGCCGCTGCTTGAGCGTGGTGGTCATGCATGCGAGTGTGCCACGCGGCCAGGCGGGCGGCGGAGATTTCTTGCCCGGGACCGGGTCTGCGACGATGGACCGCATGCGCGCTCGTTATGGAATCCCCCTGGGAATCGCGGCAGTCGGCGCGGCGTCGGTGGCGTATGCCGCCGGGATCGAGGTCCGTTCCTTCCGGCTGCGCCGGGTCGAGGTGCCCGTCCTGCCACCCGGGATGCGGCCGCTGCGCGTGCTCCAGGTCTCCGACATCCACATGGTCTGCGGCCAGGACAAGAAGCGGCGCTGGCTCCAGTCGCTCGCGGCACTGCGACCCGACTTCGTGATCAACACCGGTGACAACCTCTCCGACCCCGACGGCGTCCCCGAATGCCTGGACGCGCTCGGCCCGCTGATGGAGTTCCCCGGGGCGTACGTCTTCGGCTCCAACGACTACTACGGCCCCAAGCGCCGCAACCCCGCCCGCTACCTCGTGGAGCGGGTCCGCGGCGCCCACGGCCTCAACGGCAACCCGCCGGCGACGAAGGCGGTGCACAACCCGTGGACGGAGTTGCGGGACGCGTTCGACGCCGCCGGGTGGGTCGGCCTCAACAACGCCCGCGGCCGGCTGAAGCTGCCCGACGGCGTCGAGGTGGCCCTGACCGGCCTGGACGACCCGCACATCAAGCGGGACCGGTACGCACGGGTGGCGGGCGGCCCGTCCGACGACGCCGACCTGGCGCTGGCCGTCGTACACGCGCCGTACCTGCGCGTCCTGGACGCGTTCACCGCGGACCGCTATCCGCTGATCCTCGCCGGCCACACCCACGGCGGCCAGCTCTGCGTGCCGTTCTACGGCGCCCTGGTCACCAACTGCGACCTCGACACCGACCGCGTCAAGGGCCTCTCCACCCACCGCGCCGCGGGCCGCCGCTCCTACCTCCACGTCTCCGCCGGCTGCGGCACGAACCGCTACACCCCGGTCCGTTTCGCCTGCCCCCCCGAAGCGACCCTCCTCACCCTCACCCCCCGCCCCTGACCCCCACCCCAAACCGATTTCGTTCCGGCCCCCGCATCCGCTAGAGTTCTACTCGTTGCACCGGGGTGTGGCGCAGCTTGGTAGCGCGCTTCGTTCGGGACGAAGAGGCCGTGGGTTCAAATCCCGCCACCCCGACTGGTGAACACGCAGGTGAGGGGCGGTCTTCCGATCAGGAAGACCGCCCCTCACGGCGTTTCGGGACGGCTTTGGGGGAAAATCGGGAGAAGATCTTGGTCGGGGCGGCCTGTCTTCTGCCTCTTCACCTGGTCTTTCTCTGGATCTCAGCAGCGCATCGAGCGCGGCGACTGGGGAGCCGGGGGCCATCGCGCGGCGCGCTTCGGGTGCCTCCTCCCATTGCTCGGTGAGCGCGTCCATGAGCCGGGCGCGCATGCGCGGGGTGACGTGCGAGTAGCGCGCCTGGACCGAGCCGTCCTCGTGCCCGAGGCGTTCGTCCATGAGCTTCGGCGGGGTCCCGGCCTCCTCCATGATCGACTTGTGCGTGTGCCGCAGCCCATGAGGCGTCAGCCCCGGGGCGATCGGCACCCAGCAGGCCTGCGCGCGCTGGGCAGCGCCCCTCCCCCTTGCCGGGATGCCTGGCCAGGGCTCGGCGAGCAGCGGCACCGGGTGCGCCTCGTGGGGGGCACGCTTCGGGTACGCACCGGTGGTCGCGGGCTGGAACAACCAGGAGCCGAAGCCGCTCCGCCGCCAGTGGTCGGCGGCCCGGCCCACGGTCGCGTTGCGCACGTAGCCGAGTTCAGCGATCGCCGCTTCGACCCTCACCCGCTTGTCCTCCGATACGGCCTCGGGACGGTTGAGGACGTTGGAGACCGTCCCGGCCGAGACCCCGGCCTTGCGGGCGACGTCCACCAGCTTCGCGCCCGGCCGACGGGCCGCACCGTTCGCGGCGCTGTAGCCGTTGAAGGCGTAACGCAGGTCATGGCAGCTGCACGGCTCCGGCCGCTTGACGGCGACGTGCCGGGTAAGCAGGCCGGACAGGAACTCCGGGGTATCGATGGTGCGGTATGAGTCGTCCTTGGGCGGGCAGCGGTGCAGCTCGCCGCCGTCCAGCTCGTACAGCTGCCACTCGACGCGTACGGAGCCGGGCCGTACGAAGTGGGTTTCCAGGCCGACGAGTTCGCCCCAGCGCATGCCGGTGTAGCCCTTCGTGACGCAGGCGACGAACTCGTCGTCCCGGCCGGAGAGCAGGGCCATGCGTTCGGCGATGAGCAGGATGCCGAGCGCGTCGGTGATGACCTTCTCCGGCCCACGGTCGCGGGAGCGCCCGGCCCGCTTGCCACGGCCCCTGCGGCGTGTGGCGGGGTTGGTCTCGCGCAGGCCGTCGTCCACGGCGTCACCGAGGAGCAGGTGCAGGGTGCTGCGCCAGGTCTTGATGCTCGCGGGCGCGTAACCGCGTTGGCGTTCCTGCCGCTCCCAGATATCGACATCGTGCTTCGTGATGGCGCCGCCTCCATGTCGTTGAAGTGCGGCAGCAGGTGCTCTTCAATGTGGCGCCGGTAGTTCTGCTTGGTGGAGGCAGCCAGGTCCTGGCCGGCGTACCAGCGGTTGGCGTACTCACCGAAGGTGGCCCGGGCCGCCGTCGGATCGTGCCACCGACCGCCGCGTACCTTCACCTCCTCCTCCTCGGCGGCTTGCTCGGCCGCACGCTTGGTGCGGAAGCGCAGCACCTCGCCGGTCGCGTCCGCGAGGGTGCGGTACTTGCCGGGCGCGATCTTGTAGCGGGCACGCCAGTAGTCGCCGCGCTTCTCGCCGTATCCCATGTCTGGCTCCTTCCGGGGTGATCGTTACGGGTCCTGCGGGTGACCGCCGCCGTCGCGGCGGGCGGGCGTTGAGTCGGCGCTCGGCCGGCGCGGGCGCGGCACGGGCCGGGCGGTAAGGCGACCTGGCGGACGGCAGGGTGCTGGCGTCGGGCGGCGCGAGCGGCCGTTCCTCGAAGATGCGGATGATCTCCGCGAGGTGATCGGCGGTGAAGCGGTAACTGCCGCCGAGCCGCGTAAACGGGATCCGGCGGCGCCGGGCCTGCTCCTTGACCCACCACTCAGAGCAGCCAAGGACGTCGGCGATCTGGGCGGGGCGGTAGAGGACGGGGAGGGGGCTGGAAGTGGGCGGAGGCATGGCGGGTCCTCGCGAGGGCGTGCGGATTCGTTTCGTTGACATGGCGGGCTGCCAACGGACGGGCGGAAGTGGCGGGATGAGGCGTCGACGCACCGGCGGTCAGGCTGGGCAGCGTCGACCGACGTACGTCAGATCGGCTTTCTGAGAAGCCAGTTGAGGGCCCGAGGCGACAGGACTGGCGAACGCATGAGCCCTCCTCTCTCGGCGATACGTGCACGGGCGGTCGGTGACGCCGGTGTTGTTGTACCTCGCCGTCACCACCAGGCGGAAGCGGATTCGGGTACGACTTTCGCCTGGTCGGGCGGTCGTCGCGGGACGGTAGCACGGAATCCCGGACACGCCCCGGGGCCGCAGCGGGAAGTCGGTTGAGCTGCCGGCGATCCGCTCGGGATACTCGCGCGATGACCAACGACGGCGCCTCGGAGACCACCGAACGCTGGTGGGACGAGCCTTGGTACCGGGTCCGGACGGACAGGTTCGTGGCATCCTTCCTGCCCAATGCCGGCGAGGACTTGGACGCGGTATGCAACGTCGACGTCGAGGTCCGGTTGACGGACTGATCACGCTGGAGCGCGACCGTGTTCACGGTCGCCGAGGTACAGCGGCTGATGGAGAGATGGGCCCGGACCGGCGAAGCAGCGGGTGGCCGCTACTTCTGGTGCTCGGACGGTCTGATCGTTCGCAAGCCCGGCATCGACAACATGACCCAAGCGATCACCGGCGTGCTCGACGAAGACGACTTCGACAAGATCCTCCAGCGGATCGACGACGAGTGACCGCCCCTGGCTTCCCCCGAGACGAGCGCCGAAGCCGGCACCCGCGAGGGCGAACCGTGAAAACGGTGTACCGTCCGCTCCCACCACCGGGCCGCTGACAGAGGGAGGACGCCGTGCACCCATCTCAGAACCGTGCTGTCGTCCTCGCTCGGGGGAGGCTCGTGCCGCCGGACATCAAGGCGCCCAAGAGCAGTCGATCATGGGCGAATCGCGTGGTACGTTCTGTCACTGAACACCTCAATAGGGTGACCCCGGCAGCGCGCCAACGCTCCGGGGTCCGGCACAAGGAGCTAGGACTCCCCATGCAGATCCATCGTATCCGCCACACGCGCGGCTTCACGGTCCTGCCCAACGCGATCCTCCAGGACCGGCGGCTGTCCTACACCGCCCGCGGCCTGCTGGCCGACCTCCTGTCCCGGCCCGATGGCTGGTCGGAGGACAGTCGCCGCATGGCCGACAGCAGCCCGCAGGGCCGCATCGCGGTCGCGAAGGCGCTGCGCGAACTGGCCGCGTTCGGCTACTACCGCGTGATCAAGACCCGCCGCACCGACGGAACCTTCGTCAGCGAGGCCCACGTCCACGACACCCCGCAGACGGCGAAACCGGCGCCCAGGATTCCGGGTCCCGGTCAGCCGACGGCCGGTATCGCAGGCGCCAACCCCGTAAAGAACGTGGGGAAAACACCCTCCCTCCCCGCCCAGCGGTCGCACACGGACACTGTGCGCGGCACGCATACGGCGAGGCTGCGGGAGACGCCCGCAACCGCGCCGGTGCCGGCGGGCCCGGCGGACAGCGCCGTGCGCGACGCAGTCGCCCTGCTGTACCGCGTCGTCGGCCCGGAGCCACGTCTACGGCTCGGGGCGCCCGAGGCCATCGGCCTGGCACCGCTGGTCGAGGCATGGCTGGAGCGTGGCTACGGCCAACACGACCTCACCGACGCCCTGCTCAACGGTCTGCCGAAGCGAGTGCACAGCGTTCAGTCCCTCCTGCGCGACCGGCTCACGCGCAAGCTGCCACCGCCCCGCGAACCGGCCGTGGCGGCAAAGCCACGCTGGACCCACGAGTGCGCCACCTGCGCACGTCCCACAGCCGACCCGGGTATCTGCCGCGCCTGCGCAGGCCTCGGAGCCCACACCGACGGCACCGAGCGCGCCCAGACCGCCGCCCGCGGCATCGCCCAGGTCCGCGCCGCCCTCCTCGGCCAGCGGTCCGTCCCGCTGACCGCCGCTGCCGCCTCCACCGCCAGCAGAGTCTGACCCGCCGGCCTTCGTCTTCGAGGTCGGGAAAGGCGAGTTCGACTCGTTGGAGGGCTGAGCCCCGCACCGGGCGCGAGATCGGTCTCCGAACCCCCTCGCGCCCGACTGCGACACTCAGCTGCTCCCCAACTCCTTGAATAGCGACTCAGCGGTCTTGGCCAGCGTCGTTGTCAGCGGCCCCGGCTTTCCCGTTCGGCGGTGCGCGCGGCGAGTTCGGTCGGGGTGCGGCCGCAGTTCGCCGAGATGCGGGCGAAGACGTCCAGGGTGGGGTGAGCGGCGGCGAGGCGGACGGCGTCCTGCCACTCGGTGAGCGGGACGGGTGGGGCCGTGCCGGCGTGCTCGGGAGCGTCCAGAGCCGCGGCGAGCAGGTGGTGGGCGCGCATCGCGGCGTCGGCGGCCAGCAGTTCGAGCGCGGCCGGGTCCACGCCAGGCTCGGGAACGGCCGAGTCCACCAGAGCGGGGCCACGGCCGGCCTGCTCGGGCAGGGGCGGCAAGGCGGGCAGGGGCAGCAGTTCGGTGCGGGAGGAGAACACAGGCCCGGCGGGATCACCGGTATGGGCCGGCGGTACGACCGCACCGGTGCCCGCGGTTGCCGAGGAGGCAGCGGCCTCGGCAGCGGCGCGGGCGGTGTTGCGGCGGCCGAGCTCCTCCATCAGTTCCCGTTCGCCGCGGCCTCTCAGGAGCAGCAGTACGAAGGGGTCGTGGTCCAGGAGTCGGGCTACCTTCGACGGCCATGATCATCCTACGGTCGGCGGGGGTGCGGCGCAGGGTCCGGCGGTCTGAGGCGGTGTGCGGGCGGGCCGGGCGGTGGGGACCGGCACGCGGGGATCGGCCGGTGTGCGGGCGGGCGGGGCGGTGGGGACCGGCACGCGGGGATCGGCCGGTGTGCGGGCGGGCCGGGCGGTGGGGACCGGCACGCGGGGATCGGGCGGTGTGCGGGCGGGGCGGTGTGATCGGATGATGATCGACCGCAACTGTGGACAACCCCCGTGCACGATCCGCGCGGCATCCGCTTTGATGAACCCATGAGTGACGTAGCGGGCATGCCGGACTGGGAGAAGCGCTTCCGGGCGCCGCGGATCGGGCTGCCGGACTGGGCGGAGGACGCGCCGCAGCGATCGTTGTACGTGTCCAACGAGACGGGCACGTTCGAGCTGTACGCGTGGGACCGGGACACCGGCTCGCGGCGGCAGGTGACGGACCGGCCGAACGGGACGACGGACGGGCTGCTGCCACCGGACGGCGCGTGGGTGTGGTGGTTCTCCGACACCGACGGCGACGAGTTCGGCGTGTGGATGCGCCAGCCGTTCGGCGGCGGCGCGGACGAGCCGGCGGTGCCCGGGCTGGAGCCGGCGTACCCGACGGGCGTGGCGATCGGGCGGGACGGCACGGCGGTGGTGGGGCGGTCCACCGACGAGGAGGGCAGCAGCGTCCACGTGGCGCGGCCCGGCGCGGTGCCGGTGGAGATCTACCGGCACGAGGAGTCCGCGCAGGTCGGCGACCTGAGCGAGGACGGCACGCTGCTGGTCATCGAGCACACCGAGCACGGCGACGCCATGCACGCCGCCCTGCGGGTGGTCACCCTGGACGGCAGCACGGTGGCCGAGCTGGACGACTCGGCGGGCGGCACCCGCGAGCTGGGTCTGCAGTGCCTGGGGTTCGCCCCCGTGGCCGGCGACACCCGGCTGCTGGTGGCGCACCAGCGGCGCGGCCGGTGGCAGCCGATGCTGTGGGACGTGGCGAGCGGCGCCGAGACCGAGCTGGCGATCGACCTGCCGGGCGAGGTCGGCGCGCAGTGGTTCCCGCACCGCGCCGGCGTTCCCGACGCGCTGCTGGTGGACCACACCCAGCACGGCCGCAGCGAGCTGTTCCGGTACGAACTGCTGCCGGACGGCGGGCGGTTGACGCCGGTGCCGACGGACCCCGGCACGATCTCCGAGGCGACGGCGCGGCCGGACGGCACCGCGGAGTACCTGTGGTCGTCGGCCGCGCTGCCCCCGGTGGTGCGCTCCAGCAGCGGCGCGGTGGTGCTGGCCCCGGCCGGTGCGGTGCCGCCGGCCTCGGTGCCGGTGGAGGACGTCTGGGTGGAGGGTCCCGGCGGCCGGGTGCACGCGCTGCTGCAGCGGCCCGCCGGTGAGGGCCCGTTCCCGGTGCTGTTCGAGGTGCACGGCGGTCCCGCGTGGAACGACAGCGACAGCTTCGCGGCCGGTCCGGCGGCGTGGGTGGACCATGGGTTCGCCGTGATCCGGGTCAACTACCGCGGTTCCACCGGCTACGGGCGCGCGTGGACGGACGCGCTCAAGCACCGGGTCGGGCTGATCGAGCTGGAGGACATCTCGGCGGTCCGCGACTGGGCGGTGGCCGAGGGCCTGGCGGACCCGCGGCGGCTGGTGCTCGGCGGCGGCTCCTGGGGCGGTTACCTGACGCTGCTGGGCCTGGGCACCCGCCCCGACGACTGGGCGGTGGGCCTGGCCGCGGTGCCGGTGGCCGACTACCTGGCCGCCTACGAGGACGAGATGGAGCAGCTGAAGGCGGTCGACCGCACCCTGTTCGGCGGCTCCCCGCAGGAGGTCCCCGACCGGTACCGGGCCTCCTCCCCGCTCACCCACGTGGAGGCGGTCCGCGCCCCCGTCCACCTCTCCGCCGGAGTCAACGACCCCCGGTGCCCGATCCGCCAGATCGACAACTACATCGAGCGCCTGACCGCCCTCGGCAAACCCCACGAGGTCTACCGCTACGACGCGGGCCACGGCTCCCTGGTCGTCGAGGAACGCATCAAACAACTGCGCATGGAACTCGACTTCGCCCTGCGCCACGTCGGCCCCGCACAGCCCTGACACCCCTCTCCCCCGGGGCCCGCCCGACCACCACGCCGCCCCGGCGTGCGGCGCCCCCCGGGGGGACGGCGGGCGCCCGCAGGCCCCCGGCCCCGCACACCGCGGGACCCCAGTCGGCCGTGCCGGACCGCCGGCCAGAGACAAAACGGCGGTGCGGGCGGCGGGTCGGGCGGGCGGCGGGTCAGGCGCGGGCGGCGGGGACGGCGTCGTGGGGGCCACCGGTGGGGCCGTCCGGCGGGAGGAGTCCCAGGGCGAGGTCGCGGGCGGTCTCCACCTCGCGGCGCACCAGGCGGATCCAGATGAAGACCACGAAGCCGGCGAAGACGAACCACTCGCCGGTGTAGCCCAGGTTCTGGAACTCCCGCGCGCTCAGCCCCCCGGCGGCGGCCGCGGCCGGCGGCACCGGGCGCAGCGGCGCGGTGGTGCGGGCGGCGGTCAGCCAGCCGTCGTAGACCTGGTAGGGCACCAGGTTGACGAGGGAGGCGGCGCTGATCATGCCGAGCTGTCCGGACGGCAGGCCGCCGGAGGCGTCGACGCCGGGGTCGCCGACGTTCTCGGACGCCTGGAGGGTGCCGGTGACGGTGGTGCGGCCGGCCGGGGCGGGCGGGACGGCGCCGGGGCGGGCGGCGTCGCCGGGCAGCCAGCCGCGGACCACCGGCAGCGCGGATCCCCCGGCGACCCGCAGCGGGGTGAGCACGTAGAAGCCGGTGCGGTCGCCCAGGGTGCGGCCGGGGACCAGGAGCTGGTGCGCGCCGTCGTAGACCCCGGTGGCGGTCACGCGGCGCCCGTCGGAGTCCTGGTCGACGGCCGCGCCGGGCGCGGTGAGGGCCCGGGCCAGCGGGACGGCGGGGCCGTGGGTGTCCCGCACGTGGTCCTGGCGGTGCTGGGCGGCGACCCGCCCCTCGAACCGGCCGAGCTGCCAGGTGCCCATGAACACGCAGAACGGGATGGCCAGCAGCGCCAGGAGGGTGACGCCCAGCCATCGCGGGGTCAGCAGGAACCGGTACACACGACCACGTTACGGGTCCGGCCCGGCCGTGCGGGACCCGGCCCCCGCCGACCAGTCAGGGCGTGGGCATCGGATCGGTCTGGTACACGGTGCCGGCGCAGGCGCCGCTGATGTCGGTGCTGGCCGCGGCCGGTTCCCCTTCGGGCGGGGTGTCGGACAGCGCGATGCCGTCGCCGGGCGGCGGCGGCGTCGGAGAGGCCGTGCCGCTGCCGTTGTCGTCGTCCGGCGGGGTCGGACCGGTGCCGCCGCCGTCGCCGCCACCGCTGTCGTCGTCGGTGAGCGTGAGGGCCGCCGGGCCGTGGCCGGTGGCGCCGCCGGCCGAGGCGTCTGGGGCGCTGGTCGTGCCGCCCGCCGAGTCGCCGGTGGAGCCGGTGCCGCCGGTACCGGTGCCGGAGCCGCCGTCGCCGCGGCCGCCGATGCCGCGGTCGCCGATGCCGCCGTCTTCCGAACCGGTCGACGGGGGCGCGCTGGTGGCCGGCGCGCAGCCGCTGGGGCCGCCGCCGGAGGCCGGGATCCAGGCGAACTGCACCTGGTACGCCTGGCCGGGCGGCAGGATCACCGCGGCGGGTTCGTCGTCGGGGTCGGGCAGTCCGCCGGCCGGGTCGCCCTCGGTGTGGTCCACGACCTGGATGTGCGAGGGGTCGGTGCTGCCCTGGACGGTCACCGAGATCTCGCTGGGACCGGTGACCGCGCAGCTGCGGCCGGAGACGTTGGCGACACGGAACGTGCCGTAGACGCGGCCGACGGCGTCGGGGGTGCCGAGGGCGGCGGAGCCCTGGCCGAGCTGGGTGCGCGAGCAGGCGGGCGTGTCGGTCAGCGAGCCGCCGCCGGGCACGGGCGCCGCGACCGCGCCGGGCGGGGCCGGTGTGGAGGGCGCGAGCGCTCCGGGCGTGGCGCCGGGGGCGGTGACGCCGGGCGTCGGCAGCACGGCGGGACCGGTCGGGCCGGTACCGGTGTGGGTGGCCGGGAAGTCGCCGGGGGCCGGTCCGCCGACGGCGTTGACGTCGCGGGTGGTGTCGGCGGTCGGCTGGGTGGCGTGCAGGACGGCGGGCATGGCGGTGCCGACCAGCAGCACGCCGGCGGCCGCGCCGACCATGGCCTGCCGCCGCCGGGCCCGCCGGGCCGGGACGGCGTGGGCGAGCCGGTCGAGCGCGTCGGCGCGCGGTTCCACGCCCCGCACGGCGTCGTGCATCAATCGCCGCAGGGCGAGTTCGTCCATGCCGGGCGGTGCGGGGTCGGTGCCGTCGCCGCCCTCGCCGCGCAGCACGGCCAGCAGCCGGTCGGCGCCGGCGTCCACGCGGTCACCGCCCGGTTCCGCGGCGTCGCCGGCGGCGGCGAGGCCGGTGGCGGGCTCCACGGCCGGTCCGGGGGTTCGCGGGGCGGCGGATTCCGGTTCGTCCTGGCTACGGGTCATGCGGGCGCCTCCATGGCGATACGGAGAGCGGCGATCCCCCTCGACCCGTACGCCTTCACGGAGCCTATGGATATGCCCAGGGTCTCGGCCACTTGGGCCTCCGTCATGTCCGCGAAGTAGCGCAGCACCAGCACCTCGCGCTGGCGGCGCTGGAGGGAGCGCATGGAGTGGATCAGCTGGTCGCGTTCCAGCTGGTCGTACGCGCCTTCCTCGGCGCTGGCCATGTCGGGCATGGGCTTGGAGAGCAGCTTGAGGCCAAGGATGCGGCGGCGCAGGGCGGACCGGGAGAGGTTGACGACGGTCTGGCGCAGGTAGGCCAGGGTCTTGTCGGACTCCCGCACCCGGTTGCGGGCGGAGTGGACGCGGATGAACGCCTCCTGGACCACGTCCTCGCAGGAGGCCGTGTCGTCCAGCAGGAGGGCCGCGAGGCCGAGCAGCGCCCGGTAGTGCTGGCGGTAGGTCTCCGTGAGGTGGTCGACGGTGGTACCGGCCGTCGCGGCGCCGTCGGCCGCGGTGTTCGCGGGCAGGTCGGCCACCTGCCAGGGGGCGATCACCGGCAGTCCGCCGGACGGACGCGGACGGCGGACGGCAGCGGTGCCCGCGGACACGAGCGCCACTGGGGGCCCTGCTCCGAGGACGGCTGCGATGCCGAATGCTTCTGCCACGACTGTTGGACGCTTCTGCCCCCGCCGGGGTTGTACGAGTTCCTCATGCGAACCAGCTCATCCCCATCGCCCCGTAGATGCCGCGAACGGCCCGACCGCACTGCCCGGCCGCGCGCCGAAGCGGCCGGGAGCCGAATTGTCGAACGGGCGGGGCACCCGTATCAAGCGGTTCACACCATCAACTTCGTCACAGGACCTTCACGAAGTCCGCCACGAAGCCTTCCGGGAGGGACAGTTGGCGACACACCGGGCGAAACGGGGTCCGGGCGCGCGAGGGCCCCGCGTCCCTGCGCGGGACAACGGGGCCGGTTCGCGAGCGGTGAACGGCGTCAGCCGGCGGTGAGTTCGGCCGCCACGAGTTCGGCGATCTGCGCGGTGTTGAGCGCCGCGCCCTTGCGGAGGTTGTCCCCGCACAGGAACAGTTCCAGACCGTGCGGGTCGTCCAGCGAGCGCCGGACCCGGCCGACCCAGGTGGGGTCGGTGCCGACGACGTCGGCGGGGGTGGGGAACTCACCGGCCGCCGGGTTGTCGCACACCACGACACCGGGGGCGCCGCCGAGGATCGCGTGCGCCCGCTCCACGGTCACCTCGTTCTCGAAACGGGCGTGCACCGACAGCGAGTGGGTGGTGATCACCGGCACCCGCACGCAGGTGGCGTTCACCCGCAGCCCCGGCAGGCCGAGGATCTTGCGGGACTCGTTGCGGACCTTCAGCTCCTCCGAGGACCAGCCGTCGTCCTTGACCGACCCGGCCCACGGCACCACGTTGAGCGCGAGCGGTGCCGGGAACGGGCCGAAGTCGCCGACCGCGCGGCGCACGTCGCCGGGCTGGGTGCCCAGCACGGTGCCGCCGACCTTGGAGATCTGCTCGCGCAGCGTGTCGATGCCGGGCTGGCCGGCGCCGGAGGCCGCCTGGTAGGAGGCGACCACGATCTCGCTGAGGCCGAACTCCGCGTGCAGGGCGCCCAGCGCCACGATCATCGACAGCGTCGTGCAGTTGGGGTTGGAGATGATGCCGCGCGGCCGGTCGCGGGCCGCGTGCGCGTTGACCTCCGGGACGACCAGCGGCACGTCGTCGTCCATCCGAAACGCGCCGGAGTTGTCGACGGCGACCGCGCCCCGGGCGGCGGCGACCGGCGCCCACTGCGCGGAGACCTCGTCGGGAACGTCGAACATCGCCACGTCGACGCCGTCGAACGCCTCCTCGCCGAGCGCGACGACCTCAACCTCCTCGCCCCGCACCGTCAGCCGGCGGCCGGCCGAACGCGCGGAGGCGATCAGCCGGATCTCGCCCCAGACGTCCTCGCGGGAGGACAGGATGCCGAGCATCACGGTGCCGACCGCGCCGGTGGCCCCGACGACGGCCAGGGTGGGCTTGCGGGCGCTCATCGTCCGGTACCTCCGTAGACCACGGCCTCGTCGCTCTCACTGTCCAGCCCGAAGGCGGTGTGAACGGCACGCACGGCCTCGTTGACGTCGTCGGCCCGGGTGACGACCGAGATGCGGATCTCGGAGGTCGAGATCAGCTCGATGTTCACACCGGCGTTGGACAGCGCCTCGAAGAACGTGGCGGTCACCCCGGGGTTGGTCTTCATCCCCGCACCGACCAGCGAGATCTTCGCGATCTGATCGTCGTAGCGCAGCGACTGGAACCCACTGGTGGCCCGGACGCGCTCCAGTGCCTGCACCGCGCGGCGGCCCTCGTCCTTCGGCAGGGTGAAGGAGATGTCGGTCAGCCCGGTGGTCGCCGCCGAGACGTTCTGCACCACCATGTCGATGTTGATCTGGGCGTCCGCGATGGCCCGGAAGATCGTGGCGGCGACACCCGGCTTGTCCGGCACTCCCACCACCGTGACCTTCGCCTCGGAGGTGTCGTGCGCGACCCCCGAGATGATCGCCTGCTCCATCGGCCGTTCCCCTTGCGATTCGTTGCTGACCCAGGTACCGCGCAGGCCGGAGAACGACGAGCGCACGTGGATCGGGATGTTGTATCGGCGGGCGTACTCCACACAGCGGTGCAGCAGGACCTTCGAACCGGAACTGGAGAGCTCCAGCATGTCCTCGAACGAGATCCAGTTGATCTTGCGGGCCTTCTTCACCACGCGCGGGTCGGCGGTGAACACGCCGTCCACGTCGGTGTAGATCTCGCAGACCTCGGCCTCCAGCGCCGCCGCGAGGGCGACCGCCGTGGTGTCGGAACCTCCGCGGCCGAGCGTGGTGATGTCCTTCTTGTCGTGCGAGACGCCCTGGAAACCGGCGACGATGGCGATGTTGCCCTCGTTCAGCGCGGTGCGGATGCGGCCCGGCGTGACGTCGATGATCCGCGCTTTGTTGTGGACGGAGTCGGTGATGACCCCCGCCTGGCTTCCGGTGAACGACTGTGCCTCGTGACCGAGGTTCTTGATCGCCATCGCCAGCAGGGCCATGGAGATCCGCTCCCCGGCGGTCAGCAGCATGTCGAACTCACGGCCGGCGGGAATCGGGGATACCTGCTGCGCCAGATCGATCAGCTCGTCCGTCGTGTCGCCCATCGCCGAGACCACGACGACCACTTGGTGGCCGCTCTTCTTGGCATCGACGATCCGCTTGGCGACGCGCTTGATGCCCTCGGCATCCGCAACGGATGAGCCCCCGTACTTCTGCACGACAAGGCCCACGTGCGCTCCTCGCAAATGTCTCTTCTGGGGTAGGTCCCCAGACCCCCGGCCAGCGGGGGATGCGTCCGGCTCAGTCTATCGAGCGGGCCGATTTCAACCCGGACATATCACATCATGAGATGGCGCGCCCACTCCGTGATCCCTCCGGATCGGCTCGGCACCCGCCCCAAGCCGCTCATCGACACAGCATGCCCGCTCCCGCCCCCCGCACACGGCGACGTTACCCACCTCACTCGAACGTGCCGTCCCCTGACCGAAACCCCCCGGATCGCCCCCCTTCGGCGGGTCCTCCGCCGAAGCACAGAGCAGCGGCAGCACGTCGCCACAGGGGCGCGGGGGCACAGACCGGCGGCAGGCTGTTCCAAGGGGGCGCGGGGAACCGCGCGACCGGTCCCCGCCGAACCCGAGGAGACCAATGACCCCAGCCGGCGGACCCCGCAGAGAAGGCCCACGGGACCGTCCGGCCCCCGGGAGGCGGAGGAAGCCCACTCCGGGAGCCGGTTCCGGAGGAACGGTGGCGGGCGCCGGGAAGACGGCGCGACCCGAGCGGAGCGGTCAGTGCTGGGGGGTGCGCAGGCCGAGCGGCACCGCGATCTCCGCCGCCATGACGCGGCCGGCCGCCTCCGCCAGATCCTCGTCACCGCCGGAGGCGTCCGTGTCGAGGCCGTCCAGCTCGTCCAGCGGCGAGTCCAGCCGGACGTGCGCCACCAGCGACTGGAGCGCGCGCAGGCACGCGCTGGCGGTGGGGCCCCAGTTGGACAGGTAGGAGAACTGCCACCACCACAGCGCCTCGCTGACCCGCCCCTCGCGATAGTGGGCCAGGCCGTGCGCCAGGTCGGTGACGACGTCCGCGAGGTCGTCGGAGATCCGGCAGGCCACCGGCATGCTGCGCGGCACGTACGGGTCAAAGACCTCGGAGTAGACGTCTATCGGCTCCAGCAGCGCCGCCAGCCGCTCGCGCAGCTCGTCGGCGTCCGGCTCGGGGCCGGCGTCGGGCTCGTAGCGTTCGTCCGGCACGAAGTCCTCGTGCGCGCCGAGCCGGCCGCCCGCCAGCATCAGCTGGGAGACCTCCAGGAGGAGGAACGGCACGGCGCTGTCGGGCTCGTCACCCTTGGCGACCTCCCGCACGGCGAGGATGAAGCTCTCGATCTGGTCGGCGATCTGCACCTCGAAGGCGCCCGGGTCGGCGGAGGTCCGCTCGGGCCGGGGCACGGGTCGCGAGGAGCCGAGACGCGAGGTGGGAACTGCGGTGTCAGACATCGAGCAGTCGTCTCCCTTCGAAGGCACGACCGAGCGTGACCTCGTCGGCGTATTCCAGGTCGCCGCCAACCGGCAGACCGCTGGCCAACCGCGTCACCCTGAGGCCCATGGGCTTCACCATGCGCGCCAGATAGGTGGCGGTGGCCTCTCCCTCAAGATTCGGGTCGGTGGCCAGAATCAGCTCGTTGACGGTGCCGTCGGCCAGCCTGGCCAGCAGTTCCCGGATGCGCAGGTCGTCCGGGCCGACCCCTTCGATGGGGCTGATCGCGCCGCCCAGCACGTGGTAGCGGCCGCGGAACTCACGGGTGCGCTCGACCGCCACGACGTCCTTGGGTTCCTCGACCACGCAGATCACCGCGGGGTCCCGGCGCGGATCCAGGCAGACCCGGCACTGCTCGTCCTGGGCGACGTTGCCGCAGACCACGCAGAACCGGACCTTGTCCTTGACCTCGGAGAGCACGTGCGTCAGGCGCCGCACGTCCGCCGGGTCGGCCTGGAGGATGTGGAAGGCGATGCGCTGCGCGCTCTTGGGCCCCACGCCGGGCAGCCTGCCCAGTTCGTCGATGAGGTCCTGGACCACGCCTTCGTACACGCCTCGCGCCCTTCTTCCGTCTTTCGCCTGTGCAGGTATACGCCCGGCGGGTTAACGAAGCCGTCAGTGACAGCCGTCACCCCTGTGACGTCAGAACGGCAGGCCCGGGATGCCGGCGCCGCCCAGCCCCTGCGCCAGCGGGCCGAGCGTGGACTGCTGGAGCTGCTGGGCCGCGGTGTTGGCGTCGCGCACCGCCGCCAGCACCAGGTCGGCCAGCGTCTCGGTGTCCTCGGGGTCGACCGCCTTCGGGTCGATCACCAGTCCGAACAGCTCGCCGGACCCGCTGACGGTGGCCTTGACCAGACCGCCGCCCGCGCTGCCCTCGACGCGCGCCTCGGCCAGGCGGGCCTGCGCGTCCGCCAGATCCTGCTGCATCTTCTGCGCCTGCTGGAGCAGTTGCTGCATGTTGGGCTGCCCACCGGGGTTCACGACTTCGCTCCTGCCGTACGACAACTGTGCGTAGGGCGAGCCTACGTGCTCCCGGCCCCCTGCGCGCTACGCCGGAAGGAGGAACCCCCGCCCGGGTGATCCCTTAAGGGACGGCGGCCCGGAGTCACTCGTTCAGGGGTACAGACTTCACTCGTTCGGGATCTCTTCGATGACGGTGGCGCCCAGCTCGCGCACCAGCAGCGCGTAGCTGTCGAGCGGCACGCCGTCGTAGTCCGGGTCGTCGTCCTCGGGGATGTCGTCCTCGATGGAGACCGGCGGCGGCTCGGGCGCGGCGTCCGGCGGTGCGGCGGGACCGGGCACGGCGGCCCGCACGGCCGGCGCCGGGGCGGGAGGTGCGGCGGGCGCCGGGACGGCGGGGGCGGACGGCGGGACGGCGGACCGCGCGACGGGGGCGGACGGACCGCCGGACCCGCCGGGGGCGCCGGGACCGGCCGCCGGGCCGAAGCCACCGGACGCGGCGGGGGCGCCGCCGGGGGCACCGGAGCCGCCGGACCCGCCGCCCCGGAGCCCCCGGGACCGCCGGGCCGCACCGCGCCGCCGCCACCGGGGGCACCGCCGCCGGAGGGGTCGACGACGGCCTCGATGCGCCAGTCCACCCGGAACATCTCGTTGACGGCCTGCCGCAGCACCTCGTCGCTGCCGCCGCCGACGAAGCTGTCCCGTGCGCCGGGGCTGGCGAAGCCGACCTGGAGCGTGGTGCCGTCGAAGCCGCTGACCTGGGCGTTCTGGCTGAGCAGGATCCAGGTGAAGCGGCGGCGGTTCTTGACCGCCTCCAGGATGTCGGGCCACCGCTGCCGCACCCGCTGGGCGTCGGCACCGCCGGCCGCGCCGGGGGCGGCGGCGGGCGGCGGCGACTGCACGGCGGCGGGCGGCGGGGCGGCGGGGGCCGGGGCCGGGTCGGACGCCGGGCGGGCCGGGGCGCCGCCGCCGGGGGCCGCCGCGGTGGGCCACGCCCCGGGCCTGCGGGCGGCCTGACCGCCGGGGGCCTGCGTGCCGGGCGCCTGACCGCCGGGGGCCTGCGTGCCGGAGGGCCAGGCGCCGGCGGGCTGCCCGCCCGCCGCGGGGGCGGCCGGGGGCGCGGGCTCCGGCGCGTACTCGGGGACGTACGGCTGCGGGGCGGGGGGCGGGGGGGCGTAGGGCTGCGGGGCCGGCGCCGGGGGGGCGTCGGGGGCGGCGGGGCGGACCGCCGCCCGGGCCGCCGCGGCTCCCCCGCCGGGCGGGCCCGGGTCGCCGGACGGGACGCCGGACACACCGCCGGCCAGTGCTCCAGAGGCGGCCTGGCGTTCCAGGCGGTCCAGGCGGGCGGCGACGGCGCGTTCGTCGTCGTAGGCGGCGGGCAGCAGCACGCGGGCGCAGATGAGTTCCAGCTGGAGGCGCGGGGCGGTGGCGCCGCGCATCTCGGTCAGGCCGGTGCTGACCAGGTCGGCCGCACGGCTGAGCTCGGCGGCACCGAAGACGGTCGCCTGGGCCCGCATGCGTTCCAGCACGTCGGCGGGGACGTCGATCAGGCCCTTGTCGGCGGCGTCCGGCACGGCGGCCAGGATGACCAGGTCCCGCAGCCGCTCCAGCAGGTCGGTGGCGAAGCGGCGGGGGTCGTGCCCGCCCTCCACGACCCGGTCGACGATCTCGAACGCGGCCGCGCCGTCGGCGGCCGCGAAGGCGTCGACCACCGCGTCGAGCAGGGCGCTGTCGGTGTAGCCGAGCAGCGCGGTGGCCATGGCGTAGGTGACGCCGTCGGCGGCTGCGCCCGCCAGCAACTGGTCCATGACCGACATCGAGTCCCGCACGGACCCGCCGCCGGCCCGCACCACCAGCGGGTAGACCCCGTCCTCGACGGGGATGGCCTCCCGTCCGCAGACGTCGGCCAGGTAGTCGCGCAGGGTGCCGGGCGGCACCAGGCGGAACGGGTAGTGGTGGGTGCGCGAGCGGATCGTGCCGATGACCTTCTCGGGCTCGGTCGTGGCGAAGACGAACTTCAGGTGCTCCGGCGGCTCCTCGACCACCTTCAGCAGGGCGTTGAACCCCGCCGAGGTGACCATGTGCGCCTCGTCGATGATGTAGATCTTGTAGCGGCTGGATGCCGGCCCGAAGAACGCCTTCTCCCGCAGGTCACGGGCGTCGTCCACACCGCCGTGCGAGGCGGCGTCGATCTCGATGACGTCGATCGACCCGGGCCCGTTGCGCGCCAGGTCCAGGCACGAGCGGCACTCCCCGCAGGGCGTCGGCGTGGGTCCCCGCTCGCAGTTCAGGCACCGGGCGAGGATGCGCGCACTGGTGGTCTTGCCGCAGCCGCGGGGCCCGCTGAACAGGTACGCGTGATTGACCCGGTTGTTGCGCAGCGCCTGCTGCAACGGGTCGGTGACGTGCTCCTGCCCGATGACCTCGGCGAAGGACTCGGGACGGTATCGGCGGTACAGAGCGAGGGACACGTCTACGACGATATCGGTGCGCAAGGACAACCCACCGCGCGGAACGGGACCCGCCCGGGCGGGACGGCGACCGGGGACGGGCTGCGGCCGGGCGCCACCGGCCGTGCGGCACACCCCCGCGCCCGGCCGGCCCCCGCGTACCGGTCGGCCGCCCCCGCCCACCGGCCGTCCCCGGGGCGCCACGCACCGTTGCCGCGCGCCCCCGCCGGAGGGAGAATGACGGTCCGGACTCCGGGTGGCGCAGCCAATGCTATTAGCACATCGAAACCGCCTTTTGACCACCCGCTCGCGCCATTCACACGAACGTGTGAATCGCAAACTCGAACGATCGTCGAACGATTCCACTAAACCGCCTCTGACCTGCCGCGACACTCCCGCAAGGCACTGCCAACGTTCATATGAGTATGTGCCGCCCCTGGATGCGGGGCAACGCCACGGGTAATGCTGGTCGCAGGGGTGGGTGCGGCCTTTCAGAGGGGGAGTCCGCGGAATGTCCCGCGTCCTCAGACAGAAAGGGCCGGGCAGTTGTCGACACAGCCTTTTGAGCTTCCGGACTTCTACGTCCCGTATCCGGCGCGGCTGAACCCGCACCTGGAGGAGGCGCGGGTGCACACCAGGCGGTGGGCGCGCGACATGGGGATGCTGGAGGGCTCCGGGGTCTGGACGGGCGAGGACCTGGAGGCGCACGACTACGCCCTGCTGTGCGCCTACACCCACCCCGACTGCTCGGGGCCCGACCTGTCGCTGGTCACCGACTGGTACGTGTGGGTCTTCTTCTTCGACGACGACTTCCTGGAGCGGTTCAAGTACACGCACGACCGCGAGGGCGGCAAGGCGTACCTGGACCGGCTCCCGATGTTCATGCCCATGGACCCGGACGCGGAGCTGCCCGAGGCCACCAACCCGGTGGAGGCGGGCCTGGCCGACCTGTGGCGGCGCACCGTGCCGGTCATGTCGGCGGACTGGCGGGCCCGGTTCGCCGAGTCCACCCGCAACCTGCTCAACGAGTCCCTGTGGGAGCTGTCGAACATCAACGCCGAGCGGGTGTCCAACCCGCTGGAGTACATCGAGATGCGCCGCAAGGTCGGCGGCGCCCCGTGGTCGGCCGGGCTGGTGGAGTTCGCCGCGCACGCCGAGGTGCCCGCCCGGGTGGCCGCCTCCCGGCCGATGCGCGTGCTGCGCGACACCTTCTCCGACGCCGTCCACCTGCGCAACGACCTCTTCTCCTACGAGCGGGAGATCCAGGAGGAGGGCGAGCTGTCCAACGGCGTCCTGGTGCTGGAGACGTTCCTCGGCTGCTCCACGCAGGAGGCCGCCGAGTCGGTCAACGACCTGCTGACCGCCAGGGTCCAGCAGTTCGAGGCCACCGCGCTGACCGAAGTGCCGCGACTGTGCGCGGAGTCCGGGCTCACCCCGGCGGAGGTCGCCGATGTCGCCGCGTACACCAAGGGCCTGCAGGACTGGCAGTCCGGCGGCCACGAGTGGCACATGCGCTCCTCCCGCTACATGAACAAGGGCGCCCTGAACGCCGAGCCCTCCTCCCCGTTCTCCCAGCTGCCCACCGGCCTGGGCACGGCGGCGGCCAGCTGGCGGCTGACCACCGGGCGGGCGGAGGCGGCCCGGGTGCGGTCGTTCACCTTCACGCCGTTCCGCCGGGTGGGGCCGCCGAGGCTGCCGGACGTCGAGATGCCGTTCCCGGTCACCCACAGCCCGCACCTCCAGCAGTCGCGGGAGAACCTGCTGGTGTGGTGCCGCGAGACGGGCATCCTCCAGCCGCAGCCCGGCGTGCCCAACTCCCACGTGTGGGACGAGCACAAGCTGGAGGCGCACGACCTGCCGCTGTGCGCGGCCGGCATCTACCCCGACGCCACGCTCGAACAGCTGGACCTCTCGTCCGCCTGGCTGGCCTGGGGGACCTACGGCGACGACTACTACCCCGCGGTCTTCGGCCGCCCCCGCGACCTGGCCGGCGCGAAGGCGATCACCGGGCGCTTCTCGCTGCTGATGCCCGTCGACGCCGGCGACCCGCCGCCGCCGCTGCCGGTCAACGCGCTGGAGCGGGGCCTCGCCGACCTGTGGCGGCGCACCGCGGGACCGATGGACACCGCTGCCCGGCGCCAGTTCAAGAAGGCCGTCGAGGACATGTGCGCCAGCTGGCTGTGGGAGCTGGACAACATGGCGATGGGCCGGATCCCCGAGCCGGTCGACTACATCGAGATGCGCCGGGCCACCTTCGGCTCCGATCTCACCATGAGCCTGTGCCGGATAGGCCACGGCCGCACCGTGCCGCCGGAGGTGTACGCGTCCGGCCCGATGCGCGCGCTGGAGAACGCGGCGGCCGACTGGGCCTGCATGCTCAACGACGTGTACTCGTACCAGAAGGAGATCGAGTTCGAGGGCGAGTTCCACAACATCGTCCTGGTCACGCAGAACTTCTTCGACTGCGACTACGCGACCGCGCTGCGCGTCGTGGACGACCTGATGAAGTCCCGCATGCGGGAGTTCATCCACGTCGCCGAGAACGAACTTCCCGTCGTCTACGACGACTTCGGGCTCGGCGCCGAGGCCAGGGCGACGCTTGAGGGCTATGTGCGGGAGTTGCAGAACTGGATGGCCGGCATCCTCGTCTGGCACCGCGACTGCCGGCGCTACCGCGAGGACGAACTGCGGGTGGTGGCCGGCTCCGGCGGACGCCAGGTGCCGCCCGCGCGGACCGATCCGGCCGGCGAGGCCGTCGGCACCCGGGCGCTGCTGTCCGGTCCGAGGGGCCTCGGCACGGAAACGCTGCGGCTGCGTCCGGCCCCGGCGGCGGACGGCGGTGCGGCCGGGCCGGCCACGGCAGCCCCGGCCGCGCTCGCGCCGTCCGCCCCCAAAGGCACGGAGGTGGCGGTGCCGGCCGGCCAGGCGCCGGCGGTGCTGACGTCCGCGGCGGGCGCGGCGGCCGGCGGGCCCGGCGCGGGTGCCGTCACGCCGGACGCTCCGGCCGGCCCCGGGTTCGTCCTGACCGGTCCGACCGGCCTGGGCACCGCGGCCGCCCGGCTGCACCTCGCGGGGCGGCGGGGCTGACGCCGGGCGTGCGACCGGGCCCGACTGCCGCCCGGCCCGGTCGCACCGCCCTGCGGGCGCCGCCCCGGCACGCCCGCGTCCGGCGTCCGGGGAACGGCGCGCGGCGCCTGCCGGACGGAATGCGGGGATTGGGGTTGAATCGGTCCTCTGCATCCCAGCAGCGTCGGCGAGAGGCGTGACCGCGATGAGCCTGAGCATCCGCAACCAGTTCCCCGGCACCGTCACCGGCATCACCGCCGGCGAGGCGATGGCCGTGGTGACGACGCGTCTGACCGGCGGGCAGCAGGTCACCGCCGCGATCACCCGTGAGGCGGCCGAGGACATGAAGCTCGCCGAGGGCACGGCGGTGCGCGCGCTGGTGAAGTCCACCGAGGTCTCGCTGGCCGACGCCCCGGTACGCGGTACCAGCATCCGCAACCAGTTGGAGGGAACGGTCGCCCGGATCGCCCGCGACACGGCGATCTCCACCGTCACCGTCACCCTCGAAGGCGCCACCCTGACCGCCGCCATCACCTCGGACTCCGTCCAGGACCTCGATCTGGCGGTGGACTCGCCGGTGGTGGCGCTCATCAAGTCCACCGGCGTGATGCTGACGCTGGGCTGAGGGTCCGGCGGGCCGGGGGTTCAGGCCGCCGGACCGCGGGGGTCCCGCGCCGGCGGCCGTTCCTGCGGGGCGCGTCCGGCCCGCGGCGCCCGGCACGCCTCGCGCGCGGCGACCAGGATCTCCCCGGACACCGGGTCCCCGGCCGTGGCCCTGGCCAGCAGCAACGCCCCGACCATCGTGCACAGCCCGGCCAGCGCCGCCGGATCCACCGCACCGCCCGCGTCCGCCCCACCCCCGGCCGGTGTCCCGCCGGCGTCCGACCCGCCGGCCCCGGCGCCGGCCACCGCTCCCCCGGCCGCCCCGGCCCCCGCGTCCGACCCGTCCGGCTCCGCCCCCGCGTCCGACCCGTCCGGCTCCGCCCCCGCGTCCGCGTCCGACAGCCACCGGGCATACCGGCGCACCCCCGCCGCGTAGTGGTCCCGCAGGGGGCCGGGGCCGAGGCGGGCCACGTCGACGGCGAACCCGGCGGTGGGGCAGCCGTCTCCGGGGTCGTCGCGGTGCGCGGTGGACAGGTAGGCGTCGAGCAGGGCCTCGCGGGCGGCGGCGCGGTCGGCGTGGCCGGCCTCGAAAGCGGCGAAGTCCTGCTCGCGGCTGATCAACCCGTACGCCAGCGCTTCGGCCTGGAGCGCCTCCTTGGAGGCGAACTGCTTGTAGAAGCCACCGTGCGTGAGGCCGGCCGCGTTCATCAGATCGGCGACGCTGACGTTCTCCACGCCCTGCTCCCGGAACAGCCGGGAGGCGACGGCCACCACCCGTTCCCGGTTCCGTTCCGCCTGTGCGCGAGAGACGCGTCCCACGGCTGCCACCACCTTCGCCCGGGCGCCCCGGAACCGGACCGCCAGATTTAGATTCTCAGCGAAATCTATGATAGACCGGAGCCATTAGATGATGACCGTCATCCAATACGCCGGAGTCATCCCGGGAGGCCACCATGGACCTGTCCACCGCCGTCGCCGTCGTCACCGGCGCCAACCGCGGCCTGGGGCGGCACCTCGCCGCCCAGTTGCTGGAACGCGGCGCCACCGTCCACGCGGCCGCCCGCCGCCCCGAGACCGTCGACCTGGAGGGGGCGCTGCCGCTGCGGCTGGACATCACCGACCCGGCCGCCGTCGAGGCCGCCGCCCGCACCGCCTCCGGCGCGACCCTGCTGATCAACAACGCCGGCGTGGCCACCGGAGCCGGCCTGCTGACCGGCGACCCGGCCGACATCCGGCTGGAGATGGAGACGCACTACTTCGGCACCCTCGCCATGACCCGGGCGTTCGCGCCGGTCATCGAGGCCAACGGGGGCGGCGCGATCCTCAACGTCCTGTCGGTGCTCTCCTGGCTGCACACCACCGGCCACGGCGCCTACAGCGGCGCGAAGGCCGCCGCCTGGGCCCTCACCGGCGCCGCCCGCGAGGAACTCGCCCCGCGCGGCGTGCACGTCTCGGCCCTGCACGTCGCCTACATGGACACCGACATGACCGCCGGCATCCCCGCCGACCAGAAGTCCGACCCCGCGGTGATCGCCAAGCTCACCCTCGACGCCCTCACCGCCGGCGCCCCCGAGATCCTCGCCGACACCGTCACCCGGACAGTGCGCGCCGGCCTGGGCACCCCGCTGACGTAGGGCGCACCCGTCCGGCGGCCTCCGGCCTGCGGTGTCAGCGGTGCGCGGCCTGCGGCGTCAGCGGCGCGGATCCGGTCTCACCAGTGCGCCGGCCGGTCCGACCCCGCCGGCAGGAGGGTCGCCGCGTCGCCGCGGGCCGCCCTGAGCTGCGCGTCCGTGAGGAAGATCGCACCGCGCAGGTCCGCCCCCTCCAGCCGGGCGTCGCGCAGGTCCGCGCCGGTGAGGTCCGCGTGCCGCAGGTCGGCACGGCGCAGGTCGGCGGCCACCAGCAGCGCCCCGCGCAGGTTGGCGCCGCGCAGCCGGGCACCGGTCAGGCGGGCGCCGAACAGGTCAGCGCCGCGCCGGTCCGGCAGCCGTCCGGGAACGGCGGCGGCGCGGGCGAGTTCACCGGCCCGGGTCAGCGGCACGTTGACCTCGGCGCGCAGGGCGGCGACGTCGAGCGCGGCCAGTTCCCGCGGGGTGCCGCCGGCCTGCCGGTCCAGCAGGGCGGCCAGGTCGCGCAGTGCGGGGTGGACGGCCGCGGCGGCGGTCATCTCCAGGGCCCGGGTGACGTACCAGAGCAGTTCGTGCAGCTGCCGCACGACGGGGAAGACGGCGGTCATGCCGCGCAGGACGGCGGGTTCGCGCCGCCAGTCGCGGCCGCCGAAGGTGTCGCGGGAGACCCGCTGACCCGCGCCGAAGCAGTCGAAGACCACGCAGCCGCGGTAGCCGGAGTCGCGCAGGCGGTCGTGGATGCCGCAGGTGGAGTCCGCGCGCAGGCTGCCGCAGGCCCGGCCGGCGGGCTTGTCCGCGGCGAAGTCGGCCGACGCGGCGAACGGCAGCGTCACGCAGCACAGCCCCGAGCAGTTGGCGCAGTCCGCGCGCAGGGCGTCACCGGCGGGGAGCGGACGGGGGTCGGGCAAGGGGACGCAACTCCTGGGCTGGGACGACGGCTCAGCGCGGACGTTACCCGCCCCGCGGAACCCGAACCGGCAATTTCGCCCGGGTCGTCACCGGCACCGGTGGGCAACTCTCCCCGGGCATCACACGGCGTCGCGCTGCGGTACACCCTGTGTTGGGGACCGTAAACGCCTGATGACGGCAGCCCTTCCACACCCTGGCCGAAATTTGCAGTTAGCAACTGTCTGAAAAGATCCCCTACTTGGTCCGATCCAGAGCGGTTAGCCTCCAACTTGTGACGGACATGACATATGGCCAGCTCGGCACCTCAGGTCTCGTCGTCTCGGCGGTGGGACTGGGTTGCAACAACTTCGGAATGCGCATCGACGAAGCGGGCGCGCGGAAGGTGGTGGACGCGGCCCTTGAGGTCGGGATCACCTTCTTCGACACCGCTGACAGCTACGGGAAGCCCAAGGGAGCGTCCGAGGAACTCCTCGGTGCGGCCCTGCGCGGACGCCGCGAGGAAGCGGTCGTGGCGACCAAGTTCGGCAACGACATGGGGGGTGCGCTGGAGCCGGACTGGGCCCTGCGCAACTCCCGCCGCTACATCCGCACCGCGGTGGAGGCGTCGCTGCGGCGGCTCGACACCGACTGGATCGACCTCTACCAGCTGCACTGGCGGGACGGCGGCACGCCGATCGAGGAGGTCCTCGGCACCCTGGACGACCTGGTCCACGAGGGCAAGATCCGCTACATCGGCTGCTGCAACCACAGCGCGTGGCGGATCGCCGAGGCGGTGCACACCTCGCGGGAGAAGGGCCTGACCCCCTACGTGTCGGTGCAGAACCGATACAGCCTGCTCTGCCGAGGCGCGGAAGAGGAGGTGCTACCCGCAGCAGAACACTACGGGCTGGGGCTCCTGCCCTACTTCCCCCTGGAGAACGGCCTCCTGACAGGCAAGTACCACCGGGGCCAGGAACCACCGGCCGACAGCCGCCTCGCCGATCCGCGCTTCCAGCGCTTCCAGAAGGTCGACGACGCCCCCTGGGACGTCATCGAGGCGCTGGAGGCGTTCGGCGAGCAGTGCGGACGCACCCTGCTGGAGGTCGCGTTCGCCGGGCTCATCGCCCGGCCGGCCGTCGGCTCGGTGATCGCCGGGGCCACCACCGCCGAGCAGGTCAGGGCGAACGCCGGGGCGGCGTCCTGGGTGCTCACCGCCGACGAGGTGGCGGAGATCGACCGGATCACCGCTCAACGCTAGCGCCCGTCGGGGCGGACCGGGCAGACCCGATCCGGCCCCGGCGCCGCATCCGCTCGCCGGGTGCCGTGCGGGAACCCCGCGCGGCACCCGGCCCCGCGTGGGCGACGGCGACGCGGCGCCCGGCACGTGGGCCGAAGCCCTGTCGTACGAGTACGCGGGCACGGGTGCGTTCGGCGTGCCCGACGACCTTCTTGAGCCCGCCGACCTGACCCGTGAGGACCGCCGCGTGAAGACCGCCGTCGTCCACGGAATCCTTGACGTGATGGGCGCCGCTCAGCGGGACGTTCTTCGGCACTCCTTCGGCATAGGGGACGTGCTCGTGTTCGGCCACGGCGACCAGGGCGACGACCACGGGCTTGCCGCCGGCATCGGGAGCACCGTCCCCCGTGTCCGCGACGCGCGCACGAAGGGGCTCACTGCGTTCGCCAAGCGCTACGTGAAGACCGTCGCGGTGTCCGACCCCGACCGGGCCGACGAGCTGACCGCCGCCGCCTCTCTCTGCCTGTCCGCCGGCGGGCGCAAGTAGGCATTCGACTCTCTACCTCCCCGGTGAGACCGACCGGGGAGAGACACAGTGGCCACCTTCAAGACGCCGGACGGCGGACGCGTCCGCACCTTCCGCGTGGGCGACGACGTGGAGTTCGTCCACTACGACCGGACCCGCCGTGTTACGGCGACCGTGCGCAAGACCGACGACCAGGCCGCGCCCATCGTGGCCGCCCTGCGCATCGCGGACGGGCTCACGTTCTGCCGGACGTACGGCGGTGCGGCCCGGCCGTGACCGTCGCCGACAGCCACCCTTTCGGTCCCGAGGCCTTCCAGCCCAACCCCCACCAACGGAGCGAACCCATGATGCGCGAGACCACCGAAACGAAGGCAGTCCTCACCGGCGAGTACGGCCGCATCGTCGACTTCACGAAGTCGAACGAGGCGGGCGTGATCTCGCTCGCGGTGCCGGGCGACCGCGCGAAGCTCACCCCGGCGCAAGCCCGGGAGCTGGCCGCGTGGCTGGCGAAGCGGGCCGACCTGATCGACGCCGACCGCCACAGGCCCCTTCGGGACGCGATGGCGTTCGCCACAGGACCGCGTCCGTCCTTCCGGTTCTGAGCGACGAGCCCGACCGCATGGCCCCTCACCTTCGCAGGTGGGGGCCCGCGCTGTCAGACAGTGCCGAAGGTCCCGGCCACTACGTCGGAAACGAACGCCCGCCACGAGGCGGGGGAGAAGGCCAGGGTGGGCCCGTGCGGGTCCTTGGAGTCCCGGACGGGAACGGCCTCGGCGGTGGCGCATGTCGGTGCCCACTCGACGCAGTTGCTCCCACCGCCATCGCTGTAGCTCGACTTGACCCACGCCTGAGAGTCGGGGCCGGGGGTCTTGATCATCTGGAAAGGTCCTCCATCGCTGCCCGGATGGCAGCCGCTGAGTCGGTCGCGGAAAGAGCGTTTGCCCTCACACGATCGTACTTGCGACGGCGGGTCTCGACGCTCTCCGCGTCCTCATACAAGGTGCCGCTGCTGATGGATTCCTCGTACGCGACAGCCATGCCGTCATCGAGCGTCAGGAGAGTCAACGTGCCACCAAGTAGAGGGTGCTCGCCAGCGCCGAACGGCAGGACTTGCACCGTGCTGCTCTCGGAGTCCACGAGGGGAAGCAGGGACTCAAGTTGCTCCCGCATCACGTCCGGCCCCCCGATGGCCCGCCGGATGACTGCCTCGTCCAGGACGACGGTCATGAACGGAGGATGGTCGCCGAACCGGATAACCTGCCGGGCCATGCGGGCGGTCAACAGGTCCGGCACCTTGTTGGCCGAGTTGCCGGATGCCAAGACAGCGCGGGCGTAACTCTCGGTCTGGAGGATGCCCGGCACGTAGTGCCCGGCGTACTCATCTATCCGCCGGGCCCTCGTCTCCAACTCCATCCGGCGCCGGTACCGGTCCGGGTGTGCTTCCACGCGGGCCAGCGCGTACAGGGTGCCGAACCATCCGTCAGTGTTGAACGCGGCATCGAGCTGCCCCGGCAAGTCCTTGGGAATGGCGGACTCTGCCGTCTCAATCCGGTGAAGGCTTGATGTGGAGTGGTTCACGATTCCGGACAGTTGTGCGAGCGTCATGCCGTTTTGCTCCCGTAAACGGCGCATCTGAGCCCCGAACATGTGCCGGGCCGACCGGTTGGGAGTCAGCTCCCGCGTGCCTCGTGCTGGCATATGCCCTCCGCACCTTTCATTTTCCAGATGAAGCCTGGGATGGAAACCCCCTGTTGAGATTAGCGGCGGGGGGTGAGTGTTGCGATACACACAGCAACACCGTTGAACGATCCCGGGAGTCTCGCATGTCCACCCACGCCGCAGCGACGCAGCCGGCACCACCGATTGCCTCCATGCGCCTCCACGAGAAGGTTCCGTTCATCGCGTCATGGAGCAGTGAGACCTTCGCGAGTCCGCGCCTCGTGTGGCGGGGTAGGTCTATCGCCTACGCCAACGAACGCCGCACGGACCGGGACGCGTTCGGGGTGCTGTGGCGGCGGGTCACCAGCAAGCCCGGGGTCGGGAAGCCGGAGTACAAGACCGTCCACCACGGGCGGCAGCGCCGGGCCATGGGCGGACTTCTCTGTCAGGTCTGCGCGAAGCCCACCCGGCCGGAGGCCACCCGGGACGGGGTGCTGTTCCTGTTGGGGCGCCGGGAATACGAAGTCGATCCGTGGCCCGCCCCGATCGAGACCACGCACCCGCCGGTGTGCGTGCGGTGCGCAATGATCGCGATCCGTCTCTGCCCCCACCTTCGCGGCCACTACGTCGCGGTTCGCTGCCGCGCCCCCCGCCTGTACGGGGTCAACGGAATTATGTACATGCCGGGAATCGGCACCGCACCGATGAGGAGTCAGGCGAACCCCATCGACATCGTGGCCTACGGGAGCCCCGGCAAAGGCATCGTTCACGCCGCGCAATCCGTGATGCGGCTCGACCGATACCGGCTCGTTGATCTCGACTCCGAATCATCGGCGCTCGTCGCCTGAGCCCACCGAGAAGGTAGCCATGCGTGAACAGTTGTTGGTAAATAACCTCAAACTCGCGGCCACGCTTACCGCTCCCGGGCTCGCTCGCTGTTTCGTGGAGCACGAGCTTCGCGCTTGGGCGATCCCGGCGGACGTAGTTGCCGACGCAAAGCTGATCGTTTCGGAACTGGTCACCAACGCGGTTCAGTTCACCGGCTTCGCCCACCCGAACCCCACGTACGCCGACCTTGAGCACGTGGCGCTTCTGGCCGTTCAAATCCGCGTACGGGGGCGGTCCCTGTTCGTCGAAGTCTGGGACAACGGCCGGGAGTCGAAGAACCCGCCGCCGATCAGGGACGACGACGAGTGCGGACGCGGACTGTCCATCGTGTCCAACCTCGTCGTCAACATGGGGCACAGCTCGCAGGAAGACGGCGAACTCGTCTGGGCCGAATTGGATGCCGGGCCGGACATCGCGGCCGTCCCGCAGGCGAGCCCGGTGATATGGCATTCCCGCTACCCAAACGGAATCGCCACGTTCACCGAGCCCTCATGCGCCGACCGGGCACTGATCGGCCGATTGACCGCCGTCGGCGGTTAGCCCCCTTAATCTCCGCCCGGCGGGACCTTGACATGGGTCGGTCCTCGGGCGGAACAACCCGCCTGTCCGTTCTGGAGCAAGGGAACGGCGGAACGGACAGGCGGGCCGGTCGGACGGGGTGCAGCCGACCTTAACGGGCGCAACGCCGGTGACCTGCGAGGCTCGCGCGTGACCTGACGGGCCGACAGGATATTGCCTCCCCAACGGGGCGCGTATCTGTGCCCCTCAGTTCGGCGGCTTCCACCACCCCGAACAGGGGTACCGCCACTTGCAAATGTTCTCCATCGTGACCATGTACGGGCCCATGGGGAACGCCATCCCCCAACGGCCGGATCTCGCTCTGTTGGACCTCGTGCGGGCGTACGCGCACGACTGCCTTCACTACGGGTCTCGCCGGCGGTACGTCGATGTCGCAGGCACGCCCACGCGTACGCAGTACGGGATCAACTTCCGCCGCACGTCGGGACGGACCTACTCGGCCGCCGACCCGGACGGAACCCCGCACACGCGCAACCTGGGAATCGTAATGGAAGGGGCGTGCGACAGGGAGGCCCGACGCATCACGCGCGAACTGGCAGTTCGCTTCGGCGTGTGCGAGCCGGAGGACACGGCGGGCAGGCTGTGTCCCACGCACGGCCGCCGTCACACCTTCCGCGAGCAGCCGAGGGGACCTCAGCTCGCCCGCGCGCGCAGCACGTCTGTCTGACATCACTGCCCACATGGGCGGCGTCCTCCTTGGAATTCGCCATGGGGCAGGACGGTCGCCGAGCAACGGCCAGCCCCGACGGTCCATCGCCGGAGACGCGGCAACACAATCAGCGGGATCGAGCAATGAGCAAAATGCCCTTACTACTCTGGAGCCCCTCTGGCGGCTGGCGCCCCCGGTCACCCGCAGCTCTGTTCCGGGTGTCCTCCGGCGAGGCCGGCGGCGCGGTCCTGCCAGGCCGCGGCCCCCTGCGGGCCAACTTGGCCAGCGTCAGCCCGCAGACCGCCGGGTGAGCGGGTGGTTGGGCGTGTCCAGCCAGGCGGTGTGCTCGGTGGTGGTCACGGTCAGCCCGTAGCGGTCGGCGCCGGGCCGGCCGGCGGCCTGCCAGCGGTCCCACGCCTGCTCGACCTCATCCCACAGGCGGCGGGGGCCGTGCTGGCGTACGTCGTGCCGGTCTTCGTCCGGTAGGACGTCGATGGTGGCCCAGGAGGTGACGGCGGTGTCGAACAGCCACCAGGTCCAGCCGTCGCCGACCTGGGAGCGGCCCTGGTAGATGTCGGGCAGGGCCAGACCCACGGCGAACGCGGCCTGCCAGTCGCTGTGCAGCACCCGTTCGGGGTCGTGGCCGGTCCAGGTCTGGTCGGCCCCGGCGGGCCATTTCCCTTTCAGGTACTGGCTGGCGGGGGTGCCGGTGAAACGGTGCCCGCGCAGTCGCATGAAGGCCGACTGGCGGGTGAAGTGGCCACTGGCGGCGCCGTGGGAGTCGACGGTGAGGCGGGCGATGGCGCCGCCGGCCAGCAGCGGTGAGTAGGGGGCGACGATCCGGCCGCCGGGGCGGGTCTGCTCCAGCCAGGCCGGTGGGATGCCGGTCACCGAGCAGGTCGCCAGCACCCCGTCGTAGGGTGCGCGCCCGGGCCAGGCGGCAGCGCCGTCGCCGACGACCGCCGTCGGGGAGTCGCCGGCCGCAGCCAGCCGGGCGGCCGCCTCGTCGGCGACGGCCTGGTCGACCTCGATGGTGACGACGCGGTCGGCGCCCAGGCGGGCGGCGAGTAGGGCCGCGTTCCACCCAGTGCCGGTCCCGATCTCCAGCACCCGTGCCCCCGGGCGCGGGTCGAGGTCGCCGAGCATGGCGACGACCAGGCTGGGCATCGACGCGGACGACGTCGGCACAGTGCCGGGGGCGTCGGCCCGCCCGTCATCCCATTGGGTGACAACTGCGATGTCCTCGCAGGCGACGTCGTTCCACCGGGCGGGGTCGACGGCCCGGTCGACCGGGTCGTCGACCGGGCCCGGCCAGATGATGTCCGGCAAGAAAGGGGCCCGCGGAACGGCCCGGAGGGTGTCCTCCCAGGCCGCCGGGAGCACCCCGCTCTGCCGTAAGCGATCCACCAACTGGTCGTGCCCGGTACGGGTTGAGCTGTTCGTCACTTGCGGTGCCTCGGATCCGGGTCGGGGCTCTGGCTGTCCCGGCTCGGCTGCTCGCCGATCACCGTCGGCTCGTCACTGCGGTGCGCGCCTTCCCGTCCATCGTCCGAGCCGCCCGTCGTGGGCTGCTCGTCACCATCGGCCATGTCCGGCCTCCATCAGTTGGTGACTGTGCGTCAATCACATTGAGTCAGTAGCGGAAAGGCCCACGCAAGTCCGGAAGCAGCCAAGTAGGCGTCTGCTCAGCACTCCCGCGCGCCCCAGCAGCCGCCACGCCCTCATACGGACCCGCGCCCCGGCAGCCACCTGCAGCGGCCCCGTGGCGGTCACGGCTCGTCCGGCGGCGCCGGGTGCTGTCGGCGGTCTACCGGGACCGCGCACCCCGGGCCCACCGTGATCGTCCGAGCAGCACCTGCGCAAGGATTGCCCGGACCGGCCAGGCCAAGCACCTCCAGGCCGTCGAACTCCTCCCGCCGGACACGCGCTGCGTACCCACGACCGGCGACGTACTTCGCGCATGGATGCTGCCGGACAAGGTCGTTGACGACGCGAAGTCGGTCGTGACCGAGCTGGTCACCAACTCCGTTCAGTTCACCGGCTTCGCCCACCCGAACCCCACGTACACCGACCTTGAGGACGTGGCGGTACTCGGTGTTCACATCCGCGTGCGGGGAGGCTCCCTGTTCACCGAGGTGTGGGACAACGGCCGGCCGTCGAAGTACCCGCCGCCCCTGAGGGACGAGCACGGACGCGGGCTGTTCATCGTGGCCGGCCTCGCCGTGAGCATGGGCCACGACTCCCGGGACGACGGCGAACTCACGTGGGCCGGACTGGACGCGGGGCCGGACATCGGGGACATCCCGCAGTCCGGGCCCATGGTCCTGCGCACCGGGCCCGGACACGTTCTCGTGCCGTTTCCGGGACGACGCGCGCCGACCTCGCGATGACGCACCCCTTGGCCCACGCCGAACACGCCGGCGCGGGAGGGCGGGTTCCGCAGGGGCGGCGGGTTCTGCGGCGCCGGTCGGCGAGGGCCGCCGGTGACAGGGGCGGGGGCCGGTCTCGCCCCCCTTGCTTTGCCTATCGAGAATCGATAGATTCCCATCGTGAATCGATGGAAGGACTGGCCGTGGGAAAGCTGACAGTAGGTGCGTTGCGCGCCGTGCTCGCGGTGGTGCTCACCGGCACCGTGCTCGTGCAGGCGATGATGGTGTGGGCGCTGATCGACAAGCCGGGGGACGGTTCGCTGCCGCTGACCCCGCTGCGTCTGGTGACGATCCTGGGCATGGTGTCGGTGCAGGCCGCCGGGGTCAGCGTGTGGCGGCTGGTGGCGATGGTGCGGCGCGGAACCGTCTTCTCGCACGCCGCGTTCCGGTACGTGAACGTCGTGATCGGCGCGATCGTGGTGGCCGCCCTCGTGTGGTTCTCGGTCACGGCCATCAACGCGCCCGGCCAGCGGGACGACCCGGGCGTCACCGTCATCATGGCGGGGATCGGCGTGGCCATCCTGGGTGTCGCGCTCATCGTGCTCGTGATGCGGATGCTCCTCGCCCAGGCCGTCGCGCGCGACGTCGAGGCGACGCGGATGCGGGCCGAACTCGACGAGGTGATCTGATGCCGATCGCCGTCGACATCGACCTGATGCTGGCCCGCCGCAAGATGTCCGTGGGCGAACTCGCCGACCGGGTGGGCATCACCCCCGCCAACCTGGCCGTCCTCAAGAACGGCCGCGCCAAGGCCGTCCGCTTCGCGACCCTCGCCGCCCTCTGCGAAGCCCTCGACTGCCAGCCGGGCGACCTCCTGCGCCACGAACCGGCGGCCGTCCCGGCCGAATGAACCACCGGTGACCGGTGCGGCGCGACACCGCGGCGGCCGGTTCGACGCCCCGCCCCGACGCGGCGCGTTCCGCACGAACGACGAAGCCCCCGGCTCCGGACACGTGGTCCGTACCGGGGGCCTTCGCGGGTTTCCCGGCCGGCCGCGGCGCGGGCGGGCCCGGGTCAGCCGGTGGGGGCCGGTTCCCCGTTGACGAGGGTGAGGGTGCCGGTGCCGCTGCGGGAGGCGCAGGAGGAGTCACCCGTCAGGGCCCACGGGCCGTACGGGACGTACGTGGTGCCCGCGGCGTTGACACACGGGATGACGACGCGGGGCCGTGACCGGGCGCACATGACCTCGCCGGTGTCGCCGGAGGGCGCCCGGGTCATACCGGCGGCGCCCGCGGCGGCCCCGCGGCCCGTCAGCGGCGGCGCCTTCCTCAGGACGCCAGCGCGGTGATCGCGCTCAGCTCCCCGGGGGAGAGGGGGATCGTCGTGGCGGCGAGGTTTTCGCGCAGGTGGGCGGGGCTGGTGGTACCGGTGCCCGGCCCCCTGAGCCGTCACGCCGAGCCGTCACCCGGCGCCGTCACGCTGAGCCGTCACCCGGCCACGGAGCGGGCGGCCGGGTGACGGCGGGGCGCGGGGTGGGGGTCAGACGCCCGCCAGGGCCAGGTCCTCCAGCCGGCCGACGAGGTCCAGCGGGCTGGGCAGCGCGAGGGCGTCGGCGCGCAGGCCGGCGGCGGTCTCCCGGAGCGACGGCTCGGTCAGCAGGCGTTCGACCGCCGTGCGCACCGAGGCCACGTCGGCGGCGTGGGCGGGCAGCGAGAGACCGGCGCCGGAGGATGCGACGCGACGGCTGTTGAGGAACTGGTCCATCGCGCACGGCACCGCCAGCTGCGGCACCCCGGCGACCGTGGCGGTCATCGTGGTGCCGGCGCCGCCGTGGTGGACGACGGCGTCGCAGGCCGGCAGCAGCAGGTGCAGCGGGCAGCCCTCCAGCACCCGCACGCCGTCCGGGAGGTCACCGAGCGCCGCCACGTCGGTGGCGTTGGCGGTCAGGACGACCTCGGCGCCGAGCCCCGTGACGGCCTCGACGATCTGCGGCAGCACGAACGCCTGCGGCCCGGCCATGCGGGTGGCCGAGTTGCCCCACACCACGCACACCCGGGGCTTGCCGGAACGCTCCAGCGCCCAGTCCGGCGCCGAGCCCTGGCCGTTGTACGGCACGTAGCGCACCGGCAGCCGCTCGGCGGAGGTCAGCGGGCGCAGCAGCGCCGGGCAGGGGTCGACGACGTGGGTGATCTGCTCGGGCGCGAACTCCGCGACCCCGTGCCGGCGGAAGGCGCCCGTCGGGTCCTCCGGCTTCACGCGCAGCCCCGGTTCGTCCTCGTCGGTACCGATCGGGCCCCACAGGTGCAGCACCGAGGGCACGCCGAGCACCCGGGCGGCCAGGATGCCCTCCATGCTGAGCAGTTCGTGCACCACCAGGTCAGGCTTCCAGGCCCGGGCGAACTCCACCGCGGCGTCGAAGCTCTCCCGCGTGGGGGTCGCCAGCCGCTTGCCGGCCTCGCGGGTGAACTCGCCGAAGGAGAACTCGTTCAGGGACGCCATCGGCACGCCGGTCACCGGGTGCGGCGGCAGCGCCTTGTAGGGCCAGGAGCCCTCCTGGGCGTTCCACACGTTCTGCAGGCGGCCCAGGAACGTCATGTCGATCTCGGCGAGCACCGGCACCGGGGTCAGCCCCGCGCGTGCGACCGCGTCCCTCTGCGACGGCGCGCAGACCACCTGCACGTCGTGCCCCGACGCCTGCAGCGCCCACCCCAGCGGCACCAACGGGTACCAGTGCCCACGCCAGGCCGAGACGGTGAACAGCACACGCATGAGCGCCTCCTTGACGGTCCCTGTGGCCCCCCACCCTCCCCGGCCGCTCTCGATGCGGGGTGGAGGACGGCTGGGCGGGGACGCGCCGGGGGCGGCGTCATCCCGGGCGGGCGGTGACGGGGCCGGTGTCCAGTCCGTCTCCAGCGTTACTTCAGGGGGCGTACGGACGATGGCGCGGGTCCGCCGGGACCGGCGGGCGGCGTGTGGAAGGAGCGACCGTGACGGAAGCGGCACCGGGGCGGCTGACGCCGCAGCGCGTTTTCGAGATGATGTCGGGGTACAAGCCGACGGCTGTTCTGCGGGCGGCCGTGGAGCTGCGGATCTTCGACGCGCTGGTGAAGGGCCCGGCCGACGCGGCCGAGGTCGCCGCGCGCATGTCCACCGACCCGCGGGGGACCCGGCTGCTGCTGGGCGCCATGGCCGGGCTGGGACTGGTCGAGGAGGAGGACGCCGGCCGCTACCGGCTGGCGCCGGGCGCCGAGGAGCTGCTGGTCAGCACCAGCCCCCAGTACTGCGGCGGCATCACCGCCGTGGCCGCCAGCGACCGCGAGTGGGAGTCGATGGGCCGGCTGGCGCACACCGTGCGCGAGGGCGGTCCGGTCCCCGGCGTCAACGCGCTGGAGCCCGACTTCCCCTACTGGGTGGACTTCGCCACCCACACCACGTTCGGCACCGTCCGCGCCGCCGGGCTGCTGGCCGACGTGATGGAGTCGTGGACCAAGGACCGCGAGTCGCTGGACGTGCTGGACGTCGGCTGCGGTCACGGCCTGACCGGCGCCACCCTCGCGCAGCGCAACCCGCGGGCTCGCGTGACCTCGCAGGACTGGGCGAGCGTGCTGGAGGTCGCCGCGGCCAACGCGGCCAAACTCGGCGTCGCCGACCGCGTCAGCATGCTGCCCGGCGACGCCTTCGAGGTGCCGCTCGGCGAGTACGACCTGATCGTGGTCGGCAACGTGCTCTTCCACTTCCCGCCCGAGCGGGCCGCCGAGCTCGTGCGGCGGCTGGCCGGAGCGCTGCGCCCGGGCGGACGGCTGGTGGTGCTGGGCTTCACGACCGGCGACAAGCCTCCGGCCGACGAACCGCACGCCCACCTGCTGGGCCTGCTGATGCTGTCCTGGACCGCCGGCGGCGAGATGCACTCCACCGCCGCGCACCGCGAGATGCTGGCCGCGGCGGGACTGACCGAGACCGAACTGACCGCGCGGCCCGGGCTGCCGCTGAGCATCCTGGTCGCGCACCGGCCCGAGACCGCGTCCTGAAACCGTGCCGGACCCGCCCGTGCGGTGCATGGGCGGGTCCGGCGCGTGGAACGCTGTAACCAGTCGGGGGCCACGACCACCCCCGGCAGCACGTGGCTCGTTACGTTCATCTTGGAGGCATCACAGTGGGAACCCAGAACCAGCCGGCCGTCCCGGGGGAGACCGGCAAGAGCCGGGTACCGGTGGTGTCCCTGTCGCTGTTCCTGATCACCGGCGCGGTGACCGCGGCGCAGTTCAAGTACCCCCAGCTCCTGGACCACCTGCGCCGGGACCCCGACGGTCTGCGCAACGGCGAGTGGTGGCGGGCGATCTCCCCGATGCTCGTGCAGTCCCCGCCCTGGCAGAGCTGGGTGACGGTGCCGGGCATCCTGGCGCTGGGCATTCCCACCGAACGCCTCTACGGCAGCCGCAACACCCTGGCCCTGTACATGATCGCCGGAGTCTCCGGTGAGCTGTTCGGCTACGTGTGGCAGCCGCACGGCGCCGGCAACTCGGTGGCCGACGTCGGCATGGCCGGCGCCCTGGTGACGTGGCTCTACATGGAGGCGCAGGAGCGCGGCTGGCCCGCGCCGCTGCTGCGCAACATGCGGATCTGGGGCGGCCTGGTGCTGGCCGGCGCGGTGGCCGACATCGCGGTGAAGGACATCCACGGGCTGCCCTGCCTGATCGGCGCCTGCGCGGGTGTCGGCATGCTCTTCCGCCGCCGCCGGATGCGCGGCGCCCGGGCCATCGCCAGCCGCAGCGTCAAGGCCTGACCGGCTCGGGGGCCCGCTCCCCCGGCCGGACGCCGAACGGCCCGTCCCTCCCCCTTCCGGGGCGGGGACGGGCCGTTCGGCGTCGGCGGGTCAGGCGCCGGGGACCGCGAAGTGCTCGCGCACGGAGTTGAGGTGCTCCAGGCCGGTCAGGGCTTCGGTGGGGTCACCGACGAAGTCCACCAGGGCGGCGATCTCGTCGGCACCGGCCGCCCGCACCCGGTCGGCCACCGCGACGCAGTCGGCGACCGAGCCGATCAGCGAGGTGCCGTTCAGGTAGCGGTTGAGGCCGAGTTCGGCCAGCTTGGAGCGGCCGTCGGCGCTGGACATGAACGTCCGGCCCTGACGGCCGCCGCTCATCGAGCCGCCGGCGCTGACCGCGCGGGCCTCCAGGTCGATGGCGGTCAGCAGGTACTGCTTGAGCCACGGCGAGGCCACGGTGCGCGCCTCGTCGGTGGTGGCGCGCACGTGCGTGTGCATCATGACCGTGATCTTGCCCTGGTCGTGGCCGTGTTCGGCGCGCGCCTTGCGGTAGGTCTCGATCTTGCCGGACAGTCCCTCGATGTCCTGGTTCTCCAGGTGGGTCAGGACGTTGGTGCCCAGCACGCCGGCCTGCCGGAAGGTCTCCTCGCTGCGGGAGGCCGTGGTCCAGATGGGCAGTTCGGGCCGCACCGGACGCGGGAACAGGTCCAGCGTGACGTCGGTGCCGTGCGGGTTGGGGCCGGTCCAGGTGCCCTCCGCCCAGGCGCGGCGGATCGCGGCGATGTCCGCCACCACCCGTTCGCGGCGGCCCTCGAAGGCGTCGGGGGCCAGCACGAAGTCGTTGACGTTCCAGCCCGAGCCCACCGAGATCGCGGCCCGGCCGCCGGAGATACCGTCGACCATCGCGAAGTCCTCGACCACGCGCGCCGGGTGGTGCATGGGCGTCACCACGCTGCCGGCCCGGATCTCCACCCGTTCGGTGACCGCGGCGACCGCGGCGGAGCTGACCGCCGGGTTGGGGAACGCGCCGCCGAAGCGGTGGAAGTGCCGCTCGGGCGTGGAGACGAACGAGAAGCCCAGTTCGTCGGCGCGGCGGGCGCTGGCCAGCAGCAGGCGGTAGGCGTCACCGGAGGCGTCACCGACCGCGGCGAAGAAGAACAGGCCGAAGTCCAGGCCCTTGGTCTCGTCGGTGCTCACAGGGCGGCTCCAGCGGGGACGCGGCCGGCGTCGGCGACGAGGCGTTCGACGATCGGGACGCAGTCGGCCGGGGTGGGCCGCGACAGCAGACCGTCGCGGACCTCGCCGGCGGCCTGCCGGTAGGAGGGGTCCTCCAGCATCCGGCCCACGGTGGCCCGCAGCGTCTCGGCGTCGGTGTCGCCCCAGGTCAGGTGGACGGAGGCGCCGGTGCGCTCCAGGTGCTTGGCGTAGAAGCCCTGGTCGAGCATCTGGGTCAGGGTCAGCTGCGGGGTGCCGTTGAGCGCCGCGGTCAGCATGGAGCCGACGCCGCCGTGATGGATGACCAGGTCGCAGTGCGGCATGATCTCGTACAGGGCGCAGTCCTCGGCGACCACGACCCCCTCGGGCACGTTGCCCAGCAGGTGGCGCTGGGTGGAGATGACGGCGGTGACCAGCTCGATGTCCATGCCCACCAGTGCATCGAGGACGTCGGGGGCGAAGAACTTGTTGCTGCTGTTCACCTCCAGCATGGTGATGCCGAGGGTGACGCACACCCGGGGCTTGGCGGACTTGCGCAGCGCCCAGTCGGGGATCTTGCCCGCACTGCTGTAGGGCACGTAGCGCACCGGCATGCGCTGCGCGGTGCCCTCGACCTGGGCGGCGTCCGGGCAGGCGTCGACGTTCGTCCAGGGCTTGAGGTCGTCCAGCGCGATGCCGAACCGGCCCAGCAGGTCGGCGAACTCCGCCGGGAGGTTGTCGCGGCCGATGCCGCGGCCGACGATGTCGGGGCCCCACAGGTAGCGCAGCGACAGGGCGCCGGACACCTGGGCGACGAGCGGGCCCACCAGCGTGGTGGGCTCCCACACGACGACGTCCGGCTTCCACTCCGCGGCGAAGGAGACGACGTCGTCGGCCATGCTGTCGGCGAGGTCGACGAACAGCACCTTGGGGTCGTGCCGGCCCTTGTCGGCCTTGCTGCGGTAGCGGTTGGCGAACTCGGCCTCACGGCCGACCCGCACCACCGGCAGGCCCGAGCGGGCGACGGTCTCGACGAGTTCGGGCTGGGCGGCGACGTAGACCTCGTGGCCTGCGGCGCGCAGCGCCCAGGCGAACGGGGCCATGATGAAGTAGTGCGACGGTAGCACCGCTGTCACGAACAGCACACGCACCAGGTTCTCCTCGGGTGATGAAGGACGAGCGGCGCTCGGCCGGTTGTCGGATCGGGGTCAGCTGACGGCGGGCGACCCGACGTAACGGTCGAGCACCGTGCGGTAGTAGTCGGGGCCGAAGCCGAGGGGGTGCGGGGCCACCAGCGCGCGCAGCTTGTCGATGCACACCTGGTGGTTGGTCCCGTGACCGGTGACGTAGCTGCGCCGGGCGGCGGTGCCCAGGCACAGCTCGATCCGGTCGACGATGGCGTCCACCGGGACCGCCACGCCTGAGGCGATGTTGACGATCTCGTGGCTGACGCCCAGCGTGAGCAGCCGGTCGATCAGGTCGACGACGTCATCGATGGCGATCAGGTCGCGGGCGGCGCCACTGTGGATGGTGACCTCACCGGACCGCACCTGGGCGACCAGCGAGGGCAGCAACTGGTGCGGGGGGTGGTCCGGGCCGACGACGTGGCCGAGGCGCAGGATCAGGTGCTCGGCACCGGAGCCGGCCACCTCGCGTTCGAGTTCCCGCTTGTGGTTGCCGTAGGGCGTACAGGGCCGGACCGGGGAGTCCTCCCGGCCGTCGCAGCCCTCGGCGCCGTACATGCCGGTGGAGGCGGTGGAGAAGAAGACCAGGCGGGTGCCGTCCAGCCGGCACTGCTCCGCCACCTCCTTCACCAGGGCGGCCTCACGGGCGAATTCGGTCTCACTGGTGACGGTCGCCCAGGACACCCCGGCGGCCAGCAGCACGACGCCGTCGTGCTTCTCCCGCAGGGGTGTAAGGTGCCCGGCCAGAAATCCGCGGCCGATGATCTCCATGGCGTGGCCGCTCCTCAGACGTCTGCGCGGATGTCACCGGCCGCGGGCAGCGGGGTTCTGGTGGCGGCCAGCTTCTCCAGCTCGGCCACCACCTCCGCGGGGGTGGGCATGGCGGCGATCTCGTCGCGGACGGCACCGGCGCGCTCCCGGAAGGCTTCCTCGCCCAGCAGCCGGGAGACGGCCTCCACGACCGCCTCGTCGGTGGCCGCGTCGCCCACCAGCCGCAGGCCGGCGCCGTGCCGCTCGATCAGTTCGGCGTTCTCGAACTGGTCGGAGGTCTGCGGCAGGCACAGCTGCGGGACGCCGTTGGTCAGCGCGGAGAAGACCGAGCCGGGACCGCCGTGGCTGATCAGCACGTCGCAGACGCCCAGCGCGCGGTGCAGCGGGAAGCGGCCGGCCGCGACGACGCCCTCGGGCAGCGGCTGCCAGCGCTCGGCGATCGTCTCGTCCACGGCGACGACGACCTCGGCGCCCAGGCCGGTCAGCGCGGTCATCAGCGCCGCCATCCGGCCGGGGAAGTCGAGCCGGCCGTGCACCGGGAGCATGCTGCCGAGGGTGAGGCACACCCGCGGCTTCTCCCGGGGCAGCGACAGCCACGCGGGGCGCACGTCGCGGCCGTTGAACGGCTGGTAGCGCATCGTCGGGCCCCACGGCTCGCGGCCGTCGCTCAGGGCGGGCGGGCACACGTCGAGGAACAGGTCGGGCTCGGGCATCGCGGTCAGGCCCAGTTCGGCCAGTTCCGGGGCGAGTTCCTCCTCGGCGGGGCGGCGCGGGCCGCCGTCGTGCGCGAAGCCGTGGAAGTTCAGGCCCGGCTCCACCCACGGCACGCCGAACTTGGCGGCCGCCAGCGGACCGGCGTAGTCCATCGGTTCGCAGACCATGAGGTCCGGCTTCCAGTCCTCGACGATCCGCAGGGTGCCCGGCAGGGTGCGCACCGCCAGGCGTCCCCAGGCGCGGCCGCTGGACTTGCGGCGGGCGACCGGGTCACGGATGAGGTCCAGCTTGTTTCCGTCGCGGTCGCGCATCATGTAGTCCTCGAAGGACACGGGCGGCGCGGAGGGGACCGCCGCCAGTCCCGTTTCGATGACGGCCTCGGTGAAGTTCTCCGGCGCGGCCATCACGACCTCGTGGCCAGCGGCGCGCAGGGCCAGCGCCAGCGGCACCAGGGGATACAGGTGCCCGGGCAGGGGCGCGGTGGTGAACAGAACCCGCATGTCGGCTCCTTGGTCGGGTGAGCTGTGGCTGCGTCGGGCGGCCCGGGCGGCGTGGGGTGCCACCGGACCGCGGGAGGCCCGGGCCCGGGGGCCCGGGCCGGTCGGGATCAGGCGGTCGGCTTGAGCGGCTCCCACCACGTGCGGTTGTCCCGGTACCAGGCGACGAGGCCGGCCAGGCCCTCTTCGAACGGCACCTCGGGGCGGTAGCCGAGTTCCTCGCGGATCTTGCCGTCGTCCAGCGAGTAGCGCAGGTCGTGGCCCTTGCGGTCGGCCACCCGCTCGACCATGTCCCAGTCGCGGCCGGTCAGTTCGAGAAGACGGCGGGTGATGTCGACGTTGGTGGAGTGGGTGCCGCCGCCGATGTTGTAGATCTCGCCGGCGCCGCCGCGGGTGAGCACCAGCTGGATGGCCCGGCAGTGGTCGTCGACGTGCAGCCACTCGCGTACGTTGCCGCCGTCGCCGTACAGGGGGACCTTGCGGCCCTCCATCAGGTTGGTGGTGAACAGCGGGATCAGCTTCTCGACGTGCTGGTACGGCCCGTAGTTGTTGGAGCAGCGGGTGATGCTGACGTCCATGCCGTGGGTGCGCCAGTAGGCGCGGGCGATCAGGTCGCTGCCGGCCTTGGACGCCGCGTACGGGGAGTTGGGCAGCAGGGGGGAGTGCTCGGTCCACGAGCCCTCGTCGATGGAGCCGTAGACCTCGTCGGTGGAGACGTGCACCACGCGCTGCACACCGCTGCGGTGGCACGCCTCCAGCAGGCTCTGGGTGCCGCCGACGTTGGTGCGGACGAACTCGGCCGGGCCGTCGAGGGAGCGGTCCACGTGGGACTCGGCGGCGAAGTGCACCACGGCGTCGTGGCCGGGCAGCACGTCCTCCAGCATCGGCTGGTCGCAGATGTCGCCCTTGACGAAGTCCAGCCGGGGGTGGTCGGCCGGCAGGTTGGCGGGGTTGCCCGCGTAGGTCAGCGCGTCCACGACGGTGATCCGCGCGTCCTGGTAGCCCGCGTACTTGCCGTCGAGCATCGAGCGAACGTAGTGGGAGCCGATGAATCCGGCTCCTCCGGTGACCAGGATCCTCATGACATCGGTTCCCATCGGGTTTCGGTGGATCGGGTGGGCGTCGCTCCGCCGGCGGCGGCCCGTGGCCACCCCGCCGGCCGAGCCTCACGCGGTTGCCTCAAGCCGTGATCGATCCCGCGTGGATCCCCGGCAACTCGGCGGCAGCAAGGGTTTCGCGGATCCGCTCCAGCGTCGCGGCGGTCACCGCGCCCGCCCCGGCGAGGGCGGTCGCGGCCTTCAGGGTCTGGGCCCGGTCGCGTTCCGCCCCGCGGGACCTGGCGTCCAGCAGGGCGGTCACCGCGCTGCCGCCGCGGGCGACGGAGGGGTGGCGGCGGGCCAGGGTGATGAGGGACTGTCCGGGTCCGGCCTCCACCAGCAGATAGGGCCCGTCGGCGAGCAGCCGGTCCAGGGCCGGACCGAAGAGCACCGGTTCGGCCGGCTGCATGGCCCAGAACGCGGCGTCGGCGGCGCGTTCCGCGGTGAGCGGCTGCGCGGTGTAGCCGGAGACCACCGGGATCGCCGGGGCGCTGCGGACCACCGCTTCGAAGGAGGGGATCTGGCGGGCGCACACGCCGGCCAGGGAGGGGCTGTGGAAGCCGGAGGTGGCCTTGGCCCGGGCGCAGGTGTGGCCGGCCTCACGCAGGGCGGCGGCGACCTGGTCGAGGTCGGGGTCCGGGCCGGCCAGCAGGAGCTGGGCTGTGGAGTTGACGGCGCCGACGACCACCTCGTCGGTCAGGTGGGGGGCGACCTGCTCGGTGGTGGCGGCGACCGCCAGCATGCCGCCGGGCGGGGCGGTGGCGATCAGCTCCACCCGCTCGGCCATCAGCGCCACCGCGTCCGGCAGGGTGAAGACCCCGGCCAGCGCGGCCGCGGCGGCCTCGCCGGCGCTGTGGCCGAGCAGGGCGGCGGGCCGCACCCCCCAGTCCATCAGCATCCGGCCGAGCGCGTAGTCGATGGTGAACAGCAGCGGCTGCGCGCGGGTGACGTCGTCCAGCGGTACCGCCGGGGCCTCGGCGGCCCAGTCGTCGCGGATCCGGCCGCCCTCGGCGCCGAGCAGGTCCAGGACCTCGTCGGCGGCGGCGGTGAAGGCCGGTTCGGTGCCGTACAGGCCGAAGGCCATGCCGGGGGCCTGGGTGCCCTGGCCGGGCAGCAGGAGCGCCACCGGCAGCTCGGCGGCGCCGTCCGCCGTGCTGGCCGGCGGGACGGAGGCGGGGGCGGGGACGGACATGCCTGGCTCATCTCCTGGCGTGGTGGGGCCGGTTTCCTGGCGGGTGGGGTGCCGGGGAAAACCGAACGCCCCGCCCGGGGGTCTTCCCCCTGCGGGCGGGGCGGCGGCCGGCAGCGGCGCCCGGTAACGGCGGGTGCCGTCGGATCGGGTGCGCGAGCGGTCAGGCGGCCATCTCGGGCAGGGAGTTGATCAGTTCCAGCAGCGCGCGGGGGGTCTCGGCCTCGGCGGCGGCGTCGTCCGGCACCTCGATGCCGTACTCGCGGCTGATGCGGCCGATGACCTGGAGCAGCGCGAGCGAGTCGTAGCCGAGCTCGGTGAACTCGGTGTCGAGCACGTCGCCGTCGAGGTCGACGCCCTCCTCCTCGCCGGCGCTCTCACGCAGCATGCGGGTCAGGTCGGCGAGTTCGAGGGTCTTGCTCTCGGACATGGTGTTCCTCTCGTGGGGTCGGGGGTGCGGCGGCCGTCAGGGGCGGCGCAGCACCATGGCCGCGTTGAAGCCGGCGTTGCCACGGGCCAGCACCAGGGCCGTGCGCAGGGGCAGTTCGCGGGCGGAACCGGTGACCAGGTCGATGGGCAGGCCGCCGGCGGACTCGACGTTGGCGGTCGGCGGGACCACCCCGTCGCGCAGCGCCAGCAGCGCGGTGGCCGCGTCGAGCGAGGCACCGCCGCCGAACAGCCGGCCGGTCATCGACTTGGGCGCGGTGACCGGCACCGCGTTCGGGCCGAAGACCCCGGCGATGGCCTCGGCCTCGATCCGGTCCAGCTCGGGCACGCCGTAGCCGTCGGCGAAGACCACATCGATGTCGGAGGCGTTCAGGCCGGCGTCGGCCACCGCCAGTTCGATGATGCGCCGCAGCACCGGCGGGCGGCCGGAGTCGGGGCGCGGGTCCATGCCGGCCGCGTAGCCGGCGATCTCGCCGTACACCTGGGCCGCGCCACGGGCCAGGGCCGCGTCGGCGTCCTCGACCATCAGGATGGCGCCGCCCTCGCCCGGCACGTAGCCGGAGGCGTCGGCGGAGAACGGCAGGTAGGCGCGGTCCGGGTCGGCGCTGGTGGACAGGTCGCCGGTGGCGATCTGGGCGACCCAGCCCCACGGGCACAGGGCGCCGTCGACGCCGCCGGAGACCACCACGGGGATGCCGCGCCGCACGTGGCGGCGGGCGTGGCCGAGGCAGTCCAGGCCGCCGGCCTGTTCGGTCACCAGCACGCCGGAGGGGCCGCGCATCTTGTGCCGGATGGAGATCTGGCCGGTGTTGACCGCGTAGAACCAGGCGAAGGACTGGTACGCGCTGACGTACTCCTTGCCCTTGCTCCACAGTTCCTGGAGTTCCCGGTGGCCGTACTCCACGCCGCCGCCGGAGGCCGCGGTGACGACGCCCATGCCGTACTCGTCGATCTGCGCCGGGTCGAGCTTGGCGTCGTCGATCGCCCAGGCGGCGGCCGTGAGGGCCAGCCGGGTCATGTGGTCGGTCTGCGGCATCAGGCGGGAGGGGACGTGGTCCTCGGGGACGAAGCCGGGGACCTCTCCGGCCAGCGTGCTGGGGTACTGCGAGGGGTCGAACCGGGTGACCCGGCCGAGGCCGGACCGGCCGGCCTTGGTGGCCGCCCAGTACTCCTCGGTGCCCAGGCCGTTGGGGGCGGTGATCCCCAGACCGGTGATGACGGCCCGTGCGCTCATCGGTCGTTCCTTTCCGCTCGCGAGACCACCAGAGCGGTCTGGAAGCCGCCGAAGCCGCTGCCGACGCTGAGGACCACGTCGGTGCGCTGCTCACGGGCGGTGTTGGGAATGTAGTCGAGGTCGCAGTCGGGGTCGGGCTCGTGCAGGTTGGCGGTCGGCGGCAGGACGCCGTGCTCGATCGCCAGCACGCAGGCCGCCGCCTCCAGGCCGCCGATGGCGCCGAGCGAGTGCCCGATCATCGACTTGATGGAGCTGACCGGCGTGGTGTACGCGTGGTGGCCCAGGCTGCGCTTGAACGCGGCCGTCTCGTGACGGTCGTTCATCTTGGTGCTGGAGCCGTGGGCGTTGACGTAGTCCACGTCGCCCGGGTCGACCTTCGCTTCGGCCAGCGCCACGTCGATGGCCTCGGCCATCTCGCGCCCGTCGGGCTTGAGGCCCGTCATGTGGTGGGCGTTGCAGCGGGAGGCGAAGCCGGAGATCTCGGCGTAGATGTGGGCGCCGCGGGCCTTGGCGGACTCGTAGTCCTCCAGGATCAGCGTGGCGGAACCCTCGCCCAGCACCAGCCCGTTGCGGGTGCGGTCGAACGGCCGCGAGGCGTGCTCGGGGTCGTCGTTGCGCGGGGTGGTGGCGTGGATGGCGTCGAAGCAGGCCGAGGTGATCGGGGAGATCGGGGCCTCGGTGGCGCCGGCGACGACCATGTCGACCGTGCCCTCCCGGATGAGTTCGGCCGCATGGCCGATCGCGTCCAGACCGGAGGTGCAGCCGGTGGAGACCATGGCGGCCGGTCCTTCGGCGCCGGCGGTCCAGGCCAGTTCGCTGACCATGGAGCTGGGCACGAAGTGCCGGTAGAGGTCGCGGACCGCGTACTCGTGGTCCACGCCCCACTTGCGGCCGCCGTCGGAGACGACGACGTACTCGTTCTCCAGGCTGGTGGTGCAGCCCACGGCGTTGCCCAGGGTGGTGCCGATCCGTTCGGGCGCGTAGGTCTCCGACTCGATGCCGCTGTCGGAGAGCGCCTCGCGGGCGCTGACCACCGCGAACTGCGCGGCGCGGTCCATCCGGCGGATCTCCTGGAAGCCCAGGCCGGCGGCGCGGGGGTCGAAGTCGACCTCCGCGGCCACCCGGGAACGGAACGGGCTCGCGTCGAAGGCGGTGATCAGCCCGGTGGCCGACCGCCCCGCGGTGAGCATGTCCCAGTAGGCCTTGACACCGATGGCGCCGGGCGCGACGGCGCCCAGACCGGTGACGACAACTCGACGATTCACGGCCGGTCCGCCTTCCACGCCCCCGGTCGCGCCGGAGCTGTCGGTCTCACTGGTGACATCACTGCTCCCGTCCCCTCCTGTGCTGTGGTCCGTCATGATGTGCCGGCCACCCGCGGCGTCGTCGGCGCGGGTGTGGGGGTACGAGGCCGTGGAGCGGGGACCCGGCCGGCCGGCCGTTGTCCCGTTCCTCCACGGCACGTCCGCCATGCTCGTGCGGGCACCTAGACACCTGCTTGAAAACCGGTACGCACCGCGGTGCGGGTGATGGCGTCCAGCAGTTGTGCCTGGCGCACGGTGGCCGCGGTGTCGGGCCATTCGCTGCCGTCGCCGGTGCCGCGCACGGCGTGGGCGAAGGCGGTCACGGTGGCGGCCACCTGGTCGTGCGGTTCGGTCTCCAGCGGCACGGTGCCGCCGCCGGTGGTGATGGTGACGGCGGGCGTCAGGTCGGCGGGCGGGGTGAACGCCCGGTCGACCTGGACGCGGCCGGCCGAGCCGTGGATCTCGTAGCCCGAGCGGTAGGCGAAGCCGATGCCGAACGTGACGTGCGCGGTGACACCGTCCGGGCGGGCCAGCAGCACGGCGCCGGAGGTCTCCACCTCGAAGCCCTCCGGCTGGTGCAGCACGGCGCCGGCCACGCTCAGTTCCTGCCCCAGCAGGTGCAGGGCGGCCCGCACCGGGTAGAGCCCGACGTCCAGCAAGGCGCCGCCGCCGAGGGCGGCGCTGAACCGGATGTCGCCGGGCGGCAGTTGGGGAATGGTGAAGCTGGCGTTGACCGAGCGCACCTCACCGATCCGCCCGTCGGCGACCGCCCGCAGCACCGCGGCGTGCTGGGGGTGGTGGACGAACATGACGTTCTCCATCAGCACCAGCCCGCGCTCGGCCGCCAGGATCGTCAGTTCCTGGGTGCGGTCCGCCTCGCAGGTCAACGGCTTCTCCGCGAGCACGTGCTTGCCGGCCAGCAGGGCCCGTTCGACCCATTCGGCGTGCAGGGCGGCGGGCAGCGGAACGTAGACCGCTTCGACGTCCTCGTCGTCGAGGACCGCCTGGTAGCCGGCGGCCGGCCGCCCGCCGAAGCGGGCGGCCAGGTCGGCGGCTTTGGCGGCGTCGCGGCTGGCGACCGCGGTGACCTCGGTGAGCTTGCCGTCGGCGAACGCCGGCAGCATCCGCCGCCGGGCGATGTCGGCGGCCCCGAGGACGCCGACCCGCACCGGTTGTTCGGGGGCGGTGGGGCCACCGCTCACGCGGCGACCTCCACCGTGGTGTGGTCACCGATCACCAGGCGGTGCCGCCCGGGGCGGGTGTCGGCGGAGCACACCACGGCGTCCCGGCCGATCAGGGAGTAGTGGATGCCGCGGACGTGACGCACCGTCGCGCCGTCCAGGGCGATGGAGTGGTCGAGTTCGGCGCTCCTGACCGTGCAGTTGCGCCCGATGGCGGTGTGCGGGCCGATCCAGCTGTCCTCGATGACGGTGCCGGCACCGATGACGGTCGGGCCCTGGATGTGCGAGCGGATGACCTTGGCGCCCGGCTCCAGCACCACGCGGCCGATGAGCTCGCTGTCGGCGTCGACCTCGCCCTCGTTGCGGGCGGCGATGGTGTCGAGGTACTCCCGGTTGCACTCCAGGACGTCCTCGACGCGGCCGGTGTCGCGCCAGTAGCCGCTGTACTCGCTGGCCTTGACCAGTTCGCCGCGCTCCATGAGCCAGGCGATGGCGTCGGTGATCTCCAGTTCGCCGCGGCCGCTGGGGGAGATGGCGGCGACGGCATCGTGGATGGCCGCGGTGAAGAAGTAGACGCCGATCAGGGCCAGGTCGCTGACCGGTTCCTGCGGCTTCTCCACGACCTCCATGACCCGGCCTTCGGGGTCGACGGTGGCCACGCCGAAGGCGCGCGGGTCGGCGACCTTGTGCACGACGACGTGCGCGGCCGGCCGGTGGGTGCGGAAATCCTCGGCGATCTGTTCGACGCCCAGGGTGAGCATGTTGTCACCCAGGTACATCAGGAAGTCCTCGTCGCCGAGGAAGTCGCGGGCGATGGCCACGCAGTCGGCGAGACCGCGGGGCTTGTCCTGGTTGATGTAGGTGATCCGCACGCCGTACTGGCTGCCGTCGCCGAGGCGTTCTGAGATCTGCGGCCCCCAGTCACCGACGATCATGCCGATCTCGTCGATCCCCAGGTCGCGCAGGGACTCACAGATGTGTTCCAGCACCGGCTTGTTGGCGATCGGGATCAGCTGCTTGGGCATCGAGTAGCTGAAGGGACGAAGGCGGGTGGCCTTGCCGCCCGACAACACAAGGGCCTTCATGGACTCTCCTCACCGCGAACGGTGTTTCCGGGAAGCGGTTTTCGGCTGCGGTCCGGACCGTCCGGGCCCGCCGCCCCGGCCCGGGGTATTCCGTTCCTGATCGGTTGAACCTTCCGGCCCGGTGGTCGAATCGCCCTCAAGAGCGGGTATCGCTTGCCGTGGGGCGGCACGTCCACCTGCCGGGTCCGGCAGGTTCCCGGCAGGTCAGACCGCCGTGGCGAGCGGGGCGAGGGCCTCGGCTGCCCAGGCGCCATAACCGGGCTGCCAGTCGACGCGGGGGTCGCCGCTGAGGATGGTGTGCTGGAGGCGGGCCATCAGGGGGGAGGGCTCCAGGCCCAGGTCCTTCTTCATGCAGGTGCGCAGCCGGCTGTAGACCTCCAGGGCGCGGCCGCGGCGGCCGACCCGGCACAGCGCGGTCATGTACTGGGAGTGGAAGGTCTCGTCCAGCGGGTGGGCGACGCACAGGCCGGCCAGTTCGCCGAGGATCTCGTGGTAGCGGCCCAGCCGCATGTCGGCCTCCAGGCGCAGGCCGAGCAGGTCGAGCCGGGACTTCTCCAGGTACAGCGCCTCCACCGACAGCCGCGGCCCGGTCTGCACGTCGACCAGGGCGGTGCCGCGCCACAGCGCGAGGGCCTCGCGGAACCGGGCGGCCGCGGTGCGCGAGTCGCCGGCCGACATGGCGCGCTTCCCCTCGGTGGCGAGGGCCTGGTAGTCGCGGACGTCCACGCCGCCGCCATGGGTGTGCAGCAGGTAGCCGCCGGGCTTGGTGACCAGGACGTCCTTGGCGTCCAGGCCCTCGCGCACCGGGGCCTCATGGATCGTGCGGGCGATCAGGTTGCGCAGGTGAAGGATGTAGGTCTGCAAGGTGGTGGCGGCCGAACGCGGCTGCCGTTCCTCCCAGAGTTCCTCCATCAGGGCGTCCACCGAGACGTAACGGTCGGGGCACAGGGCCAGCAGGGCCAGCACCTTGCGGGGCTTGGCCGCGGTCGGGACGATCGAGAGCCCCTGGTAGGTGACGCGGCAGGGACCCAGGACGCTGATGTCAGGCATGTTGTCCTCGCATAATGGGTTGTCAGGATCACGTCAAAATTTGCCGACTGTTCATTTCCCACCGCCCACCAGGGCGGTGGCCGGTTCACCAGCCTTGCGCCACCAGTTCTCCAGCGCGCGCGGGCACGGTGTCCAGACCGGGGTGGGAGGCGAGGATCGCCTGGTGCAACCGCTGCACCCGGGGGGACGGCTCCAGGCTGAGCTCCTCGATGAGCGTGGCGCGCAGCCGGCGGAAGACCTCCAGCGCCTTGCCCACCCGACCGGACCGGTACAGGGCGAGCATGTAATGGGCATGGAGGGCTTCGTGGAGGGGCTGTTCAGCGGTGAGCGACGTGAGCTCGCCCACCAGTTGCGAGTGCCGGCCCAGCCGCAGGTCCGCCTCGATGCGCAGCTCCAGCGCGCCCAGCCGGCTCTCCTCCATGCTCATCCGCCAGATCCGCAGCTGCGGCCCCTGCGGGACGTCCACCAGCGTCGGGCCGTCCCACATCCGCAGCGCGTCGTTCAGCAGCGCGGAACCGGTCAGGTCGTCGCCCTCGGCCAGGGCGCGCTGGCCACGGGTGATCAGCTCCTGGGCGCGGTGCAGGTCCACCGACTCGGCGGGCAGCGCCAGCCGGTAGCCGCCGTGTTCGGTGGACAGCAGGTCCTTCGCCGAGGCGCCGGCGTCATCCCCCATGGCAGCGGTGATCTTGCGGCGCAGCTGGAGCACATAGGTTTGCAGCGTGGTCGCGGCGGAGCGCGGCGGCTCCTCCTCCCACAGCTCCGCGGTCAGGGAGTCGATGGTCACCACCTGGCCGGCCCGCACCGCCAGCAGGGCCAGCAGCCGGCGCGGCTTCGCGGCGGAGGGAACCACCGAGACATCGCCGATGCGTGCCTGAAGCGGTCCCAGCAATCTGATGTCAGCGAACACGGCTACTCCCTCGTCGGCGTCGGACCGCCGCCCGGCAGGACGGGCCCAGGCCACTATGCACAGCCCCGGAGAATTCGCGGCAGTGCCCCACTCACCCCCGTCTTATGCGCTCCTCCCGGACAGCTCGTGAATCCCTCACATCCGGAACATGAAAGGAGCACCCGCCGCCCCTTCACACGGTGGGGTTAACCTCAGCCACGGACGACCCCCGTCCGGCCCGACAGCGGTCCGGCGCCCGACCGGCACCGGTCCGACCCAGGGTCCTCCCCTCCTTTGGAGAAGACATGTCGCTCGATCACGACTGGCGCTTCGCCGAACTCGTCGCCCGCACCTTCACCGACCCCGCGCTGCGCGAGCGTTACCTCGCCGACCCCCGCACCGTCCTCGCCGAGGCCGGTGTCGAGCTCGCCGCCGGATCCCCCGCACCCGCCCTGCCCGCCGCCGAGGACCTCGACATCGTGGTCGGCTCCTTCGGCACCGGTGACGACCACGTCCTGCCCGTCACCGCCGACTCCGGCACCGGCACGTTCTTCTGCCTGTGCCTGGTGGACGACCCCCAGGAGCCGCCCGTCGCGGCCGTGCCGGAGACCCGGGCGGCATGACGAGCGGCAGCGGCCACCCCGACGGGGCACTCATCGGCTTCAAAAGCCACCTGCGCCCCGAAGTCGTGCCCGGCGACGCCGTCTACCTGGTGTCCGAGCACGCGGTGATGGCCCTGCCCGGAGCGGAAATGGCCGTCCTGGCCCCACTGCTGGACGGAACCCGCGACCTGCGCTCCCTGCTGCGCGAGACGGCACCCACTCTGCCGTCCGCGCAGGTGGGAGCGCTGATCGGGCGACTCACCCGGTCCGGCCTGCTGGACCACCGGCCACCCGGCGACACCGGCCACCCGGCCGGGCAGCTGGCCGACGCCTACTGGGCCGCGGCCGGCGGCGAGGACGTGCAGCGGACCGCCCGCGGCCCGCTGACGGTGCGGCTGGTGACGCCGGGCGGCGCCGCCGACGGCCCGGTGCGCACCGCGTGCCGGGACGCCGGCCTGACCGTCACCGAGGACGACCGGGACGCCGGCCTGGACCTGGTGGTCTGCACGGACTACCTGGACCCGGCGCTGGCCACGCTGGACGCCGGCCACCGCGCCGGCGGCCGGCCCTGGCTGCCGGTGCGGCCACTGGGCACCACCGTGTGGACCGGCCCGGTCTTCCGCCCCGGCGGCCCCTGCTGGGCCTGCCTGGCGCACCGGCTGGCCGGCCACCGCGCCGCCGAAGCGCCGCTGCGGGCCCGCCACGACGGCGCCCCGCCGGCCGCCCCGCACGCCGCGCTGCCGGTCACCGCGGCCCTGGGCGCCGGGATCGCCGCGCTGGCCGCCGCGCACTGGCTGGCCGGCCGGACCGACGACGCGCACGACGCCGTCGTCACCTTCGACACCCTCACCCTGACCACCGGTGCGCACCGCCTGACGAGGCGTCCGCAGTGCCCGGCCTGCGGTGATCCCGGCCTGGTCGCGGCCGCCGCCGACCGTCCCGTGGTGCTGCGCGCCCGGCCGGTCACCCCCGGCACCGGCGGCGGCCACCGGTCACTGACGGCTCGTCAGATGTGGGACCGCCACGCCCACCTGGTCGACCCGGTCACCGGCGTCGTCGCCGCCGTGCGGCCCGACCCGCGCGCCCCGGCCGGCCTGGCCGTGCAGCGCGCCGGCCACAACCTCGCCCTCGGCCCGCGCACCGCGGCCGGGCTGCGCGGCTCCCTGCGCCAGGAGTCCTCCGGCAAGGGCCGCGACGACCAGGAGGCCCGCACCGGCGCGCTGTGCGAGGCGGTGGAACGCATCAGCGGCGTCTGGCAGGGCGACGAACGCCGGGAACACGGCTCGCTGCGCTCGCTGGGCGAGCGCGCGATCGCCCCGCGGTCCGTGCAGTTGTGGCACGACCGGCAATTCGCCGACCGGCAACTGTGGAACGCCGCCGGGCACCCGTTCCACACCGTCGCCGAACCCTTCGACCCCGGCGCGGAGATCGACTGGACCCCGGTGTGGTCGCCGGCCCGGGAGCGGCACGTGCTGCTGCCGAGCGCACTGCTGTACTTCGGCGTGCCCGACCAGCGCGCCACCCGCATGCTGCGCGCCGACTCCAACGGCTGCGCGGCCGGCGGCACCCTGGAGGACGCGGCGCTCCAGGGGCTGCTGGAGCTGGTGGAACGCGATGCGGTCGCCCTGTGGTGGTACAACATGACCCGCCAGCCGGCCGTCGACCTCGGCTCGTTCCCCGATCCGTGGATCGGCACGGTGCTGGAGACGCACGCCGGACTCGGACGCGAGGTGTGGGCGCTGGACCTGACGGCCGATCTGGGGGTGCCGGTGGTCGCCGCGTTCTCCCGGCGCACCGACCGCGCCCCGCAGGACATCGTGTTCGGTTTCGGCGCCCACCCCGACCCGGACGTCGCGGTGACCCGGGCGCTGTCCGAGCTCAACCAGCTGCTCCCGGCGGTGCTGGAGGCCCGCGCGGACGGTACCGGCTACGCCTGCGGGGATCCCGCCGCGCTGCGCTGGTTCACCACCGCCGCCACCGGGGACCTGCCCTACCTGCTGCCGGACCCGGTGACCGCCGCCCGGACCCGCTCCGGTTACGGTTACCGGCCGGCCGCCGACCTGCGGGCCGCGTTCGACGAGGTGGCCGGCCGGATCGGGGCCGCCGGCCTGGAGGTGCTGCTGCTCGATCAGACCCGGCCCGACCTGGGCGTCCCGGTGGTGCGGGTGCTGGTGCCCGGCCTGCGGCACTTCTGGCCGCGGTACGCCCCCGGGCGGCTCTACGACGTGCCGGTGGCGCTGGGCCGGCTCGCCGCCCCCACGCGTTACGGCGCGCTCAACCCCGTCCCCCTGTTCGTGTGAACAGCTCGCCCCCAGGATCGTCCGTGGCCCCTTGCTCCCGTTCCCCCGTTCCCGACGAGCCCCCGGCGTTCGGTACGGTCGACGAACTGTGGTCGCTGCGCGAGGACGTCTCGCTGGAGCCGGCCGCCGACGCGCTGCTGCTGCGGTCGCGCTGGGGCACCGTGAGCGTCTCCTCGCCGTCCGAGGTGCTGCGGGAGGCGCTGCGCCGGATGGAGCTGGGTCCGGGGCGGCTGGAGAACGTGCCGGGCACCGGTGTGCTGGCGGAGCGGGTGCGGCTGCTGGTGGACCTCCAGCGGCTGGGCGGGCTGGTGGTGCGCTCGGTGGGCGCCGAGGACGGCCGCAGCCCGCTGCTGTCGGTGGTGGGCACCACGCGGGACGCCTGCCTGCGCCCGGCCGCGGTGTCGCCGGACCGGGCGCTGCGGCTCTCCCGGTTCAGCGCGCTGCGCTCGGTGGGCACGCAGACCGTGCTGGAGTCGCCGCTCGCGCCGTTCCGCGCGGTCTTCAACCGCCCGGAGGCCGGCTGGCTGATCGCCTCCTTCGGCACCCCGCTGACCGGCCCCGAGGCGGTGGCCAGGCTGCCGCTGTCGGAACGGGCCGGGCACGCGCTGCTGTCGTACCTGGTGGCCACCGGCATGCTCCAGGCGGCCCGGCACGACGGAGAGGAGCCGCGGTTCGCCGAGGACGACGACCCGGTGCTGCGGGCCTGGACGCACCACGACCTGATGTTCCACTGGAGCAGCCGCCCGGGCCTGCGGGACACCGACTTCGGGCGCCGCGCGCAGCCGGTGCGCCACCAGCGGCCGCTGCGGCCGGCCGGGGTGCCGCCGGCCGGGCAGAAGGTGGTGCTGCCGCGCAGCGCCGGCTCCTGCGGGGCGAGCGCCATGTCCCTGGCGGAGGCGCTTCGCCGGCGCGCGTCGGTGCGGACGCACGGCAGCCGCCCGATGACCACCGCCCAGCTCGGCGAACTGCTGTACCACGCGCTGGCCGTCAGACCGCGCCCGGGCGGCGCCGCGGTGAACCCGCGGTGGCCGGCCGCCGACCGCGGTTACCCCAGCGGCGGCAACTCCTACGAGCTGGAGGCATATCTGAGCGTCGGCCGTTGCGAAGGTCTGGCCCCGGGTGTCTACTACTACGCGCCCGCCGAGCACTGCCTGGTGCGGCTGCCGGCCAGTGCCGCGCAGCTCGACTCCCTGCTGTCGCACGCCCGGGCCGGTGCCGGAATGCCGGCGCCGCCGGACGTTCTGCTGACGCTGACCGCGGGATTCGGGCGGGTGTCGTCGCAGTACCACGGGATGGCCTACGCGCTGACGCTGAAGAACGTCGGCGTGGTGCAGCAGACGCTGTACCTGCTGGCGACGGCGATGGGTATTGCGGGGTGCGCGATCGGCACCGGTGACGGTGACGCGGCGGCCCGGGCCTTCGGGCTGGACTGGCGTCAGGAGCCCGCCGTGGGCGAGTTCGTCCTCGGCTCCCTGCCGGAAAGTCCCGAAACAGCCTCGGAGGGTGAAGGGTTTGAGGAATAGTTCCGGTGTTGTCACTCACCTCACACACTGTCTTCGCAGCACGCAGCCGTAATATCCCTCGGTACAGGCAACTCAGGGGGAGTTCATGGTCGTGAGGGACGAGGCGCCGTCCGTACATGGGCGTCATGACGGCCCGTCGGACGACTTCCAGCACGAGTCCAGCGCCTTCCGGCGCGCGGTCCGCGGCGCCGACGCCGCGCCTCCCCGCTTCGCCCTGGCGGTGGTCTTCACCGTCCTCGCGGGCTTCTTCACCATGCAGGTCGTCGACATCCTGGGTGCCGAGGTCGATCCGCTGACGGTGCTGCTGTGCTGCACCGTGCTGCCGGCGAACATCGCGATGATCGTGGTCCAGGTGCTGCCGGAGTGCCGGGTCTTCCGGGAGCGCTGGGGGCGCTGGCTGCTGCTGGCGCAGTTCGTCCTGGTGACCGTGCCGTGCCTGCTGCTGGGCTGGTGCTGGGGCGGCATGGGCGGCTTCGTGGGCGCCTCGGTGCTGCTGGTGCTGCCGACGGCCACCGCGGTGCCGGTCTTCGGGCTGCTGGTCGGCATGATCGTGCTGGGCACCGGGCTGCACGACGGACTGTCGGGGCCCGAGATGTCCTACATGGGCATCTCCACGGTGCTGGCCGGCATCATCGTGTGCAGCCTGATCCGGCTGGCCAACCTCACCATCGCGGTGCACGACGCCCGCGACGACTTCGCCCGGATCGCGGTCACCAAGGAACGTCTGCGGTTCGCCCGCGACCTGCACGACCTGCTGGGGTACAGCCTCTCGGCGATCACGCTCAAGAGCGAACTGGCCGCACAACTGGTGGACATGTCGCCGGAGCGGGCCCGCGAGGAACTGCACGGCATCGTGGAGATCTCCCGCCAGGCGCTGGCCGACGTGCGCGAGGTGGCGAGCAGTTACCGTTCGCTGTCGCTGCTCAACGAACTCTCCTCGGCCCGCGCGGTGCTCGCCGCGGCCGGGGTCAAGGCGCACCTGAAGGTGGACTACGACCGGCTGACCCGTGAGGCGGACACCGCGCTGGCCACCGTGGTGCGCGAGGGCGTCACCAACGCGGTCCGGCACAGCCGCGCCTCCCGCTGCCTGATCGAGGCACTGGAGGACGACGGCGTGGTCACCCTGCGGATCGTCAACGACGGTGTGCCGCGCGGCTCCGACGACGGCAAGGTCTCGCACGGCAGCGGCCTGGACAGTCTGGCGGCGCGGGTGGCGGCGGTCGGCGGCCGGCTGACGGCGGGCCCCACCCCGGACGGCTGCTTCCACCTGGTCGCGCGCACCCCCGGCGGCCCGTCGCCGCAGGGACGGGACGGGGACGACGCGGACGACGCGGACGGTCAGACCCAGCCGGCCTCGCGGGCTATGCGCACCGCGTCCAAGCGGTTGCGGGCGCCGAGCTTCACCACCGAGGACGTCAAGTAGTTGCGCACGGTGCCCACCGACAGGAACAGCTGACCGGCGATCTCCTCGGCCTCCGCGCCGCCGGCCGCCAGTTGCAGCACCTCGGTCTCCCGCTCGGTCAGCGGGGTGTCGCCGGCGTCCCAGGCGGCCATCGCCAGCTCCGGGTTGACCACCCGGTCGCCGCGCGCCACCCGCCGTACGGCGTCGGCCAGTTGCTGCGGCGGGGCGTCTTTGAGGATGAAGCCGCGCACCCCGGCGCGCACCGCCCGGCGGAAGGTGCCGGGCCGGGCGATGCTGGTGAGGATCAGCACCTTGCAGGCCGGCAGTTCCGCGTGCAGCCGGCAGGAGGCGGTCAGGCCGTCGGTGCCCGGCAGGTCGATGTCGATCACCGCGACGTCCGGTGAACTGCGCAGAGCCGTCGGCACGATGTCGTTGCCGTCCGACACCTCGGCCACCACGTCGATGCCAGGCTCCAGCTGGAGGAGCGCCACCAGGGCGCCTCTCACCATATGCATGTCCTCGGCAAGCAAGACCCTGATCGTCATATCGCCCTCTGGACCCGCACCCGGCAGACCCCCGTCGAGTCCACCACCCTGCGTGGCGATACTACGACCTCACCTCGGGACGGCCCCAGGGGCGATCCTGCGCACACGGAGCGATTCCGGTCACCGGGGGCCCGCGCCGGTCACCGCCTCGATCAGCGCGTCGTCGAGCAGGTGCGCGCCGGGCCCGGCGGCCGGGCGGGGGTCGTGCACCGCCCAGCCGATCACGTAGCGGCCGGCGACCACCCGGGTGCCGAACGTCCACGCGGCGCCGGGTACCGGTACGCCCTCGGAGGTGAGCATCCGCGGCCGGCGGGCACCGGGGGCGAAACCGAAGGCGCCGAACGGCATCCGCATGCCCTGTCCGATGGCCTTGCTGTACGCCTCCTTCAGCGTCCACAGCCGCAGCATCTCCCGCCGCCTGCGCGTCTCCGGCAGCGTTGTCAGGGCGCGGGCCTCCGCCGGGGTCCACATCCGGCGGTCGTCCGCCGGTGAGCCGATCTCCCGGCCCGCCGGCTCCACGTCCACCCCGATGCCCTCGCAGCGGGTCAGACCGACCACGACCAGGTCACCGGTGTGGCTGAGGCTGATGTCGACGTGGTCGCTGCCGCGCAGGTAGGGCCGTCCGCCGGGCAGCCGGGCGAGTTCCAGATCGGCCGGCGGCACCCCGATGGCCCGGGCGCTGACGTGCTTGAGCAGGGCCCGGGAGGCGGCGAACCGCAGCCGTGCCGCCGGGTGGCGCATGGTCCGGAACCGCTCCCACTCCTCGCCCAGCAGCGACCGCAGCGCCGCCCGCCCGGCGGCGGACGGGCCGCTGGACATCGGGGCGTCCGGCTCGTCGCCGGCGCCGGGCGGGGTCCAGCCCGCGACGGTGCCGTACGCCAGGACGGTGCCGTACTCGTGCAGGCAGCGGTCCACCTCCGCCCACGGTCCCCACGGCCCCGGCAGGGCGAGGGGCCGGAGGGCGGGGGCATTCCGCTTCACCACGGTGATCCGGCCATACCGGTCAGCCGTGCGGCGGTCGCGGGGGCCCCGGGCGCGGTTCCGCTTCCGTGGAGGTCCAGGGCCCCGCCGCTGCGGAACCGTTCCAGCAGCTCCCCCAGCACCGCTTCCGCCGCGCCGGGTTCCGGGGACGGGACCGGCAGTCCCAGCCGGCGGTTGATCCCGCGCAGCGCCTGCGCCGCCCACGCCGGTCCGGCCAGGAACCCGCCGGCCGCCGCCGGGTCCTGCGCGTGCCGCTGCCAGACGCCCAGCGCGGCGGCGCCGGCCAGTACCAGGGCGTACCGGTCGGCCAGGGCGAACGCCCGCGGGGTGGCCAGCGCCGGGCGGCCGGCCCGGCCCAGTACCGCGAACCGCTCCCACAGCCGCTCCCGCTCGGCCGCCAGCACCGCGGCGCCCCCAGCCAGCGCCGCGGCACCCGGCTCCGGTTCGCGGGCGCCGCCGGCCGCCACCGCGGCGGCCTCCGCCAGCCGGGCGGCCAGCGGGTCGCCCGCCCTGCGGGGGGCCAGCCGGGGGGCGCTGGGCAGCGCGTCGTGCGGGCCCGACAGCACGGCGGGGGCCGGCGGGCCGGCGTCCGGGCCGGCCGCCGCCGCGGCGGCCAGCAGCGGCAGCAGCACCGACCGGCAGGCGGCGGTCCCGGCGTGCCCCAGTCCGGCGGCCGGCAGCGCGGCCAGGTGCCGGCGCAGCGCCCGCGCGCCGCCGGTGTGGAAGCGTTCGCCGAGTACGGCGGCCAGGTCCCAGGCGGTCTCCCGCAGCAGGCGGGGCACCAGGTAGCGGGCGGCGGCGGCGATGGTCAGCGCGTGCCCGGGCACCACGTGCGCCGCCCGGGCCGCGGCCAGCGCCAGGCTGTCGCAGACCAGCAGGGTGGCGAACGCGTCGGCCAGGCAGGAGCGGTGGTGCGAGCGGCCGGGCCGGTCCCCGGTGCGGTCCGGGGTCTCCAGGGCGGCGGCCACCGCGGTGCGCAGCGCGGTCTCCCCGGCGCCCACCTGCATGCCGGGCACCGTCGACCACACCGAGCCGAACGCCTGCACCGACAGCGGCACCCCGGCGCCCGGCACGCCCACGGCCCGCGCGCCGGGGACGAGGTGACCGTCGAACTCGGCGCGGCCGCCGGGGGACCCGCCGGGCAGACCGACCAGCAGCAGGGTGTGGGAGCCGGCTCCGGGGCCGGGGGCGGTGCGGGTGACGGCCAGCAGGGCGTCGGCGTCCGGGTCGCCGACGGTGGCGACCGCGCCGTCCATGACGAAGCCGCCGGGGGCCGGTACCGCGGTCAGTTCGCCGTCACCGGGGGCGCCCGGCGGCCGGTGCGGGGCGAACGCCAGTCGTCCGCCGGCCAGCAGCAGCGCGGCGGTCTCCCGGCGCTGCGCGGGGGTTCCGGCGGTCCACACGGGGGCGAGCGCCGGCAGCCAGGTGGCGCCGCTGCGCACGCCGAGTGCCGCGTCGTGCCGGAAGACGGCCCGGCCGGCGCGGGCGGCGACGTCCAGGTGTTCCAGGTGCCCGCCCAGTTCGGCGGGGACGAACTCGGCGGCCAGCGCCCGGCGCAGCAGCGGGTCGCCGCCGGCGCGGGCGTCGGCCGGCGCGGCGGCCAGCAGTGCCTCCAGCCGGTCCAGCCGGGTCAGGACCGGGCCGGCCGCGGCGGGCCCCGGCCGGGAGCGCTGCCCGGGCAGCACGACCGTCCCGGCGTCCGGCGCGTGCCGGCGCTGCGCGGGCAGCAGGGACGCCTGCGGCCCGGGGGCGGCGGAACGGGCGGGACGGGGGCGGACGGTGAGGGTGGGGGCCGCGCCGGCGGGGGCCGGATCGTCCGCCAGGACCGATCCGGCCGGGCCGCCGGCGCGGCCGGCTGTGGGGGCGCCGGGTCCCGGCGCGCACGCCGGGACGACTCCGGCACCGGGGACCGACACCAGGCGCTGTCCCGGCGGGTGGCCGGTCACGGCGCTGCCGCGGACCACGCCGATGCCGGGGACGGTCACCAGCCGGGCGCCGACGAGGTGGGCGGGCAGCGCGCTGCGGCGCAGGCCGAGGGCGCGGGCGAGGGCGGCGGTCTCGTCGCGGCCGCCGGGGCGCGGGTGGCCGGCCCTGGCCGGGACGACGCCGGCGCCGGGCACCGACACCAGGGTGCCCTCCAGCACGGGGGCGGTGGTGGCGCCGCGTACCACGCCGATGGCCGGCACGGTCACCAGCCGGGGGCGGCCGTGCGCCGCCGGGCGTGCCGGGGTGGCCTGCGGCGCCGGGGGGACCTCACGCGCCGCGATGGGCATCACCGTTTCTTCCGCCGGTCCGCGAAGATCCGCCAGGTGTCGTCACCCGAAGCGATCGGCCCCAGTTCCTGTTCCAGGAGCAGTTCGAGCTCCGTCAGGGGCACGTCGGGGCACAGGCGTTCGGGGTGGGCGGGCGGCGGCTCCAGCAGCCCGGGGCCCCGCAGCGTCAGGACCGGCTCCACGAGGACATACGTCTCCCACAGCGGTACCGGTTCCGGGTCGTTCACCATCGCCCCGAAGTACGTTGCGAGGAACCGCAGTCCGTGCCCGATCCACGACTGCCACACGGCAGCCGCGCGCCCCGTCCTCCATCTCCACACCGCCGCCTCCTGACGTCGACCTGCCCGCAGGAAACAGGCTGCGCGCCGCTGCTCAAGGACCGGTGCACCCTGGCCCGAGTCCCTCCCCGCGCGGTCGGCCGGGAGCCTGCGGGCGGGCCGGCCGGCCGCGCGGGCGGAAACCCCCGCCGGGAATACCGGCGGCCGGGGAGATGGGAAACTCCCGGTGGCGGGGTTATTTTGCGTAAATCTCAGGGCCGTTGGCTTTATGGGCAGAACCCGCGGGACTCCCAGCGGCCCGCGCCCGGTGATCGGCGAAGCCGGTCCCGACGGACATCCCGACAGCTCAAGGAAGACTCAAATTACCTGTTCAGAGCGGTGATTGACTGGGTACTGCGGGACCGGTGAACCGCCGGACCGGCATCACCAAATCAACTCCCCCAATTTCCCACAAGGTTATTGCCATTCCCGGCCGCGATATGCAAACCTTCTGGCTGCGCGCGTTCCGGCCGGTACGTTTCCGCCCTCGCGGTGGGTTCGCCGGTTCGCCGTTTCGCGCAGGGACTCTTTTCGGGGGGATTCTCGATGTCAGCTGACCGGGCCAGGACGATGAGTCTCGGGGCCTTCCTGCTGACCCCCGGATATCACGTCGCCTCGTGGCGGCACCCGACCGCGCGGGCGGACGGCGGGCACGACTTCGCGCACTACCTCGACCTGGTGCGCGTCGCCGAGGGCGCGGCGTTCGACTTCTTCTTCGTGGCCGACGGCGTCGGCATCCGCACCCCGTACCGGGACGAGGAGGAACTCTCGCGCTGGGGCCGGTTCCTCCAGTTCGACCCGGTCACCCTGCTGTCCGCGCTGGCGGTGACCACCAGCCGCATCGGCCTGGCCGCCACGGTCTCCACGACCTACAGCGAGCCGTTCCACGTGGCCCGCCGCTTCGCCTCCATCGACCACCTCAGCGGTGGCCGGGCGGCGTGGAACGTGGTGACGTCGGTGACCGACGCCGAGGCCCGCAACTTCAACCGGCAGGCGCAGCCGGACCACGTCGAACGGTACGCGCGGGCACGGGAGTTCATGGACGTCGTCACCGGGCTGTGGGACAGCTGGGAGGACGACGCCTTCCTGTACGACAAGGACGCCGGCCGCTTCTTCGACCCCGGCAAGCTGCACGTCCTGCGGCACCAGGGCGAACGTTTCTCGGTGCGCGGGCCGCTCAACGTGGCCCGCCCGCCGCAGGGTTACCCGGTGCTGATCCAGGCCGGGGCCTCCCCCGACGGGCAGGACTTCGCCGGGCAGTGGGCGGAGGTGGTCTTCACCGCCAGCCAGACCCTGAACGAGGCCGCCGCGCTGTACGCCACCATGCGCGCGCAGGCCGGCAAGCACGGGCGCGACCCGGAGCACCTGCGGATCATGCCGGGCCTGATGCCGGTGGTGGCGCCGACCCGGGCGGAGGCGGAGGACAAGTTCGCCGTCCTCCAGGAGCTGGTCGACCCGGTCGTCGGCCTCGGGCTGCTCACCCAGCTGCTCGGCGACGTCGACATCTCCGGCTGCCCGGTGGACGGCCCGCTGCCCGAGCTGCCGCAGACGCAGGGCAGCACCAGCCGGCAGAAGCTCGTCTACGACAAGGCCAGGCGCGAGGGGCTGACGATCCGGGAGCTGTACCACTCGATCTCCGGCGGGCGCGGTCACCGTGCCGTCATCGGCACGCCGCAGGACGTGGCCGACGCGATGGAGGAGTGGTTCACCGCCGGGGCCGCGGACGGCTTCAACATCATGCCGCCGGTGCTGCCCGACGGGCTGCACGACTTCGTGGACCTGGTGGTGCCGGAGCTGCGCCGCCGGGGCCTGTTCCGCACCGGCTACACCGGCCGCACCCTGCGCGACCACCTGGGCCTGCCCCGCCCGCCGCACGGTCACGCGGCGTCCGCCGCCCGCACCGGCGGCTGACCGCCCGCCCCGCACGGCCGCCGCCCCCGACGCGGCACGCCCGCACCACGCAGACCGCACCACCGCACCGCGCACCGCGCACCACCCCGCACCGCGAACGCCGCACCACCGCACCGTCCCCGCCGCCAGGCAACGCCCCCGCCCACGAAGGAGGAGCGCCCGTGCCCGCGCTGGCCAGACCCCTGGGGGAGATCCCCCCGTCCCCACTCGTCGAGGTCGAACGCCTGCTGAGGGACGGCGGTCACCCGCTGCCCGTCGCCCTGCACCAGGGCAAGACGTGGTTCGAGCCGTGCGCCCGGCCGCACGTCTGGGAGCGCGAGGCGTTCGGCATCGCCGCGCACGAGCACGCCCCGCCCGTCGGGGTGCCGGCACTGCGGCGGGCCTGGGCGGAGCGTGCGGCCGGGCGGCTGGGCGCCCCGGTGGACCCGGCGCGGATCCTGGTGACCGGCGGCGCCACGCACGCCATCTCGGTGGTGCTGCACGCGGCGCTCTCCCCCGGCGACGAGGTGCTGGTGCTCTCCCCGCAGTGGCTGTTCGCCACCGGCCTGGTGCACGCGGCCGGCGGGGTGCCCCGCGAGGTCCCGGTCTTCCTGGAGCTGTCGCGGGACCCCGGCTTCGACTTCCTCTCCCGGGTGGCCGCCGCCGTCGGCCCGCGCACCCGGGCGGTGTACTTCAACAACCCCAACAACCCCACCGGCTTCCGGCTCGACCGCGAGCAGCTGGCCGGGCTGGTGGCACTGGCGGAACGTCACGACCTGTGGCTGATCGCCGACAACGCCTACGAGAACTACGACTTCCACGACGAGGGCTTCCTCGACACCGCGGCCCTGCCGGGCGCGGCCGGCCGCACCTTCTCCGTCTACAGCTGCAGCAAGACCTACGCGATGCCGGGCGCCCGCGCCGGACACCTGGTCTGCCCGCCGGGCACGGCGGACGTGCTGACCAAGTGGTCGCTGCACAGCCTGTACTCGGTGGCGACCGCCTCGCAGTACGCGGCGTTCGAGGCGCTGGCCACGCCGGAGACGGAACTGGCCCGGCGGCGGGCGCTGGCGGCGCGGGCCGCCCGGGCCGCGGACGAGCTGCTGGAGGTGCCGCACACCGCGGTGGCCGGCGGGCTCTACACGTTCCTGGACCTGTCGGGGTTCCCGGGCGGCGGCGCCGGGTTCATCGCCCGGTGCGCCCGCGAGGGCGTCGGGCTCGCGCCGGGCGAGGTGTTCGGCGCGCACTGCCGCGCCTGGGCCCGGGTGTGCTTCACCGCGGCGCCGCCGGAGCGGGTGGCCGAGGCGCTGGGGCGGGTCAACAAGGTCTACCGGGAAGGCGTCTGACATGGCACCCACGCTCAGCGCCCGCGCCGGGCAGCTGGCGCCCTACCTGCGTCGCTACGATCACCTCTCGCAGCTCGGGCTGAAGATCAACGCCTACCGCGGCTACGAGGTCGAGGCGCTGGCCGAGGCGGTGAGCGCCCCGGAACTGGCGGCCTGCCCGGTGGAGTGCGTCATGGTGGGCGACTCCTACTTCATGACGCACCTGGGCCGCGGCGGCACCCGCATGGAGACCGGCGCCGACCGCGAGTGGGCACTCACCACGCTGACCGGCCTGGTCGGCGAGGTGCGCAAGGCGCTGGACGCCGGGTTCCCCGCGGGAAGGCGGCCGTTCCTGCTGGCCGACCTGCCGGACGGCGCGACGCTCGACGAGGAGGCCGCGCGCACCGCCGGCGGGCTGTTCACCGCGGCGGGCGCCGACGCGGTGAAGATCGAACTGGCCGGCGAGACCGACCTGCGGTGCGTGGAGGCGGTGGCGGCCACCGGCGTCCCGGTGCTGGGCCACATCGGCTACTCCCCGCAGCGCACGCAGCTCGGCCGCTACGGCGACACCGTCGAGGGGGCCCTCGAACTGTTCGCCCAGGCCCGCTCGGTGCGGGACGCCGGGGCCTGCGGGCTGGTGGTGGAGATGGTCAGCGAGTCGGTCAACCGCGCGCTGAGCCGGCCCCACCCGGACGGCATCCCGCTGTACTCGGTCTTCAGCGGCCGGGCGCGGTGGGGCGGGCAGAGCCTGAACGTGTGGGACGCGGTGGTGCGTCCGGCCCGACGCGGCCGGTACTTCCCGCCGACCCCGGTGATCGAGGCGGCCGAGGTGCCGCAGCGCTACACCCCCGGCCTGATCGCGGACCGGCTGCGGGAGCTGATCGGCCTGACCCTGGCCGGCTGGTTCCCGCTGTCCCCGCGTTCGGCCCTGACGGCCGGCGAGGCAGCGCTCGTCGAGGACAGCGACCCCTGGAGCAACGCGTGAGCGCGACCGACCACCCGACCGAGGTCTTCGACAGCCTGGAGTCGCAGATCAGGACCTACTGCCGCCGCTTCCCCGCGGTCTTCACCCGCGCGTCCGGCCACCGGATGTGGGACGAGGACGGGCGGGAGTACACCGACTTCCTCTCCGGCGCCGGCGCGCTGAACTACGGCCACAACCCGGTGGCGGTGCGCGAGAAGCTCGTCGAGTACCTGATGGCGGACGGCCCCGTGCACGGGCTGGACCTGCACACCTCGGCGAAGGCGCACTTCCTGCGCCGGTTCAGCGAGGTGGTGCTGGAGCCGCGCGGCCTGTCCTACCGGGTGCAGTTCACCGGCCCGACCGGCACCAACGCCGTCGAGTCGGCGTTCAAGACCGCCCGCCGGGTCACCGGGCGCACCGACATCGTGGCGTTCACCGGCGGCTTCCACGGCCTGTCGCTGGGGGCGCTGGCCGCCTCGGCCACCGCGTTCAAGCGGGAGGCGGCCGGGGTGCCGCTGGCCGGGGTGACCCGGATGCCGTACGACGGCTACGCCGGTGAGGGCGTGGACACCATCGCCTACCTGGAGCGGATGCTCGACGACCCGGGCAGCGGCGTGGACGCGCCGGCCGCGATCGTGGTGGAGACCGTGCAGGGCGAGGGCGGCCTGTCGGTGGCCTCGCCGGAGTGGCTGCGCCGGCTGGCCGGGGTCGCCCGGGAGCGCGGGATCCCGCTGATCGTCGACGACATCCAGGCCGGCTGCGGCCGCACGGGAACGTTCTTCAGCTTCGAGCAGGCCGGCATCGTGCCGGACATCGTGTGCCTGTCGAAGTCGGTGAGCGGCTACGGGCTGCCGATGGCGCTGACGCTGGTGCGGCCCGAGCTGGACCAGCTGGGCCCCGGCGAGCACAGCGGCACCTTCCGCGGCAACCAGCTGGCGTTCGTCTCCGCCGCGGCGGTGCTCGACCACTGGGCGGACCCGGCGTTCGGCGCGGCGCTCACCCGCCGGGCGGAGGGGCTGGGCGCGCTGCTGGAGCGGGTGGCGCAGGACTTCGGCCACCTGGGCTGCGCGGTGCGCGGCCGCGGCCTGATCCGCGGACTGGCCTTCGCCGACGACTCGTTCGCCGACCGCGTCTCGCGCGAGGCGTTCGACCGCGGTCTGCTGGTGGAGACCTCCGGCGCGCGCGGCCAGGTACTCAAGGTCATGCCGCCGATCGTGCTGGACCCGGCCGACATGGTCCCGGGCATCGCGACGCTGTCCGAGGCGATCGCGGCAACCGCGAAGGGAGAGACGCGATGAGCACCGACGACCTGGCGGACCTGGAGCGGACGCCGCCGGAGGACGACGGGGAACACGGGCACGCGCACGGGATCGACGAGACGGTGCTGCGCCGCCTCGCCGACGCCTGGCCGCGCCGGGCCACCGTGCGCACCGACATGGCGCACATCGCCGACCCCGGCGACTACGACGAGGCGCTGCCGGACTACCCGGAGCGGCTGCTGCCGTTCGCCTCCCACCCGCTGTACCTGGCAGCCGAACCCACGCAGCGCCAGCAGGTGCTGACGATGGCCTGGCTGGTCTACAACGAGCGCGTCATCGCCGCCGAGGAGCACGTGGCCAACCCCACGTTCGCCATGATCATGCACGGCGCGTTCCCCGGCGCGGACGGCGTGGAGCTCAAGCGGGCGGTGCAGCAGACCCACGTGGACGAGGTCTGGCACACCTACATGCACATGATCGCCATGCAGCGCACCCGTGACGTGCGGCGGCTGCCGGGCGAGCCACGCTACCCGCACACCGTCACCTACCGCCGGCTGCTCCAGGCCCAGGCCGAGGTGTCCGAGGCGTGGGAACGGGACCTGCTGAAGCTGGTGTGGACGACGGTCTCCGAGATCAGCGTCAACGCCTACCTTGAGCTGCTGTCGCGGGACGAGACCGTCCAGCCGCTGCACTCGCTGGTGCCGCGCCTGCACGCCCGGGACGAGTCCGCGCACTCCTCGGTGATGGTGGAGGTCGCCAAGGCGCTCTACCTGCACATGAACGCCGAGCAGCGCCGGGCGTTCACCGCCGCGCTGCCGACGGCCCTGAACGCCTTCGTGGCGCAGGACTTCGACGTGTGGCCGGACGTGCTGCGGCACGCGGGGATCACGGCGGCCGACGAGATCGTGGCCGACGTGCGCAGCGAGGCCGGCAACAACCTGCTGGTCCGCGACTTCTCCGGCATCCGGCGGATCGTGCGGGAGATGGAGCTCGACGAGCTCGTCGACTACGACTTCGGCGCGGACGACGCGGCGTAGGAACGGGCGCGGGCCGGCCGCCGGGGCCGGCCCACGCCGTCCGCCCTCCTGCGGGGGCGGTGACAACGGGGAAAGGGATGAGCTCCATGGCGGGTTCGGGCATCGGCCGCGCGGTCGGTTTCGCGGGTCTGGGAACGATGGGCGGCGGCATGGCCCGCCGGCTGGCCGACGCCGGTTTCGCGGTGACCGGCTTCGACACCGACGCGGGGGCCGCCGGCGCGCTGGCCGGCCACCCGGGTGCCGCCGCGGCGGCGGACGTCGCGGGGCTGGCGGCGCCGGTGGTGGTCACGATGCTGCCGGACGGCGCCCAGGTGCGCCGGGTCGCCGAACTGCTGCTGCCGGCCATGGAGCGCGGCTCGGTGCTGGCCGACATGAGTTCGTCCGCGCCGCGGGACACCCGCTCGCTGGCCGAACTGGCCGCCGGGCACGGGGTGCTGGTGGTGGACGCGCCGGTCTCCGGCAGCCCGTCGGCGGCCCGGGCCGGCTCCCTGACGATCATGGCGGGCGGAACGCCGGAGGCACTGGACGCCGCCGAGCCGGTGCTGACCGCGCTGGGCACCGTGCACCGGGTGGGCCCGTCCGGCGCCGGTCATGCGCTGAAGGCCCTCAACAACCTGCTGTCCTCGGTGAACCTGGCCGCGGTCACCGAGGTCCTGCTGGCCGGGCGGGCCTACGGGCTGGAGCCGGCCACCATGCTGCGGGTCATCAACGACTCCACCGGCGGCAGCCACGCCTCCCGCACGAAGCTGCCCGACCACGTGCTGCCCGGTGGGTTCGCCTCGGGCTTCGCGCTGCGGCTGATGCTCAAGGACATCACCATCGGCGCGGGCCTGCTGGACGCCGCCGGCGGCCCGGCCGACCTGGGGCGGGCCACCGCGGCCCTGTGGCGGCAGGCGTTCGAGGAACTGCCGGAGGGCGCCGACAACGTCGAGGTGGTGCGCTGGCTGGAGGGCCGCGCCGGGGTGGAGCTGCGGGGATGAGCGCGACGGGCGCACCGCGGCGGATCGCGGTGATCGGCGGCACCCCGGCGGTGCTGGAGAAGGCGCGGGCGGCCGGTTTCACCGTGGTGTGGGTGCACGCGCCGGGGGAGCTGGACCGGCGCGGCCTGGACCTGGCGGAGCAGGCCGTGCTGACCGACTACCGGCAGTCGCGGCGGGTCGCCCGGCTGCTGGCGGCCGTGCACGAGGAGACGCCGCTGGAGCGGGTGGTCTCCCTGACGGAGGACGGCCTGGAATCGGCCGGCGCCGCCACCACCGCCCTCGACCTGCCCGGCAGCGGTCACGACGCGGTGCGGGTGCTGCGCGACCGGGTGGCGTTCGGGATCCTGCTGCGCGCCAACGGGATCGACACGGTGGCCTCCCGGCTGGGCCACGACGAGGCCGCACTGGCCGCGTTCGTCGCCGAGTTCGGGCCCACCGTCGTCAAGCCCCGGTTCGGGTGCGGCAGTGCGGGCGTGCGGCTCGTCGAGGGCCCCGGCGCGGTCGGGGCGGCGGCGGCCTGGGCGGCCGCCCGCGGGCTGCGGGACTTCGTGATGCAGGAGTACCTGAGCGGCCCGGAGATCGGCGTGGAGTGCTTCTCGATCGCAGGCCGCCACGAGGTGCTGGCGCACACCCGCGGCCGGCGGCCGCCGGCCGGGGACGCGGACGGCCCGCCGGCCGTGCCGGACGGGGCGGCCACCGCCGCGGTCGACGACCTGGTGACCCGGATGCTGGACGTCGCCGGCGTCACCGATGGGCCCTCGCACACCGCGGTGGTCATCACCGGCGCCGGCCCCCGGCTCGTCGAGGCGCACAACCGGCGCGGCGGCGACCGGGCCGGTGCCGCGGTGCGCGAGGTGTACGGGGTGGACGCCGACGCGCTCGCCTTCCGCTGGTACGCCGCCACCGCGGGGCCGCCGGCGCACCTCCCGCCGGCCGGCCAGGACACGGCGCTGCACGCCGGAGGCGCGGAGCTGATCGGCGCCGCCCCCGGCAGCCCGGCGGGGGGCTCGCGGTGAACGGTACGGAAGGAAAAGGCGGATGGGCCGCACCTACGACGAACTGACGCCGCGCCTGCGGGAGTTCATCACGGCGCAACCGATGTTCTTCGTCGGCACCGCCCCGCTCTCGCCGGACGGCCACGTCAACGTCTCCCCCAAGGGCAGCCGGGACACCTTCACGATCGTCGACGACCGCACGGTGGCCTACCTGGACCTGATCGGCTCGGGCGCGGAGACCATGGCGCACGTGCGGGAGAACGCCCGGATGACGCTGATGTTCTGCTCGTTCACCCGGCAGCCGCGCACCCTGCGGCTGTACGGCACCGCGCGCTGCGTCACGCCCGGCGAACCGGAGTGGGAGACCCACCACTCCCGCTTCGGTCCGCACCCCATCCCCCGGTCGGTCATGGTGCTGTCGCTGACCCGGATCGCCGACAGTTGCGGATTCACCGTCCCGGAGATGACCCTGGTGCGTGAACGGGACCTGCAGGACAAGTGGGGGGAGAACAAGTCGGTGCACCAACTGGAGGAGTACATGCGGCTGAAGAACACCGTGAGCATCGACGGCCTGCCCGCCCGCCCGCACGTGCCGCTGCCGTGAGCGGCCCGCGCGCGGTGCTCGCGTTCGTCGGCAGCGACCACGCCGACACCCCCTACGACGTGTGGGCGCGGGAGTTCGGCGTCGAGGCGCACCTGTTCGTCAGCGCCGAGAAGGCCGCCGGGTACGCCCACGTGCCCGGCGTGCGGTCGTTCGCGCCCTACGCGGCCGACCCGGTGCTGGAGCGGGCGGCGCTGGAGTGCGCGCTGCGCGTGCGGCCGGGCGCGGTGCTGGCCCGCATGGAGGGCGACCTGCTGCGGGCCGCGCGGCTGCGGGAGCTGACCGGGATACCCGGCCAGGACACCGCCAGCGCCCTGGCGTTCCGCGACAAGGTGCTGATGAAGTCGCTGGCGGCGGCCGCCGGGATCGGGGTGCCGCGTTTCGTGCCGGTACGCACCGGCTACGACCTGCACGGCTTCGTGCGTGAACACGGCTGGCCCGTGGTGGTCAAACCCGCCCTGGGCTCCGGTTCGGCCGGCACCGTGGTGCTGCGCGACGACGCCGGGCTGGACGCGCTGCTGGCCGCCGGGCTGCCGGAGCACCCGGAGGCGGAGGAGTTCGTCGAGGGCCCGATGTACGTGGTGGACGGTCTGGTCGCCGCAGGCCGGCCGCGCGCGGTGTTCGTCTCCCGCTACCTCAACGACTGCCTGGCCTACCGCGACGGCGACCACCTCGGCTCGGTGCAGCTCACCCGCGACCACCCGATGACCGCACGGCTGGCCGGCTTCGCCTCCCGGGTGCTGGCCGCATTGCCGGTGCCGCCGAGCACCACCTTCCACCTGGAGGTCTGGCACACCCCGGACGACCGGCTGGTGCTGTGCGAGGTCGCCTCGCGCACCGGCGGTGCCCTGACCACCGCGGCGATCACCGCGGCCGCCGGGTACGACCTGGACCGGGCCTGGTTCGCCGCCCAGGTCGCCGGTCCCGACGCCGCGCCGGCCCGCGAACCGGGGGTGGCTCCCGGGCACACGGCCGGCTGGGTGGTCTTCTACCCGCGCGCCGGGCGCCTGGTGCGGCTGCCGTCCGGGCCGCCGGCCTTCGTGGTGACCGAACGCCACCGCGCCGAGGTCGGCACCCGGTACGGCGGCGGGATAAAGTCCGGCCACTTCGCCTCGGGCTACGTGGTCACCGGGCGGGACGCGGACGAGGTCGAGCGCAACACCGCCGAACTCGCCCGCTGGTACGACACGAACGTCATCTGGGAGGACTGACGATGCGCTACGTCGTCATCGGGGCCGGCGCCGTGGGCGGCGCCGCCGGGGCACTGCTGCACGCCGCCGGGCACGAGGTGGTGCTCACCGCGCGCGGCGCGCACCTGGCGGCGCTGCGCGAACGCGGGCTGACCCTCGTCACACCGGCCGGCACCACCACGCACGCCGTCCCGGCCGCCGCGGGACCCGGCGAGGTGCCGCTGCGCCCCGGCGACGTGCTGTTGCTCGCCGTCAAGACGCAGGACACCACGGCCGCCCTGGAGGCGTGGGCGGACCGCCCGGTCGACGGCGGCGGCACCGCGGGCGACCGGCTGCCGCTGGTGTGCCTGCAGAACGGCACGGAGAACGAACGGCTCGCCCTGCGCCGCTTCGCCCGGGTGTACGGGGCGTGCGTCGTACTGCCCGCGACGCTCACCGCCCCCGGCACGGTCGCCGCGCCCTGCGCCCCGTTGACCGGCGTCATGGTGCTGGGCCGGGCCGGCGGGCCGGACGCCGGGGCCGATCCGTTCGCGCGGGAACTGGCGGAGGTGTTCACCGCCGCGGGGCTGTACACGCGGGCGGAGGAGCGGATCACGGCCTGGAAGTACGCCAAGCTCGTCAACAACCTCCCCAACGCCGTCGAGGCCCTGCTGTGCCCGGGTGACGAGGACCTGGCCCGCGATCTGGCCGGCCGCGTCACCGCCGAGGCCGACGCCGTCCTGGCGGCGGCCGGGATCGAACGGGTCGGCGACGCCGAACTCGCCGCCCTGCGCGCCGGACGCGCCGCGCCGCAGCCGCTGGAGGGCCTGCGGCTGGGCACCTCCACCTGGCAGAGCCTGGAGCGCGGCGCGGGTTCGGTGGAGACCGACTACCTCAACGGTGAGATCGTGCTGCTGTCCCGCCTGCACGGGGTGCCGGCGCCGGTCAACGCCGCGGTGCAGCGCGCCGCCCGGCGGTTCGCCCGTGAGGGCCTGCCACCGCGTGGTCTGCCGGCCACGGCCCTCGCCGAGGACGCGGCGGCCGCCGTTCCGGACGCCTGATGCGCCACCGCACCGAACCAGACAGACCCGGAAGAGAGCACGCCGTGCCCGAACACGTCCTGATCGTCGGCACCGGACGGGAGTTCCCCGCGGCCGTCCGCGCCGCCCGGCCCGGCACGGCCACAACCGTCATCTGCCGGGTGGAGTACGTCCACAAGCTGCGTTCGCCGCACGAGAACGCCCGGGTGCTGGCCGTGGGCGAACGCGCCCCGGACGAGGAGTGGGTGGCCCTGGCGGCGGCCGCGCACGCGGTGCACCCGTTCACCCGGATCGCCACCGTCGGCGAGCGGGACCAGGACCGGTGCGCGGTGATCGGCGCGGCGCTGGGCCTGCCCACCCACCACCCGGACACCGTGGCGGCCGTGCACGACAAGCACGTGATGCGGCAGCGGCTGGCGGCGGCCGGGCTGGACTCCACCGCGCACGGTCTGGCGGGCGGCGAGGCGGACGTGCTGGCCTTCCACGCCGCGCACGGCAGCTGCGTGGTCAAGCCGGTGGCCGGCGCCGGCAGCGCGGGCGTCGCCCTGGTGCGGCGCCCGGCCGACGTGCCGGGTGCCTGGCGGCGGGCGGCCGGGCGCCACCACGGCATCGTGGAGAGCGAGGTGATCGTCGAACAGTTCCACGAGGGCCCGCAGTTCAGCGTGGAGGCGTTCTCCGAGGACGGCGAGCACGTCGTGGTGTCGGTGACCCGCAAGTTCTCCGACCCGGAGACGTTCGTCGAGCTGGGCCACGTGGCGCCCTCCGGTCTGGGGCCGGCGGACCGCGCGGCGGTCGAGACGTACGTGACGCTGCTGCTGGACGCCCTGGGTGTGACGTTCGGCGCCACGCACACCGAGGTGGTGCTGACCCCGCGGGGCCCGCGGGTCATCGAGACCCACGTGCGGGTCGGCGGCGACGAGATACCCGGCCTGACCCTGGACGCCACCGGCGTGGACCTCTCGCAGTGCGTGGTGCGCCAGACGCTGGGCGAACGCGTACTGCCCGGGGTGCGGGCCACGCTGGCGCAGGACGCGCAGCGGCCGGGTTCGGCGATCTGGTTCGCGGCACTGACCGGTGACGGCGTGCTGGAGCGGATCAGCGGCGAGGAGGAGGCCCGCGCGGTCCCCGGCGTCACCTCGGTGGAGCCGACGGTCCGGCCCGGCACGGCGCTGGACGGCCTGACGTCCTCCGACGCCCGCGTCGCCGCGGTGCGCGCGCTGGGCGCCACCCCAGACGACGCGGTGGCCGCCGCCCGCACCGCGGTGGACCGCCTCGCGTTCCACGTGCGGGCACGGGCGTTCGCCCCGGGGACGGTGTGAGATGAGCACCCCCGGACGCTCCCGGCGCGACGCCCTGCTCGACCGGCTGCTGCTGCCGCCGGGTCCCGGCCGGCTGCTGGCGGCGATCACGACCGTCATGTCGCTGGGCCAGGGCCTGTGGATGGCGCTGAACGCGGTGTTCGCCGTCACCGTGCTGCACCTGACGCCCGCCCAGCTGGGTGTCAGCGTCAGCTCGGCGGCCGCCATCGTGCTGCTGTGCTCGATCCCGCTGGGTCACCTGGCCGACCGCACCGGTCCGCGCACGGTCCAGCTGTGGTCGTTCCTGGCGCTGTTCCCGCTGACGGCCGGGCTGCTGCTGGTCAGCGGCTTCTGGAGCTACCTGGTGGTGGTCTCCGCGCAGGCCATCGCCTACCGGGCCGGCCGCAGCGCCCGCAAGGCGATGATCGCGGGTCTGATCCCGTCGTCGGAACGCGTCGCGGTGCTGGCCTACATCCGTGCCTCCTCCAACGTGGCGGTCTCCGTCGGCGCGATGCTGGCGGGCGTGGTGCTGGCGGTCGGCACCCGGCCGGCGTACCAGGCGGCGATGGTCTTCGCGGCGCTGGCGTTCCTGGTCACCGGCCTGATGACGCTGCGGGAGCCGGCCGTCCCGCCGGTGCCCGCCTCGGCCGGGCCGGCCCTGGCGGTGCTGCGGGACCTGCCGTTCCTGACGTTCGCGACGCTGGACGGGCTGCTGACCACACACGCGGTGCTGCTGGACGTGGTGCTGCCGCTGTGGGTGGTGCGGAACACCACCGCGCCGCGCTGGATGAGTGCGGTGATCCTGCTGATCAACACCGCGTTCGTGGTGGGCGTGCAGGCCCGCGCGGCCCGGGGCACCGACACGCCCGTCGCCTGCGCCCGCGCGAGCTTCCAGGGCGCCGGCTGCGTGGCCGCCGCCTGCGTGGTGTTCGCCTTCAGCGGTGTGCACTCGCTGGCCCCGGCGGTGGCGCTGCTGGTGCTGGGCGCGCTGGCGCACGCGCTGGGCGAGACCCGGCAGGCGGCGGGCAGTTGGGGCATCGCCTTCGACCTGGCTCCCGACCACGCCCAGGGCCAGTACCAGGCCACCCACGCGATGGGCGCCGACCTCGGCAAGATGTTCGCCCCCGCGGTCTTCACCTGGGCGATCCTCGTCCACGGTGCGACCGGCTGGATCGGGCTGGGCGTCGCCTTCGCGCTCCTCGGCTCGGTGATGCCCGCCATCGTCTCCCGCGGCCTGCGCACCCGTGCCCGCCAGGCCGCCGCCCGCACCGCCGCCACCCCGCCCTCCGGCCCGGAACCGGCCGGCGCCGGCTGACCCCCGTGGGGGTCCCCCGATCCGGAGGCGGTGCGCAACGGGGGTGCGCACCGCCTCCGCCGTCTCCCGGCGGGCTCAGCCCTGGAAGCCGTTCTCCTTCAGGATCGCCTCGATGCGCTCGTGGTGGGCGGCCTCCCACTCGTCGAGGCTCTGGGCGGCCTCCTTGTCGCGCTTCCTGACCGCGCCGGCCAGCGCCTCCGCGGCCCGGGCGGACGGCACCACGACGACGCCCTCCTCGTCGGCGACCACGATGTCGCCGGCCTCGACGGTGACGCCGCCGCAGGTGACGCGCTCGTTGTGCGGGGTGACGATCTTCTTGCCGCCGGGGAAGGCGACGACGCCGCGGGCGTAGACGGGGAAGCCCATCTCGCGGGCCTCGGCGACGTCGCGGATGACGCCGTCGATCACGAAGCCGGCGATGCCGCGCCGCTGGGCGACCGCGCACACGTTGCCGCCGCAGGCCGCGTAGTCGGTGTCGCCGGACTGCACGACGATCACCGAGCCGGGGGCGGCGCGGTAGATCGCGGCGTGCAGCATCAGGTTGTCACCGGGAGGGCAGCGCACCGTGAACGCCGGGCCCGCGATCCGGGGGCCGGGGCCCCACAGCGGACGGACGCCGAAGTCCATCACCTGGTCGTTGCCCAGCACGTCGGCCACCGCGGTGGTGGAGACGTCCCGGAATCCGGTGGCGTCGCTCATCGTCACTCCTCCGTTCGCAGCCCCGGGCCGGTCGGCGCCGGGGGAGTCGGGAGCGCAGCCCGGCCGGTCAGCCGCGCGCGTCCTTCTGTGGACTGTAGAGGTGCCGCTGCCAGCTCCCGCCACCGTCCCCCGTGGACAGCACGGTGCCCTCGTCGCCCACGATCCACAGCGCTTGCGCGGACGTCACGTGCACGTCCCACAGCGACATGCCGGTGCCGGTGCTGCCCGAACGCCAGGTCCCACCACCGTCGTCGGTGGTCAGGACGGTGTCGCTGCGGCCCACGGCGCGGCCGTGCAGGCCGCCGGGGGCGAACCGGACGGCGGTGAGGTTCTGCTCGGTGCCGCTCTCCCGCCGCCGCCAGGTCGCGCCGCCGTCCTCGGTGCTCAGCAGCGTTCCGCCGTCCCCGGCCGCCCAGCAGACCCGGTCGCCGAGGGCGTGCACCGAGAGCAACTCGTCCGCGGTGCCGCTGGCCTGCGTCCGCCAGGTGGCGCCGCCGTCGGTGGTGGCGAACAGCGCGCCGCCGATGCCGACCGCCCAGCCGGTGACCGCGTCGTCGGCGAAGTCCACGGCGTAGAGAGGGGACTCGTCCGGCGTGGGCTGACGCGTCCAGTGGGCGCCGCCGTCCCGGGTGCCCAGGATCGTGCCGCGGTCGCCGCAGGCCCAGGCGGTGACGCCGTCGGCGGCGACCCGCACGGTGAGCAGGTCCCGGTCGGTGCCGCTGTGCTGGCTCCGCCACGTGGCGCCGCCGTCGCGGGTGGCGACGATCGTGCCGCCGCGCCCGACCGCCCAGGCGCACGCGGTGCCGTGGGCGGCGACGGTGTAGAGGTTGGCGCCCGTGCCGGCGTCCAGCGCGGTCCACCGTCCACCGTCGCGCCGCCGCAGCACGGTGCCGCCGTCGCCGGCCACCCAGCCGTCCCGGCCGCCGCGCAGCATCCGCACCCCGTAGAGGTTCTTGCCGGTGCCGCTGATCCGCGCGGTCCAGCCGCCGTCCGGCTCACCGGTGACCAGGACGAGGCTGCCGTCGCCGACCGCGCAGGCGGCGCCGCCGTCCGGTGCGGCCCACACGTCACGCAGGCAGGTGCCGTTGCCGCCGCCGGCCGGCGTCCACGTGGTGCCGCCGTCGCGGGTGGCCAGCAGGGTGCCGCCGGCCCCGCACGCCCAGCCGCGCTCGCCGTCGCCGGTGAACGCGACCGCCCACAGGGTCTGCCGGGTCCCGGAGGCCGCGGCGGTCCAGGTGCCGCCGCCGTCCCGGGTGACCAGCAGGGTGCCGTCCCGCCCGCACAGCCACGCGGTCGCGGCGTCCACGACGTGCAGGCCGGTCAGCGCGGCCCCGGACGGCACCGCCTGCGGCCGCCAGGTGGCGCCGGCGTCGGTGCTGGCCAGCAGGGTGCCGCCGGCCCCGCACGCCCAGCCGGCGGTGTCGTCCGGGGCGAACCGCACCCGGTGGAGGTCGGCGCCGGTGCCGCCGGCCCGGGGCTGCCAGGTGGTGCCGCCGTCGTCGGTGGCCAGCAGGGTGCCGCCGGCGCCGGCCGCCCAGCCGACGCGCCCGGCGGAACTCATGTGCAGCGCGAGCAGGTCGGCGCCGGTGCCGCTCTCCCGGGACTGCCAGGACGTGCCGCCGTCGGAGGTGGCCAGGATCGCGCCGCCCGCGCCGCAGGCCCAGCCGTGCCGTTCGTCGTCGTGGACGTGCACCGCCCACAGTTGTGCGCCGCCGCCCGCGTGGGTGCCCTGCCAGGTCGCGCCGCCGTCACCGGTGACCGCGACCGCGCCGCGCTGGCCGACGATCCAGCGGGCGGTGCCGGCGCCGTGCACGGCGGTCAGGTCGCGGTGCATGCCGTCGAGCCGGGGTTCCCAGCCGTCGCCGCCGTCGCGGGTGGCGAGGATCAGGCCGTCGTCGCCGACGCCCCAGCCGTGCGAGGCGCCGGGGTCGAGGAAGACGGCGACCACGTCCTTGCCGGTGCCGCTCTCGGCGCGCGCCCAGGTCAGGCCGCCGTCGCGGGAGACCAGCACCAGGCCGTCGTCGCCGGACGCCACCGCGTGCAGCCCGTCGGGCGCCACCCACAGGCCGTAGACGTCGGTCTGCGTGCCGCTCCCGCACGGGGTCCAGGTGGCGCCGGCGTCGGTGGTGCGCAGGATCGTGCCGGAGCGGCCCACCGCCCAGCACCGTTCGGCGCTGACGGCGAAGACGCCGCGCAGGTCGTACCCGGTGCCGGAGGACTGGGTGGTCCAGGTGGCCCCCGCGTCGCCGGTGCGCAGGATCGTGCCGTGCTTGCCGACCGCCCACACCACAAAGTCATCCAGGGCATGACAACGTGTCAGGTTGGCCGCGGTGCCGGACTCCTGCTCCGCCCAGGTCGTGCCGCCGTCCCGCGAGCACAGGACCGTCCCCGCGTCGCCCACCGCCCATCCGGTGCGGCCGGAGGGGGCGAGCGCCACGCCGTAGAGGTTGCGCGGGGTGCCGGACGGGCGGTCGTGCCAGGTGGCGCCGCCGTCGGTGGTGTGCAGGACCGTGCCGTCCCGCCCGGCCACCAGGCCGCGTTCCGGACCGGCGAACGCCACCGCCCGCAGGTCCTTGTCGGTGCTGCCCTGCGCCGACCAGCGTTCGCCGCCGTCCCGCGTCACGAGGATCATGCCGCCGTCGCCGACCGCCCAGCCGTGCTCCCCGTCGGCCCGCCAGACCCCTTGCAGGTTCACACTGCGCGGGGAGATGTTGCACATCGTCATGTCGCACCCTCGTGTCGGCCCGTGCGCGCCCGCCGGGCCGCAGCCGCCGGGGTCCGGGCGCGGCCTCGCGTGCCGGGACGTGCGGCGGGCGGCCGCCGTGGCGCCCTGTGCTCACCGGCCGCGGCGCCCCGCCGTCTCCGGCCCGCCCGCCCGCGACGCCGGTTCCCACGGTCTCCTGCCCGGTTCCGGGGTACCGTACCGCGCATCCGGTTTGACGGGAACGGACCCGATCGGCAACGTTGTTGAGGGTACCGGCAATGTGACGTACCGTCAGATCACGTCGGCGGCCCGGGCGTGCCGGACGGCCCGGTGACGCAGTGCGGCGAACACGGCGGACCGCAGCACGGCGGGCGGTCGCCGCACCCCGAGCGCGCCGGCCAGCGGGACGTCGAGCAGGGCGCCCGCCACCGCGGGGGCCAGCGGCGCGAGCGCCCCCGGCAGCCGCGCGGCCACCAGCGCCCCACTGCACGCCTCCCACAACCGCGCCGCCTGCGCTGTGGCGCCGAACCGCTCCCGCTCGAACTCCCGCATGGCGAGGTCGACACGCGCGAGGGCGTCGGGAGTGGCGGGTGGGGTGGCCGGGGGGCCGGGGGGTGCCGCACCGATCAGGCCGTCGCCGATCAGGCCGTCGCCGATCAGGCCGTCGCCGATCAGGCCGTCGCCGATCAGGCCGTCGCCGATCAGGCCGTCGCCGATCAGGCCGTCGCCGATCAGGCCGTCGCCGGTCTCCGGCAGGTCCAGCGCCAGGGCCAGCGACCGGTGGAAGGCGTAGGCCGAGGCCCGTTCCACCGGGGTGACGGCGCCGGGTACCAACCGCCCGGCGAACCGCACCGGGCACACGGTGAAGCAGGCCAGCACGTACCGCATCAACTCCGGTGTGATGCCCGGGCGCCGGTGCGCGCGGCGCAGCCCCTCGACGATCCCGCGGCCCTCCGGCGTGCCGGTCCCGGCCGCGAGCAGGGCGAACATGGCGGCGCCCGTGGCCTTGGCGCGGGCCTTCGGCTCCGAGGTCATCCGGCCCGTGCCGTACAGCACACCGGCGATCTCCGGCACGCCGAACGTCCGCACGAAACCCAGGGTGAGCCCGATCCGCGCCTCCTGCGGCAGCGTCTCCAGCATCAGCCGGGCGAACGGCAGCAGTTCGGGCGGCGTCGAGGCGCCCACCCGCGGTCCGCCGGTCACCGCGGCACCACCACCGCCAGCGCCTCGTCCGTCAGCGGCTCGTTCAGCCGTTGCGCCACCCGCACCAAGTGGCCGCGCTCCTCCGCGGGTTCGGTGTCCATGCCGGGCAGGTGCGGCTGTTCCTCGCGCGGCCGGGGCGGGCGTCCGGCGTTGAGCGCGGCGACGGCGGAACGCAGTGCGGCGGCGACCACCAGCGCGTCGTGCTCACCGGTCGCCAGCCTCTCCCGCCCGGCGAGCCGTCCGGCGGCGGCCACCACGTCCGGGTCCACCCAGGGCCGCAGCGTCAGCTGCCCGTCGCGGATCTCCAGGCCCCGGCGGGCCGCCCGCCACTCCAGGTCCCGCACCGCGAACCGCTCCGTCCACGGCGACCACGGCTCCTCCAGGGCCAGCCGCCGGTCGGCACCGTGGACCAGGTCCCACAACGGGCGCAGCGCCCGGAAGTCGCGGCGGCGCCTGGTGAACGCGGCCAGCGCCGGCAGCGTGAAACCGGCGGTGATCAGCACCGCGCCGGCCACGGCGAACACCGGCCCGGCGGCCGTGCTCAGCCACTCGGCGCCGGCCACCCCCGCGGCGGAGGCGGCCACCGCGACCGTCTTGCACAGCACGTAGCCGCAGGCGGTCAGGGAACCGGCCGCGATCAGCCGGATCCCGCGCCGCAGCGCACCGGCCGGCAGCCACCGGGCGTGGCCGAGGCAGACGCGTCCGATGTCGGTGAGCGCGAAGCCGAACACCGCCTGGTAGACGACGAGGAAGGCGGCCACCACCAGGTGGGGCGCGAAGGCGGTGTCGAAGGTCAGCGGGGTCTCCGGCCGGTAGGGGCCGCCGGCCAGGAACAGCACCGTCATCGCGGCGGCCAGCACCCCGAACACCACGAGCCGCACCCGCACCGGCCGCCCATCCGGGCGTACCGCCGTCCACCGGGTCCGCGTGCCGGGCCGGCGGCCGGGCGGGTCCCAGATCCTGGCCAGCACCACGGCCGCCGCGGAGAACCCGGTGATCCCCAGGTAGACCAGCAGCGTCGCGAGGTTCCCGCAGCCGGACAGGCGGTCGACCGCCCGGTAGACCACCGGCGCGGCCAGCACGAAGGAGGTCGCCGGCGAGGCGACGGTCAGCGCCACCACCAGCAGCCCCTGCGAAGGACCGCGCCGCCAGGCCCGCAGCTTGAGCGTGGCGACCACCCACGCGATGCCGCCGATTCCGAGGTAGACGGCGTCGTACGGGGTCTGCGGCAGCCTAGACATGCTGGCCTGTGCGGTGTTCGAGGGCCGGCGCCAGCTGCGAGGTGGTGCCGGCGCCCGGGGCGAGCAGCAGCAGCCGGGTCAGTTCGGCGCCGAGGATCTCCGCCTCCGCCTCGGCCGCGTCGTCGTAGTGCGAACGCCCCAGCACCAGCCGCACCATGGCGGCGTCGATGGTCGGCAGGTCCACCTGCCCGGCCGCACCGGGAACCGGCGGCTCGGCCAGGTGCCCGCACAGCAGGTGCGCGAGTTCGTGGCAGACGATGTGCGCCCGGTGCAGTCCTGAGGTCTCCTCCTCGACGTGCACGACGTCGCTCTCCGCCCGGCGTTCCACGAAGCCGGACGGCTCGCCCACCCGCATGCGGCGCGGGGTGAGCAGCACCGTGCGGCCCAGCCGTTCGGCCACGGCGGCGCACAGCTCCTCGACGGTGCGCACCGCAGGCAGGTCCAACTGCCCGACCAGCGCCCGCATCCGGCGCCGGGTGCGCCACAGCTCTCGCACGGTCTCCCCATCAGCCGTCCGCCAGTGCCCCAGCGGAACCAGCCGTTCGTCGGTCGTCACGCCTCGGATTCGCCGTCGGACAGCCCGACGGCCCGGCGCAGTTGCTCCACCACGGTAAGCGCCGCGTCCTGCATCTCGGGCGGCAGCCCGGCGGCCCGCATCGCGATGCGTTCCACCCGCGCGTCGCGCAGTGCCTCGATGCGCCGCAGGTCGCGTTCGACGGCCAGCGCGGTCGCCGAGTCGCTGAAGTAGTCGAGCGGCACCCCGAAGAAACGGGCGATCTTCACCGCGTTCTCCAGGCTGGGCTTCTGCGTGCCCTTGCGGAGGTTGCCGATGTAGGTGCCGCTGAGCCCGGTGCCCTCGGCGATCTCCGAGTCACGCCAGGGGCGGCCCAGGTCCTTGGGGTAGATCACCGCGATCAGGCGCCGGAAGCGTTCGGCGAAGTCGCCGCCGGATGCGGCGGGCCCACCGGCACTACCGGCCGGCCGGTCCTCGCCCGGGGATCCGGCCGCGTCGAGCGGACCGGGGGTTTCGGTGGCCATGTGCCGGATCATAGAACGTTCCGCCGCGCCGGACGATCCCTCCGACGCGAGGCGAATCCCACAATCGTTGAGACCAGAACAACCGTTCAGCCAGTCGTCATCGATGTGTCCGCGCGTTCACCATCTCGAAACTCAACGATTGTTGACACCACTTCACCCGAGGTGGAGGATCGCTGGCGAAACTGCCCGCGGCCCCGCCGACGCGCCGGAGATCTTCCCGGCGGCGCGCGGAGTGCCGTCGCCGCACGGGGGTGGGCGACGGCACCGGGGCCGCGGGTTCCACACGGCCCGGCCCGGAGCGGCGGGCGTTCGCGGCGGCCTCGGAACGAGCGCCTGGGCGCGGCGTACCGGCCCCGCGGAACGGTGTGGCCGCGTCCGGCGAACCCGCCCGCGGGGGCCGGAGCGCGGGACGCGGGAGCCCCTCCGGCCGGCCTCACGCGGCGACGGGCACCGGAAGCGGGCGGGCGGCGCGGATCCGCACCACGACCGTCCCGCCCAGCGCGCTCAGCGAAACATCAGCACCGGGCTCGCCCGCGCCACCACCCCCGACGCCCCGAAGCGCGGCGCCCCCGCGTCCGGCCCGGGCCGCCCGGCGAACGTCACCAGCCCCAGCACCACCGCCCCGTACCACGCGTACACCTCCCGGACGGCTCGGACAGCAGCACCGTCGTCCCCGCACCGCGCCCAGTCCGGCGAACGGAATGCGGGGCGAGGGGTGAACGCGTGGGCGAAATCTGCGCGCAAGACCTCCACGCACTCTCCGTCCTCCTTCACAGTTCGCGCCAGGAGTCCCAACTCCGCACGGCCGTAAGGCCGTTGTGCACCACCCCCGCGTCTGGACCTCCGTCGTTCCGTCGAGAAGGAGTTACGTCATGAAGCACCCGAAGGGCACCCGCGCCGCCGTGGTGGCGGCGACCCTGCTGACCGCCGGCCTGGTCGCGGCCGGCCCCGCGAGCGCAGCCGCCCCGGGCCGCGTCAGCGCCGGCCAGCTGCACGCCGCCGTTCTCAAGGCCGCCGCCACCAGCACCCCGGAGATCGTGGGCACCGGCCCTGCGGGCTACCTGGAGTCCTGATCCCGGTCCGCCGCCTCCCCCGGAGACGGCGAAGGCGCCGCACGCGGTCCCCCCCAACGGGCCGCGTACGGCGCCTTGCTCGTTCCACGCCGTCCGCCCCGGCCGCCCGCCGCGGTCACCGCCGTCCCCCCGCAACGCGGAAGGCCCGCCCCCGGTTGGGACGGGCCCTTCACGTCGTGCGGGTTCCGCTGCGGTGCCGCCGGACACCGGCGGGACGATCGTGGTGCGGACGTCAGCCGCGGGCACCGGCCTTGCGGCGGACCATGAACAGCGCGCCGCCACCGACGACCACGAGGGCCGCGGCGATGCCGGCCATCATGGTGCTGTTGGAGCCGCCACCGGTCTCGGCCAGCGTGGTGGCGGGAGAGGACTGGGAGGGGACCGGCGCCGGGGCGCTGGTCGCCTTCACCGTCGGGGTGGCGCTCGGGGTGCTGCTGGCCGGCGGGGTGCTCGGCGCGGTGCTGGCCGGCGGCGGGGTGACGACCTTGGCGCACTGGGTGTTCGGCGCGGCCGGCTGGGTCGGGATGTCCTTGTCCAGGTTGAACCGGTCCGAGTGGACGTGGACCACGTAGCTGGTGCCCGCCTGCCACGGCACGTTGACGTCCAGGCTGGACTTGCCGCCCTTGGGGGCCGCCTTGATGTGGCCGTTGCCGACGGCGGCCTGGCTGCCCGCCATCGTCACGGTGATGGACGCGCCGGTCAGGCTGTCGTCGTTGTGGACGGTGAGGACGCCCTGCGCCGCACTGCCCGTGGTGTCACAGGCGACGGCCGACTCGGCCGAGAAGTCACCGATGACACACGCATAGGCGCCGGTACCGGCGAGCAGAACGGTGCCGAGGCCCAGCGCACCGGCGGCGACAAGCCCGCGCTTCGATATCACGAATTCCTCCAGGAAATGTCGGTCGCCCAATTGACCCTGGGCGGGGCGTCGCCTTCACGGAATTCGCGTGATCAACGCGGCGCGCGAGGTACGGGGGGCGCGACACGGACCGTCCGACTGATTTCCGTTGGACGAGGAGAATGTTTATGGGTTACGGCGGTGCACACATCGTCAACAACCCCGGAGGCACTGTCAACTGGCGCGCAATGCGACATTCGGGCACGTGTCCGGCTTGTCCGCGACGCTCGCGCGAACACCTCGGAACCCCCGCCTCCGCGCCTCCGGGGCCAGCGGCACACATCACACCGCGCTGGCCTCAGGGAACGTCGTTCCGCCACCGTTCCGTCGATGCGATTCCGTCTCGTCGTGGGCCACCGGGACGGCGTTCACCGACACTTGGGGGGAAGTCGTGAAGATGCGCCGACGGCGTTCCGACGCGGGCGTTCCAGCCGCTCCGGAGTGACCCGGGTCACTCCACGGCGGCGCGAGGACGAGGGCCGCGGGCGAACGCGGGCCGGCGGCGGGTGGCCGGCCGGCGGGGGCCGGACGCCGGGCGGGGTTGTCGCCGGGCGGGCAGGCCGGCGGGTTGGGTTGCCGCGGACCGACGGCCGGCGGGTGGGCGGTCGCTGGGCGGCGGGGACGGGGACGGGGGCGTTGGGCCGGCGGACGTTGGGCGGGACGTCGCCGAGCGGACCATCACCGTGCGGCGGACGGACGCCGGACAGGGGCGGACGGACGCCGGACAGGGGGCGCGGCGCCGGGACGCGGACCGCACCCGGTCGTCCGGGCGCGACCGCGTGGAAGCGGTGCGGGCCGGCGCCCGGTCCGGGTCAGATCTCAGCCTCGGACCAGGCCGCCTGCTTCAGAGCCATCCGGGCGGCGGGGACACCACCGGCCAGACCGGCCCAATAGGGGTGGGTGGATATCCGAACGGAGAGCCGGAGCAACTCGCGTCGCAGCACCGTCGTTTGCGCCATGTGGTGGGTCATGGCGAGCCGGCGGTACACGGCGTACCAGGAGCGCTGGGCCTCCATGAGGTCGTCAGGGAAGGTGTGGTTCACGCAGCTATTCAAGCACGTGTTCGATTCCTGGGGCAGCGCCCACAAGGGTGAACCTCGCAACTCTGAGGTTGACACAGCAGCCCCACCACCCCGACCTGCGCGGACGCCGCCAACTGCCGTCTGACGTGGGACAATTCTTTACCGGAGGCACCCCTCCGCCCGGGCGTGTCGCGCGCACGGACGCCCCCACACCACCGGCCACCGAGCCCCGTCGGCCACCACGTCGGCACGTCCCGGCACCGGCCCCGGAGCGACCGCCGTTCCCCCGATCCCCGATCCCCGGCCCCCGACCCCCGGCCCCCGGCCCCCGACTCCCGGCCCCCGGTCCCCGGCCCCGAGGCGATCGGACGACCACAGGAAGTGCGGCGTCCGCCCGGCGCCGGCACCGCGTTGGGCCGTCGCACGGGAGCGGGCCGCCGGAGGCCCAACGCCCCGGGCTCTGCGGGGAATCGGATCGGCGCCCCATTCGCCCGGTGTAAACATCGCGAATTCATAACGATGGCTCCACACAATCTCCATCACCTCTTCAACATCTCCTCCGTGTGGTGCAATCGAGTTCGCGGACCCGCCGGGCGGAACGACTGCCGCCGTTGAACCGCCCCGGTGGTCCGCGGCCGTCCCGCCCCGCCACCGGCGAGGCGCCGGCGAGTCCGGGCCCCGGCACCCGGACCGCTCCCGGGTCCCCCGAAGGGCCCGGCGATCACCGGCGCACCGTCCGGCACTTCCCCCGTACCCGGGCGACCCGGCCGGGCGGGGACGGGACGGCGGATCACCGAACCGGCCGGCCCTTTCCCGGGCCGCACGGCACACACGGCGCGGGGCGCGTGCCCGACCGGTGCGACCACGGTCGCACCGGGCAGGGGTGCCCTCCCCGCGCACCGCTGGACGCGGGGCCGCTGGACGTGGGGCCGATCGCCGGCGGGGGCGGCTCGCCCCACGGGCACGCGCCGCTGAGGGTACGGCTGTTCGCCGCCGCCCCACCCCTCGCCCTGCGGGCGGGCACGCGCCGTCGGAGTGCGGTCGTACGCCGCCTCCCGCCACCCCTCGCCCTGCGGGCGGGCACGCGCCGTCGGAGTGCGGTCGTACGCCCTCCCTCGCTACGCGTCGGGTCGCTCGCGCGGTTCCCCGCGCCCCTGTGAAGCAACCACGGTCCGATATCCCCCCGGGCACCACGCCCCCCTCGCCGCGCGTGAGGCTGCTCGCGGCCGCACGAGGTGTCGCGTGAAGGGGTGCGGGGAAGGGCGCGAGGGCGCGGTGTGCAGCGGGTGGCACACGGCCGGGGCCGGCGGCACGTGTCCGTGTGGCTGCTCTCGTCGTCGGCCGGTTCGGGCGGGGGCTGTGGGGGCCGATCGGCCTACGATGGGCGGTTGTTGGTGGTGGGAATAGGGGTGGGTGGAGATGGTGGGGGCTCGGGGGCGGTGGGCTCGGGTGGCGGTGTGTGGGGTGTTTTTCACGCATGGGGCGGTGGCGGCGTCGTGGGCGGCGCGGGTGCCGGTGGTGCGGGAGCAGTTGCATCTGTCGGCGGGGGTGCTGGGGCTGGTGCTGGCCGGGCCGGGGCTCGGGGCGTTGGCGGGGAGTCAGGTGGGCGGGCTGTTGGTGCGGCGGTTCGGGGGGCGGGCGGTGAGCGCGGCGGCGCCGTTGCTGCTGTGCCTGCCGCTGGGCCTGGTGCCGCTGGCCGGTTCCGCCGGAGCGCTCGGCGGGCTGCTGGCGCTGCTGGGCGCGGCGGACGGTGCGACGTCGGTGGCGATGAACGCGCAGGCCGTGACCGTTCAGGAGGCGTACGGGCGGTCGTTGCTGGGCGGGATGCACGCGGTGCGGAGCCTGGGCGCGGTGGCCGGCGGGCTGGCCGGTTCGGCGACCGCCGCGCTGTCGCTGCCGCTGGCCCGGCAGTTCGCCGTGACGGCGGTGGTACTGGCGGCGGTGGCGGGGGCGTCGGCCTTCGGTCTGCTGCCGGAACCGGACCGGACGCGGGCCCGCGGCACGCGCCGGCCGGAGGGGCGCCGGGTCCGGAACCCGGGCGGTCCCGCGGCGCGGCGGGTGCTGCTGGCGCTGGCGGTGACGGTGTTCCTGGCGTCCGTGGTCGAGGACGCCCCGGCGTCGTGGAGCGGGGTGTATCTGCGGCACGTGGGCGCCGGCGAGGCGACGGCCGCGGCCGGCTACGCGGCGTTCTGCGCGGGCGAGGTGACCGCCCGCCTCGCGCTGGACCGGCTGGCGGACCGCTTCGGATGGGCGCGACTCGTACGCTGGGGGTCGGTGGGCTGCGCGTTCGTACTGGCGGCGGCGCTGCTGGCCGGACGGCCCGTGGTGATGCTGGCGGCGCTCGTCGTGGCGGGGGCCGGCGTCAGTGCGGTCTTCCCCGGCGCCTTCGCGGCGGCCGGCGCCCTGCCCGACCGCGGCGTCGCCCTGGGCCAGGTCGGCTTCGCCGGAAACGCCGGCTGGCTCGCCGTCTCCCCCCTCATCGGCGGTCTGACCACCCTCCTGGGCCTGTCCCTCGCGCTGACCCTCCTCCCCCTCTCGGCCCTCGCCGTCGCGGCCCTGGCCGGTTACACCCACCACGGCACAACGGCCCCTGACCATATGGACGTCGACAGCGCGCGAATGGTGATGTGAGATAACGTCATTCGCGTTCCCGGCCATTACTGGCGCCTCGTCAATTCGCCATTTCCGCAACGGATTCGACAGCACCACGGGGAATTCGTACTCCCCAGGGGCGCAGGGCGATTGCAAAGTCGTAGCGACGTTGTGAGTGTGCAGGTCACGGCAGTGTGACGATGGTGGATGGATGCGCGACCACACGCAACGAAGCTCCGTTGCGGAGGTGACCTTCCCAAGTCTCCTTCGCGCAACGGAGCTTCGATGTGCCGTCAGTCACGGCAGCTGTAGTTCTGGTCATGGCTGGTCCTGAAGAGCGTGTCGGCGCTGGTGGCAGGCTCGTGCGATGGCTTGATGGTGGCGGCGCCAGGCCATCCAGTGCAGGGTGTGTTCCGCGTTCCGGACTGGTGGTGTGAGGACGAACGCCCGCAGGATTCGGACGAGTTCGGGGCAGGTCAACGGGACGAGGCGGGCCGGTCGGGCAGGGCCTGTCGTGGTCGTGGCGGCGGTGGTCAGGGCGAGGACGGCGGATGCGACAAGGCAGAACAGCGACCAGCGCATCCAGGAGTTCCAGCAGGTCACCTGCCCTTCGTCCAGGCCGGTGAAGGTCTTGCCGAGTTGGAAGGTCTCCTCGATCCGCCACCGTCGGCAGATCACTTCCACCAGCTGGGCGAGGGTGACAGGTGCGGGCGACCAGCAGCGGAAGAAGGAGATCTCGCCGGTGTACCGGTGCCGGCGGGCGACCAGGACGCTGGTGCCGTCGTCTTCGTGTCCGTCGGGGGTGTCGTCCGCATGGACATCGAGCCAGGCCCAGTCGTACTCGCGGGTGCCCTTCGTTCCGTGTCCGGTGCGCATGCGCATCCACTGGTGCGGCAGCACCTTGTTGATCATCTGGCGGGCTTTCCACTGGCAGCCCGCTCCGTCGGTGACGGGGTATGTGTGGGACACGCCGACCGCGTAGCCGAGCCCGAGCTCCCGCAGATCCCTGCGCAGTTCGCGGCCGGAGTACACCTCGTCGCCGGCGAACCAGCGCGCCCGGACACCCAGTTCAAGCGCGCCTGCGACCATGGCGGCGGTCTGCTGCAGCTTGGTGGCGAACATGATCTCCTCCGGGATCCCGGCCACCTCGCGGCGTTCCTCGTCCGCGGCCCAGTCCTTCGGCAGGTAAAGGGCCCGGTCGATCACCACCCGCACCGACGCGGTGACCACCGCCAGGTGCACGGCGACCTGGCACAACCCGACTCCCTTGATCGCTCCGGAGTACTGGCGGCCGGCTCCGACGCAGCCGGTCGAGGACTTCGCGTCCCCGGTCTCGTCCGCGACCAGTACTACGTCCTGACCTTCGAGTTCGCGCACGATCAGGCGGGCGATCTCCTCCCGGGCCCGGTCGTGGTCGAACCTCGCGCGTGACAGCAGGTGCTGCAGCCGGTGCGGGCCTGGATGCCCCAGCGCCTCAGCCAGAGTCCAGCAGTTGCGTGTGTCCACTTCCGCCAGCAGCCCGGTGACCATCTCCGCCGCCGTGGCACGGGTCTCACGCCGGGCGAAGCAGCCCGCGATCGCATCCATCGCGGACCGGAACACCCGGCCCCAGGCAGCCTGGGCTATCGTGGCCTCCACGGCCACCTGATCCTGAAACGTCGTCACAAACGTTCATGATCACGGTGGCCGTACCTGTACCCGCACCCGACCCCGCAAGCCGCCCACCAGCGCAGACTCCGGAACTACAGCTGCCGTGTCAGTCACGGCAGCTGTAGACGGCGGATGCGACAAGGCAGAACAGCGACCAGCGCATCCAGGAGTTCCAGCAGGTCACCTGGCCTGATCCTGAAACGTCGTCACAAACGTTCATGATCACGGCGGCCGCACCTGTACCCGCACCCGACCCCGCAAGCCGCCCACCAGCGCAGACTCCGGAACCACAGCTGCCGTGGCCGTCCGCCCGGTGGCCGCCGCGGCAACGCCACCAGCCCGTTCCGCCTCGCCACGTGCGCCCCCGCGAAGTATCCCGGCATCAAGGCAACGGTTCGCAGGCCGCCGCCGAGACATCTTGATGTCAAGGTGACGTGCCCACCGCCCGACCTGTTTCCTAGCGAGCCGGGCCCCGGCCTGGTGGAATGCGGTGCGGTGATCGACGACGGCTTACGGGGGACTCACGTGTCGTGGCGCTACGAACTGGTGGGCGGGCTGGCGTGGTGGCAGCGGACGGTCCTGGCCGTCTGCCTGGCCGGGTGCGCGATACCACTGGGCTACGCCGCCCGGGACGTCGTCCGGCTCCACGAGGGGCAGCGGACGGAGACCGACGGGGAAGTGCTGTGCGGCGCGTGGGGCGACCCCTGCCGGGGCGCGTGGACGCTGCCGGACGGCCATAAGGGCCACGGCGCGATCGACGGCACGAACCCCTACGACGAGGAGGAGGACGTGCTCTACATCCCCATCCTCGCGGGCGGGGACTGGGCCGTCACCCACCCCTCCGCCCTGCTCCGCAGCGCGCTCCTCGACCTGGCCGGCAGCGCGGTCGGCGCCGCCGTCACCCTCCGGATCACCTGGACCCGCTCCCAACGGGGCCTGTGGAAGCGCGCCTCCTCCGGAGGTTCCGCCACCCCGTCCGCGACGCCCTCCTGACGACCCGGCGGGCGCAGGGTGGGCGCAGGCCCCGCCCGGACAAGGACTGCTGCTCGCAGCCGCGCTGACCCTGTCCGCGTTCACCATGTACGCCGTCGTCATCCTGCTCGTTCCGCTGCTCACCGCCCGCACCACCGGCCCCGGCAGGCGCGCCGGGGCCCCGGCAGGTGCGCCACCGGGCTCACCCCGGATCCGCCGAGCCCCCAGCCGGGCGCCGCAGGGGCTACGCCGCGCGGCGGGCGGCCGTGTCCGCCAGGGCCCGCAACCGCTCGCGCGCTGACTCCCGCATGGGGGCGCTGTCGAGCGCGGCGACCGCCGCGGAGTAGCGGGCCGCGATCAGGTCCTCGACGGTGGAGACCGCACCCGTGGCGGTCAGGATGCCGCGCAGCGCCACCGCACCGGCCTCGTCGAGTTCCGGGTCACCGAGCGACGCGTCGAGCACGGCGGTCTGGCCGGCGTCCGCGCGCTGCCGGGCCAGCGCGGTCAGCACGGTGTACTTGCCCTCGCGCAGGTCCTCCAGGGCCGACTTCCCGGTGCGGTCCGGGTCGCCGAAGACCCCGAGCACGTCGTCGCGCATCTGGAACGCCTCACCCAGCGGCACCGCGTACGCGGACAGCGCCTCCATCAGCCGGGGTCCCGCCCCGGCGACGGCCGCGCCGATCTGCAGGGGGCGTTCGATCGTGTACTTGGCGGTCTTGTACCGCATCACCCGCCACGCCGGTTCCGGATCGGTGCCGGCGACGCCGGTGATCGCCAGGTCCAGGTGCTGGCCGACGATCGTCTCGGTGTGCAGCGCGCCCAGCAGGGGACCCGCGACGGCGAGTTCGGTCGGCATCAACCCGGCTCCGGTATAAGCGAGTTGAGCCGCCCAGGACAGCGCCAGGTCGCCCAGCAGGATGGCGCTGTCCCGTCCGAGGGCCGTGCCGCGCGGGTGGTCGGCGAAGCGTTCGGCCAGTTCGCGGTGGGCGGTGGGCTGTCCGTGCCGGGACTCCGAACCGTCCATCAGGTCGTCGTGCACGAGGGCGAACAGGTGGAAGAGTTCCAGCGACGCGGCCAGCCGCAGCAGCCGGTCCGGCGGCGCCTCCCCGGTGACGGCCTGCCACCCGGCCACGCACAGCATGGGCCGCAGCCGCTTACCGCCGGCCCGCAGCAGCGACCGCAGCAGCCCGGTGAACATCGCGACCTCCGGCAGGTCCGCCGAGGCCGCCTCCCTGGCGTCGAAGAACTCCTCCAGCGCGGCGTCGACCGCCTTGCGGATCTGCTGCCCGTCCGGGTCTCCGGCCACGTCCATCCCCGTTTCCTCCGTGTTCTCCCGCAGGCGGGACCGCTTGAGCCTTCCCCCCTCAACCGGCGTTCACCACGCACGGCAACGGCCGGGGGCGGGCGAATACGTCACACGGCCGAAGGGTTTGAACCAGGTGGCCGCACGCCAGGGGCAGGCGCCTTCACGACGGACGTCCTCCAGCCGTGCGACAGCGGTGAGTTCGCCCGGTGGCGGGAGGAGAAGTGGCTGCCGCTGCCGTGCGTCCCGCACCCGGAGCCGATGACCGAGTACCCGCCGTTCGACGAACTCCCCACCCCCGTAAGGGAGTCGGTGCGGGCGTGGCGGCAGGAGGAGTGGGAGCCGGCCGACATGGTGACCGGGCGCTGGAGCGACGGCGTGTTCTCCCTCTGTTGCGAGCGACCGGCGCACCGGGGTTCCCGCTCCGTCGACTGAGCCGGGCGCGCGACCGGACCCGGCAGGGCTAAAGTGGCTCCTTCCCCACCGCGAGGAGCCGCCGATGTCCCGCACGCCCGGTCCTGTCACGCGTGATGTGCTGCAGACGCTCGACGAGGTGCGAGAACGCGGCCTGCGGCGGCTGAAGGGACTGACGGACGCCGAGTACCTGTGGGAGCCGGTGCCGGGGTGCATGACGGTGCGGCCCTCGCAGGACGGCGTCTTCCGCGCCGACCCGCGCCCCAGACCGGAGCCGCCGCGAGCGCCGTTCACCACGATCGCCTGGCGGATGTGGCACATCGGCTCGGACTGCCTGCGCGCCTACGGCAGGTTCTTCGGCGACGAGCCGCGTGGCGACTCGCACGCCTGGCCGTCCACCGCCGAGGCCGGCATCGAACTGCTCGACGCCGAGTGGGAGGCGTTCCGCGCCCGCGTGGACTCCCTCGGCGACGACCGCCTCGGGCAGCCGATGGGCGAACGCGGCGGCCCCCGCGCCGACGAGACGTTCCTGCTGCTGGCCCTGCACGCCATCGACGAAACCGCCCACCACGGCGGCGAGATCGGCACCCTGCGCGACCTGTACGCGCACGGCTACAGCCGCAACTGACCCTTCCCGCAGCGACGGTGGGCACGGCGACCGTCCTCTGTGACGGCTTGTCAACGTCGTTGTGCGACAACGCACTTGGGGTTCGGGCGCGATACGGCTGACGTCATGTCCGGCCGGGCGGGGTGCGGTGGGAGCCGGGGCCCGCGGTGAGCGGAGGCGTGGCCGGAGACGACGGGCGAGGGCGATACGCCGCCCCCGCCGCCCGCGTCGACCCGCTCTCCTCCCCGCCGGTGCGCCCGCCCTGACGCCTCACCGACCGTCCCCGCCGACCGTCCCCGCCGGCCGCCCCACGGCAAAAGCACGGCAAAGTCCCCCCGCCCCACCGCACCGCCGGCGAACCGGCCGACCCGACCCGCCACCGCCGCTCCCACCTGCGACGGCCGCACCTCCACGCACCGGCCGACCCTCGCGTCACAGCCGTCACTCCGAGGGCCCCGGGAGCACGAACGCCGATCGGGACCCATCCGGACGGGCGTCCGGCCGCGAAGGACGGGTGACACAACATCCGGCAGCGGTGCGGCAGGAGGCGTGACAGGTGCGGTTGGCAACGGGAGGACAGGTACGCGGCGGGGGCCACGGCCCCTCCCGGTCCCGCCTGCCGCACCGGGCCCTGGAGGCCCGCGGCCCCGCCGTCGCCCTCACCGGCCCCGCCGTGACCACCACGGCCACGGCACCGGTGGTACCCGTACGGGACAACGGCGTCGCGCGGCACAGGACTTCGCCCGTGCCGGCCTCCGCCACCGCGATCGGTGTGCACGACGCCCCGGCCACCGGACTCCCCCGCAGACCCGGGTCACTGAGACCCGTACCGACCGCGCCAGGAATCCGCGCGGGCGAACCGGTCCACGAGGGCCGGGTCCCCCGCGTCCGCGGTTAACCCCCTTCGACCTCCCCCCAGAAACAAGGAGCGGCACGTATCCGTGCCCTCCGTCCAGCCCTGCCCCGGCTCCTCCATGCCTTCGTGCGTGGCGGGAGCGACGGGAGGGGCGAAACGAAAGGGATCCCCATGAACGTCAACCTCAAGCGCGCTCTGCTGGTCGCCGCCGCATCCGGCGGTCTGGCGCTCCTCGGCCAGGGGGCGGCCCAGGCGGCCGAACCCGCCCACCAGGACGTGGTGAGCTCCGTGGTCGGCGGTCTCCTCGGCGGTGGCCACGACAACACCTTCGGCCCGGCCGCCTCCGGTCACACCGGCGCCTCCACCGGTTCCACCGGGAACGGCGGCGACGGCGGCGCGGCGACCTCCGGCAACACCGCCACGTCGGGCAACACCGGGAACAGCGGCAACTCCGGCGCCACCGGCGGGAACACCGCCACCAACCTGTGCGTGCTCGCCGACTGCTCCGCCCACGCCGGCTCCGGCGACAGCGGGAACACCGGCGCCACCGGGGCATCCGGCAGCGCGTCGAACACCTCCCACACCGGCGGCGGCAGCGGCGCCCGCGGCGGCGACTCCGGGAGCGCGGAGTCCGCCGGCAGCACCACCGGCCACAACGGCGGCCGCAGCGGCGGTGGTTCGTCCGACACGACCGGTGCCGCCACCGGCACGACCGGTAAGGGCGGCAGCGGAGGCGCGGCCACCTCCGGCAACACCGCCACGTCCGGGCAACACCGGGAACAGCGGCAACTCCGGCGCCACCGGCGGGAACACCGCCACCAACCTGTGCGTGCTGGCCACCTGCGACGCGAGCGCCACCTCCGGCGACAGCGGGAACACCGGCGCCACCGGGGCATCCGGCAGCACGTCGAACACCTCCTGGACCACCGGCGGCAAGGGCGCCCGCGGCGGCGACTCCGGCGCCGCCTGGGCCATGGGCACCACTGCCGGCGGCCGCCGCATCTGGGGCTGGGACGGCAACCGCGACCACGGTTCCCAGTCCTCCTCCAACGGCACCACCCGTTCCCTCACCGGCGCCACCGGTAACGGCGGCAACGGCGGCGCGGCCACCTCCGGCAACACCGCCACCTCCGGGAAGACCGGGAACAGCGGCAACTCCGGCGCCACCGGCGGGAACACCGCCCTGTCGCTGGGCCTGCTGGGCTCCCGGCACGACCGCGGCGGCTGGGACGCGTCCGAATGGCGCCACGTGAACACCGCGACCGCGACCTCGGGCACCAGCGGGAACACCGGCGCCACCGGGTCATCCGGCAGCACGGGCAACTCCTCCTGGACCACCGGCGGCAGCGCCGCCCGCGGCGGCGACTCGGGCACCGCCTGGGCCATGGGCGCCACCACCAACTCCTCCGGTGACGGCCACCGTTGGGCCCGCAGCACCGGCGGGGGCACCACCGGCACGACCGGGGCCTCCACCGGCGCCACCGGTAACGGCGGCAACGGCGGCGCAGCCACCTCCGGCAACACCGCCACCTCCGGGAAGACCGGGAACAGCGGCAACTCCGGCGCCACCGGCGGGAACACCGCTGTCGGCGGCGGCAGCGACCACCAGGGCCGGGGCGACGGCTGGGGCCAGGGTGGCTGGAACCACGGCGGCTGGGGCCACCGCAGCCACCACTGCGGCGACAAGGGCCAGCACAAGGGCTGGGGCCCGACGGGCGCGAAGGCCACCACCGGCTCCGGCGCCAGCGGCCGGACAGGGAACACCGGGGCGTCCGGCTCCGCGTGGAACAGCTCCTGGACCACCGGCGGCACCGCCGCCCGCGCCGGCGACTCCGGCAGCGCCTGGGCCATGGGCACCACCGCCTGACCGCACCAGGGCCTGACCGCACCGGGGCCCGATCGCACCGGCATCGGGAGCCGCACCCACCCAGGGTGCGGTTCCCGATGCGTTCCGGCACCCGCCGGTCCACACTGACAGCATGCCGACCTACCCGCCCATGGAGTACCACCTGGAGACCGAACGCCTCCGCCTGCGCCCCTGGCAGCCCGACGACGCGGAGCCCCTCCAGGCCCTGCACGCGGAACGCGGTGAGGGGACGCACCCGGTCGAACGCGCCGCCGCCCGCATCGCCGGACTGCTCGCCGCCACCGCGGAGTCCGGGATCGCCCTGCTCCCGATCGAGCGGCGGGCCGAGGGCGACGTCATCGGGTACTGCGGGCTGATCCTGGGACGTTCCACCCTCGAAGAACCCGAACTCGCCTACGAGTTGTCCGCCCGCGCCCACGGGAACGGCTACGCCACCGAAGCCGCCCGCGCCGTCGTCGCGGCCGCGGCGGCGACCGGCCGGGCACGTCTGTGGGCCACGATCCGCCCCTGGAACGCGGCGTCGTTCCGCGTGGTGGAGAAACTCGGCTTCGAGCGGGGACACCTCAGCCGCGACGAACGCGGCGACATCGTCTGGATGTCACGGACACTGCCGTAACGGGCGTGCCCGCAGGGGGACGTGAGCGGCAGAACGCCCCGGCGCGCTCCGGCGGCACCCCCGGTTCCGGTGGATCGGCCGGTTCCCGGTGCGTCGGCGGGGCGGGGCGGCGGGCCGCGGACGGCACGGGCGGAACCGTCCCGGCGCGGGCGCGGCGTTCCACGCCGATGTCACCCGCGTTGTTCGCCCGGCAGTCGGGCGAGTGCTTCAGCGGCCATACGGAACTTCGGGTCGGCGGCGTCGCCGGTGAAGGGAACACCTTCGTGGCGCGGCACGTCCGCCGGGCTGTCCGTGCGTTCGGGACCGGCCCAGCGGAAGCCCGGGCTGACGCGCCCGTTCGCGGCGAGTACGCGCCGAGGGGCAGGGCGCTGGGCACAGTTCGCGAGGTGGGCGCCCCGGGGACGACGTGACGGCCGATGGTGGCGGCCACGTCTCTGTACGTCGTCCACCGGCCGGCGGGTAGGGCGGCGAGCAGGGTGTGGAGGTCCGTCCGGTCCCGGCGGGCGGTGCTGGTGCCGCCCAGCTGAGCGGCGAGCCGCGTGAGGTCCTTGCCGGCCAGGTCGGCCGGTTCGCCGGGGTCGACGCCGTCCGGGACGTGGTCCGGGTCCAGCACCCACCAGGTCGTGCCCCGGACGCCGGACGCGGTACGGCCCGTCACGGCGGTGACGATGTTCTCGGCCAGACCGGTGGCGGAGTACCGCTGCCCGTCGGCCTCCCAAGTGAGCGGCCGGCTGCTGTCGTTGCTCCACACGGCGGTCGTCCGGTGTGGATGAGATGTGCTGTCGCTGTCGCTGCCGGCCAAGGGGCTGACGCGCGGCGAGGTCTCCGCGCACCTGGCCGAGGTCTACGGCACGAGCGTGTCGAAGACGACGATCTCCACGATCACCGACAAGGTGATGGACGGGATGGCGGAATGGTCCAACCGCCCACTGGACCGCGTCTATCCGGTGCTGTTCGTCGATGCGATCAACGTGAAGGTCCGGGCTCTGTCGGCGATCTCGTGATGCCGACGGCGATGCGCCGGGCCGCCGTGGTTCGCGATCATGCACCGCGTGCTCTCGTGATCTCTTGCAGCAGCTGTTCCCGCACCTGTCCGCGCTCGTCGTTGACCAGGTCGAACGAGGTTCGTCCGCCGTGGTGTTGAGGGCCCGGGTTGCTGGGGAGGGCGGCCGGTGCCGGTACGGGTGCCGGGAGGCGTCGCCCGTGTGGACGGAAGGCATGCTACTGCCCCGAGCGCGTTGAGGTCCGGCGGGAAACCAAGAACACCAAGTCCAGGGCGGGGCGTCGGGCCGTGCCCCTGCCGGGGCCGCTGGTGGTCATGCTCCAGAGCCACGCCGAAGCACAGGCGTGGACGCGCAAGACCGCCGGCAACCTGTGAGTTGAGTCCGACTACCTGTTCACCAAGCCGCTTGGCGGCCCCCTGGTCCCCAACGCGGACTACCACGGCTGGAAGAAAGCTGCTGGACGACGCCGATGTCCACGACGGCCGCCTGCACGATGCCCGGCACACCGCCGCCACCGTGCTGATGCTGCTCGGCGTCCCGGACGGCGTCATCGAGCAGATCATGGGCTGGGAGCCGGGTATCTCCGCGCCGATGCGGGCCCGGTACTTGCATGTGCCGGACGCCATGCTGAAGGACGTCGCCCGGAAGATCGGCGGCGCCATCTGGGGCAGGGCGGTTTCAAAGTCTTGGTGATCAAGTAGATGTGCTGGTCACGACATCGTGACGATGGTCCGGCGGTCCGTCACACATGCAACGAAGCTCCGGTTGGTGTGGGTGACCGATCAAGTCGCCTGTACCGCCCGGAGCTTCGATGTGCCGTCAGTCTGCCACCGTGTGTCTGATCAAGTCACCCTCACGTCAGCACCGTGCGATTGCCGGCCTGGTGGAGAGGCTGGCGACCTTGCCTGATCCCCGGGACCGGCGCGGGCGGCGTCACCCATTCGTGTGCGTACTGCTGGTGGCATGCTCGGCGGTGGTGACCGGGGCGAAGTCGTTCGCGGCGATCGGGCAGTGGGCGCGCAACGCCCCGCAGGATGCCCTGATCCGGCTCGGTGCCCGCGCGGTGTCGGTCTTCGGAGTGCGCGTCGCGCCGAGTACGGCGACGATCCGCCGGATCATCACCACAGTTTGCCCCGGCGGTCTCGCTGACCTGCTGGGATGCGACCCTGCCGACGCCGGCACCCTCGCGGTGGACGGCAAGAGTGCCCGTGGCTCGCGCCACGGCACCACCCCCGCCGCTCACCTCCTCGCGGCGATGACCGGCAGCGGGCAGACCGTCACCCAGCTCCGGGTACCGGACAAGACGAACGAAATCAGCTGCTTCGCCGACCTGCTGGCCCCCTTCGACCTGACCGGGGTGACCGTGACCGCCGATGCCCTGCACGCCCAGCGCGACCACGCCCGCTTCCTCGTCGAGGAGAAGAAGGCCCACTACGTGCTGTGCGTGAAGAAGAACCGGCCCGGCCTGTTCGAGCGCCTCCACAGCCTGCCCTGGAAGGAGGTCACCGCGAAGTTCTACGACCGCACCGAAGGCCACGGCCGCAAGGAGACCCGCGTGGTGCAGGTCCTCACCGTCGAGGACCTCGACTTCCCGCACGCCGCCCAGGTCGCCCGCATCACACGGCACCGCACCTGCCTCACGTCCGGCAGGCGCACGCGGGAGACGGTCTACGTCATCACCGACCTGACCAGCCGCCAAGCGTCCCCGCAGCGGCTCGCGAAGATCGCGAGGTCCCAGTGGATCATCGAAAACCGGCTCCACTTCGTCCGAGACGTCACCTTCCGCGAGGACGCCTCGAAAGTCCACACAGGGCACGGCCCGGAGAACATGGCCACCCTCCGCAGCTTCGCGATCAACCAGCTCCGCACAGCCGGGCACCCCAACATCGCTGCCGGCCTCCGCGAGATGTCCTACGAGCCCTTCACCCGCCCCCTGAACCTTCTCGGCATCGCCTGACCAGCACGAACACCTGATCACTCAGACTTTGAAAGCACCCTGGCCATCTGGGGAACCCCGGAATCTCCCTCTGTGGAGAAAAACCAGGACAACGAGGGCTGAGAGAACGTCGAAGGGCCCCACCGCGACCGGTGGGGCCCATCGACGTATTGCCCGGTGAGAGCAATGGCGGAGGATACGAGATTCGAACTCGTGAGGGGTTGCCCCCAACACGCTTTCCAAGCGTGCGCCCTAGGCCACTAGGCGAATCCTCCGTGGAGAACAGTACAGGGTCCGGGTGGTCGTATGCGAACTCGATGTTCGAGGCGGGGGTGGGGTAAGGTGGGCGCAGCCCCTCACGTGGCGCTATCTCGCTGAAACCCCCCAGGGCCGGAAGGCAGCAAGGGTAGGCGGGCTCTGGCGGGTGCGTGAGGGGTCTTCGCGTTTCCCCGAGGCGCTCCCGGCAACGCGAGGGGGACGCAGCCGCAGCGTCGCCGGCGTCACGCCGGCCCCCGCCACCACGCCGCACGCCACCCCGGCGTCACCGCCGCACCTCGCCACGCGGCGCCCTCACTGCCCCGCCGCCCGCCGCGCCCTCCGCCGCCACCACCACCATGGCGCCGCCACCGCACCACCACCCGCCGCGCCGCGCACCCCCGAACCCGGCCTGCCGCCCACCACCCACGTCCCCCACCGCTCCCGCGCGGCCCCCGCTCCCGCACGCGTGGCTGCGGTCGGACGTGGTCGGCCGGTAGGCTTTCCGTGTGATCTTCAAGCGCATCGGTAGCAGTCGTCCGTATCCGGACCACGGCCGCGCCAGCGTCCGCGACTGGGCGGACGTGGCGCCGCGTCCCGTTCGCCTGGACCAGTTGGTCACGACGAAGGGCCAGCTGGATCTGGAAACGCTGCTCGCGGAGGATTCGACGTTCTACGGGGACCTGTTCGCGCACGTCGTGAAGTGGCGCGGCGACCTGTACCTGGAGGACGGGCTGCACCGGGCCGTGCGCGCCGCGCTCCAGCAACGGGAAGTGCTGCACGCCCGCGTTCTGGAGCTGGGCTGACCGTTCGGGGCGCGGTGACGCAACTACGCGTTCCGGGACGTCCTTGACCCTTTCGGGTTGGTCGTCAGCCCATCGGCTGATCAGCTAGTACGCCTTAGCGGGTTCCCGCACTACCCTGCGTTTATGAGCATGCTCACTCCCCCTGGCATGGGCGGCAAGTACCGCGTCACCGGGAACATCCACCCGCGGATGCGCCGTCCCAGCAATCGCCGGCGCATCGTGCTGTCCGCGGTGGCCGGTGCCGTCGTGCTAGGGGTCGTCGGGGTGGGAGCCGCGCAGCTCGCCGGGGCGTTCGACGGGGACGGTCACAGAGCCGCCGCGGGGCACTGCCCCTCACCGTCCGGTTCCGGCGCCAGCGACACCGCCGCGCTCCGGCTGCCGAAGCCCTCCGCCATGACCGTCAACGTCTACAACGCGACCGACCGCGCCGGGCTGGCCAAGACCACCGCCGACGCCCTCAAGAAGCGCGGCTTCCGCATCGGTAAAATCGGCAACGCCCCGACGCCCTACAACAACAAGCTCAAGGGCGCCGCCGTCCTGGTCGGCGGCCCCAAGGAAGAAGCGGCCCTCAAGGTGCTGGGTACCGAACTGGCCGCCGGGACCGCGAAGACCGACCCGAAGCGCTCCGGCACGGACGTCGATCTGATCATCGGCTCGGCCTTCAGCACGCTCGACCCGCTGCAGAACGTCACCCACGCCCTGCTCGCCCTGCGAGAGCCCGCCCCCACCCCCAGTGGCAGCGGCGCCGGCTGCCGGGCGCACCACAGCAACACCTGAGCACTCGCCCCACGAACGCATGACGGCCCGGCCGGCACCCGCCGGCCGGGCCGCTGCCGTCCGCCGTCGATCTACGGAATCCGGCTCCAGCGTCACGCCTTCACATCAACGGAACGGACTCCAGCGGCACGCCTTCGAATCGCAGGCGGCCGCGCCACTGCGAGCCGGCTTCGAAACGCAGGCGGCAGGCACGGTGACCGCGCCTGCCCCCGGGCCCAGGCCCGTCAGCCCACCGTGCCGTACATGCGGTCACCCGCGTCGCCCAGGCCGGGGACGATGTAGCCGCTCTCGTTGAGGTGTTCGTCGACCGCGGCGGTCACCACGGTCACCGGGCGGTCGGCAAGGTCGCGTTCCATGGTGGCGACGCCCTCGGGCGCGGCCAGCAGACAGATGGCGGTGACGTCGTCGGCGCCCCGGGCGATGAGGGTCTCGATGGCGGCGACCAGCGTGCCGCCGGTGGCCAGCATCGGGTCCAGGACGTAGACCTGCCGTCCGGACAGGTCGTCGGGCATGCGGGTGGCGTAGGTGGACGCCTTGAGCGTCTCCTCGTCGCGCACCATGCCGAGGAAGCCGACTTCGGCGGTGGGCAGCAGCCGTACCATGCCGTCGAGCATGCCGAGCCCGGCCCGCAGGATCGGCACCACCAGCGGGCGCGGGTAGGACAGCCGGACGCCCGTGGTCGGACTGACCGGTGTGGTGATCTCGACGGCCTCGGTGCGCACGTCACGGGTGGCCTCGTACGCGAGCAGGGTGACCAGCTCGTCGGCGAGCCGCCGGAAGGTGGGCGAGTCGGTGCGCTCATCGCGCAGCGTGGTGAGTTTGTGCGCCACCAGCGGGTGGTCGACGACATGAATCCGCATGCCCACGACAGTAACGGAGGCCGTCACCACTTCCCCAGGCGCATCTTTCGGTGTCCGGCGGGAATCCGTTCCCTCATGACCGTCGACCACGCAGAGCAGCGGGATTCGACACCGGCCGGGGGTGCGGACCGTCACACGGACGCACGGGCCCCCGATGTGTCCACCGCCTCCATACGGACGGAAAACCGACGTACACGTACGGCGAAACGCCCGCAGTCCCCCCGCACGGGACCGGCGCCCGTACCCCGGAACCGCGCGACCCCCGGCGGCGGCACCGCCGGGCCCGCCCCTGCCCCCCGTCCGGCCGGCCGTGCCGCCGAACGCTCCCCAGAGCGTTCCCCGACCACCGATCCGGACGCCGGGCGCCGGGCCGCCGAGCGGCGGCGCCGCAGGGCACTGTTCCTGAGGGAGCTGGCGGAGGCCCGCGAGTTGCGGGCCCACGTCCAGCCGCGCCGCGCACGGGCGGCACGTATGCGGCAACAGATGAGGATGCGCACGTTCCGCTGGTGACACCGCACGCGTGCGCGCAAGGCGCGATCCGGCCACCGTCGCTCGCCACGGGTCGTGGCACGGCACGGGACGAAGGTTGACGCCCGCGGCGCCGGCACGGCACCGCCGCGACCGGCGGCCCCGCGGGCCCGTCCGCGGGGCCGCCGCACGCGGGCCGTGCCCAAGTGCCGTCCGCACTCGTCAGGAAAACGGCATCCGGTCGCAGGTCGCAGCGCCGCGATCCGACGTCCGTACGGCGGGCGATACGGCCGGAAAACACCCCACCGCAGGGCGGCGGGCGCGGGGTACCGTGCTGTTGACCGTCACGGCGCCACGCGTGCCGTCGCCGGTATGGCGGTCGGACATCGGTAGGTACCAGAACCACCGGGCAGCGGGCACCGCACGCGGTGCGTACGGTGCCGGGAACGGGCCTCCGGCCCGGACATCACCGAAAATTCGCGCGCTGCCTGGCACGACGCAGCACGGAAGAGCTCTCGCATCGCGCGGGTTTCTGCCACGATGCCGATGGGCGGGGCGTCGCCCCGTCCGTCCCGGCACACCTAAGACCAGTGGGAGAGTCACGGTGTACTTCGCCGCACTGCTCGCGCGCACCGAGGACGGGTGGGAAGCGAGCGACACGGAGCTTGACGATGTGGAGACCCTCGACGACCTGGCCGAGCTCGCTCGCGAGGCCACGGCGGACGAGGAGACGGTGCTCGTGCTGATCGAACAGGAGGACGTCTGGTTCGGCGTCGTCCGGGTCGACGGCGAGGACGATCCACGCATCTACGTGTCGGACGCGTCGGCCGCGGCGCGCAGTTCGTACGGGGAGATCCTCCTCACCGACGAACTGCTCGGCCGCGACCCGGACGACGAAATCGCGGACCTGGACGCGCTCAACCTGGACGGTACCGAGGAGGGCGGTGAGGAGAGCGAGGACGACGCGCACGACGGCCTCGGCACGATCCCGGCCGGCCCGGTGGGCGAGGCCGACCTCCTGGCCGATCTCGGTATCGGCGCGAACCGCCTGCGGGCGCTCGGCGAGGCCGGGGCGCCCGGCGAGGCCCTGAGCGAGATCGCGGACGCCCTGGGCGCCGGAGAGGTCCTGGAGGCGGCACGCTGACCGGCGAGAACTCCGCCCCCGCGCCGAAGTCCGGCGCGGGGGCCGGCCGGTCGCCCGCGAACACCCCGCACGGTGCGCCGGATCCGGTGCGCGACCCGTGGGTGCCGGCCATGCTGCGGGCGCTGGCCGAGGCGGAACAGGCGCCGGGCACCGGTGACGTGCCGGTCGGCGCCGTGGTGCTGAACCGCGCCGGTGAGATCATCGGCCGGGGGCACAACGAGCGTGAGGCGACCGGCGACCCGACCGCGCACGCCGAGGTCCTGGCGCTGCGCGCGGCGGCACGGGCGGCCGGCGAGTGGCGGCTCTCCGGCTGCACGCTGGTGGTGACGCTGGAGCCCTGCACGATGTGCGCGGGCGCGATCGTGCTGTCCCGGGTGGACCGGGTCGTCTACGGGGCGCGGGACGCGAAGGCGGGCGCCGCCGGTTCGCTGTGGGACGTGGTGCGCGACCGGAGGCTCAACCACCGCCCCGAGGTCGTGTCCGGGGTCCTGGAGGACGCCTGCGCCACCCTTTTGACCCAGTTCTTCCGTGGCTGATCCGCGCGCGGCGGACGGGTTCGCGAAACGATTCGGTGTACGGCCCACCGTCCGCTAAGCTCTCTCTCGGTAGCGTGTCCGAGCGGCCTAAGGAGCACGCCTCGAAAGCGTGTGAGGGGGCAACTCCTCCGTGGGTTCAAATCCCACCGCTACCGCTCTGAGCTGTACGGATGGGGCTGCTGCGAAATTTCGTAGCAGCCCCATCTGCGCTCTCGTCTCAGTTCCCGTCTCAGTTGGGGTCTGCGGACCCTTCCTGCGGCTTTCCTGGGGCGGTGTCGGCTTCCCCGTTCGGCCGCATCCAGATGAGGCCCCCGACGCGCTTCGCCACGTCCTGCCGGATGTTGTCGGTGACGTGCTGGTAGCGCGCGGCCATGGCGGACGACGACCACCCCATGATGGCCATGACGGTCCGCTCGGGCACCCCCAGGATGAGCAGTACGGTCGACGCGGTGTGACGCGCGTCATGCAGGCGGCCGTCTCGGACCCCCGCCGCGCTCAGCAACTCCTTCCACTCGTCGTAGTCCGATCGTGGGTTGATGGGTTCACCCGTCTCGGTGGTGAAGACCCATCCGCCTTCCTGCCACCGGCCGCCGGCCGCCGCGCGTTCCTGGGCCTGCCGGTCGCGGTGCAGCTTGAGAAGTTCGGCCAGCTCGTCCGGCAGGCCGATGACGCGCTTCCCGGCCCGCGACTTCGTCTCGTCGGTGTCGGCATTCGCCCGTGTCCGCATGGGGCAGTACCCGGGGTACTTCCGCCCGCAATCTCCCGGGCACCCGTGCTTGTACTTCGGCCGCAGGCGGTTCCGGCGCACCCGGAGCATCCGGCCGTCGAAGTCCACGTCCTTCCACTGGATGCCGAGTGATTCCCCCTGCCGGAGTCCCAGGGCCAGCGCGATGGCCCAGCGCACGCTGTTGCGGCGCTTGCCCGCCTCCACCAGGAGGCGCTGTACCTCCTTCACCGAGTACGGGTCGACCTCCTCTTCCGTGATGCGCGGGGCCTTGGCCAGCGTCGCCACGTTCCGGACGATGTGGCCGCGCCGCATGGCTTCGTTGAGCGCGGTGCGTACGGTTCGGTGGGCTTGGTGAGCGGTGGCGGGCTTGAGTCCCCTGTGCTGCATCCGGGCGTACAGCCGCTCCAGGTGCTCCGGCTCCAGCTTGTCGAGCCGGTGGGCACCCAGCCCAGGGATGAGGTGGTTGGTTACGGCAACGCGGTAGCTGGAGTAGGTGGAAGCCCGGACCACCGGCGGGGCGGTGATGTTCTCCAGCCAGTGCGTCAGCCATGCCTTCAGCGTCCACGGCTTCCCGGGGCGCCGGACGGCGCCTGAGTCCCGCTGCTTCTCCAGCTCGCGGACCGCATGGATGACCTCGGCCTGAGTCTTGCGTTCGACGTGCCGCCGGTCAGGCTTCCCGTCGTCCTTGACGCCCACCGTCACCCGGCCGTGCCACTTGCCGTCTTGGCCCTTATAGATGCTTGATGCCCCGTTGGGCCGACGGGTCCGCTTCGGTTCTTCGGTCATGCGGGTGGATCTCCTCAGGCAGCGAGATGGATGGAGTGAGCACGGCGCAGCCGAGCGACGTACTCGGGGATGGCGTCGGCGGGAACGCGGCGCAGGCGGCCGACAGGGACGGATTCCAGCTCTCCGGTGCGGATGAGCGCGAAGCAGGTGGTGCGGCCGATCTGAAGCCGGCGGGCGGCCTCTTCGACGGTGAGCAGTACGAGCGTCGGGTCAACGGGCGCTTCGGAAAGGGCCGCGTCCATGCGGTGCTCCTCTGGCGTAGTGAGCGGGGGCTCTTGGCCCCCTTCTGGAGAGTCCGCTACATCCGCTACGCCGCTACATCGCAGGTCAGCGGGGGGTTTTGTGTAGCGGGAAGGTTGGGTGTAGCGGCTACGGCACGCTCGCGGCGGCCCCGGGTGGGGCGTCCGGGGCGTGGCGGCGTAGCCGCTACACCGGCGGTTGCCGCTACGCGAAGAGGGGGTCTGAGCTGGGCTGTAGCGGCGTAGCGGATGTAGCGGCTTCCTGAGGCGGGGGGCAGTAGCGCGTCCATGCGTCGTGGAGGTCTTCGGCGAAGAAGCCCTTGAGGATGCCGCCGGCCGTGCGGATGTTGCGGGAGACGATGCGGGTGTTGTCGCCGGTCATGTACTCGCCGAGCATCTTGGACAGGCGCCGGTTGTCGAGCGGCCTGCCGTCCAGGTCGGCCCACGGGGCGTCTTCGAGGGCGTTGAGCCGGTCGAGGATGGCGACGGTGGGGAGCTTGTCCACGCCGATGAGGACGTGGTCGCGCAGGTCGGTGAGCAGTCGGATGCCGAGTGAGCCCTTGTCGTCGGTCTGCGATGCCTTGACCAGTTCGGCGCAGGCGGCGCGGGCGCGCTCGGGCCAGTGGCCCCCGGCTGCGTCGGCGATGGCGAGCAGGGGTTCCCACACGTCGGCGGGCCGGTCGGTGACTCCGTCCGGCATGACGGGGCGGGCGCCGCCGACGCCGTCGCGGACGTGGTCGGCCCACTTGGCGAGGCGGTCGCGGATGGCGTGTCCCTGCTTCTCGTGGTCGCCGATCCGGTAGGGCTCGACCTTCTCGTTCCTGGCCCGGCGGCGCATCCTGATGATGACGGAGCGGGTCAGGATCGTGTCGGGCAGGGAGCCGAGACCTGCGACGGCGACGGCACAGTACGAGGGAAAGCCAACAACGGTCTGGTTGGAACCGTCGCCGACGCACCGGTACATGAGCCGTCCCCGGCGGTGTCCGGCGTTCAAGAAGCCCCGGAGCTGCTCGTTGTCCCCTGCCTTAGGCCCGAAGACGGTGTCGATCTCATCGAAGATGATCGTCGGCCGCTCCCCGTCCACCCCGGACACGGCCCGGAACAGGGCGGAGGGGGAAGCGTCCACGGCGGCCATGCTGTTGGGCACCAGGGTCTCGATCACCTCCAGCGCACGGGACTTGCCAGACCCCGGTTCCGGGGAGAGGAACGCGATGCGCGGCGTGGAGTCGAACGCGTCGACCAGGTGGGCGTGGGCGTCCCACAGGGCGACAGCCACGTATCCGGCCTCGCGGGGGAAGACGTTGAAGCGGCGGTGGAAGGCTTCGACCTCGTTGAGCAGGTCGGCGCCGTTCTCGGGCGGGGCGGTGGTCACGTGGCCCAGCTCCTTTCGGGGTGGCTTTTCAGGCGGGGGGATTCGGCGGGGCTCACGCGGCCGGCCGAGCGCGGGCGGTGCGGATAGACCACCCCAGGGCGCTGCGGATCGTGTTGCGGCACTCGCCCGGCGAGAGCCCCGCCGCCTCGCCCGCCGCCTGAAAAGCCGTCTCTACGGTGGTGCGGTCGAGGTCTCCCCAGGCGACGAACCGTCCGCAGGCACGCACGGCCCGCAGGAGTTCGGCGTTGCGCCCGCCCTCCTCGGTCCCGGCCACGGCGGCGGTCTCCCGGTCGAGGACGGCATTCGCCAACCGGTCGCCGTCCCGGGTGGGGATGAGCCGGGTTGGGGCTTTCACGCGGCTCTGAGGGGCCGTCAGGGTGTTGTGGAGCCACTGGGGTAGTTCTGCAACGGGTGCGTCGTCCATGAGGCTGTAGGGGCCCGTGGGGGTGGTGCTGCCGGGGGCGACGACCTGTCCGCCCCATGCGCGGGTGTCGACCTTCGGCGCGAGGGTGCCGGCGGTGTTGCCGAGCCGGGCCCCGGCGGGGGCGGTGAAGTACAGGTGCTGTCCGCCGCTCGCGGTCCGGATGCGGCGGGTGACCGGGGCGGACTGCCCGGCGCGCTCGCAGAGCGCCAACCAGTTCGCCGCGCCGTCAGGCGTGCCCTTCTTGTCCTTCGGCTTGAGCGTGTCGAGGTCGACCACGAGCAGGCCGGCGGGGCCGGTGGCGATGCCGACGTTGTACGGGCCGGCCGTCCAGCAGCGTTCGATGACGGCGGGGTCGGTGGTGGCGCGCTGCTCGAACGTGCGGTGCCCTCCGGCGCAGGGGCCGGTGCGGGTGCAGGTGCGTTCGCCGTGCAGGGCGGGGGCCTTGCCGCCGGGACGCAGGGGGATGACGGGCCAGCCGTGGGCGGCGGCGGTGAGCGCGGCGTTGAGCAGGACGGACGGTTGGGTCATGCTGGGGGTTCTCCTGTTCCTTCGGGGATGGGGGTGGGCCGGGACGGCCGCGTGACTTTGGCGAGTTGGGGCGGCCGTCCCGGGCGGGGTCAGTTGTCGTCGCAGTCGCAGTACTCGGGGTGCTGCTGGCAGTAGGGGCAGCGGGGGCAGTCGCAGCCGCAGACGTGGCTGTCGGGGCAGTAGCACAGGCAGCCGGACTCGCCGCAGGGGAAGTCCTCGGTGTCGGTGTCGTCGTTCTGCAGGCCGAGGTGGCCGTCGCAGTTGGGGCAGTTGGGGCGGGGGGTGTCGGTGAGGATCAGGGTGGGGCGGGGCCAGACGGTGCGCTGGATGCGCAGGCGGGGCATGGGTACTCCCTGGGTGGCGTTCGTGCGGGGCTGGGGTCAGTCGGTGTGGAGCCAGGTGACGGGGATGGCCCCGGGGGTGTCGGGGGCCGTGTCGAAGTCCGCGTACCAGCAGCTGTCGGGGTCGTCGCCGCGGGTGGGGTCCGGGTGGCGGAAGACCGTCCAGCCGGTGCGGACCCTGTCGGTCCAGCGCTCGCCGGTGTGGTGGCCGTCGGTGATGTCGGTCAGGCCCCAGTAGGTGCGGGCGTGGTGGTTGAAGGCGGCCAGGGCCCGGCGGGCGGGGTGGTGGCCGAGGGCGAGGTAGGAGGTTTCCTCGTCGCCGAAGCCCATGACGTGCAGGCCGTGGTGAACCGTCATGCCGGCCGCAATGTCGGCGGCGGTCAGCAGTTCGGGGGCGGGGCCGGGGGCGGTCACGCGGCGGCCGCCGGCGTGTTGGCCCGGCCGCTGTCGAGGGCGGCGGCGAGGCGGGTGCCGAGCCATTGGGCGACGTTGCAGGAGACGGCGTTTCCGGCCTGCATGGTCTGTTCGCCCTTGTTGCCGTGGACGATGTAGTCGGTGGGGAAGCGCTGGGCGAGGAGCTGTTCGCGGGGCTGGACCATGCGGAAGTAGCAGTCCTCGATGGCCGGGGCGGTGGACAGCAGGCCGGCGGAGTCGACGGTGGACAGGGTGTGGATCGGCTCGGCGGTCGTCTTGACGGTGGCGTTGCGGTAGGGGATGACAAGGCCGTGGTGGTTGCCGGAGGCGGTCACGGTGGTCAGGGGCCGGTCGATGTCGCGGGGCCTGGCGTGGTTGCGCAGCTCCACCACGAACGGTGAGGTCACCAGCGCCTCGTAGCCCTTGGGGTTGGCCATGCGGGTGCGCATCGGTTCGGCGGTGCTGGTCGCGGTGGTGTTCCACGTGCCGCCGGACGGCACCAGCAGCCCGTCCCCGATCCGCACCGTGCGCGACGGCAGCGGGGCGAGGTCGGCGGGGACGGGGCGTCCGTCGTGGCCGGAGTGGTTGACTGTCAGGACGGTGCGCATGTCGGGGAACTTCGCCAGTCCGGCGCGGATGCGGGCCATGGTGGTGGCGGCGAGGGGGCGGGTGCGGTCGCCGATGCGCTGCCCGGTGTTCGACCAGTCGATGATGGCGGCCGCCGGCCGCACGTACGGTTCCACGATGCTGTGGCGGCACGAGCTGTTCGGGCACCGGTAGTCGTACTGCTGCCGGTACTTGCCGACCTTCCGCCCCGGGCGCCAGGACTGCACCGCGGCGACGTCGGTCTCGCACGTCGGGCACCAGGCGGGCGGACGGGGGGCGAGGTCGGGGATGGGGACGCCGTGGCGGGTGAAGGCGAAGTACGCCCGGTCGCGCCACTGGGCCGCCGCGTCGTTGCCCGCGCCGCCGATGTGGGCGGAGGAGACGCACACGATCTGCGAGTGGTAGCCGAGGGCTTCCATGCCCTTGCGCCACCAGTCGAACAGTTCCCAGTCGGTGATGAACTCCACCACGTTCTCGCAGATGACAGCGGTGTAGCGGTGGACCTCGGTGGCACGCAGGACGTCGTAGGCGGTCGCCCTGGTGCGCTCCCACGCGGCGTCCGGCACGGAGCCGTACTCCATGAGGGCGAGCTGGCCCTTGGTGCGGCGCCGTCCGCCGGCGGGGCTGATCTCGGTGCAGATCGGGGAGGCCCACAGCACGTCGGTCTTGGGTAGGCGGCGCATGTCGTAGTTGTTGACGTCGGCGCACAGGTGGTCGGCGCCGGGGTGGTTGGCGGCGTGGGTCTCGACCGCGCGCTGCCAGTGGTTCGCGGCCAGTTTCAGATCGAACCCGGCGGCGACGAGGCCGGTGCTGCTGCCTCCGGCGCCGCAGAAGATGTCGGTGAACGTCAGGCTCATGACGATGCTCTCCGGTCAGGTGAGGTCGAACAGGGCGGGCGGGGCCTGGGTCTCGTGCCGCCGGCGCTCGGCGGCGGCCGCGACGGCGCGGGTGCGGGCGAGGCTGTGGCAGCGCGGGCACCGCACCCGCAGTGCCGTCTCCGGCAGTTCGGCGGCCTGCCGGTCGGTCAGGGACAGGTCGGCGGGGGCGATCAGGAGGCGCTGGAGGTGGCCGTCGTGGTGCCGGTCGTGGACGGCATCGCAGCGGACGGTGGTCACAGCGCACCGTTCCAGTAGTGCAGGTCGAGGGCTTCGGCCTCGGTGATGGCGCCCGTCTCCACGTCGGCCTCGATGTCGTCGTACTCGCGCTGACCGCAGTCATCGCAGCCGCAGTACGTCCATGAGCCGTCGATGAACGCGGCTTCGCACTCCATGCGGGTCTCCTTGGGGTCAGGTGAAGTCGTCGGGGGCGGTCATCAGGCGGCCGTGGCGGCACCGTCGTGGCAGGGCCAGCACGCGCCGAGCGAGGTGGAGATGACGTAGCCGCGGTCGGTGCCGCAGGCGGGACACGTGCGGCGGGCCGTCATGGCGGCGGTGTGACTCCTCTGCTCCAGCAGGCACATTGATCACTGTGCGTGTTTGGAGGGAAGTGAGGGGATGGACGGATGAAGGGCGTTTCCCGGGGCGTTCCGGGGGTGGAAGGGATCGCCTCCCCAGCCTCCCCAGCCTCCCCACCTGCGGTGTTGTTGCAGGTCAGGGCAGGGGAGGCGGGTTGGGGAGGCGTTTGGGGAGAACTCCCCAGGATTCCCGGGACTCCCCAACTCCCTCCCCATCACTCTCCGTCGACCGCTTCGGCGTCGTCGGCCGCTTCGTCGCGGGTTTCGATGGCGGCGAGGAGGCGGGCGCGGGAGATGGTCTGGTTGCCGTTGTACTTGCGCGGTTCGGCGCCGTACGGCTTGAGGGCCTGCACCAGGTCGGAGGCGGACCACGGCCGGTAGAGGGCCGGCCACCGCTCGGCGAGCTGCTGACGCACCTCGTCCGACTTCATCCGCTCGGCAGCGCCCAGCACGGCGAGCACGTCGGCGAGGTGGTCGGCCTTCGCCGGGTTCTCGGTCTCGCCGCCCGTCGTGGTGCCGGCGCGCAGGGCCTTGGCGCGTTCGGCGATGGCCGTGGCCTCCTCCGGTCCGATGTAGTGGGTGCGGGCAGTCGCGGAAGGCTGGCCGGGGGCGAGTTTGATTCCGTCACCGGCGACGACGAGGGTGCCCTTGTCGAGGCCCTGCCGCAGCTTGTGGGGGGCGGCGCCGGCGTCGACCGCGGCGTCACCGACGGCCATGCGGGCCTGGGACTCGGTGCCCAGCACCAGGGACGCCCGGATGTGGTTGCCCTCCCGGCTGCGCTTGGGCAGGTTCTCGTTCGTCGGGTCCTGGGTGCCCTCCCACGTGGTGACGTTCACCGCGCGCCCCTGGTCGTGGATCTTCTTGACGGCCTGGAAGTACCGGCTGTCGGCCTTGGACCCGCCGTAGGAGGCGCCGTACCGGACGGTGCCGGAATCGGTGACGTAGGTCTCCCGGGCGCCGGACCCGTACGCCACCTGGGCTTCGTCGATGACCAGGACCAGTGGGTTGAACCGCGGGTCGGCCATGATCTTGTCCTGGGACCAGCCCTTCGCGGTCAGTGCCCGCATCAGCTCGATCCGGGTCGCCATCTCCTCAACCCCGGCTTCCAGCATGTGGGTTGCCTCGATCACGTGCCCGTCGGTGGGGCCCTGGATGAGGATGGTGGCGATGCCGTCGAACATCTGCCAGTCGCCGACGCCCTTGAGGTCGGCGATGCGGAACTCGACCCGGGGGTCGAGCGTCAGCCACAGCGCGAGCGCGCGCAGGCTCGCGGTCTTGCCCTGGTTGGACAGGCCGGTGATGAGCATGTGTCGCTGCCACAGCGAGACCAGCACGGCGTCCCCGCGAAGGTCGACGCCCCAGGGGGCACGGCCGGTGCGCATGTCGGCGGCCGTGTCGGGGTCGGTGACCAGCGGGGAAGGTTCGATCGGCACGTCCAGCGCGCCGGAGTCGGCGATCCACAGGCGCACGGTGCGGGCGGCCGGCGGGATCGTCATGTGCAGCTCGTGCTCGTGCCGGCCCAGGTTCTCCGCCAGCTTCCGGCGTTTGCCCAGTACCTCCTCGGTGCTCGTGCCGGACGGCAGGGTGACATCCACCTCCACGCCGCATCCGGCCAGGGTGATGGGGCCGAGCATGCCCGCGGCGCCGTCGGCGGCATCCTTGACGGCCTTGCGCAGCGCGGAAACACCCAGGTCGGACAGGGCCTTGACGACGATGGACGGGGTGACGGGCACGTCGTCCACGGTGCCGGTCGCGGGGCGGGCCCAGGCGGGGGCCGTCTCCTGCCGGTGACCGGCCCGCCACAGGTGCGACAGCCCGGCGAGCAGCGCGAGGGCCAGACCCGGGCCCCAGGCGATGCCGACGAACCAGCACAGGGCGCGGATCGCATCGACCGCGGCCAGCGTGGGGGCGACCACGTCGTGCTGTTTGTGGTTGTGGATGGCCATGCAAGCGCCGAGCAGCAGCAGCGCGCCTTCCACCCCGGCCGCGCCGATGGCGGCGGACTTGGCCATGTGCGGGACGCCGGTGATCAGTTCCATGCGGCGGCGGTGGCGGTCGGTGCGGAACTTGTCGGCCTTCTCCTGCCACGCGGCGGCCAGGTCGTGGTTGCTCGCGGCGACGGCGGCGGCCCGCATCTGGTGGTGCACGGCCACCGTGCGGCCGTGCCAGGCCCGCTTGGCGACCACGCCCGCACCGCCGAGCACGTAGGCGCCGTGGCGGATGGCGCCCCGGCCGGCGGCCCGCGTCTGCTCGTGCGTGGCCAGACGCCGGGCGGTGCGGGCAGCCCGGAAGGCCCGGGAGCCGCGGACCGGGGCGGTCTCCACCGGGGTCGCGGCGGGGATGACGACGCCCTCCAGCGGCTCCCCACCGACGGTGGTCCCGGCGGGGGCGGACTTGATGAGCCGCAGTGGAGTGCGGGTGGCGCGGTCGGCGGCGCTGGGGTCAGCGGGGTGGGGCTGCGGGTTCTCGGGGGCGGGCTCGGTCATGATGGGTTCTCCTGTGTCCTGGAAGGGGCGGAGCTACAGGCCGGCGGCCCGCAGGGCGCGCTCCGTGCGGCGGACGTGGTCCTCGGCGGCGCGGCGCGTGGTGCGGGCGGCGGCGCGGTCACCGCGCTTGGCGGCGCGTTCGACGGCCTTGGCGGCGGCCAGGTCGCGCTGGGCCGCCTCGTGCTGGCTGTGGAGGGCGGCGGCTTCGAGGGCGCCACGGTCGGCCGCCCGCTCGTCGATGCGGTCGAGGCGGGCGGTCAGCCGGTCGTCGATCGCGTCGGGTCCAGCGAACGCCTGCCGGGTGGTGCGCAGCAGCAGACGGCCCCGCTCGCGCTTCTCGCGGCCGGTGTAGGAGCGGTAGGTGTCCATCACCGGCCGCCCTTCCGGGGCAGGGACTTGCGGGCGGTCCTGGCGTCGCTGTGGTCGGTGAGGGAGCGGGTGACGTGCACGACGGCCCATCCGCCGGCCACCGCGACGACGGCGAGCATGGCGAGGGAGGCGGCCATGGAGGCGAGGGCGGCGACCAGGAGGGGGCCGAAGTAGACCCCGGCGGCGACCATGCCGGCGCCGGTTCCGGCGCCGAGGGCGACGCGGGCGACGGTGCGGTCCGGCGGGGCCTGGTGGATGTGCTGGACCACGACCTGCTGCTGCGGCTGCTGCTGGTCGTAGGCGGCGGGCAGGGGCTGGGGCTGGTAGACGGCCGGCGTGGTCGGCGGCGGGGCGGTGGGGGCGGACAGGGGGTTGTCGAACTGGTAGCGGGGCGTGGTCACGTCGGTCCCTTTCTGGCCTCTGGTGCGGCGGACGGTGGTCAGAATCCGGTGGGGGCGAGTTCGTCGTCGGCGAACTGCCACAGGCCCAGGAGGCGCTCGAACCGGCCCACGCCGCGGACGACGTTCGGGCAGTCGTCGCCGAGGTCGTGTTCGACGACGACACCGGTACGGCCGATCACCTTGTGGGCGGCGGGGCGGCTGTCGTCGTTGACCGAGGTGACGGTGACGCGGGTGCCGATCGGGTACATGAGGATTCCTCCGGTGGAGTGTCAGGCGGCGGTGCCGACGGGGACGGCGGTCTGGCTCTGCAGGGGCTTGGGGCGCTCGGCGTCGAGCCGGGCGTAGACCTTTTGGACGTAGGAGCGGGCCCGGGTGGCGGCGACGGCCACGTCGGTGGCGGACTCGCCTGCCACCCACCCGGCGCGGATGCGGATCAGGGCCTCTTCGGCGGACAGGCGACGGCTTTTCAGCGGGGCGTCGTCCTCGGCGGCGGGGCCGTCGCCTGCCTCCTGCTTGACCACCTCGGGGGCCGGGGACAGGGCGGGGACGGGCAGGGTGGCACCGCAGATGACCAGCGGAGTGACCGGCGCCAGCGCGGTTGGTGCGGCGGTCGGTGGTGCCACCTGGGGCGCCACCTCGGGCGCCGGGGCGGCGCCCTGAAAGGCTGGGGTGGCGGCCGGGGCGTCACCGGTGGCACGGGTGGCGGTGGCGGTGGTCTCGGCGGTGGTCAGGGCGGTCGCCATGCGGCGCCGGTAGACCGGGGAGACTTCGGCGACGATGAGCAGCAGGGCGGGGGCGATCAGGTGGACCGCCACCCCCACCGCGTCGTGCAGGGCGATGGACCGCCAGGTGTTGAGGAAGACCGACGCGTTGCCGGTGAACCACCGGAAGGCCACCGGCCACCGGCCGCCCTTCGCACCGAGCTGCGCGAGCACGGAGTCGGCCTGGAGGGCCATGACGAATGCCACGTCGACCATCAGGCCCAGCAACGGGGCCGACTTCTGCCAGCCGTGGGCGGTGTGGTCGGCGACGAACGGGGTGGTGGTCAGCAGGGAGTAGAAGACCACCCCGGCGATGAGGAACCATGTGCCGGCGGACAGCAGGCGGTTGGTGCGGCGGATCTGCTTGGCGGTGACGTTCACCGGGTCCGCCCCCGCTTCGTCGTGATCCGGATCGCGGCCGGGGCCCGGTCGGGCCAGGCGTCGAGGACGGTGGCGGCCAGCAGTCCGGCGAACGTCAGGAGGCGGACGGGGGCGGAGGGGGTCAGCCCGAGCAGCCAGGCGAGGCCGGCGAGGATGGCCAGCAGCCGTAGGCGTTGGGCGAGCAGGATGCTGAGGTGGTTCACGACCTGTCACCTCGCAGGGCGGCGACCACCGGGGCGGCCTGGTCGTTGACGGCGGCCACGACCGCCCGCACCGACGCCTTCGCGTCGTGCAACAGGGAGGCGTCCCGAACGTCCCCGTGGGGCAGGTCCCCGCCGGCGGTGGGCAGCACGCGGACGACCGTGGTGGTCAGGACCGCGTTGCCGGGCCGGAAGGGTTCCCACTGCGGCCGGTACGAGCCCTCATCGTCGAGGGAGGGGCCGTTCGCCCAGCCGTGCCAGCGGCCCGGCAGCTGTCGGGCGCAGCTCAGGGCAGAGTGCGGCAGGCGGACGTGGACGTCGAACATCAGCTCACCCTCGCCGTTCTCGTCCCAGGTGGGGGTGACGGCGTGGATGTCGGGACGCAGGCGGACGTAGCTGGGGGACATGACCGGTGCGGTCGCGATCGACCAGACGACAGCGGCGAACTCGGCGGCGTTCAGGGGCTCGTCACACTCACGCAGCCGTGCGGTGTGCCGGCGCAGGTAGGCGCCGAAGCGGGAGACCCGGTCGGAGGCATCGTGCAGGTCGGAGGTGTCGTCGGCGGCGACGACGCGCGTGTGGCTCCAGCGGATACTCACGCCGCCACCCCCGTGCCCAGCGTGCGGCGCGGCCGGCGGGCGGCCGGAACGACCGGGGCGGGGGCGAGGCGGAGCAGGTCCGGCATGGTGGCGCCGATGGTCTCCACCGCGAGGCAGAGGGTGCGGTCGGCGAGGTTGGGGTCGTCGGCGAGGATGTCGCGGGCGGCGTCCAGGCGGGCCGCCCGCTCCTCGTCGGTCTCGTTCTCCTCGCCGAGCCACAGGGCGACCGGGGTGCCCAGGGCGAGTTCGAGGAAGTCGGTGGTGTCGTGGGCCTGGTGGCCCGCGATGAAGGTCTTCATCGGTGCGATCTCCTGTAAGGGGACCGGCCCCCGCCCGAGTGGGCGGAGGCCGGTGCGGGCGGGCGGTCAGGCCCGGCGGGAGGGGCGGACGGTCGGCGGGGCGTCGTCCTCGGTCCTGCGGGGGACGTCGCCGCTGCCCTCGCTGCCGTAGGCGCGGGTGGGCAGGCCGGAGCGGTCCAGCGCGCGGCGCAGGGGGAGGATGGTCATCGCACGCCTCCCCGGGCCCGGGCGTCGTCCTCGGACCGCTTGTTGGCGTCCGCGTTGGCGCGGCGCAGTTCCTCGTCCATCGCGCTCACCGCTGCCCGGAGCCGTTGCACGCGCCGCAGGAGCGCCACCACGAACGGGTCACGCCACCGCTGGTCTCGGTGACGGTCGCCCCCTTCGCACCGCCGCACGCGGTGCAGGTCTGCGGGGCGTGGTAACACGTGATCGCACGCGCCTTGATACCGATACGATCCATCACGGATCGCCTCCCTGGTCTTGTCAGGTTGAGGTGGTCAAGGCCCCGTGTCCGGTGTTCGCGCACCGGCCGGGGCCGCCTTGCTGTGTGGAGTCGGTCTGTCCGGCTCCCCTCACCGCCCGGCGTGCTGGTTCGGGCGGATCGGGCAACCGTCAGACGGTGGTGATGATCAGGACCGCTTGGTCCCGCCGTGCCACCACGACACCCGGGACGCGGCCTCGTTGGCGGCGGCGTTAAGGCGCAGGTACTCGGGGGTCTCCTCCCGAATCCCGGCCTTCCGCTCCTGCTCGGAGTTGGCGTGCAGGGCGGCGTCGGCGGCCCGCAGATCAGCAACCGCGGCCTTCTCCTCGGGAGACTTGCTGAACCAGCCCATGGCGGGCTCCTCTCGATCGGGTGATCATCCGGTCTGGTGGTTTTCTGCGTTCGGCTGTTCGGTGAAGCAGCCACGAACACGGACGCCCCGGAGGGCCGCCCGCGAACGTGTGCGCTCAACACGCACACCGCCCGCCGCCGGCGGGGCCGTAGCCCTGGCCGGTCGGCGGAGCGGGGAAAGTGACTCAGGCGGGGCCCTGCCGTTCGTGCCGGTCAGGCACGGGCGGCGCCCCAGGTACATAAGCGATGCATCCGGATCTCCTTCCGGTTCGTCGGGACGTGACGTGCGCGGCCTCTTCCGCCGAGCGGGATCACCTTTTGCGGGAGGTGACGTGCCCGGCCGGTGTTCTGGTACCGGCGAACCCTTCTGATGCGGACCATGGGTCGCACGCCTCGCGCATTGCTGCGCTCGCCGCTGCCGCACCTCCCGGTGGGGCACCGGTCACCTCCCCGCTCACCCGGCCGTCTCCGGCGGGGCCATGTCGGGGGTAGTCACCCGGGCTGTGGTCCGCATCTCCAGTTGTCAAAGAACAGGTGCTCCCCTACGTCCCCGTGACAGGGCTTCGGGCGCGTCTGAGCAGGCCAAAGAGCGGCCAACTCCTTCACTCTTGCACTCATGTGCAGGAGTGACATGCAAGAGAGTGCCCTACTCCTGTACATGAGTCAACCCGCCGCGATGGAACCTTGCGGCGGGTTGGTGGGTGCAGGGGCGCGGCTAGTCGGCGGCAGGGATGCGGTACTCCAAAATGAACTGGTCAGCGGCCATGATCGTGTCGCACACCTCTACGACGAGCCCATCGTCCGTCCGCGCATCCCGCAGCAGGTGGATGACCGGCGACCCGGGGCTGAGGCTGAGGGAGACGGTCTCCTGCTTCGTCGCCAGGCGGGCCCTGACCGTTTCGGTGAGTTCGGCCAGGCGGTGGCCATGTTCCTCAAGCCGGGCGTAGATGCCCCCGCCGCCCGGGTTCTCCGAGAACAGGTCGGGGATGTCCTTCGCGATGTCCCACGGGAGGTAGGACGTGGCTTCCTCGGTGGGAATGCCGTCGCTGAAGTACAGGCGCCGGCGGGCGAGCACCTGAGCACCGGCCGGAACAGAAAGCCGCTCAGCGATCTCGGCGGGGGCCTCGATGGGGCCGACGTAGAGCACCCGGACGCTGGGCTTCGCCCCGGCCTGTTCGGCTTCGGCGAGGTATGCGGCCTTCCCCGCCGTCCGATGCGATCGGCGGAAGCGGTCGGACGACTTCCGCCTGACCGGTGGGCGGCTCTTCACGAACGACCCACGGCCGTGATGGGTCTCGATGAGTCCCGTCGCGCGCAGCTCGGTCATAGCCTTGCGAACGGTTCCCTGCGACACGGCGTACCGGTCCATCAACTCGGATTCGCTGGGGACCTGCTCCCCCGGCGGCAGAACCTTCGCCCTGATCTGCTGGGCGAGGTCGTCGGCGATCTGTAGGTACCGCGGCTTGCCGGAATCACGCGGGGCTGTGGCGGTGGCCATGTCCTACTGTTCCTCCTATGCTCCTGTACATGAGCAACGGTACTCCGGGCGCAGCCTTGCCGCTCCATTCGGTTTCGGTGGCCGGTGTGGTCGTGCGTGATGACGGGCGGGTGCTTGCGATCCGCAGGGCGGACAACGGGACGTGGGAACCTCCTGGTGGTGTGCTGGAACTGAACGAGCGCACCGAAGAGGGCGCGGTGCGCGAGGTCTTCGAAGAGACCGGGCTGACCGTCGAGGTGGAACGGCTGACCGGGGTCTACAAGAACATGACCCGTGGTGTGGTCGCTCTGGTCTTCCGGTGCCGGCCCCTGTCTGGGGTGGAGCGAACCTCGGATGAGTCGGTCGCCGTCGAGTGGCTGACCAAGGAAGAAGTATCCGCCCGTATGGCGGAAGTCTTCGCGGTGCGCGTCCTGGATGCGCTCGACCCCTCCGAACCGCACGTCCGAGCTCATGACGGCCGCCACCTACTCGGTGAGCCGGAGCGACGGGCGGGCTGACCTCCGTCTCAGTTTCCGTCTCGTTCGTCTCGGTACGCCGTCGTTCACCACTGTCCGGGGCCCCTCCGGCTCCAGCGATGCGGCCCGGCGGTGAACGGTGGCGAACGGTCCCGACCGCATGGTTGGATGCCCGTTGAGCAGGGGTGTAGACCTCGAAAGCGTGTGAGGGGGCAACTCCTCCGTGGGTTCAAATCCCACCGCTACCGCTCTGAAACGTCCGGAGCCCCGGGAGTGTCCGCACTCCCGGGGCTTCCGCGTTTCCCGGGGACGTGCGCCCACCACGGCCGCCGCAACGCCCCGTCAGCCCGCCGCACCTCGCCCACCGCACCCTCCCGCTCACGGTGCGCACCGTGAGCGCCGCCGCCGGGAGCGGGACACGAGGAATGCGGGGCGTGAACCGTGGGGTAGAGGATCGCCATGGCTACACTCGCCGCACTGAAGGGCGAAACGTCACCGGGCGGGACGCGGTGACAGGGCAACGGCTGGAGGCAGGCGGGGCAATGGCACAGGCCATGAAGGTCATCGGCTACATATTGATCGTTTTCGTGCTCTACACGATCATCACCTCTCCCGACCGCTCCGCCGATCTCGTCCAGGTCGGCTTCCAGGGGATATCGAACGCCGCTCACGGCATCGGCAGGTTCTTCACCAACCTGGTCAAGTGAACGCCCCGCCGTCCGGCCGCCCCGGCACGGCACTCGCCCGACCGGCCCACCCACCAAACCGGCCACGCCCCGCAGCGCCAGTCACGCCCGCAGCGCCCGCCACGCCCCTGTGCCACTCACGCCCGCCGCGCCCCCGCGCCGGTCACGCCCGCAGCGCCCGTCGCACCGGCCACGTCCGCAGTGGTCACCGCGCTCACCGCGCTGATCCCGCCGGAGCGATCCCGGCCCCGCGCTCCCAGCGCCCCGCGCCGGCCCCTTCCGCTTCGACGCGGACACCCCCGCACACCGCTCCCCGGGTGACCCGGATTACGGGATACGAGCGATTTGTGGCCGCCGTGCGGCGAAGCGGCGCCGGATAGTGCGGGCGCGGCCGCACGGTGGCGCCATCGGCTTCGCGCCGCGACGTCCCGTACGGTTCCCACAGGACGTCAACACGGAGTTTTGCGGTGCTTGCACATAGCGGACATGTCTTGTGATGCTATGACCGCTTTTGACGGATGAGTTGATCACTGAGGGGTGGTGTTGTGTCGTTGACGGCCGGAACCGCGTCCGCCGCCGCGCCTCTCCACGCGCCTCTCGCGCTCCCCACGCACCCCCGGAGTGACCGCACGCGCCACCACGACCCCGTCGTACCGGCACACGACCCCGCCCCGCCCGCGCACGGCCCAGCCGGACCGCCGTCCACCCTCGCGCACCGGATCCCGGAGGAGGCCGCCGCAGGGAACACGTTCACCACGGCCACCCCCGGCCCGGGGACGACCGGCGCGACCACGGCCCCCGGCACCGCCCCCGGAGCGGCCGCCCAGGCTCCCGGAGCGGACCGCGCAGCGGGCACCGCGCAGGATCCCGCGGACGAGGGGCTGACGCCACGGGAGGCGGCCAGGCGCCAGCGGCAGGCGGCACGCAGCGGTCGGGCGGCCGACGCCCGTGCGCTGACACAGGTGCTGTTCGGCGAACTCTCCGGCCACCAGCCGGGCAGCTCCGAGCACGGGCGCGTCCGTGCCGCGCTGATCGAGATCAACCTGCCGCTCGTGCGGTACGCGGCGGCCCGCTTCCGCAGCCGCAACGAGCCGATGGAGGACGTGGTCCAGGTCGGCACGATCGGTCTGATCAACGCCATCGACCGCTTCGACCCGCAGCGCGGCGTGCAGTTCCCGACCTTCGCGATGCCCACGGTGGTCGGGGAGATCAAGCGGTACTTCCGCGACAACGTGCGCACCGTGCACGTACCGCGCCGGTTGCACGAGTTGTGGGTGCAGGTCAGCGGGGCGATCGAGGACCTGACGGTGCTGCACGGCCGGACCCCCACGACGGCGGAGATCGCCGAGCGGCTGCGGTTGTCGGAGGAGGAGGTACTGGCCTGCCTGGAGGCGGGCAGGGCCTACCACGCCACGTCGCTGGAGGCGGCGCAGGAGGGTGACGGCTCCCCGGGCCTGCTGGACCGCCTCGGGTACGAGGACCCGGAGCTGGCCGGCGTCGAGCACCGCGAACTCGTACGGCACCTGCTCGTGCAACTGCCGGAGCGCGAGCGGCGCATCCTGCTGCTGCGCTACTTCGGCAACCTGACGCAGTCGCAGATCAGCGCGGAACTGGGCGTCTCCCAGATACACGTCTCCCGTCTGCTGTCGCGCAGCTTCGCCCGCCTGCGGTCGGCGAACCAGCTGGACGCCTGAGCCCGTTCCCCGCGCACCGACGGCGGCCGGGGAAATCGTGCCGTATACATACCGATTTCCCCCGTCCGGCGTGGCGGGGCGGCACCGCGCCGCCACGGGGCTCCGCACCGGCGGGGGCGCGCGGGGGCGTCCGGCGCGGGGGGTGGTCGCACGGGGGCGCCGGGCCGCGCGGGGCGGGCGAACGGCCGCCGGGACGGGCGGGGCGGGGATCGGGGTGGCACAGGGCCGGTGCCGGCGGCGCGATTGCCGCTTCGCGAGCCCTTCAACGGCAACTTCGGGCCAACGACGGCGTTACCGGGAGGTGACGACCGGGTGCGCCGGGACCGATCCGTTCCGCCGTTCGGAGGGCTGACGGGACACCGGTGCGGCCGATTCACATGGTCGTCAGGTCGTACGAATGCCTGGTCGAACCATCGCTGGGGAGGGCTAAGCACAACGGTCAAATAAGTCGACTTGGCGCTACATGGAGTTGCCGACATGTGACATTCTGCGGGTACTGCGTTTGCCGCGACCCGGCCGCCGGTATTCAGTCGGAGGAACCGTCGCTCGCAACCCGTCCGAGACCTCAAGGGGGTGGCATGTCCGTAGAAGTGGGCAGCCCGAAGGTGCTGGAGTTCCAGGCGCCGACCGACGCCGACAACACCGGCGAGGCCATCAACACCCGCACGCTCTCGCGTTCGCTGTTCCTGCGGCTCGCCGAGTTGCCGGCCGACAGCCCCGAACGGCACTACGTGCGCGACACGCTGATCGAGCTGAACCTGCCGCTGGTCCGGTACGCGTCGGCGCGGTTCCGCAGCCGCAACGAGCCGATGGAGGACATCGTCCAGGTCGGCACGATCGGGCTGATCAAGGCGATCGACCGGTTCGACTGCGAGCGGGGCGTCGAGTTCCCGACCTTCGCGATGCCCACGGTCGTCGGCGAGATCAAGCGGTTCTTCCGGGACACCTCCTGGTCGGTGCGGGTGCCGCGGCGGCTGCAGGAGCTGCGGCTGGCGCTGACCAAGGCGTCCGACGAGCTGTCGCAGCGGCTGGACCGGTCGCCCACCGTGGCCGAACTGGCCGACGCTCTCGGGGTGTCGGAGGAGGACGTGGTCGACGGCCTGGCCGTGGGCAACGCCTACACCGCCAGCTCCCTGGACTCCCCGCCGCCGGAGGACGAGTCCGCCGAGGGCTCGCTGGCCGACCGGCTGGGCTACGAGGACACCGCGCTGGAGGGCGTGGAGTACCGGGAGTCGCTCAAGCCGCTGCTGGCCCAGCTGCCGCCGCGGGAACGCCGGATCATCATGCTCCGGTTCTTCGCCAACATGACGCAGTCGCAGATCGGCGAGGAGGTCGGCATCTCGCAGATGCACGTCTCCCGGCTGCTGACGCGCACCCTGGCCCAGCTGCGGGTCGGCCTGACCACCGAATGAGACGCTGGGCCGGCCGCTCCCCGGTGGGAGGCGGCCGGCCGGCGGACCGCGACCGGATGACGTTCACCGTCGGCGGCCGGTCCACACCGGCGGATCCGCTTCCGAGCGGGGGCGGATCCGCCCCCGTCCGGAGCATCCGGACGAATACCGCGTGGTCGTGACCGGCGGCGGAGCGTGACGCGTTTCCGCCGATCGTGGTGCGGCTGTCGTGAAGGCGACGCGGATCGCGTCGTGAATCGCCCGATTCCCATGGGCAACTGCCGATTTTCCGGCACGAGGTGATCAGTCGTTACTACAATGGCGCGATGTTCCGGATAGTCGACCGCGGTGGCGCCGTGGTGGCCGCCTCGGCGGCAGTGGTCTGCCTGGCCACGTTGAGCTGGATCGCGACCGGCGGCAGCTCGGGCCGCTACTCCAGCCCCACCGGCTACCCGGGAGGCGGCGGATCGCCGTCGCTGAGCGCCCCGTCGTCCGCGGCCGCCGACGGCTCCCCGGCCGCCGCCGCCCCTCGACCGACCACCCGCACCGGGCGGATCACCGGCCGTACGGCCGCCACGCCCGCCGCGCCGTCCGCGACGCACGGCGTTCCGGGCACCCCGGCGAACGCCGGACCGCCGTCGGCGTCCGGGACACCGATATTGGCATCGACGCCCTCGGCCCCGGCGAGCAGCCCCGCACCGCAAGAGCCCGGCTCGCCGTGGTCGCCGGGAGCGCCGTCGGGTGTGCCCGCCGGCACCGCGTCGGACAGCGCCACCCCGCCGCTCCCGCCGTCACCCTCCGGCACGCCCGTCCCCTCGGTCAGCGCCACGCCGTCGGACGGGCCGAGCCAGTCCCCGCCGGCGCGGGAGTTCCCGGTGGACCGCGAACCGGGCCGACTGATCATCAGCGGCACGATGATCACACCGGACCCGCGTGCGGGGTGCCTGGACGTCACCGTGACGTACCACAACGGCCGCCGCATCCGGGTGCGTTCGGGCAGAGTCGCGATCACGGCCGAGGTCGTCGATCCGCTGGGCATCGCCTGGACGACGCACCGCACGGTGGGCGCGTTGCCGCTGCCGATGGCCCCGCGTGCCGACCGCACCGCGACGTACGACGTGTGCGTGCCGGGTTTCGGCGGCGTCGCGGACACCAGCGTGCGGATCATGGACGTCGCCCTGCTGCCCTGACCGCCCGGCCGCATCGTGACGGTGCCGTGAAATCCGTGCGTGGGCACGGTTTTCGTGACGTATGGGAACCGGTTTCTGCGCACCGGGCGGTCGTATCACCGGGGGCATGCGTATCGGCAGGCTCGATGAGGCAGGCGCGGAAGGGACACGCACCGGCGGCTACGGTGTCCACCCGCGGCGACGGCGGCGCGGGCGGGGTGAGCGGTGGCCCGGTGGACGGGCGGTGACGCCGGCGGACGGCTCGGGTCCGGCACCGGCGGGGTCCGGCGGCCGTGGAGGCGGCGCCGTGGCTGGGGCGTTACGCGACGGCGAAGTAGATGACGGCGACAACCACCACGACGGCGATGACGATGCCGGCGATCAGGCCGCCGCGACTGCGGTTCGTGGAGCCGTAGGTGACCGGGGCTCCGGCCGAGGGCTCGGGCTGCTGGCGGGCGGTGGTGCTGCCGTCGTCGACGAACGCGCGGAACATCTGCGTGCTGCCGGAGGTGTCCTGGTTCTGCTGCGGGGGGTTCTGGTAGTCAGCCATGACGCAGGACCCTAGCGAATTCGCGAAGAGGAACACCAGGGACCCCGAGTCCACCGCACCCTCACACGTCACGTATCGGAAGCTGTGACCTGGATGTCTGCCCGCCAGCCCCGGGTGGCGGCGACCGCGTTCCAACGGGGGCGGCCCCTTCACCCGACTCCGTTCGAACGGGGGACGGGCCGTTCACCCGTCCTCGTCCGCCGAACGTGTCGGTGGCCGCCGAACGTGTCGGGGTGGCGGTGGGCCCGCGAAGGTGCCGTGGCATTTGCCCCTGGCACGTTGAAGTACCGACCCGCCCTCCAGCAGAATGCGCACGTGCTCGCGCGGGCAGACGAAGGCCGACGAGTGCGCCGGCGCGCGGCCCCGCGTACCGGTGCCCCGGTCCGCCCTGCGCCACCGATAGCGCTGGAGCGTACGCTTCGGCGAGCCGGGGCCGCGTGCCCGCCCGGCGAGGAGGAGTCATGAACGCCATCACCATCCACGGCACCGTACGAGCTCCCGACGGCCCCGGCCCGGCGGCGACGGTGACCCTGATCTCGCCGCAGGGCAAGCAGTTGGGCCGCACCCGCACCGACGGGAACGGCTGCTTCGAACTGTCCGCGCCCGAGGCGGGCGCCTACGTCCTGATCGCCGCGGCCGAGGGACGCAACCCCCAGGCCACGGCCGTGATCGCCGGTGCCGAGGAGACCGAACACGAGATCGTGCTCCCCGGCGTCAGCGGCCTGTCGGGCGTGGTGCGTTCGCGGTCCGGCGCAGGGACGGTGCACGGCGCGATGGTCGTCGTCACCAGCCCGACGGGCGAGGTGCTGGCCACCGGCCGCACCGGCGAGTACGGCGAGTTCGCCTTTCCCGACCTGCCCGACGGCTCGTTCACCGTGGCGGTCAACGCCGCCGGCTACCGGCCGGCCGCACAGCCGGTGGAGTGCGGCCCGCGCGGCGGCGGGCGCGTGGAGATCACGCTGTCGGCCGGCGCGCGACTGCGGGGCACCATCCGCGGCGGGGCCGCCCGGCGGCCGCTGCGCGACGCACGGGTGACGCTGGTCGACGCGGAGGGCAACGTGGTGGCCACCGCGACCACCGGCGAGGACGGCCGTTACGCCTTCACCGACCTGGCGGCCGGCGACTACACGCTGATCGCCGGCGGATATCCGCCGTCCACCAGGAACTTGGCGCTGACCGGGGCCGGCAGCGGCAGTCATGAACTGCGACTCGGTCACCCGGACGAGTGACACGGCGTCCCGGCTCGTGCGGTCGGCCTCCCGCGCCGTCGCCGGCGCGCGTGCTCCCCGCCGGTTCCGCTTCGCCGCGCGCCATGGCGGACGCCCCGCGCTCCCCGCTCCGGCGCGGGGCGTGGCGCCGCTGATCGCGGGCACGATGGCCGCGGACGCCCCTGCCGGAGCCGGTAGGACCGTTCGCCGTTCACCTCGGTTCACTTGTAATCACACCGGCCGTCCCGGACGATCGGGTCAACGCCCGCCGTCCCCGGCGTTCCGGGGAACCGGCCACCGCCCCTGCGGCGGCCGTCACAGCGACTGGTTCCGGCACACTCCGGCACGGACGTGGCGGACCAGTCCTCGGGGGATGTCGGTTTCCGACCGGAGGCGGGGCGGCGGACGGCCCGCGGCGCCCGGCGGGAACCCGTTGCCAACCATGCGGATCCAGGAGCGTTGATGAGCGATGGCGGCCTGCGGGCCCGGGTAAGGACGAAGGACGGCTGGGCGGTGCGCAACGCGGCACTGACCGTCACGGACATGACCGGCAGCCAGATAGCCCGGGTGCTGGCCGACGAGTCGGGTTCGGTACGGACCGATCCGCTGCCGGCCGGTACCTACACGGTGATCGTCACCGCCGTCGGATACCAGCCGACCGCGTCCACCGCGATCGTCGGGGCCTCCGGCCGTGCCGACCTGGGCAACGTGCTGCTGGCCCGGCAGGGCGGCGTGGAACTCCCGCCGCCGGGGCGCTGGACGATCGACCCGGCGCACTCCACCGTGGGCGCGGTCGCGCAGCACCTGGGCATCTCCAGCGTCCGCGGTCACTTCACGGAGTTCAGCGGCCAGATCCGGGTGGCGGCCCGCGTGGAGGAGTCGTCGGTGACGGCGACGATCGGCACCGCGAGCATCGACACCGGCAACAAGCAGCGCGACGACCACCTGCGGTCGGCGGACTTCCTGGACACCGACACCTACCCGGAGATCACCTACCACAGCACCGGCGGGCTCACCCCGGCCGGCCCGGACCGCTGGACGGTGCACGGCGAGCTGGTCATGCGCGACCACACGCGCGAGGTGGACCTGGACCTGACCTACCTCGGCACCGGCGACGATCCCTGGGGCGGCACCAGAGCCGCGTTCCGCGCCACCGCGGAACTGCACCGTGAGGACTTCGCCATGAACTACAACCTGATGCTCCAGGCGGGCATCGCCATGGTCGGCACCACGATGCGCGTGGAGCTGGACATCCAGGCGGTACGCGGCGACGTCCTGCCGACGGCCTGAACGGCACGATCACCGGGTTGACGCCAGCGTCAACGTGGCGTTGGTGCCTGTGTCAACGTGGCGTGTCAGGGTGGGCGTCAACGCAACGTGTACAGGCGGTCAACCTGGCGGGCAGGGGTCATCGGCGTGCCGTGACCACGGGTGCGGTTTCGGCGGGACGGGGCGGGCGGTGGGCGCCCGTTGCCGTCTGCCGGACTGCGAGGGCGCCTGCCGGCCCGCCTCCACCGGTGGGCCCGTCGCCCGGTGGTCGTCGAAGGGCGGCGCCTAGGCTGCGGGCATGGCACCTCAGATCGCAACCAATACCCCGGTCGACCGCGAGGCACTGCTGGACTTCGTCCGGCCGCGTCACCGTGCGATCGTCCTGACGACCCGCGCCGACGGCCGTCCGCAGGGCTCACCGGTGACCTGCGGGGTGGACCAGGCCGGGCGGATCGTCGTCTCGACCTACCCGGACCGCGCCAAGGCCCGCAACGCCCGGCGCTCCCCGACGGCGTCGATCATCGTACTGTCCGACGACTGGAACGACCCCTGGGTCCAGATCGACGGCAGCGCCGAGGTCATCGACCCGCCGGAGTCCGTCGAGCCGCTCGTCGACTACTTCCGCGGCATCTCCGGCGAACACCCCGACTGGGACGAGTACCGCGCCGCGATGATCCGCCAGGGCAAGTCGCTGCTGCGCATCACCCCGGAACGCTGGGGGCCGGTCGCCACCGGCGGTTTCCCCGCCGACCGCGCCCCGCAGGGCTGACGCCGTAACCGGTCCCGGCCCGCCGGGCCGTTCAGCCGCCGCGGGCCCGGTCGCGCATCGCCTCGATGCCGGCGATCAGGCAGTCCAGCGAGAACGCGAAGTCCCGCTCCCGCACCTGCGCGAGCGGGGCCCGGCCCCGGCGCTCCACCAGGTCGGCCAGGCCGTGGAAGCCGGGGTGGTCGCGCGCCACCCGCGACATCCGGTCGAACAGGTCGTCCTCGTGCAGCCCGGCCGTGCGGCACCGCTCCTGCCAGCGCCCCTCCACCGTGCCGAAGCCGTACGTGAACTGGTAGACGGTGACCAGCGCGCCGGGGATCATCTCGTCCGGCAGCCCGGTGCGCCGCATGATCGCCTGCATGCCGGCGGAGAACGCGGTCGCCTTCGGCCCGACGTTCATGTACTCGCCGATCAGCCGCGACGCCCACGGATGGACGACGAGCATCCGCCGGTAACACGTCGCCACCCGCCGCAACTGCTCCCGCCAGTCGGCGCCCGGCCCCTCCTGCGGCACCGGCACCTCACCGCCGATCTCGTCGAGCGCCAGCTCCAGCAGATCGTCCTTGTTGTCGACATACCAGTACACGGACATCGGTGTGACCCCCAGCTCCGCCGCCAGCCGCCGCATCGAGAAACGGGACAGCCCCTGCTCGTCCAGCATCCGGATCGTGGTGCGCACGATCCGGTCCACGTCCAGCGTGGGCAGCTGATCAGGCCGGCGCAGGGCGTGTCGCGGGGGCCCGGCCGGGGGAGGGCGGCGTGCCGGCTGCGTCGTCGTCCGGGACGGCGGGCGCGCGGCCGGGGGCGTCGTCGGGCGCGACGGCTCCGCGGGTGGTGGCGGATTCGGCGGCCGTCCGCCTGCGCCGGGCCGAGCCCGGGACGCGGTCGCCGAACCATACGCTGGCCTGCGGCCTGATCGCGCGTGGCCCGGTCGGCATCGCGAACTCTCCTCACAGGGCGGTCGGTTCACGCCTCCCCCGGGCGCGCTTCGCTGCGATGGTATGCGTCCGCCCCGGACCCCGGACCGCCCCTCCCCACGATTTCCCGGGCCCGGGTCACACGGGCTGCGGCACGTGCGTCACGCGGCCTCGGCCGGCCTGATGAGGTATCCGGCGCCGCGGCGGGTGTGGATCATCGGAGCACGGCCGGCGTCGATCTTCTTGCGGAGGTAACTGATGTACAGCTCCACGACGTTGGCCTGGCCGCCGAAGTCGTAGCTCCAGACCCGGTCGAGGATCTGGGCCTTGGACAGCACCCGGCGCGGGTTGCGCATCAGGTACCGCAGCAGTTCGAACTCCGTCGCCGTCAGATGGATCGAACGGCCCTCCCGCGTGACCTCGTGACTGTCCTCGTCCAGCGTCAGGTCACCCACCACCAGGAGCGACTCGGTGCGCGCCGCGGTCATCCCGGACCGGCGCAGCAGACCACGCAGCCGTGCGACGGCGTCCTCCAGGGCGAAGGGCTTGCTCACGCAGTCGTCCCCGCCCGCGGTCAGGCCGGCTATGCGGTCCTCGACGGCGTCCCTGGCGGTGAGGACGAGCACCGGCACGTCCCGCAACTCCCGGCGCAGCGCGGACAGCACCTCCAGGCCGTCCAGGTCCGGCAGCCGGATGTCGAGCACGACCGCGTCCGGCTGGAACTCCTTGGCCGCCCGCAACCCTCCCGAGCCCTCGCTCTCGGTCCGCACCTCCCAGCCCTCGTAGCGCAGCGTCATCGCCAGCAGTTCGGCCAGGGCCGTGTCGTCGTCGACGACGAGGACACGCAGCGGGGAGCCGTCCGGGCGGAACAGCCCAGGTCGTCCGCCCGCCGGTGCGGGAATCGGTGAGGAAGGCATGCCCCCACCCTGCTGCCGGTCCGTGAAGGCAGCCTTTTTCAGGTCTGTGAGTTCTCTGAGAACTCCGGCCCCCACCTGCGGCGGACCCCGAACGACCCCGGACGCGACGACGAAGGGCCCACCGCACTGTGCGGCGAGCCCTTGTCACTGAGTAGCGGGGACAGGATTTGAACCTGCGACCTCTGGGTTATGAGCCCAGCGAGCTACCGAGCTGCTCCACCCCGCGTCGGTGATCCCTACCTTACTGCATCCCGGGGACCCACGATCACCATTTACGGATGTCCGACCGGGCGCACGGACGCAGGGCCTGTGTTCGCACCGCTCCGGCGCACGTGAAACGGGTATCGCGTACCCACAGTGCCCTTCACGACACCTGACGGCCCTGACATCATTCACCCCCAGGAGGAAGACATGACCTGTCCGATGTGCGGCTCAACGGATGGCAGGCAACTCAACAATGGAAACTGGCAGTGCCAAGGGTGCGGAGCGGTCACAGCAGGCCAGAGCGGCGTGGGAAGCGCTCGACCCTGAGACCCGCGAACGCGTGGACTTCCTGTCCCCCGACGAGTTCACCGTGGCCGACGGCGAAGAGTCCTCCCGCCAGTGGCAGCGCTTCGTCGAGGTCCTGGACCGCGCGGAACGCCACGAAGCCCTCTGACCCCCACCGCCCGGGAGCCGCCACCACCGCGGTCACCGGCGCAGGGGCTGCGGGCACCCCCCGCGCACCCCGGCGTGAAGCCGGCGCCCCCGGCAGTCTCGCCGGCCCCAACCCCGTCCACCGCGCACGGTACTTCGGGGGCACCGCTGGCCGACCGGTCCCGCAGCGACGGGGAGGCGGTCACGACGTCCCGGTGCCAGACACCGGCTCAGGGCGCGGTCGCCCTCGCCGGGGGCGGTCGCCGGTTCGCCAGTGCGGGTGCCGGCCGCCGCGCCCGCTCACTGTCCCGTCACCGCGCCACTGCGGCTGCCGCTCACCGCTCGCCGGTGCCGTGCGACCCGGCGTCTGCCGGGGCCGGGCCGGCTTCAGGCGGTTCGGGGGCGGCGGACTCCGCGAGGCGGCGCAGGGCGCTGAGGCGGCGGTCCCAGGCGGCGGCGAGTCCGGCCATCCAGCGGGCGGAGGCGTCGAGGGCGGCCGGGCTCACCCGGTAGAGCACCTCACGCCCGGCCCGTCCGCCGGCCACCAACTCGGCGTCCTCCAGCACGCGCAGGTGTTTGACGACGGCCTGGCGGGAGACCGGGAGTTCCCCGGCGAGCGTCGTCGCACTGGCCTGCCCGTGCCGGGAGAGGACGTCCAGCAGCAGGCGCCGGGTCGGATCCGCGAGAGCCGTCAGGACCGCGTCTATGCCGGCCGTGCGCTCGTCCGCGTTCATACCGGGACATGCTCCGCGCGCTGCTTGAGGATGTCCATCTGCTGCCGCCAGCCTGCCGTGTTCCCGTCTATGGACCGCCTCCGGTCGTCGTCGGTGCCCGGCAGGCCCGCGAACCCGCTCTCGACGACGCGCACGACCGTTTCCCCGCCGTGGAGTTCGCTGAGCCAGAACTCGACCAGTGTGGAGCCGCCGGCGCGGTCCCCTTCGCCGTCCGCGCCCCCGCCGATCCAGCGGAAGCAGACGTAGCGGTCCGGTTCGCTGCCCTCCAGCCGCAGGCGGAAGGTGCCGTACCGGGGGTCCTCGACGACGTCGAGATCCCCGTCCCTGTAGCGCTTCTGGCCGGAGACGTCACCGTCCCCGATCCACCAGCCCGCGACGCTGACCAGCGGCCAGACGCGCTCGATCGGCGCGTTGATGGTGATGCTGCGTTCGATGCTGTCCGCCACGGCGCTCATGGCCCGCTCCTCTCCAGTGACGGCGTTCCGGGCAGATCCCGGGAGCTTCCACCGCCTGCTCGTTCGCTCACGTGCTACCTCTAGGTTGCACCTCACGCCCAGGAAGTGCAACCCCCCGGTAGCACCTCGAACGGGTGAACTCACTTCGCCGGCGGCCGGGGGCGACGCGGGGCGCGGGGGCGTTCCGCGGGGGCCGGTGCCGGAGCCCGGACGAGGGGCGACGGCGGCATGGCGCTGGCCGAAGGAGGGGCGGGAGGCGGTGATCATCGGACCGGCGCGAACGCGGCCGCACAACGGCGAAGGCCCCCGGGACTCCCGGGGGCCTTCGACCTGCTGTGCACTCGGCAGGACTCGAACCTGCAACCTTCTGATCCGTAGTCAGATGCTCTATCCATTGAGCTACGAGTGCTTGCTTCTCGGCGGTTTTTCTTGCCGGTCTGCGTTGCGTGCACAACATTACATGACGCGTGGCGTGAGACGAAATCCATTAGGACCGTCCGGCCTGACCTGCGAAAACGGCGCCAGAACCGCACCAGGGACCCAAACCCCCACCGGCAGCCGGGAGGCGCCGCGCGACCCCGAACGTTCACCCGCGCGGCGGTGTCCGGCCACATCCGGGTGAGAGGCGGGCACATGGTGCGTTTTTCAGACAACTGCCCCCGCCCTCGGGAGGGAGCACCCGGGAGACCCGGAGCCGGCCCGGCTTCCGGCCCCGGGAAAGCCGAAAGCCCCGTCCGGAGACGGGGCAGTTCGTTGGAGCGGAGGCTCCGGGATTTGAACCCGGGATGGGCGGTTAACCCAAACCGCATTAGCAGTGCGGCGCCATAGACCAGACTAGGCGAAGCCTCCATAACGCCCGTGCGTGCTGGGCGTGTGCAGATGATGGCACAGCCTGGGGGGCTGTTTCCAATCAGGCCTCACCCTACTGGGCAGTTCGCCCCGCGGGCAAAGGAATACGCGAGGCGGACCCCGCACGCGTGCGCCTTCGAGTGCGTATAGGCGAAAAACGGTTGCAATGGGGTAATGACACGGCACCCCCGATCGCCTCAGGGCACCGCCCCGCCGGCCGGCCTCCGATCGCCTCACCCCGCAGGACCCGGCCCCCCGGCGCCACCCGCGCCGCTCCGACCGCCGCACCTACCGCACGATTCCGGCGCCGACCACAGACGGACACCACGCTTCCGCCCGCACCACGCGCCCCAGCACACGCCCGCACCCCGCACCGCCGGCCCCCACGCACCACGCATCCGGAGCCGCGCATGCACCCCCTGCATACGTCCGGAAAACGCACATCGTCCCCCCGGCCGTGGCAGCGTCATCCGTACGCCGGGCGTCGTCGGGCGGGGAACCGCCGGTGAACTCCGGGGGCGGGGAAAACACGGGCATTCCACTGCGGACCGGACGGGGGGCGGGTGGAGGGGCGGTCGTCACGAAACCTCCCCGTAGCGCCCCGGCAACGACGGTCGTGGCCGGAAGGAGGCCCCGTACACTCCTGTAGTGACACGCCACGGGGGGAACGGCAAGATGGGCCGCCAGTGGTTGCCGCTTGAACGGCGAGCGACCCGCGCGGGGTGACGGGTCTCGACAGGGCCCGGGCGGCTCGGGCAATGCGCAAGTGCGGTTTCAGGGAGGACGCGTCACGTGAGCAGCAGGCCGTCCCGAGGCGCCGCTCGCCTCGCGGCAATACTCGACGCGCTGCCGGACGCGTTGCTGCTGGTGAATGCCAACGGCACCGTGGTCAACGCGAATTCCATCGCCCTGGACACGTTCGAGGCGCCGGGCACGGCGCTCGTCGGCCGGGGTCTGCTGGACCTGTTGCCGGCGTTCGACTCCAAGCGCATCCCGGGCACCATGCGCCGGCCGGACCCGCAGGAGGGGCCGCGCACCAGGCCGACGCGCATGATCGCACGGCGTACCGACGGTTCCGAGATCCCGGTCGAGGTCACCAGCGCCAATCTGGAGGACTCCCGCACGCCCTACGCCGACGGCCACGTGCCGTACACCGGCGACGAGCTGCTGATGCTGGTGGTCCGTGACCTGACCGGGACGCTGGACACCGAGACGGAACTCGCCCGGCAGCAGCGGCAGACCGAGATGATCCTGCGCGCGGCCAGCGAGGGCGTCGTGGGGGTGGACACCGACGGCAAGGTGGTGCTGGTCAATCCGGCCGCCGCGCAGATCCTCGGGTTCCGGGCCGGCGACCTGGGTGGACAGGCGCTGCATCCGCTGATCCACCATTCGCGTGCCGACGGCAGTCCCCTGCCGTACGAGGAGACCCCGCTGGCCGACACGTTGCGCTCGGGGCGCAAGCACCGGGTGCGCGGGCAGGTGCTGTGGACGAAGGACGGGCGCGGGGTGCCCGTGGACCTGACGACGGCACCGGTGCGCGAGGGCGAGGTGCTGGTCGGCGCGGTGATGACGTTCGCCGACCGTTCTCGGCTGAACGCGCTGGCGGCGCGGCACGCGCAGTTGCGCGCGGTGCTGGACGCGTCCCTGCGCGGTCCGCTGGCGGAACTGCGGGCCGAGCTGATCGAACTCTCCGACGACCCGGCGGCGCAGTTGTGGCCTGAGGCGAACCAGACAATGCGGCACCTGGTGGCCGGCTACACGCGGATGACGGCGTTGATCGACAACGTTTTGGACTACCAGCGGCTGGACACCGGCGCGGAGCGGCTGGAGCGCGAGCGGGTCGGGCTGGACGAGGTGATCGCGGCGGCCGTCGAAGGTGCCGTGGAGCTGATCGGACCGGGCCGCGCGCAGTACGCGGTGCACGCGCCGCCGATTCGTGCCGTGGTGGACGGCGTGCGCCTGGCGCAGGCCATCGCTCACCTGATCGTGGACGTGGCCGGGGTGGACGCGGCCGGTCGTACCGCGGTCTCGCACGGCGACTCCACGATCGTGGTCGCCGCCGCCAAGCGCGGTGACGTCGTGCGGATCGAGGTGCGCGGCCCGCACAACGGCGGCAGCCCGGTGCACCTGCCGATCGTGCGGGGTGTGGTGGAGCGGCACGGCGGCGTGTTCCAGACGCACGACGTGCCCGGGGGCCAGGGCAGCGCGTACGTACTGGAGGTGCCGCTGGGCGACGTCGGCGACGAGGACGACGAGACGGCGGAGGGTGCCGGTCAGGACGGCCGGGCGGACAACGACTCGGGCATGACCGTGATGCCGTTGCCGTCGGATCCGGTGCGGGGCACCACGGCGGGGGCGCTCGGCGCCCGCGGTGCGGAGGCTCCCCCGCCGGGACGGCCTCCGGGGGCGCGTGAGCCGATCGCGCTGCCGCCGGGCACCGGTGGCGGGGTCAGCCAGCCGACGGGCCGCCGCAGGGCGGTGCGCGACAGCGGGTCGAACGGCGTGCCCGTTCCGGCCCGGCCGCAGCTGGAGGCGCACAACGGCACCCATGGTGCCGGATTCGCGATGACGGGCACCGACGGCCGGGGCGTTCCCCTGCCCGGTCTGCCCGCAGAGCTGCCGCAGGGGGTCAACGGGCAGCAGCCGGCGGGCCGCAGGGCACGCCGTTCGCTGGACGGCACGCCGCAGCCGGTGCCGCCGCGCACGGTGCACGCGTTGCCGCCGGCCGGGACCCCTGCGCCGCCGAACCGCCTCGCCCTGCCCGGACAGGCCACCGGCGAGGGCCCGCGGTGGCCGGACCCGCAGGAGGCGCACTCGGGCACGTACCCGGTCCGGCAGCCCGCGCGCCCGGGTCTGGAGCTGCCGCCGGCGCTGCCGAGCGGCGGCACGGTCAACGGTTTCCCGGTGGCGCCGCAGGGCGAGCCGGAGTCCCGTCCCGGCACGCACGCCGGGGTGCCGGCCGGGCCGCAGGGTGCCGGCACCGACGGTCACGGCACGGCGTTCCCGGAACCCACCGGACGGCGTGCCAGGCGCCCGCAGACGGCTCCGCACCCGGGCGCGATGCCGCCCGCGGCTGACGGTGCCGCGCGGCACGGCGGCATGGGCGGCCCGGAGCTGCCCGAGGTGCGCGATCTTCCCGGCGAGGACGACGTCCAGCAGGGCCAGGGCATGCCGTTCCCCTCGCAGGTGACGGGCGCGCTGCCGGTGCGGGCTGTGCCGGGGCATCCGCAGGGTGAGGCGCAGGGGCGTCAGCTGCCGCACGTTCCGCAGCAGCAGACGCCGGTCCAGGCGGCCGGTCAGGGGGGCGCGGGCGGTCCGGGACGGCGGCGGCGGCTCGCGACGCCGCAGCCGCAGCCGCAGGACGCGGCGGTCACCGGCGCGTCGCCGGTCCGGCCCCCGCAGCCGCAGCCGGGCGGTCCCGGGCAGTCGGCGCACCAGGGCCCCCAGGCGCAGCCGGGCGGGCACGAGGTGGCGCAGCGGCATCCGCGGCCGGCGCCACCGCAGGACCTCCAGGGTCCCGGCACGGCTTCGCGGCCGCATGCGGGCGGGCAGCGGGCCGGCGGCAATCCGGCGTTCCACCCGAGCGAGACGCAGGGGCACGGGCAGACGTTCGCGATCGGTGCGCCGGCCGAGGGTGCCGAGGGGCCGGAGATGCTGGACGGTCCCGGGGGTGCCGTCGAGGTGATGGGTGCCGCGCGGGAGGCCGAGTACGACGGTCCGCGGCGGCTGCTGGTGTGGCCGGAGCCGGACGTCTCCACACGGCAGGCGCTGACCGACCGGGGCTACCGCCCGGTGACGGTGCGTTCGCGCGAGGAGGTCGACGCGCAGGTCGCCCAGTTCCCGGCGGCCCTGTTCGTCGATCCGCTGACCGGTCCGATCACCCGTACGGCGTTGCAGTCGCTGCGGGCCGCCGCGGTGGCCGCCGAGGTGCCGGTGCTGGTGACGGCGGGGCTGGGGCAGGCGACGCGGGAGGCCGCCTACGGCGCGGATCCCGCGGTGCTGCTGAAGGCGCTCGCGCCGCGCGACAGCGACCGGCATCCGCCGCGGGTGCTGCTGGTGGAGAGCCACCGGGACATCGCGGGGGCGTTCGCCGCGACGCTGGAACGGCGCGGCATGCAGGTGGCGCACGCGGCGTCGGAGGAGGACGCGGCGGCGCTGGCCGAGCAGATGCTCCCCAACCTCGTGGTGATGGACCTGCTGCTCATCCGGCGCGACCGGCTGGGCATCGTCGACTGGCTGCGTGCCAACGGCCTGCTCAACCGCACGCCGCTGGTGGTCTACACGTCCGTGGACATCGACGCCGCCGAACTGCCACGCCTCAGCTCCGGGGAGACGGTGCTCTTCCTGGCGGAACGGTCCACCAGCCCCGAGGTGCAGGGCCGCATCGTCGACATGCTGGGGAAGATCGGCACGGACCTCTGACGTCCACCCCGGGGTTTTCGTGACGTATGGGCACGTTTTCCCGGCTCGTTGTCGGTACCCGTGGGTGCGGTTTTCCGCGCGTCCGGTCGGGCTCCTCGCCCGGCCGGACGGCGGAGGTGCGGTCACAACCGGGTGACGTCGAGCTCTCCGTCGGCGTACTGGCGGCGGATGACCTTCTTGTCGAACTTGCCGACAGACGTCTTGGGCACCGCTTCCAGCAGGGTCCAGCGTTCCGGCAGCTGCCAGCGGGCCACGCGTTCGGCGAGGAAGTCCCGCAGCTGCCCGTACGTGACGTCGGCGCCGGGACGCAGGACGACGGTGGCGAGCGGGCGTTCGCCCCAGCGCTCGTCGGGGACGGCGACGACGGCCGCCTCGGCGACGGCGGGGTGGTCCATGATGTGGTTCTCCAGCTCCATGGAGGAGATCCACTCGCCGCCGGACTTGATGACGTCCTTTGAGCGGTCGGTCAGCGTCAGGTAGCCGTCGGGAGAGATGGTGCCGATGTCGCCGGTGCGCAGCCAGCCGTCGTGGAACTTGTCCTCCGGTACGACCGGTTCCTCGCCGGCGCCCCCGAAGTAGGCGCCGGCGACCCAGGGGCCGCGCACTTCCAGCTCACCGCTGCCGGCGCCGTCCCAGGGCACGGTCTCACCGGAGGGGCCGATGAGCCGTGCCTCGACGTTGGCGGGGAAACGGCCCTGGGTGACCCGGTACTTCCACGCCTCGTCCGCCGACAGGCCGGCAGGCGGGTGGGAGACGGTGCCCAGCGGGGACATCTCCGTCATGCCCCAGGCGTGCACGACGGTGACGCCGTGGTCCTTCTCGAAGCCGGCCATCAGCGAGGGCGGGCAGGCGGCACCGCCGATGATCACCTTGCGCAGGCTGGAGATGTCCCGTCGGCGCTCGCCGAGTTCGGCCAGCAGTCCCTGGAAGATGGTCGGAACGGCCGAGGCATGCGTGGGCCGTTCCTGTTCGATCATCTCGGCGATGGCCCGGGGCTGGAGGAATCGGTCGGTCATCAGCATGTTCATACCGCTCATGAACGCCGCGTGCGGCACGCCCCAGGCGTTCGCGTGGAACATGGGCACGATCGGCATCGTCGTGTCGCCCGGCATGAGCTGGAAGGCTTCGGACGTGTTGAGGTGCATGGAGTGCAGGTAGATCGAGCGGTGGCTGTAGACCACGCCCTTGGGCTCGCCGGTGGTGCCGGACGTGTAGCACATGGCCGCCGGATGCCGCTCGTCCAGACAGGGCCAGTCGTACGTCTGCGGTTGGCCCGCGATCAGGGTCTCGTAGTCGTGCACGGCCGCCCGGCAGCCGTCGAGGACCGCCAGGTCGCCCTCGCCCACCACGACGACGTGCTCGACGGTGCCCAGCCGTGGCAGCAGGGGCGCCAGCAGCGGCAGCAGTGAGCCGTTGACCAGGATGACGCGGTCCTGCGCGTGGTTGACGATGTACTCCAGCTGCTCGGCCGGCAGCCGCAGGTTCAGGGTGTGCAGCACCGAACCGCGTGAGGGGATCGCGAAGTACGCCTCGGTGTGCTCGTTGTTGTTCCACATGAGGGTGCCCACGGGCTCGCCCTGTGCCACGCCCAGCTCACCGAGCGCGTGGGCGAGCTGTGCGGCCCTGCGGCCGATCGCGGTGAAGGTCCGGCGGCGCGGTTCCCCCTCGCCGGTCCAGGTGGAGACCACCGATGTGCCGTGGATCGTCGAACCGTGCGTCAGTATCCGTGACAGCAGGAGCGGTACGTCCTGCATGGTGTTCCGCAGCACCGGGTGCCTCCCATGTTGCGCGCCGTTGCGCGATGACGTCGTTCCCGCGACGCCGCCGGCCCCCGGCGGTCCGTTCCGCCGGCCGTCCGGCGGAGCGCACCGCGCTCAGTCAGCCGCCGCGACGTCCTACGCGAGAGTAGGTCCGGGAGATTCTTCCGTCGTACCGATCGGTATGTCACTACCCCCGGCCCTGTCACCCACACGGCATCGCCCGGGCGTCCTCAGCGCGGCGCGGGCCGGCAGCCGCACGTGACGCCGGGCAGCACCATGGTGCACGTCGATCAGGCAGCACCATGGTGCACGTTGTCGGCGCGGGCGGCCGCCGGGCGCGCGGACGGCAGCAGTACGGCTCCGGGCTGGAAGGCGTCGGCGAGACCATGGTCGCCGCGCAGCTTGACCAGGGCGCGGGAGACGGCGCTCTTGACGGTGCCGACGGAGACGCCGAGCACGGCCGCGGTCTGGGCCTCGGTCAGGTCCTCGTAGTACCGCAGTACGACCATCGCCCGCTGCCGTGCGGGCAGCCGGCCCACCGCTTCCCAGAGCGCGTCCCGTTCGGCCTGGCGCTCGGCGGGGTCGGGGGCGCCCGGCTGGTCACCCTCCGGCACCTCCTCGCAGGCGAACTCGTCGATCCGCCGCTTGCGCCACTGCGAGGTGCGGGTGTTCATCAGTGTGCGGCGTACGTAGCCGTCGACGGCGTCCCGGTCCGCGATGCGCTCCCACGCCAGGTAGGTCTGGGTCAGCGCGGTCTGCAGCAGGTCCTCGGCGTCGCAGGGGTTGGCGGTCAGCGCACGGGCGGTCCGCATCAGCACCGGCCGGCGTTTCCTGACGTAGGCGGTGAACTGCTGCTGGGAAGTACCGCACACAGGCGAGGTCATGGCGTCCACGCTAGAAGCGCAGTGTGACGGTGGAATCGCCCGCAGGTGCCGAAGCCGCGTCCCCCTCAGGTCGTAGGTCTGGGGGTGGCCCCACCTCCCGAGGGCGGAGCCGCCTCAGGGTCGTCCCCGGGGTTGCGTTCAGGTCTGCCGGGCGGGCGCGGCGCTCCTGCGTCCGGATCCGGACGTATGCGGCGGCCCGGCGGTGGAGGCGCCGCGGGGTTCGGCCACCGCATACGCCGGGTTCAACGGCTCGCGTCCGCGCACCGGCCGTGGCGGGATACCGCGCCCGGCTCGCCGGCCGCTTTCTGCGGGAGGTCCCGTAGGGGGACGGGGGTGTCCCCTCACGTCACGCGGTACGGGTCCGTCCACCGTTTTCGTGCGCCATACGTCAGGTTTCCTACACGTGGTACGTCGTTCTCCGCACCGCGTGATCGGGCGGTATCACGTCGGCCGAGCCACCCGCGTTCATCCGACGATCGCCACGGGGGCGTCGATGGTGTCGCGGTCGATGGCGAGGGAGTAGCCGCCGTAGCTCTCCTCGGTGTCCCCGACGAACTGGTGGATGCGGCGGTGCGGACGCCACACGTTCTGCGGGAGGACGGGCTCGGAGTACAGCGTTCCGGCGTCGTTCCAGCGCGCGAACCAGATCACGCCCGGCAGGTCGGCGACGCCCTTCGCGCGGGCGTTCTCGATCTGCCGGATGCCGGAGTCGGAACTGCTGTAGAAGCCGGGGAAGTAGTGCTGGGTGCGCAGCTTGTGGCTCCAGCCACGGGTGAAGTCCAGCACCGGGGCCGTGCAGCGCGACGAACTCGTGCTGTAGGACTCCATGTCCAGGTAGATCGGGCTGCCGCGCAGAATGCCGAGGGATGCGGCCGCGTCGACGGCCTGCCCGGCCTCCTCGGCCCCCTGGGCGTTGGCACGGCTCGCGCTGATGGACAGCCGCCGCTGGCGTTCGCCCGTCGCGCACGGTGACTGCGAACCGACCCAGATGGGCAGCAGGCTCCAGCCCATGTCCGTCACGGACCGCACCCAGGAGCGGGTCAGCTTCGGCTGCGCGCAACTGCGGGCCCGGCCGCCGATGTAGATGCCGACGGCGCGGTACGGGGAGTTCCGCCACGCCTGCAGGGTGGCCAGGCTGGGCGCGGTGCACGCCTCGAATCCGAGGCCGTGGTAGACGTGCGCGCCCAGCACCAGAGGGTCCGTCGTGGTGCGGGTCCCGCTGTTCGCCGCACGGTCGGACGGATCGGGGGCGTCCGGTCCGGGCAGCCGGGGGGCGGCGGGGGCGGGGGCCCGCGGCGCGGTGGGCGGGACGGGTGCGGGGGTGGCTGCCGGGGGTGCGGGGGGTGCGGGAACGGACACGGAGACATCGCCGCTGGCGCCGCCGGCGGTGATGGACCAGGTGCCGCCGGGCAGGACACCGGCCCCGTCGCCGGGCAGGACGCCGGCCGGACGGTCGGCGTAGGACGGGTCGGTGAGACGCGGGTCGGGGGTGCGGTCGTCGCCGTCGTCGAGGAGGCCGGCCCGCGGCACCCCGGCCGGCGGGTTGCCGAAGCGGAGGTGGCGCGTCGTGACGGGTGGCGTCGGCGGTCTGCGCGCGGCGCCGGGGATGAGGTGCGCGAGGCCGGCGAGGGCCGCCCCGGCGACCTGCGCGGGCGCTCCGGCAACGGGGGCGTGCGCGGCGTCGATCGCGGCACGGGCCGGTGCGGGGAGCACGTCACCGGACGGCTCCGCCCGCACAGCGGACGGCGCCGCCGCGGTCGCCGGGGCGACCGCGGTGATCAGGGCGGCGGTGGCAGCGGTCGCGGCCAGCGCGGATCGGATCATCAGATGGTTTTCACGCATGGCCCGAGTCAAAGCGCGCCATCGTCCGCCACCGTGCAGCCACGCCCGGCGACCGCCCGGTTTCAGCCGTCTGCCCGGTGCCACGTACGGACACCGGGACGGCGCCGCCCACCGGAGACCGTCCCCGGGCCGCGGCACGGCAGGGTGTGCCGCGCCCCGGGGAATCATGACGCATCGTCAGGAAGCATTTCGTGCGACGGCCCGCCACACGATTCCCCGGTCCCGGGGCGACGCACGTACCGGCCGCCGTCCAAGACCGGCTCGCGACCCGACGGTTTTCACGCACCTGGGCGGTACGCGTGACACGGGATATCGTGACGTACTGCACGATTTCGATACCGTCATCGTGACCCAGGCGCACGATTTCACGGGGAACGCCCTTCTCCGCAGCGGCGGGGCGTTCACCGGACGACTCGCACACCGGGACACCGGGGAACGCTCTTCCGGGCGGTCGGCGGCGGAACCGGTCCCGGGCGGAGACGTTCACCAGGGGTCGCTCGGGGCGGCCGGCCGGCCCGCGGCGTGCGAAGGCGTTCACGGGTTCCGGTGGCGGCACGCCGGCGGTCTCCGGACCCGCTCGCGCCTCCGCCGGCGCGTTCGGGTGCGGAAACGGCCGGTGCGCCGTTCACCGTGGCGGGCGTGGGGGCCGCGCCGGGCTCGCGAGGCCCTCCGGCAGGACGTCGCGGGGCCACAGCTCCCTGAGGCCGGCTGCGTCAGGGCGGTGCGGCCGCTGTGCGGGATCACGGCGTCCCCGGTGGGGCGGCGTCACCGTCGGATCCGTCGTGGCGGCGGGCGCGGGGGGCTCTCCGTCCACAGGCTGTGGACGGGAGCGGGCCCCCACGCCCGCCCCCGTCAGGCCCGGACGCCCCCCGCGCGCCCCAACCGCCCGTGGCCGCTCCGCGCTGCGGCGCCGATCACACCGCCGCGCGGCCGGCCCCGCCCGGGACGCGCCGGGCCGGAGACTCGCGGACCCGGCAGCGCGGAACGCCGGGTGGTCACCAGAGGCGGGTGAAGTTCACCTTCACGTTGTTCTGGTCGATGTGCGTCAGGCCCGAACCGTTGACACTCGCGGTGTTGCTCTGGTTCGTCGCACCGGAACCCGTCGCCACCTGCTGCGTGCTGTTGACGCTGGAGGTGGAGTGATGGTCGGCGAACGAACCGTTGTCCGCGGAAGCGGTACCGGCGAACAGAACGGCCGCCAGCGGCAGAGCGGCGATCGCGGCAAGGGCACGAGTGGTACGGATGCTGATCATGGCAATCCTCCCAGGATCTGGAAGTGGAGGGTGTCGCGGGGCAGTTGGCCGACCACCCCGCCGGCTGAGCGGCGTCGCGGAAACCAGACTGCCCGCCCGCCCCACCGAAAACCACTCCGGATGGCCTATTTAGCTCTCAAGCGTGACGATGTGTCGATAAACCTACCCACTCATAACGAATAAGGCTGAGCAGTGATTAATCAGCCCCCTTCGCAGGCGAGATAAGGGCAGAAACGTCACTTCCGAACCGCGGGCGCGCGAGGGTCGAAGTCGACATATCTGCCCAATGCCGACGAGGTGGAGGCTCGGGCGGCGGACGGCGGCTCGCTTGGCGGGGTGCGGGGGGCGTTCCGCGGGGGCCGGCGCCGCAGCCCGGACGAGGGGCGGGCGCCGGCCGGGGCGTGCGGGGAGGCCGTCGACCGGGCGATGCGGGAGGTCGAGGGGGCTGATCCTGGGCCACGCGGACTGGTCAACGGCGCGATTCCCACCGCTCACGCCAAGACACCCCAACGCCTCAGGGCCGGCCCCCTGGAAGTCGGGGCCGGCCCTGAGCTGCGCAGACAGAACACCGCGCGGAGGGTGTGGGATTTGAACCCACGGTGAGGGGTTACCTCACGACAGTTTTCAAGACTGTTCCCTTAGGCCACTCGGGCAACCCTCCTCGCGTCCGGGGACGCGGGGACAGCGTAGCGCGGGTGGGGGTGGGTGGGGGTGGTCAGCTGGCGCTGTCTCCCTTGCGTTCGCCGAGGGTGACGGTGGTGGTCGTGGTGTGGCCCGAGCGGGTGTAGGTGAGCTGGACGTGGTCGCCGGGGCGGTGCTGCCAGATCGCGCCGATCAGGGTGGGGCCGGAGTCGATCACCGAGTCGCCGAACTTGGTGATCACGTCACCGGGCTTGAGGCCCGCCTTCGCGCCGGGGCCGCCGGCGGTGACGGCCTGGCCGCCGCCCGCGCCGGTCTCGGAGATCTTCGCGCCCACGCCCTCGTAGTTCATGTCCACCGACAGGCCCATGACCGCGTAGACCGGCGTGCCGGTGCGGATGAGGGTGTCGGCGACGAACTTCGCCTCGTTGATCGGGATCGCGAAGCCCAGGCCGATGCTGCCGGGCTGGGAGGAGCCGCCGCTGCCGAACGGGCTGTCGCTGCCGTTGTTGGCGGACTGGATGGCGGAGTTGATGCCGATGACCGCGCCCTGCGCGTCCAGCAGCGGGCCGCCGGAGTTGCCGGGGTTGATCGACGCGTCGGTCTGCAGGGCGCTCATGTACGACGACGCCGAGCCCTGGCCGTCGCTGGAGGCGACCGGGCGGTTCTTGGCGCTGACGATGCCGGTGGTGACCGTGCCGGACAGGCCGAAGGGGGCGCCGATGGCGATCGTGGCGTCGCCGACCGCGACCGCGCTGGAGTTGCCCAGCGGCAGCGGGTCGAGGTGCAGGTCGCCGGCGTTCTTCAGCTTGACGACCGCCACGTCGTAGCCCTGCGCGCGGCCGACCACCTCGGCGTTGTACGTCTTGCCGTTGGAGAAGGTGACCGTCAGCTTGCCGCCGCCGGCCGCGGGGGCGACCACGTGGTTGTTGGTGAGGATGTGGCCCTGGCGGTCGTAGACGAAACCGGTGCCGGTGCCGCTCTCCTGGCTGCCGCTGGCGTTGATGGTCACGACGCTGGGCAGGGCGCGGTTGGCTATTCCGGCGACCGACGAGGGGGCCCGGTCGAGGTTCTTGGGGGTGTTGGAGGCGGAGACGGTGGTGGAGCCGCCGCTCTGCCGGTCGGCGGCCCAGTAGCCGATGCCGCCGCCGACACCGCCGGCCACCAGGGCGGCCACGATGACGGCGGTCACCAGGCCGGCCGCACCGCGCCGTTTCGGCGGCTGTACGGGCGGGGTGACGTCGTACAGGGGCTGGGCGGGCGGCTGCCCGTAGGGGTCTCCGTAGGGGCCCGCGGCCGGCGGGGCCGGAGGCGGGGGGGCTGAGAAGGCGGACGGCTGGACGGCGGGCGTCTGCTCGGTCGGCCGGTGGGCGTGGGGGGGCTCCGCCGGGGGAGGCGGAGTACTGGGCGCGGCCTCGGCGCCGGACGTCGCGGCGGTGTCGCGAGGCTGCTCCGAGACGTACGGCTCGCCCTCCCCAGGGCGGGTGCCGCCGTCCTGCCCCGAGGCGGGGAGGCCGCCCTCGTTCTCGGTGCTCACAGCTGTCTCCTCGAATGATGCGCGGTTCGGATCGGGTCGGTGGTGTGCACGCCCGCCGGCGGTGACCGGCGGACGCGGTGCGGGACGGTGCTGGGGACAGCCTTTCCCACCATGCGTCGGACCACCGTAAACAGTCGTCACTCCGCGGGGGGATTTTCTTTAACCCCGGCAAAACGGGCGCCGGGGACGTACGGTGGCACGATGGGCCGGTGAATCACGCGTCCCGCCGGGGGTCTCCCGGCACGATCCGCGTCGTCGCCCACCGCGGAGCCTCGCGGGACGCGCCGGAGCACACCCTCGCCGCCTACCGCAAAGCCATCGAGGACGGCGCCGACGCCCTGGAGTGCGACGTGCGGCTGACCGCCGACGGCCACCTGGTCTGCGTGCACGACCGTCGGGTCAACCGTACGTCCAACGGGCGGGGTGCCGTCTCGCGGCTGGAGCTGGCGCAGTTGGAGGAGCTGGACTTCGGTTCCTGGATGGACCCGTGGGAGGCGCCCGACCACGACCCGGACCGGCCGGGGCGCGGCGGCGACCCGGCGGAGCGCCGCGCGGTGCTCACGCTGGACCGGCTGCTGGAGCTGGTGACCTGCGCGGACCGGCCGGTGGAGCTGGCCGTCGAGACCAAGCACCCCTCGCGCTGGGCGGGGCAGGTGGAGGAGCGGTTGCTGGAGTCGCTGGACCGCTTCGGCCTGCGGCACCCGGCGGACCCGCGGCGCTCCGGGGTGCGGGTGATGAGTTTCTCGGCGCGGTCGCTGCGCCGGGTGCTCGCGGGGGCGCCGAACGTGCCGGTGGTTCTTCTCATGAGTTACCTCACGCCCCGGCACCGTGACGGGCGGCTGCCGCCGGGGGTGCGGATCGCGGCGCCGAGCATCCGGGTGCTGCGGGCCAGCCCCGGCTACGTCGCGCGGCTGCGGGCGGCCGGCCACGAGGTGCACGTGTGGACGGTGGACGCGCCGCAGGACGTGGAGCTGTGCGTGGCGCTGGGGGTGGACGCGATCATCACCAACCGGCCGGGGGAGGTCCTGCGGCAACTCGGGCGCGGGAAGCGGCAGGACGAGTAAGGGGGGTGGCGGCCGGGCATGAGGGGGGCGGACGCTTTCGTGACGGGCCGGTGAAGGAAGCGCGGAGCCGGCCCGCCGCACCCGGTCGCGCCAAAGTACGGGAAAAGCGGGGAAACTTCCGCTGAACACCCGTTTCCGGCACATCGGGTGCGGGCATCCACCCGGTGTCGCGGACCGGACCCCCGGTACCGCGGTTCGACGGAGGGAGTGGGGGTGGCTTCGTTGACGACCCGGGATGTCCCGGCCTCCTCGACCATGGCTCTGCCGCATGGTCCGTCCGGTGTGGGGGAGGCCAGACGCCGGCTGCGGGCCGAACTGCGCGGCTGCGGGGCGCCGGAGACCGTCGTCGACGACGCGGTGCTGGTGCTCTCGGAGCTGCTGGGCAACGCGTGCCGCTACGGCCGCCCGCTGCCCGGCGGCGGACGGGTGCCCGGGATACGGGCCGGCTGGTGCGTGGACGAGGACGGCCTGCTGACGCTTGAGGTGACCGACGGCGGCGGCCCGACCCGGCCCAAGGAGGCGGTGCCCTCGCTGACCGCCCGCGGTGGGCGCGGTCTGGGCATCGTCGGGATGCTGACGCTCGACTGGGGCGTGCGGGACGAGCCCGGGGCGCTGACCGTCTGGGCGGTGCTCGCGGTGCGGGCCCGGCACGCGCGGCGCACGGCCGCGGTGCTGCCGGCGCGGGTTCCGGCGCCGGCCGGGGCGCATACGGCGTCGCCGCGTTACGTCGCCGTCTTCGACGAGCTGGACTGATCGGCGGCCGCGTCCCGGTGCGCCGACGGCGCGTGACGCGTCCCGTCCGTGGCGACCGCGCTGGGCACTAGGCTCACGCCGGACACGTAACGCCCGAGCGGAAGACACCCAGTCATGGCGAAGAAGCGCACTTCCCCCCTGGACCGCGGCCGCGCCGCGCGGCACGAGGACGGCACGGTCCCGGTCGTCGGGGCGCGGGAGCCGTGCCCGTGCGGGTCCGGGCGCCGGTACAAGGCATGTCACGGACGGGCGGCCGCGGAGGCCGTCACGGAGCTGGTGCGGCGGCCGTTCGAGGGCCTGCCCGGCGAGTGCGACTGGGTGGCCCTGCGGGAGTTGGTGCCGGCCGCCACCGTGGCGCTGACGCTCAAGGGCGGACTCCCCGACGGCGTGCCGGCGGTGACGCTGGGCACCGTGCTGCCGATGGCGTGGCCCGCGCTGCGCCGGGAGAGCGGCGAGGTGCTGCTGGGCCTGCAGAACGACACCGCCTCGGGCGATATCAGCCGTGACCTTGCCGGCACGCTGACGGCGGCCCTGGAGGGCGTGGCGGGGCAGCCGGTGGAGGCGGTGCGGCCGGACGCGGCCGGTCCCCGTCTGCAGGACCTGCTGGACCTCTCGGCGCCGTTCGCGCCGGTCGTGCACCCGGGGTTCGAGTTCTGGCTGGGCGGCCCCGAGGAGGCGGCGAAGGCCACCGGTGAGGTGTCGGCGTCGCTGGAGCGGGCCAACGAGGCCGCGCTGCCGACCGAGCGGCTGTCCGGGGTGGACGCGGCCTACTGGTGCGGCACGCCGGACAAGAACCACCTGCGCTGGGTGATGCCGCACCCGGAGGAGGAGTTGCTGGACGCGCTGGCGCGGCTGCACGCGGCGGGCGCGTCGTCGCTGGGTGAGGAGACCCGGCTGGTGGGCTCGTTCCGGGCGCACGGGCTCATGGTGCCGGTGTGGGACCTGCCGGTGTCGGTGCGGGCGGCGGACATCGAGAAGGCGGCCGCGGAGTTCGGCGAGCGGCTGGGCGGGGCGCTGGCCGCCGGCACCGCGCTGTCGGCGGCCGAACGGCGGGCGCGCAGCGGGCTCGCCAACCGCCAGGTGACCCTGAGCTGATCGCGTTCCCGGGCCCGGTCGCGCACGCCGCGCGGCCGGGCTCCGGCGTGTCCGGGAGCGGCCGCACGGGTGAGCCGTCGGCCGGCCCAGGTACGGACCAAGACCCCAAAACGCACGGCAACATGGTGACAAAGGCCAGTTGAGGACGGGGTTGTCCCCGCGAGGGGCCGGTCACAAAAGCGGATGTTCCCATCTCAGATGGGACGTTTGCATCGCGTCGGCGAATTTGCGAACGGCCCAAATCTTGTTACCGTTTCTTTGTGCCCGGTCGCTGGTGCATCCCCCGTCGCCAGCGATCGGGCCTTTTCGTGCCCTGGCGCCTCCGCGGGCCCCGCGGCCCCGCCCCCCGGCCCGCTGAGGCCCCGCCCGCCAGGCAGCCCGGGAACGCCGCGCGGCGCCCGGGATCCGGGCGCCGCGACGGGTGTTGAAGGGGTCAGTAGGCCAGGTGGGTGCCGTCCGGGGCGCTGACGCCGGCCGCGACGAGCATGTCGACGACGACGGCGATGTCGGGCAGGAACGGCGTGCCCCGCGTCCCGGCGCGCGGCTCGCGCACCCAGTGCACTCCGCCGCCCCCGGTCTGCGACGGCGGCAGCATCACGTAGCCGCCGCAGCCGTGGTAGCGCAGCGAGGAGGGCACCCACTCCTGGCGGCAGAGCAGTTCGCCCAGCTCCTCCAGGGAGTACGGGGCGACCAGCAGCACCATGCGGGTGGGCGTGGCGATCACCGGGCCGAGGCGCACCCCGAGTTCCTCCAGGGCGCGCACCGCACGGGTGCCGGCGTCGACCGGCAGGCTGACCGCGGATACCGGTCCGCCGGTGGCCAGGACGACCGGGGCCTCCGGACGCCGGCCCCACCACGACTCCACCATGCGCGGGTCGGACGTGGCGGCCAGCAGGCCGGGGTCGTTCGGATGGGCGCCCGGCACCGGGCAATCGGGGCGCGGACAGGCGCACGGGTAACTCTCGGCCGCCCGGTTCACCCCTGTGCGCCGGTCGTTGCGCAGGCCGAGCAGGCGCGCGCGGGCGGCCGCCACACCCCCGGACCCGTCGTGCGCCACCGTGGCGGGGCCCAGGTGCCCGACGCCGGGCAGCACCGGCCAGTTCCACTCCCGCGCACAGTGCAGTGCGGCCTCCCGCAGCGCGGAACACTCCCGCGCGGGGGCCGGCTTCTTCCACCCCAGGGACTTCAGCAGCCCCATGGGCCACGTGAACCTGCGTCCGCTTCCGAGGATCTCGCGCATCAGCGCTCGTTCCTTTCCGTCAACGCTCAAGGATCTGCCCGTACCAGTACCGCCGCTCCCCCGTGAGGGCAGCCGGACGTCGTGCGAGGCAGCGCGTCACGCCGTGGGGGCGAGCGTGGGACGTGGCGTGCGGGGCGGTTCGCGGCCGGCGGTGTGCTCACCGGCGGCTCGGACCGGCCCCGAGGGCGCGTGCCGTCCTTCTGGGTCCCGTCGTGGTCCCGTTCGTGGTGCCGCGGGTCCCGTCCCCGTGCGTACCGGGAACCGGTTTCCTTACGTGTCACGACCACTGTGGACGACGCTCCAGCCGGGTTCCGGGTTCCTGCCGGTCCGGGGTCGCCGCCGATCAGGGTGCCATGGTGCCGGTTGTTCGGTCGTACCGTGTGCTGTGCGGCGCCGCTGGGCGGGGCGCCGTGCCGCCGGGGCTCCCGGACTGCCGCCGGGTCCCGCCGCACCGCGCGGTGCCGGACCGTTGCAGGATACCGGTGCCGCTTCCCGCCGCCGTGCCCACCCGCCGCTCACCACGAACGTACCCGCCGCGGCGGATATGACGCGCTGTTGACTGCCTCCAGTCGATCGCCAATGGGCGCATGTGGAGACTATTTTCGGTCATCCTAGCGGCACGCCGGTCCCGCGGCGCCACCGAAGAGGGAAGCCCGCACGACCAGCGGAGCAATCCTGGACATGTCCGCATCCTTGCGTGTACAAGGGAGGTATTGATAGCAGCGCAACACGACATGGGGGTTTGCAATGCTATTGACAGAGAATCGCAGGTCGCACCCACTGCCGGGCGGTGCGGCGAAAAGCCGGGAAATGCGCAGAAATCCGGCCATGGCACCGCATGCCCCGATGACGGCGGGAAGCGACCGGTCATGAGTGCGGCGCGTCTTCCGAAAGTGGCTGGAATCGACCAGGCCACCGGCGAGGTCGCAGAAACTGACGCGCGTGCGAAGGCGCAGCCGGACGACGACCGCTCCCCGACGGCCAAGGCCCCCGGACCGCAGCCCACGGCTGCCGGCCGGACGGGACGGCCGCCGCGCCCTGCCGCCCCGACGGCCCGCACCCACGGGCCGGGCGCGATGACGACACACGCCGTCCCCGGCCCCGGGGACGCCTCGCCGGAGGGGACCCCCAGCCCCGAAGAGGCGGAGGCCATCGCCGCGGTCGTCCGGCCGTTCGAGCAACTGGCCGCCGTCCAGGACCAGTTGGCGTCCTGGATCTCCGACCTCACCACTCTGCACGAGTTCACCGAGCGGCTGACCGCCACCAGCGCGCTGGAGCCCACCCTGCAGGAAGTGCTGCGCACCGGCGCGGCGCTGGTCGGGGCGCGCCGGGGCATGGTCGTGCTCGACCCGGCCGACGGCCTGGGGCCACGCACGTCGATCGGCTACGGGCTGCCGCGCGCCGACCTGGGCGCCATCGAGACCGTGCCGCCCGGCGCCCCGGTGCACGGCCACCTGCTGGACACCGACGACGACGGCGAACTGCTGCACACCGACCTGGCCGGCGAGTCCGGGCTCGACCCGCGGCACCGGGAGGTCGCCGCCCACCTGGGCTTCGGCGCCAGTTACGGCCTGCGGCTGGCCGGCGAGGTCTGCGGACGGCTCGGCGCGGTCGTGTGGTTCTACGACGAACCCGCCGAGCCCACCGGCCGCCAGCGCCACCTGGCCCGGCTGTACGCGCGCTACGCCGCCGAGCACGTGGCCCGGCAGATCGAGCTGACCCGGGCCCGCGAGGCGGAGGCCGGGCTGCGCGAGGAACTGCTGCCCGGCACGCTGCCCCGGGTGCCGGGGGTGCGGATGGCGGTGCGCCACCGGGCCGATCCGCGCGGCGGCGGCGACTGGTTCGACGCGCTGCCGCTGCCGGAGGCCGCGCTCGGCGTCTCGGTCGGCGGCGTCACCGGCACCGGTCCCGGCGCACTGGCCGCCATGGCCCGGCTGCGCGCCTCGCTGCGCGCCTACGCGGTGATGGAGGGCGAGGACCCGGTGGCCGTCCTGTCCGACCTGGAGCTGCTGCTGCGGCTGACCGAGCCGGGACGCAACGCCACCGCGCTGTTCGCCTACGTGGAACCGCAGGCCCGCACCCTGCTGATGGCCGGCGCGGGCCACTGCCCGCCGCTGGTGGTGGGACCGCGCCGGGCGGACTACGTGGAGACGACGCTGTCGGCGCCGCTGGGCATGCTCAGCTGCTGGGAGGCGCCCAGCGTGGAGTTCACCGTGGTGCCGGGCGACACCGTGCTGTTCTACACCGACGGCCTGCTGCACGGCACCGGTGAGTCGGCCGACCGGGCCTTCGCCCTGCTGCAAGCGGCGGCCGCCGGCGCCCCGCGCGACTGCCTGGACGACCCCGGGGCGCTGCTGGACCACGTCCTGGCCGCCTGCCTCGGCGGCGGCAGGGGCCCCCGGTACGACGACGTGGTGGCGCTGGCCGTGCGGTTCGACTGACCGGGATCCGCGGGCGGACGGGCTGCGGAGGTGACGGAGCGCTGCGGGCGGACGAACTCCGGGCGCCCCGGGGACCACCCGGTTCCGGAACGCCCGGGCGCTACGGGCGGCCGGCCGTCTTCCGCCACCCAGTCCACCGCTTTGACCTGCTGCGACATCGGGGAGTCCGGGTTTTCCACAGGCGTTGTCCACAGGCCGGGACAGGGGCTGGACCGCCGACCTAGGATGGTCCGCGGTGGAGGGGAACGGGCCCTGAACCTCCGCCGGCGCATGGGCCCTGACGAGGAGGCTGCCGTGACCGAGGACACCACCCCGGAGCGGACCGAGGGGGACGAGGCCCAGGAGGCCGAGGCTCCCGTCAAGCAGCGGAAGAACGGCCTGTACCCGGCCGTGTCCGACGAGCTGGCCCAGCACATGCGCGACGGCTGGGCCGACACCGAGTTGCGCGGGCTGGAGCCGATAGCGCAGGCGTCCCACACCGCCGCCCGGCGGGCCGCGCTGTCCGCCCGCTTCCCCGGCGAGCGCCTGGTGGTCCCCGCCGGCAACCTGCGGATGCGGGCCAACGACACCGACCACCCCTTCCGCGCCGGCACCGAGTACGTCCACCTGACCGGCGACCAGACGCAGGACGCGGTGCTGGTCATGGAGCCGGACACCGAGGGCCACCGCTCCACCGCCTACCTGCTGCCGCGCTCCAGCCGGGAGAACGGCGAGTTCTGGCTCAGCGGCAGCGGTGAGCTGTGGGTGGGCCGCCGCCACAGCCTGGCGGAGGGCGAGCTGCTGCTCGGCATCCCCTGCGGCGACGTGCGCGAACTGCCCGACCTGCTGTCCACCGCCACCGGCCCGGTGCGCGTGGTGCGCGGTTACGACGCGGCGGTCGAGACCGCGCTCACGGACAAGGTGACCGCCGAGCGGGACCGTGAGCTGACCGTCTTCCTCAGCGAACTGCGGCTGGTCAAGGACGAGTTCGAGATCGGCGAGCTGCGGTCCGCCTGCGCCTCCACCGCCCGCGGCTTCGAGGACGTCGTCAAGGTGCTGGACCGCGCCGAGGCCACCTCGGAGCGCTATATCGAAGGCACCTTCTTCCTGCGCGCCCGGGTCGAGGGCAACGACGTCGGCTACGGCAGCATCTGCGCCTCCGGCCCGCACGCCACCACCTTGCACTGGGTGCGCAACGACGGCCCGGTGCGCTCCGGCGACCTGTTGCTGCTCGACGCCGGTGTGGAGACCACCAGCCTCTACACCGCCGACATCACCCGCACCCTGCCGGTCTCCGGCACCTTCACCGACGTGCAGCGCCGGATCTACGACGCGGTGTACGACGCCCAGGAGGCCGGTATCGCCGCGGTGCGCCCGGGGGCGAAGTACCGCGAGTTCCACGACGCGGCCCAGCGGGTGCTGGCGGAACGCCTGGTGCGGTGGGGCGTGCTGGAGGGGCCGGTCGAGCGGGTGCTGGAGATCGGCCTCCAGCGCCGCTGGACGCTGCACGGCACCGGCCACATGCTCGGCCTCGACGTGCACGACTGCGCGCACGCCCGGGTGGAGTCCTACGTCGACGGCACGCTGGAGCCCGGCATGGTGCTCACCGTGGAGCCCGGTCTGTACTTCCAGGCCGACGACCTCACGGTGCCGCAGGAGTACCGCGGCATCGGCGTGCGCATCGAGGACGACATCCTGGTGACCGCCGACGGCAACGAGAACCTGTCGGCCGCGCTGCCCCGGCGTTCCGGTGAGGTCGAGGAGTGGATGCGGTCGCTGCGCGGCTGAGGCGTGGGGTGCGCTCGCCGTTCAGGACGCCCGCGTCGACGACAGCCGCGTTCAGGACGCCCGCGTTCAGGACGCCTGGGCGAGCGCGCCCGCCCGGGGTGTGAGGGAGCGCTCGAAGGTGACGACGGCGCCGTGGCCGGGGGCGCTGTCGATGCGGACGTGGTCCATGAGGGCCTCGATGAGGAACAGGCCGCGCCCGCTCTCGGCGTACTGGGCGCGGGGCAGCAGGGCGCGCACCGGCACGGGCCGGCCGCGGCGGGGCGGGAAGCCCCGGCCGCGGTCGGTGACCTCGACGCGGCAGCGGTCGCCGTCGATGCGGAAGGTGATCTCGTAGACGGCCTCACCGTCCGGCGGGGGCACCGCGTGTTCCACGGCGTTGGCGCACGCCTCGCTCAGGGCGAGGGACAGATCGTGGGCGACGTCGGGATCCACGCCGGCGGAATCCGTCGTACCGGTGAGCATCCGGCGGGCGAGCGGCACGCTCGCGGCGTCGCATCGCAGGCGCAGTGACCACCAGACGTTCATGCTCCCAGCCTCCTGGCCGCGGGTCGACATACGGTTACGTATTGCCGCGAAGGCCGCGTCGTAAGCGTGGTGTTGACGTGATGCCGCTCATTCGGCCGCGCGCCGGCCGGGCGCGCGGAAGCGGGTGGGGCCACCGGTGCCCGCGGGGGCGCGGCCGAACGAGCCGGGCGCGCGCGGCGGGACGCCGGGCCCCCGGGCGTTGCTGTGAGCGGCGGCCCTGCCGGGAGCACGGTGTGGGGGCGGTGGGAGGATGGCGGGCGTCATGACTGTTTTCGTCCGGGCCGGTGCCGGTCTGCGCGTGCTGAGGGCCGCGGTGTTCGCCGCGGCCTGTGTCGCGCTGGCCGCGGCCGGTCACGCGTGGGCGTCCGGCGTGAGCGTTCCGGCGTGCGCGCTGGCGGCGGCGTGGTGCGCGGTGTTCGCGGTGGCGGCGCCGATGGCCGGCCGGGAGCGGTCGCTGCCGGGGATCTCGGTGCTGCTGGCCGGCGCGCAGGCGGTGCTGCACGTGATGTTCAGCGCCGGGCAGTGGTGGTGTTCGGGCTCCGGTGCGCCTGCCGCACCGGCCGGGGGGCGGGGCGCCGCAGTGGTGGCGCTGGCCGAACGGCTGGTGTGCGGCGGCGGCGGGCCGGTGCGGTTGACCCCGGCCGGGGCCGCGGCGCTGGTGCGGCGGGCCGGGATCGACCCGTCGACGCTGCCGGCCGGCGGCGGGGCGCACGCGGCGGGCGGGGCGGCGGCCATGACCGGCATGCCCGGTATGGCCGGCTCGGCGATGTCGTTCGGCTGGACGATGATCCTCGGGCACGCTGCGGCCGCGCTGCTCGCCGGCTGGTTGCTGCGGCGTGGCGAGGCCGCGCTGTGGCGGCTGGTGCGGCTGTCGGCGGACGTGGCGGGCCGGCTGGCGCGGCGGGTGCCGTGGGCGGCGTGGATCGCCGCGGTGCTGGCGCTGGGCCGCGCGGCGGGTACGGCGCCGGAGCGGGTGGGCGCGGCTCGCGGTACCCGGCGGGAACGGGACGGGGACGGGCGGCCGGAGCAGGTCTGCCTGCGGCACGCGGTGGTGCGGCGCGGCCCGCCGCGCTGGGCACTCGCGGCCTGAGGGCGCCGCCGGGTGCGGGATGCCGGTGATCCGGCCCGCGGTCCGGCGGACGGTGCCCGGTCCGGTGTGCGGCGCCCCGAACGGGCGTGCCCCGGGCGGGTGTTCCGCGCCCGGCTGTTCCGGCGGTGCGTGCGCGGTCTTCCCGCGCACCGGTCCGGCCCCCGTTGACGGGACGCCGTGGACGCCGTGGACGCCGTGGACGCCGTGGACGCCGTGGACGCCGTGGACGCCGGAACATACCGTGACGCACCGGGCGTTCAGGACGCGAGAGGGCGCACATCACTCGTACTGTCCTACTCATCTGTGGAGTTCCCCCCGCATGAACATCTCTCGCACGCGTGCGCTAGGGCGGGCCACCACCGCGGTGGTGGCCGGCGCCGGCGTCGTGGCCCTGGCAGGGCCGGCGTCCGCGCACGTGACCGTGCAGCCGTCGTCGGCGCCGAAGGGCGGCTACGGCACGATTTCCTTCAAGGTCCCCAACGAGGAGGAGAACGCCGACACCACCAAGCTCCAGGTCTTCTTCCCCACCGACCGGCCGCTGGCCTCGGTGGCGGTGCAGCCGGTGCCGGGGTGGACGGCGACGGTGACGAAGGTGCGGCTCGCGCACCCGATCACCACCGACGACGGCCAGGTGACCGAGGCCGTCGCGTCGATCACCTGGTCGGGCGGCCGGATCGCGCCGGGGCAGTTCCAGCAGTTCCCGGTGTCCATGGGTCCGTTGCCCACCGGTGCGGCGAGCCTGACGTTCAAGGCGTTGCAGACGTACGGCAAGGACCAGGTCGTACGGTGGATCGACGTCGCACGGCCGGGCGCGGCCGCACCGGCGCACCCGGCGCCGGTGCTCACGCTGACCGCGGTGGGCGCCGGCGACGGCGCGGCGGGCACGGCGGCCTCCGCCGGGGCGGACGGTACGGCTCCGGCGGGCGGCGCGGCCTCCGTGCGGCAGACCGCGGCCAACGACGACACCGACACCACGGCGCGGGTACTCGGCGTGGCCGGCATCGTGCTGGGCGCCGGCGGCGTGGCGTTCGGCGTCATGGCCGGCCGGCGGCGCTCCGGCGGTCCGGCGGCGTGAACCGGCGTGCGGGTCCGGCACTCCCGGCCCCCGCACGATCTTCGCCCTCATCTCTTCGGACGTTCATCCCGTCCCACATCCTTTAGGGAAGGCGCATGCGCACTATTCGACTCACCGCCGTGGCGGCCCTGATCGCGGCCGGTGCCGCGGTGCTGGCCGGCTGCGGCGGTTCACAGCCGGCGGCCGACGGGCCGGCCACCGTGGTCTCACCCACGCCCACCTCGGACAGCGCTGCCATCAGCCTGGACCACCCGTTCGCCAAGCCGGACCTGCGGCTCACCGACCAGGACGGCAAGCCGTTCGACCTGACGGCGCGGACCGCGGGGCGGCCCACGCTGCTGTACTTCGGCTACACCCACTGCCCCGACGTCTGCCCGACGACCATGGCGGACATCGCCGACGCACGCGCCAAGCTGCCGGCCGCGCAGCGCGCGAAGCTGGCCGTGGTGTTCGTCAGCACCGACCCGCAGCGCGACACTCCGGCCCGGCTGAAGTCGTGGCTGGGTGCGATGGACCCGTCGTTCATCGGTCTGACCGGGAACTTCACCGCCGTCCAGCAGGCCGCCAGGAGCCTGGGGGTGCTGGTGGACAAGCCGGTGAAGGAGAAGGACGGCAGCATCAGCGTCCAGCACGGCGCCGAGGTGTTCGCGTTCTCCCCGAAGGACGGCAAGGCGCACTACATCTACACCTCCGGCGTCACCGTGCGGCAGTGGGAACACGACCTGCCGTCCGTGGTGAAGGGGGTCATGCCGTGACCCGCCGGAGCAGGGGACGGGCCGTGCTGGTGGCCGCGGCGGCGCTGGCCGGTACGACGGGGGTGGCGCTGGCGGGCTGTTCGGCGGCGCACGAGGGCACGCCGAAGCTGTCGGTCTCCGGCGCGTACGTGCCCCGGCCGCCGATGGCGGACATGGCGGCCGGCTACTTCACCGTGCGCAACACCGGCGCCGGCGACGACCGGCTGACGTCGGTGACCACGCCGCTGGCCGCCAGCGCCGGGCTGATGGTGACCACCGGGGACGGCGCGATGAAGACCGTCAAGGACCTGGCGATACCGGCGGGCGGTTCGCTGAAGCTGTCGCTCGGCGGCGACCACGTGATGCTCATGGGCCTCAAGGGGGGCCGCCCGACGGTGGGCGAACGGGTGCCGTTCGTGCTGCACTTCGCGCGTTCCGCACCGATCACGGTGAAGGTGCCGGTGGAACCGGCCACCTACCGTCCGGGCGACTGAGCGCGGTGCGGCGGGTGTTCGCGGTACGGCGGCTGGTCGTGGTGCTCGGGGTGCTGGCGGCGGTGCTGCTCGGTGTCGTGCCGTCCGCGTCCGCGCACGCCGCGCTGGTGCGCACCGATCCCGGTGAGGGCGCGGTCGTGCCGTCCGCGCCGGGGTCGGTGACGCTGTGGTTCTCCGAGGGCGTGCTGCTGTCGGCGGACTCCCTGACCGTCTACGACCCGGCCGGCCGTCGGGTGCAGCACGGCACCGCGCACCACGCGGGCGGCCGGGCGGACAGCGCGACGGTGGACCTGGCGTCCGGGCTGCGCACCGGCACGTACACCGTGGCGTGGAAGGCGGTGTCGGCCGACACCCACCCGGTGGGCGGCGCCTGGACGTTCTCGGTCGGGGCGCCGTCGCGCACCACGCGGGTCCCCCGGGCGGCCGGGGCGGGCGGCGGCGCGGCCGGGACGCTGTACGGCATCGGCCGCTACGCCGCCTACCTGGGATTCGCGCTGACCTTCGGCACCGCGGCGTTCCTCGGGGTGTGCTGGCCGGCCGGCTCCCGGCTGCGGCCGCTGCGGCGGCTGGCGGTGACGGGCTGGGCGGTCGCCGCGGGCGCCACGATCGCGTTGCTGCTGCTGCGCGGGCCGTACGCCGACGGAACCGGGCTGGGCGCGGTGTTCGACATCGCGCGGCTGCGGGCGACCGCGGGCACGCCGTCCGGCGAGGCGCTGCTGTGCCGTCTGCTGCTGCTGGCGGCGGCGGCCGTGGTGCTGTCGCTGCTGTTCGGCGCCCGGAGCGCGGGCGCCGAGCGGCGCACCGGTGGCGTCGTGGTGGCCGTCGGCGTGGTCGCTGCCGCCGTGGCGTCGACGTGGTCGCTCACCGAGCACGCGTCGGTGGGACCGCAGACGGCGCTGGCGATGCCGCTGGACGTGGCGCACCTGCTGGCGGTGGCGGTGTGGCTGGGTGGTCTGGCCGCACTGCTGACCGGGCTGTACCGCACCCCGGGGGTGCCGGCGGCGTCGGTGCGGCGCTTCGCGCGGATCGCGTTCTGGTGCGTGTGCGTCCTGGTGGCCACCGGCGTCTACCAGTCCTGGCGGCAGGTGGGCTCCTGGCACGCGCTGACCGGCACGTCCTACGGCCGGTGGCTGACGGTGAAGGTGCTGCTGGTGGCCTGCGTGGTCGCCCTGGCCGCGGGCTCCCGCCGCAGGGTCGCCCGGCTGGCGCGGGCGACCGCGGGGGCCCCGGCGGAACGGCCCGCGCCCGCCGGCGTTCCGGCCACGGCACCGGTGCGGGCCGGGCCCGCCGACGTTGCGGCGCCCGGACCGAGCGCCCCCGGACCGGCGGAGCCCCCCGCCCCCGAGCCCCCCGTCGGCGACCCCGTGCGGGCCGCGCAGCTGGCGCGGCAGCGGGTGGCGCGGGAGCGGGCGGGGCGGCGGCGGGAGCGGGACGCCGACCCGGAACGCCGCGGGTTGCGGCGCTCGGTGCTGGCGGAGGCGGCCGTGGCGGTCGTGGTGCTGGCGGTGACCACCGTGCTGAGCGGCACGGAAACGGGCCGGGCGGCCGAGCAGGCGGCGACCCCCGGCCGGGGCGGCCCGGCGGCGTCCGGGGCCGGCGGCGGGGACTGGCTGGCGACGGTGCCGTTCGACACCGGCGGGCCGCAGGGGAGGGGCACGCTCGGCCTGCACCTGGCGCCCGCCCGGGCCGGCGCGGACGAGATGCACCTGGTGATCAGCGATCCGTCCGGCGATCCGCGGGACGTGCCGGAGGTGGGCGTGGCGTTCACGCTCCCCGCCCGGCACATCGGGCCGTTGCCGGTGCGGCTGCGGCACACCGGGCGCGGTGCCTGGGAGGCGACCGGGCTGCAACTGCCGATGGCCGGCGCATGGCAGGTGGAGGTGACCGTACGAACCTCCCAGATCGACGAAGTGACCGTGACGAGGAAGGTGGCGATCGGCGGATGAACGAGCGGGAGATCACACGGCGACGGCTGTTGGGCACCGCCGGCGCGGCCGGCGCGGCGGGGCTGGCGGCCGGGGCGGCGGGGGGCGCCGGGGGCTACGCGGCGACGCGGCCGGCGCCCCCCGCGCCGCTGACCGCGCTGGGCGGCGACCGGGTGGCGTTCCACGGGACCGCCGCCGCGCCCGAGCAGGCCGGCATCACCACGCCGTTGCAGTCCACCGGTCACCTGGTCGCCTTCGACCTGGTGCCCGGCGCCGGGCGCGGGGCGGCGGCGGCGTTGCTGCGGCGCTGGTCGCGGGCGGCGGAGGCGATGACGCAGGGCCGCACGCCGGACGGTGACGACCAGGTCGCGCTGGACGCCGGGCCCGCCTCGCTGACGGTGACGTTCGGCTTCGGGCGGACGTTCTTCGACCGCACGGGTCTGACCGCGCGGCGCCCGGAGGACCTGGTGGAGGTCCCGGCGTTCAGCGCGGACGCCCTGGTGCCCGCGCACGGCGGCGGTGACCTGTGGATACAGATCGGCGCCGACGACCCCCTGGTGGCGTTCCGCGCGCTGCGGGTGCTGCAACGGGCGGCGGACGGCACGGCGGGGGTGCGCTGGCAGATGAACGGCTTCAGCCGCTCCCCCGGCGCCACCGCCCACCCGATGACGGTGCGCAACCTGATGGGCCAGGTGGACGGCACGAACAACCCGAAGCCGTCGGACCCGGGCTTCGGCGCCGCGCTGTTCGCCGCCGGGCGCACCGGTGGGGAGGCGTGGATGAACGGCGGTTCCTACGCGGTGGTGCGGCGCATCCGGATGCTGCTGGACCCGTGGGACGCGCTGCCGGTGGCCCGGCAGGAGGCGGTCATCGGGCGCCGCAAGTCCGACGGTGCGCCGTTGTCGGGCGGCTCGGAGTTCACCCCGGTCGACCTGGGGAAGGTGGGGGCGGACGGGGTGCTGGCCGTCGCCGGTGACGCGCACATCCGGGTGGCCGCCGCGAAGTCCAACGACGGGGCGCTCATGCTGCGGCGGGCGTTCTCCTACCACGACGGTTTCCGCGCGGACGGCGCCCCGGACGCCGGGCTGCTCTTCACGGCCTGGCAGGCGGTGCCGCTGGAGGGGTTCATCAAGGTGCAGCGCAAGCTCGACAGCGCCGACGCCCTGACGCGGTTCATCCGCCACGAGTCCAGCGCCCTGTTCGCGGTGCCGCCGGCCGCCCGGCCCGGGGGGTACGTGGGGCAGCCGCTGCTGGAGGGCTGAGCGCCGGGTGCGGTCACCCCGGACGGCGTAACGCCCCGGCGCCTGGCGTGCGGGGCGAAAGCGCTGGTCGGACGGCGTGCGGCGGGTGTGGCGGGGGCGCCGCCGGCGGCGGGTGAGCGCGGGCGGTGGCGTGCCGCGTCCGCGTAGGGTGGCGGTATGACTCCGTCTTCGGCATCCCGTTACACCTACCTCGGCCCCGAGGGCACCTTCACCGAGGCCGCGCTGCGCACGCTGCCGGAGGCGGCGACCCGGGAGCTGATCCCGATGGTGTCGGTGCCGGCCGCGTTCGACGCGGTGCGCAACGGGGAGGCGGGCGGGTCGTTCGCCGCGATCGAGAACTCGGTCGAGGGCGGGGTGAGCGCCACGCTCGACGAACTGGCCACCGGCGCCCCGCTGATGGTCTACCGCGAGGTGCTGCTGCCGATCTCGTTCGCGCTGCTGGTGCGGCCGGGCACCGCGCTGGGCGACGTGAAGACGGTGACCGGGCACCCGGTGGCGCAGCCGCAGGTGCGCAACTGGCTGGCGGCGCACCTGCCGGACGCGGTGTGGGAGTCGGCGGCGTCGAACGCGGACGGCGCGCGACTGGTGCAGGAGGGCCGGTACGACGCGGCGTTCGCCGGGGAGTTCGCGGCGGCCCGCTACCACCTGGAGCCGCTGGTCAGCGAGATCCACGACACGGTCAACGCGCAGACCCGGTTCGTGCTGGTGGGTCAGCCGGGGCGGCCGGCGGCGCCGACCGGGGCGGACAAGACCTCGGTGGTGGTGTGGCTGGGCGACGACCGGCCGGGCGCGCTGCTGGAACTGCTCCAGGAGTTCGCGGTGCGCGGCGTCAACCTGATGCGCATCGAGTCCCGGCCGACCGGTGGGGGCCTGGGCCGCTACTGCTTCAACATCGACGCCGAGGGTCACATCGCGGACCGCCGGGTGGGCGACGCGCTGATGGGCCTGAAGCGGATCTGTCCGAAGGTGCGGTTCCTCGGCTCCTACCCGCGGGCCGACGAGGTGCGTCCGCAGGTGCGTCCTGGCACCACCGACGGGGAGTTCACGGACGCGGCGGAGTGGCTCTCGCGCGCGCTGGACGGCCGGGCCTGAGGGGTTCCCGGCGGGCGGCGATCACCGGCCGCCGGGTTATCCACAGGGTGCTCTCGTGGGTGGGGAAAAGTCGACCTGTCGCTCCACCACGAAACGGGCGGAGTCGACAAATCTCCCGTAGAGGAAGATCGCCGCGCACAGTGGCACCCATGGTTATTCGTCAGCCTAATTGCGATGATCAACTCGATAGAGGGAAGCATTCTCACTCAAAAGTGCGGCTTGACCGGGTTCGTTGCGAGAATTCACGGCGCCGTGCACATTCGCAAAACGATCTCCTCCGGCATCCACAGTTCTTTCGCACACCCTGTGGACAACGTGCGAATCATCCCAACCAGCCTGTGGAAAACCGCCGTTCCGCGTCCGGTTCGCACGCGGGATCCACACTCCCGGTCCCACCCGCGCACATCCGGCGCCGCTCCCGCCGGAATGCTCGCACCGCACCGCGCGAGGCCGTGGACGCCCGGCGCGGCACGCCGTCCATTTCGCACCGGCGGACGCGAACGGCCACCCTTCCGGCGGCATCGCCACCGAAACGGACAAATCGCCATTCATCGCCCAAGGAACACGCTGTTCCCGCAACGGTCCGGCCCGGTAGCCTGTCGCCGTGATTGACCTTCGCCTGCTTCGTGAGGACCCCGACCGAGTGCGCGCCTCCCAGCGCGCCCGTGGAGAGGACGTCGGCCTCGTCGACGCCCTCCTGTCCGCCGACGAGCGGCGCCGGGCCTCCAGTACCCGCTTCGACGAGCTGCGCGCCCGGCAGAAGACGTTCGGCAAGCGCATCTCCCGGGCCTCCGGCGAGGAGAGGACGGCCCTGCTGGAGGAGGCCGCCGAGATGGCCGCCGCCGTCAAGGCCGCCGACGCCGAGCAGGACGAGGCGGCCGCGGAGGCCCAGCGGCTGCTGCTGGCGCTCGGCAACGTCGTCCACCCCGACGTCCCGGTGGGCGGCGAGGAGGACTTCACCGTCCTGGAGACCGTCGGCACCCCGCGCGACTTCGCCGCCGAGGGCTTCGAGCCCAAGGATCACCTGGAACTGGGCCAGGGGCTCGGCGCCATCGACGTCGAGCGCGGCGCGAAGGTGTCCGGCTCGCGCTTCTACTACCTGACCGGTGTCGGCGCGCTGCTGGAGCTCGCCCTGGTCAACGCGGCGATCGCGCAGGCCACCGCGGCCGGCCTCACGCCGATGCTGACCCCCGCGCTGGTCAAACCGCGCGCCATGGAGGGCACCGGCTTCCTCGGCCAGGCCGCGGAGAACGTCTACCACCTCGACAAGGACGACTACTACCTGGTCGGCACCTCCGAGGTCCCGCTCGCCGCGTACCACATGGACGAGATCATCGACGCGGGCAAGCTGCCGCTGCGCTACGCCGGGTTCAGCCCGTGCTTCCGCCGCGAGGCCGGCACGTACGGCAAGGACACCCGCGGCATCTTCCGGGTGCACCAGTTCGACAAGGTCGAGATGTTCTCCTACGTCGCCCCCGAGGAGGCCGAGGCGGAGCACGCCCGGCTGCTGGAGTGGGAGAAGCAGTGGCTGTCCGGCCTGGGGCTCGCCTACCAGGTCATCGACGTGGCCACCGGCGACCTGGGCGCCTCGGCGATCCGCAAGTTCGACTGCGAGGCGTGGATCCCCACGCAGGGCAGGTACCGCGAGCTGACCTCGGCGTCCAACTGCACCGAGTTCCAGGCCCGCCGCCTGTCGGTGCGGATGCGCGAGACCGTGGGCGGCAAGCAGGTCACCCGCCCGCTCGCCACGCTCAACGGCACGCTGTGCGCGGTGCCGCGCACCATCGTCGCGCTGCTGGAGACCCACCAGCGGCCCGACGGCTCGGTCACCGTGCCGGAGGTGCTGCGCCCCTACCTCGGCGGGCGCGAGCTGCTGGAGCCGGTCGCCCGGTGAGCGGTGTCACCTTCCCGTACGACCTGATCGCCACGGACCTCGACGGCACCCTGCTGCGGTCGGATCATCTGACCGTCTCGGGGCGCACCCGGTCGGCGCTCACCGCCTGCGCGGCGACGGGCGCCGCCCACATCGTGGTCACCGGCCGCTCCGCCGTCAGCACCCGCCCGGTCTTCGACGCCCTGGGCTACCGGGGGCTGGCGGTGTGCGGCCAGGGCGGTCAGGTCTACGACGCCGGCGCCGACCGGCTGCTGACCTCGGTCACGCTGGACCGGAGGTCGGCGGCCGTCGCGCTGGAGAGGATCGAGGCCGAGACCGGCGAGGTCTTCGTCGCCGCCATGCGCGACGGCGTGCGCGGGGTCTTCCTGTCCGGCCCCGGCTACGCCGCCTACCCCGACCAGCCGCTGGAGCGGTTCACCGACCGGGCGCGGCTGTGGGAGGAGCCGATCGGCAAGATCTTCCTCCAGCACCCCGTCCTGGGCGACGACGAACTGACCGCCGCCGCCCGTGCGGCCGCCGGCGGCCTGGTGGACGTGGTGATGGCCGGCCCCGGCATGGTGGAACTGCTGCCGCCGGGCCTGACGAAGGCCAGCGGCCTGCGGATCGCCGCCCGGCGCCTGGGGGTGACCGCGGCACGCACCATCGCGTTCGGCGACATGCCCAACGACGTGCCGATGCTGCGCTGGGCCGGGCACGGTGTGGCCATGGAGGACGCCCACCCCGAGCTGCTGGCCGTCGCCGACGAGGTCACCGGCCGCAACGACGAGGACGGGGTGGCCGTGGTGCTGGAGAAGCTGCTGGCGAACACCGGCTGAGGTGGCCGGAACCCTTGCGGGGCACGGCATCCCGGAGTGGCCGCGGAGGGCGGTCCGATACCATGAGCGCAATCCGTGGACACGGCCGGACGGCCCGAACCACCACGCTGCGTAAGCCCTTGGGAGCACCAGGCACATGGCCCGACAGTTGATCACCAGCGCCCTGCCGTACATCAATGGCATCAAGCACCTGGGCAACATGGTCGGCTCCATGCTCCCCGCCGACGTCTGCGCGCGGTACCTGCGCCAGCGCGGCGAAGAGGTGCTCTACATCTGCGCCACCGACGAGCACGGCACCCCGGCGGAACTCGCCGCGAAGGAGGCCGGGCTGCCGGTCGCCGAGTTCTGCGAGCGGGCGCACGAGGCGCAGAAGGCGATCTACCAGGGCTTCGACCTGTCCTTCGACCACTTCGGCCGCAGCTCCTCCCCGCAGAACCGCGAGGTCACCCAGGAGATCGCCCGCGAACTCCAGCGCCACGGCTTCATCGAGGAGCGGGCCGTCCGGCAGGTCTTCTCCCTGGAGGACGACCGCTTCCTGCCCGACCGCTACATCGTCGGCACCTGTCCGCACTGCGGCTACGACAAGGCGCGCGGCGACCAGTGCGAGAACTGCACCCGTGTGCTGGACCCCACCGACCTGATCGACGCGCGCTCGGCCATCAGCGGCAGCAGCCGCCTGGAGATCCGCGAGACCAAGCACCTGTTCCTGCTCCAGTCGCTGCTGGCCGGCGAGGTCGAGGCGTGGATCGACGAACACGGCAAGGAGTGGCCGACGCTGTCGTCCTCCATCGCCCGCAAGTGGCTCACCGAGGGCCTCCAGGACCGCGCCATCACCCGTGACCTGGAATGGGGCGTACCGGTGCCGGCCGACACCTGGCCGGAGCTGGCCGCCGAGGGCAAGGTCTTCTACGTCTGGTTCGACGCCCCCATCGAGTACATCGGCGCCACCCGCGAGTGGGCCGACCTCGACCCGGCCGCCCGCGACTGGCGTTCCTGGTGGTGGGAGGCCGACGACTCGGTGCGCTACACGGAGTTCATGGCCAAGGACAACGTCCCCTTCCACACCGTCATGTTCCCCGCCACCCTGCTGGGCACCCGGGCGGCGTGGAAGAAGGTGGACTACGTCAAGTCGTTCAACTGGCTGAACTACTACGGCGGCAAGTTCTCCACCTCGCAGCGCCGCGGCGTCTTCACCGACGCCGCGCTGGAGCTGCTGCCCGCCGACTACTGGCGCTACTTCCTGATGGCCAACGCCCCCGAGTCGGACGACACCAGCTTCTCCTGGGAGCTGTTCACCGCCGGCGTCAACAAGGACCTGGCCGACACCCTCGGCAACTTCGTCAACCGCGTGCTGACGTTCTCGCGGAAGCGGTTCGGCGACGAGGTCCCGGCGGGCGCGGCGGCCGGTGAGGCGGAGGCGAAGCTCGGCGAGCAGATCGCCGGGCTGCTGGCCGAGTACGAACAGCACATGGACGCCCTCCAGTTCCGCAAGGCAGCGCAGGCGCTCCGGGCGCTGTGGAGCGCGGGCAACGCGTACCTGGAGGAGAAGGCGCCCTGGCTGGAGATCAAGACAGACCCGGACGCCGCCGCCCTGACCCTGCGCACCGCGATGAACCTGATCCGGCTGTACGCGGTGGTCTCGGAGCCGTTCATCCCGGCCTCGGCGCGGTCGATGCGGTCCGCGTTCGCGCTGGAGGGCGACACCGCGACGTGGGTGGGCGCCGGGGAGGCCCGTTCGCTGGACACCGTCACGGCCGGCACCGCCTTCACCGTTCCGCCGGTGCTGTTCGCCAAGATCACCGACGACGACCTGGCCGCCTACCGCGAGCGCTTCGGCGGCGACCCGGACGCCGCGTGACGGCCTGAGGGTCCGCCGTACCCCGGCGCCCGTGCCCCGGTGACGCGCCGGACGTCACCGGGGCACGGGCGCCGCTCGCGTCCACCCGCGCGCCGGGGAGCGGGCCGTGCGCGGCGGACGGACCGGCGGGGGTCGGGTCGCCGCCGCCCAGCGGTTCGACGCCCTGCTCACCGGCGGGACCCGCCACCTGCCCGTCGACCTCGGCGGAGGACGACGTCCGTCCCCGGACGCACCGCCCGCCGGTCAGGCGAACGCCCCGCCCGGGCCGAACGCGGTCGTGGTGAAGCGTTCGCCGATGAGGGTGTAGCCCTCGGCGTCGGGGTGGAGGCCGTCGGGGAGGTGGGGGGTGTCGGAGGGGCCGAGGAGGGTGCGGCCGTCGAGGTAGTGGAGGCGGCGGTCGGGGCGGGCGGCGACGACGGCGGCGAGTTCGTCGCGGACGGCGCCGAGGGTGAGGGCGCCGGCCGGGACGTCGGCGGGGTCTCCGAGGGCGGCGAGGCGGCCGTCGGGGCCGGCGCCGGTGGGTCCGGGACGGCCCTCGGCGGCCGGGCAGGCGACGGGCGAGACGACGAGCAGCGGCACGTCCGGGTGGCCGTCGCGGATCGTGTCGAGGAAGCCGTGGACGGCCGGGGCGAAGGAACGACGGCGGAACGCGGCGGTGTTGACGACGTTGACGCCGATCTTGAGGCTGATCAGATCGGCGGGCGCGTCGCGGATCGTCCGGGCGACGAACGGGTCCAGGACCGCGTTGCCGGCGAGGGAGACGTTGAGCAGTTCCACCCCGGCGGTGCGGGCGGCGAGCACCGGCCAGGTGGCGGTGGGGCGGCCGGCGCCGGGGCACTGGCTGATGGAGCTGCCGTAGTGCGTCCAGCGGCGGCGGCCGTGCGGGGCGGGCGGGGCGACGGCCGAGTCGGCGCGCAGCGCGATCAGTTCACAGGGGGTGTCGTGCGGCAGCCACAGCTCGACCTCCTTGTCACCGGCGGGCAGACCGTCGAACCGGACGGTGCCCGGCGGGCCGGCGCGCAGGTCGCCGGAGGCGTCCAGGACGTTGCCGGCCGGCACCGGGCGGCTCCCGGCGTCCCGCCCGTCCACGACGAGGTCGGCGACGCCCGCGCCGGGACCGCCGCCGGGGCCGGGGGTGGCGGTGGTCAGCAGCAGCAGTTCGACGACGGTCGCCGCGGTGCGGAAGGCGAGCCGCACACCGGAGGGCGTCGTGGCGACCGCGTCGAGGAACGGGTCGGGGTACTGCGCCCGGGTCCAGGCGGGCAGCCGGCGCGGCAGCGCCCCCGCAGCGGTGCGTTCCAGGTCGAGCGCGCCGCGGACCTCGACCGGCCCGACCGCGAGGCCCGCGCCGCCGCCCGGTGCCGGACGTGCGGCGGCCGCCAGGTCCACCTCGTGCCAGCCGGTCCTCGTCATGCGGCACCTCTCCCGTCCGTCGGCCCCGCACAGCACAACGGCCCCGGTGACGCGAGGTCACCGGGGCCCGCCGGGGGGGTGATACCCCCCGGTCAGCTCGTGGCGTCGGGCTTCGCGGCCGGCTTGCGGACGCTCAGGTGCAGCTCCCGCAGACGCTTGTCGTCCACCTCGCTGGGGGCGCCCATCAGCAGGTCCTGCGCGTTCTGGTTGAGCGGGAACGCGATGGTCTCGCGGATGTTGGGCTCGTCGGCCAGCAGCATGACGATGCGGTCGACGCCGGGGGCGATGCCACCGTGCGGCGGAGCGCCGAGCTGGAAGGCGCGCAGCATGCCGCCGAACTCGCTCTCCACGGTCTCGCGCGGGTAGCCGGCGATCTCGAACGCCTTGTACATCACGTCGGGTTCGTGGTTGCGGATCGCGCCGGAGGACAGTTCGACGCCGTTGCAGACGATGTCGTACTGCCAGGCCAGGATGTCCAGCGGGTCCTGGGTCTCCAGCGCCTCCAGGCCGCCCTGCGGCATGGAGAACGGGTTGTGGCTGAAGGCGACCGCGCCAGTCTCCTCGTCGCGTTCGTACATGGGGAAGTCGACGATCCAGCAGAACCGGAAGACGCCCTCCTCGAACTGCCCGGCGCGCCTGGCGGCCTCGACGCGGACCGCGCCCATGATCTTGGAGACCTCGTCGAACTCGCCCGCCCCGAAGAAGATCGCGTGGCCGGGGCCGGCGCCCAGTTCGCCGAGCAGCGCCTTGACGTCGTCCTCGGTGAGGAACTTGGCGATCGGGCCGGTCAGCGCGTGGTCCTCGCCGACACGCACCCAGGCCAGGCCCTTGGCGCCCTGCTCGACCGCGAAGTCGCCCAGCCCGTCGAAGAACTTCCGCGGCCGGGCCGCGGTGTCCGGCACGGCCAGCGCGCGCACGTGCTTGCCGGCGAACGCCTTGAAGCCGGAGTCGGCGAACACGTGGGAGACGTCGACGAGTTCCAGCCCGGCGCGCAGGTCGGGCTTGTCGGAGCCGTACTTGAGCATCGACTCGCGGAACGGGATGCGCGGGAACGGCGAGGTGACCGGCAGGCCGCCGCCGAACTCCTCGAACAGCTCGGTCATCACCTTCTCGATGACCTGGAAGACGTCCTCCTGCTCGACGAAGCTCATCTCGACGTCGAGTTGGTAGAACTCACCCGGCGAGCGGTCCGCGCGGGAGTCCTCGTCGCGGAAGCACGGCGCGATCTGGAAGTAGCGGTCGAAGCCGGCGATCATCAGCAGCTGCTTGAACTGCTGCGGGGCCTGCGGCAGCGCGTAGAACTTGCCGGCGTGCAGGCGGGAGGGGACCAGGAAGTCGCGGGCGCCCTCGGGGGAGGTGGCCGACAGGATCGGGGTGGCCAGCTCGTTGAAGCCCTGGGCGGTCATCTTGGCGCGGATCGCGCTGATGACGGCGGACCGCAGCATGATGTTGCGGTGCATGCGCTGGCGGCGCAGGTCCAGGACGCGGTTGGTCAGCCGCATCTCCTCGTTGGCGTTGTCCTCCGGGAAGACCGGGAACGGCAGCGGGCCGGCCGCGCCGAGCACCTCGATCCGCGCGACCTCGACCTCGACCTCGCCGGTGGGCAGCTCGGGGTTGACGTTGTCCGCGCTGCGGGCCAGCACCACGCCGTCCACCCGCAGCACCGACTCCTTGGACTGCCGCTCCAGCGCCTCGTAGGCGGGGGTGTCCGGGCGGGCCACCAGCTGCACCACCCCGTAGTGGTCCCGCAGATCGACGAAGAGGATGCCGCCCAGATTCCGTCGGTTGTGCAGCCAGCCCGACAGGCGCACGGTGGCGCCGACGTCACTGGCGCGCAGCGCGCCGCAGGTGTGGGAACGGTACGGGTGCATCGTCCATCCAAGGTCGGTTCGCGGAGCCCGGTGAGGGGCGGGGTCTGGCTGCCGCCAGCGTACCGTGACGCCTCCCGCGGGGTTGGGGGGTTGTTGGGCGCCCCCTGCGGGGGGCCCGCCGCCGTTGTGCGTCTGCCGGTGGGCGGCCTTCCCGCCGTCATGGTTGCTCGCGCCGTTCCCCGCGCTCCTCGCGGGGCCCGGGGGTCAGTTCTCCCCGGCGGGGATCGTGCCGAGCCGGCCGGCCTGGAAGTCCTCGAACGCCTGGGCGAGTTCGGCGTGCGAGTTCATCACGAACGGCCCGTAGTGGAACATCGGCTCGCGGAGCGGCAGGCCGCCGAGCAGGACCACTTCGAGGTTCGGGGCGCCGGAGTCCTGGGCGGCGTCGGCCGCGACGGTGACCGCGTCGCCGTCGCCGAGGACCACCGCCTGTCCGGCCGTGAACGGGTGTCCGGCGGGACCGGCGGTGCCGCGGCCGGCCAGCCCGTAGGCGAGGGCGTTGAAGTCCGCCCGCCAGGGCAGGGTGATCCGCGCGCCGGGGTTGACGCTGGCGTGGATCATGGTGATCGGCGTGTGGGTGACGCCCGGACCGCGGTGGCCGCCGAGGTCGCCGGCGATCAGCCGCAGCAGCACGCCGCCGTCCGCCGAGGCCAGCAGCTTGACCTGGCTGCCGCCGATGTCCTGGTAGCGCGGGGCCATCATCTTGTCCCGGGCCGGCAGGTTGACCCACAGCTGGAGGCCGTGGAAGAGGCCACCGGTGACGACCAGCTCCTCCGGCGGCGCCTCGATGTGCAGCAGGCCGCTGCCGGCCGTCATCCACTGCGTGTCGCCGCCGTTGATCACACCGCCGCCGCCGTGCGAGTCGCGGTGCACGAAGGTGCCGTCGATCAGGTAGGTGACGGTCTCGAAGCCGCGGTGGGGGTGCCAGGGGGTGCCCTTGGCCTCGCCGGGCGCGTACTCCACCTCGCCCATCTGGTCCATCATGATGAACGGGTCCAGACGGCGGTGGTCGATGCCCGCGAAGGCACGCCGCACCGGGAAGCCCTCCCCCTCGAACCCCCGCGGCGCCGTGGCGACCCCGAGCACGGCACGCTCCCGCGCGCCGGCCGGTGCCGCGACGCGGGGCAGGGACAACGGGTTGTCTGTGGTCACGGCTGGCATGACGGCCTCCTCGGGTACTGCGCCCAACTTAATTGAACAGTGAACAATCCACAAGGCATGCGGTATTCCGACCGGTCCGAACGGGCGGATTCCCGCTGTCGCCGGTGCGCCGCCGGCGGCCCGAGGCCGAACCGCGCCCCGCCGGTCGGGCCGGCCGCTCCCCCGCCCGCGCCGGGGCCGTGATCACGTTGCCCGGCGGGGGCGGCGGGCACTGCGAGGCGGGGCCGTAGCGGCAGGAGGGGTGGCAGAGGAAGTTGAGGTCGGCCACGGAGCGTGCCGTCGCCGCCGCCCGGGTCGGTGCCCTTGGCCGTGTCGAGCAGGCAGCGGCCGCCGGTGCCGCTCGCGCCGTCCCGCAGCGGCGGGAAGATCACGCCCGCGTACCGGGCGAGCCACCCCACGCCGGTCACGCCGAAGGGCTCCGGCAGCGTGCCGCGGCCGGGCGCGGTGCGGTGACGCCGTCGTCACCGGTGGGCAGCCGGCGTTCCGCCGCGTCCTCGCCGGCCGGCCACAGCGGGAGCCCGAACCGCAGGGCCGGGCCGTGGGGCCGGTACGGCAGCCCGGTGCTCCGCAGGGGGTCGCCGGGCGGCAGCGGGGACCGCGGGCGGGTGCGGAAGAGGTGGTCGCGTCCGGCCCCGCCACAGCGCGCGACCGCGCTCCGGATCGGCAGGTCACCCCCCGTGGGGGCGCGGTCAGCCGTACATGCGGCGCATGGCGAAGTCGACCATCTGCTCGACCGCCTTGGCGTCGAAGACCATCCGGTGCTCGCCCTCCATGTCGAGGACGAAGCCGTAGCCGGTCGGCAGCAGGTCGATCACCTCGGCACCGGTGATGACGAAGTACTTCGACTCCTTGCCGGCGTACCGGCGCAACTCCTTGAGCGAGGTGAACATCGGGATCACCGGCTGCTGGGTGTTGTGCAGCGCCAGGAAACCGGGATGGTCACCGCGCGGGCAGTAGACCTTGGAGGTGGAGAAGACGCTCTGGAAGTCCTCGGCCGCCATCGAGCCCGTGGTGAAGGCCCGCACGGCGTCGGCGAGCGACGGCGGGGAGGGCTCGGGGTAGAGCGGCTGCTGCGGAGCGCCGTAGCCGGCCCCCGCGCCGGGCATCCCCGCCATGCCGGGCATGCCGCCGGGCATCCCCGACATCCCGGGGGCGGGCCCGGGCGCGGCGTTCTGGTCGTAGCCGTACACGCCGTACAGCGTAACGACTGTGACGTGCGCCCAGGGGGCTTGCCTGTTATTACCGACGGGTAGCATCATGGGGAGCGGACATCGTTACCCTTCAGACCTCCCCTCCTGAGCAGACGGAGCCAGCGGCATGGGCCACTACAAGTCGAACCTGCGCGACATCGAGTTCAACCTGTTCGAGGTTCTGGGCCGTGACGCCGTCTACGGCACCGGCCCCTTCACCGAGATGGACAGCGAGACGGCGCGCAACGTGCTGTCGGAGATAGCCAGGCTCGCGGAGAACGAGCTGTCCGAGTCCTTCGCGGACTCCGACCGCAACCCGCCGGTCTTCGACCCCGCCACGAACACCGCGCCGCTGCCGGCCGCCTTCAAGAAGGCCTACCAGCAGTACATGGACGCCGAGTGGTGGCGGCTGGGCATGCCCGAGGCGATCGGCGGCACCACCACCCCGCGCTCGCTGCTGTGGGGCTTCGCCGAGACCGTGCTGGGCGCCAACCCGGCGATCTGGATGTACGCCTCCGGGCCGTCCTTCGCCGGGGTGCTCATCGAGGAGGGCACCGAGGAACAGCACAAGATCGCCCGCCTGATGGTCGACCGGCTGTGGGGCTCCACCATGGTCCTCACCGAGCCGGACGCCGGCTCGGACGTCGGCGCCGGCCGCACCCGCGCCGTCCCGCAGGACGACGGCAGCTGGCACATCGAGGGCGTCAAGCGCTTCATCACCTCGGGCGAGCACGACCTGTCCGAGAACATCATCCACTTCGTGCTCGCCCGCCCCGAGGGCGCCGGCGCCGGCACCAAGGGCCTGAGCCTGTTCGTCGTGCCGAAGTACGACTTCGACTGGGAGACCGGCGAACTCGGCGAGCGCAACGGCGCCTACGCCACCAACGTCGAGCACAAGATGGGCCTGCGGGTCTCCAACACCTGCGAGATGACCTTCGGCGCCAACCAGCCGGCGCGCGGCTGGCTGCTCGGCGACCGGCACGACGGCATCCGCCAGATGTTCAAGATCATCGAGTTCGCCCGCATGATGGTCGGCACGAAGGCGATCGCCACCCTGTCCACCGGCTACCTCAACGCGCTGGAGTACGCCAAGGAGCGCGTGCAGGGCCCGGACCTGGCGCAGTTCACCGACAAGAGCGCGCCGCGCGTCACCATCACCCACCACCCCGACGTGCGCCGCTCACTCATGACGCAGAAGGCGTACGCGGAGGGCATGCGCTCCCTCGTGCTCTACACGGCCACCGTCCAGGACGACATCATGGCCAAGGAGGCGGCCGGCGAGGACGCGTCCGCCGCGCACCGCCTCAACGACCTGCTGCTGCCGATCGTCAAGGGCTACGGCTCGGAGAAGTCCTACGAGCAGCTCGCGCAGTCCCTCCAGACGCTGGGCGGCTCCGGGTACCTCCAGGAGTACCCGGTCGAGCAGTACATCAGGGACGCGAAGATCGACACCCTCTACGAAGGCACCACCGCGATCCAGGGCCAGGACTACTTCTTCCGCAAGATCGTCCGCGACGGCGGCCAGGCGCTGACCACGGTGGCCGGCGAGATCAAGGCGTTCCTCTCCGAGGGCTCCGGCGACGAACTCGCCCCCGCCCGCGAACGGCTGGCGAAGGCCGCGGCCGACCTGGAGGCGATCGTCGGCGCGATGCTGACCGACCTGGCCGCCACCGAGCAGGACGTCAAGGCGATCTACAAGGTCGGCCTCAACACCACCCGCCTGCTCATGGCCTCCGGCGACGTCATCGTCGGCTACCTGCTGCTGCGCGGCGCGACCGTCGCCGCCGGCAAGCTGGCCACCGCCGGCACGAAGGACAAGGCGTTCTACCTGGGCAAGATCGCCGCGGCCAAGCACTTCGCGGAGACGGTGCTGCCGCATCTCGCTGTGCAGCGGGCTCAGGCGGAGGCCGTGACGAACGAGCTGATGGAGCTGCCGGAAGAAGCGTTCTAGCCTCGCCGGCGGGCTGAGCGGGGTAACCGTGCCGGGGTCAGGTCGTCCCGCCGCGACCTCCGGTCGGGGTGGGGGTGCGGCTCGCCCGGTGCGGTCGGCTGTTGTCGGGGCGGCCGCGGGTTCGGGCCGGCCGGACGCGGGGTCCCCCGCGTCCGGTTCGGGGTGCGGGAGCGTGTGGAGGCGCCCCGGGAGGGGGGTGGGTGGGGTGGTATCTATGCTGGTGCGCCATGAGCTCTGATGGTGTCCGTGCGCACGTTGATGATCTGATCGGGTTCGTGGCCGGGGGGCCCACGCCGTACCACGCGGTGGAGGGGGTCGCGAAGCGGCTGGACGCGGCCGGGTTCGCGCGGATGGGGGAGCAGGACGCGTGGGGCGGGGAGCCGGGCGGGAAGTACGTGGTGCGCGGCGGTGCGATCATCGCCTGGTACGTCCCGCGGAACGCGGGGCCGGCCACGCCGTTCCGGATCGTCGGCGCGCACACGGACTCGCCGAACCTGCGGGTCAAGCCGTTCCCCGACACCGGCGGGCACGGCTGGCGGCAGGTGGCCGTGGAGATCTACGGCGGGCCGCTGCTCAACTCCTGGCTGGACCGTGACCTGGGCCTGGCCGGCCGTCTGGTGCTGCGGGACGGCACCCACACGCTGGTGAACGTCGACCGCCCCCTGCTGCGCGTCCCGCAGCTGGCGATCCACCTGGACCGGCAGGTCAACGAGGGGCTGGCGCTGGACCGGCAGCGGCACGTCATGCCGATCTGGGGACTGGGCGAACCCTCCGAGGGCGAACTCGTCGCGTTCCTCGCCGCCGAGGCGGGCGTGGACCCGGAGCTGGTGGCCGGGTTCGACCTCATGACGCACGACGTCCAGCCGCCCGCCCGCCTGGGCCGCGAGGAGGAGCTGCTGGCCTGCCCCCGGCTGGACAACCTGGTCTCGGTGCACGCCGGAGCCGTGGCGCTGGCCGAGGTGGCCGCGGCCGGCGGCGACCTGCCCTGCGTCCCGGTACTGGCGGCGTTCGACCACGAGGAGACCGGCAGCCAGAGCGACACCGGCGCCGACGGACCCCTGCTGGGCGGGGTGCTGGAACGCAGCGTCGTCAACCGCGGCGGCGGACCCGAGGAGCGGGCCCGCGCGTTCGCCGGCACGGTCTGCCTCTCCAGCGACACCGGCCACGCCGTGCACCCCAACTACGCCGAGCGCCACGACCCCGACCACCGGCCCGTGGTCAACGGCGGCCCGATCCTCAAGGTCAACGTCAACCAGCGGTACGCCACCGACGGGCACGGCCGGGCGCTGTTCACCACCGCCTGCGAGAAGGCCGGCGTGCCGTGGCAGACGTTCGTGTCGAACAACTCCACGCCCTGCGGTACGACGATCGGCCCGATCACGGCGGCCCGGCACGGCATCACCACCATCGACGTGGGCATCCCGATCCTGTCGATGCACTCCGTGCGCGAACTGTGCGGCGTGCACGACCCGGGCCTGCTGACCCGGGCCACCACGGCGTTCCTCCAGGGCTGACGGCACGAGACCCGGGTTGACGCAACGTCAACCCGGATCGGCCGCCGTGCCCCGAGCCCGCCGGACGGCGTCAACCCCGAACGGCCCCCGTGCCACCGCCCGGTGGAACCCCCCCGCCCCTCAGGCGTCGAGGCCCGCCAGGACCAGCGGCAGGCGGTCGGCGCCGCCGGGGGCGAGCCGCAGGGGAACGCCCCAGTCCTGCTGGTGAACGTGGCAGGCCGGGTACTCGTTCGCGGGGTCGTCGTCGCAGGAGGCGGCCGTCGCGGAGACGTGCAGCACGCCCTCGGTGACGCGGGGGTCCAGTTCCAGCTCCCGGGTCAGGTCGGTGCCGCGGCCCTCGCCGGTCAGCAGCAGTCCCGGCGGGGTGCTGCTGACCAGCAAGCGGGTCGAGGGCCCGTAGCGGGTGTCGAGCTTCTGGCCGGCCGGCGCGGAGAAGATCACCTCCAGCCGCAGCCGCCCGGGCGCGACGTCGGTGGCCGGGCGCTGCGTGCGGTGCGCGGTGCCCACCACCCGCAGTGCCTCCTGCGGCAGCCGCAGCCGGGTCAGGCGGTGCCGGGCGGACTCCACCACCAGCACGTCGCCGCCGTCCACCACGGCGTCGGAGGGCTCGCGCAGGTCGGTCGCCAGGGTGCTGACCTCACCGGTGGCCGGGTCGAAGCGGCGCAGGGCGTGGTTGTAGGTGTCGGCGACCGCCACCGAACCGTCCGGCAGCACGGTCACCCCCAGCGGGTGCTGGAGCAGCGCCTCGCCGGCCGGTCCGTCCCGGTGGCCGAAGTCGAACAGACCGGTGCCGACGGCGGTCTCCACCCGGTACCCCTCGCCGTCCCTGACCACGGACCGCAGCGCGGAGGTCTCGGAGTCCGCCAGCCACAGCCGGTCGCCGTCCGCCGCCAGGCCCGAGGGCTGCGCGAACCACGCGTCGGCGGCCGGACCGTCGACCAGGCCCTCGTTCGTCGTACCGGCGGTGACGCCGACGGTGCCGTGCTCGGGGTCGTAGGCCCACAGCTGGTGGGTGCCGGCCATCGCGATCCACACCCGGCCGTCGAACCACGCCACGTCCCACGGCGACGACAGCGCGACCTCGCGGGCCGGGCCGGACGTCGCGTCGCCCCGCATCCACTGCCGGCCGGTGCCGGCGAGCGTGGTGACCGCGCCGGAGCCGAGGTCGACGGCGCGCAGCGCGTGGTTGACGGTGTCGGCGACGACGACGGTGCGGCCGTCGGGCAGCAGCGCGAGGCCCTGCGGTTCGCTGAACCGCGCGGCACCGGCGGGACCGTCGGCCAGGCCGCGCCCGCCCCCGGCGCCGCCGATCCGGCGCACGACGGTCTCGCCGTCCGCCTCCAGTTCCACCAGGGCGTGCCGGGTGGAGTCGCTGACGAGCAGCGTGCCGGACGGCAGCCGCAGGGCCTTGCCGGGGAAGCGCAGGCTGGTGGGCCGCGGCTCGGGCGGCACGTAGGGGCCGTCGCCGCGGCGCAGGGTGCCCTTGGCGGCGTGCCCGGTCTCCAGCTCCGCCACGAGCCGCTCGATGGCGTGCGCGTGTCCCTCCCCGGCGTGCTGGGCGACCACGTACCCCTCGGGGTCGACCACCACCAGCGTGGGCCAGGCCCGCACGGCGTACTGCTTCCACGTGGTCAGGTCCGGGTCGTCGAGCACCGGGTGCTCCACCCCGTACCGCTCCACCGCGTCCACCACCGACGCGTGCTCCGCCTCGTGCACGAACTTCGGCGAATGCACCCCGATGATCACCACGGTCTCCCGGTGCCGTTCCTCCAGCTCCCGCAGCTCGTCCAGGACGTGCAGACAGTTGATGCAGCAGAACGTCCAGAAGTCTACAACGACACACTTACCTTTGAGGGCAGCTAGCGACAACTCTTTGCCGCCGGTATTGATCCAGGCACGTCCTTGCAGCTCAGGGGCACGTACGCGGGATCGGTTCGCCATGCCGCACAGGGTACGCGGGCACCAGGACGGCTGCCGGGCCAACCCACCACGTGACCCCGCAGGGTTCACAGTGGCCCCACTCGTCGGTGACGTGGACGGGGTGAAGCCCTTTTGGGCACACGACGACTGTCAACGCGCGGCCCTGCCGGCACGGCATCGGACGCACTGGCATATCGGCCACGCAGCGGTGAGGGGCTTCTTGCACTCGTCCGCCGTGTACTCACGCGTCGGGGCATACGTCTTTCCACTGTCCCGAGACACGGCCAGGGTGGTTGCAAGTTCCGGGATCGCGTAGATCGTCCGTGCCCAGCGGGAGTTGACGTGGCAACAGCACAGGCACGAGACGGGTGATCATCAGGGTGTCTACGCCAGCTGATCACATCGAGGTCCCGTGCCTGCCGCTCCATCCTCTCCGATCCCTGCCGTCCTGGCGAAACTGGGTCCCCTCCACCAGCACGACACCGGCCGCCTGCGTGCCCACCTCCAGCGCGTGCCCGACCCGCGTTCACGTCGCGGACGGTGGTATCCCCTGGTCGGCTTGCTGCTGATCTGCGCCTGCGCAGTCGTCTCCGGCGCCCGGACCATCACCGAGATCACCGAGTGGGGACAGCGCGCCACCACCTCGGTGTTGGAACTGCTCGGCATCCGACGCCACCTGCCCGGACGCCGTCGCGCCCCGTCCCATGCCACTCTCACCCGGCTCCTGGCCGCCCTCGACGGCGACGCCCTGGACGCCGCGATCGGCGCCTACCTGGCCGAACACGACCACACCGACGTCGGCGGCACCGGCTCGCCGCCGCGGCCGGCGATCGCGGTGGACGGCAAGGCGTTGTCCGGCTCCGCGCACCGACAGCAGCGCCACCGGCACCTGCTGTCCGCCGTCACCCACGGCCTCACCGTCACCCTGGCCCAGCGGGAGGTGGGCGCCAAGACCAACGAGACGGCCGCCTTCCGCCCGCTGCTGGAACCACTCGATCTGGCCGGCGCCGTGGTCACCTTCGACGCCCTGCACAGCGTCAAGGACCAGGTGCGCTGGCTGGTGCAGGAGAGGAAAGCCCACTACATCGCGGTGATCAAGGGAAATCAGCCGACCGCGTCAGCCCAGGTCAAGGCCCTGCCGTGGAAGCAGGTGCCGGTAGCGCACACCGTCTCCGGGACCGGGCACGGGCGGCGGGAGTCCCGCTCGGTCAAGACCATGGCCATCGCGCCGAGCCTGGGCGGGATCGCCTTCCCGGAAGCGCGGCTGGCCTTGCGCATCCACCGGCGCCGCCAGGAGAGCGGCAAGCGGCAGACCCGGGAGACGGTCTACGCCGTCACCAGCCTCGATACCCATCAGGCCAGCCCTGCTGACCTGGGCCGATACATACGCGGGCACTGGGGAATCGAAAATTCCAGCCACCATGTCAGAGATGTGGTGTTCGCCGAGGATGCCTCCACCGTCCACACCGGCAGCGCGCCGCGGGCGATGGCCGCCTTGCGGAACCTGGCCATCGGCAGGCTACGGCTGCTGGGAGCCGACAACATCGCCAAGACCACCCGAGCGATCCGGGACGCACCCGAACACGCCGTATGGGTCTGGGGCATCACCGACAGCCCGCTCCTACCGGGAACTTGAAGCCGCCCTGGCCTCGGTGTTTCACCGTGAATTCCATGAACTGTGACGTTCTGTCACTGCATGCAAAAGGTGCCCCGTGGCCTGCGATGATCCGGCTTGTTGAGGACTGGATCATGAGCGGGCGGGGGCACCTTTCACGTGCAGGGTAGCGAGTGGGCACGCGGTCTGGCGATGTCGGGGGACGGGAAGGGACAGGTCGGGCATGTGGGCGGGGTGCATCTGCGGCTGCTCGCGGAGCGCACGGGCCTGACCGGGGAACTGTCGGCGGCGCTGGCCCGGCCGGGGTTCGTGCCGCTGCACGACCGGGGGCAGGTGATGGTGGACCTCGCGGTCGCGATCACCCTGGGCGCGACCTGCATCCGCGACATCCGGCTACTGGAACACCAGCGGCCGGTCTTCGGCCCAGTCGCCTCCCATCCCACCGCGTGGCGGGCGCTGAAGGAACTCGACGAACTCGCCCGGGCCCGGACCGGGCGGGCCCGGGCGGCAGTACGCCGCCGCGTCTACGAACTGCTCCGCAAGCGGCCCGAGGGCTTTCCCGAGGTCGAGGTCGAAGGGGTGCCGCTGACGGGCTGGACCGTGATCGACAGTGACGGGACGCTGATCCCCGCGCCGTCGGAGAAGGAAGGAGCCCACGGCACCTACAAGGGCTTCCTCGGACACCACATATTCGTCGCCACCTGCGACAACACCGGCGAACAGCTCGCCGCGACGCTCCACACGGGCAACGTCAGTGCCAACGACGCGGCAGTGAACATCGACATCCTGACCCGGGCGGTGGCCCAACTGCCCTGGTGGCGACGGCAGAAGATCCTCTTCCGGGTGGACGGCGCAGGCTTCTCCCACCAGCTGATCGACTGGATCGCCTCCGCGGGCGGCCGCAAGAGCCCCACCTTCCGCTGGGAGTACTCCATCGGCTGGGCTTTCACCGCCCGCGAACAGGCCGCCATCGAGATCTGCGACAAGAAGAACCTGTGGCAGCCGGCCGGCGGCGCGGACGGCGGTGTGCGCGAGGGCGCGTTCGTCGCCGACATCACCGCCCTGCTCGGCGAGTTGGCCGGCTGGCCGGCATACCACCGGGTGATCGCGCGGAAGGAGCCCCTGCACCCCCGCTACGTCAAGGACGCCAGCGCCTACGAGATCAAGCAGGAGGCGCGTTACCAGACCTTCGCGACCAACCACCAACGCGGGCAGATCGCCCATCTCGATGGCCGACACCGCAAACACGCCAGGGTCGAGCCCAAGATCCGCGATCAGAAGGCTTCCGGGATCGGCCTGCTGCCCTCGCGCGAGCTGGAGGTGAACGCCGCCTGGCTCACCGCCACCACCCTCGCCGCCGATCTCCGCTGCTGGTTCCAGCTCCTCGCCCTGGACGGCGAGCTCGCCAAGGCCACCCCGAAGACCCTGCGCTACCGCATCCTCCACGTCCCCGCCCGCCTCGTGCGCGGCCAGCGAAAACGCCGTCTGAAACTCCCCGACACCTGGCCCTGGGCCACGGCGATCATCCGCGCCTTCGAACGGATCCTCGCCCTGCCCCACCCAACCTGACCAGCACGAACGACCTCATCGAGCATCGAGAGGAGGCTCACCCGCAAGCTCCGGGACCGTGGAAACCGGCGTCATCCGGCACGTCAGCCGACGCGCTCCCCTGACCGGAACCGTCCCCGGACAGAGATCAACGCGACATCACGGACGCCAGACCAACCGGACGTCGCCGTGAAACAACGAGGCTGGGCCTTGATCCGCTGCGACAGGTACACGGAATTGTCCCCGTCGGTGTGCCGGGCGTACAAGCCGTCAAGTCTAGCCATCAACGCGGATACCTCGTGCCCCACGGTGTCTTCCGTCGTGTCCTCCGCCGTCATTGCCGGAGCCTTGCGCGCCTTGACCCGGGGCTTGATGTGCTCTGCCCAGAGCGTGTGCGCCTGCCTGGCCATGTCCCGGCTCATAGCCCCACGCGTCACGGCGAGTTGTTCAGCTACGTCCGGATTGCCACCTGCGTCACGCAGGTGGTCGGCGAACTCGCGCAGGTAGTTTCTGGGCAGACTGACGTCTTGAGCTACCATGGAATCTCCCTGTTGGGAGCACTACCCCGGTTCAAGCCGCCAAGTTTGTGGCCGGGGTAGTGCAATTTTTGTTGTTTACTTACTGGCCCATACGACGCTGACCCTGTCTTCAGGAACGAATCGTTCCCCGCGCCTAGCCGCCTTTGTCACTTCCACCCTGTCTATGGCCAGCCTCAGCAGCGCGCGCCGGTCCTCCGGAGAAGATGCCTGCCACATTTCCCGCAGCGTCTCCGAATCCAGCAGTGGAGTGATGTCCAGGGCGGGCGCCGGCAGCTTGGCCAGGTCCGCCCGAAGTCCCTCGGTTCGCTCCCGAAGCCTTCCCGCCAACCGGTCGTAGCGCGCCACAGCGTCTTTCCCGCTGAATTCGCCGCGCACGTACCGAGCGTCTTCCAGGTCCGTGAGCCTTGCTTCCTCATCAGCGATTTCCGCTGCGATTGCCTCGCGCCTAGCGGACGTTTCCGGGTCCTGTCGCTGGCCCCACCGTTCGCCTACAGCGGGTAGAAGGTCATCACCCGGTTCCAGGGCAGGCAGGCGTGTCAGGAACAGCCCTGTCACGTAGTCGTCCACACGTTCCGCCATGGCGGACGCTCCGGGGCACTGGTTACCCGCCCGACGTGCCATGCATTGATACGAGCCACCTACGCGGTGCATTCTCCTGCCGCACCCTGGAACATTACAGAAAACGAGCCCGGTCAACAGTGCTGATCCTTCGGGCTTCGGCATCCGTTGCCCCTCACGCATGATCGTGCGGGATTCGAGCTGCCGAATGATCCGCTCACGCTCACCGACACTGATGATTCCATCTCCAATACTGATGGTTTCCAGCGTCTTAGGGTCACGGTACGGGCGGACCTTGCTACTGTACTTCCTGACCCCATCGGCAGTTTCGGTGAATTCCGTCTGCGGCATGAGCCCGGCGAATGCAGGGGAACGAACTAGCTGCATGATGCTGGCCGAATTCCATTGGCCACCGCGCGGAGACTCAATCTCGTGTGAGTTCAGAAGCCGGGCGGTGTTGGCCAGGGACGTACCCGACAGAACCTCATCAGCGATCAGGCGGGCGTACACGGCCGTGTGCCGGTCTGCGGTCAGGCGCTTGGTGTCCGGGTCCACTGCGAGCCCGTAAGGCGGTTGTCCGCCGATCCACTGGCCTTTACTGCGAAGGTAGCGCTTAGCCGAACTGACGCGGGTTCCGATGTTGCGGGATTCTGTCCTGGCGAGTTCTGCCAGTAGCGCGATAGTCACGCGTGCGCTGTCGTTGGCGGTGTCCAGTCCATCCATAACGGACACGAGACGGCCACCGGCGCGGGAAATGCTGTCCAGCGCGGCCCCGACTTCGCCGATTCCTTTCCGGGACAGCCGGTCTAGCTTCCAGACAATCAGTACGCCGACGACTCCGGCAGTCACAGCGGTGAGCGCAGCGTCGAAACCCTTCCGCGCGACGGACTTGTATCCGGAGCGGCCCTTGTCCACGTGGACCTTTCGGACTGTCAGCCCGTTGCGCGCTGCCCACGCCCGGCAGTCGGCTTCCTGCCGCTCGATTGCCGTCTTCCCGTCCCTGTCTAGTGACAGGCGTAGGTACAGGTCGGCGGTGGTGTGATGGTGCACGTTGCACCCTCCTGGAGTTCAGTGGTTCGTGGTGAACGTCCAGAAATCGAGGATCACGATCGATCCCCGCAGGTCGCCCAGCGTGAGGTCCTTGCCACCGGTGTTCAGCCATCCGCCCCTGCCCACCAGCTCGGGGGCCCGGACGCGCGCACGTGTCGCCATACCGCCATTCAACGGCACTGCGACCCGGCCGATTCCACGGGGAGCGCGCCGGCCTGATGGAATCGGCCGGGGACCGGGCGCCGCTCGCCCCCGCCGCCTGAACCGCGGAGGCGTGCGGTGCGTCCTCAGCGGGGAGGCGGGCAGGTGCCGCATGGTGGGCGCAGGTGACGAGGGAAGGGGCTACTGGTGAAGTACCTGGTGCGCGAGAAGATGTTCTCGATCGGGGACGACTTCTGGATCGAGGACGAGCACGGCAGGAAGGCGTTCTACGTCGACGGCAAGGTGCTGCGGCTGCGGGAGACGCTGGTCGTGGAGGACGCGCAGGGCAACGAACTGTGCGTGATCCACAAGAAGCTGCTCAGCGTGCGGGACACGATGACCGTGGAGCGGGGCGGCGAGACGCTGGTGAGCGTGCGGAAGAAGCTGTTCACGCCCTTCCACGACGCCTACGTGGCGGAGCTGGCCTCCGGGGAGGAGCTGGAGGTCCGCGGGGACATCGTGGACAAGGAGTACGACATCGAGTACGACGGGGACCGGCTGGCGCGGATCTCGCGCAAGTGGTTCCGGCTGCGGGACACCTACGCGGTGCAGATCGAGCGTGAGGACGCCGACCCGTCGATGCTGATCGCGGTGGCCGTCTGCGTCGACCGGCTGGTGGAGCACCAGCACGAGCACCAGCGCGAGGAATGACCGGCCGCCCTCACTCCGCCGCGAAGACGCCCGCCAGATGGGCGGCGAGCGCGGCGGTGTCCGTGGGGGCGCAGCGCAGGCCGAGATGGCCGTCGGGGCGGATCACGAACGCCTCGGCGGCGAACGGCCGGTAGGCGGCGCGGAATTCGCCGGCCGTGTCGCAGAGCGGGGCCGGCGGCCCGGGCTCGCCTGCCAGCAGGGTGCCGGGGGCCAGGACCGTGTGCGCGACCAGCCGCCCGTGCGCCCGGCGGTGGGCCAGTTCGGCGAAGCGTTCCAGCACGGGCGCCAGTTCGGGTCCGGCGCCGGGGCCGGCGTAGAGCAGCAGGGTGTGGTCGCCGTGCCGCAGCAGGTCGAACAACCGCACCGGGTACGTGGCGATGTCCCCGGTGAGCCCGCCGCAGTCGGGGGCGCGGTCGCCGGGTGCGGGCGGCACGTTGCGTTCCGGGCCCGCGTGGTCGGCGGGGCGGGTGACGATCGGACTGTCGGGATAGGCGATGAGCAGCTGGGCCTCCCGGCTGACGACCGTGGCCACGTCGTCCGGGTCGGTCTCCAGCCCTGAGCGGGCGTGCCGCACGGTGCGGCCGACGACCTCGGCGCCGACCGGGTGGCGTTCCGCCTGGTAGCTGTCCAGCAGGTGGTCGGCGGCGATGCCGCGCAGGGCGAGTGCGATCTTCCAGGCCAGGTTGTACGCGTCCTGGATGCCGGTGTTCATGCCCTGCGCGCCGGTCGGCGGGTGGATGTGGGCGGCGTCCCCGGCGACCAGGACCCGGCCGTCGCCGTAGCGGTCGACCAGGCGGTGGCTGATCCGGAAGACCGAGGACCAGCGCAGGCGGGAGGCGGTGGCCGGGACGGGGGCGAGGCGGTCCAGGACCCGCTGGATGTCGTCGAGCCCGGGCACGGCACCGCCTTCGAGGCCGTGCTGGACCTCCTCCGGCTCCGCCGTGCCCCGCCGGCCGTCGCCCGGTGCCGTGGACAGCTCCGGGGGCACGAGCATCGACATCCGGTACCGGCCGCCGCCGGGCAGCGGCACGCACATCAGCAGGTCGTCGATGCCGCCGTCGCCCTGGTGGGTGGCCCGCACCACGTAGCCGCGCGGCAGGTCCCAGTCGACCTCCACGTCCCCGAGCATGTACTCCTGCGGGAACGCGCCGCCCTCGAACCGCAGGCCGAGCAGTTCACGCACGGTGCTGTGGGCGCCGTCGCAGCCGATCAGGTAGCGGGCGGTGACCTCCTCGCCGGGCGTGCCGGGACCGTGGGAGAGCCGGGCCCGCACGCTGTCGGCGTCCTGTTCGAACGAGACGAGTTCGGTGCCGCGCTCCACCCGGGTGCCGTGCTCGGCGAGGTGTTCGGCCAGCAGCCGTTCGGTCTCGTACTGCGGCAGTGCGGCGAAGCCGTAGGGGACGCCGGGCGGCAGCGCCAGGTCGATGCGGGAGGCGGGGCGGCCGTTGACGTAGCCGAGCTGTCCCAGCAGGGGTTCGGCGGCGTCGACGGCGTCTTGGGCCAGCCCCATGGTGTCCCACACCTCCAGGGTCCGCGGCTGGACGCCGACGGCCTTCGCGTGCGGGACGGGTTCCGGCAGCCGGTCGACGACCCGGCACTCCACGCCCTGCCGCCGCAGCTCCAGCCCGGCCGTCAGTCCGACCGGTCCGGCGCCGACCACGAGCACGTCGGTCTCACTCATCGCCGTCCTCCTCTCGCCCTCCCACTGGAGCACGAACCGGCACCGCGTGCAGCGTGGCGCGGGCGGAGGGGGCGGGGCGGCCCCGTCAGCCCGCGGTGGCGGCGAGGACGCCGGCCGCCATCGCCGCCTCGCCGGCCGCGTTGGGGTGGAAGGGGATGGAGGGGCTGGTGGGGCGGATGCCCTCGGTCCAGCGGACCCCGGCGGGCCGGCACAGGTCGTGGCCCGCGCTGGCGGTGTGCTGGCCGACGAAGACCGCGCCGTTCTGCCGGGCGATGCGGGCCAGGGTGAGGTCGAGCGCGTTCTCCGTGCTGTCGAGCCAGGCCAGGTCGCCGGACGCGAACAGCTCCCGGGGGCGGCAGCCGCGGTGGCTGTCGGGGATGAGGTTGAGGTAGCCGACGAGCAGCACGCGGGCCCGGGGGGCGCGGCGGCGGACGGTGCGCAGCGCGGCGGCGACCTTCGGGGCGGCGGCGGCGATCCGCTGGGGCAGCGCGGTGCCGTACAGCCGGCGGCAGGGGGCGCCGGCCGCGTCGAACAGGCCGAGGGCGCTGCACCGCAGGACGAGTCCGGAGAAGCCGATGTCGTTGGCGCCGATGGTCAGCGTGACCAGGGTGGTGTCCGGGCGCAGCGCGGCGTACTGGCCGTGCGCGAGGTCGGCGGTGGTGGAGCCGGAGCAGGTGACGTCGCTGAAGGCGGCGGGGTGCAGCCGGGCGGCCACGACGGAGGGGTAGTCGTGGCTGGAGCGGTGGCAGCGGGTGTCGACCTGGCGGGGGACGCCGGGCGCCGACGCCTCGGAGTCGCCGAGCGCCACGTACCGCCCGAGGGGCAGCTGATGGCCGGAGCGGACCCTGGCGTATCCGTACCGCACGTGCGACGGCGAGCCGCCGGTACGTGCGGTGCCGACCGACGGCGCGGCGTGCGCGGCGGAGGAGGAGAGCATGCATACCGCGACGCCGCACACCAGGGCGCGGGCGACGCCGGAGGTACCGGACCATTTGACGAGCACTGCCGACTCCCGGGGGCTGTAAGTGCCGCGCGGAACGCGACCACACCCCCCAACGGTGGAGTCCGCCGGTGCCGCCCGCACTCCGGTCTACGCCGTCGGGGTGACCGGCGGACCGTCAGGCCGGACGCGGTACCGGAAGGCCCAGCACGCGGTCGCGCAGCACGGGAAAGGCGGCGCGGGTCTCGGCGACCCGGGCGGTGTCGAACTCGGCGGTGAGCACCTGCTCGCCGGCGCCGGCCTCGGCGACGGTCTCGCCCCACGGGTCGACGACGACGCTGAAGCCGGCCTGTTCCACGTCTCCGTTCGTGCCGGCCAGGCAGCAGGCGAGCACGTAGGTCTGCGTCTCCACCGCGCGGGCCCTGACCAGCAGCGACCAGTGGGCGCGGCGGCGGGCCGGCCAGCCGGCCGGGATGATCATCAGTTCGGCGCCGGCGTCGGTGAGCAGCCGGAACTGCTCGGGGAACCGCAGGTCGTAGCAGGTCGCCAGGCCCGCGGTGACGTTCGTGCCCGCGCCGGCGCCCACCCGCGCGGTGACGATCTCGTGGCCGGCCGACATCAGCGTCGCCTCGCCGCTGTCGAAGCCGAACCGGTGGATCTTGCGGTAGACCCTGGCGAGGTCGCCGTCCGGTGCGAACAGCGGGGAGGTGTTGAACAGGGCGCCGTCCGCGCCGCGTTCGACGAGCGACCCGGCGTGCAGCCACACCCCGGCGTCCCGGGCGGCCGCCGACATGGCGGCGGCGGTCGGGCCGTCCAGGGATTCCGCGCCGGGTTCGAAGGCGTCGTAGGCGAAGGCGCCGACGGTCCACAGTTCCGGCAGGACCACGAGGTCGGCGCCGGACTGCTCCCGGACCAGCGCGGCCACCCGCGCCCGCCGCGATTCGACCGGCTCGTCCGGCTTGACGTCGATCTGGAGAAGGCTGGCGCGCACCGTACCACCGTCCATGAGTTGAGAGCGTCCGATCGGGCCTACGATCGTGCTACCAAGACACTGCCATGGTGCCAGCGCACCACGTAATTTGGGCGCGCACCATCCCGCCCGCAGCCACGACCGCGCACCGATCCGTCGAGGGGTCCCGTGACCGTCCACAGTCAGCTCCAGCCGTACATCGAAGCCTGGACCCACTCCATGGAATCCATATTCGAGCTGGTCTCACCGCTGCCCGAGAACGAATGGAGCCGCCCCACGGAGCTGCCCGGCTGGTCGGTCCGGGACATCGTTTCCCACGTCATCGGCTTCGAGGGGGAGGCCATCGGGGAGCCGCGGCCCATCCACTCGCTGCCGCGCGACCTGTTCCACGTCAAGGACGACTTCAGCCGCTACGCCGAGGTGCACGTCGACGTCCGGCGCTGCCACACCGCGCCCGAACAGGTCGCCGAACTCGACTACCTGCTGCTGCGCCGGGCCCGCCAGCTGCGCAACGAGAGCCGGCCGCCGGAGACCCAGGTGCGGTGGCTGATGGGCCGTCAGGCCACCCTGGAGGAGGTGCTGCGGGACCGGGCGTTCGAGGTGTGGGTGCACGAGCAGGACCTGCGTCGCGCGCTCGGCCGACCCGGCAACCTCGGGGGGCCCGGCGCGCTGATCGCCCGCGACACGATCCTGCCGCGGCTGCCGCAGGTGGCCGTCGACCTCGCGCTGCGCCCGTACACCGCCGTGGTCTTCGACGTGCACGGCGAGCTGGAGTTCATGCGCACCGTGCGGGTCAGCGGCGAGGGCGAGGTGTCGATCGACGGCAGTGTCTCGCTGGGCCCGGTGGTGACGATGACGCTGGACTGGGAGACGTTCCTGCGCCTGACCACCGGCCGGGTGCGCGGCCGGGTGGAGGACCGGCTGAAGATCGAGGGCGACGAGGAGCTGGCGGACCGTCTGCTGGCGCACCTGTCGGTGACCCCGTGACAGCCGCCGCCTGACGCCCCGGGCCATGACGACGTGACGGAGGGATGCCGCCACGCCGTGACGGCCCGGGGCGTCGTCGTCGCCGGGTCAGGCGATCCCGCGGAGCGCGACAGTGTGCACGGCGTGGATCCGGCCGGCGGGCAGGCGTTCGCGCTCGCGGCGGGCGACGGCGCGGCGCAGCCGCAGGATCCGTGCGGTGCCCACGAGCTGGAGCGCCGGCACCGCGCACAGGGCGAGCCGCCAGTCGCCGCCGGAGACGTCCAGCAGGACGCCGGTGGCCGTCAGGGCGGCCAGTGAGGCGGTGAAGCCGCCGAGGGCGACCAGGCCGGAGACGGCGGCCATCCGCTCGGGCGGGTTGGCGGGGCGGGCGAAGTCCACGCCGGTGGCGGCGGCCGGGCCGCAGGCGCCGAGCACCACGCACAACAGCACCAGCGTCCACAGCGGCGCGGGCCGGCCCAGGGCCAGCACGGCGGTCCACACCGCGGCGGTCGCCGCCACGGTGCCCAGCGCCAGCGGCATGCGGGCGCCCCGGTGGCGGGCTACCAGCTGCCCGTACAGCAGGCCCAGCGGCACGCTGGAGGCCACCACCACCGAGAGCAGCAGCCCGGCCTCGGCCGGCGGGCGGTGCTCGGCGCCGGTCAGGAACGGCACTCCCCACAGCAGCAGGAAGACCGTGGCGGGGCACTGCGCGGTGAAGTGCACCCACACGCCCAGCCGGGTGCCCGGCTCCCGCCAGGCCCGGGACAGCGCCAGGGCCAGCACACCGGCCGGGGCCCGCTCGGCGCGCGGCGGTTCCAGGACGTGTCCCCGCTCGCGCGGCACCACAAGCGCCAGGGCCAGCACGCCGGTGGCGGCCAGCGCGGTGCCGGTGAACGCGGTGCGCCAGCCGTACACGGGCAGCAGCGCGGCCAGCAGCAGGGTGCCGGCGAGAGTGCCGGCCGCCCCCGACAGTGCGGTGCCACGGGCGATCAGCGGTGCCCGGCGCACCGGGAAGCGGGCGGCCGCCAGCCGCGGCACCGCGGCGAAGACCAGCGCGTCGCCGCCGCCGGCCGCCACCCGCGACAGGGCGGCGGGCGCGGTGCCGTGGGCTGCGGCCAGCGCCAGCTGACCGGCCACCAGCAGGGCGAGGCCGCCGGTCAGCACGCGTTCGGCGCCGAACCGGCCGACGGCCTCGGTCGCCGGTGCCTGGCCGGCCGCGCACACCACGAGCTGGAGCACGCACAGCAGGGCCAGCCCGGTGCCGCCCAGGTGGAGGCGGGCGGCGGCGCCGGGGGCCGCCGTCCCGAGGGCGGTGCGCTGGCCGGCTGCGGTCACGCAGGCCAGCAGGCCCACCGCCCAGACCGTCATGGCCCGCCGACCGGACACGGCGCACGCGCTGCGCGCGCCGGTACGCCCGGCCGGCGGTCTCACCGCTCCTGCCCGAGCACGATCGCCCGCACCCGGCCCACGTGCCGCCGTACGGCGTCCACCGCCGCGTCGGCGTCGCCGGCGCGCAGGGCGGCCAGGATCTCGCTGTGTTCCTCGACGTTGCGGGCCACCCGGCGCGGGTCGGCCCGCAGCACCTGCACGCCCATCCGCAGCTGGCGGTCGCGCAGCTGGTCGTAGAGCTGGGTGAGGATCGCGTTGCCGCCGGCCCGCACGATCGCGGCGTGGAAGGTGCGGTCGCTGTCGGCCGCGCGGGCCAGGTCGCCGGTCCCGCGGTGCGCCTCGTGCTCGTCGAGCAGTTCCTCCAGCTGGGCGAGCAGCGCCGGGCCGGCCGGCAGCACCTTGCGGACGGCGTGCTCCTCGATGAGCAGGCGGGTTTCGACGACGTCGGCGATCTCCTGGGCGGAGACGGGCAGCACGAGGGCGCCCTTCTTCGGGTAGAGCTTGATCAGCCCCTCGGCCTCCAGGCGCAGCAGCGCCTCGCGCACCGGGGTGCGGGAGACGCCGACGGCGTCGGCGAGGTCACCCTCGGTCAGCAGGGTGCCGCCCTCGTAGGACCGGTCGAGCACGGCCTGCTTGACGTGCGCGTACACCCGTTCCGCGGCGGGTGGGGGCTTGACGGTGGGCGCGGGGGCGCCGGGGGCCGGGGACGTACGCATCATGGGCGCATCATAGATACATCACACCGGCGGCCGACAGCGTTGCGCGGGCCCGCCGGCCGGTCGTACGGGCACACGCCCCGGCGGACCGGGGGTCGTGGTGCCGCATCGGGTCCCGCCGGGCGCGGGCCGTGCGCCCGGCCACCTTCGGTGCCAGGCTGGAGGGGACGCCCGGCGAGTGCCGGCGAGGGGATGGTGCGCGATGGCGCTGAGCAAGCAGGCCGTTCCGACCACCGAACTGGACGCCCGCTACAGCGATCCGCAGGCGAACGCGACCAGTTGGGAGACCGCGCGGCAGGCCCTGGAGACGGCGGAGATCTTCTGGCTGTCGACCGTGCGCCCGGACGGCCGCCCGCACGTGACACCACTGATCTCGGTGTGGCTGGACGACGCCCTGTACTTCTGCACCGGCCCGGCCGAGCGCAAGGCCCGCAACCTGGCCGCCAACCGGCACGTGGTGCTGACCACCGGCGCGAACGCCTACGGCAGTGGGCTGGACCTGATCGTGGAGGGCGACGCGGTCAACGTCACCGACCACACCCGGCTGCACCGGATCGCCGACGCCTTCGGGGACAAGTACGGCGCCGAGTGGCACTTCGACGTCGCGGACGGCGCGTTCCGGCTGCCCGCAGAGGCGGCCGCGCCGGACCCCGGGGCGGGACCGGACGCCGGACGGGCCCTGGTCTTCGAGGTCGCCCCGGTCACCGCGTTCGGCTTCGGCAAGGGCCGTTTCAGCCAGACCCGCTGGCACTTCAACGGCGACGCGACGTAGGGCCACCGCCGGGGAACGTCCCGGGGCCCGGACCGCGTGACGCGGTCCGGGCCCCGGGATCTGCGGCCGGCCCGGTCAGGACCAGGTCATCAGCCGCTTGGGCTGCTCCAGCACCGCCGCGATGTCGCCGAGCACCCTGGACCCCAGCTCCCCGTCCACCAGGCGGTGATCGAAGGAGAGCGCCAGCGTGGTGACCTTGCGCGGCTTGACCTTGCCCTTGTGCACCCACGGCAGGTCCTTGACCGCGCCGAAGGCGAGGATCGCCGACTCCCCCGGGTTGAGGATCGGCGTGCCGGTGTCGACGCCGAAGACGCCGACGTTGGTGATGGTCACCGTGCCGCCCTGCATGGCCGCCGGGGTGGTCCGGCCCTCGCGGGCGGTGGAGACCAGGTCGCCGAGGGCGGCGGCCAGTTCCGGCAGGGTCAGGCTGTGCGCGTCCTTGACGTTCGGCACGATCAGCCCGCGCGGGGTGGCCGCGGCGATGCCCAGGTTGACGTAGTGCTTCTGCACGATCTCCTGGTTCGCCTCGTCCCAGGCCGCGTTGACGCCCGGGTTGCGGCGGATGGCGACCAGCAGCGCCTTGGCCACCAGCAGCAGCGGGCTGACCTTGAGGCCCTCGAACGCCGGGTCGAGCTTGAGTTCCTGCACCAGCCGCATGGTGCGGGTGATGTCGAAGGTCACGAACTCGGTGACGTGCGGCGCGGTGAAGGCGCTGGCCACCATGGCCTGCGCGGTCGCCTTGCGCACACCCTTGATCGGCACGCGTGTTTCACGTGAAACATCGCCCACCGTCCCGCCCGGCACCGCGGCCACGGCGACCGGTTCGGCAGCCGGCGCGGGCGCGGCCTGCGGCTCCGGGGCGGCGGCGGCCCGCACGTCCTCGCGGGTGATGTCGCCGCGCGGGCCGGTGGCCACCACGCCGGCGAGGTCCACCCCGAGGTCCTTGGCCAGCTTGCGCACCGGTGGCTTGGCCAGCGGGCGGTCGGCGGCCGGCCCGGCGGCCGGGGCCGCGGAGCCGTTCATCTCGGCCTGGATATGCTCCCGGCCCGGCACGGCGGCGGCCGCCGCGGAGTTCTTGCGGGCGCGGCGCTTGGTGGAGCCGGCGGCGACCCCGTAGCCCACCAGCACCGGCTGCCGCTTGGTCTCCGCCTCGGCGGCCGGCGCGGCCGGCTCCGGTGCGGGGGTGGCGGCGGGGGCCGGCTCCGGGTCGGGGGCGGGTCCGCCGGCCTCCGGGGTGGTGTCCACGGAGATGATGGCGGTGCCCACGTCCACCGTCTCCCCCTCGGGGAAACGGATCTCGCTGACCACGCCGTCGAAGGGGATGGGCAGTTCGACGGCCGCCTTGGCCGTCTCGACCTCGCAGACCACCTGGCCGTCGTGGACGGCCTCGCCGACGGAGACGAACCACTTGAGGATCTCGGCCTCGGTCAGTCCCTCGCCCACGTCGGGCATCTTGAAGTCGCGGAAACGCACGGTCTCGGTCACGGTCACTGATCTCCTCGGCTTTCAGAAGGCCAGCGCGCGGTCAACGGCGTCGAGCACGCGGTCAAGGCCGGGCAGGTACTCCTCCTCGACCCGGGCCGGCGGGTACGGCGAGTGGAAACCGCCCACCCGCAGCACCGGCGCCTCCAGGTGGTAGAAGCAGCGCTCGGTGATCCGCGCGGCGATCTCGGCACCGGTGCCCAGGAAGACCGGGGCCTCGTGCACCACGACCAGCCGGCGGGTCCTCTCCACCGACGCCTGGATACCGTCGAAGTCGATCGGCGACATCGAGCGCAGGTCCAGCACCTCGATGCTGCGCCCGTCCTCCTCGGCGGCGCGGGCCACCTCCAGGCAGACCTTCACCATCGGACCGTACGCCACCAGCGTCAGGTCCTGGCCCTCGCGGGCCACCAGGGCGCGGTGCAGCGGCGCGGGCACGGCGGCGGTGTCGACCTCGCCCTTGTCCCAGTAGCGGCGCTTGGGCTCGAAGAAGATCACCGGGTCGTCGCACTCGATGGCCTGCTGGAGCATCCAGTAGGCGTCGGACGGCGTGGCGGGGGAGACCACCTTCAGGCCGGCGACATGCGCGAACAGCGTCTCGGGGGACTCCGAGTGGTGCTCGACGGCCCCGATGCCGCCGCCGTAGGGGATCCGGACGACGACCGGCAGCTTGATCTTCCCGAGCGCGCGGGCGTGCATCTTCGCCAGCTGCGTGACGATCTGGTCGTACGCGGGGTAGACGAAGCCGTCGAACTGGATCTCCACCACCGGGCGGTAGCCGCGCAGCGCCAGGCCGATCGCGGTGCCCACGATGCCGGACTCGGCGAGCGGGGTGTCCATGACCCGTTCCTCGCCGAAGTCCTTCTGGAGGCCGTCGGTGATCCGGAAGACGCCGCCGAGCTTGCCGACGTCCTCACCCATGATCAGGACCTTGGGGTCCGAGTCCAGGGAGTGCCTCAGCGACTCGTTGAGCGCCTTGGCCAGCGACATGGAGGTCATCGGGAGGCACCTTCCTGGTCCTCGAAGGAGGCCTGGTACTCGGCGAACGCGGCGCGCTCCTCGTCGACGAGGGAGTGACCGTCGGCGTAGACGTTCTCGAAGATGGACATCGGGTCCGGGTTGGCCATGGTGCGCACGCCCTCACGCACCCGCTTGGCCATCGCGTCGCTCTCCGCGTCGAGCTCGGCGTAGAACGCGTCGTCCGCCAGGCCCGCGGCGGTCAGGTGGGCGCGCAGACGCAGGATCGGGTCCTTGGCCTCCCACTCGGCCCGCTCGTCGTCCGTCCGGTAACGGCTGGCGTCGTCGGAGGTGGTGTGGGCGCCCATGCGGTAGGTGAACGCCTCGACCAGCATCGGGCCCTCACCGGCCCGGGCGCGCTCCAGGGCGGCACGGGTGACCGCCAGCACCGCCAGCACGTCGTTGCCGTCCACCCGGACGCCGGGGAAGCCGAAGCCGGCGGCGCGCTGGTAGATCGGCACCCGGGACTGCCGCTCGGTGGGCTCGGAGATCGCCCACTGGTTGTTCTGGCAGAAGAAGACCACCGGCGCGTTGGAGACCGCGGCGAAGGTGAACGCCTCGGCCACGTCGCCCTGGCTGGAGGCACCGTCGCCGAAGTAGGCGATGACCGCGCTGTCGGCACCGTCCTTGGCCACGCCCATCGCGTAGCCGGCCGCGTGCAGCGTCTGCGAGCCGATCACGATGGTGTACAGGTGGAAGTTGTTCTCGTTCGGGTCCCAGCCGCCGTTGTTGACCCCGCGGAACATGCCCAGCAGGTTCAGCGGGTCGACGCCGCGCGTCCAGGCCACCCCGTGCTCACGGTAGGTGGGGAAGACGTAGTCGTCCTCGCGGGTGGCCCGGCCGGAGCCGATCTGTGCGGCCTCCTGGCCCAGCAGCGAGGGCCACAGGCCCAGCTCGCCCTGGCGCTGGAGGGTGACCGCCTCCGCGTCGAAGCGGCGGGTGAGGACCATGTCGCGGTAGAGCCCGCGCAGTTCGTCCGCCGACAGGTCGATCGAGTAGTCCGGGTGTTCGACACGCTCGCCCTGCGGGGTCAGCAACTGCACGAGCGGGGGCTGCGCCCCGGCTCCCCCTCGGCGCTTGGCGCCGCCGCGGCTGCTGCGCGCGGCAGTGCTTTTCACGCTCACGTCTTGCTCCTCCGTCTGGCCGGCCCCGGGGTCCGCCGGGCGCCGAGCGGGATCACCCGATCGGCTTCGGCGCACGGGGTGTGTGCGTCACGGACCGGCCGGGTGTGACTTGCGTCCCGGAAACGCGGCCTGCGCGACAGACGTTACCCATACCTCGCAGGCATCCGCGATCGGGCGTCTACCTGCGGTTTTGCTTTGATTTCCTAGGAAATCGCGGTCTGGGCGCGTTCCCGCAGGCCACCGGGACAACGGCACGGTATCCCGCGGCGGACGCGTTCGTAAGGTGCCTGTGGCGATCCGATTTGCCGGACACGCCGAGTGACCGGCCATTCGCGGTACGTGTCCGCCCCCGGCCGGTGCGCGGTCACCGGACGTCACCGGTGGGGACCCCGGTGGCGGGCCGGGCCGCCGTCAGCCGCCGTTGAGCGCGCCGTCGAGTCCGCCCGTCGGGGCCGGGGAGCCCGTCGAGCCGCCGTCGCCACCGCTGTTGCCGCCCGTGTTGCCGCCGATGACGCCGCCGCTGCCGCCGCCGGCCGGCGGGGTACTCGGCGGGGCCGAGGCGGTGGGCGGTGCGGCGGGCTGGGAGGTGGTGGGCTTGGTGGGGGTGGTGCTCGGCGCGGTGCTGGGTGTGGTGCTGGCCGAGACGTTCGGCGAGGACGGCTCGCCGGAGGCCGGCGAGGACGGTGAGGTGGAGGCCGGATCGTCGTCCTGCCCGGCCGAGGCCGCCGGCTGACCGGTCGGCCCCGAGGTGCCGGCGGTGGTGGACGCCGACGGGCCGACCTTGGCGGGGCTGTGGCCCGTCTGGTGCGCGGCGAAGTGCACGGCGATGAAGACGCCCAGGCCCACCGCGACCACCGCGGCCACCAGCAGCAGCACCGCGTTGCGCCCGCGGTGCCCGGGGTACTCGTCGTCGTAGCCGCCCAGGCGTTCGTCCGGGCCGACCGGCGGGCCCATGATCAGCGGGGGACCCAGCTCCGCGGTGTTGCCGGACGCGCCGGGCATGACGCTGGTGGCGGCCGGTCCCGGCAGGGCGGCGGTGGCGGCGGTCTGCTCGACGTAGCCGGTGTCCCAGGTACCGGTCCAGCCGCCGCGCTCGGCCAGCATGCGCAGGGCGTGCTGCACCAGGACGCGCATCTCGTCGGCGCTCTGGAAGCGGTCGTCGGGGTTCTTCGCCAGGGCCCGCAGCACCAGACCGTCCAGCTCCGGCGCCACCCGGTCGCTGACCGAGGACGGCACCCGGGGGTCGTCCTGCACGTGCTGGTAGACCACCGACAGCGGGGTCTCACCGGTGAACGGCGGCCGCAGCGCCAGCAGTTCGTACAGCAGACAGCCGGTGGCGTACAGGTCGCTGCGGTGGTCGACGGCCTTGCCGAGGGCCTGCTCGGGCGAGAGGTACTGCGGGGTGCCCATCACCATGCCGGTCTGCGTCATCGTGGTGGACGCGCCGTGCAGCGCCCGGGCGATGCCGAAGTCCATCACCTTGACGGCACCGGCGTGGGTGATCACCACGTTCGCGGGCTTGATGTCGCGGTGCACGATGCCGTGCTGGTGGCTGTAGGCCAGCGCCTCCAGCACCCCGGAGACGATGATCAGCGCCTGTTCGACCGGCGGCGCCTCCGCGTCCACCAGCAGGTCACGGATGGTGCGCCCCTCGCACAGTTCCATGACGATGTACGGCACGGTGTCCGGGCCGAGCCGGTCCTCGCCGGAGTCGTAGACCGCGACGATGGCGTGGTGGTTGAGGCCGGCCACCGACTGGGCCTCACGGGTGAAGCGGGTTTTGGCCACCGGGTCCTCGACCAGGTCGCCGCGCATCAGCTTGACGGCCACCGTGCGGCCGAGCCGGACGTCCTCGGCGGCGTAGACCTCGGCCATGCCGCCGCGGCCCAGCCGGCGGGTCATCCGGTAGCGCCCGTCTCCGATGAACGCGGGGACGCCGGAGGGCGGGGTGGCACGGTCCGCGGGGTGTGCCGCGCCTGGGGCCCGCCGGGTGCCGTCGGGGGTGGTGGACCGCTCGTGGTCGTCGGAGGCGGCCTGCGTCTGGTCCATCGGTCCTCGCCGTCGCTCGTCGCCGCGTCCCCGGGCGGGGCTCCCGGTAACCGGACGCGCAAGGTGCCAAGTCGTGCTGAGTGCTCGCACCGAACCTACCGTCTCGGCCCTGGCCGGTGGAAAGCCGGAGCCGCCCCGCCGGCCCGCCCCGGGCCTGCCGCTTCACAGTTGGGACACGGTTTCCCGGTCATCCGGTGACGGATCGGTCAACGAACTTGACGCATATCCGCTCTCGGGCAGACTTGGCGGACAGGTTTGAACCCAGGGCAGGACAACGTGCGGGTCGGCCCGCCGAGGGGGAGCGGTTCATGAGCGGGGACGCACGCGGCGACTTCTCCGGCAGTACCGTCGGAGGTGGCCGCTACCAGCTGCGCAGCCTGCTCGGCGAAGGCGGCATGGCGTCGGTGCACATGGGTCACGACACCGTGCTGGACCGCCCGGTGGCCGTCAAGACCCTGCACAGCGAACTCGGCCGCGAGGCGTCCTTCCGCGAGCGTTTCCGCCGCGAGGCGCAGGCGGTGGCCCGGCTGAACCACACCAACATCGTCTCGGTCTTCGACTCCGGCGAGGACATGATCGACGGCCGCTCGGTGCCGTACATCGTCATGGAGCTGGTGGACGGCGACCCGCTGCGCGACGTGCTGGACCGGGACGTGGCCGAGCACGGCGCGATGCCCACCGAGAAGGCGCTGAAGATCACCGGTGACGTGCTCGCGGCGCTGACCGCCAGTCACGAGATGGGCCTGGTGCACCGCGACATCAAGCCGGGCAACGTCATGCTGACGCGGCGCGGCGTGGTCAAGGTGATGGACTTCGGCATCGCGCGGGCCCTGCAGTCCGGTGTGACGTCGATGACGCAGACCGGCATGGTGGTCGGCACCCCGCAGTACCTCTCGCCCGAGCAGGCCCTGGGCCGCGGCGTGGACGCCCGCTCCGACCTGTACTCGGTCGGGTGCATGCTCTTCGAGCTGCTGACCGGCCGGCTGCCCTTCGACGGCGACTCGCCGCTGTCGGTGGCCTACCAGCACGTGCAGACCGAGCCGCCGGTGCCCTCCAGCATCAACCGTTCCCTGCCGCAGGCCGTCGACGCGCTGGTGGCGCGGGCGCTGAAGAAGGACCCGGCGGAACGCTTCCCCAGCGCGGACGCCATGCAGGACGAGTGCCGCCGGGTGGCCGACGCGGGCCAGGCGGCGACGCCGCTGGTGATCAGCGAGGGGCCGAAGGCCCGGTCGCACAGCCACCCGACGGCGAACCCCGACTCGTTCGCCATCTTCCCCAACGCCGGCTCCGGCGCGGACCCGCACACGCCCTACCCGCAGCAGCAGCTCCAGACGCCGCCGCCCAGCTACGGCCCGCCCACGCCGCCGCCGAACGCCGTCCCGCAGCCGCAGTACCCGCAGATGGGCTACCAGACGCCGCCGCCCGTGCAGCAGCAGCCGATGGGCCCGCCGGTCGGCGGCTACCCGGGGACGCAGCAGCAGCGGATGAAGCCGCGCAGCGGCGGCAACTGGAAGCCGCTGGTGATCTTCGCGGTGATCGCGGTGGTGGCCGCGGTGGTGCTGGCGGTCATCGTGGGCTCGCTCACCGACAAGACCGACGACTCCGGCGGTACCAGCGGCGGCTACGACGACGACGGCTTCAGCTACTCGCCGTCCCCGTCACCGGCGGTCACCATGGGCGACAAGAACACGACGATCGACGCCAGCGAGTGCACCGACGCCATCCCGGGCGACACCGCCGGCACGGTCACCATGCCGGACATGACCTACGACTACGTCGACTCGGTCGTGGAGTGCGCCAAGGAGGCGGGCTGGAAGTACGAGCAGCAGCCCTACGACGAGACGCTGTTCGGCAAGGGCACGGTCATCAGGTCGTCACCGGCCGCCTACACCAGCTTCAACCCGAAGACGACGAAGGTCGTCTTCTACGTCTCCACCGGCGTGGGCAGCTGATCCGGCACTCGTCACGACGGCCCCCGCACCGGTCGGTGCGGGGGCCGTCGTCGTCCGTGGGGTCGTCAGCGGGTCACAGGTAGGGGCCACCGGTGCGCGGAGCGCCGAGGTGACCGGCCGCCCCTTCCGGCTCCTCGCCGCCCACCCCGGGCGGCAGTGCGCGGCGCATCTGCTCCAGCTGGGCGCGGGCCGCCATCTGCTGGGCGAACAGCGCGGTCTGGATCCCGTGGAAGAGACCCTCCAGCCATCCCACCAACTGGGCCTGGGCGATGCGCAGTTCGGCCTCGCTCGGCACCCTGCCGTCGGTGAACGGCAGGGAGAGCCGGTCGAGTTCGGCGACCAGCTCGGGCGCCAGCCCCTCCTCCAGCTCCTTGACCGAACTGCGGTGGATCTCCTTCAGGCGCACCCGGCTCGCCTCGTCCAGCGGTGCGGCACGCACTTCCTCCAGCAGCTGCTTGATCATGCTGCCGATCCGCATGACCTTCGCCGGCTGCTCGACCATCTCGGTCACCGGGATCTCCCGGGGCTCGCCGTCCTCACCCTGACCGCCGTCGCTCAGCGCCATACCGTCCGGGCCGACGACCAGGACGTGCGGTCCCCCGTCCTGCGACCGTTCGTTCATCGGCATCTCCATGGGCCCATTGTCGCGCACGCGTCCGGCAGGCGGGCCGCCGCCCGGCGCATCGGGGCCCCGCGGGTCCTCGCCGACAGCGGTACGTGAGGCCGGTCACTCGCGCCGCTGCCGTACCGCCAGCACCGCCAGACCCGCTCCCAGCAGGGCCAGTCCGGTGCCCAGCGGCAGCAGACCGGGCGCCCGGCCGCCCGGGCCCCGCGCCTGCGGGACGGCGGTGCCGGGCACCGGGGTGAGGGTGGCGGGGGCCGCCGTGGCGGATCCCTCCGCCGGAGGGTCCACGGCGGAGGGATCCGCCACGGAGGGGTTCCCGGCCGGGTGGTCCGCCGCAGCGCCGCCCGCGGGGTCCGCGCCCCCGGCGTCCGGTCCTGCGCCGGCCGCGTCACCGGTGGCCGCCACACCGGGACCGCCGGGGCCGCCGGAGTGCGGCGCGAGGCCGTTCGGGGCGCCGTCGGCGGGGCCGTTCCGCCCGGCCGTTCGGGCGCCACCGGCGGGGCCGTTCCGGTCGGCGTCTCCGGCGGCGGGGCCGCCGGGGGCGGCGGCGGGCGGGTCCCCGGCCGGGGACGCCGGGGAGCGGTCCCAGTTCGGGGAGGTCCGCGTCCCACCCGGGGTGCGGCCGCCCGACGCCCGCCAGGGGCCCGGCGAGCGGCCCCAGCGCCTCCTGCGGCACCGCGGGCCCCGCCCGGTCCTCCGCCACGAAGTCCGCTGCCCGCCCGTCCGGCGCGGGGGCGTCGTCGGCCACGGCGTCCACGACGGCGAGCCCGGCCACGGCGGCGGTCGTACCGGTGGGCGCGGCGGCGGTCGTGCCGGGGGCGGGGGTGGCGGAGGCCGGGGTGCGGGCTTCGCCGGAACGGGCCGGAGCGGCGGGGGCGGGGGTGGCCGTGGCGGGGGGCGCGGTCAGGAGCAGGGTCGCGGCCAGCGCCGCCGGCACCGCGCAGAGGGGAAGCGCGCGTGCCGGGGTCCGCCGGAACCGTTCGGCGACCGCCATGCCGGCCCCCTTCCCGTCCACATCGCGCCGTTGCGTGCACACAGCGTCACACGGAGCGACCGGCGGGGCATCCCGGGCGCCGCGCGGCACGCCGGGATCACCGGGAAGGGGGGCAGGGGCGTCAGAGCGTCAGGAGGATCTTGCCGACGTGGTCGCCGTCCTCCAGAGCGCGGTGCGCGTCGGCCGCCCCGCTCATCGGCAGCGCCCGGTCCACCACCGGCCGCACCCGGCCGTCGGCGACCAGCGGCCACACATGCTCGCGCACCTCGGCCACGATCGCCGCCTTCTCGGTGAGCGGGCGGGCCCGCAGCGAGGTGGCCATCACCGACGCGCGCTTGACCAGCATCCTGCCCAGGTCGAGTTCGGCCCGCGCGCCGCCCTGGAGGCCGATGACCGCCAGGCGACCGTTGACGGCGAGCGCGTCGACGTTGGCGGCCAGGTACTTGGCGCCCATGATGTCGAGGATCACGTCGGCGCCACGGCCGCCAGTGGCCTCCTTCACCACGGTGGTGAAGTCCTGCTCGCGGTAGTCGATCAGCACCTCGGCGCCGAGCTCGCGGCACCGTTCCAGTTTCCGCGCGCTGCCCGCGGTGACCGCGACGCGGGCGCCGACCGCACGGCCCAGCTGGATCGCCATCGTGCCGATCCCGCTGGCGCCGCCGTGCACCAGCAGGGTCTCGCCGCACCGCAGGCGGGCACCCATGAAGACGTTCGACCACACCGTGCACGCCACCTCGGGCAGCGCGGCGGCCTCCACCAGGTCCACGCCGTCCGGCACCGGCAGCAACTGGCCCACCGGCACGGCGACGCGTTCGGCGTACCCGCCGCCGGCCAGCAGCGCGCAGACCTCGTCCCCGACCGACCAGCCGGTGACCCCGGGCCCCACCGCGACGATCCGGCCGGAGCACTCAAGACCGGGGTAGACGCTCGCGCCGGGCGGCGGGGGGTAGAAGCCCTGCCGCTGGAGGACGTCGGCCCGGTTGACCGCGCCGGCCACCACCTCGACGAGCACCTCGCCCTCACCCGCCCCGGGTTCGGGGACCTCGCCCCACACCAGCGCCTCGGGCCCGCCCGGTTCCGGAATCGTGATCGCGTACATGGTCCGGAGGCTACGCCTTGGCTCCGCGGGTTCTCCGGGATCCCCCGGCCCGACCGGTCGCCTGCCGGCGGGGCCGGACGGGTGCCGATTCGCCGTACGTCGCTGCGCCACGGGCCGCTGCCCGTTCACTCCGGCTGCCCGCGCCGTTCCCCGCACCCCTTGCGGGGCCGGGCTCACCGTGAGTCCGCGCCGGGTCCGGGGCGGGGCGGGCTGCTACGTCGTCGGGAGGGGCAACAGTTCGACGCCCTGGTCGGGGGGTGGGCCGCCGGGGGGGATGACGGCCAGGGCGGCGGCGGTGGCCAGGGAGCGGAGCATGGCGGGGCCGCGGTGGGGGAGCGGGGTCGTGGGGGGTGGGGTGACGGGGACGAGGAGGGTGTCGTGGGGGTGGGAGGGGGGTGGGGCGGCCAGGGGGGCGGTGGGGGCCGGGTGGTGGGGGCGGCCGGTGAGGGATTCCAGGAGGGGGGCCACCAGGGTCAGCACGCCGCAGGCGGCCGCCAGGGGGTTGCCGGGCAGGCCGAGGACCGGGCGGCCGTCGGGCAGGACGGCGAGCAGCATCGGGTGCCCGGGCCGTACCGCGACGCCGTCGACCAGCACGCGGGCGCCGAGGGCGGCGAGCACGGGGTGGACGAAGTCGGCCGGCCCCGACGCGGTGCCGCCGGTGGTGACGAACAGGTCGGCCGGGCCGCCGCAGAGCGCCTCGCGCAGTTCCCCGGCGGTGTCGCCGATCCGCCGCGCGCCGTCCGGCACGGTAGCGCCCAGGCGTTCCAGCCAGGGCGGCAGCAGCGGCCCGAGGGCGTCGCGGACGCGGCCGTCGCGGGGCGGCCCGGCGGCCAGGAGTTCGTCGCCGAGCACCAGGACCGTGGCGCGGGGGCGCGGCAGCACCGGGAGGCTGTCGTGTCCCGCGGCGGCGGCCAGGGCCAGCACCGGCGGGGTGACGGGCGTGCCGGACGGCAGGAGGAGTTCACCGGTCCGGCACTCCTGGCCGCGCGGCCGCACGTCCAGGCCGGGCGGTGGCGTCCGGTGCGGAGGGCGGACGCGCAGGACGCCGGTGCCGGTGGGCAGACCGTGTTCGGTGCGCAGCACCCCGGTGGCGCCGGGCGGCAGGGGCGCACCGGTGGCGATGGGCACCGCGTGGCCGTCCTCCAGCGGGGTGCCGTCGCCGTGCCCGGCCAGCAGCGCGCCGCCGGTGATCCGCCAGGGCCCGGGTCCGGCGACCGCCCAGCCGTCCATGGCGGAGGTGTCGAACGACGGCAGGTCGGCCAGGGCCTCCAGCGGTGCGGCCAGTGTGGTGCCGAGGGCGCCGTCCAGCGGCAGGCGCACCGGCCGCGGCGGGCGGACGGCGGCGCGGGCCGTCCGCCGCGCGTCGGCCCAGGAGGTGCCGCCGCGCGGACCGCCGCCGGGGGCCGGTGGGGTCACGCCGAACCGTCCCCGGGGGTGCCGGGGCCGCTCTCCTCCTCCTCCCAGCGGCGGGCGAGGGCGGTGACCCTGGCGGCGGCTTCGGCGACCGCGCCGGGCCCGCCCCCCGCCTGGGCGGCGGCGTATCCCACCAGGAAGGTCGTCAGCGGGGCGGCGGGGCGGGCGACGGCGTGGGCCGCGTCGCGGGCGAGGTCGAGCAGCACGCCGGTGTCCACGTCGAGGTCGAGGTCGAGTTCGGTCCGGACGGCGGTGATCCATTCGTTCAGCACCCGCCCATGCTCCCTGATCCGCGCGCGGGCCCCGGCCAGGTCCTGCCAGGTGTCGGTGTCGAACGTGGTCGTCCCGCCCGGGTCGGCCAGCCGGGCCATCCGCAGTTGCGCGGTCAGCAGACGCACCGGCAGGCCGCCCAGGCCGTCGTACTCGGCGGCCAGCAGGGCGATCTCGCGGCGCAGCGGTTCGCCACGGTAGACCGCCAGCAGCGGCTGGTCGCGGCCGGCGGGGTCGGTGTACAGCACGCCGTCGGCGTCGTCGGGCAGCGCGGCCAGCAGGGCGGTGACGGCCAGCGGGGTGACGAAGGGCAGGTCGGCGGCGAGCACGGTGACCAGTCCCGAGGTGGTGTGCCGCACGCCGGCGCCGAGCGCGGCCAGCGGGCCTCCGCCGGGGGGCTGTTCACGGGTCCAGGTCACCGGGCGCGCGGTGGGCCGCCGGGGGCCGACGACCACGGTGGCCCCGGCGGCCGGGCAGGCGGCGAGCACCCGGTCCAGCAGGGTGTGCCCGCCGACCCGCAGCGCGGGCTTGTCGTGACCGTCCATGCGCCGGGCGGCGCCACCGGCCGGTACGACCGCGTCGTGGGGCGGGAGTTGCCCGGTGCCGGCGTCCATACCGCGAGTATGCCGCCCCACCGCTCCCCCGACCGCCCTCCGCGTCCCCGCACACCGGCCGCACGACCCACCGCCCGCGCCCCGGCGTTCACCAGCGCGCGGGCGGTCGGCTCGTCAGACGGACGCCAGGAGGACGGCCGGGTTCTCCACGCAGTCGGCGACGAAGCGGAGGAAGCCGCCGGCCGCGCCGCCGTCGCAGACGCGGTGGTCGAAGGTGAAGGAGAGCTGCACGACCTGCCGTACCGCCAGTTCGCCGTCCACCACCCACGGTTTGGCCATGATCCGGCCGACGCCGAGCATGGCGGCCTCGGGGTGGTTGATGATCGGCGTGGAGCCGTCCACCCCGAAGACCCCGTAGTTGTTCAGGGTGAACGTGCCGCCGGTCAGGTCGGCGGGCGCCAGCTTGCCGTCCCGTGCGGTGGCGGTCAGGCGGGCGATCTCGGCGGCCAGGTCCTCGGTGGTGCGGGCGTGCGCGTCGCGGACCACCGGGACGACGAGCCCGCGGTCGGTCTGCGCGGCGAACCCCAGGTGCACCGAGGGCAGCCGGACGATCTCGCCGCGCGCGGTGTCCACGGTGGCGTTCAGTTCCGGGAAGCGGGTCAGCGCCGCCGTGCAGATCCTGGCCAGCAGCGCGATCACCGGGATCCCGCGGTCCGGCCGGGCGGCGTTCATCGCGGCGCGGGCCCGCATCAGGGCGGTGGCGTCGGCGTCGACCCAGGTGGTGGCCTCGGGGATCTCGCGGCGGCTGCGCGACAGCTTCTCGGCGACCGCGCCCCGCACCCCCTTCAGCGGGATCCGGGTCTCACCGGCAACCGAGGGGGCGGGGGCGGACGCGGGGGCGGCGTGCGCGGGGGCGGCGTGCGCGGGGGCGGCGTGCGCGGCGCGGGTGATCGCGGCCTCCACGTCCTGGCGCATGATCAGACCCTCCGCGCCCGAACCGTGCAGCGACCGCAGGTCGACGCCGTGCTCCCGGGCCAGCCGCCGCACCAGCGGCGAGACGACCGCCAGGGCGGTGCCGTTCCGGGGCGCGGGGGCGGCCGGCGCGGGGGCGGCCGGAGCCGGGGCGGCGGCCGGGGCGGCGGGGCCCGGACGGACGCGGCGGCGGCGGGGGGCGGCGGCGCCGGTGCCGTAGCCGACCAGCACGTTGCCGGAACCGTCGTCACCGGCGGACTGCCGGGCGCGGTCGGCGGGTTCCTCCGGCGCGGCGGAGGCGTCGCCGACGGCCACCGTCACCAGGGGTCGGCCGACCGGCACCTCCTCGCCGGCCTCGCCGTAGCGGGCGGTGACCACGCCGGCGTACGGGCAGGGCACCTCCACGACGGCCTTGGCGGTCTCCACCTCCACGACCGGCTGGTCGATCGCGACGACGTCGCCGACCTCGACCATCCAGCGCACGATCTCCGCCTCGGTCAGTCCCTCACCGAGGTCGGGCAGCGCGAACTCCTTGACGGCGGCCATCAGTCCTCCCACTGCAGGCGGGCGACCGCGTCCAGCACCCGGTCCACGCCGGGCAGGTGGTGGCGCTCCAGCATGGGCGGCGGGTAGGGGATGTCGAAGCCCGCGACCCGCAGCACCGGGGCCGCCAGGTGGTGGAAGCAGCGTTCGGTGACCCGGGCGGCGATCTCGGCGCCGGGTCCGGCGAAGCCGGTGGACTCGTGCACCACGACGGCCCGGCCGGTGCGGCGCACCGAGGCGCACACCGTCTCGTCGTCGAACGGCATGAGCCCGCGCAGGTCGACGACCTCCAGGTCCCAGCCCTCGGCGCCGGCCGCCTCGGCGGCCTCCAGGCAGACGGGCAGCGAGGGGCCGTAGGTGATCAGGGTGGCCGAACCGCCGGGGCGGCGGACGACCGCGGTGCCGATGCCGGGCACCGTCTCGCGGCGCGTCCGGCGACCAGTCGGCCTTGCCCCAGTAGAGGCGCTTGGGCTCCAGGAAGACCACCGGGTCGTCGGAGGCGATCGCGGCGCGCAGCAGTCCGTAGGCGTCGGCGACGGTGGCCGGGGTGACCACGTGCAGGCCGGGGGTGTGCAGGTAGTAGCCCTCGGAGGAGTCGCTGTGGTGCTCGACGCCGCCGATGCCGCCGCCGTAGGGGATGCGCACGGTGATGGGCATCGGCATGGCGCCGCGGGTGCGGTTGCGCATCTTCGCGACGTGGCTGATCAACTGCTCCAGCGCCGGGTAGCCGAAGGCGTCGAACTGCATCTCGACGACCGGCCGCAGCCCGTACATGGCCATGCCGACGGCGGTGCCGAGGATGCCGGCCTCGGCCAGCGGGGTGTCGGTGACGCGGGCGGCGCCGAACTCCTTCGCGAGGCCGTCGGTGATCCGGAAGACGCCGCCGAGGGTGCCGACGTCCTCGCCGAGCACGTGCACGGCCGGGTCGGCGGCCAGCGCGTCGCGCAGGGCCCGGTTGAGCGCCTGCGCCATGGTGGCGGGCTTGCGGGTGGCTGGCTCGGTGGCCGCGGGGGCGGTGGCGGTGCCCATCACGCCTCCTCGGCGTCGAGTTCGGCCCGCAGCGCGGCGGCCTGCTCGCGCAGCTGGCTCGTGCGGGTGGCGTAGACGTGGTCGAACAGCGACATGGGGTCGAGCACCGGGTCGGCGTTCATCCGGGTGCGCAGGTCGGCGGCCATCTCCTCGGCGCGGGCCTCGGCCGCGCGCACGGCGGCGTCGTCCAGCAGGTCCCGGTCGCGCAAGGCGGTCTCCAGCAGCACGAGCGGGTCGTGCGCCCGCCAGGGTTCCAGATCGGCGGCGTCCCGGTAGCGGGTGGCGTCGTCGGCGTTGGTGTGGGCGTCGACGCGGTAGGTGAGGGCCTCGACGAGGGTGGGGCCGCCGCCGGAGCGGGCGCGGTCGACCGCCTCGGTGAGCACCTGGAGGACCGCGGGGGCGTCGTTGCCGTCCACCAGGCGGCCGGGCATGCCGTAGCCGACCGCCTTGTGGGCCAGGGAGGGCGCTGCGGTCTGCTTCTCCAGCGGGACGGAGATGGCGAAGCCGTTGTTCTGCACGAGGAAGACCACCGGGGCCTGCCAGACGGCGGCGAAGTTCAGCGCCTCGTGGAAGTCGCCCTCGCTGGTGCCGCCGTCGCCGACCATGGCGAGGGCGACGGTGTCGTCGCCGCGCAGCCGGGCCGCGTGCGCCAGGCCCACCGCGTGCGGCAGCTGGGTGGCCAGCGGGGTGCTGAGCGGGGCCACCCGGGTGACGGCCGGATCGTAGCCGTTGTGCCAGTCGCCGCGCAGCAGCGTGAGCACCTCGACGGGGTCGACGCCTCGGGCGACCACCGCGAGGGTGTCGCGGTAGCTGGGGAAGAGCCAGTCCTGTGCGCGCAGGCAGCGGGCGGCGGCGACCTCGCACGCCTCCTGACCGGTGGTGGAGGGGTAGACCGCCAGCCGGCCCTGCTGGGTGAGCGCGGTGGCCTGCCGGTTGTAGCGGCGGCCGAGCACCAGCGCCTCGTACAGCTCGCGGGCCTGCCCGGGGTCGAGGGCGGCGGCGGCCGGGGTGCCCAGGACGCGGAACGGCTCCCCGGCGGGCAGCAGCGGCGCCGGGTCGGTCCGGGGGCGCCAGCCCGGGGGCGGGGTGTGGCCGGGACCGGTGGGCTCCGGGCGGCCGGCTGCGGTCGTGCCGGGTCGCTTCCGGGACCGGGTCGCGGGTTCTCCGGAACCGGGGGCCAGGGACGATCGGGCCATTGCGCACCTCCTCGGGTGGGCGGTGTCCGCGCACCCGCCGTGCCGCGGGTGCCTGCTGGGCGAGCGGCGTCCCCGCTCCCTACCGATTGTTCGGTCGCCGGGGTCACTTTGACCACAGCTGCGTTCAGCCTGTGGACAAACGGTCCGCCACGGCCTGTGATGGAGGCAGTACGTCCATGGTAGGGAGGCCCCGGGGGATGGCTACTGAACAGTTGGCCGAGTCGATGTCCGAGCCGCCGCGCGGTGGCGCGCCGGCCGGGCCGCCGCGTCCGCTCGACGCGATCGACCGGCACATCCTGCGGCTGCTCCAGGAGGACGGCCGCGCCTCGGTCCGCTCGGTGGCCGAGCGCGTGCACGTCAGCCGGGCGAACGCCTACGCCCGGATCAACCGGCTCGTCGAGGACGGCATCATCCGCGGCTTCTCGGCCCGCGTCGACCACGAACGCGCGGGCCAGGGGGCGTCGGCGTACGTCACGCTGAAGATCGTGCAGAACACCTGGCGCACCGTTCGCGAACAGTTGTTCGCACTGCCGGGGGTGGCGCACATCGCGCTGGTCAGCGGGGACTTCGACGTGTTGATGCTGGTGCACACCGCGGACAACCGCAGTCTGCGGGAGCTGGTGCTGACCCGGATACAGGCGATCCCGGAGGTGCTGAGCAGTCATACGCTGCTGGTGTTCGAGGAGACCGACCTCGCCGTGGGCGGATGAGCGGCCGCGGGGGACGGGTGTCCTCGCGCGACGCCCCCCGCAGCGCGCCCCGGGTCAGGACCTGAGGCCCCGGAAGGCCAGGTCCACCACCGCGGCGGCGAGTTCCTCCGTCGTCGCGCCCCGGTCCGGGCGGTACCACTCGACGAGGGAGTTGACCATGCCGAACAGCAGCCGGGTGGCGAGGCGGACGTCGACGCCGGGGCGCAGGTCGCCCTCGGCGGCTGCGGCGCGCAGCAGGTCGGAGACGCGCTGGTCGAACTCGCGGCGGCGCTCCATCGCCCAGCGCTCGGTGCGGGTGTTGCCGCGCACCCGCAGCAGCAGCGTGACGTAGGGCAGTTCGGCGACCAGCACCTCCACGGTGCGGCGCAGCACGTACTCCAGCCGCTGCACCGCGCGGCCGTGGTCGGCGCCGGGTTCGTCGAGGATGCCGAAGAGGCCGTCGAGCGCCCGGCCCACCGCGCGTTCCAGCAGTTCCTCCTTGCCGCGCACGTGGTGGTAGATCGACGACTTGGAGATGCCGGCCGCCCGCGAGAGGTGCTCCATCGAGGTGCCGTCGTACCCGCGTTCGTTGAAGACGCCGACGGCGACCGCCAGCAGCGTCTGCGGGGTGTAGGTGTCGCGTCTGCGCGCGCCGGCGGGGGCGGCGTCCTGCGGGGCGTCCTGCTCGGCCATGCTCATGATGAGATCACATCACCGGTCCCGCCCCCGCGCCGGACCAGCGCCTGGCAGGGCCAGTAGCGGCCCGAGGGGCTGGTGGCGTGCAGGCCGGTCAGGATCGCCCGCACCCGGTCCTCGCCGAGCCGCCGGGTCCACTCGCCGGGGCCGACGGGGTGGTTGACGCCCAGCAGCATCGCGGTGTCGATGTCCCCGGCGGTGGCCACGCCCCGGTCGGCGGCGTCGGCGGCCAGGTCCGCCAGCATCGCCACGGTCCGGGCGACGATCATGCCGGGGGTGTCCCGGATGACGCTGACCCGTTTGCCGAGTGCCTGGAAGAGCCCGACCGCCTCGGCGACCGCGTCCGGGCCGGCGCCCCCGGCGGCGGCGAGGGCGACCCGGCCGGCCGAGGACCAGTCCAGCACCAGGTCGTACTGGACGGCGTCCGGCCCGTGCGCGGCGGCGTGCCGGCCGTCGGCGGGGAAGAGGCGGGCGCCCTTGGGCAGGGTCAGGCAGCCGGGGCCCGTGGTGCCGGCCGGCGCCGGCTCGGTGGTGACCCGGCCGGCGCCCAGGGTGGCGGTGATCAGGCCGACCAGGGCGGGGTCGTCGGTCGCGCCGGTGACGGTCACGTACGGCGGCGGGTCCTGCGGCCCGGCGGTCGAGGGCGCCGGCGGCTCGGTGCCCTCCCCGTACGGGAACCAGCCGTGCCCGCTCTTGCGGCCCAGCCGGCCGGACTCCACCAGCCGCCGCTGGGCGAGCGAGGGAGTGAACTTCGGGTCGTGGAAGAACGCCTCCCACACCGAGCGCGTCACCGCCTCGTTGACGTCCTGTCCGATCAGGTCGGTCAGCTCGAAGGGGCCCATCCGGAAGCCGCCCGCCTCGCGCAGCACCGCGTCGATCGTGGCGGGGTCGGCGGCCCGTTCCTCCAGCAGCCGGAACGCCTCGGCGTAGTAGGGCCGGGCGATGCGGTTGACGACGAAGCCGGGGGTGTCGGCGCAGCGCACCGGGGTCTTGCCCCAGGCGGTGGCGGTGGCGTGCGCGGCGGCGGCGACGGCCGGTTCTGTGGCGTGGCCGGAGACCACCTCGACCAGCGGCATGAGCGGGGCGGGGTTGAAGAAGTGCAGGCCGACGAGGCGTCCGGGGTGCCGCAGCGCGCCGGCGACGGCCGTCACCGACAGCGAGGAGGTGTTGGTGGCCAGCAGGCAGTCGTCGGCCACGACGTCCTCCAGGGCGGCGAACAGCGCCCGTTTCACCTCCAGCACCTCGGCGACGGCCTCGACGACGAGGGCGGCGCCGGCGAGGTCGGCGGGGGTGTCCACGGCGCGCAGTCCGGCGCGGGCGGCGTCCCGGGCGGCGGGTGTCAGGCGGCCCTTCTCGGCCAGCCGGTCCAGCCGCGCGCCGACGGCCGCGACGGCCTCGGCGGCCCGGCCGGGCGCGGCGTCGTGGAGCAGCACCGGGTGCCCGGCCGCCGCGGCGACCTGCGCGATCCCCTGGCCCATGGTGCCGGTGCCGACCACCGCCACGGTGGCGGTGGCCGCGATCGCGGCGTCGTGCGGTGCGTTCATCGTCTCCCACTCCCCGGTCACGGGCCGGTCGTGCGGTGGGCGGGTTTTCCCGGCGTGCCCGGGAGTGCCCCTTGCCCCGACCGACCATTCGGTCAAGACTAGGGGCGTTGCCCGTGCCGCGACACCCGTTCGCGCCGGAACCCCGAAGCCCGCCCCACTCACGGAGGAGTGGCCGCCATGACCACCCAGCCTTCCGTCACCCCGCTGATCGAGCGGCACCGCGCCACGCTGGAGACCGCCCTGCGGGCCGTCCGCACGCGTGAGTACTGGTCGCCGCACCCGGAACACCCCAAGGCGTACGGCGAGGGCTCCCTGGGGGCCGCGGAGGGCCGGGAGTCCTTCGAGGCGCTGCTGAACGGGCGTTTCGACCTGGGCCCCGAGCAGCCGGGCACCGGTGAGTGGACCGGCGGGGAGCGCTCGCCGTACGGGATCGACCTGGGTGTGAGCTACCCGCGGCCCGACGTCGAGGCGGTGCTGGCCGCGATGCGCGCGGCGATGCCGGCCTGGCGGGACGCGGGGCCCGACGCGCGCGCCGCGGTCTGCCTGGAGATCCTGGCCAGGATCAACGCCCGCAGCCACGCGTTCGCCCACGCGGTCATGCACACCACCGGGCAGGCGTTCCCCATGGCCTTCCAGGCCGGCGGGCCGCACGCGCAGGACCGCGGGGTGGAGGCGGTGGCGTACGCCTACGAGGAGCAGACCCGGGTGCCGGCCACGGCCTCCTGGGTCAAGCCGCAGGGCAAGCGGGACCCGCTGCGGCTGGCCACCACCTTCAAGGCGGTGCCGCGCGGCGTGGCGCTGCTGGTCGGCTGCAACACCTTCCCGACCTGGAACGGCTTCCCCGGCCTGTTCGCCTCGCTGGCCACCGGCAACCCGGTGCTGGTCAAGCCGCACCCCCGCGCGGTGCTGCCGCTGGCGATGACCGTGCGGATCGCCCGCGAGACGCTCGCCGGGGCCGGCTTCTCCCCCGACCTGGTGGCGCTGGCCGCCGAGGCGCCCGGCGAGGGTCTGGCCAAGACGCTGGCGGTGCGGCCCGAGGTCCGGATCATCGACTACACCGGTTCCACCGCGTTCGGCGACTGGCTGGAGGCGAACGCCCGGCAGGCGCAGGTCTACACCGAGAAGGCCGGCGTCAACACGGTGGTGATCGACTCCACCGCCGACTACCGGGGCATGCTGGCCAACCTGGCCTTCTCCCTGTCGCTCTACAGCGGCCAGATGTGCACCACCCCGCAGAACCTGCTGATCCCCCGCGACGGCATCGCCACCGACGCCGGCCACAAGGCGTTCGACGAGGTGACCGCCGACCTGGCCGCCGCCGTGCAGGGGCTGCTGGGCGACGACGCCCGGGCCAACGCGCTGCTCGGCGCACTGGTCAACCCACAGGTGATCGAACGGCTCGACGGCGCCGCCGCGTTCGGCAAGGTCGTGCTGGCCTCCCGCGCGGTGCCGCACCCGGAGTTCCCGGAGGCGGTCGTGCGCACCCCGGTGCTGGTGGCGCTGGACGGCTCGGACGCCGCGGACCGGGCGGTCTGCCGGACGGAGTGCTTCGGCCCGGTGGCGTTCGCGGTCGCCGTCGGCTCCACCGGCGACGCGCTGGAACTGCTGCGCGAGACCCTGCGCGACCAGGGCGCCATGACGGTCGGCGGCCACACCACCTCCGCCGCGGTCGAACGCGCCCTGGAGGAGGTCTGCGAGGAGGGCATCGCGCAGCTGTCGCTGAACCTCACCGGCGGCGTGTACGTCAACCAGACCTCGGCCTTCGGCGACTTCCACGGCTCCGGCGGCAACCCGGCGGCCAACGCGGCGCTGTGCGACGGCGCGTTCGTCGCCAACCGCTTCCGCACGGTCGAGGTGCGCCGCCCAGCCTGAGGCCGCTGACGGGTGCGCCGGCCCGCGGGGGGGCGGGACCGGCGCACCGCTCGGCGTCCGCCGGCGGACGTGCCGCCGGCGGACGCCGTCCCCACCGTCACCGGCCCGTGGGCGCCGGCGGCCCGGGACCCGGGCGCGGTTGCTTCAGGGGCTCACGGCGATGACCGCGAAGGGCGCTCCCTGCGAGTCGTTGATCAGCGCCATCCGGCCGGCCTCCATGTCGAACGGCGGGTGGGTGACCTCACCGCCGCACTCGGCGGCCTTCGCCGCCGCCGCGTCGCAGTCCTCGACGGAGAAGTACACCAGCCAGTGCGGGGGCGTGCCGCCCTGCTCGGTGTGGCGCATGCCGGCCACCGGACGCTCCCCGACGCGCAGGGAGTAGTAGTCCTTGGCGCCCTCCATCGGCTGGGTGTCGATGCCGAGGGCGGCGGCGTAGAACGCGGACGCGGCGTCCTTGTCACCGGTGTTGAGTTCGCTCCACACCAGCGTGCCCGGTTCGTTGGCCAGGCCGATGCCGTGGAAGTCCTGCGGCTGCCAGACCCCGAACACCGCGCCGGTGGGGTCGGCGGCGATCATCATGCGGCCGAGGGTCATGACGTCCATCGGCGGTGCCACCACGCTGCCCCCGGCCTGCCGGATCGCGCGCTCGGTGGCGTCGGCGTCGGCGACGCGGAAGTAGGTGGTCCACACGGTCGGCGGCGCGGGCTCCTGGCCCATGGCCTGCGCGGACATGATGCCGCCCACCGGCTGGTCCTTCATCATGCACACCGAGTACCCGCCGGTCTCGGCCGGGCCTATCTGTCCCGACCACCCGAGGAAGCGGGTGTAGAAGTCCAGCGCTTTCTGCTGGTCGGGAGCCGCGAGGTCGATCCAGCAGGGGGTGCCGGGCTCGTACGGGGTCTTCATGACAGGCATGGGCTCGCCTCCGGGAAGAGTTTCGTGGCCTCCACCCTGACATGCCCGAATTAATCCCGCATACCCCTTTAAGGGCAATATGATCTGACTGTATGCGTCCCCTCACGCCCCGTCCGCACCACGCGCCCCGCACCCCCGCGCCCCGCGCCCCGGCACCACGCGGCCCCGGCACGGCGCCGCGGCCCCCGCGCCCGGCCCCCTCACCCCACCGCCGCGTACCGCCGGATCCACGCGTGCATGGCGATCGCGGCGGCGGCACCGGCGTTGATCGACCGCGTGGAGCCGAACTGCGCGATGGAGCAGACCGCGGAGGCGTACGCGCGGGCGTCCGGGGTCAGGCCGGGGCCCTCCTGCCCGAACAGCAGCACGCACCGGCGCGGCAGCTCGAAGGTCTCCAGCGGCACCGAACCGGGCAGGTTGTCGACGCCGATCACCGGCAGTCCCTCCGCCGCGGCCCAGGCTCCCAGGGCCTCGGGGCCGTCGTGGTGGCGCAGGTGCTGGTAACGGTCGGTCACCATGGCACCGCGGCGGTTCCACCGGCGGCGGCCGACGATGTGCACCTCGCGGGCGGCGAAGGCGTTGGCGGTGCGCACCACGGAACCGATGTTGAAGTCGTGCGACCAGTTCTCCACGGCCACGTGGAAGCCGTGCCGCCGGGTGTCGAGGTCGGCGACGATCGCCTCGCGGGTCCAGTAGCGGTAGCCGTCGACGACGTTGCGCCGGTCGCCCTCGGCCAGCAGCCGGGGGTCGTAGCGCGGGTCGTCCGGCCACGGCAGCGGGTGCGGGCCGACGCCGACGGGTTCGGCGGGCGCCTCGTGCACCGGCGGTTCGTCGTACTGGAAGGGCTCGCCGTCCGGGAGGACCCGGCGGGCGGGCGCGCCGCCCGCCGGGAGTTCGCTGCTGGTCACCCCACGAGGGTAGACGCGGCCGGCCCCGGCTCGGTCCGCGCCGCCTCCCGCCGCCCCCGCCGCAGCAGCCGGCCGCCCGCCGACGTCGCCCACAGCAGGAAGGCGGTCGGCACGAAGACCGCGTCGGCGGAGATCATCGCCAGCGAGAAGAACGGCAGCCCCAGCACCACGGCGATCCCGGCGTGCTCGCCCATCATCATCACCAGCAGCACGTTCTTCGCCCTGCGGTTGAGCAGCGTGAAGGGGAAGGCCACCTGCACGATGACCGTGGCGTAGGTGATGACCATGACCACCACGCCGCTGGCCGCCAGCAGGTGGGACAGGCCGGGCCAGGGGGTGAAGTCCGCGATGTGCAGCGGGTAGTACAGCGCGGTGCCGTCCTCCCAGTGCGAGCCCTGGATCTTGTACCAGCCGGCGTCGGCGTAGATGAAGCAGACCTCGGTGACGACCACCAGCATCGCGCCGGCGTGCACCAGGTTGGCCACCATGCCGGCCACCGTCAGCGGTTCACCGCGGCGGCGGCCCAGCAGCCACCACAGCGCCTGCGCGGCGAGGGCGGTCCACAGCGCCGTCGCCCACAGGCCGGCGAGCAGCCCGAGCGCGGTGACCGCCGCCAGCGCCACGGCGCACAGTGCCCACAGCACGAGGCCCACCGGGTCACCGGCCGGACGGCCCGCCGGGCCGTCACCGGCCGCCGCGCGGCGGCGGGCCCGTCGCGCGTCCAGCGACCAGACGGTGGCGCAGCGGGTGAAGACCAGGTAGATGGCCATGATGTGCAGCACGTTGTCGCCGCCGTCGCCCTCGAAGACGCTGCGGTTCTGCAGGGACAGCACGCCGATCATGAACAGCACCGAACTCATGCGGGTGCGCCAGCCCAGCAGCATGGCGACGGCGACCAGCACGGTGCCGTTGTAGACGATCTCGAACCACAGCCGGCCACCGGACCACGTCAGCACGGTGAAGGCGTGGTTGGTGGCGAGGAGCTGCCGGGCCAGCGACAGGTCCCACGGTCCGTGCGGGCCGTAGAGCTCCGCGCGGTGCGGCCACTCGCGCAGCAGGAACAGCAGTTCGGTCAGCGCGAAGCCGATGCGGATGACGGCCGTCTGGTAGGGCGCGACGGTGGTGCCGGTGACCCGGGCCAGGCCGCGGGCGATGAAGCGGTCGAGCTGCCCGGCGAGACCGGCGAACGGCGGGCGCGGCGCGGTGGCGGGGGGCCGGTGGGTCACGAGAAGTCCTCGGGGGTGACGTCCCACCACGACAGGGGGTGGTACTGGACGGTGGTGCTGGTGCGCTGCGCGCTCCACGGCGGCGAACCGACCGGCGCGACCGACGACCGCACCTGGAGCGCGGTCACCGTGCCGCCGTTGAGGTGCGGGCCGAAGCGGCTGGCCACGATGCGCAGCAGGTACTCCTTCGACAGCCCGCCGCGCAGCCCGACCGGGCGGTCCTGGTCGTCGTGGGCGGAGGTGTAGAAGTCCCAGGAGCGGCGCAGTTCGTTCTGCTCGGTGTGGCTGGGGAACGGGTTGTGCAGTATCGCCCGGTCGTCCATGGCCGTCAGGTCCACCCAGCCGGTCGTGGTGCTGCCCCCGGCGGTGCGCACCTGGGCGCGGGCCTGGATGTCGACGTTGGACTGCACCGGGTCGGGCGCGAACAGCTTCCAGTTCTGCTCGAACTCCGGGTAGATGTAGCCGCTCAGGGCCGTGGCGTACCGGGTGGACAGCGTGTTCGTCGGTGCCACGTGCAGGAAGACCATGCCCAGGTGGAAGACCGCGCCCACACAGACCGCGGCGACCGCCACGGCCACCACGAGCCGCCCGGTCAGCGACAGCTCGCCCAGCGCCCCGGCGGACGGCGGGCCGGCGTACCCGAGCGGGCCGCCGTCACCGGGCCGGCCGCCGTCACCGGCGGCCCCGGGTATCTCCTCCGGGCGGGGCCCGGAACGCTCCCGGGCCGGGTCCGCGGCTCCGGGCGGGTCAGCGGGGTCAGCCGGCCGCTCCGCGCGGGCCGCCGGGATCCGGGCGGCGGGCGGGGGCTGTTCCGGCGGGAGCGGTCCGCCGCCGGTCGGGGTGGTGGCCGGCCGCGCCTCGTGCGCCGCCCGCTCCTCGGGTGGCTCCATGTCGTTCCCCGTTCCTCATTCCTGGCCTCTCCCGGCTCCCTGGGGCCCACGGCCCGTCGGGGGCGGACCCGCCGGTGGCGTACGCAGGCGGAACGCTACTCATGCCGGTGGCGCCGCGACAGCCGTACCCGGTTATCCACAGGCCGCGGCCCCCGGCCTTGACACTCCCGCCCGGGCGGCCGACCATTGGACCGAACGGTCGGTCGGGCAACAGCGGTGAGCAGGGGAGGCGCGGTGACCACGCAGGCGACGGACACCGTCGATCGGCAGGCGGCATTCGACGCGTTGGTGGCGGACGAGGGCCGCATCGAGCCGCGCGACTGGATGCCGGACGCCTACCGGGCGACGCTGGTGCGGCAGATCGCCCAGCACGCGCACTCGGAGATCATCGGCATGCAGCCGGAGGCCAACTGGATCACCCGCGCCCCCAGCCTGCGCCGCAAGGCCATCCTGCTGGCCAAGGTGCAGGACGAGGCCGGCCACGGGCTCTACCTCTACGGCGCGGCCGAGACCCTGGGGGTCGACCGCGGCGAGCTGCTCGACAAGCTGCACGCCGGCCGCCAGCGCTACAGCTCGATCTTCAACTACCCCACCCTGACCTGGGCCGACGTCGGCGCCATCGGCTGGCTGGTGGACGGCGCCGCCATCACCAACCAGGTGCCGCTGTGCCGCTGCTCCTACGGCCCCTACGCCCGCGCGATGATCCGCGTCTGCAAGGAGGAGTCCTTCCACCAGCGCCAGGGCTTCGAGCTGCTGCTCGCCCTCTCGCGCGGCACCGACGCCCAGCACGCCATGGCGCAGGACGCGGTGGACCGCTGGTGGTGGCCCTCCCTGATGATGTTCGGCCCGCCGGACGCCGAGTCGGCGCACTCCGAGCAGTCCATGGCCTGGCGCATCAAGCGGCACTCCAACGACGAACTGCGCCAGCGCTTCGTCGACATCTGCGTACCGCAGGCCGAGGCGCTCGGCCTCACCCTGCCCGACCCCGGCCTGCGGTGGAACGAGGAGCGCGGCGAACACGACTTCGGCGCCATCGACTGGTCGGAGTTCCAGCAGGTGCTGCGCGGCAACGGCCCGTGCAACGACCAGCGGCTCGCCCAGCGCCGGGCCGCCCACGACGACGGCGCCTGGGTGCGCGAGGCGGCCGCCGCCCACGCCGCCAAGCAGGCCGCACGCCACGGCGAACCGGCCACCACGGACGCGGAAGGGGCGATGGCCCGATGACCAGCACCGAAGGACCCCTGTGGGAGGTCTTCGTGCGCAGCCGCCGGGGCCTGAGCCACACCCACGCCGGCAGCCTGCACGCCCCGGACGCGGCGATGGCCCTGCGCAACGCGCGGGACCTGTTCACCCGCCGCAGCGAGGGCGTCTCCGTCTGGGTCGTGCCGGCCGCCGCGGTGACCGCCTCCTCGCCCGACGAGAAGGACCCGTTCTTCGAGCCGGCCGCCGACAAGACCTACCGGCACCCCACGTTCTACGAGATCCCCGAAGGGGTGCGGCACCTGTGAGCGGCACCACGACCCCGGCCGGCGTGACGGCGGCGGCCGTCGCACTCGGCGACGACGCGCTGGTCCTCTCCCACCGGCTCGCCGAATGGGCCGGCCACGCCCCGGTCCTGGAGGAGGAGGTCGCGCTCGCCAACATCGCGCTCGACCTGCTCGGCCAGGCCCGCTACCTGTACTCGCTGGCCGGCGACGAGGACGAACTCGCCTACCTGCGGGAGGAACGCGCCTTCCGCAACGTGCAGTTGGTGGAGGCGCCGAACGGTGACTTCGCCCACACCATCGTCCGCCAGCTGTACTACTCCACCTTCCAGGAGCTGCTGTTCACCGAACTGGCCGCCGGGGAGAGCGAACTGGCGCCGCTGGCGGCGAAGGCCGCCAAGGAGACCGCCTACCACCGCGACCACGCCGAGCAGTGGACGCTGCGGCTCGGCGACGGCACCCCGGAGAGCACCCGGCGTACGGCGGCCGCCGTGGAGCGGCTGTGGCGCTGCACCGGCGAGCTGTTCGACCCCGTCGAGGGCCTGCCGGTGGACGTGGCCGCGCTGCGGGCCCCCTGGCTGGCCTCGGTCGCCTCGGTCCTCGGCGAGGCCGGCCTGACCCAGCCGCAGGGCCCCGACCGCGACGGCTGGAGCGCCGGCGGCGGACGGCAGGGCATCCACACCGAACCGTTCGGCCGCATGCTGGCCGAGATGCAGCACCTGCACCGCTCACACCCCGGGGCCACCTGGTGACCGCGCCCGGCCCGCACGGCGTGCTGGAACGGGAGCTGCGCGACATCGCCGCCGCCGTGCCCGATCCGGAGCTGCCGGTGATCAGCCTCGGCGAACTCGGCGTGCTGCGCCGGGTGCGGGTCGACGGCACCGGCCGGGTCGAGGTGGTGCTCACCCCCACCTACACCGGCTGCCCGGCGGTGGAGACGATGGCCGCCGACATCACCGGCCGGCTGCACGCGCACGGCGTCGCCGACGTCACCGTACGCACCGAGCTGTCCCCGCCCTGGAGCACCGACGACATCAGCGCCGAGGGCCGCAGCAAACTCGCCGCGGCCGGCATCGCCCCGCCGCGCCCGGCGGCCGGCGGCCCGGTGCCGCTGCGGCTGGCGGTGCGCTGCCCGCACTGCGGCTCCACCGACACCACGGTGCTCAGCCGCTTCTCGTCCACCGCCTGCAAGGCGCTGCGGCGCTGCGAGAGCTGCCGCGAACCCTTCGACCACTTCAAGGAGTTGTGAGGCCGGTATGACGGCGGCTCGGCACAGCGCGTTCCACCGGCTGCGGGTCGCCGGGGTGGACCGGATCACCGACGACGCGGTCGCGGTCACCTTCGAGGTGCCGGACGACCTGCGCACGCACTACCGCTTCACCCCCGGCCAGCACCTGACGCTGCGCCGCGCGTCGGACGGCACGGAGATCCGCCGCACCTACTCGGTGTGCGACCCGGCCCCCGCACCGGACGGCGGCTGGGCGGCCGGCGGCGGACCCGCGACCCTGCGGGTGGGGGTGCGGCTGGTGGAGGGCGGGGCGTTCTCCCCCTACGCCCTCAAGGAACTGCTGGCCGGAGACAGCCTGGACGTCATGACGCCGGCCGGGCGCTTCGGCCTGGGCGGTCTGGAGCTGCCGGACGGCGACGGCGGGAGCTTCGCCGCGGTGGTCGGCGGCAGCGGCATCACCCCGGTGCTGTCGGTGGCCGCCACCTTGCTGGCCGCCCGCCCGGCCGCCCGTTTCTGCCTGCTGCGCGGCGACCGCACCGCGGCCTCCACGATGTTCCTCGACGAGGTCGCCGACCTCAAGGACCGCTTCCCCGGGCGCTTCCAGCTCGTGCAGGCGCTCTCCCGGGAGGAACGGCGCTCCGGGCTGCCGTCCGGCCGCCTGGACCGCGAACGGCTGACCGCCCTGCTGCCCGCGCTGCTGCCGCCGGCCACGGTGCACGCCTGGTTCCTGTGCGGGCCCTACGGCCTGGTCAGCGGCGCGGAGCAGGCACTGCGCGACCTCGGGGTGGCCCGCTCCCGGGTGCACCAGGAGATCTTCCACGTCGACGACGGCACCGCGGCCCCCGCCCCCGCCGCCCCGCGCGCCGCGGTGGCCGGCACCGTGCGGGCCACGCTGGGCGGCCGGGCCGGCGCCTGGCCGTCCCGCGAGGGCGAATCGGTGCTGGAGACCGTGCTGCGCAACCGCGCCGACGCCCCCTACGCCTGCAAGGGCGGCGTCTGCGGCACCTGCCGGGCCCGCCTGACCGCCGGGCAGGTGCGCATGGACCGCAACTTCGCCCTGGAGCCCGAGGAGCTGGACGCCGGCTACGTGCTGGCCTGCCAGTCCCACCCGGTCGGCGCCGAGGTGGAACTCGACTTCGACGCCTGACCGGCCGGGCCCGCGCGGACTCAGACGACCTGGGCTGCCGACCCGCTCTCGCTGACCATCGGCCGGCCGGCCGCCTCCCAGGCGAGCATGCCGCCGTCGACGTTGACCGCGTCCACGCCCTGCTCGATCAGGAACTGCGCGACCCGCGCGGAGCGGCCGCCGACCTTGCAGATCACGTGCACGGTGGCGCCCTCCGGCAGTTCGTCGTGCCGGACGGTGATCTCGCTCATCGGGATGTGCGTCGCGGCCGGGGCGTGACCGGCCCGCCACTCGCGGGCCTCGCGCACGTCGAGCAGGTAGCCCTCGGCGGGCAGCGCGGACACGTCGATCGAGGGCATCGGGGCGAACGACATTCGGGAAGCCTTCCGGTTCGGGGGGTGGGGCGGGGCCCAGCGAATCAGTCGGCGGCCGGGTGCAGCAACCGGTCCAGCTTCCGTTCCCGCTCGGCGACCTGCGTCAGCAGTTGCTCGGCGATCTCGTCGAGCAGGGTGTCGGGGTCGTCCGGCGCGATCCGCAGCATCTGCCCGATGGCGCTCGACTCCAGCTCAGCGGCGATCGCGGCCAGCGCCTCCTTGCGCACCGCCAGCCACTCCAGCCGCGCGTACAGCTCCTCCGCCTTGCTCAGCGGCGCCGGCTCCGGCGGCGGACCGGCCTCCCACTCCGCACCGAGCGCCCGCAGCGCCTCCTCGTCACCCTGCGCGTACGCCTCGTTGACGCGGGCGATGAACTCCCCGCGCCGCGCCTGGTCCTCCTCGCCCTGGCCGAGGTCCGGGTGGGCCTTGCGCACCAGGTCGCGGTAGAGCCGGCGGGCCTCCTCGCCGGGGCGCACCCGGCGCGGCGCGGCCTGCTGCTCCGGCTGCGGCACGCCGTCCGAGCCCAGCAGCCCGTCGAACAGCTCGTCCACGCCGGGCATCGGCATCACCAGGGCGCGGGCGGCCCAGGCCGCCTCGATGTCGGCGCGCTCCCCGCTGTGCGCCGCCACGGCCTCCGCGATGAGCGCGTCGAGCTCGTCCAGGCGGGTGTACATGGGTCCGAGCCGCTGGTGGTGCAGGCGGGAGAAGTTCTCCACCTCGACCCGGAAGGTCTCCACCGCGATCTCGAACTCGATCAGCGCCTGCTCGGCGACGCGGACCGCCTTCTCCAGGCGTTCCTCGCCGCCCGTCGCGCTGTCGGCTTCCTTCAGTCGATCGGCCTGCTCCCGGCCGTCCCGGTTCGTCACCCGTCCAGCCTACGAGGGCCGGTGGGGCGCGCGCCCGCCATCCCCGTGCGCCGCTCGTGCCCCACGCACCCCCAGTTTTCTCCGGGGGAGGTCAATCTCCGCGTTTTCCCGCCCTGATGTGACGTTTCGTGCTTGCCTGGTCCCTGGACATTTCACCGGCTCCCCTCCGGCACCCCCGTCTCGGACGCGATCTGATGAGAACCGCAGGTGCTCCCCGTTGGACGACATGACCTCGCTCACCACCCCCGCCGGCCCCGCCGCGGCCGCCGCAGTCCCGGCCGGCGCGACGGCGGTGGCCGCCGTGCCCGCGCCGTCCCCGGGGGTGCCCGCCCCGGCGCCCCCACGGCCCCAGGCCACCGGGCCCGCGCCCCACGGCTTCTCCGCCCTGCTGCGGCTGGCGGTGGTCTCGCTGGACGGCGACGGGCGCGTGGCGCACTGGAACCGTGGCGCGGAGGAGCTGTTCGGGCACCGCTGGGAGGCGGTTTTCGGCCATTCCGCCGGCGGTCTGCTCGACACCACCGCCGCCGGCCCCGACAGCGCGCAGCGCGACGGGTTCGGCCTGCTCGACGCGGTGACGGCCACCAGCTGGGCCGGGGAGTTCGCGGTCACCGGCCTGAACGACAGGCACCGCGAGGCGATGTGGTGGTCGTACCGGATGGACGACGAACCCGGCGGCGGTCTGCTCGTGCTGGCCGCCAACGCCGCCGCGCTGCGTTCCGGCGGGCTGCGGGTCGCCGTCGGCCGCCGCATGCTGCCCTACGCGCTGGCCGGTTCCGCGGGCCCGGCCGGCGTGCGCGTGACGCCCCGGCTCGGCCCGCCCACCGACCCGCACCGCCCGGTGGACGACGCCACGGCCGAGCGACTGCGCGCGGTCCTGCCCCGCGCCGGGCGCGGGCGGATGGAGCAGCTCATGCGCCTGGTGCGGCGCCTGGGGTACCCGGCCATCGAGGTCGAGGGGGCCGCCGCGCTGCCCGTGCTGCCGTACGAGGCGTACGAGGCCTACTCCGCCGCGGCCGGCCCCGCGGACCGTCCGGACCCCGTACTGGCGCCCGCCGCGCGCCGCCCCCAGCTCCCCGCCCCGGCCGAATCGTTCCGCCCCCAGCAGCACCCCGCCCCGGCCGGCCCGGCCACCACCCCCGCCGCGGCCCCCCGCGCCGCCCGGGCCCGCCGGGCCGTCCTGCGGACCCCCGCCGGCCCGGCGGACGCCACCGCCGTGCCGGACGCCCCGGCCCCCGCGCTGACCGGCACCGTCACCGGCACCGTCACCGGCGCCGGCGGGAACGGGAGCGGCCCGGCACCGGGGTCGGTGCCCGTGCCGCCGGGCGGCATCGGCGCACCGCCCAGGTCCGGCTACGTCGCCGCCCATCCGCACTCCGCGCCCCGGCAGCGGCACCGGCACCCCGCGCCGGACGGCGCCGAGCCGGGCGTTCCGCAGCTCCCGGCCGCGCCGGAAGGGGCCCGCGCCCACCCGCAGGTGCCCACACAGCCCGACCCGCGCGTCACCGCACCGGGGGACCTGGTCAACCAGCAGCTCGCCCTGCTGCGCGAGACCGGCCTGCGGGTCGGCACCACGCTGTCGCTGGACGTCACCGCGGCCGAACTGTGCACGGTGGCGGTGCCCCGGTTCGCCGACTTCGCCACCGTCCTGGTCCTCGACGACGTCTTCTCCGGCACCTGGGCCGACACGGCCCTCGCCGCCGGCCACCGGCGCGAGGCCGGCCGCGCCCCCGGCACCCTGCCGGCCGGCGCGCTGACGGACGGCTGCCGGGTGCCACAGGTGACGGTGCGCCGGCTGGCCACCGCCGGCCACTCCGACGACGGCGCCTGGGAACGGCTGCTGCCCGAGGACGAGTTGTTCGTGCTGGACGTGCGGCCGGCCACCGGGTTCACCGAGACGCTGATGCTGCCCTGCGTCGGCACGGAGATCGCCGACGCGCTCGCCGCCGACCTCGGGGTACCGGGCGTCGGCCAGCTGCTGCCCGGCAAGTCGCTGCTGATCACGCCGCTGATCGCACGGGGCGTGGTGCTGGGCCGGATGTTCCTCGTGCGGGGGCCGCGCACCCCCCCGTTCACCGAGCAGGACAGGGTCACCGCCGAGGGGTTGGCCGCCCGGGGGGCCGTCCACCTCGACAACGCCCGCCTGCACCACTCCGAGGCGCGGGCGGCCAACACGCTCCAGCGCAGCATGCTGCCGGGCACACCGCCGCCGATGCCGGGCGTGAAGGTGGCCCACCACTACCGGCCGGGCGACCGGCAGGCGCAGGTCGGCGGCGACTGGTTCGACGCGATCCAGCTCCCGGGCGGCCGGGTGGCGCTGGTGGTCGGCGACGTGATGGGGCACGGCCTGCTCAGCGCCGCGGTGATGGGCCAGTTCCGCACCGCCGTACAGACCATGGCCGCGCTCGACCTGCCGCCCGCGCAGTTGCTGCGGCACCTGGACAACCTGGCCCAGAAGCTCGGCCCCGACCACCTCGCCACCTGCGTCTACGCGGTCTACGACCCGATCCGCCGCACCCTGACGCTGGCCGGCGCCGGGCACATCCCGCCGGTGCTGGCCCACCCCGACGGCCGCAGCGAACTGCTGCGCGTCCCCGAGGGCGCCCCGATCGGCGTGGGCGGGGTGCCGTTCGAGGCCGTGGAGATCGCGGCGCCGGACGGCAGCTGGCTGGTGCTGTGCACCGACGGCCTGGTGGAGGTCCGCGGCGAGGGGATGGACGCCGGGCTCGCCGCGCTGTGCGCCAACGTCATCGAACCCGACCACACCCCGGAGGACGTCTGCGGCCAGATCCTCTCCCGGGTGCACTACGAGGAGCGCACCGACGACGTGGCACTGCTGGTCGCCCGGTTCGACGGGATCGCCGAGCAGGACGTCGCCACCTGGGAGCTGCGGGTGGACGACGCCGAGGTGCGCACCGCCCGCGCCCTGACCCGGGAACGGCTGGCCGCCTGGGGTCTGGAGCAGTTGTCGGACCTGACGGAGCTGCTGGTGAGCGAACTCGTCACCAACGCGCTGCGGGTGGCATCCCAACGGGTGACGCTGCGGCTGATGCGGGTCGGCAAACTGCTGGTCGAGGTCAGCGACGACGACCACCACCTGCCGCAGCTGCGCCGGGCCGACGAGGACGACGAGCACGGCCGTGGCCTGGCCCTGGTCAGCAACCTCTCCCGGCGCTGGGGCACCAGCCGCCAGCCGGTGGGGAAGGTCGTGTGGTTCGAACTGCCGCTGCCGAAGGGCTGAGCGCCCCGGATCCCCCGCGTTCGCGGGTCCGCGGGGGCCCGGCGCGTTGTACGGTTCAACCCCACCGAGAGGGGAGCACCGTGACAGCGGCCCGTAGCGAGCGGGAAGAGTCCGTCGAGACGATCCAGCGGGAGCTGACCGCGTTCTCCCGGCGTGCCCGGGCGGCCGCGGCGCGGATCCACCCCGAGCTGTCCCTGGTGTCGTTCACCCTGCTCGCCCACCTGACCGAACAGCGCGGCTGCCGGGCCACGGATCTGGCGGCGCACTACCTGCTCGACAAGTCGACCGTGAGCCGGCAGGTGGCGGCGCTGGAGCAGCTGGGTTTCGTGGAGCGCAGACCGGACCCCGACGACCAGCGGGTGCAGGCGCTGCACCCGACACCGGCCGGCGACGAGGTGCTGGCGATGGCCACCGCGCGCCGCCAGGAGGTCTTCCAGCGCCGGCTCGCGGGCTGGCCGGAGGAGGACCTGGAGCGGTTCGCCGACTACCTGGTGCGGTTCAACGCGGTCTCGATCCTGGACCGGACGACCCCGGCGTAGCGGTGGATCGTGCCGGACCCGGCGGACGCGCCGCCGGCGGTTCGCCCCGGGCGCGGTTCAGCCGCCGGCGCGGTGGACGGCCGGTTCGCGGGGGGTGTTGGGGCAGGGGCCGGACTCCGGCATCCAGCGGGCCGCCCAGCCGGCCAGTTCGTTCATGGCGGGCATCAGCGCGTTCCCGGCCGGGGTGAGCCGGTAGGAGACGCGCAGCGGCGGTCCCTCGTCCACCTCGCGCACCAGCAGCCCCGCCCCGGCCAGTTCGGTGAGCCGGTCGGACAGCATCCGCTCGCTGATCCCGGGTGTCGCCCGCCGCAACTCGGCGAAGTAGAGCGGCCCCTGACTCATCAGCACCGCGATGATCACGCCGCTCCAGCGCTTACCGAGCAGTGTGAAGACCCGGGTGATCTCGCCGTCGATCGCGTTGCACTCATGGGCGTCGCGCATGTGTTCAGAGTACTGCACGACCGAAACCCACTGCGAAAAGGTAAGGAGGTATGCTATTCATAGTTGCTATACAGAACGAAGCAGTCGCACCGGTACGGCCGGCTGCCTCGCCTTGACCTGCCCCGGAGGCATCCCATGGCCACGCTGCTGCACCTCGACTCGTCCCTCGCCGGCGACAACTCCGTCTCGCGTGCCGTCGGCGCCGTCTTCCGCGCCGAATGGCAGGCCCAGCACCCCGACGGCACGGTGATCCACCGCGACCTCGCCGCCGAACCGCTGCCGCACCTGGACGGCACCGCCGCCTCCGCCGCCTTCACCCCGGCCGGATCCCGCACCCCCGAGCAGGCCGCCGCCATGGGCCTGCGCGAGCAGCTGGCGACCGAACTGGAAGAGGCGGACGTGGTGCTCGTCGCCGCCCCGATGTACAACTTCAGCATCCCCTCGACCCTGAAGGCGTGGCTCGACCACGTCATCATCGGCGGCCGCACCTTCGGCGAGAACCCCTCCGCGGCCGGTACCCCGGCGGTCGTCATCGCCAGCCGCGGCGGCTCCTACCGTGAGGGCACCCCGCGCGAGGACTTCGAGTTCGTGCAGAACTACCTGGGCAAGGCGCTCGGCGACGGCCTGGGCCTGGACGTGGAGTTCATCGTGCCGGAGCTGACCATGGCCCGCTCCAACCCGGCGATGGCCGACCTGGTCGAGCTGGCCGACGCCTCGCGCACGCGGGCCGAGGCGGACGCCACCGCCCGCGCCAAGGCCCTGGCCGCCACCGTCAGCGCCTGACCACCACCGTCCGCCCACCGCTTCCGGCGCCGCCCCGGCGGGCGCCGCACCGGTCCGGACAGCACACGGGGGCGCCGCCCGCACGGGCGGCGCCCCCTCGCGTACCGGGCCGGCCGGGGCGGGCCCTACAGCGCCACGCCGAAGTCGGCGGCTATGCCGGACAGCCCCGAGGCGTACCCCTGACCGATGGCGCGGAACTTCCACTCCTCGCCACTGCGGTACAGCTCGCCGAAGACCATCGCGGTCTCCGTCGAGGCGTCCTCGGTCAGGTCGTAGCGCGCCAGCTCGTTGCCGTCGGCCTGGTTGACCACGCGGATGAAGGCGTTGCGCACCTGGCCGAAACTCTGGCCGCGCTTCTCGGCGTCGTAGATGGAGACCGGGAAGACCACCCGCTGCACGGTGGACTCGACCCCGGAGAGGTTCACCCGGATCGTCTCGTCGTCGCCCTCGCCCTCACCGGTGAGGTTGTCCCCGGTGTGCTGCACGGAGCCGTCGGGGCTGCGGAGGTTGTTGAAGAAGACGAAGTGGCCGTTGGAGAGGACCTTGCCGGCCCCGTCCAGCATCAGCGCACTCGCGTCCAGGTCGAAATCCGATCCCGTGGTGGTGCGCACGTCCCAGCCGAGACCGACGGAGACGGCACTCAGCCCGGGAGCTTCCTTGGTCAGCGAGACGTTGCCGCCCTTGGTCAGGCTCACGCCCATCGGAACACCTGCGCAATCCGGCGCGGGCCACGCCGCTTGACGTTGTCTGACCGTTCCGGCCGCCCACTACGGGCAACGGACACCGGCCCCGCGGGGTTCCCGGACCGACGTGACCCGGACGAACAAAAACCCCGCTCCGGACGAATCCGGAGCGGGGCCTCGGTGGGGCACCGACGAAAAGCGCTGGTCAGGGACGCGACTAGCCGAGCGGAGATCGTTTCCCGCGCCCAACAAGATCATTTCCCACCACCCTGGTGGGCACATGCCTCAGCTCACGACCCCGCCTGCGGCCAGACCGGAATCAGTCGCTGCGCATGCATGCCTGGGCAGGCTCATGCCCCCAGGTACGCAGCCAGGCCGACTACTGCCAGCGGGGGGAGACCCTCTGAGCCAGGGCTGGCATGCAGCCGCAGCAGGAAGTGGTCTTCGGCGACTATGCAGTCGGTCCACGGCAGGACGCGCGACAGCAGCCGTCCGAAGTCGTCGCAGGTTGCACGCACGTCGACGTTGTCGAGGTTGATCCAAACGTGCAGCGTGCCATCTTCCACGGTCAGTTCCACTTCGATACGGGTCTCGGCCGCCTCGGCCGCCTCACCGCACCACTTCAGCGTCTCGTGCAGTGCCCCAAGCTGTGCCAGAAGCAGGAGGGGCTCCTGGTGGCGCATGTCGTCCTGGACCGACACCCCGATACGAGGAGCCTGGTCACGCCACCAGTCCTGCAGGATGTCCCGTACCGACTCGTCGGCCTGGGCGCTTGTGGTCGCCGCGCGCCGGACACATTCCGCGGCGTGGCGTCGGACCACGCTTTCGGCATCAGTGCCCTGATCCGCAGCCATGCGGTGCAAAAGAGAGCGCGGCCCCTGCCGGGTGTCGCTGATGATCTTGCGGTACAGCTCCCGCCACGGTTCGGATGCCGACGTCCCGCCCGGACCGAGCAGGCCCGTCACGCGATCGGCCCATGCGAGAAACGCTTCGGTGTCGCCAGTGGCAAGGAAACCTGTTCCGAGGTCACCGCGGGCCAGGATCCGAGCACGTTGCCGTTCCGACGTCGAGCCGAGGCCATCGGCCTGGGCGCGGAGTAGGTAGGTCAGCAGCTCACGTTCTGAGTCAGAGAGAGCGTCGACGAAGTCGGTAGCCGCAGCGGCGAAGATGTCGAGGACGGCCCGGGCCGTCGCCTGCTTGGCCTCTGGCTTGCCGGGAGTGCCCGGAAGCTGCTCCGTCCACTGGCAGACACGGCCGCGCACGTCCCGCAGATGGGCCGTTGCAGTGAAGCTCCTGAGGTGGTCCGGCCCCGAGCTCGCGTACTCGTAGTCGAGGTCGATGCCGTAAGTGGCACCCACGATGGAGAGGACGGTGACCGGGTCGTGCCGGTGCTCCAGTCCTGTGAGCCAGCCGTCCACGACGACGGGGCGTCGCTGCAATAGACGAGGCCCGTGCGTACGCCAGGCCGCGGCCACGACCGCCTGAGTGGCGTCCGACACTGCCGTGCGCCTCTGCCCGCTCTCTCCATGACTGGTCAGCAGCCCCTCGACCAGTTGGAATGCCTCGCCGAGTTGAGCGGTGTCCTCATCTGAGACGGAAAGGACGCGAGTCTCATCCTCATCGGGCGTGAGGTCGCGTGCGAGAGCCCGGGAAGCTCGACCATGAGCAGCCAGGTGGTTGATGACGTGCGAACCGTGGTGCGCCAGGACTTCATTACTGCATTGGCGGGCAGCGGTCACGGCGCCCCGGTTCTCCTGAAGCCAGGAGGCATGGGTCAGGGCCTGGGCGAGGAGACCGTCTGCCCGATGACCGAGTTCGAACATCATCGCCAGATCACTGACGGCCTCTCGGTGCCTATTGCCCGGCTGCGGGTATGGCAGCGGCGACCCGCTCGTACCGGTGACCGGTGCCGGCTTCTTCGCTTGACCGGCCCGGACAGCCCGCGGGTACTTGTCCAGGAGAGCTTTGGCCGCGGTTGCTCGTGCGGCCTTCTTCGACGGGCCGGTGCCCTCGGCCGTGCGGCCAGTGCAAGTGCGTGCGGTGGCGCGGAAGACCTTCCGATGGTCGGGGCCTTCCTCGCTGTAGTCGTAGGTCAGTTCCTCCGCGCGAAAAGCCGTGCCGGCCAGCGTTACCGGATCGGCTCCGACTTCTGTGGCCGGGCGGTCCAGGTCGGGCCAGACGGCGGCTACGAGCCGACTGGCGACCTCGTGCTCACCGCAGAGGCTGAGCGCTCCCAAGATTTGCCGGGCGACCGTTTCGTAGACGGAGTCCGCAGGCTGTCGCGCCTCCCCGGCACCCATTCGCACCAAGCTGTGTTGAACGGCCCACTGACCCAACGCAGGATCGCAGGCGCTGCGCCGGCGAGCATGCTCCGTGGACTGCACACCCGCCGTCCGGGGAGTGGCCCATCGCGCATAGGCGTCTAGGAGGATCACGTCGGTCGCCGTCCCACCGAGCCGATCGAGCAGGCCGAGCACGTTGGGCGTCACTCGGTCGGTGTGGTGACTTTCGTAGAGGTGGCTGCGGTGCTCGGCGGCCAGCCCGAGCCAGGCCGTCACCTCTGGGCCTGCACTCCAATCCCCGACGGTTTCCCCGAGAGCCGTACGAACCACATCGCCAAAGGTGCCCACCAGATCGGCAGGTGGCTGGCACAGTGGCGCGTACGCCACGTCGCGCACTTCCAGTGGACGTACGACGCGGCTGTACGGCCGGATCGACTCCGATGGGAGGCGGCCGCTCCCACGGCGATCTGTTCGAGTGGTGACCCTGGCGGATGTTCCCTCGCTGCCCCGTGGGTACCGTGTCCGATGGTCACCCAGTTGTACCTTCCCTGTTGATGCCCTGCTGTTCCACCTGGTGTTCCTCGGCGCCTCAATACCACTCAGGAGTTCGCGCAGCTCGGCAGTGAGCCAGGAGGGAAGACCTACTGGCGGCTGCCCTCCGTCGAAGAAGTCTCCGGCCAGGTCGATGCAGTAGGCGTACCGGTCCCACTCGTCCTGACTGGCGTATTCCTGGCCGAGCGTCCGCAGCGCCGAGCGCATACGCGTGTACGGCACGTTCCGGCCACCGAACTCGTATGACGTGCGCCTTCGCGCGGCCTCGATCGCGAGCGCGATGCGGTGGACGGGTGTCGGCGGCGCAGTCTCCCGCAGCGACACAATGCCGACCCAGCGATTCATAGCCTCTCCCCATGCGGCCCGCCCAGCTTGCCCGCACCGGCACGCGTTACCGCGCTCCCCTCCGGCGTACGGACGCCCCTCCTGCTCGGCCGCTCTCCCCAGGCGGTCGCGTGCACCACTCAGGTTGGTGGCGTCGACGCGACCGCATCAGCAGAGTAGTTACTTCAGCACCGATGGTGAACAACTCTGCGGATACTGGTAACGGCATCCGCCATGAGAGATGTCCCCCGGGAACGGGTTTTCACTCGGCGTTAAGGCGGTCAGGGGTCCAGACCAGTTCGGCGAGCTCCCGGTACAGGGATTGACGCTCTTCCAGGGCCTGCTTGTCGAACGCGGCGTACGGCTTGAAAGGTAGTCCGCTGCGCTGCCGGAACGCCAGGAAGGTCGGGTTGTTGTGATAACAGGGGTCGGCGAGAGTTTTGGCAAGCAGGTTCTGTCCGAAGTAGGCGACGACCTTGTGCTGATAGTCGTCCGCACCGAGGGACTGATTGAATCCACGGGGCAGAAGAACCAGTCCGCCGAGGCGGTTGCGATAGCTGGCGAATTCCTGCGACGAATTGAACTGGCCCATGAATCGGGTGTAGTCGTCGGCCCAGATATGCTCGATCTCGAAGGGTTTGCCCGTCGAGTGCGAGACATAATCGATGAAGCGTGAAGGCATTCCGCAAGCGTGTTCCGCGTATGCGGTAAGCCGGGCTAGAATGTAGCGGATCTGCGGCTTGTTCATCTGGTGGGCGGAATAGTTGGTGATGCCGTCGAGGGTGTGCTCCTGATCGTCGAGTCTCTTGCCAAGAACCTGGACGAGCGCAGAGATGCCGAGGCCCCGGATCTCGCGGATCAGGTTGAACATCGTGTACGACATCGCCGAGTAACCGGTCTGCTTGTAGTTGACGATGCGCCGAGCTGTATAGATGTCGATGAAATCGGCGACCAGCCCCATCTTGGTGCGAGCGACCCCCTCTTCGTCGCCCACTTCGATGGGCGCGAGCATCAATGGGTACTGCAGGGTGAACTCAATGTGTGCGTTAGAGTGCACGGCCTCCAACCCCTGCGCCGGTTTGTCAGCCGCATCGAGCATCGTGCGGTAATGCCGCGCGAAGGCTGGCAGGTCGGAGTGGATGAAGTCGCGGAACGACACACTGTCTACCAGTCCCACCGCCTGCGCGTGATCGCGCACCCACTTGTGGAAGGCAGTGCCGATCAGATCCCAGTCCCTGGGAGCTGCACCCTTCTTACGCTCGCGCATGCTGCCGGCGTACTTGGCGCGGAACCATACCTTGATGAAGTCCGGGGTGAGGTCTTTGCCACCGCGGTCAGTCAAGTGAGCGGTGACTTCCTTCCATTTCCGGTCGGCGGCCGCCTTGGCCTCCTCGCCAGCGATATTGGCCAACACGTAGCCCTTGAGCATCTCCGTCGGCGTCAGTGGCCGGCCCCGGTCGTTCATCGACTCGAAGATCGTGTAGGCATCGTCGTCGTTGTACGCAGTGATCTCGATGAGGGAGACGTTTTCGAGGAGCCAGTCGACGAAGAAGGGCAGCGCCTTATTGGCGAGCTCTTCGGGGAACAGTTCCTGGATGTCCTCGTACCGTGCGATGAGGTTCTTCACGGACGGCGGGGCATCAGCGGTGTTGAACTCGCGTCCGTCCCGGAGAGCTTGCATGGCCTCCAGGCGCTCTTCGACTTGAAGGTTGAACGAGGTTTCTCCGTACCTGAGTGAGTAGATCAGTTCGGTGACTGGCGCGATGGTCTGCCCCTGCGCCTCAGCGAGGTGGTGGACGTGGAGTAGGAGCAAAGTCAGCGAGGTGAGCCGCTGCTGGCCGTCGACAATGAACCGTTTGGTGTCGCGCTGGCTGACGATCAGCGAGCCCAGGAAGTATTGCCGGTATGCCTCTACGGCATGCCGCTCATGGTCCTCGGCGTAGCTGGACAAGAACTTGCCGGTGAGGTCTTCCAGCAGTTCAGCGATCTCCTTTCGTTCCCACGCGTAACCACGCTGGTAATAGTCGAGCGCGTACCGGCGCCCCGTCAGCAGTTCCCGGACCGTACGCGGTTCCCCGCCCACTCGGTTGTTGTTCGCTTGCTCCATGGCCACCTCCCGGGCGGCAGGCTACCGCCCACTGCGGCCGCCGAGGCGGGTCAGCTCTCCGGGGCACCGGTCGTGGACCACTCGTTGGCGAAGTGCTCCATCTGCTTCAGGACCAGGTTGACGGCTTCGGGGCGCTGGTCCGGCGGGTACTTGTGGCGGGCCAAGAGGCGTTTGATGGCGCTGCGGAGGCCGGCGCGTACGGGTTCGCGGGCGATCCAGTCCGGCTTGAGCTTCTTCTGGACCTCCGCGACGAGGTCGCGGGCGATGGCGGCAAGGACCTCGTCACCCATGAGCTGCTGCGCTGTGCCGTGGTCGGCGACCGCGTCGTAGAAGGCGAGCTCGCGCCAGTTCAGCGGCGGGTCAAACTTCTCGCCGCGTTTGGCGTCGTCGACGACCTCCTTGGCCATCTCGACGAGCTTGGCGATGAGCTCCGCGCTGGTGTATTGCTGCCGCATGTAACGGGTCATGAGGTCCTGCAGCCGCTCGGAGAACGCCGTGCGCCGGACGATGTTGTGCCGCGTGACCTCGCGCATCTTCTGCTCGACGAGGCGCCGCAGCGCTTCCGCCGCCAGGTGCGGGGTCTCGCTGTTCTGCAGCTTGGCGACGAGGGCGTCGCTGAGGTGCGTCAGGTCCGCGATTTCCAGGCCGGCCTCGGCGAACAGGTCTGTTATGCCGCCGGTCTCGACGACGGAGGAAGTGAGCTGTTCGAGGTACAGCTCGATCTCGCGGCTCTGTCCGACGGGCAGGCCGCGGGCTTCGCGGTTCATCGCATCGATCTTGGCCATGTAGGCCCGGACCTCGACGAAGAACTGGATGTCCCGGCGCCAGGAGGGGTGGTCGGGGAAGCGTTCGCCGATGGTCGCGGCGCTGCCGGACAGCGCGTAGAAGCGCTCTAGACGGTGGGCGTGCTCGCGGAAGCGTCGGCCGAGGGTCTGGCGGGGGTCGTCCAGCGAGTCGGGATTGTTGCCCGGCGTACGAGGGTCCAGCAGGTGGTCGGCCGTCGCCAGGGCGGCCTCGATGAAGGCCCTCTGCGTCGCCCGGGTCAGCCGCGACCGCCAGTCGAAGCCCCGCACGATGTCGGTGAGGATGTCGTACTCGTTGCGCAGCTCGTCCAGGGCGCGGTCGAGGTCCTGGCCGAGGGTGCGGTCCCGCTGATCGGACTCGGTGTATTCGGCGATGGCCTTCTGCAGATTCTCGGTGAGCGGCGCGTAGCCGACGAGGAGGCCGTCCTCCTTGCCGCGGAAGCGGCGGTTGACCCGGGCCAGGGCCTGCATCAGGTTGGCGCCCTTCAGCGGCCGGTCCAGGTACATGGTGTGGAGGGGACCGGCGTCGAAGCCGGTCAGGAGCATGTTGTTGACGATGAGCAGCTCCAGCTCGTCGTCGGGATCCTTGGCTCGGTTGATGACCGCCTTGCGCTGGCCGTCGCGAAGGGAGTGGACGAGCAGGCGGTCGGGGTCCTTCCGGGAGTTCGAGGAGAAGACGATCTTCATGGCACCCTTGTCGAGCTCGTCGCTGTGCCACTCGGGTCGCAGCTCGTGCAGGGCGTCGTAGACGCGGACGCAGATCTCGCGGGTCGCGCAGACCACCATCGCTTTGCCGGGCGCGCCGCCCTTCTCGGAGACGCCGACGAAGGGCTTCATCCGATCGCGCCGCGCCTCCCAGTGCGTCACCAAGTCCTCGGCGAGGTCCCATACCCGGGCGGGAGCGCCGTACATCGCGTTCATCGTCGCGACGGCCTGCTCGATACGGCGCCGCTCGGCGTCGTCGAGGCCGTCGGTGATGCGGTCGGCCTCCTCGTCGATCTTCGTCGGGTCGACGTCCTTGTCCAGAGCGAGCCGGATCACGCGGCCCTCGTGGAAGACCTTGACGGTCGCGCCGTCGTCGGCGGCCCGCTTGAGGTCGTAGACGTCGATGTACCCGTTGTACGCGCCCCTGTCGCCGAAGACACCGCGGGTGTTGCGCTCCGCCTCGGAGATCGGGGTGCCCGTGAAGGCCAGGAGCGTGGCGTGCGACAGGGCGTCGCGCAGATGGCGGGCGTAGCCGTCGAGGTTGTCGTAGTGGCTGCGGTGGGCCTCGTCGACGACGACCACGATGTTGCGCCTGTCCGACAGCAGCGGGTGGTCGGCCCCGGACTCCTTCTCCTCCCTGGTCCTGCCGAACTTCTGTAGGGTGGTGAACAGGATGCCACCCGTCCGCTTGGCGGCCAGCTCCTCGCGCAGCTCCGCCCGGGTGAGAATCTGCTTCGGCGCCTCCGGGAGGATCTCGCTCCCCAGGAAGGTCGAGTAGAGCTGGTCGTCGAGGTCGTTGCGGTCGGTGATCACGACGACGGTCGGGTTCAGCAGGGCGGGGTCACGCATCACCATCGTCGTGGTGAGCACCATCTCCTCGGACTTGCCCGAGCCCTGCGTGTGCCAGACGACGCCGGCCTTCCCGTCACTGGCAGCCGCCTCCCGGACCGCCTCCGCGGCACGGTTCACCGCGAAGTACTGGTGCGGCTTCGCGATGCGCTTGACCCGCTTCGACGGCACGAAATTGATGAAGGAGCGGAGCAGGGAGAGGAACCGCGGCTGCGTGAACAGGCCGTTCAGAGCCAGGTTCTGACCCGACCCGTCGAGCCCCTCGATGTCGAACGGGTCGACGCGGGCGCCGGTCTCGTCCGTGTTCCACGGTGCGAAGTGCTCGTACGGGGTGAAGGGCGTGCCGTACTTCGCGGTGATGCCGTCGGAGAGCAGGATCACCGCGTTGTAGCGGAAGGCGGTCGGGAACTCCTCCACGTAGCGGGTGACCTGGTAGTACGCGTCCTGCAGCGTCGCGTCCTCGTCGCCGGCGCGCTTCAACTCCAGGACGACGAGGGGGAGTCCGTTGACGTACAGGACAATGTCGAAGCGGCGGTTCTTCTCACCGTCGATGACCGTGACCTGGTTCAGGGTGCGGTAGGTGTTCGCCTCCGGGTCGGCCAGGTCGACGAGGCGGATGGTCGGGTTGTGCTCGGCGCCTAAAGCATCGGTGTAGGTGACGGAGCGTATGCCTTCACCTTCCAGCAGGTACTTGTGCGCGGCTCGGTTCTCCTCGTAGGTGTCCTGCGAGGCCGGAGTCGCCGCGACGGCGACGGCGTCCCGGACGGCGTCCGGGGGAAGCTCCGGGTTGAGCCGCTCGATCGCCTCACGGAGGTCGGAGTAGAGGATCAGGTCGGCCCACGACTTGCGGTGCCCGGAGCCGGGCGCGAACTCGTTGCCGGGGGCGGGCAGCCAGGCCAGCTCGGCCAGCTTTTCGAGGGCCAGCGCCTCCCAGTCAGCCTCGTAGGGGCGGTGGCCCTGGCCTTCAGTCTCGTCCTCGTACGTCACGTGCGGTCCTCCACAATCTTCTCGGCGTCCTTGACACGAAGCCGACCGGACATGAGTTGCGGAAGGAGGGTGTCCCGGAGGGCAGCGAGGGTACGGTTCTCCACCAAAGCTTGGGCTGCGAGTTTCAGGAGAGGGGAGGCCTTTGCTGACCATGCAGCGAGGTGAGGGGCGTCAGGCACCGCACACTCGAATTCCGCGATGATCCGCTTATTGATGTGCTGCTGGGCTCCACCCGAGGCGTGCTTGGTGAGGTCAAGGACGCGCGCCTGAATGTCGTAGAATAGCCAGTCGCTGAGTGCTGGATCGTCGGACCAGACACCGGCGACGTTTTGACTACCCCCCGCTGTGATTTCCAGGCGGGAGACCCGCCCCATCGTGGCCCCTGTGATTCCGATCAAAGTGGCTCCGGGTGGCATCAGCTTCACGGAGCTCCCGGAAATACCCTCCACGGTGATCATCTCGCTGGGCTCAATGACGCGGAACTCGTTGGCCTTACCCGAGTTGATCCAATTGACCGTCCCAGCAGACCAGTACTCCGCCCTGGAGCGGCTCGGAGTGCCGCCGACCACCACATGGGCCATTCGGCCGAGGGGTTGGAAATCCATCCGGTTGCTTCGCTCACCGCAATAGTGGGCGTTTGCCAAGGCATCCGCGGTATTGGCGATGCGCTCGTTGACGGCAATCTTGTCATCCAACCCTCCGAGCACGCCAGCGATGGCATCCTGGATTAGGCGCGGCGGAACCAATACTGGGAATTCTTCTATCTGCTTCTTGGTGAGCGCCTTCCTGGTCCCGCCGAAACTGAGGGATATCATGAACGCTTTAAAAGCGGGGTTCACCAGATATTTCTGCAGATAGATGGGATTGAGGCGGTTTTTTGCTCGAATGATTGCCACGTGTTGGTTTACGCGTGCCGACTCAAGCGCAGGTCTGACCAAAGCGCACCGTGCAATGGAGTCACCCGTGATGTTCAGCAGGACGTCTCCGCGTTGGACTTTAACCCCGCTCAGGGCGCGAGCCGCATCGTCATTGATGTGCGCAATACCATCGACCAACATGCCGCTGTCAATTACATTTTGCGATCGAATGAGGGGTGTTCCCGAGTCCGAGTACACCTCTTTCCCGCCCCTGGGGGTGGCTCCTGAGCCGATCTTGATCGTCAACTCGCTGAGAGGAAGGAGCTCCCAACCTGAATGCGGATGAACCGGGGGCTCAAACATCAACCCTCCTCAACTGCTCCTGTACCGTCTTCTCCAACTCGGCCGACTTCTCGAACAACCCGTACAGCTCCTCCCTAAGGGTGGCTATCTTCTGTGCCACCGCCTCCGCGTCCTCTTCCTCCGCCTCGACGGCCCCCACGTACGGACCCGGGATTAGCACATACTTGTGCCCCCGCACCGTCTCCAGGCTGGCCGACAAACAGAACCCAGGCTCGTCCGCGTACGCGAGTCCCTCTGAGCGCGCCGACGCCGTCCCTCGCCACGCGTGGTAGGTGCCCGCGATTCTCGCGATGTCCGCCTCGGTCAGAACGCGCTCGGTTCGGTCGACCATCTCGCCAATCTCACGGGCGTCGATAAATAGGATCTCCCCGCGCCGGTCGTCCAACCGACGTGCGCCCTGCGGGGACTTGTCCTTCGCCAGAAACCACAGGCACGCCGGGATCGGCGTCGTCCGGAACAGCTGTGGCGGCAGCGCCACCATGCACGCCACCAGGTCGGCCTCCACGAGCGTCTGACGGATCTCGCCCTCGCCGCTCTGCTGGGAGCTCATGGAACCGTTGGCCAGGACGATGCCCGCCGTACCCCGCTCGCCCAGCTTGGAGATCATGTGCTGGAGCCAGGCGTAGTTGGCGTTGTTCCTCGGCGGCACCCCGTATTTCCACCGAGGGTCGTTCTCATCCCGCGCCCAGTCCTTGATGTTGAAAGGGGGGTTGGCCATGACGAAGTCGGCCTTGAGGTCGGGGTGCTTGTCGTCGGCGAAGGTGTCGCCCCAGCGCGGGGCGAGGTTGCCGTCGATGCCGTGGATGGCGAGGTTCATCTTGGCCAGGCGCCAGGTGCGCTCGTTGAGCTCCTGTCCGTAGACCGCGATGTCGTCCTTGTGGGTGCGGCCCCGGTGAGCGTCGATGAACTTGGCTGCCTGGACGAACATGCCGCCGGAGCCGCACGCCGGGTCGTACACGCGCCCCTGGTAGGGCTCCAGGATCTCGACGATCAGCCGGACGACGGACTGCGGGGTGTAGAACTCGCCGCCCCGCTTGCCCTCCGCCCGCGCGAAGTTGCCGAGAAAGTACTCGTACACCTCGCCCAGCACGTCCTGAGCTGGCTTGTCCGCGCTGCCGCCGAAGCGGGCATCGCTGATGAGGTCGACGAGCTCGCCGAGGCGCTTCTGGTCGACGTTGTCCCGGTTGAAGATCTTCGGGAGGACGCCGGTCAGCGCCGCGTTCTCCCGCATGATGGCGTCCATCGCCTCGTCCAGGAGCTTGCCGGCGCCGTGGCTCTTGGCGTGGGTGGCTATCCACGACCAGCGGGCGGTCTCGGGCACCCAGAAGACGTGCGCGCCGGTGTACTCGTCGCGGTCCTCTAGGAACTCCTCCAGGCGGTCCTCCTCGATGCCGTCCGCGGCCAGCTCCTCGGCGAGCTCGCTGCGACGCTCCTCGAAGGCGTCGGAGACGTACTTCAGGAAGATCAGGCCGAGGACGAACTCCTTGTACTGCGCGGCGTCCATGGAGCCGCGCAGCTTGTCCGCGGCCTTCCAGAGGATGTCCTGAATCTCCTTGGCCGTGGAGGCGGTGAACAGCTCCGCTTGGGCAGCAGGCTTCCTTTGACCGGGGATCATGGGCTGGGCGTCTCCTTCAGTCTTTGATTCTGGGGAGGTCGTGGAGGGTGAGCGTGCCGTCGGACAGGCCGGCGGCGGTGATGCGGACCAGGTCGTCGAGGGCGGCTGACTGCTCCCGCAAGAGGGCCGCGCGGGCGTCGACCTCGGCGAGCATGGCGTCGAAGCGGTGAGCTTCTTCACGGCTCAGGTCGGGGATGAGGAGGTCCTCGATGCCGCGTGAGGCGCGCACCGCGCCGCTGGTGCGGGTGTACTCGGCGGCGGCCGCCCGGAGGAGCGCCGCGAGCACGCGCGGCAGCACCGGCGGGTCGGCCTCGGGGCGGACCCGCAGTATCCGGGCGGGTGCGGCGACGAGCGACAGGCCCGCTGAGTCGACGTACGCGCCGAAGCGAGGGCTCGTAGTGACGACGACGTCTCCGGGCTCGGTGAACTGGGCGTGTTCGTAGCCAGTGAGGAACACGCCGCGGTCGATGCGGTGGCTGCCCAGCCGAGCGGTGCCGAGGACCTCGTCCGGGGTGAGCACGGTGTAGTGGCCGTCGGCCGTCAAGTGCTCCTCGGCGATGCGGTGGCCGGAGCGCCGGCGCAAGCGGTGCTCGGCCAGGAGCCGGCGCACGGTGGTACGCCGTACCGGCAGGTCGTCGGGGCGCAGGACGACCTGCGTATGCAGCACCGCCCGCAGGTCGGCTTGCTGCAGCGTCTGCTCGTTCAGCTCCGCCAAACGCTGTTCCAGGTCGCTGATGAGGACCGGGCGCTCCTTGACACTGCGGGTATAGCGGGCCGCGGACGGGTGGTGCTGTGAGGTAAAGGCGGCGCCGGGGCGCTCGTCGAGGTCCTGCACGGGGACGACTGCGGCGTGGCGGGGCTCGTGCCGGCGGTCGCCGCGCCAGCTGGAGGCACGCCACATGGCGATGTCCTCGGCGAGCGCTTCGAGGATCGGTTCGGTGAGCGGCTGGGCGGAGTAGTCGGCGAGGAGTACCCGTCCGGTGCGGTCCTCCTCCCGCGTCCGGGCCAGCACCCACACCGCGGTGCGGTAGCCCGGACGATAGGGGAACGCCCCGTCGGGGAGGCTTATCGCGGCCTTGAGCAGGCCATCGCCCAGGAAGGAGCGGCGCAGGCGGTCCGCCTCGCCGTACCGGGGCAGCGGACGGACGAGCACGTCGGCGGGGCCCAGGACGACGGCCGTCGAGCCGTCGGCGAGGTAGTCGGTGAGTGCCTGCACCTGTCCGAGGACGGCCTGCGGGCTGCGGGTCTCCCCCGCTTCGTACGGCAGGATGCAGGCCAGCAGGTCCGGGTATCCCCAGTCGTCAACGGGCAGGTCCTGCCCTTCCGCGGTGCCGAGGTCGTACTCGTTCACTCCTCGGACGAGCATCCGACGGCGTACCAGACGGATCAGGGCCGGGTCGGTGTCGGCGGCGAGGTACGTGTGGCCGGCGTCCTCCGCCGCCTGGGCGTGCAGGGCGGCGAGCAGGTCGCCGGAGCGGGCGTGCGAGGTGGCGACGACAGAACCGTCGGCCAGGGCGTCGATCCCGGACAGCGCTGCTAACGCGCGCACCACGGTGGCGGCCGGCTCGGCGGCCGCCAGGTCGTGGGAGCCGAGGCGGCGCCGCGATTCCATGACCCAGTCGAAGGCCTCGGCAGGGGTGTACGCGGCCTCTGTCAGTTCGTCGGCCAGGGCGGTCAGCGCGGGTCCGACGTGCTCGGCGTCGGGCAGGGCGCGGAGCTCCGACACGAGGAACGTGTCGTCGGGGTCGAGATCCGCCGCCCGCTCCAGAAGGGCTGCCCACCCGAGACCGGCGATGGGGACGTCGAGCTGCTGGCGCAGGCAGACGAGCGCCGTGAGGGCCCCGACCAAGCGCGGTGCCGATGCGGTCGGTGTTCGCAGGGCGGAGAGCACATGCAGTGCCAGTTCGGCCTGTAACCGGCGAGGGTCGGCGTTGCCTCGCCCCGTGGCGGTCAGCCATGCGACGATTTCGTGGGCATCGAAGAGCGGCCTGCCGTCCTCCGAGGCGACCGCGGCCGGGAAGTCGGGGTGCCGGCGGCTCCAGTTGGTGGGCACGGGGCGCTGCACGCGTGCGAGACCGGCGATTTCGGCATAGGTGATCCGCCAGGGCGGTATCTCCGGCAAGCTGTACGCCGCCGCTTCGCCGCTCGAAGCCATCGCGTCCTCCCCCCGTGCCGCCGGTGCCGTCCAGTGCCGCCGGATGATCGGACGACCCGTCAGGCGGATGGCAGGACCTTATAGCGCTGCGTGCCGCATCGGGTCAGAAAAGCTGATAACCCGGGTTATCAGCTCATGGGACGTAGGCACCTTCCCGTCAGGGACATCGTGGGGGCCGTCCGCACCGGCCCCTGAGCTCCACCAAACTGACGGGAAGTCCACCATGACCATCGCCCCACCCTCCGCAGCGCCCGACCCGAACGAGCCGCCCTTGCCCGTCGCCGAACTGGTGGCGGCGCGCCTCGCGGCGGCGCCGCTCGGCGACCCCGTGAAGGCCCTTCTCCGGGAGGCGCTGGGTGACGAGGAGGCCCTGGAGGCGTCGCAGGTCAGCCGGATCTACCTCGACTCCGTGGCCGTCGCCGGCTTCCGGGGCATCGGCCCGCGCACCTGGCTGAACCTCAGCCCCCGCCCCGGGGTGACCCTTGTCGTCGGCCGCAACGGGTCCGGCAAGTCCAGCGTCGCCGAGGGCTTGGAGACCGCCTTCACCGGCGTGAACCTGCGGTGGCAGGGACAGGAAGCGCTGCGCGGCAGCAACTGGCGCAACCTCCACGACGGTGCATGCCCGGAGATCGAGGTCAAGCTCGCGATCGAGGGCGACGCGGGCCGGAGCACGCTCACCCGCGTCTGGAAGGGCGACGACTTCGGCGATTCCGAGGGGGAGCTCAGGCGGCCCGGACACGGTCGTGTCCCCTTGGACCAGGTGGACTGGAAGCAGGCCCTGACGGATTACCGGCCCTTCCTGTCGTACGTCGACCTCGACCGCATGATCAGCGGCAAGCCGTCCCAGATGTACGACGCCATCGCCACCATCCTCGGACTGGGCCACCTCAGCGCTGCCGACAGCAGGCTCCAGCAGCAGGAGAAGCGGCTGAACGACGCGGTGAAGGCGGCGAACGCCGAGGTGCCGGAGCTGAAGGACGCCTTGTACACGCTGGAGGACGACGACCGCGCGGTCCGGGCGCTGCTGGCCGTAGACGTCAAGGGACGGCCGGACTTCGAGACTCTTGAGGCGCTGGTGGCCGGCCTGCCGGCAGCTGACGACGGCCTCGTCGGGGAGTTGCGTGCCTCGCTCGACGCGCGGGCTCCTGACGCGCGACAGGTCGGAGCGGCAGTGGAGCGGCTGCGCCTTGCCCTCGCCGACATCGAGGACGTACGCACGACCAGCGCCGAGGACGCCCTGCAGCGTGCCGCCCTCCTTGAGAAGGCTCTGACCCACAGCAGCAGGCACCCCGACGATGAGTCCTGCCCCGTCTGCGGCACGGACCGGGTGCTCGACGCCGCATGGGCCGCCAGCGCCGCCGACCAGATCGCCGTACTGCGAGAGGAGGCCGCGGCCGCCGAGGACGCGCGCAGCGCGCTGCGGTCGGCCACGAGGGCGGTGCACAACCTCATCGAGACGCCTCAGCGGATCCCGGCCGAACTGGCCGATCCGTGGGGCGCCTGGCTCGACTGCCGGACGATCACCGACCCGAGCGAGCTCGCCCGGCGCGTGTACGAGACGGCCGTGACCCTCGCCGATGCCTGCGCCATGGTCAAGGAGCACGCGGCCGAGGAACTGGAGAAGCGGGACGAGCGGTGGCGCCGGCTCGTCACCCGCCTGGCGAGCTGGACGGACAGGGCCCGGGCGGCGGAGGACGGCAAGCCCCTGCTGGGCCGGGTCAGGAAGGCCCGCGCGTGGATCAAGGCGCTGTCCTCGGAGCTGCGGGCCCAGCGCATGGAAGGCTTCGCGGACCACTCGCAGCGGATCTGGGAACGGCTCCGGCAGGAGAGCAACATCGACCTCAAGGGCGTGAGCCTGCAGGGAAGCGAGAAGGCCGCCGTCCGCAAGCTGGTCATGGATGTCTCCGTCGACGGTACGGACGCGTCGGCGCTGAGCGTGATGAGCCAGGGCGAGCAGCACTCCCTCGCCTTGTCGCTGTTCCTGCCTCGCGCGGCCACGGCCGACAGCCCGTTCGGCTTCATCGTCATCGACGACCCCGTGCAGTCCATGGACCCCGCCAAGGTCAACGGACTCGCCGAGGTCCTGCACGAGCTGGGCGAGCACCGGCAGGTCGTCGTCTTCACCCACGACACCCGGCTGCAACGCGCCTTTACGAGCCAGGAACTGCCGGTGACCGTCATCGAGGTCGAGCGGGGCGAGGGGTCCAAGGTCACGATGAAGGCCGTGACCGATCCGGTCCGGCAGGCACTCGACGACGCAAGGGCACTCGCCAAAACCACCGGTCTGCCGTCGGCGGCACGGACCCACGTGCTGCCCAGCCTCTGTCGTATCGCCCTGGAGAACGCCTTCATCGAGGCAGCCTGGATCCGTCACCACCGCACCGGCGGTCCCGAGCACGTGCTGCACGCTGCCGTGACCGACGCGGACAAGCTGATGAAGGTCGCGGCGCTGGCACTGTTCGGCGACATCGAGCGGACCGGCGACGTCTACCGGAAGCTGAACGCCCTCTGCGGGCCCCGCGCGGTCGGCCTTTTCAAGCAGTGCCAGGACGGCGCCCACGCATCAGGGGCGCAAATCACCGACCCGCACCGCTTCGTGAACGACGTCGAGGCCATCGCGCAGAAGGTCCGCAAGCCGGAGGTGACGGCGGCATGACCAACCCCAGCACGTCGATCGAGGAGCTCCTGCTCACGGCTGACCGGCTGGTCGCCGGCGACCGACTCGGCGCAACGACCGCCGGCCGGCACCGCGGAGCGTCCCTCGCCTTGCGAACCGCCCTGGAGATCGCTGTCGACAGCACGCTCGAAGCCGCTGTGCCGGGAATCGCCGCTTCCAACACGCGCGCCAAGATGCTCTGCCTGCGCTGCTACGCCGACGCAGAAACCGCCCGGCGTGCCTACTCGGTCTGGTCGCACCTCTGCCTGGGGTGCCACTACCACCAGTACGAGATCGGCCCGACCCGCAGCCAGGTCCGTACCTGGCGGGCCGAGACCGGCGAACTGGTCGAGGCATTGACTAGTTGACCGCTTGTTACCAGCTGATCTCTGGTAGTTATTTCATCGGGGTACGGGCTCTATGCCCGAAGTAGCGCTTTCCAGGCGCTGCAGGGGAGGGGATCTACATGGGCGCCATGACGCACGACGGGGTCATCGCCATCGAGCAGAAGGCAGTGGATCGGGCGTACGACTGCTATGCCGAGCAGCTGAAGGAGCTTTCCGGGCACTCGGTCGCGTCAGCGTCCGCCAGCGGGAAGGACAGCGTCGCCAACCGGTTGGAGGCGGAGGAGCGGGCCGCCGCGTACGGAGGTCTCGGCGGCGAATCCCTGGTCATCAGTCGCGTCGACGTCCAGGACGAGCCTGATGGAGCGCCGGAGACCTGGTACGTCGGGAGGCGCGGCGTGCGGGACATCGTGAGCAGCGACCGGGTCGTCGTCCTGTGGACGAGTCCGCTCGCCAAGAAGTGGGCCGACGCCTTACCCGACTCCCCGGGCCAGATAGTCCTACGCCGGAAGCTGCGCTGCGCACAGCACGTCGTCGAGGACTACCTCGACGAGATCGCCGCCCGCGTCTCCGAGCCGCACACGGCAGCGGACGCCGCAACCCCGAGGTCCCGAACCGCGGGCACCAGAACACCGCGCCAAGCCAAGAAGAGCCCCTCAGGCCCTACCAGCACCGGCAGCCCGAGCGTCGGCCCCAGCCGGTTCCGTCACCGGAAACCGGAACAGCCCGACGACTTCCTTCTCCGGGAGCTGCAGCGCTCCCGCGACGGCAGCATGCGGGACATCGTTGAAACCATCCGCCGGGATCAGATGGCGCTGGTGACCGGTTCGCCCTCCGACATCCTCGTCGTGCAGGGAGGCCCGGGTACCGGTAAGTCCGCCGTCGGCCTGCACCGCGTGACCTGGCTGGTCGACAACGAGCACTTCAAGGCTCAGGACATCCTGGTTATCGGGCCCCATCAGCAGTTCCTCGAGTACGTCAGCCGGGTCCTGCCGACGCTCGGCACCCTCAACGTGAACGCCGTACAGGTGAGGCACCTCTGGGACAACGGCGAGAGCCTGGGGTCCGACACTGCCAAAGCACGGTTGGTGAAGTCCGACGAGCGGATGGCCGCTGTTCTGCAGCGCCGCGTGGAGCAGGAGTGCCGCCCCACGGCCGTCGACGAGTTCACCACCACTGCCACCTACAAGGACGCCAAGCCCGAACTCACCATCACCATTGGCCGGACGACGCTGCGAGTGCCACGCTCCGAGGTCCTCGAGCTCCTGGATGAGGCACTCGGCAGCGACGGCTCGTATCGGGAGCGCCGTGAACGGTTCCGGAGCCTGGTCGTCGACCGCCTACTGAAAGAACTCTTCTCCCAGGCCCCGCGCCGCGGCCACGATGACACGATCCGCCGAGACCTGACGCGCAATAGGCAGGTCGAACGCCTCGTCGAACGGGTGTGGCCGTCCCCCAGCGCCAAAGAGGCGCTGCGGACCCTCTATCACTCATCTGATCTCTTGCGTTCCTGCACTGAGGGGGTTCTGGACGATGGGGAACGGGACGCGCTGCGCCGGCCTCGCGCCGAATCCGTCGACGCGGAACCCTGGACGCTCGACGACCATGTGTGCCTCGAAGAACTCCGCCACCTGCTCAGCGGGGAAACCCCGCAGCGCTATGGGCACATCGTCATCGACGAGGCACAGGACCTCACGCCCATGCAGGCCCGTTCGCTGCGGCGCCGGTCAGCGGCGAACGGTTCCATGACCGTCCTAGGAGATCTCGCCCAGGCGACCGGCCCCCATGCGTATCCGGACTGGACCCGTCTCGGTGACCTCCTCTCCGATCACGGAGACTGGCGGGTCGCCGAGCTGAACACCAGTTATCGCGTGCCAGCAGAGATCATGGAGTTCGTCACCCCACTGGCCCAGACGATCGCACCTTCATTGCCTCGACCGGAAGCGGTGCGCGCTGCCGGCGATGACGCCGTGCGGATCGTGGAGACCGACCCCTGGCGGCTCCTGGACGAGACCATGGCCCAGGCCACCCGCCTCATCGGTACGAACGACGGGCGCGCCCCGCGCTCGGTGGCTGTCATCGTCCCCGACGACTCCGGTTGGCTCGATGAGATCGGCCGCCAACTCAACGGGACCGATGGCGTCAGCGAGCTACAGCGCGAGGTGGTGTCCGTTCTGCCTGCTGCCCAGGCCAAGGGTATGGAGTACGACCATGTTCTCGTCGTCGAGCCCGCGACGATCGCCGACCGCGGACCGGCCGGGTTGCGTCAGCTGTACATCGCCCTCACCCGCAGCACCCAGAGCCTGGCCGTTCTCCACGCTTCTCCGCTTCCCGCCGCTCTCGTGAACACCTTCGACGTTGCCGACTCTTCCAGCGCTGAAGCGGACCCGGGGCCGACCCGCGATGTCCCCAAGATCGGCACCGACGTCCGGGTCCGGGTAGTGGAACCGGGACCTGGCGGGCGCTACAAGGTCAAGGCCACGTCCCCGGTCATGGACATCCCCCTCATCCTGACAGTCCGGCACGGGTCGGTTCCGCCGCGTCGGGGCGAGCAGTTGGACGGCTGGGTGTTCGCCCACGAGTCGAACCACTGTCTGGTCACCGTGGACCAGCGCGGGCGCCAGCCGATCTCACCCCGCATGGCGGAGCGCTACGTGGCCGCTCTCGGCGTTCTCCACGAGCTCATCGACGGTACGGCTCCGCAGGACGCCCGTGACCGGCTATCCGAACTGAAGGGCATGGCCAACCGCGTCCTTCGCCGCGACCAGGCGGACTGGGTGGACGTGCGGCGCGTACTCGGTTCCCCCGACAGGCCCCGTCTCGGTCTGCTTCGCGACCTCGCGACCAGCGCGCATCGGGCGCTCAAGGACAACACCCTCGACGCCAGCCGGCTTCGGGACGACCTGACGAGCTCGGGCTGGCGCCCCGCCTTGGTAGAAGCTCGCGAGGAACTCCAGCGTCGCCTGGCCTCGTCGATCGAACCGCCATCCGCGCCGACTGCGTCCCCCGCTGACCAGCAGCCCGAGCAGAAGGAAAACGACCCCATGACCGCCGTCGAAGTGCCCAGTCCGATAGCGCCTGTCGAAAAACCACTCGTGGTGGCGCTGGAGACCCAGGCAGCAGCCGACCGGACATGCAAGAAGCACGAAGCGGCACGGCACACGCTGATGGGTGCGCTGCTGTGGGCGGACCTGCAGCCCGATGATTCCCCGCTCGTGGACGTCAGCTGCGTGACCGACGACGGCCACCTCCTATACGAGGTTCTCGGAGCCAATCACTCCTCCTACGCGGATCTGCGGACCGGAGCGGTACGGCTCATGGAGATCAACCACACTCTGCCATCCCGTGCAGACCGTCTCTATCTCGTCCTCTCCGAACCGCCCACGGAGGACTGGTCAGCGGGCACCGTGCTGGAGGTCTTCGGCGTGCACGTCTTCTGGAGGACCGTGGATGGCTGGGCCGGGCAGGACGTCGCCAGGGCAATCGGGGCTCAGCCGGACGTGATCGTCAACTGATCCTGTGATTCAAAAATCCCGTAGCGACGTGCTTTGCGACCCAAGCGGACAGCACCGCCGCATACACCGCCCGCGCCCCTCAACCACGCAAGAGCCTCTTCAGGAGACGATGATGGATGACGAGATCGAGCTGATCAGCGACGGCGACGGCCTGGCCGTCATAGGAAGCCCGGCGGCGGTCGAGCGCTTCCTCGTCTCCGAAGGACTACCGTCGAAGGACCTGGGACTTTCCCGGCTCCGTACCGTCCTCGGCGCCGTGGCCGGAGCCACGCGGACCGCGTCCGAGATCACCTCCGAAGCGGGCCGCTGGGTGAAACTGACCCCGCAGTCCGCGCAGGCTCTCAAGAAGTACGAGCTGATGAAAGGTTCGGTCGCGGGGATCAGCCGTGCCGTGCTGACGGAGAACGGCAGGATCAAGGGGCTGCTCGAACTGGCGCGGCCTGGTTCACCGCTGTCCAACCCAGCGTTCCTGCCCGGTGTCGCGGGGCTCATGACGCAGCTCGCGATGCAGCAGGCCACGGAATCGGTCACCGAGTACCTCGCCGCGATCGACAAGAAAGTCGACGACGTCTTGCGCGCCCAGAAGGACGCGGTGCTGGCGGACATGATCGGCGCCGGCTTCCTCATCGAGGAGGCCATGGCCGTCCGGGAGCAGGTGGAGCGGGTCTCCGAGGTCACGTGGTCGAAGGTGCAGGGCACCTTGATGACGATCGCACGGACCCAGGCCTACGCCCTGCGCCAGCTCGACGCACTCGCCGAGAACCTGGAGCACAAGACCAAGGTCGGAGACCTCGCCAAGGCGTCCAAGGACGCGGAGTCCACCGTCCGGGAATGGCTCGCCGTCCTGGCCCGCTGCTTCCAGCTCCAGGACACGGTCGCCGTGCTCGAACTCGACCGCGTGCTGGACGCATCCGCGGACGAGTTGGAGCGGCATCGCCTCGCACTTCGCGCCGCCCGGCAGAACCGCATGGAGCTCATCTCGCGGAGCACCGAGCGCCTGATGACCCGCGTGGACGCCGCGGCGGGTACCGCCAACACGAAGGTACTGCTGCACCCGTCCACGTCCCCGGCCGTGGTGCACGCGGGCAACCACGTCGCGGTCGCCGTGGTCGACTTCCACGGGCGGCTCGGGATCGAGCGCGGCCAGCAGTCCACGGACGCCAGAAGGTGGGTGGACGCGGCCGCCGAGGCGAGGGACAAGGTGCTCGAAACGGGAGCGGAGGGCGTCAGCGCCGCCAGGCGCCTCGGTTCCGAGACCCTCGGCCGCGCCCGATCGGTGACGGGCAACCTCTCCAGCGGGATCACCGGGCAGGTGCTCCGCTGGCGCGGAGATGGCGGGAAAAGCGACGAGGCAGGCGACGAGGAACGTGGCGAAGAAGGCTGAGACGCCAGCACAAATGAGGCCGGCGGCGGGCGGTCGTTGCCAGGTCAGTGGTGCCGCCGCCACGCCCGGAGCGACAGGGCGGCCAGCCCGAGCAGCACGGCCGCGCTCCACAGCGGTGCCCGCAGACCCGCTTCGCGGGCGATGACGCCGCCAGTCAGTGCGCCGAGGCCAGCGGCGCCGCCACCGAAGAGGCGGAAGGCGGTGACGACGCGGCCGAGCAGGTCGTCGGGGGTGAGGGCTTGGCGGGCTGAGCCGGCGGCGACGCTGGTGAGGGTGGAAGCGGCGCCCAGCACGGCGAGGAAGGCGCCCACCGCGTAGACGTTGGGCACCGCCGCGATGCCGAACCAGGCCAGACCCTGCAGCCCGATGGCGATCGCCGTCATCTGCCGGTAGTTGAGCCCACGCGTCAGCGGCTCCGCCCGCCACCCGGCAGCGATGCCGCCGAGGGCCGCGACCGCGAGCAGGACTCCGTAGATACCCTTGGCGACGTGCAGGTTTCCGGTTGCGTACAGCACGAAGGGCGCCATCGCCATGTTGTAGGCGAAGTTGTACGCGCTCATACTCAGCGCCAGCGTCCGCAAGTCGGGGGTGGCAAGCAGGTGTGCGAGTCCGGCTCGGATGGCAGCGGTGATCGCTGCGCGCCCCCCAGGGGCGGGCATCTTCGGAAGACGGCTGATGAACGCGGCGGACGCTGCGAAGGAGGCGGCGTCCGCGGCGAAGGGCAAGGTCGCGCTCAGGACGTAGGCGCCTGAGCCGAGAGGTGGACCAGCCAAGGAGCGGCCGACGGTGTCGACCGCCCAGTAGCGGCCGTTCACCTTCGTCAGGGTTTCCTTGTCGCGGCCGACGAGCAGGGGGATGACGGCCTGGGAGGACGCGTCGAAGAAGCATCGGGCTATGCCTACAACCAGGATCGTCCCGGTGAGCAGCGGCAAGGTGGCATGGCCAGTCACGACGAGGACGGACAAGGCGGTCAGAACGACGGCCCGCAGAAGGTCCGCAGCGATCATTACGGCGCGGCGCGGCCATCGGTCGGCGAGAGCTCCAGCGGGCAGGCCGACGATCAGCCAGGGGATGGAGAAGGCGGCGGTGACGGTGGCAACGGCGAGCGGGTTGCGAGTGAGCGATGCTGCGAGCAGCGGAGCCGCAGCCAGGAAAGCGCCGTCACCGGTGACCGAGATCCCCGTGGAGGCCAGCAGTGGACCGACCCGCCCCGGTGTGGTCGCGGGAGGGTCCACTGCCTGTGTGGCGTGATTCTCCTGGCTCGCGCTCAGGTGTGGCTCTCCTCGTTCGCAGCGAAGTCGCCGGTTCGTACACCGCCCACGAAGGACGCCCAGGCGTCTCGGCTGAAGGCGAGGATGGGACCGGTGCCGCGGTCCTTGGTGTCGCGGACTCCTATCAGCTCCGTGTGCAGAGCGACTTCCACGCAGTCGCCGTCGCCGCTGTTGCTGCTCTTGCGCCAGAGCGCGGTCGCGAAGTTCTCCTCAACCACAGATGACCTCCATCAAGGGGCGGTGGTGAGCATTGTCGGCCGACGTGAGCGTCTGTGGCAGGGGATTAACGTTGCGTGAGCGATTTTGAGCCAGCATCAGGGTTGGCCTGCAGCGACGAGCCGCGGCTTGGCAAGCTGGAGTGAGGCAGATCTGTAGAAGTCACATCGCGGTGGAGGACGGATGGATCCGGAGGTCGCCGCGCTGGCCGGCACGGCCGGTACCACGGTGGTCACGCTGATGGCCGGTGACGCTTGGCAGCGTACGCGTGACGCCGTCGTCGCCTTGTGGCGTCGCGTGCACCCCGACCGCGCCGAGTCCATCGACACCGAGCTTGAAGCGACGCGTCGCGATGTGCTCGCTGCCCGCACGGCGGGAGACGCGCAGTCGGAAGAGGACCTGAGCATTGAATGGCAGGCGCGTCTGCGCCGGCTGCTGGCCACCGAACCTGCCATCGCCGACGACGTGCGCCGCATCGTGGACGAGTTCCGCCCAGCGAGCTCTGGCGTGGCGCCACAGGTTCAGATGCGGGCGACGGCCTCTGGCCACGGCCGTATTTACCAAGCTGGCCGCGACCAGCACATCGGTGAGGCGTGACCGCTGCCGATCCGGCTGACCATCCGGTGGCCGGCACTTCCGTCGAGGGCCGGGCTTCCGGGCAAGGCCGTATTTATCAAGCCGCCCGCGATCAGATGATCACCGAGCACCACCACCACTATCAAGCCCCCGCCAGCTGGCCAGGGCCCGATTCCGTACGAGTCGCCCTGGCCGAACGCGTCCCGAAGATCCTCCGCAATCGATCTCACCTGCGTGCGGCCCTGAGCGAAGCCATCGCCAGGCCCAGCGGTATCCACGTCGTGCATGGCATGGGTGGCTGCGGCAAGACGACACTGGCCTATTGGGCGTTTCATGAAGCCCTGCGACAGGGCCGGATCGGGCTGTGGGTAAGCGCCTCGGAGCGGATGACGTTGCGTGCATCGATGCTCGCCGTCGCCGCCGATCGCGGCGCAAGCCCCGGAGAACTGACTGCCGCACACCTTGGCCAACGTGCCGGCGCGGATCTCGTATGGCACCACCTGGACCGCTCTCCTGATCCCTGGCTGCTGGTCATCGACAACGCCGACGATCCCACGCTGTTGGAGGAGGGTGGCTGGCTGCGCGCGAGCCCAGCCGGAACGGTACTGGTGACCTCTCGCCGCGCCACCCCCTCTCTGTGGCGGGGGGCTGTCATGCACCGGCTCGACGTTCTGCCGCTCGAAGACGCCGCCCAGGTGTTGTGTGATCTTGCTCCGGAAGCAGGAACCTTCCACGATGCCAAGGGTGTGGCCCGGCGGCTGGGCTGTCTCCCCCTCGCGCTTGACCTCGCAGGTTCGTACCTTTCCCATCAACTGCTGGAGTCGTGGACCATGAGCGACTACCACGATCATTTGCAAGATGATCCCGCAGGCCTGATCGACCAAGGCACCGAGTCCTCCGACTCCCGCCACCTGGTGTCGCGGACCTGGCAGATCACTCTCGATCAGTTGGCCACCCAGGGACTTCCTGAAGCCAGGACTTTGCTGCGATTGCTGTCCTGCTTCGGCCCGGAGCCGCTTCCGCTGTACTTCCTGGCCGGAAATACCACCCTTCTTTCCGGCCTCGAACCGCCGCTGCCAGGGGGCCGACTGGAAGCATCTCTCCGTAGCCTCCTCGACCACTCGCTCGCCACGCTCACCCAGCCGACCGGCGGAAACCGTTGTGTGCAGGTGCACGGTCTCCTCCTGGACAGCATTCACAGCAGCCTCCCCGTCTCGCAGCGCGACGCTTATGTGGAAACGGCCAGCCGCATTCTGAGCCAGGGCCTGGCGACGGCCGACAGTGTGCGACTAAGGCTGATCGCCCCACACGCCACCGCGCTCCTCAACCGTGCCGGAGTGGCCACCGTCTCCTCTGTGGTCCCACTGGCCGTGCGCATTGCGCAGGCCATCCATGACGCGGGCGACTACGCCGCCGCTGTCGCCCTTGCCGCCCTCGCAGCTGCCGCCTCGCAGCGCCTCCAGGGCGCGCAGCACCCCGACACCCTTGCCGCGCGCCACCAGCAAGGTGATTCGCTACGCCGCATGGCCAGGTTCACCGAGGCCGAAGAGCTCCTACTCCAGGTCCAGCAGTTGCGAGGCGAAGTCCTGGGAGATGACCACCCCGACACGCTGCGCACCGCTTCGCTCCGGGCCATGCCGTTGTTTCTCCTCGGCCGGCGCGACGAGAGTCTCGACCAGATGCGCCGGGCTATCGAAGCACAACGCCGTGTTCTGGGCGACAACCATGAGGAGACCCTCAAGAGCCGTGCCCTGAACCTGGAGTATCTCGCCGCGACCGGCAAGACCGACGAATTCCTGCGCGAAGGGCAGGTCACCGTCACCGCGTGCGAGCGGCTCCTTGGCCCTGACCACCCTGTCACTGCCATCGCCCACAGCAACTACGCCTACGGCCTTCTCCACGCCGGCACCCCGGCAGAGGCGGAGGAGGCAGCGCGTCGCGCGCTGGACCTGCGTATCCGAGGTCATGGCCTCGACCACCCGCTGGTCTACTCCGCCAAGCTCGTGCTCAGCTGGGCCCTGATGCTCCGCGGCGATCACGACCGGGCCGTCCCTCTCATGCGCGAAGCCGTAGCCGGCCGCGGACGCCTCCTCGGCCCAGACCATCAGCTCACTCTGAAGGCCCGTGTCCTTCTCGCCGAACGACTCTCAGCAGCAGGGCAGCACGAGGAAGCCCAGCACCTCCTACGCGACAACCTGCCAGCCGCAGAACGGGGCTACGGCACCGCTGATCCGGATCTCATCAGAGCTCGCGCCCTCTACCCGCACTGAACGACAACTGTCCCCACCTCGCAGCAGACTCATCTGCGCAGCCCGCGATATCCGCGAGGAACGGCAGGCTCCCCACGCCACTCGCCTGGCCTACAGACATGTTATTGGAATCACATGCTCGGGGAGAGTAGAAGTGTGACTACGTCCGTCCCTTCCCCTCGGCTCCGAAGAGTCCTGCTCATGGCCCTGCTGGAACGCCACAGCAGGACAGTGCTGCTGGTGAAGTGGGCCGGATTCTGGTCGCCCTTGGCCGTCCGCGTCGGAGACGGATCTTCGTATGTCGACGCGGCGTCCGCGATCGTGCGCGCGAGACTGGGCGACATCCCGTTTCGGTACGGCACCGTCGTGGGGCACCTTTCGGCTTCAGACCCACAGCCAGAGTCGGGTACGCGCGTGGAGCGCCGACTCCTGCTGGTGATTCCCCCGGAACCGCTGAGCAGCGTCACCTTTGAACACCTAGCCGATCAGAGCCCGTTGCCGGTGCGATGGTGGACGCCCGGGCAACTGCGGAAGGCCGGCGCGAGCGTCTTCCCACCTGAGTTGCCGGAGGTGGTCGACGGCTACTGGGACGGATGGCTGCCCGACGGACCTCTCTCGCTGGACCCGGTCTGAGGCACCGCCAAGCACCCTGCGTCGTCACTCGGTCGCGGTTCGCGCGGACGGCAGCGTCCAACTGCTCTGCATGTGCGTCGTTTTGCCTCAGTGAGTAGCTATTTTGGTGCGTACGTGCAGCGTGCCGGGTGGTCCGTGATCTGGTTTGCGGTCTCGGGCTGCGTGCCGTCATTGGCTGCGGAGACAGGGAGGTGCGATGGACACAGCGTGGCCGGCCCGGCTCGGGCCGGGAGACCGGGTCCGGTTCGACGGGTGGGTGCACACGATCGTCGATTTGCACGGCGGCCTCATCGAGCTCAGCGATCCCTACGGCGGAATTCGGCAGGTCGAACTTGTCCAGTTGCTGTCCACCGGTGATTTCGCGGTCGCCGCCATCTCCCCTGGCCGTGCGCTTGAAGACGACCTGGCTGTGACAGCGCCCGCGCTCGCACAGGCGCGGTGGTGGCATCGTCACGTCGTTGAGGTCGTGACCGGGCTGCCGCCGGACGCCGAGCCCGGTGCAGCGCCCCGGCCGCAGTACGATCCCGCCAGTTCGACCCTCGCCAGCAGGGAGGCGGCGAAGGCAGCCGAGCTGCGGCAGGCGGGTGCGGAAAAGGTGTCGGTACGCACGGTGCGGCGCAAGCGCCACCAGTGGCAGGCCGAGGGGCTGAAGGGCCTGGTGGACGGTAGGTCCTCACCGAAACCCAAGGCCGGTGAGTCCAGGAGGACGGCACTCGCCGAAGTGCTGACGGCGCTGGAGGAGGTCCTGGCCGAAACCGGCGAGCCGAGTCGTTCGGTGGCGTTCTACTGGCGGGCCACGGCGCGGCTGCTAAAGGAACGCGGTCTGCCGGAGGAGGAGGTGATGCCGTCGCGTGCGGCGTTCTACCGGCTATACGCACGAGCCACCGCTGCCGGGGAACTGCCCAGCGGGAGGCTAAGGCTCAGCCACAGCAGATGGCTGCGGCCCGGCGAACGGGTCCACGTCACCACGGTGGCGCTGGGCCTGGCCGCATTGCCACCCGGCTTCCCACTGGCCGTGACGCTGGCGGTCGACGAGGCGTCGGACTCGATCCTGGACGCAGTGGTCCACCCCGCCCGGGTCCGGGTCGACTGCGCGGCCATGGTCGCGAGGATGTGCACTCCAGCCCCGCTGCGGCCCAGACCGGAGCAGATCTGCGGCTGGGAAGAGACATTCCAGAAGCCGGTCTGGAGGGAGAAGACGGGGCAGCTGATCATCCGGCGTCACTGCGGACCGGTGGTGCGCCCCGAAACGCTGGTTCTGGACGGTTCTCCGCTAGCCGGGATCGGTGCCTTCCGGCAGGCCTGCCGGGAGCTGGGCATCAGTGTGCGGCAGCGCCGGGCAACGGTACCCGCGGACTGTGCTTACATCGAGAGGACCGCCCGGCAGATTGTCGCCTTGTTCACCGACCGGTTCTATGGGCTCTCCGGACGTCCTCTTCACGAGGTCCAGGCCATGCTGGAGACCTGGGTGTGCGAGGTATGGCAGAACACCCCACGTCGATCCGCGATCCGGCAGGCCGACTGGCGGCCGTCGCTGACGCCGAACCAGGCTCATGCGGCAGCGGTCGCCGCTGCCGGATGGATCGCGCTGCCACTCCCACCCGAAGAGTTCCTGCGGTTCCTACCCCGTTCCCGCCGCGTGATCGGCCCTTCCGGGTTGCGGGTCAACGCCCGCCGTTACGACAGCGCAGAGTTGGAGCCCTTGCGGAACCAGGTGGCAGACGGGCGTTCCCGCCCGCAGTTCACCATCCGATGGGATCCCTGTGACGTGCGGTACGTGTGGATCGAGGGGCCGTCAGGGCGCTGGATTACCGTGCCCCTGGTCTCCGCATCCGGCGTCAGCACAACCGCGCCGGACCCCGGGCCAGTCGAAGCGCCCCCGCGAATCACCCTTCCGGCGAAGGTGCGGCCGGGCCGCCGGCACACACAGACTGCGGGAACGACAGCGCCACGGCGCCCTTCGATCCCGTCTCCATGAAGCGCGGCATGCCACCGCCCGTTGAACGGTGGCGCCGTCTGGTCACTGCATCGCCGTCCGTCCTGCGTGCTGGCGGGGCCCGCACGGACGTCGGACTCGACAGCAGTGACATCCGCAGGGTCCGCTACCACGCCGGGCTGCTCCTGCCCACGCCGTCGGTGGTCTCCGTGGTCCGCGAAGTGGAGCGACTGGACACCCTCAACAAACTCACCGCCGCCGCCAAGCGCAGTCTCGTCGTCTGCGGTGCCCCGGGTACGGGCAAGACCACAGCCCTGGTCGAAGTCGGCCGTCTCTTCGCAGACCGCCACAGCGATCTCCAGCGCGTCAGGGGTGTCCCCTCACCAGCTGTGGTGCCGTCTGTCTACGTCGGTGTTCCTCCGGCAGCCACTGCACGGAGTCTCCTGGCGGAACTCCTTGAGTTCTTCGGACTGCCGTCGCCCAAACGCACCCCTCTATACGACCTGTCCAAGCGCGTGAGCACCGCACTGGCCGTGGCCGGCACGGACGTCGTCCTGGTCGATGACTGCGACCGCCTACGGGCCACGCCCCAGTCTCGAACGCAGGTCGCAGACCTTCTGACGTATCTGGGCAAGCAGACCCCCGCCACGTTCGTGTTCGCCGGAACCGGCACCTGGCAGTCGCTGGCACCTGCGCTGTTCCACTCTTCAGCCCGCTCGCACCTGCTGAGGGCGGAAATGACGCATAGGGCCTGCGACGTCCAGTGGCACGCGATCGTGGCCACCGCCGAGGATCACCTCCTGCTGCGAAATCACGCGCCAGGCACGCTTCCAGCGCTGTCCACGTATCTGCACCAGCGGACCGGCGGCTCCCTGGACCGTCTCGCCTACCTGATCCGTTCGGGCGCCATCCACGCCATCCGCAGTGGTCAGGAAGCCATTACAACACCAGCCCTTGCCGAACTGTCTGACTCCTGGCCCCACAGTCCCTATGTCCGCCCGTGAACCAGCGCCTCGGGCGAGCACGGCTGACTCTTTCCGCACCAACAGACCACATACAGCGAGACGATTTCGCATCCGTGTCTTCTTCGGGCCAACTGTGAGGCACATAAACAACAGTCCGCAATTCCCTCCCATCCTGACCTTGACCAGCGGGTCAACTCCCATCAGGCGGAGCCAGGAGCCCCCTGTCGCCCATTCAGTCGGTGACTTGCGTCCGCGTTCCTACAACATTCGACACACCGGACCGGCAATAGTGCGCTGATATGAGGATTCAATTTCGGCGATTCGCTGGACTTACCGCCACCAAGTGGCAGACAGCGGGACTCCTTTGGCTCTACCGTTGGGGCCATGACTCAGCAATGGAAAGCCTCGTTGAGTCCGGGCAACGCCATTGAGGACATGGCCCGGCTGGCTTCGCAGTACGAGACCATGGTCTCCGGCTACGACGAGACCCTGCTGGGACTGAAAGAGTCAGTGCGACAAGTCACCGAGGAGCGGGACCGAATCGCTCAGCGTCTTGACGAGGTCAGGACCGTATTCGCGAGCCTGACCGAGGCAACAGCCCGCGCCGAACACCTCTCAGCAGCCAGTCTGCCGCAACCACGCACCCGCCTCCAGGCCGTCCCCACGCAGGACACCGTCGCAAGGGACCACCATGAAGCCGGGCCGCCCCCTTCACCCACCGAACAAACTCCCGACGGAGCCGCAGGTACTGTCACCGCCAGTCCGCGGGTGAAAGAGCTCCTGGACCTTCTGTATTCACGCCCGGGCGCAGAATGGACGAGCATGGACGTCGCCACACTGCGGGGAGAACAGGACAGACTGGGCCGGAAAAGGCTGCGAAACACCCTCCGTGACGCCGTCGCCAAAGGATTCCTGGAGCGCATCTCCGACCAGGGGGACCGGACCGTCCGCTACCGCGTCGCTTCGCCCAGGAGGTATGTCTGACCATCCGACGCTAAGACAAAAATGACCGCCGCCACATTGGTGATCCGTTGCACCGGATCTGTGGCGACGGCCCTGCGCACCCCGCTAGAGGCCGCATACCTTTGACGGTACCGGGTTCCGCCCGACACGTCAGGTATTCGGCCCACTCCGCTGCACCTTCTTGCGATGGAGCCGAATACTCATGCGAATTCACTCTGCCGACTTGCCCAGATTTCCCGGGTTCCGGCCCGGCCACAGGTCGACCTCAAGCGCCTTCTCCAGGTTTGCGATCGTCAGCAGGTCGCACCAGACCTCACCGCCGAGCACCTTCATGATGGTCAGCCGAGCGACATTGCTGCGCCGCGAGACCTCCGCGATCGACCAGTCGCGGGCGTCGATCGCCGCACGCAGTCGCGCGGCCACTTCCTGGGCGACCTTCGCCCCGTGGTGGTCATCGAGCACGGCGTGCGGCCACGTTCCGTGGAGTTGGTGCTCGGCAGGGCTGCGGCTTCGCTTGTCTCCTTGTGACACAGCGAAGAGTGTCGCCCATCCGGACCTCCTGACATGACAGCAGCCACCATCTCTGCCCACTGTAATTGGAATGGCACCCCTCCCGGGGTCCTTTCCTGGTGGAGAATCGTGATGGACGCGATCGAGCGATACCGGCCTCAGCTGCCGGAGCCCGTATGGGACCGCATCGGGCCCGACTGCCGCCGTGCGGTGACCCGGGCCAAGCCGTCCGGGCCCAAACAGGCCCGTGACTGGCTCGGGGCGTTGACCCACGCCACAGCCTACGCCGATGCATGCGGGCGCTCGCTTACGGCTGAGAAGGTGCTCACGCCGGAGGCAATCGAGTGGTTCCTGGCCACCGGTTGCGGGCACCTGAGCGAGGCCTCGCGCGGCAACCGTCGTGGCCGCCTGCACCACCTGCGCCGCGCCCTGCTCGGTCCCGACCTGATCACCGGTCAGCCGGCCGCCTACTCGGGCTCCGACTCCTCCCGCCCCTACAGCAAAGCCGAACAGTCTCGCCTCTACTCCTCCGCCCGCTTCCAGCCCACCGCTGAACTGCGCTTCGGCCTTCTGACACTGCTGGCGCTCGGCTTCGGGTGCGCCCTTGACTCGCCAGAGGTCATCCCTCTGCGCACACACGACGTGCGCACGGCACCCAACGGCACCGTCGCCGTCGCCGTGCGCGGACCGCGCGCCCGCCTCGTCCTGTGCCGCGCCTCCTGGGCGGGCGTGCTCACCGAGGCCGCAGCCTGGGCTTCCGTTCCCGGCCAGGCCCGCTACCTCTTCCGTCCCGGCTGCTACGCCCGCGCTACCAACACGGTCACCAACTTCCTCGCCCGCGCCAAGGCATCTCCGGGTACGCCGCCCATAGTGCAAGGCCGCACCCGCGCCACCTGGCTGGTTGACGCGGTGGAAGCCCGCATGCACCTGCCGACCCTGATGGCCGCCGCCGGACTGACCACCCTGCGGTCCATCGACCGGGTTATGCCTCACGTCCGCAACCTGACCGCCGAGCAGGCAGCTGCCGCGCTGAAGGAACTGTGATGACCAGCCGCCTCGAACGCCACGCCAGCATCGCCAACCTCCGCTCCCGCCGCGCTATGGTCCGCGACGAGGACGTCGACGCACTCCTCGCCGACTTGGACGCCACCCCGCTAGTTGCCGAGATCGAGCCGCTCGTCCGGAACTTCAAAGGACCCAAACGCCACCTCAACGTACGCGGGCTGCTGCTGGGCATGTCCCTGTGCTCAGCTCGCCGCTCAGGGACGGTCACCCTCAACACTGTCGCCGACCTGCTGGCCTTCGGCCTCAGTGACTCCTTCCGCACCCAGTTCGACATCCCCCGCTATCGCGACGACGACCACGGCTTCGAAGCCTTCTACCAGGTCGTCCGACGCCTCTTCCACAAGATCATCGATGCGATCGACCCCTCTCCCCTGCCGAAGAACCACCGCCTGGACGTCGACTACGCCGCCGAACTACAGGCCCGCGCCGACCGCGACCTCCTCGCCCGTAAGCGCACGCTGATACTGCGCGTCGCCAACCAGGTCCTCGGCATGTCGCTCCTGCACGCACACCCCCTGCTCGAAGGCACCTGGGGCGGCCACTGCGTGGTCGACGCCACTGTCGTGGGCACCTACGCCAAGGGCCTGGCCGCTGACAGCGAGGAAACGTCCACCGACCCCGACGCCGGCTGGTACGCCCGCACCGCCCGGCACGAAGACCCACTGGCCCTGTACGAACTCGCCCCACCCCCGGCAACCACCGGCAAGTCCGCCAAGCCTGGAGGCAGGACCAAGACGAAGCCACGGCTGAGGAAGAAGCTCTTCGGCTTCGACGCCAGCCTCATCGTCGCCCGGGAACCGGACCACCACGGCGCGCCCCTGCCTGACGGTTCCGCCGACCCCGACGTCGTACCCGCCCTGGTCTTCGCCTTCTCCGTCGAGAAGCCCAGCCACCGCCCCGCCCAGGTCGCCCTCGAAGCCCTCCAGCACGTCGACCCCCGCTATCCGCGCGGCTATCTCGCAGGCGACCGCCTCTACAACGACCAGAAGCCCGAGAATTTCCAGCTCCCCATCCGCGCCATGGGCTACCAGCCCGTCTACGACTACGCCAAGGACCAACTCGGCGCCAAGGCCGAGTTCGGCGGCGCCCAGCTCGTCGAAGGCAACTGGTACTGCCCCTCCATGCCCGACCTTCTCGTCACAGCGACCGCCGACCTGATCGCCAAGCGCATCGACAAGGAAACCTGGATCGAACGCGTCCGCGCCCGCACCCCCTACCTCCTCATGCCCAAGGAGAACGCCGACGCCGAAGGGCACCGCCGCATGATGTGCCCCGCACAGGCCAAGCGCACCCAGTGCACCCTCAAACCCCACACCATGGGCCGCGGCGTCGAGATCCCCCTCGTCGACGTCACTCCCAGCCCCACCGCCCCGCCCGCGGTATGCGGGCAGCGCAGCATCACCGTGCCACCCGAGGCCGGCGCCAACCTCTGGCAGCCCCTCCAGTACGGGCGCGAGACCTGGCAGCGCATCTACTTCCGGATGCGCAACTCCGTCGAGGGCATCAACGGCTTCGCCAAAGACCCCCTCCACGAGGACCTGGAATCATCCGGTACGCGGCGCATCCGCGGCATCGCCGCCCAGACCGTCCTCCTGGCCTTCCAGCTCGGCCATGCCAACCGCCGCAAACTCACCGCCTGGGCCGACGCCGTCGCCATTAACGGCGACCGCCCACGCCGCCGACCCACCCGCCGACGCGAAACCAAACCCCTCGGCACCTGGACGCCCAAGGGTTACGTCAACCCCGAAGGCCCCAATTAGTAACAATCACCACATCGAACCGGTACGACCCACAGCCGGCACCCAGAAGATCAAAAGACGAGCGCCGACGGCTCCCAGCCGTCGGCGCTCACTCGCGTCCAAGCCCGCGACCCGCCCTGACCTGGCCCGACACGGCAAGAAGGCCGACATCATGATCATGATGTCGGCCTTCTCGTCGGTGCAATCGGACACCATTCGTCGGTGTCCCTCGGTGCGCGAGGGGGGAGTTGAACCCCCACGCCCTTTCGGGCACTGGAACCTGAATCCAGCGCGTCTGCCTATTCCGCCACCCGCGCATGGGTGCCGCCGTGCGATTCTCCCACACTTTCCGGTCCGGCTTTTCGCCTTTTCGGTTCTTGCGGGAGCGCCTTCCGACATGCAGAAGACTAGCACGCACCAAGGGGTGGGATCACCTGCGTATCCGCCGCCCGGCCCGCCCGGCACCCCCCGGGTCCGGAGGGCCGCCGTCCGTTGCGGGACACTGACAGGAGGCGGATCTACCATCCCTGTGAAGAGCTGGGCACAACGGCGCGACAAGCGGACGGAGGGCTTCCGGATGACCCGCGGACCGGGATCCGGGTGTGAGGGTCGACACTGTCGTAGTCGATCGCCGAGGGGAACCACGTGATTTTCCGGCGCGTGGATACGATCAGTAAGCAGTACGAGAAGCAGGACGAGCCGACCGGGCGCGGCCGGGCCGGGCACGACGCGGCCGGGCCTGCCGAGACCGAAGAGGGAGGTGCACCGTGGGAGTTCTGAAGCGCTTCGAGCACAAGCTCGAAGGTCTCGTCAACGGCACCTTCGCCAAGGTCTTCAAGTCGGAGGTCCAGCCGGTCGAGATCGCCGGCGCGCTCCAGCGCGAGTGCGACAACAACGCGACCATCTGGAACCGGGACCGCACCGTCGTCCCCAACGACTTCGTCGTCGAGCTGAGCACCCCGGACCACGAGCGCCTGAGCCCCTACTCCAGCCAGCTCGGCGAATCGCTGTCCACCATGGTGCGCGACTACGGCAAGCAGCAGCGCTACTCCTTCATGGGCCCGATCCAGGTCCACCTCCAGCAGGCGGACGACCTCGACACCGGGCTGTACCGGGTGCGCAGCCGCACCCTGGCGGGCAGCGAGTCCCAGCCGCACCACAGTGGCGGCCAGAGCGGTCAGGGGGGGCAGGGCGGCGGCGCGCGCGGCGGCTACGGCTACCCGCCGCAGCCCGCCTCCCCGCCCCCGATGCCGGACCGCCCACCGGCCCACCAGCCGCCCGGGTACGCCCCGGTGACGCGGCTGCCCGGCACCGGCGACCCCTCGGGCGGCGCCCGGCGCTGGATCGAGATCAACGGCAACCGCCACCAGATCTCCCACGGCTCCCTCGTGCTCGGCCGCAGCACCGAGGCCGACGTGCGCATCGACGACCCCGGCGTCTCGCGCCGGCACTGCGAGATCCGGGTCGGTTCGCCCTCGATGGTCCAGGATCTCGGCTCCACGAACGGCATCGTGGTGGACGGGCAGCACACCCAGCGCGCTACGCTCCGCGACGGCTCTCGCATCGTCGTGGGGAGTACCACCATCGTGTACCGGCAAGCCGAAGGGTGAAGCGGGGGCAATGTCAGAGCTGACCCTGACGGTCATGCGGCTGGGCTTTCTCGCCGTGCTGTGGCTGTTCGTGATCGTCGCCGTGCAGGTCATCCGTAGTGATCTGTTCGGCACCAAAGTGACCCAGCGCGCCGGCCGGCGCTCCGAGAGCCCGGCCCGCGCGGCGCCGCAGCAGCGCCAGCAACCACCGCAGCAGCAACAGCAACAGGCGGCCCAGCCCCGGCAGCGCCGGGGCGGGCCCACGAAACTCGTCGTCTCCCAGGGCTCGCTGACCGGCACCACGGTGACCCTCCAGGGCCAGACCATCACCCTCGGCCGGGCGCACGACTCCACCATCGTGCTGGACGACGACTTCGCGTCCAGCCGGCATGCCAGGATCTACCCGGACCGCGACGGCCAGTGGATCGTCGAGGACCTCGGTTCCACCAACGGCACGTACCTGGAACGCACGCGGCTCACCACACCGACGCCCATCCCGCTCGGTGCCCCGATCCGCATCGGCAAGACCGTCATCGAGCTGCGGAAGTAGTCGCACATGAGCCAGCGGAGCCACCAGACGCGACGCGGGGGACGGACACCGCTCGTACGTCCCCCGGGCCGGAAAATGAGGTGCGCATGAGCCTGTCCCTGCGCTTCGCCGCCGGATCCCACAAGGGGATGATCCGGGAGGGCAACGAGGACTCCGGCTACGCCGGTCCGCGCCTGCTGGCCATCGCCGACGGCATGGGCGGCCAGGCCGCGGGTGAGGTGGCCTCGTCCGAGGTGATCTCCACCCTCGTCGGCCTGGACGACGACGTCCCCGGCTCCGACATCCTGACCTCACTGGGCGAGGCCGTGCAGCGCGCCAACGACCAGTTGCGCGTCATGGTCGAGGAGGACCCGCAGCTGGAGGGCATGGGCACCACGCTCACCGCCCTGCTGTGGACCGGCCAGCGACTCGGCCTGGTGCACATCGGCGACAGCCGCGGCTACCTGCTGCGCGACGGGGTGCTCAGCCAGATCACCCAGGACCACACCTGGGTGCAGCGGCTGGTCGACGAGGGCCGGATCACCGAGGAGGAGGCCGGCACCCACCCGCAGCGCTCGCTGCTGATGCGGGCGCTGGACGGCCGCGGCCAGGTCGAGCCCGACCTGTCGATCCGCGAGGTCCGGGCCGGTGACCGCTACCTGATCTGCTCCGACGGCCTGTCCGGCGTGGTCAGCCACCAGACCCTGGAGGAGACCCTCGCCGGCTACCAGGGCCCGTACGAGACCGTGCAGGACCTCATCCAGCTGGCGCTGCGCGGCGGCGGGCCGGACAACATCACCTGCATCGTCGCGGACGTCTACGACACCGGCGACGGCGGCGGCGTGCACGACGAGCACCCGGTGGTGGTCGGCGCGGTCGCCGAACATCCGCACGCCCTGGCCGACCAGAGCCACCTGCAGACCCCGGCCGGCCGCGCCGCGGAGCTCAGCCGCGCGGCACAGCCGCCGGCCCCGCAGGCCCCGGACGGCTCCTTCGGGCCGCCGGACAGCGGGATGCCGGCCGGCGCCTCCCCGCTCGGCAGCTTCGGCCCGCCCGGCGAGGGCGGCCACGCCAAGCCGCGCGCCAAGCGCGGCTGGCCGCGCCGGGCCGGCATCGGGGTGCTGGCCCTCGCGGTGGCCGGCGGCGGCCTGTACTGGGGTTACTCGTACACGCAGTCGCAGTACTACGTCGGTGCCAACGGCGACCACGTCGCGGTCTACCAGGGGCTGAGCCAGAGCCTGCTGGGGCTGAACCTCTCCAAGGTGCACACCGACCGGCCGGACATCCCCCTGAAGTACCTGCCGACGTACCAGCGTGGTCAGGTCGAGCGGGACATCTCCGCCACCAGCCTCTCCGACGCCGCCGGTACCGCCGGCAAGCTGCACGACCAGGTGGTCGCCTGCGAACTCAAGGCCGGCACCGGTCCGGGCGGCAGCGGCGACTCCGGCGAGCCGGTCGGCAGCCCGAGCGGGAGCCCCACGGCCACCCCGTCGGCGACCGCGTCGGGACACCCGTCGGGCACACCGCTGCCCAACACCCACAGCGAGTCCGCGTCCGGCGGGCCCAAACCGTCCGCGTCCGTCTCCCCGGGCCCGACCCTCACCGCCGAACAGCAGAAACTGGCGGAACAGTGCAGCAGCGGGCAGTGACAGCAGGAGGGGACGGCACAGCGTGAGCAGCGCCGGCAACACCACAACGATCTCGCCGGTCGGCGCTCCCAACCGGCGCAACACCGAACTGGTCCTGCTGCTGTTCGCGGTGGCGGTGCCCCTGCTGGCGTACGCCAACGTGGGTCTGGCCAAGAACGGTTCGATACCGGCGGGCATGCTGGGCTACGGCCTGGGCAACGGCGCGTTCGCGCTCGTCGCCCACCTGGCGGTGCGCAGGTTCGCGCCGTACGCGGACCCGCTGATGCTGCCGATCGCCACGCTGCTCAACGGCCTGGGCCTGGTGCTCATCTGGCGGCTGGACCAGGAACCGTCGATCACCACCGCGCAGCTGGGCGGCCCGCGGGCCCCCGGTCAGCTGATGTGGTCGGGCATGGCGGTGGTGCTGTTCATCGTGGTGCTGGTGGTGATCAAGGACCACCGGGTGCTCAACCGGTACACCTACATCGCCGGCCTGGTCGCGCTGCTGCTGCTGATCGCCCCGATGTTCTTCCCGTCGGTCAACGGCTCGAAGCTGTGGATCATCATCCCGGGTCTGGGCTCGATCCAGCCCGGTGAGTTCGCCAAGATCATTCTGGCGATCTTCTTCTCCGGCTATCTGATGGTCAAGCGGGACGCGCTCGCGCTGGCCAGCCGCCGGTTCATGGGCCTGTACCTGCCGCGCGGCCGCGACCTGGGGCCGATCCTGGTCATCTGGGCCGTCTCCATGGTCATCCTGATCGTCGAGACCGACCTGGGCTCCACCCTGCTGTACTTCGGCCTGTTCGTGGTCATGATCTACGTCGCCACCGAGCGCACCAGCTGGATCATCTTCGGTCTGCTGCTGGCCTCCGGCGGCGCCGCGCTGGTCGGCACCCACTCCGGGCACGTGCAGCAGCGCATCACGCAGTGGCTGAATCCGATGGCGGGCGCCGCGGCCGGCCGGGCCACCGAGGCCGCGCAGGTACGCTGGTCCTTCGGCTCCGGCGGGGTGCTCGGCACCGGTCTCGGCCAGGGCTACTCCCGGCTGATCCTCGGCATCGGCGTCAAGTCCGACTACATCCTCGCCACCGTCGGCGAAGAGCTGGGCCTGGCGGGCATGATGGCCGTGGTGCTGCTGTACGGCCTGCTGATCGAACGCGGGATGCGCACGGCCCTGGCGGCCCGCGACCCGTTCGGCAAGCTGCTGGCGGCCGGTCTGTCCAGCGCCATGGCCCTCCAGGTCTTCGTGGTGACCGGCGGCGTGACCGGTCTGATCCCGCTGACCGGTATGACCACGCCGTTCCTGGCACAAGGCGGGTCCTCGGTGATCGCCAACTGGGCGCTGGTCGCCATCCTGCTGCGGATCAGCGACACCGCCCGCCGCCCGGCCCCCGCGCCGGCCCCCTCGCCCGACTCCGAGCCGACCCAGGTGGTCCGCCTGTGAACAAGCCCCTGCGCCGCGTCGCCATATTCTGCGGCCTGTTGATCTTCGCGCTGCTGATCCGCGACAACTGGCTGCAGTTCGTGGACGGCGACTCGCTCAAGAACGACCCGCACAACCGCAGGGTGCTCATCAACGAGTACGCCAAGCCGCGCGGCGACATCATCGTGGACGGCAAGCCGGTCACCGGGCACAAGACCACCGACTTCGGCGACTTCAAGTACGAACGCACCTACACCGACGGCGCCGAGTGGGCCCCGGTGACCGGCTACGCCTCGCAGGTGTTCGGCAACACGCTGCTGGAGGGCGTCGACGACAAGATCCTCACCGGCGACGACGACCGGCTGTTCTTCAACCGCACGATCGACATGCTCACCGGCAAGCAGCAGCAGGGCGGCGACGTCGTCACCACGCTGAACGCCAAGGCGCAGGCCGCCGCGTTCAAGGGGCTGGGGAAGAAGAAGGGCGCGGTCGCCGCGATCGACCCGCGCACCGGGGCGATCCTGGCGCTGGCCAGCACCCCCAGCTACGACCCCGGGTCGATAGCGGACGGCTCCTCGGCCGACTCCAAGACCTGGACGCGGCTGCAGGCGGACAAGGACCAGCCGATGCTGAACCGGGCGCTGCGGCAGACCTACCCGCCCGGCTCCACGTTCAAGATCGTCACCGCGGCCGCGGCGCTGGACAACGGGCTGTACCACAGCGACACCGAGGACACCGACTCCCCGCTGCCCTACACCCTGCCGGGCACCACGCGGGAGCTGAAGAACGAGGGCAACCTGCCCTGCAAGAACGCGACGCTCCAGGTGGCGCTGCGGGTCTCCTGCAACTCCGTCTTCGGCCACATCGGCGCGCAGCTGGGACAGCAGAAGATGCTGGACGCGGCGAAGAAGTTCGGCTTCGACCAGTCGCTGTTCACCCCGGTGCGGGCGGTGGCCAGCAACTTCTCCGACAACATGAACCCCTCGCAGGTCGCCCTGTCCTCCATCGGCCAGTTCAACACGGCGGCGACCCCGCTGCAGATGGCGATGGTGGCCTCCGCGGTCGCCAACGACGGCAAGCTGATGGCCCCGTACATGGTCGACCAGCTGCGGGCGCCCAACCTGAACGTCGTCGAGCAGAACTCGCCGAAGGTCTTCAGCCAGGCGATGACCCCGCAGACCGCGCAGACCCTCCAGGACATGATGGAGGACGTGGTCAGCAGGGGCACCGGCACGATGGCCCAGATCCCGGGCGTCACGGTCGGTGGCAAGACCGGCACGGCGCAGCACGGTGAGAACAACAGCGGCCTGCCGTACGCGTGGTTCATCAGCTACGCCAAGACCGCGCAGGGCTCGCCGGTGGCCGTCGCGGTCGTGGTGGAGGACGCCAACGCCAACCGCGGGGACATCTCCGGCGGCGGCTACGCGGCGCCGATCGCCAAGTCCGTGATGGAAGCGGTGCTGAACAAGTGACCCCGGTCACGTGCTGACGCGAGGGGCGCGCGGCGCGCGTGAGACCCGTCACGTCATATTTTCGCGGACCGCCCGTTCCCGCATGTCACGGTACCGGTCTCGTATCGGCTCGGGCTTCGTGCCGGGTTGGTGCCCGGCGGGCCGGTACGGTATGCCCGAGCAGGGTTAGTGCTCGTCGTCAGGCCCGCGCTCGGTGGCCTGGCGGGTATCTCCAGAAGAGGGAGAGGCTGGACCACTATGGAAGAGCCGCGTCGCCTCGGCGGCCGGTACGAGCTGGGCTCGGTGCTCGGTCGCGGCGGCATGGCCGAGGTCTACCTCGCCCATGACACCCGCCTGGGCCGCACCGTCGCTGTGAAGACGCTCCGGACCGACCTGGCCCGTGACCCGTCGTTCCAGGCCCGGTTCCGCCGGGAGGCCCAGTCGGCCGCCTCGCTCAACCACCCCGCGATCGTCGCCGTCTACGACACCGGCGAGGACTACGTCGGTGACGTCTCCATCCCGTACATCGTGATGGAGTACGTGGACGGCTCGACCCTGCGGGAGCTGCTGCACAGCGGGCGCAAGCTGCTGCCGGAGCGGTCACTGGAGATGACCGTCGGCATCCTCCAGGCGCTGGAGTACTCGCACCGGAACCAGATCGTCCACCGCGACATCAAGCCGGCGAACGTCATGCTGACGCGCTCCGGCCAGGTCAAGGTGATGGACTTCGGCATCGCCCGGGCCATGGGCGACTCCGGCATGACCATGACGCAGACGGCGGCCGTCATCGGCACCGCGCAGTACCTGTCGCCGGAGCAGGCCAAGGGCGAGACCGTCGACGCTCGGTCCGACCTGTACTCCACCGGCTGCCTGATCTACGAGCTGCTCACCGTGCGCCCGCCGTTCGTCGGCGACTCGCCGGTGGCGGTGGCCTACCAGCACGTGCGCGAGGACCCGCAGCCCCCGAGCGTCTTCGACCCCGAGGTCACGCCGGAGATGGACGCCATCGTCCTGAAGGCGCTGGCCAAGGAGCGCGACTACCGCTACCAGTCCGCCGACGAGATGCGCGCCGACATCGAGGCGTACCTCGACGGCCAGCCGGTGGCCGCGATGGCCTCCGCCGGCTACGGCTACCAGGGCTACGACAACGGCTACGGCGGCGGGTACGGCGACGGCGCGGCCACCACGGCCATGCCGCAGCACCACGACGGCGGCGCCACCACGATGATGCCGCCGATGCAGGACGGCTACGGCGGCGGTCATGGCGACGGCGGCGGCGGCCACGACGAGGACCGCCAGAGCGGCGGCCGGCGGCGCCAGCAGCCGAAGAAGAAGAACACCTCCACGATCCTGCTGGTCATCGCGGCCGTGCTGGTGCTGGCCGGTGCGATCTTCATCGGCAATTCGCTGATGTCGGGCAACTCCGACAGCACCGTCCCGGTGCCGGACCTGACCGGCCAGACACTCACGCAGGCGCGGCAGTCCGTCCAGAACTCCGGCCTGAAGCTGACCCGCGGCACGGACACCTTCTGCGACGCCCAGCCCAAGGGCAAGATCTGCTCGCAGGACCCGAAGGCGAACACCAACCTCGCCAAGGGCCAGGCGATCTCCGTGGCGATCTCCAAGGGCAAGGCCCCGGCCGCCGTCCCGAACGTGGTCGGCAAGGACGTCGACACCGCCAAGCAGCTGCTCCAGGTCAAGGGCTTCACCAACGTCACGACCAAGGACGACGACGGCACCTCGGGCAAGGACCCGGGCACGGTGCTGTCGCAGAACCCGACGGACGGCCAGTCGGTGGCGAAGTCCACCAAGATCGTGCTGACGGTCGCGGCGCAGCAGAGCAAGGAGCAGGTGCCGGACGTCACCGGCCACGACCACGCCCAGGCCACCCAGCAGCTCAAGGGCATCGGCTTCGAGGTCACCGAGACCCCGACCCCCTCGAACCTGCCGGCCGGCCAGGTCGTCACGCAGAACCCGCCGGGCGGCAGCCAGGCGGACAAGGGCTCCACGGTCACCCTGATCGTCTCCCAGGGCCCGTCGCAGAGCCCCGGCACCGTGCCGGACGTGCACGGCAAGAAGCTGGCGCAGGCGCAGCAGATCCTCCAGTCCCAGGGCATCACCTCCCAGGTGGCGCCGGGCAGTCCCAGCGGTGACAACGCCTACGTGGTGAGCACCAATCCCCCCGCGGGCACGGCCCTCCAGCCGGGCCAGACCGTCACGCTGACCACCATCTCCCTGGGCGGCCAGGGAAACGGGGGCGGGGGCGGCATTCTGGGGGGCCAGGGCTAGCCCCCTGATCACGACCCGCACGCCATGAGGGGCGCGAACGGATCTCCGTTCGCGCCCCTCATGCGTCGTTCCCCGCCGCCGTCCCCGGCGCGTACGCCCGGCCCTGCGGCGGTTCAGCCGCCCAGCACCGCCGGCGGGGTGCGCTTCGCGTCGACCTTCTGCGTGCCGACGAGCTGCCCCCACACCACGTAGCGGTACAGCGAGGTGTAGACCGGGGTGCAGGTCGTCAGCGTGATGTAGCGGCCCGCGGTGGTCTTCCCGGACTCCCTGGGGATCTGGTCGATCACGTGCACGTCGTACTTGGACGTCTGCTTGAGCACGTCGTAGACCTTGTAGATGTACCAGGTGTCCCGGGTCTCGAAGACGATCGGGTCACCCTTCTTGATCTTGTCGATGTTGTGGAACTTCGCGCCGTGCCCGTCCCGGTGCGCGGCGAGGGTGAAGTTCCCCGTCTTCTCCCACGGCATCACCGCCTTCTCCGGCGAGACGTAGTAGCCGGCCACGCCCTGGTTCAGCACCGGGACCGAGGTTCCGCGCTTGACCAGCAGGTCGAAGCCCTTGCCCATGGCCGGCACGTGCAGGAAGCCGATGCCGGCGCCGGTGTCCAGCTTGCCGGGCGCCAGGTCCTTCGGCTGCTGCGCCCAGTGCCGCCGCACGGTGTTCGCCTCGTGGCTCTCCTGCCGGTCGGCGAGGACGTTCGTCCACCACAGCGAGTAGGCGACGAACAGGGCGAGGATCAGGCCGGCGGTGATGAGCAGTTCGCCGAGGACGCTGACCGCGGTGGCGATCCTCCCCCGCACCCGGCCTCCCCCGCCGGGTGGTGCGGGTGGTTCGCCTGACCCGCCGGTGTTCTGGTCGTGCTCGGTGGTCGCCACCGGTCACCCCGTTCTTATGGACGTGACTCGTTCTCAGCCGCCGAGCAGGGCGGGGGGCAGTCCCTTCGTGCGCGGCTGCTCGGCGATCATCTTTCCCCACACGATCAGCCGGAACTCGCTGGTGAACTCCGGGGTGCAGGTGGTCAGTGTGATGTAACGCCCGGGCCCGGTGTACCCCGATCCCTGCGGCACCGGCTGGATGACGGCCACGTTCGACGGCGAGGTCGAGGGGAGCATGCTGGTCACCGCGTAGGTGTAGTACATCCCCTTGGTCTCCACCACGACCTTGTCGCCGGCCACCAGCTGGTTGATGTAGCGGAAGGGCTCGCCGTGCGTGTTGCGGTGGCCGGCCAGCGCGAAGTTGCCGCTCTTCGCCCACGGCATCGCGGTCTCCATCGCGCCGTCGTAGTGACCGACGTCCCCCTTGTCGAGGATGGAGTCCTTGTCGGTGCCCTCCGCGATCGGCGCCTTCACGTCCAGCTTCGGGATGTAGATGATCGCGAAGTCGGTGCCGTGCGGGAACGAGCTCGGCTCGCCGGCGTCGCTGGAGTCCTTGGTGTCGGACGCCCACTGGTTCTGGAGGGTGTTGGTGGCCCCGGAGGTCTGCTCGTCGGCCAGCACGTTGGTGTACCACAACTGGTAGACGACGAAGAGCAGCATGAGGACACCCAGCGTGATGAACAACTCACCCACGACCTGGCTGACCATCACACCGGGGCTGACGCGCGCCGCCTTCGCGGCCCGCCGCGCCTCCACCCGGGAGACCGGCGCCGCGCTCTCCCCCGGCTCCTGCGCCGCGGTCCCGGCCACCGGCGCGGACCGTCTGCGCCCGCCGCCGCGACGGGCCGCCTTCCGCCGCTCGGCACGGCCACCGGTGACCGGTGGGCCGTCCTCGGCGCCGTCCTCGTCCTCCCCGGCCGCGCCGCCCCCGTCGTACCCGCGGTCGTACCCGCGGTCGTGCCCGCCGAGGGACTCGTCGCGGAACGCGTCACCGGTGTCCGGGTCGCCGTAGGGCTCCGGCTCCTCGAAGGCGTCGTAGCCGGGCCCGGGGGCCGGGGCGGGGGGCGTGGGGACCGCGGGCGCCCCAGGGGCGTAGCCGGTGCCGTAGGGGCCCTGTGGGGCGTATCCGGGGGCGTAGCCGTCGCCGGGGGCGCCGTAGCCCTGCTGCTGCCCGCCCGGGGTGTCGTGCCCGCCGGGAACGCCCTGCCCGCCCGGGGTGTCGTGCCCGCCGGGAACGCCCTGCCCGCCCGGGGTCTCGTGCTCGCCGGGGGTGTAGGGGTCACCGCCGTACGGGTCGTACCCGCCGGGGGGGCCCTGGGGGCTGCCGTAGGAACCGTCGTCGTACCACTGCTGCCTGCCCGCACCGCCCGGGTAGCCGTAGCCGCCACCCGGCGTGCCCGGAGGCAGGGGGGCGGTCAGCGGGTCGGGGAGCGGTTCGCCCCAGCCCTGCCCGGCACCGTGGCCGGCGGGGTCCGGATACCCGGCCGGACCCGGCGGAGTCCCGGGCGGTGCGGCGGTCACGCCGTGCCCACCACCGGGGCCAGGCCCGCGGAGCGCGCGACGGCGCCGGCGTCACCGCAGGCGGCCAGCCAGTTGGCGAGCATCCGGTGCCCGTGCTCGGTCAGCACCGACTCGGGATGGAACTGCACGCCCTCCACCGGCAGGTCACGGTGGCGCAGCCCCATGACGACGCCCTCGCCGGTCCAGGCGGTGACCTCCAGCTCCGGCGGCACCGTGGCGCGTTCCACCGCCAGCGAGTGGTACCGCGTGGCGGTGTAGGGGGAGGGCAGTCCGTCGAAGACGCCGCCCCCGGCGTGCTCGATCGCGGAGGTCTTCCCGTGCAGCAGCTCCGGCGCCCGGCTCACCACGGCGCCGTACGCCACGGCGATGGACTGGAGGCCCAGGCACACCCCGAACAGCGGCACGCCGTCGTTCGCGCACCCGCGCACCATCTCCACGCAGACGCCGGCCTCCTCGGGGGTGCCGGGGCCGGGGGAGAGCAGCACGCCGTCGAACCCGTCGCGGGCGTGGGCGGCGCTCACCTCGTCGTTGCGCACCACCTCGCACTCGGCGCCGAGCTGGTAGAGGTACTGCACGAGGTTGAACACGAAGCTGTCGTAGTTGTCCACGACGAGGACGCGGGCCCGTGCCGGACCCGTGCTTGCGGTGGTCATCAGCCCGCGTTCCCCCCGCCGTTGACGGTCACGTTGTTGAAGGGCAGCAGCGGCTCGGCCCACGGGAAGACCCACTGGAACAGGACGAAGACCACCGCCAGCACCAGTACGAGGGAGATGATCGCCCTCACCCAGACGTTCCCGGGCAGCCGCCGCCAGATCCAGAGGTACATCCGGTGCCTTCCTTCTTGTTCCGCACCAGACTAAGGGGAGCGGGCGGGGCCCCGGGCGGACACCTGGTCCGCCTTTGACATCCTTGACCATGGTGTGACGTGCGCCCGCCGGGAGGGCGTCGCCCGGGAGTACGGTGGGGGAACGCGTGGCGTCCGCGCGGGTGTTTCCGCCCGAACGTCCGATCCGCCGCCCCGTCGCGGGCGGGCCTGTGCGGCAGCTGTGGGCCGGCGGGGTTCCGGGACCGGGAATGCGGGGGAATTACCCGGCCCCCCTTATCTCTTCCGGACCTCCGGAAGCACTACGCTAACGGACGCCCGGAGGCGATCGGATACGCTCCCTGCCCGGCGACAACCACACATCCGCCTGCGCGTCCCGGTCCCGCAGCGCATCGACAGGAGAACCCCTCGTGCCGAAGTCACGGATCCGCAAGAAGGCCGACTACACCCCGCCGCCGGAGAAGACCGCCGCGACGTTCAAGATGAGTTCGGGCCGCAACTGGGTGGCCCCCTTGATGCTCGCGCTCTTCCTCGTCGGTCTGGCGTGGATCGTCTCCTTCTACATCACGAGCGGCCGGTTGCCCGTCGAGGCCCTCGGCAACTGGAACATCGTGATCGGCTTCGGCTTCATCGCCGGTGGATTCGTCGTCTCCACGCAGTGGAAGTAGCCCGCGCCCGGCCACGGGCGACCGCCGGCCACCGCCACCACGTCTGAACCTCCGCTCCGCGCCCACCGCGCCGCCGTCCCTCCAGGACCCCGGCGCGGCGTTCGGCGTGCCCGGAAACGGGTCGCCGAGCGGCGGTTCCCGGTCGCCCGGGCCCGGTTCGCGTCAACATCACGCCTCCGTCATCCACAGAGTTATCCACAGGTGCATCCACAGTGGGGAAAAGGTCGGACGATCTGTGGATAACTTCGGCCGGACAACCGTCGTTCGGGTCAACGCCACCGGGGGATCCGGACCGGTTCGCCCGACTACCCGGTGATCTTGGGGCTCACCTGCGGAAATGGCACCGGGTGACGCGACCGGCGGCCTGCGCGGCACACTGTGCACAAGCGCTGTGGATAAGTCATACGAACGCCACTGCCCGGCGGGCGTCATCCACCGAACCTGTGGCCGGCGGGACGCCCGCGCGCGGCGGGTGCGGGGGCGGTAGCGGGACAGGGCGGGCGCGGGCCGGGGCGCGCAGGCGTGGCGGTGGGCGGCGGCATTGACGCCGGTGGCGCCCCCGTCCCCTGGCCCCGGTCAGGCGGTCAGGCGGTCGCGGTCAGGCGGTCAGGCGGTCAGGCGGTCAGGATCCCCGCCGCGATGGCGGCGAGCGCCACCACGAGCATCCCCGCGGTCGTTCCCCACTGCACCAGCGCCCGCCGGGCCCGGGGCGCGTAACACATCGCCCAGCCGATCACGATCCCGGTGACCAGGCCACCCACGTGCGCGTGCCAGTCGATCCCGGGGATGGAGAAGGTCAGCACGAGGTTCATCACGATGACCACGACGACCTGCCGCATGTCACCGCCGACCCGGCGCACCAGCACGAACAGCGCGCCCAGCAGGCCGAAGATCGCACCGGACGCCCCCAGGCCCGCGGTGTTGTCCGGCAGCAGCAGGAACGACAGCGCGCTGCCGCCGATCCCGCTCACCAGGTACAGCGCCAGGTAGCGGATCCGGCCCAGGGCGGTCTCCAGCGCCGGGCCGATGAACCACAGCGACAGCATGTTCATGCCGATGTGGAACCACGCGGTGTGCAGGAAGACCGCGGTGATCAGCCGGTCGTACTGGCCGTCCACGATGCCCGGGGGCCACAGCGCCAGCCGGTCGGCGAGCACGGCGTTGTCCCGCACCAGCAGCCACATCACGACGTTTGCGGCGATCAGCGCGATCGTCACCAGCGGCGGCCGGCGCACCAGGGCGGCTCCGGCGACCGTGGCCGGCGCGGGCGGCGCGGTGCGCCGGCCCTCGTTGAGGCAGTCCGGGCAGTGGAAGCCCACCGAGGCGCTGACCATGCACTCCGGGCATATCGGGCGCCCGCAACGCGAACACCCGACGCCGGTCTCCCGGTCGGGGTGCCGGTAACAGCTCACGGCCTGCTGCGCCTGCTCCATGGCTTCCTCTTTCGCTCTCGCCCGCGGGCGTCCCGTCCGCCCGCGCGCATCCGCCCCCGCCCGTCATACGGACGGGCGGGGCCGGTGGTTCCCGCCGGCGTCCCGGCGGGCCCGGACACGCGGCGGCGCGGGCGCTCAGACCTCGCGGGACTCGATCACCACGGACTCGATCACCACGTCCTTGGCAGGACGGTCGGTGCGCGGGTCCGTCGGGGTGGCCGCGACGGAGTCCACGACGCGCTTGCTCGCGTCGTCGGCCACCTCGCCGAAGATGGTGTGGCGGTTGTTCAGCCAGGTCGTCGGCGCGACGGTGAGGAAGAACTGCGAGCCGTTGGTGGCCGGGCCGGAGTTGGCCATCGCCAGCAGGTACGGCTTGTCGAACCGCAGCTCCGGGTGGAACTCGTCGGCGAACTTGTAGCCGGGGTCACCGGTGCCGTTGCCCAGCGGGTCGCCGCCCTGGATCATGAAGCCGGCGATCACCCGGTGGAAGACCGTGCCGTCGTACAGCCGGTCGGTCGTGGTGGCGCCGGTGCCCGGGTGCTTCCACTCGCGGGATCCCTCGGCGAGTTCGACGAAGTTCTTCACGGTCTTCGGAGCGTGGTCCGGCAGCAGCCGGATCACGATCTCACCGTGGTTGGTCCTCAGGGTGGCGAAGAGCTGCTCGGCCACGACGTACCTTTCCTGGACAGCGATGACACCCAAATCCTCCCATGCGCCGCGCGGCGCCCGGGGCGGCCCCGTCCCCCCGTGCCGTCGAAGGGCGCCCGCACGGGTGGTGTTTGGGCACGGCCAGCCCGAGCAGGCATGCCTTGTGGCGCTCCGAGAGGCATGATCTCTATTCGGGCGGTAAGACGATATGTCGTACGCCCTCGCCGTACGCCACCGAGGAGGAGGTTCCCGTGACCCGCAAGGACAGCGTGCGCCACGCAGCCACGACCACGAAGGACAGCGTGCGGCACGCTGCGGAGGCGATGGCCCCGTACGCCGGCACCGCCAAGGACGCGGCCGCGCAGTACGCGGACGAGGCCCGGCGGCTGGTCGTGCCGCGTGTCTCCGCCGCGGCCGACGCCGCCCGTGACTCCGCGGTCGCCCAGTACGACGCCGTTCTGGCGCCCCGGCTGGCCCACGCGCGGGACGCCGTGCCGCCGAAGGTCGTCGCCACCACGGCCGCCGCCGCCCAGCACACCCGCCGGGCCGCCCGGAAGGCCGCCCGCTACACCGCGCCGCGCGTCGAGCACGCCGTGGAGTCCGCCCTCGCCGCCGCCGAACCGGTGCGCGAGGAGGCCCTGGCCCGCGCCGGTGCGGCCATGGCGGCGCTGCGCGGCCAGGTGAGCGCCGCCGAGGTGGAGAAGCTGGTCAAGCGCCACCAGCGCCGGGGCCGGGTCGGCCGGGTCGCCAAGGGCGTCCTGGTGCTCGGTGCCATCGCCGGCGCCGGTGTGGCCGCCTACCGCTGGTGGAGCCGTCAGGCCAACCCCGAATGGCTGGTCGAGGCCCCCTCCGCCACCGAGCCCTCCGAGGCCGAACGCGCCCAGCGCGCCTCCGTCAACGGCCGCGGCCCGCTCGGCTCGGTCGTCGACGGCTCCGACCTCGACGAGGACGTGCGCGCCAAGCGGGACGACGACGCGGCCGACACCCCGAAGCGCCACAACGGCCGCCGGGGTTCCGGCCACTGACGCCGCGCCACGAGGGCGGCGGTCGCCGCCGGCCCGCCACGCAGGGTCCGGAGCGTTCCCTCCGGACCCTGCGTGGCGTGGGGCGTGCGGGGTGGTCGGGGTACGGGGGTCGTTCCGGGCCGCGGGGCGCGCACCGGTGCGGGCAGGTGGTGCGGGGTGGTCGGGGTGCGGGCGGTCAGCGCGGCAGAGCGGCGCCGGCGTTCGGCGCGGGGGCCGTCCCGCCGGCCGCCCGGCCGTCCGTCGCCTGCCGGGCGGCCGGCGGAACGGGGGCGTCGTCCTCGGGTTCGTCGATGACGGCGGGCACCGCGCGCAGGGTGCGGCGGGCGACCAGCGCACCGGCGGCGAGCAGGACCGCCGCGACGACCAGCGTGACGTGCATGCCGTGGATGAAGGCCCGGTGCGCCGCGTCCAGCACCTCCGCGCCGGCCCCCGCGTGCAGCGTGGCCGCCGTCGTGACAGCTCCGGTGACCGATTCGCGGGCCGCGTGGACGGCTCCGGCGGGCAGTCCCGCCGGGGCACGGAAAGCGGTGCGGTAGCAGGCGTTCAGCACCGACCCCAGCACCGCGATGCCCAGGGCGCCGCCGATCTCCTGCGCCGACTCCGCGATACCGGCGGCGGCCCCCGTGCGGCTCCGGGGCACCCCGGCCAGCACGGTGTCGGACGTGACGGCGAACAGCATCACCACTCCGGTGCCGTTGACCAGCAGCGCGGGCAGGATCACCGGCCAGTACGGCGTGGCGGGACCGGCCAGGACCAGTGCCAGGCAGCTGGCGGACATCAGGGCCAGCCCCAGCGCCACCGTCCGCGCCCGGCCCAGCCGGGGGATGAGCAGCGCGGTGGCCGGGGCGGCCACCGCCGCCGACAGCGGGCCCGGCAGCACCGCGAGCCCCGACAGCATCGGCGACCAGCCGCGCACCACCTGGAGGTAGAGGGCGAACGCCAGGGACAGCGTCGTCGAGGCGAAGATGCCGATCATGTTGGCGCCGATCGAACCGGAGAACGCCGGGGAACGGAAAAGCCGCACGTCCAGCAGCGGGGTGGCGACCCGGCGCTGCCGCCACAGGAACACCGCGCCGATCAGCAGCCCGGCCACCACGGCCGACCACGCCGATACGTCGTGCGCGCCGTTGCGGGCCAGCGTCTTGATCCCGTAGATGACGCCGAACATGGCCGCCACCGACAACGGCACCCCCACCCAGTCCAGCCGCCCGCGCACCGGGCTGCGGGACTCGCGCAGCACGAGCGCGCCGGCCACCAGGACCACCAGCATCACGGGAACGTTGATGAGGAAGACCGATCCCCACCAGAAACGGTCGAGCAGGAAACCGCCCACCACCGGTCCCAGGGCGAATCCGGCCGCGGAGACGCCGCCGCTGACACCGACCGCCAGGGTGCGTTCCCTGGGGTCGGCGAAGGCGTGCCGCACCAGCGACAGCGTGCCGGGCATGATCATCGCGCCGGCCACACCGAGCAGGGCCCGGGCGGCGATCAACGTCGTGGCGCTGCCGGCGTACGCGGTGACCGGCGAGGCGATGCCGAACAGCGCTGCGCCCACCAGCGTCAGCCGCTTGCGCCCGAAACGGTCGCCCACCGAGCCCATGACGATCAGCAGTGCGCCCATGGCGAAGCCGTAGATGTCGGCGATCCACAGCATCTGTGTGGACGAGGGACCCAGGTCGCGGGCGAGGGAGGGCAGTGCGTAGTTGAGGACGCTGTTGTCGATGCCGAGGAGGGTGGCGGCCAGGGCGCAGACCGCGAGGGTGGCCCAGCGCAGCCGCCCGTCGGGGGCGGCGGATGCGGATGTCGTCGTCATGGACAGCAGCGTGCGGGGACGGCCTGACCGCGGCCGCACCGCGCCCTGACCGCCGCCGCACCGCACCGGTGCCGTCCGGTCAGCCGGCGGCCTCCCGCTCCAGCACCCCGGTCAGGGCCGCGAGGGCGGCCGACGCGTCGTAGCGTGCGCCCCGCCGCACCGCCGCGGCGAACGCGGCGTCCCCCAGCGCGGCGCGCACCGCCCGACGGGTCCGCTCCGCGTCCGGCGTACCGGCGGTGTCCATGCCCCGCAACGCCCGTGCCAGACCGAGGAGTTCCCCGGCCCCGGCGGCGTCCCCCCGGCCCAGCCGCAGGTCCGCGAGCACCTCCGCCACGGACGCGGTGAAGGGGCGGCTGCGGACGTTCATGGGGAACGCCATCGCGGCCCGCACCTGGGCCCGCGCCCCGGCCGGATCGCCCTCGGCCACCGCGATCCGGGCCAGGGTGAGCCGGACCTCCCCACGGGTGCTCTCACCGGAGAACCACTCCGGGAGGCATTCGGAGTCCACCCGCCCGCACAGTTCACGCGCGGCGGCCCAGTCGCCCTCCGCCCGGGCACACTCGGCCAGTCCCAGCAGGGCCAGGGCGGCGAACTCGGTGGCCCCGCAGGCCCGGGCCAGCCGCATCGCCCGCTCGTAGTCGGCCCGCGACGCCGCCGGGTCCCCGGCCAGCAATCCGCACCAGCCCCGGTGACACAGCAGCTCCGCCCGGTTCTCGGTGGCCCCGAGCTGGTCGGCCAGCACCAGCCCCTCGTCGAGCACGTCGAGCGCCCGGCGGTGCTCACCGGTGGACAGCAGCAGCCCGGCCAGGTGCGTGAGGGCCAGGACGCTCCCCCACCGGTCGCCCACGGCCTGGAACTGCCGCAGGGACGCCGTGAACGACGCGGTGGCCTGATCGGCGCGTCCCAGCATCAGCCAGTACCGGTAGCCCTCACCCACGTGGTAGAGCCCCGCGAACCACGGGTCGGCGCTCCACTCGGCGATCCGGCCGCTGTGCCGCTCGTAGGTGGCGTCGTCCGGCACCCCGCTGATCATCGCCCACAGCAGCCAGATCACCGGGTAGCGGACCATTCGGCCGTCGATGATCCGACCGCTGAGCTCCACGTGTCCGGCCAGTTCCCCGTGGTCGCGCGCGGTCGGCGCGACCGTCAGCACGCACAGCGCGTACTCGTCCTCCAGGTCCGGCGGCGGATCGGTCCCCACGGCGGCCAGAAGCCGCCACGCCGGATCCACACCCTCGAACCGCAGTCCGCGCAGCATCCAGTACGTGGTGAGGGCGGCCAGCATCCGCAACCCGGAGGCGTGGTCCCCGTCGAGGACGGCACGGCTGAGCGCGGCCGCCAGGTTGTCGTGGTCGGCACGCAGCCGCGCCAGCCACTCCAGTTGCTCGGCCCGCCGCAGCCGGGGCTCCGCCCGGACGGCCAGCGCGAGGTAGTACGCCACGTGTGCCCGCCGCACCCGCACCGTCTCACCCGCCTCCGCCAGCCGCTCGGCGGCGTAGGCGCGGATGGTCTCCAGCAGGCGGTACCGCGTGCCGCCCGCACGATGCTCGACGACCACCAGCGACTTGTCCGCCAGCGAGTCCAGCAGGTCGAGCACAGCGTCGGGGGCGACCTCCTCCGGGTCCGCGCAGACCGGCTCCGCCGCGTCCAGCCGCCAGCCGCCGGCGAAGACCGACAGACGCCGCAGCACCGTGCGCTCGGGCGCGCTCAGCAACTCCCAGCTCCAGTCGACCACTCCGCGCAGGGTGCGCTGCCGCGGCTGCGCGGTGCGACTGCCGCGGGAGAGCAGGCGGAACCGCTGGTCGCCCTCGCCCTCCAGCACGCCGAGCCGGTCGGCGATGTCGGCGGCCGACAGCGAACGCAGCCGGGCGGCGGCCAGTTCGATGGCCAGCGGCAGCCCGTCCAGCGCCGTGCAGATCCGCAGGACCGCCTCCCTCTCGGCCTCCAGCTCGAAGTCCGGCCGCACCGCGAGCGCCCGTTCCTGGAACAGCCGCACCGCCGGATATCCCGCCACCGGCCCGTTCGCGTGCTCCGGCGGCAGCCCCAGCGGCGGCACCGGGCACAGCACCTCACCGGCGATCCCCAGGGCCTCGCGGCTGGTGGCCAGCACCCGCAGCTCCGGACAGCCCGCCAGCAGCCCCTCGGTCAGCCCCGCCGCGGCACCGATCACGTGCTCGCAGTTGTCGAGCACCAGCAGCAGCGGCCGGTGCGCCAACGCGGCCACCATGCGGTCCAGCGGATCCTGCGCAGGCCCGGGCGACGGCATCAGCCCGGCCTCCCGCAGTCCCAGCGCCCCCAGCACGGCCTGCGGCACGTCACTGTCGTCCACCACTCCGGCCAGCGGCACGAAGCACACGGCGCCCGGGTTCCGGTCGGCCAGCTCGACGGACAGCCGGGTCTTCCCGGCACCCCCGGGACCGGTGAGCGTCACCAATCGGCCGGCCGCAAGCCGATCCGCCAGATGACGCAGCTCCTCATCCCGCCCCACGAAACTGGTGAGCCGGCCGAGCGGCGGCGTTCCACGTGAAACATGACGCTCCACAGACGATGTTTCACGTGAAACGTGACCGTGCGACGGCAATGTTTCACGTGAAACAGCGCCGCGCAGCACTGCGAGATGCGCATCCGCCAACTCCGGTCCCGGGTCGGCCCCCAGCGACTCGGCCAGCTCCCGCCGGGCGGACTCGTAGACCTCCAGCGCCTCCGCCTGCCGGCCACTGCCGGCCAGTGCCCGCATCAACAGCGCCACCGGCCGCTCCCGCAACGGAAAAGCGGTCACCACCTCGCGCAGTCCGGGCACCGCGTCCGCGTGGCGCCCCAGCACGAGTCCGGCCTCGGCCGCGTCCTCCCGCGCCCCGGCCCTGGCGTCCGCCAACCGGGTCACCTGAGCCCCGGAGAACGGCAGCTCCCGCACGTCCGCCAGCGCCGGTCCACGCCACAGGGCCAACGCGTCCGCCAGCAGCACGGCCGCCCGCCCGGCCTCCCCCGCCGCGAGCGCCGCACGTCCAGCCCCGGCGAGCCGCAGGAACCGGTGGGCGTCGACCTGGTCGGGTTCGACGGCCAGCCGGTATCCGCCGGGGGTGCGATCGATGACGCCGCCCAGCGTGCCGCGCAGCCGTGAGACCTGGGACTGCACCGCGTTGGCGACCCCGGCGGGCGGCTCGTCGCCGTACAGCCCGTCGACCAGACGCTCGACCGTCACGAGCCGCCCGGCGTCCAGCAACAGCAACGCCAGCAGCCCCCGCCGCCCCGGCCCGCCCAACGCGAGCCCCCGTCCGTCCGCGTCTACCGCGAAGACGTCCCCCAGAATCCCGAACCGCACGCCCCCCACCCTACGGTTCCGCTCCGCTGGGGCGGGCGCGGTTGAGCGCGCACCTTCTGATGGTCCGCACCGCGGGGGACGGGTGGGGGCGCGGGTTCGCTCCGCGAGGGCGGGTGGGGGTGCGCTGCGCGGTCGCTTTCCCGCCGTTACCGCTGGTCGCGCAGTTCCCCGCGCCCCTCACGGGGTACCGCAGTGCTCACTCCCGCAACAACCCGTCCGGCGAAGGAATCCAGGGTCTCGCAGCCCCGGCGCGAGGTGAGTGAGCCGAAGGGGGCGCCGATGACGAGAGCGACGACGGCAAGGCCACGAGGAAGGAGTGGCCGCCGGAGGAGGAGTGCCGTCACCGGCGGAGAGCCCCCGGAGGCGAACGAACACAATGAAGGAGTGTGGAGCCTAGGGGAGTCGAACCCCTGACATCTGCCATGCAAAGACAGCGCTCTACCAACTGAGCTAAGGCCCCTCGGCGCGGAGTGGCTCCGTACCGCGCACCAGCGTACCGGTTGTGGCCCGTGGAGTCGTAACGGGAATCGGGGGAGCCGGGCGTGGGCACGGATTCGTAGGATACGGGTGGGCGGTTCCGGGTGCCGGGCCGCGCCACGGGCAGCGTGCCGTCGGGGGACGGCAGGGCCGGGTACGGGCTGACGGGAGCCGGTATGGACACCTCGCCGCGGGACGCGGCAGCACGTGCGCGCGAGCAGCAGCGAGGGTGGTACGGCGAACCGCTGGGGGACCTGTGCCGGTCCCTGATGGAGGGGCTGGGCCTGAACCAGGCGCGGCTGGCCGGGCTGCTGGGGCTGTCGGCGCCGATGCTGTCGCAGCTGATGAGCGGCCACCGGGCGAAGATCGGCAACCCGGCGGTGGTGGCCCGGCTGGGGGCGTTGCGGGAGCTGGCGGACGAGATGGCGGCCGGCCGGGTGCCGGTGGCCGGGGCGGCGCGGGCGATGGAGGAGATCCGCGGGTCGGCGGGCGCCGGGCTGGCGGGCACCGGCAGCATCGCGGTGAGCACGGGCGGCGTCGCGGACGGGCGCGGCCCGGTGCCGTCCCGGCGGGTGGTGCGCGAGATCCAGTCGTTGCTGCGGTCGCTGTCATCCGCCGGTGAACTGCTCGCGGCGGCAGGCGTTCTCGCGGACCGCCATCCCGAACTGGCAGAGTTCTTGCGGGTGTACGGCACCGGACGCACCGACGAGGCCGTCGCGCACTTCGAGTCGCACCAGGACTGAGGCGGGCACCACGGCGCCTGCCGCACGGCACGCACGACGACGATCACGACGGACGAGGGACGCGCTGCATGGGTGAGCTGTTCGCCGGCCGCTACGAGCTGGTCGACCCGATCGGCCGGGGCGGGGCCGGCGCGGTCTGGCGGGCGTGGGACCACCGGCGCCACGCCTACGTGGCCGCGAAGGTCCTGCGCCAGAGCGACGCCCACGCGCTGATCCGCTTCGTGCGCGAGCAGGCGCTGCGCATCGACCACCCGCACGTGCTCGCACCGCGCAGCTGGGCCGCGAACGACGAACAGGTGCTGTTCACCATGGAGTTGGTGCGCGGCGGATCGTTGGTGCAGCTGATCGGGGACTACGGCGCGCTGCCCCCACGGTACGTGTGCGCGCTGCTGGACCAGTTGCTGTCGGGTCTGTCGGCCGTGCACGACGAGCAGGTGGTGCACCGGGACATCAAGCCGGCGAACATCCTGCTGGAGACCACCGGGACCGGGCGCCCGCACGTGCGGCTGTCGGACTTCGGCATCGCCATGCGCAAGGGCGAGCCGCGCCTGACGGTGGCCGACCACGTGGTGGGCACCCCCGGCTACTTCGCGCCGGAGCAACTGGACGGCGCGGAACCGGATTTTCCCGCCGACCTGTACGCGGTCGGCCTGGTCGCGCTCTACCTGCTGACCGGGCACAAGCCGGACGCCGCCGCGCTGGTGGAACGCTTCACGGTCTCCGCCGGGGTGCCGAACGCGCCGGTGGGCGTGCCGGATCCGCTGTGGGAGGTGGTCGCCACCTTGCTGCGTCCCGCGCCGGAGGCCCGCTTCCGCACGGCCACCGGCGCGCGCAGGGCGCTGGCGAGGGCGGCGGAACTGCTGCCGGAGCCGCACGTCGACGACGAGCAGGTGGAGGTCTTCGACCAGTTGGGCCCGCTGCCCGAGGGCTTCGGCCGGCGGGGGCCCCTCCGGCGGCCGCCGGGGGCGCCGGAGGGCCGGCCGGTCCCGGTCGGCGGCGAGGGCGGCCGCAGAGGCACGGCGGCGGGCGGTGAGGAGACCGGCGGGGGCGCGACGGAGACCGGCTACCCCCTGGCGCCGCCCCGGCCGTCCGCCCCGCCGATGCCCGCCGTGCCTCCGCCGCCCGCGGCCACGCCGCCCCCGCCGCCCGTTCCGCCCCGGCCGGCGGCCGGCCGGCCGCCGCTGACGACCCCGCAGGAGGTCATGCCGCCGCCCGCCACCGCTCCCCCGGCGGCACTGCCCGCGGCCCGAGCCGTGGCGGCGCGGCACACGCCACACCCGCAGGCCCTGGCAGCCGGCCTGAACGGGCCGCTGGGTTCCGTGGCCCTGCCGCCTGCCGCCGGTCCGCCGGCCCCGGTGACCGCCGCGCTCCCGGAACTGACGGCGGCGCCGCGCGCCCTGGCGCTGCCCGGGGCCCTGCCGGAGGCGGAGCCGCCCGCGCCGCCGCCCGGCCTGCGGGAGCCGGCGGAACGCGCGCCGGGGCGGCGGGGGCATGCGGCACCGCGGGTGCGGCGGCGGCCGGCGATCGGGGTGATCGTGGCGATGTACCTGGCGGCCGCGGTCTTCCTGGCGATCGGGATCCGGGCGATCAGCGGCTGACCGTGCGGCGGCGGCGGACCAGCAGCACCGTCGGCCAGACCGTCAGGACGCCCGCCGCGCCGAAGGCTCCCCAGGCCACCGGTCGCCGCACCGACGAGGCCGCGCCGTTGGCCGTGCCGGGCGCGGGGCTGCCACTCCCGCCGGCCGCCGTGGCGCCGGGGGAGGCCACGGACCGGCCGGGTGCGGCCAGTCCGCCGGCCGACGGGTCGGCGGCGTAGTGCGGTGCGGGCAGTGCGCTGCCGGTCACCTGGAGCCGCAGCGTCACCGGGACGTCGCCGGAGCCGGCGGACGCGAGCGCGGGGTGCAGGGTGACCGCCACGTAGTAGTAGCCGGCGAGGGCGGCGGAGTGGACCCGGGTGTCGCCGGAGCCGCGGTTGGCGTAGAGCACCACCGGGGTCTGGGCGTCGAGGTCGGCGGCGTGCCCGGTCCACGACTGGGCGCCGGCGTCCACCGCGCCGCGCACCGGGCTGTAGAGGGCCAGGCCCAGGCCGTCGGCGACGAAGGCGCCCGCGCGGGCGGCGGGGGAGGCGCCGAAGGAGGCCGTGGCCAGCAGCCGTTGTCCCCAGCCGACGGGCACCCGGTAGTACCGGGTCTCGCCGGGGCCGAGCGTGTCGCGGTAGACGCCGGGGCCGGGCAGCCGCGTTCCGGTGCCGTCCATGGAAGCGGCGCCGGTGACGGGGGTGCCGCGGCCGGCCGGCGGGGCGGCGGGGGCGGCGGAGTAGGTGGGGGCGGGGCCGGCGGCCGGGGGTGCGGCGAGCGCGGGTTCGGCGACGTAGCGCAGGTCGAGCGGCCAGACGTCGGCGCCGGAGGCGACCGCGCTGTCCCGCTGGACCTGCAGCACGTAGGTGCCGGCCGTCCGGCAGACCGAGTCGACGACGCCGGGCCGGCGCACCACCCCGCCGACCGGTGCCGTGTCGTCGGCGCCGGTGAAACGCGGGGTGACGTAGTCGCACAGCGTGCCGTCCGGGGCCAGCAGGTGCAGCGTGAGGCCGTCGAAGGGGCTGACGTGGCTGCCGGTGGCCGGTACCGCGAAGACGGAAAGGTAGGCCGTCGCGGGGCCGGCGGTGTCACCGGTGGCCGCCAGACGCACCGCGTAGTACCGCACCTGGTCCTTGGCGAGGGTGTCGCGGTAGTCCTGCCCGGCGGTCAGCAGGGGCGCCCCCACGGCCTGCGGGGCGCCGTGCACGGGGGAGCCGTCCGGCACCCAGCCACCGTCGCCGGGGGCCGCGGTCCCGCCCTGCGGGGTCCCTGAGGCCGGTCCGGGGCTCGCCGTGGCGTCCGCGCCCACCGCGGCCGCGGGGACCGCCGGGAGGGCCAGGAACCCCGCCAGGACCACCGCTGCGGCCACGAGCCCACCCGTACGTCGCCGTAACACCTTCCGGCCCCCTCGCCCTGTGCGACGCGCCGTGTGCGGCGCCTCAGGGAGCGAAGCTAGGGGCCGGACCGGGGCCCGCACAAGGCCGGACCGTACCGGTGCGGTACGAGCGCGAGGCCCCGATCAGCGGGTGATCGGGGCCTCGCACGGAGTACGGGGGGTTCAGGCGCTCGTGCCGGTACCTGCGGGCACGGAGTCGGTCGCCTCCGTCCACAGGTCCTGCTCGGCGCGGTCCGCCTGGATCTGGCGGTACACGAGGAGCCCGCCGACGGCGACCAGTGCGACCAGGAGAAACTTCTTCACCGCGCGACCTCGTCCTTCATGTTGGGAGTCGTCCGACGGGGCCGATGATACAGCGGCCGATATCGAACGGTGACCTGCTGACGGCCACTTAAACCTGCCGCCCTCCACAAACTTAACGCGCGGCGGGGCGAAGGGGAAACGTGGGGCGCGAGAACGACGAAGGCCATCCGCCTCTCAGCGAATGGCCTTCGTTTTCTTCCGGTGGGGCTAACAGGACTTGAACCTGTGGCCTCTTCCTTATCAGGGAAGCGCTCTAACCGTCTGAGCTATAGCCCCGCGCCGCACGGAAAGATTAGCGCACCTGGGCCGTCGCCCCAAATCGGTTGTCGCCCCGCCCTACTCGTCCTCGGCCAGCGTGAGCTCGATGCCGCCCACGAAGCCGGAGGAGAGGTTGTACAGGAAGGACGCCAGCGTGGTCATGGCCGTCACCAGCACCACGTCGATCACCGCGATCACCGACGTGAACGTCAGCACCCGGCCCAGCGAGAGGACCGACTGGAGGTCGAACCCCTTGTCACCGTTGGCACCGGTGGCGTCCGAGAGCATGCCGCCGACGGTGGAGAAGACGCCGAGGGCGTCCAGCACCAGCCACAGCAGCGCGACCGCCACGACAGTCACCACGCCCAGGGCGATCGACAGCACGAAGCTGACCTTCATGACCGACCAGGGATCGGCCTTGGCGATCCGCAGCCGCGCCATACGGGTGCGGGGGCCCGCACCCTGCGCGGACGCGGGCGCCGGACGGGCGGCCGGCCGCGGGGTGCGGCCGGACTGCCCGTGCACGGTCCCGGGGCCGTAACCCTCGGCGGGCCCGTAGCCGGCGTCCCGGCCCTGCTGGGGGCCGGGCAGCGACGGGGTGCCCTGCGGAGGCTGGTACGCCTGCGGGGGGTGGTGCGGTTGGGGCGGTCGGCCGTCCCTGGCCTCCGGCAGGGGGGACCCGGTCCCCGCGCCGCCGCCCGCGGCGCCGGTGGCTCCGTTCACGGTCTCTACTCCTCAGATTCTTCGGCCGCCTGGCTCGCGCCCACGGCCGGTCCCTCGGCGGTGCCGTCCCCGGGTCCGCCGGCGGGTTCACCCGCCTCGACTTCCTCGGCCTCGGCCCCTGCCTCGGCGTTGCGCGCGATGCCGACGACGGCGTCGCGCTTGCCCAGGTTGATCAGTTGAACGCCCATGGTGTCACGGCCGGTCTCCCGCACCTCGTTCACCCGGGTGCGGATCACGCCACCACCCAGGGTGATGGCCAGGATCTCGTCGCTCTGGTCGACCACCAGCGCGCCGACCAGCGTTCCGCGGTCCTCAACGATCTTCGCCGCCTTGATCCCCAGACCACCGCGGCCCTGCACACGATACTCGTCGACCGGGGTGCGCTTGGCGTATCCGCCGTCGGTGGCCGTGAAGACGAACGTGCCGGCCCGCACCACGTTCATCGACAGCAGCTCGTCGCCCTCGCGGAAACTCATGCCCTTCACACCGGAGGTGGCCCGGCCCATCGGGCGCAGCGCCTCGTCGGAGGCGGTGAAGCGGATGGACTGCGCCTTGCGGCTGATCAGCAGCAGGTCGTCCTCGGCCGAGACCAGTTCGGCACCGATGAGTTCGTCCTCGGCACCGTCGTCGCCCTCCCGCAGGTTGATGGCGATCACGCCGCCGGCCCGGGGGGAGTCGTAGTCCTTGAGCGAGGTCTTCTTCACCAGGCCGGACTTGGTGGCCAGCACCAGGTAGGGCGCCGCCTCGTAATTGCGGATCGCCATGATCTGGGCGATGTTCTCGTCCGGCTGGAACGCCAGCAGGTTGGCCACGTGCTGCCCGCGGGCGTCCCGCCCGGCGTCCGGCAGTTCGTACGCCTTGGCCCGGTAGACGCGGCCCTTGTTGGTGAAGAACAGCAGCCAGTTGTGCGTGGTGGTGACGAAGAAGTGGTCGACGATGTCGTCCTGCTTCAGCTGCGTACCGCGCACGCCCTTGCCGCCGCGCTTCTGCGAGCGGTAGTGCTCGGTCTTGGTGCGCTTGACGTAGCCGCCGCGGGAGATCGTGACGACGATGTCCTCCTCGGCGATCAGGTCCTCCATGGACATGTCGCCGTCGAAGGGCACCAGTTGGCTGCGCCGGTCGTCGCCGAACTTCTCCACCAGCGCGGTCAGTTCCTCGCTGATGATGCCGCGCTGCCGCTCCGGCGAGGCGAGGATCGCGTTGTACTCGTTGATCTTCGCCTGGAGTTCGTCGTGCTCGGAGATGATCTTCTGCCGCTCCAGGGCGGCCAGCCGGCGCAGCTGCATCTCCAGGATGGCGTTGGCCTGGATCTCGTCGATCTCCAGCAGGTCCATCAGGCCGCCGCGGGCGATCTCGACGGTGTCGCTGCGCCGGATCAGCGCGATGACCTCGTCGATGGCGTCCAGTGCCTTCAGCAGACCGCGCAGGATGTGGGCGCGCTCCTCGGCCTTGCGCAGCCGGAAACGGGTGCGCCGGACGATGACCTCGATCTGGTGGGTGACCCAGTGCCGGATGAAGGCGTCCAGCGACAGGGTGCGGGGCACGCCGTCGACCAGGGCGAGCATGTTGGCGGAGAAGTTCGACTGCAGGTCGGTGTGCTTGTAGAGGTTGTTCAGCACGACCTTGGCGACCGCGTCGCGCTTGAGCACGATGACCAGGCGCTGGCCGGTGCGCGAGGAGGTCTCGTCGCGCACGTCGGCGATGCCGCCGATGCGGCTGTCCTTGACCAGGTCGGCGATCTTCTGCGCCAGGTTGTCCGGGTTGACCTGGTAGGGCAGCTCGGTGACCACCAGGCACTGGCGGTTCTGGATCTCCTCCACCTCGACGACCGCCCGCATGGCGATCGAACCGCGGCCGGTGCGGTACGCGTCCTCGATGCCGCGACGCCCGACGACCAGGGCGCCGGTGGGGAAGTCGGGGCCCTTGATGCGGTCCATCAGGGCTTCGAGGAGGTCCTCGTTGGAGACGTCCGGATTGGCCAGGAACCACTGGGCGCCGTCGGCCACCTCACGCAGGTTGTGCGGCGGGATGTTGGTGGCCATGCCGACCGCGATGCCGGCGGAGCCGTTGATCAGCAGGTTGGGGAACCGGGCGGGCAGGACCGTCGGTTCCTGGTTGCGGCCGTCGTAGTTGTCCTGGAAGTCGACGGTCTCCTCGTCGATGTCCCGCACCATCTCCATGGACAGCTGGGTCATCTTGCACTCGGTGTACCGCATGGCCGCCGCCGGGTCGTTGCCCGGGGAGCCGAAGTTGCCGTTGGAGTCCACCAGCGGCATGCGCATGGCCCAGGACTGGGCCAGGCGCACCAGGGCGTCGTAGATCGAGGCGTCGCCGTGGGGGTGGTAGGTACCCATCACGTCACCGACGACGCGCGCGCACTTGTAGAAGCCCTTCTCGGGCCGGTAGCCGCCGTCGTACATGGCGTACAGCACGCGGCGGTGCACCGGCTTGAGGCCGTCGCGCACGTCGGGCAGGGCGCGGGCCACGATCACGCTCATCGCGTAGTCGAGGTAGCTGCGCTGCATCTCGGTTTCGAGCCCGACGGGCTCGACCCGCATCCCGACGCCCTCGACGGCGGCCGGGCCGCCCTCGGGGGTCACGGGAGTGACGGAGCCTTCCGGAGTGATGGGGGTCTCGTCGGCCATCGCTGGTCGAAGTCCTTTCGCTGTGGGGCGCCGGGTGGCCGAACTCAGATGTCGAGGAAGCGGACGTCCTTGGCGTTGCGCTGGATGAACGAGCGCCGCGCCTCGACGTCCTCACCCATCAGCACCGAGAACAGGTCGTCGGCCTGCGCGGCGTCGTCCAGGCTGACCTGGCCGAGCACCCGGTGGTCGGCGTCCATGGTGGTCACCCGCAGCTCCTCGGCGTTCATCTCGCCGAGACCCTTGAACCGCTGGATGGAGTCCTCCCGCACCCGCCGCCCGGCCTGCCGGCCGAGCTGGATCAGCGCGTCGCGCTCGCGGTCGGAGTAGGCGTACTCGATCTCGTCGCGGCCCCACTTGATCTTGTAGAGCGGGGGGCGCGAGAGGTAGACGTGACCGCCCTCGACCAGCGGGCGCATGAAGCGGAAGAGGAAGGTCAGCAGCAGCGTGGTGATGTGCTGGCCGTCGACGTCGGCGTCCGCCATGAGAATGATCTTGTGATACCGCAGCTTGGCGATGTCGAAGTCCTCGTGCACACCGGTGCCGAACGCCGAGATCAGCGCCTGGACCTCGTTGTTCTGCAGGATCTTGTCGATCCGGGCCTTCTCGACGTTCAGGATCTTGCCGCGGATCGGCAGGATGGCCTGGTACTCGGGGTTGCGGCCGGACTTGGCGGAACCGCCGGCCGAGTCGCCCTCGACGATGAAGATCTCGCACTTGGCCGGGTCGTTGGACTGGCAGTCGCTGAGCTTGCCGGGCAGCGACGCGCTCTCCAGCAGGCCCTTGCGGCGGGTCAGGTCGCGGGCCTTGCGGGCGGCGACCCGGGCGGTGGCCGCCTGGATCGACTTGCGGATGATGTCCGCCGCCTCGTTCGGGTTGCGGTCGAGCCAGTCGGTCAGGTGCTCGTGGACGACCTTCTGCACGAAGGTCTTCGCCTCGGTGTTGCCCAGCTTGGTCTTCGTCTGCCCCTCGAACTGCGGCTCGCTCAGCTTGATCGAGATGATCGCGGTCAGACCCTCGCGGATGTCCTCACCGCTGAGGTTCTCGTCCTTCTCGCGCAGCAGCTTCTTCTCCCGCGCGTAGCGGTTGACCAGGCCGGTCAGCGCCGCACGGAAGCCCTCCTCGTGCGTACCGCCCTCATGGGTGCGGATGATGTTCGCGAAGGAGTGGACGCCCTCGGTGTACTGGGTGTTCCACTGCAGGGCGATCTCGGCCGACAGCAGCCGGTCCTTGTCCTCGGCGTGGATGTCGATGACCGAGGGGTGGATCGTCTCGCCCTTGCGGGAGTTGAGGTACTTCACGAAGTCGACGATGCCGCCCTCGTAGTGGTACCGGACGTTCAGCGGGCTGCCCTGCTCGTCGACGTGGTCGGCCCGCAGGTCGGTCAGGGCGATCGTCAGGCCCTTGTTGAGGAACGCCATCTCCTGGAAACGCCGCGACAGCGTCTCGAAGGAGTAGTCGGTGGTCTCGAAGATGTCGGGGTCGGCCCAGAAGGTGACCGTGGTGCCGGTCTCCTCGGTCGCCTCGTTCTTCGCCAGCGGGGCCGTCGGAACGCCGAGCTTGTACTCCTGCGTCCAGCGGTACCCCTCGGTCCGCACGTCCACGGCGACCTTGCTCGACAGCGCGTTGACGACGGAGACGCCGACGCCGTGCAGACCGCCGGAGACGGCGTAGCCGCCGCCGCCGAACTTGCCGCCGGCGTGCAGGACGGTCAGCACGACCTCGACGGCGGGCTTGCCCTCGGACGAGACGATGCCGACCGGGATGCCGCGGCCGTTGTCCACGACGCGCACACCGCCGTCCGGCAGGATCGTGACGTCGATGGTGTCGGCGTGGCCGGCCAGCGCCTCGTCCACAGAGTTGTCGACCACCTCCTGCACGAGGTGGTGCAGCCCGCGCTCACCGGTCGAGCCGATGTACATGCCGGGGCGCTTGCGAACGGCGTCCAGTCCTTCGAGGACGGTGATCGCGCTGGCGTCGTACGACGCGCCGGTCGGCGGCACAGCGGAGCCGGTGGGGGTGGGGGTCTCGGTGGGGTTGCCGGAATCGGCCACGAAGCGCCCTTTCTGGCACAGCACGAGCCGTCTCCAGGCGTGCCGGAGCGGCTGCGTCGTTGACATGTTCCGCAAGTGGGCGGGTTGCTGCTCAGTCTACCGGTAGCGCGGACATCGATGGGGCTTTGCACGGGCCTCAGTTCCGATGTGCCGCCCGGAGAGGGCCGTCTCCGACTCCCCATACGCGGGCCTGACCTCAAAGCGGCTCACACCGGCGCTCAGGGCTTCCGGCCGCCAACCCTCGGCTATCACCGGATGTCGCGTTCGTCACACCGGTCCACCGGTCGCACCACCGACCGGAAATACCCTCGTGAAACGGACGTGACGCGCGTCGACGCCTGCCGGAAAAATGATCGAAAAACCCTTACGCCCCATTCTGCTCCCGCGCGCAGGCGCCCCCGTCCGCCCCCGCGACACCACCCGATCCGGGCAACGGCCCGGCACCGCGTCCGTTACCCGTACGTGTCGCCCGCCCCGCGGCTGCCCGGCGCCCGCAGGCGCCCGTAGGAACGCTCCGGACCCCCCGGGCCCAGCACCTTGATCAGCCGGACGGTGCCGTGCCCCAGGTCCGCGTTCAGCCGCGCCACGAGCTGCGGCGCCATCAGGCGCAGCTGCGTGGCCCACGCGGTGGAGTCACACTTCACCACGAGCGTGCGCTCCGGCTCGTCGTAGCGCTGCGGCTCGCAGTGGTTGGCCACGTCCGGGCCGACGATCTGCGGCCAGCGGCCCATCACCCCGCCGACCGCGGCCGGGGCCTCCCATCCGCGTTCCATGATCAGGCGGCTGATGGCGGCTCCCAGCGGCAGCGGATCACGCCCGTCCGACCGCGCGCCGGAGCGCAGGCCCCCGCGCGCACGCCGGGTCTCCTTCGCCTGAGTGCCCCGCGCCCGGGCCTGCTCGCGCGCCGCCCGCAGCGCCACCCGCGCCAGGTCGACCCCGGACAGCTCACCCCCCGCGCCGCCCGCCGCACCGCCGTCCGCCGCGGTCACCGGCGTTCCACCGTGCCGCCGCCCACCGCGAACCGCGCCCCGGACAGCGCCGGCGGCACGTCCTGCGGCACCGCCGCGGTCACCAGAACCTGCTCGCCGGGGGCCACCAGCTCGGCCAGCCGGTCGCGCCGGGTGGTGTCCAGCTCGGCGAAGACGTCGTCCAGCACCAGCACCGGATCACCGCCGGGCCCGCCTTCGGCACGCAGCAGTTCGTAGGAGGCCAGGCGCAGCGCCAGCGCGTACGACCAGGACTCCCCGTGGCTGGCGTACCCCTTGGCCGGCAGCTCGCCCAGCCCCAGCAGCAGATCGTCGCGGTGCGGGCCCACCAGCGTCACCCCGCGTTCGATCTCCTGCCTGCGGGCGGTGGCCAGCGCCTCCATCAGCAGCCCGTACGACTCCTCACGCCCGCGCGGCCAGGGGCTCGCGCCGTCCTCGCCGCCGCGGCGGTACGTCAGGGCGATCGGGCCGCCGCCGGGCGCGAGCCGGTCGTACGCCGTGCTGGTCAGCGGTTCCAGGGTGGTGATCAACTCCAGGCGGTGCGCGAGGAGTTCGGCCCCGGACCGGGCCAGGTGCTGGTCCCAGACGTCGAGCGTGCCGAGGTCCATGCCCCGCCCGCCGTGCCGCCGGGCCAGGGCGGCGGACTTCAGCAGGGTGTTGCGCTGCCGCAGCACCCGGTCGTACTCCTGCCGCACCCCGGCCATCCGCGGCGTGCGGGCGGTGACCAGCTCGTCGAGGAACCGCCGCCGCTCGCCCGGATCCCCCTTGACCAGCGCCAGGTCCTCCGGCGCGAACAGCACCGTGCGCACGATCCCCAGCACGTCACGCGGCCGCACCGGCGAGGACCGGTTGATCCGGGCGCGGTTGGCCCGGCCGGGGTTGATCTCCACCTCGACGGTCTGCCGCCGGTCGGCGTGCTCCACGGCGGCGCGCACCACCGCCCGGTCGGCGCCGGACCGCACCAGCGGCGCGTCGGAGGCCACCCGGTGACTGCCCAGCGTCGCCAGGTAGCCGATGGCCTCCACCAGGTTCGTCTTGCCCTGGCCGTTGTGGCCCGTGAAGGCCGTCACGCCCGGGTCGAGCGGAACCTCGACCCGGGCGTAGGAGCGGAAGTCGGCGAGCGACAGGTGCGCTACGTGCATCGTGTGCTGTGGCGCGGGTGCGCCGGCCTCCCTGCTGGTGCGGTGCGTTACTCGGCGGCGGTGACCGCGTGGCCGCCGAACTCGTTGCGCAGCGCCGCGACCATCTTCATCTGCGGCGAGTCGTCCTGGCGCGAGGAGAAGCGGGCGAACAGCGAGGCGGTGATGGCCGGCATCGGCACCGCGTTGTCGATCGCCGCCTCCACCGTCCAGCGGCCCTCGCCGGAGTCGGACGCGAAGCCGCGCAGCCGGCCGAGGTGCTCGTCCTTGTCGAGGGCGTCGACGGCCAGGTCCAGCAGCCAGGAGCGGATGACGGTGCCGGACTTCCAGGAACGGAAGATCTCCCGCACGTCGGTCACCGACTCGACGGCCTCCAGCAGCTCCCAGCCCTCGGCGTAGGCCTGCATCATGGCGTACTCGATGCCGTTGTGGACCATCTTGGCGAAGTGCCCGGCGCCGACCTTGCCGGCGTGCACCGCGCCCGCGTCACCCTCGGGCTTGAGGGCGTCGAAGACCGGCTGGGCCTTGGCGACCTGTTCGGCGTCGCCGCCGTACATCAGCGCGTAGCCGTTCTGCAGGCCCCACACACCGCCGGAGACGCCGCAGTCGACGAAGCCGATGCCCTTCTCGGCGAGCTCCCGGGCGTGCCGTTCGTCGTCGGTCCAGCGGGAGTTGCCGCCGTCGACGACCAGGTCGCCGGGGGAGAGCAGTTCGCCCAGTTCGTCGACGGTGGACTGGGTGGCGTCCCCGGCGGGGACCATCACCCACACCACGCGCGGCGCGGCCAGGCCGTCCACCAGTTCCCGGAGGCTGTGGACGTCGGCGAGGTCGGGGTTGCGGTCGTAGCCGATGACGGTGTGGCCGGCGCGGCGGATGCGCTCGCGCATGTTCCCGCCCATCTTGCCGAGGCCGATGAGACCGAGCTCCATCTCAGATCCTTCGTTAGAAGCGTGCCTGACCCAAGGCGTGTCCCGCGGGCCCTGCTGACGCGGCGTCCGCCCGGCGCGGCTCCGGGTGGCTCGGGCACGGGTCCCGCGCCGACGCCCCCCGGCAGCACCGAAGAGTGCCGCACCGGGCGCCGCGGACCCGTCAGGATCCGCAGGACACGCCCTGGACCCCGAGCCTAGTTGGCCACGGGGCGGCGCCGGCGGCACGGCCGGCCGCAGCGCGGGGCAGAACCGGACGCACCGGCGGTCCGGCCCCGGGCGGGACGATGCCGGCCGGCCGGGGAACGGCCGCCGGACCTGGCCGTCCGGGGGCCGCGGTGACGGCCGGCCGGGCGGGCCCGGAGCGGCCGCCGCTCCCGTTCAGCCGGCGAGGCGGACCGGCATGATCAGGTACTTGTACGCCTCGACGGCCTCGGCGTCCGCGCCCGGCCGGCCGTTGAGCAGCGCCGGCTTGGTGGCCGTGGTGAACGACAGCTGCGCGAACGGCGAGTCGATCTCCTTGAGACCGTCGAGCAGGAACGTCGGGTTGAAGGCGGTGGTGATGTCGTCGCCGTCCAGGGTGGCGTCGACCCTCTCCACAGCCTGTGCGTCGTCGCTGGACCCGGCCTCCAGGGTCAGCACGCCGGAGGTGAAGCTCAGACGGATCGGCGTGTTGCGCTCGGCGACCAGCGCGACGCGCTTGACGGCCTCGACGAACGGCGCCGTCTCCAGCACGGCCACCGAGGAGAACTCGGTCGGGAACAGCGTGCGGTACTTGGGCAGGTCGCCCTCCAGCAGCCGCGTGGTGGTGCGGCGGCCGGCGCCCTCGAAGCCGATCAGCCCCTCACCGGCTCCGGAGCCGGACAGCGCCAGGGAGACCGTCTCGCCGCCGGTGAGCGCCTTGGCGGTGTCGAGCAGCGTCTTGGCGGGCACCAGGGCGACCGCGGAGATGTCGGCGGTCTCGGGCTTCCACAGGAACTCGCGGACCGCGAAGCGGTAGCGGTCGGTGGCGGCCAGGGTGACGGTGTCGCCCTCGATCTCGATCCGCACACCGGTGAGCACCGGCAGCGTGTCGTCGCGGCCGGCGGCCACCGCGACCTGGGAGACGGCGGCGGCGAAGATCTCGCCGGGCACGGTGCCGGAGGCGGTCGGCATCTGCGGCAGCGCCGGGTACTCCTCCACCGGCAGGGTGTGCATCGTGAAGCGGGAGCTGCCGCAGACCACGGTGACCCGGACGCCGTCGGTGGAGATCTCCACCGGCCGGTTCGGCAGGGCGCGGCAGATGTCGGCGAGCAGCCGGCCGGAAACCAGCACGGTGCCCTCGTCCTCGATCTCGGCGTCCACCGAGACCCGTGCGGAGACCTCGTAGTCGAAGGCCGACAGGCTCAGCTGCCCTTCCCCGGCCTTCAGCAACAGGCCGGCCAGGACGGGGGCGGGCGGCCGGGCCGGGAGGCTGCGGGCCGCCCAGGCCACTGCGTCCGCGAGTACGTCGCGCTCCACCCGGAACTTCACCGGAACCGCCTCCTGCTCCCTGCTGCCGCCGACCGGCCACCGACTGCCGGTCTGGCCGGGTCGACCGTCTCTCGGCCGACCGCCGACACACAGTCTGCCGGACGGCAGTGACAACGAGGAGGGCCGCGGGTCAAGCCGGGTGTCGCGGCGCGGCGGCCCGAGAGCCCGAGTTGTGCACAGCCCCGACTTCGAGGCTCTCTTCCTGGGTTCTCTGAGTAGTAGTAGTAGTAGGGGGTGTGGATACCGTGGATAACCGGTTCCGCCGCAGGTCAGACTGCGTTTTTTATCCACCGGGCCTGTGGGTGGAGCCAGTGGATAACCTGCCCCAGATGTGGACAGTCGGAAGTTGTGCACACCCCATGCACAGGAGAGCCCTGGTTGTCCCCAGGTGCGTCCCCAGGTTTACCCAGGTTCTCCCCAGCCCAATCCGGTCCGGTGGTGTGACGCCTTTCACTCCAACTGGTGACAGCAGCCGTTTCGTTGCCGAACAGTGGACAGCGCTGTGGAGAAGCTGTTCATAACTGCCCCCAGCCTGTGGGTTGCCCGTGGACAACTCTGAACAGCCCCTGAGGGCGCCGAAGTTGTCCACAGGTTGTGGATCGCGGTTTCCCACACATCCACACCCCGTTGAACTGGTACGACGAGACTACGGCAGCCCCCGCTGTGGAGAGATTCTGGACAGTCCCGTTCTCCCCAGCCTGTGGATGGCCGCGGAGCGGGAAATCTGTGGACGAGACTGTGTCCGACCTGCGTAATCGAACACGAAACCCCGGCGCGGGATGTTTGCCTCGGGGGCCGGAAGGGCGCCGGGAAGCTCCGAAACGGCGCTCCGGGAGGCTCGGCGGAGCGTTCCGGGGGTGGCGGGAGCGCCCTCCGGGGGGTGGCGGGAGGCGTCGGGGAGGTCCTGCGGGCACGCCCGGCGGGACGTTTCGTGAGCCCTGCGGGAGCGTTCCAGGGCGGCGGGAGTGAGGTCCGCCGGGCGGGGATCGGGTGATCGCGGGAGTGGCCGGGGCAGGTGGGGCGGCGGGAACGCCGGGCCGGGGGGCGCTCAGCGGTGCGGGCCCGCAGGCGCGGCTGTGGAGCCGGCGGGGCGGGTGCGTGACCGGGCTGGCCGTCGTGCGGCCGTCGTGCGGCGGGCGGCCGGAGGCGCCGGGGCGCGTCGGGCGGGCTCCGACGCTGGTGGCGAACGGGTGAGCGGCGCAGGCGTCCCTCGGCGCTGTGGACGGGCCGGGGCGTATCGATGCGCCGGGGGGGCGGGCGGTCGACGTTCGCGCGCCGGTGGGCGAACGTCGGGGGCGCCCCCCGGGCTCAGCTCTTGATGCGGTTGGTGAGCTCGGTGACCTGGTTGTAGATGGAGCGGCGCTCGGCCATCAGAGCGCGGATCTTGCGGTCGGCGTGCATCACGGTGGTGTGGTCGCGGCCGCCGAACAGCGCGCCGATCTTCGGCAGCGACAGGTCGGTCAGCTCGCGGCACAGGTACATGGCGATCTGCCGCGCGGTGACCAGCACCCGGCTGCGTGAGGAGCCGCACAGGTCCTCGATGGTCAGGCCGAAGTACGCGGCGGTCTCCGCCATGATCGCGTTGCCGGTGATCTCCGGCAACGCGTCCTCGCCGCCGGGGATCAGGTCCTTCAGCACGATCTCGGTCAGCTGGAGGTCGACCGGCTGCCGGTTGAGGCTGGCGAAGGCGGTGACCCGGATGAGGGCGCCCTCCAGCTCCCGGATGTTCCGCGAGATCCGCGAGGCGATGAACTCCAGCACCTCCGGCGGCGCGTTCAGCTGCTCCTGCACCGCCTTCTTGCGCAGGATCGCGATACGGGTCTCCAGCTCCGGCGGCTGCACGTCGGTGATCAGGCCCCACTCGAAGCGGTTGCGGAGCCGGTCCTCCAGCGTGACCAGCTGCTTGGGCGGCCGGTCGGACGACAGGACGATCTGCTTGTTGGCGTTGTGCAGGGTGTTGAAGGTGTGGAAGAACTCCTCCTGCGTCGACTCCTTGCTCGCCAGGAACTGGATGTCGTCGACCAGCAGGATGTCCATGTCCCGGTACCGCTTGCGGAACGCGTCCGCCTTGCCGTCCCGGATCGAGTTGATGAACTCGTTGGTGAACTCCTCCGAGCTGACGTACCGCACCCGGGTGCCCGGGTAGAGGCTGCGCGCGTAGTGGCCGATCGCGTGCAGCAGGTGCGTCTTGCCGAGTCCGGACTCGCCGTAGATGAACAGCGGGTTGTACGCCTTGGCCGGCGCCTCGGCCACCGCGACGGCGGCGGCGTGCGCGAACCGGTTCGACGCGCCGATCACGAAGGTGTCGAAGAGGTACTTCGGGTTCAGCCGGGCGGTCGGTTCGCCGGGTCCGGTGGCCGGCGCGGGCTGCGCGGCGAGCGGACCGGGGGCCCCGCTGGGGGTGGGCAGGTGCGGGTCGGAGGGGCGCACCCCGCCGGCGTGCCGCGGTCCCGGACCTGCGCCGGTGTGACCGGAGTGCGGGGGCGGCCCGGAGTGCCGGTCCGGCGCCCAGCCCTGCGGCGGCTGCCCGTAGCCCTCGGGCTTGCGGTACTCCCCGCCGCCGTACTCCTTCGTGCCGTACCCGTCGCCCTTGCCGAAGTCCTGGCCGTCGTACCCCTTGTCCTCGTACTCCTTCGCGCCGTACTCCTTGCGCGGCGCCGGGGGGTACGGGGGGCGTTCCTGCTCGTAGCCGCGCGGCGCGTACGGATCGGGCCGGCCGGCCGGGTTCCACGGCGCGCTGTCCCGGCCGACGGGGTAGTCGGGGTAGGCACGGCGCATCGACGGCTCGTCCTCGGCGGGGCGCCCGTACGCGTCGTAGTCGCGGTGCGGCGGTCCGTATGGGGGTGCCGACTGCTGCGCGGGAACGGGGGCCGCGTGCCGCCCGGGCGGGTCCGCGCTGGAGTCCACCGTGATGGCGATCCGGATGGTCCGGCCGAACTCCCGGGACAGGCCCTCGGTGATCAGCGGCAGCAGCCGGCCCTCCAGTACGCCCTTGGCGTATTCGTTGGGGGCTGCCAGCAGCGCGGTGTCGGCGACCAGGGCCAGGGCCTGGCAGGCGTTGAGCCAGCGGTGGTCCTTGGCCTCCACCCGCTGGGTGTCCTCGACGAGCTGTTCCAGAACCCGGGGCCACACTGCGGCAAGATCGGCAGTCACATCAGCCACAAGGCACGCTCTCTCGGTTCTGATCGGTGGGGCGGGCTCGCTCGGACGGTGAGAGGCGCCGGCGTTCCGGTGGGTGTGCTCGGGGCCACCTGGGGGAATGCTGCCGGGTTGGTCGTCGGTGGGTTTCCTGGAATCCGCCACGGTAGTCAGCGCCGCGCGGGTCGTTCAAGTCGTTGTCCACAGGGTGTGTACAAATGTGCCATGCCGGACCGCCCGCCACCTGCGTGCCCTTGCCGCGCCGCGTCCCTGCGGCCCCGCGCTGGTTTGACCGGATGGCGTAGCGCCGCGTACCGTGACCAGGTCGAGTTGTCGATGGCTGATGCCGCCTGCCTTGCGAAGGGCGCAGGTCACCCCTGGTGACCGAACAAGCGGTGACCTGGAGCGTGTCGCGGAACGTCGTGGGCGCACGGTGACAGCCAAGCGACGCCCACGGACGTCTCGCCCGAGACGACAAGCATTTCTGGAGCCCCCGAGTGAGCAAGCGCACCTTCCAGCCGAACAACCGCCGCCGCGCGAAGACCCACGGCTTCCGGCTGCGCATGCGCACCCGTGCCGGTCGCGCCATCCTCTCGGCACGCCGGGGCAAGGGCCGCGCGAGCCTGTCCGCCTGAGCCCGTACGCAGGTCATGCCGTGCTGCCCACCGACAACCGGCTGAGGCGACGGCAGGACTTCGCCACCGCGGTACGGCAGGGCCGGCGGGCCGGACGCCCGCTGCTCGTCGTTCATCTGCGTCAGGTCTCACCGCCTCCGGCGGGGACGGCCGCCACGGACCCGCACGCCGGGGGGAGTGCTCCCCCGCCGCGTGCGGGTTTCGTTGTGAGCAAGGCCGTGGGGAACGCCGTCACGCGCAACCTTGTCAAGCGGCGCCTGCGTCATCTGGTCCGCGACCGCCTGTCACTGCTGCCCCCGGGTAGCCTGGTGGTCGTACGGGCCCTGCCGGGCGCCAGTGCCGCGGACCACGCGTCGCTGGCCCGTGACCTCGACGCCGCCCTGCGGCGTCTCCTGGGGGGAGGGGGCTGACCATGAAGTATCCGTTGCTGTTCTTGATCAAGGTGTACCAGTGGACCATCAGCCCGCTGCTCGGGCCGGTCTGCAAGTACTACCCCTCCTGTTCCCACTACGGGTACCAGGCCATCGACCTGCACGGCGCGGTCAAGGGTTCCGCCCTGACCGCCTGGCGCATCCTGCGGTGCAACCCCTGGTCCCTCGGCGGTGTCGACCACGTACCGCCGCGCAAACGCCCGCCATGGCACGCTCGGCTACGTGAAGCACTGCGGAAAGCTCCGGCCGTGTCCTCGGGACAGACTGCTGCCGGCCCGTCCGGCAGCGCCGCCGAGAACCCCACCGCCCAAGGAGCCTGATCGGTGTTTCAATCGATTCTGAGTCCCCTCTACACCGCTGTTTCCTGGATCATCGTCCAGTTCCACTCGGCGTACAGCCAGGTCTTCGACCCGGACAGCGGCTGGGCCTGGGGCCTGTCCATCGTCTCGCTGGTGATCCTCATCCGGATCTGCCTGATCCCGCTGTTCGTCAAGCAGATCAAGGCCACCCGCAACATGCAGGTGCTCCAGCCGAAGATGAAGGCGATCCAGGAGCGCTACAAGAACGACCGGCAGCGCCAGTCGGAAGAGATGATGAAGCTGTACCGGGAGACCGGTACCAACCCTCTCTCCAGCTGCCTGCCCATCCTGGTGCAGTCACCGTTCTTCATGGCCCTCTTCGGCGTGCTGCACAACATCGCCGACGGCAAGGCGGTCGGCGTCATCCACAACGGTCCGCTGCTCGACAGCGCCCGTGACGCCCACATCTTCGGCGCCCCGCTCTCCGCCAAGTTCCTGGACAGCGCCAGCAAGATCACCCTGCTGCACGCCTCGGTCACCGACGTCCGCATCGTCACGGTCCTGATGATCGTCCTGATGTCGGCCTCGCAGTTCTACACCCAGCGCCAGCTGATGACGAAGAACGTCGACATGACGGTGAAGACACCGTTCATGCAGCAGCAGAAGATGCTGATGTACGTCTTCCCCATCATGTTCGCCGTCTTCGGCATCAACTTCCCCGTCGGTGTCCTGGTGTACTGGCTGACCACCAACGTGTGGACCATGGGCCAGCAGATGGTCGTCATCCGCCGCAACCCCACCCCGGGCAGCCTCGCGTTCAAGGAGCGCCAGGAGCGCCTGAAGGCCAAGGGCATGCTTCAGGAGGAGCCCGCCAAGACGGCCACCCGCACCACCGAGGACGGTCAGCAGGTCAAGCGCCAGCAGCCCAAGCGGCAGACCAAGTCGCAGCGCCAGCACGGCGGCCCGGCCCAGCAGCAGCCGGCCAAGTCCGACGAGCGGGCCCCGGAGCAGGACGGCAAGGCCGCACCGGACCAGGGCAAGGGCAAGGACGACCAGGACCCGCCGAAGGACAGCTCCGGTGGCGGTTCGTCCGGCGGCCCCGAGACCTCCAAGCCCGGCGGAGGCTCCGCGGGCCCGTCCGGCAACCGTCCGGCCCGCCAGCAGCCGAAGGCCGGTCCCCAGCGCAAGGGTCAGCCGCGGTCCAAGCAGTCGTCGAAGAAGTAACCGCGTCGCCGCCCACCCAGCACCGCGCGCCACTGGATAGGAGTCCATCCGTGACGGAAGGCAACACCCCCGTCGTCGAGGGCGAGGATGCCCTGACCCGCCTTGAGCAGGAAGGGGAGATCGCCGCCGACTACCTTGAGGGCCTGCTCGACATCGCCGATCTCGACGGTGACATCGACATGGACGTCGAGGGCGACCGTGCCGCGGTCTCCATCGTCGGTGACGGCGGCCGCGACCTGCAGAAGCTGGTCGGCCGGGACGGCGAGGTGCTGGAGGCGCTGCAGGAGCTCACCCGGCTCGCGGTCCACCGGGAGACCGGCGACCGCACGCGCCTCATGCTGGACGTCGCCGGCTACCGCGCCCGCAAGCGCTCCGAGCTGGCCGAGCTGGGCACCAAGGCCGCAGAGGAGGCCAAGGAGTCCGGCGAGCCGGTCAAGCTGCGCCCGATGACCCCCTTCGAGCGCAAGGTCGTGCATGACGCGGTCGCCGCGGCCGGACTGCGCAGCGAGTCCGAGGGTGAGGAGCCCCAGCGCCGGGTGGTCGTCCTCCCAGCGTGACCTCCTGGGCCGACCGCACCCCCGACGGGGAGGCGGCCGGCCCGCACCGCGCTTGTCGGCCCCGCCCGGGCCACGGAGCCCTTCCGGGCGCCGCCCGGGCGGGGCCGACGACTGTCAGCCCCGTCCAGGCCCCGACCGCACGGGCAGCCCGCTCGGGCTGTCCCGGCCACCCCGGCCGGAAGCGCCTCAGCCCCGGCCGCCCGGTCGCCCACCGGACCGGCCCGCACCCGCCGCACGCGGCGGACCACCGAAGGGATGGAATCCGTGTCGGAGTCAGCAGCTGAGCTCCCTCCCGCGCCGGAGCAGGCCCGCACGATCTTCGGAGACCGGTACGCCGACGCCGTGCGCTACGCCGAACTGCTGGCGGACGCCGGTGTCGGCAGGGGGCTGATCGGTCCGCGCGAGGTTCCCCGGCTGTGGGAGCGCCACATCCTCAACTGCGCCGTGCTCTCCGACGTCGTCCCGGAGAACGTCGCCGTCTGCGACGTCGGCTCCGGCGCCGGTCTGCCCGGCATCCCGCTGGCCCTGGTCCGACCCGACCTGCGCATCACGCTGCTGGAGCCGCTGTTGCGGCGTACGACCTTCCTGGAGGAGGCCGCCGAACTGCTCGGACTCGACAACGTGACGGTGGTGCGGGGGCGGGCCGAGGAGATGATCGGGCACCTGCCGCCCGTAGAGGTGGTCACGGCCCGTGCCGTCGCCCCGCTCGACCGGCTGGCCGGCTGGGGGCTCCCCCTGCTGCGTCCGCACGGCGAGATGCTGGCGCTCAAGGGCGACACGGCCGAAGAGGAGCTGAAGGCCGCCCGCGCTGCCCTGGACCGGCTCGGCGCGGTACGGAGCTCGGTCGTCCTGGCCGGCGTCGGGATGGTCGATCCCCCGTCCACCGTGGTGCGGGTGAGCGTGGGCGAGAGCCCCGGCGGTGTCCGCGCCGCCGCCCGCCGGGCCCGGGTGGCCCGCGCCAACCGTCCAGTGCGCGGCGGCAACCGACGGCACCGCTGACAGTCAGAGGGAAGTCCGCGGTTCTTGATGGCCGGTGGTCTGGAGTACACGCCGTGTACTCCAGACCACCGGCCATAACTGCATAAACGGAGTGTCTGCGGCGAAGCGGGCGGCGCGCTGTGCATCGTGTTTCACGTGAAACGTCGCTCACTGCTGCCAGGAATCCTCAGCCGCGGCCGTGCGGCCGCCGAAGCGTACACTCGACGACCCGTTTCGGGTACGGAGTTGTCCACAAGAGGAGAATCATCCACAGGTCCGCGGGCCTCACTGGTTCACAACCCCCGAGACATGGCAGGCTCTTCGCATCACGAGCCTGAAGCCGAGGAGAGTGAGCCCGTGCGGTCCGACGCCCACACCGCGGGACCGATGACCGATCCGGTCCCTGGTCCCCGTAGTGAAACGACAGGGAGCGATGTTTCACGTGAAACACTGCCTCCCATGGACGACACCCCGATCGGTCGGGCTGCCGAATTGGCAGTGCAGGCTTACGGCCGGGCCGGCGAGGGACTCCCCCGGCCGGATCACAAACGCGTCATCGTGGTCGCCAACCAGAAGGGCGGGGTGGGCAAGACCACGACCACGGTCAACCTCGCCGCCTCGCTGGCGCTCCACGGCGGCCGGGTCCTGGTGGTCGACCTCGACCCGCAGGGCAACGCCTCCACCGCTCTGGGCATCGACCACCACGCCGAAGTCCCCTCCATCTACGACGTCCTGGTCGAGGGCCGGGCACTCTCCGAGGTCGTCCAGCCCGTCCCCGACGTCGAGGGCCTGTTCTGCGCGCCCGCCACGATCGACCTGGCCGGCGCCGAGATCGAACTCGTCTCCCTGGTCGCCCGGGAGAGCCGCCTGAAACGGGCCATCGAGGCGTACGAGCAGCCGCTGGACTACATCCTCATCGACTGCCCGCCCTCGCTGGGCCTGCTCACCGTGAACGCCATGGTGGCCGGCGCCGAGGTGCTGATCCCCATTCAGTGCGAGTACTACGCGCTGGAGGGCCTCGGCCAACTCCTGCGCAACGTCGACCTGGTGCGGGGTCACCTCAACCCGAAGCTCCACGTCTCGACGATCCTGCTCACGATGTACGACGGCCGGACACGTCTGGCCTCCCAGGTCGCCGACGAGGTCCGCAGCCACTTTGGGGAAGAGGTCCTGCGCACCAGCATTCCGCGCTCGGTCCGCATCTCCGAGGCCCCCAGCTACGGGCAGACGGTCCTCACCTACGACCCGGGCTCCAGCGGGGCGCTCTCCTACCTGGAGGCGGCACGGGAGATGGCACTGCGCGGGGTCTCCACCCCGGGCGGGGTCGCCGTCTCCTACGGCCAGCCCCCGCACATCGCTCGCCAGAACAATGAGTACGGCCAGCACAGCATGTCGGAAGGTGTCCAGTGAGCGAGCGACGCAGGGGTCTGGGACGGGGACTCGGTGCGCTGATCCCCCCGGCTCCGTCCAGCGCCGAGAATCCGCTGCCGAAGGCAGGTGCCTCGCCGGCCGCGGTACCGGTGATGACCTCCGAACGCGGCATCGCTGCGGCCAAGGTGACCGGTCTCGCCGAGGCCGACCACTCGGCCGTGGACATCCCCGCCTCCCGGGAGAGCGCACCGGCCGCCGACGCCGCGCCCGCCCAGGTCGCCGGCGCGCACTTCGCCGAGCTGCCGATCGACGCCATCACGCCGAACCCGCGGCAGCCACGTGAGGTCTTCGACGAGGACGCCCTGGCCGAACTGGTCACCTCGGTCAAGGAAGTCGGCCTGCTGCAACCGGTCGTGGTCCGCCAGTCCGGACCGACCGCCTACGAACTCATCATGGGTGAGCGTCGCTGGCGGGCCTGCCGTGAGGCCGGCCTGGACCGCATCCCGGCGATCGTCCGGGCCACCGACGACGAGAAGCTCCTGCTCGACGCCCTGCTGGAGAACCTGCACCGCGCCCAGCTGAACCCGCTGGAAGAGGCCGCCGCTTACGACCAGTTGCTCCAGGACTTCAACTGCACCCACGAGCAGCTGGCCGACCGCATCGGCCGCTCCCGCTCTCAGGTCTCCAACACCCTGCGGCTGCTGAAGCTTTCGGCCCCGGTACAGCGCCGGGTCGCCGCCGGTGTGCTGTCGGCCGGCCACGCGCGGGCCCTGCTGTCGCTCGACGAGGTCGAGGAGCAGGATCGCCTGGCCCAGCGGATCGTGGCTGAGGGCCTGTCGGTGCGCTCGGTGGAGGAAATCGTGACGCTCATGGCGTCCGAACCCGGCACGGTGAAGAAGGCCAAGGGGCCGCGAGCCGGGAAGCTGATCTCCCCCGCGCTGTCCGAACTCGCCACTCGGCTCTCCGACCGCCTCGACACCCGGGTGAAGGTCGACCTCGGCCAGCGCAAGGGCAAGATCGTCGTCGAGTTCGCGTCCATGGAGGACCTGGAACGCATCCTCGGCACGATCGCCCCCGGCGAGGGCCGGGTCCTGGAGCGTGAGGCCGACGTCGACGAGCTGGACGACGACGGCGACGACGCATGACCTGAGCCGTGGTGCCACAGGCACCCGAGACCGCGGGCCGTGTCCTTCCGGGGGCACGGCCCGCGGTCTTTCGCGCTTCCCGGAGGCCGGACCGTGCCCCGGTTACGATGCCGGGAAGACGGCGATCCATCGTGAGGGGCGGTCCATGAGAGCGGTGCGTCACGACCGGACGGGACAGGAGAGGCACACGGCGGCCCGGGTGACCGCAGCATGCCCCACGGGTGTCGCAGACGGCTCCCCGGGCGGCCCGACGAGGCGCCGCGTCTCGCCCCAGGCGCCTCCCCGCAGATCGGAGGCGTGAGCCGATGGGCCGCCGACTCGTACCGCTGACCCTGGACAACCTCCCCGATCTGCCCAAGGGCTGCCGCTCCTGCGTCTTCTGGGAGCTGGACCCGGTCAGCGGTGAGGCGGCCGTGAAGGCCGGCAAACCCGAACTGGAGAAGGAGGCGTGGATCTCCGCCGTCCTCCTGGAATGGGGATCGTGCGGGCGCCTGGTCTATGTCGACGACGTGGCCGCCGGCTTCGTGCTCTACGCTCCGCCCGCCTACGTGCCGCGGTCGACGGCCTTCCCCACGAGTCCGGTCTCCGGTGACGCGGTCCAGCTGATGGTCTCCCGGCTGCTGCCCGGCTACCAGGGGCAGGGACTGGGGCGGGTACTCGTGCAGGCGGTGGCGAAGGACCTGGCGCGGCGCGGTTTCAAGGCCATCGAGGCGTTCGGTGACACGCGGTGGGAGCGGCCCGCCTGCCTGCTGCCCGCCGACCACCTGACCGCTGTCGGCTTCAAGACCGTCCGTGCGCACGCGCGGTATCCGCGGCTGCGGCTGGACCTGCGGTCGACGTTGTCGTGGAAGGAGGACGTCGAGATGGCCCTGGACCGGCTGCTCGGCGCGGTGCAGAAGGAACCGGCGCTGCGGCCGCTGTGACGGTGACGCGGTCGGTGGGACCGCGTTGTTTCACGTGAAACATGCGCGGAACGCGATGAGGGGCGCCCGAACCGGGCGCCCCTCATCGCGTGATCGTGTGGAGGATCAGCCGATGTAGTCGTTCAGCTCGCGCTCCAGAGCAGCCTTGGGCTTGGCTCCGACGATGGTCTGCACGACCTCGCCGCCCCGGTAGACGTTCAGGGTCGGGATCGACATGATGCCGTACTTGGTGGCGGTGTCCGGGTTCTGGTCGATGTTGAGCTTGACGATGGTCAGCTTCTCGCCGTGCTCCTCGGCGATCTTCTCCAGTGAGGGAGCGATCTGGCGGCACGGACCGCACCACTCGGCCCAGAAGTCGACGAGGACGGGCTTGTCGCTCTTGAGGACCTCCTGGTCGAAGGTCGCGTCGGTCACGTGCTTGACGGCACCGGACATGGTGGCTGTCTCCTCGGTGGTCTCTTCGTGGGTGGTTCGGGTCAGACGGTGGCGGCGGACGCCGCCTTCTCCGGCTCGGCGTCGTGCTCGCTGTCGCTCAGCGCCGCCAGGTACCGCTCGGCGTCCAGAGCGGCCGAGCAGCCGGTACCCGCTGCGGTGATCGCCTGCCGGTAGGTGTGGTCGACCACGTCACCGGCGGCGAACACACCGGTGAGGTTGGTGTGGGTGCTCGGCGCCTCCACCGTGAGGTAGCCCTCGTCGTCGGTGTCGAGCTGCCCCTTGAACAGTTCGGTGCGCGGGTCGTGGCCGATCGCGATGAACAGGCCGGTGACCGGGAGTTCCGAGGTCTCGCCGGACTTCACGTTGCGCAGCGTCAGCCCCGTGAGCTTGCCCTCACCGCGGACCTCGGCGACCTCACTGTCCCAGACGAACGAGATCTTCGGGTCGGCGACCGCCCGCTCCTGCATGGCCTTGGAGGCGCGCAGGGTGTCCCGGCGGTGCACGATGGTGACGGACTTCGCGAAGCGCGAGAGGAAGGTGGCCTCCTCCATCGCGGTGTCGCCACCACCGATGACGGCGATGTCCTGGTCCCTGAAGAAGAACCCGTCACAGGTGGCGCACCAGGAGACACCGCGGCCGGACAGCGCGTCCTCGTTGGGCAGGCCGAGCTTGCGGTGCTGGGAACCGGTGGTGACGATGACCGCCTTGGCGCGGTGCACGGTGCCGGTGGTGTCGGTGACGGTCTTGACGTCGCCTGTGAGGTCGACCTCGACGATGTCGTCGGGGACCAGTTCGGCGCCGAAGCGTTCCGCCTGGGCCCGCATGTTGTCCATGAGGTCCGGGCCCATGATGCCGTCCTGGAAGCCGGGGAAGTTCTCGACCTCGGTCGTGTTCATGAGCGCACCGCCGGCCGTGACGGCCCCTTCGAAGACCAGCGGCTTGAGGGCGGCGCGCGCGGTGTAGAGCGCGGCGGTGTAGCCCGCCGGTCCGGACCCGATGACGATCACGTTGCGGACATCGCTCACGGTGTCTTCCTCGTCTCTGCGACTGCTGTGTGAAATCCCCTGCGGGGATCTCTCACCCCGCCTAACGGATACTACGGGCCGCGCATTCCCGGCCCTGCCGGAGCACACCCCGCAGGCGATGCCGTGTTGCCTCAGCGTGCTCCCGGGACACCCGGGACACCCGGGGCGGGGCAGAAACGGGCGTTCTGGGGGCGGGTCAGCGCGAGTAGGTCTGCCGGGTCAGCACGGTGGCCTGTGCGCCGCCGGCCGCACCGTGGGCGGCGCAGGAGCCGTCGATCACGTAGGCGTCGACCTTGGTGAGTGGCGAGGCGCTGTCGGGCAGCACCACCAAGTAGGCGACCTTGCCCTCGTAGGTGCCGCGGGAGGCCGCCAGGGGCGCGGCGCCGGGATCCTGGGTGGCCTTGAGCACGCAGGTCGGTGCGTGCGGTGTGCCGGGGGTGAAGGGGGAGTTCTCCCCGCCGGGAGTGATGTTGGGGCGGGCCTTCGGGGTGGCGTCGGCGAGCAGGTCGTGGACCTTGGCGGGCAGGGCCGTACCGGAGAAGGTGCCGACCGAGGTGCCGTGCTGCGGTTCGGCGGTGGTGCGGGTGTCCGCACCGGTCAGTTCGTTCGCCAGCACGCCTCCGCCGGCGAGGACGGCGACCGCGGCCACGGCGGTCAGCACGCGCCACCGGCGCCGGCTGCCACGGGGCCGTCGGCCTGGACCGCTGTCGGCGCCGGAACGACCGGCCGGGCGATCCGCGGCGGGCGATGTTTCACGTGAAACATGCGCGTGTCCGGAACCCGCCGGCGCCTCGGCGCGCGCCGAGGCCTGTCCTGGAGCTCCGGCCGTGGCGCTGCTGCCCCGGCGGACGGATCCTGGACCCCGGGGGCTCCGGCGGACGGCTGGGCGCAGGGGCCGGTGCCTTCGGCGCGCTGCCGGGCCTCGGCGGCCAGGGCGGCGTCGAGCCGGCGGGCCGCCGCCTCGGGCATGGGGGGCGGTGCGGGCAGGTCGCCGAGCAGGTCGCGCAGCTCGGCCAGCGAGTCGCGGACGGCTCCGCAGCGTGCGCAGGTCTCCAGATGGTCACCGATGTCCCGGGCAGTCTCCGGGGGCAGGAGCCCCTCGGCGAACGCGGAGATCTCGGCGGTCTCCGGGTGCCGGTCCGTGCCAGCGCTCGTCACTGCTGTCCACCTCCGCCCTTCTCGTCACTCTGCCGTTCCCCGCCCGGTGCCTCTGGGACGGATCCCGGGCCCGACCGGTTCCGTCGGCCCGTGCCGCCGGTGCCCACCCGCAGGTGGTCCAGGAGGGGGAGCAGCCGGGCCCGGGCGCGGGCGCATCTGCTCTTGATCGTGCCGGGGGCCACGTCGAGGATCTGAGCGGCCTCGGCCACCGGGTACGCCTGCATGTCGACCAGGACCAGGGCGGCCCGCTGCTCGGGCGGCAGCTCCGCCAGCGCCTTCATCACCTCGCGGTGCAGCTCCGCCCGCTCCACCGGCCGGTCCGCGCTCTCGTGCGGCTCCAGGAGGGTGTCCAGCCGCTCCTCCTCCGGCACCGGTGAGGTCCGGCGGGAGGACGCCTTGCGCACCCGGTCCAGGCAGGCGTTCACCGTGATCCGGTGCAGCCACGTGGTGACCGCCGAGCGGCCCTTGAAGGTGTGGGCGGAGCGGAACGCCGAGATCAGGGCGTCCTGCACCGCGTCTGCGGCCTCCTCGGGGTCGCCGAGGGTGCGCAGGGCGACGGCCCACAGGCGGTCCCGGTGCCGGCGGGCCAGCTCGCCGAAGGCGTCCGGGTCCCCCGCCACGTGACGGGCGAGGAGGACGGCGTCGTCCTCCTCGCGATACGCGTTGCTCATGCCACCCCCCGCAGTCCCGTCCCGGTCGGCCGGGTCAGGAAGCGCCGAGAATGCGGATGTCGGAGATGCCACCGCGGTACCCGCCCGAGGCGTCGACGGGCAGGGACGTGACGTGCACCAGCACGTACCGGGTGCGCAGCGGCTTGTTGAGGCCGATGCTCAGCGTCCCGTCCGCCTTGCGCAGCGGCGACAGCCGCTGCGGGAAGGACGACAGGCCAGTCGGCCCTTGCGCCGCCGGCGCCGCGGCCAGCACCTCCACGGTCATGCCGGGACGGTACAGCGTCACCTGCGCGCCGGTCACCTCACGGACCGACCCCAGGTCGACGACGATGCCGCTGCCGTCCCGCCGGTCGGGGAGGTTGCCGAAGTTCGCGTAGCCGATGTAGTCCTTGGTGATCCAGGCCGTGCTCGGATCACCGTCGATCGTGTTGTGGACCTGCTGCGGTGTGCCGGTGGCCGCCGCGTGCGGGTCGAACTCCGACGCCGCGGAGATCGCCAGCGGCTTGTCGTGGACGGTGGTGCCGCCGTGGTCGTTCCCGGTGGGGGTCGTCGGCTGCTGGGAATTGCGTTGCTCTCTGATCAGCGTCTGGGCGATCTGCCAGCTGCCCAGGCCGAGCGCGGCGATCAGCAGGGCGGCGACACCCCACTTGAGTGCTTTGCCGGTACGCCCGGGCAGTGCGGGGGGCGGCTGCTGCGGGGCCGGGGCGGTGCGGCGCACGGTGTGCTGCACGGGCCGGGCCGGCGGCTGACGGTAGGCGGTGTGCTGGGCGAAGCTCACCGTCTCGGGTTCCGGAGGACGGATGCGCGGCAGCTCCCCGACCGCCGTCGCCAGCTCCTCCGGCGTGGTGCACGGCGGCTCCTGCCGCGACGGCGTGGCACCGTCGTTGGCCAGCGCCCGCAGCGCCAGCTCCGACAGTCCCCGGTGCACCCCGGCACGCACCTGGTCGGGCGGCACGAGACCCAGGTTCTTCGGCAGACCGGTCAGCCCGTACTCGTCCTCCGGGTACGGCCAGCGGGCGGTCAGCGCCGCGTACAGCAGGGCGCCGATGGCCTCGGTGTCGGCCCGCTTCGGCCGGTCCGCGCTGATGCCGCGCAGCGCCGCGTCCACGGCCAGGCCCCGGATGCGGAACTGGCCGGACTCCGAACGCAGCACCGCGTCCGGCGTCAGCCGCAGGTGCGCCAGACCCTCACGGTGGGCGCTGGCCATGCCCTGCGAGACCTGGCTGACCATCTGGTACGCCTCGTGCGCCGGCAGCGCGCCGGAGGCCAGCACCGCGGTCAGGTCGACGGCGTCCGGCAGCCACTCGTGGACCACGTAGACGAGGTCGCCCTCCTCCACCGCGTCCAGCACCTGAACGAACCGCGGATCCCCCAGGAGGGCGGCCGAGCGGGCCGCCGACAGCACCGAGCGGGCCCGGTCGTGCCCGGCGGGCAGCAGATGGACGCCCACGGCACGGCGCAGCTTCTCGTCGACCGCACGCCAGCTGCTGAAGCCGTCCAGACGGGTGACGCACTCCTCCAGCCGGTAGCGGCGGGCGAGCTTGTGGCCGCTGTGCAGCTCGGGCGGCTCCGGGCTCTCGCCGTCTCTGGACCGCGTGTCCTCGGTGGCCTGCCCGCCGGTCACCCCGGTGGGTGCCTCCGCGTCCCGCTCCTGGGCCTTCGCGCCGTCGTCCGTGGCCTCGTCCGCTGTCGCGGGGAGCGGCTCGCCGCTCTGCTGGGCCACGTCGACGGCAGCCGTGCTGCGTTCCGCCACCGTCGTTCTGCCTCCCCATTCGATTGCACGATGTGTTCAGGTCTCGCGCCAAGGACAATTGTGCCCACAGACCGCCGTCGTGCACGACACGCGACGGAGCCGGAAGGTTGCCCCAGGCGGCCCGCTACCGGCCGAGCCGGCCGCGAACCATGCCGACCATCGCCGTCATCTCCTCGATCCGCATGCGGCGGGCCGCGAAGTAGAAGACGACCAGAAGCGCCACGCCGCCGCCCAGTACCCCGGCCAGCGAACCCGTGAAGCCCTCGCCCAGCACCCCGGTCAGGGCGTAGGCGATGGCACCGCCGATCAGGGCAGCAGGCAGGCTGGCCCCGATCAGACGGGCGTAGGTGCGCACCACACGGGCGCCGTCCAGGTCGCCGCCGAGCCGCTTGCGCAGCCGCCGCACGGCCACGCCGACACCGACGATGTACGCGAGGCCGTAGGAGCCGGCCATCCCGACCACCGCCCAGCGGGCCGGCAGCACCAGGAAGCACAGGCCCGAGGCCGCGGCGTTGACCACGGCCACGATGACGGTGTTGTAGAACGGCGTGCGGGTGTCCTCGTAGGCGTAGAAGCCGCGCAGCACCACGTACTGGACCGAGTAGGGGATCAGGCCCAGCCCGAACGCCATCAGCACGTAGCCGATGTTGTGGGCGCCGCCCAGGCCCGCGCTGGAGTACATCATCGTGGCCAGCGGCACGCCGAGCGCCAGGAAGGCGAAGGCGGCGGGAACGATGGCGACGGCCGAGGTGCGCAGGCCGTAGGAGAGGTCGTCGCGCACGGCGGGGGCGTCGCCGTCGGCGGCGGCCCGGGAGATGCGGGGCAGCACCGCGGTCATGACGGAGACGGTGATGATCGCCTGTGGCATCTGCCACAGCAGCAGCGCGTAGTTGTAGGCGGTGATGCCGGTGCCCGGGTGACCCTGGGCGGTGGCGGTCACACCGGCCGAGGTGGCCAGCTGGATGACGACCGTCATGCCGACCTGGTTGGCCAGCACGAACAGGAAGGTCCACTTGGCCAGCTTCGCCGCGTGGCCGAGTCCGTGGCCGCGCCAGTCGAACCGCGGCCGGATCCGCAGACCGGACTCCCGCAGGTAGGGGATCATCGACAGCGCCTGCACGGTCAGACCGAGCAGCGTGCCGATCCCGAGCAGCCGCACGCCCTGGGGGGAGATGGTGGAGGCGTCCACGTGCGAGTGCTGGGCGGTGCCGTAGACCCAGATGTAGGCGCCGAACGTGGCGATGACGATGATGTTGTTCAGGACCGGGGTCCACATCATCGCGCCGAAGCGCCCGCGGGCGTTGAGGATCTGGCCGAGCACCACGTGCACGCCCATGAAGAACATGGTGGGCAGGCAGTAGCGGGTGAAGGCGACCGTCACGGCCATGCCCGCCGGGTCCGAGGCGATCTTCGGCGACATCAACCGCACCAGCACCGGTGCGCCGAGCACCATCACGGTGGTCACCGCGGCCAGGCCCACGACCACCAGGGTCAGCAGCCGGTTGGCGTACGCCTCACCGCCGTCGTCGTCGTTCTTCATCGCCCGCACCAGCTGCGGGATGAACACCGCGTTGAGTGCTCCGCCGCCGACCAGGATGTAGATCATGGTCGGCAGGGTGTTGGCGACCTGGTAGCTGTCGTTCAGCGTGGACACGCCGATGGCGCCGCCGATGACCAGCGTCCGCAGGAAACCGGTGAGCCGGGAGACCAGGGTGCCGGCCGCCATCACGGCGCTGGACTTCATCAGGTTGGCGGCCTTGCCGCCGCTGCGGGGGGCCGCCGTGGGGGCGGGCTCCGGCTCCTCACGGGTGCCGGCCGGGGCGCCGTGGCCGCCCGCCGGTCCCGCGTCGCGTTCGTCGCGGAAGAGCGGGGCGGAGGCGTTCACCGTGGGGCCGACCTCCGCCTCCTCGCGCACCGGGCCGCCGGGCGGTCCGGGCACGGGTGCCCCCCACGCGGCGGGCACCGGGGGCTCCTGGACGCCCTGGCGGTCACCGAAGTGCTGCGGGCCGCCGGGGAAGGGGGCGGTGGGCTGCCGGCCGTACGGCTCGGCGGGCCGGCCCTGCTGCTGCGCCGGCCCGGCCGACGGGTAGGGCGCCTGCTGCGGGTACGGCTGCGCCGGTCCAGGCCCGGGCCGCTGCGGCTCGTGGTAGGTCCACGGCTGCTGCTGGTCGCGCGACGGTGCCGGGCGCGCGTAGGGATCGCCCGATTGCCCGGGAGGCGGCCCCGGGGGGATCCCGGGGCCGGGCGGGGCGGTGCGGAGCTCTGGCGGGGGTGGGCCGCCGGCCGCGTCGTCGTACGACGCTGCCCGGTCACGCTCCCCGTCGTACGGCGCGTTCATCACTGCCTCACCTTATGGTCCGTGGCCCGGAGCCGGTTCCTGGCTATCGCTCAACCTTCTCACCCGGCACCGGGGGCTCCGCCCCGTCGGCCGCGGTGTCCGGGGCCGGGTCACCCGCCTGCCCGGGGACCACGGCGCCCCCCGGCTGCTCGACCGCGCGCTTGCCGTCACGGGCACCGGGGACGGTCGGGGCGGACCGCTCCTCCTCGTCGCGGGCCGCGACCGGAACCGCCCCGGACTCCTCGGCGGGCTCCTCGGCCTGCGCGGCGGCGGTGTCCGCGTCCGGCGTTCCGGGCCCGTCGTCCCCGTCCCGCAGGGCGTTGCGCTTGCGCTGGCGGTACATACGGATGCCGGCCAGCACCAGGAGCAGCAGGCCCACCGCGATGACCAGCATCACCGTGTCGGTGATCGAGGTGACGTCGACCCGGAAACGCATCGGCCGGCCGTACGGCGTGCCGTTCTGGGTGTAGAGCTGCGCGGTGACGAAGGTCCAGCCGTTGGCGCTCGCCGTGGTCTGGAACTTCAGCGAGCGGTTGTGCCCGCCGTCGATGTCCACGACCTGCTCGGCGCCGGGGTCGAGGCGGTTGGCCTGGCTGGAGACCAGCCGCAGCCGCAGCCCGGAGACCCGCTGGTTGAGGCTGTTCTGCACGGTCACCGGGATCGTCGCGCTGCGTCCCGACAAGGTGATCGACTGCTTGTTGATGATGTGGACGTCGTTCGTCAGTTCCCCCAGGTAGGAGGAGGTGTCGTCGCGGAACGCCTGGGCGGCCGAGCCGTGCCCGCGCCACTCGGTGGACATCGCGCTGAGCACCGCGTTGCCGAACGGCGTGACCACGCGGTCGCCGCGGCTGAGGATCGGCAGGAAGCTGTTGAGGGTGCCCTGTACGAGCTGGATCTGACGGAACGCCGAACTGGTCGACTCCTTGCGGCGCAGCGACCGCGGGTAGGAGCCCGGCACGCTGTGGTTGGCGCCGCGGTCGGGCGTCTGGCCCACGGCGGCGCCCAGGCCGACCGCCTGCGTCCAGCCGCCGGCCGTGGCGGCCTTGATCGCGTCGGACATCGCCTGGGCCTGCGTGGCGCTCGGCATGCGTTGCGGGGCGACCACCACGCTGCGCTGGAGCTGCGGCTGCTGGTCGCGGATCACCAGCGACTGCGCCAGGAACCGCTGGACTGCCGCTGTGGCCTGCGCGGCGGTGGCGGTCGGGCCGGTGAACGCGGTGGACAGCGCGGCGTCCGCCACCACCGCGGTGTGTCCGTCGCCGATGGGCCGGACCGCGCTCGGGGTGTAGGGCAGCGCGGTGCTCTCGCTGAAGCTGTCGCTGCGGGCGATCACGGTGTCGGCGCCCCCGGCGGCCGCGGTCGCCACGATGGACGGGTCCACCGCGCCGTCGACCGGCCAGGCGAAGTCGGTGCGGGGGGTGACGTCCAGGATCGTGTCGACCGTCATCGCGGCCAGTTCGGTGGCCGACTGCAGGTGCGCGATCGTGCCGGGGACGCTGCGGCCGTCGTGGGCGATGGACGCGATGTCCGGGTCCCCGAACGGCAGGGCCACCACCTCGCCGCCCGCCACCGCCTGCTGGAGCTTGTCGAGCCACTGGCGGGCGTCCTGCGTGCCGGTGCCGTTCACCGTGCTGGTGGTGCCGCCGTGCCGGACGACGACCTTGTACGGCTTGGTCATCGCGTCCACGGAGGCCAGCAGCTGCGGGTCGACGACCCAGGTGACCGGCAGCTCGCTGCCCAGGGAGACCAGCTGGTCCAGCCGGCCGCCCGGCGCCAGCTCCCCGGCCAGGGCGTCGTCACGGAACAGCGGGGTGTCCTCGTTGACGTCGCGGGGGGGCCGGATGTCCATGTGGGGCGGGTCGATCAGCGGCCACAGGTAGGTGGTCTTGAGCTTCTTGCCGCTGCTGTGCCCGGTCCACGGCAGGAACGTGCGGTCGATGCCCACGACGTGCTCGTAACCCGGGTTCTTCGTGGTCCCCGACGCGGTCACGGCCAGCCGGTAGACGCCGTTGGCGCCCAGACCGAGCGCCTTGACCGGCATGTCGAGGGTGAAGGGGCGGCTGACGTGCGGTGCGATGTCCGGCAGTTTCGCCGTGTAGTGGGCGATCTCCTGACCGTCCTGGTAGGAGAGCTCGCCGGAGGCCGCGGTGCCGGACATGGCGCTGCGGCTGGAGACCGGGCCGTCGGTTCCGACTCGCACGCCCACGTGCCCGGCCTTGATCGGCTCGGAGCTGTCGTTGCTGACCGTGCCGGTGATCTTCAGTCTGCTGCCCTGCTTGGCCACCGGGGTCATGGCGTCCACGGTCACCGTGGCCGCGCCGGATCCGCTGGGCGATGCCGCCGCCGGTGCGGGCGCCGCCTGCGCGGTCCCCAGCGGCACGACACCGGCCATCACCGCCGCGCCCGCGACTGCGGCCGCGCTCCGCCGCAGCCACGCTCCGGCATGGGTCGTTCCGGGGTGCTGTGCCGCCTCGCCCACGCGCTCGTCCGCCCGTTTCTCTGGTCGCCTTCGGATGTGCGTCCTGGCATGGTAACGAGGGTGGCTGGGTCACAGTGCTGCGGAGCCGTCCAAGATCGCGGCGAACCGGCGGCCGGGGACGGCGGAACGGGCGGTACACGTATTCTGTTCTGTTGTGCCGAACGCCAACGATGACCACGAACCGACCGCTGCTTCCCAGGGGGCCGTCATGCGATCCACCGGCCTCAGCGAGGTCCAGCGCGACGCGGTGGGCGGCCTGCTGCGGTTGACCCCGGTGGCCGACGACCTCGCCCGGCGCTTCGAGCAGGCCGGATTCAAGCTCGCCCTGGTGGGCGGCTCGGTCCGCGACGCACTGCTCGGGCGGCTGGGGAACGACCTGGACTTCACCACCGACGCACGTCCCGAGCAGGTGCTCAAGCTGGTGCGCGGCTGGGCGGACGCGGTCTGGGAGGTCGGCATCGCGTTCGGCACGGTCGGCTGCCGCAAGGCGGACGCGGACGGCAACTCGTTCCTCATCGAGGTGACGACCTACCGTTCCGAAGCGTACGACCGCACCTCCCGCAAGCCCGAGGTCTCCTACGGCGACAGCATCGAGGAGGACCTGGTGCGCCGGGACTTCACGGTGAACGCCATGGCGGTCGCCCTGCCCGGCCCGCGGTTCGTCGACCCGCACAGCGGCCTGGAGGACTTGTCGAAGCGGGTGCTGCGCACCCCCGGCACTCCGCAGGCGTCCTTCTCGGACGACCCGCTGCGCATGATGCGGGCCGCCCGCTTCGCCTCGCAACTGGGCTTCGACGTGGCGCCCGAGGTGGTGACGGCCATGACGGAGATGGCCGAGCGGATCGAGATCGTCTCCGCCGAGCGGGTGCGTGACGAGCTCAGCAAGCTCCTGCTGGGCGAGTACCCGCGCAAGGGGCTGGAACTCCTGGTCTCCACCGGCCTGGCGGCACGGGTGCTGCCGGAGCTGCCGGCCCTGCGCCTGGAGCGGGACGAGCACTTCCGCCACAAGGACGTCTACGACCACACCCTGACGGTCCTGGAGCAGGCCATCGCCCTGGAGACCGCGGGCCCGGACCTGGTGCTGCGGCTCGCGGCCCTGCTGCACGACATCGGCAAGCCCCGCACCCGCAGGGCGGAGTCCGACGGCCGGGTCTCCTTCCACCACCACGAGGTGGTCGGCGCCAAGATGACCACCACGCGGATGACCAAGCTCAAGTACCCCAACGACATGATCAAGGACGTCTCGCGGCTGGTCGAGCTCCACCTGCGCTTCCACGGCTACGGCAGCGGCGAGTGGACCGACTCCGCGGTCCGCCGCTACGTACGGGACGCCGGACCGCTGCTGGGACGGCTGCACAAGCTGACCAGGTCGGACTGCACCACCCGCAACAAGCGCAAGGCCGCCGCCCTGGCCCGCACCTACGACTCCCTGGAGGAGCGCATCGCGCAGCTCCAGGAGCAGGAAGAGCTGGACGCCATCCGCCCGGACCTGGACGGTAACCAGATCATGGAGATCCTGGGCGTCCCGGCCGGCCCGGTCATCGGCAAGGCGTACCAGCACCTGCTGGAGCTGCGGCTGGAGAACGGCCCGATGGGTCAGGACGACGCCGCTGCGGCGCTCAAGGAGTGGTGGGCCGCCCGGTAGGACCGGCGTCGCGCGCGATAGGGCGGTGTTTCACGTGAAACAGCCTGTTTCACGTGAAACACCGCCCTATGTCGGTACGGCGGTGGATGCCGCACGGCGTGGCGGGTGCGGCGCGGTTCGCGTCGCGGAGGCGCTCAGGCGGTCAGGTTGCCGATGATGATCAGCAACAGCACGAGTCCCGGTGCCAGCAGGCCCAGCGCGCCCGGGCGCAGGAAGATCGGGCTGCCGGGGTTGGACGGCGGCCGGTAGCCGGGCTGCGGCATGGGCAGCTTGTTGAAGCGGGAGCGCGGCACCAGGTTGTACAGCAGGGTGAACGGCGTGATGAGGAAGGACGCCCACCCCCACCAGCCCTGCCACATGGTGCGGGCGGTCATCTCGCGGTGGACGGCGATGCCGCACAGCCGGCAGAACGGCCCCTTCAGCGACAGGAACCGCATCATGATCACCATGCCCTGGTGACCGCGCACCGTGGCCTCGACGGCCGGGAACCCGCCGCAGAAGCGGCAGACCATGCCGGAGGGCTGTGCGGCGCCGGCGAACTGGCCGCCGAACTGGTTCTGCTGACCGGCGTAGGGCGACCCGGCGTAGCCCCCGGGATAATGGGGGGCCTGCGCCTGGCCGGGGTAGCCGTCGGCGCCCGGACCCTGCGGCGGGTAACCGGGGGCGGGTCCTTGCGGCGGGTAACCGGTCGCCGGTGCTTGGCCGTACGGGGAGGCGTAGCCACCAGGGGGCATGGCGGTCGGGGCAGGCGGCGGAGCTGGAACGCCGTGCGGAGCGGGGCCGTAGTACGGAGGCTGCGTCATGTGATGTCCTCGAAGCCGGGAATGCCAAAAGGTGGTGATGTTTCACGTGAAACATCACCACCGTGGCGCGTGCGGTGGATCAGTCCAGCGACTTCAGGCAGAGCACGAAGGAGGAGCCGTTGTCGGTCTCGGTGAAGTAGTTGGTGGTGCCGGTGACGTCCTGGCAGACGTCCTGGCCGTCGTCGTCACCGCTGACCTTCTTCAGGACCTTGTACTGGGCGTTGCCGTCGCTGCACCCGACCTGCTTGAGGTCCGGCTTGTTGTTGCTGCCGGTGTTCTGGATGCAGTCGCCGACGCCGACCGACTTGGAGTCGTCGGTGTTCATGATGGCGACGACCACGCCGATGACGATGACCACGGCCAGCACGCCGAGGCGGATGAACAGGCGGCCCCCACCGCGGCGCTTCGCCGGAGCCATCGGCGGCGGGTAGCCGCCCGGGGCCCCCGGGACACCCTGCTGCGGGTAGCCGTATCCGGCCTGCGGCGGGACACCCTGCTGGGGCGGAACGCCCTGCTGCGGGTAGCCGTACCCCTGGGGCGGCGGCGGCTGCTGGGGCTGCTGGTAGGGGTTGGGGCCTTGGGGCGGCGGCGGAGTGGACATGCTGGTTTCCCCCCGATGACGACATCGTGTGGATGGCTTGGATTGATCGGTCCGTACGTTAGCCGGTGCCTACGACAGCGCTCGCACCGGAATTCGGTCTGTGGCATTGATGTGACACTTACCCCGTCGTAGATCGGGGTGAAGTGGCACGATTCGCCCGCAGCAGCCCAGTTGCCGTCAGGGCGTACACCAGGCCGATGCCCAGCACGAGCGTGGCCGAGCGGCCGTCGGGCGGGAGTATCAGGGCGGCCGCCGCGGCGGAGCCGACGAAGGCGACGTTGAACAGCACGTCGTAGAGGGAGAAGACCCGGCCCCGGAAGGCGTCGTCCACGGAGGTCTGCACGACGGTGTCGGTGGCGATCTTGGCGCCCTGCGTGGTGACCCCGAGGCAGAAGGCGGCGGCCAGCACCGGCGCGGGGGTCAGCGGCAGCCCCAGTCCGACCGCCAGCACGGCGGAGGCCGCGGAGCACACGGTGAGCCAGCCGGCGGTGCCGAACCGCCCGGTGCCGTACGGCGTGATCACGGCCGCCACGAAGAACCCGGCGCCGGAGAGGCCCACCGCGGCCCCCAGCAGGGCCAGTCCGCCCGAGGTGTCGGAGCCGTCCGACCAGGCGTACCGGCACAGCAGCACCAGCATGACCGTCAGGGCTCCGTAGCAGAACCGCAGGAGGGTCATGGCGGCCAGCGCGCGCGAGGCAGCCCGCCGGTCGGCCAGATGGCGCAGCCCGGCCACGAGCCCCCGCGCGGTGCCGGCCAGCGCGGTGCCGAAGCGCGGTTGCCGCACGGTGGGTTCGGGGCCGAGGCGGTCCGGCGACAGGGTGCGGGCGGACAGCCCGGCGCACAGGTACAGACAGGCGCCCAGGGCGACGACGACCGCGTCCGTCCCGGGACCGGCGCCGAGGAGCAGCCGGACCAGGAAGCCCAGCCCGCCGCCGGCGGTGGCCGCGACAGTGCCGGCCGTGGGGGACAGGGAGTTGGCCACGACCAGGCGCTCCCCGTCGACCACCCGCGGCAGGGAGGCGGACAGCCCGGCCAGCACGAAGCGGTTGACCGCGGTGACCGAGAGCGCCGAGAGGTAGAAGAGGGAGTCGGGCACCCCGGCGAGGATCAGCAGCGCGGTGCCCGCCGCGAAGAGCGCGCGCAGCAGGTTGCAGTAGAGGAGCACCTGCCGCCGCCGCCAGCGGTCGAGCAGCACGCCGGTGAAGGGGCCGAGCAGGGAGTACGGCAGCAGCAGGACCGCCATGGCCGCGGCGATGTCGGCGGCCGAAGCCTGTTTCTCCGGAGTGAAGACGACGTAGGTCGCCAGGGCCACCTGGTAGACCCCGTCGGACAACTGGGACAGCAGGCGGACGACGAGCAGCCGCCGGAAGTCGGCGAACCGCAGGAGCATGCGGAGGTCGGCGGTGACGGCCATGCGCACAGCCTCACACACGGCCGGGGTCCCGGGGCGCATTGCCCCGGGACCCCGGCCCGCCACCGCCCGCGGTCCGCCACCCGACCCCGGTCCGCCACCGGACGCCGCCCGGCGCCGGGCCGCCCGCGCGGTCTCCCGCGTCGGTGACGGTCCGTTCAGCCGCCGCGCAAGGCCCCGCTCAGCGCACGGATCCGCTCAGCGCTCGACCTCGCCGCGAATGAACTTCTCGACGTTGTCGCGGGCCTCGTCGTCGAAGTACTGCACCGGCGGCGACTTCATGAAGTAGGAGGAGGCGGACAGGATCGGGCCGCCGATGCCGCGGTCCTTGGCGATCTTCGCCGCACGCAGGGCGTCGATGATGACGCCGGCGGAGTTCGGGGAGTCCCAGACCTCCAGCTTGTACTCCAGGTTGAGCGGCACGTCGCCGAACGCGCGGCCCTCCAGGCGCACGTAGGCCCACTTGCGGTCGTCCAGCCACTGCACGTAGTCCGACGGGCCGATGTGGACGTTCTTCGCGCCCAGCTCGCGGTCGGGGATCTGGGAGGTGACGGCCTGGGTCTTGGAGATCTTCTTGGACTCCAGGCGTTCGCGCTCCAGCATGTTCTTGAAGTCCATGTTGCCGCCGACGTTCAGCTGCATGGTGCGCTCCAGCACCACACCACGGTCCTCGAACAGCTTGGCCAGCACGCGGTGCGTGATGGTGGCGCCGACCTGCGACTTGATGTCGTCACCGACGATCGGCACACCGGCCGCGGTGAACTTGTCGGCCCACTCCTTGGTGCCCGCGATGAAGACCGGCAGGGCGTTGACGAAGGCGACCTTGGCGTCGATGGCGCACTGGGCGTAGAACTTCGCCGCGTCCTCGGAGCCGACGGGCAGGTAGCAGATCAGGACGTCGACCTGGCGGTCCTTGAGGATCTGGACGACGTCGACGGGCTCCTCGGCCGACTCCTCGATGGTCAGCCGGTAGTACTTGCCCAGGCCGTCGTGGGTGTGGCCGCGCTGGACGGTGACGCCGGTCTGCGGCACGTCGGCGATCTTGATGGTGTTGTTCTCGCTGGCGCCGATCGCGTCGGCCAGGTCCAGGCCGACCTTCTTGGCGTCCACGTCGAAGGCGGCGACGAACTCCACATCGCTCACGTGGTACTCGCCGAACCGCACGTGCATCAGGCCCGGCACGCGGGTGCCCGGGTCGGCGTCCTTGTAGTACTCGACGCCTTGCACCAGCGACGCGGCGCAGTTGCCCACACCCACGATTGCTACGCGAACCGAACCCATTGCGGTGGCTCCCCTGTGTTCTCTGTATTGGTGTGATCGGGTTCCGGCCGCCCCGTGCGGGGCGGTCCGGTCAAATGGCGGTGCCGTGCGGGTCCGTGCCGTCCCGGGCCGGACCGGCGACGTCCCGTTCCGCGGCGCCGCGGCGCCCGGTCCGTTCCGTCTCGATCAGCTCGTTGAGCCAGCGGACCTCACGTTCCACCGATTCCATGCCGTGCCGTTGCAGTTCGAAGGTGTAGGCGTCGAGCCGTTCGCGGGTGCGGGCCAGTGCGGCGCGCATCCGTTCCAGGCGTTCCTCCAGGCGGGCCCGGCGTCCCTCCAGGACCCGCATGCGCACGTCGCGTTCGGTGTGGCCGAAGAACGCGAAGCGGACGCCGAACTCCTCGTCCTCCCAGGCGTCCGGACCGCTCTCGCCGAGCAGGTCCGCGAAGTGCCCGCGACCCTCCGCGGTGAGCCGGTAGACGATCTTCGCCCGTCGTCCGGCCAGCGGTGCCGCCGCCGGCGACTCCTGCGGCGCGGACTCCTCCGCCAGCCACCCCTGGGTGACCAGCGTCTTCAGGCACGGGTAGAGCGTGCCGTAGCTGAAGGCGCGGAAGACGCCGAGCGAGGTGTTGAGCCGTTTGCGCAGCTCGTACCCGTGCATCGGCGATTCGCGCAGCAGCCCGAGGACGGCGAACTCCAGCACGCCGGAACGCCTGCTCATGCTCGCCTCCCCGAACTGCTCCCGGGCGCCGGGCGCCCTTCTGTCAGCGGTTTTCCGGTCTCGTTCCGAGGATCGGTCCGGTGTATCTCGTGCCGATGTATCGATTCGATACATCGCGACGATAGAACGGGCATGTGCTCCTCGCAAGACGTCTCGTGGTGAACGCGGTCACACAGGAAGTTACGTAAGTCCAACTGTCCGGTATGCGTCGAAGATTGACGAAGCTCGGGGTTTGACGGTGCGTACTCTGTTCGGCATGCAGTGCATCAGGAACTGTGTGATGCCAGCAGGCGTCATGGTCCTAGGTGTCGTGTGGCCCGGCGGGGCCGCAGTCCGGGGGGACCGGAGCACAACTGCCACCTTCAGGCTGACCAGCCTGTCCGAGGAGTAGCTGGAAGTTATGAGCGAGCACCGCCGCAAGCCGCCGCAGTCCAATGGCGGCGGACGCGCCGCCGGCCGTCGCGGAGCCCAACCGCCGACCCCGCCCCCTGCGGGCAGGCGGTCCACGCCGCGCCGTGACGGCCCCGAGGGCTACGGCGGCGGGGCACCCGACGCCGGGCGGCCCGAGGGGCCCGGCGGGGGATACCGCGCCGGGAACGGAGAGAGAACCGGCCGTGACGGGCCGCGCGAGGAGGCACCGGACCGGCCCTACGGGGGCCGCGCCGAGGCACGCCGCGCCGCGCAGCGCGGCGGACGGCGCCGGGGGGCGGGGTCCGCCCCGGCCGGCCGGGGCGACGGTCCCTCCGGGCCCAAGCCGAAGCGGCTGATCGACTACCCGCGCTGGGGCAAGCAGGGCTGGCGCCGCTGGACGCCCTCGTGGCGGCAGTCGCTCGGCATCTGCGTCGCGTTCTGCGGAACGCTCGTCGCCCTGGTCGGCGTCGCCTACATGCTGGTCTCCATCCCCACCGAGAACGCCGCCGCCGCCACCCAGAAGAACGTGTATTACTGGGACGACGGCTCGACCATGGTGGTCTCCGGTGGCGGCGACCTCAACCGGCAGGTCGTGCCCATCGGCAAGATCCCCAAGTCGATGCAGAACGCCGTGGTCTCCGCGGAGAACGCCACGTTCTGGACCGACTCCGGCATCGACCCGCAGGGCGTCCTGCGCGCCGTGGTGAACATGGCCAAGGGTGGCGAGACCCAGAGTGGTTCGACCATCACCCAGCAGTACGTGAAGAACACCTACCTGGACCAGAGCCAGACGCTGACCCGTAAGTTCAAGGAGATGCTGATCTCCGTCAAGGTCGGCGAGAAGCTGGACAAGCACACGATCCTCGCGGGATACCTCAACACCGGCTACTACGGCCGCGGCGCGTACGGCATCCAGGCGGCGGCCCAGGCGTACTACCGCGTCAACTCCAACGAGCTGACGACCTCCCAGGCCGCCTTCATGGCGGCGCTGCTCAACGGCCCGAACCTCTACGACCCGGCCGGCGGCATCGGCTCCGGCGCCACCGCCGCGCAGAACACCGTGCGGGCCAAGGCGCGGTGGAACTGGATCCTGGACCGCGAGGTCGACACCGGGGACCTCAACAAGGCGCAGCGGGCGCAGATCAAGCCGTCCGACTTCCCGATGCCCAAGCCGCCGAAGCCGGCCACGAACAAGGCCGGCCAGATCGGTTACCTCACCGACCTCGCCGACAACTACGTCGAGGCGAACTCCTCCATCACCTCCCGGGAGCTCGCCCAGGGCGGCTACCAGATCCACACGACCTTCAACAAGAAGGACGTGATGGCCATGCAGAAGGCCGTCACGGACGTCACCAAGCGCAGCTTCGACACGAAGCTGCGGCCCAAGACGGACAGCTACGTGCAGATCGGCGGGGCGTCCGTGGTCCCGGGCAACGGGGCGATCAAGGCCATCTACGGCGGGTCGGACTACCTCAAGCACTTCACCGACAACGCCGACTACACCGGTGCCCAGGTCGGCTCCACGTTCAAGCCCTTCGTGCTGGCCGCCGCCATGCAGTACGGCGTGCGGGACCCCAACGGTCCCCCCGACCAGACGACGGACGAACGCACCCTCGTCTCCCCGCAGAGCGAGTACCCGGGCCAGAACCTGTGGCACGTGCGGGAGTACAACGGGCAGATGTGGACGGACAAGGACGGCAAGGAGTGGCTGCAGGCCAACGACGAGGGGGACAACTTCCCGTCGAACACCCTGGAGCACGCCATGCGGGAGTCGGTGAACTCCACCTACGTGCAGCTGGGCATGGACGTCGGCACCGACATGGTGCAGAAGTCGGCGCTGGCCGCGGGCGTCAACAAGGACAGCCTGGCGAGTGACCAGTACCCGTCCTTCTCCATCGGCACCTCCTCCCCCTCGGCGATCCGCATGGCCGACGCCTACGCGACGTTCGACGACGGCGGCCTGCACTACGAGCCGTACTCGGTCAAGGAGGTCGACCACGAGGGCAAGACCGCCTACCAGCACGCGAGCAAGCCCAGCATCGCCTACAGCACGCCGGTGGCGAAGAACGTCACCGCGGTCCTGCAGGACGTCGTCAAGCACGGCACCGGCACGTACGCGCTGCACCTGGGCCGTCCGGCGGCCGGCAAGACCGGTACCACCGACAGCAACAAGTCGGCCTGGTTCACCGGGTACACCCCGCAGCTGGCCACCTCCATCGGGCTGTTCCGCCGGAACGACCTGGCCACACCGCCGATCTTCCTGCCGATGTACGGTCTCGGCGGCAACGCGAAGATCTTCGGTGCCTCCTACCCGACGGAGATCTGGACCAACTACATGAAGGCGGCCCTCGCCGGCCAGCCGGTCAAGACGTTCCCGCCGGCGCCCAAGGTCGGCCAGGTCGTGAACGCCCACGGCGCGAGCGCCTCGCCGAGCGCCACCCCGACCCCGTCGGCCAGCGCCTCGGTCTCGGCATCGCCCAGCCCCTCGGGCATGCCGTCGGCCTCCCTGTCCCCGGGGCCGAACCCGTCGCAGACCTGCGGGTTCTTCGGCTGCACCAACGGTGGTGCGACCGGCGGCGGTGCGGGAGACGGCGGTACGAACGGCGGCCCCGGCGGCCAGCCGTCGACCTCGCCCACCGACGGCACCGCCGCCGGCGGCGGGAACGGCGGAGCACGCGGTACGAACAACGGAGGACTGTTCGGCGGCAACGGATAGTCTCCCCGCCACCACGAGGGCCGCGGAACGCGTCACGCGTTCCGCGGCCTTCTCCGTGCCGGGGGACCGCCCCTCGGACGGGTACGGCAGGATTGCGGGCATGACGACCGTGCCCGACAACGACGACAGGCCCCGGCGGCTCCCCCAGGTGCTGCCGAGCACCGAGGACCCGGTGGCCCGGGCCGGCAGCGAGCTGATCGGCGGACCGGCCGGCCGCCGCGCGCTGGCGGGGCTCGCCGGCTGGTGGAACCCGGCACGCGTGATGGTGCTGCTCGCCGTCGTGATGTTCGCCCTCGGCATGGCCCAGAAGGCGCCCTGCTACGAGCACGCCTGGTTCTACGGCGCCAACGACCAGTACACCCACGCCTGCTACTCCGACATCCCGCACCTGTTCCAGGCCCGCGGCTTCTCCTCCGACCTGACGCCGTACTTCGACCGCATCCCCGACTCGGTCTCCAACGGCATGGGGTACGTGGAGTACCCGGTGCTGACCGGCCTGTTCATGGAGATCGCCTCCTGGCTGACCCCGCACGGCACGGACATCGTCAGCCGCGAGCAGGTCTACTGGCTGGTCAACGCCGGCATGCTGCTGGTCTGCGCGGTGATCACCGTCGTCGCGGTCGTCCGCACCCACCGCCGCCGGCCCTGGGACGCCCTGCTGGTGGCCCTGGCGCCCGCCCTGGCGCTGACCGCCACCATCAACTGGGACCTGCTGGCCGTCGCCCTGACCGCCGTCGGCATGCTGCTGTGGGCCCGCTCCCGCCCGGCCGCCGCCGGAGTGCTGCTGGGGCTCGCCACGGCCGCCAAGCTCTACCCCGTGCTGCTGCTCGGCCCGCTGCTGTTCCTGTGCCTGCGGGCCGGCCGGATGCGCGCCTGGACCGCCTGCCTGCTGGGCGCCGCCGCCGCCTGGCTCGTGGTGGACGTTCCGGTGATGCTGCTGGCCTGGCCGGGGTGGAAGGAGTTCTACTCCTACAGTCACACCCGCGGCATCGACTTCGGCTCCGTGTGGCTGATGATCTCCCAGCGCACCGGCTGGCCGGTCTCCGTGGGCCTGGCCAACGGGCTGGCCATCGCGCTGATGGCCCTGCTGTGCGGCGGGGTGGCCGCCCTCGTCATGGCGGCCCGGCGCCGCCCGCGCTTCGCCCAGGTGGCCTTCCTCGTGGTCGCCGCGTTCGTGCTGACCAACAAGGTCTACTCGCCGCAGTACGTGCTGTGGCTGATCCCGCTCGCCGCGCTGGCCCGGCCGCGCTGGCGGGACTTCCTGATCTGGCAGATCTGCGAGGTGGGGTACTTCCTCGGCATCTGGATGTACCTGTCGTACACCACCGGCCAGAAGGACAAGGGCCTGCCGGTCGGCGGCTACGACCTGGCCATCGCGGTGCACCTGGCCGGCACGCTCTACCTGTGCGCCGTCGTCGTGCGCGACATCCTGGCCCCCGACCGCGACCCCGTGCGCCTCGACGGCTCCGACGACCCCTCCGGCGGTGTGCTCGACGGAGCGCCGGACCGCTTCGCCCTGGGCGGCCGCACCGCCCAGGAGCCGTTCGCCCCCGCCGCGGCCGCCGGACGCCCGTACCCGCCGAACACCCCGGACACCTGGCCGGGACCGCCGCAGGGCCCGGCCCGCTGACGGGGGCGCCGCGCGGGCGGGCGCGGCGCGACGCCCTGGGCGGGTGGAACCCGCCCGGCCCGGGGCGCCGCGCCGTCAGCGGTCGACGAGGCGGTCGAACTGCGTGGTGGTGTGCCGCAGGTGCGCCACCAGCTCGTCACCGACCGCCGGCGGGGCGACGTCACCCGGCAGGAACAGGATCGACACCTGCATGTGCGGCGGCTCGGCGAACCAGCGCTGCTTGCCGGCCCAGACGAACGGCGACAGGTTCCGGTTGACGGTGGCCAGGCCCGCGCGGGCGACGCCCTTGGCCCGCGGCATCACGCCGTGCACCGCCTTCGGGGCCTCCAGGCCCACGCCGTGCGAAGTGCCGCCGGCCACGACCACCAGGTGGCCGTCGGCACCCGCGCGCTGCTGGCGGTAGCCGAAGCGGTCGTTCTTCGAGATCCGGCTGACGTCCAGCACCGCGCCCCGGTACTCGGTCGCCTCGTGGTCGCCCAGCCACAGCCGGGTGCCGATCCGGGCGCGGAAACGGGTCTGCGGGAACTGCTGCTGGAGCGCCGCCAGCTCCTGCGGCTTGACGTGGCTGACGAACAGCGTGTGCAACGGCAGCCTGGCGCCGCGCAGCCGCTCCATCCAGGCGAAGACCTCCTCCACCGCGTCGGAGCCGTCCGTGCGGTCCAGGGGCAGGTGGATGGCGAAGCCCTCCAGACGGACGTCCTCGATGGCGTGCTGGAGCTTCGCCAGGTCGTCCTCGCCGATACCGTGCCGGCGCATCGTGCTCATGACCTCGATGACCACCCGGGCGCCGACCAGTCCGCGCACCCCCTCGACGGAGGAGACCGAACGGATGACCCGGTCGGGCAGCGGCACCGGCTCCTCGCCGACCCGGTAGGGGGTCAGCACCAGCAGGTCACCGCCGAACCAGTCCTTGATCCGCGCCGCCTCGTACGTGGTGCCCACCGCCAGCATGTCCGCGCCGAGCCGGGTGGCCTCGTCGGACAGCCGCTCGTGGCCGAACCCGTAGCCGTTGCCCTTGCAGACCGGGATCAGGCTGGGGAACTGGTCCACCACGGTCTTCTGGTGCGCACGCCAGCGAGCGGTGTCGACGTACAGGGTGAGCGCCATGGCGGTGTCGGGACCTTCCTGGTGAAGGGCGGAACGGGGGAACAGCGCGCCGCCGGGGAGGACCGGCGGCCCGGGGTCAGCGACGCGACATGTAGATGTCGAGGGCCTTGTGCAGCAGCTTGTTCAGCGGGAAGTCCCACTCCCCAAGATATTCCGCGGCCTGTCCGCCGGTACCCACCTTGAACTGGATCAGGCCGAAGAGGTGATCGTTCTCGTCCAGCGAGTCGCTGATGCCCCGCAGGTCGTAGACGTCGGCGCCCATCGCGAGGGCGTCCTGCATCATCCGCCACTGCATGGCGTTGCTCGGCCGGACCTCCCGCTTGTGGTTGGCCGACGCCCCGTAGGAATACCAGACGTGGCCGCCGACGATCAGCATGGTGGCCGCGGCCACCGCCTCGCCCTCGTGCATCGCGAGGTACAGCCGCATGCGGTTGGGGTCCTCGCTGTTCAGCGCGGTCCACATGCGCTGGAAGTACGACAGCGGGCGCGGCCGGAACCTGTCGCGCTCTGCCGTCACCTCGTACAGCTCCTGCCACAGCGGCAGCTGGTCGTAGCCGCCCTGGACGACCTGGACGCCGGCCTTCTCGGCCTTCTTGATGTTGCGGCGCCACAGCTGGTTGAAGCCCTTGTGGACCTCCTCCAGTGAGCGGCCCTTCAACGGCACCTGGAAGACGTAGCGCGGCTGGACGTCGCCGAAGCCGGCGCCGCCGTCCTCGCCCTGCTGCCAGCCCATGCGGCGCAGCCGGTCGGCGACCTCGAAGGCGCGCGCCTCGATGTCGGTGGCCTCGATGTCCCGCAGCCGCTTGACCTCCGGGTCGGCGATGCCGGACTTGATCGCGGCGGTGTCCCAGCGCCGGATGACCACCGGCGGGCCCATCTTCACGGTGAACGCGCCGTGCTGCTTGAGGTGGTCCAGCATCGGACGCAGCCAGTCCTCAAGGTGCGGCGCGTACCAGTTGATGACCGGGCCCTCGGGCAGGTAGGCCAGGTAACGCTTGACCTTGGGGAGTTGGCGGTAGAGGACCAGGCCGACACCCACCAGGCGTCCCTCGGGGTCGAACCAGCCGAGGCTCTCCGACCGCCACTCGTTCTTCACACCGGCCCATGCCGGGACCTGCATGTGACTCGCGGCGGGCAGGCTCTGGATGTACGCCAGATGCTGCTCCGGACTGATGGTCCTCAGGGTCAGGCTCATTCGTGGCGCTCCCCACGCTTGCGGGTTCCAACCGGACTACCGGCGGAAGCCTACTGCGCGCGGGGAACGCCCCGTTCTGCGGCGTGACGCTCCCCCGGGCCGATCAGCCCGGCGGGAACTCGGCGGTCACAGGCCGCCCCACAGCCCGCCGTGCGCCACTCCGAGGGCGAAGCCGAGGCCCGAGCAGCCCAGACCGATGACGGCGAGGAAGCGTTCACCGGTGGTCTGCGAGATGAACTGCGCGTACGCGCAGCACACAATGCCCACGACACCCGTCCAGGACGTCAGCAGGTGCAGGGCCGGGAAGATCGCCGAGACGACCGAGACCAGCCCCAGGACCAGGCCGGCCACCGCCAGGCCGTTCTCCCGTGGATGCGCCTTGCCGTCCGAATTCAGCAGCGACATGACCTGCTGCGGCCGGAACGTCTGTGACATGGGGCACCTCCGTCTGCGGAAGCCTTCACGCCTGTGGCGCCGTGCGCACCCTTGTGTACAGATTGTCCCCAGTAGCGGCCGATTTCAAGCGGGGGGCGATGGACAGGTAGTGTGTACCGTCTGCGCCGGTGGACCCATTCTGCCGGTGCGACGCACACGTAAACCCTCCTGTCACGGAAACGCCGTGACCGTTGAGTCCAGAGGAGGTGGGTTCCACCATGCGTCACTACGAGGTGATGGTCATCCTCGACCCCGATCTGGAGGAGCGCTCCGTCGCCCCCCTGATCGAGAGCTTCCTTGCCGTGGTCCGCACCGGCGGCGGCAAGGTCGAGAAGGTCGACACCTGGGGCCGTCGTCGGCTCTCCTACGAGATCAACAAGAAGCCCGAGGGCATCTACTCGGTCATCGACCTCAACGCAACGCCCGAGGTCGTCAAGGAGCTCGACCGTCAGCTCAACCTGAACGAGTCGGTTCTGCGGACCAAGGTCCTCCGTCCGGAAATGCACTGAGCGCTCCGCGCGCCCAGTAGCTGAGTACGGATCCGAGCAGCCAGCAGCACAGAACACCCGCCGAGAGGTTCACCCATGGCAGGCGAGACCGTCATCACGGTCGTCGGCAACCTGGTCGACGACCCCGAGCTGCGCTTCACCCCCTCCGGTGCGGCGGTCGCGAAGTTCCGCGTCGCGTCCACCCCCCGCACCTTCGACCGGCAGACCAACGAGTGGAAGGACGGCGAGAGCCTGTTCCTGACCTGCTCGGTCTGGCGGCAGGCGGCGGAGAACGTCGCGGAGTCGCTCCAGCGCGGCATGCGCGTCATCGTGCAGGGCCGGCTGAAGCAGCGGTCCTACGACGACCGCGAGGGCGTCAAGCGCACGGTCTACGAGCTCGACGTCGAAGAGGTCGGCGCCTCGCTGCGCAACGCCACGGCGAAGGTCACCAAGACCACCGGACGCGGTGGCCAGGGCGGCTACAGCGGTGGCGGCGGCCAAGGAGGCGGCCAGGGCGGCGGCCAGGGCGGCGGCAACTGGGGTGGCGGCGGCCAGGGAGGCGGTCAGGGCGGAGCCCCGGCCGACGACCCCTGGGCGACCAGCGCTCCGGCCGGCGGCCAGGGCGGCCAGGGCGGCAACGGTGGCGGCGGCGGTGGCAACTGGGGCGGGAGCTCCGGTGGCGGCGGCGGTTACTCGGACGAGCCGCCTTTCTAGGCGGCGGCACACACACTTCTTGATCTCACAGGAGAGGCACCATGGCGAAGCCGCCCCCGCGCAAGCCGAAGAAGAAGGTCTGCGCATTCTGCAAGGACAAGGTCAACTACGTTGACTACAAGGACACGAACCTGCTGCGGAAGTTCATCTCCGACCGCGGCAAGATCCGTGCCCGTCGTGTGACCGGCAACTGCACGCAGCACCAGCGTGACGTCGCCACGGCCGTCAAGAACAGCCGTGAGATGGCGCTGCTGCCCTACACCTCGACCGCGCGCTAGGAGAGGGTGACCTACTCATGAAGATCATCCTCACCAACGAGGTCAGCGGCCTCGGTGCCGCCGGCGATGTCGTCGAGGTCAAGGACGGCTACGCCCGCAACTACCTGGTCCCCCGCGGCTTCGCGCTGCGCTGGACCAAGGGTGGCGAGAAGGACGTCGAGCAGATCCGGCGCGCGCGCCGCATCCGCGAGATCCACACCCTTGAGCAGGCCAACGAGGTCAAGGGCCAGCTGGAGAACGTCAAGGTCAAGCTGTCGACCCGTGCGGGCGACACCGGCCGTCTCTTCGGTTCGGTCACCCCGGCCGACGTCGCCTCGGCCATCCAGGCCGCTGGTGGCCCGGCGGTGGACAAGCGCCGTGTCGCGCTGGTCTCGCCGATCAAGACCGTCGGCGCGCACCAGGTGACCGTCAACCTCCACGCTGAGGTCTCGGTCCGCCTGGACGTCGAGGTCGTCGGCGCCTGATCCGGGCGCTGCAACATCACAGGGCCGGTGTCCCCTCACGGGGGCGCCGGCCCTGCGCGTTGTCCACGGTGTTTCACGTGAAACACTCCGCGGCGGATCCGGCACGGAGTGTTTCACGTGAAACAACCGCACGGGCCGGCTCGCGGTTTCACGTGAAACATGCCGGCCGGCCCGCGTCATGCCCGCACCGCTCCCGTGACCACCCAGCGTCCGGAGCGCGCTCTGGCCCAGAGGAAGGCCAGGCGGGTCAGCATGAACAGCGCCATCGCCCACCACAGGGCGGTCAGCGCACCGCCCAGAGCGGGCACGGACATGGCGGCCGGTACGAAGACGGCGAGGGTGCCGACCATCGACCAGGCCAGGTAGGTGCCGTCGCCGGCGCCCATCAGCACGCCGTCCAGCACGAAGACCACCCCGCACACCGGCTGGACCAGCGCGACCACCAGCAGCGCCGGCAGCAGGGTGTCCCGCACGGCGTGGTCGGCGGTGAACAGCGGTATGAACAACGGCCGGGCCGCCACCACCGCAGCGGCCAGCGCCACGCCCACCGCCGCGCCCCAGCCGACCATGCGACGGCAGGCGGCCCGGGCGCTCTCGGCGTCACCGGCGCCCAGGCAGCGGCCGATGATGGCCTGACCGGCGATGGCGATGGCGTCCAGCGCGAAGGCCAGCAGGTTCCACAGGGTGGTGAGGATCTGGTGGGCGGCCACCGTGGTGTCCCCCAGTCGAGCCGCGACCGCCGTGGCGACGACCAGTACCGCCCGCAGGCTGATCGTCCGTACCAGCAGCGGCACTCCGGCGGTGGCGCAGGCGCGGACGCCGGCCGTGTCGGGGCGCAGGCAGACGCCGTGCCGCCGCGCGCCCCGCACGACGACGATCAGGTAGACCGCGGCCATGCCGCACTGCGCGACGACCGTTCCCCAGGCGGAGCCGGCGATGCCGAGTCCGGCGCCGTAGACGAGCGCGAGGTTGAGAGCGGTGTTGGCACCGAAGCCGGCCACGGCGACGACCAGCGGGGTGCGGGTGTCCTGGAAGCCGCGCAGGACGCCGGTGGTGGCCAGGACGACCAGCATGGCCGGGATGCCGAGGGCGCTGATGCGCAGATAGGTGACGGCGTACCCGGTGGCCGCCGCCGGGGTGCCGAGCAGGCCGGCCAGCGCGGGGGCGCCGGCCAGGACCGCGCTGGCGACCACCGCGCCGAGGGCGAGGGCGAGCCAGACGCCGTCGATGCCCTGGCGCACGGCGGCCGCCGGGTTGCCGGAGCCGACGCGGCGGGCCACGGCTGCGGTGGTGGCGTAGGCGAGGAAGACGAAGACGTTGACGGCGGTCATCAGCACGGTGGCGGCGACGCCGAGTCCGGCGAGCTGCGGGGTGCCGAGGTGGCCGACGATCGCGCTGTCGGCCATGACGAAGAGCGGTTCGGCGACCAGGGCGCCGAAGGCCGGCAGGGCGAGGGCGACGATCTCCCGGTCCTGCCGCCGGCGGGTCGCGCGGCGGTCCTGCGGACGGATGGATCCGGTCGTCGCGGGGTGGCCGGAGGGCGGACCGGGCGAGGTGGCAGGAGGCGTGGCGAGGGGTGGTTCCGGGGCGGGGCCGGGCGGTCCCGGGGGGTCGCCGGGGGCGGTGTCGCCGGGAGGGCTGGAGGCGGACGTCACCGGCTCAGGGTAATCGTCCACAGGTAATGACCTCCAGCAGCCCGTGACGCTTACTTTTGGTGGCGCTGAGTGATCGGGTGCGCAGGGGCTGCGGGGATCTTCCGCCGTCCGGGAAAGTTTTTCTCCTGCACAGCCGGTGGATGGCAAAGACCCAGGTCGGAGTGGGTATGGAGAGGCGGCGTCGGCCTTGTCCACAGCGCTGTCCCCCGCGCTGTGCACAGGTTTTCCCGGCTTCTCCACAGGCTGGCGCCCGTCATCCACATGGCCTGTGGATAACCATCTTGGCTGAAGGAGCCGGAGGGCCCTACGGTGGGGCCGCACCCGTGGCTTCCGGCCGGGTCCCGCAGGGTGTTTCGCACCCGGGGACCGACGCGCCCGGATCATGGCCGGGTGCCTTTGTTTGTCCGACCCGTGCCGTAGAACAGGGGGGCACGGCAGGGGGTCTGCGAAGGACCGGGAGGAGGTGGCGGGGTGAGCCAGTCCGAGCCCGCGGAGGACCACTGGGGGGACGTTCCGCCGATGGAGCCGCCGTACCCGGAGGACCCGGGTCAGGGAGGTGCCGGCGACCGTTTCCCCGGCACCCGGCAGGGACGCGGCCGGGACGGCGACGGCGGACGCGGCCGTGGTTCCGGCCGCGACCGGGACCGGGACGGGCGCGAGGGCGGCGACCGGGAGCGCGGCGGCTGGAGCGAGGGCGGCTTCGAGCGCGTACCCCCGCAGGACCTGGACGCCGAACAGTCCGTGCTGGGCGGCATGCTGCTGTCCAAGGACGCCATCGCCGACGTCGTCGAGGTCATCAAGGGCAACGACTTCTACCGCCCGGCGCACGAGACGATCTACACCGCGATCCTCGACCTGTACGCCCGCGGTGAGCCCGCCGACCCCATCACGCTCGCCGCCGAGCTCACCAAGCGCGGCGAGATCACCCGCGTCGGCGGCGCCTCCTACCTGCACACCCTCGTCAACGTGGTGCCCACGGCGGCCAACGCCGAGTACTACGCCGAGATCGTGCACGAGCGCGCGGTGCTGCGCCGCCTGGTCGAGGCCGGCACGCGCATCACGCAGATGGGTTACGCGGCCGACGGCGACGTTGACGAGATCGTCAACTCCGCGCAGGCGGAGATCTACGCGGTGACCGAGCAGCGCACCAGCGAGGACTACCTTCCGCTCAGCGAGATCATGGAGGGCGCGCTCGACGAGATCGAGGCCATCGGTTCGCGCTCCGGGCAGATGACCGGTGTGCCCACGGGCTTCACCGACCTCGATTCCCTGACGAACGGACTGCACCCCGGTCAGATGATCGTGGTGGCGGCCCGCCCCGCGATGGGCAAGGCACTCGCCCTCGACACACCGCTGCCCACGCCCACCGGGTGGACCACCATGGGCGAGATCGGCGTCGGCGACCTGCTGATCGGCGCCGACGGCCGTCCCACCCGTGTCGTCGCGGCCACCGGTGTCATGACCGGCCGCCCCTGCTACCGGATCACCTTCGACGACGGCACGGACGTCGTGGCGGACGCCGAGCACCAGTGGCTCACCGACACCCGGCGCTCCCGGCGCGGGCTCGGCGGCAGCACGGCCGCGGTGCGGACCACCAAGGAGATCGCCGGCACGGTCCGCTGCCTCACCCGGGACCGGCGCGTGAACCACTCGGTGGACAACGCCGCCCCCCTCGACCTCGCCGCGCGGGAGCTGCCCGTCCCGCCGTACGAGCTGGGAGCGTCGCTGGGCGCCCGCGGTGCGGCCGCGACCGGTCCGGACGCCATGGGCCGCGAACGCGTCCCGCAGGAGTACCTGCGCGGCTCCGTCGCCCAGCGGCGGGCCCTGCTCGCCGGCCTGCTCGACGCCGGCGGGAGCGTCACCGGCACCGGCGGCGTGCGGTTCACCACGCCGGACCGCCTGCTCGCACAGGACGTCCGTGAGCTGCTGGTGGGCCTCGGTCACCGCTGCGGCACGGCGTCCGGGCACGCCGGCGCCGGCCCGGAGGAAGACACCGCGCAGTACAGCGTCGGCTTCAGCACCTGCGAGGTCGTCTTCGGCCTGGAGGCGAAGCAGCGCGCGCACGCGGAGCGCCGGCGGGCGGTCGCGCCGAGGACGGCACGGCGGTTCATCAGGGACGTCGAAGCGGTGGAGAGCGTCCCGGTGCGGTGTGTCCAGGTCGACAACGACGCCCGCATGTACCTGGCCACCCGGTCGATGGTCCCCACGCACAACTCCACCCTGGCGCTGGACTTCGCCCGTTCCTGCTCCATCACCCACGGCCTGCCCAGCGTCTTCTTCTCCCTGGAGATGGGCCGCAACGAGATCGCGATGCGTCTGCTGTCCGCCGAGGCGCGGGTGGCGCTGCACCACATGCGGTCGGGCAACATGACCGACGACGACTGGACGCGCCTCGCGCGCCGCATGCCCGAGGTGTCGGCCGGTCCGCTGTTCATCGACGACTCGCCGAACCTGTCGATGATGGAGATCCGCGCCAAGTGCCGGCGTCTCAAGCAGCGCAACGACCTGCGGCTGGTCGTCATCGACTACCTCCAGCTGATGCAGTCCGGGGGCTCACGGCGCCCCGAGTCACGCCAGCAGGAGGTCTCGGAGATGTCCCGGAACCTCAAGCTGCTGGCCAAGGAGCTGGAGGTCCCGGTGATCGCGCTCTCCCAGCTCAACCGTGGTCCCGAACAGCGCACCGACAAGAAACCCATGGTCTCGGACCTGCGCGAGTCCGGCTCCATCGAGCAGGACGCGGACATGGTCATCCTCCTCCACCGCGAGGACGCCTACGAGAAGGAGTCCCCCCGCGCCGGCGAGGCCGACCTCATCGTCGCCAAGCACCGCAACGGCCCCACCGCCACGATCACTGTCGCCTTCCAGGGCCACTACTCCCGCTTCGTGGACATGGCGGGGAACGTCTGAGGGGGCCGCACCGGATTCCGGGGCGCTCCCGGCCGCCCGCCGGGGTCGGCCCGCCGTCCCCGCGGCGGCGCCGTGCCGCAGTGTACGGCTGCGTGCCGCCCCTCGGGGAGCGTTCAGGCGCGGCGGGGCCAGCGGGGGCGGGGCGGGGGTGGTGGGGGCGGGCTGAGGTCGTTGAGGGCCAGGCGGACGCGGTCGAAGGTGACGACGGTGTGGTGGGCGGCGCCGGGCAGCAGGACGCCCGCGCAGAGCACGTCGCCGGTGGTGGGGCAGAGGGTGAGGACGGGGGCGCCGGCGAGGCCGTCGGGCGCGTCGCCGGTCCAGCGCACGCTGTTGTCGTTGCAGCGGTGCAGGGTGCCGGGGACCACGGTGGGGGCGGCCGTGCGGGCGGCGGCGGGGTGTCCGACGGCGCAGGCGGTGACGGGCCGGCCGCCGAGACAGCCGACTTCGGGCGCGGCGGCGGCCAGCCCGTCGTCGACCGGGTCGGTCCTCCAGCGCCAGCCGCGGCGCTCCGCGTGGGCGTGCAGGCCGTCGGTGGGCATGACGGCCAGCCCGAGCCGGTCCAGGCGGCTCCACTGGGCGTCGAAGCCCGGCATCAGCAGCACGTCGGGGTTGACCGGCGGTTCGCACAGTTCCGGCCGCAGGACGAGTTCGCCCAGGTCGAAGCGGGTCGCGGACTCGGCGGTGACGAGGTACTGGCGTACCACCGGGCCGTCGGGGCCGGCGGCGACCAGGTCGTCGAACCAGAAGGCGGTGCCGCGACCGTCGCCGGACCGCGCCCGCCGCACGGGCAGCGTGCTGCGTCCGACCGCCCGGAGCACGGACGTGACGGTCGTGGTCTGATCAACGGACTGGTCGGACATGATTCCTGAGCCTACTGCCGCGTAGGTGACGGACCGTCGCCCGTCCGCCAGGTGGTCCGCCGCCGCCCCGTCGGCCCGTCGCCGCGCCCTCGTGCGGACCCGGCCGACCGTCCCCGCAGGGGGCGCGTGACCGGCGGGAACGGTGCCGGGCCGGGGGCGGAGCACCCGCACGGCGGGCCGCGCGACCGGCGGGAGCGTGGTCCCCGGGCCGGGCAGGCGCCAATACCGGTGTGATCAACAGGACGGTACCCCGGCGGCCGGAGGCGGCGGCCCCGATGGCGCGTCACCTGACGCGCTCCGGTGGGCACGAGGGCCCCGGGCGGCCTATCGTGCCGGAGGCGGACCGCGCGGTGCGGGACCGCGCCGGGGACGGGGGCGCAGCGGTGCCGAGACTGCACGTGTTCGACATGGACGGAACCCTGATACGCGGCAGCTCGGCCAACATCGAACTGGCCCGCGGCATGGGCCTGGTCGAGGAGTTCCGCGACATGGACGCCCGGTTCGCCGCCGGGAGCCTCGACTCGCCCGCGTACGCGGGGCAGGCGTACGCGCTGTGGCGGCGGTTGACGCCGCAGGCCGTGGCGACCGCCTTCGAGGCCGCGCCGTGGCTGGCGGGAATCCGTGAGGTGTGGGCCGACATCCGCTCGCGCGGTGACTACTGCGCGGTCATATCGCTTTCCCCGGACTTCTTCGTACGCCGTCTGCTGCCCTGGGGCGCCCATGCCGCCCACGGTGCGCGATTCCCCGAAGTGCCCTTCGGCGACATCCCGTTCGACACCTCCGGCATTCTCGGACCGGAATCAAAGGTCCGCCTCACGGACGCGCTGTGCGAACGCTACGGCCTGACGCGGGCGGACTGCGTGGCCTATGGGGACTCGCTGTCGGACTCCGCGCTGTTCGGCGCGGTGCCGGTCTCCGTCGCGGTCAACGGCGACCACCACGTCACGGCACTGGCCACCCACGGTTACAGCGGCGGTGACCTGCGCGAGGCGTACGCGCTGACGCACGGCGGCTGAAACGGTGTCATCCTCCGGATATCCTCCGCCGGCATTCCGGAGTGTGCCACTGTGCGGCAATTCCGCTGTTGCGTGCGGTAATTCACCGGCTTGATCGGTGCGTGCGGTGAGCGGGGGGTGCGGGACTTGTGGAATCACGGCCGCCCGGTATGGTCGACTCGTTCGTACGCGGGCGGGTGCGCCGCGCGGTCGGGAACGCGTGCGGCGCACCCGCGCCGAACGCGACCCGGCCGGCGCCGTGGCCGGCCACCCTAACGTGAACAGACCCTGCGTTACCGGGGCTTCCGGCTTTTTGTCCGTTACCGGGCGTGCTGTGCCACGCTCGACCCGCACGACCTCGTGGGAGGCGGCGGCCGGGACGTGCGGGTGACCCAGGAGCTGACACCTCCGGCGGGGATGCTGGGACCGACCGGGAGATGCTCGAGGCGAGGCAGTGATGGACGCCATGACCCACAGTTCGGCGGGCCGGGACGACGAGACCGGCTCCGGCCGTCCCTCGGACGCGTTCGCACGTTCCGGACCGCAGCAGGGTGGCCCGGACTGGGGGTGGTTCACCAAGGTGAAGCCGCCCGAGGAGGACCACGGGACGGCCGGCGGCCCGCAGGACGGCCACGGCGCGCCCGGCCGCGCCCCCGCAGCGATACGTCCGGTCGGCGGCGCCGCCGACCGCGGCCGGGTCCAGCACTCCGCCCCCGCCCGCGACGAGGGCCGGGGCAGTCACTTCGGCGGTTCGCCGGCCCGCGACGAGGGCCGCCCCTCCTCCGCCGGTCACGGTGGCGCCGGTCGATTCGACGACCCCGGCGAGGACCTGTGGGGCCGCCGCCCCGGCCACCCGGGCCACCACGACACCCCGGCCCACCGCACGGACCCCGGTGACCGGCGCGGCGACCACGGGCGCCCGGCGGACCGCTACGACGCCCCGGCCGACCTCTACGACGCACCCCCGGACCGCTACGAGCCTCCCGCCGGCCGCTACGGCACCCCGGCGGATCGCTATGAGCCCCCGTTCGACCGCCGGCAGCCCCCCGCGGACCGCTACGAACCCCCCGTCGAGCGCTTCGGGCGGTCGGAGCCGTCCGGGCGCTGGGGCGGTCATGACGACGGCCAGGAGCCCTCGTACGAGCCCGGAGGCCGTTCCGGCGGAGCCGGTGGCGGCGCCGAACCGGCCGGCGGCACGTCGTCGCTGTTCGAGCGCGGGCTGCGGCCCCCGCCGCAGCGGCACGGCGGGCCGCCCCCGCAGGCCGGTCCGGCCGGTGCGGTGGGCGCGGCAGGTGCCGGTGCGCCCGCTGGTTCGTGGTTCGGCTCGCTGCCGACCGTGCCCGAGGCGCCCGCGCCCTCCTGCAGCCGTGCCCCGCAGCCGCCCGCCCCGCCCGCGGAGGTGCCGGAGCCGACCGGCACCGGGTCCTTCGGCTCCGACGCATCGGCCTCGCCGGACGCCATCCTGATCCGCCGCACCATGCGCGTCATCGAGCCGGTGTCCGACAAGACCACCTCGTACTTCTACGCGCTGCTCTTCCTCCAGCACCCGCACCTGCGCGAGCTGTTCCCCGCCGCCATGGACACCCAGCGCGACCGCCTCTTCAGAGCGCTGCTGACCGCCGCCAAGTACGTCGACGACGCTGAGACCCTGTCCACCTACCTGGCCAACCTCGGCCGCGGGCACCGCAAGTACGGGACACGGCCCGAGCACTACCCGGCGGTCGGCGAATGCCTGATCGGCGCACTGACCCGGTACGCCTCGGAGATCTGGAACGACGAGGTGGAGGCCGCCTGGGTGCGCGCCTACACCCAGATCTCGCAGATCATGATCGACGCGGCCGCCGAGGACGAGAGCGTGGCGCCCGCCTGGTGGCAGGCCGAGATCGTCGCGCACGAGCGCCGCACCAACAACATCGCGGTCATCAGCGTGCGCCCCGACCAGCCCTACCCGTTCCTGGCCGGCCAGTACGCCAGCCTGGAGGTGCCGTGGTGGCCGCGGGTGTGGCGGCACTACTCGTTCGCGGCCGCACCGCGTGCGGACGGGCTGCTGTCCTTCCACGTCAAGGCGGTCCCGGCCGGCTGGGTCTCGTCGGCGCTCGTCAACAGGGCGCGCACCGGTGACGTCATCCGGATCGGCCCGCCGGCCGGGTCGATGACGGTCGACCACGCCTCCGACGACGGCCTGCTGTGCCTGGGCGGCGGCACCGGGATCGCCCCGATCAAGGCGCTGGTCGAGGACGTGGCCGAACACGGCCGCCGCAGGCCGGTGGACGTCTTCTACGCGGCACGCAGCGGCCACGACCTGTACGACCTCGACACGATGCAGGAGATGGCGGCACGGCACTCGTGGCTGTCGCTGCGGCCGGTGGTCTCCGACGCCATCGCCCCCGGGGAGGGGCTGGTGGCCGGTCACCTGCCGGACATCGTCACCAGCATGGGGCCCTGGCCGGCCTACGACGCCTACCTGTCCGGACCGCCCGGCATGATCCGCAGCAGCGTGAGCGCGCTGCTGGGCACCGGGATGCCCGGCTACCGTATCCGCCACGACTCCCTGGAAGAGCTTGTCTCGGCCCGTGACTGACGGTGGCCCGGGGGCGGTGGACGGATCGGGGACGGCTGCCTCGGGAGGCACGTTGAATCAGCATCAGGACGGACCGGTCGCCTCCGCGCCCGGGAGCACGGGCGAGCGGGAGCTCCAGGAGGAACTCGGCACCGGGGAGCGGGCCCGGCGTTTCTACGACGAGCAGCTGCGCGACCGGCTCAACGAGCGGATGCGGGAGTTCATCGGCCGGCAGGAGATGTTCTTCCTGTCCACCGCCGACGCCAAGGGCACGTGCGACAGCACGTTCCGCGCCGGCCCGCCCGGGTTCCTCGTGGTGCTGGACGACCGCACGGTGGCCTACCCGGAGTACCGGGGCAACGGCGTGCTGGCCTCGCTGGGCAACATCAAGGAGAACCCGCACGTCGGCATGCTGCTGATGGACTTCGGGCAGGAGCGGATCGGCCTGCACGTCAACGGGCGGGCCCGGCTGGTCTCCGACGAACTGATGCGGATCCGCCGCCCCGACCTGCCGGCCGACCCGGTGCCCGGCCGCCGCCCGCAGATCTGGGTGGCGGTGGACATCGAAGAGGCGTACGTCCACTGCGCCAAGCACATACCGCACCTGGTGAAGGCCGACAGCAGCCACCACGACTGGGGCATCGATGACGCCCGGCGCAAGGGCGGCGACTACTTCGGGGCCGCCGCCGAGCGTGCCGCCGACCATTCCGCGCCCCCGCGGCACGCCACTTCCCCGGCGGCCGGCGGCGCGCACACCGCCGTCACCCCGGCCCACGGGCGTCCGGCCCACGTCACCCCGGCCCACGGGCGTCCGGCCCACGTCACCCCGGTCTCCGTGGCGCCGGTCCGCGTCGCGCCGGCCGCGGGCGGCACCCAGGCCGCCGCGGAGGACACCGCTCCGGAGCCCCATCCACCGGGCGTGACGGCGGTACCGAACGCGATGGGGGAGCGTGCGCGGCTGGCGGTGCGGTCGAGGGCGGACCGGGCGGGGCTGCCGGACCCTGACATGTGGCGCCGGGAGGCCGAACGCGCCCTCGCCCGCGCCCACGCCCGCGGCCCCGAACCGGCGGCCGGACCGCTCGTGCCGCCCGCGCCGCCGGTCAGCGGTGAGGCGTTCAGCGGCTGGTTCGGCTGACCTGCGCGGCGCCCGTCAGCCCAGGTCGGGCGAGAGCAGGGCACGCACGCCCTCGATGTTGGCGGCCAGGTAGTCGCGCAGGGACGGCGGGGTGAGCCGCACCGAGGTGACGCCCTCGGGAGTGAAGGGGACGCGCACCACGTCGTAGGTGCCGTTGGGCGTCTCGATCTCCGGTCCGTGCCGCAGGGAGAGGTCCATGGACTCCAGGCGGCACACGAAGAAGTGCTGCACCTTCACGCCCCGCGCGCCGTCCGCGCCGGTGTGGTCCATGGTGTCGACGAACGCGGGGACCGCGCCACGGACGGTGGCGCCGAGTTCCTCGTCCACCTCGCGGTGCAGCGCGTCCGCCACGCTGCCGTCGTAGGGCTCCACGCCTCCGCCGGGGGTGACCCAGTAGGGCGGTATGCCGGGTTTCACGCGTTTGATCAGGATGAGCTGGTCGTCGTCGTCGAGCAGGATCGCGCGGGCCGTGCGTTTGATCACCGGCCGAGCGGCTTGATCCGGAGGGTGCACTGGCATGCAGGGACCATGCCGCGTCGCACCGCCCGCGAAACGCCCTGAGCGCTCCGGACCGGAACCGCCCGTTCCTGTCATCCCGGTTGGTCCGGTCGTGACCGGTCAGCGGCGTCCAGTGCGCGCAGGACGTCCGCGACGATGTCCTCGGCGTCCTCCACGCCCACCGAGAAACGCACGAAGCCCTCCGGCACCGCGTCCCCGCCCCAGCGGCCGCGGCGCTCGGCGGTGCTGAGGACCGACCCGAAACTGGTGGCCTCGGTGGCCAGCCGCAGCGACGCCAGGAAGCGTTCCGCGTGCCCGCGGTCCGGCAGGGTGAAGGAGACCACCGAGCCGAAGCGACGCATCTGCGCGGCGGCGGTCGGGTGCGCCGGGTCGTCCGGCAGACCGGGGTGGCGCAGGCCGGTGACTTCGGGGCGTTCACGCAGGGCCCCGGCCAGGGCGACGGCGTTGGCGGCCTGCCGTTCGACCCGCAGGTGCAGGGTGGCCAGCGACCGGTGGGCGAGCCACGCCTCCATCGGCCCGGGGATCGCCCCGACCGTCTTGCGCCACAGCCGCACCGCCGCGGCCAGTTCCGGGTCCGTGGTGGTGACGTAGCCGAGCAGCAGGTCGCCGTGGCCGGTGAGCGCCTTGGTGCCGCTCGCCACGGAGAAGTCCGCGCCGAGTTCCAGCGGGCGCTGGCCGAGCGGGGTGGCGAGCGTGTTGTCGACGGCCACCAGCGTGCCCTGTCGCCGGGCCGCCGCGGACAGCCGGCGGATGTCGCAGACGTCCAGACCGGGGTTGGACGGTGATTCGATCCACAGCAGCCGGGCGCCCTCCAGGGCCTCCAGTTGTCCGTCCCCCGCGGTGGGCGCCAGCCGCACCCGCACGCCCCAGGACTCCAGGCGCTGCCGCAGGGAGCGGGTGGCCTGGTAGCTGTCCGACGGCAGCACGACGACGTCACCGGAGCGCACCTGGGAGAGCAGCACGCCGGAGACGGCGGCCATGCCCGAGGCGAACGTCACCGTCGTCGCGGCCGCACCGGGGGACTCCAGACGGGAGATCGCCGCTTCGAGGTGGGTCCAGGTCGGGTTCTCGTCCCGTCCGTAGGTGTACGGGCCGGCTGCCTCGCCGGGCAGGTGGTAGTGCGAGACGAACACTGGTCCGGGCAGCGACGGGGTGTAGGGCGTCGCGGGTGGGCGGCCGGCGTGCACGCTGGCCGTGCTCTCGCCGGACGCTTCTGCGTCGGTGTGCTCCATCACGGCTCCCGGGGCGATGTTTCACGTGAAACAGGAACGGTACGCGGGGCGCCGGCCGCCCCGCCGGGCGCCCCGCGGTCGTCCGGCTCAGTCGTCGTCGTCCGGCAGGATCAGGTGCAGCACCCAGGCCACGACGCTGACGATCAGGCTGCCTATCAGGGCGGCGACAAAGCCCGACACGTGGAACCCGATGGACAGCCGACTCGCCAGGTACGAGGTCAGCAGCATCATCAGGGCGTTCACCACCAGGCTGAACAGTCCGAGGGTGAGGATGCGCAGGGGCAGGGACAGCAGCTTGACCACCGGCTTCACCAGCCAGTTCACGACGCCGAACACCAGGGCGACCACGATGAGGGAGAGCGCCTTGTGCCCGGTGTCGGTACCGGTCAGAGTGATGCCCGCGACCACCCAGACGGCCACCCCGAGGGCGGCCGCGTTGGCCAGGGTCTTGACCACGAATTTCGTCATGCCAGGGATCGTCGCAGACGAGGTGATCCCCAGGACAAGGGAAAGAACGTCATGAAATTGTTCCGGCTCGACGATCTCGACGCGGAGCGAGCGGCACACGACGGTGCGTATCTGCAGTTCCTGCGCGAGCGCAACATGTCGGCCGGGCTCTACGCCCTGCCGGCCGGTGGGACCGACACCCAGTCCCCGCACGCGCAGGACGAGATCTACCTCGTCATGAGCGGCCGGGCGTCGATCACCGTCGGCGAGGACACCTCGGTGGTGGCCCGGGGCAGCGTCGTCTACGTGCCGGCCCGCACCCCGCACCGCTTCCACCACATCACCGAGGACCTGCGGGTACTCGTGGTCTTCTCCCCGCCGGAGACCTGACCCCCGGGAGGTGTCGGGGGCGTGGCGCCGGTCACCCGTAAGGGTTTCTTCAGGGACGGATGGGGTCCGCGAGCCCTCGTTGAACGCCCCGGGCGGCCGTAAACTCGCAGCAGAAGGATTCACTGAGGGGTGGAGGGAGTCACAACGTGAACGGGTTCCTGAACGGCATGCCGTGGTGGATGAAGTGGGTCGTCATCCCGGTCATCGCGCTGTTCATCTTCGGGGGACTGATCACCAGCATCATCGGCTTCGTGGTGGGGCTGCTGTTCAAGGTCGTCCTGTTCGCCGCGCTGGTCGGCGGGCTGGTCTTCGTCGTCAAGCGTTTCACGTCGTCCGGTTCGTCCTCCCGCAAGGACTGGTGACCCCGGCGGCCCCTGGCGAGCGCCGGGTGCCCCTCCCCGGCTGATCGGTGCCCGCGACGGAGACCTCCGTTCGCGGGCACCGCCCTGTCCGGCCGCCTTCCCGGGAGCCGGCCGCAACCGCGGAGCGGATTCCGGTCGTGAACAGCAGTGACGATCCCGTCGCGGACGCTTCGCGTCCGCGACGGGATCGTCACCTGAAAGGACGGGACAGACCGCTCGGTACTCCAGTACCGTTCGCGATTGTCCATACCGGATGTCCGTCCGACAAACACCCAGGAAGCACTGTGAATCTCGACTTCAGCAACAACGCCTTGTTCTCCTGGTACGTCATTCTCCTGATGTTCAGCGGCCTGGTCATGCTGGGCATGAGCCTGTTCAACTCCAGCGGCCTGTCCAAGGGCTGGCGGGTCCTCAACGTCCTGTTCGGTCTCGGCTTCTTCGGCTACGGCGTCTACCTGGGCTTCCTGTTCCACGGCGGCAGCTACTTCATCTTCTTCAAGGCGTTCTTGCTGCCGGTGTTCATGGTCATCAACTTCTTCCGCTCGCTGTCGATGCGGCAGCGCACCCGGGCCGCGCAGACCGCGCAGTCGGCCATGTACGGCCAGCCGCCGGCCGGTTACCCGCAGGGCCAGGGCTACCCGGGCCAGCCCCCGGCCGGCTACGGCGCCCCCGTCCAGGGCGGCTACGGTGCCCCGGCGCCCGGCACGGTCCCGCCGCCGCAGGGCTACCCGCAGCAGCCCGGTTACGGCTACCCGCAGCAGCTGCCGGGCTACGGCGCCCCGCAGCAGACGCCGGGCCAGCAGGGCTGACGTCCACCGACGCACGAAGAAGGGCCCCCGGAACCGCATCGGCCGCATCGGCCGCATCGGTTCCGGGGGCCCTCCCCCGTGGGGGCGGGGTGTGTCAGTCGTTGCCGATGCGGCCGTTGGCGCGGCCCTGTCCGGCGTTGCCGTGACTGGTGCCACGGCTCTGGGTGCCGTTGTCCCGGCCGCTGTCGCGACCCTGGCCGCCGCTTGCCCGGCTGCCCTGGTCGCTCTGACGGCCGCTGCCGCCGCTGTCCCGGCCGCCGCCACCGTTGCCCTCACGGCCGCCGTTGTTGCCGCCACCGCCGTTACCGCTGTCCCGGCCCCCGCTGCCGCTGCTGCTGCCGCTGTTGCCGTCGCACCACTTGGGGGCCTGGCCGATGTTGTCGATGTAGCGGGCCGAGGAGTAGCCGCGGGGGGCGTTGGTCAGCTTGTACCAGATGCGGTTGCCGCCGACGTTGTCGCCGTTGACCTTGCACTCGATGGTGACGACGCGGCCCGTGGGGTTCGATCCGACGATCCGGCTGTCGGTGGTCGGGCGGGTGCGGACGTTCAGGCCGCCGTTCGCGGTGACACGGCCCTTGTAGTCCTTGCTCCACGCGGAGTCGGCGGCGGTGGCGGTGCCGGCGACGCCTGCGGTGACCAGGACGCCGGCGACGGCGGCCAGAGTGATCTTGCTGAGCTTCGACTGCATCTGCTCACTCCTGTGAAAGTCGGCCCGAGAGCCTGGGGGCAGCTCGCCGGCGGGTGGTCTCCCGCCGGCGAACCGCCTCTCCGGGGCGACTCCTCACGGAGTGTGCCCGGTGGCTCGCACTACTGAGGCAAAAATGACACAAAAGGGACGCCATTCGTCGCATCGTGTGCTCAGCCGTTCGGGTTTGTGCCGGTTTTCCCTCGAAGTGGTCAACCGTCACAGTCCCCCGGACGGCGGCAGTTCGTGCCGTTCGCCCGGGTCCTGGACGTCACCGGCCCCGCCCGCAGGGGTCAGGGCGGCGTCCGGGAGCCCGGTGCCCGGCCACGAGGCGCGGGAGGCCCGCAGGAACGGGAGCACGCCGCGCTCCAGCAGCGCGGCCGACCAGGCGTCCTGCGCGGCGGTCACCGCGTCCGGGTCGTGCGGGCCGGCGAGGATCGCGGAGTGGCCGTCGCGCAGCGCGGTCAGCAGCATGCCGACCGAACCGGTCAGCACGCCCGCGCCGGCCAGGGCCAGGAACGTCCAGCCGGCCACCCGCAGCGGTCCGGCGATCTCCGGGGCCGGGGAGAGCGCGCCCAGCAGGTAGCCGACCAGCAGGAAGATGACCGCGGCGGTGCCGGCGAGCACCGGGGCCAGTACGGCGACCATCGGGAACAGTCCCGCGCCGGAGACCGCTCCGGCCATGCCGGGCACCGGGACGCCGGGCACCCTGCGGCCGGTCGCGGCGCGGGCCTCCCGGTCCGCCGTGCGGATCCGCAGGTACGCCGCGTACTCGTCGGCGGCGCGGGCCGCTATGGCGTCGCAGTCGGCGAGCGCCATGGTGCGCAGCTGCTCGGTGTTCGGGACGGCCGTCGCGGTGGCGGGGGAGCTGCCCGGGGGCGCGGTCGTGGGCGGGGCGGCCGTCATCGATCGGAGAGCCTGGTCGAGGACCCGTTCGAACTGCGGTCGGTCCTCGGTCAGCAGATGCGGAGAGTCGATCATGGTGCATCCCCCGATGTCCCCCGCGCGCCCGGACCCGCACCGGGGCGGCGGGCGCTCCGGGTGGCCCGGCCGGGACAGGGGACGAGCCTGTGACGGACACTTACGATGGTATGACGCACAACTGACGTCATGACAGTGAATTACCCGGAATTCCGCGGGGCACCACGTCGCCCACTCCCCGGTGCACGACGCGTCGGCGCCTGCCCCTCGTCCGCCCCCGTGCGGGCGCGTGGCGCGGGGCAGGCGGGACGTCAGACGACCGGGAGCCGGGCGACCAGCAGGGTGCCGTCCATGGTCACGCCGCCGTCCATCGCGAGGGCGAGTTCACCTGCGTACAGGTGCGGGCCGTCGACCGTGTGCGGGGTGTCGTCGCCGTCCTCGCCGCCGACCTCACCGAGGAGGTAGGGGATCGGGCTGTGCCCGTGGACGACCTGGTGGCCGCCATAGCTGTCGAGGAGTTCGCGGGCGGCCGTGCTGCCGGACTCGCCGCGGAAGGCGAAGCGCTTGGTGAACTTGCGGAACAGCTCCCAGCATTCGTCGGCGTCGCCGCGCTGCAGGACGCCGGTCACCGCGTCGTTGACCGCGTCGATGCTGCCGCCGTACTCCAGGTACGCGGTGGTGTCGGAGTGCAGCAGCAGGTGGCCCTCGGCCAGAGCCATCGCGTCCAGCCGGGACATCCAGGCGATGTGGTGGTCCTGGAGGCGTTCCATGTCGGTGGTCTGGCCGCCGTTGAGCCGCCAGGCGGCCAGGAAGGAGGCGGTGCCGGCCGGGGAGTTGACCGGGGTGTCCTCGAAGCGGCGGGCGCCGATCAGCAGGAGTTCGTGGTTGCCCATCAGGGCCTTGCAGTAGCCGCCGGCCGCCGCGGCCTCCGCGGACAGCTGCATCACCAGGTCGATCACGCCGACGCCGTCCGGGCCGCGGTCGGTGAAGTCGCCGAGGAACCACAGCCGGGCGGTGCCCGCCGACCAGTGGCCGGCCTCGTCGACCAGGCCGTTGGCGAGCAGCGCGTCCCGCAGTTCGTCGAGGTAGCCGTGCACGTCGCCGACCACGTAGAGCGGACCGGGCGGACCGGTCTCGGCGGCCACCGCGGTCAGCGGCACCGTGGGGTGCTCGCCCTCCGGGTGGATCACCGGCAGGTCGTGCGCGGTCGGGGTGTAGCCCGCCGGTTCACCGGCCGGGGCCGGCGGAAGCGGAGGGGGCGGCGCCTGCGGGGGGACCGCGGGCGCGAGGGATTGATCCGCCGGCCGCCAGTCGTGCACCGCCGCAGCGGTCACCGGCGATACGGGTTCCAGACCGGCCCCCTGAGTCATCGGCCCCTCCACCTTCGTGCCGCCGTCACCGCGTCACGTCCGGAACGGTGTGCCCCGGGGCGGCCTGCGGTGTCATCCGCCCATCATAGGAACGCGGCACCCCTGTTGCGACGCACATCCTGCCGCTCAATCCCCGGCGGAGGGGCAAACCTCCGCCAATGCGCCGTAAAATCCAGTATTCGTCTTCCGTGGGCCCACCGCCGGCCGCGCCGTGCGGGTGGTCACCGGCGGTCCGGGGAGCGCGGCGGGCTGATGGTGGTGCGCGGCGGGCGGCGCCGTGAAGAGGCCCGCACGATCAGGTCGGTGGGCATCACCTGCTCCACCGGCGCGTTCGGCCCGTCGCCCTCGATCGCGTCGATCAGCAGCTCCACGACCGCGGTGCCGATGCGGCCGGGCTTGAGCGACAGGGTGCTGATCGGCGGTTCCGTGGTGGCGTACGCGGGGCGTTCGCTGCAGCAGACCAGCAGCAGGTCCTCCGGCACCCGCAGGCCGTAGCGCCGGGCGGCGGCCAGCAGGTCGGTGCCGTTGGGGTCGAACAGGCCGTAGACGGCGTCGGGCCGGTCGGGCCGCGCGAGCAGGCGGTCGGCGGCCACCGCGCCGGCGCACGGGTCGTGCGCGGGGTAGGACTCGTAGACCGGTTCCTGGCCGACGCGTTCGCACCAGTCGAGGTAGGCGGTGGTCGACAGCCGGGTGTAGGTGTCGGTGCTGGTGCCGGTCAGCAGGCCGATGCGGCGGGCGCCGGCCTCCGCGAGGTGGTCGAGGATGCCGATGACGGCCTGCTCGTGGTCGTTGTCCACCCAGGCGCTGACCGGCAGGTCGCCGGCCGGGCGGCCGTCGCTGACCACCGGGATGCCCTGCCGCACGAGGTCGGCGACCACCGGGTCGTGGTCGGAGGGGTCGATGACGACGGTGCCGTCCAGCGCCACGTTGCTCCACACGTCGTGCCGTGAGGAGGCGGGCAGGATCACCAGCGCGTAGCCGCGGTCCAGCGCCGCCGAGGTGGCCGCCCGGGCCATCTCGGCGAAGTACGCGAACTCGGTGAACGTGAACGGCTCTTCGCCGTAGGTGGTCACCGTCAGGCCGATCAGGCCGGAGCGCCCGGTGCGCAAGGTGCGGGCGGCGGCCGACGGGCGGTAGCCCAGCCGGTCGGCGACCTCGCGGACATGCCGCCGCGTGGCGTCGGGGAGGCGCCCCTTGCCGTTGAGCGCGTCGGAGACGGTCGTGATGGAGACGCCGGCCGCGGCGGCCACGTCCCTGATCCCGGCCCGTCCCAGCCGCCGCCCGGTGGACCGGCTCGCCTGATGGTTACCTGCTGCTGTCATGGCAGGCCGATAGTAGGGCTCGGCCGGTCGGTCCGCGGAGGACCGTCGACCGCTCTGAGCTGTGACGTTTCTGCATGACCAGCCCCGGGGGAAGCCCTTGGAAAACCAGGTCAACGGGCGAATCGGCAACGGGACGTGAGCGTTACTGTCCGGTCAGCCGTGCTCGTGGTCCAGATGACGGACGGTGGCCGTCTCACCTGTACGGAGGACGCGCACCACGGCGCGCGCCACCGGCGCACGGGGTGGATTTGCCCTCTCCCCCTCGCCGGGGCCCGCTCCTAGGCTGGGGGGTGGCGCCCCCCACCGGACATTCGGTCGGGGCGGTGCGGACGTGTTCGGGATCATGGCGCGGGCGGCGGGCTTCGCGGTATAGGAGGCGATATGCCACATCGCCCCCGTGATGCTGCGGCCCCGGGCGGTGGTCCATGGGCGCTGTCCGGTCCGGGGGGCGCACCCCGGTGTCCGGCGCGGCGCGGCCTGCCGCAGGATGGCGGGCGGACGTGCCCGGCCCGACGGCGGGGCGGGCACGTGACGTACGGCGGAGCGGGCCACCGCGCCGGCGACGGTGGTGCTGGGCCGCGCGGAGCACGTGCGGATGAGTCGAGGAGGACTTGGTGACGGAATCTACTGGCTCGCGGCCCGGACCGCGGCTGCGTGAGGCGCTGGAGGGGCTCCCGGTCTACAAGCCGGGCCGGCCGCCGGCCGCCGCGGACGGCGTGCAGGCGTTCAAGCTGTCGTCCAACGAGAACCCCTACCCGCCGCTGCCGGGCGTGCTGGAGGCGGCGGCCGCGGCGGCCGGGCAGATGCACCGGTACCCGGACATGGCGTGCTCGCAGCTGACCGTGGAGCTGGCCAAGCGGCTGGACGTGCCCGAGACCCACCTGGCCACCGGCACCGGCTCGGTGGGCGTGGCCCAGCAGCTGATCCAGGCGACGTGCGAACCGGGCGACGAAGTGGTCTACGCCTGGCGGTCGTTCGAGGCGTACCCGATCATCACGCAGGTCTCCGGGGCCCGTTCCGTGCAGGTGCCGCTGGACGCGGGGGAACGGCACGACCTGGACGCGATGGCCGCGGCGGTCACCGACCGGACCCGGCTGGTGCTGGTCTGCAACCCCAACAACCCCACCGGCACCGCGCTGCGTCGCGCGGAACTGGAGGCGTTCCTCGACCGGATGCCGTCCGACGTGCTGGTCGTGCTGGACGAGGCGTACCGGGAGTTCCTGCGCGACCCCGAGGTGCCGGACGGCCTGGAGCTCTACCGCGACCGCCCCAACGTGTGCGTGCTGCGGACGTTCTCCAAGGCGTACGGGCTGGCCGGGCTGCGGGTCGGCTTCGCCGTCGCGCACGAGCCGGTGGCGGCCGCGCTGCGCAAGACGGCGGTGCCGTTCGGCGTCAGCCAGGTCGCGCAGGAGGCGGCGGTGGCGTCGCTGCGCGCGCAGGACGCGCTGATGGTCCGGGTGGACGCGCTGGTCGCCGAACGCGAACGGGTCACCGCGGCGCTGCTCGCGCAGGGCTGGGACGTGCCGGACAGCCAGGCGAACTTCGTCTGGCTGCGGCTGGGTGACCGCTCGACGGAGTTCGCGGCGCACTGCGAACGCGCCGGCGTCGTGGTGCGGCCCTTCGCCGGGGAGGGCGTGCGGGTGACGATCGGCGAGACGGAGGCGAACGACATCTTCGTGGGGGCGGCGGGCCAGTACCGGTAGCCTCCGGCGGTTGGGCGGGGTACGGCGGGGGTGGGACGGGCCCCCGCCGGTCGGCTCCCCCCGCCGGTCGGCTCCCGCCGGGGGGGGTGGGGGCGGCTGCGGCTTGTTCCTGGTTGCTCGCGCGGTTCCCCGCGCCCCTTGCGGGGCTGTGTCGCTGTGGGTTGGTGCGCCCCGTGCGGGGCTTGTCGTTCGGGGCGTGGTTCGTTGCCGGCCGCGCGCCCCTTGCGGGGCTCGTCCTCGTGCCCTCTTGGGGGGAGACCGGGATCACTTTGTGGGGTGGGTCACCGCGGTGGTGGGGGTTTTTGTGGTGGGGGTCACTTGGGAGGGGGGTGTGGGGGTGTGGGGCGGGGAGTTGGGGGTGGTTGGTGTGAAGGGGGTCACGGGACCCGGAGGAGGGCTGGTGGAGGGGGGTGCCGATAATTGCTTGTGAATGTGAACGCATTCACAAGCATTCGGAGGGAGGCGCGGCGTGGATCTGGCGATGGCTCCGGAGAGCCTGGCGCGCTGGCAGTTCGGCGTCACGACCGTCTACCACTTCCTGTTCGTCCCGCTGACGATCAGCCTGTCCGCCGTCACGGCGGGCTTTGAGACGGCGTGGGTGCGGACGGGGAAGGAGAAGTACTTCCACGCCACGAAGTTCTGGGGGAAGCTCTTCCTGATCAACATGGCCATGGGCGTGGTCACCGGCATCGTGCAGGAGTTCCAGTTCGGGATGGACTGGTCGGCCTACTCGCGCTTCGTCGGTGACGTGTTCGGCGCCCCGCTGGCGATGGAGGCGCTGATCGCGTTCTTCTTCGAGTCGACCTTCGTCGGCCTGTGGATCTTCGGCTGGGACCGGCTGCCGCGCCGGCTGCACTGCGCGTGCATGTGGATCGTGGCTGCGGGCACGGTGCTGTCCGCCTACTTCATCCTGGCCGCCAACTCCTTCATGCAGCATCCGGTGGGGTACGCGATCGACCCGCACACCCACCGCGCGCGGCTGACGGACATCGTGGCGGTGCTCACCCAGCGGACCGCGCTGGTGCAGGCCGCGCACACCCTCACCGCGTCGTTCCTGACCGGCGCCGCGCTGGTCGTGGGCGTGTCCTCGTACCACCTGTGGCGGGCGCGGCGTGGGGCGGGCGCGGCCGGCGGGCGGCGCGGGGTGGGCGTCATGCGGACCTCGCTGCGGGCCGGGCTGGTGCTGGCGGTGCTGGCGGGGCTGGGTACGGCGGTCAGCGGCGACGCGCTGGGCAAGGTGATGTTCGGGCAGCAGCCGATGAAGATGGCCGCCGCCGAGGCGCTGTGGCACACCAGTGAGCCGGCGCCGTTCTCGGTCTTCGCGGTCGGGGACGTCGGAAAGGGCCACAACACGGTGGAACTGTCGGTGCCCGGGCTGCTGTCCTTCCTGGCGCACGACGACTTCCGTTCCGCCGTGCCCGGCATCGACGACGTCGCCCGGCAGGAGGCAGCGCGGTACGGGGGCAGCCCGGAGGAGTACGTGCCGGACATCTTCGTGACGTTCTGGGGCTTCCGTCTGATGATCGGATTCGGCATGACGTCGGCGGCGGCCGCGGCGGTCGGTCTGTGGACCACCCGGCGCAGACGGTGGCTGGACCCGGAGTTCCGCACCGGGCCGCAGGAGGTGCCGCGGCTGATGCTCACCCGGCGGCGCGAGATGTGGCCGTCGGCGACCCGCTGGTCCTGGCGGATCGGCGTGCTGACCATGGGCTTCCCGCTGATCGCCAACTCCTTCGGCTGGGTCTTCACCGAGATGGGCCGCCAGCCGTGGGTGGTCTACGGCCTGATGCGCACCCGGGACGCCGTCTCCCCCGGCGTCGGCGCCGGCGAGATCGCGCTCTCACTGGGCGTCTTCACCGCGCTGTACGCCGTGCTGGCGGTCGTCGAGGTGCGCCTGATGGCCCGGTACGCCAAGGCCGGTCCGGTCACCGCGGAACAGCCGCCGCCCCCGGTCGCCCTCAGCACCCTGCGGGCCCGGCTGCGCACTCCTGCCGCCGCGGAGCCGTGGGACGCGGAGGACGGGGACCCGGACGGGGCGGGCGGGGATCCGGCGGGGGATCCGGACGGCGCACCGGACCGGGCGGACCAGTCCGACAAGCCGATGATCTTCGCGTACTGAGGAGGCGACCCATGCACCTGCACGACGTCTGGTTCGTGATGATCGCCGTGTTGTGGACCGGCTACTTCTTCCTGGAGGGCTTCGACTTCGGCATCGGCGTGCTGACCGTGCTGCTGGCCCGCGACGAGAAGGAACGCCGGGTGCTGATCAACACGATCGGCCCGGTGTGGGACGGCAACGAGGTCTGGCTGCTCACCGCGGTCGGCGCCACCTTCGCCGCGTTCCCCGACTGGTACGCCACCCTCTTCAGCGGCTTCTACCTGCCGATGCTCGCCGTGCTGGTCTGCCTGATCCTGCGCGGCGTGGCGTTCGAGTACCGGGGCAAGCGCGAGGGGCGGCGGTGGCAACGCGGCTGGGAGCACGTCATCTTCTACGGCTCCCTGGGGCCGGCGTTCCTGTGGGGCGTGGTGCTGGCCGACGTCGCGCACGGCGTGCCGATCGACGCCGCCCAGGAGGTCACCGGCGGACCGTCGGCCCTGTTCGGCCCGTACGCGCTGCTCGGCGGCATGCTGACGCTGCTGCTGTTCACCCTGCACGGCGCGCTGTTCGCCGCCCTCAAGACGCTGGGCGGGGTCCGGGCGCGGGCCCGCCGGATCGCCGGACGCCTGGGACCGGTCACCCTCGCGGTGGCCGCCGCCTTCCTGGCGCTGACCGCCCACCACGACGGCGGAGCGGCCTGCGCCGCGGTCGCGCTGCTGGCCCCGGCCGCGCTGGCCGGGGCGCTGCTGTGCAACCGTGCCGGGCGGGAGGGCCGGGCGTTCACCCTGTCCGGCGTGGCGGTGGCCGGGCTGGTCGCGGCCCTCTTCCTCGCCCTCTTCCCCGACGTGCTGCCCTCCACCACCGACCCGGCCTGGAGCCTGACGGCCTCCGGAGCGGCCGCCGGTCCCTACACGCTGCGGCTGATGACGTGGGTGGCCGCCGCCGCGACCCCGCTGGTACTGGCCTACCAGGGCTGGACGTACTGGGTCTTCCGCCGGCGCATCGGCGTGCGGCACATCCCCGGCCCGGCCGCGCACTGAGGGAGTACGCATGCGTCCCGTCGACCCCCGGCTGCTGCGGTACGCGGCGCGCACCCGGGTCTTCCTCGCCGCGACCGCCGCTCTCGGACTGGCCGGCGCCGCACTGGTGGTGGCCCAGGCCGCGCTGGTCGCCGGGATCGTCTCCGGGGCGTTCGCCGGCCGCGGGGCCGCCGCGGCCGCCCCCGCGCTCGGGCTGCTGGCGGCGGTGTCCGCCGGGCGTGGCGCGGTCGCCTGGCTGACCGAACTCGCCGCCCACCGCACCAGCGCGTCGGTGAAGTCGGCGCTGCGGCTGCGGCTGGTGCGGCACGCCGCCCGGTGCGCCCCCGGACGCGGCACCGGCGACCTGACGACCCTGGCGGTGCGCGGGATCGACGCCCTCGACGACTACTTCGCCCGCTACCTGCCGCAACTCGCCCTGGCCGTCGTGGTGCCGGCGGTGGTGCTGGCCAGGATCGCCACCGCCGACGCGGAGTCGGCGCTGGTGATCGCGCTGACGCTGCCGCTGATCCCGGTGTTCATGGCGCTCATCGGCTGGTACACCGAGGCCCGCGGCCGCCGGCAGTGGCTGCTGCTGGCCCGGCTGTCCGGCCACTTCCTCGACGTGGTGGCCGGGATGCCGACGCTGAAGGTCTTCGGCCGGGCGAAGGCGCAGGCGGCGAACGTGCGGCGGATCACCGACGGGCACCGGCGGGCCGTGCTGGGCACGCTGCGCGTCGCGTTCCTGTCCTCCTTCGCGCTGGAACTGCTGTCCACGCTGTCGGTGGCGCTGGTGGCGGTCGGCATCGGCTTCCGCCTGGTCGGCGGCGGCCTGGACCTGCGCACCGGGCTGATGGTGCTGGTGCTCGCCCCCGAGGCGTACCTGCCACTGCGCCAGGTCGGCACGCACTACCACGCGGCGGCGGAGGGACTGGCCGCCGCCGACGAGGTGTTCGCCGTGCTGGAGACCGCGCCGCCGGTCACCGGGAGCCTGCCGGTGCCCGGTCCGGACGCGGTGCTGGCGGTCGAGGGGCTGGCGGTGCGGCACCCCGGCCGGACCGCCGACGCGCCCGCCCGGGTCACCTTCACGGTCTCGCCCGGGGAGACGGTGGCGCTCACCGGCCCCTCGGGCGCGGGCAAGTCGACGGTGCTGGCCGCACTGCTCGGGCTGCTGCCGCCCTCCCGGGGCCGCGTCACCGTCGGTGGCACCGACCTCGCCCTCCTGGAACGGGACGCCTGGTGGGAGCGGATCGCCTGGCTCCCGCAGCGCCCGCACCTGTTCGACGGCACGGTCGCGCAGAACGTGCGGCTGGCCCGGCCGGCCGCCACCGACGCGCAACTGCGCCGGGCCCTGCGCGACGCCGGTGCGCTGGGCTTCGTCACCGCCCTCCCGCAGGGCACGGACACCCGGCTCGGTGAGGGCGGCGCCGGTCTGTCCGCCGGGCAGCGCCAGCGTCTCGCCCTCGCCCGGGTCTTCCTCGCCGACCGCCCGGTCCTGCTGCTCGACGAGCCCACCGCCGGGCTGGACAACCGCACCGAGGCCCACGTCGCCGCGGCCCTGCGCCGCCTGGCCCGCGACCGCACGGTCGTCGTCGTCGCCCACCGCCCGGCCCTCCTCGCCGTCGCCGACCGCGTCGTCCACCTCGGCCTGCCGGCAGCGGAACGGGCCGGCGCCGCGCGGGAGTCGCCGACGGCCGTCCCACCGGAGCGCCGGCGTCCCGCGACCGGGCCGGCGGCCGTCCCGCAGGCGTCCGCGGGCACCGGTGCGGGGGAGCCGCCGCCGGGGGCCGCCGGTGGGGGGTCGCCGCTGCGGTGGCTGGCGCGGGACGGGTCGGCGGTGCGCGGGCGGTTCGCGCTGGCGGCGGTGCTGGGCGCGCTGGCGCTGGTCAGCGCGGCGGGGCTGCTCGGGGTGTCCGGCTGGCTGATCTCCCGGGCCGCCCAGCACCCGCCGGTGCTGACGCTGATGGTGGCCACCACCGCGACCCGGGCGTTCGGCCTCGGGCGGGCCGTCCTGCGGTACGCGGAACGGCTCGTGGCGCACGACGCGGTGCTGCGGGCGCTGGGCGGCCTGCGGGCCGCCGTGGTGGCCCGGCTGGCGCGGCTCGCCCCCGGCGCGGGACCCGCCGCGCACCGCGGTGACCTGCTCTCCCGGCTGGTCTGCGACGTCGACGCCGCCCAGGACCATCTGCTGCGCTGGGTGCTGCCGGTCGCCTCGGCGGTCCCCGCGGCGCTGGCGGCCGCCGCGTTCACCGGCCTGCTGCTGCCGCGCGACGGCCTGCTGCTGGCCGGCGGGCTGCTGGCGGCCGGCGCCGGGGTGCCGTGGCTGGCCGCGGCGCTGTCGCGGCGGGCGGAGAGCCGGATCGCCCCGGCCCGCGGGGAGTTGTCGGCCCGCGTCGTCGACGTGCTGTCGGGCACCGCCGAACTCGCGGTGGCCGGCGCGCTGCCCGGGCGGCTGGAGGCGGTGGCCCGCGCCGACCGGGAGCTGACCGGCCTGGCCGCGCGGTCCGCCGCCTCGGCCGGGCTCGGCAGCGGCCTGACCGTGCTGCTGACCGGCCTGACCGCGACCGCCTGCGCCGCGACCGGGGTGGCCGCGGTCGCCGCCGGACGGCTGCCGGCGGTGGCGCTGGCCGTCGTGGTGCTGCTGCCGCTCGCCGCGTTCGAATCGGTGGCCGGACTGCCCGCCGCCGTGCGGTACCGGCGGCGCGGTCTGCGGGCGGCGGCCCGGGTGGCGGAGGTGCTGACGGCGCCGGAACCGGTGCGCGAGCCCGCGGTGCCGGCCGCACCGCCGGCCACGCCGTTCCCGCTGCGGCTGACCGGGCTGACCGTGCGCCACCCCGGTGCGGTCCGCCCGGCGCTGGACGGCTTCCGCCTGGAGCTGGCGCAGGGGGACCGGGTGGCGGTCGTCGGCGCGTCGGGGGCCGGCAAGACCACGCTGGCGCACGCCCTGCTGCGGTTCGTGGAGCCGGAGTCCGGCGGCTACCTGCTGGCGGGCACCCCGGCCGGCACGCTGGACGGTGACGCGGTTCGGCGGTTCGTCGGACTGTGCGCCCAGGACGCCCACGTCTTCGACAGCTCGCTGCGGGAGAACCTGCGGCTGGCCCGCCCCGGCGCGACCGACGCCGAGCTGCGGCAGGCGCTGGGCCGGGCGCGGCTGCTGGGGTGGGTGGAGGCGCTGCCGGGCGGGCTGGACACCCTGGTCGGCGAGCACGGGGCCCGGCTGTCCGGCGGGCAGCGGCAGCGACTGGCGCTGGCCCGGGCGCTGCTGGCGGACTTCCCCGTGCTGGTGCTGGACGAACCCGCCGAGCACCTCGACCTGCCGACCGCCGACGCCCTGACCGCCGACCTGCTGGCCGCCACCCGGGGGCGTACCACGGTGCTCATCACCCACCGCCTGGCGTGCCTGGCGCGGCCCGGCGCGGTCGACGCGATCGTGGTGCTGGACGCCGGCCGGTCGGTGCAGCGCGGCACCTTCGCCGAACTCGCCGCCGCCCAGGGCCCGTTCCGCGACCTGCTGCTGCGGGAACGGGAGGCCGACGCCGGGCCGGCCGTGCCCGCGGGGGCGGCGGCGGGGGCGCCGGGGTGAGCCGGGGGCGGGTCAGCCGCGGGCCAGCACGGCCTCGATGACCCGCGCCACGCCGTCGTCGTCGTTGGACGCCGTGCGGTGGGGAGCGGCCGCCAGCACCGCCGGGTGGGCGTTGGCGACGGCGTAGGCGGTGCCCGCCCAGGCCAGCATCGCCAGGTCGTTGGGCATGTCGCCGAACGCCATGACCTCCTCGGCCCGCACCCCGCGCTCGGTGCAGCAGCGGGCCAGGGTGCTGGCCTTGGTGACGCCGGAGCGGCTGATCTCCAGCAGCGCGGAGGTGCTGGAACGGGTGATCTCCGCCTCGCCGGCCAGCACTTCGGCTGCGGTGGCGAGGAAGGCGTCCGGGTCGGCGTCGTCGTGCCGGGCCAGCAGCTTCAGCAGCGGTTGGCCGGTGTCGCGGGTGAGCAGTTCCTCCACGGGCGCCACCACCGAGTCCGGCCAGCCGCCCCAGGGCGTGGCGTAGCCGGGTTCGCGGTGGAAGGAGAAGGCACGTTCCACCGCGAACGACGTGCCGGGCACCGCCGCCCGCAGGATCCGGGTGATCCGGACGGCGTCTGCCTCGTCGAGCGCGTCGTGGGAGAGCAGACGGCCGTCGCGCAGGTCGTAGACGCCCGCGCCGTTGGCGCAGATCGCGGTGCCGTGGCCGGCGGTGTGCGCGGCGACCACGTCCATCCAGCGGCTGGGGCGGCCGGTGACGAAGAAGACGTCGATCCCGGCGCGTTCGGCCGCCGCCAGCGCCGTGACCGTGCGGGGTGAGACGGTGCGGTCGCCGCGCAGCAGCGTGCCGTCGAGGTCGGTGGCGATCAGGCGGGGCGTGCCCGGGGGCAGGTGCGGCGGTCCGGGGCTGGGAGGCGGCGTCACGGCCCCATCCTCGCCGATCGCCCGCACGGCCCGGCGGAGGGGTCCGCACTCCGGACGGGCCCGGCGGTGGCCGGCGGGGAAAACCGGGCGGAGGGAATTTTCCTGGGCCTGACCTGCGAAGTCCCCCTCGACTGTCACTCGTTCGCGTGATCGCACCCATACGCGGGCCGACCGGCGCCGAATGACACCCGGGAGCACAACCCCCGTGCCGTACGACGCTAGGAGAGTTCGATGAACACTGCCGCCCGCCGCTCCAGCCGGATCGCCGCCGCCGCCGCGACCGCCGCCGTCCTGGCGCTGACCGCCTCCGCCTGCTCCGGCAGCAGCGACTCCAAGGACTCCTCGGGTTCCTCGGCGTCCGCCAAGCCCTCGACGGCCGCCTCCACCACCGCCGCCATGCCCTCGGACGACATGCCGTTCGGCTCGGCCTGCGCGTCGATCCCCAAGACCGGCAAGGGCAGCTTCAACGGCATGGCGCAGGACCCGGTCGCCACCGCCGCCTCCAACAACCCGGCGCTGTCCACCCTGGTCACCGCGGTCAAGAAGGCCGGCCTGGTCGACACCCTGAACTCGGCGCAGAACATCACCGTCTTCGCGCCCACCAACGACGCCTTCGCCAAGCTCCCCAAGGCCACCCTGGCCAAGGTGCTGGCCGACAAGGCCATGCTGACCAAGATCCTCACCTACCACGTCGTCGGCAAGAAGCTCAGCGTCTCCGACCTGGCGACGGGCAGCTACCCGACGCTGGAGAAGCAGAACCTGATGGTCTCCGGCTCCGGCATGGCCTACAAGGTCAACAAGACCGCCAACGTGGTGTGCGGCAACGTCAAGACCTCCAACGCCAACGTGGAGATCATCGACACCGTCCTGATGCCGCCGTCCTCCTGATCCGCGGCGGCCCCCGATCGCCCGTCCCGGCGTGCCCGCGCCCGGCCGGGCGGGGGCCGGGCCCGTCCCCGGCCCGGCCCCGCACCACCTGACCGGCCCGCCTGGCCGCGGTTCCCGGGACCCCGGCTGGTAGCGTCCGGGGCGGCTGCGCCCGCCCCCTGCCGCGGCGCGCGGACGGTCCGGGGAGAATCCGCGATCCGCACCCGTCCCTGAGGCGTCGGGCTCCGAATGACCCCTGACCGACGTCTAGCCGGAGGTGCCCATGCGCGCTGCTGCCACGGAGGACCAGCCCGGAGCATCACGCTCCGGTGCGCTGGAGAATCTCCTGGAGAGGGTCTCCCGGGGGGACCGTGACGCGTTCGACAGCGTCTACACCGTGGTCGCCGGTTCCGTGCTCGGCCTGGTGCGCCGGGTGCTGCGCGATCCCGCGCAGTCCGAGGAGGTGGCCCAGGAGGTGCTGATCGAGGTGTGGCGCTCCGCCGCCCGTTTCGACTCCGCGCAGGGCAGCGCCATGTCGTGGATCATGATGCTGGCCCACCGTCGCGCGGTGGACCGGGTGCGTTCCGCGCAGGCGTCCGCCGACCGCGAGCACAAGGCGGCGGTCCGCGACCACAGCCCCGCCTTCGACGAGGTCAGCGAACAGGTCGAGCGACGGCTGGAACGTGAACAGGTACGCCGCTGCCTCGACCAGCTCACCGAGCTCCAGCGCGAGTCGGTGACGCTTGCCTACTACCGCGGGTTCACCTACCGCGAGACCGCCGACCTGCTCGGCGCCGCCCTCGGCACGGTCAAGACCCGCCTGCGGGACGGCCTGATCCGGCTCCGTGACTGCCTGGGGGTGTCCGCATGACCGCTGACCTGCACACACTGACCGGTGCCTACGCGTTGCACGCGCTGTCACCGGATGAGGAACGGGAGTTCACCCGGCACCTCACCGAGTGCGAGGCGTGCTCCCACGAGGTCGCCGAACTGCGCGAGACCGCGAGCCGGCTGGCGCTCGCCGTCGCCGAGGTGCCGCCCGCCGCGATGCGCGAACGCGTCATGGCCGCGATCCCGCAGGTCAGACAGCTTCCACCGCCCGGAGGTGCCGTCGTCGTGCCGCTGCGCCGCCGCGCCTGGCGCCGGCGCCTGCCCCACCTGGTCGCCGCGGCCTGCCTGGCCGGCGCGATCGCCGCCGGCGGGATCGCGGTGAACGCCGAACACCGGGCCGACGACACCCGGGCCGCCGCCCAGCGGCAGGCCGCCGGCCTCGCCCACCTGATGGCCGCCCCCGACGCCACGTACCGGGCCGCCGCCGTGCGCGGCGGCGGCGACGCCACCATCGTCTCCTCCGCCGCCCAGGACCGTGCCGCCTTCGTCTACCGCGACCTGCCCGAACTGCCCGGCTCCCACGTCTACGAGCTGTGGTACCGGCGCGAGGGCGGCATGGTCCCGGCCGGCCTGATCGACCCCGCCCACAGCTCCGGCACGGCGCTGCTCACCGCCGCCGGCGCCGCCGGCGCGGACGGTGTGGGGCTGACCGTCGAACCCCACGGCGGCTCCCGGCAGCCGACCACCTCCCCTCTCCTGCTCGTCACCATCTGACGGTGCCGCCCGGCCCCGCCCGGCCCCTCCGGCCGGACGGGGCCGCGTGATGTGCGGCCCAGGTCACCGGGCCGGCCGCCGTCGGGCGTGCGTGATCCGGCGCGCCCGGGGCATCCGGCCTGAAGGGGCCACGATGGCCGGAATCCGATCCCCCCGGCACCCATCCCCGTGAACGGCGGCTCCGAATGACGTGAGAGAGGGGTCCGCGCCCACCGGCGCGGACCGTGCGCGCTGCGAGGAGGGGACGCCCGTGGACCGGCGCCGGATAGCCGTGGTCGGCAGTGGGGTGGCGGGCCTGACCGCCGCCCACGTGATGCGGAACGCGTGCGACGTCACGCTGTACGAGGCCGACGACCGGCTCGGCGGACACGCCCACACCCGGGAGGTCGCCGAACCCGACGGCCGCCCGCTGCGGGTCGACATGGGCTTCATCGTCCACAACGAACGCACCTACCCCCACCTGCTGCGACTCTTCCGCGAACTGGGCGTGCAGACCCAGGAGTCGGAGATGAGCATGTCGGTGCGCTGCGACGGCTGCGGCCTGGAGTACGCCGGCGCCAGGGGCGCGCGCGGCCTGTTCCCCCGCGCCGGGCACGCGCTGCGCGGCGCCTACCTCAAGCTGCTGGCCGAGGTGCCGCGCTTCCACCGCGCCGCCCGCGCCCTGCTGGCCGCCGAACCCGACGGCGTTCCCGGCGGTGAGGACAGCGCGCTGACCCTGGGTGAGTTCCTGGAGCGCGGCGGGTTCTCCGGCTACTTCGTCAGCCACTTCATGACGCCGCTGGTCTCCGCCGTCTGGTCGTGCGCCCCGCAGACCGCGATGCGCTACCCCGCCCGCTACCTCTTCCGCTTCCTCGACCACCACGGCATGCTCACCGTCACCGGCTCCCCCACCTGGCGCACGGTCACCGGCGGCTCCGCGGAGTACGTCGACCGGCTCGCCAAGCAGCTGCCCGACGTGCGCACCGGGACACCGGTGACCGCGGTGCGCCGGGACGCGGCCGGAGCCGAGGTGGACACCGCGGCCGGCGGGACCACCCGCTACGACGCCGTGGTGCTGGCCCTCCACCCCGACCAGGCGCTGACCGTGCTGACCGACCCCACCCCGGCCGAATCCCGCGTCCTGGGCGCCTTCAGCTACTCGCACAACCCGACGCTGCTGCACACCGACACCACCGAACTGCCCGCCAGCAGCGGTGCCGCCGCCTCCTGGAACTACCTGATGCCCTCCTGCGACGCCCCGTCGGCCGCCGTGCGGGTCAGCTACGACATGAACCGCCTGATGCGGCTGGACGCCACCGAACGCTACGTGGTCTCCCTCAACGCGACCGGCCACGTCGACCCGGCGAAGGTGCTGGCCGCAACCGACTTCCGGCACCCCCTCTACACCCCCGGGTCCGTCGCCGCCCAGCGGCTGCTGCCCACGCTGAACACCGGCGTCACCGCCTACGCCGGCGCCTACCACGGCTGGGGCTTCCACGAGGACGGCTGCCGCTCCGGCGTCCTGGCCGCCGCCGCCCTGGGGGTCACGTGGTGACCCGCCCGGACGCCCCCGCCCCCGCCCTCTACGACTGCCTGGTGCGGCACGCCCGCGTCGCCCCCATGACGTACGCCTTCAGCCACCGCACCTACCTGTGGCTGGTGGACGTCGACCGGCCGCCCCGCCTGCCGGCCCCGCTGCGCCCGCTGGCCCGCTTCGACGCCCGCGACCACTTCGGCGGAACGGCGCCCACCATCCGGGCGGGACTGGAACGCTTCCTGGCCGCACGCGGCATCGACCTCGCCGGCGGCCGGGTACTGATGCTGGCGCACGCCCGCGTCCTGGGGTACGTCTTCAACCCCATCACCCTCTACTGGTGCCACGACCCGCGGGGAGCCCCGGTGTGCGTGGTCGCCGAGGTGCACAACACCTACGGCGAACGCCACTGCTACCTGATGCGTGCCGACGAGGAGGGGCGGGCAGACGTGGCGAAGGAGTTCTACGTCTCGCCCTTCTTCCCCGTCGACGGCGACTACCGCATGCGGCTGCCGGAGCCGGGGGAACGCCTCGACCTGACCGTGCAGCTGCGGCGGGAAGGGGCGACGCCGTTCACCGCGACCGTGCGGGGCACCCGGCGGCCCGCCGGACCGGCCGCCCTGCTCACCGAGGCGGTTCGCCACCCCTGGTCAACCGCTGCGGTCTCCCTCGCCATCCGCCGCCACGGCGTCCGGCTGTTCCTGCGCCGCCTCCCGGTCCGACCCCGGCCGCACCATCCCGCCCAGGAGGGTATGAAGTGAGCATCCAAGCACCCGGAACCGCGCCCGCCGCCCGGGCGGCGGACCCGGTCGCCCCGGACCCGGTCGCCCCGGACCCGGTCGCCCCGGACCCGGCACGCTGGCCCGGCGTGGCCCGCGTACCGCGGTCCTCCGCGCTGCGCACCGCTGTGGCCCGCGCCCTGGTCAGCCGCGCGCTGTCCGCGCTGCCGCTGCGCGTCGCCCACGGCACCGGCGCCCCCCGGGGCACCGACGGCCCGCTGCTGCGGCTGCGCGACCCGGAGTCGTTCCACCGCCGCCTGGGCGCCGACGGCCTGATCGGCTTCGGCGAGTCCTGGATGGCCGGTGAGTGGGAGACCGACGACCTGGTCGGACTGCTGACGGTGCTGGCCTCCGACGTCGGCGGCCTGGTGCCCACGCCGCTCCAGCGGCTGCGCGGGGCGTGGGCCCGCCGCCACCCGGCCGCCGAGCGCAACACCCTCGACGGCGCCAAGGACAACATCCAGCGGCACTACGACCTCTCGAACGAACTGTTCGCGCTGTTCCTCGACGAGACGATGACCTACTCCGCGGCCGTCTTCACCGACCTGGCCGCCGGCTGGGACGACCTGGCGCAGGCACAGCACCGCAAGATCGACCGGCTGCTGGACCTGGCCGGCGTCGGCGAGGGCACCCGGCTGCTGGAGATCGGCACCGGCTGGGGCGAACTCGCCCTGCGGGCCGCCGCCCGCGGTGCCACCGTGCTGACCGTCACCCTCTCCGCCGAGCAGCGGCAGCTGGCCATGCGCCGGATCGCCGCGGCCGGGTACGCGGACCGGGTCACCGTCGAACTGCGCGACTACCGCGAGGTGACGGGCCGTTTCGACGCGGTCGTCAGCGTCGAGATGATCGAGGCCGTCGGAGAGGAGTACTGGCCGGAGTACTTCGCCACCCTCGACCGGCTCACCGCACCCGGCGGCAGAGTCGCCCTCCAGGCCATCACCATGCCGCACGCGCGCATGCTCGCCACCCGCGACACCTACACGTGGATACACAAGTACGTCTTCCCCGGCGGCCTGATCCCCTCCGTCGAGGCCATCGGGCAGGTCACCGCCCGCACCGGGCTGCGGATCACCGCCGACGACGGCTACGGCCCGCACTACGCGCGCACCCTCGCCCTGTGGCGGGAACGCTTCACCGCCCGCGCCGCCGAGGTCGACGCCCTCGGCTTCGACCACGTCTTCCGCCGGATGTGGGAGTTCTACCTGGCCTACTCCGAGGCCGGGTTCGCCGCCGGCTACCTCGACGTGCGCCAGATCCAGCTGTCCAAGCCCGCCGGAGGTTCCCGTTGATTCCCGTCGCCGACCAGCTCAGCGCACTCGCGCGGGACGTCCTCGGGGGAGAGCTGCCGGTGCGGCTGCGGGCCTGGGACGGCAGCGAGGCAGGACCGCAGGACGCGCCCCTGGTGGTGCTGCGCTCCCGCCGCGCGCTGCGGCGCCTGCTGTGGCAGCCTGACGAACTCGGCCTGGCGCAGGCGTACATCGCTGGTGACCTGGACGTGGCCGGCGACCTCGGCGAGGGCCTGAGCGCCATGTGGCGGCTGGCCCGCGAACGCGGCCTGGGTGCCCCCCGCCCCGGTGTCGCCGACCGGGCGCGGGCGGTCGCCACCGCGGTGCGGCTCGGCGCCGTCGGCCCCCGCCCCCCGGAGCCCGGTGCCCCCCGCGCCCGGCTGCGCGGCACCAAGCACAGCACCGCCCGGGACCGTTCCGCCATCAGCCACCACTACGACCTGTCGAACGACTTCTACGCCGCGCTGCTGGACGAGACCATGGCGTACTCCTGCGGCTACTGGACCCGCCCCGACGACCCGGCGTACGGCGCGGTGGACTCGCAGCGCGACAAGCTGGAGCTGATCTGCCGCAAGCTCGGCCTGGTGCCCGGCGCCCGGCTGCTGGACGTCGGCTGCGGCTGGGGCTCGCTGACCCTGTACGCGGCCCGCGAGTTCAAGGCCCGCGTCACCGCCGTCACCCTCTCCCGCGAGCAGCGCGACTTCGTGGCAGCCCGGGTGCGCGCGGAGGGCCTGGAGGAGTTCGTCGACGTCAGCCTGCGGCACTACCGCGACATCGACGCCGATCCCGGCAGCTTCGACGCCGTCTCCACCGTCGAGATGGGCGAACACGTGGGTGACGAGGAGTACCCGGCCTTCGCCGCCCTGCTCCTGCGCATGCTCAAACCGCGCGGCCGGCTGTTCGTGCAGCAGATGTCCCGCGGCGCCAACGCCCCCGGCGGCGGCGCGTTCATCGAGTCCTACATCGCCCCCGACATGCACATGCGGCCGCTCGGCGAGACCCTCAACCTGCTGGAGGGCGCCGGCTTCGAGATCCGGGCCGCCGAGTCGCTTCGCGAGCACTACGTGCGCACCATCAACGCCTGGCACCGCACGCTGGAGGAGGACTGGGAGACCTTCACCGGCATGGTCGGTGAGGCCACCGCCCGCGTCTGGCGGCTCTACCTGGTCGGCGGCGCGCTGGCGTTCGCCGAACGGCGCATGGGCGTCGACCAGATCGTGGCGGTGCGCCCCACCCGCGAGGGCGAGGCCGCCATGCCTGCCACCCTGCGCGAGTGGTACGACCTCGACGACCTCGACGTGCGCACCCGGGACGCGGCGTGAGCGGATTCCCCTGGGCCGCCTTCGGCGTCAACCTGGCGGTCGCGGCCGGGACGGCGCTGGCCGTCATGCTCGTGACCTTCGCCGTCGGGGTCGCCAAGGGCGTGCACCGCGTGGTGGACGCCGCCTGGGGCGCCGCGTTCGCCGCCGTCGCCCTCGCCACCCTCGGCATGTCCGCGGGCCACGGCGACGACACCCGGCGGCTGATCGTCACCGGCGCCACCGTGGTGTGGGGGCTGCGGCTCGCCGTCCACATCGGCCTGCGCGGCCGCGGCAAGGGCGAGGACCCGCGCTACGACCGCCTGCTGTCCAAGGCCCCCGGCAGCCGCAACGCCTACGCCTTCCGCACGGTCTACCTGCTCCAGGGCGCCCTCGTGTGGCTGGTCTCCCTGCCGGTGCAGGCCGCACCGTACGTGCGCGGCCCGGCCGGCGGCCTGGTGGCGGCCGGCGCGGTGGTATGGGCGGCGGGACTGTTCTTCGAGGCCGTCGGTGACCTGCAACTGCGCCGCTTCACCTCCGACCCGGCCAACCGGGGCCGGATCATGGACCGTGGCCTGTGGGCCTGGACCCGGCACCCCAACTACTTCGGCGACTTCCTCGTCTGGTGGGGCCTGTTCCTCCTGGCCTGCGACGCCTGGCAGGCCGTCGCCGTCTCCGTGGTCTCGCCGCTCGTCATGACGTTCCTGCTGACCCGCGGCAGTGGCCAGCGCCTGCTGGAGGCCCACATGGCGCACCGCCCCGGCTACGCCGACTACACGGCGCGCACCAGCGGTTTCTTCCCCCTGCCGCCCCGGCGCCGCCCCCGCCCCGCGGCCGGAGGGAACAACCGCCCGTGACCACCACCACCCGCACCGCCCCGGCCGCCCGCCCGGCGCTCCGCGTCCAGCGCCTGCCCCCGGCCGCCGAGGCCGTCGTCGTGCTGCTGCACGGCGGCCGTTCCCAGGACCGCACCCCGCCCCGGCCCTGGGGACTCACCTCGCTGCGCATGATCCCGTTCGCCCACTCCCTGCGGGCCGCCACCGGCGGCGGGCGGCTGGCGCTGGCCCGGGTGCGCTACCGCTACCGCGGCTGGAACGGGCACGACGCCGACGCGGCCCGCGACGCCGTCCGGGCGCTCGGCGAACTCGCCGAGCGCACCGGCGGCCTGCCCGTGGTGCTGCTGGGCCACTCCATGGGTGGCCGCGCGGCACTGTGGGCCGCCGGCCACCCCAACGTGACCGGCGTGGTGGCGCTGGCGCCGTGGTGCCCGCTGGAGGACCCCGTCGACCAGTTGCGCGGCCGGAGGTCGGTGCTGCTGCACTGCCCCACCGACCGGATCACCGACGCCCGCGGTTCCTGGGAGCTGACGCACCGGGCGCGCTCCGCCGGCGCCGCCGCCTGCGGGATCGTCATGCCGCACGGCGGACACGGCATGATCCGCGACGCCTCCGCCTGGCACCGGCTCGCCACCCGCCTGGCCCTGGGGCTGGCCGGCCGCACCGCCCTGCCGCCCCGGGTGTCGGCCGCCCTCGACCCGGCCGCCCCCGCGGAGCGCGCCCGCCTGACGTACGCGGAGGCGGCCGGAGGGTGAGCGCGTGTCACGGGTACCGCCCGCGCACGGGGACGGGCGGCATCCGGACGCGAAGGCCCTGTTTCACGTGAAACATCGTGTTTCACGTGAAACAGGGCGGGGTTCCCCCGTCATTCCTTGCCACGGGCCCGGCGGAAGCGCTCCAGGCCCTCGTCCAGCCCGGTGATCGGCGCCGGGTAGTCCAGCGTGGCGCGTTCCGCCTCCGGCAGTCGCCACGGCCGGTGGACGGCGCCGCCGCGGATCCCCGACAGTTCCGGCACCCAGCGGCGCACGTAGGCGCCGTCGGGGTCGAAACGCGCCGCCTGGGTCAGCGGATTGAGCACCCGGTTGGGCCGGGTGTCGGTGCCGGTGCCGGCCACCCACTGCCAGTTCAGCTGATTGTTGGCCACGTCCCCGTCGACCAGCAGCTCCAGGAAGTGCGCGGCGCCCGCCCGCCAGTCCACGTACAGCGTCTTCGTCAGGAAGCTGCCGGCCAGCAGCCGCGCCCGGTTGTGCATCCAGCCCTCGTGCCGCAGCTGCCGCATGGCCGCGTCCACCACCGGGTAACCCGTCAGGCCGTCCCGCCACGCCGCCAGGTCGCGCTCCGCCCGCCGCCAGCGGTCCCCGCGCGGCCGGTAGTCCGTGCGTGCCGCGTCCGGGCGGGCCGCCAGCACCTGGTGGTGGAAGTCCCGCCAGGCCAGCTGCCGCACGAACGCCTCCGCGCCCGGACCGCCGTGCTCCCCGGCCGCCCGCACCAGCTCCGCGGGCGAGAGGCAGCCGAAGTGCACGTAGGGCGAGAGCCGCGAGGTCGCGTCGCCCGCCAGGTCGTCGTGCCGTTCCTCGTACGCCCCTATCCCGTCCGCCAGCCAGCGGCGCATCCGGCGCCGCCCCTCGCTCTCGCCACCGGGGCACAGCCCCGGCGACACCTCCCCCGCCACCAGCGACTTCGCGGTGGGCAACGCCTCCGACGCCGGTCCGGACGGCACCCGCACGGTGCGCGGTGCCCCCATCGGTGCCCGGTGCGGATGGTCGCTCCAGCGGCGGAAATACGGGGTGAACACCGCGAAGTGGTCCCGTCCCGCACCCGACGGCAGCACCGCGCCCGGCGGCACCGCGGTCACCACGCTGTCGTGCGCCACCAGACGGCGCCCGTCCGCCTCCAGCGCCGCCCGCAGCGCCTCCTCCCGGCGGACCGCGTAGCCGCTGACCCCGGCCGCCACGTGCACCGAGCCGGCACCGGTCTCCCGGGCCACCCGCAGCACCTCCGCCGCCGGCGACCCCGACCGCAGCACCAGCCGGCCGCCGCGCCGGCGCAGGGAACCGTCCAGGTCGTGCAGGCAGTCCGCGAGGAACGCCGCCCGGTTCGGCGCGAGGAACCCGGCGGCGGCCACCCCCGGGTCCAGCACGAACAGCGGCACGACCTCGTCCGCCTCCGCCAGCGCGCCGCGCAGCACGGGATGGTCGTGGACCCGCAGGTCACCGGTGAACAGCATGACGCAGGACGTCATCGGGTGGTGCTCCTCCTGCCGTCGTCACCACGGGGACGGTCGTCACCGCGGTCCCCGCCGCCGTCCGCCGTCCAGACGTCCGCCCCGGAACCGGTGCCCTCCGGCGCCGGCCCCTGCCGTGCCCCCGCGTCGCCGGGCTGCACGGAGCGGGACCCGGCGCCGCCGGGAGGGGCGCCGGCGCGGCGGGCGATGTTGCGGGCCATGCCGCCGAAGACCACGGAGTGGAACGGCGCCACCGTCCACCAGTACGCGTGACCGGAGAGCCCGCGCGGCCGGAACAGCGCGCGCTGCCGGTAGAGACAACGACCGGGACCGGTGTCCGACACCGACAGCTCCAGCCAGGCCCGCCCGGGCAGCCGCATCTCGGCGCGCAGCCGCAGCAGCCGGCCCGGCACCACTTCCTCCACCCGCCAGAAGTCCAGCGAGTCGCCGACCCGCAGCCGCCGCGGGTCCCGGCGGCCGCGCCGCAGCCCGACCCCGCCGACCGCCCGGTCCAGCCAGCCGCGCACCGCCCACGCCAGCGGGAAGGAGTACCAGCCGTTCTCCCCGCCGATGCCCTCGACCACCTGCCAGACCGCCCCCGCCTCGGCCCGCACCGTCCGGGCCCGGCGGTCCTCGTAGAGGGTGCCGCCCGACCAGTCCGGATCGGTCGGCAGCGGATCGCTGGGCGCCCCCGGCAGCGCCGCCGACGACCAGCGGGTGGCGACGTCGGCGTCCCGCACCCGCTTCAGCGCCAGGCCGACCGCCGCCCGGAAGCCCAGCAGCCCGCCGGGCGGATCGGGCACGTGGCGGGCGATGTCGTGCTCGGCGCACACCACCTCGTGCCGCAGCGACTCCACCAGCGGCCGGGCGATGGAGTTCGGCACCGGCGTCACCAGGCCCACCCAGTGGCTGGACAGACCCGGTGTCAGCACCGGCACCGGTAGCACGACCCGCCGCCGCAGCCCCGCCTCGTCGGCGTAACCGTCCATCATCCGCCGGTAGGTCAGCACCTCGGGGCCGCCCACGTCGAAGGTCCGGTTGACCTCGGCGGGCAGCCCGGCGGCCCCCACCAGGTACCGCAGCACGTCCCGCACCGCGATCGGCTGGATCCGGGTGCCGACCCATCGTGGGGTGACCATCGCGGGCAGCCGCTCGGTGAGGTAGCGCAGCATCTCGAACGACGCCGAGCCCGAACCGATGATCACCGCGGCCCGCAGGCAGGCGGTCGGCACGCCGCTCTCCAGCAGGATGCGGCCCACCTCCGCCCGCGAGCGCAGGTGCGGCGACAGCTCGCGCTCCGGCACCCCGGCCGGTGTGAGACCGCCCAGGTAGACGATCCGCCGGGTGCCGGCGGTCCGTGCCGCGGCGGCGAAGGAACGGGCCGCCCGCCGGTCGGTCTCCTCGAACCCGGCGCCGCTGCCCAGCGCGTGCACCAGGTAGTACGCCGCCGTGACGCCCTCGAACGCCTCCGGCAGGGTCTCGGGCCGGGTCACGTCACCGCGTACGGCCTCCACGCGGTCGGCCCACGGCTGGTCGCGCAGCCGGCCGGGGTCGCGGGCCAGGCACCGCACCCGGTGACCGGCGGCCAGCAGCTCCGGCACCAGGCGCCCGCCGATGTACCCGGTGGCTCCGGTGACCAGGCACAACGTTCCGGCCTCCTCGGACGGCTGGCGTGACACCATCGGCTCTCCACCTCTCCTCGCGGGACGGGCGGCCGGGGCGGTACGTCCCGTTCGCGGCCGATGCCCGGATACACGGGTACCCGCGCCGGTGGTGTTCAGACGGCGCCGGGGGCCGGACGGGGGACGGCGGCGCGGCCGGTCAGCGCAGCTGGGCCGGGGCCTCGGTGGCGATGCGCTCAAAAACGGCGGGGTCGGCCGCGTAGACGGAGTCCGGCACCGGCCAGTGCAGCACCACCTCCGTGATGCCCAGCTCCTGGTAACGGCCGGCCCAGTCGACGAACGCGTCCAACGACACCAGCGGCTTCTCCGCCGACGAGCCCTGGAGCAGTACCTTCTCCATCGCCCCGGCGTCCCGTCCCGCCGCCTCGCAGGCCGCCCGCAGCCGCTCCAGCTGACCGGCGACCACCAGCGGGGCCTGGCCGACGGGCACGTCCGCCGGGCCGCGCGGGTCGCCGTAGGTGATCCAGCCCTGCCCGTGCGCGGCCGCCAGCGCCAGACCGCGCGGCCCGGTCGCCGCCACGTAGAACGGCACCCGGGGACGCTGCACGCAGCCCGGCAGCATCCGGGCCTCCACCGCCGAGTAGTGGGTGCCGGTGCTGGTGGTGTTCTCCCGCGTCAGCAGGTCGTCCAGCAACGGCACGAACTCCGCCAGCCGGTCCGCCCGCTCCTTCGGCGTCCACACCCGCTGTCCCAGCACGGTGGCGTCGAAGCCGGTGCCGCCGGCCCCGATCCCCACGGTGAGGCGGCCGCCGCTGATGTCGTCCACCGTCATCAGGTCCTTGGCGAGTGTCACCGGGTGCCGGAAGTTGGGCGACGTCACCAGCGTTCCCAGCCGGATGCGCCCGGTCGCGGCGGCCGCGGCCGTCAGGGTCGGCACCGTCCCGAACCAGGGGCCGTCGCGGAACGAACGCCAGGACAGGTGGTCGTACGTATAGGCGGTGTCGAACTCCAGCTCCTCGGCCCGCCGCCACACCTCCCGCCCCTGCTCGTGCCAGCGGTGGATCGGCAGGATCACAGTGCTCAGACGCATGGTGGGGAGCGTACGGGGTGCCGGAAGCGGAGAGAGCGGGACCGTACGCCGAGGTTCTCGCGGCACGTCGGCCCCGTGGCCGGTAGCCTGGCGACCTCGTCGGCGCGAAGGTCTCTGCTGGGACGCAAAGAGGCAGGTGATGCTTCCGGGCCGGGCCGATACACTGAGTAAGTGCCTGATCATCGTATGCCATCAGTCGATACCCAGTCATATGCCGCGTATGTCAGGGAACTTCAGCGCCGTCCTGCCGCGTCAGAAAGTCTGGCCTGGGCGGAGGCCAGCCCCGAGTCCCCGGACTGGGGCACAGCCGTGCTCGATGCCGCATGGGCCAGAGAACTGGACGAGGAAGACCTGGCCGGGGCACTGGAACTCATGGAGCGGGTGCGTCGGCGTGGGGGCCTGGATGCCCTGGACGCTCAGGTCTCCCTGGTGGCACTGCTCCTCGACCGCGATGACGCCGAGGAGGCGGCGCGGGCAGACCAGGAGTTGCGTCGGGCGCTGGACGGCATTGCCGCGCCGGGACCGAAGGAAGTGCGCATCTACTCCGACATGGAGGAGGTGTACGGCGAACGCGGACTCGGTCGCGAATCGTTGACGTGGTGCGAGGCTGCTCTCGAACGCCTGGCAAACCTCTCCGAGCCCGGACAGGACGCGGTCCGGCAGGAATGGGAGGAGCTCAGTGACGGCTTCCGTGCTTCTCGCTGGCTGCTCCGCGAAGAGCAAGGCATGGAACCGTTCGAGGAGGACCGGGCGGCCATGGAGCGCAGCGACGCTTCCTTGACCGAGTTCGGCGGGGAGCTCCTCGCCGCGCTCGATCAGCTGCCTCGGCAGCGCTCGGTCCCGGTCCTGCCCGCCGTCGAGATCCCCGGCGACGGCGGGCCCTTCGACGGCATTGTGCTGCGCTGGTGCCGGGAGGATTTCGGGGCGGTGCGCGAGCGGTGGCCGGAGCAGACCGCGTCCTATGGTGACGGCTACGCGAATTACGCCGAACTGACGCAGTTGACGGCTCGGGCCTACGCAGACAGGGGCGCTGCCCACGTACTCATTGTCACCGGGGCGTTGGCGGAGTTCCTGGCGTGGACTGATCGGGAAGGCTGCGATCCGGCCGAAGCGGCGTCGCGTAGCGACTTCGGCGCGTGGCTGGCCCGTACCCGGCCTGAGGCGGCGGTCAACTTCCCGCCGCCGCGCAACGGGCCGTGCTGGTGCGACTCGGGCCGCAAGTACAAGAAGTGCTGCGGGGACCCCGCCCGCAACTGATACAGCGGCGCGCACGGCACATCTCGGGACGCCGTTGAGTTGCCGCTGGCCGTCCTCCCCGGCGGCCGGGAGGACATCCACATCTTCACACATCGGGTACTACAAAGTGGACCGGATGGGCCGGACGTCGCTCGCACTCTCGATCTGCTGACCGTGACCAGTGCGGCAACGCTGGTCGACGCACGTGATCCCGGGATCGTCCAGGCGGCGTTCGATTTCGCGGTCTCACCAAGGTGCCACCGATGACGGAGGAGACCGCCCGCGCGGCAAGCTGGCTCCTGGCCGCCGGGGGCTTCTCGGCCTGCCGCCATGCCTCCCGGCCCTGCTCGTGCCAGCGGTAGACCGGGCACCATCGCGGTGCTCAGACGCGTGGCCACGACGATACGAGTGCCCGAGGCAGCCGGGCGCTCCCCTCAGGTCCGAGCACCAGCCGGGGAAACGTCCTGGCCGGCTCAGGAAGGGACCGGTCCACATCTCCCATCCGGATGACGAACTGGTACCGGTGTACACGGCGCCGGACAAGGACGCCGTACCAGGACTCATGGCCGAGTTGATCGCCTGGCTGAACGACGGCGACCTGGAGTCTCCCGCTCATGTTCGCGCCTCCATGGCCCACCTCAACCTGGTGAAGATCCACCCCTGGGCAGACGGCAACGGTCGCATGTCGCGAGCGCTGTCCACGCTGGTATTCGCCCGCGAAGCCCTCATGCCTGCCGAGTTCTCCTCCATCGAGGAGTGGCTCGGCCGTGGGCAAAACACCTTCGCCTACTATTCCGTCCTGGAAGTGATGGGTGGCCCGGAGTGGAACCCCACGACGAATACCCGCCAGTGGGTCAAGTTCTGCCTCACCGCACACCACCGCCAAGCGCAAGGTGCGCGACGACGTGTCGAGCTCCTGTCCCGTGCCTGGATTCGACTGGCCGACGAAGCCGAACGGTCCGGCCTGGATGAACGGGCCACCTATGCGCTTCTGCCGGCGTTCCTCGGCCAGAAGGTACGGAGAAAGCTCTACCAGATCGATGCCGAACTCAGCGAACAGCAGGCCATCCGGGATATGCGCCAGATGCTGGCGCTGAACTGGCTGGACTCACACGGCGAAGCTCGGGGGCGCTACTACACCGCCGGCCCCCGGATGCTCCCGGTCACAGCAGAGGTGGGCCGTGAAACCAAGCCGTTCATCAATCCGTACAGGCGCCAGGACGGCTGATTCGCCGGGGTGTCGGTGATTTCCGCAGGCCGGCCCGTGATACATGAACGAGGCTTGACCGACGTACCAGCGTTCCCAGCCGGATGCGTCCGGTCGCGGCGGCCGCGGCCGTCAGGGTCGGCACCGTCCCGAACCAGGGGCCGTCGCGGAACGAACGCCAGGACAGGTGGTCGTAGGGGTACGCGGTGTGGAAACCGAGTTCCCCGGCCCGCCGCCACACGGCCTGTCCCTCGGCCCACCGGTAGACGGGCAGGATCACCGTACTGAGACGCATGCGGTGACTCTGCGACGCGACGGCCGCGCGGGCGACCGTCGCGGGCCCGGCGGGGACGCGCCGGTCAGCCGTGGTCCGGGTGGCCGTCCGCGCGGCCGGCGGCCAGGGCGTCCATCCGGCGGGCCCGGACCTCGCGTTCGGCCGCCGCGGCGATGAACGCGGCCGCCCCGGACTCGCCGACCAGCTCCACGACCTCGCGCAGGGTGTGCTCCGGCAACCGGACGGCGGACCCGTCGGGCACCTCGGGCGGCGGAGGGAGCGCGCCGGAGGGCCCCGGCGGGACGGTGCCGGACGGCTCCGGGGAGAGGTGCGGCGGGTCCGGGAGTGCGGCGAGGTCGAGGGCGCCGTCGGGGATCGTGCCGCCCGACTCCAGGTGGGCCTGGGCCATGCCGACGGCCAGCATGTGCATGGCGCGGGCGAGTTCGGCGTCCACCGTCTGCTGGGCCAGCGGGCGCAGGCGCCGGACCAGGACGACCGCCTCGTTGGCCTCGGCGTCGGTCGGCCGGTGGTCCAGGAACCGCGCGAAGACGTGCTCGACGGTGAACTCCATGAAGCGCGCGGCGATGTGCTCCACCTGCCCGCGCACCTCCCGCATGTGGTCGCCGATCGCCGGCAGGGGCACTCCGGCCGCGGCGAGTTCGGCCGCCACCGCCAGCTCCTGCGGGCTCGGTACCAGGAACTCCTCGTCGGCCGGGTCCCCCAGCCCGCTGCCCGGCACCGGCCGCAGCACGTCGAGCGCGACGGCGTCCGCCAGCGCGACGTCGTCCTGGCCGCCGAAGTACGCGGTGAGCTGGGAGCGCCGCACCCGCGCCGGGCTCTCGTCGCTCCACGGCCGGCGCATCTCGTCCGCCAGCCCGAGCACCCCGCCCAGCCCGGTACCGGTGTCGTACGCCTCCAGCAGTTCCTTGATGCTGACCAGCGTGTAGCCGCGTTCCAGCAGTCCGGATATCTGCCGCAGCCGGTTCAGGTGCTGCGGCCCGTAGGCGTTGGCCCGGCCGCGGCGCTCCGGGCGGGGCAGCAGGCCGCGGTCCTGGTAACCGCGGATCGTGCGGACCGTGGTGCCGCTCTCACGGGCCAGGTCGTCGATGCGGTACACCACCATGACCGTTCCGTTCTGTTGCCCGGTGAGCCGGACAGGGGTCTGCCGCGGGATCAGGAGGTGGCGGGCCGTCCGGACCCCGGGGAGGCGCGGCGGGCGGGCCGCCCCGCGAGGTAGTGCGCCGCCACGTACAACGAGCCCTCCTGGGAAGGATGGTACGACCGCCGCAGGTACCGGGGCACGGCCGAGCCGAGCGAACGCCAGGCCGGCAGCAGTCCGCGCGCGACCGCCCGGTGGTGCTCGCGCGGGCCGTACCGCCGGGCGCCGGGCGGGCAGGACCCCTCCCTCAGCAACTGGGACGCCCCCCGCAGCCACAGCCACAGCAGCACCGGCGCGGTCAGCAGCATGCCCTCGACACGGCGGGCGTAGCGCGGCAGCGGGCGGCCCCCGGTGAGCTGGAAGACGTCGAACGCCACCGACCGCCGCTCCACCCGCCCGGCACCGTGCCGCCGCAGCAGGTCGAGGAGTTCGGGGTCGCCGGACGCCTGGTCGAGCGCGCCGGCGTGCAGGATCCAGTCGCCCAGCACCGCGGCGAAGTGCTCGGCGGCGGCCACCACCGCCAGTCGCAGCCGCAGCCACTCCCGTTCGGTCAGCGGCAGTCCGCCCGGCGTCCGCCCGGACAGCAGCGCGCCCAGCACCCGTTCCGCCTGCCGCACGCCCGCACGGGTGTCGAGCCCCGCGCCGGCCAGGTGTTCCAGCACCCGCCCGGCCCGCACCGTGTGCGGCGAACCGGGTGACGCCGCCTCCCGCGCCCGCCGCCCGACGCCCTCCTCGGTGACCAGCGGCAGCGCTTGGCCGAGCACCGGACCGGCGTGCCGTTCGACGGTGATCAGCAGCAGGTGCAGGGCGTTGACGGCAGCGGTGGCCGCCGGGTCGCCGGCCATCCAGTCGGCCGCGGTGCCGGTGGCGTCCCGGCCGGAGCGGGCGGTCCCGTGGTTCGGCGAGGGGGTGTCCATGGAAGGCGGGTCCTCCGGAGGGCGAACGGGATGGCGTGGCGGGCGGTTCGGGGCCTGCGGACGGCACCCGGGCGGTCACCCCGGGGGACCGGTGCGCCGTGCGGGGTGGGCGTCCGCGAACCCGGCTGTCCAGTCGGCCAGTTGATCCGGACGGGTGCGGGGCAGCCAGTGGCCGGCGGCGACCGTGCGGCGGGTGAGGTCGGGCACCCAGCGCTCCAGGTCGTCGTAGAGGTGCCGCGACAGGTAGGGGTCGCCGGTGGGGACGACCACCTGCACCGGTACCAGCGCCACCGGATCCGGTCGTGGCCGGCCCAGCCGTGCGCGGACGTTGTCCCGGTAGAGCCAGGCGCCGTGGGCGGCGTCGCGCGGCAGCGAGGCGGCCGGGGCGGCGGCCTGCGGCGGAAGGTGCCCGGCGCGGGCCAGCAGCCGGGGCCAGGCCCGTCCGAGCGGCCCGCGCCAGGCCAGTTCGGGCAGCACGGGCAGGTGCAGCGCGTAGACGTACCAGGACCGGGCCAGCTGTCCGGCGAGCTGCACGGCCCGGCGGGGCGTGGGGCGCCGCAGCCGGTCGGCGATCCAGTGCCCGAAGTGGTCCAGGCAGGGACCGGACACGGCGGTGAACGAGGCGATCCGCCGGGCGGCGCGCGGCACGGTGACGAACTCCCAGCCCTGAAGCGCCCCCCAGTCGTGCCCCACCAGGTGTACCGGACGCCCGGGGGCGACCGCGTCGGCGACGGCCTCGAAGTCCCCGGTCAGTGACTCCAGGCGGAAGCCGCCGCGCAACGGCCGCGGCGCGGTGGAATCGCCGTGCCCGCGCACGTCGTAGACCACCACGTGGAAACGTCCGGCGAGCCGGGGGACCAGCCGCGACCAGACCTCCTTGCTGTCGGGGTAGCCGTGCAGCAGCACCAGCGTGGGCCGGTCCGGGTCGCCGTACTCGACGACCGCCAGCTCCACACCCCCGGAGCGCACCGTCCGGCGGCGCCCCCGCACGGGCTCCGGCCGCCCGGCCCCCTCCTGCGCGTCCACCCCGTTCACCCCGCTCTCCCGTCACGCCCCGCGCCGCCCGCCACGGCCCCGGGCACCGGCACGCCGGACCGCCCGGTGAATCTGACATCAACGAATGTGACAACGGATGATGGCCACGTCAAGCGGTTCCGCCAGACCTGTGGACAACCGAGCGAGTGTGGACAACCCGGTGACGCACAGCCGCCGTTCGTGCACCCCGCCGCCCCTCCCGCCGCCCCTCCGCACCGCTCCCGCACCCCGCCCCCGCCGCCGACCGCCCCCGCCGCCGGAACCCCCGCCGCCGGAACCCCCGCGCCCGGACGGCCCCCGCCCCGCCGGCAACCCCCACCCCCCTACGGGCGGGTCCGTCTCCAGGACTACCCGGCCGCCCGGTGGGCGCGACCTGGGGGTGACGACCCGTGGCGGGCGGCCGGTCTACGGTCGGGGGGTGACTGTGATCCAGACCGAGGGCCTGACCAAGCGGTACCCGAGGGTGACCGCCCTGGACGGCCTGTCCGTGGACATCGGCCCGGGCGTGACCGGACTCGTCGGCGCGAACGGCGCCGGCAAATCCACCCTGATCAAGATCCTGCTGGGCCTGTCCCCCGCCACCGAGGGCCGTGCCGCCGTGCTGGGCCTGGACGTGGCGACCGAGGGTGGCCGCATCCGTTCGCTCGTCGGCTACATGCCGGAGCACGACTGCCTGCCGGCGGACGTGTCGGCCACCGAGTTCGTCGTGCACATGGCCAGGATGTCCGGCATGCCGCTGACCGCCGCGCGGGAACGCACCGCCGACACGCTGCGGCACGTCGGGCTGTACGAGGAGCGCTACCGCCCGATGGGTGGCTACTCGACCGGCATGAAGCAGCGGGTCAAGCTCGCCCAGGCGCTGGTGCACGACCCCAGCCTGGTACTGCTCGACGAGCCGACCAACGGCCTCGACCCCGCCGGACGGGACGAGATGCTGGGCCTGGTGCGCCGTATCCACACCGACTTCGGCATCTCGGTGCTGGTCACCTCCCACCTGCTGGGCGAACTGGAGCGGGTCAGCGACCACATCGTCGTCATCGACGGCGGCGCCCTGCTGCGTTCCTCCGCCACCCGGGACTTCACGCAGGCCACCGCCTCGCTGGCGGTCGAGGTCGCCGACTCCGGGCGGGGCGGGGACGGTTCGTCGGCCGTGCTGACCGCGCTGACCGGCGCCGGACTGACCGCCCGGGCCGACGGGCACCTGCTGCTGGTGGACATCGCCGGTGACGACACCTACGACGTGGTCCGCGACACCGTCGCCGACCTGGGGCTCGGCCTGATCCGTATGGAACGCCGCCGCCACCGCATCGCCGAGGTCTTCGCCCGCCCCGGCGAGGAGGCGGTGGACGCGGACGGCGTACCGGGCGCCGCCTGAGCCGGGACGCCGGGACGCCGGGACGCCGGGACGCGGGGACGCCGGGCCGGGCCGGCCCGCCGGGACGCCGGGGCCGCGACCGGCCGCCCCGGCCGTGAACCGCCGTCCGGCGCACCGGAGTCGGCGCGTGGCGGGGCTCTGTCGTGGACGGCCGGACTGCCGTACGGTGCCGCTGTGCGGGACGCCACGCCGGCGTCCGCGCCCCGCGCCCCACCGCACCCGCACGGACGTTTCCTGCCCCCGGAGGAGTCCCGATGTCCGCGAAGTCCCGGTCCCCCAGGGCGGAGGGCCCCGGCCCGGCCACCCGCCGCGCCGTCCTGAGAGCCTCGGTCGCCGGAGCCGCCGCCGCGGCCGCCGGCCTGGCCGCCGCCCCCGCACGGGCCGCCTCGCCCGCCGCCCGCCCGGCCGCCGCCCCCGGCACGGTGCGCCCCGCGGCCGTCACCGGTTTCAAGGTCCGCGACCTGACCGGCCCGGCGCAGACCGGCCGGTTCGCCGCCCCCTGGACCGACCTGGGCATTCCCGCCCGCTGCCCGGACGGCTCCCTGCTGTTCGTCTGCGGCGACACCTTCGACGGTGGCGGCGTCGGCGGACCCGACTGGCGTGCCCCGGTGGGCCTGCGGTCCAGCAGCGCGAACCTCGACACGGTGACGGTCGACGGCTGCGTGGGCGGCACCTCCGCCGTCGGCCTGGTCCCCGAGGGCCACGCGGGCGGCACGACGGCGATCCCGTCGGACGTCTTCACCGTCGGCGACACGATGTACATGCACCTGATGCGCGGCGTGATCTACCAGACCGACCACTCCGACTTCTGGCAGTCCACCGACAACGGAGCGACCTGGCAGTACCTGTGCCAGTTCCCCGGCAACCAGTACGACGGGCAGTTCCAGCAGAAGACCTACGCGGTCGCCGACGACGGCTACTGCTACGTGCTGTCCACCGCGTTCAACCGCGATGTCGTCTCCGACCTGCTGCTGCACCGCGTTCCGCAGAACGCGCTCGGCGACCCGGCCGCCTACCAGCCGTGGGGCTACGCCAACGGCGCCTGGGCGTGGGGCAACTACCCGACGACGATCAGCGCCTCCCGCAAGTGGGGCGAGATCTGCCTCCGGGCGATGGGCGGGCAGTACGCGTTCACCTGGCTGAACATGGACGTGCTGTCCCTGCGGGCGCAGGTCTTCCCGCTGCCCACCTCCAACCTCTTCGCCACGCCCGAGCAGACCGTGATCGTGCCCACCACCCCGGGCAACGAGAGGGGCAACGCCGTGGCCAGCCCGTACGGCGGCTTCATCTTCCCCGGCGCGACGTTCTCCTCCTTCGACATCGCGGTCAGCCAGTGGTACGACACCACCGACTACCGCGTCATGCAGTACCGCATCAGCGGCCTCAGCGCCTGACCGGCGCCTCCGCCCGCCGCCGGAACGCCCGCGGCGGGCACGGGGGGTGACGCGGGCGCGTACCGTCCCGGGCGCGACCCCTACCCCTCACGGCTGATGGACGTGGCCGGGGTTACCTCCCAGGGGGGACGACGCGGGCCGCGCGGATCGGCGAGAGTGCTGGCATGACCAGCCACCGCATCACCGGGCCCCGGGAACGGAGGGCCGCCGCGTGACCGCCGAAACGGGCGGCCCCGCCACCGGGGCCTCGCTCTACGACATCGGGTACCGCCACTACGACGGCCCGCGCCAGGGCCGCGCGTACATCCGGCGGGCGCTGTACTCGCAGAGCCTGCGCGGCGCCTACGGCCTCGGGCGCTCCGCCCGCTCCAAGGTGCTGCCGATGATCCTGCTGGGCGTCATGTGCGTGCCGGCCCTGATCATCGACGCGGTGACGATCTACACCCACCTGACGAAGCCGCCGGTGGACTACACCCGGTACGCCGTCTACCTCCAGGCCGTCATCGGGCTGTTCCTGGCCGGCCAGGCACCGCAGTCGGTCTCGCGCGACCTGCGGTTCAAGACCGTGCCGCTGTACTTCTCCCGCCCGCTGGAACGCCTGGACTACGTGGCCGCGAAGTTCGCCGCCATGGCCTCCGCGCTGTTCGTGCTGACCGGCATCCCGCTCGTGCTGCTGTACGCCGGCGCCCTGCTGGCCAAGCTGGACTTCTGGAAGCAGACCGAGGGCTTCGGCCAGGGCCTGGTGGCGGTGGCGCTGCTGTCGCTGCTGTTCGCCGGCATCGGCCTGGTGCTGGCCGCCCTCACCCCGCGGCGCGGCTTCGGCGTGGCCGCGGTGATCGCCGTCCTGGTGATCTCCTACGGCGCGGTCAGCAGTCTCCAGGGCATCGCCTACGGCCGGGGGTCCACCGGTGTGATCGGCTGGCTCGGGCTGTTCTCCCCGATCACCGTGATCGACGGCGTCCAGACGCGCTACCTGGGCGCCCACTCCTCGTTCGTCGGCGGCCACGGGCCGTCCTCCGGCGCGGGCCCGGTGTACCTGCTGGTGCTGTTCGGCCTGATCGCCGGCGCCTTCGGCCTGCTGATGCGCCGCTACCGGAAGGTTGGCATGGGATGACGACGCTGACGATCGACAAGGCGTCGCGCTGGTTCGGCAACGTGGTGGCCGTCAACGACGTGAGCCTGCGCGTCGGACCGGGCGTCACCGGCCTGCTCGGGCCCAACGGCGCCGGCAAGTCCACGCTGATCAACCTCATGGGCGGCTTCCTGGCCCCCTCCACCGGCTCGGTCACCCTGGACGGCGAGCCGATCTGGCGCAACGAACGGGTCTACCGGCACATCGGCGTGGTCCCCGAGCGCGAGGCCATGTACGACTTCCTGACCGGCTACGACTTCGTGCTGGCCAACGCCGAACTGCACGGCCTGGCCAAGCCGGCCGCCGCCGCCCGCGCCGCGCTGGCGGTCGTGGAGATGGAGCCCGCCGCCGGCCGCCGCATCGAGACCTACAGCAAGGGCATGCGCCAGCGGGTCAAGATGGCCTCCGCCCTGGTGCACCAGCCGTCGGTGCTGCTGCTGGACGAGCCGTTCAACGGCATGGACCCGCGCCAGCGCATGCAGCTGATGGAACTGCTGCGCCGGATGGGCGCGGACGGGCGCACCGTGCTGTTCTCCTCGCACATCCTGGAGGAGGTCGAGCAGCTCGCCCACCACATCGAGGTGATCGTCGCCGGCCGGCACGCGGCCTCCGGCGACTTCCGCGAGATCCGCCGCCTGATGACCGACCGTCCGCACCGCTACCTGGTGCGCTCCAGCGACGACCGGGCGCTCGCTGCCGCGCTGATCTCCGACGCCTGCACCGCCGGCCTGGAGTTCGACCGCACCGAGCAGGCGCTGCTGATCCAGGCCGTCGACTTCGCGCGCTTCACCGAACTGCTGCCCCGCGTCGCCCGGGAGAACGGCGTCCGGCTCTACGAGGTCTCGCCCTCCGACGAGTCGCTGGAAAGCGTCTTCTCCTACCTCGTCGCGGCCTGAGGAGTAACCGTCATGTCCGCTTCACACGCCACCGTCGCCGCGCCGGGTGCCACCCCGCCGCGGGAGGGCCGGCCGCCGCTGTGCCTGTACCACCCCACCGTCGCCCGCCTCACCTTCCGGGCGCTGCTCAACCGCCGCCGCGCGCTGTTCCTGTTCGCGCTCCCGGCGCTGCTGCTGGTGATCGCGACGGCCGTCCGGGCGCTGACCGGGGCCGACGACGGCACCGCCCGCACCCTGCTGTCGGGCTTCGGGCTGGGCACCATGGTGCCGCTGACCGGCGTCATCGCCGGCACCGGTGCCATCGCCCCGGAGATCGACGACGGTTCCATCGTCTACCTGCTGTCCAAGCCGGTGCGGCGCTCCGGGATCGTGCTGACCAAGCTGTGGATCGGCATCGGCGTCACCATGCTGTTCGCCGCCCTGCCGACGTTCTTCGCCGGTCTGATCATGGACGGCAACAGCCGGCACATCGCCGTCGGCTTCGGGGTGGCCGCGCTGGTCGCCTCGGTCGCCTACGGCGCGCTGTTCCTGCTGCTGGGCATCGTCACCCGGCACGCGGTCATCGCCGGCCTGGTGTACGCGCTGGTGTGGGAGTCGCTGGTCGGCGGCCTGGTGCCCGGGGCCGGCACGCTGAGCGTGCAGCAGTGGGCGATGGCGCTGGCCGTGCGGGTCGCCGACACCGGCGCGCTCTCCTCCCGGGTCGGCCTGACCACCGGCCTGGTGCTGCTGGCCGCGGTCACCGTCGTCGCCACCTGGTTCTCGGTCCGCCGGCTGCGCGCCCTGACGGTCGCCTCCGACGAGTAGGCCGGACGCGGGCCCGGGCACCGGGTCGCCGCACCGCGGAACGCCCGGGCCCGAGCGGTCCGGGCGTCGGCGTGTCCGGGGGCGGAGGGTGTGTGCGGGGGCGGAGAGCCGGGATCGGGCGGCCGGTCAGGGCGTCCGGAGTGGGCGTCCGGAGTGGGCGTGCCGGGTCAGCCGGCCGGGGGCTCGTCCGGCAGGCCGATCATGGCGGCGGTCCGGCGCACCTGGTGGTCGAAGTACTCCTCGCGCGCCTCGACGCCGTTCTCCAACTGCCCGAACAGCTCGAAGCTCAGCATGCCGAACAGCGCGGTCCAGCCCAGCATCCCCGCCGCCAGGAGGGCCTCGGGCACGTCCGGCACCACCCCGGCCCGGATCCGCCGCAGGTCGGCCAGCACGGCCGGCGGCACCCCGGCGGGGCCGGGATCGGGCAGCAGGCCGGCCGCGTGCCCGTCGGCCAGCACCCTCAGCAGCACGGCCGGGGTGCGCAGCGCGGCGGGCACGGTGTCGGGGGGCGCCGCGTAACCGGGTACGGGGCTGCCGAAGACCAGCGCGTACTCGGCCGGGTGGGCCAGCGCCCAGCGGCGCACCCCGTGGCAGACCGCCAGCCACCGCCCGGTCGGGCCGGCGCGGCCGGCCACCGCCGCGTCGGCGGACTCGGCGGCGGCACCGCAGTCGTCGTAGGCGTCGATGATCAGCGCGGTCAGGAGCTCGTCGCGGCCGGCGAAGTAGCGGTAGAGCGCCGAGGAGACCATGCCCATGTCGCGGGCGACCGCCCGCAGCGACAGGTCGGCGCCCTCGGTGGCCAGGTGCCGGCGGGCGGTGGCCTTGATCTCCTCGACCATCTCGGCCCGCACCCGCGCCCGGATCGACCCGGCCCGCCCGCGTGCCCGGGGTGCCGTCCCCTCCGGGGGGCCGTGGTCTTCGCCCGCTCGGGGGCCTGATCCGGGGTCGGTGGCATCGCTCGGCATGACGGAGATTGTCGCACGCGGATCAGATCAGTGTTCTCGACCGGCTGCCCGGAACGTTGTGCTGGTGCCGCCGCCCCGGTCCGGCCTGGGGTGACGCGGGTTCCGGCGGACGGCGGGGGCGGTCCGGGGGCCGGCGGGGGCGCGCTCCGCGGGTGGCGGGGCAACGACCGGAGGCGGGCGGCACGGGGGCCGGGGGAGCGTGGCGGGGGCGGTCCGGGGGGCGGCGGGGCGCGGTGCGGGTGCGGCAGGACATGCCGGGCGGCCGGTTGCGGAGGACCGGCAAGATCGGTCATGTACCCGCCAAACGAGGTCCGGCGGCGGAAGGCGGTCGCTACCGTGAGCGGACCGTGACCGACCACCTACGGAGATGTGTCCATGCCCGGAGCGCCCCGCCCCCCGGAGTCAGGCGGCCTGGTCTTCGGCGCGGTCGCCGAGGTCTACGACGCGGCCCGGCCCGGCTACGCGGCGGCGCTGGCGCACGAGGTGCTCTCCTACGCCGACCTGCGCGGACGCCCGGTCGCCGAGGCGGGGGCGGGCACCGGCAAGGCCACCGTGCCGCTGGCCGCCGCGCTCTCCCGGCGCCACACCCCGCTGGTCGCCGTCGAACCCGACCCGCGCATGGCGGAGGTGCTGCGCCGCAACACAGCCGGCTTCCCCAACGTCCACGTCGAGGTCTGCGCCTTCGAACGGTGGCGCCCGGAGGGCCGCCGCTTCGGCCTGCTGCTCGCCGCGACCTCCTGGCAGTGGTTCGACCCGGCCAGCCGCTGGGACCGCGCGCACGCCGCCCTCTCCCCGGGCGGCGCGGTGGCCCTGGTGTGGAACCCGCAGGGGGTGCGCGACCCGGCCGTGCACGCCGCCCTGGCCGAGGTCGACGCGCGGTACGGCATCACCCGCAGCCCGCACACCGCCCTGGCCAGCGCCTACGCCGACACCTCCCGCAGCTGGGGGCCCGGTTCCGGCTGGCCGGAGTGTGAGTGCCGCACCGATCCGCGCTTCACCGACCTGCGTTCGGTCCGCTTCCACAGCGACCGCCGCTACGACACCGTGCGCTACCTCGACTTCCTCGCCACGGTCTCCTCCTACCGCGCACTGCCGGCCGCCGCGCGGGCCCGCGCGCTGGCCGACGTGGCCCGGGCGCTCGACGCGTTCGGCGGCGGCATCGACATGGACCACATCACCGATCTGTTCCTCGCCCGCGCCGCCGCCTGACCCCGCCGCGGGCGCGTGGACCGGGCGGTGCGGGCGCGTGGACCGGGCGGTGCGGGTGGTCAGCGGGGGGCTGGTTCCGGCAGGTAGCGCGCCACCCGGAAGGACGCGGTGACCCGCATCGGTGCCGGGAACTCCCCCGCCCCCGCGACCCGTTCGGCGTGCCGGGCGGACGGCCCCATGCCGACGGCGTCCGCCGCGTGCTCAGCGGTGAGGTGCATCGGGTACGTCAGGATCTCGCTGGCCGCCAGCCGGAACAGGCCCGAGCCGGTCAGGCCGTCGGCCAGGCGTCCGGCCTTCTCCGCGTCCACCGTCAGCATCCCGGCCCGGGCGGCCCGCAGTTCGGCCAGGTGGTCCGGCTCCGGGGTGACGACCACCAGCACGCCGTCCGGCGCGAGCACCCGGGCGTATTCGGCGGGATGACGCGGTGCGAAGACGTCGAGCAGCGCGCCGACCGTGCCGGACCGCACCGGCAGTGGCTGCCACAGGTCCCACACCGCGGCCCGGGCCCGGGGATGTGCCTTCGCGGCCCGGCGCAGGGCGAACTTCGATACGTCCAGGCCGAGTCCGGCCGCTCCCGGGTGCCGGTCCAGCGCGGCGGCCAGGTAGTAGCCGGTGCCCGTTCCGGCGTCCAGCACGGTCCGGCATCCCTCCGGCACCGCCGCCGCCACCGCCCCGGCCAGCGGTGTGTAGTGCCCGGCGGCGAGGAAGTCCGCCCGGGCCCGCACCATCTCGGCGCTGTCGGCGGTCCCGGCCCGCGCGCCGCCGGGCAGCAGGTTGACGTACCCCTGCTTGGCGAGGTCGAACGTATGACCCGCGCCGCAGCGCAGCGACTGGCCCTCCGGGGCGAGGTCCCGCCCGCAGACGGGGCAGAGCAGCAGGTCGAAGGGGTCCGGTGTGACGTCGTTCATGGCACCGTCAGCGTACACAGCCGCAGGGCGACGGCATGTTTCACGTGAAACAGCCCGCCACGCGAGGTTTCACGTGAAACATCCTCCAGTGAAAACACCGGCGCCCCGCCCCGCGAGGAGTTCGCGCGGGCGGGGCACCGGTGGCGGTGGCGGGCCGGACTCAGCCCGTCTCGGCGGTCTCGGCGACCGGCTGGGCGAACTGCGCGGCGTACAGTCCCGCGTACGCGCCGTCCGCCGCCAACAGCTCGTCGTGCGTGCCCTGTTCGACGATCGCGCCGGACTCCATCACCAGGATGACGTCGGCGTCGCGGATCGTGGACAGGCGGTGCGCGATGACGAAGCTGGTGCGTCCGGTGCGCAGCGAGGCCATCGCGTGCTGGATCAGCACCTCGGTACGGGTGTCGACCGAGCTGGTGGCCTCGTCCAGCACGAGGATCGCCGGTTCGGCCAGGAACGCCCGGGCGATGGTGATCAGCTGCTTCTCGCCGGCGCTGACGTTGGAGCCCTCGTCGTCGATCACCGTCTCGTAGCCGTCCGGCAGGGTGCGCACGAAGCGGTCGACGTGGGTGGCCTTCGCCGCCTCGACGATCTTCTCCGGCGTGGGGTCGTCACAGCCGTAGGCGATGTTCTCCGCGATGGTGCCGCCGAACAGCCAGGTGTCCTGGAGGACCATGCCGATCTTCTCGCGCAGGTCCTCGCGGGACATCTCGGCTATGTCGGTGCCGTCCAGGCTGATCCGGCCGCCGGTGGTCTCGTAGAACCGCATCAGCAGGTTGACCAGGGTGGTCTTGCCCGCGCCGGTGGGGCCGACGATGGCGACGGTCTGGCCGGGGCTGACCGCCAGCGACAGGTCCTCGATCAGCGGCTTGTCGGGGTCGTAGGAGAACGCCACGTTCTCGAACTCCACGCGCCCCAGCACCCGTTCGGGCCGCTTCGGCGCGACCGGGTCCGGCGCCTGCTCGGGGGCGTCCAGCAGCTCGAAGACCCGCTCCGCCGAGGCCACCCCGGACTGCACCAGGTTCGCCATGCTGGCCACCTGGGTCAGCGGCTGGCTGAACTGCCGCGAGTACTGCACGAACGCCTGCACGTCACCGATGGACAGCGAACCGCTGGCCACCCGCAGACCGCCGATCACGGCCACCAGCACGTAGTTGATGTTGCCGATGAACATCATCGCGGGCTGCATGATCCCGGAGATGAACTGCGCCTTGAAACCGGCCTGGTAGAGCGCGTCGTTGTGCTCGGCGAAGGTCTGCCCGCTCTCCTTCTGCCGGCCGAAGACCTTCACCAGCGAGTGGCCGGTGTACATCTCCTCGATGTGCCCGTTGAGCTTGCCGGTGGAGGCCCACTGCTTGATGAACTGCGGCTGGGCCCGCTTGCCGATCCGGGTGGCGACCAGGACGGACACCGGCACCGTCACCAGCGCGACGAGCGCCAGCAGCCAGGAGATCCAGAACATCATCGCCAGCACGCCCACGACGGTCAGCACCGACGAGACGATCTGGCTCAGCGTCTGCTGCATGGACTGCGTGACGTTGTCGATGTCGTTGGTGACCCGGGAGAGCACCTCGCCGCGCGCCTGCCCGTCGAAGTAGCTCAGCGGCAGCCGGCCCAGCTTCTCCTCGACGTCCTGGCGCATCCGGAAGACGGTGTGCTGCACGACGCTGGTGGCGATCCGGGCCTGGAGGAAGCCGCAGAAGGCCGCCGCCAGGTAGACCACCAGCACCCACAGCAGCACCGTGCCGACCGCGCCGAAGTTGATGCCGTGGCCGGGGCGCAGGTCGTGCATGGACCCGACGATGTCGGCGATCTTGCCCTGCCCGGTGGCCCGCAGGTGATCCACCGCCTGTTGCTGGGTGACGCCGGACGGCAGTTCCCGGCCGATGACGCCGGCGAAGATCAGGTCGGTGGCCCGGCCCAGGATCTTCGGGCCGAGCACGCTGCACGCGACGCTGACCACGCCGGCCGCCAGGCCCAGCAGCAGCATGGTGCGTTCGGGCCGCAGCGCCGCCATCAGACGGCGGGAGGAGCCCTTGAAGTCCATGGACTTCTCGGCCGGCTGGCTGCCCATCATGCGCATCGCGGGGCCGCCGCGTGCCGCGCCGGCTCCCGGGCCCCGGCCGGCGGGCGCTGGTCCCCTGTTCGCGGGAGTGCTCACTGGCCCTCCTCGGGTTCGTGGTGGTCGTGGGGGAGGACGCTGCGGCCGGTCACGCCGCCTCCTGCTCGGTGAGCTGGGACAGCACGATCTCGCGGTACGTCTCGTTCTCCGCCATCAGCTCGGTGTGGGTGCCGCTGCCGACCACCCGTCCCTCGTCGAGCACGATGATGCGGTCGGCGTCCCGGATGGTGCTGACGCGCTGGGCGACGATGACCACGGTGGCGTCCCGGGTCTCCTGGCCGAGCGCGGCCCGCAGCCGGGCGTCGGTGGCGTAGTCGAGCGCCGAGAAGGAGTCGTCGAACAGGTAGATCTCCGGGCGCCGCACCAGCGCGCGGGCGATGGCCAGCCGCTGCCGCTGACCGCCGGAGACGTTGCCGCCGCCCTGCGAGATCGGCGCCTCCAGCCCCTCCGTCATGCGTTCGACGAAGTCCTTGGCCTGCGCGATCTCCAGCGCCCGCCACAGTTCCTCGTCGGTGGCGTCCGGCTTGCCGTAGCGCAGGTTGGAGGCGACGGTGCCGGCGAACAGGTAGGGCTTCTGCGGCACCAGGCCGATGAGCCCGCCGAGCACCTCGGGATCCAGCTCCCGCACGTCGGTGCCGTCGACCAGCACCTGGCCGCCGGTGACGTCGAACAGCCGGGGCACCAGGCCCAGCAGGGTGGACTTGCCGCAGCCGGTCGAACCGATGACGGCGGTCGTCTCACCGGGCCGGGCGGACAGGCCGATGCCGCGCAGCACCGGTTCCTCCGCGCCGGGGTAGCGGAACTCCACGTCCCGCAGCTCCAGCGTGCCGTGCTTGACGACCGAGGTGACCGGGTTCAGCGGCGGCACGACCGAGCTGTCGGTGTCCATGACCTCCTGGATGCGCTCGGCACAGACCTCGGCGCGCGGGATCATGATGAACATGAAGGTGGCCATCATGACGCTCATCAGGATCTGCATCAGATAGCTCAGGAACGCGGTCAGCGCGCCGATCTTCATGTCACCGCTGTCGATCCGCTGCCCGCCGAACCACAGCACGGCGATGCTGGAGAGGTTCACCACCAGCATGACCAGCGGGAACATCATCGACATCAGGCGCCCGGCGCGCAACGCGAGGTCCATCAGCCCGTCGTTGGCCCGGCCGAAGCGCTGCCGCTCGTGGGTGTCGCGGACGAACGCGCGGATGACCCGGATACCGGTGATCTGCTCGCGCAGCACCTTGTTGATGCCGTCGATGCGTTCCTGCACGCCGCGGTAGAGCGGGCGCATGCGGCGCACGATCAGGTACACCACCAGGGCCAGCACCGGCACGATCACCAGCAGCAGCCCGGAGAGCGGCACGTCCTGGTTGAGGGCCATCGCCACGCCGCCGACGCACATGATGGGGGCCGACACCATGAGGGTGAAGGTCATCATGGCCAGCATCTGCACCTGCTGGACGTCGTTGGTCGTGCGGGTGATGAGCGAGGCGGCGCCGAACTGGCCCACCTCGCGGGAGGAGAAGGACTGCACCCGGTCGAAGACCGCGGCCCGCAGGTCGCGCCCGACCTGCATCGAGGTGCGGGCTCCGTAGAAGACCGCTCCGATGGAGCACAGGATCTGCGCCAGCGTCACCGCGAGCATCACGCCGCCGGTGCTGAAGATGTAGCCGGTGTCCCCCTTCACCACGCCGTTGTCGATGATGTCGGCGTTGAGGGTCGGCAGGTAGAGCGTCGCCAGCGTGGAGACCAGCTGGAGAAGCACGATCATGAGGATGGATGAGAGGTAGGGCTTCAGGTACGCCCGCAAAAGTCGGACCAGCACACCGCGAGGTTACGTGAGACGCTCCGCCTGGGCGTCGGGATTCCGGGGGAGTTCGCGGGGTCGGGAAAACCGTGCCTGGGGAGGATGACAGACCCCCGCGGGCCCGGCAGTGTGAGGACTGACACGTTCCGGCACCGGGGCGGCAGCTTCGGCGGGCGCCCGCTCCCGGATTCCGGGTGCGTCGGCGATACTCCTTGGTGTACGTCCCCGTCGCCCGCACGAGGACCCGAGTCAAGGAGGCACCGATGCTGCGCAACGGTCTGGAACCGTGGCACCTGATCGTCGTCGCCGTCGTGGTGTTCATGCTGTTCGGCGCCAAACGCATGCCGGACACCGCTCGCGCCCTCGGCAGGTCGCTGCGCATCCTCAAGAGTGAGACGCGCGCGCTCAAGGACGACTTCAAGGACGCCCACTCCGGTGCCGACGAGGCCGCCGACGCGGCACAGCGGACCATCAAGGGCGCTCCCGGCGCGACCACCGGCGCCCGTCCGGTCCCCGAGCCGGAGACCACCACCGCGCGCTGACCCCGGCGCGACGCGGGCCGCACCCGCCCGCCGGCCGGCGCGGGGGCCCGGACGCGCCGCCGGGGCCCGCGGACCGGCCGTTCCCGCGTACCGGGGGCGACACCGCCACCACTGCGGCGTTTGTCCGTTTCATCCAGTACCGTTGATCGTGACCAAGGTAATGAATTGGTCAAGTCGATCGCAGTCGACGGTCAAGGAGAAGCGCCCATGCGCCAGGCCACCGGGGGGTTCGCGCGCCGCCCCCTCCTGCTGCTGATCGCCGCGCTCCTGGCGGTGCTCGGCGGCTTCGCACTGGCCGGCGGGCCGGTCCCCTCCTCCGCGCACGCCGCGGACGGCGGCGTGGGCACCGCGGCGGCCGCCCTCCAGCGCGGCCCGGTCTACGTCGACCCCCGTGCCTCCGGCTCGCTGTCGGACACGCAGGCCCGGGCGCTCGCCGACCGGATCGAGAAGGCCGGCAAACCGCTGTTCGTGGCCGTCCTGCCGGACACCGCCCAGTTCCCCGCACAGACCGTCCTGCGCGACCTGCGCTCGGCCGTCGGCATCACCGGGGTCTACGCCGTGGAGCTGGGCGACCGGTTCAACGCGGGCGCCGACCCCCAGGTGATGTCCCGCGACGCGGTGGCCAACCTGGTCGGCGAGGTCCAGCGCAACGACTCCTCCTCCGCCAACGCCGAGCTGAACGCCTTCGCCGACGGCGCCCTCCCGCAGGCCGCCGGCGGCGCGCCGGACTCCTGGTCCGGCGGGCCGGTGCACGGCTCCTCCGGGGACGGACGCGGCGGGGCCTCCGGCAGCGGCGTCATCGCGGGCCTCGCCCTGCTCGGCGCGGTCGGCCTGCTGGCCGTCGGCGGCGGCCTGGCCCTGCGCCGCCGCTCCCGCCGCCTGCGCGACCGCGACGACCGCGCACAGCTGGACCGGCTGCGCACCGTGGTCGACGAGGACATCACCGCCTACGGCGAGGAGCTCGACCGGCTCGACTTCTCCCCCGGCGCCCCCGGTGCCGACGACACGATGCGCGGCGACTGGGAGCAGGCCCTCGACGCCTACGAGACCGCCAAGTCCCGGATGGCCGCCGCCCGGCGGCCGCAGGACGTGCGGCCGGTCACCGAGGCGCTGGAGGAGGGCCGGTTCGCGCTCGCCACGCTGGCCGCCCGCCGCTCCGGTGAGCCGCTGCCCGAACGCCGCCCGCCCTGCTTCTTCGACCCCCGGCACGGCCCGTCGGTGCGTGACGTGCGCTGGACGCCCCCCGGCGGCAGCGAACGCGAGGTGCCGGCCTGCGCGGCCGACGCCACCCGCATCGACGACGGCGAGGACCCGATGGCCCGCACCGTGCAGACGCCCTCGGGGCCGCAGCCGTACTGGAACGCCGGTCCCGCCTATGGTCCCTGGGCCGGCGGCTACTTCGGCGGCGGCCTGCTGCCCGGGCTCCTGGCCGGCACCCTGCTCGGCGGCTCGCTGACGGGCTCCGGCTACGGGTACGCCTCCGGCTACGAGGGCACCGGCTACGACGGCGGCGGTCCCGGTGGCCCCGACGGCGGTGACTGGTCCGGCTCCGACTTCGACCCGGGCGACTTCGGCGGCGGTTTCGGTGACGGCGGCGGCTTCGGGGGCGGCGGGGACTTCGGCGGCGGCGGCGGTTTCGGCTGACGCCCGCCCCGGCGGCCGCGGGTGCCCGGCGTCCTCCCGCCGGGCACCCGGCCGTCCTACGGCAGGTGCGCCCGGACCGTCTCCACCGTGTCGGCGTCGTGCGCGGTGAGGTCCTCGCGGAAGCGCACCACGCGGGCGAAACGCAGGGTGAGGCCGGCGGGATAGCGGGTGGAGCGCTGGAGTCCGTCGAAGGCGATCTCCACCACGAGTTCCGGCCGCACCCGCACCATGAAGCCGTCGTCGCGGACCGAGAGCTCCCGCAGGCGCTCGGTCTGCCAGGCCAGCAGGGCGTCGGTCAGCCCCTTGAACGTCTTGCCCAGCATCGCGAACGTGCCGTCCGGCAGCCGCGCGCCCAGGTGCAGGTTGGACAGCTTGCCGGTGCGCCGCCCGTGCCCCCATTCGGCGGCCAGCACCACCAGGTCCAGGGTGTGCACGGGCTTGACCTTCAGCCACGCCGAACCGCGCCGCCCGGCCCGGTAGGGGGCGTCCAGCGCTTTGACCACCACGCCCTCGTGGCCGCGGGCCAGCACCTCGGCGGCGAAGACCCGGGCGGCCGCCCGCACGTCGGGGTCCTGCGGCTCGGCGGCCACCAGGCGGCGCACCCGGCGCGGCCGCGGCGCGATCCCGGCCAGCCGCTCGTGCCGTTCGGCGGCCGGGGCGGCCAGCAGATCGGTACCGTCCACGGTCAGCAGGTCGAAGAAGACGGGGGAGAGCGGCAGGGCGGCGCCGCGTTCCGCCGTCTGCGACCGGGTGCCGACCCGGGAGGCGGTCTCCTGGAACGGGCGCGGCCGGCCCGCCGCGTCCAGCGCGACGACCTCGCCGTCCAGCACCGCGTGCCGCACCGACAGCTCCAGCACGGCTGCGACGACCTCGGGCAGCCGGTCGGTGATGTCCTCCAGGGTGCGGGTGAAGACCCGCACCCGGTCGCCGTCGCGGTGCACCTGGATCCGTACGCCGTCCAGCTTCTCCTCCAGCGCGCACGGGCCGAGCCGGTCCAGCGCGTCGTCGACGTCCCGGGCGGTGTGCGCCAGCATCGGCAGCACGGGGCGGCCGATCTCCAGGCGGAAGCCGTCGAGGGCGGCCGGGCCGCGGGCCAGCAGCGCCTCGGCGACCGCGCCCAGCGAGCCGCTCAGCATGACCGCCCGGCGCACGCCGTCCGCCGGTGCGCCGACCGCCGCCGCCAGGCCCTCCACGGCGAGGGCGTCGAGCCCGCCCTGCCGCAGTTCCCCGCCGAGCAGCCCGAGCAGGAACGTCTGCTCCTGCGCGGTGGCGGCGTTCATCAGACCGGCGAGCAGTTCGCGGCGCCGGGACTGTGCGCCGCGGCCGGAGACGGCGGCGATCCGGTTGAGCGTGGTGTGCACGCCCAGGACCGTCAGCCGTGGTTCGGCGGCCGGTTCGAAGCGTTCCCGCAGGGTGCTCCAGCCGATCCCGATCCGGCGCTGCGGGAGCCGGCCGGCCAGGTAGGTGATGACCACCGGGGCCTCGCTCGGCCGCGCGTCACGGAACAGCCGGGCGAGGGCGGCGGTCTTCCCCGTGCGGGCCGGGGTGCCGGCGACCTCGCGGGAGACCCGGGCGACCTCGGCGAGCAGCATGCTGCCATCCTGGCCCGGGCCCCGCCCGCGGGCGTCGGACCCCGCCGGTCCCGCCCCGGTCTCCCGCGGGTCCTCCACGAAGCCCCCTAGCTCTGGCCCCGTGCCGCCGTGTCGCCGCGGTCACCCTTGCGGTAGACGCACAGGGCCCACAGCACGAAGACGTCGATGGCGATGACCACCAGCGCCCACAGCGGGTAGTACGGCAGGAACATGAAGTTGGCGAACATGCTGAGCGCCACCAGCACGATGCCCAGGTAGCGCGCCCACCTCATGCCGGCGATCACGCCGAGGCCGACGAGCGCCACCGCGGCGCCGACGGCGATGTGGATCCAGCCCCAGGACGTCAGGTCGAACTTGTAGGTGTAGTTCGCCGACGAGACGTAGAGCCCGTCCCTGGCGGCGGCAACGGCGCCCTCGAAGATGCTGAGGATTCCGTTGGCGACCATCATCACGCCCGCGAACAGCACGAAGCCCGCTGCCCAGGGACTGTTCTGCCGTCCGGTGTGCGAGGACGGCGGCGGCGTCACCGTGGACGACCGCCCGGTTGCCTGCGCCATGTCTGCCTCCTGCTTGTGTGGGCCAAGGGCGTGATCAGCGTAGCAATGGGATGATATTTCCTCTATGCGAGTTTTACGATGGTGGGAGAAGCACTGTTGTCCCACGCCGGGAGGCGTTCGCCATGACCAGGAAAGTCGCCGACTGCCGCACGGCCCCGAGCGAGGCGAACTGCACGCTGACCATCAGCGGCGAGGAGGACGAGGTCGTCAGGGCGGCCGTGGACCACGCGGTCGCCGTCCACGGTCACACCGACGGCCCCGAGCTGCGCGCCGGGATCCGCGGCATGCTCCAGGACGAGCGGGACCCCGCCCACCACTGATCCGACCGCACCCACCGGAACCCGGTGCCGCGCCGCGCGGTGCCGGGTTCCGGTGGGTGCGGGCCCGAGTGCGGCAGCATCGGCGGCATGAGTGCTGACGCGGTGGCGACGGGAGCGGGCGCGGTACGGCTGCGGAGCGGCCGGGGACGGTGGGTGCTGGCCACCGCGGTGCTGGGCTCCGGCATCGCGCAACTGGACGGCACCGTGGTCAACGTCGCCCTGCCGCACATCGGCGCCGACCTGCACGCCTCCCTGGCCGCCCTCCAGTGGACGGTCAACGCCTACATGCTCACGCTGGCCGGCCTGATCCTGCTCGGCGGCTCGCTGGGCGACCGCTTCGGGCGGCGCCGGCTGTTCGTCATCGGCACGGTGTGGTTCGCGGTGGCCTCCGCCCTGTGCGGACTGGCCCCGAGCGTGGGCGTGCTGATCGTCGCCCGCGCCCTGCAAGGCGTGGGCGGCGCGCTGCTGACCCCCGGCTCGCTGGCGCTGATCCAGGCCACCTACACCGAGGACGACCGCTCCCGCGCCGTGGGCGCCTGGTCGGGGCTGGGCGGCGTGGCGGCGGCCGTCGGGCCGTTCCTGGGCGGCTGGCTGGTGGACGGGCCCGGCTGGCGGTGGGTCTTCCTGATCAACCTGCCGGTCGCCGCCGCCTGCGTGGGCATCGCCGCCCGGCACGTGCCGGAGAGCCGCGACGAACGCGCGACCGGCACCTTCGACGTCTCCGGCGCCTCCCTGGCCGCCCTGTCGCTGGCCGCCCTGACCTACGCGCTGGTGGAAGCACCCGGCGGGGCGGGCTTCGCGGTCGCCGCCACCGGGATCGCCGCCGTGGTGCTCGGCGGGCTGTTCGTCCTGCGGGAGGCCCGGGCCGCCCAGCCGATGATGCCCCTCGACCTCTTCTCCTCCCGGCTGTTCAGCTCCGTCAACGTCATCACCCTGTGCCTGTACGCCCCGCTGAGCGGCGTCTTCTTCCTGCTGCCGGTGCAGTTGCAGGTCTCCAACGGCTACGACGCGCTGGAGGCCGGACTGGCCCTGCTGCCGATCACCCTGACGATGCTGACGCTGTCCGCCCGGTCCGCGGCACTGGCCCGGCGCATCGGCCCGCGCATCCCCCTGACCGTCGGCCCGCTGGTCGCGGCGGCCGGCATCCTCATGCTGCACCGCCTCGGCCCCGGCTCCGGCTACGCCCCCGTGCTGCTGCCGGCGCTGCTGATCCAGGGCCTGGGCATGGCGGCGTTCGTGGCGCCGCTGACCTCCACGGTGCTGGCGGCCGTGCCGGTGGCCCGCGCCGGCATCGCCTCCGGGGTCAACAACGCCGCCGCCCGCGCCGCCGGCCTGGTCGCCGTGGCCGCGCTGCCGCTGGCGATCGGCCTGTCCGGCGACCAGTACACCGACGGTCCCGCGGTGCACCGGGCGTTCGGCCGCGCGATGATCATCTGTGCGGCGTCCATGGCGGCCGGCGGCGTGCTGGCCTGGCTGACGGTGCGCACCCCCGCCGCCGACGGGCCCCGGGCCACGCCGCAGTGCACCGTCAACTGCGGTATGCAGTCTCCCCCGCTGGAACCCCACGAGCGGGACGGCCGGGCCTGAGTCCGCGCGTCCCCGCCCCCGGCCGGGCGGGTCACGACCCCTGACGGCGCGTCGGGGTGCGGGGCACGGGAGACTGGGCCGGTCCCTTTGTCGGAGTGGTGGATGAGGATGGTGCCATGCGCATCGCGGTGATCGACGACTACAACGGTGCCGCCGCCGGGCTGGACTGCTGGGGAAAGCTGCCCCCGGAGTGCGAGGTGACGTTCTTCGCCGACCACGTCGCGGCCCCGGAGCAGCTGGTGGAGCGGCTGGCCGGGTTCACGGCGGTGGTGTGCATGCGGGAACGCAGCACGTTCACCGACGACGTGCTGGGCCAGCTGACCGGCCTGAAGCTGCTGGTGACCACCGGTATGAAGAACGCCTCGATCGACATCGCCGCCGCCGGCCGGCTGGGCATCACGGTGTGCGGCACCCGGATGCCGCAGCACCCGGCGGGCGAGATGACCTGGGCGCTCATCCTGGAACTGGCCCGCCGGGCCGGCGCGCAGGACGCCGCGCTGCGCTCCGGCGTCTGGCAGGACGGCGTCGGCATCGGCCTGGAGGGCCGCACGCTGGGCGTCGTCGGCCTCGGGCGGCTGGGCCGGCACGTGGCCCGGGTGGGTGCCGCGTTCGGAATGAACGTGCTGGCCTGGAGCCCGAACCTGACGCCGGAGCGGGCCGCGGAGGCCGGCGAGCACGTGCGGGCGGTCTCCAAGGCGGAGCTGTTCGGCGCCTGCGACGTGGTGAGCGTCCACATGAAGCTCTCGGAGTCCACCACCGGGCTGATCGGCACCGAGGAGTTCCGGGCGATGCGCCCGACCGCGTACTTCGTCAACACCTCCCGCGGCCCGCTCGTCGATGAGAACGCGCTGGTCACCGCGTTGCGGGAGGGGTGGATCGGCGGCGCGGGGCTGGATGTCCACGACGTCGAACCGCTGCCCGCCGACCACGTGCTGCGGCAGACCCGCAACACCGTGCTGACCCCGCACATCGGGTACGTCACCGTGGAGACCTACCGGCTGGCCTACGGCGACGCCGTCGACGACATCACCGGTTTCCTGGCCGGCGAACCCGTCCGGGTGCTGAACGCCTGACCCCGGCACCGGCCACGGGTGGGCCGGGCGTCACGATCCGAGAGGACCCCGTATGACCTTCCGACTGCGGACGATCAGCCCGGCGGAGCACCTGGCCCACGTCCGCGGCCTCGACTCCGTCAGCCACACACAGGTGCCGTCCTGGGGCGCGGTCAAGCCGGACTGGCGGGCGGAGAGCCTGGGCTGGACCGAGAACGGCGAACTGTGCGGCACCGCGCTGGTGCTCTACCGGCCGGTGCCGCACCTGCGGCGCTACCTCGCCTACCTGCCGCAGGGCCCGGTCATCGACTGGGCCGACCCGGACATCGGCCGCTGGCTGTACCCGATGCTGGCGTACCTGAAGTCGCAGGGCGCGTTCTCGGTGAAGATGGGCCCGCCGGTCGTCGGCCGCCGCTGGGACGCCGCCACCGTCAAGGCCGCCATCGCCGACCCGGCGACGCACCGGCTCGGCGACGTGCCGCCGACCAGCGAGGACCCGCTCGCCGCCGCCCTGACCGACCGGCTGCGGCGCTCCGGCTGGCGCCGCTCCGGCGACGACGAGAGCGGCTTCGGCGCCGGCCAGCCCCGCTACGTCTACCAGCTGCCGCTGGAGGGCCGCAGCCAGGACGATCTGCTGGCCGGCTTCAACCAGCAGTGGCGCCGCAACGTCAAGAAGGCCGAGAAGGCCGGTGTGAAGGTCAGCCAGGGCGGCTACGCCGAACTGGCCGTCTTCCACGAGCTGTACACCGAGACCGCCGGGCGCGACGGCTTCCTGCCGCGCCCCCTGGAGTACTTCCGGCGCATGTGGGACTCCCTCACCGCCGAGGACCCCGACCGCATGCGGCTCTACCTCGCCGAGCACGAGGGCGACACCCTGGCCGCCGCCACGATGATCACCGTCGGCCGCCACACCTGGTACTCCTACGGCGCCTCCACCTCCCGCAAGCGCGAGGTCCAGCCCAGCAACGCCCTCCAGTGGCGCATGATCCGCGACGCGCACGCCATGGGCTCGGCCGTCTACGACTTCCGGGGCATCACCGACACCCTGGAGGAGTCCGACCCGCACATCGGCCTGCTGCGCTTCAAGTCCGGCACCGGGGGCGGCGCCGCCGAGTACGCCGGCGAGTGGGACTACCCGCTCAACAAGCTGCTGCACAAGGCGCTCGACCTCTACCTCTCGCGCCGCTGACCCCCCGCTGACCGCCGCGTCCGCCGGCCGGCGCCTCAGGTACCGGCCGGGCGGTGGATGTCGCCGGACAGCCCGCTGAGCGGCCGCCCGGTGCCGCCCCAGCGGCCGGCGACGATCTCCGCGGCGATGGAGACCGCCGTCTCCTCCGGGGTGCGCGCCCCCAGGTCCAGCCCGATCGGGGAGGCCAGCCGCTTCAGCTGCGCGTCGCAGACGCCCTCCTCCCGCAGCCGCGCCACCCGGTCCTCGTGGGTGCGCCGGCTGCCCATCACCCCGATGTACGCCGCCGGGGTCCGCAGCGCCTCCACCAGCAACGGCACGTCGAACTTCGGGTCGTGCGTCAGGACGCAGATGACGGTGCGCGCGTCCACCCCGGTGCCGGCCAGGTAGGTGTGCGGCCAGGCCCGTACCACCTCGTGCGCCTCGGGGAACCGGGCCGGGGTGGCGAACGCCGGACGGGCGTCGCAGACGGTGACCCGGTAGCCGAGGAACGTCCCGATGCGCGCGGTTGCCGCCGCGTAGTCGACGGCGCCGAAGACCAGCATCCGCGGCGGCGGCGCGAAACACTGCACCAGCACCGTGACCGGTTCCTCGCAGCGCCGCCCGCCCCGCACCCCGTACGACCGCGGTCCGCTCGCCCCCTGCGCCAGCATGCCCCGGGCGTCCTCGGCGGCCGCCGCGTCCAGGTCGGCGGCGCCCAGCGAACCGGAGCGCCCGGCGCCCGTCACCGTCAGCACCGCGCCCAGGTCCGCGTCCCCTCCGGTGACCGTCACCACCGCCACCGGATCGCCCGCCGCGACGGCCTCGACCGCCCCCGCCAGCACCGCGCGCGACGCGGCCCCGGCCATCGGCGTCACCAGCACCTCCAGCACGCCGCCGCAGGTCAGCCCGGCCGCGAACGCCTCGTCGTCGGTGACGCCGTAGCGCTCGGAACGCGTGATCCCGTCGCGCAGGGCCTGCGCCGCCGCCTCGTAGACCTCGCCCTCGACGCAGCCGCCGGAGACGCTGCCGGCCACCCGTCCGTCGGCGGTCACCGCCAGCGCCGCACCGGCCTGCCGCGGCGCGCTCCCCTCGACGCCCACCACCGTGGCCAGTGCGAACGGGGTGCCGTCCGCCAGCCAGGACCGCAGGTCGGACAGGATCTCACGCATCGGCGGCGACCCCCCGTACGGCCGCGCGCCCCGGCCCCGCGCCGTCACCGCGACGGCCCTCCGCGCCCCGGGGACGGCGGGCGTCCCGGCCGGCATTGCCGTGCCATGCCCATCCGGCGCCGTCGCGCACGCCGGGGTGGGCTGTCCGAGTGGTGTTCATCAGAAAAGCCGCTCTCCAGTCGCGTAGATCCATTAAATCCGACATTGCGTACACATGATGAGGAGGAGCACCTGATCAACCGACCGTGACCGACCCGAAAGTGAGGGGCCGTGGCCGTCAGCAGCGTCACAAGGATCTGGACCGCAGTCCAGCACGCCTTCCGTGCGATTCTCGCCTACTTCGGCTTCGCCGCCCCGGTGGCGGCCGACCGGGCGGCCCCGGCCGCCCCCGCCGCCGGTCTCCTGCCCGCGCAGTCCGCCGCCGGCACCCGCGGCCCGGTGCGCTGGACGCCGCCGCGCGCGCCACTGCCGCTGGAACGTTCGCTGCCGCCCACGATCAAACAGCGCATCCACGCCGAGGCGCACGGCTCGTCGCCCTCGGTACGCCGGATGAACCGCGGAACGGACGCGGACGGCACGGCCCCGTCCACCGGAACGGGCGGTACCGCCGGCCCGGCCCGCTCGGCCCTCGCCCCCGGCACCCGCTCCGGCACCCCAGGCACCCGCTCCGGCACCCCAGGCGACCGCCCGCCCGGCGCCGCGATCGTCCGCCCCCGCCGCCGCGTCTGACCCGGCGGGCGCGAGGGCGGGCCTGCGCCCCGCCGAGCCGGTGAGCCCCCCGACCCCCGGTACCGCTGAGCCCCTGAGCCGCCGGACCGGTCCCGGCGCCCGGTGAGCCCGTTCCGCCCGGCGGCCCCGCATCCCGACCCCGACGCCGTCGTGCCGGGCGCCCGACAGCCCCGCGGAGCACGCTGGTTGGCCGTGCGGGGGCCGATGCCCTGGATTTCTCCCCGGTCTTCACGGAAGCGCCACGGACGGTCCGCCGTCCGGCACCCGGGGGGTGCGACGTCCGGCAGAACCACGGTGGCAGCACCGCGGCGGCGAGGCCAGGAGCCCGCCGCCCTTCCGCATGCCGTGCGCGCCCCGGCGCGGACCGCCTGGGCGAGCCCGCCCCGGACACCGCCGCCGGCGCCCGCCGCCGGCCCGTTCCCCAGGACGCCGCATGGCCGACACCGCTCCCGCCGCCCCCGCCGGGCCCCCGCTGCCGCCCGCCGGGCACGACCCGTTCGCCCCGCCGGACCCCTCCCGCACCCACGCCCCGCACCCGGCCGTTCCGCCGCCCCCGCCGGCGCTGCCGCCCGGCGCGGGGTCCTCCCCTGGGCGGCCGTGACGCTCGTGTCTGGCGGCGTCCCGATGTCCTGCGCCGTCGTGCGCACCGGCGACGTCTCCGAACCCACGTGCCTCTGGGCCGGCACCGGCACCGTCTGCCTCGTCCAGGCCACCGGCCCCCAGCCCACCCCCACCGCCATCGACCTCCCCGCCTTCGCCCGCGCCACCGCCACCATCCGCCACGACATGCGGTCCACCCCCCGCTGACGCCCTCGCGGAGGCGGATCCCCGGGAGGGGCGCGGCCCGGGAGGGGGCGCGGGCCGAATCCGCCCGGCCCGAACGGAGTGAACCCGTACGATCGGCACAAGACACCCACTCCAGCGTCAGGAGGTGCCGTGGCCGGGCGGAAGCAGGAGTCCGTGCACTGGTTGTTCGGGGACCAGTTGGGCCCCGCGTTCCTTCCGCAGGACCGCCGTCCGGTGGTGATGGTGGAGGCCGGGTCGGTGTTCCGGCGGCGTCGCTTCCACCGCGCCAAGGCGCACCTCGTGCTGTCGGCGATGCGGCACCGCGCGGCCGAACTCGGTGACCGGGTGCGGTACGTGCGGGCGGACACCTACCGGGAGGTGATCGCGCGGTACGGCGAGGTGACGGTCCGGCAGCCGACGAGCCGGGCGGCGGCCGGGCTGGTGCGGCGGTTGCCGAACGTCACGGTGCTGCCGGCGCGCGGATTCCTCGTGGACACCGGGGACTTCGCGCGCTGGGCGGACGCCCGCCACGGCCGGCTGCGGCAGGAGGACTTCTACCGCTGGGTGCGGCGCGAGCACGGCCTGCTGATGGACGCGGACCAACCGCTGGGCGGGCGCTGGAACTTCGACCAGGACAACCGTGAACCCCCGCCCAGGGGCCGGGAGTCGCTGGACGTCCCCCCGCCCTACCGGCCCCGGGAGGACGCCGTCGACGAGGAGGTGCGGCGCGACCTGGACCGCTGGGAGCGGGCCGGCGAGGTGACGTTCACCGGACGGGACGGACCGCGGACGTTCCCCGCCACCCGCCGGGAGGCCCGCGCCGCGCTGCGCCGGTTCGTGGCCCGGCGGCTGCCCACCTTCGGCCCGTTCGAGGACGCGATGCTGGCCGGCGACCCGGTGCTCAGCCACAGCCTCCTGTCGTCCTCGCTCAACCTGGGCCTGCTGGACCCCGCCGAGTGCGTGGCCGCCGCGGAACGGGCCGGGCGGGCCGGGGACGCGCCGCCGCGCAGCGTCGAGGGGTTCGTGCGGCAGATCGCCGGATGGCGGGAGTACGTCTGGCAGTTGTACTGGTACTTCGGCGAGGAGTACCGGTCGAGCAACGCCCTGGACGCCCGCACGCCGCTGCCGCGCTGGTTCCTGGACCTGGACGCCGACGCGGTCACCGCGCGCTGCCTGTCGACCGTGCTGCGGCAGGTGCGCGACACCGGCTGGACGCACCACATCCCCCGCCTGATGGTCCTCGGCAGCCACGCGCTCCAGCAGGGCTGGGACCCGGCCGCGCTGACCGACTGGTTCCACCGCAGCTTCACCGACGGCTACGACTGGGTGATGCTCGCCAACGTCGTCGGCATGTCGCAGTACGCGGACGGTGGGCGGATGACGACCAAGCCGTACACCTCAGGCGGCGCCTACATCCACCGCATGAGCGACCTGTGCGGCGGTTGCGCCTACCGCCCCGGCGACCGCACCGGCGACCGCGCCTGCCCCTACACCGCCGGCTACTGGTCCTTCCTCGACCGCCACCGCGACCGGCTGGCCGCCAACCCCCGCACCGCCCGCGCGGTCCGCGGCCTCGACCGGCTGCCCGACCTGGAACTCCTGCGCGAGGAACGGGCAGCAGCGGCCGACGGGCCGCCCTAGGCAATCCCGGGTCCCGCCCCCCCGCCACCGCGCCCCCACGGCTGCGGTGGCGGGGGAGGGGTGCCCGGGCCCGGTGGACCCGGGCGGGACGCCCGCCGCCGGGAGGAGGTGGTCAGGCGGTCGGACTCGCGGTCGTGGAGGGGCGCTGGGGCAGCAGCACCCGGCAGGTCTGGAACGCCTTGGCCGTCTTCGGGTCCGCCGTGGACAGCCCGCGCAGGCCCGGGGCGCCGCCACGGGTGCCGGGGGAGGCCGACGGGAGCGTGACGCCGTGGTCCTTGAGGCAGCTGGTGAACGCCTTCATCGCGGTGGCGTCCGCGCCGCCCGCCCCGAAACCGCCCCGGCCGCCGCCCCCGCCGAACTGCGGCCGCAGCTTCTCGCACGCCTGCGCCGCCTTCGCGAACGCCGGATCCGCCGAGGCCCCGCCGCCGAAACCGCCCCCGAACCCCCCGCCGAAACCGCCGCGTCCGCCCGGGCCACCGGAGGGACGGCCCGAGGGACGGCCCGTCGGGCGACCGGAAGGCCGGCCGGAGGGGCGCGCGGGGAGCTTGACGCCGTGCTGCGCGAGGCAGTCGCGGTAGGCGGTCATCTGCCGGTCGCCGCCGGACGCCCCCGGGGAGGCGGAGGCCGACGGCTTCGCGGCGGTGTCGGAGGAGCCGCCGGAGGAGGAACAGCCGGCCAGCAGCAGGACACCCGCGGCGAGCGCGGCCAGCGAGGTCAGCGCGCGCGGCGTGACGGTCCGGGACATGGGGCCGGGTCTCCTCGGGGTGCGGTCGGGGCGGGGCTGCGTACCACCGCCGGTACTCAACACCCGCGGCTTGGGGGCGGGCTGGGAGGATCCCGGGAATTCCCTGGGAACCGCGGCCCGCCACCCCGGGGCGTGATGACCGCTTCGGTGTGCTTGTCCGCCGGTATGCACGGGGGTGCGGACGCGGTACCGGACCCCGGCGTTCCCAGCGAACTGTCAGGAGGCGCCCAGCGGCCCACCACAACCGCACGGCACGCTTCGCGGCATGAAGGTGCTTCCACGACGGCGCAGAGCCGTCCTGATGAACTCGGTGCTCGGCGTGGTGCTCCTCGCCGCCGCAGCCGGCGCCTACGCGGCGGTGAACGGCGGCGGCGGCACACCCGCCCGCCCCGGTGCCCGCACCGCGACCGTCGCCAAGGGGACGGTCCTGGCCACCGTCTCCGGATCCGGCTCACTGGCCTCGCCCAGCGACGCCGGGGCGAGCTTCACCACCGGCGGGAAGCTGACCGAGGTCAAGGTCTCCCCCGGCGACACGGTCACCAAGGGCGAGGTGCTCGCGAAGGTCGACCCGTCCTCCGCCGACCAGTCGCTCAGCGAGGCGCAGGCCACGCTCACCGCCGACCAGGCCAACCTGACGAAGGCCCAGGAGGGCCAGACCACCACGACCGGCGGCGGCTCCTCGCGCGGGGGCACCGCGGCGGCCACGACCACCACCACCGTCGACCCCGCGCAGGTCGCACAGGCCCAGGCGCAGGTGACGCAGGCGCAGAACCAGCTCGACGCGGCCCAGGCCGCCGTCGACGGCACGACGCTGACGGCGCCCGTCGGCGGCACCGTGGCCTCCGTCGGCGGCAAGGCCGGCGAAACCGTCTCCGGCAGCTCCGGCTCCGGCGGACAGGGCTCCGGATCGGGCGCGGCCACCTCAAGCGCGTCCTCCTCCAGCAGCGGTTCGACCACCCCCAGCGGCTTCGTGGTCATCACCAACCCCACCGGCATGGAGGTCACCGCGGACTTCTCCGAGGCCGACTCGCTGAAGATCAAGGCCGGCCAGCCGGCCACCGTGACGCTCAACGCCGAGTCCGGCACCGCACTGAACGCCAAGGTGGTCTCGATCTCCTCGCTGCCGGTCAGCAGTGGTTCCGGATCGGGCGGCGGCCAGAGCGGTGGCAGCGCCGTGCAGTACGCGGCCACCCTGGCGATCTCCGGTTCCACCACCGGACTGCGCACCGGGATGTCGGCCACCGTGCAGGTCGTCACCGGTCAGGCGGACAACGCGCTGTACGTGCCCGCGCAGGCCGTCTCCGGCACCGGAGCCGCCCGCACGGTCACCGTCGTCGCCGCGGACGGCAGCACGAAGACAGTCCAGGTCACCGTCGGCGTCCAGGGCGACACCAGCGACCAGGTCACCTCCGGCCTGACCGAGGGCCAGACGGTGCGCATCGCCAGCGTCGCCGCCTCCGGCAGCAACGGCTTCCCCTCGGGCGCGTTCCCCGGCGGCCTGGGCGGCGGGCGTGGCGGCTTCGGCGGTGCCGGGGGCCGCGGCGGCTTCGGCGGCGGGCGCGGCGGGGGCCGCGGATGATCCCCGGGTTCCGGCGGCGCCCGCGCCCGGGGCGGGAACCGGGCGCGTTCACCCACACCGCGGGCCACGACGGCCAGGAGGGCGGCCCGGACGACGTGTGGGGTCCGCCGCCGGTCATCGAGGTGCGGGCGGTCCGCAAGACCTACGGTCACGGCGACGCCGCGGTGCACGCGCTGTCCGGCCCGCCCGACCCGGCGACCGGCGAACCGCTCGGCGTCGCACTGACCGTCTCCCGCGGCGACTTCGTGGCCGTCATGGGATCCTCCGGCTCCGGCAAGTCGACGCTGATGAACATCCTCGGCTGCCTCGACGTGCCGACCTCCGGCCGCTACCTGCTCGACGGCATCGACACCGGCGGGCTCGACGAGCACCAGCTCTCCCTGGTGCGCAACCGCAAGATCGGCTTCGTCTTCCAGTCGTTCAACCTGGTCCCCCGCACCGCCGCCCTCGCGCAGGTCGAACTGCCCCTGGCCTACGCGGGCGTGAAGGCCGCGGAGCGGCGGCGCCGGGCGGCCGCGGCGCTGGCCCTGGTGGGCCTGGCCGACCGGACCGCCCACCGGCCCAACGAACTCTCCGGCGGCCAGCAGCAACGCGTGGCGGTGGCCCGCGCCCTGGTCACCGCGCCCGCGATGCTGCTGGCCGACGAACCCACCGGCAACCTCGACAGCCACAGCACCGCCGAGGTGCTCGGCATCGTCGACCGGCTCAACGCCTCCGGCCGCACCGTCGTCCTGATCACCCACGAGGACGAGGTGGCCCGGCACGCCAAACGCGTGGTGCGGCTGGTCGACGGCCGCATCACATCCGACGTGCGCAACGCCCCGGTGGACGGCCCGCCGCCCGCCCTGGCCACCCGCACCGCGACCGCGGCCCTGCCGTCGGGGGGCGATGCCCGGTGAACCCGTTCGAAACCGTGCGCTTCGCCGTCGCCGGCCTCGCCGCCAACAAGGTGCGCTCCGCCCTCACCACGCTCGGCGTGCTGATCGGCGTGGCCGCGGTCATCCTCCTGCTGGCGGTCGGCAACGGCTCGTCGCAGGCGGTCCGCGACAGCATCGAGAAGCTCGGTACCAACGCGCTGACCGTCACCTCCGGCGGCGGCTTCGGCGCGCAGTCCACCGCCACCACGACCAAACCGCTGACCGTCGACGACGCCCGGGCGCTCGCCGATCCCTCCAACGCCCCCGACATTCGATCGGTGGCCCCCGAGGTCAGCACCTCGCAGACCGCGCTCTACCAGGGCACCTCCCACACCGTGAGCCAGGTCGTCGGCACCTACCCGGCGTACTTCGAGGCGTCCAACAGCAAGGTCGGCAAGGGCGACTACTTCAGCGCCGACGACGTCCTCAACTCCCGCAAGGTCGCCGTCATCGGCTCCACCACCGCCACCGACCTGTTCGGCACCGCCGACCCGGTCGGCAAGAAGATGGTGCTGGGCGGCACGCCGTTCACCGTCGTCGGGGAACTGGCCACCAAGGGCGGCACCGGTTTCCAGGACCCGGACGACGTGGTGGTCGCCCCGCTGCCGACCGTGCAGAACGCGTTCACCGGCTTCGGGTCCGTCAGCCAGATCCTCGTCGAGGCGAAGTCCTCCTCCGCCACCACCCCGGCGCAGGACGAGATCACCACCACCCTGATGGGACAGCACGGCATCACCGACCCGACCGCGCTGGACTTCCGGGTGGCCAGCCAGACCTCGCTGCTGAGCACCCAGGCGTCCACCACCGAGACGTTCACCGTGCTGCTCGGCGCGGTCGCCGCGATCTCCCTGCTGGTCGGCGGCATCGGCATCACCAACATCATGCTGGTCACGGTCACCGAACGGACCCGGGAGATCGGCATCCGCAAGGCGATCGGCGCCCCCAAGGGCGTCATCCTCGGGCAGTTCCTCACCGAGTCCACCCTGCTGTCGGTGGCCGGCGGCGGCCTGGGCGTGGCGGTCGGCCTGATCGGCTCGCGGTTCACCATCGCGGGCATCAAGCCGGTGGTCATCCCGGAGTCGGTGTTCGGGGCGCTGGCCATCGCGGTGGCGATCGGTCTGTTCTTCGGCAGCTACCCGGCCAACCGCGCGGCGAGCCTGCGGCCGATCGAGGCCCTGCGGCACGAATGAGCCCGGGCGGCCGGCCCGGGACGACCGATCCCCCCGGACCCCCGGCCCGGCCGCCCGACCCCACCCCCGACCACCTTTTCCCGGACAGGAGTCACCGGTCATGGCCCGACGCCGCACCGACCTCGTGAAGGCCGGCGCCCCGGCACCGCTCCCCGATCCGTCCGCCGGCCCGCTGCCCGGCCCGCTGCACGAACCGCTGCCCGAACCGCCGTCCCCGGACCGTCCGGAGGACGTTCTGGCCCTGCCGCCCGACGCCCGCGACATCAGCGCCGAACTCGCCGCCCCGCCGCGCCGCCGTCTGCCGTGGGGAACACTGCTGCTGGCCGCGTGCGTGGTCGCGGCGCTCGGCTTCACCGGCGGCGTACTGGTCGGCAAGCAGCGGCCGGACTCCGGCGGCACCGGCTTCTCCGCGGCCCGCGGCGGCGGTGCGGCCGGTGGGGCGGGGAGAGCCGCGGCCGCCGCGGGCCGCACCTTCGGCGGTCGCGGCGCGGGGGGTTCCGGCGGTGCCGCCGGCACGTCCGGCGGGCTGACCGTCGGCACCGTCAAACTGGTCGACGGCTCCACGGTCTACGTCTCCGACCCGCAGGGTGACATCGTCAAGGTCACCACCGGCAAGTCCACCACCGTCAGCACCACCGCCACCGGCAAGGTCTCCGACCTCAAACCCGGCCAGACCGTCACCGTCCGCGGCACCTCCGCCCCCTCCGGCGACCTCACCGCCACCACCATCACCGAAGGCGGCCCCACCTCCTTCTTCGCCACCGGCTCCACCCGGTAGGGGCAGGACCGCGCAGCGTGTGCTCCTGGGGGCGCGGGGAACCACCGCCGGGTGACCGGAGCGGACCCGTACCCCCAGCGGGGGCGAACCCTCACACGGACCCGACGCCCGGCGGCGTACCGTTGCCCGGCCTCCCCGCCCCACCCGCACCACCGCACCGTTCAGGAGGGCTCCGTGACCCTGGAAGCGCCCGAGGCCAGTCTGCTGGTCGTCGACGACGAGCCGAACATCAGGGAACTGCTGTCCGCGTCGCTGCGGTTCGCCGGGTTCCACGTGGTCTCCGCCGCCACCGGCGCGGAGGCCCTGGCGGCCGTCGCCGCCGGCAGCCCCGACCTGGTGGTGCTCGACGTGATGCTGCCGGACATGGACGGCTTCGCCGTGGTCCGCCGGCTGCGTGAGGAGTCCGGGGCGCACGGCCGGGGCGCCGGCGGACGCGACCGGCTGCCGGTGCTGTTCCTGACCGCCAGGGACGGCGTGGAGGACAAGGTCTCCGGCCTGACCGCCGGCGGCGACGACTACGTCACCAAGCCGTTCAGCCTGGAGGAACTGATCGCCCGCATCCGGGCCATCCTGCGGCGCACCGGCGGCCCGGACGGCAGCGGCACCCTGGTCGTGGGCGACCTGGAACTCGACCCGGCCGGCCACCAGGTGCTGCGTGGCGGGCGGCCGGTGTCGCTGTCGCCCACCGAGTTCAAACTGCTCGCCCACCTGATGGCCAACACCGGCCGGGTACTGTCCAAGCCGCAGATCCTCGACCACGTGTGGGCCTACGACTTCGGCGGCGACCTGAGCATCGTCGAGTCCTACATCTCCTACCTGCGCCGCAAGGTCGACAGCGGCGCCGGCGGCGCGCAGAAGCTCATCCACACCGTCCGCGGCGTCGGCTACGTGCTGCGCCGCCCGCACGGGTGACCCCGGTGACCGGCGGAGGATTCCGGCGCCCGGCGCCCGGCGCGACGCGGGTGGTGCGGCTGGTACGGCGGCGGCTGGCGGCCCTGGTGCGGCTGGCGGGACGGGCGCGGCTGCCGCGTCCGGCGCACCTGTCGTTGCGGTCCCGGCTGGTGCTGCTGGCGGTGGCGCTGGCGGTGGCCGGTCTCGGGGTGAGCGACACCGTGGTGCTGGGCTCCGTGCAGCGCAACCTCGTCTCCCGCGCCGACCAGCAGTTGGAGCGGTTCGGGCGCCCGTTGACGCACCGGCTGGTGCTGGGCGGGCTGCCGCCGGAGCACGTGCGCGGCGACCGCGGCGGTGACCGGTCGTGGCTGCCCAGCCAGTACGTGGTGGCGTTCGCGGCCGCGGACGGCAGCATCGGGCGGCAGTTGCGGCTGCCGGTCGCGGCCGGTGACCCGCAGCCGTCGTGGCCGCGGATGGACGCGGCCGGGCTCGCCGCCCGCTTCGGCAGACCGTTCGACGTCCCGAGCGACCACGGCGGCGGCAGCTGGCGGGTGCTGATCCTGCGGTCCAGCGACGGCCCGCCGCGGCTGCCCAGGGACGGTTACGGGCCCGGCGGCGGTTCGGGCGCCGGAGCCACCGCCGGAACCGCCGCTCCCGCGGTCTCCACGGCGGCGGCCGCCGCCCCGGCGGGGGTCGTGGTGGCCGTCTCACTGGACGACGTGACCACCACGACCGCGCGGCTGCGTACCGCGTTCCTGCTGATCGGCGTCCTGGTGGCGGCGCTGCTGGGGCTCGCGGCGTGGTTCGCGGTACGGGCCGGGCTGCGGCCGCTGCGCCGCATCGGGGCGACGGCCACCGAGATCGCCGCCGGCCGCCCGCTGTCGTACCGGATGCCGGACGCCTCACCGCGCACCGAGACCGGCCGGCTGGCCACCGCCCTGAACGGCATGCTGGCGCAGATCGAGTCGGCGTTCGCCGCCCGCGCCGAGTCCGAGGAACGCATGCGGCGGTTCGTGGCCGACGCCAGCCACGAACTGCGCACCCCGCTGGCCGGCATCCGCGGCTTCGCCGAGCTGTACCGGATGGGCGCGCTGCCGGAACGGGCCGACGTGGAACGCACGATGGCCCGCATCGAGAACGAGGCCGTACGGATGGGCGGCCTGGTGGAGGACCTGCTGACGCTGGCCCGCGCCGACGAGCAACGGCCGCTGGAGCTGGCGCCGATGGACCTGCGCACCCTGGCCGCCGACGCCCTGCACGACATCACCGCCCTGGACTCCGGCCGCCCGGTCTCCCTCACCGGCCCCGGCGGCGACGGCACCCCGCCCGGCGCGGCCCTGGTGCTGGGTGACGAGTCCCGGCTGCGGCAGGTGGTCGCCAATCTGGTCGGCAACGCCGTCACCCACACCCCGGCGGGCACCCCGGTGCGCATCGGTGTCGGAACGGTCGGCGGCCACGGCGTCATCGAGGTCGCCGACCGCGGTCCCGGCCTCGAACCGGCGCAGGCAGCGCGGGTGTTCGAACGCTTCTACCGGGTGGACGCCTCCCGTTCCCGCCGCACGGGCGGCGGCGCCGGACTGGGGCTGGCCATCGCGTCGGCCCTGGTCACCGCGCACGCCGGCCGGGTCACCCTGGAGACCGGTCCCGGCGCCGGCGCCACCTTCCGCGTCACCCTTCCCACCGCCCCGGCCGCCGCCCCCGACCCCGAGACCGAACCCGAACCGGTCACCCAGGACTGAGCACCGGACCGCCGGAACGGCGTCGGCAGGCTCGGCGTTCACCCCCGCGAGGCCACCGGTGCTCGGGCGCGGGGTCTGCGGGCCGCGGGAGGTCTTGCGTCTTACGGAAAACCGTTGACTGCTCGTTGTCGAAGTCAATGATTTCTTGGAGGGGCACCCCTCTCCTGGCCCGGGCGCCCGGGCGCATCCGGTGGGGACGGGATGCGCCGCGCCCCTGCGATCGCGGTCCTGGGGCACGCGGTGCGGCCGCGTGCGGGCGGCGGTGAACCCGCGCAGCAGGACGCCCTGTCGGAGCGGCGAGCCCGGCGGGGTTACCGGCGCGAAGGGGCCACGGCAGCAAACGCCCTCCTCACCGCTCGTCGACATCCCTACCATGCGCATGACATATTCAGCCTCCTCCCCGGGGAACCGTCATGCCCGCAGTCACCCCCCACACCCGAGCCCCCCACACCCGAGCCCCCCACGCCCGACCGTCCCAGCCCAACGCCCCGCACGCCGGCGCCCCGCAGGGAGCCCGTTCCCGGCGCGGGGTCCGCGCGGCGGTGGTCGGTGCCGTGCTGGTCGCCTCCGTGTCCCTCGCCACCACGACCGCGTCCGCCGCCACCTACCAGGTCAGTGGCTCCGGCGCCGCCGGCCTCGCCGTCCACACCGCGCCGAACGCGGGGGCGCCGGTGACGGCCACCTACGCCGACGGCACGTCGCTGGACATCGCGTGCCAGACCAGCGGCACGACGGTCAACGGCGTCTCCTGGGTCTGGGACCAGCTCGCCGGAGGCGGCTACGTCGCCGACTACTACACGACGACGCCGGTGATCGACAACTTCACCACGTCCCTCCCCAACTGCGCCGGTGCGACCTCCCCGCTCAACCCCTCCGCGTACCCGTGGCCGTCGATCGACCCGACGACGTACGTCAACGACGGCTACGGCTACTACGAGGGCGAGTGCACGTCGTTCGCCGCGTGGGCGGTGCGCAACGACGGGCTGCACCACGTCAGTTCGTCCAGCGGCCTGGGCAACGCGAACGCGTGGTACGCCGGGGTGACGGAGTCCTCCCCGCACGTCGGGGACGTCGCGCAGTGGGACGCCGGACGCAGCGACGCGGACTCCACCGGGCACGTGGCCTACGTCTCCGAGGTCTACGGGGACGGCACGATCCAGGTGGAGGAGTACAACTGGCTCTCCCAGACGAACGGTTACACCGGCCACCGCTACAACACCCGCCGCATACCGGTCGGCGACCCCAGCCGCTACCTGCAGTTCTGATCCCCCAACTCCCGCCCGCCGCCCCGTGCGGGGGTCGGCGGGCGGGCCCGCAGAAAAATCGCCGGCCCCTGTAACGTCCGCGCCGCGCCGGAGCGTTCATACCTGGGAACGACGGCGACAGAGGGGGGACGGATGGCGGGGCAACCGGACGCGGACTTCCTGGAGTTCGCGTCGGCGAGCAGCGGAAGGCTGTTGAGAACGGCCTACCTGCTCACCGCGGACTGGCACCTGGCCGAGGACCTGGTCCAGGAGACGCTGGCGAAGATGTACCGCTCCTGGCGGCGGATCGAGCGCAAGGGGGCCACGGTGGCGTACGCGCACACCGTGCTGGTGCGCACGTTCCTCTCGCAGCGCCGGCTGCGCAGCAGCGGTGAACGGCCGGTGGAACACGTGCCGGAGCCGGCCGGGCGGCCCGCGGGCGACGCCGCGCTGCGCGTGACGCTGCTGGAGGCGCTCGCCCGGATCCAGGCCAAGGACCGGGCCGTGCTGGTGCTGCGGTACTGGGAGGACCTGTCCGTCGCGGAGACCGCGGAACGCCTGCGGGTCTCGGAGGGCGCGGTCCGGGTGCGGTGTGTCCGCGCGCTGCGGAGGCTGCGGTCGGAACTCGGTGAGGAACTGGCCGCGCAGTACGCGGCCTGAGGGAGGGACGTCATGGACGAGACCGAGCGCCCGGAGGACCTGGGCCCGCTGACCGACGACGAGGCGGAGTTCGCCGGCCGGCTGCCGGAGGCCATGGCCGGGGCGACCCGGACACCCCCGCCGCTGGGTGACCTGGTGGGACGGGCGGTGCGCCGCGGGCAGCGGCTGAAGGCGCTGCGTAACGCCTCGGTGGGCGGCAGCGTGCTGGCCGTGGCGGTGGCCGGGGTCCTGGTGGCGGGCCTGCCCGGTGTGATGTCGACCGCGCCGGGGCCGCAGACGGCGGCCTCCTCGCCCACGGCGTCGTCGGGGGGGCCGGACCGGCGGCCGGTGTCCGGGCCGGCGACGGCGGACGCGCTGCGGGAGGTGCTGCCGCGCGGCGGGACGTTCAGCGGGCAGACGGTGCGCACGTCGCCGGGTGGTGCCAGTACCGAGGCGGTCTACCGCACGGCGCACGGCACGTCGGGTTTCATGGCGGTGCTCTCCCCCGGGGTGCGGCCGGCGTCGCTGCCCGACGCCTGTCTGCCGCCGGAGGTCCGCCCGTTCGACCACTGCACCACCGGCTTGATGCCGGACGGGGCGGCCTTCGCGTCCACCCGTTCCTACACCCACCCGGACAGCGACACCGGTCAGAAGCTGTGGTCGGTGGACCTGTGGCCGCGCGGCGGCGGGCACCTGACCCTCACGGAGTGGGGCGGTGGCGGGGAGAAGGCCACCGAGTCGGACGTCGACCCGGTCGTGGCGCCGCCGCGGCTGCTGACCGCCGCCGCGGACCCGCGCTGGAGGCCGTTGCTGAAGGCCGCCGCGAGCTGGTACGTCCCGCCCGCGAACCACGGGCCGGCCGAAGGACCCCTGCCCGCCGATCGGATGATCAGCACGCTGCGTTCGCTGCTGCCGGCCGGGACACGCGTCACGGGCCCCGACAGCCAGGATGGGTTCGCCCAGCTCGTCGCGGACGACGGTCACGGCCGCGCGCTGGTCGCGGTCAACGACCAGAGCCGGATGTGGGACTCCCTGAAGAACCACATGGCGTGCGGCGCCGCCCCGCACTGCACCTCGGGCACGCTGGCCGACGGCGGCACGTGGCGGCTGTACGACGAACCGGAACGCGGTGGCGCCGTCAGCCGGATCATGGACGTGCTGCACCGCGACGGTCAGCGCGTGGCGGTCCGCGAGACCACCTCGTTCTCCCAGGCCACCGCACCGGACCGGACGACGCAGCTGCTGTCCGACGTCCGGATGAGGGAGATCGCGCTCGACGCAGCCTGGCGCGGCTGAGCGTCACGGGGACGGCCGGTGGTCCGTGGGGGGATCACCGGCCGTCCCCGTGGGGGAGCAGGCGGCGTCAGCAGCCGTCGCTGCCCGCCTGCGGAACGGTGTCCGGCCGCAGGCCGAGCGTCGCACGGGCGATCAGCGCGTAGAGGCCGGCGCGGAACGCGGGTGAGTACGAGGTGTACTCGTAGCAGCCGCCCTGGTGCAGGCCGGCGATCACGCCGACGACGAACGTCAGGTGCCCGGGGCCGGCGACCAGCCAGGGGCTGCCGCTCGAACCGCCGACGTAGCCGTGGCAGTTGAACGACGGGAAGCCGTCGGTCCAGTACGCGTGCGTGGCGCAGCGCACCGGTTGGTCGTCGATGCCGGCGTTGTACGCGACGTCCGTGAGGGCGGTCCCGGCCGCGGGGGCGGGCCCGGCCACTTCGGCGCCCGTGACGTCCTGCACGTTCACCGTGCGGCCGCCGCGCCGTTGCGCGGCCACCGTCAGGACCGCGTAGTCGTGCTGCGGGTCCTGGCCGGAGGTCCACTCCGGGTCGACGTAGGCGTGCGTGACGGTCCATACGCCGTGGGGGGTGCGGCCCCGGTCGTAGCCGGGCACGAACAGCCAGCCGGCGGCGGTGCCGGAGACGCAGTGCGCGGCGGTCAGCACCAGGTCGTGCCGGGGCGAGGCGACCACGCTCGCGCTGCACCCGTGGTCCGCGCCGAGCCCGTCGCGGAACAGCGCCCCCACGGTGGGCGTGCCGTCGAACGGCTGGGCGGTCGGTGTGCCGGGCGGCGCCGGCGGGTCGGCGACGGCCGGGCCGGCCGCCAGGATCCCCAGGGACACGGCGGCCGCGGCCGCCACCACCCACACCCGCAGTGCGGTGCGTCGGGTCACGCGATCACTCCTCTCGGGCTGTGCTGCCGCCGTTCCTACCGGCCGCCCGTTCCCCGCGCAAGAGGTCGCCCCGGCTGCTGACCCCCCTTTTACCTGCGGTGATGCGCCGATCCCGCTCGACGGTGGCGCCGTTGCGGTCAACTCCCGCGCCCCGCAGGGTGATCCACCGCGGGGCTTTGCCGTTCCTTTGCAACGGGCCGTGGGCGCGGGTCGTCTCCAGGGGCGTTCCGCACAGCGCGGACACCGGTCGTGGTCCCTGTGAGAGGCGGCGGCCGGCCGGCAGGAGAGGAAACCCCATGCCCTTCATCCGAACCCGAGCCCTCCCGGTCGCGCTGGCCTGCGGCGCGGTGCTGCTGGCCGCCGGTCCCGCGCTGGCCGACGCCAGTGCCGCCCCCGCGCCCGCCGCCTCCACCCGCCCGACCGCGACGCCCAGCCCCGTGCCCACCCGCAGCGCGGCGCCCGCGCCGGCCTCGGCCCGTCCCACCACCGCCCCGGCGCCCGCGCGCGGGCAGGTCCGCGGGGTGCCGCAGGGCGCTCCCGACACGGGTGTCCCCACCCCGGCACCGCACACCGGCGTGGAGGGCGCCGCGGTCGCCGGCATCGTCGTGCTCGGCACCGCCGCAGTGGTGCTGCGCCGCCGCACCGCCCGTTCCCGGGGCTGACGCGTGCGGCGAACGCCGGCCGCCCTGCTCGCGGTCCTGGCCGCCGTGGCCTGCCTCGGCGGCTGCGGCGGCCAGGACCGCGCGGCGGGACCGCGCCCGGCCCCGTCCACCGCGTCCGCCGGGACGGTCCCGTCCACCGGGCCCGGCCGGTCGCGGCAGCGCGCCGACACGCCGGCGAACTCCCCGAGGCCGATGGCCCGTTCGGCCCCCGAACGGCTGCGGATCCCGGCCATCGGCGTCGACACCCCGGTCATGCGGCTCGGGCTCGCCGCCGACCGCACCGTCCAGGTGCCGCCGGTCGCCGCCCACGCCCCGGCCGGCTGGTACGACGGTTCGCCCACGCCCGGCGGCACCGGCCCCGCGGTCCTGCTCGGGCACGTCACCGTCGGCGCGTACGGCGACGGCGTCTTCCTGCGGCTGGGCCGGCTGCGCCCGGGCGACCGGGTGGCGATCACGCTGAAGGACGGCGCGACCGCCGGCTTCACGGTGTACGCGGTGCGCACGGTGGCCAAGGACCGCTTCCCCACGCGGGACGTCTACGGTGACACGGCCGGCCCCGAGCTGCGGCTGATCACCTGCGGCGGCGCCCACGTGGCCGGCGGCTACGCCGACAACGTCCTGGTGTTCGCCCGCCTGACCTCCGAGGCCGCCCGGTGAACCGCCGTCCGTCCCCCCACCCCCTTGGAGCGCGTTGAACCGGTCCCAGGAGGCGGCGGCGTCCGAACTGTTCGCCGCCCTCTACCCGAGGCTCGCCGGCTGGTGCCGCCGGCTCGTCGACGACGACGGCACCGCCCACGAGATCGCCTCCGAGGCGTTCACCCGCCTGTGGGCGCGCTGGTCGAAGGTGGAGGAACCGCGCGGCTTCCTCTACGTCACCGCCGCGAACCTGGTCCGCGACCACTGGCGGCGCACCGAACGTGAACGCCGCACCCTGCGACGCGTGAGCGCGGAGGCCCTCACCGGCGGCCCCGGCCCGGACGACGACCCCTCGGTGCGGCTCGTCGTGAACTCCCTGCCCCGGCGGCTGCGGGTGCCGGTCCTGCTGTACTACTACGCCGACCTGCCGGTCCGGGAGGTCGCCGAACTGACCGGACGCAAGGAGGGCACCGTGAAGGCCGACCTGCACGCGGCCCGCGAGATGCTGCGCGCCACCCTGGGGAGGCACCGTGACCACGTCAGCCGATGAGCCCGACGAGCCCGGCGGGCCCGGGGACGACCTGGCCGTCCTGCTGCGGCCGGCGCCACTGCGACTGCCGCCGCCGGCGGGTGAGTTCGGACGGATCCGGCGGCGGGCGCTGCGCCGGAAAGTGCTGCGCACGGCCGCCGGGGGAGTGGTGGCCCTGGGTTTCGCCACGGCGGTCGCCCTGCCGTCCCTGATGACGGCCCGCCCCCACGAGGTGCCGCCGGCGGCTCCCCCGGCGGCGACGCTCTCCCCCACCCCGCCCCCGCCGACCCCGCGTCCCCCGGCCCGGACCGGCCCCTCCCCCTCCGCGGTCCCCACGCCCTCCCGGGCCCGCGCCGTGGTTCACCCGACGCGAACCCTCCCCACGGCCCCGCGGCGCGGGCTCTGACGGTCCGCCGCGCGGGCTCCGACGGTTCGTTCGGTGCCGTCTGGGGTGGTGCGCTGTGCGGTCCCTCGTGGCCCGGTCGGGCTGGTCGCGCGGTTCCCCGCCCTCTTGAAAAGCACGGGGTGCCCCCACCGGAGGCGATCCGGTGAATGACTCCGGGATCTCGCGCCCCCGGCGGCGAACGACCACAGACAGAGGTTGCCGGTCCGCTGCCTGGAACGTCCCGGTTCACCGGAGGGAGCATGGGGGTGGACCCGGCTGGTGGACCGCGATACCCGCGGTGGAGGAGCCCCGGACGGACCATGGTCCGCGCCGAGGGTGACCGCTGCCGTCCGGGGCCGGCCGGGCACGGCGTACACCGCCGTGCCGGCGTGGCGAACGGAAGGTGTGGCATGCGGAGTTATGAGCCGGTGCACGTCGGCGTGACGCATCTGGCGGGGGTGCTGGAGGAGCGCGCCCGGCGCACTCCTGAGGCGATCGCCCTGCTGGCCGCGGATGCCGGGCCACTGACCTACGCCCGACTGGCCGCCCGGGTGCGGGCCGGCGCCGACCGGCTGGCCGCGCTGGGTGTGCGGCGTGACGACCGGGTGGTCGTTCCCGCGGGCAACACCCCTGACTGCGCGGTGACGTTGCTGGCGGTGATGAACGTCGCCGTGTGCTGCCCGGTCGAACCGGGCCTGGCGCAGGACGAGTTCGAGGCGTACTTCGACGTGCTGGAGCCGTCGGCCGTGCTGCTGGCGGCGGACGCGCCGGAGCGGTTGTGGCGGGCGGCGGCCACGACGGAGCTGGCGGTCGTGGCGCACGACGGCCGGCTGGGCGACGGGACCCCGCAGCGGCCCCCGTTGCCGGCGGACCGCTGGACGACCGCGCCGGTGGCGGGCGAATCGGTCCTGCTGCATACCTCCGGTACGACGTCGGCCGGGAAGATCGTGCCGTTGACGATGGCCGGGATGCTGGCCGCCGCGGACGCCTCGGCGGACGCGTACCACTTGGCGCCGGGCGACCGGCGGCTCAACCTCTCGCCGCTGTCGGGCGTTCAGGGCCTGGTGGGCGGGCTGGTCACCACGGTGGTGACCGGGTCGTCGATGGTCTGTGCGGGCGAGGCCGGGCCGCGGCGGGTGCTGCGGTTGCTGCGGGAGCTGGAGCCGACGTGGTTCTCGGCGAGCCCGATGGCGCACCGCGCGCTGCTGGACGAGGCCGGGGACGGTCCGGTCGACGCGCCGTGCCTGCGGTTCGCACGGTCCGGGGCGGCCGCGATGCCGGCCGGGCTCAGGGCCGAGGTGGAGGCGCGGCTGGGGGTGCCGCTGATCGAGTCGTACGGCATGTCGGAGGCGTCGCAGATCGCGTCCGACCCGCTGCCGCCGGACGGCCCGGCACGCGGCATGGTGCCGTCCGGTTCGCACGTCGCGGTGCTGACGGCCGACGGCACGATCTCGACGGCGCCCGGCGCGCACGGCGAGATCCTGGTGCGGGGCGGCAACGTCATCGAACGGTACGTGTGGCCGCCGGCCGCCAACGAGGCGTTCGTGGACGGCTGGCTGCGCACCGGTGACCTGGGCGGGCTGGCGGACGACGGTTCGCTGACGATCACCGGCCGGGCCAAGGAGCTGATCAACCACGGCGGTGACAAGGTGAGCCCGCTGGAGGTCGAGGAGGTCCTGCTCAGCCATCCGGCGGTCGGCGGCGCCCTGGTCTTCGGGGTGCCGGACGGCCCGACGGAGCACGTGGCCGCCGCGGTCGTGCCCCGGCCGGGCCGCACGGTCGACGAGGCGGGGGTGCGCTCCTTCGCGGTGGAGCACCTCGCGGCGTTCAAGGTGCCCGAACGGGTCGTGGTCTGCGACGCGTTGCCGCTGGGCCCGGCGGGCAAGCCGGTGCGGCGGGACATGCCGCGGCTGCTGGACGTCACCTTCGGGCGTACCGCTGCGACAACCGCCCCCCACCACGCCCTCCGGCCGGACGGCGGCCGGCCGGAGGGCACCGCGCTGACCGGCCGTCCGGCCGGCACGGTCGCCGCCCCCCGCACCCCGGTGCAGGCCGCGCTGGCCGGCCTGTGGGCGTTCGCGCTGGGCCGCCCGCGGGTGGGAGTGAACGAGGACTTCTTCGACCTGGGCGGTGACCCGGTCTCCGCCGACCTGCTGGTGACCGCGGTCGGCGAGACCCTGGGCGCCCCGGTCACCGCGGCCGACCTGTGCGGCGGCATGCGAACGGTGGAACTGATGGCCCGCGCGGTCGAACACCGCGACGCCTGACGCGGCGCCGGTTCCACTCACCCCCGCGGCGGGCGGGACCGGTGCAGGGCGTCCTGCCGAAGGCGTTCGGCGCGGAACAGTTCCTGGAAGCGGCGGGCGGCCTCGTCCGGCTCGGGGGCCGGGCCGTCGGCGGGGTCGGTGGTGTCGCCGGCGGGGGGCGGGTCGGGGTCGCTGGGGCGTGGCGTCTCCGGGCCGCAGGGGCCGACCCGCATCAGCCGTTCCACCCGCACGATCCTGAAGTGCCGCCCGCACACGGTGAGTTCACCGGGGCGTTCGGCGTCCAGCCGGTCCGCGGCGGCGGCGTACGCGGCCCGGTCGGCGGGGCCGAGCCGCAGCTGCCAGGGCGCGATGACCCGCAGGTGGGCGGCGAGCCCGGCACGGGCGCCCTGCGGGGTGAACGACGTGCCGGAGTCGTGCGCCACCCAGCACCCCCCGGAGCGTTCCACCGTCATGAACGACGCCGGCAGCAGCACACCCCCCGGATGCAGCCGTGCCGCGCGCGAGGCGTCCCGGCGTACCCGTTCCGGCACGGTGCCGGGGCGCGGCAGGACGGCCAGCAGTTCCAGCGCGGAGATGCCGTCGCTGACCCCGCCGGCGACGCTGCGGCCGATCACGAAGCCGCCCGCCGGGTCGTGCTCCAGGCGGGCGCGGCCGGTGCCGGGGTCGCTGGGGCGCGGTGGTTCCGGGCCGTCGGGGCCGGTGCGCCAGAAGCGTTCGGCCCGCACCACGCGGTAGCGCACGCCGGCCGCGGTGACGGTGTCCACCGGTTCGCGCTCCAGGCGTTCGGCCGCCCGCAGGCACGCGTCGCGCCGCTCCCGGCCGCCGGTGGCGTGCGCGCCGAGCGCCAGCAGCCGCAGCCGTGCGCCGAGCAGGTCACGCGCCTCCCGCGGCGCCGCGCCGGTCAGGTGCGGGTGCAGCAGCCATCCGTCGCCCTGCCGTTCCTCGGCCGTCCCGAACACCGGGCCCCCGGCCGGCCGGATGTCCGGATACCGCTCCCGTTCCGGCCCGCTCCCACCCCCGTCCGGATCACGGCACGGGCTGGTGCGGGCCGTCGGCCTGGCGGGCATGTCCTCTCGGTACCCAGTCATGTACCCAGCGTGGCACCAATGCCCGCGTCCGCGCGCCGGATCCGGTGAACCGTCACGTGAAGCGGTGTTTACCGGCCAACGTCCGGTGGCCCCGGCCGCGCCCCCGCCGGACGGGCCGTCACGGACCGGTGTTCAGGCGGGCCGCCTGCCGTGTCAGGTGGTCGCGTTCGGCGAGGCTGGACGCGTCGCGCGCGGCCTGGGCGTACAGGCGGGCGGCGGTGGGGAGGTCCCCGGCGCGTTCGTGGAGGTGGGCGGCCACCGCGGCGCGGCGGGGCAGGGAGTCGTCCAGCGCGGCGAGCGCCGCCAGGCCCGCCAGGGGGCCGTCGGCCTCACCGACGGCCACGGCCCGGTTGAGGCGGACGACGGGACTGCCGGTCAGGCGCACCAGTTCGTCGTACCACTCGACGATCTGCACCCAGTCGGTCTCCTCGACGGTCGGCGCGTCGGCGTGCAGCGCCGCGATGGCGGCCTGCGTCTGGAACTCGCCGAGCCGGTCGCGGGCGAGCGCCGCCTGAAGGATCGCGACGCCCTCGGCGATCGACGCCGTGTCCCACCGCCGGCGGTCCTGCTCGGCGAGCGGCACCAGGCCGCCGTCCGGCGTGGTCCGCGCGGCCCGCCGGGCGTGGTGCAGCAGCATGAGCGCGAGCAGGCCGGCCACCTCGGGGTGGTCGATCGCGGCCGCGAGCTGCCGGGTGAGCCGGACGGCCTCGGCGGCGAGGTCGACGTCGCCGGAGTAGCCCTCGTTGAAGACCAGGTAGAGCACCCGCAGCACGGTGGAGACGTCGCCGGGCCGGTCGAAGCGTATGCCGGAGACGGTGCGCTTGGCCCGGCTGATGCGCTGCGCCATCGTCGCCTCGGGCACCAGGTAGGCCCGGGCGATCTGCCGGGTGGTGAGCCCGCCGACGGCACGCAGCGTGAGCGCGACCGCCGACGACGGCGTCAGCGACGGGTGGGCGCACAGGAAGTAGAGCTGGAGCGTGTCGTCCACCGCGGGCGCCGGTCCGGGCGCCGGCTCCTCGTCGACGCGGTCCTCGCGCCGGCGCCGGGCCGCCTCGGACCGGGTCGCGTCGAGGAACCGGCGCCACGCCACGGTGATCAGCCAGCCCTTCGGGTCCCGCGGCGGCTCGCCCGGCCACACGCGGACCGCCTCCACCAGCGCGTCCTGCACGGCGTCCTCGGCCGCCGCGAAGTCCGCTCCGCGGCGGACGAGGGCCCCGAGCACGCCCGGCGTGAGGGCGCGCAGCAGGGCCTCGTCCACCCCGGGGGTCATTCGGTGATCGTGGGGGGCTCGGTGAGGAACGGGCGCAGCTCCAGCCACTCGTGGATGGGCCGGCCCCCGGCGCCGGGCGCGGCGGACAGCTCACCGGCGAGTTCCACGGCCCGCTCGTAGGTGTCCACGTCGATCACCATCCACCCGGCGATCAGGTCCTTCGTCTCCGCGAACGGCCCGTCGGTCACCGGCGGCCTGCCCTCACCGTCGTACCGCACGAACGTCCCCTCGGGCGCCAGCGCCTGCCCGTCGACGAACTCCCCCGACCCCTCCAACCGCTCCGCGAACTCCCGCATGTACCGCATGTGCGCCTCGATCTCCTCCGGCGTCCACTTCTCCATCGGCACGCCGTTCACCGCCTCCGGCGCCCCGCGGTAGTGCTTCAGCAACAGATACTTCGCCATCACGTCTCTCCTTCACATCCCACGGCGGCCCATTCTGACCACCCACACCCCCAGGACGAAGCACCCCCGCCCTTCTCGACATCCCCCCAGAACCTTTTTCCCGGACTTCCGAAAACGCCCCCCGACCAGCCCCCACAGGAACGCGGGGACCGCGCCCCCCGGCAGCCGTTGCCGGCGCTGTCGTTGAAGGGGCGCGGGGAACCGCGCGCCCGGCGGAGTCGGACCCGCAACCCCCGGAGGGCTACGCCACTCCGGCGAACTTCCCGGACACCCGTAACCGCACGACGGAATCCATCCGTATATGCCACATCATGCTCAAGTGTCCATCGTTATGGCATACAAACATCCGAAATCGGCGCCCTCCAGTGTCGAGCGGAGGGTAGGCCGTGGCGTGGGACACCCCCTGCCGACCGGGGCGGTTCCGCCGACCCGGCCCGGTCTTCCCCGCCACCCGTCCGAATGAGGAAACCATGAGTTCTCGCCTGAGGCGCGGCGCCGGTCTGGCCGTGCTGATGTCGCTGGTCGGCACACTGTGCCTGGCCGCGCCGGCCGAGGCCGCCACCACCCCGGCGTCCAACGCCTACGTGGTGTCCGCCGACGCCATCGCCGGGATCGTGTCGGTCGCACCGACCCCGCAGTCGTCCTACCCCCCGGGTGGTACCAACACCCTGATCGGCCTGAACATCGGCCCGTTCGCGAGCGCCGCGACGCTGACCGCCACCACCGGCGGCAGCGTCACCAACGGAACGTCGAACGCGTCGGCGACCGTGCAGGACCTCGGGGTCAACCTGGGCGTGCTCGGGTCGATCAGCCTCACCGGCATCAACTCGACGTGCGACGCGACCCCGGCCGGTGCTACCGGTTCCGGTGTGATCGCCTCCGGCACGGTCACCGTGCTGGGCGTCCCGGTCGCCACCCTGGAGGCCGGCGCCCCGCCGAACACCACGGTGAACATCCTGGGCCTCGGCACCATCACGCTGAACGAGCAGGCCACCGCCGGTGACGGCACCCTGGTCGTCAACGCGCTGCACCTCCAGCTGCTGCCGGGCCTCGGTGGCGCGAACCTGATCGTCGGCCACGCCCAGTGTGCCGGCGCCCCGCCGGCCCCCGGGGGCCTGACGGTCACCAAGTCGGCCCAGGAGAACTCGTTCACCGCCGGTGAGACCGTGCACTACAACTACGTGGTCACCAACAGCGGCGCCCAGAACGTGAGCAACGTCGCCGTGACGGACAACGGCCCGGGCACCCCGGCTGTCACCTGCCCGGTGACCACCCTGGCCCCCGGCGCGTCCACGACCTGCGCCGCGACCTACACCGCGACGCCGGCCGACTTCACGCGAGGCAGCATCGTGGACAGCGCGATGGCCTCGGCCATGTTGCCGGACTCCTCGACGGTGACCGCCAACAGCAACACGGTCACCATCCCGGCACAGGGCGGCGGCGGAGGCGGTGGCTCCCTCCAGGTCAGCCTGAGCGCCACGCCGCGCACCTTCCACCGCACCGGTGAAACGATCAACTGGAACATCCGGGTCACCAACACCGGCACCAGTACCGTCGGCAACATGGCGGTGACCGAGAGCGGCGACGACCCGGAGACGGTCTACTGCACCATGCCGCAGCTCGCCGCGGGCGCCTCGGAGAACTGCATCGCGCCGTCCCGCACCACCGCGGCCGACGTCCGCCGCGGTCACATCACCGAGCAGGCCCACGCCACCGGTACGACGACCGGCGGCACCATGGTCACCGGCGTCAGCAACACCTTCACCGTCCGCGCGGTGAACGGGGGCCGTCCTGGCCGGCCCGGTCGTCCGGGCAAGCCGGGGCACCCGGGTAAGCCGGGGCACCCGCACAAGCCGGGGCACCCGCACAAGCCGGGGCACCCCCACAAGAAGCCGCATCACCCGAAGAGGCCGGCCGAGCGTCACTGATCCGGTGCGTCACCGGTGAGCCGCCCCCCGGCCGCCGGTGACCCGGGACCGCCCGCTGACGGTGGCCCGGGAGGCACACGCCTCCCGGGCCACCGTTTGTGATATCACCGGATGGGACGAGGGATCGGGGGGATCCGTGCCGGTCGGTTATCTGGTGAACGTGTTGGTGGCGGCGGTGGGAACACTGTTCGCCCTGGTGTCCCTGGAGCGGCCGCGGGCGGTCGCGAGGCTGCGTTTCCGGCTGGGGCTGCTGCTCGGCGAGGTGCCGGTCCTGGGCCTGTACTGGCTGGCCGCCGGGACGGCGCTCGCGTTCGCGCAGGGCGACGTGCGCGGCGCCGGGAGCTGGTGCGTGGTCGGGGCGGCCGTGGTGGTCGCGGCGGGACTCGGCGTGGTCCTGCGGCGCGAGGTCCGGGCGGGTGCGGTCGTCGAAGCGGCGCTGCGCGAGGGCCTGGGCACCCCGGCCACCGGCCGGATCGGACGGCTGACGCCCGGGCGGCTCGCGTCGTTCCTGCTGCGGCCGGTCCTCCCGCGCCGGCACCGGGGCGTGGAGCGGGTGGCGAACCTGCGGTACGGCGACGCCGGCCGCCGCAACCTGGTCGACCTCTACCGCCACCGCTCCCGGCCCACCGGCGCACCGGTGCTCATCCACCTGCACGGCGGCGGGTACCGGCAGGGCCGCAAGAGCACCCAGTCCATGGACCTGGTGCTGCGCATGGCCGCCCGGGGCTGGATCTGCCTGAGCGCCAACTACCGCCTCCAGCCCGCCGTCCGGCACCCCGAGCACCTGATCGACCTCAAGCGGCTGATCGCCTGGGTGCGCGAGGACGGCCCGAGCCACGGGGCCGACCCGGCGGTGGTCGTGGTGACGGGCAGCTCCGCCGGCGGGCACATGGCCGCCCTCGCCGCGCTGACCCCCGGAGACCCGGCGTTCCAGCCCGGCTTCGAGTCGGCGGACACCTCCGTCACCGCCGCGGTCTGCCTGGGCGCCCACCTCGGCCCCTACGACGGGGTCGACCCCCTGACGTCACCCTTCGGCCACGTCCGCGCCGGGGCGCCGCCGTTCCTCGTCGTCCACGGCGGGAGCGACCCGATGGCGCCGGCCGCGAACGCCCGCCGGTTCGCCGACACGCTGCGGGCGGTCTCCGTGAACCCGGTGGTGTACGCCGAACTCCCCGGCGGACAGCACTCGTTCGACCTCTTCCGGTCGCCCCGCTACGCGGCCGTCGTGGACGGGATCGAGGAGTTCACCGACCGGGTGACCGGCGGGCGCTGAGGTCAGGTCACCCGGCGGAAACGGTCGAGCAGCGGGATGCGGGCGCCGGCCGGGACGCGGGAGAGTTCCACGTTGAACAGCGCGCCCAGCAGCAGCGCCAGGTTCGACAGCCACAGCCAGATGAGGAAGAGCACCACGCCGGCCAGCGAGCCGTACACCCGGTGGTACGTCGAGACGTGCGCGGTGTACTCGGTGAAGCACACCGAGACGACCGTCAGCAGCACCACCGCCAGCGCGCCGCCGGCCGCCATCTTCCGTATGCCACGGGAGTGTTCGGGGCCCGAGCGGTACAGCAGCAGGATCAGCACCACGGCCACCAGGGTCAGCACCACCCACCGCAGCACCCCCCACGCCGCCAGCGCCTGCCGGCCCACCCCGAGCAGGTTGCCCAGCCCCTGCGCCAGGTCGCCGGTCAGCAGCAGCGCGATGCTGCTCGCCAGCAGCAGCACGATGATCACCACGGTCGTCAGCAGTACCAGCGGCACGGTCTTGCGTACCGGCCGGTGCGCGCTCTCGTTGTGCATGGCGTGCATCGCCCGGCGGAACACCGCCAGGTAACTCGACCCGGACCACAGCCCGCTGACCCCGCCGAACGCGATCAGCAGCCACGCCGACCCGCCGTTCGCCTGCCGCAGCGCCTCCCCCACCACCCCGCGCGACTGCGCCGGCACGACCGACGTGACGTGGTCGATCACCGCCGGGGTCGCCGCCGGCACCGACAGTCCGATGACCGACAGCACCACCAGCATCACCGGGAACAGCGCCAGCACCGCGTAGTACGTCAGCGCCGCCGCCCAGTCGGTGACGTCCTCGTTCCACGCCCGCACCGGCGTCCGCCGCAGCGCCGCCCACCACCCACCGATCACCACCGAACGCCCGCCCATGCCCGTGCCTTCCTTCAACGCCGAGTCCCGCGCGGACCGTCCGGTCGCAGCGTATGCGTATCCGTTCCCGTGCCCGCATTCCGGCCGGTCATGAGTCCACGCAAGGGTGGTTGACCGGGGGAGCGGAGGGTGCCGCGCGGCCCACGGGGATGGCCCCCGGCGTCCCGCCCGCCCGAGCGCCCCCGCGCCCGCCCGGCGCCCCCCACGAGCGCCCCCCCGCGCGATCGCCCCCCGCCCCCCGACACACTCCCCCGCGCCCTCCCGACCCGCCGGGGCCCCTCCGCGTACAGTCGGTCGCTCCAGCAGACGGTGGCCGGTGCGCGGATGCGGGCGGCGGCGGTGGGAGAGGTGTGAGGATGGCGGAGCCGACTTCGTCCGGTGACGCGGAGCACGCGGAACGCCGTTTCCCCAAGGGGGAGGACGCCGGCCGGACGCGGTGGCTGGACGACCTGTACGCGCAGCGGCCGCCGTGGGAGATCGGGCATCCGCAGCCGGCGTTCGACGGGCTGGCGCGGGCGGGGGAGATCCGCGGGCGGGTGCTGGACATCGGGTGCGGGACCGGAGAGCACTCCCTGATGTGCGCGGACCTCGGCCTGGAGGTGACCGGGGTCGACCTGGCGGCGAGCGCGCTGCGGACCGCGCGGGACAAGGCGGACCGGCGCGGCGCCACGGGGGTGCGTTTCCTCCAGCACGACGCGCTGCGGCTCGGGGAACTGGGCGAACGGTTCGACACCGTGCTGGACTCCGGGCTGTTCCACATGCTCGACGAGGACGACCGCCCGGCCTTCACCGCCGGCCTCGCCGCGGTGATGAACCCCGGCGCCCGCTACTTCATGCTCTGCTTCAGCGACCGCGAACCCGGGGCCGGCGGGCACGGACCGCACCGGATGACCCGCGAGGGCATCACCGCCGCGTTCGGCGACACCCTGCGGATCGACTCCGCCGAACGCACCACGCTGGAGATCATCATGGACCCCGGCCACGTCCAGGCGTGGCTGGCGGCCATGACGAGGTCGGACTGACACCACCGCGTCACACGCCGCGCGGCCGACCCGGCATGCTGTGCGGCATGACGGAACCGCGCGTGACATCCGACGACGGCCACCCCCTCACCGTGTTCGACGAGGGGAGCGGGCCGGCGGTGCTGGTCGTCCACCCCGGGGCGAGCGACGCGGCGAGCTGGGAGGCGGTCGTCCGCCCGCTCACCGGTGACTTCCGCGTCGTCCGCTTCCACCGGCGGATCTACGCCCCCGGCGCGGACATCGCCCTGCCGCACACGATGGCCCGCGAGGCGGCGGACGTGCTGGCGGTCGCCGGGGCGCTGGACGGCCCGGCGCTGCTCGTCGGCCACTCCTCCGGCGCGATCGCCGCGCTGGAGGCCGCGCTGCTCGCGCCGTCCGCGTTCGCCGGGCTGTTCCTCTACGAACCGCCGCTGTCCACCCGGGAGTTGGTGGCCGGACCGGCGGGCGTGCGGGCGCGGGCCGCGATCGACGCGGGTGACCCGGTCGAGGCGATGCGCATCCACATGACCGACATCGTCCGCATGCCGGCTCCCGTGGTCGACGCGATGTTCGCCGACGCGGACCGCCGGGCGGCGTACACCGTGCACGCGGCCGGGCAGATCGCGGACAACGAGGCGATCGACGGTCTCGGTGTGGGCTGCGGCCGTTACGCGGACCTGCGGTTGCCGGTGACCCTGCTGGAGGGCGACCTCAGCCCGCTTCACCTCCGCGAACGCCTCGCCGACCTCGCGGCGGTCCTCCCGAACGCCCGCACCCTCACCCTCGCCGGCCAGGGCCACGTGGCCCACCTGCTGGCCCCCGACACCCTCGCCGCCCTCGTCGGCGAGGTGGCCCGCGCAACCCTCCGTTCCTGACGCCACGTCACATTTCCACCGACGACCCGGACGGCACCTGGTCCGCGCCGAGGCCACCGCACCCGACGGCCACGGCGTCACGATCCTCGGCGTGACCCTGCCGCCCATCGAGTACGACGTCACGGTCATCCACCAGGTCGCCGCCGGCGCCCAGCGGACCGTGACGGCCGCCGACCGCCCCACGATCCCCTTCCCCCGCCCCACGATCTCCGCCGTCGGCGTTCCCCCGCCGCGCCGGCGTTCTCGGGCGGTCCGCACCGGTACCGCGCGACGGCGTCCGGCTCCCACGGGCCGCGAAGGCCGGGAGGGCGCCGGGGGGTTGGTACATTAACTACTCCGGGTGAATCTGCTGATGTAACCTTCCCGTTCGGCCGGATCTGCGTGATGGTCTTCGCAACGGGAAGCGCACGCTGCGTAACGCCTGCGAGGGGGTTTGGCCCGCGCTGCCCAGAATCGGCGAAGGAGGGGACGCGATGTCGAACAGCAATGAGGACGGACTGCCTCTGGAGGGGTCGGGCAGGACGCCGGAGGAGGACGACTCCCTCGGCGTGGCCAAGGCGATCGGCCGCCAGGTCAAGGTCTGGCGCGAAGCGGCCGGAATGCGCCAGGCGGACCTGGGTCAGGCGCTGGGGTACAGCGACGAGATGATCGGCTCCATCGAACGCGGCCGCCGCCTGCCCAAACCGGATCTGCTGCTCGCGGCGGACCAACTGCTGGACGCCAACGGCAAGTTGGCGGTCATGCGGAAGGACCTGGTCGAGGCCAGGTACCCGAAGAAGGTCCGTGACCAGCAGAAGCTGGAGGCAGAGGCGACCGAGCTGGGCGCGTACTCCAACCACAACATCCATGGGTTGTTGCAGACGGAGGAGTACGCGCGGGCGCTGTTCGCGATGAGGCGACCGGCGCTTTCTGCCGACGAGGTCGATCAGTACGTAAGCGGCCGCGTCGCCCGCCACGAGATCCTGGACCGTACGCCATCGGTCATGCTGACGTTTGTCCAGGAAGAGACCACTCTCCGCAGGCCGCTCGGGGGGAGAATGGTTCTGCGGCGCCAACTCGAACACCTCTTGCGGGTGGGCGAGTTGCGCAACGTGGAGATCCAGGTCATGCCGACCGCCCGTGAGGACCACGCAGGTATGGGCGGCGAGGTGGAAATCGTGAAGCTTATGGACGGTGAGACTGTGGCACGTTTGGACGCCCAGAACACCATCCACCTCGTCTCGGTCCCGAGAGACGTTCAACCGCTTGAGCTGCGATACGGGATCGTCCGCTCACAAGCCCTCAATCCGCAGGAATCGCGGGCCTTCATCGAGAAAATGCTGGGAGAGACATGAGCCGGAACCTCACTGAACTGGCGTGGTTCAAGAGCAGCTACAGCGGCAGTAGCAACAACGAGTGTGTCGAGGTAGCGGTGGAACCGCGAACGATCCACGTCAGGGACAGCAAGAACCGTCAGGGGCCGGCCTTGGCGTTCTCGGCGGAGGCGTGGGCCGCGTTTGTCGGCTTCGCGTCGGAGCGGTGAGCGTGGTGGAGCCGCTGGCGTGGTTCAAGAGCAGCTACAGCGACAGCAGCAGCAGCAACAACGACTGCGTTGAGGTGGCCGTCGAGCCGCGTACCGTGCACGTTCGCGACAGCAAGAACCGTCAGGGGCCGGCCTTGGCGTTCTCGGCGGAGGCGTGGTCCGCGTTCGTCGGCTTCGCGCGGAGCTGACGCCCGCGACCGGTCCCCGCGCCCCCGACCGGGGCACGGGGACCGGTCAGGGGTGGGCCGGACGCATGCCGACGGCTCGGGTGGCCGAACGACGATTCCTGGAGGAGGTATGCCTCGACTCGGGCTCGGGGAAGTCGACCTTGGTGGAGGCCATCGCCGAAAGCTTCGGACTGGACGCCGGTGGTGGCCGTCTTGCCCGGATGCGTGGCCGCCCGGATCCGGCGAAGACGCCACTCGGTGAGGTGCTGGGAGCGGACACCGTTCCCCTGGGCATCGTGGACTGGGAACTGTGGGGCCGGGGACCCGTGGGCACCGACGCGGCCACGCTCCACTGCTACAGCCTCGCGGTGCCCGGTCTCGCGGAACGCGTGCGCGAGGAGTTCCCCGTGCTGGACACCCCCGACGGACGGTCGGCCCAGCTCTACGCCGTGGCCCGGCTGCTGCACCGCGTCCGGCTCGGCGACCACCCACGCCTCGCCGGACCCTTGCGGGCCCTCGCCGCTGAGCTGCTGCGCTGAGCGGGGACCCGCGTCCGCGGGACCGTTCGCGCGGCCGGACCGCGTTCCGGCAACGGAATGCTTCGTTCCGGCTCAATCGCTGGTCATGATCATGTTAAGAGAGCACCGGGTCTTCACGGGACCTCCCAAAACACGTTGCCGTTGGCCAGGGCCGTTGGCAGACTCCACCCCGGTCCGGTCGCCGCCGTGGTGGCCGGAACCGTGTTGGGGGGCAACACACATGAGCATGCGTATGTCCGCGCGCAACGCCGCCGCCCTGGTGGCCACCGTCGTGCTGGCGGCCGGGGGGACCGCGCTGGCGGCGGGGACGGCGTCGGCGCAGACCGTGGACACCGGGTCGCTGAGCTTCAGCGGCGACAGCGGTGACTACATCAGCGGGGGCCAGTCCTACTCCTACTCCACCGGCGACCAGGACGGCCTCACCGTCTCGGGCTCCGAGGACGACAGCCACGTCTCGGTCTCGGTGCAGGGCGCAGGCGGCGACTGGTGGGACCTGGACCTCGCCGCGCCGTCCGGCCAGGCCCTGACCGCCGGGACGTACTCGAACGCCACCCGGTACCCGTTCAACGCCTCGACCGCGCCCGGGCTGGACCTCGACGGGAACGGCCGCGGCTGCAACGAGCTGACCGGTGACTTCACCGTCTCCGACGTGGTCTTCGGCCCCGACGGATACGTCCAGCGACTGGACGCCACCTACGAGCAGCACTGCGAGGGGGGCGACGCCGCGCTGCGCGGCGAGGTGCACATCACCAACCCGGCGCCGCCCGCACAGCTCGACCTCGGCCTGGACGTGGCCGTCGACGGCACCGCGAGCGCGCTGGACGGCAACGCCACGGTGCACGGCACGGTCAGCTGCGACAAGCCGGCGCAGGTGACCGTCTCCGGCACCGTCGTGCAGGTCAAGCACCGCCGGCTGAACCGGGCGCCTTACACCACCACGGTCTCCTGCACCCCGGACGCCCCGGCGGCCTGGACGGCGACCGCGGTGCCCACCGGCACGATCCCGTTCCTCAAGGGCGAGGTCGAGGTGCAGGCCCAGGCGACCGGCCTGGACAGCGACTACGGGAAGAACGTCACGGTCAGCGGGACCGCCGACGTGAAGCTCAGCAAGCACTGATCCCACGGCGGTTCGACGGCCCGGGGCCGGACCGGCGCGCACCGCGCCGCTCCGGCCCCGGGCCGCTCGCCGTGGCGGACCGCGTCAGCCGACGGTGAGGGAGGTGTCGTCGACCACGAACGAGGTCTGGTCCTGGTAGTCCTCGACGCCGGTGAACTTCAGCGTCACGGTCTGCCCGGCGTAGGCCGCCAGGCTGTAGGTGTGCTGGGCGTAACCGGTGTTGTGGTTGAGGTTGGAGAACGTGCCCAGGGTCCCCAGCACGGTGCCGGAGGAGTTGAGGACCTGGACCTTCAGCGTGTCGTACTGCTTGGAGGTGGTGGTCTCCGCGGTGTCGACGTGCATCCAGAAGCTCAGGCTCGCCGAGGTGCAGCCGGCCGGGATCGTCACCGACTGGGCGACGGTGTCGGTGGTGCTGGTGCCGTAGCCGTCCAGCCACGCCTTGTAGGAACCGGTGCGCGCCGGCTCCTTGCTGCTGGTGTTGATGATGCCGCTGGACGCGGTCCAGCCCGAGGTGCCGGACTCGAAGCCCGGGTTGGCCAGCAGCTGGCCGGCGGTGCAGCCGCCCGTTCCGCCGCCGGTGGTCCCGCCGGTGGTGGTGCCGCCGGTGCCGCCGCCGGCCGAACCGGTGCCGGCCAGCCACGCGGTGGCGTTCAGCGCGAGGGCCGCGTTGCTGTCGGTGTTCCAGCCGTTGTACAGGGTGTTGCCCGACTGGCCGGTGCCGTCGTCGACCGGCGAGGAGTCGCCCCACACCGCGACGCGGCCGCTGCCGTAGGTGCTGGTGGCGAAGAAGACGCCGGTGCTGCCGCTGGAGCCGGAGGTGTAGAGCAGGCCCTTGGCGTTCGCGTTGTCCGAGGGGTGCAGCGTCCAGGTCGTGCCCGAGTCGATCTCGCTGCTGGTGACCTTGCCGAACGAACCGTTGAGCACCGGGTCGGTCGAGTCGTTGATCGCGGTCGGCGTGCCGGAGGTGATGTTGACGTTGTCATCACTGATGCCGAACGGGTCGGAGTTGTCGACGCCGTTGTTGGTGAACAGGTCGTTGATGACCTTCGGCGAGTCCCAGCCGTCGTTGTCGCGGTCGCTGCCCTTGTGGTCCGAGATCAGGAACAGCCCGCCGCCGTTCTGCACGAACTGCATGACGGCGGTCTTCTCGGCCGCGGTCAGCTGGGTGTTCGGCTCGTCCAGGACGAAGGTGTCGAAGTTCTTCAGGTCCAGCGCGCCGCCGGTGCCATAGGTGATGGTGTTGCCGGCCGGCAGGGTGTCGAGCTGGTAGCCGCCGGTCTTCTGCAGGGCGACGCCCCACGCGGACAGCGCGCCGGTCCAGTCGGTCTCCTTGGTGGGGGAGGCGTTCTGCTGGGTCGGGTCCGGCATGCTGGTGGAGATGATCCAGTCGGCGTTGCCGGCCGTCTCCGCCTTCGTGTCGTCGAAGAGCACCTTCTTGACCGTCGTGGCGGCCGGGTTCGCCGCCGCGGCGCCCTGGAGGGCGGGGGTGGCGCTGGCGTGCGCCGCCGCTCCGGCCGCGACCGCCGTGGCGATCGCCAGGCCGCCGATCAGGCCGCGCAGGTGCTTGTGTCCGCTGAGCATCCGTCATACCTCCGGGTGGGGGAGTCCGTGGGCCGTTGCGGGTGCCGATTCTCCGCGCGTAGAACGTGGAACCGCCTGCCGCGACATGGAAAGCGGCTGAACCGTACATGACATGGGTGCGGGTGGCAACGGTTTCCGGCGGGGCAATCCGGCCGCCGGGCCGGTTCGGGGGGGAGGGGTTCGCGGTCGCGCGGGCTCTCCTCGCCCTCCATGAATACCCCCTGGTCGCGGTCGGCAACCCAGCGTGACCCCGTCGTCGTTGCGGCCCGCCGCGCGAATCCCGCGGCCCCCGCCGTCCCCCCCGCGTCAGCCGGTGCGCCGCAGCATCGCGGTGGCCACGACGGCCTGGTCGGCGGCGAGGCGGACGGCGCCGGACTCCGCGTCCCACAGCGCGTTCTGCAGAACGCGGCCCAGCGTCCAGCCGGCCGAGCGGGCGCGGTCGAGGCCGGCGGTGGCGGTGAGCAGGTCGAAGCGGCGCAGCACCGCGTCGCGCGGCGAGGCGGCCGAGGCGACCGGCCCCCAGCGGTTGCGCAGGGCGGGGAAGAGGTCGAACCCCGGGTCGCCGGCCAGCGGCTTGGGGTCGATCGCCAGCCAGTCGGGGCGGCCGGAGCCGGGCAGCGGCGCGAGCACGTTGCCGTAGTGCAGGTCCCAGTGCACCAGGCGCCCGCCCGGCTCGGCGGACAGCTCCCGCACCGCCCCGGCGCACGTCTCCAGCAGCCGGACCTCCCGCGGGTCGGACAGCCGGGGCAGGGCCCGCGGCGCGCGGTGCAGCAGACCCGCCGCCAGGTCCGCCAGGGTGCGCGTGCCCGGCGGCGCGGCGACGGCGGACAGCTCGCCCAGCAGCCGCCCGACGACGCCGACCGCGGTGTCCTCGTCGGGCTCGGCGCTCAACGGGCGTGCGGCGTCCAGGCGTTCGAGCAGCAGGGAGCCGGAGGCCGGGTCGTGCTCCAGCAGCCGGACCGCGTGCCGCCCGCCCCACGCGCGCAGGGCGTGCGGTTCGCCGCCGGTCTCCTCGTCGGCCGGCTGGAGCTTCAGCGCGGCGGGGGTGCCGTCGGCCCGGCGTACCGGCAGCACCAGCGCCACGACCCCGTGCGCGGCCGGCCCGTCGGCGGTCAGCCCCCAGGCGGTCATCCGCTCGCGGGCCAGGGCGGGCAGCGCGGCGATCCAGGCCGTTCCGGCGGCGCCGAAGAACTCCTCGTGGTTCCCGGCCAGTCGCGCCGGAACGGGCGGCACGTCCGGGTGCGGTGTCGTCATGGCAGCAGGCTAGGCGGCCGTCGCGCGGCAGGTGCGTGCCATGACCTGCCGTTTCGGCCACGGTGGCCGGAATCGGTCCTGACAGCGGGCGACCGCGGTTCTACAGTTCGTCCGAAGGCGCACCGGTTGGGGCGGTGTACCGCGTTCATGTTCGGCAATGTCCACGTACCACTGAACATGTGAGGGGAACGCGATGAAGCACTCCAGGAGCGCCCGCGCCGCGGCGGTCGCCGCGGTCGCGCTGGTGGCCGGTCTGGTCGCCGCCGGGCCGGCCGCCGCCGCGCCGCGCATCGGGGCGGACCAGCTGCACGCGAGCATCCTGAAGGCGGCCGCCGCGCCGGACTCCGTCGCGCGGCTGTCGCCGATCACCTCCGGCCTCGTCTCCAACGACCCGGCCTGACCCATGGGCGCCGTGGAGAACGCGACGGAGCCGGAGGCGGTGAACGAGGCCGCGGAGCAGGTGCGTTGGTGCCCGAGTGGTGCCATGGACCGACCCGAGTCGGTGGTGCTGGGGGTGCGCTCCCAGGACGACGGCAGCGTGGCCTACCTCGACCAGCCGGTCCCGGCGTCGGAGGTGCTCGCCCTGGTGCCGGAGGGCATCGAGCCGCGGCGCATCCTGCGGTTCGCCTCGCACTGCGAGGCGTCCTGCAGCAACCGGGTGGGCACCGAGTGCGGGCTGATCGACCGGATCACCGCTGTCCCGGCGCCGCCCTCCGCCGCCACCGTTCCGCGGTGCCACCTGCGTCCGCGGTGCAAGTGGTGGGGGCAGACCGGCGTCGAGGCGTGCCACCGCTGTCCTGCGGTGTCCACGCTGATGCTGGCCGACGACGAACTGGGCAACCTGGTCGCCGACCCGGCGACCACGCCGGAGCAGCTGGAGGCGTGGATCGCCGCCGAGCAGGCCGCCCCCGGCGGTCCGGACGAGGCGGCCGCCAGGGGCGCCTGACGCGCCGCCGCCCGCAGTTGTGAGGCCCGCCGCTCCCCGGAGCGGCGGGCCTCACGGCGTCGCGACCCGGCCCGGCCGCACCGCTCCGACGGTCCGTCCGGATAACCGTCCCGTCGTCCCGATCGGTCCGCTTCGCGGGATTTGTCCCCATCGAGAAGGGAATGCTGTTCATGAGGCAGTAACGACCGAAGGGGCCGGGGACCGGGGGGCTGCCGAAGGCTTCGAGGGAACCGCGAGAGTGATGGAATCCGTGACCATGAACCCGAGTGATCCCCCTCTTCTGCCGCCCGGCAACGGACCGCCGGACGGCGCGTCGGCCGGTGTCAGGGACGGGAGCGGCGGGGCACCGCCGCGCCGGTCGCCCACCGTGGGCGACCGTGACGCCCTGCTGTCGGGCACGGCCACCCGCACCCTTTCCGACCTGGGCGCCTCCGCTGTGAGCGCCTACCTCTACGACGACCGCTGCCGCTCCCTGGTCGCCACCGTGGTCGCGGTCACCCCGCTGGGCACCGGTTCCATCGAGCGCGTGCCGGTCGACGACTTCGCCTACGCGTCGGCGACCGCCTATCAGACCGGCGACATCGTGACGGCGCACTCCGTCCAGGAACTCGGCAGCCACCCGGAGATGGCGGTCTTCGCGCCGTTCCCGTTCACCGTCACCTCCGTGCCGCTGGGACCGCGCGAGCGTCCGCTGGGCGCGCTGGCCACCTACTGGCCGCAGATGTTCCGCAAGCTGTCCGACGACGAACGCGGCTACCTGCGGTCGATCGCCGCCGACACCGGGCGGGAGCTGGAGCGGATGGCGCGGGCCGGCGTGCCGATGGGGCCGCCGCCGGTGCCGCGGGTCACCGCCGCCGACAGCAGCGCCTTCCAGGGCGCCGCCGGGATCCCCGGGCCCGGCGTGCCCGGCGGTGCGGACCGGATGGCCCGCACCACGCCGCTCATCTACCACCTGCACAAACTGGCCAACTCACTGATCGGCACCGTGCGCACCGAGGACGCCGCCGACCTGGTGCTGGAACGCGTCATCGAGGGCTTCCACGCCCGGTCGATGGCCATCACTCTCACCGAGGGTGATCGTCTGCGGGTGATCGGCGCGCGGGGCTGTTCCCGCGACTTCCTGCGCGACCTGAACGGCCGGCCGCTCGGCCAGCCCTCGCCGGAGACCGACGCGGTCACCGGTAAGAAGCAGATCGTGCAGAGCCCGTCGCAGGACGGCGCGCGGCCCGGCGAGGCCGCCGGTGACGGCACCGTGTGGGCGGTGCTGCCGCTGCTGGCCGGCGGACACGTCGTCGGCACCTGCTCGATCGGCTTCAGCCCGGACCGCACCGGTGTGGTCAGCGAGCACTCGGTGCTCATCGCCCTGGCCACCCTGCTCGGCCAGACCTTCGAACGCACCCGGCTCTACGACGCCCAGCACAGCCTGGCGCAGAAGCTCCAGCAGGCGCTCCTGCCGCGGATCCTGCCGCAGATGGCCGGGGTGCTGACCACCACGCGGTACGTGCCGACCAGCGGCGGAATAGAGCTCGGCGGCGACTGGTACGACCTCATCGACCTGTCCGACGGACGGCTCGCCGCCGTCATCGGCGACGTGCAGGGGCACAACATCTCGGCCGCCGTCGTGATGGGCCAACTGCGCAGCGCCGTGCGGGCGTACGCCGCCGAGGGCCACGACCCGGCCACCGTGCTCAGCCGCACCAACCGGCTGCTCGTCGACCTCGACACCGACCGGTTCGCCACCTGCTGCCTGGTGTGGCTCGATCCGCGCACCGGCGTCGCCGACATCGTCAGCGCCGGCCACCACCAGCCCCTCGTGCGGTTCGCCGACGGCAGCTACCTGGCCGACGGCGCGGCCGGCCGGGCGGCGGCCGTCGAGGTCGGCATCCCCATGGGCATCGAACCGGACGCCACCTACCGCTCCACCCGCGTGGAACTGGACCCGGGCACGCTGGTGGCCCTCTACACCGACGGCCTGGTCGCCGCCGACGGCCCCGACGACGCGGCCATGCGCCGCGCGCTGGAGGGCGCGCTGGACGACGCCGGGGGCGAACTGGAGATGCTGGGGGACCGCATGATCAGCGGCATCTCCGACCGCCCGGCCCGCGCCGACGACTCCGCGCTGCTGCTCATGCGCTACGAGGGCGCCAACGCACAGGCCCAACTCCACGTCCGCCGCCTGTCGATCCACCGCCGCGACCTGCAAGGGGTGCGTCGCGCCCGGCAGTTCCTGCGCGAATGGCTGCGCGGCGTGGAACTGGTGGCGATGACCGAGGAGGCGGAACTGCTGGCCTCCGAGGTGGTCACCAACGCCCTCGTGCACGGCGACAGCGACGTCGACATCCACGTCCGGCGCTACCCCGAACGCGTCCGCGTCGAAGTCCGCGACAGCGACCCCCACCTCGCCCTCCCCGCCCCCGTCCTCGCCGAGGACGAGGCCGAAGGCGGCCGCGGCCTCGTCATCGTCTCCGCCATGGCCTCCGCCTGGGGCAACTCCCCCAGCGGCCGAGGCAAAACCGTCTGGTTCGAACTCCCCACCCCGACCCCCGAACCCGCCACCCCAGCCTGAAACGACCCACCCCGAAAGGGGCGCGGGGAACTGCGCGACCGGCGCGGGCGGCGGGAGGGCCGGGTGACGTGCCCCGAAAGGGGCGCGGGGAACTGCGCGATCGGCGCGGGCGGCGGAAGGGCCGGGTGACGTGCCCCGAAAGGGGCGCGGGGAACTGCGCGACCAGCGCAGGCGGCGGGAGAGCCGGATGCGGACGGGTGTGTCCGGCGTAACGCCCCGCAGGGAGTCGCGGGGAACTGCGCGACCGGCGCAGGCGGCGGGAGGGCCGGATGCGGACGGGTGTGTCCGGCGTAACGCCCCGCAGGGAGTCGCTAGAGCGCCAGCCACAACCCCACAACCGCCAGCGCGAGCGCCACCGGTACGGTCACCGCTCCGAGCACGGTGAACTCCCCGAGCCGGACGGTGTGGTCGTGCGCGCGGGCGACCCGGCGCCACAGAAGCGTCGCGAGCGAGCCGGCGTAGGTGAGGTTGGGACCGACGTTGACGCCGATGAGGGCCGCCAGAACCGCGCCGGCGCCGTGCGGAGCGGTGAGCGGCAGCAGGACCAGGATCGCCGGCAGGTTGTTGATGACGTTCGCCAGGAGTGCTGCCACCGCCGCCACCGCCAGCAGCGCCGGCAGGCCCTCCCCGGCGGGCAGCACGTGCCGCAGGGCGCCGGTGAGGCCGTTGTCGGTCACCGCCCGCACGACGACGCCCAGGGCCAGCACGAACGCCAGGAACGGCACCGCCGCCGACCGCACGACCGCCCGCGGGGTCGTCTCGCGGCGGGCCAGCGCCCGTACCGCCAGGACCAGCGCGCCGGCCGCCGCCGCCCACGCCGGGTTCACCCCGAACGCGGAGGCCACCACGAAGCCGGCCAGCGTGCAGGCCACGGTGACCAGCGCGAACCGCGGCACCCGCGGCGGCGGTCCGGGGTCGGCGGCGGTGGTCCCGGCGGCCAGGTCGGCGCGGAAGAACCGGCGGAAGACGACGTACTCCGCGCCCACCGCCAGGACCCACGGCAGGGCCATCAGCGCGGCGAACCGCGTGAAGGTCAGCCCGCTGGCGGTGAACGCCAGCAGATTCGTCAGGTTGGAGACCGGCAACAGCAGCGAACCGGAGTTCGACAGGTGCACGCAGGCGTAGACGTGCGGGCGGTCCTTCGCGCCGAGCCGTTCGACGGTGGCGAACACCACCGGGGTCAGCAGCACCACCGTCGCGTCCAGGCTCAGCACCGCCGTCACGACGGACGCCAGCACGAACACCGCGGTCAGCAGCCGCACCGGCGACCCCCGCGCGGCCCGCGCGGTCCACGCGCCGCACGCGGTGAACAGCCCTTCGTCCGCGCACAGTTGCGCCAGCACCAGGACCGCCGCCAGGAAGCCCACCACCGGCCCGAGCCGGGCGGTCTCGTCCACCGCGTCCGCCCACGGGATCGCCCCCGCCGCGACCAGCACCACCGCGGCCGGCACCGCCACCGCCGCCTCCGGCAGCTCCTTGGGACGCAGCACCGCGCACACCAGCACCACGGCCAGCAGCGCGACGGAGACCGTCTCGGCGAACGGCGCGTTCAGGGGGACCTCCCGGGGACGGCGGCGGAACACCATCCTCCCGCGTGGGGACGGCGCCCGGACGGCACCCCGGGCCTGTCACGCGGACCGGAACACGTCGGCCGGGGCGGCCGGGGCCGGGCCGCCGGGCGGCACCCGCGCACCCGGGACGTCAACTCCCGCCGGTCATATCACCGTTGACCCTCCCGCTTTGGGCTTGACCGGGGAACTTCAATACGATCCGGTGATGATCATACGAAGGCGGCTGACAGCCTGGCTGGGCTGCGGTCTGCTCGCCGTCCTGGCGAGTGGACTGCTCCCGGCACAGGCCGCATCGGCCGGTGAACCACAAGCGACCCAAGGGTCCCCCAAGGTCGAGCTGGTGCTCGACGTCAGCGGATCGATGAGCGCCCGGGACATCGACGGACAGTCCCGGATGTCGGCCGCCAAGCAGGCGTTCGACGACGTGCTGAACGCGGTGCCGTCCGGCGTCGAACTCGGCATCCGCACCCTCGGCGCCAACTACCCCGGAAACAACCGCACCGTCGGCTGCCGGGACACCGCGCAGCTCTACCCGGTCACCGACCACCTCGACCGCACCGACGCCGAGACGGCCGTCGCCACCCTCCAGCCCACCGGCTGGACCCCGATCGGCCCGGCCCTGGAGAAGGCGGCCGGCGACCTGGCCGGCGGCAACGGCAGCCGCCGCATCGTGCTGATCACCGACGGCGAGGACACCTGCCAGCCGCTCGACCCCTGCCAGGTCGCCCGCGACATGGCGGCCAAGGGCGTCGACATGACCATCGACACCCTCGGCCTCATCCCCGACGCCAAGACCCGCAGCCAGCTCAGCTGCATCGCCGGCGCCACCGGCGGCACCTACACCACCGTGCAGCACCGGAAGGAACTGACCAGCCGGGTCAAGCAGCTGGTCGACCGCAGCACCGCGCCCGTCGTCAACCCGGTCGGCACCCTCGGCGCCCCCGACTGCGCCAGCGCGCCCGTGCTCAAGCCCGGCCTCTACAGCGACCACGAGACGTTCTCCGAGAACCGCTGGTACAAGGTCGCCGTGCCGCCCGGCCGGGAACTGCGCGCCTCGGTCTCCGTCGCCGCCGACCGGCCGGTCAACCGGGACTACGGGGTGCTGCTGCGCGCGGTCACCGCCGCCGGGCGGGAGATCGTCCGCGACCAGGAGGACGGCACCGGGCGCACCGACGTCGTCTCCGCCGGCCTGCGCTACCCCAAGCCTCCGGCCGACGACGACAGCGACGGCAACCCGCCGCCGCCGGAGACCGTGTGCCTCCAGGTCGGCAACTCCTTCTCCGCCCCGGCCTCCGTCAAGACCGACCCCGGCCTGCCGGTCGAGCTCTCCGTCGACCTGGTGCGCTCCCCGCACGCCGCGTCCGACGTGGCGTTCTTCGGGTTGGGCAGTGGCTGGTGGTTCCTCATGTACCTGACTCTGGCAGGATTCCTCGCCGGTACCGTGTGGGGCTGGCTCTCACGCTGGCGCGTCGCAATCTGGAGGGCCAATTGATCCGTGCCACAAGGCTGTTCACCCGTGCAGCACTCACTGGAGCCCTGCTCGCCGGCCTGACCGGCGCCGCCGCGGCACCCGCCCTGGCCGACGACTCGGCCTCCCCGTCGCCGTCCGACGCGGCGGCGGCCCCCACCGAGGCGGGCACCAGCTTCCGCACCGCCGCGGTCTTCCAGCAGGGCCAGCAGGCCACGGCCAGCGCGTCCACCGGTGACTACCTGTACTGGGCGTTCCCGGCCGACGCCGGCCAGAACGTCACCGTGCGGGCCACCGTCACGTTCCCGTCGGCCTACCCGCGGCACGGGACGTCCACCTGGCAGCTCGACGTCTACGACGGGCTGCGCCGCCGTCAGCCGTGCACGTACGGCACCAACGCCCGCCCGGCCCGGCCCGGCACCCCGCGGATCCAGCTGACCTGCCATCTGCGGACCGTCGAGGCGTACGCGTCGCAGTGGTCGGACGACCCGCTGCGCGGCGCGTTCTACCTGCGGCTGACCACGACCGGCGTGCCGTCGGCCGACCTCGGCCTGCCGGTGTCCGCCTCGGTCACCGCGACCTCGGCGGCGGCCGGAGCCTCCGCCGCGGTCGACGGCTCGGTCACCCCGGTCGTCTCCCGCTACGGTCCCGACGTCGCGCCGTCCGACGGCTGGGCCGGCACCTGGTGGTCGGCGCGCTGGCTGTGGAGCGCGGCCGGCGCCGTCCTCGCCGGACTGGCCGCCGTCGGCGGCTACGCCCTCAGCCGAGGCCGCGGCCGCCCGCGCAGGGTCCCGCCGCAGGTCTGACCGCGCACACGACGGTGCCCCGCGCCCCCCTCGGCGGATTCTCGGGGGACGCGGGGCACCGTCGTCGCCGCTACTTCACGTCGTAGCGTTCGACGTCCGAGCCCTGGGAGGAGCGGGAGGCCGAACCGCCCTCGGCGTTGCCGATGTTGCGGCGCACCGAGTCCAGGATCGTCAGCCCCTGGCCCACCAGGCCGGCCGCGATCTCGCCCAGGCCGTCGGCACCGTTGAGCACGTTGACGTTGGCGCCGGCCAGACCGCTCGCCGCCTCCTTGACGATCATCGGCAGCTGCTCGATCAGCATCCGCTCCAGCGCGACGCGGTCGTGCGAGGCGGCCGCCTCCGCCTGGATCTTCATCCGCTCCGCCTCGGCCGTGGCCAGCACGCGGATGCGCTCGGCCTCCGCCTCGGCCGGCTTGACGACCTCCGCGACCAGCTGCTGCTGCCGCAACTCCGCCTGCCGCTGCGCGAGTTCGGTCTGCGCCGCCAGCACCTCCTGCTGGGCGTGCGCCTGGGCCAGCGGACCGGCCTGCGCGGCCTGCGCCTGCGCGCGGTCCACCTCGGCGTTGTACTGCGCCTGCACGACCGCGGTCTTGCGCTGGTACTCCGCCTGGTTACGTGCGGCCTCCTGCTGCGCCTCCACCGACGCCTGGGTGGCCTGCGCCTGCGCGATCTGCGCCTGCCGCTGGATGGCCGCCTTGTGCGGGGCGGACATGGCCCCGATGTAGCCGGTGTCGCCGTCGTCGATCGACTGGATCTGCAACGAGTCGACGATCAGGCCGATCTTCGCCATCTCCGCCTTCGAGGTCTCCAGCACCTCGGTGGCCAGCTTCTGCCGCTCGGTGACGATCTCCTCGACGGTCATCGAGCCGATGATGGACCGCAGGTGACCGGCGAAGATCCGCCCGGTCAGCACCGCCATCTGGTCCTGGTCGGACAGGAAACGCTGACCGGCGTTGACGACCGACTCGGTGTCGTTGCCCACCTTGAACGCGATCACGGCACGCACGGTCAGCGCGATGCCCTGCTTGGTCACGCAGGTCTCGGCGACCTCCGCCTCACACATCGCCAGCGTCAGGAACCGGGTCTTGCGGAACACCGGCAGTACGAACTTGCCGTGCCCGGTCACCACCCGGAACGGAGCCCCGCCCTTGCTGCGGCCGCCCGAGATCAGCATCGCCTGATCGGGCGACGGAACGCGGTATCCGAACATGCCTCTTCGTCTCCTCAACCAGCGCTGCCGGCACCGCCGGTCAGCGCGTCCAACGGATCGGCCCACACGATGACGTCCACCTGGCGCTGCCCGCGGGACTCGACCACCAACACCTTGGTCCCGCGTTCCAGCGGCTGGGCGGACCAGGCCAGGAACGACTCCGTTCCACCCCTGACCCGGACCAGAACCTCCCCGGGCCCCGCCTCACCGCGCGTGCCGATCTCCAGCACCCCGGTGCAGCCGACCACAGCGTCGTCCGGCGCCATCACGGGCCGCCCCCTTTTTTTGTCGTCCCGGAACCGCCGGAGCCCATGCTCCTGACCGGTTCCGTCCCCCGACGATAGACCCCCCACACCACGGTGACCCATCTCCCTCCCGTCGCGTTTTCCCGCCGATTCGGCAACAGGGCCGACGCGGGGGGTCCCCACCGCGTCCGGGCCCGGCCGAGGGGGCCCCGCGTCCGGCCCCGGGGACCCGCCGGACGCCCGGCACAATGGGTCCATGCGATGGCAGAGCGTGCCCATGCCGGGGGCGGTGGCGGGCCGGCCGCGGGACGGCCGGGGATACCCGGTGCCGGCGATCACCCCCTGGGAGGGGGACGAGCCGGAGTTCGCGCTGACGGACCACGGGCGCAGCGCCGAGTGCGCGGTGCGGCGGCTGTGCTCGGTGTGCGGGGAGACGATGGCGGCCGGGCCGGTGTGGCGGGTGGTGGGCGCGGCCGAGACCGCGGCGATCGCCGGGGCGCTCGCGGCCGGCCGGCCCTACCGCAACCTGGCGCCGACCCTGGAGGGCCCCGGGCACCGGGCCTGCATGCTCTACGCCTCCATGGTCTGCCCCTACCTGGCCCGCCCCACCGCCCGGCGCGGTACCGCCGCGGCCACGCCGGACGAGCTGACCGGGCACCTGGTGCGGGGCGCCGCGCGCGGCGCCACCGGGGCGGTCGCCGGGTTCGCCGGGTACGAGTACGCCGTCACCCCGCGGCAGGTGCTGTTCCGCTTCCTCGACGTCACCGAGTTCCTTCCGCACGAGACGTCGCAGGTCCATCTGCCGTTGCTGCGCCAGGAACTGGAGCGTGATCAGCCGCGGTAGGCGGGCAGCCCCGGGTAGCCGGAGACCCGTGCCGGCGCCCCGCCGTGCAGCGGCACCGTGACGATGCCCCGCGGGGTGCGGGCGGCGACGGAGCGGCCGTCGCGGGCGAAGGCCGGCTCGGTGTAGTCGGTGGTCGCGCCGGGGGTCAGGTCGGTGACCACCCGCTTGCCCTCGCCGTCGCTGACGGACAGCACCAGGTGGTCGTGGCCGGCGACCGAGCGGACGAAGACGATCGAGCCGTCGTCGGCCGGCGACAGCGCCGGTTCCGAGCCGGGGCCCACCACGCCGCCCTGCTGCCGCAGGTTGTCGTCGCGCACGTAGACGTTCCCGTCGGCGTTCTCGTACACCGACGTGCCCACCGGGCCGCCGCCGTTGGGCCAGCTGTTGCCGGTCTGCGGCGGAACGGGGTTGCCCTGGCCGCCGTAGCCGTTGAGCGACGCCCGTGCGGGGGTGCCGCCGACCGCGGTGGCCCTGACGGTCTCCAGCACCGCGGCGGCGCCCGTGCCGGCGGTGAAGATCAGATTGTCCTTCGCGGGCAGCCCGTCCGCGGTGTCGGCCGGGGCGACCTGCCACGTCGGGTGCGACCAGGTGCCGGAACCGGTGTGCCGGGCGACCACCACGCGGCCGCCGCCGTCCGGGCGGGCCACCACCAGGTCGCCGTCCCCGTCGACGAACGCCGCCCGGCTGCCGTCCGGCGACCACGCCAGGTCCCGCACCTCGGTGCCGAAGTCCACCCGGGTGCCGTTCATGACGACCCAGCGGCTGCCGTCGGAGATCGTCAGGCCGTTGCCCGCCGTGCCGTTGAGCGGCGGGGTGGACGGCACCGGGGAGGAGCCGCCGGCCGGGGACTTGCCCCCGCCCTGCGGGCTCGCGGAGGCCGGGGCGGACGCGGAGGAGGCGGCGACCGGGGTGTCCACGGGGTCGCAGCCGGTCAGCGCCGCCGCGGTGAACGCGGTCAGTCCGGCGGCCAGGGTGATGGCGGTGGCGGTGGTGCGTCTGCGAGCGGGCATGGCCGGATCGTCCCCCGGGGTCGGAAACGGACGCGGCGCCGTACCGCGTCCCGGCGACCAGGATGGCGGGGCAACGTGCGGGCCCTGTGCGTCCCGCGTCACAGAGTGGCAACAGTGGCCGGGGGCGGACCGGGGTGGCGCAGGTGCGCGGGGGCGGGTCAGTCGGCCAGCCGGTCCGCACGGTCGAGCAGGTAGCGGCGTTCCGCGCCGTTGCGGGCGCGGGAGGCGGCCAGGCGGTAGGCGTCGCGGGCGGCGGTGTGCTCGCCGGCCCGTTCCAGCAGGTGGGCGCGGACGGCGGGCGGGCGGTGGTGACCGGGCAGGTCGCCCTCGACCGCGTCCACCGCCGCCAGCCCCGCCGCCGGCCCCTCGGCCATCCCCACCGCCACCGCCCGCCCCAGCCGCGCCATCGGATCGGGCGAACGCCGCACCAGCACGTCGTACAGGCCCAGGATCTGCGGCCAGTCGGTCTCCGCCGGGCCGGGTGCCTCGTCGTGCAGGGCCGCGACGGCCGCCTGGATCGTGTAGACCCCGGCCGGGCCGAGCCCCAGGGCGCGTTCCACCAGGGCCGTGCCCTCCGCGACGGCCGCCCGGTCCCACCGGGTGCGGTCCTGCCGGTCCAGCGGCACCAGTTCGCCGTCCTGGCCGGTGCGGGCGGCACGGCGGGCGTCGGTCAGCAGCATCAGCGCGAGCAGGCCGGTGACCTCGCCGTCCCGGGGCAGCAGCACCCCGACCTGCCGGGTCAGCCGGATCGCCTCCGCCGACAGCGCGGCCCGGCCGAGCGCGTCGCCGGCGGTGGCCGCCGAACCCTCGGTGAAGATCACGTACAGCACCCGCAGCACCGCCGCCAGGCGCTGGTCGCGGTCGTCCGGAACGGGCGGGGCGAACGCCTCCCCGCGCAGCCGCTGCTTGGCCCGGGTGATCCGGCGGCCGGTGGCCGGCTCCGAGGCGAGCAGCGCCCGGGCGATCTCCGCCGTGGTCAGCCCACCGACCGCCCGCAGCGTCAGCGCCACCTGCGAGGCCGGGGTCAGCGCCGGATGACAGCACAGGAACAGCAGCGTGAGGGTGTCGTCCCGGGCGCCGGCCACCGTGCCGGGACCGGCGGCCAGGGCGTCCGGGCCGGGCAGCGGTCCGGGAACCGGATCCCGGGAGGCCAGCGAGACCGCCCGCCGCTCCCGTTCCCGCCGCGCGGACTCCGACCGCAGGATGTCGGTCATCCGGCGCGAGGCGACGGTGATCAGCCAGCCCAGCGGCCGGTCCGGCAGGCCGTCGCGCGGCCAGTCCAGGGCGGCCGCCAGCAGCGCCTCCTGCACGGCGTCCTCCGCCTCCGGGAAGTGCCCGTACCGGCGCAGCAGCGCCCCGAGCGCCTGCGGGGCCAGGTCCCGCAGGCGCTCCTCCACGCCGCCGTCCGCCGTCACGGCGCGGCCCGGCGGCGGACGGCCGGGCGCGGTGGGCCGTTCATGCCAGCAGGTCGGGTCCGTCCTGGATCGGCCGGATCAGCACCGGGTAGGAAGGGGCGCCGGCCGGTTCGGGGGCCTGGATGATCCGCTCGGCGATCCGCGTCACGCGCTCCAGGCTCTCGCACTCCAGCACCCAGAAGCCCGCCATCATCTCGGTGGTCTCGCTGTACGGGCCGTCGGTGACGACGACCTCGCCCGCCGCGTCCCGCGCCACCTGCCGGGTGGTCGCCGGGGCGGCCAGGCCCTGCGCGTCGACGAGTTCGCCGTTGCTGGTCAGTTCCTTGTTGAGGTCGTCCATGAAGGAGAACATCGCCTCCATGTCCTGCCGGTTCCAGGCGGGGTTGTGCTCGGTGCCCCGGCCGGCCATGGCGTCGTAGTCCGCCTGCGTGCACTGCACCATCACCAGGTACTTCATGGTTCGCTCCCTCGGGATGCGCCGCCGCCCCGGGCGGGCGGCTCTCAGGGGGTACGTCGGAGCCGGTGCGGCGGATCGGACACCCCCGCCGGGGCCGTTCCTCCACTGTCGGCGGCTACCGGGCGGTACGCACGACGACGGGGCCGGGAACGGTGGCCGGATCCGGGGCGTGGGGGCGGACCGCGGGTTCCTCCGCCGGGCCTTCCGGGGGCCGGGGGCGCCGTACGGTGTGGAACTGTCCGGCAGCGGTACGGGGAGCGCGGAACGGGCCGCGGGGGCCTCCGGCGGCGGGGCGCGGCGGAGCGGGCACGGGGCGCGCCGGTCCGGCGCCGGGGGGCGATCGTGCGGGCGGTCAGGCGCCGGTGCGGCCGATCTCGTAGACGACCTCGAACCGCACGTCCGCGACCGTGAAGTCCGCCGTCTCGACCGGGCGTCCGCCGGTGTCGTAGAAGGTCCGCTCGATGCACAGCACCAGGTCACCGGGGTTGAGGCCGAGGGTCGCGGCCTCCACCGGGGAGGCGCGGCCGGGGCGGGGGATCTCCCGGGCGGACTGCACGGTCACGCCGATGATCTGCATCCGCTCGACGACGTTGGTGCCCTTGAGCACGCCCATCTCCGGCATCATCACCGGGGTGCCGCCGGTGATCGCCACCGGCTCCCAGCTCATCGCGAGCTGCGTGACCCGGCGGTCGTTGAGGAACTCGTAGTCGGAGCGTACGCACGGGTCGCCCTCGGCGATCTCCAGGCGGGCGGCGATGTGCGCGGGGGCCGGCTGCGGCTGGTTGCTGTGCGCCTTGCCGACGCAGGCGCGGCCCATCCGGATCAGGTCGGTGCCGACCAGCATCGCGGCGCCGGCGTCCCGTCCCAGCTGACGCAGCAGACGGTGCCGGGTGGGCGGGGTGCGCACGTAGGTGCCGGAACCCGCCCGGCCCTCCAGCAGGCCCTCGATGATCAGCAGGTCGACGGCGCGCTGCGTCACGTTCCGTCCGACCCGGTACTCGGTGGCCAGCGCGGCCCGCGACGGCAGTTTCGCACCGGGCGGCCACTCGCCGGCCAGGATGCGTCCACGCAGATCCCCGGCGACATCGAGGTAAGGCGCCTCGCGGGTCATCCGCCGTCTCCTGACTGCCGGTTGAGGGTCTGTCCGCCATTGACAAAGTTACTGCAACCGGCCAATCTGCTGGAGTAGATGTACCGAAAGTGGCCATTCGCTCACCGAGGACCGCCGTGCCACCCGATCCCCCCGTCCCCGCCCCCTCGCCCCGGGCCCGGGCCCGTTCCGTCGCCGCGCGCATGGCGGCTGCCGCCGGCACCGAGGCGCGCTGGGCCGAGACCCCCGACGCCGTCCGCGTCGAGGTGGAGGTGCCGCAGCACACCGGTCTGGACGCCCTCGGCGAGATCGTCGCCGCGATGGCCGACGCCGACCGCAGCGGCCACGCCCTGGTGGCGGACCGGGGCGTCGCCTGGGCGGAGGTCGACCTGCCCGCCGGCGGGCCCGGCGGCCCGGGCGGGGACGGGGGCCCGGGCGCGGCGTGAGTTCCGCGCCGGTGCGGGGTGCCCCGCGGGGTTCTCCGCCGTGGGCGCACGGCCGCCCCCGACGCGGCGTTCGTCCACCGGCCGGTGCGTTCGTCCTACGGGGTCTCGGCCGCCGCGGTGTCCATGGGATCGCCGGTGCCGGGGGTGTCGCCGGTGTCGGTGCCGTCGGTGTTGACGGGGGCGCGCCGGTTGCGGCGGGCGCCGCGCCAGTGCACGAGGGCCGCCCCGGCGCCGAACAGCGCGGCCGCGTACGCGATCTGCCCGACCCCGAACGTCAGGCTGACGCCCAGCAGCACCAGCAGCACCAGCGAGCCGAAGACCCGCTCGCGGCGGCGGGGGAACAGCCGCAGGTAGGCGACGACGCTCAGGACGTAGATCAGATAGAAGTTGCGGCCGGCGACGGCGAGCAGTCCGCTCAGCGACACCAGCCCGATGCCGCTGACCACGGCCACCGCGGTGAAGAACGCGAAGCAGGCGGCGACCGCGCGGCGCGGGATGCCGGACGGCGCCGAGATCGCCGCCAGCGGCCCGGGCAGCAGGCCCTCGCGGGCGGACGACATCACCAGGCGGGAGGCGCCCATCATGGCGCCGACCAGGTTCGCCAGGATGATCAGCACACCGAGGGCGGCGACCGCCCGGCCGGTGGAACCGCCCAGCACCCGGGCGACCATCGCCTGCACGGGCGCCCCGCTCAGCGACGCGTCGGACCGGCCGAGCCGGGTCTGCACGCCGAGCGCCAGCACCAGGTAGACGCCGGTGACCACCAGGAAGCTGACCGCGACCGCCCGCGGGAAGTCACGCCGCGGATTGCGGTACTCCTCGGCGGTGAACGACAGCATCTCCCAGCCGGTGAACGCGAAGAAGACGATGCCCACCGAGGCCAGGCCCGCGCCGAACGTGGACAGCCCGGCGTGCGGCAGCCGCACGTGCGCGCCGTGCCCGAACAGCCCGGTCAGCCCGGCGGCCAGCAGCCCGAGGGTCAGCACGACCGCCAGCACCGTCTGCACCCGTGAGGACAGCCGGATGCCGAGCATGTTCAGCCCCAGCGCGACCGCCAGCAGGCCGACCGCACCCGGCCAGGCGTATCCGTCGTCCAGGCCGAGCAGCCCGGTCAGGTAGTGGCCGCCGGTCAGGGCGATGGCCGGGATGCCGAAACCGAACGTGCCGACCAGCAGCAGTTCGACCCCGCCGGCCGCCCGGCGCCCGAACGCGGCCTGCACGAAGCCGGCCACCCCGCCCGCGCTGGGGTGCGCGGCGCCGAGCCGGGCGAAGACCACCAGCAGCGGCACGACGACCGCCGCGCTGATGATCCACGCCCACAGCGCGGACCGGCCGGACTGCTGGTAGGCCACGCCCGGCAGCACGAGCGCCCCGCTGCCCACCACGATCGTGATGGCCAGCGAGACCGCGCCGGGCAGCGTGAGGTGCCGGGCCAGTCCGGCGGAGCCGCCGGCGGACCGGTCGGCGTCGTGCTCGCTCATGTCACCCTTGTTCGTCGTGGTTCGTCGATCGGTGTGCGGGCCGCCCGCGGCAGGCCGCCGGTCAGGTGGCGGTGGTCGCGGTCGGGGCGCCGGCGGCGGCGGCGGTCGCGGTGGGCGGTACGGCGGGGAAGCGCTCCGGTTCCAGGAACGTGGTCACCGCGGTCGCGCCGCCCTCCGGACGGATGACGTAGACCGCTCCCCCGCCGCCCGCGGTGGAGCCGTGGACGGTGCCGGCGGGCAGGGTGATCCACGTACCCGCCGGGCAGGGCGCCTCGTGGTACTCCCCGTCGGTCCAGAAGAGCGTGACGTCGCCGCGCAGGACGAACAACTCCTCGTCCAGGCTGTGGAAATGCCAGTTGTGCGTCTTGCCCGGGCCGTCGTTCTGCAGCTCGAAACTCCCCTGCCGGGGCAGCAGTGCCTCCAGCCCCTGCGGGATCGCGGGGACGTCGAGCTGGGTGAACTGAGGACTCACGAGGCACTCCTGTCGGCTGGGTTCCGGACACGCATGAGGAAGGGGCAGGCCGCGGCGGGTTCGAGCCCGCTGTCGCTGTCGTCGAGGAAGTACTGACCCCATTCACGGTTGCCCGGCGCACCGAAACTCCCGAGGCTGGCCGCGGGCGGCGAGGTGTCGTACTCCGACAGGCGCCCCCGGATGATCCGCCGGGACCGCACGCCCTGTTCCGTGGTCTCCTCCAGCCCCTCGAAGACGAACCGGGGCTGGAAGGTGACGGCGAAATACTCGAAATAGCGGCTGAGCCGCCGCACGTGCGCCGGGGTGTTGGCGACCACGAACATCGGCTCGCCGTGGAAGGAGAACTCCCACTCCGGGGAATCGGTGCTCGTCGCGATATCGGCGGGCCATTCGCTCCGGTCGCGGTCGTGCAGTCCCTGGAGCAGCGACCAGAAATGCGCCTCGTAGTCCTCGACGCTGTTCAGCCGCGGATCGGGTTCGAAGAGGGCCACCATCGAGGTGCGGTTCCCCAGCTCCCGGCAGTCCGGCAGGAACGACCGCAGCGCCGCGGCCAGCCGGTCGGTCCGCTCCTCGCCGGCGGGGATCGCGGCCAGCCGCAGCGTGTCCCTGCGCACCGCGTCGACACCGAATATGCAGGGGAAGCGCTGTTCCTGGTCCAGCATGCGCGCGGTGAACCTCCGCACCGCGTCCCGCACCCATTCCGATTCCGGAACGGCGGCGAGGCTGAAGCAGTTCTCCGGCTGAGCGACCACGGTGTTCCCCCGATGTGTCAAGCGGCTGTCGGAACCCGGTAATTCCTGCCCGTCGTTTCCTGTGAATGCCGGAAGCGATGATCCCGCAGGAGAATAGACACCCCCCGGCGATCCGTCCAGAGGCATTGTCGGCCATTTCCGCGGAACGACCGGGCCGATGGCCGGAACCCATACGTCCCCCCGCCGGCCGGGCCTTCCCCGACCTGCCCTTTCCGTTCCACCACCCGAAACGTCCGCCCACCCGCCCACCGACACGGATATGCGTTTCACGCTGCCGGAATTGCCGGTGCGGCGGCCACCCGGCGGGGGCGGGGGAACGCCGGGCCGTGGGCGGCCGCTGCGACGCCCGGGGGAACGCCTCCCGAGCGAGCCGGCGCCACCCCGGACCGCCCACCCCGCGGCCCCCGGACGGCCCCGGCCCCCGGTGGATCCCCCCGGCCCCGGAGGCCCCGGCCCGGATACGCGAAAGCGCGTTCCCGGCTCGCCTGGTCGGGGCGGGCGGGAACGCGCTTGGGCGTGTTTCCCCGGCGGGGCGGTCAGACCCGGACCTGGTCGCGGCGGTAGAGCCAGGCCGCGCCGGAGCCGAAGAGGGCCAGGTAGGCGGCCAGGACCACGAGGTCGGTCCAGGCCGGCCAGTTGCCCAGCTGCGCGCTGTGGCCGAGCTGGGCCAGGTGGTACGTGGGCGTGCACTTGGCGACGATCTGCATCCAGCCGGGCATGAGCTCGACCGGCCAGAAGAGGCCGCCGACCATGGAGAAGCCCATGTTGACCACCATCAGGCCGATGGTGATCGAGGTGGAGGTGAACATGTAGCCCAGCAGCACGCTGAGCGCGGCGAAGACCAGGCTGCCCAGCCAGATCGCCACGGTGGAGCCGACCCACAGGCCCGCGCCCATCCGCACGCCGTTGAAGAGCGCGCCGAACAGGAAGATGACGAGGGTGGCGGCCAGTGAGACGGCCGCCGCGGTCATGACCTTGCCGGCGATGTACTTCGCACTGGACATCGAGGTCAGCCGCAGCTGACGGGTCCAGCCGATCTCCCGTTCGGCGGCGATGCGCGGCCCGCCGGCGTTCAGCGAGGCGCCGATGGCGGAGAAGACCGACATGGAGATCAACAGGTACTTCTGCGCGGACACGCCGCCCAGGTCACCGTGGCCGCGGGCGGTGGAGAGGTAGATCACGAGCGGCATGCCGATCGTGAAGGCGATGAAGCGCCAGTCCTTGAAGGCGCGCTTGATCTCCAGTTGCAGCAGGACGCTCAACGGACCGTCTCCTTCTCGCGCTCGGCGGCGGCGCCGCCCTCGTTCTGCCCGGCCGCGGCGGCCTCGTCACGGTCGGCCGTCAGGCTCAGGTACGCCTGCTCCAGGCCCAGGCCGCTGATCTCCAGGTCACGCGGCTTGAGGTCGCGGCGCACCAGCGCGTCGACCGTGGCGTCGGAGTCCTCGCTGTGCAGGACCACGGACTCGTGGTGCTGCTGGACCTCGGTGACGCCGGGCAGTCCGTGCAGCTGCTCCGCGGTGGCGGTGCTGGAGAAGCTGAGGCGGCGCAGGCCGGTGCGGGACTTCAGGCCGGCCGGGGTGGAGTCGGCGAGCAGCTTGCCCTGGTGCATCACGAGGATGCGGTCGGCGGCGCTGTCGGCCTCTTCCATGTAGTGGGTGGCGAACAGCAGCGTGCGGCCGTTGGACGCCTGCGCGCGCATCGTCTCCCAGAACCGGTGGCGGGCGGCCACGTCCATGCCCGCGGTCGGCTCGTCCAGGACGATGAGGTCCGGGTCCTCGACGATGGCCAGGGCGAAACGGATGCGCTGCCGCTGGCCGCCGGACAGCTTGTCGACCCGGTGGTTGGCGATGTCCTCGATGTCGGCCTGCTGCATGATCTCGGCGATCGGCAGCGGCTTCTGCGCCAGCTTGTGCACCAGCCGGATGACGTCCTTGACTCTCACCTCGGGCATCAGCCCGCCGGTCTGGAGCATCGCGCCGACATCGCCGGCCCGGATCGCCTCGCCCGGCTTCACGTCGAACAGCCTGACCTCGCCCTGGTCGGGCCGCACCAGGCCCAGCAGCATGTCCAGGGCGGTGGACTTGCCGGCACCGTTCGGGCCGAGCAGCGCGATGGTCTGACCGCGTTCGACGGTGAAACTCAGATCACTGACGGCATGGACGTCGCCATAGCGCTTGGAGACGCCTTGGACGTCGATGGCGAGCGCCGGACCGGCCGTGCGCTCGGTGGGGGTTCCCATTCGCAGGAGTGTCCCTTCAGCTTCGGTGGACGTCCGGGACCCAGTCGGGCAGCCGGAGGATTTCGACGACGGCGGCCGACCACGTGAACCCGGCCCCCACACCCAGCAGCAGCCACCGTTCGCCGGGCTGGGCGAGGCCGGTGGCCGCCATGTGCTCCAGGCTGGCGAACTGGTCGCCCGCGCCGAGGTGGCCGACGGTGCTGAACCACGACCACGTGGTGCGGTCCGGGGCGATGCCGAGCGGCACAGCGTAGTTGGCGTCGAAACGCCGCCGCCCGAAGTGCGGGAGTACGAACCGGTCGATGTCCCCGAGTTCGATTTCGGCGTCCTTGAGGGCGCGTTGGAGTGATTCGCGTTGCCCGGCCGCCGTCCGCGCGACCACTTCGCTCATCCGCGCGGTGGCCATGTACGCGCGCTGGTTCGCCTTGACGTCCAGCGGCTGCCGGATCGCGTAGGGCGCGTCGCTGAAGGGGTCGTCCCCGCGGTGCATGGCCTCCAGCCGGGGGTCGGAGATCGTGGCCATGCTCACCAGGCGCGCGTAGCCCTCCCGGTTGGACAGCACGATCGCGGAACCGCCGTCGCCGAAGACCGTGCCCGGGTCGCTGAACCAGCGGTCGATGCCCGGCATGCAGAAGCGGTCGGCCGCCGCCGCCAGCACCGCCGACGGCCCGCGCGCCGCGGTCAGATGGGTGGCCGCCAGCTCGATCGCCGCCATGCCGCCGTTCGACATCTGCTTGATCTCGATGGCCGTGCAGGTGTTGTCCAGCGCCTCCAGCTGCACGTAGGAGGCGGGCGGCCACATGTCGTGGCCCTGGTAGAAGACGTACGCGTACAGCATCAGGTCGATCGCCGACGCTTCGATGCCGGAGCGCTCGACGGCCTGTCGCGCGGCACGGGCGGCCATCTCCGGGGCCGAGTCGCCCCGGGAGACGGCGGCCGAGGAGAACTCGGTGCGGGCGACGTCCTTCGCCCGGCACAGTCCCTGCTCCACGGCATCGTCCACCGTCAGCGCGGGAGGCAGCCAGCAGCCGTTCCCGGCGATGAACACCTCTTCGTACTTCATAGGGGAGAACCTTTCGTCGCCGCCAGCGCATGGTGGGGACCTTCCCTCAAGTCCCGCTGGGGCAGGGATGGAAGGGCCTGGGGCACCCGCGTGGCCGGCAACACCCGCCGCCCGCGGGCCCGTTCACCGGCACCCGCCGGGTGCGGCGGCGCCGGTGGACGGCCGCCCGGGGAACGTCGTCGGCCCCGGGGCGGCGGTGGTGCGGCGGGCGTTCCCCGGGGAGCCGCGCGGGCCCCCCGGGAGCGCCGTCAGGGGCGCCGGGCGCCGGCGCCGGGCTGGGGCATGCGGGAGCCGGCGATGGCGTCGGCGGGGAAGCAGGCGGCGAGCCGTTCGGCGGCGGCCTCGTCCAGCCGCTCCCCGGCGGCGACGACGTTCTCCAGCAGGTGCTCGCGGCGGGTGGTGCTGGGGATCGGCACGATGTCGTTGCCGCGCGAGAGCACCCAGGCCAGGGCGAGGCGGCCCAGCGGGATCCCGCTCTCGGCGGCGACCGCCTCGGCGGCCTCCAGCAGCGCGCGGTTGCGGGCGGCGTTGTCCGGGGCGAACCGCGGGTGGTTGCGCCGGTAGTCGCGGTCGGACAGCGAGTCGGCGTCGACCGCGCCGGTCAGGAAGCCCCGGCCCAGCGGGCTGCACGCCACGAAGCCGATACCCAGCTCCCGGGCGACCGGCAGCACGCCGTCCTCGACGTCCCGCGACCACAGCGAGTACTCGCACGCCACCGCGGTGACCGGGTGGACCGCGTGGCCGCGGCGCAGCGCCTCGCCGGAGACCTCGGACAGGCCGATGTGGCCGATCTTGCCCTCGGTCACCAGGTCGCCGAGCGCCCCGACGCTCTCCTCCAGCGGCACCTTCGGGTCGATCCGGTTCAGGTAGTACAGGTCGATGTGGTCGGTGCCCAGCCGGCGCAGTGACGCCTCGCACGCCTGCCGCAGGTAGGCGGGGGACCCGTCGATGGCGCTGGGGCGCTCCTTGCCGGTGAAGACGGCACCGCCGCGGGTGGCGATGACGGCCTGGTCGCGCCGGCCCTCCAGGGCCTTGCCCAGCAGCAGTTCGACGTCGCCGCCGCCGTAGAAGTCGGCGGTGTCGAGCAGGTTCACTCCGCGGTCCAGCACCTCGTGCACGAGTGCCACCGACCCGGTCGCCTCGACCGGACCGTAACCACCGGTCATGCCCAGGCAACCCCAGCCCACGGCCGAGGTGGCCAGACCCGCGGCACCCAGCTTCCTGAGTTCCATGACGTCCTCTCGCCTCCGGGCCCGGCCCACGCTGAGAGGGGCCCGCTACGGTGCCCCGGTCGCGGCGGTGGCCGCCCGGTGGCGGGGGAGATGGTCGCAGCGCGGCCTAGAGACGCGGTGGACGCGGGCAGGTAATTGCCCGAGTGGGTGGTTTGTGGGCGGAACTGTGGGGCACAAGCGGTGGCGGCTGTTCGTTTCTGGCGGTTTTTACGCCTCTTTGTGTGTTCTTGGGGAGCGGTTGCGCCGCTCGTGCGCGGGCGGCAACCGGGTGGCGGCCGGGCACCGGCGCGCGGGACCGCCGGCGGGCCCGCCGAACCGGCCGCTCCGGAGCGTTTCCGCTCCCTCGCGGACCGTCCACCGTGCCTCCAGCGACTTTGGAGCCCTCGCCACGACTGTGCCGTTGGGCGGTACCACCGCCTCCCGCACCCCGCTTGAGAGGACTGGCCGTGCCCAAGCCGGAAGCACATGTCGTCGAACGCAGCGCCGTGATCCAGGCCCCGGCCGAGGCCGTGTTCGGTGTCGTTGTGGACGTCGAGAGCTGGCCGCAGCTGCTGAGCTCCATCGCCCACGTCGAGCGCACCGTGCACAGCGAGACCTCGGACGAGGCGCAGCTGTGGGTGGTCCGCGGTCACGACCAGGCGGCCACCTGGGTCTCGCACCGCACCCTCGACCACGACGCGCTCAGCGTGTCCTTCCGCAACGAGCCGCCGGCCGGCCCCACCACCGAGTCCGGTGGCGCGTGGAGCATCGAGCGCACCGGCGACGACAGCTGCGTGCTGACGGTGCGTCACAGCTACGTGCCCAAGGACGGCGTGCCCGACGCCGCCATCGAGGAGATGGCCGCCAACATCGGCAAGCACTCTGAGGCCCAGCTGGACGAGCTGCGGTTCGCCGCCGAGAACCGCGAGGAACTCGCCGAGCTGACCATCGACTTCGAGGACCCGCTGTTCATCGGCGGCACCCAGGAGGACTCCTACGCGCTGCTGTACCGCGCGAACGAGTGGCCGGACCGCTTCCCGCACGTCACCCGGATCGACATGACCGAGGACGGCAACGGGATCCAGTTCTTCGACATGGACACCCTCACCCCGGACAAGCGTCCGCACACCACCCGCTCGGTGCGCGTGTGCATGCCGTTCCACAAGATCGTCTACAAGCAGATCAGCCTCGCGCCGCTGCTGACCGCCCACCGCGGCCACTGGCTGTTCACCGAGACCCCCGAGGGCGTCGTCGCCAGCGCGCGGCACGTCGCCACCATCAAGCGCTCGGCGCTCGACCTGCTCTTCCCCGGCGCCACCGTGCAGGACGCCCGCAACTACCTGCGCAAGGTCCTCAGCGCCAACAGCGTGGCCAACCTGCGCTACGCCAAGGAGTACGCCGAGGGCATCGCGGACAAGGCCGCGCAGGAGCGCCGCAATGGCTGACGTCCTCGTCTCCTCCCGCTGGCGGACCGAGCTGGAGGTGCCGGCGCTCGCGCTGGGCGACCTGCCGGTACGGGCCGCCGAGCGGTGGCCGGACAAGGTCGCCCTGCACTGCGGGGACCGCTCGATGACGTACGCGGAGCTGGCCGACGCCAGCGCCCGCGCCGCCGCCGCGATCGCCGGGCTCGTGCGGCCCGGCGCCGTGGTCGGCGTCGGCACCGTGCTGGACCCGGCCTTCGCCGTCGCCTACTACGGCGCGGCGCGGGCCGGGTGCCCGGTCGTCACGCTCAACCCGATGATCCGCGCCGAGGGCCTGACCCGGATCCTGGCCCACTCGCGCACCCAGGTGGCGCTGCTGACCCGGGAGATGGCCGACCGCATCGCCCCGGCGCGCGGCGAACTGGAGCACCTCAAGGCCGTCGTGGTGCTGGACGCGGCCGCCGGCGAGGCCCCCGAGGGCACCGTCGCGCTGCCCGACCTGCTGGCCTCGGCCGGCGAGGAGGCCACCGCGCCGCAACTCTCCCCCGACCTGTCCGGCCCGGCCTGCCTGCACTTCACCAGCGGAACGACCGGCGCCCCCAAGGCCGTCCGGCTCAGCCACCGCGGCCTGGTCGTCAACGCCGCGCAGACCGCGCAGGGCCAGGGCCTGACCGACGAGTCGGTCACCCTCAACCAGCTGCCGCTCTTCCACATCATGCACCTCAACTCCGCGGTGTGGGCGGGCGCGACCCAGGTGCTGTGCGTCGACCGCGACCCGGCCGCCGCGGTGGCCACCGCCGACGCGCACGGCTCCACGCACTGGTTCAGCATCTCGGTGCTGCTGGCCCGGCTGGCCGCCGACCCGCGGCTGCCCGGCTTCAAGCCCCGCACCGTCCGCGGCATCTTCTGCGGCGGCTCCGCCCTCCAGGAACGCGTCGCCCGCACCCTGTCGGAGTCCTTCGGCTTCCCCGTCGTGCAGGGCTACGGCCTGGCCGAGGCGTCGCCGACGGTCACCCTGGACGTGCCGGCCAACTCCAAGCCCGGCTCCTGCGGTCCGGCGCTGGCCGGCACCGGGATCCGCATCGTCGAGCTGGAGACCCGCGAGGAACTGCCCGCCGGAACACGCGGCGAGATCCAGATCCACGGCCCCCAGCTGATGATCGGCTACGCCGGGCGCGACCCGCGCGAGACCTTCGAACCGGACGGCTGGTTCTCCACCGGCGACGTCGGCCACCTCGACGAGGACGGCTACCTGTTCATCGCCGACCGGCTCGACGACGTCTTCAAGTGCGACCACGAGATCGTGGCCCCCGCCGAGGTCGAGGAGGTGCTGGCCCGCCACCCCGACGTCACCGACTGCGTGGTCTTCGGCCACCCCGACGAGATCTCCGGCGCGGTCGCGCACGCCCTGATGGTCCTGCGTGAGGGCGCCACGACCACCGCGGAGCAGGTCGCCGCGGCCGTCAGCGCCGAACTCGCCCCGTTCCAGCGGATCGCGCACGCCGACCCGGTCACCGTCATCCCGCGCACGCCCCAGGGCAAGATCCAGCGCCGCCAGCTGCGCGAGCAGACCCTCGGCGCCTGACCGCCCCCGACTCCCCGTCCCGACCAGCACCCAGAGGGAACGCCCCATGGCCACGCTCATCAACGAACTCAAGGTCATCGGCTCCATCGAGGACTTCGAGCGCGTCACCGCCGAGATCACCGAGTACATGCGCCAGCAGCCCGGCTACGTCAGCCACAAGCTGCTCAAGTCGCTGCGCCGCGACAACGTGTTCGTCGAGATCGCCGAGTGGGAGAAGCCGGAGAACCACGTCGCCGCGGTCACCTCCGAGGGCTTCCGCAGCCGGGTGCAGGCGCTCGCCGGAATCATCGAGAAGCCGACCCCGGACATCTACGAACTGATCCACGACAGCGCCGCGCACTGATCCAGGCCACGCAGCATCCCGCCCCCGCGGCGGCGTCCACGAGAAAGGCATGACGCGACGTGCCAGAGCCCATTGAGGTCCTCGTCGTCGGGGCCGGTCCGGTCGGTCTGACCGCCGCCCACGAACTCACCCGGCGGGGCGTCAGGGTCCGGATCGTGGACGGCGCCGCGGGACCCGCGGTCACCAGCCGGGCCATCGCCACCCACCCGCGCACCCTGGAGACCTACGACCAGATCGGTCTCCTGGACGAGATGCTCGCCCGGTCCCGGAAGATCACCGCGTTCACCGTCTTCGCCAACGGACGCCGGCTCGCCCGGCTGGACGCCGACTACAGCGCCAGCCCGACCCGGTACCCGTTCACCATCACCATCGACCAGGTCAGCACCGAGGAGGTGCTGCGCACCGCGCTGTCCAAGCTCGGGGTCGAGATCGACTGGGGCCTGCGGCTGACCGCGCTCACCCAGGACGAGGCCGGCGCGACCGTCACCCTGGAACGCTCCGGCGGCGGCACCGAGACCGTCCGGGCCCCCTGGGTGATCGGCGCCGACGGCGGCCACAGCACCGTCCGCAAGATCCTCCAGCTCCCGCTGATGGGCGAGTCCAACGAGACCTGGCTGCTGGCCGACGCACACGTCGAGACCGAGCTGCCCGCCAACAGCATCTACCTGATCCGTGCCGAGCGCGGCATGCTCATGATGGCGCCGATGCCCGGGGAACGCCGCTGGCGGATGCTCGACACCGTCGACACCTCCTACGGCGGCGACGCGGCCATGGTCGCCGAACGCTTCTCCCGCAAGCTCACCGCCGGCCTCGGGCACACCGTGACCGTCGAGATGCCCAGCTGGGTGTCGGTCTTCACCGCCCAGCAGCGCATGGTGCCCGCCATGCGCGACCGCCGGGTCTTCGTCTCCGGCGACGCCGCCCACGTGCACAGCCCCGCCTCCGGCCAGGGCATGAACACCGGTATCCAGGAGGCGTACAACCTCTCCTGGAAGCTCGCCTCCGTCATCCACGGCCACGCCGCCGAACCCCTGCTGGAGACCTACGGCGCCGAACGCGTGCCGATCGGCCAGACCCTGCTGGGCTCCACCAAGGCGGCCACCAAGATGGTCGCCCTGAAGAACGCCATGGCCGGGCTCGCCCTGCCGCTCGTCTTCGGCGTGGCCAGCAAGGTCACCCCGGTGCGCAAGCGGATGCAGCGCGAGGCGCTCGGCCGGGTCGCCGGCCTCAACATCGGCTACGCCGGCGGTCCGCTGACCGCCGAGGCCCCCGACGGCCCCGGGCCGCGTCCGGGCACCCGCCTCGGCCAGGTGCTGCCGGAGCGGGCCGCCACCGGCGGCTGGCCGGCCGTCGTCGACGAACTGCGCGACCTGCGCTGGACCCTGCTGGCCTGCGAGAGCCCGCAGAGCGCGCCGGTGCTGCGGGAGGCCGCCGCGGCGCACACCGCCGTCCTGTCGGTGCGCGCTGTCGGCGCCGACGCCCCCGCCGACAGCGCCGCGAGCGCCGAACCCGGCGCCGTCCGCCCGCTGCCCGACCCCGGCGGACCGCTCCGCGAGGACCTGGGCCTGGCCCCCGGCGGCTGGCTGCTGGTGCGCCCCGACGGCTACGTCGCCGCCCGCGGCACGCAGCTGACGGCCGCCGCGCTGGACGCCGCGTTCGCCCCCGGACTCGGCCGGGCCACCCGCACCGCGTCCCCGCAGGAGGACAAGTGACCGCGCCGCAGGAGGCGTCCACCCTGGGCCTCGACGGCCGGGTCGCCCTGATCACCGGCGGCAGCGGTGCCGTCGGGCGGGCCGTGGGCGCCAAGCTGTGCGCCTCGGGCTGCGACGTCTACCTCAACTACGCGCACGACGACGCCGCCGCCACGGCCGCCGTCGAGTCGATGGCCGGCCTCAAGGGCACCGCCACCGCGCTCAAGGGCGACATCACCGACCCGGCCACGCTCCCGGCGCTGCTGGAGCGGATCCGCGCCGGCCACGGCCGGCTGGACGCCTTCGTGCACAGCGCCGCCACCTTCCACCCGGCCCGTGCGGTCGGCGCCCCGGCGGACGGCGTCCACCAGGACATCTCCACCGCCGTCGACCCGCTGCTGCACGGCGCCCCCGCCCTGGTCGAGGCCATGGCCGGCGGACCGGGCCGGATCATCGCCATCTCCAGCGTCGGCGCCCGCGCCGTCGTGCCGGGCTACGTCGGCCAGGGCCTGGCCAAGGCCGCGCTGGAGAGCCTGGTGCGCTACCTGGCCGCCGAACTGGCCGGTCAGGGCATCGCCGTCAACGCGATCAGCACCTCCAAGCTGGACAAACCGGGGCCCGTGAAGAACAACCCCGAGATGGTCAAGATGCTCATCGCCCGCACCCCCGGCGGCCGGCTGACCACCCCCGAGGACCTGGCCGGCGTCGTCGCGCTGCTGTGCACCGACGAGGCCGCCTGGATCCACGGGCAGGTCATCACGGTCGACGGCGGCCTGCGGGTCCGGGCCTGACGGACGGCGTCGCACCGGACGGCCGCCGGACCCCCTGACGTATGACGGGAAGTGCGAAGTGAGCGACATCGAATCTGACATCTGCGTCGTGGGCGGCGGCCCGGCCGGGCTCACCCTGGCCCTGCTGCTGCTGAAGTCCGGCGTCCGGGTGGCGGTGGCAGAGAAGTCCGGCTCGCTGGACCGGGAGTACCGCGGCGAGATCCTCCAGCCCGGCGGCCAGACCCTGCTGGACAACCTGGGCATCCTGGCCGGCGCCAAGGACCGCGGCGCCTACGCCCACGGCAGCTTCCGGCTCACCGACGGCAGCAAGGTCCTGATGGACTTCGACTACGGCCGCCTGCCCGGCCCGCACAACTGCCTGCTGAGCCTCCCGCAGCGCCACCTGCTGGAGGAACTGCTCGACGCCTGCCACAAGTTCGACGGCTTCACCTACCTCGCCGGGCACCGGCTCTCCGACCTGATCCAGGAGGACGGCGCGGTCCGCGGCATCACCGCCACCGGCCCCGACGGCCTGACCACGGTGCGGGCGCTGTGCGTGGTCGGCGCGGACGGCCGGTACTCCAAGACCCGTTCGCTGGCCGGCATCCCCAACCACCGGCACGACGTCTTCACCATGGACGTGCTGTGGTTCAAGGTCGCGATGGGCGGTGACCCCTCCGGCGTGGTGCGCATCCACCGCGGCGAGGGCGGCCCGGTGATCGCCTACGACTCCCACCCCGGCACCGTCCAGTGCGGCTGGACCCTGCCGCACAAGGGGTACCAGGAGATCGCCGCGCAGGGCGTCGACCACGTGCGCGAGCAGGCGGCCCGCTCCCTGCCCGAGTACGCCGACCGCATCCGCGCGACCATCCGCACCCTCAAGGACCTCACCCTGCTGGACGTCTTCGCCGCCCGCGCGGAACGCTGGACCGGCGACGGCCTGGTGCTGATCGGCGACGCCGCCCACACCCACAGCCCGCTGGGCGCCCAGGGCATCAACCTGGCCGTCCAGGACGCGGTGGTCCTGCACCCGGTGCTGCTCGACGCGGTGCGCCGCGGCGACGCCTCCGCCGCGGTGCTCGGCACCTACGAGTCCGCCCGCAGCGCGGACATCGACGCCGTGATGAAGCTCCAGGTGATGCAGAGCAAGGGGATGCTCTCGGCCGGCCGCGTCGCCAACGCGGTCCGCCCGCGGATCGCCCGCATCGTCAGCCGCACCCCGGTCGGCAACAAGATCACCCGGCGGATCGCCTTCGGCAACCCGTCGATCGCCATCCGCGAGGACCTGTTCGCCACCGCCTGAACTTCCGCACGACGACCCTCCGGTCCCGTCCCACACCCCACCGTCCGCGACCAACACGTTTGGAGCACCCGTGCGTTTCCTCGACCTGTCGACCCCCATCGACGCCTCTCAGTGGGAGCCGGAGCCCGTCACCCACGAGATCATCACCCCCGCCGCGGGCGCCGCCCACATGGCGAAGGAGATGAAGGAGAACTTCGGCCTGGAGTTCGACCCGGCCGAACTCCCCGACGGTGAGCTGCTGTCGATCGACAACCTGTCGCTCAACAGCCACACCGGCACCCACATCGACGCCCCGTCGCACTACGGCACCCGCGCCGGCTACGGCAACGGCAAGCCGCGCAACATCGACGAGATGCCGCTGGACTGGTTCCTCCGCCCGGCGTTCGTGCTGGACCTGACCGACGTCGGCACCGGCACCGTCGACCGCGCCTTCGTCGAGAAGGAACTGGAGCGCATCGGCTACGAGCCGCAGCCCTACGACATCTGCCTGCTCAAATCCGGCGCCTGGCGCAACGCGGGCACCATGCAGTACTTCACGGAGTTCGTCGGCCTGGACCGTTCGGCCACCGAGTACCTGCTGGACTTCGGCATCAAGGTGATCGGCACCGACGCCTTCAGCCTGGACGCGCCGTTCGGCCACATCCTGAGCACCTACACGCAGACCAAGGACAAGTCCGTCCTGTGGCCGGCGCACTTCCTCGGCCGCGACCGCGAGTACTGCCAGATCGAGCGCCTGGCCAACCTCGAAGAACTGCCGCAGCCGTTCGGCTTCAAGCTCTCCTGCTTCCCGATCAAGATCACCGGCGCCGGCGCCGGCTGGTCGCGGGCCGTCGCCCTCATCGAGGACTGACCCGCTCCGACTCCCGGGGGCGTGTCCCGCGAGCCCGGCAAAGAACCGCGGGACACGCCCCCGGGGCCGGTCACCCGCGACCGGCCCCGCCCCACGCGCCAGCCCGGCCCGCCAAGGAGGCAGCACATGACCACGGCCACCCCGCTCGACCGCCAGACCTTCGCCACCGTCTACGCCGAGGTCCAGCAGTTCTACGCACACCACTTCCACCTCCTCGACAACGGCGCCGCCCAGGAGTGGGCCAACACCTTCACCGAGGACGGCTTCTTCCACCCCGAGGTCATGCCGGAGCCGGTCGCCGGCCGCGAGAACCTGGCCGCCGGGGTCTCCCGCACCCACCAGGGCCTCATCGACGCCGGTGAGCAGCGCCGTCACTGGCACGGCATGGTCTCCGTCGTCCCCCGCGAGGACCCCGACGTCCTGGACGTCCGCTGCTACGCCCTGATCTTCGCCACCCCCAAGGGCGGCACCTCCGCCCTGCGCATGACCTGCGTCTGCGACGACGTCCTGGTCCGCGTCGGCACCGAATGGCAGGTCAAGGAGCGCCGCGTCACCCGGGACGACATGGGCGAACTCCACCCCGTCCACTGACCCCCCCGACCCCCGACCCCCGACCCCCGGCGACCGGCCGCACCGGCCGCGGGGGGTCGGTGCGTTCCGGGCCGGACGGGGACGGGGGCCGCGGGGGCCGGGTGTGCCGCCCGCCGTGAACGCGGCGACAGCGCGGGCCCGCGACCGGCACACCGACCGCTCCCGGCGGTGCCACGGACGGGTCCCGCCCCCGACGCCCCCGAGGACGCGATGAACCCGCCACCGGCCGGTCCGGGTGCACGGCGCTCCCCTGCGGTAGCAGCGCCTCAGCGGGGGTGCGTGGCGCTGACGCGGCCCGCGGCGTCGGCGTCGAGGCAGGCCAGGCGGATCGGGCTCCCGCCGTTCCCCGCCCGCTGCGCCCCCACCGGATCCTCCACGTCAGCAGTGTGTCGCGAACCCGCCCCGGCGGGGAGGGGGTTGTGCGGAGGGAGGATGAACGGTCGGGGCGGCGGGAGCGTTGCGGCGGGGCGGGGAGCGGCACGAACGGGCGCACGAACGCCCGCCGCCCGCCCGGGGGTTCCGGGCGGGCGGCGGGGCGAGAGGGTGGCGCCGGGTGTCAGCCGATGACGCGCCGGGTGAAGTTGCGCAGGGCCAGGCCGCCCAGGAGGACGATGCCGCCGAGCTCCGCGAGGAGGATCGCCCAGATCGGCATGTGCGGCACGGACGGGGTGAGAGCCGCGCGCAGGCCCTCACCCATGTAGACGACCGGGTTGACCAGGGTCAGGTACTGCAGCCACTTGACGGCGTGCAGCGCCGACCACGGGAAGTAGACGCAGCCCAGGATCGTCAGCGGCGTGATGACCGCGGCGAACAGGTTCTGCACCTTCTGGACGTCGAAGACCGTGCCGAGCAGCAGACCCGTGCAGGACGCCAGCAGGCAGGCCATCAGGAAGGAGACGATGAACAGCGGCCAGTTGTGGATCTGCACCTGCGGGGCCATGCCTTCGGCGTGCACCAGCACAACCACCGGGAAGACCACCAGTCCCGCCAGCAGCGCCTGGATGGACGCCGAGCAGATCTTCTGCACGCCGATCACCCACAGCGGCACCGGGGCGAGCGCCCGGTCCTCCATCTGCTTGGTGTACGTCAGTTCCATCAGCAGCGGGATCATGACGGCCGTGATGCCCTGCACGGCGATGGTGATGGCGATCAGACCCGGCACCAGCACCGTGGTGAACTTCGGGGCGCCCGGTTCGCCGCCGAAGCCGCCTTCCATGCCGAGCTTCGGCAACACGTAGGCGAAGCCGAAGGTGAAGGCCAGCGGCTGCATGACGGCCCGCAGTATGAGCGATCCCAGCTGCCTGCGCGTCACCCGGATGTCACGGCTGAGCAGCGCCAGGAAGACCTGGAATCCGGTGGCCCGCCGCTCCGTACGAGCGGCCTTCTCGGCCGGGGGTTCGATGGTCGTGGTGGTCATTCCCGGTACTCCCGTCCGGTGAGGTTCAGAAATGCGGTCTCCAGGCTGGGCGGCAGCGTGGAGGCGTTGCGCACCGCCAGGCCGTGGTCACGGCCGACGGTGATCACCTCGCCGAGCAGGCCGTCCGCCGGGGGCACGGCGTGCACCTTCAGCTCGTTGCCGTCGGCCTCCGCGCGGCTGACGCCGGTCAGCTTCTCGACGGTCTCGCGCACCGGTTCGGCCGGGCCGTCGAAGACCACGTTGACGACGAAGTCGGCGCCGGCCGTGGCCTTGATGCCGTCGACGGTGTCGACGGTGAGGATCTTGCCGTGGTCGACGATCGCGATGCGGTCGCACAACTCCTCGGCCTCTTCGAGGTGGTGCGTGGTGAGCAGGATCGTCTGCCCGGCCGCGTTCAGCTCGGCCAGCAGGTCCCACAGGTTGCGGCGGGCCTGCGGGTCGATGCCCGCGGTCGGCTCGTCGAGGAAGAGCACGTCGGGCTGGTGCATCATGGCCCGGCAGACCATGACGCGCTTGGACTGGCCACCCGAGACGTGGTCGTCCAGGCGCTCGGCGACGTCGGCCAGGTGGAACTGCTCCAGCAGCTCCATGCCGCGGCGCCGGGCCTCCTTGCTGCTCATCCCGAAGAACCGGCCGCGGTACTCCAGGTTCTCCAGGAGGTTGACCGCGCGGTCCATCGTGTTGGCCTGGGTGACCACACCGATGCGGCGGCGCACCTCCACCGGGTCCTTGGCCACGTCGAAACCGGCGACGCTGGCGGTCCCCCCGGTGGGGACGATACGGGTGGTGAGCATGCCGATGGAGGTGGACTTGCCGGCGCCGTTCGGGCCGAGCAGACCGAAGAACTCGCCCGGCCGCACCTCCAGATCGAGGCCGTCGACAGCGGGAACCGGGCCGCTGGGGCCGTTATATGTCTTGCGCAACGCTGACGTACGGATGGCGGCGTCGGTCATGGCCGGCGGTCTCCTTCGGCTGCTTGTGTTCCGGCACCTGCCGCAGGCTCGCCACCGGTGCGTGGACCGGCCTGCGCCCCCGCGGCACTCCGCGATGCTGTCGGTCCGGGGTGGAGGTCCGCTGAAGCAGGGCTGGAGCTGTGACCTCAAGGGCATCTCCACGGGGTATTGAGGCGGCCCCGGCAGCATCCGGCGCGCAGCGGGTCCGCGGCACGGGCCCGTCCGTCGTGCAGGGAGGGCTCGGTATGCGGGTGTTGTTCGCGGTGTCGGACTGGTCGGCGCACTACGCGCCGATGGTTCCGCTGGGCTGGGCGCTCCAGGCGGCCGGCCACGAGGTCCGGGTGGTGTGCACCCCGGCGCAGGCCGCGCCGCTCGGCGCCGCCGGACTGACCGCGGTGCCGATCCTCGGCGGCCCTGACATGGTGATGCAGACCCGCCTCATGTACTGGTTCACCGCGAAGGCCGGCGGCCGCCCCTACCCGGGCCTGCCGCTGCACCCGGAGACCGGTGAGGAGATGACCTCCCTCGACGACTTCGACTTCGGCGTGTGGATGGGGGAGAACAAGCGGCAGGTCGCCACCGCGGTCAAGGCCAACTTCGAGGGCACCGTGGAGTACGCGCGGACCTATGGAGCGGACCTGGTCGTGCACGACCCGCTGGCCGTCGAGGGCCTGCTGGCCGCCAAGGTGCTCGGCGTGCCCGCCGTGCAGCACCACTGGGGGCCGGTCGGCAGCGACGAGTCCGACCCGGCGCTGAAGCTGCTGCCGCCGGACCCGGGCGGCTTCTTCACCCGGGGCGGCTTCGGCGAGCTGACCAACGACCTGATCGAGTACGTCGTCGACCCGTGCGTGGACACCCTGCGGCTGCCGACGAAGGCCCGCCGCCTCCCGGTGCGCTACGTCCCCTACAACGGCCCCGGCGACATGCCGCCGTGGGTGCTCCAGGAACCGGAGCGCCCGCGGGTGTGCGTGGTGTGGGGCAACTCGCTGACCGCGATGTTCGGCCCGCGTTCCTTCGTGGTGCCGCAGATCGTGGAGGCGCTCGGCGGCCTCGACGTCGACGTGATGCTCACCGGCACCCCGCAGGACAACGCCGTCCTCGGTGAACTCCCCTCCAACGTGCGGATGTTCGACCGCTTCCCGATCCGCTTCCTGCTGCCGACCTGCTCCGCGGTCGTGCACCACGGCGGCGCCGGCTGCGCGATGACCTCGCTGGCGCTGGGCGTCCCGCAGCTGTCGCTGACCTTCGCCGTCGAGCAGGAGGCCAACGGCCGGCGCGTCGCGGAGACCGGCGCCGGCCTCCAGATCCGCGGCGACCTCGCCGGACCGGCGGCGATCCGGGACGCCGTGGTGCGGCTGCTGGAGGAGGACTCGTTCCGCAAGACCGCCCGGGCGCTCGCCGAGGAGAACCAGGCCCGCCCGGCCCCCGCCGAACTGGTGCACGTCCTGGAACGGCTGGCGGCCGGCACCCCCGCCTGATCCGCCGGCGGCACCCGTCCGCCGCCGCACCGACCACCCGATACGACGCGGGAGAACCCCATGCGCGTGCAGTTCACGGTCTCCGACTGGCCGGCGCACTACCAACCGATGGTGCCGCTGGGCTGGGCCCTGCAGGCCGCCGGCCACGACGTCCGCGTGGTGTGCGCGCCGTCCCAGGCCATCGTTCTCGACCAGGCCGGCCTCACGCCGGTGCCGGTGCTCGGCGACATGGACATGGTCTGGCTCCAGCGGTTCGACAACCTCAACCGCATCAAGGCCGGCACCTGGCGCTACCCGCTGCCCGGCCTGCACCCCGACACCGGCGAGGAGATGCCCACCCTCGACGGCTTCGACTTCGAGGGCTACGCCAACGAGTGCAAGCGCCGCGTGATGCGCGAGACCAAAGTGGGCGTGCAGGGCGCGCTGGAGTTCGCCCGGGCGTGGAAGCCCGACCTGGTGGTGCACGACCGGCTCAGCCTGGAGGGCGTGCTGTCCGCCCGGGCGGTCGGCGTGCCGCACGTTGCCCACCTGTGGGGGCCCGTCGGCACCGAGGAGGCCGACCCGGACCTGTACCCGCTGCCGGTCGACTACGCCGGGTTCTTCCCGCGCAACGGCGTGCCGCCCATGGGCCCGGAACTCATCGAGTACGTCATCGACCTGTGCCCGCCCAGCATGCGCCCGCCGACGAACGCCCTGCGGCTGCCGGTGAAGTACGTGCCGTACAACGGCCCCGGCGCGATGGCCCCCTGGGCGCTGGAGACCCCGGAACGCCCGCGCGTGGCGGTGCTGTGGAGCAACTCCGTCAGCAGCTCCTACGGCGCCGGCTCCTACCTGGTGCCCAGCGTGGTGCGCGCGCTGGCCGGGCAGGACCTGGAACTCGTGCTGCCGGTGCACCCCGACGACGTCAAGGCGCTGGGCGAACTGCCGTCCAACGTCCGGGCGATCGAACGCTTCCCGCTGCGGCTGCTGCTGCCGACCTGCGACGCCATCGTGCACCACGGCGGTGCCGGCTCGGTGATGACCTCGGTGGCGGCCGGAGTGCCGCAGCTGGGGCTGACGTTCGGCCCTGAGCAGGACGCCGACGCCGCACGGCTGGCGGCCACCGGCGCCGGTGAGCACATCACCGGTGACCGGGCCGACGACGACGCGATCCGCTCGGCCGTCTCCCGGCTGCTGACGGAGAGCTCCTACCGCGAGGCGGCCGCCCGGCTGCGCGCGGAGAACGACGAGCGGCCCGCGCCCTCCGCGCTGGTGCCGCTCCTGGAACGCCTGGCGGCCACCGGCCGGCTGACCGCGGAAGAGGCGCAGCCCGCCCTCTCCGCCGGGCGGCCGTGACCGCGCCGGGCGCCCTCGGACCCACGGGACGACAGGCAAGGCGACCGAGATGACTGGCAACGGCACCACCACCCCCGCCGTCCCCGCACTTGGCAACGGCACCACCCCTCCCGCTTCCGCGGCCCCACCACCCGGAACGGAGACGACCCCCGGCGCGGCGGTACCCGCGCCCCGCACCCCGCCCGGCCGGGCGCTGGTGCTCGGCGGCAGCGGCTTCGTCGGCGGCCACGTGTGCGACGCGTTCGCCTCGGCCGGCTACGAGGTCGTCGCCGTGGCGCGCACCCCGCGCCCGGAGATCCGCGCCTCCCGCACCGTGGCCATGGACCTGCTGGCCGCGACGCCCGGCGAACTCGCCGCGCTGCTCGGCTCGGTGCGTCCCACGGTGGTGGTCAACGCCACCGGCGCCGTCTGGGGCGTCAGCCCCCAGCAGATGGCCGACGTCAACGTGCGGCTGGTGCGCGTCCTGGTCGACGCGCTGAGCCTGCTGGACCAGCCACCGCGGCTGATCCAGCTCGGCTCGGTGCACGAGTACGGCCCGGTCCCGCAGGGGGTGGCCATCGACGAGAACCTGCCGGAGCTGCCCGCCACCGAGTACGGCCGCACGAAACTGCTGGGCACCCGTCTGGTGCTGGACGCCGCCCGGGACGGCCGCCTGGAGGGCGTCGTGCTGCGGATCTCCAACGTCGTCGGCCCCGGCACCCCGCGCGGCAGCCTGCTGGGCCGGGTGGCCGGGCAGCTGAGCGAGGCGGCCGACGCCGGCCGGCCCGCGCTGCTGCGGCTGGCCCCGCTGCGGGCCCGCCGCGACTTCGTGGACGTGCGCGACATCACCGGCGCGCTGGTCGCCGCGGCCGTCCGCCCGGTCTCCGGACGGCTGCTCAACCTGGGCCGCGGCGAGGCCGTCGACGTGCGCTGGCTCGTCGACACGCTGATCGCGGTCAGCGGGATCGAGGCCGACCTCGTCGAGGAGGGCAGCGAGGAGGCGCGCAGCGCCGGGGTGGAGTGGCAGCAGGTCGACTGCGGTGCCGCGCACACGGCGCTGGGCTGGCGTCCGGCCCGCCGACTGGAGGACTCACTGCGGGCGTTGTGGGAGGAAACCCGGGCCTGCCGGGTTTCGAGGGCTTCTTGAGCCCGTAGCGGCACGGTGGGGGCGTCCGGTGGCGGCATTGCCGCCGGTGTGGCCCTGGATCTCGCGGCGATCCGCGCGATCGGCAATGGACCGGGGGCCGGCGGCCTCCGGGCCCGGGAGGGGCCGGTTGGCCCGTAGGCGCGTTGGAGGGCGATGCAGGTGAGCGAAAGAGCGGCGCTGCTGGAGCAGGTCCGCAAGTATCACCGGGAGTCGGCGCGACCCGAGCAGTTCGTGCCCGGCGTCACCCCGCTCCTGCCCGCTGGGGCGGTGCTTGACGAGGACGACCGGGTCGCGCTGGTGGAGACGGCGCTGGACCTGCGGATCACCTCCGGTGTGAAGACGCGGAAGTTCGAGAGTGCGCTGGCCCGCCGGATGAAGGTCCGCAAGGCGCACATGACCAACTCCGGGTCGTCGGCGAACCTGCTGGCCTTCACCGCCCTGACCTCCCCGCACCTGGAGGACCGCGCACTGGTCCCCGGCGACGAGGTCATCACGGTGGCGGCCTGCTTCCCGACGACGGTCAGCCCGATCGTGCAGAACGGCATGGTGCCGGTCTTCGTCGACGTGGAACTGGGCACCTACAACACCACCCTGGAGCGGATCCAGGCGGCCATCGGTCCCCGGACCAAGGCCATCATGATCGCCCACGCGCTGGGCAACCCCTACGAGGCCGCCGAGATCCGCGCGCTGTGCGACGAGCACGAGCTGTTCTTCATCGAGGACAACTGCGACGCGGTCGGCTCCACCTACAAGGGCCAGCTGACCGGCACGTTCGGCGACATGAGCACCATCAGCTTCTACCCCGCGCACCACATGACGACCGGTGAGGGCGGCTGCGTGCTGACCCGGGACCTGGCGCTGGCGCGGATCGTGGAGTCGCTGCGCGACTGGGGCCGCGACTGCTGGTGCGAGCCGGGCGAGGACGACAAGTGCCTCAAGCGGTTCAAGCACCAGATGGGTGACCTGCCGCACGGCTACGACCACAAGTACATCTTCTCGCACGTCGGGTACAACCTGAAGGCCACCGACATCCAGGGCGCGCTGGGCCTGACCCAGCTGCCCAAGATCGACGACTTCGGGCGGGCCCGCCGGCACAACTGGAAGCGGCTGCGCGAGGGTCTGGACGGCACCCCCGGCCTGATCCTGCCGGAGGCCACCGCGGACTCCGACCCCAGCTGGTTCGGTTTCGCCATCACCGTCGACCCGGAGGCGAAGTTCAGCCGCCAGGGCCTGACGGACTTCCTGGAGAACCGGCGCATCGGCACCCGGCGGCTGTTCGCCGGCAACCTGGTGCGGCACCCGGCCTACATGAACATCCCGCACCGCGTGGTCGGCGGGCTGGACAACAGCGACATCGTCACCGAGCACACCTTCTGGATCGGCGTGCACCCGCTGCTCACCGGCGAGATGGTCGACTACATGGTCGCCTCGGTCCGGGAGTTCTGCTCCGGCGGCAACTGACCCGGCACCCCTCTTGGCGCCCCAACCGCACACTCACGGCGAGGCAGGACTTATGAAGTGGGACCATCTGTTCGTCGCCGGCCTCGGCACCTGGCTGCCGGAGGCCGTCTCCGTCGAGGAGGCCGTCGCCGCCGGGCTGTACGACGCGGACCGCGCGGCCGCACGTGACTACGTGTCGGTCTGCGCGGCCCCCGACGTGGCACCGCCCGACATGGCCGTGCGCGCCGGACAGGCCGCCATGGCCCAGTCCGGGCTCGACCAGCGCGACTTCTCCGTCCTGCTGCACGCCAGCCTCTGGTACCAGGGCCTGGACATCTGGCCGGTCGCGTCCTACGTGGCCAACCAGACCGTCGGCCGTTCCGTGCCGGCCTACGACGTCCAGCAGCGGTGCAACGGCGCGCTCGGCTCGATCGACCTGGCCGGCGCCCACCTGACGGCCGGCATCGGCAAGGGGTCGGCGGCCCTGATCACCACCGCCGACCGTTTCGCCCCGCCGGAGGTCGACCGGTGGAACATGCACGACTACAACGTCTACGGCGACGGCGGCACCGCCATGGTGCTGTCCAACCGGGGCGGCTTCGCCCGGGTGCTGTCCTCGGTGACCGTGGCCGACAACTCCCTGGAGGCGGCGGCCCGCGGCGGTGCGCAGTTCGCCACCTCCCCGATCTCCGGCCGTCCCATCGACCTGATCTCCCGCTCCGCGCAGAACGCCGAGGCCGGGGACGCCAAGCAGACCGAACTGCGCACCGCCCGCGTCATCAACCAGGCCCGCAACCAGGCCCTGATGGAGGCGAAGGTCCAGCTGCGGGACGTCGCCCGCATCGTCATCGGCGCCACCGGACGGTTCGAGGGCGGCTGGCACTTCCACCACCTGCTGACCGTCGCCGAGGCCGTCACCAGCTGGGAGTACGGCCGCACCACCGGTCACATCGGCGCCGGCGACTGGAACGCCGGCCTGGCGTGGCTGCTGCGCACCGAGGCCGTCGGCCCCGGCGACAAGGTCATGCTGTTCGGCGGCGGCGCGGGCTACAGCTGCTCCGCCGCGGTCCTGGAGATCCTGGAGATGCCGCAGTGGTGACCGCCGGAGCGGGAGCGGTCGCGCACCGCATGCTGGAGCTGGCCGCCGCGGCGCGGCCCGCGGCGGCGGCGGTCAGCGACCCGGAGGGCGCCTGGACCTACGGCGAACTCGACGCCGCCGCCACCGGCTGGGCGCACTGGCTGGCCGGCCGCGGCGTGCGCAAGGGCGACCGGGTGGTGGCCCGGCTCGACAACTCCCGGCACGCCGTCGCCCTGCTGTTCGGCGCGTTCCGGGCCGGCGCGGTGCTCGTGCCGATCGGCATCACCATGAAGCCGTTCCACCTCACCCGGGTGCTCACCGACAGCGAACCGGTGCTGGTCGTCGCCAGCGGTGACGACACCAAGACGGTGGCGGCGCTCACCGACACCGTGCCGGTGCACGACCTGACGGCCGTCGGGGAGGAGGTGCGGGCCGCCGCGGACACCCCGGTGGCCCTGCCCGAGGTGACCGGCGACGACCTCGCCCTGCTGATCTACACCTCGGGCAGCACCTCGCTGCCCAAGGCCGTGGTCAGCCCGCACCGCGCGGTGGTCTTCGCCACCGAGGCCATCGCCGAACGCCTCGGCTACCGCGCCGACGACGTGGTGCTCAACGCCATCCCGTTCCCCTTCGACTACGGCCTCTACCAGGTGTTCCTGTCGGTGCTGGCCGGCGCGGAACTCGTGCTGTCGCCCACCGACGCGCACGTCGGCCTGATGTCGCTGCTGCACGACCGGGGCGTCACCGTGGTGCCGCTGGTGCCGTCACTGGCGACCATCCTGCTGGGCCTGGCCCGCCGCGACCGCCGCCCGGCGCCCCCGGTGCGGCTGTTCACCAACACCGGTGCCGCCCTGGTGCCCACGGTGGCCGGCGCGCTGCGCGCCGCCTTCCCGCAGGCCCTGGTCTCCCCGATGTACGGCACCACCGAGTGCAAGCGCATCACCGTGCTGGAACCCGGCGAGGACACCGGCCGGCCCGGCTCGGTCGGCCGCGCGCTGACCGGCACCGAGGTCCTCGTCGTCGACGAGGACGGCCGGCCGCTGCCCACCGGCGAGACCGGCGAGATCACCGTGCGCGGCCCGCACGTCATGAACGGCTACTGGCGGGCCCCCGAGCAGACCGCCGAACGCTTCCGCCCGGACGCCGACGGCTGCGGCGTCACCCTGTGGACCGGCGACTTCGGCCACCTGGACGCCGACGGCCACCTGTTCGTCCAGGGCCGCCGCGACGACCTGTTCAAACGCCGCGGGGTACGGATGAGCGCCCTGGAGATCGAGGCCGCCGCCGTCGACGTCCCCGGGGTGCGCGGTGCCGCGCTGCTGCCGCCCACCGAGGCCAACGGGCTCACCGACGTGGTGCTGTTCGTCGCCGCCGACCTCACCGGCACCGAGGTGCTGGACCGGCTCGCCGAACGCCTGGAGCCGGCCAAGGTCCCGTCCGACTGCCGGGTGCTGCCGGACCTGCCCCTGACCGCCAACGGCAAGACGGACAAGAAGCGGCTGGCCGAACTGGCTGCCCCCGCCGTCTGACCACCCGACCGGAAGGACCCACCGTCATGTCCGTCCCCTGGGACGACACGTTCGACACCACCCTGCGCGCCTCCATGCCCCGGCTGCCCCAGGGTGCCCCGCTGGAGGCGGACACCAGCCTGGCCGCCCACGGCATGGACTCGATGGCCAGCATCGACCTGCTGCTGCGGCTGGAGGAGAACTACCAGATCTCCTTCCCCGACCAGGCCCTCACCTCCGAGACCTTCGCCACGCCGGGCAGCCTGTGGAAGGTGCTGTCCGGCCTGCGCGCCGACGCCGCCGCTCAGTAGGGGAGACGATCACCATGGGAAAGCTCGACGGCAGGCTCGCGCTGATCACCGGCGCCGCCCGCGGCCAGGGGGCGGCCGCCGCCCGCGCCTTCCTCGACGAGGGCGCCCGCGTGGTGCTGACCGACATCCTCGACGACGAGGGCAAGCAACTGGCCGGGGAACTCGGCGAGAACGCCCTCTACCTGCACCTGGACGTGCGCGAGCAGTCCGACTGGACCGGCGCGGTGGCCGCCGCCCGCGACCACTTCGGCCAGCCGGTCGACGCGCTGGTCAACAACGCCGGCATCTGCGAGATCGGCACCGTCGCCGAGATGTCCGCCGAGTCCTTCATGGAGGTCACCGCGGTCAACCAGCTCGGCGTCTTCCTCGGCATGCAGGCCGTGGTCCCCGCGCTGCGCGAGGCCGGCGGCGGCACCATCGTCAACATCTCCTCCATCGACGGTCTCATCGGCCTGAAGTACCTGTCGGCCTACTGCGCCTCGAAGTTCGCGGTCACCGGCATGACGAAGGTCGCCGCCATGGAGCTGGGCCCGGAGAACATCCGGGTCAACGCGGTCTGCCCCGGCGTCATCCGCACCGAGATGACCAAGGACCTGCACGAGATGCAGGACAAGTGGCTGCACCGCACCCTGCCGCTGCGCCGCCTGGGCCAGCCGGACGAGACCGCCTCCGTGGTGATCTTCCTCAGCTGCGCCGACTCCGCCTACGTCACCGGCACCGAAGTGGTCGTCGACGGCGGCTGGATCGCCGGCCACCTGACCCCCTGACCCCAGGAGCGACCACCGTGCGTGTGCTGTTCACCGTCTCCGACTGGCCCGGCCACTACTATCCGCTCGTCCCCCTCGGCTGGGCCCTGCAGGCGGCCGGTCACGAGGTGCGCGTCGTCTGCGCGCCCAGCGAGGCCGCCAGGATCGCCCGCACGGGACTGACCCCGGTGCCGACCGTCCAGCCCGGCATCGACATGACGTTCCAGGCCCGGCTGCGCAACTACTGGGACGCGCAGAAGGGCGCCTGGCCCTACCAGAAGCTGCCGCTGCACCCGGTGACCGGCGAGGAGCTGACCTCCCTGGAGGAGTTCGACTTCCCCGCCTACCGGGTCGCCAACAAGGTCCGCATCGCGAAGGCCACCTCGGAGGCGTTCGACGCGGCCGTGGACTTCGCCCGCGCCTGGCAGCCCGACCTCGTCGTGCACGACCGGATGAGCATCGAGGGACTGCTGGTCGCCCAGGTGCTCGGCGTGCCGTCCGTCCTGCACCTGTGGGGCCCGCACGGCACCGGGGAGCCCCAGCCGGAGATGCGGATCATCCCCGGCGACCCCACCGGGTCCTTCCCCCGGCACGGCGCCCCGGAGATGAGCACCGACCTCATCGAGCACGTCATCGACATGACCCCCTCCAGCCTGGACGTGCCCTGCCACGCCAACCGGATGCGGATGCGGCCGGTGCCCTACAACGGCCCGTTCCCCGCACCGGTGCTGCCCGAGCCCACCGAGGGCCGGCCGCGGGTGGCCATCGTCTGGGGCAGCTCCCTGACCGGCATGTACGGCGGCCACGCCTGGATGCTGCTGGAACTGGCCCAGACGTTCGCCGACATGGACGCCGAGATGATGCTGCTGGCCAGCGAGAGCGACGTGAAGGCGCTGGGCACCCCGCCGGAGGGCGTGCGGGTGTTGTCCAACACCCCGCTGCGGCTCGTGCTGCCCACCTGCGCGGCCCTCGTCCACCACGGAGGTGCCGGTTCGCTGATGACCGGTCTGGCCACCGGCGTTCCGCAACTGGGCATCGCGTTCGCCCCCGAGCAGATACTCAACGTCGGCCGGCTCGCGGCCGCCGGAGCCGCGCTGGAGGTCGTCGCCTCCAGCCCGACCCGGCTGCCGGAAGCCCGCGAGGCACTGCTGCGCCTGCTGTCCGAACCGTCGTTCACCGAACGGGCCCGGGCCCTCAAGGCGGAGGCCGAGGCACTGCCCACCCCCGCCGAGGTCGTCATCGAGCTCGAACGGCTCGCCGCCCATGCCCGGGTGCCGGTCGCCGGCTGACTGTTTCCCGCCCGCTTGGCGCCGGGCCCGCCAGCCGCGCTCCACGCGGATTCCAGGGCCCGGCTGGATTCTCCTTCCGCCTCCGCAGCAACACCCGACCGCGCACGGTCCGGCGACCGCGGTCACGCCACCGACACGTTCGCAGAAAGAGGTAGTTCGTCATGCCGAATTCCACGGCGCCCAACGACGACCGCATGCCCCCGAAGGCAGAGACCACCCTGCGGGAACTGGCTCTGGGCGCGGCGGTCACCTCCGCCCTCCAGGCCGCGTGCCGCCTCAAGGTGGCCGACGCCCTCGGCGAAGAGCCCACCCACGCCAAGGACCTGGGCATGGCCGTCGACGCCGCCCCCGACACCCTGGCCCGCCTGCTGCGCACCCTCGCCGCCTACGGGGTCTTCGAGGAGACCGAGACCTGCAGCGACGTCTTCCGGCACACCGAGATGTCCCGGATGCTGCAGCAGGACGCCCCCGGCGGCATGGCCGACATGATCCTGTGGTCCGGCGCCGCCTGGACGTGGGACGCCTGGCCGAAGCTCGACGAGGCGGTGCGCGACGGCAACCCGGTCGTGCCGGGCCTGTACGGCAAGGACTTCTTCCGCTACCTGCGCGAGGACGCCCCCGAGGACGCCCGCGTCTTCAACCGCGCCATGACCCAGGCCAGCGGCCTGACCTCCCGCGCCGTGGCCGACACCCTCGACCTCACGCAGGCGCGCAGCGTCGCCGACATCGGCGGCGGCCAGGGTCACCTGCTGCGCACCATCATGGAGGCCCACCCGCACGTCAGCGGCGAACTGTTCGACCTGCCGCACGTGGTCGCCGGTGCCCTCCCCGCCCTGGCCGAGGGCGGTGAATTCGCCGACCGCACCACGGTCACCGCAGGTGACGTGCTGGAGGACGTCCCCGTCAAGGCCGACGTCTACGTGATCAAGCAGATCCTCAAGTGGGACGACGACCGTTCCGTGCAGGTGCTGCGCAACGTGGCCCGGCACGCCGCCCCCGGCGCCCGGATCATCGCCGTGCAGAACCTGGTGGACCTCAGCCCGGAGCCCCGGGTGACCACCGCCATGGACCTGTTCCTGCTGCTGAACGTCGGCGGCCGCGAGCACACCCAGGCCGACTTCATCTCGCTCTACGAGCGCGCCGGGCTGGAGTTCACCGGGTTCACCCGGGCCCGCGCCGCCCTGTACCTGATCGAGGGCCGCGTGCCCGCCGATTTCTCCTGACCCTCCCGCCCCCGCCCGGCCGGCCCGAACCGGCCCGCCGCACGCCCGCCGGCCCCCGCTGCTCCCAGCGGGGTGCCGTGCGGCGGCGGCACGGCGGGGAACCCGGGTCCCGTGCCGCCGCCGGCCACCCCCCCGGTCCGGCGGCGGCGCGGGACCGCACCCCGCGGCCGGCCCCCCGGGCAACGGCCCGTCCCGATGCCCCGGAGGCCCCCGTGTCAGCTTCGCCCCTCGCCCACCCCCCGGCCGCCACGGCCGGCCGCCTCACCGGCCGCAGGGACGACGCGCTCCCCGGCCACCTCGGCCGCTCCGCCCACGCCACCGGCTCGCACGCGGACCTCGCCGCGTTCCGTGCCTGGTTCGAGGACCAGCGCGCCACCGCCCGCTTCCGCGTCACCCCCGTGCCGTTCGCCGAGCTGAACGGCTGGTCGTTCGACGCCGACAGCGGCAACCTGGTGCACCGCAGCGGCAAGTTCTTCACCATCGAGGGCCTGCACGTCACCTCCGACACCGGTCCGGTGCCCGAATGGCACCAGCCGATCATCCGCCAGCACGAGGTGGGCATCCTCGGCCTGCTGGTCAAGGAGTTCGACGGCGTCCCGCACTTCCTGCTCCAGGCCAAGATGGAACCCGGCAACCCCAACGGCCTCCAGCTCTCCCCGACCGTGCAGGCCACCCGCTCCAACTTCACCAAGGTGCACGGCGGTTCGGCCGTCAAGTACATCGAGTACTTCGCCGAGCCCGGCCGCGGCCGGATCGTCACCGACAGCCTCCAGTCCGAGCACGGCTCGTGGTTCCTGCACAAGTCGAACCGCAACATGGCCGTCGCCACCGACGAGGACGTCGTGCTGCACGACAACTTCCACTGGCTGACCCTCGCGCAGATCGGCGCCCTCCTGCGGGAGGACAACGTCATCAACATGGACACCCGCACCGTGCTGTCCTGCCTGCCGGTCGGCGTGCCCGAGGGCACCGCGGACGGCGACACGTTCACCGCCGCCCTGCTGCGCTCCAGCGACCCGGCCTCCGGCGCGCTCCACCCCGACCTGCACGTGATGAACTGGATGGCCCACGAACGCTCCCGCCGCGGTCTGGTCGCCCACACCGTGCCGATGGCCGGGCTGCCCGGCTGGCGGGTCGACGACATGACCGTCAGCCACGTCGACGGCCGCTACTTCGACGTCATGGGCGTCGACATCGAGGCCGGCAGCCGCGAGGTCGCCACCTGGTGCCAGCCGCTGATCGAACCGCGCGGCGAGGGCGTCACCGCCTTCCTGGCCAAGCGCGTCGACGGGGTCCTGCACCTGCTGGCGCACGCCCGCGCCGAGGCCGGATTCCACGACACCGTGCAGATCGCGCCGACCGTCCAGTACACCCCCGGCAACTACGACTGGCTTCCGGCCGACCGCCGCCCCCGCTACTTCGACCTGGTCCTCCGGGCCCCGGCGAGCGACGTCCGCTACTCCAACGTCCACGCCGAGGAGGGCGGTCGCTTCCGCAACGCGGTCTCCAGCTACCGCGTCGTCGAGGTCGCCGAGGACTTCGAGCCCTCCGAACCCTCCGACTACCGCTGGATCACCGTCGCCCAGCTCGACATGCTCTGCAACCACGAAAACCGCGTCAACGTCCAGGCCCGCACCCTCCTCGCCTGCCTCAAACTGGCGATGGCCTCGCAGTGACCCTGTCCCCGCCCCGGCGGCACGACGCCGGGGCGGGGGCGGTTCATCCGGCGGTGGTACGGGAGTGCAACCTCTCCCTGAGGGCGGCGGCCCTGCGGTCGGTGAAGCCGGTCAGCAAGCTGAGGGCCCGCGACCGGCAGCGCGCGCTGCCGTCCAGGTGCCCGCGGTCTTTGAGCGCCATCGCGAGGTTCGCGCAGGCCACCGCGAGGTCCCAGCCGTGCACGGGCCGGTCGAACCGGGCGGCCGCCAACCGGTGCAATTCCGCCGCCCGTTCGGGCAGGCCGTTCTCCCGGTAGACCTCGCCCACCGCGTCGAACACCCTGGCCTCGCCGATACCGTCGGGCAGACCGCGGTAGAGCGAGGCGCACTCCTGGAAGTCGCTGACCGCGTCCTCGAACCTCCCTGCCGCTCCGTGCAGGCGTCCCTCCTCGAAGAGCGCGACCGCCCGGAAGTAGGGGCTGGTCTCCCGCGCGATGGACAGAGCGGCGTCGAGATGGCCGGAAGCCGTGGTGAAGTCGCCCTGCTCCCGGGCGACGCGCGCCAGATTGAGGATGCCGTCGAACTCCAGCCGGCGGTCCCCACCGGCGGCGCGCAGGGAGTCCAGGAAACGCCGGGCGCAGTCGGCGGCGGCGCCGAGGTCGCCCGCTTCGAGCCGGACGGTCGACAGGTTGCACAGAGCGATGTGGCGCCAGCTGCCGACACCATGCACCCGGGCCGCCGCATCCGTTGCCTCGAACTGAGCCGCCGCTTCGGCCAGTTGGCGTGCTCGCAGGTGTACCCAGCCGAGCGCGTTGGTGGAGGCGAGTTCACCGTGGACGTTGCCCGTGGCACGGTGGAGAGCCGCAGCGGCCCCCAGGTGCCCCACGGCTTCGTCCAGGCGCCCGGACTGGCTGCAGGCGACCCCGAGAGTGCCCCGCATGAGCGCTTCGGCCTGCCGGTCCTCGCACCGGCGTGCGCTCGCCAGCCCCAGCTCCCCGAGGAAGAACCAGTCGTCGAACGGATTGCGCATGCCGTGGATCGGGTCGAGTACGGCGGCGACCTGCCAGACGATGTCGTCCAGTCCCAGGTCTGCCGCAGAGCGCGCGACCGCCCGGAGGTTGACGGCCTCTTCCTCGTACCAGGCGTTCGCCTCCCCCGCCGAACCGAAACCCTGGGGGCGTACGCCGGGAGAGAGGGGGCCGATGGCCGGTGCGGGGAAGAACGTCTGGAGGGCGCCGACCGCCGCCGCAGCCGTGTGCAGGAACCAGGAGAACATCCTGGTGAAGGCGGCCCGGACGCTCGCCGGTTCGTCGGACTGCACGTGGTCGGCCGCGTAGGCGCGCAGGAGGTCGTGGAACTGGTAGCGGTCGGGGGCCACCTGTTCGAGGAGATGGGCACCCGCCAGGTGGTCCAGCAGCTGGCGAGTGGCCCTCTCCGGCCCGCCGCGCAGGGCCGCCGCCGCGCCCACGCTGATGTCGGGGCCGGGGTGCAGGCCGAGGAGCCGGAAGAGCCGTGCGGTCTCCGGCGGGAGGGTCCGGTAGGACCAGGCGAAGACACTGCGCACGGCATCGCTCTCGTCGTCCGACGAGAGCGCGTCCCACAGCGACGACTCCTCGCGCAGGTCCTCGATGAGCGATCCCAGCGGCATCAGGGGCCGGGCGGCGGCCCGTTCCGCCGCGATGCGCAGCGCCAGCGGCAGCCGTGCGCACAGCGTGGCCAGTTGGGCGACCTCCTTGCTGGTGTCCGTCGGCCGGTACTCGTCGAGCGTGGCCCGAACGAGTTCCACGGCGTGGGACTGGCTCAGCAGGCCGACAGCTATGCGGACCGCTCCGTCCCGGGCGGCCAGACCGGTCAGCCGGCTGCGGCTGGTGACGGTGTGAGACTGCTGTTCGTACCTGACAGCAGGGGGCGTACCTGGCTCACGGAAGCCGCGTTGTCCAGAACCAGGAGCATGCGCCGCTCGGCGATCAGCGTCCGATACAGCTCGCTCCGCTCGTCCTGGCCCCCCGGGATGTCCACGGCGGGGACACCGAGCGCGTGCAGGAACCTGCCGAGCGCCTCGGACGGGGTGAGCGGGGCGCCGGGATCGCAGCCCCGGAGGTTCAGATACAGATGGCCGTCGGGGAAGGACCCGCGCACGCGATGCGCCCAGCGCACGGCCAGGGACGTCTTCCCGACCCCCGCGGTTCCCGTGAGTACGACGAGCGCACGCGCCCCGGGGCCGGAACGGTGGTCGGCCAGTACCGAGTCCAGGCGCTGGATCGCGGTCGCCCGGTTGACGAAGCCCCGGACGTCTCCCGGCAGTTGGCGCGGTACGGGCGCATGCGTCGCGGCCGCCGGGTGGAAGTGGATCCCGCCGGAGACGTCCCGTGCCTGGACGACATCCTGGGCGGTGGTGTTCGACAGGGACGAGAAGGTGCCGCCCGGCATTCCGTCCGGCCCGGTGTCCGCCACGAATCGTCCCCCGTCCGCCTGGTTCGCCGCCGCTGTCGCCGTGCCGAACGGTCAGCCCGGCGCGTAGTCACGGTGCCGGACCGCGAACGGCCACACGGCTTCGAAGGACTCCCGGCACAGCTTGAGATCCGCAGGGTCCTCCGATGCCAGCCGGTCGACGGCGAGCCCGTTCCCGGCGTAGACGAGGAACACCGCCAGCCGGTCGTCGAAGAGGTAGAAGTCGTTGCCCGGGAAAGCCAGGGACGAGACCGACCCGCGGGAGACCCAGCGGATGTCCTCGCCCGCGTCTACCATGGGCCCGGCGATGCTCCTGGACCAGCGCTGATAGTCGCTGAGCGGCTCGGAGACGACGCGGACCCGGCGGACCGACCGGCCGGCCTTCAGATGGAGGCGCAGCGCGTCGCACCAGTCCTGGAGCCATGTCAGGTCGTCCCGTTCGCCGCGCTGCCACTTGGCCATGTGGGGGAGCTCCACGGCCGTGCCGTAGGCGTCGCGCTGTTCCAGGTGGACGGCCTCGCGGTCGAAGCCGGTCAGCAGGCCGTCGAACTCCGCCTCCTCGATCGACCTCAAGCCCGGCCCTGGGTGAAGAAGGGGATCATCCGGTCCGGGATCTCCACCGCGGTCTCACCCGGGGGGATGTCCATGGTGGACAGGGCCTCCGGGTCGTCCACCACCCAGCCCTGCACCAGCCAGGTGCCGCGATCGGTGCGGTAGACCGTCGGTGAGCCCGTCGGGTTCGATTCAGGGTCCTTGCCGATCAACGTCAGGCGCATGAAGGACTCCCGATTCGCTGTGGCGGACCACCCTGGACCTGACGGACGATAGCCGCGGCGCCACCCGGCCGTCCATCCGATTCGATGCGATCGCGCCAAGGTCCGACAGTCGGAATGATTACCCGCCCCCGCCCCCGCCCCCCCGCACGCCGGCCCCGGCGGGAGCGTTCCCGTCGGGGCCGGAGGGGTGGAGTGGGTGGGAGGTCAGCGCAGTGACTCGTAGTGGGCGAGGCAGTCCTCGTAGGAGGTCAGCAGGCCCTCGCGCAGGGCCTGCGCGATGGTGGGGGCGGCGGCGTCCTTGGGGGAACGCAGGAGTTCGTCGACGCCGAGGCCGATCTTCTCGGCCTCCTGCGCCCAGGGCAGGCCGAGTTCGGGGTCGAGGACGTCGAGGTCCAGCTGGGTGCCGGGGACGAACGTCGTCGAGCAGAGGTAGTTGACGCAGGCGTCGTCGGTCAGTGCCAGGAACGCGTGGCCGAGGCCCTCGGCGGCGAAGACCGAGACGCCGTTGGCGGCCGAGAGGTGGTTGGCGCTGTACTGGAGGTAGCTGGGGGAACCGGGGCGGATGTCCACCACGATGTCCAGCACCTCACCGCGCACGCAGGTGACGACCTTGGCCTGACCGGGCGGCATGGTGGTGCCGTGCAGCCCGCGCAGCGTGCCGCGGCGCGAGACCGAGTAGTTGCTCTGTACCGCCGGGACGGGCCGGCCGGCCGCCTCGGCGAGCTGATCCGCCCGGAACGCCTCGAAGAAGGACCCGCGCTCGTCCTCGATCGCCTTGGGCACCAGCACGTGGACATGCGGCAATGCCGTCGGATGGATCTCCATGCCGCGACGCTAAGGCCGCCTTCTCGCGTCCGGGTGGAGAAACCCGCCACGACCGCTCGCGCGCAGCCCGCACCGCCCCGGTCCGAACGCCCCGCCCCGCGTGAGCCCGGGCCCGCTCCGGCGCACACCCGGCACGCGGCCGGGTCCGGGACTGCCACCGTTCCACCCGTTGGGGTGGATTGAACGCGGGCGGATCGCGGTGCCGGGTGCGGTCGCGGGAAACTGGTCCCACCGCACCGGGCGGTGACGAAGGGGGTATCTCCGCATGCGTACCGAAGCGCTGGACCGGGTCCGGCTCGTGTTCGGGTTGTTCGACGCCGACGGCAACGGCGTACTGGAACCGGAGGACTTCGCGCTGATGTCCGACCGGGTCACCGACGCCGCGCCCGACGCGCCGAAGGAGACGCGGGAGGCCGTGACCGCCTCGTTCCGCCAGTGGTGGGAGACGCTGGCCGCCGAACTGGACACCAACGGTGACGGGCGGGTGGACTTCGAGGAGTTCACCGGGTTCGTGCTCGCCCCCGAACGGTTCGAGCGCGCCCTGGGCGACTTCGCCACCGCCCTCTCCCGCGTCGGCGACCCGGACGGCGACGGCCTGGTGGAGCACGCGGACTTCCACGCCCTCATGGCCGCCATCGGCTTCGCCCCGGGCAACACCCAGGCCCTCCTCGACGCCCTGACCAGCGACGGCGGCGCCCACGTGCCCGTCGCCGCCTGGGACGACGCCATCCGGGAGTTCTACCGCCCGGACGCCGCCGACACCCCCGGCAACCACCTGGTGACCGGCTGACCCGGCCCGCTCACTCCGGGCGGCGCCCTGTCGCCGTGCACAGGACGAAGCTCAGCTCCCGCGTCGCCGGGTCCGCGAGGTGCCGCAGCGCCCCGTCGACCTGCGACGCGGTGGCGTACCCGCCGTCCACCAGCCGGGCAGTCGTCTGGTGGATCGTCAGCTCCCAGAAGCGGGCGAGCGGTTCACCCGGCACGACGACCGGGGCGTCCACCGACAGGGTCACCCCGACCAGTCCGGCGGCGGTCAGCGCGGACGGATAGTGGCGGCCCCAGCAGGTGTCGCTGCTGATGCTGTCGGCCATGAAGGCCGACAGGCCCGTCATCACGGCCCGGAAGCCGGGGTGCGCGGAGGACGCTCCGCCGATCTCGGCGGTGTCGCCGACCACCAGCACCCCGCCGGGCCGCAGCAGCCCGGCCAGCCGCGCCAGGAAGGCCGGCCGGTCGGGCTGGTGCATGACGGTCATCCGGGCGTGCACCACGTCGAAGCCTCCGGCCGCCGCCTCGGCCGGCCACGGCCCCCGCGCGGTCAGCAGCGCCTCCCGCACGATCACCCGCGGGTCCCCGGCCTCCCGCAGCCAGCGCGCGTTGCGGTCGATCGCCACGACGGTGCCGTCCGCCCCCACGCGGTCCGCCAGCCACCGCGCGACGGTCCCCCGCCCGGCGCCGACCTCCAGGCAGCGCCGGCCCGCCCGCACCCCGGCCTCCCGCAGCGCGGCGAGGCTCACCGGGTCGAACACCCCGGCCAGCGCACCCAGCCGTTCCCGTTCCCCGTCGTCGCCTGCCCCGAAGTACCGGTCCCCGTACACCTCGTCGGTCACGTCGGTCATATCCGCCTCCCTGGCTGGCCCCCGTCGGCCCATGGTCCGCCAACCCGCCCTCGCCGCGCGCCCGTTGGCCGCTACCGGCCCGGAACCGTTCGGGTTGCCCCCGGGGGGCGGCGCCGTTGTACGGGCGGCGGTGAGTTCTTACGTGAGTGCCGAGTGCACGCGGTCCGGGGCCGGTTGCACGGACCGCCATCAGTGCCATCGTCACGCGCATCATCGCCGTCCTGGGTACGCTGCTGGGCTCAGGCGTGACGCACGTCTTCCAACTGCGGACCGAACGCCGCGCGGAGCTGAACACGCGGAGGGAACGCCCGCGCCGGGAACGGCTGGACCTCTACGCCACGTACGCCGGACTGCTCGTCGACTTCCGCCAAGTGATGCTGCACCACTGGTTCTGCGTCCACGAGGGCCGTGACGCCGGCGACGAAGTCGCCCTCCGCGGCAGCTCGTTCGAACTTCGCTCCCGGCACGGACAGCCCTGTTCCAGCTCCAGCTCATCACCGACAGCCCCGACATCAGCGCCACCGCGGTCGAGGCGTTCCGCGCCATCGGCAGACTCAACCGCGTGACCGACCTCCCCACCCTCACCCCCCCAACGCGACACCACCTGGGCCCTGATCAACACCTTCGTGGAAACAGCCCGCGACCGGGCGTGCGGTCGGCCGACGGCCGGGTGGTGCCCGTGGTGACCTCTTTCCACAGGCGGGAGGCAGGACGTTCAGAGGCGGTTCCCGCTGGACGCAGGAACCGCCTCCCACCCGTCTTACGGGTCATGCCGAACGGTGCGGGTTACCGCCGCACCGGCTGTGCCGTCGGCTTGTCAGTACGGCTGGGGCAGGGTGAGGTGCGTCTCGCAGTCGCCGGCGACGCTGATCCAGCTGGTCAGCCCGAACAGGTCGGGGTGGGCGGAGCCGCCGCCGTACTCGGGGAGGTCCTGGAGACCGAGAATGTCGTCCTGTTCCATGATGATCTTCCTCTCTGATTTTCTGTTCGCTGAGGTGGTGCCTGGTTGCGCGGGCTCTGTTGAGCGCTGCGCGGCCGGTCGGTCCGCCACATCCGTCGAAGGAGTGGCGGGGGCCGGAGTCTGTGGTGGTGAGGGCGGCCGGCTCACGCACCGGGAGCCGGCACCGGCGGCGCCGGGAGCGCGTCCGGGACGAAGAGCGACGCGTGCGGTCCCTTGACTATCCGTGCCAGGGTGAGCAGCACCCCCGCGCTTCCGGTGGCCAGGTCCGCGTGGTAGCGGGACTCGAAGGAACCCAGCACTCGCAGACCGCCGCCGAAACGCACGGCGTATTTGGCCAGGCTGGTCGCGATCCGCACAGCGGTCGCCCGGTCGTCCGGGCCACCCGCGTGGTCGGCGTGGTCGGCGTGGGCGTAGGCCCAGCTGCCGACACCGGTGTAGAGGCCGGGTTCTACCGAGCTGGTGGCCCGGCAGGGGACCAGGACCCGGGGCAGCACGGCGGCGCAGCGCTCGTCGCCGAGGTCCGCGGCGATGCGGGTCATCGCGGTGGCGACTCCTGCCGAGCCGATGGTGAGGTAGCTGATCACCCGCCGGCCGCCGCGATCGGTGAACCGGAGTCCGTTCTCGCCGCAGTCCTCGGCCAAGTCCAGCTCCGCGTGGATGAGCCGGCGGGCCCACGTGCTGTAGCGGCGCTCGCCGGTGCTCCGCGCCAGCGCGTGCAGGAAGAGGGCCACTCCCGAGCGGCCCTGGTCGAGTCCGGGTGTGCCGGCCTGCGCGTCCAGGTTCGCGGGGCCGGTTGCGAACAAGCTCTCAGCGATGCGGGCGGCGGCCTCCAACTGCGCGGGGTCACCGTGCAGCCGGTGCAGCGCCAGCCGTGCCATGCCGACGCCCGCCGACCCGTGGCCGAACAGGCCGGACCGTTCCAGCAACGGGTGCCGCTGCGACCTGTCGAGCAGCCATTCGGCCTCTTCGCGCCGGCCGAGTTCGGCCAGTGTCCAGGCGACGCCGGCGGTGCCGGCCTGCAGGCCGGGCGGGAGTACGTCCGCCGCCGCCAGGGCGTCCCGGCGGAACCTGGCCAGGGTCTCATGCGGTACGGCCGCGCCCCAGTGGTGCAGGGCGTGCAGTACCCCGGCGGTGCCGTGGGCCATGCAATGCGTGTTCACCGCGTAGCCGTCCGGTCCGGGCGGGAACAGCCAGTCGGTGCGCTCGGGGCGGGCCATGGCGGCGAGGCCGGCGGCCAGGCCGTCTCCCAGGGCGGTGAGTGAGGCGAGCGGTCGGGCGTCGAGTTCGGCCGCTGTGGGCAGGGGGAACGGTGTGTCCGGGACAGCGGTGCCGGTGACCCCGGGACCTGGGCGGTGGAACCGGGACGCCTCTTCCCACAGCCGTTCCGGGATCGGGAAGTGCCGGTCAAGATCGCGGCGATGCAGGTCGAGACGTCCGACCGGGTCGGCCTGCAGCGGGCGAGCGAGGGGGAAGAGCAGCAGCATGGCCAGTGCCGAGCAGCCGTACTCGTCGCCCTCGACCCCGGCCTCCAGCAGCGCCTTAGGGGCCACGTAGCCGATGGTTCCCAGCCGCGCCGGAGGCTCCGACAGCGGTGTGGCGGTCTCGAAGTCGATCAGCCGGATCGTGTCGTCCTCCTGGACCAGGATGTTGCCGTGGCTCAGGTCGCCGAAGCGCAGGCCGATGGCGTGCAGCCGGTCCAGCGCGGAGCGCAGGGAACAGAGCAGTCGTTCGACCCTGGCCAGGTAAGCGGCCCTCCGCTCCGCGCTGGAGTCCAGCTGGGGCAAAACGTGGTGCACGGCGGTCCAGCTGAAGAGGGGGTGGCCCTCGACGAATTCGGTGACCAGGAACTCGTGTTCCCACTGCCCGAAGTAGTCGATCGGCGCCGGGCACACCCCGGGTGCCTGGGCGTGTACGGTCCGCAGGGACTCGTGTTCCTGACGCAGGCGTTCGCGCGCGTCGCTCCAGTCCGCCCCGTAGCCGTTCCTGGCCCGGGCCTCCTTGACGAAGACCGTCTGGCCGTTGCGGGTGTCAAGGGCCCGGTACGTGCCGCCGCCGTTGCTGTGGCGGATCGCCTCCTGGACCTGGAAGCGGCCGTTCAGCAGCGCCGGTCCGCCGCGGCGGGGTCCGCGAGCCGTCCGTGGCCCGGCGAAGGGGTCCTCGATACCGGCCGGGAGGACGAAGGAGGGCCTGCGCTGGTCGGGAACGTCGTTCCCCTCGGCGTCGCGCACCAGTGGCTGCCTCGTGCCGTCCAACTGCAGGCGCTCACGCCGGGTGAAGGCTCCGTAGCGGTAGTGGACGACCTTGCTGGGCGCGAAGCGCCGGTCGGTGAGCACGTATGCGCCCTCCTCGTCGGCGAGGTCACGGGTGAGGCGCTCCATCAGCAGCCTGGCGGTGCGTTCGTCGCCCGGGTAGGCGGCGCAGAACTTGCCCGCCTGCACCCGGGACGAGTGTTTCTGATGAAGCATCAGAAAGTATGCCGACGAGCCCAGGTGTTTGAAGGCCACGTCCAGGTCGAAGCAGGCGGCGGCGACCCGGTCGAGCACGCCGGCCAGCCGCTGGGGGACCGCCGAGACATGGACTTTCCAGCCCTGCTCCACAGCGGGGCCGGACGGCGGCGACCAGTGGCGCCAGACGCTGTGGTCATGTCCGGACCAGCTGGGCGGCAGCCCGGCGGGGGTCAGCAGCAGGTTCGGGTCACCGGTGCCGGGGCTGACCGGGGCGTAGTACTCCTCATCGGCCATGAGCAGCCAGAGGTTCTGCACGGTGACTCCTCCTGCGGCGGTCCGTCGGTGCGGGCATGGTGATGGCGGGTGTCGGTCGGGACGGGGGTGGAAGGGGCTGGGCGGTCGCGTTCACCGGCGGGCCTCCGCGCCTGTGGCGGAACCGACCGTTGGGTGCGTGTCGCCCCCGCCCGGACCGGTGCGCGAGCGGTCGCCGACGGGTACGGGTGCTCCGGAATCCGTGGGCCGCGGTGTCGCCGCGTCGCCGAACAGTCTCCGGTAGAGGCCGTCGGCCGCGATCAGTTCCTCGTGCCGTCCCTGCTCCACCACCCTGCCGCCGTTCAGCACGATCGTCCGGTCGGCGTTACGAACGGCGCTGAGCCGGTGAGAGACCACGATCCGCGTCACGGACAGTTCGTTCAGCGCGGCGTCGACCTGGCGTTCGGTGGCCGGGTCCAGGTGGCTGGTGGCTTCGTCCAGCAGCAGTACCCGCGGGCGGTGCACCAGGGCTCTTGCCAGGGCGACACGCTGGCGCTGGCCGGCGGACAGGGCGTTTCCGCCCTGTCCGACGATGGTGTCGTACCCCATCGGCATGGCGATCACGTCATCGTGGAGTCCCGCGGTGCGGGCCGCCCCGATCACCTCCTCCTCGGAGGCGTCCGGACGGGCGAGCACGAGGTTGTCCCTGATGGTGCCGTTGAACAGTGTCAGTTCTTGCAGTACGGCTCCGCAACGCGAGCGGAGATCCCAGATGTCCAGTTCCGCGATGGGCACGCCGTCGTAGCGGACCTCGCCGCTGTCCGCTCGGAGGAGGCCGAGGATCAGCAGGCCCAGGGTGCTCTTGCCGGAGCCGGTGCGGCCCACAACGCCCAGCTTGCCTCCGGGCGGCAGGTCGATCCGCAGACTCCGGAGGACGGGCTGCCGGTGCTCCTGGTAGCGGAAACTGACGTCGTCCAGGGTGATCCGGCAGGGGGTGTCGCCGTTGATCCGGACCGGCCCGGAGGGTTCCTCGGCCGTGTCGACAACGTCGAAGACCCGTTCCACCTGAGCTCTGACCACCTGGTAGACCTGCCCGGAGTTCGCGAAGGTCTCCAGTGGGGCGAGCACGGACAGCGCGACGGCGTTGGCGGCGAGCATGGAGCCCAGACTCATCCGGTGGGTCAGGACCATCCACGCCCCGACCCAGAGCAGAGCGAGCGGCGCGAGGGTGCTGAGGGCCTGCCGGGCCGCGCCGATCCCGGCGGCCGTGCGTCCCCGCAGCCGTACGGTGTGCTGGTAGGCGGCGAACAGGTGTTCCCAGCGCTGTGCCGCCCGCGTTTCGACACCGTTGGCCTTCAGCGGGACGATCGCCTCCAACGCCTCGACCAGGTAGCTCTGCTCCTCGGAGCGGGCGCGCAGTTCCTGCTGGGAGAGGGCGCGCATCTTGCGGTAGGTGACGGTCAGGACCAGCAGCTGCGCGAGGAAGAGAGGTATGAGCGCCGCGGCGTAGAGCGGCGAGAGCAACAGCAGCCCTACGAGGTAACCCACCAGGAGGAAGCCGTCGATCAGGGTGGACAGCAGTTGCTGAACCAGCACCTCACGAGTGGATGCGACGCTGGAGAGCCGCAGGAGCAGATCACCGCGGCCACGGTCGAGGAAGAAGCCCATGGGCAGCCGGAAGAGGTGGGTGACGAAACGTCTGCTCAGCATCTGATCACCGCGCACCCTGACGGCCAGCAGCGCCAGGGAGCGGCCCAGTGAGAGCAGGCCGCTGAGCAGCGCCACGGCGACGACGCCGAACCCGAGGCCGGCGAGCGGACCGAAGCGCTCACCAGGGATGACCGAGTCGACGACGTTCTTGGTCAGCAGCGGGGTGGCCAGGGCCATCACCTGCAGCCCGGCGGCCAGGGCGACGGTCGTGCCCAACAGGCGGCGGGAGCCGTGCGCGCCGACGAACTGGACCAGGTACCGGATCATCGGCGCGGAGCGCAACGACGTTCTCCGGCGTTCGAACGCGGGGCCCGGGGCCAGCCGGAGCAACACCCCGCCGTAGTCGGCGGCGAAGCCGGCCCGGTCGCGGCGGCGGCGCCCGTGGGTCGGGTCGGTGGTGTGGACCCAGCGGTCGGTGACACGGGTGACGACCACGAAGTGGTGACGCGAGAGGAAGGCGATGGCCGGCCCCTCCAGCGGCCGCCCGAGGGGATCCGCGGAACGGTCGACGTCAACGGTCAAGCCCGCGGCCTCCGCCGCCCTCGCCAGCTCGGGCACCGACACGCCGTCGCGGCCGGAACCCAGCAGGTCGCGACAGTCGGGTACGGACGTGCTGCGCCCGTGGTGACTGAGCACCATCGCCAAACAGGCCAGTCCGCACTCGCTCTGGGTGAGCTGGAAGCGGATCGGCACGTGCCGTCTTCTCCGGGGCACGTGAGATTCCACCTCCCGACGTCAGCTATAATTGATGAACTGGGATCAGGCTATTTATTTCCGCTGACGCAGAGCATCGTTCCGGTCCTCTGCGGCTGTCAAGCCCCGTGATCGAACGACCACGGCCCTCTCAAGGAGGTCCGAGGAGGACAAGCCCGTCGACCACCGGTCCGCCGGCCCGGCAGGCACAAGCCCCCCAATCGGGGGGCTTACCGGGGGCGGGGCGTCCTCCGTAGCGTCTGGTGCGGCGCACGGGGCCGACAGGAGCACCGGGGCCACCTCCTCAAGGACGGCCCCGTGTTCGCGTACCCGCAGACCGTGCCGGTTCCGGACCTCCGCGCGGTGACGGACGGCGCGCGTCACACCGCCGAGCCCCGTCGGACGAGCACGGTGCCGCTGGGCCGGCCCCGCTCCGGCGAGAGCCCGGACCCGCCGCCCCCGGGGCTGCCGCCGGCCTGCGGAGCGGCGGGAGCCCGCCTGCCGGGACGAGCACGGCAGGGGCGGCGATGACCAGAACAGACGTGAACGCCCGGCAGGCGGCCACCGCCGAGCCCCTGACCCTGCCCGCCGGATGGTGGGCCCGCGCCGTGTCGGTGGCCGAGCGCCTGGCCGTCTCCGCCGGTGCGCCCGACCCGTCACCGGCGACGACGGAGGGACTCCTCGCCCCCTGGCGAACCGCCCACGCCCACCTGCCCGTCGACACCCTCGCCCTCGCCACCGCCGGGCTCGGCACCGACGAGGCGGGCCTCGCCCGCGCTCTCGCCGAGGCACCCGCCGATCTCGCCCGACGCCTTCCGGCACCGTCTTGGGCACGGACCGCCGAGGCCGTCCTCACCCTTCCCGGACACGATGGCGAAGATCTGCCGGCCGCTGACGGATTCGGCCTCGTCATGCAGCCGTTCACCCGCTACGCGGTCCGGCGCATCCTGTCCTGCGGTGCGTTTGACGCCGAGGCCGCCCTTCTGGACCGCCAGGCGCTGACGGCGGCGTTCGCCACCGGCGTCACCGCCCGACTGGCCGGCACCGCCGCGCGTACCCTCGTCCTCGAACTCCACCGCGCTCGCGCCGCGGGCCGCCTCACCGGCGCGGACCCCCGTGCCCGCTTCCGTGACTTCTGCCGACAGGCCGCCCGCGCCGAGTGGCTGGGCGCCCTGTTCACCGCCTATCCGGTGCTCGCCCGCCTGCTGGCGACCACCGCGACACAGGCGGCCGACGCCTTCACCGAGTTCCTCAGGCGCTGGAGCGCCGACCGGGAGCTCGTGGTCCGCGAGCTGTTCGGCGCAGTCGCCCCCGGGCCGCTGACCGGCGTCGACGGCGCCGCGGGCGACCCGCACGACGGCGGCCGCTCGGTGCTGCTGCTGACCTTCGCCACAGGACGGCGCCTGGTCTACAAACCACGGCCCATGGCCGTACACCGCCACTACAACGAGGCACTCACCTGGTTCGCCGGCCATCTCGGTGACGCCGCGCCCGCCCCTCGCGTCCTCCGCCTCGCCGACCGAGGGCCGTACGGATGGGTCGAGTTCGCCGAGGCCGGCCCCTGCGCCGACCTGGCCGCCACCGAACGGTTCTTCCACGCCCTCGGGGCCCAGCTCGCCCTGCTGCACGTCCTGGGCGCCACCGACCTGCACTTCGAGAACCTCGTCGCCGCCGGAGAACACCCCGTCGCCGTCGATCTGGAAACCCTGCTGCACACCGGACTGCCCCAGCTGACCGGCGACCCCTACTACGACGACGATCCGGCCACCCGGTACATCGCCCGATCCGTGGCTCGCGTCGGAGTGCTCCCAGCCGTCCTCGCCACCGGCGGCGGCGCCCTGGACGTCGGCGGGCTCGGCGGTGACGCCGGTGTGCCCCTGCCGTTCCCCGCCGCCGCCTGGGAGGACTCCGGCACCGATGCCATGCGGCTGGTTCGTGTCCGGCAGATGTCGCGCGGCGGCGACAACAAGGCAGTGCTCGGCGGTGTCCCGGCCGAACCGCGCGACTACACCGAGCAGATCTGCGCCGGCTTCGCCGCCGGCTACCGCACTCTGCGGCGGCACAGCGCCGAACTGACCACACCCGGCGGCCTCCTCGACCGCTTCACCGGGGACGACCTGCGACTGGTGGCCCGTGCCACCCGCACCTACGCCCGTCTGCTCGACGAGACCACCCACCCCCGCGTGCTGCGCGACGCCGCCGACCGCGACCGTGTCCTGACACTGCTGTGGTCGTTGGCCGCCCGCGACCCGGCTCGCCTCGCGCTCGCCCGGCACGAACTGCGCGACATCTGGGCCGGCGACATCCCCCTCTTCCGGGTCCGCGCCGGTTCCCGCGACCCGCGGGCCACCGACGGCACTCCACTACCCGGCCTGCTGGGCGAGTCCGGCGTCGACCAAGCCCGGCGTCTCGTCGCCACCCTCTGCGACGACGACCTCGCACGGCAGGACCTGATCATCCGCTCCACTCTCGCCACCCGCTCGGCCGCCACCGGGCTGCCCGCGCTCCGAACCGCCCACGGCTCCGCGCCCACCCCGGCCGGCGCCACCCCGCGCGACCGTGCCCTGGACGCCGCCCGCCGCGTGGCCGTACGCCTGGAGGCCCACGCCCTGCACGGCTCCGGCCGCACCTCGTGGTGGGGAATGGATCTCACGGTCGGCAACCAGTGGCAGGTCACCCCACTGGGCGGCGACCTGTTCTCCGGACACGCGGGCATCGGCCTGTTCTTCGCACAGATCGCCCGTGTCCTCGGTGACTCGCGGCACGCCGCCACCGCCCGCCTTGTCCTGGAACCCCTCGCAACGCACAGTGCCGCCGCCGATACCGCGTATCCCGGTGCCTACGCCGGCACCTGTGGTGCCGCCTACGCCCTCGCGTGCGCTGCCACCCTGCTCGACGAGCCCGAACTCGCCGCGCCTGTCGACCGGTTGCTCGCCCTCACCGCAGCCGCCGTCGCCGACGACGACGCGTACGACATGATGAGCGGTGCCGCCGGATGCCTTGCCGTCGCCGAGACACTGTGGTCACGCCACTCCGGCCCCGCCGCCGAACTCGCCGACCGCAGCGCCGCCGTGCTGCTGCGGTCGGCCCTTCCCACGGACGACGGCCTCGCCTGGCCCACGCGGCTGGAGGCGTCCCGGCCGCTGCTGGGGTTCTCGCACGGCGCCGCCGGCATCGGCTGGGCGCTGCTGCGGTATGCCGACCGTACGGGCGACACCACCTGCCGGGACGCCGGCGCCGCCGCCCTCGCCCACGAGAGCGCCCAGTTCGACACCGCCCTCGACAACTGGCCGGACTTCCGCACCGGCGACAGCCGCCCGTGGGCCGTGCGTCCGGCCGGCGGCTCCGCCCACCCGCATGCCTGGTGCCACGGCGCCCCCGGCGTCGGTCTGGCCCGCGCCGCACTGCCCGAACGTGCCAGGACCGCCGCTACGGACGCCGACCTGAGGCGGGCGCTCGTGTCCACCACCGCCTTCGGCGCGTACGGCAATCACAGCCTGTGCCACGGCGACCTGGGAAACCTGGAGCTGTTCACCGCCGCCGCCGCGCTCGGCATGCCCGGCGCGGACGAGGAACGTGCCCGCCGCGTGGGGATCCTGCTCGACCAGTTCGACGCCCACGGGCCTTTGTGCGGCACCCCCGGCGCCCTGACATCGCCCGGCCTGATGACCGGCCTCGCCGGCATCGGCCACGGACTGCTCCGCATCGTCTCGCCCGACGGCATCGCGCCCGTCCTGCTGCTGGCGGAGCAACGATGAGCCTTCCCCCGCGCCGCCCCGCCGCCCCGCCGCCGGCCGCGTCCTCAACGCACCCGAACCGGGTGAGGCGCCGTCAGGTGCCTTCCCCGTCCGTGGCTCCCCCGTGCCCGAGTCCCGGGCCCGTCCGGCCTTCCGCTGCGGCCGGACCCGTCCGGCCGCAGCCACCGGGGCCGCCGGGCCGTCCCGGCCGCCCGCTGGGACGGACCGGTACGGACACCGTGAGCGACGCCGGCGCGGCCCGTTGCGTCGCCCGCCTCGCCGTTCCCCCGGCACGAGAGGCTGCCGCGTCACCACGAGGCCCCCCACACGACGGTGTTCAGCACCCGGACCTGCGGATCCTGCGAGTGACCCGAAGCGACCCACCTCACACCAAGGACACACCGTGCCGGTTCTTGAGATCGACCTCACCGAAATCCCCGCCGACGCCGAGGTCGCCTACGCCCTTGGCGACCTCGACCTGACCGACATCTCAACGCAAGAGCCGCCCGCGACCGCCGGCGGCTCCCCCATCTCCTGCGCCACCTGCACGTTCTCCGTCTCCATTTGCTGCTGACCGCCCCCGAACAGTGGGGGAGGCCGACGGCGTGCAGCACCGCACGCGAGACGGCGGCACCGGACCGGATACGGGGAACGCCGCCGCCAACACGGCTGCGGATCGCGAACTGAACCCGGGCAGGAACATCGCGGTTCGGGCCCGATGAGCCGGGCGACAGCGAGACCCGCATCCTTCGCCAGCTCCCGAACCGGCCGTCCGGCAGGCCCGCTCAGCCACCACGGGAATTTGGGCCTGACATCTCAGTAGGGGCCCCGGGGCGCTGCCGCCCCGGGGTCTCCGCACACGTCTTTCGACCGCTTGGGTGACGTGGCCGGCGGCAGCGCCCATCGTCGAGGTCGTGTGCCACGACGTTGCCGCGACCTACACCGGCGCCATCCGCCGTGCCCGGCCCGAAGCGACGCGGGCCGTCGGCCCAGCAGGTGTGGCAGGACCTGTGCGAAGCCACCCGGAGCGAGGCGAAGGCGTGCAGCGGCCTCTGGTCCACCGCGCTGGGCCCGCCCCTGACCGGGCATCGCGGGGCCGGCGGTACTCGGTCAGGGTGAAGGCCCGTCCGGCCACTGCTGCGTACCCGGGGGAGGACGGCCGCGCCGCGCTCGGCGCCGGTGCCGGTCGGACCACTGGCCGGTTGAGGATCGCGACCCCGCCGCTCTGCCCAACGTCCACCATCCCGACCCGGTGGTCCACTTCTGCTGCTGCCGTGAGGCCCGGCCAGGGCCGCGAACTGCGTCTACGCGTCGGAAGCACAGCGTGGGCGGGCTGGCCCGCCGGTCGCGCCGGTCATCCGGCGCCCGTGGGAGGCGGCAGTCGGGTGTGGTGGGAAACGCCCGTGCGACCGTGGCGCAGCCGTGACGGTCAGCGCGGGCGTTTGCCTGCCGCGATCCGCTGCCGGGCGGCCTCGTACAGCACGACGCAGGCCGCGTTGGAGGCGTTCAGCGAGCTGGCAGAGCCTGTCATCGGGATGCTGATGACGTGGTCGCAGAGCTCCCGCCAGGCCGCGCTCAGTCCGGCTGTCTCGTTACCGATGAGCAGCAGGACGGGCTGGGTGAGGTCAAAGTCGCAGACGTCCGCCTCGCCGCCCTCGTCGGTGCCGACGACCGCCACGGGCCTGCCCTGCGCGCGTTCCTTCTCCAGCCATTCCATGACGTCCCTGGGCGCCGGGCTCCGGACCACCGGTACGGAGAACAGGGAGCCCGTGGTGGCCCGTACCGCTTTCGGGTCGTAGACGTCCGCCGCGTGTCCGGTGACGATCAGGCCGTCGGCACCGAAGGCATCGGCAGAGCGGATGATGGACCCGACGTTGCCGGGCTGGGTGGGCCGGTCGAAGAGCAGGCCGAGGAAGCCGTCGTGGACCTTGATCCGCGTCAGATCGTCCGGGGGCATCTCCACGACGGCCAAGACCTCAGGGGTGCCGTCTGACTTCTCGCTGAGTTCGGCAAGCAGCTCCGGGGCCATGGCGACCCGCTCGGTGCCGGTGCCGCGCAGCAGTTCCTCGGCCCACCGGGAAAGGGAACGGCTCGCGTCGAAGAGCAGCGCGTGCAGCGGCCAGCCGTGCTCCACGGCCATGGTGATCGGCCGCACGCCCTGGACCAGGAACTCCTTCGCCCGCTGCCGCTTGTTGCGGTTGCCGAGCAGAGCGTGCCACTGCTGGAAGCGGGCGTTGCGGGTCGAGATCCGCTGGACTGCCACCCGTCCTCCAAACCGATCACCTTCGGTGGAAGCGCCCACCGCTGCCTGCGCCTGTTGTGGGCACGGCGAACGTTACACGGATGCGGTCATCCCCTGCCGGTCCGGGCGATCCGTGGCCGGTGGTGATGTCCTTCCCGGGACCGCGCGGGGGCGGTCCGCGGCGGGTGGGGTCAACGGCCGCGGGGCCGAGGTGAGGTGGCGCGAGTCGCCGCTGGGGACGGGCTCGGAGCCAATGGTGTGGTGGACTTCGCCGCCGTTGGCCTGCGGCGTGGGGGAGCGACTGGGACCGCAGCCTGCTGAAGCAGTTCGGCGGGGGCTTGGCCGTGGAGTTGGCCCCGGTGGAGTGAGGCTGCCAAGGCGGGCCAGCCGTCGGCGGTCAACAGGCGGTCTGCCGTGCTGTCGGGCAGGGTTCGTCGGACGGCTTCGGCCAGCTGGTCGCGAACGGGGTGTGGAAGCCTCTGTCCGTGGGCTGTGGGCTGTGGGCTGTGGGCGCGGCGCGCGGGGCGTCGTCGGTTCGGGTGGCGGCGGCGCGCAGGTGGTCGGCGGTGGCTTGGACGGTGCGGGCTTGCTGGTGGTGGCCTGTCGCGTTGTGGTGGCGCGCGATGGCGATGGCGATGACGGCGAGGGGCTCCAGGAGTATGGCGGCGGCCTCACCGTCTGTGCCTCGGGCGAGGGTTGGTCCGCCGGTGAACAGGGTGCGGGCGGCGGTGCGGAGGACTCGCATCTCCTGGTCGGCGGCGTGGTTGTGGGTGTGGTCGATCCGTCCGTATTCCGTGGCCGCCGCCTTGAGGTCGGCGCGGGCTGGGCCGTGGTGCGTCTGGGCAAAGGCGTCGAGGACTTCCCCGAAACCGGCCGCTTGGGCGTGCACCGCGATCGGGTCGTCGATGGTGAGGGTGCGAAGGGTTCGCTCAGGACTCGGCGGGCGATCCGCTCCCACCCGACGTCGGACAGGTGGCGGTCGTCGGGGGCGGAAGAGGCCGTGGCGTGTGCCATTTTGGGGACATGGGGCAGCACGACGACCCAGGAGAGGTCCAGACAACAACAAAGCCCCAGGCAATCTGACCTGGGGCTCAAGCATGGAGCGGGTGACGGGAATCGAACCCGCGCTCTGAGCTTGGGAATCAACCGGTAGTTGATCGTTGATCAAATCACTGACCTGCAAGAACACGCCGTAGGCGTACGCTTGGCCGGTGGTCTGACCGAGCAGGGCTTGATCAAGTTCCGTGGGTGTCTGGGTTGTTGGTGATGCCCAGGATGGGGAGTGCTCGCCTGGGGTCGTCGCGGATGGCTCGGGTGGTCTTGGCGATGTTGTCGGCTCCGAGGGTTTTCAGCGCGCCGATGGCGAGGTTGCGGAGGGTGGCCATGGCGCGTGGTGCGGTCCCGGCGTGGACGGTGGAGGCGTCCTCGGCGAAGGTGACGTCCCTGATGTGGTGTGAGGAGTTCTCCACTGCCCAGTGCCCGCGGATCGCGGCGGCCAGGTCGGCGGGGGCGGCTTGGTGGGTGTCGAGGCTGGTGACGGCGTAGACGCTCTCGCGGGTCTCGCGCTCGCCGGTGGGCTTGCGGCGGCGGTGGACGCGGATGGCCAGGCGGGCGTGGGGAAAAGCGATCCCGCCGAGTCCTTCCGCGACGGAACAGGTCTTGATCGAGCGGGACTCGCGCCTGCCGTGCCCGGTGCTGGAAGCGGTGTGCTGGACGGCGATGTCCCGCCACGGCAGGGCTGAGAGCTGGCTGTGGGCGATCGGCTGGTTGGTCTTGATCACGGCGATGTAGTGGGCCTTCTTGGCCTCGACCAGCCAGGAGATGTTCGCCTTGACCGAGTGCAGGGCGTCGAAGGTGACGACGGTGTCGGCCAGGTCCAGCGGTGCCAGCAGGGGACGGAAGTGCGTGGTCTCGTTCGTTTTCGTGCCGACCTCGACCTGGGCGAGGGTCACGACGGTGCCGTGGGTGACCGCGGAGAGCAGATGCCGGCGCGTCGCGGTCAGACGGGCTGAGCCCTTGAGCGCCTTGCCGTCGACAGCGATCACGCGTGGCTGTCGGGACGCGGACGGCGACGGCGCCGGGGCGGGCCCGGTGGCGGCGCGGTGCCGGTCGGCCAGATAGGCGCCCACCGCACGGTCCAGGGCGTCACCGTCAACAGCTCCCAGTACACGGCCGATCGTGGCCGACGACGGAGCGTGCCGCCATCTGAGCAGGTGGCGGCGGATCCCGACCGTTGCCAGGAGTGCGGTCGAGGCACGCTGGCCCCACTCGGCGAGTTCGTCGATGCTCCTGGCTCCCGAAACGACCGCGCAAGCGCACACCAGCAGGATCGCGGGCAGCGGGTACCACCGGCCCCGCCGTGCGCGCGGGTCGGGCACCGCGTCGAAGTATGGGCGCAGGTCGGCGATCCCGTCGCTGTCCAGCGCGCCCAGTTTCACCAGTACGGCAGGGACGGGGGAGGATGCAGCAGCAGGCACGGGCTACCTCATGATCATCGGGCTTAGACACCACAATGATCACGAAGCCTGTGCCTGTCCTGTTATGCACCCCAACCGGTCACAAGACGGCCAGCCGCACCATCACGGAACTTGCAACCGCCCTGGTTGGAAGGTCTCCTCGATCCGCCACCGTCGGCAGATCACTTCCACCAGCTGGGCGAGGGTGACAGGTGCGGGCGACCAGCAGCGGAAGAAGGAGATCTCGCCGGTGTACCGGTGCCGGCGGGCGACCAGGACGCTGATGCCCTCGTCTTCGTGTCCGTCGGGGGTGTCGTCCGCCCGGACGTCGAGCCAGGCCCAGTCGTACTCGCGGGTGCCCTTCGTTCCGTGTCCGGTGCGCATGCGCATCCACTGGTGCGGCAGCACCTTGTTGATCATCTGGCGGGCTTTCCACTGGCAGCCCGCTCCGTCGGTGACGGGGTATGTGTGGGACACGCCGACCGCGTAGCCGAGCCCGAGCTCCCGCAGATCCCTGCGCAGTTCGCGGCCGGAGTACACCTCGTCGCCGGCGAACCAGCGCGCCCGGACACCCAGTTCAAGCGCGCCTGCGACCATGGCGGCGGTCTGCCGCAGCTTGGTGGCGAACATGATCTCCTCCGGGATCCCGGCCACCTCGCGGCGTTCCTCGTCCGCGGCCCAGTCCTTCGGCAGGTAAAGGGCCCGGTCGATCACCACCCGCACCGACGCGGTGACCACCGCCAGGTGCACGGCGACCTGGCACAACCCGACTCCCTTGATCGCGCCGGAGTACTGGCGGCCGGCGCCGACACAGTCGGTCGAGGACTTCGCGTCCCCGGTCTCGTCCGCGACCAGCACCACCTCCTGGCCTACGAGTTCACGATGACCAGGCGGGCGATCTCCTCCCGGGCCCGGTCGTGGTCGAACCTCGCGCGTGACAGCAGGTGCTGCAGCCGGTGCGGGCCCGGATGCCCCAGCGCCTCAGCCAGAGTCCAGCAGTTGCGTGTCTCCACCTCCGCCAGCAGCCCGGTGACCATCTCCGCCGCCGTGGCACGGGTCTCACGCCGGGCGAAGCAGCCCGCGATCGCATCCATCGCGGACCGGAACACCCGGCCCCAGGCAGCCTGGGCTATCGTGGCCTCCACGGCCACCTGGTTTTGATACGTCGTCACAAACGTTCATGATCACGGTGGCCGTACCTGTACCCGCACCCGACCCCGCAAGCCGCCCACCAGCGCAGACTCCGGAACTACAGCTGCCGTGTCACACCTCGCCGACCGTGCGGAGAGCAGGGTGATCACCGCTTCCACTCGCACTCTCAAGGCAGGAAGTAATCGCCTGCTGGAGTTTTTGAAGTACGGTTACGATGTCGGGTTCATGCAGGGAAGCCAGCTCATGAGGATCGACATCTTCAAATGCCTTAGCGGCACGCTGTAGGCGGCTGTAAAGCCTCGCTCGTCGCTCGCGCAGCTGGATTTCTGGGTCGCTTTCGATTGTCTCACTGATGAGCTGTTGAACAGCTTCATATGCCTCTGTGGCTGATTCTGGAGAAGTGCTGTCGTCTCCATTTTCCAGGATATCCAAGTGTCGTTTCGCTGTGGCCTTGAGGGCTGGAGGAATGTTCAAAACTTCCCCCGCTGGCGTCTTAATTTTACCCTCGAATGCTACCTTGCGAACGTATTCAATCTGCTGCGATTTCTTGCTCTCCGCAGTGACAGCGGTTCGGAGTTCAGGCGCCTTTGCAATGGTGCGAGCCATCGCTGCCTGGAGATCGAGGTCGTCCTCCAGGCGGTCCATGAGCGCCCTGCAGGCGGCATCCGCAGTCTTGTGGTCACCGAGGATCGCGGTGCGCATCGCCGCAGGGTTTTTGGCAACCTTCACAGCTTCTGTGTAGCTGGTTCCGGCTGCCTCTGCCTGTTGAGCGATTCCCTCTCGTCGGTCAGTCGACTGCTCGTACTTGGTGAAGTGCTCAGCCCATTCCTCTGAGGCCGGGAGTTCGACACTCTGGCCAGGGCGCAGTGTCGCGCTGCCAGGAACGAGGCCGGACTCAGCCGCTCTTTCCCAGGCGCGGTAGAACCGCATTACTCGTGCGGCGGTGGTTCCTGCAAGAAGAGCGAACTGGCGGGCGGAAACCTTTGACCCGGTCAGGGGGTCGTCCCCGATTGACCGACCGGAACGGTTGCGATCACTTCCTGGCGTCACACTGCGGGCCACCATGAGCCCGAATATCCAACCGCCTGAGCGAGCATAGGAGCCGAACTCTTTTGCATCCAGTTCGACTGGGCTATTCGGCTTAGGTGCGCCATTCAATTCCTTCAGGGAATCAACAGCGACGCCGATCTCCTCGGCAAGTAGCGCAAGAAGCTCATTGTCGTCCCCGATGACGCGGATGACTTCTTCGAGACTCTTTCCGAGTCCGGCTGTCGGGGCGGTTGTTACAAAAGACTCAAAGGTTTTGTGCTCGACGAATTCTCCGCGCGGGGTGGTGAAATGCTGCCATGAGGACTCTTCCAAAACCCGACGGATGAGGCCGGGAGCGGTGTCGAGTCCGTTGAGCGTGGAGCGCAGAGATGAGCTGAGGGAGTTGACAAGGACTGCGTTGCCGTCAGATGTACTCATTTCCGCCCTTCCAGCCACAGGTCGAGGAGCTTGATTCGTTTTAGTAGAGTTTCCAGGGTGGCGGTCTTTGCGATGTCGCCGAATTGCCTGTTGAGTTCAGCGTGGATGTATTCATGAGGTTTGTTGGCTACGATCGAATAGCGGCCAACTTTGCGGCGAAGCAGGCTTCGCGCATCGTGTTTTTGATCCGCGAGTGGAGCCTGGCCGGTTTCGGCTGGGCGCTGCGAGGGGACAGCGCTGCTATTTCCGGCGGTCCTGAGTATCAAAGCGACGTATTCTGGAGTCATCCCTCTGGGAGCTAAGCCTGCTCTGCTCATTATGCTCTTGGCGTAGTTCATCTCCTCAGGGGTGATGGATTCGCCGCTCGCGATGGTGGTGTGGTGTACGGCCTGGGAGGACCCGACCGTCTCGAAGGCCGGGAGGAGAGACAGCGGTTCGTCAGGATCGCCATCATTCTCCTGGTTCTCCCGTAAACGCTTTTCCTCGTTGGCAAGGACTGCGTCTACTGTCTTCTCGATGGCCTGCGCGTAAGACAGCAATGGCTGGATGGACGGGATGAAGAGGCGAGCGGTGGTCTCGTCCTCCTCGCCCCGCAACCGTACGAAGCGCCCTGCGACCTGGATGAAGAACATCTGAGTCCGGATGCGCGACGCGTAGACACCTACAGCCAATCTGGGAATGTCCACACCTTCAGCGACCATCTGTACGGCGACGATCCAACGCCTGTCGCTGTCGGCGAAGCCCTTGATGATCCGTGACGCTTCAGGCTCGTCAGAGATCGCGATGGCAGGCTCTTCGCCTGTGATCCCCCGAAGAATCTGCGCGTACGCGCGGGCTGCGCTCTGATCGAAGGCGACGACGAGGCCGCCTGCGTCCGGAGTGTCGATCCTGGCTTGCGTCAAGGCTGCGTCAGCCTCACGGAGAACGGAAGGGATCCACAGTCCAGTGGGGTCAAGTGCGGCTTTGAGGGCTGGAGGAACCGTCTTCTCGTCGGTGTCAGCGAGCGTCACGGACGTGACTTCTAGCTCACCCGAGCGTCGCCATTTCGATTCTCCGTCCATAGCAGGAAAGACAGCTGGCCGTACAACACCTCCGTCTGCCAGAGCCATGCCGTAGTCGTAGTTGTAACCAGGCACGGCGTGGCCCTCTTCGTACTCCACGAATGGGATCGCAGACCCATCTGTGCGGAAGGGAGTCCCGGACAGTAGCAGACGCCGCTCGGCCATCTCGAAGGCTTGCTTCAAGGCCGGCCCCCACTTTTGACCGTCTCCCTCACCAGCGTGATGGATCTCATCAAAGATCACCAAGGTCCGCTGGCCGGAGCACAACTTGCGCCACAGCAAGGGCTCGGAGGCGACAGTGTGGTACGTAACGGCAACGCCGTCGAAGTCCTTCCCAATGACGCCATTAGCATTCACGAAGCGGTGGTCGAGTTGTATGCCCCTCTTGCTGGCTGCATGTGACCACTGCAGTCGAAGGTGTGCTGTGGGAGCTACAACAACGATCTTGTCGATCACCCCCTGGGACATGAGGTCTTCGGCAATGGTCAGCGCGAACGTCGTCTTACCAGCACCGGGTGTAGCCACCACCAGGAAGCTTCCGCTGGTGCCGCCGTTGCGTCCGTGGTAGCGCTCGCGGGCCTCCTGCTGCCACTCGCGCAGGTCAAACGCATCAGCCATAGAGCCTGATCCCTTCTTCAAGTTGCACTCTGGGCAGAGAGCCTGTCCGTTCACCACGTCCGTGGCACCGCCGCGTGACCACGCTTTCATGTGGTCGCCGTGCCACCCCTGGGGCAGTTCGCGACCGCATGCTGAGCACCGCCCGTCAGCGGACAAGAACAAGGCCACCCGTTCCCTGCTGTTGAACCTGCGTCGTTTTCGTGGCTCTGGTGAGACTCCCGTCATGAATCGACGTTATCCCCAAGCTCTGACAATGGGAGTGCGGTTCAGCCGACTTGATCGGGTGGAGCGGACGACTCCGGTTGTGGCGGAGTCGATGGCACCTGTGGAAGCTCCTGTAGCTGCTGGCCTATGCGTGTGCTGCCGGAACCCCGAGTCATCAGACTGGTGCTCCTGCTCGACGACTCGAGCGGGGCGTCGCCGTTCGCTGATGTGCCGTCATGTTCGTCCTGCACTGCTTGAGGACGATAGGCCGTAGTGGGCGCCGGTCAGGCGACTGGCCCGAACCATCACCGTCAGCACCGGCGAGGCCGCCGACGGCTGGCTGTGGCCGATGTCCTTGTATCCCCACGACTCGTAGAGCGCGTGGACCTTTCCGTCGCCGGCGGCCGGGTTGACCATGAGCGTCACGTGCGGTTCGTCGCGTGCAGCGAGGAGGGTGTCGTGGATGCGGCGGGAGGTTCCGGTCTTCCGCCAGGCAGGTCGGACGCCGATCTCCTTCAGGGCCAAGGCCGGGCGCTCGGTGTACGTGTCCGCCGGCGCGGGGCTCGTGCGCTGCCAGTACCGGTCGCCGTGCTCGATGGTGTTGCCATAGGCGTAACCGACCGGGTGCTCGTCCGCGTACGCAAGGACAGCCGTGAACCCCGGTTCGCCGCTGTGCCGGTCCAGGCGCTCGCCGAACGCGGTGATCGCATAGTTCGGCAAGTGGAGCATGGGGGCGCGTACCTCGGCGTAGACATCGAGGAGGTCGCCGCGGACGGGGTCGAGTGTGGTGAATGTGCGCAGTTCGATCACGTGCGCCGTGGTCATGCGGCCTTCTTCCAGGTGGCGGTGTGCTCGGTCCAGGACTGGACGGTGGTGCTGCCCGTCGCGGTGGCGCGTAGTGCTGCCCCGAACTCCTGCAGCATGCGTGTCACCCGGGCGTGCTGGGTGGCGGCCTCTGCGGAGACCGTCATCGCGCTGGCCGTGGCAGCGTCGGCATCGCCCTGCGACAGCTGGGCGTGGGCGAGTCTGGTTGTCGCGATGGCGCGGGAGCGGACCATGTGCGGCCGGAGGGCGGAAAGGCAACGGTGGGCGTGGTACTCGGCAGTGGTGTAGTCGCCGAGCGCCAGGTGCGCCGTCAGGGCCAGCGAGTCCAGTTCGGCTTGGTCGTAGAAGGCGAGCATCCACACCGGCCGGTAATCCGCGGGGTCGGCGCGCAGCATGGCCTCCTGCGCCTGCCCGAACGCACGGCGGGTGCTGCTCCGGTTCTGCGCCGTTCCGAGAATGGCTCCCTGCCGGGCCAGGCCGAGGGAGGCGAAGAGGGGGTCGTGGCGGGTGAGGTGCAGGTTGCGGGCGACGTCGTTGGCGGCGAGGGCGTCGGCGGGCCTGCCGAGGTGGCGGTACATGGTTCCGGCGTGGCTCCAGATGCGGAACTTGATCGCCTGGTCGCCGGACATCTCTGCGAGGGCCTGGGCCTCGCGCATGTGTGCGGTGGCGACGTCGAAGCGGCGGCCGTCGATGGCGGCCCACATCGCCGAGGAGCGGAACGCCGCTGCGGAGGCGTAGAGACTGCTGCGTACGCGCTGCGAGGCGTTGCCGGAGTTCTGGAGATTGAGTGCTTCGTCGGCGAGCGCGGCGGCCCGCTGTTCGATGCCGAGTTGTCCGCCGTGGCGGTGGTCGCTGGCGATGATCTCGGCGAAGCGCTGCTGTAGACGGTCGACGTCGCTCATGCCGATCCGGCGCGGCGACGCGGTGCCGGGGGCAGCGGCTGCCGCGGCGGCAGCAGCGGCGATCCCGCCGACGAGGGTGCGGCGCTTCATGTCGGGGTCCTCCTGCTGCGGTGGGGCTGGAGCGGACGAAGTCCGACCCCGTGGCACGAACCCTAGAGCGGTGGCAGGCAGCCCGGTGACGTCCTGGAGCGCTCTGCGGGTGGCCGCTTGGGGCCACTTGACCCGGCCCGCCTTCCAACCTCGGATCGACGAGTCGTCGAGGCCGCCGGGTCGCCCGGCTAACTGCTCAACGGCCCTGTTCACGGCCTCAGCCATGCTGTTGGAGCTGTAGCCGTGCTCGTCCATCCACGCCGCAAGTGCGGTGTTACGCGTGGTGTCCATCTCCGCACGGTAGCCCTAACGACCCCCGCTCGTCAGGCAATGGAGAGGTCAAATCGCCCTAGGTCGTTCCGTTGAGTGACCATCTCCTCACCCTAACCAGACTGTCGCGAAGGGCGGTTGTCTGGTTGCTGGTCGCTCATCTCCCCCGTGTGGGCGGCTGTTGACGGCCCGGTTCGCACAGGACGCCTTCCTGGGCGAGCCGGGCGCCGAGACAACGCGAAGGCTCAACCCCAATGACGAGTCTCAGTACGCCGGTTCAGACCGACACCACCGGCCATCCCGCCCACAGCCAGACCCTCCCGTGCGAGCCGTCTACGGCCGAGATCGGCCGCGAGTTCGTCCGTGACGCCCTCGACATATGGCACCTCGAAAACCTCGCTGACCCGGCTGCGCTGATCATCTCGGAACTGATCGCGAACGCCGTCCGGCACACCCCGTGCCACTCGATCCGCCTGGTCGTCCGGCGGCTGAGCACGATTCGGGTGCGTTTCGGGGTGGTGGACCGCGCGCCTTCGCGTCTGCCCGTCCTAGGTCCGCACGGGGTTGACGAGGAGTCGGGACGCGGCCTGTTGCTTATCAACGCGGTCGCCGACCGCTGGGGCTATGACCTGCGCGGCTCCGGCCGGCGCCCCTGGGGCAAAGAGGTCTGGGCCGAACTCCACACAGAGGGCGACGAGTAAGCACCGCGTCGCCGGTACGGAAACTCGCACAGCGGCCACGGCCCCTGGTGGCTGAGGTTCATCCCCACCGTCTGCTGATCGAAGGAGGGCTTCATGCCCGGCTCCTCGCCCCCGTTAATGTCCGAACGGATCGTCATCCTCGGGGCCGGCCCCTGCGGCCTGGCCTGCGCCGACGAGCTACAGCGGCTCGGCCACCGCGCCTGGACGCTGCTGGAGGCCGCCCTGGCCGCCGGCGGCCAGGCCGCGTCCGTGGTCGATACGGCCGGATTCACATGGGACTTGGGCGGGCACGTGGTCTTCTCCCATTTCGGAGAGTTCGACCGCCTGCTGACCGAGCTGTTCGCCCCCGAGGAACTGCTGCACCACGACCGCTCCTCGTACATCCGCTTCCGCGACGAGTGGGTGCCCTACCCGTTCCAACAGCACCTCCAGTTCCTCTCCGCCGAGGACGCCGAGACGTGCCTGCACGATCTGCTGCTCGCGTGCCGCCAGCGCCAGGAACTGCCTTGCGGCGCGGACTTCGCCACCTGGTTGCAGACGATGTACGGATCTGGCCTGGTGGAGAGGTTCTTCCGGCCGTACAACACGAAGGTCTGGGCGACGGCGCCCGGGCAGATGACTTCCTCCTGGGTCGCCGAGCGCGTCGCGCCGGTCGATGCGGACGAGGTCCTAGCCGCCTTCTCGGGCAGCGCACCGCCCGCCCGGCGTTGGGGACCGAACGCCACCTTCGCTTTCCCCGTCCGCGGCGGTACGGGCGAGATCTGGCGCCGACTGGCTGGACGCCTCGGTGCCGGTCTGCGGACCGGGGCACGGGTGGCAACTGTTAACGCTGCCGCTCGCACCGTGGCCCTCGCCGACGGCGAGCGCATCGGCTACGACCATCTGGTGGCCACCGGGCCGTTGGACCAGCTCGCCACGATGACAACCGACGCTCCGAGTGCCGTCCAAGAGGCGGCCCGGCGGCTGCGGCACACCACCGTGGCCATGGTCGGCCTCGGCTACCGCACGCCCACCACCGATCAGCGGTCCTGGTTGTACTTCCCGCAGACGGACGTGCCGTTCTACCGAGCCACGAACTTCAGCAAGTACGCGCCCGCCAACGTCCCCGGTGCCGACACCGGCACGTTCAGCGCGTGGATGACCGAGACCTCCGTACTCCCGGGGACCCACGTGGACCGCCCCGCGCTGATCCGTGACTGCGACCAGGTTCTGCGGCGGCACGGCCTGGTGCCCGCGCAAGCTCCGCTGGCCAGCGCCCACCTGGAGCTGATCCCGTACGCCTACCCGGTGCCCACTCTGGACCGCGACGCGGCCCTGGCCGAGGTGGTGCCGTGGATGGAAGCCCACGGTATTCACACAAGGGGTCGTTTTGGCACGTGGCGGTACGAGATCGGCAACATGGACCACGCGGTGAAGATGGGCATCGACATCGCCCATCGCCTGGTGCACGGGACAGCGGAGGCGCTTCTCGCGACGACGCCCGGCGTCGCGGCGGTCGCAGGGGGCCGTGCGTGAAGGACCGCGACAGCCACGAGACGATCGCCTTCGCCGGCCATCGCTTCCGCATCCACAGCGACGAGACCTTCCGCCTCGTTCAGCGTATGTACCTGCGGAGCTTCGGCCCCGAGGCCGACCTGGCCCCCTCCTGCCGACAGTTCACGCGAATCCGCGTCCACCACAACGACGACCTCTTCCGCGACCGGATGGCCCGCCTGGTCGGCGCACCGTCGCTGACCGTGGTGCCGTTTCGCGGTGAGCCGTATCGTTTCTCTCAGATCGGGCGGCTCTGCTGGTGGCGGCCCGACCCTGGCTCTCACCTGCCCCAAGACCACTTGTATGCCAAGGACGAGTCCGGACGGCTGCACGTGGTGCTGCATTCCGGAACCGACCGCGGTGAGCGCTATGCCCTGCGCGTGATCCGCGAGGTTGTGCTGCGGTGTTCGGAACACCGCGGTTGGACCGCCTTCCACGCCGCAGCCGCTTCGGTCGACGGCCACGGAGTGCTGATCGCCGGACCATCCAGGGCGGGCAAGACCACCGTGTTGACGGCACTGGTCGCCCATCGCCGTGCCGACTTCATCGGCTCCGACCGTGTGCTCGTCACCGAGACTGCCGAGAACGTCGTCGGGGTGCCGATCTCGGTCCGGATCGCCGGCGGAACGCTCTCCGCGCTCACCCCGCACGAGAGCCTGCCGTCGCCCAGCACGCTGCCGACCGACTTCGGCACCGCCCGCAAAGCCTCGTGCACTCCGCGCGACTTCGCCTATGCCTTCGCCGTCCGCGTCCGGGAGAGCGCCCCGCTGCGGCTCGTCGTCCTCCCCCGGCTCTGCGACGACGACCGGGAGTTGAGCATCGCCTTCCCCCGTCCGGCGGCGGCCCGCGATGCGCTCGCCTCGGTGTGCTGCACCCCGGATGACGAGGACTGGCTTCACCCATGGTTTGCCGACCGCAACAGGCCCTCGGGCGAACTGGCCCGTCAGGCCGCCGACCTCATTGACGTCCTGGTCGCCAGGGCGCCGGTGATGACGGTGACGGCGGGGGTGCGTACTCCGCACCTGATGGAACGGATCGCTGACGCCGCTACCCGGAGGTTGGCGTGATACCGAGACGCATCGCGCTGGTCGGGCCGGTGGCATCCGGCAAGTCCACCCTCGCCGCCGCCATCGCCGCCCATACCGGCCTGCCCCATCTTGACCTGGACGAGTTGTTCTGGGGACCGGACTGGACCCCGGTCAGCCCGCCGGTCTTCCAGGCTGGCGTCGATGGCGCCCTGGCCGCGAACGCCTGGATCGCGGACGGCAATTACGGCGGCGAGGTCGGCGAGGTGCTGCTGGCCCGCGCCGAACTCGTCATCTGGCTAGACCTGCCGTTGCGGATCTGCCTGCCGCGGCTGATCCGCCGCTCGGTACGGCGGGCCGGCACCCGCGAGGAACTGTTCGCTTCGAACCAGGAGACGTTCCGGCATCTCCTCGTTCGCGACTCGATCTTGTGGTGGGGACCGGCCCACCACCACCGGCACCGTCGCCGCTGGGCTGAACGTCTTCACCCGGACCGGGCTGCCGGCCTCCCCGTCCTGCACCTCGACCGCCCCGCAGTCGTCAACCCCCGGCTGCGCGCCGTCGGTCTTCTCGCCCCGAAGGAGGCATGACCTACCGTGATCGCCTCAGTGGTCCGCGTGCCTTGGCACACCGCCCATGGCGGCTACGACCGTCTTCTGGACCATCTTCCCGAGGTCCGCCGTATCACCCTGCCCACCGGCCCGGTCTCGATGCGGGCCGCCCGTCAGGCTCACCGTCTTCTCGCCCGGCGCTGCCCGCTTCCGTTCTACCCGGCCGAGCACTTCGCCACCGACCTGCACGTGCTTGCATCCCGCGAGGCGGCTCATGTGCTCTACGGGGACGAGCAGTTCTGGTTCGCCCGCCGCCGTCAGGCTCCTACCGTCGTGACCTATCACCAGCCGTCCAACCAACTGAAGCGGCTTCTGCCGCCGGCGACGTGGCGGAAGCTGGCCCCGAAGGCCGAACACATCGTCGTCCTCGACCCGGAACAGCGGGCGTTCTTCGCCAACCTGGTGGCCGCTGAGCGCGTTCACATCGTGCCCCACGGCATCGACACCGCCGCCTTCAGCCCGCCATCGGCCCCACCGCCCTCGGGCCGACCGCTGGTCCTGACGGTGGGCTGGTGGCTGAGGGACTGGGAGGTCCTGGACGTCGTGCACGAGCAGCTGCACCGCCGGTGCGGCGACGACATCGAGTTGATCGTCGTCACACGGCAGGCAAGCAGCCGGCCGTGGCACCGGGCTGCCCGTGTTTTGGAGGGCATCACCGAGCAGGCACTGATCGCGCTGTACCGGAGAGCCGCCGCGCTGCTGCTGCCGCTTCGCAACGCGACCGCCAACAATGCGCTGCTGGAGGCCCTTGCCTGCGGAACTCCCGTGATCGCCAGCGACGTCGGCGGCATCCGGTACTACGCGGGTCAGACCAAGGCCGCAGTGCTCACCCCACCCAGCGACGCTGCCGCCGCGACGGAGGCGGTCGAGCAGATCCTCGCCGAGACCGATACCGCCGCGCACGCGGTGCGGCGTGCCCTTGCCCGCGAACAGGCCGAACTCTTCGCCTGGCCCGCGGTTGCTGACCGGATGCGCGGCGTCTACCGCCTGCTGGAGGAGCGGTGACCATCGCCGAAGTATGGCTCCGGATCGCAGTGCCCGTGCTGCTGACCGCGCTGCTGGCCCGGGCAGTGTGGGCTGCCACAGCGGTCGAGGTGTGCGCGAGGTGGCTGCGGGCGTGTGCCGCGCGCACTCCTACCGTGCCGGAGGCGGTGCCGTGGCTGGTGGTGCTGCTGCCGATGTTGCGCGAGCAGACGGTTGCCGAGCAGACCGTGGCCGCGTTCACCGCGCTGGACTACCCACAGGGGCGGGCTGCCGTAGCGGTCATCACCACCGAACGCGAGGCCTCGGCCCGTGCCGGACTCCGCACACGGCTGGCAGACCTCGCCACGTCCTCCCCGCTCAGAGCTGATCACTTGCAAGGCCTGTTCCCAGCCGCCCGCTGCCGGGATGTCGCTGAGACCGTGAACGCTGCCCCGCCCTCGGACCGGCCACGGGTACTGGTCGAGCTGTTCGACGCCGAGCCGACCACGGCCGGCGTGGTGGCCGGGCTCATGGCCGACCGTCCGGGTGACGGGCTGCCGTTGGTGCACCTGCACCAGCCCGATGTCGGCGGCCGCAAGGCCGGACAGCTGAACTTCGCCCTTGACCGTCTTGACCAGGTCCTCGGTCCACTCGGCTGGAATGAGGACGAGCACGCGCACGACACCTTCGCCGTGGTCTACGACGCCGACGCGGTCCCCGACCGCCGCACCCTCGAAGCGTTCGCCTCCGCAGTCACGATGCACCGGGCTCGTGCGGGAAGGACTCCCGCACTGATCCAGCAGCAGCGGTTGCCGTTGCTGGCCCGCCGTCCCTTCCCCACCGGGGCGATCGGCCTGCTGCTGGAAGGCGAATGGGTGTACCAGCTGCGGCGTTCACTCGGCATCGAACTCGCCCGGATACGCCTACACCGCTTCCTGGCCGGCTCCCGCCTACCGGAGGCGGTACGGATGTGGCTGCGGCCGATGGTGTACGCCGTGGGCTGCGGCATGGCCGTCCATCTTCCCGTCGTGCAGGCGCTCGGCGGCTTTCCCGAACCGATGGAAGACCTCGGCACCGGGCACCGGCTGTCCCTGCTCGGTGCCGACCTCACCGCCTCCACCATCGTCGTCCTGGACGAGCCCTACACCGAACCGTCAGGGCTGGCGAACCTCCACGCCCTCGCCTTCTCCGCCTCCGCCCGCCCCGACCGCCACGCGGCGGCCGTCTTCCACCTGCCTGCCGACATCTCCCGCTTGGCCAAAGCCGTGCTGGTGGCCCGGGAGTGGGTGGACGAGGTCGCCTGGCTGATCGGAGCCCCGCTCATCGCCGCAGCCGTAGTCTCCGCTTGGTGGGTTGGGCCGGCATGGATCGCTGTCGCGGCGGTCGGGGTGCTGCTGCACGGCCCCGTGGCCACCGCCCGGCTGCTGGCCCTGGCGCCGGCCCTGCATTCGGCCGTCACCCCGCCAGCTTCCCTCGGGTCATTGCCAGGGATATCCCCCACGCATCCGGCCGCCCTCCTCGTGGCCAGCCCGCTCCAGCCGTTCGTACGGCTGGCCGGACCCTGGCGACTGATCCTGACGAAGATCACCGGACACCACCACGGATTCGGTAAGACTGAACGCTGACTTCCCTTTCGCCCACCACAGAACGAGAGTTGGAGCCCACCGTGGCCGAGCCCGTCACCCCGACCATCCGAATCTCCGCCAAAGCCGTCGTCATCCATGACGGCCGAGTGCTGCTCCAGCGGGCCAACTGGGAAGGCCAGGACTGCTACTTCCTGCCCGGCGGCGGCCAGCACCCCGGCGAACCGCTCGACGCCACCGCTCGCCGCGAGGTCCACGAGGAGACGGGCCTGACCGTCACCGTGGACCGGATGCTGTGGCTGCGCGAGTACATCGGCGCCAACCACGAACACGTCGACACTGAAGCCGGCACCCACCGGATCGAAGCGATCTTCCACTGCACCCCCGAAGGGGATCCGAACCGACTCGGCGGCCACGCCGAAGACGCCGTACAGACGGGCCTGGAGTGGGTGGAGTTGGAGAAAGTCTCCGGCTTGAACCTGCTGCCCCACGCGCTACGGCAGCCGATCGCCGCCCTGGGCACCGGGGAGCACCAGACCGGCTACCTCGGCGACGTCGCCTGAGCACCCATGGCGGCAATAGACGGCCGGGTCCCCGCAGGTGCCCAGGAACTCACCACCGGGCAGGCCAACCGCGTCTGGTACGTCGACGGCCCGGTGCCGTACGTCCTCAAGCACTACGGCGACCCGGCCCGCGCCGCCAACGAGGCTGCGGCACTCGCCCTCCTCACCCAGCACGGGGCCCCGGCTCCCGGACTCCTGGCTGCGGATTCCGAGGCCACCCCGGCGTGGACCGCGCAGACCGCCGTCCACGCCGAACCCGTACCCGCCGGCCAGTTCCTCGACGAACTGGCCGGCCCCCTTGCCGCAGTGCACCGCATCCCCGGCACCCACGCTGGCCGGCTCGCCCGAGCTCGGCGCCACCGCACCTGGCGCGACTACCTCAACGATCGGCTCGACACCTATACGGCTGCCGCTCCGGACCTCGCCCCAACCGCGGTAGCGCTCCGCCGTGACGTGGCAGTCACGGACCTGGACATCGAACCCAAGCTGTTGCACCACGACCTGCAGCCCGGCCACCTCGCCCGCTCCTTCAACGGCAACCCAGTGCTACTGGACTGGGAACTCGCGGCCTTCGGCGACCCGCTGTCCGACCTCGCCCGCTGCGCCGTTCGCCTCGACCTTGCCGACCCCACGGATATGGTTCACCTCGCCTACCGGCCCGCCACCGATGCCAGTCGCCGCATCAACTTGTACTGGCGCATCCACCAACTCGCCGACGCGGCCCTGAGTACCGATCCGGCCGTCCGGCAGCGTGGCCGGGCCCGTCTTGGGTAGGAACCCCGTCCGCTCACCCTGCCGTGCACTACCCGTGTGCTTTTGGACGCCGTCAGTGGACGGGTTCCTGTCACCGGCGTCGTTCTGGCCCAGCGGCTGGGCCAGGCTGGTGTGACGAGACCGGCTCGACGGAAGCCTGACGTGCCGCCCCTGTGGCGAGGGTTGAGCGGGCCTGGGCGGCACGTGCTCGTTCGCTGGGCGCCGGCCGCGGGGTGAGGCGGTGCAGGCGCCAGGCGAGGACCTGGGCCGGGGAGCGGGCGTCGTCCAACGGGCGCTGGCTGACGGCCTGCTGGAGGAGCTTCGACGGCTCGTGGCCGGCCGCTTGGGCGTCGGCGAGGGCGGTGGCGAGAGCGTCCCATGCGGGATCGCCGAGGATTCGTTCCGCGTGGCCCGGTACTGCCTGGCGTACCTGGTCGGCGTAGTGCTTCGCCTGTCGTGCCGGTGGCGTGCGCTGGGCCATGGCGGCGAGAGGTCCAGCGGCGGTGTGGTCGTAGGCGGCGTGCAGGTGGGCCTTCCCCCGCGAAAGTGGACACCTGTTCGTGTTGTTATGCGGCAAGTGTGATGGTAGCTGATGCGTGCTCGTAGTCGATGGGTGACATCTGCCCGGCTGCCGAGTGCCGCCGTCTGGTGTTGTATCTGGTGACCCAGCGGAAGACCGCCGGCCGGCAGGCGCGGGCGCCTTCGTAGCGGCGGGTGCCTTGCAGTGTCTCCCGCTTGAGGGAGGCGTTGAACGACTCGGCGGCGGCGTTGTCCGCGCTCGTGCCCACCGCTCCCATGGACTGTGTCACGCCCAACTGGTCGCACAGGTCGGCGAATTCGCGGCTGGTGTACTGCGCGCCGTGGTCGGTGTGGAAAACAGCGCCTGCCAGGCTGCCGCGGGTGGCTGCGGCGGTCTTCAGCGCGTCGGCGACCAGCTCCGTGCGCATGTGATCGGCGATGGACCACCCGGCCAGGCGGCGAGAGAAGCAGTCCACGACCGTCGCCAGATACAGGAACTCCCCGTCGCCGACAGGCAGATACGTGATGTCACCCACGTACTTGGTGTTCGGCGCGTGAGCGGTGAAGTCGCGGCCGAGCAGGTCCGGCACCAGTGTGTCGGACGGCGCGCTGATCGTGGTCGTCACCCGTTTGCGCAGCCGCAGGCCCACGATCCCGTTCTCGCGCATGACCCGCTCCACCCTCTTGTGGTTCACCAGCAGCCCGTCGCCCAGGCGTAGTTCGGCGGTGATCCGCGGACTGCCGTAGGTGCCGGAGTGTTCGGCGTGGATCGCCCCGACGCGCTCGGCGAGGGCGGCATCGGCCGCAGTACGCCCGGCGCGGGCCGGAGCAGACGCCCGCCATTTGTAGAAGCTGGAGCGGTTGACCTCCAGCACGTGGCACAGCCGCTTGACCGGGTAGGTCTCACAGTGGTCCTCGATGAACTGGAAGCGGCCTACCAGTTCATCTCCGAGGCGAAAAACTTCGTCGCCTTCCGCAGGATGTCCCGTTCCTGGGCCAGCGTCGCGTTCTCCTTCCGCGCGGCCTTCAACTCCGCGCGCAACGCTTCGTTCTCGGCCTCCAGTTCCTCCTTGGTCGGCTCGCTCACCCGGGCATCCTTCGTGCTCTTCCTCGCCGTCGTGCCGCTGTGGGCCCCGGCGGCGTCGATCCACCGGCGCAGTGTGTCGCGCCGGATGCCCAGGTCACGGGCCACCTGGGCGAGCGTGAGGTCCGGGTCCGAGTGGTACAAGGCCACAGCATCGACCTTGAACTCGGGCGAGTACACCTTCATCACCATAAGTGACTCCTCCTACCCAGCCCCCACCGGGGCCGGGAACAGAGGTGTCCACCACTCGGGGGGAAGATCCACTGTCTATGTCGCCTTCGTGGTGGACACCTTCTCCCGCCGCATCGTCGGCAGCCACCACCAAGCACACCGAACTCGTCCTGGCCGCCCTGGAGATGGCGCTGTGGCATCGTGACCGGGCCGGCACCCGGCCGGCAGCGGGCGAGTTGATCCATCACTCCGATGCCGGGTCGCAATATACGTCTTTCGCCCTGGCCGAACACCTGGAACGGGAACGCATCGCGGCCTCCATCGGCTCGGTCGGCGACGCGTACGACAACGCACTGATGGAATCGACGATCGGCCTCTACAAGACGGAGCTGATCAAACCACAGCGACCTTGGAAGACTTTGGCGGCGGTCGAGTTGGCCACCGCCGAGTGGGCCGACTGGTGCAACCACCGTCGCCTGCACGGTGAGATAGGCCACGTTCCCCCGGCCGAATACGAAGCCCACTACTACCTGAGCGACAAGAAACCCCAGGTCACAGTCAAGATCTAGAGTCTCCACCAGACCCGGAACGGTTCGCCGGCCGGTACCGGACGATCCTGGCGCGGGACGGACTTCTGCTGTTCGACCGCTGCTTCATCAGCGAACTGGTCTACGGACCGATCAACCGCGGCCGTTCCCGCATCACCTGGAGCGAGGCCATCGACCTCGCCGAGACGGTCATCGCCCGCGACGGCTTACTGGTCCACCTCACCGCGCGTCCCGCCATCGTCCACCGACGGCTGCTGACCAGGGATGGCGAGTCCATCAGCCTGGAGGACGTCACCGCCCTGATCACCGGGTACCGCCGCGTGTTCGACACCCTCGCGGACTACGCACCCGTACTCACGATCGACACCAGCGTGCTGGAACTGCCCTCGACGGGGTGAAACCCCCGGCCCCTCCTCGGCTGCGGTCGCCGCCCCGGCTAGGCTGCGACCGCACCCGCCGTCTCACCGCCGGAGGAGCCGTGGACATCCAGCTCGCCCAGAAACTCGCCTGGGAGAACAAGACCGCCAAGGGCTTCAACACCATAGACGTGCCCCTGGAGTTCGGCCTCCTCACCGCTGAGATCGGCGAGGCGTTCACCGCCTGGCGCAAGGGCCTACCCGACTTCGGCGAGGAACTGGCCGACGTTTTCCTCTACCTGGTGGCCCTCGCCGAGATGAACGGCGTCGACCTGGGCGACGAGGTCGCCCGCAAGATCGAGAAGAACAGCCGCCGCACCTACGAGCGCAACGAGAACGGCGTGCCGATCCGGGTCAGCGAAGGCTGACTCCTGCACCCGAACAGCCTTGCACCGGGGCCGCCGCCGTTCTCACGCCGGCGGCCCGAGAACCTCATGGTCGGGCCGCGCTCTCCGGCTGCTCGACCGGGGCTGGACATCCTCGACTGCCGGTCAGGTGGGCGGCTTGGCTGCGGGGGATTCAGTCTGATCGCCTTCGACGCTGCATCGTGAGTGACCCAAATCACTCGAAGCGGATCTCGCGATGCGAGATGCCGACACGGAGAAGGTCAACCGGGCCGACTGGTTGCGCTCAATTCCGGGCGGTAGCCGACTCCCTATGGCACGTGAATGGCACGCCGGTGCGAAGAGGTCCAGACAACAACAAAGCCCCAGGCCGCTGACCTGGGGCTCAAGCATGGAGCGGGTGACGGGAATCGAACCCGCGCTCTGAGCTTGGGAAGCTCATGTTCTACCATTAAACTACACCCGCGTAGACGTCGGCCCCCGGCGGGGGCACCAACGCGTGCCGCAAACACTACCGCATGCCGCAGTCCCCACGCGGGCGATTCCCTCCCGGCGGCGACGACGCCCTCCCCTCCCCTCCCCTCCCCTCCCCGGTGCCGAACGCGGCGCACCGCACAGGCCGGCGCCGCCCGCACGGGCCACCACCTCGCCCCGTGCCCCGCCCCCGGCCTCGGCGCCCGATCGTCCCGCGCCGCAGCTCCCGCCCGCCCCGCACAGGCTGCCGCAGGCACCCCCAGCCGCCCCCGAGTCGACCCTCCGGCGGCCCCGGCCCGAACCGCCCCCGGAGGGCACCCGTGGCTGGATCGTGTCGGTGTGGCGTGGGTGGGGGAGGGGGCGGGGATCGCCTAGGGTGGCGTGCGTTCTGGCCTCCGGTGGGGATTGGGGAGCGAGTGGTGGAGTGCACGGTCGTGCGGTGTGCGGATGGGCACGTGTTCAGCACGGGGGTCTTCCCGTTGCAGAACCTGGGGGTGTCGCGGCTGGGCCCGGGCAGGCTGATCCGGTGCCCGCGGTGCGCCCGGTTGCGGCATGCGGTGCCGGTGCCGGTCGAGCGGGTGGCCGGGGACGTATCCTCATCGGGTGCTTCTCTCTGACAAGGACATCCGGGCCGAGATCGGCGCCGGGCGGGTGCGGATCGATCCGTATGACGAATCGATGGTGCAGCCGTCGAGCATCGATGTGCGCCTGGACCGGTTCTTCAGGGTCTTCGAGAACCACCGCTATCCGCACATCGACCCCGCGGTCGAACAGCCGGAGCTGACGCGGCTGGTGGAGCCCGAGGGGGACGACCCGTTCATCCTGCACCCGGGCGAGTTCGTGCTCGCGTCGACCTACGAGGTCATCAGCCTCCCGGACGACGTCGCCTCACGGCTGGAGGGCAAGAGCTCGCTCGGGCGCCTCGGGCTCCTGACGCATTCGACGGCCGGGTTCATCGACCCGGGCTTCACCGGGCACGTCACGCTGGAGCTGTCCAACGTCGCCACGCTGCCGATCAAGCTGTGGCCGGGGATGAAAATCGGCCAGCTGTGTCTGTTCCGGCTGACCTCGCCGGCGGAGTTCCCGTACGGCAGTGTGCGTTCCGGTTCCCGCTACCAGGGGCAGCGCGGTCCGACCCCGTCGCGCTCCTACATGAACTTCCACCGCACCCAGGTGTGATCCCGGCCGCAACGGCACGGTGCCGCGGGCGTTCCCTCGGGGGCGCACGGCAGCGTTCCGCACGCCCCTGAGATCCGCCGGTACGTAGTGCGGCCGTGCGCCCCCCGAGAGAGTGACCCCCGGGGGTGAACGCCTACAGCGTCGGCAGCTTGAACAGCACCAGCAGCGCGATCAGCTGGATCGACGCCGCGCCCAGCGCCTTCGGCCACGGCAGGTCGTGCGACTTGCCGACCATCGACGTCATCAGGGCCGCGCACCCCAGCCAGGAGGCCCAGCCGAGGATCTGCACGAAGCCGTTCGCGCCGCCCAGGAACAGGGCGAAGACCAGCCGCGGCGCGTCGGTGACCGCCGCCACCAGCATCGCCAGGCCGATCGTGGGCGCCCAGTTGCCGTCGCCGCCGAACTGCCGGGCCAGGGTGTGCGTGACGGCACCCATGACGATGCCCATCAGCACCACCGCGACGGCCGTGACGATCACCCACGGCACGCTCTGCGACATCGGTTCGCCGAGCACGTCGGAGCGCACGCTGTCGAAACCGAAGACGGCCAGCAGACCGTAGACGAACGTGACGAGCAGCGCCGGCGCCCACACCTGGTAGTCGCGCATCTGCCAGAAGGTGCGGCCGGGCCGCAGCACGATGCCGGTCAGCAGCTGCTGCCACGGCAGGCGCGGGCCCGCCGGCGGGGCGCTGGACTGCCCGGCCCGGTAGGTGCCGACGTTGCCGTCCCCGTACCCCTCGTCGCCCGACGGGCCGTAACCGTGGTCCGGGACGACGCCGTAGCCGTCGGGGGCCGCGCCGTAACCCTGCTGCCGGCCGGGCGGGGGACCGTATCCCTGACCGCCGCCCTGGTAGGCGTTCGCCATGTCGGCGTCCACCGTGAAGGCGCGGGTGTGGCCGGGGTTGTCGTCCTGCGACACCGGCCGGCCGCCGGACCACTGGCCCTGCTGCGGTCCGTACTGCGGCTGGGCCTGGCGGCGCTGCCCGGCGGCGGGGTCGCGTGGTTGGGGCTGCTGCTGCGCGGGGCGGCCGCGCCCGATCCTGAATCCTGCCACGCACCGAACGTACCCGGACCGGCACCGCCGCGAGCAGGCACTCCGGCCGGTCCCGGCCATTGCTGCCAACCTGTGACACGACCCCGACGGACCGGTGGCCCGCTCCGGCGCCGACGTCCGGGCCTCACCCCCGGTAACGCCGGGACTGCGCGCCGTCCACCGGCCGGGAGCGCCCCCGCCGGCGCCCCGCGCGCGCCCCCGCCGGACGCCGGCCCCCGGGTGGGTGGCTCACTTGGCCGGTTCCGGCTCCGGGGCCGTCGCCGGGGTGCCGTCGCCGTCGCCGGCGGGGGTGCGGACGGAGTCCAGCAGCAACTGGGCGACGTCCACGACCTGGACGGACTCCTTGGCGCTGCCGTCGTTCTTCCGGCCGTTGACCGAGTCGGTCAGCATGACCAGGCAGAAGGGGCAGGCGGTGGAGATGATGTCGGGGTCGAGGGAGAGGGCCTCGTCGACGCGCTCGTTGTTGATGCGCTTGCCGATGCGCTCCTCCATCCACATGCGCGCGCCGCCCGCGCCGCAGCAGAAGCCGCGTTCCTTGTGGCGGTGCATCTCCTCCGTGCGGTTGCCGGGGACGGCGGCGATGATCTCGCGCGGCGGTGTGTAGACCTTGTTGTGCCGGCCCAGGTAGCAGGGGTCGTGGTAGGTGATGAGGCCCTCGACCGGGGTGACCGGCACGAGCTTGCCCTCGTCGACCAGGTGCTGGAGCAGCTGGGTGTGGTGGACGACCTCGTAGTGGCCGCCGAGCTGCGGGTACTCGTTCGCCAGGGTGTTGAAGCAGTGCGGGCAGGTGGCGACGATCTTCTTCCTCGACGCCGGGAGCTTCGTGGACCCGTCCTCATCGTCTTCGCCGAACGCCATGTTCAGCGTGGCGACGTTCTCCTGGCCGAGCTGCTGGAAGAGGAACTCGTTGCCCAGGCGGCGGGCCGAGTCGCCGGTGCAGTTCTCCTCGCCGCCCATGATCGCGAACTTCACGCCGGCGATGTGCAGCAGTTCGGCGAACGCCTTCGTGGTCTTCTTGGCGCGGTCCTCCAGGGAACCGGCGCAGCCCACCCAGTACAGGTAGTCGGTCTCCGTGAGGTCCTCGACGTCCTCGCCGACGACCGGGACCTCGAAGCCGACCTCCTTGACCCAGGCCAGCCGCTGCTTCTTGGGCAGACCCCAGGGGTTGCCCTTCTTCTCCAGGTTCTTCAGCATCGTGCCCGCCTCGGACGGGAACGACGATTCGATCATCACCTGGTAGCGCCGCATGTCGACGATGTGGTCGACGTGCTCGATGTCGACGGGGCACTGTTCGACGCACGCGCCGCACGTGGTGCACGACCACAGCACGTCGGGGTCGATGACGCCGTTCTCCTCGGCGGTGCCGACCAGCGGGCGTTCGGCCTCGGCGAGGGCGGCGGCCGGGACGCCGGACAGCTGCTCGGCGGTGGCCAGCTCCTCGCCCTCCGCGTCCTTGCCGCCGCCGGCCAGCAGGTAGGGCGCCTTGGCGTGGGCGTGCTCGCGCAGACTCATGATCAGCAGCTTGGGGCTGAGCGGCTTGCCGGTGTTCCACGCCGGGCACTGCGACTGGCAGCGGCCGCACTCGGTGCAGGTGGAGAAGTCGAGCAGGCCCTTCCAGGAGAAGTGCTCGACCTGCGAGACGCCGAACCGGTCGTCCTCACCCGGGTCCTCGAAGTCGATCGGCGTGCCGTCCGACAGCATCGGCTGGAGCGCGCCCAGCGCGACCGCCCCGGAGGAATCGCGCTTGAACCAGATGTTGAAGAACGCCAGGAAGCGGTGCCAGGCCACGCCCATGTTGGTGTTCAGGCCGACGGTGATGGCCCACGCCATGGTGACGCCCAGCTTGACCATCGCCACCAGGTAGACGACGTTCTGCAGCGTGCCGGTGTCCAGCCCGCGGAACGCGGCGACCAGCGGGTAGGAGACCCAGTAGGCGGCCTCGTAGTGCCGCACGCCGTGCAGGGCGCCCTCCAGGCCGCGCAGCGTCAGGATGGCGAGGCCGATGACGAGGATGACGTATTCGACGAAGTACGCCTGCCAGGCCACCGAGCCGGCGAACCGGGACTTGCGCCCGGCCCGGGACGGCAGGTTCAGCAGGCGGATCGTCATCAGGACCAGGATGCCCAGGGTGGTGCCGAGCGCGATGAGGTCGACGTAGAACTCGTAGGGCGCCCAGTCGCCGACGACCGGCAGCACCCAGTCGGCCTTGAACAGCTGGCCGTAGGCGTTGACGATCGTCAGGCCCAGGGTGAGGAAGCCGACCGCCACGAACCAGTGGGCTACGCCGACGACGCCCCAGCGGTTCATGCGGGTGTGGCCGACGAACTCGGTGGCCAGGGTCTTGGTCCTGGCCGCCGGGTCGCCGGTGCGGGCGCCCTCCGGGAGCTTGGAGCCGAGTTTGACGAAGCGGTAGATGTGGCCGACGGCGCGGCCGATGAGGGCGACGCCCACCGCCGTGAGGACCAGCGACACGATGATCGCGGCGAGTTGCATGCGGGCTCCTCATCCCTGCCGTGCGTGATTACTAAGCAGTAACTTATGTGGTCTTCCGACATTACCCGTTCCGCGCGTCCGCACGCAGCCGCCCCGGCCGGTGATCTGTGTCGCGCCCGGGGCGGAAGGCGTCCCGCCGGCGGTTCGCGGGGGCTTTCTGTGCCGGCGTCCGCCCGCCGCGGCGGCTCCCGTGCCGGCCGGCGTCCGGTGGCGGGGCGCGGCGCGTGGGGCGGTGTTCGCCGACGCTGGGAAGCGGTGCCGGTGGAGGGGGTCGTGCCGGGGTCTTCCCGGACGGGTCCGGCTGCCTGAGGGTGCGGTGCGATCTTATGCGTTGCTTACCGGCAGGAGACTTGAGTCGGCATCGCTCATGTTGGTTGACAGACTTTCCGGGGTCGTGCACTCTTGAGTCAGTTCCACTCAAGTCAGCTGGAGGATTCCACCATGGCACGTGCGGTCGGCATCGACCTGGGCACGACGAACTCCGTCGTCTGTGTTCTCGAAGGCGGTGAGCCCACCGTCATCACCAACGCCGAGGGCGCCAGGACCACGCCGTCCGTCGTCGCCTTCGCGAAGAACGGTGAGGTGCTCGTCGGCGAGGTGGCCAAGCGTCAGGCCGTCACCAACGTCGAGCGCACCATCCGGTCGGTCAAGCGTCACATGGGCACCGACTGGAAGATCGGCATCGACGGCAAGGACTTCACGCCGCAGCAGATCTCCGCGTTCATCCTGCAGAAGCTCAAGCGGGACGCCGAGTCCTACCTGGGTGAGAAGGTCGCCGACGCGGTCATCACCGTCCCGGCGTACTTCAACGACTCCGAGCGGCAGGCCACCAAGGAGGCCGGCGAGATCGCGGGCCTCAACGTGCTGCGCATCGTCAACGAGCCGACCGCGGCCGCCCTGGCCTACGGCCTGGACAAGGACGACCAGACCATCCTGGTCTTCGACCTCGGCGGCGGCACCTTCGACGTCTCGCTGCTGGAGATCGGCGACGGCGTGGTGGAGGTCAAGGCCACCAACGGTGACAACCACCTCGGTGGTGACGACTGGGACCAGCGCGTCGTCGACCACCTGGTCAAGCAGTTCCACAGCGGCCACGGCGTCGACCTGTCCAAGGACAAGATGGCCCTCCAGCGCCTGCGCGAGGCGGCGGAGAAGGCCAAGATCGAGCTGTCCTCGTCCTCCGAGACGTCGATCAACCTGCCCTACATCACGGCGTCCGCCGAGGGCCCGCTGCACCTGGACGAGAAGCTCACCCGGGCGCAGTTCCAGCAGCTCACGCACGACCTGCTGGACCGCTGCAAGACCCCCTTCCACAACGTGATCAAGGACGCCGGCATCGCGCTGAGCGAGATCGACCACGTGGTGCTGGTGGGCGGCTCCACCCGGATGCCGGCCGTGGCCGAGCTGGTGCGCGAGCTGACCGGCGGCAAGGACGCCAACAAGGGCGTCAACCCCGACGAGGTCGTCGCCATCGGTGCCTCGCTCCAGGCCGGTGTCCTCAAGGGCGAGGTCAAGGACGTCCTCCTGCTGGACGTCACCCCGCTGTCCCTGGGCATCGAGACCAAGGGCGGCATCATGACCAAGCTCATCGAGCGCAACACCACGATCCCGACCAAGCGCTCGGAGATCTTCACCACGGCCGAGGACAACCAGCCGTCGGTGCAGATCCAGGTCTACCAGGGCGAGCGCGAGATCGCGGCGTACAACAAGAAGCTCGGGATGTTCGAGCTGACCGGCCTGCCGCCGGCCCCGCGCGGCGTGCCGCAGGTAGAGGTCACCTTCGACATCGACGCCAACGGCATCATGCACGTGGCCGCGAAGGACCTGGGCACCGGCAAGGAACAGCGCATGACGGTCACCGGCGGCTCCGCGCTGCCGAAGGACGACATCGACCGCATGATGCGCGAGGCCGAGCAGTACGCGGACGAGGACCACAAGCGCCGCGAGGCCGCCGAGACCCGCAACCAGGCCGAGCAGCTGGTCTACCAGACGGAGAAGTTCCTCAAGGACAACGAGGACAAGGTCCCCGGCGAGATCAAGACCGAGGTCGAGGCCGCGGTCAAGGAGCTCCAGGAGAAGCTCAAGGGCGAGGACATCGCCGCGATCCGCGAGGCCACCGAGAAGGTCGCCGCCACCAGCCAGAAGCTGGGCCAGGCCATGTACGCCAACGCCCAGGCCGACGGCGCCGGCGCGGCGGGCGCGGGCGAGGACGACCGGGTCAACATGTCGAAGGACGACGCCGACGACGTGGTCGACGCCGAGATCGTCGACGACGACAAGCGTGAGGGCGGTGCCGCGTGACGGAGGAGTCGCAGGGCTTCTCGGAGTCCGCCGACGTCCCCGCCGACGAGAGCGACGCGCAGGGCCCCGGGGCCGCCGAGCAGGCGGGCCCGGGCGCCCGGGCCGGGGACGCGGGCGGGCTGGAGGCCGCGCGCAAGGAGGCGGAGAGCGCCCGCACCCAGCTGTCCGAGCGCACCGCCGACCTCCAGCGCGTCCAGGCGGAGTACCAGAACTACCGCCGCCGGGTGGATCGCGACCGGGTGACCGTCAAGGAGGTCGCGGTCGCCGGTCTGCTCACCGAGCTGCTGCCGGTGCTCGACGACATCGGCCGGGCCCGGGAGCACGGCGAGCTGGTCGGCGGGTTCAAGTCGGTCGGCGAGTCGGTCGAATCGGTGGTGGCCAAGCTGGGCCTGCAGCAGTTCGGCAAGGAGGGCGAGCCCTTCGACCCGCTGGTGCACGAGGCCCTGATGCACAGTTATTCGCCCGAGGTCACCGAGACCACGTGCGTGAGCATCCTGCAGCCGGGGTATCGGATCGGCGAACGCACCATCCGCCCGGCCCGGGTGGCGGTCGCCGAACCGCAGCCGGGCGCGCAGGGCAGGCCCGAGGAGGCCGACGCGGACGAGGAGAGCGGTGGCCCGGACGAGGGCTGACACGCGAACGGCGGCCCGCGCGGTGAAAACGCGGGCCGCCGTGATCGACCGCACCGGGGACGTGGTACGTCAGGTACCGCGGGCCCCGGGGCCCGCACGGGAGGAGGGACGCCGAAGGTGAGTACCAAGGACTACGTGGAGAAGGACTACTACAAGGTCCTCGGCGTGCCCAAGGACGCCACGGTGGCGGAGATCAAGAAGGCGTACCGGAAGCTCGCCCGCGAGTTCCACCCGGACGCCAACAAGGGCGACGCCAAGGCCGAGGAGCGTTTCAAGGAGATCTCCGAGGCCAACGACGTGCTGTCGGACCCCAAGCGCCGCAAGGAGTACGACGAGGCGCGGACGCTGTTCGGCAGCGGTGGCTTCCGCGGCCCCGGCGGGGCGGCCGGACAGGGCGGGTTCAACTTCGACCTGGGCGACCTGTTCGGCGCCGGCCAGCCCGGCACCGGCGGCACGGCCGGGGGCGGCGGCTTCGGTGGCGGCGGTGGCGGCGGCGGTCTGGGCGACGTGTTCGGCGGCCTGTTCAACCGGGGCACCGGCACCCGCGTGCAGCCGCGGCGCGGCATGGACGTCGAGTCCGAGGTGACGCTGAGCTTCACCGAGGCGGTCGACGGCGCCACCGTGCCGTTGCGGATGTCCTCGGCGTCGCCCTGCAAGGCGTGCGCCGGCACCGGTGACAAGAAGGGCACGCCGCGGGTGTGCCCGACGTGCCTGGGCACCGGGCAGGTCTCGCGCGGCAGCGGCGGCGGCTTCTCGCTGACCGATCCGTGTGTGGACTGCAAGGGCCGCGGGATGGTCGCGCAGGACCCGTGCGACGTGTGCAAGGGCAGCGGCCGGGCCTCCAGCTCCCGCACCATGCAGGTGCGGATCCCGGCGGGCGTCAGCGACGGGCAGCGGATCAGGCTGCGCGGCAAGGGCGCCCCCGGCGAGCGCGGCGGGCCGGCCGGCGACCTGTACGTCGTCGTCCACGTTCAGCCGCACCCGGTGTTCGGCCGCAAGGGCGACAACCTCACGGTGACCGTCCCGGTGACGTTCCCGGAGGTGGCGCTCGGCGGCGACGTCAAGGTACCGACGCTGGGCGGTCCGCCGGTGACGCTCAAGCTGCCGCCGGGCACCCCGAACGGCCGCACGATGCGGGCCCGCGGCAAGGGCGCCGCCCGTGCCGACGGCACCCGGGGCGACCTGCTGGTCACCGTCGAGGTGACGGTGCCGACCGCGTCCGAGGGTGAGGCGCTGGACGCCCTGGAGTCGTACCGCAAGGCCACCGCGGACACCGATCCGCGGGCGGAGCTGTTCAAGGCCGCGAAGGGAGCCTGAGATGGACGGCCGGGGAGCACGCCGCAATCCGTACGAGCTGACCGACGAGTCGCCGGTGTACGTCATCTCGGTCGCGGCGCAGCTGTCCGGCCTGCACCCGCAGACGCTGCGGCAGTACGACCGGCTGGGCCTGGTCTCACCGGACCGCACCGCGGGCCGGGGCCGCCGCTACTCGGCGCGGGACATCGAACTGCTCCGTCAGGTCCAGCAGCTGAGCCAGGACGAGGGGATCAACCTCGCCGGGATCAAGCGGATCATCGAGCTGGAGAACCAGGTGGCCGCGCTCCAGGCGCGGGTCGCCGAGCTGCAGGCCGGTCTGGAGGGCGCGGCGGCCGCCATCCGGCAGCGCGAGGCGGCGGTGCACGCCTCCTACCGCCGCGACCTCGTGCGCTACGAGGACGTCCGCCAGACCTCCGCGCTGGTGGTCTGGCGCCCCAAGCGCAAGGACTGACGTCTCCCGCCGCTGCGCCCGCCCGTCCCCGCCCCGGTCCTCCCGGGCCGGGGACGGCGGCGTTGCGGGCGCGGTCCGTCCACAGCCTGTGGACGGTGGTCCCTCACCGCAGCAGCTGCGCCGACGCCTTCGCTCGGGTCAGGGCGATCTCGATGACCACGCGTTCGGGGTCCTCGCGGACGGCGCGGCCGTAGCGCTCCTCGTAGCGGCGGACGGCCTCGGCGACGCGGGCGGGGGCCTCACAGACGGTGGCGCGGCCCTCCAGGGTGGCCCAGCGGCCGCCGTCGACCTGACAGACGGCCACCGGTGCGCCGGCCGGTCCCGCGGCGCGGACGTTGCGGGCCTTGAGGCTGCCGGCGCGGGAGGTGACCCGGGCCAGTCCGGCCGCGGGGTCGTAGGTGACGCCCACCGGTACGACGTGCGGGGTGCCGTCCTGGCGCAGGGTCGTCAGGGTGGAGTAGTGGTGTTCGCGCCAGAAGGCGAGCAGGTCCGGTGCGGGGTCGCGCGGGTCGATGGCCATGGCCAGAACGTACCGGCGGCCGGCCCGGCGGCGCCGGAGGTCACGGCGGGCCGGGGGAGCGCTGGCCGAAAAGCTGTGGCGGGCGGCCGGAATCGGGTTGCCCGTGGCCTTGAGTGGCATAGACTCAACTTGCCTGACGCTTTCACGAGCAGGGGAATGGAGCTGGGCGGCCGTGCGGCGTGGTCGCCGGGCGGCTCCGGACAGACCGCAGACGCCGAAGGCAGGAGGCCCGCACACCCGTGAGCGCAGAGCTGACCAACAAGAGCCAGGAGGCCATCGCCGCCGCCAACCGGCGAGCGGCGGCGTCCGGGCACGCCGACCTCACCCCCGCGCACCTGCTGGCGGCCCTGCTGGAGGGCGTCGACAACGACAACCTCAAGGACCTGCTCGCCACGGTCGGCGCCGACCCCGGCGCGCTGCTGAAGGGCGCCGAGGAGCGGATCGCCGCCCTGCCGACCGTGCAGGGCGCCACCGTGGGCCCGCCGCAGGCCTCCCGCGAGCTGCTGGCCGTCATCTCCGACGCCGCGGAGCGCGCCAAGGAGCTGGGCGACGCCTACGTCTCCACCGAACATCTGCTGATCGCACTGGCCGCCAAGGGCGGTACGGTCGCCGCATCGCTGGACCGCCAGGGCGCCACGGCCACCGCGCTGCTGGACGCCTTCGAGACCGCCCGCGGAGGCACACGCGTGACCACCCCCGACCCCGAGGCCACCTACAAGGCGCTGGAGAAGTACGGCACCGACTTCACCGCCATCGCCCGGGAGGGCAAGCTCGACCCGGTGATCGGGCGGGACAACGAGATCCGCCGGGTCGTGCAGGTGCTCTCGCGCCGCACCAAGAACAACCCGGTGCTCATCGGCGAGCCCGGCGTCGGCAAGACCGCCGTCGTCGAGGGCCTGGCGCAGCGCATCGTCAAGGGCGACGTGCCCGGCTCGCTCAAGGGCAAGCGGCTGGTCGCCCTCGACCTGGGCGCGATGGTCGCCGGCGCCAAGTACCGCGGCGAGTTCGAGGAACGCCTCAAGGCCGTGCTGGCGGAGATCAAGGAGTCCGACGGCCGGATCATCACGTTCATCGACGAACTGCACACCGTGGTCGGCGCCGGCGCCGGCGGGGACTCGGCGATGGACGCGGGCAACATGCTCAAGCCCATGCTGGCCCGCGGTGAGCTGCGCATGGTCGGCGCCACCACGCTGGACGAGTACCGCGAGCGGATCGAGAAGGACCCGGCCCTGGAGCGGCGGTTCCAGCAGGTGCTGGTCGCCGAGCCCACGGTCGCGGACACCGTGGCGATCCTGCGCGGTCTCAAGCCCCGCTACGAGGCGCACCACGAGGTCCGCATCGCCGACTCCGCGCTGATCGCCGCCGCCAACCTCTCGCACCGCTACATCACCTCCCGCTTCCTGCCCGACAAGGCCATCGACCTGGTCGACGAGGCGGCGTCCCGGCTGCACATGGAGGTCGACTCCTCACCGGTGGAGATCGACGAACTCCAGCGCGCCGTCGACCGGTTGCGCATGGAGGAGGAGTCGCTGCTGGCCACCTCCGGGGTCAAGGAGAAGAAGCTCGCCAAGGCCAGGGACCGCGAGGAGGCGGAGCGGTCCCTGGCCCCCGACGCCCGCGAACGTCTGGAGGCGCTGCGCCGCGGCCGGGAGGAGAAGGAGGAGGAGCTGCGCGGCCTGACCGCCCGGTGGAACAAGGAACGCGAGGTCCACAACCGGGTCGGCGAGCTGAAGAAGCGGCTGGACGAGCTGGAGAGCGAGTTCCAGCGCGCCGAGCTGAAGGCACCGGAGACCGGCGACTGGGTCACCCCCGGCCGGATCCGCACCGAGGAGATCCCGGCCGCCGAGAAGGAGCTGGCCGCCGCCATCGAGGCGCAGCGGGAGCTGGAGGGCATGGTCGGCGAGGAGGTCACCGCCGACGACATCGCCGAAGTGGTCGCCGCGTGGACGGGCATCCCGGCCGGCCGGATGCTGGAGGGCGAGACCCGCAAGCTGCTGCGCATGGAGGATGAGCTGGGCCGCCGGCTCATCGGCCAGGGCGAGGCGGTCGCGGCGGTCTCCGACGCGGTGCGCCGCTCCCGCAGCGGCGTGGCCGACCCCGACCGGCCCACCGGCTCGTTCCTCTTCCTCGGCCCGACCGGCGTGGGCAAGACCGAACTGGCCAAGGCGCTGGCCGACTTCCTCTTCGACGACGAGCGCGCCATGGTCCGCATCGACATGAGCGAGTACGCCGAGAAGCACTCGGTGGCGCGGCTGGTCGGCGCCCCGCCCGGCTACGTCGGCTACGAGGAGGGCGGCCAGCTCACCGAGGCCGTGCGGCGCCGCCCCTACACGGTGGTGCTGCTGGACGAGGTGGAGAAGGCCCACCCGGAGGTCTTCGACGTGCTGCTCCAGGTGCTGGACGACGGCCGGCTCACCGACGGCCAGGGCCGCACGGTGGACTTCCGCAACACCATCCTCATCCTCACCTCCAACCTCGGCTCCCAGTACCTGGTCAACCCGGAGCTGACGGAGGAGGGCAAGCGGGAGGGCGTGCTGGCCACCGTGCGGCAGGCGTTCAAGCCGGAGTTCCTCAACCGGCTGGACGACGTGGTGGTGTTCGGCACGCTGAGCGAGGAGCAGCTCCAGCGCATCTCCGGCCTCCAGATCGAGCGGCTGCGCGGCCGGCTGCGGGACCGCCGCCTGGAGCTGGAGGTCACCGAGGAGGCGCTGGCCTGGCTGGCCCACGAGGGCAACGACCCGGCGTACGGCGCCCGTCCGCTGCGCCGCCTGGTGCAGACCGCGATCGGCGACCGGCTGGCCCGGGCGATCCTGTCCGGCGAGGTCCGGGACGGCGACACCGTGCGGGTGGCGCTGGCCGGCGGTGACGGCGAGGGGGGACACTTGGAGGTGAGCCCGGTCCGCTGACGGCCCCCACGGCACCGGCGACCCGCCCCGGTCAACCGGGACGGGGTTGCCAAGCTCCCGCAGCCGTGCGGGAGGATGAGGGCCGTCCTGACGAAAGGGAATCCGCGGTGACCATCGACCCGTCCTCCATTCCGAACTTCGGCGGCCGGCCCGCCGACGAACAGCCGGCCGGTCCGCCCGGGGGAGGCGTGATCCGTCCTGACCAGGACCTGGTCAAGCAGCTCCTGGACCAGATGGAGCTCAAGCACCTGGTCGACGACGAGGGTGACCTGGCGGCTCCCTGGGAGACCTTCCGGATCTACTTCATGTTCCGCGGCGAGGACGAGCAGGAGGTGTTCGCGGTCCGCACCTTCTACGACCGCTCGTACACCCTTGACGACAAGCCGAAGCTGCACGAGGTCATCGACGGCTGGAACCGCCAGACGCTGTGGCCGAAGGTCTACACCCATACCCATGAGGACGGCGTGGTCCGCCTCATCGGTGAGGCGCAGACGCTGCTGGGCCTGGGCGTGGGCATGGAGCACTTCATCTCCACCACCGTCAGCTGGATCCGCGCGTCGATCGACTTCGACAAGTGGGTCGCCGAGCAGCTGGGCCTGGCCAAGGACGCCGACGCCGCCCCCGGCGACGACTCCGCCGAGGGCCCGGCCGAGAGCTGACCCGTACGACCGCCGCGTGCCCGGCGCCGCCCCGCGCGGCGCCGGGCACGGCCGTTCCCCCGCGGCGCCGGACCGGGTCTGGCGGACCAGCCCGCCAGACCCGACAGCCGCCGCACCGCCTCGCGCGGTACCTCGGGGCGTTCGCAGAACGTGAATCGAATGTGCGTTCGAGCTTCTCCGGGCTCGTCGTAGAAGACCGCGCTGGGAACGGCCACCACCCGCACCGCCCGGGCAGCTCACGGCAGAAGGCGAGGCCGTCGGCGGCACCGAGGGGGCCGGAGCGGACCTCGGGCGTACCAGCCACAGGCCGGTTGGGGAAACCGGGTCCTCTCCGGAACATCGATGCGTCCCACCCGCCGCATTCAGCGCCCAAGGAACCGCCGTGCCCTCGCGCCCCCACGAATCCGAGAAGGCTCTGAGCCCCACCTGCCCCGACTACCGCCGGACGGCGGACGACTCCCGGCAGATCGGCCCCGCACCGCGCGTGCGCCGGATTCACCACGACGATCAGCCCGCGCAGTGCCCCCCGCCTCGCGGAACTGCTCTCCGCAGCGACCTATGTCCAGGCGGCATGACCGGAGGATTGGCCATGCTCTGCGTGGTACGTTCTGTCACCGAACATCTCAATAGGGTGACCCCGGCAGCGCGCCAACGCTCCGGGGTCCGGCACAAGGAGACCAACTCCCGATGCAGATCCATCGTATCCGCCATACGCGCGGCTTCACGGTCCTGCCCAACAAGATCCTCCAGGACCGGCGGCTGTCCTACACCGCCCGCGGCCTGCTGGCCGACCTGCTGTCCCGGCCCGACGGCTGGTCGGAGGACAGTCGCCGTATGGCGGACAGCAGCCCGCAGGGCCGCATCGCTGTCGCGAAGGCGCTGCGCGAGCTGGCCGCTTTCGGCTACTACCGCGTGATCAAGAACCGCCGCGCCGACGGAACCTTCGTCAGCGAGGCCCACGTCCACGACACCCCGCGGACAGCGACACCGGCGCCCAGGATTCCGGGTCCCGGTCGGCCGACAGTCGGTGTCGCGGGCGCCAACCCCGTAAAGGACGTGGGGAAAACACCCTCCCTCCCCGCCCAGCGCTCGCACGCGGACGCCACACGCGGCACGCATGCGGTGAGGCGGTGGGACATGCCCGCGACCGGACCGACCCCGGTGAGTTCGGCAGAGGCGGGCGCCACCGCGCCGGACGGCCCGGTCTCGGGGGTCAGCGGCGCTGTCGCGGTGCTGTACCGCGTCATCGCGCCGGAATCGCGGCTACGTCTGGGAGTGCCGGAGGCGGCCGCCCTGGCACCGCTGGTCGAGGCGTGGCTGGAGCGTGGCTACGGCCACAGCGACCTCGCCGATGCCCTGCTCGGCGGCCTGCCGGAGCGAGTGCACAGCGTTCAGGCCCTCCTGCGCGACCGGCTGACGCGGAAGCTGCCGCCGCCTCGCGAGCCGGCCGTCGCGGTGAAGCCTCGCTGGACCCACGAGTGCGCCACCTGCGCACGCCCCACGGCCGACCCGGGCATCTGCCGCGCCTGCGCGGGCCTCGACGCCTGCCCTGACAACACCGAGCGCGCCCAGACCGCGGTCCGGGGCATCGCCCAGGTCCGCGCCGCCCTCCTCCGCCACCTGCCCGGCCCGCCGACCGCCGCCGGCACGGACTCGCGGGCCGGAACCGGACCACCCGTTACACCTATGGGTGGATCACTCGGCTCGGGGTCTACCGCCTGACCGGGAACGTACGCGGGACGACGGCGCGTGCCAGCCGGTGAACGATGTCGGAAAGCCGTGTGCGGGAGAACTGCATGCACGGTTTGAAGCGGCGGGGACTGGAAACGGAGCGGCAGCCACCGCGCCAGTCCCCGACCCTACTTAGGCGCGCGGCGGCCGGGGGCATCGGACGACCGGCTGCATCCGCCGCCGCACGGTTGGTTGCCGGAGTCCCTGTCCGGGCCGCCGACTTCGCCGGCAACCGGGGCCCGTTCCTCCGAGAGGAGCAGGCCCTGGCCGGGTTCAGGTGCGGGATGCGGGATCGGTCAGCTGAGGCCCGTCACCTTCGGTGGGACATTCGCCAGGGCTGCCACGGCCAGGGGGTCGAGAGCGGTGGGGTAGAACTGGACGTCGGCAATGGCGGCGTTGGCCGGGGTGCCCCAGGCTCCCTGGTATCGGCAGCGGCCGATTTCCAGCGGGCCGGTGGAGTCCCAGGCGCTGCCGGTGAACGTGGTGTCGGCACTCAGGACGCCGTTGACGTAGAGGCTCAGTGTCCTGGTGATGCCGTCGTACACGCCGGTCAGGTGGGTCCAGGTGCCGACGGAGGCGTCGGAGCCGTAGACGGCGGTGAAGGACGTGTCGGTCGTGTCGTTGTTGTGCCGGTTGAACGCCCAGACTCCAACTGGGGTCCGTACGGCAAGCAGATCGCCACGGAGGCCTCGTACGACCTGGCGACCGGGCGCCTGGCGACCAGCGCCGTCGACCTCCAGCCGGCCACGACGGACGCGCTGGACCGTGAGACCTACAGCTACGACCAGGCCGGCCAGCTGACGGGTGTCAGCGACGTGCAGACCACCCCGAACGGTCCGCTCGTCCAGCCCGCCGCGAAGGTCAACGCCTTCACGGGCCGGGGCCTCGCCACCCCGCAGTCCAGCCCGACGTTCACCACGGCGACCGACACGCAGTGCTTCGCCTACAACCAGTTGCAGCGGCTCACCACCGCCTGGAGCGACAGCAACACCACAGCGCCGCTGACCGTGGTGAAGGGCACGGGCGCCTCCGACCCCGACGGCAGCGACAGCGCCGGCGACGTGGCGACCATCGGCTCGGTCGGCACCTGCACCAACGCGGCGCCCACCACGGCCTCCCCGCACGTGGGCGGCCCGGCACCGTACTGGCAGAGCTTCACCTACGACCCCCTCGGTGACCGCACCCAGGAGGTCCAGCACGATACGACGGCGAACAGCACCGCGAACACCGTCACCCAGAACACCGCCTACCCCGGCGGCGGCACCACCGCGGCCGCGTTGCCCAACGTGGCCACCGCGACCACGACCACCGGCCCCGGCGGCTCGTTCACCTCGACCCCCGGCTACGACGCGGCCGGCAACACCACCAGCCGCACCACCACGTCCACCGGCACCCTGGTCTCCGGCCTGACGCGCTCCGGCACGAAGCTGTGCGCCGACGACACCGCGGCGTCCACCACCGACGCCAACCCCATCGACATCTACACCTGCAACAACACCAACGCGCAGAACTGGACGTTCAACACCGACGGCACGGTCTCCGTCCTCGGCAGCTGCCTGCACGCCGTCGCGAGCGGTACCGCCGCCGGTACCAAGGTCGAGCTCTACCACTGCACGACCACCTCCGCCGGCGAGATCTGGTACCCCACCAGCAACGGCTCCCTCTACAACCCGCACTCCGCCAAGTGCCTCGACAGCCCCGGCGCCTCCACCACCAACGGCACCCAGCTCCAGCTGTCCGCCTGCACCGGCGCGGCCGAGCAGCGCTGGACCCACATCAACACCGGGACGCTGCCCCCCGGTTCCGTCCAGAACCTCACCTACGACGCGGAGGGCCGCACCGCGACGGCCACCACTCCGGTCACCGGAACGGGCAGCACGTCCACCAAGACCACCAGTTACCTCTACGACGCCGACGGCGGGCTGTTGCTGCAGACGACGCCCACGAGCAAGATCCTCTACCTGTTCGGCGGCGCGGAACAGCTGACGCTCGACACCGCCGCCTCGACCGTCACCGGTCAGCGGTACTACCCCGGCCCGGACGGCATCACGGAGGTGCGCAGCAGCACGACCGCGGGGACGAGCACGCTGGCCTACGAGGTCGCCACGACCCAGGGCCGGCGACCACCACGGTCGACGCTGCGACGCTGGCCGTCACCCGCCGCTTCTTCGACCCCTACGGCAACCCCCGCGGCCCGAAGCCCGCCGCCTGGACCGACAACCACGGTTACGTCGGGCAGCCAGCCGACGCTACGACCGGCCTCGACCTCCTCGGCGCCCGCAACTACGACCCCGTCCAGGACCGCTTCCTCAGCGCCGACCCCGTCCAGGAGGCCGGCGACCCGAACCAGATGGGCGGCTACACGTACGCCGCGGACAACCCGACGAGCGGCGCGGACGCGTCCGGCTTGCTCTACTACGCCAACGACGGTGGCCCGGTGGGCCACCCCCAGGGCTCCGGCAAAGTCGTTGATCACGCTGCCAGGAGCAGGTTGATGGGGCGGTCGGTGTTGCGGGCGTGGTGGCGTAGGGCGGCGGCGATGTTCTGGTGTCCGTCCAGACGGAGCAGCGTAATCACGGTGTTGCGCAGGGCGGCCATGATGCGGGGTGCGTTGCCGGTTCGGATCTGGGAGCGGTCTTCGTCGAAGGTGACGTCGCGGACCCAGTGCAGGCGGTTCTCGATCTCCCAGTGCGACTGCACCCATGCGGCCAGAAGCTCCGGGGGTGCGGTGCGGGCGTCGGCGCTGGTGATCAGGTAGACGATCTCGACGGTCCGTCGGCCTTTCCGGGTGACGGTGCGCCGCAGCTGGGCGACCTGCCTGGCCCCGCCGAACTCGACCCATGCCGGCACGTCAACGACCTTGATCGTGCGGGTAACGCGGCGTCCATGTCCTCGATCCGTCCTCGTGACGGCGGGCATCGAGGCCCAGGGAAGCGCCTTGAGCTGTGCGTACAGCGACTTCTGATTGGCCTTCACGGTCAGGACGTAGTCACCACCGGACCCGGTTACCAGGTCCGCCGTGTCGTGCTGGGTGTGCAACGCGTCCATCGTGACGACCGTGCCGTCCAAGTCGAGGAGTTGTAGCAGCTGACGGGCGGCCGGGATCTCGTTGCTCTTCTCACTCACCGCGACCTGGCCCAGCACCGCACCGGACCCGTGCGCGAGGGCCGCGACCAGGTGCGGGGCTGAGGAACCGCCGCCGCGCGCACCCCGGACGGTCTTGCCATCGACAGCAATCACCCTGCGGCCCGCGACGAGTGCGGTCCTGGCCAGGGCCCAGGCGCCCAGCACCACATCGAGACGGTCCGCATCGAGGCGGGCAAACAGGCGCCGCAGCGTCGATTCGTCCACGCCTCCGCGTTGCAGCCCCAGCCGTTCCAACGCGGCGCCCCCGGCGTCCCGGGCCCATTCCCCGATCGCGGTGAATCCCCGGGCTCCGGCTACCACCGCGCACACCGCGACCGCGATGAGAGCGCCCACCGGATGACGCACCCCGCGCTGCCGACGCGGATCAGGTATCCCGGCGAGCAGCTGGACCAGGAGCTCATGTTCCGGGACGGGCGTGCGAACGGGCGCAGGGATGAGGGACGATGACATGGCGCGGGCGTGATCCCCTGGTCGGACGTGATGGCGTAGGAACCTCCATCCAACCGGACCGGAACACGTCCGCGTACCTCTTCCACCCACAAAACCCCACGTCACAGGGCTACAGAACGACTTTGCCGAGGCCCTGGGGCCACCCCCTCCAGGGCGCCGCACCGCCGGCGGTTTCGGGCGGGGGAGGCGGGGGCGGGGGCGATGGTCGTTCCAGCAGCGGGGCGACGGCGGGGGCTCCAAGCGCTCCGTCGTGCACCTTGAACTCCAAGTTCGGATGCGATGCCGCGAATGGCGCTGCTGACGGCCGAACGGGACCGCAGAACCTGAGCACATCGAGCTTCATAGCTGGCATTGCCTTGGTTGTCATTGTGCCGCCGATGGCTGAGGCGACGGTCGATTGCGCCGTCGGGCCGAAAGCGCTATTTGCCTACTGTCTGGCCGGGGACCAGGCGATCGTTACGGGCGTGCTCAGCCTGACCGGCGGATGCAGCGACACCTTCTGCTCCGAGACGGGCGGCCTTGATGACCCCGCTACATCCTTTTCAGATGTGGCGGATGGTGTATCGGCAAGTTCTGAGTCGGTGGCGGCTGCAGTAGATTCGACGGCGGAGGACATCAGGGATCACATCCGTGCGCAAGGGCAGGGCTTCGGTGAGGCCCCGCCGAAAGCGAAGCCCTCCGATGCGGGGACCGGGGCGGGGGGAACCTCGCACGAGTCCGGATCGGATTCCGGTTCATCTGGAGGAGAAGGATGCAGCTTCTCCCCGGACACCAAGGTCCTCATGGCAGGGGACGCCACCAAGCCGATCGGAAAGATCAAGACCGGGGACAAGGTCGAATCGGCCGACCCGAACACGGGAAAGCACGTCGGCACCCGACCGGTCACGCATGTCTGGATTAACCACGACCATGACCTGCTGGACCTGACCGTCAGTACGGGCGACCACGCCAAGGCGACCATCCACACCACGGCCAACCATCCGTTCTGGGACGCCACCCGGCACAAGTGGCTGCCAGCGGGCAAACTCCCCATCGGCGACAGCCTCGCCACCCCCAACGGCCGCCCCGCCCACGTCCTACGCCTCCACGTCACCCCCAGCACCGCCAACCGCTGGAACCTCACGATCGAGCAGCTCCACACGTACTATGTGCTGGCCGGTACCACACCAGTGCTTGTGCATAACACTTCAGGTTGTGGTCCGCAGATCTCGACGCATCACGAGAGGGCTGGCGATCTCGGCAAATACACTGAGGGACAGTCGACTCGTGACCCGGCGTCACAGTGGTACCACGAGTATCTGAGCAACGATGACCTTCTGGACGGGGTCAATAATGCCGATGAGGGAGACGGAATTCTCGTATCGCGTGACGGCAGGATTCTCGGAGGCCACCACCGTTGGGATGAAATCCAGACACGAGTCGGCGGCGGTCGTATCGACCCAGATACGCCAATCCGTATCGACGTCTATGGCGGGAAGTAGTGCTCTGATGTCTATAATTCATTCGACCGACCCCGACTTCCGAGTGTGCCAGATCAGTTTCAATACGCTGCTTGAGATCCAACTGGAGGCGGCGGACCGCGACTGGGCGACTCGATGGACATCGGTGGACGCACTCCGTAGTCAGGTCAAAGAGGAAAGTGTCCTCCTTCAGTCGCTGACGCGCGAGAAACGAGGAGGGGCTGTCCGGGCCTACCGATGCCTCCTGCTGTTCTCGACCTTGGATGGTGAGAACGCTGGCGGGATTGCCACAGTCGATCTCGATCCGGCGCGGTACGAATCGCTGGAGCGAATCGATCGAGACCCGGACGTTCGGAAAGCGCTTGTTCGCATGTTCTCCCTAGCAATGGGTGGGGTTTCGATGGTCTCGAAGGCGTAGTGAGATGCAGTGGCTGAGCAAATGGTGCTTGCAGATGGAAGCTGATATTATCCCGCTTCTTGCTGGAACGCTGGCATCTTATAGTCGGCAGATAAGGTGCTCTATGCCGACTATCGGGGTGCCTGGTTCCTGCAATATGAATCGGGCGCTCAACGAATAATGAATGGCCCCAGAGGCCCCGCCGGAGTGGTGCTGTGGCGGGGCCTCTGGGGTGTCTGACGGCAGTAGTTGACGGCAACGTCAGCGGACGGGTGCTGCACAAAGCGGTGGTTCGCCCGCGTCGCCCGGTCGGGTGGCCGCTGCGTTGGGGGTGCGGAGGGCGTTGCCGAGGAGGTCGATGGCGTCGCGCTGGAGGCGGAGGCGGACGTGGGCGTACACCGTCGCGGTCACGCCGATGTGAGCGTGACCCAACAGCTCTTTGATGACGACCAGTTCGACGCCCTGTTCCAGGAGCAGGGTCGCGGTCGAGTGGCGGAGGTCGTGGAACCGGATCGGCCGGAGGTGCGCGTCGCGGAGCAGGGCGTTGAAGCGCCGGGTGAGGGTGGCGGGCTCCCTCCCTGTCAGTCTTTGGTGAGACACCCGGTATGCCGGGTTATCCTTCCTGGGCGAGACAGGAGCCCCACCCCAGATGACCAGCATGAACAGTCCTATAGCCGGGTCCGAGGACCCTGCACCGAGACCGACCCGCCGCCGTTTCTCCGCCGAGTACAAGCTGCGGATCGTCGCGGAGTACGACGCCGCCCCAACCGGGAAGAAGGGCGCGATCCTGCGCCGTGAACGGCTGTATCACTCCCACATCATCGAGTGGAGGGCTGCGCGGGACGCCGGTGCGATGACCACCCTGGCCGACAAGCGCACCAGCCCGGCACGGCCGAAAAGAGCTGCGGAACAGGCGGAGTTGGAGCGTTTGCGGAAGAAAGTCGCCCGGCTGGAGAAGGAGGGCGTGCAGAAGGATGCCGCCGTGGAACTGCTGGGAAAAGCACACGCGCTCTTGCAACTGCTCTCACAGAGCGCGGACTGAAGCACGAGGTCGAGCAGGTCGTCGACGAGTTGTTCCCCGGCCTGGCCTCGTTGTTTCACGGCGACGTCCGGTTGGTCTGGCGTCCGTGATGTCGCGTTGATCTCTGTCCGGGGACGGTTCCGGTCAGGGGAGCGCGTCGGCTGACGTGCCGGATGACGCCGGTTTCCACGGTCCCGGAGCTTGCGGGTGAGCCTCCTCTCGATGCTCGATGAGGTCGTTCGTGCTGGTCAGGTTGGGTGGGGCAGGGCGAGGATCCGTTCGAAGGCGCGGATGATCGCCGTGGCCCAGGGCCAGGTGTCGGGGAGTTTCAGACGGCGTTTTCGCCGGCCGTGCACGAGGCGGGCGGGGACGTGGAGGATGCGGTAGCGCAGGGTCTTCGGGGTGGCCTTGGCGAGCTCGCCGTCCAGGGCGAGGAGCTGGAACCAGCAGCGGAGATCGGCGGCGAGGGTGGTGGCGGTGAGCCAGGCGGCGTTCACCTCCAGCTCGCGCGAGGGCAGCAGGCCGATCCCGGAAGCCTTCTGATCGCGGATCTTGGGCTCGACCCTGGCGTGTTTGCGGTGTCGGCCATCGAGATGGGCGATCTGCCCGCGTTGGTGGTTGGTCGCGAAGGTCTGGTAACGCGCCTCCTGCTTGATCTCGTAGGCGCTGGCGTCCTTGACGTAGCGGGGGTGCAGGGGCTCCTTCCGCGCGATCACCCGGTGGTATGCCGGCCAGCCGGCCAACTCGCCGAGCAGGGCGGTGATGTCGGCGACGAACGCGCCCTCGCGCACACCGCCGTCCGCGCCGCCGGCCGGCTGCCACAGGTTCTTCTTGTCGCAGATCTCGATGGCGGCCTGTTCGCGGGCGGTGAAAGCCCAGCCGATGGAGTACTCCCAGCGGAAGGTGGGGCTCTTGCGGCCGCCCGCGGAGGCGATCCAGTCGATCAGCTGGTGGGAGAAGCCTGCGCCGTCCACCCGGAAGAGGATCTTCTGCCGTCGCCACCAGGGCAGTTGGGCCACCGCCCGGGTCAGGATGTCGATGTTCACTGCCGCGTCGTTGGCACTGACGTTGCCCGTGTGGAGCGTCGCGGCGAGCTGTTCGCCGGTGTTGTCGCAGGTGGCGACGAATATGTGGTGTCCGAGGAAGCCCTTGTAGGTGCCGTGGGCTCCTTCCTTCTCCGACGGCGCGGGGATCAGCGTCCCGTCACTGTCGATCACGGTCCAGCCCGTCAGCGGCACCCCTTCGACCTCGACCTCGGGAAAGCCCTCGGGCCGCTTGCGGAGCAGTTCGTAGACGCGGCGGCGTACTGCCGCCCGGGCCCGCCCGGTCCGGGCCCGGGCGAGTTCGTCGAGTTCCTTCAGCGCCCGCCACGCGGTGGGATGGGAGGCGACTGGGCCGAAGACCGGCCGCTGGTGTTCCAGTAGCCGGATGTCGCGGATGCAGGTCGCGCCCAGGGTGATCGCGACCGCGAGGTCCACCATCACCTGCCCCCGGTCGTGCAGCGGCACGAACCCCGGCCGGGCCAGCGCCGCCGACAGTTCCCCGGTCAGGCCCGTGCGCTCCGCGAGCAGCCGCAGATGCACCCCGCCCACATGCCCGACCTGTCCCTTCCCGTCCCCCGACATCGCCAGACCGCGTGCCCACTCGCTACCCTGCACGTGAAAGGTGCCCCCGCCCGCTCATGATCCAGTCCTCAACAAGCCGGATCATCGCAGGCCACGGGGCACCTTTTGCATGCAGTGACAGAACGTCACAGTTCATGGAATTCACGGTGAAACACCGAGGCTGGAGCGGGAGCTGAACACCACGGCCGCCTGCCGGCTGACCGGCAGGTCACGTGCCACGCACTACCGGCGGCTCAACCCGCCGGCGCCGAAGGAGCGGGCTCCCCGGCCGGCGCCGCCCTCGGCACTGTCGCCGGTCGAGCGCGCCGAGGTCCTCTCCCTGCTCAACCAGCCCGAGTACGCTGATCTGCCGCCCGCGCAGGTCTGGGCCCGCGAGCTGGACGAGGGCCGCTATTGGTGCTCCGAGCGCACGATGTACCGGATCCTGTCCGCAGCCGGACAGAACGGCGAGCGGCGCCGCCTGGCCACCCATCCGGCCAAGACCGTGCCACAACTGGTGGCCACAGCCCCGTGCCAGGTGCTGACCTGGGACATCACCAAACTCCGGGGGCCGCACAAGGGCGAGTGGTACCACCTCTACGTGATCATCGACATCTACAGCCGCTACATCTGCGGCTGGACCGTCGAGCGCGCCGAATCAGCCGACCGTGCCGAGGAGCTGATCCGCGAGACCATCGAACGCAACGGCATCGTCCCCGAGACCGTGCACGCCGACCGCGGCACCTCGATGACCTCCAAGAAAGTCTCGCAGCTGCTGATCGACCTCGGGGTCACCAGGTCGCACTCCCGGCCGAAGGTCAGCAACGACAACCCCTACAGCGAAGCCAACTTCAAGACGATCAAGTACTGCGGCGACTACCCCGAGTCTTTCAACTCCCTTCCCCAGGCCCGGGACTGGTGCGAAGCATTCATCTCGTACTACAACCACGAACACCGCCACAGCGGCATCGGCCTGCACACTCCCGCGTCCGTACACTTCGCCACCGCCGACCTGGTCCGCGAACAGCGGGCCGTCACCCTGGCCGAGGCATACGCCCGTCACCCGGAACGCTTCGCCCGCCGACCCAAACCGCCTGCGATACCCACCCAGGTCTGGATCAACGAACCGAAACAGGAAACAGAACCCCTACAACAGTCTTCATAACATCAAACCGTCTCATTTGACTTGACAGGGTCCGGGTGGCAGGCTCGTGCGATGGCTTGATGGTGGCGGCGCCAGGCCATCCGGTGCAGGGTGTGTTCCGCGTTCCGGACTGGTGGTGTGAGGACGAACGCCCGCAGGATTCGGACGAGTTCGGGGCAGGTCAACGGGACGAGGTGGGCCGGTCGGGCAGGGCCTGTCGTGGTCGTGGCGGCGGTGGTCAGGGCGAGGACGGCGGATGCGACAAGGCAGAACAGCGACCAGCGCATCCAGGAGTTCCAGCAGGTCACCTGCCCTTCGTCCAGGCCGGTGAAGGTCTTGCCGAGTTGGAAGGTCTCCTCGATCCGCCACCGTCGGCAGATCACTTCCACCAGCTGGGCGAGGGTGACAGGTGCGGGCGACCAGCAGCGGAAGAAGGAGATCTCGCCGGTGTACCGGTGCCGGCGGGCGACCAGGACGCTGATGCCCTCGTCTTCGTGTCCGTCGGGGGTGTCGTCCGCATGGACGTCGAGCCAGGCCCAGTCGTACTCGCGGGTGCCCTTCGTTCCGTGTCCGGTCCGCATGCGCATCCACTGGTGCGGCAGCACCTTGTTGATCATCTGGCGGGCTTTCCACTGGCAGCCCGCTCCGTCGGTGACGGGGTATGTGTGGGACACGCCGACCGCGTAGCCGAGCCCGAGCTCCCGCAGATCCCTGCGCAGTTCGCGGCCGGAGTACACCTCGTCGCCGGCGAACCAGCGCGCCCGGACACCCAGTTCAAGCGCGCCTGCGACCATGGCGGCGGTCTGCCGCAGCTTGGTGGCGAACATGATCTCCTCCGGGATCCCGGCCACCTCGCGGCGTTCCTCGTCCGCGGCCCAGTCCTTCGGCAGGTAAAGGGCCCGGTCGATCACCACCCGCACCGACGCGGTGACCACCGCCAGGTGGACGGCGACCTGGCACAACCCGACTCCCTTGATCGCGCCGGAGTACTGGCGGCCGGCGCCGACGCAGCCGGTCGAGGACTTCGCGTCCCCGGTCTCGTCCGCGACCAGTACTACGTCCTGACCTTCGAGTTCGCGCACGATCAGGCGGGCGATCTCCTCCCGGGCCCGGTCGTGGTCGAACCTCGCGCGTGACAGCAGGTGCTGCAGCCGGTGCGAGCCTGGATGCCCCAGCGCCTCAGCCAGAGTCCAGCAGTTGCGTGTCTCCACCTCCGCCAGCAGCCCGGGACCATCTCCGCCGCCGTGGCACGGGTCTCACGCCGGGCGAAGCAGCCCGCGATCGCATCCATCGCCGCCCGGAACAGCCTGTCCCACGCAGCCTGGGCTATCGTGGCCTCCGCGGCCACCTGATTTTGATACGTCGTCACAAACGTTCATGATCACGGTGGCCGCATCTATACCCGCACCCGCCCCCGCAAGCCGCTCACCAGCACAGATCCGGAACTACAGCTGCCGTGTCAGTCTGCCACCGTCTGCATGGTCAAGTCGCCCACCCGTCAGCACCGTGCGATCGGCCCGCTGGCCGAGCGGCTGCGGGCACTGGCCGATCCGCGGTGCCGGCGCGGGAAGCGTCACCCCTTCGTGGCGGTACTGCTGATCGCCTGCTCCGCCGTGACGACCGGGGCGAGGAGCTTCGTGGCGATCGGCGAGTGGGCGGCCGGGGCCCCGCAGGATGTCCTGGCCCGGCTCGGCGCCCGCACCGCTACCGCCCTGTCCGTACGGATCCCGACCAGCGGCGCGACCATCCGCCGGGTCATCAAGGACACCTGCCCCGGCGGCCTGGCCGACCTCCTCGGACACGACCCGTCCGGCGCCGACACCCTCGCCCTGGACGGCAAGAGCGCCCGCGGCTCACGCCACGGCACCACCCCGGCCGCCCACCTGCTGGCCGCGATGACCGGCACCGGAATGACCGTCACCCAGCTGAGGGCCCCCGAGAAGACGAACGAGATCACGTGCTTCGCCGCCCTTCTGGACCCCTATGACCTGCAAGGCGTCACCGTGACCGGCGACGCGCTGCACACCCAGCGCGACCACGCCCGCTTCCTCGTCGACGTCAGGAAAGCGCACTACGCCTTCACCGTGAAGCGGAACCAGAAGAACCTCTACGAGCAACTGCGGACCCTGCCCTGGCAGCAGGCGACGGCGAAGTTCTACGACCGCACCACCGGCCACGGACGTAAGGAAACCCGGGTCGTGCAGGCCCTGACCGTCACCGACCTCGGCGTCGACTTCCCCCACGCCGCCCAGGTCGCCAGGGTCGTACGCCACCGCACCGACACCAAGACCGGAAAACAGAGCCGCGAGACCGTCTACGTCATCACCGACCTGACCAGCCGACAGGCGTCCCCCCGCACGGATCGCAACGATCTTGAGATCACACTGGGTGATCGAAAACAGGCTCCACTTCGTCCGGGACAACGCCTTCCGTGAGGACGCCTCCAAGATCCGCACCGGGCACAGCCCGGAGAACATGGCCACCCTCCGCAGCTTCGCCATCAACCAACTCCGAGGCGCCGGCCACACCAACATCGCCGCCGGACTCCGCACCACAGCCCTCCGCCCCTACGAGCGGCCACTGGCCCTCCTCGGCCTCAACTGACCTGCACCGACGCCCGATCAACGGACTTTGCAATCGCCCTGCGTTGTAACCCCGGACGCGATCAGGCGCCAGAACTCCCGTTGCACAGCGCGCGACGGCTCCGGGCGGCCGGGCGAGCGCATCGGCGCGCGCATCGCCCGATCCGCGGCCCACTGCCGTCGCGCCCCGGCCGGCGCCTGCGACATCGGCTTTCTCGCTCGTCCCATCCAACACCTCCGTGATCAAGGTGTTGCGACGACCAGTTGAATCCGCCTTGCGACCCGGCATCGGAGTGATGGATCAACTCGCCCGCTGCCGGCCGGGTGCCGGCCCGGTCACGATGCCACAGCGTCATCTCCAGGGCGGCCAGGACGAGTTCGGTGTGCTTGGTGGTGGCTGCCGACCAGCCGACGATGCGGCGGGAGAAGGTGTCCACCACGAAGGCGACATAGACAGTGCCGGCCCAGGCCGCGACGTGGGTGAAGTCCGCGACCCAGGTGCGGTTCGGGGCAGCGGCCACGAAGTTGCGGTCGACCAGGTCGGGCGCCCGTGCGGCGGCTGGGTTCGCCACTGTGGTGATCACCTTCCTGCCGCGGACCGCGCCGGTGATGCCGAGTTCGCGCATGAGGCGTTCGACGGTGCAGCGGGCCACCGCGTGACCCTGCCGGTTCAGCTCCCGCCAGACCTTCCGGGCGCCGTAGACACGGTAGTTGGCGTCATATATCCCGCTGACCAGGGCCTTGAGGTCCGTGTCCCGCAGCTGACGGGCGGAGGGCGATGCCTGGCGCTGTTTGTGGGCGTAGTAGGTGGAGGGGGCGATGCTGCAGTCGTGCATGGTCAGCACGCGGCAGATCGGCTCGACACCGCCGAAGCGGTCCCGGTGCTCGTCGATGAACGCTACGAGCGCAGGTGTGGCCGGTCGAGCCCGGCCGCGAAGAAACTCGCTGCGGCCTTGAGGATCTCGTTCGCCCGCTTCAGCTCGGCGTTCTCCTACTTCAATGCCTTGACCTGCGCGGATTCCTCCGTTGTCGTCCCGGGCCGGGTCCCGCTGTCGATCTGGTCCCGGCGGACCCAGGTACGCAGCGTCTCGGTCGTTCCGATCCCGAGCTTGGTCGCGACGGCCTTCATCGCGGCCCACTCGGTGTCGTAGTCGGGCCGCACCTCGGCGACCATGCGAACCGCACGCTTGCGCAGCTCAGCGGGATAAGGGGAGGGACGTCCATGACTCAATCCGCTCAGAGAATCGAGCCTCCATTCGACCCGGAACGGTTCAAGGCGGATTCGTAGGGTAGCGGTCAACGACTGGCACGCTGGAGCCGCTTGGCCGCCTCCTGGAGAACGTCGTCCTTCTTGCAGAAGGCGAACCGTACCTGCGACCGGCCCGCTTCCGGATCGTCGTAGAAGACGGCGTTGGGAACGGCGACGACGCCGGCGCGTTCGGGGAGGGCGCGGCAGAAGGCCACGCCGTCCTTCTCGCCGAAGGGGGCGATGTCGGTGGTGATGAAGTACGTGCCCTGGGGCCGGTAGACCTCGAACCCGGCCGTGCGCAGGCCGTCGCCGAGCAGGTCCCGCTTGCCGCGCAGATCGTCGAGGAACCCGGTGAAGTAGCTGTCCGGCAGGCGGAGCGCCCCCGCGATCGCGTACTGGAAGGGGCCCGCGCTGACGAACGTCAGATACTGCTTGGCCGTGCGGACGGCGCTGACGAGAGCGGCGGACCCGGTCACCCAGCCGACCTTCCAACCGGTGAACGAGAACGTCTTGCCGGCGGAGGAGATGGAGACCGTGCGTTCCCGCATGCCGGGCAGAGCCGCGATGGGGTGGTGCTCGCCGTCGAAGACCAGGTGTTCGTAGACCTCGTCGGTGACGACAAGGAGGTCGTGCTCGACGGCCAACTCGGCGATGACCGTCGCCTCGTCGCGGGTGAGGACCATCCCCGTGGGATTGTGGGGGGAGTTGAGCAGCAGCAGGCGGGTGCGCGGGTTGATGAGCGAGCGCAGTCGGTCGAGGTCGGGGCGGAAGTCGGGGGCGCGCAGGGTGAGCGGTACACGCTTCGCGCCGGCCATCGCGACGCAGGCGGCGTAGGAGTCGTAGAAGGGCTCGAACGCGATGACCTCGTCACCCGGCTCCAGCAGCGCCAGCATGGCGGCGGCGATTGCCTCAGTCGCGCCCGCGGTGACCAGGACCTCGGTGTCGGGGTCGAAGGAGAGTCCGTAGAAGCGCTGTTGGTGTTCGCAGATCGCGGCGCGCAGCTCCGGGATACCTGGACCGGGCGGGTACTGGTTGCCCTTCCCCTCCCGCAGGGCGCGGACGGCGGCCTCGCGGATCTCCTCGGGACCGTCCGTGTCCGGGAAGCCCTGGCCCAGGTTGATCGCGCCCGTCGCGGTCGCCAGCGCCGACATCTCCGCGAAGATCGTCGTTCCGAGCCCGTCCAGCCTGCGGTTCAGCAGCGGCCTGCCGCTCATCTCTCCACCGTCCTCAACCCGAGTGCCCATCGTCCAGGGGTCATCCTGACTCATGGGCGGTCCTGGCAGCGCGCTGTGTGGAGAAGACGGGGGAATGAGCGGCGTCCACGTCTTCGACGCCGGATCGCGCCTCCTGCTCCAGGACCTCGCGGGCCTTCGCCGAGATGTCGCGCAGGAGCGCGTCCTTGAGGTCATGCAGTGTGGCCACCTTGGAGATCAGCTGTCGTGCGACGGCGTGCAGCGGATCAGCCACGGCGTGGAAGCCGGCACGGGTCGTTGAGTCGGGCCACGTCACGCTCAGGCGTGAGAGGGCGCGTGCGGAGATCTCCCGGGCGTTCTGGCCTTTCGACAGTTGGGCGACCTCGCCACTCCGGCTTCTCAGCTCGTGCAGCAGCCACCAGGTGTCCGTGTCCTCCACGGGCCGTACTGCCACCACACTTCTGGTGGGAGTCGCCGGGTGTCGCGTCACGGCCATGTGCGCGCCGTCGGGGCGGCTGCTCAACATGAGCGTGCCGGGCGGCCAGATGTGTGGGGAATCCGCCGGGCCGCTGAGGCGGAACCGCTCGACGTGGGGGGCCGCGAGGTCGAAGAGGTCGGTCGGGGTGACCGCGTCGACGCCGGATCCTTCCGCCCGGAGGGGGAGGGTGCGGGCGGACCCCGCACCGGTTTTCGCCTTGGCGACCTCGCCGAGCAGTCGTCTGCTCCGGGCCGAATGAGTGGAGGACCGGTTGTGGTGGATCGCGGCGGCCAGTTCCACTGCCTTCCGTGCTGCCTCCTGATGAAGGCCGATCATCTCCTCGATGAGGCTGAAGGTCCGGTGGTACCCGGCGATGGTGTCGCGAGGGGGGAGAGGGAAGGGCATGCGGCGGAGCGTGTCGAGGCTCATGGTGGGCTCGACGTGCGCCGTCACGTCGTCGTCGATCCGCGCCTTCGCTGTGGGCGTCTGCAGCCAGATGCGTAGCCATCTCACGATGAGCCGGTCCGCACGGATGATGCCGATCGACCTGGTCGCGGTCCATCCGTCGTGCTCGGCGGTGACCAGAGCGGTGTCGCCCGTTCGCCGGACGAGCACGACGACCAGGTCGCCCTCCCTCAGCGTGCTCCTCCTGGAGTACAGGCAGGGGTCCCACTCGCCGTGTTCACCGATTCTCGGTGGGCTGATCCGTCCGTCCTTGACGTGTGTCGAGCTCACGATGCCTTTGGACGCGTGCGCGTCGTCGTCCAGGACGCCGCAGGCCGTGGACATCTCGTTCTTCGGGAACTCGGCGATCGCGGTTCTGTACCACGCTTCGGGGTCGCCGGGCACATGGACCATCAGATCTCCTCCAGTGCTCGCAGCAAGCGCCGCTCCAGCTCACGGCCCTGGTCGAGCTTTTCCACCAACTCGAACCTGAGCTGTTCGACCTCGCTGCGCGTATCCCGCTCGGGCCCCGGGGGTTCCGCGGCGTACGAGGTGGGCATGAGGTCGTGCTTGCGGCGGGCGATCTCCCCGGCGAAACAGCTTCGGGACCAGCCGGCTTCATCGGCGTAGGGCACGGGTACGGCATGGCCCTCCGCGACGCCCCGCCAGGCCGCCAGAGTGGTCAGGATCCGGTCCGTGTGCTTGTCTCCCAGCCTCCGCGCTCTCGACTGCGGGACGGACTCGAAAGCACGTCGCGCGTTGATGAACAACACCTGTTCTGTGCGGTTGTCGGTGCCCCGACCCGGCCGTGCGTGCTTGTCCTTGTTCAACACCCACAGGCAGGCGGTCGCGTCAGTGTGGCCGAAGACCCGCGGCGGCAATGCGATCACGCACTCGACGAAGTCCGCCCGCAGCAGTTGTTCGCGCAGACGCCGTACGGCCGGCTGGACGCTCTTCGCCACGCTGTCGGCCATCAGGAAGGCGGCCCGGCCCTGCGGGGCAAGCGCGTGTGCGATGTGCAGTATCCACGCGGAGTTGGCTGATCCCTTGGCCGGAGGTCCCTCCGGCCACCGTGGGTCGCCGAGGCCCTGCCCGTTTCCCGGGGATCCCGGAGCCCGCGGGTTCCAGTCCTGCTGGTTGAACGGGAGGTTGGCAAGGACGATGTCGTAGGGCTCGGGCTCCGGCGCGGCGAGGCTGTCCCCCGGCGGGAAGACATGGGCCTCGATCCCGCGCACGGCGAGGTTCATGCGGGCGACCTGCGAGGTATGGGCGTGCTGTTCCCTTCCGTGCAAGGACATGGCCGGGTTCAGCCCCACGCGCTGGTGTACGTAGCGGTGACTTCCGACCAGCAGCCCGCCCGAACCACACACGGGGTCCAGGACCCGGTGCCCGTCCTGTGGTGCCACGGCGCCGACCATGAGGCGGACCACGTCGCCGGGTGTGAAGTAGTGACTGCCACGGGCCTGTTCTGCCGACAGGTCGTACAGGCACTGATCGAGCAGCGTTCCGACCTGTTGTACGGAGCCGATCGCCCGGATGAGTCCGCAGAGCGGGACCTCGCTCCCGCGCGGCGGAACGGGCATGAGGTCCTTCAAGCCCGTGTCGTCGTTTCCGCTGTCAGCCGTGGGGAGCCAGTGGGCAAGGCACTTGCTCACGGAAGATCTGATCCCCTGGTTGTGCTCCGCGGCCTGGGTCCGCAGCCACGACCAGGTGGGAAGAGCGGTTGCTCCCGGGGCGGCATGGGCGGTCCGGCTCAGGAAGAGGAGCCCGAGCACGAGTCTGGCCGCGTCATGGGCGTTCATCAGGCGGGTAAGGCGGGCGCGGTGGTGGCGCACCTCTGCGAGGACCGTACTCGCGGGTGCTTCGGTGCGCGGCCCGCCCTTGACGGTCTCCAGGTCGCTCATGAGCCCACCACACCCAGGCCGCCCATGACCATGACAACAAGGGTCAGGGCTGCGCCGAAGGTTCCCACGCCGGTCCTGAAGGCCACCGAGGGGGCGCTTCCCTCCACGAGAGCCACGACGCTTCCGACAAGCGCGGCCACCAGTGCGGTGAGGACCGCAATGATCATGTACATCGGTTTCTGTTGCACGTGCTTCCTTCCTGAGGGCGGTGGTATCCCCGACGCTGTGACGCGTCATGTGATCCGCTGTCAGAAGGACAGTAGGGGACAGGGCCTACGCATCCATGGGTGCACGGTGTTTGGGTTTTCCCAAGGCGCGCGCGCAAGGATCGATCCAGCGGGATGGATGCACGGTGTTTGGGATGTGCGGTGGCGGGTTCGCCGGGCCCACGTGCGGGAGTGCGCCTTGCGCTCAGAACAGGTGGGTCGACGAGCTGTGACCCAGCCGACCGTCCAGCCGGTGAAGGAGGACGTCGGGTTGTGCGGGGAGCCGAGCAGGATCAGCCGGGTGCGGGGGGTGACCGCCCACCGTCCTCACTGACCGCGGTCGCCGCGCGGCGGCCGCACCGTCCATCCTCGCCGGTCGCGCGGCGCCGGTCGTGCCCGTCGCCGGCGGTGTCGCCGCAACCGCCGGGCGGATGCCGGTTGGCCGGGCAACCACACGGGGTACGAGGTGCGTGGTTCTCAGTGGAGAACGCACAGGAGCACGCACCGAAGGAGTAACTGTCGTGATCGTGACCATCATCGGCGTGATCGTGGTGATCTTCATCATCGTCATGGCCCGTTCCGGTATCGCCGCCCGGGTCCCCGGCCGCCGCCCGCGGCCGCCGATCCCCGGCCTGCGCAACACCGAGTTCTTCCGCCCCGACGGCGGCGACCAGGACGGGCAGGACGGCGGCGGCCACCACGGCGGCCACCACGGTGGCGGCGGTCGCTCGGCCACCACTGACCGTCCGGGCGACCGGGGCGGCGTCCCCGGCGCCCGGCGGCGGTACGGCACCGTCACGTCCGGGTGGCGTACCGCCGACTGCGCGGCGAAGTAAGGGAGTTGAGGCGTTCGCGGCCGAACACCTGAGTGGAGGAGGGCCCGTGGGGATGTAATGCGGGTACGAATGGGTAAAAACGCTGCGGGTGAGGCGTATTTCATGATTCCGTACAGACGGACTCCCCGTTGCTCCCCCGCGCCCTCCGGCGTTCCCCGGGTCCGCGCGGTGCGGATCTCCCGGCGCCGGGCCGCGGCGGTAGCGCAGGACGGGCGGCCCTTCCGAGACCCGCTCTTCGTGCCCGCGGAGCCGACGCATGCTCACCACACTCCAGACCGCCTACACCGACACCCGCGCCGGGGACCTGGCCTGGAGCCTGGGAACCGAGCCGCTCCCGGCACTCGCCGTGGTCGACCTCGACCTCGACCTGCGCCTGCCACCCGCCCCCGACGGCACCCGGCCGGACCGCGCCCAGGTGCAGATGCGCCTGCTCGGCGCCTCCCACCAGATCCTGCTGCGCGCCGGCGGCGCCGAATGCTCCGAGACCGTCGCCTGCCTGCCCGGCCGCCGCACCCCGCTGCCGCTGGGCGTGGCCGAACGCGTCGGCGACTGGGACTACGAGTTCGCCGCGCGCGTCGAGACGCTGCCGCCGACCGCCTTCGCCAGCCGCGCGCAGGAACTCCTCGCCCTCGTGGCCGACCACCCCGACGGCCTCGCCGGCCGCTTCCCCGGCGACCCCAACGCCTTCACCGCCCTCCTCGTCCACCGCGGCCCGGCCGGCGACGAGGGCGGCCCCGGCCAGGTCGTCTGGCGCACCTGGCACGCCTACCCCCAGGAGGGCCGCCTGGTCGCCACCCGCTCCAGGGTCTCGGGGCTGCGGTGACCGCCTGGGGGAGTACGGGGGGTGAACGGGGCGCGCGCGTGCGGGAGTGCGAGGCGCGTCGCGGGCGGGCGGGGGCGCGTGCCGGGTGCGGCGCGCTCCCGGACGCCGGGACGGGCCCCTTGCGGGCGATCCCCCCGGCGCCGGCGGTGACATAGCGTGATGACGTGGTCGAACCGACGCTGACGGCACCGGCCGCCGCGCCGGCGAGGCTGCCGGTCCCGGCGGCGGTCGGGCGTGCCCTGGTGCTGGTCGCGGTCTTCGTCTGCGCCGCCTGCGGCCTGGTCTACGAACTCGAACTCGTCGCCCTCGCCTCGGCGCTGGCCGGCATCCCCCCGGTGACCGAGGCGTCCGTGGTGCTGTCGGTCATGGTCTTCGCCATGGGGATCGGCTCGCTGCTGGCCAAACGGCTCCGCCGGCGGGCCGCGTTCGGCTTCGCTCTCACCGAGGCCGCCCTCGCGCTCACCGGCGGGCTCTCCGCCATGGCCCTCTACGCCTCCTACGCCTGGCTCGGCCCCTCACCGGTGGCTCCCGCCGGGTTCGCGTTCGCCGTCGGAGTACTGACCGGCGCGGAGATACCCCTGCTGATGACGCTCATCCAGCGGGTGCGCCGGCAGGACGCCGGCGGGGCCGTCGCAGACCTGTTCGCCGCGGACTACGTCGGCGCGCTCGCCGGTGGCCTGGCCTTCCCGTTCCTGCTGCTGCCCTGCCTGGGCCAGGCCACCGGGGCGCTGGTCACCGGCGCGGTCAACGCGCTGGCCGGCGGCGCGATGGTGCTCGGCCTCTTCCACCGCGACCTCAGCGCCCGCGGCCGCGGCCTGGTGCTGGCGGCCAACGTGACCGTCCTGGCGCTGCTGGTCACCGCCGCCGCCTGCGCGGGCCCGTTCGGCCGGGCCGCCCGCGACGCCCTGTACGGCAGCGGCGCCCGCACCTCAGGCGCCGGGGCCCAGCAGGTGGCGCTGACCGGCGGCACCGCCGGCCGCCCGCTGAACCTGTGGGCCGGCGGCCGGCGGGTGACGCTGGCCGGGGCCGGGCTCCCCGTCGCCCTCGCCGACGCCGCGACCGCCCGGGGCCCGCACCGCTCGGTGCTGCTGCTCGGCGGCGACGACGGCCTGGCACTGCACCGGCTGCTGCGGGTGCCGGGCGTCACCTCGGTGACCGTCGTCTGCCCGGCCACCGGCCTGCTGCGGGCCGCCCGCACCGATCCGGGGCTGACCGCCCTCAACGGTTCCGCCTTCGCCGACTCCCGGGTGCGGGTGGTGCGGGCCGATCCGCTGACCTGGCTGCGCTCCGCCGCGCCCGCGGCGCGCTGGGACACCGCCGTCGCGGCGCTGCCCGCCCCCGCCGCCGCCCCGGACACCCACTCCGAGGAGTTCTACGGCCTGCTCGCCCGCGCCCTGCGCCCCCGCGCCCGCCTCGTGCTACCGGCCGGCCCGCCCGGCGCCGACCGCGGCACCCTCGCCGCCAGCCTGCGGGCCGCCGGCTGGCGCGCGGTGCCCCGGCGCCTGGCCGGCGCCCCCGTCCTGCTGGCCGCCCGCCGCGCCCCGCCCCCGGTCCCCGGCGCCCGCCCGCTGCCGCCCCCGCCGCCGGCCCTCCCGTCGACGCTGCTGCGGCCGCGGTACGGATGAGTCCGCCCGCCGTGCCGCACGCCCGCGGCCGCCGCCGGGGGCGGGCCGCGCGGGGCGATCGGGGCATTCTCACGCGTCGAGCCGCTGACGCGCGGGGGGTGGGGTGAGTAGGCTCGTCAGGCATGGAGCATGAGGCGTTCGTTCCGTTCCCCGTGAGCGTCGTGCGGCGGGCCCTGGGCGAGCCGGACCGGGTCGTACGGTGCGTCTCCGCCGTGCGGCGGGACGCGGACTCCCCGGAGGGGTCCATCACCGGGCGGCTGCGTCTGCGGATCGGCAACTCCACGATCACCTACCGCGGCAGCCTGCGCATCGCCGAGTGCGACGGCGGCTTCGAGATCGAGGGCGAGGGCACGGAGGCGCGCGGCGACGGCGTGGTGAAGGTCGCCCTGGTCATCGGCCTGGAACGGGAGGACAACGGCACCCGTCTGGAGTTCTCCGGCGCCGTCCAGGCCGGCGGACGGCTCGCCGCCCACGACGCACCCGTCGCCGAGGCCGCCGCCCGCCGCCTGCTCGACCGCTTCGTCAACGACCTGACCACCGACCTGGACGCCGAACCCGTCACCGGCGTCGTCGACGAGCCGCCGTCCGCCACCTCCGGCACGGTGCCGCCGCCCGGCCGCCCCGACCTGGACGCCTCCGACGCGCTGGACGACCTGTACGCCTCCGGCGGCGACCCGGCCCCCGGCGAGCCCGACCCCGGTGAGAGCGACGACGGCGGCCTCGACGAGGACGACGTGGGCTTCGACGTCCCGGAGACGGTCGCCGGACTGGAGGACGACGCCGACGAGGAACCGCCCGCCGAGGCCGCGCACGCCCGCCGCACCATGATCGGCCGCAGCGCCGAAGAGGTCGACCACGCCCCGCCCCGCGGCCGCTACGCCCCCGTCGCCGCCCCCGACACCAACTCCCCCGCCGACACCCTCCGCTGGGCCGCCCCCGCCGCCGCCGCCCTCCTCGCCGGCGCCGTCGTAGTGGGCCGAGCCCTGAAGAAGCGCAGGGAGTAACCAGCCGCGCCCCCTCGCAGCCCCGCCCCCTCCAACCCGCGCCCAGCGGAAACGGCGGCGAGGGCCGGCGGAAACGGCGGAGAGGAGCGGCGGAACCCCGTCCGGCCCCCGGCAGGGTCGGTCCCGATAGATTCGCCCCATGACCGAACCCACCGGGGCCGACGCCCCGTCCCGCGTCCGGCTGGCCGCCGGCGACGTCGAGCTGACGATCCGCCCCGACGCGGGGTGCCGGATGTCGAGCCTGCGGATCGCCGGTACCGAACTGCTGCGGCAGGGCGACAAGTTCGGCGCGTTCCCCATGGTGCCGTGGTGCGGCCGGACCGCGCTGGGCCGCTTCCGCAACGGCGCCGTCACGCACCAGTTGCCGGTCAACGCGGCCCCGCACGCCATCCACGGCACCGGGCGCAACACGGCCTGGACCCCGGCGCCGGGCGCCACCGAGCGGTCCGTCGCGTTCACCTACGACCTGGCGGAGCCGTGGCCGTACCCGGGCCGCGTCACCCAGACCTTCGAGCTGACGCCGGAGACGCTGACGCTCGGCATGGCGGTCGAGGCCCGTGCCGACGCCCCCGGCGACTCGTTCCCGGCGCAGGCCGGCTGGCACCCGTGGTTCCGCCGCAACCTCGGCGACGGCGGTCAGGACGTCACGATCGCCTTCGACCCGGCGTGGCAGGAGGAACGCGGCGAGGACCACCTGCCCACCGGCCGCCGCATCGATCCGCGCCCGGGACCCTGGGACGACTGCTTCGGCATGCCCGACGGCACCGACGTCACGCTGACCTGGCCGGGCGAGCTCGCGGTGCGGGTCACCAGCGCGTCGCCATGGGTCGTGGTCTTCGACGAGCAGCCCGAGGCCGTCTGCGTCGAGCCGCAGTCCGGCCCGCCGAACGGCCTGAACACCGCGCCCCGGCTGGTCACCCCCATCAACCCGCTGGAGATGACCGCCGTCCTGTCCTGGCAGCGCGCGGACTGACCCGCACCCCGCGTCCGCCGGCCGGTCGCCGCACCCGACGCCCGCCGCACCCCGCCGCGTCCGCCGGCCGGTCGCCGCACCCAGCGCGCCGCCCACCGCCCACCGCTCCCCGGACCGGCGCGCGGGCGGTGTGACCGGCTCGTTTACCCTCATCGCATGACTGACGCCCGTGAGGCTCTGCTGCGGCAGATCAAGGACAAGGCCGTAGTGCACGGCAAGGTGACGCTCTCCTCGGGCAAGGAGGCGGACTACTACGTGGACCTGCGCCGGGTGGCGCTGGACGGCACAGCCGCGCCGCTGGTGGGCCAGGTGATGCTCGACCTGACCGCTGAGCTGGACTACGACGCCGTCGGCGGCCTGACCCTCGGTGCCGACCCGGTGGCCACCGCCATGCTGCACGCCGCCGCCGCCCGGGGGCGTTCGCTGGACGCGTTCGTGGTCCGCAAGACCGGCAAGGCGCACGGTCTCCAGCGGCGCATCGAGGGCCCGGACGTCGCCGGCCGCCGCGTGCTGGCCGTCGAGGACACCTCCACCACCGGCAACTCGGTCCTGACCGCCGTGGAGGCGCTGCGCGAGGCGGGCGCGGAGGTGGTCGGCGTGGCCGTCATCGTCGAACGCGGTGCGGCGGACACGGTCGCCGCTGCGGGGCTGCCGTACTACCGGGCCTTCGACCTGGACGACCTGGGCCTGTAGCGGGTCGGCCGGGGAGCCGTCGGAGGAGCCGCCAGACGGGTGCCGGGCTGCCCCGGAGGAGTGTTTCACGTGAAACACTCGCTACCGCTGCGATCTGTGCACATCACCGCAAACCGGGGTATACGACCCGTTGACCGCGTCTGGAAGGATGAGGGCGACAACGGCGTACCGACATGTGAAGCACGCGCACAGTCCAAGGAGCGGACCATGCCCATCGCAACTCCCGAGGTCTACCACGAGATGCTCGACCGGGCGAAGGCAGGCAAGTTCGCCTACCCGGCCATCAACGTGACCTCCTCCCAGACGCTGCACGCCGCCCTTCGTGGTCTGGCCGAGGCGGAGAGCGACGGCATCGTCCAGGTTTCCACCGGCGGTGCGGAGTTCCTGGGCGGGCAGTACAGCAAGGACATGGTGACCGGCGCGGTCGCGCTGGCCGAGTTCGCGCACATCGTGGCGGAAAAGTACCCGGTCAACGTCGCGCTGCACACCGACCACTGTCCCAAGGACAAGCTGGACGGCTACGTGCGGCCGCTGCTGGCCATCAGCCAGGAGCGGGTTGCGGCCGGCCGCAACCCGCTGTTCCAGTCGCACATGTGGGACGGCTCGGCGGAGAACCTGGCCGACAACCTCGACATCGCCAGGGAACTGCTGGCCGAGGCGGTCAAGGCGAAGATCGTCCTGGAGATGGAGATCACCCCGACCGGCGGCGAGGAGGACGGCGTCTCGCACGAGATCAACGACTCGCTGTACACCTCCGTCGACGACGGGTTCCGCACCGCCGAGGCGGTCGGCCTGGGCGAGAGGGGCCGCTACCTGCTGGCCGCCTCCTTCGGTAACGTGCACGGCGTCTACAAGCCCGGCAACGTGGTGCTGCGCCCGTCGATCCTGAAGGAACTCCAGGACGCGGTCGGCGAGAAGTACGGCCAGGCCAGCCCGTTCGACTTCGTCTTCCACGGCGGGTCCGGCTCCACGATCGAGGAGATCAACGAGGCGCTGGAGTACGGCGTGGTCAAGATGAACATCGACACCGACACCCAGTACGCCTTCACGCGTCCGGTGGTCGGCCACATGTTCAGTAACTACGACGGCGTGCTGAAGGTCGACGGTGAGGTCGGCAACAAGAAGACCTACGACCCGCGCGTCTGGGGCAAGGCCGCCGAGGCCGGCATGGCCGCACGCGTGGTCACCGCCACGGAGAACCTGCGCTCCGCGGGCCGTCGCATGAAGTGACGCGGCAGCCGGACGCCCGGCACCCCGCCCCGGCCCCGGAGGACACCCTCCGGGGCCGCGGCGTTCCCCCGCCCGCCGCAGCCACCCCGGCCACCCCGGCCGCGTTCGCCGCGACGGCCGTCCCCGGCCGTCCCCGCCGCCCCGTCCTCGTCCTGCCGGGGACCGGTCGCGGACCGGTCGCGGACCCGCCGTGCCGCCCCCGCCGCGCCGACCCGGCAGACTGGAGGCATGGCATCACACCAGAACCTGCTCGGGGAGCCCGCCCCGACCCACCTGCCCGACGACCCTGAGCCGCGCGACCTGCTCGCCTCCGGAGCCGCCCCCGCCGACGTAGCCGCCAAGTACCCGGCCTCGTCGCTGGCCTGGGCGCAGCTGGCGGACGACGCGTTCGCGGCGGGCGAGCCCGTGGCGTCCTACGCGTACGCCCGCACGGGCTACCACCGGGGGCTGGACGCGCTGCGCCGGGCCGGGTGGCACGGACACGGCCCGGTGCCGTTCGAGCACGAGCCGAACCGCGGTTTCCTGCGGGCGCTGTACGCGCTGGCCCGGGCCGCGCAGGCGATCGGGGAGAGCGAGGAGTACGAGCGCTGCAGCGCGTTCCTGCGCGACTCCTCGCCCACCGCCGCCGACACCCTGGGCTGACCGGCCTCAACGCCGCCGGGCGTGGTGCGAGCCGCGCCACGCCCGGCGCACCTTGCGGTCCGGCCGGTCCTGTGCGGACACTCTCCGCAGGGGCCCGGCGATCCCGGGACCCGCGATGAACGGAGAACGTCATGGCCGTACCGCCGCACGAGGCACCCGCCGAACCCGGACCGGAGACCCCGAACCTGGACTTCGACGGCACGACACCCTACGAGGACTACGTCCAGGCCGACGTCCTCACGCACCTTCAGCACCCGCTGTCGGACGAGCCCGGGGAGATGGTCTTCCTGGTCACGACGCAGGTGATGGAGCTGTGGTTCACCGTCCTGGTGCACGAGTGGCGGGTGGCGTCCGGGGCGCTGCGCGAGGGTGACCTGCCGAAGGTGCTGGAGGCGCTGCGCCGCAGCACGTGGGAGCTGGAGTCGCTGAACGCCTCGTGGAAGCCGCTGGGCCACCTGACGCCCGCCCAGTTCAACGCCTACCGGGCGGCGCTGGGTGACGGTTCGGGGTTCCAGTCGGCGATGTACCGGCGCATGGAGTTCCTGCTGGGCGACAAGTCGGCGTCGATGCTGGTGCCGCACCGGGGGGCGCCGCGGGTGCACGCGGAGCTGGAGCGGGCGCTGCACGAGCCGAGCCTGTACGACGAGGTGCTGGGCTACCTCGCCCGGCGCGGTCACCCGGTGCCGTCCGAGGTGCTGGAGCGTGACCTGTCGGAGCGTTACGTGCCGGACCCGCGCATCGAGCAGGTGTGGACGGACGTCTACGCCGGCCCCGCGGACTCGCCGGAGGCCCGGCTGGGCGAGGCGCTGACCGAGGTGGCCGAACTCGTGTGGCGCTGGCGCAACGACCACCTGGTGGCGACCCGCCGCGCGATGGGCGCCAAGTCCGGCACCGGTGGTTCGGCGGGTGTGGCGTGGCTGGAGAAACGTGCCTCCAAGGCCGTGTTCCCGGAACTGTGGACGGCCCGCAGCCATGTCTGACGCCGCCGTGCCCGGTCCCCCCGGGCCTTCGACACCCGCTCCCCGGACCGCGGCTCACGGTCCGGAAGCCGCCGGTCCCGCCGCCGACTTGGCCGTCCGGGCCGCCGTGCTGGACGCCGCCGATCCGCTGGCCGCCGTCCGGGACCGTTTCGTGCTGGACGAGACCGTCTACCTGGACGGCAACTCGCTGGGCGCGCTGCCCGCCTCGGTGGCCGGCCGGCTGGCGGACGTGGTGGCCCGCGAGTGGGGCGGACTGCGCATCCGTTCCTGGACGGAGTCCGGCTGGTGGACGGCGCCGGAGCGGGTCGGCGACCGGATCGCGCCGCTGGTCGGGGCGGCGCCCGGGCAGGTCGTGGTGGGCGACTCCACCAGCGTCAACGTCTTCAAGGCGGTCGTGGCGGCGGTCCGCCTGGCCGGTGCCGGGCGCGACGAACTGCTGGTCGACGCGACGACGTTCCCCACCGACGGCTACATCGCCCGCTCCGCCGCCCGCCTGACCGGGGTGGCGGTGCGCGCGGTACCGGCCGGGGAGATGGCCGGCGCGTTCACCGGGCGCACGGCCGCGGCACTGGTCAACCACGTGGACTACCGCCACGGGCGGCTGCACGACCTGCCGGGGATCACCGCCGCCGCGCACGCCGCGGGGGCGCTGGCGGTGTGGGACCTGTGCCACAGCGCCGGGGCGCTGCCGGTCGGGCTGGACGCGCACGGCGTGGACCTCGCGGTGGGCTGCACGTACAAGTTCCTCAACGGCGGGCCGGGTTCGCCCGCGTTCCTGTACGTCCGCCGGGACCTCCAGGACGGCTTCGACTCGCCGCTGCCGGGCTGGAACAGCCACGCGGACCCCTTCGGCATGGAGCCGGGGTACGCGCCGGCCGGCGGGGTGGCGCGCGGGCGGGTGGGCACGCCGGAGATCCTGTCGATGGTGGCGCTGGAGGCGGCGCTGGAGGTGTGGGACGGCGTCGCGCTGCCGCTGGTGCGGGACAAGAGCCTGGCGCTGGGCGACTTCCTGCTGGAGTGCGTCGCGGCGCTGGTGCCGCCGGGGCGGGTGGAGCCGGTGACCCCGGCCGCGCACGCCGAGCGCGGCAGCCAGGTCTCGCTGCGCTGCCCGGACGCCGCCGCCGTGATGGAGACGCTGATCGCCCGGGGCGTCGTCGGCGACTTCCGCCCGCCGGACGTGCTGCGTTTCGGCCTGACGCCGCTCTACACGCGGTACGCGGACGTGCTGCGGGCCGCCCGGGTGCTCGCGCAGGTGCTGGCGTGACGGCGGTCGCGGGGGAGTGGGAGGCGCTCACCGCGCTGCCCGCGCCCCCGCCGGAGCGCACCTGGGCGTACGGCCCGCACCCCTCGCAGGTCGTCGACTTCCACGGCGACGGGCCGGGGCCCCGTGTGACGCTGCTGCACGGCGGGTACTGGCGGGAGCGCTACGACCGCACCTACCTGCGGGCCACCGCCGCGGCCCTGGCCGGCGCCGGGTACGCGGTGGCGCTCGCGGAGTACCGCAGGGTCGGCGGGGGCGGGCGGTGGCCGCGGATGGCCGAGGACGTGGCCGCGCTCGTCGCGGGAGCGTGGCCGGACGACGGGCGGCCGCCGGTGCTGGTGGGCCACTCGGCCGGCGGGCAGCTGGCGCTGTGGGCGGCGCACCGGCTGCCGGAGCGGGTCGGCGCGGTGGTGGCGGTCGGGCCGGTCGCGGACCTGGCGACCGCGCGGCGGCTGCGGCTGAGCGACGGCGCCGTCGACGCCCTGATGGGCCCGGGCGCCGACCTCACCGGCGCCGACCCGATGGCGCTGCTGCCGGCCGTCCGCCCCGCGGTGCTGCTGCACGGCTCCGACGACGACGCCGTGCCGCCGCTGCTGTCGCGCCGGTACGCGGCGGCCTCCGGCGCGGTGCTGCGGGAGCTGCCCGGCACCGGTCACTTCGCGCCCCTGACGCCGGGGGCCGCGGCGTTCACCCATCTGCTGGACGCGCTGCGGGAGCTTTCATGACGGCGACCGGACCGGCGCCGGCCGGCTTCGACCCCTGGTCACCGGCGTTCGTCGCGGACCCCTACCCGGCGTACGCCGCGCTGCGGGAGCAGGGCCGCGCGGTGTACTGCCCGCCGACCGGCCAGTGGCTGGTGCCGCACCACGCGGACGTCGGGGCGCTGCTGCGCGACCGCCGGCTCGGGCGCACCTACCTGCACCGCTTCAGCCACGAGGAGTTCGGCCGCACCCCGCCGCCGCCCGCGCACGAGCCGTTCCACGTCCTCAACGGCAACGGACTGCTGGACCTGGAGGCCCCCGACCACACCCGGATCCGCCGGCTGGTCTCCGCGGCGTTCACCCCGCGGACCGTCGCGCGGCTGGCGCCGACCGTGGAGCGGCTGGCCGGGGAGCTGATCGCGGCCTTCGTGGCGGACGGCGGCGGCGACCTGCTGACGGCGGTGGCCGAACCGCTGCCGGTGGCGGTCATCGCCGAGACGCTGGGCATCCCCGAGGCCGACCGCGCGCCGCTGCGCCCGTGGTCGGCGGCGATCTGCGGCATGTTCGAACTCAACCCGGACGAGGCCACGGCCGCCGCCGCGGTCCGCGCGAGCGTGGAGTTCTCCGGCTACCTGCGGGAGCTGATCGCGCTGCGCCGCCGGAACCCCGGCGACGACCTGGTCAGCGCGCTGATCGCGGCCCACCGGGACGGGGAGCGGCTCACCGAGCAGGAGATGGTCTCCACCTGCGTGCTGCTGCTCAACGCCGGCCACGAGGCGACCGTCAACACCACGGTCAACGGCTGGTGGACGCTGCTGCGCCACCCGGACGCCCTCGCCGCCCTGCGTGCCGGCCCCGGCGCGCTGCCCACCGCCGTCGAGGAACTGCTGCGCTACGACACCCCGTTGCAGATGTTCGAACGGTGGGTGCTGGACGACGTCGAGCTGGGCGGGACGGTGATTCCGCGCGGCAGCGAGGTCGCCCTGCTGTTCGGGTCCGCCAACCGGGACCCGGCCCGCTTCACCGATCCGGACCGCCTGGACCTGGCCCGGGCGGACAACCCGCACGTCACGTTCGGCGCCGGCATCCACTACTGCCTGGGCGCCCCGCTGGCCCGTCTCGAACTCGCCGCCTCCTTCGGCGCGTTGCTGGCGGCCGCTCCCCGCCTGCGCCTGCTGCGCGAGCCGCGGTGGAAGCCGGGGTACGTGATCCGGGGGCTGACGGAGCTGGTGGTCGAGGTCTGACGCACCGCGGCACCCCGGAATCGTTCCATAGGAAAATCTGACGAGTCACCCGAATGCAGCGCCCGGCTTCCGGTGTTCCGTAACGGTCCGTCCGTAACGTGCCGAGGGAACGCGCCGGGCAGTGGTCCTCCGCCGGCGGGCCGCGAGGCGGACGCGCCGACCGCAGCGGCCGGCGCCGTGCTGCTGCGCGCCCCCGGCGGCCCGGCGATCCACCGGAAGCTGCGAAGGGTCAGGCGTGAGATGACAAGGACACCGCTCCGCGTGCCGCACCGGCGCGCGCTCCCCGCATGGGCCGCCTCGGCCCTGGTCACGACGCTGGCCGTGGCCTCGGCCGCGTTCACCCCGGCCACCGCGCTCGCGGCCGGGACCGCCGTCCCCCTCGGGAGTGCGGCGACCTTCGGGGTGCTGGCCGGCCAGTCGGTCGCCAGCACCGGCCCCACCCGGGTCACCGGTGACCTCGGCGTCAGCCCCGGCGCCTCGATCACCGGGTTCCCGCCCGGCACGGTCACCGGCGCCACGCACGCCGCCGACGCCGCCTCCCAGCAGGCGCAGACCGACCTCACCACCGCCTACGACGACGCGGCCGCCCAGCCCGCCGGCGCCAACATCGCCCTCGACCTCGGCGGCATCACGCTGACCCCGGACGTCTACCACGCCTCCGGTCCCATCAGCGTCACCGGCACCCTCACCCTCGATGCCCAGGGCGACCCGAACGCGGTCTTCGTCTTCCAGCTCAACGCCGGCCTGACCACCGCACCGGCCAGCCGGATCGTGCTGGCGAACGGCGCGCGGTCCGCCAACGTCTTCTGGCAGGTCGCCGGTTCGGCCGGCCTCGGCGCCGGCTCGACGTTCACCGGCGACCTCATGGCCCTCACCTCGATCTCCGCCGGCACCGGCGCCACGATCGACGGCCGGGCGCTGGCCCGCACCGGAACCGTCATGCTGAGCAGCACCACCCTGGCCTGCCCCGGCTGCGGCGGCGGGGACGACGGCGGCGGGGGCGACCGCTGGCCGCACCGGCCTCCGCACCGCGGCGGGCACCCCTGGAACCACCGCGGCCACCACCACCGCCACCCCTACGGCGCCCCTCGCACCGGTGCGGGCGGCACCCTGCACGGCGACCCCACCGAGGCCGCGGCCGGCTTCGGCCTGCTGGGCCTGACCACGCTGGGCGCCGGCGCGTTCGGCGTCCGCCGCCGCTCCACCTGACCCGCGGCACCCCGGCACCCCCCGCCACGCCCCCGGTCCGCCCGGGGCGTGGCGGGGGCCACCGGAGCCTCAGCCGATCAGGCCGTCGCGTCCCCAGCGCGGGGTGGGGCCGGGGTCGCCCAGGTCGGCGCCGGGAGGCTGGGCGGAGACGTCCTTGGCGATGCGGGTGCCCCAGTCGAAGTAGGCCGTCAGCTGCTCCCGCAGACCCGCGTCGTCCGGCATGGTGTCCGCCACGGCCCGGCCCATCAGCGTCATCCACCGCAGCCGCTGCTCCTCGGTGATGGCCATGCCCAGGTGGGCGCGCAACAGCCCCTGGTGTCCGCCGAGTTCGGCGGTGAAGCGGTCCGGGCCGCCGAACACCTCCGCCAGCCACACGGCGACGTGCTCGCGGTGCCGGGGGGTGAAACCGGCGAAGACCGGCGCGAGCAGTCCGTCCGCCAGCACCAGGTCGTAGAAGCGGTCACTCAGCCGCCGCAGCCCGTCCGTGCCGCCCACCGCGTCGTACATCGACTCCGTGCCCTCGCCCATGCGCCGGCCTCCCAGGTCGTTTTTCCCAGTATGACCGGTGTGATCATCAGGTTGCGACCTGTGGGATCTGGGCCGCGTCCGGCCCCCCGGAACCGCCCCGAGCCCGCCCGCCGCACCCCGCGACGTCTCCGGCCGTCCCGCGCGCCCCCCGTCACCGGGCCCGCCTCACCCGCCCGGCGCGGCCGGTACCGCCGGCACCGCCAGGCGCCAGGCGTCGCCGTGCACCGTCCAGGTGCGGTGCCGCACCGGGCCGCGCAGGGCCTCGTCTGCCTGGTAGCGGAAGTCCCGGCCGGAGACCGTCAGCCGGCGTGCCGGCAACTGCGCGGGATCGCCCTCGCGGTGCACCCGCACCAGCGCCCGGCCGCCGGCCGGGGCGTCGACCGTCACGCCGGTGACCGGCCGGTCCACGTCGGCCAGCAGCACCCCGTCCGCCTCCACCCGCAGCAGGTGCCCCGGCTGCCCCTGCGGTCCGGTCAGCGCCCTCACCAGGGAGCGGGCCGCCCGGGCCGGCCAGCTCGACCCCGCCGCGCCGGACACCCGCGGGGACGCCGCGGGACCGGCGATCCGCAGCGGGCCCGCCACGATGCCGTCACTGTCGTCCACCAGCAGATCCAGCACCCGCTCCACCCCGCTCAGCACCGCCCGCGCCGCCGGGGCCGCCTCCGGGGGAACGCCGAGCCGCTCCGCCAACCCGTCCGGACGGCGCGGACCCACCGGCACGTAGCCGATCGGGGTCTGCGCCAGCGACCCGTCCCGCCGCAGCGTTCGCAGGGTCCGCAGCAGCGCCGCGTCATCGCCGACCACCACCGGACGCCGCCGGCCGCGGTGGCCCAGCATCCGTTCCCATTCGGCCGCCGACTCCGGGAGACAGACCTTCAACGAGTCGGCACCCGCCCGCAGGACGTCCTTCGCGATGCGCACCGATTCGCCGTCCAGCGTGCGGGCCACCGGGTCGATGACGACAAGCAGCGGGGCAAGAGCCGACACCTTGGTCCTCTCGGGTAAAATCTCGGTGCAAGAGCCCCTCGCGCCTTTGCGCCAGGGGCTTCGTCCATTCCGGGGCACCGGACCGACTGCTGCGCGTGGCACGTTGGACATGCCCCGCCCGGAAGGGGTGTACGCCTGTGCCCGCACTTGTGCTGCTCGGGGCCCAGTGGGGTGACGAGGGCAAGGGGAAGGCCACCGACCTCCTCGGCGGCTCCGTCGACTACGTGGTCCGCTACCAGGGCGGAAACAACGCCGGCCACACCGTAGTGGTCGGCGACCAGAAGTACGCCCTCCACCTGCTGCCGTCCGGAATACTCTCCCCGAGCTGCGTGCCGGTCATCGGCAACGGCGTGGTGGTCGACCCGGCCGTCCTGCTGTCCGAACTCAGCGGCCTCCAGGCCCGCGGCGTGGACACCTCACGCCTGCTGATCAGCGGCAACGCCCACCTGATCACCCCGTACCACCAGACGCTCGACAAGGTCACAGAACGCTTCCTCGGCACCCGCCGCATCGGCACCACCGGCCGCGGCATCGGCCCGTCCTACGCGGACAAGATCAACCGGGTCGGCGTGCGCGTGCAGGACCTGTTCGACGAGTCGATCCTGCGGCAGAAGATCGAGGCCGCGCTCGGCGAGAAGAACCAGGTGCTGGTCAAACTCTTCAACCGCCGCGCCATCGACCCCGGCCAGGTCGTCGAGGAGTACCTGGGCCACGCCGAGCAGATCAAGGAATTCGTCGCCGACACCACCCTGGTGCTCAACCAGGCCCTCGACCGCGGCGAGGTCGTGCTGCTGGAAGGCGGCCAGGGCACGCTGCTGGACGTGGACCACGGCACGTACCCCTTCGTCACCTCCTCCAACCCGACGGCCGGCGGCGCCTGCACCGGATCGGGCATCGGGCCCACCCGGATCACCCGCAGCATCGGCATCCTCAAGGCGTACACCACCCGCGTCGGCTCCGGCCCGTTCCCCACCGAACTGCTCGACGAGGACGGTGAGGCGCTGCGCAGGATCGGCGGCGAACGCGGCGTGACGACCGGCCGCGACCGGCGCTGCGGCTGGTTCGACGCGGTGATCGCCCGCTACGCCACCCGGGTCAACGGCCTCACCGACTTCTTCCTCACCAAGCTCGACGTGCTCACCGGCTGGGAACGCGTCCCGGTCTGCGTCGCCTACGACATCGACGGCACCCGCGTCGAGGAACTGCCCTACAGCCAGAGCGACTTCCACCACGCCACCCCGGTCTACGAGACGCTGCCGGGCTGGAGCGAGGACATCAGCGGGGCCAAGACGTTCGAGGAACTGCCGGCCAACGCCCGCGCCTACGTCAAGGCGCTGGAGGAGATGTCGGGGGCGCCCATCTCCGCGATCGGCGTGGGACCCGGCCGGGACGAGACCATCCAGATCAACGACTTCCTGTGACTCCGGCGCGGGCGGCCCGCCCCGACACTCTGTCGGCGCGGGCCGCCCGCTCCATACACCGTGGATCCTTCCCGGCGGCCGGGGCGCTGCCTACGCTGACCCCATGACCACCAGCCGATTCGCCCCCCAGCCCGACCCCGACAAGGGCGCCGCCGTCAAGGCCGCGGACCGGGCGCACGTCTTCCACTCTTGGTCCGCGCAGGAGCTCATCGACCCGCTCGCGGTGGCCGGCGCCGAGGGCTGTTCCTTCTGGGACTACGACGGCAACACCTACCTGGACTTCTCCTCCGGTCTGGTCAACGCCAACATCGGCTACCAGCACCCGGCGGTGGTCGCCGCCATCCAGGAGCAGGCCGGGCGCATGACCACGTTCGCCCCGGCGTTCGCGATCGACGTGCGTTCGGAGGCCGCCCGCCTGGTGGCCGAGCACACCCCCGGAGACCTGGACAAGATCTTCTTCACCAACGGCGGCGCCGAGGCCGTGGAGAACGCGGTGCGCATGGCCCGCGTGCACACCGGCCGCAGCAAGGTCATGTCGGCCTACCGCTCGTACCACGGCGCCACCGCCGCGGCCATCAACCTCACCGGCGACCCGCGCCGCTGGGCCTCCGACACCGCGTCCGCCGGCGTCGTGCACTTCTGGGGGCCCTACCCCTACCGCTCGCCGTTCCACTCCGACAGCCCGCAGCAGGAGACCGAGCGCGCCCTGGAGCACCTGGAGGCCACGATCGCCTTCGAGGGCCCGCAGACCGTCGCCGCGATCATCCTGGAGACGGTCGTCGGCACCGCCGGCGTCCTCGTGCCGCCCCCCGGCTACCTGGCCGGCGTCCGCGAACTGTGCGACCGGCACGGCGTCGTGTTCATCCTCGACGAGGTCATGGCCGGCTTCGGCCGCACCGGCACGTGGTTCGCCGCCGACCACTTCGGCGTCACCCCGGACCTGCTGACGTTCGCCAAGGGCGTCAACTCCGGTTACGTGCCGCTCGGCGGTGTCGCCATCTCCGCCGAGATCGCCGCCACCTTCGCCACCCGCCCCTACCCCGGCGGCCTCACCTACTCCGGCCACCCGCTGGCCTGCGCCTCCGCCGTCGCCACGATCAACGTGATGCGCGAGGAGGGCATCGTGGAGAACGCGGCCTCCGTCGGCGAGCGGGTCATCGGCCCGGCCCTGCGCGAGTTCGCGACCCGCCACCCCAGCGTCGGCGAGGTCCGCGGCATGGGCGTCTTCTGGGCGCTGGAACTCGTCCGCAGCAAGGAGACCCGCGAACCGCTCGTCCCCTACAACGCACCCGCCGCCGACAACGCGCCCATGGCCGCGTTCGCCACCGCCTGCAAGAAGAACGGCCTGTGGCCCTTCGTGAACATGAACCGCACGCACGTCGTGCCGCCCTGCACCATCACCGAGGCCGAGGCGAAGGAGGGCCTGGCGATCCTCGACCAGGCGCTGTCCACCGCCGACGAGTACACGGTCTGAGCCCGCACCGCGCCCGGCCCCGCGCGAGGGGCCGGGCGCGGCGGGGTCAGCGGGCGGCCAGCCGCTCGATCGCGCCCAGGGTGTGGGCGTCGTACGCGGCCACGATGCGGTGCGCCGCCGCCGCGTCGCCGTCCCGCACCGCGTCGGCGAGGGAGACGTGCTCCGTCCAGAGCATCCCGGCCAGGCTCGGCACCCGCCGCAGGTGCGGTACCGCGTACACCCAGGACTGGACGCGCAGCCGGTCCAGGAACTCGGTGACGTGCGCGTTCCCCGCCAGCCCCGACAGCTCGCGCCAGAACCGCAGGTCGCAGCCGATCAGGATGTCGATGCTGCCGGCCCGCGCGGCGGAGGCGGCCGCCTCCGCGCGGCGCCGGACCGAGGCCATCGCCTCCTCGGGGAAGACCGGCCCTGTCTCCGCCATCCGCCGCAGCAGCCCGTCGGTCACCAGGGTGCGGGCCCCCACGACGTCCCGGTAGTCCGCGTCCGACAGGCCCCGCACCTGGAAACCGCGGTGGTGTTCGAGGTCCAGCAGGCCCTGCGCGGCCAGGTCCACGAGCGCCTCACGCACCGGCGTGGCGGAGACCCCGAACAGCTCGGCTATCTCCTTCACCGTGAAGTGCCGTCCGGCGGCCAGCCGTCCGGTCAGCACCTCGTCGCGCAGCGCGTCCGCGATCTGCTGCCGCAGGCTGCTGCGCCGCACCTGCATCACGCCGGACATCGCGCCTCCTCACCGGCGACGCGGCGGATCTCGCCGGGCCCGGGCTCCCGGTCAACATACCGGGCCCGCCAACCGGCCGCCCCGACCGAGCCGACGACCCCCTCCCGCCCCGCCGCCGGCCGCCACCGCGCCGGCCGCCCGCCGCCCCGGCGATCTCCGCCGTTCCGCCGTCCACGCGGGCCTGACGGGAACGTTCCGGACGGCTACCCTGGGCAGTTCTGCCGCACCATTCGACGACGTGGGAGCGCTCGTGGCCTGTGACCTGTGGCTGGTTCCCCTGGTGGACGTGCTGTGCCACAGCCCCGACAACCCGTTCGCCGAGGAGATCGCGGCGTTCGACAAGGCGCTCACCGAGGCCGGGCTGCCGCCCGTGCCGGTCTACCGCTACATGCCCGGCCTCACCGGCGACGTCGCCCCGGTCGCCGGCTTCGACTACGCCGACCTGCACCTGCTGCGCCGCATCCACCTGCTGACCATCTGCGGCCTGGAGATCACCCCCGTCGGCGAACTGGTCGGCGACTACGAGCAGTTGCTGGAGATGTTCGCCGACGCCGCCGAGTCCTCCCACCTCGTCTGGCACTTCGACAACGCCGGCGCCTACATCCCGCTCGACTTCCCCGCCCCCGTCGCCACCGACGACCTCATGACCGGCAGCGGCCCCCTCGGCTCCAGCCACGGCCTCCTCCGCGAACTCCAGGCCGTCGCCCCCGCCATCGGCATCGACCCCGCCAACCCCCCGGCCGCGCCCACCCCTCCCGACCACCCCACCGACCTCGAAGAACCCGCCCCCCCGGTTCCCCCCGACGGCACCCCCTACCCCCGCGAACGCCACGTCTGGCTCGGCCTGCACGCAGCAGTGACCCGGAGCCTGGCGCAGGGGTCGATGATCGTATTCTCCTGAGCCCCGTTTTTTGATCTTCGGTTCGCCCCGGCTTCCTGACGGGGTCAGCGCCGGGACGCCCCGCAAGGGGCGCGGGGAACCGCGCGACCAGCCGAAACGGCCCGCGAGGGACCGCGCAGCGCACCCCCGCGGACGGCGCCCACCGTCCAAGCGGACCGCAGGGACCCCGCAGACGGCGACCCCCGCCGGGACGGCTACGTCCGTCCCGTCGGCCCGCCCTCCGGAGGGCGCTGGCGGGGCATGCTGGGGCGCCCGGGTGCGTACGGGGGGAAGGAATGACGGGGCAGCGGCCCCGCCGGATCGCGGGTCGGGCGCTGCGGCTGGAGTTGCGTCCGCAAAGGACCCGGCACCGCCCGGAACTCCAGCATCCAGTCCGTCGTCTCCTCCCGCACCAGCTCGGAAACGTCCTCGCAGAACCGCCGCAGCACCGCCAGGCACCGCTCCGCCGCCTCCCCCGCCGTGCCGTCCGTGGGCCCCAGTACCTCCCGCACGTTCTCCGACGCCCAGTCGAACCGCAGCGTCTCCAGCCGCCGCCGCACCGCCTGCGCGGTCGCCACGTCACGCATCCACCCCGACGTCAGCCCGAACCAGCGGTCGGCGCCCGCCCCGAGGGCCGCCGCCAGCAGACCGAGGTAACCCCACGCGGCCGCCTGCGGACCCCCGCCGCCGCGCACCAGAGCCAGCAGTGGCAGGGTCACCGCCGCGGCCACCCCCGTCATCGCCGCCGCCCGCGCGGCCCGCGCCCACCGCCGCTTGCGGGAGCGGCCCGCCAGATACCACTCCGCGGTGCGCAACGCGTCCTGCTCCGCCCAGCGGTACAGCTCCGCCAGCCGCGCCGCCGGATCACCCCAGTCCCCCTGGGGGAACGGCGCCCCCGACAGGTCGGCGGGGCGTTCCCTGGGCGCCCGGCCGCGGCGCGGCAGGTTCCACAGGCCGGGCAGCGGTGTCCGGCCGCCGTCCCACCGGCCGGAGGGGCCGCCGAACGCCACCGGGCCGCCCGACCGGGCCGGCGACCACAGGTGGCCGGGGCCGAACGGGCCGCCCGGGCCCGCCGGGGGGCCGTCCGCTGGACCGCCCTCGGGGTGCTTGTCCGCTTGGCTCACCCGTGCACTCCCTCGCCGTACGCCCGCACCGGCCGACGCGGTCCGGCCGGCCGGATCCGCGTGGTGCAGAAGTCCCTTCATACCGCCATACGACTGACCGCAATCCGCCCTTGGGGAGTAAACCGCCCGAAAGTGCCGTTCCCGGCGGTCGCCGACCCCTTCGGACTCGCCCGAAAGAGTGAGCGCCGCAGGTCCCGCCGTCCCGCCCGTCGGACGCCACCGGCCGTCCCCACCGGCGCTGCGGCTACCCTGGCCCGCGTGAAGGTCCTCGTTATCGGCGGTGGCGCCCGCGAACACGCCCTGTGCCGCGCCCTGTCCCTCGACCCCGACGTCACCGAGCTGCACTGCGCCCCCGGCAACGCCGGCACCGCGCAACTGGCGCAGTCGCACCCGGTGGACGCCCTCGACGGCACCGCGGTCGCCGCGCTGGCCGCCCGGCTGGAGGCCGGCCTGGTGGTGGTCGGCCCCGAGGCGCCGCTGGTGGCCGGGGTCGCCGACGCCGTCCGGTCGGCGGGCGTCCCCTGCTTCGGCCCGTCGAAGGAGGCCGCCGAACTGGAGGGCTCCAAGGCGTTCGCCAAGGAGATCATGGCCGCCGCAGGAGTGCCGACCGCGCGGTCCTACGTGTGCGTCACCCCCGAGGAGGCCGACACCGCGCTCGACGCCTTCGGCCCGCCCTACGTCGTCAAGGACGACGGGCTCGCCGCCGGCAAGGGCGTCGTGGTGACCGCCGACCTGGAGGCCGCCCGCGCCCACGCCCGGGCCTGCGGGCGCGTCGTCATCGAGGAGTTCCTCGACGGTCCCGAGGTGTCACTCTTCGCCGTCACCGACGGCGAGACCGTGCTGCCGCTCCAGCCCGCGCAGGACTTCAAGCGCGCGCACGACGGCGACCGGGGGCCCAACACCGGCGGCATGGGCGCCTACTCCCCGCTGCCGTGGGCCGATCCCAAGCTGGTCGACGAGGTGCTGGAGAGCGTCCTTCAGCCCACCGTCGACGAACTGCGCCGCCGCGGCACCCCGTTCTCCGGCCTGCTCTACGCCGGCCTCGCCCTCACCTCGCGCGGCGTGCGGGTCATCGAGTTCAACGCCCGCTTCGGCGACCCGGAGACCCAGGTGGTGCTGGCCCGGCTGCGCACCCCGCTGGGCGGAGTGCTGCTGGCCGCCGCGAACGGCACCCTGGCCGACCTGCCACCGCTGCGCTGGAGCGACGGCGCCGCCGTCACCGTGGTGCTCGCCGCGCACAACTACCCCGAGGCCCCCCGCACCGGCGACCCCGTCGGCGGCCTGGCCGAGGCCGGCGCCGAGAACCACACCTACGTCCACCACGCCGGCACCACCCTCGCCCCCGACGGCCGCGTCCTCAGCTCCGGCGGCCGCGTCCTGTCCGTCACCTCCACCGCCCCCGACCTCCCCACCGCCCGCACCCGCGCCTACACCGCCCTCTCCCACCTCACCCTCCCCGGCTCCCACCACCGCACCGACATCGCCCAGTCCGCCGCGGAGTAACCCCCCCGCGCCCCGCGCCCCATGCCCCGTCAGGGGCGCGGGGGAGCCCACGCAGGGCTGCCCGCAACGAACGGCCGTGCCCCGAAGGGGGCGCGGGGAACTGCGCGAGAAGTCCGATGGTGCGGTAGCCGACGAAGCCCCCAAGCCCCCCCAACCGCCGGCCCCGCGCCAGCGGCCCCGCGCCAGCGGCCCCGCGCGAAGCGCGAACCCGCCGCCCCGGCAACGAACCCCCGGGCCCGCGCCGGGACCCCGCACAGGCCGACGCTGCGTGACCGTTCGACTCCCCCTCGTAGTCGACCGCCATTCAATCGGGTGAGGCATACCGCCATCCGGCTGACGCGGCCCCCCGCCGCAACTAGGGTGCCCGGCAAGCGGACTCCGGCTTCCCGGGCCGCCGTGCCCGGGGGGCTGCGGCAACTGGCCCTCCCGGCATTGCGATACCGGGAGCCTTTGCCACAGTGGGGGGATGGAGCAACGCCGTCGGCGTCCGCTGTCGTCTCACGACTCGGTTTGGGGGTGAACAGCGCGTGGCCGGTGAAGACGCAGTGCGCGCCCGTGCCGTCGCGGTACTCCGCGTCCGGAGCACCGCGCTGGCGCTCGCCCTGCTGCCCGCCGCGGTCGCGGCGGTGCTGGCGGGTGCCGTGGCCACCGGACATGCCGGCGGACCGGGCTGGCGGGACGTGGCCCGGGCCGCGGCGATCGTCGCCGTCCTCGTGCTGGCCGCGGCCGGCGGGGTGGCCGCCCTGGTGGTCCGTTCCCGCCCGGCGGTCAGTCCCACGGTGCCGGTGCCGCGGGAGTCCGCCCCGGAGCTGTACCGGACGGTGCGTGAACTCGCCGCCCGGCTGGAGGTGCCGGCGCCCTCCGCGGTGGCGCTGACCCCGGACTGCGACAGCTGGCTGGAGGACCGCGGCCACCTGGGGCGCCGCCGTCCCCGTGCCCCCCGTCCCGCGCCGGTGCTGGTGGTCGGCTCGCCGTTCCTGTGGTGGATGCGGGTGGAGGAACTGCGCGCCCTGCTGGCCCCGGTGGTCGCCGGGACCGGTCCGGCCGCCGACCCCGAGGTCGCCGCAGCCCGGCGGTTCGTGCGCGGGCTGGACGCCGCGGTGGCCGTCTGCGCGCCGGGCGGGGTGCGGTTGCCGGCCTGGCTGCGGCCGGTGCTGCGCCCGCCGGTGGCCGGCGCCGGCGCGCTGGCCCGGCTGATGCTGCGCCGCTGCCGCTCGCACATCGCCGAACTGGAACGCGCGGTCGCCGCCGTCTCGGCCGAGCGCGCGCAGAACGTCGACTACGGGCTGCGGATCGTCGCGCAGGAGCAGGTGGGACTCGCCTACGCGGGCTGGGACCGGCTGCTGACCCGGGTCGCGCTGCCCGCCTGGCGGATGGGCCGCTGGCCCTCCCGGCTGGACGCCGGTGTGGTGGCCGCGCTGACCGAGCTGTCCCGCCGCGACCGGCTGGCCGAGGGCTGGGAGACCCGGCTGGGCGAACGCCCGGCCTGTGATCTGCTGGCGGCGCCCGGCCCGGTCGACGAGGCCACCTCACTGCTGGCCGCCCGCATCTTCCACGGCGGCCCGCCCCGCCCCGGCCCGGACTGGGCGCCGGTGAGCTGGGAGGCGTACCCGCTGGAGGTGGTGGACCGGACCTGGCGCACCGAGGCGTCCCGGCTGCACCGGGTGCTGGACGACGCGGCCTGCGGCGCCCCGCGGCGGCCGGCGCCCGCTGCGGGGCAGGCGACGCTGGCCCGGGTGCTGGACCGGCTGGCGCTCGGCGGCAGTGACGAGCTGGCCGCGCGCCTGACCGCGCGCCGGCACCGGGATGACCAGGCTCGCGGAAGCGGGCGGGCGGCCCCCGAGGGGGCGCGTGAGGACGGCGTCGGCCCGGAGGCGGAGCCGGCCACCCTCGTGCACGAGCTGCTGCCGCCGCGCGGCGGGCGGGAGTTGCTGGCCGACCACGTCACCGCGATGGTCTGCTGCGCCGCCGTCGACACCGCCGGGGCCGAGGCCGGCCTGGACTGGCTGGACGGCCCGGTGCTGCTGGTCGGCGGGGCGCGGCGGCGTGACCTGGCGGGGCCGGTGCAGGAACTCGTGGAGCAGGGCGACCCGGCCCCGCTGCGCGCCTGGCTGGCCGCGGTGGGCGTCCGGCTGGAGCAGCCGGTGCGACTGGTGTGACGTCCCGACCGTAGGACGGGCGGTCTGACGGAACGTTTCCCCAGCGCGTCCGGCGGCGCGCCGGCCGTCGCACGCCCCGGGGGGACCGGCGCGCGGCGGGGTGAGCCGTGTACACGCCGACCGTTCGGTATGTGAATCTCGTCACGGCATGAGAAGGATTGTGGGGAATTGCGGCATCTGGCCGGGAAATCGTTCCGATAATTAGCCACGAAGGGTGATGAGGGCAACGCTTTGTGTGATGTCCTGGGCGCCCACGGTCGATTCCGTGGCTTCCGGGGGTCATCAGGAGGGGGTACCGGATGAGCACGGACCAGATCCGGCGGTGGGACTCGGGTGCGCTCGCGCACGGCGTCAACGACCCGTTCGGGCAGGGTCCGCTGCCCTGGCTGAGGGAGCGCGAACGGTACCTGGAGGGCTCCGGCCAGCTGCTCCCCTGGTACGTGGACCTGGCGGCCGCGGGCGGTCCGGTCCGCACGGCGGAACGCGGAGTGCCCGCCCAGCGCGTCCCCGGCCGCCCCCGCGACCCCGGCCCGCACAACGCCGACGACGTGGGCCTGCAGATCAAGGCGTTCACCTCGTGCGCCTCGGTGGAACCGGGCGGATCGGTGGATTTCCATATCACCGTCAACCCCGCACAGCTGATCGTCATCAACTTCTACCGGATCGGCCACCGCGACGGCGGCGCCACCCAGATCACCAGCAGCCCCCGGCTGTCCGGCATCGTCCAGCCCCCGCCGCTCACCGCCGGACGCACCGTCTCCTGCCACCACTGGTGGCAGTCCTGGCGGCTCCAGGTGCCCGCGCTCTGGCGCCCCGGCGCGTACGTGGCCGTCCTCACCAGCGCCGACGGCTACCGCAGCCACGTGCCGTTCACCGTGCGCTCCCCGCACCCCGCCGACCTGCTGCTCGTGCTGCCCGACGTCACCTGGCAGGCGTACAACCTCTTCCCCGAGGACGGTTGCACCGGCGCCAGCCTCTACCACGCCTGGGACGAGGAGGGCCGGCTGCTGGGGGAGGAACACGCCGCCCAGATCGTCTCGTTCGACCGCCCCTACGCCGGCGCGGGCCTGCCCCTGCACGTCGGGCACGCCTACGACTTCATCCGCTGGGCCGAGCGCGAGGGCTACGACCTGGCGTACGCCAACAGCCGCGACCTGCACGCCGGCCGCGTCGACCCCACCCGCTACCAGGGCCTGATCTTCCCCGGCCACGACGAGTACTGGACGGTCCCCATGCGCCGCGCCGCCGAGCGCGCCCGGGGCCACGGCACCTCCCTGGTCTTCCTGTCCGCCAACACCATGTACTGGCAGGTCGCCCTCGCCTCCTCACCCAACGGGGCCGGCGACCGCCTCATGCACTGCCGCAAACGCCGCCCCGACGCCCGCGGCCGCAGCGCCCTCTGGCGCGACCTGGGCGAACCGGAACAGGGCCTGCTCGGCGTCCAGTACGCCGGCCGCGTACCGGAACCGTGCCCGCTGGTCGTGCGCAACGCCTCCCACTGGCTGTGGCGCGACACCGGTGCCGGCGAGCGGGACGAACTGCCCGGCCTGGTAGCCGGCGAGGCCGACCGCTACTTCCCGCGCACCGCACTGCCCGACTACACCGAACGCATGCTGCTGGCCCACTCCCCGTACGAGGACGGCACCGGCCGCCCCACCCACCAGGAGACGTCGTTGTACCGCGCGCCCTCCGGCGCCTGGGTCTTCGCCTCCGGCACCTTCGCCTGGTCCCCCGCGCTGGACCGCCCCGACCACGTGGACGACCGCGTCCGCCGCGCCACGGCCAACCTGCTGGACCGCATCACCGGCCGCGCCGCCCCCGCCGCGCCCACCGGGCGGTGACTGAGCGAGAATCGGGGGCGTACGTCCGTTCCACCCGTGGAGGAAAGCGTTGTCCGGATTCGCGGAGATGCCCGAGGCCGAGCAGGTCCCCGGCCTGACCCACCTGCACACCGGCAAGGTCCGCGACCTCTACCGGGACGGCGAGGGACGGCTGGTGATGGTGGCCAGCGACCGGATCTCCGCCTACGACTGGGTGCTGCCCACCGCCATCCCCGACAAGGGACGCGTGCTGACCCGGCTGTCGCTGTGGTGGTTCGACCAGCTGGCCGACCTGTGCCCGCACCACGTGATCTCCACCGAACTCCCGCCCGGCGCCCCGGCCGCCTGGAAGGGCCGCACCACGATCGTGAAATCCCTGGACATGCTCCCGGTCGAGTGCGTCGCCCGCGGCTACCTCACCGGATCGGGCCTGGCGGAGTACGAACGCGACCGCACGGTCTGCGGCATCGCGCTGCCCGAGGGCCTGACCGACGGCTCCGAGCTGCCCGGGGCGATCTTCACCCCCGCCACCAAGGCGGAGGTCGGCGAGCACGACGAGAACGTCAGCTACGAGACCGTCGCCCGCACCGTCGGCACCGAGACCGCCGCCCACCTGCGCCGCCTCACCCTCGACGTCTACTCCCGCGCCCGCGACATCGCCCGCGCCCGCGGCATCGTGCTGGCCGACACCAAGTTCGAGTTCGGCCTCGACGGCGACACCCTGACCCTCGGCGACGAGGTCCTCACCCCCGACTCCTCCCGCTTCTGGCCCGCCGACACCTGGCACCCCGGCCGCCCCCAGCCCTCCTTCGACAAGCAGTACGTCCGCGACTGGCTCACCTCCCCCGCCTCCGGCTGGAACCGCGCCGCCGACGTCCCGCCCCCCGCCCTCCCCGACGAGGTGGTGGCCGCGACCCGCTCGAAGTACGTCGAGGCGTACGAACGCCTGACGGGGCTGAGCTGGGACTGAGGGGGAGTGCCCGTCAGGCCGGCGCCGCGAGGTCGACGTCCCAGGCGGTGACGCCGTCGTAGCCGGCGGCGATCAGGATCGTGTCGGGGGACAGGGCCAGGCCGAGGACGTCGTGGAGGGGGGCCGCGCGGGTCGCGCCCGTCCCGAGGTGGCGGACGGTGACGACCCGGTCGGACCAGGCCACCGCGACAAGCGGACCGGCCGCGGTGCGGCGTGCGGCCACCGCCACGGGAAAGCTCCCCCGGCGGCTCAGCGCGCCCTCCAGCGGCTGCCGCGGCGGCGCCCACAGCGTGACCGATCCGTCGGCCAGACCCGCGGCCACCAGGACACCGTCCTCGTCCGTCGGCAGCGCGGTGACTGCGGTGACCGGCACCCGCCGACCCCCGACGGCCGCCACCGGCTCCCGCGGGCCCCCGGTGCCGAACAGCCGCAGGCCGCCCTCGGCGTCGCCCACCACCAGGGTGCGGCCGTCCGGCGTCGCGCCCAGCGAGGACGCCCGAGGTCCCCCCGCGAGCCCCGCGGCGAGACCCTCCGGCGCCGGACCTTCAACCCGCAGCACCCCGTCGTGGCCCCGCGTCACCAGCGCGCCGCCGGGCAGCGGCACCAGGTCCGTGACACCGGCAGCCGGCAGCCCCGGCAGCCGGCCGGTGACGCAACCGTCGGCGGCGGCCAGGGAGCACGGGGGCCGCCGGGTACCAGGCGGCCCGCAGCGAGGGCGGCGTCACCGTGCGCCGGTCCTCCAGCACCCGGGTGACCGCCTCGGGGGCGGCGTGCACCAGGAAACCGGGGTCGCTCAGCAGGGTGGCCACGGCCCGGGTGTCCGGGGCGTGCGCCAGCAGGTGGGCGGGTACGTAGTCCGGGGCGTGCCCCCAGTCCGGCCGTCCGTCCGGGGCGGGCGGCACCAGACCGGTCAGGATCTCGAACACCCGGTCCCCGTCCGGGTGGCGCTCGCCCGGGTCGTCGTCCTCCCGCCGGGCGAGCGCGGCGAGCCGGGGCAGCGCCAGCCGGTGTTCGACCGCTCCCGGGAACTCCGCCGCCGCCCGGTCCACCACGGCGGCGGCCCCCGGGTCGTCCGGGCACAGCCGGGAGTGCAACGACCGCCAGGTGTCCCGGCCCATCCAGCCGCGGGCCAGGGCCAGCGTCCGCAGCGCGCCGCGCACGTCGGGGGCGCGCGTCCGCCACCACGCCGTGCAGACGTCCACGCCGTCGGCCGGTGCCTGCGGCAGCTGTGCGGCCAGCTCAGCACTGGTCGGCGTACGCGCGCAGGTGCACACCGGCGCTCCGACCCGCGCCGTGAGGTCACCGGGGCCGGGGCGCCGGCGGGGGCGGGCCGGCGCGGGAGGGCCACAGCTCCCCACCCCCGCCGGCCCGCGCGAAACGGACCCCGCCCGGCCCACCGCCCGCCGGAGCGCCCGTGCCCCCCACACCCGTCAGACCAGGGTCAGACCGCCGGTTCGGGCGACGGCCCGCCCGTCGTTTCCTGGGGGGTGCCGGGGACCTCGTCGCCGCCGTGGCCGAAGCGGACGCCCTTGGCCTCCTTGCCGACCGCGGTCAGCAGGACGACCAGCAGGAGGGTGGGGACCATCGTGCAGACCAGCGCGGTGGGGTAGCCGTACTTCGAGGCCAGGGACTCCTGGAGCGGCAGGTTGAGCGCCGCGATCAGGTTGCCCAGCTGGTAGGTCACGCCGGGGTAGAAGCCGCGGATCTTGTCCGGGCTCATCTCGTTCAGGTGCGCCGGGATCACGCCCCACGCGCCCTGCACGCACATCTGCATGAGGAACGAGCCCAGCGCGAGCCATCCGGCCTGCGAGGAGTAGGCGAACAGCGGGATGACCGGCAGGCCGAGCGCCGCGGCGATGACGATCAGCCGGCGGCGCCCGTAGCGCTCCGACAGCGAGCCGACCAGCGGACCGCCGATCATCGCGCCGACGTTGTAGACGAGGGCGATGCCGATGGACGTGTCCGGCGACATTCCCAAGCCCTTCTTGATGAAGGTCGGATAAACATCCTGGGTGCCGTGCGACATCAGGTTGAACGCGGTCATCAACAGGATCAGGTAGCCGAACCGCCGCAGCACTTTCGGGTCCTTGAAGATCTCCCGCACGGGCGTGTTGTTGAGCCGCGCCGTGCGCTCCCACGCCTCCGACTCCCCGACCTTCGTCCGCACGTAGAGCGCCACCAGCGCCGGCACCAGACTGAACGCGAACAGCCCGCGCCAGCCGAAGGACGGCTCGATGAAGAGGAACGCCAGCGCCGCGACCAGATAACCGAACGAATAGCCGCTCTGCAGCACGCCCGACCAGAAACCGCGCTTCTCCACCGGGATCTTCTCCAGCGCCAGCGCCGCGCCCAGCCCCCACTCACCACCCATGCCGATGCCGTACAGCAGCCGCAGCACCAGCAGCACCGAGTAGTTCGGGGCGAAGGCACAGGCGAAACCGACGACCGAGTAGAACAGGACGTCCACGATCAGCGGCGTGCGCCGGCCGCGTTTGTCCGCCCACAGACCGAAGACGAACGCGCCCACCGGCCGCATGATCAGGGTGACCGTGGTGAGGAACGCCATGTCGGTCAGCGACACGTGGAACTCGTCCGCGATCTCGCTGTAGACCAGTACCACGATGAAATAGTCGAACGCGTCCATCGTCCAGCCCAGGAAGGCCGCCAGGAACGCGTTGCGCTGGTCTTTGGTCAGGCCGCGCGCTTGCTCCCGCACCGTAGTCAGCATCTGCGGAACGTTAGTCCGGGACCGTGAGGTGTCAACGGGCCCTACCGGGTGTTCCCGGTGCTTCGCCCGAATCGGCGGAATACCGCCCGTTCCCTTCACGTCCCCCGCACGTCGCCTGTCGCCGGCGCGCACGGCGAAGGGGCCCGGTCGTGGTGACCGGGCCCCTTCGTGTGGAGCGGACGACGGGATTCGAACCCGCGACCCTCACCTTGGCAAGGTGATGCTCTACCAACTGAGCCACGTCCGCATGCGCGCCCCACTCTAGCGGATGCCCGGCCCGCGGCGCGCGCGGCTCTCCCCCGTGGCGCGGACGGGAGGGCGGGACGCCGGTCACGCGGTCCGTGCCGGGGGGCGGTGCGCGCGCCGCTTCCGGGCCGCGACGGGCCGGCGGGTGCGGGTGGCCGGTGGGTTCGGCGGACGGAGAGGCGCGTACGGCGAAGGGGCCCGGTCGTGGTGACCGGGCCCCTTCGTGTGGAGCGGACGACGGGATTCGAACCCGCGACCCTCACCTTGGCAAGGTGATGCTCTACCAACTGAGCCACGTCCGCATGGCTCCCGAACGGCTTTCACCGTCCGGTGCGTCGACCACTCTACCTGATCGCTGGGATCAGGAGAGCAGTCGTTCGAGCGGGTGACAGGGATCGCACACTGCGTCTCCCCTTTGGAAAAGGGGCGCTCTACTACTGAGCTACACCCGCGCGGTCCGGTTGACTCGGCTTTTCGGCCCAGCCCCTCGGCGTGATCCAGACTCTAGCGGATCACCGGGGGGCACTGTCCAATCGGCCGGACCGCACCGCTCCGCCTGCTCAACTCGCCGCTTCGAACGCCTCGTAGACCTTCTTGGGGATGCGTCCCCGGGGCGGAACCTCCATGCCGTTGGAACGGGCCCAGGCGCGCACGGCGGCCGGGTCCGGGGCGACGGAGGTGCGCTGGAAGGTCTTGCCGGAGCGGCTGCGGCGGCGGCCGGCCTCCAGGTAGGGGCCGAGCGCGGCGCGCAGCTTGCCCGCGTTGGCTGCGGACAGATCGATCTCGTAGGCCTTCCCGTCAAGGCCGAACGCCACCGTTTCCTCGGCTTCACCACCGTCGATGTCGTCGGAGAGCGTGACCACCACGCGTTGCGCCATGGATTCTGTCCTTTCGTCCGGCCCCGATCCGCCGGGCACGCCGTTCGGTGCGTCCGGTACCCGCGGTGCCGTGCGGGTATTCGCCGTGGCCGGTGGGTCGTCGACTCGTTGTCAAAAGCATTGCGGCCGGGCGGCCTAATTGCCGAGCGCGAACTCACCGTATTTAGTCGGGCCCCCCGCGCGCAATCGGGACCATACGGTTTTCCCCAAGTGTTTCCCAGCGGGGGCGGTCGGCCGATGCATAACCGTGACGGGGTCACAGGTTTATCTACCCGTGTAGATTCCCCGGCCGGGTAGGCTGGCGGCACTTCACCAAGCACCACACCCCCGGGAGTGCCAGTGGCACGCGTCGTCGTCGACGTCATGCTCAAGCCGGAAATCCTCGACCCCCAGGGCCAGGCCGTATCACGCGCGCTGCCACGCCTGGGCTTCGAGGGCATCGCGGACGTACGGCAGGGCAAGCGCTTCGAGCTGGAGGTCGAGGGGGCCGTCGATGACGACGTCCTCGGCCGTATTCACAAGATCGCCGAAAGCTTTCTCGCCAACACCGTGATCGAGGACTTCACCGTCCGCGTCGAGAACGGCGACGCCTCGTGACCGCACGCATCGGAGTCGTCACCTTCCCCGGTTCGCTGGACGACCGCGACGCGCTGCGCGCGGTGCGGATCGCCGGTGCCGAACCGGTCGCGCTGTGGCACCGGGACAAGGATCTCCGGCAGGTCGACGGCATCGTGCTGCCCGGCGGTTTCTCCTACGGGGACTACCTGCGGTGCGGCGCGATCTCCCGGTTCTCGCCCATCATGGAGATGATCATCGCGGGGGCCCGGGAGGGACTGCCGGTTCTCGGGATCTGCAACGGATTCCAGATCCTGTGCGAATCCCATCTCCTGCCCGGTGCGCTGACCCGGAATGACCATTTGCACTTCATCTGCCGCGACCAGAAGCTGCGCGTCGAGAACAACTCCACCCCGTGGACGTCATCGTACGAAAAGGGCCAGGAGATCACCGTTCCGCTGAAGAACGGTGAAGGCGGCTATATCGCCGACGAGCGCACCCTGGACATGCTGGAGGCCGAGGGCCGGGTGGTCGTCCGGTACCTGGGGTCGAACCCGAACGGCTCGCGCCGCGACATCGCCGGCATCAGCAACGCGGCGGGCAACGTCGTGGGCCTCATGCCGCACCCCGAGCACGCCGTCGAGCCGCTGACCGGCCCGACCACCGAAGGTCTCGGCTTCTTCACGTCGATCCTCAAGCAGTTGGTGAACGCCTGACATGTCCCTGGACACCACGAAGCACGCCGCCGAGACCCCGGACACGCCGCTGCCGTGGGCCGAACTCGGCCTGAAGCCCGACGAGTACGCGCGGATCCGCGACATCCTCGGCCGCCGCCCGACCGGCGCCGAACTGGCCATGTACTCGGTCATGTGGTCCGAGCACTGCTCCTACAAGTCCAGCAAGGTCCACCTGCGGCAGTTCGGCGAGAAGGCGCCCGCCTCCGACGCGATGCTGGTCGGCATCGGCGAGAACGCCGGCGTGGTGGACGTCGGCCAGGGGTACGCGGTCACCTTCAAGATCGAGTCGCACAACCACCCCTCGTACGTCGAGCCGTACCAGGGCGCCGCCACCGGCGTGGGCGGCATCGTGCGCGACATCCTCGCCATGGGCGCCCGCCCGGTGGCCGTCATGGACCCGCTGCGGTTCGGCGCCCACGACCACCCCGACACCCGGCGCGTGCTGCCCGGCGTGGTGGCCGGTATCGGCGGCTACGGCAACTGCCTGGGCCTGCCCAACATCGGCGGCGAGGTCGTCTTCGACCCCTGCTACCAGGGCAACCCGCTGGTCAACGCGCTGTGCGTGGGCGTCATGCGGCACGAGGACATCCACCTCGCCAAGGCGTCCGGCACCGGCAACAAGGTCGTCCTCTACGGCGCCCGCACCGGCGGCGACGGCATCGGCGGCGTCTCGGTGCTGGCCTCCGAGACGTTCGACGACACGAAGCCGTCCAAGCGCCCCGCCGTCCAGGTCGGCGACCCGTTCCAGGAGAAGCTGCTCATCGAGTGCACCCTGGAGGTCTTCGCCGAGAAGCTGGTCGTCGGCATCCAGGACCTCGGCGGCGCCGGACTGTCCTGCGCCACCAGCGAACTGGCCTCGGCCGGCTCCGGCGGCATGCGCGTGGAGCTGGACAGCGTCCCGCTGCGCGACGCCTCGCTCTCGCCGGAGGAGATCCTCATGAGCGAGTCGCAGGAACGCATGTGCGCGATCGTGGAGCCGGGGAACGTCGAACGGTTCATGGAGATCTGCGAGAAGTGGGACGTGATCGCCACCGTCATCGGTGAGGTCACCGACGGCGACCGGCTGGAGATCTTCTGGCACGGCGAGCAGATCGTCGACGTGCCCCCGCGCACCGTCGCCCACGAGGGCCCGGTCTACCAGCGCCCGTTCGCCCGCCCCGACTGGCAGGACGCGCTCCAGGCCGACGGCCCCGAACGGCTGGAGCGCCCGGCCGGCGGCGAGGCGCTGCGCGACGCGGTCCTGGCGCTGGTCTCCAGCCCCAACCAGGCGTCCAAGGCGTGGATCACCGGACAGTACGACCGGTACGTGCTGGGCAACACCGTGCTCGCGCAGCCCGAGGACGCCGGCATGATCCGCGTCGACGAGGAGAGCGGCCTGGGCGTCGCCGTCGCCACCGACGGCAACGGCCGCTACGCCAAGCTCGACCCGTACACCGGCGCGCAGCTCGCGCTGGCCGAGGCGTACCGCAACGTGGCGGCCACCGGCGCGCGACCGCTGGCGGTCTCGGACTGCCTCAACTTCGGTTCGCCCGAGGACCCGGCCGTCATGTGGCAGTTCGCCGAGGCCACCCGCGGCCTGGCCGACGCCTGCCTGACGCTGGGCACCCCGGTCACCGGCGGCAACGTCTCGCTCTACAACCAGACCGGCGACCAGGCCATCCACCCGACCCCGGTGGTCGCGGTGCTCGGCGTGATCGACGACGTCGCCCGCCGCACCCCGATGGGCTTCGCCGAGCAGGGCCAGCTGCTGTACCTGCTGGGCGGGACCCGCGCGGAGTTCGGCGGCTCCGCGTGGGCGCAGGTCGCCCACGACCACCTCGGCGGGCTGCCGCCGGCGGTCGACCTGGAACGCGAGCGCCTGCTGGCCGAGATCCTCATCTCCGCCTCCCGGGACGGCATGATCGACGCCGCCCACGACCTGTCCGACGGCGGCCTGGTGCAGGCCCTCACCGAGTCCTGCCTGCGCGGCGGCAACGGCGCGCGGATCGTCGTCCCCGACGGGCTCGACGCGTTCACCCTGCTGCTGTCGGAGTCCGCCGGCCGCGCGGTCGTGGCCGTCCCCCGCAGCGAGGAGCTCCGCTTCACCGACATGTGCGGCGCGCGCGGCCTCCCCGCCACCCGCATCGGCGTCGTCGACGGTGACTGCCTCGACGTCCAGGGAGAGTTCACGCTCCCGCTGAGCGATCTGCGGACCGCACACGAGGCCACGATCCCCTCCCTGCTGGCCTGACCCCCCACCATCCCGCCCCCCGCCGGGCCCGCCGGTCGACCCTGACCGCGGCCCGGTGGGGGGCTTTCCCCGTCCTGCCCCGCGACGAGCCGAAGCGGCCCGTGAGGGGGCGCGCGGCGTGTGCGGTGAGGGGCGCGGGGAACGGCGCGACAAGCCACGGCGGACCGTGAGCCGCCGACGGACCCCGGCACACCCCCCGGCGGCAACCGCACCCCGGTGGGGGTCCGCCCGGCGGATTACCCTCAGCCGCATGCGTTCCCGTTCGTATGATTCCGCCCGGACCAGGACCGCCCTGCTCGCGCAGGCGGGGGTGGTGAGGGATGTGGTCGCCGCGGTGCCGGCGGAGGGCCTCCGGAGGCGCACGCGAGTGGGGGAGTGGAGCGTGCGGGAGCTGGTCGTGCACGTGGCGCTGGGGCTGGAGGCGTTCGTGGCGGCGCTGGGCGGGCCGGACGCGCCGGGCAGGCCGCTGGAGCCGGCCGCGTACCCGGCGGCGGCCGCCGCGTACCGGGAGGCCGTCGACGCCGGGGTCCGGGCCGCCGCGGCGGAGACCGCGGATCCGGCCGGGCGGCTCGCGGCAGCGGTCACCGCGCTGGAGGGCGCCGTCGCCGGCGGGCTGCCCGGCCGGGTGCTGGCGGTGCGGCCTGCGCCGATGACCGCGACCGGGTACGCGGTGACCCGCCTGCTCGAACTCACCGTCCACGCCGACGACCTGGCCGACGCCACCGGGCTGCCCGTCCCGCACGACCGCCAGGCGCTGGCCGCCGCGGTGCGGGTGCTGGCGGACGCGCTGGCGGAGCGCGCCCCGGGCAACGCGGTGGAGCTGCGGGTGCCGCCGTTCGCCGCCGTGCAGTGCGTCGCGGGCCCCCGGCACACCCGCGGCACGCCGCCCAACGTCGTCGAGACCGCTCCGCTCACCTGGCTGCGGCTGGCCACCGGGCGGCTGGCGTGGGCGGAGGCGGTCGAGGCGGGGGAGGTGACCGCCTCCGGTGAGCGCGCCGATCTCTCCGCCCACCTGCCCGTTCCGTCTCCGGCGGCCGATTCCACCCCTGGGCCTGACGCACGGTGACGTCACCGGCGCGGTGGGGTGCCCGGCGGCCGTGATTCTCGCCTCACCTGCGGCGCTGGTCCCGGCCGGGGACCCGGTGCGGCGGGGGCTGCCCTAGACTCGGTGACGTGCCACGTGGTGACGGACGACTGAGTCACGATCTGCTCCCCGGTGAGAAGGGCCCCCAGGACGCTTGCGGCGTCTTCGGTGTCTGGGCTCCGGGTGAAGAGGTCGCCAAGCTGACCTATTTCGGCCTGTACGCGCTGCAACACCGGGGGCAGGAATCCGCCGGCATCGCGGTGAGCAACGGATCCCAGATCCTGGTCTTCAAGGACATGGGTCTCGTTTCTCAGGTCTTCGACGAAACATCCCTCGGCTCGCTGAGAGGGCATATAGCGGTCGGTCACGCCCGCTACTCCACCACCGGTGCCTCGGTGTGGGAGAACGCCCAGCCGACCTTCCGGGCGACCGCCGCCGGATCCGTCGCGCTCGGCCACAACGGCAACCTGGTCAACACGGCCGAACTCGCCGAACTGGTGGCCCGGCTGCCCCGCGGCGACAGCCGTTCCGCCCGGGTCGCCGCGACCAACGACACCGACCTGGTGACCGCGCTGCTGGCCGGCCAGACCGGCGAGGACGGCGAGCCGCTGCCCCTGGAGGAGGCCGCCCGCCGGGTGCTCCCGCTGGTCAAGGGCGCGTTCTGCCTGGTGTGGATGGACGAGCAGACGCTGTACGCCGCCCGTGACCCGCAGGGCATCCGCCCGCTGGTGCTGGGCCGGCTGGAACGCGGCTGGGTGGTCGCCTCGGAGACCGCCGCGCTCGACATCTGCGGTGCCACGTTCGTCCGCGAGATCGAGCCCGGTGAGCTCATCGCCGTCGACGAGAACGGCCTGCGCTCCTCCCGGTTCGCCGAGGCGGCGCCCAAGGGCTGCGTCTTCGAGTACGTCTACCTCGCCCGTCCCGACACCGAGATCGCCGGGCGCAACGTCTACCTCTCCCGCGTCGAGATGGGCCGCCGCCTCGCCCACGAGGCACCCGCCGACGCCGACCTGGTGATACCGACCCCGGAATCCGGCACACCGGCCGCCGTCGGCTACGCCGAGGCCAGCGGCATCCCCTACGGCTCGGGCCTGGTGAAGAACTCCTACGTGGGCCGGACGTTCATCCAGCCCTCGCAGACCATCCGGCAGCTGGGCATCCGCCTCAAGCTCAACCCGCTCAAGGAAGTCATCCGCGGCAAGCGCCTGGTGGTCGTCGACGACTCCATCGTGCGCGGCAACACCCAGCGGGCCCTGGTGCGGATGCTGCGCGAGGCCGGCGCCGCCGAGGTGCACGTGCGGATCTCCTCGCCGCCGGTGAAGTGGCCCTGCTTCTTCGGCATCGACTTCGCCACCCGAGCGGAGCTGATCGCCAACGGCATGTCGGTCGAGGAGATCGGCGCCTCGCTGGGCGCGGACTCCCTGGCCTACATCTCCATCGACGCCATGGTCGAGGCGACCACCATCGCCAAGCCCGAACTGTGCCGCGCCTGCTTCGACGGCGAGTACCCGATGGAGCTGCCCGATCCGGAACTGCTGGGCAAGCAGCTGCTGGAGACCGAACTGGCCGGCGGCACGTCGGCGGCCGACGCGCTGCGCCGTCCCTGAGACGCAGCGGTCCCGAAACGAAAGTTCCTCCCATGTCTGAGACAACCAGCGGCGCCTCCTACGCCGCCGCCGGCGTCGACATCGAGGCCGGCGACCACGCCGTGCGGCTGATGAAGGAGTGGGTGCGCAAGGCCACCCGCCCCGAAGTGGTCGGCGGCATCGGCGGCTTCGCCGGACTCTTCGACGCCTCCGCCCTCAAACGGTACGAACGCCCGCTGCTGGCGTCGGCCACCGACGGGGTCGGCACCAAGGTGGACATCGCGCGCCGCATGGGCGTCTACGACACCATCGGCCACGACCTCGTCGGCATGGTCGTCGACGACCTGGTGGTCTGCGGCGCGGAACCGCTGTTCATGACCGACTACATCTGCGTCGGCAAGGTGGTGCCCGAACGGGTGGCCGCCGTCGTCAAGGGCATCGCCGAGGGCTGCGTGCTGGCCGGCTGCGCGCTGGTCGGCGGGGAGACCGCGGAGCACCCTGGCCTGCTGGGGCCGGACGAGTTCGACGTGGCCGGCGCCGGCACCGGCGTGGTCGAGGCGGACGCCCTGCTGGGCGCCGACCGCCTCCGTCCGGGTGACGTGGTGATCGCGATGGCCTCGTCCGGACTTCACTCCAACGGGTACTCGCTGGTGCGCCACGTGGTCTTCGACCGGGCCGGCTGGGAGCTGGAGCGGGAGGTGCCGGAACTGGGCCGCACCCTGGGCGAGGAGCTGCTGGAGCCGACCCGGATCTACTCGCTGGACTGCCTGGCCCTGGCCCGCTCCTGCGAGGTGCGCGCCTTCAGCCACATCACCGGCGGCGGCCTGGCCGGCAACCTGGCCCGCGTGGTGCCCGGCCACCTCACCGCGGTCGTCGACCGCGGCACCTGGACGCCCGACCCGGTCTTCTCCCTCGTCGGCGACCTGGGTGCGGTGAGCCGTCCGGAGCTGGAGAAGACGCTGAACATGGGCGTCGGCATGATCGCCGTGGTGGCCCCGGAGGCCGCGGACGTGGCGTTGTCCGTGCTGGCCGACCGCGGTCTGGACGCCTGGATCGCCGGCGAGGTCACCGACCGCGCCGGGGAGCCGGTCACCCTGACCGGGGACTACGCCGGATAGCCGTCCGGGCACGACGAAACCCGGTCCGGGCGGTGCCCGGACCGGGTGAGCAGGACGGAGGCGTCAAGCGCGGCGGCGCTGCTGCGACGGGGAATCGGATTCCTCGTCGTCGTCGTCCTCGTCGTTGTAGAGGTCCGCGTACTGTGCGTACGGGTCCTCGTCGTCGTCCAGCTCATCGTCCTCCACCGGTTCCGGCTGTGCCGGATGGCTCGACGATGCGCCCAGCTCTTCGGCCAGACGTGAGAGATCCGTTCCGCCGCTGTTGTACTTCAGCTGGCGGGCGACCTTTGTCTGCTTGGCCTTGGCCCGGCCGCGCCCCATGGCTCGACCCCCTCAACGGCGGGGCGCGACGGCCCCGAGTCTTGACACGCGTATCTGATATGAATCGGCCTTCATGGCGAAGACCGGTCCGTAGGGCTTCAACGGTACCTGTTTCCGCGCCCACACGGTACGTCGCCCGCATGACGCGCGTCGGGACAGGCACCAGTGAGGACCCTGTCCTGGCTGGTCAGCTGTGATTTTACCTTCTCCCGCCAGCGGGGCGCGGCCGGGGCGTGCTACGGGTCACGCCACGGTGGGCCTCAGCCAGCTGTCGGCCGGGGTACGGGCGGCCATCCGCTGCTCCGCCAGGCGGTCCGCGGCGGCGGCCGGCGGGATGCCGTCGGCAGCGGCCCGTTCGAAGATCGCCAGAGTGGTGTCGAAGATCTTCGCCGCCTTGGCACGGGCCCGTTCGAAGTCGAAACCGTGCAGTTCGTCGGCGACCTGGATGACGCCGCCGGCGTTGACCACGTAGTCCGGAGCGTAGAGGATCCCGCGGTCGGCGAGGTCCTTCTCCACGCCCGGGTGGGCGAGCTGGTTGTTGGCGGCCCCGCACACCACGGTGGCGGTGAGCGGCGGGACCGTCAGGTCGTTGAGCGCGCCGCCCAGCGCGCAGGGGGCGTACACGTCGAGGCCGGCGCGGATCAGCGCGTCGGAATCGGCGGCCGCTTCCACGGCGGGGTGCCGCTCGCGCACCGCGGCGACCGCCTCGGGCCGCACGTCGGTGACGACCACGGTGGCGCCGTCCCCGACCAGGTGGTCCACCAGGTGCTGCCCGACCTTCCCGATGCCGGCGACGCCCACCCGGCGCCCGGCCAGCGTGGGCTCGCCCCACAGGGTGCGGGCGCTGGCGCGCATGCCCTGGAAGACGCCGAAGGCGGTGAGCACCGAGGAGTCGCCGGCGCCGCCGTTGTGCGGGGAGCGGCCGGTGGTCCAGGGGTTCTCCAGAGCCACCTCGTCCATGTCGGCCACGTAGGTGCCCACGTCGCAGGCGGTGACGTACCGGCCGCCCAGCGAGGCCACGAAACGGCCGTAGGCGCGCAGCAGTTCGGGGGTCTTGACGGTGGCCGGGTCGCCGATGATCACGGCCTTGCCGCCACCGTGGTCCAGGCCGGCCATCGCGTTCTTGTAGCTCATCCCGCGCGCCAGGTTCAGAGCGTCGCGCACGGCGTCCTCGTCGCTCGCGTACGGGAAGAACCGGGTGCCGCCGAGTGCGGGGCCCAGCGCGGTGGAGTGCAGGGCGATGACCGCCCGCAGGCCGCTGGCGCGGTCCTGGCACAGAACGACCTGCTCGTGTCCGCCCTGCTCCGATCGGAACAGCGTGGAGATCACGGATTCCCGTGGAAGTACGTCAGTCACGGTGGTGACTCCCGAGGGTGTGGTGCGCGCCCTCCGAGTGGGTGGGGAGGGCCTGGTGCCCACAGCGTAGGCCCCCCGGCCGGTTCCGTCCCGCGGGGTGCCGGGTATCCCTCCCGTACGGGTGACGCCCGTGGGACGATGCGGCGTACCCGTACGAACTGCCGGGTTGACGCCTGCCGTCGGCGGGGAGAGGGAGTGACGGCGGGCGAGACGCGCGAACGGCGCGCGGTGGTGACCAGGGAGCGGTGAGCGGTCTTGGCAGCGGTGTCGTCGGTCGAGGTCCCGTACGCGTCGTACCTGCGGGTGTACGAGCCGCTGGCGGCCTTCCCCGAGCCGGAGCGCGCCCAGTGGCGCCGGTACGCCGCCGAGCGCGCGGGAGGCGAACCGCGCACCGCCCAGGACGAGTTGCGCCAGGCGCTGGCCGATCTGGTGCCGGTGCCGCCGGTGCCGGTCCCGGTGCACGAGAGCCGGGACGCCTTCCTCGCCACCGTCGACGACGTGCTGCACGTGTGCCCCTGGCGCACCCGGCTGCGCGGCTGGCTGGCGCTGGAGGACCTCCCGCAGGAGTGGCCGGCGGCGTTCCTGGACGCGGTGCTGCCGCCGATGGTGCGCCGGCAGGCGGCCCGGGACTTCGAGAGCTGGCGCGAGCGGCACCCGGACGCCCGCCCCTGGATCCGCAGCGCCACCTGGCACGTGCCGGTGCGCTGGTTCGTGCTGTTCGACGACACCGAGCGGGACTTCCGGCCGGGCGCCAGGGTGCCGGACGTGCCGGGAACGGCCGGTGAGCCGGCCGCGCGGGGTGCCACGGGGGCGCCGGATAGCTCAGGTGAAGGCGACCGCGAACAGCGTGTCGCGCCGGTCCTGCGCTACCGCACGCCCATGGTGCAGGCCCGCCGCCGGGTGGCCCGCGGGCTGCGGGTGCTGCGCGAGCGGGTGGTCGACAGCCCGCTCGTCGAGGACCTGGTCGACGTCGGCCGCTGGCTGGAGGAGTTCCATCCGCGCTCCCTGGTGGAGCTGGATTATGGCGGTCTGGTGCATGTCATCCCGGAAAGCGGCCTGCGCGAGGACCGCAGCGCGGTGGACGTGACGGCCGTGCTGTCCGCGCTGCGGGACGGCGACGAGGCGGCCGCGGGGCCGTTCTACGCCCGGCTCGCGGAGCGCTGGCGCGCGGTGCGGGATCTGGGGCTCGCGAACTGAGACCGGCAATTCGCGGGCAGTGACGGCCCGGCTCCGGTTCGTCCGTGGGGCGGGTGATGTGTACCCTTACCCAACGCTTATCCCGGGGTAAGTGCTCGGCCAGGTTCCGGACACGTTCCTCCGGCATCGTAATCCGGACCAATGGGCCCAAGGGTGACGCAAAGGTGATGGAGAGCACGTTTGCCACTCTTGCGCTCATACCCAGCCCTCATGTCAAAATAGGACAACTTGCGTGTTCCGGCGGCGGCCGAGTCGTCGAGATCGCGCTGTGACTGATCGTTACGCCCGGGTGACTGTCCGCTATGGCATGGTCCATCGGCATCCGCCGAGCTTGAACACCTGAGAGGGCAATTCCATCGGTTTGGCCGCTCCGGCTGGACAGATGGTGTAGTTGTAGTGCCGAGGACAAGCCGTTCGTCCTATTACCGACTCGGCTCGCGTCCGCCATTTCGGGCAACGCGGGTCAAGGTGCAGAATTTAGAGGAATGAACCGTGATGGTTCGGTTCTCCCGAGGAGGCCGCTCATGACCGCTCGCACCCCTGATGCCGAGCCGCTGCTGACCCCCGCTGAGGTCGCCACCATGTTCCGCGTTGACCCCAAGACGGTCACCCGCTGGGCCAAGGCCGGCAAGCTCACGTCGATCCGCACGCTCGGTGGCCACCGTCGCTACCGCGAGGCGGAGGTCAGGGCTCTGCTCGCGGGTATCCCGCAGCAGCGCACCGAGAGCTGACGCGTTCCCGCGCAGCTCAGCGGTATCGCAACACCACGCATCACCCCGCAGTACCCCGTAGCACCGCGTATCACCCGGTGCCCGGGTGCCGGGCCGCCCGTGGCGGACCCGTCGCCGCAGGGCGCCACCGAGCACGCGCGGGGACATCGTTCCCGCCGCACCACCCCTCTCCACGGGCGGTCCGCCGGGTACCCCAAACCGGGCTTCCCGCCCATCGCGTGCTCCAGGTCCCCTGTCCCCATCAGGGCCACCACCTCGATCGCGCCGGACTCCGCCGGGTCCGGCGCGATCTGTTTGTCCGGGAACGGGAGTGCAATTTCACATATAAAATTGACGGTGCCTCACCCCCGGGTGGGTTGGGTCACCTTGCGAATTCTTTACGTGACGCCCGTCACTCCGCGAACTCTTGTCCGCCGCCCGAGCGTTGGGGTAGAGCGCTTCAGCGCCTCCCGCGCCCCTCCAGCGCCAGGCGCAACAACCGGTGGCAGACCGCGCAGTGCCGGCTCAGATGTCCGCCGCGCCCGGCCGCCGTCAGATGCGCTCGCAGCAGCGCCCGCGCCTCCCGGTCCGTACCGCCCGCCGGCAGCCGCCCCGCAGCCTCGTCCCGCGCCATCCGCCGCACCGCCTCCCGCCGGGTCCGCCCCGTCCCGCCAGGGGAACCCGCCCGCCCGGCGCCCGTCAACCCGCCCGCCGTCGCCCGGGTGACCCCGGCACGGCCGCCGCACGCCCCGCCACGCCCCCGGACCGCCCGCAGCCGCCCCGCGGCGCCCACCGGGCCCCGGGGCCGCGACAACGCCGTGCGGCGCCCCCCGTGGCCGCGCCCGCCGGCCACCGGAGACCGACGTGCGGCGAGGGAGGTCCGGGTTCGCACCCACGGGTGAACGCCGTCCGGCCACGCGTGCCCCCGCCGGACGCCCGTCCGGCCCCCGGGAACGCCGAAAGAGCCCCCGGGAACGCCGAAAGAGCCGCAGTCGATGACTGCGGCCCTCACATCGTGCGGTCCTGACGGGATTTGAACCCGCGGCCTCCACCTTGACAGGGTGGCGAGCACTCCAAACTGCTCCACAGGACCAGGCGCCCCCCGCGAACCCCCGGGGGCGTTCGCTTCGTTGCGTGGACGACTGTACAGCAGGTCAGGCCATGGGGTCGAACCGGCAACTTCGGCGCTGCCGGTGCCTACGGCCAGGCCGCGTCGATCGCCTTCAGGATCCGTTTGTCGGAGACCGGATAGGCGGTGCCCAGGGCGTGCGCGAAGTAACTGACGCGCAGTTCCTCCAGCATCCAGCGGATCTCCAGGACCTCCGCCGGCACCGGCCGCCCCGGCTTGAGCGCGGCCAGCAGGTCCGCGTACTCCGCGGCCATCTCCTGGACCTTCTCCATCCGCGTGCGGTCCCGCTGCACCCCCGTCGGCATCTGCTGGAGCCGGCGGTCGGCCGCCACCAGGTACCGCATCAGGTCCGGCAGCCGCTTCAGTCCGGCGGCCGTCACGAAACCGGGGTGGATCAACGCCGCCAGCTGCTCCTTGACGTCCGTCAGACCCGGCACCAGCACCACGCTCGTGGTCCCCCGCAGCCGCCGCTCGCACGAGTGCCAGGCGGCCAGCACCTGCCGCACCCGGGCCACCGCCGCCACCGTCGCCCCGACCAGGTCCGCCCGCACCGCGTCGAACAGCTTGCGGAAGCCCTCCTCGTCCCAGGCCGGGCCCCCGTGCGCCGCCATCAGCCGGTCGCACGCCGCCGTCACACAGTCCTCGAACAGCGCCTGCACGCTGCCGTGCGGGCTGCGGGCCAGGTCCAGCTTCTCCGCGTTCGACAGCCCGCCCTGGGCGAACTTCGCCGGGTTCGACGGCAGCAGCAGCATGATCAGCCGCCGGGTGCCGCGCCACATCGCCTCCGCCTGCTCCGGCCCGGTGTCGAACAGCCGCACCGCCACCGACGCGCCCTCGTCCACCAGCGCCGGGTACGCCGTCACCGGATGCCCGCCGCGCCGCATCTCGAACACCCGCGGCAGCGTGCCGATCGTCCAGGCCGTCAGCCCCTCCCGCTGCTGGATGCCGTGGCTGCCGGCCGCCTTGGAGATCGCCTCCCGGGTCTTCGGCTTCAGCCGCAGCTTCAGCGCCTCCAGGTCCTTGTCCTCCGCCACCTTCCGGCCGCGCTCGTCGACCACCCGGAACGTGGCCCGCAAGTGCTCCGGCACCTTCGACAGGTCGAAGTCCTCCGGACGCACCGCCACCCCGCCCGCCCGGTGCAGCTCCCGCGCCAGCACCGACGTCACCGGCTCCGGGCCCGCCACCGCCCGCGCGAGGAACGCCTTCGCGTGGTTCGGCGCCGGCACGTAGTGACGCCGGACCGGCTTCGGCAGCGACCGGATCAGCTCCGTCACCAGATCCTCCCGCAACCCCGGGATCTGCCAGTCGAACCCGTCCGGGGTCACCTGGTTGAGCACCTGCAACGGGATGTGCACCGTCACGCCGTCCGCGTCCGCGCCCGGCTCGAACTGGTACGTCACCTTGAACTTCAGCCGGCCCTGCCGCCACGAGTCCGGGTAGTCGTCCTTGCTGACCGCCCCCGCCTTCTCGTTGATCAGCATCGAGTGCTCGAAGCTCAGCAGCTCCGGCTCCTCGGCCCGCCGGTGCTTCCACCACGAGTCGAAGTGCGCCCCGGACACCACGTGCTCCGGCAGCCGCTCGTCGTAGAAGTCGAACAACGCCTCGTCGTCCACCAGGATGTCCCGGCGCCGCGCCCGCTGCTCCAACTCCTCGACCTCGCCCAGGAGTTTGCGGTTGTCGTGGAAGAACTGGTGGTGGGTGCGCCAGTCGCCCTCCACCAGCGCGTGCCGGATGAACAGCTCCCGGGAGACCTCCGGGTCGATCCGCCCGTAGTTGACCTTGCGCTGCGCCACCAGCGGCACCCCGTACAGCGTGACCTTCTCGTAGGCCATCACCGCCGCCTGCTTCTGCTCCCAGTGCGGTTCGCTGTACGAACGTTTCACCAGGTGCTGGGCCAGCGGCTCCACCCACTCCGGCTCGATCCGGGCGTTCACCCGGGCCCACAGCCGCGAGGTCTCCACCAGCTCGGCCGACATCACCAGCTTCGGCGGCTTCTTGAACAGCGCCGAACCGGGGAAGACCGCGAACTTCGCGCTGCGCGCGCCCAGGTACTCGTTCTTGTCGGTGTCCTTCAGCCCGATGTGCGACAGCAGACCCACCAGCAGCGAGACGTGCACCCGCTGGGGGTCGGCGTCCTCCTCGTTGAGGTGGATCCCCAACGACCGCGCCACCGTGCGCAGCTGGCTGTAGATGTCCTGCCATTCGCGTATGCGCAGGTAGTTGAGGTACTCGGTGCGGCACATCCGGCGGAACGCGGAGGAGGACAGCTCCTTCTGCTGCTCGCGCACGTGCCGCCACAGGCTGAGGTACGCCAGGAAGTCACTGGTCTCGTCCCGGAAGCGGGCGTGCGCCTGGTCGGCCTGCGCCTGCTTGTCCGCCGGCCGCTCGCGCGGGTCCTGGATCGACAGCGCCGCCGCGATCACCATCACCTCGCGCGCGCAGCCGTTGCGGTCCGCCTCCAGCACCATCCGGGCCAGCCGCGGGTCCACCGGCAGCTGCGACAGCTTCCGGCCCACCGGCGTCAGCCGCTTGCGCGGGTCCTTCTGCTCAGGGTCCAGCGCGCCCAGCTCCTCCAGCAGCTGCACGCCGTCCTTGATGTTGCGGTGATCCGGCGGGTCGATGAACGGGAACCGCGCGATGTCGCCCAGCCCGGCCGCGGTCATCTGCAGGATGACGGAGGCCAGGTTGGTGCGCAGGATCTCCGCGTCGGTGAACTCCGGCCGGGAGAGGAAGTCCTCCTCCGAGTACAGCCGCACGCAGATGCCGTCCGACGTGCGGCCGCAGCGGCCCTTGCGCTGGTTCGCGCTGGCCTGGCTCACCGGCTCGATCGGCAGCCGCTGCACCTTCGTGCGGTGGCTGTAGCGGGAGATGCGCGCGGTGCCCGGGTCGATGACGTACCGGATGCCGGGCACGGTCAGTGACGTCTCCGCCACGTTGGTCGCCAGCACCACCCGGCGCCCGGTGTGCTGCTGGAAGACCCGGTGCTGCTCGGCGTGCGACAACCGCGCGTACAGCGGCAGCACCTCGGTCAGCCGCAGTCTCTTCTTCTCCAGCGCGTCCGCCGTGTCGCGGATCTCCCGCTCGCCGGACAGGAAGACCAGGATGTCGCCCGGTCCCTCCGCCTGGAGCTCGTCCACGGCGTCACAGATCGCGGTCACCACGTCGCGGTCCGGGTCGGCGCCGCCCTCCTCCAGCAGCGGCCGGTAGCGCACCTCCACCGGATACGTGCGCCCGCTGACCTCCACGATCGGCGCGTTCCCGAAATGCCGTGAGAAGCGCTCCGGGTCGATCGTCGCCGACGTGATGACGACCTTCAGGTCCGGCCGGCGCGGCAGCAGCTGCGCGAGGTAGCCGAGGATGAAATCGATGTTGAGGCTGCGCTCGTGCGCCTCGTCGATGATGATCGTGTCGTACTGCCGCAGCTCGCGGTCCGTCTGGATCTCGGCGAGCATGATGCCGTCGGTCATCAGCTTGACCAGGGTGGTCTCCCCGACCTGGTCGGTGAACCGCACCTTCCAGCCGACCGCCTCGCCCAGCGGGGTGCGCAGCTCCTGCGCCACCCGCTCGGCCACCGTGCGGGCCGCGATCCGGCGCGGCTGGGTGTGCCCGATCAGGCCCTTGACCCCGCGGCCCAGCTCCAGGCAGATCTTCGGGATCTGCGTGGTCTTGCCCGACCCGGTCTCGCCCGCGACGATCACCACCTGGTGGTCTCGGATCGCCGCCAGGATCTCGTCCTTCCTGCGGCTGACCGGCAGCTCCTGCGGATACGTGATCGCCGGCACGGCCGCCCGGCGCAGCGCGATCCGGGCCTCGGCCTTGTCGAACTGCGCGGCGATCTCCCCGTAGGCGGCCTCGCGGGCCTCCGGCTTGCGGATCCCGCGGGCCCCCTCCAGCCGTCGCCCGAGCCGCTGCTGGTCCCGCGCGGACAGCTCCGGCAGCCGTTCCAGCAGTCCGGCCAGCGCCGGACCCGCCTGTGTACGCCCGCCCCCGGCCGCCCGCTCCCGGTGACGCTCCTGCTCCGGCACTCGCTCGTTCCTCGCTCGCTCGGTCTCGTCGCTCACGTCAGCGTCCAGCTTCCTTCAACGCTGGGCGACGGCGACGTATTCACGGTAGGCGGTCCGAGCCGGGGCCGGCGCTCAGGCCGGGCGTTCGGCGGTGAGCAGGAACCGCTGGGAATGGGCGACGAAGGGGCCGTGCTCCGTCATGAACGCGTGCAGCTCCGCCAGACGGTCACGGTACGCGTCCACGGTGAAGCCCGGCACGATCCACACGACCTTGCGCAGGAAGTGCACCACGGCGGCCACGTCGTGGAACTCCATCCGCAGCGCCCGGGACCGCACCCCGGTCACCCGCAGCCCGGCCGCCGCGGCGTGGCGCACCGCGGTCACCGGGTCGCACCCCGCACCGGTGGCCGTCACCCCCACGGCACGCGGGGCGCCGGCCGGGGCGGGGTCCATCAGGTAGTCGGTCAGCTCCCGAACGCTCCCGGCGCCCACGTGCTGCGCGAGGTACCGGCCGCCGGGCCGCAGTACCCGGCGCACCTCGTCCCACCGCACGACGACGGGGTGCCGGGCGGTCACCAGGTCGAAGGAGCCCGGGGCGAACGGCAGGCCGGCCGCCGCGTCCGCCTCCACCACGGTGGCCCCCAGCGGCGCCAGCCGCGCCCGGGCCAGCGGAACGTTGGGGGCCCAGCCCTCGGTGGCGGCCAGCACGGGCGGCGCCTGCGGGATCGCGGCGAGCACCTCGCCACCCCCCGTCTGCAGGTCCAGCGCGGAGCCGGCCCCGGCCATGTGCTCCGCCAGCAGCCCCGAGTACCCCCACCCCGGCCGCTCCTCGCTCGCCCGCCCCACGAACCACGAGAAGTCCCATCCCGCGGTCGGTACGCGCTGCCCCTCGGCGAGCAGACCCTCGAACGTATGCATCTCCCGAGCGTCCCACCGCGGGGGTCGCGGCGCGACGGTTTTTTGACGGGGGAGGTGGCGGCCGGCGTCCAGTGTGCGGGGTGACGTGGCCGTCTGCGGGGGTGCGGGGGTGACGTGGCCGTCTGCGGGGGTGCGCTGCGCGGTCCCTGCGGGTCCGCCTCGGCTTGTCGCGCCGTTCCCCGCGCCCCTCAAAAGCACACGCTGCGCGCCAGTCCTCCCGTCGTTCCGGCCGGTCGCGCCGTTCCCGCGGCCCTTGCGGGGCATCTGGGCCTGACGCCATCAGGAAGCTGAGGGCGAACGAGCACAAGGAAGAGGTGGAAACGACTTCGGCCCCGTTTCCGGAGAAACGGGGCCGAAGTCGTGCGGTGGCTGGGGCCGGGGTCGAACCGGCGACCTACCGCTTTTCAGGCGGTCGCTCGTACCAACTGAGCTACCCAGCCGCAGCGGTCCTGACGGGATTTGAACCCGCGGCCTCCACCTTGACAGGGTGGCGAGCACTCCAAACTGCTCCACAGGACCAAGCTTTTGTGCGGCTCCAGTCTGACACATCCCGGACTGTGCTCCGCACCATTTCTCACTCCCCCGGACCACCCTGTCCGTCGTCCCCCAGAGGGGTCCTTCCGGACTGCGCGGCGGCCTGACGTCGCTGAATCAGCGTAGCAGAACCCCGGGACCACCCCCGTCCGCCCGAACGCCTGTCGCCACCGTCGCGGTGGTCACGCGTCGCGGCTGTTCTCCATGGTGGCCAGCAGGTCGCGGCTGACGACGGTGAACGGGTGGTCGCCGCCCAGCGCGTGTTCGCGGCTCCCGGTGACCCGGCGCATCAGGTCGATCGCGCCGGCGGGGTCGCCCAGGGAGAACCGGGTGCGCGCGTGCAGTTGACGGGCGGCCAGCGTGATGGGGTATTCGGGCCCGAACCGGGTCTCGTACTCGGTGACGACCTCGTCGATCTCCGCGTCTGCCTCGGCCACCTGTCCGAGGACGAACCGTGCCCACGCCCGGTTGTGCCGGGCGCCCCGGGTGATGGTGTGGCCCGGGCCGAGGTGCTGGGCGCAGACCTCGGGCAGGTCCAGCAGACCGGTCGTGTCCCGGGTCAGCTCAGCGGCGTTGAGCATCGTCAGGAGACTGGAGCGGGAACGCAGGGTCAACGGGTGCCGGGGACCCAGGGAGTGGGCGCGGCCGGCGATGATCTGCCCGAGCAGGGCCAGTGCCTCGTCCCGGTGGCCGCTGTTGGCCAGGACGAGCTGGAGTCCGTGACCGCTGTCGAGGCTGTCCGGATCGGCGGATCCGAACAGCCGCACCTGGGTGGCCCGGGTGGCCCGGAGCAGGGTCTCGGCATCGTCGTACCGGCCCAGCCGGAAGAGGGAACGGCCGTGCCGGGAACGGGCTGCGAGGACAAGACGGTGGTCGGTGCCCAGGGGCCCCTCCGCCAGTTCCGCGGCCGTCCGGGCGGTCTCCGACGCGGAGAGGTAGTCGCCGGCCCGGTGCAGTGCCGCGGACAGCCGGATCGCGACGCCCAGTACCCGTGCGGCGGTGCCGCTGTCCCCGGTCCGGCGCAGCAACGCCAGGATGTGGGGCATCGGCAGCCGCAGCCCGGGCTCGTGCGGGCCGGCGTCCGGCACGGGGGGAACGTCGGCGTCGAGCAGGGCGGCGGCGGTCGCGTCGAGCACCTCGGTGCGCTCCGTGGGCGTCGAGGCGGCCACGCTGTCGAGGAGCACGCCATGACTGCGGACGCACCGACGGGTACCCGCGTCGACCAACTCGGTCAGCGAGTGGTCGAGCAGGGCCCGCAAGGCGGTCTCGGTGCGGGCCCGGGGCATGAGTGCCGTGACGGCCTCGTGGTTGAGCACCGACAGCGGCAGCGGCTCTGGGGCGAGCCGGGCGAACAGCCGCAGCAGTGCGACCGCCTCGGGCAGGCCGTGGGACTCGAAGGCGTCCAGGGTCAGTTGCCAGGTGCGGCCGACGAGCTGCCGTGGGTCTTCGGGACCGAGTGGATCGGCTCCCCTGTCGATGAGTTCGACCGCCGTGCCGCTCTCCGCCAGCCGTCGGCCGTAGGTGTCCATCGTCCAGGGGTCGATGATCTGGTGGGACAGGAAACCGCCGGCGAGAGTGAGCGCCAGCGGGAGCCGGCCCAGCCGGTCGGCGATCTCCTGCGCCTGTTCGGGGCTGCCGCTCCCGGGGGCGAGGTCGCACAGCACCTGGGCGGCGTCCTCCGGCGGCAGGACGCCGATGTGCTGGAGCCGAGCCCCCGGCCACCATCGGCGGGCGGAGCTGCGGCTGGTGACGACGACTGTGCCCCGCGGGCTGGTGCGCAGCCAGCCGCCGTCCCGGAGGATCGCCGGGTTGTCGGTGTTGTCCAGCACCAGCAGCCAGGGCTTCGCGGACCGGTCGAGGCGGTCCCAGACCAGGTCGGCGGCGGGGCGGTAGCCATTGCGGGCGGCGAGCAGTTCGTCCTCGTGCGCTCCCCGGTCGGCGGCGACGCCCAGCATCCCCGCGCGCAGACTGGCCAGGTCCCCCGCGTTGACCCACAGGCCGACGCGGCCGTGGTCGGTGGTCGCCCGCTGGAAGAGCGCGTGCGCGACCGCCGTCTTGCCGCAGCCGCCCATGCCGTGCAGGACGTAGACGGCGCCGCCGCCTCCCTCGCCGATGCTCGGCAGGAGGACGTCGAGGACCTCCGTACGGTCACGCAGGATCAGCGGCGTGCGGCCCACGCTCGGCCAGCGGACGGAGTCCGGGCCGCCGTGCGGGCCGGGCACGGGGCCGTGGTGGTGGTGTTCGGTGATGTGCTGGTCGCCCGAGGCCTGGTAGACGCGGCCCTCGTCGCGTGCCCGGCCGTCCATACCGCGGACCTCACCAGTCCTGCGGGAGACGTCGGCCCCCGCTCCCGTGCCGTCGTCGGCCCCGCCGTGCAAGGTTTCCCCCGCATCGCGTCGTATGGTTCACCGCTCCGTGACGTGCTGGTCCCGTCCCGCCTGATAGATCCTGGCACGGCCGGCCGCCCGTGCCTCCTGGTTGACGGTGACTTCTGCCGCGTGCCGCTGCGGTGTCACCTCGTTCAGCAGGCGGCCCAGTTCCTCCGCCGCCTCGGGGTTCGCCGCGATCGGACGGCGGAATCTGCCCTGCCCTTCGGCACGGAAGCTCCTCCAGGGCTTCCTGGTCATCGTCTCCCCGGGCGATGACGGCGTCCGCCCGGCCCTCGTCCAAGGCGGTGGCGACGCTCGCCGCCCGGTCCGGCTGGAAGCGCTGCCACCAGCGGGTGAGCGCCGTCCGGGTCGCCTGCCAGGCGTCGGTGGCCATCAGTGTGACCACTGTGCTGCCGGCGCTCTGTGCGAGTGCGCCGATGTCCGTTGTCATGGTCCTCCTCGGCCGGGTCAAGCGGACGGATGTCCACCGTATTTGCATTCGAGCCCATTATTGCCGTTTTTCCTCGCCAGGGACCATGGTGTGGTCACCGTGCGATTGCGGGCGGGGACGACCTCCCTTGCGGAGGCGCGTGCAATTTTGCAGCCCGGCGAGAGAGTGGTGAATCGGCATATGCCAATTGGCTCAATTCACAGGTCGGGGCGGCTCGGTATTCGATAGTGAAAGGTTTCCGCTGTTACGGTTGATCGGTCACTCGCCCACTCGAAGGGGGAAACGCGATGAGGCCGTGGGAAGCGGATCCGCAGACATCGTTCCGGCGCCGGCTGGGCAAGTCCCCGCAGGAACTGGGGGTGACGACCGATACTCCGGACTGCCCGGACATGTGGGAGCTGGAGAACGGCGACTTCGCGGTCATAGGCCGGGATCTCACCGGCGCCCTGGGACGCAGGCTGCCGAACGGCGTCTCGGTCGGCGCTGACGAGCGCCTGGTGGTCATCCCGCGGGCGATGTTGATCGCCGCAAAGCCGGACGTACCCAATGTTTGACTCATTTCTCGATGGATTGTCCGACCGTCTGGATCGCTCGTCCTATCATGAGGATTTCTACCGTGCCTTCGCCTCGGGGATCCGGTTTCTGAACAAGCTGGAGCGCGGCCAGAACTTCAAGGAGCGCGGTTTCGCGAGCTGGGAGGCGTTCGCCGCCGGCGACTGGGAGACCAGCCTCTCCCTCGTCGAGGAGAAACGAGAGGTCTACCGCAAGCAGTTCGCCGATGCCGGTGCGTCGGGCGTCCGGCAGCGCCGGGTGCGTGTGGTGGAACTGCCGGTGACCCCCTACGTCCAGTGGGAAATGCATGTCCTGCGCCTGCGCGTCGAACTCGGCGACGAGATCAGGGTGGTCGCCGCCTCCTCCATCGCGGACATCGAGCGCGAGCACCTGGTGCCCGAGGTGGTCATCCTGGGCGAGTCCGTCATGTACGAGGTCCAGTACGACCAGGACGGCAACGCCGACGGTGCCCGCCGCTACCGGGACCCGGCGCTGATCGCTGAGACCAACGAGGGATTCGAGTCACTTTGGGGGCGTTCCGAGACGTTCGACGCCTTCTTCGAGCGTGAGATCGCCCCGCTGGGAGCGCCGGCCGTCAGCGTCTGACCAGACGCCACCCTGCCGGGCGCAGGGTCCCGCGCCGGCGGGCCGGATAGCCGGCGCGGGCTGAAACGCCGCGCTCCACGGACCGCCTGCCCGGAACGACAACAGCCTCGCCGATGTGAGTCGACGAGGCTGTGGCGCGTGGTACCCCCAACGGGATTCGAACCCGTGCTACCGCCTTGAAAGGGCGGCGTCCTGGGCCACTAGACGATGAGGGCCGGCCGGCCCGCGGAGCGCGACGAGATGTCGGTAGCGGGCGCAAGAAGCATAGGCGATGGCCAGGTGATCCGCCAAAACGGTTTCGGGGTCCGCGCGGGAGCACGGGTCGTGGCGGCGGGAGCGGGAAGAATGGAGTGTGTGCTGGAGATGACGCGTGAGGAGTTCGAGGAACTGGTCGGGCAGGCCCTCGACCGGATCCCGCCCGAACTGGCCGCGCTGATGGACAACGTGGCCGTCTTCGCCGAGGACGAACCCGACCCCTCCGGTCCCGAGGTCCTCGGCCTGTACGAGGGCACGCCGCTCACCGAGCGCGGCGAGTGGTACGCGGGTGTGCTGCCCGACCGCATCACCGTCTACCGCGGCCCGATCCTGCGTATGAGCGACTCCCGCGAGCAGGCGGCCGGCGAGATCGAGACCACCGTCGTCCACGAGATCGCCCACCACTTCGGCATCGACGACGACCGCCTGACGGCGCTCGGCTACGGCTGACCACCGCCGCACCCCGCACCGTGGCACCCCGCGCCACTCCCGCCGCCGCGCCCCACCCGCGCCGCCGCGGCCCCCGCCCGCCGATCCGTCCCCCTGGCGCGTGTCCTGGCCGGGGGCGGGCGCGTTGGGCAGGGTGTGACGCCGTTCATGCCGCCCCAGCGCATCCCCCGTTCCGACCCGGCCGCCCCGTGCGGCGCCGCCGAGCCCGGTGACGTGGTGCCGTCGCGGGTGCGGGAGGTGCTGATGACGGTGCCGCTCGTCGTGGTCCTGGCGTGCGGGGCCGCGGGGTGCATGCGGTTCAGCGAACCGGGCAGGCCGCTGCCCAGCGCGTCCGCCGGTGCCGGGCACCGCGCAGGGCACGGGCGGGCCGGCGGGGGGACCGCGCCGGTCGGCGACGCGGTACCGGTGCGCCCGGCCGTCGCGCGGGCGCAGGCGTCGCCCGAGGCGTCCACCGCGCCCCGTCCTTCTGCGCGCCCCTCGCGGGCGGCGGGCCGTCCGGCCTCCGCCCCGGCCGTCGCCCGGCCCCCCGCCGACCCCGGGGCGCCGGCCACGCCGACCGCGCCCGCCGTTCCGAGTGACCCGCCGCCCCCGCCGCCCAGCGACACCTCCGACCCGGTCGCCAGCACCGACCCGGTCGGCGACCCCCCGGCGTCCACCGACCCGGACCCCGCGCAGGGCGCGCGCCGCAGCGTCCAACGGCACGTCCGGCACCGCTGACGCCCCGCGGTCCCGGCCGTCACAACGCCCTTCGGGGGCCGTCCGTGGCCCCGGCGCAGGGGCTCCGCCAGGCGATTTGGAGGCGGCGGGGGAGGTGCGTATGCTAATAGATCGTTTGACCCTGATGCCCGGCGCCGACACCGAAGAGCGCCGCGTGGCGCGTTCCTTTTCTCCTGTGGCTGACCGCATTGAGGCGGTTGTATGCGAATCCGCGGAGCTGGCGCGTGCCGAGTCTCCGAGAGGTTCTGCTTTCGCATGTCCGTTGACATTTCCGACCGCTCCGTCCTGCCCGTTTCCGAGGACGCGGTCGACACCACCCCCGGCGCGGTCGACACCCAGGACACCACCGCCGCGGCCGAGATCACGCCCGCCGCGGCCGGGCCCGTGGCCGACGACGCCGAGACCGTGACCGACGTGGCCGCGGCCGTCGAGACCTCCGCCGCGCCCGTCGAGGACGAGGACGCCGAGCCCGGCCTGACCTTCAGCGACCTGGGTCTGTCCGAGGGCATCGTGCGCAAGCTGGCGCAGAACGGCGTCACCGTGCCGTTCCCGATCCAGGCCGCCACCATCCCGGACGCGCTGGCCGGCAAGGACATCCTCGGCCGCGGCCGCACCGGCTCCGGCAAGACCCTGTCGTTCGGTCTGCCGCTGCTCACCACGCTCTCCGGCGGCCGCACCGAGAAGCACCGGCCGCGCGGCATCATCCTCACCCCGACGCGCGAGCTGGCCATGCAGGTCTCCGACGCGCTCCAGCCCTACGGCGACCTGATGGGCCTGAAGCTCAAGGTGGTCTGCGGCGGCACCTCGATGGCCAACCAGATCTACGCCCTGGAGCGTGGCGTCGACATCCTCGTCGCCACCCCCGGCCGGCTGCGCGACCTGATCGACCGCGGCGCCGCCTCGCTGGACCAGGTCCGCATCGCGGTCCTGGACGAGGCTGACCAGATGGCCGACATGGGCTTCCTGCCCGAGGTCACCGAGATTCTCGACCTCGTCCCGGCCGGCGGCCAGCGCCTGCTGTTCTCCGCCACGCTGGAGAACGAGATCGACACGCTGGTCAAGCGCTACCTGGTCGACCCGGTCACCCACGAGGTGGACGCGGCCCAGGGCGCGGTCACCACGATGACCCACCACGTGCTGATCGTGAAGCCGAAGGACAAGGCCCCGGTCACCGCCGCCATCGCCGCCCGCAAGGGCCGCACGATCATCTTCGTCCGCACCCAGATGGGCGCGGACCGCGTCGCCGAGCAGCTGCGCGACGCCGGGGTGAAGGCCGACGCGCTGCACGGCGGCATGACGCAGGGCGCCCGCACCCGCACGCTGGCCGACTTCAAGGACGGCTACGTCAACGTGCTGGTCGCCACCGACGTCGCCGCTCGCGGCATCCACGTCGACGGCATCGACCTGGTGCTCAACGTCGACCCGGCCGGCGACCACAAGGACTACCTGCACCGCTCCGGCCGCACCGCCCGGGCCGGCCAGTCCGGCACCGTGGTCTCGCTCGCCCTGCCGCACCAGCGCAAGACGATCTTCCGGCTCATGGAGGACGCGGGCGTCGACGCCTCCCGTCACCTGGTCAGCGGCGCCGGCGTCTTCGACGAGGACGTGGCCCGCATCACCGGCGCCCGCTCCCTCACCGAGGTCCAGGCGGACGCCGTGGCCAACGCGGCCCAGCAGGCCGAACGCGATGTCGCCGACCTGACCAAGGAGCTGGAGAAGCTCACCCGCCGCGCCGGCGAACTGCGCGAGGAGGCCGAACGCCTCACCGCCCGTGCCGCCCGCGAGCGCGGCGAGGCCGTCGGAGCCCCGGCCCAGCAGGCCGACGGCACCCAGGACGCTCCGGCCGCCGCCCCGGTCGCGGTCATCCCCGCGCAGGCCACCGCCCCGGTGGAACGCGAGGAGCGCCCCGAGCCGCGCGAGCGCCGCCCCTACAACGGTGACCGTGACGACCGCCGCCCGTTCAACCGTGACGACCGCCGCCCGTCCTACGGCGACCGTGACGACCGCCGCCCCTTCAACCGTGACCGCGACGACCGCCGTCCGCACAACGGTGACCGCGACGACCGCCGTCCGTTCAACCGCGGTGACCGCGACGACCGCCGTCCGGCCTTCAACCGTGACCGGGACGACCGCCGTCCCTCGTACGGCGACCGTGACGACCGCCGTCCCTACGCGGGCCGTGACCGGGACGACCGGCGTCCCTCCTACGGTGACCGTGACGACCGCCGTCCGGCGTTCAACCGGGACCGTGACCGCGACGACCGCCGTCCCTCCTTCGGCGGCGACCGCCGTGACGACCGGCGCCCGGCGTTCAACCGGGACCGTGACGACCGCCGTCCGTCCTTCGGAGGCGGCGAGCGGCGCGAGCACCGCACCGGTGACCGTCCGTTCAACCGCGACCGCCGTGACGACCGCCCGTCGTTCGGCCGGGACCGTGACGACCGCCGCCCCTCGCACGACCGCCGTCCCACCACCGGCCGGCACGAGGAGCACCGCGGCTCGTCGGCCACCAACTCGGCCACGCCGAACCGGTCGTTCGAGCGCCGCGCCGACAAGCCGCGCTGGAAGCGCTGACCTCCGAGCCGTCCGGCAGGCGCCCGTCCCGCACCGCGGGGCGGGCGCCACGCCCGGGCCGGCGATACGCGATCGAACCAGTGCCCACACCCGGCTATGCTGCGTGTGCGGGCCATTAGCTCAACTGGCAGAGCAGTGGACTTTTAATCCATTGGTTCAGGGTTCGAGCCCCTGATGGCCCACCAGGTCAGACGGTTGTGTAACAGCCGAATGGCCACCCAGTGCCTTACCTGCTGGCCCAATGCTGGCCCGAGGCGCAAACGAAGAGGGTCCGGACGCTCGGCGTCCGGACCCTCTCTCGCTACCAGCAACTCTACCCGCGCCGCGGCCGCTTGAGATGCTGATCACATCGGCAGTTCCGCCCACGCCCCGGCACCGTCCGCCGCGACGCCCACCGTGTCGGCGAGGAACCGGAGTCGGCACCACCCCGGCGCGCGCAGAACGGCGGGGGCGAGCGGCCGCCGACCGTACACGGCGACCCGCACCCGGCCACCGGCAGCCCGGGTGACGACAAGGCGAATCGTTTCCCCCGCGCCCGGCACGACGAGGTTGTACAGCTCGATGCCGGCCGCGCCGCCGCCGTCCCCGGCCCGGGCGGCGAACCAACGCCGGACAGCGTCCGGGTCGCTGGTGCGCGCCGGGAACTCCCAGTGCTGCGGATCCACGTCATCCCCCCGATGGTGCAGGTCGTGCAGATTTACCACATGTGGTAAGGACATTCGATCACTCGCAGGCAAACGTGATCATGTGCCAGCCGCTCCCGCCCCCGACGAGTGGGTCATGCGCGAGCGACGCCGGATCGGCAGCCGGATGCGCGACCTACGGCGGGCCCACGGCCTGACGCAGGAGCAACTCGCCGACCGCATCGGCCTGGACAACAAGACGATCTCGCGCGCCGAGAACGGCCGCTACCGGGTCCCCCTGGACCACCTGCTGCTCGTCGCGCGAGGACTGGGTATCGCGATCGCCGACCTCGTAGGCGAGTAGAAGGATCGGCCCGCTGGCCGGCCGCCGCCCCACAGCAGCGAGACGACGGCCGGGACTACATCAGGCGCCGATGAACCCGCGGACGGGTGCGGGCCGCTGGCCGGCGCCCGCACACGGCTCGCACTGACCACCGGCTGTGCTGGCGCGAGAGCCGCGACAGCGTGAGCAGGTGACCGTCGGCTGGGCGGCCTGGTGCGCGCGAAGCAGGCTGACCTGCTCGGCGTACTTCGGGTTGGTCCACTCCATGTGGCTGCCTCCCATCGTCCGGTCAGGCTACCCGCGCTCCTATTCCTCCGGCGGGATTCGCGGGTCTCTCGGCTCGGGCAGCGGGATGATGGCGCATTCCGGTGCGTGCTGACAGTTCGCGGCCACCGCGATGCCGCCGTCCTGCGGGCCGCTCCACAGTTCAACGTCGACCTCGAACCCGGCTGCCTCGATCATCTCGCGGGTGCGATCGAGGATCGGCGGGTCGTAGTGCGTCGGGTCGTAGCCGGGCGCGTGGTGAACGTACACGCCGTGCCGTTCGCAGAGGGCCGCGTACAGGCGGGTGTGGAGGATCAGGGCGTGCCAGCCCTCGTCGACCACGCGGCTCGGCGCCATCGGCACGTCGGGGAACCGGCCGGCGGCCACCACGAACTTGATGCCCTCTTCGGTGATCCGGTTGGCCAGCTCCCTGGGCATGCCGGGGTTGTTGCTCTCGACGGTGGCGCGGACGCCCTCGAACTCACGCGGGGTCAGGATGTCCCGCGCGTCTGCCACCGGTAACGATGTGCTCACAGCGTCTCCTTCATGGTGGGTGAATCTGGAACCCGCCGCCAGCCGACGAGGTGATGAGCAGGCCGGGCCGGCGGCGGGAGTCTGTGGCCGCCCCGCGACCCGTCTCGCCGTACGGGGGTTAGGCGTTCGAGGGCTCACGGGGCGGCCGGCCTCAGGGCGGCCCCGTCGCGCCGCTGGCCACGGCGGCAGTCAGGGGCATCTCGCACCACACGCCGGTCCAGCAAGGTGCCACGGAGCCCACGGTGGCGTGTCGCCTGATGGGGCCCCACTCGGGCGTCTTGACCACTCGGGCGGACAGTACGGTCGGTCCGTAGACGACAAGCCGCACCATCCGGGGGTGCGGGGAAACGTGCACGTCGACCCGCTCGCCCGGGATCTCCGTGTGCAGGCTGGCCAGCAGCGCGCCGATCAGCTCCCGCGCCAACGCCGCGTCCTCGGGGTCGGCGAACTGGGCGGCCGCCCAGTCCTGGACGCGCTCACTGTCCTGCGGCGTGCAGACGGCGGCGAGCTGCTGAAATTCGCTCACGACCGCTCCTTGCCGGTGGCGTTGAACCCAGCCGGTACACAGGCGCGGCACCCGATCTGAACCGTGGGGACCTGGGTCAGGACAACCGGGTCGACAGCCTGGTGCTCGCCCTCGGGCCGCCAGCGGCCGTAAACGCACGTCGGCGCATCCGGGGCGCTCATCGGCCGGCCCCTGTGTGGCAGGTGCAGCCGCACGAGCCGCGGAGCACCGGCGGCTCGCCGACGGGCTGGCCAGGCAGCCGAACCTCATACGGCCCGGGGCACCAGCGGTGGCCGTCGGCGTACCGCTTGTCCTCCGAGGCCAACTCACAGTTGGGCGCGAGGCGCTGCGTCGTCGTCATGATCCGAGCATCGGACAGCCCGCCGTAACCCAGAATGCCCGCGAGGTGTTACCGAGACGGTAATACTGGACACACCGCCTCCACGGCCTGCCGACCTACCGCACAGGTGATGCCGATGAGCGCACAGCCCCTTCCTACCGACCTCCTTGACCGCTCCGACCTGCGGCGCGCATTACGGGAGCACGACTTCGCCGCAGCGTTCGGCATCATCAAGCAGTACGGCGGCCTCAGCCAGAACGCCATCGCCAACGCCTGCGGCCTCACACCCGGCAAGGTGTCGACCATCATGAAAGGCAGCGCGCAGGTCACCTCGTTCGAGGTGCTCGCGCGGATCGCCGACGGGCTGCACATCCCGGGCGACATGCTGTGCCTCGCCCCGAGACCCTGGGAGACGCGAGACGACCACCCGGCCGCGCCGGCTGACGCACCGCCCATCGGAAGTCAGGACACCCCCTGGCAGTCGGACGTCACCGTGTCGCTGGCCTCCCAGCTCACACGGAGCGATCTGACGATGGACCGCCGTGCACTAGCCCGCGCGCTCGCCGCAACCGCCGTCACCGGCTCGGCCCTGCTCGACGCCCTCGAAGGATGGATGCACCCGGCCGCCGGGGGCACGCCGGCACGTCGCCCGGGCCGGCTCGGCGAGCGAGACGTCGACCACCTCGAACACACCGCTCGCGCCTTCCGCTCCTGGGGCCATCAGTTCGGCGGTGGCCTGCGCCGCAAGGCCGTCCTCGGCCAGCTCGCCGAGGTCTCCGCACTCCTCGACGAACACCAGGCGCCGGCGGTCGAGACCCGGCTGTACCGGGTGATGGCTCAACTCGCCGGATCCGCCGCGAGCATGGCGTGGGACGCCGGTCTCCAGCGCCGCGCGCAGGACTACTACCAGCTGTCGCTCCGGGCCGCGCACGCGGGTGGAGACCGCCTGTGGGGTGCGAACACGCTCGCGGGCATGGCCCGGCAAATGCTCTACACCGGCCGCCCGGCCGACGCCCTCGAACTCGTGCGTCTCGCCCAGGACGGCGCCCGGGATGAGGCCGGGCCGCGGGTGCGCGCCATGCTGCACACGCGGGAGGCGTGGGCGCTCGCGGCGCTCGGGCGTACCGCGGCGTTCAAGCGGGCCACCGAACAGGCCCGGACAGTGCTCGCCGATGCCGCAGCCGAGGACGATGAGCCGCACTGGATCGCCTACTTCGACGAGGCCGAGATCTCCGGGACCACCGGCGGCCGGCTCCTCGAACTCGCCCGCGCCAATCCTCGTGGGCACGCAGACGAGGCGGCTGAGCAGATCCGGCACGCGCTGGCCACCCGGTCGGCCGACGCCGGCCGGTCCCGGGCGCTGGACCATGTTGGGCTCGCGGAGTGCTATTTCCTCGCTGGCGACCTAGACACCGCCGTGGCCCAGACGTACGCCGCCGTCGATGCCGCCAGCCGGGTGCAGTCCGGTCGCGTGCGCGCCGGGCTCGGCGACCTCTACCAGTACACCGTGGGGCACGGCGCGTCTCGGCCGGTTCGTGAGGCGCGCGCTACGATCCGCGAACTGCTCACCGACTGAGGGGACTACCCGTGACGACGCTGGCCGTGACCGGGCACATGGACCTGACTGACGACTCGGTCCCGCTGGTACGCGCCGCCCTCCGTGCGCTCCTGGCCCAGCACGCTGGGCCCGACCTCGTCGGCGTCTCCTGTATTGCGGCCGGCTCAGACAGCCTGTTCGCTGAGGAAGTCCTCGCGGCCGGCGGGAAGCTCATCGTAGTGGTCCCGAGCAAGGACTACCGGCAAGCGAAGGTGAAGCCGGGGCACGCCGCAGTGTTCGACCGGCTTCGGGATGCGGTGTCCGAGGTGCTGGTGATGCCGCACGAGACCGCGAACCGTGCTGCGTACGAGAGCGCGAACACGGTGCTGCTGGAGCGCGGGGACCGGCTGGTGGCCGTGTGGAACGGGGAGCCGCCGTCCGGCAAGGGCGGCGGGACGGCGGACGTGGTCCTGCTCGCGCAGGGTGCTGGCCTGCCGGTGGATGTGGTGTGGCCGGAGGGCGCCGCGCGCCGTTGATCCCCGCCGCGCCACACGGCGGGGACCGGGCGTCACCGAGCGCCAGCAGCGGGGACACCACCACGCTACGCCGGGGGTCGGACAGTACGATCGAACACATGAGCGAGACGCGGCGTGAGGTCGAGGAGGCCCCCGGGGAGATGTGGTCATCGCCTGACCGGCGGACCACGGTGTACGCCTACGGCCGCCGCCCGCACCTGCGCGTCTACGTGGCCGCGGCTGGTTCGGCTGCCGCCTCCGCCCGGGTCCGGGCCAGCTCCAGTGCCTGCTGCTGGCGCCGGGCCCGCAGCGCGGCGACCTGCTCGCGCTCCTCGTCCGTCCATCCGCGGTGCGGCCCGAGCTGCATCCCGACGCCGTTCTCGTGCGGCTCCAGGTGCTCCTCGACGTGCGGCGGGAGCGACGCGATCAGGGCGGCCAGGTCCTCGCCGCTCGCCTCGAACTCGGCGCGCAGGGACTCCACGGTGGTCATGCCGAGCATCGTAGATGTCCGGAATCGGTGCCCTGCCGTCGGGCGGCACGGCACGATGATCCGCATGAGCACACCAGACCCCGCCTGCCCGGACTGCCACGGCACCGGCGAGCGCCCGAACGACTACTTCCACGAGTGCGACGGTCCCCTGTGCGCACACGAGCAGCCCACCATCGCGTGCGAGTGCGGCGACGAACCCGCCGAGCCCGGGGCGACGTTCGCCAACTACCGGCCCGGCGTGGTGCTGTAGCGGTGTCGTACGTCTACCGCTGCAACAACTGCCGGGCCCAGGCCGATGCGCGCCGGTGGCGCCACGAGGCGACGCAGGATCAGGACGAACACCGCCAGCGCGCACACCACGGGCTACGGCCGGACGACGAGATAGTCCAACCACCTGCGCGTACGCCACCGCCCAGACCCACTGGGCCGCCAGCGGTGAACTGGCGGGCCCTGTGGGCCACGGACTACGCGCAGCAGGCCCTGCGGCTCCTCGGCATCGGGGTCGGCGTCATCGTCCTGCTGGGGCTGCTCAGGCACCTGCTCTGACCGCCTCCGCCTCCACCGCGATCCGGCACCGCGAGCACCACCCGAGCGTCACCGCGGGCCGCCCGCACGGGCCCTCGACGCCCGGGCAGTCGCTGCTCTCCGTCTCCGGGGCCCGCAGCGCGGCCTCCAGGAGTGCGTGCACGCACTCCTCGCACTCCGCACCGTCCGGGGTCCGCCGACCGCACCCGGACGCGCACAGCGGCCAGCCGAGACACGACGGGCACCGATCCTCGCCCGGGGCCGGGTAGCTGGCGCACGTGGCGCAGGACGGCGGCGGATCGGCCAGCACCACCGGCAGCCCGGGCCGGGGCGGCGCCGGGGAGTGCGGCACCGGCGGGGTGTCCGTGCCGCCCTGCCGCGGCAACACCGGCGGGACCGCGGGCAACGACCGGATCCGAGCCGCCAGCACCGCGCCCGCGGAACGCATCCCGACCGGGGGTTCGCCGGCCAGCGCCGCCGCCAGATCCCCCGGCGCCCAGCCCACCGCGAGCAGGCCCTCCACGGCGAGCGCCTGGTCCCGCAGCGGCCGGCCCGACAGCGTCAGCCCGGGCCGGCGGCGAGCCACCTCCAGCAGCACGGCCAGACCGCCGGCGGGCATCGCCAACTCGACCACTCCGCCACCGTCCGTCCCTGCCCTGGGCTCGGACACCGGCGCGTCGGCGTTCGGGGGACCGGACGGAGGGACGGTCTTCTCCGTCTTCTTAGAAACGTCTTCTTCGTGTACAGCCGGCTGACCACCCTGGTCAGCCGGCTGACCAGATCGGTACAGCCCGCTGACCAGGTGGTCAGCATTCTGACCACCCCAAACCGGGGCATCGGAGGCGGCAGTGAAGGGCTCGTTGAAGGCGATCACGTACTCGTTCGTCTTCTGCCCGACGGCGCCCGAGGTCTCAATCTGGACGGCGCCGACGGCGACGAGCTGCTTGACGTAGGCGATGACGCTGCCGCGGCTCACGCCCAGTTCCCTGGCGAGGGTGCCGTAGCTGGGCATCACGCGGTCGTAGTGGCCGTAGCGGCCGTGGAGCCACCCGTAGGTGGCGATGGCCTGGAGTCCGACGCCGGTCTCGTACAGCCACAGGGGGATGCGGCCGTACTTCGTCTCGGTGCTCCGGCCGCGCAGGTGCTCGATCACCGGCAACCGCCGGCGGAACGTGGCCCCTGAAGGCATGGGTAGGTAGGCTGCATCACGCAGGCCCTTCTTCGCAGGTGGTGCTCTGTGGATCAGCGGTTGGCGCCGCTGGTTACCGGCCGGGGCGTCCGCGTCCCGGCCTTCTGCTATTCGGTAGCCGGAGGCGGCGCGGTCTCCCGCTTGCTCCCTCGCTGGCCGGTGGCGATCTGGCGTGCCCGAGTGAAGTGCACGCCCATGATGTCGCCGATTTCTTTCCAGGTTTTTCCCTGTCCCCGGAGCGCGAGGACGCGGGCCTGCCGCAGCGTTCGGAGCCGCGCGTGCTGATCGGGCCAGGCGTCGAGCACTTCGGTGACGGCTCGCGCGCAAGCCGCATCGTCCTCGATGCCTTCCAGTTCTGCGATGGCGTCCAAGACCCGCTGCACCTCCTCGGTTTCGTCTGCCACTCCGCGTCCTCTCGTGATCGAGAGCGTGGCCGCGACGCCATGTTAGACCCTACGGTCTTGCATATCTAGATCGTAGGGTCTAGCGTCGCATCGCGGCCACAGCCCAGTGCCGCACTGCAAGACGGCCCCGGTCGGAGTTCGCACCTCCGGCCGGGGCCAGCCATCCAGCCTGCTCAACCAGGAGGACAGCCATGTCGGATCGTACCGACCAGCCCACCACCCGGCCCAGCCCCACGCCCTGGCCCCCCGGCATCACCGCCCGCTACCTCACCACCGTCGACGCCCTCGTCGACCTCCGCCTCACCGACACCCCCGGCCTCCTGAGCGGCGGATGCAGCGGCTCCTGCGACTGGACCCTCGGCACGGCCGGCACCCTCCCCGTCGCCGCCGCGCACCGGCAGGCCCAGCAGCACGCTGCCACCTGCCGCGCCCTGCTCCGGCCCCCGATCGCCGCTCCGTACCCCTGCGCCGGGCAGCTCCACCCCGACCCGGCGAGCCTGCCGGTGATCGAGGACTACGACGACGGCTGCGACGGCTTCAACACCGGCGGTGTCCGATGACCACGCTCCCCGACGACGTCCGCGACCTGCTCACCGCCATCATCGACGCCCTCAACATGCCGCTCGCCGCAGCCGGCGACGACCGTGCCGAACGGCAGTACGTCCGCCTGCTGGAGAAGCGGACCTGGTACGTGCTCGGCACGCTCCGTGCCGCGCTCGACCAGTCCACCGCCCCGGACATCGCGGTCCGGGTCATCCGCCGGTCGATCGCCGACACCCCGGTCACCTACCCCGTGTATGTCCCGGCCGGGAAGGACACCGACGGCGCCGACCAGGCGGACGCCGGCGAGTCCACCCGGGCGGTTGACGCGCCGGACCCGTTGCTCTACGGACCGGGCGGCTACCGCTGCGGCTGCGGCAAGGACGCCCACAGCAACCTCGTGCCCTGCGCCCCGGAGCGCACCGCGGTGCCGGAGATCGTGGCGCTGCGGTCCCGCGACGGCCGTCAGCTCCGCTGCCCCGCGCACGCCCCGGCGCCCTCGCTGATCGGCCTGGACTGGGCCGTCCTGACCGGGCTGGAGGTCGACGGCGACGACAGCCGGTGCACCGAGTGCGGCACCGACGTCCTCGCCGACCCCGCCCCGGCCGCCTGCGCCCGCTGCCGCCGCCCGTTCGACCCGGCCGACACCCGGTTCGACGGACACGCCCGCCACGCCGACACCCCGTGGTGCCGCCGCTGCATCGACAACTGCCACGAGGGCGACGCCGACCACCGGTGCATCATCTGCACCCCGGACGCCTACACCACCGGTGGTGCCCGATGACCCGTGAGCCCGCGCCCCTCATCGACGAGACCGGCCGCATCCCCGCCACCGTCGACGACTGCCGCGCCGACTACGACACGCCCGCCGCCCGGCTCGCCCGCGAACTCGGCGCCGAACTCGACCGCAAGCGCGAGCAGGCCCGGCGGTGACCGGCCCCAGCCCCACTCCGGCTCCGGAGCACCCGGCCATCGAGTACGGCCGCATGACGGCCACCGTCGACGACTGCCGCGCCGACTACGACTCGGACGCTGGAGCCGCACACCGCGCCGCGTTCGACGCCGGCCTCCACCGCTGGTACCGCGACTGACCACCCCGACCGCCGGGCCCGCCTGCCACCCCTCCGGCAGACGGGCCCGGCACCCACTGGAGCACACCATGCACACCACCGCCCGCCGGGCACTCGCGGTCGGGGCCGCCGCGGTCACCATCGCCCTCACCAGCGCCGCGTTCTGGCTCTCCTACGCCCACCTCCACACCATCGCCGCCAGCAACGGCCTCGCCGCCGACACCGCCCGCGCCTGGGCCTGGCCCGCAACCGTCGACCTGTTCATCGTCGCCGGGGAACTCCTCATCCTCCGCGCATCCCTCGCGCACCGAGTCGACCCCTGGGCCATCAGCCTCACCGTCCTCGGCTCCGGCGGCTCGATCGCCCTCAACGTCGCCGGCGTGGGTACGGGTGCCGCCGCCCTGGAGTACATCGTCGCCGCCGTACCCCCGGTCGCCGCACTGCTGGCGTTCGGCGCCGTCATGCGACAGGTCCACGAAGTCCTAGCCGCCACGCCCGTACCCGTCGACGCACCCGAAGCAGAACCCGCCGAAGAAGCTGTACCCGACGCCGCCCCCGCCACCCCGACGCAGCTCCCACAGCCGCCCGCGGCAGTGCCCGGCGACGCCCAGTTCTTGCCGATCGTCAGCAACCGTCCGGCGCCCGCCACACCCCGACGGCAGCCCACACCCGAGGTCGTACCTCCCGGCGCGCGTCTGCTGAAGATCGTCCCGCCCGTCACCGAGTACGCACCCGAGATCGCCGACCACTCCGCGCCCCCGCCCGCCGAGGACGACCTCACCGCCACCGCCCGATGGGACTACGCCGGCGACCTCGCGGCCGGCGAAATGCCCTCCATCCGCTCGCTGCGAGCGGCTTACTCCATCGGCCAGACCCGCGCCCAGCGCATCCAGGGCGAACTGGCCGACGACCTCGTCCTCACCCTTGCCGCCGCCGGAGCTGGCCGTGGCTGAGACTGCCGTACCCGCCTGGTGGGCGGACCTGTACTCGCCCCGCCACGGCGACACCCTCTCGGCCGGGTGCCCGCCTGTCCCGCCGCGGATCCCCCCGCCGGGACAGGTCATCGATCTCGACACGCTGGCCGAGCCCGAACCCGATGCACCCGCGGACCCCACCCCGTTCGAACCCGGCGTACCCCAGCCGAGTACCCGCACCCGCCGGGTGCCGACCGGAAAGCCGGACCACAAGCCGATCGCCCGCCTGGAAGCCGAACCCGACATCGACGACGGCAAGCCGGCTGAGGCCCCGGACGACTGGTCGGACATCCCGGAGCGCACCGCACCCGACGATCAGAAGGCCGTACTCGCCGGCACCGCGAAGGTCCAGCAGGCCGTCGCCAACCTGAACTCCCGTGCCCGCTGGCTCCTCTACAACGGAACCGCCGCGGGTACGGGCTGGTGCCTCCACCTCGTCCAGCCGCTCCGGACCTTCATCGCTGGCACCGGCGACCAGGTGGCCACCGTCATCCTCGGCGCCGGGATTTGTGCCCTCGTCGCCTGGCGGTGGGACGCCCGCACCCGCGGCTGGTGGGGCCCACTCCCTTGGCTCTGCCGTATCCCCCTCGCCTCCGCCGTACTCGCTCTCGCCCTGTACGCACCCGGCGCCAGCCACTGACCCCGAAGGACAACCGTGCTCACCCTCGCTGCCGCCAGCCTCGGCGGCCACCTCCTCGGCACCGTCACCGCCTCCGGGGCCGCTCTCGGCGCCACCGCCATCATGATCGGCGGCGCCAAGGGCAAGGGCGAACTGAAGTTCTCCCAGCCGCGCACCACCGCGATCTGGGGCTTCACCGCCGGCACCCTCTACAGCACCGCCGCCGAGGTCTGGCACGTCCCCGGCGACATCGCCCTCAGCATCGCCGCCGCCATCCAGGGCAAAGCCCTCGGATCCTTCGGCATGGGCGCGATCGCCATCGTCGTCACCATCGGAGCCATCGGAGCCAAGAAACACGGACGCGCCGGCGCCTGGGGCATCGTCGCCGCCACCATCTACGCGGCCGCCGGCGGGGTCTGGGGCATCGCCGCCAGCACCCTCGCCGCGATCCTCAACCAGTTCATCGGCGCCTGACCAATGGGTGAGTGGATCTGGTTCCGTGGCCGCGTCAGCTGGCGCGGCCACGGCCTCCGCCAATACCTGTGGGACACCCGCCTCGCCCGCACCACCTGCCGGGCCTGCACGCTGGGCACCGGGCAGATCCTGCTCCGCACCTGGCGATGGGTGTGGGCCGCCGGAACGTGGGAGGACCGCGGATGGCGAGCCACCGCGCCAGCCGGCACCATCGCCGGCGCGGTGTGGGCGGTCGGGCACTACCCCACCTTCGCGCCGTCCGGCATCCTCCTCGCGTGGCTGATCGCCGCCGGGGTCCTCGCCCCGCGGGAAGTGTGGATGCTGCCCCCGGAAGCTGGAGTCGAAGACGCCGAGCCGGAGCCCTCCGAGGACGCCGTCGAGGACCCGCGAGTGGCCCTGCTCGACCTCCTCGACGAGGTCACCCGCGGCCGCAACGGGGTGCACCTGGAGGCCCTCGCCAAGCACCCCGCGCTGGCCCTTCCGCAGGCTCAACTCCGGCCCCTGCTGCAGGCCCACGGGTTGCCCGTCGTGCGCTCCCTCTCGGTGGACGGAGTAGCCGGCCGCAGCGGGGTCCGCCGGGCGGATGTCGAGGCCCTCCTCAAGCCCCTCCCCCAAAGGGCCCCAGAGCCCCCTTCCGAACCCACTCTCAGCCAGGTTGACCTGCGGAAATCTCAGCCGGTCTCAGCCCCTCTCGATCCCGCTCTCAGCGTGGTCACAGCCGACTAGGAGCCCGCCGTGCCCTACCGCTACCGGTGCGATCAGTGCGCCGTGGAGACGCCTCCGCTCCGCACCTACGGGGCGGCCGACGCCGCCCGCACCGAACACCGGGACGCGGAGCACGGCGGGCTCATCCCCGACCACGACCGCATCAGCTACCGCACCCCACACGGGCCGCCACCCGACTGGCGCGTACCCGCCGCCGCCGCGTTGCTCGCCGTGCTCTGGCTGATTGCCACGGTCATCCACCACCTGTAGGAGCTTTCCGTGGCCCTGCGCCATGACCTGCCGACCCGCGCCGAAAGCTGGCCCACACCCGTCGACACCAGCGGGCCAGCACCCACCGCAGACCCTGACACCGGATGGTGGGAGACACCCCCCGCCCCCAACGAACCCCCTGCCGCCACGGCGGCCACCGAGAGAGGATGAAATCCATGAACGAGCCCTGTGGGGAATCCGACTGCATTTGCTACGGCGTCGGCCCCGAGCACGCCGACTGCGCGTGCGGCTGCGACTGCCCTCGCTGCGACGAGTGCCAGCAGCGCGACGACTACTGCCAGTGCGACGACTACTGACACACACTCGCGCCCGTCCCCGGGCATGCGACGGCGCCCCCACCCGCTGGACTGCGGGTGGGGGCGCCGTGGTGCGTACTCAGGTGCGCTTCTTCTGGTAGGGCCACACCTCGTGGTGGATCACGTGACGCCCCCGCGCAGCCCGAAGGCAGGCGGGGGCGTCACGTCAGCGGCGGCGGAGCGGCAGGAGCCCGGCGGGAGTGGGCGTCGGCGTCGGCGACGTCGGCGTGCCGCCCCGAGTGCACACGAGCGCGTTCGGGTCCCAGGCGGGTGCCTGGAGGCTGTACCCATCCGGGCAGGTCGGGCCGGCCGGTCCCGCTGGCCCGGTGGCGCCGTCCCGCCCGTCCTTGCCGTCCTGCCCCGCGGGTCCCGGCGGGCCGGCAGGGCCTTGCGCTCCGTCCGCGCCCGGGCTGCCCGCGGCGCCGGGGACTCCGGTCGGGCCGACGTCTCCGGGAGGACCGGTGGGCCCTGCCGTGCCGAGCTTGCCCGTGGCGCCGGTGCGGCCCGCCCTGCCGGACGGACCCGGTGGCCCGGGCAGCCCCGGATCGCCCTGCCGTCCCTGTCCGGGCTGGCCTGGCAGGCCGCGGCTTCCCGGGGGGCCGGCCACCGGCCGGGCACCGAGCTGTTGTACCTGTTGCGCCAGGGCGTCCCGCGCTTCGTTCGCGGTCTGCACCTGGACGGCGAGGGACTGGAGCCTGATGACGATCCAGGCGAACACGGCCAGGCCGGCCAGGACGAAGAGCGCGTACACGATGTCACGGCGACGCTTCATCAGCTGTGCACCCCCCGGGACGCGAGCCAAATCATCAGAGCGAGCATCAGCACCGGCGCGACCAGACTGGTGAAGATCAGGCGCCGGTCGGCCGCTCGCTGCTCCTCGGCCTTCTCGCGCTCCCGGCGCTCTTCGTCCACGTCTTTCTGGAGAGCGGCCATGTCCCGGTCCCGAGCGGCCTCCCGCGCGTCATAGACCTCCCTCAGCACCAGCAGTTTGAACTGGGCTGTCAGGTCGGCGCGGACGTCCGTGATGAGCCGCCACAGCTCAGAGTTCGACGGCTCATCAGCCACGATTCACCCCCCAGCGGTTCAGGCGGTCTGCGGGATGAGCTGGCCGGCGACCACGGTGTATGACGTGCCCTCGGCCAGCCCGGCGGGCGCGGGGACCGGGGCGGGCTCCACCTCCGGTGTCGGATCCGGGTCCGGCACGTCCGGGACCGTCGGGACCGCAGTGTCGGTGTCGCCCGGCACCGGGGTGGTGTCCGCGCCGCCGGCCATGGGCGAGGCGAGCGCTTCCAGGCGGCTGACGACGCCGTCGAGCATGGCCTTGGCGCCGGCGGACAGCTCGGCTTCCACCCGGTGCACCGCCGGAGCCACGCCGCTGGTCTGCACGGCTGTCCGTGCGGTGGAGGCGTCCTTGGCGATCGCGGGAAGCAGGTTCAGCACGCCCTTGAGCTGGTTGTCGTGCTTCAGCAGCCACGCCACGGCCACGATGACCGCGCCCAGGGCGGTCGAGGCGATCGAATCGAGTGCGGTCAGGTTCATGTCGTTCCGTTCAGGTGGTCGGGGTCCGGGTGGCGAGCCACCGGCGGACGGTCTGGTTGTGGCGGGCGTCGGCGAGCGCGTTGTGCTCGCCGGATTCCTGCTTCGGCAGGTCGTCCCAGGCGAGGCCCTGGCGGGAGCGTTCCTGCTGAATGTCGTTGGTGAACATGGGGACGCCCTCAGGGAGGTCGATCATTCGTCCCCAGAGTTGGGCGAGGGCGACATGGTCGTAGGCCCCGTAGTTGGCCCAGAGCTGGACGTCGGGCCCGGCCGCACGAATGAAGTCCATAACCTCATCTGCGATCTGCTGCTTGCCCTTCACCGCCGGGTCCCGTGGGTTGAAGAGCCAGCCGATCTGCATGTTGCGCTCGTCGCTGCTTGCCTTCGGGAGGCTAGGCACGACGTTCTCCATCAGCCACTGGTGCTTGCGGATCTTCCGCTTCGGCATGTCCCGGTTCACCGCGTAGTACTCGCGGCCGTCGTCGCACACCATGCCGATCGAGATCAGCTCGATCGTGCGGCCGTCCTCCAGGAATTCCAGGTCGTAGTCGATCGCGGTCACGCCGGGTCCTGGGTGGTGAGGGTGTGGCCGAGTTCGGCGAGCGCCGCCGAGGCGCCGGCCTGGGCTGCGGCCTGGACCTGCTCGGCGGTGATCCCGCCGCCCTGCGCCATGGCGCTGACCGCAGCGGTCAGCGCGGCGACTTGGGCCAGCAGCGCCTTGGTGTTCGCGGAGGCCTCGCGGGAGGACTGCAACGCGCTAGCGAGAGCGTTCGCAGGTGTCCAGCTCGGGTTCGTCGCGGCGTCCTTCGCGGCCACGGCCCCGGTCGGCGCGTGCACGATGCCGTCGGTGTTCCAGGCGGTCTCGGCGTCCTTCGCGGTGAGTGGCATGTCGCCCTCCTTCTCCGGCGCCTTCGCCGGGGTCGTGGTCTTCCCGGACGCCCAGGCGCGCAGGGCCGCGGCGCTCGGCGAACTGGGCGACGTCATGGTCGATGCCGCCGGCCGTTGAGTACTGGTGGAACGTCCACGGATGCTTGATCCCCGGATCGCCCGGCGCGCGGCCGCCCGTGGCGATCCACAGGCCGTCCCCACAGTTCGAGTCGGTATCGACGTGCGTCCAGTTGCTCACGTCGCTGTACAGCACCACCCGGTGCCCCGGCGCCTTCAGCCGGATGCGCGAGATGAATGCGGCCTTGTACGCGCGGGCCTGCGCCGCCGTCACCTTCTGCCCGTACCACTCCCAGTCCAGGCACAGCAGGTCACCGGCGTGCAGGTCGGCGCCGAGGCTCTTCAGGAAGAAGTCGGCCTCCGCCGAGGCGCTGTTCGCGATGTGCGGGTACGCATAGTGCCCCACCACGAGCCCCGCCGCGCGCGCGTGCGCCACCTGGGCGTGCGCGCGCGGGTTGACGTAGGACAACCCCTCCGTGCGCTTGACGAACGCGAACGCCAGCCCGTCCGTGGGCGGCGCGTCGGCCTGGTACGACGACCAGTCCTGGCCGTGGATCATGAGCCCTCCCGGGCATGACGACGCCCCGGCCAGCAACGGCCGGGGCGGGGATGGGTGATGCGGTCAGGCCGGCATGAGAGCGCGCAGGGCCTCGGTGATGCGGCGGGCCAGGTAGATGTGGCCGGCGTCGTTCGGGTGCACGTTGTCGGTCGCGTTGACGTAGGTGCTGGCATTGGCCGTCGTGATCCACGGGCCGTGTGTCTCGACCAGCGTGCCGGTCTTGTCGTAGATGCTGCCTGTGATCGGGCTTATGAACGGGAGCATCGCGCCGGCTGCCGCGGTCCGAAGCGTGGTGTCGGTGTTGGTGATCGAGGCGCCCGGCGATCCGGTGGGCGACCAGCAACCGATGACGATGATGTCGCCGCCCGGGGCGACGACCGTCTTCAGCGTGGCGTACAGCGACGCCGCGGCGGTCCCGATGTCGCTCTGGGAGCCGCCGTTGTCGTTGTAGCCGCCCCACACGATCAGCCGATCGAAGCCGTACGGCGTGATGTCGAGCGCGACCCGGTTTGCGAACGTGGCGAACGACCCGGGGGTGATGTACCCGGTGCCACCGCGGGCCTGGTCCCACACGTCCGTACAACCGAGCAGGCGCCCGGCCCGCTGAAGCCAGGTGCCCCCTGCGCCGCCGGTGTTGTAGGCGCTGCCGTCGGTGATGCTGTCGCCGAGGACGCCGAGCCGGCCGCCGCGGCTGGTGGGCTTCCACGCGGTTGCCCCAGACGGGAGGAACAGGCCGCCGAACGGCATCGTCACGAAGTCGAACCGGATGCGCCGCGGGACCGCCGAGCCGAGGGTGACTTTGAGGACGTGGGAGCTGCCCGCCGTGGTGCCGCCGGACGCCTGCATCAGGTCCGTGACCGCCCGGCCGTCGATGGACAGCCGGTACTCCGTGGCCGCCGAGATGTACTTGAACTTGATCTCGAACTGGGCGGCATCGGTCATGAACTCGATGCTCCAGTTGCCCTGCCCGGACGCGTAGGTGTTCGGGTACCGGCTCAGCGGCAGGTAGTACGAGGAGTCCGGGGTTCCGCTGCCGTAGGTGAACGACCCGGCCCCCAGGTACAGGAACGGGCCGGTGTCGGGGGTGATCAGGGCCTGCGCGCCGGAGATTGTGGACGTCGCCTGCTGCGTCGTCACGTGCGTGACGGACTCGCTCGACAGGGACATCGCCGTCAGCGCGTCCGGCAGGTAACGCCGGCGCCAGTCCAGGCCCCAGCGCAGGCCGCCGCCGGCGGAGTCCGGGACGAGCCGTCGGCCGGAGGTGCCGACGCCGAGGCGCCCAACGGTGCCCGGGCCGGTGCCGACGAGGAGGTCCCCGCCGGTGGTGACGGAAGACGACGGGATCGCGGCGTTCACCAGGGTGGTGAGGTTGGCGATCGCCGAAGTTGTGGTCGAGCTGAGCTGCGCGACGGACTGGCCGAGGTCGACGGCCTGCATGGCGTACCGGACGCCCAGGCCGCCGTCGATGTACAGCAGGCTGGTGCTGTCGTCCGGGCCCCAGAACGTCACGCCGCCGAAATTGTCCGCGACGACCTGGCTGATCGGGTTCGCCGACAGGTCGGTGAGGTCGGTGAGCTGGTTCCCGCCGGACAGGGAGTCCCACACGGTGAGGGTGGCGCCGGGCTTCACCGTGAGGGTGGTGCCGGCGATCTGCATGGCGAGGTCGGAGGGCTGCCCACCGAAAAGATGCCTGGTCAAAAGGGGCGTCCTTACGCGATCTCGTAGGTGCCGGAGATGGTCAAGTAGTCGTTGCTCCGGAAGTTGATGGGGCTGTCCGGCGTCATCTGCTGGATTACGCTGTTGCCGTTGCTGACCCAGATGCCGGTGATCTTGTTGGTGCCGTTGCTCGGGTACACCACCGCATCCCCCAGCCACAGCCCCTGGCTGTTGCCGGAGGCGAGGTGGACCTGGAAGAGGCTGCGGTAGGCGGCATTCGCCGGGTACGGCAGCGTCACGTACAGGCTGTCCGAGGACGTGATGTTGGTCGAAGGGCCGACCTGGAGGTACAGGGTGCAGCTCTTGCCGTCCAGTTTGAAGCGGCCGAGGTTCTGCATCGAGCTGCCGGTGCCCCAGTTGATGCTGGTGATGTGGTCGGTGGACCACACGGGCGTGTACGTCTGCCACCCGGTCTGTCCGGCCGTGCCGAGGAGGTCCCAGCCGCCGGCGGTGTTGCCCAGGAGGACGTTGTCGCCCTCGATCGCCAGCAGCCCGGGCACCGCGGGACGCCGGGCGGCGGGCAGGCTGACCACGGTGCCCTTGCTGGAGAACCAGCGCAGGTCGGTTACGACTCCGGCCGCAACCGATGTCGCGCCGGCCGCGACCGTGCACTGGGCGAGGGGGATCTCCCACACGCCGGCCGCCGTCTGCGTGAGCGCTGGGGCCGTGGTGCCGCCGGCCTTGTACTCGGCGGTGACCTGGTCGTTCGCCGGGTCCGCGCGGAGTACCACGTAGTCGATCCGCGGGCTCGTGCCGCCCGCATTGCTGGTCACGTTGACCTGCTTGACCGCGTCGAGGGAGTAGTAGAAGCCGTTGACGAACGCCTCGCCGGGCGCCACGGACACGGTTGTGGCGCCGGATCCGGTGACTTTCAGGTCGGTGCCCGCGGTGCTGTCGGCGATCACACCGTCGAGGCCCCAGCGGCGGGCCAGCCGGGACCACACGTACTCCGTGGCGACGCTGGAAGAGTTGAACGGGGCGGAGAACTCGGTCATCATCCCGCCTTTCTGCTGGTGAGCCGGGCAACGTCGCGCTTGACCCGGGCGATGAGCGAGTAGATGCGGGCGACCGCGTCGGTGGTGCCGCCGGCGTCGGAGGTGCCGATCGTCGCCGCGAGCAGCGGCCCGTCCTGCGCGGAGGCGGTGAGCGTGACCAGCTGGACAACGTCGGTGTACCAGTCGTCGCGGACCATGGCCGCCACCGTGTCGCCCACGGCGTAGTCCGTGCCGTACTGCAGCAGCGGGATGTCGATCGGAGCGAGCGTCAGCGCCGCCTGCCCGGCGCCCTGCGCGAGGGCCTCCGTCGCGGCCTGTTGCATCTGATCCGCCAGGTCAGTGTCCGTTGTCGAGGTCGAGGTCTGGTCAACCATCTGCTCGATGCGGAGAGTGGGGAAGATCGGGTCGGTCTGGCTGTAGGACTGCACGACCCGCGGAGTGTCCGTGCCGCCGGCCACCACGATTGCCACCGTGCACGTCGGCGGCGTCGTCGTATAGGACGCGCTGGTCAAGTTGCCGAGACCGAAGCTGAACCGTGCAGTCGCGCTGCGGTCGACGGGCTGGAACACCTGGAACTGCAATGCGGAGCCGGCCTGCACGACGCGGAAACCGAGCCCGGCGCCGACCGCGATCGACTGCAACGTGGTCAGCAGGTTGGCGAACTGGTCGACCTGCCGGGCCGCGATCGTGCCGCCCAGGCCGCCGTCGGCCGCCAGTGTCAGCAGCGGATTCTGCCGTCCTACCTGAGCGCCGGGCCCGATGTTCAGATCCACCAGGGCACGCATCGCCGTCTCTGCCGCCACCGCGCTGATCTTGTACGTGGGGTCCGTCTGCGCGGACAGATCCGCGGTCGGGTCCGGCCAGCACGTGGCCTCCGCCAGCACCGTCATGTCGTCCACCACGCCGACGGTCAGCGTCCCGGGACCGCCGTCCGAGGCGTCCCGGGACCAGCCGACCGTGCGGATTGGCCCGGACATCAGCACGCTGCCGGCCCGGGCGAAGATCAGCCCATTGCCCTCGACCATCAACCCGGCCTGCGCCGACCCGGCGGACAAGGTGACCGTCGCGGCGCCGACTGCGTTGTACCGCGGCACGACCTGGAGGCTGACGTAGTCGTCGAGGCGGCCGATCCGCGCGAGCGTGCTGTCACGCACCCAGATGTCGATCCCCGTCCCGGGCATGCGGCCTCCCCACGGTCAGGCGGCGAGGTACCGCAGTCGGTAGGACATGGCCACCTCGGTCGCCGACGTCGCGCCGTCGACTTCCAGGGCCAACTCGTTGATCCCGGGGACGAGCGGCCACAGCGACGAGTCGTCGGACAGGTCCGGCCACAGGTTCGTCGCACCGTTGAGGGTGACGGTCTGCTGCCGCTGCCGAGTGTCGATCACCACGGTGTCTGTCCCGGTCAGCGTTCGGGTCAGCGTCAGCGCTTCACCGGTGGTGGCGTTGGTCAGGTGGATGGCGGTGGCGGGCCCGGTCACCGTCCACACCGGGTAGGCGTCGTCGTCCCCGTCCGAGGTGACGGTCACCGCGCCCAGCACCTGTGAGTCCTGCACGGCCAGCGGCAGGATCGGCAGCCACGTGCCGCCCGACGCCACCCGCCACGATGCGGTCACCTCCGTGCCCAGCCAGTACGGCGACGGCGCCGTGAAGGTGAGGGCGTTCTGGCTCCACCTCATTCCGGCTTGGTCGGTGGCCTCGTTGCCCTCGATCCCGGAGGTGTAGTACGCCTGGATCGAGCGGGTCTCCCCGTCCGGCTGGATCACCGACAGGACACCGGGGCCGCGCTTGGGGTTGAGCTGGGAGATCAGCGCCCGTCGGCGGGCCAGGTAGGCGGGCCGGCCGTTGTCGCACCAGAACGCCACCGGCAGCATGATCTGCTTGGCGGCCGCCCGCACCTGCCGGACCGCGGTCCCGTCGATGTCCGGGGACTCGTCCGTGACGAACGACCACTCGGGCATGTCCAGGCCGGTCGCCCCGGGCTGGAGCACCCATCCGGCGTCCAGGTCGGTGAACGTCGTCACCGCGCCGGCCGGGTCGGTCCAGGTGACCGTCGGCCCTTCCAGCGGCGCAAGGGCCGCCGGAGGAGAGACGACGGGCGGCGGCAGGACCGTGGGCCCGACGAGGATCGGCATCTCACACTCCCGTCACGGTCGGCCGGTGCAGCGCGTCGTAGGTGGCGAGAGCATCGAGAACGGACTGGCGGGACGCCACCTCCCGCACGGCAGCGTTGTAGATCAGGTCACCGCGGGAACCTCCCGCCTGGCCGGACATCAACGCCGTGAACTGCGCGTGCGTGAACACCGCTTCCGGTTTGCCCGTGCCGTTGTACGTCATCGTGTAGCCGGGCTGCAGCCAGCCACCGGAGTCGTAGCCCTTGGGCGGGAGTGACGCGTTGGCCTGCTGGACCCGGGTGATGTTGCCGTACCTGCTGACGATGTACCGGATCGACGCGGCGACGTTGCCGACCGGATCGAGGATGCCCCTGGACCGCAGCGCTGTGGGCACGTAGTGCGCCCACGTGCCGGGAATCGTCTGTGTCAGCCCCTGCGACGGGTGGCCCGCCTTGGCGTTGGAGTCCCACGAGTTGATCGCCCGCGGGTTCCAGCCCGACTCCCGCGTGATCAGGGTGTTCATGCCGGACAGCCACTGCGTCATCGTGCCCGGCGGCGGGACACCCGCCGCGGCCAGCGCCTGACTGATGACGGTGCGGTGCTGACCGGACGGGATCCGGGTGCTGACGAACCGGCTTCCACCTCCCAGTCCTACGGCCGTGAGCAGGGTTTCCTTCAGCCCGTCCAGGGCCTTCAGCGGGACGGCTTCGACGAGCCGCGCCATGGGAGAGGACCCGAGCGACAGGATGGCCTTCCGAACCGGGGCGGTCACGGTCCCCCACGCCTTTTCCGGGTGTGAGGTGATGTCCGCGGCCGTCTTGATGCCGCTCCACACCTTGCCGGTGGCGTCGGACAGGCCGTGAGCGGCGCCCGAAAGGACGTCATCGAGCCGGCCCAGGATGCCTCCGGAGGCCATGAGGCGGGTGCCAGCCGCCTGGTGGAGGGCGAGGGCCCGGGCCCGGTAGCGCGGGTCGGTGGGGATGACGTACTCCGGGTACTGGCTCCGTCCCTCGCCCACGATCGCCGTCGGCCGGTTGTAAATGCCCGGCGTCGCGGGCCCCCAGCCGGCGCCGACGGTGCCGCCGGCGGCCAGCAGCTTGGGGGCGGTGGGGAGCTTCGGCAGGTGCACGAAACTTGCGATCCGGTCCCAGACTGCCTTGATGCCGTGGGTGTAGACGCTGGAGATCACGAAGTTGACGGGCTTCTTCGTGACGTCCTGGATCTGCGACCACGATTTGCCGATCGCATCCCTCGCTGTCCCGAACGCCTTGCCGACCTTGCCGACAGCGTCCTTGACCGCCTCAAACGTGGGCTTGATGCCGAACTTCCACACCGATCCGATCGTGGACGATACGCCGTTCCAGATCGGCTTGATGATGGTGTCGTAGGCCCAGCGGAATGCGCTCGCCAGCGGACCTCGGATGAAGCCGACGATGGCCGGCAGAACTTTCCCGACCACGAAGTCGAAGAGGCCTTTGAACACCGCGACGGCGATGCCGACCTGTGTGGAGATGGTGTCCGCGATCTGCTTCACCGCTGGGCCGGTGATCTTCGTCAGCCAGCGCACGAAGGACGACAACCATCCGATGATGGTCGCCAGCCCCAGGGCGAAGTTGCCCACCAGGAAGTTCGCCAGCGTGATCAGCGGAGGTAGGAGTGTCGCCAGAACGCCGCCGGCCAGCTTCAGTACGAGCGCGACGACCTGCGCCAGCGGCGGCAGGATCGGCGTGAGCGCCACGATCAGCTGGAGGCTTGCAGAGATCAGCTGCACCAGGGAGGGCAGCAACTGCTTCAGCAGGTTCGCGCCCAGGTTGAGCACGACGCCGAGTACCTGGCCGATGAGCGGCACGATCGGCACCACGGCACGTACCAGGATCAGGAAGGCCTGCGTCAGCGGCGGCAAGACTCCGGCCAGGGTGGTGGCGATGAGCCCGGCGAGCTGACCGATGACCGGCGCGAGGACCCCGAAGACCGGCGCCAGCTGCTTGTAGAGGCTGATCCACACCTGCGTCAGGGGCTTCAGCAGCGTCAGCAGAGCCCCGGCCAGCGTCGACAGGGCGGTGCCGAGAACCGGCAGGATCGGTGCCAGGGCACCGAGGACCGACTTCACCAGCTGGATACCGACCGGAATGAGCGGCTGGATTGCCGTCAGGAGCGCTGTCAGCGCGGTGGCGAAGATCCCCGCGATGAGCTTGGCGGCCTGCCCTATCAGGTTGACGATGGGTGTCAGGATCGGGGTCAGCGCGGTGAACGCCTGAGAGATGACCTTGCCGATCAGGGCGAACGCCGGGGTCAACGCCTTGATGATGGCGGTCAGAGGGCCGACCAAGACCGTGACGAGCTGCATAATGACGCCGATGATCGGGGTGAGTGCGGGCGCTAGGGCGTTGACGATCGATGCGATCAGCGTGCCGATGGGCTTCAGCAGCGGGATCACCGCACGAACGATCCCCACGATCGCCAGGCCGACCTGCTGCACCACTGGCATGAGCGCGGTGATGATCGGCAGCAGGGCCACGCCCAGCGCGGTCGCGAGCTGCGACAGCACGGGGCCGAGGGCCTTCGCCACCGTGGCGATGGCCGGGCCGATCGCGGCAATCAGCGGGACCGCGGCCTGTACCACGGCGCCGATGGCCGGGACGATCGCACCGATGATCTGCGCCACCGAGGAGAACAGGCTCCGCAGCGCGTCCTGCACCGACTTCGAGGCGAAGATCTTGTTGAGTTCGCCGAGGACCGCACCGAGGACGCCGAGGATCTGCCCGCCGGACGCCTGCGCGGTCTTCAGGACGCTGATGACGATGCCCAGCACGTTGCCCAGCGCCGTCCCGAGCTGGCTCACCAACCCGAACGCGGCCCCGATGGCGTCTTGCAGCCCGCCGGAGGCGAATGCCTTCGACAGGCCGCCGGCGAACGCGTTGATCGCCCCGCCCGCCTGCGTCAGCAGCTTGTTCAGGCCGGGCTGGGCGGCGACCGCGAGCTGACCGAACGCGGTGACGACCTGCCCCGGGACCTTCTCGAAGATCGCCAGGTTGGCGTTGGCGCCCTTCAGGATCGTGTCCAGCGTCCCCGAGGTGGCCATGCGCTTCGCGGCAGTGACCGCGTTCTGGCCGATGGTGTTCCAGATCCCGGCTGTCTCCGTCAGCCGGGTCTGCAGCACGGGCAGGGCCGTGTTCGCCAGCGAAGTGACGGAGGTGCCCAGCCCGGCGAACAGCCGGTTCTGCACCGACAGCCGCATCCGGTCCCACGCCGGCGCGAGACCCTGAATCGACCGGACGAACGACTGGGCATTTGGCGCGAGCTTCGCCATGGCCTGGTCGAGCGCGGAGGTCTGCGACGCCGCGGCGGCCTGGGCCTCAGCCAGCGCCGAAGCAGCCTCGGCGACACCGCGCTGGGCGTCCTGGATCTGCCGCTGCCCGTCCGCCCGCGCCTTGTCGACGCCGGCCTGGGCCTTGGCGAGGGCGGCTTCCTTGTCCTGCACGTCCTGATCGGCGGACGCAACCTTCGCCTTGGCGTCGGCGACCTGCTGCGATCCTTCGATCCCGGCCTTGTTCGCGGCCGCCGTGTCGTGCTGGAGCCGCTGGACGTCGAGTCGCTGCTCCTTGAGGTTCTGCGCCGCCTGGTCGTAAGCGAGCTGGGCCTGCGCGAGCTGCTCGGGGGTGGTCGACTTGTTGTTCTGCGCCTTGGTGAGCGCGTCCTGGGCGTCCTTGAGCTGGAGGACGGCCGAGCGCTGGGACAGCTGGGCGTCTGCCAGCTGGTTGTTCATGTCCTCCAGCGAGCGGACCGCGTCCTGCCGGGCGCTGGTCAGGCCCCGCTGCGCGGCAAGCGACGCCTTCTGGGCGTCCGCCAGGTCCCGTTCGGCTGAGGTGACCCCGTCCTCGGCATCCTGCACCTGCTGGGCGGCCTGCCGGCGGGCGTCCGCCAGCCCGCGCTGCGCGTTGGCGAGAGACCGCTGGGCGGACTCCACCGCATGGGTTGCGGCCGCCGCCTTCGCTGCGTCGGCCGAGGAGTCGGCGAACGCGGCCTTGAACGCGTCACCCACCCCGGACAGCCCGATCTTCAGCGCCCCCACGGCAGCACCGGCGGTGGCCATGGCGGGGGCGATCGCGGCGGCCGCCGGGGCGATCGTCGCGATGTTGCTCGCGATGGCCACCCCGGCCAGCTGCCCGATGCCCTTCAGCCCCGCCGAGAACGCCTTGCCGAACGCGGCGCCGGCGCCCTTGCCCGCGTCACCGCCCCGGCTGCTGGCGTCCCGGGTCCAGTTGCCCTCGAACTCCGGTCGGATGCTGACGTAGCCGCGGCCGACGAGAACACCACCAGCAGCCATGGGGACACCTCCTACTGGCGTGAGGCGCCCCCGAACACGGCGGCGAGCTGAGCGGCCCCGGACCCGTGACGGCCCCCGAAACGGATGGTGTTCGCCGCCGGACGCCGCCTGACACCCGGACGGTCGACCGGCTCGGGCGGCTTGAACTTCCCGCGGGATTTCGGGTCGCCGTTGACGTACAGCGTCAGCGCGCCGAGGAAGTTGATCCCGTCGACGGCCGCAGCTGTGAGCTGCTGGTCGAGGGACCACGCGTTGTCGGGGTTGATCTTCCGGGCGGTCGCCGAATCCTGCGGCAGGTGCCGCAGGAACACCCGCAGCTCACGCCAGGACATCTCCCCGCGGTACAGCTCCAGCAGGGACCGGCCGGGCCAGTACCGGGCCATGTCCCACTCGATGGCCTCCCCGTGCTCCCTCAGGAGCCGGCGGAGGCCTGCGATTCCCCCGGCTCCAGCCCGGACCTGCGCTGCCACTCCTCGGCGATCAGCTCCAGGTCGCCGAACGTGTAGCCGGCCGCGTACATCTCGGCGACCTTCTCGCGCCCGAGGACGTCCTTGAGGACACCCGCGGAGTCGTTGAGGTCCCCGACGCGTTCCTGCAGCTCGAACGGCAGATTCTTGATCGGCGGCAGGGTGAAGGTGACCCCCGCCAGCTCGAACGTGGTGGGGCTCGGCAGCGCGTCGCGGCGCTGCTTCGCCAGGGCGTCGAGAGACACCACCTCGCGGGGCGTCACGGTCTTCGTCATGTGGTTCTCCTTGCGGGTGGTAGCGGGTTGGAACCCGGCAGGCGCGACCCGCATGGCACGCCTGCCGGGAGTCGGATGAGTCAGGACGCGTCCCAGGACGGGTCGTCGGACAGCCAGGTAGCCAGCGCCGGCGAACTGGTGGCGTACGCGCTGATCGTCATGTTCAGGCCCACAGCGGCCGAGCGGCCGACGGTGATCGAGTCGCGGTCGGTGACCTCACCGCGGGGGATGATCAGCCGGTTGGTGATGTCCCCGTCGACCCACTCCAGGCCGATCGCCCGCTCGTCCGGGGCCGGCGCCGCGGGGATCGACAGCGTGCTGACCGTCGGCCCGGTTCCCGAGGTGGTGATCGACGCGGACGGGAAGTACAGGGTGACCGCGGCCGCCTTCAGCTCGATCGCGGTGAACGCCAGCGTCATGTCCACCGAGGTCAGCACCTTGCGGACGGGGCTGAGGGACTGCCAGGCCTTGATGTCCGTGGTGTCGGTGGAGTAGTTCATCTCCACTCCGTCATCGGACAGGTAGCCCAGGTCGACCCATTCGGTGCCCCACGCGGCGGTGAGGTCGGCCGGGGCGGTGGTGCCCACGGGGGCGATGTAGACGGTGCCGTTGAGACCAACGCGCACGTTGTCGGCGTCGAGAGCCATCGGGTTGCCTCCAGGCATAGCGAGGACCCGTCCGGCCAGGATGCCGACGGGCAGAGGGTGAGGAAGAGGGGGTCAGGCGGGCCGGACGGTCCAGTCCATGACCAGGACGTAGCGAGGCATCGTGTCCGTGCCCGGAGCTGCCTCGTAGGGCAGCCACACCAGGGAGGTGTCCGACACCCCGTAGATGCGGGCACCGGCCACGGTGCTGCCCGCGGCCGCGTGTACCAGGGCCCTGGTCTGCTGGGCCAGGGCGTGCGCGGTCTGCTTGGTGGCGGCCAGCACGTCGATGTCGAGGGTTGCCTGCTCGGTGACGAACTGCTGGAGAGTGCCGCCACCGCCGCGGGTCACGGACACCACACCGGGATTGAGCATCGTCTCGAACCCGTCCGGCCACTCCGTGCCGACATGCACGCCGTCCGGCAGCCCGGCGCGCAGGACGGTGACTGCGGCCAGTTCGGAGTCGGGGAAGGCGACGACCGGGAGCGTCACGGCGCGGGCGTGGCCGGCGGCGGGGTCTTCACCGGGGTCTCGGCCGGCGCCGGGGCCGCGGCCGTGACGACCCCGGCGACGAGACCGTCCCGGGACAGGGCCTTGGCCTGCTCGTCGGTGACGTCGATGGCGTCACCGGGCTTGTGCTCGCCGTACCAGTGGGCGAGACGGATACGGGGCATCAGGCACCTCTCAGGGCGTCCAGGGCACGGCCGAGCGTGCGGGTCTTCGGAGAGTCGCCGGCCTGCGGGCGGGCCCGGCGCGTGGCGGGCCGGCCGGAGCCGAATTCCACCTGGAGGGCCCACGGCGCGTCAGCGCCGAACTCCGCACGCCAGCCACCCGGGGCGAGGCTGGCGGCCGAGTAGATGCTGGCCACGTACTCGTCGTGCCGCACCACACCCGCCTCGTATGTTGGGCCGGAGTATTTCGGGGCGATCGCTCGGGCCACTTCGGCGCCGTGGTCGGCCCGGTCCTTCAGCAGGGCCTTCATCCCGTCGCTGCGGGCGAGCTCCCCGTACATCGCCGGGTTAGGTACGAACCGGAAGGAGGAGGGCATTAGTCCACCTCCCGCAGGTCGGCCTCGACGTGGTGGACGCCGCCGACCGGGGCGGGCCAGCGGGCGATCTTGCCGACCACCTGCATGGTGGTGTCCCACGCCTCGATCCGGTCGGTGGCCAGCAGGTCCAGGTCCATGCCGCGCGGCGTGAACAGGCGCCACCCGGTCACCGTGACCTGCCGGTCGTCGGTGTCCTCAATGGATCCGCCCTGCGGCTGGACGTTTACGCCAGCCACGGTGGTCCGTTCGGCCGCCGCCCAGTCCGGGCGGGAGTTGCCGTAGGCGTCCGTCAACTGGCCGGCGCGGACGATGACGATGCTCTGCTCGTACAGCATCAGCCCGACCTCACCGCGACTGACCCGGCCGTCAGCCGGTACCGGTCCAGCACCCGCTGCTCGGTCTTCGACAGCAGCACGCCCAGGGCCTCACCAGTGGTGGGGATCAAGTAAGTGACCGACTCTCCGCCGACCGTCTCGGACCGAACCTGCCCCGGGTTGACCATGGCCCGGTTCGCGGCCTGCATCACGATCGCCGCGATATCGGCCGGCACCGGGTCCCAGCCGTGCGTGTATGTCACCACCACCTGCGGCGGCTGGTGCGCTGCGGGCGGGCGGGCCCACGACCACGACCGCAGCAACAGGTCGGAGCCGTCCCGCCACCAGTCCGCCGTCGCGGTCCCGTCCACAGTGACGGTCGAGATGCTGACGATCGGCCGCTGCGGGAGCGTCACCGCCCCGCTGCACCGGTGCTGCACCGGGTCGCGCCGCCGCATCGTGAACGTCTCCGTGGTCGTCGCCAGGTTGACGTCCTGGCGAAGGTAGGCCCGGACCACGCCGGAGGCGTCATCGAGCAGGGCTTGGGCCTGGTTCTGCTGATCGGGGGTGAGCGTGCGGCCGAGCCGGGTGGCGAAGTCGGCCACCGTCACCAGTGACGGGAGCACGGTCACGGCAGCCTCCTTCTGTCAGTTCCCGGTGGCCGCGCGGCGCGCTTCGGTCGCCGCCTGCGGGTCGGTCTCCGGCGTGGGCAGACCCTGGGTGACGCCACCCACGGTGTAGTGCTCGTTCGGGGTGGGATCCACGCCGACACCCCGGTAGCCCTTCTCGGTCTCATCGTCGACCGCCTGCTGGATCTCGTTGGCGCCGGCCGGCGCGTCCTGAGCGTCCGTGCTGTCGTCCTTGCGCGTGGCCATGGCGGCCTCCTTGTCAGGTGCGGGAGATGGTAATGCGGGCGATGCCGCCGGGATCGGCGATGCCGGTGCCCACGTGCAGAGACCGCCACTGAAGAACGTCGCCGGCCGCGACCACCAGGTTCGCGGCGGTGGCGGACAGGGTCACCGGCTTCTCGTCGTAGGCGGCCGCGTTCACAGCGTTGTCGAACTGGAGCGTGGCCACCACGGTGGTGCCGGTGCCGTCCTGGCTCTTGTTGACGAGGGTGACGGCCCGGGTGTTGGTGGCCGCGCCGGTGATGGCGGCCTCCGGCACGTAGGTCACCGCGGTGACCGTGCCGGCGAACGGGGCCTCGCCGATGACGGAGTCGTCGTCGTTGCCCGCGGTCGACACCGCCGGGACATCAGCCTCGATGGTGCGCAGGAGGGGCGCGCTGTCGCTCATGGGTTGCTCCTGTTCTCAGCGGTTATCTAGGGTGACGGACGATCGGCGCAGGTCAGGCGGCTACTGGGCTGTGCAGGCACGTGAGGCATGTGCGTGGAAGTGGTCCAGCCGAAACACTTGGGCCTGGCGGAACCTCGGATCGGCCGAACCGAGGAGTCCCGGGCGGGGGCACTGCCTCAGCTCCCGGCGCCGAGGACCCGGTCCGTCCAGCTGAAGACGTCGTTGGACAGGGTGAGGAGGGTGTCGGAGAGCTTGCCGAGTTCCTCCAGCGCCAGGGGCCGGGTCTGCACCTCGTGCCCCTTCTGGCTGAGCATGACGAACGGCTGGCCGTTCGCCTGGGACACCCACATGCCGTGGATGTAGGTGTTGCGGCTCTTCAAGTGGGAGCCAATCTCGTCCAAGAACTTCACGAGGTCGGACAGCTCATCCGCGGAGATCCGGCCATCGGCGGCGGACCTCCGCGCGAGCTGCCTGGCTTCCTCGATGAGCTTGCCCGCAGGTACTCCGTCGAGAACTTCGCGCTGCTTGTACGTGGTGGCCAGCAGTCCGCCCGTGTACCGCACTACCGCCTCAAGGTTCCCAGCTCGGTACACCATGCGGCCGAGGGCGGCCTCGATCGCATTCAGGTCGGCGGGTATGCCGCTTTGTTCGGCCGTCATGAGCGCCAGACTCCCATCCCCGGTCTGCAACCTCGTTTCGGCCGAAACGAGGTTCGTACCCAACTTCTCACGGAACCGAAGGGAGTTGGGGGGCCGATGCGTTGCACGTGGCCAACATGCCTCGCTGACCCTCGGATATTTTCAAGGCACGCGCGCCATAGGGGTACTTGGCTCACGTGCCTGATGCTTCGCGGGCGCCCTAGATAACGCGGGTGGTTACGGAACGGTGGTGATGGCGACCGGGTACCGGCTCGCCTCGGTCGGCTGGTCGTTGTTGATCGTGTTGCTGACCTGCCAGCCCACCCGGAACGTCAGTCGGACCGCGGTCATGTCCTGCTGGGCCAGGTTGTAGACGATCGCGCCCGTGTTGTCCTGGATGACGGCCTGGTCGAGGATCTTCATCGTGATGTCCTGGCGAACCCCCAGCACGAACTGAGACCAGTCCCCGCCGAACAGCTCCACCGACCCGGACGCGGTCGGGAACAGGCCCCGCATCGGGTAGACCACCGGGAACCCGTCCAGCGTCATCAGGTCACCCGAGATCCGGGACTCGTCCAGCTTGCGGCCCTGCGTGTCACGCGACATCCGCAGCTTGGACTTGACCGCCGTCGACGCCACCCAGCCGCCGACCTCGTAGCCGTCGGCCTCCACCTTGCCGTGCAGCGTGTCCACGCTGCCGAAGAACTTGCCGGTCGCGGCGGTGGTGTTCTCCGCGTCCGCGTTGCCGGCCGCCGCCGCGGCGGCGGCGATGTTCGTCGGCCACGAGGTGGGCGCGTTGACGCCGAAGAACACCGCCGCGTCCAGGGTGCGGCCCATAGCCTCCGTCATCAGCGGCATGGCCTCGTCCCAGATGTTCGCGTCCACGTCGGCCACGACGTTGTCGGGGACCGGCATGATGACCGCGATCTCTTCGATGTTCAGGTACTTGTTCGTCCAGTTGACCTCGGTGGTCTGCTTCAGACCGGTGTCGCCCGTGACGAAGTACGCGGTCGGCAGCGCCGACAGCACGGGGAACCGCACCTGGGCGCGGCCCACCGGGACCCGGCGGAACAGGCTCAGCGCGGCCGACTGCTCGGTCGCCTTGCCGAGCATGTCGTTGGCGACCTCTTCCGGGATGAGCGCCTGCGCGTCCGTCCGGCTGGTGATGCTGTTGTAGGCCATGGTCCGGCCTCTCCTTCACGTCGTAGAGCCGGCCGGACCATGCCGTGCCGGTGGTGCGTCAGCCCAGGCCCGCCGCTCGGCGGATCAGGGTGTTCATGTCGGTGGTCTTCGCTGTCTGCCGCACACCGCCATCGAACGATGGGGTGGGCGGCTTCGGCAGGCCCGCCAGGAGTGCGTCGGCGTCGGCCGACATCTCCTCCTCCGTGGAGCCGCGCAGCCGATCCGCCAGAGCCGACGGGAGCTTCTTGTCCGTCGCAACCCGCTGCCGCAGCCACTTCTGCTCGGCCTCCGCAGCCCGCTTCTCAGCGGCGGCAACCGCCTCGGTGGCCCGCTGCAGCTCCGTCTTGTCGCGGTCCTCGAAGGCCGTCAGCCGCTTGGCGACCTCGTCGAGCTGCTTCTGTGCGGCCTTCGCCGTCCGCTCCGCCGCAGCACGCGCCTTGCGTTCCTCGCTCAGCGCCCGCTTTCCCGCGTCGGACAGCGTGCTGGTGACGTCGTCCTCGTGCCCGGCGGTGTCCGTCGCGGACCCCGTCTCCTCAGTGACGTCCGTACTGATGTTGTCGTCAGCCATCGCGGCCGACTCCTCTCATGCGCCCCGCCCTCGCGGCGGGGAAACCCGTGGGCTACGTGATGTAGCCGTAGCGGCGTAGCAGCGCGATCTGCTCGCGCCGGCCCACCGCCTGGGCGAAGATCTGCTGCGGCGTGAGCCGCGGAGTGGCCGCCCGCGCGTACCGGTCACCCGGATACCGGACCGTGCCGGCACCTGCCGCCCGGCGCCCGTACAGGCCCCGACGGGTGGTGCCCTCGCTGGTGGTCGTCCCGGACACCGACATGCCGCGGCGGGCGTTCACGACCTGGCCGACGTCCGCGCCATGGCTGATCGCGAGCGCGCCGTCCGCGCCGAACACCCGCCGCTGCTGGGCGGCGGTCATCGAGGCGAACAGTTCGTCCGGTGACTGCACCCCAGCCCAGTCCGGCTCGCGGAGCGGGACCGTCTGGCAGTCGCAGTTCGGATGCCGCTGAAACCCCTCCGAATACGCGTACTGCTGGCCCGCCAGGACGATGCAACGTGCGCACGCGGGCAGACGCACCACCCGCGCGTACGCCACGCACTGCCGGTTCGCAGCCATCGCCACCTGGTCGGCCGCACGCGCCGTGTCCGCGACTGCCGTGGCCGTGTACATCGCCATGTCCGCCAGGCCACCGAGCATCGCCTCCGACGCCGTCAGCCCCGCCGCCAGGCGCTGCTGCACGCCGATCGCCGGCAGGAACAGCAGCGTCTCCAGCAGCCCGCCGTCCGGAGCGATCCCTGCGAACGCGGCAGCGGTCAGCGCCGCCTCCGCGACCGCCGTGCCGCCCTGCTCGGCCATCGCGCCGGCCACGAACGCCGTCGCGCCCTGCGCCACCGTCAACTGCCCGGCCGCTGTGGCCTGGAGGATCGCCGCACCCGCGGGCCCTTCCAGGTCCGAGGCGATCGTGCCCGGGGACAGGCCGCGCCAGATCCGCTGGACCTGAGTGACGAGCGCGTGCTGCACACCGGTGACCGCGCGGTACCGGCCGGCGGACAGGTCAGCCGCCGTCACTGCCGTCGAACCCACTGCCACTGTCGCCGCCCTCCGTGCCGGGTTTCCCGCCGAACAGTCCGGACAGGTCGCCGGCCATCAACCGGGCCGCGGCCTGGTCCCGCTGGGCGGACCATTGGGCGATCTCCGTCTGCGAGGCGCCCCACCGCTCCCACAGCGCCTCATGCGGCACGCCGAGCGTTGCCATCTTGATCAGCGCATCGACCAGCTCGCCCTCGGTGCGGAACTCCGGGTTGCGCCAGATGACCTCCATAGCGGACAGGTCCCGCGTGTCACCCGCCGCCTGCAGGTAGAGCCGGACGGCGTCCTCGATGGCCTCACCAAACGGCCGCTGCCGCTGCCGCACCTTGCTGACGAGCCCGGACTCGGCCGCCTTCAACGCGTCCCCGGAGATGTTCACCATCGCGCCCAGCAGGTACTGGCTGGGCGTCCTCGTACGGGCCGCCATGTCCTTGACGTCCGCCTCGACCGCCGACAGGTACGGGGTGATGTCCGTCGCCCCGAACTCGCCGATCTGGACACCCTCGTCCTCGATCACCCACACCCGGTCGACCGCCGCCTTGAACGGCTCGATCGGCTGCCCCTGCTCATCACGGGGGATTTCGTAGCCAGTCATCCACCGCTGCCGGAACGCCGAGAACTCCTGAGCCATCAGCCGGTCAATCAGCGTCTTGTTGATCCGATCCTGGATATCGAGGATGTCGCCCATCTCCGACATGCAGCCGCCCAGCAGATCCGGGCGGTTCTGCATCTCCACCAGCGGCACCGTCTTCAACGGATTCGGCGCCGGCCAGTTCTCACCGACAACCGTCCGCGGCGTCCACTTCGGCTTCGACCCCACCCCGGCGGACGGCTTCGGAGCCTGGAACTTGTACACCGCATCCGGCAGGAACAGCGTGGCCATCAGCTTGCCGGTGCAGTCGTCACACCACGTCTTCAGCCCCGCCGCGCGCTGCCGGCGTGATCCCGGCACGTACGCCACGATGGCCTGCGTGCAGTCCTCCGCCGTCACGATCGGTGTGGTCGCATCGGCCGGATTCGGCGCGATCAGCACGAACCCCCGACCCACCTTCACCGTCTCGGTGATCAGCAGGTCCGCATCAGCGTCCAGGCCGTTCGCCTGCCAGATCCGCCACGCCTCCGCGTCGCCGACCTCGGCATCCCCGATGCGCACACCGTCGACCGCGAGCCTCTCCGCCGTCGCATCTACCACCAGACCCGCATAGTTGCTGCGAGCCTGGCGCAGCAGCCGGGAAAACGCCCCGCGTGCCTTCTCCAGCACCGTCGGCAGCGGATGGTCGCCCGCGTAGTACCGGCGCAGCATGTCGACATCGGCCTGACGGTCCTGCAGCTCCGTCCACAGCCGGTCGAGCCACCACAGCGGCTCACCGGGCGCAGGCACACGAGAGGAAGCCATGACACCCCCTCGTCAGAACCCGATCGCCACGCGGCTCTTCGCCTTCGGCCGTCTCAGGAATCCGTCCAGGGCCATCACCGTGGCCGCGACCCCGTCGATCCGGGCCTGGGACTTCATTCGGTTCGGCTTCGTAGGCCGGTAGTTGTCGTTGCCGTCCGCGATCGTCTCCACGCAGCCAGCCATCCACCGCAGCACCGGATGCCCGCCGTGCCGAATCCCGTCCGACGCCAGCAGCCGGTCCAGCTCCTTGCACGCCGGACCCAGGCCAAGGAACGTCTGCGAGATCGGCGTCACCTTCACGCCGCGCTTCGTCTCACGGTCCACGTTCTGCACCAACTGTCCGGCGAACATCCGGTCGTAGCCGATCCACTGCACGTCCAGGTGCTTGCAGTCCTCCAGCACACGGCGCTCGATCGTGCCGTAGTCGACCGCGTCACCCTCGGTCAGCTCCAGGAAGCCCTCGCGGGCCCACTGCGCCAGCGGAACCTGAAGATGCCGCTGGAGGTCCTCCAGGCGCTCGGACGGCAGCCAGAACCGGGACAGCAGCTCGACCTCGACCCCGGGCTGCCGGGACTCCACGGCCAGCACCCACGCCGAAAGGTCGGAGACCGCCGACAGGTCCAGGCCGCCCCACGCGCGCCGGCCCTTCAACCCAAACCGGTCAACCATCCCGGCGTGCTGGTCCCAGCGCCGCAAGTCGATCCACCGGGTGGATGCCTTCTCGCGGATATTCAGGGACAGCCGCAGGAACGTCGGGTAGTACGACGGCGTGGCCTTCGCCTTTGCCGCCTCACGCCGCAGATACGCCAGCGTCGGCGACGTACCCAGCCCCGGGTTCGCCCGCCGCCACGTCGCCTCATCGAACGGATCGTCCGCCTCGTCCGCCGCCCAGATCACCCCGTAGTGCGCCGGGTCCTCCACGACGCCCTCTGCCACCTTGCGGGTGTAAGAGTGCTTCTCGTCGTAGATCGAGCCCTCACGGGCATCGTCCGCCGTCGTGATGAACACGATCAGCGGCTGATCTCGCGCGCCCGTGCCCGTCTCGATCGCGTCGATCAAGTCCCGGCTCTTGTGCACGTGGACCTCGTCAATCACTGCGCCGGAGACATTCAGGCCGTGTGCCGTCTCCGCGATCCGAGAGAGAGCCCGCAGCACGCCGCCCGTCCGCGGCACCCGGATCACCGAGGTGAGCACCTCGGCGCGGCCCTTCACGGCCTTCGACGTCTGCGCCATGCGCTTCGCGTCGTCGAACACTCGCTTCGCCTGCTCCAGCGAGCCGGCCGCCGCGTACACCTCGGCGCCCGTCTCCCGGTCCGCAAGCAGCAGTGCCAGCCCGATGCCCGAGCTGAGCGTTGACTTGCCGTTCTTCCGGGGGACCTCGATCCAGCAGGCCCGCACCACCCGCACCGGGCGGTCCAGCTCCGGGTCATGCCACAGCCAGCCGAAGACCGGCAGGATCACCCACAGCTTCTGCCATGGCGCCAGCCGCAGGAACGTGCCGCCCCAACGGCCCTTCGTGTGCTTGAACGACTCGATCGCCTTCAGCGCCCGGCCGGCCGCCGCCACATCGAACCAAGAGCCCGCCTGCTCCGGCATCCGGAACGCCGACACCAACGGCCGCGACACCAGCGCCTCGGCGATCTCGGCATCGTCCATGCCCAGCTCGTGCAGAGCAGCCCGCGGCACCGGCAGCCCGTCATCCCGGTCCGCCGCCGTGAGCTGCTCAGTCGAAGGGGTCGTCCTCGTCGCCATCGTCGCCGCCCTCCGGCGGCGTCAACCGCCCCCGAGCCGACGGGGACAATCCCAGCTCGCCGATGTACCGCGAGAGCTGCTGGCGGTACTGGCCGGCCACCGTCGTCGCCCCGTTCTTCTGCCAGCCCCGCTCGCCCTGCATCAGCAGGCCGTTCCGGGAGATGTCCCGCTCGCACTGATCGAGCCGCGCCACACACACGCAGTAGTCCGTCACCGTCTGCGTGTCGACCTCCGCAAGGCCGGCTGTGAACTTCAGCACCGGCACCACACGCCGCCACTCCCGGCGGGCAACCTCCCGGCACCGGGCATTCACCGCCCGCAGCGCCTCGTCACCCCGGATCGCCGGGAACGTCTCCAGCCAGTCCGGCTCCGACAACTCCGACGGCGGCAACTTCACGCCCTGACGCACCGGCCGGTGACTCGGATTGCCCTCCCGCACCACCTGAAGCGGCGGCTTCGGCCGCGGCCCCGACACCGTCACCAGGCCACCCCCGCCCGTCATGTCCGATTGGCCCGGTCCGCGCAACTGCCTTGACCTGCGGCGCCACGAATTCCTCTCCCCGGCGGTCAGCGTCGAGTTCGCCGACGGGTGGTACCCCACCCCGGTTGTGTTGTCGGCCGCGTTCAGCGTCGTTCGGCGTGGAAGCCGCCGGGCTGGTGCCGGGCGGTCTCTCGACTGTGGCAGGGCTTGCACAGGCCGCGTCCGTACTGCGGGTCGTCGGCGTCGAGGCCGGCGGCAATGAGTTCGCGGCGGCTGCGTGGCCAGTGGTCAGCCTCGGTGGCTGGTGCTCGCCAGCACAGGATGCACACGGGATCGCGGCCGAGGACGCCGCGCCTGAACCTGGTCTCGTGTCGCCGTCCGTAGCCGCGGGCGTTGCTGTTGCCGGCACGTCGGCGATCGCGGCCGTGGTTGGGGCAGGGCTTGGTCTGGTCGCAACCGGGTTGTGTGCAGGGCGGTTGGAGACGGTGTGGCATCGTCGCCTCCCTGCTCACGGCCAGCGGGCCGACCGCTTCCAGCCGCCGCTCATGGCGTGCCGTCGGCCACGTTGGCGGCGGCACGGTATTGCTCGGCGTTGAGCGTGACGGGCTCGTCGTGCGAACGGACGGGCCAGCCGAGGTCGCGTTGGAGTCGGTCGAGTTCGTCGGCCCGCCTGCGCAGGCGCTCGGAGCTGGCGGCCGGTTCGTCCACGACGAGGTCCATGTCCTGTTCGAAGACGAGGATGGCCCGCGCGCCGAGTGTGTCCTTGAGGTACTCGTGTGTCGGGCGCTGGGTGCCGTCCGCGAATGTGGTTCCGAAGGCGAGGAGTTGGAGCGTGTAGTTGTCGGCCTGGTCGATGACGACGGCGAATGGGTGCCCGTCACCGGGGAGCGGGAGGATGCGGAGTCGGGCCATGGCGCTGGCCTCCCGTCAGGTGGTGAGTGAGCGGAGGTGTTCGCCAGCTGCGATGAGTAGGTCGCCGAGGCTGCGGTTGAATTCGGCCTGCTGGACGCCGTTGGGGCCGAGGTTGACGGTGACGGTGCCGATCTGGGTCTGCTGGATCTCGCCGTCGGGGTGTGAGCTGCCGAGGTGGATGGCGATGCTGCCGACTGCGGCCAGCCGCTCGCCGGCGACCCGGTTCTCTTCGGCGTCGACGTGGCGGTAGACCCGGTCGTACACGCCGTCGAGTGACTCGGAGGCGATCCGCCAGCCGTGACCGCAGGGCTGCACGGTCATCAGGCGGTCGAGGGTGGGCAGATCGTCGGCGAGGGTGAGCCGGTCGATGTTCTCGCCGCATGTGGGGCACGGCGGCCATGGCGTGAGGATGATCGTCTGTCCGCGTTGCTGCTGTCGGCGCCGGTGTTCTTCGGCGACGAGGAACGGCCATAGCTGTCCGGCGGGGATCGTCTGGGTCATGGCGCTGGCCTCCGTTCTGCGTTTGGTCCGCCGCCCGGATTCGAACCGGGGTTACCGCACCGGGGGCCGCTCCCGCCGTGGCGGGTTCGCGGTTGGGTGCATCCGACCGCTGGGGACTCGAACCCCGCCGGAGTGCGGCGTCTTGGGCTGCTGGACGACTGGCGGGTTGGGCCGGCGCGTGCCCGGCGGGGAACGGGCGCCGGGCACGCGCCGGGTCAGGTGGTGGCGCCGCACCAATGGCAGATGCCATGTGACGCTGGGCCGTGGCGGCCTCGCTGGTGTTTGCGGCGCATGCGGGCGGCGTAGATCGCCGAGTGGACGGTGACGTACGTCGCGTGCAGGCCGCCCGCCTCTCGGCGGAAACTGGGGATGCGGCGATAGGCAGCGTTCAAGATCGGTCCCACGTCGACCTCCCTTCAGGCGGCGCGGCGTGCGGCCATGTCGGCGGCGGTGCGGTCGACGTCCGGCCGGGCGTAGAGGTTGCTGCGGTTGTGTCGGTCGGCGCGGATGGCCGGTTCGAGGAGGCCGCGGTTCTGCCAGGACCGGATGGTGGCGGGGCTGACTCCGGCGGACTCTGCTGCCTGTGTGGTGGTGAGCAGGTCGCGGGGGTAGAGCTGGTGGATGCCGGTGGCCATGGTCACCTCCGGGTACGCGAACGGCCCCCGGTCATGGACGCGGGGGCCGTGTGTACGGAATCCGTACGGACGTGGACGCACGTATGGTGCTGTGGCCAGTGTTGCAGCAGGTCAGGCGGTTGGTCAACTTCCGGGCGAGCAACACTTTTCGGGTGCGGTGCTCACGGTCGCCATTCCTCGCGGTAGCCGGGCCGGTCGGCGTACTCGGCGGCGAGCTGCCGCAGCACGTCGTCGTGCACGTTGTCTTGTCCCATGAGCGTGGCGTGGTTCGTGATCCTGGCGATGATGGCACGCCGGGCTTCGATGCCACGGAGGACGCGGGCCGGGTCGTGGGCGGCGATGTGCTGGTACTGCATGTCGCCCGTGCGCAGGGTGGGCAGGATCATCGCACCGCGCTCGTCTTCGACGACCGTGCCACCACCCCAGTCGGTTTCACGGGCTGTCCAGCGGCCCGTCGTCGCCTGGATCGCTTCGGTGGCGATCTGTTCGTCGACGTCGAGCTGGGCGCGGAGCCACGCGGTCAGGTCCGTGGAGTCGGCCATGGTCATCCTCTCGGCGCGGCGCGGTCGATGCCGTCGCGAAGCACCGTCGTCGTGGCGCGGATGCCGTCCACCAGATCGCGGGCGATGCGGTGGACGGCGTTGCGGGACGCAGGACGCCGGTTGATGAGCGCTGGGCGCCCGTGCTCGTCCCACGTCAGCATGGCGGCGGTCTGCATGTCTCAGTCTCCCATCATGCGGCGCCGGCGGTCTGCCGCCCGGCGTAGGGCAGTGCGAGGACCTCGGCGCGCGTGCGCCAGGTCTGGCACTGGGGGCAGTGTTCGCCGGGGGTGGCGACGGTGATGCGGAGGATCCACCCGCAGCCGCAGCGCACGGGTATCCGGTGTTCGCGCGGGCCGGTGGCCATGCCGTCGAGCCCTTCGCACCGGCGGCGGAGCGTCCGGATCTCGTCGGCCAGGTCGGCGGCCGGCTCGAACCGCGCCGCGATCCAGTCGCTCACGCTGGCGAGCCAGGCGGCGGTGCCCTTGACGGTGTCCTCGATGTCGCCGCGGAAGGGTGCCGGTCCGGCCCCGGAGGCGTCGCGTACAGCCGCCTCCCAGTCGGTGAGCACGCCGCTGATGCCGCCGGGGCCGCGGAGGTCGAGGACGTCCACGCGGACCGGGAGGGGCGCTTCGACGCCGCTGGAGCGTCCGGTGTCGCCGCTGCGGCTGCCGGGGGCGAGGAGGTCGGCGAGGTCGGCGTACAGCCACGGGAGGGCGCGGAGGTCGCCGGCGAGGCCGGTGGCGCAGCCGCAGGGCCGGGCGGTGTCCGGGGTGCGGCAGATGGTGCAGGTCACTGGTGCTCCCGGAGTGCGCGGGCGGCGGCTTCGGCGCGTGCCGCGGCGGCTTGGGCTCGGTGGAGGTGGCGGCGGGTCGCGCGGGCGAGCGCGATGGTGGCCATCAGGACGGCGCTGTCGACGGCGAGGACGAGAGCGGCGATCACGGGGTGTCCCGGATGAGTCGGTAGCCGGTGCTGGTGGGCCGGAAGCGGCTGATCTTGATGCGGGTGCGGCGGACGGGCGTGCTGAGGACGACGGCGCCCTGCGGGGTGATGTGGACCTCGACGCAGGTGGCGTGGGTGCCGTCGATGGTCTCGACGCGGAGTTTCCGGCCGTAGCCGCGCCGGTCGCAGTCCTGCCAGACCTGTCCGACGCGGACGTCCGGGTTGTCCGCGGACGTGTCCGGACGGCTGTCCGCCGTGTCCGACAGGGTGTCGGTGTCAGCCGGTGGTTCGCCGGCGCCGGGGCAGTCGGCCATGGCGTAGCCGGACCACCGGCCTTCGGGGCGCGGGAGCCGGTGGTGGCGCAGGACGCCGGTCGGGCGGATGACGAACTCGCGGCCGCAGTGAGCGCAGGGGCCCTTGGCCGGGGTGGTGGTCATGGCTGCTCCGTGGTGGTGTCGTGCTGCTCGGCGGTGATCTGCTCGTCGACTGCCTCGCAGGTGAGGCCGGGGTGGTGGATGTGCCGGCCGGTGTCGCAGGCCGACGTGAGGACGGCGAGCGGGTTCCACGGCGGTGCGCTGACGGTCTGGATGCCGGGGAGCGGCCAGGTGCGGCGGGTTCGGCCGTCTCGCGCGCCTGTGCGCCCGCTGGGCGGCCGTTCGGGCGTCGTGGCGTCCTCGGGTCCACTGGGCGACTGCGGGGCGCCGTGCGGGCCTGTGGCGGCCTCTGACGGGGTGTTCGGACCGTCGATGGCGGTGCGGATCTCCTCGTCGCTGTAGATGCCGCACGGGTCGTCGGCCATGAGCTGCCGCACCCGGGCGAGGGCGGCAGCTGCGGCGACGAACCTCCCGCACATGCGGTTGTAGCCGTCGCGCGCTTCGTCGGCGCACCAGACGGCGCCCGCGAGCTGGGCGTCGCGCGCGGCGAGCTCCCGCTCCAGGGCGACGGCCCACCGGCGGGCGGTGTCCCGTTCGGCGCTGACCTGCCGGAGTCGTGCGGCGGTTCCGGCGAGGCTGGCGCGGGCCTGCCGCCGGTCGGCGAGGAGCCCGTCGAGTTCGAGCTGGGTGATGGTGGCGGCCGTGGGGAGCGGCGGGCGGGGACGGTGCGGCATCAGGACTCCCGGTTGAGCAGGCGGTTGCACGCCCGGCAGGTGATCGGGGCGTTGTCGGGCAGGGCGTGGTTGCCGGTCTCCGGCAGGTCGTAGCCGCAGCGGGTCAGGTAGCCGCTGGAGTTGAGCGGCCGGGCGGCGTGGGTGGTGCGTCCGCCGTGGAGGCGGAAGCGGCGCGGGAACGAGGTCACGTTCGGCTCCGGTGGTGGGTGAGGTGCCAGGCCCCGCAGGCCGGGCACCGGTAGACGCTGCGTTCGGTGGTGCGCTGGTGGGTGCGGCGGCGCCGTGCGATCGCCGCACGCAATGCCCGGTGGGCGTCGCGGCCGGAGACGTAGCCGCGCTTCCCGGACGGGCACATCACAGGAGCCCCCTCGTCGGCACGTCACGGATCGGGCGGGGCTCGGGTTCGTCGTCGGGTTCGGGCAGCGGCACGTCGGCCGCGTAGGCCGCGCACGGGCAGGCCCCGGGCCCGGGGCAGGCGTACGGGTCGTCCATGCACGGCGGACGGCCGGGGGCGGTCATGCGGCGGTCTGTTCGGCTTCGAGGTAGCGCTCGGCGTGGACGGTGCCGCCGGGGCGCGAGACGCCGCGGTCGTGGCATTCGACGCCGGGTTCGACTTGGCAGGTGGGGCAGCAGGCGGTGGTGCGGGCCCAGTCCGCCACGCGGGATGGGTGGGGCTGCGGGAGGCGGCGGCGGCCGGAGCGGGTGGTGCAGGGCTGGTGTTCGTGGGCGCCGCAGTGGTCGCACGGCACGGTGCGGGCGGGGTGCTGGCGGGCGCGGACGATGCGGCGGACGGCATCAGCGGGCATCGGGGGCTCCATCGGTCTGGTGGCAGGGCGGGCAGTGGCAGGTCTGGTCGCCGGGCGGTTGTCCGTCGGCGAACCAGCGGGCGTGGTCGGCGAGCGCGGCGCGGGCGACGGTGTCGGGGATGGGTGGTGGTGCGGCCGGGGGCTGTGAGCCGGCGGGCCAGGCCCCGGGGCGATGTCCGGGTCTCGGCGTGGCGGGCTGGGGTTTGTGGTCGCGGCGGGTGGCGCCGGCGGCGATCTGGGCGCGGAGGTAGGCGCGCAGGTCTCCCTGGCGGCGCATGGCGGCGATGTCGTCGCGGCTCGCGTCGGTCACGACGCCTCGCCGTCTTCGACGATCTCGGCGTCCACGATCTCGGTGTCCTCGCGCAGCCGGTCGAGGGCTCGCTGCGAGGCGGCCCGGCGGCGGTCTTCTTCCGCTGCGCGCTGCTCGGGGGTCAGTTCCGGGGTTCCGGCGGCGGCGCGCAGTCGGGCGCTGTGCGGGTGCCGCCGCGGTTTGCCCAGGGGCTGCTTCTCGCCGCCGCCGGGTGTCTTGCACGGCCGGCCGACCGCCGCACCGCATGCCGGGCAGCGGACGCCGAGCGGTCCGGCCCGGCGGACTTCGTCGGCGAGCGACGCCTCGTCGGAGTCAGGGACGGTACGCCCGATGCCGCCGGACTCCAGCACCTTCGCGACCTCGCGGTGCGGGCCGCCGGTCAACGCCGGCAGGTTCGCCGGCGGTGCGATGCGGCCGGAGGCGATGGCACGAACCTGCTGGCGATAGCGGGCCAGGTACTGCTGGACGGTCTCGTCGCCGATCGGCTCGTACTGGAAGTTCTCCAGCCGGGCTGAGCGGATCTTCGCGCGCAGGGTCTTGACGTGGTGGGGCAGGATCCACAGGCGCTGGTCGGGGTCCTTGGGCGGGGTGGAGTAGTAGGCGGCGACGGCGGCCTTGGCGTCGGCGTCGAGCGGCACGTCGTGCAGGGACGACGCCCATGCGATGGCCGCGGCCTGGGAGGGCTTGCGGTTGTCGAAGGCCGAGCAGTGCCCGAGGAGCTCGGCGGCCTCCTGCGGGTTCATGCGCTGTCCCCGGTGGCGAGGGAAGCGGCGAGCGCGGCCCAGCCGGACACGGTCGTGTCGGTTCCGGGCAGCGGCTGGCCGGAGGCGAGGGCGATGACGTTGCCGTGGGATGAGGCGTTCATGGCCTCGTTGACGAAGCTGGGGATCGAGGAGGGGTCGGCGCCCTTGGCCATCCAGCGGGCGAGGCCGCGGCGGATGTCGTCGGGGTGGATGTTCTCGCCGAGGAGGTTCTTGATCTGTTTGGCGACGCGGCCGACGACGGCGTTCGGCGGTCGCTTGGTGCAGCGCTCCAGCCATTCGCCGACGACTGTGCCGGCGGTGATCGGCTCGGGTTCCTCGGCGGCCGTGTTGTCGGCGCCGACGAAGTCGGATTCCTCGACGACGACCACCTCGCATTCGTCGCCGGCCTGAGCCGACCCGTCTTCTACGGGGCTGGGGACAGGGGTAGGGGTAGGGGAAGGGGAAGGGGAATGCGCGCGGGGCGCGCCCGCGTCCGCGCGCGTTGAGGGTTTCCGACCCCCTTCACTTGGGGTATCGGAGGGGGTTCCCGAACGGGTTGCGGAAGGGGTTCCCGAACCCCCTCGCGACGGATCGGGGTTGGGGTTGCCGAACGCCTTCCGCAGCGACCTGATGTGGACCGCCACTTGCTCGCGGATCGACGGGCCTTCGACCCCGCGCGCCTTGGTGGGCTCGTCGCTCAGCTCGTCGAGGGGGATGCGGTCCATCTCCGCCAGCAGGGCCTGCTGAAGCCGGGGCGAGGAGATCTCCAGCGCGCCGGACACCATGGCGCCCATGACCTTCGGCATGCGCCACACGCCGTCCCGGCGCACGAAGGAGCGGATGAGGAGCTCCTCGGTGTCGTCGTCCACGACGATGAACCGGGCGGCCTCCAGCTCGGTGATGCGCTTCTCCAGCTCGGCGACCGTCAGGCCGGCGGCCTTGCGGGCCCAGCGCCGCAACGTGAGGTCGAGGAGACCTGCGTGGTTGAGGTTGGGCTGGGAGATGAGGAACAGGTACATCCGCTGCTCGGTCTCACGGAGCGCGAGGAAGTCGTGGTCCTCCCAGATCGAGGTGAGGATCCGTCCGTGTCCACGGGCCATCGGTTGCTTCTCTCGGTCGGTGCGGTCGTGGTGCGGGGCCCGGCCGCGCGGTGGCGGCCGGGCCGGGGCGGTCAGTCGTCGGTGAAGGTGCCGAGCGCACGGGAGCGCAGTTCCTCGATCCCGGCGGGGTGCTGGAGCAGGGCGATGGCGGCGCCGTAGGCGGGGAACGCGCCGGTGAGCTGGGCGCCGGTGTGGGCGTCGGCGTACGGCCATGCCTCCAGCAGCCGGGAGGTGAACGAGCCGGCGGGGTAGCCGCCCGCGCCGCCGCAGTGGAAGAGGACGTGCGCGGCAACCTCGGACGGGATCTCGGGCATCAGTGGGTCTCCTTCGTGGTGGTGGGTCGTACGGGTGCGGGCCAGCCGGCGCGGGCCCACGGGCTGTGGGCGTCGCACCGCCAGCCGGCCGGGTAGGGGCGGGCGTGGTCGAGGGAGTGCGGCGGGTCGCCGGGGCCCGGCCGCCACCAGCAGGGGCGCCGGCAGCGGCCGGGCATCAGGCGGCGTCCTGGCGGGCGTCGCGGCGGGCGTTGGCCGGGGTGGGCTGCGGCTCCGGCCGCGGCGTGCCGCACCGCAGGCACGCCTCCCCGGCGCGGAGGTGCCGCCGCCGGGCAGCCTCGGTGCCGCAGGCGGCGCGCTGCCGGCGTCCGCCGTGCCCGGCCTCCACCAGCGTCTGGCCGGCGGCCGTGACGCGCTCCTCGTAGACGCGGCGGCGGGAGTGCGGGCCGAGGCCCGCGACGATCCCGTACCGGCCGCTGGCCGGGGCCGGGCCCTCCAGGGTCAGGGCGTGGTCCAGGCAGTCGGCCAGGACGGGGCAGCCGGCGCAGACGCGGTGCGCGTCGGCCTGGTCACCGGCGTCGTCGGAGTACCAGAGGTCAGGGTCGGCGTCGTCCGTGCGGCAGGCGGCGAACACCTGCCAGGCGTGGGCGCGGGTCAGGGGCGTCACGACGCCTCCGCGATGAGCGCTCGGTATTCGCAGGTGCTGCACGTCCCGCCGAGCCGGTACCCGGCACCGCAGGTGCGGCAGGTCTGGATCTCGGCGGGTTCCAGCGCGGCGAGGGCGGCGATCTCGGCGCGGTACCGGGCGCAGGCCCGCAACGCGCGCTCCAGGCGGTTCCGGTGCTGCCGCAGTAGGCCGAGGGAGCCCATGTCGCGGTGGTGTTCCAGCAGGCCGATCAGGTTCCGGCGCCCTTGCTCCGACTTCGCGAGCCGCTTACGGAGCGCGGCCGTGGCTGCCTGCTCCTGGTGCAGCCAGTTGTGGTAGTCGTCGCGTTCGGCGACATGCCGCAGGATGCCTTCGCCGTACGCCTCGGCGCGCTGTCGGGCGGACTGCCACGCCGTGCGGTAGCGGGCGGTGCGGGTGTTGGCGGTGGCGAGGGCCCGCTGGACTCCGGCGCGGGCGATGCGCCGCTGCCTGTCCTGCTGCGCGACAAGGGCGCCCTCGCGGTGCGCGGCCCATTCCCAGGCGTTCGCGGTCTCCCGCAGGTCCGCGACCTGGTGTACGAGGATCGCGTTGCGCGCCTCCAGGTCGGCGATGCGGCGGTCCTTGGATCCGAACATCAGGCGCTCGCCCCCGATCCGGGCTGCGCGGCCGCCGGCCACTGGGCGGGCTGATCGTCCACGAACTCGGCGTCGATCGGCCCCTCGTCGGCGGCCTCGTCGTCGCCGAGGTCGGCCTGCGGCATGGGCGGGGCACTGGCGGCGCTGGGCTGCTGCTCGGCGGCGACCTCGGCCTGGGCCCGGAGTTCCTCACGTCGGAATTCGGCCGAGGTGGGCACCCACTTGGCCAACTGTCGGGCGCCGGTCTTCAGCCACATGGATTCGGGGTTGGTGTTCCACGGGCTGTACTCGGACTTCGCGCTGTCGGACTTCGCGCGGATCGCCGCGATCTGCTGGCGGTTCATCACGACGACCTTGCTGGTGGCGCCGTCCTTCATGACCGCGTAGGCGTAGACACCGACGAGGTCACCGCGGTCGTCGCCGAACCAGTCGACGGTGTGCACGGGCCGCGGGTCCTGGCCGACGGTGTAGCGGAAGGAGTCGTTGGCGCGGACGGTCTCGACGACGACGGAGGAGACGGCGCCGGCCCGGTAGATCAGCTCGATGATGCCCTGGTAGCCGACGATGCCCTGGATAACCTTCCGGCCGCCCTTGCGGCGGGGCGTGAGGTAGAACTGCTCGGTTCCCGGCTCCAGGCCGAGGCGAGCGGCGGTGCGCAGTTCGCGGAGGAACCCGCCGATGTCGTTGCTGGCGGCCTGGACAAGGTCGTCGTTGCCGCGGATGGCTCCGACAGCCATGCGCACCCACTGGTTGGGGTCGATGTGGGAGGGCATGAGGGCGGCGTACTCGTCGCGGTAGGTCTCGACCATGGCCGCGGGCCCGGTCTGTTCACGGACGGCGACGGCAGCGGTCACGGAGTTGTCGGTCATGTGAGGTTCTCCCGGTTGCGGGCGGGCTGGAGGGCCTTGGTGGTGCCGTCGGGGCGGACGGTGCGGGTGGCGACCCGTTGGCCGGCGACGACAGCGCGGTGGCCGGTGCCGATCAGGTCGAGGACGAGGCCGGCGGCGTGCCGCTTCTCCTCCTCGACGGTCTTGGCTGCGTCGAGGGCCGCGAAGTAGCGGTTGCGCAGGGCCGGGTCGATCTCGATGTCGACGTCGTCAAGGGCGTCGGGGATCTGCCGGATGGCCCGGTAGGTGGCTTCGTGGCCGTCGATCGGCGGCCGGGCGCCGGTACGGAGGCTGGTGACGAAGGCTTCGGCCCGGTCGCGCATGAGCTGGGCGTCGGCCGGGTCCTGGTCGACGGTGTACTCGCGGTAGTCCGAGCCGGAGATGAGGACGGCGATGCGGGCCCGGCGCAGGCCGAGGGCGTCGAGGTACCAACGGACCTGCGCCCGGTAGTAGACCGGCACCTCGTCGGTGCCCTCGGTACCCCACTCGTCGGAGTTCTGGCTCGTCTTGGCCTCCAGCACCTCGACGGCGCCTTCGGCGGTGACGAGGAACCGGTCGGGGTTGACGATCTGCCAGGGCCGGCCGGTGCCGTGGTACGTGCCGGCCTCGATCACCTGCTGGTCGGGGTGTCGGCGGGCGTACTCGGCACACACGACGGGCTCCAGCTGGTGGCCCCAGTACATGGCGTTGGTCTGCTCGACCGGTGTGACGAGGCCCTGCTTGCGGTGCCAGAGGGAGAACGCGGACTCGTACGGGGACAGGCCGAGGATCGCGCTGATCTCGGAGCCGCCGATACCCTCGCGGCGGGCCGTGTGCCAGGCGTCGGAGCCGGGCTCGAACCGGCCGACGAGCACCCCGGCAGGCAGCCGCAGGGCAGGCGCGGTGGTGGTCACGGGCGGGTCCTTCCGGTGGTGGTGTGCGGGGTGGTGGGTGCGATGGGTGCGTGGCCGGTGGCGATGCATCGGCCGATGGCCATGGCGGCGGGCAGGGCGATGGCGAGGTAGATGCCGGTGGCGGCGAGGACCGTGGTCACGTGGCGGCGCCCTGGCGTCCGGCGCGGCGGGCGGTGAGGCAGGCCAGGCAGTAGGGGGTGCCGGTGGGGTAGAGCCGGCCGTGGTCGGCCTGGTCGTGACCGTGGCGGCAGACGGCCGGGACGGCGCCGCGGCCGGTCAGGTGCCGGTACTGCTCACGGAGGTGCTGCCGGCCGGGCTCGTCCTCCACGTGGTCGGGGGCCACGCATTGCGGCCGGCCGCATTCGGCGGCTACGTAGCCGATCGGCGGGTGCCCGGTGCGGATTTCGTAGGCGACCCGCGCGGCGGTGTAGGTCCGCTCGCGGTGGCGGAGGACGGGGGTGCCGCTGGGGATCTGCCGCTCGCCGCGCCAGTCCATGTGGCCGCTGTCACCCGCCACCACGTGGGCCTCGAAGGCCGCCCGGATGGTGGGGTGCTTGGCCTTGTCGGGCACGGGGATGCCGAGGGTGCGGCGGATGCGGGCGACGTCGTGCCGGTCGATGCGGAGGCGGCGGCCGATTTCGGTGGCGGTGAGGCCCTGGCGGAGGAGGCTGACGATCTCGTCGTGGCGGTAGTGGGTCACGTCGCGTCCCCGTCCTGCGCCGGCGCCGGGGCAAGCGCGGTGGTGGTTGCGCAGGGCCAGTCGCCGCAACCGGCGCCGCAGTACGGGCCGTCGTGGTCGTCGCGGCGCTGGTGGAGGGCGGCCGCGGCGGTGATCCGCTGCTCGGCGGCCTCGGCACGCTGCTGGGCGGTGGTGAGAGCGTCGTCCCGCACGGCCAGCACGGCGCGGGCTTCGTCGAGGTAGTCGTGCGGCTCCAGGTCGACGATGTCGTAGTCGTTCGCCTCGGCGAGCGCGCGGCGGTACCGCTCCAGGTCCGGCGTGCCGGGCTCGGCGTCCGGCGCGACCTCCGGCTGCGGCGCGGGGACGCCGTGCGGGGTGATGTGCAGGCGTCGCAGCAGGAACCGGGCGCCCTTCCGGTACTCGTCCTGCCCGTATCCCGGAGTGGTGCTGAGGTCATCCCAGCGCGGGTGGTCCCCGTCGCTGACGTGCCCGTCGGCGATGCACATGAGGCGGGCGAGCGCGTCCACGGTGATGCCGTGCTCGTCCGTGTCGGGCTGCGGCGCGGGGGTGGGGTTGTCAGTCACGGTCGGTCTCCGGGGTCTGCGTGGGACGCGGCGGGTGTGTGGCGGGGTTGGTCTCGGCTCGGTAGCGGGCCAGCGCGAGGGTCGGGCTGGCGAGGTCGTGGCCCGGCACGTACCGCAGGCAGTTGCGGGAGTGGGCTCCGCACCGGGCGCAGGTGCACGGCCGGGTTGCAGCCTGCCCGTGCCCGCAGGCGGGGCACTGCGGCGCGGGGGCCTGCCCGGCGGCAGCCCGGAGCGTGGCCGCGCGGGCGGCGGCCTCCACCGCGTCCAGCAGCCGGGCAGCCTCCTCCCGGTCCTCCCCACCGAACCTCAGCGCGGCGAACGCCTTGCTGTACTCCGGGCGCCACAGGCCCGGGTTGTCGCGAGGGTCACCCACGGCCCTCACCGCCCGGGGCGGCGGCGTCAGCGGCCACCACGGACCACCGGCCACGCGGCGAGCGCACCACGGTGTCCCCGAAGCAGGCCACGACACGGGACTCGCCGGTCCCGATCCGCAGGCCAGTCACGGCCAGCTTGCCGTCGACCTGCTCCCAGTAGCCCTTGGCGTACAGGCCGTCCGCGTCGGTCCGGTCGTCGATCTCGTTCAGGTTCTCCCGGGTCAACACCCAGGTCTCGGCACGCTTCACCGTGCACCGTCCTCGGTGCCCGGGACGGCAGCCAGCGCGCGGGCCGCGAGACTCCGCAGCAGACGGGCGTTCGCCAGCGACGTGCAGTCCGCGCAGTCGGTGACGCACCCCGGCGGGCACTCCTGCGGACCGGGGTCGATCGCGTCGGCCGCCTCGCGCAGCACCTCGGCGCGGTAGGCGTCGATCAGGGCGTTCGCGCGTTCCTCCGAGACGTAGGCGCCAGCAACGCGGCGGAACAGCTCCTCGCGGGCGGTCACCGTGCACCGTCCTCGGTGGCCGGGGCGGCGGCCAGCGCGGTGGCGGTGACGTCGTCGCACGATCCGTCGTGGCCGATGTCCCCGTAGCAGGTGAACGGGAAGCCGCCGCAGGGGTACGTGTCGGTCATCGGGTCCCCCCGTGGGTGTGGTGGGTGATGCGCGCGGCCAGCACGGCGGCGCGCGGAGCGTGCGGGCGGCGGTGCCGGTGCACGGGACGGCGCGGGCGGCGCAGGGCAGCGGCGCGGGTACGGCCGTAGGCCAGCCAGCAGCAGGCGGCACGACGGGCGTGACGGGCCAGCCACCGGCCGGCCACACCACCCCGCAGGACGGCCAGCGACGGCACCAGCACGACGGCCACGTAGACAGCGGCGGCCAGCGCGAGCATCTGCCGCTCGGACAGGGCCATCACGACACGGCCCCCACGGTCGTCCAGCGGTGCACCAGCCGCCAGCAGTGGCAGTCCCCCGCCCCGCCGACCCGCTCCAGCCGCCACATGTCGATCCGGTCCGGATACCGCTGCGCGATGTACACGTGGCCGCCGATCCGCCGCTGGGTCTGACCCGGGGCGTCGTGGTAGCCGAAGGAGCGCGGGCCCAACGGCATACCGGTGCCCTGCGTGTTGAGCGGTGCGGTCACCCAGGTGTCACCCACGCGGCTCACCGCCCTCAAGCGCCGTGCAGGTGTCGTGGCGCCAGCACCGGCAGTGCCCGCACGCCCCACCGCCACCGGACGCCGAGACCCGTGACGCGGGCAGTCGGACGCCGGCTGGTGGATGTGCGGGGGCTGCCCGCACCAGCGGATCGCCGGGCAGATGCAGTCGGGGTGCAGCCCGGTGCGGTCGTGATCCGTGCGGGCCGGGCCGTCGCCGTAGTGGATCGTCAGCGGTTCAGCCACGGGGCTCACCGCCCTCTGCGAGCGCACGGCGCCCGGCGTCCGTGATGCGGTGCCCGACCACGCCCCACGTGCTGGACGTGGCGTACAGACGGCCGACCCGGCGCGAGACCGACCGCTCGTACCAGCCCTCCACCGGCTCGACGAGGCCGAGCTGCACGAGGACAGCGACGGTGCGCCCGTGGCCGATGATCCGACCGCCGGACAGCGGCGCGAGCGCCGTGGCCAGCGCGGCTCGCTGCGCCTCCGTCAGCCGCGGCGGGCGCGGTGAGGCCGGCGCCGACGGGGCGCCGGCGCGGAACGTTCTGCGGTCCGGGTCGGCGGTGGCCTGCTCGGCGACCACCTTCCCGGCCGGGGTGAGCACACCACCGCGGCCGTCCGTGTCGGGCAGCACCAGGCCGGCGCGCACCAGCTTGGCCAGGGTGTCGCGGCGGCTGCTGGCGACCACGCCCCTGATGTTGCAGGTGATGATGAGACGCTGGGTCTCGGTCAGCCGGATCGTGTCACCCACGCGGTACTCCGTCGCCAGGGCGGCCACCTCCGCCCGCAGCCGGACCACATCGGCGCCCTCCAGCGCGTCCGCCTCCGCAGCCCGCACCAGCCACCCGGCCACCGCCGGATCCGCCTCGCCGGTCACGCCGCCACCCCCGACCCGGGGTTCGGCTGGGCGACGCCAGCAGGCAGTTGCCTGCTGGCGATGGCCAGCGCGACCGCGTGCACGGTGTTCCTGGCGCCCAGGCGCTTCCGCGCTCGGTAGCTGAGCGCCTTCACCGCGTTCGGCGACACCGCCAGGCGGGCTGCCACCTCCGCGGCTTCCAAGCCCTGCGCGTGCAGGGCGAGGACGTCCTTCTCCCGCTTCGTCAGCGGGGTGCCCGGGACGGGCAGTCTCGGTGTGCTCATGCCGCAACCGCCCCCGCGGCGGACACCGGCGGCTCCGCCGGGTCCAGCAGCTGGTGCCGTTGCTCGGCGAGTTCGGCGGCCAGCAGCTGCTCCGGCGTCATGAGCCGCAGGCCGGCGGCCTCCAACTCCGTGCGGGTGGACTGCGCCACCAGCGGCACCGGGAAGACGGCGCCCTCCAGCACGTACAGCGCCTCACCGGCGCGCAGCCGGCCCGTCGGCGCCCAGCGCACACCGCGCTGATCCACCAACACCGGGGCGGCGACGAGCATCCCGGCTGCCCAACCCGAGGCGTGCAGCTCGGGGGCGCTCATCGGTCGCCGCCCAGCTCGCCCTGGGTGGGGAACTGCTCGGCGTAGAACGTCGCCCACGTCTCGTCGAACACGGGCCGGTCCCGCTCGGTCCAGGCCGCGGTCTCCCGCACGGAACCGTTCGGCAGGTCCGTCAGCCGCTGCCCGGGCCGTTTGCCGTGCGTCGCCACGTAGATCGAGGCCGCCCGCCGGCCGAACCACGACTGCACGGACTCGACCTGCTTCCGCGACAGGCCGCGGGCCTTCAGGTAGTCCGGCACGTACAACGGCCGGTCCGCCGGGTCGACCTCCGGCTCCTCGCCCAGCGCGCGGGCGGCCAGCATGCGGCCCTTCGTCTCCAACCACGCCGGGTCGACAATGCCCCCGAGGACGCGGAGCACCTCGGCCTGCCGGTGGGCGCGGGAGATCAGCGTGTCGAGCTGGTCCTCGGTCGCCCGCGGGTTGATCGCACCGCCCCGCGTCCAGTACGCCTCGATCGCGTCTGCGGTCTCGTTCTGGAAGGCGATGAGCGTGGGGCGGGCGGCCTCCGCGACGCGGTTCTCGTTGATCGTGGCCAGCAGCATCAGGAAGGTGCGGGTGGGAACCACCGCCATGTCCCTGCGCTTGCCGTCCTCGGCAACCATGGGCTGCTGCCCCACGGTTGCCCACGAGCGCTCGCGGAGCTTGCGGAGCTGGGTCGGGTAGTCGAGTCCGATCTGGTCAACGGCCGGCTTCAGCACGACGTGCGGCTGACCATCGATGAGGACGGTGAGGATCGAGCCGACGGACAGGTCGAGCCTGGCCGGCCGATCGGGGATACTGGGGAGCACGCGGCTCCCTCCTCTCGGACAGTGGGGATGGTGAGTCCGGCCGCCGGTGGCACCCGGCGGCCGTTTGCGTTTCAGGCCGCGGACGACGCGGACGCGGTGGCTGACTGGATCTCGCGGAGCACGTCGCGCAGGTCGTCGGTGAGCCCGAGGGCCCGGTAGAGGTCGACCGTGCGGACCTTCAGCAGCCGGCCGAGCGCCACCGTGTGGATCGGCTCCGGGAGCTGACCAGCGGTGGCCATCTGGTAGGTGGCTGTCTTGCCGAGCCCGAGGGCCCGCCCCACCGTCGGCCACAGGGGCACGAGCGGCGGGAGCGCCAGCAGGCCAGCGATGGTGAGCGGTTCGACGGCGGTGGTCATGACGCTCTCCCCAGTTGGCGTTCGCGGGTGCACTGGCGGCAGTGGACGCGCCAGCCCTGGTTTCGGTGGTGGCAGTGCTCGCACTCCCACGCGACGATCACGCGGCGGTCTCGGAGGCATCGGGAGTGCTGGGCGGGAGGAGATCGGCGATTTCGCAGCCGAGCGCGCTGGCAATCCGTGCGATGCGGACGGGGCCGAACCCTGCCTTGCCGCCTTCGACTTGTGACACGTGGGACTTGGTGACTCCGGCCCGTTTGGCCAGCGCCGTTTGCGTGAGCCCGGCTTCGATCCGGCGTTGCCGGAGCCGCTCCGGGTCCTGATTCGGATGGGGCATGGCTTTGACAGTACGAGACTGTCAAAGAAAGTTCAACCCATCTTTGACAGGCGACTTTCGTGGAGGTTGTGTGTACACCCCTGGCACAAGGGGTGGCACAGTCAGATACAGTTCAAGAAAGTTCAAGACACTGCTTTGACCAGGAAGGATGACCATGACGCCGGAGGCAGGACCCCCCCGCCGCCACCGGAAGCGCAGCTCATCCGGCTGGCCCGCGACGCGCTGAACATCAGCCCCGAAGCTGCGGCGTCACGCATGGCCGAGAAGTTCAGCGGCGCGCGCTGGCGTCAGATCGAGGCCGGATTCCGCAAGGACATTGGCAGGGAGGTGATCGCCAAGCCGGCGACGCTTGCCCACATGGCGAGCGCCGTTGGGGTCTCCCCTGAACGCCTTGCCGAGGCTGGCCGCAACGATGCCGCCAAGATCCTGCGCGAGATCCAACGTCAACGAGGCGACGAGAGCGCCTCGCATCCCTATGCGAATCTCGCCGACCCGGAGGAGCGGACGATCTGGAACTGGCCCGTGCCGGAGGCGACGCGGCGGAAACTCATCGACGTCCTGCGGGAGGGCAGGGGCGAGACCCGACAGGCTGGGTGACGGTGCGTCATATACTGATCACAAAAAGACCAGTAAGTATGCGGCCGAACATACGTTCATGGCGTTAGTCTCCCAACTCGGGGAAATGGACCGTCACCACCCAAACGCGGTGCGTGGGCGGCCCGACGGTTCATCGGGGAGGGGCGCGATCAGTGACCGATCGTGACGACAAGGGAAACGTGACTGACCTGCAGGTGATCGGCACGCTGCTCAGGACAGCGCGGATCCAGCCAGAGCCACAGCGCATCAAGACCATGGACGCCGTCATCGAGGTGATCGACGCACTGTGCGCGGCCGATCCGCCCGAGGCCACACGGCAGCACCTGCGCCTGATCCAGGGCCAGCTCGGCGCGCTGGGGGTTGCGGCGGCCGCTCTGGGGCACCGCGCCCTGGGCCAGCCGGCCGCCGCTGTGGTCGCTGCGGGCACAGTCGCGGTGGCAGGGACGGCGGGGGCCGTCATCTACATCTCCGGCGAGCCGCATGATCAGCAGCCCGCCGCATCAACGCAGACCTCCCGGCCCGTCCAGCCCACCATCCCTCGGCACCCTCGATCGCCGATGCGGTCTGTCCCGTCCCAGCGCAGCCACCAGCCAGGCCCCGTACCTTCTGCGGCCCTCGCGATGTCGTCCTCGCCGAACTCCCCAGGCGCGGCGCAGGTGTCGTCGTCGGCCGCCCCCGACAGGCTGTCGGCATCTCGACCACGGCCGGTCATCTCCACCGTGCCCGTCGAGTTGCCGCCGATGTCCCCATCCCCGTCCGATCAGCACATGACCTGTCTGCGCCTGCGCCTGCGCCCTGTCGGCACCGACCTGGGGCTGTGCGTGGCCTGACCCGGAGGTTTTCATGCCCACGTCCCGCCGTGCCGGCGGCGTCACCAAGCGCTGCGAATGCCGTGACGCCGTCGGCAAGTTGCTGGGCGCCAAGTGCCCGCTGCTGTCGAAGCGGGCCCACGGTCGGCACGTCATCCGCCAGGAACTGCCGCCGGACGAGGAGGGAGCGCGCCGGACGTTTCGCCGCACCGGCTACGACGACCTCAAGGAGGCCAACGGCGATCTCGCCCGCCTCCAAGCCGTCCTTGATCTGGCTGGCGACGACGAGAACGACCAGCGACGCGTGGGCGACCTCCTGGCTGGCGTCATGCGGGACCGGCTGAAGATCCCTGAGGCCGCCGTGGTCCAGCGCAAGCTCGGCGTGGGGGTGGAGCTCGACGGCAAGATGACGGTTGGGCAGTGGCTCGATGTGTGGATGGCCTCGAAGAAGACCCGGGAGACGACGAACCGCGCCTACCGTTCGCACATTCGGCTCCACCTCAGGCCGGCGCTCGGACATCTGCGCCTCGACCGGCTGTCCGTCGGGCACGTGCAGGACATGTTCGACGCCATCGACACCACGAACGCGATCATCGTCGAGCAGAACGCCGCGCGCCGTGAGCAGGAAGCCCGCTGCAAGCGGCCCAAGCCCGGCGTCCCGAAGGTGGCTGACCGGGAACGCCTGCGCGCCGAAGTGGACGCGGCCCGGGCCGTTCTGGCGGACATGCCGCCTTACCGGCGGATCACCGGCCCGGCCATGAAGCAGCGGATCAGAGCAACCCTGCGGGCCGCCTTGAACAAAGCCATCGGCCGTCAGATGATCACCTTCAATGCCGCTGAGCACGTCGAACTCGACTCTGGCCGACGGCCGAAGCCTCAGCTGTGGACGGCTGAGCGGGCTACCCGGTGGCGAGCAACCGGCGAGATCCCCGGCAAGGTCATGGTGTGGACGCCCCCGCAGATCGGAGCGTTCCTCGACCAGGCCGAAGGCGAGCGGCTCTACGCCTACTACCACCTGGTGGCGTTCCGCGGACTGCGCCGTGGCGAGGGCCTAGGCCAGGACTGGTCCGAGGTCGACCTCGTGAACAAACGTCTCACGGTCCGCAAGGAATTGGTGGTTGGCCCCGACGGGTGGACGCCGGTGGAGACGCCGCCGAAGACGGACGACGCGGCGGCCAGCATCGGTCTGGGCAAGCTCACGGCGCAGGTCCTCGCCGAGCACAAGGAGCGTCAGCAGGCAGAGAAGACGGCAGCCGACAAGAAGTGGGTGGAGACCGGGAAGGTCTTCACCACCGAACTGGGTGAGTGGCTGCACCCCGAGAAGGTTAGCGACGACTTCCGGCGTATCTGCGCGGCGGCTGACCTCCCCCCGATCAATCTGCGGGACCTTCGTCACTGCGCAGCGACCCTGATCCACGCCGGCGGCGGTGACATGCATGCGGTCAAGGAGGTGCTGCGGCACTCCACGATCACCCTGGCTTCGGACACCTACACGTCCCTGCTGCACGAGGTGGACCTGGAGATCGCCGACAAGGCCGAGGGGCTGGTGCCGCGGGCGCGCAGGACACCGGAGGCTGTGGCGGGGTAGCCTTGTTGTGAGCCCGAGGCCTCATTACCGCAGGTGGTGGGGCCTTTCTGCTGGCCCGCTGCTGGCCCGAACACGGTGGTACGACGTGATATCGAGCGGACGAAGCGGCATCGGGCGGGATGAACAAGATGGGCGTGACCTGCCGGAACGGCCCTTCCGCCGATCGGGGCGGGACTGCCTGATACGCCGCGATAGAGTGTGGTCTCAAGGGCAAGTGGACTTTTAATCCATTGGTTCAGGGTTCGAGCCCCTGATGGCCCACCTGATCAGCGCCCCGAGCCCCCGGAAACGGGGGCTTTTGCGTTCCCGGTGCGGGAGCCGGAGCCCGCGTGGCCGCCCGCCCCCCGTCACGGGCGCCGCGCCCCGGCGGAGGGTGTGCGGCGGCGGGACGGAGCGCTCCCCGGTGCGGGGTGGAGGCGCTCAGTACGTCTCTACGGCATAGCTCACCCCCGGACTCGGTGTCTGGAGGCTGACCTTGACGTCGGATCCCGTCAGGTCGACGTCGGTGGCCGCGCCTCTGGCGGTGACCTTCACCTCGGTCGGCGGGGACCACACCGTGCCGTTGTGCACGGCGACGCGCACGGTGGCCACCGCGTCGGTGTCGCCGATGTGGTCGAAGACCAGGTGGAGTCTGCGGCTGGGGTAGGTGTGCCAGGCGTCGCCGTGCGGCACCGCGACCGTGGTGGGGTCCGGACCGGCGGCCACCCGGCCCTCGTGCCACTGGGGCATGTCGTCCTCCTGGGGGAGCGTGGGGGAAGTGTCGGTGTGGCCGGCGGCCCAGGCGCGCAGGGCCGCCGCGTTCGCGAAACGGGCGACGTCGTGGTCGGTGCCGCCGCTGGAGGAGTACTGGTGGAACGTCCACGGGTGGCGCACGCGGGGGTGGCCGGCGGTCGTGGGGTCGGCGATCCACAGGAAGTCGCCGCAGCCGGAGTCGGTGTCGACGGTGGTCCACACGTTGCGGTCGCAGTACAGGCCGACCCGGTGCCGCGGCTGTGCGGCCCGCACGTGCGCGAGCCATGCCGTCTTGTACGCGCGGGCCGTCGCGTCGCTCACCTTCTGGCCGTACCACTCCCAGTCGAGCGCGATCAGGTCGCCGGCGGCGAGGCCGAGGTGGGAGAGGCAGTAATCGGCCTCGTGCGTGGGGGAGTTGGCGATGTGCGGATAGTGGTAATAGCCGACGGTCAGTCCCGCCCGGCGCGCGGTGGCCCGCTGGGCGGCGAGCTTCGGGTTGACGTACGACAACCCCTCGGTGGCCTTGATGAAGACGAAGCCGAGACCTTTCGTCGAGTAGCCGGCGGGCTGGTACGAACTCACGTCCACACCACGGACGGTCATGACGGTCGCCTCCTTCCTCCTGGGTCGCACGGCCTCCATCTGGGGTGATTCCCGGCCGAACCGGCGGTCAACCCGCCGACGCGCTACGGAAAGTGACGAAACGCCGATGGGTGCGGGGGCTCTCGAAGCGCACCCGGGGCGTGCGCGGGAACCGGGGGCGCGCGGGGGCAGCGTGGAAGCCCTCGGAACACGACCGGCGAGCGGTACCCTCCGAAGGCATGGCACGGACGTGGTGGCGTGAGCAAGGCGACACGGCGTGCGTGTGTGGTTTTCGGGCGTACGGCTTGGAAAGAGTGGCAGTTGCCCATTACCGTTCGATAACGCAGGGCCTAATTCCGCGCGTTGCGGGAACCGGGGACCCGTCTTGTGGGGTGAATCGGGCGATTCGGGGTATTGGGATCGCCGGTAGGAGACCTTCCTCCTCCGAACCCGTCAGCTAACCCGGTCAGCCAGGGAAGGAAAGGAGCACGCACGCACGTGGCGTCGAACCAGTCCGGCACGGCGGTCGCCGAGGCGATCGTCCCTGCCATGCCCCCCACCGCTCCCTTCGACGAGACCACCCTCATGACCTGGGTGCCCAAGCAGCGGGAGACCCTCGCCGCCGGCCCCGATGCCGTCCAGCCGGCCTTCCACGCCGTCGACGGCCCCTTCGCCACCGACCCGGGCGAACTCCTGCGGCTGCGGATCATCAGCCGGGTCCTGTCCGACCGGGCCGCCGCCGAGCGCGACCGCACGGAGCGGGCGGCCACCGCCGAGCGGGAGCGCGCCGAACACGTCGCCGCCGCCGAGCGGGAACGCCTGGCGCTGGACGCCGCGGCCGAGCAGGAACGGGCGGCCGCCGAGGCGGTCGGGCAGGCGAAGGAGGCGGCGGCCCGTAAGGTGCGGGAGGCCGCCGCGCGGAAGAAGGCCGAGGAGACCGCCCGGCGCGAGGCCGAGGAGGCCGAGGCCACCGCGGCGGCGCTGCGGGCCGAGGAGGAACGCCTCGCGGCGCTCGCGGTCAGCTACGTCAAACCGGTCGCCTCCTGCACGATGTCCGGCGGCTTCGGTTCGGCCGGTTCGCCCTGGGCGGTGTCCAACTCCGGCCAGGACTTCGCCGTCCCCACCGGCACCCCGGCCGTCGCCGTGCACTCCGGCACGATCACCGCGGCCGGCTGGGCCGGCGCCCACGGCTACCGCATCGTCCTCACCCTCGATGACGGCACGCAGTTGTGGTACTGCAACCTGTCCTCCATGGTGAAGACCTCCGGCCGCGTCCTCACCGGCGACGTCATCGGCCGCGCCGGCGCCACCGGCAACGCCTCCGCCCCCTCCCTCCACCTGGAGGTCCGCCCCTCGGGCCTGGCCCCGGTCGACCCCCTGGACTGGCTGCGCGAGCACGGGGTGGCGGTCTGACCGCGTTCACCTTCGGCCGTTTGTCAACGCGCGTTGTGTCCCTGTAGCCCTTTGCGTGGCACGGGAGGTGACGCGCGTTGACGCTTGAGGTGGGGGCGGGTCCGGCGGTGGGGGCGGTGGCCGTCAGGCGCGGCGGTCGGCGGCCAGCCATGAGGTGGCGGCCACCGCGGCGGCGACGGTGAGCACGGACGGCCAGGCGCCGAGCCTCCTGGCCAGGGGGTGCGACCCCGCGAAGCCGGCGACGTAGGCACCGGTGAGGGCGGCCGTGGTGGCGGTACCGGCGCTCCGGTGCCACTCCCGAGCAGCCAGCGCCCCGGCCCCCGCCAGCACCACCCCACCCAGCTCCCGCCGCTTCGTCCACCGCGCCACCCCGTACCCCCCGACCAACCCACAGGCCGCCAGCACGGCCCCAGGAACCCTCGGCATCGTGTGTACCCCTGACGTGTCGCGTGTGTGTCGGTCCGAGGCTAACGCGAACGGGCGGGGGAGGGGTGGCCGGCCTGGCCAGCGCTTGGAGTAGGTCTTCTGCCACTGCGGTCGGCGTTTGTCCGTGTCGGTGGGGGCCACGAGAATGGGGACCATGCCCGTCATACCTTCCTCCGCCGCCGTATCGGCCCGCATGAGCCGGCAGGTCTCCCGGGACACGACTCCGGAAGTGGCGGTGCGGAAGCTGCTCCACGCACAGGGCTTCCGCTACCGCGTCAACGCCAGGGTCCCCGGCATGCCGCGTCGCACGGTCGACATCCTGTTCCTCGGCCCCCGCGTCGCGGTCTTCCTGGACGGCTGCTTCTGGCACGGCTGCCCCCAGCACGCCACCAGCCCGAGGTCCAACGCCGACTGGTGGCGCCAGAAGCTGGACCGCAACATGGCCCGCGACTTCGAAACCACCCAACACATGGCCGCCGACGGCTGGCACGTCCTGCGTTTCTGGGAGCACGAATCGCCAACGGATGTCGCGGATCGCGTTGCGGCAGAGGTGACCGGAGCCCGCTCTCGCCCCGAACCGACCAGCGGGAGGAAGCCCAAGCGGTAGTCTCATAACTGATTGTATGTGCGCAGTAATTGGGGTGCGGGTGATCCGTTGCCTCGAAGTGCCCGGAGGTTGCCCGGGCGAAGGGACTCAGCTTGGCCGGCACACGACTGACCTCGTTGGAGATCTGCGCCGGTGCGGGTGCGCAGGCCCTGGGGCTGGAACGCGCGGGATTCGACCCCGTGATACTGCTCGACAGCGACGCGAACTCGTGCGGGACGATCAGACTGAACCGCCCGGCCTGGGACGTTCGTGACCAAGATGTGCTCGACTTCGACCCCGCGGAGCACCCCGAGACCTACGACGTCGACCTGTTGAGCGGCGGCTTACCCAGAGTGAGGTCGACCGCGTCGGCCTCCAGGTCCGGTACGGACGAGGGTCTGCGGCTGCTCAGGGCTGCGGTCTGGTTGCTGTCAGGCGTACGCCCCCGGGCGCTCCTCCTGGAGAATGTCCCCGACCTGGTGACTGCAGATGCCTTCGCCCCCGAACGGGATTGGATCGAGGAACAGTTGGCCCACGAGGGCTACCGCGCGACATGGAAGGTTCTCGACGCGTCGAACTTCGGCGTTCCGCAGCACCGGAGGCAGGGACTTCTCGTCGCACTGCCCGATCCGTATTTCGAGGCATTCGCATGGCCCGAACCGTTCGACCGTCCCGTGTCCACGGTGGGTGATGTCCTAGGTGCCTCCATGGCGTCTCGCGGCTGGCCCGGTGCCGCCGCCTGGCGTCACCGTGCCGATCGGCCCGCCCCCGCGCTCGTTGGCGGCTCGGCCAACCGTGGGGGTGCCGATCTCGGACCGACCGGGAGCAAGAAGGCGTGGGCGGCTCTCGGAATCAACGGCAACAGCATTGGTGACGAAGTCCCCGGGCCGGACTTTCCCGAAGGCGATCTTCCAAGGATCAACTGCCGTCAGGCCGCTCCGTCCAGGCATTGCCCCCCGAGTGGCAGTTCGCCGGTCGCAAGACCTCTGTCTACCGTCAGATCGGCCATGCCTCGCCGCCCCCGGTGGCCGAGGCGGTCGGTCGCAGAATCGCTGCCGCGTTGGGCGCCCCTTGATGTCGTGCGACCCGCAGCCACGATATTTGGGACTCCAAGTGGTGGCCGGCTACACTCGCCGCGTGAACTCCGCCAGCCCAGAAGACATCAATGTCCTAGACCTTTTCGCAGGGTGCGGGGGACTTACAGCCGGTTTTCTGGGCTTCCGGCCCGACGGACTGCAGAAGTCGCCCTTCAAGTCCGTCGGAGCGGTGGAGTGGGATCATGCAGCCGCAGCCACCTACACAGTCAATCACGCACCGGATTCCCCGAACCATGTTTTCGCCGGGGACATCAAAGAATGGGACGTCGGTCTCCTTGACGGTGCCGACGTCGATGTCATATTGGGCGGGCCGCCCTGTCAGGGATTCTCTTCTCTGAACTGGAAAGGGGTGGGGGCCGAACGCAACGACCTTTGGCGCGAGTACATCAGGGTTGTGGAAAAGTTGCAGCCCAAGGTCTTCGTGATGGAAAACGTTGCCCAGTTCTTCAGCTCGCCGGAATTCAAGCAGTTGTCCAAGGAGGCGGAGCCCGGTGGGAAGCTGGAGAACTACAGACTGACGGGCGAGGTACTGGTGGCTGCCGACTACGGTGTGCCGCAGGTGCGGCGTCGGGCGATCCTGATCGCCACACGCACCGGCGTCCCGCGTATCACACATCCACCGGTGACTCACCGGGACCCGAGAAAGCCGGAGCAGTTGGGGCCGTGCCCACTGCAGCCGTGGAGGACTGTTCGGGAGATCTTCTCCCGAACCGCCGGCGAACGGATGCGTGCCGATCTGCCCGAGCTGCACGCATGGAGGAACCCGGCGTCGGGTGATACTTTTCCGGGGCCGTTCGGCATGGTTGACCTACATATTCGTAGGAATCCGAAGGCGATATCTCTGGCTCGTTACAAGGCGATTCCGCCGGGCGGGAACCGCTACGATCTCACCGGAAAATGGGACGAAGTCGAAGGGCGTCAGGCCTATCTTTCCACGCCCAGTTGGGACGGGCACAAGTCGGGCAGCGGCGACGTGATGGGCCGTATGTACGTGGATCGACCCTCGGTGACCATCCGTACGGAGTTCTACAAGCCCGAGAAGGGGCGTTACCTGCACCCGAGGGACGATCGTCCCATCACCCACTGGGAAGCTGCTCTCATTCAGGGTTTTCCGGACGATTACCGATGGTGCGGCACCAAGGTTCAGATCGCCCGGCAGATCGGGAACGCTGTGCCGTTGGGGCTCGGGGAGGCCCTCGCGCGGGCGGTCCACGAGGGACTCAGCGGCACAGTGTGACGACAGGGTTGACCTCCGCCGGGGACGGGATCAGCCCTCCTCTTCGTCCGTGGTCCGACCGGACCTGTTCCGCAACGGCGCCTCCTGCTGGAATCGGGTGAACAGCTCCGTCAGCCTCTCCACCGCTCTCGGGTCGGCACCGCCGTCCTCCGGGCCGTCGGGGAGGCTGTTGTGCGGGACCGGTGCAGCGTCGTCGCCCTCGGCGATCCAGGCGCGGACGGTGTCATGGTCGGGACTGCGGTCGGGGGCGATCACGTCGTACACGAGAGTGGCGCCGGCGACGTTCACTGCCGTGCACAGGGCGTTGACGCGGTCACCGAGGACGTTTGCGCCCGAGCGGGTGAGACCGCCGAGCACCTCGACCAGGGCGAGTGCTGTCGGGCGGTGGTCGATCACGTCCAGGCGCAACGCCGTGTTGAGCATGTCCTGGTTGCTACAGGCTGTCTCGACGGGGCCGTAGTCCTCCCCGTCCCGGAACAGTTCGGCCGCCCACCACAGGCGGGCGAAGGCCTGGGTGTGGTGCCAGCCGGTGAAACGTGAGGTGGCCACGCCCTTTCCCGCGGTGCGGGGGAGGTGCCGCCACACCACGTAGTGCGGGGCGACGACCAGCGCGAGGAAATTCCAGATCCGCGGATCGGCCGCCTCTGCCCTGGACATGCGCAGGGTGGCGTGCAGTCGGGGGGCCAACCAGGCGTCGGCCGCCGTCCTCGTGTCGGCGAACCGTTCGCCTGCGACCTCGAACAGCTCGCGCAGGCCCTCGCACCTCCATCGGTCCGACGGAGAGGGCACGGGCTCGCTCGCCCGTACGAGTGCCACGCGCGGCGGGGTCTCCCGGCCGGTCAGTACTCCGTGTGTCAGGTGCTGTGCCGCCACTGCCCCCGGGAGGAGGGCCACATGCTCCGGGAGGTCGAACTCCGTGGTGTTCAACGGGCGTTGCCTTCCTGGAGACGTGCGACGGTGCGTATGGCCGTCGTGAGGTTCTTGGGCAGCCGGGACCGACGGGCCACGGCGTACTGGACCCGGGAGTGGAGTTCGGCCCAACCGGCCCCGGTTACGCGTTGGTTGTGGATCTCGACAAGCGCGTCGCCGAGGGAGTGCCGAGGCAGGACGTCGGGGAGTGTCGAACGCAGGACGACGGCACGCCAGCCGTCCGGGACCACGGGCAGTCCGTCCTCGTCCAGTTCGAGGTCGGCGACCGCCGCGTGGAACATCGCGGTCCATGCCTCGCCCGCGATCTGGTTCGCCACCAGCGCGGCGGCAGCCCTGCCTGCCGCTCCACGAGGAGCGTTGAGCATCTCGGTGATGCCTTCGAAGGAGGTGTTCAGCAGGACGGTGGGCATCTCGCCGGAGGTGTCGATCCACCAGGGGGCGTCCTTGTAGGGGCGCAACCAGTCGTGCGGCCCGTCGCGGAAGTCCACCTCCACTATGTCGATCTCGCGTTCCCGTACCGGGGCGGCGGCGGTGAGGTCGACGACCCACGTGTCCTTCGCCGTGCCGATGAGACGCCCTGTCACGCCCCCGATGTCGGCAACCACGGCGACGCCCAACGTCGCACGCCGGTGGTGGGCCTCGCGCAGGACGGGAACCGTCCCTGACCATGTGCCGGTGGCCCGGCTCCTGGTCAGTGGACGAACACAACGGGCGTTCGTGGCACCCTCGGTGAGGACCGCGATACAGGAGACGCCGGCCCACGGGCCGTCCGCCAGTTCGTTGACCGGAACGGTGACCTCGATGTCCAGGCTGCCCTCCTGCCACTCGGTGCGTTCCACCCGGTGCAGGGTGACCGCCTGTTCGGAGCGCGAGACGACCTGCACCGGGAGCGGCATGCCGTCCACTCGGACCTGCCGGACGGTGATCTCGATGTCGCCCATGAGCGTGGGGTAGGGATAGGCGATGTTCATGCCGTGATCTCCTTCGCCCGTCGCACGTCCCCGGTCAGCCCGGTCAGCGCCGCGGCGACCTGGTGCCCTGGCCGGAACGGCGACGTTGGCGAATATGGCGTTGTTCGCCTGTGGATCGACCACGAACGTGTCGCCTATCACCCGGCAGGACTCCACTGGGCTCAACTCCCGCCGACTTCAGGGCCCGTCGACTGCCGGAATGCACGTCCCAAGCGGGCGACCGGAGTCAGCCACCAGGAGCTCTGTTGCGCACGGGCACCCTGAGTGTCACCTGGACCGACCAGGCGCCTATATCCTCGACCTTTCCCTCCACATGGCGCACGATTCGGTGGCCTTCTGCTCTCACAGCGACCGAGGAGGCGGAGCCGAGCCGCAGGAGGCCCCTGAGTATCCTGCGAATCGCGGCCCTCGGGGGTGCTCTGTTGTGCCATGATGCCGCGCAGGGCGGAATCCATCGCGCCGCGGAAGTCGCTCTATCCTCTTCAACGCGCCGCGCGCGTACGCGTGCGCTCAGCTCTCTCCGTGCGGTCCCACCTGTCGTGCTCGGGTGGTTCCGAGGCTCAGGATCTCTTCGGCCAGCGCCGCCTCGTCGGTGTCCGCCTCGGTGGCGAGCCCGGCGAGCAGCACGTGGAAGGCGCTGCAACCCCAAGTAGGCCCAGGTTCTGGGTGCTCTTCGCATCACCGTCTCATGCGACTGCCGCGTATCGCACACAACCACACGACTGTGTTCCGCGTCGCGCGCTCGCGTGCAGGAGTGACAGGCAGGACTGTCTCGCTGCTCACGTGATCTCCCCGTTCGGTCTTCGGATCAGCGGAGGACGAGCAGTGGGACTTAGGGGGATGCCACTTGGTCGACGCGTGTGCCTCTTTGTATGGTCCGGAGTCGCTCAGTAGGGAGCTGTCAGGGCCCGGGGTGAGGGCGGGGCGCCGTTCGCGGGGACTCACCATTCGCTCCGCGATCAACTCGGAGCCGTTGCGCATGACACGTACCGCATACGTTCGAAAGCAGTGCCCAGGTGGAGCGACTGTAGGTCGATAACGTGCTAGAAGTTGTCCGCCAGCGCTGTTGCTCAGGTGAGTTGTGCAGTTCCTGGAAGACGCGCTATTCACTGCGAATGTCTAGTGGTGAGCCGACGATCAGGAGGACGTGCCGTGGATCTTGGCTTTCACGCTTCAGCGACAAGACGACGCTTGTTTTCTCGGTCTCCGTACCAGGAGCGTGAGACACCCTCACAACCATCTCGCTATGAGCTCACCGAGCGAGGCCGGCCCGCGTAGGCAGGCGCCGTCGACCTTGTGCCACGGCAGGTCGAGCACGCCAGACGAGAAGCCTGCTCCGGGTATGCGACCCTCGCGGTCTGCCAGAGCGTGCTGTTGATGAGCACCAGCCCGAGGCGAAACTGCTGCTGAAGTAAGGTGGCCTTGCGCAAACCCCAACGAACTGCTTGGGACGTCGGTTTTTCCTCGTGGTGGTCCAGTTGGTGCGCGGATGACGGCGGCGGAGCCGTCCGTT
>CAVTAX010000003.1:7500-32500 GCA_963732825.1 uncultured Actinomycetota bacterium | reverse complement strand
AGTTCTCGTGAACAGACCTCTAATCTTCTGACACCTTCGCTGGGGCCGAAGCGTCCGCGTCTGGAGGAGCGGATCCAGGTCGAGGACTCGTTGGAGCCTCCCCGCGCCGCACGACTACGAGGAACGCCTGGCCGGGGCCTCGTCCGCCCGCGCTGGACAGTCCGACGCTCGGAGCGCGCCACGACGAGCTGCTGCTGCCAGAAAGCCGGGAAGACCCGGGTGACTGTGTAGGGGTGACCGCGCTGTATCAGGCAGCAGGGCGGCTGGCTGACCGGACCGGTTCTGCGCGATCGCGCAGACCGAGGAAGCTGGGCGCGAGGAGGCCGTGCAGAGCTGCACTTCGTGTGGTCGAAGTGTCGGCGCCGAGATGCCGCTCGTGATCAGCAGACTCGTGGGTGTCTAATGAAGGTGACTCCGGTTCGCCCGACTGGCAGACACCTGGCCGTTCGCCACGGTACGTCACAGGGCTATCCGCCTGGCCAAGGCAGCAAGACGCAAGGTCGCGCGGTACCGTGGCCTCGTCATCGTCGACGAGGCCGACGTGGCCATCCTCCTCGCGCCTACATGAAGATCCTGGAACTCCTTCATCTGCCGCCCTACAACTGTACCGCCCGTCACATGATCGGCCTGACCCGCGACGCCGTACCTGAACAACGAGGACCTGACCCGCTGCCTCGTCCAGCGGGTTCGGCTCTGCTGCATCGAGATGACGTCTTTGACGGTGATCTCGAGGAAACGATTCCGTCAAGTCGCAGGAAATCGGAAGCGCCTGCCTACGTCAACCACAGGGAGTTGATGGGTAACGATCCGGCTCAACGCGGACCAAACCGTCCGGCCCCAGCCCTTCCTGGCGCTGCTGCCCAAGGGCGTCGATCAATTTCTGGCCGACGACCTGGAGCGAAATCAGCGTCTCTCGACGACAATCGCCGACCTCCCGCCGTACCGGCCGTGCTGGTCTTCGTGACGTTGATCGCGCACGCGAAGTTCCTCGCCGCCAAGCTCCCCGGACAAGGGGTTCAAGGCCGACGCCATCGACTCCGCCATGCTGATCGCTGGACCGGCGCAAGCGGCATCGATGCAGTTCCGCAGCGGTCGTATCCAGGTCCTGACCAACTACGGTGTTCACACACAGGGGTTCGACGCACTGTCATCCGTGCCGTGGTCGTCGCCCGTTCGACTACAGCGCCAACATCTACCAGCAGATGATCGGCCGCGTGCCGCTGCGGGGACCGTGCAACGGTGGCAAGGAGGGCTGCCCCATCTCGACGTTCCGCGACAACATCACCAACTACGGTGAGTCATTGGCCTTCACACGCGTCCAGGTACCGTGGAAGGCCCAGGGGACGACTGCTGCTCGCGTGGTGGAGCAGATGTCCTCGCCCCCGACGAGCACAGGCCGTCGTCTACGAGACCTGGATGCTCGTGTACTGGTCACTGCTCTGTGTGGGTGCCGGCAAGACCCAGCACGCTGGTGCGTCGGCTGTTACTTTTCATGGGCAGCGGTAGGAACTGGAGGCCGCCGAGATCCTGGTCCCTCAGCTCCTCCCGCGCCGCGGTACGCGAACTGCGTGAGCGCATCGACCGCAGGGCGCGCGTCGCACAGCGCGTCCGCGTCCAGACCTTCGACTCGTGGGCCGTATCCCGCCGAGCAGGGCGTACCGGACGGCGACTGGAGCTCTCGGAGCTTCGACGAGCGCATCGTGGCGGCGACCGAGGCCGTCTCCAGGGCGCGGTGGAGGCCGGTGAGCAAGGGGGCGTCCTGCCACGTGGTCATCGACGAGGTCGAGGACCTCGTCGACGTGCGCCGGGAGATGGTCGAGGAACTGCTTGAACGATCTTCCGCCGACATGCGGGTTCACGGTCGTTGCGGATGCCGCCGAGAGCGTCACGGCTTCCAGGTGGCCGACCCGGAACAGCGTGCCCAGCAGGCTGTACCACTTCAAGACTGGTCGCGTCGACGGAGAGCTACCTGGTCGAAGTCTACCTCGGCGACAACTTCGTGCGCACCGAAGCACACCCGGAATATCCGCGCCGCCGTTCGGCCAACGGAGACAGCATCTTTCCCGATGATCTGCGGCGAGGTGCTCGGCGGCCGAACGACTCAAGACGGCTACCTGCTAGGCCGCCCTTGGCTGGGTACGGACTTCGGCGAACTTCTTCCGATCCTTCGTCAAGGAACTCCGCGAGTGAAGTTGCCTGGTAAAAGCTGCCGATCTGTGCCGCGTAGATGGGCCAGGTACCGCGGATTTCCGAGCCGCCGATCAGCGCGACGTGCCACGTATCCGCATTCCAGCGCCCGACCCGCGACCAGTCAGCTCCCGTCTCGCTCGACGGACACACTACCGGCGCCGTGAGCGCAAATGGTGTCATCCTACGACTGGTCCACGAACTGCTCACGAACAGGTCTTTCGCCACCGTGCTCCGATCTCGAGTCGCTGGTGTATTTTCGCTGCGTCAAGGTCGCCCGGGAAGCGACGCGGCCGGCCCTGACCTCTCTGCCTGTACCGTGCAGGCGCGGCGGACGGACGCCTGCCGACGTTCGACCGTCTCCGGCGCCAGCCTCCTGGTCGTCTCCTCGATTCACCGCGCCAAGGGCCTGGAGCTCCCACCGAGCGCTCTGCTGAGTCCGCTGTCTGCGATGCCGAAGGCGGAATCGCCAAGAAGAAGTACGACGACGATGCGACGGCCGAGGTCGTCGCCGTACGTGCGCATGACCCGCCCCTGTGACGACCTGTACCGCATCGACGCGCCTGTTACGTGGCAGCTGCGAAGGAACGCCCGGCTCGGACGCTGGTACGTGGGGGGCAGGGAGAGCTGGGCCCTGCAACGGGGTCGTAGATCCTGGGTACGCTATGTCGACCACCCGGCAGCCGCCTGGGGCCGAGGAACGGAACGCCCCGGCTGTTCGCCTGTACCTGCACGACTGCGTGCGGCCGGGCGACCCCGTGCGGCTGCACCTTGCACACCGACTTGTCGCTGCCGACGATGAGTCGCCCCCCTACTGGATCGTTCATGCCGGTCGTCTTGTCGGTGAGGTGTCTGTCGGCTTCTGGCGTGATCTTCACTCCCTGCTCATGCGTAGTGTGGTCACTGAGAATCTGATGGTGGCCCTCGGTCGTCACCTGACTTCGGATCGACACGGTCGAGACCGTTGTCGCCAGCTCTGTGGCCTTCGAACGTCTCCGGAATCGGCCCGCAGGGTTCGTGGCTCGTGCTGCGTCTGAGCGGCCTCGGATGCTTCGACTGGACGCAACCCGCGACTCGTTCAACCTCACCCAACCGGAAGGACTCCAGGCGTGACCGTCTTGACCACACCGCCCACTACGCGTTGTGCGAGGAGATCGTCGACGCCCTGCGCGCTGATCTCCTCGGCCCGGTCGGCGGCCCCCACGAGATCCTGCACGACGACGTGCTGATCACCGTCTACCCGGTAGGTGTCGCCTGTTCCCCCGGGCCGAGGACCGGGAGGCTGTGGCGCTCGCGGCGGACGAACGTGCGGAGATCGACGGATTGGAACCGGCCTCTTAACGGCCGGTTTGACTGGGAAGAACTCGCCCAGGACGTGGGGGTGGAGATGGCCAACACACCGACGCCCCTCGTCCATGGGCCTCACCTTCGTCGTGGCGATCGACGTCAGCCCGACCGTCGTACTCGCCGTCGAGGCGGCCGTGTACGTGCCGCAGGACGACCAGGGGCGACCGGGGAGGCCAGAGGAATGCAGCCCGCAGCATCAAGGGACAGAACGAGCACTGGCGACGCGAACCCCTGGTGATCGTCCCCGTCGAGGTGGACGTGACGCAACCCGGTGTCCGCGACCCCCACGAACTGTCCCCCGGCCTCGAACTGCGCGTGCTGGTGCGCCCCGTCGCGCCGGACGGAACGGTGACGGTGACCGCCACCACGGTCAAACGCACTGGCCGTCGGCGTCCACGACCTCAGGGACGTCCACTGCTTCTACCAACCGGTACTGCACCGTTACCGCCGGTGACGGCAGGTCGGCGGCCTTCGTCGAACGCCCGACCGCCCTGGGCGCTCGTCGACGCCGAGCAGGCGCTCAGCCGAATGCTGCACCGGCACGCTCCCGGGTTCGCGATCGGCCACGGCTGCGCCGCCGGCTGGGACTGGACTCCGCAGCCGATCGGTATGACCGAAGCCGAAATCCCCGCCGTTACCGAGGTGCGGACCCAGTTCGTGCCCTCCGTGGAGGTGCTGCTCACCGACTCCAACCCGGAGATCGACAGTTCGGCGCTGTCCATGGGGCAGCTGGCCGACGCGGCTCCGACGAGGTCCTGGCCGCTCTGGAGGGCTGCTCCATGGGTACGAGCACTGGATCGAGCGCCAGTCGGTCCGAGCCGCGGACCTCGACGCCGGCCCACGAGACGACGGCGCGGGAGCAGGTGGCCCGGTGCGGCGGGCGCTCGACGAATCCGCGAGGGCATCGAGCTGCTGCCGACCCAGACCAACCCGATATCCTGCGGGCCTTCCGACTCGCCAATGCGGCCATGGCCGACCAGCGCGCCCGTGGCGAATGGGTGAAGGACGGACAAGCGGGCCCCCCCGACCCGGCGGCGGGTCGGTGGCGCCCCTTCCAGATCGCGTTCGTGCTGCTGTGCCTGGCCGGCATCGACGATCCCGGCACACGCGACCGCGGATCTCCGACCTGCTGTGGTTCCCCACCGGTGGTGGCAAGACAGAGGCCTACCTCGGACTGATCGCCTTCACGTCCTTCCTGCGCCGGATCCGCAGGGTCGGCAGGGCGGTGGTGTCACCGTCCTGATGCGGTACACGCTGCGGCTGCTCACCCTCCAGCAGTTCGAGCGGCCGCAGCGCTGATCTGTGCGATGGAGCTCAAACGGCGACGCACCGAGGCCGAGTTGGGTCACGAGGAGATCTCCGTCGGCATGTGGGTGGGGCGGTCCGCCACGCCCAACACGCTGGCGGAGGCAGGCCGTCGTATCAAGCAGCTGCGGGATGCTCGACAAGCGCCTCGCCACCGAGAACCCGGTGCAACTCCACGTCTGCCCCTGGTGCGGAACCCGCCCTCGACGCCACGAACTACGAGGTCGACGCCGATGCCAATCGGATGCGTGTCCGCTGCCCCGGCGGACTGCGACTTCGCCGACGGCCTGCCCGTCCATCTGATCGACGAGGCCGTCTACGCGGCTCGTCCCACGCTGGTCATCGCCACCGTCGACAAGTTCGCCTCGATGCCCTGGCGTCCGGCGACCGCCGCTCTCTTCAACCGCGACGACGACGACGGCCGCACCGCCGGAGTTGATCGTCCAGGACGAACTGCACTTGATCTCCGGCCCGTTGGGTACCCTCACCGGCCTGTACGAGACCGCGGTGGACGCACTCGCCGACCGGCCCAAGGTGATCGCCTCCACAGCCACCATCCGTCGCGCCGCCCAGCAGGGCCGTCATCTGTTCGACCGCGACGTCGACAGTTCCCGCCCGCCGGTCTGGACGCCCGCGACTCGTGGTTCGCTGTGGAGACCCCCAGCGAGGAGAAGGCCAGCCGCCGCTACGTCGGTCTGTTGACCTCGTCCACCAGCCAGTCCACCCTCCTGATCCGCACGTACGCCACCCTGCTGCACCAGGCGGCAGGCGGCGACGCGAGGACGAGGTGCGGGACGCCTACTGGAGGCTCGTCGGCTACTTCAACAGCCTGCGACTGTTGTCCGCCGGTGAACTCCAGGTGCATGACGACGTGCTGGAACGACTGGAGCTACCTCGCCAACCGGGACGGCGTGAGCACCCGGTAGGTCGACGGCCTCACCGAGCTGACGCAGCCGGACCAACGCCAGCGACATCCCCAAGCGGCTCCGGGCACTCGAGCGACGCCTGCCGATGAAGGGCGTGCTCGACGTACTGCTCGCCACCAACATGATCTCGGTCGGTGTGGACGTCGACCGGCTCGGTCTCATGGCGGTCATGGGCCAGCCGCAGACCACCGCCGAATACATCCAGGCCACCAGTCGGGTGGGCCGACGACACCCCGGGCTGGTGGCCGTCATGCTCAACTCGGCGCGTTCCCGTGACCGTTCGCACTACGAGAACTTCCGGTCCTTCCATTCCGCCCTCTACCGCGAGGTGGAGTCCACCAGCGTCACGCCGTTCTCCTCCCGGGCCCGGGACCGGGGCCTGCACGCCGTCGTGGTGGCACTCGCCCGTGTTCTGGTACCCGCCGCCCGTCCGAACGACGCGGCGAGCCGGATCGAGGACTTCGTCGACGAACTCACCACCCGCGTGCGACCCCTTGTCGTCCACCGGGTCAACGCGGTGGAACCCGCCGAGGCGCAACGCACGGCGAAGGCGTTCGACCAGTTCGTCTCCTGGTGGCGCGACGAGGCCGCCGCGTGCCCCGGTCTCGTCTACGAGTCCCGCCGCAGCAGCCCGGTGCCCGCTCTCCTGAGAGGTTTCGACGACACGGAGGGCCGCAACTCCGGGTGGCCCACCCTGTGGAGTCTCCGCGACGTCGATGCCTCGTCCTCCCTCTTCCTGGAGGCCACGCGATGACCCCGCCCCCGCCCCCGCTCCCGCCCAGCGTCCGCCGCCGAGGCACCGGTGGCCCGCCCGTTCGGACCGCACGTCGCCTCGGTGAGGTCCGCCGCGCCCAACTCATCAGCACCTACGGGGTCGGCGCCATGATCGCCGTTGAGAACGAGTCGTTCATCGTCTCGGGCATCGACTCCTGGGACGTCACCGAAGCTCCCTGGGTCGCCGAACCCCGGTTGGCCGGGGCACTCGGAGTGGACGGCTTCCGCCTGCCCCCGGCACCCGATCCCGACACTGCTCGTGACGGTGTGCGCGCCCGGCGTTTCCCACTCATGTACTCGTGCCCCGAGTGCCGTGCGCTCCAGCCGTTCTTCCGTTTCAACTCGCCTGCCGGCAAGGCCGAATGTTCGACGTGCCAGGAGGATCTCGTCCCGTCGCGCTTCGTGGTGGCCTGTACCGACGGTCATCTCGACGACTTTCCCTACTGGGCATGGGTGCACCGCGGCAACGCCGGTCACGCCGGTGGGGCGTGCGGCGGACAGCTCACGTTCCGGTCCGACGGTTCGACCGCTTCGCTGCGGGCGGTGGTCATCGGGTGCAGCTGCGGGGCGGAGGAGGTGTCCATGGAGGGCGCGTTCCGTCGTTCGGCACTGCGCAACCTCGGGCTGCGCTGCCCGGGTCGGCGCCCGTGGTTGAAGGACGCGCCCAACGAGCCCTGCGACCAGGTCCTCCGCACACTGCAACGTGGTTCATCCTCGGTGTGGTTCCCCGTCTCGCACTCCGCGCTGTCCATCCCTCCGTGGAGTGAGGGGCTGCATCGCATCGTCGCACCGTACTTGGAGACGCTGCGGAACGAGTCGACGGACGACATTCGTACCTATGTGCGCATGCAGAGGGTTCTGGCCCACCACCCGGAGTACACCGACGACGACGTCGTGGAATTCGTCGAGCAGCAGCGGTCGTCGCGAACGGCCGACAGCGAGGATGATCCGTCCGGCCGTGAGGCGATCTACCGGCAGGAGTACGACACCCTTCGCAAGCCGTGTCCGGAGAACGCCGGCCCGACCGAGCAGGACTTCGTCTGCGAATCCCCCGTCCAGGGACACGACGCCCTGCGCGAGGCGCACGGTGTGGAGCAGATCATGCTGGTCAAGCGCTTGCGCGAGGTCCGCGCACTGCAGAGCTTCACTCGCGTCGACGAGATCGGCCCGACCGACGCCCCGCGGCGCCGCGGGCCTCTCGCCCTCGGGGAGACATCCTGGTTGCCCGCCTACGAGGTCAGCGGAGAGGGAGTCTTCCTCCGCCTCGACGGTGAACGCCTGGCTGCCTGGGAGACCCGGGTGGACGTCGTGGAGCGTGCGGAACGGATACGCGGTCGCCACGTCGCGCACCTCCGCAGCCGCGCCGGCGACCCGAGCGTGGTGCTGCCTGAGTCCCCGGTCTCCCCCCGTTTCCTGTTGCTCCACACGCTCGCCCATGTGCTCATCAACGAGTGGAGCCTCGACGGTGGCTACCCGTCGGCCTCCCTGCGCGAGCGCCTCTACGTCGGCGAGGACATGGCAGGTGTGTTGCTCTACACCGCGACCAGCGATTCCGCCGGCAGTCTCGGTGGCATCGTCGCCCAGGGCGACCCCGCGCGCTTCGACGTCGCTTTGCGGTCCGCGCTCCGCCGCACCGAATGGTGCTCGAACGACCCCCTGTGCTCGGAGGTGGGGGCGGGCGGAACCGACAGCCTCAACCTGGCGGCCTGCCATGCCTGCGTGCTGTTGCCCGAGACCAGCTGCGAGTGGAGCAACACCCTGCTGGACCGCGCCGCGCTCGTCGGAACCCCGGCCGGAGACGTCAGGGGGCTGTTCACTCCCTGACCGCCCCGCGCTACGCCCCCGCGTCCCCGCCCGTGCCGGCACGCGGGGGCGGGGTCGAGTCCTGGGGCTCGCCGTGCACGGCGCCCGCGCCCCCCGCGTCGGGAGCCGGAGCCGCGACCTCCACCCCCGCCGCCTGGCCCGCCCAGCCCTGCGGGGGCACACCGGCCTGCGGAGCCGCCCCCTGCACAGGCGCCCAGGCAGACGGCGGCGCCGCGCTCTGCGGCGGTGGCCCCCAGGGGGCCTGCGGCTGGTTGCCGGGCCAGCCCTGGGGGGCGCCCCAGCCCTGCGCGGGGGCGCCCCAGCCCTGCGCGGGAGCGCCCCAGCCCTGCGTGGGGGGAGCGTGCATCGGTGTGGCCCAGGGGTTGGGCGGTGCGCCCCAGCCGGGGTGGGCGCCCCAGGGAATCCAGGCGGGGGGCGGGAAGACGGCGTAGGCGGCGTGGGAGAGGACCGGTTGGGCGAGGGCCTTGCGGTGCCAGAGGTGGTGGAGGAGTTCCTGCTCGCGCTGGGCGAAGTCGGGGTCGGGCATGCCGGACGCGGCGCGGGCGCGCAGCAGGGCGAGGCTGGTGGCGAACAGCTGGTACTCGCGCACCGTGCGGGCGTCCCTCCCGCCGCGGGTGCGGCGGATCATGTCGCGGGCCACCTTCCGCGCGCGCATGGACGACAGCGCCAGCGGTTCCAGCGGCGACAGCCAGCCCGCGTGGGCGTACACCGGCAGGTGCACCGCCAGCAGCTGGAGTTCGTTGCCGCGCGACCAGACCGCCAGCCACGCCAGGATCACCAGCGCCGGCAGCATGACCGCGGCGTAGACCGCGACGAAGCCGAGACCGCCGAGGGTGGACGAGCCGTTCCACGCGCCGTGCAGCGTCATGGCCAGCAGCCAGCCGCCCAGCGGTGCGAGCCAGCGGCGGGCCTGGCCGCGGCGGCTCATCGCGGAGATGCCGAAGCCGACGCCGGTCATGCTGGTGAACAGCGGGTGCGCGAACGGGGACATGATCACCCGCACGAAGAACGTGGAGATGGTGATCGCCAGCCCCGACCCGTCGTGGTGGTCGGTACCGAACGCCGAGCCCAGGTAGAGGATGTTCTCGGTGAACGCGAAGCCGGTCGCGGTGATGCCGGCGATCACGATGCCGTCGACGATGCCCTGGAAGTGCCGCCGCCGGAACAGGAACAGCAGCAGCACCGCCGTCCCCTTCGAGGTCTCCTCGATGAACGGCGCCGCGAACGTCGCCCCCCAGCTGTCGCTCTGCGAGGGCGTCGCGGTGAACGTGGTGGCCAGCAGGTGCTGCGCGAAGCCGTTCGCCAGGATCGCCACGAGGGTGGCCGCGCACGCGCCCCAGAAGAACGCGAAGAACAGGTTGCGCCACGGCTGCGGTTCGACGTGGTCTATCCACAGGAACGTTCCGACCAGCAACGGGACCGGCAGCACCGCCAGCAGCAGGCCGACGAGGAAGCCCTCGGTGCCGGTCTGCTGCCGCACGATCGCCAGGATCACCAGGCCGCACAGCGCCAGCAGCGTGGCGATGGCGCCGATCCGGACGACCTTGTTCTCCCAGAACAGCCGGCGGGTGCGGTACCGCAGGCGTTTGGGGAGGGTGAACTGCGGCTGCTGCTGGAGCTCCGGCACCGGCAGTCCGCCGTACGCCTCCTGCGCCGGCGCCCCGAAGCCGTACGGCGCGGCGTAGGCCGGGTGGGCCGCCGGGTCCGTCCCGTCCTGCGGTGGCTGCGGCTGCGGGTCGCTGGACCCCTGGGACTCGGGTGGCGGCGGCGTGGGATGCACTCTGTGAGGGTAAGGCCGTGGCCCGGGTATGCGCGACGGTGTTCCCCTGGGCGCGGATACGGGGGCGCGCTGCCGGATCCTCCGCTTTCGGGCCGGGGGCCTCAGACGGGCCGGGCGGTGGGGTGCGGCAGGCGCCGGAATATGACGTCGTGCACCACGTGGCCCTTCTCCAGACCCTGCCGTTCGAACTTCGTGACCGGCCGGAAGTCCGGCCGCGGTGCCCAGCCGTCCGCGCTGGTGTTGGCCAGCTCCGGCTCGGCGCCCAGGACTTCCAGCATCTGCTCGGCGTACGGTTCCCAGTCGGTGGCGCAGTGCACCAGCGCGCCCGGCGCCAGCCGTGAGACCGCGAGCCGCACGAACGCCGGCTGGATCATCCGCCGCTTGTGGTGCCGTGCCTTCGGCCACGGATCGGGGAAGAACACCCGCAGGCCGGCCAGCGACGCCGGCGGCAGCATGTCGCGCAGCAGCACGACGGCGTCACCGTTGCCGACCCGTACGTTGCCCAGGCCCGCGGACTCGGCCAGGTGCAGGAGGTGGCCCTGGCCGGGGGTGTGCACGTCGACCGCGAGAATCCCGGTGCCCGGGTCCGCGGCGGCCATCTCGGCGGTCGCGTCCCCCATGCCGAACCCGATCTCCAGCACCACCGGCAGCGCGGGATCCCCGAACAGCTCCCCCAGGTCCAGCGCCCCACCGTCCAGATCGACCCCCCACGACCCCCACCGGCGCCGGATCGCCTCCGCCTGCGACCCCGTAACCCGCCCCCGCCGCGGATGGAACGTTCGGATCCGCCGCTCACCCTGCGCGTCCGGGCACGGTTGCGCCGCCGGCCCCTCCGGAAACATCGGCGCTCGCTCGGCGAGAACGCGCCCGGATACCTGCTGCGAGGGTGAGAGGGACATGGTGGGGAAGTTTAATGCGCTGCCCCCTTTTTCCCTGTGTTCGGTTCGCCTCCGAAGGACTGCCCCCCTTTTTTGATGTTCGTTCGCCTCCGGGGCTTTCCGCCGGTGACGACGCTCCTCCTCCGGCGGCCACTCGGACCGTGAGGGGCGCGGGGAACGGCGCGACCAGTCCGGGCGGACCGTGAGGGACGCGCGGCGCCCCGCCGGGGGCCACCGTGCGATCCGCTCAAGCCCCCGCGAGGTCACGGGCCGCGGGTCAGAACTCTCCGCGCGATCTCCCGGCCGATCGGGAGGGACGCCGTCGCCGCCGGGGACGGGGCGTTCAGGACGTGGACGACGCGGCCCGTGCCGGCGAGGACGAAGTCGTCGGCCAGGGTGCCGTCCCGCAGCACCGCCTGCGCCCGCACCCCCGACGGCGCGGGGAGCAGGTCCTGGGGGCCGACCTCCGGCAGGAGTCTCCGCACGGCCCGGGTGAACGCCGCCCGCGACAGCGAACGGCGCACCTCGGCCGCCTCGTACCGCCAGTGCCGCCGCAGCACGCGCCACGTGCCGGGGAAGACCGCCGTGCCGGCCAGGTCCCCCAGCCGCACCGTGCCGCGCCGGTACCCCTCGCGGGCCAGCGCCGGAACCGCGTTCGGACCGGCGTGCACCCCGCCGTGCACCCCGCGCGTCAGGTGCACGCCGAGGAACGGGAACGCCGGGTCGGGCACCGGGTAGACCAGGCCCCGCACCAGCCCTGAGCGCTCCGGCGTCAGCTCGTAGTACTCGCCGCGGAACGGCAGGATCCGCAGCCCCGGGTCGTCGCCGGCCAGCCGGGCGATCCGGTCGCTGTGCAGGCCGGCGCAGTTGACCAGGGCCTTCGCGGTGATCTCGGCACCGCCGCCGGGGCCGGCCGCGGAGACGGTGACGCCGTCGGGCCGCCGGCTGATCGCGGTGACCCGCAGGCCGTAGCGCACCTCGGCGCCCGCTCGGCCGGCCAGCCGGGCCAGGGCGGTGGTCACCGCCGCGTAGTCGGTGATGCCGGTGGTGCCCACGTGGATGGCGGCGAGCCCGGTGACGTGCGGTTCGAACTCGGCGATCTGCGCGGGCACGAGTTCGCGCACCGGGATGCCGTGTGCCCGGCCGCGCTGCACGAGGGCGTGCAGCCTGGGGAGTTCGGCCCGTTCCGTGGCGACGATCAGCTTGCCGGTGACCTCGTGCGGCACCTCGTTCTCGGCGCAGAACGCGACCATCTCGGCGGCCCCCGCGACGGCGAACCGGGCCTTGAGCGATCCGGGGCGGTAGTAGACGCCGGAGTGGATCACCCCGCTGTTGCGCCCGGTCTGGTGGCGCGCGGGCCCGTCCTCCTTCTCCACGACCACCACGCGCAGTTGGGGCGCGGCCCGCGTCAGCGCGTACGCCGTCGACATCCCGACGATCCCCCCGCCGACCACGACGACGTCGCACCCCACGTCCGCCCTCACCTCCCGGTCCGCCGCGCTCCCCCCATCATGGACTCACCCACCGACAACCACTCCAAACCCACCCCGCACCCCGGTCCCACCGGGGGGACGCGGGGAGCGGCGCGGGCCCCCTGGACGGCGCCGCGGCCGGCGGCCGGCACCCGGCCCCGACGAGCGGCCCCGGCGGCCACGCCCCGACCCCGGCGCCACCCGGCCGGGCAACCCCCGGAGGGATCAGGCCGGGGCGGCGAGAAGGGGGAGGGCGCGTTCCCGCAGTTCCGCCACGCGGGGTTCGTCGCCGTACGCCTCCAGCCGCCGCATGAGGTCGCGGACGTACTCCGTGGTGCGGGCCGAGGAGATGCGGCCGGCGACCTCGACGGCACGGGTGCCGGCCGCGACCGCGGCGTCGAGGTTGCCGGACTCCAGTTCGGCGACCGCGGAGACCACCAGGCGCAGGCCGTGCGAGCGGACGTACTCCTCCTGCGGGTGGGAGAGCGCGGTCTCGGTGAAGCGCCGCACCTGCCGCGGTACCCGCAGGTCGCGGTAGCACTCGGCGGCGTCGGCGGCCAGCCGGTCGTAGGAGTGGAAGCCGACCCAGTCCGGGTCGGTGTCGCCGTCCCGGGAACGCTCCAGCCAGCCCTCCGCGGCCGACAGCGCGGAACCGCACGCCGGAGCGTCCCCCGCCTTGGCGTGCGCGCGGGCCTCCACCAGGTGGAAGAAGCTCATCGTGCGGGCGGTCGCCAGCCCCCGGTTGCGTTCCAGCGCGGCCTGCGCGAGGTCCACGCCCTCGTCGGCGAAGCCGCGGTAGATCGCCTGGAGGCTCATCGACGCCAGCACGTACCCGCCCAGCGGCACGTCCGCCGCGGCCCGGGCCAGCCGCAGCGCCTGGATGTAGTACCGCTGCGCCGCCTCCTGTTGCCCGGTGTCGAACGCCATCCACCCGGCCAGTCGCGTCAGTTCGGCGGTCGCCCCGAACAGCGCGCGGCCCACCTGGTCGGTGTAGGTGCCCAGCAGCAGGGGCGCCGCCTCCACCCGCAGGCACTCCGGCACCATGCCCGAACGCCAGTCCCCGCCGCCGTACTTGGAGTCCCAGCGCCGTGCGTCCTGCGCCGCCTCGCGGAGTTTGGAGACGTCCGCGTGACCCACCCGCGCCGCCCCCGGCTCGCCCACGTCGACGGGGCCGCGCGCCACCGAACCGTCGGCCGGGGTGATCAGCCAGCGGGACGCGGGCGTCGCGTAGGCGCTGACCGCGAACGACCCGGTGAGGAAGTCCCGGCGGCGCGCGAGGTCCAGGCGCCACAGCTCGGTCGCGGAGCGCACCGCGTCGCCCACATCGCGGGGGAACGCCAGCCCCACCTCGGGTGCCGGGTCGGCGTCGGCCAGCCCGATCTCGTGCAGCGGTACCGGCCGCCCCAGTTTGCTGCCGATGGCGGCGGCGATCAGGTGCGGCGCCGCGCCCTGCGGAACCATGCCCTTCGCCACCCACCGGGCGACGGAGGTCTTGTCATAGCGGAGCGTCAACCCCCGTTGTGCTCCGAGGTCGTTGACCCGGCGGGCCAGGCCCGCGTTGCTGATGCCGGCCAAGGCGAGCAGGGTGCCCAGTTTCTCGTTCGGCCCGCGGTGTTCCCTCGTCATGCGCACTCCTCGTCGCGCTCGCCGACCGGCAGCGCGGGCCGCCGTCCGCCGTTGTCCGTCGCAGGGCTGTCGTCCGCCGCCGGCCCGGCGTGGAGGCCGGTGCGCTCGGTGGGGCCGGCACGGGTGCCGACGGCCGCGGTGCGGGCGTCGGTCCGGACCCGCACCGCGTCGCGGGCGGCCGGCCGGATGGTGAGCCCGGTGTGCCGGTTTTCCGGGCGGCACCCAGCGTAGTTCGCCGAATCCCCACCGTTAAGGGGGTGCGTGCCGGTTGGCGTGTTTCCGGTACTGCCGCGCGAATTGTGCTCCCGGCCCGTGTGGTCGTGCGCCCGGCCGTGCGCTCTGTGCGGGGTGGTGGGCCGGGGATTGCATGGACGGGTGGGCCGCCGCGCCGCCGCGGATCCCTTTCCTGACTCCGGTCGGCAGGCCGGCGGGACCCGCCGTTCCCGTGCCCGCGGGCGGTGGGACCGGTCCGGGGGGTACGCGGACGCCTCCCGGGCCGCCGCGCCGGACCGGGAGCCGTGCAGGGGCCAACTCCGTTCCACATAAGGGAAGTTGGCCGGAACGCGACGGTTTGAAACCGGTGCCCGGCGCAAGGGGAGGCAAAAAGCGGAATCCCCTGGTCAACGGCCCCGCCGCAGCGGGGGCGGGCCGGTCCGCCGCGGACCCGAGGAGGGGAGTCCGCGGCCCCGGCCCACCCCGCCGGCCCCGGTCCGCCGCAGGCTCCGGCCCCGGCCCACCGCCACGGCGCCCCGCGCCCGGCCCGCCGGCACACCCCGCCCGGCGGCCCGTTGCCGCTCCGGCGCCGCCCCGCCGCCAACTCCCGCCCGCACCGCGAGGGAACCCCGCGAGGGAACCCCCGCCCCCCGCGCCGCCGTCCCCCTCGGTGTGAACGCCGCACGTGCCCAACCGCCGCCCGCCGCACGGTGGATGAGTCCCGTGCCGGGGGCGGTCGCGGGTGCGGGTTATCAACAGGCTGTGCACAAAACGCCGTTGTGGTGGAACGCCCCCATCCGTCCCGGGCGCACGGCGGCGCACGCCCGCCAGGCCGGTGCGCCCCGCGCCCCGGCGGGCGCAGGTGAGCTGTCCGTCACGCCAACAGGCCCCGGAACGCGGCCCGTTGATCCCGGAGGGCGATATCGCAGGCAACCGGGCCGATGGCCGCCGCGGGTGGCCACGTGACCGGGCTCTCACCGCGCGCACCGCGACAGCGCGCTCCCGTACGCCCCCGCGTGCCCCGGTCCGTGGCAGCATGTTCCCCTCATGGAGCGGCGGTTTCGCGGTGCCGCCGACCCGTTGTCCACAACCGGTGGAGGCCGCGATGCGTTGGTTGGTCGGATGGAGCAGCCCGGCGGCACGCATCCCGGGCACGTCCCGGCCCTCGGTGATCCCGCTCGGCGCACGGCAGTTGTGGCGCGGGGAGGACCCGCTGTGGGCGGTCGGCGACTGGCGGGCCGACGAGATCCGGGTCGTGGAGGCGGACGACGGCCCCACCCGCCCGCTGGCGGCCGGCCACGAAGCGGACCCCCGGGCACGCACCGCCACCACCCCCGCCCGGCTCGCCGTCGTCGGGACCTGCGGGGCCAGCGACGACGACCTGCGCATAGCCCTCTACACCGGCCGCGGCGGCGCGTTGCGGCACCTGACGCTGTGGCCCGGCAGCTACACCGCCGTCCTGCAGATCGGCCACCGCATCACCGTGGTCGGCGACCTGGCCGGCGCCCGCCCGGTCTTCCACACCCCGTGGGCCGGCGGCACCGCCTTCGCCACCGCCGCGCTGCCGCTGGCCGACCTGGTGGAGTCCGGGCTCGACATCGTCCACCTCGCCGCCCGGCTCGCCTGCCCCGACGCCCCCGAGGCGCTGGGCGAGTCCACCCCGTACCAGGACGTGCGCCGTCTGCCGCCCGGCCACGCCATCGTGCTGCACAAGGGCCTGCCGCACGTCACCGGCTACGAACCGCACGCCTCGCTGGCCTCCGGCGGCACCCGCACCCCCGCCGACCCGGCCGGCGCGCTCACCGGCCTGCGCGACGCGCTCAGCGGCGCCGTCCGCACCCGGCTGGAGGGCCCCCGGCACGTTCCGGGACCGCGGGACACCCCGGCCCCCGGCGTCGGCGCCGACCTGTCCGGCGGCAGCGCCTCCGCCACCCTCGCGCTGCTCGCCGCCGGACTGCCCGGCGCCCCCGGCGTCCCGCACGGCCACACCACCCGGGCCGGCCAGCGGCTGCTCGCCGTCACCTTCAACGACCTGGCCACCGGCGGCGACCCGGACCGCGACGCGGAACTCGACCGGGCCCGCCGGATGGCCGGCGACCCCCGGCTGCGGCACGTCGTAGTGCCCGGCGGGCCGGAGAGCCTGCCGTACGCCGCACTGCCCGACGGGCCACTCACCGACGAGCCGGCCGCCGTGCTGGTCAGCGCGGAACGCCACCGCAGACGCCTGGCCTCCGGTGGCGCCGACCACCTCACCGGCCTCGGCGCCCGCCACGTCCTCGACGGCCACCCCGCCCGCCTCGCCGACCTGCTGCTGGACCGCAACCGCCGTCACCTCTTCGGCCCCGCCGCCGCGCTCGCCCGCGCCGAACGCCCCTCCGCCCGGGCCGCGTTCGTACCGCTCACCGTCTACCGCGCGGCCCGCCGGCTGGCCCGTACCCCCTACCGGGAAGGCGTCGAGGACGCGGCGGCCCGCCTGCTGTCCGGCAGCGTCACCGACCCCGGCCCCGGCCTCGCCGGTTCGCTGGCCGCGCTCGCCTGGGTGCGCCCCGGCCCCGCCGCCCGCTACCTCACCGGCGAGGCGCTCGCCGAGGTCTCGCTGCTGCTGCGGGACGCCGCCGGCCGCCGCGACGTGCCGCTGCGCCCCGGGGAACGCCGGGCCCGCGCCGCCCTCGCCCGGGCCGCCGCCGACGCCCGGGTGCTCGAACAGGCCGCCCGGGTCGCCGGCCAGCGCCTGCACGCCCCCTACCTCGACAACCAGGTGGTGCGCGCCTGCCAGGACCTGCCCGAGGTGCTGCGGGTGCGGCCCGGCGCCCGCGCCACCGTGCTGCGCGACGTGCTCGCCGCCTCCGGCGTGCGCGACCTGCCGCCCGGCTGGGGAGCCCCCGGCGGGGCGGCCGGCGCCGTCGCCCTCAACGCCGGGCTGCGCGCCGCCCGCGACGAGATCCTCGACCTGTTCGCCGCACCGCTGCTGGGCGACGCCGGACTCGTGGACGCCGCCGCCGTGCGCCACGCGGTCGCCTCCGCCGCGGACGGCGTCCCGCTGCCCGTCGACGGGCTCGCCGAGATCGTCGCCACCGAGGTGTGGCTGCACCGGCTGCTGCGCCGCCGCGGCTCGGTGTGGACCGGCGCCGACGCGCCCCGCCAGGCCGCGGTGGCCGGTGGTGTCCCGCGCGGCCTGCCCGCCCGCAGCTGAGGCCCGCCGGCCGTCACGGGCAGACGACGCGCGGATCCGCCCAGTCCGCCTCCTCCAGCAGTCCGCCGACCACTCCGCCCTCGACGACCAGCCGCACCGACCGCCGTCCGGTGAGCGCGGCGTGCACCGGCACCCCGGCGGACGACGGCCGCACCGGACCGGTCGCCGCCAGCAGCGTCCCGTCGCCGTAGACCAGGAACCGCACCGCGCCCGCCCCCGGCGACAACCGGTCCGGCCCGACCACCGCGTCGAACGACCGGCACGCGCGGTTCAGCCGCACGGTCACCGCCGACGGCACCCGCACGCTCACCCCGTCGGCGAACGGCACCCCGCCCAGCGCCAGCGCCTGGCGCGGCCAGTAGAGGCTGAGCGGCGACGGCACCACCTCGGGCCCGTCACCGCTCCCGAGCCCGGCGAACGGCAACCGTCCGACGTCGTAGACCCGCACCGGCGGCGGGCTCCCCGGCGGCGGCTGCGGCGGCCGCACCGGCGGCGTGGACGGGGCGACACGCGGGGGCGGGGGAGCGGGCACCGCCGTCCGGGACGGCCGCGGGGCGGGGGCCGACGGGGGCTCCGGCGCGGTGGCGGGCGCCGCCGGCCGTGGCAGGGACGCGTGCCGTGCCGGGGGCGGCGGGGGTCCCGGCGTGGCGGCCGGCGGCGCCGGAGCGGTCCGCGCCGGGGCGGGCGGCACCGCAGCGGGGGCCCGGCGCGCGGTGGGCGGCGCGGCGGCCTTCGCCCGGGGCGCCGGCCGGTGGTCGCCGCCCGCCAGCAGCGCCGCCGCCAGTGCCACCCCGGCCGCGGTCACCACGACCCCGGCCGCGACGGCGGCCTTCACCGGAGTGCCCAGCCCCCCGGCCACCGCGCCCCCGGCCGTCCCGCCGGAACCCCCGGCCCCTCCCGTACCGGTCACCGCACCCGAAGCGGCGGCACCCCCCGTGGTGGCACTCGCCACCACGACGGCCGCCTTCGCCGCGTACGTGGCGGCGAACCAGCCGATCACCGAGACCGGCAGCACGCCGTGCAGCAACGCGTTGATGTCCGCGATCTCGGCCGCCGCCCTCCGGCAATGACCGCACTCCGCCAGGTGCTTGCGCAACTCCCGGTCCGCGCGCAGCCGCAGGCCACCGCGCGCGTGCGCGCCGAGCCGGTCGGCGAACCGCGCGCACTCGCGCCGCGCGGTCAACGCGTCGCTCGCGTGCGCCTGCAGGTACGCCTGCCGCAGCCCCTCCCGCGCCCGGTGCGCCAGCACCGCCGTCGCGTTGGGCGTCAGCCCCAGCAGCGGTGCGATCTGACGGGGCGTCTCCTCCTCCACCGCCGTGTGCCACAGCACCGCCTGCCAGCGTTCCGGCAGCGTGCGGAACGCCCGCATGGCCAGCGAACCGTCCGCCTCGCGCATCGCCCGCACGTCGGCCCCGGCAGCCGTGGTGTCCGCCGCCACGCCGACGGCCGAGGCGGCGAACACCGCGAAGTCCTCGACGAGTTGCTCGTGCCGCGCGGTGTCGCTCCAACGCGCCGCGGTACGCCGCACGGTGGTCAGCAGGTACGCCCGCACCGCTGACTCCGGCCCCCGCCCGCCGCGCACCGCCTGGAGCGTGCGGGCGAACACCTCGCCGGTCAGGTCCTCCGCGGTGTGCGCGTCCCGGCAGCACGACCGCGCGTACCGCCGCACCGCCGGTGCGTGCCGCCGGTACAGCTCCGCGAACGCGCTGTCGTCGCCCCCGCGCACCCGTGCCACCAACTCCGCGTCCGGCACGGGAGGTTCGTCCCCCAGGGCGTCCGGAACGAACTCCCCGCCGCGGCCACGGCCGCGCTGCGCCGGAACCTGCGCCGCCGCCCCCTCCACCCGCCCCGGCCGCACCACCCGCGGCACGTCCCCCGCCCGCCGATGCGCCCCCGGCCGCCGCACCGGTAACGCCGGCCTCCCCCCGTCCCCCTGCTCCGGCACCCGCTCCCGCCCAGCCCCGTCCGACCCGTCAACACCCATCCCGCCAGGCTGACACACCCCACCACCGCACACCCCCAACAACCCCCCGAATCACCCTTTCAGGTCCAACCCCCCGAAAACAAACCCGAGTTGCTCCCCTCCACGAGCCCCGGCAGGGGCGTCGAGGCGAACGGTCAGGTGCCCACGGCGAGCAGCCCCGGCAGGGGCGCGGGGAACGGCGCGAGCGACCCGCAGCGATTCCGCACACGTCAACGAACCGTTCACCGCAACGGTGAGGAACGGCGCAGCGCAGCGATCCCGCACACGTCAACGAACCGTTCACCTCAACGGTGAGGCGGCGCAGCGCAGCGATTCCGCACACGTCAACGAACCGTTCACCTCAACGGTGAGGCGGCGCAGCGCAGCGATCCCGCACACGTCAACGAACCGTTCACCTCAACGGTGAGGCGGCGCAGCCACACAGCCACCGGCGGCCCGGCGAAAGGAACCCGCCCACCTCACCGGTGCGAATCCGCCGGGCCGGCGGGGGAACCCGTCAAGCCCAGCGGAGCGCCCCCGCTGAGCCGGCGAACGGAACCCGCCAGGCCCAGCGGAGCGAAAGGTCAGCGGGGCCGCAGCCCCTCCAGCAGGATCTCCAGCAGGCGGGCTGCCGCGGCCGCCTGCTGAACCGCGTCCGGGAGAGCCGGCGCACCCGTCGCGATGACGAGCAGCACGTCCGCCACGGAGACGTCCTCGCGGAGTTCCCCCGCCGCACGGGCGCGTTCGACGAGCTGGCCGACGACCGAGAGGAGGGCCGTGACCCCGGACGCCTCCACGCCGGAGGCCGACGCGGTGGTGAGGGACTGCGGTTCGCGCTGCGGAGGCACCCGCACAGCGTCACGTTCCGACTCCGGCCGCACCCGCAGGACCTGCGGCGGCAGCAACCGTCCCGCTCCGGAGGCGACGGACGTGCGCAGGAAGCGCGAGAGCGCCGCCCACGGGTCGTCCTCCTGCCCGAGCGCCGCGCGGGCCTGCTCGGTCAGGCGTGCGGTCTCCTCGTCGGCGATCCGCCGCACCAGCACGTCCTTGCTGGGGAACCGGCGGTACACCGTGCCGACCCCCACCCGTGCCCTGCGGGCGACGTCCTCCATGGGAGCGCCGTACCCGAGCTCCCCGAAGACCTCCCGCGCCGCGCGCAGGACGTGTTCGAGGTTGCGCTGAGCGTCGACCCGCAACGGTGTCGACCGTCCCTCGGGCAGCGGTACGACGACCCGCTGCCCGCTCCCGCGCACCGCTCCACGCGTGCCCGCGCCTCGTGCGCCCGGCACACCGCTGTCAGTGACGCCCTCGGCCCGAACCGCGGTCGCCCACTGTGTGTTGTGCGTATGCATATGTTCTTCCCCCGGCTGTGTCACGTCTCCCCCCGGAGACTCCCCGCCCCACATGACCGCCGGTCGCGCTCTCGACGCGCACCGGCGACGTTCAGCAACACGAACATAGATGACCCCCGCCGGCAAATGAAGGGGGCCTCCCCCCAGGCGGTCCCTAACGGGTGATTCGCCGGATCTGCGGGTGACGATCGGCGCAGTCGGCCGTGTACTGCCTGTGGACAAACCACGGCTTGCCGGTGCGTCATGGAGGGGTGAAGGAGCCCGTGCGGATTCTGGTGGTCGGTGGCGGATACGTCGGCACGTACACAGCGCTGCGCCTGCAACGCAGACTGAAGGCGGGCGAGGCGGAGGTGACCGTGCTGTCGCCCGACCCGTACATGACCTATCAGCCGTTCCTCGCGGAGGCCGCCGCCGGTTCGATCGCCGAGGGGCACGTCGTGGTGCCGCTGCGCCGGCTGCTCAAGCGCTGCACCGTCGTCGTGGGCGAGGCCCGCCGCATCGAGCACGCGCGCCGCACGGTCACCGCCTCGACGCTCGCCACCCGGCACAGCGGCTCCGGCGACGCCGAACTGCGCTACGACGAACTCGTCCTGGTGCCCGGCTCGGTCTCCCGCACCCTGCCGGTGCCGGGACTGGCCGAGGCCGGCATCGGCTTCAAGACGATGGAGGAGGCCATCGGGCTGCGCAACCACGTGCTGCACCAGCTCGACGTCGCCTCCTCCACCCGCGACGCGGCCACCCGCGAGGCCGCGCTGACCTTCCTGTTCGTCGGCGGCGGCTTCGCCGGGGTCAACGCCCTGGCCGAACTGGAGGACATGGCACGGCACGCCACCCGTTACGTGCACAACGTGACCGCCGACGACATGCGATGGGTCCTCGTCGAGGCGGCCGACCGCATCCTGCCCGAGGTCGGCCGGCGGATGAGCGAGTACGTGGTGCGCGAACTGCGCGGCCGCAACATCGACGTCCGGCTCGGCACCCGGCTGAGCAGCTGCGAGAAGCGGACCGCGGTGCTCGACGACGGCACCGTCCTGCCCACCAGCACCGTGGTGTGGACCGCCGGCGTCAAACCACACCCGATCGTGGCCGCCACCGACCTGCCGCTGACGGTCTCCGGCCGCCTGAAGGTCACCCCCACGCTGCGGATCGAGGGCCAGGAGCACGCCTGGTCCGCCGGTGACGCGGCCGCCGTCCCCGACCTGGCCGCCGACCCCGACGGCGGCACGCCCTGCGCGCCCAACGCGCAGCACGCGGTGCGGCAGGCGCGGCTGCTGGCCGACAACATCGTGGCCGGACTGCGCGGCGCCCCGCAGTCGCAGTACCGGCACCCGGACGTCGGCGCGGTCGCCTCCCTCGGCCTGCACAAGGGCGTCGCCCAGGTGTACGGCCGCCGCCTCCAGGGCTACCCGGCGTGGCTGATGCACCGCGCGCTGCACCTGAGCCGGATGCCCACCGCCAACCGCAAGGCCCGGGTGGTCGCCGACTGGATGCTGGCCGCGCTGCTCAAACGGGAGGTCGCCGCGCTCGGCTCGATGGAGAACCCGCGGGCCGAGTTCGAGTCCGCCGCCCGCTGGGAACATCCTCCCGGCCCATGACGCGGGACGGGGGCGGCGGGTACCGTCCGAGTGCGGGGCTGCCCCACGCGGGGGGTGCCGCACCCACCGGTCCGGCGCTCTGAGACGCGTCGCGCGCCCCCTGTCGCACCCGGGGCGCACGCACGGCGCAATCAGGGCGCACGGGACCGGCGCGGGGGTGGGCGCGCCCTCGCGTCGCCAACTACGCTCCCACGAAGGAGTGGTGATAGCCCTCCACGACAAGGCATACATCCGTACAACCGCATACATTCTGCGTAACGGGGCCGGCCCGGCGGACCGCCACCCGGCCACCGCCACCCGGTCCACCGACCGTCCACCCGCCACCCGGCGCCGTCCCCACCCAGCGACACCCCCACCCGAGCCGGTCACCCCGGTACGACCGTACGAGGCAGCAAATTCAGTGAATCTGACGCGCTGGAGCGCCCGGCTCCCCGGAACACCGCGCCGCGGTACGGCCAAGTCCGCCCCGGCCAACGGAGCCGTGCCCGCGGCCCGGGGCGCCGAACCCGCCGCCCCGGCCGAACCGCGCGCCGCCGGCGAACCGCCGCACGACTCCCTCGACGACCTCTCCGTCGCCGAACTCCTCGGCCAGGTACCGGCGCTCATCGCCATCACCCACGGCCCCCAGCACCGCACCGGCTACGTCAACGCCGCCTACCAGGACGTCTTCGGCTCCCGCGCCACCGGGGAACCCGCCCGTGAGGCCCTGCCCGAACTCGCCTCCCTCGGCCTGCTCCCGCTGATGGACCAGGTCTTCCGCAGCGGCCGCCCCCGCACCGTCAAGGCCCGCAAGGTCACCTGGACCACCCCGGAGGGTGACGCCGAACCGCGGCACGGCTACTTCACGTTCACCTGCGCCCCCCTGCGCGACGCCGCCCACGGCGGAGTCGTGGTCTTCGCCGCCGACGTCACCGACCAGGTCCGCAGCGCCGAACGGCTGCGCGCCAGCGAACGCCTCCAGCGCGAGGCCGCCGTCACCCTCCAGCGCAGCCTGCTGCCGCAGGAACTCGAACAGCCCGACGACCTGCGGCTCGCCGCCACCTACCAGCCCGGCGGCACCGACGCCGCGGTCGGCGGCGACTGGTACGACGTGATCACCCTCGGCGCCGGCCGCACCGCGCTGGTCATCGGCGACGTCATGGGCCGCGGCGTGCGCGCCGCCGCCGTCATGGGCCAGCTGCGCACCGCGGTGCGCGCCTACGCGCGGCTCGACCTGCCGCCGCACGAGATCATCCAGCTGCTCGACGGCCTGGCCACCGAGATCGACCCCACCCAGATCGCCACCTGCGTCTACGCCGTCCACGACCCCAGCGAGGGCCGCCTGGTCTACGCCTCGGCCGGCCACCTGCCGATCCTGGTCCGCCACCCCGACGGCACGGTGGAACGCGCCGAGGGGCCCACCGGCCCGCCGCTCGGCACCGGCGGCTGGCTGCACGCCTCCGCCGGCGTCGCCCTGGAACCGGGCTCCACCGCCGTCCTCTACACCGACGGCCTGGTGGAACGCCGCGACGCCGACATCGACCACGGCATCTCCGCCCTGGAGACCGCCCTCGCCGGCTCGACCGGCACCCCGCCGGTCGTCTGCGACCGGCTGCTGCGCGCCCTCGGCGTCTCCCACGACCACGACGACGACGTCGCCGTCCTGGTCCTCCAGCACCCCGAACGCACCGGCGTCGAGGCGGAGTTGTTCCGCAACGCCTCCCTCGAACTGCTCGGCGGCATCGAAGCGGCCCCGCGCGCCCGGGCGTTCGCCACCGGAGTGCTCGCCTCCTGGCGCTTCCCGCCCGAACTGCGCGACCTCGGCGTGCTGGCGGTCAGCGAACTCGTCGCCAACTCCCTCCAGCACGGCACCCCGCCGATGCGGCTGCGGCTGCGGCGCACCGACCGGCGGCTCATCGTGGAGGTCACCGACGGCGACGACCACCTGCCGCGCCACCGCCGCGCCGAACCCGCCGACGAGGCCGGCCGCGGCATCGCCATCATCTCCGCCATCGCCTCCTCGTGGGGCTCGCGCCGCACCCACGGCGGCGGCAAGACCGTCTGGTGCGAGTTCGCCCTGCCGGGTGCCTGACACCGGCCCCGGCCCGCCCGCCGGGGCGCCGGCGTCACGTCGTGACCGGCACCTGCTCCTGGCGTGGCGCCGGCACCGCGCCGGACGGTGTGCGCACCGCGGCCGGCAGGTTCTGGGCCGGCGTCAGCCCACCGCCCAGCCGCAGCCCCAGCACCGTGACGGCCAGCGAGAAGACGATGAGCGCCGGCGCGTACGCCCCGAACAGCCCGGCCGACGCCATCGCACCGCTCACCGCCGGACCGACCGCCAGCGCCACCTGCTTGACCAGCGCGAACGCCGAGTTGTACTGCCCGGCCATGCCCTCCGGCGCCAGGTCCGCCACCAGCGGCGAGAGCGTCGGCGCCAGCAGCGACTCGCCCAGGCCGAACAGCGCGTACGTCGAGACGATCGCCCCGGTCGCCACCGCCCGGTGCCCGTGCACCAGCCCGGAGACCCAGGCGGCCACCCACGCCACCGCCCACACCACGCCGACCAGCGCGATCACCCGGCTGCGC
>CAVTAX010000003.1:0-2500 GCA_963732825.1 uncultured Actinomycetota bacterium | reverse complement strand
AAGCAGCCACCCTTGAAAGAGTGCGTAATAGCTCACTGGTCAAGTGATTCCGCGCCGACAATGTAGCGGGGCTCAAGTATACCGCCGAAGTCGTGTCATTGCAGCATGTACACCCAACGGTGGCTGTGATGGGTAGGGGAGCGTCGTGTGCCGGGTGAAGCAGCGCCGGAAGGCAGTTGTGGACGGTTCACGAGTGAGAATGCAGGCATGAGTAGCGATTCACACGTGGGAAACGTGTGCGCCGATTGACCAAGGGTTCCTGGGTCAAGCTGATCTGCCCAGGGTAAGTCGGGACCTAAGGCGAGGCCGACAGGCGTAGTCGATGGATAACCGGTTGATATTCCGGTACCCGCTGTGAAGCGTCAAACATCGAGCATCGTGATGCTAAGCCCGTGAAGCCGCCTTTGATCCCTTCGGGGTGATGGGGAGTGGTGGAGCCGGTGAACCAAGCGGTTAGTAGGTGAGTGATGGGGTGACGCAGGAAGGTAGTCCAGCCCGGGCGGTGGTAGTCCCGGGGTAAGGGTGTAGGCCGTGGGGTAGGTAAATCCGCCTCATATCAAGGCTGAGACCTGATGCCGAGCCGATTGTGGCGAAGTGGATGATCCTATGCTGTCGAGAAAAGCCTCTAGCGAGTTTTACGGCGGCCCGTACCCTAAACCGACTCAGGTGGTCAGGTAGAGAATACCGAGGCGTTCGGGTGAACTATGGTTAAGGAACTCGGCAAAATGCCCCCGTAACTTCGGGAGAAGGGGGGCCATTCCTGGTGACGAGTCTTGCACTCCGAGCTGGGGGTGGCCGCAGAGACCAGCGAGAAGCGACTGTTTACTAAAAACACAGGTCCGTGCGAAGCCGTAAGGCGATGTATACGGACTGACGCCTGCCCGGTGCTGGAACGTTAAGGGGACCGGTTAGTCACATTTCGGTGTGGCGAAGCTGAGAACTTAAGCGCCAGTAAACGGCGGTGGTAACTATAACCATCCTAAGGTAGCGAAATTCCTTGTCGGGTAAGTTCCGACCTGCACGAATGGCGTAACGACTTCTCGACTGTCTCAACCATAGGCCCGGTGAAATTGCATTACGAGTAAAGATGCTCGTTTCGCGCAGCAGGACGGAAAGACCCCGGGACCTTTACTATAGTTTGATATTGGTGTTCGGTTCGGCTTGTGTAGGATAGGTGGGAGACTGTGAAATCGCGGCGCCAGCCGTGGTGGAGTCGTCCTTGAAATACCACTCTGGTCGTGCTGGATGTCTAACCTGGGTCCGTGATCCGGATCAGGGACAGTGTCTGATGGGTAGTTTAACTGGGGCGGTTGCCTCCTAAAGAGTAACGGAGGCGCCCAAAGGTTCCCTCAGCCTGGTTGGCAATCAGGTGTTGAGTGTAAGTGCACAAGGGAGCTTGACTGTGAGACTGACGGGTCGAGCAGGAGCGAAAGCTGGGACTAGTGATCCGGCGGTGGCTTGTGGAAGCGCCGTCGCTCAACGGATAAAAGGTACCCCGGGGATAACAGGCTGATCTTCCCCAAGAGTCCATATCGACGGGATGGTTTGGCACCTCGATGTCGGCTCGTCGCATCCTGGGGCTGGAGTCGGTCCCAAGGGTTGGGCTGTTCGCCCATTAAAGCGGTACGCGAGCTGGGTTTAGAACGTCGTGAGACAGTTCGGTCCCTATCCGCTGTGCGCGTAGGAGTCTTGAGAAGGGCTGTCCCTAGTACGAGAGGACCGGGACGGACGGACCTCTGGTGTGCCAGTTGTTCTGCCAAGGGCATGGCTGGTTGGCTACGTTCGGGAGGGATAACCGCTGAAAGCATCTAAGCGGGAAGCCTGCTTCGAGATGAGGACTCCCACCCCCTTGAGGGGTTAAGGCTCCCAGTAGACGACTGGGTTGATAGGCCGGAGATGGAAGCCAGGTGACTGGTGGAGTCGACCGGTACTAATAGGCCGAGGGCTTGTCCTCAGTTGCTCGCGTCCACTGTGTGGTTCTGAAACCACGAACCTTCGTAGGTTTCTGTGTGTTTCGGTGGTCATGGCGATGGGGAAACGCCCGGTTACATTCCGAACCCGGAAGCTAAGCCTATCAGCGCCGATGGTACTGCAGGGGGGACCCTGTGGGAGAGTAGGACGCCGCCGAACAATCATTGGGCTGTGCCCCTGGACGTTCAACGTCCGGGGGCACAGCCTTTTTTGCGTTGTGCGCACTCCCGGGCCGGCGCAGCGCCGGGTTACCCTCCCGGCATGCGCTACGACCTGGTGATCTTCGACAACGACGGTGTCCTGGTGGACAGCGAGCCGATCTCGAACCGGCTGCTCGCGGAACACCTCACCGAACTGGGATTCCCGACGACGTACGAGGAATCGCTGCGGGACTACATGGGGCACGCCATGCACACCGTGCGGGAGACCGTGGCGCAGCGGTGGGGCGGGGAACTGCCGGACGGGTTCGACGAGGCGTTCCACGCCCGGGTCTTCGCCGCGTTCGAGCGGGACCTGGTGCCGGTGGACG
>CAVTAX010000002.1:1775000-2071304 GCA_963732825.1 uncultured Actinomycetota bacterium | reverse complement strand
GGGTGCCGCCGCCCGCGCCGGCAACCGTCCCTCCCGTGGCCCCGGTGGCCCGGGCGGCGGCGACCGCCCGCGTCGTGGTGGCGAGCGCGGCGGCCGTGGCCGCCGTCCGCAGCAGGGTGCGGAGACCCCGGCCAAGGCCGAGGCCCCCGCCGCCGCTGCCGAGGCCGCTCCCGCGGCTGAGACGACCGGAACGGAGGGCTGACCCATGCTGATCCCCCGCCGGGTCAAGCACCGCAAGCAGCACCACCCCAACCGTGACGGCATGTCCAAGGGCGGCAACGAGCTGGCCTTCGGCGAGTACGGCATCCAGGCCGTCACCCCGGCGTACGTGACGAACCGGCAGATCGAGTCCGCTCGTATCGCCATCACCCGTCACATCCGCCGTGGCGGCAAGGTGTGGATCAACATCTACCCGGACCGTCCCCTCACCAAGAAGCCGGCCGAAACCCGCATGGGTTCCGGTAAGGGCTCCCCCGAGTGGTGGGTCGCGAACGTCAAGCCGGGCCGGGTGATGTTCGAGCTGTCTTTCCCGAACGAGAAGGTCGCTAAGGAGGCGCTGATCCGCGCCGCCCACAAGCTTCCGATGAAGTGCCGGATCGTCCGGCGCGAGGCAGGTGAGTCGTGATGGCGGCCGGTACCCAGACGTCCGAGCTGCGCGAGCTGAGCAGCGAGGACCTCCTCGGCAAGCTCCGTGAGGCGAAGGAAGAGCTGTTCAACCTCCGCTTCCAGGCGGCCACCGGGCAGCTTGAGAACAACAACCGCCTCAAGGTGGTCAAGAAGGACATCGCTCGGATCTACACCCTCATGCGTGAGCGTGAACTGGGCATCGAGACGGTGGCGAGCGCCTGATGAGCGAGAAGACTGTGACTGAGACTAACGAGCAGAGCCGCGGCTTCCGCAAGGTCCGTGAGGGCCTGGTCGTCGGCGACAAGATGGACAAGACCGTCGTCGTCGCCGTCGAGGACCGCGTCAAGCACGCGCTGTACGGCAAGGTCATCCGTCGTACCAACAAGCTCAAGGCGCACGACGAGCAGAACGCCGCCGGCATCGGCGACCGCGTGCTGCTCATGGAGACCCGGCCGACCTCCGCCACCAAGCGCTGGCGTGTCGTCGAGATCCTCGAGAAGGCCAAGTAATCGCCTGAGGGTGCACATCCCTCAGGACCGTTCCGTCAGGCTCGGTCGGGGTCTCCGCCCGTAGGGCAGGGCCCCCGACCGGGAACCGACGCGACAATCAGGAGATAGACGTGATCCAGCAGGAGTCGCGACTGCGTGTCGCCGACAACACTGGTGCCAAGGAGATCCTTTGCATCCGTGTTCTCGGTGGCTCCGGTCGCCGCTACGCGGGAATCGGTGACGTCATCGTCGCCACCGTCAAGGACGCGATCCCCGGTGGCAACGTGAAGAAGGGCGAGGTCGTCAAGGCCGTCGTCGTCCGCACCGTCAAGGAGCGGCGCCGCCCGGACGGTTCGTACATCCGGTTCGACGAGAACGCCGCCGTCATCCTCAAGAACGACGGTGACCCCCGCGGTACCCGCATCTTCGGCCCGGTCGGCCGTGAGCTGCGCGAGAAGAAGTTCATGAAGATCGTCTCGCTCGCGCCGGAGGTGCTGTAACCGATGAAGATCAAGAAGGGCGACCTGGTCCAGGTCATCACCGGTAAGGACAAGGGCAAGCAGGGCAAGGTCATCCAGGCCTTCCCCGCCGACGACCGCGTCCTGGTCGAGGGTGTCAACCGGGTCAAGAAGCACACCAAGGTCGGCCAGTCCGCCCGCGGTTCGAAGACCGGCGGCATCGTGACCACCGAGGCATCCGTCCACGTCAGCAACGTGCAGCTCGTCGTGGAGAAGGACGGCCGCAAGGTCGTCACCCGCGTCGGCTACCGCTTCGACGACGAAGGCAACAAGATCCGCGTTGCCAAGCGGACCGGTGAGGACATCTGATGACTGCCACCACCACTCAGCCGCGCCTCAAGACGCGCTACCGCGAGGAGATCGCCGGCAAGCTGCGTGACGAGTTCTCCTACCCGAACGTCATGCAGATCCCCGGCCTCGTCAAGATCGTGGTCAACATGGGTGTGGGCGACGCCGCCCGCGACTCCAAGCTGATCGAGGGCGCCATCCGCGACCTCGCCACGATCACCGGCCAGAAGCCCGCCGTCACCAAGGCGCGCAAGTCCATCGCGCAGTTCAAGCTGCGTGAGGGCCAGCCGATCGGTGCCCACGTCACCCTGCGCGGCGACCGCATGTGGGAGTTCCTGGACCGTCTGCTGTCGCTGGCGCTGCCGCGCATCCGTGACTTCCGCGGTCTGTCGCCCAAGCAGTTCGACGGGCGGGGCAACTACACCTTCGGTCTCACGGAGCAGGTCATGTTCCACGAGATCGACCAGGACAAGATCGACCGGGTCCGGGGCATGGACATCACCGTGGTCACCACGGCGACGACGGACGACGAGGGCCGCGCCCTGCTGCGTCACCTCGGCTTCCCGTTCAAGGAAGCATGAGCAGTCGCTTCGGCGGCTGAGGATCGCAACAAGGAGAACTGACCGTGGCTAAGAAGTCCCTGATCGCCAAGGCCGCTCGCAAGCCCAAGTTCGGTGTGCGCGCGTACACCCGCTGCCAGCGCTGCGGCCGTCCGCACTCCGTGTACCGAAAGTTCGGCCTGTGCCGTGTGTGCCTTCGCGAGATGGCCCACCGCGGCGAGCTGCCGGGCGTGACCAAGAGCTCCTGGTAATCCCCAGCGGATCACCGGGCTCTCGGTAAGCAGTCGGACGCGTCGGGAGCCCACCCCCTGGTGCCGTAAGGTATAGGGGTTGGGCGCCCGTCGCCCCACACACTTACTACGCCGAAGGTCCCCGCGCCCACCCGTCCCCACATCACGTTGGGGGAGAGGGACGCGCACACAGGAAACCGCGGCGAGAGAGGCCTAAGGCCATCATGACCATGACCGACCCCATCGCAGACATGCTCACGCGTCTGCGGAATGCGAACTCGGCCTACCACGACGACGTCGTGATGCCGTTCAGCAAGATCAAGTCGCACATCGCGGAGATCCTCCAGCAGGAGGGCTACATCACCGGATGGAAGGTCGAGGACGCCGAGGTCGGCAAGAGCCTCGTCCTCAACCTGAAGTTCGGCCCCAACCGCGAGCGCTCGATCGCCGGCATCAAGCGGATCAGCAAGCCGGGTCTGCGGGTCTACGCAAAGTCCACCAACCTGCCCAAGGTGCTCGGCGGCCTCGGCGTGGCGATCATTTCCACGTCCCAGGGTCTCCTCACCGGCCAGCAGGCCGCCAAGAAGGGCGTGGGTGGGGAAGTCCTCGCCTACGTCTGGTAGTTCGGGAAACGGAGGTATAGCCATGTCGCGTATTGGACGGCTGCCCATCACGGTTCCCGCCGGCGTGGACGTCACCATCGATGGCCGCTCGGTCCAGGTGAAGGGCCCCAAGGGCTCCCTCGCCCACACCGTTGCCGCGCCCATCGAGATCGCCAAGGGCGAGGACGGCACCCTGCAGGTGACCCGCCCGAATGATGAGCGTCAGTCGAAGGCCCTGCACGGCCTGTCGCGCACGCTGGTGGCGAACATGATCACCGGCGTGACCCAGGGCTACAGCAAGGCTCTGGAGATCAGCGGTGTCGGTTACCGCGTCCAGGCCAAGGGCTCCAACCTGGAGTTCTCGCTGGGCTACAGCCACCCGATCACCGTCGAGGCCCCCGAGGGCATCTCCTTCAAGGTCGAGACCCCGACGAAGTTCTTCGTCGAAGGCATCGACAAGCAGAAGGTCGGCGAGGTCGCCGCGAACATCCGCAAGCTGCGGAAGCCCGACCCCTACAAGGCCAAGGGCGTCAAGTACGCGGGCGAGGTCATCCGCCGCAAGGTCGGAAAGAGTGGTAAGTAAGCCATGGCATACGGTGTGAAGATTGCCAAGGGTGACGCCTACAAGGGTGCTGCCCGCAAGCGCCGCCACATCCGGGTGCGCAAGCGCGTGTCCGGTTCGGCGGAGCGTCCCCGTCTGGTCGTGACCCGGTCCAACCGGGGCATCACCGCCCAGGTCATCGACGACAACGTGGGCCACACGCTGGCTTCCGCGTCGACCCTGGACTCGTCCATCCGCGGTGCCGAGGGCGACAAGAGCGCCAAGGCGAAGCAGGTCGGCGCCCTGGTCGCCGAGCGTGCCAAGGCCGCAGGCGTCGAGTCCGTCGTCTTCGACCGTGGCGGTAACCGCTACGCCGGGCGCATCGCCGCCCTGGCGGACGCCGCACGCGAGGCCGGGCTCAAGTTCTGAGCCGCCCGTCGCGCTAGCGACTGTGAAGTCGCTGCGTAGCTACGAAGAGAGGTAATTCCCATGGCTGGACCCCAGCGTCGCGGAGGCGGCGCCGGTGGCGGCGAGCGGCGGGACCGGAAGGACCGGCGCGACGGCGGCGCCGCGGCTGAGAAGACCGCGTACGTCGAGCGCGTCGTCGCGATCAACCGCGTCGCCAAGGTTGTGAAGGGTGGTCGCCGCTTCAGCTTCACCGCGCTCGTCGTGGTGGGTGACGGCGACGGTCAGGTCGGTGTCGGTTACGGCAAGGCGAAGGAGGTGCCGGCCGCCATCGCCAAGGGTGTTGAGGAGGCCAAGAAGCACTTCTTCCGCGTTCCCCGCATCCAGGGCACCATCCCGCACCCGATCCAGGGCGAGAAGGCCGCGGGCGTCGTGCTGCTCAAGCCGGCGTCCCCCGGTACCGGTGTGATCGCCGGTGGCCCGGTGCGCGCCGTGCTCGAGTGCGCCGGCATCCACGACGTGCTCAGCAAGTCGCTCGGCTCCTCGAACCCGATCAACATCGTGCACGCCACGGTGGCCGCGCTCCAGGGCCTTCAGCGGCCCGAGGAGATCGCCGCCCGCCGCGGTCTGCCGCTGGAGGACGTGGCTCCCGCCGCTCTGCTGCGGGCTCGTGCCGGGACGGGTGCGTGACATGGCCCGCCTGAAGATCACGCAGACCAAGTCGTACATCGGCAGCAAGCAGAACCACCGTGAGACGCTGCGTTCGCTCGGGCTCAAGCGCCTGCACGACGTCGTCGTCAAGGAGGACCGCCCGGAGATCCGCGGCATGGCGCGCACCGTGCGTCACCTCGTCACGGTCGAGGAGGTGGACTGAGATGGCGGAAGAGAAGCCGCTCAAGCTGCACAACCTCCGTCCGGCCCCCGGCGCCAAGACCGCGAAGACCCGTGTGGGTCGCGGTGAGGGCTCCAAGGGCAAGACGGCCGGTCGTGGCACCAAGGGCACCAAGGCCCGTTACCAGGTTCCGGAGCGCTTCGAGGGCGGGCAGATGCCCCTCCACATGCGCCTCCCGAAGCTCAAGGGCTTCAAGAACCCCGCGCACAAGCAGTTCCAGGTCGTCAACCTGGACAAGCTCACCGAGCTGTACCCGTCGGGTGGCGAGGTGACGGTGGCCGACCTGGTCACCAAGGGCGCGGTGCGCAAGAACCAGCTCGTCAAGGTGCTCGGCGCCGGCGAGGTCTCCGTGGCGCTGCAGGTGACGGTCGACGCCGTCTCCGGCTCCGCCAAGGAGAAGATCGCCGCCGCCGGCGGCAGCGTGACCGAGCTGCTCTGAAGCCCGGCAACGTGACCGATTGACCACCGGGGGTGCCCCAATTCAGGGGGCATCCCCGGTTGGTCATTCCTCGGGGGGCCATCTCGCCGGTAAGGTGGCGAGGACCGCCTGGCTCCGGGGTGACGCATGCGTTCCTTCCGGTGCCCGGGCACATACTCGTCATCTCACCGACCCACTGACCGTCACCTTCCACCGGAAGGCGCAGGAGGCAGCGTGCTCACCGGATTCGCCCGCGCGTTCAAAACGCCCGACCTGCGCAAAAAACTGCTGTTCACACTGGGCATCCTGGTGCTCTTCCGGCTCGGTGCCACCATCCCGGTCCCCGGGGTGGACTACTCCAGCGTGAACGAGTGCATCAAGGAGGCCGGCGCCAACGGCGGCCTCTTCGGCATGATCAACATGTTCAGCGGCGGCGCGCTCCTCCAGCTGACGGTCTTCGCGCTGGGCATCATGCCGTACATCACGGCCAGCATCATCCTCCAGTTGCTGACGGTGGTGATCCCGCGCCTGGAGGCCCTCAAGAAGGAGGGCCAGGCCGGCACCGCGAAGATCACGCAGTACACCCGGTACCTGACGCTGGCGCTGGCCGTGCTCCAGGGCACCGGCCTGGTGGCCACCGCGCAGAGCGGCTCGCTGTTCCGCACCTGCCAGGTCGGCAACCAGATCGTGCCGGACAGCTCGATCTTCACCACCGTCGTGATGGTCATCACCATGACCTCCGGCACCGTGATGATCATGTGGCTGGGTGAGCTGATCACCGACCGCGGCATCGGCAACGGCATGTCCATCCTGATGTTCACCTCGATCGCCGCGGGCTTCCCCAGCTCGCTGTGGGGCATCAAGGAGGCCGGCAAGATCCTGGGCGGCTGGGGCGAGTTCTCGCTGGTCATCCTGGTGGGTCTGGCGATGGTGTGCCTGGTGGTCTTCGTCGAGCAGGCGCAGCGCCGGGTGCCGGTGCAGTACGCCAAGCGCATGATCGGCCGCCGCTCCTACGGTGGTACGTCGACCTACATCCCGCTCAAGGTCAACCAGGCGGGCGTGATCCCGGTCATCTTCGCCTCGTCGCTGCTGTACATCCCCGCGCTGGTGGTGCAGTTCAGCGGCAACACCACGTCCGCCTGGGCCCAGTGGATCAGCACCAACCTGACCAAGGGCGATCACCCGATGTACCTGGCGATGTACTTCCTGCTGATCGTGTTCTTCGCCTTCTTCTACGTCGCGATCTCCTTCAACCCCGAAGAAGTTGCAGACAACATGAAGAAGTATGGTGGCTTCATCCCGGGTATCCGGGCCGGCCGCCCCACGGCTGAGTACCTGGGCTACGTGCTCAACCGCATCACCTGGCCGGGGTCGCTCTACCTGGGGCTCATCGCGCTCGTGCCCACGGTGGCCATCGCGCTGTTCAACGGCAGCCAGAACTTCCCGTTCGGCGGTACCAGCATCCTGATCATCGTGGGTGTGGGCCTGGAGACCGTGAAGCAGATCGAGAGCCAGCTTCAGCAGCGCAACTACGAAGGGTTCCTCCGCTGATGCGAATCGTCCTCGTCGGACCGCCCGGCGCGGGTAAGGGCACGCAGGCCCAGTACCTGGCCAAGAACCTGTCGATCCCGCACGTCTCCACCGGCGACCTCTTCCGGGCCAACATGAGCCAGGGCACCGAGCTGGGCCGTAAAGCGCGTGAGTACATCGACGCCGGGCAGCTGGTACCCGACGAGGTCACCATCGGCATGGCGACCAACCGGCTTCAGGAGGCCGACGCCACCGATGGGTTCCTGCTGGACGGCTTCCCCCGCAACCTGGCCCAGGCCAGGGCGCTGGACGAGTTCCTGGCCGGCCACGGCATAGCACTGGACGGCGTTCTGGACCTGGAGGTTCCGGAGCAGGAGATCGTCCGGCGGATCGCCGGGCGGCGGGTCTGCCGGCGAGACTCGGCGCACGTCTTCCACATGGACTACAACCAGTCGGCCGAGCCGGGGGTCTGTGACCACTGCGGGGGCGAGCTGTACCAGCGGCCGGACGACAGCGAGGCGACCGTCCGGACCCGGATCGAGGTCTACCACCGCGAGACCGAGCCGATCATCGACTACTACCGGGCGCAGGGCCTGGTGGCGACGATCTCGGCGCTCGGTCCGGTGGAGGAGATCACCGCCCGCGCCATGCAGGCCCTGGGAGTGGCCGAGGCGGCCTGAGCCCCGGGGAGAACCCACCGGCCACCGGCCGGGAACAGCCGGCCGCGGTGCCCCAGGGCGCCGCGGCCGGTCCGTTGCCGGGGCGCACGCCCCGGCAGACAGCACAGCGGAGCAAGGAAAGGCGCAGGGCCATGGTGGAGCTCAAGACCCCGGAGCAGATCGCGAAGATGCGTGAGGCGGGGCTGGTCGTGGCGGCGATCCACGCCGCGTGCGCCGAGGCCGCGGTGCCGGGCGCCTCCACCCAGGACCTGGACGAGGTGGCCGCCCGTACCCTGGCCGAGCACAACGCCAAGCCCAACTTCCTCGGCTACGGCGGCTTCCCGGGCAACATCTGCACCTCGGTCAACGACGTGGTGGTGCACGGTATCCCGGACCGGGAGACGGTGCTGAAGTCCGGCGACATGATCTCCGTCGACGCCGGCGCCATCATCGACGGCTGGCACGGCGACGCGGCCATCACCGTCTTCGTCGGCTCCGGTCACACCGCCGCGCAGATCGAGCTGAGCCGGGTCACCGAGGAGTCGATGTGGGCCGGCATCGCGGCCTTCCGCGCCGGTGACCGGCTGGTGGACATCTCGCGCGCCGTGGAGACCTACATCCGCCGCCAGCCGCGGCCGGCCACCGGGAAGTACGGGATCATCGAGGAGTACGGCGGGCACGGCATCGGCAGCCAGATGCACATGGACCCGCACGTGCTCAACTACGTCTCCCGCAAGCGCGGCCGGGGCATCAAGCTGGTTCCGGGGCTGTGTCTGGCGATCGAGCCGATGGTGGCGCTGGGCGACCCGGCCACCCACGTGCTGCGGGACGACTGGACGGTCAAGACCGACGACGGTTCGTGGTCCTCACACTGGGAGCACTCGGTCGCGCTCACCGAGAAGGGCCCGCTGGTGCTGACCGCGCCGGACTGCGGCCGGGCGAAACTCGCCGCGCTGGGGATCACCGCCGCGCCCGACCCGCTGGGCTGAACGGGCGCTGTGCCGCTCCTTGCGGACCTCGCTGACCTGCGCGTTTCGTTCCAGTACCCCTGAATTAGGGTTTCGTAACCCGCTGACGTAGACTGACACGTCGGCTCACGTGTGCCATCAGGCTTGCCCGGTGGCGGTCGGGGCCGATTCCGGTAGCCGACCCCGAAAGCAGGACATGGCCAAGAAGCAAGGCGCCATCGAGATCGAGGGCACCGTGATCGAGTCTCTGCCGAACGCGATGTTCAAGGTGGAGCTGCAGAACGGTCACAAGGTCCTCGCGCACATCAGCGGCAAGATGCGGATGCACTACATCCGGATCCTGCCCGATGACCGGGTCGTTGTGGAGCTGTCTCCGTACGATCTGACGCGCGGGCGGATCGTCTACCGGTACAAGTAGCAAACGTAGATCCTCAAGACCCGGAGAACCTCATGAAGGTCAAGCCGAGCGTCAAGAAGATCTGCGACAAGTGCAAGGTGATCCGCCGTCACGGCCGGGTCATGGTCATCTGCGACAACCTGCGCCACAAGCAGCGCCAGGGCTGACGCACGCCGATCGCACTTCTCGCGGTTTCTTCGCGCGACGCGCTATCCGTAGAACGCAGTATCCCGACCCCTCGCGCAGGCGCGGGGACGATACCCCCGGTGGAGGCCGGGGACCCGGCTCGTATCACTTACGGGAACGGTGCTGCGGAAGACCTCCGAAAAATCAACAGGAGCCAGATACATGGCACGCCTCGCAGGCGTTGACCTCCCGCGCGAAAAGCGCGTCGAGGTCGCTCTGACCTACGTCTTCGGCATCGGTCGCACCCGTGCCCAGGAGACCCTGAAGAACACCGGCGTGAACCCGGACACCCGCGTTCGCGACCTCGCCGAGGAAGAGCTCGTCGCCATCAACACCTGGGTGGACGAGAACTACCGCACCGAGGGTGACCTCCGCCGCGAGATCCAGGCGGACATCCGCCGCAAGGTCGAGATCGGCTGCTACCAGGGTCTGCGGCACCGCCGCGGTCTGCCCGTCCACGGTCAGCGCACCCACACGAACGCCCGCACTCGCAAGGGCCCGCGTCGCGCCATCGCCGGTAAGAAGAAGCCGGGCAAGAAGTAGTCCTCAGCGGATCCGATAACCCACGGTCTTCGCTGCGGGACCGACCACCTCCACAGGAGTTCACAGACTTATGCCTCCGAAGGGCCGTCAAGGCGCCGCCAAGAAGGTGCGCCGCAAGGAAAAGAAGAACGTCGCTCACGGGCACGCCCACATCAAGAGCACGTTCAACAACACGATCGTCTCGATCACCGACCCGACCGGGAACGTGATCAGCTGGGCCTCCGCCGGCCACGTCGGCTTCAAGGGCTCGCGCAAGTCCACCCCGTTCGCCGCGCAGATGGCCGCCGAATCGGCCGCCCGTCGCGCGCAGGAGCACGGGATGCGCAAGGTCGACGTGTTCGTCAAGGGTCCGGGTTCCGGCCGTGAGACCGCGATCCGTTCGCTCCAGGCCACCGGCCTGGAGGTCGGTTCGATCCAGGACGTCACCCCGACCCCGCACAACGGCTGCCGCCCGCCGAAGCGCCGCCGCGTCTGACCAGCTGAATCAGGAGAGATCTAGACTATGGCGCGTTACACCGGGGCCGACTGCAAGCGATGCCGTCGGGAGAAGCAGAAGCTCTTCCTCAAGGGGAGCAAGTGCGAGAGCGCGAAGTGCCCGATCGAGATCCGTCCTTACCCCCCGGGTGAGCACGGTCGCGGGCGCACCAAGGACTCCGAGTACCTGATGCAGAAGCGCGAGAAGCAGAAGTGCGCGCGCATCTACGGAATCCTGGAGAAGCAGTTCCGCGGGTACTACGAGGAGGCGAACAGGAAGTCCGGCAAGACCGGCGAGAACCTGCTCCGCATCCTGGAGTCCCGTCTCGACAACGTGGTCTACCGGGCCGGCTTCGCGAAGTCCCGCGACCACGCCCGTCAGCTGGTCCGTCACGGTCACATCACCGTGAACGGCCGCAAGACGGACATCCCGTCGGCTCGCGTCGTCGCGAACGACATCATCGAGGTTCGTGCCTCCTCGCGGCAGCTGACCCCCTTCGTGGTCGCCACCGCCGAGGCCGGCGACAAGACGGTTCCGGCGTGGCTGGAGTCCAGCCCGGCGAAGCTGCGGATCCTCGTCCACTCGCTGCCCGAGCGCCAGGTGATCGACACCCAGGTGCAGGAGCAGCTCATCGTCGAGCTCTACTCCAAGTAATCCCCCCGGGGTATTACCCAGAGTAGTCGGACGATACGGGCGGTACGGCGCGTTTGTGCCGTGCCGCCCGTACCATCGTCAGTACAGCGGGCGTCAAATAGCGGGCGTCCACGACTGAAGGAACACACGCATGCTCATCGCACAGCGTCCGTCGCTGACCGAAGAGGTCGTCGACGAGTACCGCTCCCGGTTCGTCATCGAGCCGCTGGAGCCCGGGTTCGGTTACACCCTCGGCAACAGCCTGCGCCGCACCCTCCTGTCCTCGATCCCCGGTGCCGCCGTCACCAGCATCCGGATCGACGGGGTCCTGCACGAGTTCACCACCGTGCCGGGCGTCAAGGAGGACGTGACCGACCTCATCCTCAACATCAAGCAGCTGGTCGTCTCCTCGGAGCACGACGAGCCGGTCGTGATGTACCTGCGCAAGCAGGGCCCCGGCCTGGTCACCGCCGCGGACATCGCGCCGCCGGCCGGTGTCGAGGTGCACAACCCGGACCTGGTCCTCGCCACGCTCAACGGCAAGGGCAAGCTGGAGATGGAGCTGACCGTCGAGCGCGGCCGCGGCTATGTCTCCGCCGTGCAGAACAAGCAGGCGGGCCAGGAGATCGGCCGTATCCCGGTCGACTCCATCTACAGCCCGGTGCTCAAGGTCACCTACAAGGTCGAGGCGACCCGCGTCGAGCAGCGCACCGACTTCGACAAGCTGATCGTCGACGTCGAGACCAAGCAGGCCATGCGCCCGCGCGACGCGATGGCGTCGGCCGGCAAGACCCTGGTCGAGCTGTTCGGCCTGGCCCGCGAGCTGAACGTGGACGCCGAGGGCATCGACATGGGCCCGTCGCCGACGGACGCGGCGCTCGCCGCCGATCTGGCGCTGCCCATCGAGGAGCTGGAGCTGACGGTCCGCTCCTACAACTGCCTCAAGCGTGAGGGCATCCACTCCGTGGGTGAGCTCGTGGCGCGTTCCGAGGCCGACCTGCTCGACATCCGCAACTTCGGTGCGAAGTCGATCGACGAGGTCAAGGCGAAGCTGGCCGGCATGGGCCTGGCCCTCAAGGACAGCCCGCCCGGATTCGACCCGACCGCCGCCGCCGACGCGTTCGGCGCGGACGACGACGACTCCGGTTTCGTCGAGACCGAGCAGTACTGATCCACCCCTGACGCGGTGGCGGGCCCCGGCCGGCCGCCGCGTCACCCCGCCGGGGCGCCCGCTCCGGGGGTACTGACACCGGTACCTGGTACGGCCGGTGCAGGAAACTGAAGGAGTACACCATGCCGAAGCCCGCCAAGGGTGCCCGCCTGGGCGGTTCCGCCGCGCACGAGAAGATCCTTCTCACCAACCTCGCGCGACAGCTCTTCGAGCACGGCCGCATCACCACCACCGAGGCGAAGGCCCGCCGCCTGCGCCCGGTGGCGGAGAAGCTGATCACCAAGGCCAAGAAGGGCGACCTGCACAACCGTCGCCTGGTCCTGTCGGTGTTCAACAACCGCGACGACGTCTACCGCCTGTTCTCGGAGATCGCCCCGCGCTACGAGAACCGTCCCGGTGGCTACACCCGCATCACCAAGATCGGCCCCCGTCGCGGCGACAACGCCCCGATGGCGGTCATCGAGCTGGTCGAGGCGCTGACCGTGGCCCAGCAGGCCACGGGTGAGGCGGAGGCGGCGACCAAGCGCGCGGTCAAGGAGTCGGCCGCGCAGCCGCAGGACGCGGAGCCGCAGGACGCCTGACGCCCGCCGCTGGGCTGAACGGATCGGGTCCGCTCCCTGACGGGGGCGGGCCCGTTTCTGCTGGGCGGTGGGCGCCTTCCCGCGGGGACTGCTCGGCTTGTGCGCGGGTGCTGGTGCGTCGTGGCTGCGCGCGCAGTTCCCCGCGCCCCTTGAAAGCAGGGCCCGTGACCCTTGTGGGCGTGCCGTTTCTACGGAGGGATGGACGGTGTCGTGAGTGATGAGGTGGCACCCGGGTGGGTGCGGGTGCGGTTGGATGTGGCGTACGACGGGCGGGAGTTCTCGGGCTGGGCGCGGCAGAGGGAGCGGCGCACGGTGCAGGGGGAGCTGGAGGGGGCGATCGCCGTCGTGCTGCGGTTGGCGGAGCCGGTGGAGCTGACGGTGGCCGGCCGGACGGACGCCGGGGTGCACGCGCGCGGGCAGGTGGCGCACGTGGACCTGCCGGAGGAGGTCTGGGGCCGCGAGTCCGGCAAGCTGCTGCGGCGGCTCGCGGGACGGCTGCCGCAGGACGTGCGCGTGCGGCGGGTCTCGGCGGCGCCGGCGGGGTTCAACGCCCGGTTCTCCGCGATCTGGCGCCGGTACGCCTACCGGGTCGCAGACCAGCCCGGCGGCGTGGACCCGCTGCTGCGCGGCCACGTGCTGTGGCACGACCGCCCGGTGGACGTCGACCTGATGAACGAGGCGGCGCGGCTCCTGCTGGGGGAGCACGACTTCGCGGCGTACTGCAAGAAGCGGGAGGGCGCCACCACCATCCGCACCCTCCAGACGCTGCGCTGGGAGCGCCGGGCGGACGGCGTGGCGGAGGCCGAGGTACGGGCCGACGCGTTCTGCCACAACATGGTGCGGGCGCTGGTGGGCGCGATGATCCTGGTCGGCGACGGTCACCGCCCGGTGGACTTCCCCGGGCGGGTGCTGGCCGGGCGGGTGCGGGACTCGGCGGTCAACGTGGTGCGGCCGCACGGTCTGACGCTGGAGGAGGTCGGCTACCCGGCCGACGCCGACCTGGCCGCCCGGGCGGTCGCCGCTCGCAACCGCCGTACGCTGCCCGTCTGCTGAGCCCCGCGGTTCCGGGCGCCGGGGCACCGGTGCGGTTCCCCGGCGCCCGGGCGGCGGTCAGGACGCGCCGGCCTCGGCGGTACCGCGGTTGACCAGCAGGTTGAACGTCAGCGCCGCGACGTCGTGTGCCGCGGTGAGGCTGTTGGGGTCGGTGGCGTTGACGGGGGTGCCGTCGACCCGGCCCGAGATGGTGATGTAGGCGTAGCGGCCGATGGCGTTGACCGAGCCCTGGCACCGGGTGGAGTGGCAGAAGGGGTGGCCGACCGATCCGCCGGCCAGTGGCTGGAGGTAGTCGCCGTTGCCCATGCCGTCCATCACGGCGCTCGCGCGGGCCGGTGAGGCGAAGACGGCGACGCCGATGGTGACGGCGTTGTCGCCGCGGCGGTAGGTGGCGCGCAGCATCTTCTCGCAGCCCTCGTGCGCCAGCAGCGTGGACAGGCCGCTGCCGCCGGCCGCCGCACAGGCGGTGGTGCCGTAGACGGCGACCCGGCTGTAGCCGCGTGCGGGCAGCTTCTTCGACGGGTCGGCGCGGAAACGCACCGTGTCACCGGCGAACAGCCCCGAGGCGGTCAGCGGCGCCCTGTCGAGCTTCGGGTCGGACAGCACGGTGCGGGCGCTCGGCGGCTGGGTGGGCGTGACGTCGGAGAAGCTCGGCGACGGGCTGGGCAGCACCGGTGCGGTGGGCGCCGCGGTGGGCTTCGGCTCGGGCGTGCCGCCGGAGAGCACCGCGGTGGTGACGATCGCGCCGACCACCAGCACGGCCAGCACGCCGCCGCCGATCATGAACAGCTTGCGGCGCTTGGCCCCGCCGTCGTTGGCGTCGGCGAGCGCCGCCCAGTCGGGTTCACCACCCCGGGACTGCCCGATCGGCCCGGACGGCGGGCTCCACGGGGCCGGCCCGCCCTGCTGCGGCTGCTGCGGGAACCCGTATCCGCCCTGCTGGGCCTGGCCGGGCTGCTGCGGGAACCCGTTCCGCCCTGCTGGGCCTGGCCGGGCTGCTGGGAGCCGTACCCGCCGGGCTGGGGTTCCTGCGGTTGCTGGGGCTGCTGGGGCTGTTGGGGGAAGCCGTAGCCGCTCTGCTGGGGCTGCCCGGGGGTGGCCTGCTGCTGGGGGTGGCCGTAGCCGGACTGCGGGTCGACGGCACGGAACGGCAGCGTGGGCCGGCCGGGTTTCGGGGCGAACTCCTCGCCGGTGCCGGGGCGTTCGTCGGGGTGCTGCGGTCCATCCGTCATGTCGCGCATCTTATGGGAGGCTTGTCGTACGTTCTACGCTTACCTGCCGCGCGGGGCCGTTCCCCCCGGTCCCGCCACCACCGGCGCCGCCGCGGGGACGGCCACGTGGCGAAAACCGCTTGGGCGGCCGCCGGAGGGGAGCGACAATCCCCGCATGGGACACGTGGAAGCAGCTCACCTGGAGTACTGCCTGCCGGACGGACGGGTGCTGCTCGACGACGTCTCCTTCCGCGTCGGCCAGAGCACCGCGACCGCGCTGGTCGGGGCGAACGGCGCGGGCAAGACCACCCTGCTGCGGCTGGTCTCCGGCGAGCTGAGCCCGGACGCCGGCTCGGTCACCGTCAGCGGCGGGCTCGGCGTCATGCCGCAGTTCGTCGGCTCCGTCCGCGACGACCGCACCGTGCGCGACCTGCTGGTCTCCGTCTCCGCCCCCCGGGTGCGCGGAGCCGCCGCCGCGGTCGACGCCGCCGAACTGGCGATCATGGCCCAGGACGACGAGCCCGCCCAGCTCGCCTACGCGCAGGCGCTCAGCGACTGGTCGGAGGCCGGCGGCTACGAGGCGGAGAACGTCTGGGACATGTGCACCACCGCAGCGCTCGGCGTGCCCTACGAACGCGCCCAGTGGCGCGAGGTGCGCACGCTCTCCGGCGGTGAGCAGAAACGTCTGGTTCTGGAGGCGCTGCTGCGCGGCCCCGACGAGGTCCTGCTGCTCGACGAGCCGGACAACTACCTCGACGTGCCGGGCAAGCGATGGCTGGAGGAGCAGCTGCTGGCCACCCGCAAGACCGTGCTGTTCGTCAGCCACGACCGGGAACTGCTGGCCCGCGCCGCCGGCCGGATCATCAGCGTCGAGCCCGGACCCGCCGGCTCCGACGTGTGGATCCACGGCGGCGGCTTCGACAGCTACCACCAGGCCCGCCGCGAGCGCTTCGCCCGCTTCGAGGAGCTGCGCCGCCGCTGGGACGAGCAGCACGCGCAGCTCAAGCAACTGGTCCACATGTACCGGCAGAAGGCCGCCTACAACGACGGCCTCGCCTCCCGCCTCCAGGCCGCGGTCACCCGGCTGTCGCGGTTCGAGGAGGCCGGCCCGCCGCAGGAACCGCCGCGCGAGCAGGACATCCGCATGCGGCTGCGCGGCGGCCGCACCGCGTTGCGGGCCGTCACCGCCGCCGGCCTGGAGCTCACCGGGCTGATGAAACCGTTCGACCTGGAGGTCTTCTACGGCGAACGGGTGGCGGTGCTGGGCGCCAACGGTTCGGGCAAGTCGCACTTCCTGCGGCTGCTGGCCGGCGAACCCGTCGCCCACGCGGGCGCCTGGCGGCTGGGCTCACGCGTGGTCCCCGGCCACTTCGCGCAGACCCACGCCCACCCGGAACTCGCCGGCCACACCCTGACCGCCATCCTGTGGACGGCGCACGCCCGCGACCGCGGCGCGGCGATGAGCGCGCTGCGGCGCTACGAGCTGGACCGCCAGGGCGACCAGGCCTTCGACCGCCTCTCCGGTGGCCAGCAGGCCCGCTTCCAGATCCTGCTCCTGGAACTGTCCGGCGCGACGGCCCTGCTGCTGGACGAGCCCACCGACAACCTCGACCTGGAGTCCGCGGACGCCCTCCAGGCGGGCCTGGAGGCGTTCGACGGCACGGTCCTCGCCGTCACGCACGACCGCTGGTTCGCCCGCTCCTTCGACCGCTTCCTGCTCTTCGGGTCGGACGGGGTCGTCCGCGAGGTCCCCGAGGCGGTCTGGGACGAGCCGCGGGTCACCCGCTGATCGCTCCCGCCGGGGGTGGTGCGCCGTCGTCCCGCGGTTCGGCCGGGTGGTCGGGTGCGGCCCTGCCGGGGGCGCCGCGCGTCGCCTGCCGCGCCGTTCGGGCTGGTCGCGCCGTTCGCCGGCGCCCCTTCGGGGGTGCCCCCGGGGGCTGGTTTTGACCGGGGATGTGGGGCGCGGTTAGACTCTCGCGTTGAAACATAGACTCATGCGTATTGGCTGCTCGTTCTCACGTGAGAGGCCTTACGCCGGTCCATCAGCCGAAAGCCGGCAGTCACCGTATCGGGTTGCGTCGCCCGGGTGTGACCCGCCGGAGTCGGCCGGTTGGCCTGTCAGGACTCATTCACTGAAGAAGCGAAGGCTACGACCGTGCGTACGTACAGCCCCAAGCCCGGCGACGTCCAGCGCCAGTGGCACATCATCGACGCCCAGGACGTCGTCCTGGGTCGTCTGGCCGCTCAGGTCGCGTCCCTCCTGAGGGGCAAGCACAAGCCGATCTACGCCCCCCACGTCGACACCGGTGACTTCGTCATCATCGTCAACGCGGACAAGGTGCACCTGTCCGGCAACAAGCTCACGCAGAAGATGGCGTACCGCCACTCCGGCTACCCGGGCGGTCTGCGCTCGATGCGCTACGACGAGCTGATGGCCAAGGCTCCGGAGAAGGCCGTCGAGAAGGCGATCAAGGGCATGCTGCCCAAGAACACCCTGGGCCGCCAGATGCTGAGCAAGCTCAAGGTGTACTCGGGTGCCCAGCACCCGCACGGCGCGCAGCAGCCGGTGCCGTTCGAGATCACCCAGGTTTCGCAGGGCTAGTCCCGGCCACCTCACCTACCAGCAGAAAGCATCTGAGGAGAATCGTGGCTGAGACCACCCCCGAGGCCGTCCTCGAAGAGGGCGAATTCACCGAGTACACCTCCGAGTCCGACGCGGTCGAGGAGTACACCTCCGAGTCGCTGGCCGGCCGCTTCGGCGACCCGCAGCCGGCCGCCGGCACCGGCCGCCGCAAGGAGTCCGTCGCCCGCGTGCGGATCGTCCCGGGCACCGGCAAGTGGAAGATCAACGGTCGCACCCTGGAGGGGTACTTCCCCAACAAGGTGCACCAGCAGGAAGTCAACGAGCCGTTCAAGATCCTTGAGCTCGACGGCCGCTACGACGTCGTGGCCCGCATCGCGGGCGGTGGCATCTCCGGCCAGGCCGGCGCCCTGCGCCTCGGCGTGGCCCGTGCCCTCAACGAGGCCGACGTGGACAACAACCGCGCCGCGCTGAAGAAGGCCGGCTTCCTGACCCGCGACTCGCGTGAGATCGAGCGCAAGAAGGCCGGTCTGAAGAAGGCCCGTAAGGCACCGCAGTACAGCAAGCGCTGACCTCGCTCTTCGCAACGCCCCGGAGGCACGATGTGCGCCTCCGGGGCGTTGTTTTGTGAGCGGCGGCATCAGTCGCGTCCACGGGGGTCATCACCTAGTACAAACCTCGTCAGCTCGTACTCTCGGAGGAACCACAGTGGGACGACTCTTCGGCACCGACGGCGTGCGTGGTGTGGCGAACGCGGACCTGACCGCGGAGATGACGCTGGGCCTCTCGGTGGCCGCGGCGCACGTGCTGGCCGAGGTGGGGACCTTCGAGGGGCACCGGCCGGTGGCCGTGGTGGGACGGGACCCGCGGGCGTCGGGGGAGTTCCTTGAGGCCGCCGTGGTGGCCGGACTGGCGAGCGCCGGGGTGGACGTCCTGCGCGTCGGTGTGCTGCCCACTCCCGCGGTGGCGTACCTCACCGGCGCGCTGGGTGCCGACCTGGGCGTCATGCTCTCCGCCAGTCACAACCCGATGCCCGACAACGGCGTGAAGTTCTTCGCGCGCGGCGGCCACAAGCTCGCCGACGAGCTGGAGGACCGTATCGAGGACACCTACCGCGGCCACGCCTCCGGTGAGCCGTGGGACCGGCCGACCGGCGACGGCGTGGGCCGGGTGCGGGACTACGCCGAGGGGCTGGACACCTACGTCGCCCACCTGGTCGGCGTGCTGCCCAACCGGCTCGACGGGCTGAAGGTCGTCGTCGACGCCGCCCACGGCGCCGCCTCCCGGGTCTCCCCCGAGGCGTTCACCCGGGCCGGCGCCGAGGTGATCACCATCGGCGGCGAGCCGGACGGCCTGAACATCAACGACGGCTGCGGCTCCACCCACCTGGGCCCGCTGCGCGAGGCGGTCGTCGCCCACGGCGCCGACCTGGGCCTCGCGCACGACGGCGACGCGGACCGCTGCCTCGCGGTGGACGCCACCGGCGCGGAGGTCGACGGCGACCAGATCCTGGCCGTCCTCGCGCTGGCCATGCGGGAGGCCGGCACGCTGCGGGAGACGACCGTGGTGGCCACCGTGATGTCCAACCTGGGCTTCAAGCTGGCCATGGAACGCGAGGGCATCGCGCTCGTGCAGACGGCGGTCGGCGACCGCTACGTGCTGGAGTCGATGAAGGACCACGGCCTCGCCCTCGGCGGCGAGCAGTCCGGCCACGTCATCGTGCTCGACCACGCCACCACCGGCGACGGCACCCTCACCGGCCTGCTGCTGGCCGCCCGGGTCGCCGACACCGGGCGCCCGCTGGCCGACCTGGCCGCCGTCATGGAACGCCTGCCGCAGGTGCTGGTCAACGTTCCCGACGTGGACCGCTCCCGGGTCGGCAGCGAACCCCGGCTGCGGCGCGCGGTGGAGGACGCGGAGGCCGAACTCGGCGCCACCGGGCGGGTGCTGCTGCGCCCCTCGGGCACCGAGCCGCTGGTGCGGGTCATGGTCGAGGCCGCCGACATCGGCCAGGCCCGCGCGATCGCCGCCCGCCTCGCCGACGAGGTCAAGACCACCCTGGGCTGACGGCTCCCGCGACGCGCCCCCGCCGCCGCGTCCGGCGGCGGGGCGTCACGGTCACAGTTTGCGCAGCGACAGCCGCTGCACGGTGTGCCCCGCGCCCTTGCGCAGCACCAGCGTGGCCCGGCCCCGGGTCGGCGCCACGTTCTGTTCGAGGTTGGGCCGGTTGATCGTCTCCCACAGGTGGTCGGCGTACTCCAGCGCCTCCTCCTCGCAGACCTGCGTGTACTTGCGGAAGTAGGAGTCCGGCTTGGTGAACGCGGTCTGCCGCAGCATGCGGAAACGGTTGAGGTACCAGCCCTTGATGTCCTCGCCGCGCGCGTCGACGTACACGCTGAAGTCGAAGTAGTCGGCCAGGCCCACCCGGGTGCGGCCGTCCGTGCCGGGCAGCGCCGGCTGCAGCACGTTCAGCCCCTCGACGATCAGGATGTCCGGCCGGCGCACCACCAGGCGTTCGCCCGGCACGATGTCGTAGATCAGGTGCGAGTACACCGGTGCGCCGACCTCGGCCGCGCCGGACTTCACCTCCGCCACGAAGCGGGTCAGCGCCCGCCGGTCGTACGACTCGGGGAAGCCCTTGCGGGTCATCAGACCGCGCCGGTCCAGCTCGGCGTTCGGGTACAGGAAGCCGTCGGTCGTCACCAGCTCCACCCGCGGGTGCTCCGGCCAGTGCGCCAGCAGCGCCTTCAGCACCCGCGCGATGGTCGACTTGCCCACCGCCACGCTGCCGGCCACCCCGATGACGAACGGCGTCCCGGTCTGCGCGCCGTGCCCCCCGCCCGCGTCCCCCAGGAACGTGTTGAGCGCGCCGCGCAGTCCGGTGGTGGCGCCGACGTACAGGTTCAGCAGCCGCGACAACGGCAGGTAGACGTCCCGCACCTCGTCGAGGTCCATCTGGTCGCCCAGCCCGCGCAGCTGCTCCACCTCCGCGGCGGACAGCGTCAGCGGCGTCCGCTCCCGCAGCGCGCTCCACTCGGACCTGCTCAGGTCGACATACGGGGTCGCCTCACGGCGCCGTGACTCGGTCGGTGCGGACACGCCACCCATTCTCCCGCCGAAGATCCGATGGACCTACCCCAACCCACCCCCCTGAGGTGATTATCACCCCGCCCCCTGTCCCGCCCACCCGCCGCAGGGTGTGCCGGACAAGGGACGGGGGAGCCCGTGCGTCAAGCCGAAGGCGAGTCGCAGTCGGCGGACGGGGGAACTCCATCGGCGGGAAGCCGCGAGGCGCCGGAGGCAAGCCGCCCCCGGACCAGCCGCGCAGCCCCCGGCGGGAGCCCGCGCGAGGCCGGAGGCGGGCCCCTTCAGCGCCGCGCAGCGACCCGTTCCGCCAGTTCGTGCGCCCCGAACGGCGCCGGCGTCGCGCGGGCGGCCATCCCGTGGAGGTACGCGGCGACGGACGCCGCGTCGAGCGGGGCGAGTCCGGTCGCGAGGAGGGACCCCGCCAGGCCCGCCAGGACGTCGCCGCTGCCGGCGGTGGCCAGCCACGGCGTGCCCGTGGAATTGACCCTGGCCGGGCCGCCCGACGGCCCGGCCACGAGCGTCGTCGAGCCCTTGAGCAGCGCGGTCACGCCCAGTTCGGCCGCCAGGCGGCGCACGTGTTCCAGGCGGCGGGCCTCCACGTCCGCGCGGTCGGCGCGCAGGAGGGCGGCCGCCTCGCCGGCGTGCGGGGTCAGCACGGTGGGGACGGTGCGGGCGCGGACCGCCGCCGGGTCGGCCACCGCCAGGGCGTCCGCGTCGAGCAGCACCGGCACGTCGCAGGCCAGCACCTCGGCGACCGCCGCCCGCGCGGCGGCGTCCCGGCCGAGCCCGGGGCCGGCCACCCACGCCTGGACGCGGCCCGCCCGGGACGGCGGACCGCCGGAGACCAGCGCCTCGGGGAAGCGGGCGATGACCGCGTCCGCCGCGGGGCCCACGTAGCGCACGGCGCCCGCCCCGCCGCGCAGCGCCCCGGAGACGGCCAGCACCGCTGCCCCGGGATAGCCGGCCGAGCCGGCCACCACGCCGACCACACCGCGCCGGTATTTGTCGCTCTCGCTGTCGGGTACGGGCAGCAGCGCCGCCACGTCGGCGTCCTGGAGCGCCTCCAGTTCCGGTTCCGGCAGGTGCGGCGCCAGGCCGATGTCGATCAGCCGCAGCGCGCCGGCCCGGCCGGCCGCCGGGTCGACGAGCAGGCCGGTCTTGTACGCGCCGAACGTCACCGTGGCGTCCGCGCGGACCGCGTCCCCGGTCACCTCACCGGTGCCGGCGTCCACCCCGCTGGGCAGGTCGACGGCCACCACGGCGGCCCGGGCGGTGCGGGCACGGTCCGCCAGCGCCGCGGCGGCCGGCCGCAGCCCGCCGCGCCCGCCGATGCCCACGATGCCGTCGAGCACCAGGTCGGCCCGGTCCACCGCGGTGCCCGCCGCGTCCGGAGCCGCGACGGCGTCGACCACCCGTCCGCCGGCCGCCCGCACGGCCGCCAGGCCCGCGGGGTGCGCCCGGTCGGGCGAGAGCAGCACCGCGGTGACCCCGGCGCTGCGGCGGGCCAGCAGGGCCAGGGCGAACAGCGCGTCGCCGCCGTTGTTGCCCGCGCCGGTCAGGGCCACGACCCGGCGGCCGTAGACCCCGCCGAGCATCCCGGCGCAGACCGCGGCCAGACCGGCGGCCGCCCTGCGCATCAGGGCGTCCTCCGGCACCGTGGCCATCACCGCCCGTTCCGCCGCCCGGACCGCCTCGACGCCGTACGCGTACCGCATGCGTGATCCTCTCCGTCGGGGCCAGTATCCCCGCGGAGCGGCCTTCCCGCCGGGGACGCTCTCAGCCCTCGGCGACCACGAACGCGGTGGCGATCCCGGCGTCGTGGCTGAGGGAGAGGTGCCAGTGGCGCACCCCGAGCGCGTCGGCCCGGGCGGCCACCGTGCCGGTGACGGTGATGCCGGGGCGGCCGTGCTCGCCGGTGGTGATGAGTGCGTCCGTCCACAGCAGGCCGGGCGGCGCACCGAGGGCCTTGGCCAGTGCTTCCTTGGCGGCGAAGCGGGCCGCCAGGGAGGATCCGTTGCGCCGGGAGCCGTCCGGCAGCGTGGTCTCCTCCGGGCGGAACAGCCGCTTCTCCAGGGCGGGTGTGCGCTCCAGGGCGGCGGCGAACCGGTCGATCCCCGCCACGTCCACGCCGATGCCGACGATCATTCGACGGTCACCGACTTGGCCAGGTTGCGCGGCTGGTCGACCTCGTTGCCGCGGGCGGTGGCCAGTTCGCAGGCGAAGACCTGGAGCGGGACGGTCGCCACCAGCGGCTGGAGCAGCGTCGGGGTGGCGGGCACCCGGACGAGGTGGTCGGCGTAGGCGGTGACGGACTCGTCGCCCTCCTCGGCGATGACGATGGTGCGGGCGCCGCGCGCGCGGATCTCCTGGATGTTGGAGACGATCTTGTCGTGCAGCACCGAGCGGCCGCGCGGCGAGGGCACCACCACGACGACCGGCAGGTCCTCCTCGACGAGCGCGATCGGGCCGTGCTTGAGCTCGCCGGCAGCGAAGCCCTCGGCGTGCATGTAGGCCAGTTCCTTGAGCTTCAGGGCGCCCTCCAGCGCCACCGGGTAGCCCACGTGCCGGCCCAGGAACAGCACGGTGTCCTTGTCCTTGAGCGACCGGGCCAGCTCCCGCACCGGCTCCATGGTCTCCAACACCTGTTCGACCTGGGTGGCCACCCCCGACAGCTCCCGCACGACCGCGTCGACCTCGTCGCCCCACTTCGTGCCGCGCACCTGGCCGAGGTAGAGCGCCACCAGGTAGCAGGCCACCAGCTGGGTCAGGAACGCCTTGGTGGAGGCGACGGCGACCTCGGGTCCGGCGTGGGTGTAGAGCACGGCGTCGGACTCGCGGGGGATCGTCGAGCCGTTGGTGTTGCAGATCGCCAGCACCTTCGCGCCCTGCTCACGGGCGTGCCGCAGCGCCATGAGGGTGTCCATGGTCTCGCCGGACTGGCTGATGGCGATGACCAGGGTGCGCGGGTCGAGGATCGGGTCCCGGTAGCGGAACTCGCTGGCCAGCTCGGTCTCGCAGGGGATCCGCGTCCAGTGCTCGATGGCGTACTTGGCGATCATCCCGGCGTGGAAGGCGGTGCCGCACGCCACGATGACGACCTTGTCCACCTCGCGCAGCGCGGACACCCCGATCCGCACCTCGTCCAGCGACAGCCGCCCCCCGGCGTCGATCCGGCCCAGCAGCGTGTCGGCGACCGCCTTGGGCTGCTCGGCGATCTCCTTGAGCATGAAGTAGTCGTAGCCGTCCTTCTCGGCGGCCGAGACGTCCCAGTCCACGTGGTACTCGCGGAACGTGCCCGGGGCGCCGTCGAAGTCCGTGACCGTCACGCCCCCGGCCCGCAGTTCGACGACCTGGTCCTGGCCGAGTTCGATCGCCTCCCGGGTGTGACCGATGAACGCGGCGACGTCCGAGGCCAGGAAGTTCTCGCCGTCCCCGGTGCCCACCACCAGCGGCGAGTTGCGCCGGGCACCGACCACCACGCCGGGCGCGTCGGCGTGCACCGCGACGAGGGTGAACGCCCCCTCCAGTCGCCGGCACACCTGCCGCATGGCCTCCGCCAGGTCACCGGCCGGGGAGAACGCCTCGGCCAGCAGGTGGGCGACGACCTCGGTGTCGGTCTCGGACGCCAGCGTGTGGCCGCGTTCCGCCAGCTCGGCGCGGAGCTGGGCGAAGTTCTCGATGATGCCGTTGTGCACGACCGCGACCCGGCCCGTGTTGTCCAGATGCGGGTGGGCGTTGGCGTCGGTCGGGCCGCCGTGGGTGGCCCAGCGGGTGTGGCCGATGCCGCTGGTGCCGGCCGGCAGCGGGTGTCCGGCCAGCTCCTTCTCCAGGTTGGCCAGCTTCCCGGCCTTCTTCGCCGCCGCCAGCCCGCCGTCGGCCGGGACCGCCACCCCGGCCGAGTCGTAGCCGCGGTACTCCAGCCGTTTGAGCCCGGCGACGACCACGTCCAGGGCGCTTCGGGTGCCCACGTATCCCACGATTCCGCACATGCGCCACAGAATACGGGGGTGATTTCCGGCCGCCCGGACTCCGCCGCGCACTGGGCCGTCCGGGGCATTCGCCGCCGGTCATGGGAGTGGCCGGCCGCCGGTCGCCGGGACGGGCCGCCGGGCACGGGCGTATGGCTGGTTCCCGTCGATTCCCCGAAGGAGGGCCGCCATGGCGGGTGCGTGCGGGACGCGGGCCGGACTGCTGGGCGCGCTGGGCGCCGTCCCGCTGCTGCTGGCCCTCGCGGCCGGCCCGGTGCGGGCGGTACCGGACCGGCCCGGGCCGGTCAGCGGCCCCGACGCGTCCGCCGCCGCGGTGCGCCCCGCCGCGCCCTACGGCACCCCGGTCGCGGCGCGTGACCTGGTGCCGGGCGTGCCGCTGCCCGACGGCACCGCCGACACCCCCGACGAGGCCCTGCCGCCGGGCGCGCTTGCCCGGACGGTGGGTTCCGGCACCGGGGCCGCCGGCGCGGGAGCGGCCGGGCCGGCCGACGGTGACGCCGTGCCCGGGGCGGACTCCGTGGCCGCCGCGCGCACCGAGTTCGTGCCCGCGGACGACGCGGCCGCGGTACGGGCGCTGGCCCGGTCCGGCGCGCGGACACCCCGGGACTTCTGCTCCCGCTACACCGGCCCCTACCAGGCTCGCATCGACCGCGAACTCGGCCTGCCCGACCGCCCCGGCACACCCGCCCGCCAGAGCCCGCAGCACTGCTCCGCGGTCCGCCGCTTCCAGCGCGCCCACCACATCGTGCCCGCCATCGGCTTCGCCGGACCGGTCACCTGGGGGGCCGTGCTCGACGCACGCCCCGGCCCCCCGCCCGGGCCCGGCCCGCGCTGCCCGGCGGCGCCCGGCCGTACCGCCTGCGTCGACCAGGACCGCCGGCTGCTGTGGGTGCGCGACGGCGACCGCGTCGTCCTCGGCCCCCTGCGGGTCCGCACCGGCCGGCCCGGCGCGGCCACCCCCGACGGGGACCACCGGATCACCGTCCGCGACGCCGACCACATCTCCGCGCTGTACGGCACACCCATGCCCTGGGCGCAGTACTTCGACGGCGGACGCGCCTTCCACGGCGTCTACGGCAGCCTGTACGCCCCCACCGGATCCTGCGGCGGAGTGGGCCTGCGCCCCGCCGACGCCCGCCGGCTGTGGCGGGCGCTGCGCACCGGCGACCGGGTCCGCGTCTGGGGCCGCCGCCCGCAGTGACCCCGGCGCCGCGCCGTGCCTGAGAGACTGGACGGCGTGCCACCTGTGAACCGCGCCGCCCCCAGCACCCCGTCCGCCGCTCCCCCCGCCACCGCCCCGGTGCCCCGCGTGCGGGCCCGCGTCGACCTCGACGCGCTGCGCTCCAACGTCCGTGCCCTGCGGGAACGGGCGCGCGGCGCCGCGCTGATGGCCGTGGTCAAGGCCGACGCCTACGGCCACGGCATGCTGCCCTGCGCCCGCGCCGCGCGGGAGGCCGGAGCCGCCTGGCTTGGCACCGCCACGCCCGAGGAGGCGCTCGCGCTGCGGGCCGCCGGCGACACCGGACCGGTGCTGTGCTGGCTGTGGACGCCCGGCGGGCCCTGGCAGGAGGCGGTGGAGGCCGGTATCGACGTGGCCGTCAGCGGCATGTGGGCGCTGCGCGAGGTGATCGGCGCGGTCCGGGCCGTGCGCCGGCCGGCCCGCGTGCAGCTCAAGGCCGACACCGGCCTGGGCCGCAACGGTGCGCCGCTCGCCGACTGGCCCGCCCTGGTGGCCGCCGCCCGGGCCGCCGAGACCGAGGGCCTGCTGGCCGTCACCGGGATCTGGTCGCACTTCGCCTGCGCCGACGAACCCGGCCACCCCTCGATCGACGCCCAGCTCGGCGAGTTCCACCGCGCCCTGCGGATCGCCGAGGAGGCCGGCTGCCGCCCCGAGGTGCGGCACATCGCCAACTCCCCGGCCCTGCTGACCCTGCCCGCCGCCGCCTTCGACCTGGTGCGCGCGGGCATCGCGGTGTACGGCATCTCCCCGGTGCCGCAGACCGGCGGCCCGGCCCACTTCGGGCTGCGGCCGGTGATGACGCTGGAGGCGGTGCTCGCCAACGTCAAACGTGTCCCCGGCGGCCACGGCGTCTCCTACGGCCACCACTACACGACGTCCGGCGAGACCACGCTGGCCCTGGTGCCCGCCGGGTACGCCGACGGCGTCCCCCGGCACGCCTCGGGGGCCGGACCGGTGCTGGTGGCCGGCAAGTGGCGCACGGTCGCCGGGCGGGTCGCCATGGACCAGTTCGTCGTCGACCTCGGCGGCGACACCGCCCGGGCCGGCGACCCGGCGGTGCTGTTCGGCAGCGGCGAGCACGGGGAGCCGACCGCGGAGGACTGGGCCCGGGCCTGCGGCACGATCGCGTACGAGATCGTCACCCGGGTCGGCTCCCGCGTCCCCCGGCACTACACCGGCGCCGGGGAGACCGGATGAGCCCCCGCGCCGCGTCGGTGGGCCGCACCGCCGGGCTGGTCGGCGCCGCCATCGGCGTGCTGGCGGCGGGCGCGGCGGCCGGGGTCGCGGTAGAACGGTTGACCGTGGGACGTGGAATGCGCCGCAAGGCCCGGCAGGCCCTGGACGCCGCGGGCCCCTTCGGCACGCTGCGGGGCGAGCCGGGCGCCGCGGTCGCCGAGGACGGCACACGGCTGGCGTACGAGGTCGAGGAGCCGGACGCGGGCACCCCCCCGGGCCTGACCGTGGTCTTCAGCCACGGCTACTGCCTCAGCCAGGACTCCTGGCATTTCCAGCGGGCGCTGCTGCGCGGCGCGGTGCGCGCGGTCTACTGGGACCAGCGCGCGCACGGCCGCTCCGAGCACGGCCGCAGCCAGGGCGCCGGCGAACCGGTCAGCATCGACCAGCTCGGCCGCGACCTGAAGGCCGTCATCGACGCCGCCGCGCCGGAGGGCCCGCTGCTGCTGGCGGGTCACTCGATGGGCGGCATGACGGTGATGGCGTTCGCCGAGCAGTTCCCCGACCTGGTGACCGAGCGGGTCGCCGGGGTGTTCCTGGCCGGCACCTCCGCCGGGAAGCTGGCCGGGGTGACGCTGGGCCTGCCGGCGATGGGCGCCAAGGCGTTCCGGGTGCTCGCGCCCGGCGTGCTGCGGGCCATGGGCGCCCAGGCGGGCCTGGTGGAACGCGGCCGACGGGTCACCTCCGACCTGTTCGCCGGGGTGGTCAAGCACTACTCGTTCGCCTCCGAGGTCGACCCGGCGGTCGCCCGGCTGGCCGAACGGATGATCGAGTCCACGCCGATCGACGTGGTCGCCGCGTTCTACCCGGCGTTCACCGCGCACGACAAGAACGACTCCCTGGCGGTCTTCGGCGGCGTGCCCGCGCTGGTGCTCACCGGCGACCACGACCTGCTGACCCCCTCCGACCACGGCGCCGACATCGCGGAACACCTGCCGGGCGCCGAACTCGTCATCGTGCCCGACGCCGGTCACCTGGTGCTGCTGGAGTACCCCGACGTCGTCAACGCCCGGCTGGCCGCCCTGCTGGTCCGCGCCGCCGACCACGCGGGCCTCCCGCTGCCCCCGGCGGTCCGCGCCCGCCTCACCACCGCCGCGCCGCCCGTCGCCCCGGCGGAGGACTGACCGGCCGGCCGCCGCCGCGTAGCATCCACGGCATGGGGACCACCGACGACCTGGACGTGAGGGCACGTCTGACCGTGCCGACCGCCGACGCCATGCGGGAGCTGGGCAGACGGCTCGCCGGACTGCTGCGGCCGGGCGACCTGGTGCTGCTCAGCGGTGAGCTGGGCGCCGGCAAGACCACGCTGACCCGCGGCCTCGGCGAGGGCCTGGGGGTGCGCGGCGCGGTCACCTCGCCGACGTTCGTCATCGCCCGCGTCCACCCCTCCCTGACCGGCGGCCCGGCCCTGGTGCACGTGGACGCCTACCGGCTGGGCGGCGGGCTGGAGGAGATGGAGGACCTGGACCTCGACGTCTCGCTCACCGAGTCCGTGGTGGTCGTCGAGTGGGGTGACGGCAAGGTCGAGGAACTGTCGGAGGACCGGCTGCGGGTCGCCGTGCACCGCGGCGCGGGCACGGACGCCGACGACGTGCGCGAGGTCGTGGTCACCGGCGTGGGAGCCCGCTGGGAGCAGGCCGACCTGTCGGGTCTGGAGGCCGCGGGGGAGTGAACCGGCGCACGGCGGGGGCGTGCTCCGACACGCTGTCGGGAAAGTGTTGCGCGGTGGGCCGCGGGCGTGGTCTGCTGGTCACGTCACCATGGTGAGGGGACCCTTACCCGGCCGGTTCCGCCCGGCCGCCCGACCCGCCCAGCCCAGGAGACGCCGATGGCCGACGACCGCGGCACCCCGCCCCCGCTGCCGCCCCCGATGCGGGTCCTGCTGGCCTCCTGCCGGTCGGCCCGGGCCCTGAGCACCCCACCCGCCACTGACCCCGGCCGCACCGAACCCGCGCACCGGCCCGTCCGGCCACGACCGGCGCGACGCCGCCTGACCGCTCACCCGCCCGGGCGAACCCCGCTCACCGCACGACGACGACCGGCGTGCCCGAGGTCGCGAACGTCCACAGCGCCGCGGCGTCCGCCACGTGCTCGCGGATCGCACCGGTGCGTTTCGTGGGGTCCGGCGTCGGGAACGAACCGTCGGCCGCCGCGTCGAAGGCGATCGACACCGACTGGAAGACCGCGAAGTACACGATGTGCGTGACCGGCGTCCCGTCGCTGCCGGTGATCTTCGCGCTGTGCCCGGTCACCTTGTACTTCCCCGGCACCGGCGAGACCGTGCCCGGCGCCACCGCGTACGTCCGCGCCGCCGTGCCGGCCGCCCCCACCAGCCACACCCGCTTGCGCCCCGGCGAATACACCACCCGCCGGCCCGTGCCCGAGCCCGCCGGCACCATCCGCGCCCGCTCCGCCGCACTCGGCCCCGGCGGCGCACTGTGCTTCCCCGGCACCGCGCTCGGCCCCGGCCCCGCCACCCGCCCCGGCGCCGCCGACGCCTGCCACGTCAACACACCGATGACAGCCAACGCCCCCGTCGTGAGCGCCGCGACAACACTTCCGGATGACACCTTCGGCATGGCGGTAACACTAGCTTTTTTCTCTGTGCTCGTTCGCCTCCGGGGCCTGGGCCCCTTATTTTTGGTTCGTTCGCCTGCGGGGGCTCTCTGCCGGTGACGACACTCCTCCTCCGGCGGCCACTCGTTCCTCGCGGCCTTGTCGTCGTCCCTTTCGTCACCGGCGCCCCCTCCGGCTCACTCACCGTGCGCGCCGGAGGTGCGAGACCCTGGATTCGTTCGCCGGATCCCTTCCGGTGGGGGCACCCGGTGCTTTTTTCAGGGGCGCGGGGAACTGCGCGACCAGCCGGAACGGCGGGAAAGCCGCCGCGCAGCGTGTTGTTCAGGGGCGCGGGGAACTGCGCGACCGCACCACCGCCGACGGTGCCGGAGCTGTCGTTGCTGTGAGGGGCGCGGGGAACTGCGCGACCGCACCACCGCCGACGGTGCCGGAGCTGTCGTTGCTGTGAGGGGCGCGGGGAACTGCGCGACCAGCCGGGGCGGACCGTAAGGGACCGCGCAGCGCACCACCCCAGGGGGCGCCGGAGGAGTCCGCGCAACCCCCGGAGGGGAGCCGTTAGGCTTCCCTCCGTGCTGCTGCTCGCGCTGGATACCGCCACCCCCGCCGTCACCGTCGCCCTGCACGACGGGAGTCGTGTCATCGGGGCGGACACCGTGGTGGACGCCCGCCGGCACGGGGAACTGCTCGTGCCGGCCGTGGCGCGGGTCGTGCGCGCGGCCGGGGCGGCCGTCGCGGACCTCACCGGGATCGTGGTGGGGACCGGCCCCGGCCCGTACACCGGGCTCCGCGTCGGACTGGTGACCGCCGCCGCGTTCGGTGACGCCCTCGGCCTCCCCGTGCACGGGCTGTGCACCTTGGACGGCCTGGCGTTCGCCGCCCGGGCCGCCGGGCTGGCCGGAGCCTTCACCGTCGCCACCGACGCCCGCCGCAAGGAGGTCTACTGGGCCCGCTACGACGCCGCCGGTGAGCGCGTCGCGGGCCCCGCGGTGGACCGGCCGGCGGACATCGCCGGGGAGGTCGCCGGGCTGCCGGCGGTCGGCGCCGGCGCCGCGCTCTACCCGGAGGTCTTCCCCGACGTGCGCCCGCCCGCCCACCAGGACGCCGCCGCGCTCGCCGCCCTGGCCGCGCAGCGACTGGCCGCCGGCGGCGAGTTCCTGCCGCCGCTGCCGCTCTACCTGCGCCGCCCGGACGCCCAGGTGCCGGCCGGCTACAAGCAGGTCCTGCCGCGGTGACCGGCCCCGCTGCACCGGTGCTGCGCCCGATGCGCTGGTGGGACCTCGACCAGGTGATGGACCTGGAGGCCGAGCTGTTCCCGGACGACGCCTGGTCGCGCGGCATGTACTGGTCGGAGCTGGCCGACACCCGCCACCCGGGTGCGAGCCGGTACTACGTGGTGGCCGAGACCGGTGGGCGGCTGGCCGGGTACGCCGGGCTGGCCGCGGTGGCCGGCACCGGCGACGTCACCACGATCGGGGTGACCGGCGCCCACCGGGGCACCGGACTCGGCGCCCGGCTGCTGACCGACCTGCTGCGCCGGGCCACCGCGTTCGAATGCCACGAGGTGCTGCTGGAGGTGCGGGTGGACAACACCCCGGCGCAGCGGCTGTACGGCAGGTTCGGCTTCGAGGTGATCGGCGTGCGGCGCGGCTACTACCAGCCGGGCAACGTCGACGCGCTGGTGATGCGGCTGGCCGGCCCGGTCCCCGAGGGCGGCGGCACCGCCCAGTTCCCCGACGTGCCGGGAGCGGCACAGCAAGGACCCGACCATGCCTGACGAGCCCCTCGTCCTCGGTATCGAGACCTCCTGCGACGAGACCGGCGTCGGCATCGTGCGCGGGACGACGCTGCTGGCCGACGCGATCGCCTCCAGCGTCGACGAGCACGCCCGGTTCGGCGGTGTGGTGCCCGAGGTGGCCAGCCGCGCGCACCTGGAGGCGATGGTGCCGACCATCCGCCGGGCGCTGAAGGAGGCCGGGGTGGCCGCCTCCGACCTGGACGGCATCGCGGTGACCGCGGGCCCGGGCCTGGCCGGCGCGCTGCTGGTGGGCGTCTCGGCGGCCAAGGCGTACGCGTACGCGCTGGGCAAGCCGCTGTACGGCGTCAACCACCTGGCCTCGCACATCTGCGTGGACCAGCTGGAGCACGGGCCGCTGCCGGAGCCGACGATGGCGCTGCTGGTCTCGGGCGGTCACTCCTCGCTGCTGCTGGCCCCGGACATCACGACCGACGTGCGGCCGCTGGGGTCCACGATCGACGACGCGGCCGGTGAGGCGTTCGACAAGGTGGCGCGGGTGCTGGGCCTGGGCTTCCCCGGCGGGCCGGTGGTCGACCGGTACGCGCGCGAGGGTGACCGGGCGGCGATCCGCTTCCCGCGCGGCCTGACCGGTCCGCGCGACCCGGCCTACGACTTCTCGTTCTCCGGCCTGAAGACCGCGGTGGCCCGCTGGGTGGAGGAACGCCGCAGGGCGGGCGAGGACGTGCCGGTGGCGGACGTCTGCGCGTCCTTCCAGGAGGCGGTCACCGACGTGCTGACCCGCAAGGCGATCCGCGCCTGCCGCGACCACGGCGTCGATCATCTGATGATCGGCGGCGGGGTGGCCGCCAACTCCCGCCTGCGGGCCATGGCCGAGGAACGCTGCGCCGACGCCGGGATCCGGCTGCGGGTGCCGCGCCCGAAGCTGTGCACCGACAACGGCGCGATGGTGGCCGCGCTCGGCGCCGAGATGGTGGCCCGCGACCGGCCCGCCTCCGACTTCGACCTGCCGGCCGACTCCTCCCTGCCGGTGACCGAACCGCACGTCCCCGGCGCCGCGCACGCCGCCCCGCACGGGCACGGCCACTGATGGCCGTCGCCGTGATGTGGGAGGCCCGCGCCGCCGACGGTGCCGGTGAACGCCTGCTGGCCTGGGCCCGTGCGTGCCGCCTGGATCCCGCGCCGGAGCGCCGCGAGACCCTGACGGCGTCCGGCGACCGGGTGCTGGTCATCACCTGGTGGCCGGACCCGGAGGACGCCGCCGTACCCGAACTCCCCGATCCACCGGGCGGGTTGACCGCCCGCCCGGTGCACCGCTGGCGCTTCGTGCCGGTGGCGGACGCCGACTGACGGCGGGCCGGCACGGGCTGACGGCCGCCTCCCGCGGGGCATCGGGCGTTGGTGACACGGCGGTCGCGCGGAGCTGACATCGCGGCAAGCGGCGGTTGACGTGGAGTCATTCCACGCCGACCGCCTTCACGTTCCCATCACACCTTCGAGGCGCTACAGTTACCCGGCTGCCGCCGCAACAACCGGTCACGCGTGAGGTTTCCGCGTGTGCCGGCGCCGGGGGACCCGAGGGGGAGCGGCGGCGTCCGACGTCCTGTGGGGGAACATGTGAAGAGTTCAGCGCGCCGCTCCGCGACGGGGCTGACCGTCGCCGTCGCCGTGGCGGCCGGCTCGGTGCTGGCGGCGCTGCCGCCGTCGGCCTGGGCGGCCACGCCCGGCGCCGGAGGCGTCGTCGCCGTGAGCGGCACCAGCGGCAGCACCGTCGAGGTCACCCCCGAGGGCGGTTACGTGCGCGGCATGACCGGCTCGGGCACCCAGCCCGCCTGGTCCCGCTCCGGCGCCCGCATGGTGTCCATCAGCGGCAACAGCGTCGTCACCCAGCGCTACGACGGCACCGGCCCGCACACCGTGCACACCACCGCCGCCGCCACCGGGGCGCCGACCGGTCCGACGTTCGCCTTCTACGGCTCCGACATCGTCTACACCGCGGCGAACAAGCTCCAGATCGCCTCCGCCGACGGAACGTTCGGCCCGCAGAACCTGCTGGACGCCGACCAGATGTCCAGCGGCAACTGCGACACCCAGGCCGCCGGCGTCGGCGACACGGTGTACTTCACCCGCTCCAGCGGCGGCTGCGGCCACAACCCCTCCGTTTGGCGCTACGACGGCGACGCGGACACCGTCGCGCGGTTCGCCGGCGACGGGTCCGGCGCGGTGCCCTCGCACGACGGTCAGCGGATCGCGTACACCGGCACCGACGGCCAGGCGCACGTCGTCGGGGCCGACGGCCAGGACGCCCGGACGGTCACCGGCGACACCCGCACTTACACGTCGCTGACCTGGGCGCCGGACGACAGCACCCTGGAGGCGTCCGCCACCGCCACCGACGGCACGAGGGCCGACGTCTCCATCGACCCGGCCGCCACCACCCCGGCCGTCACCGTTCTGCCCGGCGCCTACGCCCACCTCGCCTGGCAGTCCGCGGCCCCCGTGTACGCCGACCGCGTCTACGGCAACAGCGCCGCCGCCACCAACATCGCCGCCTCGCGCTGGACCTGGGCCGACGACGGCCACCCCGCGAACGGCCTGGTGCAGGCCCGTTCCGCCGTCCTGGTGGCCTCCGGCGACCAGGTGGACGCGGCGCTCACCCCGGCGCTGGCCAACACCAAGGGCGGCCCGGCGCTCATGACGACGTCCACCTCGCTGGACACCGCCGTGCAGGGCGAACTCCAGCGGATCCTGCCCAGGGGCTCCACCGTCTACCTGGTCGGCGGCACCAGCGTGCTGGGCTCCGCGGTCTCCACCAAGGTGACCTCCCTCGGCTACAAAACCGTGCGGCTGTCCGGCAGTTCGCGCTACGTCACCTCGGTCGCCGTCGCCCGGGCCACCGCGCCCGCGCCCGGCGTCGTCTTCCTGGCCACCGGCGGGGACTACCACTCGATCCTGGAGGCCGAGGCCGCGGCGGGCTCCGCCGGCACCAGCAGCAGCGCCACCGCCGTCTACACCGACGGCGCCACCATGACCGCCTCGGTCTACCAGTACCTCGACTCCCTGCCGCCCTCCACCGTCCTCATCCCGATCGCCAGCGCCGTCAGCGCCCTGAGCTCCGCGGTGAAGGCCGGGCACCTGCCCAGCTGGGGCAGCGAGGTCGGGTACTACCCGGTCTCCGGCAGCGGCAACACCGGCACCTCGGTGGCGCTCGCCCGCATGTGGTGGAGCAGCCCGCAGACCGCCACGTTCCTCGACGACGACAACTGGCACGACGGCCTGGACGGCGCCTCCGCGATGGGCCCCTACGGGCCCGTCATGTGGGTGACCCCCACCGCGGCCGACAGCGTCGACGAGACCTACCTCAAGGACCAGTCCGCCTCCGTCAGCGTCGCCCTCACCTTCAGCGGCACCAGCAACGTCTCCACCACCGCCCTCAACGGACTCGGCAACGCCCTGTCCACCGCGGGCAACTGGACCTACGTGCCGTTCCTCAACGGCGTCGTCCCCCCGCCGGCGCCCGGCCGCACGGCCGCCGCGGTCCGCCCGGGCACCACCCCGGCGTCCGCCGCGCACCCCGCGCCCACCGCCGCGCGCACCCCGTCCGCGCGCGACCTCGGCACCCCGGCCCACGTCACCCGCTGACCCGCCCCGGCCCCGGGGCACCGGACGGCTCCGGTGCCCCGGGCCGGGGTCCGCCGTTCCCGAAGGCGGCCGTCAGCCCTCCGGGGCGGCCGGGGCGCCGATCAGCATCACCGGGGCGCCGGCCGCCCGGGTCAGCAGCACCGTCGCCGCGTTCGGCCCCCGCGGCCGCACCCGGCGGCGGACCTCCTCCGGTTCCACCGCCGACCCGCGCTTCTTCACCGTCAGCGTGCCCACCTCCCGCTCCCGCAGCAGGGCCTTCAGCCGCTTGAGGTTGAACGGCAGTGCGTCGGTGATCTCGTACGCCCGGGCGAACGGGGTCGCCGTCAGGGCGGCGGAGGTGACGAAGGCGATCGTCGGGTCGATCAGGGTGCCGTCCACCGCGGCCGCCACGTCCGCCACCAGGTGCGCCCGGATCACCGCGCCGTCCGGCTCGTAGAGGTACCGCAGCACCGGACCGGCCGGCGGGTCCGGCAGGCCGGCGCCGGTGAGCGTTCCGCCGCCGGGCAGGACCGTCGCGCACCGCTCGCCCGGCGCGGTGCCGAACCACAGCACCGCCTCCTTCACGTCCCCGCCCTCGGAGACCCACTCCGCCTGCGCGTCGCGCGGGACGGCCTCGTGCGGAACGCCCGGCGCCACCTTCAGCGCCGCGCACGGCACCCGCCGAGCCGCCTCCACCGCCCAGGACAGCGGCGGCGAGTACGCCTCGGGGTCGAAGATCCGCCCTCGCCCGCCGCGCCGGGCCGGGTCCACGAAGACCGCGTCGAAACCGGTGAGGTCCACGTCGGTCACGTCGTCGCACCGCACGGTGATCCGGTCCGCCAGCCCCAGGGCCGCCGCGTTCGCCCCGGCGACGGCGCAGGTGCGGGGGGAGCGGTCCACCGCCAGCACTTCGACGCCCGCGCGGGCCAGCGCGATCGCGTCGCCGCCGATGCCGCCGCACAGGTCCGCCAGCCGCCGCACCCCCAGCGCCGCCATCCGCCGCGCCCGGTGCTCCGCCACCGCCGAACGGGTCGCCTGCTCCATCCCGTCCGGCGTGAAGTACATCCGCCGGGCGTCCGCCCCGAACTTCGCCACCGCCCGCCGCCGCAGCCCCGCCTGCGTGATCGCCTCCGCGACCACCTCCGGCGGGTACGCCCGCCGCAGCCGCGTCGCCGTCGCCAGCTCCTGCCCCGGCTCGAAGTCCGCCAGCCCCTCCAGCAGTTCACCCCCCTCCGCGGTCAGCAGGAACGCGAAGGCCCCCTCGTCCCCCCGGTCGGTCCCGGGCCGCTGTGCTGTGCTCACGGGACGATTGTGTCAGCGCGGGGAGAGCCGGGTCAGGCCGATGTCCGTGGGGAACGGCACGGCCGGCTTCAGGCGCTCGCGGTGAATGCCGGTGGCGACGTGGCCGTGGGTCGTCGCGGCGGTGCGGGGACGGTGCGGGGACGGTGCGAACAGGGGTGAACGGGTTGCGGTCCGGCGCGCCGCCGAGCCGGTTCAGGCCGGTTCAGGTGGGGCGTTCGGCGGGCGTTCGGGGGCGGTTCGCACGGTGGTTCGGGGGCGGCGCGGGGGGCGGTTGCGGGCTGGTTCGGGGGGCGTGAGGTTCGGGGCGCGCGCCGGGTGAACGGAGTGCGGGGGCGGCGCGCTTGGCACTCCGCTTGACCGAGTGCTAACTCCGGCCTAATCTCGACTCTGGCACTCTCCGCCAGGGAGTGCCAGCAGCGACGGGCAGGTCCGGCACCCGCGACGACGGGCCTACCAGGTCGCCACCCAAGACATTTACTCCCGTGAGCTCTCCGAAGGGGGAGGTCGGATCGTGACGACCGCCAGCACCAAGGTTGCCATCAAGCCGCTTGAGGACCGCGTTGTGGTCCAGCCGCTCGAGGCCGAGCAGACCACGGCCTCGGGCCTGGTCATCCCGGACACCGCGAAGGAGAAGCCCCAGGAGGGCGTCATCCTCGCTGTGGGCCCGGGCCGCTTCGAGGACGGCAACCGCCTGCCGCTCGACGTCAAGGTCGGCGACGTCGTCCTGTACAGCAAGTACGGCGGCACCGAGGTCAAGTACAACGGCGAGGAGTACCTCGTCCTGTCCGCGCGTGACGTTCTCGCGGTCATCGAGAAGTAGTCACCGAACGGCAGTGCGCCGAAGGTGACCAGCGGCGCCTCCCGCCCCCGCGGCGGGAACGCGCCACCAGTTCCACCCGCGCAGCAGCCGCGCCACCGCCCCGGCTTTCCGCGTCCTACGGACCGGGGAAAGACCGGGGCGGCGGTCTGTGACGAGGGTCATTGACGAGGAATGACGAGGTAGCACGCAGGCATGGCCAAGATCCTGAAGTTCGACGAGGACGCCCGTCGCGCCCTGGAGCGCGGTGTCAACAAGCTGGCCGACACCGTCAAGGTGACGATCGGCCCCAAGGGCCGCAACGTCGTCATCGACAAGAAGTTCGGCGCCCCGACCATCACCAACGACGGTGTCACCATCGCGCGTGAGGTCGAGGTCGACGACCCGTTCGAGAACATGGGCGCCCAGCTCGTCAAGGAGGTGGCGACCAAGACCAACGACATCGCGGGTGACGGCACCACCACCGCGACCGTGCTGGCCCAGGCGCTGGTCCGCGAGGGTCTGCGCAACGTCGCCGCCGGCGCCTCCCCGGCCGCCCTGAAGAAGGGCATCGACGCCGCCGTCAAGGCCGTCTCCGAGGAGCTCGTCGCCACCGCGCGTCCGATCGACTCCAAGGACGACATCGCCGCCGTGGCCGGCCTGTCCGCCCAGGACAAGCAGGTCGGCGAGCTGATCGCCGAGGCGATGGACAAGGTCGGCAAGGACGGTGTCATCACCGTCGAGGAGTCCAACACCTTCGGCCTGGAGCTGGACTTCACCGAGGGCATGGCCTTCGACAAGGGCTACCTCTCGCCCTACTTCGTCACCGACCAGGAGCGCATGGAAGCGGTCCTGGAGGACCCCTACATCCTGATCCACCAGGGCAAGATCGGCGCCATCGCCGACCTGCTGCCGCTGCTGGAGAAGGTCATCCAGGCCGGCGCCAGCAAGCCGCTGCTGATCATCGCCGAGGACGTCGAGGGCGAGGCCCTGTCGACCCTGGTCGTCAACAAGATCCGCGGCACCTTCAACGCGGTCGCGGTCAAGGCCCCCGGCTTCGGCGACCGCCGCAAGGCGATGCTCGGCGACATGGCCACCCTCACCGGTGCCACCGTCGTCGCCGAAGAGGTCGGCCTCAAGCTCGACCAGGTCGGTCTGGACGTGCTCGGCACCGCCCGCCGCGTGACCGTCACCAAGGACGACACCACCATCGTCGACGGTGCCGGTGACAAGGGCGAGCTCGAAGGCCGCATCGCGCAGATCAAGGCCGAGATCACCACCACCGACTCCGACTGGGACCGCGAGAAGCTCCAGGAGCGCCTCGCCAAGCTGGCCGGCGGCGTGTGCGTGATCAAGGTCGGCGCCGCCACCGAGGTGGAGCTGAAGGAGAAGAAGCACCGTCTGGAGGACGCCATCTCCGCGACCCGCGCCGCGGTCGAGGAAGGCATCGTCTCCGGTGGTGGCTCCGCTCTGGTGCACGCCGTCAAGGTGCTTGAGGGCGGCCTCGGCAAGACCGGCGACGAGGCCACCGGTGTCGCGGTCGTCCGCCGCGCCGCCGTCGAGCCGCTGCGCTGGATCGCCGAGAACGCCGGCCTGGAGGGCTACGTCATCACCTCCAAGGTCGCCGAACTGGAGAAGGGCAACGGCTTCAACGCCGCCACCGGCGAGTACGGCGACCTGGTCAAGGCCGGCGTCATCGACCCGGTGAAGGTCACCCGCTCCGCGCTGGAGAACGCCGCCTCCATCGCCTCCCTGCTGCTCACGACCGAGACCCTGGTCGTCGAGAAGCCGGCCGAGGAGGAGCCCGCCGCCGGTCAAGGCCACGGTCACTCCCACTGACGGTCCCCTTCGGGGGGACGGCCGCCGCATCCCTCCGGGGACGACCGCCGCAACCCCGACCCGCAGGCCCGACTCCCCCACCAGGGAGCCGGGCCTGCGGGCGTTGACCCTCCGGGGGCGAGGCGGGGACGGGGGGTTCCCGGGCGGGGCCCCGCGATCGCTTTCCGGGTGAGTGCGGGGGTGTGGGGACCTCGGACCCTGTACGCGGAGTTGGGCGGGAGTGCGGTTCGGTCGCCGGTGGTGTGGTGTGGTGTGGCGGGGGTGCTGGGGGTGGGTCGCGTGGTGGGGCGGCCGGGGGGGGTGGGCCGAGGCGGTGCGGTGGTGCGGGCCGTGCGGTTGCCTCCTGGGTGAAGGTGCGGGGCCCTGCGGTTACTCCCTGGACGGGGGCGAGCCGCTCTTGCGCGCGGAGTCGGGCGGGTGCGGGGCGGTCGCCGGTCTGGTGGCCGGGGCGGGCCGTGGACTCGTGGAGTGTCCGGCTCAACCGCCGTGGTGGTGGGGGTGGTTCACTTCGGGCCGTACTTGCGGCCGAGGACGGAGGAGACCTTCCCGAAGACGTTGCTCGGCACGGCGCGTGCCAGTGCCACGGCCACCTTGTACCTCGGGTCCGGAACGCTGACGACCTTGCCGACCGCCAGGTCGCGGATCGTGGCGGCCACCACCTTGTCGGCGTCCAGCCAGGCGAACGACGGGATCCCCGCCGTGTCCATCCCGGCCCGCTCGTGGAACTCCGTCCGCACGAACCCCGGGCACAGCGCCATCACCCTCACTCCGCTCCCGGCCAGCTCCAGCGCCACCCCCTCGGTGAACCGCAGCACCCACGCCTTGCTCGCCGCGTACGTCCCGCGCGGCATGAACGCCGCCACCGACGCCACGTTCACGACGAACCCCCGCCCCCGCGCGCGCATCGCCCCCGTCGCCGCCGACGTCAGCCGCAGCACCGCCTCGCAGTGCAGCCGCAGCATGGTGAGTTCGTCCTCCACCGGCACGTCCAGGTACGTCCCGCGGTTGCCGAACCCCGCGTTGTTCACCAGCACGTCCACCGGGTCGTCCTTCCGCCCCAGCCGCTCCTCGACCACCGCGATCCCCTCCGGCGTCGACAGGTCCGCGGCCAGCGCCTCCACCCGCACCCCGTACCGCCGCCCCAACTCCGCCGCCGACTCCTCCAACCGCCGTCCGTCCCGCGCGACCAGCACCAGCGCGTGCCCGTCCCCCGCCAGCCGCCGTGCGAACGCCGCACCCAGCCCTGCCGTCGCCCCCGTGATCAGTGAAGTCGTCATGCCCGAACCCTATGCCGCCCCAACCCACCCCCCACCCCGCCCAACCACCGCCCCCACCAGCCGGGAAGACGGTGCGGACTCGCCCCGATGCGTGTGGGCGGTCGGTGCGGACTCGGCGCGGTGGCGGGCGGTGCGGCTGCGGCGTGGTGGTGTGCGGTGCGGCGTCGGCCTGGTGGTGGGCGGTGCGGTGCCGGCGTGGGCGTGTGCGGTGCGGCGTCGGCGTGGGCGGTGCGGCTGGGGTGGTGGTGTGCGGTGCGGCGTCGGCCTGGTGGTGGGCGGTGCGGTGCCGGCGTGGGCGTGTGCGGTGCGGCGTCGGTGCGGACGGGGCGGCTGGCCTGGTGGTGGGCGGTGCGGTGGTGGCCGGTGCGGTGGCCGGGGTCTACCGTTCCCGTCGGCGCAGGCGCTGGCGGACGCCGTTGAGGTGGTCCGGGTTGAGTGACGCCTCCGCGGCGAGTGTCCGCCGCAGCAGGTCGGGTTCGGTCGTCATGGCGCGGAACAGCATGCTGACCGTCACGTCGTGCGGGGGGCGGCGCACGATCCGGACCGTGTCGCCGGCGGTGACCCGTCCGGGGGTGACGACCCGCAGGTACGCCCCGGGGAGGGCCTTCTGGGTGAAGCGCTTCACCCAGCCCTTCTCGTCCAGCCATCCCGCGAACGTCCGGCACGGGATGCGGCAGGATGTCACCTCCAGTTCTACCCAGGTGCCGATCCGCCACCGTTCGCCGATCAGAGCGCCGGTGATGTCGATCCCGGTGGTGGTCAGGTTCTCCCCGAAGACGCCGCCTCTCAGGATCCTTCCCATCTCCCGTTCCCAGACATCGAGGTCCTCCCGTGCGTAGGCGTACACCGCCTGGGCGTCCCCGCCGTGGAACATGCGGTCGCCGACGGCGTCCCCCGCCACCCCGCTGCCGCCGGTCGGCCCGAACGCTCGCGGACCCGGCGCGGTGATCTCGACGGGGCCCGACACGGGCCGCTTGTCGATGCCGGTGTATTCGGCGCCGGTGTACTCGGCGGGCATCGGGGCGCCCACGTTCACGGAAAGGATGCGCGACATAACCGCAGCCTAAGCCCCGTTACCTTCTTCGTGGCCTCGCAATGAGGCTCCCGGCCTCCGGCTCCGGTATGACTTGCGCCCCCAGTCGATGATGATCGAAAAGGTGGTGTCACCGGATGTCGGAGGCATTGGCAGACCGCTGATTAGGGGCACGAGCGCTGATTCCGTACCGGGTGAGGCAGTCTCTTCGTAACGTGGATGCCGGCACGCTGATGCCGCAGGTGAGGCCGGGAAGAGTGCAAGCACAGGAGCAAGATCGTGACCGATGACGGCGGCATCGACATCTACCTGGGTCTGGACGTCGGCAAGGGCGAACACCACGCCACCGCCCTGACGCCCGGGGGCAAGAGGGTTTTCGACAAGCGGCTGCCCAACAACGAGCCGAAGCTGCGCGAGGTGTTCACCAAGCTCCAGGCCAAGCACGGCACCGTGCTGGTGGTGGTCGACCAGCCCGCCTCCATAGGTGCCCTGCCCCTGGCCGTGGCCCGCGATGCGGGATGCCGCGTCGCCTACCTTCCGGGCCTGACGATGCGGCGGATCGCTGACCTCTACCCGGGAGAGGCCAAGACCGACGCTCGCGACGCGTACATCATCGCGGACGCCGCCCGAGTGATGCCGCACACGCTGAGAGCCATCGAGCCGGCCGATGAGACCGTGTCCGAACTGGAGATGCTCGTCGGGTTCGACGACGACCTCGCCACCGAGTCGACGAGGGCAAAGAACCGCCTGCGGGGCCTGCTGACGCAGATCCATCCCTCGCTGGAGAAAGTCCTCGGCCCCCGTCTGGACCACCCCGCCGTGCTTGCGCTCCTCGAACGGTTCGGTTCCCCGGCACAGATTAGGAAGGCAGGGCGGCGGCGACTGGTCACGCTGCTGCGGCCCAAGGCGCCGCGGATGGCCGAGCGCCTGGTCGAGGACATCTTCGCCGCACTCGACGAGCAGACCGTGGTCGTCCCGGGGACCGACGCAGCCGCGCTGATCATCCCCAGCCTCATCTCCTCGCTCGGCTCCGTCCTGGACCAGCGCAAGCTCCTCGCCGCCCGGATCGAGGAACTGCTGGAGGCTCACCCTCTTTCCCAGGTCCTGACCTCCATGCCCGGCATCGGGGTCAGGACCGCTGCCCGCATCCTCATCAACGTCGGCGACGGCAGCGCCTTCGCCACAGCCGGGCACCTGGCCGCCTACGCCGGCCTGGCACCGGTCACCCGCAGCTCCGGCTCCTCCATCCACGGCGAACACCCCGCCCGGCGCGGCAACAAACAGCTCAAGCGTGCCTTCTACCTCGCCGCGTTCGCCTCGCTCTCCCAACCGGAATCACGCGCCTACTACGACCGGAAACGCCGCGAGGGCAAGCACCACGTCGCGGCCCTCGTCGCCCTCGCCAGACGACGCATCGACGTCCTCTTCGCCATGCTCCGAGACGGCACCTTCTACCAACCCCCGTCGGCCGCTACGGCTTGACGAAGCCCATAGGGGCACCTTTTCTCCCTCGCTCGGTCCTTCGTACGGCCGTTCGGCCGCATCCCCCTCGGAGTGTCCGCCAGCGCCACGCTCACCCCGGGCCACATCATCCGGCACCGTGCCCCACGGCCGCCCCGTGTTCCGGCGCTGGACCATCGCCGCCCGTGTTCCGCCCGCCTCACTTTCTCCCGCGCCCCTGACCACCTCCCGCGCTCCGGCACCGCACTGCCCCGTACCGCCTCCGCCCTCACCCGCTCCGACCCCGATCTCCCGCGCCCCCGACCGGGGCCGCCACCGGCCCTCGGCGAAGCGCCTCCTCAACCCAGCGCGGCCCCTGGAAGCGCCGACCCGCGAACCCGCGTCACGCTCTGCGACGAGGACGCCAACCCCGGCGGCGAGGCCCTGGGTGATCGGGCGGGCGCCCGCGTTCGCCGACGGTGCCACTGGGATCCCCGCCCGCCCGACCGGTGCCGAGAAGGCCGGTCGTGCGGTGTGCCGCCGTCACCGTGCGAACCGCAGGAACGGCGCGCGGGGTGGTGTGGAAGCGAGTGCTCGGACGGTCGATCTCGTTGCTCTGCGACGTGTTCATGGGTTCAGCGTGCAGGCGTTCGATTCAGAAGCGCAAGGCATATGCCCATCATTCACCCATAATGATTGCTTATGCTGGTGAGGTGATCGAAACACGGCATCTCAGAGTGCTCAGGGAAGTCGGGCGCAGCGGTTCCTACTCCGCTGCCGCACGGGCGTTGGGGATCAGCCAGCCGGCCGTGAGCCAGCAGATGAAGGCCCTGGAGCAGACCGCCGGGACTCCGCTGGTCGTGCGCTCCGGCCGCGACACCCGGCTCACTGAGGCGGGGCGGGCCCTGGTGCGGCACGCCACGGGGATCCTGGCCGGGCTGACCGCGGCCGAGGAGGAGGTGGCCGCGCTCGCCGGGCTGCGCACCGGGCTGGTGCGGTTGGTCTCGTTCCCCTCGGGCGGGGCGGGGATCGTCCCCGGTGCGCTGGCGCGGATGCGGGCCGAGCATCCGGGTGCGCGGGTCCTCCTGGAGGAGGTCGAGTCACAGCGTTCCGTCGAACTGCTCCGAACGGGTGAATGTGACGTCGTGCTCGCCTACCGGGGGCCCGGCGCGGACGGCCCCGGGGGGCCGGACGAGGCCCTCGCCGCCGGCGCGGCGGAAACCGGTGCGAGGGTCGGGCACCGGGCGGGTGGGGCCGGGGGGCCGGGAGGCGCGGAGCGGGAGAGGCTGGTGGAGACGCCGCTGGTCACCGAGCGTTTCGTGGGGCTTGTGCCGTCCGGTCACCCGCTGGCCCCGGGGCGGGGCGCACCAGGGGAGCCGTCGGGGGAGCCGGTGCCGCTCGCCGCGTTCGAGGGCGAGCCGTGGATCGCCGGTTGTCCGCGTTGTCGCCGAGACCTGGTGGATGCCTGCCGCGAACAGGGTTTCGTGCCGCGCGTCGACCACGTCACCGACGACCCGGCGGTGGCCGTCGGGCTGGTGGGGGCGGGGCTGGGGGTGGCTCTGTTGCCCGAGCCGGTCGTGCGGTCGCTGCGGTTGCGCGAGGTCGGCGTGGTGCGCGTGCGTCCGCCGGTCGGGCGCCGGATCGTCGCGCTGACGCTGCCGGACCTGGCACGCGTACCCGCGGTCGAACGCCTGCTGCGGGCCCTGGTGGCGGCGGCCGCCGACCGCCGCACGGACGCCCTCACCGGGTGAGAACACCACGGGACAGAAAATTCCCCCGGTCAGGGGCGAATTCCGGCCATCCGGTTGGCATTTCCCCCTGAGCGTCCGTGAGCGGAACCCGACGCCGGAACGGTCCCGTTCCGTGCGTCCCACCCGGCTGATGTCGTGCAGTGGCATCGGCGCGTTCCACTTCGCTGCGCCGCGTTCGGCGGCGTCGTCTCCCCGCAGTGCGGCGCCCGTCCGGGAGCATCGCCGGACGGGCGCAGAAACGATTCTTCAGTGAGTGGTTTCCTCGCTCCGCGTCATGGACTGTGGGTGCCCGTGAGGCGGTTGCGGGAGCGTCCGAGCATCTCCTCGCGCTCGTCCTCGGTCAGCCCGCCCCAGACCCCGTAGGGCTCGCGCACCGCCAGCGCGTGGGCCGCGCAGGCCGCGCGGACCGGGCATCGCATGCACACCTCCTTGGCCGCGGCCTCCCGGGAACTCCGGGCCGCACCGCGCTCGCCCTCCGGGTGGAAGAACAGCGAGCTGTCCACGCCCCGGCAGGCGGCCACCAGTTGCCAGTCCCACAGGTCGGCGTTGGGGCCAGGGAGTCGGGAGAAATCTGCCATTGGTCATCCCCTCGGTGGTTCTTCCTGAGGTTCGGCCGCCCGACCGCGCGGCGGGTGGGTTCCGCAGTCGTGCCCATGCATTGTGTAACTGGATGTAAATATGACTCATTGCCAATCTAGTCTCAACATTCGCGTATATGGCAAAAAGGGACCAAACAGTTCAATGAGTGACGGTCCCGTGCGGCGGCCCTTCCCGTGCGATGCCGCGGAAACTCCCAGCTCGGACGGGTGGCGGGTGCGCGAGCGCCGGGTGGCGGTCCGGTGATTCCGGGTGTGACGGCGGACGTCGCCCGCGCGGGAGCGGACGGCTCGCCCGTGAGCGCCGGTGTGCGTTCCGGCGCTGGGGCACGCCCGGCGCGACGGCGCATCGTGCCGTGCGCGCGGGGGTACCGCGATCGGGCGCCGCCGTACGTGCCGGGTGCCCGCCACCCGGGCGCCGTGCGGGTCCGCGGTGGCTCATGGCGGTGATCTCGTGCGCGGGTCGTGCTCCGGTTTAGTCGGGTTGCGCCGGGCGGTGGTGCGGTGTGGCTGAATCGTGTCGGGGTGATCACGTAGAGTGTCGGCGACGGTTGCCAGACTCCGTAACTCTTTCGAGTGAGCATCGTTGTGAGTGCGGAGGGGGTGCACGGCGTGCGGTCGGGGCGAACCCCTGAGCGGCGCCGACCCCGCCGATGACGATTCGTACCAGCCTGGAGGCTCAACGTGACGCGGATCAGCTGCGGAGGGCGGTCATGACATCCGTTCTTGTCTGCGACGACTCCCCGCTTGCCCGAGAGGCGCTTCGCCGCGCGGTCGCGACCGTGCCCGGCGTCGAGCGCGTGACGACGGCTGCCAACGGCGAGGAAGTCCTCCGCCGCTGGGGGGCCGACCGGTCGGACCTCATCCTCATGGACGTCCGCATGCCCGGGCTCGGCGGTGTCGAGACCGTCCGCCGGCTGCTGTCGGCCGATCCGGGGGCCCGCATCATCATGCTGACGGTCGCCGAGGACCTTGACGGCGTCGCCCTCGCGGTGGCCGCCGGCGCCCGCGGTTATCTGCACAAGGACGCCTCCCGCGCCGAACTGCGGGCGACCGTCACGCAGGCGCTGGCCGATCCGACCTGGCGGCTCGCGCCGCGCCGGCTGCGGTCCGCCGAGATGGGCGCCGCGCCGACGCTCACGGCCCGCGAGATCCAGGTCCTGGAGGGCATGAGCCACGGCCGCTCCAACGCCGAGATCGGCCGTGAGTTGTTCCTTTCCGAGGACACGGTCAAGACGCACGCCCGCCGCCTGTTCAAGAAGCTCGGCGCCTCGGACCGGGCCCACGCCGTCGCGCTCGGGTTCCGCTGGGGCCTGGTGCGCTGAGAGGCCGGTGCGCCGGGCCCCACGGCGTGGCGCACCGGCCTCGTGACCGCCGCGCCGTGGCGTCGGGAGCGGTACCGCCGCCCCGGCCGCGCGCCACGCCGCGCTCCCCCGACGTCGCCGTCCGCCCCTCCGGCCGCCCCGCGGAGGCCAACGGACCCGGGCGGCGCATCCGGTCACCGGAAATCGCACGTCGGAAACGTCACGTATGAATACCGGTTTCCGCCCGGTGGCAAGGGGGCGCGTTCAGTGCGGAAAGCAGCCCGGACCTGCTGTTTCCCGGTCTTCTCCGGTGACGTTCCGCAGTCGGCGGGAGACGGTGCGCGGACTCTCGCGGCCGGTGACGGAAGGGTGGTCGTCCCCGTGAAGTTCCGGATGCTCCTTCGAGGACGCATCCTTGGTGTATGGACTTCCTCGGGGAACGACGAGAGCTGCGCCGTGCGGCGTCCGCCTCGGAGGCGGTGGCCGACGTACCGGCCGCAGCGAGCACCGTGCGAGTGGCCGGGACGGAGAAGTTGCGGGGGGCACAGATGACGGCGGCGGACGCTCCGCCCCATAACGCTTCGGTGCACAAGTCGGGACGCGGTGCGACGGATCCCGGGGGCGCGGGGCACCATGGACCGATGCGCGACGACGAGACGCCGGGGCCCGCCGCGGGAGGTTCGATCCGCGCCCTGGTGCGTCGTGCGGCCGAGGGGGACGAACGGGCCACCCACGACCTGCTGGCGCACGTGCATCCGCTGGCGCTGCGCTACTGCCGCACTCGGCTGTCCCGGCTGCCCGGAGACGCCCGGCACTTTGTTGACGACCTCGCACAAGAGGTGTGCCTCGCGGTGCTGTGCGCGCTGCCGCGTTACCGCGACCAGGGCCGCCCGTTCGAGGCGTTCGTCTTCGCCATCGCCTCGCACAAGGTGGCCGACCTCCAGCGTTCCGCCATGCGTGGGCCGGGGTCAACGGCGGTGCCCTCGGAGGACCTGCCGGAGAAGCCTGACGATTCGCTCGGCCCCGAGGAGCACGCGCTGCTCAACAGCGACGCCGCGTGGGCGAAGGCTCTGCTGGCCAACCTCCCGGCCACGCAACGCGAACTGGTGCTGCTGCGGGTGGCCGTCGGCCTGACCGCCGAGGAGACCGGGCAGATGCTCGGCATGTCCCCCGGTGCGGTCCGGGTCGCCCAGCACCGTGCCCTCAGCCGGCTGCGTGCCCTGGCCGAACAGGCCGAGGCCCTGCGATCTGACGGTGCCCGCGGTCTGACGGCCTGACCCCTGGGGAGCGTTCGACCTCGGCTCGTTTCCGTGCGAATACGGCACGATTCCGGATGTGTGTGCGGGACGGGCGTCAACATGCGCAATGGTGCGTGATGCCGCTGCGGGGTGGTGTCCGTCACCCCCCGGCGTGGGCTGCGTCAACAGCCGTACACGGCAGTGTGAAAGGCCCTGCCCGAACGCGGTGCGCGGTGCCTCGTGGCGGATGTGTACGCCGTTCGGCCCAGTACCATGGGGTGCCACGCCGGGAAAGAGCATTGGGGAAGATGTGAAGATGTCATGACCGCGAACGCCGACGGAGTGGCCGAGAGGATCGCCGAGAAGTTCGGTTACCTGGGGCTCACCTACGACGACGTCCTTCTGCTGCCGGGCCCTTCCGACGTGCTGCCGAACCAGGTGGACACCTCGTCCCGGATCACCCGCAACATCAAGGTCAACATCCCGCTGGTCTCCGCGGCCATGGACAAGGTGACCGAGGCGCGCATGGCGATCGCCATGGCGCGTCAGGGCGGCGTGGGCGTGCTGCACCGCAACCTGTCGATCGAGGACCAGGCCAACCAGGTCGACCTCGTCAAGCGTTCCGAGTCCGGCATGGTGACCGACCCGATCACCGTGCACCCCGACGCCACCCTGGGCGAGGCCGACACCCTGTGCGCGAAGTTCCGCATCAGCGGCGTCCCGGTCACCGACGCGGCCGGCAAGCTGCTGGGCATCGTCACCAACCGTGACATGGCCTTCGAGCTGGACCGCAGCCGCCAGGTGCGCGAGGTCATGACGCCGATGCCGCTGATCACCGGCGTGGTAGGCATCTCCGGCGACGACGCCATGGCACTGTTGCGGCGACACAAGATCGAGAAGCTCCCCCTGGTGGACGGCGAGGGCCGCCTGAAGGGGCTCATCACCGTCAAGGACTTCGTCAAGGCGGAGAAGTACCCCAACGCCGCCAAGGACTCCGAGGGGCGCCTGCTGGTCGGTGCCGCCGTGGGTGTCGGCGACGAGTCGTTCCTGCGCGCCCAGGCGCTGGTCGAGCGCGGCGTGGACTTCCTGGTCATCGACAGCTCCCACGGTCACAGCCGCGGCATCATCGACATGGTCGCCAAGGTGAAGGCCAACCTGAAGGTCGACGTGGTGGCCGGCAACATCGCCACCCGCGACGGCGCCCAGGCCCTGATCGACGCCGGGGCCGACGGCGTCAAGGTCGGCATCGGCCCCGGCTCGATCTGCACCACCCGCGTGGTCGCCGGCGTCGGGGCGCCGCAGGTCACCGCGATCTACGAGGCGTCGCTGGCGGCCGGTCCGGCCGGCGTGCCGCTGATCGGCGACGGCGGCCTGCAGTACTCCGGCGACATCGCCAAGGCCCTCGCCGCCGGCGCGGACTCCGTGATGCTGGGCAGCCTGCTGGCGGGCTGCGAGGAGTCGCCGGGCGAGCTGATGTTCATCAACGGCAAGCAGTTCAAGTCCTACCGCGGCATGGGCTCGCTGTCCGCCATGCAGAGCCGCGGCCAGGGCAAGTCCTACTCCAAGGACCGCTACTTCCAGGACGACGTGCTCTCCGAGGACAAGCTCGTCCCCGAGGGCATCGAGGGCCAGATCCCGTTCCGCGGCCCGCTCGCCGGCGTCGCCCACCAGCTCATCGGCGGCCTGCGCGCCTCCATGGGCTACGTGGGCTCGGCGACGGTGCCGGAGCTGAAGGAGAAGGGGCGCTTCGTGCGCATCACCTCCGCCGGCCTGAAGGAGAGCCACCCGCACGACGTGCAGATGACCACCGAGGCGCCCAACTACCACGGGCGCTGAGCGGGTCCGGCAACCCGCCCGGAGGGGTGCGCCCCGGCGCGTACCCCTCCGTTTGCTGCCCTGGAATACTGGGCGGCAGGCCACGAAGAAAGGCGAACAGTGACTGAGATCGAGATCGGGCGGGGCAAGAGAGGCCGCAGGGCGTACGCGTTCGACGACATCGCCGTCGTCCCCAGCAGGCGCACCCGTGACCCGAAGGAGGTCTCGATCGCCTGGCAGATTGACGCCTACCGGTTCGAGCTGCCCTTCCTCGCGGCCCCCATGGACTCGGTCGTCTCCCCGGAGACCGCCATCCGCATAGGCCGTCTCGGTGGCCTCGGCGTGCTCAACCTGGAGGGTCTGTGGACCCGCTACGACGACCCCGAGCCGCTGCTGGCCGAGATCGCCGAACTCGACGACGCCGCCATCACACCGCGCCTGCAGGAGCTGTACGCCGCGCCCATCCGTGAGGAACTGATCGGGCAGCGCATCAAGGAGGTGCGTGACGCCGGCGTGGTGACCGCTGCGGCGCTCTCCCCCCAGCGCACCGCGCAGTTCTCCAAGACCGTCGTGGACGCCGGCGTGGACCTGTTCGTCATCCGCGGCACCACGGTCTCCGCCGAGCACGTCTCGGGCTCGCACGAGCCGCTGAACCTCAAGCAGTTCATCTATGAGCTGGACGTCCCGGTGATCGTCGGCGGCTGCGCCACGCACACCGCCGCCCTGCACCTGATGCGCACCGGTGCGGCCGGCGTCCTTGTCGGCTTCGGCGGCGGCGCGGCGCACACCACGCGCAACGTGCTGGGCATCCAGGTGCCGATGGCCACCGCCGTGGCGGACGTCGCCGCCGCGCGCCGTGACTACATGGACGAGTCCGGCGGCCGCTACGTGCACGTCATCGCCGACGGCGGGTTCGGCTTCAGCGGTGACCTCCCGAAGGCCATCGCCTGTGGCGCGGACGCCGTCATGATGGGCTCCCCCCTGGCCCGGGCGACCGACGCGCCCGGACATGGCTTCCACTGGGGCATGGAGGCCGTGCACGAGGAACTGCCGCGCGGCAAGCGGATGAACCTCGGGGCCATCGGCAGCACCGAGGAGATCCTGCTCGGTCCGTCGCACGCGCCGGACGGCTCGATGAACTTCTTCGGCGCGCTGCGCCGCGCCATGGCCACCACCGGCTACTCCGACCTCAAGGAGTTCCAGCGGGTCGAGGTGACCGTCGCGCCCACGTCCGTCCACCACTGACGGACGTGCTCACCCGGACGGCGGCCTGCCCGGCACCATAGCGGTGCCGGGCAGGCCGCCGTGCTGTGTGTGGCCCCGGGATGCGTTCAGCCGTTCGGGCGAGGGAATCGCGGCGCATGGATGCGGTTGACGTGCCGGAGCGGGCAGTGGGAACCGTGCGCCATGGTGCACGTTCTGCCGGCGGCGGGATAGGCCGCGGCGGGTTCGAGCGTGCCGGGTTCAGGGGCGGCGGCCGAAGCGGCGGGTGATGAGGAAGCCCTCGACGGCGGCGAGGAAGAGGAAGACCCCCGACATCACGTCCAGCTGCCGGCGCCAATCGTGCAGCAGGGCGGCGTGATAGAGCGTCACGACATCGGTGACCGGTATCGCGTTGCTGTGCGCCGACACCAGGGCGAGGCCGCACAGTTCGCCCAGCGCGACGCCCAGCAGCGACAGCACTGCGGCCCCCACCGGCAGCAGGCGGCCGCCGCGCCCCGCGAGGCCTGCCGCCGCGCCGACGGCCAGGCCGACGCCCAGGGCCGCGAAGCTGAACTCGTGGTAGGCGCCGTCGGCCGCCATCGTGGCCCGCAGCAACCCGCCGTACGCCAGGGCGGCGACGGCCATTGCGACGACTGCGGCGAGCAGTCCGAGAACGGTGCGGGGGCGCCGTTGACCGTCCGGGGCGGCTTCGGGGGAGTCCACCGCCCACGACGTCGCGGCCTGCCGGGGCATCCGGCCGTACCCGGCTCCGGAGGCGGTATCGTCCGGCGCGGTCGCGGTGGCCTGCTGCGTCGGCCGGTTCATCGCGTTCTCCTCGCTGCTGCTGGCGCGTACTGCTGAGGCTCGCGGAAATCCAATCGTGCGCGGTGAGGCGGCTTCAAGACCTGGGCCGGACCGATCCGGACGGCCTGCGAGCACACGTCCGGACGGGTTGCTCCATATGCCGCCCAACGGGCATCCCGGGCATGATGGCCCAATAATCGGGACGTATGCGGCACAGGAAGCATTCCGGACGTGATCTGGGCATGGATCTCGGCACCGCCAACACCCTGGTATACGCGCGGGGTGAGGGCATCGTGCTCAACGAACCGTCGGTGGTGGCGGTCAATGCCAGGAACGGCAAGGTCATCAGCGTCGGCACCGAGGCGAAGTCCACCCTGGGCCGCACGCCCTCGCACGTCGTCGCGCTGCGTCCGATGCGTGACGGGGTGATCGCCGACTTCGAGCTGGCCGAACGCATGATCGCGCACTTCCTGCGCAAGGTGACGTCCGTGGGCCGCTGGGCGTCCCGGCCCCGCATGGTCATCTGCGTGCCGTCCGGCATCACGTCCGTCGAACGCCGTGCCGTGACGGAGGCGGCCACCACGGCCGGTGCCCGCGAGGTGCACCTCATTCAGGAGCCCATGGCGGCGGCCATCGGTGCGGGGCTGCCGGTGGGCCGCCCGACCGGCTCCATGGTGGTGGACATCGGCGGCGGCACCACGGAGGTTGCGGTGCTCTCCCTCGGCGGCACCGTCACGGCGACCTCCGTCCGGGTCGGCGGCGACGCGCTCGACAGCGCCATCACGCAGTACGTGCGCCGGGAACACGGCCTGGTCATCGGCGAGCAGACGGCCGAGCAGATCAAGCTGGCCATCGGATCGGCCGCGCCGCCCGGCTACTGGACGGACCGCCTGAGCGCGCTGGACCGCGAGTTCGAGCAGGGGCAGGCGGTGCGTCCGGGCTTCGGCGCCACGCCCGCAGGTGACGAGGGCGAGCCGGAGGCGCCGGAGGGGGCCGGACCGGCGCCGGAGGGCGACCGGGCGGCCGGCCTCGGCCTGGTGACCGCGCTCGGCCCTGCGGGCAGCAGCGGCCCGCGCTGCCGCGTCCGGGGCCGTGACCAGGCCAGCGGCCTGCCCAAGACGCTGGAACTCGACGCCGCCGAAGTGCGCAGGGCCATCGACGAACCGCTGGAGACGATCATCGCCGCGGTGCGCAGGACGCTGGACACCTGCCCGCCCGAGGCCCTCGCGGACGTCATGGAACGCGGCATCGTGCTGACCGGTGGCGGCGCGCTGCTGCCCGGGACCGACCTGCGCATCGGCGGCGCGTTCGACATCCCCGTCATCGTCGCCGACTCGCCCCTGGGCTGTGTGGCGGCGGGTACCGGCAAGTGCGTCGAGCACTACGAGGCGCTGCGGACGGTCCTCGACTCTTCGCCGCACTCCTACCTGGCGTTCGAAGTATGACCACCTGTCACCTGAAGGAGTGAGACGGTGCGGCGACGCCAGGGCGTGCGGTGCTTGCCGGCGTGCGGCGGCGCGTTGGTGCTGGCGCTCGGTCTGTCGGCCACCGGTGCGCCGGGCGGAGTGACGCCGGCCGGCCCCGAACGGGTGACGGCCTCCGACGCCGACCGAAGCGTCGCCGTCGGCCGGGCGCACCACGCGCCGGGCACCGGTGTCGCGAAGGCGCCGGCCGACGGGCGTCCGGTGCGCGTCACGCTCGACGACCTGTCGCCACTGCTGCCGTCCGGGAACGACACGTTGACGGTGCGCGGGGAACTCGCCAACACCTCGGGCCGTGGTATCGGTGCCGGACGGCTCGGTGCCCTGGTCGACGGAGTGCCGAGGGCCCGCGGCGACGGACAGGACACCGCCGCGCTGGCACCCGGCGCCACTCGGTCGTTCACCTTGCGGATCCCGGCCGCCGACCTGCACATCGCGCATTCCGGCATTCACACGTTCGGCGTAGTGCTGACGACTGACGACGACGGTGTGCGGGCCGGGCTGGGCCGGGTACGGCTGCCGTGGGCGCCGGACGGGGTGGACGGGGACCCGCTGGACGTCGCCGCGCTGTGGCCGCTGACGGACGTGCCGCACCTGGAACCGGTCTCCTTCGGCTGGGGTGACTCGGCGCAGCCGGTGTACCGCGACGACACGCTGGCGGCGTCCCTCGCCCCCGGCGGCCGGCTGCGGCAGGTGGTGGACGCGGCAGGCCGTCTGCCGGTGACGTGGACGGTGGATCCGGCGCTGCTGGACGAGGCGCGCGGTATGTCGGACGGCTACCGGGTGGCGGTGGTCCGGGACGCCGGTGATCCGCAGCGCAGCCGTTCCGGGGCGGGGCGTGCCGCCGCCGGGTCCTGGCTGGGGAGGCTGCGCGGCGCGGTGCACGGCCAGGACGTCGTGGCGCTGCCGTACGCGGACCCGGACGTCGCCACGCTCGCGCACGCGCGACCCGCGCGTACCGCCGCCGTCGGCGGGACGCCGCGTACCGCCGCCTCGGCCGACTCGGGGGCGCGCAGGAGTGCGGCCACGCCCGGTAAACGCTCCGGTGCGCCGTCGGGGGCGCTGGCGGGAGTGCTGCGGCGGTCCGTCGGCTGGGGTGGTGCGGCGGCTTCCGCCGCGCTGGGAGAACGGGTGCGGGACGACGTCGTGTGGCCGTACGCCGGCGCGCTGGACGCCGGTATCACCGGAGTGGCGGGCGGTATGGGCACGAGCGTCTACATCGCTTCGGGGCGGGGGCTGAGCACCGGCAGTTCGCTGGCCCGCGTCTCCCTCGGCGGCGGCGCGTCGGCGCTGGTCGGTGACCCATCGGCCAGCGCCGCCCTGGCCGAGCCCTCCGCGACCCGCACCGACGTCCTGACCGCCCGCCAGGACCTGCTGGCGGCCCTGCTGACCGCCCGGCTGGCGGCCGGTGACGGCGGCAGCGGTGGTTCCGGCGGGGGCGGTACGGGTGGTTCCGGCGATGGCGGCACCAGCGACGTGGGCCCGGACGGGGGCGGTGCGGCGGTCGGCGGGAGCGGCGGTGCGGCGGTGAGCGGCGGCGGGAGCGGTTCCGGGGGCCTGCTCGTGGTTCCGCCGCGGCAACTGACCGGCGCGATGGCCGGGGTGCTGGCCTCGGTCCTGCGAGGGGCGCACGACGCGGGCTGGCTGCGCATGGTCGGGCTGGACGACGTCGGATCCGGGACGTCGCAGGACCTGACAGTCGCGGGGGTGGCGGCAGGGCCTCCGGCAGCGGCACCGCCGGTGGCGGGCGGCGGTGGGGGCGGGGGAGCCGGGGCGGCTGTGCGGGGGGCCGGGGGCAGGTCCGGGGGTGGGGTCCGACGCGGGGGCGGCTCCGGAGCCGGAGGCGGAGGCGGGGGTGCGGGGAGCGGCGGAACGAATTCCGGGACGGGGGCAGCGCGACACGCCGGGGGATCGCCCGGAACCGGAACGGGAAAGCGCGTCGGTAACCCTTCTGAACTGGGGGAATACGCTTCCGGCGAGGCGCCGGAGGAGAGTTATCCACAGGGGTTGCGGGCCGGAGAGCTCACGTCGGACGATGTGGCTGCGGTCGCCGCGATCCAACCGGACCTGGTCACCCTGAGCCGGGTGCTGTCCGCTCCGGCCCGGACCCTGGACGCGGTGCACCGGGCGATGCTGCGCGCGGTCTCCACCGGATGGCGGGTGGGGGCTGCGGGGGGTGACGCCGCAGACCAGAAGTCCTACACGGGAGGTGTTCACGCTTATGTCGACCAGTCCATCGCCTCGGTCCACCTGCTCCCCAAGCACGGCACGGTCACGCTGGCCGGTGACGCGGCCAGTGTCCCGGTCACGGTGTCGAACGGGCTCCAGCAGTCCCTCGCCGGCCTGGAGGTCCGGGTCGTCTCCTCCTCGCCGAACCGGCTGACGGTCGCGGAGCCGGCCACCCCGGTGCAGGCGCCTCCCGCCGCGAACCACACCGAACAGGTCAGGGTCCGCGCCCACGCCAACGGTCCCGTGGAGATCAGCGCCCAGCTCTACACCACGTCCAACCACCGTCCCTGGGGAAGTCCGATCACCTTCCGCCTCAAGGTCAGCAGACTGTCCCCGCTGGTCATGGGCGTCATCGCCAGCGGCGCCCTCCTCGTCCTCCTCGCCGGCGCCCTCCAAACCCGCCGAGCCCGCCGCCGCACCGTCCACCCCGATGCCGCCAGCCACTGAACCGGTCTCCCCGGAACCGTCCACCCCGATGCCGTCCACCCCGGGACCGTCCACCCCGGAACCGTCCACCCCGGGACCGTCCATCACTCCCCCCTCTACCCCGCCACCGGATCCGGCACCCTCCACCCCGCCACCCTCCGCTCCCGGACCCGGCGACACCGGCACCGTTGCCCCCGGGAGGGCGTGACGCAGCGCTCAGGGCGAACGGACCCGGCGGGCGGCGGGTGCCCTGCCGGGGGGACGGAGGGGTGGCCGGTGGGGTGGCCGGGGGTGTCCAGGGAGCCGCGGGGTGGGGCAGGGCCTGCGGCCCGGCGCCCGGGTAGAGCGTCGGCACCGCCGGATCCGCCGCCGACCCGCACACTCCAGGCGGTCAGCCATTCCCCTGCACCCCAGGCAGTCACCCGTCCCACCCCGCAATCCCCGGACGGCCGCCCCGCCCCGCCGGCTCCAGGCGATCGGCCGCCCCGTCCCCTCCGGCGACCACCCCCCGCACCGTCGCCCCCCCCGCACCGCCGCTGCCGGCCCCGCCGCCGGCCCCCCGCGCCGCCGCCGCCGGCCCTCCGCGCCGCCGCCGGCCCTCCGCGCCGCCGACCCCCCGCGCCGCCGGCCCCCCGCACCGCCGCCCCCCACCCCGCACCGCCGCCGCCGGCCCCCCGCGCCGCCGTCGACCCCCGCACCGTCGACCCCCGCGCCGCCGGCCCCCCCGCACCGCCGCCGCCGGCCCCCGCACTCCCTACAACCGCGCCGCCGCTCCCGCCGGGGTCGCGCCGCGGGTGTCGAGGAGGAGTTGGGCTTTTACGGCGAGGCCCTGAAGGTCGTAGGTGTGGTGGTGCTGGAGGAGGACGGTGAGGTCGGCGTGGCCGGCGGCTTCCCAGAGGGAGTCTGCACGGGGGACGGGGCGGTCGTGGAGGCGCCATTCGGGGACGTAGGGGTCGTGGTAGCCGATGGTCGCGCCGAGTTCCATCAGGCGGGAGCCGATCTCGTGGGCGGGGGCGCCCTGCTGGTCGTTGATGTCGGCCTTGTAGGTGACGCCGAGCAGGAGTACGCGGGCGCCGCGCAGGGACTTGCCGTGTTCGTTCAGCAGGGCGGCGCAGCGCTGGACCACGTAGCGGGGCATGCGGGTGTTGACCTCCTGGGCCTGCTCGACCATGCGCAGGGGGTGGCCGGGGGTGCGGCACAGGTGGCCGGGGTCGAGGACGACGCCGGGGCCGCCGACGCCGGGGCCGGGGCGGAACGCCTGGAAGCCGAACGGTTTGGTCTCGGCGCAGCGGATCACGTCCCACAGGTCGATGCCGGCGTCGTGGCAGAAGACGGCCATCTCGTTGGCGAGGGCGATGTTGACGTGCCGGAAGTTGGTCTCCAGCAGTTTGACCGCCTCGGCCTCGCGGGGGCCGCGGGCGCGGACGACGCGTTCGGTGAGGCGGCCGTAGAAGGCGGCGGCGGCCTCGGTGCAGGCGGGGGTGAGGCCGCCGATGACCTTGGGGGTGTTGGCGATGGAGTGGCGCGGGTTGCCGGGGTCGGTGCGGGCCGGGGAGTAGGCGAGGTGGAAGTCGCGGCCGGCGACCAGGCCGGAGCCGGCCTCCAGCAGGGGACGCAGGCACTCCTCGGTGGTGCCGGGGTAGGCGGCCGATTCGAGGACGACGGTGGTGTGCGGGCGCAGGTGGGCGGCGAGGGTGCGGGCGGCCTCGGCGACGGCGGTGAGGTCGAGGGTGCGGTCCTCGCCGAGCGCGGTCGGGGCGCAGATGACGGCGGTGCGGGCCCGGCCGAGCACGGCGGGGTCGCCGGTGGCCCGGAAGCCGGCCGAGAGCATGCGCCGTACCTCTGCAGCGGTGAGGCCGTCGGCGGGGGCGCGGCCGTGGTTGAGGCCGTCGACCACCGTGGGGTCGGTGTCGTGGCCGATGACCCGGATCCCGGCGGCCACGGCGGCCTGGGCGAGGGGCAGGCCGAAGTGGCGGAGTCCGATGACGGCGAGATCTGCGGGCATGGGGTCAGTCCCTCCCCGGTGGCGCACGGGATGGTCTCGGGACCGGCGGCGGGTTCGCCGTCCGGCGGCTGGCTGGGTCGGAACGGTTCGGGGGCGGTCGGGCGGTCGGGTCGGTGCCGGTGGGTGCCGGTGGGTGTCGGCAGGTGCTGTGGGCGGTTCGGCCGGGTGGGCCGCTCCCGCCGATGGCCGCCCGCCGGCCACCCCGCCGCCGGCCACCACCCGCCGCGCCCGGCCACCCCACCGCCCGCACCCCCCGCACCCCCCGCTCCGGCCGCCCGACCCCGCCACCCCGGCCACCCGCGTCCGCCACCCCGGTCACCCACCGCCCCGGTCACCGGCGGTCCGGCGGCCGCCGCTGCGGCCGCTCCGGCGATCCCCACCCCGGCCGCCCGCCGTTCCGGTCACCCCCGCCCCCGCCGGGCCGGCCGGTGCGGTGGAGCCGGTGCGGTGGAGCCGTCCGCGGTCCGGGGCCTCGTTGTCGTAGGCGTCTGGTCTGATGGGTTGCGGGGCGTCGGGGGTGGGGCGGGATGGCGGAACGGTGTCCGTGGCGGCGGGGGCGGTGGGCGGGGTTTGCCGGGGGGTAGGAGGTTCGGGCGGGAGCGGTCGGGCCGACGGGGCTGACGGGCCGTGGGCGGTCCGGAGCGCCGGGGAGATCGCCGGGTGGCGGATGTGGGAGGGGAGGCGTAAGGAGGGACCGGTTCGGCAGGGAATCGCCGGGTGGATCCTTGTCAGGCTAAGCGGAAATATGACTGACATTCAGTATTGAGGCGGTTGGGAGCCTCGTGTGGCGTGAGCCCTGTCAGCCGTTCACCATCGAGATGAGGGGTGACAACCCTCGCCGATGCCCCCGTGAGGGGGACACCGGGAAGATGACACCCTGACAGTGCAGGCGGGAGCGGTGGGGACACCGCGGCCGCCGGGGCACGGCGGGTGGGACGCCGCGGGCGGCAGACCCGGGCGGAGCACGGCGGTGCACGTGACATGGCAGACGGGCGGCGCGACCGGGCCGGAACGGGAGGCACACGTGAAGACGGCACAGCTTGGGCCGGGCGAACGCGCGCAGGCGCTCGCCCGGATGGCGGAGCAGGAACTCGACGTCCTGGTGGTCGGGGCGGGCGTGGTCGGGGCCGGCACGGCGCTGGACGCGGCCACCCGCGGGCTGCTGACCGGGATCGTGGAGGCGCGGGACTGGGCGTCCGGCACCTCCAGCCGGTCCAGCAAGCTGATCCACGGCGGACTGCGGTACCTGGAGATGCTGGACTTCGCCCTGGTGCGCGAGGCGCTCAAGGAGCGGGGGCTGCTGATCCATCGGCTGGCACCGCACCTGGTGAAGCCGGTGCCGTTCCTGTACCCGTTGCAGCACAAGGGCTGGGAGCGGTTCTACGCGGGCGCGGGCGTGGCGATGTACGACGCGATGGGCATGTCGTCCGGTCACAGCCGGGGCCTGCCGCGCCACCGGCACCTGAGCCGCAACAGCGCGCTGCGGGTCGCGCCGTGCCTGCGCAAGGACGCGCTGGTCGGGGCGTTGCAGTACTACGACGCACAGATGGACGACGCTCGGTACGTGACGACGCTGGTGCGCACCGCGGCGGCCTACGGCGCGCTGGCGGCGAACCGGGCGCGGGTCGTCGGGTTCCTGCGCGAGGGCGAGCGGGTGGTGGGCGCCCGGGTGCGGGACGGCGAGCAGGGCGCAGTGTACGAGGTGCGCGCCCGGCAGGTGGTCAACGCCACCGGGGTGTGGACCGACGAGACGCAGGCGATGGTGGGCGAGCGCGGGCAGTTCCACGTGCGGGCGTCCAAGGGCATCCACCTCGTGGTGCCGAAGGACCGCATCCACTCCACCACGGGCCTGATCCTGCGCACCGAGAAGAGCGTGCTGTTCGTCATTCCCTGGGGCCGGCACTGGATCGTCGGCACCACGGACACCGACTGGGACCTGGACAAGGCGCACCCGGCGGCCTCCAGCGCCGACATCGACTACGTGCTCGACCACGTCAACTCGGTGCTGGCGGTGCCGCTGACCCGGGACGACGTGCAGGGGGTGTACGCGGGGCTGCGGCCGCTGCTGGCGGGCGAGTCGGAGGCGACGAGCAAGCTGTCGCGCGAGCACACCGTGGCGCACGCCGCGCCGGGCCTGGTGGTGGTGGCGGGCGGCAAGTACACGACGTACCGGGTCATGGCCAAGGACGCGGTGGACGCGGCGGTGCACGGGCTCGACCGGCGGGTGGCGCCCTGCTGCACGGAGGAGGTGCCGCTGGCCGGCGCCGAGGGCTACCACGCGCTGTGGAACACCCGGGCGCGGATCGCCGCGCGCACCGGACTGCACGTGGCGCGGGTCGAGCACCTGCTCAACCGGTACGGCTCGCTGGCCCAGGAGGTGCTGGACCTGGTGGCGGAGAAGCCGGCGCTCGGTGAGCCGCTGGCCGCCGCGGACGACTACCTGCGGGCCGAGGTGGTCTATGCCGCCTCGCACGAGGGCGCGCGGCACCTGGACGACGTCCTGACCCGCCGCACCCGGATCTCCATCGAGACCTTCGACCGCGGCACCCGCAGCGCCCGGGAGGCCGCCGAGCTGATGGCACCGGTGCTGGGCTGGGACAAACAGCAGGTGGACCGGGAGGTCGAGCACTACGAGAAGCGGGTGGAGGCCGAACGTGAGTCGCAGCGTCAGCCGGACGACCTGACCGCGGACGCCGCGCGGCTGGGTGCGCCGGATATCGTTCCCCTCTGAACACGGAACGCCCGAACGGGTCTTGAGCGTCCTCAATTCGATACGTTCATCCGTTCGGGGCAGGAGTTCCGGGGATGTGAGAGGGGCGCGGGTGTCCGACCAGGGGCGATTGGTGGCCGGGCGGTACCGCTTGGCCGAGCCCATAGGCCGGGGCGGTATGGGCACCGTCTGGCGTGCCGAGGACGAGTTGCTGGGCCGTCAGGTGGCGGTCAAGAAGCTGCGCGTGCCCCCGGAACTCCAGGACGACGAGCTGGAGCGGCTGTATGAGCGCACTCGCCGGGAGGCCCGCAGCGCCGCGCGCATCACGCACCCGAACGTCGTCGTGGTGCACGACGTCGTGGAGGACGAGGGCCTGCCGTGCGTGGTGATGGAGTACGTGCCCTCCCGCACGCTGTCCGACGTGATCAAGAACGACGGGCCGCTGGACCCGCGGGAGGCGGCGCGCATCGGCCGGGGCATGGTCGCGGCGCTCCGGGCGGCGCACCGGGCCGGGGTGCTGCACCGGGACGTCAAACCGGCGAACGTGCTGCTGGGGCCGGAGGCGGACGAGGGCGACGAGGGGTGGCCGGGCGGGCGGATCGTGCTGACCGACTTCGGCATCGCCTCGGCCACCGGCACCTCCACGCTGACCCGCACCGGTGAGCTGATCGGATCGTTCGACTACCTGGCGCCCGAGCGCATCACCGGCGGCACGCCCGGCCCGGCGTCCGACCTGTGGGCGCTGGGCGCGACGCTGTACCAGGCGCTGGAGGGCACCGCCCCGTTCCACCGGGACACGCCGATCGAGACGGCCTACGCGATCGCCTCCGAACCGATGCCGCCGCCGCGCAACGCGGGACCGCTGGCGCCGCTGATCGCCTCGCTGCTGGAGAAGGAGCCGGAACGCCGGATGCCGGCCGAGCAGGTGGAACGCCTGCTGGTCTCCTCCGCAGAGACCGTGCTCTACCCCCGCACGCACGGCGCCGACGGGTACACACCGCCGCCCGGCACCCCGCGCCCCACCCCGTCGTGGGCGCGCACCGGGCCGGACGAGGGGGACGACGCGACGAGGAACATCCCCCGCCAGGTCACCGGCCACCGTGCCCAGGACGGCTCCCCGCACGACCCCGCCGCGACTCCCGCCGCGCCGACCCCGCCGCGACTCCCGGCCACCCCGCCGCGACTCCCGGCCACCCCGCCGCGACCTCCGGCCACGCCGGCCGGCCCCCCGGGAGCACCGCACCCCCCGGCCGGCCGGACACCCCCGGGGAGCGGGACGCCACCGCCGTCAGCGCGTTCACCCCCGGGGACGCCACCGCGGGCCCCGTCGAACACCGTGCGCCGGGCGGGAACCGGCGCGGGCGGCGGCGGGCGATGCTGCTGGGGTTCGTGCTCGGCGCGGGTCTGCTGGGCACCGGCACGGTCCTGGCCGACCAGGGCGAACTCCCCTGGCAGCAGGGCGGTCCCGGCCCCGGGCCCAGCCCGTCGCCGACACACACCACCCCCAGCACACCGCCGGCCCCCACCGCGCCGGCCGGGTACCGCACGGTGCACGAGGGGGCCGGCTACTCGCTGGCGGTGCCGGACAACTGGACGCGCAGCACCGGGCAGAGCGGCGAGGTGGACTACGTCTCGCCGGACGGCAGGACCGGTCTGAAGATCAGCGCGCTGGACTTCGCCGGACCGCCGATGCAGAACTTCCAGCAACTGGAGACGGAGCTGAAGGGCCCGGGCGACCACCAGCTCAGCGGCTACCACCGGCTGCGGCTCAACCCCACCAAGGTGACGATCGGCGGGACGGCGGAGTCCGCGGCGCTGTGGGAGTTCACCTGGCAGGGCAAGCTGCGGCCTTATCACGCGATCGATCTGGGGTTCGGTCAGGAAGGCGCGACGGCGTACGCGCTGTACCTGTCCGCGCCGGACTCCGAATGGAGTGATCAGAAGCCGCGGTTCGAGACCGCCGTCGCCACCTTCCGCCCCGCCTCCTGAAGGCGGGGCCGCCCGCCGCCGCCGAACCGGCCCGGGAGACAATGGCGTTACCGCCGCCCGCGCCCCCGGTCCTCCGCCGGGCCGACGCACGGCACGTCAACTGCCGCCCCGGGCAACGGCCGTGATGACCAGAGCTGCCGGCCCCGCGGTGCGCGGCGGCCGCGGCGGCGTCAGCCGGGCCTGCCGGGGTAGCCGCCGGGGGACGGGAGCGGCGGGCGCGGCGCGAGTGCGAAGATGGCCCGTCCGACGAGACCGAGCCGTACGAGAAGGACACCGATGACCCAGGGGCAAGGCACCACCGGCCACCTCCTCGCCGGGCGTTACCGCCTCGGCGAGGTGCTCGGCAAGGGCGGCATGGGCACCGTGTGGCGTGCCGTCGACGAGACCCTGGGCCGGACCGTCGCCGTCAAGGAGCTGCGGTTTCCCGGCGACGTCGACGACGACGAGAAGCGCCGGCTGGTCACCCGTACCCTCCGCGAGGCGAAGGCCACCGCGCGGATCCGCACCAGCGGCGCGGTCACCGTCTTCGACGTGGTCGAGGAGGACGACCGGCCGTGGATCGTGATGGAGCTGGTCGAGGGCCGGTCGCTGTCCGACGCGATCCGCGCCGACGGACCGCTCCCGCCGCGCCGCGCCGCCGAGGTGGGCCTGGCGGTGCTGGACGTGCTGCGCGCCGCGCACCGCGAGGGCATCCTGCACCGTGACGTGAAGCCGTCGAACGTGCTGATCGCCGCCGACGGCCGGGTGGTCCTGACCGACTTCGGCATCGCGCAGGTGGAGGGCGACCCGTCGGTGACCTCCACCGGCATGCTGGTCGGCGCCCCCTCCTACATCTCGCCGGAACGCGCCCGCGGCCGGCGCCCCGGCCCGCCGGCCGACCTGTGGTCGCTGGGCGTGCTGCTGTACGCGGCGGTCAACGGCCACCCGCCGTACGACAAGGGGTCGGCGATCGCCACGCTGACCGCGGTGATGACCGAACCGTTCGACCCGCCGGCGGTCACCGGTCCGCTGGCCGAGGCGATCGGCGGGCTGCTGGTGAAGGACCCGGAGGCGCGGCTGGACGACGCGGGGGTGCGCGGACTGCTGATGCGCGCGCAGCACGCCGCCGACGTGCCGGAGGCCGAACGTACCCGGGCCATGGCGATCCCCGCCGACCCGCAGCCGCGGCCCACCGACCTGCCCCCCGCCGACAGCGGCGGTGCCACCGCCCGGCCCGGCGCCGGCGCGGGCCCCGCCCCGACGGCGGCCGGCGGACCGGTCTCCACCTCCGGCGTCCTGAGGGCCGGCGGCGGCAGACGGCGCAAGGTGCTGCTGCTGGCGGTCGCCGCGGTGCTGGTCGTGGCGGTCGCGGTGCTGGTGGCCGTCCTGAACTCCGGCGGCTCCGGCAGCAAGGACAAGGGCGGCGGCAAGGGAACGGCGCACGCCTCGGCGCCGGCCCCCTCCACCGCGCGGGGCGGGGCGCCCGACGGCGGCACCACGCCGTCGGCCGGGCACCCGTCCGCGAAGCCGTCGGTGAAGACCTCCGCGCCGGGAGCGTCCACCTCCGGTGCGCCGTCCGGTGGCGCGTTGCCGGCCGGGTGGAGCACGCACCGGGACACCGAGTACCACTTCTCCGTCGCGCTGCCGCCCGGCTGGCACCGCGTCGGCACGTCGGGGCACCACGCCGGGGCGGTCTTCGCCGCGCACGACGGTTCGTACCCGCAGCTGGTCGTCGGCTACAGCCCGACCCCCGGTAAGGACGCCGCGGCGGCCTGGCGCGCGCAGGAGCCCGCGGTCGCCGCGCAGAGCAGCGACTACCACCGCCTGTCGATCCGCACGATCGATTTCCCGCCGTTCCGCACGGCCGCCGACTGGGAGTTCACCCGTACCGAGCACGGGCATCCGGTGCACGTGCTCGACCGGGGCTTCGCCGACGACAAGGCCGGTTACGCGATCATGGTGACCTGCCCGGCCGCCCAGTGGCAGGGCGCGTCCTGCACGCAGTTGCGCGAGCGGTTCACCGGCACCTTCCGCGCCGACGACTGAACGGCCCGGCCGCCGCACGGCGTTCGTTCCCCCCGCACGTCAATCGGGCCGCACGCGAGTTCACCCGCAGGAACGTCACTGCGTGCCGTACCGCCCGAAGCCGGGCGGCGGTTGGCTACGCCCTGCGCGAACCGGCCGTTGCCGGCAGGGCGTTGGTGGAGAACCGGCCCGGGATCACAGGGCGAGCCCGTATCGTAAATGCGTTCAGCACGTATCGTTGACAGGACGCAGGCTGACCGGTGCCGACTGCGGACGACCGAGCGTGACCGCGGGAGGCCCCCGGAGCCCGGCGACCGCGCTTGGTGGGAGGGACCGTGGACGAGTACGCCGGGCGGGTGCTGGCCGGACGCTACCGGCTGCCGCGGCCGCCCGCCCACGAGTTCGAACTCGTCGAGGCCGTCGCCTTCGACACCTACAGCGGACAGGACGTCCTGGTACGGCAGTTGCTGCTGCCCGAGGTGGTGCCCGCCGAGTTCGACGACGGTGACGACCCGTACGCGGCCCCCTACGCGGACCCCTGGTCCGGGCCGTCCGGCGAGACCGCGCACGACGCCGGCGGTGAGGTGGCCGCCCGGGCGCTGGCCGCCGCCCGCGCCGCGGCCGCCGTGCCCGACCACCCGCGCCTCGCCCAGGTCTTCGACGTCCTCGTGGAGGACGGCAGCCTCTGGGTGGTCTCGGAGTACGTGCCCGGCGCCCGGCCGGTCGGCTCCGTCGTGGACTTCGCGCCGCTGACCCCCTACCGCGCCGCCGAGATCGCCGCCGACCTGCTCGGCGGCCTGCGGGTGCTGCACGCGCACGGCTGGACCCATCGCAACATCACCTCCTCCACCGTCCTGATCTGCGAGGACGGCCGCGCCCTGCTCGACGGCCTGGCGTTCGGCGCCGCGCAGGACGCGCTCTGCGGCTACGACCCGGTCCCCCGCGATCCGGAGGCGCCCGACGGCCCCCCGGACGCCGGAACCGACTCCGGCCCGGCCGGTGAACGCGCCCTGCAGACCCGCGTGTCGGTCGTCGGCCCGGTCACCGAGCGGTGGGCGCCCGAGCAGGCCGGCGCAGCCGTGGGCGGGGACTGGCGGCGGTCCCCGCTGACCGGCCCTCAGACCGACCTGTGGGCGCTCGGCGTGCTGCTGTTCCGCTGCGTCCAGGGTCATGCGCCCTACCCGGAGGAGAGCACCGCCGAACTCCTCCACCTGGTCGGCGCCGCCCCGCACGGCCGGGCGGATGAATGCGGTGCCCTGCGGCCGGTCGTGGAGGCGCTGCTGCGCACCGACCCGGCGCAGCGTCCGGCGGCCGGCGAGGTCACCGGACGGCTGCGCTCGCTCGTGCGGCTGGCGCCGGAACCGGAGCTGGGCGGCGCGGTGTCGCTGCCCGCCGGGGGACCGGGACGGCTGCCCATCGTGCGGCGCCGCGGCGAGGTCGTCCGCCGCCGGAGCCGCCGCGGCCGCGCCGAACGCGCCGCCGCCCGGGCCGCCACCGAGACCCCGGTCGCCGCCCCGGTGCCGCCTGCCGCCGGCCCCCGCGCCGCCCGGGGCCCGGGCGCCGCAGGCCGGCGGGGCGAGGCCGTCGTCCCGCCCGGCGGACGCGTGGCGGGCGGAGCGGCCGCGGGGTTCGCCGCCGGTGCCGCCGCGGGCCACCGCGCCGCCCGGCCGGTGCCCCCGGCCGGCCTGGCCGCTGCCGCCGCGCAGGCATTCCCCGACCTGCCCGCCGCCCCCGCCCGCACTCCCCGCCCGCAGCCCGCCGCCCCCGCCTCCGACTGGCCCGCCCTGCCACGACCGGCCGCCGGCCCGGACAGCCCGGATCAGGCCCCCGTGCGGGCGGCCACCCCGGCACCCCCGCAGACGGTGACGCCCACGTTCGCGGCCCCCCCGCAGCCGCCGGTACCCCCGCAGGCGGAGGCACCCCCGCAGGCGATCACCCCGCAACCCCCGCAGACGGTGACGCCCCCCGACGCCCCCGCGTCCGCGCGAGCCGTCACACCCCCGGCGCCCCCGCAGACGCCCCCGAAGGCCCTCACACCTCCGCCCGCCCCCGCGTCCGGCGCCCCCGCGTCCGGCGCCCCCGTCGGGCCCGCCCCCGGCGACGACGCCTTCGTGCCGGAGGCCGTGCTCGCCGCGCCGGCGCTGCCGCTCACGTCGTTGCCGCCCACCGGAGTGCCGTTCGCGCTGCCGCCACGGGGTGAACCGGTGCCGGCGCCGGCCGAGCCGCGGCCGGAACCGGATGCCGCCCCCGGCGCGCCCCCCGCCGACGCGGCCCCTGCCGACGCGGCCGCCGGGCTGACCGTCCGGTCGTACGCGCCGGCCTTCGGCGACGGGCCACGGGCCGGTCTGCCCGCGCTGCCCGTCGGGCCCGAGGCCCTCGCCGACGATCCGTACGCCGACGAGATCTGGGCCGGTGAGGTCTCCGGCCACCACCCCTGCGCCGACGACCCGATCGCGGACGACCTGGCCGTTCCCGAGCTGAGCGTCGAGGAGCTGACCGGGGAGGACCCCTACGGCGACGAGCTGTACGGGACCGAGGCGTTCCGCGGGCCCGGCGCCGGGCGGGCGTTCGGGCAGCCGTACGCCGGGGGGCCGACCGTCTCGCACGGGCGGCACGCGCGCACCCGCGCGCCGGGCGACCCTTCGGCGCCGCCCGCGGCCGTGCCCGCGCTCACCCCGGCGGGCCGGGTGCCGCTCCCGCCGGCCGTGCCCGCCCGGCGGACGTACGACGAGGACGCCCGGTACGCCGGTGGCCGCGAGGCCGCGGGGGCGGCCGGGGGCCGGACGACCACCGCGCTGCCCGCTGTGGCGTCCCGGACCGAGCGGGACGATCCGCGCGAGCGCGTGCCCGGGCGGCGCGGGCCGCGGCGGCCCGGACTCCTGCTGCTGGTGTCGGTGCTGGTGGTGCTGGCCGCGCTCGTCGGCTTCGCGATGGTCTTCGGCAAGAAGCCCCCGGCGGGCTCGGACCGGGCGCTGCCCGCGCAGGTCTCCGGCGGAGACTCGCCGTCCACCGCACCGAGTTCGGCCGCGCCGGGCGGCGGGGCGGCCACCCCGGCCACCCCGGCCACGCCGACCGGGGCGCCGATGCCGCAGCTGGCCCCCGGCTTCTCCCTGCGGCAGGACCCGGCCGGCTTCACGGTCGCCGTGCACGACGGCTGGACGCGGTCGGCCGGCCCGGACGGCTCGGTGGTCTTCACCTCCGGCGGCAGCGCCTACCGGCTCACCGTGGTGCGCGGCCGGGACGCGGTCGGCGGTTCCGCACCCGACGCGATCACGTACGAGACGGAGAACGAACCGGAGCTGTCCGCCTTCCGGGCCAGCACCTGGTCCTCCTCCTCCGACCTGCGGACCCTCCAGGTGAACGGGCTGCCCGCCGCCGAGGGGCAGTTCAGCTGGCGCGACCCGCACACCGGCACCGAGCTGTACGGGCTCAACCTCGCGGTGCAGCGCGCCGGGCACTACGACGTGCTGCTGCTGACCGGCCCGGACACCGACCGCGACCTGGTCACCGCCTACTTCACGCAGTCCGCGCAGGCGTTCCGGACCGGCTGAGCGGCGGCCCGCGCGGGGACCCGGGGTTCGCGGCCGGGCGCGGGGTCTTGCATGATGTCCCCATGGCGGGCCAGGGGGAGACGGTGGCCGGGCGGTATCTGCTCACGGAGCGGATCGGGCACGGCGGAATGGGCACGGTGTGGCGTGCGGCCGACGCCACGCTCAACCGTCAGGTGGCCGTCAAGGAGTTGCGGTTCGCCGACGAGCACGCCGAGGACGTGCGGCTCGCCCAGGCGGAACGCGCGCTGCGCGAGGCCCGGTCGGTCGCCCGCATCACGCACCCCAACGTCGTCACCCTGCACGACGTCGTCATGGGCCCCGACGGGCGGCCGTGGCTGGTGATGGAGCTGGTGGAGGGCGTGAACCTCAGCCGGCTGCTGTCCCGTCAGGGCCCGCTGGCGCCGGCGGAGGCGGCACGGATCGGTGCCTGCCTGGCCTCCGCGCTCGGCGCCGCCCACGACCGCGGCGTGCTGCACCGGGACGTCAAGCCGGCCAACGTACTGCTGGAGCGCGGCAGCGGACGCGTGGTGCTCACCGACTTCGGCATCGCGAGCCTGCCGGACGGCACGTCGCTCACGGTGGCCGGGGAGTTCGTCGGCTCGCCCGAGTACACCGCGCCGGAACGCATGACCGGGGAGCCGGCCACCCCCGCCTCCGACCTGTGGTCGCTGGGCGTGCTGCTGCACACCGCGCTCACCGGCCGCTCCCCGTTCCGCCGCGAGACCATCGCCGCCGTGCTGCACGCCGTGCTCAACGATCCGGTGCCGCCGCCCCCACCGGGCGCCGGTGCCCTGGGAGAGATCGTCGGGCGCCTGCTGGACCGCGAGTCGGCGAACCGCCCGGCCGGCCGCGAGACGGCACGCCTGCTGCGGGCGGCCACCCCGAGCACCACCCCCCGGGCCGACGCACCGCCCGCCCCCGCCCCGCGGAACCCCGCCCCCGCCCCGCGGAACCCCGCCCCGGAACCGGCCAACCTCGCCGCGCCCACCCCCCGGGCCGACGCACCGCCGACCACCCCCACGCCGCCCGCCCCCCCACGCCGCCCGCCACCCCCACGCCGCCCGCCACCCCCACGCCGCCCGCCACGACCATCCGTCCCGGCCGGCGCGGGCCTTCCGTGGCGGGGCGCGGGCGCGGGCGGCGGACGGCCCTGGGAGCGGCGGTCGCGGTGGTGCTGCTGGCGGCCGGCGGCACGGCGGGCGTCCTGGCGGCGCACCGCGGCACGCACACCGGCGGCCGCGCGGCGCCGTCCGTCAGCGCGCCGCCCCCCTCGGTCTCCGCCCCCGCCGGCTACCGCCACGTCGACGACCCGGCGGGTTTCAGCCTCGACGTGCCCGCCGGCTTCACCCGCAGCCCCGAGGGCGACCGGGTCTACTACTACTCCGCCGGACGCCTCTTCCGGCTGGGCGTCCGGCGGCAGCCGTCCGTCCCCGGTGGCGCGTACGGCGTGATGACCGGCCAGGCGGACGCCGCCGCGCACCCGTCCGGCACGCCCCCCTACCCCGGCTACCGGGACGGCTCGGTCACCCGCACCACGCACGCGCAACACCCCGCGGCGCTCTGGGAGTTCACCTGGAACGGGTTCGGCGACGGCGCCCGCCGCACGTACGACCTGTGCTGGACGCAGGACGGCGTGATGTGGGACGTGTGGGTCTCCGCGCCGGTCTCCCGCGTCGGCGACGGCATCGCGTACTTCCAGACGGCGAGCGCCGCGTTCCGCCCCGTGGCCTGAACGGAGGCCGTCGCGGCTGGTGCGACCGGCGGGGCCGGTGTGAGGCGCGTACGGTGGGGTACGGGACAGCGCGAGGGAGGACGCCATGGCAGCGGTCCCGGTGGACCACGCGGATGTGATCGTCGTCGGGCTCGGGCCGGGCGGTGAGGACGCGGCGGGACGTCTCGCCGACGCGGGACTCGACGTCGTCGGGGTCGACGAGCGGCTGGTGGGCGGTGAATGCCCGTACTACGGCTGCATCCCGTCCAAGATCATGGTCAGGTCGGCCGGGCTGCTGGCCGAGGGGAGGCGCATCCCCGGGCACGCGGGCACCGCGATGGTGCACCCCGACTGGCGGCCGGTGGCGCGCACCGTGCGGGCGGCCACCGCGGACTGGGACGACAAGGTGGCCGTGGACCGGCTGGTCGACCGGGGTGTGCGCTTCGTGCGCGGCGCCGGGCGGCTCTCGTCGCCGGACACCGTGACCGTCACCGCTCCCGACGGCGAGCAGACCGCGATCACCGCGCGGCAGGCCGTGGTGCTGGCCACCGGCACCGGTCCGGCCGTTCCGCCGGTGCCGGGCCTGGCCCGCACCCCGTACTGGACGAACCGCGACGCCATCCGCACGGAGGTCGTGCCGCGGTCGCTGGCGGTGCTGGGCGGCGGGCCCATCGGGCTCGAACTCGGCCAGGCGTTCGCCCGGTTCGGCACCGCGGTCACCGTCATCGAGGGCGCCCCCCGGCTGCTGCCGCGCGAGGAGCCCGAGGCGCACGAGCTGCTGCTGGCGTCCCTGACCGACGACGGCCTGGGCGTGCACACCGGCGCGCGGGTGGAGTCCGTCGAGCACGACGGCGCGCAGTTCACCCTGCGCTGCGAACGCGGCGAGCGCTTCACCGCCGAACGCCTGCTGGTCGCCACCGGCCGCACCGTCGGCCTGGACCGGCTCGGGGTCGGCGTGCTCGGCGTGGACGAGAGCGCCCGCGCGGTCCCGGTCGACGAACGGCTGCGCATCGTGCCCCCGCAGAACGGCCGGGCCGGTGTGTGGGCGCTGGGCGACATCACGGGCAAGGGCGCGTTCACCCACATGTCGATGTACCAGGCGGGTGTGGTGGTGCGCGGCATCCTCGGCGAGGGGGGACCGCCCGCCGCCTACCACGCGGTGCCGCGCGTGACGTTCACCGATCCGGAGATCGGCGCGGTGGGCCTCACCGAGGAGCAGGCCCGCGAGCGCGGACTGGCGGTGCGCACCGGGTACACCGACCTGGCCGCCTCCAGCCGCGGTTACGTCCACCAGGTGGGCAACGCCGGATTCGTGAAGGTGGTCGCCGACGGGAAGGCCGGCGTGCTGGTCGGCGCCACGTCCGCCGGGCCGTGCGGCGGCGAGATCCTCGGCGCCCTCGCGGTGGCCGTGCACGCCCGGGTGCCGCTGGCGGTGCTGCGCGAGCAGATCTGGGCGTACCCGACCTTCCACCGGGCGATCGGCAGCGCGCTGGAGGACCTGGGCTGAGCCCTACGGGGTGGCCCGGAACCCCTGGGCCGCCTCCTCCAGCCGGGTCCGGTGCGAGGTGCGGCTCTCCGGTGTGCGCGGCGGCATGTTGTCGCCGGGGGAGCGCATGCCGGCCGAGCCGTCGATGAGTTCCCGGACGATGTCGGCGTGGCCGGCGTGGCGGTGGGTCTCGGCGATCATGTGGACCAGGAGCCGCTGCAGGGACGCCTCGTTGCGGTCCTCGGGCCACCACGGGACCGTGCCGGTGTCGTCGAGGGAGAGCGCGTCGACCGTCGCGTCGGTGTGCGCCCAGGCTCTGCGGTAGAGGCCGGTGATGTCCTCGCGGGACTCCTGCGGCGTGGCCCACATGTCCGCGTCGGGCTCCGCGTCGTCGTCCCACCAGGGCAGCGGGATACCCGAGGGGCGCCCGAACACGTCGCCGAAGTAGCCGAGTTCGCAGCTGGCGAGGTGCTTGAGCAGGCCCAGGACGTTGGTGCCGGTCGGGGTGAGGGGACGGCGGGCGTCGTACTCGGACAGGCCGTCGAGCTTGGTCATCACGGCGTCGCGCCCGGACTGGAGGTAGCGGCGCAGGACGGTCTTGGGGTCGTCGTCGTTCATGTCGCGCAGTGTGCCACCCGCCTCGGACAACGCCCCGGACCGCGATCGCGCCAGTGTCCACTGGCGTGATTTGTGGCGGACCGGTGAAACCGTGTTACCGCCGGGTACCCAAAGGCCCCCCGCCCCCCGTACCCTCGCGCCATGACCGACGCGCAGGCCACCCCCGGCGGCCAGACCAGCGGCACGACCACCGGCGACCGTGAGGACGGCCGCCCGGGACGCAACCCGGTCGCACCGCCCGGTCCGCGAACCGTCGCCGACGTGATCACGCCCGCGCTCGTCGAACGCCTGACCAGGAACGTCATCGGCAGCGGCCGCACCAGCAGCCACGCGCCGCTGACCGGCGACACGCTCGCCGAACTGCCCGAGGCCACCGCCGGCGAGGTCGGCGAGGCGTTCGAACGGGCGCGGCGCGCACAACGCGGCTGGTCCCGGCTGCCGGTCCGCCGCCGGGCCGCGGTACTCCTGCGCTTCCACGACCTGCTGCTGCGCCGCCAGGACGAGGCGCTGGACCTGATCCAGCTGGAGACCGGCAAGGCCAGGCTGCACGCGCACGAAGAGGTGCAGGCCGTCGCCGTGGCCGCCCGGCACTACGGCCTCAAGGCCCCCGCCTACCTGCGCCCCCGCCGTCACACCGGCGCGCTGCCGCTGCTCACCCAGGCCCTGGAACTGCGGCACCCGCGCGGCGTCATCGGGCAGATCGCCCCCTGGAACTACCCGCTGGAGCTGTCCGTCGGCGACGCGCTCCCGGCGTTCGCGGCGGGCAACGCGGTGGTCATGAAGCCGGACACCGAGACCGCGCTGACCGCGCTGTGGGCGCGCGAACAGCTCGTCGAGGCCGGGCTGCCGGCCGACCTGTGGCAGATCGTCATCGGCGAGGGCCCGGTCGTCGGGCCCGCCGTGATCGAGCAGGCCGACTACGTGTCGTTCACCGGCTCCACCGTCACCGGCCGCCGCGTCGCGGCGCAGGCCGCCGCCCGGCTGGTCGGCGCCAGCCTCGAACTCGGCGGCAAGAACGCCATGCTGGTCCTCGCCGACGCCGACCTCGACCGGGCCGCCGAGGGCGCGGTCCGTGCGTGCTTCTCCTCCGCCGGCCAACTGTGCGTCTCCATCGAGCGGTTGTACGTCGACGCCACCGTGGCGCAGCCGTTCCTGGCGAAGTTCACCGCGCTCACCTCCCAACTGCGGCTCGGCACCGGCCTGTCGTACGGCGCCGGAATGGGCTCGCTCGCCGGGGAACGCCAACTCGCCGCCGTCCGGCGGCACGTGGAGGACGCCGTCACCAAGGGGGCCACCGTGCTGGCCGGCGGCCGGGCCCGCCCCGACGTGGGCCCGTACTTCTTCGAACCCACCGTCCTGGACGGCGTCGACCCCTCCATGGCGGTCTGCGGCGACGAGACGTTCGGCCCGGTCGTCTCCGTCTACCGCTTCGACGGCGAGGACGAGGCGGTCACCGTGGCCAACGCCTCCCCGTACGGCCTCAACGCCAGTGTCTGGACCCGCGACACCCGCCGCGGCGCCCGCATCGCCGCCGCGCTGCGGGCCGGCACCGTCAACGTCAACGAGGGCTACGCGGCCGGCTACGGCAGCGTGCGCTCCCCGATGGGCGGCATGAAGGACTCCGGGCTGGGCCGCCGGCACGGTAGCGAGGGCATCCTCAAGTACACCGAGCCGCAGACCGTCGCCACCCAGCGCCTGCTGCCCATGGGCCCGGCGCTCGGCCTGACCGACGCGCAGTACGCCGCACTGCTCTCGCGCGGACTGAAGCTGATGAAGACCTTCCGCCTGCGCTGACCGCCGCCCGCACGGGCAGCGAGCGGCGGGGCGGCGGACAGACGAACGCGCGGAGAGGCGGACGGCGTTGAGCGACGAGCAGCACACGGCCCCCGGGGGCCACGGCACCGACTACGACGTGATCGTGGTGGGCTCCGGCTTCGGCGGTTCGGTGGCCGCGCTGCGGCTGACCGAGAAGGGCTACCGGGTCGCCGTCCTGGAGGCCGGCCGCCGCTTCACCCGCGAGACCCTGCCGAAGTCGTCCTGGGACATCCGCAACTACCTGTGGGCGCCGGCCCTCGGCCTCTACGGCATCCAGCGCATCCACCTGCTCGGCAAGGTCCTCGTGCTGGCCGGCGCGGGCGTCGGCGGCGGCTCCCTGAACTACGCCAACACCCTCTACGTGCCGCCGCGCGCGTTCTTCACCGACCGCCAGTGGGGCGGCATCACCGACTGGGCCGCCGAACTCGCCCCCTACTACGCGCAGGCGAAACGCATGCTCGGCGTGCGCCGCAACCCCACCATGACCCCCTCCGACCTGCACCTGAAGGCCGCCGCCGACGACCTCGGCTACGGCGACACCTTCCACCTCGCCCCGGTCGGCGTCTTCTTCGGCGACGCGGACGACGCCGGCGGCACCGCCGTGACCACGCCCGGCGCCGAGGTCCCCGACCCGTACTTCGGCGGCGCCGGACCCGCCCGTCGCGCCTGTGTCCAGTGCGGCGAGTGCATGACCGGCTGCCGGCACGGCGCGAAGAACACGCTCACGGAGAACTACCTGCACCTCGCCGAGGCCGCCGGTGCCGTCGTGCTGCCGATGACCACCGTGGCCGGCCTGGCCGAGGACGCCGGCGGCGGCTACCGGGTCGCCACCGTGCCGACCGGCAGGCGCCGCGCCGCCCCCACCGTGCTGCGGGCCGGCCAGGTGGTGCTGGCGGCCGGCACCTACGGCACCCAGACCCTGCTGCACGCGGTGCGCGACCGCGGCGACCTGCCCCGGATGTCCGGCCGCCTCGGCATGCTCACCCGCACCAACTCCGAGGCGCTGGTCGGCGCCCAGACCAGCGACCGCCGCTACCGCCGCGCCCACGGCCACCCCCGCGCGGACTTCTCCACCGGCGTGGCCATCACCTCCTCCGTGCACCCCAACGACCACACCCACATCGAACCGGTGCGCTACGGCCGCGGCTCCAACGCGATGGGCCTGCTGTCGGTCCTCCAGGTCCCCTACGGCGGCCGCACCCCGCGCTGGTTGTCCTACCTGGCCAACAGCGCCCGCCACCCGGTGCTGTCGGCGCGGTCGCTGTCGAACCGGAAATGGTCGGAACGCACGATCATCGGCCTGGTCATGCAGAGTTCCGACAACTCCCTGACGACGTTCCGCCGCCCCAAGGGACCCGGCAAGGGTCTGCTCACCGCCCGGCAGGGCCACGGCGCCCCCAACCCCACGCACCTGCCCGAGGGCGCCGAGGCGGCCCGCGCGGTCGCCCGGCAGATCAACGGCTTCCCCGGCAGCAGCGTCGGCGAGATCATGGACACCCCCATGACGGCGCACTTCCTCGGCGGCTGCCCGATCGGCGCCGACCCCGACCAGGGCGTCATCGACCCCTACCACCGCCTCTACGGCCACCCCGGCGTGCACGTCGTCGACGGCTCGGCGGTCTCGGCGAACCTCGGCGTCAACCCCTCGCTGACGATCACCGCACAGGCGGAACGCGCCATGGCCCTGTGGCCGAACAAGGGCGACGCGGACCCCCGCCCGGCCCAGGGCGCCGCCTACGCCCCCGTGCCGCCGGTCGCCCCGCGCTCCCCGGTCGTCCCGGCCGGCGCCTTCGGCGAACTGCTGCTCCCCGTCCCCGTCGTCCCGCCCCGCGTCACTCCCACGGCGGACTGAGCCGCCCGCGACGTTGACGCGGGGGTCTCCGACGGCGGCACGCCACGATGACGTCCGGGTGGCCGCGCCCGCACCACGGCATGGGAAGGGCCCCGCACGACGCATACGGGGGGGGTGCGCGCCGGGCGGGGCCCTTCGGCACCCGGCGTCAGGGCAGCGCCGGGTGCGGAGCAGGCGGCGGCACCGGGGGGAGGGCCGACCGTCTGCTGGTCCGTGGTACCGGCCGGTGGAAACCGGCCAGTGGGTATTCATCGTGCTGGATGTCCTGCCGTCCGCGCAACCACCGGGACTCACCCGATCGGGCGGCAAACGGGGCATACCGTCGTTCGGATCGGTAGGGTGCGACCCGGTTCACTCGCAGAGCGGCCGGTCCCGGGCGTCCCCGGGGGGCCGACCGCCACTTTTCTTCGGTGACCGGGCCGCTGTCCCCTGCTGCCCGGCCACCTGGTGCTCCCCCGGGGCGAGGTCCCACGACGCGCAACCCAGGCACGTCTCATCGCCCCGGTGAATCCGTCCAGCTGCGCCTGAACGGTCTCCACGCGTGGTTTCTCCATCCCACCGCCCCTGGTTTGGGACGGGCACCGGGTTCAACGAAGCGCCGCCCGACCGGTCACGTGCCGGACGGGTGATGCGCCTCGAACGGGCTACCCGCCCCCCGGCACCCCCGGGGGGCGATCCTTCTCACACCCGGCCGCGGCCCAGTTCCAGCAGCGCCATCGCCAGCGCGGTGCCCGGCCGGCCGAGGCGTTCGCTGTAGCGGCTGATGACCTCCGTCTCCCGCGCCAGGCTGATCCGCCGCCCGCCCGAGGCGATCCTCGCGCGCTGGATCCCCTCCGACACCGTGACGCGCATCCCGACCAGCTCGATGATCCGCCGGTCCAGCTCGTCGATCCGCTCCCGCTCCGCCCCGATCGCCCCGGCCGCCTCCACGGTCCGCCCACCGGTCCCGGGGACCTTCGCCACTCCACCACTCATACCGTTCCCACTCCTGGATTCCGTGGCCCCGACCCCACCCACGGCCCGCAACGCGAAGCGCCCCGGACCTGACCGGTCCGGGGCGCCTTCGAGTGTGTCCGCGTTCTCCGCTCAGACAACACCACCGTGGCAGCCGGACCAGCCGGTGCCATAGCTAAACGCGTGAGCGTACGAGGAGAACACGGCGGAAGTATAACGCGGCCCGGCCCACGGCGGCCGGTGGCCGAGGTGTTCGCCGAAGCCCGCACGGCGGGTGGTCGCGTGTGGCGCGGTGAGGCGCACCCCCCGGACAGCGCGTGCGGAGCGACAGGGCGGGTCCCCGGCCCCGGGACGGCGCGGCCCCCACGGCGAGTGGCCGGTAGGATCGGGGGATCCCGCAAGAACCGCCGGAAGGCAACCCGTGGCAGCAGCGACCCCCGTTCCTCCCGAGACCGTGCTGGTCGTCGATTTCGGCGCGCAGTACGCACAGCTGATCGCACGCCGGGTCCGGGAGGCCCGGGTCTACAGCGAGATCGTGCCGAGCACCATGCCGGTGGCGCAGATGCTGGAGAAGAAGCCGAAGGCGATCATCCTGTCGGGCGGGCCGTCGTCGGTGTACGAGCCGGGCGCCCCCACGCTGGACCCGGCGATCTTCGCCGCGGGCGTGCCGGTGTTCGGCATGTGTTACGGCTTCCAGCTGATGGCCACCGCGCTCGGCGGCACCGTCGACAACAACGGCCGCCGTGAGTACGGGCGCACGCCGCTGGCGGTCGGGGTCACCGGGTCCACGCTGTTCGAGGGCACCCCGGCCGAGCAGTCGGTGTGGATGTCGCACGGCGACGCGTGCTCCGCGGCGCCGGAGGGCTTCACGGTGACCGCCGCGACGGACGGCGTGCCGGTGGCGGCGTTCGAGAACGACGAGAAGCGGCTGTACGGGGTGCAGTACCACCCGGAGGTGGTGCACTCCACGCACGGCCAGCAGGTGCTGGAGCACTTCCTGTACCGCGGCGCCGGCATCGAGCCGACGTGGACCACCCACAACGTGGTCGAGGAGCAGGTCGCCGCGGTCCGGGCGCAGGTCGGTGCGAAGCGGGTCATCTGCGGGCTGTCCGGAGGTGTGGACTCCGCGGTGGCCGCCGCCCTCGTGCAGAAGGCGGTCGGTGACCAGCTGACATGCGTCTTCGTCGACCACGGGCTGCTGCGCAAGGGTGAGGCCGAGCAGGTCGAGAAGGACTTCGTGGCCGCCACGGGCGTGCGCCTGAAGGTCGTCGACGCGCAGGAGCGGTTCCTGGACGCGCTGGCCGGGCGGACCGACCCGGAGGAGAAGCGGAAGATCATCGGCCGGGAGTTCATCCGGGTCTTCGAGCAGGCAGCCGCCGAGGTGGTCGCGGAGACCGGCGCGCACGGTGAGCCGGTCGAGTTCCTGGTGCAGGGCACGCTCTACCCGGACGTCGTGGAGTCCGGCGGCGGCACCGGCACCGCGAACATCAAGTCGCACCACAACGTCGGCGGACTGCCGGAGGACCTCCAGTTCCAGCTGGTCGAGCCGCTGCGCCAGCTGTTCAAGGACGAGGTGCGCAAGGTCGGCGAGGAGCTGGGCCTGCCGTCGGAGATCGTCTGGCGCCAGCCGTTCCCCGGCCCGGGCCTGGGCATCCGGATCATCGGCGAGGTCAACCGTGAGCGGCTGGACCTGCTGCGCGAGGCCGACGCCATCGCCCGCGAGGAGCTGACCGCCGCCGGGCTGGACCGGGAGATCTGGCAGTGCCCGGTGGTGCTGCTGGCGGACGTCCGCTCGGTCGGCGTGCAGGGCGACGGCCGCACCTACGGGCACCCGGTCGTGCTGCGCCCGGTCTCCTCCGAGGACGCGATGACCGCCGACTGGTCCCGTCTGCCGTACGACGTGCTGGCGCGGATCTCCACCCGCATCACCAACGAGGTCCACGACGTCAACCGGGTCGTGCTCGACGTCACCAGCAAGCCGCCGGGCACCATCGAGTGGGAGTGACCCGGCTCCCGGTATGACGAACGGCCCGGCCCCCGCGGTGCGGTGATCGCCGCGCGGGCCGGTGCTCAGGCGTCGCGCCGGGCCATGACGACGACGCCCGGTCCGGTGTGTTCGTCCCTGGGGACGCGGAGTTCGGCGACGGGGCGCAGGCCGGCGCGTTCGATCAGGTCCACGAGCTGGTCCGGCTGCCACTTGTGCGTCGTCCAGCGGACGGGGACGCCCCCGTAGGCGCTGGTGCGCGGCGCGTCCTCGTCGCCGGCGTGGGTGCCGGTGATGAAGTGGCCGCCGGGCCTGAGGGCGCGGGCGAACAGGGCGAGGACCTGGGGGAGGACGTCGCGGGGGAGGTTGAACAGCGACCACCACCCGAGCACGCCGCCCAGGGACGCGTCGGCGAGGTCGAGTTCGGTGGCCGAGGCGACGCTGAAGCGGCACTGCGGGTGGCGGCGGCGGGCGTTCTCGATCATGCGGGGGGAGAGGTCGACCCCGGACACGTCCAGTCCGCGTTCGGCGAGGTAGGCGGTCACCGTGCCGGGCCCGCAGCCGACGTCGAGGACGGGCCCGCGCCCGCCCACGCTCTCGGCGAACGCGTCGATGGACGCCTTCATCCACGGGTGCCTGCGGATGTCGCCGAGCCCCGTCTCGTCCACCATGCGGGCGTAGTTGTCGGCCACGCGGTCGTAGGACTCACGGACCACGTCGAGGTCGGCCGGGCGATCGGTTCTGTGGGCGCGCATCGGGCCACGATAGGGCTCAGCGGCGCGCGGGGTCCCCGGGAACGCGGGCGACAACGCGGGTGGATTCCGGTGCGATCACCGCATCGCCGGCCCGCACCGGACCCCCGCCGGACCCCCGCACCCCCGCCGGACCCCCGCATCCGGCGAGGGCCCCGCCCCGCGAACCCCGCCCCGCCCCGCAGGGACTACGCCGCGTCGAGCGTCCTGAACTCGTCCGCCGTCAGCGTCAGCGAACCGGCGTGCGCGGAGTCGCGGATGGTCTCCGGGCGGGTGGAGCCGGGGATGGGGACGACGACCGGGGACTTCGCGAGCATCCAGGCCAGGCAGACCTGCTGCGGGCTGACGGCGTGCGCGGCGGCCACGTCGGCGAAGGGCCGGTGGCGGTCGCCCAGCAGGTGGGAGTCGCTGATGCCGCCGAGCGGGCTCCAGGGGAGGAAGGCGATGCCCAGTTCGTCGCAGAGCCTCAGTTCGGGCTCGCTGGAGCGGAACGCCGGGGAGAACTGGTTCTGCACGGAGACCAGCCGCCCGCCCAGCACCTCCCGCGCCAGGCGGATCTGCTCCGGGTTCGCGTTCGAGACGCCGGCCATGCGGATCTTGCCGGCGTCCAGCAGGTCGCGCACCGCGCCGACGGACTCGGCGTAGTCGACCCGCGGGTCCGGCCGGTGCAGCTGGTACAGCCCGATCGCCTCGACGCCCAGCCGGGTGAGGGAGGCGTCGCAGGCCGCCGCGATGTGCGCGGGCGAGCTGTCGACCGTCCAGGAGCCGTCGCCGGGGCGCAGGTGGCCGCCCTTGGTGGCGACCAGCACGTTCCTGCCCTCGGGGTGCGAGGCGAGCGCCTGGGCGATGAGGGATTCGTTGTGGCCGACGTCGTTCGCCGTCAGGTGGTAGGCGTCGGCGGTGTCGATCAGGGTGACGCCCGCGTCGAGCGCGGCGTGGATGGTGGCGATCGAGCGGGCCTCGTCCGGCCGGCCCTCGATGGACATGGGCATGCCCCCCAGGCCGATCGCGCTGACCTCGACCTCACCGATGCGACGCGTCTGCATGTGCGGGGTGTCCTTTCGCCGTACGTCATGGTGCTCCGCCCTCCAGCCTTCCCCGGCCACGGTCAGCTGTCCAATGGAAGAGAGCGATCGGATTCAGCGCCTAGAATGCTGAATATGGAACTGAGGCACCTGGAGTACTTCGTCGCGGTCGCCGAGGAACGGCATTTCACCCGGGCCGCCGAACGGCTCATGGTCTCCCAGTCCGGGCTGTCCGCCTCGGTGCGGTCCCTGGAACGGGAGCTGCGCGCGCCGCTGTTCGTGCGGAGCACCCGCAGCGTGGAGCTGACGGACGCGGGACGGGCGCTGCTGACCGAGGCCGGCCGGACGCTCGCCGCCGTGCGGGCCGCGCGCGAGGCGGTGGCTGCGGTACAGGGGCTGCTGCGCGGCACGCTGTCGGTGGGCACCGAGCAGTGCCTGCCGGGCGTGCACGTCCCGCAGTTGCTGGCGCGCTTCCGCTCGGCGCACCCCGGTGTGGAGATCCGGCTGCGGCAGGCCGGGTCCGCGGGGCTGGAGCAGGACGTGCGCGACGGGCGGCTGGACGTGGCCTTCGTGGCGCCGGCCGGTCCGGTGCCGGACGGGGTGCGGCTGCTGCCGCTGACCGACGAGCCGATGGTGCTGCTGTGCGGGCCCGGTCACCCCTTCGCCGGTGAGCGGACGCTGCCGTGGGAGAAGCTGGCGGGCGCGGCGTTCGTCGACTTCCACGCCGACTGGGGTGCCCGGCGCGTCACCGATCGGGCGTTCGCCGCCGCCGGGGTGGGGCGCCGGGTGGACCTGGAGGTCAACGACGTCCACACGCTGCTGGACCTGGTCGGCCACGGGCTCGGTGTCGCCGTCGTGCCGGGGCACTTCCGCCACAAGGAGGCCGCCGCCGGCCTGGCCTGCGTCCCGCTGGAGGGTGCCGAGCACACCTGGCGGGTCTGCGCCGCCGCCCCCGCGCAGGACCGCACCAGCCCGGCCGCCCGCGAACTCCTCTCCTACCTCGTCCCGGCACGACCCGAGGCCGGCGCCGCCTGACGCGGAGGCCCGCCACGCGCGCACCGCCACCGGCCAGGGGCCCCGCCACGCGCCGCCCGCGCGCCGCCCGGCCCGGGGCCCGCCGCACGCCGCCCCGTTCACCCGGCGTGTTCCGCCTCCGCCGCGGCCCGCAGCAGTTCGCGCATGCCCGTCTCGCGGTCGGCCAGGGTGGGACCGTAGGTGAAGGAGTGGGTGAACGCGGCGTTGGGGAACGCGTCCGCCATCCACAGGGAACAGTGGTGGCCGGGCAGGTCGCAGGCGGCGAGTTCGGTGTAGAGACGGGTGACGGCCGTGCCCGGGACGCCCTGGGAGGACAGGGTGTGCCACAGGCGTTCCTCCGGGTGCGCGGCGACGAGACCGGAGGCGGTGACGATGCGCGTGCCGCCGGGGCCGTCGATCTCGGCGGAGGCGAACGCCGGGTGCTGGGCGGTGTGCCGCAGGTCCTGGAGCACCCGTGGCCACCACGACTCGGGGTCGGCGAGGGCCGTGTGGTCGACGCGGTCGACGGTCTCGTGCAGCCAGGAGTACGTGGAGCCGGCCTCCTGGCTGCCGGGTCCGGCGGAGCCCATCGCGCCGACCGCCTGGTCCAGCCGGGCGAGCGTGGCGAGGAACGACCCGAGGTTGGAGTTGACGAACAGCGGTGGCAGCGCGGGGTCCTGGGCGTACACCGCCCGCACCGCGCCGTCCCCGGCCACGCACAGGTCCCGTCCCCGGTCGTGGCCGAGCCGGTACCAGTCGCTGAGCCCGGCGGGCAGGCCGATGCCCAGCGCCGTGGCGTACGCGCCGAGTTGGCGTGGCTGGCCGCGGCCGTCGGCCAGCGCGGTGAAGTAGGGTCCCGCCGAGTCCGGCAATCCGGAACGGTGCAGCAGCGCCGTGTCGGAGGCGACGAGCCCCCGCAGGTCCGCCGGCGGCCGCACCCGGTCGTGCCCGTAGTGCGCCAGCACCGCCTCGGCGGCGTAGTCGTCCATCGTGGTCATGCGTGTTCCCCCGTACGGTTGTAGTACGTGCCAAGTCTGCCGCTACCGGAGGACATTCGCGCGCGACACGGGGATACCCGACGGACCGAACCGCGGGAAACGGAGTCCCGGGAGCGCCCGGCGGGGTCCGTCAGGCGGGGGAGCCGCCGAGCCCGGAGACCTCCAGCGCACGGCGCATGGCCGGCAGGTCGGGCGGGCGGACGCCGGCGACGGAGGCGGCGAGGGCGCCCAGGGCGTCGAGGTGGGCGACGGAGAGGGTGCGGGAGTCGGCCGCCGCGGTCAACGTGTCGGTCATCGGCCCGAGTTCGCAGGCGCTCAGGCCCAGTCCGGTCAGGGCGCGTTCCGGGTCGAGCGTGCCGTCCATGCCGATGTCGAGGCCGTCGTCGCGCAGTTCGGGCGGGTAGGGGGCACGGCCCCAGGCGCCGTCGCCGTACCAGTAGACGCAGCCCACCAGGTCGTCCTCCACCAGCGCGCGCAGGGCGTCCACCGGCAGCCATCCGGGGGCGCCGGCCAGCAGGTCGTAGGACTTCTCCAGCACGTGGAACTCGCCGCAGTCGTCGAGGCCGTGCAGCACGTACCGTCCCTCACCGAGCCGCCGGAACGTCCACTCCGTCGTCCCGCAGTCGTCCCGCCGCAGCGTGTCGGGCCCCTCGAACCACCAGCCCGTCCGGAACGGGACCCCCTCGTCCTTCCCGTCCGCCGTCAGCACGGCCGCGAGCCCCCACCGCCCCCACATCACCTCGGGCCGCGGCAGGTCTCCCGGCTCACCGGGAGTGTGCATGCTCATGGGGAACCTCCGGACGATCGCCGTGCGCTGGACGACGAACGCTAGCGGCGCGATGTGACAATCCGGGTACCCCGGGGGTCACATCACGGTCATACCGGTCGGCCCCCGGCACGGGGCCGACCGCGCCGCCGGCCGGCCCGTGGCGCCGCGCCGGCCAGGGACGGGACCGCGCGGATCGCGACCCGGTGGATCTTCCCTCGGAATTCGCCCCGTAGGAAATTCCGCGGTGTTTGGCTACGGTGGGCGTACCCACATCGTTTTGACGGGTAATCCGGGTTTCGCCGATCACCGGGGGAGAAATGGACAGGACCCGTACAGCGTTATCGCGCGGGCGTACAGCCGCGGTACTTTCCTGGCTGGTCGTCGTGTTCGTGTGCTGCGGTCTGCTTCCGGACATCGCGCACGCGGCTCCTCCGGTTTCTCCGCCCAACCCGAATCCGATCAACTGGACCATCGAGAAGCCGCCACCAGCGCCGTTCACAACTGCGGCGACTGACCGACCACGACGCGAAAGGCACTGTGATGGAGGTAGAACAGACCAGGGAATCCTACGTCGCGATGTTCCTGGGGACCGGGTACGAGGAATTGGAGCAGCTTTTCGTGCCCGGGCCGGCAAGTCTCCGCGGGGGGCTGCTGGAACAGTTCGGCATCGAGAAATTCGGTGACGACGTGTCCGCCTGTGCGACTCTCACCTTCCGCGACATGCGGTTTCGCTACGAACGCCACATCTGGCCACCGGATTTCCCCCTCACGATCAAGGTCTCGCTCTTCGTCGAGCACCTGCGTGAACGCCTGTTGCGCGGCCGTCACGCCACGAGCGCCGGGCCGGACGGTGTCATCGAGCTGTAGCCGCCGGCGCGGGCCGCGCGGTACCGGCGGTGTCGCGGGCGCCGAACCGGGCGGCGAGGCCGTCGGCGAAGTGGCCGGCGCCGGGGCCGGACGGCGGTCGGCTCTGGTGGAGACGGGGGAAGGCGGTTACCATGCGAGTACCTTATAGCCTATAAGGGAGGGTGGCGCGCTCGGCGGCGGGCGCCCGCGGAGTGGCCGCCGCCCGCCGGCCGGGGACGCCGTCCTTCTCGCGCGTCCAGGGGGCCGGCGGGCGCGTCGTGGACGCCGTGCGGGCCCCGCGGTGCGCCGCCGCCCGTCCCGCCCCTTCACCGACGCACGTCCCGAACGGCCACCCGCAAGGCCACCGGACGTGATCCCTGACGAGATCACCGGAGGATCCCGTATGACCACCGCCCTGAACGTGCCCGGAGTGCCCTTCCCCCTCACGCCGTCGTCCGGCGGGGAGTGGGAGATCGACGAGGCGGCCGGCACGATGAAGGTGAACGCCGCCCCGCACAGCGACATCTTCCTCGACCCCGGTGCGGACTCCCAGCTCAACGCCGAGTCCATGCTCAACGCCGCGACCCTGCTCGGCCTCCCGCCGGAGGGGGACTTCCAGCTCAGCGCCCGCGTCACCGTCGACTTCGACGCGACCTTCGACGCCGGGGTGCTGTTCCTGTGGATCGACGACCGGCACTGGGCCAAGCTCTGCTTCGAGTTCTCCCCCGACCGCGAGGCCATGATCGTCTCGGTGGTCGCCCGGGACGTCGCGGACGACGCCAACGGCTTCGTCGTCGACGGCCGGACGGCGTGGCTGCGGGTCTCCCGCATCGACCGGGCCTTCGCCTACCACGCCTCCCTCGACGGCGAGAACTGGCGGATGATCCGCTTCTTCGCCCTGGACGCGCCCAGGCCCGCCTCCCTCGGCTTCCTGGCCCAGTCGCCGACCGGTGACGGCTGCGCCATCACGTTCGACACCATCCACTTCGCCGGTGAGCGCCTGTCCGAGCTGCGGGACGGCTCCTGACAGCGGCGGGGCACCCGGCGGCGGCACCGGCGGCGGCCGCGGCCGCGGCGCGGGGGAACACCCGCCCGTTTCACGTGAGCCGGCCGCCCGACAGCTCCAGGCGGCGGTCGACGCCCACCTCGGTCAGGAAGCGCTCGTCGTGGCTGACCAGCACGAACGCCCCACGGTAGGCGGCGAGCGCGGCCTGGAGCCGGGAGACGCCGTCCAGGTCGATGTTGTTGGTGGGTTCGTCGAGCAGCAGCAGCTGTGGCGCGGGCTCGGCGCACAGGACGCGGACGAGGGTGGCGCGCAGACGTTCGCCGCCGGACAGCGCCGCCACACGCCGGTGGGCGAGAGGGCCGCGGAGGAGGAAGCGGGCGAGCAGGTTCATCCGGTCGGGCCCGGACAGCGAGGGCGTCACGTCGGCGAGCTGGTCGGCGACGGAACGCTCCGGGTCCAGCAGGTCGAGGCGCTGGGAGAGGTACGCCACCCGGCCCTCGGCCCGCCGCACCGCCGCGCCCGGCTCCGGTGCGATCTCACCGGCGATCAGCCGCAACAGCGTTGACTTCCCGGCCCCGTTGGGACCGGTCAGCGCGATCCGTTCGGGGCCGCGCACCGACAGCGCCAGGCCCGCGCCGGTGAACAGCCCCCGCACGCGCAGGCCCTCGCCCTCGAACAGCGTGCGGCCGGCCGGGACCGTGGTGTCCGGCAACTCCACGACCAGGCGGTCGGGTTCGCGGGTGGCGCGGCTCGCGTCGTCGAGGCGGGAGCGGGCGTCGCCCAGGCGTGCGGCGTGCGTCTCCCGCGACCTTGCCGCGGACTCCTGGGCGTTGCGCTTGAGGGCGCCCACCACGATCTTCGGCAGTCCCATGTCCTTCGACGCGCGGTTCGCGTTGTTCGTGCGGCGTTCGGTGCGTTCGCGGGCCTGCTGCATCTCGCGTTTCTCCCGCCGCACCTCCTGCTCCGCGCTGCGCAGGGTGCGGTGCGCGGCCTGGCGGGCGGTGCGGGCGGCTTCCTCGTAGGCGGTGAGGTTCCCGCCGTGGACGCGGACTCCGGCGCCGTCGAGTTCGGCGATGCGGTCGGTGCGGTCCAGTAGCGCGCGGTCGTGGCTGACGACGACGAGGCAGCCGGTCCAGTCGTCGATCACGTCGTACAGGCGGCGGCGGGCGCCGAGGTCGAGGTTGTTGGTGGGTTCGTCGAGCAGCAGCACGTCGGGGCGCCGCAGCAGCCGGGCGGCGAGGCCGAGCGTCACGGCCTGGCCGCCGCTGAGCGTGCCGAGCGGGCGGTCGAGGGCGACGCCGCCGAGCCCGAGGCGTTCCAGCTGGGCGCGGCCGCGGTCCTCGATGTCCCAGTCGTCGCCGATGACGCCGAAGTGCCGCTCGTCGGTGTCGCCGGACTCCACCGCGTCGAGTGCGGCGATCACGTCCGCGACGCCCAGCGCTCGCGCGACGGTCGTGCCGGCGGCGAACGGCAGGTCCTGCGGCAGGTGCGCGACGGTGCCGGTGACGGTGACGTGCCCGCCGGTGGGCCGCAGTTCACCGGCGATCAGCCGCAGCAGGGTGGACTTGCCGGAGCCGTTGGGCGCGATCAGCCCGGTGCGTTCGGCGCCGGCGGTGAAGGAGAGGCCGCGCAGCACGGGGGTGTCGTCCGGCCAGGAGAACGACAGGCCGGAGCAGACGACGGAGGCGGTGGGGGCGTCGGTCATGGAGGGGAGCACCTCGTGGGGAGCCGGCCGCACGGGCGCACGGCGGTTCCCGGCCGGGGTGGCACGGGGAACGGCGGCGCCCGCCCGGGGAGGGACGGGGGAGGGTACGACGCGGCGGCCGCGCGGGGTGTCGTCACCCGCGGGGTGGGCTGCCGGAACCGGGTGGTCACCCGGAGATGTCGTCGCCGCTCTCCACCGTGCGCTCCTCCGTCGGCGGGCTCCCGGCTCGGCCGGGCCCCGGGGAGGTCCCCGTCGCGGGGGCCCCGGTACGTGGGTCCTGTCCTTCGTCCCGCATGGTAGCCGGGGAGGGGCGACGGGCGGCAAGCCGTTTTTCCGGCGGGCGGGGGCGTGCGGCGGCCCGCGCGTTTCGCCGGGCGCGGTGGCCGGTGCGTTCGTGCCCGGCGCGGTGACCTGCTCACGCGTTCGTGCCCCGCGTCCGCGTCCCCCGCGCCGCGCGTCCGTACCCCGCGCGCCACTCTGCCGGGCGCGGCCGTCACCCCCGTGAACGGCCGTGCCCGGCAGAGGGGTTGGTCAGCCGCCGACCGGGCTGACGTAGGTGCCGGGGTGGGTGGCGCCGTCCTGGAGCAGGACGTGGCCCCAGCGCCAGGGCAGGTCGTAGGAGACGGTCTCGTCCGGCAGCGTGATCACGAGCGTGGTGGCGGCGAAGTTGTTGCTCGCGGCGTTGCCCTCCGCGCTCCACGGCAGGTACGTCACCGTGAACTGGGTGGAATCGCCGGGGCCGAGCGAGATGCTGTCCGGCTTCTGGCTGCTGCGGGTGAGCGACCACTTCATGCCGCTGTTGACCAGGTCGACACCCGGGAAGCCGTGCAGCACGCAGGTGTGGGCGCTGCGGTTCTTCAGCATGACGAAGGCGCTCTGCTGGTCGGTCGAGTGCGGGTCGGGCAGCGCGTCGCCGCCGGTGGCCCAGGAGAAGGCGATGTCGTCGGTGTGGCAACGGCCCTTCGTCGAAACGGCGTTGCTCGCGCCGGTGCCGCTGTTGCCGCCGGTGCCGGAGGTCGCGGTGCCGCCGGTGGACGTTCCGGTGCCGGCCGTGCCGCCGGTGGTGGTGCTCGCCGGGCCGCCGGACGCCGGGGTGGTGGGCGCGGCGCCGCTTTCGCCGGCATGTGCGCTGCCGCTCGCGGACGGCGAGGCCGACGACGCCGCGTCCGAACCGCTGTTGCCGCCGCAGGCGCCCAGCAGCGCGACCCCCATCGCCGTCGCCGCCACCGTGACCGCTGTCCGCACGAAACGCATGTCTCCCCCTGTGGAACTCCGTACGCTCCGACCCCCTGTCGTGCGTTCCGTCAGTCTGACCGCCCGGCGACCCGTGGCGACAGCTCCGTTGGTCCCTGTGGCGCGGCTGTGACGACCTGGTGACGCAACGGACCTCCCTGACACGGAAATCGGGCTCCGGGCGGTCCGGCGCGGGTGCGGCGGCGCCGGTCGCTCCGCCGGGCTGAGCCGGTCGGGCGTGTGTCGGCTTGACGGGGGCGTGGGTGCGCTGCGCGTTCCCCGCGGGTGCCCTCGGGTTGCTCGCGCGGTTCCCCGCGCCCCTTCGGGGGCGGCGCCGGTGAGGTCCCCTGTGGTGCGCTGCGCGTTCGCCGCTGCGCCGTTCTGGCTGGTCGCGCGGTTCCCCGCGCCCCTTACCGGGCGCTCCGCGTGCGGGCGTACTCCACGAAGGCGGACCAGGCGGCCGGGGTGAACGCGAGGTGCGGGCCGGTCCTGTTCTTGGAGTCGCGGACGTGCACGGTCGCCGGTGCGGTGGCGACCTCGACGCAGGCGCCGCCCTCGGTGTCGCTGTAACTGGACTTGAACCACGCCAAGTCGGTGCTCATCGCTGCCTCCTGTGCGGTGTCGGGGCGTCTTCCGGATGGTCGCACGGCGTCGTGGCGCGACGGAACGCCCCCGCGGCCCTGTTGGGGGTGCGGGGGCGGGTTCCGGCCAGGGGGCGGGGCTACGCGGTGTGCGTGCGGGCGTACTCCACGAAGGCGGACCAGGCGGCCGGGGCGAACGCGAGCTGCGGGCCGGTCCTGTCCTTGGAGTCACGGACGTGCACGGTCGCCGGTGCGGTGGCGACCTCGACGCAGTTGCCGCCCTGGTGGTCGCTGTAACTGGACTTGAACCACGCCAAGTCGGTGCTCATGCTTCCTCCGCCAACTCGGTGATGAACCGCGCCGACTCCTCGGTACTGAGGGCCTGCATGCGGATCATTCCATACGCCTCCGCCAGGGAGCTGACCTTTTTGGGGTCACTGTGCAGGAAGCTCACTTCCTGGCCTTCGACGTACGCGAGTTTCTGGTGATCCTCGTCCTCCAGCAGCACAACAGGGCCGCTCAGAGCAACAGCGGATGCCTTGCCGATGGGGAGTACCTGGACTGAGATGTTGCGCATCACGCCCACGTCAACCAGGTGGCGCAGCTGATTCCGCATGACCTGCTCCCCACCGACTCCCGTTCGCAGGGCTGCCTCGTAGATGACGAAGCTGAAGAGGACGGGTGGTGAGATGGACAGCTTGGCCTGTCGCTGGATCCGGGCCAGAGCGCGTTCGTCGATCGTGTCGTCGTCGAGCGGCGGACAGGACTCGCCGATCAGGGCCTTGGCGTATTCCTCGGTCTGCAACAAGCCGGGAATGAGCAGTGCCTCATACGCGTGCATCACCACCGCTGTCTGCTCCGCCTGCATGAACTCCAGTGAGCGCAGCGGGTACTTGTCCGGCATCAGGAACCGGTTCGCCGCCACCAGGAAGCCCTCGGCGGAGAAGAGTTCGTCGGCCACCGTGAGGAGCCGTTTCGTCGGGCGGCGGCGGCCGAGTTCCATCGAGGCGATCGTCTCGACCGCGTAGCTCGCCGCGCGGCCCAGGTCCTCGCGGCTCAGGCCGGCCTTCTGCCGCCAGAGTTTGACCTGTTCGCCGCAGTACTTCCAGGACTGCGGCGGTTCGGGCTCTGTTCCGGCCACGGGGAACCACCTCCACGTAGTGGGTTGACTTCGGTACGTGAAGGCTAGGCCCACGATGGGCTGCTTTGTGGAGAGTTAACGGTATTTCACTCGATAAGCTAAGAGTCCGCCAAGCCTCTTGCCGTGTCCACCCGCGGTGTGAAGCGACTCCAGCAGCGCCACGTTGAGTATGTCCCCCGTGATGGACCGCGCCCAGGACGGCCACCCGTACGACGCCCGCCGTACGCGAGCCGGACGCCCGGCGTACGCGGACCGGCGGAGGACGGCCGAACGGTCCGTCACCGGTGCCCGGACGGGCAGGTTTTCCCCGGCCGGCCGCCGTCCCGGCGTTCCCGCGCGGCGGCGGTCGCGGGGCCCCCGAGGGCGTACATCGTGGGTAAAACGCCCTGAGGGAGCCGGAATCCGGGGGGTGAGGGCGAACCCGCGCCGTCGCGGGGCCCGTTCGGCGGGGCGCGCGCCGTTGTGTCGTTCCCGTGGGGGCGGTCCGGAACCGAACTGCGTGCCGTCAGCGTGTCGTTACGCTGAGAGCTCGACAGGGCGCCGGGACGCGCGAACCCCGAGGGGAAGACACATGGCCATCAATCTGCCCCACTGGCTGGTGGAGATCGTCGACTTCCTGGGGTTCAACTGGCCCGAGATCGACGAGGACCAGATCCGCGAGGCGGCCGGCCGGCTGCGCACCTACGCCGACAACTGCGAGCAGTCGCACAACACCACCCACGGCATCGTGACCAACGACCTGCCCGCCGTCTACCAGGCGCAGTCGTTCACCGCGCTCAGCGACGCGTGGACCAACGAGACGCGCGGTCATATGCAGACCATCGTCGACGTGTGCCGGGTGCTGGCCGTCGCGATGGACGCCGCAGCCGTCGGCGTGGAGGTGATGAAGGGCAAGGTCCTTGTGCAACTGGGGATCGCGGCCGCCGAGTTCGCCGCCGACCAGGCGGCGGCGGCGTTCACCTTCGGGCTGGCGGAGGCCGCGGAGCCGGCGCTCATCGCGATCCAGAACAAGATCCTCAACGGGATCTTCCAGGAGTTCGAGGCCCAGATCATCGGCGACCTGGTGGGCAAGGCCATAGGCCCGGCGACCGAGCGGCTGGAGGAGGCGTTCACCAAGCTGACGGCCCCCAGCGCCCCTTCCGGGGGCGGTGCCGCCGCCCCCGGCATCGTGATGGACCTCGACGCCATCCTCACGCACGCCGGCCGGGTGCAGGAGCAGGCCGACGGGAACCGGCAGGGCGGTCGGGCGTTCGAATCACAGGTCACGTCGCTGACCTTCACGACGGGGGGCTGACGGCGGATGAGTGACCTGGTGGGCAAGATCGTCAAGCCCATGACCGAGGTGCTGGAGAAGGTGTCCAGCAAGGCGCCCGCCGCCCTGGAGGCGGGGCACGCGAAGATCGCCGACGGCCTGAAGAAGGCGGTCGAGCACACCAAGGCGACCGACGACGCGCTGGCCGGCACGGCGAGCAAGAGCGTCGCCGCCGAGACGAAGGCGGCCGCCACGGCCGACGCCGAGACGGCGGCCAAGGACTCGGCGGAGAGCGCGGCCACGTCGGCGGCGAAGACCACCGCGGCCTCCGACGCGGAGAAGGCGGCGACCGACAAGGCCGAGGCCGACGCGGAGAAGGCGGCGGCGGCCAAGGCCAAGGCCGAGGCCGACAAGGCGGCGGCGGACAAGGCGAAGGTCGACACCTCGATCGACGGTCTGCGCAACGGAGGAGGCCACGCGCCGCAGCGTCACCTCGACCCCGACGACGCGAAGCTCCAGGCACGGCTCGGCACGCCCAAGTACGACGCGACCACCGGCGACGTCAAGCTCAAGCCCAACGGTCACGTCAAGTCCGAAGGGCACGTCGACCCCGCCACCGGCAGCACGGCGGACGCCGACAACCCCGCGAAGTCCCACTACTGCGGGCCGTACTCGACGAAGTTCGACGACCCCGCCGACATGGCGAAGGTCGACGACTACTACGCCAAACACATCGCGGCGCACGGGACCCCGCCCGCGGACCCCACGATCGAGGACGTGCTCGGCCCCGACGGCCACAAGCGTCTGACCGGCTGGTACCACGACCCGGACAACCCGGGCAGCTACCTCCCCGTGGACTTCGAGGGAGGCACGCTGAAGGGCATCTACAAGCACGACCCGGCGACGAACACCTGGTTCAACAAGACGATGTTCCCCTCCCCAGCTGATGGGAAGCACCCGTAACGCCGCCGTACGCTGTGCCCTGCCGTACCCCGACCGACGAGAGACCCCAGGAACAGGAACACCGTGAACGAGGAGACCCGTACCTTCATCAGCACCTACCTCTACTGCGAGGTGGCCAATGACGACTACCGGTCCACGATCGCCGCGTTCAACGAGGACTGGTCCGCCGCGGTCAAGCGGGGACTGGCCGAGGTGATCGCGACCCGGGAGCTCGACGTCGCGGCGTACGACGGGCTCACGGACTTCGAGTTCGACTCCGAGGACGAGCTGTACGCCTATCTGACGAAGGTCTACGCGTTCCTGTTCGAGGGGGCGCAGGAGGAGCCGTCGCTCCCCTGACGCCCCCCCGCGCCCTCACCCGGCCGCGCGGAGCCGGACCCGCAGCGGGCCCAGGGCCGTGAAGCCCGTGGCCAGGGCGGCGTTGAGAGCGGGACCGGACGCGTGACCGACCGGCGGGACACCGGGAGAACCCGGCCGCCGCACGCGGTTCGGTCACTGGCGGGACGGCTGTGACCTCCGCTGCTCAGCGTGACGATCTGTGACAGTTGAGTACCCATCAGAGGATCGGATGGCCCGGTATGGCCGGCTTTGCCGGGGGGCGTCGGTTCAGGAGCTGGAGGAGTTCTTCCGGCTGGATGCGGTGGCACTGGAGAAGGCGGCGTTCAAGCGGCGTGCGCACAATCGTGCGGGCTGGGCGGTGCGGTGGGGCACCGTACGGATGCTGGGCACGTTCCCGAAGGTCCCGGCGGAGGTGCCGCCGAGGGTGGCCGCTTTCGTCGCGGAGCAGTTGGGGATCGATGAACCGTCGTGTCTGAAGTCGTATCCGGAGCGGTTGCCGGCCCAGCACGAGCATGCCCGGGAGATCCGGGAGCTTTTGAAGGTCCGCGAATTCGAGGACGGCGATCTGGCCTTGCGGGAGCACGTCGCGGGTCGGGTGTGGGTCTCGGGCGAGGGGCCGAGGGCGTTGTTCGACCGGGCGGTGACGTGGCCCGGTCCGTCGGCGTGCAGCTGAACATCGGCGAGGGCCGGGACGGCTCGCTGCGCGCGCTGCGTGACCCGAACGCCGCCGAGGAATAGGGGCTCGGTGGCCTCGGTGGCCCCAGCGTCGGGGCCACCGGCACGTACGGGAAAGCCGCCATCGCTCAGCTCAGGCGGTAACCGAGGAGAGCAAGACCGGCAGCGGCGGCACGGTGCTGGTAGGCGCGCAGTCCAGGGCGCGGGATTGCGATGCCAGTGGCCGGTGAGGGCGGCGAGGAAAGCCGTGGTGGTGTCGGGGCGGCCGGCGGTGGCGGGGTGGTCGCGCAGCAGGCGGGCGACGTCTTCGGGCATGCCCGGCGAGGACGAGCTGCGGGGCGAGGGAGGCGGCGTCGATACAGGCCGGGCCGGTGCGAAGACGGGCCGGGCAATGGGGCTCATGGGTGGCCAGCCAGATCATCAGATCCTCCCCGTGACACCCCGTGACACCCCGTGACAACGCGGTGACCACGGGGAATGCAGATTCACATCAACATGCGTGAGAGCTGGGCGGCCTCTACGGTTGAGGAGCAATCACCAGCACACGGGATTCTTGCGTCACTGGGGTGGCATGTGCTGGCCCGGCACGTACTGATAGGCGGTTCAAGATGACGACAAGGTCAGAAACGCCCGTTCTCGACACGCTCGCCGCCATGACAGTCGATTCGATCGAACGCTGCGGTCTCGATGAGAGCACGCTCATCCTCACCCGCATCGCTGCGCTCGCGGCCATGGACGCGCCCGCGATCTCCTACCTCGCGCACGTCGGTCCCTCCATCAAGGCCAACCTGACGGCCGAGCAGCTGCAGGATGTCCTCGTTGCGATCGCCCCTGTTGTGGGCACGGCACGCGTCATGTCGGCCGCCGGGCACATCGCCAAGGCACTTGGCTTCGCCATCGAAGTAGCGACAAGCGACGCCGAAGCAATGGCTCAGACCCAAACCCAGAGGCCGTGAAACGGGCCATGCCTTCGTAGTCACTCCGCGCTCGGCCAACAACAGGCAACGCGGCCTCGTACCCCTTGGAACACAAGGGGTACGAGGAGGGAAGAACGAAGCTTCAAGCTCCTCTCAGTGCTTATGCACTGACCGGCGCCGGCACTCATTCGCGAACTTCTCACCGGCACACAATGTCATCCGCTTCGGGAGGGGATACCGCCGGAAATCGGTAGTCGGTGAGAGCCGTCCCAACAGGAGGAATCATGAACGGCAGTGTTGTCCTGGCGTACGACTACCCAGTGCTCGGGGCCTTTTGGACGGTCTTGTTCATCGTCGTCGCGGCGATGTGGCTGGTCCTGCTGTTCCGGGTCGTCGCCGACATCTTCCGCGACCACACCCTAGGCGGACTGGGAAAAACGGCCTGGCTGATCTGCGTGCTGTTCCTGCCCTTCCTCGGCGTATTCCTCTACCTCATTGCCCGCGGCGACAAGATGAGCCAACACGAGATCCAGCGAACGCAGGCCATGCAAGAGGGAAGCGGAGGCGGTCCCCCCGCCACCCGGGCCAGGGGTGCAAGCGACACCAGCACAGCGGAACTGGCCGAACTGGCCGACCTCAAGGCACACGGAAACCTCTCGGACGCAGAGTACGAACGCGCCAAGCAACGAATTCTGCACTGATAGCGCCTCACGGCACTGACCGCCCGGGGGCGTCAGAGGTCGGTGGTGACAGGGAAAAGGGTGGTCACGCGTCGGCACCGCCTTCTCTACGATCCCCGTCGACTCAGCGGCCAACAACACCGCGGACCTGCTCAACCCCGTAACGTTCCCGCCCCGCCGTGCGCACGGCACACGGCGTCGCACCAGGTGGCGTTGTTCCTCGCTGCGGCGGCGATCATCGTTGCGGTCATGCGGCCCAGGGTGACAGGGGGAACCGCGCGGGGGCGCGGGATTTTCCGCCGGTGACCGTACGCCTCAGGCCGTCGCCGCCGCCCACTCGTCCGTGGTGGCCACCTCGCCGCGGCGGTTGAGGACCTTCGTCAGCAGCGTCTCGTGCACCTGCGGGTCGGGGTCGGCGCAGGCGTCGGACAGGACCGTGACGCGGAAGTCGAGGTCGGCGGCCCGGAGCGCGGTGGACAGCACGATGCCGCTGGTGGAGATGCCGGCCAGCACGAGGTGGTCGATCTCCTGGGCGGCCAGCAGCTGCCGCAGGTCGTTCCCGGCGAAGGCGCTGACGCGGTTCTTGTGCACGACGATCTCGTCACCGCGCGGTGCCAGGTCCGGGTGGAAGGCGGCACCGGGGTCCTCGGCGGTGAACACGTTCTCCGGCAGGGCGCCGAAGATCTTGTTGCGCGGGTGGGTGTCGACGTGGCCGGGACGCAGCCGCAGCCCGACGTGCACGACCGGCACCCCGGCGGCCCGGGCCGCCTCCTGCGCCCGGACGGCGTCGGAGATGAAGGAGGCGGGGACCCGGAGGGTCGTGCTGACCTGGAAGTCCATGCAGAGCAGGGCGGTGCGGGACACGGTGTGGCCTTTCATGACGGTGACTTCGTTCGGGAACCGGCCTCCGCGGGCGCCAGGCGCCGCAGGCTCCGGTCGAAGACGGTGACGAGCAGGTACAGCGCGCCGGCGCCGAGCATGATCCACGCGAGGTGGTGCATCCCGGCGGTACTGGCGTGCTGCCCGAAGGACGTGGCGGTCGCGGAGGAGGCGACCATCGACCCCAGATAGGTGAACGTCCTCAGCAGGCCCGCCGAGGACCCGGTGCGTTCCGGATCGGCCTGGAAATACACGGAGTTCTGCAGGCCCAGACTGTTCGAACCCTGCGGGACGCCGAAGATCATGGCCAGCACGACCAGCGCCCACAGCGGGCTGCCGGTGCCGAGCGTCAGCATCAGCGCGCACGCCACGATCTGCCCGACGGCCCCCAGCAGCAGCTTCCCCCGCACCCCGCCGCGCCGCCCGACGGTCACCGAGACCCCGATCCCCACGATGAACATGGGTATCTGCACCAGCCCGGCGTGGAACGGCGAGAGCCCGTAGCCCTCCTCCGTCCACTGGGTGAAGCCGTACAGGAACGCGTACGACACCACGTAGGCCACCAGCGCCCGCGCGTACGTGGTCAGCAGCGGCGCGTTGCCGCCGAGTACCCGCAGGTCGATGAACGGCGTGGCCGCGCGCGACTCCCGCACGGCGAAGGCCGCCCCGGCGGCGACGGTGACCAGCGGCAGGTACCAGGCGTCGGGGTGCGGGTCCATCAGGAACAGCAGCAGCGAGAACAGCGTCGCCGCGAACAGCCCCATGCCCGGCAGGTCGATCCCCGCGACCAGCCCGCCGCGCGCCTCCCGCGGCCGGTCCGGCCCCTTCGGCAGCCGCAGCGCGCCGAGGGTGACGGCGACGGCGGACAACGGGACGTTGAGCGCGAACGTGGAACGCCAGCCGCCCAGTCCGATCAGCACACCGCCCAGCAGGGGCCCGATCACGGCGATGGTCTGGTTGGCGACCGCCAGCATGGTCAGCACGCCCGCCGGGCTGTCGTGGCCGGTCCGTTCGGCCTCGCTGCGCAGCAGGGCCATGGCCGCCGGGTAGCCCGCGCACGTGCCGAAGCCGAGCAGCACCCGCGCGGCGACCAGGACCCCCAGGCCCGGCGCGAGGGCGCCCACGACGCCGGCCACACCGACCAGGCCCGTGCTGATCAGGAACAGGCGGCGCGGACCGAAGATGTCGATCAGCCGGCCCACGACCGGCTGTCCGAGCGCGGTGGCCAGATACAGCGCCGAGACCAGCCAGGCGGTCTGCGACGGCGGCGCCCCGAACGCCGCGCCGATCGGCACGAGCGCCACGGCGATGACGGTGGAGTTGACCGGGTTCAGCACCGAGCCCAGCATCATCGGCGGGATCAGCCGCCGGTCGAAGCCGGCCTCCGCGGTGCCGCCGCGCACGGCGGTCGTCCTCCGCGTCACGGGCCCGTCGCCTCCCCGTCCCGGACCAGCCGGTCCAGCACGGCCATGGCCGCGATCACCGTCAGCCGTTCCTCCTCCGTGCACGTCTGCAACCGCGCGGCCAGCCATTCGCCGCGCGCCTGTTTGCCGGCCTCCGCCCGCCGGCGCCCCTCGGCGGTCAGCGCGATCAGCATCCGCCGGCCGTCGCCCGGGTCCCGCCGCCGCTCGACGAACCCCCGCTCGGCCAGCGCGGCGACGGTGCTCGTCATCGACTGGTGCCGGACGCCCTCCGCGGCGGCGAGATCGCTGGTCGTCAGCCCCTCGTCGGCCATCAGCCTGGCCAGCACCGACGCCTGCGTCATGCTGACGCCCTCGCCGTTCCCGATCGCCCGCACGCGCCGGCGGAGCCGGCCGATGACGGCACGGACGTCCTGGGAGGCGCGGACTGCGGTCGGCTGGGTGCCGGGCGGCCGGGCGCCGCCTTCCGGGGGGCCGGGGGGCTGCGGGCCGATCGGTGTGGTGGGGGGCGGGGGCATGGGGATCACCGTAGGATCATCGGATGAAATTGTCCAGGTTACCTGCGCAGGTTGGCTGGGTTTTTTGGCGGGGGAATCCCGGGCGGCCGGGCGCGGCGGGGTTCGTGGTGGGCGTGCTGACGTTCCCCGGCGCGGGGAACGTGCCCGGGGCGGTGCTCGCCGGCCTGACCGCGGCCGGCGCGGCCGCCGTCGGGCCGCACCAGCTCGTGGGGTGAGCCCTCAGCCGCCCGCGGAGCGCAGCGACGCCACGATCGACGGGATGCGGGCGGCCTGCGCGCGGGGGAGGGTGCCGAAGGTGTAGAGGACCACGTGGGCGGCGGGCAGGTACCACAACTGATGGGTGCCGGTGCCCGCGTGGCCGTCGTCGTCCGACGCGGTGGCCAGCCGCCACGTGCGGGCGGGGGCGCCCGCGAGGGTCACCCGTGCGGTGCTCACGACGCCCGTCACCGTGAGGTCGTCGGCGCCGGTGTCCGCCGCGCCGCCCGCGAACCGTCCGGCGAAGGCGTCGAAGGAATCCGCGGGGACGGCCGACTCCCGCAGGTCCGGGGCCCATTCGAGGGCGAGGCCGCCGCTCGGGGCGGCGCCCGGCGGACAGAGGTCGATCCCGTACCGGCTGTCGAAGCCGTCGTCGGACCGCAGGCCGTCCGCGGGGACCTGGCGGCCGGTCCAGCCGGCGGGCTCGGTCAGCCGCAGGCCGCCGACGAGGTCGCGGGTGCGGTCCGCCGCGGCCGGCGCCGGGCGGAAGGGGCGGGCGGCGGCCGTGGTGGCCGGTCCCGCCGACTGGACCGCGGGGGCGGCCGGCGGCCGCCCGCCCGACGTCCCCCCGTACACCACCACGCCCGCGACCAGCGCGCACGCCGTGACCGCCGGAACGAGCACCCGCCAGGAACGGACCGCCCGCGGCGCCGCCGCCAGCGCGAACGGGAGGCGCGGGGCGGGGGCCGGCGCGTCCGCCGTGCGGGCCGCCGCCGTGGCGGCCGCCAACGTCGCGCGCAGCGGGCCCGGGTCCGTGCGGCCGTCCCGGGCGAACTCCCGCCGGGCGCTCGTGAACTGCCGCCGGGCCGCCCGGAGCGCCGCGCCCGCCCCGCCCCGCGCCGCGAGCCCTCGGCCGAGACCGTCGAGCGCCTCGCGCTGCCGCGTCAGCAGGGTGCGGGCCGCCTCGTCCCGCACCCACGGCTCGCCGGACGGCGCGGTCGGCGGGAGATACGGCAGGAGCCGAGTGAGGTCGCACTCCGGCGGCGGTACCTGCCACTGCTCGGTGGTGAGTTCCGCCCCGGCGTCCGGCGCGGCCTGCCGGCTGCGGGGCGCGGGGAAGACGAGGGTGCCGTGGTCGCCGTGCAGGGCCGCCGTGCGTTCCGCCAGCGGCTCCGCGCCGGGCCGCTCGCCGGGCTCCTTCGCCAGACAGGCCGACACCAGCGGCAGCAGCGCCTGCGGCACGCCCGCCAGGTCCGGCTCGCCGTGCACGACGCGGTGGTCGATGCCGGCCGGCGGGCCGAACGGGTGCGCGCCGGTGGCCGCGAACGCCACCAGCAGACCCCAGTTGAAGATGTCGCAGGCCCGCGTGGTGACGCCCCGGGCGTACTGCTCCGGCGCCATCCAGCCCGGGGTGCCGGGCGAACGCAGGCCCGTGCCGGTCAGCGCGGTCGCGCCGGCCTGGTGGGCGATGCCGAAGTCCAGCACGCGGGGGCCGTCGGCGGCCAGTACGACGTTCTGCGGCTTCAGGTCCCGGTGCGCCACACCCGCCGTGTGGACCCGGGCCAGCGCGTGGGCGACCGCGGCGGCGAACGTGAAGAGGTTCGCGCCGGCCAGCGGCCCGTGCTCGCGCACGTGACGCGCGAGGGTGTCGCCGCTGACGTACGGCATCGCCAGCCACGGCGGCGTGCCGTCGGGGTCGGCGTCGGTGAGCGGGACGAGGTAGCGGCCCCGCACCGTCCGCAGCACCGCGACCTCGCGGGCGAACCGGCGCCGGTACGCGCGGTCGGCCGCGACGTCCTCGTGCAGCGTCTTGACGGCGGTGGCCTCACCGGTGGCGGGGTGGCGGGCGAAGTACACCGTCCCCATCCCGCCGGCGCCGATCCGGCGCAGCGGCCGGTAGGGCCCGAGTCGCTCCGGAAGATCGCTCACCCGTGTGCTCCTGTCCCCGGGGATCGCCGCCGCCCGCCGACCCGCCGCCGAAATCCCGCACATGAGCGGGACGTTGTGAAGCATTCGCGGGGAAAGTGTAGGCGGCCGGGTCGCACCCGCCCGGAGCCGGGCCGGAGTGTCGGGGAACGCCCTCGGGGCGCCCGGTGACGGCCACCCGGGCGCCCGGTCAACGGGTCGGCGCGGACGTGGAGTTGGCCGTTGGCGGGGACAACGGCGGGACCCGGCGGCCGGACACGCCGGGCGCGGGCGGGACGGGGATCGGGACGGCGCGGGGGCGGCGGCCGGTGCGGGCGGGCCGTTCGGCCCGGGCCGTTCCGGCGGGGGCGGTCAGCCGAGGCGGACGAAGCCGCCGTGGGAGTGCGGGGCGTCGGTGGTGAGGTCGGAGAGGTCGTCGCCGGGGATGGAGGCGACGCTCACCACGACCGCGCCGCCCGCGCGGTGGGCCGACTCGATCCAGGTGGTCATCTCGTCCATCGTGTCGGGCTCGAACGCGCCGGCCACCAGGCAGCCGCGTCCCCCGGGACCGTCGACCACGCACATCGTCAGCGACGGGTGCAGGCTCCAGCCCTCCAGCACCGGCATGGCGGCGGAACCGCGCTCCAGCTTCGGCAGCGCGTCGTGCACCGGGGCGCCGGCGATCATGAGCAGGGGCGTGGATCCCTCGACGAACCGGGCGTTGTCCCGTGTGACCAGCATGACGGCAGTCTGGCACGCGTCCGGCCCGCCGCTCGTCACCCGCGCCCGCGCAGCCACACGGTCGTGTCCGCCGGCACCGTGCCGTCCCCCGGCAGCGCCGTGCTGGCCAGCAGTACGCGGGTCCCCGAAGGCAACGGGACCGGTGCGGGGCCGAAGTTGACCAGACAGGCCGCCGAGGCGCTCCGCAGCGGGAACGACAGCACGCTGCCGTCCGGCGGACCCGACAGCGCCGGCGGACCGCCGGCGGGCGGCAGTTCGCGGCGCAGCCGCAGCGCCCGCCGGTACAGGGCCAGCGTGCTGTCCGGATCGTCCCGCTGGGCGGCCACCGTCAACGGCCCCCAGTCGTCCGGCTGCGGGAACCAGCACGCCCCCGGCGGCGCCGACGAGAAGCCGTACGGCGGTGCGCCGCCCTCCCACGGCAACGGCACCCGGGCGCCGTCCCGGCCGCGTTCGGTGCGGCCGGAGCGCTCCCACAGCGGGTCGCGCAGCGCCTCGTCCGGCAACCACGCCTGCGGCAGGCCGAGTTCCTCACCCTGGTACAGGTACGCAGCCCCCGGCAGCGCCAGCATCAGCAACGCGGCGGCGCGGGCCCGCCGTTCTCCCACCGCGCCGCCGCCGAAGCGGGTGACCGGCCGGACCGCGTCGTGACTGGAGAGCACCCAGGTCACCGGGGCCCCCACCGCGGCCATGGCGGCCACCGAGTCCGCGATCACCGAACGGATCGCAGCTCCGTCCCAACCGCACTCCAGGAAGCCGAAGTTGAACGTCTGGTTCATCTCGCCAGGCCGCACGTAGCGGGCGAGCCGGCCGGGGTCGAAGACGGCGGCCTCGGCGACCAGGAGCCGTTCCGCGGGGGCGACCGCGCCGGGCGGGGCGGGGTGGGTGTCCAGCAGGGCCCGCCAGGAGCGGAACAGCGGGTGCAGCTCCTCGCGGTCGTAGTAGGGCAGCAGGTGGTTGCGGGCCAGGTCGGTGTGCTGACCGGGACCGGCGTCCGGCAGCCCGTCCGCCTTGAGGATCGCGTGCGCCACGTCGATCCGGAAGCCGTCCACCCCGCGGTCCAGCCAGTGCCGCACCACCCGCTCGAAGTCGCGGACCACCTCGGGACGGCGCCAGTTCAGGTCCGGCTGCTCGGGGGCGTGCAGGTGCAGGTACCACTCACCGTCCGGCAGCCGGGTCCACGCCGGGCCGCCGAACGCGGACTCCCAGTCGTTCGGCGGCAGTTCGCCGGCCGCGCCCCGGCCGCGCCGGAACAGGAACCGCCCGCGTTCCCGCGACGGCCCCGGGCCCGCCGCCAGCGCCGCCCGGAACCACGGGTGCCGGTCGCTGACGTGGTTGGGCACCAGGTCGGTCAGCACCTTCAGCCCGAACGCGTGCGCCCGCTCCACCAGCGCACCGAACGCAGCGTCGCCGCCCAGCTCCGGCGCGACGGCCGCCTGATCGGCGATGTCGTACCCGGCGTCCGCCAGCGGCGAGGGGTAGAACGGCGTCACCCACACCGCGTCCACCCCCAGCCACGCCAGGTGCGCCAGCCGTTCCACCGCGCCGGTCAGATCGCCGGTGCCGTCGCCGTCGCCGTCGGCGAACGCCCGCGGGTACAGCTCGTAGCAGACGGCGTCCCGCCACCAGGGGCCCGCGGAGCCGCTCACGGCACCTCCACCGGTACCACCGCGCCCAGCGCCGCCGAGCGGGTGGCCGCCTCCGCGACCGCCACCGCCGTCACGCCCGACTGCGCGTCGGCGACCGGACGGCGGCCGGTGGCCACGCAGCCGGTCAGGTCGGCGAAGGCGGCCCGCACACTGCCCGCGTACACCTGCGGCTTGGCCTCCTCGCCGCCCAGGGTGAGCACCGCCGTCACCCGGTGCGGCACCGACCGGCTCACGCCCCGGCCGCGCGCGGGGGCCACCGGACCGGCGTCCCGGGCGACCTCCACCGTGACGGCCGCGCGGGCGTTCGGGCGGTGACCGGGAACGTGCAGCAACTCGGCTGATCGGGACGGCAGTTCCGCCCAGCGCCGGGCCCCCGCGTCGTCCGTCCAGACGTCGAGGACCGCGTGCGCCGGGATCCAGCCGGTCAGCCGTGCCTCGGCGAACCCGTAGTCCAGGCGCATCAACTGGCGTTCCGCGCGGTGGGCGTGGGTGAAGGAGTGGGTGTGGGTGGCGACCGCGCCGCCGGGGTGGACGGCGGTGGCGACCACGATGTCCACCGGGCCGTCCGGACCGCGCCGCACCTCGGTGCCGGTCACCGTCAGCGGAACACCGCCGGTCAGCTCCCGTGCCGCGTCGAAGAAGTGGACGCCGTGCTCGATGTGGATGCCGCCGGAGCGCGCCGGGTCCCAGAACCAGTGCCCGGGCTCCAGCGCCTCGTCGGCGGCGTCGTTCTCGAACGCGAAGCGCCGCACGTCGTCCAGCAGCCCCTCCGCCCGCAGCCGCAGGAGCGCCCGCAGCAGCGGGTTGTAGCGCAGCACGTGGTCGACGACCAGCACCCTGCCGTGGGCGGCCGCCGCGTCCCGCACCCGGGCGGCGCCGGCGGCCGTGGTGGCCAGCGGCTTCTCGCAGAAGACGTGCCGCCCGGCGGCCAGCGCGGCCAGTGCGAGCCGCTCGTGGGTGGCCGGCGGGGTGGCGATCACCACGACGTCCACCCCGCCGGCCGCCAGCAGGTCCGGCAGGCCGCCGGTGACGGCCACCGCGCCGTGCGCCCCGGCCAGGGCGGCGGCCCGCCCCGGTCCGGGGTCGCCGCAGGCGGCGATCCGCACCCCCGGCAGGTCCGCGACCGCGTCCAGCACGTAGCCGCCGAACGCGCCGCAGCCGAGCAGGCCGACACCCAGCACCCGCTGACGTTCCATCAGGTCGCCGTCCTCCGTGTGCGGTTCGTCAGAGCCGGTCCAGGCGGGCGACACCGATGTGCGCGTCCGCCATGCCGTAGAAGACGTACGTGACCCCTTCGACCCGCTCGATCGCGGTGGGGAAGACCACGTTGGGCACGGTGCCGCTGGTCTCCTCCGTCGTCTCCGGGGCCATCAGCGGTTCGGTGGAGCGGGTCAGCACCTTCGACGGGTCGGCCGGGTCGAGGATCATCGCGCCGGCGGCGTAACTGACCTTCTGCTGCGGCTGGAACGGGTCGTCGATGGAACCGGAGACACCGTGGTGGATGAGCAGCCAGCCCTCCTCGACCCGGACCGGGGCCGGGCCGGCGCCGATCTTCAGCTCCTCCCACGGGTGTTCCGACAGCGCGACCAGCCGGTGGTGGCGCGGCCTGGCCAGCGCGGTGACGTCGGCCTCCACCTCGGCGGCCGGCACGTAGGAGATCCAGATGCCGGGCCGCTCGTCGGTCAGCCCGGCCGGCAGGTGCACGCCCTCGCCGGGGCGGAACCAGCCCAGGTCCCACATCGGCCGGTGCAGCATCGCGTAGCAGGGCGTGCCGTCCGGGCCGGGCACCGGCTCGGGGAAGTGCACGACGTCCTTGTTGGGGAACAGGTTGAGGTCGGTGTCCAGGTCCGGCTGGTAGGCGAACTGCACCGGGCCCAGCCGCCGCCAGTCGGTCAGGTTCTCCGAGACCGCCAGCGCCGGCTTCGGCCCGAGCGGCCCGTAGGCGACGTAACTCATCACGTGCAGGCCCAGCGTGGGCACCCACGTGACGCGCGGGTCCTCCACGCCGGCGTTGTTCTTCCCGCGCTCCCAGCCCTCGTCGGGGGCGAGGACCACGCCGCGCCGGGTCACCCCGGTGGGAACGCCGCCGGTCAGCACGACCTCGGCGAGCCCGACCCGGGAGACGTTGCCGTCGGAGACCAGGCGGGGCAGCAGGTGCAGGGTGCCGTCGGGGGTGCGGCCGGAGGCGGGGTTGAGCACGCCCTCGGTCTCGTTGGCCTCGCCGGGCAGTGGCGACATCACCACGCCGACGCGGGTGAGCCGGAAGGGGACGGTGGGGGTATCGGGGGTGCGGTCAGACATCAGCCCTTGACTCCGGCATCGACGTTGGTTGCGGTGAAGTGGCGCTGGAACAGCAGGAACAGCGCCACGGCGGGGGCGGCCAGGATCACGGCGGCGGCCAGGACGCCGCCGGTGGGGTTGGATACCAGGGTCGCCTGGAGGTTGCTGGTGAAGTTCGCCAGGGTGACGGCCAGCGGCTGCATGTCCGCCCGCTTGGTCACCAGGAACGGCCACAGGAACTCGTTCCACGGGCCGATGAACGTCAGCAGCACCCCGGTCAGGATCGCCGGGCGGGCGATCGGGACCGCCACCCGCAACAGCACGGCCAGTTCCCCGGCGCCGTCGATCCGCGCCTGCTCGAAGAGCTCGGCGGGGATCTGGAGGAAGAACTGCCGGAAGGTGAAGACCGCCACCGAGTTGATGGCGAACGGCGCGATCATGCCCAGGTAGCTGTCGCCCAGGCCGTAGTCGCGCACGATCAGCACGTACAGCGGCAGCATGAGCAGCTGGAACGGCACGGCCTGCACCAGGATCAGCGTGGTCAGCAGCGACGAGCGGCCGGCGAACTTCATCCGGGCCAGGGCGTATCCGGCCATCAGGCCGAACACCAGCGTGCACAGCAGCACGCCGATGGTGAACACGCCCGAGTTCAGCAGCGAGCGGCCCAGGTGGATCGCCGAGTCGATCTGCGTGTAGTCGGCGCCCGTCACGCTCGACGGGTGCGGCACGGCACCGCCGATCGTGGAGTCCGGCGTCTTCTGCAGCGAACCGACGATCATGTAGTAGAAGGGGAAGAGGAACGCGACGGCGGCCAGCAGCAGCACGGCGAGCCGGGCCGGGCGCAGTCCGCGCCCGCGGCGCGGCGCGGCGGCCGGATCGGGTGCGGCGGCGGGAGCGGGGGCCGGCGCGATCGGGGCGGTGGTCATGGTCACTCTCCCCTCTCGTTGAGGCGGCGGGTCAGCAGTGACAGGCCGACCACCACGATCACCAGCAGCACGCCCAGGGCGGCCGCGAAGTCGGGGTGGGCCTGCTCGATGCCCTTCTGGTACATCACGAGCACCGGCGAGACCGAGGCGTTCGCGGGCCCCCCGCCGCCGGTCAGCAGGTAGGGCTCGGTGAAGAGGTTGGAACCGGTGATGATCGCGTAGACCGCCACCACCGTGGTGGCCGGCCGTACCCCGGGCCACGTGACGCTCCAGAACTTCCGCCACGTCCCGGCACCGTCGACGGCGGCGGCGTCGTAGAGCTCACCGGAGACGTTCTGCAGCGCGGCCAGGTAGAGCATCACGAAGAAGCCCAGCTGCTTCCAGGTGACGAAGAACGCCAGGACCGGCATCGCCCAGCCGGAGTTGACCAGCCACGAGGGGTCCGGCGCCAGCGGCCCGAGCACCTTGTCGACCAGGCCGTCCGAGCCGAACAGGAACGACCACACCGCCACCAGCGCCACCGACGCCGTCACGTACGGCAGGTAGAACGCGGCCCGGAAGAAACCGCGGAACGGCAGCTTCGCGTTGAGCGCGGTGGCCAGCACCAGCGACAGCAGCACGGTCAGCGGCACGTTGATGACGAGGAAGATCCCGATGTTGGCGAACGACTTGAGCACCACCGGGTCCGACAGCACGTCCCGGTAGTTGCTCAACCCCACCCAGGGGCTGGGCGGGTTGGTGCCGGGGGCGGTGAAGTAGAAGCGGTGGAAGGAGATCCACAGGTTGTAGAGCAGCGGATAGGCGAAGACGATCAGCAGGAACAGCACGTAGGGCGTGACGAACCAGTGTCCGGTGCGCGGCAGGAGACGCCGGCGGCGCGCGGTGCTGCGGGGGGCCGGCGAGGCGCCGGCGGCGGGAGCGGTTGCGGTGGTCATCGGGTCACCTCAGTACTCGGCGAGGATCGTGGAGATCTTGGTGGCCGCGTCGCGCAGCGCCGGACCGGGCGCCTGCTTCCCGAAGATCACGGAACGGCTGTAGTCGTCGCGGAACTCCTGCCACATGTCGATCGATCCGGGGACGTCGGGCACCTCGACGGTGCGGGAGGCGGCGTCGGCGAACGGCACGTAGCCCTTGTTCTTGGCGAACCACGCGGCGTAGGTGCCCAGCAGGTCGGTGCGCATCGGCATCTGCCCGGTGGCGGCCAGCAGTTTGCCGTCCTGCTGCTCGGAGGTGGCGAACTTCAGCACGTCCCACGCGGTGAGCCGGTTCTTGCAGGCGGTGAACATGTTGACGGACTTCTCGTCGCTGAAGGTGTGCACCTGGTCCGCCGGCATCCCGTCCCGCGTCGGCACCGGCACCACGCCCCAGTCGACCTTGCCCTGGTAGGCGGCGATCGCCCACGGCCCGACGGTGGCCATCGCCGTCTTGCCCTCGGCCATCGCGTCGCCCGGGTACGCCTCCTGCGGGGCGAGCCGGTCGCGGTAGACGGTGTTCCAGAAGCCCATCGCCGCCTGCCCGGCCGCCGAGTCGAACTGCGGCTTGCCGTCCTTGACGAACGACTGCCCGCCCGACTGCGCGATGAACGACGGGTAGAAGTCGTACCAGGGCTGGTAGAAGTCGGAGGTCGGCGACGGCCAGATCGCGGCCTTCGCGGCACCGGACTTCACGATCGCCTTGGACGCGGCGATGAACTGCGCGTACGTCGACAGCCGCGGGTGGTCCGGGTCCAGTCCGGCCTTGGCGAAGATCTTCTTGTTGTAGAGGATCATCACCGGGTTGGTCTTCCAGGGCATCTGGTAGAACTTGCCGTCGCCCGACGCGTACTGCGCGGCCCGCGCCCCGGTGCGCTGCTCGATGTACTGGGCGGCTCCGGGGAAGGAGTTGAGCGGCACCAGCCCGGCCTGCTTCTGGAACTGCGGCACCGACGCCGGGGAGCCGTTGAAGACCAGGCAGGCGCTGTTGCCCGCGATGATCGACGCCGACTCCGCCTCCTCGGACGTCTTGCCGGCGGGTATCTGCTGGGCGGTGATCCGCTGGTCGGGGTGGAGCTTGTTCCAGTCGGCGACCATGGCGTTGCCCCACGCGATCTCCTGCGCGTTGTTGGACAGCCAGATGGTGATCGGCCCGCGCGAACGGTCGGCGACCGACGGGTCGGGCCCGGAGCGGGCGCACGAACTGGTCGCGGCGACCAGTCCGAGCGCCACGAGCGCCAGTGCGGTTCTGCGGAACAAGGGACTCTCCGAACTGTCGTCCGCCGGGCGTCGTTGCCGGGCGGAGAGGGGGGACGCTTGGAGCCGGGGATCGGGGACGGGAACGCCGGACCGCCTCGTGGGCGGGGGCGCCGGGGCCGGTGCCGGGGTGGCGGCGGGGCCGGGGTGGAGCCGGGCCGGCCGGACGGTGCCGGGGAAGGGCCGGCGGGCCGGACGGGGTGCGGGGGTTCAGCCGGCGGGCGGCGGGTGCGCGGCGCCGGCCGGCGGGGGTGTGCGGCCCGGTGGCGCGGCGGGGGCGGCCGGCGCGGGGCCGGTGGACTCGCGGAGGGTGAGCCGGGAGGGGTCCAGGGCGACGGCGGGGGCGCTGCCGTGGTCGATGACGCCGTGCAGGGTCTGCGCGGCGACCTCGCCCCAGCGGTGGATGTCGGCGCGGGCGCTGGTCAGACGGGGGTGGATGTACGCGGCCAGCGGCGTGTCGTCGTACCCGACCACCGACAGGTCGCCGGGCACCGTGAGCCCGGACTCCTGGGCGACCGCGATGCCGGCGATGGCCGACAGGTCGTTGGCGTAGACGACGGCGGTCGGCCGCGGGGTGAGGGCCAGCAGCCGCCGGGTGGCCAGGGCGCCGCCCTCCGCGCTGAAGCCGCCGGCGACCACCGGTCCGGGCGGCAGCCCCTCGGCCGCGAGCGCCGCCGACCACGCCTCGTGCCGCCGCTGCGCGTGCCGGAACTCGGCCGGCCCGGCCACGTGCGCGATCCGCCGGTGCCCGAGCCGTGCCAGGTGGCGGACGGCCGCGGCGAACGCCGGACGGTCGTCGAGGTCCACCGAGCACAGGCCGCCGGCGAAGTGCGCGTCGCCGACCACCACGGCCGGCAGCCGCAGCGAGGTCACCAGCGCGGGCCGCGGGTCGTCCACCCGCAGGTCGGTGAGGAGCACCCCGTCCACCCGGCGGTCGGCGGCCAGCCGCCGGTAGGTGGTGGCCTCCTGCTCCAGGGTGGTCACGGTCAGCATCAGCCCGTGCCCCCGCGCGGCCAGCACCTTCTCGACGCCCGCGATGAACGTGGAGAAGAACGGGTCAGCGCCGATGAGTTCGGGCTCCCGGGTGAGCACCAGCCCCAGCGCCCCGGCCCGCCCGTGCGAGAGCGCCCGGGCCGTCCGGCTCGGCTGCCACCCCACGGTCTCCGCCGCCGCGAGGATCCGCTGCCGCGTCTCCTCCGCCAGCCCCGGCCGGTCGTTGAACGCGAACGACACCGCGCTCGGCGAGACACCGGCGAGCTTCGCCACGTCCGCGATCGTCGGCCGCTTTCCCGCTGCCACCACCGGCACCTCCTCCCGCACGTCGTCCGGATGTCGCTGTCACCCGGCGCCGACTAAAGCGGTTTAACACACCGGCGTCAAGACATCGCGTCACACCTTTCCCCGGAACGAATCATTGCTTTCCGTCCGAAATGCCCCAAGTCGCCGCTCCCTTGAGCGCATGATTCCGGCCGCGGGACGATCGGGGTAACGGAGAGGAAACGATTGCGGGGGGTGTCCGCGGGGTCCGGCGGTACGGGCGCGCCGACGTGCGGGGCGCGGGTGCGGCGGTGCGGACGCGGGTGCCCGGTGTGCGGACGCGGCTGCCGGGGTGGTGTCCGCGCGGTCCGCTTCGGTGGCCGCTCGTGCGCCGGGTGCTCGCCGCGCGCAGGAGTCCCGCACCGGTCTGCCGCCGCCGGGGGCCGGATCGGTTCACGCCGCACGGAGGTGCTTCCGGGGGCGCGGAGGGGGATTGCCATCCACAGCTTGTGGATAACTTTCGCGCGTGAGGGAGTGCCCGGGCGGCCGACGAGCCGGAACGGGAGCGTTCCATCGTAGCAACACCGGTGCTCTGTACGGGAGTTGTACGGATCGGTGCAGGTCAGACCGGGTGGCGGAAGGGCGGTCGGGGCGGGGGAACGGCGGGGCGGAGGCGGGCGGGGAGGCCGGCGCGGCGGGGCGGCGCAGGCGGGACCCGGTGCCCGAGCACGGGTCGGAGGGGACCGGACGGTGGACCGTCCACACCTTCGTCCACACCTTCCCCGGCGGTCAGGAGGCCCCCCGCGCTCGCGTCGTCATGCCGTCACGCTACGCCCCGCCCGCCCGCGCACCGGGGCTGAACACGCCACCGGCACGCGGCCGGTGGACGTCAGTGCCGGTGCGTTCCGTCCGCCGGGGGAACGGCGCCGGTGACCGGGACGGTGGTGGTGCGGGCGACCATGAGGATCGGGCCGGGACCGGGGGCGCGGGGGCGGCGAGGGCCTGCCGGGCGCGGTGCGGGAGCGGGACGGCCGGGTTGGCCCGGGGTGCGGTTCCGCAACGCCACCACCGCCGCCGGCGGCGGCGCCAGGCGTACCCCGGCGCCAGGGCCAGTGCCCGGCCCAGGCCGTCGAGCGCCTCGTGGTGGCGCCCCAGCGGCCGGCGGGGTCTCGGCGCGTTCGGCCACCGCCCCGCAGAGGCCCGCCCCGCAGGGTCCCGCCGCCCCCGCGGACCCCCAGCGCCCTCCTCGACTCGACCCAAACCCCCCCCATTCGCTCCCTCCCGCCCGGGAAAACTTTTCCCTGACCGACCCTTTACAACGCCCGCCCCCCGCGTCCACCATGCCGTGTACGCGCTTACGTAAGCGCTTACAGCAGCGGTGGCGGGCCGGTGGGAGCCGGGTCGCCGGGTAAGAGGAAGGGTGCCGGCGCGTGCGTGAGATGCCGACCGTGTACGAGGTCGCCGCGTTGGCGGGAGTGTCGACCGCGTCGGTGTCGCGCGTGCTGGCGGGGAACGACCGGGTGCGGCCGGAGACGCGGGAGAAGGTCATGGCGGCCGTGGCGGAGCTGGGGTACCTGCCCAGCGGGGCCGCGCAGAACCTGGCGAACCGCAGGACCGGCGTGCTGGGGCTGTGCTTCCCGGACCCGGTCGGGGACCAGGACATCGTGGAGAGCGACGCGATGTACTGGTACGACGAGGTGATCCGCGGCATGGAGCGGGCCGCGCGGCGGTCCGGGTTCGCCGTGCTGATCGCCGCCAGCCACGCCGACGACGACCGCGACACGCTGTCGATGGTCGCCGGCCGGTGCGACGGGCTGGCCGTCCTCGCGCAGACCACGGACACCGCGGCCCTGGAACGGCTGGCCGCGCGGATGCCGGTCGTCGTGCTGGCCGCGCCGCGCGAGGCGGACACCGACGGCAGCCGGCTGGACCACCTGTCGGTCGCCGGGCTGACCGGCGCTCGGGAACTCACCGCGCACCTGCTGGACGTCCATGGCTACCGGGACCTGGTGTTCGTCGCCGGTCCGCGTTCGCCGGACTCCGACAGCCGGTTCGGCGGATTCCGTGCGGCGCTGGCCGAACGCGGTCTGCCCGCGCCCGAACGCCCGCACCTGATCGGCGACTTCACCACCGCAGGCGGCCGTCACGCGGTCGCCCGGCTGCTGGAGCGCGGCAGCGTGCCGCGGGCGCTGATGTGCGCCAACGACCAGACCGCGGTAGGCGCGATGGCCGCCCTGCGGTCCGCCGGACTGCGGGTGCCCGACGACGTCGCGGTCACCGGCTTCGACGGCATCCAGCTCGGACGCCACCTGCGCCCCAGCCTGACCACCGTCGTCCAGCCCATGCGTGCCATCGGCGCCGGGGCGGTCGGCCTGCTGCGGGACCGGATCGCCGACGCGCGGCTCGCCGGCCGGGACGTCGAACTCCCGGTGCGGCTTGACCCGCGGGCCAGCTGCGGTTGCCCGGAACCCGAACCGGACGACGTCACCGACCCCACGGCCGCCCCCCGGGCCGGCTCACCCTCACTCCATCGAAAGGCCCAGCCATGAGCGGTTCGAGAAGGCGTTCCCGCGCGCTGGCGGTCGCGGCCGCCGCGAGCGCCGGCCTGTTGCTGCTGGCCGGCTGCAAGGGTGGCGGGCAGCAGTCCGCCACCGGCCCGGCCGACAGCCTCACCATCGGTGTGGACAACGGTTCCCCGACGCTGCAGAACAACTTCAACCCGTTCTCCGCCAACCAGCGCAGCGGCACCCCGTACATGTACGAGCCGCTGGAGTACGTCAACCCGCTGGACGGCAGCTGGACGCCGTTCCTGGCCACCGGGCACGCCTGGTCGGGGAACTCGACGCTGACGTTCACGATGCGCGACGGCGTCAAGTGGAGCGACGGCAAGCCGCTGACCGCGCAGGACGTGGTGTTCACCTTCGGCCTGATGAAGAAGTTCCCGGCGCTGGACGCGGCCGGCGTGTGGAAGCACGTGAAGTCGGTGACGGCGGACGGCGACAAGGTCGTCATGGCGTTCAGCTCGCCGGACGTGCCGTTCGCCGGCACCCTCGCGCAGACGCTGATCGTGCCGCAGCACACCTGGTCGAAGGTCGCGGACCCGGCGACGTTCACCAACACCGACCCGGTGACCTCCGGCCCGTACACCGTCGGGCACTTCACGCCCAACCAGTACACGCTGAAGAAGAACCCGCAGTGCTGGCAGGCAGGTCAGGTGGCGGTCGACTCCCTGGTCTTCCCCGCCCTCACCGGCAACGCGACCTCCCAACTGACGCTCACCAAGGGCGGTTACGACTGGGCGACGCTGTTCATGCCGGACGTGCGCAAGACCTGGGTCAACCAGGACAAGGCCAACAACACGTACTGGTTCCCGGCCGGCGGCGTCATCACCCTCTACATGAACCTCGGCAAGGCGCCGTTCAGCAACGCGGCCTTCCGGCAGGCCCTTTCGGCCGGGCTCGACCGCGCCGAGATAGCCGAAAAGGCGGAGGACGGCTACGTCAAGCCGGCCGCGCAGGACGGACTCATGCCCGGGCTCGCCTCCTTCCGTGACCCCTCGCTGCCCGCCGCCGGACAGGTCACCCCGGACAAGGCCAAGGCCAACTCGCTGTTCAAGCAGGCCGGTTACACCCTCAAGGGCGGCAAGCTGGTTGGCAAGGACGGCAAGCCCGTCACGTTCAGCGTCAACGTGCCCAACGGCTTCAGCGACTGGCTCCAGGGCGCGCAGGTGCTGGAGCAGCAGATGGCCGGGCTGGGCATCAAGCTGAAGATCCAGTCGCCCGAGTACCCCGCGTACATGAGCGACCTGCAGTCCGGCCAGTTCGACACCTCGTTCGGCGCCTTCGGGGGCAACGGCAACCCCTACACCGACCTCGACTCGCTGCTCGACGGCAAGCTGACCGCCCCGGTCGGCAAGACCGCCGCCAGCAACTACGAGCGGTGGAACGACCCCGCCACGAACGGGCAGTTGCGCGCGCTGGAGGTCAGCACCTCCCCGGACCAGCAGAAGAACGCTGTGCACGGGCTGGAGAACACCATGCTCACCAAGGTGCCGGTCATCACCCTCTTCTACGGCGCCACCTGGGGCGAGTACACGACGAAGAACTACACCGGCTGGCCGGACGCCGCCCACCCGTACGCGCCCCCGGCGCCCTACGGCTCCCCGGCACCCGACAAGTCCACGCCGCTGATGGTCATCACCCACCTCAAGAAGAAGTGACGGCGGGCGGCAGCGCCGAAGGAGGTGTCCGTTGCACTACCTGCTGCGCCGCACGCTGACGCTCGTCGTCACCCTGTGGGCCGCGATCACGATCAACTTCGTGCTGCCCCGGCTGATGCCCGGCTCGCCGGTCGACGCCGCGCTGGCGAAGTTCGCCGGACAAGGACCGGTCAGCCCGGCCCAGCGGCACGCCATCGAGGCCACCCTGGGCCTGCCGCACGGCAGTTGGTGGAGCCAGTACGTCACCTACCTCGACGAGGTCGCACACTTCCGCTTCGGGCTGTCCTACACCTACTACCCGCAGACCGTGGGCTCGGTCATCGGCCAGGCGCTGCCGTGGACACTCGTCCTGGTGGGCACGGTCACCGTGATCGCCTTCGTCGCCGGCACGCTGATGGGCGTGCTGGCGGCGTGGCGGCGCGGCGGCCGGCTCGACACGCTCGCCACCGTCGGCTCCTCGTTCACCTCGGCGTTCCCCTACTTCTGGACGGCGCTGCTGCTGCTGTTCGTCTTCGGGTTCGAGCTCGGCTGGTTCCCCATCAAGGGCGGCTACAGCCCGGCCACCTCGCCCGGCTGGAGCGGCGGTTTCCTGTCCGACGCGCTGTTCCACAGCGTGCTGCCGGCCGTCACCATCCTGATCTCGGTGCTCGGCGGCTGGGTGCTGTCCATGCGCAACAACATGATCAACACCATCGGCGAGGACTACGTGACCTTCGCCGAGGCCAACGGTCTGCGCGGCAGCACCGTGGCCCTGCGGTACGCGGCCCGCAACGCGCTGCTGCCGAACGTGACGCTGTTCGGCCTGGCGCTCGGCACCGTCGTCGGCGGCTCCATCCTCACCGAGGTCGTCTACGGCTACCCGGGCATCGGCTACCTGTTCGGCATCGCCATCTCCAACCACGACTTCCCGCTGATGCAGGCGCTGTTCCTGGTCTTCACCGTCAGCGTGCTGATCGCCAACTTCATCGTGGACCTGCTCTACACCACGCTCGACCCCAGGGTGCGCCGATGAGCGACATGACCCCGGTCCCCCTCGCGGACCCCGCGACCGCGCCGCCCGACGTGCCCAAGGCGCTGCGCCGGGCACCACGCGCGGTGCGTTTCACCGGACGGGTGGCGGCCACCCTGTGGTCGGACGGCAAGGCGCGAACGGGCCTGGTCCTGCTGGGAGTCCTGGTGCTGATGGCGCTGCTCGCCCCGCTGGTGGCGCCCTACTCGCCCACCGACAGCTCGTTCGCCCGCTCGCTGTCGCCCTCCGGCGGCCACCCGCTGGGCACCACCGGCTCCGGGCAGGACGTGCTGTCCCAACTCCTGTACGGCGCGCGGGTGTCGCTGGTCGTGGCCCTGGTCTCCGGGGCGCTGGCGACCGTGGTGGCGGTGGTCGTCGGCCTGGTCGGCGGCTACCTGCGCGGCATCGGCGACGAAGTGCTGGGCTTCCTCACCAACCTCACCCTGGTCATCCCCTCGCTGCCGCTGATGATCGTCATCGCCACCTACCTCTCCGGCGGCGGCGTACCGGTCATCGTGCTGGTGGTCGTCGTCACCGGATGGGCCACCGGCGCCCGCGTCATGCGCGCCCAGACCGCAACGCTGCGCACCCGCGACTTCGTGGCGCTGGCGCAGTTCTCCGGGGAACGGCTCGGCCGCATCGTCTTCCGGGAGATCCTGCCGAACATGATCTCGCTGGTCGCGGCCAACTTCTTCGCCGCCGCGACCGCCGCGGTCCTGGGCGAGGCGGCGCTGGAGTTCATCGGCCTGGGCGACCCGTCCACCGTCTCGTGGGGCACGATGCTGTACTGGGCGCAGAACAACAACGCCCTGCTCACCGGCGACTGGACGCTCATCTTCGCGCCCGGCCTGTGCGTCGCGCTGCTGGCCACCGCGCTGTCCCTGGTCAACTTCGGCGTCGACGCGCTGTCCAACCCCCGTCTGCGGGAGAAGTGATGAGCGGAACGAACCCGGCGGCCACCGCCGCCGCACCGCAGGCCGGCCCCCCGCCGCTGCTGGAGGCCCGCGGGGTCGGCGTCGTCTACGAACCCCGGCGCGGCGTGCGGGTGCACTCCGTGCGGGACGTCGATCTCACCCTCGGCCAGGGCGAGTTCGTCGGCCTGGTCGGCGAGTCCGGCTGCGGGAAGTCCACCCTCGGCTACGCCCTGACCCGGATGCTGCGCCCGCCGGCCCGGCTGACGTCCGGTACCGTCCGCTTCGACGGCGAGGACGTGGCGACCCTGTCCGGCGAGGCGTTGCGCCGCAGGCGGTACAACGGCTTCTCCCTGGTGCTGCAGAGCGGGATGAACGCGCTGAACCCGGTGCGCAGCGTCGAGGACCACTTCGGCGACGTGCTGCGCGCCCACCGCAAAGTGACGGGACGTCACATCAGGGCGCGGGCGGCCGCCCTGCTGGACAAGGTGCACCTGAAGCCCGCCGTGCTGCGCAGCTACCCGCACGAACTCTCCGGCGGCATGCGCCAGCGCGTCGCCATCGCCGTCGCCCTCGCCCTCGACCCCCGCCTGGTGGTCTTCGACGAGCCGACGACCGCGCTGGACGTCATCGTGCAGGACGCGGTGATGTCCACCATCCGGGAGCTCCAGCGGGAGAACGGCTTCACCGCGCTGCTCATCAGCCACGACCTGGGCACCGTGGTGGACTGCGCCGACCGGCTGCTGGTGATGTACGCCGGCCGCATCGTCGAGGACCGCCCGTCCGCGAGCGCGCTGCGGCACTCCGCGCACCCCTACACCCGGGCGCTGCTGCGCTGCTACGCCGACCCGCGCGCCGAGGAGGTCCGGCTGGAGGGCATCCCCGGCTCCCCGCCCGACCTGTCCCTGGAGCAGACCGCCTGCCCCTTCGCGCCGCGCTGCGCCTCCCGCGAGGACGTCTGCCTGGACGGGGTGCCGCCGCTGCTCCCGCTCGGCACCGCCCACGTGGCCTGCGCCGTGGCGCACCGCGACGCCGAGGAGGCAGCCGGCGATGACCGCTGACGAGAGCAACGCCCCCGGCACCCCGGCCCCCGGGACCCCACCGCCCACCGGCGCCGCCGGAGCGCCCACCGCCCGTGACGCCGGGCCGGCCGCCGCCCGTGACCTGCCCGCGCTGTCCGTCACCGGCGTGCGGCGCGTCTACCGCTCGCGGCGGCGCGGCGAACGCGACACCGTGGCGCTGGACGGGGTGTCGTTCGCCGTCGCCCCGGGCGCCGCCGTCGGCCTGGTCGGTGCCAGCGGCAGCGGCAAGTCCACGCTGGCCAGGCTGCTCACCGGCCTGGAACGCCCCACGTCCGGCACCGTGACCTTCGGCGACCTGCGGGTCGACCGGCTGCGGGCCCGGGGACTGCGGGCGTACCGCAAGCGCGTGCAGATGGTCTTCCAGGACCCCTACGGCGCCCTCAACCCCGTGCACACCGTGCGCTACGTGCTCACCCGGCCGCTGGTCAACCACCTCGGACTGTCCGAGGAGGAGGCCGAGGGCCGGGTCGACGGGCTGCTGGAGACCGTGGGCCTGACCCCCGCCGCGCAGTTCGCCGGCAAGCTGCCGCACCAGCTGTCCGGCGGGCAGCGCCAGCGCGTCGTCATCGCGCACGCCCTGGCCGCCGAGCCGGACGTCATCGTCGCCGACGAACCCGTCTCCATGCTCGACGTCTCGCTGCGCGCCGGAGTGCTGCGCCTGCTGGGGGAGTTGCGCCGCGAGCGCGGGGTCAGCCTGCTCTACATCACGCACGACCTGCTCAGCGCCCGGGTGGTCACCGACGAGCTGATCGTGCTCAACCACGGCCGGATCGTCGAACAGGGTGGCACCCGGGCGGTGTTGCGGGATCCGCGCGACCCCTACACCCGCCGGCTGCTGGCCGCGCTGCCCAACCCGTTCGCCGCCACGGAAGGCGGTCCCGCCTGACCGGGTGCCCCCGCCCGCCCGCGTGCGGTCTCCCTGCGAGCCGTGCGGCGGCACACACCGTTCGCGAACACCGCCGTCCCCGAACACCGTCGTTCCGGAAGGAAGAGTCATGCCTCCCACTCCGTCCCGCCGCCCGGTGCGCACGGCCGCGCTGGTGGCCGCCGCCGCGCTGGTGATGACCGGCGCAGGCGTCCAGGCCGCCGCCGCGACCGCCGCGCACCCGGCCGGCACCACCGCCTCCGGCACCACCGCCTCCGGCACCACCGCCTCCGGCACCACCGCCCCGCTCACCGCCGCGCAGCGTGCCCGGCTGCGCGGGATCGCGGCCGACACCTGGAAGTTCTCCCAGGCTGACGTCGACCCGGTCACCCACCTGCCGATGGACAACATCACCCTCGGCGACAAGCCCTCCCAGGGCACCTACACCTCGCCCACCAACATCGGCGTCAACCTGTGGAGCATCATCGACGCGGGCGACCTCGGTCTGATCTCCCGTCGGGAACGTGACCGCCGGCTCGCCGACGCGCTCGCCGCCGTCGAGAAACTCCCCAAGTACCAGGGGTTCCTGCTCAGCTGGTACGACACGAGGACCGGCGACCCGATCACCGGCCCCGGCGGCACCAGCATCGCCGGCAAGGACTGGACCGGCCAGCTGATCTCCACCGTCGACAACGGCTGGTACGCCTCCGGCCTCGTCGAACTCCGGCAGGCGGCACCGCAGTTCGCCGCCCGCGCCACCAAGCTGCTGAAGGCGATGGACTTCAGCCTCTTCTACGACGCCGGCGACGAGTCCACGAACGTCAACGCGGGCCAGATGTACGGCGGTTACCTGGTCAACCAGGGCCCGGCCGGCTTCGAGTACGGCATGCTGAACACCGAGACCCGCATCGCCGCCTACGTCGGCATCGGCGGCCGCACCATGCCCTCCGACGTGTGGTGGCGCACCTGGCGCACCGAGCCCGCCCAGTTCGGCCAGGAACAGACCCCGTCCGGCCCGGTGGTGAACGTCACCGACCCGCTGACCCGCAAGGTCTTCCCGGTGACCGAGGGCCACTACACCTCCAACGGCATCGACTACGCGCCCAGTTGGGGCGGTTCGGTCTTCGAAGCCCTGATGCCGAACCTCGTGGTGCCCGAAGTCGCCGACGCGCCGCAGGGCTTCGGCGCCAACGACCAGGACTACCTGGACGCCACCGTCGCCTACGACACCAAGGACCTGGGCTACAAGGTCTGGGGCCTCTCCCCGTCCAGCACCCCCGACGACACCGGCGGCTACAACGCCTACGGTTCGCACGCGCTGGGCACCGACGCCTCCGCCACCGACTACCTGGAGTCGGCGGTCACCCCGCACGCCTCCTTCCTGGCGCTCGACGTCGAACCGCGGACCGCCTACGCCAACATCGCCACCCTGCTGGCCGACTACCCGCAGGTCTACGGCCCCTACGGTTTCTACGACGCGCTGGACCCGGCCTCCGGCGCCGTCGGTCACCGCTACCTGGTGCTCGACCAGGCGATGATCCTCACCGCCCTCGACAACGCCCTGGCCGGCGACCCCATGCAGCACCGCTGGGCCGCCGACCCGATCGGCAAGGTCGACTCCCTCTACCTGCGCGCGGAGAAGTTCTCCGTCGCCCCCGAACGCCCCTGACCCACCGCCCTCCCCGGGCAGGTCCGAGAACGGGCCGGCGGCCGACGGTGTACGCAGCCGAGGGGCGGCCGCCGCGCACGCGGCCGGTGGGCGGACGGTGACCGCCGTCCGCCCACCGCGACCGAACGGACGTTACCCCGCCGTGACAACCGGCAGCCGGACCTGACAGGATCGGCGGCCGCGGGGCGAGGGGGGATGAAAAGCCGGGAGACCGGTGCCTCGCCCCCTCATCCCGTGGGGGGAACCATCATGAGAAGACGCTGGGTCAAGGTACTCACCGTCCTCGTCGTCGTCCTCGTCGCCCTGTTCGTGGCGGCCGACCGCGTCGCGGTCCACGAGGCCGAACAGTTCGCCGCCAAGAAGGCCGGCGAACGCTACGACCTCGACAACACCGCCGTGGACATCCACGGCTTCCCGTTCCTGACGCAGGCGGCCGGCGGCAGCCTCGACGACGTCACGCTGACCGCCCGTCACATGACCGTCGCCAGCACCACGAGCAGCCTCACCGTCGACCGACTGCGCCTCGACATGCGGGACATGCGGGTGTCGTCGTCGTTCGACAGCGTGCGGTCCGGCTCGGTCACCGGCACCGTCAGCATCCGGTGGAGCGCGCTGGGCGCCACCCTCGGCCACCTGCTGGACACCCGACCGGTCGGCATCAGCCCGGTGACGCCCGGTGGTCCGTCCGCCCCGACCGAGGACGTCCGCCTGCGCGGCACCGTCGAGGACCGCGACCTGCCGTCCCGGGGCGTCATCGCCGTCAGCGGCAACCGCCTCCAGATCCGCGTCCCCGGCCTCACCGACGAGCCCGCCGTCGCCGGCCACCTCACCTGGTCCCTCCCGCTGCCCGCCGGCCTGTCCGTCACCGGCTTCCAGGCCGACCCCGACGTCCTGCGCGTCCTGGTCTCCGGATCGGGCGTCACCCTGGGCGCGTCGGGCACGACGACGGGCTGAGGGAACGCGCCGGCGGTTCCTGTGCGGGGGCGGCCGGTCCGGGGACGGCGCGGGGGCGGCCGTTCGCCTGCCGCGCTGGGCAGGGCGGGTACCCGGCGGTAGCTTCGGGTCGCATGACCGACATCGCGCCCGACGCCGGGCCCGCCACCGCGGGGCCGGCCGCAGAGCCCGCCACACCGCACACCGCGCCGCCGCGGACCGCCGGCCCGCAGCCCGTTCCGCCGGAATCCGCCGGCCCGCGGCCCGAGCCCTCCCCTCCCGTTCCGCCGGGGACCGTTGCGCCCGAACCGGTTCCGCTCGGGCGGCTGCGGCTGGTCCTTCCGCCGGTGTTCGACGACGTGGCGGGCGAGCGGCGGCACCGGAAGGAACGGCTCGCCGCGGCCCTGCGGTTGTTCGGCCGGCTCGGGTTCGAGGAGGGCGTCGCCGGTCACATCACCGTGCGGGACCCGGAGTTCACCGACCACTTCTGGGCCAACCCGTTCGCCCTGTCCTTCCAGCAGGTCACCGTCGGCGATCTCGTCCTCGTCAACCACGCCGGGCAGGTCGTGGAGGGCCAACACCACGTCAACCAGGCCGCGTTCGCCGTCCACGCGCAGATCCACGCCGCCCGCCCCGACGTGGTCGCCGCCGCCCACAGCCACTCGGTCCACGGGCGCGCGCTGTCCGCGCTGGGCCGGACGCTGGAGCCGATCACGCAGGACGCGTGCGCCTTCTACCAGGACCACGCCCTCTTCGACGAGTACACCGGCGCGGTCACCGGCGCGGACGAGGGCCGCCGCATCGCCGCCGCCCTCGGGACGCACAAGGCCGTCATCCTGCGCAACCACGGCCTGCTCACCGTCGGTGACTCGGTGGACGCCGCCGCGTGGTGGTTCATCACCATGGAACGCTCCTGCCAGGTCCAGCTCGCCGCCCTGGCCGCCGGCACCCCGGTGCCCGTGACGCACGAGGACGCCGTGCTCACCCACCAGCAGCTCGGCGGCGACCTCGTCGGCTGGATCAACTACCAGCCGATGTACCAGCAGATCGCCCGTGACCAGCCCGGACTGTTCGGCTGACGCCCGCCCCGCGCGCCCGCCGCGGCGCGCGGGGCACCGGCCGTTGAGCGATACCGGTATCCGCCACGTATACGACGTGGGACAGGCTGACGACGTACGAACGTGCGGGTCGAGAGGTGGACACCATGACATCAAAGGGAACGGCCGACGGCGCCACGCTGCCGGACGGAGTGCGGGCCGGGGCCGCCCGCCACGCCCTGCTGCCGCTGCGGATCTTCCTCGGCGTGACGTTCGTCTACGCGGGGCTGGACAAGCTGACCGACCCCGCGTTCCTCGCCGCCGGCGGCACCCTCGTCACGCTCCTGCACTCCGTGCGGGACAACGCCGCCATCCCCGGCATGGTGGACCTCGCGCTCAAGAACCCGTCCGGCTTCGGCTACGCCATCGCCCTGGGCGAACTGGCCGCCGGCCTGGGCACCCTGTTCGGGCTCCTGTCCCGGGTGGCTGCCCTCGGCGGCGCGCTGATCTCGCTGAGCCTGTGGCTGACGGTCAGCTGGTCCAGCACCCCGTACTACTACGGCAACGACCTCGCCTACCTCATGGCGTGGCTGCCGCTCGTGCTGGCCGGCGCCCCCCGCTGCTCCCTCGACGCCCTCATCGCCGCCCGCCGCCGCGCCCCCGCCGCGCCCACCGGCTGACCCCGGCCCGGCCCCGGACATCCCGCCCGGGACGCCGGCCGCCGTCACCGGGGCCCGGCAGGGGCGAGGGCCCCGTCACTCCTGGACGGTGGCGCGGCGGGCCCTGCCCCGGCGGACCAGGGTGGTGATCATCCGGACCAGGCTCACCACCACCAGACCCGCCGCCACACCGCCCATCACCAGCACCGGCTTCGGGTTCCACGACCCGGCCGCCTCCCCGGCGAAGACCGCGGCGGCCGCCAGGAACAGCAGACCCGCCAGCAGCCCCGAGGGCTCGAACCTACGACGCCGGGCCACGCAGCACCTCCACCTGTCCGGCCCCCAGCTTCAGCGTGAGGACCACCGTGCCGACCGGCTTCACACCCGCCGGCGGAGGATACGTCCCCGTCCGGGTGCGACTCGCCGAGACGTTGATGTCGTGCTTCCTCTCGTTGGGCAGCCGCACGTCACCCAGACCGACCTTCGCCACCAGCTTCACCGTGACGTCCCGCGGGACCAGCACCTGGATCTGCCCGGCGCCCATGTTCACCGCGGTGGTGACGGTGCTGCCCTGCTCCGGCGCGGCGGACCGCAGGTCCAGGATGCCCTGGCCGGCGCCCAGGTCGTAGGAGGGACGCACCGCTGAGGCGGCGACCGGGTGCCAGGTGGAGCGGTGCCAGTCGGCGCCCACCGACTTCGGCATCGTGGAGGAGACCGCCGCCAGGAACGACGCCACCACCGCCCAGCCGATCAGCCCGCGTCCGCGCCGTCCGGTGAACGCCCCGGCGGCCATCCCGGCGCCCAGCACCACCAGCATCCCGGCGAACCCGGCCTCCAGCGCGGTGCCCAGCGGCTGCCGGTGCCGCAGCGCCATCAGCACGGCCGCCCCGACCAGCAGCGACACCAGGAACACCGCCGCGCCGTACAGCCCGCCCTCGTGCTCCTCGGACCGTCCCGACCGCCGTCCACCGCCGGGCCGCCAGCACCCCTTCCCCGTGCCCCGGGCGTTCCCCGCCTGCTCGTCCGGCCCCCACAGGTACCGCTCGTCCTGCTGCGCCGAGGTGCCGTGGACGCCCGGCGCGGTCTTCACGAACGACACCGGCCCCCCGCAGCCCCGCGCCCCCGCGCTGTCCGGCCCCCGCCACCACGACGGGCCCCCGGTGGGCGGCGGCTGCGGAGCCGGCGGTGCCTCCCGCACGCCGCCCGCGCCGGACGCCGTGGCGCCGCCCGCCCCGCTGTAGTCGGCCCGCAGCGCCGACAGCCAGGCCCGCCGCCGCTGCGACCAGTGCACGGCCGCCACGACCGCGGCGACCAGGCAGAGCGCGAACGCCTGCGTGTTGCCGTTGTCCATCGTCGACAGGAACAGCCCCGACCCCACGAGGGTGCCGAACACCGCCGTCATCGCGGTGCCCTCGATCCGGCCGGACAGCAGACGGCGGATCTCCGTCTCGTCCTCGCCGTCCATCGGGATCAGCAGCCAGCCGATGCCGTAGCTGATCAGACCGACGCCGCCGGTCAGCGCCAGCACCACCAGCACCACCCGGAAGATCACCGGGTCGATCCCGAAGTAGCGGCCCAGCCCGCCGCACACCCCTCCGATGATCTTGCTGCGGTTGCTGCGCGTCAGCAGCTTCCGTGCGGGGGGCGCGGGGGCGCCGGAAGCGCCGTCGCCGGCCGGCCGGGCGTCCGCCGCACCGCCCGCCGGCCCCTCACCGTCCCCGGCCGCCGGGCCGGGCATCTCGTCCGTCATGTTCCTCATGGTGACCGACGCCGGCCCCCGACCGGTATCCGTGATGACCCTGGTTGGTCCCTGAGAAGCGTCCCGACACCTCCCGGGGAAGCCTCAGGGACGCCACGCCGCACAGTCCTCCGGGACGATTCGGGGGTCAACCCTGATGCCCCCGACCCCCCGGGCATGTGACGATCGGAGGCATGTCAGCGACGTCGGCGCCCCCTGCGGGCCCACCGGGAGCCCCCCGCGACGCCGCCGCGCCCGGTCCGGAGCCGGGCCGGCGCGATGCGCGCCCGGGCTCCGGCGGCGAGGAGGAGAACGTCCCGCCCCGCCTCTACCGCAGCTCCGAGGGCCGGATGATCGGCGGCGTCGCCCGGGGCCTGGCCGGCCACCTCGGCCTGCCGGTCTCGTGGGTGCGGGTGGTCTTCGCCGCCCTGTCCACCTTCGGGGGACTGGGCATCGTGCTCTACGCCCTGTTCTGGTTCGTGGTGCCCATGGGCCTCGGCGGCGTCGAGGCCGGCCGCGAGCAACTCGGCCCGCGCGCCTGGCTGGTGGGCCGCAAACCCGAACGCGGCCAGGTGCTCGCGCTCGCCGCGATGCTCGGCGGACTGGCGCTCCTGGTCAACAAACTGCACCTCGGCGCCGCCAACGCCTACATCTGGCCGATGCTGCTGATCGCGGCCGGCGTGGCCCTGGTCTGGCGGCAGGCCGACAACGCGCGGCGGGCCCGCTGGGTGGAGATGAGCCGCGACAAGCGGTTCTGGCCCCTCGCCCGGGGCGCGGCCGGCGTCATCCTCGTGGTGGCCGGCGTCACCGGCTTCCTGGTCCTCCAGGGGTCGGCCTCCCACATCGGGGCGATCATGCAGGCGTCGCTGGCCCTGGTGGTCGGCATCGCGCTGCTCGCCGGCCCCTACGTGATCCGCATGACGCAGGACCTGTCGGAGGAACGCACCCTGCGCATCCGCGCCCAGGAACGCGCCGAGGTCGCCGCCCACGTCCACGACTCCGTGCTGCACACCCTCACCCTGATCCAGCGCAAGGCCGACGACCCCCGCGAGGTCGCCCGGCTCGCCCGCGCGCAGGAACGCGAGCTGCGCGCCTGGCTCTACCGGCCGGAGGGCACCGGCAAGGAGGAGGAGCCGGCGACCGTCGCCGACGCGGTGCGCGCCGCGGCCGCCGAGGTCGAGGACCGGCACGGCGTCCCGGTCGAGGTGGTGTGCGTCGGCGACTGCCCACTCACCCCCGCTCTGTCCGCGCTCCAGCAGGCCGCGCGCGAAGCGATGGTCAACGCGGCCAAGTACGGTGGTGACGAGGCCGTGCAGGTCTACGCGGAGGTCGAGGAGGAACGGGTCTTCGTCTCGGTGCGGGACCGCGGCCCCGGCTTCGACCCCGCCGCGGTGCCGGAGGACCGGATGGGCGTACGGGAGTCCATCGTCGGCCGCATGGAACGCAACGGCGGCACCGCACGCATCCACCCGGCGCCCGGCGGCGGGACCGAGGTGGAACTGGAGATGGAGAGGTCAGCGGCATGAACGACGGCAATACGGCGCCCGATCCGGGACGGCGCGTACGGGTGGTCCTGGTGGACGACCACCGCATGTTCCGCACCGGTGTCCAGGCCGAGATCGGCGACACCGAACGCACCGGCGTCGACGTGGTGGGGGAGGCGGCGGACGTCGACCAGGCGGTCGCCGTCGTGCAGGCCACCCGCCCCGACGTCGTCCTCCTCGACGTCCACCTGCCGGGCGGCGGTGGCCTGGAGGTGCTGCGCCGGTGCTCGGCGCTGATCAACGACCCCAACCGCTCGGTGCAGTTCCTCGCGCTGTCGGTCTCCGACGCCGCCGAGGACGTCATCGGCGTGATCCGCAACGGCGCCCGCGGCTACGTCACCAAGAGCATCACCGGCCCCGACCTGGTCGATTCGATCTTCCGGGTCTCCGAGAACGACGCGGTCTTCTCCCCCCGGCTGGCCGGCTTCGTGCTCGACGCGTTCGCCTCCACCGACGCCCCGCCGGTCGACGAGGACCTCGACCGCCTCACCCAGCGCGAACGCGAGGTGCTGCGGCTGATCGCCCGCGGCTACGCCTACAAGGAGATCGCCAAGCAGCTGCTTCATCTCCGTCAAGACCGTGGAGTCCCACGTCTCGGCGGTGCTGCGCAAGCTCCAGCTCTCCAACCGCCACGAACTCACCCGCTGGGCCACCGCCCGCCGCCTGGTCTGACCCTCCGCCGAACGGTCCCGCGCGGGATTCTCCGGTCGGGACCGTGAGCGCGGGCGCGGGCCGGCTGTGTGCGGTGGGCGGGCGTGGGCGCGCGGGGGCGCCGGGTGCGGGGGGCGGCGTGGGCGCGCCCCGGCGCCGGACGCCCGGGCCCGCGGCGCGGGTGAACGCCTGCGGGCCGCCGGGCGCCCGCGTTACCGGAACCCGGGGAGCGTCCGCGGCTCCCGCACCCCCAGCAGCCGGGCCACGGCCAGGCAGAGGGCCGTCATCACCAGCGACGCGCCCGCCCCACGCCGCGCCCACCGGCGGACCCGCCGCCCCCGGCCGCCGCACGGCCCGCCGCCGGGATCTCCGGGGACAGCGGGACCTCCGGCGGCAGAGGGACGCGGTGGGTGCCGGGGACGGGCGGGACGGGCGGCGTCGCGGGCGCCGGCAGTGTGCTGTGGGAACCGTCCCGCATGGCCTCGACCTAAGGGGCCGTCAAGTGACTTCACGCATCGGCGGCCGCCAGCCGGTCCCTGGCCTCCATGAGCGCGAAGCCCAGCAGATTCAGTCCGCGCCAGCCCACCGGGTTCCGCGCGCTCTCGTGCGACGAGGACATCCCGATCCCCCAGATCCGGTCCCGCGGACTGGCCTCCACCAGCACCCGGCCGCGGGTGGCGAGCAGGTAGGCGCGCAGCTGCGGCGTGGAGGAGAACTTCGCGGCGCTCCCCTCGACGACCAGCCCGAACCGCCGGGCCCGCCAGGTCTCCTCGTCGAACCCGCCGACCAGCCGGCCCAGCTTCTTCGCCTCCGCCGGGGAACCGGCGCCCGGTATCCGTTCCGCCAGCGCCGTGTCCCCGAACATCCGCGCCTTGCCGGTCATCATCCAGTGCTCCGCCGTCGGGTAGGTCACCCCGGCCACGGTGAACGGCGACGGATACCACTGGCTCAGGCAGCCGCGCCCCAACCCCCCGTCGGGCTCCGGCCGGTGGCCCCAGAACATCAGCCACTCCACGGGGGCGCCCGCCTCCACCGCCGTGATGAGGGACCGCTGGTCCCGTACGGTGTCCACCGATGCGTTCATGGCTCCGATCGTGCCAGCGGCCTCGGACAACGGCACCGGGATTTCCGCCCTCCGGTCACTCGTCCGAGGGTCGCTCGCCGGGGGGAATTCCGTGTGGCGGCAGCGCTCTGACGCGTAAATAACAGCAGGTCACGGTGGGTTTGGGCAGAGTCGGGTGCCCGGTGGCCGTTGAGGCTGCCGGGGGAGGGGCCGGCGGCGCGGGCGGACGACGTTCACCCCTGGGGGAGGAACAACTCCCGGCAGGGCTCGAAACCGGTGACCTCGACCGGCACCGCGCGGTGCGCCTCCCAGTCCGCGCGTTCCAGGCGCAGCCGCTGGAGGACCCGGGCGCGGCCCTGCACGGCGGCGGTGCTCAGGCCGTCCGGGCGGTAGCCGAGCCGCCGGGAGACACCGAGGGAGGCGGGGTTGTCGGTCATGGCGCTGGAGGTGACGGCCGTGGCGCCCAGGACGGCGAAGGCCAGGTGCAGGACCGCGGCCCGCATCTGGGTGCCGGTGCCCCTGCCCTGGTGCGGCAGGCCGAGCCAGGAGCCGGTCTGCGCCTCGCGCGTGACGGGGAAGCGGCCCGCCGTCAGGTCCTGCCGCCCCACCACGGCACCGTCGCGCAGCACGGCCAGACTCAGGGTCCACTCCTGCGGCTGCCACGCGGCGATCGTGCCGAGGACGTGCTGGAAGGTGGCGCGTGCCCGGGTCAGTGGCCCTTCGGCCGGTCGCCGCCCGGGCCGCTGCCGTCGCTGTCGCCCGCGTGTTCCTGAGCGCGCAGCAGCATGCCGCGCCGCCAGATGCCGGCGGCCTCCTGCGGGCCGAGGCCGGACTCGGCCGCCCACTGCACCAGGGTGTCGGCCGCGCCCATCGCGAGCTGGGCGGCGAACGCGCGCATCTGCGCGGGGCCGAGACCTCTCATGAGCACGTCGATGCCTTCGGGATCCTCGTTCAGGGCGCAGGCGATCGCCGCGTCGGACAGCCGGTCCGGTTCGAAGCCCGTGTTCAGCTCGCTCATTCGGCCACCATGGCACTCGTGGCGCGGCCGATGTGCCGACTCGGGCGGATATCAGCCCTGCGCGATCCAACACTCGGCCAGTTGGGACGAACGCCCGCCACGCCGTTCCCATCGGCCCCGTCCGCACCGGTGACGCTGCGTCGTCCGGGCGGCGGCGGGGTGCCGCCGCCGGGTGCGGGAGGGCGCTGCGGCGCGGGCGGCCGGGCCGGCGGGCGGTTGCTGGGGCCCCGGCGCCGGTGCGGCGGGAGGGGGCGGCGGCGCTGGGGCGGACTCGGAACCGAAGGCCATGCTCGGGCGGGCGGGGGTCATCGGTACTCCAGTGCGGTGGGGCGTTCCACGCCGTTCCTCGGTCTCGTCACGGGATCCTCGCTTGTTCACTCTTGACGCGTGCACGTGTGGTACCCCGGTTCTCGGAGCGGAATCACCAAGAAACCGCCAACTTGCGTGGTGGGGAGGCGGTTCCCGGGGGAAAGCGGTGGCTCAGGCGGTCGCATACCAGTCCGCGTGCGGCGCGAAGCGTCCGGGGAAGCCGGGGCCGGGCGGGCAGCCGGTGTCCGCCCACAGCGGCTCCGAGCCGAAGCAGTGGTCGACGGCGACCATGTCCACGTCGTGGGGGCCGCGTCCCAGCGCGCCCAGCCGGGCGACGGCCTCGGCGTACGTCAAGCGTTCCTGCGGCGGCGGCGTGCCGCGGGTGGCGGCCAGTGCGGCGAACAGTGCGGCCACGGGCACCGGACGCGGGTGGTTGGCGTGGTAGATCCGCGCGGTCAGGGCGGCCGGCGGGGCCAGGGCCACAGCGGCGACCGCCCGCGCGAGGTCCCCGGCCTCCACCATGGACACGTGCGCCGGCCAGCCCTCCACGCTGCCGCCGATCGCCGCCGCCAGCCGCAGCAGCCCGGGCCCCACCCACCGGTCGCCGGTGCCGTACACCAGGTGCGGGCGCAGCACGGTCCCGCCCGCGGCCAGCACCGCGCGTTCCCCCTCCGCACGGGTGCGGGAGGCCGCCGAGACCGGCGCGGTCGGCAGGTCGTCCGGGCCCTGGCCGGTGAACGGGCCGCGCCCGTAGACCGCCGCGGTGCTCAGCAGCACGATCCGTTGGACCCCGGCGCGTAACGCCTCCTCCACCAGGGCCGCGGTGCCCTCCGCGTTGACCGCCCGGCACTCCTGCTCGGTACCGGAGACGCGGCTGGCGCAGTGCACCAGGATCTCCGTGCCGTCGCACGTGCCGCGCAGCGACCGCGGGTCGGCCAGGTCGGCGGTGCGCACCTCGGTGCGCGGTCCGGGCGCGGTCACCGCGCGGTCGTGCGCGAGCAGCCGCAGCGGCCGCCCGGTGTGCCGTGGCGCCAGGCGGGACGCGACGCGCGCGCCGATGAAGCCGCTCGCTCCGGTCAGGGTCAGGATGGACATGCTCCCGGTTCCGTTCGTGTCAGGTTCAACGAGGGGGACCGCCGTGGGACACCGCCCTGCGGGGAAGGCGTCACGCCACCGTGGCGACCCTTACTCGACAAGGTGAGTGCACGCACACCGGATTGACGTGACCGTCCGGGCGGACACGGCGTGCGCTGCGCGGGGCACCGGGGGCGGCGCCGTCCGTGACCGCGTCTCAGGCGAGCCGTATGCAGGTCAGTTCGGCGGAGAACACCTCCCCGCCGTCCTGCCGGCCGGTCACGCGCACCGTCGTACGCCCGGTGTCGTCCGGGTCGTCGGCCTCCGCCCGGATCCAGCAGGGGGAGGTGAGTTCGGCGTACCTGTCGAACGTGCCGCGCAGGGCGACCGGGTACACCGGTCCGGGGCCCAGCAGGGCCTGCGCCGCCTGCCGGGACGCCTCGACCAGCAGCATGCCCGGCACGTGGTCCTGCGGGTGGTCGAAGTACACCGGGTGCGTGGTGTCCACGTGCAGCAGCCACCTGCCGTGCGGCCGTCCGGCCCCGGAGCGACCCGCGTAGAGCGCGGGCGCCGCGCCCGTATGACTCAGCGCGTCGGGGGTCGCGTACGGCGCGTCGGACGGCAGAGCGAGTGCCACGTCCCTGGGGTCGGTGTGGCCGACCACCTGGGGGCACAGCGGCATGGCGGCGGGCAGTGCGGCAGGGGTGGTGGGGAGTTCACCGCGCAACCGGCGGTAGACCGCTGCCGACGTGCAGTTGTAGCCGGCGTCGCCGACGGCTATCCGGGAGGTGCCGCGCCAGACCTCCGCCCGGTAGCGCAGCGAGGCCAGTTGCTTGCCGCGGCGGGTGACGTCGCGGCAGGTGACCCGCAGCGTCAGATCGGTGGGCAGCGGTCCGGCGGCGAGCGCCCCGGGGATCGCGCTGTACGACAGGTCCCACATCAGGAAGTGGTGCCCGAGGGGGACGCCGAACTCGGTGTGGGCGAGCAGCGCACCGACCTGGCGGACGGTCTCGGCCAGCAGCAGCGGGTCCTGCTGGCCGTGGCGCGGGCTGTAGAGCGCGTGACCGCGTGGCCACTGTGCGCCGATGATGAAACCGTCAACCCCGTCGGTTTCCCAGTTGGTGAGGAACACCTCGCTGATCGCTGCCCGGTGCACGTATTGTCGCGGGACCGTGGTGGTGAGGCCCGGCGCCCCATGGTGGGGCGGCTGCGCGGGGGGCGCTGCCGCATAAGCGCCGGGAGGTGTGACAGCCGAACGGGGCACAGGAACCTTGCGGGTGGTGAGGCTCAACGACTGCATGCGAATCCCTGTCTCTGCGGGGGCGAGAAACAATCGGCTCGATCGCTGGTCCGGTCGTGGGTGCACGCATGATCAGCGCTCGATGCTGCGGTTAAGGTACAGACAAGCCGGTTTGGTAATCAAAGGTTTCCTGGAGATCACATGGCGCGACAGGCGCGAGCGGTGAGAACTCGGCGCACGATCCTGGAAGCGGCGGCGGCGGTTTTCGACGAGTTCGGCTACGAGGGAGCCAGCACCACCGAGATCCTTGCGCGCAGCGGTCTGACCCGCGGTGCGCTGTACTTCCACTTCCCGTCGAAGGAGGCCATCGCCGACGCGGTGGTCGACGCCCAGGCCGAGGCGCTGGTCCCCCCGCCGCACAAGGTGAGGCTCCAGGCGACGATCGACTTGACCATGGCGTTCGCCGAACGGCTGCGCGGCGACGTGGTGCTGCGCGCCGCAGTGCGCCTGAGCGTCGAGCAGGCGTCGTACCGCACGCCGAACGCCACGGCCTACCGCGGGCCCGCCGACGTGATCCTCAGCCTGCTGACCAGCGCGTCGCACGAGGGCGAACTGCTGGCCACCGTGGACCCGGAGGAGGTCACCCAGCTGATCGTCGGGGCGTTCACCGGCATACAGCTGCTGTCCCAGGTCTACGAGGACCGGCAGGACCTGCCGCGCCGCATCGCCGTGCTGTGGAAGTACCTTCTGCCGTCACTGGCCATCCCCGGCCTGCTGCCGCACCTCAACGCCGAGCCGTCCCGCGGCCCACTGGCGCTCGCCCGGGTCGCGGCGCTGACGGAAGCGGAACGGGCGGTGGCCGCCGCCGGTGTGACCGCCGCCCTGGCCCCGGTCGGCGACGGCTGACCGTTCGCAGCCATGCCGGAACGTTTCCACCTGCGGTTTCTTCCCGTTCCGGCGCCGCGCGATGCGGCGCCGACGTCAATCGGGCTTTCGTGCCGTCAGCCTTCCGGCAGCGGCCGGTCAATCCGGTGGGCCGCACGTCACCCCGGTCGACGCCGCCGTGACCGATGCGCGGCGTCAACCGGAAACACGTGTCGTGCCCCGGTGCGCCGCCCCGGCGCCCGTGCGTCAGCCGGCAAGGTAGGCGGGCGTGCCGGTCAGGTGGCCGGGGCGCAGCTGGTGCGGGGGGCGGACCGCCGGGTTCGGGAGGAGGGCGGGCGGCGCGGGGGAGAACCCGGGGGTGGCGGCGAAGGGGACGGACTCCGCCTCCGCTTCCGCGGCCTCGGCGGCGCGGCGGGCGGCGAGGGCCTCGGCGCGGACCGCCTCGGCCTCGGCGCGGACCGCCTCGGCCTCGGCGCGCAGTTCGGCGAGCGCGCGGTCCACCTCGGCGACGGTACGGGGGTCCTCAGCGGCGAGGTCCACCAGGATCTGCCAGATGCCGGCGCTGACGTTCGGCTCCCACCACGCTTCGTTCTCCCGGCCCATCGACTCCAGGCCCACCGTGACGGCGGCCAGCAGGTTGGCCACGGCGTCGGGGTCGGTGCCCTCGCGCAGGCGGCCCTGGGCGGCGTCGGCGGACAGACGCTGGTTCAGCAGGGCCAGCCAGCCCTCCCGCAGCGAGGCGCCGCCGGTGCGTTCGCCCGCCATGCCCTCGGAGTCCAGCCGCAGTCCGGCGCGCAGCACCGCGTCCTCGCGCATGCGGCGGGACATGGCGGCGGTGAAGCGCGCGGCGCCGGCCAGCGCGCAACTGCGGCCGTCCAGGCACTGTTCGGCGGCGGCCATCACCGACGCCCGGGCCTCCTGCCGCACCGCGGCGACGAGTTCGTCCTTCGAGGCGAAGTGGAAGTACAGCGCGCCCTTGCTCACTCCGGCGGCCCGGCTGATGTCGAGCAGGCCGGTGCCCTTCATCCCGCGGTCGTCGATCAGTTCGGCGGCAGCCAGGATGAGGGCCTGACGGGTCCGTGCGGCACGTACCTGCATGAGGGGGCGCTGTCCTTTCTGGTCGTCGGCGGCCGGTGCGGTCGGCGTCCGGCCCGGTCCCCCGGCCCGAAGTGGAAGCGGCCGGTCCCCTTGCGGAGGGGATGTCTGGTTCGGCTCGCATCCTGCCACCGATCGGCCAGAAAACAAACAGTACTGTCGGGATGCTTCGTGGGTTCCGACGTGCTTTCCGGGTCGGCATGTGCAGTGAATCCCATGATGACAGCGATGTGCCGTCAGGATTCGCCTCTCAAAAAGTGACGCAGATCAAACAAACTGGCAACCCGGTTTGTGGTGATTGCCGCTGCGCTGCCTGCTCCGGGAGCGGCTGAGTACAGTTGGGGCGGCCGGACGTCGCGCCGGACACAGGCGGAGACGCGGGAGAGCAGTGATGGGCACAGCGCAGCCGCGCCGCGGGGACACCCGCCGGCGTATTCAGGAGGTCGCCCTGAAGCTCTTCCTGGAGCACGGTTACGAGGGCACTTCGCTGCGGGAGATCGCCGAACGCCTCGACGTCACGAAGGCCGCGCTGTACTACCACTTCAAGACCAAGGAAGACATCCTCGCAGCCCTGGCCGACTCCTACGCGGCCCCCCTCGGCGAGATCGTCGCCTGGGGCGCCGAACAGCCCCGGAACGCGGCCACCCGCCGCGAACTCCTCACCCGCTACAGCGTCGTGGTCCGCGACGTCTCGCCGCTGTTCACCTTCATCCACGAGAACCAGGCGGCCCTGCGGGAGTTGTCCATCGGCCAGCGCATGCGCGACCAACTCCACGGCATGTGGGACCTGTTCATCAGCGACGAGGACGACCTCACCGACCGCGCCCGCGCTGTCAGTGCCCTGCTGACCATTCACTTCGGCAGCGTCAGCATGCGGGACGTCGACGCCAGCCCCGAGGCGAAACGCGCCGCGCTGCTGGGGGTCGCCTCGGAGATCATCGCGTCGATGAGCTGAGGCCCGCGCGACCGCCGGGTGGTGGGTGGCACGTGCGGTGTTCGGAGTTGACGGTGGTGGGCGCACGGGTGGTGTGCGTGGTTGACGCGTGCCGGGTGGCACGCGCGGCGTTCGGAGTTGACGCGTGGTCGGGGTGGCACGCGCGGTGCGCAGGGTTGACGCCCGCGTACCGGTGGCGGTCGTGGGGGCCGGTGGTCGCGCCCGCGCTCTCGCCGTCGTCGTGACGGCAGACCTGGACTGCGTCCCGTGAACTTCCCCACGACGTGCTGACGGTGCCTCCCGCCCCGCCGCCCCTCGCGCGACGAGGAGAGCCGCCGCGCGGGCGCCGACCGTCCTGTCGGCGCGGGTCCGGTCCTGTCCGGCCGCCGTGCCGCCGCCTCCGCGCCCGCGGTGGGCGCCGCCGAGGTCGCCCCGCTCGCGGCCCGGGGGGCCACGGTGACCGGGGTGCCGCTCGCGCTGTACTCGGCCGCCGGGGTGCTGGGCGGGCCGAGCTGCGGCGGCCGCAGGTGGCCCGGTTCGCCGGCCCGGCGGCCCCTGGTGCGGGCCGCCGTCTTCTGCCTGGGCTGCGCCGTCCCGTCCCTGCCGCACGCCACCCCGGTCGTCGCGGGCGTCATGCTGCTCGCCGGGGCCTGCGCCGCCGTACCGCTGATCACCGGTTACGGGTTCGTCGACCGCGGTGTCCCCGAGCGCCACCGCACCGGGGCCGGTGCCTGGGTCAACGCAGCCTGGAACCTCGGTGCCGCCCCCGGTTCCGCCGCCGGCGGCCTCCTCGTCGACGACTGCGGTTCCTGGCCCGTCTTCGCCGTCGTCGCCGGCGCGCTCTCGCCTCCGTCGTGCCGTCGGCCGCCGTGCCGTCGCGGGAGAACGCAGTCGGGCCCGGGGACATCGTGACCTGGCGCCGGGGACGGGGAAAACGGCCGCCCCACGTCACGAGAACACCGGACGTCACGCCTGCCGCACGAGCATGACCCCGCGGCAGGCGTGACGCGCGTCACGGGAGACCGTGCGGCGGGCACGCGCCACGGGAGACGCCTGGGGGCGCGCGTCAGCGCCGTCCGGCCGGTGGGGTCGTGCCCTCGTCCGGGTCGGACAGGAAGCGGCGGGGGCCGGGGCCGAGGCGGCCGGCGCGGTCGGAGGGGTTGGCCAGGGGGCAGTCACCGATGGACATGCAGCCGCAGCCGATGCACTCGGTGAAGTGGTCGCGCAGCGCGGTGAGACGGCGTATGCGGTCGTCGAGGTCGTCGTGCCAGCTGCGCGAGAGCCGCGCCCAGTCGGCCTGGTCGGGCACCCGGCCCTCCGGCAGTTCGCCCAGCACGCGGGCCACCTCCGCCAGCGGGATGCCCACGCTCTGCGCGATCCGGATCAGCGCCACCCGGCGCAGCGTGTCACGACGGTAACGCCGCTGGTTTCCGGCGGTGCGGCGGCTGTCGATGAGGCCCTGGCGTTCGTAGAAGTGCAGTGTGGAGACGGTCACACCGCTGCGCTCCGCGAGCTGGCCCACGGTCAGTTCGGTGTCGGGCGATTCCATGACGCTGACAGTAACCGGCCGAACCTCTTGACCTCAACCATTGTTGAGGTTCTACCGTCGTAGTCATGACCACACCAACTCCGCGGCTGGCCGTCATCATCGGAAGCTCGCGAACGGGCCGTTTCGGCCGCACCGTCGCCGACTGGTTCACCGCAGAAGCCACCACGCACGCGGGCTTCGAGGTGGACGTCGTGGACCTCGTCGACTACGCCGCCCTCGGGCTCGGCGCCCCCGGCCCCGATCCCGAGCCGGCCGTGGCGGAGGCCCTGGCCGGACTCACCCCGCGCCTGGAGGCGGCCGACGCCTACATCGTCGTGACGCCCGAGTACAACCACAGCTTCCCCGGCGCGCTCAAGAGCGCCATCGACTGGTTCCGCGAGCCGTGGCAGGCCAAGCCCGTGGGCTTCGTCTCCTACGGCGGCATCTCCGGCGGCCTGCGCGCCGTCGAGCAGCTGCGGTTGGTCTTCGCCGAACTGCACACCGTCACCGTGCGGGAGACCGTGAGCTTCGCCGGGGCCTCCGCGGCCTTCGGGGCGGACGGCGCCCCACTGGACGTCAACGGCCCGCGGGTGGCCGCCAAGGCCCTGCTGGACCAGCTCCGCTGGTGGGCGGTGACACTGGCCGCGGCCCGCCGCGAGCACCCCTACGTCGCCTGACCCCCCGGCCGTGGCCTGCCCCGGGGGAGCCGGTGACACCCGTCACCGCGCCGGGGCGGGCCGCCGGGCGGCGCCGCCCGGGGTCAGCCCTGTGCGGCCGGGCCGCCCTCGCCGTCCTGCTCGGCGCCGGCCTTCGCCACCTGCGCGCGGACGTCGTCCATGTCGAGGGCGCGGGCCTGGCCGATCACCGACTCCAGCGCCTGCTCGGGCAGCGCGCCCGGCTCGCCGAAGACCGCGATGCCGTCCCGGATGATCATCAGCGTGGGGATGGAACGGATCTCGAAGGCCGCCGCCAGCTCCGGCTGCGCCTCGGTGTCGATCTTGCCGAAGACCAGGTCCTCGTGGCGGTCGGACGCCTTGTCGTAGACCGGCGCGAAGGAACGGCACGGACCGCACCAGGCGGCCCAGAAGTCGATCAGCACGAACGCGTTGCCACTGACGACCTCGTTGAAGTTGTCCTTGGTCAGCTCCACCGTGGCCATGGCCACACCCTCTTCCGTCCGCCGGTCCGTCCTTCGTGGCCTTCCCGCTCCGGCGACAACCACGCCCGGCACGCCGGTATTCCACCGGCTCTGCCCGCGCGGGTGTCCGCCGCGTGATCTGATGGCGCTCCGGGACCGTGCGGCGGGAGAGGGAAACGGGGAACGCATGCTGCTGAAGACGCACGAGTGGGGCAGTGGTGACCGCGTCGCGCTGCTGGTGCACGGGCTGATGTCCGACCACCGCCTGTGGCACCGCGTCGCCCCCGCGCTCGTCGCCCGCGGGTACCGCGTCGTCGCCCCCGACCTGCGCGGCCACGGCACCAGCGAACGCACCGGCACCTACCTGCTCGCCGAGTTCGCCGACGACCTCGCGCAGACCCTCCCCGGCGGCGCCGACCTGGCCGTGGGCCACTCCCTCGGCGGCCTCGCCCTCTCCCTCGCCGTCGGCCGGCTCGCCCCGGCGCGCGCCGTCTACTGCGACCCGGCCTGGAGCCTCGCCGCGGGGTCCCGGCGCATCGGCCCGGAGATATTCGTCACGTACGCGCGGATGTCACGCCGGCAGATCCGGTTCTTCAACGCCGGCTGGCACGAGGAGGACCTGGACGTCGAGATGTCCACGCTCCGGCTGTGGGACCCGCTGTCCGCCGACTGCCTGAAGGCGTGGCCGCTCCCCGAGCACCTGCCCGCCGAGCCGCTCGTCCCCTCCCTCGTGCAGCTGCCCGAGAACAGCTACCTCATCGGTGCGGAAGAGGTCGAACTGCTGCGCGGGCGCGGTTTCGAGGTCCGGCACGTCAAGGGAACGAGCCACTGCTCCATGCGGGACGACCACGACGCCTTCATGGCCGCCCTGGAAGGATGGGTGTGACGGACGACGGAGAAAACGAGCACCATAGGCGCGGAAAACCCCCGCGCGTCATCGTGCTCAATGGAGCGTCCAGTTCCGGCAAGACCACCCTCGCCCGCGCCCTCCAGGCACGACTGCCGCAGCCCTGGCTGGTGTTCAGCGTGGACGACCTGGTGGACGCGCTGCCCCCGGCGCTGTGGGACGGGGACGGCATCGCGATCGCCGGGGACGGCGGCGTCAGCGTCGGCGACGCCTTCCGTGCCCAGGAGGCCGCCTGGTACGCGGGGCTCGCCGCCATGGTGCACGCGGGCGCCCGGCTCGTCGTCGACGAGGTCTTCCTCGGCGGCCGCGCCTCCCAGCGGCGGCTGGCGGACGCGCTGCGCGGGCTGCCGGTGCTGTGGGTCGGCGTGCGCTGCGACGCGGCGACCGCGGAGGCCCGGGAGCACGCCCGGAGCGACCGCACCCCCGGCATGGCCGCGTCCCAGCTCGCCGTCGTGCACCAGGGTGTCGTCTACGACGTCGAGGTGGACACCACCACCGCGGACCCGGCCGCCTGCGCCAAGCTGATCGCGGAACACCTCCCCACGACGGCCTGACGCCGCGCCCGTCAACCCGCGTCCACGCAGTGCCGCCGGGCGGCGGCGGTCAGAACAGGGCGGGGGCCGCCGGTGCCGCCTGCGGTACGCCCTCCAGGCCCAGCAGGTGGCGCTTGCGTTCCAGGCCGCCGCCGTAGCCCGTCATCGAACCGTCGGAACCGATGACGCGGTGGCACGGCACGATGATGCTGATCGGGTTGCGGCCGTTGGCCAGGCCCACCGCCCGGGAGGCGGTCGGCTGCCCGATCTCCCGGGCCAGTTCGCCGTACGTCAGGGTGCTGCCGTACGGGATGCCGCGCAGGGCGTCCCACACCCGGCGCTGGAACGCGGTGCCGTCCGGCGCCATGGGGAGGTCGAAGTCCTTCAGCTCCCCGGCGAAGTACGCCGTCAGCTGCTCGACGACGGCGCCGAACGGGCCCGCGTCGCAGGATCCGAAGGTCGCCCGGTCCGGCTGGTGCCGGTGTTCGGTCATGTACAGGCCGCTGAGCGCCCCGTCGGTCGCCACCAGGGTCAGCGGGCCCACGGGGGAGTCGGTCACGGTGTGTTGGCGCATGAGTACGTCAGTCCTCCGGCAGTTCGTTGATCGGGTGCTTCTGCGTGGCCCACAGGTACTGCACGGCGTAGGCACGCCACGGCCGCCACGCCTGCGCGCGGGCGGTGAACGCGGCCGGGGTGGACGGCAGGCCGAGCTCCCGCGCCGCGTTGCGGGTACCCAGGTCGGTCGGCAGGAAGGCGTCCGGGTCGCCGAGCGCGCGCATGGCGATCGATTCCACGGTCCACGGCCCGAACCCCGGCAGCCCCGCCAGCGACTCCCGGGCCGCCCGCCAGTCGCCGCCGACGTCCAGGTCGAGCTCCCCGCCGGCCAGTCGCGACACCAGCGAGGTCAGCGTCGTGCGCCGGGAGGCCGGCATGGCCAGCGCCGAAGGGTCCAGCGCGGCGAGCGCGTCCGCCGACGGGAACAGGTGCGTCAGGCCGCCGCCCGGATCGTCCACCGCCTCGCCGTGCGCCGTCACCAGACGTGCCGCGTGCGTGCGCGCGGCGGCCGTCGAGACCTGCTGGCCCAGCACCGCGCGCACCGCGAACTCCGGACCGTCCACCGTGCGCGGCACCCGGCGCCCCGGCGCCTTCGCCACGTACGGCGCGAGCACCTCGTCGCGGGACAGCACCTCGTCGACGGCCACCGGGTCGGCGTCCAGGTCCAGCAGTCGGCGGCAGCGGCTGATGGCGATCGCCAGGTCCCGCAGGTCGGTCAGCCGCAGGACGCACGCGATGTGGTCGTCGCGCGGCGCGAGCGTCGCGACGCCGGGCCCGTGCGGCAGGCGCAGCGTCCTGCGGTACGCGCCGTCCCGCCACTCCTCGACGCCGGGCACCGCCGTGGCCACCAGGTGCCCGAAGAGGTTGTCCGGGCACAGCGGCCGCCGGAACGGCAGGCGCAGCGACAGCGGTCCCGGCCCGCCGTGCTCACCGCCGGCCGCCGGGACGGACGGGGCGGCGTCCCGGCGGCGCGCGGCCCGCTCCCGCAGCTCGGTCGGGGAGGTGGCGAAGACCGCCCGCACGGTCTCGTTGAACGCCCTGATGCTGGCGAACCCGCTGGCGAAGGCCGCGTCCGTCATGGGCAGGGCCGTGGTCTCGATGAGGATCCGCGCGGTCTGCGCCCGCTGGGCGCGGGCCAGGGCGAGCGGTCCGGCGCCGAGCTCGGCCAGCAGCTGCCGTTCGACCTGCCGCGTGCTGTAGCCGAGCCGCGCGGCCAGTCCCGGGACACCGTCGCGGTCCACGACGCCGTCGCGGATCAGCCGCATGGCGCGGCCCACCACGTCGGCCCGTTCGTTCCACTGGGGGCTGCCGGGGCTCGCGTCCGGCCGGCACCGCTTGCAGGCCCGGAAACCTGCCTGCTGGGCGGCTGCGGCGCTCGGGTAGAACGCCATGTTCCGCGCCTTCGGCGGAACGGCCGGACAGCTCGGGCGGCAGTAGATCCGGGTGGTCAGCACCGCGGTGAAGAACCACCCGTCGAACCGGGCGTCCTTCGACCGGACGGCGCGGACGCAGCTGTCGAAGTCCTGGTACACGCCTCCAGCATCCCCGTCCGCCACGGGCGGGGCCAGCGGAAAAACGACATGTACGTCACGTGGACGTCAGGCGGGGGCGGGCCGGCGAGGTCCAGGACCAGCGGGTTCCCCCAGGCGTTGGTGACGGCGGCGGCCGCACCCTCCCGCCACCCCCGCAGATCCCCCCGGTCCGTCCGGCAGCGGGCTCTCGCAGCGGACGTCCACCACCAGGGTGCCGTCCTCCTCGACGACCGGGGCACGTCGAGCGGCCCGCCGAGGCGGGAGCCGGCCGGTACAGCCCGTCGCGGAACGGCGTCGCACCGGCCGCCCACAACCGTTCGACCACACCCGCGCCACGCCCCTCGTCCACCGGGGGCCGTTCACCCGGGCGGATCCCCTGCGCGGGTCCGGCGGTACGACGGTCGGTGGAACGGTGGTGGCCGTCGTGGTAGGCCGGCGCGGTGACGCCGGGTCGTACAGATGTGCCGACCTGCGGCTTTATCGAACATATGACCCCTTCGAGTGAAGCTCGGCCGGAATGGAACTGCTGCGGGCCGGGTGAGCGTTTTCTCCGGTATGAACCTGCTCGACCTGGTGATCGTCCTCCTGGCGGTCCTCTTCGCGGTCTCCGGCCACCGGCGCGGCCTGGCGGCCGGGTGCGTGCTGCTCGCCGGGTTCCTCGGCGGCGCGCTGATCGGCGTGTGGGCCCTGCCGTTCGTGCTGCGGGCCACCGCGCCGGGCAGCACGACCGCGCCGGTCGTCGCGCTGCTGGTCGTGCTGGTCCCGGCCGGGGCCGGCCACGCCCTGGCGAGCGGTCTCGCCGGCCGGGTGCGCCGCAGGCTCAGCGGCGGGGCCACCGGCGCGCTCGACGGCGCCGGGGGAGCGATGGCGGGCGTGGCCTCGCTGCTGGCGGTGGCATGGGTGACGGCGGGCGTGCTGGCCACGGCGCCGATGCCGCGGCTGAGCGAGCAGATACGCGGGTCCGCCGTGCTCGGCGCGGTGGACCGGGCGATGCCCCCGCAGACCCCCGAGTGGTTCACCCGGGCGGCCGGAGCGCTGTCGGGAGCCGGATTCCCTCAGGTCTTCAACCCGTTCGAGAACGAACCGACCGCACAGGTGCCGGTGCCGTCGGGGGACGCGGTGACGGCGGACGTCACCCGGGCCGCCCGTTCCAGCGTGCTGAAGGTCGAAGGGCTGGCGCAGGTGCCGGGCGGCCCGCGCGGACAGGAGGGCAGCGGCTTCGTCTACGCCGACCAGCACGTCATGACCAACGCCCACGTGGTCGCCGGGGTGCGGGACCCCACGGTCCGGGTCGGCGGGGTGGGGCTGCCGTACCCGGCGCGGGTGGTGCTGTTCGACCCCCGGACCGACGTGGCCGTGCTCGACGTTCCCGGGCTGCGGGCCCCGGCGCTGCGCTTCGCGGGCGGGGCGCGGCGCGCGGACCCGGCGGTGGTGGCCGGCTACCCCGAGAACGGCGGGCTCGACCTGCGCGCCGCCACCGTGGCGTCCCGGCCGACCGCCACCGGCCAGGACATCTACGGCGACAGCACGACCACCCGCGAGGTCTACCAACTGCGGGCCGCCGTGCGGCCGGGCAACTCCGGCGGACCGCTGCTGACGCCCGGCGGCCGGGTCTACGGGGTGGTGTTCGCCCGCTCCACCGCGGAGCCGGACACGGGGTACGCCCTGACCGCCGCCCAGGTCGCCGCCGACGCGCGGAAGGCGGCCGGCGCGACGGCCCCGGTCTCCACGGGCAGCCGCGCGGCACTGTGAAGGGGAGGGACGTGACGTCAGGACGGCGCTGAGGACCGGCCGGTGACCGGTCGCGGGAGGTGGTAGACGGAGTTGACGCCGACGTCGGACGGGTCGCCGGAGGGGAGGTCGCGGTCGCCCAGGTGCCGGAAGCCGGCCTTCTCCAGGGCGCGGCACGAGGCGCGGTTGCGGGCCAGCGGGGCGGCGGCGATGCCGGTGACCCCGGGCAGGAGCCGGAAGACCAGAGTGGTGAACTCGCGGATCACGGCGCTGCCGACACCCCGGCCGCACAGCTCGGGCGGTCCGAGGAGGTAGTCGATCCCGGCGGCCTCCGGCATGCCGAGGGTGGCCAGGACCTCGGGCTCGTCGGCGTGCCGGTACGCCTGGACGAGTCCGGCCGGCGCACCGTCGACGGTCACCACGAACGCCCGCATCGGGTCCCGCCCGTCCACCACGTCGCCGTAGTCGGCCTCCACGGCCGCGGTCGTGGGCTCCGGGTCAAGCCACCACGCCCGCACGTGCGGCAGCCGGAGCCACGAGGCGACCAGCGGGAAGTCCTCCCGGGCCAGCGGCCTGAACGCGATGCTCACGTGCTCCCCGCCGCGGGAACGGCCCCGTCGTGCGTTCCGGCTGCGCCGCTCCCCGCGCCTCCCGCACCGTCAGCTCCGGCCCCGGCTCTGGCTGCGCCGCTCCCCGCAGGGGCCGCGCTCGCCACGTGGCGGGTCATCGCGAGGGCGATCTCCGCTTCGAGGACGTCCTGGGCGACGGGGCGGAGGCGGTCGAGGGTGGCGGGGAGGGGGGCGGTGGGCAGGTGGGAGCGCAGGAGGTCGGCGAAGAGGGCGGCGAGGGCGTCCGCGTGGTGGCGGACCTCGCGGCTGGCGGCGAGGACGGCGGAGAGCGGGACGCCCTCGCGGACCAGGGTGGCGGAGGCGTCGAGGAGGCGGCGGCTGACGTGGACGACGGTTTCGCCGTCGACGGCGATGTAGCCGAGTTCCAGGGCGGTGGCGAGGTTGTCGGCGGTGACGTCGGAGCCGAAGGAGTCGGCGAGTTCGTGCGGGGCCAGACGCACCGGGGTCTCGCCGGCCCAGGGGGCGGCCGGGGTGCCGTCGAGGCCGAGGACGTCGCCGACGCCGCGGCCGTTCTCCCAGGCGGTGATGAGGTCGGCGATGCCGCCGAGGGTGTGGCCGCGTTCCAGCAGGGCGGCGATGGTGCGCAGCCGGGCGAGGTGGCCGGGGCCGTACCAGGCGACCCGGCCCTCGCGGCGCGGCGGGGGCAGCAGCCGGCGTTCGCGGTAGAAGCGCAGCGTGCGCACGCTGATGCCGGCCTCGCGGGCGAGGTCCGCGGTGCGGTATTCGGCGGGGTGGTGCGGTGGTTCGCCTGAGTCGTCCACGCCGGTCAGCTTACGGGGACACGCGGAACGACTCAGTGGGACGAAAAGCCCATCATCGTCCTTTTGCTGAAAGAGGACATTTAACTTTATGAGGGCGTATCCCGGCAAAGAATGCCTCGTTGGACGGGCTGTGACAACACTGATCGAGAGGCGCGCGGGAGCGGTGGCCGGGCGCGTGGGTGGTGGTTGGTGGGGGGCGTGCGCGAGTGCGCTCCCGGCACACGGGAGCGTGCGGTCGTGAGGCACGGCGGCCGGCCGGACCCCAACGAGGGCTGGGACGTGCCGGGGACGCCGTACGAGGCGGGGCGCGGCGGTCCCGACCGCGGGCGGGTCCTGCCCGGGTACGACGCCTACGAGACGCCGTCGTACGAGCCGGCGGCCCACGAGCCGAGGCTGTACCAACAGACGGCGTACGAACAGACCGGGTACGAGCCGACCGGGTACGAGGCCGGGGCCTACGAGTCGGTGCCGTACGACGGCGCCGGGTACGGGGGTCCGGCCTTCGGGAGCCCGGCGTACGGCGCTCAGGCGTACGGGAGCCCGGCGTACGAGCCGGCCGGGCCGGCGGCGGGCGGGTACGACGCCGGGGGCGCCGAGCCTTACGCCGTGGACGACACGCCGGTGCTGGGGGTGGAGAGCGCGGCACCGCACTTCGCCGGCGGCCGGATCGCCGAGCCGGGGATGGACGCGGCGGAGGAGGAGGCGTACGGCTCCTCGTGGGAGTTCGAGGAGGGGCTGGCCCGGTTGCTGGCCTCCGCGCCGGAACAGGCGCCGCGCATCCCGCGCCAGCGGTTCGCGCACCGGCGCCAGCCCCGCCGGCTGGTGCGGCTGCTGCGCCGGGTGCGCAGGACGGCCCGGCTCACCGGGCCGGTCTCCTGGCTGAAGCTGATCAGCCTGACGCTGGCCGCGATGACGGCGGTGGTGGTGGCGGTGGTCGGCGCGCTGAGCGGCGTCATCTCCTACGACCCGCTGCGCCGGCTCGCGGTGCCGGGCGCGACGGGCGCGCTGGCCGGGCTGTGGCCGCTGCTGGTCTACGGGCCCTGGCTGGTGGCCGCGATGTCGATCCTGCGGGCCGCCGTGCACCGGCGGAGGGCGGCGCACTCCTGGTTCGTGGTGGTGGTCTTCTCCGCCATCGCCGTCTACCTGTGCGTGGCGCACGCCGGCCGCACGCCGATCCGCCTGGCGGTCGCCGGCCTGCCGCCGATCACCGCGCTGGTCTGCTTCCACCAGCTGGTCCGCCAGATCACCTTGACCAACCCGCCCCGCAACGGCCCCCGCCGCCCCCGCCACACCGCTCGCCGCGACTGACCACCGTCATGCGAAGGGCCGCCGGAGAAACGCTTCACCGGCGGCCCTTCGTCATGCTGCGGCAGGTCAGGTAGGTGCCTGCCGGCAGCCGGCAGCCGGCCGCCACGGCCGAGCGGGTGGACGGTGAGTGTCCCGGTGGTCGCGGTGGACGCGGTGGACGCGCCCGCGGGGAGAAGGGGAGCGAGCGAGTGCGGCGCGGGCGCCGGAGATCGCTGAGGTCCGTCGCGTGAACCCCCCACGGCCGCGACGAACGACGGCATACGCCGGCGAGTCCGCATCCCGGCCGGCCCCCGGAATCCACCCCGTGCGCGATTCCGTGCCTCTGGTGGACGGCGTCGACCGCGGTGCCGGGCGGCTCGTTGGCACGGGCCGTCGTCGGAGGGGTCCGGGCCCGCGGTGCCCGTCCCGAATCCGCCGCGCCGCCCCCTACCGCCGGTAACAACAAAGGCTTACGCTCCTCGATGTGCCAGTGAACGCTGGCGCGATTGCGGGGCCAGGGAGGCGGTATGGCGGACGCGGCGGTCGAACACGTCAGGGTCGCGGTGATCGGGACCGGATTCGCCGGGCTGGGCGCCGGGGTGCGGCTGCGCCGGGAGGGCGTGACCGATTTCGTCATCCTGGAACGCGCCGACGCGGTCGGCGGGACCTGGCGGGACAACAGCTACCCGGGATGCGCCTGCGACGTGCCGTCCCACCTGTACTCCTTCTCGTTCGCCCCCAACGCGGCCTGGCCGCGCGCCTTCTCGGGCCAGGAGCACATCCGGCGGTATTTGGAGGGGATCGCCGACACCTACCGGCTGCGGCCGCACATCCGGTTCGGCAGCGAGGTGCTGGAGGCGCGGTGGGACGATGACGCCCGGCACTGGCACGTGACCACCGCGCGCGGCGAACTCACCGCCGACGTGCTGGTCTCCGCCACCGGGCCGCTGTCCGATCCGAGGATCCCCGACGTCCCGGGGCTGGAGACGTTCCCCGGCACCGTCTTCCACACCGCGCGCTGGGAACACGGGCACGACCTGACCGGGGAACGGGTGGCCGTGGTCGGCACCGGGGCGTCCGCCATCCAGGTGGTCCCCGAGATCCAGCCGAAGGCCGGCCGGCTCACCGTCGTGCAGCGCACGCCCCCGTGGGTCATGCCGCGCATGGACCGGGCGATCAACGCGCTGGAACGCGACCTGCACGCCTCCGTGCCCCTCACCCAGAAGCTGCGGCGCCACCTGCTGTGGCTGGTGCGGGAGCTGCAGGTCGGCGCGTTCACCCGGCGCCCGCAGCTGATGAGGGCCACCGAGCAGCTCGCCCGCAGCCACCTGCGCCGCGCCGTCAACGACCCGGCGCTGCGGGCCAGGCTCACACCGGACTACCGCATCGGCTGCAAGCGGATCCTGCTGTCCAACGCCTACTACCCGGCGCTCACCCGGCCCAACACCGAGGTGGTCGCCAGCGCACTGCGCGAGGTGCGCGGCTCGGTGATCGTGATGGAGGACGGCACCGAACGCGAGGTCGACACCATCGTCTTCGGCACCGGCTTCCACGTCACCGACATGCCGATCGGCGACCGGATCACCGGCCGCGACGGCCGCACCCTCGCCGAGCACTGGAAGGACGGCATGGCCGCGCTGCGCGGCTGCACGGTCGACGGGTTCCCCAACCTGGTACTGATCATCGGCCCCAACACCGGCCTGGGCAACAGCTCCATGGTGCTGATGATCGAGTCGGCCCTCAACTACGTCGCCGACTTCCTCGCCACCCTGGACCGCACCGGCGCCGCGGCGCTGGCCCCCCGCGCCGAGGCCGTGCGGGCCTGGAACGAGCGGGTGCAGGAACGCATGACCCGTACGGTGTGGAGCACCGGCGGCTGCCGCAGCTGGTACCAGGACGCGGCGGGCCGCAACACCACGCTGTGGCCGGGCACCACCGCCGAGTACCGCCGGGCCACCGAACGGTTGCGGCCGGAGGAGTACGAGATCGTGCCGGCCGCGGTGGCCGGGACCACCACGGAGGTGTCCGCGTGAGCGTCTACGACCCGCCGAGCCCGCGCTGCGACGTCTTCGTGCGTTCCGCCGACGGCACCCGGATCGCCTACCAGGAGCACGGCCCGCAGGACGCGCCCACCGTGGTGCTCAGCCACGGCTGGACGTGCTCGGCGCGCTTCTGGGCCCCCGTCGTGCGGCTGCTGGCCGAGGACCACCGGGTCGTCGCCTACGACCAGCGCGGTCACGGCCGCAGCTCCCGCCCGGCAGACCGGGCCGCCCACAGCACCACGGCGCTCGCCGACGACCTGGAGGCGGTGCTGTGCGCGGCGCTGCCGGACGGGGAACCGGCGGTGCTGGCCGGGCACTCCATGGGCGGCATGACACTCATGGCCGCCGCCGGCCGGCCCGCCGTGCGGGTGCGCACCGCGGCCGTGCTGCTGGCCTCCACCGGCAGCTCCCGCCTGGCGGAGTCCTCCCTGGTGCTGCCGGCCCGGGTGCGGTCGCCGAAACTGCGACGGGCCTTCCACCGCTCGCTGCTGCTGTCGTCCGCGCCGCTGGGACCGCCCGGGGCGCTGCTGCGGAAGGCGTTCGCGTACAGCCTGATGGGTCCCGGTGCCACGGCCGAGCAGGTGGACGCGGTCACCCGGATCGTGGCCGCCTGCCATCGCCGCAGCCGTGGCGCGTGGGGCCGGGTGCTGGCCGGGCTCGACCTGGACGCCGGGGTGGCCGCGCTCGACGCGCCGGCCGCCGTGCTGGTCGGCACCGCCGACAAACTGACCCCGCCGGCGCACGCCCACGCGCTGGCCGCCCGGCTGCCGCAGTCCCTGGGCGTCACCGAACTGCCGGGGCTCGGCCACATGACGCCCGTCGAGGACCCCGCGGCGGTCGCCGGGCTGATCCGGGAACTCGCCTCGGCCCACCCGGCCGGCCGCGACAGCGCGACGAAGGAAGGCGAAACGGCATGAGCAGGCCCATCGGCGGCCAGGTGGTCGTGATCACCGGAGCGGCACGCGGCATCGGCGCGCTGCTGGCCCGCGTGCTGGCCCGGCGCGGCGCGCGCGTGGCGCTCGTCGGGCTGGAGGCGGAGGAACTCGCCCGGGTGGCGGCCGACACCGACGCCCTGTGGTGGGAGGCCGACATCACCGACGGGGAGACGATGACCCGGGTGGCCGGCGAGATCCGCGAGGCGTTCGGCCGCATCGACGTGCTGGTGGCCAACGCCGGCATCGCCACCGGCGGCCCGTTCCTCGACGCGGAGGCCGCCACGTTCGACCGGGTCATCGAGGTCAACCTGCTGGGCAGCATCGCCACCGCCCGCGCGTTCCTGCCGCACCTGGTGGAGTCGCGCGGGCACTACCTCCAGATCGCCTCGCTGGCCGCGCTCGCCCCGGCGCCGCTGATGGCCGCGTACTGCGCCAGCAAGGCCGGCGTCGAGGGCTTCGCGCACAGCCTGCGCGCCGAACTCGGCCACCGGGGCGTCACCGTGGGCGTGGGCTACCTCAGCTGGACCGACACCGACATGGTGCGCGGCGCCGACCAGGACGAGGTGCTGCGCGAGATGCGCGCCCGGCTGCCGTGGCCGGCCAACCGCACCAACCCGCTGGGCCCCGCCGTGCAGCGCATCGCCGACGGCGTCGAACGGCGCTCCGCGCACGTCTACGGCCAGTGGTGGCTGCGCGGCATGCAGCCCCTGCGGGGCTACCTGCCGTCGCTCGTGGGCACCGTCGGACGCCGCGAGATGCGCCGCGTCGAACCCCGGCTCCGCGCCACGGCGGGGACACGGCGGGGGCTTGTGGGGGCGGGGGGCGCGGCGGACGAGAGGGGACGCGACGTCTGACGCCTCAAGCGGCGGGTCGCGTCGTGGTGGGTCGCGGTGCGTCGCCGGCTTCGCCGTCGCGCGGGCGGGGTCGCGTCGTGGTGGGTTTCGGTGCGTCGCCGGCTTGTCCGCCGCTGTGGCAGGTCGCGCAGTTCCCCGCGTCCCTTCGGGGCTCGGGGCCGGGCGTGGTCGTGGGGGGTGCGGCGGGTTGCCGGGGTGGGGTCTCCGGAGGAGGGGGGCTCGCGTGCCGGGGTGCCGCGGGAGGTGGGATGGTGGGGGAACGCGGCGGTGGGAGCGGAACAGTGGTGGACGTGCAGGGGACGGTGGCGGACGGCTTCGGGCCGGTGCGGCACGCGTTCGCGCGCAATTTCGACGAGCGCGGCGAGGTGGGGGCGGCCGTGGCCGTGCACCACCGCGGGCGGCTCGTGGTGGACCTGTGGGCCGGGCGGGCCGAGGCCGACCGGCCGGGGCGGGCCTGGGAACGGGAGACCACGCAGGTGATCCGCTCGGCGGGCAAGGGACCCGCGGCCGGCGTGCCGCTCCTGCTGCACCAGCGCGGCCAACTGGACCTGGACGCGCCGGTCAGCGTCTACTGGCCGCGGTTCAAGGCGGCCGGCAAGGAAGGCGTCCTGGTGCGCCACCTGCTCACACACCGGGCCGGGGTGCCCGCGCTGGACCGGCCGCTCACCGTCGCCGAGGCGCTCGACGGCGTCACGGGACCGGCCGCCGTCGCCGCGCAGCGCCCCGAGTGGGCGCCCGGCACCGACCACGGCTACCACGCGCAGACCTTCAGCTGGCTGGTCGGCGAACTCGTGCTGCGCGCCACCGGCCGCACCCTGGGCCGCTGGTTCGCCCAGGAGGTCGCCGGCCCCCTCGGGCTCGACCTGTGGTTCGGGCTGCCGGAGACGGAACGGGCCAGGACCGGACGGATCGCGCCGGTGGAGGCGCCCCCGCCGCCCGCCTCGCACGGCCTGCGGGCCCGGCCCAAGAGGACCGTCGCCGACGCCTGGGCCGACCCCGGTTCGCTGACCCGCCGCACCTTCGGCGCCATCGAGGACGGCGCCGACGAGAACGACCCCGGCTACCTGGCCGCCGAACTGCCCGCCTCCAACGCGGTCGCCACCGCGCGTTCCCTCTCCCGCTACTACGCGGCGCTCATCGGCCCGCTGGAGGGCCGCCCGCCGCTGTTCGCCCCGGCCACCCTCACCGCGGCCCGCAGCGCCGAATCGGAGGGACCGGACCGCGTACTGGTGGTCAACACCCTTTTCGGGCACGGCTACATGCTGCACGGCCCGTCCTGCCCGCAACTGGGCCCCGGCTCGTTCGGCCACCCCGGGCGCGGCGGCAGCCTGGGCTTCGCCGACCCGGCGACGGGCACCGCGTTCGGCTACGTCACCAACGGCCTCCAGCGGTCCGTCACCGCCGATCCCCGGGCACAGGCCCTGGTGAAGGCGCTCCGCGACTGCCTAACCTGACGGGCATGACACGTTTCGCCGGGTACCGCGTGATGATCACCGCGGCAGGCCAGGGCATCGGGGCCGCGACCGCCCGCCGGCTGGCCGCGGAGGGGGCCACCGTGCTGGTCACCGACCTCGACCCGGACCGGGCCGCGCGGGTCGCCGCCGAAGTGAAGGGCACCGCGCTGCGCTGCGACGTCGCCGACGACGCCTCGGTGCGGGCGGCCGTCGCCCACGCCGCCGAACACCTCGGCGGGCTGGACGTGCTCGTCAACAACGCCTACGCCTGCCACGCGGACGCGCCGCTGGTGGAGGAGACCACCGACGCGGACTGGGCCGCCGACCTCGACGTGTGTCTGACCGGCACCTTCCGCTGCGTGCGCGCCGCCATGCCGCACCTGGCGGCCGCCGGCGGACGCGGCGCGGTCGTCAACATCGGCTCGGTGAACGCCGAACGCCACTTCGGCGGCCACGCCTACAGCGCCGCCAAGGCCGGGCTGACGAGCCTGACGCGGACGCTGGCGGTGGAGAACGCGCCGCGTGGGGTGCGGGTCAACCTGGTGGAACCCGGCACCATCCGCACCCCGGCCTGGGCGGGCCGCGACGACCTGCTGGAGCGGGCGGCCGGCCACTACCCGCTGGGCCGGGTCGGCGAGCCGGAGGACATCGCCGACGCCGTCGCCTTCCTCGCCTCCGCGGACGCCCGCTGGATCACCGGGGTCACCCTCCCGGTGGACGGCGGCCTGCTGGTCTCCAACCTCGGCTTCAACCGGGCGTTCGACGACGGCAGCTGACGCGCCGCCGGGCGGTTCAGCGGGCGCCGGCCGGCTCCGGTGCCCGCTCGGGACCGGGCCCGCCGGCCGGCACGTGCGGGTGGTCGGGGTGGCCCTCGCGGCCCAGGACCTCCCGGCACCAGTCGAAGTGCCCCCGGATCCAGTGCCGCAGCACCCCCAGGTAGGCCAGCACCTCCGGCGTGGCGTCGGCGGTCACCAGGGCCTCCAGGCGGCCGTAGGCGCGGGCGGTCTCGTCGTGCACGCGCCCTGCGCGGTCCAGCGCCCCCTGCGGCGTGGCGCCCTGGCCGTGCCGCAGCATCGGGGGCAGCCGGGCCACCAGCGGCCGGGCGTCGCCGTGCAGCACGGTGATGTGCACCATCTCGCACCACGTGGTGCGTTCCGCCGCCAGCCGCGTCAGCCGCAGCAGGTCCGGCTCCGCCAGGTGCTCGGGCCGCACCGGGCAGCGCGCTGCGACCTCGGCGAGCGTCAGATACGGGGAGACCGGGGTGTGTCCGGGCTCCGGGGCGCAGTCGCCGGAGTGCCGGGACAGGCACAGCATGAGCTTCGTGCCGAACCGGCTGAACTGGTCCGGCCGTGCCTGCCGGGCGGTGTCCGCCAGCAACTCGGCCAGCACGTCCAGCCGGTAGGTGCGGCGGGCCTCCGGGGAGCGCGGCATCCCGGACGGCATGCCGCCGGGCACGTAGGCGGAGATCATCGCCATCACCGCGTCCGCCGCGTCCCGCCGCCGGATCCGCTCCTGCTCGGCACCGCTGCGCGGGGTCAGGAACTCCTCGTACAGGAAGTAACCGAAGGCCAGCCAGCGGGCGTGCAGTTCGAGCCGGTCGAGGTCCGCCTCCGGGCAGGAACGGGCGGCGAGGGTGCCGAAACGGGCACCGGCCAGGTGGGCGCGCAGCTCCGGCGTGGCGCACAGCCCGGTGGCGTGCGTCCACCGGGCGATGCCCAGGTCGAGTTCCTCCGCGTGCCGACTGACGGCCGGCGGTATCGAGCAGACCATCTCCGGTACGACGAGAGGTCCGGTGTCATCCGGCAATCTGTGGCCCCCGTTTCCGCGTCGACGTCGCGGCACGACCCCGCCGCGCACCGGCCGTGACCGCGGTCGGGCGCGTGCGGCGGCACTGCCGCTCCCGGGGTGCTCGGGTCCCCGGGCCGGACAGTGTGACGCACACCGGCGCCGAACGCCAGATCGGCGGCAGACCGTGACAGGCAGGTGTGAGCGGAGAACGTCCGGGATCGCCCCCAGGTTCCAACGACCTTGACCCGCGCGCCCGTTGCGGTCACCCGCCGTGCAGCATCAGCCCGATACCGGTCACCATCACGACCGCGCCGACCAGGCGGTGCCGGCCGAAACCCTCGTGGAAGAAGACCGCGCCGATGACCGCGCCCACGATGATCGACGACTCGCGCAGCGCCGATATCGGGGCCAGCGGACCGCGGGTCTGCGCCCACAGCACCAGCCCGTACGCGACGACCGACAGCACACCGCCGGTCAGCCCCCGCACCGCCACCGGCCGCAGCCAGCCCAGGAAGGCCCCTCGGTGCCGCAGCAGCGCGTACAGCGGGATCTGCCAGCCCTGGAGCACCAGCAGCCAGCCGGTGTAGCCGAACGCGCTCCCGGAGGCCCGCACGCCCACGCCGTCGACCACCGTGTACGAGGCGATGGCCAGGCCCGTACCCAGCGCCGCGGCCGGCGCCGGCCACCGCGGCCGCTCCTGCCCGCCGCGCAGCCCCCACAGCGCCACGCCCGCCAGCCCGCAACTGGCCAGCACCACACCGGCGGTCTGCCACGGTCCCGGCACCTCGCCGACGAAGACCGCCGCCAGCACCGTCACCACCAGCGGCGCGGTGCCGCGCGCCACCGGGTACATCTGGCTGAAGTCGCCGAGCCGGAACGCGCGCATCAGCAGCGTCATGTACGTCAGGTGCAGTACGTCCGAGCCGATCAGGTACGGCCACGCCGCCGCGTGCGGCACCGGCGCGCAGCACGCCAGGACCCCGCCGGCCGCCGCCCCGCCGAGCCCGACCAGGGTGAACGCCCGCAACTGGTCGCGCATCCCGTGCGCGAGGGCGTTCCAGGTGGCGTGCGTCACGGCGGCCAGCAGGACGGCCGCCGCGATGGTCCACGTCATGCGACAGCCCCCCGGCCACAAGGGGCGGGGGGCTGTGCGGCAACACCGGGTTGATTCGGCATGTCCACGACGCTAACCGGCGGTGCCGGGGCGGCGCCACGCCCCGGGACGTGGCGCCGCTCACCCGGCGGGGGTCAGCTCGCGGCGAGCACCGCGGTGACGATCTTGCCGGCGTACTTGTAGCCGTCACCGGTTTTCGGCACGACCGCGGCCGCCGCGACGTCACCGCGATAGGCGATGAACCAGCTGTTGGGCTTGGTCTGGCCGTCGACCTCGGCGGTGCCGGTCTTCGCGCCGATGTCGCCGCTCAGGCCGCCGATGGTGGGGGCCGCGGTGCCGGCGTGCGCGGTCAGCCGCATCATCGACTGCAGCGCGGTGTCCACACCGGACGGCAGCTGACGGGGCGCCACGGCGATCGTGCGGTGGTCGAGCGAGACCGGCACGATGACCGGCTGGTGGAAGCTGCCCGACTTGGCGGTGGCCGCCACCGACGCCATGTTCAGCGGATTGACCTGCACCTGGCCCTGGCCGATGTAGGTGGACGCCTTCATCGAGCCGGTACCGGCGGGCACCTTGCCGTCCCAGCTGGAAACGCCGGTGTTCCAGGTCAGTCCCAGGCCGAAGACGTCCTTCGCCTCGGATTCCACGGCACCGTCCGGCAGGATGGCGGCGGTCGAGATGAACGCGGTGTTGCAGGAGGCCGCGAAGTCCTTGGCCACCGTGGTGGCGTTGGCGAAGTTCTCCCCCTCCACGTTGTGGAAGGTGCGGCCGCCGTAGGTGATGGTCGCCGGGCAGGCCAGCGGCGAGGTCGAGCTGTAGCGGCCGGTGGTCAGCAGCGTCGCGGCGGTGATCACCTTGAACGTCGAGCCGGAGGCGTACTGCCCGAGCATCGCCTTGTTGTAGCCGGAGGCCGGGTTGTTGGCGACCGCGAGGATGTCACCGGTGCTGGCCTGCAGCGCCACCATGGAGGCGTCCGGCCCCTGCCTGGTGATGGCGTGCTCGGCGGCCGACTGGAGGCTGGCGTCGATCGTGGTCGACAGCGGCTGCCCCGGCGTGCCGGTGGCCAGCGCGTGCAGCACCGGACCGGGCTTGCCGTCGGAGCCCTTGACCCGGATCGCCATGCTGGGGGTGCCGTGCGTCTTCGTGCCGTACCGGGTGCGCAGCTGCGTCAGGATGCCGGACAGCGACGGGTACTTGGCGCCGGTCAGCACGGCGCCGCGGCGGTCGACGATCTCGGTGGGCGGCGGCGCGGTGACGGCCGCCTCCAGCGACTGGCCGGGCTTGAGGGAGGGGTAGAGCACCGACGGCGACCAGGACACCACGGGCTTGCCGGTCGTCCTGTCCCGGGCGACGGTCAGCGCGGAGGCGTACTTCCACGACGTGTGCTGCCCGTTGTAGGCGAACGCGGCGTCCACGGTGAACCGCACCCGGTCGGCGCTCGCGGCGGCCGACGCGGCGGTGGACGGGGTCGCGGAAGAGGCGTCCGCGGGGGTGCCGGAGGCCGCGGAACCCGCGGGGGCGGCGGTCGCGGTGACCGAGGTGGCCTTGAACGCCGAGGCGAACGTGCCCAGCCCGGTGTTCGCGGCGGCGGCGTCGTTCGTGAGGGCGGCGGCCTTCGCGGGGCTGCCGGAGGACCAGGCGGTCAGGAAGGCGTTCGCGGTGGTCCTCACCTCGCCGGGGGTCAGTGGCCCGCTGGGGATCTGCTTGCCGCCGGACGCGGAGTCCGCCGCCTGTGACGTGTACAGGTGGTACCCGCCGAAACCGACGCCTGCCAACGCCACCGCGCACACTCCGGTGATGACGGCATTTCTGGCCCCTCGCTGCATTTCCGCGGTCCCTCCCGTTCCGGACGACTCACGTCCACGCCGCCGCGGCTTCGCGGGCGCAGCGTGACGCGGAGCGCACTCTATGGCACACCCGGAGCCGCGAGGTCAAGAACCCCACGCCGGACCGTGCGGGCAGGAAAACCGGTACAGAATCGGGACACTCCGAAACTCCACCGCAACGATCCGGACACCCGCGCGCGGCCGTCCGGTCGCCGCCCCCTGGCCGTCCCCCGGCCCGGCCGGCCGGGCGGATCAGTGGCCGATCGCCGAGACCAGCGTCGCCATCTGGGAGGAGAACGCGTTGATCGGCCCGGCCGCGCAGGACGACGCCAGGAAGAACCCGAACATCGTGGCGACGAAACCGGAGCCGAAGGTCATCGCCTTCGTGCGCAGCAGGAACGCCACGAAGAAGCCGAACAGGACGACCGCGGAAACCGACACCAGCACGGCGAACTCCTTAACGCCACCCCCGCCAGCAGGACAGTTCCCTCACCCTGCCGCCCCTGCCGCCCCCGCCCCCGCACGTCACGCCCCGACACCGCCTGTCATGAGCCTGATGGCTCACACCCACCGCCCGGGCGGCGGGCACCGGCCCCCCGCCCGCCGGAACGCCCGGCCCCACTGGCCCCACGGGCCGCCGCCACCGGCCGCCGTCGCCCACCGGGACCTGGTCGCCTCGCCACCCCCGCGGACCCGGCGCACTGGCTGCCGGCGTTCGCCGGACAGGGGCGGGGCGGCCTGACCGCCGGTGTGCTGGAGACGCGGCGGGCGGACTTCGTGCGCCACGCCCTGGCCGTGCTCGGGCGCTGACGGGCCGCCGGGCGGGCACTACGCTCCCGGAGGTGGCCCCTGATCCGGACAGTGCCGAACGCCCCCCGCCCGCCCTGCCGGGGCCCGGCGCGCTCGCGTTCAGCACCCTGGTCACCGTCGTCCTCCTGCTGGCGGTGGTGCTCGGGAGCAACGCGGTGCTCAACGCCGCGCTGCGGACCGCCGGCTGGGACCCGCAGGGGGCGCCCGCGCTGGTGGTGCTCCCGGCGTTCGGCGCGCAGCGGATCGCGGCGGTGCACCTGCGCCGCCCGCCCGGCCGCCGCCGCGCCGCCCTGTGGGCGCTGCTGACCTGCGCCGCCGTCACCGCGGCCGTCGTGACCGCCGCCCACACCGCCGCGGGCCTGTGCGTCGGCTACCTCGTCGCCCTCCCCTCCGCCGCGGCCGTCTACGCCTGGACGCTGCGGCCGCCGGGGGGCCGCTAGACCCCGGTGGTCATCTCCTCGATGCGGGCGGCGAAGCCGTCGGCCGGCAGGGGCAGGTCGAGGTCGTCGTCGTCGACGAACCGCACGGCGGTCCTGACGTAGCCGACCATGGCGGTCATGGCGTCGGGGACGGCTCTGACCCGGGCGATCACTCGCAGGGCGCTCGCGGCCTCGGCGGGCTGGGGGTGGTCCTCCAGCGCGGCGCGGGTCCAGACCTGGCGGCCGGGCCCGGACACCTGCCGGTACCACCAGTTGGCCTCCTGGGTCTCGCCGAGCGCGAGGTGGTGGAGGAAGAGGCAGAACTTCGCCTGGTTGTCGTCGGCCCCGGCGGCGAACTGCCACCAGAACCGCGCGCTGTCCTCCCGGGCCGACAGGTGCAGGACGCAGGCCAGGACCCGGGCGCCGTCGGGTTCGAGGATCCGGATGGGGTCGTCGGACCCGGTGGAGCCGCTGAGGAACGTCGACATCGTGTGCAGGGCGCCCGGCTGGCTGATCACGATCGTGCACATGTCCTTGAGGGAACCGGTGGCCTGCCGGCGTTCGCGGTCCTCGGCGTCGCTGGAGGGCTCCCAGCCGGGACCCGGTTCCCAGGCGGTGCCGCGGGCCGGGTCGTGCCACAGGTCCGCGGCGACGGCGTCGTCGAAGGCGAGGGCGCCGCGCACGAGCCGGCCGGCCGCCGCCGTGGCGGCGAACCGGTCCTGGGCCGCGGCGAGTTCCTCGTCGGTGTACTCCGGCGAGCGCAGCCGGGCCTTCGCCAGGAGCTGGTCAATCGACAGGGCGGGCATCGTCGTGTCCCTTCCTCGGGTCGAGGCCGAAGGCGGCGGCCAGTCGGCGGCGGGCGTCGCGGAGGGTGGAGCGGACCGTGGCCTCGGTGACGCCGAGCACCTCGGCGGTCTTCCGGGTGGAGTGGCCGATGCTGAAGCGGAGCAGGACGACGTCGTGCTGGCGCTCGGGCAGGGCGTCGACGGCCTCCCACAGCGCCATGACCGTCTCCAGTTCGCCGATCGGGTCGACGGTGTCGTACACGGCCCGGGTGGCGAAGACCGCGTCGGTGAGCTTCTGCCGCCGGTCGCGGGCCCGGGCGGCGTCCTTGACGCGGTTCTTCACCAGCCACCAGGCGTAGGCGGCGGGCTCCGGCTGCTCCAGGACCTTCGTCCACTGCCCCAGCAACTCCAGCATCGCCTCGTCGACGGCGTCCTCGGCCTCCGCCCGCGAGCCGAGGTAGATCTCGCCCCAGCGCACGTACGTCCCGCGGTAGAGGGAATGGAACGCCTGGAAGTCCAGCGGCAGCATCTCGTCGGCCACGAACCTCTGGTGGCGCGGCCGGTGCCCGCGCAGACCTTCCCCGGTCACCGCTCGTCCGCCCGCCCGTCGGTCCCGCGCCGGGTGCGGGTCAGCTCCGAGGCCCCCAGGCGGACCCCGGCCGCCAGGACGCGGCGTGAGAGCCGCCGCACGTCGGGCCCGAAGGCCCGCATCGCTGCGGCGGCGGCCAGTACAACGTCGATCTGATGGTTCATCACGGGTCCTGCCGGTCCTCTCGGCTGAGGGGGAGCGCGTCGTCCCCCGCGGGCACTCCGGACCGTGTTCGGCGCGGTCTTGAATACATAGCGTCCGGCGATGGCCAAACGTGCAGTCCGATCCGGGGGTGAGGCCGACCCACCGTCAACACCCGGCCGTCCCCGGCCCGTTCTGCGTCCGCCGCCGGCCGGGAGGTCCGGACCACTGCGGGGCGCCCACCAGTGCCGTTCCGCGACGCGGTCCACGGGCGCGACGTGGCGGGGGCCCGTGGCGTCGCGCGGACTGTGACGTATGACACATCGTCAGATATTCGGCTTCGCCGCCCGGTCGCCGCCGGCCCCTTCCCGGCGGCCGGTCCGGCCGGCGTTCTCGCCCCCGGCTCCTGGAACGCGGCATTGTCACACCCCTCTGCGAGGATCGTGGGACGCGAGGGAGAAGACCCGGGGGAGCGGCGAGGGGGACGGGCATGGTGCGGGACGAGGTACGGCGGATCGCCGGAGCGGTCACCGCGCACGCACCCGACCGCTGCACGGGCGCGGCGCTGACGGCCCCGCGCAACGTGGCAGCGTGTCACTGAGCGGCGGCTCCGGGATCCCGGCGCCCCCGGAGCCCCAGCCGGTCGCCGCCGAGGGTCTTCACCGCCCTGGCCGGCCTCCTGCGCGACGACCGGGGCCGGGAGAGCAGCAACCTGGAGTTCGTGTGCCGGCCCTCCGTCGGGCACACCCGCCGGGTGCCGTACCGCCCGGCCTCGCCGCCGTCCGCCCGGCGGACGCCCACCACCTCGACGCCGCCCTCACCTGGGCCGCCCGCCTCGGCCTGGACACCTCGACCGCCCCGCGGGTGGGACAGGGGGTGGTCCCCGGCCAACTGCCCAGCTAGATCCACGTATCCAGCCACATCCGGTCGCGCCAGGCGTCGATGGGGATCGTCGTGCCGGTGTAGATCGGATAGAAGTAGATGAAGTTCCACACGATCAGCAGCACCAGGGTGCCCGCGCCCACCGCGCCCCAGGTGCGGCGGCGTTCGGTGGCGTCGCGGGGGCCGAGGGCGGCGCCGAGCATCATGGCGACGGCCAGGCACAGGTAGGGCACGAAGACGACCGCGTAGAACAGGAAGATCGTGCGCTGCTGGTAGTTGAACCACGGCAGGTAGCCGGCCGCCACCGCGCACAGGATCGCGCCCGCCCGCCAGTCGCGGCGGGCCGCCCAGCGGTAGAGCAGGAACAGCAGCGCGACGCACGCCGTCCACCACAGCAGCGGCGTGCCGAGCGCCAGCACCTCGCGCGCGCAGCCGCCGGCCGCCGTGCAGCCGTCCTGGCCGGCCTTCGGCGACTCGTAGAAGTACGACACCGGCCGGCCCAGCACCAGCCAGCTCCACGGGTTCGACTGATAGGTGTGCGGCTGCGTCAGGTTGACGTTGAACTGGTACACCTGGTCCTGGTAGTGCCACAGGCTGCGCAGCGGCGCCGGGATCCACGACCAGGTGCCGCCACGGTGGTCCGCCCAGTGCCGGTAGTAGCCGCCGCCGGTGAGGAACCAGCCGCTCCACGACAGCAGGTACGTCACGATCGCCACCGGTACCAGCGACAGGAACGCGGGCAGCACGTCCCGCCGCATCATCGCGGTGAACGCCTGCCCCGCCCCGGCCGTCCGCCGCGCGCCCACGTCCCACAGCACGGCCATCAGGCCGAAGCCCACCAGGTAGAACGCGCCGTTCCACTTCGTGGCGCAGGCGACGCCCAGCAGTACGCCCGCCGTCAGCCGCCACGGCCGCAGGCCCAGCCGCACGCCGAACGCCACCTTCTCGTCCGCCCGGCCGTCCGGCCCGAGCGCCGCCGCCAGCCCCTCCCGGGCCCGGTCACGGTCCACCAGCAGCGCGCCGAACGCGGCCAGCACCCAGAACATCACGATGATGTCCAGCAGCGAGGTGCGGGACATCACGAACTCCAGGCCGTCCACGGTCATCAGCACGCCCGCCAGGCAGCCGAGCGCCGTCGACCGGGTCAGCCGCCGTCCGATCCGGCACAGCATCAGCACCGACAGCGTGCCGAGCAGCGCCACCATGAACCGCCAGCCGAACGGCGTCAGCCCGAAGACCCACTCACCCAGCGAGATGACCCACTTGCCGTCCGGCGGGTGCACCACGTAGGAGGCGGCATGGCTCAGCGGGATCTTCGCCGGGTGCTGAAGGATCAGCGCGTTCGCGTTCGACGGCCACGTGCCCTCGTACCCCAGGTGCAGCAGCGACCAGGCGTCCTTGGCGTAGTACGTCTCGTCGAATATCACCGCGCGCGGTGACCCCAGCCGGTAGAACCGCAGTGCGCCGGCCAGCAGCGCGACGAGCAGCGGGCCGCCCCAGCCGCTCCAGCGCGCCAGCTGCCGGGCGGCCTGCGGCCCCATCCCCAGCAGCTCCCAGCACCGGGTGCCCGGTTCGCGGAACGGCACGACCAGCCGCTCACGCGCACTGGAGCCGGGGCGGGCCCGGTGCCCGAAGCGGCGCAGGCGCAGTTCCCAGGCGCTCGGCCCGTCCGGCTCCCCCGGTGCCCCGGACGCCGTGGCGCCCCGCCCGGTGCCGGTCGCGGTGTCAGCGGTCTCACTCGTCACCGGGCCATCGTAGGGAAGCCACCCGTGGACACCTACCGCCCGTATCCCCTCCCGCCCGGCCCGGTGGCACGCCGCACCCCCGCGAGGGGGGAGACTGAACCCTGTGACTGGTGTACTCGTGCTGGCCGGAACCCCCATCGGCGACCCCTCCGACGCCTCCCCGCGACTCGCGGCGGAACTCGCCGCCGCCGACCTGATCGCCGCGGAGGACACCCGTCGGCTGCGCCGCCTGACCGGGGCGCTCGGCGTCACGCCGGCCGGCCGGATCGTCTCCTACTTCGAGGGCAACGAGACCGCCCGCACCCCCGAACTCGTCGAGGCGCTCACCGGCGGGCAACGCGTCCTGCTGGTCACCGACGCCGGGATGCCGTCGGTCTCCGACCCCGGCTACCGGCTGGTGGCGGCCGCCGTCGAGCAGGACATCACCGTCACCGCCGTGCCCGGCCCCTCCGCGGTGCTCACCGCGCTCGCCGTCTCCGGGCTGCCGGTCGACCGCTTCTGCTTCGAGGGCTTCCTGCCCCGCAAGGCCGGCGAACGCCTCTCCCGGCTGCGCGAGGTGGCCGCCGACCGCCGCACCCTCGTCTACTTCGAGGCCCCGCACCGCATCGCCGACACCCTCACCGCGATGGCCGAGGCGTTCGGCCCGGCCCGCCGCGCCGCCGTCTGCCGGGAGCTGACCAAGACCTACGAGGAGGTCCGGCGCGGCCCGCTGGCCGAACTCGCCGACTGGGCCGCCGACGGCGTCCGCGGCGAGATCACCGTCGTCGTCGAAGGCGCCGCCCCCGCCGCCCCCTCCGACCTCACCCCCGCCGCCCTCGCCCGCCTCGTCGCCATCCGCGAAGAAGCCGGCGAACCCCGCAAATCCGCCATCGCCTCCGTCGCCACCGAATCCCACCTCCCCAAACGCACCGTCTTCGACGCCGTGGTCGCCGCGAAGCGCTGACGGCTCCGCCGGACTCGGTCACCCACCGCCCGCCCGGCGCTCCGCACACCCGCACACCCCCCGCCCGCCCGCGAGCCGGAGGCGCGCGGCGGGAGACCGGCGCCTTGCCCCGCGGCGGGGAGCCGCCGCGTCACGCGAGTCGCGCGTCATGCCCCGCGCCCGCCACGGTAAAGCGCTCGCGCCGAACATCAACGCTCGCACTGCCGGAGCCCTCAAAGAGCCCAAATCCAGGCCAAATGAGCCGGTGGGCCCCTGCGCCGGGGGCGGCGGAGCAGTTCGCTGGTGGTGGAAGTCCCGCTCCGGGCACCTGGCCCGGAGGGCAAATGGAGCTGCCATGAGCGACATCTTCCGCACGCCGCAGGACGTGACCGCCGGCCCCGCGCCGGCCGCGCCGTCCGGCACTGTGCGCGAGGCGTACTCGTTCGCCTGCATGAACTGCGGCCACGGCTGGGAACAGTCCTACGAGATCGTCCACGAGGCCGGCACCGACGGCCGCACCTACGTCGTGTACTACGCGGACCGGGTCCGCGTGCCCTCGCCGCTGACCCGGCCCGGCTGCGCCGAGTGCGGTGGTCACCTGGTGCGGATCATGCGGTCCGGCCGGGTCGCCTCGGCCGGCGCCGCCCGATGGACGCGCCCCCACGCCGTGCCGCGCGTGCCGGTGAGCCGGGAGACGCGGACCGCCGCGGCGGGACCGGAGCGGCGGCCCTGGCTGGCCGGCCTCCTCGCCCTGCTGCACCGCAAACCGCACGACGGCCCCGGACACCCCCGCGCCGTCTGACCCCACCTGACCGGGCACCGCCTCCCCGCGGCCCGGAGCCGCCCGGCCGGCACGGACCGGCCGGGTGTGCCGGGGCGGAAACGCCGGCCGCCCGGCACGCTCGTAGACTCGCCGCCATGGCGCGAAGCACCACTGACGAGAAGTCCACGCCCCCGCCGCTGCCGGAGCCGCTGGCGGTACCGGTGGCCGACTCGCACACCCACCTCGACATGCAGACCGGCACCGTCGAGGAGGCCCTGGCCAAGGCTGCGGCGGTCGGGGTGACCACGGTGGTGCAGGTCGGCTGCGACCTCGCCGGTTCCCGCTGGGCGGCCGAGACCGCCGCCCGCCACGACGCGGTGCACGCCACCGTCGCCCTGCACCCCAACGAGGCGCCACGGATCGTCCTCGGTGACGAGGACGGCTGGTCCCGGCAGGGGGAACGCCGCCCGGGCGGCACCGCGGCGCTCGACGTCGCCCTCGACGAGATCGCCGCGCTGGCCGAACTCCCGCACGTGCGCGGCATCGGCGAGACCGGCCTGGACCACTTCCGCACCGGCCCCGGGGGCGCCGACGCGCAGACGTACTCCTTCCGCCGCCACATCGACATGGCCAAACGCACCGGCAAGGCCCTCGTCGTCCACGACCGCGACGCGCACGACGACGTGCTGCGCGTGCTGGCCGAGGAGGGGGCGCCGCAGACTGTCGTCTTCCACTGCTACTCCGGCGACGCGGCGATGGCCCGGGTGTGCGCGGACGCCGGCTACCACATGTCGTTCGCGGGCAACGTGACGTTCAAGAACGCCCAGCGGTTGCGCGACGCGCTGGCCGTCGCGCCCGCCGAACTGGTGCTGGTGGAGACCGACGCGCCGTTCCTCACCCCCGCGCCCTTCCGGGGCCGGCCCAACGCGCCGTACCTCATTCCGGTGACGCTGCGGGCGATGGCGCAGGTGAGAGGGGTGGACGTGGACGAACTCGCGGCCGCCGTCGCCGCCAACACCGCACGGGTGTTCGGCTACTGACGGCCCGTCGAGCCCAGGCCGCCGCTACCACGCGACGGGTCCCGGCACCACCCGCCCTGCGCCATCACGGTGACCCCATGTGACCGTAATACAACACACCGCGGTCATCGCGGGTTACGGTCCCACTCCCCGGCGCACCCGGAAACGAGTGGGCCGGCCCGACCCGACCGACCCCGTGGAGTCGCCGTGAACAGCGTCAAGCAGGGCAGCAAGGGCACGTGCAAGGGCAGCGATACCGGGCGGCGGACCGCCCGCCGGCTGCCGAAGGCCATCGTCGCGGCCTGCCTGGCCGGCGGGACGTGCGCGTCGCTGGCCGCCGACCGGCAGCCCACCGCCTCCGCGGCGGAACGACCCGGCGTCCTGCGGGCCGCCCCCGCCGCGGCCCCCCTCCCCGCACCCCAGCGGTTCACCGTCGTCGTCCTCCCCGCCCCCGCCCGCGCCGCCGGCACCACGCCGGGCACCTCCGCGCTCGGCCCGACCGCCGAAGCGCTCGCCGCCTCCCTGGCCGCCTCCGCCGCGACCGATCCGGCCACCGCCGTCACCGTGGCCGTGCGCGCCGCGGCCGCCGCCGTCACCGCCGTGGAGGCCGCCGCCGACGCCGCCGCCGAAGGGGCCGCCGCCACCCGCTCCACCGGCACCTCCGACGCCTCCGGCGACCGGGCCGCCCGGCACGCCGACCGCGTCGCCCGGGGCCACCACCGCCCCGCCCGCGTCCGGCGGACCGGACGCCACCGCACGGCCCACCACCGCCACGGGACGCCGCCCGGCCACCACGCGGGCCCGCGCGCCCTGCCCCCGGGCACCGGCGGCAGCGCCGCACCCCGCGCCACCGCCACCGCCGGCGGCCCGTCCGGCGCGGCCGTCGCCCGGGCCGGACGCGCCACCGCCCGCGGCGCCTCCGGACTCGACTGGCACGGACTCGCCCGCTGCGAGGCCGGCAACCGCCCCGACGCCGTCGACCCCAGCGGCACCTACGGCGGCCTCTACCAGTTCGACGTCCGCACCTGGCACGCCGTCGGCGGCACCGGCCGCCCCCAGGACGCCCCCGCCGCCGAACAGACCGCCCGCGCCAAACGCCTCTACTCCCACCGGGGCGCCCAGCCCTGGCCCGTCTGCGGGTCGCGCCTCTACCACTGACGCCCCGCCACCGCTCCCCGCGCCCGGGCCGGGCGCGGGGAGCCGCCCGTCCGGCCCGGCGCCCGGGACCCCGTACGCTTGCCGGGTGAGCAGCACCCCCAGCACCCCCGAGGCGGACCCCGGCACCCCGCAGGACGCCCCCCGCGCGGACGCGGCGGACCCCGGCGCGCTGCTGGGCCCCGCCGACATCCGCGAACTCGCCGCCGCGCTCGGCGTCCGGCCGACCAAGCAACTCGGCCAGAACTTCGTGATCGACGCCAACACCGTGCGCCGCATCGTGCGCACCGCCGGCGTCACCGCCGACGACGTCGTCGTCGAGGTCGGCCCCGGACTCGGATCGCTGACGCTGGCCCTGCTGGAGACCGCCGACCGCGTCGTGGCCGTCGAGATCGACAACCGGCTCGCCGCAGCCCTGCCCGCCACCGTCGAAGCCCGGCTGCCCGCCCGCGCCGACCGCTTCACGCTCGTGCACAGCGACGCCATGAAGGTCACCGAACTGCCCGGCCCGCCGCCCACCGCGCTGGTCGCCAACCTGCCGTACAACGTCGCCGTCCCCGTGCTGCTGCACATGCTGGAGACGTTCGAGACCGTGCGGCGCGTCCTGGTCATGGTGCAGTCCGAGGTCGCCGACCGGCTCGCCGCCCCGCCCGGCTCGAAGGTCTACGGCGTCCCGTCCGTCAAGGCCGCCTGGTACGCGGACGTGAAACGGGCCGGTGCCATCGGGCGCAACGTGTTCTGGCCGGCGCCCAACGTCGACTCCGGCCTGGTCTCCCTGGTCCGCCGCGACACCCCGCCGGTCAGCGGCGTGGCACGCCGCGACGTCTTCGCCGTGGTGGACGCCGCGTTCGCCCAGCGCCGCAAGACGCTGCGCGCCGCCCTGGCCGGCTGGGCCGGGTCCGCCGCCGCCGCCGAGCAGGCCCTGACCGCCGCCGGGATCTCCCCGCAGGCACGCGGGGAGGCGCTCACCGTCGAGGAGTTCGCCCGCATCGCCGAGCACCGCCCGGCCTGACCGCCACCCCGGCCGACCCCGCAGCGCACCCCCGTTCCAGCGCCCGCCGCACAGCCCCCGGAGCAGCCCCGATGACCACCCCGTCCGCCGCCGTCACCGTCCGGGTGCCCGCCAAGGTCAACGTCCAGCTCGCGGTGGGCGGCCGGCGCCCCGACGGCTTCCACGACCTGGCCAACGTCTTCCTCGCCGTCGGACTGTACGACGAAGTGACCGCGACCCCGGCCGATGACCTGACGATCACCGTCGAGGGCCCGGACGCCGCCCTCGTCCCCGCCGACCGCACCAACCTCGCCGCCCGCGCCGCCGCCGCCCTCGCCGCCCGGCACGGCATCGAACCCCGAGTCCACCTGCACATCCGCAAGGACATCCCGGTCGCCGGCGGCATGGCCGGCGGCAGCGCGGACGGCGCCGCCGCCCTGCTGGCCTGCGACACGCTGTGGGGAACGGGCGCCTCCCGCGCGGAACTGCTGGAGATCTGCGCGGAACTCGGCAGCGACGTACCGTTCAGCCTGGTCGGCGGTGCCGCGCTCGGCCGCGGCCGAGGCGAGCTCCTCGAACCCCTCACCACCGGCGGCACGTTCCACTGGGTCTTCGCGGTCGCCGACGGCGGACTGTCCACCCCCGAGGTCTACCGCGCGTGCGACCGGCTGCGCGCCGCGTCCGGTACCGGCGACACCGTCGAGGACCTGCCCGACCCGCAGCCCGACCCGGAACTCCTCACCGCCCTCGCCACCGGCGACACCACCGCCCTGGCCGCCACCCTCGCCAACGACCTCCAGGCCGCCGCGGTCTCCCTGCGCCCCGCTCTCGCCGCCACCCTCGCCGCCGGTACCAAGGCCGGCGCCCTCGCCGCCCTCGTCTCCGGCTCCGGCCCCACCTGCGCGTTCCTCACCGCGGACGCGCAGTCCGCGCAGGCGGTAGCGGCCGGCCTGCGCGCCTCGGACACCTGCCGCACCACCCGCACCGCGACCTCCCCCACCCCGGGCGCGACCGTCGTGACGCCCTGACGCCACGGGCGTCCCCCACGCGACGCCGCCGGCCGCCGGTCCGTGGGACGACCCCGCCGGGGCGGTCCGTCAGGGGCGGGGCTCCGCGCCGGCGTCCACCGGGGCCGGCAGCGGGTGCGCGGCGATGTGCCGGGCGGCGTCCCGCACGCCCCGGACGTAGCCCAGGACGCCGATCACCGCGACCACCACCGAGTCCCACGGCGCCGGGACCCACCGCGCGCCGCCGAAACCGCCGACCGCGGACATCACCAGCAGCAGGACCAGGTACACCACCAGCCACAGGCCGTTCCGCAGGTCCCGCAGGTCCTGGTCGTGCCGCATCTGCTGATAGGCGTAGAGCAGCACCGAGACGAACAGCACCGGCAGCGCCACCCGCGTCTCGTGCCAGCCCGCCCAGTAGAAGATCAGCGTGGCGATCACGAAAGCCACCGGCGCGATCACCGCCGTGCCCCCGACCCAGTTCGCCATCCGCCCCGGATCCGCCCGGCGCACCGACGCCTGCGCCACCACACTGACCGAGTACGCGAACAGCCCCAGCACACTGGTCGCCGCCACGATCGACTGCCAGTTCCCGAACGGCAGCAGGAACGCCGCGCCCACCACGAAGTTCACCAGCAGCGCCCGCCGCGGCACGCCCGACCCCGCGTGCACCACCGCCACCGACTCCGGCAGCAGCCGGTTCCTGCCCAGCGCGTACACCTCACGGCTGGTCTCCGCCGTGAACACCATCGCCGACCCGCCCGGCGAGGCGATGGCGTCGCCGTAGAGCACCCACGTCAGCCACGTCAGGTTCACCGACGCCGCCAGCTGCGTGAACGGCGAGGTGAAGTCGATGCCCTGCCAGCCGTGCAGCAACTGCCCGCCGGGGATCGCACCGATGAACGCCAGCTGCAACGCCAGGTACACCACCATCGACAGCGCCAGCGCGGTCATCACCGCCCGCGGCACGTCCCGCTTCGGGTCCCTCGCCTCCGCCGCCAGGTCGATCGGACCCTGGAACCCGGTGTAGGCGTAGATCACACCGGCCGTCGCGATGGACGACAGCGGCGCCGCGTACCCGTACGGCGCGAACCCGCCGTGCCCGGTGAAGTTGTGCGCGTGGAAGCCCGACGCCACCAGCGCCACCACCGTCACCGACGGCACCGCGAACTTCGCGATCGTCACCGCCAGGTTGACGTGCGCGAAGAGCTTGACGCCGAACCAGTTCACCACGACGAACACCGCCATGAACGCCAGCCCGCACACCACCCCCAGCACCGACAGCCGCCCGTGGTGGAACAGCCCCGGCACGTACTTCGACATGTACTGGAGCATCGCCGCCGACTCGCTCGGCGGGTTCGTGGCACAGGCCACCCAGATGCCCCACCCCACCAGGGTGGCCACCAGCCGCCCCGAGGTGTGCAGCGGCCACCGCACGAGCCCGCCGGCCTCCGGCATCGTGGCGCCCATCTCCACCATGACCAGGGCGATCAGCATCAGCGCCGCGCCCCCGACCACCCAGGTGATCATCGACGCGGGCCCCGCGGACACCGCGGCGTGCATCGGGCTCAGCAGCCACCCCGACCCGATCACACCGCCGAACGCGACCGCGGTCAGCGACCAGAACCCCAGGTGGCGGCGCAGCCGATGATCCTGCGATTCCGGCTCCGCGGGGCCGGCGGAACCTCGGACAGCTTCGGACGTCATGCGAGCCCGCTACCCCGCCGCCCCGCCGCCCCCCACCCCCCACACCACTACGCCTCCCACTTGGCCGTACGCGGTGACTCCGTCCGGGGTGGGCCGGGGCGCGCGGGCCGGGTCGCACGTTGTGGGTTCGGGCGCGTCGCCGGGCTCGGGTTCGTTCGGACGGCGGGAAGGGGGTGGGCGGGGAGGGCCTACGCTGGGGGCGGGCCCCGGTGGGGGACCGGAACAACCCAGCGGAGCGGGAGCGTCATGGCGGTCAACCTCGTCAACGTCGAGTCGATCAGCAAGGTGTACGGCACCCGTACCCTGCTGGACGGCGTGTCCCTCGGGGTGTCCGAGGGCGACCGGATCGGGGTCGTGGGGCGCAACGGCGACGGGAAGACCACGCTGATCCGGCTGCTCGCCAAGCTGGAGGATCCGGACAGCGGACGCGTCACCCACACCGGCGGCCTGCGGTACGGCATCCTCACGCAGGGCGACTCCCTCGACCCCTCGGCCACGGTCCGGCAGGAGATCGTCGGGGAGCGGCCCGACCACGACTGGGCCGGCGACGCCAGGATCCGCGACGTGCTGACCGGACTGTTCGGCGGCCTGGACCTGGCCGGATTCCCGCAGGGGCTGGAGACCGTCATCGGGCCGCTGTCCGGCGGTGAGCGGCGCCGGATCGCCCTGGCGAGGATCCTCATCGCCGAGCAGGACCTCCTCGTCCTCGACGAGCCCACCAACCACCTCGACGTCGAGGGCATCGCCTGGCTCGCCGCCCACCTCGCCACCCGCCGCAGCGCCCTCGTCTGCGTCACCCACGACCGCTGGTTCCTCGACCAGGTGTGCACCCGCATGTGGGACGTGCAGCGCGCCGTCGTCCACGAGTACGAGGGCGGCTACTCCGACTACGTCTTCGCCCGCGCCGAACGCGAACGCCGCGCCGCCACCGAGGAGACCAAGCGGCAGAACCTCGCCCGCAAGGAACTCGCCTGGCTGCGCCGCGGCGCCCCCGCCCGCACCTCCAAGCCCCGGTTCCGGATCGAGGCCGCCAACGAGCTGATCGCCGACGTGCCGCCGCCGCGCGACTCGGCGGAACTCATGCGGTTCGCCAACTCCCGCCTCGGCAAGACCGTCTTCGACCTGGAGGACGTGACCGTCACCGCCGGGCCGAAGACCCTGCTCAAGCACCTGACCTGGCAGCTCGGCCCCGGCGACCGGATCGGCGTGCTCGGGGTGAACGGCGCCGGCAAGACCTCCCTGATGCGCGCCCTCGCCCGCGCCGCCGTCACCGCCGGCGACGAACAGCCCGCCGCCGGCAAGGTCGTCGTCGGCCGGACCGTCAAGCTCGCCCACCTCTCCCAGGAGGTCGCCGAACTCGACCCCGACTGGCGGGTGCTGGAGGCCGTCGAACGCGTCCGGCAGCGCGTCGACCTCGGCAAGGGCCGCGAGATGACCGCCTCCCAGCTGTGCGAACGCTTCGGCTTCACCAAGGAGAAGCAGTGGACGCCGGTCGGCGACCTGTCCGGCGGTGAACGCCGCCGCCTGCAGATCCTGCGGCTGCTGATGGACGAGCCCAACGTGCTGTTCCTCGACGAGCCCACCAACGACCTCGACATCGAGACCCTGACCCAGCTGGAGGACCTCCTCGACGGCTGGCCCGGATCGATGATGGTCATCAGCCACGACCGGTACTTCGTCGAGCGCACCACCGACCGGGTCTTCGCCCTCCTCGGCGACTCCACCCTGCGGATGCTGCCCCGCGGCATCGACGAGTACCTGGAACGCCGCCGCGCCGCCACCCAGTCCACCCCCGCCGCCCGCACCACCGCCCCCGCCGCCGACACCCCGGCCAAGGCGTCCGGCGCGGAGGCCCGCGCGGCGAAGAAGGAACTCCAGCGCATCGAACGGCAACTGGACAAGATCGGCGACAAGGAGTCCACCCTCCACACCCGCATCGCCGACAACCCCACCGACTTCACCCTCGTCGCCGGACTCGACGCCGAACTGCGCAAGCTGCGTGACGAACGCGACGAACTCGAATCACGCTGGCTGGAACTGGCCGACGCGGTCTGAACCCCCGCGCCCACCACGGCGGTTGCCCCCGGCACCCGGCGAACGCACCCCCCGCACCGGGAACGGCGGCCGCCCGGCCCGGGGCACTGCCGGGACGCGGTGGTACAAACGGACCGGCGGGAACCGTTCCGCCGCCCACGCCGGCCGGGACCGCCCCGGCCGCCCGGGCCGACCGCACCCACGGGGGACCAGCCATGACGAGCCCGCCCCAGCCACCCCCGCAGGACGGCGACCCCGGCCCGCAGCCGCCCGCCGCCCCGCCCGGCCACGACCGGCCCCACCAGGCGTCCGACGACGGCGACTTCACCCTCCGCCCACCCGCCCCCCGCAGCCCCGAACCCCCCGCGTACGGCCAGCCGCAGCAGCCCCCGCCCGCGTACGGCCAGCAGCCCCCGCCCGGCTACGGCCACCCGCAGGCACCGCCCCCGCCCGGCTACGGGCACCCGCAGGCACCGCCCCCGCCCGGCTACGGGCACCCGCAGCAGCCCTACGGCCCGCAGCCCGGACAGCCCGCACCGCAGCAGGCCCCCGGCGGACCCCTGCCGTTCGACCGCCGCGACACCCAGCCGCGCGGCCACAGCCCGCAGCCCGGGTGGTACGGCGCCCAACCGCCGCAGGCCCCGCCGCCGGCCGGCCCCGGCGGCGGACGGCCCCGGGGAGGCGGCCGCACGTTCGCGATCGTGGCCGGCGTCCTCGCCCTCGTGCTGCTCGCCGGCGGCGGCTACTGGTACGCCACCCGTGACAGCGCCACCCACCACCCCGCCCATCCGGCCCAGGCCCACGCGACCACTCCGCACGCCGGCAAGGTCCGCTGGACGGTCCGCCACGACCAGCCCACCGGCGCCCTCCAGTACCCCACCCCCGGCATGTGGTTCAGCGACGACCACGTCATCAAGCAGAGCGACACCGGAGTCTCCGCCTACCGCACCGACACCGGAAAGGCCGCCTGGACCGTCACCGTCCCCGAGGGCCACACCTGCGACGCCGCCGGGACCACCGCCGACCACGCCGTCGTCGTCCAGTACGGCACCACGTGCGAGAACATCATGGCCGTCGACACCCGCACCGGAACCCCGCGCTGGCACCGGCGGCTCACCGCGCCCGCCGGCGGCGGCGGCGACTTCCGCTACGCCGACATGGCGGTCAGCGGCAACACCGTCGCCCTCTCCTACGCCGAGACCTCCGTCGCCTACGCCCTCCAGGACGGCCACCGCGAATGGGGCTCCACCGCCGGCGGCGCCTGCCACGACGAGGGATTCGCCGGCGGCAGCCGCCTCGTCGAGGTCTACCAGTGCGGCCAGGACCTCTCCGCGCCCTACCGCGTCCGCGTCATCGACCCCGCGACCGCCAAGACCCGGTGGACCTGGAGCGCCCCCGCCAACACCCGCATCAGCAACGTCATCTCCGTCGACCCGCTCGTCCTCGGCATCGCCACCGGCGACCACGGCATCACCGGCCTGTGGGCCGTCGAAGACGGCCACCTGCACGCCAAGGTCGCCCTCGGCTCCAGCAACAGCGGGCACGCCACCTACGACGTGCGCTGCCAGGTGACCGTCACCCCCTGCACCGGCGCCGTCGTCTCCAGCGACACCCTCTACCTCGCCGGCCGCGCCGACCCCGACGCCAAGGGGCCGATCCAGAACACCGTCACCGCCATCGACCTCACCACCGGCGCCACCCGCTGGACCACCCACAACGGCCACCTCCTCGACCTCGTCGCCCTCGACGGGAACGACCTGATCGCCTACCAGCAGCCCCCGCTCGTGGGCACCGGCAGCGTCCTGCGGATCGCCCGCGCCACCGGCCGCATCACCACCTACATCACCATGTCCGCCGCCACCGAACACACCGAACAGACCGCCTACCTGCCCTCCCTCAGCCGGCTCTCCGAAGGCTGGTACCACGACACGCTGTTCCTCGGCATGACGGAGATCTACCCCTCCGACCACCTCACCCCCTACCTGCTGACCGCCCTGGGCTGACCACCCCGCCGGGCGGACCCGACGTCCGCCCGGCGGTACCCGAACATGACGCATCTCTGACCGAACACCCCCCGCGGACCCGGTCGTACGTGTAGGTTCCGCTGCGTCGGACCGCACAGGGGACCGCGGTGACCGGCGGTCGCCCCGCGCCCCGCCGCCGCACGCCGCCGCGCCACGCCACGCCATGCCAGGAGGGGACAGCGCCCGTGGAACCGGTGAGACCCACGGCCGTACCGGCCAGGAGTGACGGCACCAGACCCCAGCCGGGGGTGCGGCTCGTCGTCGTCGACGACCACCGGCTCCAGGCCGAGGCCCTCGCCTCCGCCCTGCGGCTACGCGGCCACCGCGTCCTCGCCTCCGCCGCGCCGGCCGCCGCCGCCGCCGACCTGGTGGCCAACCGCTCCCCGGAGATCTGCCTCCTCGGCACCGCCTCCCCCGCCGCACCCGGCATCCTCGACCCGGTCACCCGCATCCGCCGCGAACGCCCGCAGACCCACGTCGTCGTCCTCGGCCCGGTCCCCAGCCCCCGCGGCATAGCCGCCGCCTTCGCCGCCGGCGCAGCCGGATACGTCCGGCACGACGAACGCATCGAGGGCCTCGAACGGGCCATGACGCGCGCCCGCTCCGGTGAGGCCGCGGTCAGCCCCGCGCTCCTCCAGAGCGCCTTCGCCGACCTCCTCGACCCTGCCCTGCGCCCCGACGACGAGGCCGGCCGCCTCTTGCGCCTCCTCACCCCCCGCGAGGTCGAAGTCCTCGCCCGCGTCGTCGAGGGCGACGACACCCGCCACATCGCCGACCTCATGAACATCGCCCCCTCCACCGCCCGCACCCACGTCCAACGCATGCTCATGAAACTCGGCGTCAGCTCCCGCCTGGAGGCCGCAGCCCTCGCCGCCCGAACGGGCCTGATCCCCACCCCGCCCACCCACCGGCCCCGGTGAGGCGTGCCCCCGTGAGGGGCGCGGGGAACTGCGGGAGTACGCCCCGCACAGGGGAAGCCGGACCGCGACAGAGCCACCCCCGGAGGGAACCCCCGCGCAGCGGAGGCCGGAGCGCGACCGCCCCACCCCGGAGGGGACACCCACAGGGCCGAGGCCGGAGCTCCACCGCGGCCACCCCGGAGGGACGACGTTGACGGCGCTGTTCGCTCATGGTTCATTGTGTTTGTTTGTGGTGCTGTCCAGGGGACGGGTGAGGAGCCCTCGCGGTGAAGAAGACGACGACCCGGCTCGCCGACGGGCGTGAACTCATCCACTACGACCTGCGCGACGCCCCCCGGCGCGCCCGCGCCGACCGCCGGCCGCTGCCGCCCACCACCGCGGGGAACGAGATCCGGCACGACCCCCTGCGTGACGAATGGGTCGCCGTCGCCTCGCACCGCCAGAGCCGCCCCTACCACCCGCCGGCCGACGCCTGCCCGCTGTGCCCCAGCGAAGGCGACCGCCTCACCGAGATCCCGGCCGGCTCCTACGACGTCGTGGTCTTCGAAAACCGCTTCCCCTCCCTGGCCGGCCCACCGGGACCCACCGAAACCGTCGACGGCCTGTTCACCCGCGCACCCGGCGCCGGACGCTGCGAAGTCGTCTGCTTCACCGACGACCACGACGCCTCCTTCGCCGACCTCACCCCCGAACACGCCGCCCTCGTCCTGCACGCCTGGACCGACCGCACCGCCGAACTCTCCCGCCGGCCTGGCGTGGCACAGGTCTTCTGCTTCGAGAACCGCGGACCCGAAATAGGCGTCACCCTCAGCCACTCCCACGGTCAGATCTACGCCTACCCCTTCGTCACCCCCCGCACCGAACGCGTCCTGCGCTCCCTCGCCGCCCACCACGACCGCACCGGCCGCAACCTCTTCGACGACCTCCTCGCCGCCGAACGCGCCGTGGGCACCCGCGTCGTCATGGAAACCGCGCACTGGACCGCCTACGTCCCGCACGCCGCCCACTGGCCCTACGAGGTCCACCTCCAGCCCCGCCACCGCGTGCCCGATCTGCCCGCCCTCGGACCCGCCGCCGTCGCCGAGTTCCCGCACGTCTACCTGGAACTCCTGCGCCGCTTCGACCGCCTCTTCGGCCCCGCCGACCCGCCCACCCCCTACATCTCCGCCTGGCACCAGGCTCCCGCGGCCCACCCGCAGCGCGACCGGTTCGCCCTGCACCTGGAGCTGTTCACCATCCGCCGCACCACCGGCAAGCTCAAATACCTCGCCGGCAGCGAATCCGGTATGGACGTCTTCATCAACGACGTGCCCCCGGAAACCGCCGCCGCCCGGCTGCGCGAGACCGCCACCCCCGGATGGGCCGCGGACCTGCCCGCCGCCCGCCCGGCACCCGGCGTACACCCCACGGACAGCCCACGGACAGCCGCCGCAGACCCGGTGGCCAGCCGACCGGCCCACGATGGGACCCGGTGAACCGGACCACCGGCTCCCGCCTCCCCCACCCCGACCGGAAGGCAGCACCACCGATGACCACCCCAGCTCCCGACCGCCGCACCGCCCCGCGCGAACTCCTCGTCACCGGCGGCGCCGGCTACATCGGCAGCGTGGTCACCGCCCACCTCCTCGACGCCGGACACCACGTCACCGTCCTCGACGACCTCTCCACCGGCCACCGCGACAGCGTCCCGGCCGGCGCAACGTTCGTCGAAGGACGCGTCCAGGACACCGCGGCCCGCCTCCTCGGCCCCGACTACGACGCCGTGCTGCACTTCGCCGCCAGCTCCCAGGTCGGCGAATCCGTCGCCGACCCCGAGAAGTACTGGCGCAACAACCTCGGCGGCAGCCTCGAACTCCTCACCGCCATGCGCACCGCCGGGGTACGCACCCTCGTCTTCTCCTCCACCGCCGCCACCTACGGCGAACCCCGGACCCTCCCCATCACCGAGGACGCCCCCACCCGCCCCACCAACCCCTACGGCGCCACCAAACTCGCCGTCGACCACATGATCACCGGCGAATGCGCCGCCCACGGCCTCGCCGCCGTCTCGCTGCGCTACTTCAACGTCGCCGGCGCCCACACCGCCGCCGACGGCACCACCTACGGCGAACGCCACGACCCCGAGACCCACCTCATCCCGCTCGTCCTCCAGGTCGCGCGCGGCGCCCGCGAGACCATCAACGTCTACGGCGACGACTACCCCACCCCGGACGGCACCTGCGTGCGCGACTACATCCACGTCGCCGACCTCGCCGAGGCCCACCTGCTCGCCCTCACCGCGGCCCGGCCCGGCCACCACCTCGTCTGCAACCTCGGCAACGGCGAGGGCTTCACCGTCCAGGACGTCGTCCGCACCGTCCGCGAGGTCACCGGACACCCCGTGCCGCAGACCCTCGCACCCCGCCGGGCCGGCGACCCCGCCGTCCTCGTCGCCTCCGCCGACCGCGCGCGCGACCGGCTCGGCTGGCGCCCCACCCGCACCGACCTCGGCACCATCGTCCGCGACGCCTGGGCCTTCGAGCAGACCAAGACCCCCGCCACGCCCGCCCGCTGACCCGGGCGCGGCGGCCCACCGCCGCGCCCACCGGCACCCCCGCCGCCACCCGGTCCAGCACACCCCACACCCCCTCCCACGCCCACACCAGGAGAACGGCCCGTGACCGCCCACCTGTTCCAGCAGACCTACGGATTCACTCCTGAGGGGGAATGGGCAGCCCCGGGCCGGGTCAACCTCATCGGCGAACACACCGACTACAACGACGGCTACGTGCTGCCCTTCGCGATCGACCGCACCACCACCGCGGCCGTCGCCCGCCGCGACGACGGCGTCCTGCGCCTGCACTCCACCGCCGGCGGAACCACCGAACCCGTCCAGCTCTGCCTGGACGACCTCGCACCCGGCGCCACCGACGGCTGGGCCGCCTACCCCGCAGGCGTGGTCTGGGCCCTGCGCGACGCCGGACACCCCGTCACCGGCGCCGACATCGCCTACGACAGCACCATCCCCGTCGCCGCCGGACTCTCCTCCTCGCACGCCCTGGAGGTCGTCACCACCCTCGCCCTGTCCGACCTGTTCGGCCTCGCACTGCCCGCCTGGCGCATCGCCCGGCTGTGCCAGCGCGCCGAGAACGTCTACGTCGGCGCCCCCACCGGCATCATGGACCAGACCGCCTCCGCCTGCTGCACCGCCGGCCACGCACTCCACCTCGACACCCGCGACCTGTCCCAGCGGCACATCCCGCTCGACCTGCCCGCACACGGACTGCGCCTGACCGTCGTCGACACCCGCGTCAAGCACGCTCACAGCGACGGCGCGTACGGGGAACGCCGGCGCGGCTGCGAACGGGCCGCCGCCCTGCTCGGCGTCACCGCCCTGCGCGACATCACCCCCGACACCCTGCCCGGCGCCCTCGTCCGGCTGCGCGGCGCCGGGGCCCCCACCGCGTTCGACGGCCTCGTACGCCACGTCGTCACCGAGAACGCCCGGGTGGAACGGGTCGTCGCGCTCCTCGAAGCCGGCGAACCCCGCGCCGCCGGAGCCGTCCTCACCGCGGGACACGCCTCCCTGCGCGACGACTTCCGCGTCTCCTGCCCCGAACTCGACCTCGCCGTCGACACCGCCAACGCCGCCGGAGCACTCGGCGCCCGCATGACCGGCGGAGGATTCGGCGGCTCCGCCATCGTCCTCACCGACGAGGCCGACACCGACCGGGTCACCGCCGCGGTGCTCGCCGCGTTCGCCGCCAGGAACCTCACCACCCCCCGCGTCCTCAACGCCACCCCCAGCGCCGGAGCCCGCCGCACCGCCTGACCCCACCGGCGCACCCCGGCCGCCCCGCGCCCCGCACGCCCCCCAAAGCCCCCGCGCATCCCCGCCCACCCCCGCACACCCGGCCGCACAACCACACAACTCGGCCAGTAATCACCGGAGTTCGGCAATCCACCCGCGCCCGGACCCACCGCGTCCTACGCTGTCCGTCAATGTCCGGGCCCCGGGGGAGGACCCGGACCGCCAGGGGCGACCCGCAGGGCCGCGCGCTCCCGGCCCGCCCCGACCGCGCCCGGCCCGCCGCGACCGGCCGGGGCCGCCGGACCCGCCGGACCGACCGCCGCGCACCAGCGACACCGTCCGCCAGCTGTCACCGGAAAGGTGCTCGCATGGCCCGCATACGGGTGCTCGTGGTCGATGACCACCGCATCTTCGCCGAGTCCCTCGCCGCCGCCCTCACCGCGGAACCCGACATCGACGTCACCGCCGTCGGCACCGCCGCCGCTGCCCTGCGCGGCCTGGAACGCGCCGTCGCCGACAGCAGACGCTTCGACATCGCCCTCATCGACGCCGACCTCGTCACCCCCGGCACCCCCGCCGAGACCGCCCCCGCCGACGGCATCGCCCTCGTCGACCGGATCCGCACCGCCCACCCCGCCACCCGCACGATCGTCGTCGCCGAAAGCGACGACCCGCAACGCGCCGCCCGCGCCCTGCAGAACGGCGCCGCCGGCTGGGTCGCCAAGGACAGCAGCCTCTCCCGCCTGCTCGCCGTCGTCCGGGGCGTCCTGCGCGACGAGACCCACCTGCCGCCGGCCCTCCTGACCGGCGTCCTGCGCGAACTCACCACCGCACGCCGCACCCGTACCGAGAGCGAACGCCTCGTCGAAACCCTCACCAACCGCGAACGCGAGGTCCTGCGCTGCATGGTCGCCGGCCTCGGCCGCAAGGCCGCCGCCGAACACCTCTACCTCTCACCCCACACCGTCCGCACCCACATGCAGAACGTCCTCGGCAAGCTCGGCGTCCACTCCACCCTCGCCGCCGTCGCCCTCGCCCGCCGCGCCGGCGTCGGCCCCGCCGACCTCGGCACCCCGGGCTGACCGGCCGGGGTGCGCCGCGCGCTCAGCCGGGAACGTTGTCGAACGGCGCCGTCAGGCTCCGCAGCAGCCCCGCCAGCTCCTCGCGCTGCCGCGGCGACAGCTCCGCCAGGATCGCCCGCTCCTGCGCCAGCAGACCGGCCAGCGAGTCGTCCGCCCGCTCCCGGCCGCCCTCCGTCAGCCGCACCAGCACACCCCGGCGGTCCGACGGATCCGGCAGCCGTTCCACCAGCCCGCGCTGCGCCAGACGGTCGATCCGGTTGGTCATCGTGCCCGACGTGACGAGCGTCTGCGTCAGCAACTGCCCCGGCGACAACTGGTAGGGGGCACCGGCCCGCCGCAGCGCGGTGAGCACGTCGAACTCCCAGGGTTCGAGCTCCACCTCGGCGAACGCCATCCGGCGTGCCCGGTCCAGGTGCCGGGCCAGCCGGCTCACCCGGCTCAGCACCTCCAGCGGCCCCACGTCGAGGTCGGGCCGCTCACGCCGCCACGCGGCAACCAGTCTGTCGACCTCGTCCTCCATGACGATCAGTGTAATGGTTGTGTCGACATGAAGTCTCTTGGGGCGAAAAATCTTGACGTCAAGATAAAATGGGTGCGACGCTCACCGGAAACCACCGCAGGAGGCACCATGATCACCGCGATCGACCACGTCCAGCTCGCCGCTCCACCCGGCACCGAAGACCTCCTGCGCGCCTTCTACACCGGCCCCCTCGGCATGACCGAAACCCCCAAACCCCCCGCCCTCGCCACCCGCGGCGCTGCTGGTTCACCCTCGGCACCGTCCAGCTCCACCTCGGCACCGACCCCGGCTTCCACCCCGCCCGCACAGCCCACCCCGGCCTGCGCGTCACCGGCATCCACCGCCTCGCCGACGCCCTCACCACCCACGGCGCCCCCGTCACCTGGGACGACAACCTCCCCGGCCACCTGCGCCTCTACACCGAGGACCCCGTCGGCAACCGCATCGAACTCCTCCAGCCCCACAACGGCTGACCCCCGCACGCCCCACGGGCTCACGCCTTGCGGTGACCGATCAACCGCGGCCGCGGCTCCAGCCCCGACAAACCGTTCCACGCCAGGTTCACCAGATGCGCCGCCACGTCCGCCTTCTTCGGCCGCCGCACGTCCAGCCACCACTGCCCCGTCAACGCCACCATCCCCACCAGCGCCTGCGCGTACATCGGCGCCAGCTTCGGCTCGAACCCCCGCTGCTTGAACTCCAGCCCCAGGATGTCCTCCACCTGCGTCGCGATGTCCGAGATCAGCGACGCGAACGTCCCCGTCGACTGCGCCACCGGCGAATCCCGCACCAGAATCCGGAAACCGTCGGTCGACCGCTCGATGTAATCCAGCAACGCGAAGGCCGCCTGTTCCAGCAACTCCCGCGGATGACCACCCGTCAACGCCGACGTCACCATGTCCAGCAACATCCGCATCTCACGGTCCACCACCACCGCGTACAAGCCCTCCTTGCCCCCGAAGTGCTCGTACACCACCGGCTTCGACACGCCGGCCTTCGACGCGATCTCCTCGACCGACGTCCCCCCGAAACCCCGCTCCGCGAACAACGCACGCCCCACGTCCAGCAACTGCTCCCGGCGCTGCGCCCCCGTCATCCGCACCCGCCGCGCCCGGCGGCCGCCCTTCGTGGCCGCCGGGCCCCCCGCCGCACCGCCGCCCACCGGTCCGCCCTCGCTGCCGTCCGTCGCCACGGACCCCATCATGCCGCCTTGGCGTGCTCTTCCTTGCGCCGGGCCGCGATCCGGTCCTCCGTCGGCCATCGCACGTCCGACGCCCAGCCCAGCTGCTCGAACCACCGGATGATCCGCGCGCTGGAGTCCACCTGACCCCGCAGCACACCGTGCCGCGCGCTCGTCGGATCGGCGTGGTGCAGGTTGTGCCACGACTCACCGCACGACAGCACCGCCAGCCACCACACGTTGCCCGACTTGTCACGCGAACGGAACGGACGCTTGCCCACCGCGTGACAGATCGAGTTGATCGACCACGTCACGTGGTGCAGCAGCGCCACCCGCACCAGCGAACCCCAGAAGAACGCCGAGAACGCGCCCCACCAGGTCATCGTGACCAGCCCGCCCACCAGCGGCGGGATCAGCAGCGACACCATCGTCCACAGCACGAACTGCCGTGAGACCGCCCTTATGGCCGGGTCCCTGATCAGGTCAGGCGCGTACTTGTGCTGCGGGGTCTGCTCCTCGTCGAACATCCACCCCATGTGCGCCCACCACAGGCCCTTCAGGAGCGCCGGAACGGTCTCGCCGTAGCGCCACGGGCTGTGCGGGTCGCCCTCCGCGTCGGAGAACTTGTGGTGCCGGCGGTGGTCCGCCACCCAGCGCACCAGCGGACCCTCGACCGCCATCGAACCGGCGATCGCCAGTGCGATCCGCAGACCCCGGTTGGCCTTGAACGACCCGTGCGTGAAGTACCGGTGGAACCCGATCGTGATGCCGTGGCAGCCCAGGTAGTACATGAAGACCATCAGACCGAGGTCCAGCCAGCTCATCCCCCAGCCCCACGCCATCGGGACCGCGGCGACCAGCGCCGCGAACGGCAGCCCGATGAACAGCCCCAGGGTGATCTGCTCGACCGACCCCTTGCTGTCCGCGCCCAGCGTCGCTCTGGGCAACGGCTCGGACCCTGCCTCGGGGATCACGTCCGGCTGTGTGGTCATGGCTGCCCTCTGGGAGGTGTGGGGGACGGGTTTACGTAGCTACGGAACCGTAACCTACGTCCCCGTAAGTATGGCAGTGCCGAACGCCACGTCGCGGTCGCCCGTCCGCCTTGCGCGCCAACGACTCTCCCCCGCCCAGGTCACCCCCGACCGAGCGAAAACCCTCGATCGCGTGGACGATTCTCGAACTCCTGGCGTGTCCCGCCGACCTCTCCGGACACTCGTCCCATGGTCCACGCGAAACGGGAACGCCCTTCCCGCGCCCGCGCGTTGCGCCGCGCCGGAGACGTACGACGAGCTCGTCGAGTGGCTGGGGGTGTCGAGGCCGATGGTCCACGAGCCGGCCGACGTGGCCGACGCCGAGTGCTGCTGGGCGCGGCCCGTCGGCATCGGCGTGAGCGACTTCGGCAGGAGGTCCTGAGGAGGCACGATCCGAGGACGGCGCGCAAGAACCCCGGGGAGGCGTACCGGGGGTGCCCGGTGGTCCACGTCCGCCGGAGCGCGGAGCTTTGCCGTCGCGTGGAGGGCTGGTGGTGCGGCATAGTAGGTGCGGAGCCGACCTGGTTGGCTTCGTGTCCGATTGGGGACACTTCGCCATCCCCCGTAGTGTAATAGGCAGCACGGTGTCTTTTGGTGTCATTGGTTCAGGTTCGAATCCTGGCGGGGGAGCTCTTGGGTTCGGATGGGGCCCCGGCCACGCGGCCGGGGCCCTTGTCCGTGGTGTGGGGGCGACCCTCGGTACCCTTTCGTTACCGATCGGCGCACCGAAACGCGCACTCCCCTACGCAGAGGAGCCTCCCCGTGAGCCCCGTCCAGCCGGCCGCTGTCATCGTCCTCGCCGCGGGTGAGGGCACCCGTATGAGGTCGGCCACCCCGAAGGTCCTGCACGAGATCTGCGGGCGCACCCTGCTGGGGCACGTGGTCGCCGCCGCGCGGGAGCTGGAGCCGGCGGAGCTGGTGGTCGTCGTCGGCCACGAGCGGGAGCGGGTGGCCGCGCACCTGGCGGAGGCCGATCCCGCGGTGCGCACCGCGGTGCAGGCCGAGCGCAACGGCACCGGGCACGCCGTCCGGGTGGCCCTGGACGCGCTGGTGGCGGGCGGCGCCGCCCCGGACGGCACCGTGCTGATCACCTGCGGCGACACCCCCCTGCTGACCGCCGGGACGCTGGCCGCGCTGGCGTCCGCGCACGAGCGGGACGGCAACGCGGTGACGGTGCTGACCGCCGAGGTGCCCGACCCCACCGGTTACGGCCGCGTCGTGCGGCACGCGGACGGTTCGGTGGCCGAGATCGTCGAGCAGAAGGACGCCGACGCGGGGCAGCGGGCGGTCCGGGAGATCAACTCGGGGGTCTTCGCGTTCGACGCGAAGCTGCTGGCGGAGGCGCTGTCGTCGCTGACGACGGACAACGCGCAGGGCGAGGAGTACCTGACGGACGCGCTGGGGATCCTGCGGCGGGCCGGGCACCGGGTGGGCGCGTCGGTGGCGGCGGACCACCGGGAGGTCGTGGGGATCAACAACCGGGTGCAGCTGGCGCAGGCCCGCCGGCTGCTGAACGAGCGGTTGCTGGAGGAGGCGATGCTGGCGGGTGTGACGGTGGTGGATCCGGCGTCGACGTGGGTGGACGTGTCGGTGGAGTTCGGGGTGGACGCGGTGGTGCTGCCGGGGACGACGCTGCGGGGGGCGACGCGGGTCGGCGCGGGGGCCGAGGTGGGGCCGCACTCGATGCTGACGGACTCGGTGGTGGGTGAGGGCGCGCGGCTGAGTTTCTCGGTGGCGGAGGGCGCTGTGGTGGGCGCGGGGGCGACGGTGGGTCCGTACGCGTATCTGCGGCCGGGGACGCGGCTGGGGGCGTCGGCGAAGGCGGGGACGTTCGTGGAGATGAAGAACGCGTCGGTGGGGGAGGGTTCGAAGGTTCCGCACCTGAGTTATGTGGGGGACGCGACGATCGGTGAGCACACGAATATCGGTGCGGCAAGTGTCTTTGTGAACTATGACGGGGAACACAAACACCACTCGGTGGTGGGCAGTTACTGCAAGACGGGGGCCGACAATATGTTCGTGGCGCCGGTCACGGTGGGGGACGGTGTCTACACGGCGGCGGGGTCGGTGATTATCAAGGATGTGCCGCCGGGGGCGCTGGCGGTGGCGCGGGGGCAGCAGCGGAATATCGAGGGCTGGGTGATTCGCAAGCGTCCGGGGAGTGCCGCCGCCCGGGCGGCGGAGGGGTCGTCTCCGCAGGTGTGATCGCTGGTGACCGGCTGGTCACGGGCTGCTGAGGGGGTTCGGTCGGGTGTTGGCGGGCGGGGTGCGGGGCGTACCGTGTGGCCTGCGCGTTCATTTCGCCGGCCAGCCCAATCGCGGGCGACGCCGAGTCGAACACCTGCCGAATCATCGAGGAGACGGTGCAGTGACCGGGATCAAGACGACCGGTGAGAAGAAGCTGATGCTCTTCTCCGGCCGCGCACACCCCGATCTGGCTGAGGAGGTGGCACGCGAACTGGGGGTCCAGTTGGTACCGACCAGGGCCTTCGATTTCGCCAACGGTGAGATCTATGTGCGCTTCCAGGAGTCGGCCCGGGGGTCGGACGCTTTTGTGATCCAGAGCCACACGGCTCCGATCAATCAGTGGATCATGGAGCAGCTGATCATGATCGACGCGCTGAAGCGGGCGTCGGCGAAGCGCATCACCGTGATCATTCCGTTCTACGGATATGCCCGGCAGGACAAGAAGCACCGGGGGCGTGAGCCGATCTCGGCGCGCCTGATGGCGGATCTGTTCCGGACGGCGGGTGCGCACCGGATTCTGACGGTGGATCTGCACACGGATCAGATCCAGGGGTTCTTCGACGGTCCGGTGGACCATTTGTTCGCGCTGCCGCTGCTGGCGGACTACGTGGGTGCGAAGGTGGACCGTTCGAAGCTGACGGTGGTCTCGCCGGACGCCGGCCGGGTGCGGGTGGCGGACCGCTGGTGCGACCGGCTGGGGGCGCCGCTGGCGATCGTGCACAAGCGGCGTGATCCGGATGTGGCGAACCAGGTGACGGTGCACGAGGTCGTGGGTGACGTGCGGGGCCGTATCTGTGTGCTGGTGGACGACATGATCGACACCGGTGGCACGATCTGTGCGGCGGCGGACGCGTTGTTCGCCAACGGTGCGGAGGACGTCATCGTGACGGCGACGCACGGTGTGCTGTCGGGTCCGGCGGCGGACCGGTTGAAGAATTCGCGGGTGAGCGAGTTCGTGCTGACCGACACGCTGCCGACGCCTGCGGGGCTGGAGCTGGAGAAGGTGACGGTGCTGTCGATCGCGCCGATGGTGGCGTCGGCGATCCGTGAGGTGTTCGAGGACGGTTCGGTGACCAGTCTGTTCGAGGTCTGATCGCGGGTGGTCCGTGCGCCGGCGCCGGCGGCCCTGGGGGTCGCGGGTGCCGGCGCGCACGGGTGGTGGGGTGGGTTTTCGTGCGGTATGGGGGCGGTTTTCCGCTGGGGTGCGGGGGCGGGTAGACTTCGCGGGTTGCTCGGCGAGGGAGGCCGGGTCCGGGTTCCGGGCCGGCTGTCCGTTATCGGCGCGCTTTCGATCGTTTCGGAGCAGGTCCGTCGTGGACCGAGCGGCATGTTGGTCCGTTGTCGTCCACGAGGAGGCTTTGATGTCCGAGGTGAAGATCGCCGGCGCGCTGCGTACGGATTTCGGCAAGGGCGCGGCGCGTCGTACGCGTCGTGAGGGTCGTGTGCCGGGTGTGGTGTACGGGCACGGTGAGGCTCCGCAGCACGTGTCGCTGCCGGGTCACGACCTGATGATGGCGCTGAAGACCGCGAACGTGCTGCTGTCGTTGGAGCTGGACGGCGCTTCGCAGCTGGTGATCCCGAAGGCCGTGCAGAAGGACCCGCTGCGGGGCAGCGTGGAGCACGTGGACCTGCTGGTCGTCAAGCGTGGCGAGAAGGTCACGGTCGACGTTCCGGTCGTCGTCGAGGGTGAGCTGGCGCCGGGCGCCAACCTGATCGAGCACATGCTGAACGCGCTGCCGGTCGAGGCGGAGGCGACGCACATCCCCGAGACGCTGACGGTGTCGGTGGAGGGCCTGGAGGCGGGTGCCTCGATCCTGGCGAGTGACGTCGTACTGCCGGCCGGTACCACGCTGACGGTGGACGGCGAGACCGTCGTGCTCCAGATCGTGGCCGCGCAGGCCGAGGCTGCGGCTGCGGACGAGGAGGCGGATGAGGCGGGCGAGACCGCCGCCGCCGAGGCCGCCGAGGGCTGAGTCGCTGTTTCTGGTTGACTGTCACTGCCGTCCTGTCCGGTTCGTCCGGTCGGGGCGGCAGTGGCGTGTCGTGGTGCCGTGCGCGGCGCCGGTCCGATGATCCGAGTGGTTGGGGAGTGGTGATGGCGGACACGGAGGGTCCCTGGCTGGTGGCGGGGCTGGGCAATCCGGGGCCGGAGTACGCGGGCAACCGGCACAACATCGGGTTCATGGTGGCGGATCTGCTGGCCGGGCGCATGGGTGGCCGGTTCAAGGCGCACAAGGCGCGGGCGCAGGTGCTGGAGGGCCGGATCGGCGGTCACCGGGTGGTGGTGGCCAAGCCGATGACGTTCATGAACCTCTCGGGCGGGCCGGTGACGGGTCTGCGGGACTTCTTCAAGGTGCCGCTGGAGCGGGTCGTGGCGGTGCACGACGAGCTGGACGTGGATTTCGGGGCGTTGCGGCTGAAGCGCGGTGGTGGTGACAACGGGCACAACGGTCTGAAGTCGGTGACGAAGTCGCTGGGGGCGGAGTACGCGCGGGTGCGGTGCGGGATCGGGCGGCCGCCGGGGCGGATGGAGGTGGCGTCGTTCGTGCTGCGGGACTTCTCGTCGGGGGAGCGCAAGGAGTTGGAGTGGTTCGTGGACCGGGCGGCGGACGCGGTGGAGGCGCTGGTGGTGGAGGGGCTGGAGCGGGCGCGGAGTTCGTTCAACGGCTGAGCCGTAACGGTTGACCGTCCGGCCGGTCATGGCCAAGGATCGCGGCCATGGTCAGACGGGTCAGGCGCGGCCGGGCCAGGCGGGCGGCCGAGAGCTTCTACGGGTTGTTGCTGTTGCTCAAGGCGGTGGTCGCCGGGGCGCTGGTGGTCGCGTTGCTGGCGGCGGGGGTGTGGATCTCGTGGCCGGGGGTGCGGGCGGCGCTGGGTGGTTCCGGTGCGGTGCGCGGTTCGATGGCGGTGGGGTCGTGTTCGCAGTCGTCGTGTGTGGGGTCGTTCACGCCGTCGTCGGGTGGCGGGGTGCGGACGGTGCGGGTGGACCGGCTGGCGACGGCGGGGGCGGGTGAGCGGTTCGCGGTGGCGGTGCGGCCGGGTTCGTCGGCGGCGGTGCGTACGGGGGTGGCCGGGGTGCTGTTCGCGTTGCGGTCGGTGGCGGGCGCGTTGCTGATGTCGGCGCTGGCGTTGTGGCTGGGGCTGGGTCTGCGGCGGTGGGCGCTGGTGTCGGCGGTGCTGGGGGCGGCGGTGGTGGCGGCGCCGTTCGCTCCCTGGGGGTGACGTGACGGACCCCGCGCCCTTGCGGGGGCGCGGGGTCCGGGTGGTGGCGGGGACGGGGTCAGCCGGTGTTGCGCAGGCCGGCGGCGACGCCGTTGACGGTGAGGAGCAGGGCGCGGGCGAGGGTGGGGTCGGTTTCCGCGCCGGCGGCGGCGGCTTCACGCTGGCGGTGCAGGAGGGCGACCTGGAGGTAGGAGATCGGGTCGAGGTAGGCGTCGCGGACCCGGAGGGTCTGCTTGAGCACCGGGCTGGCGTCGAGGAGTTCGCGTTCGCCGGTGATGCGCAGGACTTCCCGCACGGTGAGTTCGTGTTCGGCCTCGATGGCGGTGAAGACGTGCTTCAGCTCGTCGGGTACGAGGGTGTCGACGTAGTGGCGGGCGATGCGCAGGTCGGTCTTGGCGAGGGTCATCTCGACGTTGGACAGGAAGTTGCGGAAGAAGTGCCATTCGGCGTGCATGTCGTCGAGCACGGTGTCGAGGCCCGCTTCGCGGGCGGCCCGGAGACCGGAGCCGACGCCGAACCAGCCGGGGACGATCTGCCGTGACTGGGTCCAGCCGAACACCCAGGGGATGGCGCGCAGTCCGTCGAGCCCGGCGCCGGAGTCGGGGCGGCGGGAGGGGCGGGAGCCGAGGTGGAGTTCGGCGAGCTGGTCGACGGGGGTGGAGGCGAAGAAGTAGGCGGGCAGGTCGGGGTCTTCGACGAGTCGCCGGTAGGCGCTGTGGGCGGCGTCGGAGATCTGTTCCATGGCGGCGTCCCAGCGGGCCAGCGCCTCGTCGGACTGGCGGGGCGCGGTGTGCAGGGCGGACGCCTGGAGGGTGGCGGAGACGGTGAGTTCGAGGTTCTCCCTGGCGAGGGAGGCGATCAGGTACTTGTCGGAGATGACTTCGCCCTGTTCGGTGACCTTGATCTCGCCTTCGAGGGTGCCCCAGGGCTGGCTGAGGATGGCTTCGTGGCTGGGGCCGCCGCCGCGGCCGACGGTGCCGCCGCGGCCGTGGAAGAGGCGTACCCGTACTCCGTAGCGGTGGGCGACGTCGCGCAGCCGGCGCTGGGCGCGGTGGATCTCCCACTGACTGGTGGTGATGCCGCCGAACTTGGAGGAGTCGCTGTAGCCGAGCATGACTTCCTGGACGTCGCCGCGCAGGGAGACGAGCTTGCGGTAGGAGGGGTCGGAGAGCATCTCCTCCAGCAGCCGGTCGGCGATCTTCAGTTCGTCGGTGGTCTCCAGCAGGGGCACGATGCCGATGCGGGCGATGCCGGCGTGCAGGTCGATGAGGCCGGCTTCGCGGGCGAGGACGGCGGCGGCGAAGACGTCGTCGGAGCCGAGGCACATGGAGATGATGTAGGACTCGACGACTTCGGGGCCGAAGGTGTCGAGGGCCTCGCGGATGGTGTGGAAGACGCCGAGGGTCTTGGCGCCGTCGGCGTCGAGGGGGGCGGGTGAGGGGGCCAGGGGGCGGCGGGAGCGCAGTTCCTTGGCGAGGAGCCGGCGGCGGTAGTCGCGGGGCATGTCGGTGTAGCGCCAGGATTCCTCGCCGAGGCGGTCGAAGAGCTGGCCGAGGGCGTGGTGGTGGGCGTCGGCGTGTTCCCGTATGTCCATGGTGGCGAGTTGGAGGCCGAAGGCGCCGATGGTGCGGATGGCGCGTTCCAGGTGGCCGTCGGCGACGAGGCCGCCGCGGTGGGCGCGCAGGGAGTCCTGGAGGAGGGTGAGGTCGGCGAGGAGGCCGGCGGTGCCGAGGTAGTCGCGGCCGGGGGTGTGGGGGCGGCCGGCGGCGAGCCGGTCGCGGGTGTTGACCAGCTTCTGCCGGACGCAGGTGGCCTTGAGCCGGTAGGGCTCTTCGGCGTTGAGGCGCTTGTAGCGGGGGCTGATCTCGGGGAGGTTGGCGAGGTCGGTCTCCAGCGAGCCGAGGAGTTCGCCGGTGGCGCCGCTGTTGCGGATGGAGTTCGACAGGGCGGCGCGCAGGTCGTCGACGGTCTCCAGGGCGTCCTCGATGCCGTGTTCGTGCTGGAGGATCAGGACGTCGCGGGTGACCTGCGGGGTGACGTTGGGGTTGCCGTCGCGGTCGCCGCCGATCCAGGTACCGAAGGTGAGGGGGCGGCTGCCGGCGGGCAGGGGGGCGCCGATGCGTTCGAGTTCGGCGGCGAGGTCCTCCAGGACGTCCCCGGCGGCGTTCTGGTGGAGTTCGTCGAGGTAGTAGATGGCGTTGCGGGCCTCGTCGGCGGGTTCGGGGCGCACCACGCGCAGTTCGTCGGTCTGCCAGAGCAGGTCGATGTTCTCGGCGAGGCGGCGGTCCTGGCGGTGGGTGGTGTGGCCGGCGGGGGCGTCGAGGAGTTCGGCGATGCGGCGCAGCTTGTTGAGGACGCTGCGACGGGCGGCCTCGGTGGGGTGGGCGGTGAAGACGGGGCGGACGCCGAGGTTGCGCACGGTGTCGCGCAGGTGGTCGGGGTCGGCGTCCTTGAGGCGGTCGGCGGTGCGGGCGAGGAGGCTGCCTTCTTCGGCGCGGCGGGCGTGGAGTTCGCGGCCGCGGTGGACCTGTTCGGTGACGTTGGCGAGGTGGAAGTAGGTGGAGAAGGCGCGGACGAGCTTGGCGGCGGTGGCCAGGTCGGTTTCGCCCAGCAGGCGGGCGGCGGCCTCGCCGTCGCTTCGGGTGAGCGCGCGGACCTCTTCGACGAGGTCGAGGAGGTCCCTGCCTTCCTGGCGTACCAGGGTTTCGCCGAGGAGGTCGCCGAGGCGCCGTATGTCGGCGCGCAGGGCGGCGTTGTCGGAGGGGCCGGGCAGTCCGGTGCTGGGGTCGGCGACGCTCACGGTTGCGGCTCCTTGCGATTCCGTGCGGGCGGGCGAGGGAACGGCTTGCGGTCGGACCGCGCTGTCCGGCGGGACCAGGATATGCGGGGGTGGTGCCGCGGCCGGGGGAGGTGTGCGGGGGGTGTGGTCTGTGTCACGGGTGTTGGCGTGTGCGGGGGGTGTGGTTCCGGCCGTGCGGGGACGCGGGTGCGGTGCCGCCACGGGGGCGGGGGTGGTGCCGGGGCGTCGGTGGGGCGTGCGGGGCGGGGCCGGGATGCGGGGGAATTCGGGTGACCGGCGGTAACCGCGGGCGGCAACCGGTTCGGGGCTTTCGTTTTCGGCGTGGGCCCCTAGTGTTGCGTTCATGACGTTGACGGGGGACGTTCCGGGGCCGGTGGCGCGAGCCGGCCCGTGGTGGTGGTCGCGGCGGCGGGGCCTGGTGCTGGACGCGGTGCTCGCGCTGGTGTCGGGGCTGGAGTGCATGGCGGAGGGCACGTCCTTCGCCCACGGGCACGGGCTGTGGCCGGCGGTCGGGTCGGTGCTGGGGCTGCTGGTGGGTTCGCTGCTGCTGTTGCGGCGGCGGTGGCCGATCGCGGTGGTGCTGGTGGCGCTGGCGGTCACGCCGGTGTCCATGGGCCTGGTCATGGGCATGGTCTCGCTCTACACGCTGGCGGCGTCGAAGCTGCCGCGGCGGATCATCGTCTCGCTGGTGGTGATGATGGCCGCCGGCACCACGCTGGTGGCGTTCGTGGAGATGAACCGCGATCTGCTGCGCCGCGACCTGGGTGCCTCACTGCTGTTCCAGGTGGCCCTGTCGGTGATGGCCGCGCTGGCGCTGACCGCGCCGCCGGTGCTGCTGGGGCTGTACGTCGGTGCCCGGCGGCGGCTGGTGGAGTCGCTGCGGGAGCGGGCGGACGGCCTGGAGCGGGAGCTGTCGCTGCTGGCGGAGAAGGCGGGGGAGCGCGCCGAGCGGGCCCGTGTCGAGGAACGCGCCAGGATCGCCCGGGAGATGCACGACGTGGTCGCCCACCGGGTGAGCCTGATGGTGGTGCACGCGTCCGCGCTGGGGGCGGTGCTGCGCAGTGATCCGGACCGGGCGCAGGACAGCGCCCGGCTGCTGGGTGACATGGGCCGCCAGGCGCTGGGCGAACTGCGGCAGATGGTCGGTGTGCTGCGTACCGGCGGTGACGAGATCCCGGGTCCGGCGCCGGACGGCGCGGCCCGGGTGCCGCGGGCGCGGCGCACCGGGGAGCGGCGGCCGGCCGGTGAGGACTCCGGGGCGGACGTGGTGGCGGCCGACGGTGCCGTGGCGCCGTCGGTGGGTCTCGCGCTGTCGGCGGTGGGTTCCGGGCCTGAGGGTGCCGGGCCTGAGGGTGCCGGGGCGGACGAGGCGGTGCTCGGGGGCGACGAGGTGTGCCTGGCCCGGCTGGGCGCGCTGGTGGAGCAGTCCCGGGCGGCGGGCATGCCGGTGACGCTGTCGCAGGAGGGCGCGTCCCGCCCGCTGGCGGCACCGGTGGAACGGGCCGCGTACCGCGTGGTGCAGGAGGCGCTGACCAACGCCCACAAGCACGCGGTGGGCGCGGTGACGCTGGTGCGGGTCGCCTACCGCGAGGAGGAGGTCGCGGTGCTGGTGGAGAACGGCCCGTCCGACGGCCGCCCTTCCCCGGGACTGCCCAGCGGCGGCAACGGGCTGCTGGGCATGCGGGAACGGGTCACGGCCCTGGGCGGCGGTTTCGTCGCCGGCCCCCGCACCGGCGGCGGTTTCCGCGTCTCGGCGGTGATCCCGGCGCTGTCACCGGCGGGGTGAGGGCGGGGTCGTCGGGGGCGGGGGCGATGGCCGTGCGGGCGTGGGTCGAGTGGGGGCGGGGCGGGCGATCTTATGGTCGTGCGGGATGATGATCGCACCGCACCGGAGCCCGCCCCTCCCCGCGCCCCCGCGCCCTGGACCCGCACCGCACCCCCGTACGCCCCACCCCGTCAACTCCCCTCCGGCAGGGTCAACCGCATCGGGTGAACGCCCGTGAGCAGGGTGACGGCGGCGGACTCGAAGGTGGGGCCCAGGTACCAGTCGCCGAAGGGATCGAGGGCGAAGACCCGGCCGCCGGGGTCGCAGGCGAGGGCGGCGCCCGAGGTGGTCTCGGTGCCCAGCGGTGACAGGGGGACGCCGAGCGCCGAGCCGAGCGAGCCGAGCGGGCCGGCCAGCGGGAGGCAGGGCGCCGGGTCGACGGTGAACGCGCAGGGGGCGACGTCGCGGCCCGAGGGGCCGGAGGGCTCGACGGTCAGGGTGCCGAACTCCGCCCAGACCTCGACGGCCGACGGCAGCACCGCGCAGCCGTGGCCGCCGGGGGAGCGGTGGGCGTGCAGCAGGTCGGCCCAGGACTCGGCGGTGGCGATGTCCCGGCGGCCGGGGCGCCAGCCGGCCCGCCGCAGCGCGGTCTCCACCTCGGGCGGGAAGCGGTCGGGGGCGCCGGTCACGGCTGGTCCGCCGCGGGGTCGGCCGTCACGCCGAAGTGCTCCAGCAGGTCGGCGCAGGCGGCGCAGGGCGGGGTGTGGCGGCCGTGGCCGGGGTCGCCCTCGGCGCGGACCGCCCGGGTGGTGACGACGGCGTCCCGCAGGGCCCGGCGGGCGTCGGCACCGGTGAACGGCCGGCGGGCGGCGCGGCCACGGCGGGAGCGTTCGGCATCGGTGAGGAAGCGGGAGAGCAGCAGGACCTCCGGGCAGCGTCCGGTGCCGCGGGAGCGGCGGGCCACCGGCAGCGCGGCGAGGAAGCCGGCGACCAGCGGGTGCAGGGCGGGGGCGGTGGTGGCGCGGCACCCGGTGCGGACGGTGGTGGTGCCGCGCACCGACAGGGCGGCGGCGACCGCGGGCAGGACGCCGTCGCGGCGCCGCAGCAGCTGCGGGGGGCCGGTGGGGGCCGGCTGTGCCGGTCCGGTGGCGGGGCGGGCGGCGGCCGGGCCGGGGACGCCGGGGTGGGCCGGGACGTACCGCAGTGCCCCTTCGTGGTGGGTGGCCGGTCCGCGCGGCTCTCGCGTGATGTGCAATGGCGTGCGTTCCCTTCGTGCGTCCGGTGTGGGGTCAGCCTGTCAAAGGTGCCGGATTATGGGGAACCGGTGAGGGTTTGCGCGAGATTCGTCACGCGCCCGTGTGGCGGGGTGACCCTTCCGGTGGACGGCGCGTGCCGTCGCGGCGGTCCGTGCGGAGCCGGCCGGGCGGACCGGTGGCCGGCGGCGGCGGGCGTGCCGGAGGGGGCTGTTGCCACACCACATAGGCTGTGCGCAAACGCCAGATCCAGCAGGGGGCATCCGTCATGACGACAGGTCGGCTCGGGGCAACGGCCGCACCGCCGAACGCGGCCTACGCCGGTCAGGTCGTGCACTTCCCGGACCCGCTCCGCGCCGGCCTGTACCCGGGCGGCGTCCGGGTGGACGACACCGGGTACCCGGACTTCACGCCGTACGCGGTGGCCGCCGCGGAGATCGCCGATCCCCCCGAGGGTTTCGGGGTCGACGAGCTGCGCCTGACGGACTACGTGTCGGCGAACGCGGCGCTGCGGCACGCCGGCCACGAGCTGTTCACCACCGGCCCGGCGGTGGCGACCCCGGTCGGCTGGACCTGGCACCACGTGGCGGGCTCCCGCCGGATGCAGCTGGTCCCGTTGTCGGTGAAGGCGCTGCTGCGGCACCACGGCGGGCTGGCGACGACCCGGGCCGACCACGACAAGCGGGGGATCAAGCCGCTGGAGGACCCGCGTCCGGCGCACTTCGTGATTCCCGCGGACGCCGAACCGCCCGGGGTGGTCGACGAGGAACGGCTGCGGGAGGCCGAGGAGGACCTGGGGTACCGCCTGCCGGGCGCCTACCGCACGTTCCTGAAGGCCGCCGGCGGGCTGGCACCGCGGGGGGTGGCGCTCGATCCGGAGCTGGGCCTGCTGGTGGACCAGCCGTTCTTCGCGCTGCGTGAGGACGCGACGCTGGACGATCTGCGGTACGCCAACAAGTGCCTGCGTGATCATCTGACGAAGGACTATCTGGCGATCGCCTACGTGCAGGGCGGGCTGCTGGCGCTGAAGGTCCGGGGCGAGCGCGCCGGCAGCGTCTGGTTCTGCCCCTACGACGACGCGCGGGACGGCGAGACCGCGTGGGCCTCGCCGCAGGAGCGGCTGGAGGCCCTGCTGCTGCCGTGCGGTGAGGACCTGGACGAGTTCCTTCGGGGGCTGGCGGGTGATCCGGCGGAACTGACGTCGGTGGCGGACCTGATGGTGGACGGCGGCTTCGCCCGCGCGGTCCCGGTGGAGGGGTGAGCGTCCCTTGGTGACGTTGGCGGAGGCGCGCGAAAGCGCCGAGAGCTGGGTCAACGGCGGCGTGCCGCCGTACGAGCGGCGTGCGGTCCAGGTGCGGGAGTTCGGCCTGGGTTTCGTGGCCTGGGCGGAGGACCGGCAGGACGGCCCCTCGTCGGACGGCGGCACGGTGCGGCTGGTGGTCGCGCGGGACGACGGCCGGTTGACGCTGTGGCCGGGTCTGCCGGTGGACGAGGTGATCGGCCGGTACGAGGAGACCTACGGCACCGGGCGGGTGCCGGAGCCGGCCCGGCGCCGGCGGCTGGACGTGGCGGCGACGTCGTTCATGCTGACGCCCCCGGAGTGGCTCCAGGAGTCCGCGGGTGGGCCGGCGGTCTCCGGCGCCGTGCCGGCGGCCCCCGCCGCGCCCATCGGGGAGGACGACGACGGCACCGGTGCGCCCACCCCGCCGGTGGCCCCGTCCGCCGCGACCGCCCTGGCGGCCGCGGGTGCCGCGTCGGCTTCGACCGACGTGGACGCCGACGACGCCGTGCGGGAACCGCAGTCCTCGGCCACGCCGTGGGCGGGCGGGCCGTCCGCCACCTGGTCGGACACCAACACAGGTGAGACCGGCTCCGCGCCGCCGCCGCCCGTCACGCACTCCGACGAACCGCCGGCCCCCAGCGTCTCCCCGGAGGCCAGGACGGCGCTCATACCGGGCGGCAGCTGCCTGCCGCACACCACGGTGGCGCCCGTCATCGGCGGGGCGCACCCGGACCTGCCGGCCCCGCCGCCGATGCCCGCGGCACCGCCCGCGCCGCCGGCCGGTGCTCCGGGCGCCGGTGCCGCGCTGCCGCCGCCCAGCGGTGCGCCGGTCGATCTGACGCCGCCGGACGGCTGGCCGGTCACCCCGCCGCAGGGCACGCCGCGGCCGACGCCCGTGCAGGGCAGTCCGATGCCGCCCACCCCGCCGCTGCCGCCGCCGCCCGGGCAGGGCGCACCGGTGCCGCCCGCGCCCCCGGTCGGGACCCCGCCGCCCCCGCCGCCCCCGCCGCCCTACGGGGGTAACCCGGCGGCCGGTTCCCCGCCCCCGCCGCCGGGCGGGCCGGTGCCGCCGCCGTCCGGTGCCGGGGACATCGCGGACGCCGAGACGTCGAAGGCCATGCCGAGCCGTATGACGCGTCCGGCGGCCGGCCGTCCGTCGGGGCCGCCCCCGCCCCCGCCGCCGCCGCCGCCCGCGCCCCGGCAGGACGCGGCGGCCAAGGCGTACGTGCCGACGCAGATGGTGCCGGCGCTCGACCTCGACAGCCTGGCGGCCGGGCAGGCGCCGCCGCCCCCGCCGCCGCCCGCGCCGGGGGCCGGGAACCACGCGGCGGCCACCATGCTGGCGTCGCCCGGTGCGCCGTTCCCGTCCGGTCCGCCGGCCGGGCAGGCACCCCCGCCGCCGCCGCCGCCTCCGCCGCCCGCCCGCGGTGTGCCGGGTTCACCCCCGCCCCCGCCGCCGGCGCCCGGCGGTCCGGGAGCGGGCGACCCGCACGCGGCGGCCACCATGCTGGCCCGTCCCGCGGGTCCGCCGCCGGGGCCGCAGGGCGTGCCCGGGCCGCCTCCGCCGCCGCCCCCGCCGGCCGGTTCGCCGGCCCCGGGCATGCCGGCGTACCCGCTGCCGCAGGGCCCGTCGCCACAGGGGCCGGTGCCGCAGGGGCCGCCGGTGGGTGCCTACGGCTACCCGCAGCCGCCGCAGGGCGTGCCGGTGGTGGGGCCGGGCTACATGGCGGTGCTGCGTTACCGGGCCGCCGACGGCTCGGAGCAGCAGGTGATACGCCGCAGCGCGCCGGGCACCCCGCACCCGGAGTGGCAGATCCTGCACGAGCTGCGGGCGTTGAACGTGCCGCCGCAGCAGGTGCTGGAGCTGCACACCGAACTGGAGTCGTGCGACCTGCCCGGCGGTTACTGCGCGCGGATGGTGCGGGAGACCTGGCCGCAGGTGCGGATCAGTCACACCGCTCCGTACGGCCGTGACCACGCCTCGCGTCAGCAGGGCGTGCAGCATCTGCTCACCCACCAGGGCGAGTTGGCGCAGGTGGCGGACGGTCCGGCGCGGCCGTGGCCGCAGCGGGTGCCGCTGCCGGACCCGCAGCGGGTGCAGCGGGTGCCACCGATCCCGCTGGAGGGCGTCGGGCAGGAACTGGCCCAGGCGTTCGGTCCGCAGGCGGTCTTCCGGTTCGACCAGCGGGCGGTGGCCCGGCAGGGCGTGCCGGACATCGTGGCTCAGACGCTGGTGTGGTCCGGGCTGCCGGTGGACTTCGGCCCGTTCTTCTGGGCCCGTGCCCAGCCCGGTGCGCCGGTGCCGACGCTGGCGGAGGTGGCGGCCGAGCGCGGGCTGCCGTCCGCGCCGGACGCGGCGTCGTACCTGGTGATGGGCAACGACTTCGGCCGGCAGCTGTGCGTGCAGTACGGCACGGCGCACATCATGGCGGTGCCGCTGGAGCCGGTGCCGGGGGCGCCCGCCTCGCCCGCGCAGTTCGTCAACTCCTCGCTGCCGGAGTTCGTCCGCTGCCTGGCACTGCTGGGCCGGATGTGGCGGCTGAGGCTGGGGCTGACGCCGGACCAGGCGGGGCGTTGGACGGTGGACTTCCAGGCGCAGCTGGCCGCGCTGGACCCGGCGGCGCTCGCGTCGCCGGACCACTGGTGGGCGGTGCTGCTGGAGCAGATGTGGGACGGCCTGCTGTGAACCGTCGTTCCGGCGCCGGCTGAGCCGTGCGGGGCACCGGGAACGGTGGTGGTGCGCGCCGGTCGTCGCGAACGGCCGGTGCGCGCCGTGCCGTTGTGCGCCGGTGCGGGTCGTCGGGGGGCGTGTCCCCACCCCGGACGGGTGGCGGCACGCGCCGCGGTGTGTCCGCGGTGCGGCGGTGGCCGGGGGCGGCCGGTCAGGCGGGCGCACGTTTCTCACCCGTCCGTGTCGTGGATCCGGCAGTGCGTGCGTTTTTCTCCTCCGGCGCCTGCGAATCGGGGCCGGCGGCCGGGCGGGTGGCGTTGCGCCCGTGCATATTTGGCCTATATCGGCTAAAAAGGGGCGGCGGCCGCTGTCGGTGGCCCGGACGGACCGCCGGCCGGGCGATCGCGGTACGCCGTCAAGCATCCGGAACCCGGAGAAGGGGCAGGGCATGGCTCAGTCGGTGACTCCCGAAGGCTTCAACGCGGCCCGAGGCCGTGGCTACCACCCCGAGCAGGTCGACGAGTTCGTGGCGGGGCTCGCCCACGAGCGCGACGACGCGTGGGAGCGTGCCGCACGTCTGACGGTCCTGGCCAACGAGATGGAGACCGAGGCGGGCACGCTGCGCGCCGCGGCGAACGGGCTCGGCCCGGTCAGCTACGAGGCGCTGGGCCCCGGGGCGCAGGAGCTGTTCGCGCACGTCGAGGCGGAGGCCGCCGATGTGCGCGACCGCGGCGAGTCCGACGCCCGCGCCGCCTACGACACCGCGGAACGGCAGGGCCGCGACCTGCGCGACCGCGCCCGGGCCGACTCCGACGCCCGCCTCGCGCAGGCCGACGCGGGCGCGCAGGGCATCCGGGACGCCGCACTGGCCCAGGCCGGCGACCTGCTCGGGGCGGCCCGCGCCGAGGCCGAGCGGCTCGACTCGGAAGCGGAACGCGCGCTGGACGGCGTGCGGCAGGACATCACCCGCAGCCTGTCGGAGATGGAGACCGAGCAGCGCAACCGGCTCGACGCGCTCGTCGGCGAGCTGACCGAACGCGAACGGGCCGTCGACCAGCGGCTCGGTGACCTGATGGCCCGCGCCGAGCGGCTGCTCACCGAGGCCCAGCAGGCGCACGCCGACGCCCATGACGCCGCGCGCCGAACCCAGGACGACGCGGAGGCCACCGCCGCCGAGATCGTCGCGCAGGCCCGGGCCACCGAGGAGCGCGTCAACCAGGACAGCGACCGGGCGCTGCGGTCCCACGAGGCGCACCGCGACGAGATCCGCGCCCACCTCGCGCACGTGCGCAGCAGCCTGTCCGCCCTCACCGGCCGCACCCTCCCGCCGGACGATCAGGAACCCCAGGACTGACCGTCCGCCCCCTCGGCGAGGAGCCCCGCACCGGAACCGCGGAACCGGAGCGGGGCTCGGCCGTTCCCGGGGGGCGGGTGAAAACCCCTCGGTCTCGGGGAGGAGAGGGGCCTCAGCCTCAGGGATGACCCGGCCGGACGCCCTACTCCCGCCGGTCTCCGCTATCCGGACACCGGCCGGGTCCGGGGAGAACGCGACGGGGTGCGGGGGCACCGCGACGCGGAGCGCGCGGGGCGCGCACGGGGGAGTGGCGGGGGTGCGGGCCGCGGGGGCGGCCGGGGCAGCGGAGCCGGCCGGCGGACCGGGCGGAGGCGGCAGAACCGCTGTGAGCTGGGCGGACGTCGTCCGCGGGGGTGGTGGCCCACGGGGCGCGGCTCAGGTTCCCTCAGTCGCGCCACCCGGCACGACCGCCCGCGGAACCGGTCACCGCGCCCCGTCTCCCGGTCACCACCGACAGCGCGCGTACCCCGCACCGGCCCGGGTATGCGGACGCGTTCGCACAGATCCCCGAAAAGCCGTCCGCCCGCGGCCGCCGCCCCCTAGGGGAGTCACCGGGTGACTCCTACCTGCGGTTCCTCCCGCCGGAGGACTCGCCCGGCCACCCGGTCGGCCTAGGCTGATGCCGCCGGAGAGCGCCCCGCCGTGCGGCGGCGGCCGGATCCGGCGGACCCATCCACGACCACAGGAGCGATCGACGTGACCACGGCTGAGACACTTCCCGGCACGGACGGCAGCGGAGGCGTCTCGGCCGTTGCCGCACGCGGCCGCGCGGTGACCAAGTCCTACGGAGCCACCGAGGAGACCCGCGTGGTGGCGCTCGACGCCGTCGACGTGGACATCCACCGCGGGCGGTTCACCGCCATCATGGGCCCCTCGGGCTCCGGCAAGTCCACCCTCATGCACTGCCTGGCCGGTCTCGACACCGTCACCTCCGGGCAGATCTGGGTCGGCGAGACCGAGATCACCGGCCTGAAGGACAAGCAGCTCACCAAGCTGCGCCGCAACATCGGCTTCATCTTCCAGGCGTTCAACCTGCTGCCGACGCTCAACGCCATCGAGAACATCACCCTCCCGATGGACATCGACGGCCGCAAGCCCGACCCGGAGTGGCTGCGCACCGTCATCGACACCGTCGGTCTCAGCGCGCGCCTCAAGCACCGGCCCACCCAGCTGTCCGGCGGCCAGCAGCAGCGTGTCGCGGTCGCCCGCGCGCTCGCCGCCCGCCCGGAGATCATCTTCGGCGACGAGCCCACCGGTAACCTCGACTCGCGCGCCGGCGCCGAGATCCTGGGCTTCCTGCGCCGCTCGGTCGACGACCTCGGCCAGACCATCGTCATGGTCACCCACGACCCGGTCGCCGCCTCGTACGCGGACCGCGTGCTCTACCTCGCCGACGGCCGGATCGTCGACGACATGGCCGAGCCGACGGCCGAGAAGGTCCTGGAGCGCATGGCCACCTTCGACGCGCGCGGGAGGACCGCGTGACCGTCTGGAAGGCATCCCTGCGCAACTTCTTCGCGCACAAGTTCCGCATGCTGCTGTCGGCCATCGCCATCGTGCTGTCCGTCGGCTTCGTCTGCGGGACGCTCGTGTTCACCGACACGGTCAACGCCACGTTCGACAAGCTCTTCGACTCCACCGCCGCCGACCTGACCATCCAGCCGAAGGCGGACAACGGCAGCCAGCAGGAGGGGGCCCGCGCGGCCACCATGCCTGACTCGCTGGTCAGCAGCATCGCGTCCCTGCCGGGCGTGAAGAAGGTCTACGGCCATGCCGAGGCGCAGGCCGTCACCGTCGTCGACCCGCGCAACGACAAGAGCATCAGCTCCACCTCCGGCGCCCCGACGATCGCCGACAACTGGCAGGACTCGCCGCGCCCGTCGCTGACCGTCACCTCCGGGCACGTTCCGCGCGGCCCGCAGGAGGCCATGCTCGACGCCGACACCGCCAAGCGCACCCACATGGGGCTGGGCGACCCGGTCAAGATCATGACGGCGTTCGGCAGCTTCGACGCCAAGCTCAGCGGCATCGCCACGTTCCGCAGCACCAACCCCGGCGCCACGCTGCTGTTCCTCGACACCCCCACCGCGCAGCGCGAACTGCTGGGCAAGGCGGGCCTGTTCACCCAGGTCGAGGTCTACGGTGACGGCTCCCGCAGCAACGACAGCCTCAAGGCGTCCGTGCTGAGCAAGCTGGGCCCGCGGTACAAGCTGCAGACCCGCGCCGAGGCCACCGCCGACTCCAAGAACAGCGTCGGCAGCTTCCTCAAGGTCATCAAGTACGCGATGCTCGCCTTCGCCGGCATCGGCCTGCTGGTCGGCATCTTCCTGATCGTCAACACCTTCTCGATGCTGGTCGCCCAGCGCACCCGCGAGATCGGCCTGATGCGGGCGCTCGGCTCCAGCCGGCGGCAGGTCAACCGGTCGGTGATGATCGAGGCACTGCTGCTCGGCATCGTCGGCTCGGCCGTGGGCATCGCGGTCGGCGCGGGCCTCGCGCTGGCCATGATGGGCCTGATGAACAGCTTCGGGATGCACCTGGACACCTCGGAGTTCAGCTTCCAGGCGCACACCCCGCTGGCGGGCGCCGCGGTCGGCATCATCATCACGCTGGTCTCCGCCTACCTGCCCTCCCGCCGGGCCGGGAAGATCTCCCCGATGGCCGCGCTGCGCGAGACCGGCGCCGCCAACGAGACCGCCCGGTCCATCACCGTCCGCAGCATCGTCGGCGGCGTCATCACGCTGGCCGGCGTCGCCTGCCTGGTCGGTGCGGCCAAGGCCACCAACGGCTCCACCGGCGGCGGCTCGCTGGCCTTCGGCGTCGTGCTGACCCTGGTCGGCTTCGTGGTGACCGGTCCGCTGCTGGCCGCCGCCGTGATCCGGGTGCTCGGCAGCGTGCTGCTGCGCCCGTTCGGCCCGATGGGCCGGCTCGCCCAGCGCAACGCGCTGCGCAACCCGCGCCGCACCGGCGCCACCGCTGCCGCTCTGATGATCGGACTGGCGCTGGTCGCCGGCCTGTCGGTGGTCGGCTCCTCCATGGTGGCCTCGGCGAACGTCGAGATCGACAAGTCCGTCGGTGCCGACTTCATCGTCAACAGCAACGTGGGCGCCTTCACCCCGCAGATCGTCTCCGCGGTCAAGAACACCAAGGGCCTCGACCACGTCACCGAGTACCGGGTGCTGCCCGTCGAACTCACCTTGCCGGACGGCAAGAAGCTCGGCAGCACCTTCGACGCGACCGACCCGACGTACGTCTCCGACCTGCGGGTCCCGACGACCTCCGGCACCGTCGAGAACGCCTACCAGCAGGGCGGCTTCACCGTCGACGGGAACGTGGCGGACAAGTACCACCTGAAGGTCGGCGACCGCATCCCGGTCACCTTCCGCCAGGGCGGCAAGCACGCCACCCTGCCGCTGTCCGCGATCACCTCCAAGGACAGCACGCTCAACAACGGCGCCATGCTGGTCGGCATCTCCACCGTCGCCCGCTACGTGCCGGCCGACGTGATGCCCGGCGACGTCATGCTGCTGGCCGCGGCCTCCGACCACGCCGCCGTCAACCACGTCTACAGCGCGCTCAAGTCCGCCCTGCATCCGTACCCGCAGGTCACCGTGCGTAACCAGGCCGACTACAAGAAGCAGCTCAGCAGCCAGATCAGCTCGCTGCTGAACCTGATCTACGGCCTGCTCGCACTGGCCATCGTGGTGGCCATCCTCGGCGTGGTGAACACCCTGGCGCTCTCGGTGGTCGAACGCACCCGGGAGATCGGCCTGAGCCGGGCGATCGGCATGTCCCGCCGCCAGATGCGGGGCATGATCCGCAAGGAGTCCATCGTGATCGCGCTCTTCGGCGCGGTGATCGGTGTCGTCCTGGGCCTCGCCTGGGGCGTCTCCGGCCAGAAGGTGCTGGCCACGCAGGGTCTCAACACGCTGTCCATCCCGTGGTCCACGATCGTCGTCGTCTTCGTCGGCGCCGCGATCGTCGGCCGCCTGGCAGCCGTCCTGCCGGCGTTCCGGGCCTCCCGGATGAACATCCTCAACGCCATCGCCACGGACTGACCGCGGGTCCCGCCCCGGGATCCCCCACGCCCCGCGCCCTCTTCTCCGGGCGCGGGGCGTTGCCGTTCCCACTCGGGGTACGCCGTCCCACTCGCCGCGGTTGGTCGGTGTTGTTTTTGGTCCTCGGGCCGGTGGGGGTGTTCGCGCAGTTCCTCGCGCCCCTGGGGAGCGGGGGGGCGTCTGCGGATCGGCGTCCCGGCGGGGGTGGGGGCGGGGCGCGTTGTGGGGCCGCGCACCCAGGCAGGAGTGGTGGGCGGGGGCGTGGCGGAACCCGGGGGCCGCCGGAGGCATAGGCTGGCCCGCATGAGCCTCAACGGTCTGCTGGACGTCGTGATCAAGGATTCCGCCCTGGGGGAGGCGGTCGGGGCCGCGGAGGACGGGAACCGGGCGTGGCTGGACCTGGTCGGTCCGCCCGGCGCCCGGCCGTTCGTGCTGGCGGCGCTCGCGGCCCGGGCGGGGCGGCCGGTGCTGGCCGTGACGGCGACGGGGCGGGAGGCGGAGGACCTGGCCGCCGCGCTGCGGTCGTTGCTGCCGCCGGACGCGGTGGTGGAGTACCCCGCGTGGGAGACGCTGCCCCACGAGCGGCTCAGCCCGCGCAGCGACACCGTGGGGCGGCGGCTGGCCGTGCTGCGGCGCCTCGCGCACCCGAGTGCCGACGACCCGGCGGCCGGACCGGTCTCCGTGGTGGTCGCCCCCGTGCGTTCCGTGCTGCAGCCGCAGGTCAAGGGGCTGGGCGACCTGGAGCCGGTGGCGTTGCGCACCGGGGAGAGCTTCGACCTGCCGGCGGTGGTGGAGGCGCTGGCCGCGGCCGCCTACGCGCGGGTCGAACTGGTGGAGAAACGCGGCGAGTTCGCGGTGCGCGGCGGCATCCTGGACGTTTTCCCCCGACCGAGGAGCACCCGCTGCGGGTGGAGTTCTGGGGCGACGACGTCGAGGAGATCCGGTACTTCAAGGTGGCCGACCAGCGCAGTCTGGAGGTCGCCGAGCACGGGCTGTGGGCGCCGCCGTGCCGGGAGCTGCTGCTGACGGACCCGGTGCGGGAGCGCGCGGCGGAGCTGGCGAAGCTGCACCCGGAGCTGGGCGACCTGCTGGGCCGGATCGCCGAGGGCATCGCCGTGGAGGGCATGGAGTCGCTGGCGCCGGTGCTGGTGGACGACATGGAGTTGGTGATGGACGTCATGCCGTCCGGGTCGCTGGTCGTCGCCTGCGACCCGGAACGGGTGCGGACCCGGGCGGCGGACCTGGTGGCGACCAGCCGGGAGTTCCTGGAGGCGTCCTGGGCGGCGACGGCCGGCGGCGGTGAGGCGCCGATCGACCTGGGGGCGGCCAGCCTGTGGGCACTGGCGGACGTGCGGGCGCACGCGCAGGACACCGGTGTGCCGTGGTGGTCGCTGAGCCAGTTCGCGCAGGACCAGGAGCTGGACGCCGACACCCTGGTGCTGGGGATGCGGGCGCCGGAGACCTACCGGGGCGACAGCGCGCGGGCGCTGGCGGACACCAAGGGCTGGCTGGCCGAGGGCTGGCAGGTGGTGTACCTCACCGAGGGCCACGGCCCGGCGTCGCGCACCGTCGAGGTGCTGGGCGGCGAGGGGATCGCGGCGCGGCTGGACGCGAGTCTGCCGGACGAACCGGAACCGGCGCTGGTACACGTCTCGTGCGCGGCGCTGGAGCACGGCTTCGTGCACCCGGGGTTGCGGCTGGCGGTGCTGACCGAGTCCGACCTGTCGGGCCAGCGGTCGGTGAGCAAGGACATGGGCCGCATGCCGTCGCGGCGCCGCAAGACCATCGACCCGCTCACCCTCCAGCAGGGCGACTACATCGTGCACGAGCAGCACGGCGTGGGCCGGTACGTCGAGATGGTGCAGCGCACGGTGCAGGGCGCCACCCGCGAGTACCTGCTGGTGGAGTACGCGCCGGCGAAGCGCGGGCAGCCCGGCGACCGGCTGTTCGTGCCGACCGACCAGCTGGAGCAGGTCACCAAGTACGTCGGTGGTGAGGCCCCGACGCTGCACCGGCTGGGCGGCGCGGACTGGACGAAGACGAAGGCGCGGGCGAAGAAGGCGGTCAAGGAGATCGCCGCCGACCTGATCAAGCTGTACTCGGCGCGGATGGCGGCGCCCGGCCACGCGTTCGCGCCGGACACCCCGTGGCAGCGGGAGCTGGAGGACGCGTTCCCCTACACCGAGACCGCCGACCAGCTGACCACGATCGCCGAGGTCAAGGAGGACATGGAGAAGTCGGTCCCGATGGACCGGCTGATCTGCGGCGACGTCGGCTACGGCAAGACGGAGATCGCGGTGCGCGCCGCCTTCAAGGCGGTGCAGGACGGCAAGCAGGTGGCGGTGCTGGTGCCGACCACGCTGCTCGTGCAGCAGCACTTCGGCACGTTCACCGAACGCTACGGGCAGTTCCCGGTGAACGTCCGCGCGCTGTCGCGGTTCCAGACCGACCACGAGGCGAAGGTCGTGGTGGAGGGGCTGTTCGACGGCACGGTCGACATCGTGATCGGCACGCACCGGCTGTTCGCCTCGGGGACGCGGTTCAAGAACCTGGGCCTGGTCATCGTCGACGAGGAGCAGCGCTTCGGCGTCGAGCACAAGGAGCAGCTGAAGAAGCTGCGGGCCAACGTGGACGTGCTGACGATGTCGGCCACCCCGATCCCGCGCACCCTGGAGATGGCGGTGACCGGCATCCGGGAGATGTCGACGATCACCACGCCGCCGGAGGAACGGCACCCGGTGCTGACGTTCGTCGGACCGTACGAGAACCGGCAGATCGCCGCGGCCATCCGCCGGGAGCTGCTGCGCGAGGGGCAGGTCTTCTACATCCACAACCGGGTGGAGTCGATCGACCGGGCGGCGGCGCGGCTGCGTGAACTGGTGCCGGAGGCCCGGATCGCCACCGCGCACGGGCAGATGGGGGAGAACGCCCTGGAGCAGGTGGTCGTCGACTTCTGGGAGAAGCGCTTCGACGTGCTGGTCTCCACCACGATCGTGGAGTCCGGCATCGACATCGCCAACGCCAACACCCTCATCGTAGAACGCGGTGACGTCTTCGGCCTGAGTCAGCTGCACCAGCTGCGCGGCCGGGTGGGCCGCTCCCGCGAGCGCGGTTACGCCTACTTCCTGTACCCGCCGGAGAAGCCGCTGACGGAGACCGCCCACGAGCGGCTGGCGACGATCGCGCAGCACACCGAGATGGGCGCGGGCATGTACGTGGCGATGAGGGACCTGGAGATCCGCGGCGCCGGCAACCTGCTGGGCGGCGAGCAGTCCGGGCACATCGCGGGCGTCGGCTTCGACCTGTACGTGCGGATGGTCGGCGCGGCGGTGGCCGACTACCGGACGGCGCTTGAATCGGGCGGCGCGGTGGAACAGGCGCCGCTGGAGGTCAAGATCGAGCTGCCGGTCGACGCGCACGTCCCGCACGACTACGCGCCCGGCGAGCGGCTGCGCCTCCAGGCGTACCGGTCCATCGCCTCGGTCGACTCCGAGGACGACATCAAGGCGGTGCGCGACGAACTGGCCGACCGCTACGGCCCGTTGCCCGAACCGGTGGAGAACCTGCTGCTGGTGGCGGGGCTGCGGCTGCTGGCCCGGCGGGCCGGGGTCGCCGACATCACCCTGCAGGGCGGCAACGTGCGGTTCGGCCCGGTGGAGTTGCGCGAGTCGCAGGAGCTGCGGCTCAAGCGGCTGCATCCGCGCAGCGTGCTGAAGGCAGCCACGAAACAGGTCCTCGTACCGCGACCGACCACCGGCACCATTGGAGGCAAGCCGGTGGTCGGTCGGGAACTGCTCGTGTGGACCGCGGAGTTCTTGAACTCCGTGGTGCTGTAGCGCTTTTAGTACGGGCCGTTCACATTGTCGATCGAACCGTACACGTGGTACGCGTAGTTGCACGCGGCGACAATGTTGGCGACCGGGTCGTAGATGTTCGTCGACGTTCCGGCGACATGATAGGCGTCAAAGGTCGACTGGATGGTCTGGAGCAGGCCCTTGGACGGGTGGCCTTCCTGGGCGTTGATGTCCCAGAGGTTGATCGCATTCGGGTTGCCGCTGGATTCCCGCATGACATTGCGGTAAATGCCGTCGTAGGTGCCGGGAATTCCGTTGGCCTTCATGATGGCCAGCGCGTGCTTGATCCAGCCGTCGAGGTTGTTGGTGTAGACGACGGTGGTCGCCGCGGCGGTCTTGACGGTGGCGGCGGCGGGCTTGGCGACGACGGCCGGCTTGGCGGCTGCGGCCTTGGCGGCGGCGGCCTTCGCGGTCGCGGCCTTGGCCGCTGCGGCCTTCTCGGCGGCGGCCTTCTCGGCGGCGGCCTTGGCGGCTGCGGCCTTCTTCGCGGCCTCCGCCTTGGCGGCGGCGGCCTTGGCGGCTGCGGCCTTCTTGGCGGCCTCGGCCTTGCAGTGCGCGACCCAGCGGGCGTGCGCCTCCGCCTTGGCCTTGGCCTTCGCGGCGGCCGCTGCCTTGGCCTTCGCCTCGGCGGCGGCCTTGGCCTCGGCCTGTTTCTTCAGCCACCACTGGTGGTGGGCCCGCCAGTACTGGCGGGTGAGGTCGTCGTGGCCGGCGCGGGCGGTGTGCCCGGCGGCGCTGCTCCACGAGACGGCCTCGGCGCTGCCGGAGGCACTGTGTGCTTCGTGGGCGATCGCGGTCCCCGGGACGACGGTGAGCGCGAGTGCGGCGGCGCCGGCGGTGGCGATGGTCGCGGCGGAGATCTTGTGAGCCAGAGTGAGGCGGAAGCGGGCGTGTCTGGGCATGGTGTGAGCGGCCTTCCAGTCTGCTGAAAGCCGCAGTCGTCGTCCCGGTTCGCAACGGGTGGTGGTGTTCGCCGACAAGGTGATCGGGGGACGGCGATACGGGAGGATCACCATTCTCGGCGTGGTGGGGCGACGAAAGGCCCGCGATTCGATTCGCGGACCCTGCGGCTCGGCAATGTCTAGCCGCCGGAATTTCCGCTGGCAATATGCTCGTCTACTAGTGCGGATCGTCGTTCGGCATAAAAGCCGGGTAAGATCACGGCTGTCCGGACCCCTGGGAAATGGCCTCGGGCTCCCCCGTCGGGCCGCGTTCAAACGTCCACTAGCCGCGGCAGTATGTGATCTGCGTCATATGGCCAGGGTCACACTCGCTGTCCGCCCAAATCCCGCGCACGCACTAGTAATTCGGACATGTCCGGTTCCGTGCGTATGATGACGATGTGCTCCGTGCCGGTTGTCCAAGAGGCCGCTCGGCGCGAGCTGCTGGCCCTCCTGCTACCCCGGGTACGAAGCCGCTTCGGAGGAACGTGCCCCTCGCGACCACCCCCGGACGCCCCTCGCGACCACCCCCGGACGCCTTCCCGGACCGCTGCCGCCACGCCTCTCCCGGACGGGCCACGCCCGGCGACGGGCCGCCGCCGGCAGGTTCCTGGTGCGGGGTAGTGGATATCGCGCACCCCTAGTCCCTATTCTCGATCAGCGCAGAAGATCGACGCACCGCCGCAACGATCAACGCCGGGAGGCTCCATGGTCCGCCGCCGCACCGTCACCCTCTCCCTGACCGCCGCAGCCCTCGTGCTCGCCGCACCCCTGATCACCTCGTGCGCCCAGCACCCGGGGTCGGCCGCGGTCGTGGGCGGCAGCACGATCTCCGTCACCGAACTGCAGAACCAGGTCACCCAGCTGCGACACGCGCAGTCGGCGTCCGGGCAGCAGGTGGCGCTGAGCGGCGCCGACGGCGGGCTCAACCGGCTGATGCTCGACAGCCTGGTCGGCTACCGGGTACTGGACCGGGCCGCCGCCGCCCACCACGTCACCGTCACGCAGGGCCAGATCGAGACGGCCGTATCGATGGACGAGCAGCGCTTCGGCGGCAAGGACGGCCTGCGCGACCTGCTGCTGGAACGCGCCGCGGTGGCCCCGGGGGCGCCCACTCAGACGTTCTTCCGCAGCCAGATCCAGCGGGCCGGCATCGCCCGGGCGATCGGCGCCGACCTCAACACCGCGCAGGGCCAGCAGCAGGTGGACACCGAGCTGTCCCGCACGGCCGCCACCCTGCACGTCGACGTCAACCCGCGCTACGGCACCTGGCACGCCGAGGGCCTGGCCATCGGCAACACCACCTCCCACTGGCTCGACCCCGCCACGGTCCCCGCCAAGCCGGCGTCCGTCACGGGCTGACCGGGGACGCCCGGGTCCGGCGCCGGGGGGTACGTTCGACAGGTGAACGCGAACACCGGCGCCGGCCGCCTGATCCTGCTGACCACGAGCCACCGGGTCGCCCCCGGACTGCTGTCCTGGCAGGCGTGGCAGGCACTGCGCGGGGCCGACGCCGTGCTGTGCGCCGACCCCGGCCACCCGCAGCTGCCCTACCTGCGGGAGGCCGGCGTGGTGGTGGAGGCGGGCGTGCCGGGCGGGCGGGAACTGCTGGAGCGGGCGGCCGGCGGGCACACCGTGGTGGTGGTCGCCGGCGGTGAGGGGGAGCGGGCGCTGACCGACGAGCTGGCGCGGCTGGCCGGCTCCGGGCGCACCGCCATGCCGGACCTGGAACTGCTGCCCGCCTCCTACGACCTGCCGGGCGCCCGGCTGCTGGACCTGGTGGCCGTCATGGACCAAGTCCGGCGCGAGTGCCCGTGGACCCGGCAGCGCACCTCCGAGAGCCTGGTGAAGTACCTGATCGAGGAGGCGTACGAGCTCGTCGAGGCGATCGAGGAGGGCGACCGGGAGGCGTACCGGGAGGAGCTGGGCGACGTGCTGCTCCAGGTGGTCTTCCACGCCCGCATCGCGCAGGACGACGCGGACGAGCCGTTCGGCATCGACGACGTGGCGGGCGGCATCGTGGAGAAGCTGGTGCGCCGCCACCCGCACGTCTTCGGTGACGAGAGCGCCGAGACCCCGCAGGAGGTGCACGAGCACTGGGAGCGGACGAAGGCGGCGGAGAAGCGCCGCGCGTCCGCCGCCGACGGGGTGCCGATGAACCAGCCGGCGCTGGCGCTCGCCGCGAAGCTGACCGCCCGCGCCCGGGCCGCCGGCCTGGACGTGCCCCTGCCCGCGCCGGACGCCCCCGACCCGGGCGACCGGCTCCTCGCCCTGGCCGCCGCCACCGACGCGGCCGGCGCCGACCCCGAGGCCGCCCTGCGCGCGGCCGCCCGCCGCTACCGCGCCGCGCTGCGCGCCGCCGAGGCGGACCGGGCCTGATCCGCTGCCCGTTGCCGGTGCGCACCGGCAACGGGACGGTGTGAGCTGTGAGAACGGCGTGACGTGCGGGAATTGATGACCTGTACGTGACAACCACGCTAGGCTGCCGACGCCTGCCGGCCGCACCGGGCCGCCGGGCCACGTGCGTCACCGCCGGCCGCGGTGCCGGCACACCGCCGCGATCCAGGGGAGTGGACCATGACCCGACGCGTTCTCGCCCTGGCCGCCGCCGCGCTCACGCTGCTGGCCACCGCCGGCTGCGGCGGGCACCACGCCGCGCCCGCCGCGCCGAAGGGCCGGACCCTGATCGGCAGGACCGACGCGCTGGACGCCGAACTGCGCGGCGCGCTCATGGCGCTGAAGTGGCCGAGCAAGGCCCAGGGGCTCGACGGCGTGGCGCCGGTGCCCAGCGGCACCGCGCTCCCCAAGTGCACCGCGCACGGCACCGGGCGCAACGCCGTGCAGCTGTCCGTCACCGTCGCCCTGCCGGACGCAGCGCGGCTGAAAGCGCAGACACCCCAGCTGGTCTCCTACCTCGGCCGGCACGGCTGGAAGATCACCCCCTTCACCACCTCCGGCGCGTCGAAGACCGCCACCGGCACCCACGGGGACGAGCGGCTGACCCTCACCAACGGTCTCGCCCAGCTGTTCCTGCTCGCCTTCACCCCGTGCGCGCCCGGCACCCCCGTCACGCAGAACGCCACCCCCACGCTGCTCAGACTGTCCGTGGCCTGAGGACGGTCAGAGCGGCGCGCTGAAATCAGGAATTTCGTATCACCGGGGGGAACCAGACATGCCGCCGAACCGTGCACCGGCCCGCGCCGCAGCCGTTCTGGTCCTCGCAGCGGCCGGCTGCTCGGGCGCGCAGCACGGCCCGCCCGGCCAGCCCGCTTCCCTGGCGGCGGTCGCCCGGCTCGACATCGCCTCCCTGCGCAGGGCGGTCACCGCCGTGCACTGGCCGAAGGAGACCAACGGCATCTCCAACGGCGTCGGCCCCGGCGACGGAACGCCCCTGGCCGCCTGCGCCACGCGGGGCGAGCAGCGGCAGACGGCCGCGGTGACCGTCAGCTCGATGTCCCCCCTCGGCCCCGGGATCCCCGCGGCGGTGGCCGCCGCCCTGCGGAAGGGCGGCTACCGGCTGCGCCCGTTCACCACCGGCACGGAGGGCGAGCAGGTGGCCCACGGCGACGTGCCCGGCGGCGGGCGACTGCTGGTGGTGGCCGGCCGGGACGCCGTCGACCTGCTGGTCACCACCGGTTGTGCCCCCGGCGGGCCCTACACGGGCACCGGCGACATCCCGCTCGGCTGACCCGCCCGGCCCTGCCATCCTTGGTGCCCATGCGCATCGACATCCCGCACACCTGGCCCGCCGACGCCGACGAGGCCGTCGCGATCCAGGACCGCCTGCGGCCGCTCGCCGACCACACCGGTCCCGGACCCGCCGCACCCGACACGCTCGCCGGGCTCGACGTCGCCTACGCCGGGGACGGCGGCGGCACCGACGGCCTGGTGGCCGCCGCGGTCGTCGTGCTCGACGCCGGCACCCTGGAGGTCCTCGAACGCGCCACCGCCGTCGGACGCGCCGCCTTCCCCTATATACCGGGGCTGTTCGCGTTCCGGGAACTGCCCGTGCTGATCGAGGCGCTGGAGAAGCTGACCGCCGTCCCCGACGTGATGCTGTGCGACGGACAGGGGCTGGCGCACCCGCGCCGCTTCGGCCTGGCCTGCCACCTCGGCGTCCTCACCGGCCTGCCGACCGCGGGCGTGGCCAAGACGCCGTTCACCGGCACCTGGGACGCGGCGGCGCTCGGTGCGGGGCGCGGCGCGTCCGCCGGCCTCGTCGACGACGGCGAGGTGGTGGGACGGGTGCTGCGCACGCGGGACGGGGTCAAACCGGTCTTCGTCTCCACCGGTCACGGCATCGGCCTCGACACGGCCTGCGCGCTGACGCTCCGCGCGGCGAGGGACTATCGCCTGCCGGAGACGACCCGGGCGGCGGACCGGTTGAGCCGGGACGTGTTGGCCGCCGCCGGCTGAGGGTTCGCTCCGCGGGTTCGTTCCGGGGGCTCGGGCCGCCTGGGGTTCTGCGCGGTGGCCGGCCGCCGGTTCGTGCGGGCTGGTCGCGCGGTTCCCCGCGCCCCTTCGGGGCTCGGCCTCAGGGCGCGGGGAACGCACCGCGGCCCGTCCCCCGACAGGGACGGGCCGCGGGTGGCTGGGGTCAGAAGAAGGAGTCGCGTTCGATGACCGTTTCGGTCTCGATGATCTCCTCGCCGCCGAAGAAGCCGCCGCGCTCCTCGATGATCGTTTCGCGTTCGATGATCTCCTCGCCGCCGAAGAAGCCGCCGCGCTCCTCGATGATCGTTTCGCGCTCGATGATCTCCTCACCACCGAAGAAACCGCCGCGCTCGATGATCTCCTCGCGCTCGATGTACTCGCGCACCGTCTACTCCTTCGCTCTGGTCGCCGGGTGGCGGTGGATGCACCGGGCCCCAACCGGCAGGGCGTGGGCGGCCCTTGGGCGGAACGGCCCGATCATAGGGGGAGACGCGGCGGACCCCGTCCGCGGTTGCCGGCCGGTGGGGAGCGGGCGGCGGTACCGTCGTGGGGTGCACGACACCTCCCCGCCCCCGATGCCCGAGTTGTTCACGTGGGAGTTCGCCGCCGACCCCTATCCGGCGTACGCGTGGCTGCGCGAGCACGCGCCGGTGCGCCGCACCACGCTGCCCAGCGGGGTGGACGCCTGGCTGGTGACCCGGTACGCCGACGCCCGGGCGGCGCTGGCCGATCCGCGGCTGAGCAAGAACCCGGCGCACCACGGCGAGGGCGCGCACGCCAAGGGCCGCACCGGCATCCCCGGGGAACGCGGCGCCGATCTGATGACGCATCTGCTCAACATCGACCCGCCCGACCACACCCGGCTGCGCCGCCTGGTCTCGGCCGCGTTCACCCCGCGCCGGGTGGCCGCGTTCGAACCACGCGTGGTGGCACTCGCCGACCGGCTCATCGGCGCCTTCGCGGGCCGTCAGGAGGCCGAACTCATCCACGAGTTCGCCTTCCCGCTGCCCATCTACGCGATCTGCGACCTGCTGGGCGTGCCGACCGCCGACCAGGACGACTTCCGCGACTGGGCCGGCGCGATGATCCGGCACCGCGGCGGACCGCGCGGCGGGGTCGCGCGCGCGGTGAAGAGGATGCGCGGCTACCTGCTGGAACTCATCCACCGCAAGCGCGCCGACCTCGGCGACGACCTCATCTCCGGCCTCATCCGCGCCTGCGACCACGGCGAGCACCTCACGGAGAACGAGGCGGCGGCGATGGCGTTCATCCTGCTGTTCGCCGGCTTCGAGACCACCATCAACCTGGTGGGCAACGGGATGTACGCGCTGCTGCGCGACCCGCTGCGGCTGGCCCTGGTGCGCGGCGCGGTGGAACGCGGCGACCGGGAGGCGCTCGGGGTGGCCGTGGAGGAACTGCTGCGCTGGGACGGGCCGGTGGAACTGGCCACCTGGCGGTACGCCACCGCGGCCCTGGAGATCGGCGGGCAGCGGATCCGGGCCGGTGAACCGGTGCTGGTGGTGCTGGCCGCCGCCGACCGTGACCCGGCGCGTTTCGGGCCGGACGCCGACCGCCTCGACCTCGCCCGGCGCGACAACCCGCACCTGGGTTTCGGCCACGGCATCCACTACTGCGTCGGTGCGCCGCTGGCCCGCATGGAGGGCCGGATCGCCTTCGAACGGCTTCTGACCCGTTTCCCCGGCCTGCGACTGGCGGCGGATCCGGCCGACTTGCGCCGGCGCGGCGGTCTGATCATGCGGGGCCTGCGGGAACTGCCGGTGACGTTGCGCTGACCGCCGTGCCACAGGCCGCGCCTGACGTCGCGTCAGATACGTGATCGCGGCGTGATCCTTGCTACATCAGGCTGTTACGGCGGCCCGGGGCGGGCTACGCTCCCCGCCAACCAGCCGTCTACGAGAGGCACGCCATGCGCACGTCCGGGACCGGCGGCCACCGCCGCCCGCGCCAGGCACCGAGATTCGTGGTGACCGTCGGCGCCACCGGGGCCGGCATCGCCCTGCCGCTGATCGCCTCGGCGGGCACCGCGCACGCCGCGACCGCCTCGGTCTGGGACCGGGTCGCCGCCTGCGAGACCGGCGGGGACTGGACGGCCGTCGCGGACGGGTTCGCCGGCGGCCTCGGCCTGACCCAGGGCGCGTGGCTCGCGAACGGCGGCACCGACTACACCGACACCCCGGAACGCGCCACCCCCGAGCAGCAGATCACCGTCGCCCGGCGCATCCTGGCCGACGACGGGCCGCAGTACTGGGGTGCCTGCGCCAACACCGCCGGCCTCACCGCCGCCGACGCCACCGCGTCGCCGTCCCCCGCCACCACCGCCACCCCGGCGCCCGGCACCGGACTGCTCGGCGGGATCCTCGGCGGCCTGCTCGGCGGCCCCGACGGCGGCACCGCCACGTCCGCCCCGGCCCCCGGCGCCCCGACCGCGCCCGCCTCCGCCACCCCGCCCCCGGCCGGCGCCACCGGGGCGCCGACCGGCAGCCCGGCCCCCTCCGCCTCCGCGCCCTCCGGCGACCCCTCGGCGTCCGCGCCCCCCGCGTCCGGCGGCACCTCCGCCGGCGCCGGACGGCACGCCCGCCCCGGCCCCTCCGGCGGCGACGCCACCACGCCCCCGGCCCGGCCCGGCCCCGGCGCGCACGCCCGGCCGGAAGTGGGCGCACCCTCCGAAGGCGGTGAACCCGTCCATATCGTCCGCCCCGGGGAGGATCTGTACCGGATCGCCGCCGAACACCACGTTCCGGGCGGGTGGCAGGCGCTGTACCACGCGAACGCCTCGGTCCTCGGCGGTGATCCGGGGGTCATCCACCCCGGCCAGAGCCTTCTCCTCGACTGAGGCCACGGCGCCCGCCGCGCCCAGGAGCCCCCCCGGCCGGCCGGGGGGGCTCCGTCGCGTCCGGGCCTCCGGCGGGAGGCCCGGCCGGGCGGCGCGACGCCCGGCCCGGTGCCGGTGATGCTGTGACATACCTCTCTCGGCATGATCCATGACAAAGGTCGGATTCGATCACTTAGGCCCGTTCCCACCTGCGCGTTCGTCAGTTCCCGGCGGCCCGCGGCGGGGTGGGGCCGGCGGTGCGGGACGTCCTGCCGCGGCTTGTCGGGCCGCCGGGGCGTGTGCTTAAGGTCGTCCCCGCTCGCCACCGCGAGCCCCGCCTGCCAGGAACGCCGAGTCCTGCCGCCGGCCGGCGGGAGACGACAGACGCGGAAGCGCCGAAGGCAGGAGCGGGGGAACCACGAAGTTCTCCGCCGGGTCCGACCCGGTGCCCCGGACCGTCGCGACCGACGGGACCGCCGCACCGCGGAAGACGGACCGGCTCGGGGTGAAGCCGGACGCCGCACAGGCGGGAACGGCCGGGCAGCTCACGCCCGAACCCGACAGCTGACCTCGCAGGCGCCGGTGAGGACAACACACCCATGCCCAAGCACGGTCGTACCACCCTGCGCGTCTCCCGCGCCGCCCGGACCACCCGCATCGCCGCGCTGACCGCCGTCGCCGGCGCAGCCGTCGCGATCCCGCTGGTCACCGCCACCAGCGCCGGTGCCGCCACCGTCACCCAGTGGGACGCCGTCGCCCAGTGCGAGTCCGGCGGCGACTGGCACATCAACACCGGCAACGGCTACTACGGCGGCCTGCAGTTCTCCCAGTCCAGCTGGGCCGCGGCCGGCGGCCTGCAGTACGCCTCCCGCGCCGACCTGGCCACCAAGGACCAGCAGATCGCCGTCGCCGAGAAGCTGCTCGCCCTCCAGGGCCCGGGCGCCTGGTCCTGCGCCTCGGCCGGCGGCCTGACCTCCGGCGGCCCGGCCCCCGACATCGACACCGGCTCCGGCACCGCCTCCACCACCGCCCAGGCCCCGGCCGTGCGGAAGGCCCCCGCCGCCACCAAGCCCGCCGCGCCGCGCCCGGCCGGCAGCTACGTCGTCCAGCACGGCGACACCCTGGCGAAGATCGCCCGCGTCCACCACGTCACCGGTGGCTGGAAGCACCTGTTCGCGCTGAACAAGGACGTCGTCAAGAAGGCCGACCTGATCTACCCCGGCCAGCACCTGCGCCTGGGCTGACCCGGGAACGCCCGCTCCCGGCCGGGTCCGCCGTCTTCCCCCCGGACGGACCCGGCCGGGCCCGCGCCCCGGACGGACCCGGCCGGATTCCGCCGGGGGCGGACACGCCGCCCGAGCGGGCGCATTGCGGTGCTTCGCCCGAAAGACGCCCCCACCGTCTGGCGGCGATCCGGGCGGCTGCGGTTAGGCTCGTGCCGCGAAGCCCACATCCCAGAAGGAGATGCACGTGCCGTCCATCGACGTCGTCGTAGCCCGGGAAATCCTCGATTCACGCGGCAACCCCACCGTCGAGGTCGAGGTCGGCCTCGACGACGGCAGCACCGGCCGGGCCGCGGTCCCCTCCGGCGCGTCCACCGGTGCCTTCGAGGCGCTCGAACTGCGGGACGGCGACAAGTCCCGCTACGGCGGCAAGGGCGTGGAGAAGGCCGTGCTCGCCGTCATCGAGCAGATCGGCCCGGAGCTCGTCGGCTACGACGCCACCGAGCAGCGGCTGATCGACCAGGCCATGCTCGACCTGGACGCCACCCCGGACAAGTCCTCCCTCGGCGCCAACGCCATCCTCGGCGTCTCCCTCGCCGTCGCGCACGCCGCCTCCGAGGCGTCCGACCTGCCGCTGTTCCGCTACATCGGCGGCCCCAACGCACACGTGCTGCCCGTGCCGATGATGAACATCCTCAACGGCGGCAGCCACGCGGACTCCAACGTGGACGTCCAGGAGTTCATGATCGCGCCGATCGGCGCCGAGTCGTTCTCCGAGGCGCTGCGCTGGGGCGCGGAGGTCTACCACACGCTCAAGGGCGTGCTGAAGGAGCGCGGGCTGTCCACCGGCCTGGGCGACGAGGGCGGCTTCGCGCCGAACCTCAGCTCCAACCGCGACGCGCTCGACCTGATCGTCGAGGCCGTCAAGAAGGCCGGCTTCCAGCCCGGCACCGACATCGCGCTCGCCCTGGACGTCGCCGCCTCCGAGTTCTACAAGGACGGCGCCTACCACTTCGAGGGCCAGTCCCGCAGCGCCGCCGAGATGAGCGCCTACTACGCCGAACTCGTCGAGGCGTACCCGCTGGTCTCCATCGAGGACCCGCTGCACGAGGAGGACTGGGACGGCTGGAAGACCATCACCACCGACCTCGGCGCCAAGGTCCAGATCGTGGGCGACGACCTGTTCGTCACCAACCCCGAGCGGCTCCAGCGCGGCATCGACAACGACACCGCCAACGCCCTGCTGGTCAAGGTCAACCAGATCGGCTCGCTGACCGAGACGCTCGACGCCGTCGAACTCGCCCAGCGCAGCGGCTACAAGTGCATGATGTCGCACCGGTCCGGCGAGACCGAGGACGTCACCATCGCCGACCTGGCCGTCGCCACCAACTGCGGCCAGATCAAGACCGGCGCCCCGGCCCGCTCCGACCGCGTCGCCAAGTACAACCAGCTGCTGCGCATCGAGGAGATCCTCGACGACGCCGCGGTCTACGCCGGCCGCAGCGCCTTCCCGCGTTTCAAGGGCTGACGCACCCCCCGGACCGCCGCGCCGCGTGACGCGTCCCGGCCCGCTCCCCGCCTCCCCGCACCCGGTCCCGTACCGTGTGCGGGGAGGCGGGACCGCTTGAGGGTGCGGTCCCGGACGGAGGGAGACGACGTGGCGCCCGACCGGTTCCCCACCGCGGTCCGGCTCAGGGCCCTGGGCCGGCAGGCGCAGGCCCGGGTCAACCAGGCCGCCGGCCGAACCCGGCGCGCCCGGCTCACCGGCCGCGCCGCCGTCCTCGCCCTCACCGTCTGCGCGCTCGTGGTGGCCCTGGCCTACCCCACCCGGCAGTACATCGCCCAGCAGTCGCAGATCGCCCAGCAACGCCGCCAGGCCGAGCAGGCGCGGCGACGCGTCGAGCAGCTGAAGGAGCAGAAGGCCCGCTGGGCCGACCCCTCCTACGTGCGGGCCCGCGCCCGCGTCCAACTGCACTACGTCCTGCCGGGCGAGACGGGGTACGTCATGCCGGGCGGCTCCGCCGTGGCGGGAACGGCTTCCGGGGCGATGGCCTCCGGAGCGGACCGGCCTTGGTACGACAATCTTTGGGACGGGGTGAACGCCACCGACGCGCGGTAGTCCTCCGGACGGGTGCGCCGGTCCGCCTGCTGGGGTGCGGCTCGCTGTCCGTTCGCGGGGGCTTCGCCGTTCTGGTTGGTCGCGCGGTTCCTCGCGCCCCTTGTGGTGGCTGCGGCGCGTTGTCGTCCGCGCTCCTCGCGGGGCTTCCCGCTGCTGGGTTGGGGTGGGGGTCTGGGAGGATGGGGGGATGGACACTCCACCGCCGGTCACGGCTTCCGTATCGCCCACTGAGGATGACGTCGCTGCGGTCGGGGCGCAGCTGGGGCGGGTGCCCAGGGGGTTGCGGGCGGTGGCGCACCGGTGTCCGTGCGGGTTGCCGGACGTGGTGGAGACGGCGCCGCGGTTGGAGGACGGGTCGCCGTTCCCGACGTTGTACTACCTGACGTGCCCGCGGGCGGCGTCCGCGATCGGGACGCTGGAGGCGGGCGGGATGATGCGGGAGATGACGGAGCGGCTGGGCACCGATCCGGAACTGGCGGCGGCTTATCGCGCCGCGCACGAGGACTACGTCGCGCGGCGTGACGCGATCGAGGTGCTGGAGGGGTTCCCCAGCGCCGGTGGCATGCCCGACCGGGTCAAGTGCCTGCACGTGCTGGTGGGACACGCGCTGGCGGCAGGGCCAGGGGTCAACCCCCTGGGCGACGAGGCGATCGCGGCGCTGCCGCGGTGGTGGCGCAAGGGCCCGTGCGCCGGGACGTGCGGCACGGCCGGCGGGACCGGGGAGGTGGAGGCGTGACCCGCGTCGCGGCCGTGGACTGCGGCACCAACTCCATCCGCCTGCTGGTCGCCGACGCCGACCCGGACACCGGTGAACTGTCCGTCCTCGACCGGCGGATGACGATCGTCCGGCTCGGCCAGGGCGTGGACCGCACCGGTGAACTCGCCCCGGAGGCGCTGGAGCGCACCTTCACCGCCTGCCGTGAGTACGCCCGGGTCATCGAGGGCCACGGCGCGGAACGCGTGCGGTTCGTCGCCACCTCCGCCACCCGGGACGCCGCCAACCGGGAGGTCTTCACCCGTGGCGTCCGGGACATCCTCGGCGTCACGCCCGAGGTCGTCACCGGCGAGGAGGAGGCGCGGCTGTCGTTCACCGGTGCCACCGCCGGGCTGACCGGCGCGGACTGGCCGCGGCCGTTCCTGGTGGTCGACATCGGCGGCGGCTCGACGGAGTTCGTGGTCGGTGACACCGCCGTGCGGGCCGGGCACAGCGTGGACATCGGCTGCGTGCGCCTGACGGAACGGCACCTGGCGCGCGACGGCGAGGTCGTCGACCCGCCCACCGGGCAGGCGGCCGCCGCGATCCGCTCCGACATCGCCGCCGCACTCGACGAGGCGGCCGCCCGCGTCCCGCTGGAGTCGGCCCGCACCCTGGTCGGCCTGGCCGGCTCGGTCACCACGATCGCGGCGATCGCCCTGGGCCTGGAGAGCTACGACTCCGACCGCGTCCACCACTCCCGCGTCTCCCGTGAGGCCGTCCGGGAGATCGCCGCCCGCCTGCTGGCCTCCACCCACGCGGAACGCGCCGCCAGCCCCGTCATCCACCCCGGCCGCGTCGACGTCGTCACCGCCGGCGCGCTCGTCCTCGAAGCCGTGATGGACCGCTGCGGTGCCACCGAGGTCGTCGTCTCCGAGCACGACATCCTCGACGGCATCGCCCTGGGCATCGCCCGCTGACCCCGGTCCCCCGCCACCGCCGTACAGCCGCCCGCCCCGCACCCCCGCCCGCCGTACAGCCGTCAGCCGTACCGGCGGAGTGCGGGCGGGGGCGTCCGCGTGCCCTGGTGCGCCCCGTGGCGCCGCGCCCGCCGGGGCTCCGCGCTCTCCGGCGGCCGGACCGGCGCCCGCCCGGCCGGTGCCTCCCGGCGGCCGCACACCGCTCTCCCACGGCCTTGGCCAGTGCTCGGGCGCCGTGCGGGGACGCGGGCCGGTACGCTCGCTGGCCGTGGGGAAGTTGCTGGAGCAGCCTTACGTTCCGGGGTGGGCCTGGGGCGGGGGCCGGGACGTGAGGGGGCGGACGGGATGACGGGTGGCGGGGCGGGCACGGTGAGGAGGCGCCGGCTGGGCGCGCGACTGCGGTCGCTGCGGGGCGAGTTGACGCTGGAGGAGGTCTCGGATCGGTCCGGCGGGGCCTTCACGTTCTCGAAGCTGTCGCGGCTGGAGAACGCCAGGAGCGCCGCGAAATCCGCCGACGTTCGGACGTTGCTGGACCTGTACGCCGGGATCGGGCGGGACGTGCGCGAGCCGCTGCGGGCCGCACTGCTGGAGATGGCCCGCGAGGGCACGCAGCGCGGCTGGTGGTGGCCCTACCGCGGGCTGATCCCGCCGGAGCAGGAGGACCTGATCAGCCTGGAGGCGGACGCCACGGAGGTGCTGGCCTGGCGAACCGCGTCGGTGCCGGCGCTGCTGCAGACCGCCGACTACGCGCGTGAGGCGGTCGCCGCCGTGCCGGGGGAGGCCGGCGCCGATCCGGACGCGCTGGTGCAGACCCGGCTGGCCCGGCAGTCGGTGCTCACCCGCGAGCGGCCGCTGCGGCTGAGCGTGGTGCTGGCCGAGGCCGCGCTGCGCACCGGTGCGGTCCGGGAGGGCGAAGGGGTGATGCGTGATCAGCTCGCCCGCCTGCTGGCGCTCGGCCGGCGGCCCAACATCCGTCTCCAGGTGCTGCCCGACGAGGCGCCCCCGCACCCCGGGCAGGCCGGATCGTTCGACGTGCTGACCTTCGCGGGACTGGAGGAACTGGACGTCGTGCACGTGGAGGGGCTGACGCGCTGCGGGTTCGTGGAGGAGTCGCCGGAGGTGGCCGCGCACCGTGAGGCGTTCGGCCGGCTGCGGGCGCTCGCGCTGTCCCCGGAGGAGTCCGCCGACCGCATCGCCCGGGCCCGCGCCGCCCGCTGACCCGCGCCGCCGCCGCTTCCGTGGGACCCCCCGGTCCACGCCTGGTCAAGATGGTTCCCCGGTTCGCCCGCGGAACGCCCAACCGCCCGCCACGGAACGGGAATGCGGCCCGCGCGGGGCGGGCGGCAGGGCGTAGAAAACCTCAGCCGCCGTACGCTGTTGAGCACCCGTGCGATCAGCTGAGCGCGGGGAAGGAGGGGTGGGGAAGGGGCCGCGTGAGCAGTCTCGTGAATTTCTTCACATGAAGTTCCCGCCCTGAGTGTCGGTTTCCGGTCGCCGGGGGCCCGGCGCAGGCCGGAACGGCTCAACGCCCTTGCGGACCGCGGGCGCCGGGGTCGCCCGACCGCGGGTCGGACGGCACCCCACGGGTACCGGATCCGTGCTGTTCACGGCGGTGGAGGAAGATCAACCAACGACCGGGAGTGATCAACAATTCCCGTACCGCACTGTGGAATCGATCACGAAATCGCGCAGGGTAGCACAGGGGGGCCCGGACCCCGGGGTGGGGCGTAGCGGGGGGTGCCCCGGGCGTGCTGGATACTCGATGGCATGAGCACCACGGAGCGTCCACGAATCCTCGTAGTAGGCGGCGGTTACGTCGGCCTGTACGCGGCGCGCCGCATCCTGAAGAAGATGCGGTTCGGCGAGGCGACCGTCACGGTCGTCGACCCGCGGTCGTACATGACGTATCAGCCCTTCCTCCCCGAAGCGGCCGCCGGCAGCATCTCCCCGCGGCACGTCGTCGTCCCCCTGCGACGCGTGCTGCCGAAGGCTGAGGTGCTCACCGGCCGCGTCACGACCGTCGACCAGGACCGCAAGGTCGCCACGATCGTCCCGATCGTCGGCGAGTCGTACGAGCTGCCCTTCGACTACCTGGTCGTGGCGCTCGGCGCGGTCTCCCGTACCTTCCCGATCCCCGGCCTCGCCGAGCACGGCATCGGCATGAAGGGCGTCGAGGAAGCGGTCGACCTGCGCAACCACGTCCTGGAGCAGCTCGACCTGGCCGACTCCACGGCCGACGAGGACGTCCGGCGCAGGGCGCTGACGTTCGTCTTCGTGGGTGGCGGCTTCGCGGGTGCGGAGACCATCGCCGAGGTCGAGGACATGGCCCGCGACGCGTGCAGGTACTACACCAACGTCAAGCGCGAGGACATGCGGTTCGTCCTGGTCGAGGCCGCCAACCGGATCCTGCCCGAGGTCGGGCCGGAGCTGGGCAGGTGGGGCCTGGAGCACCTGCGCGAGCGCGGCATCGAGGTCCACCTGGAGACCTCCATGACCTCCGCCGTCGACAAGCACGTGGTGCTGGCCAACGGCCTGGAGGTGGACGCCTCCACCATCGTGTGGACCGCCGGCGTCAAGCCGAACCCGGCGCTGGCCAACTTCGGCCTCCCGCTGGGCCCGCGCGGCCACGTCGACACCCAGCCGACCCTTCAGGTCAAGGGCCTGGACTACGTCTGGTCGGCCGGCGACAACGCGCAGGTCCCCGACCTGGCCACCGGCGAGGGCGCCTGGTGCCCGCCGAACGCCCAGCACGCGCTGCGTCAGGCGAAGGTCCTCGGCGACAACGTGGTCTCGGGCATGCGCGGTTTCCCGCAGCACGAGTACAAGCACAAGAACATGGGCGCCGTCGCCGGCCTCGGCCTGCACAAGGGCGTCGCCCTGCTGTTCGGCAAGGTCAAGCTCAAGGGCCGGCTGGCCTGGTACTGCCACCGCGGCTACCACGGCATGGCCGTCCCGACCTTCAACCGCAAGTTCCGGGTGCTGGCCGACTGGACGCTGGCGATGTTCCTCAAGCGCGACGTCGTGGCGCTCGGCGCGCTGGAGAACCCGCGCAACGAGTTCTACGAGGCCGCGGCCCCGGTGACCGCAGCCGCGGCCGCCGCCGCCAAGGCGAAGGCCGAGGCCGCCAAGGCCGAGGTGACCGTGCCCGAGGGCGAGAAGGCCGCCACCGCCTGATCCGCCGGGCCACCGGCCCTGTTCGACGCCGAAGGCGTCCGCCATCCGTGGGGCGGACGCCTTCGGCGTTTCCGGCTTCCGGCGCCGGGACTAGGACGGCACCCCACGTTGTTTCATACTGCACGAAGTTTGAGGTGATCCGTCGGACCGCTCCTGGTGGAGGTAGGTACATGGCACACGTCGCCGCACGTCTGGCCGCACTCGCCGAGCAGGCGACCGGCGCACCGCTGCCGCTGCGGCTGCGCGCCTGGGACGGCAGTGAGGCCGGGCCGCCGGACGGTCCGGTGCTGGTGGTCCGGGACCGCCGGGCGCTGCGCAGGGTGCTCTACCGGCCGGGTGAACTGGGCCTGGCCCGGGCCTGGGTGGCCGGCGAGATCGACATCGAGGGTGACCTGTACGCGGGCCTGGCGGCGGTGGCCGGCGCGATCTGGGAGCGCGACGAGCCGGCGCCCGGCGGCCCGGTGGCCCTCGCGCGGCGCGGCCTGACCGCGGCCCGTTCGCTGGGCGACCCGCGGGTGCGCGGTGCCCTGCGCGCGTTGCTGGCGCTGGCCGGCCCGGGCCTGCCGCCCGCCCCGCCGGCCGAGGAGGTGCGCCGGACGGGCGGCCCCCGGCACACCCCCGGCCGTGACCGGCGGGCCATCAGCCACCACTACGACGTCGGCAACGCCTTCTACGAGCGGGTGCTGGGCCCGTCGATGGTCTACTCCTGCGCCTACTGGGAGGAGCCCGGCGGCACCCTGGAGGACGCCCAGGAGGCCAAACTGGAGCTGATCTGCCGCAAGCTGGGCCTGCGCGAGGGCATGCGGCTGCTGGACGTGGGCTGCGGCTGGGGCTCGCTGGTACTGCACGCCGCCCGGCGGCACGGGGTGACCGCGCTCGGCGTCACCCTCTCCCGCGAACAGGCCGCGTACGCCCGCGAGCGGATCGCCCGGGAGGGGCTCACGGACCGGGTGGAGGTCCGGGTGCGGGACTACCGCGAGGTGCGGGACCGCCCGTTCGACGCGATCTCCTCCATCGGCATGGCCGAGCACGTCGGCTCCGCCCAGTACCTGGCGTACGCCCGCACCCTGTACGGGCTGCTGGTGCCGGGTGGCCGGCTGCTCAACCACCAGATCGGCCGCCGCCCGGTGGACGACGAGGCCGGCTACCGGGTGGACGCGTTCATCGACGCCTACGTCTTCCCCGACGGCGAACTCGCCCCGGTCGCCACCACCGCCGGGCTGCTGGAACGCGCCGGGTTCGAGGTGCGGGACGTCGAAGCGCTGCGCGAGCACTACGCGCTGACGCTGCGGGCCTGGACGGCCAACCTGGAGGAGCACTGGGACGAGGCGGTTGCCCTGACCTCACCGGGCCGCGCGCGGGTCTGGCGGCTCTACATGGCGGCCTCGGCCCTGTCCTTCGAGAGCAACCGGATCGGCGTCAACCAGATCCTGGGGGTACGGCCGGACCGGGACGGCGGTTCGGGTATGCCGGCGACCCGCAGGCGGTGGTTCGACGGGGCTCTGAACAGCTGAACGGGCAATTGGCATATGCCCCGTGCGGAATGCGGGATTTCCCGCGGGCATCCCGTGTTCCGCACCCGGCTACGGCTCGGTAAATTCTCGTCATTCACGCCCGGCGCCGGGTCGCGCCGGTGCTGTCGGGAATCAGCCCGATAGCGGCCGGTCGTACCCCGGACCAGGGCGGCCACCCGGTTCTGATGTCACATCAGCCGCCCCTAAAATCAGACAACATGAACCCGAGTTTCACCTGATCGGGCGGCGACAGGCGGCTAGGATTTTGCTGCCCTGTGGACGCTCGGCTCCGGTCTCGCGGGGAGTTCGCCATGCCCGGGTGGTGGAATGGCAGACACGGTGAGCTTAAACCTCACTGGCCTTAACGGGTCGTGCCGGTTCAAATCCGGCTCCGGGCACCACTGGTGACACGCCCTCCCGACAGCGCGGTGGCCGCCGCCGGGGGCGCCCTTCGGACAGGGCATCTCGGGCGGCGACGCCGTGACGGATGCCCGGCCCCCGCACCCAGCGCCCGCCGGCGCGGACATCTCCCCGGAGCGGCCCCGCCCGCCCGGCACATGAACGCGCCCGGCGTCACGCTCAACGCGGCCCACCCCGGCGGAAGACGCGCGCGGGCCCATCGAACTCATCGGTCGGGTGCGGGAGTTGGCGTGCGGTGAGGGCCCGGGGGCGGGGGAGCCGCCCCCGGGCGGGGCCGGGTCAGGAGGTGGCGGCTTCGAGGAGGACGTCGACGAGGCGTTCGGCGGCGTCGGGGCGGCCGTGGGCGCGGGCGCGGGCGGCCATGTCGGCGCGGCGGGCGGGGTCGACGAGCAGCGGGCCGACCGCCTCGCGCAGCGTGTCGGCGGTGACCTCGCCGAGCAGCGCGGCGGCGGCGCCCGCGTCGTGCAGGTGCCGGGCGTTGTGGGCCTGTTCGTTGCCGGCCGCGGTGGCCAGCGGCACGAAGACGGCGCACTTGCCCAGCGCGGTCAGCTCGGCCAGGGTGCCCGCGCCGCTGCGGGAGATCACCACGTCGGCCAGCGCCAGCACGTCCGGCAGCTCCGCGCTGACGAACCCGGTCAGGTGGTAGCGGGCGACCAGCTCCGGGGGGAGCCCGGCGGTGGCGCGGCGCAGTTCGTCGACGTTGGCCGGACCGCACTGGTGGATCACGTTGGCGTAGGTCAGCAGCCACGGCAGGGTCTCGCGCACCACGCCGTTGATCTGCTGGGCGCCCTGCGCGCCGCCGGTGACGTAGACGGTGGGCAGCGCGCCGGAGAAGCCGTGCAGGCCCAGCGACTCGACCGCCTTTCCGGGGTGGCCGGTGAGCACCTCGGGCCGCACCGGGTTGCCGGTGACCACCGCGGCGCCGCGCACCGCCTCGGGGAGCAGTGGCAGCGTGGATTCGGAGGAGACCGCGATGCGGGTCGCCGACTTCGCCAGTTTCCGGTTCGCCAGGCCCAGGCGGACGGTCTGCTCGTGCAGCACCAGCGGGCGTCCGCACATCTTCGCGGCCAGGCCGGCCGGTACGGCGACGAAGCCGCCGGTGGCCAGCACCACGTCCGGGGCGAAGTTCGAGACGATCCGGCGGGCCTGCGCCACGCCGAGCGGGACCTTGGCCATGTCGCGGACGTTGGCGGGGGAGACCATCTTCAGCGGGTTGCTGGAGCGGCGGATCTTGCCGGTGGCCACCGTGGTGAAGGCGATGCCCTCGGCCGGGGCGACCCGGGCCTCCAGCCCCTCGGCGGTGCCGATCCACAGCACGTCCAGCGCCCGGCCGGCGGCAGGCCAGCCGGGCCTGGAGCGTGCGGATCGCGGTCAGGGCGGGGTAGGTGTGACCACCGGTCCCCCCGCCCGTGACGATCAGTCGGAAAGCTTGCGACGTTCCGGGAGCACTGTTCACGCCTGGCACCCTACTGGCTGCCCCCGCCGGCGTCTCGGCGTGGTCACCCCCGCGGGGAGGCGGGCGGGTGGGCGGCCGGGGCGCGGACGGGTGCGGCGGAGAAACGATTCCGCGGGACGTACCCGGCCGGCGCCGGACGGCGCGGCCGGGACCAGGGGCTGACGGGGAAGGGGCACGGGGGCGTCCGCCGGGTCGCGGCGGGTTCCGTGACGGGGGACGGGCGGGCCGCCGGGGTGGGGCGGCTCACCACCGCCTGGCCGGCGTCCGCCGCGGGGGCGGGACGGCGCGGGCGCTGTGGCGCAGAGGTGTCCCCGGGGCTCCGGCACGGCCCCGGGGGCCGCTCGGGAGGGCCCCGGGAGGACCGGAGTTACCGCTGGGCGCGGCTACAGGAGCTTGCGCGCGGCGCGGCGCAGGTCGTACTCGTGGACGATCGCCTTGGCGTGGCCGTAACTGAGGCCCTCGTGCTCGCGGCGGAGCCAGTTCACTTTTTCCTCGAAGCGCAGCAGCGCGGGCCCCTCGTCGAGGGCGTGCAGCCAATCGCGCACTTCGCGGCCGGTGCAATGGGGGATGCGGGACAGCAGGTTGCGGTGGGTTTCCTCGGAGAAGGTCATCTGGGACATCGGCGCCTCCGTGGTGCGTTCCGTTACCCCACCGTGCCTGACGCTTCAGCCGTTGGCAACCGTCCCGGGCGTGCGGAACGCCCCATCCGCACGTATAAAGTCCCCGTCATGCACGGGAGCATGACACTGCGCGCGGCGGTCTCCGCGCTCGCCGACCGTTACCGATCGCTGCCGGAGAGCCGTCTGCGGCGGGCCGCACCGGCCGGCCTGGCGCTGGCGAGGGAACTCTCCGACGCTGCCCAGCGCAGCGAACTACCGGACCGCGTACCGCTGTCGTTGCCCGACGAGGGGGCGTACGCGACCGGGGACCAGCTAGCGGTGGCCGGTCACGACCTCGCGGCCGCACTGGAGGCGGCCGGGGCGGAACCGGAGGCGTACGAGAGCGCGCTGCGGCGGATCGCGGAGGTCCGCGCCGCCGTGTGAGCCCCCGCGCGCCGGGGGCGTGCCGTCAGAGCGAGGCGACCACGCGGTCGGCCAGGATGAAGACCGACTCGGTGCCGTAGGTGAACGTCAGCGCGTAGGCGCCGGAGATGCCCGAGCCGCCCAGCAGGACCGGGGTCTCACCGCGTTCCAGCGCGGCGGCCAGCCGGTCGGCGGTCTCGCTGTGGCCGGGCGTCAGGCACAGCGTGGTGCCGTCGGTGAAGACGTACAGGTCCAGCGTGCCCAGCGGCCCCGGCCGCACGTCGGCCAGCGGCACCCGGGCCTCGGCCAGCTCCGTCAGCCGGGCCACGGTCTGCTCCGGGTCGGCCACCACCGGTGACGGGGTGAAGTCCGGGTCCGAGGGGTGCCGGCGGTGCGGGACGGACGGCAGGTCCGGGTCGGCGCCCAGATGATCGGACTGCCGGGGCAGCAGCGGCAGCACCTCGAACTCCGGCAGGTCCAGGTAGGCCGCCGAGCCCGGCGTCTCGTTGCCGTCGAGGCCGTCGAGGCCGTCCAGCCCCTCGGCGTACTCGGCCCGGCGCAGCCCGTCGATCCCCAGGCCCTCCAGCGCCGGGCCCTCGGTGTCCCGCGCCTCCTGAGCGGCCCAGAAGGCGCGCGCCTCGGCCAGTTCGCGTTCCCGCTCGTCGGCGAGGGCGTCGGCGACCGCCAGGCGTATCTCCTGGGTGCGGCGCTCCCGTACGGCGAGTTCGTCCCGTTCGGCGTCGCGCGCGGCGGGCACCAGGCCGGCGGTGGCCGCCACGGCCTCGGCCACCTGCGTGCGGTTCCCGGCCAGCTCGGCGCGGACGGCGACCAGCTCGCGGTGCAGCCGCCGCACGGCCAGCAGCGCGACGTAGGCCACCGCGAGGGCGGCGGCCGCGACCAGCAGCAGGACGAAGGGGTAAGAGCTGATGGCGCTCACGGGCGTTCTCCTGGAGGTGGGGGCCGGCGGCGGGGCCGTGGGGTCCGGCGGCTTGCTGACTCCTGTGGACGGCGGAACTGCACTCCCAGGAACACTCTGCCGTGAAACCATTGGCCTTCGCAGTGCGGGATGTCACGAAAGGGACACCCCGCCCTCGTCCCTTCCGCCGCCACACACCGTACGCCTCTGCCCTGACCTGCGGGAACAGCGATCCCCCGGACGGTTTCCCGCCACGGGGGATCGTTACGCGGGTTTTGCCGATCAGCTCAGTCGCTCGATCACCATGGCCATACCCTGGCCACCGCCGACGCACATGGTCTCCAGACCGAACTGCTTGTCGTGCCACTGGAGCGAGTTGATGAGCGTGGTGGTGATGCGGGCGCCCGTCATGCCGAACGGGTGACCGACGGCGATCGCGCCACCGTTGACGTTGAGCCTGTCCAGGTCGATCCCCAGGTCCCGGTAGGACGGTACGACCTGCGCGGCGAACGCCTCGTTGATCTCCACCAGGTCGATGTCCCCGATGGTCATACCGGCCCGCCGCAGCGCCTGCTTCGACGCCTCGACCGGGCCCAGGCCCATGATCTCCGGCGACAGCGCGGACACGCCGGTGGAGACCACCCGGGCCAGCGGGGTCAGGCCCAGCTCACGGGCCTTGGTGTCCGACATGACGACCAGGGCGGCGGCGCCGTCGTTGAGCGGGCAGCAGTTGCCCGCGGTCACCAGGCCGTCGGGGCGGAAGACCGGCTTCAGGCCCTGCACGCCCTCCAGCGTCACGCCGGCGCGCGGGCCGTCGTCCGCGGCGACGACCGTGCCGTCCGGCAGCGTCACGGGGGTGATCTCCCGCTGCCAGAAGCCGTCGGCCAGCGCCTTCTCCGCGAGGTTCTGCGACCGGACGCCGAACTCGTCCATGTCCTGCCGGGTGACGCCCTTGGCCCGCGCCAGGTTCTCCGCGGTCTGCCCCATCGCCATGTACACGTCCGGCACCAGGCCGTCCTCGCGCGGGTCGTGCCAGCCCTCGCCGCCCTTCTCCGCCCGCGCGGCGGTCCGCGCGCGGGCCTCGCCGAAGACCGGGTTCGTGGTGTCCGGCCAGCTGTCCGACGTGCCGTTCACGCTCCGCGAGACGGTCTCCACGCCCGCGGAGACGAACACGTCCCCCTCGCCGGCCCTGATCGCGTGCATGGCCATCCGGGTGGTCTGCAACGACGACGAGCAGTACCGCGTGACCGTGCAGCCCGGCAGGTGGTCCATCCCCATCCGCACGGCGACGACCCGGCCCATGTTGAAGCCCTGCTCGCCGCCGGGCAGGCCGCAGCCCAGCATCAGGTCGTCGATCTGCGCCGGGTCCAGCTCCGGCACCTTCGCCAGCGCGGCCTGGACGATCGTGGCGGCCAGGTCGTCCGGCCGCAGGTCCTTCAGCGACCCCTTGAACGCCCGCCCGATCGGGGACCGGGCGGTGGCGACGATGACGGCTTCGGGCATGGCGCACTCCGTGGGGCTCGGCGATGAGTGCTCTAAGCGTACGCTTAGTCATGGTGCCTGAGCCAGACCTCCGGATTCCCTCCCGCTGGGGTGTGCCGGTTCCATCGCTCCGGGGCGTTGTCGTCCGGGAGACCCGGTGGGAGCCGGTCGCGCGGTCTCCCGCGCCCCTGAAGCCGCCCTCCGGGCCTTCAGGACGGCCGGCCGTCCGCCCCGCGCGCCCCCGGAACCCGCGCTCGTTACCGGGTGGTCGCCGGGTTGGCGAGTTTCAGGCGGGTGGGGAGGAGGGCCCAGGGGGTGCGTTTGGGGGTGATGGGGGCGGGGGTCACTTCGGTGCCGGAGGTGGCGGCGGCGGTGGCGGCGGCGCGGGCGACGGGCAGGATGGTGACGGGGGTGAGGCCCGGGGTGGTCTCCTCGGGCCAGACGCCGAGCGCGGAGCAGACCGTGGGCAGGATGGCCATCGCCGCGTGGGCGTAACCGGCCGACGACGGGTGGTAGGCGTCCGGGCCGAACAGCTCCCGGGGGCGGGCGGCGAACTCCGGGCCCAGCAGCTGCCCCAGCGACACCGTGCGACCACCGCGTTCCACCACCACGATCGTCTGCGCGGCGGCGAGCTCCCGGCTGGCGCGGCGGGCTATCCACCGCAGCGGCGGACGCACCGGGGCTATCGTCCCCAGGTCCGGGCAGGTGCCGACCACCACCTCCGCCCCGGTGCGCCGCAGCCGCCGCACCGCCTGCGACAGGTGCCGCGCCGAGACCGCCGGCACGATGCGGTCGGTCACGTCGTTCGCGCCGACGATGATCACGCAGATGTCCGGCGCCGGCATGCTCCGGGCCAGCACGGCCGTCTGGCGGTCCAGGTCCTGCGACGTCGCGCCGGTGCACGCCACGTTGACCAGGTCCACCGGCCGGTCGGCCACCGCGGCCAGGCCCGAGGCCATGATCGCCCCCGGCGTCTCACCGGCCCGGTGCACGCCGTAGCCGACCGCCGTGGAGTCGCCCAGGAACGCCAGCCGCAGCGGCCGCGGGTTCTCCGGCGCGCTCAGGAAGCCCCCGTACCGGCCGTCCGCCGCCGGCGGGTCCTCGTGCCGCGCGCCGATCATGCTGCGCGCCAGCCGCGCCTCGGTCATCAGCAGCCCCAGGGCCGCCCCGCCCAGCAGGCCGATCCCGCCGCCGCCGAACACCGCGGCCGTCGCGATCCGCCGTGCCACTCTCGCCCTCGACATGGCCCACCCCGTTCTCTCACACCTCTTGCCCAGCTTGTTGCCCGCCCAGGCCCGTCATGAACGCGACGCATCCCGGCATTGCCGCCCGTCCCACCGGTCCGGTGCCGTGATCAGGCGGTTTCCCCGAAAGGTTCAGGCGGCAGCTTGTGCCGGGCTGCCGGAGCACCGCCCGCGAACGGTGGCGACGCCCTAGGCTGCCAGCACACACTGGGACACATCCGGAGGACGTCGTGCAGTACCACGACTCGATGATCAGCCTCATCGGCAACACCCCGCTGCTGAGGCTCAACAGCGTCACGGCCGGTATCCAGGCCACGGTGCTGGCCAAGGTCGAGTACTTCAACCCCGGCGGATCCGCCAAGGACCGCATCGCCGTGCGCATGATCGAGGCCGCCGAGCAGTCCGGCGAACTGCGCCCCGGCGGCACCATCGTGGAGCCCACCTCGGGCAACACCGGTGTCGGCCTGGCGATCGTCGCCCAGCAGAAGGGCTACCACTGCGTCTTCGTCTGCCCCGACAAGGTCTCGGCCGACAAGATCAACGTCATGCGGGCCTACGGCGCGGAGGTCGTGGTCTGTCCGACCGCCGTCGACCCCGAGCACCCCGATTCGTACTACAACGTCTCCGACCGCCTGGTCCGCGAGACCCCGGGGGCCTGGAAGCCGAACCAGTACAGCAACCCCAACAACCCGCGCTCGCACTACGAGACCACCGGTCCCGAACTGTGGGAGCAGACCGCGGGGAAGATCACCCACTTCGTGGCCGGCGTGGGCACCGGCGGCACGATCAGCGGCACCGGCCGCTACCTCAAGGAGGTCTCCGGCGGCGGTGTCACCGTCGTCGGGGCCGACCCGGAGGGCTCGGTCTACTCGGGCGGATCGGGCCGCCCCTACCTGGTCGAGGGCGTCGGTGAGGACTTCTGGCCGGACGCCTACGACCGCGGTGTCGCGGACTCCATCGTCGCGGTGTCCGACAAGGACTCCTTCCAGATGACCCGCCGCCTGGCGAAGGAGGAGGGCCTGCTGGTCGGCGGTTCGTGCGGCATGGCGGTGGTCGCCGCCCTGCGGGTCGCCGAGAAGCTCGGGCCCGACGACGTGGTCGTCGTCCTGCTGCCGGACAGCGGCCGCGGCTACCTCAGCAAGATCTTCAACGACGAGTGGATGGCCGACTACGGCTTCCTGGAGGACGAGGGCCACGCCTCCCGCGTCGCCGACGTGCTGCTCAACCGCGGCGGCTCGATCCCGGAACTGGTGCACATGCACCCGGGCGAGACCGTGGGCCAGGCCATCGAGGTGCTGCGCGAGTACGGCGTCTCGCAGATGCCGATCGTCAAGCCCGGCGCCGGGCACCCCGACGTGATGGCCGCCGAGGTCGTCGGTTCCGTCGTCGAACGCGAACTGCTGGACGCCCTGTTCACCCGGCGCGCCGACCTCGGCGATCCGCTGGAGGAGCACATGTCGGCGCCGCTGCCGCTGGTCGGCTCCGGCGAACCGGTCGCCGACCTCATGGCCGTTCTGCAGAACGCCGACGCCGCGGTCGTCCTCGTCGAGGGCAAGCCGCGCGGCGTCGTCTCCCGCCAGGACCTGCTGGCCTACCTGGCGAAGGACGCCAAGTAGCGTCCCGTGCGACCAGGACACGCGGCGGGCCGCCGGCTCCGGTGACGGAGCGCGGCGGCCCGGGCGGGCGCGGCGCGGATCAGTTGGGCTGGGCCGTGACGGTCTGGGCGACGTTGCCCGTGTAGCAGGTGGTGGTGCTGACCGCCGGGGCGGTCACGGCCGGGCCTGAGACGGCGTAGGTCTGGCCGGTCTGCTGGTTCTGGCACGTGATGGAGACGTGGTAGCTCCCGGTGTCGCACTGGGCGCTGCCGCGGCCGTAGAAGAGGTTGTTGCCCTGGGTGACCCAGCTGCTCCAGGTGACGCAGCCGCTGACCCCGGCGGCGGGCGGCACCGCGACCGCCCCGACGATCTGGGCGACGTTGCCGGTGTTGCAGGTGATGCTGGTGCTGGCCGGCGCGGTGACGACCTGGGTGCCCTGGATGAGGTAGTCGGCGCCGGTCTGCTCGTTGTGGCAGATCGCCTTGACCTTGTAACTGCCGGTGTCGCACTGCGCGTTGGCGCGACCGTAGAAGTGGTTGTTGCCCTGGGTGACCCAGTCGACCCAGGTGGCGCAGCCGGTGACGCCGGTGCCCAGCGGCTGGTTGACGGGCAGCACGCTCTCGGCGACGTTGCCGGTGTTGCAGGTGGCCGACGCGGTGGCCGGGGCGGTCACCACCTGGGTGCCGTACAGCGCGTAGGCGGTGCCGGTCTGCTCGTTGCGGCAGACGAGCTTGGCCTTGTACGTGCCGGTCTGGCAGGTGATGTTGCCCAGGCCCTGGAAGTAGTTGTTGCCCTGGGTGACCCACTGGACCGAGGTCGTGCAGCCTGTCGGGGCGGCCGCCGGGGTCGCCGCCTGTGCGGGGGCGGGCAGGAAGCAGAGGCCGAGAACGGCCGCCGCCAAGCCCACGAACCAACGCCTGATCATCAACTGTCTCCCGGGACACGGAGGATGGGTGGAGGAGTCTCGCGCGGCAGAACGTATCAACGACCCGCCGCGCGGCACCGGTAGGTATCCGGCCACGTTCACGGCGCTCCGGTCCGGGTCAAGCGGAGGAACGGCGGCGGGGGGCGGGTACGGACGGTAGGGTCCTGGCCGGAGGGGAGCGGAATGCTGAGCGAGACGGTGTTTCGGAGCGAGGACCTGCCGCCGGGCGAACGCTTCGACGCCTGGCGGGACCTGATGAACCGGACGCACGCGCCGATGGACCTCAGCAGCGACCATGCCGCCGACTTCCACGCCCACCAGCGGCTCATCACGCTCGGCGCGGTCTCCGTGTGGCCGGCCCGCTTCCAGCAGCTCGTCTTCCGCCGCACGCCGAAGCTCATCCGCCGCTCCGACCCCGAGGTCTACCACCTCTCCCTGCTGGTCAAGGGCGACGCCCGGGTCTCCTGGGGGCGGGAGAACGCCGCCTACGAGGCGTTCGACTTCCACTCCAACGACTCCATGCGGCCCTACGAGATCTGGACCGGCAGCACGCCGATCACCTCCGTCGGTGTCGAGGTGCCCAAGGACCTGCTGCCGATGCCGCGCGCCCGGGCCGACCGCGCGGTGGCCCGCCGGATGTCCGCCCGCGACGGCATCGGACGGCTGCTCGCCCGCTTCCTGACCCAGCTCGCCTCCGGCGCCGGCAGCTACCGGCCGTCCGACGGGCCGCGGCTGGGCGTCGTCGTCAACGACCTGGTCGGCGCGCTGTTCGCGCGGACCCTCGACGACGAACGCCTGCTGGAACCGGAGACCCGCACCCGCACGCTGCTGCTGGGCATCAGGGACTTCATCGCCGCCAACCTGCACGACGGTGACCTGTCACCCGCCGTGATCGCCGCCGCCCACCACATCTCCGTCGGCTACCTGCACCGCCTCTTCCGCGCCGAGGGCGTCACCGTCGGCTCCCACGTGCGCCGCCTGCGACTGGAGGGTGCCCGCCGCGACCTCGCCGACCCGGCCCTGGCCGCCACCCCGGTCCACCTCGTCGCGGCCCGCTGGGGCTACCCGCGCGCCGCCGACTTCACCCGCGCCTTCCGCACCGCGTACGGGACGACCCCGACGGAGCACCGCGCGGCACCGGTGCGCTGAGGGGCGTCGGCGCGCTGCGGGGGCGGGTGCGCCGGGCGCACCGGCGTTCCGGGGCGGCCGAGGGGGCGAGGGGCGCCGCTGCCTCACAGCTGGACGAGGCAGTACAGCCGGTGTTCCCTCTCCCGCGCCCGGGACGCGACGGTCGCGAGGTCCGTCAGCCAGGCCGCCAGGTCCTGCGCCGCCACGCCGTCGCCGAACTCCTCGATGGCCGACCAGGGTCCGGCCACCGCGGCCAGCTCCCGCGGCCCGGCCGCCGCGAGCGCGTCGCGCAGTGCGTCGGTCAGCGTGACCAGCCAGCACGACTCGGCGTCCGGGTCGCTCAGCAGGTGCCCGTGCCGGGGGTCACCGGCCACCGCCTCCTCGTCCGCGCCGCGCAGCAGCGCCTCGGCCGCGCCGAGCTGGACGAACGGGTCTATGCCCTTGGTCTCCAGGACGTCGAGGCCCGCCGCCTTCGGCCCGTCGGGGAAGGCGGTCAGCGCCACCGCGTCGCCGGGGGCCGCGAAGTAGTCGTAGAGGTTGCCCATGCGGCCAGCGTGCCACGGGGGTCGGACAGCGCGGCGCGGACCGTGCGGCGCCGGGGCCCCGCCGTTGTCAGAGGCGGGGCCTAGGGTCGGTGAGACGTACCCACCGCACCGCAGGAGCCGCCATGAGCACGCTTCCCGACCGTCCCCACTCCGCCGTCCTCGTCATCGACGTGCAGAACGGCGTCGTGGCCCAGGCGCACGAGCGGGACGCGGTGATCGCCAACATCGCCCGGGTGGTGGCCAAGGCCCGGGCCGCCGGTGTGGCCGTGGTCTGGGTCCAGGACCGCGCCGAGGACCGGGCCACCGGCAGCGAGCCGTGGCAGATCGTGCCCGAGCTGAAGCCGCTGGAGTCCGAGGCGCGGGTGGAGAAGAGCTACGGCGACTCGTTCGAGGAGACCGGCCTGGAGGACGTCCTGGCCGCCGGCCGGGTCGGCGGCCTGGTGGTCACCGGTGCCCAGACCGACGCCTGCGTGCGCTCCACCCTGCACGGCGCGATCGCCCGCGGCTACGACGCCAAGCTCGTCTCCGACGCCCACACCACCGAGGACCTCAGCCGCTGGGGGGCGCCCCCGCCGGCCCAGGTCATCGCGCACACCAACCTCTACTGGGCCCACCACGAGGCCCCCGGCCGCACCGCCGGCACCGTCACCACCGACGAGTTGGAGTTCACCGCGTAGCCGGACGCGCGGGGGCGGCCCGGCTCGGGTGAGCCGGACCGCCCGGGGTGCGTCGCTCAGGTGGGTCAGAAGCGGATGCCGCTGTGGTTCACCGGGGCGGTGCGGGCCGCGTCGTGCTTGACGACGCCGAAGCCGGGGGCCATGGAGAAGTTGCCGCCGCTGAGCGCGGAGGGAACGTAGCCGCCCGAGTCGAGGGCGTCGGGGGAGTAGGCCGACAGGGCCTGGCCGTTGACGGTGACGTTGGTGAAGCTCAGCTTGCTGAACGAGGGGTAGCTGGAGGTCGGGGACTCGATGACCGCCTCGGCGGTCGCGTTCTCCGAGCTGCTGAGGCTCTTGTTGAGCTTCTGCGTCCAGCCCTTGGTGGTGTCGTTGATGGTCAGCGTGTACGCGTGGGCGCTGGTGGCCACCACCGAGGCGGTGAAGTGGTCGCCGGCCGAGACGGCGTTGCTGAAGTACACCGGGGCGGCCGGGTACATCTCGTACCACGCCTGGTAGACCGGGCGGCCGCTGGAGCAGTCGGTGGCGACACCGGTCTGCTCGACGGTCTCGGTGCCGTAGCCGTCGATGCCGACCCACGGTGCGAAGAGGTCGTTGTAGGAGTTGCAGGTGACGGAGGGCTCGGTCCACGAGCCGCTGATCGACGTGAACTCGCCGTCGCTGCCGTAGGCGGCATAGCCGCCCCAGATGCTGTCCTCGTCGTAGCGGACCGTGTGGTGCGACTGCGGGCCGAAGCCGGCGGCGGCCACGGAGGTGCCGGCGCCGGCCGGGACCAGTGCGGCGGCCAGCAGCAGGCTCGCGGCAGCGACCTTGCCCTTGCCGAGCTTTCCTCTGACGCCAGAGTTGTTGCCCATGACGTGTCTCCTGCGATGCGGGGATGAGTGGGGGTGGCCGGCCGAGCCGGGGCCCATCCTCAGCCGCCCGCCGCCCGGGCTCAATGGACTCCGCCCGCCCGGAACCCGTCATGGCGGGAACATGACATAACCGCAGGTCGTCGCGGTGCGCAGGTGTGAACGGTCAACTCTCCCGCCTGAACGGGCCCTTCAGCGTTGAGGGAATGCGGCATCCCGCAACGGCTGCGACACGGGGGGAACATGGGGCTGCGGGCCAACAGGCGCTCGCAGAGGACGAGTTGAGCGGTTTCCCGGTGCGCGGGGGGCTCGGGGCGGCTCCGACCGGTGCGCGGGGCGGCGCGACGGCTCCCTCGGCCCGGCGCGAACGCCTCCCGCCCCCGGTGCGAACGCCTCCCGCGGCGCGTCGGTTCCCGCCCCCTCGGAGCGCGCGCCGCTCCCGGAAACACGCGGGGAGCGGCCGGCCGGGAAAAGACCCGTGCCCGTCACGTGGGCGCAACACCGGACCGGCACCGTGGTGGTCGTCGGCAGCGGGGGAGGGACGGAGCGGCTCCCGGAACTCCACCGCTGCCCCGGACGCGCCGGGCCGGCCCTGACCCGGCCCCCGCGTCCCCGGCGGGGACCGTCGTCGTCCCGCCCCGGCGTGCGCGCCGCGGTGCGGCGGTCCCCGCCCCAGCGGCGCGTGCGGTCCCACCGGCCCGTCCCGGCCCGCCCGTCCGTTCGCCGGATCAGTCCAGGTCGTCGCCCCGGTCGCGGTGGCCCAGGCGCCACGGCAGGGACGTGCCCACCGCGTGCGCGACGTTGACCGCCACGATTCCCGCCCAGCTGACGAGCAGGCCCGGCAGGTCGGCCTGGGTGACGCCGATCGCCGACAGCGGCACGGCCAGCACCAGCGAGACCGTGGCGAGCCCGAACCGGCGGTTGCGGGCGGCGTGGTCGTCGTCCCCGCTGAACGGGCGGCTGCCGGAGCCGGTCGCCACCCTGGCCGACGAGGTCTGCTGCTGCGCCAGCTCCCGCCGCACCTTGCTCTGGACCTCGGAGTCCACCCGGGCCGTCACCTTCTCCAGGAAGGATTCGATCAGTTCGTCCTCGTACTCCGGTCCCAGATCCTTGCGGGCCCGAAGTGTCGCGTTGAGCTCCTTGCCGAGCTCGTGGTCCGACGGCGCGTTCATGCGGCAACGCTAAGCGCCGCGGGGCCGCCGGGGCAGTAGGGCTAACCCCCGGATCGGCCCGCCGGGAGCCCCCACACCCCGCGCCGCCCGGTACCGTGCCCCCACGTCCTCCGCCGCCCCGAAGGAAGCCCCGCATGGAACTCCTCACCGCGCTCCACGCCGCCGCCGGGACCGGCCGGGACCGGGCCGACGCGCTCGTGGTGGACGGCCACGCGCTGTCGTACGGGCAACTGCTGGGCGCGGCACGGGCGGTGGCCGCGCGGATCGCCGGGGCGCCGGCCGTCGCGGTGGACGCGCAGGCGGCGCCGCACACCGTGGTGGCGGTGGTGGCCGGGCTGCTCGCCGGGGTGCCCGTGGTGCCGCTCGCGCCCGACGCGGGACCGGCGGAACGCGGGCACGTGCTGCGCGACAGCGGCGCCGCCCTGGTGCTGCGGGCGGCCGGCGCACCGGCCGGGCCACCGGACGAACCGGAGACGCTGCCCGTCGACCCGGACCGAACCGGCACGTTCACGGCGCCGGAGCCGGGCGAGGGGGAGACCGGCCTGATCCTCTACACCTCCGGTACGACCGGTGCCCCCAAGGGCGCGCTGATCCCGCGCCGGGCGATCGCCGCCTGCCTCGACGGGCTGGCGGACGCCTGGCAGTGGACCGCCGACGACACGCTCGTGCACGGCCTGCCGCTGTTCCACGTGCACGGGCTGGTGCTCGGCGTGCTGGGCGCGCTGCGCACCGGCAGTCGCCTGGTGCACACCGGCCGCCCGCTGCCCGCCGCCTACGCCGCGGCCGGCGGCAGCCTGTACTTCGGCGTGCCGACGGTGTGGTCACGGATCGCCGCCGCCCCCGACGCCGCCCGCGCGCTCGCCGGCGCCCGGCTGCTGGTCTCCGGCAGCGCGCCGCTGCCGTCGCCGGTCTTCCGCGACCTGGCCGCCCTGGCCGGGCGGGCCCCCGTCGAGCGGTACGGCATGACGGAGACGCTGATCACCGTCAGCAGCCGGGCGGACGGCGAGCGGCGGCAGGGCACCGTGGGGGCGCCGATCGCGGGCGTGACGACCCGGCTCACCGGCGAGGACGGCAGGCCGGTGCCGCACGACGGCGCCACCGTCGGCGAACTCCAGATCGCCGGGGCCACGCTGTACGCCGGCTACCTCGGCCGCCCGGACGCCACCGCCGCCGCCGCGGCCGGCGACGGCTTCTTCCGCACCGGTGACATGGCGGTCGTCGAACCCGACGGCACCCACCGCATCGTCGGCCGGGCCTCCACGGACCTGATCAAGTCCGGCGGCTACCGCATCGGCGCCGGCGAGGTGGAGAACGCCCTGCTGGACCACCCGGCGGTCCGTGAGGCCGCGGTCGTCGGCGCCCCGCACCCCGACCTCGGCCAGCAGGTCGTCGCCTACGTCGTCGCCGACGGCGTCACCGCCGCCGACCTGACCGCCTTCGTCGCCGGCCACCTGTCAGCCCACAAACGCCCCCGCGCCGTGCGGTTCCTCGACGAACTCCCGCGCAACGCCCTGGGCAAGCCACTGAAGAAGCTGCTGCCCCCGCTGGAGTGACGGCGCCCCCCGGCGGCCCGTCACCGTCCGCCGCCGCCGAGGGTGGGTGGCCCGGGGCGCCCGGCGGGGGGGCCGGGGGGTGAATTAGGGTCGTGGGACGTTGAGACAATCCGCCCGTCCGACCGGTCGCTGGTCCCCGCCACGGCCTGTCGGTACCGCCCGCCCGGTCCGCTCGCGGGTGGCGGTGAGACGTCCTGCCTGGAGGGCAGTCACCGACATGTTCCATGCCATAGGGCGCTTCGTCGTCCGCCACAAGTTCTGGACGATAGCCGTCTGGATCGTCGCCGCCATCGTGGTGGCGGCCACCGCGCCCACGCTGCCGTCGAGCAGTGACGAGTCGAAGTTCCTCCCCAAGAGCTACCAGTCCGTCCAGGAGGCGTACCTCCAGGGCCAGGACTTCCCGGCCCAGTTCAACCCCGCCGCGATCCTGCTCTACGCCCGCACCGACGGCGGCGCGCTGACCCCCGCGGACCGGAGCGCGGCGGTCGCCGTCGACCAGCGGCTGGCCGGCGAACACATCCCCCAGGTGCAGAAGGTGGTGCCGGCCGGGGTGGCCAAGAACGGGCGTTACGCGCTGGGCCTGGTGCAGATGGACCCCAAGGGGCTGGGCCAGCCGGTGCAGAACACCGCCGCCCAGACACTGCGCACCGACATCAGGAAACTGGCGGCCCCGCACGGTCTGACCGCCAAGGTCGGCGGTCAGGCGGCCCAGGGGCTCGACGCGCAGAACTCCTCGAAGTCCTCCACCGCGCTGTCGTTGTTCGCCTCGGTCATCCTGATCATCATCACGCTGCTGCTGATCTTCCGTTCGCCACTGATCGCGTTCCTGCCCCTGGTGCTGCTCGCCTTCGTCTTCACCGCCTCCAACGGGCTGATCGCGGACGCGACCAAGGCGTTCGGCATGCAGTCCAACCCGTCACTGGACGCGCTGCTGGTGGTGGTGGTCCTCGGCGTGGGCACCGACTACTACCTGTTCCTGATGTTCCGGTACCGCGAACGGCTGCGCGCCGGTGACGACCGGGAGACCGCGATGATCAACGCCGTCGCCCGGGTCGGCGAGGCCATCGCCTCCGCGGCCGGCGCGGTCATCATCGCCTTCCTCGCCCTCGTGCTGTGCTCCCTGGGCTTCTTCACCCAGCTCGGCCCGGCGCTGGCGATCCTGGTGGCCGTCACCCTGATCGGCGGTCTGACCCTCACCCCCGCGGTGCTGGTGGCACTGCCGGTGCGGGTGCTGTTCTGGCCGACGCGCAACTGGCAGACCGAGCCGACCGGCACCCGGTTCGCCGCCCTCGGCTCGGCGGTGCGCACCCGCCCGGCGCTGCTGGCGGCCGGCTCCGGCGTGCTGCTGGTGGCGCTCGGCCTCGGCGCGCTGGGCTTCAAGGCGTCCTTCGACCTGTCGGCCGGATCGATGCCCAAGACCGTCGAGTCGATGGTCGTGCAGACGGAGATGACCTCGGCCTTCTCCGCCGGCGCCGTCCAGCCGGCCACCATCCTGCTCACCACCACCGGCCGGGCACCGCTCGACCACGCCGCGGCGCTCACGTTCGCCCAGGACATGGGGCACCGGCCCGGGACCGCCGGACTCCAGAAGCCGCCGCAGTTCAGCCCGGACGGCAAGGCCGTCGACATCAACGTCATGCTCGCGCACGACCCCTCCTCGGGGCCCGCCATCGACACCATCGCGGCACTGCGCGACGCCGCCGCGAAGGCCCAGCCGGACGGGACGAAGGCGCTGATCGGCGGCCAGACGGCGATCTTCGCCGACATCCGCTCCGCCCAGAACCACGACTACGCGGTGGTCTTCCCGGTCGCCGCGATCCTCATCATGGTCATCCTCGGCCTGCTGCTGCGCAGCATGGTGGCGCCCTGGTACCTGATGGCGTCGGTGGGCCTGGGCTTCGCGGCCACCCTGGGGGCGACCACGCTGCTCTTCCAGCGCGGACCCAACGCCGACGGCCTGATGTTCCTGCTGCCGATGATCATGTACCTGTTCGTGGTGGCGATCGGCACGGACTACAACATCCTGATGATCGCCCGGCTGCGCGAGGAGGCCCAGGAGGGCCGCGAACCGCGGGACGCCGCCGCTGAGGCGCTGCGGCACGCCGGCCCCACGGTGGCCGCCGCCGGTTTCATCCTGGCCGCCACCTTCGCCACCCTGACCCTGTCCGGCAACTCCCTGCTGACCGAGATGGGCTTCGCGGTCTCCTTCGGCATCCTGGTGTCGGCGTTCGTCACCTCGATGTTCTTCACCCCGTCGCTGACCGCGCTCATCGGGCACGCCGCCTGGTGGCCCGGTCACGCCGACCGCGCGAGGCCCGTCCCGGCCGCGCGCGAGCAGGAACCGTCCACCACCGCCTGACCCGTCACTCCCCGGGCCGGGCACCGTCACCGACGGTGCCCGGCCCGGACGTCTCCTGGCCCGCGCTGTATGGGTTCATGCACAATCGTGGCAGGCTGAAAGCGAACGCGGGCCCGCGGTACGGCGGTACGGGAACGAACGGCGCACCGGAAACGCCGGCCAGGAGGGACGATGGCGAGGCAGGACGGCGGCGCGAGCCGCCTTACGCAGTTGTTCGACGGACACCGGCTGACCCCCACGCAGCGGCGCATCGCGCACTGCCTGGTGCGCCGGGCCGCGGACGCGCCGTTCCTGTCCAGCGTGGAGGTCGCCGAGCTGGCCGGGGTCAGCCAGCCGTCCGTCACCCGCTTCGCCGTGGCCCTCGGCTTCGACGGCTACCCGGCGCTGCGCCGCCACCTGCGCGAGGTCGCCCCGCCCCCGCCGCCCGCGGTGCCGGAGGAGACGTACAACGAGTACCAGCAGGCGGTGCGCGCCGAGATCGAGAACCTTCAGCACCTGTCGGCGCTGCTGGCCGACACCGCTCCGCTGGAGCGGGCCGGCAAGTTGCTGGCCGCCTCCCGCCCGCTGCCGGTGCTGGGTCTGCGGGCCGCCGCGGCGCAGGCCCGCGGCTTCGCCTACTTCGCCGCCAAGGTGCACCCCGACATCCGGCTGCTCGACGAGTCCGGATCGATGCTGGCCGACCGGCTGGACGCCGCCGCGCACGCCGGGGCGAGCGTGCTGCTGTGCTTCGCGCTGCCCCGCCACCCCCGTGAGGTGATCGAGGCCCTGCGGTACGCCAAGTCGCTGGGGCTGACCGTGATCACCGTCGCCGACAGCCCGTTCGCCCCGGTCGCCGCCCATTCCGACGTCCTGCTGCCGGCCGCCGTCGGCACCGCCCTGGTCTTCGACACCCCGTGCGCGGTGATGATGCTGGGCCGGGTGCTGCTGGAGGCCATGTGCGACGACCTGCCGGACGCGCAGGCCCGTCTGGAACGCTTCGACACCGGCGCCGCGGACCGCGGACTGTTCGTGGAGTGAGGGCGGTTCCCGGCGGGCGGTTCCCGGGCGGTGCGGTTCCTCGCGGGTGTGCCGGGGTGCGGGCCGGCGGACGGTCCCCGGGGCGCGGGAGCCGTCCGCCGGGGACCGTTCGCGGGAGCCGTCAGTCGACCGGGCCGGCCTGGGCGGGGATGTCGGCCAGGGAGAAGCGTCCCTCGCCGTCGGTCGTGGCGGTGCCCACCATGACGCCGCTGCCGTCGACCAGGGTGACGCGGGCCTCCGGAACCGGGGCGCCCGAGCTGCCGCGGACCACGCCGCCGACCTCGGCGCCGGGCGCCAGCCGCACGTCGCAGCGCACAGGGACCGTCTCCGCGCCGTCCGCCGGGCGGGGCACCCGCACCGGGCGGGCCGAGCCGATCCGGCCCCCGGCGGTGACGGTCAGCGTGTACCGGCCGTCGGGCAGGCCGTCCAGCCGGTAGCCGCCGTCCGCCGCGGTGACCGTGCCGCGCGGGCGCCCGCCGCCTTCGGGGACGGCCCGGACGGCGGCCCCCGCGACCGGCGTGCCGGACGCGCCGGTCACCGTGCCGGACACCGCGCCGCGTCCGGCCAGCTCCAGGCAGACCTCGGCGCCGCGGTGCCGGACCACCACGGTGACCGCCTGCGGCGCGTGGCCCCCGGCGGTGCCGATCAGCAGGTAGGTGCCCGGTCCCGGAACGCCGAGCGCGAACCGCCCGTCCTCGCCGGTGCTGCCGCGTCCGGCCTGCCGGCCGTTCTCGTCGGTGAGAGCGACGACCGCGTCCGGCACCGGTCCGCCGCCGGCCGTCAGCACCAGGCCGCCGACGCAGAGCGGGCCGTCCGCCTCCTGCCCGGCGGGCGGGGCCGGCACCGGCGGGACGACCGGGATGCCGGGGGCGGTGGCCAGTTCGTGCAGCAGCCCTCCCAGGTGCAGCAGGGGGCCGCTGACCGGTGGGAGCTGCGACGGGGCGCAGCGCGGCCGGTGCGCGTACAGGGCGGTGTCGGCGGTGGCCAGCAGGGCGGCGACCTCCGCGCCGGGAGCTCCGGCCGGGACCGGGGCCTCCGCCAGGAGCGTCGCGGCGGCGCCGAAGGAGGCGGCGGCGACCGCGAGCGTGTCGTCGTGCGCGGCCTCCGGCGCCCGCCGCGGGGCCAGCGCCAGGGCGCGGACGTGCCGGGTGGCCGAAGTGAACAGCGTCAGGCGGTGCCGGGTCACCCGCGGGCTGTTGCCCCACACCAGCGGCCGGGTCAACGGGCGTGCCACCAGAGTGAGTTGCTGGAGACGGTGGTCGAGGGTGCGGACCAGCGCGTCCAGCCCGGCGTCGGTCACCTGCTCCTGCCCGCCGCTGCCGGCCTCCTCGGCGACGGCACCGGGGCCCGCCACCACCGGTACCGGTGCCCCCGCCGGGGTCAGCCGGCCGGCGCAGGCCCGCAGCACGTCCGCGAACGCGGTGAGGTACCGCTGCCGGGCGGTCCCGACGGTGTCGCGGGTACTGGTCGGCAGCACCACGAGCGCCACCGCGATGCCGATCGCGGCGCCGAGCGCGGTCTCCTCCAGCCGCAGCACCAGCAGCCCGGCGGTGAACGTCCCCAGCACGCTGTACATCTGCGCGACCATGATCGTCACGAAGAAGATCATCGAGGCGTACGAGACGTTCACCAGGTAGAAGCCGAGCGACATGCTGAGGATGACGGTCGCCAGCACCCAGTACACGTGCCCGGCGGTCAGGTGTGCCAGCAGCACCGCCGCGCCGAGCCCGACCAGGGTGCCCGCCACCCGGTTGAGCGCCTTGATCGTGGTCTCCGACCGGGTCGCGGTGCCGGCGAACGCGATGAACGCGGCCAGCACGGCCCAGTAGTACCGCACCTCGGACAACTGCCGTCCGGCCACGATCGCCAGTCCGCCGGCCACCACGACCTGGATCGCCTGACGGGTGATCAGGGAGCGTCGGCTGAACCAGTTCCAGCCGTGCCCGCGCGCGTGCACGTCACCGGCCACCGCTCCGGAGCCGGGCAGCAGCCCCGCGATCAGCGCGACCGTGGGGGCGAACGCGTCGCCCTCGTCGGGGGTTTCCGTGGCGGGGCGGGTTTCCGGTGCGGTGGTCCGGCCGGCGGGCGGGTCGGTGGTGGGGGACGCGGCGGTGAGGGGGTCGGTGGTGAGCGGCGGGGCGGTGGCCAGGGTGGTGAACTCCACCACGGCGGCGGCCAGATGGTGCGCCGGCCAGTAGCCGTCACCCGCCGTGCCGGTCTCCCGCTCGGCCGTGCCGCTGGTGGCGCCGGTGGCGGGGGCGTCGAGCAGTGCGCGGGCCAGCGCTTCGGCGGTCGCGTCGTCGCGCCGGGCCACCGCCGCGACGGTGCGGGCCGCGCCGGCCAGCAGCGGACCGCCCTCGGCGGCCAGCGCCTCGGCGGCGCCGGCCATGGCGTCGATCACCAGGTGGCTGTCGAGCACCCGGCGGCGCAGCAGCGGCCCGGCCCCCGGGGACAGCGCGCGCGGCTCGGCCGACCAGCCGTCGATGATCAACGCGGCCTCGGCCAGCCGCAGTTGGCGGGCGTGCAGGGTGCGGCGCAGCCGGGTGGCGCGGCGCGGGTCGGTGACGCCGGCCTCCAGCAGGTCCGCACAGGCCCGGGCCACCGCGCGGGCCCGCGCGCCGTACGCCCGGCGGGTGCGCCGCAGCGTGCGGCGGGTGTTGGTGCGCAGCACCGTGCACGACAGCAGCAGCACCCAGGCGGTGCCGACGCAGACCGCCTCCAGCATCGCGGGCACCGCGGAGAGCGTCGCACCGAGGAACGCGGCGAAGAAGTACCCCATCCACAGCATGAAGCCGTAGAAGAAGAACGGCAGTCCGAAGCGGCGCACGAAGACCGCGGCGAACATGACCAGGACGAACACGCAGAGCATCAGGTCGGTGTGCCCGGACACCGCGACGCCGGCGAGCATCCCGACGCCGATGGCCACCGGGAAGAAGACCGCGGTGCGCACCTTGGGCCAGACCTCGGCGCCGGCCAGCGCCATCGAGCCCATCATCGCCATCATCGTGCCGAGCAGGATCGACACCAGGACGCCCTGCGGCCCGGCGTGCGTCAGCTCGGCGAAACCGAACTCCAGGGCCATGGCCGTGGCCATGGCTGTCGCGGCCGAGACCGCCATCCGCAGCCGGGTGAGGCCGGGGTCCGACGCCACCACCCGGTCCCACGCCTCCCGTGTCCAGCCGCGCGAACCGTCGGCCATGCAGCCGCCTCCATGATAGATGTAGGATACCGGTAATCAAATGTATCGTACCGATAATCGGGTGAGTGACACGATGAACGCCGAGACCGAGCGCGGGCGTGCCAGGAGGAGCGCGCTGGACGCGATCGAGCATCAAACAGCCGTGCTCGTGCGGCATTTCGAACTGCTGAACCGCCGCAGTGAGATCCACGACACACTCGACCGCGCCGAATACCTCGCCCTGCGCACCCTCGCCTCCTGCGGCCCCATGGACATCAACACCCTCGCCGCGGCCCTCGGCGTCGACCCCTCCACCGCCGGCCGGCAGGTCGCCACCATGCGCAACGCCGGCCTGGCCGCCTGCGCCCCCGACCCCGCCGACCGCCGCCGCAGCGTCGTCAGCCCCACCCCGGACGGCCTCGACCGCATGGAGGTGGTCCGCCGCCGCCGTGCCGAGAACACCGCCGAACTCCTGGAGGACTGGACGGAGGAGGACCTGCGCACCCTCGGCACCGTCTTCGGCCGCTACAACCGCGCCGTCGCCGCCCGCTACCTCACCGCCGCCACCCCCGCCGAACCCACCCGCGCCGCACCTCCCGCCGTCCCGTCCCACGCCCACCCCGCCCGCTGACCCGGAACGCGGCCCGCCCCCGCGAACGCCCGCCACCGCACCCCGCCGCCCGACCGCTGCGGTCCCGCACCCCGCCGCCGCCGGACCCCCCGTCCCACCGGAATCCGCTCCTCCGGTACACCTCCGGTGAAGTTGATCGGCCGCGCCCGGATGATGACGCTGTGTCAGCCGACGCGTCGCGTTCCCGGGCACCGGACCCTCCGCCGGTGCCGAGCGGGACCAACCGCGCGGTCCGGGGCGTGACCGTACCGTCCCGGCTGAACCTGGGAGGGACGACGTGGTGAGCGGACGCAGACTGACGCTGGCGGTGACGGGCGGTGCCGCCGCGGTCCTGGCGGCCGCCGGGGGTGCCGCCGCGTCGGACGGTGCCGGACCGCTGTCCGTCCCGGAGGCCGCGGTCTGCGACGCGGCCAGCGGTACCGCGGCGATCACCGTCGTCCACCGCGCCGGCACCGCCGCCGTGCCCGTCGTGGTGTCGGTGCGCTTCGCCAGCGGTCTGCCGGGACCGCGCCTCGGCGGCTACCTCTTCCCGGCGGGCACCCGCCCGGGGACGCCCCACACCTTCCACGTCCAGTGGCTGCCCGGCGGCGCCTACTACCTGGGCGACGCGACGGACCCGAAGGCCGCCGGGACCGTGACGGTGCCCGACGTGCCGTGCACCCTGCACGCCCCGGATGCCGGCGCGGCCGCTCCGGCCGTCGACGCCGCCATGCCGGACGGCCCGCAGCCCGGCCCGTCCGGCGCCCTCGCGCACACCGGTGCCGTACCGCTGGCGGCACCGCTCACCGTGGCCGGGGGAGCCCTGGCCCTCGGCGCCGCCGGTGTGGTGGCCGCCCGCCGCGCCCGACCGCGGTCCCGCTGAACGCGGCCGGGGCACACCGGACATCACCAGCCGCAGTACTCCGGGACCCGTCGACTTACCCCTCCCCGTCCACCAGCCCGCTCAGCGCGTCGCGTTCGCCCGCACCGCACTCCGCGGTGAGGCCGGCGAGGGTCTGCGGGGCGCGCACGGTGGCGAAGCGGACGGTGCGGCCGTCCGGGGCGACGGCGTAGCCGTGGACGCCGGGGCGGGGCAGGGAGTTGTAGGAGAAGGGCGTGGAGAAGTAGTACGCGCCGGTGTCGAGGAGGGCGACCAGGTCACCGGGGTCCAGGGGCGGCAGCGGGCGGGCCCGGGCGACGAGGTCGCCGGTGAAGCAGCAGGGCCCGGCGACGTCCTGGTCCACCGGCGGGCCCTGTTTGGGGCGGCCGTCCGGGCCGAGGGCGGCGATCCGCAGCGGCCACGCGCCGGGGGCGAAGACCGTGCGGGTGGCCACCTGGGCGCCGGCGTGCGTGACCGCGATCCGCCGCCCGCCGGACTGCTTGGCGTACTCCACGCGGGCCAGCACGCAGCCGTTCTTCGCCAGCAGGGAGCGGCCGAACTCGGTCACCAGCGCGTACCGCCCGTCGAACAGCCCCGGCACCCGGGCGCGCAGCAGGTCCGCGTAGGCGGCGAAGCCGGGGGAGTCGGCGTCGCCGGTGAAGTCGACCGGGAGGCCGCCGCCGATGTCGACGGTGTCCACCTGGCGCCGGCCGGCCGCCGCGTTGATCCGCTCGGCCAGCTCCCAGGTGACCCGCACGCTCAGCGCCATCAGTTCCAGCGGAACGCCCTGGGAGCCGGCGTGGCAGTGCAGGCGGGTCAGCCACGGGCGGTCGGCGAACGCCCGCAGCACCCACGCCTCGCCGCCCGGGTCGCGCAGCGGAACGCCGAACTTGGAGGTGGCGGTCGCCGTGCTCGTCGCCGCGATGCCGCCGCCACCGGTCTGCGGGTTGACGCGCAGGCCCAGCGGGGAGGCGGACGGCGGGCCCGCGGCCACGAGGGCGTCGAGCCGGGCGAGTTCCGCGGGGCTGTCGGCGTTGACGGCGATGCCCAGGGCCAGCGCCTCGCGCAGGTCTGCGGTGGTCTTGGCGGGGGAGTCCAGCACGGTCAGCGCGGCCGGCACCCCGGCGGCCCGGGCCAGCGCGAGTTCGCCCGGCGAGGCCACCTCGGCGCCGATCCCGGCGGTACGCAGCAGCCGCAGCACCGGCACCAGGGCCGTCGCCTTCACCGCGAAGGTATGGGCGACCGGCACGCCCGGCACCGTGAAGGCGTCCCGCAGACGTTGCGCCGAACGGATGATCCCGGTCACGTCGAGCAGGCAGACGACCTCGTGACCCTCGCCGACCAGCCCGCGTTCCACCGCGGCCCGCAGGGCGAGCCCGCGGTCCCGCACGAGCAGGCCGGCGTCCGCACGGGTGCCGCTGTCCGTCGTGTGCATGCGGTCAGCCGACCACGGCACCCGGGCCCGCGCCCGGCGGACCGGTGCCGGACGGTGGGCGCCCGCGGTGTTGACTGGAAGTATTCAGCAATGAAGTATGTGAATGTCCCGATCCAGTACCGGACGCCCCGCCGCACGGCCGTCGCGGTGGCCCCGGGCCCGGCCGGGACGGCATCGAGCACTCGCGCGAGGAGGCGACCCGCATGACCGCACCGGCCGCAGAACCCGGTCCCCGTCCGGTACGGGCCCCCCGGGGCCCGCAGATCAGCGCCCGGGGCTGGCAGCAGGAAGCCGCCCTGCGCATGCTGCAGAACAACCTCGACCCCGAGGTCGCCGAACACCCCGACCGGCTCGTCGTCTACGGCGGCACCGGCAAGGCCGCCCGCGACTGGCGTTCGTTCGACGCGATGGTCCGCACGCTCCAGGACCTCAAGCAGGACGAGACGATGCTCGTGCAGTCCGGCCGCCCGGTCGGCGTGATGACCACCCACGAGTGGGCGCCGCGCGTGCTGATCGCCAACTCCAACCTGGTCGGCGACTGGGCCACCTGGGAGGAGTTCCGCCGCCTGGAGGCCCTCGGCCTGACCATGTACGGCCAGATGACCGCCGGATCCTGGATCTACATCGGCACCCAGGGCATCCTCCAGGGCACCTACGAGACGTTCGCCGCGGTCGCCGCCAAGCGCTTCGGCGGCACCCTCGCCGGCACCATCACGCTGACCGCCGGCCTCGGCGGCATGGGCGGCGCCCAGCCGCTGGCGGTCACCATGAACGACGGCGTCGCCATCTGCGTCGACTGCGACCCGCGCGCCATCGACCGCCGCATCGAGCACCGCTACCTCGACGTCAGGGCGGACAGCCTCGACCACGCCCTCGATCTGGCCGTCAAGGCCCGCGACGCCCGCAAGCCGCTGTCCATCGGCCTGCTCGGCAACGCCGCCGACCTGCTGCCGCGGATGCTCGCCATGGGCGCCCCCGTCGACATCGTCACCGACCAGACCTCGGCGCACGACCCGCTGGCCTACCTGCCGCTCGGCGTGGACCTCGACGACATGGCCGCCCTCGCCCGCGACAAGCCCGCCGACTTCACCGAACGCGCCCGCGAGTCCATGGCACGGCACGTCGAGGCCATGGTCGGCTTCATGGACGCCGGCGCTGAGGTCTTCGACTACGGCAACTCCATCCGCGGCGAGGCCCGACTGGCCGGCTACGGGCGGGCGTTCGACTTCCCCGGCTTCGTGCCCGCCTACATCCGCCCGCTGTTCTGCGAGGGCAGGGGCCCGTTCCGCTGGGCCGCGCTGTCCGGCGACCCCAAGGACATCCACGCCACCGACCGCGCCATCCTCGACCTCTTCCCCGAGAACGAGTCGCTCGCCCGCTGGATCAAACTGGCCGGCGAACGCGTCCACTTCCAGGGCCTGCCCGCCCGCATCTGCTGGCTCGGCTACGGCGAACGCGACAAGGCCGGCGAACGCTTCAACGACATGGTCGCCTCCGGTGAACTCAGCGCCCCCGTCGTCATCGGCCGCGACCACCTCGACTGCGGCTCGGTGGCCTCCCCGTACCGCGAGACCGAGGCCATGCTCGACGGCTCCGACGCCATCGCCGACTGGCCGCTGCTCAACGCCATGGTCAACGTGGCCTCCGGCGCCTCCTGGGTCTCGATCCACCACGGCGGCGGCGTCGGCATGGGCCGCTCCCTCCACGCCGGCCAGGTCACCGTCGCCGACGGCACCGCGCTGGCCGGCGAGAAGATCCGCCGCGTGCTGACCAACGACCCCGGCATGGGCGTCATCCGGCACGTGGACGCCGGCTACGACCGCGCCGACGAGATCGCCGCCGAACGCGCGGTCCGCGTCCCCATGCGGGAGGGCGAGTGACCGCCTCCTTCCAGGAGATGTGGCACGACCTGCTGCCCGTCGGCCGGCACGGCGGCGCCGGCTACCGTCGCTACGCCTGGACCGGCGCCGACACCGACTGCCGCGCCTGGTTCCGCGACCAGGCCGCCGCCCGCGGCATGGCCTGCGAGACCGACCGCAACGGCAACCAGTGGGCGTGGCTCGGCGATCCGGCCGGACAGGACGCCGTCGTCACCGGCTCGCACCTGGACTCCGTCCCCGACGGCGGCGCCTTCGACGGCCCGCTCGGCGTCGTCTCCTCCTTCGCCGCCGTCGACGAACTGCGCTCCCGCGGCGCCCGGTTGACCCGGCCGCTGGCCGTCGTCAACTTCGGCGACGAGGAGGGCGCCCGCTTCGGCCTGGCCTGCGTCGGCTCCCGCCTGACCTCCGGCGCCCTGACCCCCGGGGCCGCGGCCGCCCTCACCGACGCCGACGGCGTGACGCTCCCGCAGGCCATGGAACGCGCCGGCCACGACCCCGGCGGCATCGGCGCCGACCCCGAACGCCTCGCCCGGATCGGCGCGTTCGTCGAACTCCACGTCGAACAGGGCCGCGCCCTTGACCTGTCCGGCGACGCGATCGGCGTGGCCTCCGCGATCTGGCCGCACGGCCGCTGGCGCTTCGACTTCCTGGGCGAGGCCAACCACGCCGGTACCACCCGCCTGGAGGACCGCCGCGACCCGATGCTGACCTACGCCACCACCGTGCTGGCCGCCCGCAAACGCGCCCGCCTCGCCGGAGCGCTGGCCACCTTCGGCAAGGTCTCCGCCGACCCCAACGGCGTCAACGCCATCCCCTCGCGGGTGCGCGGCTGGCTGGACTCCCGTGCCGCCGACGAGGAGACCCTGGCCGCTGTCGTCGCCCAGATCGAACAGGGCGCCCGGGAACGCGGCACCCGCGACGGCGTGCGCGTCGAGGTGACCCGCGAGTCGTTCACGCCCGTCGTGGAGTTCCAGCACGCGCTGCGCGACCGGGTGGCAGCCCTGGCCGCCGCCGACGGCCCACCGGTACCGGTGCTGCCCACCGGCGCCGGGCACGACGCCGGCATCCTGTCCGCCGCGGCACCCACGGCCATGCTCTTCGTCCGCAACCCCACCGGCGTCTCCCACTCCCCGGCCGAACACGCCCGCGAGGACGACTGCGCCGCCGGTGTCACGGCGCTCGCCGACGTGCTGGAGGGACTCGCGTGCGCCTGACCCCCTCCCGCACCCGCCGCCCGCACGGAGGCCCGGCATGCCGCTGACCTACTGGGCCGAGCACGCCTGGCTCGGCGACCGCACCGAATCCGGGGTGCTCGTCACCGCCGGCGCCGACGGGCGGATCACCGCGGTGCGCCCGGGAACAGCCGTGCCCCCGCCCGGCGCCGAGGTACTGCGCGGACTGACCCTCCCGGGGCTGGCCAACGCCCACTCCCACGCCTTCCACCGGGCGCTGCGCGGCACCGTGCAGACCGGCTCCGGCGACTTCTGGACCTGGCGCGAGACCATGTACGCCGTCGCCGCCCGGCTCGACCCCGACAGCTACCACGCCCTCGCCCGCGCCGTGTACGCCGAGATGGCGCTGGCCGGCATCACCTGCGTCGGCGAGTTCCACTACCTGCACCACGCCCCCGGCGGCACCCGCTACGCCGACCCCAACGCCATGGGGGAGGCGCTGATCGCCGCCGCCGACGAGGCCGGCATCCGCATCACCCTGCTCGACACCCTGTACCTGCGCGGCGGCCTCACCCCCGCCGGCCACCACCCGCTGGACGGCCCCCAACTGCGCTTCGGCGACGGCACGGTGGACGCCTGGCAGGACCGCTGGAGCGCGCTGGCCGCCCGCCCGCACGCCCGCGTCGGCGCCGCCCTGCACTCGGTGCGCGCGCTCGCCCCCGGCGACGGCCTGACCGCCTTCGCCGACCGCACCCGGGACGTGCCGCTGCACGTCCACCTGTCGGAACAGACCGCCGAGAACGACGCCTGCCGGGCCGTGCACGGCGTCACCCCGGCGCGAATGCTGGCCGACCACGGTTTCTGGGGCCCGCACACCACCGCCGTGCACGCCACCCACCTCACCGACGACGACATCGCGCTGCTCGGCAGGGCCCGCGCCACCGTCTGCATGTGCCCCACCACCGAACGGGACCTGGGCGACGGCATCGGCCCCGCCTCCCGGCTGGCCGCGGCGGGCTGCCCGGTGAGCCTGGGCAGCGACAGCCACGCCGTCATCGACATCCTGGAGGAGGCCCGGGCCACCGAGATGGACGAGCGCCTGCGGCACCGCAGCCGCGGCCACTTCACCGCGAACGCCCTGCTGAACGCCGCCACCGCCGACGGGCACGCGAGCCTGGGCTGGCCGGAGGCCGGGCGGATCGAGACCGGCGCCACCGCCGACCTGACCACCGTCGCCCTCGACGGCGTCCGGACCGCGGGAACCCTCAGGCGGCCCGCCGCTGAGACTGCGGTATTCGCTGCGACGGCAGCTGACGTGCGGCATACGGTCGTGGCCGGGCGTCACGTGGTGCGCGACGGGGCGCACCTGCGGCTGCCCGACGTGCCAGGGGAACTGGAGCGGGCTGTCGCCGCGCTGCGGGACTGACCGCGCGGCCGCCGGCCGCCACGACCGTCTCCGCCCCGGAGAGCAGCGTCACGGGCCCGTCCGCCACCAGCGTGCGCGGCGGCGCCGCGGCCGCCCGGCGGGCCCGCACCGCGCCGTACCGTGCGCTGACCAGGCCGACCACCGTGAACACGCCGACGAAGGAGATCCCGCCCGCGATGAAGCCGAACACCCCGACCGCGGCCACCACGACGACGGCCGTCACCCACATCGGCACTCTGGTCACCAACGATCCCTCCCTCGGTCAGGGTCCCCTCGGCCTGCTGCACGACGCGGCCGTGGTCATCGACGCCGGCCAGGTCGTCTGGGTCGGCGAGACCATCTCAGCACCCGCCACTGACAACCGGGTGGACGCCGGTGGCAGGAGCCTCATCCCCGGTTTCGTCGACTCCCACTCCCATCTGGTCTTCGCCGGCGACCGGACCGCCGAATTCACCGCACGCATGGCGGGCCGCCGCTACGCCGCGGGCGGGATCCGCACCACGGTCGCCGCCACCCGTGCCGCGTCCGACACCCAACTCGACGCAGGCGTGGCCAGGTTGGTTGCGGAAGCCGTTCGCCAGGGCACCACCGTCATCGAGACCAAGTCCGGCTACGGCCTCACCGCCGAGGACGAGGCGCGCTGCCTGCGGATCGCCGGCCGGCACACCGGCGAGGTCACCTACCTCGGGGCGCACGTGGTGCCGCCGGAGTACGAGGGCGACGCGGACGGCTACACGGCGCTGGTCGCCGGGCCGATGCTCGACGCCTGCGCGCCGCACGCCCGCTGGATCGACGTCTTCTGCGAACGCGGCGCCTTCGACGGCGACCAGACCCGGGAGATCCTCACCGCCGGCGCGGCCCGCGGCCTGACCCCCCGCGTGCACGCCAACCAGCTCGGCCCCGGCCCCGGCGCGCGCATCGCCGTCGAACTCGGCGCCGCCTCCGCCGACCACTGCACCCACCTGACCGACGAGGACGTCGAGGCGCTGGCGGGCAGCGGCGGGAGCACCGTGGCCACGCTGCTGCCCGGCGCGGAGTTCTCCACCCGCTCGCCCTACCCCGACGCCCGGCGCCTGCTGGACGCCGGCGTCACTGTGGCACTGTCCACCGACTGCAACCCCGGTTCGTCCTTCACCAGCTCCATGCCGTTCTGCCTGGCGCTGGCGGTGCGGGAGATGGGCATGACGCCCGACGAGGCTCTGTGGGCGGCCACCGCCGGTGGCGCGGCCGCGCTGCGCCGCACCGACGTGGGCCGGATCGCCCCGGGCGCCCGCGCCGACCTGGTGCTGCTGGACGCCCCCAGCCACGTGCACCTCGCCTACCGGCCCGGGGTGCCGCTGGTGGCGGCGGTGTGGCGCGGTGGCGTGCGGGAGGTGTGAGCCGGCCGGGTCCGGGCGCGCGAACGCCCCGCGGAGTGGGTACCGCGGGGCGTTGGCGGGGGTGCGCGCCGCTGGGGCGGCGCGCGGGCGGATCAGTCGGCGAGCAGGCCGCGTCGCAGCCGGTTGAGCGTCCGGGTCAGCAGGCGCGAGACGTGCATCTGCGATATCCCCAGCTCCTCACCGATCTCCGACTGCGTCAGGTTGCCGACGAAGCGCAGGGCCAGGATCTGCCGGTCGCGCGGGGTCAGGCAGGCGATCAGCGGTTTGAGGGACTCCAGGTTCTCGATGCCCTCCAGACCGTGGTCCTCGTACCCGATCCGGTCGGCCAGCGCGCCCTCGGTGTCGTCCTCCTCGGGCTGGGCGTCCAGCGAACTCGCCGTGTAGGCGTTGCTGGCGACCATGCCCTCGACGACGTCCTCCCGCTCCAGGCCGAGGCGTTCGGCCAGCTCGGTCACCGTGGGGGCGCGGTCGAGCTTCTGGGCGAGTTCGTCTCCCGCCTTCGCCAGGTCCAGGCGCAGTTCCTGGAGCCGGCGCGGCACCCGCACCGACCAGGAGGTGTCGCGGAAGAACCGCTTGATCTCGCCGATGATCGTCGGCATGGCGAACGTGGGGAACTCCACGCCGCGGCTCAGCTCGAAGCGGTCGATCGCCTTGATCAGGCCGATCGTGCCGACCTGGACGATGTCCTCCATCGGTTCGCTGCGCGACCGGAAGCGGGACGCGGCGAACTTCACCAGGGCCAGGTTGAGCTCCACGAGCGTGTTGCGCACGTACGCGTGCTCGTGGGTGCCCTCCTCCAGGTGCTCCAGGCGTGCGAAGAGCGTCTTGGACAGGGCCCGGGCGTCCACCGGCCCCACCTCGTCGAACGGCGGGATCTCGGGCAGCCCTTCGAGCCCCTCCGACGCCTCCTCGGACTGCGCGGGAACGGTCTTCGTATCGGACCGGGTCATGATCTCCTCCCTACACGCCGGCCCGTCCTCGGTTCCGTTGCCTTGGCCGGCGTTGGTCACACCTCTGGTGTCAGCCCTACCCGCTCACCCCGTTTCATGGCAAGGTCTGCGTGAAGGACCTGTGACGGTTGTGCGCGTGGGGCCGGCCCGCGCGCGATGCGCTGCGTGATGGCCGGATCGGCACATGAGCGCAGGTCGGGACGGGTATGACCGGCACGGGTGACGCGCGACTACCGTACGTCGCACGGAGCGCGTAAGGTTCGGTGGCGCAGTCGCAGGCAACCAGGAGGAAAGCGCATGGACCGCGGGATGGTCGGAACGACCGGCCGGGACCGTCTCAGTGTCGCCGTGGGACGGCAAGATCACTGTGCGATCTTCACACCCGTAGGCGAGCTGGATCATCACACCGCGGATCTGCTCCGCGAGCCGATGGAAGCCGCCGTGGAAGAAGGCGTCGCCAAACTGGTCGTCGACTGCTCGAAACTCGAGTTCTGCGACTCCACCGGGCTGAACGTCCTGCTGGGCGCGCGGCTCGCGGCGGAGGCGGCCGGCGGTGCGGTGCACCTGGCCGGGCTCAAGCCGATGGTCGCACGAGTGTTCGAGATAACGGGGGCCGAAGCGGTCTTCACCCTGCACGACACGCTGGCCGCCGCTCTGGAGGGATGACGGGCACTCACCGTGAGTACAGCCGCCGATCGGGAGCACTGCCCGGTCCGGGTCCCCAATCCAGGGGTGTCACCCGGACCAGCCCGGGCAGGAGACATCTCGAACTGTCCGACATCGGTGAGGTGAAGCGCTGATGAGTACCACCCGGCCATTCGCGCCGGACGACCGTGGCCGTGACCACGGCGTCCTGGCCTACACGGCTGCCTCCGGCGGCGGGTCGTCCGGCGACGCCGGGCATACGCGCCGGATCGCGCTGGCCGGCGCCAGTGGCGTGGTACCGCTCGCGCGCGATTTCACCCGCCAGGCCATGTACGAGTGGGGCTGGCTGCCGTCCACCACGGCGGACCGCCGGGCGAGCGCCGAGGACATCCTCCTCGTGGTCTCCGAACTCGTCACCAACGCCTGCCTGCACGGCGGCGGCCCCGACGAGCTCCGCCTGCACCGCGCGCCCAAGCTCCTGCGCGTCGAGATCCGCGACTCCGGCACCGGCGACCCCGCCCCCCGCACCCCCCACCGCGCCGGCCGCCCCGGCGGCCACGGCATGTTCATCGTCCAGCGCCTCTGCCTCGACTGGGGCGTCATGCGCTCCGACACCCCCGGGAAGACCGTCTGGGCCGAACTGGGCTGGCCTGCTTGATCCCTTCGCCGGACGGGTCGCTGCTGGGGGCCCCGCGCTCTTGAGGGGCGCGGGGAACGGCGCGACCCGCCGAAGCGGCGGGAAAGGCCGCCGCGCAGCGTGTTCCGCGGTCGAAGCGGCGCAGTGCCCGCGCAGCGTGTTTCCCGGTCGGAGCAGCGCGGCGTCTCGCCTCGCCGACCAGTGAGAACGCCCCGTCAGGGGGCGCGGGGCACGGCGTGCGGGCGGCCGTCGCGACCCGGTGTGCCCACAGCGGGAAGCGTCCGTCACCTGGCGCGGACTACCATCAGCGCATGACCCGAGTTCTGCTCGCCGAGGACGACGCCTCCATCTCGGAACCGCTGGCCCGCGCACTGCGCCGCGAGGGGTACGAGGTCGAGGTGCGTGAAGACGGACCCACCGCTCTGGACGCCGGACTTCAGGGCGCCGTGGACCTGCTGGTGCTGGACCTCGGCCTGCCCGGTATGGACGGGCTGGAGGTGTGCCGCCGGCTGCGCACCGAGGGCCACGGCTTCCCGGTCCTGGTCCTGACCGCCCGCGCCGACGAGGTCGACACCGTCGTCGGGCTCGACGCCGGCGCCGACGACTACGTCACCAAGCCCTTCCGGCTGGCCGAGCTGCTCGCCCGGGTACGGGCCCTGCTGCGCCGCGGCAGCACCGAGTCGCAGCCCACCACCCAGGGCGTGCGGATCGACGTCGAGTCGCACCGCGCCTGGATCGGCGACGAGGAACTCTCGCTGACCGCCAAGGAGTTCGACCTGCTGCGGGTGCTCGTGCGGGACGCCGGCCGGGTCGTCACCCGCGACCAGCTGATGCGCGAGGTGTGGGACACCACCTGGTGGTCCTCGACCAAGACGCTCGACATGCACATCTCCTGGCTGCGCAAGAAGCTCGGTGACGACGCCGCCAACCCGCGGTACATCTCCACCGTGCGCGGTGTCGGTTTCCGCTTCGAGAAGAACTGACCGCCCGGCCGCGATGCGTCGCCGACTGATCAACTCCACGCTCGCCGTGGTCTTGGTGGTGATCGCCGTCTTCGGGATCTCGCTGGTCATCGTCGAGTCCCGCACCATCGAGTCCAGTGCCCGCGAGAGCGTGCAGTCCGACGCGGTGCAGCTGGTCGGCGTGGTGGAGAACCGCATCGCGGCCGGAGAACAGGTCTCCGCCCGCGCGCTGACCCGGCAGATCGACCAGGACCGGTACGCGGTGATCACCGTGCCGGGCCAGCGGCCGATCGACCTGGGTGCCAAGCCGGACGGCAAGGTCATCTCGGCCACCCGGACCGGCGCGCACGGCGAGACCGCGGTGGTGATGGAGTCACGCACCGTGGTCAGCCAGCAGATCGGCCGCACCCTGCTGGTGATCCTGGCGGTGGCGCTGATGGCGGTGGCCGCCGCGGTCGTGCTGGCCGTCCAGCAGGCCCGGCGGCTGGCCGCACCGCTGATCGACCTGGCCGAGACCGCGGAACGCCTCGGCTCGGGCGACCCCCGTCCCCGGCACCGCCGCTACGGCGTCGCGGAGCTGGACCGGGTGGCCGACGTGCTGGACTCCAGCGCCGAGCGGATCGCCAAGATGCTCACCGCCGAGCGCCGGCTGGCCGCCGACGCCTCCCACCAGCTGCGCACCCCGCTGACCGCGTTGTCGATGCGGCTGGAGGAGATCATCGCCACCGACGACCACGACACCGTGGAGGAGGAGGCGACGATCGCGCTGGGCCAGGTCGAGCGGCTCACCGACGTGGTGGAGCGGCTGCTGACCAACTCCCGTGACCCGCGCTCCGGTTCGGCGGTGGCGTTCGACTTCGACGAGGTCATCAAGCAGCAGATGGAGGAGTGGCGCCCGGCCTACCGCAGCGAGGGCCGCACCATCTCCCGCACCGGCGCCCGCAGCCTGCGGGCGGTCGGCACCCCGGGCGCGGTCGCGCAGGTGCTGGCCACGCTGATCGAGAACGCCCTGATGCACGGCGCCGGTTCCGTGGTGATCCACACCCGGGTCACCGGCAACCAGGCGGTCGCCGAGGTCACCGACGAGGGCCAGGGAGTGCCGCCGGACCTGGGCTCCCGGGTCTTCGAGCGCACCGTCTCCGGCCGCAACTCCACCGGTCTGGGCCTGGCCGTCGCCCGTGACCTCGCGGAGGCCGACGGCGGACGGCTGGAGCTCCTTCAGCAGCGGCCGCCGGTCTTCGCCCTCTTCCTGGCCCGTGAGGGCACCCAGGGCTCCGGCGGCGCCCCGGACGGCCGCCCCCCGGTCCGCTGAGGCACCACGCGCGGAGCGGGCCGCCGCCCGCGTCAGCCGCGCGGCAGCGGCGGTCAGCCCCGCTGCCGCCCCGAGCGCACCCGGGCCCGGCGTTCGGCGTCGGTGAGGATCGCCTCGGCCTGCGCGGTCGCCCGGCCGTCCAGCCTCCGGAAGACCCACGTGCGGTAGGACCAGAACCGGAACAGGGTGGCGACGCCGATACCGAGGAACTTGAAGACGTTGTTCTCCAGCGTGCTGTCCCAGCCCATGCCGTAGGTGGCGAAGTAGAGCACGCCGTTCTCGATCAGCGCGCCGATCGCGCTGAAGAAGATGAACAGCCCGATCTCCCGGCCGCGCCCCGACGTGTCGCGGTCACGGTAGGTGAAGTAGCGCAACCCCACATAGTTGAACGCGATGGACACCACGGTCGCTATGACACTGGCCCGCACCGGGGCCAGCTCCGTCGTCCAGCGGATGGCGTTGAAGACGAGGAGGTTCACGCCGATGCCCGCGACGCCCACCAGGCCGAACTTGGCGACCTCCCGGTAGAGGAGCCGCGCTCGGGCGTGCAGAGCACTCAGTCGACTCATGTGTCGCCAGACCTTCTGTCGGGGTGTTGACGCTGTCAGGGGCCCTGCCGGTCGCTTCCCCGCCGATTCATGCTAACCACCCGGCGTGACGGGATGCCTGTCGGGCGCCGCCGGCTCGCGGGGATTGCCGGTCGGCGTGACAATTGCCGTCGTTCCGTTGCGTAGCCTGGCATACCCGCTGGGTGACCCCGTGAAGCGCGAGGTCCCCACAGGTTCGCCGGGGGGCCGGCCCGGCGGGCGCGGTCGGGAGCCGCGGGCGGGGGCCGGGACGGGTGCGGATACCCTGTGACCGTGACATTCCCGGTAGTCGGCATGGTGGGCGGCGGTCAGCTCGCCCGTATGACCCATCAGGCGGGCGTTCCGCTCGGCGTGCGTTTCAAGGTGCTCAGCGACGGCCCGCGCGACTCCGCGGCCCTCGTCGCGCCCGAGGTGGTGGTCGGTGACTACCGCGACCTGGAGACCCTGCGGGAGTTCGCCCGCGGCTGCGACGTCGTGACGTTCGACCACGAGCACGTGCCCACCGCGCACCTGCGGGCCCTGCTGGCCGAGGGCGTCGTGGTGCGCCCCGGGCCGGACGCGCTGGTGCACGCCCAGGACAAGGGCGTGATGCGTGAGCGGCTGACCGCCCTCGGCGTGCCGTGCCCCCGGCACCGGATCGTCACCGGGCCGGCGGACGTCACCGCGTTCGCCGCGGAGGGCGACGGCTACCCGGTCGTGCTGAAGACCACCCGCGGGGGCTACGACGGCAAGGGCGTGTGGGTCGTCGCCGACGAGGCCGCCGCCGCCGAGCCGTTCCGGGCGGGCGTCCCGGTGCTGGCGGAGGAGAAGGTCGCCTTCGTCCGCGAACTCGCCGCGAACGTGGTGCGCTCCCCGCACGGCCAGGCCGTCGCCTACCCGGTGGTGGAGTCCGTCCAGGTCGACGGGGTGTGCGACACCGTCGTCGCCCCCGCGCCGGGCCTCGACCCCGGACTCGCCGCGCACGCCCAGCAGACGGCCCTGCGGATCGCCGCCGCCCTGGACGTCACCGGCCACCTCGCCGTCGAGTTGTTCGAGACCGCCGACGGCCGGGTCCTGGTCAACGAACTGGCCATGCGCCCGCACAACAGCGGCCACTGGACCCAGGACGGCTCGGTCACCTCGCAGTTCGAGAACCACCTGCGGGCCGTGCTCGACCTGCCGCTCGGCGACCCGCGCCCGCGCGCCCGGTGGACCGTGATGGCCAACGTGCTCGGCGGCGACTACCCCGACATGTACTTCGGCTACCTGCACTGCATGGCCCGCGACCCGGGGCTCAAGATCCACATGTACGGCAAGGACGTCAAGCCCGGCCGGAAGATCGGCCACGTCAACGTGACCGGCGACGACCTCGCGGAGCTGCGGGAACGTGCCCGGCACGCCGCGGACTACCTGCGGGGGACCATCCAGGAATGAGCGAGTGAGGCAATGACAGCAGCACGGCCGCTGGTCGGCATCGTGATGGGTTCCGACTCCGACTGGCCGGTCATGGAGGCCGCCGCCGAAGCCCTCGCCGAGTTCGAGGTGCCCTGCGAGGTGGACGTCGTCTCCGCCCACCGCATGCCGCGCGAGATGGTCGCGTACGGCGAACAGGCGGCGGAGCGCGGCCTGAGGGCGATCATCGCCGGGGCCGGCGGCGCCGCCCACCTGCCCGGCATGCTCGCCTCCGTCACGACCCTCCCGGTCATCGGCGTGCCGGTGCCGCTGAAGTACCTCGACGGCATGGACTCCCTGCTGTCCATCGTGCAGATGCCGGCCGGCGTGCCGGTGGCCACCGTCTCGGTCGGCGGCGCCCGCAACGCCGGTCTGCTGGCGGTCCGGCTGCTCGCCGCGTTCGACCCCGAACTCGCGGGCCGCATGCGGCGGTTCCAGGACGACCTGAACTCGCAGGCCACCGAGAAGGGGAAGCGGCTGCGGGCGAAGGCCGCGGCCAGCGGCGGTTTCGGCTTCGGCGGCGGCAAGTGACCGCCGCCGGCTCGCTGGAGCGCGCCCGCGCCCTGCTGGCCCGCCACCCGGTGGTCGACGGCCACAACGACCTGCCGTGGGCGCTGCGCGAGCAGGTGCGCTACGACCTCGACGCGCTGGACATCGGCGGCGACACGTCCGCCAGCCTGCACACCGACATCCCCCGGCTGCGGGCCGGCGGCGTCGGCGCGCAGTTCTGGTCGGTCTACGTGCGCTGCGACCTGGCGGGCGACGCGGCGGTCAGCGCCACGCTCGAACAGATGGACGCGGTGCGGCAGCTGGCCGCCCGCTACCCGGCGGACCTTCAACTGGCCTTCACCGCCGACGACATGGAGTCCGCCCGCGCGGCGGGCCGGATCGCCTCCCTGATGGGAGCCGAGGGCGGCCACTCCATCAACTGCTCCCTGGCGACGCTGCGTTCCCTGCACGCGCTGGGCGTGCGCTACATGACGCTCACGCACAACGAGAACGTGCCGTGGGCCGACTCCGCCACCGACGAGCCGAAGGCGGGCGGGCTCACCGCGTTCGGCGAGGAGGTCGTGCGGGAGATGAACCGGCTCGGCGTGCTCGTCGACCTGAGCCATGTGGCGCCGGAGACGATGCGCGCCGCGCTGCGGGTCAGCGAGGCGCCGGTGATCTTCTCGCACTCCTCCGCCCGCGCGGTCTGCGACCACCCGCGCAACGTCCCCGACGACGTGCTCGCCGCGCTGCGCGTCAACGGCGGCGTCGTCATGGCCACGTTCGTACCGAAGTTCATCCTGCCGGCCGCGATCGAGTGGACCCGGGCGGCCGACGAGAACATGCGCGCGCACGGCCTGCACCACCTCGACACCACCCCCGAGGCGATGCGCGTGCAGGCCGCGTACGAGGCGGCCCACCCCCGCCCGGTGGCCACCGTCGCCACGGTCGCCGACCACCTCGACCACCTGCGCGACACCGCGGGCGTCGACCACATCGGCCTCGGCGGCGACTACGACGGCACGGCCTTCCTCCCCGAGGGCCTCTCCGACGTCTCCGGCTACCCCCGCCTCGTCGCCGAACTCCTCGACCGCCACTGGTCCGAGACCGACCTCGCGAAGCTGACCTGGACCAACGCGGTCCGAGCCCTGCGCGACGCGGAAACCGTGGCCACCGACCTGAGCGCGAAGCGCGGCCCGTCGAACGCGGTGATCGAGGAACTGGACGGGTCCTAGGGCGTGTATCTAATGTGCTGGTCACAGCAGCTCGCTGGCCGTACACCTCCTCGACCGCCGCTCTGCTCGACACCTTGGAAGAGCGGCTCTGGCGTGCACTGGTGACCATGTGCTTCAGTGGCTCACACTGCGGCACGGTCCAAGCGTCTGGAGTCGGACATGAAGCCGAATCGCTCCATCCCAGCGTCGACGGTTATCCCTGTTCTGATCTATCCCGACGTGCGAGCGGCGGTCGCCTGGCTTGGTGCAGCCTTCGGGTTTGTCGAGCGGGTGCGGATCGGCGAGGACCACCGCGCGCAGCTCAGGTTCGGCGACGGCGCCGTCATCGTCGGGGATGTGGGAAATGATCGCCGTCCCCCGCGTCCTGGCGATGTCACACACTCGGTGGTCGTGCGCGTAGAGAACGTTCGCGCCCATTGTGACCAGGCTCGCGAGCATGGCGCCCGCATCGTCATGGAACCGACCGACTTTGAGTTCGGCGAACGGCAGTACACCGCCGAGGACCTTGCAGGCCACCGGTGGACGTTCTCGGAGACGCTCGCGGATGTTGCCCCAGAGGACTGGGGCGGGACGTCCGTCACGCCTGATTGACGCTTCCGCTTGTCGGCGCTCTGGGGGCGGTTGACGTCCCGTCACACGTTCTGGCGGCAGCCGTCGGCTTCACCGGTGTCGCGGGCCGCCGCCCGCGCCGTCGAGGCGACCGGCCTGACCCACCGCTCCCTGGCCGCCGCCTACGCGCAGATGCTCTGCACCGCCGCCTGCACCACCGCCCGCGCGCGGCGACCGCGGCCAGGCGGGGCCGGTGCTGCGGGCGACGGTGAACCGGGCGAGCCCGGGAATCACGAGCCCCACCTCCTCCAGCAACTCCCGCCGAATCGTGGTCTCCGGGCTCTCGCCCGGCTTCCGGTTCCCGCCTGGCACCGACCAAGTCCCCGGGTCGCAGATCCCCGGGCTGCCGTCGCGCAGGTGCAGCAGGTACTCACCGCGGTGGTTGAGAAGCAGGGCGGCCGTCCCCCGAATCTGATCATCGTTCATGTGTAGAGCATGTCCCCTGCGCGAGTGCGTTGCCGAGCCGGAGCGGTTGGTTCGCTGCGTAACGACGTCCGGCGCTGGACGGCCCGGCAGGGGCGAAACGGCGTGAACGGAGATCGGCCTCCGCCGCCGTGGGCCGGCGGTATCGCGTGGCCCACCCGCTGACCTGGGGAGCTGTCCGTAGGCCCCTCTACGCTCGAACGCATGACCGCTCCCGTGCTCTCCGGGCTTTCGCTGGCCTCGGTGGTTCCGATCATCGAGGCCGGCGTCCTCGTGGACACCGTCGAGAACCGTCGGAGCCCCCGCAGCGGAGGGCGCCGTGTCCGGCCGGGCCGTCGGGGACGCTACGCGTTGGGGCGGCCCAGGGCTCGGAACGTCCAGCCCGCCTTGCGCCACAGGGTGGGGTCGAGGGCGTTGCGGCCGTCGAGGATGTGGGGGACGGCGGCGGCGTCGGCGAGGGTGGCGGGGTCGAGCTCGCGGAACTCGCGCCATTCGGTGAGGTGCAGGACGAGGTGGGCGCCGTGGACCGCGTCGAGCGCGGTGGGGGCGTAGCCGAGGGTGGGGAAGATCTTGGCGGCGTTCTCCATGCCCTTGGGGTCGTAGACGGTGACCTGCGCGCCCTGGAGGTGTATCTGGCCGGCGACGTTGAGGGCGGGGGAGTCGCGGACGTCGTCGGAGTCGGGCTTGAACGTGGCGCCGAGGACCGCGATGCGCTTGCCGAGGAAGCCGCCGCCGCACGCCTCGCGGGCCAGTTCCACCATGTGGGCGCGGCGGCGCATGTTGACCGCGTCGACCTCGCGCAGGAAGGTGAGCGCCTGGTCGGCGCCGAGCTCGCCGGCCCGGGCCATGAAGGCGCGGATGTCCTTGGGCAGGCAGCCGCCGCCGAAGCCGATGCCGGCGCGCAGGAACTTCGGGCCGATGCGTTCGTCGTGCCCGAGGGCCTCGGCGAGCTTGACCACGTCGCCGCCGGACGCCTCGCAGACCTCGGCCATCGCGTTGATGAAGGAGATCTTGGTGGACAGGAAGGAGTTCGCGGCGTTCTTCACCAGCTCCGCGGTGGCGTAGTCGGCGACCACGAAGGGGCTGCCCTCGTTCACCGGAACGGCGTAGACCTGCCGCAGCAGTTCCTCCGCGTGGGCCGAGCGGACGCCGACCACGACCCGGTCGGGGTGCAGGGTGTCCTGGACGGCGTAGCCCTCGCGCAGGAACTCCGGGTTCCAGGCCAGTTCCACCGCCTCGCCGGCCGGGGCGCGCTCCGCCAGCAGGGCGGCCAGCCGGGCGGCGCTGCCCACCGGCACGGTGGACTTGCCGACCACCAGCGCGGGCCGGGTCAGCAGCGGCGCCAGGGTGGCGAACGCGGCGTCCACGTAGCTCATGTCACACGCGTACTCGCCGCGCTTCTGCGGGGTGTTGACGCAGACGAAGTGCACGTCGCCGAAGTCGGCGACCTCCTGCCAGGAGGTGGTGAACCGCAGCCGTCCGGTGGCGCCCTCGACGCCCTCGGCGTGCCGGGCCAGCAGGTCGTCCAGCCCGGGTTCGTACATGGGCGCGCGGCCCGCCGCCAGCGTGGCGATCTTGGCGGGATCGATGTCGAGGGCCAGCACCTCGAAGCCCAGTTCGGCCATGGCCGCCGCGTGTGTCGCCCCCAGGTAGCCGGTGCCGATCACGGTGAGCTTGAGCGTCACAGGACACGCCTTTCGGTACGTCTGCCATGGGGGGCGCACGCCGTGGCGTGCTCATCGAGCATAGCCCGGACGGTGTAGGCAACCTCACCTATCCGTCCCGGGGGAGCAGCCCTACACTGCGATTACTTAACGGTAGTTTGCACAATGGGGAGTGAGCGGCCTTGGCGGGTAGCACGGATTTCGACCTCTACCGTCCGTCCGAGGAGCACGGGATGCTCCGGGAGGCGGTGCGTTCGCTGGCGGAGGCGAAGATCGCGCCGTTCGCCGCGGAGGTGGACGAGCAGGCGCGGTTCCCGCAGGAGGCGCTGGACGCGCTGGTGGCCAGTGAGCTGCACGCGGTGCACGTGCCGGAGGCGTTCGGGGGCGCCGGGGCCGACGCGTTGTCCACGGTGATCGTGATCGAGGAGGTCGCGCGGGTGTGCGCGTCGTCGTCGCTGATCCCGGCGGTCAACAAGCTGGGGTCGATGCCGGTGATGCTGTCCGGTTCGCAGGAGCTGAAGGCGAAGTATCTGGCGCCGCTGGCGGCCGGTGGGGCGATGTTCTCCTACTGCCTGTCGGAGCCGGACGCCGGTTCGGACGCGGGCGGGATGAAGACGCGTGCGGTGCGCGAGGGCGACGAGTGGGTGCTCAACGGCGTCAAGCGGTGGATCACCAACGCCGGGGTGAGCGAGTACTACACGGTGATGGCGGTCACCGACCCGGAGAAGGGCACCCGCGGCGGCGTCTCCGCGTTCGTCGTCGAGAAGGGCGACGCGGGCGTCTCGTTCGGGGCGCCGGAGAAGAAGCTGGGCATCAAGGGCTCCCCGACGCGTGAGGTCTACTTCGACGCCGTCCGTATCCCCGGCGACCGGATCATCGGTGAGGTGGGCAGCGGCTTCGCCACGGCGATGAGGACGCTGGACCACACCCGGATCACGATCGCCGCGCAGGCACTGGGCATCGCGCAGGGCGCGCTGGACTACGCGAAGGGCTACGTGCGCGAGCGCAAGCAGTTCGGCAAGCCGATCGGTGACTTCCAGGGCGTGCAGTTCATGCTCGCGGACATGGCGATGAAGCTGGAGGCCGCCCGCCAGCTGACCTACGCCGCGGCCGCCGCCTCGGAGCGCGTCATGCTGGGCTCGACCTCCGAGGCCGAGCAGCTGACCTTCTACGGCGCCGCCGCCAAGTGCTTCGCCTCCGACGCCGCGATGGACATCACCACCGACGCCGTCCAGCTCCTCGGCGGCTACGGCTACACCCGCGACTACCCGCTGGAACGCATGATGCGCGACGCCAAGATCACCCAGATCTACGAAGGCACCAACCAGGTCCAGCGGATCGTGATGTCCCGCAACCTGCCGTAACGCCCCACGGGTCCGCCCCGCCGGCCCCCGCCGCCCCTCGTGGCGCCGGGGGCCGTTCGCGTTCCCGGGCGGCGCCGCAGCGGGCGGTCCCGGAGCGGGGGCGTGCGGGGACGGGCGGCGTCGGTCACGGAGCGTCAGCGCGGCGGCGGGGCGGGGGAGTTCACGGGGAGGCGGTGCCGCGCCGTCGGCCGGGGCCGGGGGAGGGCGACGCGGGACTTCGCGCGGGAGGGACGGAGGGGCGGGAGCGGGGGTGATCATTCCGTTTTGGGTGATCAAAAACGACTTTTCCCCCGTCTACTCCCAAGCGCTCGCCAAATATTGGCCCCGTCCGTGCCGCGAAGGTAAAGCGGAGGTCGATCTTTTTACCGTTGCCTTGTTGATTCGTTCATGCCAAAAGTACGTTCCTCGGCAGCCACCACCGGCCGGGGTGGCAACCGCATCGCCGTATGTGCAACTCCCCCGATACCCCCCGCTTCAGGAGGATTACGTTGCGCACCCTCGTCACGGCGCGTTCGCGCCGCATCGCGTACTCGGTCGTCGGCGCCGCTACCCTCGCGGTCTCGGGCCTCGCGGCCTCCGCGGGCCCCGCCACCGCCGCGAACGCCCACCACGTCGCCTGGACCCGCTCCTGCGCTGTCCCCACCCACGTCGGGATCATGGCGTGCAACGCCCTCCGGGTCACCAACGCCCCCGAGACCCCCATGGGCGTCCACCCCGCCACCCCCAGCGGCTACGGTCCCTCGGACCTCCGCAGCGCCTACGCCCTGCCGGCCAACGGCGGCGCGGGCCAGACGATCGCGATCGTCGACGCCTACGACGACCCGAACGCCGCGTCCGACATGGCCACCTACCGTGCCCAGTACGGCCTGCCGGCCTGCGGCAGCGGCTGTTTCACCAAGGTGAGCCAGACCGGTTCCACCACCTCCCTGCCGTCCCCCGACGCCGGGTGGGCGGAGGAGACGTCGCTGGACCTCGACATGGTCTCGGCGATCGCCCCCAACGCACACATCATCCTGGTGGAGGCCACCTCCCCGACCATGGCGAACCTGGGCACCTCGGTGAACAGAGGCGTCACCATGGGCGCCAAGTTCGTCTCCAACAGCTACGGCGGCGGCGAGTCCTCCTCGGACACCAGCTACGACAACAGCTACTTCAACCACCCCGGCGTCGCCATCACCGTCTCCTCCGGTGACAGCGGCTACGGCGTGGAGTACCCGGCGGCGTCGAAGTACGTCACCGCGGTCGGCGGCACCGCCCTGAACCGGGCGTCCAACGCCCGCGGCTGGTCGGAGAGCGTCTGGTCGACCAACTCGTCCGAGGGCGCCGGCTCCGGCTGCTCGTCCTACGACGCCAAGCCGTCCTGGCAGCACGACTCCGGCTGCTCGCGCCGCACCGTGGCCGACGTCTCCGCCGTGGCCGACCCGGCCACCGGTGTCGCGGTCTACGACACCTACGGTGTCGGCGGCTGGCTGGTCTTCGGCGGCACCTCGGTCGCGGCCCCGCTGATCGCGGGCGTCTACGCCGACGCCGGCACCCCGTCGTCCGGTTCCTACCCGGCGTCGTTCCCCTACGCCCACACCGGCAACCTGAACGACGTCACCACCGGCCAGACCTCGACCTGCGGCACCTACCTCTGCAAGGCGCAGGTCGGCTACGACGGCCCGACCGGCCTCGGCACCCCGAACGGCCTGACCGCCTTCCGCGGCTGATCCGGGCACCGCGACAGCACGGCGCTGCCCCCCGGTCGTCCGGACGACCGAGGGGCAGCGCCCTTGCGCGCGGTTCAGCCGGCGGTGGCGGCGGTCACCGGCTGGTCGTTCTTCAGCTGGTCGAACAGCTGCTGGGCGCGGGTGTTGTCCCAGGCCACCGCGTCACCGTCGCTGGGCGTGGCCAGGTTGGCGTTGGCGATCGGCACGGTCAGGGACTTGCCCTCGCCGCCGGAGACGTCCTTCATGGCGAAGAACATCTTCGACAGGTCGTAGAGGTTCATGTCCTGGTCCACCTCCAGGGTCTCCAGGCCGGCGCCGAGCACCGGGTAGAGCTTGAAGGGGTTGAGCACGGTGGCCGGCGATGCGGCGTCGTGGGCCAGGGTGGCCAGGAACTTCTGCTGGTTGCGCATCCGGCCCAGGTCCTGGTCGGCCTCCGCGTGCCGCTCCCGGACGAACGCCAGCGACTGCTGGCCGTTCAGCTCCTGGCAGCCGGCCTTGAAGTCGGCGCCGGACGCCTTGTCGTGCACCGCGTGCGGGATGCACATGTTCACCCCGCCGAGCGCGTCGACCAGGTTGACGAAGCCGGTGAAGCCGATCTCCGCGTAGTGGTCGATGTGGATGCCGGTGTCGTGCTCCACCGTCTGCGTCAGCAGCTGTCCGCCGCCCCAGGAGTAGGCGGTGTTGAGCTTGTGCCGGGTGGCCGGGTAGTGCTTTCCGGACTCACCGGTGAACGCCGGGATCGTCACGTAGGAGTCGCGCGGCAGGCTCATCAGCGTGTCGCCGTTGTCGCCCACGTGCAGGATCATCATGGAGTCGGTGCGCTTGCCGTCCGCGGAACCGGTGTGCAGCGCCTTCTTCTGCGCCGACGACATCCCGTCCCGGCTGTCCGAGCCGACGATCAGGTAATTGGTGCCCTTGCCCGGCGCCGGGCGGTCCGGCAGCGCGCTCAGGTCCACCGTGCGGTCCAGCTTGCCGTCCGCCCAGAAGTACGTACCGATGGACACCCCGATGAGCACGACCACCAGCGTCAGCACGCCGTATGTGACGCGCTTGCGCCAGTTCGGCCGCCCCGGGCCCCGGCCGCCCCCGCCGCCCTGGTACGGCGTGCCGGGGCCGCCCGGCTCGCCCTGCGGCTGCCGCGGCACCCGGCCGGCCCGGCGGGGGTCCAGCTCCGGCGGCAGCGGCGGTTCGCCCTGCGGCGTGCCCACCGGCGGGTGGTCCTGCCGGCCGCGTGCCTGCGGCACCTGCTGCCCGCGGTAGCCGTCCCGGCGCCGCACGTGCGGCATCACGCGGGCCCCCTCGGGCTCGTCGTCCTCGCTCCAGCCATCGCGCCATGCGTCCATGCCGAGCAGTGTGCCCGCTGGGCGGCCCCGCGGTGAGGCCGGGGACCGTTCTGTAGCAGAGCTGTCGGATTGGTGACCGTCCGCTCATCGGACCGCGAGGATCTCCCCCGTCCCCGCACCGCACAGTCACCCCGCCGCGCTGCCGGCCGCCGTCCTGCCGGTCGTGCTCAGACGGCCGTGGTGCCCAGCCGGAGCCGGGCGCCGGCCAGGTAGGCGGTCACCGCCGACGGCGGCACGCGCTGCGGCAGCGGATCGAGGCCGGCGACCAGCAGCACCGGCCCGCCGCCCGCCACGAACGCCGCCCACTGCGGGCCGACGGCCAGCTCCACCAGGTACGGGCAGTCGTCCAGCCGGAGCCTGGCGAGGCCGCCGGCCACGGATATCCGGGCCCCCACCCACGGCATGCCCTCCGCCGGGGCCCCCAGCCGCAGGGCCCTGGCGAACCGCGCGGCACCCGGCCCGCCGCGCGCGTCCACCGCCAGGGCCACCGCCATCCGCCCGACCGCGGTGGTCTCCAGCCAGGTGTAGGTGGCCAGCGCGGCGACGTCCGCCCGGGTGGGCCCGCCGGCCCGGTCGTCCGCGGTGCGGGAGGCCGCCGTCACCGGCCGGACCCGTCGCCGAGCAGCGTGAACCACACGGCCTTGCCGCCGCCCGGCACCCGGCGCGCGCCCCAGGCGTCGACGGTCCCGGCCAGCAGGAACAGTCCACGCCCGCTCTCCGACAGGTGGTCCGGCTCGCGCGGCACCGGCATCCGCGGATCCCGGTCGGTCACCGAGACCCGGACGCCGCCGGTGACCGACCGCACCTCCAGCTCGCACAGGGGGGAGGCCGCGTGCTTGTGCACGTTGCTCAGCAGTTCGGTCACACACATGGCCGCGGCGAGCACCAGCTCCTCGCGGCCCCACGCGCGCAGCAGCGCGAGGACCCGGCGGCGCACCTCGTGCAGCCCGTGCGGTTCGGCGCGCAGCGCCCATCGCACGGTGTCCGCGGCCGGCGGGTCCGGTACGGCGGGCGGCGCGGTGGCCGCGGCGGACCGGGGCGCCGCGGTCGGGGGGAGTTCCGGCTTCATGCCTCAACGATCACCGCCGGGGACCGGCGTGACCAGGGATTCGCCCGGTTTACCACCTCAGGGGTGATCCGCCGCCCCGCCCGCGCCCCCGGACCGGCCGGGATTACGCTGGCGGCCATGAACGAGAACGCGGCGCTCCCGTCCAAGCCCACGTCGGCGTCGCGCGTGACGCTGTCGCACATCATGAGCGGGCAGCACACCAACCTGCTCGGCACGGTGCACGGCGGCGTCGTCATGCGGCTCGTCGACGAGGCGGCCGGCGCGGCGGCCGGACGGCACTCCGAGGGGCCGGCGGTCACCGGCGCGATGGACGAGATGGCGTTCCTCGAACCGGTCCGCGTCGGCGACCTGCTGCGGGTGGACGCCCAGGTCAACTGGACCGGCCGCAGCTCCATGGAGGTCGGCGTCCGGGTCTCGGCCGAGCGGTGGAACGAGTCGGGACCCTCCACCCACGTCGCCAGCGCCTACCTGGTCTTCGTCGCCGTGGACGCGGCGGGCGCACCGCGTTCGGTGCCGCCGGTGCTGCCGGAGAACGAGCGGGACCTGCGCCGCCGCGAGGAGGCCGGCATCCGCCGCACCCACCGGCTCGCCCGCCGCGACGCCATCAGGAAGCTGCGCGGCGGCAGCGACGACGACTGAGCCCTCCCGGCGGTTCGGGCCCGGGAGAGCCCCTACCCGCACAGCTCCCGGGAGCCGCGCACCGCGCCGCCGATGCCGTCGCCGGGGCCGGCCGGCTCCGACGTGGAGGCGTACCGCACCGGTGCCACCCGCGGTGTGCCGGTGCCCAGCGCGACCCGCAGCACCCCGCCGAGCCGTGGCACCGCCCGTCGCGCGGAGCCGGGCAGGGCGGCGGCCAGCGAGCGGATCGAGCGGTCCCAGCGCGGGTCGTAGGACAGCAGCGGCGCGGCGGTGCCCGAGGAGGCGGCCGGCACCGGTGCCCCGCGCGGGTGCCGTACCGCGGTCCGCACCGCGAAGCCCTGCGCGGCGAGCGCCTGCCGCACGTGGCGCACCGCCGCCCGGTCGGCGCCGGTGACCTCCACCCGGACCGTCCGCGGGTCCACCGGCACCGGTGTGCCGTGCGGGGTGGCGGCCGGGCGGGCCGCGGCTCTGGTCAGCGGGCGGTCGGCCCGTACCGCGTCGAACAGGGCGCGGGCCGGCGCGGTCTTCCAGGTGACGGCCTCGGCGCCGCCGGGCAGCCTGTGGTGCGGCGTGGAGACCGGCACGGAGGCGAACTCCGTGGAGTCCGGGCCCAGGTCGCGCACCGCCTCGGCCAGGCGCACCAGGTCACCGGAGCCCAGTCCGGCGTCGGCGCGCACCGAGCCGAGCGTGTCGCGGACGGTGGCGGCGAGCCGGACCGGGTCGAGCAGCAGACCGCCCGCGGTGGCCCGGCGCACGACCTCGGCGACGAACCGCTGCTGACGGTTCATCCGTCCCAGGTCGGCGGTGGCGTCCAGGTGGCGGGCCCGCACGTACTCCAGCGCCCGGCCGCCGTCGAGCACCGTGGTGCCGGCCGGCAGGTCCAGTCCCGACTCCGGGTCGCGCAACGGCACCGGCGTGCACACCGGCACCCCGCCGAGCGCGTCGACGGTGCGCATGAAGCCGGCGAAGTCCAGCTCCAGGTAGTGGTCCACGTGCACGCCGGTCAGGTGCTCGACGGTGGAGACGGTCAGCCGCGGACCACCGCGCTGGTAGGCGGAGTTGAGCTTCGCCGGTCCCGCCGGGTGCCCGTCGCCGGCCGGCAGCGGCACTTCGGTGTCGCGCGGCACGCTGACCACCGTCAGCCGCCGCCGGTCCCGCGACAGGTGCGCCAGCATGATGGTGTCGGTGCAGTGGCACGGCTCGCCGCCCAGCCGGTACGCGGTCCGCTCCGCGCGGGTCAGCCGTTCCCGCCCGTCGGTGCCCACCAGGAGGAAGTTCTCCCCCGCGCCGCGCGGCGGCCGGTTGTCCAGGCCCGCGAACGCGTCCACCCTCCCGATGCCGTCGCCGACGCCCCGCATCGCCACGTTCATCAGCCCGCTGGTCGTCAGCACGGCCACCGAGAGCGCCCCCGCGATCCGCCGTGCCCGCCGTCGGCGCGGTCGGGGGCGGCGGCGGGCGGGCTGCGGCATGACGGGTCCTCCGGCCTGCGCGGGTGTGCGAAAACGTCACATAACCGTCAAAACTTACCGTCACATTACTCGGCCCCGGCGGGCCCCGGCGGCTGCGCCCCACCCCCGGCGTGGCGCCGCCCGGCCCCGCGCCCACGGCCCTCGGACCGGCCGGGCCCGCCGTAGCGATACCGTTCACCGGTGACGAACGCCGACCCCACCCCCGCGCTCCCCGCCGTTTCGGTGATCATGCCCGTGCTGAACGAGGAACGGCACCTGCGCGAGTCCGTCACCCGGGTCCTCCAGCAGGAGTACGCGGGTGAGCTCGACGTCGTGATCGCCCTGGGACCGTCCACCGACCGCACCGACGAGATCGCCGCGGAACTCGTCGCGGAGGACCCCCGCGTGCACACGGTGCCGAACCCGACCGGGCGCACGCCCGCCGCGCTGAACGCCGCCATCCGCGCCTCCCGGCACCCGGTCGTGGTCCGGGTCGACGGGCACGGGATGCTCTCGCCGGACTACATCGCCACCGCGGTGCGCCTGCTGGAGGAGACCGGCGCCGCCAACGTCGGCGGCATCATGCACGCCGAGGGCGAGACCGCCTGGGAGCGGGCGGTCGCCGCCGCGATGACGTCGAAGATCGGCGTGGGCAACTCGGTCTTCCACACCGGCGGTGAGGCGTGCGAGACGGAGACGGTCTACCTGGGCGTCTTCCGGCGCGAGGTGCTGGAGCGGCTCGGCGGCTACAACGAGGAGTTCGTCCGCGCGCAGGACTGGGAGCTGAACTTCCGCATCCGTGAGTCCGGCGGCCTCATCTGGTTCTCGCCGCGGCTGCGCGTCTCCTACCGGCCCCGGCCGAACGTACGGGAACTCGCCAAGCAGTACCGCAACTACGGCCGCTGGCGGCACGTCGTGGCCCGCTTCCACAGCGGGTCGATCAACCTGCGCTACCTCGCACCGCCGGCCGCCGTGCTGGCCATCGCGGCCGGGATCGTGGTCGGGGCCCTGGTCCACCCGGTCGGCTGGATCGTCCCCGGCGGCTACCTGGCGGCCATCGTGCTCGGGTCGCTGCCGGCCGGCAAGGGACTCGGCGCGGGCGCCCGGCTGCGTGTGCCGCTGGCGCTGGCCACCATGCACATGTCGTGGGGCTGGGGCTTCCTGACCAGCCCGAAGTCGCTGGCCCGCAAGGTCATCGCCAGCCGCCGCCCGGCCGCTCCCCGGGAAGCCGGCACCCCGCAGGCCGCGCGCTGAGCCACCCCGCCGGCCCGGGCGTCCCCGGGCCGGCGGGGGCGTTCACCACTGGTAGGGGCCGTAGACGTCCATGCACGCGCCGGTGTCGGAGGCGGTGAGCCGGTCCGAGCCGTCCGGCAGCTGCCCGGCCGACGGCGTGGCGGCGGTGTAGCGGTGGCCGCTGGTCCAGTCGGCGCCCACCGTCACGGTCACCGTGCCCGCCGTGCCGGACGCCTTCACCGCGGTGTCCGGCACGCCCAGCGCCCTCGCCACCGACCGGGCGTCCGCCATGCCCTGCGCGCCGCTGTCCGCGGGGAACGCCACCGTGGTGGCGGCAGAGGCGGTCAGCGCCTGGCTGGTGACCGCCTGCGTGAAGTGCCGCCCGAGCAGTTCCTGGGTGACCTCGGTCGCCCGGCCCGCCACCGCGCGCCGGTCACCGCCCGCCGTGCCGTTGACCACGCTGACCGCGATCGCGGCCGGGGCGTGCGCCGGCGGGCCGGACGGGGTGGCCGAGGCCGAGGCGGAGGCGCCGGGCACCGGCGTGCGGGAGCCGTCCAGCGGCACGTCGTCGCGCAGCATCGACCACAGCGTCGTCGCCGAGGCGGCCGGCAGCAGGTGCGCCTGCGGGTCCTGCGGGTCGGCGACGTTCGGCATGGTGACCATGGTGATCCGGTCCGGCGAGACGTTCTTCAGCTGCTGGGCCAGGCCGTAGAGCTTGTCGACGGTGCCGATCTCGCTGGAGACCGCGATGGACTTCGTGGCCGTCTCCGCCAGGCCCATCAGGCGTCCCGGGTCGGTGAAGACGTCCTGCGAGCGCAATTCCCGCAGCATGGACGCCAGATACATGTGCTGCGCCTCCGCCCGGCCCAGGTCGCTGCCGAACGCGTCGCGGGTGCGCAGCCACTGCAGGGCCCGCTTGCCGGTGATCCGGTGGGTGCCGGCGGTCAGCTTCAGGCCGGAACCGCCGTGCGGTATCGCCGCGGTGGGGTGGTCCCAGATGTTCTCCCGCACGCACACGTCGACGCCCCCGACCGCGTCGGCCATCCGCACCACACCGGCGAAGTCGACCATCATCCAGTGGTCGATGTAGACACCCGTCAGGTTCTCCCAGGTCGCCAGGGTGCAGCCGGGGCCGCCGCGGGAGAGCGACTCGTTGATGATGGTGTTGACCGGCGGGTACACCTGGTGCGTCCGGGGATCGGTGCAGCGCGGGATGTCCACCCGGGTGTCGCGAGGCACGCTCACCAGCGCCGCGTGCTGCCGGTCGGCGGAGACGTGCAGCAGCATCTCCACGTCCGCCCGCGCCGGCCCGCCGGCGTTCTCCTTCGCGCCGCCGAGCGACACGTCGTCCTTGCTGTTGCGGCTGTCGGAGCCCAGCAGCAGGATGTTGAGCGGCCGCTGGCCCGTCGCGTCCGGCCGGGCGGGCTGTACGACGGTGCGGCCGCTGCTGCGCTCGCCCTTGCGGATGTTGTGGTTCAGATGCTGGTAGTACCCGTATCCGACGCCCGCCGCGGCCAGCACGACCGACGCCAGCACCAGCGACACCCACCACAGCACCCGCCGTCGCCGGGGTGCCGGTGGCCGCCCCGCCCCCGGTGCGGGCCGCGCGGACGCCTCCTGCGCCCGCTGACGGACCTCGCCGGGAGCGCCGGGTATACCGCCCCTCCGTGCGGGGGTGTCGTACATGAAGCCTCCAGGGTGTCAACCCTGTAGGACAAATGACACCCGCATGGGGTTGCATGGCAACGAACCTGTTGCCGAACACACATCCCGCCGGTGAATTCGCCCCGGGCGCGCTCAACCGCCGCAGACGTCCCCGGCCGTCGTGGTGCCGGTGCCCGCGGTCGCCCCGGAGGAGGGCCGGGCGGAGGGCGACGAGACGGGCGGCTGCCGGTCGTCGCGCAGCGCGCCGAACAGCCGGCCCGCGGCCGGCTGCGTCAGCTGGTCGCGGTCCCGGTCCGCGGCGGACGGTTCGCGCGGCACCGTGAGGAAACGGATCCGGCCGCGCGGGGTGTGCCGCACGCTCGCCACCAGGTCGTAGAGGCGGGAGAGCGAGTCCAGACCCGGGTCGGTCACCACCGACTTCGTCGCCGCGTCCAGCACCGGGTAGAGCTTCGCCGGATTCAGCAGCACCCCGTCGCTCTTGACCTTGGCGGCCAGCGCCGCCATGAACTCCTGCTGGCGGCCGATCCGCTCGGTGTCGCTGCCGTCGCCGCCGACGTGCCGGGACCGCACGTAGCCCAGCGCCTGGGAACCGTTCAGCGTCCGCACCCCGGCCGGCAGGTTCAGGTGCGCCCGCGGGTCGCGCATCGGGGCGCGCACGCACACCCGCACACCGTCCACCGCGTCCACCACCCGCTTGAACCCGGTGAAGTCGATGACCAGATGATGATCGACCCGCAGCCCGGTCATCCCCTCCACCGTGCGGATCGTGCAGGCGATGCCCCCGCGCTGGAACGCCGCGTTGAACTGTGCCGTGCCCGCCGGTGTGCGGGTGCCGCCCGGCCCGGCGCAGGAGGGCACCGGCACCATCAGGTCGCGCGGGATGCTCACCGCGGTGGCGTTGCGCCGGCCACCGGCCAGGTGCAGCAGGATGACGGTGTCGGAGCGCTGCGTCCCGTTGTCGTGTCCGTAGGCGTGGTTCCGGCCCGAACGGCTGTCGGTGCCGACCACCAGCACGTTCTGCGAGCGGTGCGCGCTGGGCGGCGGGCGTTCACCGGCGTGCCGCTCCAGCTCCGCCTCGGCGCCCGCGTCGGTGCGGATGTTGCCGTTCAGCCGGGCGAACACCAGCCAGCCGGCGCCGGCCGCGAACAGCACCAGCAGCGCGGACGCCAGCGCCAGCCACCGCACCCAGTGCGCCCGCATCCGCCCCGCGGCCCGGCGCGCCGGCCCGGGCACCCGGGAGCGCCGCTGCCCCTTCGCGGAGCGGGCGCCGCCGCGCTGCGGAGGCTGTTCGGCGTCACCCATGCGGCTCCCGGCGTGCGACAACGGACGGTCGCTCGATCCTCCCCCCGCCCGCCCCCGCCCGCCGCACGGCCTGCGCCGTCCGGGTGACGCGGTCGCCGCCGGTCAGGCCACGTGCGTGACGCGTTCGTCGGCGCGGCGGCGGTCCAGCGCGGCGGCGTCCAGGCGGTCGAGGTTGCGGCACAGCACCACGGAACCGCCGGCCGCCAGCGGCGCCAGCAGCCCGCGCGACAGCCCGTCCCAGTCGTCCCACGCCAGGCCCGACAGCAGCCGGGAGCCGGTGCCGAGCCCCAGGGCCTCGGCGTCCCGCCGGGCCGCGGCCACCACCTGCGCACCGGAGAGCGTCCGGCCCTCCGGCAGCGCCAGCGCCGGCCCGTCCGCCGCCGGGGGAGCGTACGGGGTGAAGCGGTCACCCTGCCCGGGCACCTCGACGGCGTAGTCGGTGAACCCCTGCGGCGGCACCGGGAAGCGCGCCCCCAGCGGCCGCAGCGACAGCGCGATCCGCTCCCCGGGGCAGGCCCGTGCCGCCTCCAGGGTCTCCGGCCCGGCCACCACCACCCGAGCCCCCGCCGGGTCGCCGCCCGGCGCGGCGGTCACCCCCACGGCGAAGCAGGCCAGCAGCCACGCGGCGCTCTGCCAGTGCCCCGGCAGCAGCAGCGCCACCCGGTCGCCCGGCCCGGCGTCCAGTTCGTCCTGGAGCAGGTTCGCCGTCTTGGCCACCCAGTTGGCCAGGGTGGCCACCGACAGCTCCACGCGTTCGCCGGTGGCGTCGTCGTAGTAGGTCAGCAGCGGCCGGGCCGGGTCGGCGGCCAGGGCGGAGCGCAGGAGATCGGCGGGGATCGCGGCGGTGTCGTTCACGCGGCAAGCGTACGGGCGGGGCCGCGCGGGATACCGCCGGACGGGTCGTCCACCCCGACGACCCGTCAGCCGCCGGGTCGCGACGGCCGGTTGCGTATGGTGACATTCCGATCATGCGTGTCATCCTCGCCACCTCCGTCGCGGCCGCCTGCGCGTGCGCCGCGCTCCTCCTGCCCCTGGGCCGGCCGGCCTCCGCGCCGGTGGCGATCCACCGGGCGGTGATCCACCCGGCGGACGCCCGCCCCGCCGCCGGGCCGGCCCACCCCGCCGGCCCCCCGCCCGCCGCGGCCCGGCACTCCGCCGTCCGGGACGCCGCCGCCCACCCCGCCCCGGCCGACGGTGACGCCCAGGGCGCCGTCCACTCCCTCGCGCTCACCGCGCTGTCCCCGCAGGACGGCCCCCGCGCCAAGGGCGAACCCGTCCCGCACGGCCTGACCACCCGCTCCGTGCCCCCGTTCTCCCTGCTCGGCGTCACCTGGAACGACGCCGGGCGCGACCTGAGCGGCACCGTGCAGGTGCGCACCCGCTCCCGCGCCACCGGCGTCTGGTCGGCCTGGCAGCGGCTGGACGACGGTGAGGACCGCCCCGACGCCGGGTCGCCGGAGTCCCGCAGGGCCGGCGCCCGCGGCGGCACCGCGCCGCTGTGGGTCGGCGACAGCGACGGCGTCGAGGTGCGCGCCGTCCCCGAGGCCGGTGCCGACGACACCCCCGAGGGCCGTGCCGCCGGGGCCGCGGCGCTCCCCGCCGGCCTGCGCGTCGACCTCGTCACCCCCGGCGCCACCCCGAGCGGCCCCGCCAGCCGGGCCACCGGCGACCTGCCCGCGGGCGCCCGCACCCCGGCCGGCGGCGACCGCGCCGGGGCCGCCGCCGACGACAGCTGGGCGCCCCGCCCGGCCATCGTGACCCGGGCCGGCTGGGGCGCCGACGAATCGCTGCGCGAGAGCGGCTTCGCGTACACCGACACCGTCAAGGCGGTCTTCGTCCACCACACCGCCACCAGCAACGACTACGACTGCGCGGACGCCCCCTCGATCGTGCGCGGCATCTACCGCTACCACGTCACCTCCGAGGGCTGGCGCGACATCGGCTACAACTTCCTGATCGACGAGTGCGGCACGATCTACGAGGGCCGGGCCGGCGGCGTCACCCGCGCCGTGATGGGCGCCCACACCCTCGGCTTCAACACCGACACCAGCGGCGTCGCCCTCATCGGCACCTTCACCAAGACCAAGCCGCCGGCCGCCGCCCTCACCGCCCTGGAACGGCTGGCCGCCTGGAAACTGGGCCTGACCGGCGTCGACGCCGGCGGCCACACCACGCTGGTCTCCGGCGGCAGCAACAAGTACGCGGCCGGCGCGCAGGTGCACCTCTGGACGATCTCCGGCCACCGCGACGGCTTCACCACCGAATGCCCCGGCGCCGAACTGTACGGCGAACTGCCCGCCGTCCGCCGCGCCGCCACGGCCCTCCAGGGCCAGGACTGACCGCCCCGCCCGCCCGGCACGTCCGCGCCGGCACCCGCACCGCCCGACCCCGCCCCCGCACCGTCCGGCGGCCGGGGCGGGCGGTGCGGTTAGGCTCGCCGGGTGACCACGGCAGCCGCCCACGAAGCCGTCCGGCGCTGGACCCCGCCGGGCCCGCTGGACCTCGCCCGGACCCTGGCACCGCTGCGCCGCGGCCCCGGCGACCCGGCGTTCCGCACCACGCCGGACGGCGCCGTCTGGCGCACCGCCCGCACCCCGCAGGGCCCCGGCACGCTGCGGATCACCGTCACCGGCTCCACCGTCCAGGGCACCGCCTGGGGGCCCGGCGGCGACTGGCTGCTGGAGCGGATGCCCGCGCTGCTGGGCGCGGGCGACGACCCGGCCGCGTTCGTGCCCCGGCACCGGCTGCTGCACGAGGCGCACCGCCGCAACCCCGGACTGCGGCTGACCCGCACCGGCCTGGTCATGGAGTCCCTGGTGCCGGCCGTGCTGGAGCAGAAGGTCACCTCCGACGAGGCGTACCGCGCCTGGCGCCTGCTGCTGCACCGGCACGGCGAGCCGGCCCCCGGCCCCGGACCCGGCCTGCGCGTCGTGCCGTCCGCCAGGGGCTGGGCCGCGATCCCCTCCTGGGAATGGCACCGCGCCGGCGTCGACGGCAAGCGCTCCGGCACCGTCGTGCGGGCCGCCCGGGTCGCGACGCGCATGGAGGAGGCGGCCCGCATGACCCCGCAGGACGCCGCCGCCCGCCTCACCCTGATCGCCGGCATCGGCCCGTGGACGGCCGCCGAGACCGTCCAGCGCTCGCACGGCGCCCCCGACGCGATCACCACCGGTGACCTCCACCTGCCCCACCACATCGGCCACGCCCTCACCGGCGCCCACCGCACCGACGACGCCGGCATGCTCGAACTCCTCGCCCCCTACGCCGGCCAGCGCCACCGCGCCGCCCGCCTCGTCCTGGCCACCGCCCCGGGCCCGCCCCGCCGCGCCCCGCGCTTCAGTCCGAACGACATCCGCCGCATCTGACCGTCCCGGCCCCGGGCGCCCGCGCCGGGAACCGTGACCGATCCGGCTCCGTGACGGCCCACCGGGCGTCCGCCGCCTCCAGTCGGTGGACATGCCCTCGTACCCGGCGAAGCTGTCCTCCTGCGACCCCGTGAACCGGGCCGGCGCCGCCGTCCCCGAACCCGCCCCCGGGCCGCTCAGGAAGCCGCCGGCACCCGGCCGGCCGGTGCCGCACGACCGCCGTCCCGCGCCTCGACACCCACGGTGGCGTGGCACCCGCCGTCACCTGCGAACCCCGTGGGACGCCGACCGCCGCTGACCCGCTCCCGGGGGCCGGCCCGCACGGCCCCCCGCACGGCCCGGCGACATCACCGTCGCGGGCCGCCCCGCTCACCGCACGACGACGAAGTCCTCCGGGGACCGTTCGCCGCGCGGGGCCGGGACGGACGCCGGGCGGCCGACCGCCACCGTGCCCAGCGGGTCCCAGGAGTCCGGCAGGTCCAGCGCCCCCCGCACCGTCCCCCGGCAGAACATCGACGACGACACCCACGCCGACCCCAGCCCCTCACCGGCCAGCGCCACCATGAGGTTCTGCACGGCGGCGCCGCCCGAGACCACGAACATCTCCCGCTCGGCCGCCGCCCGCCGCCCGTCCGGGTAGGCGTGCGCGCCGTCCGCCACCAGGCAGGGCACCACCAGGTACGGCGCCCGCCGCAGCACGTCGCCGCGCCGCAGCCGCCGCTCCACCTGCTCCGCCGTGAAACCGTCACCGCGCAGGTCCGCCGCCCAGGCGTCCCGCATGGCGTCCAGCAGCCGCCCCCGCGCCGCCGCCGACTCCAGCAGCACGAACCGCCACGGCGTCGTGTGGTGCGGGGCCGGGGCCGTCAGCGCCGCCGCCACCGCCCGCCGCACCGCACCCGGGTCGACGGGCTCGGGGGTGAACTCCCGCACGGTGCGCCGCGCGGTCACCGCCTGCCGCAGCGCCTCCGACGTGCCGAGCCGGAACATGTCGTCGGCGGCACCCCGCGCCACCGACCGCGCCCCCGGACCGTCCACACCGGCCGCCAGCACCACACCCGGCAGCCCGCCCACCACCGCCACCGGCACGCCCGACGCCTTGCCCTTCACCAGGTCACCCGCACCGGCGAGTTCGTCGCCGACGGCCACCACCGTGGCGTTCAGCGCGTTCCCGTACGCGTCGACGCCGCCGCGCAGGTCCTCCAGCACCCGCAGGCCGGCCGCGCCGATCGCGATGTCGGTCAGCCCGTTGCGCCAGGGCCGGCCACTGGTGTCGGTCAGCACCACGGCGACGTTCACCCCGAGCACCTCGCGCAGTCCGGCCCGCAGCCGGCGGGCCGAGGCGTCCGGGTCGCGCGGCAGCAGCAGCACCGTGCCCGGCTCGGTGTTGGACGCGTCCACCCCGGCCGCCGCCATCACCAGGCCCTGCGGGTTCTCCACGATCCGCAGCGTGCCGCGCCGTGCCACCACCCGCACCGTCTCCGCGTCGATCGCCGCCTCCCGGTCGGCGGCGGCCAGGATCCGGCCCTCCGCCTTGCTGACGATCTTCGACGTGACGAGCACCACCTCGCCGTCCGCCAGTCCCGGATCCGCCGCCGCGATCAGCTTCGCCAGGTCGTCACCGGGACGCACCTGCCCGATCCCGGCCACGCCGCGCACGGTGAACGCCGGCGCCGCCCCGGCACTCACGCCCGGACCTCCTCGGCCAGCGCCAGCGCCTCACGGGCCATCGCGGCGGCCGCCGGCACGTCCGTCATCATCAGCGGCACCGCCCGGCAGCGGATGCCCGCCCCGTTCACCTCGGCGGTCCGCCCGGCGTCGGCGGTGTCCACCAGCCAGCCGTCCAGCAGCCCCGAACCGTAGTGCAGCGCGACCGCCGCCGCGTCGGCCTCGACGCCCACCGCGGCCAGCACCTTGTCGGCCATCCCGCGCACCGGGGCGCCGCCCACGATCGGCGAGAGCCCCACCACCGGCACTCCCGCGTCCGCGATGGCCTCGCGCACCCCCGGCACCGCCAGGATCGTGCCGATGCTCACCACCGGGTTCGACGGCGGGAACAGCACCACGTCGGCCTCCCCGATCGCCTCGATCACCCCCGGCGCCGGCTCGGCCCGGTCGGCGCCGACCGGCAGGACCGCGTGGGCGTCCGGCCCGGCGTGCAACCGCACCCAGTACTCCTGGAAGTGCACCGCCCGGCGGCCGCCCTCCGGATCGTCGACGACCACGTGCGTCTCCACCCGGTCGTCGGTCATCGGGATCAGCCGCACGCCCGGCTGCCACCGCGCGCACAGCGCCTCGGTGACCGCGCTCAGCGGATAGCCGGCCGCGATCATCTGGGTGCGCACGATGTGCGTGGCGAAGTCCCGGTCGCCCAGCCCGAACCACTCCGGCCCCACCCCGTAGGCGGCCAGCTCCTCCTTGACGGCGAACGTCTCGTCCGCCCGGCCCCAGCCCTGCTCCTCGTGGATCCCGCCCCCGAGGGTGTACATGACCGTGTCGAGGTCGGGACAGACCTTCAGACCGAAGAGGTGAATGTCGTCACCGGTGTTGCCGATGACGGTGATCTCCGCCTCCGGCGCCGCCGCCTTCAGGCCGCGCAGGAACCGCGCGCCCCCGATACCGCCTGCAAGAACCACGATGCGCATGGGGACAGTCTCTCAGGGGGCGACCACCGCTCCGAGCACGGGCGCCGGACGGGCCGTCATCTGCGTCAGCCCGGGGAAGTACACGTGCAGGCTCACCGCCGGCTCCAGCGCGTCGTTGACCACCTCGTGGACGTACCCCGGCCCGAACACCCGCTGCGCGCCCGCCGCCAGCCGCCGGGTGACCGGCCCGTCCGCACCCTCGCCGTGTTCGGTCAGCTCGCCCGCCAGCACCGTCGTCACCCCGCTGGACGGCCCGTGGTCGTGCCGCCCGCTGCCCTGCCCCGGCAGCCAGCTCAGCAGCCACACCTCGTACCCAGGGCCGGTCAGCAGCCGTTCGTACCAGCGGGTCAGCGCGTCGTAGCGCACCAGCGGCCGCCACGTCTCCCGTTCGGCGGCCAGCGACCGGGCCAGCCCGGCGAACTCCGCCACCGTCGACGGGTGCGCGGGCACCGGCGGCAGCAGGTGCGGGTAGGCCAGCGGGTCGCCGGCCACCGAGACGTCGCACAACTGCGACGGCGGCAGCCCGGCCACGGCGGCGACGGCCGCGGTGTTGACGGCCGGGGGCCAGGGGGGCGTTGCGTCGGCGGGGTATGTGCGCACGGGGTCCTCGTCGGCAGGCGGAGGGACGGGGGAACGCCGCGCCCCGCGGAGGCCGGCCGGGGGGCGCGCGGCGGTGGCGGCGGAACGCACGCACCGCGGACGACCACGGACGTGCGGGGGGTGTGCGCGGGAGCCACGGACGGCACCGGGACGGCCGGGGCGCACGACGCCGCCGGCCGGCGGACGACCGCCGGATCAACCGGTCACACGGGGAGGGGCAGCCGCGTCAGCGGCAACAACAGCGGCACGGACAGCTGTACGAGACGACCCGCACGGCGGCACGACGGCACTCGCGGCGGCGAGTCCGGGCGGGCACGTGGGTCTGCGACATGTCCCCAGCAGACTCGGTGACCCGCACGCCTGTCAACTCCGTCCGGTGTTTGGACGCTCCGCTTCACCCGAACCGGTGGGTTTCGGCCCTCCGGGGTTTGTTCGCGGGGGCCGACGGAAACACGGCGGAACGTTACGCGAACTCCCCGCGTCCTCAAGGACGGGAGGACTCGCCGCCGGAGGTCGCACCGACGGCCCGAGGTCGCGGACGACGCTGCCCCGGATCGGGATGATTTGCAGACTTTCCGCGCTTCCTTGGTTCCGCAGGGTGAATAAGGGACTCAATAGCAGATCCCGGCTTGACTGGCCCGGATGCACACACTTGTAATTTCACTCGTGTCGTTTACGGCTTCAACTGCCGGTGACGATGACGGGAAGCGACGGACGGACGAGGGGCGCGCGCATGACCGAGCAGTTCCTGATGCTGCTGGCCGAGGACGCCGAGGAGGAACTCGGCTGGCAGGAACGCGCGCTGTGCGCGCAGACCGACCCCGAATCCTTCTTCCCGGAAAAGGGCGGTTCCACCCGCGAGGCCAAGAAGGTCTGCCTCGCCTGCGAGGTCCGCTCCGAGTGCCTGGAGTACGCCCTCGCCAACGACGAACGCTTCGGCATCTGGGGCGGCCTCTCCGAACGCGAACGCCGCCGCCTCAAAAAGGCCGCGATCTGACCCCCGTCGCAGCCGCCCGCCGCCCGGCCCCGCGCCAGGGCGGCGGGCGGCTGCGGTGGACGCACCCCGCAAGGGGCGCGCGGAACCGCGCGGGCAACCCCCACCGGGCGGAGGCCGAAACGACCCCCCGCCCCACCCGGACGGCAGTCGCGTGGCGAACGCCCTCCGCAGGTGAACCCCCGGGGGCGAACCGCCGACCGTCCCGGCCCGCCGCAGGCGTTAGTGTGGGTGGCCGTCCGAGATTCGCGGCAGGCGTCCCGGGCGTGCCGGTACACGACGGCACGCCGGCCCGCCCCGCGAGCCACCGCAGTCCAGCGAACCGGGGCCCGCACCTCGATGTCCGTGCACAGCAACCAGGGCGGGTACGCCGCCCCCGCAGGGGCCTTCCAGCCCGCCCACCAGGGCGAGTTCCGCTCCGCGCACCCGCCGGAGTTCCGCCGTCACATCGTCACGGCGGTCCTCGTCGCACACGACGGCGCCCGCTGGCTGCCCAACGCCCTGTCCGGTCTGCTCGGCCAGGAACGCCCCGTGCAGGACGCCGTCGCCGCCGACACCGGCAGCAGCGACGACAGCGCACGCCTGCTGTCGGAGGCCCTCGGCGACCAGCGCGTCCTGCACCTGGCCCGCCGCACCGGGTTCGGCGCGGCCGTCGCCGAAGCGATCCGCGCCGTGCCGCCGGTCGCCCCCGAGGACCTGCCCTACCTGCAACGCCCCAGCGCCTGGGACCCCGTCACCCGCACCTGGAACGACGAGGTCTACGAGCAGCCCGAACAGGACCCGGCCGACACCGTGCAGTGGCTGTGGCTGCTGCACGACGACTGCGAACCGGCCCCCGACGCCCTCACCGAAATGCTGCGGGTCGCCGAGACCACCCCGTCGGCCACCGTCATCGGCCCCAAGATCCGCAGCTGGTACGACCGCCGCGCCCTGCTGGAGGTCGGCGTCAGCATCGCCCGCTCCGGCCGCCGCTGGACCGGTCTGGAACGCCGCGAACAGGACCAGGGCCAGCACGACCAGGTCCGGCAGGTGCTGTCCGTCTCCTCCGCCGGCATGCTCGTGCGCCGCGACGTGTGGGAACAGCTCGGCGGGTTCGAGACCCACCTGCCACTCATGCGCGACGACGTCGACTTCTGCTGGCGTGCCCAGGCCGCCGGCCACACCGTCCTCATCGCCCCCGAGGCCGTCCTGCGGCACGCCGAGGCCGCCTCCCGCGAACGCCGCACCGTCGACTGCGCCGGGCGGCACGCCAGCAACCCGCACCGCGTCGACAAGTCCGGCGCCGTCTTCACCCTGCTCGCCAACACCCGCGGCCCGCTGCTGGCCTACGTGCTGCTGCGCATCGTCATCGGCACCCTGCTGCGCACCCTCGGCTACCTGGTCGGCAAGGTCCCAGGCCAGGCCCTCGACGAGGTCGCCGGTCTGGCCGCCGTCCTGCTGCGCCCAGAACGCGTGCTCGCCGCCCGGCGCGAACGCGGCAAACCCGCCGTCGCCCACGCCGACCTCAAACCGCTCTTCCCGCCGCCCGGCGCCACCATCCGCATCACCGTCGACCAGGTCTACAGCAGCATCGCCGGCCGCACCGCCGCCGAGGTCTCCTCGGCCGGCCGGCACGGCGGCGCCATCGAGTCAGGACCCGGCGGCGAGGACTCGGAGTTCATCGAGGTCGAGCAGTTCGCCCGGCTGCGCCGAATCGCCCGCAAGCCGGGGCCGGTGCTGTTCGCCGTGCTGCTGCTGGTCTCCCTCGTCGCCTGCCGCGGCCTGCTCGGCGGCGGCTCGCTGGCCGGCGGCGCCCTGCTGCCCGCCCCCGGCGACCTGCACGACCTGTGGGGCACCTACCTCGGCGCCTGGCACGCCTCCGGCACCGGCAGCATCCAGGCCGCCCCGCCCTACCTGGCGCTCGTCGCACTCGCCTCCTCCGTGGCGTTCGGCAGCACCAACCTGGCCCTGACCCTGCTGCTGGTGGCCTCCGTGCCGCTCGCCGGATTCGCCGCCTACTTCGCCTCCCGCCCGCTCGTGGAGTCCCGCCTGGTCCGGGCCTGGGGTGCCGTCGTCTACGCCTTCCTGCCGGCCACCACCGGCGCCTTGGCCGCAGGCCGCCTGGGCACCTGCGTGCTCGCCGTCAGCCTGCCCCTGATGGCCCGCGCCGCCGTGGCCGCCACCGGCCTGACCGCCCGCCCCGGCACCCGCCCCGGCTGGCGTCCCGCCTGGGCCTACGCGCTCGCCCTCACCGTCACCACCGCGTTCACCCCGGTCGTGTGGCCGGTCGCACTGCTGCTGGCCGTCGTCGCCCTCGCCGTACGGGTCGTCCGCGGCGACCGCTCGCTCCTGCTGCCGCAGGCGCTGCGCTTCGTCGCCGTGCTCGGCACCCCGATGCTGGTGCTCGCCCCCTGGTCGCTGACGCTCCTGACGCACCCCGCGTTCTTCCTGCGCGAGGCCGGGCTCTCCTACACCGGCGGCCGGGCCACCGCGTTCGACCTGCTGACCCTCAGCCCCGGCGGCCCCAAGGCCACCGGCGGGGTGCTGCTGGCCGGCCTGCTGCTCGCCGCGCTCGGCGCGCTGCTGCGCCCCGACCGCCGCCGCGCCGTGCTGGCCTCCTGGGCCGCCGCGCTCACCGGCCTGCTGGCCGCCGCCGCGCAGAACCACTCCGCCTGGGCCGGCCCGGCCACCCTCGTCGCCGGCCTCGCGCTGCTGACCGCCGCCGCCGTCGGCGCGGAGGGCGCCCGCGAACGCATCTCCGCCTCCGGCTTCGGCTGGCGCCAGCCGGTCGCCGGCCTCATCGTCGCCGCCCTCGCGCTCGCCCCGCTGGTCGCCGCCTTCGGCTGGATGATCGGCGGCGCCGCCGGACCCCTCCAGCGCCGCGACCCCGCCCAGGTGCCCGCGTTCATCGCCGACGTCAGCGAATCCGGCACCCTGCCGCGCACCCTCGCGCTCAACGGCACCCCCGGCCACGTCCGCTACACCCTGATCCGCGGCGCCGGCAACACCCTCGGCAGCGCCGAGATCGACGCCGAGACCGCCGAGTCCTCCGGCCTGGGCGGCGTCGTCGCCAACCTGGTCGCCGGCTCCGGCGCCGACCAGTCCAGCGCCCTGGCCGGTTACGCCGTCACCTACGTGCTGCTGGAACCGGGGGCGCCGCAGGACATGAAGCGCGTCCTGGACACCACCCCGGGCCTGAGCCGGCTCAGCAAGACCGGCGGCTCCGAGGTCTGGCAGGTCAGCGGCGACGACGTCTCCCGCATCACGATCACGCCGCCGAAGAACACCACCGGCGCGGCCGCGCGGGCCGTCCCCGTCACCTCCGGGCGCGTCGAGGCGCACACCACCGTCCCGGCCGGACCGGCCGGCCGCGTCCTGCGGCTCGCCGACGCCTCCGCCCCCGGTTGGAAGGCCACGCTCGACGGCTCCCCGCTCGCCCCCACCGTCGTCGACGGCTGGGCCCAGGGCTTCGACCTGCCGTCCTCCGGCGGCCGGCTCGACGTCACCTTCGACGCGCCGCTCACCCACATCGGCTGGCTGGTTCTCCAGGCATTCCTCGCCGTCGTCGCCGTCGTCATGGCCCTGCCCGGACGACGCGACAGCGCCGACGACGACCTGCCCGAGGAGGCGGCCGCCGCCACGGCCGGCTTCGCTGACCTGGACGGCGACGGCCGCCGCGCCCGCCGCCTGCGCGCCGCCGCCGAGGCCGAGGCCGCCACCCGCGCCGACACCGACGCCCCGCCCGCCCCGGACGCGGAGTACGCGAGCCGGTCGCGGAACCGGAGCACACGGCCCCGGACGCCGGCCCCGACCACGCCGACCCGCAGTACGCCGACCCCGCCGCGGCCTACGCCGAGGCCGGCACCACCGGATACCCCCCGCAGGGCTACGACGAGCAGGCCGCCGCCGGCACCCAGCAGCCCGGTATCCCCCAGCAGCACCCCTACGACGACCAGAACGGCACCGTTCCCCAGCAGCCGCAGTACGACGAACAGCAGCAGCCGCAGTACGACCAGTGGAACAACGGCTACGGCTACGCCCAGCAGGGCGAGTACGCCGGGTACCCCGCCACCCACGACACCGGGCAGTACCCCGCCCAGGACTACGGCACCGGCGAGTACCCGGCCGCCGGATACCCCGCCGGCTACCCGGCCGAGGGCTACCAGGGCGGCCAGTACCCCGCGCAGCAGGACTACGGCACCGGTGAATACCCCGCCCAGGGCTACGGCTACCCGGCCCCCGGCCCCGACGGCCAGTACCCCGAAGGCCAGTACCCCGGCTACCCCCAGCAGACCGAGGGCTACCCCGACCCCGCCCAGCAGCAGGCGTACGGCTACCCCCAGCAGGGCCACCCGGCCCCCTACGACCCCGCCTACGACCCGGCCCACGGCGAGGGGAACGAGCAGCAGTGAACGTCAACCGCACCACCCTCTCCCTCGTCGCGGGCGCCGCCGGACTGGCCGCCGTCTTCGGCGTCGCCACCGCGGCCACCCCGCCGCCCCCCGCCGCACCGCGCCCGCTGCCCGCCTCCGCGGAACGCCAGCCGGTGCAGCGCACCACCCTCATGTGCCCCGAGCCCGCCGGCTCCGACTTCGACGCCTCCACCTACGCCGCCTACACCCCGCCGGCCCTCTACCCCGGCGGCCCCACCGGCGGCACCGCGCAGCTCGACAACGTGCCGCAGGGCGACGGCATCCACGCCACCGACACACCCCCCGCCCACGACAAACCGCTGGTACCGCTCAAGTCCCCCGGCACCCCGGCCTCCGCCGCCGCCGGCCGCACCACCTACCCGGTCACCGGCAGCGCCGACGGAGCCCTCGCCCCCGGCTGGACCGCGCAGATGACCACCGTCATCGACGCCGGCAACGGCGTCGGCCTCCTCGGCACCTCCTGCCAGCAGGCCGGCACCGACCTGTGGATCCCCGGGGCCAGCACGTCCAGCGACCGCCAGGACTTCCTGCACCTCACCAACCCCGACCGCCAGGCCGCCGCCGTCGACGTCTCCTTCTACGGCGCCAAGGGCGAGATCAGCGCCGCCGGAGCCGACAACCTCACCATCCCCGGCAACTCCAGCGTCGACCTGCTGCTCTCCGTCCTCCTGCACGGCAGCGACCGCGACATCACCGCACACGTCAGCGCCCGCAGCGGCCGCATCGCCGCCGAGGTCCAGGCCATGGCCAAGCCCAACGGCTCCGACTGGATCCCGCCCGCCGCCCAGCCCGCCGACACCGCCGTGCTCCCCGGCATCCCCAAGGACGCCACCGCCGTCCGCCTCATCGGCTACGGCACCGCCGGCAACGACGCCGACGTCAAGGTCCAACTGCTCACCCCCAGCGGCGCGATCGTCCCGGCCGGCCACGAAACCGTCACCTTCACCTCGGGCGTCACCACCGCCGTCGACCTGCCGAAACTCACCCAGGGCCAGATCGGCTCCCTCGTCCTGACCCCGTCCGACCCCGGCCGGGCCCAGCCGTTCGTCGCAGCCCTGGAGATCACCCGCGGCGACCACAGCAGCCAGGACATCGCCTTCCTGCCGGCCACCGCACCGGTCGGCGCCCGCGCCACCGTCGCCGACAACCGCACCAGCGGCGGCTCCACCCTGGGCCTGACCGCCCCCACCGGCGACGCCACGGTGCGCATCACCTGCTCGAAGCCCACCAAGAGCGGTAAGGAGACCGTCACCACGGTCACCGTGAAGAAGGGCACCACACTCCAGGTCACCCCCAAGCCCTCCGGCTCCGGCACCTACGCCATCACCCTCGTCCCGGTCTCCGGCGCTCCCGTCTACGCCAGCCGCGAGCTGTCACTGCCCGCCGACGGCATCAAGGCGTACACCCTCCAGCCCATGCCCGACGCCGGCGGCTACGTGGCCGTCCCCCAGGCCCGGCGCGACCTGACCGTCGCCACCGGCTGAACCGGCGCGGACCGGCCACCACCCGTCACCACGGCCCCGGGCACCACGCCCGGGGCCGTCACTCCTCGCCGTAGCGCGGATCCACCGTCTCCGGCGACAGACCCAGCAGATCGGCCACCTGCTCCACGACCACCTCGTGCACCAGCAGCGCCCGCTCCTCACGGCCCTTCGCCCGCACCTCCACCGGACGCCGGTACACCACGATCCGGTTCGGTGACGCCGACCCCGCCGGGATCAGCCGCCCCAGCGGCACCACGTCCGCGGGCTCCGCCCCCGCACCCGGCGCGGGCGGCACCTCCTGCACGGCGAACTCCACCTCCGACAACTGCGGCCACCGCCGCTCCAGCCGGTCGGCCGCGTCCCGCACCAGATCGTCGAACGCGTCGGACCGGCTCACCGACAACGGCACCTGCGGCGGCGCCACCGGACCCCGCATACCGCGGCCGTGCCGGTCCCGGCGGCGCACCGGACGGCCCGGCGCCGCGGGGGACGGCTGACCGCCCCCGGGCCCCGCGGCGGAACCCGGCGGCTGCCCGGGAGCCTGACCGGAGGTCTGGCCCGACTGCGGACCGGGCGCCTGCCCCGGCTGACCCGGCGCGTGAGGAGGAACGGACATGTCCATCATGTGCAGCGTAGCCGCCGCCCTCCCATCCTTCGTGCCGGCCGGTACCCCGACGGCCCCGGAACCCGCCCCCCGCTCCTGCCCAGCACACGCCGGCGTACAACAGCGGTGATGTCGCGCAATGCGCGTCCACTACCCAAACCGGACCGATCGCACCCCCCCGTCACCGGCCACCTGTGGTGCCCGTCCCGCCACCGAACGTCACCCCGCCGCCCGCCGCCCGCGTCACGAGAACGGACTACCCAGCGGCAACACGACGACACGACCGGGTGAGGTCTCCCGGAGTCGTCGCGGCCCGCTCAAGAGTGCGGTACCGTCCAACGTCGTGAGTCCTGTACGCCGTTGTTCGCGCACCGCGTGCGGCCGCCCGGCCGTGGCGACGCTGACGTACGTCTACGCGGACTCCACGGCGGTCCTCGGCCCCCTCGCGACCTATGCCGAGCCGCACTGCTACGACCTGTGCTCTGAACACTCCGAACGGCTCACCGCCCCCCGCGGCTGGGAAGTCGTCCGCCTCGCCGTGGACACCGGGCCCGCCCGCCCCAGCGGCGACGACCTCGAAGCCCTCGCCAACGCCGTCCGCGAAGCCGCCCGGCCGCACGAGCGCCCCACCCCCCGCGACACCGACCCCATCGAGGTCGCCCGCCGCGGCCACCTGCGGGTCCTCAGGTCCCCCGAGCCGTAACCCCGCCCCCGCCGGGCGCACCACCCCGGCCGGACGGGCCCGCCGGACGGGCCGCGATCACCCCACGCCATACACCCCCCGTACGGCGGCCGTTCCCCGCCGGCGGCCACCCCGCCGGGTAGGTTTGTGCGCACCGTTGCCCCCCGGGCGAGGGAACCCGCCCGTCGACCCAGGAGCCTGCCGTGCCCGACCTGACGCAACTCGTGAAGGCGTACGACGTCCGCGGCGTCGTTCCGGACCAGTGGGACGAGACCCTGTCCGAACTCTTCGGCGCGGCCTTCGTCACCGTCACCGACGCCTCCCGCATCGTCATCGGCCACGACATGCGCCCCTCGTCGCCCGGCCTCTCGCACGCCTTCGCCCGCGGCGCGGCCTCCCGCGGCGCCGACGTCGTCGAGATCGGCCTGTGCTCCACCGACGAGCTCTACTACGCCTCCGGCGCGCTCGACATCCCCGGCGCCATGTTCACCGCCAGCCACAACCCCGCCCAGTACAACGGCATCAAGATGTGCCGTGCCGGCGCCGCCCCCGTCGGGCAGGACACCGGCCTGGACGACGTCCGCCGGCTCGTCGAGGAATGGACGGCCACCGGCCTGCCCACCACCGACGCCACCCCCGGCAGCATCAGCGCCCAGGACGTCCTCGACGACTACGCCTCCCACCTGCGCAAGCTCGTCGACCTCACCGGCATCCGCCCCCTGAAGGTCGTCGTCGACGCCGGCAACGGCATGGGCGGCCACACCGTCCCCACCGTGCTGGCCGGCCTCCCGCTCGACGTCGTACCCATGTATTTCGAACTCGACGGCACCTTCCCCAACCACGAGGCCAACCCCCTCGACCCCAAGAACATCACCGACCTGCAGGCCCGGGTCCGCGAGTCCGGCGCCGACCTCGGCCTGGCCTTCGACGGCGACGCCGACCGCTGCTTCGTCGTCGACGAACGCGGCGAACCCGTCAAGCCGTCCGCCGTCACCGCCCTCGTCGCCTCCCGCGAACTCGCCAAGCACGGCGGCAGCGGCACCATCATCCACAACCTGATCACCTCCTGGTCCGTCCCCGAAATCGTCCGCGAGGCCGGCGGCACCCCCGAACGCACCCGCGTCGGCCACTCGTTCATCAAGGCCGAAATGGCCCGCACCGGCGCCATCTTCGGCGGCGAACACTCCGCCCACTACTACTTCCGCGACTTCTGGAACGCCGACACCGGCATGCTCGCAGCCCTCCACGTGCTCGCAGCCCTCGGCGAACAGGACGGCCCGCTCTCCGAACTCGCCGCCGCCTACGACCGCTACGCCTCCTCCGGCGAGATCAACTCCACCGTCCAGGACGCCGCCGGCCGCACCGCCGCCGTACGAGCCGCCTTCGACGGCCGCGACGGCGTCACCTTCGACGAACTCGACGGCCTCACCGTCACCGGACCCGACTGGTGGTTCAACCTCCGCCCGTCCAACACCGAACCGCTGCTGCGCCTCAACATCGAGGCCCGCGAGAGCGCCACCGTCGACCGGCTGCGCGACGAGGTCCTCGCCGTCGTCCGCGGCTGACCGCCCGCCGCACCGCCCCGGGGCCCGGTTCCACCGCCCCGCCCCGGGGCCCGGCCGGTCAACGGTAGTCTGGCCCGGTCGTGCGCCCCACCGCCTCGCCCCGCGAACGCGGCCGGGACCCACGGCACTCCGGACGAGACCACCCCGCGAAGAGGACCGCCCATGCCGCTCGAAGCCAGCCTCCTGGAGATCCTCGCCTGCCCCGCCTGCCACGCGCCGCTGCGGGAGAGCGAGCCGGACGCCACCCCCGAGCTGATCTGCACCTCCGACAGCTGCGGCCTGGCCTACCCGGTACGCGACGACATCCCCGTCCTCCTCGTCGACGAGGCCCGCCGCCCCGCCTGACCCCGCCCGAGGCCGCCCCGCCCCCACCGGGCGGACCCGCCGCCCGGGGAGGACCGCCACGCCCCGGCCGCCCCGCCGCCGCTCCCGCAGCCGCCGCAGGCCCCCGCACCGAGGCCGGAGGACACCGTGTTCGACGACTCCCTGCTCGACCGCCCCGGCGCGCTCGCCCGAGCCGACGCAGCCGGACTGCTGCGGACCGCCGCCGGCGCCGGCGCCCGGGTCCGCCTCGCCGCCCACCTCGCCGCCGAGGCCGGCACCGGCGCCCTGCGCCCCGACGGCCGCCCCCGCACCGTGCTCGTCGCCGGCCCCGGCCCCACCACAGGACACGTCACCGCCGTACTCGCCGCACTCGCCGGCTGCCCCGTCCTGCCCCTGCCGTCCGGCGGCCCCGAACCCACCCCGGACGCCCGCACCTGGACCCTCCCCGGCTGGACCGGCGGCGCCGACCTGCTCCTCGTCGCCACCCCGGACGGCACCGAACCGGGCCTCGCCCGCCTCGCCGAACAGGCGTACCGCCGCGGCGCGTCCCTGGCCGGCGTGGCACCCGCCCGCAGCCCGCTCACCGAGGCACTCCAGCAGGCCCGCGGCTTCGCCCTGCCCTGCGCCCCCGCCCCGGACGGTGCCCCCGGCGCCCCCGGCCACGACGCCGGCGCCTTCTGGTCCCTGCTCACCCCCCTGCTCGCCCTCACCGACCGCACCGGCCTGCTGGAGGCCGACCCCGCCGCCGTCGACGCCCTCGCCGACCGCCTCGACACCGCCGCCGTCCGCTTCGGCCCGGCCACCGCCGCCTACGACAACCCCGCCAAAACCCTGGCCACCGCCCTCGCCGACCACCTGCCCCTGCTGTGGAGCCACGGCCCGGTCGGCCACGCCGTCGCCACCCGCCTGGCCGGCCTGCTCACCGCCCGGGCCGGCCGCCCCGCCCTGGCAGCCCCGCTGCCCGACGCCCTCACCGAGCACGCTGCCCTCCTCGACACCCGCCACGGCGCCGGCGCCGGGCTCGACGACTTCTTCCGCGACCGCGTCGAGGACCCCGGCACCCCCAGCCCCCGCGTCGTCCTGCTCCCCGAACCCGGCGACCACTCCTGCCACCGCGCCCTGGACGCCGCCCGCGCCGCGGCCGACCGCACCGGCACCCCCGTCACCGCGCCGGAACCCCCCGCCGGCACCCGCACCGAAGCCCTGGCCGAACTCCTGGCCCTCGCCGACTTCACCGCCGCCTACCTCGCGATCGACCCCGCCGACGACGCCGGATGACCGCACGGACCAGCACACCGCACCACTTCCGGGCCTGAACGCCCGGCAGGCCCGAGAGAGGAAAGACCAGACCGCATGGACCGCCTCACCAACACCGTGCGCCCGTACGCCTGGGGTTCGACCACCGCCATCCCCGGACTCCTCGGCACCGGCCCCACCGGGGAACCGCAGGCCGAGATGTGGATGGGTGCCCACCCCGGCGCCCCCTCCACCCTCGACCGGGGCGCCGGCCCCGTCCCGCTCGACGCCGTCATCGACGCCGACCCCCGCGGCGAACTCGGCGGATCCACCGTCGAACGCTTCGGCCCCCGCCTGCCGTTCCTGCTGAAGATCCTCGCCGCCGCCACCCCCCTCTCCGTCCAGGTGCACCCCGACCTGGAACAGGCCCGCGCCGGGTACGCCGACGAGGAGGCCCGCGGCATCCCCGCCGACGCCCCGCACCGCAACTACCGCGACCCGAACCACAAGCCCGAACTGATCTGCGCCCTCGGCCCCTTCAGCGGCCTGTGCGGCTTCCGCGACCCCGCCGACGCCGCGGTCCTGCTCGACGCGCTCGGCATACCCGAACTCAAGCCCTGGGCCGACACCCTGCGCACCGGCCCCGCCGACCGGGCCCTGCGCGACGTGCTCGCCGCCGTCCTCGGCACCGACCGCGCCACCGTCGCCCCGCTCGTCACCCGCACCGCGGCCGCCGCCGCCCGCCTCGCCGCCGCCGGCCCCGGCCACCGGAACGCCGCCGCCCTGGCCGCCCTCGCCCGAGCCGCCGACTCCTTCCCCGGCGACCCCGGTGTCATCGCCGGCCTGCTCCTCAACCACGTGGTCCTCGAAGCCGGCGACGCCCTCTACCTCGGCGCCGGCATCCCGCACGCCTACTTCGCGGGTCTCGGTGTCGAGATCATGGCCAACTCCGACAACGTCCTGCGCTGCGGCCTGACCCCCAAGCACATCGACGTCCCCGAACTGCTGCGGATCGTCCGCTTCGAACCCACCGACCCCGGCGTCCTGCGCCCGGTGCCCGGCGAGACCCCCGGTGAGGAGCTCTACGACGCCCCCATCGACGAGTTCCGGCTCTCCCGACACCGCCTGGCCCCCGGCACCACGACCGCCCTCACCCGGCGCACCCCGCAGATCCTGCTGTGCACCGCCGGCCACGCCGAGCTCACCGGCGCCGACGGCACCACCCTCACCCTGGCCCCCGGCCGCTCCGCCTGGGTGCCGGCCGGCGAACAGGCCACCGCCACCGGCGACGGCACCCTGTTCCGCGCGACCGTACGCGTCTGACCACCCCACCAGCCGACGGAAGGAACCCCCGAACCCATGAGCGCGTCCGGCGGAACCAGGGCCATCATCGCGGCCCTGGGAGCCAACCTCGCCATCGCCGCCACCAAGTTCGTCGCCTTCGCCTTCAGCGGCTCGTCGTCGATGCTCGCCGAGGGCGTCCACTCCGTCGCTGACTCCGGCAACCAGGTGCTGCTGCTCATCGGCGGCAAACGGGCCAAGAAGGCGGCGACCGACGAACACCCCTTCGGCTACGGCCGTGAGCGCTACATCTTCGGCTTCCTCGTCTCCGTCGTCCTCTTCACCGTCGGAGGCGTCTTCGCCCTCTACGAGGGCTACGAGAAGGTCCGCCACCCCCACCCTGTCGAGCACTGGTACTGGCCGGTCGGCGTGCTGATCTTCGCCGTCCTCGCAGAGGGCTACTCCTTCCGCACCGCCATCCGCGAGGCGTCCCAGCTGCGCGGCGACCAGACGTGGGTGCAGTTCGTCCGCCGGGCCAAGGCCCCCGAACTGCCCGTCGTCCTGCTGGAGGACTTCGGCGCCCTCATCGGACTCGTGCTCGCCCTCACCGGCGTCGGCCTCGCCCTGCTCACCGGCAGCGGCGTCTGGGACGGCGTCGGCACCCTGTGCATCGGCACCCTGCTGGTCTGCATCGCCCTGGTGCTGGCAGCCGAGACCAAGTCCCTGCTGCTCGGCGAGGCCGCCGGCCCCGACACCGTCGCCGCCATCCGCGCCGCCGCCGTCGACCACGCGACGGTCGCCGGCGTCATCCACATGCGCACCCTGCACCTGGGCCCTGAGGAACTGCTGGTCGCCGCCAAGATCGCGGTACGGCACGACGACACCGCCGCCCAGGTCGCCGCCGCCATCGACGCCGCCGAGGCCCGCATCCGCGAGGCCGTCCCCATCGCCCGCGTCATCTACCTCGAACCGGACATCTTCCACGCCGCCGACGCCCCGGCCCCCACCACCTGACACCCCGGACCACCCGAAGGATTCGGCCTTTCGGCCCTCTGCACCGGCCATCCGGACCCCGGTCGGTGTAGATTCGTCACCAGCCAGACGTCGCTGCTGATGGCGGTCGGGCGGACCGGTGACCACCGGACCGGCCGAGGGAGAGAGGGCCTCCGACGGGCTGTGCCGCACACGCAGGGCCGGAATCACCACCGGTCCGCTCAGCCATGGCGTGAACGCCGGGCGGGCAGCCGCGGCACGACCGAAGCCCACCCTCGACACGATCCCCGAGGAGCACTCCGCATGACCTCCGACTTCAAGGTCGCTGACCTCTCCCTCGCGCCGTTCGGCCGCAAGGAGATCAACCTCGCCGAGCACGAGATGCCCGGCCTGATGGCGATCCGCGAGGAGTACGCCGCCGCCCAGCCGCTGGCCGGCGCCCGCGTCACCGGCTCCCTGCACATGACCGTGCAGACCGCCGTCCTCATCGAGACCCTCGTCGCCCTCGGCGCCCGGGTCCGCTGGGCCTCCTGCAACATCTTCTCCACCCAGGACCACGCCGCCGCGGCCATCGCCGTCGGCCCCGAGGGCACCCCGGACAACCCGCAGGGCGTGCCGGTCTTCGCCTGGAAGGGCGAAACCCTCGAAGAGTACTGGTGGTGCACCGAGCAGGCGCTGACCTGGGCCGACAGCCCCACCGGCGGCCCCAACATGATCCTCGACGACGGTGGCGACGCCACCCTGCTCGTGCACAAGGGCGTCGAGTTCGAGAAGGCGGGCTCCGCCCCCGATCCGGCCACCGCCGACAGTGACGAGTTCCGGATCATCCTCCAGCTCCTCAACCGCACCCTCGGTGAGGACGCCACCAAGTGGACCCGCCTCGCCTCCGAGATCCGCGGCGTCACCGAGGAGACCACCACCGGCGTCCACCGCCTCTACGAGATGCACCGCGACGGGCAGCTGCTCTTCCCGGCCATCAACGTCAACGACGCGGTCACCAAGTCCAAGTTCGACAACAAGTACGGCTGCCGTCACTCCCTGGTCGACGGCATCAACCGCGCCACCGACGTCCTCATCGGCGGCAAGGTCGCCGTGATCTGCGGCTACGGCGACGTCGGCAAGGGCTGCGCCGAGTCCCTGCGCGGCCAGGGCGCCCGCGTCATCGTCACCGAGATCGACCCCATCTGCGCCCTGCAGGCCGCGATGGACGGCTACCAGGTGACCACCCTCGACGACGTCGTCGGCATCGCCGACGTCTTCGTCACCACCACCGGCAACAAGGACATCATCATGGCCGCCGACATGGCCAAGATGAAGCACCAGGCCATCGTGGGCAACATCGGCCACTTCGACAACGAGATCGACATGGCCGGCCTCGCGAAGATCCCCGGCATCGTCAAGGACGAGGTCAAGCCGCAGGTCCACACCTGGACCTTCCCCGACGGCAGGACGATCATCGTGCTGTCCGAGGGCCGCCTGCTCAACCTGGGCAACGCCACAGGCCACCCGTCCTTCGTGATGTCGAACAGCTTCGCGAACCAGACGATCGCCCAGATCGAGCTGTTCACCAAGCCCGAGGCGTACCCGACCGACGTCTACGTGCTGCCCAAGCACCTCGACGAGAAGGTCGCCCGTCTCCACCTCGACGCCCTCGGCGTCAAGCTCACCACCCTGCGCCCCGAGCAGGCCGCCTACATCGGCGTCCCGGTCGAGGGCCCCTACAAGGCGGACCACTACCGCTACTGATCCGTCCCGGTTCTCCGCGCCCCGGCGCCGTCGCCGGGGCGCGGAGAACCACCCCGTGACCCGCCGGCGGCGCGGGGAACCGTGCGAGCGGCCCCACCGGCACAGCACCGGAAAGGGCACGACATGCCCCGCGGCCGTTACTCGTTCCACGACACCCATGACCACACACCCCTCGGTGACGAGCGCTTCCACTGCGCCACCGGCCCCTCCGGCTGGCGCTACACCGCCCGCACCACCGCGGCGGACGGCACCGACTCCGGCTCGGTCGACCTGACGACCGACGAGCTCGGCCGGCCTATTCGCCTGGAACTGCGGGCCGGCGGCTGGCAGGTACGCGGCGCCGCCATGGACGGTGTCACCTGGGTCCGAGCTCCCCTCACCACGGCGGCCACCACCGCGGCCGGGGCACGCGAGGGCAGCGAGCGCGCCCACACCTTCACCGGCACCTCGCCGGCCTTCCTCGTCGCCACCGCCCGCCTGCTGCGCCTCGCGCCCGGCTCACCGGCCACCCGCGTCCGCCTCATCGCCCTCACCTCCCCGGTCCTCGCACCGCGCACCGTCGACCAGTCCTGGTCCCTGGTCGACAGGACAGCACACACCACTGACAACGCCCCCCTGATCGTGGACGAATACCAGGTCAGGGCACTCGACACCGGTGAGCAGTACCCGGTCCACCTGGCCGGTGACGTGGTGCTG
>CAVTAX010000002.1:770000-1772500 GCA_963732825.1 uncultured Actinomycetota bacterium | reverse complement strand
TGCTGCTGAACACATAGGCAGTATGGAGGGAACGCGGGGAAGTGAAACATCTCAGTACCCGCAGGAAGAGAAAACAACCGTGATTCCGGGAGTAGTGGCGAGCGAAACCGGATGAGGCTAAACCGTATGCGTGTGATACCCGGCAGGGGTTGCGCGTACGGGGTTGTGGGAGTGAGCTTCAGTTGTCTGCCGGCGGCTGGGCGAGTCAGAAACCGTACAGGTAGGCGAAGGGCATGCGAAAGGCCCGGCGTAGAGGGTAAGACCCCCGTAGCCGAAATTTGTACGGCTTGCTTGCTCATTTCCCAAGTAGCACGGGGCCCGAGAAATCCCGTGTGAATCTGGCGGGACCACCCGCTAAGCCTAAATATTCCCTGGTGACCGATAGCGGATAGTACCGTGAGGGAATGGTGAAAAGTACCGCGGGAGCGGAGTGAAATAGTACCTGAAACCGTGTGCCTACAAGCCGTGGGAGCGTCGCTGTGTGTGCTTGCACATGCAGTCGTGACTGCGTGCCTTTTGAAGAATGAGCCTGCGAGTTTGCGGTGTGTTGCGAGGTTAACCCGTGTGGGGTAGCCGTAGCGAAAGCGAGTCCGAACAGGGCGGTTCAGTAGCACGCTCAAGACCCGAAGCGGAGTGATCTAGCCATGGGCAGGGTGAAGCGGAGGTAAGACTTCGTGGAGGCCCGAACCCACCAGGGTTGAAAACCTGGGGGATGACCTGTGGTTAGGGGTGAAAGGCCAATCAAACTCCGTGATAGCTGGTTCTCCCCGAAATGCATTTAGGTGCAGCGTCGTGTGTTTCTTGCCGGAGGTAGAGCACTGGATAGGCGATGGGCCCTACCGGGTTACTGACCTTAGCCAAACTCCGAATGCCGGTAAGTGAGAGCGCGGCAGTGAGACTGTGGGGGATAAGCTCCATGGTCGAGAGGGAAACAGCCCAGAGCATCGACTAAGGCCCCTAAGCGTATGCTAAGTGGGAAAGGATGTGGAGTCGCAGAGACAACCAGGAGGTTGGCTTAGAAGCAGCCACCCTTGAAAGAGTGCGTAATAGCTCACTGGTCAAGTGATTCCGCGCCGACAATGTAGCGGGGCTCAAGTATACCGCCGAAGTCGTGTCATTGCAGCATGTACACCCAACGGTGGCTGTGATGGGTAGGGGAGCGTCGTGTGCCGGGTGAAGCAGCGCCGGAAGGCAGTTGTGGACGGTTCACGAGTGAGAATGCAGGCATGAGTAGCGATTCACACGTGGGAAACGTGTGCGCCGATTGACCAAGGGTTCCTGGGTCAAGCTGATCTGCCCAGGGTAAGTCGGGACCTAAGGCGAGGCCGACAGGCGTAGTCGATGGATAACCGGTTGATATTCCGGTACCCGCTGTGAAGCGTCAAACATCGAGCATCGTGATGCTAAGCCCGTGAAGCCGCCTTTGATCCCTTCGGGGTGATGGGGAGTGGTGGAGCCGGTGAACCAAGCGGTCAGTAGGTGAGTGATGGGGTGACGCAGGAAGGTAGTCCAGCCCGGGCGGTGGTAGTCCCGGGGTAAGGGTGTAGGCCGTGGGGTAGGTAAATCCGCCTCATATCAAGGCTGAGACCTGATGCCGAGCCGATTGTGGCGAAGTGGATGATCCTATGCTGTCGAGAAAAGCCTCTAGCGAGTTTTACGGCGGCCCGTACCCTAAACCGACTCAGGTGGTCAGGTAGAGAATACCGAGGCGTTCGGGTGAACTATGGTTAAGGAACTCGGCAAAATGCCCCCGTAACTTCGGGAGAAGGGGGGCCATTCCTGGTGACGAGTCTTGCACTCCGAGCTGGGGGTGGCCGCAGAGACCAGCGAGAAGCGACTGTTTACTAAAAACACAGGTCCGTGCGAAGCCGTAAGGCGATGTATACGGACTGACGCCTGCCCGGTGCTGGAACGTTAAGGGGACCGGTTAGTCATATTTCGGTGTGGCGAAGCTGAGAACTTAAGCGCCAGTAAACGGCGGTGGTAACTATAACCATCCTAAGGTAGCGAAATTCCTTGTCGGGTAAGTTCCGACCTGCACGAATGGCGTAACGACTTCTCGACTGTCTCAACCATAGGCCCGGTGAAATTGCATTACGAGTAAAGATGCTCGTTTCGCGCAGCAGGACGGAAAGACCCCGGGACCTTTACTATAGTTTGATATTGGTGTTCGGTTCGGCTTGTGTAGGATAGGTGGGAGACTGTGAAATCGCGGCGCCAGCCGTGGTGGAGTCGTCCTTGAAATACCACTCTGGTCGTGCTGGATGTCTAACCTGGGTCCGTGATCCGGATCAGGGACAGTGTCTGATGGGTAGTTTAACTGGGGCGGTTGCCTCCTAAAGAGTAACGGAGGCGCCCAAAGGTTCCCTCAGCCTGGTTGGCAATCAGGTGTTGAGTGTAAGTGCACAAGGGAGCTTGACTGTGAGACTGACGGGTCGAGCAGGAGCGAAAGCTGGGACTAGTGATCCGGCGGTGGCTTGTGGAAGCGCCGTCGCTCAACGGATAAAAGGTACCCCGGGGATAACAGGCTGATCTTCCCCAAGAGTCCATATCGACGGGATGGTTTGGCACCTCGATGTCGGCTCGTCGCATCCTGGGGCTGGAGTCGGTCCCAAGGGTTGGGCTGTTCGCCCATTAAAGCGGTACGCGAGCTGGGTTTAGAACGTCGTGAGACAGTTCGGTCCCTATCCGCTGTGCGCGTAGGAGTCTTGAGAAGGGCTGTCCCTAGTACGAGAGGACCGGGACGGACGGACCTCTGGTGTGCCAGTTGTTCTGCCAAGGGCATGGCTGGTTGGCTACGTTCGGGAGGGATAACCGCTGAAAGCATCTAAGCGGGAAGCCTGCTTCGAGATGAGGACTCCCACCCCCTTGAGGGGTTAAGGCTCCCAGTAGACGACTGGGTTGATAGGCCGGAGATGGAAGCCAGGTGACTGGTGGAGTCGACCGGTACTAATAGGCCGAGGGCTTGTCCTCAGTTGCTCGCGTCCACTGTGTGGTTCTGAAACCACGAACCTTCGTAGGTTTCTGTGTGTTTCGGTGGTCATGGCGATGGGGAAACGCCCGGTTACATTCCGAACCCGGAAGCTAAGCCTATCAGCGCCGATGGTACTGCAGGGGGGACCCTGTGGGAGAGTAGGACGCCGCCGAACAATCATTGGGCCGTCGGTCCCGAGTCGTCACGACTCGGGACCGACGGTCTTTTTTGCGTTGCCCGCCTGTCAGCGCGGTGTATGCGTTCCCGATCCCGCGATGGCCGGCGGAACTGCGGTGGCCCGCCGCCCGCCGCCACGAGCCCGGGACAGCGGGCGGGCTGCGACCGCGCCGTTGCCGGCTGCTCGCCCCGACTGACGCTTCACCGGCCGCCCCAGCAAGGGCGGGCGGTCCTCGTTCCTGCGGCGGGTTGTGCGGGGTGCCGGCGGGTCGGAGAGGGACGTTGCTCCCTGCGTCGTGACCCCGGACGTTCCCCTTGTGGACCCTGAAACCCGGTGCGGTCGGGGTGGGCCGGGAAACGCCGCGGCCCGGCAGGGGCCTCAGGGAGAGGGCTGCCGGGCCGCGGCGGGGGAGGCGGAGAGGGTCAGACTCCGGTGCGGGGGTTGGGGATGCCGGCGGCGACGGCGAGTTCGACGTCGAGTTCCTCGCGGCGGATACGCAGGTCCATGTAGAGGAGCGAGCGGGCGAAGGCCGTCACGGGGAGGGCGAAGAGGGAGGTGATCAGGCCGGCGAGGCCGAACATGAGGATGGAGGACCAGCTGGAGAGCTTCGCGACGTTGTCGGTGGTCACGAGGCCCAGGGCGCTGCCGCTGCCGCTCAGAAGGCCGATGAGCAGGTCGATGACGGCGCCGGCGATGAACGTCACGAGGAGCATGAGCAGTTCGATGCCGAAGACCCGCCACCAGGCGCCCTTGACGAGCTTGTAGGAGCGGCCGAGGGCGGCGATGACGCCCTGCCGTTCGAGGACGAGGGCGGGGGCGGCGAGCGAGTAGCTGACGTAGAGCCAGCAGGCGGCGAGGGAGCCGGCGAGCATGCCGAGGACGGCGAGACCGCTGCCGCCGAGTTCGGAACCGCCGGCGAGCAGGATGAGGCCGGGGGTCATGCAGAGCAGCACCGGGACGGCGACCACGAGGACAGTGACCACGGCGAGGCCGAGCATCCGCAGCAGGTGCGGGAGTCCCTCGCGGCAGACCGTGCCCAGGGTGGTGGGCCGGCCCAGCACGGCGTGGCTGGTCACGATGATCAGCAGCGCGGTCGAGATGACCTGTGCGGCCAGCGTGATCAGCAACGACAGCCCGGTGAACCCGGAGTGGGAGAGGCTGTAGTGCAGGCTGGTGCTCGGGCTCGTGGCGGTCACGGCCTGCCGGTAGCCGGGGTCGTGCATGCTGATGCCGTTGAAGACCACGCCAGCGGCGCTGGTGATCAGGCCGATCACGAACGCGATGACGAGTGTGGCCTGCCAGTGGCGGCGGAAGGTGGCGAAGGTCCCGGAGAACAGGTCGCCGATGTCGAGCGGGCGCAGCGGGATGACCCCGGGCTTGGGGGCCCGGGCCGCGGTGGCCCAGGGGGCCGGGCCGCCGGGGTAGCCGTAGCTGTAGCCGTAGGGCGGGACGGGCGGGTAGCCGCCGGGCGGGTACGCGGGGCCGGGGGCCGGGGGCGGCGGGGGAACGGCGGCGGAGGGCGGCGTGGCGTCCTGCGGGGGCTGCTCCGCGTGTGCCGGCTGCGGCTGCGGGGTGGTGGGCTGTGCGGGCCGGCTGGAGACGTCCGGGGATCCCGTTGCCGGGGTGCCGGGGTCCTCGGGGCCGGACGAGGGCCGGCCCGCGGAGTCGTTCATCGGTGCTCCTTCGTGGCTGCGCGCTGTGACGTTGCGCGTCGGGGACCCGTCGGAGGTCCGCGCACATGGTGTCACGCGCAACGGACAAGGGCGCGCGTCGTGCCGTGATCGCGGACAACCCGGTCGCAAAGGCGGGAAACCCCGTGTGGGGAAAGGGAGTTGGGGTGGCGGGGGTGCCTGGTGGTGTGCGGGGTTCGGGGGGTGCGGGGATTGGGCAGACTGGTCCGGTGGCTGATGACTGCATGGATCTCCCCCTGAGCCCCGCGTTGCGCTGGGCGGACGACGCCGGTGCTCCGGTGGTGGTGTTGCTGGACCAGACGAGGCTGCCGGCCGAGGAGTGCGAGCTCGTCTGCCGTGACGTGCCGACGCTGGTAGAGGCGATCCGGACGCTGGCGGTGCGCGGTGCGCCGCTGCTGGGGATCGCCGGGGCGTACGGGGTGGCGCTGGCCGCGGCGCGGGGTGACGACGTCGAGGCGCAGGCGAAGCTGCTGGCGGAGGCCCGGCCCACCGCCGTCAACCTGGCGTACGGCGTCACCCGGGTCCTGGGGGCGTGGCGGGCGGCCGGTGTCGCGGACGCGGCGGGTGTGGCGCTGGCGGGAGCGCGGGAGCTGCACCTGGAGGACGCGGCCGCCGCGGGGCGGATGGCGTCGCACGGGCTGGAGCTGTTGCGGGACCTGCTTCCGGAGCGGCCGTTGCGGCTGCTGACGCACTGCAACACCGGGGTGCTGGTCTCGGGCGGGGAGGGCACTGCGCTGGGCGTGGTGCTGGCGGCGCACCGGGCGGGGGCGCTGGAGCGGTTGTGGATCGACGAGACGCGGCCGCTGCTCCAGGGGGCGCGGCTGACGGCGTGGGAGGCGACGCGGGCGGGGATGCCGCACACGTTGCTGGCGGACAACGCGGCGGGTTCGCTGCTGGCGTCCGGGCAGGTGGACGCGGTGCTGGTGGGGGCGGACCGGATCGCGGCGGACGGGTCGACGGCGAACAAGGTCGGGACGTACCCGCTGGCGGTGCTGGCGCGGCACCACGGGGTGCCGTTCCTGGTGGTGGCGCCGACGACGACGGTGGACGCGGCGACCGCGTCCGGAGCGCAGATCCACGTCGAGCAGCGGGACGCGGCGGAGGTGACGTGCATGCCGGTGCGGCCGCGGGTGCCGCTGGCGCCGGTGGGGACGGCGGCGTACAACCCGGCGTTCGACGTGACGCCGCCGGAGCTGGTCACCGCGATCGTGACGGAGACGGGTGTCGCGTCCCCGGTGACGGCCGCGTCGGTGGCCGCGCTGCTGGGCTGAGGCCGCTCGCACGACGCCGCGCCCGCCCCTGCCGGGCACGGTGTCGCCGGGCCCGATCACCGGGGGGAGGGCTCCGGTATCACCCGCTCGGCCGATACGGTGTGACGTGGACGACACGGGCGAGTGCGTTCGTGGGCCCACGACGTACGGGGGAGCTGACATCAGTGCTGCACATCACCGCCGGTGGATTCCGGCGGACGAACCAGGACAGTGGCGCACGTCACCGCAGGTCAGTGAGCATCGTCACGCAGGTGCACGATACCGAAATGAAAATGGGATGATGTCGATATGAAGGGACGCGTCCTGGTCGTCGACGACGACACCGCACTGGCCGAGATGCTGGGCATCGTGCTGCGTGGAGAGGGCTTCGAGCCGTCTTTCGTGGCGGACGGGGACAAGGCGCTGGCCGCCTTCCGGGAGACCAAGCCCGATCTGGTGCTGCTCGACCTGATGCTGCCCGGACGGGACGGCATCGACGTGTGCCGGCAGATCCGGGCCGAGTCGGGCGTGCCGATCGTGATGCTCACGGCCAAGAGCGACACCGTCGACGTCGTGGTGGGCCTGGAGTCGGGGGCCGACGACTACGTCATCAAGCCGTTCAAGCCCAAGGAGCTGGTGGCGCGGGTGCGTGCCCGGCTGCGGCGGGCGGAAGAGCCGACGCCGGAGCAGCTGACCATCGGCGATCTGGTGATCGACGTGGCGGGGCACTCCGTCAAGCGGGAGGGCCGGGCGATCGCCCTGACCCCGCTGGAGTTCGACCTGCTGGTGGCGCTGGCCCGCAAGCCGTGGCAGGTCTTCACGCGCGAGGTGCTCCTGGAGCAGGTGTGGGGCTACCGGCACGCGGCGGACACGCGGCTGGTCAACGTGCATGTGCAGCGGCTGCGCTCGAAGGTGGAGCGGGATCCGGAGCGTCCGGAGATCGTGGTGACCGTGCGCGGCGTGGGCTACAAGGCCGGGCCGGGCTGATCGCCTGATGGCACGTGGTAGGGGGTCCGGCCTGCCCGGATCCGGGCAGGAGGGCCGTCCCGCGGTGCGGGACGGTGCGCGGGCCCCTGCCCGCGGGCCGGCCGGGGCCACGTCCGGCGCCGGTCCGTCCGCCCGGTCGGGGCGGCCGGTGGCGGACTTCCTGCGGGAACTGCTGCCGGTGTTGAGTGCCGCGTGGCGCTGGGCGCGGCGGCCGTTGCTGCCGGGGCTGCGGCTGTGGCGGCGCAACATCCAGCTGCGGGTGGTGGCCACGACGCTGCTGATGTCGCTGGGCGTGGTGCTGATGCTCGGCGTGGTGGTGATCGGGCAGGTGCGCAACGGCCTGCTGGAGGCGAAGACGCGGGCCGCGCAGGGGCAGGCGCTCGGCGGGTTCAGCGTGGCGAAGAGCCAGGCACTCAGTGACCAGCCTCCGCGGGCCGGTGGTTCGCCGTCCTCCGGCGGGGGCACCGCGGCCGGCGCCGGTGGCCGCGGCCAGGTCGACCCCGGCACCTGGCTCACCGATCTCGTGCAGCAACTGGCCAGCGGTGGCCAGGGCGTGTACTACGTGGTGGCGCTGACCTCCGACAAGGGTCAGCTGCCGGTGCAGTCGGGCAGCACGGAGACGACCCGCGGTCCGCGTGCGTCGGGTGACGTGCTGCCGGACAAGAGTGTGCCGACGGCGTTGCGCAGTGCCGTCGTGCAGGAGAACGGCGTCTACCAGCGTGAGACGCGCATCATCCGTGCGGGTGATCCGGTGGGCCGTCCGGGGCTGGTCATCGGACAGCGGCTGAACGATGAGACGGGGCGTTCGTACGAGCTGTACTACTTGTTCCCGTTCACCCAGGAGGAGCGCACGCTCAGCCTGGTGGAGACGACGCTGGCGACCGCCGGGGTGTTCGTCGTGGGTCTGCTGGGCGCGATCGCCTGGCTGGTGGTGCGCCAGGTCGTCACACCGGTGCGCATGGCGGCCTCCATCTCGCAGCGGCTGGCCGACGGCGTGCTCCACGAACGGATGAAGGTCTCCGGCGACGACGACATCGCCCGGCTGGGTGAATCCTTCAACAAGATGGCGCAGACCCTGCAGACCAAGATCCAGCAGCTGGAGGATCTGTCGCGGATGCAGCGGCGGTTCGTCTCCGACGTGTCGCACGAGCTGCGTACGCCGTTGACGACCGTACGTATGGCGGCGGACGTCATCCACGATTCGCGCGAGGACTTCGATCCGGTGACGGCACGTTCGGCCGAGCTGCTGCTGAGCCAGGTCGAGCGCTTCGACTCGCTGCTGTCGGACCTGCTGGAGATCAGCCGGTTCGACGCCGGTGCCGCGGTACTCGACGCTGAGGCGATCGACCTGCGTGATGTGGTATGGCGCGTTGTCGACGCCGCCGAACCGCTGGCGGAGCGCAAGGGCAGCCGCATCCTGGTGCGCGGCGACGAGCAGCCGGTGGTGGCCGAGGCCGACCCGCGACGGGTGGAACGCGTCTTGCGCAACCTCGTCGTCAACGCCGTGGAGCACGGTGAGGGCCACGACGTGGTGGTGCGCCTGGCGGCCGGCTCCGGAGCGGTGGCGGTCGCGGTGCGCGACTACGGCGTCGGGCTCAAACCCGGTGAGGCCACCCGGGTCTTCAACCGCTTCTGGCGGGCCGACCCGGCACGCGCCCGGACCACCGGCGGCACCGGCCTGGGCCTGTCGATCGCCGTGGAGGACGCCCGGCTGCACGGTGGGCGGCTCCAGGCGTGGGGGGAGCCGGGCGGCGGTTCGCAGTTCCGCCTGACGCTGCCGCGCACCGCCGGGGACAGTCTGCTGCGTTCACCCATCCCGCTGGAGCCGGAGGACTCGCGCCGCCGCGCGCACGCCGGCCGTCGCGACGCCGCGAGCGCTTCCGGCCGGCAGCAACTGCCCTCCGCGCGCTCGCCGCTGGGGGCCGTCCCGCCGTCGTCCTCCCGGGCGGCCGCCGATCCGGCCGCGCTGCCGGGCAGCGGAGCCCGGGTCGTCGCGACCCGGACGGGCGACGCGCCGCCTCCCGCCCGGGTGCCGCGTCAGGCGGCCGACGGTGACGCCCCGGCGGACGGCCTCCCCGCGCCCGGCGCACCGCCGAACGACCGATGACGCCCGAGGAGGACGACCGCATGCCGCACGCCGACCGCCGACGGCGCGACCTGCCGACGGCACGTCCCGCGGCCCGCGCCCGCGCCCGCGCCCGCGCGCGCGCAGTGCCGGTGACGGGTGCGCTGCTGGGCGCGGTGCTGCTGCTGGCCGGCTGTGCGTCGATGCCGGACAACGGTGACGTCAGCAGGGTCGGCCAGGGCCCACGGGACGCCTCCGACCCGCAGGTGCGGGTCTTCGGTGTGCAACCCCAGGCCAACGAGGGACCCAAGCAGATCGTCGAAGGCTTCCTGGAGGCGGTCACCAGCGACGAGGCCAACTTCCAGACCGCCCGGGACTACCTCTCCCCGTCCGCCGCGCGCACCTGGAACCCGTTCAAGGCCATCACGGTGGTGTCCGGCAGCAAGCCCGACCTGGAGACCCTCCAGACCGGGGCGGACCGCAACTCGCTCAGCAGTGTCGTCAACATGACGACGGGCCAGGTGGCGGTGGTCGGCGCGGACAACTCCTACGCGCCAGCCGACCGTCAGTTCCGCACGACGTTCCACCTCGACAAGTACAAGGGCCAGTGGCGGATCGACGGTCAGGTTCCCGGGCTGATCATCGAGGAATCCGACTTCCAACGCATATATCAGTCCGTCGACATGTACTATTTCGCCCAGCTGGGGTCGGATCCCGGGTCCACGGCCGGGGGAGCGCCGTCCGCGGCGGACACCATGGTCGCGGACCCCATGTACGTGCGGCGGCGCATCAATCCGATCAGCGCCTCGATCGACGCGCTGCTGTCCGGGCCGAGTTCATGGCTGAAACCGGTGGCGAGCACCGCGTTCCCGCGCGGCGCCAAGCTGGTCGGGCCGGAACCGTCGCCGGACGACAAGGACGTGCTGCGCGTGCGGCTGTCCGGCCTGCCGCAGCGGCTGTCCGGTGAGACCTGCCGGCGGATGGCCGCGCAACTGACCAACACCGTGGCGAACGTGACGTCGGATCAGCTCGCCGCCGTCGAGATCGACCGGTCCGGCGCGGGCGCGGTCTGCACCCTCGACCGCGGCGACGCGCAGGAGTACTCGCCGGCGCGGCTGTCAGGCAGCAGCGACCAGCAGTACTTCGTCGACGCAGACCACCGCCTGGAGAGTGTGCCCTCCTCAGGCGACGAGTCGCAGCACGTGCCAGGGCCGCTGGGCGCGGCGTCGGCCGGGCTGAGCACGGCGGCGGTCTCCCGCGACGGTTCCACCGCCGCCGGCGTCAGGACCGACGGCCGTTCCCTGGTGGTGGCACCGCTCGGCAACGGGCCCGAGGTACACGTCCTCACCAGCCGCACCGGCCTCGGGGCGCCCAGCTGGGACCGGCTGGGCGACCTGTGGGTGGCCGATCACGACCCGAGCGCGCCGGCCCTGCGGCTGTGGCGTGACGGCAAGCTGACGACCGTTCGCATGCCGGAATCCGGCGGCGACCGCGTGGAGTCGGTCCGGGTGGCCGCCGACGGCGTGCGCGTCCTGCTGCTCGTGCGGCACGACGGCCACACCGTGCTGGAGATCGGCCGCGTGGAGCGCTCCGGTCCGCCCAGCGCCCCGGTCGTCTCGGTGGCCGGTCTGCGCGTCGTCGCCCCCGGCTTCGAGGACGTGCAGGCGGTCTCGTGGGCGGGGGAGAGCCGGCTCGTCATGGTCGGCAAGCCGTGGAAGGGCGTCCAGGAACTCCAGTACATCGACACCGACGGCTCGGACGGCTTCGTGCCGACCCTGCCCGGCATCAGCATGGTGACGGCCGTCGCCGCCTCCGAGGACCAGAGCCGCCCGCTGCTGGTCGCCGACACGGAGGGCGTCTACCGGCTGCCCACGGACTCCTCCTGGACGCAGCTGTCGGAGAACAGCACGAGCCCGGTGTATCCGGGCTGAGGGGCCCCTCCGGGGCGCGGGACCGGCGGTGCGGTGCGTCGGCCCGGGGCCGCTTCAGGGGGCGGGCGGCGGGGGTGGTTTCGGCGCCGCCGGGCGTTCGATCGCTGCGGGCACGAGTGGCGCGGGGCGGTCCCGCGGGGCGGTCCCGCGGGGCTTCCGGGGCGGGGTGAACGTGCGGTGAGCTGGGGGTTCGGCAGGTTGTGGACAACTTCGTCACCCGGGGTTGTCCACAGGGGGTGGCGGGTCGTGTGCGGAGGGTGCACGCTCGGTGCATGAACGGATGGCTGCTGCGGGAGATCGCTGATCTGGTGGTGCCGGCCGAGTGCGCGGGCTGCGGGCGCAGGCGGGACGGCATGTGGTGCGGGGGGTGCGCGGGGGTGCTGACGGAGCCCGGTGCGGTGCGCCGGGTGGCGCCGGAGCCTGTTCCGCCGGGGCTGCCGGCGGTGTGGGCGGCCAGCGCGTACCGGGGCGAGGTGCGGGCCGCGTTGATCGCCCACAAGGAGCGCGGGGTGCTGCCGCTGGCCGCTCCGCTGGGCGACGCCCTCGCCCGGGCGGCGGCGGAGGCCCTGCGGCCCGCGGGAGAACGGGAGGCGGGTGCCGCGCCGGCGGACGTGCTGCTCGTCCCGGTGCCCTCGTCGCGGGCGTCGGTCGCGGCCCGCGGGCACGACCCGGTGCGGCGGATGACGTTGCGGGCGGCCGCGGGACTGCGGCGCGCCGGATGGCGGGCCCGGGCGATACCGGTGCTCCGGCAGGCCAGACCGGTGGCCGACCAGACGGGTCTGAGCCGCCGTGGACGCTGGGCCAACGTCGCCGGTGCGCTGGAGACCGTGCGCGGCGGGGCGAAGGTGCTGGCGTCCGCCCCCGCGGTCGTGGTGGACGACCTCCTGACCACCGGCGCGTCGCTGGCGGAGGCGGCCCGTGCGGTGCGTGTGGCGGGCGGCACGGTGTGTGCGGCGGTGGTGGTGGCGGGGCCGCCGGCGTCGTACGGGGCGCGCGGGACACGGGGGTGTGCCGGGGAGCGATGAACCCAGGGGGCGGCCGGGACCGGAGGGGCGCCGGGAGCGGGGTCCGTGCAGGGGGTGTGGGACGCCGTGCGGGCCCGGCGCGCGGTGCGGCGGTGGGATGTGCGGGAGGTCGGCCACGGGGCTCGTGCGGGGTACGTGGGCGGGCCTGGGGCGGTGCCGTGCGGTGTGGCGGCGGGCGCGGGGGACCGCGGGGCCGGGGGGTGTTGAGCGCAGGGAGGTGGTGCAGGGGCGGTACGGAGGGCGCCGGGAGAGAGGCGGCGCAGGGGCCGGCCGTGCGGTCCGGCGGAGGCCCAGTGGCGTTCTCGTGGCTGGATCGTGGGGGTGTGCGGAGCGCGTGCGGACGGGTGCCCGGGGTGGCCGGGGTGGCGGGAACGGAACGCGAACGGAGGCGCGATGCCGCTGGTGAGTGGCCGGAACGCGGGGTGGAGCGGAGTGCTCCGTTCCGAGGGGGTGCCGAATGCCGCTCCATGGGTCTATGTTCAGTTGTGAGGAGTGTCGGACGCTGTGTACCGAATTCCCGGCAGCACGGCTTTCGTTCCCCGTGGCAACTTCTCGCCGCACGCTTCCTCCGGACGCGCCGAAAAAGGAGGGGTTCCGATCTCCCCCACGGGGGAGGAGGTGGTGAAAGCCACGCCCCGTGATCCCGGCGGTGTCCGGGCGGGAGGGTGGTGGTGAACGCAGTGCCGGCGGGCCCGGTGCCCGTCCGGCCTCAGCTCGAAAGGGCCGGAGGATGCTTCGCGCCGACCGGCCCGGGAACGGAGTTCTGCGTGGACATCGTCGTCAAGGGTCACAAGACCGAGGTGCCGGAGCGCTTCCGCAAGCACGTTGCGGAGAAGCTGAACCTGGAGAAGATCCAGAAGTTCGACGCCAAGGTGATCAGCCTCGACGTGGAGATCTCCAAGGAGCACAACCCGAGGCTGTCGCACCGTTCCGACCGGGTGGAGATCACTCTCCGCTCGCGGGGACCGGTGATCCGGGCGGAAGCGGCGGCGAGTGACCCCTACGCGGCGCTGGACGCGGCAACCACCAAGCTCGACGCCCAGCTGCGGCGGCACGCGGACAAGCGGCACATGGCGCGGCGTGGCGGCCGGGCCGGGATGAGCGTGGCCGCGTACACCGCGCCGCTCGCGGACGCCCCCGCGGTGGACGGCGCGGAGCCGGAGGGCGAGCGGGTTCCGCACACCAAGGCCGGTCCGCTGGACGTGCAGGGCGAAGGGCCGCTGGTGGTCCGGGAGAAGACCCACGCGGCGGCCGCCATGACCCTGGACCAGGCGCTCTACGAGATGGAACTGGTGGGCCACGACTTCTACCTGTTCGTGGACTCCGAGCGGAACCAGCCAAGTGTGGTCTACCGCCGGCACGGCTACGACTACGGCGTGATCTACCTCAAGGAGGACCCGTCGGCGGTCGGCCTGGCGGCCGGGGCCGGCGGTGCGGGAGGCATGCTGCGCCGGTGACCCGTCACCGGGCCCGCCCCCGGTGACCTGCCCGCAGCGGGACGGCCGCGTCCCGCTGCGGTGCCCCCGGAGCCCCTCCCGGGGGCACCGCCCCACCGGTCCGCCGGATCCTCGTCCCCCCCGGCCCGGCGGACCGTCAACGCCGCTCCCGCAGAGCCACCCTGCCGGGCCGGAATCCTCGGGGCGTCCGACGGGCATGAAACTATGTGGGCGTCAGTCAACTGCCGGGCGGAGCGGCCCAGTCGGCCTCGGTCGCCCGGCGGCGGTCGCCTGTGCGGGCGGTCACCAAGCGGTTGGAGGGGGAGAACCGATGCCGGACGGCTTCGAGCCGGCGGCCGCCGGACTGGACGGCGGCCGGGACCAGAGCGGACGGCCAGAGCCGATCCGGGTCCTGGTGGTGGACGACCACGCCCTCTTCCGCCGCGGGCTGGAGATCGTCCTGGCCCAGGAGGAGGACATCCAGGTCGTCGGTGAGGCGGCGGACGGCGCCGAGGCGGTGGACAAGGCGGCCGACCTCCTGCCGGACATCGTGCTGATGGACGTCCGCATGCCCAGACGCGGCGGTATCGAGGCGTGCACGGCCATCAAGGAGGTGGCCCCGAGCGCGAAGATCATCATGCTGACGATCAGCGACGAGGAGGCCGACCTCTACGAGGCGATCAAGGCGGGGGCCACCGGCTACCTGCTCAAGGAGATCTCCACCGACGAGGTCTCCACCGCGATCCGCGCGGTGGCCGACGGGCAGTCGCAGATCAGCCCGTCGATGGCGGCGAAGCTGCTCACCGAGTTCAAGTCGATGATCCAGCGCACCGACGAACGCCGGCTCGTTCCGGCGCCCCGGCTGACCGACCGGGAGCTGGAGGTGCTGAAGCTGGTGGCGACCGGGATGAACAACCGCGACATCGCGAAGGAGTTGTTCATCAGCGAGAACACGGTCAAGAACCACGTGCGCAACATCCTGGAGAAGCTCCAGCTGCACTCCCGGATGGAAGCGGTGGTCTACGCGATGCGCGAGAAGATCCTCGAAATCCGCTGACCGGCGGGACCGGTCCTCCGCGGACGTTCCCCTCCGGCGACCGTTTCCGGCGGCCACGTCCGGCCGTCGCGTTGGTCAGCCACGTCCGGCGGTCACCGTGGCCCGCGCGGTCAGCCCGCCGCCCGGCCCAGCGCGGCCAGTTCCGCGTGCAGGGCGGAGGAGAGGGCGGAGTCGTCGCAGCGGTCGACGCGGACGGTGTCGCAGCCGACCCAGGAAGCGGCCTCCGCGAGGGCGCGGGCCATCGGGGCGGCGGCGGACGGGCCGGTGGCCGAAACACGGCGGGCGACGAGGTGACCGTCCTCACGGGCCGGGTCCACACGCCCGAGCAGACGGCCGCCGGAGAGCAGCGGCATGGCGAAGTAGCCGTGCACGCGCTTCGGCTTCGGCACGTACGCCTCCAGGCGGTGGGTGAAGCCGAAGACGCGTTCGGTGCGGGCGCGGTCCCACACCAGGGAGTCGAACGGGGAGAGCAGCGTGGTGCGGTGACGGCCGCGCGGCACGGTGGCCAGCGCCTCCGGATCGGCCCACGCGGGCCGTCCCCAGCCCTCGACCTCGACGGGCACCAGACCGGTTTCGGCCACCACGGACGCCACCTGCTCGTTCTTCAGCCGGTGATAATCGGCCAGGTCCGCCCGGGTGGCCACGCCCAGCGACCGTCCGGCCAGGGCGACCAGCCGCCGCAGGCACTCCGCGTCGTCGGGGCCGTCGTGGAAGAGGGCGGCGGGCACGGCGCGTTCGGCCAGGTCGTAGACGCGTTTCCAGCCGCGGCGCTCGACGCAGACCACCTCGCCGGTGTCCAGCAGCCACTCCACCGCGATCTTCGTCTCCGACCAGTCCCACCAGGGCCCGCCGTTCTTGGCACCGCCGAGATCGGTGGAGGTCAGCGGCCCTTCGGCCTTCAGACGGTCGAGCACGGCGGCGGTGGAACGGGAGCCGTCCTGCATGACGTGCCAGCGGTGGCCGCGAGCCCGGAACGCCCGGCGGCGGAAGGCGAAGTACGGCCACTCCTCGATCGGCAGCACACACGCCGCGTGCGACCAGTACTCGAACGCGTGGCCGCCGGACCAGTACGCCGACTCCACCGCGTCCCGTCCCACCGCGCCGAGCCGGGCGTAGGGGATCAGCTCGTGGGAGCGGGCCAGCACCGAGATCGTGTCGAGCTGCACGGCGCCCAGGTGCCGCAGCAGACCGCGCACGCCGGCCCGCCGGCCCGGCGCCCCCATCAGCCCCTGCGCCCGCAGCGCCAGGCGCCGCGCGTCGTCGGCCGACAAGGTGGTCACGGGCTTCGGCACCTGCGTCGTCATGACCTCACCCTAGGCGCCGCCACCGACACCCCCGGCGCGCTCCCGGAGGCGCCACGGAATCCGGCGCGTCCCCGGGACGGTGGCGGTTACAGTCGCCGGATGGCACTCGAATGGGAACAGATCGTGATGGACGCCGCCGACCCCGTGGCACTCGGGGCCTGGTGGGCACGGGCGCTCGACTGGGTGGTGGTCAACGACGATCCCGCCGAGTACGAGATCCGGCCGGCGCCGGACCGGCTGCCGGGCCTGCTGTTCGAGAAGGTTCCCGAGGCCGCCGCCGGGAAGAACCGCCTGCACCCCGACTTCCGGCCCGACGACCAGGACGCCGAGGTCGCCCGCCTGCTGGCCCTCGGGGCCCGCCACGCAGACGTCGGCCAGGGCGAGCAGACGTGGGTGGTCCTCGCCGACCCCGAGGGCAACGAGTTCTGCGTCCTCAGCCCCCGCAGGGCCTGACCTGCGGGGAGGGGCGGTGGCCGGTCCGGCGACCGGGGACCCTGCGGCGGACCGTGGCGGTCCGCCCGGCCGGGCGGACCGTGGCCCGCCGGACCCGCCCGTGCCATCCGACCCGGCCGTCCCCCGGCGCGCGCTCGCCGGCCGCGTCCCCCGGCCGCGCCCCGCGCCCCCGCCGCACCCCGGGCTCGCGTCCCCGCCGACCCCCAGCCCCCACACCGCGGCCCGCGCGGCCCCGCCCGCGCGGCCCTCTCACCCCCCGGCGTGCGGCAGGTACGCCGCGGCCTGGGGGAGGCCCCAGTCGGAGGGCAGCAGGGAGGCGCTCCAGGCGTCGCGGCGGGTGCCGTTGTGCAGGAGGAAGGAGCGCACGGTGCCCTCGGGGACGAAGCCGACGCGCAGGGCGACCGCGCGGGAGGCCACGTGGCCGGCCTCGGCGAACCATTCCAGCCGTTCCGCTCCCAGGTCCTCAAGACCCCAGCGGCACACCTCGCGGGCGGCCTCCGCGGTGAATCCGAGGCGGCGCTGGTCCGGGGCGGTCCAGTAGCCGAGCTCCGCCGTCCGCAGGCCCCCCAGCGGGGTCTCCAGCCCGCGCAGCCGCACCAGGCCCATCGCCGAGACCAGCGCGCCGTCGTCCTTGCGGCAGACCGCGAGGGTGTACGAGGTGTCCTCGGACCAGCCGCGCGGCACGGTCTCCTCGACGAACACGCGGGCGTGCTGCGGCGTGTACGTGGAGGGCACCGGCGTCCAGCGCGGGATGTCCGGATCCTGGCAGGCGGTGTGCACCGCGTCGGCGTCATCGGGGGTGAACGGCCGCAGAACGAGGCGGTCCGTGTACAGGGTGACGGGTTCCATGCGGGGAGTATCGCGGTGGTCGTACCGTCACGGACAGGGAATTTCCGTCACCGGACCGAGTGACGAAATCGACGGTGGAACGACGGGGCGGCCGGTGGACCTCCCGATGAGCAGCCCGATTCGCTTACGATGGCCGGTGCGGCAGGGCCTGGGAAGAGGGTCTTGCCGGCCCAGCGCGTCAGAACGTGCCAGGCCCGACCGGCAAGGAGCCAGCCTACGTGTCCGTCTTCGGCAAGATCCTGCGCGCAGGTGAGGGAAAGATCCTGCGCAAGCTTCACCGCATCGCGGGTCAGGTCAATTCCATCGAAGAGGACTTCGTCAGCCTGACGGATGCCGAGCTGCGTGCTCTGACCGACGAGTACAAGCAGCGGTACGCGGACGGCGAGAGCCTCGACGACCTGCTCCCCGAAGCCTTCGCCACCGTGCGCGAGGCGGCCAAGCGCGTCCTCGGCCAGCGCCACTACGACGTCCAGCTCATGGGCGGTGCCGCACTCCACATGGGGTACGTGGCCGAGATGCGCACCGGTGAGGGCAAGACCCTCGTCGGCACGCTACCGACCTATCTCAACGCGCTGTCGGGCAAGGGCGTGCACCTGATCACGACCAACGACTACCTGGCCGAGCGCGACTCGGAGTGGATGGGCCGCGTCCACCGCTTCCTGGGCCTGGAGGTCGGCTGCATCCTCGCGAACATGACGCCGGCCGAGCGCCGCGAGCAGTACGCGTGCGACATCACGTACGGCACCAACAACGAGTTCGGCTTCGACTACCTGCGCGACAACATGGCGTGGTCGCAGGACGAACTGGTGCAGCGCGGCCACAACTTCGCCGTCGTCGACGAGGTGGACTCGATCCTCATCGACGAGGCCCGCACCCCGCTGATCATCTCCGGCCCGGCCGACCAGGCCACCAAGTGGTACGGGGACTTCGCCAAGCTCGTGCTGCGCCTCAAGGTCGACCGCGACTACGAGGTCGACGAGAAGAAGCGCACCGTCGGCGTGCTGGAGGAGGGCGTCACCCGGGTCGAGGACTGGCTGGGCATCGACAACCTCTACGAGTCGGTCAACACCCCTCTGGTCGGGTTCCTGAACAACGCCATCAAGGCCAAGGAGCTCTACAAGAAGGACAAGGACTACGTCGTCATCGACGGCGAGGTCATGATCGTCGACGAGCACACCGGCCGTATGCTCGCCGGCCGCCGCTACAACGAGGGCATGCACCAGGCGATCGAGGCCAAGGAGGGGGTGGAGGTCCAGAACGAGAACCAGACGCTGGCCACCATCACCCTGCAGAACTTCTTCCGCCTGTACGACAAGCTGTCCGGTATGACCGGTACGGCCATGACCGAGGCCGCGGAGTTCTACCAGATCTACAAGCTCGGCGTCGTCCCGATCCCGACCAACCGCAACCTCCAGCGGCAGGACAGGGCGGACCTGATCTACCGCACCGAGGAGGCGAAGTTCGCCGCGGTCGTCGACGACATCGCCGACAAGTACGAGAAGGGCCAGCCGGTCCTGGTCGGCACGACCTCGGTGGAGAAGTCGGAGTACCTCTCCCAGCAGCTCGCCAAGCGCGGCGTCCCGCACGAGGTGCTCAACGCCAAGCAGCACGACCGTGAGGCCACGATCGTCGCGCAGGCCGGCCGCAAGGGCGCCGTCACCGTCGCCACGAACATGGCCGGCCGCGGCACCGACATCAAGCTCGGCGGCAACCCCGACGACCTCGCCGAGGCGGAGCTGCGCCAGCGCGGCCTGGACCCGGTCGAGCACGTCGAGGAGTGGGCGGCGGCGCTGCCGGAGGCGCTGGAGCGCGCCGAGGCCGCGGTGAAGGCGGAGTTCGAGGAGGTCCGCGAGCTCGGCGGCCTCTACGTGCTGGGCACCGAGCGGCACGAGTCGCGCCGCATCGACAACCAGCTGCGCGGCCGCTCCGGCCGTCAGGGCGACCCCGGCGAGTCCCGCTTCTACCTCTCGCTCGGCGACGACCTCATGCGGCTGTTCAAGGCGCAGATGGTCGAGCGCGTCATGGCCATGGCCAACGTGCCGGACGACGTGCCGATCGAGAACAAGATGGTCACCCGGGCGATCGCCTCCGCCCAGGGCCAGGTCGAGCAGCAGAACTTCGAGATCCGTAAGAACGTCCTGAAGTACGACGAGGTGCTCAACCGGCAGCGCGAGGTCATCTACGGTGAGCGCCGCCGCGTCCTGGAGGGCGAGGACCTCCAGGAGCAGATCCTGCACTTCATGGACGACACGATCGACGACTACATCAAGGCCGAGACCGTCGAGGGCTTCGCCGAGGAGTGGGACCTCGACCGGCTGTGGACCGCGTTCGGGCAGCTGTACCCGGTCAAGGTCACGCTCGACGAGCTCGACGACGAGGCGGGCGACCGCGCCGGGGTGACCGCCGACCTGATCTCCGAACTGATCAAGGAAGACATCCACGAGCAGTACGCCGCGCGCGAGGAGCAGCTCGGCGAGGAGATCATGCGCGAGCTGGAGCGCCGCGTCGTGCTGTCGGTGCTGGACCGCAAGTGGCGCGAGCACCTCTACGAGATGGACTACCTCCAGGAGGGCATCGGCCTGCGGGCCATGGCGCAGCGCGACCCGCTGGTGGAGTACCAGCGCGAGGGCTACGACATGTTCAAGGCCATGATGGACGGCATCAAGGAGGAGTCCGTCGGCTACCTGTTCAACCTGGAGGTCCAGGTCGAGCAGCAGGTCGAGGAGGTCGAGGTGCCCGCCGACGCGGTGCCGGAGCAGGCGGCCGGGGAGCCGGCCGTGCCGGTCCCGGCGGGCCGGCCGGAGATCCGCGCCAAGGGCCTGGAGGCCCCCCAGCGGCCCGACCGCCTCCACTACTCGGCTCCCACCGCCGAGGGCGGCGTGGTCGAGGGCGACTTCGCCGAGGATTCCTACCCCTCCGAGTCCGACGGCCTGACCCGGGCCGAGCGCCGCAAGGCGCAGAAGGGCGGCCGGCGCCGCAAGAAGTAACCGCGTCCGTCACCGCGGGTACCCCGGTTCTCCCGGGGTACCCGCGGTTTCGCGTTCCGCGGCGTACGCGCCCCCTCCGGCCCGGCCGCTACCAGCCGGGACCGGAGAAGTCGAGGGCGGCGTAGCGCCAGCGGTGGTCGGGGCCGTGTTCGAGGCGGAAGGCCAGGGCACGGAGGGTGTCGCCGGAGGCGACGAGGGCCCAGACCTCGCGGGCCCCGGGCACCGGGCAGCGGCAGCCGCAGCGCCGTACGCGGGGGCTCGGGCGGCCGGCCGGGGGACGCAGGACACCGCTGACGGCCAGTTCCCACACCTGCTCGTAGACGGCCGGGCCGGTCGTCAGGCCCAGCAGGCGGGAGACCGGGTGGCGGCCGGTGAGCACGTCGAGCAGCCGGTCGGCGAACCAGCGGTGCGACTCGCGCTCCCCGGCGCCCGGGACGGCCGGTACCCGCGGGCGGGGAGCGGGGCGGCGGGTGTCGCGGCGTCCGGGCGGTGTGGTGGTGCCGGACCGGCGCAGGGGGCGGCTGCGGGCGGGCGCGGTCAGTGTGCTGCCGGTGACGGGCATGCGGTCTCTCCCCGGAGTGGTGCGGACCCGGAAGCTACTGGTGGGTAGCGGGCTGTCGGGACCGACTGTGGCGGCGCCCGCGGGAGGGGACAAGGCGGGCCGGGCATCCCTCCAACGAGAAGCGGAATCACCTATCCGGATGAATTTCGCGCCATCCGCCCCCACGGACCGCGCCACCGCCACCGGGGTCCGGGCGGGACCGGCCGCGGGCCCGGCCCCCGAAGGGGTACGCCCGCGCACCGGGATGTCCCGGCGGGCGGGTACGACCGTATGCTGAGCGCCGTTTCCCACCCGGTACGGCCTCGGAGCGGCAGTGATGCGCGTCTACGTCCCCACCACACTCCCCGGTCTCGCGGCTGCGCACGCCGAGGGGGTGCTGGGGAACGGTCCGCTGGACGCCTTCGCGGTGACGCCGGGACTGCGCGAGTGGTACGTCAGCGACGACCTGGAGGAGCTGGAGTACGCGGCGCTCACCCGGGCGGCCGGGGCCAGTCTGCGGATGCTCGCCGGGAACCCGGACGTTCCGCGCCGCCGGGTCGTGGTGGCCGCCGACGTGCCCGACGCGCAGGTCTCCTTCGACCCCGGCCTGCCGCTGGACCCCTCGGCACTCGGCGCGGTCCGGGTGAGCGGGCCGGTCCGGCTGACCATCGCCGCCGCGGTGCACGCCGACGCCGACGACGCCGAGCAGGACGTCTCCGCCGCGGCCGCCGCCCTCGGGGCCGCCGACCAGGGTGACGACGACGCCCGCTTCACCGTCGACGGTGCCGAGGACCACGAACTGCTCTGGTTCGCCGTCCAGGAGATCCCCGGCCTGATCGGCTGAACGCGCCGCACCACCGCCGGGCCCCCGGCGACCGCCCCCCGGCCCCGGGCCACCGCCCCCGCGACCGCATCCCCTACGCCGTACCCTCGGGACCCCGTTCGTCGGATCGTCGGATCGTCGGGTCCGATATCCACAGGCTTCCGCACCGGTTGTCGGTGCCGCGCGCTAGCGTCGTTCCCATGCCGACCACCACGACCACGCCGACCGCCGCCGGGTCCGTCCCCGCCGCCCCGCACATCGTCTGGGACTGGAACGGCACGCTGTTCCACGACATCGACGCGGTGCTGGCCGCGAGCAACGCGTCGTTCGCCGAGGTCGGGGTGGCGCCGCTGACGCTGGAGCGGTACCGGGCGCTGTACCGGGTGCCGGTGCGCGGGTTCTACAGCGGACTGCTCGGGCGGGAGGCCACCGACGCCGAGTGGGAGCGGCTGAACCTGGCGTTCATGCGGCACTACGAGCCCCTGGTGCCGTCCTGCGGGCTCGCCGCGGGGGCCGCGGCGCTGCTGGCCGCCCGCACCGCCGCGGGCCGCACGCAGTCCCTGTGCTCGCTCGCGGCGCACGGGCCCCTGGTGGCGCTGGTGACCGGGCACGGCATCGCGGGGCAGTTCCTGCGGGTGGACGGCTCCACGGGGGTCTTCGGCCACGGCAAGGCCGGACAGCTGGCCGCCCACCTGGCCGCGATACCCGGCGTGCGGGCCTCCGGCACCGTGGTGATCGGCGACGCGCTCGACGACGCGGCGGCCGCCGCGCACGTGGGCGCCCGGGCGGTGCTCTACACCGGCGGTTCGCACAGCCGTGAGAGCCTGGAGAGCGCGGGGGTGCCGGTGGTCGACAGCCTGGACGAGGCGGTCGCGCTGGCCGACCGGGTGGGCGCGTGACGAGAACGGCCCAGCAGGACCGGTGAGGCGTTCGTCACCCCGCGCTCCGGGTCTCCCGGGCGGGGTGGCCGGCGGGTGCCTTGGTATTCCTGAGGAGTACCGGGTGAGGCCCCCAGCGGCGGGTGGGCGCGATGGTCCGAAGCGTCAAAGAACTGGCCACCCGTTTAACACATTCGTCGCCTCCGCGTCGTGGCCGGCGAGATAGCCTGATCCCGTGATCAGCGCGATATCGAGCGATGGCGACCGTGCCCGCTCCCGTCGCCCGGAGCGGGATCCCGCCGGGCGGATCGCTGACCTCTACCACCGGGTCAGGTCGACGAGGACCAGCCCGGAGCGGCCTCGCAAGGCCCTGGCGCCCACCCTGGTACCGGTCACCCCGGACCGGGTCGGCGCGTCATCCCATCCCGACGTCACGCAACGGCGCGCGACAGGAGTCACAGGACAATGCAGACCAAGCTGGACGAAGCCAAGGCCGAGCTGCTGGAACGGGCGGCGAGGGTAGCTGAGAACAGCCCGGCCGGGGGAAAACCTGACGAGGGGCTCGACACGGAGGGCGTGCACACGTTCCTCCAGCGCTACTACCTCCACACGGCGTCGGAGGACCTCGCAGAGCGAGATCCGGTCGACATCTACGGCGCGGCCCTCTCCCACTACCGCCTGGGAACCGACCGCCCGCAGGGCGCGGCCAACGTGCGGGTGCACACCCCCTCGGTGGACGAGAACGGCTGGACGTGCAGCCACACCGTCGTCGAGGTGGTCACCGACGACATGCCCTTCCTGGTCGACTCGGTCACCAACGAGCTCTCCCGCCAGGACCGTGCCATCCACCTGGTCATCCACCCGCAGGTCGTGGTGCGCCGGGACGTGACCGGCAAGCTGCTGGAGATCCTGGGCACCAGCAGCCTGGTGGACGCGGCCCGCTCCGAACTGCCCGGCGCGCAGTTGCCGCCGGACGCGCTGGTGGAGTCCTGGATCCACGTCGAGATCGACCGCGAGACCGACCGCGACGACCTCAAGCAGATCAGCGCGGATCTGCGCCGGGTGCTGACCGACGTGCGCGAATCCGTCGAGGACTGGGCGAAGATGCGCCAGGGGGCGCTGCGGATCGCCGACGAGCTGGAGCAGGGCATGGTGCCGGGGCTGCCGCCCGGTGAGGGCAGCGAGTCGTGGGAGCTGCTGCGCTGGCTGGCCGACGACCACTTCACGTTCCTGGGCTACCGCGAGTACCGCCTGACGGCCGGCACGGCCGCCGACGGCACGGCGGAGGACGAGCTGACCGCGGTGCCCGGCACCGGCCTGGGCATCCTGCGGGCCGACCCGCGGCACCTGAACACCGACGCCGAGGGTCGCCCGCTGTCGTCGGCGTTCAACCGGCTGCCGGCCGACGCGCGGGCCAAGGCGCGCGAGCACCACATGCTGGTGCTGACGAAGGCCAACTCCCGTTCCACCGTGCACCGCCCGTCCTACCTGGACTACGTGGGCGTGAAGGTGTTCGACGCGGAGGGCGAGGTGGTGGGGGAGCGGCGCTTCCTGGGCCTGTTCTCCTCGGCGGCGTACACCGAGTCGGTGCAGCGGATCCCGGTGATCCGGCGCAAGGTCCAGCAGGTGCTGGGCGATGCCGGGTTCTCGCCGGACAGCCATGACGGCCGGGACCTGCTGCAGATCCTGGAGACCTACCCGCGCGACGAGCTGTTCCAGACCTCCGCCGAGGAACTGCGGCCGATCGCCACCAGCGTGCTGTACCTCCAGGAGCGCCGCCGGCTGCGGCTGTTCCTGCGGCAGGACGAGTACTGCCGCTACACCTCCGCGCTGGTCTACCTGCCCCGGGACCGCTACACCACCGAGGTGCGGCTGCGGCTGACCGCGATCCTCCAGGAGGAACTGCGCGGGGTCAGCGCCGACTTCACGGTGTGGAACACCGAATCGGTGCTCTCCCGGCTGCACTTCGTGGTGCGGGTCGAGTCCGGCACCGAGCTGCCCGACCTGACCGACCTGACCGTCGAGCGGATCGAGGCCCGGCTGGCGGAGGCGGCCCGCTCCTGGGAGGACGGGTTCGCCGAGGCGCTGACCTCCGAGTGCGGCGAGGAGCGTGCCGCGGAGCTGTCGCGCCGGTACGCGCACGCGTTCCCCGAGGGCTACAAGGCGGACTTCTCGCCACGCACCGCGGTGGCCGACCTCCAGCACCTCGAACGCCTCAGCCCCGACGGGGACTTCACCCTCAGCCTGTACGAGCCGGTGGGTGCCGGGCCGGGGGAGAAGCGCTTCAAGATCTACCGCACGGGGGCGCCGGTGCTGCTGACCGCGGTGCTGCCGGTGCTGGAGCGGCTGGGTGTCGAGGTGGCCGACGAGCGGCCCTACGAGGTCAAGCGCGCCGACCACACCCGGGTGTGGATCTACGACTTCGGCCTGCGGCTGGACGAGTCGCTGGGCGACCTCGGCGACGACGCCCGGGAGCGGTTCCAGGAGGCGTTCGCCGCCAGCTGGACGGGTGAGGCGGAGAACGACGGCTTCAACGCGCTGGTGCTGCGCGCCGGGCTGACCTGGCGCCAGGCGATGGTGCTGCGCGCCTACGCGAAGTACATGCGGCAGGCGGGCTCCACGTTCAGCCAGGAGTACATGGAGGAGACCCTCCGCACCAACGTCCACACCACGCGGCTGCTGGTCAACCTCTTCCAGGCGCGGATGTCGCCGGAGCACCAGCGGGCCGGCGAGGAGCTGACGGACGGGCTGCTGGAGGAGCTGGACGGCGCGCTGGACCAGGTGGCCTCGCTGGACGAGGACCGGATCCTGCGCTCGTTCCTGACGCTGATCAAGGCGACGCTGCGCACCAACTACTTCCAGCGGAACGCGGCCGGCGGCCCGCGCGCGTACCTGTCGGTGAAGTTCGACCCGCGGGCGATCCCGGACCTGCCGGCGCCGCGGCCGCGGTTCGAGATCTGGGTGTACTCGCCGCGGGTGGAGGGCGTGCACCTGCGGTTCGGCAAGGTGGCCCGCGGTGGTCTGCGCTGGTCGGACCGCCGGGAGGACTTCCGCACCGAGATCCTGGGCCTGGTCAAGGCGCAGATGGTCAAGAACACCGTGATCGTGCCGGTGGGCGCCAAGGGCGGCTTCGTCGGCAAGCGGCTGCCGGACCCGGCGGCGGACCGGGACGCGTGGCTGGCCGAGGGCATCGAGTCGTACAAGACGTTCATCTCCGGTCTGCTGGACATCACCGACAACCTGGTGGCCGGCGAGGTCGTGCCGCCCAAGGACGTGGTGCGGCACGACGCCGACGACACCTACCTGGTGGTGGCGGCCGACAAGGGCACCGCGGCGTTCTCCGACATCGCCAACGACGTGGCGGTCTCCTACGGCTTCTGGCTGGGCGACGCGTTCGCCTCCGGCGGCTCGGTGGGCTACGACCACAAGAAGATGGGCATCACCGCCAAGGGTGCCTGGGAGTCGGTGGAGCGGCACTTCCGCGAGATGGGTCACGACACCCAGCGGGAGGACTTCACCGTGGTCGGCGTCGGCGACATGTCGGGTGACGTGTTCGGCAACGGCATGCTGCTGTCGGAGCACATCCGGCTGGTCGCCGCATTCGACCACCGGCACATCTTCCTCGACCCGGAGCCCGAGGCGGCGCCGTCCTACGCCGAGCGGCGCCGGATGTTCGCCCTGCCGCGCAGCAGCTGGGGCGACTACGACACCTCGCTGATCTCGGCGGGCGGCGGTGTGCACCCGCGCAGCGCCAAGTCGATCCCGGTCACCCCGCAGGTGCGCAAGGCGCTGGGCATCACCTCGGACGCGGCGAAGATGACACCGGCCGAGCTGATGAAGGCGATCCTGCAGGCCCCGGTGGACCTGCTGTGGAACGGCGGGATCGGCACCTACGCCAAGGCGTCGTCCGAGACGCACGCGGACGTCGGCGACAAGGCCAACGACGCGATCCGGGTGGACGGCTGCGAGCTGCGGGTCAAGGTGGTCGGCGAGGGCGGCAACCTGGGGCTGACGCAGCTGGGCCGCATCGAGTTCGCCCGCACCGGCGGCCCGGACGGCCAGGGCGGCCGGATCAACACCGACGCGATCGACAACAGCGCCGGCGTGGACGCCTCGGACCACGAGGTGAACATCAAGATCCTGCTCAACTCGGTCGTCGACGACGGGGACATGACGGTCAAGCAGCGCAACTGCCTGCTGGCCGAGATGACCGACGACGTCGGCCGCCTGGTGCTGCGCAACAACTACGCGCAGAACGTGGCGCTGGCCAACTCGATGGCGCAGGCCCCCAGTCTGCTGCCGGCGCAGGGGCGTCACATGCGGCGGCTGGAGGCCGACGGGCACCTGGACCGGGGGCTGGAGTTCCTGCCCAGCGAGCGGCAGGTCCGTGACCGGCTGGCGGCCGGCGGCGGCCTGACCCAGCCGGAGACGGCGGTCCTGCTGGCCTACACCAAGATCCACCTGGCCGACGAGCTGATCGGCACGCCGCTGCCGGACGACGGCTACCTGCGGCAGCTGCTGCTGTCGTACTTTCCGCCGGCGGTCAACGAGCGGTTCGCCGCGCAGGTGGAGAGCCACGCGCTGCACCGGGAGATCATCACCACCGTCCTGGTCAACGACACGGTCAACACCGGCGGCACCACGTTCGTGCACCGGCTGCGGGAGGAGACCGGGGCGTCGACCGAGGAGATCGTGCGCGCGCACTCCGCGGCGCGGGCGATCTTTGGGATGGCCGGGATCTGGGACGCGGTCGAGGCGCTGGACAACACGGTTCCGGCGGCGACGCTCACCCGGGTGCGGCTGCACTCGCGGCGGCTGGTGGAGCGCGGCACCCGCTGGCTGCTGAACAACCGCCCGCAGCCGCTGGAGATCACCGGCACGATCGAGATGTTCCGGGCCGGGGTGACGGCGGTGTGGGACGGGCTGCCGCAACTGCTGGTCGGGGGGGACCTGGAGTGGTACCGGTCGGTCCACGACGAGCTGCTCGGCGAGGGCGTGCCGGAGGAGCTGGCCACCCGGGTCGCCGGTTTCTCGGCGGTCTTCCCGGCGCTGGACGTGGTGGCGGTCGCCGACCGGCTGGACGGCCGGGACCCGCTGGAGGTGGCGGAGGTCTACTACGACCTGGGCGACCGGCTGTCGATCACCACGCTGCTGGAGCGGATCATCGACCTGCCGCGGGCCGACCGCTGGCAGTCGATGGCCCGTGCGGCGATCCGCGAGGACCTGTTCGCCGCGCACGCCGCGCTGACCCAGGACGTGCTGTCGGTGGGTTCTGGCGAGACCACGCCGGAGAAGCGCTTCAAGGTCTGGGAGGAGAAGAACGCCGCCCTCCTCGGCCGCGCCCGCAGCACGCTGGTGGAGATCCAGGGGTCGGAGGCGTTCGACCTGGCCAATCTGTCGGTCGCCATGCGGACGATGCGCACCCTGCTCCGCAGTCACTCGTGAGGGTGATGGCCTGATTGCAGTACGTTGACCGCTCCTTCGTCGGTACGGGTGAGGGGGCGGTCAACGTCTGTACGAGGGGTTCGACGCCGTTCGATCCGTCGGTGAACCTTTCGTGAGAATGCGACATGACGGAATGGGCCGTACAGGGGCTTTCGTCTGATTAGTCGTATCACTCATCGGGATGAAACGGGCATGGCTTCCCGGGGATCGGCCACCTCCACTGGTTAGCGTCGATCCGGTGAGCACAGCGACGACGGACCCCACGGCCCCGGCCGCGACGACGGAGGTGAGCGCCGCCGGCGGCCCGACCCGCCCGGCCGGCGGGCCCGCGGCGCGCTCCGGAGCGCCGGCCACCGGACGCGAACGGGCCACCCGTGACCCGTTCTTCGACAACGCCAAGTTCCTGCTGATCGTGCTGGTGGTCATCGGGCACAACTGGTTCCCGCTCATCGCCCACTCGCGCGGGATCAAGGCCGCCTACCTGGTCGTCTACTCGTTCCACATGCCGGCGTTCATCCTGCTCAGCGGCTACTTCTCCCGCAGCTTCGAGGGCCGCCCGCAGCAGGTGCGCAAGCTGGTGAAGACGGTGCTCGTGCCGTACTTCGTCTTCCAGACCGTCTACCTCTACGTCGTCGCCCGTACCGACCGCACGCACTTCAGCTTCGACCTCACCACCCCCAGCTACCTGTGCTGGTTCCTGCTCGCGCTGTTCGTCTGGCGGCTGAGCACCCCGCTGTGGCGGGCGCTGCGGCACCCGGTGGCGGTCGCCGCGCTCGTGTCGCTCTGCGCCGGTCTGATGAACGTCACGTGGGACTTCGCGCTCTGCCGCGTCCTGCAGTTCCTGCCCTGGTTCGTCCTCGGCCTCGTGCTGCGCCCCGAGCACTTCGCCCGGCTGCGCGCCCGCCCGACGCGGATCGCCGCCGCCGGCGTCCTGCCGCTGGCCCTCATGGCCGCGTACGTCGTCGCTCCCCGGGTCGACGCCGACTGGCTCGACATGGAGTACGGCGCCGGCCACTTCGGCACCGGCGACCCCGGGTACGTGCTGGTCAGGCTCCTCCTCTTCGCCGTCAGCGCGCTCCTGGCCGCGTGCGCGCTGGCGCTCGTGCCGCGCCGCCGGTTCTGGTTCACCGCGCTCGGCGCGCTCACCATGTATCCCTACCTCCTGCACGGGCTCGTGGTGAAGGTCGCCGAACGCCTCGGCGTCCACACCGCGGTGGCCTCCGGCGGACCCGTGGCGGCGGTCGCGCTGACCCTCGGAGCGGTCGCGCTGGCGCTGGCCCTGAGCAGCGCGCCGGTGCGGGCCTGCGTCCGGTGGGCGGTCGAACCACGGCTCCCCCTGCGGGGGGCTCGCCGATAACGGGCCGCCCTGTCCCGGCCCGGGGCCTCGCCCGCCCTTGTGCCGCCGGGTCCGGTCGGGCCGGTCGCGCGGTTCCCCGCGCCGCTCCGGGAGCGCGGTTCCGGGAGCGCGGTTCTCGGGGTCACTCCGCTCTGAGGAGGGCGCTGGCCAGGAGGGCCAGGTCGGTGGGGCCGTTGCCGAGCTCGCGGACGGGGCGGCGGGTGGGGGGGTCGCCCATGCGGTTCCATTCGAGGGGGACGACGGTGGGGCGCAGGGTCGCGGTGCGGGGGATGCGGCCGCTGACCCGGGCGGACTGGAAGAGGGTGACCGCGCCGTCCGGGCGGCGCAGGTAGCCGCGGCCGGGCAGGGACTCCTCCAGGGCGGCGGCGTCCTCGACGTGGACGAGCAGCGCCGCCGACGCGGGGTCCTCGGTGCGCAGTGCCACCCGCAGCCGGGCCAGGGCGTCCGCGTCGGTGCCCGCGGTGCGTTCCGGGCGGCCGGTCGACGCCACCAGGTGCACGCCCAGCGCCACCCCGGCCCGGGCGACCGCCTCCACCGCCCGCACCACCGAACCCGCCGACGGCCGGCCCGGGGCGCCCAGCGCGGGGGCGGTCAGGGCGTCCAGGTCGTCCACCACGACCACCAGGCGCGGCAACGCGTCCGGACGGTCCAGCGTCCTGGTGCCCGCGCCGCCCGCCACCGTGTCGCCGGCCGCCGCTCCCGTGGCGGAGCCGGCGGACCCGGCGGCCGTCCGCCGTTCCGCCGCCCGCCGCGCCGCGTGCCAGGCGTCGAACGTGGTGCCCGCCAGCAGCTCCTCCCGGCGTTTGAGCTCCCCGGCCAGTGCCTGCGCGAACTCCCGCATCCGCAGCGGGTCCGACGCCGCCAGGTGACCGCGTACGTGCGGCAGGTCCTCGCAGACCCGCAGCCCCTTACCGCGTTCCGGGGCGCCGTCGACCAGCAGCAGCGCCAGGTCCTGCGGGGACGCGGAGGCCGCCAGGGCCGCCGCCACCGACCGCAGCAGTTCCGTCTTGCCCGAACCGGCCGCCCCGCCCACCAGCGTGTGCGGGCCCTCGACGGCCAGGTCGACCGCCACCGGGCCGTCCGCGCCCGCGCCCAGCACCGCCACCGGACCGGACCGCTCCGCCGACCAGCGCGCCGAGACCCGCGCCGGGGTCGCCAGTGCCAGATCGAGCGCGTCCAGCAGCCGCACGGTCCGCGGCACCGCGCTGCGCATCCGCCGGGTACCGCCGTCCGCCTCCCGCAGCGGCGCCAGCGCCCGGGCGAACCGCTCCGCCCACGCCGCCGACACCGCGTCGACCACCGCGCCGACCGGGCCGTCCGGCTCCAGCGCCAGCGTCGTCGCCACGTCACCGTCCAGCCGCGCCCGCACCCCCGCACCGGTCACCGGGCCGCCGTCCGCGCCGCACAGGCCCAGCACGTGCACCCCGGCCGCCGGGCCCCGCGCCGCCAGCCGCCGCACCGCCTCGCCGAGCGCCGCCGAGCCTGGATCGCCGTCCACCACCAGCAGGGTGCGACAGCCCGGCGCGGCCGTGCCCTCCAGCCGCCGCAGCAGTTCGCCCAGCCGGGCCTGCGCCTGCTCGCGGTCGTGCGCCACCAGCAGCCGGCAGTCCTGGCCGTGGCCGGGCCGCACGTGCGGCAGCCAGTTCAGCCAGGCCCACTCCCGCACCCGTTCCTCCGCCGCCAGCGACCGGTCCGCCGCCACCAGGACGACCTCCAGGACGCCGGGGGAGTGCAGGGCGCACAGCTGCGCCACCACCGAACGCGCCAGCCCCGTCAGCCTGGTCCGGGGGCCCGACAGCTCCAGCGAACCGGCCTCCCGCAGATCGACCGCCACCGGCACCGACCGCAGCGGCGCGTCACCGTCCGGCAGGTCCGCGGTGCCCAGCCGCACGGTGAGGGCGTCCGGGTGGTCCGCGCCGCGCTCCCACAGCCGCGGCCCCGGGCCCAGCGCCGTCACCAGCACCGCCGCCGGGTCCGGCAGCCGCTCCCGCAGCACCGCGGCCTCGGCCCGCGCCCGGGCCACCACCTCGTCGTGCGGCCCGGCCTCCGCCCGGGCACCCGGCCTGGCCTGCGCGATCCGCCGCGCCCACGCCCCCAGCGCCCGCCCGGCCCCGCCGCGCCCCGCCTCCCCCGGCCCGCCCGCCGGGGCCGGCAGCCGCAGCGCCAGGTGCGTGCGCCGCTCGTCCGGCGTCCCGCCGCCGGCCGGGTCCTGCCACGTCTGTCCGGCGGCCGGGGAGCCCTGCGGCGCGCGGGGGCCGGGCAGCAGCGGTTCACCCGCGCCGGCGGCCGCCGGGTCCGTACCGCCGCGGGCGTCGCCGTACGCCGTGCCGTCGCCGGCCACGCCCGGGTACGCCGGGCCGGCCGCCCCCGCGGGCCGGTCGCCCGCCGTCGTCACCCGCAGATGGCCCTCACCGTCGGGCTCGGCGTCCACCCCGGCGGGCGCCGGCGTGCCGGGGGAGCCGGGCGTCAGGGTCAGCGTCGTCTCGCCCGCCCGCAGCAGCGCGCCCGGTGCCAGCGGCACCGGTTCCGGGCCGACCGGGCGGCCGTCCAGCCACGTGCCGTTGGTCGATCCCAGGTCCGCCACCGACACGTGTCCGCCGGCGACGGTGACCGCGCAGTGCAGCCGGGAGACGTCCGGGTCGTCCAGCGGCACGTCCGCCTCCGCCGAACGGCCCACCCGCACCGGGCCGCCCTGGAGCAGGTGCACCCCGCCCGCGTCCGGCCCCCCGGTCACGTGCAGCCGCGGCGGGCCCTGCGGGTCGAACGGGCCGGCCGGCAGCTCGCCGTGGCCGTCGCCGTCCGGGGCGCGCAGCGCCAGCACCGCGCCGTCCACCAGCGGCGGCACCCCGAGTACCGCCTCGGCCGGCAGGAGCCCGGCGCCCGCGTACAGCGTCACCGGGGCGCCGGAACCGCGGCCGGGCTGCCCGGCCCCCGTCCCGGCCGCCAGGGCGCCCGCCACCGTGCCCAGCGCCGTACCCGTGGGGGCGGTCACCAGCACGTCACAGGCCCGCGCGCCGCGCGCCGCCAGGACCGTCAGCCGGATCTGCATCGTCGTCCGCGTCCCTTCTGCCCCCGGGGAAGCCGTCCGGGAGCACGCCCCGGCCGCCTGGTCGGAAGGCATCCTCCCATCCGGGCACGGCCGTTCGCCCGGTACCGCGAAAGCGATCATGCCCGCGGCGGCCGGTTCGCGCACCCCCCGGCGCCGTCCCGGCCACCGGGGGCAACCACCGGACCCGCCGCCGCGTCCTTCGTCACGGGGCGCCCGGCGTTCCGGTCCCCCGCGAGTGCCCCGCACTACAGTGGGGCGGACGGCCCGCACCGGTGCCGTGGACTGGGACGAGTACTGGGAGCCGATGGACGTGCGGCCGGTTGGCAGCAAGTACCTGCTGGAGGAGCCGCTCGGGCGGGGAGCCACGGGCACCGTCTGGCGGGCCCGGGCCCGGGAGACGACCGATCCGGTCACCGGCGCCACCACCCCCGGCGAGCTGGTCGCGATCAAGGTCCTCAAGGAGGAGCTGGCCGGCGACCCCGACGTCGTCATGCGCTTCCTGCGGGAACGCTCGGTGCTGATGCGCCTGACCCACCCCAACATCGTCCGCACCCGTGACCTCGTCGTCGAGGGCGACCTGCTCGCACTGGTGATGGATCTGGTGGACGGACCGGATCTCCACCGCTATGTGCGCGACCACGGACCGTTCTCCCCGATGGGCGCGGCGCTGCTGACCGCCGCCGTCGCCGACGCGCTGGCCGCCAGTCACAAGGACGGCGTGGTCCACCGTGACCTCAAGCCCGCCAACGTGCTGCTCTCCCGCAACGCGGACGGCAGCGAGATGCACCCGATGCTCACCGACTTCGGCATCGCGCGGCTGGCCGACTCCCCGGGCGTCACCCGCACCCACGAGTTCGTCGGCACCCCCGCCTACGTGGCCCCCGAGTCCGCCGAGGGCCGCCCGCAGACTTCCGCGGTCGACGTCTACGGCGCCGGCATCCTGATGTACGAGCTGGTCACCGGTCGGCCGCCGTTCCGCGGCGAGACCGCGCTGGAGGTGCTGCACCAGCACCTGAGCGAGGAACCCCGCCGGCCCTCCACCGTCCCCGAACCCCTGTGGACGGTCATCGAACGCTGCCTGCGCAAGGACCCGGCCGAACGTCCCAGCGCCACCAGTCTCGCCCGCGCCCTGAGGGTCGTCGGCCTCGGCATCGGCGTGCACGCCTCGCCGGCCGCCGCGGAGGCCGCCCTGGGGGTGGCCGGCCTGCTCGTGCCCGACCACGACCCCGCACGCGTCCCCGGCACCGGAACCGCCGCGCCCGCCGCCCCCTCCGGCTCCGCCGCGCCCACCCAGGTGCTGCCGTCCCGCGCCGCCGACCCGTCCGGTGAACGCCGCACCGTGCCGAACGCGGTGCCCGGCCGCTTCGACTCCGAGGCCGCCACCGGCCTGCTGCCCGCCGGCGAGGACCCGACGGTGCCGCGCGGCACCCCCTCCGGCCCCCCGGCCCGCGACACCGAACCGGGCGGAACCCGCCTCATGCCCCCGGTCCCCGGCGACGCCCCCGGCGGCCCGGCGACCCCGCCCGGCCCCAACCCCTGGCAGGCACAGCTCGACGCGGCCCGCCGCCGCAACGAGGAGACCGAGGTCACCTACCTCGACCCCGGCCAGGACCCCCTCCGCCACCGCCCGCACCGCCGCCCGGCCCCCCAGCAGCCGCAGCAGTCCCAGCAGCCGCAGCAACAGCAGCAACAGCAGCCTACGGGTATCCCCACCAGCAGCAGTACGGCCCACCAGCAACAGCAGCAGTACGGGCAGCAGCAAGCAGCAGTACGGCGGCCGCCAGCAGCAGCCCCGCCACGCCGAACCGCCCGCCCCGCGCTACGCGGAACCCCAGCCGCAGCACCGTCCGGAATCCCGCCGCCCCGAACGCGAACCGGCCCCCCAGCGCGAACCCCGCCGCCGCACCCCCATGAAGATCCCCGGCGCCGGCTGCCTCAAGGGCTGCCTCTTCGTCGTCGTCATCCTCGTCGTCGTCTTCATCCTGGTCTGGAACTTCACCCCCCTCCCCCAATGGATCAACGACGGCAGAACCTGGTACCAGGAAATCTCCAGCTGGATCACCACCGCCTGGGACTGGGCCTCCACCCTCGGCGACTCCACGAACACCAACTGACTCCCGGCCCCGGGCCCCGCAAGGGGCGCGGGGAACCGCGCGCCCAGCCGGAACGGCGGGGTGGCCGGACGACCGCCGGCGGAGTCACCCATCCCCCGTTCGACCCGCCGCCCCATCGACTTGTCGACTTCCCAGGGGTGATTTCCCGCGCAGAAGCCGCACTCACCACCCGCCGGTGCTTCCAACGTGCCGTCACCCGCGTAGTTTTGTCGCCAACGCATTCCCCACCCACCTGTCGGACCCATCCCGCCGGACGAGTCGGAGCAGCCTTGGCACGCAAGATCGGCAGTCGCTACACGGCCGAGCGGGTACTCGGCCGTGGATCCGCGGGCACGGTGTGGCTGGGCGACGGTCCCGAGGGGCCGGTCGCCATCAAGCTGCTGCGTGAGGACCTCGCCTCCGACCAGGAACTCGTCGGCCGCTTCGTCCAGGAACGCACCGCGCTGCTCTCGCTGGACCACCCCCGCGTCGTCGGCATCCGCGACCTGGTCGTGGACGGCAGTGACCTGGCGCTGGTGATGGACCTCGTCACCGGGTGCGACCTGCGCTCCCGGCTGGAACGCGACCGCCGGATGGCGCCCGCGACCGCCGTCGCGGTGGCCGCCGACGTCGCCGACGCGCTGGCCGCGGCGCACGCGGGCGGCGTCGTGCACCGTGACGTCAAGCCGGAGAACGTGCTGCTGGACACCGCCGCTCCGGCCGGCCCCGGCGGCGCACCGCCCGCGCTGCTGACCGACTTCGGGATCGCCCGTCTCGTCGACTCCCCTCGCCGCACCCGGGCCACCCGGATCATCGGCACCCCCGACTACCTGGCACCGGAGATCATCGAGGGCCTGCCGCCCCGGGCCAGTGTCGACATCTACGCGCTGGCCACCGTGCTGTACGAACTGCTGGCCGGATTCACCCCGTTCGGCGGCGGACACCCCGGCGCGGTGCTGCGCCGGCACGTCACCGAGACCGTCGCGCCGCTGCCCGGACTGCCGGACGAACTGTGGCAGCCGCTGGCGCAGTGCCTGGCGAAGGCCCCCGCCTCACGGCTGACCGCCGTCGAACTCGGCGAGCGCCTGCGGACGTTGCTGCCCGCGCTGGCGGGGATGCCGCCGCTGCGGATCGCCGCGCCGGACGAGGGGAACGCCGGGCCGGAGCCGGAACCCCGCCCCCGCGCGGACCGGCCGGCCACCGCCCACCCCGCCGACCGCGACCCCGCCGCCCGCCCGGGAGCCCTGCGCGACCCCGGCGCCCGCCGTCCGGCCGCGCGCGACGAAGCCCCCGCCGGCCGGGCCGCCGACCGGGAGGGCACCGGCGCGCGGCGCGGCGCCGTGCCGCTGGTGCGTTCGGCCGCCCCCGACTCCAGCCGCGAGACGCACACCAGCATCAAACTGCCCACCGCCGGGGAACTCGCCGCCTACGCCGGGGCCCGCGGCCCGCAGCCGCCCGCCGGGGAGCCGCGCCGGGAGCAGAGCGGGGAACCCGCGCCGCGCCGCCGCCGGTTCAAGCTGGTCGCCGCGGCCGCCGCCGCGGTGGTCGCCGCCGGCATCGGCGGCTGGGCGGTCTCCGGCGGCGGGAGCGACAACAACCACAACAGCCGCGAGGACCACGAACCCCCGGCCGGCACCAGCAGCGACGCCGCGACCCCGACCGCCCCCACGGCCGGCGCCCCCGCGCCGCAGGGCGGCATGGACACCCCCGCGTCCGCCACCGCCGCGCTGCCGCACTGGTCGGCGTTCCACGACGTGCCGCGCGCCCCGGTGGCGCTGACCGGCGGTCCGCGGGCGGTGCGGGTCTCCGGCGCCACGTACGTCTTCGCCCGCGGCACCGACCGCAACATCTGGTACGTCGGCTGGGACGCCAAGGCGGACCGGTACACCGCGTGGGTCAAGCTCACCGGTATACACGTCCTGGACGATCCCGCGGTGGTCTCGGCCCGGCCCGGCAGCATCGACCTGTTCGCCCTCGGCACCGACCGGCTGCTCTACCGCCGCACGCTGACCGCGAGCGGCTGGGGGCAGTGGTTCCAGGTCGACGAACGCACCAGGTTCGACGCGTCCCCCGCCGCCGCGTCCTCCGCGCCCGGCCGGGTGGACCTGGTCGGCCGCACCGGCGGCGACCTGGTGACCGCCTCCCTGGTGGACGGCCGCTGGAACGCCTGGGCGGTCGTGCCCACCCCGGGCCGGATCACCTCCGCGCCCGCCCTGGTCTCCCGCCGGGCCGGCACCCTGGACGCCTTCGTGGTGCGGGCCTCCGACGGCGCCGTGCTGCACCTGCCGTTCGCCAACGGTGCCTGGCGGCCCACCCAGGCCGTCGGCCGGCTGGACGCCTCGGGGCGCCCGGAGGCCGCGGGGGCCGGCGGGCGGATCTACCTGGTCGCCCCGGCGCCGGGCGGCGGGCTGTCGCAGGCCGTGTACGGTCCCGGCGGCTGGAGCCCGGCCGGCGGACCTCGGGCCGGGACGGGCTCCGCGCCGGTGGCGATGCTGGCCTACGGGGGCGCGCTCCAGGCGTGGACGCTGACCGCCTCGGGCGCCCTGGCGCACGCGACGGCCGCCGCCCCGGCGTCCTGAGCCGAGCCGGTACGCTGGGCCCGTGGCAATCCTCGACGCATCCGAAGAGCTGAAGTCCCTCTCCTCCACCATGGGGTCGATCGAGGCCGTCCTCGACCTGGACCGGATCAAGGCCGACATCGCCGACCTGGAGGAGCAGGCAGCGGCCCCCTCGCTCTGGGACGACCCGGAGAGCGCGCAGAAGATCACCAGCAAGCTGTCCTACCTCCAGGGCGAACTGCGCCGGGTGCAGGCGCTGCGCGGCCGGATCGACGACCTGGAGGTGCTCTTCGAGCTCGCCGAGGCCGAGGACGACGCCGACGCCCGCGCCGAGGCGGAGCACGAGCTGACGTCGGTGCGCAAGGCGGTGGACGAGATGGAGGTCCGCACCCTGCTGTCCGGCGAGTACGACGCGCGTGAGGCGCTGGTGACCGTGCGGGCCGAGGCCGGCGGCGTGGACGCGGCGGACTTCGCCGAGCAGTTGCAGCGGATGTACCTGCGCTGGGCCGAGCGGCACGGCTACGCCGCCGAGGTCCTCGACACCTCCTACGCGGAGGAGGCCGGCATCAAGTCGAGCACCTTCGCGGTCAAGACCCCCTACGCGTACGGCACGCTCTCGGTCGAGCAGGGCACGCACCGCCTGGTGCGCATCTCCCCGTTCGACAACCAGGGCCGCCGCCAGACGTCGTTCGCCGGTGTCGAGGTGCTGCCGGTGGTGGAGAAGTCCGACCACGTCGAGATCGACGAGTCGGAGCTGCGGGTGGACGTCTACCGTTCCTCCGGCCCCGGCGGCCAGGGCGTCAACACCACGGACTCCGCGGTGCGGATCACCCACCTGGCCACCGGCATCGTGGTCTCCTGCCAGAACGAGCGGTCGCAGATCCAGAACCGCGCCTCCGCGATGAACGTCCTGCAGGCCAAGCTGCTGGAGCGGCGCCGCCAGGAGGAGCAGGCCAAGCTGGACGCGCTCAAGTCCAGCGACGGCAACTCCTGGGGCAGCCAGATGCGTTCCTACGTGCTGCACCCCTACCAGATGGTCAAGGACCTGCGCACCGAGTTCGAGGTGGGCAACCCGCAGTCGGTGCTGGACGGCGAGATCGACGGCTTCCTGGAAGCCGGCATCCGCTGGCGCAAGCAGAACGAGAGGTGATCCGCCGGCCGTCCTGACCCCGGACGGCCCGGCACGCCGCTCGCCGGCCCGCACCGCCCGCCGGTGCGGGCCGTCGTGTGTCCGCGCACCGCCCGGTCCGGGTGTTCCGGATGCGGGGAAGTCGTGTGGGCTGTGCGCGAGTTGCTCGCCAATGTCACAGCCTCGTACCCAACGCCGGGTCAAACGCGGCCCAATCGGTCATTGGGTCAGCAATGGCCTTGACGGTGCACGGGAAAGTCGGAAGGCTGACCGCGGCATGCGTATGGCGGGGCGCGAGCGAGCGGGGGCGAGCGGGCCGGAACCACGGCTGACGAACCTCGCCACGGGCCGCACCCTCCGCCATGGCTGCTCCATAGTCGAACGTGCAGCTACTGGGGGTAGTGAGTAGTGACCAATCGTAAAACTCGCGTGCGTCTCGCACGCATCGCGGCCGGCGCGGTCTTCGCGGCCGGCGCCTCGCTGACCGCCGTGGGTACCGCCCAGGCCGTCGGCGCGGGCTCCGCCCCGGACGCGTCCACCCACACCACGGCCGCGAAGGACAGCGGCCTCGTCGACGGTGGCGTCAGCGTCAGCATCGGTGGCGGCGACCAGGCCGGTGGCGACGACAACGGCGGTCAGCAGGCCGGCGGTGACGACAACGGCGGTCAGCAGGCCGGCGGTGACGACAACGGCGGTCAGCAGGCCGGCGGTGACGACAACGGCGGTCAGCAGGCCGGCGGTGACGACAACGGCGGTCAGCAGGCCGGCGGTGACGACAACGGCGGTCAGCAGGCCGGCGGTGACGACAACGGCGGTCAGCAGGCCGGCGGTGACGACAACGGCGGCCAGCAGGCCGGTGGCGACGACAACGGCGGCCAGCAGGCCGGTGGCGACGACAACGGCGGTCAGCAGGCCGGCGGTGACGACAACGGCGGCCTCCTGGGCGGTCTGCTCGGCGGCGACGCCAACGGTGGCGACCAGAACGGTGGCCAGCAGGCGGGTGGCGACCAGAACGGTGGCCAGCAGGCCGGCGGCGACCAGAACGGCGGCGCCGGCAACAGTGGCGGCCAGAGCGGCGGCAACGGTGGCTCCGGCTCCGCGACCGGCGGCAAGGGTGGCGGCACCGGTTCCGGCGACGGGGGCACCTGCACCCTCTCCGAGGACAGCGTGACCTGCGGTAACACCCCGGCTCCGGACAACAACGGCGCCCCGCAGGCGGTCACCCCGGGCCAGGCCAAGCAGCAGCTGGCCGAGACCGGTGCCGGTGAGACGTATTTCCTGCTCATCGGTGCCGCCACCATGATCGCCGGTGGTATCGGCTTCCGCCTGATGCCCCGCATGGTCGGCCGGCGCACCGCCGCCTGAGCACTGGGCGCGCGGCCCACGGCGGTGCCGTCGCGCCGGTGGACGGACGAGGGCCTGGACCCGTACATCTCACGTACGGGACCAGGCCCTCGGCCCGTTCCGGGGGGCGGCGCGCGCCCCGGGTGTTCGCTCCGTCAGGCGGTGGCCTGGTGGACGACCACCACGACCGCGATCAGGGCCACCAGTACGGCCACCAGGGTCGCCGGCGTCAGCGCGCCGAACGGATTGTCCTGGTGAAGGCGATCACGGTTGGCCCGGCACACGGCGCACCGTCCCTCAGCGACGGGGCCGGCGCAGTTGGCGCACACCAGTCGGTCGCACGTCATGAGATGTCCTCCTCACCCAGACCAACGCCGTCGGGCGTCCCACGGTTCCACTGTGCCAGTATCCTGCCGATTCGGCGCGTCCCCGGACCGTGCCGGACGGGCGGGAACGGGCCCGGCGGCCGTTTCGCTCCGCCTTGCGTCATTCGTCCCCCTGTGGTGGGTGAGGAAGTCCACCAACCCCGGTCGGCGCCTGCGCGTGCCCGGCCGTGTCGCGTATGGTCGGCGCACCGGGAGAGCCACCGTGCGGCGCTCCGTCCCCCTCCCGTTCGACCCTGGTGCGAGTTGTGATCCGATTCGACAATGTGAGCAAGACCTACCCCAAACAGACGCGTCCCGCACTCCGTGACGTGTCCCTGGAGATCGAGAAGGGCGAGTTCGTCTTCCTGGTGGGTTCCTCCGGCTCCGGGAAATCGACGTTCCTGCGCCTGATGCTCCGCGAGGAACGCACCGACACCGGCTCGGTGCACGTGCTCGGCAAGGACCTCAACCGGCTGTCGAACTGGAAGGTCCCGCACATGCGGCGCCAGGTCGGCACGGTCTTCCAGGACTTCCGCCTGCTGCCGAACAAGACCGTCGGGCAGAACGTGGCGTTCGCACTGGAGGTCATCGGCAAGCCGCGGGCCACCATCCGCAAGACCGTTCCCGAGGTCCTCGACCTGGTCGGGCTGGCCGGCAAGGACGAGCGCATGCCGGGTGAACTGTCCGGTGGTGAGCAGCAACGCGTGGCGGTGGCACGGGCGTTCGTCAACCGGCCGCTGCTGCTGATCGCCGACGAGCCGACCGGTAACCTCGACCCGCAGACCTCGGTCGGCATCATGAAGCTGCTGGACCGCATCAACCGGACCGGGACGACCGTGGTGATGGCCACCCACGACCAGCAGATCGTGGACCAGATGCGCAAGCGCGTCATCGAGCTGGAGAAGGGCCGCCTGGTGCGTGACCAGTCGCGCGGTGTCTACGGCTACCAGCACTGATCCAGGCCCAGCCGCCAGAAAGGTCCCGAACGTCCCATGCGCCTGCAGTTCGTCATGTCGGAGATCGGCGTCGGCCTCCGCCGCAATCTCACGATGACCTTCGCCGTCATCGTCTCCGTCGCCCTCTCCCTCGCCCTGGCCGGCGGCTCCTGGCTGGGCCGCGAGCAGGTCGCCCACATGAAGGGCTACTGGTACGACAAGGTCGAGGTCTCGATCTTCCTGTGCAACAAGCTCGACCAGTCCGAGAACCAGAACTGCCGCGACAAGGTCTTCAACGCCACCGACCGGCAGCAGATGTACGACAAGCTTAAGAACGACAAGCTGATCGACAAGGTCTACATCGAGACCCCCAGTCAGGCGTACGTGCACTACAAGCAGCAGTTCGCCGGCCAGCCCGGCAACAACCTGCTCACGCCCGACCAGATGGAGTACTCCTTCCGCGTCAAGCTGAAGAACCCCGACAACTTCACGTACCTCACCACGCAGTACAGCGGCCAGCCCGGCGTCATGCAGGTGCAGGACCAGCGCCAACTGCTGCAGAACCTCTTCGGCCTGCTCAACGGCATGACGTACGTGGCGCTCGCGGTGCTGGCGTTCATGCTCACGGTCGCCATGCTGCTCATCGTCAACACCGTGCGCGTCTCCGCGTTCTCCAGACGCCGGGAGACCGGCATCATGCGGTTGGTCGGCGCCTCCGGCTTCTACATCCAGGCGCCGTTCATCATGGAGGCGGCCTTCGCCGGGCTCATCGGCGGTCTGCTGGCCTGCGGCATGCTGCTGGTCGGCCGGTACTTCCTGGTCGAGGGCGGGCTCGACCTCCAGGACAAGATCAAGCTGATCGAGTTCCTCGGCTGGGGCGACGTGGTGCGCGTGCTGCCCCTGGTGCTGGTCGTCGGCATCCTCATGCCCTCGATGGCGGCGTTCTTCACCCTGCGCAAGTACCTGCGGGTGTGATGTCCGCCCGCCGGATGTGACGCAGCAGCGCGCGTCAACTCCCGTTGATCCGCCCGTTTCTGCCCTAGACTCCCGGACATGTCCGGCCCCACGATGTTCGGGACGCCCCGGCGCGACCGCCGCGGGCTCACCCTGACACTGGTCTTCGGCGCCGTGCTGGCGACCGGCGCCGCCACCGGTTCGATCGGTGGCGGCGCTGTTGGCGCGACCGCGCGGCAGCACGCCGCCGGCCCCCGGGCCGCCGCCGTCGCCCCGGCCGCCGGCGCCGATCTGACCCGGGCCACCGGAGTCGCCTGGTCCACCGACCGCCCCGACCCCGACCCGCGCCTCGTCGCCCGGTTCCTCCTGGACGGCAGTCCCTGGTCGGCGTTCTACACCCCGCAGCAGTACGCGGGCTTCCGCCAGGAACTCGACGGCGGATACGTCGGCGTCGGACTGCGGGTGCTGCGCACGCCCGGCGGCACGGTGGACGTCACCTCCGTCCAGGCCGGCAGTCCGGCCCGGGCGGCCGGCGTCCGCCCGGGGGAGACCCTGCGCTCCGTCGACGGCGTCCCGGTCGCCGGCCTGCCGGTCACCGAGGTCGTCGCCCGGCTGCGCGGCGTCGCGCCCACCGACCCCGCCGACCCCGCCACCGCCCCCGCCCCGCGGGCCGGCAGCGGCGTGCGGCTCGTCCTGCTGGACCACGGCCGCCCGCGCACCGTCGTGCTGCGCCGCACCTGGCTCACCGAGCACCCCGTCACCGTCTCCCGCCCGGCGCCCGGTGTGGAGCGGATCGCGGTCAGCGCCTTCACCAGCGGCAGCGCCCGGGCCGTGCGCGGCGCGCTGGCCGGCGGCGGTCACCGCTCCGGCGTCCTGCTCGACCTGCGCGGTGACTCCGGCGGGCTGGTCACCGAGGCGGTCTCCGTCGCCTCCGACTTCCTCGACGGCGGCCGCGTCACCGCCCTCGACACCGGCCCCGTCCCCCGCGTGCTGGACGCCCGCCCCGGCGGAGACACCAGCACCCCGCTGGTGGTGCTGGTCGACGGCGGCACGATGAGCGCCGCCGAACTCCTCACCGGCGCCCTCCAGGACCGCGGCCGGGCCGTCGTCGTCGGCTCCCGCACCTTCGGCAAGGGCAGCGTCCAGATGCCCAGCACCCTGCCGGACGGCTCCGTCGCCGAACTCACCGTCGGCCACTACCGCACCCCCGACGGCCACGACATCGACGGCAAGGGCATCTCCCCCGACGTCGTCGTCCCCCCCGGCACCCCCGCCGCCGGCGCGGAAACCACCGCCGTCACGGTATTGAGTGGCCTCGGGACGGGGTCCTAGTGCGAGAATGACCCCGCTATGGCTAAAGAGACGGGTCGCAAGCTGATCGCGCAGAACAAGAAGGCGCGACACGATTACCACATCCTCGACACCTACGAGGCGGGCCTGGTGCTGACCGGCACCGAGGTCAAGTCCCTGCGCCTGGGACGCGCCTCCCTGGTGGACGGGTTCGCCCAGCTCGACGGGGGTGAGGCGTGGCTGCACAACGTCCACATCCCCGAGTACAGCCAGGGCACCTGGACCAACCACAGCGCCCGCCGCAAGCGGAAACTGCTGCTGCACCGGGCCGAGATCGACAAGCTGGTCTCCAAGACCCAGGAGTCCGGTCACACCATCGTGCCGCTCCAGCTGTACTTCAAGGACGGCCGCTGCAAGGTCGAGATCGCGCTCGCCAAGGGCAAGAAGGACTACGACAAGCGCCAGACCCTGCGCGAGAAGCAGGACCGCCGCGAGGCCGACCGCGCGATGACCGGCGCCCGCCGCCGCCAGCGCGCCTGACGGCGGCGGACCCGGGGGTCGCGGGCCGTCCCGCTCGCCCGGACGCGGTAACGCTGTGGCAGCGTGGGCCCTTCTTGCCTTACGATGGGAGACGCAACGGCCGGGAGACCGGCCGCGCACCTTGAGAACAGCACATGGGGATGATCGGTTTCGACTGCGGTTGTCGAGGCAGAGGAAGCGAGCCGAGGAATGCGGCAATGATCTCGTAAACCACCTGCCGCAAAACAATAATCGCCAACACCAAGCGCGATTCCTTCGCCCTCGCTGCCTGATCTAACAGACAGCGACTCTGCGGAGTGTCAGCCCGGGGCTGTTCCCGACCCGGATCCTGGCATCAGCTAGGGAACTCAACCACTAGCCCCGGCCACGGGGACTAGCGGGAAACCAAACAGTGGCTGGGCCCGTCGGCGGCTTGTCCGCGTGACTGCCGGGGCCGAGAAAAGCACAGCGGACTGCGCTCGGAGAAGCTCTGGTTCCGCACCGTAGGACGCGGGTTCGATTCCCGCCATCTCCACGAACGATCAGGGGCGGGGCAGGACCGCGTGACAACGCGGCCGTGCCCCGCCCTTCCCCATGCCCGCGCCCCGGCCGCGGGCCGCCGCACACCCCGCCCCGGCCCCCTCGGGACGGCCCCGCCGGGCCGTCGCGGGAACCCGGCGGGCGCCACGGCGTGCGTTGCCGCTCCCGTTCGCGTACGGTGGCCTGTCGCTCCGTACAGGAGTGAAGAGCGCAGGCAAGAAAGGGGTCCTCGCGTGGGAGCGCAGGACGCAGTCCATCAGGCACTCCGGGACCGGGAAATCGCGGTCGAACAGGAGCACCTGGACCGGGTGTACCGGCGGCTGAGGGAGAAGATCCACGAGGCCGAGTTCCTGGTCGGGGACGCCGAGAAGCTGGCCCGCGTGGGCACCCCGGGCGCGCTGGCGGAACGGGACGCCCAGGTCTTCCAGGCGGGCGTCCATCTCAGCCGGCTCAATTCCGAGTTCGAGGACTTCCTCTTCGGCCGCATCGACCTGCTGCGCGGAAAGGACGGGCGGCGCGGCCCGGACGGCGCGTTCACCTCCACCGAGGTCGCCGACGACGCGATCGCCCCCGACAGCACCGCCGCGATCGGCGAGACCCTGCACATCGGCCGGATCGGCGTGCTGGACGCCGACTACGCGCCGCTGGTCATCGACTGGCGGGCACCGGCGGCAGCCCCGTTCTACCGCTCCACGCCGAAGGACCCCGGCCGGGTCGTGCGGCGCCGGGTCATCCGCAGCCGGGGCCGCAGGGTGCTCGGCGTCGAGGACGACCTGATGCGCCCCGAGCTGACCGCCTCCCTGGACGGCGCGGAACTGGCCGTCATCGGGGACGGCGCCCTCATGGCCGCGCTGGGCCGGGCCCGCGGCCACGGCATGCACGACATCGTGGCCAGCATCCAGGCCGAACAGGACCTGGTCATCCGGGCCCCCGCACCCGGCGTCACCGAGGTCACCGGCGGCCCGGGCACCGGCAAGACCGCGGTGGCCCTGCACCGGGCCGCCTACCTGCTCTACCGGGACCGACGCCGGTACGCGGGCGGCATCCTGGTGGTCAGCCCCACACCGCTGCTGGTGGCCTACACCGAGGGCGTGCTGCCCTCGCTCGGTGAGGAGGGCCAGGTCGCCATCCGCGCGGTCGGCTCGCTCGTCGAGGGCGCCACCGCCACCACCTACGACGAACCGGCCGTCGCCCGGATCAAGGGCTCCTCCCGCATGACGCAGGTGCTGCGGCGGGCCGCCCGGGGCGCGCTGGAACTGGGCGAGGCGGTGCCCGGACGGCTGCGGGTGGTGGCGTTCGGCACCCGGCTGGAGCTGGAGGCGGAGGAACTGGCCGCCATCCGCCGCACCGTGCTGGGCGGTACCGCGCCGGTCAACCTGATGCTCCCGCGGGCCCGCCGGCTCCTGCTGGACGCCCTGTGGGCCAGGTCGGGCCGCGGCCGCCACCTCGGCGACCCCGAACTGGCCGCCGAGGCCCGCGCCGCGTTCGACGAGGACGTCAGCGAGGAGGACGCGTTCACCGGCTTCCTGCGCGCCTGGTGGCCGGTGCTGACGCCGCGCGCGGTGCTGGCGGCGCTGGCCGACGAACGCCGCACCGCCCGCTGGTCGCGCCGGGTGCTGGGCCAGCGCGAGGCCCGGCTGCTGTCGCGCTCCCTGCGCCGCCTGGGCCCCGCCGGCGACGGACCGCTGTCGGTGCACGACGTCGCGCTGCTGGACGAGCTGCACGTCGTGCTGGGCACGCCCCCGCGCCCCCGCCGCCCCCGCGACGCGGACCCACTGGACCAGCTGACCGGCCTGGATGAGGTCACCACGTACGCCGACCGCCTCGGTGACCGGCGGCGTACCCGGGCGGAGCGGCTGGAGCAGGAACGCACCGACTACGCGCACGTCATCGTCGACGAGGCGCAGGACCTCACCCCCATGCAGTGGCGGATGGTCGCCCGCCGCGGCACCTCCGCGACCTGGACCGTGGTCGGCGACCCGGCGCAGAGTTCCTGGAGCGACCCGGACGAGGCGGAACGGGCCCGGGACGAGGCGCTGGGCAGCCGTACGCGCCGCCGCTTCGAACTGACGGTCAACTACCGCAACCCCGCCGAGATCGCCCGCCTGGCGTCCGGTGTGCTGCGGCTGGCCATGCCCGGTATGACCGCGCCCCGCGCGGTGCGTTCCACCGGCGCGCTGCCGCGGTTCGCGGTGGCCGGCGAGGACCTGGGCGGCGTCGTGCGGCAGGAGGCCGAGCGGCTGCTGGCCGAGGTGGACGGCACGGTCGGCGTGGTGGTCGCCATGGGGGAGCGCGAGCGGGCCAGGGCGTGGACGGCGGGGCTCGGCGACCGCGTGGTGGCGTTGGGCAGCCTGGAGGCCAAGGGCCTGGAGTACGACGCCACGGTGGTGGTCTCGCCCGCCGCCATCGCCGACGAGTCGCCGGCCGGCCTGCGGGTGCTGTACGTGGCGCTGACCCGGGCCACGCAGCGGCTGACCGTGGTGGCCTGCCCGGGGGACCGCCCGGACCCGGACGGGGTGCCCGACCTGCTGCGGGAGGAGTGACCGGGATCCCCCGCGCACGACGGAAGGGGCGCCCCGCTGCCCGCGGGACGCCCCTTCGTGACGTTGACGGCACCGACCCGCCATGCTCGCCTCGCGGCTAGCGGTCGCTCGTAGCGACAATGGTTGGGCCCGGGGGCTTGGATCGGGCCGGTGCCACACCCAGACTAACAAATCCTCCGCGATCGCCATTCCTGCCGCGGCAGTTGTGCCGAAGACCACCCCGGTCGGCGGAAGGGCCGCCGTCCCCGCGGGGCCGTCCGGGGCAGGACGGGCCCCTTATCGCATCCGAGACCTCCCGGTCCATCTCCCGTACCCCCCTGGTTACCGGCTACGCACCGGTAGGTGCGACGATCGGACGGCGTCGTGCCCGCCCACGGGCGCGGCGGACGAAGCTATGGAGGAAGTCGGCAATGGCAACCGCGCCGAGCGTGTCCTACTCGATCACGGTGCGTCTGGAGGTCCCCGCCTCGGGTACCGCGGTCAGCGCGCTCACCACTGCGGTGGAGTCGTCCGGCGGCTCGGTCACGGGCCTCGACGTCACCGCCTCCGGCCACGAGACGCTGCGGATCGACGTCACGATCGCCGCCACGTCCACCGCGCACGCCGACGAGATCGTCACCCGCCTGCGCGCCGTCGAGGGCGTCGTCATCGGCAAGGTGTCGGACCGCACGTTCCTGATGCACCTCGGCGGCAAGATCGAGATGAACGCCAAGCACCCGATCCGCAACCGTGACGAGCTGTCCATGATCTACACCCCCGGTGTGGCCCGGGTGTGCATGGCGATCGCGAACAACCCCGAGGACGCGCGCCGCCTGACCATCAAGCGCAACAGCGTGGCGGTCGTCACCGACGGCTCCGCGGTGCTGGGCCTGGGCAACATCGGCCCGAAGGCCGCGCTGCCGGTCATGGAGGGCAAGGCGGCGCTGTTCAAGCGGTTCGCCGGCATCGACGCGTGGCCGCTGTGCCTGGACACCCAGGACACCGACGAGATCGTCACCATCGTCAAGGCGATCGCCCCCGGCTTCGCGGGCATCAACCTGGAGGACATCTCCGCCCCCCGCTGCTTCGAGATCGAGGCACGGCTGCGCGAGGCGCTGGACATCCCGGTCTTCCACGACGACCAGCACGGTACCGCCATCGTGGTGCTCGCGGCGCTGACCAACGCGCTGCGGGTGGTCGGCAAGAACATCGAGGACCTGCGCGTGGTGATGTCCGGCGCGGGCGCGGCCGGCACCGCGATCCTGAAACTGCTGATCGCGGCCGGCCTCAAGCACGCGGTCGTCGCCGACATCCACGGCGTGGTGCACCGCGACCGCGACGACCTGGTGGACGCCGACCCCGAGTCGCCGCTGTGCTGGATCGCCCGCAACACCAACCCGGACAACGTCACCGGCACCCTGAAGCAGGCGGTGCGCGGCGCGGACGTCTTCGTCGGCGTGTCGGCCCCCAACGTGCTCGACGGCGAGGACGTGGCCGCCATGGCGGACGGCGCCATCGTCTTCGCGCTGGCCAACCCCGACCCGGAGATCGACCCGTCGGTGGCCCGTGAGACCGCCGCGGTGGTCGCCACCGGCCGCAGCGACTTCCCGAACCAGATCAACAACGTGCTGGTCTTCCCCGGCGTCTTCCGCGGCCTGCTCGACGCGCAGTCCCGCACCGTCAGCACCGAGATGATGCTGGCCGCCGCCCGGGCCCTGGCCGCGGTCGTCGGCGCCGACGAGATCAACGCCAACTACATCATCCCCAGCGTCTTCAACGAGAAGGTCGCCGGGGCCGTCGCCGGCGCGGTGGCGGACGCCGCGCGCGCCGAAGGAGTGACGGCCGACCCCGCCGTTCCGTCCGCCGTCCAGTAGCCTTCGATCTCACGTACGGTGACGAACCGTGGGGTGTGCCGGACGTCCGGCGCGTTCCGCGGTTCCGGCGGTCCCCGCGCGTCGTGCCCGGTCCCGGCGCTGTGACACCCTAAGGTGGCGGAATCCAGGGTCGGGCATGCCATCCGTCGCGCATCCAGCGGTGGACGGAGCGTCACCCGACTGTCGCACACGCGCATTTGGTGTGACTCTCCCGGGTGCCGGATTGGCTTTCCCGCCGCTGATGGAGGCAGGATGCGTAATCGGGCGAGAGGCTCATGCCCATGACCCGGGTACGTGGACGGTCCGACGACCCTGGCAGCATCGGCTTCAACGCGGCGGCGTCCCTCTCGGGGCGGCCGAGGATCGCAACAACGGCAAGAAGAACACGGGAGTACGAATATGAACCGCAGTGAGCTGGTGGCTGCACTGTCCGAGCGTGCCGAGGTCACCCGCAAGGACGCCGACGCCGTTCTGGCCGCCCTCGCGGAGGTGATCGGCGAGATCGTCGCCAAGGGCGACGAGAAGGTCACCATCCCCGGTTTCCTGACCTTCGAGCGCACCCACCGTGCCGCTCGTACCGCTCGCAACCCGCAGACCGGTGACCCGATCCAGATCCCGGCCGGCTACACCGTCAAGGTTTCCGCGGGCTCCAAGCTCAAGGAAGCCGCGAAGGGTAACTGACCCCTCACGGGAGGCGGCCACCGGCAACGGTGGCCGCCTCCCGCATGTCCGGCCGCTTCCCGCGGAACGCCTCCGGGGAGCGTCAGCCCGCCACCGGTGCGGGCAGGTCGACGTGGGCCCCGAGGGCACGGAGTTTGTCCATGAAGTTCTCGTAGCCGCGGTTGATCAGGTCGATCCCGTGCACGTGCGAGGTGCCCTCGGCGGCCAGTGCGGCGATCAGGTAGGAGAAGCCGCCCCGCAGGTCGGGGATGACGAGGTCGGAGCCCTGGAGCTTGGTGGGGCCGGAGACGACGGCGGAGTGCAGGAAGTTGCGGCGGCCGAACCGGCAGGGCGTGCCGCCCAGGCAGTCGCTGTAGAGCTGGATGTGGGCGCCCATCTGGTTGAGGGCGCTGGTGAAGCCCAGCCGCGACTCGTAGACCGTCTCGTGGATGATCGACAGGCCCGACGCCTGCGTGAGCGCCACCACCAGCGGCTGCTGCCAGTCGGTCTGGAAACCGGGGTGGACGTCGGTCTCCAGCGCGATGGCGCTGAGCGGGCCGCCCGGGTGCCAGAAGCGGATCCCCTCGTCGTCCACCTCGAACGCCCCGCCGACCTTGCGGTAGGTGTTGAGGAACGTCATCATCTCGCGCTGGCTGGCGCCGCGGACGTGGATGTCACCGCGGGTGGCCAGTGCCGCCGACGCCCAGGACGCCGCCTCCAGACGGTCCGGCAGCGCCCGGTGGTTGAAGCCGCCGAGCCGCTCCACGCCCGTGACGCGGATCGTGCGGTCCAGGTCCATGGAGATGATCGCGCCCATCTTCTGCAGGACGCAGATCAGGTCCTCGATCTCCGGCTCCACCGCCGCGTTGGCCAGCTCCGTGACGCCCTCGGCCAGCACCGCGGTCAGCAGGACCTGCTCGGTGGCGCCCACCGACGGGTAGGGCAGCCGGATCTTCGTACCGCGCAGCCGGTGCGGGGCCTCCAGGTACTGGCCCTCGGGCCGCTTCTCGATGACCGCGCCGAACTGCCGCAGCACCTCGAAGTGGAAGTCGATCGGCCGCCCCCCGATGTCGCAGCCGCCCAGGCCGGGGATGAACGCGTGGCCGAGCCGGTGCAGCAGCGGGCCGCAGAACAGGATCGGGATGCGGGAGGAGCCCGCGTGCGCGTCGATGTCGGCGACGTTGGCGCTCTCCACGTGCGAGGGGTCCAGCACCAGCTCGCCGGCCTCGTCGCCCGGGCCCACCGTCACACCGTGCAGCTGCAGCAGCCCGCGCACCACGCGGACGTCCCGGATGTCGGGCACGTTGCGCAGCCGGCTCGGCTCCTCGCCCAGCAGGGCTGCGACCATCGCCTTCGGCACCAGGTTCTTGGCGCCGCGGACTCGGATCTCGCCCTCCAGCGGAGTGCCGCCGTGGACAAGCAGGACGTCGTCGGTCATGGGGCTCGCGTTCCTGGAGAAGGAGAACGGGGGAGGAGCGGTGCGCTCCCGGCGCACCGGGACGGGCTCGTACCGGTACGGAACAAATGGTAAAGCCCGCGCCCCCCAGTCCCGTCAACCCCGTAGAGCCCTGCGCCATACGGCTGTTACCTATGACACGGGTGGCCGCTGCCGCCGCGTCCCCGGGGCCGGGCGGCGGGCCCGGCCGGTGACCGGGCGGAACGCGCCCGGAACGGGCCCCGGCACGCCGCCGCGCCCGGGCGGCCGGGGCGGCGGACGGCGGGGAAACGGCGGTGCGGCGGGCACGGGTACGCCGGGAAGCCCCCACGCGGCGGCGGAATGCGGGATCATGTGCGCATGACGGAGGTGTCCTCGCTCACCGGCCGCCTGCTCGTGGCGTCGCCCGCGCTGGCCGACCCGAACTTCAGCCGCGCGGTCGTCCTGCTCCTCGACCACGACGACGAGGGCACGCTCGGCGTGGTCCTCAACCGGCCCACACCGGTCGAGGTGCACGACGTGCTGGCGGCCTGGGCCGGGCTGGCGGGCGTACCGCAGGTGGTCTTCCAGGGCGGCCCGGTCTCGCTGGACTCCGCGCTGGCCCTGGCCGTCGTCCCCGGCGACCACCGCGGCCAGGACACCGGCCCGCTGGGCTGGCGGCGGGTGCACGGCGCGATCGGCCTCGTCGACCTGGAGGCGCCCCCGGAGCTGCTCGCCGCCGAGCTCGGCAGCCTGCGGATCTTCGCCGGCTACGCGGGCTGGCGCCCCGGGCAGCTGGAGGAGGAACTGAAGGAGGGCGCCTGGTACGTCGTCGAGTGCGAACCCGGCGACATCTCCGCCCCCGACCCCTCCCGGCTGTGGCGCGCGGTGCTGCGCCGGCAGCGCGGCGAACTGGCGATGGTGGCCACCTATCCGGACGATCCCTCCCTGAACTAGCCGGTCCCGCCGGTCCCGCCGGTCCCGCGCCACCCGCCCGCTCCGGCGTACCCGGCGGTCCGCCGCACACGCCCTGGACCGCTCCCCCCGCGCGTCCCTTAGGCTTGGTCGCCATGAGCACTCTTGAGCCCGAGCGCGGGGCGGGTACGGGAACCCTGGTCGAACCGACGCCGCAGGTCTCGCACGGCGACGGTGACCACGAGCGCTTCGCCCACTACGTCCAGAAGGACAAGATCATGGAGAGCGCGCTCTCCGGATCGCCGGTCGTCGCCCTGTGCGGCAAGGTGTGGGTCCCCGGACGCGACCCCAAGAAGTACCCGGTCTGCCCCATGTGCAAGGAGATCTTCGAATCCATGGAGGCCGGTGGCGGCAAGGGCGGCAAGGGCGACAAGGGTGACGGCGGCAAGTAACGCCGGCGCCGCGTCCGCGGGGGCCCGCGTCATGGAGCTGATCGCCCTGGACGACCGGCTGCGCATGGTCCCCGCCGACACCACCGCGCTGGCCGACGAGACCGCGGCCCTGCTGGCCGCGGCCCGCACGGCCCGCGCCTCGGGCGACACCGAGTCGGAGTGGCGCGTCCTGCGTCCCGCCGGTGTCGCCCTCGTCGCGCTCGGCGACCACGAGGGGGCCCGCACGGCACTGGAGCGTTCCCTGGAGCTGGCGGTCTCCGGCGGCGAGCCGTTCCGCGAGGCCGCCGTCCTGGTCAACCTCGGCGACGCGCACCGCTACGCCGGCGACCCCGGCCGCGCCGACGCCTGTTACGTGCGGGCCGTCGGCCTCGCCCGGGCGGGATCCCCCGGGGCGCTGGCGTTCTGCCTGCACCACTACGGCAAGCACCTCACCGAGGCCGGCCGCCTGCCCGAGGCCGTCACCGCGCTGCGTGAGGCCCTGGCCCTGCGCCTGGCGGCCGACCGCCCCGACCCCGCGCTCGCCGACTCGACCCGCCGGGCGCTGCGGCGGGCCGGCGCGGAGGGCTGAAACCCGTCCGTGCGAAACCCCGCCGGGGCGCGCGGGGGCTGACAGGATGGCGGCATGGAGTCGTCGATCGGCCTGATCCCGCAGCCCCGTGACGTCGAAGTCGTGCCGGACGCCGGAGCGTTCGTGCTGGACACCGGCACCGTGCTGGACGCGGCGGACGGGACCGGCGGGAGCGCGCGGTGGCTGCGGGAGGTACTCGGCGGCGCCTCCGGGGCGGACCTGCCGCCGGGCCGCGCGGACACCGGTGTCCTGCGGCTGCGGCTCGATCCCGCGCTGGGCGCCGAGGCGTACACCCTGACCGTCACCGCCGGGGCCGTCGAGCTGACTGGCGGGGACGCGGCCGGGGTCTTCTGGGGCGCGCAGACGCTGCGCCAGCTGTGCGGGGCCGACGCCTTCCGCCGGGCGCCCACGGGCGGTGCGGCGGTGCGGATCCCCGCGGTGCGGATCGCCGACGCCCCGCGGTTCGCCTGGCGCGGCTTCATGCTGGACGTCGCCCGGCACTTCCTGCCCAAGGACGCCGTGCTGCGCTACGTGGACCTGATGGCGGCGCACAAGCTGAACGTCCTGCACCTGCACCTGACCGACGACCAGGGCTGGCGGGTGGAGATCGAGCGGTACCCGCTGCTGACCCGGGTCGGCGCGTGGCGGCGGCGCACCAAGGTGGGCCTGCGGGAGTCGCCGCTGTGGGACGAACGCCCGCACGGCGGCCACTACACGCGGGCGGACCTGCGGGAGATCGTGGCGTACGCCGGGCGGCGGCACATCACCGTGGTGCCGGAGATCGACATCCCCGGGCACTCGCAGGCGGCCATCGCCGCCTACCCGTGGCTGGGCAACGCCGACGTGGTCGACACCGCGTCCCTGGAGGTGCTGACCTCCTGGGGCGTCAACCCCAACGTGCTGGCACCCACCGACGAGGTGCTGCGGTTCTACGAGAACGTGCTGGAGGAAGTGCTGGAGATCTTCCCCTCCGAGGTGGTGCACCTCGGGGGGGACGAGTGCCCCAAGGAGCAGTGGCGTGCCTCGCCGGCCGCGCAGGCCCGCGTCCGGGAGCTGGGGCTGGAGGGGGAGGACGCGCTGCAGAGCTGGTTCATCGGCCACTTCGGTCACTGGCTGGCCGCGCGCGGACGGCGGCTCGCCGGGTGGGACGAGATCCTGGAGGGCGGCAGCCCGGTGCCCGGCGCGATCGTCTCCTCCTGGCGCGGCTACGGCGGCGGCATCGCGGCGGCCACCGCCGGGCACGACGTGGTGATGTGCCCGCAGACCCACGTCTACCTCGACCACCGGCAGGACGACGGCCCGCACGAGCCGGTGCCGATCGGCTACGTGCGCACCCTGGAGGACGTGCACCGCTTCGAACCGGTGCCGCCCGAGCTGGCCGGCACCCCGGCGGCGGCGCACGTGCTGGGCGCGCAGGCCAACATCTGGACCGAGACGCTGGATTCCGCGCGGGCGGTCGACTACCTGGTCTTCCCACGACTTTCGGCCTTCGCGGAAACCGTATGGTCCGACTTGCCCGCCCCCGCCGAACGCGACCACGCGGACTTCACCGGGCGAATGTCCACCCACTACCGGCGGCTTGACGCCCTGGGGGTGGAATACCGGCCGCCGGGCGGCCCGTTGCCCTGGCAGCGCAGGCCCGGGGTGATCGGACGGCCGATCGGCGGGCCGCCCCCGATCGTGTGAGCTGTGATCAATTGTCCCCGCGTCACCCGCCGGTGAATGATGGGGCGGACGTGGGGTAAACAGGTGCAAGACATGGCACAAGCCGCGAAAGGTGAGGACCGGCCGGATCGCGCGGTACCGGTCGATCCGTACCGACCGGGACGGAACACCCCTTCCCGGGTCCACGGGTTGATCGGGCCGGAACATGTGCCAGAGTTGCCGTCACAGGGCTGTCAGCACGTACCGTACGGCCGACAGGACGGTGAGGGCCGGACGGTCGGCGACGGCCTGCGGACGCCGTGGAAGGGAACAGCTGCGTGACCACGTACGCACGGCAGGCGGGACGCACGGTGACGCTTCCCGCCTCGCTCGACGAGGCGGTGGCGGCCCTGGAGGCCATGCCCGCGGCCGTGCCCGTAGCCGGCGGCACCGACCTGATGGCCGCCGTGAACTCCGGTCTGCTGCGCCCCGCCGCCCTCGTCGGCCTCGGCCGGATCAGCGAGGTCCGCGGCTGGCAGTACGCCGACGGCAACGCGCTCCTCGGCGCCGGCCTCACCCACGCCCGCATGGGACGCCCCGACTTCGCCGCCCTCATCCCCGCCCTCGCCGCAGCCGCCCGCGCCGCCGGCCCCCCACAGGTGCGCAACGCCGGTACCCTCGGCGGCAACATCGTCACCGCCGCGCCCACCGGCGACGCCCTGCCGGTGCTGGCCGCCCTGGAGGCCACCGTCGTACTCGCCGGGCCCGAGGGCAGCCGCGAGGTACCCGTCGGCCACCTGCTCACCGGCATGGACCCGCTGCGCCCCGGCGAACTGCTCGCGTTCGTCCGCACCCCGCTGCTGCACGCCCCGCAGACCTTCCTCAAGGCCACCGGCCGCACCGGCCCCGGCCGCGCCACCGCCTCCGTCGCCCTGGTCCTCGACCCGGCCCGGCGCACCGTGCGGATCGCCGTCGGCGCGGTCGCCCCGATGCCGCTGCGGCCGCTGGAGGCCGAGGCGTGGGTGTCGGGGATGATCGACTGGGACGGCTCCCGCACCCTCGACCCCGAGGCGTGCACCGCGTTCGGCGAATACGTGGCGATGTCCTGCATCCCCGACCCGCCCGACCCCGCGGAGGGCGCCCTGCCGCCCGCCGTGCTCCACCTGCGGCGCACCGTGGCCGCGTTGTCCCGCCGCGCACTGGGGAGGGCGCTGTCGTGAGCGACGAATACTCCGGCGAGCAGGGCCAGCAGTACCCGCACGCCTACCAGGGCGGCGGCTACGAGAACTACACGACGCCCTACCAGGACGCCTACGAGCCCCCCCGCCACCCCGGCGACCCGGCCGCCCAGGCCGCCCCCGGCGAGGCCGGCGCGGACGGCTTCGCACCCGGCGAGGGGGTGTGGCAGCCCCTCGGGCAGAACGGCGAGTTCGACGCCGAGGCCACCATGAGCACCCAGTTCGTCCAGCACCTCGACCAGGGCCACCCCCGCCCCGGCACCGACCCGCTCGCCGCGCCCGGCCACGGGTACGTGCCGCAGGGCCCCCCCGGCGAGGGCTACCCGCAGCACGGCTACGACCAGGGCGGCTTCGCGCAGCAGCACACCCCGCCGGCCGGCACCGACTGGCACCCGGCCGCCGAACCCGTGGCGCAGCCCGAGGAGCAGGCCGCGGCCGAACAGTGGTCGGTGCCCTTCGCCCCCGAGGACCCGGCGGAGGAGTCCGGCGAGTACTCCGTGGGCGTCTCCCTCAACCCGCCCGGCGGCCACCCCCAGGACTACGCCCCGGGGGAGGGCGCCGGCCCGTACGACGGCGGTTACGGCGGCGAGGCCACCGGCACCTACCAGGTCCTGCCCGACCCCGGCGGCTACGGCGGCCCCTACCCCGGCGGCGACGACACCGGCTACGGCGGCCCGCACTACGCCGGCGGCCACCCTCCCTACGACGACGCCGGCGGCCTGTCGCCCGCCCCGGCCGGTGACGCGCCCTACGCCGGCGAGGCCACCGGCACCTACCCGCTTCCCGGCGACCCCGCCGGGTACGCCTCCGACGGCGGCGGAACGCCGCACGGCGGGCAGCACGGCTACCCCGGCGGGCCGGACGGTGACACCGCGTTCGCACCGGAACCCGTCGCTCCGGCCGACCACCCCGGGCGGCCGACCGGCCACGAACCGCACGCGCACCACCCGGGCGGGCCGCGCCCCGACCCCTTGACCGATCCCCTGACCGACCCCCTGGAGGAGCCGCAAGCCGGCCACGAACGGCACCCGGTCGGGCCGCGCCCCGACCCCTTGACCGACCCCCTGACCGACCCCCTGGGCGAACCGCACCCGGGGGATCGGCACGCCGGGCACCCGCAGGCGGAGCCGCCGTACCCCGACCCGCTCACCGACCCGCTCACCGACCCGCTGGGGGATCCGCACGCCGGAGCCTCGCGGGCCCCCGTGGAGGAGCCGCACCGCACCGGGCCGGCGCCGGGCACGTTCGGCGGGCCGGACGACACCCTCGGCGTCGGCCTGGACCTGGCCGCCGCGGCCACGTTCACCCCGGTGCGCTCCCCGCAGCCGGAGACCCCGGCCGGACCGCCGGACGGCCCCGCCCACGGCGAGACGGACGCCCCCGCCCCCGGCGAGACGGACGCCCGCCCCCGGCGAGACGCCCCGCCCCGGTGAGGCGGACGCCCCCGACGGGTTCGCGCCCCGGGAGAGCGGTGACGACCTGCCCGCGCCCGGCGCCGACGCGCCGCTCGACGTGCTGCCGATCGGCGAGGGCGAGATCGTCCCGGAGGCCGCCGAGGCGCACAGCGAGCACCCCACCGCCTCCTACCAGCTCACCGTCAACGGCACCGAACGCCCGGTGACCGACGCCTGGCTGGGGGAGTCCCTCCTCTACGTGCTGCGCGAACGCCTCGGGCTGGCCGGCGTCAAGGACGGCTGCGAACAGGGCGAGTGCGGCGCCTGCTCGGTGCAGGTCGACGGACGGCTGGTGGCCTCCTGCCTGGTGCCCGCCGCCACGGCCGCCGGCAGCGAGGTCCGCACCGTCGAGGGCCTGGCCGGCGACGCCGGCCCCTCCGACGTGCAGCGGGCGCTGGCCGAGTGCGGGGCCGTGCAGTGCGGCTTCTGCGTGCCCGGCATGGCCATGACCGTGCACGACCTGCTGGAGGGCAACCACCGCCCCACCGAGCTCCAGACCCGCGCGGCCCTGTCCGGCAACCTGTGCCGGTGCTCCGGCTACCAGGGCGTGCTGGCCGCCGTCGGGCGGGTCTCCGCCGAACGCGAGGCCGCCCACAAGGCCGAACGGGAAGCGGACCGCCAGGCCGCCCACGAGGCCGGCATCGACCCGGCGTACGCCTCCAACGGCGACGTCTTCTCCGACGGCGCCGCCCGCATCCCGCACCAGGCCACCGGCGACGTCCCCCACCAAGCCACCGGCGAACCGGACGGAGCGTCGTCATGACCGGACCCGACGCGGCCACCGCCACCCCGGCGGCCGCCGGACCGGGCGAGAACCCGCCGCCCGCCACCGAGGAACCCCGCACCGGCCTCGGCGGCTCCCTCCCGCGCGACGACGCCGACGCGAAGTCCCGCGGCGTCTTCCCCTACGCCGCCGACCTGTGGGCCGAGGGCCTGCTGTGGGCGGCCGTGCTGCGCTCCCCGCACCCGCACGCCCGGATCCTCTCCCTCGACACCTCCGCAGCCGCGGCCATGCCCGGCGTGCACGCGGTCGTCACCTACGAGGACGTGCCCGGCGAGAAGCTGCACGGCCGGCGCGGCAGCACCGAGCGGCCGGTCTTCGCGCACGGCGTGGTCCGCTACCACGGCGAGCCGATCGCCGCGGTCGCCGCCGACCACCCCGACACCGCCCGGCTGGCCGCCGCCGCCATCGCCGTCGAGTACGAGGTGCTGCCGCCCGTCACCGACCCGGAGAAGGCGTTCGCCGCCGAGCCGCTGCACCCCGACGGCAACCTGGTGCGGCACATCCCGCTGCGGTACGGGGACCCGGCCGCGACCGGCGAGACCGTCGTCGAGGGCCTGTACCGGGTGGGCAGACAGGACCCCGCCCCGGTCGGCGCCGAGGCCGGGCTGGCGGTGCCCCGGCAGGACGGCGGCGTCGAGCTGTACCTGGCCTCCACCGACCCGCACGCCGACCGCGACACCGCGGCCGCCTGCCTGGGCCTGGAGCCGGACCGGGTCAAGATCGTGGTCACCGGTGTGCCCGGTGCCCTCGGTGACCGGGAGGACGCGGGCTTCGGACTGCCGCTCGGCCTGCTGGCGCTGCGCACCGGTGCACCGGTGAAGCTGGTCGCCACCCGTGAGGAGTCCTTCCTCGGCCACGGCCACCGCCACCCCGCCCTGCTGCGCTACCGGCACCACGCCGACGCGGAGGGCCGGCTGGTCAAGGTGGAGGCACAGCTGCTGCTGGACGCCGGCGCCTACGCCGACACCTCCGGCGACGCCCTGGCCGCCGCGGTGGCGTTCGCCGCCGGGCCGTACGTGGTGCCGAACGTGTTCGTCGAGGGCTGGGTGGTCCGCACGAACAACCCGCCGGCCGGCCACGTGCGCGGCGAGGGCGCCATGCAGGTCTGCGCGGCCTACGAGGGCCAGATGGACAAGCTGGCCGCCCGCCTCGGGCTGGACCCGGCCGAGCTGCGCATGCGCAACGTGATGGCCACCGGCGATCCGCTGCCCACCGGCCAGGCGGTGACCTGCCCGGCGCCGGTGGGTGAGCTGCTGAAGGCGGTGCGTGACGCCGAGCTGCCGCCGCTGCCGTCCGCGCAGGACGAGGAGGAGTGGCTGCTGCCCGGCGGCCTGGAGGGCGCGGGCGAGCCGGGCGCGGTGCGCCGGGGCGTCGGCTACGCGCTGGGCATGGTGCACATGCTGGGCGCCGAGGGCCACGACGAGGTCTCCACGGCCACCGTCAAGGTGGACGGCACCCGCGCCACCGTGATCTGCGCCGCGGTGGAGACCGGCCAGGGCTTCACCACGCTGGCCCGGCAGATCGTGCAGGAGGTGCTCGGTGTGGAGGACGTCACGGTCTCCGCGCCCGACACCGACCAGCCGCCGGCCGGCCCGTCGGCGCGCGGGCGGCACACCTGGGTCTCCGGCGGCGCGGTGGAGCGGGCGGCCCGGATGGTCCGCACCCAGCTGCTGCAACCGCTGGCGGCGAAGTTCGGCATGTCCGTGGAGCTGCTGTCGGTGGCCGACGGCAAGATCACCTCGTACGACGGTGTGCTGTCCACCACGGTCGCCGAGGCGCTGGACGGCAAGGAGCTGTGGGCCACCGCGCAGTGCCGGCCGCACCCGACCGAGCCGCTGGACGAGAACGGGCAGGGCGACGCCTTCGTGGGCCTGGCCTTCGCCGCGATCCGGGCGGTGGTGGACGTGGACATCGAGCTGGGCACCGTGCGGGTGGTGGAGATGGCCGTCGCGCAGGACGTGGGCCGGGCCCTCAACCCCCGGCAGGTCACCGCCCGCATCGAGGCGGGCGTCACCCAGGGCGTCGGCATGGCGCTGATGGAGGACCTGCGGGCACCGCGCGGCGTGATCAAGCGCCCGTCGCTGACCGGTTACGCCCTGCCGACCGCGCTGGACGCCCCGCGCGTGCGCGTGGTGGCGCTGCTGGAGGAACGGGACGTGGTGGCCCCCTTCGGCGCCAAGGCGGTCAGCGCGGTGCCGGTGGTGGTCGCTCCGGCCGCCGTGGCCGCCGCGGTGCGGGCCGCCACCGGCCGCCCGGTGGGCCGCCTGCCGATCCGCCCGCAGGCCGCGGTCGCCCGCCCCTCGGAAGCCTGATCCGCCCACCCGCCGGGGGCCTCTGTCGCCGTTTGTCTGGTTGTGTGACGATATGAACTCCCCGTCCGGCGTGGGGTGAAACGCCGTAAGAGGTCCCTCCGGGCAACCGTCCGGGGGGACCTCTTCGTGTCAACGCGCGCACACAGGGCGAGAACACGCCCCGTGCGGTGTGACGCTGGGCATAGGGCGTGGGTCACGTACGAACGCCCGTAGTCGGATTGTGAAGACCCTGTAAATGCCGCAATGAGCGCCCAGGGCCCCGATAATCCGCTGCCGCGTGCCGGATGATCAACGAACTCCGGTAGTACGTCACATCATTGCCACACGTTTTTCCGGTCGCTAAGAATTGCCCAGCCGCAGGGCGCCGTGCTGGAACACGGCGTTTTCGCCGAATGGCGCCTGCGACCCAGCAACCGGATAGGACAAGTAATCCCATGCCCATTCCCGCCACCTTCAATCGCGTCAACCAGAACATTCGCAACCGCGCCTCTCGCATGACCCGGAAGCAGAAGCTCTCCGCGGCCGGCGTCGCCGTCGTCGGAGCATCTGTCCTGGCCGTTGCGGTCGTGCCGGGAGCGGTACAGGCCGAGGGGGCCGGCAAGCCCCCGGTCGTGGCAGGTGCCGCCAAGGCCGTCAGTCCGAGTACCAGCGTGCCGTCCGCCTCCTCACAGGCCCGCACCGAGCTTGCGAAGAAGCTGCTCGACGCGAACCAGCGGGTCGGCGAGCACGCCCGGACCGACGCCAAGGCCGCCGTGGCCAAGAAGGCCGCCGTGGCCAAGAAGGCCGCCGTGACCAAGAAGGCGGAGGTGACCAAGAAGGCGGAGGTGACCAAGAAGGCCGCCACCGCCGGGCGGGCGTCCGCCGTCAAGCCGGTCGTGGCGCAGAAGAACAACGCCGCCAAGGCCGTCAAGCACCCGTCCGAGGCTCCGGTCCGGACCGTGGCCAAGGCCGCGCCCGAGTACCCGAACAACCTCGACGGCTGGATACGCGAGGCGCTGTCGGTCATGCACAAGCACCACATCCCCGGCAGCTACGAGGGCATTCACCGGAACATCATCCGTGAGTCCTCCGGCAACCCGCACGCGATCAACCTGTGGGACGTCAACGCCAAGAACGGAGTTCCCTCCAAGGGCCTGCTCCAGGTGATTCCCCCGACGTTCGCGCAGTACCACGTCGCCGGTACCTCGAAGAACATCTACGACCCGGTGGCGAACATCGTGGCCGCGTGCAACTACGCCGCTCACCGCTACGGCACGATGGACAACGTGAACTCCGCGTACTGATCGCGGAATTCGGCGGACATACGACAGGGAGTTTCCGATCCGCGCGATGAGCGCCGGGCGCCCGGAGGTGAGCCCACCTCCGGGCGCCCGCTTTCGCCCGGGTACCGGACCGCCCGGCCGCCCGCCGCCCGGCCGCCCGCGCCGGCCCTCCCCGCGTCCCGCCACCCACCCGCCCGGGACCGTCCGCCGGTACGCGGCCGGTAGGCTGTGACGGTTTTCGTATCCGTTGCCTCCGAGGGTTGGAACGCAGGAGACCGTGAGCACGTCGACGACCCCCGCCCATCACCTCTCTCCCGCCTTCCCCGGCCGGGCCCCCTGGGGCACCGCCGGCAAGCTGCGGGCCTGGCAGCAGGGAGCGCTCGACCGGTACGTCGAGTCCCAGCCGCGGGACTTCCTCGCGGTGGCCACCCCGGGCGCCGGCAAGACCACGTTCGCCCTCACCCTCGCCTCGTACCTGCTGCACAACCACGTCGTCCAGCAGATCACCGTGGTCGCCCCCACCGAGCACCTGAAGAAGCAGTGGGCGGAGGCGGCCGCCCGCATCGGCATCAAGCTGGACCCCGAGTACAGCGCCGGACCGCTGTCCAAGGACTACGACGGCGTCGCCGTCACCTACGCGGGCGTCGGCGTGCGGCCGATGCTGCACCGCAACCGCTGCGAGCAGCGCAAGACCCTGGTGATCCTCGACGAGATCCACCACGCCGGTGACTCCAAGTCCTGGGGCGAGGCGTGCTTCGAGGCGTTCGAACCCGCCACCCGGCGCCTCGCGCTGACCGGCACCCCGTTCCGTTCCGACACCAATCCCATCCCGTTCGTCGCCTACGGCGAGGACGACCAGGGCATCCGCCGGTCGGTCGCCGACTACACCTACGGCTACGGCAACGCGCTGGCCGACCACGTCGTGCGTCCGGTCATCTTCCTGTCGTACAGCGGGAACATGCGCTGGCGCACCAAGGCCGGCGACGAGATCGAGGCGCGGCTCGGCGAGCCGATGACCAAGGACGCGATCAGCCAGGCGTGGCGCACCGCGCTCGCCCCCACCGGCGAGTGGATCCCCAACGTGCTGCGCGCCGCCGACCAGCGGCTCACCGAGGTGCGCAAGTCCATCCCCGACGCCGGCGCCCTCGTCATCGCCAGCGACCAGGACTCCGCCCGCGCCTACGCCAAGCTCATCCGGGGGATCACCGGCACCGGCCCGGCCGTCATCCTCTCCGACGACACCGGTGCCTCCCGGCGCATCGACGGCTTCAGCCACTCCGACGAACGCTGGATGGTCGCCGTCCGCATGGTCTCCGAGGGCGTGGACGTGCCCCGGCTGGCCGTGGGGGTGTACGCCACCACGATCTCCACCCCGCTGTTCTTCGCCCAGGCCGTCGGCCGCTTCGTCCGCTCCCGCCGCCGCGGCGAGACCGCGTCGGTCTTCCTGCCGACCATCCCGATGCTGCTGTCCTTCGCCAACGAGATGGAGGTGGAACGCGACCACGTCCTCGACAAGCCCAAGAAGGAGGGCGGCGAGGAGGACATCTACGCCGAGGAGGACAAGCTGCTCGCCGAGGCGGAGAAGCAGCAGGACGAGGTCACCGAGGACCAACTGCCGTTCGAGGCGCTCCAGTCCGACGCGGTCTTCGACCGGGTCCTCTACGACGGCGCCGAGTTCGGCATGCAGGCCCACCCCGGCAGCCAGGAGGAGCAGGACTACCTCGGCATCCCCGGCCTGCTGGAGCCCGACCAGGTCCAGATGCTGCTCCAGCGCCGCCAGGCCCGCCAGATCGCGCACAGCCGCCAGCGTCCCGACAACGAGGCCGACCTCGTCGAACTCCCCGCGGAACGCCGCCCGGTCGTCACCCACAAGGCCCTCCTGGAACTGCGTAAACGCCTCAACACGATGGTCTCCGCCTACACCCACCAGTCCGGCAAGCCCCACGGGGTCGTCCACAACGAACTGCGCCGCGTGTGCGGGGGGCCGCCGAGCGCGGAAGCGACGGCGGGACAGCTCGACCAGCGCATCAGGAAGATCCAGGAGTGGGCGACGCGGATCCGCTAGCGCGGCAGGTGTTTCGGGGGCGGGTTCGCTTCGGCCGCGGTTCGTTGTCGGCCGGGGGCGCGTTTCGGCTCGGCGCGCGGTCCCCCGCGTCCTGGGGGCGGGCGTCGTCGGGGCTGGTGGCGCGGGGGTTGGATCATGGAGCGGCCAAGGTCGGGTAAAGGTCTGGGCCGGTGGGGGCGGGGGTGTCTTCCGTGGGGCGGCGGGGCGTGGTTACTGTCCCGCCAGAACGCACCGCGGCAGCGCAGCCCGGGAGCGGCACGGATGCCGCGAATGCCGTTGAGAAATGGGGGGGCCGCGTGCCCGCGGAGACCTCGCAGACGCTGGACCGTGGCCTGAAGGTCCTCAAGCTGCTCGCCGACACCGGTCACGGGCTGACCGTGACCGAACTCGCCGGGCGGCTGGGGGTCAACCGCACCGTCGTCTACCGGCTGCTGGCCACCCTGGAGCAGCACACGCTGGTGCGCCGGGACGCCGGAGGACGGGTGCGGGTGGGGCTCGGCGTGCTGAGCCTGGCCCACCAGGTGCACCCGCTGCTGCGGGAGGCCGCGCTGCCGGCGCTGCGTTCGCTGGCGGAGGACACCGGCGCCACCGCGCACCTGACCGTGGTCGACGGCAACGAGGCGCTGGCCGTCGCCGTGGTGGAACCCACCTGGACCGACTACCACGTGGCGTACCGCACCGGGTTCCGGCACCCACTGGACCGCGGCGCCGCCGGCCGCGCGATCCTGGCCGGCCGCCGGAACGCCCCCGCCGAGGGCTCCCGGGTGCCCCGCCCGGCCCCGGACCCCGCCGACCACCCCTGCGTCGTCACGCGCGGCGAACTCGCCGAGTCCGGGGCGGGCGGCGCCGCCTCCCCCCTGACCGGTGTGACCGGTGTCGAGGGGTGCGTCGGCGTCATCCTCCTGACCGCCGCCCCCGCCCCCCGGCTGGCCCCCCGCGTCGTCCGCGCCGCCCTGGAGGTCTCCAGCGCCCTGCGCTGACCCGGCCGGACGTTGCGCCGGCCGAGGCGGACGCACCCTGACCCGGCCGGAAGCGCGGCCCGCACGGCGCCCGGTCAGGACGCCGACGTGGACTCGCTCAGCTCCCGCCACCGCTCGTCGGACTCGGCCCGGGCGGTCCGCGCCGCGCCGGCCACGGACACCGCGTCCCGGCCCAGCAGCGGGCGCCGCGGCGGCTCCGGCATGTCGAGGAGGGAGAGCAGCACACGGGCGACCCCGTCCAGGCTGCTGGCGCCGGCCACCGCGTCCCCGCTCAGCGGCCTGCGTCCGCGCAGCACGTCCGTCACCGCGCCCACGGTCCGCCGCGGTACGGCTCGCTGACCGCCTCCACCCGCATCGAGGAGCCCGCCCAGTCGGTGGGCATGCCGCCGGGCTCCAGCGTGGTCACCCGGATGCCCAGCGGCTCGACCTCCAGGGCGAGGACGTCGGAGAAGCCGCCGACCGCCCACTTCGCCGCCTGGTAGGCGGACAGGCCCGTTCGAGGCGGTCTTCGACCGGCTCGTGGCCGGCATGCTCAGCGAGATCCCCATCGACCCGTACGACCTGCCCGAGTACGCGGGCCGCCTGTTCGACGTGTACCGCGCCGACCCCATCGCGCTGCGCCTCGCGACCTGGCTCCGCCTGGAGGACCCCGACGCCGAACCCCCCGCCGCGGTCTCCCGCAGCATGCGCTCCAAGACCGGCGCCATCGAACGCGCCCAGCGCGAGGGCGCCCTCCCCGCCCGCTTCACCCCCGGCGAGCTCCTCGCCCTCGTCCTCAACACCGCCGCCCTCTGGGCCACCGCCGGCCCCGAACACACCCCCCTCCTCACCAGCACCACCCCCACCCGCCGCCGCACCGTCGTCGTCGAATCCGTCCGCCTCCTCCTGACGCCCACGGAGTAACGGCCCGTCCGGCCCCGTAAGGTGCGCGGAAAACAGCGCGACCGGCCGGGACGAACCGGTAGTCGCGTACGGATGATGCGTGGCGGCCCCTGGTGCCGGCCGGCCGGGCCGTCCCGTAGGGGGTGCGGGGAACGGCGCGACCGACCGGGACGAACCGTCAGCCGCGTACGGACGAGGCGCGGCACCCCCGTGGGCACCACCAGCGGTACCCCCCGTAGGCACCACCGGCGGTACCCCCGTGGGCACCCCGGTGGCCGGCCCCGCGCCGGCGGACCCCGCGCACCGGACGGCCCCGGAGGCCGCAGCACGCGCAACCCCCGGAGGGACGCCGTGCTTGAATGCTCCGGTGTCCAATCGCTACAAGATCCTGACCCTGTGCACCGCTGTCGTCGCCGCACTGCTGGTGGTGGCGGGGACCGTGCCGTTGCCGGTGACGGTGGCCGGGCCGGGGGAGACGGCGAACGTGCTGGGGACGTTCGACCACCAGCGGGTGATCACGGTGAGCGGCGTACCGGTGCGGCGGGCGGACGGGCAGTTGCGGATGGTCACGATCTCGGCGACCGGTCCGACGACCGACGTGCACTTCACGGACGTGGCGAGCGCCTGGCTGCGGACCGACCGGGCCGCGATGCCGCGGGACGCCGTCTACCCGGCGGGGAACGCCAAGGACGCGGTCCGGCAGAACACCGCGGAGATGAGGCAGTCCCAGGACGCGGCGACCGTGGCCGCACTGCGGCACCTGCGGCTGTCCCCCGCGAAGGTGAGCGTGGAACTGCGGCTCGCGGGCGTCGGGGGGCCCAGCGCCGGCCTGCTGTTCACCCTCGGCATCATCGACCTCGTCGACGGCGACGGGCACGGCGGCGACCTCACCGGCGGCCGGACGATCGCCGGCACCGGAACGATCACCGGCGCGGGCGCGGTGGGCGAGGTCGGCGGCGTGCAGTTGAAGGAGCAGGCGGCGCGCAGGGACGGCGCCACCGTCTTCCTGGTGCCGCGCGCCGAGTGCGCCGACGCGAAGGCGGTCACCCCGGCCGGCCTGCGCGTCGTGCCCGTCACCACACTGGACGGAGCCCTGTCCGCGCTGTCCGCCCTGCGCGCCGGCCACGCCCTCCCGAGCTGCTGACCCCCGCCGGGCCGGGCCGCCTCACGCCTCCCGTGACGCCTGTTCGACCAGGGGGATGACCCGTAGCGGCACCGGGTTCTCCATGACGATCGCGGTGGCGGCGCGCACGATGCCCTCGTAGCCGACGACGCGGTCGATGACGCGCTGGAGGTCGGCGTTCGAGCGGGCCACCAGGCGGCACAGCATGTCGCCCTGGCCAGTGATGGTGTGCAGCTCCAGCACCTCGGGCACGGCCGCCAGGTGTTCGCGGACGGCTCGGCCCACGCCCTGCCGGATCTCCAGCGTGGCGAACGCGGTGACCGGGTAGCCCAGGGCCGCCGGGTCCACGTCGGGACCGAAACCGCGGATCACGCCGTGCTCGCGCATCCGGTCCAGCCGCGCCTGCACCGTGCCGCGCGCCACCCCCAGCCGGCGGGACGCCTCCAGCACGCCGATCCGCGGTTCCGCCGCCAGCAGCCGGATCAGCCGGCCGTCCAGCGCGTCGATCGCCATGCGTCCCTCCCGGGCCGTTCCTCTGGTCATCCTGTACAGATTGCTGCGCATCACCCCGGTCGTACTGTGCAAAGTGCGCGGCGAAAACAGAAACTATTGCGCATTATGGGCCGCCGGGGGAGCCTTTTGCCATGACTGAGACCCCCGACACCTTCCCCGTGAAGGGCATGGACGCCGTCGTCTTCGCCGTCGGCAACGCCAAGCAGGCCGCCCACTACTACTCCACCGCCTTCGGCATGCGCCTGGTCGCCTACGCGGGACCCGAGAACGGCAGCCGGGAAACCGCCTCCTACGTCCTGGAGTCGGGTGGCGCGCGCTTCGTGTTCACCTCGGTCATCAGGGCCGAGAGCGACCACGGCCGTTTCCTCGACGCGCACGTGGCCGCGCACGGCGACGGCGTGTACGACCTCGCGATCGAGGTCCCCGACGCCCGTGCCGCCTACGCCTACGCCGTCGCGCACGGCGCCACCGGCGTGGCCGAGCCCCACGAACTCAAGGACGAGCACGGCACCGTGGTGCTCGCCGCCATCGCCACCTACGGCGAGACCCGCCACACCCTCGTCGACCGCACCGGCTACGACGGCCCCTACCTGCCGGGCTTCGTCGCCGCCGAGCCGATCGTCGCACCGGTCGAACGCCGCTTCTTCCAGGCCGTCGACCACTGCGTCGGCAACGTCGAACTCGGCCGCATGGACGAGTGGGTGACCTTCTACAACGAGGTCATGGGCTTCACGAACATGAAGGAGTTCGTGGGCGACGACATCGCCACCGAGTACTCCGCGCTGATGTCCAAGGTCGTCGCCGACGGCTCCCGGAAGGTGAAGTTCCCGCTCAACGAGCCGGCCGCCGGCAAGCGCAAGTCGCAGATCGACGAGTACCTGGAGTTCTACGACGGCCCCGGCGTCCAGCACATCGCGCTGGCCACCAACGACATCGTCGCCACGGTGCGCGCCATGAGGGCGGCCGGTGTGGAGTTCCTCGACGCTCCCGACTCCTACTACGACACCCTCGGCGAGTGGGTCGGCGACACCCGCGTCCCCATCGAGACCCTGCGCGAGCTGAAGATCCTCGCCGACCGCGACGAGGACGGCTACCTCCTGCAGATCTTCACCAAGCCGGTCCAGGACCGTCCGACCGTCTTCTTCGAGATGATCGAACGCCACGGCTCCATGGGCTTCGGCAAGGGCAACTTCAAGGCGCTGTTCGAAGCGATCGAACGCGAGCAGGAGCGCCGCGGCAACCTCTGACGCACGGACCCCGCGCCCCGCACGGGGCGCGGGGAACCGCGCGGCGGACCGGGAGCGGACCGGCGGACCGGGAGCGGATTGGCGGACCGGGAGCGGCCGCGAGCACCGCGGCGCTCAGCCGCACGCGTGCTTCCCCCCGACGGCACCGCCTGTCACCCTGTCCCCATGGGTGACAGCGGCGACATCCTGGTGAAGCGGTTGCGCGAGGGCCTCCCGCAGGACTCCGTGCTGACCGACCCCGACGTCACGGCGTCGTACGCGACGGACATGGCGAGCTTCTGCGCGGCCGGCACACCGGCCGTCGTGGCCCTGCCGCGCACCGCCGGCCAGGTGCAGCACGTGCTGCGGACGGCCAACGACCTGCGGGTCCCCGTCGTCCCGCAGGGCGCCCGCACCGGACTGTCCGGAGCGGCGAACGCCGTCGAGGGCTGCGTGGTGCTGTCGCTGGTGAAGATGGACCGCGTGCTGGAGATCGACCGGGTCAACCGGATCGCCGTCGTCGAACCCGGCGTCATCAACGCCACGCTCTCCCGCGCCGTCGCCGAGCAGGGCCTGTACTACCCGCCGGACCCCTCCAGCTGGGAGATGTGCACGATCGGCGGCAACATCGGCACCGGCTCCGGCGGACTGTGCTGCGTCAAGTACGGGGTCACCGCCGAGTACGTGCTGGGGCTCGACGTGGTGCTCGCCGACGGGCGTCTGCTGCGCACCGGGCGCCGCACGGCGAAGGGCGTGGCCGGCTACGACCTGACACGGCTGTTCGTCGGCTCCGAGGGCGGCCTCGGCGTCGTCGTGCGGGCGGTGCTCGCCCTGAAGGCGGCGCCGCCACGGCAGTTGGCGCTGGCCGCCGAGTTCCCCTCCGCCGCGGCCGCCTGCGAGGCGGTCTGCGCGATCATGGCCGCCGGCCACACCCCCTCCCTGCTGGAACTCATGGACCGCACCACGATCCGCGCGGTCAACGCCATGGCCCGCATGGGGCTGCCGGAGACCACCGAGGCCCTGCTGCTGGCCGCGTTCGACACCCCGGAGCCCGCCGTCGACCTCGCCGCCGCCGGCGCGCTGTGCGAAGCCGCCGGCGCCACCGCCGTGGTCCCCGCCGAGGACGCCGCCGAGTCCGAACTCCTGCTCCAGGCACGGCGGTTGTCGCTCACCGCCCTGGAGGCGATCACCGGCACCACGATGATCGACGACGTGGCCGTCCCCCGCACCCGGCTCGCCGAACTGCTGGACGGCATCGCCCGCATCGCCGAACACCGCGACCTGGTCATCGGCGTCTGCGCCCACGCCGGCGACGGCAACACCCACCCCACGGTCTGCTTCGACCCCACCGACCCCGACGCCGCCGCCCGCGCCCGCGCCTCCTTCGACGACATCATGGCCCTCGGCCTCGACCTCGGCGGCACCATCACCGGCGAACACGGCGTCGGCCTCCTCAAGAAGGACTGGCTCGCCCGCGAACTCGGCCCCGTCTCCCTCGACCTCCACCGCTCCCTCAAACACGTCTTCGACCCGAACGGCATCCTCAACCCGGGCAAGGTCTTCTGAACCGGAACGACGTCTGCTGATCGTGTAGCTCCGGCCAAAATCCGTGACCCATTCCGTGCCCTGGTCCGCGCGCCCGGACACTCCCCACCGGTCCCTCCCTATACTCGCCTGCGGCCAACTGTTCCGGGGGGTAGACGCGATGGCTGACCTGGAGGTCAACGACGGTGTGCTGGCCGACTCCGAACGGAGACTCGGCCGACTGCACAGCGAATTCAGCAACCTCGACGGGGAGAAGGACTACCTGACGGATGTCTGGGGGGCCGAAGCCGTAAAGGGCTCGATGGACGGCTTCTACGACAACTGGAGCCACTACCGCAAGAAGCTGCTTTCGACCATCGAGGCGGTCGGCGCCATGGTCACCGACACGCGCAAGGTCTTCCGGGAGGCCGACCGCAAACTCGCCCGAACCCTGACCGATCACGGCCACACCTCGGGCGGTAAGGCGGACCACGGGTGAACACGGGCTACGGATCCGGCACCCACCGCCTGGCCGACTGGTCGCCCCTCGCGGAGAGCGACCCGGTCCCCGGCGACCCCTCGGTCATCCGCGACGAGGCCCACCACATGAAGCAGGTGGCGCAGTCGCTGCGGGAACAGGCCGCCGAACTGCGCGTCATCGGCCACGGCGAGGGTCTTAAGGGCAAGTACGCCGACCAACTGCGTGACAGCTCGGCGGAGTTGGAGAAGCACCTGCGCGAAGTGGCGGAGCGCTACGAGCACGTCCACGGTCGCTTGAGTTCGTGGGCCGGCGAGCTGGAGGATTTCCAGAGCGAGTCCGTGCAGCTGCTGCTCGGCGCCCAGGACGCCCACGAACATGCGAAGCCGGCTGCGCGTCACACCGCCGCGCACGAGACAGCACACCCCTCGCTGCAGTCCCAGCACGCCACACCCGCCCCGCACTCCCACGACGACCCCGTCCAGCCCTACCGCGTCTCCCTGCAGCGCCTGACCGAGCACCGCGACCAGCGCGCCACCCACTACGCGCAACAGATCAACGGTGCGTGCGACGACATCATCAAGGACAGCTGGTGGGAACGGTTCTCGGACGACGTGGGCGACGTCTTCAGCAACCGGTGGATCAGTGACATCTTCAACGCCCTCGGCATCATCGTCTCGGTCATCGGCATCATCGCCCTGTTCTGCACACCGGCCGGGTGGATCATCACCGCCTGCACGGTGATCGGCATCGCGCTCGCGGCCAAGGACGTCCTCGCCGCGGCCACGGGCAACGGCTCGTGGTTCGACGTGGGACTGGACGTCGTGGGGTTCCTCGGGGGGTTCGCGCTCGGCAAGGCGCTGAAGTCGCTCAAGGCGATCCGCGCCGCGACGAAGGTCGCCGCGGAGGGCGCCGCCGCAGAACGGGCAGGTGCACAGGTGATGCGTGATTCCGAGGGGGGCATGAGAGACACCTACCGGGTCACGGGCAGCCGGACATCGTCCAGGGCCGCGCGTGCCGCTGCCCGCCAGGCGCGGGGAGCTGTGCGCGGCCGGGCGAGCGCCGCCGGCGAACGGGCCCGGGCTGCCGAACACGATCGGGCCGCACCGCAGCCGAGCAGGAGCGAGACGGCCGCCGCCGGGGGGGACAAGGACGCGGCCACGGCGTTCAAGGACGTCTGCGACATGCGGTCGCGCTACCCGCACAACCCCTCCGTGCAGCAGGCCAGCCGGCACGCCGGCTCCGTCATGGGCACCGCCCGGACCATCGCCGGGACGAACACGGTGCTCGACTGGGGGAGCAAGGCCGCCGGAACGTGGTCGGACGAGTACGCCAGCCTGGAGAACAAGTACACGATGGCCATCGGGAGCCAGTGGTGACGGGCCGGCAGCCCGGCGATGCCGCCCAGCCTGTCGTGGTGCCGAACGGCTACCGGATCATCGTGCCGCCCGGATGGGTGCGGATCCCGTTGCGCCACGACACCGAACGGGCACTGGAGGACCTGGTCTTCTCCCGCCTGAAGAACCTGCCGCCCGAGGTGTCCAGGGACGACGGCATGGCGTACCGCCTCACGATGCGACGGGCGGTCACCCAACAGATCGGTGCGGCACGGCAGGCGGGCGGGCTGGACCTGTACCTGCCGTTGACCACCCGGTACCGCATCCCGCTGGCGGCGTCGTTCCTCGTTTCCGAGCACGCCGCCGACGCTTCGGCGGCCGTCGCGCCGGAGGTGCTTCTGGCCCGGCTGGTCTCCCCTGCTGAGGGGGGCGGCGTCGACACGCGGGAGCTGGCCGGGACGCTCGCCGTACGCCGGGAGCACCTGCGAGCAGTCGAGCCCGACCGGGGCGTGAACGTTGCGACCCGGCGCGTCGGGTATGCCCTTCCCGTTCCCAACGATCAGCGCCGCATGCTCTCCGTCGTCTTCTCCACACCTGGCGACGGCGACCCGGACAGCCCGTTCACCATGGCGCTGACGGAGTTGTTCGATGCCAGCATGATGACGTTCCGGTGGACGTGCGACGGTGTGGACATCAACCCGGACGACTTCGCGACGGACAGGACCAGTTCATGACCGTGTACTACCTGGAAGCCACCGAGATCGACGATCGCTGCTGGATGCGGTTGCCGACCGAGTGGCCGCTGGAGGGGTTCGAGGAGGAGTTCCCGGATCCGGTGCCGTGGGCGCGGGCGGCGGCGGGGGCGCGGTGGGAGGACAGCGGGCTGACGCCGGGGGCGGGGGAGGAGGAGGCGCTGGCGGAGGTGCTGGTGCGGTGCGCCGAGGTCCACCCGGACTTCCGGCCCGGGTTCGAGATCTTCCTGCACCTGCCCTCGCCCCGGGACACCCCGCTCGCCGTGTACGTGGGCGACTACGAGGTGGTGGGCGACACCGTCGACGACTTCGCCTACGCCCTCGGCACCCACGAGCCGGGTGCGGTCGAGACCCCGCTCACCGAGGACCTCACCGTTCCCACCCTCGGAACCGGTCGGAGGGTCGTGCGGTACGCGAAGGACGACGACGGCACCATCATCGCGAGCCTGCGATACGCGTGGGAGGTCGAGGAACACGGACTGTTCGCCTCGGTCATCACGGTGGCCTCCCCCGACCGCGTCATGGGTGCGGCCGACGACCTCGACCGCCTCGTCCGTGGTCTGCGCTACCTGCCCGAGGACTACTTCCCGGAGTGAGGGGCGGGCGGTCGCCGCGGGCGGGAGGAAGCCCTAGGGTGATTCCCGCAACGATCATGCGGGTGAGCGGAGTTGGACGGCGATGACCGAGTACTGCCTGGAAGCGACCGGGATCGACGACGCCCGGTGGGTCCGGTTGCCCGGTGAGGGGGAGGCGGCGGTCGGCGAGTGGGCGCTGCGGACCGCGCGGGAGCGGTGGGACGGCAGTGGGCTGGAGGCGGGCGCGGACGGCGCCGAGCAGCTGGCCGCGGTGCTGGAGCACTGCGCGTTCGTGCACCCCGACGTCATGCCGGGCTTCGACGTGCTGCTGCACCTGCCCGACCCCCGGCAGGCGCCGCTCGCCGTCTACCTCGGCGACTACGAGTCCGAGGGCGACCCGGCCGCCGAACTCGCCCAGCTGCTCGACATGCCCGACTGCGTCGGCGACCCCGTCACCGGCCAGGTCACCGTCCCGGGCCTGGGCACCGGCACCCGGTCGCTGTGCCACGTGCGGGACGAGGAGATCGGCCTGCTCGCCAGCCTCCAGTACGCCTGGAGCGTGCGGGAACGCGGTGTGATCTCCGTCGTCTCCACCGCCGGCACGCCCGAGCGTGTCGCCGAGGCCGCCGAGGACCTGGACCGGCTCTGCTCCGGCCTGCGCCACCTGCCGCAGGACGCGGCCACCGGCTGACGGCGCCGGTCACCCCGCCCGACGGCGCCGGCCCCCGGCCGGACCGCGCCGGTCAGCCGCCGGCCTCCGGCGACTCGTCGTGGCCGGCCGCCGACATCAGCGCGGCCAGCCCGGCGTCCAGCCCGAGCCGTTCGGCCTCCGCGCCCGGCGGCACCGACTCCAGCGTGCGCTCCAGCCAGCGGCCCACCGGCCCGGCCGGCGCCTCCAGCAGCGCGTCGCCGTCGGGGCTGCTGAGCGCCAGGCACACCACCGGCCGGCCGTTCACCTTCGTCGGCCAGATCCGCACGTCACCGTGGCCGCTGGGCCGGAAGACGCCCTCCACCAGCAGGTCGCGGGCGAACGTCCAGTTCACCGGCGCCTGCGAGCCCACGTGGAAGGCCACGTGGACGGCGAACGGGTCGTCCGGCCGGTAGGAGAGCCGGGCGGGCACGGGCACGCAGTGCTCCGGCGACAGCACGAGGTTCAATTCCAGTTCGCGTTCCACCACGGTGTGCATGCGGACGACGTCCTTTCCTTGACGGCCCCTGGCGGAGTGACGCAGCCGGTGCTGCGGAGGGCCGCACCGGGAGAGAGCACGTGTACCCCACACCCTTACGCGAGTTCGTCTTCCCGGCACGGATTTTCCCGAACGTGCCCCGCACGACGACCTCACCGGGTATGGCCGAAGGGGCGGTTGACGCATCCGCCGCCCACCGGTCACCACCCGCCGCACCACCCGTCCCCAACCCCATCACGCGCCGCGGCCCGCCGCCGGTTCCGAAAACCCGTACGGGGAACGCACGTCCGCCGTGCGGCCGTGCGGACGGTACCGGCGGACCGGGTGCCCGTTCTTCGTTACTGTCTTTCCTGCGTCCACGCGACAGAGGGGAGTTGGGGGCATGACGACCTCCGCCGACGGCGGCGCGGGAGGCCCGCGCGAGGGGTACTACCCCGACCCGTCCATTCCCGGCTACGTGCGGTACTGGGACGGCACCGCCTGGGTGCCCGGCACCAGCCGCCCCGAGCCGGGCCCCGGCGAGGAACTGCCCCCGCCGCCCGGCCGGCCCGCCGCGCCCCGCCGGCTCCCGGCAGAGCCGTCCGCCCCCGAGGTCTCCGGCGCGATGTTCTTCGACGAGGACCCCGCCGCCCCGGTCGCCCAGCAGGGCCCCCCGACCGGCCCGACCCCGGCCGCCCGGCCACCCGCCGCCCGGCCACCCGCCGCCCGGCCACCCGCCGCCAGGCCACCCGCAGCGCAGGTACCCGCCCAGCCGCACGCCGCCGCCACGGAGCCCGGCTGGAACGCCGGGCCCGCCGGGGACGCCCAGGACGGCCCCGGCGGGACCGCACCGCACGAGGTGGCCCCCGCCGGGAGCACCGCGGCGGCGCCGCACGAGAGCGGCTACGGCTACCCCCGCACCGCACCCCCCGCCACCCCCGCCGGCGACGGCAGCCACGGCTACCCGGAACGCGACCTGCCCTCCGCCCCCGGCGGCTACGGCTACCCCCCGCCCGCCGCCCAGGGACCCACCCCGGCCCCCGGGCCCACCCCGGCCGCCCCGGCCCCCGCCGGCGTGCCCTGGCAGCGGCAGGTCAGCGAACTCGCCCGGCAGGACGGCCCCGCCGCGCCCGGCGGCCCCGAGGTGGTGCCGTGGCGTCCGCTGGCCAGCGACCCGTTCGCCTCCGCGGGACAGCTCGCCCGGCCCGGCGGCCTCGGCCGGCGGTTCGCCGCCCGGCTCGTCGACACCCTGCTGGTCGGCGCGGTCGTCTCCGGCGCCACCTATCCGCTGGCGATCGGCTCCCTGCACCACCTCCAGCACAAGATCGACGCCGCCCGGCTCAGCGGCGAGAACGTCCAGGTCTGGCTGATCGACGGCACCACCGGCCTCTACCTCGGCGCCGTCGTCGCCGGTCTGCTGCTGGCCGGCCTGCTCTACGAGGTGCTGCCCACCGTCAAATGGGGCCGCACTCTGGGCAAACGCCTCTTCCGGCTCCAGGTGCTCGACATCGACTCCCAGATGGCCCCCGGCTTCGGCACCGCCCTGCGCCGGATGCTCGTCCGGCAGGTCCTCGACCTCGTCGTCGTCGGGCTCGGCAACGTCTTCTGGTGCGTCGTGGACCGCCCCTGGCGGCAGTGCTGGCACGACAAGGCGGCCCGCACGTTCGTCGCCCACGACGAGGGCTGACCGCCCCGCCCGCCCGCGACCGGCATCCCCCGAACGGGTGCCGTTCGCGGGCGGCGCCCCGCCCCCCGGGGTTGACTCGGCGCATGAGCACCGACCAGCCACCGCCCGGCTCCGGGGACAGGCCCGCGGGGGACGACCCGTTCGGGAAGCAGCAGGACGGTTCCTGGGGCCCGCGCCCCACCGGCGGCGCCCCGCCGCCCTACGGCGCCCCGCCGCCCCCCCCCCGCCCGCCGGCCCGCCCCCGCCCGCCGCCGCGCGCGGCCAGTACGGGCCGGACCCGCTGGCCGGCATGCCGCCGCTCGCCAACCGCGGCAAACGGCTGCTGGCCCGGATCGTCGACAGCCTGATCGTCGGCATCCCGACGTCCCTGGTGCTCTACTACGCCTTCGGCGGCTACGGCTACGACACCCGCCTGCGCAACTTCTGGCAGGACCTGATCATCGGCCTGGTCTACTTCGCCTACGACGGCTACATGCTGACCACCCGTGGCCAGACCTTCGGCAAGATGCTCATGAAGATCCGCGTCGCCCGCCTCGACGACGGCTCCACCCCCGCCGGCCAGACCGGCTGGACCCGCGCCGCCGTCTACACCCTGCCGCCGGTCGTGCCCTGCTGCGGCGCGGTGTTCTGGTTCGTCAACGTCGTGTGGTGCCTGTGGGACAAGCCGTACCAGCAGTGCCTGCACGACAAGGCGGCCCGCACGGTCGTCGTCGCCGTCCCCGACTCAGGGCCCTAGCTGTACTGGTCACCGGCCAGTGAGCCGCCGTTGCCGCCCGCCGTCCGGGGGCCGGGTCGCGTGGCGGGCGCCCGCGGCGGGTCGTCCGGGGCCACCGGACGGTGACGTTCCGGGGAGGCCAGCGTCGCCGCCACCAGTACCCCGAGCACCAGCCCCACACACGCCACCCCCGCCACCACCCACCCGATGTGCGCCCCCGACAGCAGCAGCACGGCCACCACCGACAGCACGGTGACGGCGGTACCGGACACGAACTGGGCTGACGTGGGACGCGGCATGGCGAACCGTCCTCGGTACGGGCCGGGCGCTGCGGAACGAGGCGTCGCGCAACGGGGTCCGGGCGGCGCGGCCCGCGGACCACCGCCGAACGGCGGGTGCCGACCGGAGACTCCCCAGTGCCGATGCCCGGACGTGCCCCCCGGTAAGCGGGCCGTCACCCGTGGCCCGGAGCACGAGGGGGCGCACGGGATCATGCCACCGCCCCGGCCGTCCCGCGCCCGGGCGGACCGCCGGGCCGCCCGCCGCCGCGCGCCGGGTCATCCCGTTCCGTCCCGTTCCGTCCGCCCGGCCGGGGGCCGATGTGACCGATCCCACAGCCGCGCGGGACGCCCCACGGGCGTCCGGGCGTTCACCCGCGGCGGTCCGCGGAGGCCGTGCGGGGCCCGGGATCCGGTGGTCCGCCGGAATCGCCGGTGCGTTGGCGATCACGGACCGGCCCGGCGGATGATCGGACGGTGGCATCCGGAGGCTTCATCAGACTTCCCGGCGGGACCGTGGTCGTCGCCCTGACCCTGCCGCGCCGGGACCCGGGGGAGCCCGCCGGCGCCGGCATCCGCTTCCTCGTGCACGCCCGCAACCGCGCCCGCGCCCTCACCCGGATCCGCAATCTCGGCTTCCGCGCCGTCCGCCTCACCGGCAACACCGACCCCCCCACCCCCGACGAGATCTCCGTCGTCCTCCACCACCCCGACGGCCTCGTCTGGCGCCCCACCCCCGCCACCCCCCCCGACGCCCCCTGGCAACCCCTCACCGCCCTCCGCCGAGCCGGCATCCCCACCTGACGCCCCGCAGCACCCCACCCCGCCCCCGAAGGGGCGCGGGGAACGGCGCGGGCGACCGACGCGAACCGGCAGCCGCGTACGGCCGGCACCCCGACGGCGGGGAGGCGGCGCAGCCCAGCGGCACCCCCCACGACGGGGAGGCGGCGCAGCCCGGCCGCCGGCGCCCCTCAGGCCGGCGGAGCGACCTCCCCCGTCAACTCCACCCCCGCCGACCGCAGTTCGGCCAGGGCCCGTTCCGTGGAGTCGTGGGCGACCCCCGCGGTGAGGTCGAGGAGGACCCTCGTGGTGAACCCCTCGCGGGCGGCGTCGAGCGCGGTCGCGCGGACGCAGTGGTCCGTGGCGATGCCGACGACGTCGACCTCGGTGACGCCGCGGTCGCGGAGCCACGCCGCCAGGCCCTCCCCGTGCTCGTCGTGGCCCTCGAAACCGCTGTACGCCGCGGCGTGGGCGCCCTTGTGGAAGACCGCGGCGACCGCGCCGGAGGCGATCGCGGGGGCGAAACCGGGGTGGAACTCGACGCCCGGCGTGCCGGCCACGCAGTGCGGCGGCCAGGAGTCGGCGTAGTCCGGCGTCGCGGAGAAGTGCGCGCCGGGATCCACGTGCCGGTCCCGGGTCGCCACCACGCGGTGGTAACCGGCGGTGGACCCGCCGATCAGATCGGTGATCGCCGCGGCGACCCGCGCCCCGCCGGCCACCGCCAGGCTGCCCCCCTCGCAGAAGTCGTTCTGCACGTCCACCACGATCAGCGCGCGTTCCATGACCGCCACCCCTCTCTCGTCACCGTCGCCATCGGCCGTCACTGTCGTCGTCGTACGAACGTCACACGTACTCGGTGGGCAGCACCGGCTCGCCGCGCGAGAGCTGCGTCGCCGACAGCGGCAGCCCGGCGCGGGCCAGGACGTGCCGGTCGCGGGCCGTGTCCAGCGGCTCACGGCCGACGACCTCGCCGCCGCGCACCAGCTCCACCTGGAGCTCCCGCCCGGCCAGCTCCGGCGGCAGCTCACCCGTGCCGAGCACCTCCGCCTCGGCCACCCCGTGCGCGTCCAGCCGCCGCGCGGCCCACTTGCGGCCGCCCACCGACGTCTTGGAGCCCATCGACTTCTTCGCCACCGCCACCAGCGGCTCGCCGTCCAGCCCGGCGCGCGCCACCAGCTTGTAGACCATCGCGCACGTCGGGTGACCGCTGCCGGTCACCAGCGAGGTGCCCACCCCGTAGGCGTCCACCGGCGCGGCGGCCAGCGAGGCGATGGCGTACTCGTCGAGGTCGGAGGTCACCACGATGCGGGTGTCGCGCGCGCCCAGCCCGTCGAGCTGCTCGCGCACCCGGTGGGCGAGCAGCAGCAGGTCGCCGGAGTCGATCCGCACCGCGCCCAGCCGCGGCCCGGCCGCTCCGACCGCGGTGCGCACCGCCTCCGCCACGTCGTAGGTGTCGACCAGCAGCGTGGTGCCGGCGCCCATCGACTGCACCTGCGCGGTGAACGCGTCACGCTCGGTGTCGTGCAGCAGCGTGAACGCGTGGGCGCTGGTGCCCACCGTCGGGATGTTGTACCGGAAGCCGGCCGCCAGGTCGGAGGTGGTGGAGAAACCGCCGACGTAGGCCGCACGGGCCGCCGCCACCGCCGACAGTTCGTGGGTGCGGCGGGCGCCCATCTCGATCAGCGGCCGGCCGCCCGCCGCCACCGCCATCCGGGAGGCCGCGGCGGCGATCGCCGAGTCGTGGTTGAGGATCGACAGCACCGCCGTCTCCAGCAGCACCGCCTCGGCGAACGTGCCCTCCACCCGCAGCACCGGGGAGCCGGGGAAGTACACCTCACCCTCCGGGTAGCCGTGGATGTCGCCGCGGAACCGGAAGTCCGCCAGCCACGCCAGCGTCTCGCGGTCCACGACCTCCTCACGGGAGAGGAAGCTCAGCACGCCGTCGTCGAACCGGAAGTTCTCCACCGCGTCCAGCACCCGCCCGGTACCGGCCACCACGCCGTAGCGCCGGCCCTCCGGCAGCCGCCGGGTGAAGACCTCGAAGACCGAACGCCGGTGCGCCGCACCGCTGTGCAACGCGGCCTGAAGCATCGTCAGTTCGTAGCGGTCGGTGAACAGCGCGGTGGACGGGACGGCCACCGGCAGCCCCAGAGCCGAGCCGGCCAGATGCGTCGCGCTTTCAGTCATGGCTGAATCCTACCCCCACTAGTCGTCAGTCTGACGATATCAAACGGGCCGCGATCCGCACCCCCACCGCCCGGCCACCCCCACGCCCACCCGAAATCGCTTCCACGCCCCGCAAGTGGCAGCATGGACCCGTGAGCGTCGCACCCCTGGAGACCGAGCAGACCGCGCCCAACGAGGCCCGCGACGAGGCCCCCGCCCCGGACGTCCCCTGGATCACCCTCGTCCACAACGACCCGGTCAACCTCATGAGCTACGTCACGTACGTCTTCCAGGCCTACTTCGGATACCCCAAGGACAAGGCCAAGGCCCTCATGCTCGACGTCCACCACAAGGGCCGCGCCGCCGTCTCCAGCGGCTCCCGCGAGGAGATGGAACGCGACGTGCAGGCCCTGCACGGCTACGGCCTGTGGGCCACGCTCACCCAGGACCGCTGAACCGACACCGCGGGAGACTCAAGGCCCACCATGGCCGGATACTTCGAAGCCGCCCCCGACGGGGCCGCCGCCGTCACGCTCGACCAGGTGGACACCTCCATCCTGCGCACGCTCACCGTGCAGCTCCTCGAACTCCTCGGCCCCGGCCCGCACCCCGCCGGCGAGGACGACGACCCCCTCGCCGCACTCTTCACCGACGGCCCCACCGCAGCACCCGACGACCCCGCGCTCGCCCGCCTCTTCCCCAGCGCCTACCACGACCCCGCCCGCCCGGCCGACGACCACACCGAGGCCGCCAGCGCGGAGTTCCGCCGCTTCACCGAGAACGACCTGCGGGCCGGCAAACGCACCGACGCCCTCGCCGTCGTCCACGACCTCGACGCCCTCACCCCCCGCCGGGACGGCACCGCCCGCCTCACCCTCACCCCCGCCCGCGCCCCCCACTGGCTGCGCACCCTCAACGACCTGCGGCTGACCATCGGCACCGTCCTCGACATCGACGACGACCCCGAATCCCCCCTCTACCGCCTCCCCGACGACGACCCCCGCAAGCCCTACGTCATCGCCTACATGTGGCTCGGCGCCCTCCAGGAAACCCTGGTCGAAACCCAGCTCTGACCCCCGCCGGGCGGCACGGGGAACACCGCGCCCGGCCCGGGCCACCCGCAGGGACCCGCGCCACCCGTTCGTAGACTCGGCACCATGCTGACCCTCACCCAGGACCTCTACGACGCCGTCGTCGCCCACGCCCGCGCCGACCACCCCGACGAAGCCTGCGGCGTCATCGCCGGCCCCGCCGGCGGCGACCGCCCCGAACGCTTCATCCCCATGCTCAACGCCACCCGCTCACCCACGTTCTACGAATTCGACTCCGGCGACCTGCTCAAGCTCTACCGCGAGATGGACGACCGCGACGAAGAACCCGTCGTGATCTACCACTCCCACACCGCCACCGAGGCGTACCCCTCCCGCACCGACATCGGCTACGCCAACGAACCCGGCGCCCACTACGTCCTCGTCTCCACCGCCGACACCGACGGCGACGGCCCCTTCCAGTTCCGCTCCTACCGCATCCAGGACGGACACGTCACCGAGGAAGAGGTCCGCGTCACCCCGGTCGCGGACTGAGACGGCCCTGCCGCCCCCGGACGGGAATCGATACGATGCCCGCATGGTTCTCCACGACGTGAGCACGAACGCGCGGAGCACGATGCTCGTGGCGCGGCTGCACGTCGATCTGTGCCGCCTCGCCAGCGCCGCATGTCCGCGTGCCTGAGCGCACCGCGCCGCACGCCAGACCATCATCGACGAACCGCGTCCACCCACGCCCCCGGAGCGCCCGCATGACCATCGAGGTCCGCATCCCGACCATCCTCCGCACCTACACCGACGGCCGGAAGGCCGTCGAAGGCAGCGGCGACACCCTCGACGCACTCTTCACCGACCTCGACAGCCGCCACGCCGGCCTGCGCGACCGCGTCGTCGAGAACGGCGAACTGCGCCGCTTCGTCAACGTCTACCTCAATGACGAGGACGTCCGCTTCATCAGCGGCATCACCACCGAACTCGCCGACGGCGACAGCGTCACCATCCTCCCGGCCGTGGCCGGCGGCGCCCGCTGATGCGCTACGACAGCCCGATCGCGGCAGTCGGCAACACCCCCCTGGTCCGGCTGCCGCGGCTGTCCCCCTCCGACGAGGTCTCCGTCTGGGCCAAGCTGGAGGACCGCAACCCCACCGGCTCGATCAAGGACCGCCCCGCGCTCCACATGATCGAACAGGCCGAGGCCGACGGCACCCTCACCCCCGGCTGCACCATCCTGGAGCCCACCTCCGGAAACACCGGGATCTCCCTCGCGATGGCCGCCCGCCTCAAGGGCTACCGCATCGTGTGCGTCATGCCGGAGAACACCTCCAGCGAACGCCGCGAACTGCTCGCCATGTGGGGCGCCGAGATCATCTCCTCACCCGCGGCCGGCGGCTCCAACACCGCGGTCCGCGTCGCCAAGGAGATCGCCGCGGAACACCCGGACTGGGTGATGCTCTACCAGTACGGCAACCCCGCCAACACCGGCGCCCACTACAACACCACCGGCCCCGAGATCCTCGCCGACCTCCCCGGCATCACCCACTTCGTCGCCGGCCTCGGCACCACCGGCACCCTCATGGGCGCCGGCCGCTACCTGCGCGAGAACGTCCCCGGCATCAGCGTCGTCGCCGCCGAACCCCGCTACGACGACGTCGTCTACGGCCTGCGCAACCTCGACGAAGGCTTCGTCCCCGAGCTCTACGACGCCTCCGTCCTCACCACCCGCTTCTCCGTCGGCAGCGAGGACGCCGTCCGCCGCACCCGCGAACTCCTGCGCGAAGAAGGCATCTTCGCCGGAGTCTCCACCGGCGCCGCCCTCCACGCCGCCCTCGGTGTGGCCCGCAAGGCCCAACGCGCCTCCCAACCCGCCGACATCGTCTTCATCGTCGCCGACGGCGGCTGGAAATACCTCTCCACCGGCGTCTACACCGCCCCCACCACCGAAGACGCCATCAAGTCCCTCCACGGCCAACTCTGGGCATAGGCCCCGCCCCTACCCCGCCCCGTCAGGGGTGCGGGGTGCGGGGAACGGCGCGGGCGGCCGAGACGGTGGAGAGGCCCAACAGGCGGGCTGTGCCCCGTCAGGGGTGCGGGGAACGGCGCGCCCGGCCCCAGCGCGCGGGATCTGAACCCACGGCGAGAAGCCGGGCCAACGGCATGTGACCCACGGTGAGAAGCCGAAGCCACCCCGGGTGAAACCTATGGCGAGAAGCCGAAGCCACCCCGGGTGAAACCCACGGCGAGAACCCGCCCCGCGCCCCCCGGCGTACCCCCAGCGACGGGCGCCCCCGTGTGCTCCCGGTGAGCAGCCGCCCGTACTGGTGATTCCGCCCACAACCGCACCCCACGGCGGACCCCCGGAGGGACGCGCGCCTTACCCTCGACACCACGGCGCCGCCCGGCATCCCGCGCCGGCGTCCCCGCGCCGCGCCCGATCGGCCCGCCGCCACGCAAACGCAAGCCCCCCGGACCCCTGGAGGCTCCTGCATGAAGCTCACCGTCGTCGGCTGCTCGGGATCGTTCCCCTCCACGGAATCGGCCTGCTCCAGCTACCTCGTCGAGGCCGACGACTTCAGGCTGCTCCTCGACATGGGCAACGGCGCCCTCGGCGAGTTGCAGCGCCACTGCGGCCTGTACGACCTCGACGCCGTCCTGCTCAGCCACCTGCACTCCGACCACTGCATCGACATGTGTGGTTACTTCGTCGCCCGGTACTACCGGCACGACGGCGGCATGGCCCACCGCATCCCGGTCTACGGCCCCCAGGACACCGAACGACGGCTGGCCGCCGCCCACGGCGACCTGCCCGACGAGAAGTGCATGAGCGAGGTCTTCGACTTCCGCACCCTCACCCCCGGCACCCTGCGCATCGGCCCCTTCATCGTCACCGTCGACCGGGTCAGCCACCCCGTCGAAGCCTTCGGCGTCCGCGTCGAACACAACGGCCGCACCCTCGCCTACTCCGGCGACACCGGCCCCTGCGACGCCCTCGTCACCCTCGCCGACCAGGCCGACCTCTTCCTCTGCGAAGCCTCGTTCACCCACGGCAAGGAAGACGTCCCCGACCTCCACCTCACCGGCCGGCACGCCGGACAGTACGCCACCCGCACCGGCGCCCGCCGCCTCGTCCTCACCCACATCCCACCCTGGACCGACGCCGGCACCGCCCTCGCCGACGCCCGCGCCGCCTACGACGGCCCCGTCGAACTCGCCCGCGCCGGAGCCGTCCACCACGTCTGACCCGGCCCGGCGCCCTCCCCTCCCCGGCCAGGGCGCCGCGCCGGACCGGCGGGCCACCCCGATAGGCTCGCCCGCATGTCACGCATCGACGGCCGCACCCCCGACCGGCTCCGCCCCGTCACGATCGAACGCTCCTGGAGCAAGCACGCCGAAGGATCCGTCCTCGTCTCCTTCGGCGACACCCGGGTGCTGTGCACCGCCAGCCTCACCGAAGGCGTCCCCCGCTGGCGCCGGGGCAGCGGCGAAGGCTGGGTCACCGCCGAGTACGCGATGCTGCCGCGCGCCACCAACACCCGCGGCGACCGGGAATCCGTCCGCGGCAAGATCGGCGGCCGCACCCACGAGATCTCCCGGCTCATCGGCCGTTCCCTGCGCGCCGTCGTCGACACCAAGGCCCTCGGCGAGAACACCGTCGTCCTCGACTGCGACGTCCTCCAGGCCGACGGCGGCACCCGCACCGCCGCCATCACCGGCGCCTACGTCGCCCTCGCCGACGCCATCACCTGGGCCCAGCAGCACAAACTCATCAGGGCCAAGGCCCAGCCGCTCACCGGCGCGGTCAGCGCCGTCAGCGTCGGCATCATCGACGGCGTCCCGCTGCTCGACCTCTGCTACGAGGAGGACGTCCGCGCCGAGACCGACATGAACGTCGTCCGCACCGGCGACGGACGCTTCGTCGAGGTCCAGGGCACCGCCGAGGGCGCCCCCTTCGACCGCGCCGAACTCGACGCCCTGCTCGACCTCGCCGCCGTCGGCACCGCCGAACTCGACGCCCTCCAGCGTGCCGCCCTCGCCGGCACCGCGCGGCAGGACTGACCGTGCGCCCCCGCGCCACCGCCGGAGCGGCCCTCGCCGCCCTGCTGCTGGCCGCACCCCTGCTCACCGGGTGCGGTGGCGGTGACGGCCCCGACTGCGCGGCCACCGCCCGGGCCGTCGCCGGCCAGACCGCGGCGCTCAAGGCCGCAGTCGGCGCCGCCCACGACGACCCCCGCGACGCCGCCACCGCGCTGCGCCGCATCCAGCAGCACCTCGACGACATCACCGGACACACCGACGAGGACCCCGCCGTAACCAAGGCCGTCGCCGCGCTCGACCTGGCCGTCTCCAACGCCAAGAACGACCTGGACAACGGCGTCCGTGACCCCGACATCACGCCGGTCACCCGCGCCGCCGCCCAGCTCTCCACCGCTTGCCCCTCGAAGGAATGACCATGGCCCCGCCCCGTCTCGTCCTGGCCACCCGCAACGCGCACAAGGTCGTCGAACTGCGCGCCATCCTCACCGCCGCGGACCTGGAGGTGGACCTCACCGGCGCCGACGCCTACCCCGGGATCCCCGACGTCAAGGAGACCGGCGTCACCTTCGCCGAGAACGCGCTGCTCAAGGCCCGCACGCTGGCCGGGGCCACCGGTCTGCCGGCGGTCGCCGACGACTCCGGTCTGTGCGTGGACGTCCTCGGCGGCGCCCCCGGCATCTTCTCCGCCCGCTGGGCCGGCCGGCACGGCGACGACGCCGCCAACCTCGCCCTGCTGCTCGCCCAGCTCTCCGACATCGACGCCCCGCACCGCGCCGCCCACTTCACCTGCGCCGCGGCCCTCGCCCTCCCCGACGGCACCACCCGCGTCGTCGAGGGCCGGCTGCGCGGCACCCTCCGCCACGAACCCGCCGGCGACGGCGGCTTCGGCTACGACCCGGTCCTCCAGCCGGACGGCCTCACCGTCACCTGCGCCCAACTCACCGCAGACGAGAAGAACGCCATCAGCCACCGCGGCCTCGCGTTCCGCGAACTGGCACCGGTGGTACGGGAGTTGCTGGGGGCGTGAAGGGGGAAGAGCGGGCCCCGTCGAGTAAGGGGCCCGCCTTCGAACGCTGTGCGGCCGGAGGGACTCGAACCCTCACGGGGTGTTACCCCACGGAGACCTAAACTCCGGGCGGCTGCCTGTTACGCCACGGCCGCATGTCACGTTCAACGGTACCGGCCGCCCGCCCGCCGCGCTAATGCTCCGTGCGGCCGAGCCCGTACGCCGGTGTCTGCGCGTGGCAGTTCGGGCACAGGTACCGGAGGTTCTCCCGCCGGTTGTCCGGCCGGTCGCCGTTGACGTGGTCGATGTGCAGGGTCAGCGGAGCGCCGCACCAGCCGCCCTCGTTACCGCAGGTGGCGCACCGGGTGGGGAAACCCGCCCCGCGGAGCGCCCGGTGCAGGCGGTCACGGGTGACGCGCCCCGACCCCGGGGGCGGCACGGCGAACGGGGGGACCGTGTGCCGCCGCCGGACCGGCACCGGCGTGGACCTGCGGGTGAAGTGCCCGGTGTCCAGGGTGAGTTCCGCGGCCCGTCGCAGCACCCGCCGCCGGTTCACCTCCGTGACGGGTGGTCCCAGCTGACGCATGACGTCCGAGAACGACGTGCTGTCGCCGACGACCCGGGCGAACGCTGCCTCCGGCAGGGCGATCCGGCTGTGCGAGAAATGAGCCACCGGGACGCCCCGTTCCGCGACGGCCCGGCGCAGCGCGGCCCGGGTGGTGCGGTCGTCCCCCGCGCCGAGGCGACGCGCCATCTCCCTGATGCTGGAGGCCCCTGCCGCAACTCCTCGTCGCTGTAGGCCGGGTCGACGAGGTCCGGTGCATGCCGGTGAAGTGTCCGACGTCGATGCCGGCCGCTCTGATCCGCCGGGACAGGTGGGGACAGGGTGCCGGTCGCCGGCCGCAGGCCCAGCTACTCCACCCGCTCGTACCGTCCCCCATGCCGAAACCCCCTCCGGAATCGGTCGGCCGTACCGCGTTCGTACGGATCAACGAGACCGGAGGGGGCGGTTACGCCATCGGGGGGAAGGTCAGAACTTCGGGTCGGGGGTCTGGGACTCGACGAGTTCGACGGCTTCGGCCTGGGTGGCGACCGAGGGCGGGGAGCCGTCGAGGGGCTTGCCGGCGGTCTCGGGGACGAGAACCACGGCGATGACGCCGATGAGGGCGAAGAACATGCAGTAGTAGGCGGGCATCATCTTCGTGCCGGTGGCCGAGATGAGCGCCGTGATGACCAGCGGGGTCGTGCCGCCGAACAGCGAGGTGGAGACGTTGTAGCCGATGGACAGCGCGCCGTAGCGGATGTGCGTGGGGAACAACGCGGGCAGCGCGGCCGACATCGTGCCCAGCAGGCAGACGAGCGACAGGCCGAGCAGCAGGATGCCGGCGCTGACCGCGACGAAGCCGCCGACGCGGACCAGCAGCAGGGAGGGCGCGGACAGTACCACGAACCCCACCATGCCGGCCATGAGCAGCGGTTTGCGGCCGACGCGGTCGGTGAGGCGGCCGACCTGGTTGATGATGCCCATCATGGCGACCATGACGATCAGCAGGATGAGCAGGCCGTCGGTGGTGCTGTACTTGAGTTCGTCGCTGAGGTACGTCGGCATGTACGACAGCAGCATGTAGTCGGTGACGTTGTACGCGGCGACCAGCGCGACGCACAGCACCATCCGGCGCCAGTGTTCGACGAAGATGCCGCGGAACTCGCCCTTGGCGGGGGTCTCGACGCCGTGCGCGGCCTCGGTGGCGCGCACCGAGGTGGTCTGCTCCGCCTCCAGGCGCTGGAACGCCGGGGTCTCGTCGAGCTTGAGCCGCAGGTAGAGGCCGACGCCGCCGAGCGGTCCCGCCACCAGGAACGGGATGCGCCAGGCCCAGCTCTGCATGGAGGAGTCGCTGAGGGCCGCGGTCAGGGCCACGACCAGGCCGGAGGCGGCCACATAGCCGGCGAGCGTGCCGAACTCCAGGAAACTGCCGTAGAAACCGCGCCGCTTGTCGGGGGCGTACTCGGCGATGAAGGTGGACGCGCCGCCGTACTCACCGCCGGTGGAGAAGCCCTGGATGAGCCGGAAGAGGATCAGCAGCGCGGGGGACCAGAAGCCGATGGTCGCGTAACTGGGGATGAGGCCGATGGCGAACGTGCCGATGGCCATCATGATCATCGTGACGGCCAGCACCCGCTTGCGCCCGATGCGGTCGCCGAGCGGTCCGAAGACGGCACCGCCGACCGGGCGGATGAGGAAGGCGACCGCGAAGGTGGCGAACGAGGAGAGCAGCGAGACGGTGTCGTTCCCGGAGGGGAAGAAGACCTTGCCCAGCGTGACGGCGAGGTAGCTGTAGATGCCGAAGTCGAACCACTCCATGGCATTGCCGAGCGCCGCGGCCTTCACAGCGCGGCGCACGGCGCTCTCGTCCGTCACGGTGATGTCCGTGCGGCGCAGTCTGGGGTGCTTGCGCCGCTCGATCGCGGTGAACAGGGTCCGGTGCCGACGGTACGCGGCCTGGTCGGGCGTCTCCTCGGGCATCACGGGGCGTTCCTCTCGTCCGTCCTACTTCCAGTTACGGCAGGGGGAACGTCTGCGCAATTCGCGGGAGGGTAAACCAAGGTTGTCCGAAGAGAGTCTTTACAGGCCGAGATCCTTGATGATTTTGGCCACGTGACCGGTGGCCCGCACGTTGTAGAGGGCGCGTTCCACGGTGCCGTCCTCGGCGATGACGACGGTGGAGCGGATCACGCCGGTGACGGTCTTTCCGTAGAGCTTCTTCTCCCCGTAGGCGCCGTAGGTCTCCAGGACCTTCCTGTCGGGGTCGGACAGGAGGGTGACGCGGAGGTTCTCCTGGTCGCGGAACTTCGTGAGCTTCTCCGGCTTGTCGGGGGAGACGCCGATGACGTCGTAGCCGGCGCCGGCCAGCACGTCGAGGCTGTCGGTGAAGTCGACGGCCTGCTTGGTGCAGCCGGGGGTGAGGGCGGCCGGGTAGAAGTACAGGACGACCTTGCGGCCGGCGTGGTCGGCGAGCGAGACGGGGGTGCCGTCGGCGTCCGGGAGGGTGAAGGCGGGCGCGGTGTCGCCGGGGGAGAGGCGTTCGCTCATGTCGGTGCTCCTGCGGGGTGAACGGTCTGTGCGGGTCGAGCCTATGGGGTGTCGTGCGGTGCGGGGCGGACAGGTGAAGGGGGCGCGGGGTGCTGCGGGGTGCCGGGCGGCGGGGCGGTCGGTGAGCTGACAGACTGTGCGCAGGGTTTGGACATCGGTAGGGATATCGGCTCAGGGGACGGCGTGACGGTCCCGGGGGCCGTGGGTCGGGAGACGGAGGCGGCGCGGTGTCGGACAGCAGGACTCCGGCGGAGATCGAGGCGGACATCGTCCGCAAGCGGCAGGACCTGGCGGCGACCCTGGACGAGATCGGGGTGCGGGTGCATCCGCGCACGATCGTCGGCAGTGCGCAGGCTTCGGTGCGTGAGGCGGTGGACCGCAGTGCGGGCCGGGCGTACGTGGCGGTGAACCGGGCGGTGAGCGGGGTGCGGGCGCAGTTGACGGGTCCGGACGGTTCGCCGCGGCTGGAGCGTGTGGTGCCGGCGGCGGTCGCGGTGGTGGCGCTGGTGGTGCTGGTGGGCATGTCGTCGCGGCGCCGGCGCGGCTGAGGCGGTCCGCCGGGGTGGTGCGGTGCGGCCCCGGGCCGGCGGGCTGGTGGCCGGTGCCGGGGTTCCGTCGTGCCGGGGGCGCGGGTGCGGGGATGGCCGCCGGGTGGTCCGCTGCCGCACGGGGGCGGCGCGTTGGGTAACGTCGTCCCCGTGAGTTCGAATACCTCCCTCGGCGGCGACAGCTCGGCCGACAAGCTGCCGATCCGCATGCTGCACGACCGGGTGCTGGTGCGCACCGACATTCCCGAGGGGGAGCGGCGTTCCTCCGGGGGCATCCTGATCCCGGCGACGGCGGCGGTGGGTCGCCGGCTGTCGTGGGCCGAGGTGGTGGCCGTGGGGCAGAACGTGCGGACGGTGGAGACCGGTGACCGCGTGCTCTACGACCCGGAGGACCGCGCGGAGGTCGAGGTGCGGGGTGTGGCCTACGTGTTGATGCGTGAGCGCGATCTGCACGCGGTGGCCTCGGAGCGCCTGGAGGGCGCGGACGACGCGACGGGCCTGTACCTGTGACGGCGTGACGGCCTCCGGCGTGACCGGTTCAACCGTGCGACCGCCTGTGCGGCGTCGCGGCCTCCGCGTGACCCCCTCAGCCATCAGGCCCCCTCAGCCGTCGCCGTCGTTCCCGTAGCCGTTGTCGTCGTCGCCGTTCCGGTCGCCGTCGTAGCCGCCGTCGCCGCCGGTGTTTCCGCCGCCGCCGTACCGGCCGCTGCCGCCGTCGTCGTTCCCGTAGCCGTTGTCGCCGCCGGGGGTGGCGGGTGCGGTGGTGGGCGGGGCGGTGGGGGTGCGGTGGTGCCGGCCGGGGGCGGGGGTGGGGTCGTCATCGGGGTCGTCGCCGGGGTCGCCGGTGTCGGCGGGTTCCGAGGACTCGCCCCAGTGGTCGTCGCCGCCGGGCATGACGTCGAGGTCGAAGTCGCGGGTGGCGCGGTCGCCGAGGGCCGCGGCCGTGTAGACGGCCCAGATCTTCGCCGGGTAGCCGCCGCCGTTGACGCGGCCGAGGCCGGTGGTGCCGTAGAGGGGTTCCTGTCGGCCGGAGGTGGAGTCCTGGCCCATGACGGCGACGACGGTGACCAGGTCGGGGGTGTAGCCGGCGAACCAGGCGGCCTTGTCGTTCTCGGCGGTGCCGGTCTTGCCGGCGGCGGGGCGGTCGGCGGCGCGGGCGGCGGTGCCGGTGCCGTCGTCGGAGTCGACGACGTCCTGAAGCATGGCGGTCGTGGTGTCGGCGGCCTCGCGGGGCAGGGCGCGGCGGGTGGCGGTGGACGGCAGGGCGAGGGCGTGGCCGTCGCGTTCGACGCGGGTGACGAGGACGTCGGGCCGGTAGAGGCCGTGGTTGTCGAGGGTGGCGTAGCCCTGGGCCATGTCGAGGGGGCTGGCGGTGGCGACGCCGAGGGCGATGGAGGGGTAGGCGCTCAGACCGGGGGTGGTGGCCGGGATGCCGAGGGCGACGGCGGTCTCCCTGACCCGGCCGGGGCCGACGTCCTGGGCCATCTGGGCGTAGACGGCGTTGACGGACTTGTTGGTGGCGTCGGCGACGGTGATGGCGCCGTAGGAGCGGTCGTCCTCGTTGGCGGGGGCGTAGCCGATGCGGGCGCCCTGCACGGGGCGGTGGTTGGTGCCGTCGTAGCGGGTGCCGGGGGTGATGAGGCGGCCGTCCTGGGTGCGGGCGCGGTTGGCGGCGGCCGCGGCGAAGACGAACGGCTTGAAGGTGGAACCCACCTGGTAGTCGTGACGGGTGGCGTTGTTGACGAACTGGCGGGTGAAGCCGATGCCGCCGTAGAGGGCGACGACGTGGCCGGTGGCCGGGTCGACGGAGGCGCCGCCGACGCGGACGTAGCGGTCGGTGCCGGTGTCGCCGAGCCGGTCGAGGAGCTGGCCGCGGGCGGCGGTGGCGAAGGCGTCCTGGCGGGGTTTCTCGATGGTGGTGGTGACGCGGTAGCCGCCGGTGTCGAGCTGGTCGGAGGTGAGGACGTGGTGGTCGGTGAGGTAGCCGCGGACGGCGCCGACGAGGTAGCCGCGCTGGCCGGAGAGGCCGGCGGGGACGCGGGCGGCGACGGGTTCGGGGAACCGCATGCGGGAGCGGGCCGCGGGGTCGAGCCAGTGTTCCTTGACCATGCCGTCGAGTACGTAGTTCCAGCGGGCGAGGGCGCGGTGGGCGTTGCCGGGGTTGGCGGAGACGTCGTAGGCGCTGGGGGCGTTGAGCAGGGAGGCGAGGTAGGCGCCGCGGGCGGTGTCGAGCTGGTCGGCGTCCTCGTGGTAGTAAGCCTGGGCGGCGGCCTGGATGCCGTAGGCGTCGCGGCCGTAGTAGCTGGTGTTGAGGTAGCCGGCGAGGATGTCGTCCTTGCTCTTCTCGCGGTCGAGTTTGAGGGCGATGAAGAATTCCTGGACCTTGCGGCTGACGGTCTGTTCCTGGTTGAGGTAGTAGTTCTTCACGTACTGCTGGGTGATGGTGGAGCCGGACTGTCTGCCTTTGCCGCTGACGGTGTTCCAGGCGGCGCGGAGCATGGCGCGGGGGTCGATGGCGGACTCGTGGTAGAAGTCGCGGTCCTCGGCGGCGAGGGTGGCGCGCTGGACGTCGAGGGGTACCTGGCCGAGGGGGATCCGTTCGCGGTTGACGGTGCCGCTGGTGGCGATCTGGGTGCGGCCGTCGGCGTAGAGGTAGACGTTGGCCTGGGCCTTGGCGGCGGCGTTGGCGCGGGGGATGCCGACGAGGAAGTAGCCGGCGGCGAACGCTCCGCAGAGCAGCAGGATGCCGGTGAGGACGGCGCCGGTGACGATGCGCCAGGTGGGGATGAGCCGGCGCCATCCGTGCCGGCGGGCGGGGCGGTCGCCGGGCCGGCCGGGGGGGCCTGCGGTGCGGCCGCCGCGGCCTCCGGGGCCGGCCGGCGCGGTGCCCGGTCGGCGGCCGGCGGAGCCCCGCTTGCCCCCGGGGGTCCTGCCGGCGCGGCGGGCGGCTGCGCGGCGGGGGCGGGGGCCGGACGGAGGGCCGGCGGGGGGCTGCGGGGGCTCGTCGCGGGTCATGTCGGTGTGGCTCCTCGTCCGGAGAACGCCGGGCGGTTGTCCGGTTGGTCGCCCTGCGCACTGAATGGCCGGAATTCACTGTTCCACCGCTCGGGCCGCCGGGCATGGCGGCAGGGGATGGCGGGCCCGGGTGCGGGGGCGTGCGGTGACCGGGCCGGCGGGCGGCCGTCCGGGGGGACGGCCGGGGCGGACGGGGGCGCGGCGCGGGGCGTGGGGTGGGGGCGCGGGGCGCGCCGGCCGGACCGGGCGCGGGCGGTGCGGGGGAAAACCGGTGGCCGCGGTCGCCCGGGCCCGCCTAGGCTGACACGTTTTCCCCCGGGCGGCCGTGCGGCGGCGCCGGGGGTGTTCAGGAGCGGGGGGCGAGGGAGGTGCGATGGGGCTCTACGCGGCTGTCGCGGCGGGGAGTTTCCGCCGGTACGCCACGTACCGGGGGGCGGTGCTGGCCGGGGTGTTCACCAACGTCGTCTTCGGGCTGATCATCGCCTACACCTATGTGGCGCTGTGGAGGGTGCGGCCGCACCTGGGCGGTTACGGCGAGACGCAGGCGGTGACCTACGTCTGGCTGGGGCAGGCGCTGCTGGCGGTCAACGCCCTGATGGGCGGGGGGAGCGAGACCGACCTGGTCGCGCGCATCCGTACGGGTGACGTGGCGATCGACCTGTACCGTCCGGCGGACCTCCAGGGGTGGTGGCTGGCGTCGGACCTGGGGCGGGCGGCGTTCCAGGTGGCGGGACGGGCGGTGCCGCCGATGGCGGTGGCCTCGCTGATGTTCCCGCTGGCCTGGCCGTCGTCGCCGGCGCGGTGGGCGGCGTTCCTGGTGGCGGTGGTGCTGGGGGTCGTCGTCGGGTTCGCGCTGCGGTACCTGACGGCGCTGGCGGCGTTCTGGCTGCTGGACGGCAAGGGGGTGATGCTGCTGGCCACGCTGGTGACGCTGTTCTTCTCCGGCATGGTGCTGCCGCTGAACGTCTTCCCCGGTGTGCTGGGCCGGGTGGCGCGGTGGTTGCCGTGGTCGTCGATGGTGCAGACGCCGGCGGACATCTTCGTGGGCCGGGCGGTGGGGGCCGGCGGGGTGGCGGGGCGGCTGGCGTTCGAGGCGGCGTGGGCGGTGCTGCTGCTGGGCGCCGGGCGGCTGGCGCAGGCGGCGGCGACCCGCAAGGTGGTGGTGCAGGGTGGCTGAGACCTGGCAGGCGCTGCGGTCGTACGGGCTGGTGGCGCGGATGTGGATGCGGTCGGCGCTGGCGTACCGGATGTCCTTCGTCCTGATGACGTTGGGCAGCGCGGCGATGACGGCGCTGGACTTCGCCGCGATCGTGATCATTTTCGGCCACACCTCGCGCCTGGGGGGTTTCTCCCTGGCGCAGACGGCGTTCCTGTACGGCACGTCGGGGGCGTCGATCGGACTGGCGGACCTGCTCGTGGGCAGCATGGACGGGCTGGGGCAGCGGGTGCGGGACGGCACGCTGGACGCGATGCTGGTGCGTCCGGCGGCGCTGTTCGTGCAGGTGGCGGCGGACCGGTTCGCGCTGCGGCGGCTGGGGCGGATCTCGCAGGCGCTGCTGGTGCTGGCGTGGTCGCTGACGCGGCTGGACGTGCACTGGACGCCGGGCCGGGCGCTGTTGCTGCCGGTGACGGTGCTGGCGGGGGCGGCGATCTTCTGCGCGGTCTTCACGCTGGGCGCGGCGTTCCAGTTCCGTGCGGGGGACGCGGCCGAGGTGCAGAACGCGTTCACCTACGGCGGGAACGCGCTGACGCAGTACCCGCCGACGCTGTTCGGGCGGGAGCTGGTGCGCGGCGCGGTGTTCGTGGTGCCGCTGGCGTTCGTCAACTGGATGCCGGCGTCGCTGATGCTGGGCACGCCGCAGCCGCTGGGCCTGCCGCGCTGGGTGGACGTGCTGTCGCCGCTGGTGGCCGCGGCGGTGTGCGGGGTCGCCGCGGTGGCGTGGCGGGCCGGGGTCAGGTCGTACCGGAGTACGGGGAGTTGAGGATGGCGGACATGACGGACGAAGTGGCGATCCGGGTGGAGGACGTGCGCAAGGTCTTCGACGTGCGGCGGCGCGGGAAGGGCTGGCGGCGGCACCGGCACGAGGTGCGGGCGGTGGACGGGATCTCCTTCGAGGTGGGGCGGGGCGAGACGGTCGGCTACATCGGGCCGAACGGCGCGGGCAAGTCGACGACGATCAAGATGCTGACCGGGATCCTCACGCCGAGCGGCGGGCGGGTGCGGGTGGCGGGGATCGACCCGGCGCGGGAGCGCACCCGGCTGGCGCGGCGGATCGGGGTGGTGTTCGGGCAGCGCACGACGTTGTGGTGGGACCTGCCGCTGCGGGACTCCTACGACCTGGTGCGGCGGATGTACCGGGTGGAGCCGGCCCGGTTCGCCGCCAACCTGGAGCGATGCGTGGAGCACCTGGACCTCGGGCCGCTGCTCCAGGTGCCGGTGCGTCAGCTGTCGCTGGGGCAGCGGATGCGCGGTGACCTGGCGGCGGCCCTGCTGCACGATCCTGAGGTGCTGTACCTGGACGAGCCGACCATCGGGCTGGACGTGATCAGCAAGGCGAAGGTCCGGGGTTTTCTCGCCGGGATCAAGGCCGCGGGCGGCACCACGGTGTTGCTGACCACCCACGACCTCACCGACATCGAGCACCTGTGCGAACGCGTGATGGTCATCGACCACGGCCGGCTCGTGCACGACGGCACCCTCGCCGGTCTGCACGCCCTGGCCGCCGGTGAACGCACCCTGGTCGTCGACTTCGACCACGAGATCCCCCCGGTCGACATCTCCGGCGCCCGCACGGTCCGCGTCGAGGGGCCCCGCCAGTGGCTCGCCTTCCCCGCCTCCGCCGCGGCCGGCCCGCTCGTCGCCGCCCTCACCACCCACCACCCCCTGGTCGACCTCTCCCTGCGCGAACCGGCCATCGAGGACGTCATCGCCCGGATGTACGGCGACCGCGCGTCCCTGTGAGGCGTACCGCCACGGGGGCGGGCCCACGGGGGAGCCGGGCCGGCGTGGCCGGCGCGGTCAGACGCCGGCTGCCGGCACCCCGCTCAGCAGGCGCAGCGGCACCGCCGAGGCCATCGCCCGGTAGCCCTCGTCGGAGGGATGCAGGTGGTCACCGGAGTCGTAGCGCGGCAGCAGGCGGTGGGGCGCGGCCGGGTCGCGCAGGGCGTGGTCGAAGTCGATGTACGCGTCGTCGACCGTGCCCGCCCGGATCGCCGCGTTGACCTGCTCGCGTTCGGTCTCGGTGGCGGGCGTCCAGCCGAGGTGGCCGCCGAACGGCGCCAGGGTCGCGCCCACCACCCGGATGCCGCGGGCGTGCGCGGCCCGGGTGATCCGGCGCAGGGCGGTGACGATCTGCGCGGCGGAGGTGCGCCGGGGCGCCTCCAGGATGTCGTTGATGCCGAGGTCCACCACGAGGGTGCGCACACCGGTGGCGGACAGCGCGTCGCGGTCCAGCCGGGAGAGCGCGGACGGCCCCCACAGGGTGCCGCGCGGGGCGGCGGTCAGCAGGCGGTTGCCGCTGATGCCGGCGTTGAGGACGCCCAGACGCGGCCCTGACGCGGAGGTCAGCAGCCGTGCGGCCAGCAGGTCGGGCCACCGGTGGTCGGCGCCCAGGGTGGAGGTCATGCCGTCGGTGATGGAGTCGCCGAGGGTGACGACCGCGCCGCGCGCGCCGTCGGTCCAGACGTCCACCGCGGTGACGTACCGCCAGTACGGGTCCTGCCCGGTGTAGGCGGTGCCGTCGGGGTCGGCGGTGTGGTCGCCGGCCGCGGTGTAGGAGATCTGCCGGGCGTGCGGGTGGAACGTCACCGGCCCGGAGGCGTACGGGGTGTAGGTGGACACCAGCAGGTCGGCGCCCTCGGGCACCCGCAGCCGCACCGCGTCGGAGGTGACGCTCCGGCCGATCGGCACGGTGACGGCGGAACGGCCGGCGAAGGTCAGGCCGGCGACGGCGCCGGGCAGCGCGTCCGGGTCGCCGGGCCCGGCGGCGACCGCGACGGTGGCGTGCGTGAGGATCAGCGGCACGGTCCCGAACAGGTTCGACAGCCGCACCCGGGCGGCGGTTCCGCCCACGGAGGCGTGCACCACGTTGCGCACCGAGACGTCCGGCAGACCGTGCGGGGTGCCCGGTTCCGCGGCGGCGGGCGCGGCGGCCCAGGTGCCCACCCAGGTGCCGGAGACCGCCGGCTGCGCGGGGGCCGCGCCGGCCTCGGTCGCGGAGGCGTGCGGCCGGGCGGCGGCCTCGGTGGCCGCGCCCGGGCCGCCGTACGCGGCCCAGACGACGACGGCGCACACGGCCACGAGGGCCGCGGTGACGGCGGCCACCAGGGCCCAGCCGGAGCTGCGGGTCATACGTGCTTCTCCTCGGGAGCGTTCGGCGCGGCTGACGGGTCGACGGATCCGCGGGCCGTGCTCCCGGTGGTGGCGGGGGCTCGGCGGGGCCCGAGTCCTCGTGGCGGTCACGGCGGTGTGTCGGGCGGGGGTGGTGGTGCGGTGGTGCCGGTGCGGTGTCGGGGTTTCTCGGGGTGGGGAATGGGGGAGTTGCCAGGGTCACCGTGACACCGCGGCGAGCGCTCCCATGGTCCCATGGTCCCGTGGGGCGCACCCGGTGGTCCGGTCCGGGAACGGTGGCGTCCCCGGCGTTGTAGACGACGGCGGGGGGGCGGGGCGTTCCACGGTTCGCGGATTCCACGGGATATTTTTTCCGGATGGTGATCCATCCGGATCGGATGATGATCTTTTCGCCACCCCGGCGGACAGTGCGACCCGTGAGGATCGCGGACGGCAGGTCGCCCCGGTGCGCCGGGCGCGGGAGAAGGAGGAACGGTGCGGTTGCGGCGGCACGTCCGGTGCGCGAACGAGGGAGTCCCCCGGTGACGGGCGGCGGACCGGAGCAGGACGGGCCGGCGGCCCCCGACGGCGCGGACGCAACCGGAGCGGGAACCCCGCCGCCCCACCCCGGCACCCCGGGCGTTCCGGAAGCCCCCGGCCCCGGCACCCCCGAGCCCCGGCTCCCCGCGAACGCCTCCGGCGACGGCGGCGCCGGCACCCCGGTCCCCGCGGAAGCCGGCCCCGCCCCCGCGAAGGCCGCGCCCGCCGACCCCGTCCGGGGGCTGCGGGCCGGGATGACGTTCACCGACGCGGACCGGGAACGGCGGCGCGGGGTGCGGCGGATGAAGCTGATCGCGACCGGGTTCCTGCTGACCGCGACCGTGGTCTACGGGCTGTCCACCTGGGCGCGGTCGGCCGGTGCCGGGGCGTGGGCGGGGTACGTGGCGGCCGCGGCGGAGGCCGGCATGGTCGGCGCGCTGGCCGACTGGTTCGCGGTCACCGCGCTGTTCAAACGGCCGATGGGGCTGCCCATCCCGCACACCGCGATCATCCCGACGAAGAAGGACGTACTGGGCCGCTCCCTGGGCGAGTTCGTCGGGGAGAACTTCCTGTCCGCCTCCGTGGTCCGCACCCGGCTGCGGTCCGTCGGCATCGCCGGCCGGCTCGGCGCCTGGCTGGCGGTGCCCGAGCACGCGGACCGGGTCACCGAGCAGGGCGCCGCCGCCCTGCGCGGCGCGCTGACCGTGCTGCGCGACTCCGACGTGCGCGCGGTGGTCGGCGAGGCCGTCACCCGGCGGGCCGAGGGCGTCGAGGTGGCGCCGGGGCTGGGCCGGATGCTGGAGCGGGTGGTCTCCGACGGCGGCCACCACCGGGTCGTCGACCTGGTGTGCGCCCGCGGCTACGAGTGGCTGGTGATGCACGACGAGTCGGTGATGCGGGCCGTGCAGGGCGGCGCCCCCGGCTGGACCCCCAAGTTCGTCGACCGCCGGATCGGCGAGCGCGCCTACAAGGAACTCGTGCGCTTCGTGCGGGAGATGCGCGACACGCCGGAACACCCCGCGCGGCAGGCGCTCGACCGGTTCCTCGGCGACTTCGCCGGCGAACTGCGCGAGGACCCGGCCACCCGGGCGAAGGTGGAACGCCTCAAGCGCGACCTGCTGGCCCGCGACGAAGTGCAGGACCTGATCAACTCGACCTGGAACGCGGTGCGTTCCACCGTGGTCAGCGCGGCCGGCGACGAGCGCAGCGAACTGCGGCTGCGGGTGCGGGCGTCGCTCCTGGGGCTGGGCGCGCGGATGGCGGTCGACCCGGCGCTGCGCGCGAAGGCCGACGGCTGGGTGGAGGACGCGGCGGTCTACCTGGTGACCACCTACCGCGACGAGATCACCTCGCTGATCTCCGAGACGGTGGCCGGCTGGGACGCCGAACAGACCTCCCGCAAGATCGAGGCCCACGTCGGCCGCGACCTGCAGTTCATCCGGATCAACGGCACCGTGGTGGGCGCGCTGGCCGGTCTGCTGATCTACGCCGTCTCCCGGCTCGCCGGTGGCTGAAACCCCAGGCGCCCGGGGTACCGTCGTGGGCGGTTCCGCCCACCCGCGCGGGACGTAGGGCACGAGATCAGGGGAGACGCGATGAGGCTGCTGCGTGTCGGACCGGCCGGGGCCGAGCGCCCGGCGCTGCTGGACGGCGGCGGCACGCTGCGTGACCTGTCCGGGCTGGTCACCGACGTCGACGGCGCGCTGCTGGCCGATCCGGCGGCCCTGGCCCGCGTGCGGGAGGCGGCCACCGCCGGTGAACTGCCCGCGCTGCCGCAGGGCCCGCGCACCGGGCCGCCGCTGGCCGGCATCGGCAAGATCGTGTGCGTCGGCCTCAACTACCACGCACACGCCGCCGAGGTGGGCGCCGCGCCGCCCGCCGAGCCGGTGCTGTTCCTCAAGACCCCCGACACCGTCACCGGCCCGGACGACACCGTGCTCGTGCCGCGCGGCGGGCTGAAGACCGACTGGGAGTGCGAACTCGCCGTCGTCATCGGCGCCACCGCCCGCTACCTGCCCGACGACGCCGCGGCCATGGCCTGCGTCGCCGGCTACGCGCTCGCCAACGACGTGAGCGAACGCTCCTTCCAGAACGAACGCGGCGGCCAGTGGGACAAGGGCAAGAACTGCGACACGTTCTTCCCGCTCGGCCCCTGGCTGGTGACCGCCGACGAGGTCCCCGACCCGCAGGCGCTGGCGCTGCGCACCCGGGTCAACGGCACCCTCATGCAGGACGGCAGCACCGCCGACCAGATCTTCCCGGTCGCCGAAGTGGTGCGCTACATCAGCCAGTTCATGACCCTGCGGCCCGGCGACGTGATCAGCACCGGCACGCCCGCGGGCGTCGCCTGGGGCCGGCCGGACCCCAAGCCGTTCCTGCGCGCCGGTGACGTGGTGGAACTGGAGATCACCGGTCTCGGACGCCAGCGCCAGGTGCTGGCCGACGCCTGACGCACCGGCGGGCAGGGGGGTTCCGGCGCCGCCGGTGCCGGGAGCGGGACGAGCAGGGGGCGGGAACATGCGGGGCGGACGGGTCGCGGTCGTCGGCGGCAGCATCGCGGGATGTGCGGTGGCGCTGGCGGCACACCGGGCGGGCGCGGCGGAGGTGGTGGTCTTCGAACGCACCCCGGGGCGGCTGGAGGACCGCGGTGTCGGACTCGGCGTCCGCACCGACCTGTACGGGGAACTGGCCGCCGCCGGCTACCTCGGCGACGACGCGCCGCACGTGCTGCTGGACCGCCGCGTGTGGTGGACGGCGGACGGCAGCCGCGCCGGACGCGTCGTGGGCGGCACGGACCTCTCCTTCCGCGCCTACAACTGGGGTTCCCTGTGGCGGTCGTTGCGCGACCGGGTGCCGGAACGCGTGGACTACCGGCGGGACGCGGCCGTCGTCGCGGTCACCGGCGGCCACGACGGCGCCCGCGTCGCGCTGGAGGGCGGCGTCTCGGAACGTTTCGACCTGGTCGTCGGCGCGGACGGCTACCGCTCCGCGGTGCGCGGGGCGATGTTCCCCGGCGTACGGCCGTCCTGGTCCGGCTACCTGCTGTGGCGCGGCACCGCGCCGGTGGGCGCCGTGCCGGAGCCGCCGCCGGGCGTGCGGCGCGGGGACGCGGTGATGGTCGGGTTCCCCGGCGGCCACGCCATGATCTTCGTCATCCCCGGCCGGGACGGCGGCGCGGTCGTCAACTGGGCGCTGTACGCGGTCCCGCCGGTTGGCGCCGCCCCCGACCCGGCCGATCCGGCGGGCCTGCCGCCCGGCGCCGTCACCGCCGGCCTGCTGGACCACCTGCACGGCCCGCTGACCGCCGCACTGCCGCCGTACTGGGCCGACCTGGTGCGGCTGACCCCGGCGGGCGAGGTCATCGTCCAGCCCGTGCACGACCTGCACTCCGCCTCCTACGTCCACGGGCGGCTGGCCCTGGCCGGCGACGCTGCGGCCGTGGTCCGCCCGCACACCGGCGGCGGCGCGGTCAAGGCGCTCCAGGACGCCGCCGTCCTGGAGGAGGCCCTGTCCGGCACCGACGACCTGGACGACGCCCTCCTGTCCTACGACGTGCGCCGCGCCCCCGCCGGCCGTTCCCTGGTCACCCTCGGCCGCACCCTCGGCGACGCGCAGGTGCTGCGCACCCCGGACTGGACGTGCATGGGCCAGCCCGCGCTGGACACCTGGTGGCGCACGATCTCCCGCAGCACGGCGGTGGGCGGCACGGGGCTGCGGGGCTGAGCGGCGGGGCCCCGCGGGGCCGGGCGCGGGGGCCCGCGGGGCTGAGGGCGGTCGGGGTGACGGGGGAGCGGGGTGTCCGGGGAGCGGGGCCGTTCGGGTGGAACGGGGACGCGGTCCGGGAGCGGCGTGGTGGGCTGATGATCGTCAAATGCGACATTCATCCTGTCTGTCGCACGCCTGGCGTGGTGACGGCGCCGCGTTCGTCCCGGGGCGCGGCCGTCCCCGCCCGGACCGGAGGTTCGCCCATGCACCCGCGCCACGCGCTCGCCCTGACCGTCACCGCCGTCACCGTTGCGCTGCTGGTCGCCGCCGGGCCGGCCGCCGCGCACGACGCGGCGCCCCCCGCCGACCGGGCACCGCAGTGCGGGAGCCCCGCGGCGACCGGCTTCCCCATCGCCTCCCGCCTGACCGGCGGCCCCTCCGGGTACGCGCCCGGTCTCATGACCGACGGCTTCGACCTGACGCTGACCAACCGCACCGACTCCGCCTGCCGCGACGTGCACCCACTGCTGATCCTCGTCGACCGGGACCGGGCGCTGACCGCCGACCGCGTCGGACTGCGGTACCGGGAGCCGGGCGGGGACTGGCGGGCGGTGCCGTTCGAGACGACCGGCCGCGGTGAGCTGATCGGCATCCCCGGCGGGCCGGACGGCCCGGGCCTGACGCTGCCGGCCGGTCGCACCGTCACCGTGCCGATGCGGCTGTGGTTCGCGCCGGGCATGCCCACCGACCACGCGGTGGCCTCCGCGACCACGATGCAGCGGCGCGGCGACGACGGCTCCTGGGTGGCCGAGTCCAACCACTACGCGTTCGACGTGGTCACCGCCCCGCCCACGCTGGCCGACACCGGTGTGCGGGCCCGTCGCGACGACGGCGCGCTGTTCGCCGCCGGAGCCACCGCGGCGGCCATGATCGCGCTGGGCGCCGCGCTGATGGCCGCCGCCCGCCGCCCCCGGGACTGACGGCCGCTCTCCTGGGCCGGCCGCGGGTCCCCGCGGCCGGCCGCCGGCCTCCTGGGAGGGCCCCGCGCCGGGCCGCCGCCCCCGTACTAGGCTGACGCCGTACCGCCATCGGCCGCGTTCCGCCGGGAAGCGCCGCGTTCCGCCGACGAAGGAGACGGATCCGTGTCCGAGCGCAAGCCGATCGAGTCCTGGCTGACCGACATGGACGGCGTGCTGATCCACGAGGGCACCCCGATCCCCGGCGCCGACGAGTTCCTGCGCCGCCTGCGGGAGTCCGGCAAGCCCTTCCTGGTGCTGACCAACAACTCCATCTACACCCCGCGCGACCTGCACGCCCGGCTGACCCGCATGGGGCTCGACGTCCCCGTCGGCAACATCTGGACCTCCGCGCTGGCCACCGCCCGCTTCCTGGAGGACCAGCGCCCCGGCGGCACCGCCTACGTCATCGGTGAGGCCGGCCTGACCACCGCGCTGCACGACATCGGCTACGTGCTGACCGACTCGGAACCGGACTACGTGGTCCTCGGCGAGACCCGGACCTACTCCTTCGAGGCGCTGACCCGGGCGATCCGCCTGATCAACGACGGTGCCCGCTTCATCGCCACCAACCCCGACGAGACCGGCCCCTCCGCCGAGGGCGCCCTGCCCGCCACCGGTTCCGTCGCCGCGCTCATCACCAAGGCCACCGGCAAGGAACCGTACTTCGTCGGCAAGCCCAACCCCCTCATGATGCGCGCCGGCCTCAACGCCATAGGCGCCCACTCCGAGACCTCCGCCATGATCGGCGACCGCATGGACACCGACGTCCTCGCGGGCCTGGAGGCCGGCATGGAGACCTTCCTCGTCCTCACCGGCCTCACCACCCCCTCCGAGGTCGACCGCTTCCCCTTCCGCCCCTCCCGCGTCGTCGACTCCATCGCCGACCTGGTCGAACTCGTCGGCCGCGACCACGTGGACGTCGACAGCTTCTGACGTGGCCCACCGGGGGTTCCGGCGGCGGCGGCCCGGGGCCGCTGTGCGGGGGACGGGGGTTACGCGGCGGTCGGTGGGGTCGCCCATGTGCGGGGCCTCCGCCGACAGGCCGACGGCGTCGCCGGGTCGCGGCAGGCCGAGGCGACCGCGTCCGCCGTGAGGAACGTCCGCAGCCCCCGGGTCCACTTGACCGGGACGGACCGCACCTGGTGGCGCAGGGCCGTGCGCGTCTGCTCGATCCCGTCGAATACGCGACGTTCCTCGGCGGTGAGAGCGGGGCGGGACAGGAGCATGAAGCGATGATATGGACGCGATCATCACCCCACCGCCCCCTCCTCCACCCCCGGTCCCGGCCCCAGCCCCAGCCCCGGCCCCGACCCCGAGCGGGACAGCAGGAGGAGGACGGAGTCGTCGCTGAGGGTGCCGCCGACATGGCGGAGCAGGTCGGCGTAGAGGCGCTCGACGGCGCCGGAGAGGTCGTCGGCGCTGCCGCTGACCAGGGGGGAGACGCGGTCGGCGAGCGGGTAGAAGGCTCCGCCGCGCGGGGCGCGGGCCTCGACGACGCCGTCGGTGCACAGCACGAGCACGTCGTCGGGGAGCATCGGGACCCGCCAGGGCACCGGGCTGCCGGGGACGAACTCGGTCAGGCCGAGCGGCACCCACGGGTCGGGCGGGTCGAGGGAGCGCACGGTGCCGTCGGCGGAGACCAGCAGGCCGGGGACGTGACCGTAGTGCAGCAACGCCACCTCGTCCGGCGCCCCCGCCGGCCGCCCGCTGCCGGGGCCGCCCGGGCCGGGCGGCACCCACCGCGCCGGCGGCGGGAACTCCAGGAACAGCGCGGTCGTGAACTCCCCGTCCGCCACGTGCCGCCGCACGCTGGTGTCCACCCGTTCCGCCACCTTCGCCAGCCCGCCCTCGTCGAAAGCGGCCTCCCGGAACGCCCCCATCACGACCGCCGAGGTCTGCACCGCCTCCAGGCCCTTGCCGCGCACGTCCCCCACGAGGGCCCGCACCCCGTGCGGGGTGTCGAGCACCGCGTACAGGTCGCCGCCGATCTGCGCCGCGTCGGCCGCCGAGGCGTACCGCACCGCGAGCCGCACGTGCCCCACCAGCGGCCCCGGTGGCCTCAGCAGCGCCCGCTGCGCGGCCTCCGCCACCGACACCACCGCCTGGTACTGCGCCGTCCGCGACTCCCGCCACCACGCCGCGTACGCGCTGAACACCGTCACCGCCACGTAGCTGATCGCCAGGCCGACGAGGATCTTGCGGTCGGTGGGCCCGAGCCCGTTGTACGGAACGAGCAGTCCCTGCGCGACCGCGCCGGTCAGGCCGATGAGCAGCACCCTGCGCCAGGTGGTCGTCCCGGCGGCGAGCGCGGGGGCCATGACCATCATCGGCGCGAGGAAGTGGTGGTGGCCGACGACCAGGTCCACGCAGACCACCACGACGACGGCGGTCAGCGGCAGAGTCATCCCCTGGTTGCTCGCCAGAAGCCTGCCGAGACCGTCGAACGCCCGACGCGTGCCGGTCCTGGTCACAATCCGAACATAACGGTTCCGGGCCGTTCCGTGCGCCGGTCGCCCGCGCCGTGCCCAGGGCCGCGCGCCCGGCGGGCCGGTCGCCCGGGCACCTCCGGTGCCGTCCCGGATCCGGAGCGTCGTCTCCCGGCGTGCCGGCGTGCCGGGCGTGCCGGAGGTGGCCGGTGGGGCGGGTGTGGCGGAGGGTGGCGGCCATGGATTCCTCGACGCCGCGCCGGATGACCGCCCGGCGGCCCGACGAGCCGCACCGCCCGACAACACCACCTCAAGATCGCCGGGCACTGGCCCTGGGCCCAGCAGATCCACGACGCCTTCGCCCGCCTGCGAGCCCTCCCCGCCCCGGCTGACCCCGGCCGAACCCGCCCCGACAACCCCCGCACCACCCACCCGGAGCCGTGGAACCCGGCGCCCACCCGACACGACAGCCGGGCCATCACCATGCCCACACACCGAAAAACACCCCACCGTGAGACCAAAGAGTCCTCGTCAGCAAGCTGACGAGGACTCACGAAAGATCGAGGTTAAGGTGGCGGGCATGCTGAAGCGGCCGGTTGTCTTAGGAGTCGTGGTGTTGGTGATCGCGGCGGCGGTCTACGGGGTGTACTACGTGTCGCCGTACGGGCGGCACAACCGGGCGGCCGCCGCCTACGAACAACGGTTGCGGCAGCGAGTGGCGACGGTGGGCGGGGTGACGGTCGTCGATTCCGGCCACCAGGTCAGCGGTAACCGGTGGGGTGAGGGCGGTGAGTGTTCGCTGATCGCGACGCTGGAGGTCCGCACCCGCCTGCCCGAGGCGACGTTCGCGGCGCGATTGCAGAAGGTGTTGGCCGCGCATCCTGATGAGTACGTGCACGAGGATGTCGCCGCAGTGGGTGGCGGGGTGCTGCGGGTCCGGGCCGCCACGCTCGCCGATGGTGGCAGCCTGGACCTTCGCTGCGGCTGACACGGCCGGGTCAGCCGGCCGGTGGGATCGGCGCCGGTCCGGGGGCGGGTGAGGGGACGCCGGGGACGCCGGGGCCGGTTCCGGTGCCGGCGGTGGTATCGCCGGGCCGGGTGTAGAGCGGGGACAGGTCGAAGCTCGTGCCGGACGGGGTTTGGGCGGCGAGTTCGTCCAGCGCCTGCTGGCGCTGGGAGTCGTCGAGGGCCGCCCAGGCGCCGGCGTCGTGCAGGCGAGGCTGAAGGGCGTCCCAGTGGGCGGCACGAGGTTGGATGGCGCCGCCGCGCGGTGCGGTGTCGTCGCCGTACTGGGCATTGGCGTCGCGCATCTGGGGGTCGTCGGCCGCGTAGAGGGGGAGTGTCTAATCAACGGCGGATCTGCTGATCATGGGAGAGACGCCAAGTGAGTGAGAAGACGATCGAGCCCGAGTCCGTTGGGGAGCCGGTCGGTGCGGGCACGTCGGACGAGCAGTTGATCGCGATGCTGGTCGACCGGGCCCGGAGCGAGGGCTTGCAACTGACCGGTGAGGGCGGGCTGTTGCAGCAGCTGACCAAGCGGGTGCTGGAGTCCGCCCTGGAGGGCGAGATCACCGATCACCTCGGCTACGGCAAGCACGATGTCGAGGGCCGTAATAGCGGCAACAGCCGCAACGGCACCCGGGCGAAGACCGTGCTGACCGATGTCGGGCCGGTCGAGGTCAAGGTGCCGAGGGACGTGGCCGGCACCTTCGAGCCGCAGATCGTCAGGAAGCGGCAGCGGCGGCTGACCGGTGTGGACGAGATGGTGCTGTCCCTGTCCGCGAAAGGCCTCACCCACGGTGAGATCTCCGCGCACCTGGCCGAGGTCTACGGCGCCGAGGTCTCCAGGCAGACCATCTCCACGATCACCGACCAGGTGATGGAGGGCATGGCCGAATGGTCCAACCGGCCGCTGGACCGCGTCTACCCGGTCCTGTTCGTGGACGCCATCAACGTGAAGATCAGGGACGGAAAGGTCGCAAACCGACCGATCTATGTCGTCATGGCCGTCACGGCCGAGGGCCACCGCGACATCCTCGGCATCTGGGCCGGCGACGGCGGCGAGGGCGCGAAGTACTGGCTGCAGGTGTTCACCGAGCTGAAGAACCGCGGCCTGGACGACGTACTGATGCTCGTCTGCGACGGGCTCAAGGGCCTTCCCGACGCGGTCGAGACCGTCTGGCCTCGAACGATTGTTCAGACCTGCATCGTTCACCTCCTGCGCGACAGCTTCCGCTACGCGGCCCGCCAGGACTGGGACAAGATCGCCAAGGCGCTCAAGCCCGTCTACACCGCTCCGAACGAGAGCGCGGCAGCGGAGCGCTTCGGGGATTTCCAGGACGCCTGGGGCAAGAAGTACCCGGCGATCGTCCAGCTGTGGGAGAACGCCTGGGCGGAGTTCGTGCCCTTCCTCTCCTTCGACATTGAGATCCGCACGGTCATCTGCTCGACCAACGCCATCGAGTCCGTCAACGCGCGGATACGCAAGGCCGTCCGCGCCCGCGGGCACTTCCCCAACGAAGCCGCCGCTATGAAGTGCGTCTACATGGCGCTCATGAGCCTCGACCCCACCGGCAAGGGCCGCAAGAAGTGGACCATGCGCTGGAAGGCACCCCTCAACGCCTTCCAGATCGCCTTCGAGGGTCGGCTCACCCCGGCCAACAACTGAACCCTCAACAACCAAGATCAGCCGTTGGGGGGCGGCCGCCGCCCCGGGGTGCGGCCCGGGTACGCCGTCGCCCGGGCACCTCCGGTGCCGTCCCGGATCCGGAGCGTCGTCTCCCGGCGTGCCGGCGTGCCGGGCGTGCCGGCGGTGGCCGGTGGGGCGGGTGTGGCGGAGGGTGGCGGCCATGGATTCCTCGACGCCGCGCCGGATGACCGCCCGGCGGCCCGACGAGCCGCACCGGGCGGCGACCCCGCTGGAACTCTTCTTCGACCTGTGCTTCGTGGTGGCCGTCGCCCAGGCCGGCGCCCACCTGGTGCACGCGCTCGCCGAGGGGGAGCCGGGCCGGGGCGTGGTGGGGTATGGCTTTACGTTTTTCGGAATCTGGTGGGCCTGGATGAACTTCTCCTGGTTCGCCTCCGCCTACGACGTGGACGACGTGGTGTACCGGGTGACGACGCTGGTGCAGATCGCGGGCGTCCTGGTGTACGCGGCGGGGGTGCCGCGGGCGTTCGACGACTCCGACTGGGCGATCACCGTGACCGGTTACGTGATCATGCGACTGGCGCTGACGTTCCAGTGGGTGCGGGCGGCCCGGGGCGCGAGCGGGGAGGAGCGGCGGACGGCGTGCCGGTACGCGGTCGCGCTGGTGATCTGCCAGATGGGCTGGGTGGCCCTGCTGTGGGTACCGGCCGGCGGCTGGCGCACCGGCGCGTTCTGCCCGCTGGTGGCGGCAGAGCTCTCCGTGCCCGTGATCGCCGAACGCCGCCGTGCCACCGCCTGGCACCCCGGGCACATCGCCGAGCGGTACGGGCTGTTCACGCTGATCGTGCTGGGCGAGACGGTGGCGGCCGCCACGGTCGCGGTGCAGTCGGCGCTCGACGAGCACGACGCGCTCGGGCGCCTGCTGCCGATCGCGGCCGGCGGGCTGCTGATCGTCTTCGCCGTCTGGTGGATCTACTTCGACGAGCCGATCCACGAGCACCTGACCTCCAACCGCCGCGCGATCCCCTGGGGTTACGGCCACTTCGCGGTGTTCGCCCCGGCCGCCGCGGTCGGCGCCGGGATCGAGGTCGCCGTCGAGGAGGCGGTCGGCGCCGCACACATCGGCACGCGGGCCGCCTCCGCCGCGGTCACCGTGCCGACCGCGGTACTGCTGTTCGCCGTCTGGGCCCTGCACGCCCGGCACTTCAAGCACGGCGCCCTCCAGCAAGGCGTCCTGCCGCTCGCGGCCCTCGCCGTCCTGGCCGCCACCTTCGCCGGCCGCGCCGCGGTCCCGGCCGCCGGAACGGTCTGCGCGGCCGCGGTCGCCATCGGCGTGACCCTGCGCTCCCGCGGGGACGCCGCGCGCTGACCGGCGGATTCGTAGGCGGGGGGTGGGCCGGTGCGGCCGGTTCACAGCGGCTGCTGATCTCCGCAAGGCATGGTGGGGCGGGCGTAGAGCACGTACGCGCCGTCCTCCCCGGTGCGCCGGTAACCGTCCGCCTCGTACAGCCGCACCGCCGGATTGCTGCGGTGGACCCCCAGCCGCAGTTCTCCGAACCCCTCGGCCCGCGCCTGTCCCGTGAACGCGGCCAGCAGCGCCCGGCCGAGGCCGCGCCCCCGGTGCGCGGGGTCCACGTGGATCCCGACGAGCGTGGCGGAGGCACCCGTTGGCATCCACATGACCGAACCGGCCGGCTCCCCTGCGGCCTCCACGACGCGGGTGCGGCTCAGGCAGGAGATCCACAGCTCCAGATTGCGGTCGATGGCCCGCGTCCAGCCCGCCTCGCTGCCGGGTTCCACCGTGCGGATGTAGTCCCGTTCCCACCGCAGGACGAACGGCAAATCCGAGGGTACGGCCGGACGCACAGGTGTCTCCTCGTCCGCGGGACGGCATCGCCTTCCCGCACGGTCACAGCCACCCCACGCTACCCCCGGCCGCCCCCGGGGCGAAGGAGGGGGATGGGCGTTCGTCCTATGGTCATTACCTCCGACAAGGAGTTAACGTGGACAGGTGACGACCTCGGCGGACGGGAACCCGGACACGGCGGCCCCTCGCGCTCTCGCCGATCTGCTGGCCGGTATCCAGCGGCTGGTGCGGCGGCGGGTGCGGCGGGACCTGCGGGGACCGCGGCTGCGCGGCGCGCAGATCGAGCTGCTCGGCCTGGTCGCGGACCGGCCGGACATCGGGGTGTCGGCGGCGGCCAGGGAGCTCTATCTCGCCGGGAACTCCGTCTCCACCCTGGTCAACCAGCTCACCGGCGACGGCCTGCTGTCCCGGACCACCGACCCCGGCGACCGGCGTTCCGCGCGGCTGCGGCTCACCACCGAGGGCCGGGCCCGGCTGACGGACTGGCGCGGGCGGCGGGGCGAGATCGTCGCCGCCCAGGTCGCGCTCCTCCCCGACGACGACCAGGCGGCCTTGCGTGCCGCGCTGCCCGCGCTGCGGCTGCTCGCCCAGCGCCTGCACGAGGATGTGGACGGGACCCCATGACCGACGACCGCCACCCCGGAGCCCCCGCCCCGGACCCGCGCGCCCGCCCGGACGCGCCGCACCGGGAGGCGCCGCCGCGCGCCGCACCGCACCCGGACGCCCCCGTCGCACCACCGGCCCAGGCCACCGCCCCCGGGCCGGACGCCGTCCTCTGCGACAACCTGGAGTACGACTTCGGGGAGACCCGGGCCGTCGACGGCGTCGACCTTCGGGTCGGGGCCGGTGAGGTCTTCGGGTTGCTGGGCCCGAACGGCGCCGGCAAGACCACCGCGATCCGGTGTGTGACGACGCTGCTGCCCGTGCCGCGCGGCCGGGTCACCGTCTTCGGGCACGACGCGGCCAAGGAGGCGATGGCGGTGCGGCGCCTGCTGGGCTACGTGCCGCAGCAACTGTCCGCCGACGGTGGTCTGACCGGGCGGGAGAACGTGGCGCTGTTCGCCCGCGTCTTCGACGTCTCCCGCAAGGAGCGCGCGGCCCGCGTGCGGCAGGCCCTGGAGGCCGTTGACCTGCTGGGGGCCGCCGACCGGCTGGCGAAGACGTACTCCGGCGGCATGGTCCGCCGCCTGGAGCTGGCGCAGGCCCTGGTCAGCGCGCCGAAGCTGCTGATGCTCGACGAGCCGACGATCGGTCTGGACCCGATCGCCCGCACCAGCGTGTGGGAACACATCGACGCTGTCCGCCGGGCCACCGGCATGACGGTGCTGGTCACCACGCACTACATGGACGAGGCGGACCAGTACTGCGACCGCGTCGCCCTCATGCACAAGGGCCGCATCCGCGCCCTCGGCACCCCCGGGGAACTCAAGGCCGACCTGCGCGCCCGCCGCGGTCACACCGGTGGGCCGACGCTGGAGGACGTCTTCCGGGACGTCGCCGGCAGCGGACTCGGCGACGAGGGAGGAGATTTCCGCAGTGTCAAAAGCACCCGCCGCACCGCGAGCCGCGTCGGCTGAGGCGCCCGCCGTGCGCTCCGTCGACCGGCTCGACCTGCTGCTGACGCCACCGCGCGCCCGCTCCGGCTGGCGGGTGCCGGCCGCCCGCGCCTGGGCGATGTGCCTGGTCGAACTCCAGAAACTGCGCCACGACCGTACCGAGCTGTACACCCGGGCGGTCCAGCCGGCGTTGTGGCTGCTGATCTTCGGTGAGACCTTCACCCGCATCCACGCCATCCCGACGCCCGGCGTGCCCTACCTCGACTACCTCGCGCCCGGCATCATCGCCCAGTCAGCGATGTTCATCGCCATCTTCTACGGCATCATGATCATCTGGGAACGGGACGCCGGAGTCCTGACGAAACTCCTGGTCACACCCACCCCACGGGCCGCGCTCATCACCGGCAAGGCGTTCGCGGCGGGGGTGAAGTCCGTCATCCAGGCGGTGGTCGTCGTGGTGATCGCCGCCGTGCTCGGGGTCTCCCTGACGTGGAACCCCCTCAAACTCCTCGGCGTGGTGCTGGCCGTCATCCTGGGCTCGGCGTTCTTCTCCTGCCTGTCGATGACCATCGCCGGGATCGTCCTGACCCGCGACCGTCTGATGGGCATCGGTCAAGCGATCACCATGCCGCTGTTCTTCGCCTCCAACGCCCTCTACCCGGTGGCCGTCATGCCGGGCTGGCTGCGCGTCCTGTCGCACATCAATCCGCTGAGCTACGAGGTCGACGCGTTGCGCGGCCTGCTGCTGGGCACGCCCTCGCACCTGCTGCTGGACTACGGCGTGCTCCTGGTCGCCGCGGCGGCCGGTGTGACGGCGGCGTCCTCGTTGCTGGGACGGCTGGCGCGGTGACGGCGGGGGAGGGAACGACAGCCAGCAGGAATGGATTGGCCGCGCCGGGCAGCGCAAGGAGTTAAAGATTGTCGGAATGGCGGCCGGCATGGTTTCGCCTATGTGCCGGGGGTATGGTGGGATTCTCTTTCCAAGAGAGTCTATCGAAAGTCATCGTATTCCAGAGGGCCGTTCTCCAGGGTGTGTCGGCTAAAGCCCCCGGGTCCGAAAGGAAGGTAATATTCGCTTTCCAGCAGGTGATCGGCGAGACTCTCGACCATCGCCCCCGTGAGCTTCCCTGCGCGAACCGCGTCGCAGAGAATCCGGACGGTTGCCGTTACCTCGACGCCCTCATTCTCTGCGATTTCGCGTGCTGTGCCATCGTCAATTACGAGTTCGCAGCCGTAGACTTTGCCCATGGCGAGAACTCCGCATTCGCCTCTGTTTTTGCCGTTGGAGACCAGTCGATCGTAGTAGTGAGAGAATGCCTTTATTTCGTCGATGGAAGTCGGTCGGTGGACCTTGATCCAATCCGCGTCCAGTGCCTGGCGCACCGCCGGTTCGGCGTCGGCGGCTTCGATGAGTTCTCTCTCGACACTGTCCGGAATGTAAACGGGCCGCTCGCCTGCGAGGAACCGCAGAACTCCCAGCCATCCCCCGGCTGCAAAATGTCGCAGCGGTCCGGTGTCGAATACCCAAGCGCTCTTGGGTACTGTCATGACACGAACTTCCAGATCTCGTCGGGCCGGCGCAGGCGCGGTTGCGGTAGATCCGTTTCGTTGAAGGTGCCTTGAAGCAACTCGAAGGCTCGTTCGCGGCTGATACGTTCTTCGCGTACCAGTTTGACCACTGCGCGCGCAAAGTTCTTGGGAACCGTGGTCCCGTCAAGCTCTTCCAGAGGGACGTTCAGGTTCATCTCAACGATGTCCGTCTGGGTCGTGCGGAACCTGCGTACTGAAGCGATTGTTCCGCTGCTGGCCAGGTTCAGTTCGTTCAATCGTGTTGCCAATGTAGCCATGTCGACCCGAAATTCGCTGGCCAGCAGAATCGATGCTTCGCGTTCCTCTCGCAGAGCGACATTCTCCTGCCATTTTCGGGTGATTTCATCCTTCGGCAGCAGCAGTGCGCGGGCGAAACGATCCAGCCGCGACTCGATCGGTACGGCGAGATCGGAATGTGCGGCCACTCGCCAGTCGATCGTGTAGTCATCTGCAATGAGGTAGTGACCGAGTTCGTGCGCAAGGGCGAATCGCCTGCGGCCGATCTTCATATGGCTGTTGATGAAGCTGACGCCTCCGTGCCGCAAAAGGATCGTCCCGGCGTCCGCAGTGTCCTTGCCGATATCACGCGAGAACGCGAGGAGGCCGATTTCGGCGACCTTTTCGGAGAGGTGATGGATCGGCTCGTTTGCTGATAGCCCCAGGAGTGCCCGTGCTTCAGCGGCGAGATCCTCGGCCTCAGGACCGGTCGTGGGAGGAGTGATGCCCATCTGGGTGACGCTGTCGGAAGCATCGAGGGCCAGTTCGCCGGCTGCCATGGTGGCGACGAACTCGACCTCGCCGGCGAGCTTCGCGAGGAGCGTGTCGATCTGTGATTCGGCAGTGTCCAAGCCCTGGCTGGACCGGTGTGAGACAAGTGCTGGAACGGGGTCGTCGAAAAATGTGGACATGCGGACATCGAGGGCGGCGGCCATGTCGGACAATTCCAATGCCGTAACCTTGCGAGTCCCCCCCTCGATCTTGTTCACGACCGTGCGCTCAAGGCCCACCGCTCGTCCGAGATCTTCTTGGCTCATGCCCGCACGCTTGCGGGTATCCCGGATGCGCTCGCCAAGGATGCGTGCGTCAATGTCAGCCATGAGTGCGATTCTCGCACGTTGTCAAAGTGGGTGTCGAGTGGCCATCGCCTGTCAACACCCCGGGTCTCCTCCTGGCCGTGTATCTCGGAGCCGCTTCCGCGGAGGACCGCGACAGAGAGAGTGCTCCGTGCCGTGGCCTTCTCGACTCCCCCAAGCGGAGAGATCTGGGCTGTTCAGGGGCTTCGCCGGCCGACTGGTCACCCGGTCCGTGGGTGTCCTGCGCCGCGCCTCTCCATCGTCCGTGAGCCGAAGGGGCGGCGCGACTCCTGGTGAGACCGAAAGGATGAGCGATGGAAAGTCCGTTCGCGCCGATTGCCGCCGGTACGCGTCGCCTGCGACTGCGAGTGCGTCCCTGCGCTTTGAGATCTGATCCGGTGGTCCCCGCTGGCGGGCCCCAGGCCGTCACGCGTGCCCACCGTCGGGGCTGGTGGAGCCCGGAACAGGCCGCGAACGAGGATCGACCCGGGCGATCACCATGCCGTTGTTCTTCGCCTCCGACGCGCTCCACCCGTGGCCGTCATGCCGGGCCGGCGCGGTGACGCGTTCGGGCGGGAGAAAGGCGAGGGCCCCCGGTGTGTCGGGGGGCCCTCGTACGGTGCGCCGCCAGGGACTTGAACCCCGAACCCGCTGATTAAGAGTCAGCTGCTCTGCCTGTTGAGCTAGCGGCGCTCACCAGTGGCCCCACTTTATCCCATGGCCGGCGGTGCTCCGGACCGCTTTTCGGGCCGCCCGGCGTGGTCTCAGGCGGCCCGGGCGTCCTCCGGCGCGCGGCCGGCCGGGCCGGAGCCGTCCGCCGCCGCCGCGTCCGCCGGCGCCTGCGTGGCGCGGGTCGGCGTGTGCGGAGCCGGACACACCTGTGGCCCACCGGTGTGCCGGTGGGCCACGAGCGGTGCCGGGGATCAGAACCAGCAGTGGCCCAGCAGGACGGCCAGGTGGAGGTGGAGGCAGAGGTGGAGGTGAGCGGCGAGGTGAAGTGCGGTCATGGTCATGTCTCCAGACAATCGGCTACCGGCCCGGACACCCGAGGGGACGGGGCGCCCCGGCAGATTCCCGGCGCGCACTGTGTGTCTGACCCGCCGCCGCGACCACATGCGCCCCACGAACCACCCTGCACAACACCTTTCTGAATCACCATCAGATGATCACATCAGCGCTGACCGTGCCCCCGCACCCCGCAGGGCTCGCCCCCCAGGACCGGCCGACCCCTTACGCGTCCTCGAACAACGCGCTGACCGACTCCCCGTTGTGGATGCGCCGCATCGCCTCGGCCAGCGCGGGGGCGATCGACAGCACGGTGAGTTTCTTGTGGTCGTGGCCGTCCGGCAGGGGAACCGTGTTGGTGCAGACGATCTCCTCGACGTCCGGCTGCGCGCCCAGCCGGTCGAGCGCGCCGGCCGCGAACAGTCCGTGGGTGCAAGCCACCCGCACGGTGCCGGCGCCCAGTTCCCGCAGGCGGTCCAGGAGTTCGAGGACCGTGCTGCCCTTGGCGATCTCGTCGTCGAGCACGATCACGTCCCGCCCGGCGACCTCGCCGATGACGGAGGCGATGGTGACACGGTCGTCGCTGAAGCGCTGCTTGGCGCCGGCGGCGACCGGGATGCCCAGCAGACGGGCGAACGCGGCGGCCTCCTTGGCGTTGCCGAGGTCGGGGGAGACCACGACGGAGTTCGACAGGTCGCCGCGGCGGAAGTGGCCGGCCAGCTCGCGCAGGGCGTGCAGGTGGTCGACGGGGACGCCGAAGAAGCCGTGCACCTGCGGGGAGTGCAGGGTCATCGCCAGCACCCGTCCGGCGCCGGCGGTCTGCATCAGGTCGGCGACCAGGCGGGCGCCGATGGAGATGCGCGGGGCGTCCTTCTTGTCGGACCGCGCGTAGGCGTAGTGGGGCATGACCACGGTGGTGCGGCCGGCCGAGGCGCCGCGGGCGGCGTCCAGCATCAGCAGCAGCTCCACGAGGTTCTCCTGCACCGGCGCCACCAGCGGCTGGATGATGAAGACGTCCCGTTCCCGGCAGTTGGCCTGGAGCTGGACCTCCAGGCAGTCGTTGGCGAAGCGGCTCACCCGCACCGGGTGCAGCGGAACGCCGAGGTGGGCGCACACCTCCGCGGCCAGTTCGGGATGGGCACTGCCACTGAAGACGGCGATGTCGCGCACGGAGGTCCTTCGCGGGTCGGGTTCGGGCGGCTCCGGCGCGAACACTACCGGCCCGGCGCCCCTGTTCCGGGCGCCGTCCGCCGGCGCCGGAGCGTTCCGCGGGGCGGGGCGGTCTGGCAGGCTGGGGCGGCCGTCCGCCCGCCTCACCGAGGAGCCCCGCCGTGACCCCGACGCCGCTGCGCATCGCCGTTCTGGGCGCCGCCCGCATCGCACCCGCGGCGCTCGCCCGGCCGGCCCTCGAAGCCGGGCACCGCCTGGTGGCGGTGGCCGCGCGGGACCGGCGGCGGGCCGAGGAGTTCGCCGGACGCTTCGGCGTGGAGCGGGTGCACGCCACCTACCGGGACGTGCTGGAGGACCCGGAGGTGGAGGCCGTCTACAACCCGCTGCCCAACGGGCTGCACGGACCGTGGAACCTGGCGGCGCTGGAGGCCGGCAAGCACGTGCTGAGCGAGAAGCCGTACGCCTCGGACGCGCAGGAGGCGCAGGAGGTGCGGCAGGCCGCCGAGAAGCACGGGCTGGTGGCGATGGAGGCGTTCCACCACCTCTACCACCCGGTGCACCGGCGGCTGTGCGAGGTGGTGGCGTCCGGCGAGATCGGCGAGGTGCGGCACGTGGAGTGCGTCGTCGACGGCGGCTGCCCGCCCGGTGACCCGCGCTGGTCGCTGGAGCTGGCCGGCGGCGCGCTGATGGATCTGGGCTGCTACGGGCTGCGCACCGCACGGGAGTTGGGCGCCTTCGCCGGCGGCGAGCCGGTGCTGACCGCCGCCCGCGCGGGGGAACGGGCCGGGGCGCCGGGCGTCGACGAGTGGCTGGCGGCGGACCTCGCCTACCCCGGCGGGGCCACCGTCGCGGTCCGCTGCGACATGGCCTCCGGCGGCGGCGCGATGACCTGCCGCGTCACCGGCACCGCGGGCGAGGCCCTGGCCCACGACTTCGTGCTGCCCCACCACGACAACCGCCTGACCGTGCGGTCCCCTTCGGGGGAACGTACCGAGGTGCTGGGTGACCGGCCCTCCTACGCCTGCCAACTCGACGTCTTCGCCGCCGCCGTCCGGGACGGCCTGCGGCCGGCCAGCGACGCGGCCGACGCGGTGGCGACGATGCGGCTGGTGGACGCGGCGTACCGCGCGGCTGGGCTGGCGCCGCGGCCTCGGACGGTGTTGCGGGCGCGTTAGCCTGCGGCGCGGTGGCCTGCGGCGCTTGGGTGGTCAGTGTGGTGCTGTCTTCGCCTGGTGCGCTGCGGGGTTTCCGGTGTGACGGTTGGGCTGGTCGCCGTTTTTCGTGGTGCGCTGTGCGGTTTCTGCTGCGCCGCTTGGTTGGTCGCGCGGTTCCTCGCGCCCCTTCGGGGCGGCGGCGGTTACGGGGCTGAGTCGGGGATGTCGGGGTGGGTGGCGTAGGACTGGTGGGGGGTGATGCCGCCGGTGGGGGTGGGGATGGTGAGGGCGGTGCTGACGGGGACGCAGCCGTTGGTGGCGCCGTTGTGTTCCATGGCGCCGTTGAGAGCACGGCGGGGGTCGGCGGGTGGGGTGGTGGGGTGGCCGCCGGGGTAGACGGTGCCGGTGGGCCAGTCGGCGCCGAGGGTGAGGACGAGGGCGGGGGCGGTGCCCTGGCGCAGGCTCGCCGCGGGCAGGCCGAGGGCCGCGGCGACCGCGTGGGCGCGGTCCGCGTGGCCCGCGGGGTAGGTGAGCGTGGTCGTCGTGGCGGGGGCTGGGGCGTTGCCGCTGGTGGAGGCGGGGCTGAAGCCGGCGCCGGTCAGGGCGGCGAGCACGGCGGCGGCCCGGCCGGGCAGTCCGGTGCCGTTGAGCACGGTGACGGCCACGTCCGCCGGGCCCACCGGCGCGGCGGCCGGTGCCGGGTGACGGCCGGGCGGGGTGGTGAGCGGCTCGTCGGCGGCGACGGCCCGGAAGAGCGTGGCCGCGCCGGGGCCGGCCACCACACGGGCGTGGTCGGCGGGGTCCTGGACGTTCTGCATGGTGGTGAACGTGATCCGGTCGCCGGGCACCTTGCCGAACTCCTGGGCCAGGTCGACCAGCCGGCCGACGCTGCCGAGCCCGGTGTCGACGGTGAGGGCCTTGGTGGCGGCCTCGGCCAGCGGCAGGGCGGCGGTGGCGTCGTGCAGGATGCCGCCGCCCTTGAGCCGGGCGAACAGCGCGGCCAGGAAGTAGTGCTGGCCGCCGGTGCGCCCGACGTTGTCGCTGCCGTCGCCGAAGCCGTGCCGGGTGCGCAGGAACTCCAGCGCGGCCACGCCCTTGAGGGTGTGGCCGCCCTTCTTCAGCTTCAGGTGGGACAGCGGGTCGTAGACGTCGTCGTCGACGCAGACGTCGACTCCGCCGACCGCGTCGGACATCGAGACCACGCCGGCGAAGTCGACTTCCACGAAGTGGTCGATGGGGATGCCCGTGAGGTGGTGGACGGCGGAGACCTGGCAGTCCGGGCCGTAGTCCAGCGCGCTGTTGATCATGTTGACGCGCTCCGGCACGTCGCGGCCGGTCCGCGGGTCGGCGCAGGCGGGCAGGGTGGTGACCAGGTCGCGCGGGATGCTCATGACGGTTGCGTTGGAGCGGTCGGCGGAGATGTGCAGGACCATCTCCACGTCGGCCCGTGAGCCGCCGGAGGTGCCGCAGTCGCCGCCGAGCCGGCAGTCGGCCGGGTCGGTGCGGGCGTCGGAGCCGATGACCAGGAGGTTGACCGGGGAACGCCCGAACGCGTCGCGCCTCTCCTTGCCGGTGCTGCCGGCCGACAGGTCGTCGGTGCGGATGTTGCCGCTCAGCTGCTCGTAGACGTAGGCGACGGTGCCGCCGCCGGCCAGCAGGACCAGGGCGGCCAGACCGCCGAGGATCCGCCATCCCCGCAGGCGGCGGCGCTGCCGTTCCGCCCGGCGCGCGGCGGTCCGGCCGGGGGCCGCGTACCGCGTGCGGGCGGGTGGGTCAGCCATGCTCGTGTCCTTCGTCAGCCGGGTGCGGGGGCCCTCGCCCACGATGTGTCCGCCGCGTCCGCCGTCGCCGCCCCGGGGGCCGGCCCGGCACCGCGTGCCGGCGGACCGAACGGGAATGCCGCGTTCCGGTGCACACCCTACGGGACGGAATCAAACCTCTGCTTTGTTCGAATAATATGAAGAATCGTCATCCCGCTGCGATCCGGTGCAACCGGAGTGCGCCCGGCGGAGTCTCACGCCCTGACGAGTTGTCAGGAGCCCAAGGGCTCACTGTTCCCGAGGACGTGACATGGCCAAGCCGACCTCCGCCCCGCAGGGGCGCGTCGCGAACCGCCGCAGGGCCTCCGCCGGTGAACCGCCGGAGCCCGCCGCCGCTCCGGCCGGCGACGAAGGGCCGGGCCCCGGAGGCCGCGCGGCCGCGCGCCGGGAGGCCCGCACCGGCCGCCGCAGCGGCCGCCGCGGGCTGCGGATCGCCGGCATCGTCACCGGGATCGTGGTGCTGGCGGCCGGCGGGGGCGGCGTCTACCTCTACGAGAAGCTGAACGCCAACCTCCACGGCGACGCCCTCAGTGACGGCGATCCCAAGGACAAACTGCACGAGAAACCGGACGCGTTCGGACGCACACCGATCAACATCCTGATGATCGGGTCGGACGCGCGCACCAGCGCGGCGGACTGCAAGATCGGCGGCGCCTGCGACAACGGCCGGGGCGGCGCCCGCGCGGACGTGGAGATGGTCCTGCACATCTCCGCCGACCGCTCCAACGCCACCGTGGTGAGCATCCCGCGCGACCTGATGACCAACCTGCCGGCCTGCACCGACACCGAGGACCACACCAGCGTCGGCGCCCGCTGGGGCATGATCAACTCCGCGCTCGGCTGGCGCCCGGCATGCAGCGTGCACACCGTCGAGACGCTCACCGGGATCCCGGTCGACCACTTCATGATGGTCGACTTCTCCGGCGTGGTGAAGATGGCCGACGCGGTCGGCGGCGTGCCGGTCTGCGTCGACAACGACGTCTACGACCCGTACTCCCACCTGAAGCTGAAGAAGGGCGACCACACCCTCACCGGCATCGCGGCCCTCCAGTTCCTGCGCACCCGGCACGGCTTCGGCAACGGCAGCGACAACGCGGGGAGGACCTTCGCCCAGCACATCTACCTGACGAACCTCATCAACAAGCTCAAGAACGACGGCACCATGGACAACCCCGTCAAGGTGCTCTCCCTCGCCTCCGCCGCCACCAAGGCGCTCACCGTCGACAACGGCCCGGACGGCATCAACGACATCTCCAAGCTCGGCAGCCTCGCCGACGACATCAACAAGGTGCCCACGAAGCGGATCACCTTCGCCACGATGCAGACGAAGACCATCTACGACCCGCACCACGACGACGACGGGAAACTGCTCGCGCTGCCCGCGGCGGACGCGCTGTTCAAGACCATCGCCGCCGACCAGTCGCTGACCACCGCCTCCGGCGCGAAGTCGGGCGCGGCGAGCGCCACCGCCACCGCCGTGCCCACCGGCGGCATCGCCGTCGAGGTGGAGAACGGCACCGGTGTGCAGGGCCGGGCCCTCGCGCTCCAGCAGGCACTGGTCACCTCCGGGTTCAGCGACCGCTCCACGGCCGTCAACGGCACGTCCGCGCCGGCCACCACCCTGACCTATCCGGCCGGGCGGCAGCCGCAGGCCAAGGCGGTGGCCGCGGCACTCGGCCTGCCCTCCCCGGCGCTCCGGCAGGGCGCCGGGGACCGGATCGTCCTGCTGGTCGGCGCGGACTGGACCACCGGCACCGTCTTCCCCGGCGGCAGGAAGGCCCCCGCCCCGGCCGACACCTCCGTGGCGCTCAGCGGCGCCGGCGTGCAGAAGGGCGACGAGAACAAGTGCGCCCCGGTCGGCACCCTGGACAGCCTCATCGGAGCCACCGCCGACGGCCACGTCACGACCGCCCCGACCCGGTGGGGCATGTCTCCCCAGCGGGCGTACGCGGTCAGCAAGAACGTGCCGGACTCGGCGCCGTAGGGGCCGCGACGGGGGCGGGGCGGGGGCGGGGCGGCGGGATCGCGGGGGTGGCGCGGATTGGTCCAGTCCTATGTATTGACGCGGACGCGCCACGCGGCCACCCTGTGGGGGCATTGGTCCATACCACTAGGCAGAGCCTGGTTGCCGCTGCCACCGGCCGCGGTGAAGACCCCCACGCAGGAGGACCGTTGAACCGCGAAACGTTGCGCAAGCTGCGGCCGCTGGCCGCGGCGGTGTCCACCGCCGCGCTGGCGATGGCCGCCGCCGGTGCCGCCACGGCGAGCGCCGCCCCCGCCCCGCACGCCGGAACCTCCGTCGTGAAGGCCGCCGCGCTCGGCGACAACTGGTACGCCGCCGCCCCCTACCTGATGCCCACCGACAACAACCCGCCGGACCCGGGCACCGTCATGGACGCCACCGGCCTCAAGGCGTTCCAGCTGGCGTTCGTCCTCGCCCCCAACGGCGGCGGCTGCTCGCCCACCTGGGGCGGCACGTCGGCGGTCTCCTCGGACACGGCGGTGGCCAACGTCGTCAACGAGATCCGCAACAAGGGCGGCGACGTCTCGGTCTCCGTCGGCGGCTACGGCGGCACCAAGCTCGGCCAGACCTGCGGCAGCGCGTCGGCCACCGCGGCCGCCTACCAGCAGGTCATCGACAAGTACGGCCTGCACGCGATGGACTTCGACCTGGAGGAGCCGGAGTACGAGAACACCGCGGCCATCGCCAACGAACTCGGCGCCGCGCAGATCCTCCAGCGCAACAACCCGGGCCTGTACGTCTCGGTGACCACCGCCGGGACCGCGGCCGGCACCGGCTGGTTCGGCACCCAGATGCTCGACGAGGCCAAGTCGCTGGGCTTCACGCCCAACAACTTCTCCATCATGCCCTTCGACGGCGGCTTCAACGGCGCCGCCTCGCAGACCGCGGCGCTCACCGCGTTCAACCAGATCCTCCAGTCCACCTTCGGCTGGGACGCGGCCACCGCCTACGCCCACGAGGGCATCTCGCAGATGAACGGCCGCTCCGACTCGGGCGAGTACTTCTACCAGTCCGACTTCCAGACGGTGCTCAACTACGCCGAGTCCAACCACATGGCGCGGTTCACCAACTGGTCCGTCAACCGCGACCGCCAGTGCAGCCCGCCGGACAACAACGGTTCCACCTCCGGCGTGTGCAGCAGCGTCCCGCAGGCCGCCTGGGACTTCACCAAGTTCTCCGTCGAGTTCGCCGGCGCCACCCCGCCCACCGGTGGCGGCGGCACCACCCCGCCCACCGGCGGCAGCTGCACCGCCCCGGCCTACTCTTCGAGCGCGGTCTACCTCGGCGGCGCCCAGGTCTCCTACAACGGCCACACCTGGACCGCGAAGTGGTGGACGCAGGGCGAGACGCCCTCCACCGGCGGCTCCGGCGTCTGGACCGACGACGGCCCCTGCTGACCAGCACCCCCACTTCGCCCCGCACCCCCACAGGGTGCGGGGCGAAGCCCTGTGCGGGGCGCGGCGACGCGCAGCGTGTGTTTCAGGGGCGCGGGGACCGCCCCCGCGTGACCCGCGTCAGCGAATGGCGTGGGAGAGAAGAATCGGCCCGCACCGCCGGCTCAACACGTCCGCCGTCCCGCGGAGCCGGTGTACCTGGTCGAGCGGCATGGACACGGCCAGCGCGCCCAGCATGCTGCCGGCCGTCACGGGGACCGCCGCGCAGACCGTGCCCAGCGCGTACTCCTGGAGGTCCAGGCAGGGCGCGGTAGGAGACTGGCTGTCCAGCGCGCCGAACAGCGTCCGTTCGCTGGTGATGGTCTTCGAGGTGAACCGCGGGGTGCGGTGCCGCGAGACGTGGTCGCGGCGGTCGTCCCGGTCCAACTGCGCCAGCAGGCACTTGCCGACCGCGGTGGCGTGCGCGGCGGAACGGAAGTCCACCCATTCGTTCACGCGGGGCGTCCGCGGCGCGTCGGCCACCCCGACGACGTCCACCTCGCCGTCGGAGTACCGGGCGAAGTACACCGCGGCGTCCACCTCACCGCGCAACTCCCCCAGCATCGCACGGAGTCTGGCGTCCAGCGTGGCCTGCCGGCCGCCACCGCCGAGCAGCACCGCGGCGTCCCCCAGCACGAACTCCCCGTCGCCCCGGTCGAGATACCCCTGGTGCCGCAGCGTGTCGATCATCGGGGCCAAGTAGTCCTCGGGCACGCCCAGTTCACGCGCAAGCTGATCAACCGTCACCCCGGTGCCGTGGCGGTCGACGGTCTCCAGCACGCGCATGGCGTACGTGACCGCGAACGCGGGCGGGATCATCCGGTGTTCCAGCCCCACGGTGTCCCCTCTCCGGAGTCGGACCCGCGTCCACGATAGCGCGCACCCCCCACCCCGGTCGGCCCCCGTCCCCACTCCGCATATGCCCATGTCGCACCCCCTCCCCGACCATCCCGGCCACCCGGTTTCCGCCCGGCACGAAGAAGGCCCGGCGACCGCCCACCGTGTTCTTGACGCGCGCGGGAAACCCCGCGACCAGCCGGGGCGAACCGTCAGGGCCCGCGCAGCGTGAAGGGGCGCGGGGAACCGCGCGACCGGCCGGGGCGAACCGTCAGGGCCCGCGCAGCGTCCCCCGTACCCCGGTCAGGGACCGACGACCTCAGCGCCGGATCCCGTTCGACCTGCCGAGGCGCCGGTCCCGTTCGACCTGCCGAGGCGCCGGGTCGCGTCAATCCGCGGAGCTCGCCGTTTCGACCGACTCCTCCCAGAGGGACACCGCCTCGTCGATCTGCTCAGCGTTGACGACGAGCGGAGGAATCATGCGGACGACGTTGCCGAGCGCGCCGCAGGTCAGGAGGAGGAGGCCGCGCGCGGACGCCTCCTGCTGGGCGCGGGACGCCGTGCCGGGGTCGGGCCTGCCGGAGGCGTCGGTGAACTCGCTGGCGCACATCAGGCCGAGTCCGCGCACGTCGCCGACGCTCTTGTGCCGTTCCGCGACCCGCCGCAGGCCGGAGATCAGCCGGGCACCCTGTTCTGCGGCGTTCTCGACGAGGCCCTCCTGCTCGACGACCTCCAGCGTGGCGAGGGCCGCGGCGCAGGCGACCGCGTTGCCGCCGTAGGTGCCGCCCTGCGAGCCGGGCCGGGCCTGCGCCATCAGGTCGCGCGGCGCGGCGATCGCGGAGAGCGGGAAGCCGGAGGCCAGGCCCTTCGCGGTGATCAGGATGTCGGCGAAGCGTCCGTCCGGCACGAAGTGCTGGTGGCCCCAGAAGCGGCCGGTGCGTCCGACGCCGGTCTGCACCTCGTCGACGATCACCAGTGCCCCGATCCGGTCCGCCCGCTCCCGCACGCCGCGCAGGAACCGCTCGTCGGCCGGCACGTAGCCGCCCTCGCCGAGTACCGGCTCCACGATGAAGGCCGCGGTGTCGTCCGGCGCGCAGGCGGTCGCCAGCAGGTAGTCGAGTTCGTTGAGGCAGAAGTCGACCGCCTGCTCCTGCGGCCACCCGTAGCGGAACGCGGTCGGGAACGGCGTGATCGCCACCCCCGGCATCATCGGCCCGATCCCGGCCCGGAACTTGTTCGCCGAGGTCGTCAGGGCGCCGGCGCCCATCGTGCGGCCGTGGAAGCCGCCGTGGAACGCCACGATGTTCTGCCGTCCGGTGGCGTGCCGGGCCAGCCGGACCGCCGCTTCGACCGCCTCGCTGCCCGAATTCAGGTAGAAGAGCGAATCGAGGGCAGGAGGCAGGACGGAACCCAGCCGCTCGGTGAGGTCCAGCAGCGGCTTGTGCATGATCGTCGTGTACTGGCCGTGGATGAGGGTGGCCACCTGGCGCTGCGCCGCGGCCACCACCCGCGGATGGCAGTGCCCGGTGCTGGTCACGCCGATCCCGGCGGTGAAATCCAGGTAGCGGCGGCCGTCGGTGCCGTACAGGTGGACCCCCTCACCGCGTTCCGCCAGCACCGGGGTGGCCTGCTTGAGCTGCGGGGACAAGGCGGTCATGGGTCTCCTCGGGATCGTAGGATTGTCGACAACCTCTTCCGCGTGCAAGCATGGCGGTGCCGGGTACTGTCCGCAAGAGACAGGGGAATGGTCGTGACCGACCGCAACGAGGCCGAAGTCGTCGAACGGGTCCCGCAGGGGCTCCTGATCGGCGGGGAGTGGCGGACACGGGCCGCCTCGGGTGAGACGTTCGAGATCGAGGATCCCTCGCTGGCCGAGCCGCTGTGCGCGGTGCCGGACGCGGGGACCGCCGAGGCGCTGGCGGCCCTGGACGCCGCCCACGCCGCACAGCCCGCGTGGGCCGCCACGCCCCCCAGGCGGCGGGCCGACATCCTTTACCGCGCCTACACCGAACTGATGCGCCGCCAGGACGAGCTGGCGCTGCTGATGACGCTGGAGATGGGCAAGCCGGTCGCTGAGTCGCGCGGCGAGATCGCGTACGCCGCCGAGTTCTTCCGGTGGTTCTCCGAGGAGGCCGTGCGGATCGAGGGCGGCTGGCAGACCGCCCCCGACGGCAACGGCCGCATCTGGACCATGCGCCAGCCGGTCGGCCCGGCCCTGCTGATCACGCCCTGGAACTTCCCGATGGCCATGGGCACCCGCAAGATCGGCCCGGCGGTCGCGGCCGGGTGCACGATGGTGATCAAGCCCGCGCACCAGACCCCGCTGTCGATGCTGGCGCTGGCCGGCATCCTCCAGGAGGCCGGCCTCCCGGACGGCGTGCTCAACGTCCTGACCACCACCCGCCCCGGCGACGTGTGCGAACCGCTGATCCGGGACGGCCGGATCCGCAAGGTGTCCTTCACCGGCTCCACCAAGGTCGGCAAGCTGCTGCTGGAGCAGTGCGCCGGCCAGGTGCTGCGGACCTCGATGGAACTCGGCGGCAACGCGCCGCTGATCGTCTGCGAGGACGCCGACCTCGACAAGGCGGTCGCCGGCGCGGCCGCCGCCAAGATGCGCAACATCGGCGAGGCGTGCACCGCCGCGAACCGCGTCTACGTGCACGCCTCGCTGGCGGGGGAGTTCACCGCCCGGCTCGCGGTGCGGCTCGGCGCCATGACGGTGGGCCGCGGCACCGACCCGGACGTCACCGTCGGCCCGCTGATCGACGCCGCCGGCCGCGACAAGGTGGCCGCCCTCGTCGAGGACGCGGTGCGCGAGGGCGCCAAACCGGTCATCGGCGGCGCCCCGGAGAACGGCCGCCCCGGCTACTTCTACCCGCCGACCGTGCTGGCCGACGTGCCCTCCGGTGCCCGCATGCTGCGCGAGGAGATCTTCGGCCCGGTCGCCCCCATCGTGCCCTACGACGACGACGACGAGGCGCTGGCGCTGGCCAACGACACCGAACACGGCCTGGTCTCCTACGTGTTCACCGAGAACCTGCGCCGTGCCCTGCGGCTGACCGAGGCCCTGGAGTCCGGGATGGTCGGCCTCAACAAGGGCGTCGTCTCCACCCCGGCCGCCCCCTTCGGCGGCATCAAGCAGTCGGGCCTGGGCCGCGAGGGCGGCCGCGTCGGCATCGACGAGTTCCTGGAGACGAAGTACGTGGCGATGGACGTCTGACCCGCACGCCCCGCGACCGCCCGACCCGCACCCACGGAGGAGCATCCATGAGCGAACGGTTCGTCGAGGTCGGCCTCACCAAGCGGGGGGTCTCGTGCCGGGTCAAACTCCTGGACGACCTGGCCCCCCGCACCTGCGCCGCCGTCTGGGACGCCCTCCCGCACTCGGGGGACGTCTACCACGCCAAGTACGCCCGCAACGAGATCTACACGCTGCTGCCGGCCTTCACCGAGGAGCCCCCGCCGCCGGAGAACACCACGATCACCCCGATCCCCGGGGACCTGTGCTGGTTCTCCTTCACCGACACGGTCCTCGGCAACCCCGGCTACGGCTACGGCGAGGAGACCGGCCACGCCGGCCACCGGCACGTCGTCGACCTCGCGCTGTTCTACGGCCGCAACAACCTGCTGATCAACGGTGACGCGGGCTGGGTGCCGGGGACCGTCTGGGGGACGGTCACCGAGGGCCTGGACGGGATGGCCGCCGCCGCGCACGATCTGTGGCGCGGGGGGGCGATCGGCGAGACGTTCACCGTGCGGAGGGCCTGACGGGCGGGGGCGGGGCGTCTGCCGGGTTCCTGCCCGTTGCCGGCTCGCCGCCGGTGGGGGGTCTCGCGCGGTTCCCCGCGCCCCTTCGGGGGCGCGGGGCCGTGCTGTTACGGGGACGGCGTGGGGATGTCCGCCGTGCCGGACTCGTAGAGGGCGTGGGCGGCTCGCAGGACGAGGTCGTCGCGGTGGCGGGCGGCGATGAGCTGGACGGCGAAGGGGAGGCCGGTGGGGTCCGTGCCGCAGGGGACGGAGGCGGCGGGCTGCTGGGTCAGGTTGAAGGGGTAGGTGAAGGGCGTCCAGGACGTCCAGCGGGTCCCCGGCACGTCGGAGGGGGCCTCCTGGCCGGCGGCGAACGCGGTCAGCGGCAGGGTCGGCGTCACCAGCAGGTCGTAGGTCTCGTGGAAGGCGCCCATCCGCCGGCCCAGCGCCATCCGCTCGTCCACCGCCGCCAGGTATTCCAGCGCGCTGTAGGCCGCGCCCTGCTCGCACACCGCTCGCAGCCCCGGGTCCAGGCGTTCCACCGCCTCGGGTGACAGTCCCTGCGTCACCCGGGCCGCGCCGGCGAACCACAGCACGTGGAAGGCGTCCACCGGGTCGCTGACCGGCGGGTCGGCCTCCTCCACCGTGGCGCCCAGCGCGGCGAGCCGCTCCACCGCCCGCCGCACCCCGGCGGCCACCGCGGGCCGCACGTCGACCGCGCCGCCGAAATCCGGGCTGTAGGCCACCCGCAGCCCCGCCACGCCGTCCGCCAGGCCGTCCAGGAACGAACCGCCGACGGGTCCCAGCGCCGACCAGTCCCGGGCGTCGGGGCCGGAGATCACGTCCATCATGAGCGCCGCGTCCGCCGCGTCCCGGGTCATCGGCCCCACGTGCGCCAGCGTGCCGAAGGCGGACGCCGGGTAGAGCGGCACCCGCCCGTACGTCGGCTTGAGCGCGAAGATCCCGCAGAACGCCGCCGGGATCCGCACCGAGCCGCCGCCGTCGGTGCCCAGGCTCAGCGGACCGGCCCCCAGCGCCACCGCGGCCGCGCTGCCGCCCGAGGAGCCGCCGCTGGTGCGGGAGGGGTCGTAGGGGTTGCGGGTGACCCCGTAGACCGGCGCGTCGGTGACGCCCTTCCAGCCGAACTCCGGGGTGGTGGTCTTGCCGGTGAAGACCGCGCCGGACTCCCGCAGCCGGGCCACCGAGGGGGCGTCCTCCTCCCAGGGCCCGGCCGGGTCCACCGACAGCGAGCCGCGCAGGGTGGGACCGCCCTTGAGCAGCAGGATGTCCTTGACCGACACCGGCACCCCGTCCACCGGGCCGGCCGGCTCCCCCCGCTCCCAGCGTTCCTGCGACGCGGCCGCCTGCTCCAGCGCCCGGTCGGCGTCCACCCGGCAGAACGCGTTCACGGCACCGTTGACCGCCTCGATCCGTTCCAGTACCGAGCCGACCGCCTCCACCGGGCCGAACGCCCCGGAGCGGTAGCCGGCGACCAGTTCGCGGGCGCTGAGTTCGTAGAGGTCGGTCATCGGCGCTCCAGGCTCGTGGGGGAGGGCGGGCGGGTGTCAGCGCACCGGTACGTAGCCCAGGCGCTTGTCGACCACGTTCAGCAGCGGCCGGCCCGAGGACCAGCGCTCGAAGTTGTCCAGGAACTGTTCGGCCAGCGCGTCCCGCCAGCCGAAGGTGTCGGCGCTCATGTGCGGGGAGACCAGCAGGTTCGGGGTCTCCCACACCGGGTCGTCCGGCCCCGGCGGCTCGGACTCGAACACGTCCAGCGCGGCCCCGGCCAGCCGTCCCTCCCGCAGCGCCGCCACCAGGTCGGCGGTGACCACCAGCGGGCCCCGCCCGACGTTGAGGAACCGGGCGGCCGGCTTCATACGGGCGAACGCGGCCGCGTCGAACATGCCGCGGTTGGCCGTGGTCAGGGGCGCGGCGCACACCACCCAGTCGGCGGCCGGCAGCAGCCCGGGCAGGGCGGCCTCGCCGTGCACCCGCCCGAAGTCCGGATCGCCCTCCCGCCCGGTGCGGCCGGCCAGCTCCACCTGCACCCCGAGCGCGGCCAGCGTCAGCCCGCAGGCCCGGCCGATCGGCCCGGAGCCCACCACGACCGCCCGTGAGCCGGCCACCCGCATGGTCTCGCGGTGCCGCCACTCGTGCCGCCGCTGGAGCTCCCAGGTGCCGGGGAAGTCCTTGGCCATGGCCAGCACCCAGCCCGCCACGTACTCGGCGATCGGTTGTTCGAACACCCCGCGTGCGTTGGTCAGCACGCTGGGGGAGTCCACCAGGCCCGGGAAGATCAGCCGGTCCACCCCGGCGCTGGCGGTGTGCACCCAGGCCGGCACGGCGCAATCGCGGCCCGGCCAGGCGTCGCGCACCGCGTCGGACAGGAAGTCCCACACCAGCAGGACGTCGGCGTGCGGCAGCTCACCGGCCAGCGGGGCCTCGCCCGGCGGCCCGGAGAGCACCACCCGCACCCGGGGGGAGAGCCGTTCCAGCTGACGGGGAAGCGCGTCGCCGAGGACAAGAAGTGTTCTCTGAGTCATACGCGTGAAACCGCTCCGAGAAATCGGCCTGGTGTCGTTGAGGACACAGGTTCGGTTGCGCGGATTGACCACGCTAGGGAGACGTCTCTACCGTTGTCAACAATCCGCGTGTCCACACCGCATCCCATGCTGCACACTGGTTCCACAGCACCTTCACATCTTCATCCCGTCCGGCCGTGCCCGCACGCCGCCGGACCCCCGGGAGCACGGTCGCGCGGACCCCGCGGCTCCCACGCGCCAGCACATCCCGAACACCGCTCCACCCGCCTGGTTCCCCGTTCCCTCCCCACGTCCTAAGGGGCCCACGTTGGACATCACCTTTCTCGGCGGTCCGCTCCCGCAGCGCGGCGTCGGCGTCGTCGCGCCCTTCGACTTCGCGCTCGACCGCGAACTGTGGCGGTGGGTGCCGGACCACATCTCGCTCTTCCTCACCCGCACCCCGTTCGTGCCGGTCGAGGTCAGCCTGGACATGGCCCGGCTGGTCAGCGAGCACGAGACCCTGCGCGACGGGGTGATGGCGCTGCACGCCGTGCGGCCCGAGACGTACGCCTACGCCTGCACCTCCGGCAGCTTCCACGGCGGCACCGCCGGGGAGCGCTCCATGTGCGCCGCGATGAGCGAGACCGCCGGCGGAGTGCCCGCCGTCACCACCTCCGGCGCCCTGCTGGAGGCCCTCGCCGACATCGGGGCCCGCCGGGTGGCCGTCGTCACCCCGTACACCAAATCGGTCACCGACTCGCTGGAGGACTTCCTCGGCGAGGCCGGCATGGCCGTCACCGGCCGCGCCTACCTGGGGCTGACCCGGGAGATCTGGCGGGTGCCCTACCGCGACGTGGTCGGCATGGCCCGCGAAGCGTTGGGCGGGGACGCCGACGCGCTGTTCATCAGCTGCACCAACCTGCCCACCTACGACGTCATTCCCCAGCTGGAGGCCGAACTGCGCATCCCCGTGCTCTCCGCGAACCAGGTCACCATGTGGGCCGCCCTGCGGGCCGTCGGCGTCACCCCCGTCGGGCCCTACCAGGCGCTGACGGACCCCTCCGCCCGCTCCAGCCTGGCCGAACTGCGGATGCCCGGGCAGGCCGGGCCGCCGCTGCCCGAAGTCGCCCTGGCCGGGCAGCCGCTGGCCGAACAGGAACTCTTCGGCGACCCCCTGGAACCCATCGACCCGCCGGACGATCCGCTCGCCAACTGACCCGCCGCGCCGGGCAGATGTAGGACTGTCGACAATCATCGGATCGGGCCTATGCTCGGCGGGGGACCGGTCCGCCCCGCGGACCGGCCCCACGGGTGCCCCCTGCGGCCCCCGCCCGGGGCACCTCGCCGGGCGGCCCGGCCGAGCGGGCACCGTCAGGGGGACGGAACGACGACCCGCAAGGGAGGCCGCGATGCCCACGCACGCCGACGCCGAGGAGACCCCCGCGCCCGCGGTGGGCTTCCTCTACCCCGGTCACTCGGCGGAGGACGACTACCCGCGCCTGGAACGCCTGATCTCCCAGGGCGGCCCCGCGGTCCGGCTGCCGCTGGCGCACACCGACATCGGCGAGGACGCCCACCGGGTGGACGCGCTGCTGGAGATGGGCTCCGCCGCCCGGCTCGCCGACGGCGCCCGGCAACTCGCCGGACACGGGGTCAGCGGGGTGGTCTGGGCGTGCACCTCGGCCAGCTTCGTCTTCGGCTGGCACGGCGCCGGTGAGCAGATCGTGGAACTGTCCAAGGCCGCCGGGCTGCCCGCCTCGTCCACCTCGTTCGCGTTCGCCCACGCGGTCCAGGCCGTCGGCGCCCGCCGGGTCGCCGTCGCCGCCACCTACCCCGAGGACGTCGCCCAGCACTTCACGGCGTTCCTCAAGGAGGCCGGCACCGAGGTGGTCTCCACCCGCGGCAGCGGCATCATCACCGCCGCCGAGGTCGGCACCTGGGGCCTGGAGGAGGTGCTGGCGATGGCCACCGCCGGCGACCACCCGGACGCCGACGCCGTCCTGCTGCCGGACACCGCCCTGCACACCGCCGCCTGGCTCGGCGAGCTGGAGACCGCGCTCGGCAAACCCGTGCTCACCGCCAACCAGGTCACCGTCTGGGAGGGGCTGCGCCTGATCGGGGCCGACCCGGTACGGCCCGGGCTCGGTACCCTCTTCGCCAGACAACTCTGAGGAGCACCACGGATGTCCGGTGACGGCGCGCGGATACACGGCGACCCGGTCTTCGCCCCGGTCAAACGGGAGCCGGCCGCCGTCGTCATCGCCCGGCGGCTGACCGAGGCGGTCATGGACGGCACGCTGCCGCCCGGCCGCCAGCTCGGCGAGGTCGAGCTGGCGGCCCAGCTCGGCGTCAGCCGCGGGCCGCTGCGCGAGGCCATGCAGCGCCTGGTCCAGCAGGGCATCCTGCGCAGCGAGCCGCATCGCGGGGTCTTCGTGGTCGACCTCACCCCGCAGGACGTCGCCGACATCTACCTGGCCCGCACCGCGGTGGAGGCCGCCGCCTGCCGGATCGTGGTGCGCGCCCACCCGCGCCGCACCGCCGACCGGCTCTCCGCGGCCTGCGCCGCGATGGCGGCCGCCGCCGGTCAGGGCGATCCGCGTGCGCTGGCCGACGCGGACATGGAACTCCACCACATCCTCATCGCCGAGTCCGGCAGCCCCCGGCTCGCCCGGATGGCCGACACGCTGTTCACCGAGACCCGCATGTGCCTGTCCGCGCTGAGCGTCACCTACCACGACCCGGCCGCGCTGGTCGCCGAGCACACCGCGATCATCGAGGCGCTGCGCGCCGGCGACGAGGAGCGGCTCCTCGACCTCCTCGACGCGCACATGCGGGACGCGCTCTCCCGCCTCCTGCCTCCGTCGGCCGTGCCGGCTCCTCCGGCCGCACCGTCCGCGGTCCTGCCTCCGCCGTCCGCCGTCCTCTCCGCCGGGCGCTTCACCCTCCCGCCGACGGCGGAGGCGGTCTGATCGGCTGGGGGTCCGGGGGCGGGGGAATAGGCGTTCGGGGGGACGTGTTGGGCGCAGGGGGTCGCCGGTGCGGGAGGGAGGAGGGGTGTCGTGGTGGACGAGATCCGTGGAGGGGTCCGCGGCAGCGCGCCCGTGGGGTTGTCGGTGCTGGATCTGGTGGGGGTGGGGAAGGGGCTGACGGCGGGGGACGCGCTGCGGGCCGGGGTGCGGATGGCGCGGGTCGCCGAGGAGCGGGGGTTCGGGCGGTACTGGGTGGCCGAGCACCACTCGATGCCGGGCGTGGCCAGTTCCTCCCCGGCGGTGATCCTCGCGCACACCGCCGCCCACACCGAACGCATCCGGCTCGGCTCGGGCGGCGTCATGCTGCCCAACCACGCGCCCCTGGTGATCGCCGAGCAGTTCGGCACCCTGGAGGCGCTCGCGCCCGGCCGGGTCGACCTGGGGCTCGGGCGGGCCCCCGGCACCGACGGCGCCACCGCCGCCGCGCTGCGCCGCACCGAAGAACCGCACGCGGTGGCCGACCAGTTCCCGCGCCAGCTGGGCGAGTTGCTGCGGTTCCTGGACGACGACTTCCCCGAGGGACACCCCTACGCGAAGATCCACGCGGTGCCCGGTCCGGTGCAGTCCACCGCGGACGGCGGGACGCAGTCGGCGCACCGGCCCCCCGTGTGGCTGCTGGGCTCCAGCGGCTTCAGCGCCCAGTTGGCCGGTGAGCTGGGTCTGCCGTTCGCCTTCGCCCACCACTTCTCCGCCCGCAACACGGTCGCCGCGCTGGAGCTGTACCGCGCGTCGTTCCGCCCGTCGGCGGTGCTGGACAGCCCGTACGCGCTGATCGGCGTGCACACCCTGGCCGCCGAGGACGCCGCCGAGGCCCACCGCCAGGTGCTCACCGGTGCGCTGGGCATGCTGCGGCTGCGCACCGGACGCCCGGGGCTGACCCCGACGCCGCAGGAGGCGGGGAGTCACCCCTACAGCCCGATGGAGCGCGAGTTCATCGACACCTGGCTGGCCGACGTGGTGTACGGCACGCCCGACGAGGTCGCGGACGGGCTGCGCGCCCTCGTCCGGCGCACCGGCGCGGACGAGCTGATGCTGACGTCCACCGTGCACACCCCGGCGGCACGGGTGCGTTCCCTGGAACTCGTGGCGGACGTGTTCGGGATGCCCGCCGCCTGACGGAACCCGTGCGGGGGCGCGGCGGGGGCGTGGCCGTGGTGGGGCGGCCGGATCGGGTGGCGCGGGGCGCGCGTCGGCGGTTCGCCGGGTCCGGTGGCGTTGAGCTGCGGGAAGGGCGAGGGCCGCCGGAAATGGTCTAGTCCACGATTGGTCCAGGCCATTGACGTGCCCATGGCTCACAGGTATTCCAGAGGGAACCGCCCGCCCCCCATCCGGAGGTAGTCCGCCGTGCGCCTGCCACGCCCTGGCCTGAGCAAGACCGGAAGATCGCTCACCGCTGCCGTCTCGACGTTGGCGCTCGGCGTCGCCGGGATCACCGCGCTGGTCCTGTCCGTCCCCACCGACGCCGCCGCCGCGCCCGGCGCCGGCCGCCGCGGCCGCCCCCGCCAACACCACCGGCGCGGGCACCACCAGCGGCGGTCTGAAGATCGCCTACTACGACCAGTGGTCGGTGTACGCCAACACCTACTACCCGAAGAACGTCAACACCTCGGGCGTGGCCGGCAAGCTCGACTACATGATCTACGACTTCGAGAACATCGACCCGTCGAACCTGACGTGCTTCGAGTCGTCGAAGGCGTCCGACCCCGACCCGGCCGGCGAGAACGACCCGAACGCGGGCGACGGCGCGGGCGACGCGTTCGCCGACTACCAGAAGTCGTTCGGCTCCGACATCAGCGTGGACGGCACGGCCGACGCGTACAACATGCCGATCGTCGGCAACTTCCACCAGTTGCAGGAGCTGAAGGCGGCGAACCCGCACCTGAAGGTGCTGCTGTCGATCGGCGGCTGGACGTACTCCAAGTACTTCTCCGACGTCGCCGCAACCGACGCCTCCCGCAAGAAGTTCGCCTCGTCCTGCATCGACATGTTCATCAAGGGCAACCTGCCCTCGCAGGGCGGTTACGGTGGCCCCGGCACGGCCAAGGGCATCTTCGACGGCATCGACCTCGACTGGGAGTACCCGGGCGGCGGCGGCCACACCGGCAACCACTCCTCGGCGGCCGACAAGCAGAACTACACCGCGCTGCTCGCCGAGTTCCGCAGCGAGCTCAACGCGCAGGGCGCCGCCGACGGCAAGACCTACGCGCTGTCCGCCGCGCTGCCGGCCGGCCAGGACAAGATCACCAACATCGAGACGGACAAGATCGGTCAGTACCTGACCTTCGGCGACCCGATGACGTACGACATGCACGGCGGTGGCTTCGAGCCCAACGGGCCCACCAACCACGCCGCGCCGCTTTACGACAACCCGGACGACCCGATGACCGCCGTCGCGCCCGGCGACGAGAAGTACTCGACGGACGAGGCGATCAAGGCGTACACCGCGGGCGACAGCCAGTACGGCATCCCCGGCGGGTTCCCGGCGAACAAGCTGACCGTCGGCGTGCCGTTCTACTACCGGGGCTGGGCGGGGGTCCAGGCCGGCGGTGACCACGGCCTGTTCCAGACCGCCACCGGCCCGGCCACCGGCGCCGCCGACTCCGGCAACGTGCCCGGCATCCAGATGTACAAGGAGCTCACCGGGATCGTGAACAACCCGGCGGACACCTTCTGGGACTCCCAGGCCGACGCGGCGTACTTCTACGACGGATCGACCTTCTGGTCCGGTGAGGACGCCCAGTCGATCAAGACCAAGGCCGACTACGTGCACTGCAACGGCCTCGGCGGCATGATGATGTTCTCCCTCTACGACCTCGACTCCTCCGCGACGCTGTTCAACGACGCGGTGACCGATGTCAACGGCTCCGCCCCCGGCACCTGCCCCGCCCCGCCGGACGGCGGCTCCTCGGCCGGCGGCACGACCGCGGGTACGACCGCCGGCACCACCGCCGGCACCACCGCCGGTACGACCGCGGGCACCACCGCCGGTACGACCGACGGCGGCTCGGGCAGCTGCACCGCCCCGGCGTACTCCCCGAGCGCGGTCTACCTCGGCGGCGCCCAGGTCTCCTACAACGGCCACACCTGGACCGCGAAGTGGTGGACGCAGGGCGAGACGCCCTCCACCGGCGGCTCCGGCGTCTGGACCGACAACGGCCCCTGCTGACCGGATCCCCCCAACCCGGAGGCCCCCACCTCCGGAACGAACGCCCGGCGGCCCCCGCGGCCCCCGGGCGTTCGCGCGTCCCGAGCGAGCCACGGGCGCGAGCCGCGAGCACCCCCGCCCCGGCGGCCGTCCCAGCGCTGCCTGACCGCGTCAGTCCCCGCTGAGCATCGCCTTGATGCGTTCCGCGGTGACCGGGCGGGAGTAGAACCAGCCCTGGCCGGTGTCGCAGCCGATGCCGCGCAGGCGTTCGGCCTGTTCGGCGGATTCGACGCATTCGGCGGTGACGGTCAGGCCCAGGCGGTGGGCGAGGTCGACGAGGGCCTCGACGATGGTCTGGTCGGCCGGGTTGGGGTGCTCGCGGGAACGGAAGCCGTGGACGAAGGAGCCGTCGAGCTTGAGGGCGGCGACCGGTAGGCGGCTGAGGTAGGCGAGGTTGGAGTAGCCGGTGCCGAAGTCGTCGATGACGATCCGCACGCCCATCTCGCTGAGCGCGTGCAGCGCCTGGAGCGGCCGGCCGGCCGACCCCATGACGGCCGACTCCGTCAGCTCCAACTGGAGCAGTTCCGGGGGCAGTCCGGTCTGCGCCAGGATCGCCGCGACATCGCCCACCAGGTCGGAGTCCCACACCTGCCGCACCGCCACGTTCACGCTGACGAACAGCGGGCGCTCGGGGTGTTCCTTCTGCCAGGCGCGGGCCTGCCGGCAGGACTCGGCGAGGATCCAGCGGCCCAACTGCACGATGGAACCGTCCTCCTCGGCCAGCCCGACGAACCGGTTCGGCGCCAGCCGTCCGAACTGCGGGTGCTCCCACCGCACCAGCGCCTCGACCCCGCGCAGCTTCCCGCTGTCGAGCGCCACCAGCGGCTGGTACTCCAGCACGAACTCCCGCCGCTCCACGGCCTGTCGCAGGGTGCTGGACAGCGCCTGACGGGTCATCCGGTGCGCGTTGCGCTCGGGGTCGAACAGCGTCCAGCGGCCCTTGCCGTCCGCCTTGGCCCAGTACAGCGTGGTGTCCGCGGCCTGCATCAGACCGGTGGGGGAGGTGTCGGCCGCCGGGCGTTCCACCACGCCGATGCTGGCCGAGACCGCCAGCCGGTGCCCGTCGAGGTCGAACGGCCGCTGGAGCGCGGCGAGTACCGCGTCGGCCAGCGCGGTGAGCTGGCCGGTGCCCTCCGACTCCTCGACGAGCAGGGCGAATTCGTCGCCGCCCAGCCGCGCCGCCAGGTGTCCGCCGCCCTCGGCGCAGACCAGCAGCCGTTTGGCGACCTCCGCGAGCAGCCGGTCGCCGGTGCCGTGGCCCAGGGTGTCGTTGACGGCCTTGAACCCGTCCAGGTCCAGGAAGCAGATGCCGACCCTGGCCCTGCCCGGTGAGCGCAGCGCGGCCTCCAGGCGTTCGAAGAACAACGTCCGGTTGGGCAGCCGCGTCACCGCGTCGTGCATCTCCAAGTGCCGCAGCCGGGCTGCGAGTTCACGCTGCTCGGTGATGTCCTCCACCGACAGCAGCGCCGCCGTGCCGCCCTCCCGCGCCGGCCGGTCCGCCGGTGCCGTGCCGGCGGGCGGTACGGCACCGGCGGCCGGGTCCGCCTCCGCGGGAACCGCGTCCAGACTGACCTCGGCCCACACCGCCCGGCCGTCGGAGTGCTTGAGCCGGCACGCGGTGCGCAGCCGTTCCCGTCCGCCGCGCAGCACCTCGCGGAACGCGTCGCGCACCGCCTCGTCGCCGTCGAGCCCCATCACGTCGGCCGCGCCGCGCCGGGCGAGCCGCTCGGGGGCGGTGCCCAGCAGCGACCCGAGGGCGTCGTTGGCCGCCAGCAGCCGGCCCTCGCGGTCGACCAGGGCCATCGCGGTGCGGGCCGCGTTGAACGCCGCGTGGTAGTCGCGCAGCTCGGCGGCGGTGGGGTCCCCGGAGGGGGGAGCGGCGCCGGGGGCGGGCGGGGTCGCGTCCACGCCGGATTCACCCGGACGGCCGTGCGTCGAACGGGTGGCGGCCATCGGATTGTCACACTCGGTGATGTCCGACGGCCGGTCAGCGGGCTCGCCGCCCCGGCCGACCGTCGGTCCGCCGTCAGCTTTGTCCCGCATCGCAGTCGTCTCGCACAGGTAGTCGGGGAAGGGCGGGCAGATCGCGTGGATGCCGTCAAAACCCGGACCACCACGCGGAAATGTGCCGATCATAGAGGTTCGCGGTCGCGGTGAGCCACCGCCAACGCGGTGAATCCGGAGTGACCGGCGGCGCGAAGAAGCGCCCATGGGGCGTGATGACCGCATTCTTGCGGCTGTTGTGCGGCCTTGCCCTCATCCGCCCGTGAATGACCGGCTCTGATCGCCGATCACCCTGCGTCACGTCGCGCGTGATGACTCGACCGGACCATCAGAACAGGCCGAACCCCCCCGAACCGGCCAAGGGTGGACAGGGACAGCCACAGGTGGCCCGATCCCGTCCCGGGGAGGTGCGCGTGCGAGGCGGTGCGTTCAGCAGTGCGTCGGGCGATGACCCGTACGACGACGGCCGGTACGACGGCGACCCCTGCGGCGGGCGGTACGACGAGGACGCGTACGGCGGCCCCGGCGGTGACGACCCGTACGGCGGGGACCGCGCCGGGTCCGGGGCGCCGCGGCTGTCCGGCGCCTCCGCGCTGCCGTTCGCCCACCGCCCGGGCACCGGCCGGGGGGCGCACGCGGCGCCCCGCGTGTACACCGCGCACCGCGGCACCGTGCTGGCGGTCGGCTTCGTGGCGCTGGTGGCGTGGTCGCTGTTCGCCGGGCCCGCGCACGCCGCCTCCCCGGCGGGACCGTGCGCGCCGCTGCGCACCGACGTGCGGCACTCCGAGGGCGTCGCCTGGGACCCCGGCTACCGCCGTCCGGACGGCGAGGTGAACGCCGTCATGCTCTTCCTGGCGTTCCCCGACCACCGGCCCGACCAGGACCCGGCGGTGCTGGCCGCCGACCACTTCCCGGCCACCACGCGGTTCTTCGCCCGCTCCTCCTACGGCCGGATGCGGCTGCGGCCGCGCGTGGTGCCGCGCTGGTTCACCATGCCGAGGCCCTCGACCGCGTACACCATCCACCGCGACTGGCCGGCCGCCGGGCGGGACGCCTACCTGCGCGACGCGGTCGGCGTGGTGGACCGCGCGGTGGACCTGGGGGCGTACCCGGTGATCTACCTGGTGGCCGACCCGGACGCGCCCGGCGTGGACTCCGACGCCACGAAGGTCATCAACTTCGGCCGCCCGCTGCGGGCCGGTCACGCCGAGGTCCGCCGGGTGGTGACCGTCTTCGAACGCCACCCGCCGGACCCCAACGTGCTGGCCCACGAGACCAATCACGTCTTCGACCTGCCCGACCTCTACCACCGCCCGACGTCCGCGAGCACCGCCGACTGGGACGACCTGGTCGGCGACTGGGATCTGATGGGCAGTCAGTTCGCCCTGTCGCCCGACCTGTTCGCCTGGCACAAGTGGAAGTACGGCTGGATCGACCGCTCCCAGGTCACCTGCGTCGAACACCCCGGCACCGTCACCCGGTCGCTCTCCCCGGTGGAGACCCCGGGCGGCGTTAAGCTCGTGGTGGTCCGGGTCGACGCCACCGACTCCATCGCCCTGGAGGCCCGTTCGGCCACCGGCAACGACGTGCGGGCCTGCGTCCCGGGTGTGCTGATGTACCGGGTGCGCAGCGACGTCGGCACCGGTGAGGGGCCGATCCGGGTGGTGGACGCCCATCCGCGCACCTCCGCCTGCGAGGACACGTCCGTCCATCCCCCGCTGGCCGACGCCCCGTTGAGTGACGGGCAGACCTTCCGTTACCGCTTCGGCCCCGGACCGCACGGCGCGCTCACCGTGCACGCCGCCCGCGCCGCCGCCGGTGCCTGGCGCGTCACGGTGACCGAGCGATGACCTCCCGGCGCCCGCCGCGGATCCGCGCGCTGATACCCGGCCGGCCCGCACGCCCCGCCCCGCACACCCGCCGGGTCCGCACCGCCGCGATGTCCGCCGTCCTGCTGCTGGCCGCCCTGCCCGCCGCCGGCGCCGGGCTGACCGGCCGGCCCACCCCCGCCACCGCCCCGCCCGGCCGGCCCTGCGCGCTGCCGGCCGCCCCCGGCACCGAGATGTCCGAGGGCTTCCCCGCCACCCCGGACCACGAATACGCCCGCTCCACCGGCGAGTTGAAGGCGCTCACCCTCTTCATCGACTTTCCCGACGCGCCCGCCCGGGAGAGCGTGCGGCAGCGGTTCCGCGAGTTCTTCCCCGCCGTGCCCCGCTGGTACGCCACCGCCTCCTTCGGCCGGCTGCGCTACCACGTGGCGCCGGTGCTGCGCTGGCTGCGCATGCCGCGCCGGTTCTCCTCCTACGGCATCACCCGCGGCTACGGCTGGAACACCCACCGCGCCATGATGCGCGACCTGGCCCGGGTGGCCGGCCGGTCGGTGGACTTCCGCGGCTACGACCTGGTCAACGTGATCGCCACGCCCAACGCCGGACCGCCCGCCGACCAGACCGTGCTGTCGGTCACCTGGACCGGCGGCAGCGCGGCCACCACCGAGGCCGGCACCCACCTGGACCGGGTCTCGGTGATCTACGGCCACGACCAGTCCGGCCCCCGGGTGCTCTCCCACGAGAACGGCCACATCCTGGGCCTGCCCGACCTCTACGACGTGCGCGACTTCACCCGCACCGACACCCTGGCCGGCCAGTGGGACACCATGTCGCTGGACTGGGGGCTCCAGGGCGATCCGCTGGCCTGGCACAAGTGGCGGATGGGCTGGCTCACCGACCGCCAGGTCGTCTGCGTCGCCTCCACCCGCACCATGACCGTCTCCCTCGCCCCCGACGAGGTGCCCGGCTCCGGCCCGAAGGCGGTCGTGGTACCGCTGGGCCCCTACACCGCCTACGTGCTGGAGGCCCGCCGGGCGCTCGGCAACGACGCCGCCGCCTGCACCGAGGGCGTGCTGGTCTACCGGGTGCGCACCGACGTGCCCTCCGGCGCCGGCCCGGTCCACGTCGTCGACGCCCACCCGGCCACCACCGCCTGCGACGTCAGCAGCGGCTCGTTCAACGACCTCAACGACGCCCCGTTCCGCCCCGGCCAGCACTGGCGTGACCCGCGCACCGGCCTGTCCTTCGCGGTCCTGGGCGCCGACCGGGCCGGCGGCTGGACGGTGCGGGTGACCCGGCCCCGCTGACGGGCGGCCGGGCGGGGATCCGCGGCGGCCGCGGAAACGCCGGAAGGCACCTTCCCGGGGGGAGGTGCCTTCCGTGTGGTGCGCCGCCAGGGACTTGAACCCCGAACCCGCTGATTAAGAGTCAGCTGCTCTGCCTGTTGAGCTAGCGGCGCTCACCGACAGGCACGATCATACCCGATCGGAACGGGCGTCCAGCGCCACCCGCAGTCCCCCGGTGATCAGCGCGATCCCGGTGCGGAAGGCGGCGTCCCGGCGTTCCCCGGCGGGGGCCCCGGCCCGTTCGGCCAGCCGCGGGTGGGTGGCCGGATCCGCCGCGGGGAGCGGTCCGGCGCCCGCCGCCTGCTCCTGGAGCACGAAGCCGGTGACGTAGCTGACCAGGGTGTCCCCGAAGTGCGCCGCCAGCTCCAGCGGCACCCCCGCCCGCCGCATCCGCTCCAGCCCCTCCTCGGCCGCCCGCAGCGCCGCCGGCCCCGCCGGGGTGTGCGTGGCCACCAGCCGTGCCCCGTCCCGGTGCCGCAGCAGCGCCGCCCGCATCGCTCCCGCGAACGCCTCGGCCCCGGCCGCCCAGTCCTGCGCGCCGGGGGCGTCCGCGGGGCGGGGGGTGGTCTCCGCGTCGGGGGCGCCGGTGGTGCCGGGCGGGGCGAAGACCTCGTCCATGATGCGTGTCGCCACCGCCGTCAGCAGTTCGCGTTTGTCGCGCACGTGCCAGTAGAGCGCCCCGGGCCGCACGCCCAGGCGGCCGGTGAGCGCCCGGGTGGTCAGGGCGTCCAGGCCGACCTCGTCGAGCAGCTCCAGCGCCGCCTCCACCACGGTCTCCCGCCGCAACGGCATGCCGCCTCCCGCCTCCGAGCCCGCTTGACGGCGCCAGCATAGCCACCTAACTTGAGCGCTGTTCAATTGAACGATGCTCAAGTACTCCGGCCGATCCGCCGGAGCAGGAGGGACGGGGGGAGAAGGATGGGCGCGTACGTCATGGCCGGCGGCCTGCGCACGTACTACGAGCAGTGGGGGGACCCGGACGGCACGCCGCTCCTGCTGCTGCACGGCGGTGGCGTCACCGCCGACACCTGGCAGGCGCAGGGTGCGGGGCTCGGCGGGCACTACCGGGTGCTCGCCCCCGAACGCCGCGGTCACGGCCGCACCCCGGACGCCCCCGGCCCCTACACGTACGCCCTCATGGCCGACGACACCGCCGCCTTCGCCGCCGCCCTGGACCTCGGGCGCTGCCACGTCGTCGGCTGGAGCGACGGCGCGGCGGTCGCCATGCACCTGGCGCTGCGGCACCCGCGGCTGGTGCGGCGGCTGGTGCTGATGGGCGCGGCCGTCACCCGGGACGGCGACACCCCGGCGGCCCGGGCCCTGATCGACGGCCCGGACGGCCGCGCGGTGCTGGCCGGCTGGTTCCGGCCGCTGTACGAGCCGCTGTCGCCGGACGGGCCGGAGCACTTCGACGCGGTCTTCGCCAAGCTGATGGCACTGTGGTCGGCCGGCACCGGCCTGGAACTCGCCGACCTGGCGGGCGTCGCGGCCCCCACGCTCGTCATGCAGGGCGACGACGACGGGGTGCGGCCCGCGCACAGCGCCGAGATGGCCGCGGTGCTGCCCGACGCCCAGTTGTGCGTGGTGCCCGGCGCCACGCACGCGCTGCCGATGGAGAAGCCGGGCCTCGTCAACCTGCTGCTGCGCGAGTTCCTGGCCGGGGAGCGGCCGCCGCAGCTGTTCGGCCTGGGCGGGGAGAGCGTCACCACCGGCTGGTGAGGACCCCGGAAACGCCGGAAGGCACCTTCCCGGGGGGAGGTGCCTTCCGTGTGGTGCGCCGCCAGGGACTTGAACCCCGAACCCGCTGATTAAGAGTCAGCTGCTCTGCCTGTTGAGCTAGCGGCGCCTGCGATGGAAAGACAGTAGCACCCGGCTCGGGCAGAGGAAAAATCGATAAGATTTCAGCTGTCCGGCCCGCCAGAAGGACCCCCGCCGGTCAGTGCGCCCGCCGGCCGGGCGGCCCGCAGGCAGGCCCACAGCAGCACCCCCGCCCCCGGCAGCCAGGGCTCCCGCACTCCCGGCGCCACCAGCCACCGCGACCCGCCGGACCCGGCCGCCGCCCCGCCGTGGAAGCCGCCGGCCGGGCCGTCGAGCGGATCGTCCGGCAGCAGCGCGGGCACGGTGATCGCGTCACCGGTGCCGTGGCCCAGCATCGGCGGGACCAGCGCCGCCCACTCCTCCCACGCCAGCAGCGACGGCAGCCGGGCGGCCGTGCCGGGGGTGGCGAACACCAGCATCCGGCCCCGGTGCACCGCCACCGGACCGCAGCCCGGACCCGACTCCCACAGCCGGTCCAGCACCCGCCGTCCGAAGACCACCGGCAGGTTCACCACGTCGAACGCCCTGCCGCACGGCAGCACGCTGGGGGCGCTCGGCCGGGCCGACCACAGGGCCCGCACGCTGCGGGGGAAGGCGCTCGCCGACGCCAGCCACTCGGCGCCCTCGGCGGTCACGCACTCGGTGTGCGACACGTCGCCGGTCCGCCACGGCCCGAAGCCGTGCCCGCCGCTGTCGCGCACGTCACTCTCGCGGTAGTCCCACGTCATGTCACTCATAACGGACAGGTCTACCCCGATCACGCGCGGTGCCGGGCGAAATGCCCGAAGCCGGGACAGTGCGGGTGCCGGGCGAGTATCCTGCCGGGCGCGTGCCGGCGGCACATGCCAGCCCGCCGGTCGGTTCCGGCCAGGCGCGCGGGGGCGCGCGATCAGTCCAGGGGACCCTGCCTGCGCAGCAGGTCGGCGCCGAACTCCACCATCTTGCGGGCGTAGTCCTGCGACCACCCCGCCCGCTCGGCGATGGCCTCGGTGCCGTCCCGGTCGAAGCGCTTGGGATCGGCCAGCCGGGCGGCGGCCATCGCCTGGTACTCGGTGGCCCGGTCGGCGGCCGCCCGGAAGGCCAGCGCCAGTTCGGTGCTGCGCTCCAGCAACCGGGCCGGGTCCTCGATCGAGTCCAGGTCGAAGAAGTGCTCGGGGTCGGCCGCGGACGCCTCGGGCTCGAACAGCAGCGGCGCGGGACGCATCCGGCGCGGCGCCTCGTCCGCTGACCGGTGAGCCGTATGCCGATCGGGCATGGTGCCTACCTCCAGGTTGTGGACCGCCATCCATTGTCCCGCAGCAGGGCTACCCAGCACCCCGTGCCCGGACACCGGCCCGGCGACCAGGCTGTTCGTACGACGGTCACCTCATCGCACCGGCAGGGCGTCACGTTACGGCGGCGGACCCGGCGGAGCACGGCGGCGCGGACCCGGCCGGCGGCGCGGGCCGGACCCCGGTGCGTCCCGCGGTCAGCCCTCCCACCGCACCCGGTGCTCCGCCAGCAGCGCCAGCACCGCGTGGTTGGCCTCCCAGCCGTCCGGGAACTTCACCGTCACACCCAACCGCACCGGCTCGGTGGAGGGGTGGTCGTCCAGCAGGGTGTCCACACCGGCCCGGCACACCACCACGCAGGCGTGCCGGTGACGGGAGGCCAGCACGCACAGCCGGCCGGTCTCCAGGTGGAACGCGGTCGCATCCGGGCGGCCGGACAGCGGGTGCAGCACCACCGTGACGTCGAACTCCCGCCCCTGGAGCCGGTTCGCGGTGTCCACCGTCACGCCGCCCACCCCCAGCCGGGCCAGCTCCGAGCGCACCGCCGCCGCCTGGTCGCGGTGCGCGGTCCCCACCGCCACCCGGTCCGGGCCCACCGGGAGCCGCCCGCGTTCGCTCACCGTCTCCGCCCGGCGCTCCAGCAGCCGCCGCACCACCAGGGCCACCGCCGCGACGGCCTCCGGATCGGTGCGCGGGGTGAACCGGGCCGGCAGCTCCAGCAGCCCCCAGCCCGACCCGGCCGCCACGTCCAGCACCCGGTCCACCGCGCCCCCCTCCCCTGCGGCGGTGAACGCCACCAGCCGGTCACCCGGCCCGGTGCCGCTGGTGAACGGCGTGTCCGGGTAGAACGAACGGGAGATCAGCGGCGCCGCCGACGCCGGCAGCCGCCAGGAGACCGGCAACCGGTGCTGCGGCAGCCCCGGGTTGTGCGCCAGCAGCGTCATCACCGCGCTCGCCGACGGATCGTGGCTCAGCCCCGCCCACTGCTCGGCGCCCACCACGCTGAACGGGTCCAGCTGCCCCGGGTCGCCCACGAACAGCGCCCGTTCGAACAGCCCGGCCACCCGCAGCAGCGCGTCCGACCGCATCTGGTACGCCTCGTCCACGATCGCGTGCCGCCACGGCTCGACGTCCTTGACGTACCCCCACTTCGCGGCCGTGGCGATCACCACGTCACGGTCGCGCAGATCCGCGATCCGCGCCGACTTCGCCACGTTCGCGTGCCGGTCCAGCGCCGGGTCCGGCGGGCCGTCCGAGGCGTGCAGCCGGCCGATCGGCAGCGCCGGATCAGCGGTCGCCAGCCGGTCCGCCAGGTCGTCGACCTGCGCGTTGGTCTGCGCGACGATCATCAACCGCTCACCGGAGGCGGCGAGTTCACGCGCCGCTCGGACCACCAGCGTCGACTTGCCGGCCCCCGGGGGCGAGTCCACCACCACACCCGGCTCCGTCGCGAACCGCGTGTCGTGCAGGATCGCCGCGGTGGCCGCCGCGGCCGCCGCGCCGGGATCCGGCACCCGCGGGCCGGGCACCGGCCCTCCCGAGACGGTCACAGGTAGTCCTCCACGGTCACCTCGTCCGGCGGGCCGCCCGGCCGCGTGCCACCGGCGTCACCGGAGGCGAACGCGGCCGGCGGACCGCCGTGCGTCCACGGCGTCGCGTCGGCGGCCGGCAGCTCCGGACCACCGCGCGGCGTGTGCTCGAACAGCGTCCAGCACGTGTACTCCCCGGCCTCCGGCACGGAGCCGGGCTGGGGCTCCCTGCCGCGGCCCATCCCGTTCAGCAGCCGCAGCCGCAACAGGCCCGCACGCGGCTCCGCCAGGAACTCCGCCTCCTGCGTGCGGCCGTCCGCCAGCGCCCGGAAGACCCGCGCCCCCTCGTCCAGGTGCGGCCGGTCGTCGGTGGCCACCGTCACCAGCGGACGCGGACGCGGCACCTTCGCCTCCGAGTACGCCATCACCGCCTCGGCCACCTCACCGGCGAACGCCTCACCGGCCAGCCGCCGTTCCGCCATCACCAGCGGATCGTCCAGCGCCTCCCCGGCCTCCAGCCTGGCCTGCGCGGTCTCCCGGCCCGCCAGCTTCTGCGCCGCCGCCACCGCGTCGTCCCGGCGCGGCTGCGGCGGCTCCCCGGCCCGCACCCGGTCCCGGTGACCGGTGTACGACCAGCGGTCCCGCTTCCAGCGCTCCTCCACCCGGGCCCCCGGCGGCAGCGCCCGCAGCAGGTCCAGCGCCCGCCACACGTCGTCCCAGGCCGGCCGCAACTGGCCCGCCAGCAGCGACCGGAGCTCCGCCACCTGCGGGGCGAGGTTCCGGCGGGCGGTGCGTGCCGCGTCGTAGCGGGCCATCGCCGGGGCCAGCACCCGGTTGTCGAACACCGGGTCGGTGGCCGGACCCGCCGGAGGGCTCAGCAGCAGCCCGTCCCCGCCCCGGCCGGTCTGCGCCCGGGACGCCGCCCGCCGGCCCGTCGAACCCTGCGGCGGATCGACCCAGGCCAGCAGCGCGCCCAGGTGCTGGTCCTCCAGGTTCGACTGGCCGGTCGCCCAGTGCCGGCCCAGCAGCTCGGTCACCGACACCAGCAGCGAACTGCCCGGCGTGCGGGCCCGTTCCCCGTAGTGCGTGAACCACCGGCCCAGCAACGGCACCCGCGACGGCGCCGGATACGGCTCCGCCGGATCCTCCTCCGCGGTGCGCCGGAACCGCGTCGCCCGCCCCAGCAGCCGCACGTACTCCGCGCCCGCCGGATTCGGCACCACCAACTGCGGCGCGTCCACGCACAGTTCACGGGTGACGTCGATCCGCCTGCCGGACTCCGGATCGGTCTCCCGGCCCGGCTCACCGGCCACCTCGTCCTCGTAGGACATCAGGTACGGCAGCACCGCGTCCGCCAGCTCCGCCAGGAACGCCGCCCGCAGGTCCCGGTCACGCGGCTGCGGCACCACCAGCAGCCGCGGCGCCGCCCGGTCGGTGCCCACCAGCGCCCCCAGCGGCGCCCCCACCTCACCGGCCGTGGTCAGCGGCACGAACACCAGCGGGTGCTCCGAGACGTGCCGGTGCAGCACGGTGGCCAGCGGCTGCGCCCGGCCGGCGGCGACCGCCTGTGCCCGGGCCAGCACCGACATCAGCGGCACAGCGCCTCCGTGCCCGCCCCGGCCCACGCCAGCGCCTCGGCCCGCAGCGCGGCCGCCCGGCGCAGCGCCTGCGCCGCCGGGTCCTCGCCCTCCGCCGGCTCACCGCTCGCGGCCGCCAGCACCGCCTCCACCGTGCCCAGCGTGCCCAGCTCCCCGCGCACCGACCGCCCCAGCGCCTCCATGCCGCCGCGCTCGCGCGCCCGGTCACGGCAGTGGTACGCCAGCTCGCAGGTGTCCAGGCACTCCGGCGCGTAGGCCGCCTCCACCGCGTCCACCGCGCCGCCAGCCGCTCGCCGCCCGCCGCGAACGTGGTGCCCTCCGGCAGCCGCGCCGCGATCTCCTCGATCCGGGTCAGCCGGCTCAGCTGCCGCCGGGTGACCGCCAACTGCTTGCGCACGTCGACGCGTTCGGCCACCGGCACGTTGGAGAAGTCCTTCGGGCACACCAGCAGCACGTGCGGCAGCGGCGCGGTCGCCGACAGCCGCTGCAACGCCAGCACGTACACCGCCGACTGCCGGGCCGCCGCGCCCACCTTCACCGAGTCGGCGCCGCCGTCCAGCACCGGGAACGACTTGACCTCGATGACCGTCCAGCGCCCGTCCGGGCCCACCGCCACGGCGTCCGGCTCCAGGAACGCGGGGGAGCCGGCCACCTCCAGCTCCAGCAACGGGTGGTCCAGCAGTGTCCACACCCCCGCGCCGGACGCCTCCTCCAGCGCCAGCCGGGTACGGGCCGCCCGGCCCTGCGGGCCCGCCGCCACCAGGTCCGGCAGCAGCGCCCCGCCGCCGGCCGTCCGCTCGTCCGCGCCCAGCAGCCGCAGCAGCTCCGCGCAGCCGTCCGCCTTGACCCGGGCCTCGAACGCGATGCCGCGGGCGAACGCGAACTGCGACTGGCCGAACCGCTCCGGCGACCCCAGCACCCGGGCGACCGCGCCCTTGTCGACGCCCGCCGCGTCCAGCAGCGATCTTCGGCCGCACCCCGGATTGGCCGCCAGCGCGGCGAGCGCCCGCGCGTCCAGCGCCCGGGGGGCCACACCGGGCCCCCGCAGCAGGTCCAGCCGCGCACGCAGCCCGGACCCCTCGCAGGTGTCGTCCGTCACGTCGTTCACGCGGGCAGTCTCGCACCCGCCACCGACAAAGGGCACACCGACCGTTCGTCAACCCCCCTGGCCGGCCTGCCGGGCCGGCCGCCGCCACCGGCAGCGCCCCGGCAGACCCGGCGGCGATGTCACCGGGTGAGGATTCGCGGCGCCACCGGCGGGTATGCGATATGGGCGGACGTCCGCGCCGCGGCACGTCTGCGTCACAGCCGCCACAGGTGCCCCGCCCCTGCCGCGCCGGGCACACGCAGGGAGCGAACGCGCCGATGACCACCAGCAGCCCGACCGGCCGGACCGCTGCGGGCCGCCCGCGGGTGCGCAGGGCGCCGCGCAACACCCTCAACCGGGAACGCGTCCTGGACGCCGCGGTCGCCCTGCTGGACAGCGCGGGCCCGCAGGCGTTCACCATGCGGGCGCTGGCCGAGCGGCTGGGCGTCGCCACCATGGCGGTCTACAGCTACTTCTCCTCCAAGGACGAGATCGTCGACGCCGTGCGGGTGCGGCTGCTGGCCGAGGCGGAGCTGCCGTCCCGGCGGGAGGCCGGGGCGGACGGGCGCGGTGCCCGCGACGAACTGCGCGAGCTGTGCCGGGCCGCCTACCGGCTGCTCGCCGACCACCCCTCCGTCCTGTACCTGATGGCCGCCCGGCCCCCGGACGGCGACGAGTTCACCCTCTTCGCCGAGCGCACGCTGGAGGTACTGCTGCGCGCCGGACTCGGCCGCCCGCAGGCCGCCCGGGCCTACACCGCGCTCACCCAGTTCACCGTGGGCGCCGCCCTGTGGGCCGCCCGCAGCGAACGTTCCCCCGGCCGCTCCGACGGCTCCTGCCTGCCACCCGACCGCTACCCGCACCTGACCGCCACCGCCCGGGAGCTGACCAGGGCGGCCCGGGAGGGGACGCCGCAGTACGAACGCGGACTCGACGCGCTGCTGTCGGGACTGCTGGGCCCCGGCTGAGACGCGCCCCCGGGCGGCCCGGGGCGGACGCCGGGCGGCGGTCTGCGAGGATGGGCGGGCACGTCGGCGGTCGCAGGAGAGGTCCCCCGGGACATGGCACAGCGGATGATTCTCGTTCGGCACGGTGAGACCGAGTGGTCGCGCACCGGCCGGCACACCGGGCGCACCGACGTGCCGCTGACCGCGGAGGGCCGGCGGACCGCGCGGGTGCTGGGGGAGCGGCTGCGGCGGGAGCCGTGGGGCGGGCTGTCGGACGCGTCGGTGCGGACGAGTCCGCTGGCGCGGGCCCGGGAGACCTGTGAACTGACCGGGTTCGGCGACCGCGCCACGGAGTGGGAGAACCTCGTGGAGTGGGACTACGGCGCCCACGAGGGGCTGACCCCCGAGCGGATCCAGCGCGTCCGGCCGGGCTGGCTGGTGTGGCGGGACGGCGCCCCGGACGGCGAGGGCGTGGCCGAGGTGACCGCGCGGGCCGACGAGACCGTGCGGTGGGCGCGGTCCGCCGACCGGGACGTGGTGGTCTTCGCCCACGGCCATTTCCTGCGGGCCCTGGGCGCCCGGTGGCTCGGCGAGGACCTGCGGTTCGGCGCCGCCCTGCGCCTGGCGCCGGCGTCGCTGTCGGTGCTCGGCTGGGCGTACGGCGCCCCGGCGGTCGAACGCTGGAACGACACCGGCCACCTGGACTGACGTCCCGTCAGATCAGCAGGGACCGCAGCGGCAGCCGGGCGAAGGCGAGGCGTTCGTAGGCGGTCGTGCTGCCGGTCTCGTACAGGACGCCCACCTCGTCGGCCGCGGTCTGCGTCATGTCGCTGTATCCGGCGGGCAGTTGGGACAGGGTGCGCACCGCGGTCCAGGTGTGGCCGCCGTCGGTGGAGGCGCGCAGCGTCATGGCCCGGCGGGCGGTGGGGTCGGCCGGGCCGGCGAACAGCAGGGGACCGCCGAGGGGTTGCAGGAGGCTGCCCTCCACGACCGGTCCGGCCAGGGCGGGTTGCGGCCGGTAGGAGTGCGTCAGGTGTTCCCCGCCGTCCCGGCTGCGGGCGTCCACCCGCACGCCCGCAGCGGTGCCGTTCTGGTCGCGGGCGTTGAAGTACAGAGTGCCGTCGGGGAGTTGGGCCACGGCGGACTCGTTGGCGTTGACCACGCCGTCCGGGTCGTCGTCGCTGAAGCCGATCCGCCAGGTGGCGCCGCCGTCGTCGCTGAGCAGGTCGTGCGCGCCGTAGTAGCGGTCCTCCGTGCCGGTGTCGGGGGAGCCGGGCGGCGGGGCGGACGAGTGGTTGGCGGGCACCACGATCCGCCCCCGGTGCGGCCCGCCGGCCAGCGTCACCGCGTGCCCCGGGCCGGTGGCGTACCAGCGCCAGTCCGCCCGTTTCGCGGTGGCGGTGATCTCCCGGGGCGGGGTGAACGTGCGCCCGTCGTCGTCGCTGTGCTGCACCCACACCCGCCGGCCGTCGGCCGCCGGGACCTGGCCGGACATGATGGCGCCCTCGGTGGCGTCGGCGGCGTTGGAGCAGGTCAGCAGGGTGATCCGGCCGGTGCGCGGGTCGACGGCGGGCGCCGGGTTGCCCCGGGTGTCGCTGCCGTCGCCGGTCACCACGGCCAGCGGTCCCCAGGTGCGTCCGCCGTCCTCGGAGCGCTTGGCGGCCACCACGATCCGCCCGCTGTCGGAGCTGGACTCCCGCGCCTCGCAGAACGCCAGCAGCGTGCCGCGGACGGTGCGGGCGAGGGCCGGGATGCGGAACGTGGCGTAGCCCTCGGTGCCCGAGGTGAACGGCACCGACTCCGGCGCCGGCCCCCGGCCCGGGTTCTCGCCGGCCCGGGCGGGCGAGCCCGCCCACCCGAGGACCCCGGCGGCCAGCGGTAGAGCGGTCAGCAGACGGCGGGTGATCGGCATGAGGACCTCCGGGGGTGTGGTGGGGGGTGTGGTGGGGCGCGCGGTGCCGCCCGGGAGCGGGCGGCACCGGCGGTGGGGGATCAGGGTCCGACGGGGCCCAGGCCGCAGTCGTCGAGGATCGCGGCCACCTTCTTGCGTTCCGCCGCGTTCAGTGGCAGCAGCGGTGCCACCGTGTCGGGGTGGGCGATGACGCCGCGGGCCACCAGCGCCGCCTTGAACGCGCCGAGCGCGCCGGAGACCGGGCCCACCCGGGCCGGGTCGGCCACCTCGACGATGGTGAACAGCCGTACCAGGCGCGCCTGTTCGGCCCGGGCGGCGACGAAGTGCCCGGCCCGGGCGGCCTCGTACAGCCGCACGTAGCCGTGCGGGTCGACGTTGCCCAGGCCCGGCACGACGCCGGCCGCGCCGCGCGCCATCGCCAGGTCGGCCAGCGTCTCCGAGCCGGTCAGACAGCCGGTGCTCAGGCCCGAGGTGCCGTTCAGCACCCGCTGGAAGCCCTCCAGGTCGCCGCTGGAGTCCTTGACGGCGGCGATCACCCCTTCGCGGGCGAGCCGGGTCAGGAGCGCCGGGGAGAGTTTCCGGCCGACGTTGGACGGGATATCGTAGGCGACGACCGGCACCTCCAGTTCGGCGTGCAGCCTGCGGAAGTGCGCGGCGGTCTCGGCCTCGCCGACGCCGACGTAGAACGGCGCGGTCGCCACCACCGCGGCGGCGCCCAGCTCCTGGGCCCGCCGGGCGTGCTCCAGCACCCGCAGCGTGCCGGTGTCGATGACCCCGGCCAGCACCGGCACCCGTCCGCCGGCTGCGTCGATCACCGTGCGCAGGGCCATGTCCCGCACGGCGTCGGGCAGTTGGGAGACCTCGCCGGTGGATCCACCGACGAACAGCCCGTGCACACCGGCGTCCAGCAGGTGGGCGGTCAGCCGTTCCAGGGACGCGACGTCGAGCGCGCCGTCCGGGGTGATCGGCGTGCACAGGGGAGGGAGGACTCCGTGGAACATCAGACCTTCTCACTCGATGGTGCGGCCGCCCGCGGACCGGCGGTCTGCCGGGCGTCGGCGTACCGCTGGATCCGGGCGGGCACGTCGAGGCCCACGAGCAGCACGACGACGGCGGTCAGGGCCAGGCCCAGTACGGCGATCGAGGTGCCCAGGCTCATGGACCCGGCGAGTTTCGCGCCGAGCACCGGCGCGGCGGCGCCGCCCAGGGCGCCGACGTTGTAGCTGAACCCGAGCGCGGCCGCCCGGATCCGCAGCGGGTAGTGGCCGGAGACGTACTTCGGCAGGATGCCGGAGGCGCCCTGCGAGGTGGCCAGCAGCGCGAACAGCAGCACCCACAGCGTCACCACGTGCCCGGAACCGAGGGCGAACACCGGCCAGACCACCAGCAGCGAGGCGATCAGCATGCCGCAGTAGGCACGGCGGGTGCCGAACCGGTCGCCGAGCCAGCCGGTCAGCACCGACCCGGCCGCGTAACCGAACCCGGCCCACAGCAGGGCGTTCGCGACCTGCTGCGGGCCGTAGCGCAGTTCGGTCTTCAGGTACGTCGGCAGCAGCGACTGGAGCGGCCAGGAGTACAGGAACGCGCAGAAGACGGTGACCATCAGCGCCACCACCACCGGCCACAGCCGTCCGGCGAACCGCACGGTCAGCGCCACGAAGCAGGCGGCGATCAGCGCGACCAGCCCGAGGGTGACCGTGAGGGAGAAGCCGCGCAGCACCAGCAGCACCGCCACCGCGGCGACCGCGCACACCGGCAGCGTCCACAGTTTCGTCCGCCCGCCGAACAGCAGTCCGGTCGCGGCGACCGGCCGTTCCCCGGCGTCGCGCGCCCGCTGCCACTCGGCGGCCTCCGGCAGCCGCCGCCGCAGCCAGACCGCGACCGCCACCGGCAGCGCGCCGATCCAGAACAGCACCCGCCAGCTGCTGTGCGGCACCACCCAGCCGTACGCCTCGGCGGCCAGCACGCTGCCCAGCGGATAGCCGGACAGCAGCATGCCGCTGGCGGTGTTGCGCATCCGCTCCGGCCAGCTCTCGATCACGTAGGTGGCCGACGCGCTGTACTCGCCGGCCATGCCGAGGCCGACGACCATGCGGAAGGCGAACAGCGACCAGTAGTCCCAGGAGAAGCCGCACAGCACCGAGCCGACCGCGTACAGCGTGATGCTCAGCACCATGGCCGGCCGCCGCCCGAACCGGTCGCCCAGCGCGCCGATGGCCAGCCCGCCGAACCAGCGGGAGACGAACGCGGCCGACACGAGGGTGGCCGCCGTCACGGTCGACAGGTGGAAATCGTGGGCGATCTCGGTGAGCACCAGCGTGATCAGGACGAAGTCGAAGCCGTCCATGGCGTAACCGAGCCAGGCGGCACCGAACGCCCGCCAGTCCCGCTGGGAGAGTTCGTGGCCCCAACGCAGTGGCGGGGCGGTTGAGTTGGACATGCGGCTCGCATCCTCGGGGTAGCGCCTGGCACGGCCTGGGCGGGAGGTGGGACGTAGGATGTCCGACGTCCTACGCGTCCGGGTAACGTAGGCGCCATGCCGACGCAGCGCAAGCCCCCCGCACCGGCTCCCCGCGGCCACCGCGAGGAGCGGCCCACCGTCTCCGACCAGCTCGTGGAGCTGATCATCGGACTGGACCTGGACCCCGGTGACCCGCTGCCCCCCGAGACCGAGCTGACCGCCACCCTCGGCGTCAGCCGCAACTCGGTGCGCGAGGCCCTCAAGGGACTCCAGGCCCTCGGCATCGTCGACGTCCGCCACGGCTACGGCACCTACGTCGGCAGCGGCGAACTGCACTCCCTGCGGCCCGGCCTGCTCTTCCACGGCCGCCTCGCCCTGCGCCGCGCCAGACCCCGCGTGCTGCACGACATCGTCGAGGTCCGCGAACTCCTGGAGTCCGGCCTGATCCGCCGCTCCGCGCTCGAACTCACCCCCGGCGCCCTCGACGCCCTCGCCGCCGAACTCGCCGCCCTGGGGGCCGGCGGCGACACCGCACGGGCCGGCCACGACCGCCGGTTCCACGAACTGCTCTACGAACCCCTCGGCAACGACCTCGTCCTCCAGCTGATCGACCTCTTCTGGGACGTCTACCGCCGCCTGGAACCGGAGATCGGCAAACCCCGCACCGACCACGCCCAGGTCGTCCGCCAGCACCACCGCATCCTCGACGCGCTGACCGCCCGCGACCCGGACGCCGCGGCCGAGGCCGTCCACGCCCACTTCGCCGACGTCATCGCCCGCATCGACCACTGGGCGGCCGGCCGCTCCTAGGACGGAACGCCACCCCGGCACCCGCGCCGGGGGCGGTCGGACGGGGCGTGCGGTGGATGCCCACGGTGTCGGACAGCGCGGCGGCCTTCTCCGGCCGGCGGGCGAACAGCGTGTCCAGCGCCTGCCCGGTGCCCGCGGCGCGGGCGGCAGGTCCGTGGACGTCACGGGGGGATCTCCACTCCGGGGGACCGCGTTCTCCCCGCCGGTGGGGGCCGGGGACCAGCGGTCAGGTCGCCGACGCGGCCGTCGACCAAGGGCCTTCCACACGTAGGCGGACCCCCGCGGGGACTTCGACGCCGCGAGCACCGTTCGAACGCGGCACGGTCGGCGGGCGGATCGACCTCGCACCCCGCTCCGCCACCGCCGGACCCGCCGTCAGGTGTCCGCATGCCGCCCCCGTCGCCCGACCGCGCCCGCTCCCCGGTCACTGTGGGCAGGGCCGACTCGTGATGCCGGCCGAAGATCGGCTCGTCACCCCGGCATGCTGCCAGGACATCCGACCGACCCCGCCCCGCCCGCACGAGCCGCCGGGCGGGCACCGCCTCACACCACCGCCGCCCGGTCCAGGAACTCCGCCACCGCCGGGCGGTCGTGATGGGCGGACAGGGCGCGGGCCGTGGCGGCCAGTATCGTCCGGATGCGGGTGGAGCCGACCCGTTCGCCCAGCAGCCCCAGGGCCCGGGCAGCCGTCTCCGCGGCCTCGTCGGGTTCGCCGCCGGCGGCCAGGTTGCCGGCGAGTTCCGCGCTGTAGAGCGCGATGTTGCGGGTGAAGTGCGGGTCCTGGAGCAGGACACCGCGCCGGGCGTGCGCCGCGGCCCGGCGGTGGTCGCCGAGCGCGGACCACGCCTGCGCCTGGAGCCCCTCCTTCTCCGCCTCGCCGAAGAAGGACATCCACTCCGGTCCGGTCACCGCCTCCGCCGAGCCGAACAGCCGGTCCGCCCGGCCGAGCGCCCGCTCGCACGCCGTGCGGTCGCCGAGCTCCGCCCAGCCGCCCGCCTCGCGCAGCGCCAGCAGGGCCAGCAGGCGGCGGGAGCCGAGCCGGGAGGCCGCCTGCTGGCCGGCCTGCGCGGTGCGTACCGCCTCGCGGGGGCGGCCGTCGTCACGGGCCAGGAAGGAGGCGTTGCAGAAGGCGTGCGCCTCCAGTGCCGCGTCCCCGGCGGCCCGGGCCGTGGCCAGCGCCTCCGCGTAGTACGCCCGGGCCTCCGCGTGCCGGCCCGAGTCGTGTGCCAGCCATCCCACCGAGATGGCGAGTTCGCCGGAGCCGGAGTACAGGCGGTCGGCGACCGGGCGGCTGTAGGTGCTGCGTTCCAGCAGGGCGTACGCCTCCTTGAGGCACTGCCCGGCCCGTTCGTAGAGGCCGTCCGCGCCGTGCCGGTCGTCCAGCAGGCGGATCCGCCGCACCGCCTCCTCGACGCCGCCCGCCTCCGGGCCGCCGACCCGCGCGCCGGTCTCCCGCCGCGGCACGCCGCCCGGGACGATCGGCAGGGTGGCCGCCAGGGCTGCGGCCGGCCCCCGGGTGATGATCGCCCGGCGCAGCGCGTCGTCCTCCGCGTGCCGCGCGGGACGCGACGGCTGCCCCGGCGCCGGTGGGTCCGGCGGCCGGCCCGCCTGCCGGCCGCGCACCGACTCGCGTGGGGCGAAGCCCAGTTCGGCCAGCGAGAGACCGGGGAACATGTGCTTGAAGACCCGTTCGTAGGCGTAGTTGGGGCAGCGGATCTCGCCGGACTCGACCCGCCCGACGTAACGGGCGTCGCAGCTGACGCGTTCGCCGATCTCGCGGGCGGCCCGGCGGACCGCGGCGGAGAACTCGCCGGGCGACAGGTCACCGCGCAGCCGGCGGAAGACGGTGTTGGGGACGGTGTTCGGGACGTCCGGTTCCGGCGGCCCGGACGATGGTGAGGGGACCACGGCAGGTGTCCTCCGCTGTGAGTACGCGCTGTGTGCTCCGCCGCCGGGCCGCTCGCGCGGTGATCCGGACCGGACGGAACCGCTGCGCCGCGCCGGGAACGGCGGGCCTCGACGGCGGCAACGACCGTACCCGCTGTGACCGGTCCCATACAGACCGTTCGGCAGGAAAATGACCTCAAAGTGGAGTCAAGACGGATATACCTCCCGAGATCTGCCATGAACTGCCATCCTTCTCGGCCGATCGCCGCGTGCCGGAGGGGCCCTTCGTGCGTTGAACACGGGTGAACGGGCAGTGTCGTGCCCGGCCGTGAGGCGAGGAGGTTCCCCGGTGGAGACCGTTCAGGTGCTCGGACCGTCCGCGATCACCCGGTACGGGCGGCGCACGCCCGACGTCGGCGACCCGTCCCCGCCCGGCCCCGGATGGGACCTGGTCACCGTGCCCGCCCGGCGGGGCCTGGAGGCGGTGGACATCCTCAGGCTCCGGACAGCCGTGGGCCCGGTGCTCCACGACCGCTCCGGCGACACCCTCGGGTTCCTCGTGCCGCCCGGCACCGCCGCCGTCTGGGACCTGCCCGGCAGCGTCTGCTGCGGCACCCCCGCCTGCCCCCGCGTCGCCCGCCCCGGCCCGGTCGAACCGCCGGTCCCCGGCACCGGCTGGCTGGTGCCGCCCGGCCTCGCCGCCCCGGTCACCGACCCCGCCCTGCTGCGCGAGGCCCTCGGCGAGGCCGCCCGCACCATCGAGGCCGCCGCCCGCTGAACCCGATCACACCAGCTCCCACCTGCGTCTTTCCCCCTTCCTGGCCCGCTCGGGTCACCCGTGCGGGCGAACTGCGGCGATACTGGGGGTGTGGCAGCACGACGTCGCAGCACCGCACAGCGTCCCGGCACCGCACCGGCGCCCGGCGCGGGGCCCGTCCGTACCGCGGGCCCCGGCGCTCCCGACGAGCAGCAGACCGGTGCCCGGCGCACCCGGGCCCGCGCCGCCGAGGCGCTCCGGGTCGCCGTGGACGGCGGCACCGCCGAGCTCGTCCCGGACCGCGACCGTCCGCACGCCTACTCCCTGCTGATCGACGGCGCCCCCCAGTCGCACGTCGACCTCGACGACCCGGCCCGGCTGGAATTCGCCTACCAGCGCCGGCTCGGCCACGTCGTCGACCTGGTCTCGCCGCCCGGCCGCCCGCTCCAGGCGGTGCACCTGGGCGGCGGCGGCTTCACCCTCGCGCGCTACGTGGCGACGACCCGTCCCCGTTCCACCCAGCAGATCGTCGAGTACGACGCCGCGCTGGTGCGGCTGGTGCGGGCGGAACTCCCGCTGGAGCGCACCTGGCGGATCCGGGTGCGCACCGCCGACGCCCGCGCCGGGCTGGAGCGGATGCCGGAGGGCTGGGCCGACCTGGTCGTCGCCGACGTCTTCGCCGGCACCCGCACCCCCGGCCACCTGACCAGCACCGAGTTCCTCGACGAGGTGCTGCGGGTGCTGCGCCCGGGCGGCTGGTACGCGGCCAACCTCGCCGACGGCGGTCCGCTGGCCTTCCTGCGGGCCCAGGTGGCCACCGCCCGCACCCGCTTCGAGGAGACGCTGCTCGCCGCCGACCCCGCGGTGCTGCGCGGCCGGCGCTTCGGCAACGCGCTGCTGCTGGCCGCCAACCGCGAACTGCCGGTCGTCGACCTCACCCGCCGGGTGGCCTCCGACCCGCACCCCGGCCGCGTCGAACACGGCCGCCCGCTGCGGGACTTCACCGGCGGCGCCGCGCCGGTCACCGACGCGACCGCGCAGGACTCGCCGACCGCGCCCGCCGGGGTCTTCCGCTGAACCGGCGGGCCCGGCCCGGTGGGCTCAGTCGCCTGCCGGAGGGTCGCCGGCGATCGCCCGGTGGTGGCGGACGACCTCCTCGATGATGAAGTTCAGGAACTTCTCCGCGAAGGCCGGGTCCAGGTCGGAGTCGGCGGCCAGTTCGCGCAGCCGGGCGATCTGCCGGGCCTCGCGGGCCGGGTCGGCGGGCGGCAGGCGGTGCGCGGCCTTGAGCCGCCCCACCCGCTGCGTGGCCTTGAACCGTTCGGCCAGCAGGTGCACCAGGGCGGCGTCGAGGTTGTCGATACTGGCCCGCAAGGTGGCCAGGGTGCGCATGACCTCGTCGTCCTCGGGCGTCGCCTGCTCGGCCATGGGCTGGTCCTTCCGGCTCCGGTCGTGATCAGGGCGGATCGTGAGCGTAACCGGATTCTGCGCCGCCCGTCCCGGCATGCGGCGGGACGTCCGCATACCGAGACGCCCGCCCCGCCCGCCCGGCGCGCGGAGGGCGGGCCGGGAGGACGGAACGGGCGGGGAGGAGCGGGAGCGCCATGGGCGTCGACCGCCGGGCCGTGGGGGGTCGGGGTGGCCGGTGTGGTCGTGGGACCGGGCCCGGCGGTGTCGCCGGGCCCGGGGGGAGGGCTCAGAGGAGTCCGAGGTCCTTGAGTTCGTCGTGCAGGCCGTCGCGCGACGCGCCGTCGGGGGCGCGCTTGCCGCCCGTTCGCCGGTCGTCGGCCGGCTGCCGATCCGTGCTGCCGGACCCCCGCCGCCCGAGCAGTGCCGGCAGGAAGGATCCGCCGGGGGCCTCGCCGTTCGCCCGGGCGGTCCGGCGGGCGGCCGCGCCGGCCCGGTCGCGCAGCAGCCAGCCGCCGGCCACGCCGCCCGCCAGGCCGCCGAGGTGGTCCAGCCAGCTCACGCCGGGCGTGCCGGGGAGCGCCACCAGCAGCAGGTAGGCGAACGAGCCGGCCATGACCACGCCGATCAGGGTGTCGATCAGGTGGCGGTCGAACAGGCCGCGGACCACGACGTAGCCGAAGTACCCGAAGATCAGTCCGCTGGCGCCGACCGTGTCGGTGGAGCCGTCCTGGAAGATCCACACCGCCAGGCCGCTGGTGACCGCCACGATGGCGCTCAGTCCCAGGAAGCGGGCCACGCCCCGGTAGGCGGCCAGGAAGCCGAAGACGAACAGCGGACCGGAGTTGCCCTCGATGTGCGTCCAGCTCCAGTGCAGGAAGGGCGAGGAGAGGATGTCCGGCAGCGTCGACGGATCGCCCGGGACCACCCCGTACTGCTGCGACAGGTCGTAGCCGCCGGCCCAGTTGAGCACCTGGAGCAGCCAGATCAGGGCCAGGAACCCGAACATCACGAAGAACGCCTTGCGCGCCTCGGCGACCATCTCTTCCGCGGTCATCGCGGCCTCCCCGTCCCCCGGGCGGACCGATCGCCACCCATCACCGCGAACTCTACGGAACCACACCGGCAATCGGAACGGCCGTTCCCCGCGCTGATGTCATGCCCGGTTCAACTCTGCAATCATCAGGAAGAGCCCAACCGCGTCCCCACACCTGGTAAAGCAGGAGGAAAAATGGTCATGCGCAAGCTGCTCGCTCCCGCCGTGATCGCGGCCGTCGCCGGCGTCGGCATGCTGGCCGCCCCGGCCGCCCACGCCAGCGGCACCAAGATGTCCCAGTCGGCCGCCGCCGCCAAGTTCCGCGCCGCGGGCATCACCTGGAGCTCCAGCGGTAACTGCACCACCCGCTCCAACTCGACCTGCACCTCGTTCGACCAGATCAACTCCGGCACGGTCAACACCATCATCACCCTCAAGTCGGCCAGCGGCTGCGCCATCAACATCACCGGCGGCACCGAGGTCGGCCACGCCTCCGGCACCTACAGCCACTACAACGGCTACAAGGTCGACATCTCGCACAACTCGTGCATCGACGGCTACGTCCACAACAGCTTCTCGTACATCGGCCTGCGCGGCGACGGCTACCCCCAGTGGGAGGCCGCCTCCGGCAACCTGTACTGCGACGAGGGCAACCACTGGGACGTCACCGTCTACTGACGCCCCAGAGCCCACCGCCTGACCCCCGGGCTCCCGGAAAGCCCCCGCCGCCGCGCCCCCGCGGCGCGGGGGCTTTCCCGTGCCGCCGGACCGGACGGGCGGGTGGTGACCGGCGCCGGACGCCGGGGCTCACCGCGGCTCACCCCCACGCGTCACGGTCAGCGCCGGGGCGTGCTCGGCGCAGGCGTACACCGGCGTGGACGTCCCGTCCGGCGCGTGCACGGTGGCCACCCGCACCGGCGGCTCGGCGGGATGCGGGTGCCTGCCCGTGGAGTACAGGCAGGGCGGCGGCGGCCCGGTCACCGCGCACCCCCTTCCGCACGGCTCCGGCACCTCCGGGCCGATCCCCGAAGCCACCGCGCAGGGGTCCATCCGCCGCTCCTCCCGGACGTCATGACGCAACGTTACGAGCGGGCGACGCGGAGCAGCGTCAGGATTTCTAACGCCCCGTCGGTCAGCCGGCCAGCATCCCGATCCGCACCGCGAGACCGGACGCCCGGCGCCGCCGCTCCGGCTGCCGGGACTCGGACAGCTCCAGCAGCAGCGACTTCGCGTACCCGTTGTAGCGGATGGTCTCGGGCGCGGCCTCATGGGCGTGGTCCAGCGTTGCCAGCGCCACGTCCGGCTGCCCGTCGAGGTGGTAGGCGCGGGCCTGCTCGATGCGGTGACGGGCCCGCCGGGGACGGGAGGGGATCACCGCCGCCTCCGCCCGCGCGGCCTGCCGTGCCGACTCCCCGCCCGCGTGCAGCTCCACCGCCACGGTCACCGCGTGCGCGCCCATGATGGCCTGCCCGAACGACGTGATCGGGTGGTAGTAGCCGGCGGGCAGGCGCTCGGCGATCCGGCGGGCCCGGTCCCAGTGCCGCCACGCGGCCCCGCTGTCCCCGCGGCGGGCTGCCGTGTACCCGGCCTCGAACCGCAGCGCGCCCGTGACGGCCATGATCCGGTCACCTGCCTCCGGCAGCAGCGGCTCCAGGTACTCCAGCACCTGGGCCGTCACGTCGTCCGCGGCGTCGAAGTGCGCCGGGCCGCTGTCGCGGTGGGCCTGCACGGTGAGCCAGGCGGCGACGCCGAGCGCGTGCGGGTCCTCCGCCTCCTGCGCGGCCACCATGCCGCGCTCCGCCACCCGCCACAGCAGTCCGCTGTCGGGCTGGTAGGCGAGGAAGAACTGGCTGAGGCTGTAGACCTCGGACAGCGCCGCCTGCGCGCCGCGCCGGTCGGGGCCGGACTCCGCCTGCCGGACGGCCAGTTGGCCGTCCCGGATCAGGTCCGGCAGCAACCCCCCGATCACCTCGCGGTGGTTCGGCGCCCGGTGCCGGGCCGCCCACGCCCGATCCAGACGGGCCCGCAGGTGCGGGAGCGGCGCGGCGGCGCGCGAGGTGGCCGTCTGCAGCCGGTTCACCGCGTCGGCCACGGCAGCGAGACGCGGGTGCGCCGCGCCGGCGAACAGCGCGACCGAACGGGGGCCCCCGGTCAGTTCCCGCAGGTCCCGCACGCGCAGCGCCTCCGCGATCGACAGCACCACGTCCATGCTGGGCGTCTTGAGCACCCCGGCTTCCACATGTCGCACCCAGACCGTCGACCGGCCGACGAGGCCGCCGAGCACTTCCTGCGTCATACCCCTGCGCTGCCGCAGCAGTTGCAGCCGCTGCCCGAACACAAGAGGCGCGGCGGACAGCTCCGGGGCGGTATCGGGTGCGGACACAGCGGTGCCCCTCTCTCGCAGCGTGGACACCTGTCAGAGTAGGGGCTCCGCCGCGTTTGCGTTACTCATGTGCCGATGGGCCCTCTTGCGCCGTGATGACGCGCTGCTGTCGCCGCGCCGCACCCTCCGGTGCCGGTGCCGCTGCCGGTGCCGGTGCCGGTGCCGCTGCCAGTGCCGGTGCCGCTGCCCGGGCGGGATCGCGGCGCCCCGCCGGCAGGTGGTGCAGGGGCTCACCGGGGCTCACCTCCCCGGCGCAGCGTCAGTGGCGGGGTGTGCTCCGGGCAGGCGTACCGGGGGCTGGGCGTGCCGTCCGCCCGGTGCACGGTGGCGACCCGCACCGGCGGGTCGGCGGGGTGGCTCTGGGTGCCGGTGGAGTAGAGGCACTCCGGGGGCTCGGTCATTTCCCACCACCCCGCGCCGTGCGGGACGGACACCGGGGGCTCGGGCAGGTGCACAGCGGCCAGCCGCCGGTGAGAGGCCAGTCCGTGGGCGTCGTGTCGACCGACTCACGCGGGGTGCGCTCACCGGTTGTCGGATCCACGGTGTAGACCTCCAGGGTGATACCCGTGGCCACCAAGTCGGGCTTCATCCGCAGCCCCTTCCAATAGGCTGCAACTACCGTAGGAATCCGGACGATCACGCTGAAGTGACCCCGGGTGCGGGTAGCAGCACACGAGGGGGCCGCCATGGCTGGATCAACCAGTGAAACCCTGACCGGCAGCCGGAGAATGCCGTCTCGGCCTCGATCAGGGGTCGTCTCCGGGTACGTCTGGCGGCTGCTCCGAGAACGCGTCGGCCTCACGCAAGAGGGCATGGCCGAGCAGTTCGGCGTGGCCTCCGACACGGTGGCCGGCTGGGAATCCGGACGCCGCCCGCTGACCGCCGTACCGTCCGGGCAGATGCTCGTCCACCGACACCGGTTGTTGCGCCTCGGTGCCGAACCCGCGGTCGTTGCTGCGCTGGACCGGGCCATGGAGGCGGACGTGTTGCTGGCCTCGGCGCTGGACGCGCCGCCGCCCACGGCCGCGGACCCGTTCGGGTCATGGGTGATGCAACGCGACCTCGTGGAACTGCTGGCGTGGCCTCTTGGCGGCGCGGTACCGGGGTTCGTGGCTGAGGTCCCCCGCGCACGCCCCCGGCGCGGCCCCGCGCCGAGCGGCCCCGAGCTGTCCGTCGGCGAGCTCGAGCAGTTCTTCAACCGCATGCGCGCCACGGCCGAACGTGCCACGGCGCACGCAGACTTCCTCCTGCGCCGCCAGGCCCTGTACCTGTCCGGCTACGACCAGCGCCCGGACGCCGCCGCCTGGCTCGCCGGGCAGCAGCGGCTCGACACCGGCGACGGCTGGCTGTCCGGCTGGCTTACCGAGCGGTCTCTTGCCTCGGTGGCGAACCGCCACGGCGACCGAGACCGACTCGCGCAATTCGTGCAGCGGCAGACCGACGACGACCGGGCCGAGGCTGCGAACCTCAACTACTGGGCGAACTGGCTCGGCGACACCGGCATCGAGGTCGGCGACGAGTTCATGGCGTCCGGCCGGCTCGGCCCGTGGCGCGGCACCCGGTTGATCGCCCACCTGCTGGACCGGCTCGACCCGGGGCACGGCTACACCGACCTGTACGTGCATACCCTGTGGGCCCTGCTGGCGGCCCGGCCGGAACTACTGCGGCCGGACGTGCGGGCGCGGCTGCGGGAGCGGCTGCCGGTGATGTTGGATGGCCCGGAGGTCTCGGCCGCCGCGCGCCGGGAACTCGACGGCATCCGGTACGCGATCCGCCTCGCCGAGGCGTGAGAGGCAGGCCAGCAGTGGGCGACGAGCTGACGCAGGTGGCGCACTTCCTGTTCGAGACGGGCACGCTCAAGAACGCGCGCCGCACCGGCTGGTGGATGGCGGGCGTCCGCGACCCCGAGTCCGTGGCGGAGCACTCGTGGCGCACGTCGCTGCTCGCCTCGGTCATCGCCATGCTGGAAGGTGCGGACCCGGCCCGCGCGGCGCACATGGCTGTCTGGCACGACTCGCAGGAGTCGCGCACCGGCGACGTGAACCACCTTGGGAAGAAGTACAGCCCGAGCGCGGACGCCTGCGAGGTGACGGCCGATCAGACCGCGGGCATGCCGGAGGTGCTGGCCGCGGCGATCCGCGCCACAGTCGCCGAGTACGAGGCGAAGGAGACATCCGAGGCGCTGTGCGCGCGGGACGCGGACAAGCTCGAATGCCTGCTCCAGGGGCTGGAGTACAAGGCGCAGGGCTTCGACGGTGCCCAACGGTGGATCGACAACAGCTACGGCCGGCTCACCACGACCGCCGGCCGCGCTCTGGCGGACGAACTGCTGGCCACGGCACCGTTGGACTGGCTACGCGCCGCTATGGGCGAGAAAGTCTGACACATCCTCGTACAAGCGCTGATGGCGGTATCGTCCCTCCGGCCATCACACGTTCAGGGGGGGACCTGACGCGTATCCACCGGGCGGCCGTCGTCGCCTTGCTCCTGCCGCTGCTCGCCGCCTGCGGCAGATCCACCAGCCCCCCGTCCGCCACCGGGAGGCCCACCGCCGAGACCGTCACCACCCGCCTGGCCGCCGCGGTACCGGGCCTGAAGCTGATCAAGGCGTACACCGCGGCCACCGACCCGAACCACCTGCTCGGCCGGCCCGGTGGGTGCGGGTGCGGCCGCGTGCGCCCAAGTCGCCGAACGAGCAAGGCCCCCAACCCGTTCTCCCAGGTCAGGGGCCTTGCTTCCGAGGGTGAATGACGGGGCTCGAACCCGCGACATCCTGGACCACAACCAGGTGCTCTACCTGCTGAGCTACATCCACCATGACCGGCTGTTTTGCACCGGCCAGAAAGAGTGTACAGGGTTTCGGGCCGTGCTCGCTCCCGCCTTTTCCGCGCGTCGCCGGTGGGGCGTTCCGCGGGGGCGGGGGCGTCGCGGGGGCCGTCAGTGCGGGGTGGCCGGGAGGGTGTGGCGGGCGGCGATGGTGCGGGCGGTCTCGCTGTCCGGGCCGGGCTGGGGGACGAAGACCGCCTCGCGGTAGTACCGCAGTTCGGCGATGCTCTCGCGGATGTCGGCCAGCGCGCGGTGGTTGCCGTTCTTCGGCGGGCTGTTGAAGTAGGCGCGCGGGTACCAGCGGCGGGAGAGCTCCTTGACCGAGGAGACGTCCACGATCCGGTAGTGCAGGTGGCTCTCCAGCGTGGGCATGTCACGCGCGAGGAAGCCGCGGTCGGTGCCCACCGAGTTCCCGCACAGCGGGGCCTTGCGCGGCTCCTTGACGAACTCGCGCACGTACGCGAGCACCCGCTCCTCCGCGTCGGCCAGCGTGGTGCCGCCCGCCAGCTCCTCCAGCAGGCCGGACGAGGTGTGCATCTCGCGGACCACGTCCGGCATCGTCTCCAGCGCCGCCGCGGGCGGGGCGATAACGATGTCCACCCCGTCCCCCAGCACGTTCAGCTCGGAGTCGGTGACCAGGGCCGCCACCTCGATCAGCGCGTCGTCGCGCAGGGACAGCCCGGTCATCTCACAGTCGATCCACACCATGCGGTCATTCATGGGGTCACCCTACGGGGCGATCCCGCTGCCCCGGCATGGGTGTGCTGCGGTCGGTGCGCAGCCGGGCCACGTCGGTGAAGTCGAGCGCCTCCGCCCGGCCGTGCTGGTCGGTGATCCGCACCGTGTGCAGCTCACCGCCCGGATCGCCCGATCCCGCCGGTGCGACCCCGGAGGACGACGGTGACCTGCGCTGATGCGGCAGCGCGTCACCACGGGACGCACGCTCGGCGCGGCCCTCCCGGTCGGCGTCCTGCGGGCGGCGCTGCCGGAACGCCGTACGGTACGAGGCGGGGGAGGACCCGAGCTGCCGGCGGAAGTGCCCGCGCAGCGCGACCGGGGAACGGAAACCGCACCGGTTGGCGACCTCGTCCACCGAGTAGTCGGAGGTCTCCAGGAGCCGCTGGGCCTGGAGGACCCGCTGGGTGATCAGCCACTGGAGGGGAGCGCTGCCGGTCAGCGAACGGAACCGGCGGTCGAAGGTGCGGCGGCTCATGTACGCCCGGGCGGCCAGCGTCTCCACGTCGAACTGCTCGTGCAGGTGCTCCAGCGCCCACGCGACGACCTCGGCCAGCGGGTCGCCGCCGATCTCCTCGGGTAAGGAACGGTCGAGGTACCGCTCCTGGCCCCCGGTGCGGCGCGGCGGCACCACGAGTCTGCGGGCCAGCGCGTTCGCCGCGTCGGCGCCGTGGTCGGTGCGCACCACGTGCAGGCACAGGTCGATCCCGGCGGCGGTGCCGGCCGACGTGAGGATGTCGCCGTCGTCGACGAACAGCTCCCGCGGGTCGACGTGCACCGACGGGTACCGCTTGGCCAGAGTCGGCGCGTACATCCAGTGCGTGGTGGCCGGCCGCCCGTCCAGCAGCCCGGCCGCGGCCAGCACGAACGCGCCGGTGCACAGGCCGATGATCCGCGCGCCCTCCTCGTGCGCCCGGCGCAGCGCGGTCAGCGCCGAGGCCGGCGGCGGCTGGGAGATCGACCGCCACGCGGGCACCACCACGGTGCCGGCCCGGCCGATCGCCTCTATCCCGTACGGCGCCGACAGCTCCAGGCCGCCGGTGGTCCGCAGCGGCCCCTCCTCACCGGCGCACACCAGTAGCCGGTAGCGCGGCACCCCGGCGTCCTGCCGGTCCACGCCGAAGACGGACAGCGGGATGGAACTCTCGAAGATGGGCCCGCCGCTGAACAGCAGCACGGCGACGATCTCCTTGCGCCGCCGTGCGGACAGTTTGCGGCCCGCCGTCCCCGCGGCGGTGGTCCCGGCACCCTGGGCGGGGGTGCGGGGACCCGGTGCGGTCTCCGTCACCGGGCCGGTCCTGAAGTCCTGGGTCATGGCGGAAGATCCCCCCTCGGTCGACGCAACGCCCTTTCGGTACTGCACGTTTCCCCCGCCGTGTTACCCAAGATCGAATCTACTGCGTCCACTGTGGTCGAGGAGCCAAGTTCACCATCCGGCACTTAGACGACATGGCCACGTGGCGCGAAGCATTCGATCACGAAGCGTTGCACTCACCTGCGTCGCTGGGAAGTACGCGTCGGCCGGCGTTGGCCGCAACTCCGCGCCGTTACCGGGCTGCGCCGAGCCGTGACGCGTCATTCGCGCAGGTCGCGGCGGTCTTCGGGGAGGGGGCGGGTACCCGGGGCGCAGGGGTGAGAAGTTGGCCGAAAAGCATCCGTTGAATTGCCGGTGTGCCGGGGGTGCGCCCCGGCGCCCCGGACGTGCTCCCGCGCGCTGCCCGCCCGCCGTCCCGTACGCCCCCGCGCGGACCCCTCCCGCGCCCCCCGCGCCGGCCCGCCCCGGCACCCCGTGCCGCCGGTCCGCCGCCATCCCCGCGGAACGCCTCCGGACCACCCGGCCGCCCGGTCCGCCGGCCGCCCGGGAACCGGCCGGCCGGTCCGTCCCACGGCCGGCGAACCACGCCCTGCGCTGCGCTTTCCCCACCGCCCGCGCACCGGCCCCCGGGGTCGTCCGCGGCCGCCCGCGGGACGTTGCGGCGGTGGCGCGACCGGGCGCGGGGTACGGCCGTGCGACGGCGCGCGGCGCGGGCGTCCGGCACTCGGTGCGGCCCGCCGCGGGGACCGCACCCGGCGGCCGCGCGGCGGGGAACTCGCGGGGAAATCGGTGGCGCCCGGAGGTTACCCGCTGGTTGAAAAGGGGTACGGAATACCCGCATCGCACCGGGTTGGGGGCGTTGCGCTTCCCGGCCCCGTCCGGCATCCTCCAGGAAACTTCGGGTACAAGCACCCAGACGGATGACCCCGGCGCGGCTGTGCCGGGGGACCTCGCCGCCGTACCCTGGAGGTAGCGGGAGGGCAACGCCCTTACCGGCCAATTCAGGCTGGTCCCGTCGCCACCGCTGTCCGTGTCCGCACCGGCGACGCCCCCGCGCCGCCCTCCCCGAAAACGCCCCACATGGCCGGTTACGAGCACCCAGAATCCGCCGACGGCAATCCGCTCGCCGACTTCTCGGCGGACCCGACGCCGGCGCCGCAGACGCACCACGCCTGCGACCCGGCCTTCCAGCACGGTGTCGTGGTGGGCTTCGACGGTTCGGTCTCCAGCGAACGCGCGCTCGCCTACGCGATCGGAATGGCCCGCAGGTTCCACTCCGGTCTGATCATCGTCCACGTCGCCAACCGTCTTCCGGCCACCGTATGGGCCGGCTGCGAACCCCCGGTCTTCGTCGACGTCCCCGACCACCGCACCGAGGTCCTGGGCCTGGAGCTGGCCTGCGCCGAACACCTCGGGGACGTCTCCTGGATCCTTGTCGAACGCGGCGGCGACATCTGCCACGAACTCGAACAGGTCGGCCGCGAATACTCCGCCGACGCCATCGTCGTCGGCGGAACCCACGGCCTCATCGGCAAAATCTTCGGCTCCGTGGCCGGCCGCCTCGCCCGCCGCGCCCAACGGCCGGTGATCGTGATTCCGTAACCCTCGTGTTCGTTCGCCTCCGGAGGGTGCCCCGTAAGGGGCGCGGGGAACTGCGCGACCGGCCGGGGCGGACCGAACGGGGCCGCGCAGCGCACTGACGTGGGCGGCGCCGGCGTGACCGCTCAAGCCCCGCAGGGCCCCGCTCAAGCCCCGCAGGGCCCCGCTCAAGCCCCGCAGGGCCCCGCGCGGGGCACCCGGTGGAGCCCCCCGGACCCGCAGGGCTACTCCACGGTCACCGACTTCGCAAGGTTCCGCGGCTTGTCGATGTCGCGGCCCATCGCCAGGGCCGTGTGGTAGGCGAGGAGCTGAAGCGGGACACCCATCAGAATCGGGTCGAGTTCGGGCTCGTTGCGCGGGACGACGATCGTCTCGTCGGCGATCGGCTGGGGCTGGTGGGCGACCGCAAGGATCCGGCCACTGCGGGCCTTGATCTCCTCCAGGGTGGCCCGGTTCTTCTCCAGCAGTTCGTCGTCCGGGACGACGGCCACCGACGGCACATCCGGCTCGATGAGCGCCAGCGGCCCGTGCTTGAGTTCCGACGCCGGGTACGCCTCGGCGTGGATGTAGGAGATCTCCTTCAGCTTGAGCGAAGCCTCCCGCGCCACCGGATATCCCCGGACCCGGCCGACGAACATCATGCTGCGGGTCCCGCGCAGGCCGACGGCGATCCGGCGGACGTCCTCCTCCGACTTGAGGATCTCCGACAACTGCTCCGGCAGCCGGCGCAGGCCCGCGATGATGCGGCGCCCGTCCGCCACCGACAGGTCCCGCACCCGTCCCAGGTGCAGCGCCAGCAGGGCGAAGGCGACCGCGGTGTTGGTGAAGCACTTCGTGGAGACCACGCACACCTCGGGCCCGGCGTGCACGTAGACCCCGCCGTCGGTCTCCCGGGCGATCGCGCTGCCCACCACGTTGACGACACCCAGCACCCGGGCGCCCTTGCGTTTGAGTTCCTGCACGGCGGCGAGCGTGTCGTAGGTCTCCCCGGACTGGCTGACGGCCACGTACAGGGTGTCGGGGTCCACGACGGGGTCGCGGTAGCGGAACTCGCTGGCCGGCTCGGCGTCCGCGGGGACGCGGGCCAGCTCCTCGATCAGCTGCGCGCCGATCATGCCCGCGTGGTACGCCGAACCGCAGCCGATGATCTTCACCCGGCGCACCGCCCGGGCCTCGCGGTTGTCGATGCCGAGCCCGCCGAGCCGCACGGTGGCGAACCGGTCGTCGATCCGGCCGCGCAGCACCCGGTCCACCGCGTCGGGCTGTTCGTGGATCTCCTTGTGCATGTACGTGTCGTGGCCGCCCATGTCCCAGTTCTCCGCGTCCCACTCGATGGTGGTCGGCGCGCTGGCGGTGCGGCTGCCCTCGGTGGTGTACGTGCGGTAGGAGCCGGCCTGGAGGGTGGCCATCTCGCCGTCGTCGAGGGTGACGACCTGCCGGGTGTGCCGCACCAGGGCTGCCACGTCGGAGGCCACCAGCATCTCGTTCTCGCCGATGCCCAGCACCACGGGCGAACCGTTGCGCGCGGCCACGATCCGGTCGGGGAACGCGGCGTGCAGCACCGCGATCCCGTACGTGCCGTCGACCCGCGACAGCGCCTCGCGGACCTTGCCCTCCAGCGTGTCGGCGGCGGAACGGGCGATGAGGTGGGCCAGCACCTCGGTGTCGGTCTCGGAGGCGAACGCCACGCCGTCGGCGGTCAGCCGGGCGCGCAGGTCGGCGGCGTTGTCGATGATGCCGTTGTGCACGACGGCCACCTCGCCCGCGGTGTCGAGGTGCGGGTGGGCGTTCTCGTCGCTGGGGGCGCCGTGGGTGGCCCAGCGGGTGTGGGCGATGCCGGTCGTGCCGGCGAAACGCTTCGGCAGCCGGGCCTCCAGGTCACGCACCCGGCCCTTGGCCTTGACGGTACGCACCCCGCCGGACTTGGCGTTCACCGCCACGCCCGCCGAGTCGTAGCCGCGGTACTCCAGCCGGGCCAGGCCCTCCATCAGCAGCGGCACCGCGTCCCGCTTGCCGATGTATCCGACGATTCCGCACATGGCGTCCTGCCCTTCCGTGGCGCTGGCGTTCCTTCCGGCCCGTCCCGCCGCGGCCGGGGGTCACCCGTAGACGATGCGGCGCAGCTGCCGCAGCGACAGCTCGGGCGGTGCCACCGCGCGGTGCGGCAGTTCGCCGGCTATCCGCTGGAAGATCTCCGCGTTGGCCAGGCCCCTGGACTGCAACTCGCGGTGCCGCCGGCGGACGTAGGCGTCCGTCGGCTCGTCGAAGTACGCCAGGACGTCGAGCACCACCCGGTGGGCCTCGCCACGGCTGAGCGGCGTGGTCCGCACCAAGTGGTCGACGAGGTCCCCGTGCGGGCCCTCGGAGGACGTCCGGCGTTCGAGCACGGATCGATCCTGCGATCACCCGCCCCGATTCGCAACTCGCCTGCCCGATTCCGGGCAGGGTCCACCCGTGTGGCCCGCCCCGCCGGCGCGCGGGTGCGCCGACCGGTGGGGACCCGGGAGCCGGCCGCCGGTCAGGTCGCCGAGGGAACGCCCAGTTCCCTGGCGATCAGCATGCGCTGCACCTCACTCGTGCCCTCGCCGATCTCCAGGATCTTGGAGTCGCGCCACATGCGGGCGACGGGGTACTCGTTCATGAAGCCGTAGCCGCCGTGGATCTGGGTGGCCTCGCGGGCGTTGGTGACCGCGCTCTCGGAGGAGTAGAGCTTGGCCATGGCGGCCTGCTTCTTGAACGGTTCACCGGCCAGCATCCGCCACGCCGCGTCGCGCCAGGCCAGCCGGGAGGTGTGGGCGCGCATCTCCATGTCGGCCAGCTTGAACTGGATGGCCTGGTTGGCGCCGATGACCTTGCCGAACGCAGTGCGGGTGTTGGCGTACGTCACCGACTCGTCGACGCAGCCCTGCGCGAGACCGGTGCCCAGCGCGGCGATGGCGATCCGGCCCTCGTCGAGGGTGCGCAGGAACTGGGCGTAGCCGCGGCCGAGTTCACCGACCAGGTTGGCCCGCGGCACCCGCACGTCCGCGAACGACAGCTCACGGGTGTCGGAGGCGTTCCAGCCGACCTTGGAGTAGGGGGCGGCCACGGTGAAGCCGGGGGTGCCGGAGGGGACGAGGATCGCGGAGATCTCCGGTCGGCCGTCGGGCTTGCGGCCGGTGACCGCGGTCACGGTGACCAGCGCGGTGATGTCGGTGCCGGAGTTGGTGATGAAGCACTTGGTGCCGTTGATCACCCACTCGCCGGTGGCCTCGTCCAGCCGCGCGGTGGTGCGGGTGCCGCCGGCGTCGGAGCCGCCCTCGGGCTCGGTCAGGCCGAACGCGCCGAGGATCTCGCCGGAGCACAGCCGGGGCAGCCACTCGCGCTTCTGGTCCTCCGTGCCGAACCGGAAGACCGGCATGGCGCCCAGCGAGACGCCCGCCTCCAGGGTGATGGCCACCGAGGAGTCGACCCGGGCCAGCTCCTCCAGCGCCACGCACAGCGCGAAGTAGTCGCCGCCCATGCCGCCGTACTCCTCGGGGAACGGCAGGCCGAACAGGCCCATGCGGCCCATCTGCCGCACGATGTCGTACGGGAACTCGTGGTTCTCGTAGAACTCGCCGATCTTCGGAGCGACCACGTCGTGGGCGAACTCCTCGACGGTGCGCCGCAGTTGCTCGTACTCCTCGGGCAGCTGGTGCGGGCCGGGACGGTCGGTGGTGCTGGTCATGGCGACTCCTCGTGGGAGAGGGCACGGACGGTGCGGGAAGGGCTGGGTCGGCCCAGGTGGTGCGCCATCCACACGCTGGTGGCGGTGAGGGCGGTGAGGTCGACGCCGGTGTCGATGCCGAGGCCGTTCAGCATCCACACCAGGTCCTCGGTGGCGAGGTTGCCCGTGGCGCTCTTGGCGTAGGGGCAGCCGCCGAGGCCGCCGGCGGAGGCGTCGACGGTGGTGACGCCGAACCGCAGGGCGGCGAGGGTGTTGGCCAGTGCCTGGCCGTAGGTGTCGTGGAAGTGCACGGCGAGCACCCCGGGCGGCAGCCCGGCCTCGCCCAGCGCGGTCAGCAGCGCGCCGACGTGCCCCGCGGTGGCCACGCCGACGGTGTCGCCCAGGCTCAGCTCCGTGCACCCCAGGTCGTACAACCGCCGTGCCACACCCACCACTTGCGCGACGGGCACGGCGCCCTCCCAGGGGTCGCCGAAGCACATCGACAGGTAGCCGCGCACCTCGGCGCCGGCCTCCCGGGCCCGGGCGACGACGGGTTCGAACATCGCCAGCGACTCGTCGACCGTGCGGTTGAGGTTGGCCTTCGCGAACGATTCCGTGGCGCTGCCGAAGACCGCGATCTCCCGCACGCCCAGCGCCAGCGCCCGCTCCAGGCCGCGTTCGTTGGGCACCAGCACCGGCAGCCGCACGTCCAGGCCGTCCAGCATCGGCATCAGCGCTTCGGCGTCCGCCAGCTGCGGCACCCACGAGGGGCGGACGAAGCTGGTGGCCTCCACGGTGTCCAGCCCGGCGGCGGCCAGTCGCCGGACGAACTCCGCCTTGACCTCGGTGGGCACGACGGCCTTCTCGTTCTGCAGCCCGTCGCGCGCGCCGACCTCGTGGACGCGGACCCGGGCCGGCAGCCCCTCCTGGGGGACGGTCATCGGCAGGCCGAGCCCGGTCGCGGTGGTCTCCGTCATGACGCCTCCTCGCCCGCCGCGACCGGTTCCACGACCGCGAGGACCTCGTCCATGGCCACGGTGACGCCCGGGCGGACGCCGACCGAGGTGACGGTGCCGTCGTGGGGGGCGGTGATGACGTGTTCCATCTTCATGGCCTCGACCACCAGCAGGCTCTGCCCCGCGGTCACCGTGTCGCCCTCGGCGACCTTCACCACCGTGACGGTGCCGGGCATCGGCGCGGTGAGCGTGTCGGTGCCGGCCGCCCCGGCCGCGCCGGTCAGCGCCGCCGCCACCGGGTCGTGGTCGCGCACCTGCCAGCTCCAGCCGTCCCGGCCCAGCCACTCGCCGGCCCGGTCGAACGTGTGCGTGACGCCGTCCACGCCGACCACCACGCGGTCGCCGGCCACCGATACCACGGTCGCGGTCACCGGTCCGGCGTCACCGATCCGCACCCGGTCGCCGCACACCCGCAGCACGACGGGGTCGCAGCCGGTCACCCGCACCGGGTGCTCGGTCCAGGCCGGGCCGCCGCCCATCCGGAAGCCGCTGGGGACCGAGAAGGGGTCCACCCAGCCGCCCGCGTCCGGCACCGGGGCGAGCGCGGCCTGCCGCAGCAGGGCGGCGGTCACCAGCACCTCCGCCGGCACCTGCGCCGGGACCAGGGACTGCGCGGCGCGCTCCACCAGCCCGGTGTCCATCGCCCCGGACACCACGTCCGGGTGACCCAGCAGCTCCCGCAGGAAACCGGCGTTGGTCGGCACTCCCAGCACCACCGTGCCGGACAGCGCGGCCCGCAGCCGGCGCAGCGCGGTCGCGCGGTCCGGTCCGTGCGCGATCACCTTCGACAGCATCGGGTCGTACAGGCTGCCGACCTCGGTGCCGGGCGCCAGGCCCGAGTCGGTGCGCACCCCGTCGCCCCGCGGCTCGCGCAGGCCCAGCACGGTGCCGCCGGACGGCAGGAACGCGGCGGTGCCGTCGGCCACGCTGACGGACTCCGCGCAGATCCGGGCCTCGACGGCGTGACCGGTGAGCGTCACGTCGTCCTGCCCGAAGCCCAGCGTCTCGCCGGCCGCCACCCGCAGCTGCCACTCCACCAGGTCCAGGCCGGTGACCAGTTCTGTGACCGGGTGCTCGACCTGGAGGCGGGTGTTCATCTCCATGAAGCAGTACGCGCCCGGGTCGGCGCCGGGGACGATGAACTCCACGGTGCCGGCGCCCACATAGCCGCAGGAGCGGGCGGCCTGCACGGCGGCCTCGCCCATGGCGGCGCGGGTGGCCGCGTCCAGCAGGACCGAGGGGGCCTCCTCGATCACCTTCTGGTGGCGGCGCTGGAGGGAGCATTCGCGCTCCCCGAGGTGGACCACGTTGCCGTGGGTGTCGGCCAGCACCTGGATCTCGATGTGCCGGGGGCGGTCGATCCACCGTTCCACCAGCAGCGTCTCGTCGCCGAAGGAGCCGCGGGCCTCGCGGCGGGCGGCGGCGATCTCCTCGCCGAGCCGGCCCTCCTCGCGCACCAGCCGCATGCCCTTGCCGCCGCCGCCGGCCGACGGCTTGAGCAGCACCGGCATGCCGATCTTCCGCGCGGCGGCGATGAGCTGGTCATCGGTCAGGCCGCTGCCGGAGCTGCCGGGGACGACCGGCACGCCGTGCGCGGCGACGGTCTCCTTGGCGCGGATCTTGTCGCCCATCAGCTCGATCGCCTTGGCGGGCGGGCCGATGAAGACCAGCCCGGCGGCCGCGCAGGCGGCGGCGAACCCGGCGTTCTCCGCGAGGAACCCGTAGCCGGGGTGGACGGCCCGCGCGCCGGAGCGCAGGGCGGCCTCCACGATGCGGTCCGCCCGCAGGTAGCTGTCGGCGGCCGGTGCGGGGCCGATCCGGACGGCGGTGTCGGCCTCAGTGACGTGCCGGGCGTGCGCGTCGGCGTCGCTGAAGACGGCGACCGACCGGACGCCGAGCCGCCGCAGGGTGCGGACGACCCGCACCGCGATCTCGCCGCGGTTGGCGACGAGTACCGTGTCGAACATCGTGCGGTCCTCCCCTTACATCCGGAAGACGCCGTAGCCCGGGGCGAGCGGGCCGCGTTCCGGGACGGGCGCGTTGGCGCAGGCGGTCAGGGCCAGGCCCAGGACGGTGCGGGTCTCCAGCGGGTCGATGACCCCGTCGTCCCACAGCCGGGCGGTCGCGTAGTAGGCGTTGCCCTGCTCCTCGTACTGCGCGCGGACCGGGGCCTTGAAGGCGTCCTCCTCCTCGGCGGACCACTCCTGCCCGGCGGCCTCCAGCTGGTCGCGTTTGACGGTGGCCAGCACCGAGGCGGCCTGCTCGCCGCCCATCACGGAGATCTTGGCGTTCGGCCACATCCACAGGAAACGCGGTGAGTACGCCCGGCCGCACATCGAGTAGTTGCCCGCGCCGTAGGAGCCGCCGATGACCACGGTGAGCTTGGGCACCCGGGTGCAGGCGACCGCGGTGACCATCTTGGCGCCGTGCTTGGCGATGCCGCCGGCCTCGTAGGAGCGGCCGACCATGAAGCCCGAGATGTTCTGCAGGAACAGCAGCGGGATGCCGCGCTGGTCGCACAGTTCGACGAAGTGGGCGCCCTTGACGGCCGACTCCCCGAACAGGATGCCGTTGTTGGCCACGATGCCGACCGGATGGCCGTGGATCCGGGCGAAGCCGGTGACCAGTGTGGTGCCGTACTCCTTCTTGAACTCCGCGAACGCGCTGCCGTCGACGAGGCGGGCGACGACCTCGCGCACGTCGTAGGGGGTGCGGGAGTCCACCGGGACCACGCCGGTCAGGCCCGCCGGGTCCACCGCGGGCTCCACGCAAGGGGTGACCGTCCAGGGCAGCGGGCCGCGGCCGGGCAGGGTGGCGACGATGTCGCGCACGATGCGCAGCGCGTGGGCGTCGTCCTCGGCGAGGTGGTCGGCCACGCCGGACACCCTGGCGTGCACCTCGCCGCCGCCGAGCTCCTCCGCGGTGACGACCTCGCCGGTGGCGGCCTTCACCAGTGGCGGGCCGCCCAGGAAGATCGTGCCCTGGCCGCGGACGATGACCGCCTCGTCGCTCATGGCCGGCACGTAGGCGCCGCCGGCGGTGCACGAGCCCATGACGGCGGCGATCTGCGGGATGCCGCGGGCGGAGAGGTTGGCCTGGTTGTAGAAGATCCGGCCGAAGTGCTCGCGGTCGGGGAAGACCTCGTCCTGCCGGGGCAGGAACGCGCCGCCGGAGTCCACCAGGTACACGCACGGCAGCCGGTTCTCCAGTGCCACCTCCTGCGCGCGCAGGTGCTTCTTGACGGTGACCGGGTAGTACGTGCCGCCCTTGACCGTGGCGTCGTTGGCGACCACCACGACCTCGCGGCCGGCGACCCGCCCTACGCCGGCGATCACCCCGGCGGCCGGGGCCTGCCCGTCGTACATCCCCTCGGCGGCCAGCGGCGCCAGCTCCAGGAACGGCGATCCGGGGTCCAGCAGGCCGTCCACCCGGTCGCGCGGCAGCATCTTGCCGCGCGAGGTGTGCCGGGCACGGGCCCGCTCGCCGCCGCCCAGCCGGGCGGCCGCCAGCTTGGCCCGCAGCGTCTCCGCCAGCTCCGCGTGCCCGGCGGCGTTCGCCGCCCAGGCGTCGGAGGCGGGGTCGGCGGCGCTGCGCAGTGCCGGTGGGGGTGGTGCCGTCTCGCGCATGGCGCTGAGCTCCTTCGCTCGGTCGGCCTGCCGATGTGAGTTAGTGCTCGTTAACGTTTGTCTCCCAGGTTAACGTGCGCTAACGCCCTTGTCTAGAATCTCCCCCATGCAGCCCACCAAGGCCGGCACCGCCCGGCGTCAGCAGATCCTCCGGGAGGCCGCCCGGCTGTTCGCCGAGCGCGGCTTCCACGGCGTGGGCGTCGACGAGATCGGCGCCGCGGTCGGCATCAGCGGACCCGGCCTGTACCGCCACTTCGCCGGCAAGGACGCCATGCTGGCCGAACTCCTGATCGGCATCAGCGAGAACCTGCTCGCCGAGGGCGTCCGCCGCGTCGACCAGGCCGTCTCCCCGGCCGGCGCGCTCGACTCCCTGGTGCGCGGCCACACCGACTTCGCCCTCGACGACCAGCCGCTGATCGTGCTGCACGACCGCGAACTCGACCGGCTCCCCGGGGCCGACCGCAAACGCGTCCGGCAGCTCCAGCGCCAGTACGTGGAACTGTGGGTACGGGTGGTGCGCGACCACCACCCCGGATGCGCCGAACCGGAGGCGCGGGCCGCCGTCCACGCGGTCTTCGGCCTGCTCAACTCCACCCCCCGGCTCGGCGCCGGCGAGGGCCGCCCCGGCCGCGCCGCCACCGCCGCGCTGCTGCGCCGGCTCGCCCTGGCCGCCTTCGCCGCGCTGGAGCCCGGCGGCCGGCCGTCCTGGACAGGCGGGGTTCCCGCCGAGTAACTTTCCGAGCGCTTGCTTGCCTGGTGCCCGCGGAGAAGGAGGTGGCGCAGGTGCGTCGCACGGTGTTCAACGAGGACCACGAGGCGTTCCGCGCCATGATCCGGCAGTTCCTCGCCGACGAAGTGGTACCGCACTACCCCGACTGGGAGAAGGCCGGCCAGGTGCCGCGCGACTTCTACCGCCGCCTCGGCGAGCTCGGCGTCTTCGGCATCCAGGTGCCCACCCGGTACGGCGGCGCCGGGGAGACCAGCTTCACCTTCCAGACGGTGCTCAGCGAGGAGTGCGCCCGGGCCGGCGTCAGCTTCGGCGGCAGCAGCGTGCACATCCCGATCTGCCTGCCCTACCTGCTGCGCTACGGCACCGACGAGCAGAAGGACCGCTGGCTGCCCGGCGTGGCCTCCGGCGACCTCATGCTCGCCATCGCCATGACCGAACCCGGTACCGGCTCCGACCTGGCCGGCATGCGCACCACCGCCCGCCGCTCCGAGGACGGCACGCACTACGTGCTCAACGGCGCCAAGACCTTCATCACCGGCGGCGTGCTCGCCGACCGCGTCCTGGTCTGCGCCCGCACCGCGCCGCCCGCCGCGGACGACCGGCGCTCCGGCCTGTCCATCCTGGTCGTCGACACCCGCAGCGAGGGCTACGCCGTCGGCCGCACCCTCGACAAACTCGGCCTGAAGACCTCCGACACCGCGGAGCTGTCCTTCACCGACGTGCGCGTCCCCGCCGGGGACCTGCTCGGCGAGGAGGGCCGGGCGTTCGGCTACCTCGCCCACAACCTCCCGCAGGAACGCCTCAGCATCGCGGTCGGCGCCCACGCCCAGGCCGCCGCCGCGATCCGCTTCACCACCGAGTACGTCAAGGAACGCACCGTCTTCGGCCGGCCCGTCGCAGGCTTCCAGAACACCAAGTTCGTGCTCGCCGACTGCCGCGCCGAGACCGACGCCGTCCAGGCCGTCGTCGACCGTGCCCTGGAGGCCCACGACCGCGGCGAGCTCACCGGGGCCGACGCCGCCTCCGCCAAGCTGTTCGCCACCGAGGCGGCCGGCCGCGTCATCGACAAGTGCCTCCAGCTGTACGGGGGTTACGGCTACATGACGGAATACCCGCTGGCCCGCCTCTACGCAGACACCCGCGTCAGCCGCATCTACGGCGGCACCAGCGAGGTCATGCGGTCCATCATCGCCAAGTCCATGGGACTGTGAACCCGTGCACCACGACAGCCGCCCCGCCACCGGACCGCACGGCCTGCTCGACCTGCTGGACCTGGAACGCATCGAGCACGACATCTTCCGCGGCCGCTCCCGCCCGGCGTTCGTCCCGCGCGTCTTCGGCGGCCAGGTCGCGGCGCAGGCCCTCGTCGCCGCCGGCCGCACGGTCCCCGCCGACCGGCACGCCCACTCCCTGCACGCCTACTTCCTCGTGCCCGGCGACCCGGGGGCGCCCATCGTCTACGAGGTCGACCGCATCCGCGACGGCGGCTCGTTCACCACCCGCCGGGTCGTCGCCGTCCAGCACGGCCGGCCGATCTTCCACCTCTCGGCCTCGTTCCAGGTGGCCGAGGAGGGCCTGGAGCACCAGCTCGGCATGCCCGCCGCCCCGGACCCCGGGACCCTGGAGCCCGCCGAGGAACTGCTGCCCCGGCACGCGGACCGCTTCGCCGACCCCACGGTCGTGCCCCGCCTGCTGGAGGCCCGCGCCGAGGTCGACCTGCGGTACGCCCAGGACCCGCCGTTCCTCACCGCGGGCCGGCCCCGCGAACCCCGCTCCCAGGTCTGGTTCCGCACCCGCGGGAGACTCCCCGACGACCCGCTGCTGCACGTCTGCCTGGCCACCTACGTCTCCGACATGACCCTGCTCGACTCGATCCTGCTCGCGCACGGCCGCGGCGGCTGGGCGACGGGCGACGTGGTGGGCGCCAGCCTCGACCACGCCATGTGGTTCCACCGGCCGTTCCGCGCGGACGAGTGGCTGCTCTACGACCAGGAGTCGCCGTCGTCCTCGGGCGGGCGGGGGCTCGGGACGGGGCGGATCTGGACGCGGGACGGAGACCTGGCGGTCTCCGTCATCCAGGAGGGTCTGGTCCGCGTGCCCCGCTGACGCATGTCGCTGCGCGGGCTTCGCGGGTCGCTGTGGCTGGTGCGGTTGCCTGCGCCCCTTTGCACGCTGCGCGGTGCCTGACGGTTCGCTGTGGCTGGTCGCGCTGTTCCTCGCGCCCCTTGCGGGGCATGTTGCGTGGTGCCCGGTGCGCCCGTTGTGGCTGGTCGCGTCGTTCCTCGTGTCCCTGAAACGCACGCTGCGCGGTGCCTGGGGCGTGGGATGGGGGGTCAGGGGCTGGTGAGGCCGGCGGTGGTGAGGAGGTAGGCGGTCATGGGGTCGTAGAGGTCGGGGGAGACGTGGTCGTCGAGGGGGATGGTGACGGTGAGGGTGTCGTCGGCCTCGGCGCAGAAGAGGGCGGGGTCGTTGCAGTCGGCGTAGCCGATGGCGTCGATGCCGCGCTGGGCGGCGCAGCCGGCCCAGCCGTGGTCGGCGACGACGAGTTGGGGGAGGGGGCGGCCCTCGCGTTCCATGGCGTCGAGGACCGTGGCCATGGGGGCGGGGGAGTGGGTGTGGACGAGGGCCGCGCCGCGCAGCACCATCGCCACGCCGCCGATCTGCAGGACCCGGCCGTCGTCCGCGTACAGGCCACGGGAGATCGTCAGCACCTCGCAGCCGGCCGCGCGCAGAGCCGTGGCGGTCGCCTGGTGGACGCCGAGCAGCCCGCCGGGGTGACCGGTGGCGACCAGGACCCGGTGTCCGCCGGCCGCCGCCTTGCGCAGCGCCACCGCCGCGCGGTCCAGCGCGTCGATGGTCAGCTCCGGGTCGATGGTGTCCTGCCCCGACCGGTGCGCGGGGTCGGCGACCACGCCGCAGCGTTCGGTCATCAGCTCCAGCACCGCGTTCTCGTCCGCCCAGCGCGAACCCAGCTCCAGGCCCAGCCAGTAGTACCGGTTGCCTGCCGCGAGCTCGCGGTAGTGGTCGAGGTTGTTCTCGCGGCTGGTGGCGACGGCTCCGGCGATACGGCTTTCCAGGAGGTGGTCGATCAGGATCTGCCGGGAGGGCGCGCGGTCTGAGGACATACGTTCATTGTCACCCGTGCCAAGTCCGATCATCGCACCGGTCCGGTCGCCGGGCCGCTTCCTGCCGTCGTCCCGCCCCCCGTCCCGCCCCCGCACCGCTCGCCGTCCCGCCCGCCGCAATGGACACCGCGGTGCCCCGGGAGGGTGCCGGACGCGGAAACGTCCATTTCCCGGCCGGGCGGCAGCCCCCTAGAGTCGGTCGGGTCCGGCCCCGGACCGTCCCGGAAGGATGCGCCATGACCCAGCCCGCCCCGCGCGGCCCCGTCGACTCCTCCCGCGTGCCGCGGTACGCGGGACCGGCGACGTTCGCCCGGCTGCCCCGGCTCGACGAGGTCGGCGCCGCGGACGTGGCCGTGGTGGGTGTGCCGTTCGACAGCGGGGTCTCCTACCGGCCCGGCGCGCGCTTCGGGGGGAACGCGATCCGGGAGGCGTCCCGGCTGCTGCGGCCCTACAACCCGGCGCAGGACGCCTCCCCCTTCGCGCTGGCGCAGGTCGCCGACGCCGGTGACATCGCGGTCAACCCGTTCGACATCAACGAGGCGGTGGAGACCGTCGAGCGGGCGGCCGGTGAACTGCTGGAGACCGGCGCGCGGTTGATGACCCTCGGTGGCGACCACACCATCGCGCTGCCGCTGCTGCGGGCCGTCGCCCGCAAGCACGGTCCGGTCGCCCTGCTGCACTTCGACGCCCATCTCGACACCTGGGACACCTACTTCGGCGCCGAGTACACCCACGGCACGCCTTTCCGCCGAGCCGTGGAGGAGGGCATCCTCGACACCTCCGCCCTCAGCCACGTCGGCATCCGCGGTCCGCTCTACGGCAAGCGGGACCTGGACGAGGACGAACGCATGGGTTTCGGCATCGTCACCTCGGCCGACGTCATGCGGCGCGGCGTCGACGAGGTCGTGCAGCAGCTGTCGGAGCGCGTCGGCGGGCGGCCGCTGTACGTCTCGGTCGACATCGACGTGCTCGACCCCGCGCACGCGCCCGGCACCGGCACCCCGGAGGCCGGCGGCCTGACCTCCCGCGAACTGCTGGAGATCGTGCGCGGCCTGGCCGGCTGCCACCTGGTCTCCGCCGACCTGGTCGAGGTGGCCCCCGCCTACGACCACGCCGAGATCACCTCGGTCGCCGCCTCGCACACCGCCTTCGAACTCACCACCGTGATGGCCCGGCAGATCGCCGCCGCCCGCTGAACCGGGCCCGGGCGGAGATCACGCATCGCGGCCCACTCGTCAAACGCAATTGACCAAAATGTCACGCGCTGTTGACCGGAACCTGTCCCGGTCACGAGGCGATCCCGTCACGATGTGCTGCGGGCCGGCCCCGGCCCCAGCCGAACCAGGGAGAACCACCCGTGCGCCTGCGTACGCTCATCGCCTCCGCCACCGCCGGCCTCACCGCCGCCGGCTGTCTGACCCTCGGGCTCGCCGCCCCCTCCGCCTCCGCCGCGCCCGCCGTCACCGGCGCCCGGACCGCGCACGCCTGCTCGCCGAACGCCGCCGTCAACGGCTTCACCGACAGCCTCGACCAGACCACGTACGACGGCCTGGACGTCGGCAACCTCTCCGGCCTCGCCGTCGACCGCGGCGGGAGGATCGCCGCGATCTCCGACCGCTCCGTCCTGTTCGACCTCGACGTCCACCAGGGCTTCGGGAACCCGCGGGTCAAGGTCGCCGCGGGCCGTGCCCTCGCCGACGAGAAGGGCGACCAGCTCGACTCCGAGGCCGTCGTCGTCGACCGGGACGGCAGCTACCTGATCACCTCCGAGACCGAGCCCTCGATCCGCCGCTACGACCGCGCCGGCCACATCATCGGCCGCCTGCCGGTCCCCTCCTACCTCCAGGTCGCCCCGGCCGGCCGCGCGCAGACCAACCTCACCTTCGAGGGCCTGGCCATGCTGCCCGGCGGACACACCCTGGTGGCCTCCATGGAGGAGTCCATCGCCGGTGACGACCAGAACCTCACCCGCGTCCAGACCTGGAACCGGGTCGGCGACAGCGACCGCTTCGTGCTGGGCAAGCAGTACGGCTTCCGGCTCGACCCCGGCCTCGGCATCTCCGAGATCGCCTCCACCGGCGACGGCCGCCTGCTGGTGCTGGAGCGCGGCTTCACCGCCGGCGTCGGCAACACCGTGCGCCTGACCGCCGCCGACCTGCGCGGCGCGAGCGACGTCAGCGAGGTCACCGACCTGACCGCCGCCACCGGCGCCCGCCTCGTGCACACCACCCTGGTGGCCGACCTCGGCCAGTGCCCCTCGCTGGGCGCCACCGCCCGCCAGCCCCAGGCCAACCCGCTGCTGGACAACATCGAGGGCATGACCGTCACCGGCCGCGGCCCCCTGGGCACCCTGCGGCTGCTGATGATCAGTGACAACAACGACAACCCGGCGCAGATCACCCGCCTGTACTCCTTCACCGTGCGCCTCCCGCGCGGCTGACCCGGCCGCGCGCGGCGGCGCACCTCCGCCGCGCGCCCGCCGACCGGTCGACGGTCCCAGGTCCGAAGCCGTAGCGCACTCGGACCCGGGACCGTCTTTCGCGTTCCGGACCGCCACCGCAGGATGAAACGCGGGCCCGCACGCGTTGCAGCCCGATGTACCCGAACACCGACGAGGACCAGGAGAGGCGGACGCGTGAGCGAGGCCACGGGGACCGGAACGCCGCAAGGATGGCTGCGGCGCATATCGGGGGAGTGCTGGCGCTACCGGCGTGACGTGCTCACAGCCCTCGGCGCGTCCCTGGGAGGCATGGCCGTCACGGCGCTCGTGCCGCTGCTGCCCAAGGTCATCATCGACGACGTCATCGTGGGCCACACCCGTTCCATGTTCCCGTGGGCCGCCCTGATGGTGCTGGCCGCCGTCGTCGTCTACGCGCTGACCTACCTGCGCCGCTACTACGGCGGCCGGCTCGCCCTGCACGTCCAGCACGACCTGCGCACCGGCATGTTCGACAGCCTCACCCGGCTGGACGGCTCCCGCCAGGACGAGCTCGACACCGGCCAGGTCGTCGGCCGCGCCACCAGCGACCTCCAGCTCATCCAGGGCCTGCTGTTCATGCTCCCGATGATGATCGGGAACGTGCTGCTGTTCGTGATGTCCATCGTGGTCATGGCGGTGCTCTCCCCGCTGCTGACCGTCATCGCGCTGGCCGTCGCCCCCGCCCTGTGGTTCCTCGCCGACCGCAGCCGCACCCGGCTCTTCCCCGCCACCTGGTACGCCCAGGGCCAGGCCGCCGCCGTGGCCGGCGTGGTCGACGGCGCCGTCACCGGCGTGCGTGTCGTCAAGGGCTTCGGCCAGGAGTCCCAGGAGCAGGGGAAACTGCGCGGGGTCAGCCGCGTGCTGTTCGCCGCGCGGCTGCGCACCGTGCGGCTCAACGCCCGCTACAACCCGGCCCTCCAGGCGGTGCCGGCCCTCGGCCAGGTCGCCATGCTGGCGCTCGGCGGCTGGATGGCCGTGCACGGGCAGATCACGCTCGGCACCTTCGTGGCGTTCTCCACCTACCTCGCCCAGCTCACCGGCCCGGTCCGCATGCTCACCACCGTGCTCACCGTCGGCCAGCAGGCCCGCGCCGGCGTGGAACGCGTCTACGAACTGATCGACACCCGCCCCCGGGTCACCGAGGCCCCCGGCGCCCAGGACCTGCCCGCGGCGGCCGACGCCGGCGTCACGTTCGACGACGTCACCTTCCACTACGGCGACGAGGCCGACCGCCCGGTGCTCGACGGCTTCAGCCTGACGATCGCCCCCGGCGAGACCGTCGCCGTCGTCGGCGCCTCCGGCTCCGGCAAGTCCACCGTCTCCCTGCTGCTGCCCCGGTTCTACGACGTGACCGGCGGCGCGGTGCGGGTGGGCGGCGCCGACGTGCGCGACCTCACCCTGGCCTCGCTGCGCGGCGCCATCGGCATGGTCCCGGAGGACAGCTTCCTCTTCTCCGACACCGTGCTCGCCAACGTCCGCTACGGCCGCCCCGACGCCACCGAGGACCAGGTGCTGGCCGCCACCCGCGCCGCCCAGGCCCACGACTTCATCAGCGCCCTGCCCGACGGCTACGACACCGTCGTCGGCGAACACGGCCTGACCCTCTCCGGCGGCCAGCGCCAGCGCGTCGCCCTGGCCCGCGCCGTCCTGACCAACCCCCGCCTGCTGCTCCTCGACGACGCGACCTCCGCGGTCGACGCCCGGGTGGAGCACGAGATCCACGAGGCGCTGCGCGAGGTCATGCGCGGCCGCACCACCCTGCTGATCGCGCACCGCCGCTCCACCCTCGCCCTCGCCGACCGCATCGCCGTCCTCGACCGCGGCCGGCTCGCCGACGTCGGCACCCACGAGGAACTCGAAGCGCGCTGCTCCCTCTACCGGCGCCTGCTGACCGACCCGGACGAACTCGCCGGCGCCGACGACTGGACCCCCGACCCGGCCGGCCGCGCCGGCACCGGCCCGGTCACCGGGGCCCCCGCCACCGGCACCACCCCCGAGCTGTGGCGCCGCTCCGGCCGCGCCGCGGGCGACACCGGCCTCACGCTCGCCGGCGCCCCCGCCGGTCCCGCCGCCCCCGGCGCCGGCATGGCCGGGGCGCTGGCCGGCATGCCCGCCAGCCCCGGACTCCTGGAGCGCGTCGCCGCCCTGCCGCCGGCCACCGACACCCCCGACATCGACGAACCGGCCGCCGCCGCCCCCGACCCGCGCTTCGGCCTGCGGGCCCTGCTGCGCGGCTTCGGCACCCCGCTGCTGCTCAGCCTGCTGCTGGTGGCCGCCGACGCCGCCGGGAGCCTCGTGCTGCCGGTCCTGGTGCGGCACGGCGTCGACCAGGGCCTCGACCGGTTCGCCCTCGGCGCGATCTGGACCGCCTCCGGTCTCGGTCTGATCGTCGTCCTGCTCCAGTGGGTCGCCCAGATCGGCGAGAACCGCATGACCGGCCGCACCGGCGAACGCGTGCTGTACGCGCTGCGCCTGAAGATCTTCGCGCAACTCCAGCGCCTCGGACTGGACTTCTACGAACGCGAACTGACCGGCCGCATCATGACCCGCATGACGACCGACGTCGACGCGCTCTCGACGTTCCTGCAGACCGGCCTGGTCACCGCGGTCGTCAGCCTCCTGACGTTCTTCGGCATCCTGTTCGCCCTGTTCGCCATCGACGTGCAGCTCGCCCTGATCGTCTTCGCCACCCTGCCGCCGCTCGCGCTGGCCACCGTCTTCTTCCGCCGCAAGTCGGTGCGGGCCTACAACCAGGCCCGCGACAAGGTCGGCGTCGTCAACGCCGACCTCCAGGAACACGTCGCCGGCCTGCGCGTCGTCCAGGCGTTCCGCGGCGAGGCCGCCGGCTCGGCCCGGTTCGCCGCCCGCAGCGACGAGTACCGCCGTACCCGCATCCGCGGCCAGTGGTACATCTCGGTCTACTTCCCCTTCGTGCAGCTGCTCTCCAGCCTGGCCGCCGCCGTCGTCCTGGCCGCCGGCGCGGGCCGCTACGACGCGGGCACCATCACGGCCGGCGCGCTGATCGCGTACCTGCTCTACATCGACCTGTTCTTCTCCCCCGTCCAGCAGCTCTCCCAGGTCTTCGACGGCTACCAGCAGGCCACCGTCTCGCTGGGCCGCATCAACGAACTCCTGCGCGAGCCCACCTCCACCCCGGCCGCCGCCACTCCCCGCCCGGTCCCGCCCGGCGGGCTGCGCGGCGAGATCGTGCTCGACGCGGTCCGCTTCGCCTACGGCACCGCCGGCGCCGGCGAGCCCCGCGGGAACGCCCTGGCCGGCGTGAACCTCGTCATACCGGCGGGCCAGACCGTCGCCTTCGTCGGTGAGACCGGCGCCGGCAAGTCCACCCTGGTCAAGCTGGTCGCCCGCTACTACGACGTGACCGGCGGCGCCGTCCGCGTCGACGGCACCGACCTGCGCGACCTCGACCTGACCGCCTACCGCCGCCGCCTCGGCGTCGTGCCCCAGGAGCCGTACCTCTTCCCCGGCACCGTGCGCGACGCGATCGCCTACGGCCGTCCCGACGCCTCCGACGCCGAGGTCGAGACCGCCGCCCGCGCGGTCGGCGCGCACGGCATGATCGCCGGGCTCTCCGACGGCTACCTGCACCGCGTCGGCGAACGCGGCCGCAACCTGTCGGCCGGCCAGCGCCAGCTCATCGCCCTGGCCCGCGCCGAACTCGTCGACCCCGACATCCTGCTGCTCGACGAGGCGACCGCCGCCCTCGACCTCGCCACCGAGGCCGCCGTCAACGCCGCCGCCGACCGGCTCGCCGTGCGCCGCACCACCCTGGTCGTCGCCCACCGCCTCACCACGGCCGCCCGCGCCGACCGCGTCGTCGTCCTCGACCACGGCCACGTCGTCGAGGACGGCACCCACGCAGGACTCCTCGCCGCCGACGGCCACTACGCCGCCCTGTGGCGCACCTTCTCCGGCGAACCGGAACCCACCGCCGCCTGACCGGGCCGGGGGCGCGGCCACCGCCCCCGGCACCTCAGGCCGACTCCACCAGCAGCCTGCGCAACAACGCGCCGCCGTCCGCCAGCAGCCCCGGCAGGCCGGCCGCGTCGGGGAACCACCGGCGCTCGTACTCCCAGCTCAGCCAGCCCTCCCAGCCCTCACGGCTCAGCAGCTCCACGCAGTCGGCCAGCGGCAGCACCCCGGCGCCCAGCGGCAGCGGTGCCGTCCGCGACCGCGACGCGACGTCCTTGACCTGCACGTACGCCAGATGCGGCGCCAGCACCGGATACGCCGCGTGCGGCTCCTCACCGGCCCGCCAGGTCTGCGACACGTCCCACACCGCGCCCACCGCCCGGTGCCCCACCAGACCCAGCACCCGCGCCACGTCCGCCGCGGCCGGGTGCGAGTCGTGCGTCTCCAGCGCCAGCCGCACCCCGCGGTCCTCCGCGTACGGCGCCACCGCCGCCAGCCGCCGCGCCGCCCGCTCGTCCTGCTCGTCCCGTTCCGGACCGGCCTGCCCGGGCTCGCCACCGGGGAAGACCCGCACGAACGCGGCCCCCAGGTCCGCGGCCAGCGCCACCTGGTCGCGCAGGTCCGCCAGCACCGGGTCGTCCGGCCCCCCGGCCGCCACCCGCGCGTAGCCGGCGACGCTCACCACCTCCACCCCGGCGCGGCCGAACGTCCCGGCCGCCGCCGCCCGCTCGGCCGCGGACAGACCGGTGTGCACCGGCTCCTCACCGGCACACGCGCGCAGCTCCACGCCGTGGAATCCGTGTTCGACGGCCAGTCGGACCACCTGGTCCAGCGCCAGCCCGGGCACTCCGAGAGTCGAGAACGCCAGTTTCATCCCCGGACGCTACCCCCGCCCGGCCCGCCGATGCCCGCCGCCGCGCCACCGTCCTCCCCGCCGTCCCGCGACCGCAGCGTCAACCGCCAGTCCTGACCCACCAGATCGTGGCCGAAGCTGTGGTGCGCCTGCTCGCCCACCAGTTCGAACCCGGCCTCCTGGTAGATCCGCCGGGCCGAGACCAGCACGTCATTGGTCCACAGCACCAGCTCCCGGTAGCCGGCCGACCGCGCGAACGCCACGCACCGCGCCACCAGCCGCCGCCCGATCCCCAGTCCCCGCGCCCCCGGGTCCACCAGCAGCAGTCGCAGCCGCGCGGTCTGGGGCGCCTCGTCGCGCACGCACATCACACAGCCCGCCCGCTCGCCGTCCACCTCGGCGATCCACAGCGCCTCCCGCCGCGGATCCGCGCCCGCCGCGTAGTCCGCCACGATCCGGGCCACCAGCGCCTCGTAACCGGCGTCCCAGCCGAACTCCGCCGCGTACACGGCCGCGTTGTGCTGCACGATCCAGCCCAGGTCGCCCGGCTCCGGGCCGCGCAGCGTCACCGAGGCGAACGACGGTTCGGACAGCGTCTGCCGCGCGGTGCGCAGCGCCGTCACCAGCCGGTGCCGCCCCGCCGGGGTCAGCCGTCCCACCAGGTCGCCGATCGCCTCCGACGACCGGTGCTCCAGGTCGCCGGCCGCCGCCAGGCCCCGCTGCGTCAGCTCCACCGACTGCGCCCGGCGGTCCGTCGGGTGCGGGGAGCGGACCAGCAGCCCGGCCTCCTCCAGCCGGGCCAGCAGCCGGCTCAGCTGCGCCCGGTCCATCCGCAGCGTCTCCCGCAGCCGTGGCACCGGCACCGCCGACTGCTGGGCCAGTTCGTAGAGCACCCGGGCCTCGGGCAGCGCGTGCGGGGTGCCGAGCCGCCCCGCGTAGTCCAGTGCGCCGATCAGCGCGGTGTGGAAGCGGTTGAAGTCGCGGACCTCGGCGACCGCGGCCGCCAGTTCGCGCCGGGCCGGCTCGTCCAGGGCGTCGGGCATGTTCCACCTCGGAGAAACGTTGACTGGTCGTTGTCGCAGTCAATGTTAGCCGACTCTGTCGGTGATCTTGGTGTCTCCGGGTGCGGCAGCATGATCAGCGGGCAGGCTCGGGGCTGTTCCGAAAGGTCGACGCAGTGGCCGACGTGCTCGTTGTCGCTCCGTCCCCGTTCCGGTGAGCTGGGTCTCTCCTTGACCGCGCAGGGGGCGCCGGCGAGCGATCCGGGCGGTAGGACAGCGATGTGGTTGAGAGACCGGCTGGACGGGCTGTGGTGTGATGAGGCCGGGGCTTCACCCTTGATGGTGACCACCGGGCCTTCGAGCCGGCCCAATCGTCGCACCGTCACAACGGCTCCACCGGCGGCGACCCGCGACCCGCGACAGCGAGGCCGGCCCGTCAACCGTCGACCAGCGGACCTCACCACTCAAACCCTGCCGGTCCCACGCAGGCTGACCGGGCGGCGCTCCTTACAGGGGCGCCGCCCGGCGCCGCACCGCTCAGTTGGCGCGGCGGGTCCTGACTCCATCGGCTTCGAAGTCGTAGATGGTTCGGTTGATCCGCAGGCCGTCGACGGCGCCGATCCACATCTTGTCGCGGCCCTTGCCGACCGCGGCGGTGTAGATGGTCGGGGCCGGGCCGCCATCGTTGAGAGCGGTCTTCAGCTGAGGGAAGGTGCACATGGTGGTCTGGTTGCAGCCGGTCACGGTTCCGGCGTTGCCCGTCAGGAACCACTTGCCGGTGGTGGTGGCGTCGAGGTAGGGACTCCACTGGTCCGTCACCGGGGAGGGATCCGGCACCCACACCATCGAGGAGTAGGTGGTGGCGGGGGCCGCGGTGAGGTTCGGGTTGATCTCGAACCTGATGTTCGGCATGTTCCCCGGGCCGCCGTAGGAGACGTTCTCGCCGGTCTGGAAGACGTGGAACCCGACCTGGTCGAGCCCCAGTACCGGGTCGCCGTAGAAGTCGACCTCGTTGCCGAAGTCGACCTTCTCGCTGGCCGGGGTGAGGGAGGTGGCGTTGTCCGCCACCTCGATGCCGAGGCTGCCCGTTCCGAAGGGCGGCCTCGCGGAGGGGCCGGTTACGCCGAACGAGCCGAACGGGCCGTTCCTCAAGGCGGCGACGGGAGAGCCGATCGTGTTGCGGGTGATCACACCCCAGTGGTCCGCGTCTCCCAGATTCCCGTTGGTCATGGCGGTTGCCGATCCCGGGACAGCCGAGACAGCGATCGCGGCCAGCGCCGTGACCCCGAGCGCCAGTTTCCGCTTCACGCCAAAGCGAACGTTCACGCCTCGCTCCTTTCGTGGTGGGCTGAAGGGCAGGGCGGGCATCCGAGCCGACCCTGCGTAGCGCACGCCACAGTAAGCACTCTCCGTAGCGGAACCCTCCGCGAATCGCCTGGCATATGGGTCGACTGATCCTTCTGGTGCAGCGAACAAGTGCACCGTTCCTGTCCGTGAGCAGCTCCGACCGTCTGGCCGTTCCCCCGACCGGGTCGCTCGCCCGGCACGTCGCTGCCGGCAGCTGGCCTCGCCCATGCGATTCCTGAAACCGGGCTGACTCTGTCCGGAGGAACGCGAACAGGCACTTGTCCTTGTCGCGGAACGGCACCCCCCGCACGGAAAACCCGGACGCCGGCGCAACCATGGCCCGGCGCCGCGGGTCGTACCGGGCGTCGGGTCGTCAGGAGGGGGCTTCGGGACGTCCGGCAGGGGGGGTGAAAGGGGTCCGGCGGGCGCGCCGGGCCCTTTTCCGTCCGCCGCCCCCGCGTCGCTGTCGGCCACCGGGAGTAACGTCGGTGCCGCCGTGGGAGAAAGGGGGGGCAGGGGATGGGATCCGCCGTGCTGGAGGGGGTCCTGGAGCGGATCACCTACGCCAACGAGGAGACCGGGTACACCGTCGCCCGGGTCGACACCGGGCGCGGCTCCGGGGACCTGCTGACCGTCGTGGGCGCGCTGCTGGGCGCGCAGCCGGGGGAGTCGCTGCGGCTGGAGGGCAGTTGGGGCTCGCACCCGCAGTACGGGCGGCAGTTCGTCGTGGACAACTACACGACGCTGCTGCCCGCCACCGTCCAGGGCATCCGCCGCTACCTGGGATCCGGTCTGATCAAAGGGGTCGGCCCGCGCATCGCCGACCGGATCACCGAGCACTTCGGCGTGGCCACCCTGGACGTCATCGAGCGTGCACCGGCCCGGCTGATCGAGGTGCCCGGGCTCGGCCCGAAGCGGACGCGGAAGATCATGGCCGCCTGGGAGGAGCAGAAGGCGATCAAGGAGGTGATGGTCTTCCTCCAGGGCGTCGGCGTCACCACGTCCATCGCGGTGCGGATCTACAAGGAGTACGGCGACGCCTCGATCACCGTGGTGCGCGAGGAGCCCTACCGGCTGGCCGCCGACGTGTGGGGGATCGGCTTCCTGACCGCCGACCGCATCGCACAGTCGGTCGGCATCCCGCACGACAGTCCGGAGCGGGTCAAGGCCGGCCTGCGGTACGCCCTGTCCCAGGCCACCGACAACGGCAACTGCTACCTGCCGCAGGAACGTCTGATCGCTGACGCGGTCAAGCTGCTCGCGGTCGACACCGGCCTGGTCATCGAGTGCCTGGCGGAGCTGGCCGAACGGGAGGAGGGCGTGGTCCGCGAACGGGTGCCCGACCCCGACGGCGGCGATCCGCTCACCGCGGTCTACCTGGTGCCCTTCCACCGCGCGGAGCTGTCGCTGTCCGGGCAGCTGCTGCGGCTGCTGCGCGGCCCGGAGGACCGCATGCCGGCCTTCCGCGACGTCGACTGGGACCGGGCGCTGGCCTGGCTGGCCGGACGCACCGGCGCCGACCTGGCCCCCGAGCAGCGGGACGCGGTGCGCCTGGCGCTCACCGAGAAGGTCGCGGTGCTCACCGGCGGTCCCGGCTGCGGCAAGTCCTTCACGGTCACCTCGGTGGTCACCCTGGCCCGGGCCAAGGGCGCCAAGGTGGTGCTGGCGGCGCCCACCGGCCGGGCCGCCAAGCGGCTGGCGGAGCTCACGGGCGCCGAGGCGTCCACCGTCCACCGGCTGCTGGAGCTGCGGCCCGGCGGGGACGCCGCCTACGACCGGGAGCGCCCGCTGGACGCCGACCTGGTGGTGGTCGACGAGGCGTCCATGCTGGACCTCATCCTGGCGAACAAGCTGGTCAAGGCGGTGCCGCCGGGTGCCCACCTGCTCTTCGTCGGGGACGTCGACCAGCTGCCGAGCGTCGGGGCCGGTGAGGTGCTGCGGGACCTGCTCTGCGCCGGCAGCCCGGTGCCGTCCGTGCGGCTGACCAGGATCTTCCGCCAGGCCCGGGAGTCCGGCGTCGTCACCAACGCGCACCGGATCAACGCCGGGCAGCCGCCGGTCACCGAGGGGCTGGCGGACTTCTTCCTGTTCGCCGAGGAGGACACCGAGGAGGCGGCCCGGCTGACCGTGGACATCGTCGCCCGCCGCATCCCGTCCCGTTTCGGGCTCGACCCGCGCCGTGACGTCCAGGTCCTCACCCCCATGCACCGCGGCCCGGCCGGCGCCGGCGCGCTCAACGGACTCCTCCAGCAGGCGGTCACCCCGGCCCGCCCCGGCCTGCCGGAGCGGCGTTTCGGCGGCCGGATCTTCCGGGTCGGCGACAAGGTCACCCAGATCCGTAACAACTACGAGAAGGGCGCCGGCGGCGTCTTCAACGGAACGGTCGGCGTGGTGACCGCCCTCGACCCCGACGAGCAGTCCCTGACGATCCGCACCGACGAGGACGAGGAGGTCGGGTACGACTTCGGCGAACTGGACGAACTCACCCATGCCTACGCCGTCACCATCCACCGCTCCCAGGGCAGCGAATATCCGGCGGTAGTGATCCCCGTCACCACGGGGGCCTGGATGATGCTCCAGCGCAACCTGCTCTACACGGCCGTAACGCGGGCGAAACGCCTTGTCGTGCTGGTCGGCTCCCGTCGCGCGCTGGGGCAGGCGGTGCGCACGGTGTCGGCGGGGCGGCGGTTCACCGCCCTGGACCACCGGCTCGCGGGGCCGGGCCGAGGTGTGCAAGAGGGCCTCGGAGGGGGAAGATAGGCACTGCGTGCCATTAATGGCGGCAGAAGTGACCCCGGGTGCACGAACACGTGGCAAATGGGGGATGGTAGAAGCAGTCAGGGAACCTCGAAACATGAGGTACGACGCCGGTGAGGGAATGACGTGAGCGACAACTCTGTAGTACTGCGGTTCGGTGACAACGAATACAGCTACCCCGTCGTGGACAGCACGGTCGGCGACAAGGGCTTCGACATCGGGAAGCTGCGGGCCCAGACCGGGCTGGTCACCCTGGACAGTGGTTACGGGAACACCGCGGCGTACAAGTCCGCGATCACGTACCTCGACGGCGAGGAGGGGATCCTCCGCTACCGCGGTTACCCCATCGAGCAGCTCGCCGAGCGCGGATCGTTCATCGAGACGGCGTACCTGCTGATCAACGGGGAACTGCCCACCGTCGACGAGCTGAGCACGTTCAAGAGCGAGATCACGCGGCACACCCTGCTGCACGAGGACGTCAAGCGCTTCTACGACGGCTTCCCCCGGGACGCGCACCCGATGGCGATGCTGTCGTCCGTGGTCAGCGCGCTCTCGACGTTCTACCAGGACAGCCACAACCCCTTCGACGCCAAGCAGCGCGACCTGTCGACGATCCGTCTGCTGGCCAAGCTGCCGACGATCGCGGCCTACGCGTACAAGAAGTCGGTCGGCCAGCCGTTCGTCTACCCGCGCAACGACCTGGGGTACGTGGAGAACTTCCTGCGGATGACCTTCTCGGTCCCCGCGCAGGACTACGAACTCGACCCGACCGTGGTCAGCGCCCTCGACAAGCTGCTGATACTGCACGCCGACCACGAGCAGAACTGCTCTACCTCCACGGTCCGCCTGGTGGGCTCCTCGCAGGCCAACATGTTCGCCTCGATCTCCGCCGGCATCAACGCGCTGTGGGGCCCGCTGCACGGCGGCGCCAACGCGGCGGTGCTGGAGATGCTGGAGGCCATCCAGGCCGACGGCGGCGACGTCGACCGCTTCATCCGCAAGGTGAAGAACAAGGAGGACGGCGTCAAACTGATGGGCTTCGGCCACCGGGTCTACAAGAACTTCGACCCCCGCGCGAAGATCATCAAGGCCGCCGCGCACGACGTGCTCTCCGCGCTGGGCAAGTCCGACGAGCTGCTGGACATCGCCCTGAAGCTGGAGGAGCACGCGCTCAGCGACGACTACTTCGTCAGCCGCAAGCTCTACCCGAACGTGGACTTCTACACCGGCCTGATCTACCGGGCCATGGGCTTCCCGACCGAGATGTTCACCGTGCTGTTCGCGCTCGGCCGGCTGCCCGGCTGGATCGCGCAGTGGCACGAGATGATCAAGGAGCCGGGTTCCCGCATCGGCCGTCCGCGGCAGATCTACACCGGTGTGCCGATCCGCGACTACGTGCCCGTCGAGGGTCGCTGACCCCACCTCCCGCCCCGCCCGGAGGCGGGGCCGCGCGAACGCGGCCCCGCGGTCCGGTCCCCGGGCGGAGCCGGTTCCGGCCACCGCCGGTCCGGCCGAACGCCACGGCCGCCTCCCGCACGGGGGCGGCCGTTCCGCGTTTCCGGGGGCGCCCCGCGGGGGTGAGCACCGAGAGGGGTGCCGCGAAGAAAGCGGCGCCCCGGGCCGGATCCCCCCACGGGTCCGGCACGGGGCGCCCTGGTCCCGGTGATCGGATCCCCCCACGGGTCCGGACCGGGCGTTCAGGTGCGTACGGCGCGTGCTCGCCGTTCGCGTTCGCCGGGACGAGTATTCCGGGAGGGCCGCTCAAAGCTCTCCGGGCACTTCGCCCCGGCCACGCGGACCTGCCGTCCCCACGACGGCGGGCCCATCGTCGTCACCAGATCCGCCGGGAAGCTGGTGATCGCAGGGTTAGACCAACGACTCCCCGAAATGGTTACGTTGTGAAGGCTGTGATCTGGGTCACAGGATAAGTCGGTTCATATTCCAGTGTAAAGGGACGAAGGCCGGTCCGTCGGTACCGGATCCGTACGACCGCCGGCCGTAACGCCCCCTGCGCCGGTCCCTGCGGGCGCATCGCGTAGCGTTGACGGTCCATCGGGGAGCGGGTGTTGGGGCGGTCTGAGCACATGGCGGAGTTCGAGACGCACGACGTGGCGCAGGAGCGGGGCGTCGTGCCCGCCGGCCGGACCGTCGTGGTCACCGGGGGCGGCAGCGGCATCGGCCGGGCCGTCGCGGAGCGGTTCGTGGCGGCCGGCGACGAGGTGGTGATCGTCGGGCGGCGTGAGGACGCCCTGCGGGAGGCGGCCGGAGGTCTGCGGGTGGCCGGCGGCCGGGTCAGCTCGCTCTCCTGCGACCTCGCCGACCCCGAACGCGTCGAGGAGGCCCTGGCGCTGCTGCCGGTCCGGATCGACGTGCTGGTGAACGCCGCCGGCAGCCGCGCCCTGCCCGCCGCCGCCGGGTCCCGGGGGGTGCTGACCCGCTGGCGGGAGGACTTCGAGCGCAACGTGCTGACCGCCGTGCTGCTGACCGAGTCCGTGCGGGACCGCCTCACCCGGGACGGCGGGCGGGTCGTGACCGTGACCTCGCTGGCCGCACTGCGCGGTGGCGGCTCCTACGGCGCGGCCAAGGCGGCCCTGCACGCCTGGAACCACTCCCTGGCGGCGCAGCTCGGCCCGCAGGGCGTGACCTGCAACGTCGTCGCGCCCGGTGCCGTCGTGGGCACCGGCATCCTCGGCTCCCGCCTCTCCGGTGCCGACCTGACCCGGCACGCCGCCCGCACCCTCGTCGGCCGGGTCGGCCGGCCCCAGGACGTGGCGGCGGCGGTCGTCTTCCTGGCCTCCCCCGACGCCGGATTCATCACGGGCGAGATCCTCCAGTGCGACGGCGGCGAACGCCTGAACCGCTGATCGCGGCCGGGGCGCCGGATCAGGCCAGCGCGTAGCCCGCCTCCTCGACCGCCGCGCGGACCGCGGAGCCGTCGAGCGGGGCGGTGGAGGTGACGGTGACGCGGCCGGTGGCGGCGTCGGCGGTGGCGGAGGTGACCCCGGGGAGGGCGGAGAGTTCCTCGGTCACGGCCTTCTCGCAGTGGCCGCAGGTCATGCCGGTGACGGTGTGGACGGCGGTGGTGGCGGTGTCCTGGGCGGTCATGGTGCTCGCTCCTCGCGGGATGGGTCACGTACGGTGCAAGGTTACCCCCTGGGGGTATCGAGGTCCGGAAGGCGCCAGTCCGGCCGGGAATGGCCGCGACGATCGCGGTGTTTGTGACGATTGTGGGCGTACTGGACTTCTCGTCCGAGCTGACCCGGCACATGGCGGGCAACATGCTGTGGGCCTACGCCCTGCTGGCCCTGACCACCGCGCCGCCCCTGGTGCCGAACTCCGCGCTGCTGGTCACCGCTGGTGTGCTGGCCGCGCACGGGCGGATGGACCTCGGGCTGGTGCTGCTGGTGGTGGCCGGCGCCGCGACCACCGGGGACATGGTCATCCATCGCGGCGGCCGGGCGGTGCGGGGACCGGTGCTGCGCCGGTTCTACCGCGGTGAGCGGCGCCGCCGGCTGCTGGAGTGGGCCGCCGTGCGGATCCAGCGCCACGGGGTCCCGTTCGTCGTGGTGTGCCGCTTCCTGCCCAGCGGACGGCTGCTCGGCGGGGTGGCGGCCGGAGTGGTCGGCTATCCGGCGCGGCGCTACCTGCTGGGGGCGGGCCTCGCGGAGGCGCTCTGGGCCACGTACTCGGTCGGCCTGGGCTACGTGGGCGGGCGGGCCACCGGCAACGTTTTCTACGCCGTGGTGGTGGGCCTCGGCGCCTCCCTCGCGGTCGCGGGCCTCGGCGGCCTGGTCCAGTACGCCCTGCGCCGCCGCTCCGACCACGCGGAGACCGCCGGCCCCCCGCCGCCGCGCGCCGCCGGGGTCGCCGGGAGCACCCGGGCCGCCGCCGGACCCCCTCCGCCGAGGCCCACCGGGCCCACCGGGCCCACCGGAGTGGCGGGAGTGGCGGGGCCGGCCGCGGGAGGCACCGGAGCACCGGTGGCGGCCTCCGCGCCCGGTCCGGCGTGCCCCCTGCGGCACGCCGGACGGGCGGTTCCGTACCCGGGCGGCGCGGTCACCGCCGCGCCCGGGCCGCGCGGGCCCCCGGGGGCGCGGGTGCGGCGGTTGCCCAGCCCCTCCCGCGCCCCGCCGGCGACCCGCGCCCGGGTGGTCCGCCGCGCGTCAGTGCCGGTCGTCCCGCGACCGGTTGCCCGGCCGCTGGGCGCTCCAGCGCCGCACGGTGTCGGCGTACCAGAACGGCCTCCCTCCCTCGACGGTGTCCGGGGGCGGCAGCAGTCCGTGCTTGCGGTACGAACGCACGGTCTGCGTCCGTACTCCGATGTGGGCCGCGATGTCCGCGTAGGACCAGAGCGTCCGGTCGGCCATCCTCGTACCTCCCCTTGGGCAGTGGGTGTCACTGGGGCACCCTGTGTCCTGGGAACGACACGGGTCGTCACGGGAACGCGGTTGTCGATCTCCTGTGACGGAGAACCGGCGTAACGGTGACATTCGTTCCGTGACCGAGAAAGTACGACCGGTGACGTGCCGGTCGCCGGGCCGCCGTGCGAACGCGGTAATCCCGGCCGGGTCGTGCGGGTGCCGTGACCGTCCGTGGCCGGGGTGTGGTGGACTGCGCGGATGGGATGGGCGGTGCTCCACGGGTGCGCTCGGGCGGTGCGGTGGATCCGGCGGTGGATCGGTTCCGCACCCGGCACGTACGTCTGGCTGCTGCTGCTCGCCGTCACGGCGTTGCAGTTCCAGCAGCTGCCGCCCGCCGCCCGGCACGTGCTGCTGCACGTGGACAGCACCAACCTCTTCCAGCTCACCCACCACCCCCTGCACGCCCTGGTGCTGAGCGCGCTGTGGACGCAGGCGTCGGCGCTGTGGGGCTACCTGGTGCTGTTCACGCTGATCCACGCCCCGGTGGAGCGCTGGCTGGGGTCCTGGCGGTGGCTGGCGGTGGTGGTGTTCGCGCACGTGGGAGCCACGTTCCTCGCCGAGGCGGTGGTGTGGCTGGCGATCCGCGCCGGGGTGGACGAGCAGAGCATGCAGTACACCCTCGACATCGGCGTCAGCTACGGCCTGGCCGGCGTGGCCGGGGTGCTCACCTACCGTCTCCGGTCACCGTGGCGGGAGACCTACCTGGTGCTGGCGGTGCTGTACCTGGGCGGGCGGGTGGCGGTCTTCCACACGTTCACCGACATCGGTCACCTGGCGGCGCTGGGCCTGGGCCTGTGCTGCCTGCCGCTGACCCGGGGGCGTGAAACGGTGTTCCCCGACCGGTGCACCGTCCGTACCGGCGATGCCCGGCGGCCGCCGGTGCGGTGAACGGGACGTGCCGGTTCCGCCCGGTCCGGCCGTCGTTCACGCGACCGCGACCGCCCCGGGGCCCGCGGTGGGCGCCGGGTTGACTAGCATGCGTCAGCGAACGAGGGGGTGGACCGCTGTGGTGATGCGGACTCTGGGGACGCGGGTGGCGTCGTGGATGGGCCGGCGGTACCTGGCCAAGGCCAAGGACATGGACCTGTCCAAACTGTCGCTGTTCCCCGCGGCGGCCCTGATGCCGTTGCGCCGCGACGGCATGGACCCGGTACCCGAGCTGGGCACGCTGCGGGAGGAGACACCGGTCAGCAAGCTCGTGCTGCCGTTCGGCGTCAACGTCTGGCTGGTCACCGGCTACGAACCGGTGCGGCAGGTGCTGGGCGACGCCAAGGCGTTCAGCAACGACTTCGCCAACATCATGGGCCGGGCCGGCACCGAGGACAGCCGCAACCCCGGTGGCCTGGGCTTCGCCGACCCGCCGGTGCACACCCGGCTGCGCAAGCTGCTGACGCCGGAGTTCACCATGCGCCGGCTGGCGCGGCTGACGCCCGGCATCGAGACGATCGTGCGGGAGCGGCTGGACGCCATGGAGGCGGCCGGCGCGCGCGGCGAGCCGGTCGACCTGGTCGCCGAGTTCGCGTTCCCCATACCGTCGCTCGTCATATGCGAGCTCCTCGGCGTGCCCTACGAGGACCGCGAGGAGTTCCAGCACCTGAGCATGGCCCGCTTCGACCTCTTCAGCGGTGCGGGTGCGTCGTTCGGGTCGATATCGAAGTCGCTGGAGTACCTGCTGGAGGTCGTGCGCCGCCAGCGGATCGAGCCCGGCGACGGCCTGATCGGCCAGATCATCAAGGAGCACGGCGACGAGATCGCCGACGAGGAGCTGGCGGGCCTCGCCGACGGCGTGCTGACCGGCGGTTTCGAGACCACCGCCAGCATGATCGCGCTGGGGGCGCTGGTGCTGCTCCAGGACCCGGCGGCCTTCCGCCGGGTCGCCGGCGGCAGCGAGGGCGAGGTCGCCGACTTCGTCGAGGAACTGCTGCGCCACCTGACCGTGGTGCAGGTGGCCTTCCCCCGGTTCGCCCGCGAGGACGTGGTGATCGGCGGCGTGCCGATCGGCAAGGGCGACGTCGTCGTCGCCTCCCTGAGCGCGGCCGACCGCGACAGCGTCCTGGGCCCGGGCATGGACGTCGTCGACCCCGCCCGCCCGGCCACCTCCCACCTGGCCTTCGGCCACGGCCTGCACCGCTGCATCGGCGCGCAGCTCGCCCGCATGGAACTGCGCGCCGCCTACCCGGCGCTGGTGCACCGCTTCCCCGCGCTGCGGCTCGCCGTCCCGGCCGGGGAGCTGGCCTTCCGCAAGTCCTCGATCGTCTACGGCGTGGAGGCGCTGCCGGTCCACCTGGACGGCGCGCGGTAGGCGGTGCGCGCCGCCGGGTGAGGGGCGCGTGGGGACGGGCCGGGTGAGGGAACGCCCGGTGATGACCGCTGGGCGGGGCGGCGCGCCCACGACGCACAGCTCTGTCGTGTACGCGTCAAACCTCGTTAGGGTGATCCCGCACGTCACCCCATCGAACCGCCCCGCCACGCCGGCCGAACCGCGCCGGCGCGGGGCAGAAGGGCCGGCTCCCCATGCGCACAGCACCGATCCGACGCGTCAGACCCGTCCGCCGGGCCGTCGCCGTCGGCGCGCTCGCTCTCGTGGCGGTCGCCGCCGCGGGCAGCCCGCAGGCGAGCGCCAGCCCGGCGGCGCGGGCGCGGCCGGGCACGTCCACCTCCGCCGCGGTCGGCTGGAGCGCCGGCCTGGCGCACGGCACCAGCGCCGTGAACGTCCGCTGGACCGGCGGTGCCCTGCGGGTGCGCAGCGGCGCGTTCTCCCCGGCGGCGCAGCACGGCGGCGAGGGCTTCGGCTCCGAGGTCCTCGCGGCGCACGCCACCGGGCACCCGGTCAACCGGGTCCACGTCACCCTGACGGCCACCGCGACCGGCTCGGCGCACGCCGCCGTCGAGGTGCGCGGTCAGGACGGCACCGGCGCCTGGACCGAGTGGCGCACCGCCGACGCCTCCGGCGACGCCGTGCTGCCCCGCGTGGTGGACAGCGTGCAGGCCCGCGTCGACCTGTACGCGCCCACCGGCGCGGTCGCGGTCCGCGGACTGCGGCTCGCCGCCGACACCACCCCGGTCGCCGTCCCCGGCGGCCGCGGCGCGCGGGCCGCGCAGCCGGCCGCCGCCGCCTCCTACTCGGTCTACGCCACCCGCGAGGGCCTGGTCGGCGGCACCACCGCCAACGGCCACGTCATCCAGAGCAACGACCACTTCGTGGCCCTGCCGTCCGGCCGCGCCCTGTCGCCCAACGGCAGCTCCGCCTACTCGGTCACCGTCTGCGGCCCGGCCCGCTGCGAGACCGCGCCGGTGTGGGACGTCGGCCCGTGGAACACCACGGACGACTACTGGAACCCGGCCGGCACCCGCCAGTCCTGGACGAACCTCGCGCAGGGCATGCCCGAGGCGCAGGCCGCGTACCAGACCGGCTACAACGGCGGCCACGACCAGTACGGCCGCAGCGTGTCCAACCCGGCCGGCATCGACCTGGCCGACGGCACGTTCTACAACGTCGGCCTGAACAACAACGGCTGGGTCACCGTGACGTACAACTGGACGTCCGGCGGCGGCGCGGGGACCACGAACTTCCCGACGTGGGGCACCGACGTCAACATCCACGGGCAGGCCAACTCCACCTCCGGTGTGGTCGCCCAGCTGGCCGGCCCGACCACGGTCGGCGTCCAGTGCCAGGTGCACGGCCAGAGCATCACCTACGAGGGCATCACCAACGACGCCTGGTCCTACCTGCCGGCCTACGGCGGCTACATCTCGAACATCTTCATCAACGTCCCCCAGGCGTGGCTGCCCGGCGTGCCCAACTGCTGAACCTCGCGCGGCGGGACGGCCCACCCCGGCCGTCCCGCCGCCCGTCCCTGCGCGAACCGGGCCATACGCGCTGATAGGGTCCGGTGCCGACGACCGGCGCCCGCCACGGGCGACGGCAGGCGAGGGGTGCGCACAGCATGAAGGTTCTGATCGCCGGAGGCGCCGGGTACATCGGCAGCACGGTCGCGTCGGCGTGTCTGGACGAGGGCATCCACCCGGTGATCCTCGACAGCCTGGTCACCGGCCGCCGCGAGTTCACCGCCGGGCGGGACTTCTACGAGGGCGACATCGCCGACGCGGACCTGGTGGACCGGGTCTTCGCCGACCACCCCGACATCGCCGCGGTCGTGCACTGCGCCGCGCTGATCGTGGTGCCCGACTCGGTCGCCGACCCGGTCGGCTACTACCGGGCCAACGTCACCAAGAGCCTGGAGTTCACCGCGCACCTGCTGCGCAACGGCTGCGACAGGATGATCTTCAGCTCGTCGGCGGCCATCTACGCCACCCCCGGCGACTTCACCGTCACCGAGGACTCCCCACTCGACCCGCAGAGCCCGTACGCGCGCACCAAGGCGGTCTGTGAGGGCATGTTCGCCGACATCGCCGCCACGCAGCCCCTGCGGGTGCTCTCCCTGCGGTACTTCAATCCCATCGGCGCCGACCCCAAGATGCGCACCGGCCTCGCGCTGCGCCGCCCCAGCCACGCCCTGGGCATGCTGATGACCGCGCAGGCCGACGGGGTGCCGTTCGCCGTCACGGGCACCGACTGGCCCACCCGCGACGGCTCCGGCGTGCGCGACTACGTCCACGTGTGGGACCTGGCCGCCGCCCACGTGGCCGCGCTGCGCCGGTTCGACGAGGTGCTGCCCGGCACCGGCGGCTCCGCGGTGATCAACCTGGGCACCGGCACCGGCACCACCGTGCGCGAACTGGTCGCCGCCTTCAACGAGGTCGCCGACCCGCCCGTGGAGTGGGTGGAGACGGGCCCGCGCCCCGGCGACGTGGCCGGCGCCTGCGCGGTCGGCGACCGTGCCGCCCGCCTGCTCGACTGGCACCCGCGCTTCAGCGTCACCGACGGCATCCGCGACTCCCTGCGCTGGGGCGTGGTCCGCGACGGCGTCCTGAACGGCTGAACGCCCCGGCGCGAACGCCCGCGGCGCGGCCCCCGGAGGTCCGGGGAGCCGCGCCGCGGGCGTGCCGTCGGTGAGCTCCGGTCAGGGCGCCGAGTCCTTCACGTCCGAGCTGATCGCGTAGGCGTGCATCGGGGTCATGCCGTACCTGGTGTCCTTGGTGGTCACCTGGCCGGCGGCGGTCATGCCGATGGTGCTGAAGTGGCTGACCTTGACCGGGTGGTCGCAGCCCGAACTCCCGCCGCCGGTCAGGGCGTTGGCGCCACCGAGGGCCGCGGCCGTGTCGGCCGGGGCGGGCTTCGCCTTGCCGCCGGGGAACGTGGAGCCGCTGGGCCAGTCGGCGCCGATCAGCAGGGCGAGCCCGCTGCCCCGGCCGGCCTTCAGGGCGGAGGAGGGCAGGCCGAGCGCCGAGGCGACCGCCTTGGCCTTGGCCTGGTCGGCGGCCGGGTAGGTCAGGGTGGTGGTGCTCGCCGGGTCGCCGTTGGTGCCCGTGGTCTGCTGGCTGAAGCCCTTGGCGATCAGCGCCTGGGCGACCGTGCCGGCCCGGCCGGCGATGCCGGTGCCGTTCTGCACCTGCACCGCGATGTCGCCGGTGGGTATCGCCGTGGAGGTCGCGGAGGCCGCCGAGGACTTCTTGCCCGACGCCGTGGTCAGCGACTGGTCGTTCGCGATCGTCTGGAACAGCGTCCGCGCGCCGGGCGCGATCACCAGCCGGCCGCCCAGACCCGGAGCGGTGTCGTCCGCGGTCTGCATCGTCGTGAACGTCATGCGGTTCGTCGGCACCTTGTTGATGTCGTCCGCGAGGCTGATCATCTTCCCGATGCTGTTCAGGCCGGTGTCCACGGTCAGCGACTTGGTCGCCGCGTTCGCCAGGCTCCACATGTCGGACGGGCTGGTCAGGGTGCCGGCGCTCTTGAGCTTGCCGATCAGGTTCGACAGGTAGGTGTGCTGGGCCAGCGTGCGCCCGGTGTCCGTGCCGTCGCCGAAGCCGTGGCGGGTGCGCAGGAACTCCAGCGCCGAGACACCGGTGAGGGTGTGCTGGCCCTTGGTGAGCTTCAGGTGCGAGTACGGGTCGTAGATGTTGTCGCTGACGCAGACGCCCACGCCGCCGACCGCGTCGGCCATGTTCACCACGCCGGAGAAGTCGACCATCATGAAGTGGTCGATCGGGATGCCGGTCAGCTGGTGGATCGCCGCGACGCTGCACCCCGGACCCCAGTTCAGGGCCGAGTTGATCATGTTGTTGCGCGGCCCGGTGCTGGTGTGGTTGTCGTTGTCGGTGCACCCCGGCAGGGAGGTCTCCAGGTCGCGCGGGATGCTCATCACCGTGGCGTTGGAGCGGTCGGCCGAGACGTGCACCACCATCTCCACGTCGGCACGGGCGCCGCCGCCCACCACGCAGGCGCCGCCGAGCTTGCAGTCCGCCTTGTTGTCCCGGGCGTCCGAGCCGATCATCAGAATGTTGATCGGCGTGCGGCCGAACGCGTCCGCCTTCTCGTGACCCGCGTCGCCGGTGCCCGAGAAGAGGTCGTCGGAATGGATGTTGTTGCTCAGCTTGTTGTACGCCCACACGATGCCGCCACCGCCGACGACGACGACGAACCCGAGCACGATGGCCGTGATCTTCAGGCCCTTGTGCTTCTTCTTCCGGTTCTTGCGCGCCGCCGCCCGCCCCCCGGACTCGGCGGAGGTGTCCTGCGCAGGACTCCGCCGCCGTGACGACGCACGGCCTTGCGGAGCACTGGGTGTCTCGGTCACGGCCACTTCCTGAGGGACGTCGAGCCCGGGCGGGGCTTCCTGGATCGCCGCGTGGTGCTGGCGCGGGCGCCGGAGGCGCGGCCCACAACGTAACAAGCAATTCTGCGGATGATCCACGAGCAGCAATTTGGACATCTTGTCGCATTGGCGGCCAAAAGCTGCTGACTTGGTGAGATTAAAACCCTCACCAAAACATCGCGATGCCGTTTCGATACCGTCCACCGGGCTCCCCAATGCCCTGTTCCGCCCGGATGTCGACCGGACGGCCCGCCCTGTCCAACGGGCCCGCGACGCTGCGCCGACGCGACGTCCCGGACGCACCGACTCCACACCGAACCCACGCACCGGACCCCTCGGAACCCGCCGCGCGGCCCGGCGCCGGCGGTCGGACACCCCGCCCGCGGGGCTGTGGCGTGAAACACACGCGACGGTCGCCGGGGCCCGCCGCCCGCGGCCGCCGGAAGCCCGGGGCGGCGCCACGCCGGACCGCCTCCCGGCCCCGCCCGCCCCGGTGCGCGCGGCCTCCCGGCCGCCGGCCGCGCCCGATCGGGACCGGCGGGCGGAAAAGCGGAAGCCAATCGGCGCGGGCCTCCGGAATTCACCGGCGACGCACAGGAACCACGCCTCCCGTGGGCTTCTTGTCGGCGTCTTTCTTGGTGCGTACATTTCAGTGCGCGTGGGCCCGCCGTGCCGGGGGATTCAGGGAACGGGCACGGTCGAATAACTGCGGAGGCGGAACGGCCGCTTCCCGTCGGCCCACCGGAAATTGGTCATCGGGAGGGGACTCACATGAGGATTTCCAGGGCACATCTCGGCCGCGTCGGTGTGGTGGCCGGCACCGCGCTGCTCGGCGTCGGCCTGCTGGGCGGCACCGCCCAGGCGGCGAGCTACCCCTACGACGGTCAGAGCCCGGAGGCGACCAGCTGCGCCAGTGACGCCACCACCATGGAATCGGCCCAGGTGGTCACCTCCGGCGGGGTGAACGTCGGCGTCATCGAGCTGCGCTACAGCCTCAGCTGCCACGCCGGCTGGGCGCGGCTGACCCTGAACGCCTCCCAGGGCGCGTGCGGGACCGCCTCCGCCGGCTACGACTGCTCCCAGGCCATCCTGACCCGTGACAACGACGGTGAGCAGGAGACCTGCAGCATCACGCAGGGCCAGACCCAGTGCTACACCGACATGCTCTACGACCTGGGCATGTCGCAGTTCGCCCAGGCGTACGTCGACACCGCCTCCGGTGTCGCCTCCACCCGCACCGTCTCCTACTGACCGGCGCGGCGCGGACGTGAAAAAGAGGGGCGGCGATCACGCGCCGCCCCTCCGCCGTTCCGGGAAGGGCCTCAGCCCTGTTCGCCCGTCGGTACCGGCTGCGCGGTGTCCAGGAAGAACGTGTCGATGCTGTGCACCGACGCGATGAAGTCGTCGAGGTTGACCGGCTTGGTGACGTACGCGTTCGCGTGCTGGGCGTACGCGTTGTGGATGTCGTCCGGAGCGCCCGAGGTGGTCAGGACGACGACCGGGATGACGCTCAGCTCCTCGTCGTCCTTGAGGATGGTCAGCAGTTCCCGGCCGCTCATCCGCGGCATGTTGAGGTCCAGGACGATCAGGTCCGGGCGGTCGCTGGTGCCGTCGCGCAGGTACTCCAGGGCGGCCACGCCGTCCTCCACACGGTGCACGGTGCGGGTCATCTGCCGTTCGATCAGCGCCTCTTCGACCAGGAGCGCGTCGGCGGGGTCGTCCTCGATCAGCAGCACGTTGTAGGGGCGGGCGGGAACGAGAGCGTGCACGGCGGTACTCCGGGGGGTGGAGGTGGCGGCGACGGGCGTCGCCGTTCGGGTGCCGGGTGCCAGACCGGGCCATCGGCGCCGGGCGCCTTGCCGGCTGATGCCCCAGGCCGTCCCCAGCTGGGGATAACCGGCACCGGCCGCGACCGCCGCCCGGGCCTCCAGGTCGGCCTGCCGTTCGACGGCCTGCCGCAACTGGGCCAGAGCGGTGAGCCGGGCCAGTGCGCCGGCCGGCCCGCCGGATTCCGGAACTGCCACCGGGGGTGCGAAATTGGCCAGGAAACGGGCCAGGTCCAGCACCGTCCGGTCGGCGAACGCGGCGAGGTCGTGCGTATGCGGCCAGGAGGTCTCGGCGATGGGGGGAGGGTCCGTACGGCGCACCCCTCCAGGCTACGCGGACCGGCAACGAGCCGACAACAGGAGTTGTCGCCAAGGGTATGCTCGCTCCGATCGGCAGGGCGCCGTTCGAGGGTCGACGACCGGCCTGGGGAGGGAGACCCGCCATGTCCGGGCCCGTGGAGGAGACCGAAGGCCGCACACCGGACGGCCCGCCCGCCGTTCCCCCGGCCGTTCCCGCCCCGCGCATCGCCGTGCCCACCCCGGCCGCCCCGGACAGCGGCGCCTTCTCCACACGCACCATCCGGCAACTCCTGACCACCGGCGTCGTCGTCGCCCTCGTGGTGCTCGCGGTCCTCGCCGTGGCCGGCGGCATCTTCCTCAACCGCGCCGGATCCATCGGCGACCAGCTGCTCAACCGCGACACCCCCGCGATCGTCGCCTCCACGCAGCTGGAGAACGCCCTGGTCGACCAGGAGACCGGCGTGCGCGGCTACGGGCTCAGCGGTCAGCACGACTTCCTGGAGCCCTACACCCAGGGGTGGACACAGCAGCAGACCGCCGTGCGCCGCCTGCACCAGCTGCTGCCCGCGGACTCCGACGCCGGCCGTGACCTGGTCACCGCCCTCGACCGGGTGAAGCGCTGGCAGGACGACTTCGCGCGGCCCATCGTGGCGGCCCGGCCCGTGGACGTCGTCCCCCTGAGCAAGGCCCGGGCGGACCGGGGCAAGAGCGAGTTCGACGCCGTCCGCGGCGCGCTGGCCGCCGAACAGGAACAACTGCGCGGTGAGGAGGCGCGCGCCATGTCCGACCGCTCCGCGATCGACACCGAGCGCACCGCGGTCTTCGCCGCCATCGCCGCCGTGCTGCTGGCCCTCGCCGTGCTGGTCTTCGTCGCCCTGCGGCGCGGGGTCACCGGCCCGCTGGAGCAGCTCTCGCAGGACGTGCGCAGGGTCGCCCGCGGCGACTTCGCCCACCCCGTGCGCGGCAGCGGTCCCGCCGACCTGTACCGGCTGGCCCGCGACGTCGACCGCATGCGCGAACGCCTGTCCGCCGAGCTGGAGTTCAGCAACCAGGCCCGCGACCGGCTCGACGAGCAGGCCACCGACCTGCGCCGCTCCAACGCCGAACTGGAGCAGTTCGCCTACGTCGCCTCCCACGACCTCCAGGAACCGCTGCGCAAGGTCGCCAGCTTCTGCCAACTGCTGGAACGCCGCTACGCCGAGCAGCTCGACGACCGCGCCCGGCAGTACATCGGCTTCGCCGTCGACGGCGCCAACCGCATGCAGGGACTCATCAACGACCTGCTGGAGTTCTCCCGCGTCGGCCGCCTGCACACCGACCACGGGCCGGTGGACCTCGACGCGCTGCTGACCCGCACCGAGGACTCCCTGAGCGTCGTCCTGGAGGAGTCCGGCGCGCAGCTGCGGCACGACCCGCTGCCCACGGTGCACGGCGACGCCACACAGCTGGGCATGATGCTGCAGAACCTGGTGAGCAACGCGGTCAAGTTCCGCTCCCCGGACCGCCCGCCGCGCATCGACGTCACCGTGGAGCGGCGCGGCGCGCTCTGGGAGATCGCCGTCGCCGACAACGGCATCGGGATCGAGGCCACCTACGCGGAGAAGGTCTTCGTCATCTTCCAGCGCCTGCACACCCGCGAGACCTACCCGGGCAACGGGATCGGGCTGGCCCTGTGCAAGAAGATCGTCGAGTACCACGGTGGCACCATCGCGCTGGACCCCGGCCACGGACCGGGCGCCCGCATCGTGCTGACCCTCCCGGTCGCCGACGGCGACCTGCCCGACGAGGGCCTCCCCGACGCCGACTCCGCGGCGGCCGGGGGACGCGGATGAGCGAAGTGCCCGCCGTCCGCCGCGTCGTGCCCTCGCCCGGCACCCCCGATCCCGGCGCGCAGACCTATCACGTCCTGCTCGTCGAGGACGATCCCGGCGACGCGCTGCTGGTCGAGGAACTGCTGGCCGACACCGGCCTGTCGGTCACCCTGCGGTGGGCGCAGACCTTCGCCGCCACCCGCGAGGCCCTGCGCGCCGGGCCCGCGCCGGACTGCGTGCTGCTCGACCTGCACCTTCCGGACGCCTCCGGGATCGACGCCGTCCGCGCGACGCACCGGATCGGGGCCGGCGCCGCGCTCATCGTGCTGACCGGCATGACCGACACCGGCCTCGGTGCCGAGGCCCTGGCCATCGGCGCGCAGGACTACCTGGTCAAGGGCCAGGTCACCCCCGAACTGCTGGACCGCGCCCTGCGCTACGCGGTCCACCGCAAACAGGCCGAGCGCACCGCCAGCCAGCTGCGGGAGAACCGGCTGCGGGCCCAGGAGAACACCCGGCTGGAACGCGGACTGCTGCCGGCGCCGCTGCTGACCGGGCAGACCGTCACCCCGGTCACCCGCTACCTGCCCAGCCGTGAACACGCCCTGCTCGGCGGTGACTTCCTCGACATCGTGCAGACCGACGACGGCATCGTGCACGCCGTCGTCGGCGACGTCAGCGGCCACGGTCCCGACGAGGCCGCGCTCGGCGTGTGCCTGCGCATCGCCTGGCGCACGCTGATCCTCGGCGGCCACCGCGGCCCGGAGATGCTGGCCCTGCTGGAACGCATCATGGTGGCGGAACGCCCGCACGCCGAGAAGTTCGCCACCTGCGTCACGCTGTCGATGGACCCGGCCGCCGGCCACGCCGACATCACCCTGGCCGGCCACGACGCCCCCCTGCTGATCGGCCCGGACGGTCCCCGCGCCCTGCCCTGCCGCGCCGGCCTGGCCCTCGGACTGCTGCCCGGGGTGCACAACTGGACCACCACCCGCGTCGCCCTGCCCCCCGAGGGTGCGCTCATGCTGTTCACCGACGGCCTGGTCGAGGGCCACCGCGACGACGGCGGCGGACGCCTCGGCATCGACGGCCTCGTCGAACTCATCGCCGCCGCGCCGCAGTTGACCGGCAACGACCTGGTGGACCACCTGGCCGTCACCACCCGTGGACTGGACGCCGGCCGTCACACCGACGACCTGGCGATCCTCCTGCTCGGCTGGAGCGCCGCCACCTCCCGCTCCGGAACGCTCGGCGCCCCCCGCGGCGCCCGGGGCTGATCCGCCCGCACCACCGCGCCGGCCCCCGAACCCCCGCCGCGGCCCCCGACCGCCGCGTACCGTGGGCGAGATGGTCACCGGGGGCACATGAGGGAGATCACGCCGGAGTCGCCGCACGGGGGGTGGACGCCGGGGCCGCCGGCCGTCCACCCCGGCGAGGGTTACCGGATCGCCGCTACCGCCCACCCGGCGGACGTCGTGCGGCGGATGCGGGCCTTCCTCGACCGCCACCGGCGGGCGGCGGGCGGCCCGCGCCGGGTCCGGGACCTCACGTCCGCGGATCCGGCGGGGGCCGTCAGTCGCTGACTTTCTCCAACCGGTGCCGTCCCACCAGGAGCGCCGTGTCGACGTCCCGGGTGCCGGTGGCGAGACAGAGCGCGTAGGCGGCCTCGTTCATGACACTGCGTGCCTGGAGTCCGCCGTCCTGGGCGTACGAGGCGCGCAGCGTCTCGTAGCGGGTGATGAGCTTGCGCAGCGCCATCGGGTGCGGGGTCTGCATCCGGACTCTCCATTCACTTGTTCCACGTGGTGGCCGCGCCGCCACCACAGGGCCTCTACCCAGCGACGACGCGGTGATGCGTACGTCGCGCGCACGAGGCCGGATTACGTGCCCGGGGGCGGGCGGCGCGGGCGGGGGAGAGCGGGCGGGCGGCGGGCCGGGACGACGTCCGGACGTGGCACCGAGTGTCCGGGACGGCTGCGGAGGAGTCAAGCCGGACCGGCCGGACCGGCCGACGGGATCCGGACACCCCGCGTCCGCACCGCCGTTCGGCCCGGCACCGCCGCCTCGTCACACCCGTCACACCGTGACCGTGAACTCCCCGGCGCCCGCCGTCCGCACCACCGTCGCGCCGCCCTCCGCCCCGACCCGCGCGCCGGGCGCGTCCGTGGTGGCCGCCGCGGTGCCCCGCAGAGCGACGACGGCCGGACCGTACGAACGGAACGCCACCGCACCGCCGTTGTGGCCGGTGACCTCCGCGGTGGCGTACCGCAGGCGCGGCGGCCCGGCGGGCGCGGCCAGCGGCAGCATGAGCGCCCCGCGCCCCGGCAGGTGCACGGGGGCGCCGCCGAACAGCGGCCGGCCGTGCTCGTGGACGGTGAAGTCCTGGGCGTACGGGCTCACGTTGAGCGCGTGCAGCAGCCGTGAGCCGTCCGGCGCGGCACCGGACAGCAGCAGCAGACCGGTCGTGGCACCCGGCGCGGTCAGCGCGGGAACGGCGCCGAGGGCGGCCAGCGCGGCACGCCAGAACGGGAGCCGGGCGGGCACGTCGGCGGTGACGAGCAGCGCGCGGCCGGCGCCGGCCTCGGTGTGCAGGGCGACGGCCCGGCCGGTCGACAGCTCCCGCAGGCCCACCTCGCCCTGCCCGTCGAGCAGTTGGCCGCGCCCGAAGCGGACCTCCGGGGCGGGGGCGGCCCAGGCGTGGGCGGCGGCCGAGGGGAAGAACGTCCCGGAACCGCGCACCTCGCCGGTCACCCGCACCCCCAGCGCGTCGCGCAGCACCGTGCACGGCAGGCCGTCCATGGTGAGCGCCGGCAGCCGGCCGGCCAGCAACAGCCGCCCGCCGGCGGCGAGATGGGCGGCCAGGTGCCGCTGCGCGTCGGCGGGCATCCGGTCACCGGTGGCGACCGCGAGCACCGGGTGGCGGGCCGGGTCGGGAGCGTGCGCCTGCACGTCGAGGGCGCCGAAGCGGAAGCCGCCCAGCAGCATCGCCCGGGCCATCGCCCCGCCGGGGCCGGCCCCGCGCACCCCGGTGACGTCGTCGAGGACCGCCCGGGCGGAGGGCGATCCGGGGTGGTGGTACTCGGTGAGCCAGTGGTCCGGAACGAACCCGAGCGTCACGCCGTCGAGTTCGGGGGCGGCGGCGGCCAGGACCCGGGCGTTGGCCCGGACGGTGTGCAGGGTGCGGGCGGTCGGCGCCCAGGCGGGACCCGGGCCGCCCTCAGGCGTGACGGGGGCGGCGAAGCCGTGGCGTTCACCGGTGAACGCCAGCCGGTCGTTGCCGTCGCCCACCGGTTCGTCCAGCGGCGGGTTCACGCCGCCGGCGAACAGGTAGTAGTTCAGCAGCCGGTTGCCCTGCGCCAGGCACATCCGCGTCTTCAGGTCGACGGCGGAGGGGTCGGCCAGCGCCTCCCAGGTGTCGCCGTAGTCGAAGGTGCCGGCCTCGAACTCCAGGGAGGTCAGCGGCTGGTCGTCGTCGTGGGCCGCGTCCATGAAGGCGTTGACGAGGTAGAGGTCGGCCGCGTTGGCCACCGTGAGGTCACCGAGGTAGATGTCGGAGCCGGAGATCGTGCCGGGCACCCCGCGGTAGGACTCCATGAGCTGGCTGATGCCGACCGGGAACGTCTCGGCGCGACCGCCGCCGGTGCCGTGGATGTTGACCAGGAAGGGCACGCCGGTGATCCCGCACTCCCGCGCGTATCCGCGCAGCGTGGCGAGGTAGCGGGCGAACCGGCCGCGCATGAACCTGCCCAGGTCCCGGGTCAGCGCGGCGGCGTCCCCGTCGCGCGGGGAGCGGACCGCCGCCCGGCGCCCGGCGGCCGGCAGCCGGGTGAACGGGTAACGGGCGGCGAGCCCTTCGCCGTGGACGCGTTCCAGCCAGCCGGCGAAGTCGTCGCACAGGTGGTCGGTCAGATCGGGGGAGTTGGAGACCCAGGCGAGCATGCCGACCTCGTTGTCCAGCTGCACCGCGACCACCGGGCCGCCGTCGCCGTGCAGGCGCCGGGCCAGCACCGGCAGCACCGCCCGGTACCAGGCGCGGACCTCGGCCAGGAACTCCGGGGCGAGGTAGTCCACCGTGCGGGTGGGCGCCGGCACGCCGTCCCAGCCGGACGGCACGATCGCCGGGTGGTCGCGGTAGAGGCGGTACGGCAGGCCCTCGTTCTTCAGCTCCGCCATGACGAACGGCCCGGGCCGGGCGATCACCCGCATGCCGCGGGCGTGGCACAGGTCGAGGAAGGCGCCGAGGTCGCGCTCGGGACGGGTGCGGCCGGTGACGTCCACGGTGCCGTCGGGCAGTTCGTGCCAGATCCACGGGATGTACGTCGCGATGGTGTCGAGCCCCGCGGCCCGGGCCTTGTCGATCCGGTCCGCCCAGTCGGCGCGCGCCAGCCGGAAGTAGTGCACCTCGCCGCTGAGCAGCAGGGTGTCCTCGCCGTCGACCTGGATCCGCTTCCCGGCGTACCCGACGCTGCGCCGCACCCCCGGCCCCCGACCCGGCGCCGGTCCGCCGCCCGCCGCACCCGGCGTCGCGGCGCCCGTGGCGCTCCCCGTAGCGCCCGGTGATCCGCCGCCGGCCGCACCCCCCGTTCCGGGTCCGCCGGCCCCGGCGTCCGTGGTGCGTGTCGCGTCCGGTCGCGTCCCGTCCGTGCCGTTCACGGTCCGTCCTCCCTCTCGCGCCGGCCGGATTCCCCGTGCCGGATCCATTGCGGGGGCATTGCGCAGGGGTTAGCATCCTGCGACTTCCCTTTGTAAGCGCATACAGAATGCGCTTACAGGCGGGACGCTAACCGGTCGCACCGATCGGGGCAACAGACGGCGCCGGTCGCCGCGGCCCCCGTGACCGGCCCGCGGGCCCGTCCCACGACGACGACGCAGGAGGTGCCGGGTGCCCGTAAGGCGCTGGCGGTTCGCCGCGATGACGGCGGCCCTGACCCTGGGGCTGATGACGGCGGGCTGCTCACCGGACGACACCGGAGGGGGATCCGACGCGCTGACCCCCGACGGGCTGGTCCAGCACATCGACGCCGGCAGCTTCGGCTCCGGCGCCGCCCCGCAGCGCGACTTCAACCCGTTCTCACCCACCCGCGACATCACCGGCTACACCTACGAACCGCTCTACGAGGTGGGCGCCGTCGGCTGCCAGCAGTACCCGTGGCTGGCCACCTCCTACCACTGGGACAACCCCGAACAGCTCACGTTCACCCTGCGCAAGGGCGTCACCTGGCAGGACGGGCGGACGTTCACCGCCAGCGACGTGGCGTTCACCTACAACCTGCTGAAGAAACACCCGGCGCTCGACCAGTACGGCGTCTGGCAGTACATCAAGTCCGTGCGGACGGACGGGGACGGCAAGGTCGTCTTCGGCTTCAAGGGACCGTCCGCCACCGTGCTGCCGACCATCACCAAGGTCGTCATCGTCCCCCGGCACATCTGGTCCACCGTCAAGAACCCGGTCACCTGGACCGACCCGGACCCGGTCGGCACCGGGCCCTACACCCTCAAGTCGTTCAACTCCGAACGCATGGTGCTCGAACGTGACCCGCAGTACTGGCAGGCCGACCGGATCAGGGTGAAGCAACTGTGGTTCACCCGCTCGGTCATGGGCGGTGAGGTCGACCAACTGCGCCTGGTGCGCGGGCAGTACGACTACAACCTGATGTTCGTCCCCTCGATCGAGAAGACCTACGTCAAGGCCGACCCCGCGGACAACCACTACTGGTTCCCCTCCGGCGGGATCATCAGCCTGTACATGAACCTGACGAAGAAGCCGTTCGGCGACACCGCCTTCCGCCGCGCCCTCGTCTACGCCTTCGACCGGCAGTCCATCGCCGACAAGGCCGAGTACGGCTACGTGAGGACCGCCAGCCAGACCGGTCTGGTGCTGCCCAACCAGAAGGACCTCATCGCCACCCCCACCACCGACCAGGGCCGCATGCCCTACGACCCGGCGCGCGCCTCGAAGATGCTGACCGCGGCCGGCTACCGGCTGGACTCCGGCGGCCACCGGCTCGGCAAGGACGGCAAACCCCTCAGCCTGCGGCTCGAAGTGCCGGCCGGCTGGACCGACTGGGTGCAGGCCGCGCAGATCATGCGCTCCGGCTTCCAGAAGGTCGGCATCCAGGTGCGGGTCGACACCCCGTCGCCGCCGCAGGAGACCAGCGACCAGGCGCTCGGCTCGTTCGACATGATCTTCGGCGTCTACGGCGGCGACTGCAACGTCAACTACGACCTGGCGCAGTCGCTGTCCTCCAAGCTGTCCGCGCCCATCGGCAAGAGCGCCACCTCCAACTTCGCCCGCTGGCGGGACCCGGCCACCGACCGGCTGCTGGCGGACCTCGGCAACGCCACCACCGCCGGGGCCCGCGCCAGGGCCCTCGGCGGACTGGAGCGGATCATGCTCGACCGGGTGCCCAACATCCCGCTGTGGTACGGCGGCCTGTGGTTCGAGGACCGCACCGCGAAGGTCACCGGCTGGCCCTCCGCCGCGAACCCCTACGCCGGCCCCTCGGACAGCCTGGTCCAGATCACCCACCTCGTCCCGGTGAAGCACTGAAGGGCCCGCGCCGATGACCTACTACCTGCGCCGCGTCGCGTTCTTCGTGGTCACCCTCTGGGCGGCGGTGACCGTCAACTTCGTCATCCCCCGCCTCCAGCCCGGTGACCCCGCGCAGACCATCGTCTCCCAGCTCACCGGAGGGCACGCCGCCGTCGACCCCGCCCAGGTGCGGGCGATCAGCCTGATGCTGGGCCTCAAGCACGAATCGCTCCCGCACCAGTACGCCGACTACCTCGGCCAGCTCCTGCACGGCGACCTCGGCATCAGCTACAGCTACTTCCCCTACTCCGTCAGCCACATGATCCTCCAGGCGCTGCCCTGGACCCTGGTGCTGGTCGGCGTCACCCAGATCCTGGGCTTCGCCGTCGGCACCGTGCTCGGCGCGTTCGCCGCCTGGCGCCGCAACGGCCGGCTCGACTCGGTCGTCACCCTCGGCTCCCAGTTCCTGGCCACGCTGCCGTACTTCTGGATCGCGCTGCTGCTGATCTACCTGTTCGGCTTCGTCGTCGTCGCCTTCCCCAGCGGCGGCGGCTACTCCCCGGACAGCACCCCCGCCTGGTCCTGGTCGTTCCTCGGCGACGCGCTCTACCACGGCGTCCTGCCGGCCGTCTCCATCCTGGTGACCGCCCCGGCCGGCTGGATCATCGGCATGCGCAACAACATGGTGCAGTCCCTCGGCGACGACCACACCCGGCTGGCCCGCGCCAAGGGGCTGAGCGAACGCCGCATCGTGCTGGCCTACGGCGCCCGCATCGCCATCCTGCCCAACGTCACCGGGTTCGCCCTCGCCCTCGGCGGCATCCTGGGCGGCACGGTCCTCGTGGAGTCCGTCTTCGACTACCCGGGCCTGGGCCGGCTGATGTTCGAGGCGGTCGCCAACCGCGACTACCCGCTCATGCAGGCGCTGTTCCTGTGCGTCACCACCGGCGTCCTGATCGCCAACCTCATCGCGGACGTCCTGCTGGGCGTCCTCGACCCCCGCGTCCGGAAGGGAGCGGCTGCCTGATGACCCAGCCCATCGTGGCCCTCGGCGGCCCCGCCGAGGAGGCCCTCGCCGCCCACCGCGGCAAGGTCCCCGCCTGGCTCCGCGTCCTGTGGGCCAACGGCAAGTCCCGCGCCGGCGTGATCCTGCTCGGCCTGTTCGTGCTCGCCGGGGTGTTCGCGCCGCTCATCGAGCCCTACGCGCCGGACGACACCAGCTTCGGCCAGTCCCTCGGCGTGTCCGGCGCGCACTGGCTCGGCACCACCGGCACCGGCCAGGACGTGCTCTCCCAGCTGATCCAGGGCACCCGCACCTCGCTGCTCGTCGGGCTGGTCTCCGGCGTCGTCGCCACCGTCATCGCCCTGTTCGTCGGCCTGGTCGCCGGCTACCTGCGCGGCTGGGTCGACGAGTTCCTCTCCGGGCTGACCAACCTCGCCCTGGTCGTCCCGGCCCTGCCGCTGATGATCACCCTGGCCGCCTACTCGCCGGTGCGCGGCGTGTGGCTGATCATCTTCGTCATCTCCGTCACCGGCTGGGCCTACGCCGCGAAGATCAAACGCGCCCAGATCATCACCCTGCGCACCCGCGACTACATCACCGCCGCCCGGTTCGCCGGCGACTCCACGCTGCGGATCATCTTCCGGGAGATCCTGCCCAACATGTCCTCCCTGGTCGTGGTGGGCTTCATGGGCGCGGCCGGCGCGGCGATCGGCGGCGAGGCGGGCCTGGAGTTCCTCGGCCTCGGCGACCCGTCCACCATCAGCTGGGGCACGATGCTGTACTGGGCCAACACCTCCGGCGCGCTGCTCACCGGCCAGTGGGCCTGGCTGATCGCCCCCGGCCTCGCCCTCACCGTGCTGATCACCTCGATGACCCTCATCAACTTCGGCGTGGACGCGCTGAGCAACCCCGCCCTGCGCGAGGAGTAGACGATGCCCCTTCTCGACGTCACCGACCTCAGCGTCACCTACGCCACCCGCCGCACCCCGCCCGCCACGGCCGTGCGCGAGGTCTCCTTCAGCATCGAACCCGGCGAATGCGTGGGCCTGCTCGGCGAGTCCGGCTCCGGCAAGTCCACCCTGGGCAACGCGCTGCTGCGGCTGCTGGAGCCGCCCGCCACCATCACCGGCGGCCGGATCGTCTTCGACGGCACCGACATCACCGCCCTCGGCGACGACGCCCTGCGGCCGCTGCGCTGGCGGCGGATGTCCACCGTCTTCCAGTCCAGCATGAACGCCCTCAACCCCGTCATGACCGTCGAGGCCCAGTTCCGCGACGTCTTCCGCGCCCACACGAAACTGACGGATGATCAGATACGGCGGCGCATCGGTGAGTTGCTGGAACTCGTGCTGCTGGAACCCCAGCACATGCGTTTCCACCCGCACGAGCTGTCCGGCGGCATGAAGCAGCGCGTCGCCCTGGCCCTCGCGCTCGCCCTCGACCCGGACTTCGTGCTGCTCGACGAACCCACCACCGGCCTCGACGTCGTCGTCCAGCGCTCGATCCTGGACAACCTCCGCGCCCTGCAACGCGACCGGGGCTTCGCCGTGCTGATGATCAGTCACGACCTCGGCAGCGTCATGGAGGTCACCGACCGCGTCATGGTGATGTACGCGGGACGGATCGTGGAACAGCAGCGCTCCACCGGCGTGCTGCGTGCACCCCTGCACCCCTACACCCGCGGCCTGCTGGGCAGTTACGCCGATCCGCGTGCCGAACGGGTCGACGTCGCCTACATCCCCGGGCGGCCGCCCGGCCTCGCCCTCGACCTGCCCGGCTGCCCGTTCGCCGACCGCTGCCCCGAGGTGCTGGACGTCTGCCGCACGCACACGCCCCCCGAGGTCACCGCCGACGGCGTCACCACCGCCTGTCACGTGGTGGAACGCGACCGGGCCGCCGGCACCCCGGCAGCCCGCACCGGCTTCGGCGCCAGCACCTTCACCCGCCACCCCGCCGCCGACCCGGCGACCGCGCAGGCCGTGCTCACCGTCGACGGTGTCTCCCGCACCTACACCCGCCGCCGCGGCCGCACCGCCACCCGCGTGGAGGCCGTCAGCGACGTCTCCCTCACCCTGCGCCGGGCCACCGTCACCGCGCTCGTCGGGCAGTCCGGCAGCGGCAAGACCACGCTGGCCCGCCTGGTGACCGGCATCGAACGGCCCGACGGCGGCACGGTGACGTTCGCCCCCGGCGGTCCTGGGGAGGGGAACGCGGCCGGCCTGCGGGTGGACCGGCTGGGCGGACGGGCGCTGCGGCGGTACCGCAAACACGTGCAGCTGGTCTTCCAGGACCCGTTCGCCTCGCTGAACCCCACGCGCACCGTCCGGCAGACGCTGGTGCGCCCGCTGCGCAACCACCTGGGCCTGGGGGAACGGGCGGCGCGCGAGCGGGCGGTGGAGCTGCTGGAGACGGTGGGCCTGCCCGCCGCCCATCTCGACCGTTTCCCCCACCAGTTGTCCGGCGGCCAGCGCCAACGCGTCGTCGTCGCCCGGGCACTGGCCCCCGAACCGGACGTGCTGGTGGCCGACGAGCCGATCTCCATGCTGGACGTCTCCATCCGCGCCGAGATCCTCGAACTCCTCGACCGCCTCGTCCGCGACCGGGGCCTGGCCATGCTCTACATCACCCATGACCTGCTCTCCGCCCGCCTGCTGGCCGACGAGGTCCTCGTCCTCAACCAGGGCCGCGTCGTCGAGTCCGGCCCGGTCCTCGACGTCATCCACGCCTCCCGCCACGACTACACCCGCCTCCTGCTCGACGCCGTCCCCAACCCCTTCGCCCGGGCGGGCGGTTGAGGCGGGGACGCGGGCGGGGAGCCGGGGCGCGGGGGCGGCGCCGGAGCGGACCGGGCGCGGGGCTGTCACCGCGGGCACCGACGGTGTACCCCTGAAGGATGGAAGACTCGCCGCACCTCACCGAGATCCGCCGTGTGATCACCGCCGTGTCCGCCATCACCGACCCGGTGGACCGTGCCCGTGCCGTCGGCGCCGTCCTCGACGCCGTGCCGGACCTCCAGGCGGAACTCCGCCGCGTCCGCCAGGAAGCCGTCCTCGCCCTGCGCGAAACCCGCACCACCACCGAGATCGGCCGCATCCTCGGCCTCTCCCAGCCCCGCGTCAGCCAGATCGCCCAGGGCATCAGCCGCTCGGCGAAACGGTAGGGGGCGTGGGACGTCCCCCGCGTACGGGAAGCGCGCGCACCGGCTGACGTGCGGCTCGCGCATCCCCGTCCACGGCGGGAGCGGCCGCAGCCGTGGTTCGGCGTACACCGCCCGTACCAGGCGCCCGAAGGGTTCGGACGGCGGTCCTTTCCACCGCCGTCCGGCCGGTAAGGCGGTCCGGTCCGGGTGTGTCCGTGCTGGACGAACAGCGGCAGCCCGTCGTCGGTCAGGGGGTGATCACCGAATGGTGCCCAGCGAGGTTCCGCTCCGAGCACCGACCGGGCGGACCTTCACGGTCAGAGCGCTGACGCCAGGTGTGCCGGTGATGTCGTCCACCCGGCGACCCTCCCCCCGCGACCCCGTGGTGTCGCCGTCGCCACACCGGGCCCGGAACGCTGCCCTCCGCCGGGCGGGTTGGGGCAGGATCGGGCGTATGAACACGTTCAGGTCTGTGGAAGGCCGGTGGGGCCTGCCGGCGATGGCGGTGCTGGCGGTGCTGGTGTCGGGGTGCGGGACGCGGCACGCGGGGGACGACACCGCGGGGGCGCCGGCAGCGGTGGCGGGGACGCCGTCGGCGACGGCGGCGGCGACGGACTACCCGTGTCCCGGTGAGACGCCTTCGGCGCAGCCGCCCGGGGAGTCCGCCACGCCGACCGGGCCGCCCACCGACCACTTCGCGGAGAACCACGGCTTCATGGAGCCCTTCCCGCTGCACGGCAGGCTCCGCTGCAAGGGCCTGGCCACGATCCGGCGGGTCGAGACCGCGCTCGAACCGCTGCGCAGGCGCGGGGACTTCGACCCGGCGAGCGCCGGCCGCACGCTCGGCCGCCTCGGCTTCCCGGCCGGCAGCGTGTGGACCGGCGAGAACGGTCCCACCGGGGTCAGCTTCCTCATCAGCACCTACCCGGTGTGCGTACAGGGCACGATGGACCGCGACACCACCCGGGCGGACGCCTTCTCCGGCTACCCCGACCACGCCGCCTGCGACCAGCCCCGCGGCGGCCACTGACCACGCGCCCGCGGGCGACCGGCCGCCCGCACGGGTACGGTCCGCCCCGGCCGCCATGGGGGAACGGCCGGGGCGGGGCGCGGCGTCCGCGCACGGGTCCGCGCACCGGACACCGTGCGGCGGTACGGGACCCGGGCGCGCGCCGCACGGCCGGCCGGACGCCCCGCACGGGGTCCGGCCGCCGTGCCTCCCGGGGCGGGGCGGACGCCCCCGCCCCCGGAGGGATCAGGCGCGGGCGAGCCGCAGGAAGCGGATGCCCGGCATCGGCACGTCGACCGTCACGGACGCCGTGCCGTCTTCGGCCGCGGTGACCGCCGGCAGGTCCTCGACGGGCAGCGAGTCGGCGGCGCGCAACGCCTCCCACTGGCCGGCGTCCGGCCAGTCGCCGCCGCCGAGACCGTTCCACACGCGCTGGATGTTCGCGTGCTCCTCGTCGACCCGCCGCGAGCCGACCGTGTAACGCCCGCCCGGCGTCAGCCCGTTGACCTCGACGGTGACGCTGCGGTCCAGGGCGGCGGCGCCGTCGGTCTTCGACTGGTCCAGCGTGCCGTTCCACACCAGGACGTCGACCGTGGAACCGTCGTCCGCGCGGGTCGCCAGCGACTCGACGAGCGCCTCGGCGCCGTCGCCGGACACCACCGACGGCACGCGCCCGCCGGCCAGTTGGGACAGCAGGTAGAGCGCCCAGAACCGCGGCTTGCGCAGGTTGCCGACGGTCAGCAGGCCGAAGCCGCCGTGGAAAAGCCGCGGCGGCCAGCCGAGTTCCTCGAACTGGTCGGAGAAGACCCAGTAGGCCAGGGCGTCGGTGGACTCCAGCGCGGTCCTCATCCCGCGCAGCACGAAGGGCGCGGAGAACACCGAGTCGCTCACCCGGTTGAAGTGCGTGGGCGTCACCCCCCACTCCGTCCACAGCACCCGCGGCTCGGGCCGCCCGGTCGCGCGGGCGAACGCCTTCGTCAACGGCCGCATGTCCAGGGGGGCGTTGCCGTAGGTGTGGGTGGAGACGAAGTCGCACGGCACGTCGTGCTCCCGGCAGTGCTGGAGCAGCGCGCCGACCCAGCCGGCCGCCGCCGAGGAGGGACCACCGACCGGGATCCGCTCGTCCACCGCCTTGATCGCGCGGGCCGCCACCTCGTACAGACGGTGGTAGTCGGCCTGCGTGCCGGACCAGAAGACGTTGAGGTTGGCCTCGTTCCAGACCTCGAACTCCCAGGTCGCGACCTCGTCGGCGCCGTAGCGCTCCCGCAGGTGCACCACCAGGTCCCGGCACAGCGCGCCCCAGCGGTCCCAGTCGGCCGGGATCGCCACCCGCGCCTTGTACTGGAAGACCGTGTAGTCCGGGTCGGAGGACAACTCGACCGGCAGGAAGGAGAGTTCGACGACCGGCTTGAGCCCGGTGGCCAGGAAGCGGTCATAGACCTCGTCGAGGCCGGAGAAGTCGAAGCCGCCGTCCGCGGTGACGGTCACCGTCTCCGGGAGGAACGTCCCGTGCGCGCGCACCGACTTGACGCCGATCTCGTCGCGGACGATGCCCAGCGCCTGCGCGTACTCGGCCGCCACGTCCGACCCGCCGGCCCCCGGCTTGTCCCAGGTCAGCAGCGACAGGTGCTCCGCGCCGATCATCCGCCGCCACACGTCCGGCAGTTCGGCCGGCTCCGCCGCCGCGTCCACCGACACCGTCGCCGCCGCCGGCCGTTCGCCCGGCTCCCGCGCGGTCCCGGCGACCGCCTCCGACAGCGGCCCGGCGGAGCCGTCGCTCCAGGTCGCCACCTTGTAGTGGTACGTGCGCCCGGTCTCCACCAGCGTGTCCGCGTACGGCGGGTGCGGAACGGCCAGCACGTCGCCGCCCAGGTGGTCCAGGGGTTCGAACGGTCCCTGCGCGGACTCCGAGCGGTGCACGAGGTAGCCCAGCGCGCCCTCCACAGCCTGCCACGTCAGCATCACGTGCCCGGTCCCCCCGGCCGCCCGCACGCCCTGCGGCGCGGGCAGCTCCACGGTTCCGGTCAGCGGCACGTCGCTGGGCAGACCGATGCGCCGCTCCCAGTCGGCGCGGGCTTCGTTCTTGTCAGTCGTCGTCACGGGTGACCTCTCGGCGGTGGGGATCACCGGCGCCATCGGTGCGGCCGGTTCGCCTACGGTGTGTAAGCGCTGTCTGTAAGCGCATACATTACCCGCCGGGGGTGGAGGGGTCGAGCCCTTCGGTGGATCGGCCCTCCGGGGGCTCGTGCGGGGGCGGTGCTGCGGCTTGCGGTTGCCGGCGGTTTCCGCTCGTCGGGGCTGGTCGCGCGGTTCCTCGCGCCCCTGATGTCGTGGCCGTCTGCGTGGGCGTCTGGGCCGCTTCGCGCCCCTGGCGTTGTGGTCGTCTTCGTCTGTGCGGGTCGCTTCGCGCCGCAGGTCTGTGGCTGCCGGCGTCGGGGTGGGACCGTGATGTGGATGTCGGGTCGCCGGAGGCCGCGCCGCCGCGACGTCGTCCAGCGCCCGTGGACCGGACGGGGAGTGCGGGTTGACCTTCACCCGGGGGGAGAGCACAGCATCGGTGGGGCCGGGCGGGGAGCCCGGTGTGAGGAGGGCGGGCATGGAGCTGCTGGGTATCGGGGCGTTCGCGAGGGCGTCGCGGTTGTCGGCGAAGGCGCTGCGTCTGTACGACGAGCTGGGGCTGCTGACCCCGGCACGGGTGGACCCGGCGAGCGGTTACCGCTTCTACGCCCCCGGGCAGCTGGAGCGCGCACGGCTGGTGGCCTGGCTGCGCAGGCTCGGCATGCCGTTGGCCCGCATCCGTGAGGTGTGCGAACTGGACGCGGCGGCGGCCGCCCGGGAGGTCGGGGCGTTCTGGAGCCGGGTCGAGGCCGACACCGCCGCACGCCGGGACGTCGCCGCCTTCCTCATCGACCATCTGGCCCGGAAGGACCCCGTCATGTCATCGACCGGCGACCCCCTGCACATCCGTTACGCCGCGCTGTCCGACATCGGCCTGGTGCGCGAGAGCAACCAGGACACCGCCTACGCCGGATCCCGGCTGCTCGCCGTGGCCGACGGCTTCGGCGGCGCCGGGGCCCCGGCCGGCGCGGCCGCCGTCGAGGTGTTCAAGCGCCTGGAGGGCGAGAGCGTCCCGGCGGGCGACCTCCTCAACGTCCTGGGCGACGCGATCGAGCGGGCCCGGCAGGCCGTTCACGGCGTCGCCGCCGCCGACCCGGCGCCGCAGGAGGCCGGCACGACCCTGACCGCGATGCTCTGGACCGGTTCCCAGCTGGCCCTGGTCCACATCGGCGACTCCCGTGCCTACCTGCTGCGCGACGGCGGACTCTTCCAGATCACCCACGACCACACGCTCGTGCAGACGATGGTCGACGAGGGCCGCATCACCGCGGACGAGGCCGTCTCCCACCCGCAGCGCGCACTCCTGATACGGGCGCTGGCCCGATCGTCCGAGGCCACCGCCGACATCCGCCTGCACGACGCCCGGCCGGGCGACCGCTACCTGCTGTGCTCCGACGGCCTGACCTCGGTCGTCGCGACCGGCGACCTGCACCGCGTCGTCTCCGCCGCCGCCGAACCCGAACAGGCCGTCCGCGAACTCGTCACCCTGGCCAACCGCGCCGGCGGCCCCGACAACGTCAGCTGCGTGGTCGCCGACGTGCGGGAACTCCAGGGGTAGGCCCCGTCCCGGCCGTCCCGGCGGCCCGAACCCCCCGTCAGGTCAGGTCAGTTCGTTCCGCCGTCTTCAAAGGGCACAGCGCGTTCGTGGTGTCCGGATCGGTCCTCGCGCTCGCCGTCGTGCTGGCCGGGTACCTGGTGGCCCGCCGGCGCGGGGCCGGACGCCCGTGGACGGTGGGGCTGTACGCGGGGGCGGTCGTGGGGGTCCTCGCGCTCACGCTGTGGTCGACCGTCGGCGTCCCGGGGCCGTCCCGCTGCACCGTCAACCGCGACCTGGCCGAACCGTTCCGTGACGTCGTGGGGCGGATGAACCTCGCGATGTTCCTGCCCGCCCGCCCGCCTGCCCGCCCGCACACCGTCCTCGTCGCGCAGTACGGCGTCCGGCGCTGGACGAGGCTGTGGGCCGGGCCGCGCAGCAGCGCCGTGGTCACCGTCGACGGCCACGGCCTGGTCCACCGCGCCCAGCTCGGCGAGGCCGGCCAGCGAGCGGCGCGGTTCGCCGGCGGCGGGTAGCCGCGGTGATCAGCCCGGCCGGCCGCCCAGCGCCGCCGGGGTGAGCAACGCGGCCGTCCCCATGCGGAGTTCGTCGGCCGGGGCGCTGTGTTCGAGGTAGGCGGCGACCTCGCCGAGGCCGGCGCCCCGGTACAGCGGGGCGAGCCCCACGAGCAGGCCGACCCGCGCGCCGTCGAGGACGGCCGCCGTCCACCGCGGGCCCACCCGCACCTGGACGGCGTGCCGGCAGCGGTCCACCCGCAGCGCGGCCGTCCGCCCGACCAGGCCCACCCGGGGGCCGCAGTCCTGCACGTCCCGCCGGACGCCCAGTCGCAGGCCGTCCGCCAGCCCGTTCAGCGCCGGCACGGACACCGGCGACTCCGCCCGCCCCAGCAGCACCATCGCGACCGGCCCCTCCCCGGTCTCCTCCACCCAACTGAACGACGCCAGCGACTCGATGAACCGCCGCGACGGCACATACGCGTTCACGTCCGTCCTCCGTCCCCCACCCGACGCCAGGCTCCGCGCTCCACTGTGCCCCTCCCGCGCCCCGGGGACCAGAGACGGAACCCAGCAAAACCGTCCGTTGGGTCGGTTCACAGGAACGGGTCCGCCCGCGCCGCCCCGCCCGCCCCCGGGATCGCCGCGCCCGCCCCGGGAGCCCCGGCGACCGCGCCGCGGTCCCCGCTCAGTCCACGCAGCCGCAGCTGGCCCGGCGGGTGAGGGTGACGGGGAGCATGACGGACTGCGGGGGGCGGCCGGGTTCGGCCAGGCGCTGGACGAGGAGGTCGACGGCGGTCTCGCCGAGCCGGCCGGCGGGCTGGCGGACGGTGGTGAGCGGGGGGCGGGAGGAGCGGCTGAGCGGGATCCCGTCGAAGCCGGTGACCAGGATGTCCTGCGGCACCCGCAGCCCGCGTTCCTCCAGGGCCTGCAACGCCCCCAGCGCCATCTGGTCGTTGGCGAACACGAGCGCCTCCGGTCGCGGGCCGGGGCCGGCCAGCAGCCGGGGGACGACGAGGTGGCCGTCCTCCCGGGTGAGGTTGCCGCGCTCGCGCGGTTCGGCCGGCGCCGGCAGGCCCGCCTCGCGCAGCGCCTGCTGGAAGCCGCGGAACCGGGCCTGCGCGTCCGGCGAGTCGGACCAGCCGCCGACGAAGGCCAGCCGGGTGCGGCCGTGGTCGGCGATCAGGTGGCGGGTCAACTGCAAGAGCCCGTCGGCGTTCGCCACCTCGACGTGGTCCAAGTGGTCGATCTCGCGCGGCCCGGCGAGCATCACCACGGGCAACCGCCGTGAGACCAGCTCCAGTTCGGGGGTGGGCACCGTGCGGGCCAGCACCGCGAAGCCGTCCACCCGGCCGGCCACCTTCGCCACCAGGCTCTCCGCCCCGCCGGCCAGCGACGCCGCGATCAGCAGCGCGTACCCGTGCCGCCGGCTCGCCCGTTCCATGCCGCGGATGACCTCGTCCGAGTACAGCGTCATCTCGCCGTCCTCGACGTCCCCGGCGGTATCGTCGTAGTCCGGGAAGCACAGGCCCAGCACCCCGGTGCTGCGGCTGGCGAGACCACGGGCGCTGCCGCTGGGCACGTAGCCGAGCTCCCGCGCGGCGGCCATCACCCGCTCCCGGGTGGCCTCGCGCACCGCGTCGGGTCTGCGGAAGACCCGGGAGACCGTGGCGATGGAGACGTTCGCCCGGTCGGCCACGTCGTACACCGTCGGAGCACTCACCAGCAGGCCGCCCACTCTGTAAGCGCATTCATTGGTCGGCCAACGTACCCCCTCGGCCACACCGCGGGCAACCGGCGCGGCCGGCGGTTTCTCAGCGAACTCACAGGAAGCGGCCAGTGCGCTCTCACCCGCGGCGGGCAGGATCATCACCATGACCGCCATACCTTCCCCCATTCCCGCCGGCCGGTCGGAACTGGCCCGGCCCGACGGCTCCCCGGTGCGCGTCCTGGTCGTCGACGACGAGGCGCCGCTGGCGGAGCTGCTGTCCATGGCCCTGCGCTACGAGGGCTGGGAGGTACGGACCGCCGGCGACGGCGAACAGGCCCTGCGCGCGGCACGGGAATTCCGGCCGGACGCCGTCGTCCTCGACGTCATGCTCCCCGACACCGACGGGCTGACCGTGCTCGGCCGGCTGCGCTCCGGCCCGACACGGGACGCCGACGTGCCGGTGCTGTTCCTCACCGCCCGGGACGCCGTCGAGGACCGCATCGCCGGGCTCACCGCGGGCGGCGACGACTACGTGACGAAACCCTTCTCCCTGGAGGAGGTGGTGGCCCGGCTGCGCGGGCTCATGCGGCGCTCCGGCGCCGCCGCCGCCCGGGCCGGCTCGGTGCTGGCGGTCGGCGACCTCACCCTCGACGAGGACAGCCACGAGGTCACCCGCGACGGCACCCAGATCCACCTGACGGCCACCGAGTTCGAACTGCTGCGGTACCTGATGCGCAACCCGCGCCGGGTGCTGTCCAAGGCCCAGATCCTCGACCGCGTGTGGAACTACGACTTCGGCGGCCAGGCCAACGTCGTGGAGCTGTACATCAGTTACCTCCGCAAGAAGATCGACGCCGGCCGCATCCCGATGATCCACACCCGCCGCGGCGCCGGCTACCTCCTCAAGCCCGTCGGCTGACCGTGCGCACCCGCACCCGCACCCGCGTGGGCGGCCGGTCGCTGCGGGCCCGGCTGCTCGCCTCCTCCGTCACGCTGATCGCCGTCGTCTGCGCCATCGTCGGCGCCGTCACCACCGTCGCGCTGCGCGGCTACCTCTACGACCGCCTCGACGCGGGCCTCGCCGAGGCCGCCCACCGGGTCGCCGCACCCCCGCACGGCCGCCCCTCCGGCCTGCCCGGCTGCGGAAGCGCCGGCAGCACCGGACCCTACGACCCGCGCGACTTCGTGCTGGGCGCCGGACAGGGCCCCGGCACGCTCGGCGCGGTGCTCGGCGCGGACGGCACCGCCGTCAGCGGCGCGGTCAGCCGCCCGGTCTCCCCGCTCGCCCCCCAGCTGTGCCCGGTCGACCTCGACGCCGCCCAGCTCACCGCCCTGTCCGCGGTGCCGGCCGGCCACGCCGCGCACACCGTCACCCTCCCCGGCCTCGGCGACTACCGCCTGACCTCCGTCACCGCGGCCCGCACCGGAGTCCGCCTGGTCGTCGGCACCCCCACCCGTCCGGTCACCGACACCGTCGACCGGCTCGCCCTCGTCATCGTCTGCGTCACCGCCGCCGGCCTGGCCGCCGCCGGCCTGGCCGCCGCCGGCCTGGCCGCCGCCTGCCTGCCGGCGCCGCGCTCATCCGCTACGCCCTCGTACCGCTGAGCCGGGTGGCCGCCACCGCCGTGCGGGTCTCCGAACTGCCCCTGGCACGCGGCGAGGTGAGCCTTCCCGAACGCGTCCACCGGGCCGACACCGACCCGCGCACCGAGGTCGGCCAGGTCGGATCCGCGCTCAACCGGCTGCTGGGGCACGTGGAGTCCGCACTCGCCGCCCGGCAGGCCAGCGAGACCCGGGTGCGGCAGTTCGTCGCCGACGCCAGCCACGAACTGCGCACCCCGCTCGCCTCCATCCGCGGCTACGCCGAACTCGTGCGCCGCGGACCCGAGACACCGGGGCCCGGCACCCGGCACGCCCTCGGGCGGATCGAGTCCGAGGCGGAACGCATGACGGTGCTCGTCGAGGACCTGCTGCTGCTCGCCCGCCTCGACGCCGGCCGCCCCCTCGCCCCCGACACCGTCGACGTCTCCCCGCTGGTCGTCGACACCGTGCACGACGCCCGCGCCGCGGGACCCGGCCACCACTGGCGCGTCGACCTCCCCGACGAGCCCGCCGAGGTCCGCGCCGACCCCGCCCGCCTGCACCAGGTGCTGGCCAACCTGCTCGCGAACGCCCGCACCCACACCCCGCCCGGCACCACCGTCACCGCCCGCGTCCGCACCGGCGGCGGCACCGTACGCGTGGACGTCGAGGACACCGGCCCCGGCATCCCGCCCGCCCTGCTCCCGCACGTCTTCGAACGCTTCGCCCGCGGCGACCGCTCCCGCAACCGTGCCGCCGGCGGCAGCTCGGGTCTGGGGCTGGCCATCGTCCACGCCGTCGTCACCGCGCACGGCGGCACGATCACCGCGAGCAGCACGCCCGGCCGCACGGTCTTCGCCCTGACCCTCCCGACCGCCCCGCCGGGCTGAGGGCGAAGCGCCGCGGCGGGGGCGCGGCCGAGGCATGAACCGCCGTGGACTCACAGCCCGTTGCCAGCTTCGGCACACGGTCCCGACAGTGCCGGCGGCCAGGCTCACCCACATGAAGACTCCGACCGATTCCCGGACGGACGGCCGCACGCCGCCGGACGGCAGCGCGGACGGGCTCCCGGCCCGCGTCCCGCTCGCCGCCGGCGCCGGCCGCACCGCCGTACTGCTCGACGTGGTCGTCCCCGTGCACAACGAGGAGACCGACCTCGAACCCTGCGTCCGGCGCCTGCACGCCCACCTGAGCGCCACCTTCCCCTACGGATTCCGCGTCACCGTCGCCGACAACGCCAGCACCGACCGGACCCCCGCCGTGGCGGCGGCACTTGAGGCCGAGTTCCCCGAAGTCACCTGCGTGCGGCTGGAGGAGAAGGGCCGCGGCCGGGCGCTGCGCGCGGTGTGGTCGGCCTCCGACGCACCCGTGCTCGCCTACATGGACGCCGACCTCTCCACCGGCCTCAACGCCCTGCTCCCGCTGGTCGCCCCGCTGGTGTCCGGCCACTCCGACCTGGCGATCGGCTCCCGGCTGGCCGGCGGGTCGCGCGTCGTGCGGGGCGGCAAGCGGGAGTTCGTCTCCCGCGCCTACAACCTCATCCTGCGTGGCGGCCTCAACGCCCGTTTCACCGACGCCCAGTGCGGTTTCAAGGCGGTCCGCGCCGATGTCGCACGGCGGCTGCTGCCCCTGGTGGAGGACACCGGCTGGTTCTTCGACACCGAGATGCTGGTGCTCGCCGAACGCGCCGGGCTGCGCATCCACGAGGTGCCGGTCGACTGGGTCGACGACCCCGACTCCCGCGTGGACATCGTGCGCACCGCCGTGGAGGACCTGCGCGGCGTGTGGCGGATGGGCCGCGCCCTGGCCACCGGCGCGCTCCCGCTGGACCGCCTGCGCCGCCCCCGCGGCGACGACCCGCGCGACCGGCCGGCGGACGTACCGCCGGGCCTGGCACGGCAGTTGGCCGCGTTCGCCGCGGTCGGCGCGGTCAGCACCGCCGTCACCCTCGCGCTGTTCGCCCTGCTGCGGCTCGGCATGGGACCGCAGGCGGCCAACGCGTTGTCCCTGCTGGTGTGCACGGTGCTCAACACCGCCGCCAACCGCCGGTTCACCTTCGGGGTGCGCGGCCGGGAGCGCGCGCTGCGCCACCAGGCCCAGGGGCTCGTGGTGTTCGCCATCGGCCTGGTGGTGTCCTCAGGTTCCCTGGCCGCGCTGCACCTGGCCTCCGGCGACGTCTCACGCGCCGCCGAACTCACCGTCCTCGTCGTCGCCGGTCTCGCCGCCACGCTGCTGCGTTTCCTGCTCCTGCGCGCCTGGCTGTTCCCCGCCGCCGCCGCCGGCGGCTCCTTCCCGTCCACCTCTCCGGCCCAGGGACGCACCCGATGACCGCCTCCACCGACGTGACCGCCGCCGCTCCGGCCGCGGCCGGCTCCGTGCCGCCCGCCGGCCCCGGCCCCCGCACCCGCTGGGAACGGCCCGCCCTGTGGGCCCTGCTGCTCGGCACCGCCGGCCTCTACCTGGCCGGACTGTCCTCCTCCGGGTACGCCAACTCCTTCTACTCGGCGGCAGTCCAGGCCGGATCCCGCAGCTGGAAGGCGTTCTTCTTCGGTTCCTCGGACGCGGCGAACTTCATCACCGTCGACAAGCCCCCGGCGTCGCTGTGGCCGATGGAGCTGTCGGTGCGGGTCTTCGGCCTCAACTCCTGGGCGGTGCTGGTGCCGCAGGCCCTCATGGGGGTCGCCGCGGTGGCCCTGCTGTACGCGGCCGTCCGGCGCCGGTCGGGCCCGGCGGCCGGGCTGATCGCCGGCGCGGTGCTGGCCCTGACCCCGGTCGCGGTGCTGATGTTCCGTTTCAACAACCCCGACGCCCTCCTGGCACTGCTCATGGTGGCCGCCGTGTACTGCGTCCAGCGCGCCCTGGAGGCCGGCCGCACCCGCTGGCTGCTGGCCGCCGGCGCCCTGGTCGGGGCGGCGTTCCTCGTCAAGACCCTCCAGGCGTTCCTGGTGCTGCCGGCCCTCGCCCTGGTCTACGGCTTCCTCGCCCCGGTGCGGCCGTCGCGGCGCCTGCGGCAACTGGCCGCCGCCACGGCGGTGTTGATCGTCACCGGTGGCTGGTGGGTGGCCGTCGTCCAGCTGTGGCCCGCCTCGTCCCGGCCCTACATCGGCGGTTCGCAGCACAACAGCTTCCTCGAACTCACCTTCGGCTACAACGGGTTCGGCCGCCTCAGCGGTGACGAGACCGGCAGCGTGGGCGGTGGCCGGGGGCCCGGCGGGGGCGGCGGCATGTGGGGGGAGACCGGTGTGACACGGCTGTTCGGCAGCGAGATGGGCGGGCAGATCGCCTGGCTGCTGCCGGCCGCGCTGATCCTGCTGGCGGCCGGGCTCGTGCTGACCCGCCGGGCCGGCCGCACCGACGCCGACCGCCAGGCGTTCCTGCTGTGGGGCGGGGCGCTGCTGACCACGGCCGCGGTCTTCAGCTTCATGGCCGGCATCTTCCACCCGTACTACAACGTGGCCCTCGCGCCCTACCTGGCGGCGGTCACCGGCATGGGCGCCGTCGCGCTGTGGCGCCGCCGCCAACGCCCGCTCGCCGCTTGGACGCTGGCCCTGACGGTGGCCGTGACGGCCTGGTGGGCCTGGGAGTTGCTGGGCCGCACACCGCAGTGGCTGCCGTGGCTGCGCTGGACGGTGGCGGTGGTGGGGACGGTCGCGGCGGTGGCTCTCGGCGCCGGACCGCGCGCCCTCGCCCGGCCCGCGGCCCGCTCGCGCCGGCTCGCACGGGCCTGCGCGGTCTGCGTGGTGGCGGCCGCCCTGGCCGCCGGCCTGGCCGGTCCCGCCGCCTACGCCGCCGACACCGCCGCGACCGCCCACACCGGCTCCCTCCCGACCGCGGGCCCCGCGGCCGGCTTCGGCCCGGGCCGCGGCGGCTTCCCCGGTGGCGGGGGCCCCGGCGGTGCGCGGGGCCGCGGCGGATTCCCGGGCGGCGGTGTCCGGGGCGGCGGCTTCCCCGGCGGTGGTGCGCCGGGCGGGCAGGGTGCGCCCGGGGCCGCCGGCGCGCAGGCTCCCGGCGGTGCGGCGGCCGGCGGCGCCGGTGCCGGGGTGCCGGGCGCGGCCGGCGGTTCCCCCGGCGCGGCGCGGGGCGGTTCCACCGGCGCGGCGCAGGGTGGGGGACGCGGCGGGCCGGCGGGCGGCGGCATGGGCGGTCTGCTCGACGGCGCGCGGGTCTCCGCCGCGACGCGGACGCTGCTGGCGAAGGACGCCTCGTCCTACACCTGGGTGGCGGCCGCCATCGGCTCGCAGAACCAGGCCAGTTACCAGCTCGCCACCGGTGACCCGGTCATGGCGGTCGGCGGCTTCAACGGTTCCGACCCGGCCCCCTCGCTCGCCGCGTTCCAGGACCTGGTGGCCGCGAAGAAGATCCACTACTTCATCGGCGGCGGCGGCCCGGGCCCCGGCATGGGAACCGGCGCGGGCACCTCCTCGCGGATCTCCGCCTGGGTCACCGCCCACTTCACCGCCCGCACGGTCGGCACCACCACGCTCTACGACCTGACGGCCCCCACGTCGTCCTGACCACGGCGGAGTTGCCCGGCGTCCCCCGAACGCACCGGAGGCGCACCCCCCACGGGGAGTGCGCCTCCGGGTCCGCGCGGGAGCGGTCAGCCCACGGTGACGCCGTGCAGGACGACCGGGCCGAGCGTCGGGTCGAGTTCGGTGGACTGGGTGACGCCGGACGGCGTCAGGGTGTCCATGACCTGGGGCATCGTCGACGGTGCGGCGGAGCAGACCGGGGCCGTGCCGCCGACCGGGCAGACGCCGAACGCGTAGGGCTGGGCGGTCGGGGCCCAGGAGCGGGCCTGGTCGGCGGCGCTGCCCTCCTGGCCGGTCAGCGCCACGGCGAACGACCAGCCGGGACCCGGCGTGCCGAAGGCGGCCGCCGGGAGCGCCACGGTGATGGTGCGGGCCGCCGCGGAGGCCACCACCGACGGCGAACCGACCGCGCCGCCGGCCGCGTCCGACCACACCGGCGAGGCGAAGCCCTGCACCTCCAGCCGCTGGCTCCACGCGTCCGCGGGCGCCACGGTGTAGCCGCGGGTGGGGAACGCCGCCGCGGTGGACGTCGAACCGGCCGGTGCCGAGGGGTCGTGGACGTAGACGTCGAGCAGCTGCGCGCCCATCGTGTTGCCGAACGTCGGCGTCAGCCCCGCCAGCGTGGTGCGCAGGTAGACGGTCGGGCCGCTGGTGATCACCTGGAACCTGGTCACGTCGAACGCGCCGGCGGTGAAGTCCGGTGCGGTCGGGTACTGGAAGGTGCCGGGCCCGTGGTCGTCGCCGGACGGGTCGGAGGTGTCCAGGACCGTGGTGCCGTCGACATGGTCGCCGCTGACCGTGACCCGGGCGTAGCCGGTGCCGCCCGAGGCGGTCGCCGCCGTCACGGTCACGGCGTTGGCGCCCAGCCCGGCCGGCACGGTCGCGGTGAACGCGCCGGAGTGGTCCGCGGTCGTGGTGACCGTGCCGGCGGGCGTCCCGGTGTCGGTGTCGCCGTAGCCGATGACGACGTGCGCGCCGGGCGTGGTGCTGCCGGTGACGGTGGTGCCGGTGCCCTCCACGGTGGAGCCGTCGGCGGGCGCGGTGATCGTCACCGGGACCGCGGCCGGCGGCCGGTGCGTGACGTAGCGGGCGGTGGTGAGCGCCGGGCGGTCGGTCGTGCGGCCGGTGCCCAGGTCGGTGATCAGCCGCAGCTCCTGCGCCTGCGCCCAGGTCAGCGGCGAGGCGGAACCGGCCGCGTGACCGTCGGAGAAGCCGATGGAGGCGGTCGCCGGGTCGGTGCCGTCCGGCGAGGCGGGCAGGCCGGCGTCCTCCCAGACCTGCTCGGGCACCAGGCCGACGCCGGAGGCCGAACGGGTCATGAACGCCAGCATGGACGCGGCGGTGGCGTGGTCACCGGTGGCCAGCGCGGATTCGGCGCGCTCGCCGGACAGCACGGGCCACAGGTGCCCGGTGCCGGTGTCGGTGGTGGGCCAGGGTTGTCCGGGGTGGTCGCACGAGGTCTGGCTCGACGTCGTCGAGCAGTCGCCGTAGCCGTCCGCGCTGCCCTTGGCCGCGTCGTTCCCGTACCGGTAGTAGCCGGTGCCGGTGGGGGTGCGGACCGCGATCGTGCGGTCCAGGACCTTCAGGGAGTTGGTGAACACCGGGTCGTCGGCGGGCAGTTCACCGAGCCGCACCAGCTCCTGGAAGCCGCCGTCGATCACCGAGTCCTGCGCGAGGGTGGGCCCGCCGTTGCCGAGGCCGTAGGAGGCGCCGTCATCCGGGGCGCCGGTCTTGGACAGCCGCACGAAGTACGGAGACGCCGAGTCGGGACCGGTCGTGGTGACCGTCCAGTCCTTCACGTGCCGCTGGAAGTCGTCGGCGGTCGCGCGGTAGAGCTGCGCGTCGGCCCGGTCACCGTGCCGCTGCGCGACGGCGCCGGCGGCGGTCAGGCCGGCGATCTGCGCGGCGATGGTCGACGGGGAGTAGCCCGACTGCTCCTCCCAGCGCTCCACGCCGAAGGACGGGCCGTGCGCGACGAGGAAGTCGGCGGCCGGCTTGATGTGGTCCGACCACAGCGCGCGGTCCCCGCCGAGCCCCGACAGGTACGCCATCAGGATCGGGTAGGCGGTCTCGTCGAGCTGGTCGCCGCCGGTGTCCGGCGCGGTACGGCCGTTCACCAGCGAGTTGCGCGGCATCTCACCGGTGGGCTGCTGCTGGCGCTCGAAGAGGAAACGGGTGGTGGCCCGCGCGGTGGCGGTGTCGCCGTCGGCCATCAGACCGGTGAACGCCTCGTACAGGTCGCGGCCGAAGACCTCGCGGTAGGAGCCGAAGAAGACCGGCTTGCCCCCCACCAGCGAACTGCCGTCCACCGCCTGGCCCCACGGGGACGCCAGCGACGCCACGACGGCGCCCGGGAAGGTCTTGTCCTCGCTGGCCTTGAGCACGTTGGCGTCGAGGTAGTACGTCTCGCGCACGGTTCCCGGGCCGGCGCCGGGCACCCGGGCCGGCGGGCGGCGCAGGCCCGCGTCGTACCGGGCCCAGCCGGCCGCGTACCCGGCGCGCACCGCGTCGAACGGCTCCCGCAGCGAGGCGGCGGCGGTGGCCCGGGCGGCGGCGGGGTCCCGGCCGAAGCCGAGCGCGAGGGTCAGGTCGTGGCCGGGGCGCGGGGTGACGTCCTCGGTGGCGGTCACGTGCCCGTCCGGCGCGGCGGACCGCGCGGTCAGGCGGTGTCCGGCGTCGAGCTGGGCGAGGCCGTCGGAGGCGGTGCCCGCGTAGCCCACCGAAGCGGTCCCGGCGGTCGAGGCGTCCAGCGCCATCGAGGTCGGCACCGCGTAGTCGCGGTTGACGGCCTGCGTGGCGGTGGTGCTGGACGACACCGTCGGCACGCCGGAACGGGCGTCCACCGCACCGGAGTTGGCGCCCGCGTTCTGGGTGCCGCCGCCGCCGTCGCCATTGGCGTGCGCGTCGAGGCGGGCGTAGATCCGCAGGCCGGCCGGGGCCGCCGCGTGCCCGGCCGCGGGCAGCAGCGCGGTGCGCATCAGCACGGTGTCGCGGACCGGGTCGGTGACGTAGGTGGTGCGCAGCCGGAAGCCGTGCGCCGCGTCGGTCGAGGTGACCTCGCAGGTCATCCCGCCGTCGTAGGCCCGCACGGTGTACGTCATGTCACGGGTCTGGCTGTCGGTGAAGCTGCGCCCGTCGGTCACCACGTACTGGAGCGTCCGCACGTCGGTGTTGTCGATCGTCGGCTCGTAGACGTCGGACAGCACGCCGTCGGCGACCGTATACCAGACCTTCGAGCCGGTGTCGCGGGCGGTGCCGACGCAGTCCTTGCGCGCGAGGTCGTACGTGGAGGCGCTGCCGGGACCGTCCCCGGACGCGGACGCGGACGCGGACGCCGGTGCGGCGCTCGCGGCGCCGCCGCCCGCCGCCAGCAGGGCGAGGACCGCCGTACCGGCGAGTACGGCGGTGCGTCGTGGACGGGGTGACCGCGGTCGAAGCCGCATCGTGCTGCCTCCTGGGGGTTCGCTGTGTGACCGGAGGCACAACCTAGGTGCCGCTCACCGCGCCTGACCAGACCTCAGGTCCGGGTTGCCGATCGGCCGCCTCAGCCCCGCCCGCCCGCCGCCCGCCACGCCAGGGTGTCGGCCACCGTGCGCACGCGGTCGCGGTACGGGCGCGTCCGGGGGGCGACGCCGGCGGCCGCCACGGGACGCACCGGGGTGCCGTCCGCGTCCCCGCCCCGCCACACCGCCTCCGCCGTGCCCCCGGCGGCGAGCCTGCAGGCGGCGAACAACCCGCCCAGCGTCAGCGGCGGTTCGGGTGCGGCGGTGAAGCGGCCCGGGGCGCCCGCCTCGGCCAGGTCCACCGCGACGGCGGCCATGTCCCGCACGTCCACCGGCCGCACCGGGGCCCGCGGTGCCCCCGGCAGCGTCACCGGTGAGTCGCCGGCGGCCCGGTCCAGCCACCACGCCAGCCGGCCCTCCGGCTCGCCGGGTCCCACGATCCAGCCGCCGGCCAGCACCACCACCGCACCGCCGAACTCCTCCCGGACGGCGGCCTCGCAGCCGGCCGGCGGCACGTCGTCCCCCGGCACCCGGGCACAGGCCGGCGCCGCGGCGGGATCCGGTGCGCCGGCGGCGTCCCGCGGTCCGGTGGCGTTCCCCGCGGCCGTCCCCGGGCGGGGGCTGCGGCGGTCCGGTCCGGGGTGCCAGTACGTAGGTGCCCGCGCGGTCCGACAGCGTCCGGGCCGCCGACCGCACCGCCTCCGGGTCCGGTTCCGCGCGGGCGTCCAGCACCGCGTCCCAGCGGCCCCCGCGCAGTAACCGTTCCGGGCGCCGCGCCGCGAGGACCCCCGCCCCGGCCACCGTTCCGCACCCGGCGCCGGCGGGCCGGGGCGACGGATCCGCCACCGGGCCGTCCTCCGGCACCGTCACCTCGTGTCCCCGCCGCCGGGCCTCCGCCGCGCAGGCGTCGCCGAGGAAACCCGGGACGCCCAGAACCAGTATCCGCATACCGGTGATCATCCCGCCGGGGCCGGGAGCGTGCCGTCACTTTGGTCATACAGGGGGTCACCGCGTGCCCCGCGGCCCCCCCGCGCTCCGGTGATCGACAGGCAAGCCGGGGGCAGACGTTGGCGGGACTCAGGCCGTACACCAGCACGGGTCGTTACACTCCCGCTCGGTCGTTATCCGCTCTTACCGCAGTCCGAAGTGGGGGATTGGCATGTCAGGCATGGTGAAGGTGGTCGGCATAGGCGGGTCCGCGCGGCCCGGCTCGACCGCTGAGAAGGCCCTGCGGATCACGCTCGCCGAGGCCGATCGCCTCGGCGCGCACGTCAGTGTGATCAGCGGCGCGGACCTCGCGATGCCGCTGTACGACCCGCGCGAGGGAGCGTCCAGCCCGCAGGCCGTCCGCATGCTGGCCGAGGTGGCGGACGCCGACGGCATCGTGCTGGCCAGCCCCGCCTACCACGGCACCGTCTCCGGCCTGGTCAAGAACGCCCTCGACCACATCGAGGAACTGAACGACGGAGATCGCCCCTACTTCACCGGCCGAGCGGTCGGCTGCCTGGCCGTCGGCATGGGCTGGCAGGGCGCGGTCAACACCCTGGGTGCCCTGCGCGGCGTCGTCCACGCCCTCCGCGGCTGGCCCACCCCCCTCGGCGTCGCCGTCAACACCGAAACCGTCGCCTTCACCCCCGACGGCTCCTGCTCCGACCCCCGCGTCACCTCCCAACTCACCGCCATGGCCGCCCAGATAGTCGCCTTCGCCGAACAGTCCGCCCGCACCCCCAGCACCCCGGCCCCCACAGCCTGACGCCCCCGCCCCGAAAGCGGCCCGGGCCCCGAAGGGGCGCGGGGAACGGCGCGACCAGCCCCGACGGTGGGGAAGCCGGCCGGCGAGCTCAGGCCGCCCGGGACGGCCGCCGCCCGGCGAAGGCGGTACCGGGCGACCCCCTCAGCCGTCCAACCCCCGGTGGGTTTCCGCTGCGATCGTCGTCGACTCCCCGTGCCCCGTACGGACGACCGTCTCCGGGGGGAGGGTGAAGAGGCGGTCGCGGATGGAGTCGAGGATGAGGGGGAGGCTGGAGAAGGAGCGGCCGGTGGCGCCGGGTCCACCGTGGAAGAGGGTGTCGCCGGTGAAGACCGTGCCGAGGCCGGGCGCGTGGAGGCAGACCGCGCCGGGCGCGTGGCCCGGGGTGTGCAGCACGGTCAGCGTGGTGCCGGCCACGGTGATCCGCTGACCGTCGGTCAGGGTGCCGTCCGGTTCGCGGTCGGGGTGCGTCACCCGCCACAGCGGCAGGTCGTCGGGGTGCAGCAGCACGGGTGCGCCGGTCAGCGCGGACAGTTCGGGTGCGACGCGCACGTGGTCGTCGTGCGCGTGGGTGCACAGCACGGCCCGCAGGACGCGGTCGCCGAGCGCGTCCGTGATCGCCCGCGCGTCGTGGGGCGCGTCGATGACGACAGCCTCGTGGTCGTCGCCCACGATCCAGACGTTGTTGTCCACCTCCCACGTGCCGCCGTCCAGGGAGAACGTTCCCGACGTCACCAGGTGTTCGATCCGCGCGCTCATGCCTGCCCTCCGGTCGCGGTCCGGCACGTTGCCGGCCCGCCGCCCCCATCATCCACCGCCGCCCGGCGCCCCCCCCGCGCGGCGCCGACCCCCGCACCCCCCGGACGGCGGCGGCCCCCACCGTTCCCGCCCGGCGGCAGCCCCCGGCGGCAATTCGCGGGGAATCGGGACCGCGGCGCAACCGGAACGCGCCGCGGGGAGTCTTCGTCGGGAGAGCCCGCACCCCGCCGGGACGCGGGGCCCGGCGCAACGGCGGCCGGCGACCGGCGGCCGTCCCCCTCCGGAGTGCCCATGCGTTCCCGTGTCACCGCCCGTCCCGCCGCCCTCGGAGTCGTCGCCACCGGCACGCTGGCGCTGGCCGCCGCGTTCCTGCCGGTCGCGCACGCGGCCCCGGTGGCCGGCGCCACCACGCAGGTGCGGGTGACGCCGGCGGTCAGTACGACGAACACGATGGACGTGACGTTCTCCGCCGTCAGTGTCGACAAGGGCGCGGCGACCTTCCCGGTGGGCACCACGAACACCGTGGCCGTGCCGTACACCTACACACTGACGGCCCGCGGCGTGGACCCCTCGCACGCCGGGTTCAGTACCGCGCTGGACCTGTACCGGGGCGCGGTCACCGGCCCGGCGAACCAGCTGAGCGGCGGCAACGCCTCCTGCGAGCGGGTCTCCGCCGCCTCCGGCGCCGTCACCGAGACCTGCTCGGGACACGTCGACATCCACCCGCACGAACTGCACACCGCCGACGCCGGAGCCACCTGGAAGGGCGTCGCCTACGCCTACGACGCGGCCAGCACCGGCTGGGCCCAGCGCGGCACCTGGCCGGCGCCGCGGCTGACCCGGTACGCGACGGCGAAGGCGGCCGTCTCGGCGGGCAGCGTCGCGCACGGCCGGACGGTGACGGTCTCGGGCACGCTGGTCCGGGCGAGCTGGGACACCCACAAGTACTGGGGGTACGCCGGTGTGCGGGTCGCGGTGCAGTTCCGGCCGGAGAACGGGACCGCGTACACCACGGTCACGACCCTGACCACGGACGCCGACGGCACGGTCCGCGGCAGCGTGACCCCGTCCGCCTCCGGCTACTGGCGGGTGTCCTTCGCCGGTTCGGCGACGACGTCCTCCGCCACGGCCACCGGTGTCGCGGTCACCGTCCACTGACCAGGTCCGCCCGGTCGTCCCGCCCCCCGCGCCGACGTCGCCGGCCGACCGCGCGACGCGTCGTTTCAGGCGTCAGAAGTGGTACCGGTCGACGCCGGAGGTGTCGAAGACCGTCGGGGCGCCCAGCGTTACGACACCCTTCGCGCCGATGGTGAAGCGGCCCGTCGCGCCGGGGGCGTGTGCGGCCGGGGCGGTCGCGTTCCGGGACCGGGCGTCCGGCACGCAGGGGAGTGGCCCGGGGAGACCTTCGCTACCGGTGCGAATGCGTAAATGCGCCCGAAGTCACATCATTTGAAGCGTTGCGACCACAGTGGTATGGCGATACGTTCGCGCGGTGATACGAATTTCCGCAGTCGGTTTCATCTGGGTACTCGCGGCCGCTGCCGCCGTCGCCGCGTGCTCCGAGTCCCCCTGGTGGTGGGCGGCCGCCGCGGTGTGCGCCGCGATCGCCGCTCTGGGCACGTACGACCTCGTGCAGAAACAGCATTCGGTGCTGCGCAACTACCCGGTCCTCGGACACGTCCGGTTCATGCTGGAATCCATCCGGCCGGAATTGCAGCAGTATTTCATCGAGAACAACTACGACGGTCGTCCGTATGACCGCGACGTGCGCAGCCTCGTTTACCAGCGTGCCAAGGGCGTCGAGGCGGAACTCGCCTTCGGCACCGAACGGAACGTGTACGAGGAGGGCTACGAGTACTTCGAGTCCTCGATGATGCCGAAGGCCGTCGCCCAGGAGCATCCCAGGGTGCGCGTCGGCGGACCCGACTGCGCCCAGCCCTACGACATGGCCCTGCTCAACGTCTCCGCCATGAGCTTCGGCTCCCTGTCCGCCAACGCGATCCTGGCGCTCAACAAGGGCGCCGCGATGGGCGGCTTCGCGCACGACACCGGTGAGGGCGGTGCGTCCGAGTACCACCTCAAGCACGGCGGCGACCTGGTCTGGGAGGTCGGCACCGGCTACTTCGGCTGCCGCACCCCCGAAGGCGGCTTCGACCGCGAGCGCTTCGCGGCCAAAGCGGCGCGCGAGAACGTCAAGTGCGTCTCCCTGAAGCTCTCCCAGGGCGCCAAGCCCGGCATCGGCGGCGTCCTGCCCGGCGAGAAGGTCACCGCGGAGATCGCCCGGGTGCGTGAGGTGCCGGAGGGCAAGACCGTCATCTCGCCCTCGTACCACCAGGTCTTCAGCACCCCGCGCGGACTCGTGAGGTTCCTCGCCGAGATGCGGGAACTCTCCGGCGGCAAGCCGGTCGGCTTCAAACTCTGCGTCGGCTCCCGCCGCGAGTTCCTCGCCGTCTGCAAGGCCATGGTCGCCGAGGGCACCACCCCCGACTTCATCATCGTCGACGGCGCCGAGGGTGGCACCGGCGCGGCCCCGCTGGAGTTCGCCGACCACCTCGGCAGCCCGCTCACCGAGGGCCTGATGACCGTGCACAACGCCCTGGTCGGCACCGGCCTGCGGGACCGGATCAAGATCGGCGCGAGCGGCAAGGTCGCCACCGGCGCCGACATCGTCAAACGCATGGTCCAGGGCGCCGACTTCACCAACGCCGCCCGCGCCATGATGTTCGCCGTCGGCTGCATCCAGGCCCAGAGCTGCCACACCAACACCTGCCCGGCCGGCGTCGCCACCCAGGACCCCCGCCGCGCCCGCGCCCTCGACGTCGGCGACAAGTCGCTGCGCGTCCAGCGCTTCCAGGCCGGCACGGTCGGCAGCGCCCTCCAGATCATCGCCTCCCTCGGCGTCAACCACCCCTCCCAGCTGCGCCCCTCCATGCTGCGCCGCCGGGTGGACCCGGTCACCGTCCGCTCCTACGAGGAGCTCTACGAATGGCTCACCCCCGGCCAGCTGCTCATCGAGCCCCCGGACTCCTGGGCCGCCGACTGGAAGGCCGCGGACGCGGACGACTTCGCCGCGTGAGCGCTCCGGCCGGCTGACGGGCGCCCACCACCGCCGCCGCGACGCTCCTGGGCCCTCCGGACGTTCACCGTCCGGGGGCCTTTGGCGTGCGGGGGCCGGTGACCCGGGCTGCGGGCGTGCGGGCGTGCGGGGAGGCGGACCGGGACGTCAACCCATGTGATGACCTGACGTAACGTCAGGAGGGCGTCTACTGTGGATACGTGACGCATGACCAGGAAGCACTCCAGCCGGTCGAATCGGCCCTCGCCCAGTTCGCCGCCGCTCAGAAGTCCCTCGAAGCCGCCCGCGGTTCCCTCCGCGAAGCGATCGTGACCGCCGTCCGGGCCGGCGTCCGCCAGTCCGATCTGGTCCGCACCACGGGCCTGTCCCGCGAACACATCCGCCGCCTCACCCGCGCCGCGGGCATCAGCGCCTGACGACGCCCGCCCGACGACACCCGGCCGACCCGCCCGACGACGCCCGGCCGACCCGCCCGACGACGCCCGGCCGACCCGCCCGACGACGCCCGGACGGGCCGCCGGACCCCGCCCTCGGAGAGCGTCCGCCCCCGGCGTGACCTCGGTCACTCCCGCCGCGCCCCGACGGCCTCGCGTGCGGGCCCCGGTCCGCCGTCCGTCGCCCTGTGTGCGGGAGGGGTGGCCCTCCGGGGCGGTGCCGGGCGTACCGGGGGGAGGCGTGAGTGCCATGTCTACCTTGGTCGGTGCAGATTTCCTGCGTTCGACAGTCACGTCATGCTCCGTCGGCTCCCGGACCGCCGGCGTTCCCCAGCGTGCGACCAGTCCGGCGGAAGTCCCAACCACCTTGCGCTGTCGGCTGCTTGACACCGGAGCCACGGACGCTCCGGCCGGGCCCGGTGCCGCGGCCTTCCAGGTGGTGGCGACGGCGCGTGCCCGGTGCGGTGCGGGGGTAAAAGCTGTCGCGGCTGGGGTAGACATTCGCGCGAGCGCGGGGTTGGTGTCATCCTCGCAGCCGAGAGACCGGGGCGGCACGGAATCCCCGATTAGAGGTGCACATGACAGCGGAAGCCTCCTTCGGCCGTCTCGACGACGAGGACTGCCCCGCCGACACCATGGGCCGTGCCGCCGAGACGCTCGGCGCCACCCCGGCCTTCCTGCGGGCCGTCGGTGAGGCCCGCCCGATCACCCCGCTGCGCTCGGAGGGCGGCCATCGCCGGTACTCCCGCCACCAGTTGAGGGTCGCCGCCCGCGCGCGGGAACTCGTCGACCAGGGCGCACCGGTGGACGCCGCCTGCCGCATCGTCATCCTTGAGGACCGGCTGGAGGATGCGCTGCGGGCCAACGACGAACTGCGCCGCCGCGCCACCGGGCCCGACGCCCGGCCCGCGTTCCGCCGGCCGTCTCCCCCTGGGCCGGCCCCGAATATCTGGTGTCGCGACAGGAGAAACAAGCACTTCTCCGGTAAAGTATTCGCGCGCGCCGCCGAATTCAAAGCCGCCACTGCGCGTGACCGGCCGTGCTGTGCTAGTGTAAAGGCGTTGCAGTTGTGGTTCCCAAGAGCTTCAAGTGCCCTCGTCGGACAATCGTCCGGGAGAGCATTTCTGTTTTCCGGTGCTATCCGGATGGGGTAATCATCACGGCGACGCTGCGTTCACACAGTGTGAGCACAGGGCACCGCCCCGAAGGAGTAAATATGGCTACTGGCACCGTGAAGTGGTTCAACGCGGAAAAGGGTTTCGGCTTCATCGAGCAGGACGGTGGCGGCGCTGACGTGTTCGCCCACTACTCGAACATCGCCGCCCAGGGCTTCCGTGAGCTTCATGAAGGCCAGAAGGTGAGCTTCGACGTCACGCAGGGCCAGAAGGGCCCGCAGGCCGAGAACATCGTTCCCGCCTGACGCTGACGCGCAGGACGCAGCCGGGGCCCGCACCTGAAGGGTGCGGGTCTCGGCCTGTTTGCTTCACCACGCTCCCCGCGCGCGCCGAACGGCCCCGCGGTCAGCGGCGGACGGCCCGGCCGGGTGGGCGACACCCCGGTGGGCCCGACCAGGACGAGGCCGGCCCCGCCGGCCACCTGTCCGGACGTCCCACCGGCGGGCGCACCGCACCCGCCGACGCGATGGGCAGGCGCATTCATCCCTGCTTCGTTTTCTATATCTCCGGCTCGTACTCGCGAATCCCTGTGCGGCTCACCGCTGCCGGGACTTCCTCGATACGCGCCACATCGAGGAAGGTTCCGCGTGAACCGTAAAACCCGTACGAACGACCGTTACTCCCGCACCGGCGGCTCCGCCGGCGCCTCGAAGGGCGGTTCGGGCCGTTCGCAGCCCTCCCGCAACTCGGGCGGGAGCCGTTCCGGTGGCCGTGGCCGCTCCGGCGGCGGCGCCTCCCGCCGGCCCGCCCCGCAGGGCGAGTTCGCGCTGCCGGTGACCGTCACCCCGGCGCTCCCCGCCGTCGCGGAGTTCGCCGAACTCGACATGCCCGCCCCGCTGCTGGCGGCACTGGGCGCCGAGGGCGTGACCGTGCCGTTCCCGATCCAGGCGGCGACCCTCCCGAACACGCTGGCCGGCCGCGACGTCCTGGGCCGTGGCCGCACCGGCTCCGGCAAGACCCTCGCCTTCGGCCTGGCGCTGCTGGCCCGCACCGCCGGCCGCCGCGCCGAGCCCCGGCAGCCGCTGGCCCTGGTCCTCGTCCCCACCCGGGAACTGGCCCAGCAGGTCACCGACGCGCTCACCCCGTACGCCCGGCCGCTGAGGCTGCGGCTGACCACCGTGGTCGGCGGCATGTCGATCGGCCGGCAGGCCGGGGCGCTGCGCGGCGGCGCTGAGGTGGTCGTCGCCACCCCGGGCCGGCTCAAGGACCTCATCGAACGCGGTGACTGCCGCCTCGGCCAGGTCGACATCACCGTGCTCGACGAGGCCGACCAGATGGCCGACATGGGCTTCATGCCGCAGGTCACCGAGCTCCTGGACCAGGTGCGTCCCGGCGGCCAGCGCATGCTGTTCTCGGCCACCCTGGACCGTAACGTCGACCTGCTGGTGCGCCGTTACCTCTCCGACCCGGTGGTGCACTCCGTCGACCCCTCGGTGGCCGCGGTCACCACGATGGAACACCACGTGCTGCACGTCCACGGCACCGACAAGCACGCCACGACCATCGAGATCGGCGCGCGCGACGGCCGGGTGATCATGTTCCTGGACACCAAGCACGCGGTGGACCGCCTCACCCGGGACCTGCTGCGCAGCGGCGTGCACGCCGCCGCGCTGCACGGCGGCAAGTCGCAGCCCCAGCGCACCCGCACCCTGGAGCAGTTCAAGGACGGGCGCGTCTCCGTGCTGGTGGCCACCAACGTCGCCGCCCGCGGCATCCACGTCGACCAGCTCGACCTGGTCGTCAACGTCGATCCGCCGGCCGACCACAAGGACTACCTGCACCGCGGCGGCCGCACCGCCCGGGCCGGCGAGTCCGGCCGGGTCGTCACGCTGGTGCTGCCCGAGCAGCGGCGCGACATGGCACGCCTGATGGCCGACGCGGGCATCGACCCGCAGACCACGCAGGTGCGTTCCGGTGAGTCCGAGCTCGGCCGCATCACCGGCGCCCGGACCCCGTCGGGCGTTCCGGTCACCATCGCCGCCCCGGTCGCCGAACCCGCGAAGCGCAAGCCGTCCTCCTCCCGGGGCCGGCGCAGCGGCACCGCCAAGGCGCGACGCGCCGGTGCCCCCGGCCGGCAGCCCTCCGTCCGCACGGCGGCCTGAGCGGCGGGCGGCCGCCCCCTCGATCCGGCCGCTCGCGCGGCCAACGGCCCTACGTCAACCTGTGAGGCATCATGCACTGTGTCATCGCCCGTTTCTCCTTCAACCTCGTCAAGAGCGAAGTCCTCGAAGCGATGAAGGGCATCAAGCCCGAACCCGTGACCGGTGAGTCCGTGATCATCGGCCGCCGCACCTACCCCGTCAAGCAGGTCGGCGAAGTGCTCACCAAGCAGGACCGCCGCGACTTCTCCGCCGCCGAGGTCACCCGGGCCATGACCCGCCTCGGCTTCACCTGCCGCCCGGTCCCGGCCCCCGCCCCCGAGCCCACCAGCATGGAGGCGGCGTCGGCCATGCTGGGGAACTCCACCACGGCGTGACACTCCCGCCCGCCCGGCCCCACCCACCCGGCCCCGCCCAGCACGGCGGGGCCGGGTCGCGTTCGGGGGGCGGGGCCCCGGGCACACCAGCAGGCTGACGACGGTCCGCCCGCGGTGCGGGTGTCAGCCGCCGATCTCCGTCCACTCCAGGACCGGCGCGGCCAGCGCCGAGACCGAGGCCAGCAGCCCCAGGCGGTTGGCACGTACCGCGGGGTCGTCGGCCATCACCATGACGTCGTCGAAGAACTGGTTGACGACGGTGACCAGTTCACCGGTCTCGGCCGCGAACCGGCCCAGCCGGGTGTCGCCGGCCAGCCCCGCCCGCACCTTCTCCGCCGCCGTGTACAGATCGGCCTCGGCCGGGGAGTCGAACAGCGCCGGGTCGCAGCCGGCCGCCGTGCCGGCCGGCACGATGCGCCGCACCCGCTGCACGGCGGCGATCAGGGCCGCGAACCGCTCGTCGCCCAGCAGCGACTCCAGCTCCGACAGGGTGTGCTCGGCCCGGGCCGGGGAACCGCCAAGCGGCAGCACCGCCCGCACCTGCGCGACCCCGTGACCGGCCTCGATCAGCGACTGCTCCAGCCGGCGCACCACGAACTGCCGCGCGTCCTCCAGCGCTTCGGCGCCCGGCACGAGCCGCTGGTGGCCGGCGGCGAGCGCCAGACCCCCCTCGACGGTGACGTCCGCGAGCCGCGGGTGCGCCCGCAGGATGTTGACCAGACCCAGCGCCGAGCGCCGCAGGCCGAACGGGTCGGAACTGCCGGTCGGGGCAGAACCGATGGCGAACAGCCCGGCCAGCAGGTCGAACCGGTCGGCCAGCGCCAGCACCGCGCCCGGCACGCTGCCCGGCAGCGCGTCCCCGCCGAAGCGCGGCAGCTCGGTCTCGAACAGCGCGGCGGCCACCGCCGTGCCCTCACCCGCGCGTTCCGCGTACTCGCGGGCCATCACCCCGGCCAGGCTGGACAGTTCGGTGACCATCTGCGAGCCCAGGTCGAACTTCGTCAGCCGCGCGGCCCGCTCCAGGGTGTCGCGGTCCTCGCCGGCCAGCCCCGCGGTGTCGGCCAGCGTCAGCGCGATCGCCGCGATGCGGTCGGCGCGGTCGGCCATCGAGCCGAGCCGCTCCTCGAAGGTGAGCAGCCCCAGCCTCTCCTTCATGGCGGCCGGCGCGGTGCCCAGGTCGGCGTGCCAGAAGAAGGCGGCGTCCTCGTAACGGGCCCGCAGCACCGCTTCGTTGCCGGCCCGGACCAGGTCGTGGTCGCACGCGCCGTTGGCCACCGCGACGAAGTACGGCAGCAGCTTCCCACCGGCGTCCTGCACCGGCAGGTAGCGCTGGTGCTTGCGCATGACGGTGACGAGGATCTGCGCCGGCAGCTCCAGGTACTTCGGGTCGAACGAACCCAGGATCGGGTTGGGCAGCTCCACGAGGTTGGTGACCTCGTCCGCCAGCGCCGCGTACTGCTCCAGGTCGACCGTGCCGCCGGCCTCCGCGGCCAGCCGCAGCGCGCCCCTGTTGATGACGGCGCGGCGCTCGGCCGCGTCGATCATGATGCCGTGCGAGGCCAGGAACTCCGGGTAGCCGTCGGCGCGCGCCACGTCCACCGACGGGGACGCCGCGGTGCGGTGCACCCGCGTGGTGCGGCCGGAGACCAGCGTGGAGACGCGGAACGGCACCACCCGTTCGCCCAGCAGCGCCAGCACCCAGCGGATCGGCCGGGTGAACGACAGCCCGGGGGCGTTCCAGCGCATGTTCTTCTCGGCGCGCAGCCCGCCGACCACCTCGGCCAGCACGCCGGCGAGCACCTCGTCGGCGCTCCGCCCCGGCACGAACCGGACGGCCGCGACGTGGACGTGGCCGCCGGCCTCCACCCGGCCCAGGTCACCCGGGGCGACGCCCTGGCTGCGGGCGAAGCCCAGCACGGCGGGCGTCGGGTTGCCGTCGGCGTCGAAGGCCGCGGTCACCCGGGGGCCGCGCACCGTCTGCTGGTGGTCGTCCTCCTTCGGGTGCACGGAGGTGACGACCGCCACCACCCGGCGCGGGGACGACGAGACGCTGATCGGGCCGTGCCGCAGCCGGGTGGCGGCCAGCCGTTCGGTCAGCGCGGTCCGCACGGCCTCGGCGGACCGGGTGACCTCGGCCGGCGGCATCTCCTCCACGCCGATCTCGAACGCCAGGGTGGCGGGCCCGGCGGCCGGCGCACCGGCGGTGACCAGGGCCGGCTCGGCCACGGGCGCGGCCTGGCCCAGCGGGTGGCCCAGCTCCTCACGGCGTGCCGCCCACAGCCCGGCGACCTCATGGGCCAGCGCGCGCATCCGGCCGAAGGCCCGGGCCCGCTCCGTGGTGGAGATGGCGCCGCGGGCGTCGAGGACGTTGAAGGCGTGCGAGCACTTGAGCACGTAGGAGTAGGCCGGCACCGGCAGCCGGGCGTCCAGCATGCGCTGCGCCTCGGTCGCGTACGTCTCGAACAGCGAGCGGTTGGTCTCCACGTCCGCGTCGTCGAGGTAGTAACGGCTCATCTCGTACTCGGCCTGGCCGAACGCCTCGCCGTAGGAGATGCCCGGTGCGTAGGCGATGTCCTTGAAGTGGCCGACGTTCTGGACGGCCATCAGGATGCGCTCGATGCCGTAGGTGATCTCCACCGACACCGGGTCCAGGCTGATGCCGCCGGCCTGCTGGAAGTAGGTGAACTGGGTGATCTCCAGGCCGTCCAGCCACACCTCCCAGCCCAGGCCCCACGCGCCGAGCGCGGGGGAGGCCCAGTTGTCCTCGACGAACCGGATGTCGTGGGCGGCCACGTCGATGCCGATGGCCGCCAGACTGCCCAGGTACAGCTCCTGCGCGTTGCCCGGCTCGGGCTTGAGGATCACCTGGAACTGGGTGTGGGTCTGGAGGCGGTTGGGGTTCTCGCCGTAGCGCGAGTCGTCCGGGCGCACGCTCGGCTCGACGTAGGCGACCCGCCACGGCTCCGGACCCTGCACCCGCAGGAACGTCGCCGGGTTGAGCGTGCCCGCACCGACCTCGCTGTTCATCGGCTGGGTGGCGAGACAACCCTGCTCGGTCCAGTAGCGGTTCAGGGCCAGCAGAGCATCTTGCATGGTGAGCATGGTGGGGCGCCCCCAGGGCGGGATCAGGCGAAACGGTGGCAGGGCCAGTGTATCGACGCGTTCCCGGCGCCTTCACGGTCCGTCAGGCACGAAGCCGCCAGGGCCGCGGGTGCCGGCGCGATCTGTTGGAAGCCGCCCGCCGGCACGGCACATTGGTCCGGCCTGAGGGATTCCGGCCGCTCGGGTGACCGGAGATGCCCGCGGCAGAGGCCCGCCTTCCCTCCCGCCCATCCACCCATGCGGCCCAGGCCGTTTCCGACGAACCCACGAGGCCGATCACCACCAACAGCGTTTCCGGCCCCATGCGTCTCGGCAGTGACTCCCCGCCGGCGGGGATCGACCTGTCCGGGCGGCGCACCTTCCTGGCCGGCTCCACAGCGAGGCGGAGATCCCCGGCGGTCTCGGCACCCGCATCGCGGTCGTCGACGACTACGCCCGGGCGCGAACGGCACGGCGCGGCGGGATCGGCCGACGGCCCGCGTCCGCGCCTCCCAGGGGCCGGCCGGCGCCAACGGCGGGCTGTTCACCGGGAACGCTGGCGCTTCCTGTCCGGCGAGCGGGGGCGGCCCCGGTGACCGCCCCCGCCGGCGCCCCGCTCCCGGTGTGCGCCGGAGCGCTGACCGTCGCACGGGAGTCGGGGGCGCGGAACAAGGCGGCCACGCCGGCCGCCGGCCCGCCGCGCGGTGCAACGGGCCTTCACCCCGCGGTCGCTGGCCGGCTTCACCGCGGGACTGCCCGACCGGGCCGCGGCGTGCGCGGCCGGTCCCTGGCGGCCGCAGGTGGTGTCAGGAGCGGTCGAGCACCGCGCTGAGGAACTGCCGGGTGCGCTGCTCGGACGGGTGGACGAGCAACTGTTCCGGCGAGCCCTCCTCGATGATCCGACCCTGATCGAACATCAGCACCCGATCCGAGATGTCCTGGGCGAAGCGCATCTCGTGCGTCACGCACACCATCGTGCAGGCGATGTCCGGGTTCGCCGCGATGTCCCGCAACACCCCCAGGACCTCGCCGACCAGTTCGGGGTCGAGGGCCGAGGTGACCTCGTCCAGCAGCAGCACGTCCGGCCGCATGGCGAGCGCCCGCGCGATGGCCACCCGCTGCTGTTGGCCCCCGGAGAGCCGGCCAGGATGGCGGTCGGCGAACTCCGCCATCCCGACGGTCTCCAGCAGTTCCTTCGCACGCTGTTCGGCCTCGTCCTTCGACAGGCCGAGTGCCCTGACCGGCGCCTCGGTGATGTTGCGCAGCACGTTCATGTTGGGAAACAGGTTGAACTGCTGGAAGACCATGCCGACGCGCTTGCGCACCGACCGCCGGTGGCGTTCGTTGGCCGGGACGAGCTTGCCCTCGCGCCTCATGTGGGTGAGGTAGTCGTCACCGATCCGGATGGTGCCGCTGTCGATGTCCTCCAGACCCATCAGCAGGCGCAGGACCGTGGTCTTGCCCGAGCCGCTCGGCCCGATGAGGGTCACGCATTCGTGCGGTCCGACGGCGAAGTCGAGCTCGCGAAGCACCACGCGTTCCCCGTAGCGCTTGACCACGCGGTCGAAGCGGATCATCATGTCCGCTTCCGGTTCCCCGGACCCGGCCGGGGGCTGCAGGGTGTCACGGTCGTCCGACACGGTGTTCCAGCTTTCTCACGAGAGCGGAGGACGGGTAGCTGAGCAGCAGGAACAACAGACCGGCGATGGTGAAGGGTTCGACATAGCGGTAGGCGTTGGATCCGACCGTCTCCGCCTTGCCGACCAGGTCGAGCACGCCCACGGTGAGCAGTACCGGCGTCTCCTTGAACATCGAGATGACGTAGTTGCCCAGGGCTGGAAGCCCGCGGCGGATCGCCTGCGGCAGGATCACGCTGCTCCACACGCGGGTGCGCGGCAGGCTCAGCGCGGTCGCCGCCTCCCACTGGGCTCGCGGGACGCCCTCGATGCCTGCCCGGTACGCCTCGGAGGTGTACGTCGCGTAGTGCACGCCCAGCGTGACCACCCCGGTGGTCAGCGAGTCCATCCGGATGCCGAGCTCCGCGGGGAAGACGAAGTAGACGAAGTACAGCTGTACCAGCAGCGGCGTGCTGCGCACGAACTCGGAGAACAGCCAGACGACGTGGCTCAGCACCGGAATCCTGGCCAACCGCAGGATGGCGAACAGCAGACCCAGGACGAACGCCAGGCACGAGCCGAGTACGGTCGCCTCCAGCGTCACCCGGAGCCCGCGCAGCAGGTCGGGAAGGATGCTCCAGGCGTAGTGCCAGTTCCAGCTCCCGTTCACCCGGTCACCCCCGTCGTCACAGTGCCGGCCGTCCGTGTCGCCAGCGGCCGGCGTCCGACCCGGGCGCTCAGCACGCGTTCGAGCACTCGCATGACGGCCGTGATCACCACCGACAGGATCAGGTACATCACCAGCATCATCGTCAGGATCAACGGCATCTGGCTGCTGTAGGTCGGCTCCAGGATCTGCTTGCCCTGGTAGGCGATCTCGCTGACGTTGATGAGAGAGGCCAGCGAAGTGGCCTTGAGCAACTGGATGTACAGCGTGTTCAGCGGCGGGATCATCTCGACCACCGCCTGGGGCAGTATCACCAGCCGCGTGCGCTGCCACGCCGTGAGGCTCAGCGCGATGGCGCCCTCGTGCTGGGCCGCCGGCACGGCGCGCACCGCACCGCGCACGATCTCGGCACCGTAGGCGCCGCCGTTGAGCCCGAGCACCAGCACGCCGGACCACACCGGCACGATCTGCAGGCCCAGGAGGAGTGGGACGGCGAAGTAGATCCAGAACAGCTGGACGACCTCGGAGGTCCCTCGCCAGATCTCGACGTACAGCCGCACGACGACGCGCACGACGCGGGACCTGGCCATGCCGGCGAATCCAGCCGCGAAGGCGGTCAGCGTCGCGAACACGATGCCCCCGACGGTGAGTTCGACCGTCGGCAGGGCGCCCTGCAGCAGGACGGACAGTAGATGCGAGAAGTTCGCGAACATGCGCGGTCCCCTCAGCTCACCTGCACAGTTGCTCGATGGTCAGGCTCGCCGGTGGGATGTTGGCCTGGGTGAACCCGAACGGACGGGTGACCTTCAGCCATCCCCCGTCGTGGTGGAGCTTGGTGAGCTCGGCGTTGAACCGGCTCACCAGAGCCGATTCATCCTTGCGGAAGACGAACCCGCCGACCTCGGCACTCTTCTTGCCGCCGACCACCGGCACGAAGCCGGGCGTCACCTCGACGCCGGCATCCGGGTTCTGCGCGACCAGCGACTTGAGGGAGATGTCGGTCAGTACCGCGGCGTAGACGCGGCCGGTCTTCACCGCGGAGAGCATCTCGGACGGCGACTCGAAGCTCATGATCCGGCTCGACGGAATGCCCGAGGCCGTGGCGTACGTCGTCTCCACGGCGCCCACCTCGGTCGCCAGCTTGACCCCCGCCGCCTTGATGTCGTCGAAGTCCTTGACGCGCTTGGGGTTTCCCTTCGGCACGAGGAAGGCGACGAGTGCCTGGTAGTCGGGGACGGAGAAGGCCGCCTGCTTGCAGCGCGCGGGGAGGATGTCCATGCCCGCGCAGACCATGTCGAACTGCCGTGCGTTCAGGCTCGGGATCAGCGCGTTGAAGTCCACCTGGACGGCCTTGACGGCCGGCACCCCGAGTCGCGCGAAGACGGCCTTCGCGACCTCCGGCGCCTCACCGGTGACCGCCCCGGACTTCGCCGTGTAGCCGTACGGGATCTCGCCCGCGATGCCTATCTTGATGTAGCCGTTCTTCTTCGCCTGCGAGAGCAGGTCGTCGCTGCCGTTGCTGGTGCTGCTGCACCCGCCGAGCACGAACGGCACTCCCGCCGCGACCGAGCCGAGGACGAGAGCCCGCCTGCTCACTTTGCTCTTGGTCATCAAATCGTTCCTAGATCAGGGGCCGGAAATACCCGTGGCGCTCACAAGAGGGATCGTCGCCCAACCGGATTCACGCCTGCCTGCCGATACAAGTGGCGGCCCACATGATCCGTCAATGATTCGACACAAAAGCGTCCCATTGGTTATCGTTCCGTTGCCTTGCCCCCAAAAGATTCACATCCCTGCGGGGTGGGCTCACGTTTGGCGCCTGGTGATTCGCGGCGCGAGAAGGCCGGGCGCCGTCGCATTTCCGCATGACGCTTCAGGGGCCGCATTCTCGGAGGACGCATACATGTTCGTGCCTGGGTAATGTCCTGACGTAGTGATCTCCAGGCGAACTTGTGGGCCATGTCGGCTATGCCGGTTTGCCGGTCCGCCCGTCACGGAAGCCTTGGGCGAGGGGCCGGGCCACAGACGGTGATCCGTGCGGCCGCCAGGTGGGGGCGTCCGCGTGGGGGCGTCCGCGTGGGGGCGTCCGCCGTGATCATGAACGTTTGTGACGGCGTATCAAAACCAGGTGGCCGTGGAGGCCACGACGGCCCGGGCTGCGTGGGGCAGGCTGTTCGGGGCGGCGATGGATGCGATCGCGTGCTGCTTCGCCCGGCGTGGGATCCGTGCCACGGCGGCCGGAAGGGTGGGCGGCGGTGTACTGGTACCTCACCTGGTGGCACGACGACGGCACCGTGGAGAGGATCCACGACACCCTGCGGGCGAAGGTCCGGCAGGCCGACGGCCGGAACGCCGAGCCGACGGCCGGGCTGATCGACTCGCAGTCGGTCCGCTCCGCCGACACCGTCTCCAAGGCGACCAGCGGGTACGACGCGGGCAGGAAGACCCGGGGCCGCAAGCGGTTCATCGTCACCGACACCCCCGGCCTGCTCCTGGCCGTCCACGTCGTGGCCGCCTCCGTCCAGGGCCGCGACGCGCGAAGCGCTCCCTGCTGTGGACCCGCCTCGGCCATCCGTCCGTGCGGAAGACCTGGGCCGGCCAGGGCTTCGCCGGCCGCCTGGTCACCCGGACCGCGGACATCCTCCACCGGGACCTCGACATCGTCCGCAAGCCCGCAGGCCGGCGGTGTTTCCTGGTCCAGCCGAAGCGCTGGCGTGGGCGGTCGAGCGCACGTTCGCCTGGATCACCGTGCGCAGACGTCTCGCCTGCGACGACGAACGCAAACCCGCCCCCGCAGAGACCATGATCCGCTGGGCCGTGACCGACCTCGTGCTCCGACGCCTCACCCGACGCGAACCAGCCACCCGCCAAGCCCCCGGCCACTCCGCCACACCACCGAATAGCCGATCCCGAACACGTTCTGAGGGGCCGCCGTCCCGCCATAATCGATCCATGGGAAAGAGCTACGACCGGATAGACGGCAGGTTGCGTGCCTTCATCGAGGCGCAGCACGTCTTCTTCACCGCGACGGCGCCGCTGGACGGGGATGGAACCGTCAATCTTTCGCCCAAGGGGCTGAACGGATCGTTCGCTGTGCTCGATGAAGTCACCGTGGCCTACCTCGATTTCGCCGGCAGCAACGCCGAGACGATCGCCCATCTCCGAGAGAACGGCCGCATTACCCCGATGTGGTGCGCCTTCGACGGTCCGCCCAGCATCGTGCGGGTGCACGGCCGCGGAGCTGCGCGAGCGCTCCCGTGACGCGTCCGGGGCGAACAGGCACCCGCGGACGAAGCGGGTCCACCGGCTGCGCGGCCTCAGGTTCTGCTCCCTGTGCCATCGCCGCTTCTGCGGCAAGACCAGTAAGAGGGTCGGCTACCGCGTCTGCGCCCCGAAGCCGGACTGCCGCCCCGACGGGCACCCGGCGAGCGTGTGGGGACCGGAGGCGGCCTTGGTCGACGGACTCACCGGCTTCCTGGCCACCCGCGTCTTCGGCGAGTACCGCCACGACCTGTTCGACGCCGGCCGTCCGCCCCTGGAAGCCGACCGGCAGTGGGAGCGAGAGGGGCGCATAGCCGCGAGCCGTCGTGGACGGCCACCCCGATGCCGTCCGGGTGGGCGGTCAGGTTCCAGGGTGCAGGTGCCGCCGCGGTGGCGCAGGGCGTTGGTGACGAGTTCCGAGACGACCAGGACCACCGTGTCGGTCACCTGGGCTGCGATCGCCGGCCGTCCGAGTGCTTCCAGTGAGTCTCGGGCGCTGGCGCTGGCGCTGGCGCGTGCGTCGGCGACGGAGGTCGCGGAGGCGGCTGTCGCCAGGCTGACGCTCGTCTGGTCCATCAGGTCATCCTGGTCTCTGGACCGCCATGCTCGCTGCTGCCTGCGCGGGCTTGTGCCCCGCAGGCGGTCCGCCAGCCCGGGGCTGACGGACCGGGGCCGCCTCCATTCCTTCGGGTCGATTACCGCACTGTCGGACGCGCGAAAATCTCTGTCGGCCGGAGTAGACATCGGGTGCTGGTCTGGTTATGGTTTCTCTCGTAGCCGAGATCGAGCAAGCCCGGCAGAGACGAACTGGCGGGAAGCGGTACACGAAGTTGCAGTGCGCAAGGCGGTTCGGTGGCGGAGTGTCGAAGCCAGGGTTGGTGCGGGACGGCGACGGGACTGGCGACCGGACCGGGTGGCCCGCGGTGATCAGGGGCCGCCGTGAGCAGGACCGCGGTTGACGCGGTGGAACTACCGGTAAGTGCAGTTGGCAGTACTCAGCAGTGGAGTCAGTGAGTAGTACCTCGGTGAAGGCGTCGGCTGCGGGCGCGCGCACCGGGAGGTTCGGCAGTGGGGTTCCAAGCCAGAGCAGACGCAGGACGGGCGACGGGGCTGGCTGCCGAAGGGTGACGCTCACTCAGGTCACAGCGGTCGCATCACCAGCAGTGCGAAGTCCCTTCAGCAGATGTCGATCAAGAGGGAAGAACGGAGGAGCCGAGCGCCATCAGGATCGCCCGGGCGGACGTTGTGAGCCCGGGTACCGCAGGACATCGATAGTGAGGTGGTCTCCGGTCGAGCAACCGCGATCCCCGTACCCCCTGCCGGCCCCCTCGGCGGCGGTGCGGACACAGTAGGCCGGCGCAGTACCAAAGCCGGCAGATGGTGTAGCAGTTCCTTCGGGGCCCTGGTGCCACACGGCACCAGGGCCCCTCCACACGTCCACAAAGAGGTGCAGATGACAGCAGACGACTCCTACGACCGTCTCGACGACGACGACTACCCCGCCTACACCATGGGCCGGGCCGCCGAGATGCTCAACACCACCCAGGGCTTCCTGCGCGCCATCGGCGAAGCCCGCCTCATCACCCCGCTACGCTCCGCGGGCGGCCATCGCCGCTATTCGCGCTACCAGTTGCGGATCGCCGCCCGAGCCCGCGAACTCGTCGACCAGGGCACCCCCATCGACGCCGCCTGCCGCATCGTCATCCTCGAAGACCAGCTCGAAGAAGCCCAGCGGATCAACGCCGAACACCGCAAGGCCGCCGAATCGGGGTAGCCCCACGACCGCGGCCTGAGACAGCCGGAACCTGCGTCCGGTCCGCACTGCGCACGAGACGTCTGCCGCTGAAACAAGGCGTTCACGGCTCAACCACTGGTGATCGTCGGTGGTGGTGACAAGACCTGGACCGGGCCACTACGACGATCTACGGTTCCGTAACCTACGCTGCCGTAGATCCATATGATCGTCAGGAGACTCTGTGACCATTGCTCCCTCCCACCCCCGTGGTCCCCGCGACCTGAGCGACGTCCATGTGCTTTGCGCGTTGGAGGAGGTGGTGGAGGCGGAGCTCGACCGGCACCTGAGAGCGGCGAGGGAATGGATGCCGCACGAGTACGTGCCGTGGAGCGAGGGGCGGAACTTCGACGGTGTGATGGGCGGCGAGGCATGGGAGCCGGGCCAGTCCAAGGTCTCCGACGTCGGCCGGATCGCGCTGGTGGTGAACCTGCTGACCGAGGACAACCTCCCCAGCTACCACCACGAGATCGCCACGGTCTTCGGGCGCGACGGCGCCTGGGGCACGTGGGTGCACCGGTGGACCGCTGAGGAGGGCCGGCACGCCATCGCGATGCGCGACTACCTGTTGACCTCGCGCGCTGTGGACCCCGTGGAACTGGAGCGGTTCCGGATGCGGCACATGTCGGAGGGGTTCGAGGCGGACAACAGCCACAGCGCGCTGCACTCGATCGCCTACGTCGCCTTCCAGGAGCTGGCCACCCGGGTCTCGCACCGCAACACCGGCCACCACTCCGGCGACCCGGTGTGCGACCGGATGCTCGCCCGGATCGCCACCGACGAGAACCTGCACATGGTCTTCTACCGCAACCTCCTGGGCGCCGCGCTGCAGATGGTCCCTGACCAGGCGATGCGGGCCGTCGCCGACGTGCTGTCCGGCTTCCGCATGCCGGGCCACGGGATCCCCGGGTTCGAACGCGCGGCGGCCCGGATGGCCATCGGCGGCATCTACAACCTGCGGATCCACCACGACGACGTGCTCCAGCCCGTGCTGCGCCACCTGAAGGTACTGGACATCTCCGGCATGGCCGCCGAGGGGCTTCAGGCGCAGGACGAGATCGGCATGTTCATGAGCGGGCTGAACGATCAGGCGACGCGGTTCGACGAGCGCCGCGCGGCCCTCCTGGCCCGCCGCCGGACGTAAGGACCGGCGCTCCGGCGCCCGCCCCGCATCATGGCGAGCCTCCGCAACACCGCCATCACCCTCCTCCGCCTCCACGGCCACCACAACATCGCCGCCGCCCTACGACACCACGCCCGCGACACCGACCACCCCATCAACCTCCTCCTGACCGCATGACCGACAACTTCGCCGGAGCCCTGGGATCGCACCGCCCGCAAACGGTTTCGGAACCGCCTGGACCGGTTAGCCGCCATAAGCCGATCGGGTTGCGGCGTGTTCGCCGCGAATCAGGGTGAGGAGTACTGCTCGTGCCGCCGCTGTGGCTGACCATGGTTGCCTGGTGCGCTCTGGGCGTGGGTTTCGCCAGCACGGGCTGGATCGCGCTGGACATCTTCTGGCGCGGCTTCCGTCAGCCCATGGGGGTAATGGAGGCGGTCTGGCCGATCACCGCCCTGTACTTCGGGCCCGTCGCCGTGTGGGGCTATCGGCGGTGGGGTCGGCCCCGCTCGGAGCAGTGGCAACAACGGCACGGGGAGCCGCCGCAGGCGCCGAAGTGGACGAGCACAGCGCTGGGGGTCTCGCACTGCGGTGCGGGCTGCACCCTGGGCGACATCATCGCGGAGTTCGCCGTCTTCGCTTTCGGTTTCCAGATCGCGGGACTGGCGCTGGGGGCGGAGTACATCGGCGACTACCTGCTCGCGCTCGCACTGGGCATCGTGTTCCAGTACTTCGCCATCGCGCCGATGCGGGGGCTCGGCCTGCGCAAAGGGTTCATCCAGGCGGCCAAGGCCGATGTTCTGTCCCTGACCGCTTTCGAGGTCGGGCTGTTCGGCTGGATGGCCCTGATGGTGTTCGTCTTCTTCCCCGGCACGCACCTGCACCCCGACCAGGCCGCGTACTGGTTCCTCATGCAGATCGGCATGATCGCCGGATTCTTCACCGCCTGGCCAGTCAACACCCGGCTGATCCGCCACGGCATCAAGGAAGCCATGTAGCTACACGCGGGGCCTTCAGGGTGAGGCGCTGCCCGTCATCTGCCGCGAGATGGCCCCGCTGAGCATCCGCGTACCGTACAGGGGGCAGACATGCGGCAGCAGCTGGCAGAGCCTTGCCGAAGGCTGTCACTCCGGGATCGCCCGACGGAACCACCGCACGAGGAGGTAGCCAATGCGCACGCCACAGACCGACCACGCTCTTCCGGAAGTCGGTGAACCGCCCCGGGTTCGGTAGGGACTCGATTTCTTCGCGGCCGAGCTCGACCGGCCACACCTGCGCTCGTAGCGTTCATCGATGAGCACCGGGACCGCTTCGGCGGTGTCGAGCCGATCTGCGGGACGCTCACCGAACACGACTGCAAGATCGCCCCTTGCACCTACTACGCCCACAAGAAACGTCTCGCAACCCCCTCGCCGAGAACGTGCGGGACACGGGCGGAACGCATGGCCGCGCTTCGCCGAGGCATCGCTGAGGACGAGACCAAGGGCAGGCGTCTGCTGCGCGGGCTGGAGCTGGTGGATGAGCCTGACAAGGGCTTCATCCGCGACATCGACCAGCGTCGTGCCGAGCTGCGCGAGCACCGCGCCGGTCTGGAGCGACAGCTTGCCGAGTTGGAGAACGAGGCGCAGGACGCGCCGAACCCGGATCTACTGTCCCGCCTGCCCATCACGGCGATCGATCTGGCCGGCATGCCGGACGCGTTCTCGCGCCGGCTGTTCGAGGCGCTGCGGCTGGAGATCCACTACGACCGCCGCACGAACCTCGCCACGTGTCGCGTCACGCTGACCGGCGAAACCGTCGAAGCGCTTGCCCGAACCACGCGTGAGGCGGTGCCGCGGGCCACGGACGAGGCGGCGGAACGTTCCGCCACCTGGGCATCCTTCTGCGTGGTGCCCCCGGCAGGAGCCGTCAATAAGGGCTGGTCGCTCGGGACAAGGCCCCTGCGGGTGCCCGTAATGCTGCTGGTCAACGGGCCGGAAGCGCGTCAATTGCGTGGTGGGCGTCAAGTGGACGACGGAGCTGAGCGGTGCTCACATCGCGGTCCCGACCACAGATACGGGTGGCATGCTCATGATGCTGCGACGCTCCTTGCGGGACGTGCGGAAACCGGCCTGCGGTCCTGTCGTCGTGTCCGTTACCGTTTTCGTCAACGACGGTTGACGGGGGTCGGGGATGGGTGACGGGGGCGGCAAGGTGCTGGATATCACCACCGCTGATCTGAAGGCGGCGGCGCCGGTGTTCCAGGCGCAGGCGGAGGCGTTGGATGCGGCGTTGAAGGCGTTGGTGGGTTCGCTGGATGGTCTGGGGGAGCCGTGGGGGCACGACGATCAGGGGAAGAAGTTCGCTTCGGGGTACGTGCCGGCGGTGAAGAAGGTCGAGTCGGCGGCGGGGATGCTGGTGCTGGGGTTGACCAGCGTGCATGAGGCGATGACGGATCTGGCGGCGGGGTTCGGCACGGAGGATGCCGCGGTGGCTGCGGTGTTCACGAAGGACGGCGGGGCGGGGAAGTGAGTGTCGAGTCGCGGGCGCGCGACATTCTGCTGGATATGGGCATGTGGTGGCCGGAGGCGAACTCGGGTCAGCTGCGGCAGGCGGCGGATGCCTGGCGGACGTTCGCGAGCGCGGTGGACGACGTACACACGGCCTCCGATCACGCGGCGCAGGGGGTGATCCACAACAACCGTGGTGAGGCGATCGACGCCTTCACGGTGTTCTGGGGCCGCTACACGCGCGGGCAGGACGGCGGGTATCTGAAGGAGGTCGCGAAGGCGTCCTGGTCGATGGGGGAGGGCCTGGAGAAGTTCGCGGACGCGGTCGACAGGGCGATCGACCAACTGTGGGCGGCGATCGGTGTCAGTGCGACGGTGATCGTGGCGGGTGTGGGGCTGACGATCGTCACGGCGGGGTTGTCGGACGGTGCGGCGGCGCTCGCGGCGGCGGGGATCATCGAGCTGGCGTCCTCACTGGGGGTGGAGCTGTCGGCGACGGCGGCGACGATTCTCGGCACGACGCTGACGGCGGCGGTGTTCGGTGGTGTGGAGTCGATGACGCTGGACGCCGTCGTTGCACAGCCCCTGAAGATCGCAACAGGGTTGCAGGATTCCTACAGCCTGAACGAGACCGGGCAGGCCGCCGACAGGGATGGTCTTCGGCGGGGCGCTTGGTTTCGGCGGTGGTGTGCTGGCGGCCGGTGCGCGGGGGGAGTTGGCGAATCCGTTCATGGGGGTGCCGAAGTATCTGCGGCCCCCGAAGATGCGGCCGGGTCCACTGGACGAGCCGCTGGTCTCGCGTCCGCCGGGGTCGGTGAAGGATTGCGGGGACCCGGTGGATGTGGCGACCGGGGAGATGCTGCTGCCGCAGACCGACCTGGAACTGCCCGGCGCCCTGCCCCTGGTCTTCCGGCGCACGCACTTCTCCTCCTGCACGATCGGGCGGGCGTTCGGGCAGAGCTGGATGTCGACGCTGGACGAGTGCGTTCAACTCGACGCCGAGGGCGTGGTGTTCGCGGGCGCGGACGGGGTGCGGCTGGTGTATCCGGTGCCGCAGGCCGGTGCTGCGGTGCTCCCGCGGGTAGGGGCGAGATGGCCGCTGGAGTGGGACGGCCGCCCGGACGGCGTGCTGACCATCACCGACGCGGACACTGGGGTGGTCCGCTCGTTCGAGACGCCGATCGAGTCCCGCACGCCGGGGGCCGTGCTGGTGCCGGTGGCTTCCTGGAGCGACCGCAACGGCCACCGCATCGACGTCGAGCGCGACCAGCACGGCACTCCGATCGCCCTTCGCCACTCGGGCGGCTACTTCGTCGCGGTCGACACCCTCGGCCCCCGGGTGACCGCGTTGCGGCTGCTGGAGGAGGCGCCGTCGCTCTACGAGCGGTACGACCCGGCCGAGCACACCGATGACGGCACGGTGATCGTCTCGTTACGGCTACGACGCGGAGGGCCGGCTGACGGAGGTCACCAACTCCGGCGACGTGCCGACGAAGTTCGGGTACGACGGCCTGGGCCGGGTCACCTCCTGGGAGGACACCAACGGCACCCGTTTCACCTACACCTACGACGGTGCCGGCCGGGTGGTGCGCACGGAGGGCACCGGCGGGCACATGTCGGGTGCGTTCGCCTACGACGACGCCGAACGCGTCACCACGTACACCGACTCCCTCGGCCACCGCTCCCGCTTCCGCCACAACGCCCACGGTGTGGTGACGGAGGAGACCGATCCGCTGGGGAACGTCACGCGTACGAGTGGGATCCGGTCACCCAGCAACGCCTGACCGTCACCGACCCGCTGGGCCGCACGACCGCCTTCGCCTATGACGAGGCGGGGCGGTTGACGCAGGTGACCGCGCCGGACGGCGAGCATGACCCGGGCGGTCTACAACGGGTTGGGGCTGCCGGTGGAGGTCATCGCGCCGTCCAGTGCGGTCACCTTCAACAGTCTTCGACGAGCGCGGCAACCTGCTGACGGAGACCGATCCGCTGGGTGCGGTCACTGCCTACACGTACGACGAGTCAACGGTTTCCCGGTCGTCGGTGACGGACGCGTTGGGTGGCGTCCAGCAGGTGGAGTGCGATGCGGCGGGCTGCCCCTGTCGATCACCGATCAGCTCGGTCGTCACGACGTGGTGCGGCGCGACGCGTTCGGGCGCATCGTGGAGGTCGGCGGACCCGCTCGGGCAGGTCACGCGGCTGGGGTGGAGGGTGGAGGGCAAGCCGTCCTGGCGGGAGACGGCGGATGGGGCGCGGGAGGTGTGGACGTGGGACGGCGAGGGGAACCTGCTGACCCACACCGACGCGAACGGCGGCACGACGGTTCACGAGGTCGGCACGTTCGACCTTCCCGCCTCCCGTACGGACGCCGACGGGGTGACGTACGCGTTCACGCATGACACCGAGCTGCGGCTGACGGGAGTCACCAACCCGCAGGGCAGGACGTGGAGTTACGTCTATGACGCGGCTGGGCGTCTGGCGTCGGAGACCGACTTCAACGGGCGGACGCTCACCTACGGCCACGATGCCGCCGGAGCGGTCACCGAACGGACGAACGGCGCCGGCGAGACGATCGCGATCACGCGGGACACGCTCGGGCGGATCACCGAACAGCGGCTGCCGGACGGGGCGGTGACGAGGTTCGGCTACGGGCCGGACGGTGACCTGCTGTCCGCGGTGAACCCGCATGCCCGAATCGGCTCTGGTTCGGGACGCGGTCGGCCGGGTGTTCTTGGAGTCGGTCGACGACGCGATCACCACGTACACCTACGACGCCCTGGGCCGCCCGTTGACGCGGACGACGCCCACCGGGCTGACATCGTCGTGGAGTTGGGACGCGGCCGGGCAACCGGTAGGGCTGTCCAACGGCATCGGCACGCTGGCGTTCGCCTACGACGCGGCGGGCCGGGAAACCGAACGGCGCCTGAGCGACGGCGCGGTCCTGACGCAGCGAGTGGGACGCTGCAGACCGGCTGACCACGCAGACGGTCACCGGCGACGCGCACCGCATCCTCCAGCACCGCACGTACGCGTACCGGCCCGACGGCTACATCACCGAGATCCGTGACCTGACCACGGGCACCCGGCGCTTCGACCTCGACCCGGTCGGCCGGGTGACGGCGGTACGCGCCAACGGCTGGCGCGAGCGTTACGCGTACGACGGCGCCGGCAACGTCACGACCGCGGAGGCCCCCGGCCATCCTGACCCCGGGGCGCGGGAGTTCGACGGCACCCTGATCCGCCGCTCGGGCCGCACCCGGTACGAGCACGACGCGCAGGGGCGGCTGGTCCGGAAGACGCTCGCGCTGTTGAACGGCCAGAAGCGCGAATGGACGTTCACCTGGAACGCCGAAGACCGCTTGACGGTCGCCACGAACCCGGACGGCGAGACGTGGGCGTACGCGTATGACCCGCTGGGCCGGCGGACGGCCAAGTGGCGCGTTGACGAGACGGGTTCGGCGGTGGATCGCACGGCGTTCAGCTGGGACGGCACGCGGCTCGCGGAGGAGGTGACCGCGGAGGGGGCGGCAAGGACGTGGGACTACGTTCCGGGTACACACAGGGTCGTAGCCCAGACGACCCACCACGCCGAGACGGCCACCCTCATCGACCGCCTGATAACCCCGGCTGGCGCCGCCCGCTTTCACGTAGTGATCACCGACCTGATCGGAACACCGACGGAACTTGTAGCCCTGGACGGCGCTGTGATCGGGATAATGTGCCGGACGCTGTGGGGTACGGCCCTCCCCGCGGCGGCAGGCGGAGTGGCAGACTGCCCATTGCGCTTCCCGGGTCAATACGCTGATGCGGAAACCGGCCTTTATCACAATCTTCGGAGAAACTACGATCCAGCGATCGCTGGATATGTATCGCCTGATCCTTTGGGCTTGGCGCCTGCGGACAATCAGCACGGCTACGTACTTAACCCGCTGAGCTGGACTGATCCGACCGGCCTGACGCCGTGTTGGTCGGCATCCGACGATGATCTGGACGATATTTACGACACCTATGGCCCGGCGGTGGCTCAGGGAGTGGAATACAATATTTCCCGATATAATATGGGTGCGACCACTCACGCCCTCAATGGAATAGGAACTGACGCGAAAGCGACTGCCCAATATCTTGCCCAGCCTCGCAAGTTCCCCCATGTAGACAGTTCGACGGGAAATTCAATCTCCTATGATTCGTCGAACCATATTCTTGTAATCCGAACGCCCCAAGATGTGCATGCCTATAATTACACGGCGGAACAGTGGGTGAATGCCGTTGGTACTCGTTACGTGGAGCGCTGACCGGCGGCGAAGTTTCCTCACGCGAAAGGAATTGATCGGCGTGCAGATGGAAAACGAAGACGAGAAGTTCGTTCTGCGAATGGATCGCCGTGAGATCGTCATGGTGATCTCAGCGTTGGGGTGGGTAGACGCCTTGGTGGCGCCCGACGACGTATTCCAGGAGTATGTGGGCTGGTCCCGAGAGGAGTTTAGGGCCTTCACCGCAAGGCTGGCTGATTTCTGTCGGTCGGTGCCGCCCGGTGCTTCAGGATGAGAAACGACGTTCAACTCGCCGCCCTGACCGCCGCGAGAGTGAGCGACATCGTCCAAGCCGCCCCCGGCCTGCCAACTGCAGATCTGGGGTCAGCAGGACGGGCCTTGACCCTGAATCCTGGACACGGGTTATGCGGCTGGTGTCAGCGTAGTTGGTGTTGTTTTGGTCGCTGTCTCGAAGGCGATCGGGCTGCGCTGCCCGAGCAGGGCGGTTGCAAGTTCCGGGGTCGTGCGGCTGGTCGGGTTGTGGCCGGTTGGGGTGCATAGCACGGCGGGCACGGGCTTCGTGATCATTGTGGTGTCCAAGCCCGATGATCATGAGGTGGCCCGTGCCTGCCGCTGTATCTTCTCCCATTCCCGCCGTGCTGGTGAAGCTGGGTCCGCTGGATGCCGGTCGGATCGCTGACCTGCGTCCCTACTTCGACTCGGTGCCCGACCGGCGTTCCCGGCGGGGCCGGTGGTACTCGCTGACCGGGCGCCGTCGCCCTCCGCGTCCGGGCGGCCGAGTGTGATCGCTGTCGATGGCAAAGCACTCAAGGGATCAGCTCGTCTCACCGCGACGCGCCGGCATCTGCTCTCCGCGGTCACGCACGGCACCGTCGTGACCCTCGCCCAGGTGGAGGTCGGCGCGAAAACGAACGAAACCACGCACTTCCCGTCCGCTGCTCGCGCCGCTGGACCTGGCCGGCACCGTCGTCACCTTCGACGCGCTGCACTCGGTCAAGGCGAACATCTCCTGGCGGGTTGAGACCAAGAGGGCGCACTACATCGCCGTGATCAAGACCAACCAGCCGATCGCCCACCGCCAGCCGGCCACCCTGCCCTGGCGGGACATCGCCCTCCAGCACACCGCCTCCGCCACCGGGCACGGACGGCGGGAGTCACGGTCGATCAAGACCTGCGGCATCGCCGACGAGGCCGGCGAGATCGCCTTCCCCCACGCCCGCCCGGCCATCCGCGTCCACCGCCGGCGCAAGCAGACCGGCCGGCGCGAGAGTTGTGAGAGCGTCTACGCCGTCACCAGCCTCGACGCCCACCAGACCGGCCCCGCCGACCTGGCCGCTGCGATTCGCGGGCACTGGGGAATCGAGAACTCCTCGCACCACATCCGAGACGTCACCTTCGCCGAGGACGCCTCCACCGTCCACACCGGAACCGCCCCCCCGGGCCATGGCAACCCTCCGCAACCTCGCCATCGGCGCGCTGAAGCTCCTCGGAGCCGACAACATCGCCAAGACCACCCGAGCCATCCGAGCCGAACCCCAACGAGCACTCCCCATCCTGGGCATCACCAACGATCCGGACACCCACGGAACTTGATCAAGCCCTGGGCCGACGCAGGGCCAGGACCGCCACGCAGGTGCTGACCCGCCGGGTGAAGCAGGGTGTGGCGGAGTGGTACGTCACCGAGATGCTGGAGAAGTCGTGGGCGGGCTTCGAGGTGCACACCGAGCACGGCTACAACATCGGCAAGGCGTGCTACGGCTACCGGGCCAAGCCCGTGCCGCACCCGGTGCCGGCCAAGCGGGCCAAGGGCATCAAGAAGACCCTGCTGGAGGCCCACCCGGTCGAGTGCCACGTGGTCCGCAGAATCTTCGAGTGGCGCATCGTCGAGCGCCTCAGTTATCAGGCGATCGCGGACCGCCTCAACCTCGACCTCATCACGAACCCGCCCCCGCAGCCGGTCCGGGCGGAGACCGCTATCGGGCACTGGACGTACTCCAACGTCCGGGACATCGTCACCAACCCGAAGTACACCGGGCACATGGTCTGGAACCGCCGAGCCCGGAAGGGCGGCGGCCGGAACCGGCCCAACCCCGTCGAGGAGTGGATCTGGTCCCCGGAACCCGTTCACGAGACCTTGGTCGACCTGGAGACCTTCGTCCAGGCTCAGCAGGTCGCCGAACTGCGTGAGCGTTCCCGTGGCACCTCCGGGGCGAACAAGCATCCACAGACGAAGCGGACCTACCGGCTGCGCAGCTTCATGTTCTGCTCCCTGTGCCATCGCCGTTTCTACGGCAAGACCAGCAAGAAGGTCGGCTACTACGTCTGCGCCCCGAGGGCGGACTACCGCCCCGACGGGCACCCAGCGAGCGTGTGGGTGCCGGAAGCAGCCTTGGTCGACGGGCTCAGTGACTTCCTGGCCACCCGCGTCTTCGGCGAGTACCGCCATGAACTTCTCGACGCCGGTCGTCTGACCCTGGAGGCCGACCAGCAGCGGGAGCGGGCGGAACGGATAGACGCGCTTCGCCGAGCCATCGCGGAGGACGGGGCCAAGGGCAAGCGTCTGCTGCGCGGGCTGGAGTTGGTGGAGGAGCCTGACAAGGACTTCATCCGCGACATCAACCAGCGCCGTGCCGAGCTGCGCGAGCACCGCGCCGGTCTGGAGCGGCAGCTCGCCGATTTGGAGAACGAGGCTCAGGACGCGCCGAACCCGGATCTGCTGTCGCGTCTGCCGGTCGGGGCGATCGATCTGGCCGGCATGCCGGACGCGCTCTCGCGCCGGCTGTTCGAGGCGCTGCGGCTGGAGATCCACTACGACCGGGCCACGAACCTCGCCACGTGCCGCGTCACGCTGACCGGCGAAACCGTCGAAGCGCTTGCCCGAACCACGCGTGAGGCGGTGCTGCTGTCCACCTACGCCAGGTGCCTGTCCGGACAGCTTCGCGATCTCCAGCGGCGGCTGGACGGCGTGCACGACGTCGGCGCCTTCCTCCCGCCGTCCTGAGAACTCGTCCGCGTATGGTCCGCAGCCACCCGCAGAAACCCGGGGTGAGCCGGACACAGCCGGAGTCGTCCGCCCCTGCCGAGCAGGCGATTCCGGCTCGCGCGGCCACCAGCGAAAGGCCCTCTGAGCAGCGAAAACGCCACCCCGCTCGGGGTGGCGCAACGGTTCTTCTCCTGGTGCCCCCGGCAGGAGCCGGAGATTGGGGCTGGTCGTCCGAGAATGTCGCTGGGGGGTGGCGACGTGCTCACTGTGACGATGTCCCTGCGTCTTCCCAAGGCGCGCCGTGGTTGATTCGTAGCGGACGCGGTCGCGAGGTGGGTCTCCTCTGTCGCGAGGGTGCCCCCGCGAGCGCGGGGACCACGACGGCTCCACCTACCGGTGGTGGCTCAAGCAGGGACCACCCCCCCGCGCGCGGGGGGACCACCAGCCGAAGAGGATCTGGTCGAGGTCCGTGCTGGGAGCACCCCCGCGCGTGCGGGGACCACGCCGCCTTCGCCCACGGCGTCGTGCCCGTGCTGGGACCACCCCCGCATGCGCGGGGACCACGTGGCAGCTGAGACCACCCGCACCGATCGCACGGGACCACCCCCGCATGCGCGGGGACCACGGATCAGGTGATTGGTATTCAAGGTGCCTTGCGGGACCACCCCCGCATGCGCGGGGACCACTCGGCAAGTTCATCAAGGGCAGCCACCGCCGTGGGACCACCCCCGCATGCGCGGGGACCACTGGACCACCCGGACGCCGACGAGCGCGAGCAGCGGACCACCCCCGCATGCGCGGGGACCACGTACGGCGGACTGCGGCGTTGGGCTGGTTGCCGGGACCACCCCCGCATGCGCGGGGACCACACCTACCAGCTCGCCGCCAGCAACGAGATGCCGGGACCACCCCCGCATGCGCGGGGACCACCCTGGGCGCTGGGGATGGAACGGGCCGGCCCCGGGACCACCCCCGCATGCGCGGGGACCACTGGACGGCGCGGCCCGCGCCAGGGCCCTCCACGAGACCCCCCTGGTGCCCGGCCAGGGACCACCCCCGCATGCGCGGGGACCACAGGCGTCGACCTGCGGCTTTAGATGCGACGGCAGCGGATTTTACTCACTTTGCCAAAGGGCGACTTCTTGGACAAAGCGCCCTTGTTGGGTGTCATTTGCCGAACCTTCGTCGTTTGGCGGCTTTGCTCCATCCCTGTCGCGGGGGCTGGGCGGAAGCAGGCGCGGGCATCGTGTTGTTGGCGGTTGGGCGGTGGAGGAGGGTGAGGCCTTCGTGGTCGGTGGGGTGCCAGTTGTGGTCGTGGGTGCGGAAGGTGAAGCCCTGTTCGTTGTCGGTGCTGTGGGCGAGCAGGGCGCGGCCCTGGCCGGAGTAGGTGCGGACCTCTTCCCAGAGGATGTCGCGGACGCGGGCCGATGGTGATCCGAGGAAGACGCCGGGGGAGATCTCCAGAAGCCAGCGGGTGAGGAAGCCGCGGAGTCCGGCGGGGCAGTTGGCGAGGACGATGACGGTCACCAGATCGGCTCGTCCCCGTAGTTGCGGCCGGAGGCGAGGAGCCGGCCGCTGTCGGTCTGCAGACCGACCTGGTCCACGTCGTCTTCCTCGTCGGCTCCGCCGCCGGCGGATCCGCGCTCCTCGTAACGGAGGAGTTCCTTGATGTCGGCGGTGCAGCGCTCCAGCAGACGGGTGGCGTTGATGCGGTCGCGCAGCGCTCGGCGGGTGCGGGTGGGGACGTCCTGGTCGCCGTCGGCGGCCGCGTCGAACGCGGCGGGGATGGCGATCTCGGTCTTGTAGAGGTCGGCGATGTCCAGGACGAAGGAGCGTTCGTGTCCGGAGTGGACGAAGCCGAGGCCGGGGGAGCAGCCGAGGGCGGCGACCACAGCGTGGGCCACGCCGTACATGCACTGGGCGGCGGCGGTGATGCCCTGGTTGGGGGCGTCGCCGGCCAGGAAGTCGTCGCGGTTGAACTCGCGGCGCACCCAGGGGACGCCGGTGCGGGCGGACTCGCGGCGGTAGCACTCCTTGACCCGTCGGCCCTCCATGCGCATCAGGTCCTCGCGGGTGCGGCCGGCCGTGTCCTCGCCGGGGAACCGCATGCGGTACATCGCGCGGGCCACCTCGACGCGGGTGCGGCGGTTGGCCCAGGCTGTGGCCTGTGCCTCCAGCAGTCGTGAGGAGCGGGTCAGGGCGCGGCCGCCGGCGTAGAAGCGCACGCCGTGCTCGCCGACCCAGGCCACTGCGGCTCCGCTCTCGCCGAGCAGGGCCATGGCCTGGTGGGTGACGCGGGTGCCGGGGCCGAGCAGGAGGGTTCCGAGGGTGGCGGACGGGATGTGGGTGATCCCGTCGGCGTCGGTGGCGGTGACGGCGTTGTCGGAGCGGTGGACGGTGCAGTGTTCCAGGTAGAGGAACGAGACGCGGTCGCCGACGCGGGTGAGTTCCCGCGGCGAGGACAGGGCGCGTTTGCTCACCGTGCTCATGACCGGCCCGCGCCCGTCACCGGTGCGAGGGTCATCAGGCCGCAGCCGTAGGCCTTCGCTTTGCCCAGCCCCTGCACCAGGGTGCGGCGGAACGCGGCCAGGTCGGTGATCCGCAGGCAGCCGTCGTAGGTGGCTTTCGCGATGCGGACATCGGTCCCCGACTTCGGCTTCGGTCCGTCGCTGGACGGCCTGCCGAACCGCAGTGCGGCGCGGTCGTGGACGACGAGTTCGTAGGCCCATTCCTCCGGCGCCCCGCCCGCGACGGCCGCCTGCGTGTTCTCCCGCGCGGTGGAGCGCGGCGGCACGGGACCGCTCTCGACGGCAGGAGTGGGGGCAGGTGCGGTGGCCGGGGAGTCCGGCCGCCGCACGACCGCGAAGCCCGCGCGCTCCTGGTGTTCGAGGAGCCACTGGATCTGGTGGCGGACGGTGACGTGCGCGGCCCGCTTCGTGGGCGCGTCGACCGGGTCCTGTGCGCGGCGGATGTGATGGACGGGGTTGGCGGTGAGGCGGAAGGCCCACACGTCGTCCTGGCCGAGGGCGGTCAGGAACTCCCCGTAGTCGAAGGTGGTCCAGCCCTCCTGTGGGAGGGCCGGCCATCCGGCCTGTTCGACGAGGTGGGTGAGGTCGGGGCGGTGAGGGCTGGAGATGAGCAGGTCGATCCGGTCGGCCGGTGCCGGGTCGAGCCGCCACAGCACGCGCGGCCCCGTGCCGTCCCGGGGCGGGGGCTCCGGGAACGCCATGTTCACCGCGCCGTGCAGGCGGTGCGGGGAGCAGAGCAGCCGTCGTGCCTCGGGGCGGGCGGTGTTGATGCGGAAGCGGGTCAGGTACATCGTCGGTTCCTAGGAGGCGTTCGTGGCCGAAGGGTTCCGCACGGCCGGGCCGGAACCGGAGTGCGCGGACCCGCTGCTCCCGGTCGTCGGGAGCGGCCGCAGGTGCGAGAGCGGATCGTGCGCGGGCGGCGCGGCCATGTGGCGCGCCCGCACCCCGCGTATCGCGTACTGCCGGTGGCGGGGGTCGAAGGTGACGGGGGTGTCGCGCAGGGAGAAGTCCGGGGTCTCGCCCGGCGGGCAGTCGAGCAGCAGGTCCAGCTCCTCCGGAGCCGCCTGTCCGCCCCCGGCCCCGTCCGCCCGCGCCGACTGCCGCTGGTACCAGCGGGACGCCTGCCAGGGGACCGCGCGCAGCGCGTCCTCCAGGGGCCGGTCGCTCAGCGACTCGACGAATCCGTTCGACGCTTTACCGAGCAGCAGTGGGCGGGACGGCGGGCAGGAGCGGCGGCCGAGAAAGGGGAGGAAGCCGGGTGCGCCGACGGCGGCGTGGAGCCGCCGGATGAACGCCTCCTCTCCTTCGACGCCGGCGACGAAGACCGCGTCGGCGAGGTAGTAGCGGTCCGACAGCGGCATGACGCGTCCGGTGTCGTGGTTCTCGGCCTTGTGGAAGTCCTTGATACGGGAGCCGGGTTGGTCGATGCGGACGCCGAAGCGCAGGGCCGCGAGGTCGGACAGGTCGGCGCCGCGGGGGCGGCCCTCGGCAGCGGCCAGCAGGCCCAGGACACCGCTCTTGGTGGGGGCGTTCTCCGTGGTGCGCTGCACGAACCGGGCCGTGGATCCCCACGCCTGCAACGGCCCGGCGAGGCACAGCAACAGCGTGGTCACGCGCCGGTCTCCAGCCGCCGCGTGACGGCGTGGGCGACCTGCTCCAGCAGTTCGTCCAGCGTGACAGCCTCGCCGAGGTCGGCCAGGGTGCGGGTCTCCTCGCCGACGCGGAACACCCAGGCCGGTCCACCGCTGATGCCGTACTGCCTCTCGACCTCGGGAACGTAGTCGGCGAGCTGGCGGCAGCTTTCGCGCAGGAAGCCGCCCCGGTCGGTCTTGGGCACGGGCTCCTCGAAGGCGCCGACGAAGTTCAGCGGCCACTTGTCGCGGATCTTGACCACGACGGCGGACGGCAGGGTGTGGTTGGCGAAGGTGTTGATCTTCCCGGTGGGCAGTGAGGTGATGAACGCCTCCAGGAAGGCGGCGACCGCCTTGGCCGTCGGCGTGCTCGGCGGCTCGCCGTCCTTCAGCCCCACCCCGAGGTTGCGCCGGAGTTCGTCCACGTCGACGGCCGCGTACCGGTACAGGGTCGAGGAGTTGAAGTCGATGGTGCCGATCATGCCCGCGCCGGTCTCGGACTCCTCGTTGAGGTCGTCGACGGCCGTGTAGTAGTCCGACTCGATGTCGCAGCGGTGCACGCTCAGGGCGTGGGCGACCTGTGTGGCGGCCTCGACGTTCAGGTCGGCGGAGTCCGCGACCATCCGGCCGAACAGGGCGATGTCGATCGAGTGCCGGGTGTCGACCGCACTGCGGGCCCGTGCCTTGACCTCCTTGTCCTTCAGCGCCTTCGTCAGCGTCGCCGGGTCCCCGCCGCCGCTCGCGGAGACGGCGAGCTCGGCGAGCGCGTCCAACTGCCTCCTGCTGAGGAACATCAGGTACTTGGACTCGACGATCGCCGTCCCGTCGACGTCGTTCTTCTCCTTGCGCTTCGGCACCTCGAACGACGACCCGGTCGCGGTCTTCAGCACCTCTTCCGCCAGCTTCGGCGCGACCCCGGCGAGCGCGGCGTCCTGTACGGCGATACGGTCCGCCAGCGCCTCCACCACCTTCTTCGTCCGCACCCCCAGCTCCTTCGGTGGCAGCAGCAGCTCGAACTGCTTGCGGGTGGCGCGCTTCCACGCCTGGCTGGACACCCGCGCCCGGCGCACACCCCCGTAATAGGCGGACTTCGGGGTTCCGGTGTCGTCCCGGTTCATGTTGCTGGGCGGCACGTTCTGCAGGATGTGGATGTCGATGATGGTGCGGGACACGATGTTCCGTTCTCTTGTCTGTCGTCGATAGGGGGAGCGTGAGCGGCGGAGGATCGGGTTAGACGTCGCCGGCGTAGTTCTCCGGGGCCAGGAGGTCGTCGTCCGGTTCGTCGGGGGAGTTGTTCGCCGGGCTCTGTCCGGGGGTGGTGCCGGCCGTGCGGTAGCGGCGGTGGAAGTCCCGGCCCCAGGCGCGGCGCACGGTGTCGCGCTGGTTCTCGTCCTGCCACCGGAACAACTGGTCGGCCAGGAGCACGTAGTCCAGCGGGATACGGGCGCCCCGCAGGAGCAGGACAAGTTCACGCAGACGGATCGCCAGGACCTCGGCGTCCGACGCGCCGCCCACCCGCACGAATCGCTGGCGGACGGTCTCCGCCACGTCCTCCGATGCCGCACCACCTGTCGCGTCCTTCGGCCCGCCGGGTGACTCCGTGCCGCCGTCGTCCTTGGGGGTGCTCGCGTCGCGGGTGCCGGTGCGGCCGAGGCCGAGCCGGCGGACTGACCGGCCGAGCGTCCAGCCCGGGCGGTGCATCGGATCGTCCCGGAGTGACTGCTGGTGCAGGGCCCACAGGGTGACCGCGAGGTGGACGGCGGTGTCCTCCCTGAGTTCCCGGGTCTCGCGGGTGAGGTAGGCGCCGGAGGCGAGAAAGGCGGGATCCGGCGTGCCGCTGCCGCGCGCCTCCTGCTCGGCCTTCCTGCGCCCCTCCCGGAGTTCGGCCAGTGTCTCCAAGTGGTCGAGACCCCATGCGGTGGGGGAGGTGTGTGCCTCGCGGCCTGCCTCCCGCCGCAGCCGTGCGACGGAGGCGACCGCCCAGGGGGCGTCCTGCTGGTAGCCCGCCTGGAGCTTGCCGATCACCCGCGTGACGGTCAGCCCGGGGAGCGGGGCGACCTGGCCGTCGGGGCCGGGGGCGTGCGGTGAAGCCGGTGTGCGTACTGCCATGAGATCTCTCCTGGGGGCGCGCGGGCAGGGCCCGGGGGCGTCCGGGCGAAGCCAATTCGGCGGGGCGCGGTGCCGGCGGCCGCCGCGCATACGGGACGGTTGTGGCGAAGCGTCAGGACGAGGTGCCGGACTGCTGGTCCGGCCGTGTTCTCGGCGGTGGGCCGAGGATCTTCTCCAGCCGGGCGACGAACCACAGTTCCGCTCGTCCCGCGTCCAGGTGGACGTCGCCCAGCTTCGGGAGGGTGACCTTCCGTCCTTCGACGGCCGCCGGCCCGGCGGACCTGATCTCCTGCCGGGCGAGGTGCGGATGTGCCGGCGGAACGTCTCCCGCCACCGCTGCCGGGCTTCCGGGAGGTCCGGCTGCTGGGCGAGTTCACGCAGCCAGGCGCGGTACGGCCCGTCCAGTGAGCCATATCCCAGGTCGCGGGCGGTCTCCTCCGCCGCCTCCGGATGCTCCCCACCTGACGCGAGGGTGAGGTTGGCCGCCAGCCGCCCCAGCGCTCTGACCGCGTCGTCCGCCTGGTTGACGGCGTCGACGGCGGCTCCCCAGTAGGCCGGGTTGTCGCTGTGGAGGGTGACGACCGGCAGGACGACGGAGTCGTCGACGACCTCGTCGATCACGGACTGCTGGGTGCCGTACTCGACTCCGACGGTCCGCAGCCGCATCAGCTTGCCGGGAGGGAACTCGCATTCGGTGGTCGCGTCCGCCAGCCACTGCGTGATGCGCGGCGGCAACTTGCCGGCCGGCTCGCCGCCCCGACCGCTGCTCGCAGCATCGCTGCCGGCCGGGAGCAGAGCTTGGAGCCCCCGCCACGCCTGGCGCCGCGGATGGTGCCGCTCCGGCGTGTAGAACAAGGCCCGTTTCCGCTTCTTCTCCTGCGCCGGACTGCGCCGCCACGCGGTCATCGGCTCCAGCAACCACGGGGACTCCTGAACCAGCGGATCGCCGTAGCCGAGCACGACACCCGTCACCGCGCCCCCGTCAGCCACCAGCCGGATCCTGCGCGTCTGCCAGGTGTACAGGTCACGCAGCCCCACCGGCTCGGATCCGCCCGCCGCAGCGCCGCGCGGACCGGGGCCGTACGGGTCCCGTCGCCACACCGGCAGGTCGTCGTCGATGGCGTCGGCGGCACTGCTGCCCTGATACGCGTGCTCGAAGGGCAGCAGGTTGAGCAGGAGGGTCTCCCGCAGGGTGTCGCCCTCCGCGAACACGCCCCCCAGCAGACCGAGCGACCCGACGCCGAGCGGATACACCTTGCCGGCCTTGCCCCGGCCGTCCTCCCGCATCGCCGATTTGATGCCCGACACGTCGAAGGCGTGCGCGTGCACCAGCCAGCGCGCCGCTTCCGCGAAGGGCAGTCGTTCCACACCGGGACGCCGCATCGAGAACAGTGGCGAACCGGTCGGTACGTCGGCGACGATCCGGCTCAACGGAGCCACCTCGTCCTTGTCCGTACGGAGACCGGGCGCCTGGAAGAACGGCCGCGCACCGTCGAAGAGCTCGAAGCGGTCGCTGTGCCGGTCGAGATACTGAACGGCTTTGGCGAACGGCTCCTGCGACTCCCACAGTTCCGCCCACGCGTCGATGTCTTCCGGGCCGTGGTGCGCGTCGTGCAGCACGGCCAGCGCCAGTCTGAGCAGCGCGAGTTCCTGGGTGGGGATGTCCCCGACGATCCTGCGCAGCCCTCCGGCCTGCGTGAGGACGTCACGCAGCGACAGTTCCACCACGCTGCCGTCCTCGACCAGCTGCACGGGCAGCCACGCATCGCGTGCCAGGTTGAACGCGGGCGGGCCGACAGGCACCGGCTCCTCGCCGGCACCGGCCCCGCATAAGGCGGCGTCCTCCGGCTCCTCACCGGAACTCGGCGGCGCCGTCGCTGCCGGGAGCCGCCGTCCCGTCTCGGCCATGGCGTCCTGCTTCTTTTCTTCCACTGTGTTTCCCCTGGTCGCGGGCGCGCCGGCTTCGGCGTACCGCAGCCCTTCCATCTGGCTGTACGTCAGATCACAGCCTGACAGACGGGTCTGACAACGGCTGTCGAGGACGAGCAGCAGTTCCCCGGCCAGCCACGGACACTCCTTCACCTGCCACGCCGGGACCAGGAACTTCTCCAATTCATGGATCACCCGTTCGATCACCCCCGGATGGCTGAAGCGCCCCGGCAGCGTGAGGGCACTGGCCGCCACCGCCTCCGCGGCCCTCCGGTTCGGCGGGAAATCGGTCGGGAGTTCCAGCCCTCCCCGCCCTCCGTCCAGCCACGGCACGGTCGTCAGGCGGCCGTCTTCTGTCCGTTGGACGACGAGGACTTCCAGCGTCTCCTCGGTGTCGCGGACCTGGGCGCGGCCCTGACGGCTGTCGTCCGCGTCGCCCGCGTGTGCCGCCAGCCAACCGTAGACCGGACGCCCCGGACGCCGGACCGGACCGAGCAGAAAGCCGTCCGCCCGGAGCCGCTTCGCCTTCAGCAGCGCGTCATGCCGTTCACCGGCCTCCGCGACCGCCTCCCGCCATTCCTCCGGTCCGAGCGGCTCGTCACCGTAGGCGGACTGCACCAGCGGGCTGATGTCGCGGGGCAGGTCGAGCGGTTCGCCGTCGAGATGGGGGCGCAGCGCCGCCAGCGCCCGCAGCAGGGTCCAGTCGCCGCGGTAGACCGCCCTCGACCCCTTCACCGGGACCGGGGGCGAAGCGTTCCAGTCGGACACGCCGGTGATCAGGCAACGTGGGACGGCCAGGCGTGCCGGTCGCGGCAGGGCGTGGCGGTGCAGGCGTCCCATCCGCTGGAGCACGAGGTCGACCGGCGCCAGATCGGTCACCAGCAGGTCGAAGTCCACATCCAGCGACTGCTCCACCACCTGGCTGGCCACGACCACGTGCCGCACAGGCCGGTCACCGCCGGGGCCGTAACGGGCGACGAGCCGGGCGTCGCTGGCCGCCCGATCGGCGGCCAGGAACCGCGAATGCGCCACGGTGACGCACTCCGCCCCGAACCGCTCCCGCAGCGCGTCGGCGGCCTCCAGCACCCGCGCCACGGTGTTGCGCACGACCAGCGCACAGCCACCCTCCACAAGCTCGGCCTCCAACCGGTCGACCAGCACCGCGAGATCGTCGTCCAGCCGCTCGACCACGACCCGTGCACCCCGCCCCCGCGCCGCCGCCGGCCGGGCACTGACCGCCTCCCGACCGCAGGAGACGGCGGTGAGCAGCGGATACGCATCGACAGCCGACTCCACCCCCGCCGCCCCCTCCGCCCCGGCGTACGCGGCGGCCAGGGCACGCCTGCGCCCGGCGGGCAAGGTCGCCGACAGCAGCACCACCGGCACCCGGTACGCGGCCAGCCACTCCAGCGTCCGGTCCAGATACCGGTTCATGTACGCGTCGTAGGCGTGGACCTCGTCGATCACCACGACCTTCCCCGCCACCGCGAGATGCCGCAACGCCAGATGCCGGCTCTTCAGCCCTGCGAACAGCACCTGGTCCACGGTCCCGACCGCGAACGACGCCAGCAACTGCTTCTTCCGGCCCCGCAACCACTGATGCGCGTGCAGCCCCGACGCATGCCACCCGCCCGGACCACCCCCACGGCCGCCCGCTCGGACGCGCTGCTGTCGTCACCGTCCGGGTCCACCGCCGTGATCGCACGGCTCCCCGACCGCAGCAACCCCGCCCACTCGCTCTGCAACGCCGCCTTCGCGTGCGCCAGCACCACCGACCACGACCGGGCGCCGCCCTTGGGAAGCGCGTCGAGCCAGGCCAGCAACCGCTTGAACATCGCGTCGCCGGTGGCCCTCGTGGGCAGCGCCAGCAGCAACCCGCCGGCTCCCGACCGTGCCGCAAGCACTTCGGCAGCCGCCAGGGCGGCCTCGGTCTTGCCCTCGCCCATTGGCGCTTCGATGATCAGCAACCCGGCAGAATCCATCTGCTCCGCCAGCCGGACCGCCTCCGCCTGCACGGGCCGGAGCCCGGCGCCACCGAGATGCGGAAAGCGCTCGGCGAAGAACTCGCCCACCGATCCGGCCGGAACGACGGGACGCCACGGCTCCGTGAGATCGAGCCCCTCCCAGGCCGCCCTCAGCCGGCGGGCCTCCCCGACAGGACCCGCCGGCTGCCACGACTCCGGCGCGTAGGGGAAGAGCTCGGGAGCGCTCGCGATCCAGTCGGCCATGATGACTACTGCCGTCAACAGCACCTGCGCCGGCTGCGACAGCCGGACATCGCCCCACGACGCCAACAGCGGTGCCGCACCGGTGAACTCGGTACACCAGTCCAGCAACTCGAACTGCGTACTGCGCCACACCTCTTCGCTCGGCCCCGGATGACGCAGCAGATGCGGCCGCAACTGCACGTCGTGAATCCGCCCGCTCTCCGGCGGCACCCCGTGATGCCCGCCCGCCACCACCGCGAGCTGCCCCGTGACCCGGGCGCCCAGCCCGAACCTCTCCCGCATCCACTCCTGAAGCAGCACCTGCCCCGCCACCCCGTGCGGAGCCAACCGCCGCTCCTGCCCGTACTGCCGGAACGTCGACATCTTCAGGCCGCGTTGCTGCATACGTTCGGACAGACCGTCGACCTGGCAGGCAAAGGCGGGGGTGCACTTCCCGATGTCGTGGGTCGCCGCGACGAAACGCACCAGACGCTCGGCGTCGGCCTCACCATCGGGCAGCGCCTGCGCCAGCAGGCCGCGCACGGATACCGGGAGCCAGGTCTCCCACAACTGACCGGCCGCAGCAGCGGCGTCCACCAGGTGCCGCCACAGAGGCAGCCACCCGTCGGTCGGACGGTCGTACTTGGCCCACGCGGACCTGGCCGCCGCGCTCAGACCGGCCTGGGGCGGCCCCGGCCATACCGGGAATGAGGTCATCGGGTTCACGATCACGTGTCGGGATCTCCGGGTCCGTACGATGGCCGCGCGCGACGCGTGCCGCGCGAGGGCTGCGGCCCGGTCTGCGATCTGCGCCAGGTCCGGTACCGCCGTGCGCAACGCAGGGGGGCGGGGCCCGGACGGGCCCCGCCCCCTACCGCGTCAGCGCCTGCGCCAGTACGACAACGCCGCCCCAGCGGACGCGAGCACGACCCAGGTCCAGGGCTGCTGCGGAGAGGCGGCGATCATGGCGGCGACGAGCATCCAGACAGGATCGCCGGACGGCTCCGTGACTAACTTGGTCTTCACAGTAGACTTGCTCCAGTTTCTCGGCTCGCGTAGGGGTCCAGGAACGAGAGGCCGGACTCCCGGCGCACCGCAGCAACGGCGCACCGGGGCACAAGTCCGGCCTCTTTTGCACTTCCAGGGGCTATCTGTGCGATGAGCGTACAAGCGCCAGAGGGCCAATTTCTTCACTTTGGTGATCTGTTGCTACCCAGGTTTTGAAGGTCGCTAAGCGCCGTTGTAAATATCTGCAGGAATCGTCGGGGCATCTACCTGCTCCGGTGTCCGTCTACCGCCCGGACTGTCTTCGCGTCGACGGGACGCACAGAGCGGTAGTTCGTCCAGAGAGAGTCAACCCCTGCATACGCAGGGACCACCGTGACGGACGCTACGCGCCGGGACCACCCCCGCGGGCGCGGGGACCACTACCGGCCGTTCGACGAGGTCCTGGTCATCGAGGGACCAGCCCCTGGAGCGGGAAGTACGTGTAGGTCGGGTGGCGTGAGCGGTTCAGGAGCGGAGTTGCTCCCGGTGTCCGCAGTGCCACAATACCCGCGGCCGGGCCGCCGTCGCCGTCCCACACGTCGACGCTGAGAGTGCGGTTCGCACTGTAATGCCGGGTTTGGTGTCGCTCGATGGGGTGGCGTTGGGGCGTCTGTGCCGGTCGGGCGTTCGGGGTTCGCTTGGGTGGTGGGATGAGTGGTCGCAAGCCGTACCCGAGTGATCTCACCGACGAGCAGTGGAAGTTGGTCGAGCCCGTGATCAGCGCCTGGAAGGCCGAGCACCCCTCGGCCACCGGCCATCAGGGTAAATACGCGATGCGGGAGATCGTCAACACGATCCTCTACCAGAACCGCACCGGCTGTCAGTGGCAGTACCTGCCGCACGATCTGCCGCCGAAGAGTGCGACGTACTACTACTTCGCCGCCTGGCGTGACGATGGCACCGACCAGACCGTTCACGACCTGCTGCGCTGGCAACTGCGCGAGAGCCGGAAGCGATTAGCCGACCCGAGCCTGGTGGTCCTGGACACCCAGAGCATCCACGCGGCAGTCGGCGTCCCGGCCGACACGACGGGCAGGGACGCTTCGAAAAAGGTGCCGGGCAGGAAGAGATGCCTGGCCGTGGACGTGTTGGGACTCGTCGTCGAGGCCGTCGCCCTGCCGGCCTCCGCGCACGACAACGCTGCCGGCATCGCCCTGCTGAACGGCGTGGTCGCGCAAACCGACACGGTGCGCAAGGCCCTGGTCGACCAGGGCTTCAAGAAGAGCGTCGTCGACCACGGCAGGACTCTCGGCATCGATGTCGGGATCGTCGAGCGCAACCCGGCCGAGAAGGGCTTCGTCCCGCAGGCCAAGCGGTGGATCGTGGAACAGACGAACGGGATCCTGATGTTCTACCGCCGTCTCGTGCGCGACTACGAACACCGGCTCGCCTCCTCCCGCTCACGGGTGTTCTGGGCGATGACGTCGGTCATGTCCCGCCGCCTCACCGGCATCACCCTGCCCTCCTGGAGGGGTGCGTGAGTGAGATCCCCCAGGTCGAGGCCGTACTGGCCCACGTCGAGGTCCGGATGAGCGAAGTCGCCGAGCAGGCCGGGCGGCTCCGGGACCAGATCGCCGAACTCACCGCCCACCTCGGCGAACTCGACACCGAGAGCGAGAATCTGCAGATCACCCGCAAGACCCTCCTCAGCCTCCCCGCACCCGCACCCGCACCCACACCCACATCCGCACCGGCACCGGCACCGGCACCGGCACCGGTACCGGCACCGGCACCGGCACCGGTCGACGATCCACCCCGCGCCGAGGTGCCGGAACACCCCGCCTACCAGCAGATCCTCACGGTCCTCGCCGACACCGGCACTCCGATGCGGGCCCGCGACATCTGCGAGGCCCTCGACCTCCCGATCCTGCCGAAGAACACCGAGGGCATCCGGTCCAAGCTGAAACGCCTGGTAACCCGCTGCATCCTCACCGAGCCCGAGCCCGTCCCTGATCAACCCTGAGCAAGCCGCTGCCCTGCTGGGCTGGGTGCGCGGCCGACCACGCACCGGTCGGACCCTGCACGCGTTCTACGCGACGATGCTGTTCGCCGGCCCTCGGCCGGAGGAAGTGGTGGCCATGGACGTCGGGGACGTCACGCTGCCGGAGGCGGGCGCCGCGGACCAGTGGGGCGAGCTGCTGTTCCACATGGCCACTCCCGAGGTCGGACGGCGCTGGACCGACTCTGGTGAGATCCACGACGACCGAGACCTCAAGGGCCGCGCCGAGGGGGAGACGCGGCCGGTTCCGTGCCACCCGGTCCTGACCGCGATCCTGCGTGACCACATCGAGACCAACTGTCTGCGACCCGGCGCGCTGCTGTTCCAGGGGGAGCACGGAGGCAAGCTCGCCGGATCGGTTTTTCGGCGGGCGTGGGGCAAGGCCCGGAACGCGGTCCTCACGGAGCACCAGGCCGCGTCGCCACTCGGGAAGCGGGTGTACGACCTGCGGCACACGTGCCTGACGACGTGGCTCAACAACGGCGTCCCGCCGGCACAGGTCGCCGAGTGGGCCGGGAACAGTGTTCCGGTGCTCCTGTCGACCTACGCCCGCTGCCTCTCCGGCCAGCTCCGCGATCTCCAGCGGCGGCTGGACGGCGTGCACGACGTCGGCGCCTTCCTCCCGCCGTCCTGAGAACTCGTCCGCGTATGGTCCGCAGCCACCCGCAGAAACCCGGGGTGAGCCGGACACAGCCGGAGTCGTCCGCCCCTGCCGAGCAGGCGATTCCGGCTCGCGCGGCCACCAGCGAAAGGCCCTCTGAGCAGCGAAAACGCCACCCCGCTCGGGGTGGCGCAACGGTTCTTCTCCTGGTGCCCCCGGCAGGACTCGAACCTGCGGCCAAGCGCTTAGAAGGCGCCTGCTCTATCCACTGAGCTACGGGGGCCGGGTGGCGGCCGAGGGCGGGATCCGGGTTCCGGCGCGGGTCGCGGCCGGCCGGGCCGGAGTCCGTGACCTTGCCGGGGACAAGGATAGAGCGCTTCGGACGTGATACCGGTTGCTTCACCTCCGTGACATGATGTGGAGGTTCCGTGAAGCGCTACGATAATCGCAGGGGCCCGTGAATCCTGCACTGTTTTTGACGCAACTCGGCCCGGGTGTTGTGCAGTCGTTACTTCGGGGCGCCCATGCATCCCTTTTGCGCGGGTCCGTCGTCGCCGCCCGTACGGGTTGCTGTCCCCCGGGTGGGTGTGAGCCGAATGAGGCCGGCGGGCGCGGTCATGCTTCAAAATACGTGCAAAATTGGGCATTCTTCGCATGTGGCGATCCTTGACGTACAGCCGGGACTGATCGGCGCGCTGTCGGTGTTGCGGGAGCGGGTCGAGGCGGCACGGTTTCCGCTGGAGCTGCCCGGGGCGTCGCGGGCGCGGCGGAGCCGGGACGAGGTGCTGGCGCAGCTCGACGACTACCTGCTGCCCCGACTGCGTTGCCCCGAGGCGCCGTTGCTCGTGGTCGTGGGGGGGTCGACGGGCGCGGGGAAGTCCACACTGGTCAACTCGCTCGTCGGACGCCGGGTGACCGAGGCCGGGGTGCTGCGGCCGACCACGCGCACCCCGGTGCTGGTCTGCCATCCGAGGGACCGTGCCTGGTTCGCCGACGGCGGTGTGCTGCGCGGCCTGCGCAGGACCGGGCCGGCCCCGTTCGCGCCGTTCGCCGTCCGCTCCGGTGCGGCGGCGGTGCTCGGCGACGCCACGTTCGGCCCCTACGAGGCCGTCCCCCGCGATCTGGCGGAACGGGAGGACGACCGCGCCCCGGACGACGCCCACGACGACGACGGCGACGCGCTGCGGCTGGAGACCTCCGACAACATCACACAGGGGCTCGCGCTGCTCGACGCGCCCGACATCGACTCCCTCGTCGCCGCCAACCGCGATCTCGCCGCCCGCCTGATCGGCGCCGCCGACGTCTGGCTGATGGTCACCACAGCCGCCCGCTACAGCGACGCCCTGCCATGGAACCTGCTGCGCGCCGCCCAGGAGTACGACGTGACCCTGGGCACCGTTCTGGACCGCGTGCCGCATCCGATCGCCGACGAGATCAGCCGTGACTACGCGCGTCTGCTCGCGGAGGCGGGGCTGGGGGACGTGCCGCGGTTCACCGTGCCGGAGCTGCCGGAGTCCGCCAGTGGCGGGGGACTGCTGCCGCGCAGCGCGGTCGCCGAACTCGGTTCCTGGCTGCGGCACATGGTGCAGGACCCGGCCGCCCGGCACGTGGCCGCGCAGCGCACCGCGGCCGGCGTGCTGGACTCGTTGCGCACCCGCATGCCCGAACTCGCCGGCGCGTCCGCCGCCCAGCACTCCGCTGTGGTGCGGCTGGGCGGTTACGTGGTCGAGGCGTTCGCCGGCGCGGCGGAACTCGTCGGCGACGCGGTGGCCGACGGCGAACCCCTCAGCGGCGAGGCGTACGCGCTGTGGCGCTGCTACCCCGACTGCGGCCCCGAGGCCGTCCAGGAGGCGCTGGCCGAGGGGCTGGCCGCGCTGGTGCGCACGGCGGTGTCCGTCGCCGACGACGACGCCGCCTCCGGGCGCCGCCGTGACCGCGCGGGGAACGTCGCACCGCCGTACCGCCTGGACCCGGCCGCCGCCGGCTACCGGATCGGCGGCCGCGTCTCCCGCTGGCGCACCGCGCTCGCCGACCTCGCCTACGAGGAGGTCCGCTTCGTCCGGGACGCCGAACGCGCCCCCGTCGACCCGGAGGACGTGGCCGTGCTGCTCGGCGTCGCCCTGCTCGGCGGCCGCCGCGGCGTCCCGGCAGGCGAACGGCTCGCCGAACTCCTCGGCGCCCCCGCCGCCAACCGCATGCGGGACCGTGCCCTGGCCGAACTCAAGTCGGCGGTCGGCGAGTTGCTGCTGGCGGAACGCGAACGCCGGCTCGCCCCGCTCGACGCCCTCCGGATCTGCGCGGCCCAGCAGGCCGACCTGATCTCGACGTTCTCCGTACTCCAGAAAGCCAGGTGAGCGACCGGTGACCACGACGGGCGACGACACGCCGCTCCCGCCGGACGGACCCCCCCGGCCGCCGCTCGGCGAGGCATCCCCCGAGGTGACCGCGGAGCGGGACATCGCGCCGTACGGGGACGACCCGGCAGCGCGGGACGGTAGCGGTGCGGGGGTTCCGGCGGCGGGCCCGGGCGGATCCGGCGCCACCGCGAGGCCCGGCGCCCCCTTGCCCGGTACCGAATCCGCCTCCACCTCCCCCTCCGCCTCCCCCTCCGCCTCCGCCTCCGACGAACCGTCCACCGCCTCCGACGCCGCCTCCGTCCCGCCGCGTGACGCCCTTGCCCCGCCGCGTGACGCCGCCCAGCCCTCCGCGGCCACCGTTCCGGCTCCCTCGGCGGCCGTCCCCGAGGAGTCCGGGCGTCCCTCCGGCCGTCTGACGCTCCAGGACGCCGGGCACACCGGACGGTTCCCAGACGCCCCCGGTGCGTACGTGGCCGCGCCCGGCGCGGACCGGCCCGCGCACGCCCCCTCGTGGAGTGATGGGCAGGACGACGATCACACCGGTGAGCGGCGCAGGGCCGTGCAGCGGGCGTACGCCGACACGCTCACGTTCGAACACGCCCGCCCCCGCACCGGCATCCCGGCCCGCCCCCGGCCCCGCGCCGAACCCGAGCCGCCCGGCCGGGTGCCCGGCACCCGTGGCCGCGGCGCCGGCGACCCCGATGCCGACGGCACCGCCGGGCCACGCCGCGACACGCTGCAACGCCGGGTCGACGCGCTCGGCGAACTCCTCGGCCTCTCCCGCACCCGCGTCGAGGCCGACGCCCTCGCCGGCGCCGGCCGGTTGCTCGACCGGATCGCCGAACGCCGTCGGCTCTCCCTCGACCACACCGTCGTCGCCCTCGCCGGTGCCACCGGCAGCGGCAAGTCGTCGCTGTTCAACGCGCTGGCCGGGCTGGAGCTCTCCGAGGTCGGCGTCCGGCGGCCCACCACCGCGGAACCCGTGGCCTGCGCCTGGGACCCGCGCGGTGCGACCGGACTGCTGGACCGGCTCGGCGTGCCGCCGCACGCGCGGTTCGCCCGCCGCACCCTGCTCGACGGCGTCCACACCCGTCCCGGCGGCTCCGACGCGGGCTGCGCCGGCCTGATCCTGCTCGACCTGCCCGACCACGACTCCGCCGCCACCCGCCACCGCCGCCAGGTCGACCGGCTGCTCGAACTCGTCGACGCCGTCGTGTGGGTCGTCGACCCGGAGAAGTACGCCGACGCGGCGCTGCACGAGCGCTACCTGCGCCCGATGGCCGGGCACGCCGACACCATGCTCGTCGTCCTCAACCAGGCCGACCGCCTGCCCGGCGAGGCCGCCGACCTCGTCCTGGACGACCTGCGGCGCCTGCTCGACGAGGACGGCATCGCGGTCGGCGAGCACGGCGAACCCGGCGCCGTCGTCCTGCGCGCCTCCGCCCTCACCGGCGAGGGAGTCGACGACGTGCGCGAGGCGATCGGCCAGGTGACCGCGCAACGCGACGCCGCCAACCGCCGGGTCGCCGCCGACCTCGACGACGCCGTGGCCCACCTGCGCCCCGTCTACATCGGCTCGGGCCGTGCGGGCCTGACGGCGCCGGCCCGCGCGACGTTCGTCGGCCGGCTCGCCGAGGCGGTCGGCGCCAACGCGGTCGGCCGGCTCGCCGAGCACGAATGGACCCAGGCCGCCGCCCGCGCCTGCTGCGTCCCCTGGGGCCGCCTGGTGGAACGGGCCCCCTGCGACCCCTGCGACCCCGCCGCCGGAACGATCGCCCCCACGGTGGCGTCCGGCGGGACGGTGGCCTCCGGCGGGGTGGTGGCCTTCGGGGATGCGGGGGCGTGTGGTGCGGGGGTGCCCGGTGGAGCGGGGGGTGGCGGTGTGCGGGTCGGCGGTGCGGTGGGGCCGGCGGTGGCGGAACGGCCGCTCGCCGAGCCGGAGGAACCACAGCGGGCGGCCTCGCGCGCGCTGGTCGCCGAGGCGGTGACCTCGGTGGCCTCCCAGGCGGCGAACGGGCTGCCCGGGCCCTGGGCGCTCGCCGTGCGGGAGGCCGCCCGCCGTGGTGCGAAGGGGCTGCCGGAGCGGTTGGACCAGGCGATGGACCGCGCCGACGGCGTCCGCGTCGAACGGCCGCGGTGGTGGTCGGTCGCCGGGGCCTTCCAGTGGCTGCTGTGCGTGCTGTCGGTGGCGGGCGCGGTCGCGCTGGTGGCTGTGGCGGCGCGGGCGCTGCCCCTGCCGGTGTGGCTGGCCGCCACGGTCTTCGCCGTCGGCACCCTCGGCGGACCGCTGCTGGCCCGCGCCTGCCGCGCCGGCAGTCGCGGAGCCGCCCGCCGGCACGGTCAGACCGCCGAACGCCTCCTCTGCGACGCCGCCGCCGACTGCGGCCGGTCCCTCGTGCTGGAACCCGTCGCCGCGGAACTGCTGCGGTACGCCGAGGTCCGCGAACAGTACGCGGTGGCGGCGGGGGCGGTGCCGTCGGTGGAACGGCGGTAGTGGGGGCGGGGGTTCGCCGTGCGCCGGGCTTCGCTGTGCGGGGTGGTGAGGGGTGCGGGGTTGAGGGGGCGGGGTTGAGGGGTGCGGGTGGTCGGGCCTCCTTCGCGGTCGGGGTCGGGGTGGACGTCGGGGGCTGGTGGGCCTTCGCGGTGGCGGCCCGGTGGTGCGGGCCGGCCCGCCGTTCGGACGGAACGGGTGGGGCGTCGCGGCCCCCGGGCGGCGGTCCGGGGGCCGATGTGGGGTGGTTCTGCCCTGGCGGGGACCGAGGGATGCCCGGGAGGGGCGAAGTGACGCCCTGCGGGTGACCGAGTTATCCACAAGAGGGCGTCCATCCACAGATTTCAGCCTGTCTCTCCATCAACTTCCTTTCTGGTGCATTCTGTTCTCGTCGGTCCGAGAGGCATTCGGCACAACGGAAAGCACTGCCCGCTTTTCACTGAACGGCGGAAAGCGGACCCTTGCAGGAAGGAAAGACCATGAGCGAGACGCTGGTGACCGTCACCGGGAACGTGGCCACGCGGCCGGAAATGCGGACCACCCCCTCCGGGGCGCAGGTGACCCGGTTCAGGCTGGCCGCCACGGAACGGCGGTTCGACCGGGCGAACGAGACGTGGACCGACGGGCACACGAACTTCTTCACGGTCTGGGCCTGGCGCACGCTCGGCGAGAACGTCGCGGCCTCCGTCGGCATCGGCGAACCGGTGATCGTGCAGGGCCGCCTCCGGGTGACGGAGCGCGAGGACAAGGGCCAGACCTACGTCTCCGCCGGCATCGACGCCGTCGTCGTCGGCCACGACCTCGCCCGGGGCACCTCCGCCTTCCGCCGGGCCGTCCGAGCCCGCGACACCCGCCCCGACCCCTTCGCCCTCCCCGCCCCACCCACGGCCACGCCGGAGAAACAACCCGAACCGGTCCCGTCCTGACCCCCGATCCCCGCCCGACGAAAGGAGGTTGACGCGTCAGAGGTGACGACGGGAGGGCACGGGCCGCGGGGGTGGCGGGTCGGGCCGGGTGCGGGGCGCTGCCACGGGGGTGGCGGTCGGGCCGGTGCGGCCGGCGGGGGTGCCGGACTCCGAGCCGTCACCGTGCCCTGCGGGCGGCAGGGGGTGCCGGGTCGGTCGCCGGAGTCAGGTCCCTGCGGGCGGCGGGGGTGCCGGATCGGGTGCCGTCACTGTGCCCTGCGGCCGGCCGGGGGTGCCGGACCCGTGCCCGGCGGGCGGCAGGGGGGCCGGACCATGCCCCCGCGCAGAGCCGCCCCGTGCGGCCGCCCCCGTTCCGCACCCGACCGGACCCCCGCCCCGCCGACCGCCGACAGCCCGCACCCACTCGCCCAGCCCCCGGAGGGACCGTTACCGCCCGCAAGTGCCCCGTCACCCCTGGGCATCCCGTCCCAAGACCCCATCAGCGCGTGAAATCCACCACAGGAGATGAAACAGTCGAAGGTCTACCAATCCACCCCGAAGAAAGGGGACTTCGTTCCGTAATTCGTTCCGGACCGGGCGTGAGGGCGAAGTGAGTCGCATGGACAAGTCGATAATTCTGCGCGCCATGCGCGTTGCTGATAACGATTCAGATTCGAAAAGGTGGGGGGACGGAGTAAGGGCGGAAACGGCTCCCGGGTGCTTTCTAGGATCGTCGCTGTAGCACGGGGGAATCAACCAGGGCATGCGAGCGGCTGCTTTCGCGCTGCTCGCCAGAGGGGAAATCCATGTTGACTGTTGGTAGGCGGCGTACCGCCCGTCTCGCCGCCACCGCACTGGTGTCCGGTCTGCTCGCGCTGGCCGGTGCCGGGACGGCCGCGGCCGACGGTGGTACCGCGCCGGCAGCCGGCGGAGCGCAGGCCACGCTCGGGCCTCTCACCCGGTATGAGACGGCCACGATCCACGACGGCAGCCACTCCGAGAAGGTCGCCGCCGTCCTGCTCAACCTGTCGGTCAGCGACGGCGGCAAGCTGAGCGCCTACTGCATCGACATCCACCGTCCGACGCAGCAGGGCGCGACGTACCAGGAGACCCCCTGGAACCAGTCGGTGCTGCAGAGCAACCCGGAGGCCGGCAAGGTCGAGTGGGTTCTGCAGAACTCCTACCCGAAGGTCGACGACCTCGCGAAGCTCGCCTCCGAGGCGGGCGTCCACAAGCTGACGCGGCTGGACGCCGAGGCCGGTACCCAGGTCGCCATCTGGACCTACTCCGACCACGTCAAGGTCACCGCGGACAACGCCAACGCCGAGGCGCTGGCGAAGTACCTGGTGTCCGCCGCGCAGAACGTGAGCGAGCCCGCGCCGTCGCTGTCGGTCGCCCCGGGGGCGGTGTCCGGCAAGTCGGGCTCCAAGCTCGGCCCGGTCACCGTGCACACCAACGGCCCGAGCGCGCAGGTCGGCCTGGCCCCGGGTGCCCCGGCGGGCATCAAGCTGGTGGACTCCTCCGGCAACCCGGTCACCACCGCCTCCGACGGTGAGCAGCTGTTCTTCGACGTCCCCGCGGGCGCCGACGCCGGTACCGCGACGCTCCAGGTGCAGTCGACCACGACCGTGCCGGTGGGCCGGGCGTTCAACGGTCTGCTCGGCGGACAGGCGGCGCAGACGCTGATCCTGGCCGGTTCGTCCGCCTCGACGGTCTCCTCGCAGGCGACCGCGATGTGGGCGCCGAAGGGCCCGATCCCGGCCGTGGCGCCGGCGGTGGACTGCGCCAAGGGCGGCGTGGACGTGACCACCACCAACTCGGGCGACCAGCCGTTCACCTACACCGTGGGTGGCAAGCAGTACACGGTGGCCCCGGGCCAGACCTCGACGGTGCTGGTGCCGGAGACCGAGGGCAAGAAGTACTCGATCACCGTGACCGGCACCAACGGTTACAGCAAGACCTTCACCGGCGTGCTGAACTGCAAGGTCACCACCACCGGTGGCGTCGCGACCTCGCCGACCAGCTCCGCCAGCCCGGCCCCGGCCCCCAAGGCGCAGTCCGGTGGCACCAACCTCGCCGAGACCGGTGCCAGCAGCAGCACCCCGATCATCGCCGGTGTCGCGATCGTGCTGGTCGTCGTCGGCGGCGGCACGGTCTTCTTCCTCCGCAAGCGCAAGGCCGGCTCCGTCGGCTGATCCGTTCCGCGGGCCGCTGACGGCCCGCGGAGCAGCCGAGGCCGCCGTCGTGCGGCCGAGGTGAGACCCACCGCCGGCCCCGGCACGCGCCCTCACGGGTGTGCCGGGGCCGGCGGCGTTCCGGACGTTCCGGCGCCGTGCGGCGGGGGCCGGTGACCGCCGGGTTTCCGTGGGGCGCCGGGCGTACGGCAAGATGGCTGTATCTGCCAATCCCCAGATCTGCCCCGGACGGTTTCTCTTGGCTGAGTACATCTACACCATGCGCAAGGCCCGCAAGGCCCACGGCGACAAGGTGATCCTGGACGACGTCACGCTGAGCTTCCTCCCCGGGGCGAAGATCGGCGTAGTCGGCCCGAACGGCGCGGGCAAGTCGACCGTGCTGAAGATCATGGCCGGCCTGGAGCAGCCGTCGAACGGTGACGCGTTCCTGGCGCCGGGCTTCAGCGTCGGCATGCTGTTGCAGGAGCCGCCGCTGGACGAGTCCAAGACCGTCCTGGAGAACGTGCAGGACGGCGCGGCGGACACGATGGCCAAGCTCAAGCGGTTCAACGAGATCGCCGAACTGATGGCCACCGACTACTCCGACGCGCTGCTCGACGAGATGGGCAAGCTCCAGGAGGCGCTGGACCACGTCAACGGCTGGGACCTGGACGCCCAGTTGGAGCAGGCGATGGACGCGCTGGGCTGCCCGCCCGGTGACTGGGAGGTCACCAACCTCTCCGGTGGCGAGAAGCGCCGGGTGGCGCTGTGCAAGCTGCTGCTGGAGGCCCCCGACCTGCTGCTGCTCGACGAGCCCACCAACCACCTGGACGCCGAGTCCGTGCAGTGGCTGGAGCAGCACCTGGCCAAGTACGCCGGCACCGTCGTCGCCGTCACCCACGACCGGTACTTCCTGGACAACGTCGCCCAGTGGATCCTGGAGCTGGACCGCGGCCGGGCCCTGCCCTACGAGGGCAACTACTCCACCTACCTGGAGAACAAGGCGTCCCGCCTGAAGGTCGAGGGCGCCAAGGACGCCAAGCGGGCCAAGCGCCTCAAGGAGGAGCTGGAGTGGGTCCGCTCCAACGCCAAGGGGCGGCAGGCCAAGTCGAAGTCGCGTCTGGCGCGCTACGAGGAGATGGCCGCCGAGGCGGACAAGATGCGGAAGCTGGACTTCGAGGAGATCCAGATCCCGCCGGGCCCGCGCCTGGGCAGCGTGGTGGTCGAGGTCAGCAAGCTGTCGAAGGCGTTCGGCGACAAGGTGCTGATCGACGACCTGTCGTTCACCCTGCCGCGCAACGGCATCGTGGGCGTCATCGGCCCGAACGGCGCCGGAAAGACCACCCTGTTCAAGATGATCCAGGGCCTGGAGACGCCGGACAGCGGTCAGATCAAGGTCGGCGAGACGGTCAAGATCTCCTACGTCGACCAGAGCCGGGCCAACATCGACCCGAAGAAGACGCTGTGGGCCGTCGTCTCCGACGAGCTGGACTACATCAACGTCGGCCAGGTCGAGATGCCCTCGCGCGCCTACGTCTCGGCGTTCGGCTTCAAGGGCCCGGACCAGCAGAAGCCGGCCGGAGTGCTCTCCGGCGGTGAGCGCAACCGCCTCAACCTGGCGCTCACCCTCAAGCAGGGCGGCAACCTGCTGCTGCTCGACGAGCCGACGAACGACCTCGACGTCGAGACCCTGTCCTCGCTGGAGAACGCGCTGCTGGACTTCCCCGGCGCCGCGGTGGTCGTCTCCCACGACCGCTGGTTCCTCGACCGGGTCGCCACGCACATCCTGGCGTACGAGGGCCAGTCCAAGTGGTTCTGGTTCGAGGGCAACTTCGAGTCGTACGAGAAGAACAAGGTGGAGCGGCTCGGCGCCGACGCGGCCCGTCCGCACCGCGCGACCCACAAGAAGCTCGGCCGGGACTGACCGATGGCACGCCACGTCTACCGGTGCCCGCTGCGGTGGGGCGACATGGACGCCTACGGGCACATCAACAACGTCGTCTACCTGCGGTACCTGGAGGAGGCCCGCGTCGACCTGATGTTCCGGCTCGGAGCGCGGGACGGCGGGGCCGAGTTCGGCACCGGGTGCGTGGTGGCGCGGCACGAGATCGACTACCTGCGGCCGATGGCGCACGGCGAGGCCGTCACCATCGAGACGTGGGTGACGAAGACCAGCGCCGCGTCCGTCACCCTCGCCTACGAGGTCAAGGACGACGAACACCTGTACGCCCGGGCGCGCACCGTCATCGTGCCGTACGACCTGGCGGCCGGCCACGTGCGCCGGCTCACCCCGCAGGAACGCGGCTTCCTCGCCCGCTGGCAGGACGACGCGCCCGCCGACGAGGAGGCGGTCGCGGTATGACCGTGCTCCGACCCGCCGATCCCGGGCAGGTGGCCGACCTGGCCGCCTTCCTGGGCCGGCTGGTGCGCTGGGACAGGGCGGCCGTCGTCCGCCTCCGGTCGGCCCCGGTGGCCGGCGGGGGCGGCGCGGCCGGTGTCTTCGGGCGCCCGCCGTTCGGCGACGTGCTGGCCGTCCGGGTCTACCGGCTGGCCGACGGCGACAGCGCCGACGTCACCGTCTCGGCCGGGCAGCTGCTCGACGGGCTGGACGAACGGGCCGGCCGGATCGTCGTACCGGCCGGGGTGACCGGGCCGGCCTGGGCCGGGATGCTGCCGCCGCGGGACGGCTGGGAGCGGCTGGCCGAACCCGACCCGCGGGAGCTGCGGGCGGCGGCCGGCGCGGTGATCGCCGAGTTCCGCGCGCGTTCCGAGGCGCTGCCGGCCGCGCAGCGCACCCGGGAGCGGATGGACGCCCTCGCCGAGGAGATCTGGACCCGGCCGCTGCCCGGCACCCGGCTGCCGCTGCGGGCCGTGCACGCCGCGCACGCGCTGGGCTTCCTGCGCCCGGTGCCCGCCGTCGTGGGCGCCGGGGCCGGCGGCGGCCCCGATCCGGAGCCGGGGGAGACCGTGGTGCTGGCCCGGGGTCCGTGGCTGCGGCTGAGCACCCCGTGCGGTTCGGTCGCGGTGCGCCGCGCCGCCCCCAGCCTGTCGGTCAGCCCGCTGTGACCCACCGGTGACCGCTGGTCACCGGCTCATTCCGTGGTGTTGACCATGGAGGCGGCCGCGTACACCAGGTAGTCCCACAGTTGCCGCTCGTGGCGCTCCTCCAGGCCGAGGCCGTCGACGGCGTCCCGCATGTGCCGCAGCCAGGCGTCGTGCGCGGCGCGGTCGACGCGGAACGGCGCGTGGCGCATGCGCAGCCGCGGGTGGCCGCGGTTGTCGCTGTAGGTGCGCGGACCGCCCCAGTACTGCATGAGGAACAGCGTCAGGCGCTCCTCGGCCGGCCCCAGGTCCTCTTCCGGGTACATCGGCCGCAGCAGCGGGTCCTCGGCGACGCCCTGGTAGAAGCGGTGCGCCAGGCGACGGAAGACCGGCTCGCCGCCGACCGCGTCGAAAAACGTACCGGGCTCGATGCTGCCGCGCGGGATCTCATTCACCCGACCATGGTCGCAGACCCCGCACCGCCCGCGGATGCCGCACAGTGGAGGGGTGGACGCGGACCGCTGGGATGCGGCCGCACGGGCGCCGAGGGCGCGTCTGGTGCGGCGGCTCACCGATGCCGGACACCTGCCGGATCCACGCTGGCGGGCCGCGTTCGAGCGGGTACCGCGCCATCTGTTCGTGCCGGTCTTCCACCGTCCCGTGCCGGGCGGCGGCTGGATGCGGCTGTCCGGCGACGACCCCGATCCGCGCCGCGCGTCCCGCTGGCTCGCCGGGGTCTACGAGGACGCGCCGCTGGCCACCCGGGTGCGCGGCGGGGTGATGACGTCCTCCAGCAGCCAGCCGTCGCTGATGGCCGCCATGCTCACCGCGCTCGGCGTGCGGGAGGGGCACCGGGTGCTGGAGATCGGGGCCGGCACCGGGTGGAACGCCGGGCTGCTGGCACACCGGCTGGGCCCCGGGTCCGTCACCACGGTCGACCTGGACGCCGACGTCACCGCGTCCGCCCGCGCCCACCTGGCGGCGGCGGGCGTGCCGGCCGGGCCGGGGGGCGTGTCCGTCGTCACCGGGGACGGCGCGGCGGGCAACCCGGAGCGGGCACCGTTCGACCGGATCATGGCGACCTGCGAACTCGGCTACGTCCCAAGGGAGTTGCTGCGGCAGTGCGCGCCGGGCGCGGTGCTGCTGGCGCCGCTGGCCGGGGGACTGGTGGCGCTGCGGGTGACCGGGCCGGGGCACGCCACCGGGCGGTTCCTGCCCACCCCGGCGTACTTCGTGGCCCTGCGTTCCCCGGACGGCGGCCGCTGCGCCGCGGCGGAGCCGGCGGCCCGGGAGCGGACCCGGCGGGCCCGGGTGCCGGCCTACGTGCTGGACGACGACGTCTTCCGCTTCGTGCTGTCGCTGGCGGCCGGCGAGGTGTGCGTGGACCGCGGCTTCGGCGCCCGCAGCGCGGTGCTGACCGCGCCGGACGGTTCGGCGGCGGTGGCGGGCCCGGACGGCGAGGTGCGGCTGACCGGCGAGCGGGACCTGTGGGCGGTGGTGGAACGCGAGTACCGGGCCTGGCGCGCGGCCGACCACCCGGGGCGCGAGCGCTTCGGGCTGAGCGTCGAGGGGATGCGCCAGTGGGCCTGGCTGGACGCCCCGGACGGCCGCCGCACCTGGGAACTCACCGGCCGCCCCTGACCGCCGGCCGCCGGCCCCGCCGCCGTCACTCCCGGCGCAGGGTGATCGTCGTCCAGGCGCCGACGTGCACCCGGTCGCCGTCGTTCAGTTCGATCGGGTGGAACGGCATGATCGTCTCGTCGCCGCCGTTGACCGTGGTGCCGTTGGTGGAGTCCTGGTCGATCACCGCCCAGCCGCCGTCCGCGCGGCGCACCAGGACCGCGTGCCGGTGGGAGACGCCGGGGTCCTCCGGCGGCCGGGAGAGGTCGATCATCGGGGGTTCGCCGCCGCTGTTGCGGCGGCGGCCTATGGTGATCTGGTTCTCCGTCATCGGCACCCGGGTCTCCGGGGAGTACTGCGGGAAGTACAGGCCCGCCGTCTCACCGTCGCTGCGGGCCATCATCGCCGTGTAGTACTCCCGGTCCGCCCGCACCACCGCCGTCCACACCCCGAGCGCCGCGGTCGTCGGCGAGGTCGGCTGCGCCGCGGCGGTCGTCGCGGGCACCGCTGGCGCGACCGGCCCGGTGACCGGGGGCACCGCTGCGCTGACGGGCGCCGGCGGCATCGCGGACCGCTCCACGTAGGCGGCGTGCCCCGGGGCGGACGGCGGGGACAGCAGGTAGTCACCGGTCTCGGAGCTCGGCGCGGCACCCGGCGGCAGCGTCTCCGCCGGGCGGTTGATCCGCGAGGGCGCGGACTGCGTGCGGTCGGTCAGCGGCGGGTAGGCCGGCGGCGGCACCGTCGGGTACGCCGGGGCCGGACCGGCGAACTGGTGCCGGCACTCCTCGCAGAAGACCGCCTGCGCCTCCCGCGGCGTTCCGCAGGACGGGCACAGCTCCGGCCCGCCCGCCACCGGCACGGTCATGCCCGGGCCCGCCGGGGCGCCGGTGGCGGGCGCGATGCGCAGACCGCACTCGTCGCACCACTCGTCGCCGTTCGACCGGTGGCCGCTGGGACACGTCGGCATCTCGCTCCATCCCTCCCGGGCACGCGCCCGTCCGGCGTGCCCGTGTGGCCCGTCCGGGGGCGTCCGCGCTCTACTTGCGGACGCGCACGGTCTTGGTGGACCGTGTCGACAGGGTCATCTCGTCGGCGTCGGTCACGGTTCGCTTCAGACGCACGGTACCGCTCGACTCGTCCACCACGTCCACCACTTTGGCCAGCAGTTTGGCGGTGGCCTCGTTGCCGGACCGGGCCGCCAGCTGAACGGCCCGGCCCAGCTTGGCCGTCGCGGCGTCCTCGTCCCCGTCCTTGCGGGCCTGCAACCCCTCCTGGATGACCGCGGCCAGCTCCGCCTGGCCGGTGTAGTGCGCGACCTGCGGGCTCATCCGGGTCGTGGAGGAGATGTCGTCGGTCCACACCGCCCGCACCAGCCCCTGGCCCAGCACCCGCGCCCCGCCGTCCGGGCCGCCCTCCGGCAGCACCAGCGAGATCCGGGCCGCCAGCATTTCCTGCCCCACCGCGGCCGGTGCCACGCGGATGTTGACGTGGTAGTCGCGGGACTCGTCGCCCCACGCGCCGGTGGGGTAGTCACCGCTGCGCGGACCGGACTCGGTACGGCGGCCGGTGAGGTCCTCCACGGACGGCGCGACCTGCTTGACGAAGCCGATCCCGCTGCCCGCCGGCGACCACAGCCGCAGCCGGACGTCCGCGACCTCCTTGCCCATGACGTTCTCCATCATGGAACGGAAGTCGTCCGAGAGGTGTTCTGGGTCGGCCACGATGTCGGCGGTGCCCAGCAGCGCGGACGCGATCCCGGTGACCTCGGCGACCTCCCAGTCGGTGCCCACGCCGCGGCAGTCGCAGGTGAAGCGGCCCGAGCACTGCTCCAGCGCGGAACGCAGCCGCTCGGGGGTCTCGTGCTCGTTGCGGCCGTCGGTCAGCAGGATGCCGTGACGTATGGAGGCGTCGGTGCCGGCCAGCAGGCTGTCGGCCAGCCGCAGCCAGGTGCCGATGGCGGTGCCGCCGCCGGCCGTCAGCTTGCGCAGCGCGAACTTCGCCTGCTCGCGCGTCGTGGCGTCCGCCACCGCCAGCCGCCCGCCACCGGGGTAGACCTCGGCGGCCTTGTGGGTGCCGGCCACCACCGCGAACGACACCCCGTCGCGCAGGGTGTCGATGGCCGCCGCGGTGGCGTCCCGGGCGTTGCGCATCTTGGCCGCCGGATGGACCATCGAGCCCGAGCAGTCGACCATGACGACCACCGCGGTCTCGGTGGCCGGGCCGGCGTGCGCGGCGGCGCCCCCGGAGGCGGTCACCGTCACGACGGCGTTGACCTCGGCCGCCCCGGCGGGCAGGTACTCGTTCTGGAAGACCTCGGTGGTGAAGTCGGGCACGTCGGGGTGTGCGTTACGGGACATGCTGCGGCGTCTCCTCGACCAGTCAGCCGGCTCCAGGGCGGGTGGGAGTGGCCGGCTGTTCCGCTCCCCCCGAGCGGCCGGCCACCGGGGCCGGCCTTCACGCGTACCGCGACCGGTCAGGCCGGGTCCTGCCCCGCCCCGCCCGGCGTACCGTCCGCCACGGGGAACGGCAGGACGGCGACCGTCACGTTGTCGTGCCCGCCGGCCTCGATGGCCACCCGCACCAGCTCCCGGGCGGCCCCCCGCGGATCGACGCGGGCGCCCTGCGGTACGACCGCGGCCATGTCGGCGGCGGACTCGGCGTAGTTCCACAGTCCGTCGGTGCACACCACGACCACCCCCGGCCCCTCCAGGCGGTACGCCGCGGTGTGCGGGTCGAGCTCTTCCGCGTCCGCGCCCAGCCAACCGGTGATGGCGTGTGCCCGCGGGTCGGCCATGGCGTCGGCCTCGGTCATCAGACCGGCCTCCACCATGCGCGCCGCCCACGAATCGTCCACCGTCAACCGGGACGGCTGCTGTGGACCTCCCGGTTCCGGGATCCAGTAGGCCCGGCTGTCGCCGATCCATCCGACGGTCAGCTGCTCGCCGGTGAGGACCGCGCTGACGCAGGTGCACGCCGGGGCGTTGAACCCCGGATCGCGTTCGGTGTCCGGGCCGGCCAGCGTGTTGACCGCGGCGGCCGCCGTCAGCAGGGCCTGGCGCATCGCGGCCACCGGGTCGGCGCCGTCCGCCAGGTCGTTGGCCAGCCGGGCGCCGCCCGCCTGGGACGCGGCCGCCGACGCCTCGTCCGGCCGGGTCGCCGAGGACACCCCGTCGCACACCACCGCGATCACCGCGTGGCCGCCGCCGGGCCGCTCCGCCTCGGCGACGGCGAACGCGTCCTCGTTGCGATGGTGCCTCAGCCCCTTGTCGCTGACCGCCGCCACCGACGGCAACTCCCGCTCCACGTGGTCGCGTTCCCGCGGCGCGCTGCGCCCGCAGCTGCCGCAGTAGCCCTCCGCGTCGATCGTCCCCGCCCCGCACGCCGGGCAGTCCGGCTCCGGTTCCGGCGCGGTGACCTCCTCGGTCTCCGCGTCCTCGTCCCCGCCGTCGTCCAGCCGCACCGGCGCCCCCGCCGGATCGCCGCCCACCGCCGGCGGCACGGACGGCATCGGCGGTACGGACGGCATCGGCGGCACCGCCGACGACTCGGCCCCCGACGAGGAGACCGGCACCGTCACCGGGATCCCCTCGGTCTGCGGGGCGCCGGACAGCAGGGCCCCGCAGTTGCCGCAGAATCTGTCACCGGGGTCGAGGTGGTCGGAGCAGGAGGGGCAAACGGTTTGTTGCGGCATGGTCACACCCACGTCCTGGGGCGGAAGCGGTTCGCGCTGTCCACCAGGTTGATCCGGTCCTCGCCGCGCTGGGCGAGTCGGGCCAGCACGCGGTAGGAGTGCTCCAAACCGAAGCGCAGCTCGCGCTCCTCCACCGGTCTGCCCAGCACCACGGTACGCGCGGTGGGGCCGCCCGGAGCGCCGTTCCGGCCGGAGAGCACCCAGTCGAGTGCGCAGCCGAACACCTCACCCCGCAGCGTCTCGCGGCGCACCGCGTCCAGCCCCAGCGCCTCCAGCCGTTCCGCCCGCCCGGCGGCCGCCACCAGATCGCCCAGCAGCGGCTCCTGCGGCGTGCGGGCCCGCAGCCGGGAGCGCACCGCGGCCAGCCCCGCGGCGGTGAAGTGGATGGACCCCTCCGGCACCGACTCCAGCGCCGCCACCGCGGCCACCCGGTCACCGGCGGCCAGCCGCACCCGCGCCAGCCCGAACGCCGCGCTCACCCAGGTGTGGTCCACCGACCACACCAGGCCGTAGTAGTCCACGGCGTTGTCCAGCTGCCCCAGCACCTCCGCGCACACCGCCAGCGCCAGCTTCGGCGCCTGCTCGCCAGGGAACGCGTCGTAGACCCCGTCGAACGCCCCCGCGGCGGTGCCGAAGTCCCGCCGGGTCAGGGCCGCCAGACCCTGGTACCACACCACCCGCCAGTCGCCGGCGAAGTCCTGCTCCAGCCGGGACAGCGACGTGGCGACCTGCCCGGTGTCCCCCAGCTCCAGCCAGGCCCGCAGCTCCCGCAGCCGGCGCTCCACCGAATCGGCCGGCGCTGAGGCCAGCGCGGTCAGCACCTCCGCGGGCGCGGCCGTCACCAGGCCCGCCAGGAAGCCGGCGTTGGGGTCCTCCGGCTCCACCAGCGGCACCGGCAGCGCCAGCGCCAGCGCAGCCGGGTCCGGTGCCGCCACGGCACCCCGCGGCAGCGGCCCGCCCGGCATCCCCGGCGGGGCGGACCGCTGGGCCGGCACCGTGCCGCGCCGCACGTGGCGGGCGCCCAGCCGGGAGAAGTCCCCGTCGAGCGGCGCCACCACCTCGGTGTCCACCACCCGCAGTTCCGGGCCGAACAGCGTGGAGACCGCCGGCCGCGGCTGCCCGGTCTGCAGCGAGACCACCTCGCGCAGCACCCCGGTCAGCTGGTCGGCCATCTCCCGCGCCGAGGAGAACCGCCGCTGCGGATCGGGGTCGGTGGCCCGCACCAGCAGCCGGTAGAACGACTCGTAGCGCTGGAAGACCGCGATGTTCGCCGGGTCCGGCAGGCTGTCGGCGAAGACGTTGGTGTAGCCCTGGAAGTCGAACGTCAGCACCGCCAGCGTGCGGGCCACCGTGTACAGGTCGGAGGCGACCGAGGGGCCCAGTTCCGCGACCTCCGGCGCCTGGTAGCCGACCGTGCCGTAGATCGCGGACGTCACGTCGTCCATACGGCGCACCGCGCCCATGTCGATCAGCTTCAGCGAGTTGTCCTGCTGGAGGGCGTTGTCCACCTTGAAGTCGCAGTACAGCAGGCCGCGCGAGTGCAGGTGGCCCAGCGCCTCCAGCGCCTCGATGCCGTAGGCGATGGCCTGCTCCACCGGCAGCGGTATCCGGTGGCCGCGCTCGTCCCGCCGGTCGTTGGCGATGTCCTTGAGCGACTTGCCGCCCACGTACTCCATGACGATGTAGCCGTCGAGGGTGCTGCCGCGCGGGTCGAGGTGCTCGACGAAGTTGTAGATCCGCACGATGTTGGCGTGCTCGATCTTGGCGAGGAACCGCCGCTCGGAGACCGCCGCCGCCAGCGCGTCCTCGTCACCGGTGTCCAGCAGGCCCTTGAGTACCACCCAGCGGCTGCTGACCGCCCGGTCGACCGCCAGGTAGATCCAGCCCAGCCCGCCGTGCGCCAGACAGCCGATCACCTCGTACTGCCCGTGCACCACGTCCCCGGCCCGCAGCTTCGGGGTGAACGAGTAGGGGTGCCCGCAACTCGTGCAGAAGCCCTCGGTGCGGCCCGGCCGGCCGTCGCGGGAGCGGCCCACCGCCGCGCCGCACTCACCGCGGCTGCACCAGCGCTTGCGCTCGGGCACCTCCGGGTTCTCCATCACCGCCGCCCGCGGATCGGCCCGCGGCACCGGCGGCACCGTCACCAGCCCGGCACCCAGGTCCGCCCGCCCCGACGAGCTGGAGGAACGCGAGGAGCGCACCGAGACCGAATGCGTGCCCGTGGAGCCGGGCAGGCCCCCGGAGAGCCGGCCGGAGACCGACCGGCGCGAGGTCGCCGACCGCGAACTGCCGGCGGACGCCGCCGTGGCCGGCGCGGACGCCCGCCGGGAGACCGCACCCGCGGGCTCCGGAGCGGCGGCGGCCGGCGCCAGACCACAGGTGTCGCAGTACAGGGCGCCGCCGCCCATGTCCTCCAGCGTTCCGCCGCACCCCGGCCGGGCACACGTCATCGTCTTTCCCCTCCGCCGTTCCCCGGGCCCGAAGCGCCCGGTGCCGTCAGCTCCGTGACGGCACCCTGGTAGCGCGAAACCGCTCCTCCGGCCGCCCGCAGATCACAGGGCGCACTCCACAGGAGACGCCGCGCCTGGTCGTACCGTTCCACCAGCAGTGGATCCTCCACCACCGCCAGCCGGGCGGCCTTCGCACGGTAGGCGTCCAGCCGGCCACGCAGCTCCGCCCGCACCGCCAGCGGCGCGGTCACCGCGGACAGCGAGGCCCGGGCACGGTCCAGCTCGTCGTCCGCGCGGTCCTCCAGCTCGTCCAGCAGCGGCGACAGCAGGTGCCAGCTGCCGCGCCGGTGGCAGTCGGCCGCCGTCACCAGCATCTCGCGCAGCGCGGCCGGCGGGCCGCCCACCGCGGGTACCTCCGAGGCGGCGATCTTCGCCAGCACCTCCCCGCGCGCCGACCGTGCCTCGCTGAGGGTGAGGTCCGCCCGGGAGAGCACGTCCCGCAGCCGCAGCAGCCGGTGCTCGGCGTCGTCGCGCACCCTCAGCACCGCCTCCACCTCGCGGCGGATGTCCTCCAGGTCGTGCTCGGCCCGCTGGTAGCGCCGCAGGTCGGCCCGGCCCACGCCACCCGGGCGGGCGGGCCGCCAGAAGGCCAGCGGGTCGGCCGCCACCTCGGCGCGCAGCGTCTCCAGGTCCGCGGTCAGGACCGCGAGGTCGTCACCGCTGGGGTGCTCACCGGGCAGCACGCCCACCGACCCGGCGAGCGAGGCGACCCGGCCGGCCTCCGTGGTCAGCGCCGCGATCCGGGCCGGCAACGCAGACCAGACCGCGTCCACCGCCGCGACCACGTCCATCACCTGGTCGTACCAGTCGTTCATCCGCTCGGACAGCAGTTCCAGGCCGAGGCGTTCGCTCATCCCGCCGGCGCCGGCCAGTTCGCGGGCCGCGTCCGGCAGACCCGCGTTGGAGACCACCACGCCCGAACCGCGCAGCAGGTCGGTCAGCACCACCAGGTCCGACTGCGGGGGCCAGCGGCGCTTGCCGCGCACCGAGCGTGCGGTGCGCAGCGCCTCGCCCCAGGTCTCGAACCGCGACCACAGCAACGGCACCGCCGGGGCGGCCGCCGCCCAGCGCTCCGCGGTCCGCCCGGACAGCCGCGCGCCCTCCAGCAGCAGCCGCCCCGGATGGTCCTGGAGCGCGAACAGCGAGGTCTCGACCGCCGCGTGATCGGCCTCCAGCCGCGTCAGCGCCCGGTCGACCTCCTCCCGGCTCATCACCGGACCGGTGGCCTGCGACCCCGCCATGGCTCCCCCTCCGCCCTTCCGCGCTCCCCGATCCGGTCAGTCCTTGTACTGCGGCGCCGGCGGCCCGCCGATCCCCGGCAGGTCCGCGCGCAGCCAGTGGTCGTACGACTGCTGCCAGCCGCCCGACCGCCACGATTCCAGCACCTTGTTGACCCGCCGCACCAGATCGGAGTCGTGGAGGTTCATGGCCACGCCGTAGGGCTGGGAGTCCACCGGGCTGCCCACCAGGTGAACGGCCGGGTCCTGGGCGGCGAGCCCGGCGGCCTGGGTGTTGTCGGTGAACACCGCGTCCGCCATGCCGAGTTGCAGGTCCACCAGGCAGTCCAGCTGGTTGGACTCGGAGACCTCGCGCGCCCCGAAGCCGTTCTCCTTCAGCTGCGCCTGCGCGCTGGACTTCTCCGCCACGCACACCCGCTTGCCGCGGATGCTCGCGTCGTACCCGTGGATCGTGTCGTCGTCGCGGGGCACCAGCATCTGCTGCCCGGCCTCGAAGTACGCGGTGGAGAAGGCCGCCTGGCCCATCCGCGAGCAGGCGATCGACACCGTGCGCACCACCATGTCCACCGAGCCGTTCGCCAGGTCGGTGAACCGGTCCTTCGTGGTGACCGCGCGGAAGACGATGTGCGGGTCCGGGCCCAGCAGGTCGGTGGCGATCGCCCGCACCAGGTCGATGTCAAAGCCCTTCAGGTCACCGGTGGCCGGATCGCGGTAGCCCCACAGGTAGTTGGACTGGTCCACGCCGACGACGAGTTCGCCCCTGGCCTGGATCCGCCGCACCGCCGGGCCGGCCGCCGCCGAAGGACGCAGCGACTGCGCCGCGTTCGCCGCCGTGCAGGAGGTGGCCGCCGCCTGGCGTGCCACCGCCGCACCCGGGCCGGTCCCGGGCACCGCCGCCGGCCCGCCGGCCGGCCCGTAGATCAGCGCGGCCGTCCCGGCCAGCGCCAGCGCGCAGGCCCCGGCCATCGCGCCGACCCCGCCCCAGCCGCGCAGCCCGCCGGCCGCCCGCCGGGGCAGCGCCCGCCAGGCCCGGCCACGCCGCCCGGCGCCGCCGTCCGCCGTCGGGTCCGCAAACCCGCTGCCGCCCGTCGTGCCGAGTCCGGTCATCGGTCGTCCGCCTCCCCGCCCGTCACGGTCCTGCGCTGCGGTACGCAATCGTCCGTCCCGCCGTTCACCGGTACTCCGCCAGTCGCCGGCCCAGCCCGCTCAGCGCGGCCGCCGCGCCCAGCAGGCACAGCAGCGCCGCACCCGCCGGCAGCAGCGTCATCGCGCCCTGCGCGTCGGAGACCGCGTCCCGCAGCTCCTGCGTCTCGTGGGCGATGGCCCGGCCCAGGTCGGTGTCGACCGCGTTGAACGACTCGTCGCTCGACTTCGTCGGCGCCACCACCAGCCGCACCGCCTGGTTGTACTCGCCGCGGTCCGCCAGCCCGCTCTCCTGCTGGTGCACACCGCGCCAGCTCCTGGCCGACGCGGCGGCCGACCGCAGCGGGGCCCGCCCGGCGTCGTCGTCCGCGCCCGCCAGCGCCCGGTCCAGCAGACCGCCGCCGCCCGCCAGCGCGGTGATCTGCTGCTGGTACTGCTGCTCGAACGAACTGTCGCCGCCCAGGGCCACCAGCGCCAGGTTCTCGTCGCCCCGCGCCTGGAGGGAGTCGAACCGCGCCTGGTTGAGCACCTTCAGCGAGTTCGCGCCGTGCGCCACGGACTCCTCCAGGTCGCTGCGGCCCAGGGTGTGCCCGGCCACCAGCCACAGCAGCACCACCAGCACCGCCGCCGTCGCCCCGGCCAGCCCCCGGTTGACCACGCGGTTGGTGCGCAGGAACGACCGCCGCTGCACCCACGCCAGGCCCCCCAGCGCCAGCACGCCCAGTACCCAGGCGGTCACCGGCAGCGCCTTGGAGTCCCCGTAGTCGTCGCCCAGCCGTGCCTGTTCCACGTCGTACAACTGCTGTGCGGCGGGCAGCAGTCGCGTGCTCATCACCTTGTTGGCGTTCCGCAGGTACGCACCGCCCAGCGGCAGACCCTGCCGGTTGACCGACCGTGCGCTCGCCACCCGGTCGGTGTAGACCGGCAGTTGGGAGTTGAGCACGGCGATCTTGTCCCGTGCGGTACCGGAGGCCGAACTGTCCGCCGCCGCACGGGCGATGAGCTTCGCGGCGGTGGCGATGTCGGTGGCGTAGCGCTGCGAGACCTTCTGCGACTCCTGCCCGCCGGCCAGGAACCCCGTCGAAGCGGTGGTGTCGGCGTCCGCGAGGTAGCGGTAGATGTTCGCCGCGTCGGCGCTCAACGGCTGCGTGCGCGACGCCACATCCTGCGCCGCGTCGGCCCGTTCGGTGACCTGCCAGGCCGTCACCGCGCCGAACGCGAGCACCAGCAGTGCCAGCGCCGCACCCATGAGCCTCAGCCGGCCCGGCTCCGTGGTCGCCGCCGCCCTCGCCCGCACGACGGCCTCCCGCGTCACCCGGACCGGTCCCGGCGCGGGTGCCTGCGGCGGCGGATGGATCGCCGTCACGTCGGTGCCCCCCAGTCTTCTTGTGTTCGGTTCGCCTCCGGGGGCTTTCCGCCGGTGACGACACTCCTCGTCGTACGCCCGCTCGTGCCTCGCGGGCTCCTCCTCGTCGCTCTCGTCACCGGCGCCCCCTTCGGGTCGCTCACCTTGCGCCGGGGCGCGAAGCCCTGGATCCGTTCACCGCCCGGTGCTCGGGGCGTGGCTTTGCCTCGCTCGCCCGGCTTCCGCGCGCCTGTGTCCGCCGACCGCACCCCACCGGCGTACAGCATTCATTACCGGTGATGGTTCCTTCAATGGCTGACGACGCCCGGAGCGGGGATTCCGGTTGCCGGTTCGGTCCTCGTCCGCTCCGGCCGGCGCCGTGGGGGAGCTCCCGGGGCCGGGGAACTACGCGGTGAGCCGGATGCCCTCCTCGTCGAACGCCCGCTTGAGCCGCCACCGCAGCTCCCGAGCCACCCCCGCCTCCCGCCCCGGCATGGTCTTCGCCCGCACCTGGATCACCATCTGGTCGGCCGACACCTCCGACAGGCCCAGCACCCGCACCGGCTCCCACAGTGCCTCGTCCCACGGCTCGTCCTTCGCCATCGCCTCCGCCGCCGCCGCGATCACCGCCCGGGTCCGCTCCAGGTCCTCCCCGGCGCCCACCCGCACGTCGACCGCCGCCACCGACCAGCCCTGGCTCAGGTTGCCGATCCGTTTGACCTCGCCGTTGCGCACGTACCAGATCTCGCCGCCGTCACCCCGCAGCTTCGTCACCCGCAGCCCCACCTCGATGACGGTGCCCGACGCCACCCCGGCGTCGATCACGTCCCCGACGCCGTACTGGTCCTCCAGGATCATGAACACCCCCGACAGGAAGTCCGTCACCAGGTTCCGCGCGCCGAACCCCACCGCCACACCGGCCACCCCGGCGCTGGCCAGCAACGGTGCCAGGTTGATGCTGAGGATCGGCAGCACGGTCAGCACCGCCGTGCCCAGGATCACGAACGACGCCACGCTGCGCAGCACCGAACCGATCGCCTCGCTGCGCTGCCGCCGGCGCTCGGCGTTGACCAGGAAGCCGTGCAGCGCCCCCGGCTTCGCCTCGGCGTTGCGGTTCATCCGGGAGATCAGCCGGGTGATCATCTTGCGGACCACCGCCCGCAGCACCAGCGCCCCCACCACGATCACCGCGATCCGCAGGCCGGAGACCAGCCAGCCCGCCCAGTGGTGGGTCATCCAGGCGGTCGCGTCGCCCGCCCTCCGCTGCGCGTGGTCGAGGGCGAGGACCCGCGAACCGGGGCGGGGGGCGGGGGCGGGCGACAAGAGCCGGGACACAGCGGGCATGCCTTCCAACGGGACGCGTGCGCGGGCACGGCCGCCCGGGCGGCGGCCGGTCAACCACCCTAACGGGGTAATCGCCCGGGTCTGGGCGCACGCTGTCCGGTATGTGGGGGGATAAGGACATGTGCGGGAAAACACCCTGAGGTCGTTACCCGTGGATGGTGGCGCCGCGAGCGGGGGCAGGGCGACACTGTGGGGAGATCGTCCCGGCGCGAGCCACGCGCCGCCGGCGTATTAAGGGAGGCATACGTGCCGCATGTCCTTGTCCTGAACGCGTCGTACGAACCGCTGGGTGTCGTACCGCTCCGCCGCGCGCTGGTGCTCGTCCTCAACAACAAGGCCATCTGCCTAGAGGAATCCGGCGCCCTCATGCACAGTGCGACCCGTGTCCTTCCGGCACCCAGCGTCGTGAAACTCACCTCGTTCGTGCGGGTCCCCTTCCGGGGGCCCGTTCCGCTCACCCGCCGGGCGCTGTTCGCCCGGGACGGCGGAAAGTGCGCCTACTGCGGCAGCGCCGCCACCAGCGTCGACCACGTCATCCCCCGCAGCCGCGGCGGACGGCACGCCTGGGACAACGTGGTCGCCGCCTGCCGCCGCTGCAACCACGTCAAGGCCGACCGCCACGTGGCCGAACTCGGCTGGAGACTGCGCCATCAGCCCGAGCCGCCCACCGGCCTGGCCTGGAGGATCATCGGCACCGGACACAGAGACCCGCGCTGGTTGCCCTACCTCCAACCCTACGGAGCGGACGACGCCATGGCCCGGATCGACGGCATATCAGCCTGAGGTCCGGGCTTCTTGCTGTCCGGGGCGCGCGGGACGGGGACGGGCGCGCGCCGGCGGGGAACGGGTGCGCCGGCGCGGCACCGCGGAGCACCGGCGGGGAAACGGGGGCACCGTGGCCGCCCGGGCCGCCCCACGCGCCCGTCACCACAGGCCGCCTCACGCCTCGGGGCCGCCGCGGGGGGAGAGCCCGCCGGGGGCGCGGGTCACCCGCACCAGCACCGTCTGCTCCACCGACCGGCCGCCGCTGGCGAACACCACCGTCAGCGGCACCACTCCCGGCGGCGTGCCCGGCCCCACCGTGAACGTCAGCGGCACCTCACGGGGCGCCCCCCGCCGCAGCACCAGCGGACCGGACGGCGCCACCTCCACGCCCTGCGGCGCCCGCCCGGTCAGCGTGCCGTGGATGTCGGACGGCGCCACCGGGGCCAGCGCCACCCGCACCGTCACCGGCCCGCCCCCGGCCGGGGCGCCCACCACCGGCTCCGCCGGGCTCATCCGGGCCGGCGGGGCGTCCGCGAACCACGGCACCACGCCGTGCACCGCCGCCGGGTCAACGCCCGGCGCCCACTCCAGCCGCACCGCGTCCGCCGTCCGCCCGCCCAGCGCCAGCTCCGAGAACCCGCCCGCGGTCCGGCCCACCGCCACCCAGCCGTGCCCGGGCACGTGCGCCCGCACCGTCACCGCCCCCGACGCCGCCGGGTCCGCCAGCACCGTCAGCGCGGTCAGCGGCCGGGCCCGCCCGAACGCCATCGTCACCGCACCGCCGTCCGCCCCGGCCGGCCGGTAGGCGGTCGCCGGGTCGCCGTCCGCCAGCGCCGATGCCGGAACCCCGCCCGCCCCGGCCGGCCCCGACACCGCCGGGTGCCCGGCGCCCGCACCGGTCACCGTGAAGGACCGCACGGCCACCGGGTCCACCTGCGGCACTAGCGACCGCACCCGCACGAACCGGGCCCGCGCACCCGCCGGCAACCGCGCGGTGAGCGTCCCGGAACCGGCCAGCGCCCCGGCCCGAAGCCAGCTCGCACCGTCCGCCGAGTACTCCAGCACCCCGTCCCGCAGCCCGTCGCCGTAGGCCGGCGAGTCGTCCGCCGAACCCAGCGCCAGCGCCACCCGGCCCACCGGGCGCGGCGTGCCCAGGTCCACCCCGAACCAGTCACCGGCCTGCGGCGGCTGCGCGCTCTCCCAGTACGTGCCGTCCAGCCCGTCCGTCATCAGGGACGGATCGGTCGCCCGCGCCGACCCCATCGACGCCACCGCCGCCGGGCGCCCGGCCGCCAGCCCCGTCCACGCGTCGCCCACGTCACGCGCCCGGCTCAGGAACGGCCCCAGCACGCCGCCGCCGACCGTCGCCGAACTCTGCCCGGTGGCCGCCGCCGCCCGCTCCAGGTCCAGCCGCGCCCGCCAGCCCGCCGCGCCGTCCCCCTTCCGCTGCGCCGTCAGCATGTCCACCGCCGCCACCCCGGCCCGCCCGTACCGGCCCAACTGGTCCAGCCACGGCCGCACCTCGGTGCCGAACGCGCCGCCGGCCAGCCCTGACAGCCGCCCGGGGGCGTTCGCCATCGTGGCGAAGGCGGTCCGCAGCCGCCGGGCCGCCACCGCGGGCTCCCCGGCGGTTCCCGCCCGTGCCGGATCCTCCTGGTACGCCCGCCAGAACGCGTCGATCAGCGGCCGCAGGTACGCCGACTCACCCGAGGGGTCCAGCGGTGACGACGCGTCGTTGCCGGCGAACGCCGCCAGCGCCGCCCGGGTCGCCGGGTCGGAACCGGCCAGGTCGTCCACGGCCGCGTGCCAGGAGGCCGCGGGGGAGTACCCGTGCGGGTTCCAGGCGTAGTCGGCCGCGGTGAACAGCGGTATCCGGGCCGCCGACGGCTGCCGCATCGCGTTGGCCAGCACCCCGGACGACCCGGTCGCCACCGAGGCGTCCCGTCCCTCGCTGGGGCCGAGGAAGACCCGGTCCTGCGCGTAGTCGTTGACCGGGTAGTTGTCCATCGTCAGCAGCGGGTGCCCGAACGCGGCCTTGGCAGCGGCCAGTTGACGTCCCGTGATGGTGGCGGGCACCACGCCCACCCCGGTCCACGCCACCGTCACCGACCGCGACAGCGCCGCCGACAGCGCGCCCCGGTAGGCGGAGGTGCCGTCCTGGTAGTACTCGGTCGGCAGCACCGACAGCGCCGGACCCGCCGCCCGCCCGTACCGCGCGACCAGGTGCTGCCGCAGCGCGTTCGCCACGCTCGCCTGCGCGCGGGCCGCCGCCGCCGGACCGGTGCCGAACGCCGCCTCGTCCGCGCCGCAGTGCCACTCGCTGTAACTCACGTCGGCGAACTGCAACTGGAACGCCCGCACCCCCAGCGCCCACATGCCGTCCGCCTTGCGCAGCAGCGCCCGCACGTCGGAGGAGGACGCGTAACACATCGACTGCCCCGGTGAGACCGCCCAGCCCAGCGTCACGTGGTTGCGCCGGGCCCGGTCCGCCAGCCGCCGCCAGTCCTCCCGCGCCGCCGCCGGGTAGGGCTGCCGCCACGAACCCAGCCGGTAGGGGTCGTCCCCCGGCGCGTACAGGTAGAAGTCCTGCTTGGTGCGGCCCAGGAAGTCGAGCTGGGCCAGCCGCTGACCGGTCGTCCACGACTGCCCGTAGAAGCCCTCGGTGATCCCCCGGGTGCCCGCCGACGGCCAGTCGCGCACCGCCACGCCCGGCAGCCCCGGCGTCCCGTCCCGTTCGCCCAGCAGCTGCCGCAGGGTCTGCGCCGCGTGGAACATGCCGTCGCCGCCGACCCCGTCCAGGGCCACGACCGCCCGCCCGCCGCTGCTCCCCGCCACCAGCCGGTAGCCGCCGGACGGCAGCCCGGCCCGCTCCGCCGCGCCCATCGACCGCAGCACCCCGTCCGCCGCCGCGCCCCCCGCGTACACCACCGCGCCCTCGCCCGGCGCCACCGCCGCGTCCCGCACATCCCGCACCCCGGCCTTCGCCAGCGCCTCCCGCAGCACCTCCAGCGCGTACGGGTCCGCCCCGGCCGGCGCCACCAGCGTCACCGCCCGCCCCAACGGCACGAACGCCCCCCGGGCCGCCACCGACTGCGGCCGCGGCCACACCCCCGGCAACGCCCCCGCCGCGACCCCCGTCGCCGCCCGCCCGGTCGCCCCGTCCCCTGCCACCGCCACCGGCGCGCTCCCCAGCACACCACCGATCACCGCAACGGCCACCGCCACCACGGCCGAACACCTCCGCCGGCTCACCACAACGGGCCGCTCCTCCAACCTCTCCCGACGAAACCGACCCCCGACCCCACCACCACCCCGCCCTCCTGTCAACGCCCCTCATCCCTCTGCCCCCACCCTCCCCCATTTCCCCCACGCAAGGCGCCGGTTGAGCGGCGAAAGCGGTGACCACGCAGCGTGCGAGGGGCGCGGCGAGCCGGGGCGATGCCGCGGACGCGCTGCCCCGCAAGGGGCGCGGGGAACGGCGCGACCAGCCGAGGCGAACCGGCGGGGATCGCGCAGCGTGGAGGAACGACCAGCCGAGGCGAACCGGCAGGGTTCGCGCAGCGTGGAGGGGCGCGGGGAACGGCGCGGCGAGCCGAAGCGAGCCGGCAGGGATCGCGCAGCGTGGAGGGGCGCGGGGAACGGCGCGACCAGCCGAGGCGAACCGGCGGGGATCGCGCAGCGTGGAGGAACGACCAGCCGAGGCGAACCGGCGGGGATCGCGCAGCGTGGAGGAACGACCAGCCGAGGCGAACCGGCAGGGATCGCGCAGCGTGGAGGGGCGCGGGGAACGGCGCGACCAGCCGAAGCGAGCCGGCAGGGATCGCGCAGCGTGGAGGGCGCGGGGGAACGGCGCGACCCCGGGGCGGGCCGACCCGAGAAACCCGGACGCGTAGGCTCGCCGCATGGCGGAACCGCATGGGATGACCCTCCTGGAACAGGCCGCCGCGCTGCGCTCCGGCGAACTGGACCCGGTGGAGCTGGCGCAGCACACCCTCGGCCGGGCCGAGCGGTACGGCGAGGCCGTCGGCGCCTTCCTGACCCTCACCGCCGACCGCGCGGTGGCCGGCGCCCGGGCCGCCCGGGACCGGCTGCGGGAGCCGGACCCGCCGCCGCTGACGGGCGTGCCGCTGCCGGTGAAGGACCTCACTCCCGTGCCCGGCGTGCGGTACACCGCCGGGTCCGCCGCGTTCGCCGACCGGATCGCCGGGGAGAACGACCGCTCGCACCACGCCGAGGCGCTGTTCGCGGCCGGGGCGGTGCTGCTGGGAAAGACCAGCACCCCGGAGTTCGGCCTGCCCTGCTACACCGAGAACCGCCTGGGTCCGCCCGCCCGCAGCCCCTGGGACCTGACGCGGGGCGCCGGCGGCTCCAGCGGCGGGTCGGCCGCCGCGGTCGCGGCCGGGATCGCCGCGGCGGCGCACGGTTCCGACGGCGGCGGCTCGATCCGCATCCCGGCCTCCTGCTGCGGCCTGGTCGGGCTCAAGCCCGGGCGCGGCCGGATCAGCCCGGCGCCCGGCGGGGACGCCACCGGCCTGGCCGGGCCCGGCACGCTGACCCGCACCGTGCGGGACGCCGCGCTGCTGCTCGACGTGATGTCCGCCCGCGTCCCCGGCGACCCACTGCCGGCCGCCCCGCCGGACCGGCCTTTCCTCACCTGGTGCGACGCCCTGGAGCTGGCCCCGCGCCGGCTGCGGATCGGCCGCTGGGCCCGGCCCGACGTGTCCGGCGTCGTCGTGGACCCCGAGGTGCTGGCCGTCTGGGAGGACGCCTCCCGGTTGCTGGAGTCGCTGGGCCACGAGATCGTCGACGTACCCCAGCCGCTCGGCCCCCGGGAGCGGGAGGCGTTCACCCCGGTGTGGTCGGTGCTGGCCTCCCTCGCGCCGGTTCCGGCGGACCGCGAGCACCTGCTGATGCCGATGACCCGCTGGCTGCGGGACCGGGCGGCCGGGGTGGACGGCGTGGGCTACGCCCGGGCCCTGCTGGCCATGCAGGCGGTCGGCCGCCGGTTCGCCGAGGCCGTCGAACAATTCGACGCGGTGCTGACCCCCACGCTGGCCGCGCCGCCCGTCCCGGTGGGCGCGCTGCGCGACGACGACGACCCGCCGGCCGATTTCGCCGCGCAGCTGGCGTTCACCCCGTTCACCGCGCCGTGGAACATCGCGGGGCTCCCGGCGGTCTCGCTGCCGCTGGGCCGGACCGCCGGTGGGCTGCCGGTCGGCGTCATGCTGGGCGCCCGGCACGGTGCGGAGGGCCCCCTGCTGGCACTGTCGGCGCAGGTGGAGGCCGCGGCGGGTGGCTGGTCCGCGCTGCCGCCCGCGTTCGCCCGGTAGGCGGACCGCCCCCCGGCCGGGGGGCGGGGCGCGAGGTGCCGCGCGGTGCGGGAGCATGGGGTGGGAAAGGCTGGGTAGGGGTCACCTCCGTCCTGGTCCCGCCCCCGAGAAACACCGGAGGTACCCCATGTCCGTTCCCGCCGATCTTCTGCTGTCCGCCCTCGGGGGATGCGACTGCGGATGCGCGGACGGCTTCATGGGGGAGGCGGACCCGGCGCACGACGTTCCGATGACCGCCGAGCCGGGCATCGCGGAGGCCGTGCCGCTGACGAGCGAACCGCCGATGACCGCGCCGGCCACCCTGACGAGTGAGCCGCGGGCCCTGTCCGAGCCCGCGCTGACCAGCGAGCCGCCGACCGCCGCCGCCTGAGCCGGCCCGCGTGTCGGCCACCCCGGGCGCACGGGGCCCGGGGGGCTTCGCTACGTTGGGTCCCGTGGTCAACAAGAATGCCCTGCGCGCCGGCACCCTCGGGGCCGCGACGACGCTCATGATGCTGCTGTCGCCCGCCGCCTTCGCCACCACCGGTGACGACCCCGGCCAGGGCCTGTCCGTCGGCCAGACCCTCGGTCTCTACGTGGCGATCCCGCTGGTCGCCTTCGCCGTCATCGCCGGCCTGGTGATGCTCGCCGAGCCCCGCAGGAAGTCCCAGGACTGAGCAGCGCGAGGCGGCCGGGCCTCAGGGCCCGTCCGCCGTCAGTTCCTTGAACAGGTGCACGTCCGCGTGCCCGCCGGGCAGCCCCAGCATGCGCCCGGTCTCCCGGTAGCCGAGGCCCGTGTAGAAGCCCGGCGCCGTCCCGCACCCGCACCGAGAACGCGCCGCGTTGCGCGTCGCCCACCGCCGCGTCGTTGAACGCGACCAGTTCCCTCTCCAGTCGTGCGGCCAGTTCCGGGTCCCGCTCCCCGACGACCGGGTGCGGCGCGCTGTCGTCCGTCATCCCCGCAGTGTCCCGGTCGCGCGCGGCCCGCGCGAGCGGGAAGACGCCGGGCGTCCCCTCAACCGCTGAGGGGACGCCCGGCGCCGTGCTGTTGCCGCGGTGGTCAGCGGGTGGCCGCCGCGCGGTCCGCCTCCTGGGCGCGAAGGGCGCGCTCGACACCCGCCCGGGCCTCGGTCACCAGGCGCCGCAGCGCCGGAACCGGTCCGGCGGACGCCAGCCACGCGTCGGTGGCCTCCAGGGTCTGCGCGGAGACCTGGAAACGCGGGTAGAGGCCGGTGGCGATCTGCTGGGCCATCTCGTGGCTCAGCCGCTCCCAGCAGCCCTTGACCGCCGCGAAGTACCGCTCTGCGTACGGCGCCAGCAGCTCACGCTGGTCGGACTGCATGAAGTGGCCGATCACCTGGAACTGCGTCTGGTTCGGCAGACCGTCCTCCGCGCCGGCCTCCACGACCGCGCGCCACGCCGCCGCCTTGGCCTCCTCGGTCGGCATCGCCGCGCGAGCGCCCGCCGCGTGCTGCTCACCCGTCGCGGTCGAGTCCCGCGCCAGCTCGGCGGCGATCTCGGCCTCACCGGCCCGCCCGGTGGCAGCCAGCCGCGCCAGCAGGATCCAGCGCAGGTCGGCGTCGACCGCCAGGCCCTCCACCGTGTGGGAACCGTCGAGCAGCCCGGCCAGCCTGGCCAGGTCCTCGTCGCTGCGGGCGGCCGCCGCGAACGCCCGGGTCCAGGCGAGCTGCTGGTCGCTGCCCGGCTCGGCCGCCTCCAGCCGCTCCAGCGCCTGCGACGTCCAGCGCGCGAGCCCCTCCTCGCGCCACTCCGGCGCCGAGTACAGCTCCAGCGCCAGCTTCACCTGGGTGTGCAGCGACTGCACCACGCCGATGTCGGACTCCTTGCCGATGCCCGACAGCACCAGCTCCAGGTAGTCGCGGGTGGCCATCTCGCCGTCCCGGCACATGTCCCAGGCCGCCGCCCACACCAGCGCCCGCGGCAGCGACTCGGTGAAGTCGCCCAGGTGTTCGCGCACCGTGGCCAGCGAGTGGTCGTCGAGCCGGATCTTCGCGTACGACAGGTCGTCGTCGTTGAGCAGGACGACCGCCGGGCGCGGCGTCCCGGCCGGGAACGGCACGGGGGTCAGTTCGCCCTCGACGTCCAGCTCGATCCGGAAGTCGCGGGTCAGCTTCCCGTCCTTGAGGTTGTACGCGCCGACCGCGATGCGGTGCGGGCGCAGCACCGGCTCGCCCTTGGCGCCGGCCGGCAGTGCCGGGGCCTCCTGGTGCACCGTGAGCGAGGCGACGGTGCCGTCCGCGGCCACCTCGATCCGCGGACGCAGCACGTTGATGCCGGCCGTCTCCAGCCACGCCGTCGACCACGCCTTCAGGTCACGGCCGGAGGTCTCCTCCAGGGCGCCCAGCAGGTCGGTCAGCCGGGTGTTGCCCCAGGCGTGCCGCTTGAAGTACTCCCGCACGCCGGCGAAGAACTTCTCCTCGCCCACGTACGCCACCAGCTGCTTGAGCACCGAGGCGCCCTTGGCGTACGTGATGCCGTCGAAGTTGACCAGGACGTCTTCCAGGTCGTTGATCTCCGCCATGATCGGGTGGGTGGACGGCAGCTGGTCCTGCTTGTACGCCCAGGTCTTCATCATGTTGGCGAACGTCGTCCACGCCCCCGGCCACGAACTGCCCGGCGCCGCCGCCATGCAGTGGATCGAGGTGAATGTGGCGAACGACTCGTTCAGCCACAGGTCGTTCCACCACTCCATGGTGACCAGGTCGCCGAACCACATGTGCGCGAGCTCGTGCAGGATCGTCTCAGCACGCAGCTCGTAGGCGGAGTCCGTGGTCTTGGAACGGAACAGGTACTGGTCCCGGATGGTGACCGCGCCGGCGTTCTCCATCGCGCCCGCGTTGAACTCCGGCACGAACAGCTGGTCGTACTTGGCGAACGGGTACGGCATGTCGAACTCGGCCTGGAACCAGTCGAAACCCTGCCGCGTGACATCGAAGATCGCGTCCGCGTCCAGGTGCTCCACCAGCGAGGGACGGCAGTACACCGCCAGCGGCACCGACCGCTCCTCGCCCTCCCAGCTGCTGTGCACCGCGTGGTACGGGCCGGCGATCAGCGCGGTGATGTACGAGGAGACCGGCGGCGTCGGGTCGAACGTCCACACCGTGCCGGACGGCTTCGGCGTCGGCGAGTTGGAGATCACCGTCCAGCCCTCCGGCGCGGTCACCGTGAAGGCGAACGTGCCCTTGAGGTCCGGCTGCTCGAAGACCGCGAACACCCGGCGGGAGTCGGCCACCTCGAACTGCGTGTACAGGTACGTCTCGGAGTCCACCGGGTCCACGAACCGGTGCAGCCCCTCACCGGTGTTGGTGTAGGCACACGTGGCCTCCACCTCCAGCTCGTTGGCGCCCCGCCGCAGCACGAGGGCGATCCGTGAGTCGGCGAACACCTCCGCCGGGTCCAGCTCCTCGCCGTTCAGCACCACCCGGTGCACCCCGGGTGCCTCCAGGTCGGCGAAGGTCCGGGCGCCGTCCTCGGTGCAGTCGAAACGGATCGTGGTCCGCGAGGGGAAGGTACCGCCCTCCTTCGCCCCACTGAGATCGAGCTCGATCTCGTAGGAGTCGATGGTGAGCAGGCGCGCGCGCTCTCGCGCCTCGTCGCGGGTGAGGTTCGTGCCCGGCACAAGGGCTCCTTATGGGGAGAAGTGGATGATCTGCCGTCCGGCCGTCCTCTTGGGACAACCGCCGTCATCCTGCCACGTGCCCCGCGCGGGCCGGAGATGAACTCCCGGTGATGCTCCGCCGACCGCCCGGCGGGCTGCGGGGAGCCGCCGTGCGGACCGCTGATCCACGTTCGCCGACCGCCGCCGGACGTTGCCCCGGCGTTCGGCGCCGCGTCACCCGGGATGCCAACCATCCAGGTGAGGGCCGTGCCGCGCGGTCCCGCCGCGCAGCACCGGCACCCCCGAGGGGACCCCCGAGATGACGACCCCCGCGCCAGACGCCCCACCGTCCGCCGACCCGCGCCGCGCCCCCGCCCGGCGCCGGGTGCTGCTCGCCGGCGGCGGCATCGCCGCCTCCGCCGCGGCCGCCGGCCTCGCCCTCCCGCACCGCGTCCCCGCCGCCCGCCCCGCGCCCGCCCCCGCGCCCGCCCCCGCCGGACTGCGCGACCTGCCGTCCCCGGTCCCCGCCCGGCAGCCCTCCGGCGCCGGCCCCTACCGCGGCGGCACCACGCTGGAGACCGTCGCCGCCCCGCGCGGCACCGGCGGCTACCGGCGGCTCGCCGACGGCCCCGGCTGGGACCGCGTGGTCCGCTCCGAACTGGCCGCCGCCCACGCCGGCCGCGACCGCCGCCGCACCCCGCTGGCCTCCTTCGTGCAGCTCACCGACCTGCACCTGTGCGACGCCCAGTCACCGCTGCGGGTCGAGTACCTGCGGTCGGCCGCCCGCAACACCTGGCGCCCCCAGGAGGCACTCAGCGTCACCGCCGCGGTCTCCCTCATCGAGCGGATCAACTCGCTGCCCGGCGGTCCGGCCCTCGGCCACGACCTGTCCTGCGTGGTCTCCACCGGCGACAACTGCGACAACGACGAGAAGGCCGAACTCGACTGGTTCCTCACGCTGATGAACGGCGGCCACCTGGTCCCCGACACCGGCGCCATCGGCACCTACGAGGGCGTCCAGTCCTCCGGCCTGCCGCTGTACTGGCAGCCCGGCGCCGCACTGCGCGACCAGGACAAGAAGCTCGGCTTCCCGCGCATCCCCGGCTTCCTGGAGGCCGCCGTCCGCCCGGTCGACAGCCCCGGCCTGCGCCTGCCCTGGTACTCCACGGCCGGAAACCACGACGGCCTGGTCAGCGGCTGCTTCGCGCTCGGCACCGACTACTTCCAGCAGGTCGCCACCGGCAACCGCAAGCTCGTCGACGTCACCCCCTCCGAGGCCCGCAAGGTCCTGGACGCCGCCTCCTCCGGGCGGTACGAGAACGGTGAGCTGCTCAAACAGCTCTACGACGCCCACCGCCGCGAACTGCGCACCGTCACCGCCGACCCGAACCGCGCGCTGTTCACCCGCGAGGAGTACCTCGGCGCCCACCTCGACGCCGCCGCCGACGGCCCCGGCCCGCACGGCCACGGCTTCACCCAGGACAACCTCGCCGACGGCCACCTGCACTACGCCTTCCCGCTCGCCGAAGGCGTCCTGGGCATCAGCCTCGACACCACCAACCGCGGCGGCGACTCGCCCGGTTCGGTCGGCACCGCCCAACTGCGCTGGCTGGACGCCACCCTCACCGGCGCCGCCGGCCAGCACGTCATCGTCTTCAGCCACCACACCGGGCGCACCATGAACAACCTGCGCCCCGACCCGCACCGCCCCGCCGAGAAGCGGCACACCGGCGACGAGGTCCTCGCCGTCCTGTCCCGGCACCGCAACGTACGCGCCTGGATCAACGGCCACGTGCACGCCAACGAGATCCACGCCCGCGACGGCTTCTGGGAGATCTCCACCGCCTCCCACGTCGACTACCCGCAGCTGGCCCGGGTCGTCGAACTCGCCGACAACGGCGACGGCACCCTGTCGATCTTCACCACGCTCGTCGAGTCCGCCGCCCCCCACCGCACCGACTTCACCGACCTCAGCCCCGCCGGCCTCGCCTCCCTCTACCGCGAGATCTCCTTCAACCGCCCCAGCGGCGCCACGACCCTGGCCGGCGCCGCCGCCGACCGCAACACGGAACTGCTGCTGCGGGTGTGAGGGTTCACCGCGGCAGTACCCGCACGTACCCCGCCGGGGGCCGGCCCGGCGCCGACATCAGGGCGTCGCGGACCTGCCACGCCTGGCGGTCCGGCGCGGCACGGAGTTTCGCCGGGGTGGTGCGCAGGACCCGTACGCCCAGCGCCGCCAGTTCCTCCCGTCCCCGGGCCGCCGGGGGACGGGGCACGGCGGCGGCGCGGGGGAGCGGCCGCGCGTCCAGTTCCAGGGCCACCGCCTCGGCGGGCCAGTAGGCGTCGACGCTGCCCAGGTAGCGGCCGCCGGGCAGCACCAGGTCCACGTTCCACGCGGGATCCGGCAGGCCGCGGTCGCGCACCATCGCGTAGAGCCGTTCCTCCGCCACCCGGCGGGCCTGGGCCAGCAGCGCGTCCACCGCGTCCGCGACCTCCGCCCTCTCCAGCAGCCCGGCCGCGTCCAGCTCCCGCAGCACCGCGGCCGGTTCGCAGTCACCGGTGCGTACCGACTCCACCAGCAGCGACCGCACCTCCCGCGCACCGGAGACCACCGCCAGCGCGTCCGCCACCGCCCGCGGCACCGGTGCGCACGGCAGGCCGCCCACCAGCCGCGGCCTCGGCAGCGCCCGGGCCCGCCGCACCGCCACCGCCGCCGACTCCGGCAGCCGCCGCCCCCGCAGCACCAGCACCTCCGCCCGCTCCAGCGCCTCCGGCACCGGCACGCCGGGGAAGCCCAGCAGCGACAGCGCCGTCACCCCGGTCAGCATCGCCCGCCCGTCGGTCCCCCGGGGGCGCGGCGCCCGTGTCGCGTACCGCAGTGCCTCCCGCAGCCCTTCCCCGGATCCCGGCGCGGCGGCCGGACGGGGCAGGGGAGGGGAGGACGTCGTCTCGTGGTTCATGTCCCCACGATTCCCGCGCCCGGTACGCCCGGTAACCGCTGTTACGCGCCCGTCGACGAATCCGGACATGCCGGGGCTCAAGCCGCCGCCCGAACCGGCCGACCGGGCCCGCGGCGGCGAACCCGGCCGGCGGTGGCGAACCGGCCCCGCCCGTCACGGACCGCCCGTCCGTCGCGGACCCGCCTCACACCGCGGAATCGCACTCCTGCGCGCGCAGCGCCCGGGCGAGGTCGTCGCGGGACTCCGCCACCAGCCGGCGCAGCGCCTGCGAGGCGTCGCCGTGCGCGGCCAGCCACGCGTCGGCCGCCGCAAGGGTCGAGGCCCGCGCCTGGAGCGCGGGGAACAGCCCCCGCACCACGGCCATCCCGATCTCGATGGACCGCTCCTGCCACACCCGCCCGATCGCCGCGAAGTAGGTGTCGGTGTACGGCTCCAGCAGCTCCCGCTGCCCCGCCTGGCAGAAACCGGCGATCGTCGCCTCCACCATGGCGTTCGACAGCGCGTCGGACTCCACCACGTCGTGCCAGGCGGCGGCCTTCACCACCGGCGACGGCCGCGAGGCCAGGCAGCGCGTCCGGTGCCGGCTGCCGGACGCCGTGTCGTCACGGGCCAGTTCGGCGGCGATGACCTCCTCGCCCGCCTCCCCGTGCGCGGCCAGCGCGGCCAGGAACGCCCAGCGCAGCTCCTGGTCGACCTCCAGCCCCTCGAACGCCTCCGAGCCGTCCAGCAGGGCCCGCAGCAGCGCCAGGTCCTGCGGCCCCGCCGCGGTCGACGCCAGGAACCGTGCCCACGCCAGCTGGTGGCCGCTGCCCGGTGCCGCCCGGCCCAGCTCCAGCCGCGCGGCGGCCGCCAGCGCGGCACCCCGCTCCTGCCGGTGACCGGCCGCGCTGTAGTGGTCGAGCGCGGTGCGCGCCCAGGACATCAGCATCTGCAGCATGCCGACGTCCGGCTCGCCGCCGGCGAAGTCCCGCACCATCGCCAGGTACTCACCGGCCGGCATCAGCCCGTCGCGGGTCAGGTTCCACACCGCCGACCAGCACAGCGCCCGGGCCATCGGATCGGCCAGGTCGCCCAGCCCGCCGCGCAGTCCGGCCAGCGAGTCCCCGTCGAACCGCACCTTGCAGTACGTCAGGTCGTCGTCGTTGACGAGCACCAGCTCCGGCCGGGAGCAGCCCGCCAGTTCCGGCACCACCGTGCGCGGGCCGTCCACGTCGGTCTCGGCCCGCGCGTACCGGACCAGCGCGCCGCTCGCGTCCCGGTGGTACAGGCCGACCGCGATCCGGTGCGGGCGCAGCTGCGGGTGCGCGGGGTCGTCGGCGTCCTGGAGCACCGCCAGTTCCGCGACCGTGCCGTCCGCCGCGTACCGCACCTGCGGGGTCAGCGAGTTGACGCCCGCGGTCTCCAGCCAGGACCGCGACCACGCCGGCATGTCGCGCCCCGAGACCTCACCGAGCACCGACAGGAGGTCCGCCAGCCGCGTGTTGCCCCACGCGTGCCGCTTGAAGTAGCGCCGCACGCCCTCCAGGAACGCCTCCAGCCCCACGTACGCCACCAGCTGCTTGAGCACCGCGGCACCCTTGGCGTACGTGATGCCGTCGAAGTTGAGCTTCGCGTCCTGCAGGTCGTCGATGTCGGCCACCACCGGGTGCGTGGACGGCAGCTGGTCGGCCCGGTACGCCCACGGCTTGCGGCGGTTGGCGAACGTCACCCAGCCGTCGGTGAACCGGGTCGCCCCCACCTGCGAGAACGTGCCCATGAAGTCGGCGAACGACTCCTTCAGCCACAGGTCGTCCCACCACTCGGGGGTGACCAGGTCGCCGAACCACATGTGCGACATCTCGTGCAGGATCACGCACGCCCGGCCCTCGTACGACGTCTGCGTGACCTTCCCCCGGAAGACGTAGTCCTCGCGGAACGTCACCAGGCCCGGGTTCTCCATCGCGCCGAGGTTGTACTCCGGGACGAACGCCTGGTCGTAGGTGCCGAACGGGTACGGGAAGTCGAAGTGGTCGTGGAAGAAGTCCAGGCCCTGCTTGGTGACCGTGAAGATGTCGTCCGCGTCGAAGTGCTTCGCCAGCCCCTTGCGGCACAGCGCGCCCAGCGGCACCTCCATCACGGTGCCGTCCGGCAGCTCCCGCCGGTAGAGGTCCGTGACGTGGTGGTAGGGGCCGGCCAGCACGGCCGTGATGTACGTGGAGATCGGCGGCGTCGGGGTGAACCGGTGCGTCAGTCCGCCCGCCGCGTCCCCCGCCGCCGGCGCCGGGCCGTCCGCGGCGCCGTTGGACAGCACCGTCCAGCCCTCCGGGGCGGTCACCGTGAAGGTGAACGGCGCCTTGAGGTCGGGCTGCTCGAAGTCGGCGAACACCCGCCGCGCGTCGGCCGGTTCGTACTGCGTGTAGAGGTAGACCTCGCCGTCCTCCGGATCGGCGAACCGGTGCAGCCCCTCACCGGTGCGGCTGTAGGCGCAGGAGGCGTCCACCGTCAGCTCGTTGGACTCCTCCAGCCCCTCCAGCAGCGACCCGGGTGCCGTCGAAGACCGCCGCCGGGTCCAGCTCCCGCCCGTTGAGCGTGACCGCGTTCACCCGTGGCGCCAGCAGGTCGGCGAAGGTCGCCGCCCCCGGCCGCGCGCAGCGGAACCGGACCGACGTCACCGACCGGAAGCACGGATCGTCCGGATCCGTGGCGGACCGCACGTCCAGCGCCACGTCGTAGCTCTCGACGGAGATCAGCCCGGCGCGTTCGCGGGCCTCCTCGCGGGTCAGGTTCTCGCCGGGCACGTCGACTCCCTCGTCCGTCGTGGCTGTCGGGGCGCATCATCGCACGCGGTCCCGGACCGGGAATGTGCGACGGGTCACCCGCGTTCTACCCCGCAAAAGCCCGCGGGCGACCTCGCGTCCCCGTCCCGCGTGCCGGCCCCCGAATCCTTGAGAGAGCGATCACCGTGACCGAGACCACCCCCGCCGACTTCTGGTTCGACCCGCTGTGTCCCTGGGCCTGGATGACCTCCCGCTGGATGCTGGAGGTGGAGAAGGTCCGCCCGGTCAGCGTCCGCTGGCACGTCATGAGCCTCGCCGTGCTCAACGAGCCCCGCCTCGACGAACTGCCGGAGGGCTACCGCGAGTTGATGACGCAGGCCTGGGGCCCGGTGCGGGTGTGCATCGCCGCCGAGCTCAAGCACGGACCCGAGGTGCTCGCCCCGCTCTACACCGCGCTGGGCACCCGCTTCCACAACCAGGGTCTGCCCAAGGAACGCGAGACGATCCTCGCCGCCCTGGAGGAGGCCGGCCTGCCCGCCGACCTCGCCGACGCCGCCGACACCGACGCCTACGACACCGAACTGCGCGCCTCCCACGAACGCGGCATCACCCTGGTCGGCACCGAGGTCGGCACCCCCGTCATCGCCGTCCCCGGCGCCGACGGCGACCAGGTCGCCTTCTTCGGCCCCGTCGTCACCCCCGCCCCCAAGGGCGAAGCCGCCGCCCGCCTCTGGGACGGCACCCTCCTCGTGGCCTCCACCCCCGGCTTCTACGAACTCAAGCGCACCCGGACCCAGGGCCCCGTCTTCGACTGATCCCCACCCCCTCTCCCACGTCTCCCCGCGCCCCGCGATGGCTGGTGCCCCGTAAGGGGCGCGGGGAGCCGCGCGAGAACCCCGGCGGGCCGGAACCCGGCCGCGAACGCTCACCCCTGACGGCGCAACCCCCGGAGGCAACACGTTGTCCGGATATGACGAGCCCGTGGGCCCCCCTTTGTCCCGATGTCCCCATGCCCCGTCCACCACCCCTGGGTTACCTTCGCAGGGTTAACGTCCGCTCACCGACACCCGCGGAGACCCGATGAGCATCGCCGCCGGCGGCACCGCCGCCGTTCGTCCCGGCCAGGTCCTGGCCGACCTGCTGCCCGCCTCCACCGTCACCCGGGCCCGGGTGCGCGACGCCGCGCTGGTGCTGGGCGGTGCCGCCCTGACCGGCCTGGCCGCACAGATCGCCATCCCGGTGCACGGCTCCCCGGTGCCGGTCACCGGTCAGACCTTCGCCGCACTGCTGGTCGGCACGTCCCTCGGCGCCCGCCGCGGCGTGCTCTCGCTCGCCCTGTACGCGGTGGCCGGCGTGGCCGGCGTGCCGTGGTTCGCCGGCGGCACCAGCGGCGCCGCGATGGCCAGCTTCGGCTACATCCTGGGCATGATCCTCGCCTCCGCCGCCGTGGGCGCCCTCGCCCGCCGCGGCGCCGACCGCGGGATGCTGCGCACGGCCGGCGCCATGCTGCTGGGCGAGGCCCTCATCTATGCGGTCGGCGTGCCCTACCTGGCGTTCGCCGCCCACCTCTCGGCGAGCCAGGCGATTTCGCTCGGCCTGACGCCGTACCTCATCGGCGACGCCCTCAAGGCCGCGCTCGCCATGGGGCTGCTGCCCGCCGCCTGGCGTCTGGTGAGCCGCGGCGAGGGCTGACCCCGCGCCGCGACAGACCGGCCCCGCCCGCCCGTGCCCACCGGCACGCCGCGCGCGGGGCCGCCCCGTTGATGCCCGCCGGCCCGTGACAGACTGCACGCATGCGCGTCTACCTGGGCTCCGACCACGCCGGCTACGAACTGAAGAACCACCTCGTCGAATGGCTCAGGGCCGAGGGCCACGAGCCGGTGGACTGCGGACCGCACGTCTTCGACGCCGACGACGACTACCCTCCGTTCTGCCTGCGCGCGGCGGAGCGCACCGCCGCCGACACCACCTCCCTGGGCATCGTCATCGGCGGCTCGGGCAACGGCGAGGCCATCGCCGCCAACAAGGTGCGCGGCGTGCGGGCCGCCCTGGCCTGGAGCGAGGAGACCGCCGCGCTGGGCCGCGAGCACAACAACGCCAACGTCATCAGCGTCGGCGCCCGCATGCACAGCGAGCAGGAGGCCACCCGCTTCGTGGAGGTCTTCCTCAACACCCCGTTCTCCGAGGGCGACCGGCACGTGCGGCGCATCGACATGCTCAGCGCCTACGAGATCACCCGGGTGCTGCCGGAGGTCCCCGCGCACCACCCCCGCGTGGAGAACTGACCCGGTCGATGCCGGAAGGCCACACCATCCACCGGCTGGCCGCCGCGCACCGGGAGTGGTTCGCCGGCCGCCCGGTGCGCGCCACCAGCCCCCAGGGCCGGTTCGCCGCGGGCGCCGCCCTCGTCGACGGCCAGGTCCTGCGCAGCGCCGAGGCGCACGGCAAGCACCTCTTCCTCGGCTTCGGCGAGGGCACCGGCTGGATCCACGTCCACCTCGGGCTGTTCGGCACGTACGCCCTGGGCAGGGAGGACGCGCCGCCCGCCACCGACACGATCCGGCTGCGGCTGGAGGCCCCCGGCGGCTGGGCCGACCTGCGCGGCCCGACCGCCTGCTCCCTGCTGACCCGCGGGGAGAAGGCGGCCATCCACGACCGCCTGGGACCCGACCCGTTGCGTGACGGCAGCGATCCCGAACCGGCCTGGCTGCGGATCACCCGCAGCCGCACACCGGTCGCCACCCTGCTGATGGACCAGCGCGTGGTCGCCGGCGTCGGCAACGTCTACCGCGCCGAGGCGCTGTTCCGGCACGGCGTCGACCCGTACCGCCCGGGCCGCGACCTGGACCGCCCCACGTTCGACGCCCTCTGGCACGACCTCGCCGCCCTCATGCGTGAGGGCGTCCGCCTCGGCCGCATCGACACCGTCCGCCCCGAACACACCCCCGAGGCGATGAACCGCCCACCCCGCCTCGACGACCACGGCGGTGAGGTCTACGTCTACCGCCGCGCCGGCCTCCCCTGTCACCTCTGCGCCACCCCCGTCCGCACCACCGCGCTCGCCAACCGCAACCTCTTCTGGTGCCCCACCTGCCAGCCCCCCACCCCGTAAGGGGCGCGGGGAACGGCGCGAGAAGCCCGGCGAACCCGCAGCCGACCGACGACCGTCACCCCCCGGAGTGACCCGCCCCCCGGAACGGCACCGTCAGAACCCGTGCGGAAGCCACGGCTCCACCGCGGAGCGGAACCCCGCCGAGACCGCGGCGAGCGACCCCGCGCGCAGTTCGCGGACGCGGCCCGCCGCGGCCAGCGCGTTCAGCGGGGTGCCGCCGAGGTACGCCGCGCCCAGCTCCCGGACCGACAGGGCGAGTTCCGCCGGGTCGGACGTGCGCTCGCACACCGCCCCGGAGGCGTCGCCGGACAGCCGCCAGCGTCCCGCGTTCCAGGGGCAGAACGCGTCCTCCACCTCCAGCACGACGTCCAGCGGCAGGCCGTACGTCCGGGCGGACAGCGCCTCGCCCACGTCCACCAGCCGGGCGAACAGCCCCTCGCGCAGCGTCGGCAGGCAGGAGCGCACGTCGGTGACCATGCCGAACAGCGGATCGTCCACCGGACGGTTCCGCACGCGGACCGACGTCATCAGGTCCACCCCGAACAGGTAGCGCCACAGCGCGGTGCGGGTGGCCGGGTCCAGCGCGTCCAGGTCGCGCAGCACCACCTTGCCGGCCGGGCCGCCCGGCTCCCAGTCGCCGGTCGTCGCGTACCGCGCGTACCCGCTCACCCGCCCGTCGCGTTCCGCCAGCACGCACAGCAGTTCGCCGGCCGCCCCCCGCGAGAGCGGGTCGTCCATCCTGGGCACCCGGTCCCAGCCCGGCTGCCGCTCCAGCATGCCCGGCCGCCCCGGCACCAGCGCCGCGTACACCGCCTCGCACTCGGCGACCACGTCCGCCGGCCGGGCGACCCGCAGCCGCACCCCGTCGCCGAGCCCCGGCGCGGTCAGCCGCACCCGCGTGGTGTCCACCGCCGCCGACAGCGCCCACGACGCGCAGCCGTACCCGAAGCGCCCGTAGATCGCCGACTCCGAGGCGGTCAGCACCGCGACCGGCTCACCCCGCTCCCGCACGTCGTCCAGCTGCCGCCGCATCATCGCCGTCAGCACCCCCTGCCGCCGGTGCGTCGGCTGCACGCTGACCATCGTCACCCCGGCCGCCGGCACCACCGCACCGCCCGGCACCGCCATGCGGAACGAGAACGCGCCGGCCGTACCGGCCACCCGGCCCTCGTCCCACACCGCCAGTGACCGATCGGTTTCGGTCAGATCGCGCCACAGCCCGCGCAGTTCCTCCGGCTCCGCCGGTCCGCCGAACGCGCGGTTGAGCCGGTCGTACCACTCGTCCCACTGATCGGGTTCCAGGACCCGTAGATCGGTCGTCATGCACCCTGCCTACCAGGCACAACCGCCCACGTCGACCCTTTTCACCCCGGCCGCGGGCCGCCCGTCCGCAGCCTCGCCGGGCGGCCCCGGGAAGGCCGGAAAAGCCTGTGGGGGAGGGGAATCGACGCGCCGCGGGAGCGCTCGATAGGCTCGCCGCACATGAAACAGGGGCGGGCGGCATCCGAGGCGCTGACGACCCGGTGGCGCAGGGCGCTGCACCGGGCCCGCACCGTGCTGCGCGCCACCGCCGTCGACTACTTCCGCGGCGACGCCTCCGACTGGCTGCCCTTCATATGCCTGCTCGCCTCCGTGCCGCTGCTGGGCTGGGCCACCACCGAGATACCCGCCTGGTGCCCGCCCACCGCCCTGGTCTTCCCCGTCCTGCTCGGCGGCCTGCTGCTGCGCCCCGCCAGCCTGCTCATCCTCTACGTGGCCACCGCCGTCGCCCTGGTCGTCGAGGACGCCGTCCTCGGCCCCTACCCGGACTCCGCCGCCCGTGCCGTGACCCCCGGCACCGTGCTGGTGGTCAGCGCGGTGGCGTTCGTCGGCCTGATGATCGCCCAGTTCCGCAGCCGGGTCGGCGTGCCCTGGCGACGTGGCGGCACCATGCTGTTCGACCTGCGGGAACGCCTGCGGGTGCAGAGCCGGCTGCCGAAGCTGCCGGCCGGCTGGCACGCCGAGATGGCGCTGCGCCCGGCCGGCGGCCAGTCCTTCTCCGGCGACTTCGTGGTCGCCACCCGCAGCGCCGACGGACGGTTCCTGGAGGCGGTCCTCACCGACGTCTCGGGCAAGGGCATGGACGCCGGTTCCCGCGCCCTGCTGCTGTCCGGCGCCTTCGGTGGCCTGCTCGGCTCGCTGCCCCCGCACCAGTTCCTGCCGGCGGCCAACGGCTACCTGCTGCGGCAGAAGTGGGAGGAGGGGTTCGCCACCTCCGTCCACCTGGTGCTGGACCTGCACAGCGGTGACTTCGAACTCCTCAACGCCGGTCACCTGCCCGGGATGCAGCTGCACTCCGGCACCGGCCGCTGGGAGGAGAAGGCGGCCGACGGACTGATGCTCGGGGTGGACGAGACGGCCGAATTCGGGGGCGTGAAGGGCACGTTGCGCTCGGGCGACGCGCTGATGCTGTTCACCGACGGCCTGGTGGAGGCGGTGGGCCGGGATATCACGGAAGGCATCGACCGGCTGGCGGGGGCCGCGGACCACTGGGCGGGCAGCGGATTCCAGGGCGCCGCCTGGCTGTTGATCGAGGCCGTGGCCAAGGACGTCAACGACGATCGGGCCCTGCTGATCATCTCGCGTGACTGAATGGCGAGTTGGGCATGCCAAAGGCGCTTTGCCGCCCCACAGGTGGGCATGTAATGGCACGATGGTGACCGAGGGGGAGCAGTGGGTGGCAGCCTCCCCGGTCCGGTGTTGGAGCGAGTGAGGAAGTGATTCCGAGTGGCCATCTCCCTGTCCGTAGTAGTGCTGTTGGCGGTCCTGCTGGTGGTGATGATGCGCAACGGCGCCATCAAGGGTGGTGGAGCCGCCGTAGCCATCCTGTTCGGTTTCTTCCTCGCCTCCACGGGGATGGCACCGGGCATCAACCGCTTCATGAACTCCCTGGCCACCTCCATCGCGGGCATAAAGTTCTGAGCCCGGCGGGGGTGCCGGCCGGAGGAGCCGCCTCCGAACCGGTCCGCCCCGCTGACCGTCCGGCTACCCGGAACGGCGCGTGATGAACGTCATGCGCCGGTACGGGATCCCGGGCACCGGACGGCCCGCGCCAGGCCGGCCGGCACCGCCCGCGCCGACGGCTCCCGCCCGCACCTGACGCTGCGTCCGGGAACGGCACGGGAGCGGGGCGGAACGGCGGGGGAAAACACACCGGCCCCCATGCGGCGTGGTCGCGCCGGATCGGGGCCGGAGGGTGGAGCGGGCGACGGGAATCGAACCCGCGTAGCCAGTTTGGAAGACTGGGGCTCTACCATTGAGCTACGCCCGCGTGTGCCGGTCATTGTGGCACGGCGATCGTAGCCGATGGAGCGGGTTTCCCGCACGACCGGCACCTCCGGCCTCCCGCGCGCACCTGCCGCACCGCGCGCCTCCCGTCCGGTGCGTCCCGTCACGCCGGTACGCCGCCGGCGTCGGCCGGCGACCACGGGGCCCGCGCGGTCGACCACGGCGCCCCGCCCCGCGGTCCGCCGCGCCCCGTGCGACCCCCGGGCCCGGTCCGTGCGCCGGTCCGCCCCCGTACGCCGGGCAACGGGCGGGTGCCGGTGCATGTACGCTACGTGTCGCACGGAGACGGGGTGTGGCGCAGCTTGGTAGCGCGTCCGCTTTGGGAGCGGAAGGCCGTCGGTTCGAATCCGGCCACCCCGACCACATCACGCACCGCGGTCCCGCCGCCCGGGCCGGCTCCGCCGCCGGTTTGTCCCGCGCCGGCCCCCGCGCGGGGTCCCGCAGAGGTTCCGCCGCCGGTCACCGCCCCCGCGGCCGTCGTTTCCGCCTCGGGATCCGCCCTGCCCCGCCGGACCGGTACTATGCAGGCTGGCCCTGTACACGGGGCGACGTAGGGGGTGCGACCCCGGTCAGTACGTCTCGTCGGCCACGCCAACCCCCAAATGTCAGCCCAAGGAGACCCAACCGTGAAGAGCGCCGTGGAGACTCTGAACCCGACCCGGGTTCGACTCACCGTCGAGGTGCCCTTCGAGGAGCTCAAGCCCAGCCTCGACGCGGCGTACAAGAAGATCAACCAGCAGGTCACGGTTCCGGGGTTCCGCAAGGGCAAGATCCCCTCCCGGATCATCGACCAGCGGTTCGGCCGCGGCGCGGTCCTGGAAGAGGCCATCAACGACGCGCTGCCGAAGTTCTACACGGACGCGGTCAACGAGGGTGAGCTGAAGGTCCTCGGCCAGCCCGAGATCGACATCACCACCTTCGAGGACAACGAGGAACTGAAGTTCACCGCCGAGGTGGACATCCGTCCCGCGCTGGAGATCCCGGACTACTCCGGCATCGAGGTCACCGTCGACGCCATCGAGGTCTCCGACGAGGACGTGGAGAAGTCCGTCGAGCAGCTGCGCGACCGCTTCGCCACCACCACCGCGGTCGAGCGCGCCGCCGCCGACGGCGACGTCGTGGTCGTCGACCTGGAGGCGTCCGTCGACGGCGAGGTGCTCGCCGACGGCGTCGCCAAGGGCGTCAGCTACACCATCGGTTCCGGCCAGCTCCTCGACGGCATCGACGAGGCCGTCACCGGCCTGGAGGCCGGCGCCACCGCCACCTTCGCCTCCGAGCTCAAGGGCGGCTCCGCCGCCGGCAAGCAGGCCGAGATCACGGTGCACGTCACCACCGTCCAGGCCCGTGAGCTGCCCGCCCTGGACGACGAGTTCGCCCAGCTGGCCAGCGAGTTCGACACGCTGGAGGAGCTGCGCGCGGACAGCGTCAAGCGCCTGGAGCGGATGAAGAAGTACGACCAGGCCACCCAGGCCCAGGAGAAGGTGCTCGACGCCCTCCTGGAGCTGGTCGAGGTCCCGGTCCCGGAGAAGCTCCTCAAGGACGAGGTCGAGACCCGCACCCACAACATGGAGCACCACCAGTTCCCGATGATGGGGCTGACGTGGGAGACCTACCTGGAGCGCGAGGGCAAGACCCGCGAGGAGTACGACGCGGAGCTGGAGACCCAGGCGGTCAAGGGCATCAAGACGCAGTTCGTCCTCGACGAACTCGTCACCAAGGAATCGCTGTCGGTCAATCAGGAGGAGCTCACCGAGCACCTCATGCGCCGCGCCGCCTCCTCGGGCATGAGCCCCGACCAGTTCGCCCAGTCGGTCGTCGAGAACGGCCAGATCCCGCTGCTGGTCGGCGAGGTCGCCCGCGGCAAGGCGCTGGCCACCGTCGTCGAGGCCGCGAAGGTCACCGACTCCAACGGTGAGACCGTCGACCTTGAGGACGACGAGGACGAGAACGGCGAGACCGTCGAGGCGTCCGCCGACGGGCGTCCGCCGACGCCGACGCCACCGACGGGGACGACGCCCCCGCCGGCGAGGAGACCACGGCCTGATCCGGCCGGTGAGCCCCTGACGGGTCCGGGACGCGCGAGCGCGCGCGTCCCGGACCCGTCGCCTTCCGCGCCCGTCCGGCCCTGTGCGGGGCGCGGGGAGCCGCGCGGGCGGCCCGAGAGGTCCGGCGGGCCCCGCGTCGCACCGCGGGCCGCCCACGGCCCGTGACGGCCCCCGTGACGCCCCGGCGGCGGCGACCCTGCGCTCACAGCGAACAGTTTCGCGTGCGGGACTGCTGGGCCCGACCTGCGCGTTAGGGTCACTGATAACGAGGGCAGGGGAGACCGAGGAAGGCGGCGTGCAGAGCGCCTCCAGGTTCCCCGTTCCTCACGAGAAGACGCGACGACGGCTGGCCGCCGTCCGACTGACGAGCAGGTGGATACGTGACGACTCCGCAGATCCAGACGCCGGGACTCCTGATGCCCACCGCCAACGGCGCCGCAGGCGGTGTGGGACTGGGCGACGCGGTATACAACCGGCTGCTCGACGAACGCATCATCTTCCTCGGCCAGGCCGTGGACGACGACATCGCCAACCGGATCTGCGCCCAGATGCTGCTGCTGGCCGCAGACCCCAGCAAGGACATCTACCTCTACATCAACTCGCCCGGCGGCTCGGTCACCGCCGGCTTCGCGATCTACGACACCATGCAGTACCTCAAGAACGACGTGGTGACGATCGCGATGGGCCTGGCCGCCTCCATGGGCCAGTTCCTGCTGACCGCGGGCACCCCCGGCAAGCGGTTCGCGCTGCCGCACGCCGACATCCTCATGCACCAGGGTTCGGCCGGCCTCGGCGGCTCCGCCTCGGACATCAAGATCCAGGCCGAGCAGCTGCTGCGGACGAAGAAGCGCATGGAGCAGCTGACCGCCCAGCACAGCGGCCAGTCCGTCGCGACGATCAACCGGGACGCGGACCGCGACCGCTGGTTCACCGCGGAGGAGGCCAAGGAGTACGGCCTCATCGACCAGGTCATGCACAGCGCCTCCGACGTCCCCGGCGGCGGCGGCACCGGCGCGTGAGATCCCGGCCGACGCTTCCCACTCCGCGCACCCCCCAGGACGGTGAACCCGAAATGAACGCCCCTCTCGACGCCCGCAGTCCGCACTCCGGCATGGAGTCGCGCTACATCGTTCCGCGCTTCGTCGAGCGCACGTCACAGGGCATCCGCGAGTACGACCCGTACGCCAAGCTGTTCGAGGAGCGGGTGATCTTCCTCGGCGTGCAGATCGACGACGCCTCGGCCAACGACGTGATGGCGCAGCTGCTGTGCCTGGAGTCGATGGACCCGGACCGCGACATCTCGATCTACATCAACTCCCCCGGTGGCTCGTTCACCGCCATGACGGCGATCTACGACACCATGCAGTTCGTCAAGCCGGACATCCAGACCGTCTGCCTGGGCCAGGCGGCCTCGGCGGCGGCGGTGCTGCTGTCGGCCGGCACCCCGGGCAAGCGCATGGCGCTGCCGAACGCCCGGGTGCTCATCCACCAGCCGTACACCGAGACCGGCCGGGCCCAGATCTCGGACCTGGAGATCCAGGCCAACGAGATCACCCGCATGCGCCTCCAGATGGAGGAGATGCTGGCCAAGCACTCGTCGCGGTCCGCGGACCAGATCCGTGAGGACATCGAGCGCGACAAGATCCTCACCGCCGAGGACGCCCTGTCCTTCGGCTTCGTGGACCAGATCACGGCGTCCCGCAAGAGCGTGGCGTAAGGACTCCGGGGTACCGTGCCCGACCGGGCCCCCTCCGTTCCGGCCACCAGTCGGTTCAAGGGGGGCCCGCACACCGGGTCCGGCAAGGTACCGTCGGATGGGGGTCCTGGGGTTTCCCCGGACGGCCCAGTAGGCACCAGGCCCGCCGATCCGGCGGGACCCAGGCGAAGGGGATGCACCTCGTGGCACCACGCATCGGTGACGGCGGCGACCTGCTCAAGTGCTCGTTCTGCGGGAAGAGTCAGAAGCAGGTGAAGAAGCTCATCGCAGGTCCGGGCGTCTACATCTGCGACGAGTGCATCGACCTGTGCAACGAGATCATCGAGGAGGAGCTCGCCGAGTCCTCCGAGGTGCGCTGGGAGGACCTGCCCAAGCCCCGGGAGATCTACGAGTTCCTGGAGGGCTACGTGGTGGGGCAGGAACCCGCCAAGAAGGCCCTCTCGGTCGCGGTCTACAACCACTACAAGCGGGTGCAGGCCGGCGAGAACGGCCGTCCGGGCCACGACGACGGCATCGAACTGGCCAAGTCCAACATCCTGCTGCTGGGTCCCACCGGTTCCGGCAAGACCCTGCTGGCCCAGACCCTGGCGCGGATGCTCAACGTCCCCTTCGCCATCGCCGACGCCACCGCGCTGACCGAGGCCGGTTACGTGGGTGAGGACGTCGAGAACATCCTGCTCAAGCTGATCCAGGCGGCCGACTACGACGTCAAGAAGGCCGAGACCGGGATCATCTACATCGACGAGATCGACAAGGTGGCCCGCAAGAGCGAGAACCCGTCGATCACCCGGGACGTCTCCGGCGAGGGCGTGCAGCAGGCCCTGCTGAAGATCCTGGAGGGCACCACCGCCTCGGTGCCGCCGCAGGGCGGGCGCAAGCACCCGCACCAGGAGTTCATCCAGATCGACACCACCAACGTGCTGTTCATCGTGGGCGGCGCGTTCGCGGGCCTGGAGAAGATCATCGAGTCGCGGGCCGGCGCCAAGGGCATCGGCTTCGGGGCCACGATCCGCTCCAAGCGGGACCTCAACTCGGTGGACCAGTTCGCCGAGATCATGCCCGAGGACCTGGTGAAGTTCGGCATGATCCCCGAGTTCATCGGCCGTCTGCCGGTCATCACCTCGGTGCACAACCTCGACCGCGAGGCGCTGCTGAAGATTCTCGTCGAGCCGCGCAACGCGCTCGTCAAGCAGTACCAGCGGCTGTTCGAACTCGACGGCGTGGAGCTGGAGTTCGACCTCCCGGCGCTGGAGGCCATCGCCGACCAGGCGATCCTGCGCGGCACCGGCGCGCGCGGCCTGCGCGCCATCATGGAGGAGGTGCTGATGTCGGTGATGTACGAGGTGCCGTCCCGCAAGGACGTCGCCCGGGTGGTCATCACCGAGGACGTCGTGCACGCGGGTGTCAACCCGACCCTGGTCCCGCGCACCCGCGGCGGCGAGAGCGGCGAACGGCACGAGAAGAGCGCCTGAGCACCGTACGGCGGAAACGCCGAAGGGGGCACCCGGAGTGATCCGGGTGCCCCCTTCGCCGTTCCTGGCGCCGCTGGGGAGGGATGGACCCCGGCCGGTCTGCCGTACCGGCGGGAGCGCGGCGTCAGGAGCGGGTCACGCCAGGGGCACCAGCACGTCGTGCCGGACCTTGACGGCGAGCGCCGCGTCGTCGGAGATGGTGGGGCTGCCGCCGGTCAGCATCGCGGTGCCGTCGATGTCCGCCACCATGCCGATCGTGCTGTGGTCGGCCCACAGGCAGATCGGGAACTTCACCGTCATGCCGTCGTCGTCGCTGCCGAACAGCTGGCACTTCATGACGGCGCCGTCGTCGAGTCCGGCCGGGGTGACCGTCTCGGGGCTGCCGATCGGCTTGCCGGAGGTGTCGGAGCTGGAGTCCATCTCCTTGAAGGCGGCGTCCAGCGCCACCTGCGGGTCCGGCACGCTGCCCCAGGCGCCCACGAACTGGAGGCGCTTGGTGGTGTCACCGCTCTTCTCGTACTGGGCCTGCACGTTCTGGCCGTCGGTCATGCCGGGCAGGCTCGACAGGTCCGAGCCCGCGCTGTCACTGGAGGAGTCGGCCGACTTGGTGTAGTCGTCGGCCACCGTCTCCTTGACGACGATCTTGTACTTCACGGCGGTCGTCCCGCCGCCTCCCCCCGAGGTGCCGCCCGCCGCGGCCGGCGTGCCCCCGCCGCCGGAGTTGCTGACCACCAGCACGATGACGACCGCGACCACCACGACCGCGGCGATGATCCCGATGATCATCCCGGTGTTGCTCTTCTTCGGCGGCTGCGGCGCCACCTGCCAGCCGCCGCCCTGCTGTTGCTGGCCGTACGGGCCGGGCTGCGGCTGCTGACCGTAGGGACCCTGCTGCGGCTGGCCGTACGGCTGTTGCTGGCCGTAGGGGCCGGGCTGCCCCTGCGGGGGATAGGCGTAGCCGCCGCCCTGCGCCGGGCCGCCCTGCTGCGGGTGGCCGTACCCGGGCGGCGGCCCGGGCTGCTGGGGTTGCCCGCCGTAGGGGTTCGGCGGCGGCTGGTTGAAGCTCATGGGCTTCGTTCCCTCCCGTTGATGCTTATACGATCCACATCCTTCCCGATCCGCACGGCGGCCGGTAACCCGGGGGAGGGGCGCCGTTACCGTGGTAAAGCGGTTCCGGGACGCACACGCGCACGCCCTAGAATTACGGCGTGACCGACATGAACCAGCGCCCGAGCGGCGACGCCCCCAGCAGCCCGGAACATCTGCCGACCCAGTACACGCCGGCCGACGTAGAAGGACCGCTGTACGAGCGCTGGGTGGACCGCGGTTACTTCGAGGCCGACGCCAAGTCCGGCAAGCCCCCGTACACCATCGTCATCCCCCCGCCGAACGTCACCGGCGCCCTGCACCTGGGCCACGCCTTCCAGCACACGCTGATGGACGCCCTCACCCGACGCAAGCGCATGCAGGGCTACGAGGCGCTGTGGCTGCCGGGCATGGACCACGCGGGCATCGCCACCCAGAACAAGGTCGAGCAGCAACTCGCCGAGGAGGGCAGGTCCCGGCACGACATCGGCCGGGAGGCGTTCGTCGAGCGCACCTGGCAGTGGAAGCAGGAGTACGGCGGCCGCATCCTCGGCCAGATGCGCCGCCTCGGCGACGGCGTCGACTGGTCGCGCGAGCGCTTCACCATGGACGAGGGCATGTCCGCCGCCGTCCAGACCATCTTCAAGAAGCTCTACGACGACGGCCTGATCTACCGCGCCGAGCGCATCATCAACTGGTGCCCGCGCTGCCTGACCGCGCTGTCCGACATCGAGGTCGAGCACGAGGACCGCGACGGCGAACTCGTCTCCATCCGCTACGGCGAGGGCGACGACTCCGTCGTGGTCGCCACCACCCGCGCCGAGACGATGCTCGGTGACACCGCCATCGCCGTCCACCCCGACGACGAGCGCTACCGCCACCTGGTCGGCACCGAGGTCAGGCTGCCGCTGACCGGCCGCGGCATCCCGGTCGTCGCCGACGGCCACGTCGACCCGGAGTTCGGCACCGGCGCGGTCAAGGTCACCCCGGCGCACGACCCCAACGACTTCGAGATCGGCCGCCGGCACGACCTGCCGGCGCTGACGATCATGGACGAGCGCGGCGTGCTCACCGTCCCCGGCCCCTTCCAGGGCCTGGACCGCTTCGAGGCCCGCAGCGCGGTGGTCGGCGCCCTGCGCGAACAGGGCAGGATCGTCGCCGAGAAGCGCCCCTACGTGCACGCCGTCGGCCACTGCTCGCGCTGCCACACGGTCATCGAGCCCCGGCTGTCGCTCCAGTGGTACGTCAAGGTCGCCCCGCTGGCCCAGGCCGCCGGCGACGCTGTGCGCGAGGGCCGGGTCGCCATCCATCCCGCGGAGATGTCCGGCCGCTACTTCCAGTGGGTCGACAACATGCACGACTGGTGCATCTCGCGCCAGCTGTGGTGGGGCCACCGCATCCCCATCTGGTACGGCCCCGAAGGCCAGGTCGTCTGCGTCGGCCCGGACGACGAACAGCCCACCGGAGAGGGCTGGACCCAGGACGCCGACGTCCTCGACACCTGGTTCTCCTCCGCCCTCTTCCCCTTCTCCACCCTCGGCTGGCCCGAACAGACCCCGGACCTGGCGAGGTTCTATCCCACCGACGTCCTGCTCACCGGCCACGACATCATCTTCTTCTGGGTCGCCCGGATGATGATGTTCGGCCTGTACGCCACCGGCCGCGACCCGTTCCACACCATCGCCCTGACCGGCCTGGTGCGCGACGAACACGGCAAGAAGATGTCGAAGTCCAACCCCAACTCGGTCGACCCGCTGACCTGGATGGACGCCTACGGCGCCGACGCCGTCCGCTTCACCCTGGCCCGCGGCGCCAACCCCGGCGCGGACGTCCCCATCGGCGAGGACTGGGTCCAGGGCTCGCGCAACTTCGCCAACAAGCTCTGGAACGCCACCCGCTTCGCCCTGATGAACGGCGCCACCGTCGAAGGTGAACTGCCGCCCGCCGCACAGCGGTCGGCCACCGACCGGTGGATCCTCTCCCGGCTCAACTCGGTGGTCGCCGAGGTCGACGCGCACTACGACGACTACCAGTTCGCCAAGCTGTCCGACACGCTGTTCCACTTCGCCTGGGACGAGGTCTTCGACTGGTACGTCGAGCTGACCAAGACCGTCTTCCAGGCCGGCGGCGCGGCGGCCGACGTCTCCCGCCGCGTCCTGGGCGAGGTCCTCGACGTCACGCTGCGGCTGCTGCACCCCGTCGTGCCGTTCGTCACCGAGACCCTGTGGACCACCCTCACCGGCGGCGAGTCCCTGGTGGTCGCCGACTGGCCGGCCGCCCCCGCCTTCCGCGACGCCGCCGCCGAGGCCGAGATCGCCACCGTCCAGCAGGTCGTCACCGAGGTCCGCCGGTTCCGCAACGACCAGGGCCTCCAGCCCGGCCAGCGCGTCCCCGCCCGCCTGGAACTGGCCGGCACCCCGCTGGCCGCCCACGAGACCGCCATCCGCGCACTGCTGCGCCTCCAGCCCGAGGGTGACGGCTTCAGCGGCACCGCCTCCCTCCCGGTCGCCGGCGCCACCGTGACGCTGGACCTGTCCGGCGTCATCGACGTCGCGGCGGAGCGCAAGCGGCTGGAGAAGGACCGGGCCGCCGCCGAGAAGGAACTGGCGCAGACCTCCGCCAAGCTCGGCAACGAGGGCTTCCTCGCCAAGGCCCCCGACGAGGTGGTGGCCAAGATCCGCACCCGCCGCACCGTCGCCGAGGCCGACGTCTCCCGCCTCACCGAACAGCTCACGAGGCTCCCGCAGGTCTGAGCCGTCAACCCCGTGCCCCGGCACCGCCCCGATTGGCGGTGCCGGGGCACGGCGTTTCCCGGGCCCGCGCCTCCGTAGACTGGTCGCCGTGAGCCAGCACCCCGACGACGACGCCAGCGGCGGCTTCGACGCCTTCGAGGACATCGTCGAGAACGAGACCCACCGCGACCCCGACCTCGCCGTCATCGAGGCCGGCAGCCGCACCCTGCGCGCCGGCGGTCCGCTGGCAGCCGCCGGCGCCGTCGCCGCCCGGCCCCGCACCACCGAGGAGGCGCAGGAGCTGCGCGCGGTGGAGGCGGAGCTCGCCGGGCGCTGGGGCGAGACCAAGATGGAACCCTCCAAGGACCGCATCGCGGCCCTGATGGACGTTCTCGGCGACCCCCAGCGCGCCTACCCGGCGATCCACATCACCGGCACCAACGGCAAGACCTCCACCGCCCGCATGATCGAGACCCTGCTGCGCGCCTTCGAACTGCGCACCGGGCGCTACACCTCCCCGCACGTCGAATCGGTCACCGAACGCATCAGCCTGGACGGCGAGCCGATCTCCGTCGAGCGGTTCCTGGCCACCTACGCCGAGGTCAAGCCGTACGCCGAGCTGACCGACGCCGCCCAGCCGTACCGCCTGTCGTTCTTCGAGCTGATGACCGCCATGGCCTACGCGGCCTTCGCCGACGCGCCGGTGGACGTGGCCGTCGTCGAGGTCGGGCTCGGCGGCGAGTGGGACGCCACCAACGTCATCGACGGCCAGGTCGCCGTCGTCACCCCGATAGGGCTCGACCACACCGACCGGCTGGGGAACACGCCCGGCGAGATCGCGGTGGAGAAGGCCGGCATCATCAAGCGCGGCGCCACCGCCGTCATCGCCCAGCAGCCGCCGGACGCGGCCACCACCCTGCTCAAGCGGGCCGTCGAGGTGGACGCCACGGTGGCCCGCGAGGGCATGGAGTTCGGCGTCACCCACCGCGAGGTCGCGGTCGGCGGGCAGATGCTGACGCTGCGCGGCCTCGGTGGCGAGTACGACCAGGTCTACCTCCCGCTGCACGGCGCCCACCAGGCGCACAACGCCGCGGTGGCGCTCGCCGCCGTCGAGGCGTTCTTCGGCATCGGTGGCGGCGGCCCGGCCCGGCTGCTGGACCTGGAGACGGTGCGCGCCGCGTTCGCCGTCGTCACCAGCCCCGGCCGCCTGGAGGTGGTCCGCTCCAGCCCCACCGTCGTGCTCGACGCCGCGCACAACCCGCACGGCGCGGCCGCCGCCGCCGAGGCCGTGCGGGAGGCGTTCGCCTTCAGCCACCTGGTCGGCGTGATCGGCCCCAGCGCCGACAAGGACGTGCGCGGCGTGCTGGAGGCGTTCGAACCGGTGATGGCCGAGGTGGTCGTCACCCGTAACTCCAGCTTCCGTGCCATGGACGTCGACGAGCTGGCCGCCGTCGCCGTCGAGGTCTTCGGCACCGACCGCGTCCGGGTCGAACCGCGCCTCGACGACGCCATCGAGGCGGCCATCACCCTCGCCGAGGACGAGGGCGAGTACGCGGGGGCCGGCGTGCTGGTGGCCGGTTCCGTGATCACCGTGGGAGAGGCCCGGCTGCTGCTGGGCCGGAAGTGAGCCGTCGATGCGAACCCTGTGCGCCTCCACCCTGATCGGCGAGGCATTCGTCATCGGCCTGGCCGGCCTGGTGGCGATGAACCTCTCCGGCTACCCGGCCACCACCGTCTGGACGGTGTGCGGCGCCGCCATGGTGCTGTGCGTCCTGCTGTGCGGCCTGGTCACCCGGCCCGGCGGGGTGGCCGTGGGCTGGGTGCTCCAGGCCGCGCTGATCGTCTCCGGCACGATTGTGCCGATGATGTACGTCCTCGGCGCCGCCTTCGCCGCCCTGTGGTGGGCCGCCGTTCACTTCGGCCGCAAGATCGACGAGTTCAAGGCCCGCAACGCCGCGGCGGTGGCCTCCTAGGGGCCCGGGAACCGGGGACGGCCCCGGTTCCCGGGCGACGGCCGCCGATCATCGCCCCGCCCGGGCCCGGTAGGGTCGGGCACCGCGATACGCGACCGTCTCAACGTCAAGGAGCCGTGATCATGACCCAGCGTTCCCTCGTCCTGCTCAAGCCCGACGCCGTGCGGCGCGGTCTGGTCGGGGAGATCCTCGGCCGGATCGAGCGCAAGGCCGGCTGGAGCCTGGCGGCGCTGGAACTGCGGTCCCTGGACCGCGCCACCCTGGAGAAACACTACGGCGAGCACGTCGGCAAGCCGTTCTACGAGCCGCTGGTCGACTTCATGGCGTCCGGCCCGTCCGTCGCCCTGGTCGTCGAGGGCGAACGCGTCATCGAGGGCCTGCGCGCCCTGGCCGGTCCCACCGACCCGATCGCCGCCGCTCCCGGCAGCATCCGGGGCGACTTCGGCACCATCGTCCGGGAGAACCTCGTGCACGCCTCCGACTCCGAGGAGTCCGCCACCCGCGAGATCGCCCTCTTCTTCCCGAACCTGTGACCGACGGGCACCACCGCGCCTGATGTGACACCGCCACGACGGCCGCCGATCGGCACCGAGGACCAATCGGCATGGGAGGCCGGATCGAGGGAAGCGGTCCCTGCGAGAGCAGGGAACCAATACCCCCGACACGGCGTCATCATTACGGGGGACCGCACGGTACGCCGCCGACAATGGCCGAAGCGCCCTTCACGCCCGGCCCGGTGCGGCGCACATAAGATGGAAGCTCGACTGCGGATTCCGCAGCATCACTCCGCCGCGCCCGCAGCTCCCCCCTCCGCTCCAGTCCGGGAAGGCCAGACGTATCCTCATGGCGAACAACATGTCGTTCATCGGCCGTGACATGGCTGTCGACCTCGGCACCGCCAACACGCTGGTGTACGTCAGGGGTCGCGGGATCGTCCTCAACGAGCCCTCCGTCGTCGCCATCAACACCAACACCGGCGGCATCCTGGCGGTCGGCGCCGAGGCCAAGAAGATGATCGGCCGCACCCCAGGCAACATCGTCGCGGTCCGTCCCCTCAAGGACGGCGTGATCGCCGACTTCGAGATCACCCAGCGCATGCTGCGCTACTTCATCGTCAAGATCCACAAGCGCCGCTACCTGGCCCGCCCCCGCGTCGTGGTCTGCGTGCCCTCCGGCATCACCGGCGTCGAGCGCCGTGCCGTCATCGAGGCGTCCGAGCAGTCCGGCGCCCGCCAGGTGCACATCATCGAGGAGCCGATGGCCGCCGCGATCGGCGCGGGCCTGCCGGTGCACGAGGCCACCGGCAACATGGTCGTCGACATCGGCGGCGGTACCACCGAGGTCGCGGTCATCTCGCTCGGCGGCATCGTCACCGCCCAGTCCATCCGGGTCGCCGGCGACGAACTCGACAACGCGATCATCCAGCACATCAAGAAGGAGTACAGCCTCCTGCTGGGCGAACGCAGCGCCGAGAACATCAAGATGACCATCGGATCGGCCTACCAGGTCGACGACGACGAGCACACCGAGATCCGCGGCCGCGACCTGGTCAGCGGCCTGCCCAAGACCGTCGTGATCTCCGCCGCCGAGGTCCGCAAGGCCATCGACGAACCGGTCAACACCATCGTCGACGCCGTCAAGACCACGCTCGACAAGTGCCCGCCGGAGCTGTCCGGCGACATCATGGACCGGGGCATCGTCCTGACCGGCGGCGGCGCCAAGCTGCGCGGTCTCGACGAGCGGCTGCGGCGCGAGACCGGTATGCCCATCCACGTCGCCGAGGACCCGCTGGACTCGGTGGCGCTCGGCGCCGGCAAGTGCGTCGAGGAGTTCGAGGCGCTCCAGCAGGTGCTCGACTCCCAGCCGCGCCGCTGACCGGCGGTCCGCCTGTCCGCCGGACGGCCCAGCCACCGCCCGGCCCCCCGGCTCGTTGAACCGTACGACAGCCGGCCGGCCCCCGGCCGGCCCCCGGCCGGCCCACCCACCCACCCACCAGCACCGCACCGCCGGCCGGCCCGCCCCGGGACCGGTCCCGTCCGACGAGGAAGGCACGGCCGCCGCACGTGAGGGACTCCCGAGAGAGCCGCCTGCTCCTGGTTCTGCTGGTCGCTGTCGCGTTCGCGCTGATCACCGTGGACATCAGGGGCGGCGACGCGTCCCCCCTCGGCGGCGCCCGCAGCGTCGCCGCCGATGTCTTCGGCCCGGTGGAGAACGGGGTCGCGTCCGCCGTCAACCCGGTCGGCAACGCCATACAGGCGGTCCGCGACTCCGGCAGCCGCCACGACCAGCTCGCGTACTACCAGCGGCAGAACGAGATGCTGCGCGCCAAGCTCGGCGACACCGACATGAACCGCAACCGTGCCGCCGAACTCGACAAGATGCTCCGGGTGGCCGGCGCCGGCCAGTACGGCATCAAGGGCGCCCAGGTGATCGCCATAGGGGCGGCCCAGAACTTCTCGTGGACCGTCACCATCGACGCCGGCAGCGCCGACGGCATCCAGCGCGACATGACCGTACTCAACGGCGACGGGCTCGTCGGCCGGGTCACCACCGTCAGCGCCACCACCGCCACCGTCCTGCTGGCCTGCGACCCGGACTTCACCGTGGGCACCCGGCTGGCGGACTCCATGGAGCTGGGCTTCGGCACCGGCCAGGGCGACCGGCCGATGAAGGTGCAGCTGCTCAACACCAGCGCCAAGGTGCACGTCGGTGAACGCCTGGTGAGCTTCGGCTCGCAGAACGGCAAGCCCTTCGTGGCCGGTGTGCCGATAGGGACCGTGGTCCGCGTCGACCCGTCGGCCGGCGGCCTGACCCGCACCGTCGAGGTCCGCCCGTTCGTCGGCTTCACGCGGCTCGACGTGGTCGGCGTGGTCGTGGTGCCGCCGCGCAAGGACCCGCGCGACACCGTGCTGCCGCCCGCGCCGCACGCGAAGCCCACCCCGACGGTGACCGTGACGGCCTACCCCTCCGGTTCGCCGTCCGGTGCCCCCTCCGGCACCCCCACCCCGTCCGACTCCTACGGTGCGGAGCGCTGAGCCCCATGCGCGTCAACCGGTTCGTCCTGTCCGCGGCCCTCGTGGTCGTCGCCCTCGTCCTCCAGGTCAGCGTGCTGGCCCGGCTCCACCTGCCCGGTGCGGTGCCCGACCTGCTGATGCTCGTCGTGCTGGCGCTGGCCCTCACCTACGGTCACGTGGCCGGCTGCCTCGTCGGTTTCTTCGCCGGCCTGCTCGCCGACCTCGCCCCGCCCGCCGACCACGCCGCCGGGCGGTACGCGCTCGTGCTGTGCGTCATCGGCTACGCGGCGGGCCTGCTGCGGCCCGACAGCGGCCAGGTGCGGTCGGCGGCGATGCCGATGGCGCTGGTGGCGGTCGCCGCGGTCGTCTCCACGCTGCTGTACGCGATCGTCGGCGCCGGAGTGGGCGACACCGCCGCCCGGCACGTCGGCGTGGTCAACCTGGTGATCACGGCCACCGTCTACGACCTCATCCTCGCGCCGTTCACCGTTCCGTGGATCATGAAGCTCGCCCGCCGTCTCGACCGCGACCCGCTGGCCGGCGACGCCCTCTCCGGCCCGGGCAGCTCCCCGATCCGCTTCGTCAGCGCCACCGGCCGCGGCCCCCGCCTCGGCCCCCAGCGCGGCGGCCGGCTGCTGAAGGGGCTGAAGAAGTGACGCGGCACGACTTCTCAGGTGATCGCCGCGCGATGAGCCTCCCGCCCGTCGCCCGCCACCACCCTCAAAGGAATCGCTGCGCGATGAGCAACTCCCGCCCGTCGCCCGCCACCACCCTCAAAGGAATCGCTGCGCGATGAGCAACTCCCGCCCGTCGCCCGCCACCACCCTCAAAGGAATCGCTGCGCGATGAGCAACATTCCGGAGACCGGACGGACTACTCGGGTGACGATAAGGCTCGTCATCCTGCAGATCCTGGTCGTCTCGCTGCTGCTGACCCTCGGCGGGCGGCTGTGGTTCCTCCAGATCCGTGACGGGCAGCAGTACACGGCCGAGGCGAACAGCAACAACATCCAGCAGGTCGTGGTGCCGGCCGTGCGCGGTGCGATCCTCGACTCGCACGGGGTGCCGCTGGCGGACAACCGCACCAAGCTCGTGGTCACCGTCAGCCGTACGGCGATGATGTCGCAGGACGACGGCGGCAAGGCGGTGCTGACCAGGCTGGCCGGGGTGCTGGGCACCACCTACAAGGCGATCTCCGAGAAGGTCCGGCTGTGCGACGCCAAGACGCCGCCGCCCTGCTGGAACGGCTCACCCTTCCAGCCGATCCCGGTGACCGACACCGCCACCACGCAGCAGGCGCTGCAGATCATGGAGCGCCACGAGGACTTCCCCGGGGTGACCGCTCAGCCCACCGCCGTGCGGCACTACGGCAGCCCGAGCGGGGCGAGCGCCGCTCAGGTACTGGGGTACACCGCGCCGGTGACGGACGCCGAGATCCAGGGGTCGATGAAGGACGGGCAGCCCACCCTGACCCGTTCCGACCAGGTCGGCGCCACCGGTCTTGAGCACACCTACGACAGCGCGCTGCGCGGCAAGGACGGCATCACCCGCTACACGGTGGACAACCGCGGCCGGGTCATCGGCGAGGCCGACGACACCCCGCCGCAGGCCGGTTCCACCCTGGTGACCTCCATCGACTCCCGCGTGCAGGCCCTCACCGAGCAGCAGTTGAACAAGGCGATGGTCGAGGCCCGCAAGACCTGGGACCCGGTCACCCACAAGAACTTCAAGGCGGACTCCGGCGCCGCGATCGTGATGAACGTGCACACCGGTCAGATCATCGCCATGGCCAGCGAGCCCACCTATGACCCGAACGAGTGGGTCGGCGGCATCTCCGACAAGAACTACCAGGCGCTCACCAGCACCAAGTCGGACTACCCGCTGCTGAACCGGGCCATCCAGGGCCAGTCGGCGCCCGGCTCCACGTTCAAGATCGTCTCCACTTCGGCCGCCGCCCAGGCCGGCTACGACCTCGGTGCCGCCGACTACCCCTGCACCTCCAGCTTCAACATCGGCTCGCAGGTCTTCCACAACGACGAGAACGAGAGCTACGGCGACATCACCATCGGCCGCGCGCTGGAGGTCTCCTGCGACACGGTCTTCTACCGGCTCGCCTACGACCAGTGGCTCAAGGACGGCGGCACCCGCCCCAAGCACCCCGAGGACTGGTTCTACAAGACCGCCCACCAGTTCCAGCTCGGCACGGCCACCGGCGTCGACCTGCCCGGCGAGGCCGGCGGCCGGATCCCGGACCGCACCTGGAAGAAGAACTACTACGCCGCCAACAAGGACTTCTGGTGCAAGCAGGCCAAGTCCGGCGGCAACAGCTACACCGCCCGCATCTACCGCGAGGACTGCGCCGACGGCTATGTGATGCGCGCCGGTGACTCGGTCAACTACGCGATCGGCCAGGGCGACACGCTGGTCACCCCGATACAGGAGGCCAAGATCTACTCCGCCGTGGCCAACGGCGGCACGCTCTACCAGCCCACCATCGGCAAGGCACTGATCAGCCCGGACGGCAAGAAGATCACCGCCATCAAGCCGAAGGCCGTCGGACACCTGCCCGACTCCAAGGCCACGCTGAAGTACATCAACAACGCCCTGGAAGGCGTCATCACCGAGGGCACCGCCGCCTGGAAGTTCGGCGGCTGGCCGCAGGACAAGATCCCGCTGCACGCCAAGACCGGTACCGCGGAGGTCTACGGCAAGCAGTCCACTTCCTGGTTCTCGACGTACAGCAAGGACTACGCGATCGTCATGACGATCTCGCAGGGCGGCACCGGCTCCGGCGGTTCCGGTGAGGCGGTGCGCCACCTCTACGAGGCGCTGTACGGCGTGCACGGCGGCGACATCGACAAGTCCAAGGCGCTGCTGCCCGACCCGACGGTCCCGCTGCCAGAGGTCGGCGCCGGCGGAGTGGTGCGGCAGACCGCCTACGACGTGCCCGCCACCGTCGCGGCCCCCGCGTTCGTCAACGCCCCGGGCGCCACCGGACCCGCGACCGGCGGCGGACCCGCCGCGCTGTCGCCGGAGCGCGACGAGAAGCTGCTGCTGGGCCGGAGGTACGCGTGACCACCGGCAGCTTCAACGGCTACACCGCGCGCCGCTACACCCCCGACCGCGGCACCATCGGGCGGCTGCTGGCCCGTGACTCGCTGGTGCGCCGACTGGACTGGGTGATGATCGCCGCAGCCGTCGCGCTGTCCGGCATCGGCTCGCTGCTGGTGTGGTCGGCCACCCGCGGCCGTACCGCCATCAACCACGGCGACCCGCAGTACTTCCTCATCCGGCACCTGATGAACCTGGCCGTCGGCCTGGCCCTGGCGGCCGGCGCGATGGCGCTGGGGCACCGCAGGGCGCGGGCGATCATCCCGTTCATCTACGGCGTGGCGATCCTGCTGCTGCTGGCGGTGCTCTCGCCGCTGGGCTCCACCGTCAACGGCGCGCACTCGTGGATCGTCATCGGTGGTGGGTTCTCCCTCCAGCCCTCGGAGTTCGCCAAGATCGCCATCGTGCTGGGCATGGCGATGATCCTCTCCGGCCGGGTGGACGCCGGTGACCTCCAGTACCCCGGGCACCGGTCGGTGGTCCAGGCGCTGGGGCTCGCGGTGCTGCCCATGCTCATCATCATGTGCATGCCCGACCTGGGGTCCACGATGGTCCTGGTGGTCATCGTGCTCGGCATCCTGCTGGCCTCCGGCTCGCCCAAACGCTGGGTCTTCGGCCTGCTGACGGCCGGCATCTCCGGCGCGGTCGCCGTCTGGCAGCTGCAACTGCTGAACAAGTACCAGATCGACCGCTTCGCCGCGTTCGCCAACCCGGCGCTCGACCCCTCCGGCGTCGGCTACAACACCGCGCAGGCCCGCATCGCCATCGGCTCCGGCGGCCTGCTCGGCAAGGGCCTCTTCCACGGCTCGCAGACCACCGGCCAGTTCGTTCCCGAGCAGCAGACCGACTTCGTCTTCACCGTCGCCGGCGAGGAACTCGGCTTCCTCGGGGCCGCGCTGATCATCGTCCTGATCGGCGTCGTCATCTGGCGTGCCTGCCGCATCGCCCGCCAGGCCACCGACCTGTACGGCACCGTCATCGCCGCCGGCGTCGTGGCCTGGTTCGCCTTCCAGTCCTTCGAGAACATCGGCATGACCCTGGGCATCATGCCGGTCGCCGGCATCCCCCTGCCGTTCGTCTCCTACGGCGGCTCGTCGATGTTCGCCGTCTGGATCGCCATAGGGCTCCTGCAGTCCGTGGGCGCCCAGCGTCCGGTCTCCGCCTGACCCCCGGCGCCCCCGCCCCGCCCGGGCCCGGGGCGCCGCACCCCCTGCCGTGTTGCCGCCCACCACGCACCCCCTTAGCGTCATAAGGGTGACGAACCGTGCATATGAGACGGAACGCACCTACCGTGCCGACGGCAGGAGCCGGCAGCCCGATCTGGAGGCTGTCGACGGAGTGACCGCGGTGCGCCGGCTGCCGGACGTCGACCTCGATGCCCTGTACTTCGACACCCCCGCCCTCGACCTCGCCGCGCACGGCATCACGCTGCGCCGGCGCACCGGAGGGGACGACGCCGGGTGGACGCTGAAGCTGCCCACCGGCAGCCCGGACGAGCGGGAGGAGGTGCACCTCTCGCTCTCCAGCGGCACCCCCCGCTCGGTACCGGTCTCCCTCAGCCGCGAAGTGGCCGTCCACGTACGCGGCCGCCGCCTGAAACCGGTCGCCCGGATCGTGGACCACCGCGAACGCCGTCAACTGCTCGACGCGGGAGGCACACCGCTCGCCGAGGTCACCACCGACCACGTCACCGCCACCCGGCCGCCGTCCTCCGGCAAGGCCCGGCGCTGGAAGGAGACCGAGGTCGAACTCCTCGCCGGCGACCGCACGTTGCTGGACGCCGCCGAACGTCGCCTGCGCGAGGCCGGACTGCGCCCCGCCGACATCAGCGGCAAACTCCCGCACGCCCTCGGCGACGCCATGCCCGCACCGGCCGGACCGCCCGAGGCCGACGGCACCGTCGGGGCCCTCGTGGTGACCCGGCTGCACCGGCACGTCAGCACCCTCAAGGAACTCGACCCCGCCGTCCGGCACGACACCCCCGACGCGGTCCACCGCATGCGGGTCGCCGCCCGGCGGCTGCGGGCCACCCTGCGCAGCTTCCGCCGCGAACTCGACCCGGAGACGACCACGCCGATCGCTGAGGAACTGCGCTGGCTCGGACAGGCCCTGGGCCTGGAGCGGGACCGGGAGGTGTTCGCGGAACGCCTGGAGGCCCTGGCCGGGGACCCCGACCCGGCCGCCGCCGAGGCCGTCGCCGCGGTCGACCTCCCCTCGCCCGAGGCCAGCCACGCCACCGTGCTGCGCAAACTGCGCTCCCAGCGGTACTACGACCTGCTCGACGCGCTCGACGGGCTGCTCGCGCACCCGCCGCTGACCCACCGGGCCGCCCGCCCGGCCGGCCGGGCCGTCACGCAGGCCGTGGTCCGCGACCAGCGGCGGCTGGCCCGCCGTATCGCCGCTGCGAACGCCGCCGGGACCGGCCACGAACGCGACGTCGCCCTGCACGGCGCCCGCAAGGCCGCCAAGCGCGCCCGCTACACCGCCGAGACCGCCTCCGCGGTGCTGGGCGGCACGGCCCGCAAGCAGGCGCAGCGGCTGAAGAAGGTCCAGCAGGTGCTGGGGGAGTACCAGGACAGCGTCATGGCCCGCCACGAGATCGCCCGGCTGGCCCGCGCCGCCCACCGCGAGGGCGCGGACACCTTCGCCCACGGTCTGCTGCACCGGATGGAGACCGAGAACAGCTACGTCGCCGAGGCGGCCCTGCCGAAGGCATGGCAGCGGGCCGACCGCAAGCCCTGGCGCGGCTGACGGGGGCACCGGCGCCGGCGCACGCCCCCGGGGCGTGCGCCGGCACGGTCCTGTCCGGGGGCGTGCGGGTTCCGGTCCGGGGCGGGCGCGGGGGTTCCGCCGGGGGCGGGTCGTCCGTGTGACGGGACTGCGGGTGTGACGCGTTAGCCTTAACAGTCACCCCCGCCAGCTCATGAGAGACACCGCCATGCCTGTCGAGTCGGTCTTCCCGCGCCTGGAAGCGCTTCTCCCGCACGTCCAGAAGCCGATCCAGTACGTCGGCGGAGAGCTCAACTCCACCGTCAAGGACTGGGACGCCTGCGACGTGCGCTGGGCGCTGATGTACCCCGACGCCTACGAGGTCGGGCTGCCCAACCAGGGCGTCATGATCCTTTACGAGGTGCTCAACGAGCGCGAGGGTTTCCTCGCCGAGCGCACCTACAGCGTCTGGCCCGACCTGGAGGCGCTGATGCGGGAGCACGGCGTCCCGCAGTTCACGGTGGACGCCCACCGGCCGGTCGGCGCGTTCGACCTGTTCGGTCTCTCGTTCTCCACCGAACTCGGCTACACCAACATGCTGACCGCGCTCGACCTGGCCGGCATCCCGCTGCTGGCGGCCGACCGCACGGTGGACCACCCGGTGGTGATCGCCGGCGGGCACGCCGCGTTCAACCCGGAGCCGATCGCCGACTTCGTCGACGCGGCGGTCGTCGGGGACGGCGAGCAGGCCGTGCTGGAGATCAGCGAGGTCGTCCGCGCCTGGAAGGCCGCCGGCCGCCCCGGCGGACGGGACGAACTGCTGCTGCGGCTGGCCAGGACCGGCGGGGTCTACGTGCCGCGCTTCTACGACGTGGAGTACCTGCCGGACGGCCGGATCGCCCGTGTCGTGCCGAACGCCTCCGGTGTGCCGTGGCGGGTCTCCAAGCACACCGTGATGGACCTGGACGAGTGGCCGTACCCGAAGAAGCCGCTGGTGCCGCTGGCCGAGACGGTGCACGAGCGGATGTCGGTGGAGATCTTCCGCGGCTGCACCCGCGGCTGCCGCTTCTGCCAGGCGGGCATGATCACCCGGCCGGTGCGCGAGCGTTCCATCACCGGCGTCGGCGAGATGGTCGAGGCGGGCCTGAAGGCCACCGGCTTCGAGGAGGTCGGCCTGCTGTCGCTCTCCTCCGCCGACCACACCGAGATCGGCGGCATCGCCAAGGGCCTGGCCGACCGCTACACCGAGGACAAGATCGGCCTGTCGCTGCCGTCCACCCGCGTGGACGCCTTCAACATCGACCTGGCCAACGAGCTGACCCGCAACGGCCGCCGCTCCGGGCTGACCTTCGCCCCCGAGGGCGGCAGCGAGCGGATCCGCAAGGTGATCAACAAGATGGTCTCCGAGGAGGACCTGATCCGCACGGTCGCCACCGCCTACGGCAACGGCTGGCGGCAGGTGAAGCTGTACTTCATGTGCGGCCTGCCCACCGAGACCGACGAGGACGTCCTCCAGATCGCGGACATGGCCACCCGCGTCATCGCCAAGGGCCGCGAGGTCTCCGGCCAGAACGACATCCGCTGCACGGTCTCCATCGGCGGGTTCGTGCCGAAGCCGCACACCCCGTTCCAGTGGGCGCCGCAGCTGTCCGCGGAGGAGACCGACGCCCGGCTGCAGAAACTGCGGGACCGCATCCGCGGCGACAAGAAGTACGGCCGCTCGATCGGCTTCCGCTACCACGACGGCAAGCCCGGCATCGTCGAGGGTCTGCTCTCCCGCGGCGACCGCCGGCTCGGCGCGGTCATCCGCGCCGTCTACGAGGACGGCGGCCGCTTCGACGGCTGGCGCGAGTACTTCAGCTACGACCGCTGGATCGAGGCCGCTGAACGCGTCCTGCCCGCCACCGGCGTCGACGTCGCCTGGTACACCACCCGCGAGCGCGCCTACGAGGAGGTCCTCCCCTGGGACCACCTCGACTCCGGCCTCGACAAGGACTGGCTCTGGGAGGACTGGCAGGACGCCCTCGACGAGACCGAGGTCGACGACTGCCGCTGGACCCCCTGCTTCGACTGCGGGGTCTGCCCGCAGATGCAGACCGAGATCCAGATCGGCCCGACGGGGAGGAAGCTGCTGCCGCTGAGCGTGGTGAAGTAGCGCTCCCGCGACGTCCGAGAGCCCCCGCCGGTGTGGGTACCGGTGGGGGCTCTCATTCGCCTATTCGCCTATTCGCCCAAAGAGTGAATACAGAAACATATCTGCTCACCCTCTCGCTATTTATGGTGCGCGTCATCAGATCTCGACTCCAGGAGGCGATGTCTATGGCCAAGACGTTGATCGACATCGACGACGAAGCCCTCGCCCTCGCGGCCGAGGCCCTCGGCACCCGGACCTAGAAAGCCACGGTCAACGCGGCGCTGGCGGAGGTCGTCAGGCGTGTCGAGAGGGAGCGGGCCTGGGCCGAGATGATCGCGATGGACGAGGACGGCGTCTTCGGCAGGGGGCTGGAACCCGGATTCAAGCAGGAGGTGCGGGGAGAATGGCCGGAGCCGGAGCGTTCGGCTTCCTGATCGACACGTCCGCGGCGACGCGCATCCAGTGCCCCAAAAGCCGCGAACAGTGGGGGCCGGTGGTTCAGCAGGGCCGGATCGGCAGGTGCGATCCGACCGGGACCGAGATGATCTGCACGGCCCGCTCGGCCGCCGAGTGCCAAAGCCTGCGGCGTGACCTGTCCAGGCTCCACACCTGGCACGTGCTGCCCCACGACGTCCTGCGGACGCGGTGGCCGGCCGGAGCCGGGTCGCTGGACCGAGGGCGCGACGGCGGTACGGGGCGCGGGCGGGGAGCGCGTAAAATGGGGGTGGAAAACCCGACGTACCACTCCGTTGCAAGGGACTGACGACACTGGGCAAGCGACAGCCCGAAGGCCCGCCGCCCGCACCCGCGGTGCAGCGCATCCGACTGCGTTACACCAAACGCGGCCGCCTCCGGTTCACCAGCCACCGCGACTTCCAGCGCGCCTTCGAGCGGGCGCTGCGCCGGGCCGCGGTGCCCATGGCCTACTCGGCCGGGTTCACCCCGCACCCCAAGGTCTCCTACGCCGGCGCCGCCCCCACCGGGGTCGCCAGCGAGGCGGAGTACCTGGAGATCGCGCTCACCCAGGCGCGGGACCCCGAAGGGCTGCGGCAGCTGCTCGACGAGTCACTGCCGGCCGGGCTGGACGTGACCGAAGCCGTCGAGGCGCACACCTCCGGGCTCGCCGACCGCATGGAGGCGTCCGAGTGGATCCTGCGCCTGGACGGCGTGGAGCCCGCCGAGGCCCGCCGGGCCGTCGGGGCCTTCCTCGCGGCCGAAAGGGTCGAGGTCAGCCGCACCACCAAGAACGGCCTGCGTACCTTTGACACCCGCGGCGCCGTGACGAGTCTCACGCTCACCGACGACGTCACTTCCGCCGTCGATGGGCCCGCACCGGCTGCTTGTGCGATACTTCGGCTGGTGGTTCGGCACGCTACGCCTGCCGTTCGACCCGACGACGTCCTGTCCGGTCTCTGTTCGACGGCCGACCTCGCGCCGCCGGTCCCCGCAGCGGTGACCAGGCTGGCGCAGGGGCCGCTCGACGAGGAGACCGGCACGGTGACCGACCCGTTGGCGCCGGACCGCGACGCCGCCACGGCCGCCGCTACCACGGCCGCCGAGCAGACCGTCGCGGCGGTGCCGGGCGGTCCCGCGTAACGAACAGGAGCGGTCGTCGAGCGTCGCCGACGCACCGGGAGCCACCCGGGACCGGTGACGCGCCGCCCAGCAGACTTTCGCCGACCCGCGAGCGCGGGGCCGGCGAGCCAGACGACAGCTCCCGTGTGGCGCACGCGCCCCGGACCGCGGTACCGCGACAGTTCGCGGCACCGCGCCCGGACAGCGCCGGCGCCCGGGAGCGTGACGGGAGACATGCCCGCATGCTCGACAACGAGCCCGAGAACGCGGCGTCCTCGACGCCGGAGACCACCGAAGCGACCGCCCCCCGGCGTCGTCGCCGAGCCGCCTCCCGGCCGGCCGGCCCGCCGAGCGGCGCCGCCCCGGGCACGGACGCCCCCGCCGGCACCCCGGCGGCCCCCGCCGAGACCCCGGCCGCGGCCCCCGCCGCCGGAACCCCGGCGAACGAGACCCCCGCCCCGGAGGCCGGCGCCCCGCGCGCCCGCCGCCGCGCCACCCGGAAGGCGGCCTCCCCGGCCCCCGCCGAGGCCGGCGCCCCCGCGGCCACCGAGGAGGCCGCGGCGCGGGCCACGGCCTCCGGGACCCCGGCCGCCGACGACGGCGCCGAGGCCGCGGCCCCCCGCGCCCGCCGCCGCGCCACTCGCAAGACCGCCTCCCCGGCCCCCGCCGCCGAGACCACGGCCGCCGACGAGGCCCCCCCGGCTCCGGCCCCCGCCGCCGAGCCCGCGCCGGCCGCCGAGGAGAAGCCCGCCCGGGCCCGCCGCACCCGCAAGAAGGCCGCCGCGGCGCCCGAGGCCGCCTCCGGCGACGACTCGCGCCGCCTCAAGCCCGGCTCCCTCGCCGACGGCACCGCCCACGCCGAGGCCCCTGCCGCTGCCGCGCCGCCCGCCCCGGTCGCCGAGGCCGAACCGGTGCAGCGCGCCACCGGCAAGCGCGCAGCCAAGCGGGCCGAGCGCCCCGCCGCGCAGGCCCCCGCCGCCGACCGTCCCGCCGCGCAGGCCCCCGCCGCGCAGGCCCCCGCCACCGCGCAGGAGCCCGCCGCCGAGCCGGAGCGCACCACGCGCCGCGCCAAGCGGCCGCCGACCGCCGTCTTCCAGGCCCCGGTCTTCGCCGCCCCCGACTTCACCGCCCCCGCCCCCGCCGTCGGCACCGGCACCGCGGAGCCCGCCGAGGAGCCCGCCGCGCCGGCCGCGCCCGAGGCGGAGGACGACGGTGCCTCCCGCCGCCGGCGCCGCCGCCGTTCCGGCAGCGCGGAGGAGATCGCCGCCGCCCGGGAGACCGCCGCCGCCCGCCCGCAGCCGGAGAGCGAGCCGGAGGAGGAGCCCGAGGAGGAGACCTCCGCCGAGCACGACGAGCACGACGACGACCACGAGGACCGCCCGTCCTCGCGCCGCCGCCGCCGGGGTGGCCGGCGCCGCCGTCGTGGTGAGTCCGCCGACGGCGACGAGCACGAGAGCGGCGACGACCACGAGGGCGCCGACCGCGACGCCGCCGGCTCCGAGGAGCCCGACGGCCAGGACGACGCCGAAGACGACGGGGACGACGACGGCCACTCGTCCTCCTCCAGCCGCCGCCGGCGCCGCCGCCGGCGCCGCGGGGGCGAGTCCGCCGACGCCGACGGCCGCGACCACACCGGTGACGACCCCGAACGGACCGTCACCCGGATCCGCGAGCCGCGCAAGAAGTCCGAGCCGTCCGACGAGGTGCAGGCCATCAAGGGCTCCACCCGTCTGGAGGCGAAGAAGCAGCGCCGCCGTGAGGGCCGCGAGCAGGGCCGCCGCCGGGTGCCGATCATCACCGAGGCGGAGTTCCTCGCCCGCCGCGAGGCCGTCGAACGCGTCATGGTGGTCCGCCAGCACGGTGACCGCACCCAGATCGGCGTGCTGGAGGACAACGTCCTCGTCGAACACTTCGTCAACAAGGAGCAGGCCACCTCCTACGTCGGCAACGTCTACCTCGGCAAGGTGCAGAACGTCCTGCCGTCGATGGAGGCCGCCTTCGTCGACATCGGCAAGGGCCGCAACGCCGTGCTGTACGCGGGCGAGGTGAACTTCGAGGCGCTCGGCATGTCCGGCGGCCCGCGCCGTATCGAGGCCGCCCTCAAGTCCGGCCAGCCGGTCCTGGTACAGGTCACCAAGGACCCCATCGGCCACAAGGGCGCCCGCCTGACCAGCCAGGTCTCGCTGCCCGGCCGCTACCTGGTCTACGTGCCCGAGGGCTCGATGACCGGCATCAGCCGCAAGCTGCCCGACACCGAGCGCGCCCGCCTGAAGCAGATCCTCAAGAAGATCGTTCCCGAGGACGCCGGCGTCATCGTCCGCACCGCCGCCGAGGGCGCCTCGGAGGACGAGCTGGCCCGCGACGTCGAACGCCTCCAGTCGCAGTGGGAGGAGATCCAGCGCAAGGCCAAGTCCGGCAACGCGCCCACCCTCCTGTACGGCGAGCCGGACATGACCGTCCGGGTGGTCCGCGACATCTTCAACGAGGACTTCACCAAGGTCATCGTCTCCGGCGACGAGGCGTGGGAGACCATCCACGGCTACGTCCACCAGGTCGCCCCCGACCTGTCCGACCGGCTCCAGCGCTGGACGTCCGAGGTGGACGTCTTCGCCACCCACCGGATCGACGAGCAGCTGCTGAAGGCGCTCGACCGCAAGGTGTGGCTGCCCAGCGGCGGCTCCCTGGTGATCGACCGCACCGAGGCGATGGTCGTCGTCGACGTCAACACGGGCAAGTTCACCGGCCAGGGCGGCAACCTGGAGGAGACGGTCACCCGCAACAACCTGGAGGCGGCCGAGGAGATCGTGCGTCAGCTGCGGCTGCGTGACCTCGGTGGCATCATCGTCGTCGACTTCATCGACATGGTCCTGGAGTCCAACCGCGACCTGGTGATGCGCCGCCTGCTGGAGTGCCTGGGCCGCGACCGCACCAAACACCAGGTCGCCGAGGTCACCTCGCTCGGCCTGGTGCAGATGACCCGCAAGCGGGTCGGCCAGGGCCTGCTGGAGTCGTTCTCCGAGACCTGCGTGCACTGCAATGGCCGCGGTGTCATCGTGCACATGGAGCAGCCCGGTTCGGTCGGCGGTGGCGGCAAGCGCAAGAAGAAGGGCCGTGGCGGCTCCGCCGTGGAACCGGCCGCCACCGGTGAGTTCACCGACGCCGAGCAGGAACTCGACGAGCCCGACGAGCCGGAGATCATCGCGGAGGAGGTCGAGGAGGGCGCCGAGGAGTGGTTCGGCAGCGCCGCCGAGGCCGAGGCCGCCGCGGGCGCCGCCGGCCGCCGGGGCCGCGGTCGCCGCCGCGCCACCCGGGCCGCCAGCGCCCCGGCCGGCCCGCCGCCGCAGGCCGCGGCGCCCGAGGAAGCCGTCGTGGTGGTGCCCGCCGACGAGCCGGCCCCGGTGGCCGAGCCCGTCGCACCGGTCAGCCCCGAGCCGGAGCCGGCCGCCCGGCCGCGCCGGCGCGCGGTACGCAAGGCGACCGCCCCGGCGGGTGCCCCGCCGGTCGCCGAGGCAGCCCCGGCCGCCGTCGTGGTGGTCCCGGCCGTCGCGGCCGAGCCCGCCGCCCCCGAGGCGGTCGCCGAGGCGCAGCCGGAGCCGGCCGCCGAGGCCGCCCCGGTCCGCCGCCGGGCGGTCCGCAAGGCGTCGGCCCCGGCCGGCCCCCCGCCGGCCGCCGCCGACGAGGCCGCCGTGCTCGTCGTCCCCGCCACACCCGCGGAGTCCGCGGCCGAGGCGCCGGAGGCCGGGGAGGCGGAGCCGAAGAAGCGCGCGCCCCGCAAGACCGCGGTGAAGAAGACCGCGGCCCCGGCGGCGAAGAAGACCGGCCCCGGCGGCGAAGAAGACCGCCGCCAAGAAGACCGCGGCGAAGAAGGCGACGACGGCCAAGAAGACGGCCACCAAGACCGCCAAGAAGGCCGCCACCAAGAAGTCGGCGTCCACCAGGACGTCGGCCGCCGAGCAGGACGGTCCGCAGACCGTCACCGCTCCCGCCGACGAGTCGTGACGGCCGGCCCCGGGGCCCGGACCACCGTCCGGACCCCGGGGCCGGTTTGACCGGCCCAGCGAGTGAAACGTAGTCTTGACCCTCGGCGCTTCAGCGCCCCACTCCTGAGCACCCACCTCCCGGACCTCCGGGGGAGGCCCCTCGAACTCCGGCCGCCGCCAGCGGCGTGCGCCGGATCCCGAGACGGCTGGCATCAGGCGTGCCTTCCGAGCAGAGAGTGAGTTCCGCGTGTACGCAATCGTGCGCAGCGGTGGCCGCCAGCACAAGGTCGCTGTCGGTGACATCGTCGAGGTCGACAAGCTTTCCACCAACAAGGTGGGCGACACGGTCGAGCTCTCGACCCTGCTCGTCGTCGATGGCGAAGCCGTCACCAGCGACCCGTGGGTGCTGGCCGGCGTGAAGGTCCTGGCCGAGGTCGTGGACCACCACAAGGGTGCCAAGATCGACATCCTGCGGTACAAGAACAAGACCGGTTACCGGCGTCGCCAGGGCCACCGCCAGCAGTACACCGCCCTGAAGATCACCGGCATCCCCGCGGCTGCGAAGTAAGGGACTGAGGAGAGATGGCACACAAGAAGGGCGCATCGTCCACCCGGAACGGTCGCGACTCCAATGCCCAGCGGCTCGGCGTCAAGCGTTTCGGCGGCCAGGTCGTCAACGCCGGTGAGATCATCGTCCGCCAGCGCGGCACGCACTTCCACCCCGGCTCCAACGTCGGCCGTGGCAAGGACGACACGCTGTTCGCCCTCGCCCCCGGCGCCGTCGAGTTCGGCACCAGCCGTGGCCGCAAGGTCGTGAACATCGTCCCGGCCGCCGTCTGACGGCACGCCGCGACACCACGCACCACCCCGAGGGCGGACCCCGCTTCCCGTAACGCACGGGAGAGCGGGTCCGCCCTCGGGCGCTTGAGACAACAGGCAGTACACCGCCCTGGGAGGCACCGTCATGACCACCTTCGTGGACCGCGTCGAGTTGCACGTCGCCGCGGGTAGCGGGGGCCACGGCTGCGCCTCCGTGCACCGGGAGAAGTTCAAACCGCTCGGTGGTCCCGACGGCGGCAACGGCGGCCGGGGCGGCGACGTGATCCTGGTCGTCGAGAGCGCCGTCACCACGCTGCTCGACTACCACCACTCCCCGCACCGCAAGGCCACGAACGGCAAGCCCGGCGAGGGCGGCAACCGCTCCGGCGCCGACGGCCGCGACCTGGTGCTACCGGTGCCCGACGGCACCGTCGTCCAGGACGGCCGGGGCAACGTGCTGGCCGACCTGGTGGGCCACGGCACCGTGTTCGTCGCCGCCCAGGGCGGGCGCGGCGGCCTCGGCAACGCGGCGCTGGCCTCCGCCCGCCGCAAGGCCCCCGGCTTCGCGCTGCTCGGCGAGCCCGGCGACGGCGGCGACATCGTGCTGGAACTCAAGACCGTCGCCGACGTGGCGCTGGTCGGCTACCCCAGCGCCGGCAAGTCCTCGCTCATCTCGGTGCTCTCCGCCGCCCGCCCCAAGATCGCCGACTACCCCTTCACCACCCTGGTGCCCAACCTCGGTGTGGTGACGGCCGGCTCCACCGTCTACACCATCGCCGACGTCCCCGGCCTGATCCCCGGCGCCAGCCAGGGCAAGGGCCTGGGCCTGGAGTTCCTGCGGCACGTGGAACGCTGCTCGGTGCTGGTGCACGTGCTGGACACCGCCACCCTGGAGACCGACCGCGACCCGGTCACCGACCTCGACGTCATCGAGGCCGAACTCGCCGCGTACGGCGGCCTGGAGAACCGGCCGCGCCTGGTGGTGCTCAACAAGGTCGACATCCCCGACGGCCAGGACCTCGCCGACCTCATCCGCCCCGACCTGGAGGCCCGCGGCTACCAGGTCTTCGAGGTCTCCGCGCTCTCCCGCCAGGGTCTGCGCGAACTGTCCTACGCGCTCGCCGGCATCGTCGCCGGGGCCCGCGCCGCCAAGCCCGCCGAAACGCCCACCCGCGTGGTCATCCGCCCCAAGGCCGTCGACGACGCCGGGTTCACCATCACCCGTGAGGGTGAGTCCTACCGGGTGCGCGGCGAGAAGCCGGAACGCTGGGTGCGCCAGACCGACTTCGCCAACGACGAGGCCGTCGGCTACCTCGCCGACCGGCTCGCCCGGCTCGGCGTCGAGGAGAAGCTGGTCAAGGCGGGCGCCCGGGCCGGCGACGAGGTCGTCATCGGTCCCGAGGAGGACGCCGTGGTCTTTGACTGGGAGCCCTCGCTCGCGGCCGGCGCCGAGATGCTGGGCCGGCGCGGCGAGGACCACCGCCTCGACGCCCCTCGCCCGGCCGCCCAGCGCCGCAGGGAACGCGACGCGGAGCGCGACGACGCCGACCGCGAGTACGACGAGTTCAAACCGTTCTAGGTGACTGGTGTTAAGCGGGTCTTCTGAGCGGACCTGGTTCGGCGTCTGGGGTGTCGGATCGTTGTCGCCGGCTGGTGGATCGAATGTCCGGCAGGTGGCCGGTGCGGGTGCCGGGACCGTGCGGGAGTGCTGTGCGGCGGTGGCGTGCCGTTCATGTCTCCGTGAGCCTTTTCGGGCCCGGTCAGCCTGCGGCGATCGCCCAGTTTCCACTGCCTGTGGACATGATTCCGAGCACGCCGAGCCGGGCGATGTTGGCGGCTGCGGCCAGCAGGGAGAAGTCGGCGCCGACTTTGGCCCGGCCGCGCACACGCGCGCGGCGCCCGCCGTGCCGCCGTCGCATCAGGTGGGCGATCTTGCGTTCGACCTTGGGCCGGGTGGCCCGGTAGGCGGCCAGCCAGACCGGGGTCGGCGCTGCGTGCCCGGCCCCGGGCCAGGTGCTCCTCGTGCGGGCCGATGGTGATGACGCGTCCGTTCCTGGCGGTCGTGCACTGGGCGGCGAGCGGGCAGGCGGCGCAGGCGGCCTCGAAGCAGGCCGCCCCACCGCCGTCGGGCTTCGGGCGGATCGGAGCGGTCACCTGGTTCGGGCAGGTGACCTGCCCTGCCTCCAGGTCGATGGTGAAGGCGTCCTTGGAGAACCGCCCGCCGGGCGCGTTGGCCGCCTGCACCTTGACCATCACCTCAGACGCCGGCCTCGGCCAGTTCGGCCAGCAGCGGTCCGGTCCCGTAGGCGGCGTCGCCGTAGACCTCGGCCCGCTCGTCCGCGGCCCGCTCGTCCTCGGCCCGCTCGTCCTCGGCCCGCTCGTTCGGGGCGGGCGTGTGCAGGACGTCGGCCAGCAACTCGGCGGCGGGCTCGGCGTCGCCGACGTTGCCCGCCGTGACCGCGGTCGCGGTGATGATCTCGCTGTCGGGGTCCTCGGCCACGTGGCCCTTGTAGCCGTCGAAGGACCGGTTCGGACGGTCTTGTGCCCGTGCCGGGCCTCGGGATCGACCGTGGAGATGACCCGGTCCGCGGGCCACCTTCCGGGCAATCCGGAACACTCCGTCCCCGTCCTGCTCCAGGTCCTGGCCGAGCACGGTGGCCAGCAGGCGCGCGGCCTGGGCCACGTCCTCCCGCTGACAGGTCCCGGCCGTCCAGCACGGCCAGCAGCGCGTACCCGTCCCGGGCCCGCGAATCGATCAGTGCCTCCCGCTCACCGGCGTCCGTCCAGTCGATGACCGGCTTGGCCGTGTCGGTGTAGGCGTCGCCGCTGGCCAGTTACCGCCCGCAGCTCGGACCGCAGCACGTGATCGGCCGCCCGCAGCAGACCGCGGATCGGCCGAGCGGATCAGCGTGATCGTGTCCTGCGTAGCCACCGCGTCATAGATCGGAGCCGAATCCAGCACCCGCCTGCGGCCGACCAGCCCGGCCTCGGCGGCGACCTCCACCGTCCGCTCGAAGATCCGGTTCGGCCGGGCGGAAGCGGCCAGCCGCGCCCGCATGTCCACCAAGCACGGTGTGCACGAACCCCGGATGGTCGAAGTCCAGCCCGCCGGCGGCGTACTTCCAGCGCACATCGAACGCGAACCGCTCGACCGCCTCCCGATCCGACAGGCCCTCCAACCGCTGCAGGACCATCACGACCGCCACGATCATCGGCGGCACCGACCTGCGGCCGTCCCCGGCGAACAGATCGGCGAACATCTCATCGGGGAACAGCGCCCGGCACTCGCGGTGCAGCACCGCGTAGATCGAGTTCGGCGCCAGCCGACCCTCGCAGAAACCCGCCGTGGAGGAGAGCAACCCCGGCTGCATCGGAGTCCGGCCCACTGCCATCGCTCAACCCTCTCCCCACACCCAGCGACCAACAACCGGAAGCCTGGCACAGGCCGAAGACCCAGCGCGAGCCCACACGATTAACACCAGTCACCTAGGACACACCCACGGCGTCCGCCCGGTGCTCCCGCCGTCCGCTCCTCGGAACCGGGCGGCGGGAGCCGCGCGTTCTGCCGTAGATTGGCCGGCCGGGGCAGGTCCACCACATCTGACGCGGAGTACGGCGTGACACAGCGCGACCAGGACGGTACGGCGGACAGCGGCCTGCGCCAGGAGGTCGCCGGGGCCCGCCGCGTCGTGGTCAAGGTCGGCTCCTCCTCCCTGACCACCGCCGGCGGCGGCCTGGACGCCGACCGGGTCGACGCCCTCGTCGACGTGCTGGCCAAGGCCGGCGGCATCGGCAGGGACCCGGCCGAGGCCCGGGAGGTCGTGCTGGTCTCCTCCGGTGCCATCGCCGCCGGTCTCGCCCCGCTGGGCCTGGCCCGCCGCCCCCGTGACCTGGCCCGCCAGCAGGCCGCCGCCAGCGTCGGACAGGGCCTGCTGGTCGCCCGCTACACCGCCTCCTTCGCCCGCTACGGCGTCCGCGTCGGCCAGGTGCTGCTCACCTCCGACGACGTCGCGCGCCGCTCCCACTACCGCAACGCCTTCCGCACCCTGGAGAAACTGCTGGCCATGGGCGCGGTACCGGTCGTCAACGAGAACGACACGGTCGCCACCGAGGAGATCCGCTTCGGTGACAACGACCGGCTGGCCGCCCTGGTGGCCCACCTGGTCCACGCCGACCTGCTGGTGCTGCTCTCCGACGTCGACGGCCTCTACGACGGAGACCCGCGCCGCCCCGGTGCCCGCCGCCTCACCGAGGTCAACGGGCCCGCGGACCTGGCGGGCCTGGAGATCGGCCGCGCCGGGCGTTCCGGGGTGGGCACCGGCGGGATGGCCACCAAGGTCGAGGCGGCCGGCATCGCCGCGGCCGCCGGAATCCCCGTGGTGCTGACCTCCGCCGTGCACGCCGCCGACGCGCTGGCCGGCCGGTCCACCGGCACCGTCTTCCACCCCACCGGCAAGCGGTCCGCCGACCGGCTGCTGTGGCTGGCGCACGCCTCCACCCCGCGCGGCTCCCTGCGGCTGGACGCCGGCGCGGTCCGCGCGGTCACCGAACGCCGCACCTCGCTGCTGCCGGCCGGACTGACCGGCGTCGAGGGCACCTTCGCGGCCGGCGACCCCGTCGACCTGATCGACGAGCACGGCACGCCCGTCGCCCGCGGCCTGGTCAACTTCGACGCCGCCGAACTGCCCCGGCTGCTGGGCCGCTCCACCCGCGACCTGGCCGCCGAACTCGGTCCCGCCTACGAGCGGGAGGTCGTCCACCGCGACGACCTCGTCATCCTGCGCTGACCGGCATCGCCCGTCCGGGGCGGTCGCACCGGGGCGGGCGAGGGGGCGCGCGGAGGGGTTCGCCTCCTTCCGCCGGGCCTCTTGCACGAAAACCACTCCGCGTCCCGCCCGCTGCTGGTGCACTGGTGAACGGGGTCGCGCGCCGGACGCGGCACCGGCCGCACGCACAGGAGGCCGCATGAGTCGAGGGCGTTCCGGGACCCCGCCGTGGGCGGCGGGCCCCTCCGCGCACCGCCGGGAACGGCCCGCGGTCCCCGCCCTGCCCGGCGCCGCCGCCCCGCCGGCCGCCCCCGCCCGCACGCCGGTCCGGCTGCGGCCCGCCGCCGGACCGGAGGCCGGCAAGGAGACCGTGCGGCCCACCTCCCGCCTGTGGCACGTCACCCTCAGCCTGGCCGGCGCCGCCGCACCGCTGCCCGCCGTCCGCCGCGCCCTGGAACGCCTCGCCGAGGACCACTCGTTCCTGCTGACCAGCCGCTACGCCACCGACCACGCCGAGGTCCGCTACTGGGAGCAGGCCCGCGACCTGCACGACGCGGCGGCCATCGCGCTGCGCCTGTGGGGCGAGCACCGGTCCACCGCGAAGCTGCCGCCGTGGGAGATCGTCGGGCTGGAGGTCATCGATCGCGAGACCTGGCGCCAGCGGCTCGCCGAGGGGTACGGGCCGCCGCCCGCCGGGCCGCTGAGCGTGCGCCCCTACTGACGGTCACGTCTTGAATGCCGGAATGCCAGCCAGCTCCGCCGTGGCGGTCAGTACCCTTCCGGTATGACCACCAGCGCATCCTCCGACGTCCTGGACACCGCCCGCCGTGCGAGGGCGGCCGCCGCCGAACTCGCGCCGCAGCCGTCCGGCGTGCGCGACGCGGCGCTGCTGGCCGTGGCCGACGCCCTGGAGACCCACACCGGTCGCATCCTGGAGGCCAACGCCGCCGACGTGCGGCGGGCCCGGGACAACGGCACCGGCGAGGCCATGATCGACCGCCTCACCCTGACGGCCGAGCGGATCGCCGCCGTCGCCGCCGACGTGCGCCACGTCGTCGGCCTGCCCGACCCGGTCGGCGAGGTGGTCCGCGGCTCCACCCTGCCCAACGGCCTGGAGACGCGGCAGATCCGGGTCCCGATCGGCGTGGTCGGCATCATCTACGAGGCCCGCCCCAACGTCACCGTCGACGCCGCCGCCCTGTGCCTGAAGTCCGGCAACGCGGTGCTGCTGCGCGGCTCGGCCTCCGCGTACACCTCGAACACCGTGCTGGTCGACGTGGTGCGCGAGGCCGTCGCCTCCGCCGGGCTGCCCGCCGACGCCGTGCAGCTCGTGCCGGGGGAGAGCCGTGAGTCCGTCAAGGAACTCATGCGGGCCCGTGGCCTGGTCGACGTGCTCATCCCGCGCGGCGGCGCCTCGCTGATCCGCACCGTCGTCGAGGAGTCCACCGTCCCGGTCATCGAGACCGGCAGCGGCAACTGCCACGTCTACGTCGACGAGCACGCCGACCTGGAGATGGCGGTGCGCGTCCTGGTCAACGCCAAGGCGTCCCGGGTCAGCGTCTGCAACTCCGCCGAGACCGTGCTGGTGCACGCCGCCGTCGCCGCCGACTTCCTGCCCATGGCGCTGTCCGCGCTGACGCGGGCCGGCGTCACCGTGCACGGCGACGAGGCGTGGCAGCGGGCCGGCCGTGCGGCCGGCACCGAGGTGCTCCCGGCCGGTGAGAGCGACTGGGCCGACGAGTACCTGTCGCTGGACCTCGCCGCCGCCGTGGTGCCCGACCTGGACGCCGCCGTCGCCCACATCCGCCGCTGGTCCTCCGGCCACACCGAGGCCGTCATCACCCGCGACCAGGCCGCCGCCCGCCGCTTCGTCGCCGCCGTGGACTCCGCCGCCGTCATGGTCAACGCCTCCACCCGCTTCACCGACGGCGGCCAGCTCGGCTTCGGCGCCGAGATCGGCATCTCCACCCAGAAGCTCCACGCCCGCGGCCCCATGGGCCTGCGCGAGCTGACCTCCACCAAGTACGTGATCACCGGCGACGGCCACATCCGCTGACCGCCCGGGCCCGCGCGCCCGGCGCCGCCCCGCCCCGGGAGGACGCCGGGCGCCGGTGTTCCGCGGGCAATCCCACACTTCCCCTGCCCACCCGGGCGGTCCCGGGTTTACGCTGATCGCGTGCCCGAGGATGTTGGCGACCAGCCGTTCCCGGAACGAGACGACCACGGCGCGGACGAGGAGTTCGCGTCCGTGGTCCTTGACGAGGCGTTCGTCCGCTCGGCGGCCTTCCGCGAGCCCAGCGCCCGCGAACGCCTGGTGGCCGCGGCCCAGGCCCGCGCCGCCGCCGAGGCGGCCCGGCTGCGGGTCGGCGGACCGGCCGGCGACTACGACGACGATGACGACGACCTTGGCCTGTACGGCGGCCACTACCGGCTGCGCCGCGCTCGCGGCACCCGCAGCTGGCACCGCACCATCGCCTGGCTGCTGGCGGTCGTCATGGGCCTGGGTGTCGTCGCCCTGACCTTCTCCGCCGTCTACCGCGGCGCCGCCCCCGACCGGCACACCCCGGTGCCCAGGCCCTCCACCGGCCGCACCGGCGTCACCGGCCCGCCGCGCGCCACTCCGCCGCCCACCCTCACCGCGGTCAGCCCACCGGTCGCAGCAAGAGGCGCCGCACGGCACTGAGGGACCAATCTGACGATACGTCAGAAATTGAAGGACGTGGCACCGTTCACCCGGACGGCCCCCGACCTACTCTTGTCGTATGAGCGCGCACGGAAGGCCACCCGGAGGAACGGCCGGCGGCGCACCGGCGGGCGGCGACGACGAGTACGGGGCCGTCGTCTTCGACGAGTCGTTCGTACGCGCCGCCCGGATCCGCGAGTACTCCGCCGAGGAACGCATGGACGACGGCGCCCGCGCCGTCGCCCCCCGGCACGCCTGGGACTCGCTCGCCCGGCACCGCAACGCCCTCACCCTGCTCCTGCTGATGGCCGTCGCGTTCGGCGCCGCCGTCTTCCTCGGTGTGCGCCACTCCTACCAGCCGCAGGCCACCCCCAGCAGCGGCCCGCTGCGCGTCCGGCTCGTCGCCCTCACCCCGACGGGCCCGGTCCCCGCCGCCGACGGCGACCCGCTGTTCGACCACTCCGGCGCCGTCGGCTGGGCCACCGGCGCCGCCGGCATCACCCTGCCCCGGGCCCGTGCCGCCGGCCGCTACACCGCCCGCCAGGTGCTGCGCGCCCTCGACATCACCCAGCACTACCTGGTCGCCTCCGCGCTCGACGCCGACGAACTGACCACCGGCGACGTCAAGACCCTCCAGGACCTGATCGCCCCCGGACAGCTCAAGCAGTTCAGCCGGAGCCTCAGCACCCCCGCCGACGACGGCAGCCACGCCGCCACCGGCTGGGCCGTCCGCTTCGACACCCCCCGCGTCACCCTCGCCGACGATCGCATACGGGTGCGCGGCGCCGTCAGCTACGCGGCGGCCGGCGGCGGCCTGAGCGTGCTGACCGACCACACGATGATCTACACGGTCCGCCCGGTCGGTGACATCACCCGCCCGCCGTCGCTGTTCACCGTCCGGCGCCAACTGCGGCTCTACTTCACCCCGGCCGACCTGGTCGCCGGACGCGTCGAGATCCTGCGCGCCGACGTCCTCGCCGGGCCGCTGGCCTGCGGCAGCCGCATGGCCGCCGTCTTCCGCCCGCTGCTGGCCGGCCAGACCCTGCCACCCGGCGGCACCGACCCCTACAGCCGCGCCACCCCCGGCACCAGCGACTGCCGTGCCATGGCCGCCCAGCCGATGCCCGACCCCACGGTCACCCAGCCCGCCCCGCACGGTGTCGCCACCGCCACCGCGGCCACCCCCGTCCCGCACCCGGGCGCCACCGGCCGCTGACGGAAGGCGGCCGTACCGGCCGCCCCACGCGGTCGTCCGCGGCTCCGGGGCCCGCGGCGACCGCCTGGGGCCGCATCACGCGGCCCAGCGCGCCCCGCCGCACCGCGCGCCCCCGGACGCCCGCTGGCGGTCACCGCCCCGGCCCGGCGGCGGGCCCCTCACCGCGCGCCCGCCGCCGACCGGTCAGTCCTGCGGCGCCCCGTCCTCACCGGCGGAGTCCGGACCCGCCGGCCGGGTGCCGTTGCCGGTGAACCGGTCCCGCAGCTTGCCGCCGATGTCACCGGCGCCGCTGGATATGTCACGGATCAGACCCATCAGCGGGTCCTTGCTGGTCTTCACCTGCTCGGAGTAGTGCCCGGCGGAATCCCGGATCGCCTCCCGCACCGAGGCGTCCTTGTCGTCCTCACGCCGCGGGTAGTGGCCGTCCATGATCCGCTGGAAGTCCCGCCCCTCCGACCAGCGCTTCAGCTCCGCCGCCCGCACCGTGGTGAACGGGTGGCTGCGCGGCAGCACGTTGAGGATCTTCAGCACCGAGTCCCGCAGGTCACCGCCCGCCTCGTACTCGTCGGCCTGCTTGAGGAACTCGTCCACGTTCATCTCGTGCAGGTGGTTGCCGCCAGCCAGCTTCATCAGGCCGCGCATGGAGGCCCGCACGTCCTGGCCGACCAGCAGACCCGCACGGTCCGCCGACAGCTCCGACTTGCGGAACCACTCGCGCAGCGCCGTGACGATCGCGGTGATCGCCACCGTGCCCAGCGGTATCCACGCCACCTTCACCGCGAAGTTCGTCAGGAAGAGCAGCACCGTGCGGTACACCGAGTGACCTGACAGCGCGTGGCCCACCTCGTGGCCAACGACCGCCCGCATCTCCTCCTCGTCCAGCAGCTCCACCAGCCCGGTGGTCACCACGACCACCGGCTCGTCCAGCCCGATGCACATCGCGTTCGGCTGCGGGTCCTGCGTGACGTACATCGGCGGGACCTTCTCCAGGTCCAGGATGTAGCAGGCGTCCCGAACCATCGCGTTCAGGTGCGGGAACTGCAGCTCGCTCACCCGCACCGAGTCCGACAGGAACATCAGCCGCATCGACCGCTCCGGCAGCAGCGAACTGAGCGCCTTGAAGACCGCGTCGAACCCGGTCAGCTTGCGCAGTGTCACCAGGGCGGAACGATCCGCCGGGTGCTCGTAGGCCCGCGAGGAGATCCCGGGGAACCTCTTGCGGCCGCGGCTGGGCAGGCCGTCGCCCGGCCCGCCGGAACTGTCCTTCTCGTACGGTGCGGACATCAGGTCCTCGCCCTCCTGCGGCGCAACGCTCCCGCCCCCGCGGCCCCCGCCCCGGGACGTGCCCGCCGCAGGTCTACTCTGGTCGGCATGCACACCCCCGCATCCCCGCTCCCGGCACTGCTCGCCGTGGCGTCCGACTCGGACGGCCCCGGCTGGCTGCTGCGCACCGTGATCCTGGTCTCCGTACTGGGCATCGCGTTCCTCGCCTGGTTCCTGCTGCGCGGCTACGGCAAAGACTGAACCGGGCAGCGGACCCCGAGAGGTCTGACGGGCGGTTACGAACGCCTTCCTGGTCGATATGTACGCGGACTGCGTACACACCAAGGACGTGTGGGACCCGTCCGGGGTTCCAGCCCCTGCCGGGCCTTAGCATGTGGCACGATTTCCCCGCCTGACGACGTCTCCGACCACAAGGGGTCCAGCAGACCATGACACACATCGCCGCACGCCTGGTCCCGCTCGCCGAAGGCGGCCACCACCAGAGCCTGAGCCCGTTCCTGACCGGCGGCGCCGCCCTGTTCATCCTGCTGCTCCTGCTGTGGGTCACCACCCGTTTCAACCGCGACCGCTGACCCCCGCCCCCCGGAGCGCTCCCGGCGCCCGCCCAGTAGGGTGAGGCCGCAAGGGAGACCGGCAGCGTCGTGACGCCCCTCCGCGATCTCCCGGACCCAGACGGAGGGGCCGGACCGGTGAAGAAACGACTCGGCGTGATGGGCGGGACCTTCGACCCCATCCACCACGGTCACCTGGTGGCCGCCAGTGAGGTGGCGAGCCAGTTCCGGCTGGACGAGGTGGTCTTCGTCCCCACCGGCCAGCCGTGGCAGAAGGAGACCCAGCGGGTCTCCCCGGCCGAGGACCGTTACCTGATGACGGTCATCGCCACCGCGTCCAACCCGCAGTTCTCCGTCAGCCGCATCGACATCGACCGCGGCGGCCGCACCTACACCCGCGACACGCTCAGCGACCTGCGGGACGAGTACGGCGACGTCGAGCTGTTCTTCATCACCGGTGCGGACGCCCTCGGCCAGATCTTCTCCTGGCGCGACGCCCGCGACCTGTTCGCACTGGCGCACTTCATCGGCGTCACCCGCCCGGGCCACGTCCTGACCGACCCCGGCATCCCGGACGGCGGCGTCTCCCTGGTGGAGGTCCCGGCCCTGGCCATCTCCTCCACCGGGTGCCGCCAGCGGGTCGCCCGGGGCGAGCCCGTCTGGTACCTGGTCCCGGACGGCGTCGTGCGCTACATCGACAAGCGCAGGCTCTACCAGGACGCCGGATAGGGTCGTACATCAGCACGACCGGCCCGGGTGCGCCCGCGGCCACGCATCGATCGGGAGGGCGCTGGTGAGCGAGCAGGAGCGGCACGGGCAGGAGCCTCATGAGCCCCGGGAGCCCTACGCCACCTACCCGCCCGGCCACGGAACCCCCGCGGACGGGCAGGGGCACGACCCCTACGCCGCCCAGCGGTACGACGCCCCGCAGCACGAGAGCGGCGGCCGGACCTACGGCGGCGACGCCTACGGCTACGACACAGGCACCGGCACCTACGACACCGGCACCTACGCGACGGGTCCCTACCAGGGGTCCTACGACACGGGGTCCTACGACACCGGCACGCAGCCCGCGTACGGCACGGGCACGCAGCCCGCGTACGGCACCGGCACGCAGCCTGCGTACGACACCGGCACGCAGCCTGCGTACGGCACGGGATCCCAGCCTGCGTACGACACCGGTCAGCAGCGCTACGAGCCGTACGACACCGGCTCCCAGGCCGCCTACGACCCGGCACACCACCCGCAGGACCACACCCAGCAGTACCCCGCCGCCCCCCAGCACCCCGGCCCCGCCACCGGCACCTGGCACGGGCAGCACAACGTGACGCAGCAGCACGGCACGCAAGCGCAGCCGCACGGCACGCAGCAGCGGCACGCCGGGCAGCCGTACGGCACCCAAGAGCCGCCGCACGGCACGCAGCAGTACGCCGCCCAGCCGCACGCCGCGCAGCCCTCCGGCGGTCACGCGCAGCAGCGCGACGAGCAGAACGAGCACTATGGTGACGGATTTCCCGCCGCCCCTCACGGGAGCGGTGAACGGCCCGGTGTGCCGCCACACGGTGAACACCTCGCCGAGGGGGACCCCGCCGCCGAGGAGGAGTTCGCCTTCGTCGAGGAGGAGGACGAGCAGGCCGAGGACGTCATCGACTGGCTGAAGTTCTCCGAGTCACGCGCCGAACGCCGCGACGAACGCCGCCGCCGCACCCGGGTGCGCAGCGTCGCGATAACCCTGGCCGCCGTGCTGGCGGTGGCCGGCGGCGGCACCTACGCCTGGCACGCCGGACTCATCCCCGGCGTCGGCGGCAACCCCGCGGCCACTCCGCTGTCCGCCCAGAAACGCGACGTCATCGCCGTCCACCTGCGCGAGGTCGGCAGCAACGACTCCGCCACCGTCCTGCTGGTGCGCAACGAGACGACCGGCCGCGGCACCACGCTGCTGCTGCCCAACTCCCTGCTGGTCAGCGACGACGGCGGCACCCCGGTCCCGCTGGGCAACTCCGTGGTCGACGCCGGCGCCGCCCCCACCCGCGACGGCCTCGACACCCTCCTCGGCGCCAACATCCAGGGCACCTGGCGGCTCGACACACCGTTCCTGGAAGTGCTGGTCAACGCGGTCGGCGGCATCGTGGCCGACACCAACGCCACCATCGAGCAGTCCGGCCGCGCGGTCGTGACGGCCGGCAAGGACCAGAACCTCAACGGCCACGCCGCCGTCGCCTACGCCACCTACCGGGCGCCCGGCGAGCCCCCCAGCGCGCAACTGGCCCGCTTCGGCCAGGTCCTGCGGGCGGTCCTCACCCAGATCCCCAGCAGCGCCGCGGCCGCGAGCAAGATCATCGACGAGGTCGGCTCGGTCCCCGACCCCTCCCTGTCCAACGCCCAGCTCGGCGCCACCCTCGCCGCCCTGTCCGACCTCGCCAAGTCCGGCCACTACACCACCGAACCGCTCACGGTCCTGCCCAACGGGACCGTCAGCGCGGGCACCACGAACGACGTCGTCAAGCAGATCCTCGGCGGCACCGTCAAGAACTCCGACGTCAGCGGCGTACCGGTGGTCTCCGTCGCCGACGCCACCACCGACCACGCGGCCGCCGGTGCCGCCCAGGTCCAGGTCGTCGACTCCGGCAACACCTACGTCAACGGCGGCAAGCAGACCCCGCGCACCACCAGCCGTGTGCTCTACCCGGCGGCCTCCGCCAAGAGCGCCGCCCAGCAGCTCGCCAAGACCCTCGGCCTGCCCGCCGGTGACGTCGCCCGGGGCACCGGCGCCGCCAACGCCGACATCACCGTGATCCTCGGCGCCGACTACCACCCCCCGGCCGCCATGACCGGCTGACCGGCACGCGTTCTCCCGCACCGGTTCTCCGGCAGCCGTTTTCCAGCGCCATGGAGGCGGAAAACGTTCCGGGCCGCACGGCACCCTCACCCGCCGCCCGGCCCGGGCCCGCCCCAGGGGTGGAAAACCGCGCGCGGTACCCCCCGGAGGGCATGAGATCCTTGGGGGGTATACGTCGTCCAACCGGAAAGCCGCCACGTGACCGCCACGGACCGCTCCATCGAGCTCATCAAGACCGCCGCCCAGGCCGCGGCCGACAAGCTCGCGCACGACATCATCGCCTACGACGTCAGTGACGTGCTGTCCATCACGGACGCCTTCCTGGTCGCCTCGGCGCCCAACGACCGCCAGGTGCGGGCCATCGTCGACGGGATCGAGGACCGCCTGCGCAGCGAACTCGACGTCAAGCCGGTCCGCCGCGAGGGCGAGCGCGACGGCCGCTGGGTGCTGCTCGACTACGTCGACATCGTCGTCCACGTCCAGCACGCGCAGGAACGCGTCTTCTACGCCCTGGAACGGCTGTGGAAGGACTGCCCGGAACTGCCGCTGCCCGAGGACGCGCTGGCCACCCGCGGCAAGGCCGCCGAGCACGCCGAGTCCCTCGGCCAGGACGGCGGCGCCCCCGGCGGGGAGCACAACTGACCGCCACCTGCGGCGCGACGGCCCGCCGCGGCCGCCGCGTCGTGCTGTGGCGGCACGGCCAGACCGACTGGAACGTCGCCGGCCGCTTCCAGGGCAGCACCGACATCCCCCTCAACACCGAGGGCGTCGCCCAGGCCCGCCGTGCCGCCCGGCAGCTCGCCGCGCAGCGCCCCGACGCCGTGATCTCCTCCGACCTCGCCCGTGCCGCCCGCACCGCCGCTGAACTCACCGCCCTGACCGGCGGCGGCCCGCCCCGCCTCTACGAAGCCCTGCGGGAGACCTCCGCGGGCGTGTGGGAGGGGCTGACGACGCCGGAGATCGTCGCCTCCCACCCCGAGGACCACGCGGCGTGGAAGCGCGGCGAACCGGTGCGCCGCGGCGGCGGCGAACTCGAGACCGAGGTCGCCGACCGCGCCGTCCCCGCCGTCCTGACGGAGGCCGACAAACTGCCCGCCGGCGGCACCCTCGTCGTCGTCAGCCACGGCGGCGCCATCCGCGTCACCATCGGCCGCCTCCTGGGACTCGCCCCCTCCACCTGGGAAGCGCTCGGCGGCCTCGCCAACTGCCACTGGTCCGTCCTGCGCGAGGAAGAACACGGCTGGCGCCTCCTCCAGCACAACACCGGAACCCTCCCCGACCCCACCACCAGCTGATCCCGCACCTGGCTCCCGCTACGTCGGCCGATTTCGTTTCCGGGCCGCGCACACGCTAAGCTCATCCCAGATCGCGAAGCGGTCGCGGGGCTATAGCTCAGCTGGTAGAGCACTTGCATGGCATGCAAGGGGTCAGGGGTTCAAATCCCCTTAGCTCCACAAAACAAATGGAACAGAAGCACAGTTCACGGTATCCCGTTCGATCCGATGGATCGGGCGGGATTTCTGCGTTCCGGTTCTGCTCGGGGTGGGGGCGTTGCCGGGGGGCGTGCGCCTGACGGGGGCGGTGTGGCAGGCGGCCGCGGGGCGTGTGCGGGGGCCCGGGGCGCGACGGTGCGCGCGTGACGGGCGGGCGCCCAACGGCTGCGGGGCGCGTTCGCGCGGGGCGGGAGCGGGAGCGGGGGCGGGGGCGGGTAGGAGTGTGGGGCGGGCGGATCATCGGACGGGATGATCGGCGACCGGAACTGTGGACAACCGGGAGCACACGGTGAGTACGCGCTGGCACAGTGTCCGGCATGAGCTACGAAAACGACCGGCTGACCGCGCTGTACGACACACTCAACCCCTGGGCCGCCTCGGCCGACGACCCGTTCTACCTGGAGTGGGTGATGGGCGCCGACTCCGTGCTGGACGTCGGCTGCGGCACCGGGACGTTGCTGAGGGTCGCCCGTGAGACCGGGCACACCGGCAGACTCTGCGGCCTGGACCCGGCGGCCTCGATGCTCGCGCGTGCCCGTCGCCGTGAGGACGTGGAATGGGTGCGCGGCACGGCCGCCTCCGCCGCCTGGGACGCGGAGTTCGAGCTGGCGGTCATGACCGGCCACGCCTTCCAGACGCTGCTGACCGACGAGGAGGTCGCCACCTCGCTGTCCGCGGTGCACCGCGCCCTGGCGCCCGGCGGACGCTTCGTCTTCGAGACCCGCAACCCCGGCGCCCGAGCCTGGGAACGCTGGATACCCGAGAACGCCCGCGAGGTCACCGGCGTCGATGGTGAGACGGTGCGCGTCGAACACGAGGTGCGGCTGCCGCTCGACGACGACCTGGTGACGTTCGCCGAGCACTTCTCCAGCACGGCGTGGCCCGCCTCCGAGACCAGCAGTTCGACGCTGCGTTTCCTCACCCCGGAACGCCTCGCGGAGGCACTGCGGGCGGCCGGTTTCGAGACAGCGGCGGTGTGGGGCGACTGGTCGCGCGCTCCGCTGACCGCCACCTCCCCGGAGATCATCACGGTGGCCCGCCGACCGGCCTGACCCGGTCAGTTCCCCCGCGCCGCCGCCCGCCGCTGCCGCTTGCCCAACGGTGCCTTCGACAGGTCCTCGCCCAGCGCGGTCAGCTCCCCGAACGGCAGCCCCCGCCCGGTCAGCCACGCCTCGGCCCGCTCCAGCGCCCGCCCCTCGGCACGCGGCAGATCCTCGTCCGTGTTCCCCGCGTCCGCGAAACGAAAGGTGAAGAACGGCCGGGCGGCGACGTCGTAGGTCAGGTGCCCCTCCGGCGTGAACGCGGCGAAGAGGACGTCGTGTTCACCGGCCTCCGCCAGCAGTTGCGCGCGCTGCTCGTCGGAGAGCTCACCGAAGGCCCCCCGCACGATGATCCGGAACTGTCGACTGCTCATCGCGCGAGCCTACGGCGTGGGAACCCGGAACGTCCCCAGGTTTTCCGTGCGGCACGGCGCCCGGGGCGCAACGGCGGCGGGCGCCCGGAGCGTGCCGCGGCGACGGAGGGGCGGCGATCCTCGGCGGGAGGGCACGTGGTGCCTCGCAGCCGAGTGGCGGGGGCACCCCGCGTGGCAGTGGCCGGGGCGGCCGGGAGACCTCGCGGCCGACCGGGCGCGAGGGACGCCTTGCCCTGTGATGGCGGCGCGGCGGGCGACACCTCGCCCCGTGGTGGCGGATGGTGTGCGGAGGCCGGCCCCGCAGACCCACCGCCGTGTCGCCAGGGGTGCGTGGTGGCCGCCCGGCTCCCCCGCCGCAGCGACGGGCGAGCAGTAGCGGAGAGGCGGGTGGGGCGGGGACGGGAGGGCACCACCCCGCTCAGTCCGCGAACACCACGTCCCCCCGCCCCGTCAGGGTCCGGCCGGTGATGCGGGGGCCGGGGATGGAGGGGTGCGGGAGGCGCAGGGCACGGGCGACCTGGACGGCGGCCACGGTGAGGAACGCCAGACCCACCAGCGGGTAGGACGCGGACAGCAGCATCTGCCAGGCGTTCTGACGGAGTTCGGGACGGTTGCCGGTGTGCGGGACGGTCCACAGGGCGAAGGAGCAGAAGACCGCGGCCGCCGCGCCGGTGCCGATCTGCCAGCGTCGGGTGCCGTGCCGGTGCGCCTCCGAGGCCAGCAGCACGATCATGGGTACGCACCACACCCAGTGGTGTGACCAGGAGACCGGGCTGATCAGCAGCGCGGTCGTGGCGCACGCACAGCCGGCCCAGGCGGGGGCGGACGGGAGGCGGTCGCCCGCGAGGGCCGCGGCCACCGCGACGCTCAGGCCGGCGACGCCGACGAGCCCGGCGGTCACCACCCAGGAGATCTCGGGGTGCTGGGTGTGCAGGAGCCGGGCGAGCACGCCGCGGACGGACTGGTTGGCGGTGTCCTCGACGCGGCCGACGCGGTTGGCGGCGAAGATCATCCGGGTCCAGAAGGTGCGGGAGTCCGCGGGCAGGGTGACCGCGGCCACCGCGACGGTGGCGGTGAACGCCCCCAGGGCGACGGCCGCGCGCCGCAGGGCGTGGTTCCACAGCCGCCCGCCGTTGTGCAGGGCCCGCCAGCTCTGGACGGCACCCAGCACCGCGAGGAAGACCGCGAAGAGCGCGGGGGTCAGTTTGATCCCGGCGGCCACGCCGATGCCCACGCCGGCCCAGCGGTGGCCCGAGCGCCGGGTGAGGTCCCACAGCACCAGGACGGTCAGGAACAGGTTGATCTGGCCGTAGCGCAGCGTCGTCCACACCGGTTCGCACCACACGGCGGCCGCCGCGACGGCCAGGGTCGCGGCGGCCGGTGGCAGCCGGTGGGGCCGGCCCACCAGGCGCAGTGACAGGTGCACGACGGCAAGCAGGAGTGCGAGGTTTCCGACCGTGGCGGCCAACCGCACTCCGGGGATGCCGGGCCAGGAGAGCGGTTCGAACAGCAGGGCCGCGAAGGGCGGATAGGTCGTCGGCAGATGCGCGCTGGTCGCGAGTATCGTGTAGAGGTTCTGCCCGGTCCGCACCGCCCGGCCCTCGGCCCGGTAGACCATGAGGTCGATCATCGACACGTGTGCGGCGTGCTGGGCGGCGCAGAACGCCGCGAAGGACAGCAGGCATGTCACGGCCGCCACGGCTGTCGGCTGGCGGCGGGCCCGGAGCAGGAGTCCGCGGGCGTTCGCGGGGCGCGGTACGGCGGCCGGCGGCTGCGTCGCGGTCACTGCTGCGCTCCTTGTTCGGCGGCGCTCCGGACCGGCGGCCCGGGGAAGCCCGACAGTACCCCGCAGGCCGGAACGGGAGCAGGGCACCCCGCTGTCGCGGCCCGAAACGATTTGGCGCAGGGGGGCCACTTCCGTGTAATGTTTCCGTTGCCGCCGGGGAGACTGGGCGGTGCGAGACCTGGGGCTATAGCTCAGCTGGTAGAGCACTTGCATGGCATGCAAGGGGTCAGGGGTTCAAATCCCCTTAGCTCCACAGACAGATACGGTCAGTCCAGTCAGGTACGAGGGCGATCCGTTCGCGAAAGCGAAGGGGTCGCCCTCGTCGCGTTCCCGGTCAGGCCGGACGATCCGGTGGCCGCGTTGGGGTCGGTTCGCATGCCAGGTGGAAATCGTGCGCAATGGTGACCGATTTCGTTCGGGGCGACGGATGTTCCCCGCGGTGTCCGACGCCGTGGACGCGCCCTCACGCCTGCCGTCCGCTCGACGCCGGGCTGCCGTCGCCCCCGCCGCGCTCCGCCCTCCGCCGCGCCTCCGCGGCAGACCCCGCACCCTGCCGCGCCTCCCCGTCCGTCCCTCGACGTCACGTCAGCCCCGCGTCTTCGTGACGTATGGAGACCGTTGGGAGGAAGTGCTGACATGGCGTGGAGTGCTTGAGAGCGCAACGACCTTTCGCGGATCTCTGGCCCCCGAGGGGGTCAGGAGACTAACGTTCGGGTCAACTGGTGTGAACGGGAACAGAGTTGACGATTGACGTCCGGCGCCGCGGTATGGGGTTCCGGTGCGGGACCGTGATCACCAGGGGGGTTCTCCACTGTCGGGGGCGAAGTCGCGGTCGCGCGGGATGCGGGCACTTGAACATCTCTTGACGCGATCATGTCCCTGGCATGAACGATTCAACGTCAGAGTTTCGCGAGCGGCACGTGTACTCGCCGGTATCCGGTGAACCCCGTCCCGCTGCACGCGAAGACCCGTTTCGCTGGGGGTTTGATGAAGCTGGACCGCTACAGAACTCGTTCCGCCGTGGCCGTGGCCGCCGCTCTGCCGCTGGTCGCCGGCGCCCTCGCGCTGGGCGTTCCCAACGCCCAGGCCGCCTCGCAGAGCCGTGAGGCCATCGCCAACACCAAGCCCGTCTGGGCGACTTCCCAGGCCGACCGCGGAACCGCGGCCGCCTCCACCACCGTGAACGCCCGCGTCTACCTCGCCGGTCGCGACGCCGCAGGACTGGCCGCCTACGCGCGCGCCGTTTCCACGCCGGGCGGTGCTCGGTACGGCAAGTACCTGAGCGCCGCGCAGTTCCGCGCCCGCTACGGAGCCACCAAGGCGCAGGTCAAGGCGGTCACCGCCTGGCTGAAGGACTCCGGTCTGAAGGTCACGTCCAGCACCGCCCACTACATCGCCGTCAGCGGCGACCGGGACGCGGTGCACCGGGCGTTCGGCACCACTCTGCACAACTACGCGGCCCAGGGCTCCACATACCACGCCCCGTCGTCGTCGGTGACCGTTCCGGCCGCCCTGCACGGTGCCGTGCTGACCGTCGCGGGCCTGTCCGACGCGCCGGCCCGTGCGACCCACGACAACTCCACCGGTGCCGCCGCCCCCGCGGCCCGCACCGCCGCGCCGATGGCCGAGCCCGCCGGCAAACTGCCGCCGCCGGAGGCCGCGTTCGTCAACGCCGGTCCGTTCTCCTCCTACTACGGTGAGAAGACGGACAGGAGCCTTCCGAGCGCCTACGGCACCCACGCGCCGTACGTGGTGAAGGGCTACGACGGCACCCAGCTGCGAGCCGCCTACGGCACGGGCAAGTACACCGGTAAGGGCGCCACCGTCGCCATCGTCGACGCCTACGCCTCCTCGACGCTGGTGTCCGACACGGCCACCTACGCCAAGCGCAACGGTGACGCCAAGTACGCCGCCGGCCAGCTCACGCAGGTGCTGCCCGCGAAGTACAACACCATCAAGGCCTGCGGCGCGGCCGGCTGGTACGGCGAGGAGACCCTCGACGTCGAGGCCGTGCACGCGCTCGCGCCCGCCGCGGACATCACCTACGTCGGCGCGGCCTCGTGCAACGACGACGACCTGATGGACTCGCTGACCAAGATCGTCGACGGTCACCTGGCCGACATCGTCTCCAACTCCTGGAGCGGTTCGGAACTGGACGAGACCCCCGACGTCGTGGCCGCCTACGACCAGGTCTTCGAAGAGGGCGCGGTCGAGGGCATCGGCTTCTACTTCTCCACCGGTGACGACGGCGACCAGGCCACCGACACGGTCGGCCCGAACATCGGCAGCCCGACGAACTCCGTGTGGGCCACCGCCGTCGGCGGCACCTCCATCGCCATCGGCAAGAAGAACAACTACGAGTTCGAGACCGGCTGGGGCACGGACAAGGCCGTCCTGTCGGACGACCGCGGCCAGTGGACCGGCTTCCCCGGCACGTTCAACGGCGGTGCCGGCGGCGGCGTCAGCACCCTGGTGGAACAGCCCTTCTACCAGAAGGGCGTCGTCCCCAAGGCGCTGAGCAAGGGCGCCGACGGCACCCGGATGCGCACGATCCCGGACATCTCCGCGGTGGCCGACCCCAACACCGGCTTCCTGGAGGGTGAGACCCAGACCTTCCCGGACGGCAGCGTCAAGTACAGCGAGTACCGCATCGGCGGCACCTCGCTGGCCTGCCCGGCCATCGCGGCCATCCAGGCCGACGTCCAGCAGGCCCGCGGCGGCGTGCCGGTCGGCTTCGCCAACCCGGCGATCTACGACCGCTACGGCTCCACCGCGCTCAACGACGTCACCGACCACCCGCTGGGCGCCGGCCAGGGCATCGCGAACGTCCGCGTCGACTACGCGAACAGCACCGACGCCTCCGGCGGTCTGATCACCTCGCTGCGCACCTTCGGCACCGACACCTCGCTGCACGCGAAGGTCGGCTACGACGACGTCACCGGTGTCGGCTCCCCGGCCGCCGGCTACGTCTCCTCGTACGTCCCGAAGAAGGACTGACGCCGTCGGACGGTACGCGTACCGCACGAAAACCGCGGCAGCCGTACCGCCCCGGTCAGGAGGCCCGCCACCGGATACACCGGTGGCGGGCCTCCGCCGTGCTTGCGGTAACCTGACCCCATGCGTGCCGCACGTCTGCTCCTTAGCCAGCCGCGCTGACAACGATCCACGTCAGTGCGGCGCCCCCTCCTGAGCGAGGGGCTTTTTTGTTGCGGGAGACAGAGCGGCTGCCACCCCGCGGGCCGTCCGGCCGCCACCGGCGGGCGAGCGCGGCGGGGCCTGCCACGACACCGACGGAGCTTCGACGGACATGAGCGAGACCACCCCGGCGGCCGAGACCGCCGCACCGAGCGCCGCGCCCGAGCGGGCCGTGCCGTTCAAGTACGAGGCCGCCCTGGCCGCCGAGATCGAGGGACGCTGGCAGGACCGCTGGGAGCGCGAGGGCACCTTCGAGGTCCCCAACCCCGGCGGCGGCACCCTGGGCGGCTCCGCGGACGTCACGGCGCGACCCAAGAAGTTCATCATGGACATGTTCCCCTACCCCTCGGGTGCGGGGCTGCACGTCGGGCATCCGCTGGGCTACATCGCCACTGACGTGTACGCGCGCCACCAGCGCATGACCGGCCACAACGTGCTGCACACCCTGGGCTTCGACGCCTTCGGCCTGCCCGCCGAACAGTACGCGGTGCAGACCGGCACCCACCCCAGAGTGACCACCGAGGCCAACATGGTGACGATGCGCGCGCAGCTGCGGCGTCTGGGCCTGGGCCACGACCGGCGGCGCTCGGTCGCCACCATCGACCCGGAGTACTACCGCTGGACCCAGTGGATCTTCCTGCAGGTCTTCAACTCCTGGTACGACCCGCAGGCCGGCACCGCGCGGCCCGTCAGCGAGCTGGTCGAGCAGTTCGCCACCGGCGCCCGCCCGACCCCCGACGGCCGCCCCTGGGAGGCGCTGGACGCCGTCGAGCGGGCCGACGTCCTGGGCGGGTACCGCCTGGCGTACGCCTCCGAGTCGCCGGTCAACTGGTGTCCCGGCCTGGGCACCGTACTGGCGAACGAGGAGGTCACCGCCGACGGTCGTTCCGAGCGCGGCAACTTCCCCGTCTTCAAGGCGAAGCTGCGGCAGTGGATGATGCGCATCACCGCCTACGCCGACCGCCTGATCGACGACCTGGACACCCTGGACTGGCCCGAGGCCATCAAGCTGCAGCAGCGCAACTGGATCGGCCGCTCCGAGGGCGCCCGCATCGACTTCGCCGTGCGCACCGCGGCTGGCGGGGACGACCGCATCACCGTCTTCTCCACCCGCCAGGACACCCTGTTCGGCGCCACCTACATGGTGCTGGCCCCCGAGCACACCCTGGTGGACGCCATCGTGCCGGCCGCCTGGCCGGAGGGCACCAAGGACGACTGGACGGGCGGCCACGCCACCCCGGCGGCCGCCGTCGACGCCTACCGCAAGCAGGCCGCCTCCAAGTCCGACGTGGAGCGGCAGGCCGAGGCCAAGGACAAGACCGGTGTCTTCACCGGTGCCTGGGCCGTCAACCCGGTGAGCGGCGAGCGGGTGCCGGTCTTCATCGCCGACTACGTCCTGATGGGCTACGGCACCGGCGCCATCATGGCGGTGCCCGCGCACGACAGCCGTGACTTCGCGTTCGCCCGCGCCTTCGGCCTGCCGATGCGCTGCGTCGTCGAACCCACCGACGGCCGCGGCACCGACACGACCGCCTGGGACGACTCGTTCAACAGCTACGACGCCCGCATCATCGGCTCCGCCGGCGAGGGCGTCACGCTGGACGGCCTGGACGTTCCCGCCGCCAAGGCCGCGATGTCCGCCTGGCTGGCCGAGCACGGCATCGGTGAGGGCACCGTCAACTACCGTCTGCGTGACTGGCTGTTCAGCCGCCAGCGCTACTGGGGCGAGCCGTTCCCCATCGTCTACGACACCGACGGCGTCGCCCACGCGGTGCCCGAGTCGATGCTGCCGGTCGAACTGCCCGAGGTGGAGGACTACAGCCCCCGCACCTTCGACCCCGACGACGCGGACACCTCTCCGGAGACCCCGCTGTCCCGAAACGAGGACTGGGTCGCCGTCGACCTGGACCTGGGCGACGGCCGCGGTGTGCAGCCGTACCGCCGTGAGACGAACACCATGCCCAACTGGGCGGGTTCCTGCTGGTACGAGCTGCGCTACCTGGACCCGGCCAACGGCGAACGCCTGGTCGACCCGGACGTCGAGGCGTACTGGATGGGCCCGCGCGAGGGGCAGGTCTCCGGCGGCGTCGACCTGTACGTCGGCGGCGCCGAACACGCCGTACTGCACCTGCTGTACGCCCGTTTCTGGCACAAGGTGCTGTTCGACCTGGGCCACGTCACCTCGTACGAGCCGTTCCACAAGCTGTTCAACCAGGGCATGATCACCGCTTGGGTCTACCGTGACGAACGCGGCTTCCCGGTGCCCGCCACCGAGGTCGAGGAGGGCGCCGACGGCACGTTCACCTGGAACGGGCAGCCGGTGCGCCGCGAGCACGGCAAGATGGGCAAGTCCCTGAAGAACGCGGTCACCCCGGACGAGATCTTCGCCGAGTACGGTGCCGACACCCTGCGCCTGTACGAGATGGCGATGGGCCCGCTGGACGTCTCCCGCCCGTGGGACACCCGTGCCGTCGTCGGCTCCTACCGCTTCCTGCAGCGGCTGTGGCGCAACATCGTCGACGAGGCCACCGGCGAGGTCACCGTCACCGCCGACGAGCCCGACGACGCCACGCTGCGCGCGCTGCACAAGACGATCGACGGCATGCGGCACGACATGGAGAACATGCGGTTCAACACCGCCATCGCCAAGGCCACCGAGCTGAACAACCACCTGACCAAGCTGGACCGGGTGCCGCGTTCCGTCGCCGAACCCCTGGTGCTGGCCGTCGCCCCGCTGGCCCCGCACATCGCCGAGGAACTGTGGAGCCGGCTGGGCCACACCGGAACGCTGGCGCACGAGGACTTCCCCGTCGCCGACCCCGCCTACGTCCAGGACGAGACCGTCACCTGCGTCGTCCAGGTCAAGGGCAAGGTCCGGGCCCGCCTTGAGGTCGCCCCCGGCATCACCGACGCCGACCTGGAGACCCTGGCCCTGGCCGACCCGGCCGTCGTCACGGCGGTCGGCGGCGCCACCGTCCGCAAGGTGATCGTCCGCGCACCCAAGCTGGTCAACATCGTCACCGGCTGAGCGAACACAACCCCTAGGGGTCGAGGTGGGGGCCGCCCCCGGGTTCTGTTCGTACCCGGGGGCGGCCCCGCGCGTCTACTGTGGAAGGCGGGGCCGCGCGGGCCCCGGGCCGCGGAGCGATGGACGGAGGGGCCCATGGAAGCCGTGCTCGCGGTGATCGCGTTCTTCATCGTCGCCGGACTGGTGCTCGGCGCCGTGCTGACGGTCAAGGCGGCCAGAGCCGTCCACCGCGGTGTGGAACGCACCAGCCTCCAGGCCCGCAAGGTCGTCGAGGAGACCACCCTCAGGGCCCGCCGCACCCAGCCGGGCCCGGCGGGCCAGATCGCCGCCCTCCGCCTCGAACTGCGCACCTCCATGACCGACACCCGGCACGCCCTGGAGACCGGCGTCCCCGCCGACCCCTCCCTCAAGGAGGCCCTCGGGCTGCTGGAACGCCTGCGCTCGCACGCCCACGCCCTCGACGACGAACTGCGGCTGCTGGACCGCGAACCCGACCGTGCCCGCGTCCAGTCCCGCCTGCCGGAGCTGCGCGAGCGCACCGGCCGCGTCACCCACTCCGCCGACTCCCTGCGCTGGGCCGCCCAGGACCGCGCCCGGCAGTTCGACGACGACGACCTCGCTGCCCTCGGCCGCCAGATCGAGGTCGAGGCCGGCGCTCTGCGCCACTGGGTACCCGCCGACCCCGCCGACGCCGTGCCCGGCCCGCCCACCGACGGCGCCGTCCCCCTGACCAAGGCCGACCAGGACAGCCCCCGGCCCACCCGCGACCGCATACGCGGACGCCTCCCGCGCCGAGACGGCACCTCCGGCTGACCGGGGCCGCACGACTCCCCACCCGCGCCGAAACCGCTGATCAGAGCCCTTTCCCCGACAGAGGATCGCCGCGGTGAAGGGGCTTTCCGGGGCGAGTGCCATGCTGATGACGCGGACCCGTCCGGCAGCGGCGCACGGGCTGTGCCGCGCCCCCGGCGGCCCGCGTGTGGGCGGCGCCGCGGGGGGTACGCGTGCCGCACGGTCCGCCCGTCGGGTAGGGCCGTTGGTGCCGGTCACCGGCCGGCCGGTAACCTCCCGCTCATGTCCGCCCATGTCGCCATCGTCACCGATTCCACGGCCTACCTGCCGCCGGAGGCGCTGAACCGGCACCGGATCACCGTGGTCCCGCTCACCGTGGTCCTCGGGGACGAGGCGCTGGAGGAGGGCACCGAGGTGTCCGCCCGCTCGGTCGAGGCTGCCCTGCGCGGCCGCCGTCCGGTCACCACGTCGCGCCCCGCGCCGGAGGAGTTCGCCGCCGCCTACCGGGCCGCCGCCGCGTCCGGGGCCACCGCGGTGGTCTCGCTGCACTTGTCGGCCGAGTTCTCCGGCACCTACGAGGCCGCCTGCCTGGCCGCCGCCGACGCGCCGGTGCCGGTGCGGGTGGTCGACACCGGCATGGTCGCCATGGCCCTCGGCTTCCCGGTGCTGGCCGCCGCCGCGACCGCCGACGCGGACGGCACCCTCGACGAGGTCGTGGCCTCCGCCGCGAGGCGCACTGCCGAGACCTGCGCGTACTTCTACGTCGACACGCTCGACCACTTGCGCCGCGGCGGGCGCATCGGGGCCGCCCAGGCACTCCTCGGCTCGGCCCTGGCGGTCAAACCGCTGCTCCAGCTGACCGGCGGGCGGATCCAGTTGCTGGAGAAGGTCCGCACCGCCTCGCGCGCGGTCGCCCGCCTGGAGGAGATCGTCGCCGAACGCGCCGGTGACGCCCGGGTCGACGTCGCCGTCCACCACCTCGCCGCCCCCGACCGCGCGCAGATCCTCGCCGGCCACCTCCGCGCCCGACTCCCCGGCCTCGCCGACCTCCACGTCAGCGAGGTCGGCGGTGTGATCGGCGCCCACGTGGGACCGGGGCTGCTGGGCGTGGTGCTCTCACCCCACTGAGGGGCCGGCCCCGGTCCGGCAGCCGGCATACGGTGTCCTGAAGGCGGGGCGCGGGGCGCGGGGCGCGGGGGATGTGGTGCCGGGTCAGGGGCGGCGCCCGTGGTTCCGGGTGCGCGGGCGACTCGCCCCGGTGCGCGGACAACTGGCCCGGAGACACGGCAGGTTACCGCGCGGCTTGGCGTGGCGGCGTCGCTGAATCGGGTGACGAAGTTATCCACAGTCATCCACTCATCCACAGAATTCGGGGCATTTTCCCGCTGGGTCCGCAATCGGCCTACCGTCCAGCTCATGGGACCTCACTTCACGACCACGGCTCGACGCACCGCTGCGGCGGGCGACTCGGCGATCGCCGGCGACCGCGTCCGGCAGCGCGCCGAGGCCCTGCTGCCCGGCAGGGGGGTGCCCGGCAGGGGCGACGGAGGCGCTGCGACGGGCGCGGGAGGCGGCGCGTGGACCGGCGCCGTGCCGCCCCCCGGCCGGGACGCCCGGGCCGGCACCGGTGCGCGGTTCCCCGCCCCGGTCGCGCCGCAGGACCCTCCCGCGGCCCGGTCCAGCACCGCCGGCCGGATCGCGGAGGCGAGGAGTTCCGGTCCGGACGATCGGGACCATCCGCCGCCCGCCGGGACCGGGGCGGGCCCGGGGGAGCGGTTGCGGCGGGTCCGGGAGGCGGTGTGCGAACGGCTGCCGGTGTGGGTGCGGTTGCGCTGCGGACTTGAGGCGCGCACGGTGCTGGCGCTCGCAGCGGTGCTGGTCTTCGCGGTGGCCCTCGCCGTGCACCACTTCTGGTCCGCCCGCCCGCACACCGTCACCGTCCCGCCCCTGGCCGGGCCGGCCTCCCTGGCCACCGCCGCCCACACCCGGCCGGGCCCCGCCGACCCGGCCGGCGGGTACGCCGACACCGGCGCCGACCCGCCGGAGCCGGGAGCCGGACCTCTCGCGGACCCGCCTCCACCGGTGCCCGCCGGTCAGGGCGGTGGCGGCGGGCCGGCCGCAGCCGGCGGGACCGTGGTGGACGTCGCAGGGAAGGTACGGTCGCCGGGGGTGTTGCGGCTGCCCGCCGGCTCCCGCGTCACCGACGCCCTGAAGGCGGCCGGCGGTCCGCTGCCCGGGACGGACACCTCGTCGCTGAACCTCGCCCGGCTCCTGGTGGACGGCGAACAACTGCTGGTGGGCCGCCCGCCGCAGGCCCCCGCAGCCCCGCCCGGTGCGCCCGGCGCCGCCCCGGCCGGGCCGGTGAGCCTGAACGGCGCCACGCCCGACCAGCTCGACACCCTGCCCGGCGTCGGTCCGGTCCTGGCCCGGCACATCGTGGAGTACCGGCAGCGGCACGGCGGATTCACGTCCGTCTCCCAACTGCGACAGGTCACCGGCGTCGGCGACCGCCGGTACGACGAACTGCGCGCGCTGGTGCGGCCGTGAGCGCGCCGGAACCGGCCGCGGAGCGCCGCGAGGTGGACCTGCGGGTCGTACCGCCCGCGGTGGCCGTCTGGGCGGCGGCCGGGGTCGCCCTGGGCCGTCCGCCCGGCGGAGCCGCGTGGCTGGCGGCGCTCTGCCTGGCCGCCGGACTGCCGTCTCTGGCGCTGATGCGCCGCAGAAGAGGGAAAACCGCCACGGGGACGCTGCACGGGGTGGCCGCTGCGGTGATGATCAGCGCGGCGGTGGCGGCGGCGGTCGCCGGGCTGACCGTGGCCCAGGAACGCCGGGGCCCGGTGGCGGCGCTGGCGGCGCGGCACGGGACGGCGCAGACCGAGGTGCGGCTCACCGGTGATCCGCGGGTCACCGGCACCGGGCCGCCGGGTGCCGCAGGACCGCTGGTGACGGCCACGGCGGAGGTGCTGCGGGTCCGCGACGGCGGCACGGTGACCGCCGTGCGCACTCCGGTGCTGGTCACGGCCCGGCCGGGGCGGTTCGCCGACCGGTGGGCCGGACTGCTGCCGAGCCAGCGGTTACGGGCGCGGGCGGTGTTCGCCCCGATGTGGCGGTCGGGCGGCCGCGAGGTGGCCGTGCTGCGGTTGCGCGGTGCGCCGCCGCTGCTGGGGCGACCGTCGCGGGTGCAGCGCCTCGCCGGGGTGCTGCGCGGCGGACTGCGCGGGGCGACCGAGCGGTTGCCGCCGGACGCCCGGGCCCTGCTGCCCGGCCTGGTGGTCGGCGACGTGTCACGGATGACACCGGAACTGCGCCACGTGTTCGAGGCGACGGACCTGCTGCACCTGTTCGCGGTCAGCGGCGCGAACCTCGGCATCGTGCTGGCGCTCCTGACCGGACCGGCGTCACGGGCCGGGCAGGCCGAACGCCGTGGCCTGGCCGCCCGGTTGGGCCTGTCACTGCGGACGACCGCGCTGGCGGGCGGGGCGTTGACGGTGGCGTTCGTGGTGCTGTGCCGACCGGACCCGAGCGTCCTGCGGGCCGCGGTGTGCGGGGGCGTCACCCTCTGGGCGATCGGCACCGGGCGCCGCCGGGTGCTGCTGCCCGCGCTGGCGGCCACCGTTGCGTCGCTGGTGCTGACCGATCCGTGGCTGGCGCGGTCCTACGGCTTCGCGCTGTCGGTGGCGGCCACCGCGGCCCTGCTGACGCTGGCGCCGGCCTGGGGCGCCGCGCTGGCCCGGCGCGGGGTGCCGGCACGATGGGCGGAAGCGGTGGGCGCCGCCGCGGCGGTCCAGGCGTGCTGCGCGCCGCTGGTGGTGGTGCTGGCGGCGCGGGTGAGCCTGGTGGCGGTGCCGTGCAATCTCCTGGCGGAGGCCGCGGTGGCGCCCGCGACCGTGCTGGGCTTCGTGACGCTGGCCGCGGCTCCGGTGTCGATGACGGCGGCACGGGCCTGCGCGTGGCTGGCGTCCTGGCCGGCCCGCTGGGTGGCGGCGGTGGCCCGCCGGGGCGCGGCGCTGCCCGGCGCGGGGCTCGCGTGGCCCGGCGGCTGGGGCGGCGCCCTGCTGCTGGCGCTGGTCACCGTGGCGGCGGTGACCGGCCTGCGGGTGGTGGTGCGCCGCCGCTGGTGGCCGGGGCTGGTGGTGGCGGTGGCGCTGGGGGTCGTGGTGGCGGTGGTGCGCCCGGTGCCGTTGTGGCGTCCGCCGGGTGGCTGGCCCCCGCCGCACTGGCGGCTGGCGGTGTGCGACGTGGGACAGGGCGACGCGCTCGTGCTGAACGCCGGGCCCGGCGCGGGCGTCGTGGTGGACACCGGGCCCGAACCGGCTGCCGCGGACAGGTGTTTGCGGCGGCTGGGGGTGCGCACCGTGCCGTTGCTGCTGCTGACGCACTTCCACGCGGACCACGCCGGAGGGCTACCCGGGGTCCTGGACGGGCGGCGGGTCGGGCTGATCGAGACCACCACCCTGGACCGCCCGGCCGGCGAGGCCCGTGCCGTCGGACGGCTGGCCCGCGCCGCACACGTGCCCGTCACGCGTGCGGTGGCGGGGGAGCGCAGGGCGCTGGGCGACCTGTCGTGGACGGTGCTGTGGCCGCCGCCCGGGTCCCGGGCGCCGGGGTCGCGGGCGGGAACGCCCGCCGGGCTGCCGGACACCGAACCGAACGACGCCAGCGTGGTGCTGCTGGTGCGGGCGGCCGGGCTGACGTTGCTGCTGCTGGGCGACCTCGAACCCGTGGCGCAGCGGGAGCTGCTGGAGCGAGATCCGTGGCTCGCACCGGTGGACGTCCTCAAGGTCGCGCACCACGGATCCGCCTACCAGGACCCGGAGTTGCTGCGGCGGTTGCGGCCCCGGCTGGCCCTGGTCAGCGTCGGCGCCGGCAACACCTACGGCCATCCCGCACCCCGCACCCTCACCGCCCTGCGCTCCGGCGGCGCCGTCGTCCTGCGCACCGACCTCGACGGCGCCATCGCCGTCACGGGCGGCGGCACCGCTCCGCTGCGCGCGGTGACGGCGGGGGAACGTGCTCCGCCGGGAACGGGGTGAGGGGCGCCGATTCCGCGGTCCGGCGGGGGTGCGTGCTTGGCCGGAACCGGTCCGGAACGCCAAGACCCCCGGACCGTCACCCCCTCCGGCGCTGTCGGGCGGGCGTCGGGGTGGGGTTACTCCGACTCGTGCCAGCCGCCGTACTCGTCGGCCAGGTCGTCGAGCCCGTCCCGGGGGAGTTCGCCCTTCTCGTCCTCTATGACGACGAGCCACTGGGCGTCCTCGGCGTCGTCCTCGCCGGACAGGGCCTCGCGGACGATCTGGGGTTCCTCACTGAGGCCGTACCGCTCCGAGGCGGCCTCTGCGGCCTCCTTCGCGGCTTCACGGTCGGCCAGTACCAACAGGTGTCTCACAGCACTCACCTGCGCATTCTGCATGACGATCCGGTGGCCCGGAGCCGGTACCCCCGAATTGGGTTCGCGGGATGCGGAACAGCCCCGGCCGGCGGCTGTTGGGGGCGTCCCGGCGGCGCCCGGAGAGCGTGGCGGAGCGCGCTGACGGTGATGCGTGGGATGCTGGGCACGATGGCCAAGAAGAGCGCTTCCGACGACCTGCTCGCCCCCGTGACGCTCGCGGTGGGCCAGGAGGACCTGCTACTGGACCGCGCGGTGGCCGAGGTCGTGGCCGCCGCCCGGGCGGCCGACGCGGACACCGACGTGCGCGACCTGACGCCGGACGCCCTGCAACCGGGCGCGCTGGCGGAGTTGGTGAGCCCGTCGCTGTTCGCCGAGCGGAAGGTCCTCGTGGTCCGCGCCGCTCAGGACCTGTCGGCGGACACGGTCAAGGACTTCAAGGCGTTCCTGGCGGCCCCCGTCGAGGAGATCACGCTGGTGCTCGTGCATCCCGGCGGCGCCAAGGGCAAGGGCCTGCTGGACGCGGCGCGCAAGGCCGGCGCCCGCGAGGTGGCCTGCCCGAAGATGACCAAGCCGGCCGACCGCCTGGCGTTCGTGCGGGGCGAGTTCCGCGCCGCCGGGCGCTCCGCCACCCCGGAGGCGTGCCAGGCCCTGGTCGACGCGCTCGGCAGCGATCTGCGCGAACTGGCCGCTGCCTGCTCGCAGTTGGCGGCGGACATCGAGGGGCCCATCGACGAGGCCGTGGTGGCCCGCTACTACACCGGCCGTGCCGAGGCCACCGGCTTCGAGGTGGCCGACCTCGCGGTCACCGGACGGGCCGCGGAGGCGCTGGAGCGGCTGCGCTGGGCCCTGGCGGTGGGGCAGCCGCTGCCGGGCATCACGTTCGCGCTGGCTTCCGGCGTGCGGTCCATCGGCAAGCTGGCCGGCGCTCCCCGCAACGCGCGCCCCGGCGACCTGGCCCGTGACCTGGGCATGCCGCCGTGGAAGATCGACCGCGTGCGTCAGCAGATGCGCGGCTGGACGCCGGACGGTGTCGCGACCGCCCTGTGCGCGGTGGCCGAGGCCGACGCCGCGGTCAAGGGCGCGCAGGCGGATCCGGCGTACGCGCTGGAGAAGGCCGTCGTCGCCGTCGCCCGCGCCGCACGGTCCCGTGGCTGAGCGTTCCCCTGCGGGGGGCGGAACGGCGGTGCGGTGCAAGAGATGGGGGCGCTGGAGCGCGGCGTGCCCGTTCGCCCGTCGCCGGCCGGACCGCCGCGGGGCCACTCGCCGCCGCCCGCCCGCACGGAGCCGCACCGCGCACCCCGCCCTCGGCGTGATCCCTGCACAAACCCGGGCCGGCGAACGCGTCGGGCGTGAACCCGTTCCGGAGCGGACGAAGGCCCCCGCGCCGGGGAATGACGGTGCGGGGGCCTTCGTCGAGACTGTCGTGCTCGCCGCGCGCGCGTGGCGAACGCATCGTGCGCGGCGGACTCCGCGAGGCGGAGTTGGCCGGTGCGGGAGCGGTAGAGGGGCCGCTCGTGCCCGGTCCGGCCGGGGTGCCCGGAGGCGGTGGGTCAGGCCTGCTTGGTCAGCGCCAGCGCGATCGCGGACTTCTTGTTGGCGGCCTGGTTCTTGTGGATGACACCCTTGCTGACGGCCTTGTCCAGCTTGCGGGACGCCACGCGGGCGGCCTCGGCGGCCTTCTCGGCGTCACCGGCGACGACGGCCTCGCGGGTGCGGCGGATCGCGGTCTTGAGCTCCGACTTGACGGCCTTGTTGCGCTGACGGGCCTTCTCGTTGGTCTTGATCCGCTTGATCTGGGACTTGATGTTCGCCACGTATAGCCTCTGGTCGATCGATGGTGTGTAAGGGCGCCCGGCCCGGTGAAACAGGCACCAGGCGCGACGGTCCACGTTACCAGCCGCCCCCACGGCCGCCCAAAACGGCCGGTCGCCCACGGCGGCGGCCCACCCGCGGGGGCGCCGGGCCCGCGCCCGCGCCGGTTCGCCGCCGGCGCGTGGGACTATGGGAACGACACCGTGACCGCGAGCGAACGCCGATGCAGTCCGCGTCCGTGGAGAGAACGAGCCGTCCGCCGAGAACCCGAGCCGAGAATCAGGACCCCGCGTGCCCGCGACCCCATCCCATGTGCCGGAGCCCAGCCGTACCGACCCTGCGCTGATCCGTAACTTCTGCATCATCGCCCACATCGACCACGGCAAGTCGACGCTCGCCGACCGGATGCTCCAGCTGACCGGGGTCGTCGACCAGCGGCAGATGCGCGCCCAGTACCTCGACCGGATGGACATCGAGCGCGAGCGCGGCATCACCATCAAGTCCCAGGCCGTCCGGCTGCCGTGGGCACCCACCACCGGCGACGGCCAGGGCAGTACGCACGTTCTCAATATGATCGACACCCCCGGGCACGTCGACTTCACCTACGAGGTCTCCCGGTCGCTGGCGGCGTGCGAGGGCACGGTCCTGCTGGTCGACGCCGCCCAGGGCATCGAGGCGCAGACGCTGGCCAACCTGTACCTGGCGCTGGAGAACGATCTGACGATCATCCCGGTGCTGAACAAGATCGACCTGCCGGCCGCCCAGCCGGAGAAGTACGCCGCCGAACTCGCGCACATCATCGGCTGCGACGTCTCCGACGTGCTCAGGGTCAGCGCCAAGACCGGCGAGGGCGTCACCGAGCTGCTCGACGAGGTCGTGCGCCAGGTGCCGGCCCCGGTCGGCACCAAGAACGCCCCTGCCCGCGCGATGATCTTCGACTCGGTCTACGACTCCTACCGCGGCGTCGTGACGTACGTGAAGGTCGTCGACGGACAGCTCTCGAAGCGCGAACGCATCCAGATGATGTCCACCGGCGCCGCCCACGAACTGCTGGAGATCGGCGTCTCCTCGCCGGAGATGACCGTGGCGGACGGGCTCGGCGTCGGCGAGGTCGGTTATCTGATCACCGGCGTCAAGGACGTGCGTCAGTCGAAGGTCGGTGACACCGTCACCCAGCTGCACAAGGGCGCCACCGAGGCGCTCGGCGGCTACAAGGACCCCAAGCCGATGGTGTTCTCCGGCCTGTATCCGCTGGACGGCTCCGACTACCCAGAACTGCGCGAGGCGCTGGACAAGCTCCAGCTCAACGACGCCGCCCTGGTCTACGAGCCGGAGACCTCCGCCGCGCTCGGCTTCGGTTTCCGCGTCGGCTTCCTCGGTCTGCTGCACCTCGACGTCGTCCGTGAACGCCTGGAACGCGAGTTCGGCCTCGACCTGATCGCCACCGCCCCCAACGTGGTCTACCGCGTGATCATGGAGGACGGCAGCGAGCACACGGTCACCAACCCGAGCGAGTTCCCGGTCGGCAAGATCTCCGAGGTCTACGAACCGGTCGTGCGGGCCACCGTCCTGTCGCCCAGCGAGTTCATCGGCGCGATCATGGAACTCTGCCAGACCCGGCGCGGCAACCTGCTCGGCATGGACTACCTCTCCGAGGACCGCGTCGAACTGCGCTACACCCTGCCGCTCGCCGAGATCGTCTTCGACTTCTTCGACCACCTGAAGTCGAAGACCCGCGGCTACGCCTCCCTCGACTACGAACCCACCGGCGAGCAGACCAGCGAACTGGTGAAGGTCGACATCCTCCTGCACGGCGACAAGGTCGACGCCTTCTCCGCGATCCTCCACAAGGACAAGGCATACGCCTACGGCGTCCGCATGGCCGGCAAACTGCGCGAACTCATCCCCCGCCAGCAGTTCGAGGTCCCCATCCAGGCAGCCATCGGCAGCCGCGTCATCGCCCGCGAAACCGTCCGGGCCATCCGCAAGGACGTCCTCGCCAAGTGCTACGGCGGCGACATCTCCCGCAAGCGCAAACTCCTCGAAAAGCAGAAAGAGGGCAAAAAGCGCATGAAGATGGTCGGTGCCGTCGAAGTCCCCCAGGAAGCGTTCATCGCCGCCCTCTCCACCGACGAATCCGACACCAAGAAGAAGTAACCTCCGCCACCCCGTGCCCCACGCCCCGAAGGGGGCGCGGGGAACTGCGCGCCCGGCCCGGGCGAACCGCCGGCCGGCCGGGGGGCGTCCCCGCCGCGGCGGGAAGCCGTCCCCCGCCCCCGCCCGCGCACTCCCGGCGGCGGGAAGCCGTCCCGCGAGCCCGGCCGTAGGGGCCGGGGCGTAACGGCGGGGCCGGCGGAGCCGTTACGCACGGTGGCAGCGGTGCACCGGGCTCCGCGCCAGGAAGGTCATCGTGAGTGAGTTCTCCACCGCCGGCCGTGTGCTGCTGACCGCCGCGGGGTCGGCGTTGCTGATGGGGGCGGCCGGGGCGCCCGCGTTCGCCGACAACCTCGACGCGCGGCACCTGAGCGTCAACCAGGGTGCCGACTGCGCGGTGCGGGACCTCGGCCTGACGGGCGAACACGTGCTGCGTACCGGTGCGTTGCCGAAGGCGTTCAACGGCGTGCACGCCGGTGGGGGCACCGACGGAGTGCGGGCGCTGTGCCACGCGGTCGACCCGCAGAGCCGTCCGCAGAGCCACCCGCAGGCCGTCAGGCCGCACAGTCACCCGGTCGAGCGCACCGCGCCCGCCCGCCCCCACGCCCCCGCACCCGCGCCCGCTGCCGCCCGACCGCAGGGCACCGGCGATCCGCTGGGCGGTCCTCTCGGCGGGCTGCTGGGCGGGCTCCCGCTCGGCGGCTGAACGCCCGCTGGTGACCGCGCCGCCCGCCCGCCGCCACGGCCCCGCCGCCACGGCCCCGCCGGCGCGGTCACCGGCGGCGGCAGCCGGGGCCGCCGGGTGACGGCGCGCAGCATGGGGGTAACCGGCCGGGTACCTTTCCGTAATGCCTGCGGCACCGCGCGGCCCGGCGCCCGGGACCCCCGGCGTTACCGGATCGAGCCGTCGACAGGCTCTTACGTGCCGGGAGCGGGGCGGTCTACGCTGTTGCCCTCTCAAGGTTACTCGTGAGTCACTAGCAGCGACGCGATGATGCGGGCCCCGGGGCCCCGGAGGTTTTCGTGACCGACACACAGGCATTGATCGAGAACCGGCCGCCCTCCGTGGCCAATCTCTTTCTGGCACGGGTCGAGGCGACCCCGGACGCCGAGGCGTACCGCTACCCGGTACCGTCGTCCTCCGGCGGACCCGACGAGTGGCGGTCGCTGACCTGGGGTGACGCCGCCCACCGGGTCTCGGCCATCGCGGCCGGCCTGATCGACCTCGGGGTGGCGCCGGAGGAGCGCGTCGCGATCGCCTCGTCCACCCGGGTCGAATGGATCCTGGCCGACCTCGGCGTGGTGTGCGCCGGCGCCGCGACCACCACGGTCTACCCGAGCACCAACGCGGAGGAGTCCGCCTTCATCCTGGCCGACTCTGGCAGCAAGGTGCTGATCGCCGAGGACGCCACGCAGCTGGCCAAGGCGCTGGAGTGCCGGGAGCAACTGCCGGAACTCAAGCACGTGATCGTCATGGACGTGGCCACCGGTGCGGACGGCGCCGGCGCGGACGACTGGGTCATCAGCCTCGCCGAACTCGAACGCCGCGGCGCCGCCTACCTGGAGACGCACCCCGAGAGCGTCAAGGAGCGGGTGGCCGGCATCACCCCCGAGCAGCTGGCCACGCTCATCTACACCTCCGGTACCACCGGCCGCCCCAAGGGCGTGTGCCTGCCGCACGACGCCTGGTCGTACATGGCGAAGGCGATCAGCGCCACCGGTCTGGTGGCCGCCGACGACGTGCAGTACCTGTGGCTGCCGCTGGCGCACGTCTTCGGCAAGGTGCTGACCGCCGGGCAGATCGAGGTCGGCCACGTGGTCGCCGTCGACGGCCGGGTCGACAAGATCATCGAGAACCTGCCGGTGGTCAGGCCCACCTACATGGCCGCCGTGCCGCGCATCTTCGAGAAGGTCTACAACGGCGTGGCCGCCAAGGCCCGCGAGGGCGGCCCCGCCAAGTACCGGATCTTCCTGTGGGCCGCCGAGGTCGCCCGCGAGTACGGCCGTCTCTCCCAGGAGAACCGCCGCGCCACCGGCAGTTCCGCCGTGCCGCTGGGCCTGCGCGCCAAGCACGCGCTCGCCGACCGCCTGGTCTACTCCAAGCTGCGCGAGGCGTTCGGCGGCGAACTGCGCGCCTGCGTCTCGGGTTCGGCGGCCCTCGCGCCGGAGATCGGCTTCTTCTTCTCCGGCGCCGGAATCCACATCCTGGAGGGCTACGGCCTGACGGAGTCCAGCGCGGCCAGCTTCGTCAACCCCGGTGAGGCGTACCGCACCGGCACCGTGGGCAAGCCGCTCCCCGGTACCGAGGTGCGGATCGCCGAGGACGGCGAGGTCCTGCTGCGCGGCCCGGGCATCATGCAGGGTTACCACCGGCTGCCGGAGAAGACCGCCGAGGTGCTGGAGGAGGACGGCTGGTTCCACACCGGCGACATCGGCGAACTCTCCGACGACGGCTTCCTGAAGATCACCGACCGCAAGAAGGACCTGATCAAGACCTCCGGCGGCAAGTACATCTCGCCCGCCGAGGTCGAGGGCCAGTTCAAGGCCACCTGCCCCTTCGTCAGCAACGTCCTGGTGATCGGCGCCAACCGCAACTTCTGCACCGCGCTGATCTCCCTCGACGAACCCACCGTCCGCACCTGGGCCGACGAGCACGGGGTCAGCGGCGACTACGAGCAGATCGTCGCCGACCGGCGCACCGTCGCCCTCGTCGACACATACGTGCGCCGCGTCAACGAGGGCCTGCAACGCTGGCAGACGATCAAGAAGTTCCGGCTGCTGCCCCGCGACCTCACCGTCGAGGACGGCGACCTCACCCCCAGCCTGAAGCTCAAGCGGCCGGTGGTCGAGAAGGAGTTCAAGCCGCTGATCGACGAGATGTACGCGGGGTCCCGCGAGGCGTAGCCCCTCCGGGGGTTCGGGGAACGCGGGGGCGGAGGCCGCTCCGGAGGTTCGGGGGCGCAGGGGGGCGGAGCGCGCCCCTGCGCCCCCGCGCCGGGTTCCGGTGCGGCTCCCGGCACCTCTGCGGCGTCCCGCGCCCCGCTGCGTCCTGCGCCCCGCTGCGTCCTGCGCCCCGCTGCGTCCTGCGCCCCGCGGTGGCGTGGTCGCCTGCGGGGCGTGGGGATGGGCCGCGCCGTTCCCCGCGCCCCTCCGGGGCCGGGGGTGCGGCTCCGCGGACCGGCCGGCGGCGGGCATGGCGGACAATGGGCGGTATGCCTTCCGTACTGCCCGACGGCGAGCCCGTTCCCGGGGACGGGTCGCTGCCCGCCGGTGTCCTCGACGGCGCGGCCGGCCGCCCGCTCGGCTTCTACCTGCACGTGCCGTACTGCGCGACGCGGTGCGGGTACTGCGACTTCAACACGTACACCGCCACCGAACTGCGTGGTTCCGGCGGGGTGCTGGCCTCGCGGGAGAACTACGCGGACGTGCTGGCCGACGAGATCCGGCTGGCCCGCAAGGTGCTCGGGGACGATCCGCGGCCGGTGGAGACCGTGTTCGTCGGCGGCGGCACACCCACGCTGCTGCCGGCGGTGGACCTGACGCGGGTGCTCGGCGTGCTGCGCGGGGAGTTCGGGCTCGCGCCGGGCGCGGAGGTGACGACGGAGGCCAATCCGGAGAGCGTGGACCCCGCGTACCTGGAGCGACTGCGGGAGGGCGGCTTCACCCGGGTCTCGTTCGGGATGCAGAGCGCCCGCCCGCACGTGCTGCGGATCCTGGAGCGCAACCACACCCCCGGCCGCCCGCAGGCTTGCGTGGCCGAGGCGCGTGCGGCCGGGTTCGAGCACGTCAACCTCGACCTGATCTACGGCACCCCCGGCGAGTCCGACGACGACTGGCGGGCCTCGCTGGACGCGGCGCTGGCCGCCGGGCCCGACCACGTCTCGGCGTACGCGCTGATCGTCGAGGAGGGCACCGGCCTCGCCCGCCGCATCCGGCGCGGCGAGGTCCCGCCCACCGACGACGACACCCACGCCGACCGCTACCTGATCGCCGACGAGGCGCTGTCAGGGGCCGGCCTGACCTGGTACGAGGTGTCGAACTGGGCGGCCTCCCCCGCCGCCCGCTGCCGGCACAACGAGCTGTACTGGCGCGGCGCCGACTGGTGGGGGGCCGGCCCCGGCGCGCACAGCCACGTCGGCGGGGTGCGCTGGTGGAACGTCAAGCACCCGGGGGCCTACGCCCAGGCCCTGGCGGACGGACGTTCGCCCGGCGCCGGCCGCGAACTGCTGTCCGAGGAGGACCGGCGGGTCGAACGCGTCCTGCTGGAGCTGCGGTTGTCCGAGGGGCTGCCGCTGGACGTCCTGCGCCCCGCCGGGCTGGCCGCGGCCGCCCGCGCCGCCACGGACGGCCTGCTGGACCCGGCCGCGCACACGGCCGGCCGGGCGGTCCTGACCCTGCGGGGACGACTGCTGGCCGACGCGGTCGTCAGGGACCTGGTGGACTGACCACCCGATGGGGTGAAACTGTACGAATTCGTGGAGTTTCGCTCGAATCCCGCCGTAGGCTGATGTCGATCACGCGGTGTACGGCACGTGGGGGGGATCACGAGGTGGCCGCTGTGGACGAACGCGCGAAGACCGACCATTTCGAGGGCCTTGACGTGCCGGACGGCTTCAAGGCGGAGCTTTTGCGGGGGGACATCGTGATGATGGCGGAGCCCGACCGGGTCCACAACCAGATCATTCTTGAGGTGAGGTACCAGAGCCCGAGGTACTGGCTGCCGCCGCAGACCCAGGACATCGCCGTCCCCGGTGAGACCAGCGAGCCGCGGCCCGACCTGGTGGTCGTCGAGCGCGGAGCGGTCGAGGGGCGGGGCCGGCTGGTTCCGGCGCCCGCGTGCGGCCTGCTGATGGAGGTCGTCTCCCGCAACAGCGCTGAGCGCGACCACCGCTCAGACGCTCCATGTACGCCGCCGGTCAGGTGCCCGCCTACCTGATCACCGCCCCGCTGGCCGCCCGCTGCGTGCTGCTGACCGAGCCACACGGGGCCGGCGAGACGGCGGACCACCGTGCGGAGCGCACCAGCAAGTTCGGGGAGACGGTCCCCCGGACGTGCTCGGCGTCGTCCTCGACACCTCGGAGTCCGAGACGATGACTGACCCCGCCGCCCCGCACGTCCGCCCCGCACAGGCCCGCCGTCACCCCGCCGCCCCCCGCACAGCCCGCCGCCGCCACCGCGCACGGCCCCCGCCGCGCCCCGCACCGGGACCGTCGTCCACCCCGGCAGGCCCGTCAGTCCTCCGGTGCCGTCACGAAGTCGATCAGCTCCTCGACGCGGCCCAGCAGTTCCGGCTCCAGGTCCTTGTACGACCGCACCCGGGCGAGGATCCGCTGCCACGCGGCACCGGTGTTCTCCGGCCAGCCCAGTGCCCGGCACACGCCGGTCTTCCAGTCCTGCCCCCGAGGCACGTCCGGCCAGCGGGGGATCCCGGCGGAGGAGGGCTTGACCGCCGCCCAGATGTCGATGAAGGGATGACCGGTCACCAGCACGTGCGCCCCGGTCACCGAGGCCGCGATCCGGGACTCCTTGGAACCGGGCACCAGGTGGTCGACGAGCACGCCGAGCCGGGCGTCCGGGCCGGGGGAGAAGGCGTCGACCAGCGCCGGCAGGTCGTCCACGCCCTCCAGGTACTCCACCACCACGCCCTCGACGCGCAGGTCGTCGCCCCAGACCCGTTCGACCAGCTCCGCGTCGTGCCGGCCCTCGACGTAGATGCGGCCGGCCCGGGCCACCCGGGCGCGGGCACCGGAGACCGCGAGGGAACCGGACGGGGTCAGCCGGGGAGCCGCGGGGGCGGACGTGGCGGCCGGGCGGACCAGGGTGACCACCCGGCCGTCGATCATGAAGGCGCGCGGTTCCAGCGGGAAGACCCGCAGCTTTCCGAAGCGGTCCTCCAGGGTGACGGTGTGGCCCCGGGCGGTCCGCTCGCAGGCCACCACCGCGCCGCAGAAGCCGGTGGCCACCTCCTCCACCACCAGGTCGCGTGCCGCCGCCACCTCGGGGACCGGGGCGGACCGCTTCCACGGCGGCGTCAGGTCGGGGCCGTAACTCCTGCTGCGCATGCGCGAGATGGTAACCGCACCGGCGACGTCAGGACCCGGCCGCGCGGGCCGCCAGCGCGTCGCGCTGCCGCCGCAGGAAACCGGCGTCCACCACCGCGCCGTGCCCGGGGACGTAGCGGGCCGACTCGCCGCCCAGCGACAGCAGACGGTCCAGCGCGGCCGGCCACGCGTGCGGGGCGGAGTCCGGGCCGGCCTGCGGTTCGCCGGACTCCTCGACGAGGTCGCCGCAGAAGACCACCGAGGGCGTGCCCGGCACCAGCACCGCCAGGTCGTGACCGGTGTGACCGGGACCCGCCGGGGCCAGCAGCACCCGGCGGCCGCCGAGGTCCAGCTCCCGCGGGCCGGAGACCGGCTCGGCGGGCAGCCGCAGCGCGGCGATCGCCTCGTCCGCCTCCTGCGGGGAGACCCCGTGCCGCACGGCGTCCGCGCGCAGCCCGGCCCGCCCGTCGGCCATCAGCGTCGCCAGCCCCGTGCAGGAGTGCACCAGCGGGGTACCGCCGAGGGCCGCGGTGCCCAGGACGTGGTCGAAGTGCGCGTGGGTGAGGGCCACGTCGGTCACCGCCCGGCCGGTCAGCCCCCGCACCCCCGCCGCGACGGTCTCGCCGTCCCGCAGCGTGGAGCCGGTGTCGACGACCAGCAGCCGATCGGTGCCGATGACCACGCCGATCGTCACGTCGAGGAACGGCAGCCTTCGCCGCGCCACGCCGGGGGCGAGATGCTCCCAGCCGTCCCCACCCGGTGTCTCCCCGTTGTCATCCATGATCCGACGCTACCGTTCCCGCTCCCGGCGGGTGCCGCGGACCCGGAGGAGGGGCCGGAGCTCTTGCCCCGGCAGGGCGGCTGGGCCGTACACTTGACGGGATCTGGCACTCGGGACGGCGGAGTGCCAGCGCCCGGAAACGGCCGGGTCCCACGGGGGCGGCCGCAGACGAAGACGGCTGGGAGGTGCACGCGCGACATGCTGAGCGAACGCAGGCTGGAAGTGCTGCGCGCCATCGTCCAGGACTACGTCGGTACCGAGGAGCCGGTGGGTTCCAAGGCGCTGACCGAACGGCACCAGCTGGGTGTCTCGCCGGCCACGGTGCGCAACGACATGGCGGTGCTGGAGGAGGAGGGGTTCATCCACCAGCCCCACACCAGCGCCGGACGCATCCCCACCGACAAGGGGTACCGGCTGTTCGTCGACCGGCTGGCCGGCGTGAAACCGCTGACCGGGGCCGAGCGGCGGGCGATCCAGAACTTCCTGGACTGCGCGGTCGACCTCGACGACGTGGTGGCCCGCACGGTGCGGCTGCTGGCGCAGCTGACCCGGCAGGTCGCCGTGGTCCAGTACCCGTCGCTGACCCGCTCCACCGTGCGGCACGTGGAGCTGCTGGCGCTGGCGCCGGCCCGGGTGATGCTGGTGCTGATCACCGACACCGGGCGGGTCGAGCAGCGTCTGGTGGACTGCCCCGGACCGGTGGGCGAGACGGTGCTGGCGGACCTGCGCGCCCGGCTCAACAGCCGGGTCGTCGGCCGCCGGTTCGCCGACGTGCCGGGGCTGGTGCAGGACCTGCCGGAATCCTTCGGCCCCGACGACCGCGCCCAGGTCGCCACCGTGCTCTCCACGCTGCTGGAGACGCTGGTGGAGGAGACCGAGGAGCGGATCATGCTGGGCGGCACCGCCAACCTGACCCGCTTCAACCACGACTTCCCGCTGACCATCAGGCCGGTGCTGGAGGCGCTTGAGGAGCAGGTGGTACTGCTGAAGCTGCTGGGCGAGGTCAAGGACGCCGGTGTGACGGTCAGAATCGGTCATGAGAACGCCCACGAGGGACTCAACTCCACGTCGGTCGTCGCCGTGGGCTACGGTTCTGGCGACGAGGCGGTGGCCCGCCTCGGCGTGGTCGGACCGACCCGCATGGACTACCCGGGAACGATGGGAGCGGTACGAGCGGTGGCGAGGTACGTCGGACAGATTTTGGCGGAGTCGTAAGTGGCGGCCACGGACTACTACGCGGTCCTCGGTGTGCGCCGCGACGCCGGCCAGGACGAGATCAAGAAGGCGTTCCGCCGCCTGGCGCGCGAACTGCATCCGGACGTGAACCCGGATCCGAAGACCCAGGAGCGGTTCAAGGAGATCAACGCCGCCTACGAGGTGCTGTCGGACCCGCAGAAGAAGCAGGTCTACGACCTCGGCGGCGACCCCTTGTCGGCCTCCGGCGGCGGCGCGGCCAGCGGCTTCGGGGGTGCCGGTTTCGGCAACTTCAGCGACATCATGGACGCCTTCTTCGGCCAGGCGTCGCAGCGCGGACCGCGTTCGCGCACCCGGCGCGGCCAGGACGCCATGATCCGCCTGGAGATCGACCTGGACGAGGCGGCCTTCGGCACCACGAAGGACATCCAGGTCGACACCGCGGTCACCTGCGGCACGTGCAGCGGTGAGGGCGCCGCGCCCGGCACGTCGGCGCAGACCTGCGACATGTGCCGCGGCCGCGGTGAGGTCTCGCAGGTCACCCGGTCCTTCCTGGGCCAGGTCATGACCTCCCGGCCGTGCCCGCAGTGCCAGGGCTTCGGCACGATCGTGCCCACCCCCTGCCCGGAGTGCGCCGGCGACGGGCGGGTGCGTTCGCGCCGCACGCTGACGGTGAAGATCCCGGCGGGCGTGGACAACGGCACCCGGATCCAGCTGGCCGGCGAGGGCGAGGTCGGCCCCGGCGGCGGCCCGGCCGGTGACCTGTACGTGGAGATCCGCGAGACCTCCCACGCGGTCTTCCAGCGCCGCGGCGACGACCTGCACTGCACCGTCACCATCCCGATGACGGCGGCGGCGCTGGGCACCAAGGTCCCGCTGGAGACGCTGGACGGCCTGGACGAGGTGGACATCCGCCCCGGCACCCAGTCCGGGCAGTCGATCCCGCTGCACCAGCGGGGCATCACGCACCTGCGCGGCGGCGGACGCGGCGACCTGATCGTGCACGTCGAGGTGCAGACGCCCGGCAAGCTCGACCCGGAGCAGGAGGACCTGCTGCGCCGGCTGGCCGTCCTGCGCGGCGAGGAGCGTCCCTCAGGGCACTTCCAGCCCGGCCAGCAGGGCCTCTTCTCCCGCCTGAAGGACGCCTTCAACGGTCGCTGATCCACCAGCGTCAACGGCGCCGGGGCGGTCCTGACCGCCCCGGCGCCGCCGTTTCGCGCCGCGCGCCGCCCCGGCCCGCCGGGCACGCCTGCCGCGGATCTGCCGGGCGTTCCGCCCGGAGGCCGGGACGGGGCGCCGAGCGTGTCACCATGGGCGCATGCCAGCGCTGACCGACCTCATCGCCGTCCCCGTCGTCCAGGCCCCGATGGCGGGTGGCGCATCGACCCCCGCGTTGGCGGCCGAGGTGAGCGAGGCGGGCGGCCTCGGGTTCCTCGCGGCCGGGTACAAGACCGCCGAGGCCATGTCGGAGGAGATCCAGCGGCTGCGTGCCCTGACCTCCCGGCCGTTCGGCGTCAACCTCTTCGTGCCGCAGACCGCGCCCGTCGACCGCGTCGCCGTCGACGTCTACCGGGAGCGGCTGACCCGCGAGGCCGAGTGGTACGCGGTGGAGCTCGGGGAGCCGTTCGGCCCGGCCGACGACGCGTTCGACGCGAAGGTGTCGGCGCTGCTGACCGATCCGGTGCCGGTGGTCGGCTTCACCTTCGGCTGTCCGGACCGCGTGGTGCTGGACGCGTTCCGCCGGGCCGGCACCTACAGCGTGGTCACCGTCACCTCCGTCGACGAGGCCGGGGCCGCGCGGGAGGCCGGGGCGGACGCGGTGTGCGCGCAGGGGCTGGAGGCGGGCGGCCACCAGGGCTCGCACCGTGACGTCCCCGGCGCCGGGGCGGGGGTGCTGACGCTGGTCGCCGAGGTCCGCGAGGCGGTCGGACTGCCGGTGATCGCGGCCGGCGGCATCATGCGCGGAGGTCAGATCGCCGCGGTCCTGGCCGCCGGGGCCGGCGCCGCGCAGCTCGGCACCGCCTTCCTGGTCTGCCCCGAATCCGGGGCGAACGCGCTGCACAAACGGGCGATGACCGACCCGTCCTTCACCCACACCGAGCTGACCAGGGCGTTCTCCGGGCGGCCGGCCCGCGGGCTGGTCAACCGGTTCCTGAACGACCACGGTTCGTACGCCCCCGCCGCCTACCCCGCGGTGCACTTCCTGACCTCCGGCCTGCGCAAGGCCGCCGCCGCCAAGGGGGACCCGCAGGCCATGGCGCTGTGGGCCGGCCAGGGGCACCGGATGGCCCGCGACCTGCCCGCCGGACGGCTGGTGCACGTGCTGGCCGCCGAACTCGACGCGGCCCGCACCGCCCCGGACGTCCGGTGACCGCGCCCGTCTTTGTCGTCCCCGCCGCCGACCTCGCCGCCGCCACCGCGCCCGGCGGGACCGCTCTGGTGACGGTCAGCGGCGCCGAGGGCCGGCACGCCGTCGCCGTGCGCCGGCTGCGCAGCGGCGAGGCCGTCACGCTCACCGACGGCGAGGGCACCGGCGCCGACGGCACGGTGGCCGCCGCCGAGGGCAAGGACCGCCTGGTCGTCACGGTGACCGCCCACCGCGCCGAACCCGCTCCGGCCCCCCGGCTGACCGTCGTGCAGGCGCTGCCCAAGGGCGACCGCGGCGAACTGGCCGTCGAGACCATGACCGAGGCCGGGGTGGACGCCGTCGTGCCGTGGGCGGCTTCCCGGTGCGTCACCCGCTGGAGGGGCGACCGCGGCGAGAAGGCCCTGGCCAAGTGGCGTGCCACCGCCCGGGAGGCCGGCAAGCAGTCGCGCCGGCTGCGGTTCCCCGACGTCACGGAGGCGATGACCACCGCAGGGGTCGCGGGACTGCTGTCGGGGGCCGCGTTCGCCGCCGTCCTGCACGAGGAGGGCGCCGAACCGCTGGCCGCCGCCGTGCTGCCGGCCACCGGCGACCTCGTGCTGGTCGTCGGCCCCGAGGGCGGCGTCGCCCCCGAGGAACTGGCCGCCTTCGCCGCGGCCGGCGCCCGCCCGCACCGCCTGGGCCCCTCCGTCCTGCGCACCTCCACAGCCGGCGTGGCCGGCGCGGCCGTCCTGCTCTCGCGCACCGGCCGCTGGAGCTGACGGCGCGGTCGTCGCCGGACGGTGCGGGGCCGGTGCCCTGCCCGCCGCGGCGCGAACCGCACCGGGGACCGCGCCCCCCGGAAGCCCCCGTTCCGCCACCCCGCGTGCGACGATGGACACGCACCGCAGCCGCCGCCACGGGAGGAGCGACGTGACCGAACGCAAGCCGCCGGGACTGGACTTCGAGACCTGGGTCGACCGGCAGATCCGCGAGGCCGAGGAACGCGGGGCCTTTCAGGACCTCCCCGGCGCCGGCAAACCGCTGGAGAACCTCAACCGCCCCTACGACGACACGTGGTGGCTGAAGGAGAAGATGGCCCGCGAGGGGCTGTCGTTCCTGCCCCCGGCGCTCGCCCTGCGCAAGGAGATCGAGGACGCCCTCGACCAGGCGTCCCACGCCCCCACCGAGGCCGCCGTGCGCCGCCTGCTGGACCCCGTCAACGACAAGATCGCCGAAGCGCTGCGCCGCCCGCCGGCCGGTCCGCCGCTCGGCCGGGGCCCGGTGGACGTCGAGGAGTTCCTGCGCGACTGGCGGACCCGCCGCTCCGGCTGACCGCACCGACGACGCTGTCTCGTCGGGAAGGCCCCGCGTCGTTAGTGTGGCTGCCGTGACGCAGTCTTCGTACCTCCGATACCCGCATCCGCACGGTGACTTGATCACCTTCACCGCCGAGGACGACGTGTGGGCCGCGTCGCTGTCCGGCGGCCGGGCCTGGCGGGTGAGCGCGGACAACATGCCGGTCACCCGGCCCCGGTTCTCCCCGGACGGCGGGCACATCGCCTACATGACGACCCGGGACGGCGCCCCCGAGGTCATGCTCGCCCCCGTCGAGGGCGGTGCGCCCCGGCGGCTGACCTACTGGGGCGCGGGCCGCACCCGGGTGGCCGGCTGGACCCCGCAGGGCGAGATCCTGGTCGTCAGCTCGCACGGCGAGGCCGCCGGCAACCGCTCCGGTGTCCACGCCCTGCCCACCGACGGATCACCCGCCCGCCGCCTGCCCTACGGCTGGGCCGGCGACGTGGCCGCCGGCCAGGACGGCGCGGTGCTGCTCGCCTCGGTGCCCGGCATGAGCGAGGCCGCCGCCTGGAAGCGGTACCGCGGCGGCGGCACCGGGAAGCTGTGGCTCGACCCGGACGGCAGCGGTGAGTTCCACCGGGTCCTCGCCGAACTCGACGGCAACGCCGAATGCCCCATGTGGGCCGGGGACCGCATCGCGTTCTGCTCCGACCACGAAGGCACCGGCGCCGTCTACTCCGCGCTGCCCGACGGCTCCGACCTGCGCCGGCACAGCCCGCTCGGCGGCTTCTACGCCCGGCACGCCGCCACCGACGGCACCCGCGTCGCCTACACCAGCGGCGGCCGGCTGCACCTGATCGAGTCGCTGGACGCCGGCGAGGACGCCGCGCGGGAACTGGACGTCCGGCTCGGCGGCCAGTCCACCGACCGGCAGGCACACCCGGTGCGCGCCGCCGCCAACCTGGCCGACGCCTGCCCCGACCACACCGGCCGGGCCGGCGCCGTCGAGGTGCGCGGCACCATCCACTGGGTCACCCACCGCGACGGCCCGGCCCGCGCCCTGGCCACCACCCCCGGCGTGCGCTCCCGCATGCCCCGGGTCTTCCGCAAGGGCGGCACCGGCGACTCCCACGTGGTGTGGGTCACCGACGCCGAGGGCGCCGACGCCCTGGAGATCGCCCCGGCCACCGGCCTGCCCGACCCGGACGCCCCCCGCCGGCTGGCCGCCGGCCGCCTCGGCAGGGTGCACGGTCTGACCGTCTCCCCGGACGGCCGCCGCATCGCGGTCGCCACCCACGACGGCCGGGTCCTGCTGGTCGACACCGACAGCGGCGAGGACCGCGAGGTCTCCCGCGACGCCAACGGCGACGCCTCCGGCCTGGTCTTCTCCCCCGACTCCGGCTGGCTCGCCTGGTCCCAGGCCGGCCCCAGCGGCCTGCGCAACCTGCGGATCGCCAACGTCGCCACCCTCGCCACCGCCGACGCCACCCCGCTGCGGTTCACCGACCACTCACCGGCGTTCACCGCCGACGGCAAACACCTGGCGTTCCTGTCCGAGCGCGCCTTCGACCCGGTCTACGACGCGCACGTCTTCGACCTGTCCTTCCCCAGCGCCTGCCGCCCGCACCTGATCACGCTGGCCGCCGACACCCCCTCGCCGTTCGGGCCGCAGCGCGGCGGGCGCCCGCTGGGCCGCGGCGAGGACGACGGCGACGCGGAGAAGTCCGCCAAGTCCGGCGACGACTCAGGCGACAGCGAACCGCGCACCCCGGTGACCCGGGTCGACGTCGACGGCCTCGCCGACCGCATCGTGCCCTTCCCGGTGGAGGCCGGCCGCTACTCCACGCTGCGCACCGCCGGCAGCGGCGTGCTGTGGCTGCGGCACCCGCTCACCGGCGTGCTCGGCGTCTCCCTGGCCGGCCCCGACGACCGCGGCCCCGTCCAGGTCCTCCAGCGCTACGACCTGACCCGGCTGCGCTGCGACGAACTCGCCGAGGACGTCGAGAACTTCCGCGTCACCGGCGACGGCGAACGCCTGGCACTGATCTACGACGCCCGGCTGCGGATCGTCCCGGCGGACAGCAAGAGCGGCGACGACGACGGCGACGACAGCGTCACCGTCGACCTCTCCCGGGTGCGGGTCACCGTCGACCCGGCCGCCGAGTGGCGCCAGATGTTCGAGGAGACCGGCCGGCTGGCCCGCGACCACTTCTGGCGGCCCGACATGGGCGGCATCGACTGGGACGCCGTCATGGACCGCTACCGGCCGCTGACCGAACGGATCGCCACCCACGACGACCTCGTCGACGTGCTGTGGGAACTGCACGGCGAACTCGGCACCTCGCACGCCTACGTGGTGCCGCCCGGCACCCACCGGGACGCCGCCCGCCGCCAGGGCCTGCTCGGCGCGGACCTCGACCGCGACGAGGACGGCGTGTGGCGGGTGACCCGCGTGCTGCCCTCGGAGACCTCCGACCCGCACGCCCGCTCCCCGCTGGCCGCCCCCGGCGTGGCCGTCCGCGCCGGCGACGCGATCACCGCCGTCGACGGCCTCCGGGTCGACCCGCTGACCGGTCCCGCGCCGCTGCTCATCGGCACCGCGGGCAAGCCGGTCGAGCTGACCGTGCGACCCGCCTCCGGGGAACCGCGTTCCGTCGTCGTCGTGCCGCTGGGGAGCGAGGAGGCGCTGCGCTACCACGACTGGGTGGCCGGCCGCCGCGCCCACGTCCACGCCGCCTCCGACGGCCGGCTGGGTTACCTGCACGTGCCGGACATGATGGGCGCCGGCTGGGCGCAGCTCCACCGCGACCTGCGGGTCGAGGTGGCCCGCGAGGGCGTGGTGCTGGACGTGCGGGAGAACCGTGGCGGCCACACCTCGCAGCTCGTGGTGGAGAAGCTGGCCCGCCGCCTGATCGGCTGGGACCTGCCGCGCGGCCAGGCACCGGTTCCGTACCCGGCGGACGCGCCACGCGGCCCGGTGGTCACGGTCACCGACGAGTTCTCCGGCTCGGACGGCGACATCGTGAGCGCCGCCGTCAAGACCCTCGCCCTGGGCCCCCTGGTCGGCACCCGTACCTGGGGCGGCGTCATCGGCATCGACTCCCGCTACTCCCTGGTGGACGGCACCCTCGTCACCCAGCCGAAGTACGCCACGTGGATGGAGGGCGTCGACTGGGCCATGGAGAACCACGGCGTCGACCCCGACGTCGAGGTCGTCATCACCCCCCAGGACCGCGCCGCCGGCCGTGACCCCCAGCTGGACACCGCGATCCGGCTGGCCCTGGAAGCCCTGGAGATCACCCCGGCGAAGACCCCTCCGCCCCTCCCCACCCCCTGACCCCGCCCCGGGGCGGCCGCCCGTCGCGGCGGCCGCCCCGGCCTCCGCGCGGGGAACGGCGCGACGAGCAGATGCCGCCGCACAGCGGGTGTCCTGAGGGGCACGGGGAACTGCGCAACCGGCCCGAGCGGACCGTCAGAGCGCCCCCGGCCCCACCCCCGGCCGCCCGCACCCGCCGTCGCGGCCCGCTGGGGACGCCCCGCCCGCCCCCGATAGGCTGCCGACGGTACGAGCCGAACTGCCGAAGGAGACACGGCCGTGGTGGGAGAGCCCCAGGCGGACTGCCTGTTCTGCAAGATCGTCGCCGGGGACGTCCCGGCCACCGTGGTACGCGAGTCGGCCGGCACCCTCGCGTTCCGCGACATCAGCCCCAAGGCCCGGGTCCACGTCCTGGTCGTGCCGCGCGCCCACCACAGGGACGCCGCCGCACTCGCCGCCGCGGAACCGGCCCTCGCCGCCGAGCTGATCACCGAGGCCGCCGCCGTCGCCGCGCAGGAAGGCGTCGGCGAGGGCTACCGCCTGGTCTTCAACACCGGTGCGGACGCCGGCCAGACCGTCTTCCACACCCATCTCCACGTCCTGGGCGGCAGCGACCTCCAGCAGATGGCCTGAGACGGGGAGCCGGCGTTGCGCGAACTCGTCGTCCTGGGCACCGCCAGCCAGGTGCCCACCCGCCACCGCAACCACAACGGCTACGTGCTGCGCTGGGACGGCGAGGGCATCCTGTTCGACCCCGGTGAGGGCACCCAGCGGCAGATGCTGCACGCCGGCGTCGCGGCCCACGACCTGACCCGGATCTGCGTCACGCACTTCCACGGCGATCACAGCCTGGGCCTGGCCGGCGTCGTCCAGCGGCTGAGCCTGGACCGGGTGCCGCACCCCGTCACCGCGCACTACCCGGCCTCCGGCGAGCACTTCTTCCGCCGGCTGCGGCAGGCCACCGCGTTCCACGAGACCGCGGACCTGGTGCCCGCGCCGGTCGCCGGCGACGGCGAGATCGCCCGCACCCCCGCCTTCGCCCTCACCGCCCGCCGCCTCTCCCACCCCGTCGAGGCGTTCGGCTACCGGCTGACCGAACCCGACGGACGCCGCATGCTCCCGCGGGCCCTGGCGGAACGCGGCATCACCGGCCCGGACGTCGGGATCCTGCAGCGCGAGGGCGAGCTGCGCGGCGTCACCCTCGACGAGGTCAGTGAACCGCGCCCCGGACAGCGCTTCGCCTTCGTGATGGACACCCGGATGTGCGACGCGGTCGGCGAACTGGCCGAGGGCTGCGACCTGCTGGTGGCCGAATCCACCTTCCTGGCCGCCGACGAGACGCTGGCCCGCGAACACGGCCACCTCACCGCCGCCCAGGCCGCGTCCACCGCGGAGCGCGCCGGGGTGCGGCACCTGGTGCTCACCCACTTCTCCCAGCGCTACACCGACCCCACGGCGTTCGAGCGGGAGGCCCGCGACGCCGGATTCCGCGGCGGGCTGAGCATCGCCCGCGACCTGGACCGCGTCCCCGTCCCGCGACGGCGCTGACCCGCCCGGCGGCGCGGCGCCGCCGTGTTTCCCGCCGCGGCCACCGGATGCGTACAGTGCAGCCATACCCGCGCGACCCCGCCCGCCCGGGCGCCCCGGTCCGCCGTACGGTCCCGGCCCGCCCCCGCCCCGGGACACCGCGAGGGGAGCACGCCGAAAGGAGCCACCCCCGTGTCCGACCCCTCGACGCCCGACCTGCCCGACGTCGACCCCGGCGGGCCTGCGGCAAACATGCCCGACGTCGACCCCAGCGGGCCTGCGGCAAACATGCCCGACGTCGACCCCAGCGGGCCTGCGGCAAACATGCCCGACGTCGACCCGCTGGCTGCGCTGCGCACTGCGACCGACCCGGCCAGCGACGTCTACCTGACCGGCACGGTGTTCCTCGACATCATCTTCACCGGCATGGCGAGCGCCCCGCGGCGCGGCGCCGAGACCTGGGCGCGCGGCATGGGTTCCAGCCCCGGCGGCGTCGCCAACATGGCCACCGCCCTGGCCCGGCTCGGCCTGCGCACCTCGCTGGCCGCCGCGTTCGGCGACGACGTCTACGGCGACCACTGCTGGGAGTGCCTGGAGCGCGACGAGGGCATCGACCTGTCCCACTCGCGCCGGGTGCGCGGCTGGCACTCGCCGGTGACGGTCTCCATGGCGTACGAGGACGAACGCACCATGGTCAGCCACGGCCACGAGGCACCGCCCCCGGAGGAGCCCGCGCCCAGCTGCCCGCCGGCCTCCCGCGCCTCGATCGCCTCCCTCGGGCAGGGCGTGCGGCAGGACTGGGTCGAACACGCGGCCCGGCACGGCAGCCGGATCTTCGCCGACGTCGGCTGGGACGACACCGGCCGCTGGGACCCGGCGGACCTCGACGACCTGCGGCACTGCGACGCGTTCCTGCCCAACGCCGCCGAGGCCATGGCCTACACCCGCGCCGACGATCCCCGCACCGCCGCCCGCCGGCTCGCCGAACGGGTGCCGGTGGCCGTGGTCACCATGGGCTCCCGGGGCGCCGTCGCGGTCGACTCCGGCACCGGCGAGAGCGCCGAGGTCCCGGCGCTGACCGTCGACGCCCTCGACCCGACCGGTGCCGGCGACGTCTTCGTGGCCGGATTCGTCACCGGCTCGCTGGCCGGCTGGCCCCTGGCCGACCGCCTCGCCTTCGCCAGCCTGACCGCGGCGCTCTCCGTCCAGGAGTTCGGCGGTTCGCTGTCCGCCCCCGGCTGGAGCGAGATCGCCGCCTGGTGGCAGCACGCCAAGTCCTACGACGACCAGGACCGCGCCGCGCTGCGCCGCTACGCCTTCCTCGACGACCTGCTGCCCTGCGGCTCCCGCCGCTGGCCGCTGCGCCGCGCGGTGCCCACGATCGGCTTCCGCACCGGGTGACGCTCCGGTGCCCTGCGCGCGCGGGTACCCGCGACGGTGGCGAAATGCCCTCGGTACGCGGCCCTCCGGCGTCGTACTCTGGGTACCGCAGGCCCCCCGCGGGCACCCTCGCACCGGAAAGCGGGACAGTCAGGCCATAGAGCCGGCCCATGACACATACACCGACGCAAGCGCAGAAGCAGGCGCGCGCCCACTTCGTCGTTCCGGCCAAGCACCCCATGGTCACCGTCCTGGGATCGGGTGACTCCCTCCTGCGCGTGATCGAGGCGTCCTTCCCCGCGGTCGACATCCACGTGCGCGGCAACGAGATCAGTGCTACCGGGGAGCCCGCCGAAGTCGCCCTCGTGCAGCGGCTGTTCGACGAGATGATGCTGGTCCTGCGGGCCGGACAGCCGATGACGGAGGACGCCGTCGAGCGTTCGGTCGCCATGCTGCGCAACGGCGGCGGCCCGGACGCGGAGACCCCCGCGCAGATCCTCACCCAGAACATCCTGTCCAACCGCGGCCGCACGATCCGCCCCAAGACGGTCAACCAGAAGCGCTACGTCGACGCCATCGACAAGCACACCATCGTCTTCGGCATCGGCCCGGCCGGCACCGGCAAGACCTACCTGGCGATGGCCAAGGCCGTGCAGGCCCTTCAGTCCAAGCAGGTCAACCGCATCATCCTGACCCGCCCCGCAGTGGAGGCCGGTGAACGCCTCGGCTTCCTCCCCGGCACCCTCTACGAAAAGATCGACCCCTACCTGCGTCCCCTCTACGACGCCCTGCACGACATGGTCGACCCCGACTCCATCCCCCGCCTCATGGCCGCCGGCACCATCGAGGTCGCCCCGCTGGCCTACATGCGCGGCCGCGCGCAACCGGTCCGCACCCGGGTCCTCACACCGGACGGCTGGCGTCCGATCGGCGACCTGCGCGTCGGTGACCTGGTCGTCGGGTCGAACGGTGAACCCACCCCGGTCCTCGGCGTGTACCCGCAGGGCGAGAAGGACGTCTACCGGGTCGCCGCCCAGGACGGGGCCGCCACCCTGTGCTGCGGTGAGCACCTGTGGACCGTCAGAACGGCGTCGGACAAGCGCCGGAACAAGCCGTGGCGGGTCCTGGAGACCCAGGAGATGATCGGCGACCTGCGGGCCGCGCACGCACGGCGGTACGAACTGCCCCTGCTGACCGCCCCGGTCCGCCTCCCGGAGCGCGCGGTCCCCATGGACCCCTACGCCCTCGGGCTGCTGCTGGGCGACGGGTGCTTGACCGGCTCCACCACGCCCTCGTTCTCCACGGCGGACCCGGAGATCGCTGTCGCCCTGGAAGCCGCGCTGGACGGGATCGTGCTGCGGCACCGCGGCGGACCGGACTACGGGATCAACCGGATCGAGGCACCGGGTGACGTCGCCACCATGGAGAACCCGGTCACCCGGGTGGCGCGTGAGCTGTCCCTGCTCGGCACCGGGTCGAACACGAAGTTCGTCCCGGAGTCCTACCTGCGCAACTCCGCCGGTGTGCGGCTCGCCGTCCTCCAGGGTCTGCTCGACTCCGCCGGCGGTCCGGTCACCCAGCGCGACCGCACCTGCCGCATCCAGTACGGGACCACGTCGCTCCGGCTGCGGGACGACGTGATCACGTTGGTGCGGTCCCTCGGCGGCGTCGCGTACACCCGGGTCCGTCCGGCGGCCGGCCGCGAGCCCGGCCTGGTCAACGGCCACCCGGCCAGGTACCGCCACGACGCGCACGTCGTCGACATCCGGCTCCCCGAGGGGATCGAGCCGTTCCGCCTCGCCCGCAAGCGCGACGCCCACGCCGCGGGCGGCGGCCGCCCGATGCGCTTCATCGACAGCATCGAACCGGCCGGCCGGGAGGAGTGCGTCTGTATCCAGGTGGCGGCGGAGGACTCGCTGTACGTCACCGAGGACTACCTGCTGACGCACAACACCCTCAACGATGCTTTCATCATCCTGGACGAGGCGCAGAACACCTCCGCCGAGCAGATGAAGATGTTTCTCACACGGCTCGGTTTCGACTCCAAGATCGTGGTGACCGGTGACGTCACGCAGGTCGACCTGCCCGGCGGTACCAAGAGCGGCCTGCGGGAGGTGCAGGCGATCCTCAAGGACGTCGACGACGTGCACTTCTCCCGTCTGACCAGCACCGACGTGGTGCGGCACAAGCTCGTCGGCCGGATCGTGGACGCCTACGAGGCGTTCGACGACCGCGAAGGCGCGCACCACGACGGCCCCCACCCCCGCGGCGAGCGCGGCAACAGAAAGTAAAGCGGCAAACCCAACCATGGCGATCGACGTCAACAACGAGTCCGGGTGGGAGTTCGACGAGCAGTCCGTGCTCGACGCAGCCCGGTACGCCCTCCAGTCCCTGCGCATCCACCCGCTCTCCGAGCTGTCGGTCATCGCGGTGGACGCCGCCGCGATGGAACAACTGCACCTTCAGTGGATGGACCTGCCCGGCCCCACCGACGTGATGTCCTTCCCGATGGACGAACTGCGTCCGCCCGGCAAGGACGACGACGAGCCGCCGCAGGGGCTGCTCGGCGACATCGTGCTGTGCCCCGAGGTCGCCAAGCGGCAGGGTGAGGCGGCCGAGACCCGGCACACCATGGACGAGGAGCTCCAACTGCTCACCGTGCACGGGGTGCTGCACCTGCTCGGCTACGACCACGAGGAACCGGCGGAGAAGGCCGAGATGTTCGGCCTGCAGAAGTCCGTCCTCGACCAGTGGCGCGAATCCCGGGGCGTCACCGGCCCCTCGCCCGCCCCGACGGTGCACTGACGCCGTGATCGTCGCCAGTGTCCTGCTGATCGTCGTGGCGTGGCTGGCCGCCTGTGCCGAGGCCGGCCTCGCCCGGGTCACCCGGTTCCGGGCCGAGGAGGCCGCCCGCACCGGCCGCCGCGGCAGCACCAAGCTGCTCGCCATCGCCTCCGACCCGGTGCGCTACCTCAACGTCGCGCTGCTGGTGCGAGTGGCCTGCGAGACGTCGGCCGCGGTGCTCATCACCGTCACCGCCGACCGGCACTTCGACCGCCTGTGGCAGGTGCTGCTGGTCGCCATCGGCGTGATGGTGCTGGTCAGTTACGTCGCCGTCGGCGTCAGCCCGCGCACCATCGGCCGCCAGCACCCGCTCAACACCGCCACCGCCGCCGCCTACGTCCTGCTGCCACTGGCCCGGGTGATGGGCCCGGTGCCGGCGCTGCTGATCCTCATCGGCAACGCCCTGACCCCCGGAAAGGGCTTCCGTCAGGGCCCGTTCGCCTCCGAGGCCGAACTGCGGGCGCTGGTCGACCTCGCCGAGCAGGACAGCCTGATCGAGGACGACGAACGCCGCATGGTGCACTCGGTGTTCGAACTCGGCGACACCCTGGTGCGCGAGGTCATGGTGCCGCGCACCGACCTGGTGATGATCGAACGCGCCAAGACCGTCCGCCAGGCCCTCACCCTGGCGCTGCGCAGCGGCTTCTCCCGCATCCCGGTCACCGGGGAGAACGAGGACGACATCGTCGGCATCGTCTACCTCAAGGACCTCGCGCGCCGCGTCCACGTCAACCGTGAGGCCGAGTCGCGCCTGGTCGCCGCCGTCATGCGGCCGGCGATCTTCGTGCCGGACACCAAGAACGCCGGCGACCTGCTGCGCGAGATGCAGCGGGTCCGCAACCACGTCGCCGTCGTCGTCGACGAGTACGGCGGCACCGCGGGCCTGGTGACCATCGAGGACATCCTGGAGGAGATCGTCGGCGAGATCACCGACGAGTACGACCGGGAGCTGCCGCCCGTCGAGGAACTCGGCGACGGCAGCTACCGGGTCACCAGCCGCCTGGACATCGGCGACCTCGGCGAGCTGTACGGCCTCGAACTCGACGACGAGGACGTGGAGACCGTCGGCGGGCTGCTGGCCAAGTCGCTGGGCCGGGTGCCGATCCCCGGCGCCAGCGCGGTCGTGGTGCTGCCCGAGGACGCCTCGGGGCCCTCCACGCAGGCACCGTCCGCGCTGCGGCTGACCGCCGAGTCCCCGGCCGGCCGCCGCAACCGCATCGGCACCGTCCTGGTCACCCCCGTCGAGCCCGGCGCCGACGCCGGCGACGACGACCCGGCCGCCGCCTGACCTCCGGCGGCCGGGACGCCCCGGCCGCCGGATATGCTCCCCGCATGAGTGACTCCGCGGCGACGCCGGAACTGGACCCCGAGGACCGCAAGATCGTCACCCTCGCGCGATCGGCCCGCGCCCGCAACGGCGTGCCCGAGGGCGCCGCCGTGCGCGACGAGACCGGCCGCACCTACGTCGCCGGCAGTGTGGACCTCCCCTCCCTCCCGCTCAGCGCGCTGCGCACCGCCGTGGCCATGGCGTTCGCCAGCGGCGCGAAGTCCCTGGAGGCGGCCGCGGTGGTCACCGAGTCCGCCGTCGCCGCCGACGACGACATCGCCGCCGTCCGCGACCTGGGCGGTCCGGGCACCCCGGTCCTGCTGGCCGGCCCCGACGGCACGGTCCGCGCCACGCTGACCGCCTGACGGCACCCCCCGTCCGGTGGACACGGCGGTGCGCGGGGACCGTTCGGGCGTCCCGGGCGCCATTGCCCCGGCGGTCTCCCACCCGGTGGGATGACCGCATGACCACTTCGCCGACCGCCGAGTCCCCCCAGCCCGCCGGCCCGTCCGCCGGGAAGCCGCGCCGCGGCCCGGCCCGCCTGCTGCCCGCCGACCCGGTGCTGCGGCGGCTGTCGGCGATGACCTCGGTCAACGCGCTGGGCAACGGCCTGTTCTTCGCGCTGAGCGCCCTGTACTTCACGCAGTTCGTCGGCCTGGGCGTCGCCCGGGTCGGCTTCGGCCTGACGCTGGCCGGCGCGTGCGGCGTGGCGGCGTCGGTCCCGGCCGGGCGGGCCGCCGACCGCTGGGGCAGCCGCCGCACCCTGATCGTGCTCAACGTCGCCGAGGCCGCCGGCATGGCCTGCTACACCCTGATCCGCGGCTACGCCGCCTTCCTCGTGCTGGCCTGCCTGGTCACCGTCGTCGACCGCTCGGTCGCCACGACCCGCAACGTGCTGTACGCCGACGTGCTGCCGAAGGAGACCCGCGTCGCCGGCCGCGCGCTGCTGCGCACGCTCTCGAACGTGGCGATGGGCGCCGGCAGCACGCTCGCCGCCCTCACCCTGCAACTCGACACCCGCGCGGCCTTCGCGGTGGCGATCCTGTTCAACGCCTCCACCTTCCTGGCCTCCGCGATCCTGATCACCCGCATCCCGGTGCGCCGCCCGCCGCCCGCTGTCGACGGCACGTCGAAGGAGACGGGGCCGGAGGCCGCCGCCCCGCCGCAGCGCCGGACCGCGCTGCGCGACCTGCCGTACCTGGGGGTCACCGCGCTGAACGCGCTGCTGGCACTCCAGTTCGCGGTGCTGGAGATCGGACTGCCGCTGTGGATCGTGCGCGACACGCACGCGCCGAAGCCGCTGGCGGCGGCCACCATGATCACCAACACCGTGCTGGTGGCGCTCTTCCAGGTGCGGGTCAGCCGTTCCGCCGGCAGCACGCCCGCCCAGGCGGCCCGCGCCTGCCTGCGGGCGGGACTGCTGCTGGCCGCCTTCTGCGTGGTGGCGGCCCTCGCGCACGGCCTGCCCGCGGTGGCCGCCTCGGCGGTGCTGATCGGCTCGGTGGTGCTCCAGTCGGCGGGGGAGATGCTCTCCCAGGCCGGCGGCTGGGCGCTCAGCTACGACCTGGCCGACGAGTCCGCGATGGGCTCCTACCAGGGCGTCTTCTACGCCGGTACCGCCGCGGCGACCATGGCGGGGCCCGCCCTGGTCGCGGTCACCGCGCTCAGCCACGGCCTGCCCGGCTGGCTCCTGCTGGCCGCGCTGTTCGCGCTGTCCGGCCTGGCGATGCCCCTGGTCGTGACCCGGGCCCGCTCCGGCGCCACCCCGGACGGCGCGGCGGGCGCGGCGGCGTGACGGTGCGGGCGGCGGTCGGGGGAGTCCGCGGGATCGGGGAGAATGAGCGGCATGAGCGTTCGCACCCCTGACCCCGAGACCACGCACCGCGCCGGATTCGCCTGCTTCGTCGGCCGTCCCAACGCGGGCAAGTCCACCCTCACGAACGCTCTGGTCGGCCGGAAGGTGGCGATCACCTCCAACCGGCCGCAGACCACCCGGCACACCGTGCGCGGCATCGTGCACCGCCCCGACGGCCAGCTCGTCCTCGTCGACACCCCCGGCCTGCACAAGCCGCGCACCCTGCTGGGGGAGCGGCTCAACGACGTGGTGCGCACCACGTGGGCCGAGGTCGACGTGATCGGTTTCTGCCTGCCCGCCGACCAGAAGCTCGGCCCCGGCGACCGTTACATCGCCAAGGAACTGGCCGGGATCAAGAAGGCGCCGAAGGTTGCCGTCGTCACCAAGACCGACCTGGTGGACAACGAGCGGCTGGCCGAGCAGCTGATCGCGGTGGACATGATGGCCGCCGAACTCGGCTTCGAGTGGGCGCAGATCGTGCCGGTCTCGGCGGTCGCCGACCGGCAGGTCTCGCTGCTCGCCGACCTCCTGGTGCCGCTGCTGCCGCCCGGCCCGGCGCTCTATCCGGAGGGCGACCTGACCGACGAGCCCGAGCAGGTCATGGTCGCCGAACTCATCCGTGAGGCGGCCCTGGAGGGCGTGCGCGACGAACTCCCGCACTCCATCGCCGTGGTCGTCGAGGAGATGATCCCCCGCGAGGACCGCCCGGAGGACCGGCCCCTGCTCGACGTGCACGCCATCGTCTACATCGAGCGCCCCAGCCAGAAGGGCATCGTCATCGGCCCGAAGGGCGCCCGCCTCAAGCAGGTCGGCATCACCTCCCGCCGTCAGATCGAGGCGCTGCTGGGCACCCCGGTCTACCTCGACCTGCACGTCAAGGTTGCCAAGGACTGGCAGCGCGACCCCAAGCAGCTGCGCAAGCTCGGCTTCTGACGGCCTCCGCGCCCGGGCGGCGGCCGGCCGCGTCAGGTGCCGTCGCGCAGCACCGCGCGGATCAGGGCGCGCTGGGCCGTGGTGACGTGCGGGTCGGCGCAGTGGGCGGTGGTGCCGCCCGCGGTGATCGCGTAGCGGTAGCCGTCCGGTACCGCGGCGCCGGAGCCGGCGGTGTGCCCGGTGGCCGCCGTGTGCCTGGAACCGACCGCGTTCCGGGTGCCGGACGCCGGTCCTTCACCGCGGGCGTCCCGCAGTGCCTCGGCGGCCAGGGTGTGCAGGCGGTCGGCGTCGGGGCGGCCGGCGGTCTCCAGGGTGGCGCTGAGGGTGCGGCCGGTCAGTCCGCCGGTCCGCGTCACCGATATCCGCACGGTCACCCCCGTTCCGCCGGCGTGGCGGTCTCGGCGGACTGGCGGGGCAGGGCGGTGTCCTGTCCGCGCCGCACAGGGAGGCCGACGGCGGCCCAGGCGGCCAGCACCGCCCGGTGCTCCTCCCCGTCGCCGTACCGCCCCAGCGCGGTGGCCGCGGTGGCGGCGGCGAACCCGGCGAAGTCCACGTCGGGGCGCAACTGCCCGCCCGTGAGCGTGTCGTACCAGATCTGTCCGGCGCGCTCCCACGCGTGGCCGCCGAGCGAGGTGGCCAGCAGGCAGAACGCGTGGTTGGGGATGCCGGAGTTGATGTGTACGCCGCCGTCGTCCTCGTGGGTGTGCGCGTAGCCGTCCATGTGGCCGGGCTGCGGGTCCTTGCCGAGCGCGGGGTCGTCGTAGGCGGTGCCGGGTGCCTTCATCGAGCGCAGCGCGACCCCGTGCACCCCGGGGGCGAACAGGCCGGCGCCGATCAGCCAGTCCGCCCGGTCCGCGTCCTGGCCGAGCAGGTGCTGTTTGACCAGGGAGCCGAAGACGTCGGAGACCGATTCGTTGAGCGCGCCGGACTGGCCGTGGTAGTCGAGGTTGGCGCTGTACTGCGTGACGCCGTGGGTGAGTTCGTGGCCGATGACGTCGACGGCCGCGGTGAAGTCGGTGAAGGTCCGGCCGTCGCCGTCGCCGAAGACCATCTGGGAGCCGTCCCAGAAGGCGTTGTCGTAGTCCTCGCCGTAGTGCACCGAGCCGGTCAGCGGCAGGCCGGCGCCGTCCACCGAGTGCCGCTGGTAGACGTCGAGGAACAGGTCGAAGGTGGCGCCGAGTCCCTCGTAGGCGCGGTTGACCGCGCCGTCGCGCACCGGTTTGCCGCCCTCGGCGCGCACCTTGCGGCCGGGCAGGCGTTCGGTGTGGCGGGCGTCGCAGACGGTGCGTTCGGCGCCGCCGGCGGGGGCCGCGGTGGTGGTGGGGGCGGCGGTGCGGGCCGTGGTGCGGCGCCGGGCGCGGTGCGTGGCGTCCCGTTCCAGCGAGCGGCGGGCCGGGCCGTGGACGGCCGGGTCGGGGTGGGCGGCGAGCCGGTCGAGCAGGTGCGGCGGCACGACTCCGCAGAACGCCGTCGCGGGGGCGGTGGGCGGGCTGGTATCCATGGCGTCTCCGGGTGCTGGCGGTCGGGACCTCCTCCTGGTTGTCGCTCCACGTGACCGACTTGTAACGCAAAGTCGCCGAATGTGCCTGGAAAGAGTGGCCGGAAGCGCTCTGGGGTTGACGCCGTCTTGCATGCTGAGAGGGACGGCCCAGCAACTGGGCGCCGGACCGGTGCTCGGTTAGGCTGCGCGCATCATGCGTTTCGGGCTGCTCCTCCTTAGCTGCCGCGGCGAGGGCCTGTAAGTCGAGGCCGACCCCCTCCCCGCGGAGTTCGGTGTTCGCGCGATTTCTCGCCACCGTCGGTCGACCCTCCAGGACCCCGGAACCGTCTTCCCAGGAGCCCCGCATGACCTCTCCCGCCACCGGCCTGCCCACGCCCCTGACCGCCGCCACCGTGCGCCAGAAGCCCTCCGGCATGCCCGTCCACCGCTACGGCCGCTACGACGCGGTGGACATCCCCGACCGCACCTGGCCCGGCAACCGCGTCACCGCCGCGCCCCGCTGGCTCTCCACCGACCTGCGTGACGGCAACCAGGCCCTGATCGACCCGATGTCCCCGGCACGCAAGCGGGCCATGTTCGACCTGCTGGTACGCATGGGCTACAAGGAGATCGAGGTCGGGTTCCCCTCCTCCGGCGCCACCGACTTCGACTTCGTGCGCTCCATCATCGAAGAGGGCGCGATCCCCGAGGACGTCACCATCTCGGTGCTCACGCAGGCCCGCGAGGAACTGATCGAGCGCACCGTCGAGGCCCTGGCCGGCACCCCGCGCGCCACCGTGCACCTCTACAACGCCACCGCCCCGCTCTTCCGCCGCGTGGTCTTCCGCGGCGGCCGCGAGGAGACCGTGCGGATCGCCACCGAGGGCACCCGCCTGGTGATGGAGTACGCCGAGAAGCTGCTGGGCGACGAGACCGTCTTCGGCTACCAGTACAGCCCGGAGATCTTCACCGACACCGAACTGGACTTCGCCCTGGAGGTGTGCGAGGCGGTCATGGACGTCTGGCAGCCCGCCGAGGGCCGCGAGATCATCCTCAACCTGCCCGCCACCGTCGAGCGTTCCACCCCCTCCACGCACGCCGACCGCTTCGAGTGGATGTCGCGCAACCTGACGCGCCGCGAGCACGTGTGCCTGTCGGTCCACCCGCACAACGACCGCGGCACCGCGGTGGCCGCCGCCGAACTGGCGCTGATGGCCGGCGCCGACCGCGTCGAGGGCTGCCTGTTCGGCCAGGGCGAACGCACCGGCAACGTGGACCTGGTCACCCTGGGGATGAACCTGTTCTCCCAGGGCGTCGACCCGATGATCGACTTCTCGCAGATCGACGAGATCCGACGCACCGCCGAGTACTGCAACCAGATGGAGGTCCACCCGCGCCACCCCTACGCGGGCGACCTGGTCTACACCTCCTTCTCCGGCTCCCACCAGGACGCCATCAAGAAGGGCTTCGAGGCCCTGGAGGCGGACGCCGCCGCACAGGGCAAGCCGGTCGAGGAGATCACCTGGGCGGTGCCCTACCTGCCGATCGACCCCAAGGACGTCGGCCGCTCCTACGAGGCGGTCATCCGGGTCAACTCCCAGTCCGGCAAGGGTGGTGTGGCCTACGTCCTGAAGAACGACCACAAGCTGGACCTGCCGCGCCGCATGCAGATCGAGTTCTCGAAGATCATCCAGGCCAAGACCCACACCGAGGGCGGCGAGATCACGCCGGCCGCGATCTGGGCGGTCTTCAGCGACGAGTACCTGCCCACCCCCGAGGCGCCCTGGGGGCGGATCGACCTGGGCGCGGTGCGCACCGAGACGGACACCGACGGCCGTGACGTGCTGACCGCCGACGCCGTGGTCGACGGAGCGGTCACCACGCTGACCGGTTCCGGGAACGGCCCGATCTCGGCGTTCTTCGACGCCCTGGCCGCCGTCGGGGTGGACGCCCGGCTGCTGGACTACACCGAGCACACCCTCAGCGAGGGCGCCAGCGCCCGGGCCGCCTCCTACATCGAGTGCGCCATCGACGGCCGCGTGCTGTGGGGCATCGGCATCGACGCCAACACCACGCTGGCCTCCCTCAAGGCGGTCGTCTCCGCTGTCAACCGCGCACACCGCGGCTGACCACCGGCCCCCCGCGTTCCCCGGCCGTTCCCCGCCCGTTCCCCGCCCGTTCCGCACGGCGCGGGGAACGGCAGTTTTCGCGCCGTTTTCGGATCCGGGCACGCACGCCTGCTGACGCCGCGCCGGAGTGTGGCTAACATCACTCCCACACAGGCGCCGTTGCCGGAGTGTTATCTACGCCCGCGGCAGCGTGCCGTGAACCGTGCCGGGGCGAACGCCGGGAGGACGCGACGTGGGACTGCGACCGCTTGTACTGCGCTGCGGGGGACTGTTCGTCGTGGGGGTGCGCACCACGTGGCACACCGAGGGCGACGGCGAGTTCTACTGCGCCGTGTGCGGCGGAGACCGCAACTACCTGCGCCGCGCCGGAGAGCGCCGGCTGACCGTGCTCAACGTGCCGCTGGCCCGGCGCGGCGGGGCCGGCACCGTGGCCGAGTGCGGCACCTGCGCGACCCGGCACTCGCTGGACGCCCTCCAGCTGCCCACGACCGCCCGGCTGACCGCCATGCTCCGCGAGGCGGTGCGCACCGTGACGTTCACCGTGCTGGGCGCCGGGAGCGGTGACGCCCGGGCCCTGCGGGAGGCGGAGGCGGTGCTCCAGGAGTGCGGCGCCGCCGACGACGGCGACGACCTCACCACCCCGCCCGGGACCGGCGACAGCGGCTGGCTCTCCATCGAACTGCACGAGGCCCTGGAACCGCTGGCCTGCCACCTCGCTCCGCAGGGCCGCGAGCACGTCCTGCTGCTGGGCGCCCGCATCGCGCTCGCCGACGGCACCTACCGTCCCGCCGAACGCCAGGCGCTGGCCGCCGCGGGTCACTGCCTGGGCCTGCCCGGCGAGGACACCGCCCGCATCCTCCAGGCCGCCACCGCCTCCTGACCCCGCCCGGCCCGCCCCCAGCGGCGCGGGGACGCGCCGGGCAGCGCCGCGGGGACCGTCCGGGCCGTGCCGCGGGGACGCGCCGGGCAGCACCGCGGGACCGGCCCCGCGCAGGGCTCCCGGGCGGCGGGGCGGGGCGCGGCGGTGGGCGACAATGAACGCATGACCCTCTTCCGCGACGACGGCGTGGTGCTGCGGACCCAGAAACTGGGCGAGGCCGACCGCGTCATCACCGTGCTGACCCGGCACTCCGGCCGGATCCGGGCGGTCGCGCGCGGAGTGCGGCGCACCAAGTCGAAGTTCGGCGCGCGGCTGGAACCGTTCTCCCACGTCGACGTGCAGTTCTTCGCCCGCGGCGGCGAACTGGTCGGCCGCGGGCTGCCGTTGTGCACCCAAGCCGAGTCGATCGCCGCCTACGGGAACGGCATCGCCGGCGACTACACCCGCTACACCGCCGGCACCGCGATGCTGGAGACCGCCGAGCGCTTCACCGACCACGAGGGCGAACCCGCCCTCCAGCAGTACCTGCTGCTGGTCGGCGGCCTGCGCACCCTGGCCTCCGGCGCCCACCGGCCCCGCCTGGTGCTCGACGCGTTCCTGCTGCGATCCCTGGCCGTCAACGGCTACGCGCCCAGCTTTGACGCCTGCGCCAAGTGCGGCATGCCGGGACCCAACCGGTTCTTCTCCGTCGCCTCCGGCGGCGTGGTCTGCGCCGACTGCCGGGTGGCGGGCAGCGTCGTACCCTCGGGGGAGTCGCTGGAACTGCTCGGCGCCCTGCTCACCGGCGACTGGGAGCGTGCGGACGCCTGCCAGGAACGGCACGCCCGGGAGGGCAGCGGGATCGTCGCCGCCTATCTGCAATGGCACCTCGAACGCGGACTGCGCTCGCTGCGGTTCGTCGAGAAATAGGAGAAACGAAAACGATGGCACGCCGTGGGCTGCTCAGCCGCAACCGCCGCGAATACCAGGTCCCCGACCCGCACCCCTCCGGCGCCCGGCCCCCGGGGATCCCCGCCGAACTGGTGCCGAACCACGTGGCCATCGTGATGGACGGCAACGGCCGCTGGGCCAAGGAACGCGACCTGCCGCGCACCGAGGGCCACAAGGTCGGCGAGGGCGTCGTGATGGACGTGCTCAAGGGCTGCATCGAGATGGGCGTCAAGAACCTGTCGCTGTACGCCTTCTCCACCGAGAACTGGCGGCGCTCCCCCGAGGAGGTGCGCTTCCTGATGAACTTCAACCGGGACGTCATCCGCCGCCGCCGTGACGAGATGGACGCCCTCGGCATCCGCATCCGCTGGACCGGCCGCATGCCCAAGCTGTGGAAGTCGGTCGTCGAGGAACTCCAGATCGCCCAGGAGCAGACCGTCGGCAACGACGCCATGACGCTGTACTTCTGCGTCAACTACGGCGGCCGCGCCGAGATCGCCGACGCCGCCGCCGCGATGGCCGCCGACATCAGGTCCGGCGCGCTGGACCCCTCGAAGGTGAACGAGAAGACCTTCGCCAAGTACCTGTACTACCCCGACATGCCGGACGTCGACCTCTTCGTTCGGCCGTCCGGTGAGCAGCGCACCTCCAACTACCTCATCTGGCAGTCCGCCTACGCCGAGATGGTCTTCCAGGACGTCCTGTGGCCGGATTTCGACCGCCGCGACCTGTGGCGCGCGTGCCTGGAGTACGCCTCCCGCGACCGCCGCTTCGGCGGTGCGACGCCCAACGAGGTCGCCGCGCTCGACAAGAGCCGTGACCGGCTCACGGTCCCGGCAGCGGAGTAGGCCGCGCCGCCCCGCGCCCGGGCCGCCATGGGGCGGTCCGGGCGCGGGGCGTGCCTCGCGGCGGGGGCGGTGCGCGGTGCGGGCGGTCCGGTGCGCGGTCCGGCGCCGGGGGCGTGGCTCAGGGGGTGGGGGCGGCGCTGTCGCCGGGGGTTTCGCGGCCGGCCGCGCAGTCCGCGCAGGTGCCGGTGATCTCCACGGTGTGGTCCACGTCCACGTAGCCGTGCTCGGCGGCCACCGAGTCCGCCCACTTCTCGACCGCGGGGCCCTCCACCTCGACCGCCCGGCCGCAGGAACGGCAGACCAGATGGTGGTGGTGGCCGCTGCTGCACCGCCGGTAGACCGCTTCGCCGTCGCTGGTGCGCAGCACGTCCACCTCACCGGCGTCGGCGAGGGACTGCAGGGTGCGGTAGACGGTGGTCAGGCCCACCGAGTCGCCGCGGTGCCGCAGCAGATCGTGCAGCTCCTGCGCGCTGCGGAACTCGTCGACCTCGGCAAGCGCCGCGGACACCGCTGCCCGCTGCCGGGTCGATCGGCCCTGCACGGGCGGATTCGCTGTGGCCACGATCGTCCTCCTCGATGTCCCGGACCGTACGTCCCCGGCGTGACCGGGGCCGCGTGCGCCGGGGGCGGGCCCGTTCCCGCCGTCTCCATTGTGCCAGCGGCAGGTGATCACCGGCCGGTGAAGACCCCCCGCCACGCGGTCCGCCGTGGCGGCGGTCACTGCGCGGGCCGCTGTTTCACGGGCCGGATCCGATTTGGCCCGAGGGGTGCGGACGCCGGTAACCTGAGGTATTCGCCGGGCCGCGGCGGACCGCGTCACAGGCGACACTGCGGAGCCGGCGGACCCCGACCTGACCCCTTCGTCGTACTGAAGAGAGCACCGTGGCCGCCGACAAGATCGACACCATCGTCAGCCTGAGCAAGCGCCGTGGCTTCGTCTACCCCTCCAGCGAGATCTACGGCGGGTCGAAGGCTGCCTGGGACTACGGGCCGCTGGGCACGGAGCTCAAGGAGAACATCAAGCGCCAGTGGTGGCGCTCCATGGTCACCTCCCGCGACGACGTCGTCGGCATCGACTCCTCGGTGATCCTGGCCCCCGAGGTCTGGGTGGCCTCCGGTCACGTGGCCACCTTCAGTGACCCGCTGACCGAGTGCACCTCCTGTCACAAGCGCTACCGCGCCGACCACCTGGAGGAGGCGTACGAGGCCAAGCACGGCCACCTGCCGGCCGGCGGGCTCGCCGACATCAACTGTGCCAACTGCGGCACCAAGGGTGCCTTCACCGAGCCCAAGCAGTTCTCCGGCATGCTCGCCACCCACCTCGGCCCGACCCAGGACAGCGGCTCCGTCGCCTACCTGCGCCCGGAGACCGCGCAGGGCATCTTCACCAACTTCGCCCAGGTTCAGCAGACCTCCCGCAAGAAGCCGCCGTTCGGCATCGCCCAGATGGGAAAGTCGTTCCGCAACGAGATCACCCCGGGCAACTTCATCTTCCGCACCCGCGAGTTCGAGCAGATGGAGATGGAGTTCTTCGTCAAGCCCGGCGAGGACGAGCAGTGGCAGGAGTACTGGATGGAGCAGCGGTGGAACTGGTACCGCGAGCTGGGCATCCGTGAGGAGAACATCCGCTGGTACGAGCACCCGAAGGAGAAGCTGTCCCACTACTCGAAGCGCACCGCCGACATCGAGTACCGCTTCAACTTCGGCGGCGCTGAGTTCTCCGAGCTGGAAGGTGTGGCCAACCGCACCGACTACGACCTCGCCTCGCACTCCAAGGCGTCCGGCCAGGACCTGTCGTACTTCGACCAGGACGCCGGCGAGCGCTGGTTCCCGTACGTCATCGAGCCGGCCGCCGGCGTCAACCGCGCGATGCTGGCCTTCATGCTCGACGCCTACACCGAGGACGAGGCGCCGAACGCCAAGGGCGTCATGGAGAAGCGCACCGTGATGCGCCTCGACGCCCGCCTCGCCCCGGTCAAGGTCGCCGTCCTGCCGCTCTCCCGCAACCCGCAGCTGTCGCCGAAGGCCAAGGGCCTCGCCGCCGACCTGCGCAAGAACTGGAACATCGAGTTCGACGACGCCGGCGCCATCGGCCGCCGCTACCGCCGCCAGGACGAGATCGGCACCCCGTTCTGCGTGACCGTCGACTTCGACACCCTTGAGGACAACGCGGTGACCGTGCGCGAGCGCGACACCATGAAGCAGGAGCGCGTCTCCCTCGACCAGGTCCAGGGCTACCTGGCCGGCCGCCTCCTCGGCTGCTGACGTCCCCGCCGCTCGCTGCGGCTCCCCCTGGCCCCGCCCGTCCGCCCCAGGACCGGCGGGGCCAGGGGTTTCCGGGACGGGGGCGCGGGGCGCACCGCGCGGCCTGAAGGGGGTGGCTGAGCGGGGGCCTCGCGGCGGCCGGCGGGTGTCAGACCTTGACGGGCTGCCGGATCTCGTCCTCCTGCAGGCGTTCCGCGGTGCGCACCGCGGTGGACCGTGCCCACCGGCCGGAGGTCAGGGCTCCGACGGCCAGGACGACGGCACCGCACACGGCGATGATCCACCAGGCGGTGCGCCCGTCAGCGCCGAACCCCCGGGCGCCGGGGCCCATGCCGCTCGCCATCACCGAACCGATCACCGCGACGCCCATCGCGCTGCCGATCTGCCGGCTGGTCGAGGCCACCGCCGCCGCCACACCGGCCTGCGCGCGGGGCATGCCGGACACCGCGGTGTTGGTGATCGGCGCGTTGACCAGGCCGAAGCCGATGCCGAACACCACGTAGCCGGCGAGCAGCAGGGCCGTGGGCGTGTGGGAGGAGAAGTGTGTGGCCTGGACGACGCCGCTGACGCACAGCGCGAACCCGGCCAGCAGCAACGGCAGCCGCGGCCCCCGGGCCCCGACTATGCGCCCGGACAACGGCGCGAAGACCAACGCCATCACCGCCATCGGCAGCATGAACAGACCGGCGTGCAGTGGGTCCAGATGCCGGACCTCCTGGAGGTAGAGGGTGTTGAGAAACAGGAATCCGCCCAGCGAGGCGAACGCGCTCACCGCTATCACCGTGGCCCCGGAGAACGGCGCACTGCGGAAGAACCGCAGGTCGATCAGTGGCTCGGCCCGCCGCGGCTCGTAGAACAGGAACGCCGCCAGGCTCACCACCGCCAGTCCGGCGCAGCCGAGGATCAGCGGCGAGCCCCAGCCGCGCGACGGCGACTCGATGATCGCGTAGGTGACCGAGGCCAGCAGCCCGATCATCAGGATCTGACCCACCGGGTCGATCCGCCGGCCCTTCGGTGCCCGGGACTCCGGTACGAACAGTTTGGTCAGCAGCATCGCGGCCAGACCGATCGGCACGTTGATCCAGAAGATCGCCCGCCATGTGGTCGTCTGCACCAGCAGTCCGCCGATGATCGGACCGGCCGACATGCTGATGCCGATCACACCGCCCCACACGCCGATGGCCTGGGCCCGTTCCTTCGGGTCGGTGAAGACGTTGGTGATGATCGACATCGCCACCGGGTTGAGCATCGAGCCGCCGATCGCCTGCAGCATGCGGGCGGCGATCAGCCACGACAGGCTCGGCGCCATGCTGCACAGCAGTGAGGCGGCCGTGAACACCGTCAGCCCCACCAGGAACGTCCGCCGCCGCCCGATCCGGTCCGCGGTGGACCCGGACAGCATCAGCAGGCTCGCCAGCACCAGGGTGTAGGCGTCGATCGTCCATTGCAGCCCGGCCACGCCGGTGTGCAGCTCCCGCTGCATGGATGGCAGCGCCACGTTGAGGACGGTGTTGTCCAGGCTCACGATGAGCAGGCTCATGCAGCAGATCGCCAGTACCAGCAGACGGCGCCTGCGGGGCAACTCGGGCACGTGCTTCTCCGGCTCGTGTGGGGGGCGCACTTGGATTTAGTTGCGCTAACAATACAATTATCCACCGGGTCCACGGTTGGTTCCGAGTACCCCGCTTCCGGCGCCCGGCAGCGTTCCACCACCTGTGAGCACCTCAAGGGCGCCCCGGGCCCGCGCCTCCGCCGCCGCGGCCCTGTGGCCCACGGCACCGGCCGCCCCCGTCGCCCGTGCCCCGCGGGCCCTGCCGCCCCCGGCCTGCGTCAGCGCGGGCCGAGCCCCCTCAGCAGCAGGGCGATCAGGGACTCCAGCTCGGTCTCCGCGCCTTCGTCGCCCCAGTGGTCGGCGTAGACCGGGTCGTGGAAGCGGACGGTGGCGTCGAAGACCGCCCGCGCGGCGGCGGCGGGGGCGCCGGCCGGGCCGTCCGGCGCGAACTCGCCGCATGCCGCGCCCTCCTCGACGATGACCGTCAGCTGCCCGGTCAGGTCCCGCAGATGCGACTCCACCACGCTGCTGGAGTCGCTGAACAGTGCCTGGTAGGTGGCGAACAGCTCCGGATCGCTCAGCGCCTTGCGGCGTTTGGCGCAGAACAGGGTACGCAGCCAGTCCGCCAGCCGGTCCGGCGCGGCGCCCCCGCCGGCGGTGACCCCCGCCAGTTCGGCGTGCGAGCGCTCCAGCCACCGCGCGGTGACCGCCTCGCGCAGCGCGGCCTTGCTGGGGAAGTGCCGGTAGACGCTGCCGTGGCTGACCCCCAGCACCCGCGCCACGTCCACCACCGTGGCCTTGGCCGGGCCGTAGCGGCGCAGCACGTCCTCGGTGGCTTCGAGGATGCGCTCGGGGGTCAGGGCGTCGGACGGCATGGCTCCGGCCTTCCTTTCTGCGGGGGAGACGGTGCCTGGTTATCGCTCGCTGTCCAGGCTCTGCATCTGGGCCGCAGGGTAGCGTTCCCCGGAGGCGGATCCGGCGGGCACGGCCTTCTCGATGGCGGCCAGGTCCTCCGGCCCCAGGGTGACCTCCAGCGCTCCGAGCGCCTCGGACAGCCGCTCCCGGGTGCGGGCGCCGACCAGCGGCACGACGTCCTCGCCCTGCGCCAGCACCCAGGCGATGGCGGCCTGCGCGACGCTCACACCCTTGGCCTCCGCCACCGCGCGCAGCGCGTCGACCAGGTCGAGGTTGCGCTCCAGGTTGTCGCCGGAGAAGCGCGGGCTCATGCCCCGGAAGTCGCCCGGCGTCAGGGGGCGCTCGCGGCTCCAGTGGCCGCTGAGCAGACCGCGGGAGAGCACGCCGTAGGCGGTGACCGATATGCCCAGCTCGCGCGCGGTGGGCAGGATCTCCTCCTCGATGCCGCGGGAGAAGAGCGAGTACTCGATCTGGAGGTCGCTGATCGGTGCGACGGAGGCCGCCCGCCGCAGGGTCTCGGCGCCGACCTCGGACAGGCCGATGTGGCGCACCCATCCGGCGTCGACCGCCTCCTTGATGGCGCCGACGGTCTCCTCGATCGGTACGCCGGGGTCGACGCGGGCGATGCGGTAGACGTCGATGTGGTCGGTGCCCAGCCTGTTGAGCGAGTAGGCCAGGAAGTTGCGCACGGCCTCCGGCCGGCCGTCGTAGCCCGACCAGCCGCCCTTCGGATCGCGCAGTGCGCCGAACTTCACGCTGACCAGGACCTCGTCGCGCCGCTGCCGGGCCGAGGCGAGGGCCTCGCCGATCAGCATCTCGTTGTGACCCATGCCGTAGAAATCGCCGGTGTCGAGGAGGGTGACACCGGCGTCGAGCGCGGCGTGGATCGTGGCGACGGACTCCGCGCGGTCGGTCGTGCCGTACAGGGCGGACATGCCCATGCAGCCGAGCCCGAGGGCCGAGGTGGCGGGGCCGGTGGAGCCGAGGTGTCGGGTACGCATGGCGGCTGCTCCTTCGTTCGATGGCGGTCCGCCCGGGGGACGAACACCTCTCGCCGTGACGGGTGGCCGTCACGGGGGCCGGGAAACGACCCACGACAAGAATGGCATGTCGGATGACAGATTTCAATTTCTGTCACTCGATCGTGGTGCGACCGCCTCCGGCACGGGATCGGCCCCCGGTGAGCCGGCCGGACGGCGCGCGTTCGGAGCAGCCGCGCCCCGTGGACCCCTGCGCGCCGCCGGTCCGGACCTCCCCGCCCGGGACCGCCGGGACCGCACCCCGCCCGCAGCCCTCCCCGCCGGAGTGCCCAAGCGCTGCATGAACAGCCGTGCCGGTCTGCTGCACCTCCAGAACAGCGGCATGTGGCTCGCCCCCTCCAGCCACAGCCGCATGGTGGTCCACACACCGCAGGACGAGGAGACCCGCGCCCGCCTGGAACGCTTCATGGGCGAGGTCGCCGACGACAGCGACCGCCCCCTGTGCCTGGTCGGCTGACCTGCGGCGTCTCGTTTTCACGCACCATGGGTACGTCGTGTTTTCGTGCCGTGTGCGGGAGCGTGACGCCACCGGTTTCCACGCACCATGGGCAGGCCGTTCGCCGTGCGCCGTACGTGGGCCGTCCGGCGGGGGCATGCCGTTGGGGGAGAATGGGGGCGCACACCGCTCGCCGTCCCGAGGGAAATCGTCGCCATGCAGCACCTGAAGATCGGTCCGTACGCCACGGCGCCCGTCGTGCTCGCACCGATGGCCGGTGTGACCAACGCGCCGTTCCGGGTGCTGTGCAAGGAGTTCGCGGACGCCGCGGAGGGCGCCGCGGCGCCGGGGGGCAACGGGCTGTTCGTCTGCGAGATGATCACCACCCGGGCGCTGGTGGAACGCAACGACAAGACGATGCGCATGATCCGCTTCGAGCCCTCGGAGCAGCCGCGTTCGATCCAGCTGTACGGCGTGGACCCCTCGATCGTGGGCAAGGCCGCCCGGATGATCGCCGAGGAGGACCTGGCCGACCACATCGACCTCAACTTCGGCTGCCCGGTCCCCAAGGTCACCCGGCGCGGTGGTGGTTCGGCCCTGCCGTACAAGCGGCCGCTGTTCCGGGCGATCGTGCGGGAGGCGGTGGTGAACGCGGGGGCGCTGCCGGTGACCGTCAAGATGCGTACCGGGATCGACGCCGACCACCTCACCTACCTGGACGCCGGCCGGATCGCCGCCGACGAGGGCGTCGCCGCCGTCACCCTGCACGGCCGCACGGCCGCCCAGCACTACGGCGGCGAGGCGGACTGGGAGGCCATCGCCCGGCTGAAGGAGGCCCTGCCGCGGATCCCGGTGCTGGGCAACGGCGACATCTGGAGCGCCGGCGACGCGGTCCGCATGATGCGGCAGTCGGGCGCCGACGGCGTGGTGGTCGGCCGGGGCTGCCTGGGCCGGCCGTGGATCTTCGCCGACCTGGTCGCCGCGTTCGCCGGCTCGCCGCGGCGCTCCCGGCCGGGGCTGCGCGAGGTCGCCGCGGTGATGCGCCGCCACGCCGAGCTCCTGGGGGAGTGGCTGGAGGACGAGTCGCGCGGAGTCGTCGACTTCCGCAAGCACGTGGCCTGGTACACCAAGGGGTTCGCGATCGGCTCCCAGGTGCGCCGGGACCTGGCCATGGCCTCCTCGCTGGCCGAACTCGACGAGCACCTCGGCACCCTGGACCTCGACCAGCCCTGGCCGTCCGGCGCCGAGGGCCCGCGCGGACGCACCACCGGCGCCAAGCGCGTCGCCCTGCCCGACAACTGGCTCGCCGACCCCTGGGACACCGCCGCCGCGGTCACCGCCGACGCCGAATGCGACACCTCGGGCGGCTGACCCGCCCGAGGCGCCGCCCGCCCGCACCGGAACCGCGCCGCCCGCCCGCACCGGCCCCGCCCCGGCGCCGCCCGCCCGCACCGGCCCCGCCCCGGCGCCGCCCGCCCCGGCCCCGCGCCGCCCGCCCGCACAGGAACCGCTCGCCCCACCGCGTCCCACGGGGCCCGCCCGCACCGGAGCCGCCCGCGCCCCGGGGCCCGCCCCACCGCGTCTCACGGGGCCCGCCCCCGGCGCCGCCCGCCCCGGCCCCGCGCCGCCCGCCCGCACCGGAGCCGCCCGCCCCACCGCGTCTCACGGTGTCACCGCACGGTGGCACCGTCCACGCCCCGTTCACCCCCCGGAGGGTCGTTCACCCCCCCTGCGATTCCGGCGTGTCGACCGCGTGATTCCCGTCACATCTGTCGCTGGATTCGCTCATATGAGCGACTGGGAGTGGGGGTGATGGCGGCACTCGGTGTCGCCAGGTTTCCAATTCATGGCACCCGGTGTCATGGCGGAGCGTTCACGCCCTCGCGCTGTCGTCACGTTCCGTGGTCGACATGAGTGCTCGGATGTAGCGGTGGGCGCTCATGTGTTGAAGAATTGAACGGTGGAGGGCGGATCGCTGATCGCAGGGGAACGGGTGGGAGTGGCGTTCGATCTGTCGTGGGCGCATGGTTGTAGCCATGTGACGTGCGACGACAGGTGCTGCCCTCCCCTCGGGACGGGTACGCTCCCCGCCACAGACACCCATCCCGGTCCGCGAGGAGTAGCCCCGTGTCGGAACAGAAAACGCCGCGGAAGTTCGTCTACGACTTCACTGAGGGCAACAGGGGTCTCAAAGACCTGCTGGGCGGCAAGGGCGCCAACCTCGCGGAGATGACCAACCTCGGACTGCCCGTCCCACCCGGGTTCACGATCACCACGGACGCCTGCAGGCTGTACCTGGATTCGGGGAGTGAACCCGCCGGGCTGCGGGCCGAGGTCGACGCGCACCTGGAGGCGCTGGAGGGCCGGATGGGCCGCCGGCTCGGGCAGAGCGACGATCCGCTGCTCGTATCGGTACGGTCCGGGGCGAAGTTCTCCATGCCTGGCATGATGGACACCGTCCTCAACGTCGGCCTCTCCGACTCCTCGGTGGCCGGGCTCGCCGCGCAGGCCGGGGACGAGCGGTTCGCGTGGGACTCCTACCGTCGCCTGATCCAGATGTTCGGCGCGACCGTGCTGGGGGTGGACGGCGAACGCTTCCACGACGCCTTCGAGCAGGCCAAGGCCACGGCCGGGGTGAGCGACGACACCGCGCTGGCCGCCGACGCGCTGCGTGAACTGGTCACCGTCTACCAGGACATCGTCCGCGAGGACGCCGGCCGCGACTTCCCGCAGGACCCGCGCGAGCAGCTCGACCTCGCCGTGCGCGCCGTCTTCGACTCGTGGAACACCGACCGTGCCAAGCTCTACCGCCGTCAGGAGCGCATCCCCGGCGACCTGGGCACCGCGGTCAACATCTGCTCGATGGTCTTCGGCAACCTCGGACCGGACTCCGGCACCGGCGTCGCCTTCACCCGCGACCCGGCGAGCGGCCAGCAGGGCGTCTACGGCGACTACCTGCAGAACGCGCAGGGCGAGGACGTGGTCGCCGGCATCCGCAACACCGTGCCGCTCGCCGACCTCGCCACGATCGACGCGAAGTCCTACGACGAGCTGATGCACATCATGGAGACCCTGGAGAACCACTACCGGGACCTGTGCGACATCGAGTTCACCATCGAGCGCGGCACCCTGTGGATGCTCCAGACCCGGGTCGGCAAGCGCACCGCGGCCGCCGCGTTCCGCATCGCCACCCAGCTCGTCGACCAGGGCCTCATCGACGAGCCGGAGGCCCTCCAGCGGGTCAACGGGGCGCAGCTGGCGCAGCTGATGTTCCCCCGGTTCCGCGACGGGGAGCACGCCGAACGCCTGGGCCGCGGCATCGCCGCCTCGCCGGGCGCGGCCGTGGGCAAGGCGGTCTTCGACTCCTACACCGCGGTCAAGTGGTCGCGGTCCGGCGAGAAGGTCATCCTCGTACGCCGCGAGACCAACCCCGACGACCTCAACGGCATGCTGGCCGCGGAGGGCATCCTCACCAGCCGCGGCGGCAAGACCTCGCACGCCGCCGTCGTGGCCCGCGGCATGGGCAAGACCTGTGTGTGCGGCGCGGAGGAGCTGGAGGTCGACACCAAACGGCGCCGCATGACGGTGCCCGGCGGCCAGGTCGTCGAGGAGGGCGACGTCATCTCCATCGACGGCTCCACCGGCAAGGTCTACCTCGGCGAGGTACCGGTCGTACCGTCGCCGGTCGTGGAGTTCTTCGAGGGCCGCATGCACGCGGGGGCCGACGACGCCGACGAACTCGTCGAGGCCGTGCACCGGATGATGGCCTACGCCGACCGGATGCGCCGGCTGCGGGTGCGGGCCAACGCCGACAACGCCGAGGACGCCGCCCGCGCCCGCCGGTTCGGCGCCCAGGGCATCGGCCTGTGCCGCACGGAGCACATGTTCCTCGGCGAGCGCCGCGAACTGGTCGAGCGGCTGATCCTCGCCGACACCGACGCCGAGCGCGACGAGGCCCTGGACGCCCTGCTGCCGTTGCAGCGCGGGGACTTCACCGACCTGTTCGAGGTGATGGACGGCCTGCCGGTCACCGTGCGGCTGCTCGACCCGCCGCTGCACGAGTTCCTGCCGGACATCACCGAGCTGTCGGTGCGGGTCGCGCTCGCCGAGGCCCGCAAGGACGCCAACGAGAACGACCTGCGGCTGTTGCAGGCCGTGCACCGGCTGCACGAGCAGAACCCGATGCTGGGGCTGCGCGGGGTCCGCCTGGGCCTGGTCATCCCCGGCCTGTTCACCATGCAGGTGCGGGCCATCGCCGAGGCCGCGGCGGCCCGCCTCACCGCCGGCGGCGACCCGCGGCCCGAGATCATGATCCCGCTGGTCGGCACGGTGCAGGAGCTCGAACTCGTCCGTGACGAGGCCGAGACCGTGATCGCCGAGGTGCAGGCCCGCTACGGGGTCGACCTGGGGCTGAAGCTCGGCACCATGATCGAGCTGCCGCGCGCCGCGCTGACCGCCGGGCAGATCGCGGAGGCAGCCGAGTTCTTCTCGTTCGGCACCAACGACCTGACGCAGACGGTGTGGGGCTTCTCCCGGGACGACGTGGAGGCCAGCTTCTTCACCGCCTACCTGGAGAAGGGCATCTTCGGCGTCAGCCCCTTCGAGACGATCGACCGCGACGGGGTCGGCTCCCTGGTGGAGCAGGCGGTCCGGGACGGTCGCGCGACCCGCCCCGACCTCAAGCTCGGGGTGTGCGGCGAGCACGGCGGCGACCCGGAGTCCGTGCACTTCTTCCACCAGGTCGGCCTGGACTACGTCTCCTGCTCCCCGTTCCGCATCCCGGTGGCCCGGCTGGAGGCGGGACGGGCGGCAGCGGCGGGGCGCCGGACGACCGGCTGAGGCCGGGCCGGGGCGGGGCCCGGGCCGGGGGCGGAGGCGGGGGCGACCCCAGCGGCGCGGCGGCCGCCGGCTCCGGGTCCCCGGCCGTCGGCCGAGCGGCACTCCCGCCGCGAGCCGCCGGCCCCGCACCCCCCCGTCAGCCGGCCGGCAGGTCCCCGTAGTGGACGCCGGTCAGGGCCACCGACGCGGTCCACAGGCGTTCGGCGGCCGCGTCGTTGCGGGTCCAGGGCGCGCGCCAGACGTGGGTGGGGGCGCCGCGCCAGCCGGCCAGGCGGGGGCCGACGAAGTCGCCGGGGCGCACGTCCGGCGCGGTGGCCGCGTACAGCGTGGGCAGCGCGCCGGACGCCGCGGACTGGGCGAGCAGGAAGCTCGCGGCGCGGCCGGCCCGCCGCAGGAACGAGCTGCCGGCCGCCACACCGGCGCTGATCAGGTTGGTGTCCGCCCAGCCCGGGTGGGCGCAGGCGGCGGTCACGTCCGCGCCGGCCGCGGTGAGCCGGCGGGCGAGTTCGTGGGTGAACAGCAGGTTCGCCGTCTTCGAGCGCGCGTACGCCACCCAGCGGTGGTAGCCGTGCTCGCCGTTGAGGTCGGCGGGGTCGATGTTGGCGAGCGTGTGCAGGAAGCTGGAGACGGTCACCACCCGCGCGCCGGGCGTGGCCAGCAGGTGCGGCAGCAGCAGCCCGGTCAGGGCGAAGTGCCCCAGATGGTTGACGCCGAACTGCGTCTCGAAACCGTCGGCCGTGCGCCCGTAGGGCAGGGCCATCACGCCCGCGTTGTTGACCAGCAGGTCCAGCCGCCCGCCGTCGATCCCGGTGGCGAACGCCCGCACCGAGGTGAGGTCGGCCAGGTCCAGGTGGCGGTAGGCCACCCGGGCCTGCGGGACCTCCTGCCGCAGCCGGGAGGCGGCCTGCCGGCCCCGCTCCTCGCTGCGGCAGGCCAGCAGCACCCGGGCGCCGGAGCGGGCCAGCGCCCGGGCCGCGCAGTAGCCGATGCCGCTGTTGGCCCCGGTGACCACCGCGGTCCGGCCGCTCTGGTCGGGAATGTCGGTCTCGCTCCAGCCCATCAGGCGTTCCGCCCCTCGCGTCGTCGGTCGCCGGTGCCGCGGCGGGCCGCGCGGGCCCGGGCGCCGTCGTCAGTCGTCGATCCCGGAGCGCTCCACCCCGGCGACCAGGTGCCGTTGCAGTACGACGAACACCACCACGAGCGGCAGGATGGAGACCGCCGAGGCGATGAACAACTCGTGCAGGTCGACCGTCTGCGCGGTGGCGAACGACGACATGGCCACCTGGACCGTCCAGGACGACTGGTCCTGCCCGATGACCAGCGGCCACAGGAAGGCGTTCCACGAGCCGATGAACACGATCGCGCCCACCGCCGCGAACACCGCCCGCGCGTTCGGTACGACGATCCGCCAGTACACCCGCCAGTAGCCCAGTCCGTCCACCCGCGCGGCGTCCTCCAGTTCCGGCGGGAAGCCCAGGAAGTACTGCCGGAAGAGGAACGCGGCGAACGCGTTGAACAGGGTGGGGACGACCAGGCCGCGCAGCGTGGAGATCCACCCGAGGGAGGAGACCAGCACGAAGCTCGGCACGAAGGTGACCGCCGCCGGGATCATCAGCGAGCCCAGGATCAGGTAGAAGACATGATTGGCGTACTTGTACGGGATCCGGGCCAGCCCGTAGCCGGCCATCGACGCGAGCAGCAGCGTGCCCAGCGTGGTCAGCACCGCGATCCGTGCCGAGTTCCACAGGGAGTGCAGCATCGGCACGGACGGGTCGTCGAACAGGTCGGTGACGTTGTGCCACTGGAGGCTGTGCGGGAAGAACGACCATCCCGGGGCCGTGATGTCCGCCTCGGTCGACAGTCCGTTGCGCACCACCAGGTAGAACGGCACCAGGAACAGCAGCGCCAGCGCCACCAGCACCACCAGCCGCAGCCCGCGCCCGAGGCGCACCAGGGCCTGATCCATCACGCCTCCTTCCGTCCCAGGCCGAACCAGCGCGCCTGCGCGACCGTCACCACCGCGATGATCAGCGCCAGCACCACCGCGCCCGCGCTGCCCACGCCCAGCTGCTGCCCCTGGCCCAGCGCCTCGTAGTAGAGGTAGACCAGCGGCGGCCGCGCGTACGGCGGGTAGCCGCCGGCCGTCGAGAGCAGGTTGTAGAACTCGTCGAACGCCTGGAACGCGTTGATCACCAGCAGCAGCAGCACCGCCACCGACGTGGCCCGCAGCTGCGGGAACGTGATCCAGCGGAACGTCTGCCAGCCGGGCCGGGCGCCGTCCACCGAGGCGGCCTCGTACAGGGTCCTGGGGATGCGCTGGAGACCCGCGATGAACAGCACCATGTAGAAACCGGCCTGGAGCCACAGCCGCACCGTGACGATCACCAGCCAGTAGTACGGCGGGTGCGTCGTCGACAGCCACGCCACCGGGTCCGCGCCGAACCAGCCCAGCACCACGTTCGCCAGGCCGAAGCGCACCCCGTTGAACACCGACATCTTCCACACCAGGGACGCCACCACGTAGCTGCACGCCGTCGGCAGGAAGAACACCGACCGGAAGAACGCCCGCGCGAAACGCAGCCGGTGCACCAGCAGCGCCAGCCCCAGCGAGAGCGCGTAGGTGGCCGGCACGATGAACAGGGAGAAGACCGCGAACGTCGCCAGTGACGAGACGAACGCCGAATCCCCCAGCACCGCCGTGTAGTTGGCCAGCCCCACGAAACGCGTGGGGGTGACCGTGTTGCGCGCGTCGAAGAAGCTGAGAACGATGCTCCACAGCAGTGGAACGTACGTGAAGACCGCCAGCCCGAGCACGAACGGGCCGGTGAAGACCCAGAACCACAGGTTGCGGTTCTGGGGCCCCAGGATCCGGGCGGGCACCCGTCAGCTCTTCTTCTGCACGCGCTTGAGTTCCGAAGCGGCCGTCGCCACGACCGACTTGACCTGCGCGGCCGGCGAAGCGCCGTCCCTGATGACGTGGTTGAGCGCGTCGGACAGCGCCGTCACGCAGGCGCTGGTCCACAGCAGCGGGTTGGCGTGGCCGTAGTCGGTGGTGAAGTGCACCGCGTCGGCCGCCGCCCCCGAACGCAGCTTCGCGGCGCGCTTGGCCAGCGAGATCCGCGCCGGGATGTGGAAGCCGTAGGAGGTGGCGAAGTCGTCCTGGTAGTCGGTGCGGTCCACCCACAGCCACTTCGCGAACGCCTTGCCGGCGTCCACGTGCTTGCTGTGCGCGCTGACCGCCGACGCGTAGGCGCCCACCGGCACCGCCGGCCGCCCGTGCGCGCCGGCCTTCGGGAACGGCAGCACGCCGAAGTCGTCACCCAGCGCCTTCTGCACCACCGGCATCGCCCACAGGCCGCACCACTGCATGGCGGTCAGGCCCTGGACGAACGCCGAGGGGTCCGACCAGTCGGCCGGGGCGCCCAGCAACAGCGACTTGCTCGTGAACAGGGTGCGCAGCGGGGCGAGCGCCGCGGCGGCGGCCGGGTCGTCGAAGCCCACGGTGCCGTCGTCGCCGACGAGTTCCAGCCCGGCGGCGAACAACGGCGTGCCGCCCAGCACTCCGGCGCCGCCGTCGTTGCCGAGGAAGAGGCCCTTGACGTCCTTGGTCGTCAGCCTGCCCGCCGCGTCGACCAGTTCCTCCAGCGTCTGCGGCGGCCGCACGCCGGCCTTGGCCAGCATGCTCTTGCGGTAGAACAGCATCTGCATGTCGACGACCTGCGGGATGCCGTAGACCTTGCCCTGCCAGGTCTTCGGCGCCAGCACCGCCTGGTTGAAGTCGGAGCGCACCGCGTTGATCTCATCGGTCAGATCGACGACCTGACCGCCCTGGATCTGGTCCAGCGTCGGCCCGTTGACCTCGAAGACGTCCGGCCCGTTCGACGTCAGCAGCGCCGCCGCCGTCTGCTGGTCGTAGTTGCCGGGCCGCCACTGCACCGTGACGTCGGCGTCCTTGTAGGCGGCCGCGTACCGCTTGACGGCCTGTTCGGTGCCGGCCTCGCCGTACTGGTGGTACCACTGCGACAGCGCCGGTCCCTTGCCCGAACCCCCGCTTCCCCGCCCGGTGTTGGAACCACACGCGGCGAGCAGACCGCTGAGGGCGAGACCTCCACCCGCGGCGAGGACGCCACGGCGGGTCGGGGAGGACGTGATCGGGGTGGCGCGGTCGCGCGAGGGGTCGGACATGGTCATGAAGTATCGCGGGGGCATGTGTAAAAAGCATCACGAAAACGTGAAGTCTTGTTCTGCTGCCGGTCGGTTGCCCGACACCCCTCACCAGGTGAAAGCCCGTCCCACCCCCCACGGGCACGTCCTCCGGACCGGTGATGCCCCCCGGTCAACACGACGGGGGCGGGCACCGCGCCCGTCCGGGCCCCGGCGCCCCCGCCGCCGGGCCGCCGCGCGCCCACGCCCGGTCCGCGTCCCGAAGGCCCCACCCGCGCGCCGCACGCTCCCGCACGCCAAAAGGCCCGCGCACCGTGTTGTGCGGTGGGCGGGCCCTTGGGCTCGGTGGCGGTGGGTCGGGAATTCAGATCGTCGGAGGGGATGAAAGGTCAGCGGAGTGGAAAAGCTGTCCGTCATACATTCCGACGAAGAATGTCACCGGGTCCCGGGACCGCGAAGCTCCCCGAGGGGGAATTCAGCTGTTGGCGCCGTTACCGGAGAGCACCGGGATGTTGTCCAGGATGTGCGACAGCGGGTCGTCGCCCTTGACCTGGCTGGAGTTCTCCACGCACTGCTGAGTCTGCGGCTGGGTCAGGATGTCCTGGACACCGATCGGCACCAGGCCGATCAGCGAGGTCAGGTTCGCCTTGGCCGGCAGGCCGACACAAGGCTTGTTCAGGGAGCCCTGGACCAGGCCGATCTGCGGGCTCATGTAGCCACCGGTGGTGGTGTTGCCGTAAGCCTGCTCGGCGCCGCTGCCGTTGGTGGAGCTGGGGCCGTGGTTGTTGCCGATGGCCATCGCCGGTCCGGCGGTGACGCCGACCGCGGAAATGACGACCGCCGCGGTGGCGAGAACCTTCTTGATCACGAGAATTCCTTCCGATCCTGGAACGCCCCACTAGCCGGAGCAGACTGCACAACTGACCGGGTCCGGGAATGGTTCTCTTCGTTCACTCTCCCGGATCAATTCCGCCCGCCAGCCCGATTCGCCGGCCCCTCCGGCGCGTTATCACCTGTCCGCCGCACGTGCTCCGCCCTCCCCGACCGGTCCGCGTCGGTAGCATTTCCCGCGCGGCCGGGGGCCGCGGGGGCCGACCGGGGGAGTGGCGCATGCAGGGCGACGGCGAGGAGCAGCTCGTGACGATCCGCCCGTTCGCCGCCGCCGTCGCCGCCGAGACCGGCCACCCCTGGCTCGGCGTCATGCTGCTGATCGGGGCACCGGTCCTGCTGGCCGTCCTGGTCTTCATCGGCATCGTCCTGACGTACTGAGGCCGTACCGGCCCCCCGACGTGCCCCCCCGACGCGCCCCGCGCGGACCCCGCCCCGCCCACCACCCGGCCGGACCCCGCCCGGCCCCCGCGGGGACCCGACCCCTACCGTCCGCCCCCCGCCGCCCGCAGGGCCGCCGTCACCGTGTGTTCGCGCCGGCCCAGGACGTCGGGGCCCGGGCGCAGGACGCAGTCCAGCACGGCCTTGCCGGACGCCAGTACCTCCCGCACGCCGCCGTAGTACCAGGTGGCGTCGTGCGGTTCGTCCACCCCGACGCCGTACGAGGTCACGCCCGCCGCCCGGCACAGCGCCAGCGCCCGGCGGATGTGGAAACCCTGGGAGACCAGCACCGCGTGCGTCACCCCGAAGATCCGCCGCGCCCGGGTGCAGGAGTCCCAGGTGTCGAAGCCCGCGTAGTCCAGCACCACCCGCGAACGCGGCACGCCGTGCGCCGCGAGCCACGTGCTCATCGCGCCCGGCTCGTTGTAGTCCGTGCGGCTGTTGTCCCCGGTGACCAGGACGACCTTCACCTTGCCGGCCCGGTACAGCTCGGCCGCCGCCGCCAGCCGGTGCGCCAGGTACGGGGACGGCGCCCCCGCGTCCAGCCCGGCGCCGAACACCATCGCCACCGGTTCGGCCGGCACGTCCGCCACGTCCCGCACGCGAGACTGCGTACTGACGTACAGCCAGGTCATCGGCACCAGCGCCACCGCGCACACCCCCGCCGCCCAGCGCACCAGCCGCCGCCGGCCCCGCCGCGTCGCCGGCACCCTCGCCCACCGCGCCCAGCGTCGTGTCATCAGCCCTCCCCGGACCACATCCGGACGCGGACCCCCCGCACCCGTCCCCCACCACGGCGGACGCCCGCGCGCCGCCCGCGGTTGCGCGCATCATGGCAGACGTGAACGATCCCTCCCCCCTGCCCGTCTTCGTCTACGGCACCCTGCGCCCCGGCGGGTCCAACCACCGCCTGCTGCACGGCCGTACCGCCTGGACCGCCGGCGCCGAACTGGCCGGCGTCGCGCTCTACGCCGGCCCCGGCCACCCCTGGGCGGTGGACGTGCCCGGCGGCCGTACCGCGGGCGACCTGGTCATGCCGCTGCCCGCCGCCCACGACGCCGTGCTCGCCGACCTCGACCGGCTGGAGGGGTACCTCCCCGGCGACCCGGCCGCCCTGTACGTGCGCGAGCGGCGCACCGTCACCGCCACCGAGGACGACGCCGCGGTGACCGCCTGGGTCTACCTGGCCGGCCCGGCCGCCCGCCGCGATCTCGCCGCCCGCGGCCGCCGCCTGCCCGGCCGGGAGTGGCGCGCGGGCGACGCCCGTTGCTCCTGACGGGTGGTTCTCGCCGCACGCCGGGCCGCCAATGCCGCGTGCCGGGCGTGAGCGGCGCCCCAGACTGCTGCCATGGCCGACGACATCCGACTCCCGCAGCCCCCGGCCACCCCGGGGCACCCCGCCGCCGACGACGTGCTCGGCAGCGCCGAGACCCTGCTGGTCCGGTTCGCCGACCAGCTGACCTGCCAGCTCGCCGGACTGCGCCCCTTCCCCGCCACGCGCCCCGGCACCGCCGGCCCGTGACGTCCGTCCCACCCGGCGGCCACCCGCCCACCGGCCGCGCATGACGGCGCACCACCCGGTTACGGTCATCGCATGAACGCGAAACCGCCGGTCGTGGCCGGGTACGCCGTCGCCGAGCCGCCCTACGACGAGGCGGACACCGAACGCTGGGTGCCGGAACCCGACAAACGGCCCGGCCGCACCGCGTTCCAGCGCGACCGGGCCCGCGTCCTGCACTCCGCGGCGCTGCGCCGGCTGGCGGGCAAGACCCAGGTCGTCCAGCCCGGCGCCGCCACCCCGCAGATCAACACCTCCCCGCGCACCCGGCTCACCCACAGCCTGGAGTGCGCCCAGGTCGGCCGGGAACTCGGCGCCGCCCTCGGCTGCGACCCGGACCTGGTGGAGACCGCCTGCCTCGCCCACGACCTCGGCCACCCCCCGTTCGGCCACAACGGCGAACAGGCGCTGGCCGACGTGGCCCGCGACATCGGCGGCTTCGAGGGCAACGCCCAGTCGCTGCGGCTGCTGACCCGCATCGAACCCAAACGCTTCACCACCGACGCCGCCGGCACCGAGACCGGCGTCGGCCTCAACCTCACCCGCGCCGCCCTCGACGCCGCCACCAAGTACCCCTGGCCGCACGGCGGGCACCCCACCGACCCCGGATCCCGCAAGTTCGGCGTCTACCCCGACGACGAACCCGTCTTCCGCTGGCTGCGCACCGGCGCCCCCGCCGGCGCACCCTGCTTCGAGGCCCAGGTCATGGACTGGGCCGACGACGTCGCCTACTCCGTGCACGACCTGGAGGACGGCCTGCACGCCGGCCACCTCGACCCCAACCTGCTGCACGCCGAACCCGAACGCCGGGAGATCTGCGCCGTCGCCGCCGAGCGCTACGCCCCCGGCGGCGACCCCGCCGAACTCGCCGCCGCCCTCGACCGGCTGATGGACCAGGAGTGGTGGCCGCACGGCTACGACGGCTCCGCCATCGCCCAGGCCCGGCTCAAGGACGCCACATCCCAGCTCATCGGCCGTTTCTGCCTGGCCGCCGAGACCGCCACCCGGGACGCCCACGGCCCCGGCCGCCTCACCCGCTACGCCGCCCGCCTCGTCGTCCCGCGGGACGTGGCGCTGGAGTGCGCGGTGCTCAAGGCCGTCGCCGACCGGTACGTCATGCAGCGCGACGACCAGGCCAGGCTGCGCGCCGACCAGCGCGTCGTCATCGCCGAACTCGCCGCCGCGCTGGCCGACCGCGCCCCCGACGGCCTCGCCCCCGAGTTCCGCGGCGCCTGGCACACCGCGGGCACCGACGCCGCCCGCGCCCGGGTCGTCGTCGACCAGATCGCCTCCCTCACCGACGCCGCCGCCCTGGCCCTGCACGCATCCCTCACCAACCGCTGACGGAACCGATCCGGCCTCCCCCGGTGCGGCACCCTTCCCGCGAGCGGCGGCGTGCGGGACGCTCCCAGGGAGATGTCCGCCGGGGGAGAACCGCCCGAGGAGGCGCCAAGTGGTCGACGCAGATCAGACGTATCTCATCGTGGGAGCCGGACTGGCCGGGGCCAAGGCCGCCGAGACCCTGAGGGCGGAGGGGTTCACCGGCCGGGTCATCCTGGTCGGCGACGAACGCGAACGCCCCTACGAGCGGCCCCCGCTGTCCAAGGGCTACCTCGCGGGCGACGACGAGCGCGAGTCCGTCTTCGTCCACGAGGCCGCCTGGTACGCCGAGCACGACGTCGAACTGCACCTGGGCCAGCCGGTCACCGCCCTGGACCGCGACCACCGCACCGTCACCCTCGGCGACGGCACCGTCCTGTCGTACGACAAGCTGCTGCTGGCCACCGGGGCCGAACCCCGCCGGCTCGACGTCCCCGGCACCGACCTGGCCGGCGTCCACCACCTGCGCCGGCTCGCGCACGCCGACCGGCTGCGCTCGGTGCTCTCCTCCCTCGGCCGCGACAACGGCCACCTGGTGATCGCCGGCGCCGGCTGGATCGGCCTGGAGGCGGCCGCCGCCGCCCGCGCCCAGGGCGCCGAGGTCACCGTCGTCGAACCCGCGCCCACCCCGCTGCACGCCGCCCTCGGCCCCGAACTCGGCGGCGTCTTCGCCGACCTGCACCGCGAACACGGTGTCCGTTTCGCCTTCGGCACCCGCCTGACCGGCATCACCGGCCAGGACGGCCTGGTGCTGGCCGTCACCACCGACGACGGTGAGGAACACCCCTGCCACGACGTGCTCGCCGCCATCGGCGCCGCCCCCCGCAGCGCGCTCGCCGAGGCCGCCGGACTCGACCTCGCCCCCGCCGGTGAGGGCGGCGGCATCGCGGTCGACGCGAGCCTGCGCACCAGCGACCCCGCGATCTTCGCCGCCGGTGACTGCGCCGCCGCCCAGCACCCGCTGCTCGGCACGCGGCTGCGCACCGAGCACTGGGCCAACGCCCTCGACGGCGGACCGGCCGCCGCCCGCGCGATGCTCGGACGGGAGACCTCGTACGACAGGATCCCCTACTTCTTCTCCGACCAGTACGACCTCGGCATGGAGTTCTGCGGCCACGCCGCGCCCGGCAGTTACGACCAGGTCGTCATCCGCGGCGACGTCGGCAAACGGGAGTTCATCGCCTTCTGGCTGGCCGGCGCCCCCGGCGGACACCGGCTGCGGGCCGCCATGAACGTCAACGTCTGGGACGTGCAGGACACCCTCCAGGCCGCCGTCCGGGCCGGCCGGCCGCTCGACCCCGAACGCCTCGCCGACCCCACCGTGGCCCTGGAGTCCGCGCTGTCGTGACCCCCCGCGTCCGCCCGGCCGGTCGGCCGGGCGGTCCGGCCGCCGTAGACTCCCCACGTGGCGGGACGGATCAGGGACGAGGACGTGAAGGCGGTACGGGACGCGGTCCCGATCGACGCCGTCGTCGGCGGATACCTCCAGCTGCGCCCGGCCGGCGGCGGCAACCTCAAGGGCCTGTGCCCCTTCCACGACGAGAAGTCCCCGTCGTTCCAGGTCAGTCCGAGCAAGGGCCTGTTCTACTGCTTCGGCTGCCAGGAGGGCGGCGACACCCTCGACTTCGTCATGAAGCTCGACCACCTCTCCTTCTCCGAAGCCGTCGAACGCCTCGCCGCCCAGGCCGGCATCACCCTGCGCTACGAGGACGGCGGCTACAACCCGGCCCGCCAGCAGGGCGAACGCACCCGGCTCGTCGAGGCGCACCGGGCCGCCGCCCGCTTCTACGCAGAACAGCTCGGCTCCGCCGAGGCCGAGATCGGCCGCGCCTTCCTCGCCGCCCGCGGCTTCGGCCAGGAGGCCGCCGACCACTTCGGCGTCGGCTACGCCCCGGCCGGCTGGGACCACCTGGTGCGCCACCTGCGGGGAGCGGGCTTCACCGACAAGGAACTGCTCACCGGCGGCCTCGCCTCCGACGGCCGGCGCGGCCCCATCGACCGCTTCCGCGGCCGCCTGGTCTGGCCGATCCGCGACATCACCGGCGAGGTCATCGGCTTCGGCGCCCGCAAACTGCGCGACGACGACAACGGCCCCAAGTACCTCAACACCCCCGAGACGCCGCTCTACAAGAAGTCCCACGTGCTCTACGGCGTCGACCTCGCCAAGAAGGACATCGGCCGCACCGGCCGCGCCGTCGTCGTCGAGGGTTACACCGACGTCATGGCCTGCCACCTCGCCGGCGTCACCACCGCCATCGCCACCTGCGGCACCGCGTTCGGCGGCGACCACGTCAAGATCCTGCGCCGCGTGCTGATGGACTCCTCCCGCTCCCAGGTCGTCTTCACCTTCGACGGCGACGCCGCCGGCCAGAAAGCGGCCCTGCGCGCCTTCGAGGACGACCAGAAGTTCGCCGCCCGCACCCTGATCGCCATCAGCCCCGACAGCATGGACCCCTGCGAACTGCGGCTGGCCAAGGGCGACGAGGCGGTGCGGCAGCTCGTCGACGAGGCCACCCCGCTGTTCGAGTTCGCCATCCGCTCCGCCGTCGACCAGCACCACACCGCCACCCCCGAGGGCCAGGCCGCCGCCCTGGAACAGACCGCGCCGATCGTCGCCCGCATCAAGGACCCGGCGATCCGCCACCGCTACGCCGTCATGCTCTCCGGCCTGCTCGGCTACGTCACCGACAACCAGTTCGTGGTCCGCCGCATCTCCCGGGTCGCCCAGTGGGAACGCGAACGCGCCTCCCGCGGCGCGACCCGCACCGCCGGCGGCCCCCCCGCCCAGGCCGCCCCCGCCGCCGCCCCCCGCAGCACCGGCGGCCCCCGCCTCGACCATCGCAGCCCCCACCTGCTGGCCGAACGCGAACTGCTCAAGCTGGCCCTCCAGCAACCCGCCCTGGTCGCCCCGGTGTTCGACGCCTTCGGGGAGGACGAGTTCAGCACCGACGCCCACGTCGCCGTGCGCCGCGCCATCGCCGAGGCCGGCGGCGTGGAGGCGGCCGGCCCCGACTACCTCGCCCAGGTCCGCGACCACGCCCCCGACGCCACCGTGCGCGGCCTGGTCAACGAACTCTCCGTCGAGGCGGTCCGCCACAAGGCCCCCGACCTCTACGCCGGCCAGGTCCTGGTCAGCGTGCGGATGTACGCCGTCAAACGCCGCGAGGCCGAACTGCACGGCGAGGTCGCCCGCCTCGACCTGCGCCCCGACCCGGAACGCTCCGAAGCGGTGCGCGGCGAACTGTGGGCCCTGCGCCAGTACCGCGAACAGCTCCAGAACCACGGCGCCGCCGCCCTGTGAACCCGGCCCCACCCCTCCGGGCGCACACCCCGCACGCCGGAGCGCCCCCCGGGCGAGCGCGCCGGAGCGCGCCCGGACGAACTCCCCCAGCCGGGAGAAAACCGCCCGCACGCCTCTCGTCACCCGCAGTACCGGCGCGCACACTGGAGACGTAGCCCCGCCGAGTCGGCCACCGCCCTCAACCGGGAGGCGCCGTCGTGCAGTCAGAGCTCCCCACACCCCCTCTCACCGCCCCCGGCCCCCTCGCCACCCGCGTGCCGCTCCAGCGCCGCGCCCCCGGCGGCCCGCCCCGCCCGGCGACCCCGCCCGCGCGACCGGCCGCCTCGGACGGCACGGCCGCCGACCTCACCCGCGTCTACCTGCGCGAGATCGGCCGGGTGCCCCTGCTGACCGCCCAGGACGAGACCGACCTGGCCCGGGCCGTCGAGGCCGGACTCTTCGCCGAAGAACGCCTCGACGCCCTCGGTGGTGCCCCCGACCCCACCGACCCCCGGCTCGCCGACGACCTCGCCCGCCTCGCCGTGCACGGCCGGCTCGCCCGCCGCCGGCTCATCGAGGCCAACCTGCGGCTGGTGGTGTCCATCGCCAAACGGCACACCGGCCGCGGCCTGACCCTGCTCGACCTCGTCCAGGAGGGCAACCTCGGTCTGATGCACGCCGTGGAGAAGTTCGACCACGCCCGCGGCCACAAGTTCTCCACCTACGCGACCTGGTGGATCCGCCAGTCCATCAGCCGCGCCCTCGCCGACCAGGGCCGCACCATCCGGGTACCGGCGCACGTCGTCGAACAGATCAACCGCCTGCAGCGCCTGCGCCGCACCCTCCACCAGGAACGCGGCGTCCCGCCCGGAACCGCCGAACTCGCCGCCCGCCTCGGCCAGACCCCCGCCCGCGTCGGCGAACTCCTGCGGCTCGCCAGCGAACCGGTCTCCCTGCACACCCCGGTCGGCCCGTCCGGCGGACTGCGGCTCGCCGACGTCATCGAGGACCAGCAGACCCCCTCGCCCTCCGACACCGCCGCCCACCTGCTGCTGCGCGAACACCTCGCGGCCGCCCTGACCGCCCTCGGCCCCCGGGAGAGCGAGGTGGTGCGGCTGCGCTACGGCCTGCGCGACGGCCGCCCCCGCACTCTGGAGGAGATCGGCCGGCTGCTCGGCGTCACCCGCGAACGCGTCCGCCAGATCGAGGCCCGCACCCTGCAGAAACTGCGCGGCCAGGCCGGCGCCGACCAGCTGCGCGGCTACCTCGAATGACGCCGGCCCTCACACCGCCGGCAGCGACCCGGGGTGGATCTGCTCACGCACCGCCCCGTACTGCAGGCGCACCGCACCGCCCACCGGCACCTCGTCCCCCGGGTCCGTCACCCGGCTGCCGGACAGCACCGCCGACTCCCAGTGCGGCGCCTCCTGCGGCGACAGCGATCCCTCCGCCACGCCCAGCGTCCACGCGGCCTGCCGCGCCGCCCCCAGCGCCGTGTAGTCCGCCGGCGGCGGCACGACCACCGGCACCCCGAACAGCTGCGGGGCGATGGCCTGCACCGCCGGCAGCTCACCGGACGGCCCCAGCAGGAACACCCGCCGCACCGGCACCCCGCGCCCCCGCAGCCGGTCCAGCGCGTCCGCCAGCCCGCACAGCATCCCCTCGAACGCCGCGCGCGCCAGGTGCTCCGGCTTCATGCTCTCCCGCCGCAGCCCCACCAGGGACCCGGCGGTGTGCGGCAGGTCCGGCACCGTCTCGCCCTCCAGGTACGGCAGCAGCACCAGCCCGTGCGCCCCGGGCGTGGAGCGCAGCGCCAGCTCCGACAGTCCCGGCAGGTCCGTGCCCAGCAGGTCCGCCGCCCCGCGCAGCACCCGCACCGCGTTGCGCACCCGCACCACCGGCAGGTGGCGCCCGGTGGCGTCGGCGAAGGAGGTGATGGCACCGGACGGGTCCGACAGCGCCTGCTCGTGTACCGCGAACACGGTGCCGGACGCGCCCAGCGAGACCGCCGCGTCCCCGGGGCCCAGGCCCAGGCCCAGCGCCGCCGCCATGTTGTCGCCGGTGCCCGCCGAGATCAGCAGCCCCTCCGGCGTCTGCCCGGCGGCCTCCGCGGGCGCCAGCACCTCCGGCAGCCGCACCCGGTGCCCCAGCGCCAGCTCCACCAGGTCCTCCCGGTAGCCGCCGGTCGCCGCCGACCAGTAGCCGGTGCCGGAGGCGTCACCGCGGTCCGTCACCCGCCGCTCGGGGCGGTCCAGCAGCTGCCACACCAGCCAGTCGTGCGGCTGGAGCACCTCGGCGATCCGGTGCGCCGACGCCGGTTCGTTCTGGGCCAGCCACCGCAGCTTCGCCACCGGGTACGCGGCCTCCGGCACCGACCCGACCGCCTCCGCCCAGCCGGCCCGGCCGCCCAGCGCCTCCGTCAGGTCGGCGGCCGCCGCCTGCGCCCGCCGGTCGTTCCACAGCATCGCCGGACGCACCAGCACCCCGCCGGCGTCCAGGGTCACCACCCCGTGCTGCTGGCCGGAGACCCCGATCGCCCGGACGCCCTCCAGCAGACCGCCCTCGGCCGCCTCGCCCAGCGACAGCAGCCAGCTCTGCGGATCGGCCTCGACCGGACGGCGGGCCTGCTCCCCGGCCGGGCCGTCCGCCTGGTGGGGCGCGTACCCCTGTCTGAGCACGGCGCCACTGTCGGTGTCGCACACCACGACGGTGGTGCCGTCCGCTGAACTGTCGATTCCGGCCACGATGCCCATGGGGCCGCATCATGCCGTACCGGCGGCGGAGGGGTCAGCTCCCGCTGGTGCCCCAGTCGTCGGCCGAGCCGTTCGTCCGCTCCCGCAGGTAGCGCACCCGGCCGGTCACCGACTCGGGCAGCTTGCCGCCGAAACGTGTGGTCACCCGGTCGGCCGCCTTCGACGCCAGGGCCCGGCCGTTCTGCCCGGCGGACTCCACGGTGTTGCGGACCGCGGGGTTCTGCGCGACACCGCGGGCGGCCTTGCGCAACTGCTCGTACCGCTCACGCCCGGCCCGCGCTCCCAGCACATAGCCGACGGCGGCTCCGGTGATGAACGTCAGCCGGTAGCGCATGGCTCCACCTTTCTCGTTCCCGCGTCGTGGTCTCTCGCGCCTACCCGTCGTGACCGCCGGACAACCCCGGCGATACGGGTTGGCGGAACACCCCCCACCTTGCGCTAATGTATGTGGCGCAGCGAGCACGCGCCGCCCGGGCCACCGGGGACGGGTGCATTCGAGGCAACGAGGCGTTCCCCTGTAGCTCAATTGGCAGAGCAGCCGGCTGTTAACCGGCAGGTTACTGGTTCGAGTCCAGTCGGGGGAGCTTCGGTCCCCTGTAGCTCAATTGGCAGAGCAGCCGGCTGTTAACCGGCAGGTTACTGGTTCGAGTCCAGTCGGGGGAGCAGGCGAGCCGGGGCCCCGCGAGGGGTCCTTTTTCATGCCCCGCGCGTGACCCCCGCGCCCCCTCGCACACCCCGGCCGCGGCACGGTGAACGCGGCTCGAACGCCCGCCACCGCGGGGTGAACCTCGTCACCGCGTGCATGTGCGACCCGTCAGGGCGACAGATCGTATGAGCGGCTATGCTGCCGCTCAGTGCACGACACGCCGCTATGGGGCGGTAGCTCAGCCGGTTAGAGCAGCGGACTCATAATCCGTCGGCCGTGGGTTCGAGTCCCACCCGCCCCACCGCGCAATGCACCTGACATACCGTTCCTATCCGCGGAAACGTCAGACGAAGGGCCGCCACGCCGAGCGTGGCGGCCCTTTCACGCGGGTGGCGCAACGCCGGACGGCCCGGCGGGGGTTCGCGCGGCGCCCCCGTGCCGCGCGTCGCGGGGGTGGGGCACCGGGGCGTCGGTCAGGGGTTGGCGGTGCCGTAGCCGTAGGTCGACACGAGGGTGCCGCCGGTGTCGCGGAGGGCGGCGGTGTCGCCCTTGTCGTTCCAGATCGGCCTGCCGCTGCCGTAGCTGAAGCCGCCCCACTCGGGGCGGACCTGGTTGGTGTAGACGTATCGGGGGCCATGTCGGGCTTTGGCCGGATGACGGCGTCCTGGCCGACGAGAGCGTCTTGACCGTCCGCGGACCTGCCCCGGCCGTGCGCCGGCCGGCGTTCGCTCATCGCGTCGCTGGAGCACTCGCTGCGCCGGCTCAGGACCGACCACGTCGACCTGCTGTGGCTGCACATGTGGGACCGCAACACGCCGGTCGAGGAGACCATGCGGGCGCTGGACGACCTGGTGCGCGCCGGCAAGGTCCGCTACATCGGCTTCTCGAACGTCCCCGCCTGGGTCACGGCGCAGGCCCACACCACCGCGCTGCTCAAGGGCTGGACGCCGCTGATCGCGCTCCAGACCGAGTACTCGCTGCTGGCCCGCACGATCGAGGGCGGCACCGCCCCCTTCGCCCGTGACCAGGGCATCGCGCTCGTCGCGTGGAGCCCGCTCAAGGGGGGTTTCCTGTCCGGCAAGTACCGCCGGGGCGCCGAGGTCACCGACTCCGCGCGGGCGGCGTTCACCGGCGGACCGAGCGACGCCCAGCACACCGTGATCGACGCGGTCGCGGAGGTCGCCGCCGAGGCCGGCACGAGCTGCGCGGCGGTCTCCCTGGCGTGGCTGCTGGCCCGGGAGGGCACCGTCGTGCCGATCGTCGGCGCCCGCCGCTGGGAGCACCTGGCGGGCAACCTCGCCGGCCTGGACGCCACCCTCACCCCCGGCCAGCTGCGGCGCCTGGACGAGGTCTCCGCACCGGAGCTGGACGACCCCGCCCCATGCACGGCGCGCTGCGGGCCATGCTCCGGTTCGCCGGCACCACGGTCGACGGGGAGACCGGCGGCGTCTACCCGCCCCTCCTGCAGAGCGACGTCCGCTACTGACCGCCGCGCACCACGGGCACCGGCCTCAGCGGCGGAAGCGGACCACCACGCGGCCCGGGTTCGCCGGATCGCTCTCCACGCGGTCGTACAGCTTGCGGATGTGCTTCTGCGCGAGGAAGGCCAGCACCCGCTTGCGCAGCTGGCCGGTGCCCTTGCCGGGGATGATCTCCAGCGCGTCCTCACCGGTCCGGGCGGCCCGGAACAGGGCCTCGCGCAGGGCGAGTTCGATGTCGCGGTTGTTACGGAAGACCGGGTGCAGGTCCACGGACAGCACGGGGCGTCCTCCGGGGTGAGGGGGGCAGGGCCCGCCATTGTCCCGCGCCCCGGGGCAGCGCGGAACGCCCCGCGCGCGATCCGTGGCCGGCTGTCCGGCGGGCGCACCGAACGGTGCCGGTGCGGCGGCCCGGCGGCTATCGCGCGGGGGTGGAGGCGTTCGCCGCGCCCCGCACCACGAGGTCGTCCAGCAGGTCCCGGGTGGCCCCGGCGACCGCCGCCACCGCGCGGTCGAACGCCTCGCGGTTGTGCTCGGCCGGGGCCCGGAAGCCCGACACCTTGCGCACGTACTGCAGGGCGGCGGCGTCGATGTCGCCGGCGGTCACCCGCGGGGTCATCGGGGGACGGAGGGTCTTGATGCTGCGGCACATGCCCCCAGTGTGCCGCCGCCGCCCGCCACCGGAAAACGGCGGACGGACGGCACGCGTGAACCCGTCACCCCAGGGCACGAGAACGGCACCCCAGGGCACGAAAACGCCCCGCGGACCGGCCTCCGATGCCGGTCCGCGGGGCGGAGACGTTCCTGCGCCCGGTCAGCCGTTGAGCAGCACCGGGAGGGTCTTGTGGCCGTTGGAGATGAAACCGCCCACCGGCTCCAGCTCCTGCGCCGGGACGGCCAGCCGCATGCCGGGGAAGCGTTCGAACAGTGCGGGCAGCGCGACGGCCGCCTCCAGCCGGGCCAGCGGGGCACCCAGGCAGAAGTGGACGCCGTGCCCGAAGGCCAGGTGTTCCTTCTCGGCGCGCAGCACGTCGAACTCCCCGGCGTCCTGCCCGTGGTGCGCCCGGTCCAGGCCGGCACCCGCGTAGTTGGCGAGGATCGGCTCGCCCTTCGGGATCGTGACGCCGTCCAGCTCGATGTCCTCCACCGCGTACCGCAGCGGCAGGTGGGCGACCGGGGCGCGGTGGCGCAGCGCCTCCTCGATGACGTCGTTCCACGAGGCCCGCCCGGCCCTGACCAGTTCCAGCTGGTCGGGGCGGGTGAGCATGGCGTGGATGGCGTTGTCGATCAGGTTGACGGTGGTCTCGTGTCCCGCGCCCAGCACCAGCAGCAGGGTGTCGACCAGCTCGTCCTCCTGCAGCCCGGTGCCGTCGTCCTCGTCCCGGGTGGTGATCAGCAGGCTGGTCATGTCGTCGCCCGGCGTGGCCCGCTTGTACTCCACCAGCTCCCGCAGGGCGGTGTACATCTCCTGGTAGTTGGCGAACGCCTGCTCCGGGCTCAAGGTCGTGTCGAAGACCCCGTCGACCACCTTGCGCAACCGCGGACGCTGCTGCTCCGGCACCCCGAACAGCTCGGTGATGACCTGGAGCGGCACCGGGTAGGCGTACCCCTCGCGCAGGTCGGCCGCCTCGCCCGCGGGGACCTTCGCCAGGTTCTCCAGCAGCCCGGCGGTGATCTCCTCGATGCGCGGCCGCAGGTCGGCGGTGCGCCGGGCGGTGAACGCGGGGGAGATCAGCCGGCGCAGGCGGCGGTGGTCGCCGCCGTACGCGGTGAACATGTTGTTGACGGATATCCAGGAGAACAGCTGCCAGTTCTGCCCGATCTCACCGGCCGCGTACGCGGGCCAGTGCTGCCGCGGGTCCTTGCTGACCCGCGGGTCCATCAGCAGGCGCTTGAGGACGTCGATGCGTCCTACTGACCACGCCACCACCTGACCAGGAAGCTCCACGGGCGTCGCTTCTGCCCGCTCTGCGAGGGCGACTGCCTCGCCGGGGACGTCGCGGCCGGCGGCGTCGAGTACGTGGGTGTGCTCGGTCCTGCGCTCCATCGGGGGTCTCCGGATGTCTCGGTGGGAGTCTCGGGCGGCAGTGCGGGGCGCGTCGGGGCCACCGGCGGGAAGGTGGCCGGCAGCGCGGTGAGCGCGCGGTGGAACGGACCGGGGCGCCAGACCAGTTCGTCCACCGGCACGGCCAGCTCCAGGTCCGGCAGGCGGTCGAGCAGGCGCTCGATGGCGACCGAGGCGATGATGCGGGCCTCGCGCTGGGCGGGGCACCCGTGCGGGCCGGCGCTCCACGCCAGGTGCGCGCGGTTGCCGGCGCGCTTGTCGGTCACGATGGACGGGTCGTTGGTGGCGGAGGCGTAGCTGACGATCACCGGGCAGCCCTCCCTCAGCTTCTGCCCGTTGATCTCCACGTCGTGGTACGGGTAGTGGATGCCGTAGTTCGCCATCGGCGGGTCGGTCCACAGCACCTCTTCGAGGGCGTCCTCGACGGGCATGCTGCCGCCGTTGAGGGAGCCGGCGAAGCGGTCGTCGGACAGCAGCAGCCGCAGGGCGTTGGCGATCAGGTTCTGCTGCGGTTCGGTGGCCGCGCCGGTGGTGACGACCAGCTGGTCGATCAGCTCGGCCTGCGAGAGGTTCGAGGGGTGCTCCAGGAACCAGGAGACCATGTCCTCGCCCGGCTCCCGGCGGCGCAGCTCGATGAGCTCCAGGATCGCGGTGCCCAGGATGGTGTTGGCGTTCTCCGCGTCGATGCCGTCGAAGATGCCGCGGATACCGGTGTACATCCGGTCGCCGATCTCCTCGGTGGCGCCGAAGACCTGGGTGAGCACGCGCAGCGGCAGCTCCTTGGCGTACTCCGACAGCAGGTCGACGTGGCCGCGGGAGGCGAACCGGTCGATGATCATGTCGGCGCTGCGCTCGATGTAGCCGCGCAGGGCGTTCGGGTCGATCCGGGCCAGGCAGTCGTCGATGGAGCCGCGCAGCCGCCGGTGCTCGTCGCCCTCGGCGTAGAACGCGTTGGGGCGGTAGCTCATCATCGGCACGACCGGGCTGTCGGCGGGCACCTGGCCCTCGTTGAACGCCTTCCAGCGCCGCGAGTCCTTGCCGAAGGAGTCGGTGCCGCGCAGCACCTGGAGGGCGGCGTCGTAGGTGAGGACCAGGGTGGCCTCCACCCCCGTGGCCAGCTCCACCGGGGCGAACGCGCCGTAGGAGCGGCGCATCGCGTCGTAGGCGGTACCGGGGTTCGCGGCGAACTCCGGCGTCCAGATCGGGTAGGGACCGGAACCGGGCACGTGCGCGGGGCAGCCGGGCGGGGGGACGGCACCGTCGGGGGTGGGGTGGGTCACGACGCGTACTCCTGGGTGTTGCGGGTGTACAGGTACTGGACGAGCGAGATCAGTGCCTCGGTCGACGAGCGCTGGTCGCGGGCGTCGCAGGTCACCAGCGGTGTCTCCGGCAGCAGGTCGAGGGCCTCCCGCAGGTCCGCCTCGGCGAACTCCGGTGCGCCGTCGAAGTGGTTGACCGCGACCGCGTAGGGAAGGCCGTGCTCCTCCAGCAGCCCCATCACGTCGTAGGAGTGCTCCAGGCGGCGGGTGTCGGCCAGCACGAGGGCGCCGAGCGCGCCGTGCGTCATGTCCCGCCACAGCTGCGTGAAGCGCTGCTGGCCGGGGGCGCCGAACAGGTAGAGCACCAGGTGCTCGTTGAGGGTGAGCCGGCCGAAGTCGAGCGCGACCGTGGTGGTCGTCTTGTGCGGCACCCCGGCGAGGTCGTCGATGAGCGCGCCGGCCTGCGTCATCGTCTCCTCGGTGCGCAGCGGCCGGATCTCCGACAAGGTGCCCACGAACGTGGTCTTGCCGACGGCGAAGTGACCGACGACCAGCAGCTTGACGGCCGTCTTGACGGTGTCGGGCAGATACACGTCGTCACAGGCGGGCGCGGAGCCCATCGAGGACCTCCTGCAGGATCTGGATGTCGGGCAGTTCGGCGGACGGTATGGGGGACCTGGTGATGATGTGGCCGCTGTCCACGAGGTCACCGAGCAGGACCTTCGTGACGCTCACGGGGATGCCGAGGTGTCCCGCGACCTCGGCGACCGACAGCGAGCCCCCGCGGCATAAATCCATCACCCGCCGTTTCTCGGGGCTCAGGCCCCCCAGCTCGCCGGAACCTGCGGCGATGACGAGCGTGACCAGGTCGAAGGTGTTGCGGGTGGGGTGCGCGCGCCCCTCGGTGATGACGTAGGGGCGCACCAGCCCGCGTTTGCCGGGCCGCGCCGCCGTCACACAGACCTGCCCACGTCACGTCGGGGCGGGCTGGTCAGCTCCTTGCCGAGGCGGTCCACCAGCTTGTGCATGCGGAAGGTGACCGCCTCCATGTCGACGTCCGCAGAGGCGGACACCGCCAGGTAGGCTCCGGGGCCGGCGGCGACCAGGAAGACGAAGCCGTCGGCGAACTCGATGAGGGTCTGCCGCCAGGCCGTATTGGGCCGGTCGGTGAACTCCGCGGTGCTGCGGCTGATCGACTGGAGCCCGGACAGCGCGGCGGCCTGCCGCTCGGCCTCGTCACGGCTGATGCCCTGGGAGTGGGCGCGCAGCATGCCGTCCGCCGACAGCAGGATCGCGTGCCGGGCTTCCGGCACCGACAACGCGTCGTCGAGCATCCAGCCCAACTGGTCGTTGAGCGGTCCGCCGTTCGCCTTGGCGGTCGCGTTCATGGCGTTCATCCCTGGGAGTTCCCTTCATGGTCCGAGGAGTCCGTTGACGGGGTGCGGCCGGACCGGGTACCCCGGGCGAACGCCCCGATGACGGCCGCTGCCTCCCGCGCGGTGCGGCCGGGGGGTTCCTCGGGCGCGGCTGCGGGGGCCGGCGTCGCGCCGGACGTCTGCTGTGCGTATTGCGGGTTCGGCTGCCGGCGTCGGCGCTTGGGCAGTCCGAGCGCGGTGCCGGGGTCCTCGTCGTGCTCCGGCTCCGCCTGCGGCTCGGGCGCGGCGGACGGGATCTGCGGGGCCCGTTGCGGCACGCGCTGCGGCAGACCCTCGGCGGGGCCCGAGCGGGCGGGGGCCGCCGGTGCGGGCGCGGGGGCCGGGCGGCGCGGTGCCGGGGCCGGCGGGATGACCGCGGGCGCGGGGGCCGGCGCGACGACCGAGGAGGGCTCGTCGTCGTTGATGCGGGTCAGCAGCGTGCTGGGCAGGAAGACCACGGCCCGCACACCGCCGTAGGGGGAACGGGTGTCGACCGAGACGCGGAAGCCGTAGCGGTCGGCGAGGATGCCGATGACGGCGAAGCCGAACTGCGGCGGGTCGCCGAGCGCCTGGATGTCGACCGACTGGCGTCCGGCGAGCAGCTGTTCGGCCCGCTGGATCTCCTGCTCCAGCATGCCGACGCCGGCGTCGTCGATGACGATGGCCACGCCGTTGTGCGCGTGCTGGAGGTTGACCTGCACGCTGGTGTTCGGCTGTGAGTGGCGGGCCGCGTTGTCCAGCAGTTCGGCGACGGTGAGCACGATCGGCTCGACGGCCCGGCTGGTGACGGCCACGTCGACCTGGGAGTGCACCTGCACCCGGCGGTAGTCACGGATGCGGGAGGTGGCGCCGCGGGCGACGTCGACCAGCGGGGAGGCGGCACGCTGCCGGCCCGGCCAGGAGCCACAGAGCACCGAGATGGCCTGGGCGCGCCGGCCGAACTGGGAGTTGGTGTGGTCGATCTCCAGCAGGTCGGCCAGCACGTCGGGGTCGTCGTGCCGGTCCTGCATGTCCGAGATGGCCATCTGCTGTTCGTTCGCGAGGCCCTGCAGGGCGCGCATCGAGGACTTCAGCGCGGTCTTGGCCGAGACGTCGGCCCGTTCGCGGGCGATCTGCGCGGTGCGGCCGAACAGGTCGATGACGTTGTGCAGGGCGGCGGCGAAGGCCGAGCCGACCAGTCTGCCGTGCAGCAGGCCCGGCACGTTGGGGCGCTGCGAGACGCTGTCCATCAGGGCGGGCAGCCGGACCGTGGCCAAGTGGCGGACCTCCGCGTCACGTGCGCGGACGTCGTCCTCCAGCAGCTTGATCTTGCCGCGCAGTCGCGAGGTGACCTGCTTCTCACGTATCAGCAGGACCACGAAGGCCAGCGCGACGGCCACCAGCAACCAGAGCACCGCCTCTGGAATGTCTCGTGTCATCAGATCCTCGGGAACGCAGATTCGATTTTGTGGGGGGCATGTGCGGGCAATCGCGCGTCTTCACCACGTCTCGTGGGGGGTCGCGGTGCGGAGATCGTTGACATGCCAGCAGCGGAGCCTACGTGGCACAGACGTCTTCACGCCAGATCTGTTGACTACCAACCGGGGCGGCGAGGAGGGGATTTGGTGACGGCCATGACTGATCACCTCAGCGAAGTCGGCATTCACGCACAGTCCGCGCCGACCGGAACGAGGCGGTGAAAAATCGGCCACAGAACAGTTCGGATACCGATGTATCATGGGTGGCGACGACACCGGAGGGACGCCAGGGAGGCCCCCGTGAGCGCACTCACCGCGGCCCTGCTCACCGAGCGGCCCCGGCCGGAACGCATCCGTTCCCGCCCCGGGGCCTGGCGCCTCGCGGTGCTCACCGTCTGCTTCGGCGCCTTCATGGGCCAGCTCGACGCCAGCATCGTCACCCTCGCCTACGGCGGCCTGCGCACCGGCTTCCACACCTCCCTCGCCGCCGTCCAGTGGGTCTCCCTCTCCTACCTGCTCGCCCTCGTCGCGCTGCTCGTCCCGGTCGGCCGGCTCTCCGACACCCTCGGCCGCAAACTGTTCTACCTGCACGGATTCGCCGTCTTCACCATCGCCTCCGCCGCCTGCGGGCTCGCCCCCGGACTCGGCGTGCTCATCGGCTGCCGCGTCGTGCAGGCGGCCGGCGCGGCCATGATGCAGGCCAACAGCGTGGCCCTGGTCACCACCTGCGCCCCGGCCGGCCGCGCCCGCTCCGCCCTGGGCCTCCAGGCCGCCGCCCAGGCACTCGGCCTCGCCCTCGGTCCCACCGCCGGCGGCGCCCTCGTCTCCGGCCTCGGGTGGCGCTGGGTCTTCCTGGTCAACGTCCCCGTCGGCGTCGCCGGCTGGATCGCCGGCCGCTACCTGCTGCCCCGCACCCGGGCCCGCACCGCCGCACCCCCCGGGCGCCCCGACCTGGCCGGCGTCCTGCTGCTGGGCCTGGCCGCCACCACCGCCCTGCTCGCGCTGTCCGCCGCCTCCGGGCTGCCGGTCCCCGGCTGGGGCACCGCCCTGCTGGCCGCCGCCGCGGTCGCCGCGACCGCCGCGTTCACCGTCCGCCAGCGCCGCGCCGCCCGCCCGCTGCTCGACCCCGCCCAGCTGCGCCGCCCCGGCGTCCGCCCCGGACTGCTCGGCGCGCTCGGCGGCTACCTGGTGCTCTTCGGCCCGCTGGTGCTGGTGCCCGAGGTGCTGATCGCGCACGGCGGCCACCCGCTCGCCGCCGGCGCCACCCTCACCGCGCTGCCCGCCGGCTTCGCCCTCGCCGGTACCGCCGCCGACCGGCTCCTGCCGCGCGCCACCAGCGACCGCGCCCGCCTGCTGCTGGGCGCCGGCATCGCCACGGCCGGCTGCGCCGTGCTCACCGCGGTCCTCGCCGCGGCCACCGGTCCCTCCCCCGTCCTGCTCGCCGCCGCGCTCGGCCTGCTCGGTCTCGGCCTGGGGGTCTTCACCCCGGCCAACAACTCCCTCGTCATGGCCGCCTTCCCGCCCGGCGGCTCCGGCACGGCGGGCGGCCTGGTCAACATGGCCCGCGGCCTGGGGACGTCCCTCGGCGTGGCGGCGGTCACGCTCTCCCTGCACGTGTCCACTGCCGTGGGGGCCGCCTGGGTCCTGGTGGCCGTCTGCGGGGGTGTCACGGTCGTGGGGGCGCTCCGTCGGGGTGATCGGGGCTGAACCGTTGTGGCCGGGCGGCGTCCGGGTGCCGTGGGGTGCCTTCCGGGGGCCGCGTTCGGTTGCCGTGGGTTGCGCGCGCCGTTCCCCGCGCCGCTTCGTGGCGCGTGCTGCGGGGGCCGGGTGGGGTGCCCGGGTGTGGCCGGCCGTGGCTATACGCTCGGGATCATGTCCACGCCTGATGGTCCGAGTGACGCGCGGTGGTTGACGGATGCGGTGACGCGGTTGAGGCGGGCGTTGCGGGCGTCGATCCGGAGCGACTATCCGTGGGAGACGTTGCCGATGGCGCAGGTGGAACTGCTCCAGGTGCTGGCGGAGCACTCGCCGGCCAGGGTGGGGGACCTCGCGGCGCGGCAGCGGCTGGCGACGAGTACCGTCAGCGGGCTGATCGGTCAGATGATCACCGCGGGTCTGGTCGCGCGGGCCACCGACCCCGCCGATCGCCGGGTCTCCGCGGTCACGCTCACCGAGGCGGGCCACGCCCAGCTCGCCGCCTGGACGCGGGCGCACGAACGCCGTCTGGAGGCCGCCCTGACCCGGCTGGACGCCGCGGACCGGGCCGCCGTCCGGGCCGCCCTGCCCGCCCTGTCGCGGCTGGCCGAACACCTCGACGACACGGGGGCGTGACCCTCAGTCGGCCGGCGGGCGGGACAGCCGCACCGGGCCGGCCGCGGTGAGCAGGCCGTCCACGTCGGCGTTGGCCAGGGCGATCCGCGGCAGTTCCGTCGCCCGTTCGTACAGCAGGAACCGCGGCTGCCAGCGCGGCGCGAACGCCTGCGCGAGCCGTTCCGCCGCCAGCGCCCGGCGGCGGTGCGCGGGCACGCGGGAGACCAGCCGGTGCACCTGGAGGACCCAGCCGCCACCGGCGACGTCGTCACCGCCGGGGTCCGGCACCGGCAGGTGACGCACCGCCACACCCAGCGCCACCCGGTCCACGCCGGAGACCGGCGGCGCGTCGGCCCGGGCCCGCAGCAGCAGTTCGGCCAGCAGGAAGCCGAACAGGCCGTCCGGCGACTCCTGGTCGCGCCGCGCCAGGTCCAGCGCCAGCCCCGAGCCGTCCCACGGCGCCAGGGACAGCAGGGCGCAGGTGCGGTCGTTGGAATCCCGGCACTCCACCACCACGCACTCCGGGTCCGCCGGATCGCCCAGCCGGGCCAGCGACGCGGCCCGGCCGCGGTCCACCGCCCCGCGCCGCCAGGCGTCCGCCAGCCGGGCCAGCCGGTCGCACTCGGCCCGGGGGATCTCCCGCTGCCGCCGCACCACCACCCGGTAACCGGCGCCCCGCAGCGCGTCCCGGGCCTCCCGCACCGGGCGCATCGGCCCGCCCGCCAGCCCGAAGCCCGCGGTGCCCACCACCGCCTCCTCGCCGAACGGCAGCACCCGCAGCCCCAGCCGTTCGTACACCCCGGCGGCGTGCGGCCCCGCGCAGCCGACCGCCGGGACCCAGGCGTGCGTGCGGGCCGCCCGCAGGAACGTTCCGGCAGCCCGTGCCCAGGCCGCCGGATCGCCCACCGGGTCCCCGCCGGCCAGCGCGACACCGTTGACCACGCGGTAGACCACCGCCGCCGTCCGGTCCGGCGCCCACGCCACCGCGGCGTCCCGGCGCAGCCCGAAGTAGCCCAGCGAGTCCTGCCGCCCGAACTCCGCCAGCAGCGCCCGCAGCCGCAGTTCGTCGTCGGCCGCCATCCGGGAGCGGCCGCGCGGTGAACGGAAGAACGCCCGCAGCACCTGGAGGAGCAGCAGCACGCTCAGCACGTTGACGGCCACGTCCACCCAGCCGGACACCATGATGTCCGGCAGGCCCACCACCGTCGACAGGGTCAGCACCCGCAGCAGCGCGTACCGCAGGCAGTCGCCCCACGAGGCGGCCGGCACGCTGTCGGCCCCGTGCACCAGCACCGTGCCCAGGCCCACCGCGACCGCGCCGCCGAACACCAGCCAGCCCAGCCCGCGCGGCACGTTCCCGTGCTCGCCGCGCACCCGGCACACCGGTCCGGCGATCCACAGCGCCGCCGCTGCCAGCGTGGTCAGCGCCAGCGACACCCAGGCCAGGGCCGAGTGCCGGTAGCCGGGCTCGGACAGCACCGCCGGCCAGTACCCGGCCGTGTTGAGCAGCGCCAGTGCGAACGCCGCGATCCACGCCGCCCGCTTGCGCCGCCGCACCATGACCGCCAGCAGGGCGGCCACCACCGCCGAGGTGAACCCGGGCGTCACCAGGAACGGGGCGAGCGGCTGGAGCGACCCGCCGCCGGTCAGCCGGTCCCGGAACGGCGGCACCACCGCGGTGACCAGGTCGATCAGCGCCGCCAGCCGCAGGTACCACACGACGGCCGCCACGCACGGCTCCCGCACCGGCCGCAGCAGCCGGTCGGTGCGCGACGGACCCAGGTTCACCGTCGAGGGCCGCCGCGGGTCCCGGTGGACCTTCGGCACCGGCCGCGGGCCGTCCACGTGCGGGGCGCCGGCCACCGCGTTGTAGACGGTGCGCCGGGTGGCCCGCAGCCGGCCGCGGATCGCCGCCTCCCGCCGCTCCGCCCGGGCCAGCCGGCGCGGGCGCGAGTAGTAGCGCCAGCGCGCCCAGGGCGACTCGGGCCGGGCCAGCCGCAGCGCGCCGAACAGCGGCAGGAAGACCAGGAACAGCCCGAAGAACCCGGTCCACACCTTGCCCTTCAGCAGGCTGACGACCACCAGCGCCAGCAGCGCCACCAGCGCCAGCACCCGGCCGAGCACCGGTCCGCGGCTCAGGTCGCCCAGCGGCGTGACCCCCAGCAGCAGCAGCCCGATGACCGCCACCGCAAGGATCACCGCGTCGACCGACTGGCGGCCCTCCTCCGACCAGTAGACGTCCTTGAGGTGCAGCACCAGCGCGAACTCGTCCAGCACCAGACCGCAGCCGATGCCGAACAGCAGCGCCAGCAGGTCGCGGCCGAGCTCCCCGTCACCGCGCAGCGCGAACGCCCCGATGCCGCCGACCAGCATCATCGCCTGCCCGAACACCACGTGGTGGATGTGCAGGCCGCCCGGCTGCACGTTCCCCGGCCACCAGCTCGTGCCGCGCCGGATCATCCGGGTGCTGAACCGGATGAACAGGAACGAGCCCAGCAGCCCCACGAGCAGCAGGAACAGCGGCTGCCGGCCGGACTCCACGATCCGGGTGTGGTAACCGCCGGTCAGCCAGTCCCACATCACTCACGCGCTCGGCTGGAGCGACGCGGGCACCCCGGGCACCGGACTGAGCGGTCTGACCACCGGCACGGGGACCCGCGCCGCCGCCGAGACGGGCGTGGACGGCTTTCCCGTGGCCGGCCGGGCCGCCGCGGCGGTGCTCCCGCCGGTCCCGGCCGCGGCCGGCGCGGTGGACGCCGGTGCGGCGGGTGCGGACGCCGGGGACGAGGCCGTGGCGGAGGCCGACGGCGACGGCGCCGCGCCCCCGGCCCGCACCGAGGTCAGGCGGGCGTAGACCACCACGTTGCCCAGGTAGCTGTGCGACGTCTTCGAGAAACCGCCGCCGCAGGTGATCACCCGCAGCTCCGGCGTCGGGGTGTCGTCGTAGACCCGGTCGGTGGGGAAGTCCGCCTTCTGGTAGACCTCGATGCCGTAGATGGTGAAGACCGCGGTGCGCCCGTCCTCGCGGGTGATCTCGACGAGGTTGCCCTTGTGCAGCGAACCGAGGTTGTAGAAGACCGCCGGGCCCTTGTCGGTGTCCACGTGACCGAGCATCACCGCGGCGCCGCGCGAGCCGGGCGTCGCGCCGTACTTGAACCAGCCGGCGAGGTTGCGGTCGGTCGCCGGAGGCACCTCGATCTCGTTCTTGGCGTCCACCCCCAGCGCCGTGACGGGGGCGTTCACCCGGATCGCGGGGATACGGATGCGGGCGGGCACCGAGACCGGCAGCGCGCCCCGGCCGGGGGCCGGCACCGAGGAGGACTGGGAGCCGCCGGCGTTGTGGCCGGTCAGCGCGTCGGACGGGCTCGGCGCCGGGGGGCGTTCGGTGCGGGTGCCCTCGTGCACCAGCCACGCGCCGCCGGCCAGCGCCAGCACCGCCACCGCGGCCGCCAGCCGGGACGGCCGCCGCCGCCCGCCGTCCGGACCACCGGCGGACCCGCCCGGACCACCGGGGCCCGGGCGGTACGGGGAGTGCTGGCTGCGCGGCATGGACACCTCCGGGGACAGCGGCCGGCGCCCGCCCGCCGCGTCGCCCGACGCCCGGTCCGGCCGCCGTGCCGGACCTCTGGCACGACTTGACCACCGACAGGGGATCACATAAGACGTCAAAAGGACCTACCGGCCGCTGGGGCGCTCCGGACGACGGCCCCGTACGGAGCACAGCGGCCGCCTTGTTAGCGTCGCGGTGTGCCACCCATACGCAGCCGGGCCGACGACCCGGACAGATCCGTCACCCCACCGGACCCCGCCGAGCCCGCGGACGCGCCCGCCCCGGGCACGTCCTCCGCCACCGCCGGAGCGGCACCCGGCACCGGCGGCCTGCCGCCCGCCGGCGAGCCGGGCGACCCCGTTCCGCCACCCGCCCGCGGCATCGGCGGCCGGCTGCGCCGGCTGCTGGCCGATCTGACCCCGCTGCGCTCCTCCGCCGACTACCGCCGCCTGTGGTTCGGCAACACCGTCTCCTGGATGGGCGCGCAGATGACCGCCCTCGCGGTCTCCCTCCAGGTCTTCGCCATCACCCACTCCAGCTTCGCGGTCGGCCTGGTCGGGCTGTTCTCGCTGGTGCCGCTGGTGACCTTCGGCCTGTACGGCGGTGCCGTCGCCGACACCTTCGACCGCCGCACGCTGGGCCTGTTCAGCGCCTCGGGCGCCGCCGTGCTGTCGGTGGTGCTGGCGGCCGCCGCGTTCGCCCACTTCCACCACGTGTGGCTGCTGTACGGCATCGTGGCGCTCCAGTCGATCTGCTTCGCCGTGAACTCCACCGCCCGCAGCTCCATGGTCCCGCGCCTGCTGCCCAACGAGCAGCTGCCGGCCGCCAACGCCCTGAACTCCCTCACCAGCAACCTCGGTCTGATGGTCGGCCCGAGCCTCGGCGGTCTCATCGTCGGATGGTGGGGTTATCAGGCCGCGTACGTGGTGGACGTCGTGGCGTTCAGCGCCTCGCTGTACGCGATGCTGCGGCTGCCCCCCATGCTCCCGCAGCGCTCCGGCGACGGCCCCCGCAAACGGGCCTCCGTCCTGGAGGGCCTGCGGTTCCTCGCCACCCGGCCCAACCTGCGCATGACGTTCTTCGCCGACCTGTCCGCCATGGTGCTGGCCCAGCCGCGCGCGCTCTTCCCCGCGGTGGCCGCCCTGTGGTTCGGCGGCGGTGCCCGCACCGTCGGCATGCTGCTGGCCGCCACCGCGGTCGGCGCGGTGCTCGGCGGCACGTTCTCCGGCTGGCTCGGCCGGGTGCGGCGGCACGGCGTGGCCATCCTGTTCGCGGTGGCCGCCTGGGGATTCGCCGTGGCCGGCTTCGGGCTCAGCCGCGAACTGTGGATCGGCCTGTTCTTCCTGGCGGCGGCCGGCGCGGCCGACAGCGTCTCGATGGTCTTCCGCTCCACCATGCTCCAGGCCGCCGTCCCCGACGACATGCGCGGACGGCTCCAGGGCGTCTTCATCGTGGTGGTGGCCGGCGGCCCCCGGCTCGGCGACTTCCTCACCGGATCGATGGCCGACCTGACCTCCCCGGCGTTCACCGTGCCGGCCGGCGGCATCGCCTGCGTCGTCGCCGTCACCCTGCTCGCCCTGCGCTGGCCCGGCTTCACCCGCTACGACGCCCGCGACCCCAAGCCCTGACGCCCCGGCCCCCCGGGGCGCGCGGTCGCGGGGTGCGCCCCTGAGCCGTCCCGGAGGTGACCCCGACCTTCCCCTGAAACCCGGCCGCGACCGGCATTAACCGGTGCCACCGGGGCAGACCAACCTCAACTCCGGTGTCCGCCCGGCGATGTGGCAGCATCACGGACGCGCGGGAGCCGACTCATCACCGTGCCCGGGGCTCCCGCCCCCGGGGACTCGAAAGGCAGGGCTGTCAACGTGGGCATCATCGGTTGGATCATCCTCGGTCTGCTGGCCGGATTGATCGCCAAGATCCTGCTGCCGGGGCGCGACCCGGGCGGCGTGTTCGGCACCACCGTCATCGGTGTCATCGGTGCGGCGGTCGGCGGCTGGCTGTCGGCGCACTTCCTGCACCTGCCCGTCACCCACCACTTCTTCGACGCGCGCACCTGGATCTCCGCGATCGCCGGTTCGCTGATACTCCTGATCCTCTACCGGGTCTTCTTCGGCAACTCGCGCGCCCGCCGCTGACCCGGCGCCGGCCGGCGGGGCCGTGAGCGGGAGGACCCCACGTCCTACCCCGTCGGCGGCCCCGCCACGCACCGGCGCGCAGTGACAACCGCAACGGCCGCTCCGGGGAAGAAGACGGCGCCGCGGGACGTTGGGGCGGGGGAGAGGAGTTGATCACCCCGTGTCGGCACCCGCAAGCACCCGCGCCTGGCATCTGACCGCCCGGCCCCAGGGCACCCCGGTCCCCGGTGACTTCGCACTCCGCGAGGTCCCGCTGCCGGAGCCCGAGCCCGGCCAGATCCTGGTGCGCAACCTGTTCCTGTCGGTCGATCCCTACATGCGCGGCCGCATGAACGACGTCAAGTCCTACGCCCCGCCCTTCGCGCTCGACGCCCCCATGGACGGTGGCGCCGTCGGCGTCGTCGTCGCCTCCCGGGCGGACGAGCTCCCCGAAGGCAGCCACGTGCTGCACAACCTCGGCTGGCGCGAGCACGCCGTGCTCGACGCCACCGCGGCCACCCGGGTCAGCGCGGACATCGCCCCCCTGGCGGCCTACCTCGGCGTGCTCGGCATGCCCGGACTCACCGCGTACGGCGGCCTGCTGCGCTCCGGCGGCTTCCGCACCGGCGACACCGTCTTCGTCTCCGGCGCCTCCGGCGCGGTCGGCTCCCTCGTCGGCCAGATCGCCCGCCTCAAGGGCGCGGAACGCGTCGTCGGCTCGGCGGGCTCGGCGGACAAGGCCCGTCTCCTGACCGAACGGTACGGATTCGACGCCGCGTTCAACTACAAGGACGCCCCCGTCGGCCACCAGCTGCGCGAGGCCGCCCCCGCCGGCATCGACCTGTACTTCGACAACGTGGGCGGCGAGCACCTCGAAGCCGCCATCAACGCGCTGCGGGTGCACGGCCGGATCGCCATGTGCGGCATGATCGACGCCTACAACGCGACCGAACCGCCCGCCGCCCCGCGCAACCTCGCGCAGGTCATCGGCAAGCGCCTCACCCTCCAGGGCCTGCTGGTGCTGGACTTCGCCGACCTGCAGAAGGACTTCGTCACCGAGGTCGGCGGCTGGCTGCGTGACGGTTCACTGCGGTACGAGGAGACCGTCGTCGACGGGCTGGACCACACGCTGGAGGCGTTCCTCGGCCTGTTCACCGGTGCCAACACCGGCAAGATGATCATCCGCCTCGACGCCTGACCCCCTGAGGAGCCCCACCATGGCCATCACCCCCGTCGACGTGCTCTACACCGCCGTCGCCACCGCCGAGAACGGCCGCGACGGCCGCGTCGCCTCCGACGACGGCAAGCTCGACGTCGTCGTCAACCCGCCGAAGGAACTGGGCGGCTCCGGCGCCGGCACCAACCCGGAGCAGCTGTTCGCCGCCGGCTACAGCGCCTGCTTCCAGGGCGCGCTCGGTGTCGTCGCCCGTCAGACCAAGGCCGACATCAGCGGTTCCACCGTCACCGCCCGCGTCGGCTTCGGCAAGACCCCGGCCGGCGGGTTCGGCCTGACCGTCGAACTCATCGCCCACATCCCCGCGGTCGACGCGGCCACCGCGAAGGAACTCCTGGAAAAGGCCCACCAGGTCTGCCCCTACTCCAACGCCACCCGCGACAACATCCAGGTCACCCTGACGGTCGCCTGACCGTTCCCTCCGGGGGCGCACGGGGTCCCTCCGGGGGTGCGCCGTTCCCGTGTGCGGGGGTGCGGGGTCTCCGCGGGTCGGCTTCGGCTGGTCGCGCAGTTCCCCGCGCCCCTGAAAGGACAGCTCCGGCGCCGTCCGCGGGGGTGCGCTGCGCGGCAGCCTCCCCGCCGTTCCGGTTGCCCGCGCGGTTCCGCGCGCCCGGAGGCGAACGAACACAAAAAGGGGGGTACCGCTCTTGACCCCCTCAGCGCGCCCCCCGTAGTTTGCGCGGGTTCCCATGTCCCTCCAGGGGCCGCCACCCCGAAGGAGCTGTCACATGACCCGAATCGTGCCGCGTTCCCGGCGAATTCGTGCCGCTGTTGTCGCTGGGGCGCTGCTGGCCGCGGGGGCCGGGGTGTTCGCCTCCGGTGTCGCCGCCGCGGGCACTACCACGCCGCGTTCCGACCAGGAGATCCCCAACCTCGGTCTGGTGGAGAACCAGATCAAGGCGTACTACGGGGACACCGTCACCGCCGGCGAGCACTACGCCTCGCCGGACAGCCCCTACGCCCGGCAGGTGCGGGGCGTCGAGGCCGGGGCCAGGGCGTGGATCGCGGCGGACGCCCGGCACGGCCGCGGTGCCAGGCCGGCCATCGTGCTGGACGTCGACGACACGACGCTGTCGACCTACAACTACGAGTCGGAGCAGGGCTTCGGCTACACGCCGGCGAGCAACGCGGCCTACATCTCCTCGAAGACGATGCCGGCCGTCTTCGGCATGCCCGACCTGGTCAACTGGGCGGCCGGCCACGGCGTCACCGTCTTCTTCCTCACCGGCCGCCCGGAGGCCCAGCGGGCCGCGTCGGTGGCGAACCTGTCCGCCGTCGGCTACAAGCCGGCCGCCGACGCGGACCACTTCTTCCTGAAGAACGCCGCGAGCCCGCCGGCGTACCTCCCGTGCGGGGCGACCTGCACGACCGAGCAGTACAAGTCCGGTACCCGGGCGCACATCGAGTCCGAGGGCTACCGGATCGTCGCCAACTTCGGAGACCAGTACAGCGACCTGTCGGGCGGCCACGCCGACCGCGGCTTCAAGATGCCCAACCCGATGTACTACCTGCCCTGATCCCCGCCGGCCGGGGCCCGTCGCGCCGCAGGCCGGTGCGACGGGCCCGGGTACCCTTCCCCCATGCGCGCATTGCGAGAGCTGTGGACAGGGGTGCGGTTCCTCGCCGAAGGGCAGCGCTGGGTCGTCCGGAACGGGCGCAGCTGGGTGATGGGGGCCGTGCCGGCGCTCATCACCCTGGCGGGGTACGCGGTCGCGCTGACCGCCGCCGCGGTGTGGGGCGGGCACCTGGCCGACTGGCTCACGCCGTTCGCCGCGCACTGGCCGGAGTTCTGGCGGGTGCTGCTGCGCTGGACGGTCCGGGTGCTGCTGTTCGGCGGGGTGCTGATGCTCGCGGTGCTGACGTTCACCGCGGTGACGCTCGTGGTCGGGCAGCCGTTCTACGAGGCGCTGTCCGGGCGGGTGGAGCGCGCCGAGTCCGGGGTGGCGCCGCCGGAGTCGGGGCTGCCGGTCTGGCGGGAGCTGCTGACCGGCGTGGGGGAGGCGTTCGTGCTGCTGCTGCGGGTGGCGGTGTTCGGGATCCCGCTGTTCGTGCTGGGTTTCGTGCCGTTGATCGGGCAGAGCGTGGTGCCGGCGCTCGGTTTCTGCGTCTCCGGGTTCTTCCTCACCCATGAGCTGACCACGGTCGCCCTGCAACGCCGCCGCATACCGTTGCGCGGCCGGCTGCGGATGCTGCGCGACCGGCTGTGGCTCGCCCTCGGCTTCGGCGTCCCGCTGGTGCTGCTGTTCCTGATCCCGCTCGTCGCGGTCGTCGCGATGCCCGGTGCGGTGGCCGGCGCGACGCTGCTGGCCCGCGACCTGCTGGGCCCCGCCGCCGACGAGCACGCGCCGTCCGACGTCCCGGCCGCCCCGCCCGGCCCGGAGGGCACCCCCGCGACCGCCTGAAGGACCGCGCCGGCGCCTTCGCGGAACCCCCGGGTGCCGTGGGGCGTTCCCATCGCAGCGGTGAACCCGTTCCGCCGCCCCCGTCCGCGCCGCAGGTCCGGCCGGTGAGGGCCGCGGGGGTGACCGGTGTCCGCCGACCGGGTGGGTTTCGCGGGGGTCTGCACCCGCCCGCACGGCCCGCGTTGAGCGGTCGCGCCGGGTGAACGGTCCGTGCGCGGGGCACCGCGCCGGGTGCGGCACACGGTAGCTTTGCCCTGACGCCGCGGGCGCCGCCGCGCGGTGTGTGAGGCGGTCTCACCCGGCAGGCACAGGAGCGGAGGTGAACGGGCGACAGGGAGCGACGAACGATCAGATCTTGTCCCGTTTGGTAAGAATGGTGCAGAATGAGCGCCGTCCCGGATCGCAGCAGAGGGACGCGAGGCCGCTGGGGAAGGCGAACCTCGTCCCACACTGGAGGTCCCGGTGACGACACGTGGAGTTCTGTTCGTGCACTCCGCCCCACGCGCGCTGTGCCCGCACGTCGAATGGGCCGTGGCGGGCGTACTGGGTGTGCGCGTCAGCCTTGACTGGATCCGGCAGCCCGCCGCACCCGGCACCTGGCGTGCCGAGGTGTCCTGGCACGGCCAGCCCGGCACCGCGTCCAGACTGGCGTCCGCGCTGCGCGGCTGGCAGTTGCTGCGGTACGAGGTCACCTCGGAACCGACGGCCAACGCCGAGGGCGAACGCTACAGCAGCACGCCCGACCTCGGCGTCTTCCACGCCGTCACCGGCCTGCACGGCGACATCCTGATCCCCGAGGACCGGCTGCGCGCCGCCCTGGCCAGAGCCCGGGCGGGGGAGGCCGATCTGGAGGCGGAGGTGGCCAAGCTGCTCGGCAAGCCGTGGGACGACGAGCTGGAGCCGTTCCGCTACGCCGGCGAGGGCGCCCCCGTCCGCTGGCTGCACCAGGTCGTCTGACGCCCCGCCGCCCCCGCGCCCCGCGCCCGCGTCATCCGGCGCCGACGTAGCGTGGGGACATGACCGACACGTTCTCCACCGCAGTCCTCGGCACCGGCATCATGGGCGCCGCCATGGCCCGCAACCTGCTGCGCGCCGGACACCGCGTCACCGTCTGGAACCGCACCGCCGCCCGCGCCGAACCCCTGGCCGCCGACGGCGCACGGGTGGCCGCCGACCCGGCCGACGCGGTCGAGGGGGCCGACGCCGTCGTCACCATGCTGCTCGACGGCCCCACCGTCGAGGCCGTCGTGCGCGCCGCCGCCCCCGCCCTGCGCCCCGGAACCGTCTGGCTCCAGATGAGCACCGTCGGCCCCGAGGCCCTCGCACCGCTCACCGCCCTCGCCGCCGACACCGGCCTCACCTTCTACGACGCCCCGGTGCTCGGCACCAAGGCCCCTGCGGAGAACGGCCAGTTGCAGGTGCTGGCCGCCGGACCGCGGGAGGGCCGGGAGACGGCGGCCAGGGTCTTCGACGCCGTCGGCCGGCAGACCCGGTGGCTCGGCGAGGACGCCGCGGCCGGCGCCGCCAGCCGCCTGAAACTCGTGCTCAACAGCTGGGTGCTGTCCGTCGTCAACGGCACCGCCGACGCCCTCGCGCTGGCCGAAGGGCTCGGCGTGGATCCCCGGGACTTCCTCGGCGCCGTCGAGGGCGGCGCGCTCGACTCTCCCTACCTGCGGGCGAAGGCCCGGGCCGTACTCGACGGCGACTGGGAGGCCGGCTTCCCGCTGTCCGGCGCCGCCAAGGACGCGGCCCTCATCGCCCGTGCCGCCGCCCTGGCCGGCCTGCGCCTGGAGACCGCCGAGGCGTCCGCCGCCCGGTACGCCCGGGCCGTCGAGGAGGGCCACGGCGACAAGGACATGGCCGCCGTCTACCTGGCGAGCACCCCGCGCTGAACTCGGCGGTGCCCCCGCCCGCGCACGGCGGACGGGGGCACCGGGAGCGCCGGACGGCTCAGAGCGTGCGGAACGCCAGCACCACGTTGTGACCGCCGAAGCCGAACGAGTTGTTCAGCGCCGCGATCGTGCCCTGGCGCAGCTCGCGGGGCTTGTCGGTCACGATGTCGGCGTCCACGGCCGGGTCGAGGGTGTCGACGTTGACGGTCGGCGGAGCGGTGCGGTGGTGCAGCGCCAGCACGGTCGCCACCGTCTCGATGCCGCCCGCGCCCCCGAGCAGGTGACCGGTCATCGACTTCGTCCCCGACACCGCGATGTGGTCGGTGTCCGAACCGAACACCTGGCGCAGCGCCTTGACCTCCGCCACGTCGCCCTGCGGCGTCGACGTGGCGTGCGCGTTGACGTGCACGACCTCGGAGGGCTCCAGGTCGGACTGCGCGAGCAGGTTGCGCAGCGCCGCCGAGATGCCCCGGCCGGTCGGCTCGGGCTGCACGATGTGGTGCGCGTCGGCCGACAGGCCCTGGCCCACGGCCTCGCAGTACACGCGGGCACCGCGGGCCGCGGCGTGCTCGGCGGACTCCAGCACGATCATGCCCGCGCCCTCGCCCAGCACGAAACCGTTGCGGTCCACGTCGAACGGGCGGGAGGCGCCCTGCGGGTCGTCGTTGTTCTTCGACATCGCCATCATGTTGGCGAACGCCGCGATCGGCAGCGGGTGGATGGCCGCCTCGGTACCGCCGGCCACCACCACGTCGGCCCGGCCGCTGCGGATCATCTCGATCGCGTAGCCGACGGCCTCGTTGCCGGAGGCGCAGGCGCTCACCGGGGTGTGCACGCCGGCCCGGGCGTTGAACTCGATGCCCACGTACGCCGACGGGCTGTTGGGCATCAGCATCGGCACCGTGTGCGGCGAGACCTTGCGCACGCCCTGGTCGCGCAGGATGTCGTACTGGTTGAGCAGCGTCGTGACGCCGCCGATGCCGGAGGCCACCACGCTGCCGAGGCGGTCCGCGTCGACGGCGGCCTCTGCGCCGGCCTTGCCGGTGAAACCGGCGTCGGCCCACGCCTCACGGGCGGCGATGAGCGCGAACTGGGCCGACCGGTCCATCCGCCGGGCCTGCGGCCGGGGGATGATCGTCTCCGGGTCGACCGCCGCCCGGGCGGCGATCCGCACCGGGAGCTGTTCCGCCCAGTCCTCGGTGAGGTGACCGACACCGGAGCGGCCGGTCACCATCCCCTCCCAGGTCGTCGCGCTGTCGCCACCCAGGGGTGTGGTTGCGCCGAGACCGGTGACGACCACGGTTCTCTTGGTCGAGTTCACAGGAATTCTTGTCTCCACGTATCGAGGGTGAAGGCAACGCCGGGGCCACCCGTGGGCGGCGACTGCGCGTCGACCTTGAGATCACCGGGGGACGAGGGTCCCTCAGTCCTCCTGGTGGTCCAGGATGTAGCTGACCGCGTCACCGACGGTCTTCAGGTTCTTGACGTCGTCGTCCGGGATCTTGACGCTGAAGCGCTCCTCGGCCGCGACGACGACCTCGACCATGGACAGCGAGTCGACGTCCAGGTCGTCGGTGAAGGACTTGTCCAGCTCGACGTCCTCGGTCGGGATGCCGGCGATCTCGTTGACGATCTCGGCGAGACCGCTGAGGATCTCTTCCTTGTTGGCGGCCATGACGGCGCTCCTTCGATGATGTTGCGGTTGTTGCGTTGTGTGACGGACGGTCCGCGCGGGCGGTCCGGCCGGTGGTGCTAGGGGAGGGTCACGACGGAGGCTGCGTACACCAGCCCCGCCCCGAACCCGATGACCAGGGCGGTGTCACCGCTCCTGGCCTGGCCGGAGGCCAGCATCCGCTCCATCGCGAGCGGGATGGACGCCGACGAGGTGTTGCCGGTGGTCTCGATGTCGCGGGCGACCGCGACGTGCTCCGGAAGCTTGAGCGCCTTGATCATCGAGTCGATGATCCGCATGTTGGCCTGGTGCGGGATGAAGACGTCCAGGTCCGCCGAGGTGATACCGGCGGCGTCCAGCGCCTGCTGCGCCACCTTGGCCATCTCGAAGACCGCCCAGCGGAAGACCGCCTGGCCCTCCTGCGAGATCGCCGGGAAGCGCACTCCGGCCGCCTCCTGGGAACGGTAGACGTCCCAGGGCAGCGTCTGCGTGATGGTCTCGGACTTGTCGCCCTCCGAACCCCACACGGCGGGGCCGATGCCCGGCTCGTCCGCCGGGCCCACCACGACCGCGCCGGCGCCGTCGCCGAACAGGAACGCGGTGGCCCGGTCCTCCGGGTCGGTCAGGTCGCTCAGCCGTTCCACGCCGATGACCAGCACGTACCGCGCGGAACCGTCGGTGATCATGCCCTTGGCCAGCGTCAGGCCGTAGGTGAAGCCCGCGCAGCCGGCCGAGATGTCGAACGCGGCGGGCTTGCCGGCGCCGATCCGGTGCGCGATGTCGGTGGCGATCGCCGGGGTCTGCTTGAAGTGCGTGACCGTCGCCACGATCACCGCGCCGATCTCACCGGCGTCGACGCCCGCGTGGGCCAGCGCCTTGCCGGCCGCCTCCAGGGACATCTCCGCGACCGTCTCGCCCTCACCGGCGAAGTGCCGGGAGACGATGCCGGAGCGCGAGCGGATCCACTCGTCGGAGGAGTCGATGTGCTGGAGGATCTCCTCGTTCGGCACCACCCGCGGCGGGCGGTAGCCGCCGACGCCGAGGATCCGCGCGAACGGACTGCCCGCCGCCGGCCTGATCTTCGCGGTCATAGGGTGCGACTCCTGTCGGTCATGCGCCGGTGGCGGCCGGGCCGTCCCCGGGACGGGGGACGCCGTGCTCCGTGACGATGTCGCGTGCCGCGTCGAGGTCGGCCGGGGTCTTCAGCGCCAGGGTCCGGACACCGGGAAGCGCCCGCTTGGCCAGTCCCACCAGCGTACCCGCCGGACAGACCTCGATGATCGCGGTGACGCCCAGCTCGGTGAACGTCTCCATGCACAGGTCCCAGCGCACCGGGTTGGCCACCTGGTTGACCAGCCGCGCCAGCACCTCCTTGCCGGAGGCGACCGGCCGGCCGTCGGCGTTGGAGACGTAACGAACGCCGGGGTCGGACGCCGGGGTCCCCGCCACCAGCGACTCCAGCACGGAGACCGCCGGGGCCATGTGCGCGGTGTGGAACGCGCCGGCCACCTTCAGCGCCAGCACGCGGGCGCCCTCGGGCTTGTCGGCGGACAGCGCGGCCAGCTGCTCCGCGGTGCCGGCCGCCACGATCTGGCCGGCGCCGTTGACGTTCGCAGCGGTCAGGCCGTGCTCGGCAAGCTTCGCCCGCACCACCTCCTGGTCGCCGCCCAGCACCGCGGACATACCGGTGCTGGTGGTCGCCGCCGCCTCGGCCATCGCCAGGCCCCGGCCGCGCACCAGCGTCATCGCGGACCCGGCGTCGAGCACACCGCCGATCACCGCGGCGGTGATCTCACCGACGCTGTGGCCGGCCACAGCGCCGAGCACCTTGGCGGCCCGGTCGGCGAGCAGTTCGCGGGAGCTGACCAGGCCGGCGGCCACCAGCAGCGGCTGGGCGACCGCGGTGTCACGGATCTCCTCAGCGCCGGCCTGCGTGCCGCAGTGGATCAGGTCGAGCCCGATGGACTCCGACCACTGCGTCAACGTGTCAGCCACGCCCGGGAGTTCGAGCCACGGGTTGAGAAAGCCAGGTGTCTGGGCACCCTGGCCGGGAGCGACGAGTACGAGCACCGTCCCACTCTCTCTCGCGCGGGGCGGTCGCCGCCCGTGAGGACAGGGACCAAGAAACACTTGGCGCTTTGTGGGTGTCCCACAAAGACCGGTGCGCGCCTCAGCGCTCCGGGCCGGCCGGGGACAGCCGTCCCAGGATCAGCGCTATCCGCAGGGTGAACGCCGACCGGACGTCCGAGGGCGACCAACCGGTGACGTCGGTCACACGTCGTAGCCGGTAGCGCACGGTGTTGGGATGCACGAAGAGCATCCGCGCCGCACCCTCCAGCGAGGAGGCCTGCTCCAGGTAGACACTCAGCGTCTCCAGCAGCGCCGAGCCCGCCTCCTCCAGCGGTCTGTAGATCTCCTCCACCAACTGCTCCCGCGCCGCCGGATCTCCGGCCATCGCCCGCTCCGGCAGCAGGTCGTCCGCCAGCACCGGCCGCGGCGCGTCCGGCCACGCGGCGCAGGCCCGCAGCCCGGCGGCGGCCGCCTGCGCGGAACGGCCCGCCCGCAACAGGTCGCCGACGACCGGACCGGCCACCACCGGCCCCGCGGCGAACGGGCCGATCAGGTCCTTGGCCACCCGCAGCGGATCCCCCGACCCGCCGGCCACCACCACCAGCCGTGAGCCCAGCACCCCGGTCAGCACCTGGAGCCGGGCGTGCCGGGAGGCCCGCCGGATCGCCTCCACCGTCAGTTCGCTGTCGCCGTCCGGGGCGGTGCCCAGCACCACGACCACCTGATCGGGTGACCGCCAGCCGAGCGCCGCCGCCCGGGACAGCACGCCCTCGTCCGCCTCGCCGGACAGCACCGCGTTGACCACCAGGGACTCCAGCCGGGCGTCCCACGCGCCGCGCGCCTCCGCCGCCTGGGCGTAGACCTGCGCGGTGGCGAAGGCGATCTCCCGCGCGTAGACCAGCAGGGCCTCGCGCAGTATGGCCTCGTCACCGGGGGCGGCCACCTCGTCGATGGCCGACTCCACGACCTCGATCGTGGTGCGCACCATCTCCACGGTCTGCCGCAGCGAGATCGCCCGGGTCAGCTCGCGCGGCGCGGTGCCGAAGACGTCAGTGCTGATCGCCTGCGGTGCCTCCGGATGCCGGAACCACTCGGTGAACGCGGCGATACCGGCCTGCGCCACCAGCCCGATCCACGACCGGTTCTCCGGTGGCATGGCCCGGTACCAGGGCAGTTGCTCGTCCATACGGGCGATCGCCGCCGCCGACAGCCGGCCGGAGGACTTCTCCAGCCGCCGCAGCGTCGCGCTGTGCGGATGGCCGTGCGGGGCGGCGGGCTCCCCGGCGGACGGGGACGGCCGGGACGTGGACGGGGTCGATTCGGGCACGGGACAAGCCTGCCTCATCCCCGCCCCGGCCCGCCGCCCGGCCCGGCCGGCGGACACGACCGGGGCGCCGCGGGGTCTGCCGGGCCGGTCAGGGCCGCCACGGCCGCGGCAGCGCCCACAGCAGGTACAGCGTGCCGTCACCGTCCGGGACCACCGTGCCGCCGCCCTCGCCGGTGAGCAGCGCCGCGTCACCCGGACCCAGCCGCTCCCCGCCGGTCCGCACGCCGCCGGCCACCACGTGCAGGTGGCCGAACGGGGTGCGGGGCACCGGGTGCGGCGCACCGGTGACGGTCAGTTCCGCCTCCGGCAGTCCCGGCGGGCGCAGCACCGCGGGAGCGGCACCGAGCAGGCCGTGCCGCGGCGGACCCTGCGCCACCGCGGGCTCCAGCCACATCTGCACGAAGCGGCACGGGCGCCGCCCGTCCCCGTTGGCCTCGGTGTGCCGCACGCCGCTGCCCGCGCTCAGCCACTGCCCCCGGCCGGCCGGCACGAGCGCGTGGTGACCGGTGTCGTCCCGGTGCTCCAGCACGCCCTCGACGACCCAGGTGACGATCTCGGTGGCCCGGTGCGGGTGTTCGGCGAAACCGGCGCCGGGGGCCAGCCACTCCTCGTTGCACGCCAGCAGCGGCCCGTGCCGCAGGCGGTCCGGATCGTAGTGGCCGGAGAAGGAGAAGGCGTGCCGGGTGCGGATCCCGGCGGCCGGGTCACCGCCGGCGAACCGGTCGGCGGCCCGCACCACCGAGATCACCGGCCGGCCAGTTCCGCCAGTACCGCGTCGGTCAGCGCCGGCCACAGGGGCAGTGCCCACGGGCCGAAGTCCCGGTCGGTCAGGCACACGCACGCCACGCCCGCCGCCGCGTCCACCCACAGGAACGTGCCGGACTGCCCGAAGTGGCCGAAGGTGCCGGGGGAGGACGAAGTCCCCGTCCAGTGCGGGGACTTGTGGTCGCGGATCTCCACGCCCAGCCCCCAGTCGTTGGAGGTCTGCAGCCCGTAGCCCGGCAGCACGCCGCGCAGTCCGGGGAAGGCCACGGAGGTGGCGGCCGCGTGGGTGGCCGGGGCGATCAGCCGGGGGGTGAGGAGTTCGGCGGCGAACAGCGCCAGGTCGGCGGTGGTGGAGACCGCGCCGGAGGCGGGCGAGCCGGCCAGTTCGCTGTCGCGCATCCCCAGCGGCTCCAGCACCGCCTCCCGCAGGTACTCCGGGAACGGGATGTCGGTGGCCCGCTCCACGTGGTCGGCCAGCGCCTCGAAGCCGGTGTTGGAGTACAGCCGCCGCTCGCCGGGCGCCGCCATCACCCGTTCCTCGTCGAAGGACAGCCCGCTGGTGTGCGCCAGCAGGTGCCGCACGGTGGCGCCGGGCGGCCCGGCCGGCTCGTCGAGTTCGAGGGCGCCCTCCTCCAGGGCGACCAGCACCGCGTAGGCCGTCAGCGGCTTGGTGACCGACGCGAGGGCGAACCGGTGGCGCTGCGGTCCGAACGTGCCGGCGGTGCCGTCGCCGGCCCGCAGCACGACCGCCGCCGCGGTCGGCACCGGCCAGTCCTCCATCAGGCGCAAGCTGTCCATGCCGCGAGGGTATCGGCAGCGCCGGACCCGGCCGCCCGCCGGTTCACTTGCCTGGAGTGCGCTCCAGGGCCGTAGCGTGGGGGTGGAGCGCGACGGGGGCACGGCAGGAGGGCGGATCGCACGATGACGGTCACCGGCACCACGGCGGACACCGCCACCCGGGCCGCGGTCCCGCCGCCGGTGCGGGAGGTCGCCGCCCGCCCCCGCCCGCAGGCCCGCGACCGCCACACCATCGGCGAGGTCTCCGGCTACACCGGTCTGAGCGTCCACACCCTGCGCTGGTACGAGCGGATCGGCCTGATGCCGCACGTGGACCGATCACAGACCGGTCAGCGCCGCTACACCGCCGCCGACCTCGACTGGCTGGACTTCGTCGCCCGCCTGCGGCTGACCGGCATGCCCGTGGCCGACATGGTCCGCTACGCCGAACTGGTGCGGGCCGGCGCCCACACCACCGCCGAACGCCGCGACCTGCTCGTCGCACACCGTGAGGACGTCCTGCGGCGGATCGCCGAACTCAGCGACACCCTCGGCGTCCTCGACTACAAGATCGATCTCTACGCTGGCGCCCCGCAGGCGCCGGAGAGGCACTGACACCCTCATGACCACCGAGAAGATCGCCACCGTCCCGCTCGGCACCGACGGCCCGCTGGTGGGCGTCCAGGGCCTGGGCTGCATGGGCATCAGCGAGTTCTACGGGGACACCGACGAAGCGGCCGCCCGCGACACCCTGGAGGCCGCGCTGGCGGCGGGCGTCACGCTGTTCGACACCGCCGACATCTACGGCCTGGGCGCCAACGAGGAGTTCCTCGCGCCGTTCGTGGCCGCGCACCGCGACGAGATCGTGCTGGCGTCCAAGTTCGGCGTCGTCCGCAAGGCCGACGACCCGGCGTACCGTGCGGTCGGCAACGACCCGGCGTACGTCCGCCAGGCCGTCGACGCGAGCCTGCGGCGGCTGGGCACCGACGTGATCGACCTGTACTACATGCACCGCCGTGACCCCGCGGTGCCGCTGGCCGAGTCGGTCGGCGCGATGGCCGAGCTGGTCAGCGCCGGCAAGGTGCGCCACCTGGGCCTGTCCGAGGTCACCGGCCACGAGCTGCGCGAGGCGCACGCCGTCCACCCGATCGCCGCCCTCCAGTCGGAGTGGTCGGTCTTCAGCCGCGACGTGGAGATCTCCGCGGTGGCCGCCGCCAGGGACCTCGGCGTCGCCGTCGTGCCGTACTCGCCGCTCGGCCGGGGCTTCCTCACCGGTTCGTTCGCCGACGCCGGCAGCGACCTGGGCGACGGCGACTTCCGCCGCTACCAGCCGCGCTTCAACGGGCGGAACGCCAAGGCCAACGCGGAACTCCTCGCGCCGCTGCGGGAGATCGCCGGCGCCCGCGGCCTGACTCCCGCGCAGATCGCCCTGGCCTGGGTGCACGCCCGCCGCGAGGCGCACGGCCTGACCGCGGTCGTGCCGATCCCCGGCACCCGCAAGCGCTCCCGCCTGCTGGAGAACACAGCGGCCTGCGCCGTCGTGCTCACCGGACAGGAACTGGCCGCCCTCGAACCGCTGGGCGGTCAGGTCGCCGGCGACCGCTACCCGGACATGTCCGGCACCTCGCTGGCCCGCGAGCGCTGACCCCGGCGACGGCACCGGACCGGGGCACCCGCCCCCGGACCGTGCCGTCGGCGCGCGCGGGGCGGTGCGGGCGGCGCCGGCGGGCTCGCGCGGCGGCCGGGGCTCAGCCCTCGCCGTGTTCCTCGTCGAACGCCCGCAGCAGCTTCTTCGGCGCGGTCGCACGCCACGCCTCGACGAGCAGTTCCCGCAGTTCGCCGGGGTCGATCCGCTCCAGGGCGATCCGCACCCAGCCGAAGCGGCCGACGTACGGCGCGACGGAGAACGTCTCCGGGTCGTCGGCGACGAGTTCCGCCTGCTCCTCCCGGGACGCCTTGACCGTCACGTGCACGGAGTCGGGGGCGCCCAGCGCGAACATCCGGTCGCCGATGCGCAGGGTGTGCGAGGTGCCCCAGGTGACGCGTTCCTCCACCGACGGCAGGGCGAGGCCGGCCGTCAGGAAGTCGCGGTAGGTCGCCACGGCCGCCGCCTCAGACCGTGCCGACGCCGGCCGTGCACCCGGCGTCGGCCGGGGCGCAGACCACGGAGGAGTAGCGGCCGAGCGCTATCCGCGTGAAGTTGGCCAGGCTCTCGGTGCCCGCCGCGAAGTAACCGGTGTGCAACAGGGCACCGGCCGCCGAGACGATCCGGGCACCGAACGCCCGGGAGACCGGGTCGGCGCCGTGGCCCACGCCCGCCAACTCGACGTACGGCACGTCCTGGATCCAGTCGGTGGCGTCCCGCGCCGCCCACACCCGGGCGCTGGTGTGCAGCGCGCGCACGTTGGGCGCCCGCATGCCGGGGCTGCCGTAGACCGCGATGTCGGTCACCTTCCGCTGCGGCAGCCGCGCCGCGCCCACCCCGCACAGCACCGAGCCGTAGGAGTGGCAGAACAACTGCACCGTGGTGGGCGCCGGCAGGGAACGCACCAGGGTGTTGAGCCGCACCGCGCCGGCCTCGGCCATCGCGCCGGTGGAGGCGTCCAGGCCGATGCCGCCGGGCGCGTCGTAGTCGGCCCAGGCGATCGTGGCGTAGTGCCCGCCGGGCTCGCCGCGCAGTTCCTGCGTGTACAGGGCGCGGGCCATGCCGTCGGGCGTGGAGTACGCCTTGCGGGTCTTTTCGAAGGTCAGCACGTCGGTGTCCACGCCGGGTACCACGATCGCGGTGCGGCGGGCGGTGTCCAGGTCACCGAAGACCTCGGCGACCCGGCCGCGGCCGGTGGGGTCGAAGGCGAGGATCTGCCGACCGGGCGCGGCCAGGTTGGCGTACCGGTGCGCGAGGGAGCGGGCGTTGGAGCGGCCGTCGGAGGTCAGGTCGGCGGCGGTGGCCCGGCGCAGTTCCGCGGCGCGTTCACGGGTGAGCGAGAGGCGGTTGGCGCGGTAGCGCAGCGCGAGCGGCGCCCCGGGCAGGTTCCCGACGACGAGCGGGTAGCGCTCGGCGAGCCGGCGGCTCTGGGCGGCGGTCAGCCCGGCGAAGAACCTCCCGATGGCCACCGCGTTCGCCGTCTCGGGATCCGGCAGCCGTCTGCCGGCCACCGAGGCGTGCAGCCACGCGGAGACCGCCGCCGTCCGGCTGTCCTCCGGGCGTCTTTGGTGCCGTGTCGCCGTCCAGCCACTGGTGGCGAGCAGGACGAACACCACCATGACAGCCAGCAGGGCCCGACCCGGCGAGGTCAGGTCCTGCGCGATCACGCGCATCCAGTACCAGCCGAGGGAACGCGGGGAGCTAGGAGCGCCCGCTCGCTCGTCGAAGAGATTCACCGCTCGCAACGATAGGAGACTTTGGCCGGAGGCCGTCAATCCGGTGACGCACGTCACGTTTGCCTGTGCCGGAAGGACGGCCCGACGGCCGGAAATCACCACGCGCTGCCCGATTTTGCCACCATGTGCGGTAATTTAACCCGCTGTCAAGGCGGTATCAGGACTTTCGCCACGCCCCGAGCAGTGCCGGGCCGAAAGCCGCCAGATGTTCCTCGAACGCGCGACGCACCGCCTCCGGCGAGGTGTCGGAGCAGCCGGCCCAGGTGTGGGAGGCGGCCCGCACCACTCCGCTGAACGCGGCCACCAGCACCCGCGGCCGCGGATCGCTCCAGGCGTCCAGACCCTCCCGGCGGGCCACCACCTCGGTGATCCGCTGCTCCAGCCGGGCCTGCCGGCGGTGCCGTCCGGCCAGCAGCGCCGGGGTGGACTCCACGAGTTGGTACATCCGCATGTGCAGGTCCACCGGAACGACCTCGTGCAGCGCGGCCGCCAGGTCCTGCCAGGTCTCCATCAGCGCGTTGCACAGCGCCTCCAGCGGCGGCTCGCCGGCCGGCCGGGCCGCGACCGCCTCGGCCAGGTGGTCGCCGACGAGTTCGTCGATGGCGAACGCCGCGTCCTCCTTGCCGCCGAAGTAGCGGAAGAACGTGCGCTGCGAGACCTCCACGCGCTCCGCGATGGCGTCCACGGTGGTGGCCTCGTAGCCGCGGGTGGTGAACAGTTCGGCGGCCGCGCGCACCAGGGCCTCGCGGGTGCGCTGCTTCTTGCGCTGGCGCAGTCCGGTCAGGCAGCCGGCGGTGCGCCCTTCAGCGGGCGCGGTGGAGGTCATGCGGATGATTCTCCCTCGCTCCGGGGCCGGTGGCGTACGGGAGGTGACGGCCTGTCGGTCAAATTCTGAAAGCATTAGTCAAATGTCAGCTGCTGACATAGCATCCTGGCCATGACCCAAGCCCCAGCCGTCCAGGACCGCGTACCCGGGGGGACCGGCCCCACCGGCTCCCGGCTGCGCGGTAACCCCGCGCTCACCCTGTTCGCCGTCGCCATCGGCGTCATGATGGTCGCGCTCGACGCCACCATCGTCGCCGTCGCCAATCCCGCGATCCAGCACCACCTGCACGCCTCCCTCGCCGACGTGCAGTGGATCACCAACGGGTACCTGCTCGCCCTGGCCGTCGCCCTCATCACGGCCGGCAAGCTCGGCGACCGCTTCGGCCACCGGCAGACGTTCCTCATCGGCATCGTCGGATTCGGCCTGACCTCCGGCCTGATCGGGCTCTCCAGCGGCGTCACCGCGATCATCGTGCTGCGCGTCTTCCAGGGCCTGTTCGGCGCGCTGCTCCAGCCGGCCGCGCTCGGTCTGCTGCGGGCCACCTTCCCCGCCGAGAAGCTCAACACCGCCATCGGCATCTGGGGCGCGGTCATCGGTGCCTCCACCGCCGCCGGTCCGATCATCGGCGGCCTGCTCGTCGAGCACCTCAACTGGCAGTCCGTCTTCTTCATCAACGTGCCCGTCGGCGTGATCGCCCTGCTGTTCGGCCTGCTGGTGCTCAAGGACCAGCGCGCCGCGAACGCGCCGCGCTCCTTCGACATCCCCGGCATCGTGCTGCTGTCCGGTGCGATGTTCTGCCTGGTGTGGGGTCTGATCAAGGCTCCCGCCTGGGGCTGGGGCGACCCCGGCACGCTCGCCTTCGTCATCGGGTCGCTGGTGCTGTTCGCCGCCTTCGCCCTGTGGGAACTGCGGGCGCCCGAACCCCTCGTCCCGCTCGGGGTCTTCCGCTCCGTACCGCTGTCCGCCGGCACCGTGCTGATGGTGCTGATGGCCTTCGCGTTCATGGGCGGCCTGTTCTTCGTCACGTTCTACCTCCAGAACGTGCACGGCTTCTCGCCGGTGGCCAGCGGCGTGCACCTGCTGCCGCTCACCGGCATGATGATCGTGGCCTCGCCGCTCGCCGGTGTGCTCATCACCCGGATCGGCCCGCGGATCCCGCTGATGACCGGCATGGTGCTGACCACCGTCGCCATGATCGGCATGGCCAACCTGACCCCCGACACCTCCAGCGGCGCCACCTCGCTGTGGTTCGCGATGCTCGGCATGGGCCTGGCGCCCGTCATGGTCGGCGCCACCGAGGTCATCGTCGGCAACGCGCCGCTGGAGCTGTCCGGCGTGGCCGGCGGACTCCAGCAGGCCGCCATGCAGGTCGGCGGCAGCCTCGGCACCGCGGTCCTCGGCGCCGTGATGGCCGGCCGGGTCCACCACGTCCTCCCGCACGACTGGGCCGCCGCCCACCTCCCCGCCCTGCCCCCCGCCCAGGCCGGCCCGGTCGCGGACGCCGCCTCCGTCGGCCAGCCCGTCATCGCCCCCGGCACCAAGCCCTCCGTGGCCCACGTCATCACCGGCGTCGTCCACCACTCCTTCGTGTCCGGCATGACCCTGGCCTTCACCGTCGCAGCGGTCGTCGCCGCCTGCGCCGCCGCGGTCGCCTTCTTCACCAAACGCGGCCAGAACGCGGACGCGGCGGGAGCGGCGGTCCACGTCTGACGCCCGGCGCGACCGTCCCCGTCACGACCCGGACATGACGGGGACGGGGGCGGGTAGACGCGCCTCACGAACGACTACGGAGGCGACCATGGCGGGATTCGGGCAGGGCGGTACCCGGCGGGGCAATCCGCTGGAGCGGATCGACGGTGACACCCTCGGCATCATCGGCATCGTCTGCGCGGTGGCCGGCTTCTTCACCTTCGGCATCCTCCTCGGCCCCGTCGCCATGGTCGCCGGCTGGTTCGCCATGGGCCGCCGCTGGACCGGCTCCCGTCACATAGCCGCCCTCGTCGCCCTCGTCCTCGGCGCCATCGACCTCCTCCTCGCCCTCGTCACCCTCGCCGGGGCCGGCCGGTCGGGCCTCCTGTGACGAACCGCTCCCCGCGCCCCACAAGGGGTGCGGGGAGCGGCGCGAGTGACCGGAGCGACCGGGGGAATCCGGCGGTGAACGCAGACTCCCGTGGCGCGACCCGCGGCCGGCGAACCCTCGCAGCGGTCAACCTCCATGGCTGAGCGCCAGCGAAACGGCCCCCGCCGCCCCGGGAGGAAAACCCGGAACGGCGGGAGCCGTTGACCGTCCGGCCCCCGGCGGGAGGGGGCGGAGGCTGTTGATTCGTCGAACCCCCGCAGGGGCTACGCGTCGCCGCCCGCCGCGCCCGGGTGGGCCGCGGTGACGTCGAGGAGCTGGTAGCGGTCGATCGCCTGCTTGAGGGCCGAGCGGTCGACCCGGCCCTCGCGGGCCAGTTCGGTGAGGACGCCCAGGACGACGGACTGCGCGTCGATGTGGAAGAAGCGCCGCGCGCCGCCGCGGGTGTCGGCGAAGCCGAAACCGTCCGCGCCGAGGGACTGCCACGTGCCCGGCACCCAGCGGGAGATCTGGTCGGGAACGGACCGCATCCAGTCGGAGACTGCCACGAACGGTCCCTGGGAGTCCTGGAGTTTGCTCGTGACGTACGGCACGAGCTGCTCCTCCTCCGGGTGCAGGAGATTGTGCCGTTCCGCCTCGACCGCGTCGCGCCGCAGCTCGTTCCACGAGGTCGCGGACCACACGTCGGCGCGGACGTTCCACTCCTCGGCGAGGATCCGCTGCGCCTCCAGGGCCCACGGGACCGCCACGCCGGACGCCAGGATCTGCGCCGGGATCGCGCCCGCCTCACCGGACCTGAAGCGGTACAGGCCCTTGAGGATGCCCTCCGCGTCGATGTTCTCCGGCTCGGCCGGGTGCTGGATCGGCTCGTTGTAGACGGTGAGGTAGTAGAAGACGTCCTCACTGTTCTCGCCGTACATGCGGCGCAGGCCGTCCTGCACGATGTGCGCGATCTCGAACCCGAACGCCGGGTCGTAGGCCACGCACGCCGGGTTGGTGGACGCCAGCAGCTGCGAGTGGCCGTCGGCGTGCTGGAGGCCCTCACCGGTCAGCGTGGTGCGGCCGGCGGTCGCGCCCAGCACGAAGCCGCGCGCCAGCTGGTCGCCCATCTGCCAGAACTGGTCACCGGTGCGCTGGAACCCGAACATCGAGTAGAAGACGTACACCGGGATCAGCGGCTCGCCGTGCGTGGCGTACGAGGAGCCCGCCGCGATCAGCGACGCGGTGCAGCCGGCCTCGGAGATGCCGTCGTGCAGCATCTGCCCGGAGGCCGACTCCTTGTAGGCCAGCAGCAGTTCGCGGTCCACCGACTCGTAGGTCTGGCCCAGCGGGCTGTAGATCTTCGCCGACGGGAACAGCGAGTCCATGCCGAACGTGCGGTACTCGTCCGGCGCGATCGGCACGAAACGCTTGCCGATCTCCTTGTCGCGCATCAGGTCCTTCAGCAGTCGTACGAACGCCATCGTGGTGGCGATCGACTGCTGCCCGGAGCCCTTCTTGACCGACGCGTACGCCTTGTCGTCCGGCAGTGCCAGCGGCTTGGCCCGCACGATGCGCGTGGGCACGTAACCGTGGTGCTCCTTGCGCCGGTCGTGCATGTACTGGATCTCCTGCGAGTTCCGGCCCGGGTGGTAGTACGGCGGCAGGCCGTCCTCCAGCTCCCGGTCGGCGATCGGCAGGTGCAGGCGGTCGCGGAACCGCTTGAGGTCCTCCACCGTCAGCTTCTTCATCTGGTGCGTGGCGTTGCGGCCCTCGAAGTTCGGGCCCAGGGTCCAGCCCTTGACCGTCTGCGCCAGGATGACCGTCGGCTGGCCCTTGTGCTCGGTGGCCGCCTTGTACGCCGCGAAGATCTTGCGGTGGTCGTGGCCGCCGCGGCCCAGGTGCAGCACCTGGTCGTCGGTCATGCCCTCGACCATGGCCCGCAGCCGGCCGTCACCGCCGAAGAAGTGCTCACGGATGTACGCGCCGGTCTCCGTCGCGTACGTCTGGAACTGTCCGTCCGGCGTCGAGTTGAGCTTGTTGACCAGCGTGCCGTCCCGGTCCTGCGCCAGCAGCGGGTCCCAGCTGCGGTCCCAGATCAGCTTGATGACGTTCCAGCCGGCACCGCGGAACTGCGACTCCAGCTCCTGGATGATCTTGCCGTTGCCGCGCACCGGGCCGTCGAGCCGCTGGAGGTTGCAGTTGACGACGAACGTCAGGTTGTCCAGGCCCTCGCGGGCCGCCAGGGACAGCTGGCCCAGCGACTCCGGCTCGTCCATCTCGCCGTCGCCGAGGAACGCCCACACGTGGCTGGCGGAGGTGTCCGCGATGCCGCGCGCCGTCAGGTAGCGGTTCATCCGCGCCTGGTAGATCGCGCCCAGCGGGCCCAGGCCCATCGAGACGGTCGGGAACTCCCAGAAGTCCGGCATCAGCCGCGGGTGCGGGTAGCTGGAGAGGCCGTACGGCGCCTTCGACTTCTCCTGGCGGAACGCGTCCAGCTGCTGCTCGGAGAGCCGGTCCAGCAGGTAGGCGCGGGCGTAGATGCCGGGGGAGGCATGGCCCTGGAAGAAGATCTGGTCGCCGCCGAGGCCGTCGTCCTTGCCACGGAAGAAGTGGTTGAAGCCCACGTCGTACAGCGAGGCGGAGGAGGCGAAGGTGGCGATGTGGCCGCCCACCCCGATGCCCGGCCGCTGCGCCCGGGAGACCATGACCGCCGCGTTCCACCGGGTGGCGTTGAGGATCTTGCGCTCGATCTCCTCGTTGCCGGGGAAGAACGGCTCGTCCTTGGTGGCGATCGTGTTGACGAAGTCGGTGCTGCGCATCTCGGGCACCGCGACGCGCTTCTCGCGCGCGCGCTCGATGAGGCGCAACATCAGGTAGCGGGCACGTTCACGACCGCGCTGGTCGATGGCCGCGTCGAGCGAGTCGAGCCATTCCGCCGTCTCCTCGGGATCAAAGTCCGGGACCTGGCTGGGAAGGCCGCCAATGATGATCGGGTTGCGATCGGATCCGGAAGCCACGCTGTTCCTTCACTGATAGGTCTTGCCTTAGGTGTGTCGCGCCGCCTCCATCGTGTACCGCGCGTTCGAGATCCGTCATCTCTACCGTGCGGTAACCGCCACTGCGTGATAACAGGTCGGGCCGCTGATGGTGGGCCACCTGGCAACTTTACGCCCCGATGGTCCAGCCCCCTCGGGCGCCCGTCGACCGTGGGCCCCCGGGTGGCCGGGAACCGTCCCGGGGGCGTCCCGGGGGCGTTCCGCGGCGGTCGGGCGGGTTCCGGACCGGAGCGGGGACGGCCGAGGGCGGTCGCCGGGGGCCTTTCCGGTGCCCGTGGGGCGGGTGGGGCGGGCGGATCCGGCGGCCGGGGCGGCCCGGGTGGGGTCGGCGCGCGGCAAATGGGTAAAATTGCCCGTGATCCAGGTCACCGGTTCGCGGGTCCGTTGGTGCGGCGGCGTCCCAATCGTCACCGTTTCGGCGATCCCGGCAGCCGGGTACTTGCGCGATCCGCCCGGTCCGTGTGGACTACGGCCAGCGTTCCCGCCGAATCGCGGGCACGATGAAGACACCCCAAGACAGGAGGCAATCCGTGAGCGCGACCGCGGACCACGCGGAGGAGCGGACCAACCCGGCGAGCCGGTTGGGATTCCAGCCCGGACAGGTGGTCCAGGAGATCGGTTACGACGACGACGTCGACCAGGAGCTGCGTGAGGCCATCGAGGACCTCATCGGCTCCGAGCTGGTCGACGAGGACTATGACGACGTGGCCGACGCCGTGCTGCTGTGGTTCAGGGACGAGGACGGCGATCTGACCGACGCGCTGGTGGACGCCACCGCGATGATCGACGACGGCGCCTTCGTCTGGCTGATGACCCCGAAGACCGGACGTGACGGCTACGTCGAGCCGAGTGACATCGGTGAGGCCGCCACGACCGCCGGCCTGGCGCAGACCAAGGCCATCAACGCGGCCAAGGACTGGTCCGGCAGCCGGATGGTGACGCCGAAGTCGGTGCACAGCGGCAAGCGCTGACCAACGGTGACCCGGCCGGCGGTGTGTTCCCGCCGCCCCCGGCCGGGCCGCCGAGCCCCCACGGCCCCCGCCGTCCCGCCCCACCGCACCCCTGAGGGTGACCGGTGGTGATCGGATGGCCGCGGCCCGTTCCCACGCGTCCACGGACGGCGTACCGCTCAGGTGCGCGGGCGCCGTTCCGCCGGGACCGGCCGGCCCCCGCCGCGCCCCGGGGCGCCGCCGGGCCCGCGTGCCGCCGGGGTGCGCGCCGGGCAGGCCGGGCCGGGTGAAAGACTGGCGCGGACAGCGCCCATCCCGTCGAAGGGACACCCCCGGCATGGCCATCGAGGTCGGTACCAAGGCCCCCGAATTCGAGCTCAAGAGCCAGCACGGCGAGACCGTGAAGCTCTCCGACTTCCGCGGCGAGAAGAACGTCGTCCTGATCTTCTACCCCTTCGCCTTCACCGGCGTGTGCACCGGTGAGCTGTGCGCGCTGCGCGACGAGCTGCCCACGTTCGTCAACGACGACGTGCAGCTGCTCGCGGTCTCCAACGACTCGCCGTTCACCCTGCGGGTCTTCGCCGAGCGCGAGGGCCTGGACTACCCGCTGCTGTCGGACTTCTGGCCGCACGGTGAGACCTCCAGCGCCTACGGCGTCTTCGACGACACCAAGGGCTGCGCGGTCCGCGGCACCTTCGTCATCGACAAGGAGGGCGTGGTGCGCTGGAGCGTCGTCAACGCCATCCCGGACGCCCGTGACCTCAACGACTACGTCAAGGCGCTCGCCGAGCTGTGACCGCCGGGGCGGACGGCTCACCGGGCGCTGCGGGGCCGTCCCGCCGGTCCCGGCCACCGGGGGAGCCGTCCGCCCGCACTCCCGCGCCCGTGTGCCGCCCCGCGCGGCGACGGGCGCCAAACCTGCGGGGCGGGGAACCGCTCACTAGGATCGTGGCGTTCGACTGTCGAATGACGAACACATAAGAACACCGAACGCATCGGACGAGCGGGGGCGCGGCGGCGGCGTCCCCCGAACCTGGGAGGAACCGTGGGAGTCAGCCTCAGCAAGGGTGGAAACGTCTCGCTGACCAAGGAGGCACCGAACCTCACCGCGGTCCACGTGGGCCTGGGCTGGGACGCGCGCACCACCACCGGCAGCGATTTCGACCTGGACGCCAGCGCCCTGCTCGCCCGTGAGGACAGCCGGGTGCTGTCGGACCAGCACTTCGTCTTCTTCAACAACCTCACCAGCCCCGACGGCTCCGTGGAGCACACCGGCGACAACCTCACCGGTGAGGGCGAGGGCGACGACGAGCTGATCAACGTCAATCTCGCGGCCGTGCCGGCGGAGGTCGCCAAGATCGTCTTCCCGGTGTCGATCTACGACGCCGAGAACCGCCAGCAGAGCTTCGGCCAGGTCCGCAACGCCTACATCCGGGTGGTCAACCAGGCCGACGGCTCGGAGCTGGCCCGCTACGACCTGACCGAGGACGCCTCCACCGAGACCGCCATGGTCTTCGGTGAGCTCTACCGCCACGGCAGCGAGTGGAAGTTCCGCGCCATCGGCCAGGGCTACGCGTCCGGCCTGCGCGGCATCGCCCAGGACTTCGGCGTCAACGTGTGACCTCCGGCGGCCGCACCGGCCCCCGCGGGGCCGCGGGGGCCGGACGGGGGCCCTGCGGGGGCTGCGCCGGGCGTGCGGTGCCCGGGGCCGGCGGGGGCGCCGTGACCGGGCGTGGCGGTGGGCTGCGCGCCGGGGTGTTCCGGCGTGCGGTGGCGGCGGACCGGCGTGCCGTGCGGAGCCGGTCGCCGTCGCCATCCGTCGCCGCCGACGGGATCGGCTGGACGCGGATGGACGCGCTGAGCCAGGTCTGATCCGGGTGCGCCGGGCCGTCCGCCACCCCGGACTGCCGTGCCCACGCCACCCGGGCGCCCGGCCGGGGTGGCCCGCCCGCGGTCCGGGCCCGTTCTGATGGGACGTCACCCGTGCGGTCGCCCACTAGAATCGGCGGCCAGTGATCACCGGGGGCAGGAGCGAGGCGTGGCGGACCGTGCGACGGGCGACGACGGGCGACGGGAGCCGGACTCCCCGGTGAAGAGGTTCTTCACGAGTGTTCCGGGCGTGCTGGCCGGGCTGGCGACGGTCGTCACGGCGGTCGCGACCATCGTCAACGTGCTGCCGCACCACGACTCCCCGGCGCCGCAGGCGGCCCCGACCGTCGCTCCCCCGGCCACGGACGGCGCGGGCACGGGCGCGGGCGGCACGGCCCCGGTCACCTCGGCGCCCGCCAGTGACCAGAGCGGGCTCCGGCGCCTGTGGGGGCCGGCCGCCCTGTCGGTGACCAACGGCGGAACCGACCTCACCGACATCCCGCCGGTCGGCTCCTCCGACAACGACGAGCTCGACGTCTACGACGACGGCGACGGCTTCGCCCCCATGGACGCGTCGAAACTCGCGGTCTGGCACGGGAGCTCTGCCCCCACCCCGGCCCAGTGCCTCGACCTCGTCAGGTCCGAAGGGGCCGACCGGAGCGTCGACACCTCGGTCGGCACCATCGTCTGCCTGCGGACCCACGGGGGAAACCTGGTGATCATCAAGGTCCTGTCGAAGGACTCGTCGGCCTCGCTCAGCCGCACGACCACGTCGATCTGGACGGCGAACTGACCGCGTTCCGCCGTCCCACCGCCCGCCCGGGCCCACGCTGCCGGCGGGCGTGACCGCGAGCGCGGACGGCTGGGCGGAACCGCCACCGGACGCCCGCACGGACGGTCCGGTCACCCCCGGCGGCCCCGCGGAAGGCCCCGAGGGCACCCGGCGCCGACCGCGAACCCCCCGGTCGCCCCCGCTCCGAACGCGCCCCACCGCCAGGCTGCACCCCCGCCCCCCACCCCGTCCCCCCGCCCGCGTCCCGGCCTCCGGGGCACCGCCCTCTCGGCAGACCAGGGCAGGGCGCGTACCGTTCCGCACACGGGCCCGTGCGCAGGCGTAACGCGACCTCGGCGGGCACCGGCAGGTACACGATCAGCGGGGAGGAACGCAGCATGGGTGTCACGCTCGCCAAGGGGGGCAACGTCTCCCTCAGCAAGGCAGCGCCGAACCTGACGCACGTCATGGTGGGCCTGGGCTGGCAGGCCCGCTCCACCACCGGTGCCGACTTCGACCTGGACGCCAGCGCCCTGCTGTGCGCCTCCGGCCGGGTGCTGGGCGACGAGTACTTCATCTTCTACAACAACCTCAAGAGCCCCGAGGGCTCCGTGGAGCACACCGGTGACGAGCTGGTCGGCGGTACCGGCGGCGACGACGAGTCGATACTCGTCGACCTGACCACCGTCCCGGAGCGGGTCGACAAGATCGTCTTCCCGGTGTCCATATACGAGGCCGAGGCCCGTTCCCAGACGTTCGGCCAGGTCGCCGACGCCTACATCCGCGTGGTCGACCAGGCCGACCAGTCGGAGCTGGCCCGCTACGACCTGTCCGAGGACGCCTCCACCGAGACCGCGATGATCTTCGGTGAGCTGTACCGGTACAACAGCGAGTGGAAGTTCCGCGCGGTCGGCCAGGGCTACGCCTCCGGCCTGCGCGGCATAGCCCTGGACTTCGGCGTCAGCGTCTCCTGACCCGCCCCCGCCCGGGCCCGAACGTCCCGGACCGGGGGGCGGGCGGCCCGGGCGGGGGGTCCGCCGGGGCCGCCCGCCCCGGGAACTGCGGGGATCTCCGGGGAAAGTCAGGGATCACGAGTCGGTAATCGGGGGCCCTCAGGGGTAGCCATCCCGCCAGGTGGCCCTACACTTCGGGTCAACGATTGGCAAAACTGCGCGCGGGACGGCGCCGCGGGGGAACTCAAGGATGGGATCGACTGTGCTGCTCCGTACATTCGGCTGGCCGCTGGCCCTGACGGCCGTGGGCCTGGTCTTCGCCGGCTTCGCGTGGGGGTGGACCGGGCTCGCCGTGGTGGCGATCCTGTCGGTCCTGGAGGTCTCCCTCTCGTTCGACAACGCGGTGATCAACGCCGGCATCCTGCGCAAGCTCAACCCGTTCTGGCAGCGCATCTTCCTCACCGTCGGCGTGCTGATCGCGGTGTTCGGCATGCGTCTGGTCTTCCCGGTCGCCATCGTGGCGATCACTGCGAAGATCAGCCCGGTCGAGGCGGTGCGGGTCGCGATCGACCAGCCGGACCGCTACGAGCACCTGGTCACCAACGCCCACCCGGCGATCGCCGCGTTCGGCGGGATCTTCCTGCTGATGATCTTCCTCGACTTCATACTGGAGGACCGCGAGATCCGCTGGCTGAGCTGGCTGGAGCGCCCGCTGGCGAAGCTCGGCAAGCTGGACATGCTCTCCGTGGTCGTGGCCCTCATAGCCCTCGTGGTGGCCGCCACCACCGTCGCGACCGCCGTCCCGCTCAGCGGCGGCCACGGCACCGTCGACAAGACCGCCACCGTGCTGCTGGCCGGCGTCGGCGGCATGATCGCCTACCTGATCGTCGGCGGTGTCTCCGGCTTCTTCGAGAACCAGCTGGAGGAGGAAGAGGAAGCCGAGGAGGAGGCCGAGCGGGACGCCGAGTCCACCGGCAGGAGCCGCTCCGCGGTGGGCCTGGCCGGCAAGGCGGCGTTCTTCGTCTTCCTCTACCTCGAAGTCATCGACGCCTCGTTCTCCTTCGACGGTGTCATCGGCGCGTTCGCCGTCACCAACCAGATCTTCGAGATGGCGCTGGGCCTGGGCATCGGCGCGCTCTACATCCGTTCGCTGACGGTCTACCTGGTGCGCAAGGGGACCCTGGACGACTACGTCTACCTGGAGCACGGCGCGCACTACGCGATCGGCGCCCTGGCCGTCATCCTGCTGGTGACCATCAAGTACGAGGTGAACGAGGTCGTCACCGGTCTCGTCGGCGTGGTGCTGATCGCCGCCGCGTACTTCTCGTCGGTGGTGAGAAACCGCCGTCTCGGGGAAGAATCCGGGGAGTCGGAGGAACGCACCGGGATCACCTCGGGAGTCTGACGGCGCACGCACGGACGCCGGGCGACGAGAAGCGGTCCGGCGGGCCCCCGTGGGAGAACGGTCTCCCGCGGGGGCCCGGCCGTGCCCAGGGGAGGACGGGATGGCATCGGTCTGGGAGTTCCTGCGCGGCGGCGCGCAGGACGAGTTCGACATCGGCACGGCCGGCACGGTCACGCTGACCAAACGCCGCCAGGGGGTCTCGCTGGCCGGCGGGGGCAGCGCGGGCGGCATCCTGCGGGTCAACCTGTCCTGGCAGATGCGCACCGCCGACATCGGCGACCGGCGCGGGATGTTCGACAAGCCGTTCTCCCTCAACTTCTTCAAACCGCAACTGGTGCAGGCGCAGGGTCCGGCGATGGTCAACGTCGACCTGGACCTGGCGTGCATGTACGAGCTGAAGGACGGCACCAAGGGCGTCGTGCAGCCGCTGGGGGACTTCCTCGGCAGCTTCAACGAGGCGCCGTTCATCCAGCTCAGCGGCGACGACCGGTTCGGTTCGACGTCCGGCGAGACGATGCAGATCAACATGGACAAGCGGTCGGAGTTCCGCCGCCTGCTGCTGTTCGTCTACATCTACGACGGCACCCCGGCGTTCGACCGCACCCACGCCGTCGTCACGCTCTACCCGACCAACGGGCCCAGCATCGAGATCCCGCTGGACGAGCGCGCGCCGCAGGCCCGCTCCTGCGCGGTGGTGCTCATCGAGAACCGCAAGGAGGAGCTGTACGTGCGGCGCGAGGTGCGCTACGTGTACGGGTTCCAGTCGGAGCTGGACCGCCTCTACGGCTGGGGCCTGAACTGGGCCCGCGGCTACAAGTCGAAAGCCTGACCCCGGCCCGCCGCGCGCACCGGGCACGCGGCGGGGGAGCGGTCAGCGGTTCTGGAACTGCGGTCCCTGCGGCGGCATGCTGAACGCCGCAGGGGGCGCCGGCTGCTGGGCGGCGGGCTGCGTCTGCTGCTGCGGGTAGCCGTACTGCGGCGGCGGCGGGGGCGGGTAGCCGTAGCCGTTGCCCTGCTGCGGCGGGTACCCGTAGTTCGGCTGCGGGGGCCCCTGCTGCGGGTAGCCGTAGCCCTGCGGTGCCTGCGGCGGGTAGCCGTAGCCGGCGGGGGCCGCCTGGGCCGCCTGGGGATAGCCGTACCCCCCGTACGCGGGGGCCGCGGCCGGTGCGGCCGGCACCGTGGGCTGCGGGGGGACCGGACCGGGCGCGGGCGGCTCCGGCGCGCCCGCCGGGACCGGCGGCCGGGGCACCACCGTGTCCGGCGTCGCCACCTCCGGTACCGCCGAACCCGCGGCCAGGCCGGTGCCCGCCGAGTCCCACGGCGAGGGCGACGCGCCCTGCGCGGTGTCCGGCGCCGCGTGGGCGTCCGGCCGGCCCTCGCCGTCCGCGTCGCCCTCGTCGATCCGGATACCGAACTCGGTGGCCAGGCCGACCAGTCCGCTCGCGTACCCCTGACCCAGCGCGCGGAACTTCCAGCCGTCCGCCCGCCGGTAGAGCTCACCGCAGATCAGCGCGGTCTCCTCACCGGTGTCCGGCAGCACGTCGAAGGTGGCCAGCGGCTCGCCGCCGGCCCCCGGCGACAGATCGTGCAGCAACACCCGCAAGTCGCTGACCTGCCCGAACGTCCCGCCGTCCGCCGAGGCGGCCAGCACCACCCGGTCCACCGAGTCCTCCAGCGCGGCGACGTCCACCTCCACGCCGTCCGCCGACCCCTCCTCGCCCGGCTGCGGCGGCCGGTGCCGCACCTGGCCCGACGGGTGGCTCGGCTGGTTGTAGAAGACGAAGTCGGCATCGGTGCGCACCCGCCCGTCCGCCCCGAGCAGCAGCGCCGAGGCGTCCACGTCCGGCACCCCGTCACCTTCGGACCAGCGCAGCACCGCGCGCACCGCGGCGGCCTCCAGCGGGATGTTGGACCCCTTCACCATGGCGTGCGTCATGCCGTCATCCTGCCCGCTGACCCCGCCCCGGAACAACGCGGGCGCCACATGCGGCACGAGACGGGTACGGCGGCGGAACGGGAGGGGGACGCGGCGGGGCGGACGCGGACACCGTGGCCGGCCGGACGTGGACGTGGCCCGGGGCGCCGCCGTACCGCCTCGCCCCGGCCGTCCCGCCCGCGGCCCGGGGAGGTTACGTGAATTTCACCTCGGATGATGGAGACTGCGCGACAGTGGCGTGCGTACGATGATCGGCCACGCGGCATCGCGGGCCCACCCCCGCACCGCGCCCGGCCGGCGGCCCGGAGCCGCCGCACGGCGCACCGGCGGGCAGCCGTGACCGCACCCCGGACCGGCCTCGGCCGGCCGGCCACGCCGGTGCGGCCGTCGTCGCGACCCGCACCGCCCAACACCGCTTCCAGGGAGCCGTATGCGCCATTTCGGACACCTCGCGCCCGGGGAGCGGGACGTGTTGTTCCACCGGCAGCCCGCCGAGTTCACCGCGGCCTCCCCGGTACGGACCCTCTCCGCCGCCCTCGGGGGGACGCTCTACACCCCGGCCACCCGCCCCCGGCTCGCCGGCGCCGTCCGCAGACAGGCGGCACACGGCGTGGCGTCGATGGTGCTGTGCCTGGAGGACGCCATCGGCGACGCCGACGTGGCGGCCGCCGAGACCAACCTGGTGGACGGCATCACCGAACTGGCCGGCCCCGGCGGCGGCCCGGCACCCCTGCTGTTCGTCCGCGTCCGCCACCCCGGGCAGATCACCGCCCTCACCGCCCGCCTGGGCCCCGCCACCGCCGCCCTCACCGGCTTCGTGCTGCCCAAGTTCACCGACCGCGACGGCGCCGCCTTCCTGGAGGCCACCGCCGGCGCCGAACACACCCACGGCAGCCGCCTGCTGGTCATGCCGGTGCTGGAATCCCCGGAACTGCTCCACCTGGAGACCCGCGCCGCCACCCTGCACGGCGTCGCTCGCCTGCTGGAGACCCACCGCGAACGGGTACTGGCGGTCCGCCTCGGCGTCACCGACCTCTGCTCCGCCTACGGACTGCGCCGCGCCCCCGACACGACCGCCTACGACATAGCCGTCGTCGCCTCCGTCATCGGCGACGTGGTCAACGTCCTCGGCCGCGCCGACGGCACCGGCCACACCCTGACAGGACCGGTCTGGGAGTACTTCCCCCGCCACGACCCGCTGGCCGCCCTGCCGCCCCGGGAGGACGCCGGGACCCTGCCGCCCGCGCTCGTCGCCCACGACCTCGACGGCCTGCTGCGCGAGGTCGCCCTGGACCGCGCCAACGGACTCCAGGGCAAGACCTGCATCCACCCCTCGCACGTGTCCGCCGTGCACGCCGCCTCCGTCGTCACGCACGAGGAGTACACCGACGCCGCCGACATCGCCCACGAGGACCACGCCGGCGGGGGCGTGCTGCGGTCGGCGTACACGAACAAGATGAACGAGGTGAAGCCGCACCGCGCCTGGGCGTCGCGAACCCTGCGCCGCGCCGAGGTCTTCGGCGTCGCCCGCGCGGAGACCACCTTCGTGGAACTGCTCGCCGCCGCCCGCGGCCGCGCCACCGCGCCGATCGGGGCCGGCGCGTGACGCCGCTGCTGGCCCCCGCGGTCTGGAACGGCACCTGGGTCGCCGGCCGGCTCGGCATCCGCGTGACCGGCTCCCCCGAACTGCCGGGCCTGCTCGGCCTGGCCGTCCGCGACAACCCCCGACGCGCCCACCTGCTGGTCTCCGCCGTCCTGGGCAAGCACGTGCCGGCCCGCCCCGCCGACGTCCACGGCAGCGGCCTGGCCCTGGGCCACCGGGTGCGTGCCCTGCTCGGCGCCGACGCCGCCCGCAGCGTGGTGCTCGGCTACGCCGAGACCGCCACCGCGCTCGGCCACTCGGTCGCCGACGGCATCGGCACCGTGCCCTACCTGCACTCCACCCGCCGCCCGGTGCCCGGCGTCCGGCGGGCCGGGGCGTTCGAGGAGGCGCACAGCCACGCCACCTCCCACCTGCTGCTGCCCGCCGACCCCGCCCTGCTGTCCGGCGACGGACCGCTGGTGCTCGTCGACGACGAGTTCTCCACCGGCAACACCGTGCTGAACACCATCAGCGCCCTGCACACCACCGCCCCCCGCGGCCACTACGTCGTCGTCGCCCTCGTCGACATGCGTACCCCCGCCGACCGTGCCCGGCTCGCCGAGTACGCGGCCGGCCTCGGCGCCCGCGTCGACGTCCTCGCGCTGGCCGCCGGCGGCGTCGACCTGCCCGACGGGGTGCTGGAACGCGGCCTGGCGCTCGTCGCCGAACACCGCACCCCGCCGCCCGCCCCCGCCCCCGGCACCGGGCACGCCCACCGGGTCGCCCTCGACTGGCCCGCCGGGCTGCCCGACGGCGGCCGGCACGGCTTCACCCCCGCACACCGCGCCCGCCTGGAGAGCGCCCTGCCCGCCATGGCCGCCCGGCTGCGCGCCGCCCTGCCGCCCGCCGCCCGCCGCGTGCTGGTCCTCGGCTGCGAGGAGCTGATGTACGCGCCGCTGCGGCTGGCCGGGGCGCTCCACGACGCCACCGGGCTCGACGTGCGGTTCTCCACCACCAGCCGCTCGCCCGTCCTGGCCGTCGACGACCCCGGGTACGCCATCCGCACCCGCCTGGTCTTCCCCGCCCACGACGACCCCGCAGACGGCCCCGGCGAGCGCTACGCCTACAACGTCGCCCCCGGCAGCGACCCCCGCCGCCGCTTCGACGCCGTCGTCGCGGTCGTCGACTCCGCCGCCGACACCCCGGCCCTGCACGCCCCCGGCGGCCTGCTCAGCCACCTCGCCGCGCACACCGGCCGGGTGCTGCTGGCCGTCGTCCCCAGCCACGTCCCGCCCCCGCGGCACGCCACCCCCGAACGGCAGGTGCGACAACCCATGCTGTCCGAACCGCTGCGCGGTCCCGCGTTCTCCAGCTATCCCGCCGGGGACGTCGGCTGGCTGCTGAAGGACCTCAGCGACGTGCCCCTGGAGGCGCCCGTGGAGGAACGCGAGGAGGCGGTGCAGAACGGCGGCGCCCACTACGCGGAGTCCCTGCCGGTGGAGTACCGCCCGTCCGAGGAGTACCTGGAGCTGTACCGCGCGGCGCTGGACGCCTCCGCGGACCGGGTGGCGCGGGCGGCCGGCGCGGTGACCGAACTGGTGCTGGCGGACCGCGCCGGGCGCCCCCCGGTGCTGGTCTCGCTGGCCCGGGCCGGCACCCCGGTCGGCATCCTCATGCGCCGCTGGGCCGCCCGCGCCCACGGACTCGACCTGCCGCACTACGCCGTCTCCATCGTGCGCGGCCGCGGCATCGACACCAACGCGCTGCGCTGGCTGGCCGGCCGGCACGACCCGCGCGACGTGGTCTTCGTCGACGGCTGGACCGGCAAGGGCGCCATCGCCCGCGAACTGGCCGCCGCCGTGCGGGAGTTCACGCGCTCGGGCGGCCCGGCCGGCTTCACCGGGCGGCTGGCGGTGCTGGCCGACCCCGGCCGCTGCGTCGCCGACCACGGCACCCGCGACGACTTCCTCGTCCCCTCCGCCTGCCTCAACTCCACCGTCTCCGGCCTGGTCTCCCGCACCGTGCTGCGCGCCGACCTGACCGGTCCGCACGACTACCACGGCGCCAAGTTCTACCGGGAACTGGCCGGCGCGGACGTCTCCCGGCGGTTCACCGACACCGTCGCCGCCCGCTTCCCCGCCGTCGCCGCGGCCGCCGCCACCGACGCGGCCGCCCTCGCCGCCGCCGACCGCACCCCGGACTGGGCCGGCTGGGCCGCCGTCGACCGCATCAGCGAGGAGTACGGCATCCACGACGTCAACCTCGTCAAACCCGGCGTGGGCGAGACCACCCGGGTCCTGCTGCGCCGGGTGCCCTGGCGGGTGCTGGCCCGGCGCGGTGCCGGCACCGACCTGGACCACATCCGGCTGCTCGCCGCCCAGCGCGGCGTCCCCGTCGAGGACGTCGACGAACTCCCGTACTCGTGCGTGGGTCTCATCCACCCCCGCTACACGCGCGGGGCCACCGGCACCGACGGCCGGCTCGCCGGAGCGCGGCGATGACCCGCCGCCACCAGCCCGTGCTGGTCGCCACCGACCTGGACCGCACCCTCATCTACTCCGGCGCGGCCCTCGGCCTCACCATGCCCGACGACCTCGCCCCTCGCCTGCTGTGCGTCGAGGTCAACAACGGCCGCCCGCTGTCGTTCGTCACCGAACGCGCCGCCGGCGTCATCACCGAACTGGCCGCCGCCGCGGACCTGGTGCCGGTCACCACCCGCACCCGCGACCAGTACCGACGTGTCCACCTGCCCGGCCCGCCGCCGCACTACGCGATCTGCGCCAACGGCGGCCACCTCCTGGTCAACGGCCGCACCGACCGCGACTGGCACGACCGGGTGCGCCGGACCGTCGCCGCCCGCTGCGCGCCGCTGTCGGAGGTGCTCGACCACCTGGTGCGCGCCACCGACCCGGGCTGGCTGCGCAAGGCCCGGGTCGCCGAGGACCTGTTCGCCTACCTGGTCGTCGAACGCGACCTGGTGCCGCAGGAGTGGGTGAAGGAACTCCAGGAGTGGGCCGGCGAACGCGGCTGGACGGTCTCGGTGCAGGGCCGCAAGGTCTACGCCGTCCCGGCGCCGCTCACCAAGTCCGCAGCGCTCGCCGAGGTGGTCCGCCGCACCGGCGCGCGGACCGTCCTGGCCGCCGGTGACTCGCTGCTCGACGCCGACCTGCTGCTGGCCGCCGACCACGCCTGGCGCCCCGGCCACGGCGAACTGGCCGACGCCGGCTGGACCGCCCCGAACGTCACCGCTCTGACCGCCCGCGGTGTCACGGCCGGCGAGTCCATCGCCCGCCGCATGCTGGCCGCCGCCCGCGAACCCGCCGCCCCCGAACCGTCCGCCACCGGGCCCGCCGCCCCCGAACCGTCCGCCACCGGGCCCGTCCTCCGCGACACGGACGGCTGACGGCTCGGTGCACCGCCGCGCCCGGACGCGTACCGTGTGCGGTCGTCATGTCACCCAACGGACCTGGAGACCGGGTGCCCGAGACCAAGAACCCGCCGCTGACCCCCGACCTGTACGACTACCTGCTCGCCAACAACCCCCTCAACGACGCCCAGCGCGCCCTGATCGAGGCCACCCACCGGCGGTTCGGCGGTGACGCCGGTCTGCAGACCGCGCCGGAGCAGGGCCCGCTGCTGGCCTTCCTGGTGCGGCTCACCGGCGCCCGGCGGGTCGTCGAAGTCGGCACGTTCACCGGCTACGGCACGCTGTCGATGGCGCAGGCCCTGCCGCCCGGCGGCACCGTGATCGCCTGCGACATCAGCGAGGAGTGGACCGCCCTGGGCCGTGAGGCGTGGGACGCGGCCGGCGTGGGCGACCGCGTCGACCTGCGCATCGCCCCCGCCCTGGAGACCCTGCGCTCGCTGCCCGCCGACCCGTGGATCGACCTGTCGTTCCTCGACGCGGACAAGGGCGGCTACCGCGACTACTGGGAGGAACTGGTACCCCGCACCCGCCCCGGCGGACTGCTGGTCGTCGACAACACCTTCATGCACGGCGGCGCCGCCGGCCCCGACGCCAGCGGCAGCGCCGCGCATATCCGGGCGTTCAACGAGGTCGTGCTCGCTGACGACCGCGTGGAGTCCGTGCAGCTCAACGTCGCCGACGGCCTGACCCTGGCCCGCCGCACCGGCTGACCTCCGCGCCCTCAGCGCCCCCGGCGGCCCGGCACCGGTCCGGCCGCCCGGGGCGTGGCCGGCGGCACCTCCGGCAGCAGCGGCCGCCCGTGCGCGCTGCGGGCGGCCTCCCCGTCCGGCGCCCCCGCCCCCTCCCGCGCCAGCCGCTCCCGTTCCGCCTCCCGCGGATGACGCTGCTGCCAGTACGGATTGTCGTGCGGGAGGTGACTGTGCACCCTGCCGTACATCCCGAACGTCATCAGGACCAGGCCGAAGACGAAACTGAACAGCACGTTCGACATGCCGAACGCCAGGAAGTTCGCCGAGGTGTTGAGCACCGCCAGGTTCACGAAACCGCTCAGCACGAAGAGCACGCCCAGCACCATGTTCAGGTTCGACGCGAAGTTGCCGCCGGCGACCATCCCGGCGAACAGCAGCGGGCCGGCCACCACCGACAGCACGCTCAGCGCGCCGTTCGAACTCAGACCGGCGATCCGGTCACCGTTCGTGGAGAAGAAGCCGACCTGACCGGTGAAACCCAGGATCCCGAACGTCAGCAGCACCAGACCCATCAGGCCCGCGCCGATCCGGTAGACCCTGCTCAGCCGGTGCCCGGTCGGCAGGTGCTCGTCGAGTCGCAGCATCGCGGCACGCCCTCCTCGCCCGCGCCGCGCCGGTCCGGGCGGTCCGAGCCGCACACCGCGCGCCCCTCCAGCATCCGCCGAGCGCGGCCCCCCGGCCACCGCGACCCGTCAGCCGCAGCACCCGCCCCCGCAGCACCCCCCGCCACCCCCGCCACCCCGCGGCGCCGCCGCGGCCCCCTGCGAGGCACCCCCGGTCACCGCCACCGCCGACAACAGCTTCACCGTGTCCCCGTGCCCCTCCGGACACTCCGCCGCCGCCCCCGACTCCGCCATCGGCCGGTTCAGCTCAAACGTCACACCACACGCACGACACCGGTACTCATAACGAGGCATGCCCGCAGGATAACGGCGAGGGCCGGTGCGCGTAAGCGTGCGGGGTCCGTGCCCTGTAGGGGAGCCGGGTGGCTGTGCCGCGGGGTTCGTTGCGGGGTTCGTGCCCCGTAGGGGCGGGGGGAGCCGGGTGGTTGTGTTGCGGGGTTCGTGCCCCGTAGGGGCGCGGGGAACTGCGCGAGCGGCCACGGCGGAGCGGCGGCCGAAGGGGGACCGGCGGGAGCGCCCCGCACCCGGTCACACCCCGCGGCAAGCGTCACGCCCCGCACCCGGTCACACCCCGCGGCAAGCGTCACGCCCCGCGGCAAGCGGCCCGTCACCGCGAAGCGGACCGTTCCTCGCGGATGTTCGACACCACCCGTTCCGCCGTCTCGCGGATCGCCGCCGTCTCGGTGAGGAACGCCCAGTAGTCCGGGTGCCGCCCGGTCAGCGCGGCCGCCGCCGCGTCGAGCCGGGTGACGGCGTCGTCGAGCGGACGGGCGTGCTTCGGCAGCGGCGTGGCGCGGTCCTGCATGGCCAGCCGCTGCGCGTCCCGCAGGGCGAACCGGGTCCGGTCGATCTCGGCCCGCGGGTTCTTGCTGACCTCGTTCAGCCGCCGCAGCCGGTCGCCGGCCGCGGCGACCGCCGTGTCGGTGCCGGAGAGCAGGTCCCGCACGGCGGAGATCGCGTCGGACGCCTCCTGCCAGCGCTGCCCGTCGCGCGCCGCCGCGGCCTCCCGCAGCTTGCGGTGCGCCTGGTCGGCCGCCGCGCGGGCCTGGTCCGGCACCTGCTGGAGGTCCTGCCAGCAGGCCGCGCTGAACCGGCGGCGCAGCTCGCTGAGCGTCGGCGCGACCCCCTCGGCACGGGTGGTGAGCGCCTCCACGCGGGTGCGCAGGCTCACCAGCCGCTTGTCGGTCTCCGCCGCGCGCTCCGGGAGCCGTTCCGCCTCGGTGCGGATCTCCTCGGCCCGGCGGCGCACGTCGTCGGCCCGGTGCACGGTCTGCTGCACGCCGTGCGCGGCCGCGCCCTGGTTGAGTTTCGTCAGCTCCGGCGCCAGTGCCGCGAGGCGGGCGGCCAGATCGTCCGCGTTGAGGCCGCTGCCGCGCACCGCGTCCAGCGCCTGGGTGGCGGCCAGCAGGGACTGCTTGGCGCGTTCGACGGCGGGGGCCAGCCGGGCCAGCTCGTTCTCGGCCCGGGTGAGCATCGGCCCGAGGCTGTCGGAGAACCGGGTGAGGTCCGCCCGGACCTTGCCTATCTCGTCCCTGGCCAGCGTGAACGCGTTGCGCGCCCGGGTGGCCGCGGAGAGGTCGAGGTCCTCGGCGTCCAGGTCGTGGGCGTCGACGGCGTCGATGTAGGCCGCGCTGACCTGGTCGATCCGCCGCCCGAGAGCCTCGAAGTCGGCGGCCGCCTTCCGGCCGCCGGGGGAACTGTCGACCGCGGTGATGGTCTCTATGGAGATCACCAGGTCGCGCTGCGCGGTGTCCAGGTCGTAGAACGCCTCCGCGGCAGCCTCCTTCGCGGCCTGCGCCCCCGCGCGGTGATCGTCCCCGCGCCGCCACCACGATCGTGCCGTCGTCACATCCCTCTCCCGCATGCTCGCCCGCCCAGGGCCACTGCCCGTCCATCCTCGCACCCCACCCGCCCCCGGTGCGCCCCCGCACCACCCCGCGATGTGCCCGCGCGACCCCCGTCAGGGTAATGTGACCCCTCCCACGTGTGCGCCCCCGCACGCCCCGGGGCGCATAGCTCAGCGGTAGAGCGCTGCTCTTACAAAGCAGATGTCGGCGGTTCGAACCCGTCTGCGCCCACCGCGCAGGTGCAGGTAGCGGGGATGAATGCCCAGGTCAGGTGCAAGATCTGCCCTGGGTGTTCGCGATGATGGGACGCCGGGCGGCGCCACGCCTACGTCAGACGGACGCCACAGTTGCGTGACCTCGTCTCCCGTTTCTCTCCCACTCCCTGCCGAGCGCACGGGCTCCCTCCATCCATGGGGGGCCGCTCTGTGCCAGGTCCGGCGATGGGGGCCACCGCATCAGCGAGCCCGGCAGGCGGTGCGGGAGCCGGTCCGGCAGGGTGCGGAGGATCAGGGGCGGATCGCGCGCCGGCCGGCGCCGGGCTGGGCGTGGTCATCGGTCAGCTGGCGAACGCGCTCGCGGAGGAGGAAGGCGCCGACGCCGTCGCAGTCGCCCGCTCGCGATCGGAGGGCCGCCGATCGATCCGCCCCCACCCCCCGGCCGCCCCCGCCCCCCTGCCGGCCCCGGCTCGCCGCGACCGCGTCCCCGCACGGCCCGCGCACCCCGCACCCCGCACGGCCCGCGACCCGCACCCCGCCGACCCGCGCACCCCGGCCACCGGGCGCCCGCGAACCCCCGGCCTCCGCGGACGCGGCCCCCGCCCCCCGACCCCTCAATGCTTCGACGTGCGGGTGACGCCGTGGGCGATCTGACTGACGCGGCTCTGGGTCATGCCGAGGGCGGCGGCCACCTCGGTGAGTTTCATGGTGCGGCGCAGTTCCGCGACGGTGTCCTGGCGGGCGGCGCGTACTTCGGCGTGCAGGCCGGGCCAGGCGTCGAGCACGGCACCGAGGGACCTGGCGCGCTCCAGCGGGTCCGGTATCTCCCGAAGGGTCCCCAGCACGGCGCGGAAGTCGTCGGCGTAGCGGTGCGGTTCGTGCTCCTGTTCGTCCATCGATCCAGGATGCCGCGAAGTGGAGTTCGGCGGGGGCCGGTTGACGCAGATCGGGGGAGGGCGTGGTGCCCGATCGGGCACTGCGGCGCGTCGCCGGGGCTCTCATGTGACGAGCCATCAGGGCGCCTCCGGGCGCCGAACAGGCCGACCGGTCGGGATGTGACTTGACGTCAAAGACTTTCCCTCGAAACTCTCATACGCGTTGCGGGCCCGCGGGCAGCGGTCCGATCCTGGATCGGTGACTGGCTGCCCGAGCGGCAAGATCCGCTACCGAAAGCAGATCGACGCCAAGATCGCCCTCGCCTCCACCCGGAGCGAATCGCGGATCGGGCGTGGCAAGGAGCGCGGGGAGAACGCGTACTACCGCTGCCCCCGCTGCGCCGGCTGGCACCTCACCTCACAGGGTCGTCGCTGACTGCCCGAACCGGGCATTCGGGCATTCGGTCAACCGGACGCCCGAACGGCCCCACCGGGCACCCGGCTCCGGATTCAGGCACCGGGTTCCGCGCGGGCCGGCCGCCGTGCCGGCGGATCCGCCCGGTGGCGTTCGGCCACGGGACGGAGACGTCCGCGTCGCCCCGGGCGCTGCTCCAGCTGAGGCTGGCGAACGCCGAGGCGGTGTCCTCGCTCGGCGCGGCCAGGCTCACGTCGGAGCCCTTTGGTCATCTCGTGCACGGCCCCCCGGCCGCGCGGTGAGCGAACGGCCCGTCGTCATCCCGAGGTGAAGAGTCGTACCCGTCTTCCTCGCTGAACCTGCCTCAACTCCGCTGCGGGAGTGTGCCGTTCGCCCCTTCCTCCCTCAGTCGGTCCACCACCGTGCGGGCGCAGTCCTCCGGGGAGGTGGACGTCGTGTCGATCTCGATGTCGTAGGGGACGCCGGTGTGGACGAAGGGGAGCTGGCGGGCGGCCTGGCCGGGTTCACGGTCGCCGCGGGCGTGTTCGCGGCGGGCGAGTTCGGCGGGGGAGCAGTGGACGCCGACGAGGGTGACGCCGAGGCCGTCGAGGGCGTCCAGCAGGTCGGGCAGGCGCCAGGGGGAGCTGAGGACGAGGTCGGTGATCACGAGGTTGCCGGCCCGGGCGGTGGCGGCGACCGCGCGGGCGAAGCCGGACTGCACGCGGGCCAGGCGGGTCTCCAGCGGGGTGGTGTCCGCGTCGGGCCAGCGGCACATCCCGTAGAAGTCGTCCACGCGCATCACCAGGTGTTGCCACGGCAGCAGACCGCTCAGGGCGGCCGCCAGCGACGACTTGCCGGAACTGGACGTGCCGTTGAGGACGACCACGCGTCCCGGCGGAGGAGGAGTCTGCATGACCGAAGCCTGCACGGTCCGCGGTCCGGCCGCGCGCGGATTCGCGCGCGGCGGACACGCGGGGTCAGCCGATGGCGATGACCGGGTGGGCGGCCGGGTCGATCCACCGCATGATCGTGGTGAGCGTGGCCCGCGGCACCGCGACGCAGCCCTCGGTGGGCCCGGCCTGCGGGCCGAGGTCGTGCAGGAAGACGCCGGCGCCGCGGCCCTTGACGGCCGGGGAGCGGTTGAAGTCGACGACCAGCGCGTTGTGGTACTGCGTGGGGTACTCGATCAGGTGTTCGCTGCCGTCGTCACCGGACTCGGTGAGGTGGAAGCCGCCGAGCGCGGAGGAGCGCATCTGGTTGTAGTACGCGGACGTCGGGTCCTCCACCCACCAGTCGGTGCCCGTCACCTGGTGGTACGGCATCTTCGTGCCCGGGTTCGCCGCCACGCCGAAGCCCTGCGTGATGGTGTACGTGCCGGTGGGGGTGGTGGCGGTGCCCTGCTCGCGGGTGGCGCCGGCGGTGGTGCCGTGCGCGCCGATCCGCGCCGCGGTGGTGGTCACCACCTGCTTCCACGTGCTGCCGGACTTCTGCCAGGCGGTCACCGTGGCGTACGTGCCCTTCGCCTTGACCGTGATGACCTGCGTGGCCTTGCCGACGGCCACGGTCACCGGGAACGCGAACGGCGCCGGCGCGCTGGACAGCACGTAGGAGCCGTGCGGCAGCGCGAGTCTCTCGCCGGGGTGGATCACGTAGGGGCTCTTGATCGCGTTGGCCTTCGCGAGCGCCGGATAGCCGCCGGGGACGTGCTCCCCGGCCGCGACGCCCGACAGCGTGTCGCCGCCGTGCACCGTGTACGAGGTGACCGGGGTCCTGGTCTGCGCCGCCGCGGGCGCTGCCGCCTCCGCCGTGCCGGTGGACAGCAGGGTGGCGGCGGCCGCCGCGGTGCCGATCGCGCCGGTGGCGGCGGTCCGGCGGCTGCTGGGGGTGCGGGGCTTGGCGTGGCGGCCGTGCGGCATGACGGGGCCTCTTCCGGTACGTCGTCGGTCTCCGGCGCCGCGCCCTCATCACCGTTGCTCCACGGGGAACGCACGAACACCTCACGCATGGGCGTGCGTTGATGAGGATTTCATGGATGATCCGCGGTGAAGTGATGTACGCGCCGCGTGGAGAAGGGGCGTTGGGGCGCCACATGGGGGAAAGGCGACGGATCGTCTGGTGTGATCGTCGTCACATGGTGGGGGTCGCTGTCGCCGGGCGGGTCCGCCGGTCCCGGCCACGGGCGTGACAGCGGCGTGTTAGGGCGTTCGGCGAGAGTTCGCGGCGGGGCGGCCCGGGACCGCGTGCGAGACCGTTGCGATCGCGTCCGCGTCCTGCGGGCCCGGAGAAGCCGCCCCCTGCCGCCCGCGAGTGCTGCCCCACCCCCCCGGGGCGCACCCGCCCAGTGCGGCCCGGACCGCGGCGGGTCGCCCCCCGTCCCGCCGCGGTGCGGTCTCTGCGCGACGCGGCTCAGGGCGTGGGCGCCAGCGGTTCCCCGGAGAGCACCCGGCGGTGGGCCTGCCGCAGTTCGAAGCCCGGCTCGATGCCGAGTTCACGGTTGAGCAGACTGCGCGCCTCGCGGTAGACGGCCAGCGCGTCGGCCTGGCGGCCGGTGCGGTAGAGGGCGGTCATCAACTGGCAGTGGAAACGCTCGCGCAGCGGATGGTCGCCGACGAGCTGGCGCAACTCGCTCACCAGCAGCGGATCATGTCCGGAGCGCAGGTCCGACTCCACTCGCCACTCCACCAGTTGCAGCCGCCGCTCGGCCAGCGCCGGCACCCACGCGTCCCGCAGCACGGTGGACGGCACGTCGCTGAGCGGGGTGCCGCGCCACATCCGCAGCGCGGCCCGCGCGGCGGTGCCCGCCCGGTCCCAGTCGTCCGCCGCCACCGCCGTGCGGGCCCGCCGCGACAGCGTCTCGAACGCCAGCAGGTCCGACTCCGCGTCGGCGCGGATCTCCAGCAGGTAGCCGGGCGGGCTGGTCAGGACCCGTTCCCCGGCCGGACCTGCCGCCCGCCGCAGCCGGTTGACGTGGTTGTGCAGCGCCGCGCGCCAGGAGCGCGGCGGCACCCCGTCCCAGAGCAGTTCGGCGAGCCGGTCCACCCCCACCGGCCGTCCGGCCTCCAGCAGCAGGGCGGCCAGCAGGATCCGCTGCTTGGGCGCCGGCAGCAGCCGCCGGGCCGCCCCGTCGTCGACCAGGAGCTGTCCCAGCACGCCGAATCGCATCAAAATCCCCCTGGTAAACGTTTATTTCAGCTGACGCGCTGCCCAATCTAGGGCCCGCCGGGGCCGGAGCGACAGCCGTTCGGGGGTCAGCGGCTGGGGACAACGTGACGGAACGGCACCGCAGTTGGGGCGCCGACTGCCGGAGTGCCGCAGCTCCGGACGGCCCCGGGAACCGGACGGTCCGGCCGCGGGAGCGGCACGGCTCAGCGGTACTCCGCCAGGCGCGGCGCCGCCCCCGCCAGGACCAGGAGGGCCGCCGCACCGAGCAGCACGGCCGGCAGCAGCGGACCGGAGCCCAGGTCGGAGGCCGCGTCCGCCGCCTCGCGTTCGAAGTCGGCGCGGCGGGTGGTCTCCAGCGCGGCCAGCCGGGTGCTGAAGTCCCAGTAGTCGAACGCCACCCGGTCGCGGCCGATCTCCGTCAGCACCACCGCCGCGCGGTCGGTGTCACCGGCCGCCACGAGCCGGCGCATCGTCGTGTCGTCACCGCGGAAGTGGCCGAAGGAGGCCGACATCGCCGCGTACTGCGGCAGTTCGGCCGGCGGGGTGCCGGGCGAGGGCAGGATCAGCGAACCCACCTGGCCGGAGCGGGTCTGGAAGTCCGCCCGGTAGGAGGCCGCCTCGCCGGGGTCCTGGGCGAACCAGCGTGCCTGGGCGGCCGCCGCGTCCGCGCCCGCCGCCTGCGCCCGGGCCAGCCGCGACCACGGCACCAGGCCCTGCGACCCGGCCTGCTGGAGGTGGCCGGCCGCGCTCAGCAGCCCGGTCGCCCCCGCCAGCGTCACCCAGACCACCGCGCCGGTGGCCGCAAGCAGCGCCGGGTTGAGCCGCCGGCCGGTCCGGCGCGACAGGTCACGCTGCCACCACACCAGCGATCCGGCGGCCGGCGTGCCCACCGCGATCAGTCCGATCGCGGTCCACTCCTGCGCCTGGCGCGCGGAGTCCCGCAGGTCGTCGGCCCGCTGCTCGTAGCCGCCGGCCAGGGCGTCCACCACCGGCAGCAGGTCGTCGCGCATGACCGCGCCGGCCTGCGCCGACAGGTTCACCGCGACCGCCGGCGGGTGGCCGGCCGTGCGGTCGGAGTGCAGGTCGGAGACGTAACCGGACTGCCCGCTGAGCTCTTCGTAGTGGTCGAGCGCGGTGAACAGCGCGGCGACCCGGTCGGCCCGCGCCGGGTCGGCGCCCAGTTCGCGCAGCAGGGAACTGATCCGGGCCAGCAACTGGTTGGCGGTGATCCGCGGGGTGACCGCGTCGCCCAGCTGCTCGTCGACGTCACCGACCGCGTGGCCGGGCGCCAGTTCGTCGGTGTTCTGCGCGTCCAGGCCCGCCAGCGCCTCGTGCAGGTCCTCCGCGACCGCCGCGCGGTGGTCCGCGACGTCCCGCAGCGAGGCGGTGTCCGAGCGGGCCGCGCCCACCCCGATCAGGGCGACCGCGGCCAGCGCGGCCAGCGCCACGAGCGCGGTGACCGCCTGCCGTGCGATCCGCCCCGCGCCGCCCGCCCGCCTCGCCCGCGGGGCCGTCGCACGCGTCTGCGGCGTCCCTGCTGCGGCCCCCGTGACCGCCGGCTGATACGTCGTCATGCGACGAGCGTGCTTCCGCCGGGCGTCCGCCAGGTGACACCTCGGGGCCCTGCGGGTGAAACGACCGTCACGGAACCGCCACGATCACCCCGCGAACCGTCCCGGACAAGTGCCCTGGGCGGAGGTCAGTGGTGGTAGTGGTGGTGCACGACGACGTGGTGGTGGACCACCGTGTGGTGGGTCACGACGTGGTGGCCGCACGCGCTGGTGAGCAGGGCGACGGTGAGCAGTCCGGTGGTGGCCGCGAGGGCGCGCATCTTCTTCTTCACGATCATGCACACGCTTATACCCTCACAGCGGTTGCACAGGCGGCATCGGTTTTCCGCCGTAATCGGCACGCCCGGCGGCCGCCGCGCCCGGGTCGTTCCGGGACGAACCGGGAGAACGCGGTGGCACTGGGGCCGCCTCGGGGGGCGACGCGCCCGGCAACCGATCGAAATGCGACATCCTTGCGTGCGAAATATCACAGGGTTGCCGCAACAACGAACGCACTCGCGCACCTCCTACCGGCTCATATGACAGCGTCATCAGGCAGATCGCACGTTCGATGACGGGAAGTCGCCGCCCGGCGGCGCATGTTGGCCGTCCCGCGCCGACGAAACGATCACAGAATCCGCCTACCATCCGTCCATGCGTGACGCGTTGGAGATAACCGACGAACTCATCGGGTTGCAGCGGGCCGTCGACTCGGCGTTCGCCGCGCTGGGCGAGTGGGACGCGCCTCCGTCGCAGTGGTCGGAGGAACGGCGCGCGGAGTGGGAGGACCGCTGGGAGACCTACCGCAGCGCGGTCCGCACTCTGGCCGCCCACCCCGTCATGCGCCGCGCCGCCGAGCAGCGCTCCTACGGCAGGCTCCAGACGGCCCTGCGGCGCGCCGCGCGCGGCTAGGGTCCGGCGCCGGCCCCTCCGCCGCGGCCCCCGGGGGCGCCGCCCCCCGCCCGGCCCCCGAGTCCGGCCGTCCGGGCCCCGCCCCCGGCCGTCCGCAGTGTCCCCGCGCCGCCGTGTCCCCGCCGCATCCCCCGGCCCTCGACGCCGGGCGCCCCGGTCCCGCGCCTGTCCCCGGCCGCTCGCCCGCGCGACGCGAACCCTCCCACATGGGAGAATCCGCCCGGAGGTGACGCGGGTGCGCGTACTGCTGATCGACAACCACGACTCGTTCACCCACAACCTGGCCCACCAGATCGCCGGGGCGACCGGCCGGGAGCCGGTGGTGGTGGCGCACGACGAACCGGGGTGGCGGCTGGGCGCGCTGGAGGCGTTCGACGCGGTCGTGATCTCGCCGGGGCCGGGGTCGCCGGAGCGGCCGGCGGACTTCGGGATCTGCCGCGAGGTGATCGAACGGGGACGGCTGCCGCTGCTCGGGGTGTGCCTGGGGCACCAGGGGATCGCCGCCGCGCACGGGGCCCGGGTGGTGCGGGCGCCGGAGCCGGTGCACGGCCGCTGCACGCCGGTGCTGCACGACGGCACCGGGCTGTTCGCCGGACTGCCCCGGCCGCTGGAGGCGGTCCGCTACCACTCGCTGGCCGTCGCCGGGCTGCCCGGCGTGCTGGAGCCGCTGGCCCACGCCCCGGACGGCGTGCTGATGGCGCTGCGGCACCGCGAACGGCCGCAGTGGGGCGTGCAGTTCCATCCCGAGTCGATCGGCACCGCGCACGGTGACCGCCTGATGGCCAACTTCACCGCCCTGGCCGCCGCGGCCCGCCCGCCCCGCCACCGTGCCGTCCCGGCCGCACCGGGAGCCCGCCCGGCGGCACCCCCGCCCCCGGCCGCCGACCCGGAGCCGCCCGCCCCGCGGGGCCCCGCCGCGCTGGTGCTGCTGACCGCCCGCCTCGGGGCCGCCGTGGACGCCGAGGCGGCGTTCGACACGGTCTTCCGGACCGGTCCCCACCCGTTCTGGCTGGACAGCTCACGCGCCGGGGCGGGGCCGGGGCACGGGCGGTTCTCGGTGCTGGGGAACGCGGGCGGTCCGCTGGCGCGGGTGGCGAGCGCGGACGTGGCGTCGGGCACCGTGACCGTCGCCTCCGCCGCCGGCAGCCGCACCGTGCGGGCCGCGTTCTGGGACTGGCTGGCGGCCGACCTGCGGGAGCGGGGACGGCTGGATCCGCCGCCGGAGCTGCCGTTCGACTTCGCGCCCGGCTGGGTCGGCTACCTGGGCTACGAACTCAAGGCCCAGTGCGGCGGCCGCGCCGCGCACCCCTCGCCCGGACCGGACGCGGTGCTGGTCTTCGCCGACCGCGCCGTGGTCGTCGACCACGTCGCAGGGGAAACGTATCTGCTGGCGTTGGCCGAGGAGACGGGCGGTGAGGCGGACGGCGTCTCCGGGGAGGCGGGCGGTCCGGCCGGGGAGGACGCCGCGGCGGACTGGCTGGGGGCGACCGCCCGGCGGCTGACCGGGCTGCGGGCGCTGCCGGAGCCAGAGCCCGGTCCGGCGCTGCTCCTGGCCGGACCGCTGCGGGCGCGGCACGGCAGGCGGCGGTACCTGGAGCTGGTCGGCGCCGCGCAGGCGGAACTGGCGGCCGGCGAGTCCTACGAGGTCTGCCTCACCAACCGGCTCTCCGCACCGCTGGCCGACCCCGGCCCCGGAACCGCCTGGCGTGCGTACCGCGCGATGCGGCGGGCCGCCCCGGCGCCGTTCGGGGCGTTCCTGTCGTTCGGCGGCACGGCGGTGCTCGGTACGTCGCCGGAGCGGTTCCTGCGGGTCGCCGCGGGCCTGGCGCAGTCCCGGCCGATCAAGGGCACCCGGCCGCGCGGCGCCACCCCGCAGCAGGACGCGGCGCTGCGCGCGGAGCTGGCGGCCTGCGAGAAGGACCGGGCGGAGAACCTGATGATCGTCGACCTGGTGCGCAACGACCTCGGCCGGGTCGCCGAACCCGGTTCGGTGCTGGTGACCGGGCTGTTCGAGGTCGAGACGTACGACACCGTCCACCAGCTGGTCAGCACGGTGCGGGCCCGGCTGCGGCCGGGGGCGACGGCGGTCGACGCGGTGCGGTCCGCGTTCCCGCCCGGTTCGATGACGGGGGCGCCCAAGCGCCGCACCATGGAGATCATCGACCGCCTGGAGGGGGCGCCGCGCGGGGTGTACTCCGGCGCTGTCGGCTGGTTCGCACTGACCGGCGCGGCCGACCTGAGCGTGGTGATCCGCACCGCGGTGCTGGCCGGCGGGGAGGTCGGCTACGGCACCGGCGGCGCGGTCGTGGCCCTGTCCGACCCCGTGGCGGAGTTCGAGGAGACCGCGGTGAAGGCCGCCCCGCTGCTGGCCCTGACCGGTACGCCCTTCCCGGAGCGCGGGCCGGGGGCCGTTCCGGGGGTACCGCCGTGCGGTGCCGCGCCGCGGCCGGACGCCACGGAACGGATCGGGTAGAAACGGGGCACGTGCCGCCGTCGTGAGGAGTGCCCCGTGCCCGCGCAGAACGTCGCCGAGCAGTTGGTGCGCACCCTGGCGGGCTGCGGGGTGCGGCGGATCTACGGGGTGGTGGGGGACAGCCTCAACCCGGTGGTGGACGCGATCCGGCGCACCGAGGGCATCGAGTGGACACACGTGCGCAACGAGGAGGCCGCGGCGTTCGCGGCCGGCGCCGAGGCGCAGGTGACCGGGCGGCTGGCGGTCTGCGCGGGCTCCTGCGGGCCGGGCAACACCCACCTGGTGCAAGGGCTCTACGACGCGCGCCGCACCGGGGCACCGGTGCTGGCGGTCGCCTCGCACATCCCGTCGACGCAGATCGGCACCGGCTTCTTCCAGGAGACGCACCCGGAACGGCTGTTCGCCGAGGCCGCAGGCTACTGCGAACTCGTCGCCCAGGCCGAGCAGTTGCCCAGGCTCCTGCGGGTGGCGGTGCGCGGCGCGCTGGCCGGCCCCGGCGTCTCCGTCCTGGTGCTGCCCGGCGACGTGGCGGACCGCCCGGCCGCACCGGACGGCGGACCGCTGCCGCAGGTCGCCCCCGGCACCGTGCACCCGGACCCGGAGGCGGTGCGGGAGCTGGCCGGACGGCTGAACGCGGCCCGCCGGGTGGCGCTGTTCTGCGGTGCCGGGGTGCGCGGCGCACACGCGGAGGTGATGCGGCTGGCGGGCGCGCTGAACGCCCCGGTCGGCCACACGCTGCGCGGCAAGGAGTGGATCCAGTTCGACAACGTGTACGACGTCGGCATGATCGGGCTGCTGGGCTACGGCGCCGCGTACGAGGCGCTGCACGAGGCTGACCTGGTGCTCCTGCTGGGCACCGACTTCCCCTACGACGCGTTCCTGCCGGGGGAGCACACCGTGCAGGTGGACCGGGACGCCGCCCGGCTGGGCCGCCGCACACCGCTGGAGCAGGCGGTGCACGGTGACGTCGGCGCCACCGTCCGCGCGGTGCTGCCGTTGCTGGAGCGGCGGCGGGACGCCCGTTTCCTGCACGAGATGCTCCGCAAGCACGAGAAGGCGCTGACCCGGGTCGTCGGCGCCTACACCCGGGACGTCGAGGCGCACCTGCCGGTCCACCCCGAGTACGCGGCCGGGATGCTGGACCGGCTGGCCGCCGACGACGCGGTCTTCACGGTGGACACCGGCATGAACAACGTCTGGGCCGCGCGCTACCTGACGCCCAACGGCCGCCGCCGGGTGATCGGTTCGTTCACCCACGGCAGCATGGCCAACGCGCTGCCGCAGGCCGTGGGCGCCGCGTTCGCCGAGCCGGGGCGGCAGGTGGTGGCGCTGTGCGGGGACGGCGGACTGGCCATGCTGATGGGGGAGTTGATCACCGTCGCGCAGCACGGCCTCGAAGTGAAGGTGATCGTCTTCAACAACTCCTCGCTGGGCATGGTGAAGCTGGAGATGATGGTCGACGGCCTGCCCGCGCACGGCACCGACCACCCGCCGGTGGACTTCGCCGTCCTCGCCGCCTCGCTCGGCGTCCCGGCGGTGCGGGTCACCAAGCCCGGCGCGATCCGTGAGGCGTTCCAGCAGGCGCTCAACCGGCCAGGACCGGCGCTGGTGGACGTGGTGACCGACCCCAACGCGCTCTCCGTCCCCTCGCACATCACCGCCGGCCAGGTGCGCGGCTTCGCCCTGGCGGCCGGCCGCACCGTGCTGGACGGCGGCGTCGGCGCGATGCTCGACCTGGCCCGCTCCAACCTCCGCAACATCCCCCGCCCTTGACCCCGCCCGCCGCATCCGCACCCGCCAACCGGGCCGCGCGGGAGGAGAATCGGCGCCCGCTTCACGACGGTGAACGCATCAGCCGTGTCGTGCGGGGAGGGCTAGCGCGCGCCGGAACAGGGATGACGCAGAAACTCCGCGCAAGTAATCGCAAAACGCGGACACGCAGGGCACCGGCGCCGCTACCTTGAGTGGGTGGAACGCCGGTCGCGGGAGGGCAGATGGACAGCCACGAGCACAACGCACCCCTGGACGGCGGGAGTCCGCCGGCCGGTGACGAGGACTGCGTGCGGTTCCTCGCAGGACTGCTCGGCCGCGACGAGAAGGCCGGCGCCGCGGTCCGCCACCTGCTGCCCGATCTGCGCACCGCGCTCATGCACTGCACCGAACTGCACGCCATGCGCCGCCGCAAGGGCCCCTCCGGCCCGCTCGGCCACCGCGTCGTCAAGCACGTCTTCCTGCTGCCCGACGGAAGCAGCACCTCGCTGTGGGAGGTCGAGCACGACACGCACCCCGACGGCCACGTCCGTCACCGCCTGCTGCCCGACCGGCCCTCGGCCGAGGAGTTCGCCCGCGAACGCTTCGGCGACCCCCCGCTCCTCGACCTGTGGCCGCGCCCCGGCGACGAGCCCGAACCCCCGCAGCCCCCCGCCCCGGCCGGCCCCGGCCTGCTCGGCCCCTCGCTCGGCGGGCTGTTCGGCACGACCGGCGCCAACGACCCGCGCGCCGACCCCGACTTCGTGGCCGGCGCCGCCGGAGCCCTCGACCCGCGCAGCGACGCCGGCTCCGAACTCGGCCGCATGATCGCCGAGATCTTCTTCACCGACCGCCGCGCCGAACAGCACCGCGCCCGGGGCGCCCGGGCCGTCCGGCGCGGCGAGTCCGCCGATCACGCCTGGCGGGTCCTGCGCCGCGCCCAGAACCCCGACCGCCCCGGCGAGGCGGTCCGCCGCCGGCTGCGCGCCGCGGTCGGCCACGAGACCATCCTCGTCACCCGCAACCACGACGCCACCCCCGGCCGCGTCCTCGAATGGGCCCTCTACCAGCACGCGTTCCTCCTCGCCGACGGCGCGGAACTCAGCCTCTGGGAGCTCGAACACACCCTCCTCCCCGGCACGCCCGAACCCGTCTGCGAGGTCTACCTCGACGAGGCGACCGCGCGAGCCTCGGTCGACCGCCACGGCTAGCTCGCCGCGGCAGGCTCGCCGCCGGGCTGAACGGGCTACCGGGCCGCGTCCCCGCGGTTGGGCTCCGCCCCCGGGCCGCCTCCCTTCGGAGCCGCGCCGTCGGGGTGGGCTCGCCGTCCCGGCTGCCGGTTCGCTCCGGCCGTGAACGGCCACGGCGAAGGCGGCGGGCGGCATCGCGGCGGAACCGCAGTGGCGAAGAGCCGACCGGTACAGCAGTGGCGAAGAGCCGACCGGTACAGCGGGAGCGGCGCGGGGCAACCGGGGGCGGGCCGGGGGCGGGAACCGGGGGGAGGACGCGCGGGAAGGAGGCTTCAGCCCGCTTTCACCGTGGGGGTGAGCGGGGTGGTCGCGGCCGCGGCTTCCGCGTCGAGGCGGTGTTCGCGGCGGAAGACCCAGCTGGCCACCGTGCCGGCGCCGATGAGGGAGGCGAGGGAGACGCCCGTTCCGAGCCAGCCCGCGCCGAGCCAGTGGCCGCCGAGCCATCCGACGAGTACGCCGTAGGAGGCCCAGACCAGGCCGGCCAGGGCGGACCAGGGGAGGAACTCCGCGGGGCGGCGGTGCGCGGCGCCGGCGCCCAGGCTCATCACGGAGCGGCCGGCCGGCGCGAACCGGGCCAGCACCACGAGCGCGCCGCCGCCGTGCGCGAGCACCGACCCGAGCCGCTGCTGCGCCGTCGACAACCGCCGTGACCTGGCGAGCCGTTGCTCCAGCCAGTCGCCGCCGCGGTAGGCGATGCGGTAGGCGACCAGGTCACCCAGGCAGGACGCGGCAGCCGCGCACAGCAGCAGCGCGAGCATGTCCCACGCGTCGCGCGCGCCGTCCCGGCCGGCCGAGGAGGCGGTCACCGCGGAGATGAGCAGGATCCCGGACGGCAGCACCGGCAGGAAGACGTCCAGCAGGACGGACAGACCGACCAGGAGGAACACCCACGGGGTGTCCACCAGGGAACTCACGTCTGTGGACATCGTCTCTCCTGACCACCGGCTTGGTCGTGCGGCCGCGACCGAGGGACGGACACTGCGGTCGACCGTCCCAGCCGTACAGCGTACGCGGGCACTCCGTTTCTTCCCTGCCGGGGTCGTGCGGTGAACCTTTTCCCGGTCACATTCCGGTGGTCGCTACCGAGCTGTGACCCGCGCGGCCTCCGGCGGCGGTTCGCGGACCGCAACGGCCCGTGCGGCGGCGGCCGTTGCGGGCCCGGACCGGACGGTCGCGGTCAGACCGCGGCCGGCTGCGGCAGGCGGTCCGCCGGGAGTCCCGCGGCCAGCCGCAGCGCGGCGCGGGCGACCGCGTCGGTGTCGGAGAGCGTCACGGAGTCCACGCCCGGCCGCGCTCCGGCCGCCGTGACCCAGTGGACGCCCTCGGTGGGCACCCCGAGCGCGAACCGCCGCTGGTGCGGCCGACCGAGACGGTCCAGCAGCCGGTAGGGCCGCGGCGTGACGTCGAGGCCACCGCTCTCGTGCCCGCCGCAGCGGTGCGGCCGGCACTCCCCGGCCGCCAGCAGGGCGGACAGCAGCGGGTCGGCGGTGCGGCGCAGGTCCGGCTCCGGCAGCCGCGCCTCGATCAGGGTGCGCGCGGCCACCACCGGGCCCGGCACCGCCGAGCCGCCGAGGAAGGCCGGCGCCCCCGCGGCGTCCCGCCCGCAGGTCACTGTCATGCCCGGGCCGAGGAGTTCGACGACCCCCGCCTCCACCAGCGCGGTCAGCTCCTCGATGCGGCGGCGCGGCGGGCCGATCGACAGGAACGCGTTGAGCGGCGTATACCAGCGGTCGAGGTGGTCGCGGCGGGAGGTGCCGGACAGGCCGCCGTGGTCGACCACCAGCCGCAGTTCGTTGCGCAGGTCGCGCAGCACGTCCAGGGCCGCCTTCACCGGGCCGTCGACGTTGCCCAGCCGGGCGTGCTCCGCGTCCGCCCGCAGCCACCGCAGCAGCCAGCCGCGGAAGTCCGTGCGGTCGGTGAACTCCCGCCCGGCCCAGGGGAGTTCGACGGTCCGCCAGTCCCAGCGGCGGTCCGGGCCGAGGCCGGCGGCGGTCAGCAGCGCCTCCGTGCCCGTGCCGTCCCGCGCGGCGGTGGCGAAGGCGGTGCGGAAGGCGTCCACCGCGTCCGGCGCCGCGCCGGCGGCGGTCAGGGCCGCGCAGTAGTGGACGGTCTCCACCTCCGCGGCCACCAGCGGCCACACCTCGGCGCGGAAGTCCGGCGGGTCGCCGGCCGCGGTCCGGTCCCGGAACCCGGCGATCACCACGGCGGTCAGCAGCAGCGGGAGGTGCCGGCCGTGCGCGCCCTTCGCGTTGTCGCCGCGCGCGTGGTACGGGACGCCGCGCCGCGACCCGGCGTACAGCACCGGCTCCCTGCCGGAGGGCCGGTAGACCAGGCCGTCCGCGCCGCGCTCGAACCGTCCGCCGCGCCCGCCGGTCAGCAGCGCGAGGTGGTCGAAGAAGTTCAGGCCGAGACCGCGCAGCAGCACCGGCTCGCCGGGTGCGATCGCCGCAAGCCGCTCGGTCAGGTCGGCCGGGTTGGCGGGCGGCAGGTGACGCAGTCCGTGGCGCGCGGCGAACGCGGCCGGTTCGCGCGAGCCTTCGCCCGGCCGTTCCGGCAGGTGTCCCTGCGCCAGGGCCACCGCGGCCAGCGGTCCCAGGCGGGTGCCGTCGGCGAGTTCGAGTTGCTGCCCGCCGTCCGGCAGGTCGCGCAGGCCGGTGGCGAGCACCGCGTGGTGGACCACCCGCACCCCGGCGGGCGCGGCGGCCACCGTGCGTTCGACCACCCACTCCAGGTAGCGCCCGTACAGCGCGCGTGAGGGGTAGTCGTCCGGGCCGACCGGCAGGGACCGCGCGGCCGCCCACTCGTACAGGCTGGGCCCGGGCCGCACCGGGCCCTCACAGGTGACGCTGGCGTCGGTGAAGAGGGTCACCTGCGAGGCGACGGTGTTCATCAGCAGCTCGTCCGGCTGCCCGGTGCGCCACACCCGCCCCGGGCCCGGGCGGAACGGGTCGACCACGTGCACCGTCAGCGTGGTGCCGGCCGCCAGTTCCGGCGCGTTCGCGCACAGCCGTTCCAGCAGGCTCGCCCCCCGCGGTCCGGCGCCGACGACGGCTATGGCGGCGTGATCACCGGTCACGATGTGTGCTCCAGGGGGACGTGCGGGCCGGCCGGTGGTGGCCGGCCGGAGCGACCATCATGCCGGTCCCGCGGTGCGCTTGTGGTGGAACATCCTTTCCGCGCACCGCCGTTGTGGCACACCTCACCCGGTCCCGGCGGCCGTGCGGCGGGCAGGGGATAGGGTGGGGGCGCAGAAGGGGAGTAGCTCTTCGCCGGACCGTCGACATACTGCCGGGGCCCTCGGGTCCGGGCCGGCGCCCGGGGGCCCGCACGGTGGACGTGCCGCACGGGTCGGCGAGACCTTCGGCCGCAGTGTTGACCATTCGACGCTGCCGTGCCGGAGCGATCCCTGGAACACCCCCGGGCCCCTCGCGGCGGTACGGCGGCCCGACCCGACAGGACCCCCGGACGTGTTCAGCATCACCGTCGCCGCCGTCGTCTTCGGCGTCGTCCTCCTCGCGGAACTGCCTGACAAGACCGCGCTCGCCAGCCTGGTGCTCGGCACCCGCTACCGCGCCTCCTACGTCTTCTGCGGCATCGCCGCCGCCTTCGTGGTGCACGTGTGCGTGGCCGTCGCGGCCGGCAGCCTGCTCGCGCTGCTGCCGCACCGCTGGGTGCAGGGAGTGGCCGGCGTGCTCTTCCTGGCCGGCGCCGCCGTGCTCCTCTTCCACCACGGCGACGAGGAGGAGGGCGGCGGCCGCGCGCCGGCCGACCAGAGTTTCTGGAAGGTGGCCGGCAGCGGCTTCACGCTCATCCTGGTCGCGGAGTTCGGCGACCTGACGCAGGTGATGACCGCCAACCTCGCGGCCCGCTACGACTCCCCGCTGTCCGTCGGCGTCGGCTCGGTGCTGGCGCTGTGGTCGGTCGCCGCCCTCGGAGTCCTCGGCGGCCGGGCGCTGATGCGCAAGGTGCCGCTGACCCTGATCACCCGGATCGCCGCCGCCGTGATGGTGGTGCTGGCGGGCCTGAGCCTGTACGAGGCGGCCGTCGGCTGACGTGTGGCGCGCACGCGGCGGCGCCGGGACCCGTGGTGGGTCCCGGCGCCGCCGTCGTCGCGTGGGGGTGCCGTCAGCCGCCGAAGCGGAGGGTGAGCGCGCCGGTGCCGGTGGGCTCCACACGCAGGCCGTGCAGGGAGGCCACGTGGATCGTGGGGTGGAACGCCGCCGCGCGGGGGCCGACTCCGACCACCCGCATGCCCGCCGCCAGGCCCGCCGAGACGCCGGCCTCGGAGTCCTCGAAGACCACGCAGTCGCGGGCCGCGAAGCCCAGGTCGGCGGCGGCCTTCAGGAAGCCCTCCGGGTCGGGCTTGCTGGCGCTGACGTCCTGCGCGGTCACCACGACCGGCGGCATCCGCAGACCGGCGGCGCCCATCCGGGCGGCGGCCAGGGCGCGATCGGCGGAGGTGACCAGCGCGTGCGGGCGGCCGGTCAGCGAGGCGGTGAACCCGGGGGCGCCGGCCACCGGGACCACGCCGTCGAGGTCGGCGGTCTCCTCGGCCAGCATGAGGGCGTTCTCCGCGAGGTTCTCCACGACCGGCCGCTGCGGCAGCAGGGCGGCCATCGTGGCCTGGCCCTGCCGGCCGTGCACGACCGGGATCACCTCGTCCCCGTCCAGCCCGTGCCGCTCCGCCCAGCGCCGCCAGACCCGGTCGACCACCGCGTCGGAGTCCACGAGCGTGCCGTCCATGTCCAGCAGGACGGCCTGGAAGGTACCGAGAGGCTGGGGGGTGTTCATCAAGGGCGGGCCGTCCTTACGGGTTCGGGGGCGGTGGAGCCGCGGCGGTGGGCTGCGGTGGACCGGTGGGTCGGGGGCCGGGCGGGGTGATCGGCGGTGACCACGGCTGTCGGGGGGCGGGCGGGCCGGGGGCACCGGCGCGGCCCTTGGTTTCCCCAGGCTACAAACCGCCCGCCCCGCCGTGCCACGCCTCGGGCTGTGAGATGGCCCGCATATCGTTGGAATATGGGCGATAACCTCAAAAAGGTCGTGCGGGCCGTCGTCGGTTCGCTGCTCCTGGTGGTCGGCGCCGCCCTGCTGGTGCTGCCCGGTCCCGGGCTGCTGCTGGTGCTCGCGGGGCTCGTCGTGCTCTCCGGTGTCTTCCCCCGGCTGGAGCGGCACCTGGCTCCGGTGCGCCGGCGGGCGATGGCGGCGGCGCGCGAGAGCGTCTCCTCGCCGCTGCGGATCGCCGCCTCCGCCTCGGTGGGCGCGGCGCTGATCGCCGGCGGCGTGGTCTGGACGGTCGTGCCGGACCTTCCCCTCGGCGGCTGGCCCACCGGTTCGGGACTGATCCTCTCCGGTCTGGTGCTGTGCGGGCTGCTGGTCCACAGTCACCGCCAGGTCCGCGCGGCCGAGCCGGAACGCGAACACGCCGGGGCCTGAGCGCCTCCCGCGCGGGAGAACGCCGCGGCCCCCGCCCGCCGGTCAGGGGAAAACGGGCGGAGGCCACTTTGTTCCTCCACGATACAAAGAGAAGCGGGGTGCGCGCCAGTGCCCCCGGCCCCCGGATCCGGTCCCGCGCCTCAGATGCCCACCGAGCCGTCGACCGCCTCGCGCAGCAGGTCGGCGTGCCCGTTGTGCCGCGCGTACTCGTGCAGCATGTGATGGAGGACCGCCCGCACCGAGACGTCGGTGCCCCAGCGCTCCACGTGCCGGACCTCCGCCAGTGACGCCACCGCCGCCTCGATCCGCCGGGCGTGCCCCACCTCCGCCCGCCAGGCGGCCAGCGCCTCACCACAGGTGGCGCCGCTCACGTCGTACGCCTGCTGGAAGTCGTGCCGGTCCGACCACACGTGCGGCAGGCTCTCCCCGCCGATCACCCGGCGGAACCAGTGCCGCTCCACCTCCGCCATGTGCCGCATCACCCCCAGCAGGGTCAGCGCCGACGGGGGAGCGGACCGGGTGCGGGCCTGCTCGTCGGTCAGGCCCGCGCACTTCAGGGCCAGGGTGTCGCGCTGGAAGTCCAGGAAACCGCGCAGCGTCTCACGTTCCCCGGCGAGCATCGGGGGGTCGGTGCGGTCGTCGGCCATGGCCGGTGCTCCTTCTGCCTGCGCCGGGCGCCCGTCGCACCCGGCCGGGCGGCCAGCCTCGCGCATCCGCGTGCCGCCCGTCCGCCGTTCACCGATCGCCGGGCCGAACGACCTCCTGGAGCAGGCCGTAGGTGAAGTGCCCCACCGAACCGTCGGGGAAGGCCAGTCGCCAGCGGGTCGGCGCGTCGCCCTCGCGCGGCCGGGTGCCGGGGAACGCCCGCGCGGCCTCCTCGACGGTCACCGACCACGGCTCGAACCCGGCAGGTTCCCGCGGCGGCGGCGGCGCGGGGGCGCCCGGGGCGCGCACCAGCCACTCGTTCCACACCCGCCCGCCCGGTCCCACCAGCGCCTCGAACCACAGCCCCGGCCACAGCGGCACCGGCCACGACGACGCGTGGCACATCACGTCACCCCACGGGCGCGGCTCCCGGGCGACGGGGGCGCCCAGCAGGATCAGCAGCCGCCGCTCGCCCTGCGGGAAGCCCCGGGCGCGGAGCGTGGCCTGCCAGTGGCGGTTGGCCTCCCGCATCGCCGAGTGGTCCGTGCCGAGGTCCCTCAGCGCGTCCTCCACCAGGACGGGCCGGTGGTCGGCCATGCGGCGCAGGAGGACGAGCTGGAGTCCCTCGGGGCCGAAACGCGGGGTCATGCGCCGAGCGTAACCGCGGGCTGCGGCGCCTCCCGGCCGGTCGCGCCGCGGCCCGCGGGGTGCGGGACGCCGTGCCTCAGCGGGCGTTCCAGCCGGCCGGCCGGGTCTTCGTCAGGCCGCGTTTGAGGTAGCCGGCCATGGGTCGTTCCACGAAGCGGTGGACGAGCCAGGCGGCGTAAAGGAAGAGGGCGACGGTCGCGGCGAGCAGCGGCCAGGCCGGCACGAGCGGGTGGAGGTGGTCGATGACGATCCAGCCCAGGTGCTCGTGGAGGAGGTAGAGCGGGTAGGTCAGGGCGCCCGCGGTGGTCAGCCAGCGCCAGGTGACGAAGTCGAGCTTGTGGTTGGCGGCCAGCAGCAGCACCGCGAAGCAGACGGTGACGAAGAGCGCGGCGCACCACCACTGGAGGGGGTGACCGACGTCAACTCTCATCTCCGGCAGCTGGCGGGAGACCTGGTGCATCGCCAGCAGCCAGCACAGACCGGTCATACCGATCGTGATCAGATCCGGGCCGAAACGGTACATCAGGTACATCATCAGACCGGCGGAGAAGTACATCGACTCGCCCGGCATGGTGATCGTGCCGAGCAGCGAGATGCCGGCGTTCTCCGCCAGCACCGAGGCCACCAGCCAGATCCCGGCGAACGCCACCACGCGCTTGTAGGTCAGCCCCCGGTGCACCAATACGATGAACAGCAGGTAGAAGACCATCTCGCACCACAGCGTCCAGTACACGCCGTCGGTCTCCCGGACGTGCAGCGGGCTCTGCAGCATCGTGAGGTTGGTGATGGTCTGCTGCGCCGATATGCCGCCGCGCAGCCACGAGCCGCCGGCCGCCAGCGTCACCAGCGTGGTGACCAGTACCCCGAACCAGTAGGCGGGGAAGAGCCGGGTGACCCGGGAGACCAGGAACTGCTTGGGCGTGCGGTCCCACGCGGTGAGGCAGATCACGAAGCCGCTGATGAGGAAGAACAGCGGCACCCCGAGGTAGCCGTAAGCGGTGAACTTCCCCAAGAACGGGAAGACCTGGTGCACCGGCCGGCCCCACGGGTGGTTGCCGTGGATCGTCAGCGCCGTGTAGTGGAAGCCCACGACGAACAGCGCGGCGCACAACCTCAGCCCGTCCAGCGCGTACAGCCGGGGTCCCCGCCGGCGCCCCGGTCTCGACGCCTTCGGGGCTCCGGCCTGGCTTTCCTGCCGGTCCTTCGGCTGAGTTGCGGGTACGACTGCTGCCATGCGGTTTCTCTCCGTATCGGCTGTGCGGACGAGGCTTTTACGGGTCCTTGGACGTTAGCAGACCAACCTGTCGGCTCATTCCGCCGTGAAGACCCCCGCAGTGGACGCCCGGTGGCCCCCCCGCCGGCCGCTCACGGCCCCGGTCGTGCCCGCTCATGGCACTACTGCCCCGGATCGCCGCGGACAGCCCTGATTGCCCCCCGCGGCGGCCCGGATCCGTGACCGGGATCACGGGCACCGGGGCCGGGCCCCGGCCGTCAACCGCGCTGTGCCGGACCGCCGTTCACCCCGCCCGCCGCCGCCGCGCCCGCACCAGCGCCGCCCCGGCCAGCACGGCCACCGCGCCCATCCCGGCGTACACCCCGGTCGGCGACGGACTCCCGCCGCCCCCGGCCGCGTTGTGCGACGCGGGCGACGGCGTTCCGTGGCCGGTGACCTGCTCGCCGCAGCCGGTGGCCGGATAGCCGGTGACCGCGCACAGCAGGCCGCTGCCGGCGTAGCGCAGCGGACGGGCCACGGCGGCCAGCGCGTCGGCGGCCGTGCCGTCCGGTGGGAGCGCCGCGCAGGCGGTGCGCTCCGCGGGCGGACGCGCGCCTGCCGGGGCGTCCGCCGCGGTGCCGAAATCCACGACCAGCGCCACCCGCTTGCGGCCCGCGGCGGCCGGCACGCCCCCGCACACCGCGGCGAACGTCACCGCCCCGCGCGGACGCGGGCCGGCCGGGGAGTCCGGACTCACACCGAAGCGCCAGCCCTCCACGGAGCCGTCCGCCGGTTCGGTGCCGGCCGGCCCGGCGGACGCGTAGCTCCAGCCGCCGCCGGAGCGTTCCCAGAACGACCAGTAGCGGTAGCCGGCGGCGTGCGCGCCGGCCGGGGCGGCCAGGACCGCCAGCACACCGGCGACCGCCCCCGCCGCCGCGGTCCGCCGGGCCGCGGCGGGGCGCCGCACGGCACGCCGCCGCCTCACGTCCGCTTCGCCCGCCGGCCGCGCACGCTCATCACCAGGCCCACGCCGATGCCCGCCACCAGGAAGACGGCCACGATCCACAGCAGGTGGTTGCGTGAGGCGGAGGACGACGCGACGTGCGCGGGGACGGTCACCGAGGCGACGGCCGTGCCCTCGCCGGTGATCGCCGGACCGAGCGCGGTCAGCAGGCGCACCAGGTCGGCGCCGGCGAACGCGTGCGGGTCGTTGCCGGTGGCGTGCCCGGCCAGGATCAGCGTGCCCAGCGCCGCCGGGGAGCCCTTCGCCCAGCCGGTCCCGTCGGACTCCAGCCACGCGTACGCCCGCTTCGCCGCGGTCAGCTGCCCGTCGGCGGCCAGCGCCACGACGGCGTAGGCGGTGGTGCCCGGGTCCGGCGCCGGCTTCCCGCCCGGCCGTGCGGTGACCAGGTGGTGGCCGTGCGCGGCCAGCTCGGCGTTCAGGTAGGCGGCGGCCGCCGACGCCGCGGTGGCCACGTCGCCGTGACCCGCCCGGGAACCGCAGGAGACGGGGGTCGGCGGGGTGTCGGAGACCGGCCGGGTCACCAGGTAGCCGGACTGCCGCAGCGCGAGGATCCCGTCGGTGGTCGCCTTGTCGTTGGCGGCCAGCGCACCGGACGTGCCGGGCCGGTAGGCGAACGCGCCGCGCCCGGCGGGCCCGGCGCCGCAGCCCAGTTGCAGCTTCAGCAGCCCGGTCGGCGCGGCGCCCGGGGCGGAACCCACGGCGTGCAGGGCGCCGGTGACGAGCGCGGTGGAGTCCGGGTCGGTGCCGGCGCCGCGCCGGTAGCCCCAACCGCCGTCCGCGTTACGGGACTTCTCCAGCCAGGTCACCGCGCGGTCCACCACGTGCCGGTCACTGCCGTAGCTGGTGAGCGCCTGCACGGCCATGCCAGTGGAGTTGGTGTCCTCCGCACCCGCCGGGCAGGGCTTGGCCACGTCCGCGCGGAACGCGGTGAACCCGCCGTCCGCGCACTGCTGCCCCTGGAGCCAGCCGGTGGCCCGGGCCGGCGGTGTGACGCCCGCGGCGGACTCGGCGAGGATCGCGGTGGCCTGCCGGAAGACCCCGTCGTACGTGGGGTCGGCGGTGCCGTACAGCCCGGCCGGCAGCTTCGCGGGCGGCGGCGCGGAGGCGGTGCCGGCGGCGGAGGCGAACGCGGCGGGCGCGGCGAACGCGGCCGGGGCCGCCAGGGCGGTCAGCAGCACGGCGGCTGCCGCGGCGGTCACGCGGCGCCGTGCGGTGGGGGCCGGTGCGCCGGGCAGGGGGCGGGACATGGGGGACGCCTTTCGGTGAGCGGGCCGCCCGGGTCCGCCGCGGCTCCCGGGTCCTGCCGGGAGGCGCGCCGGCCCGGTTCCGTGGACCTCGACGGTGCCGGCGGCCGCGTCGCTGACGCCGCCGCCGGGAGCCGCTCGTACGGTGGCGGGCATTCCGGCTCGCGCGGCCGCCCGTCGCCGGACCGCCGCGTCACGGTTGCGGGTCAGCGCCGGATTCGCACCGGCTTCCCCCGCGCCGTACGGGATGGAATTGTCGGCGCCACCCTACGTGCCGCCCCCGCCGCTGTCTGCGGGGCCCGTCCCGGTCGGCCGGACCTCCAGCAGGCGGCAGGCGGTGGTGACGTCGAGCGTGACCCGGGCACCGCAGGCCCGCCCCGACAGCCAGTCCACCAGTGTCGACAGCCAGGTGCGCTCGATGACCCGCACCGCCGACAACTGCCCCTCGTCCGCCGGCCCGGCACCCCCGAACGCGTCGAGGATGATCGCGGTCGTCAGCTCCGAGACCCGCGCCACCTCCTGCGCCGCCGAACGGTCGGCGAAGGTCAGCGCCCGCACCATCGCGTCGGCCAGCAGGGGTTCGCGGCGCATCGCCCGGAACGCCCGCAGCAGCGCCTCGGCCACCCGCGCCCGCGGGTCCGGCGCGGTCGGCGGCCGCTTCGCCAGCGTGGCGTGCAACTGCTCCAGCTGGTCGCACAGGGCGGCGACCAGCAGGTGGATCTTCGACGGGAAGTAGCGGTAGAGCGTGCCGAGCGCGACGTGCGAGACCTCGGCGACCTCCCGCATCTGCACGGCGTCGAACCCGCCGCGCGAGGCCAGCGCCACGGTGGCGCGCAGGATCCGCCGCCGCCGCTCCTCCTGACGCATCGTCAGAACCGGGCTCGGTGGCCGGTCCGCGGTGCGCGGTCGAGCGGTCATGGTCGCCTCCGGGCGGTCGCCGGCCCGGCGGCACGCGTCCCCGGCGCCGGGCGAGGTGACGGGGCCGGGGGAGCGGGTGGTGCGCATCACCCGGCACCCCGGACCGCGGCCGGGGTTACCGCCGGTAGATTCGGACCGCGGAACCGGCCCACTGAAACTTGTCCTAGATTAGCGTCGCCGGTTACGCTCCGGCGGTTGTGGAGGCGGAAGGGAGCCCGGGCACAGTGACGACTGACGCCGCCGCGGCAATCGGGCGGCCGGCGCCCGAGCACGGCACCGCGCACCCCCACGACGGCGAACGCCCGCTGCGGGTCGCCCTGCTCAGCTACAAGGGCAACCCGTTCTGCGGCGGCCAGGGCGTCTACGTGCGCCACCTCTCCCGCGAACTCGCCGCCCTCGGCCACCACGTGGAGGTCGTCGGCGCCCAGCCCTACCCGGTGCTCGACGACGGCGTCACCCTCACCGAACTGCCCAGCCTCGACCTCTACCGGCAGCCCGACCCGTTCCGCACCCCCGCCCGCGCGGAGTACCGGGACTGGGTCGACGCCCTGGAAGTGGCCACCATGTGGACCGGCGGTTTCCCCGAACCGCTCACCTTCTCCCTGCGCGCCCGCCGCCATCTGGCCGCCCGCGCCGGGCAGTTCGACGTCGTCCACGACAACCAGACGCTCGGCTACGGCCTGCTCGGCGGCCCCCGCGCGCTCGGCGCCCCGCTGGTCACCACCATCCACCACCCCATCACCGTCGACCGCCGCCTGGACCTGGCCGCCGCCACCACCTGGCAGCGCCGCGCCTCGGTGCGCCGCTGGTACGGCTTTCTCGCCATGCAGAAACGCGTCGCCCGCCGGCTGCCCTCGGTGCTCACCGTCTCCGCCTCCTCCCGCCGGGAGATCACCGCCGACCTCGGGGTCCGCCCGGACCGGGTGCACGTCGTGCCGATCGGCGCCGACGCCCGGGTCTTCCACCCAGACCCGGCCACCCCCCTCGTCCCCGGCCGCATCGTCACCACCTCCAGCGCCGACGTCCCCCTCAAGGGCCTGGTCCACCTCGTCGACGCGCTCGCCAAACTCCGCACCGGCCACCCCGCCGCCCACCTCGTCGTCGTCGGCAGACGCCCGCGGCACGGCCCGGTCGCCGACGCGATCGAACGCCACGGGCTGGCCGGCGCGGTCGAGTTCGTCAAAGGCATCTCCGACGTCGAACTCGCCGGCCTCGTCCGGTCCGCCGAAGCCGCCTGCGTCCCCTCCCTCTACGAGGGCTTCTCACTGCCCGCCGCCGAGGCCATGGCCACCGGCACCCCCCTGGTCGCCACCACCGGCGGTGCCATACCCGAGGTCGCCGGCCCCGACAACGACACCTGCCTGGCCGTGCCGCCAGGTGACCCCGACGCCCTCGCCACCGCGCTGGGCCGGCTGCTGGCCGGCCCGGAACTGCGCGCCCGCATCGGCGCCGCCGGACACCGCCGGGTCATGGAACGCTTCACCTGGGAGCAGGCCGCCCGCCGCACCGCCGAGCACTACCGCGCGGCCATCAGCTCCCACGCCGGCCGCCGGGCCGGCCGCATCCCCGCAGCGAAGGCAGGATCCCCGTGCTGACCGTCGACTTCTCCCGCTTCCCGCTCGCCCCCGGCGACCGGGTACTCGACCTGGGCTGCGGCGCCGGCCGGCACGCCTTCGAGTGCTACCGGCGCGGCGCCCGGGTCGTGGCGCTGGACCGCGACGGTGAGGAGATCCGCGAGGTCGCCCGGTGGTTCTCCGCCATGCGGGAGGCGGGTGAGCCGCCCACCGGCGCCACCGCCACCGCCATGGAGGGCGACGCGCTGCACCTGCCGTTCCCCGACGCGACGTTCGACGCCGTCATCATCTCCGAGGTCATGGAGCACATCCCCGACGACAAGGGCGTGCTCGCCGAGATGGTCCGGGTGCTGCGCCCGGGCGGCCGGCTGGCGGTCACCGTGCCGCGCTGGCTGCCGGAGAGGATCTGCTGGGCGCTGTCCGACGCCTACCACGAGGTCGAGGGCGGCCACATCCGCGTCTACCGGGGCGACGAACTGCTGGAGAAGGTCCGCGAGGCCGGCCTGGAGCCGTACGGCACCCACCACGCGCACGCCCTGCACGCGCCCTACTGGTGGATCAAGTGCGCGGTCGGCGTGGACAACGACACCGCCCTGCCCGTCAAGGCGTACCACCAGCTGCTGGTGTGGGACATCATGAAGAAGCCGCTGCTGACCCGGCTGGCCGACACCGCGCTCAACCCGCTGATCGGCAAGAGCTTCGTCGCCTACGCCACCAAGCCGCACACCCCGAAGGTGGCGGCGTGAGTTCCCCGGGCCGCACCGAACACCTCGTGCTGCCGGGCGTGCTGACCGCCGAGCAGGCCGCCCGCACGGTCGCCGGCATCGTCGCCGCCCAGCTGCCCGACGGCTCCATACCCTGGTTCACCGGCGGCCACCTCGACCCCTGGGACCACGTCGAGACCGCGATGGCGCTGGACGCGGCCGGAGAGCACGAACGGGCCGCCGCCGCCTACCGCTGGCTGGCCCGCGAGCAGAACCCCGACGGCTCCTGGTACTCCGCCTACACCGGCGGCGCGGTCACCAACCGGGACCGCGAGACCAACTTCACCGCCTACGTCGCCGTCGGCGTGTGGCACCACTACCTCTCCACCGGGGACGAGACGTTCCTGGAGATCATGTGGCCCACCGTCTACGCGGCCGTCGAGTTCGTCCTCGAACTCCAGCTGCCCGGCGGGGAGATCGCCTGGAAACGCGATCCGGACGGCGGTCACCCCCGGGAGGCGCTGCTGACCGGCAGCAGCTCCGTGCACCACGCGCTGCGCTGCGCGCTGGCCCTGGCGGAGGAACGCGGCGACCCGCAGCCGGACTGGGAACTGGCCACCGGACGGCTGCGGCACGCCGTCGTGGCGCACCCCGGACGCTTCCTCGACAAGTCCCGCTACTCCATGGACTGGTACTACCCGGTGCTCGGCACCGCGCTGCGCGGCGAGGCCGCCCGGCGCCGCATCGACGCCGGCTGGGACCGTTTCGTGGTGCCCGGCCTCGGCGTGCGGTGCGTGGTTCCCAACCCGTGGGTCACCGGCGGCGAGAGCGCCGAACTCGCTCTGGCCCTGTGGGCGATCGGCGAGTCCGACCGCGCGGTCGACGTCCTGCGGTCCATCTCCCACCTGCGGGCCGACGACGGCCTGTACTGGACGGGATACGTCTTCGCCGACCGCGCGGTCTGGCCGCAGGAGCGCACCACCTGGACGGCGGGCGCGCTGCTGCTGGCGGTCTCCGCGCTCGGCGGCGACGAGGCCACCACCGCCGTCTTCGGCGGCGACCGCCTCCCCACCGGCCTGCCCGACCCCACCGGCACCTGCTGCCCGGCCGGCGCCTGACCCGCCCGCGCGGGCCGGGGGTACGCCCCCGGCCCTGCCGCGTCAGGCCCGTCCGCCCCGGATCCGGCCGGCCAGCGCGTTCCCGACCAGCGCGTAGACCACCGCGGCGACGCCGTAGTTCAACAGCACCCGCAGCCACGCCGAGTCCGGCTTGAAGATGTCGTGCGACCACCCCGACAACCAGTCGGCGGTGCTGTGCACCCAGCCGACCACCTCGTTGCCCGTGTTGGCCTTCAGCACGTACAACACGATCCAGCCGACCAGGATGAGCGCCGCCACGTTCGCGACGACCGCGATGATCCTGGCCGCTCCACTTCCACCGTATCTCGACATGCCCAACGCCTTGCCGTCACGCGGAGCTTGAAACAACTAGGACCAACGGGGCCCGGTGAAGGGCGAGTTGGCGGACGGGCGCTCGTGCGGGGCGGAACCGGGGGCGGGCTCCGCCGAACGGCCTCGCCGGCCTTACCCGTTCGCCTCCGCCAGCCACCGCAGGGTCTCGGGGTTGTCGGTGACGGCGATGAGGTCGGTGACGGGGGAGGCGTGCCAGGCGGTGAGGCGCTGGGTGATGCGGGGGCGGGGGCCGACGAGGGAGACGGCGTCGGCGAAGGTGTCGGGGACGGCGGCGACGGCCTCGTCGCGGCGGCCGGCGAGGAAGAGGTCGCGGACGCGGGAGGCCGCTTCGGGGAAACCCATGCGGGCCATCAGGTCGGCGTGGAAGTTGCGGGTGGCGGCGCCCATGCCGCCGATGTAGAGGGCCACGGACTCCTTGACGCGTCGCAGCCCCTCGGCCACGTCCCGGCAGGCGATCACCCGGACCATCGGCGCCACCAGGAAACCGGGCGGCGCGGCGGCCAGCGCGTCGGCGTGCAGGGAGGCGGTCTGCGGGGAGAAGTACAGCGGCAGCCAGCCGTCGGCGATCCGCGCGGTCTGCGCGACGTTGCGCGGGCCCTCCGCGCCCAGCAGTACCGGCAGGCCGGGCCGCAGCGGGTGGGTGATCGACCGCAGCGGCCGGCCCAGCCCGGTGGCGTCCGGTCCGCGGTAGGGCACCGCGTGGTACTCGCCCTCCAGCGTCACCGGCCCCTCACGGCGCAGCACCTGCCGCACCACGTCGACGTACTCGCGCGTGGCGGCCAGCGGCCTGCGCGGGAACGGCCGCCCGTACCAGCCCTCGACGACCTGCGGCCCGGACAGCCCCAGCCCCAGCAGCACCCGGCCGCCCGACAGGTGGTCCAGGGTCAGCGCCTGCATCGCGGTGGCCGCCGGGGTGCGCGCCGACATCTGCGCCACGCCGGTGCCCAGCAGGATCCGCGAGGTGCGTGCCGCGATCCAGGTCAGCGGGGTGAACGCGTCCGACCCCCACGCCTCCGCCGTCCACACCGAGGCGAAGCCGAGCCGTTCCGCCTCCACCGCCAGATCGGCGAACCCCGGCGCCGGACCGCGTCCCCAGTAACCGAGCGCCAGTCCGAGCCGCATCCGTCCGCCTCCCCGTCACGTCGCCGACCCGCGGAGACTACGGCCGGGCCCGGTGCCGCGCAACGGTGCCCGGGGAACGCCGCAGGCCCCCGCCCCGGCTGACCGGGAACGGGGGCCTGGCGGGCGGGGCGTGGTCAGCCGCGCTGGATGCCGGTGGTGTCGCGCAGCACGCCGCGGCGGCCGTCCTGCGTCTGCGCGACGAGTGAACCGCCGCGCTGGTCCACCGCCAGGTACCAGGTGCCCGGCGTCAGGTCGGCCACCGGGGACTGCGAACCGTCCTCGGGGAACAGCGGGCGGGAGACCGGCACCGCGAACCAGAACGGCGCGAACTCCGGCGCGTCCGTCGCCGGACCGCCCGCCGGCGCCGCGGCCGGGGCCGGACCCTGCGCGTCCAGGCCGCCGATCGGCGAACCGGGCTGGCCGGGGCCGCCGCCGAAGGTGCCGTTCTGCCCGGCCGGGTAGCCGTAGCCGCCGCCGGGCTGGCCCGGGCCGAACGGCTGCGCGTAGCCCTGCGGTCCGGCCGGCTTCGGGGCGCCCAGCAGCGCGGCCTTCAGCGCCGGGTGCCGGTCGCCCATCACCGCGCCGACCGCCAGCACCAGCGCGAACAGCAGCGACAGCCAGCCGCCCAGGCCCTTGGTGTCCGGGCCGTTGTTGAACAGCGCCCACAGCGCCGCCCACGCGGTGAACAGCGCCAGGGTCACACCCCAGTGCCGCAGGGGGATGCCCAGCGGCGCCGGGCCGCCCGGCCGCAGCCGGTCCATCGCCAGCACCGCGGCCGCTATCAGGCCGGCCAGCGTCACGGTCGCCAGCGTGGTGACCGTGTAGCCGTGCCAGAGGCTGTACGAGAGGCTGGACGAATACGTCGTGCCCTGGACGGACGTGGTCGTCGTCGACGACACGTAGGGCAGGAACGACGCGATCAGCAGCAGCACGGCTGCTCCGATCACCGCGCCGTCGCCTCGGGTGAGGGAACGGAAATTCACGTGGGATCCTTTGTCCATCGGTCTCGTCGTCGCACGTCGCCGGCGGGCCCGGCACGACAGGTCAACAGTGCGGAGCGCGAAGGGTCCATCGTACGGGTGAGCGGGCCTTCGCGTCCCGCCCGTTCTCCGGTGCCCGGCGGCAGGTCAATGACCCGCGCCCGACACGTAGGCCGCCACGCCGTCCGCTATCCCGCGTGCCGCACGCTGCCGCCAGGCCGCGCTGGTCAGCAGCGCCGCGTCCGCCGCGTTCCGCATGTTGCCGCATTCGATGAAGACCTTGGGAACGGTTGACAGATTCAGGCCGCCGAGATCACCACGTACGTCCAAACCGCTCCCGTCCGCCACATAATCGGAGTAACGCGTTCCGGTGTCGTGCGCGAAACGGTCCCGCAGATCGGTGCCCAGCGTGCGGGAGGGGGCGGTGATCGGGCGGGTGTCGGCGACCCCCGCGCGCACCGCGGCGGGCAGGATCACGTGGAAGCCGCGGTCCCGGGCGCCCGCGCCGTCGGCGTGCACCGAGACCGCGGCGTCGGCGTGCGCCGCGTTGCCGATCCGGGCGCGTTCGTCCACGCACGGTCCGAACGCGGGGGTCTTCGCGGTGCGGGTCAGCACGACCTTCGCGCCCATCGCCCGCAGGAGCGCGGCCGCCCGTTCGGAGACGTCCAGGGTGAACACCGCCTCCGGGTAGCCGGCGTCCGTCTCGGTGCCGGTGGTGTCGCAGTCGGTGTGCCCGTTGCCGATGTCGACCGGGCGGGCGATCCGCGCGGTGTGGAACTGGTTGTTCATGCTGTGCCCGGGGTCCAGCACGACGACCTTGCCGGCCAGCGGTTTCCCCGGCGCGGCCGGCTTCCCGGAGGACGCGGCCGGCTTCCCGGAGGGCGTGCCCGGCGCGGTCGACGGCCGCGGGGCGGTGGAGCCGCCGTTCATGCGGTGCGGAGCGGCGACGGTGCGTTCCGCGCAGCCGGCCGCCGCCGGGGCGCAGGCCAGCAGCAGGACGGCGGCCGCGACCGCCCGCCGGTTCAGATCCCCTCCCCGGTCCGGCGCAGCACCCGCAGCGACCCGGTCGCCGAGGTCTCGGTGAACGCCCCTGATCCCAGGGCGCGTTGATGGATGCGGAAGGGGGCCCGGCCGCCGTCCGCCGGGTCGGGGAAGACGTCGTGGATGACCAGCAGCCCGCCGGGCGCCACGTGCGGGGCCCAGCCCTCGTAGTCGCCGCCGGCGTGCTCCTCGGTGTGCCCGCCGTCGACGAACACCAGCCCCAGCGGGGTCCCCCAGACCGCCGCCACCCGCGGCGACCGTCCGACGACCGCGATCACGTCGTCCTCCGCCCCGGCGGCGAACAGCGTCCGCCGCATCTCCGGCAGCGTCTCCATCCGTCCGCCGACCCGCGGGTCGTGGTCGGTCAGCGACGGATCGTGGTATTCCCAGCCCGGCTGCTGCTCCTCGCTGCCCCGGTGGTGGTCGACGGTCACCACCGTGACCCCCGCCGCCCGCCCCGCCGCCGCCAGCAGCAGCGTGGACCGCCCGCAGTACGACCCCACCTCCAGCAGCGGCAGCCCGCTCCCCGCCGCCTCCACCGCCGCCGCGTACAGCGCGAGCCCCTCGTCCGGCGGCATGAAGCCCTTCGCCCCCAGGAACGCCGCCCACGCCGCCGGTTCCGGAACGGGTGCTCCGGCGGCGCGGGCCGCCGTCAACGCGGCACCGGGTCCGGCGACGGCGGTGGGGGCGCCGTCGGCCGTGGGGGGTGTGGGGGCAGCGGTCGTGTCGCTCATACGTTCATCGTCCCGCATCCGGCTGTGTGGTCCGTCACCAGCCGCCCCCCCGGCGCGACCCGCACCCCGGCACCCGAACCCGGCGCGGCCCGCACGGCGAACCCCCGGACCGGTGTAACGGAACCCCCTCCCCGGGGCGTCTTGACCGGTGCGGGGGAAATGGTTCCTCCCGGAGGGAGACGGGGACGTGCGAAGCGTGCGCAGAACGGCCGGGCGGCTGGGTGTGCTGGGGGCCCTGGTGGCCGCGGTGCTGGGGACCGGTCAGACGGCGGGGGCCGTCACGGGGGACGGCGGGGGATGGACGGAGCAGGGGACCGGCGCGATGTCGGTGATGACGCTGGCGCAGCCGTCCGCGTCGGTGACCTGGGCCGCGGGGGCCACGGTGGACGACGGCGCCGACGGGCTGTCGTTCACCCCGGTCATGCTCGCCCGCGACACCGCGGCGGGACCGGGGTGGTCGCCGGTCGCGCTGCCCGGCGCGGCGGACTGGGACAGCCGGATCAACGACCTGTCGGTGAACGGGGACGGCTCGGCGTTCTTCGTCGGTGACCAGTCCGGGCAGGACGGCCGGGGCGTCCTCGTCGGCCGTGAAGGGGGAGGGGCGTGGCAGCTGTCCGGCGACGCCGCGCTGCCGGCCGGGACCCAGGAGGCCAGCCTGCTGTCGGTCAGTTCGCGCTCCGCGTCAAACGCCTGGGCGGTCGGCCAGGGCTACACGGCCTCCGGCGCCCCGATCCCGCTCGCCCAGCACTTCGACGGCAAGCGGTGGAAGAACGTGACCGTCCCGGGCTCCGCGGACTGGAGCTTCAACCAGGTCGACGAGGTCTCGGCGCACGACATCTGGATCGTCGGCGTCGACGAGGACACCGGCCAGTCGCTCGCCCTGCACGGTGACGGCACGCACTGGACCCGCACGCCCACCCCGGCCCACCCGGACTCCGCGGTGCTGTTCGACGTGACCGCCCGCACCCCCGACGACGTCTGGGCGGTCGGCTGGTCGCGCGACACCGACAAGCAGCGCCCGGCCGGTGAGGCCCTGCACTGGGACGGCACCGCGTGGAGCGAGGTCCCGGTGCCCGCCGGCACGTTCTCCCTCCAGTCGGTGGCGCTGCGCCCGCACGGCGGCATCGCCGTCGTCGGCGGCAACGACGACGCCCCCGTGGGTCTGGCCTACACCCCCGCCGCCGGCTGGACCTCGCTGGACCTGCCCTCCGGTGACTCCCAGCTCGCCCTCGGCGTCGCCACGGTGGCCGCCTCCGGCCGTCACCTCACCGTCGGCGGCTGGCGTTTCGTCAGCAGCGGCGGCGGCGACAGCTTCAGCAGCGGTCTGATCCTCAGCCGCTGACCCGCGACGGGGCGGACGGGAGGCGACTCCCGTCCGCCCCGTGCGCGTTCACCGTCGTGAAATCCGCGCGGCGCGGCCGGTCCGCGAGCCGTGGGTTCGACAGCGGGGGGCTCTCCGGGTATTTTCGGAACATGTTCCTAAAGACGGGGGCGGGAGAGCTCCGCCGCGCCCCGGGCCCCTCGCGTCCGCCCGGCGGGCGCCACGACCGGACAGGACCGACATGACCCTCGCACCGATCGACCTGCGTACCCGCGCGATCCGCCTGCGGGCCGACGGGACCGTGCACGACGAGGAGTTCCGCGGGGGCGGCGACGGGGACGGCTGGCAGATGGCCGCGTTCCACGGGGAGACCGACGCAGACGTCCACGCCGACCACTGGGAGGTCCACCCCGCGGCCGGCGAGGCGGTCTGCTGTCTCAGCGGCGTGATGCGCGTCATCCTGCGCCCCGAACACCCCGGCGAACCCGAGGAGTCGGTCCGCCTGACCACGGGCACCTGCTTCGTCGTCCCCCGCGGCCGCTGGCACCGCATCGAACTCGACGCGCCCACCGACCTCCTGTCCGTCACCCTGCCGGACGGCACCCGCGTGGAACCCCGGGAAGCCTGACCGGCCCGGGGAGCCGCCGACCACGCCGGCGGCTCCCCGGGCCCCGCCGACCACGCCGGCGGCCACCTCCGCGACGCCCCCGGGAAACGCCCGCCGGCCCCGCCTACAGCCAGCCGTTCGACCGGGCCGCCCGGGCCGCCTCCATCCGGTTGCGGGTGCCGGTCTTGCCGATGGCGGAGGAGAGGTAGTTGCGGACGGTGGACTCCGACAGGTGCAGTTTGCGGGCGATGTCGGCGATCGTGGCGCCGTCGGTGGCGGCGCTCAGCGCGTCGCGTTCGCGGGCGGTCAGCGGGCTCGGGCCGGCGGACAGCGCGGCCGCGGCCAGGGCCGGGTCGACCACGCGTTCACCGGCCAGGACCTTGCGGATCGCCGCCGCCAGGTCCTCGACCGGACCGTCCTTGACGAGGAACCCCCACGCGCCGGCCTCCATCGCCCGGCGCAGGTAGCCGGGGCGGCCGAACGTCGTCAGGATGATCACCCGGCAGCCGGGCACCGCCTCGCGCAGCGCCGCCGCCGCCTCCAGGCCGCTGCACCCGGGCAGTTCGATGTCCAGCAGCGCCACGTCCGGCCGGTGCTCGCGGGCGGCCGGCACGATCGCGGTGCCCTCACCGACCTGCGCCACCACCTCCAGGTCGTCCTCAAGACCCAGCAGCAGCGCCAGCGCGCCACGCATCATGCCCTGGTCCTCCGCCAGCAGCACCCGCGTCGCCGCCGCGCCCTCGTCACCCGTCACGTCGTCCCCGCCTCCGTTCGCCGTCCCCGCGTCCACCATGATCACCGACCCCGTCCGCCGCCGGGTCCGCGCCCCCGTCGTCCACCGGCAGCCGGGCCGCCAGCCGGAAGCCGCCGCGCGGCAGCGGACCGCGGGTCAGCTCGCCGCCGGCCATCGCCAGCCGCTCCGCCAGCCCCGTCAGCCCCGTGCCGCCGCCGGTGCCGCCGGTGCCGGGACCGGGGCCGTCGTCGGTGATCTCCAGCAGCGCGTGCCCCTCCCCGGTGCCCACCTCGATCCGGCAGGAGGACGCCCCCGAGTGCCGCACCACGTTCGTGACGCCCTCGCGCACCACCCAGCCCAGCAGCGCCTCCGTGCCCGGGTCCACCGGCGGGCCGGAACGGCTCACCTCCAGCGCGATCCCGGAGGCGTCCAGCGCGGAACGCGCCCGCTCCAGCTCGGCCGGCAGACTGCCCTCCCGGTACCCGGTGACCGCCTCGCGGATCTCGGTCAGCGCCTGCCGGGCCACCGCCTCGATGTCCGCCGCCTGCTCCAGCGCCGCCTCCACGTTCCGCGGCGCCAGCCGCCGCACCGCCTCCGCCTTGACCGCCACCACCGACATGGTGTGCCCCAGCAGGTCGTGCAGGTCGCGGGAGAACCGCAGCCGCTCCGCGCTCACCGCGTTACGCGCCAGATCCTGCCGGGCGGCCCGCAGCGTGCCGATGACCTCGTGCAGCGAGAGCACCGTCGCCGTCATCATCCCGGCCAGGAACGTGCCGTACCCGGTGCTCACCGGCAGCCACGCGTCGTGCCGTCCGTGCCCGGCGATCAGCCCGTCGCTGGTGGACAGCACCGCCAGCAGCAGCGCCAGTGCCCGGCCGCGCAGCACCGTGCCGCACGCCAGCGCCAGCATGATGAACGTCAGCAGCCAGTTGTGCCCCCACGCCATGGCGGTGGCGAACGTCAGCGCCGTCTGCGCCCCCAGCAGCGCCCACACCGCCGGGCCCCGCCGGGCGTCGTCCCGGGTGCCGAGCATCACCGTCGCGGTGTAGAGGGCGCAGAACAGCACCAGCAGGATCCAGCCCAGCCACTCCGGGTGCACCCGCCCCCGCACGATGTCGGAGCCCGGGGCGATGGCGATCAGCAGCCACGGCACCATCGTGCGTCCGCCCGGTGGTCTGATCCGCTCGATGTAGGAGTCCAGCGCCGAGCCGCGCAGCCCGCGCAGATCGTGCACCTCCAGCAGGCTCGGGTTCCGCTCGTGGGCCCGCCGCCTGGCCTCCCACACCGCGCGGGCCGCCTCGCCGACCTGCCGGCCCGCCTCCCGCACACCGCCGCCCCCGCCGCGCCGCCCGCCGGCGCCGGCCGTCCCGGCCTCCGCCGGCGTGTCCGCCGGTCCTGCCTGCTGTCCGGTCGCCGTCATGCCGGCCCGTCCGTTCCCTCGATACGGCCGCCCCGGCCGGTCCGCGTTGTCACCGGACCATCATGGTGCCCGATGCGCTATACAGGGGCCGGGGGCGTCCACTTCATGTCGTCGCGGACGGTCCCGGCCCGCCGGCACCGCACCCGGGGGCCGTCGTCCACCGCACCGGGGAGGCACCCGCCCATGCCCATCGACGTCGCCCGGGCCCTCGCGGCACCCCCGCGGGAGACCACGGTCACCTGGGGCCCCAAGGACGTGCAGCTCTACCACCTGGGTCTGGGCGCCGGCGCGGACCCGACCGACCCGGGCGAACTCGGCTACGTGCTGGAGGACCGCCTCAAGGTGCTGCCGTCGTTCGCCACGGTGGCCGGCGGCGGGATGGCGGTCATGGACGGGCTGTCGGCGCCCGGCGTCGACGTCGACCTCATGGCCGTGCTGCACGCCGGGCAGCGCGTCGAGGCGCACCGCACGATCCCCTCCGGCGGCACCGCGACGCAGACCTCACGGGTGACCGCGGTGCACGACAAGGGCCGCGCGGCGATGATCGTGCTGCGCACCGAGGCCACCGACGGCGACGGGCCGCTGTGGTCCTGCGAGAGCCACCTCCACGTGCGCGGCGAGGGCGGCTTCGGCGGCGACCGCGGCCCCTCCGGCCGCCCCGAACCGCCCTCCGGCGCCCCCGACCTGACGGCCGATCTGCCCGTCGCCCCCGGCCAGGCCCTGCTCTACCGGCTCTCCGGCGACGTGAACCCCCTGCACTCCCACCCCGACTTCGCCGCCCTCGCCGGTTTCGACCGCCCGATCCTGCACGGCCTGTGCAGCTACGGCATGACGCTCAAGGCCGTCGTCGACCACGTGCTGTCCGGCGACCCCGCCCGAGTCCGCTCGGTCACCACCCGTTTCTCCGGCGTCGTCACACCGGGGGAGACGCTCCGGGTCCGCATGTGGACCGGGCCCGCCGCGGTGCGCGCCGTCGTGACGACGGCGCAACGGCAGGGGGAGACGGTGCTGGAGGACTTCTCGGTCGGCCTGGTCTGACGCGCCGCCGGGCGGGCGCCCCGGGGTGACGGGCGGTGTGCGCCGCACCCGCGGGGCGCGTCCCGGCCGGGCGCGCCGCGCCTCGCGCCCTCAGGAGGAACGGCTCGGCGGCCGGGGGGAACGGGCCGCCCGGCCGCCGGAGGTGAGGGCCGGACCCCGGTCAGATGTCGTCGGGTTCCGCGCGGCGGTGCTTGCCGTGCGGGCTGGGCTCGGGTTCCTCCGCGGAGGCGGCGGTGCCCCGGTGCTTGCCGTGCTCGGCTCCCATCGCCGCCGCCAGCAGCGCGCGGTCGTCGGTGGCGTCTTTCCGGGCTTCGGACATCAGAGTTTCTCCGTCGGGCTTGCTTACGAGGACGAGTCGGGGTGCGCGACCGTCGGCACGCGCCTTGCCGCAGCCGCCCGAAGGCACCTCTGATGCCCGGGCCGTCCGGCTGCACGGCTCCCCCGGAAGTCTATCCACGCCCGTGATCCCGACTCCAGGCGAACGGGGTCGCGTCGCGGGCGCGGTTGCGGCTTCACGGCATCTACGGACGCCCCGCACGCCCCCGCGGTTGCACCCGGGGACTCACGCGTTGGCCGCCAGCGGTGCCTCCTGCAACGGCAGCACCCGTCCCAGCGGACCGCGCGGAGCAGCCAACTCCGTTACCGCGACACCGGGTTGGGCCACGTTCCGGTCCCCGCCCCGGTCCGCCCGGTCCGCCGCCCGCACGCCGCCGGGACCGAGGGCCCGGCGCAACGGGACTGACGGCAACGTCAGTTGACGGTTCGTCAGCCCGGTGGACGCCGGTGCCACCGGGCGCACCTCCGGCAGGTACTCCCGGGAGGGCACGTCCCGCACCCCGCACGGCTCCACGTCGACGGCGTCCGCGTACGCCATCCGCAGGGTGTCGTGCCCGGACCACCACGCCGCCCCCGGCAGCCAGCCGCGCGGCGTCGGAAGGGACGCCGTCCGCCGGGCACCCGGCCGCCACAGCGCCGCACGGCCGCCGCGCCGCAGCAGCACCGCGCAGGACTCCGGGGACCCGGCCGCCCCCGGGCGCACCGCCACCGGCAGCGTCCGCGCGCCGTCCGGCCCCGGATCGTCGCGCAGGCACACCGGGAAACGCACCGGGTGGCCGCTGCCCAGCACCCCCCACCCGAGGCGCTCCGCGCCGGACGCGTCGCTGCGCACCATCAGCAGTCCGCTGTCCGGATCGGCCGCCACCAGCCGGTCGTCGCTGTCCGGCGCGATCTGCAGGAGCGGGGAGACCTCGCCGGTGGCCAGGTCCACCGCCACCGACTTCACCCGCCCCCGCGACTCCCGGTCCACCGCCAGCAGCCGCCCGGCGCGGTCCAGCCACACCCCGCCGCCGCACCGCCCCTCGATCCGGGCCAGCCGCTCCAGACCCTGCCCGCCGTGCACCAGCCACACCGTGCTGACGCCGTCCGCGTACGACAGGGCGTACGCGGACCCGGTGGCCAGCGGCGGCAGCAGCCGCAGGCTCTCGCCGTGCACGAAGCCCACCGGCACCTCGCCGGTCCGCGGGCCGGTCGGGTACAGCAGCGCGATGTCGTGCCGCCCCGCCGACCCGCGGCGTATCAGCACCCGCCCGTCCGGCAGCGGCAGCACCTGCGCGTCGCCGTCCTCCGGCTGGTTGCCGGGCAGTGCGACGGTGTACGCCACCGGCCCGCCCAGCGTCCACCGCTCCGGGTACCACGCCCCCGGCCCGGCGTCCGCCAGACACACGGCGTACGAACCGTCCGGCGCCACGCTGAACCCGGTCCTGCGCACGGTGGCCGGCCGGGCGGCGGGCATCGCCGGCACGAACGCGGCGTCCCCGGGCGGCGCCTGCGCCGGCGCCACGGCGTCGGGCGGCACGAGCACCAGGTCCTCCGCGGCCACCCCGTGCGAGGGGCCGGCCGGTGCGGGGGAGGCGCCGGTCCCGGGCGGCCGGGCCGCGCCGTCCGGCGGGGCGGTCGCCGTTCCGGACTCCGTGGCACCGCGGTGGCGCCGGCGGCGGGCGTCAATACGGCGTTCCCGGCGGGTGCTCGGGGTGTCCTGCGGGGCGGCGTCGTTGCGGGTGTCGAGCGTGCTGGCGGTCATGGCTGGTGCACCTCCGGCCGCCGACGCTACGTTTCGGCAGGGCGGACGTTCGCGGCATTGCCGCCACACTTCACCCGTAAGAGTGGTCAACGGTTGATTCGCCCCCGTAACGCCTCCGGGGGCGTTCCGGGCTCTGCGCAGTGCGACGAAGCCGCCACGGGGCGCGACCGTTCCCGGGCCGCCGGGCCCCGCGGGCGGCCCGCGCCGGGCCGGTCGCCCGCGGCCCGGCGGCGGGGGCCGGGCTGGAGGTAACCTTCCCCCGTGCCCAAACTGTCCGGCGTCATCGACGCCCTGGAAGACCTCTGGCCGGCCGGACGGGCCGAGCAATGGGACGCCGTCGGCCTGGTGTGCGGCGATCCGGACGCCGAGGTGGACACGGTGCTGTTCGCCGTCGACCCGGTGCGCGAGGTGGCCGAGGAGGCGATCCGGCTCGGCGCCGGACTGCTCGTCACCCACCACCCGCTCTACCTGCGCGGCACCACCACCGTCGCCGCCACCGGGTTCAAGGGCCGCGTCGTCCACCGGCTGATCCTCGGCGGCTGCGCCCTGCACGTCGCCCACACCAACGCCGACCGTGCCGACCCCGGCGTCTCCGACGCGCTCGCCGCCGTCGCGGGCCTGCGGACCACCGGCCCGCTGGTGCCCGACACCGGCGACCCGGCCGGCCGCCGCGGCCTGGGCCGGATCGGCGAACTGCCCGTCCCCCTGCGGCTCGCGGACTTCGCCGCCCGGGTCGCCGCCGCCCTGCCCGCCACCGCGGCCGGGCTGCGGGTGGCCGGCGACCCGGACCGTGAGATCCGCACCGTCGCGGTGTGCGGCGGCGCCGGCGACAGCCTGTTCGCCGAGGTCCGGGCGGCCGGCGTGGACGCCTACCTCACCGCCGACCTGCGCCACCACCCCGCGTCCGAGGCCGTCGAGCACGGCGGCCCCGCGCTGCTCGACGCCGCGCACTGGGCCACCGAATGGCCCTGGTGCGAGCAGGCCGCCGCCCAGCTCGACGCGATCTCCGACCGGAACGGCTGGGCCCTGCGCGTCCACGTCTCCCACCAGGTCACCGACCCGTGGACGCTGCACGCCGCCGCGCCCGTCCACCCCCCTGTCCCCGCACCACCCTCCAGCAGCCCAGGAGCCCCGAACTGAACGCCGAGCCCGCCGACCAGATCCGCCTTCTTGAGGTCCAGGCCCTGGACTCCCGCCTGGGCCAGCTCGACCACAGGCGCACGCACCTGCCCGAGCACGCCGAGGCCGACCGCCTCACCGCCGACGCCACCGGCCTGCGCGACCTGCTGGTCGCCGCCCAGACCGAGGAGAGCGACACCGCGCGCGAGCAGACCAAGGCCGAGCAGGACGTCGACCAGGTCCGCAAGCGCGCCCTCCGCGACCAGGAGCGGCTTGACTCCGGCGCCGTCTCCTCGGCCAAGGACCTGGAGAACCTCCAGCGCGAGATCACCTCGCTGGCCAAGCGCCAGAGCGACCTGGAGGACGTGGTCCTGGAGGTGATGGAACGCCGTGAGGGCGTCCAGGAGCGGGTCACCGAGCTGACCGGCCGCGTGGAGGCCGTCCAGGCGCGGATCGCCGAGGTCGAACAGCGCCGCGGCACGCAGCTGGAGGAGATCGACGCGGAGGGCTTCACCGCCGCGAAGGAACGCGAGGTGGTCGCCGCCTCCGTCCCCGCCGACCTGCTCAAGCTCTACGACAAGCTGCGGGCGCAGAACGGCGGCATCGGCGCCGCCAAGCTCCACCAGAAGCGCTGCGAGGGCTGCCGGCTGGAGCTGAACATCACCGAGCTGAACGAGGTCCGCGCCGCGCCGCGCGACGAGGTCGTGCGCTGCGAGAACTGCCGCCGCATCCTCGTCCGCGTCCCGGACTCCGGTCTCTAGCGGGCCGGTCGGCCGGCGGACCCAGGGACGCTCCGGGGCCCGCGGGCCCCGGCCCCGGCCGCCCGCCCCCGTCCCGTCCCCGCCCGACGGTTCGGCCGGGGCCGAACCGTTTCGCGCCTAGCGTCGGACGCATGGCGGACGAACGCGTCGGAGACGAGACCCGGCCGGCCTGGGAGCGAGAGCCGGCCCGGGAGCCGGAGCGCGGTGGGCGGGCCGGGCTCGCGCTGGCGGCGACGTGCCTGGGGCTGTTCCTGGGCACCGTCGACACCACCGCGGTCAACCTCGCCCTGCCGTCGATCGGGCACGACCTGGCCGGCGGGCTCGGCGGGTCGCAGTGGGTGGTCGACGCCTACAACGTGACGTTCGCCGCCCTGATGCTGACCGGCGGCACCCTGGGGGACCGCTTCGGGCGGCGGCGGGTCTTCCGGATCGGGGTGGCCGTCTTCGTCGTGGGCTCCGTGGTCTGCGCGACCGCGCCCGGACTGCCGGCGCTGCTGGCCGGACGGGCCCTGCAGGGCGCCGGATCGGCGCTGACCATGCCGCAGAGCCTGGCGATCCTGGCCGCCTCCCACCCGGGACGGCGCGAACGGGCCCGGGCCATGTCCGCCTGGTCCGTCGTGGCGGGCGCCGGCCTCGCCGCGGGGCCCACCATCGGCGGCCTCGCCGTCACCGCCCTGAACTGGACCTATATCTTCTGGGTGAACGTGCCGCTGGGCCTGGTCGCCCTGGCGCTCACCGTCCGGCACGTCCCGGAATCGCGGAACCCGCGGCCCCGCGCGCTCGACCTGCCCGGCCAGGCGCTGGCCGCCGCCGGGCTCGGCCTGCTGACCTTCCTCGTCGTCACCGGTTCCTGGAAGCCGGGTGGATCGTGCGCCCCGACCGGGGCCGCGAGGTGCGGGTCACCCCGCAGGGCCGGGAGGTGCTCGCCGGCACGTTCCGCGTCGCGTGGGAGTGACGCCCCGCGGCGCACCCCGGTCGAGCGGTCAGCGCACGTCGCGCACCAGCACGTCGAGCCGTCCGGGGCCGGCCGGCTCCACGGTGAAGCCGCACCCGCGCCAGACGCCGGCGAGCTCGTCGCGGTCCGCCGGTTCGGCGCCGGACTCCAGCAGCGCCCGCACCAGGCGGCCCTTGGTGGCCTTGTTGAAGTGGCTGACGACGCTGCGCCTGTCCACACCGTCCACCGTGCGCACCTGCAACACCCGTGCGGTCACGGTGCGCCCGGCCACCGCGCCCGCGGGTCTCCACTGGGCGGCGTAGGCGGCGGAGCGCAGGTCCAGCACCAGCGCGTCGCCGGCCGCCGCGGGCAGCGCCCGCTCCATCGGCCCGCGCCAGAACGCCCCGAGGCCGCCCAGCCCCGGCAGCCGCACCCCGACCGGGCAGCGGTACGAGGGGATCTCGTCGTCCGGCCCGACCGCGCCCCACAGACCGGAGAAGACCAGCAGGGCGGACGACGCCCGCCGCCGCGCCGCGGGCGTCAGGGTGGCCGGGGACAGCGCGTCGTACAGCACGCCGGTGTACACCTCGGCGGCCGGCGCGGCCGGGGCCTCCCGCAGACCGGCGTTCCTGCCGATCTCGCCGCGCTGGGTGGGGCCGAGCCCCAGCACGTCCATCGCCTTGTCCTCGTCGCCCCGGCACAGGTCGACCAGTTCGGCCAGCACCCGCTCCCGGGCCTCCCGCAGCCCCGGCAGCGACAGCCCGGCCGGCGTGACCGGCGTCCCCTCGCGCGGGGCGGCCTTGCCCTCGGACGGCGGCAGCAGCACGAGCACGGCGGGACTCCTCGGGGGGTGACAGCGACGGCCCCACTGTAACGGCGGGCCGATCATGCCCCGGCCGCCATGCACTAGCATGTGCACACGGCAGACGAGCCGAGCGGGCGGCCGCGTCGGGACCCCGGTCCCGCCGAGGAACGTCCGGACTCCACAGGGCAGGGTGGTGGGTAACGCCCACCCGGGGCGACCCGCGGGACAGTGCCACAGAGAACAGACCGCCGGGGACCTCGGTCCCCGGTAAGGGTGAAACGGTGGTGTAAGAGACCACCAGTGCCCAGGGTGACCTGGGCAGCTCGGTAAACCCCACCCGGAGCAAGGCCAAGATGGGGCGTTTCGGCGCCCCGCGCGAACGTTCGAGGGCTGCTCGCCCGAGTTCGCGGGTAGGCCGCACGAGGCCGGCGGCAACGCCGGTCCCAGATGGATGGCCGTCACCCGGACGACCGCGAGGTCCCCGGGCACAGAATCCGGCGTACGCCTCGACTCGTCTGCCGCCCGCCTCCCGGGCCCGCGCCCCGCGGCCGGCCCGCCGGGAGGGCGGACCGGCCATCGATGGCCGGCGCTCAGCCGCCGGTGTAGGCCGCCAGGTGCTCGCCGGTGAGGGTGGAGCGGGCTGCCACCAGGTCGGCGGGGGTGCCCTCGAAGACCACCCGGCCGCCGTCGTGCCCGGCGCCCGGGCCGAGGTCGACGATCCAGTCCGCGTGGGCCATGACCGCCTGGTGGTGCTCGATGACGATCACCGACTTCCCGGCGTCGACGAGCCGGTCCAGCAGTTCCAGCATCTGCCGCACGTCGGCGAGGTGCAGCCCGGTGGTCGGCTCGTCGAGGACGTAGACGCCGCCCTTCTCCCCCATCCGCGTCGCCAGCTTCAGCCGCTGCCGCTCGCCGCCGGACAGCGTGGTGAGCGGCTGGCCCAGGCGCAGGTAGCCCAGCCCCACGTCGGCGAGCCGGCGCAGCACCGTGTGCGCGGCCGGGGTGCGGGCCTCGCCGGCGCCGAAGAACTCCGCGGCCTCCGTCACCGGCATCGCCAGTACCTCGCTGATGTCCCGCCCGCCGAGCCGGTACTCCAGCACCGACGCCTGGTAGCGCTTGCCGTCGCACTCCTCGCAGGTGGTGGCGATGCCCGCCATCATCGCCAGGTCGGTGTAGATCACCCCGGCGCCGTCGCACCCCGGGCAGGCGCCCTCGGAGTTGGCGCTGAACAGCGCGGGCTTGACGCCGTTCGCCTTGGCGAACGCCTTGCGCACCGGCTCCAGCAGCCCGGTGTAGGTCGCCGGATTGCTGCGCCGGGAGCCGCGGATCGGGTTCTGGTCGACGGCCACGACCCCGTCCCGGCCGGCCACCGAACCGTGGATGAGGGAGCTCTTGCCGGAGCCGGCCACCCCGGTCACCACCACCAGCACGCCGAGCGGGATGTCGACGTCGACGTCCCGAAGGTTGTGCAGGCCGGCGCCGCGGATCTCCAGGGCGCCCGAGGGGGCGCGCACCGAGGGCTTGAGCGCGGCCCGGTCGTCGAGGTGGCGGCCGGTCAGGGTGTCGCTGGCGCGCAGTGCCTCGACGGTCCCCTCGAACATCACCTCGCCGCCGCCGGTGCCGGCCCGCGGGCCGAGGTCGACGACGTGGTCGGCGACGGCGATGGCCTCCGGCTTGTGCTCGACGACCAGCACGGTGTTGCCCTTGTCGCGCAGCCGCAGCAGCAGGTCGTTCATCCGCTGGATGTCGTGCGGGTGCAGTCCGATCGTCGGCTCGTCGAAGACGTACGTGACGTCCGTCAGCGACGAGCCGAGCTGCCGGATCATCTTCACGCGCTGCGCCTCGCCGCCGGAGAGCGTGCCGGAGGGGCGTTCCAGGCTGAGGTAGCCCAGGCCGATCTCCACGAACGACTCCAGGGTCTCGCCGAGCGAGTCCAGCAGCGGCGCGACCGAGGGCTCGTCCAGCCCCCGCACCCAGGCCGCCAGGTCGCTGATCTGCATCGCGCACGCGTCGGCGATGGAGATCCCGGCGACCTTCGAGGACCGGGCCTCGGTGCTCAGCCGGGTGCCCCCGCAGTCGGGGCAGGTGGTGAACGTGACGGCCCGCCGCACGAACGCCCGGATGTGCGGCTGGAGCGCGTCGACGTCCTTGGACAGCATGGACCGCTGGAGTTTGGGGATCAGCCCCTCGTACGTGAGGTTGACGCCGTCGACCTTGATCCTGGTCGGTTCCTTGTACAGCAGGGCGTCCCGTTCCTTCTTGGTGAACCGGCGGATCGGCTTGTCCGGGTCGAAGAAACCGCAGCCGGAGAAGATCCGGCCGTACCAGCCGTCCATGCTGTAGCCGGGGATGGTCAGGGCGCCCTCGTTGAGGGACTTGCCGTCGTCGTAGAGCTGGCTCAGGTCGATGTCGCTGACCGAGCCGCGGCCCTCGCAGCGCTGGCACATGCCGCCGACGACGCGGAACTCCCGGCGTTCCTTGACCGTCCGCCCCGCGCGCTCCGTGGTGACCGCGCCGGCCCCGCTGATCGAGGCGACGTTGAACGAGAACGCCTTGGGCGGTCCGACGTGCGGGGTGCCGAGCCAGCTGAAGACGATGCGCAGCATGGCGTGGGCGTCGGTCGCGGTGCCGACGGTCGAGCGGGGGTCGGAGCCCATCCGCTGCTGGTCGACGATGATCGCGGTCGTCAGCCCTTCGAGCAGGTCGACCTCGGGCCGGGCCAGCGAGGGCATGAAGCCCTGCACGAAGGCGCTGTAGGTCTCGTTGATCAGCCGCTGCGACTCGGCGGCGATGGTGCCGAAGACCAGGGAGCTCTTGCCGGAGCCGGAGACGCCGGTGACCACGGTCAGCCGCCGCTTGGGGATGTCGACGCTGACGTTCTTCAGGTTGTTCTCGCGCGCGCCGTGCACCCGGATCAGGTCGTGGCTGTCGGCGCCGGGCGGCCGGGGCGCGGTCCGCGAGGTGTCGCTCATCGTCTCTCCGTACTGTCGGGCGGGTCGGTCACCGCGGTGCCCGGCGTCCGTGCCCGCCACGTTAGACGCGCCACCGCCCCGGGCGCTTCTCGGATCCTGCCCGGTCACGCGGCCGGGGGCGGCGGTGCCGTGGCGGGTCGGACGTTCACCGGTTCGCCGGTGGCCGCCGGAGAGGTGCGGCGCATGGTGCGGGGACCGAAGAAGGCCAGGACCGCGGCGCCCACGAGCCAGGTGCCGGCGATGAAGACGAAGACGCTGCGGTAGCCGGAGCCGTTGTAGAGCGTGGCGATGATCAGCGGGCCGAACGCGTTGGACAGCCGGCCCAGGCCGTAGGAGACGCCGGTGCCCAGGGAGCGGCCGGGGGTGTCGAAGAGTTCCGGCGAGTAGGCGTATCCCAGCGCCGTGTAGCCGCGTTCGAAAAGGTTGACCAGGAAGCCGAAGACCACGATCAGCACCGGGTTGAACGTCAGCCCGTACAGCGCACCGCACACCGCGATGACGGTGCCGAAGGCGACCAGGCACCACTTGCGTTCGAACCGGTCGGTGACCAGCGCGGCCAGGTACGAGCCGAGCGGGGCGCCGGCGGTGCTCAGGGCCACGTACAGGACGGACTTCTGCACGCTGAAGCCGTGCTTGGCCAGCAGGGTGGGCGCCCAGCTGCTGTAGCCGAAGAAACCGATGGTCTGGGTGACCCACAGCACGGTCAGCAGCAGCGTGGGCAGCAGGTACTTGCGCTGGAGCAGCATCCGCAGCGGGGCCTTCCGCCGCGGCGGCTCCTCCACCGGCGCGGCCGGCTCGGGCAGCGGGCCCTTCTCGGCGGCCACGGTGGCCTCGATGTCCCGCAGCACCGCGTCGGCGGCCGTGTGGTCGCCGCGGCTCTCCAGCCAGCGCGGCGACTCCCGCAGCTTCGGCACGAAGAACAGGTAGACGACGCCGAGCGCGCCCCACAGGTACACCAGCCGCCACGACCAGTCGTTGAGCGGCACCAGGGCGCTGGCCACGAAGTTGGTCACCGGCGTGCCGCAGATGCCGATCACGATCGCGTACGCCTGGTACTTGCCGCGCACCGCGGCCGGGAACATCTCGGCCAGGTAGATGACGGCCACCACCGTCATCGCGGACAGCCCGGCCGACGTCAGGATCCGGAAGACCCCCAGGGAGACCAGGTTCCAGGAGAAGACCGCGGCCAGCGAGGAGACGCTGAAGAACAGTGTGGTGGTGTTCAGGGCCCGCCGGCGCCCGATCCGGTCGGCGATCCGGGCGGCGACGATCGAGCCGATGAACATCCCGACGAAGGACAGCGACGTCACGTACGCGACGTGGGTGACCGTCAGGCCCCACAGCTTGATCAGGCGTGGCGCGGTGACGGCGAAGCTGTTGATGTCCGCGAACTCGAAGAAGTAGGCGAACGAGAGGGCTACCAGCGTGATCTTGTGGAACCGGGATATCGGCAGCCGGTCGAGCCGGTTGCGGGCGTTGGCGTGTGGCATGGCGGGGCCCTCGTCATCGAAGGGGAAGGGGGTTGGGCGTGGGGGAGGGGGAGATCAGGCTCCTCCGCCCGGCCAGTACAGCCGTGCCGGATTGTCCGCGAGCAGCTTGCGCCGGGCCTCGGCGGTGACCGCGATCCGCGGGATCCAGGAGGTCAGCAGCCCGTCGTCGGGCATGTGGGAGGTGAGGTTGGGGTGCGGCCAGTCGGTGCCCCACAGCACGGAGTCGGGGAACTCCTCGACCACGGCGCGGGCGAACGGCACCACGTCCGCGTACGGTTCCCGTTCCCCGTCCAGGGCGGGCGGGCCGGCGGCGCTGAGGCGTTCGGGGCAGGTGACCTTCACCCACACGTCCTCGCGTTCGGCGAACCGCAGGAACCGGGCGAACTCCGGGCCGTCCACCGGTTTCGTGACGTCCGGGCGGCCCATGTGGTCGACCACCAGCGGGGTGGGCAGCGCGGTGAAGAAGTCCGCCAGCTCGCCCAGGTCCTCGCTGCCGAAGTAGATCACCACGTGCCAGCCCAGCGGTGCGATCCTCCGGGCCACGGCCGCCAGGTCCTCCTTGGCGGTCCTGCTCCCCAGCCGCTTGAGGAAGTGGAACCGCACCCCGCGCACCCCCGCCTCGTGCAGTGCGGCGAGTTCGGCGTCCGTGACGTCCGGGCGCACGGTGGCGATCCCCCGGGCCCGGCCGCCGGCCGAGCGGACCGCGTCCACCATGGCCCGGTTGTCGGTGCCGTGACAGGTGGCCTGCACGACGACGTTGCGGGAGACGCCCAGGTGGTCGCGCAGGGCGAACAGCTGCTCCTTGCCCGCGTCGCACGGGGTGTACGTGCGTCCCGGCGCGTACGGGAAGCCCGCGCCCGGCCCGAAGATGTGGCAGTGGGTGTCGACGGTGCCCGGGGGCAGCTCGAAGACCGGCGGTGACGGATGCTGGTACCAGTCCAGCCAGCCGGGCTTCTTGGTGAACGGTCCGCTGACCGGAAGGCCGCTCACGCCGGCCGTCCCGGGCCCGTGCCGGTGTAGCGCAGACCGGCGGCGGCCAGCTTCCCGCGCATGTCGTACATGTCCAGGCCCAGCTCGCCCGAGGCCAGCCGCTGCCGCTTGCCGGCCTCGTTGTCCTCGCGCTCCCGCCCGGCCCGCGCGGCCTCGGCGGCCCGCTCGGCGGGGACCACCACGACCCCGTCGGCGTCGGCGAGCACCACGTCGCCCGGCCGCACCGCCGCGCCGGCGCACACCACGGGCACGTTCACCGAGCCGAGGGTGGCCTTGACGGTGCCGCGGGCACTGATCGCGCGGCTGAAGACGGGGAAGTCCATGGCCTGGAGCTCACTCGCGTCCCGGCAGCCGCCGTCGATGACCAGGCCGACGGCGCCGTGCGCCCGCGCGGAGGTCGCCAGCAGTTCGCCGAAGAAGCCGTCCTCGTTCTCCGTGGTGCAGGCGGCCACCAGTACGTCGCCGGGCTGGAGCTGTTCGACGGCCACGTGCAGCATCCAGTTGTCGCCGGGCTGGAGCAGCACCGTGACGGCGGTGCCGCACAGCGCCGCGCCCGGGTAGACCGGCCGCAGGCAGGGACGCATCAGCCCGGCGCGGCCCATCGCCTCGTGCACCGTGGCCACACCGAGCCCGGACAGTGCCGTCACCGCGTCGCGGTCGGCGCGGATGACGTCCTGGTGGACGACGCCCAGTTCGTACATGGTCCTTCTCCTTCTTCGCTCAGCGCCCTTGCCGCTTCAGCAGGGCGTCCAGGCGCGGGTAGACGGCACGCGCGTTGTGCTCGCCGATCGCCGCCGCCTCGTCCCGCGGCAGGCCGGCGGCGTCCAGGTAGCGGCCGGTGTCGTCGAAGTGACGGCCGGTGCGGGGGTCGACGTCGCGGACGGCGCCGATCATCTCCGACGCGAACAGCACGTTCCGTGACGGGACGACGTCGAGCAGCAGGTCGATGCCCGGCTGGTGGTACACGCAGGTGTCGAAGAAGACGTTGCCGAGTACGTGCTCCTCCAGCGGCGGCTTCCCCAGCGCCATCGCCAGCCCCCGGAAACGCCCCCAGTGGTAGGGCACCGCGCCGCCGCCGTGCGGTATGACCAGCCGCAGCGCGGGGAGGTCGGCGAACAGGTCACCGGCCACCAGCTGCATGAACGCGGTGGTGTCAGCGTTCAGGTAGTGCGCCCCGGTGGTGTGGAACGCCGGGTTGACGCTGGTGCTCACGTGCACCATGGCCGGGATGCCGTACTCCACCATGGCCTCGTACACCGGGTACCAGGAACGGTCGGTCAGCGGCGGGGCGCTCCAGTGGCCGCCCGACGGGTCCGGGTTGAGGTTGACCGCGACCGCGCCCAGCTCCTCCACGCAGCGCCGCAGCTCCGGCACGCAGGTGGCCGGGTCGACGCCGGGGGACTGCGGCAGCATCGCGGCCATGGCGAACCGCTCCGGGTAGAGGGCGGCCACCCGTCCGCACAGGTCGTTGCAGACCGCCGCCCACGCCACCGAGGTCTCGAAACCGCCGACGTGGTGGGCCATGAAGGACGCGCGCGGCGAGAAGACGGTCAGGTCGATGCCGCGTTCGTCCATCTGCCGAAGCTGGTTCGGCTCGACGCTCTCGCGCAGTTCGTCGTCGCTGATGCGCGGGCCGGCCGGGTCGGGGGCGGCGCGGGGGCCGGTCAGGGCCGCGGTCTGCCGCTCCCGCCAGGCGCCCAGTGCCGGGGGCGCGGTGGTGAAGTGGCCGTGGCAGTCGATGATCATGCGGGCTGCTCCTGGGGGGACGTTTCCTGCGGGTGCCACGCCGCGCGCGGGACCAGGGCCTGGCCGGCCATGATCAGCCGTGCGGTGCGCAGCAGGGCGGACTGCGTGACGCGCCGGGGGTCCTGCGGGTCCAGCCCGAGCCGGACGCCGAACTCGCCGGAGGGGTGCTCGACCAGGACCGTGCGCAGCGGTGCGCCGTCCGCACCGGTGGCCGGTTCCTGCCCGGCGGCCCCGGGGCCGGCCGCCAGGCGGTGGGCGACGCTGCCGGGCAGGACGCAGGCGGTGGCCACGGTGACCGCGGCGAGCACGCCGATGGACTCGTGGCACACGCGCGGGATGAAACTGCGGGTGGCGATGGTCCCGCCGGCCCGCGGGGCCGCGACCAGCGTCATCTTCGGGTAGTTGCGCGGGGTGACGTCCCCCAGGCCCATCAGCCGCCCGCACGTCAGGCGCAGGTCCTCGACCCGGGCCTTGAGTTCGGTGTCCGCGTTCAGCTCCAGCGGGCTCTCGCCGCCGGTGCGGCCGAGGGCGGCGGCCGCCACGATCACCAGCGGCTGCCCGTTGTCGACGCAGGTCACCTCCACGGTGCCGACGCCCGCGACCTCGACCCGGTCCAGCACGCTGCCGGTGGGCAGCAGGCCCACGCAGACCGAGCCCTCGGTGTCGAGGAACCCGATGGTGACCGGGGCCGCGGTGCCCGGCACGCCGTCGATCCGGGTCTGCCCGGCGTACTCGACGAAGCGGCCGTCCGGCCCGCGTGGGGTGGCGATGGTGATCTCGGCGGTCAGGCCGGTGTTCAGGGTCAGTACCCGGGCGGTCGTGGTGTCGCCGTCCGGCTCGATCAGCCCGGCCTCCACGGCGAACGGCACCACGGCGGCCAGCATGTTGCCGCAGTTCGGCGTGGTGTCGACGCTCTCGCTGTCCGGCTGGAGCTGGGCGAACAGGAACTCCAGGTCCACCCCGTCCCGCGTGCCGCGTCCGACCACGCCCGCCTTGCTGGTCAGCGGGTGCGCCCCGCCGAGCCCGTCGATCTGCCGCGGGTCCGGCGACCCCATGACCGCCAGCAGCACCGCGTCCCGGGCCGCCGGGTCGGACGGCAGGTCGCCGGCGCGGAAGAACGGACCGCGCGAGGTGCCGCCGCGCATGAACCAGCACGGAACCGGGATCTGGCCCCCGGGAGCCGGCGGCCGGCTGGGCCCTGTCATCTCGTTCTCCCTCCTGCGGAACGACGACAACATAACCATCAACGAGATTGTTGACAATAACGTGAACGAGAAATTCCACCATCGCCCCGCGAGCCGATAGACTGCCACCGACGCCGGAGTGGGATCGGAAGGGGACGGTGTGGCGCAGCAGCGGGTGACCGGCCAGGAGGGGCGGCGCCTGGTCAGCGAGGAGATCCGCCGGGCACTGTCGGCGGGCGACCTGGTGCCCGGGCAGCGGCTGGTGGAGCAGGAGCTGTCCGAGAGCCTGCGGGCGACCCGCGGCTGCGTCCGCGAGGCCCTCCAGGACCTCGCCGCGGAGGGCCTGGTCGAACTGGTGCCGAACCGTGGCGCGCGGGTGCGGGTGGTCTCGGTCGAGGAGGCCATCCAGATCACCGAGTGCCGGGCCGTCCTGGAGGCGCTGTGCGCGCGGCGGGCCGCCGAGCACGCGCCCCTCGCCGAACGCGAGGCCCTCCGGGAGATCGGCGCCGGCATGAAGGCCGCCGTCGCCGGCGGCGACCTCAGCACCTACTCCGCGCTCAACCGCCGCCTGCACGCGCGCATCGCCGAGATGAGCGGTCAGCAGGTGGCCGGCGGCCTGCTGGACCGGCTCAAGGGGCAGATGGTCCGCTACCAGTTCCGGCTGGCGCTGCGGCCCGGCCGCCCGGGCAAGTCACTGCCCCAGCACCTGGCCATCATCGACGCGGTCGTCTCCGGTGACCCCGCCGCCGCGGAGGCCGCTGCGCGGGCCCACCTCGACAGCGTCATCGAGGAACTCAGAGCGTCACCGGAGGTCCCGGTCGCGGCGCGGCTCTGAGGGGGCCGGGGGCTGCCCGTCCGTCGACTTCCGCGGGTCCGTTCCGGCTGGTCGCGCGGTTCCCCGCGCCCCGTGAAGGACAGCGCTCGGCCCCGCGCCCCCGCCGGAGCGTCACGTGCCCCAGTACGTGGGGCGGTGGTGGGTGGCGCGGGCGGCGAAGGTGTCGGCCTCGGGGTGGAGGCCGGCGGCGCGGAGGCCGTGGGTGACGTCGAGGCCGTCGAGGCGGCGCTTGTGGCCGACATGGCCGAGCAGCGCGGTCAGGTCGGAGCGGCCGGCGCCGGCCTCGCGCAGGGCGCGGACGATGTCGGCGACCCGGGCCGCCGGGACCAGCCGGTGATCGGTCAGTGCCGTCATCTCGATCTCCAGCACCGCCGGCAGGAACTCCACCCCCCGCACCCCCGGCAGGCCCGCCAGCTGCCGCCAGTCGAACGCGTCCAGCACCTCCGACTCCACCGTCCGCCGGAAGTCCGGGTAGCGGTGGGCGGCGTGCAGGCCGGCGATCAGGTTCATCACCTCGGTGACGTCGCCGCGCGCCGCGAGCCGCCCGATCAGCTCCCTGGTCTGCCGGGCGTCCGGCTTCCACACCGGCGACCCGGCCAGCGCCGCCAGCATCTGCGCGACCCGGGTGCCGATGCCCGGCGCCTCGTCGCCGGCCGCGCCCAGCGCGTCCACGGCGTGCCGCAGCAGCGCGCGGGCCGGCTGCTTCCAGCCGATCTCCTCCAGGCGTGCGGCCAGCGCCGCGATCCGCTCCACCGGCCACCGGGCGGCCAGCGCCGCGCCGATGGTGCGGTCGGCGTCCAGGTGGTCGTCGCGCACCTCGAAGTACAGCGGGACGAGTTCGGGGACGTCGCACAGCCCGACCAGTTCGGTCAGCAGGACGCCGAGCACCTCACGGTCCGGCTGGTGCTTGATCCGGTAGGCGCGGAACGCCTCGGTGAACGCCGCGGGGTCCCCGGCGTGCGTCACCGGGTCCCGGTGGTCGCGGACCGCCCGCAGGACCTCGGTGGCCTCCTCGGCCAGCCCGGCCGCCGTGAGCAGGACGAACAGCCGCAGTTGGGAGGCGGGTTCACGGTCGGCGATCCGCCGGACCACGTCGGGCACCAGGTGCGGGGCGGCCGGCCGGGCCGCACCGGGTTCGCGCAGGGCACGGATCAGGCCCACCACCGATTCGTCCGGCGCGGCCGACCCGGCGAGCCGGTTGAGCAGGGTGCGCACCGTCTCCTCGTCGCCCTAGCCGTCGAGCAGCACCAGGGCCTGCGCGAGTTCCGGCACCTCGAAGCGCCCGGCCAGCGTGCCGAAGACCTCGCCGACGGCGGGCAGCGGCGGGCCGGAGTCGCGCAGCACCAGCAGGGCGCGGGCCAGGTCACGCATGGTGGCGTGCCGCAGCGCCGCCTCCAGCAGCGGCCGGGCCGCGCCGTCCCGCTCGGCGTCGACCGCCCGCACCAGCGCCGCCAGGAACACCGGCGGCCGGCGCCGGACGATCGCGGTGCGCAGCCGGTCGCCGGGTCCGCCGGGGGCGTCGTCCCGCGCGGTGCGGCCCAGCAGCGTCGCCAGGGTGCGCACCCCGGCGGTCTCGGCGACGGACTCCAGCAGGACGGCGGACAGTTCGCCGGCGCCCTCGGTGCCGGCGGCGGTCAGCCGGCCGGCCAGCTCCAGCAGTTCGGCGGGGGTGACGTCGCGCGCGGCGTGCTCGGCGAGGGCGGCGGACCGCAGGCGGCGGGTGCGGCGGTCGGGCCCGGCGCCGGCCCACAGGCCGGCGGCGACCGCGAGGAGTTCCCGCGGCGGCAGCGTCTCCAGGAAGACCTGGGCGGGTCCGTTTCCGCCGCCCGGCCAGGGATCGGTGCCCGCCGCGCCGGGCAGTCCGGCGGCCAGCCGCACCAGGTCGGCGGTGCTCCAGCCGGAGGCGGCGGCCCGCCGCGTCAGGCCGGTGGCGGCCTGCCGGCACTCCGGGCAGGGGCCGTCGCCCAGCCGCCGCACCAGCGCGGTGCAGCGGTCGGCCGGCAGCGGGCCGAACGTGCCGAGCAGCGCGCCGGTGAGCGCGATGCCGCCGGAGTGCGCCAGGTGCAGCACGGCGGCGGAGTCGGCGGCCTCCCGCTCGTGCACCGCGGTCCGCAGGGCCAGGGTGACGAGTCCGGGCTCGTCGAAGTCGGCGAACGCCTTGGCCAGTTCGGCGATCTCCTCGGGCGGGTGCTCCTTCGCGAACCGGGTCACCACCGGTGTGCCGGCGTCGGAGCGGCGCGCGGTGCGGTTGACGACCCGCTGGATGATGTCGGCCTGCGAGATCCGCTCACCGCGGCCGATCGTCGGCTCGGCGACCCCGGCCCGCGGGTGGGCGTTGCGGAACAGCGGCAGGGTGCCGGCCCCGGCCCGCATCGCCGGGGTCGGCCGGCGGTCGGCCCTCAGCAGGTTGCGCAGCGGGCCGAAGAGGTCCTGGACGGTCAGCACCTCCGGCCCGAACTCCACGCCCTGCTCGATCACGTGCAGCAGCGCCCCGGCCAGCGCGGTGTGCGGGGTGCCGCGCCACAGGGCGATGGCCTCCTGGAGCTTGTCGGTGGCCGTGATGGTCCACGAGTCGCGCTCCCCGGGCCCGTCGCTGTCGCCGCCGCCGAGGAAGGCGTCGTGGGAGTAGCAGCTGTCGACCAGCAGCAGCCGCAGCCGGGCGGAGGACTCGTCGAGGACGTTGCGGATCTCGCGGAACGGCAGGTGGCTGGAGTACCGGGTGAAACGGGAGTCGGACAGGGCGAGGTGCAGCCCGGACTCGGACTCGAACCGGCGGCCGTGGCCGCCGACGTAGACCACCAGCAGTTGCGTGCTGACCGCCGCGGTGTCCTCCAGCGCGGACATCACCCGCCGCTCGGTCAGGTGCCCGGTCAGCACCTGCTGCCGGCTCTGCGGCATGTCCCACACGCTCCGGGCGGTGAACGCCCCCGCCAGCGCCCGCGCGCTGTCGGCGACCTGCTCCCGGGCGCCGTAGTCCGGGCTGTCGTACTGCGACACGCCGATGAACAGCCCGTGGGCGGTGCCGATCGACGGCGTGCGATGGCCGGGGGAGACGTCGTCGCCGGAGGCGGAGACGTCGGTGGACAGCGGGTGGGTGCCCGCCGTGGCGGCCCGCGCCGGGTCGTCCGGCCGGAACCCGCCGGGTGCGGGCGGCCGGGCGGACGGCGGTACCGGGCGGAGCGGGTGCGTCGGCCGCCGGTCAGCGTTCGTCAAGGGTGACCGTGGGGGCTTCCTCGCCGGGGGCACGGGTGACGGTGACGACCACCGTGTCCAGTTCGATCACGGTGACCTCGCCCCGCGTGCTGTGCACCGGCTCCTGGCCGGCGACCCGGTGGCCGAACCGGTTGCGCGCCCAGCCCCGCACCGCCAGCAGCAACGTGGTCAGGTCCGCGGTGCCGCTGATGACGGCGCACACGTCGTCGACGGACAGGCCCAGGTGGTCGCCGCCGTCCTGGTCGGGCGCCGCCGGGAGGAGCCGCACGCTCGGCGCGGCGTTGGGCAGCCACTCGCGCAGCGAGCGCTGGTCCTGCCTGCCGTCCGGGCCGGCACAGGTGAGCGTCACGTCCACAAGTGGCCTCCGCAGCAATCAACTTGATGAACTATTAGCGTACTAGTGTGCCTGCTGTCAGGATGGCGGCGAGCAGAAACGAACGCCCGGCGGCTCACCGCGGACGGGACGCCGGCGGACACCACAGGGCAGGACGGACCGGTCGGCGACCACCGCCGGGCCGTCGGGGAGGACCACGGGGGCGGGGATGGCCGGCACGGAACGCTCCACGGGAGCCACCCCCTCCGGGAACCCGCCCTCCCGGAACGTGCGGGGTGACCGGCACCTCAAACGCGAACTCGGCTTCTGGCACCTGACCGGCATCGCGCTCGGCGGCGTCATCGGCTCCGGCTGGCTGCTCGCCCCGGTCCGCGCCGCGCACAGCCTGGGCACCGCCTCGGTCGCCGCCTGGGTGATCGGCGCCGCCGCCCTCGTACTGCCCTCCCTCGTCCTGGTGGAACTCGGCGTCACCGCCCCGCTCTCCGGCGGCCTGGTCCGCTGGCCCTTCCACACCTCCGGCGGGGTCGTCGGCGCGTTCGCCAGCTGGATGGTGTGGATCGCCTACGCCATCAACCCGCCCGCCGAAGCGCTCGCCGCCCTCCAGTACATCAACAGCCACTGGACCGTCATGCGCCCCGACGGCCGCCCCAACCTGCACGGACAGGTGCTGGGACTGGTCATCCTGCTGATCTTCGGCGCCGTCAACTGGTTCGGCATCCGGCTGTTCGCCCAGGTCAACCTGGCGGTCACCGCGTTCAAGGTGGTGGTGCCCGCGCTGGTGGCCGCGCTGTTCCTGTGGGCGGCGTACAACCACCACACCGGGCACGGCGGCGGCCCGGCACCGCACGGCACCGCCGACGGGGTCCTGCCGGCGATCGTCGGCGTCGGCATCTTCTTCGCCTACAGCGGCTTCCAGGGGCCGCTGGACGTCGCCGGCGAGGCCCGCAGCGCCAAGAGCGACATCCGGCGTGCCGTCTTCGCCGCCCTCGCGATCCCCACCCTCCTCTACGTCGTCCTCCAGATCGCCGTGCTCGCCGTCAGCCCCCCGACCGGCCACGCCGCCCACGCCGCCGACCTGATCGACCTGGCCGGCGGCGCCGGGCTCGGCTGGCTGGCGCTGCCGCTGGCGATCACCGCCGCGCTGTCCACCAGCGGCTCGTCCGGCGTCTACATCACCGAGAGCAGCCGCACGATCTACGCCATGGGTCTCAACGCCCTGCTCTCCCCCACGATGGGCGCCGTCCACCGCAAGTCCGGCGTGCCGCGCCGCGCGGTCGTCGCCAACCTGCTGGTGGGCGTCCTGATCCTCTTCACCTTCCGCAACTGGATCACCATGATCACGGTGCTGGCGGTGCTGACCCTGATCGGCTACTCCCTCAGCCTCGTCTCCGAACAGGCGCTGCGCCGCGCCCTGGCCGGCCGGCGGGCCCCCGACGACGGCACCCCGCCGCCCGCCATGGCCGGCCTGGTCCGCGGTACCGGGGTGCTCGCGCCCGTCGGGTTCACCGTGATGACGCTGCTGGTCTACTGGTCCAGCTGGGGCCATCTCAGCCGCCTGCCCTACGTGTTCGGCGCCGGCGCCGGACTGCTGGGACTGCTGGCCCTGGTCCTGCTGTCCTGGCTGCGGCGCCCCACCGGGCCCGGCACGTCCGCGGGGAACGCGCCGTCCGGGGCCCCCGGGGGACCCTGGCGGTCCGGCCGCGACTGGCGCTCCGCCGGCTGGCTGGTCTTCCACCTGGCGGCACTGTTCACCCTCGCCGTCGTCGGCCACGCCGGCCACCTGCACCTGATCCCCTCCCCGTGGGACTCCGTGCTGGCAGCCGCCCTCGGCTTCGCCGACTACGCCTGGGCGCTGCGCTCGGCCGCCGCCCACCTGCGGGCCGACGACAGCGAGATCGACCGCCTGCTCGGCCACGCGGCGGCCTGAACCGGCCCGCCCGTCGTCCGGAACGTACGCCACCGAAGGTTACCCACCGGTACGGTGGGGGCCCGGCCCGGTGCGCGGCAGGAGCCAGACGTGGGACACGGATTCGTGGAACGGTTCGGCGCCCGGCGGGATCTCACCGTCGGCGCCGTCCGCGACGCGACGACCGCGCGGGTACCCGGCTACGGGTGGATGTCCGCCGCCCGGCACGCCGCACTGCTCGACGAGGTCCGCGACACCTGGGAACCCGTACTGCTGCGGGCCGCCGCGGACGAACCGTTCACCGAGGCCGACCTCGACGTCCACCGCGACCTCGGCCGCGAACGCGCCCTGACCCGCTTCCCCCCCTCGGCGAGCTGCGGGCCGGCTTCGACGTCGCCTACGCCACCGGCCTGCGCGACTGCCTCGGCGCCGCGGAACCCGGTGACCCCCGGGGCCCGGTGGCGTTCACCGCCTGGGGCGCCCGCGAACAGCCGCGCGTGGTGCGGGCGGTGACCGACGCCTACGCGGCCGGCTGCGCGGGCACCGGCGACGAGGACCGGGTGCGCGAACTGCTCGTGCGGTGCCTCGCCGGGGGGGCGCGGCGCCCGCACCCTGGCCGCCGCCCTCGGCGTGCGGCTCCCGGCCGGCTACCTCGTGCTGCTCCGCCACCGCGGCCACCCGGCCGACACCACCGGACCGCGGCCCGGCCGTGACACCGTGCGCGACGCGCTGCGCGCCCTGCCCGGCCTGCTGCGGGGACCGGCGCCGTCCGGCACCGGCACGCTGTTCCTGCTGCCCGCCGACGACCCCGACCCGGCCGCCACCCGGCAGGCCGCCCGCGAACTGTTCACCGCCCGCGCCCTGCTGCGCCCCGGCCGCCTGCGGATCGCCGAGGCGCACGCCGCCACCCCGGAGGCGGTACCGGCCGCCGTGCGCGAGACCGAACGCCTCGTGCCGCTGGTCGCCGCCCTGCCCGACGCCGGCGACCGCCCCTACCGGTCCGACGAACTCCTCGTCGAACTCGCCGTCACCCAGCACCCGTTCGTCCGCCGCCGGCTCACCGAGATCCTCGCCCCGCTCGCCCTCGGCACCGACCTGCGCCGCACCCTGGAGGTCCTCTTCGACGCCGGCCTGGACCGCGAACGCGCCACCCGGGCCCTGTTCATCCACCGCCGCACCCTCAGCTACCGCATCCGGCGCATCCGCGAGCTCACCGGCCTCGACCCCACCACCCCGCACGGCATCCAGCTCCCGCGCACCGCCCTGACCGTCTCCCGCCTCGACGCACCCGGACCGCCCGGCGGAGGGGTGAGCACGGCCTGCGACACACCGGCGCATTCCGCCAGGAGGGTGAGTGGCGGGCGTGTCGCACGGCGGTGCCGGCGTGTCACCCGGACGGCCCGACTATCAACAGGCATGAGCATCACCTACGAACCCTTCCGGTTCCAGGACATCCTGACCGGCAGGCTGCTGGAGTACTACGGGGAACGCTGGCCCCCGGTCGTCGGCGCCGGTGTCCAGACCCTGCTGGCCGTCACCCGCTACCTCGACTGGCGCGACTTCGGCCGGCTGCTGGAGGGCGCCACCGAGGCCCTCAGCGAACCGGACCGCTTCCGGCTCCGAGCCGACTGGTTCAGCGCCCGCCTCGAACAGGGCGTCTACGGCCGCATGGAGGGCGCCTACACCCCGGTGACCCGGCTCGCCGTCCGCACCCTGGCCACCGTGGAGGCCGCCCTCGGCGACGAGTTCCGCGTCTTCCTCCGCCTCGTCGCCGAGGCCCACCGCACCTGCGCACCGGCGAGCGTCCCGACGGGGTGACGGGTGGCTCCGCCGGGCCGGGGGCTCCCCGTGGGCCGGTGGTGCCGGCGGTGCCGGGTCCGGCGGGAGCGGCGGCCCGGTGGCCCGGTGGCCCGGTGGTGCCGGTGGTGCCGGTGGTGCCGAAAAGCGCTCGCCCCGCGGGCCCGGTCCCGGCACGCTGGGGACCCGGGGGAACGGGGGGAGAGCGCGATGATGAACGTCCTGCTGTCGGGTGTGGTGGGCTCGGTCGCCTACGGGCTGGCGCACGCCGGCTCCGACGTCGACCGGCTCGGGATGTTCGCCGCGCCCACCGCCGACCTGCACGGCCTGCGCCGGCCGCCGGAGTCCCACGTCTCCACGGACCCCGACGTCACCTGGCACGAGGCCCGCAAGGCGGTGCGGCTGATCCTGTCGTGCAACCCGACCGCCGGCGAGCCGCTGTGGCTGGAGTCCTACGAGACCCGCACCGCGCTCGGTGAGGAACTCGTCGCCCTGCGCGGCCGGCTGCTGCACGCCAAGGGGGTGCGGGACGCCTACCTCGGCTACGCCGGCCAGCAGTTCCGCAGACTCCTCACCCGCGACCCGGCCACCTCCGCCGCCCGCGCCGCCCACGCCGCCAAGCACGCCCGGCACCTGGTCCGGCTGCCGCGCCAGGCCGAAGAACTCCACACGACCGGCGAGCTGACCGTCCGCCTGGCCGATCCGGATGCCGTCCGCGCCCTCGGCGAGGCCGTCGCCGCCGAGCCGCACCGCGCGGAGGCCCTCCTGGCCCGCACCGCCGAGACCCTCCAGCGCCCCGGCGCCCTCCCGGCCGCCCCGGACGAGGCGGCGGCCGACGCGTGGCTGCGGAGGGTACGCGCCCACCACTGGACGGCGGCGGAGGTCTGAGCGCCCGGCCCGTTTCACCCGGATGGCGCACGCCTGGCGCATCGGGGCGCGTCGCGGCGCTTGCGGGGCGTCCCGCGCGGGCACCTCTGACGTTATGCACGGTATCGACCTGGACCGGACCGCGGACGCCGCGATCGCCTGTGCCCTGCGCGAGGACGTCGACGGCCTCGTCACCCTCATCCGCCCCCTCGGCGCCGCCGAACTCCGCCGCCTCGTCGGCCGCCTCGCCGTCCGTGCCGCCGAGGGCCTGGAGGGCTGGGCCGCCGGCGCCGGAGCCGGCCACGAGGAGGCGGTCACGATGTGGCAGAACGCGATCCTGCGCCTGGAACGGGAACGGGAGGGCGAGGGGGAGTGAGGCGTCGGGAGGCCCCGGACGCCTCGCGGCTCACCTGCAGTTCGCGTCGTTGAGCAGGCTCTGCCCGTAGTCCTCGCTGTCCCGGAACGCCTTGTTGTACCGGTCGGTGAACGTGTCCCCGTTCTCCTGCGCCTGCTGCACGATGCCCGCGGACATCGCCCCCTGATAGACGGAGTTCTGGTACTGGGAGGTGTTCGCGAACAGGGATGTGCCCCCGGCGTAGCCGGCCGCTCCCGTCGTGTCCTGCTGGTGCCCGTTGACGTAGGAGTCGACGGCGTTCCCGCCGCCGGTCTCGATCACCGTGCCGATCACCCCGCCGACGAACGGGACCCCCTCGGTGAGTCCCGCGCCGAACCCGATCCCGGCCTTCGCCCATTCGCCGTGCGCCGCCAGGCTCTGGTTGTAGGCGGTGTCCCGGGCGGCCGCCGAGGAGACCTTGTTGTCGAGCGCGCCGTGATTGACGATCGTCTGGATCGCGTTGCCCGGCGTGACGATGTCGGTGATCTGCTGGGAGTACGGGATGCCGATTTCGCTCTGGTGGTGCGCGTGGTACAGCAGCGCACCGCTGGTGTAGCGGGTCTGGGCCAGCGAGACCGCCGCGAAGCTGTCCGGGGACTCGCCCAGCCGGTACAGGAAGCGGGTGGCGTCGATCTTCGACGGGTCCAGCGGGGCGCCGCCGCTGGGGAACAGGCGGGTGCCGAGGTCGGGGGAGGTCCCGGCCGACGGGACGCCGCCGTAGATCACGCGGTTGTAGTCCGGCAGGTACTCGCCGGCCATCTGCCCCAGGCTCGGCGCCAGTCCGCCGGCCACCGGAGCGCTGACGTCCTGGGCGAAGCAGTGGGTCGCGCTGTTCATCAGCGCGGCCTCCGCCGGGGTGTGCGAGGGGAAGGCCACGTCCGGCGGAGTGCCGGCCGGCCGTCCCGTGGTGCCCGCCAGCAGGGCGTGGCCGAAGCTCGTCTGCTGGTCGAACCACGTGCGGCCGGCCAGGTGGTCGAGCGTGCCGTGCTCGCTGAGGAACGTCGTGGCGTAGGCCGGGTTGTGGTCGAGGGCGTCCATGTAGCCCTCCAGCGGGTCGCCGGACGAGCCGTCGAGGTAGTTGAGCCCGGTGTCCGTGCCCCACAGGGTGGAGATGCCCTTGCCGGCCTCGTCGAACTTCAGGACCGTGTGGCCGTAGGGGGCCAGGAAGCCCTTGTCGTAGTCGCCGGTGCGCATCAGGTTGCTCATCACCTGGCAGCCCAGCGGGCTGACCCCGCGGCCGACCGGATGCGTGGCCGCCGCCACCATCTGCTGCTGCCACTGCGCCATGGCCGGGGTGTGCTCGTGGGTCGCCGCGGCCAGCGTGTAGCCCAGGTCGCACTGGAGCGACGCCAGCGTGGTCCTGCCGATCTGGTGTTCCCCGAAGGTGTTCGCGTTGCTCGTCCAGAACGTCAGGGTGCCGTCGGCGCCCAGACCGGTGGCGAACGCGGCGCCGAACGCGGGGTCGCCGGTGTGCGCGGCCAGCAGGGCGTCCAGCCGGCGGGCGTCGTCGTGGGAGAGCGGGTGCGTCTTCGCCAGGTCCACCGCCGTGCGGGCGTCCCGCAGCGCCTTCGTGTGAGCCGCCCCCGCGTCCGCGACGGTGCTGAACTCCGCATCGCTGAAGCCCTGGTCCTTCGCGCCGTCGGTGTCGTCCCGCAGGGCCCAGCGCAGGGTCCGGTCGGTCTCGGTGACGTCGTGGAGGATCTGCCGGATCGAGGAGTTGTAGCCGTCGGCGGACTGCTGCGCGGACGCGGCCAGGCGCGGATCGCCGCCCGGCCGGGGCGTGACCGTTCCGGAGTCGTTGACGGCGAACGCGCTGTTCTCCGACGTCACTTCGCCGACGAGGTGCTTCAGCGCGTGCTGCGAGTCGGTGAACCGGGTGTACGCGTCGGCCAGCAGCTTCGCGATGTTGGTGGCCTCGTCGGCGGCGCGGTCGATCTCGGTGCAGACTGCCGACATGACGGGCTGGGCCGCGTCGGCCGCGTGGCCCTGCCAGCTCCCGTCCGTGAGTCCCGCGGTGACCTTGCCGAACTCCTGCCGCGGACCGCCCGCGCCCAGCAGTTCGTTCGGTACCCGGATCCAGCTGTCGGTCGCGGTCCTCAGCGGCGCGAAATCGGCGTTGAGCAGATCGTGGTAACTGATCATTGGTGCGTTCCCCCCGGAACGGTTCGTCAGCGGTGCAGGGAACCGGCGGCGGCCTGGTCCTGCTTCGTGTACGCGTCGGCGCTCTGCCGCAGGTCACCGGCGAACGTGCCGATCAGGCCCACCGCCACGTAGTGGGTCTCCGCCTTCCAGCGGTCGGCCAGCGCGCCGAAGGCCCCGGCGGACGTGAAGCCGTGCATGCCCGAGCCGGCGTGCTCGGTGTCGCCGAGCGGCTTGCCGCAGGTCTGCTCGAAGTCGGCGCCCACCCGGTCGCACTGCCCGGCCCGGCTGTTCAGCAGCGCCGCGTTCACCGCCAGCGTGGGGGCGGACGAACCGCCCCGGCCCCCTTCGAAGGAGTCCAGGCGCAGACTGCTGTCCTGCGCCCTGGCCGCCTGCGTCAGGTTGCCGTCGCTGTCGTAGCGGAACGGGTTGAGGCGGCGGTCGAAATCGTCGGTCATGGGTCCCCCCTGGGATCGGTCGTCACACGTTCGGAGCGCCGCAGTCCTTCGCGCCCTGGACGGCGTTCGCCCAGGCGCGGACGATGTTCTCCATCAGGCGGCGGCGGTCGGGATCACGGGTCGGGGCGCCGGAGGCCCGCAGGACGACGTGCGCGTGCAGCGCGGGACGCCCGCCGGTGTGGCAGGTGGCCGCGGCGACGGCGTGGTCGGAGCCGGCCACCGCCGCGTCGCCCGCGGTGAAGCGCTGATCGCCCGGTCCCGGGTGGGTGAGCAGGTCCGTGTACGGCCGGAGCCACCCCGCGTCCCCACTGGTGACCGTGATCGTCACGCGGGCGTCGTCAACCCCCGCCAGGCAGCTCTGGCTGATGTCGGCGTGGGTGCCCAGCACACTGCCGTAACCGGACCACTTCACGAACCCGGTGCCGCCGTCGCCGAGCAGGCGGTGCAGGTCCTCGCCGTCCCGGCCCTGGCAGGCGGCATGCCAGTCGACGCTCGCGGCGGCGTCCGGCACCGGCCGAGCGTGGCGGACGAGGAACCCGGTCAGGGTGGCCACGGCCAGCACGGCGCAGGCCGGCACGACGCGCCAGGCGGTGTGCCGGCGGGGGGTCTCTTGTGTCATCGCTTCTTCCGCTGTCGGGGTGGGAGGTACGAAGGCGCCGGCCGGCCCGGGCGGGCCCTAGGAGCAGTAGGACAGGGTCAGCTGGGCCTGCGTGGCTTCGGCGACGACGTCGCCGATGGCCTTCGCGCGCGCCGGAGTTCCCCTCCCGGCTCCGGTGAGGTGGACCTCGACCCCGTACTCCCGGGCGTTCCCTCCCTTGCCGCAGGTGAAGTGCGCCGCCGCCGCGGTCGGCCAGACCAGGGTGCCGCCGTCCACCGGCAGGTTCACGGCGTCCTGCCTGCGCAGGTGCCCGGCGTCCGCGACCCGCGCCTCGAACCGTGCCGGGCTCGTCCCGTCGAGCGGGCGCACGGAGACGGTCACGGCGGCCGGACCCGCCGACGTCACGCACCGGTACGCCAGCCGCGGCCGGACCGTGCCGGACGCGGCCGACGTGTACTGCGTGCCGGCGACCGTGACGAACCGTCGCGTGGGCAGCAGACCCACCGCCGGATCGTCCCCGTCCGTGTCACACCCGGGCGTGTTGGAGAGCGCCCGCGACGGCGGTGTCCGCGCCCCCAGCACCGCCCCCGCCGTGCCGCCTCCTGCCGCGAGGACGACGAGCAGGGCCACGAACAGGGGTGTGCGGCGCAGCGGGTTCATCGGTGTCCTCGTCGGCGTGCGGGCGGGGAGGGGTTGGGGGTGCGGTTCCTCGGGGGTCTGCGTCAGGTCGCCGGTGCTGTCGTGGTGACAGGGACGGAGACGGCGGTCGGAATCATCCGTCACGCGATGTCCTTCGGGAGTGCCGTACGGGCGGGGTCAGCCGGCCAGGCCGCAGTTCTTCGAGCTCTCAAGGTCCTTCGCCCAGTCGCGGACGACGTTCTCCATGAGGCGGGCCCGGTCGGGGTTGCGCGTCGGGGGGCCGGTGAGAGTGATCTCGATCTCGGCGTGGAAGGCGGGCGAGGCCGGTGCCCGGCACGTCACGACGGCCGCGGCCCCCTTGGAGCCGACGAGAGCGCTGTCGCCCGCAGTGAATCGCTGTCCGCCGGGTTCGGTGCGGGCCAGGAGGGCCCCCGGGGCCGGATCCTCGGTCGGGTCCAGGCGGTCGGCCGCCACGCTGAGGAGGGCCGCCCCGGCGGACACTACGCACCTGAGATCCGCCTGGGCGCCGTCCTGCGAGGTGAACGAGCTGTCCTGCCACGTCTCCGCCACGGTCGGGCCCTTGCCGAGGAGGCGGTGCAGGTCGTCACCGCCGTGGCCGTCGCACACCGTGGACCAGGGAACACTGGCGGCGCCGTCGGGTTCCGGCCGGGTGTGGCGGACGAGGAATCCGGTGAGAGTGGCGGCCGCCAGTACGGCACAGGCCAGCAGAACACGCCGATCGATGGGCCGGCGGGGAGTGGTGTCCGTCATGTCTCTTCCACGGTGGGAGCGGGGGAGAAGGAGCGTGTGCGGTGGCGGCGTTCGCGGAAGGACGTCAGGAGCATCGTTCGGGCTGCTGCTTCACGACGGTCGCGGTGACGATGTCGGTGAGCGCCCGCTCGCGTGAGGACGTTGCCCGGCCGGCGTCGCCCGTGAGGCGGACCTCGACCTCGTAACTCCCGGTACGCCCGCCGGCGCAGATGAAGTGGGCGAAGGCCGCCGTGGGCCAGATCAGGGTGCCGCCGTTCGCCGGTACGTGTGTGGCGTCCTGGACCCGCAGGTGACGCGTGCCGGCGAACTGCCGCTCCCACTGGGCGGGGGTTCCCCGGGGCGCCGTGCGGGTGAGGACCGTCACGGCGGCGGCGGGCGTCGACATGCGGCACGTGTAGCTGAAGGAGGCCGCGGTGCCCGGTGCGTGGTGTTCGCGCTCCGTCGAGCTGTGGCTGACGAACGAACTCGCGGGCAGCAGGGGCGCCATCGGCACGTCCGCACCGGTGGTGCAGTCCCCCGTGTTCGCCCGCACGGCGTCCGGCGGTGTCCGTGCCCCCAGCACCGCCCCCGCCGTGCCGCCTCCTGCCGCGAGGACGACGAGCAGGGCCACGAACAGGGGTGTGCGGCGCAGCGGGTTCATCGGTGTCCTCGTCGGCGTGCGGGCGGGGAGGGGCGGGGGCGCGCGGGGCGGGGGCGGTCAGGGGGCGCGGCGGGGGCGCGGCTGGGCAGGGCGGTGACGCCCGTGCGGTGCGGGCCCGTTCGTCGTCATGGCGTCCCCCGGTCGGTTCCCGCGCCCGGTCCCCCGCCGGACGTCGTGCCCCCGGGCGTCGCGCGGACGGCAGGGGCAGTGACCAGGGGTGATTATATGAGTGCGGGTCCGGCATGCTCCAAGACGTTTCACAGGCTCGTCACAACAGTCCCCGTCCGCCCACCCGGTGCCACCGTGCCCCCGCCGCGCGACCGCGCCCGGCCCGCGTCCCCGCAACCGCCCCGTCCGCCCACCGGACACCCCCGGACGTAGTCAAGAGCACACCCGTGCGAGCCCCGATCCGGCCGACAGCACCGGTGGGCGCTGCGAGGATGGAGCGGTTGAGACCACCCCCAGGAGACAAGGTAATGACGGAGCACTCCGCCACGCCCACCGACGTACCCGTATCCATATCTCCCGAGTCTCCCGATCCGCTCGCCGGGTCGACCGCCACCACCGGGCAGCGCCACGCGGGGAGTTCGCCCCGCCGTGGCGTCGGGATGTCCGGGACCCTGGCGATCGGGGCGCTGACCGCGCTGCCGTCGCTTTCGATCGACATGTACCTGCCGTCGCTGCCGGCGGTCACGAAGGACCTGCACGCGTCGGCCGCCACCGTGCAGATCACGCTCACCGGCTGTCTGCTGGGCATGGCGCTCGGCCAGTTGGTCGTCGGACCGCTCAGCGACACCCTCGGGCGCCGGCGGCCGCTGCTGACCGGGATGATCGTCTACATCCTGGCCACCGCCGCCTGCGCGTTCGCGCCGAACGCCGGGCTGCTGATCGCCGAACGGCTCGCGCAGGGCCTGGCCGGGGCCGCCGCCGTGGTCATCGCGCGGGCCGTCGTGCGCGACCTGTACGACGGTGACGCGATGGCGCGGTTCTTCTCCACCCTGATGCTCATCTCCGGGGCCGCGCCGATCCTCGCACCGGTGATCGGCGGGCAGATCCTGCGGTTCACCTCCTGGCGCGGGGTGTTCGTGGTGCTGACCGTGGTCGGCGCCCTGCTGACGCTGCTGGTCGTGAAGGCCCTGCCGGAGACCCTGCCGCCGCAGCGGCGCCGGACCGGTGGCCTGCGCGACACGCTGCGCACGGTGCGCGGACTGCTGGCCGACGCGCCGTTCTCCGGCTACATGCTGTCCGGCAGCTTCGCGTTCGCCGCGCTGTTCGCCTACGTCTCCGGCTCGGCCTTCGTCGTGCAGGACATCTTCGGCGCCTCCCCGCAGACGTTCAGCATGGTCTTCATGCTCAACTCCATCGGGCTGGTGGCCGTCGGTCAGCTCAACGGCAAGGTGCTGGTCGGCCGGGTCTCGCTGGACCGGGCGCTGCTGGCGGGCCTGCTCGTCATCGCGGCCGCCGCGAGCTACCTGCTGCTGCTGACCTGCGGCGTGTTCGGACGGCCCGGGCTCCTGGCGGTCGTCGCCGGGTTCTTCGTGCTGATGTCGGCCATGGGGCTGGCCATGCCGAACACCAACGCGCTGGCGCTCACCCGCGCCCCGCACGCGGCCGGTTCGGCCTCCGCGCTGCTGGGGACCAGCCAGTTCCTCATCGGTGCGGTCGCCTCGCCGCTGGTCGGCGTGGCCGGCAGCCGGACCGCGGTGCCCATGGCGCTGGTGCAGGTGGTGTGCTGCGCCATCGCGCTGGCCGCGTTCCTGGGCCTGTGCCGTCCGTGGCGGCTGGTGGCGGCACGCGGCTGAGCGGGCCGCGCGCCGGCGGACGGCTACCGTCGCGTCGTGACCCCTGACGCACTCGCCGCCGCGATCCGCTCCGACCTGGCCGCGGCCCTGGCACCCCCGGCGCCCGCGCACCCCTGGTGTGCGGGCGCCGTCGTGCTCGCCGGGCGCCACGACGAGGTACTGCTGCACGAGGCCGCCGGCCACGCCCTGCGTTACGCCGGGTGGGACGAGGCCGCGGGCGCCGCCGTCGAACTCCCGCCCCGGCGGCGGATCCCGGCCCGGCCCGGCACGGTCTTCGACCTCGCCTCCCTCACCAAACTGTTCACCGCGATCGTGGCCCTCCAGGCCGTCGAACGCGGAACGATCGAGCTGGACGCCGCAGTCGCCTCCTCCATGGAGGAGTTCGCAGCCGCCGGCAAGGAACGGGTGACGGTGCGTCACCTGCTGACGCACACCTCCGGACTGCCCGCCGAACTCCCGCTGTACGACTGCCCGTCGCCCGCCGCGATGCGCCACCTCCTGCTGAGCCGGCCGCTGTCCTTCCCGCCGGGCACCGCCTGCCGCTACTCCGACCCCGGCATGATCGCCGTGCAGTGGCTGCTGGAACGGGTGACGGGCACGCCCCTGGAGACCCTGGTCGCCGACGGGATCACCGGGCCGCTCGGCATGACGGGGACCGGCTTCCGGCCGGCCGGCCCGCCCGAGCGCCTGGCGGCCACCGAGGACGAACGCCGCCCGTGGGCCCGGCTGGACCGCGGGCCGCTGCACGGCGTCGTGCACGACGAGAACGCCCACGCGCTCGGCGGGGTCGCCGGCCACGCCGGGCTGTTCGCCCCGGCCGCCGACCTCGGGCTGCTGTGCCGTGCGCTGCTGGCGGGCGGCGGTCCGGTCCTGCGCCCCGGGACGGTGGCCGAGATGGTCCGCGACCAGGGCCTGCCCGGCGGACGCGGGCTCGGCCCCGAGATCGGCCGGCCGGAGTTCATGGGGGAGCTGGCCGGTCCGCGCACCGCCGGTCATACCGGCTTCACCGGAACCTCGCTGGTGGCCGACTTCGACTCGGGTGCCTGGGTGGTGCTGCTGGCCAACAGCGTCCACCCGGTGCGCACCCGCCGCAGCGGCCACGGCCCGCGCCCCGCGGTCGCCACCCGACTGGCCCGGTACGTACGGGGGGAGTGACCAGCCCCGGACGGCCCGGGCCCCTGCGGCCCGGCCCGGACGGCCCCCGCCCACGCCCCGCGCGCCCCTCGTGCCGTGCGACGGCGCCCGGCGCACCCGGGGGGCGTGGTGGCGCGGCGGGTGGGACGGGGGAGGGGCGAGGCGTCAAGACTTGGCAACGATTGTCATCTCACACAATGATCGGGTGGTGGTGAAAATCGTTTCCAAATAATCTGGTGGCCCGTACCGAACCAAGGAGCCCCGCGCCATGACCGCCGCCGCGCCGCCGCACGCCGCGCCCCCGCCACCGCGGCGGACGGCGTCCTCCTCCCGCCGTTCGCCGTTCATCGCCGCGCTCGCCGTGCCCCCGGGCCTGCTGCTCGCCGGCTGCGCCACCACCGCGCCCGCGGCGCACGGCGCTCCCAGGGGCGAGCGGGCCGTGCCGGTCGTGGCGGCCGAGAACTTCTGGGGCAGCGTCGCCGCCCGGCTCGGCGGCGACCACGCCGGCGTCACCGGCGTCACCGCCAACCCGGCCACCGATCCGGTCGCCACCGTCACCGAGACCCCCGCCCCGGCCGGCGCCACGTTCCAGCGGTGGCAGGTCGCCGAACTGCGGGGCATCCGCGCGGCACTGGCGAAGGCGGCGACGACATGAACGGTGAGCACCCCACCCCCACCGGCCCGGCCGCAGAACCCCGCACCGGCGCACCCCCCACCAGCGATGCCCCCCTCCCCAACGTCCCCGCCCAGAGCCGTCGTGAGCCGGTCGCCGGGCCCCCGGTGCTGGAACTGCGCGGAGCGGGCGTGCGGGCCGGCGGACGCACCCTGTGGTCCGGCGTCGAACTGACCGTCGGCCCCGGCGAGTTCACCGCCGTGCTCGGGCCCAACGGGGTCGGCAAGTCCACGCTGCTCGCCGCGGTCCTCGGCCTGCGGCCGCTCGCCGAGGGCGAGGTGCGGGTGCTGGGCGCGGCCCCCGGCGTCGCCGGCCGGCGCGTGGGCTACCTGCCGCAGCGCCGCAGCTTCGACCCGGCCCTGAGCGTGCGCGGCCGCGACATCGTCGCCCTCGGCATGGACGGCGACCACTGGGGCGTTCCGCTGCCGTTCGCCGGCCGGTTCAGCGCCCGCCGCCGGGCCCGGGACGCCCGGGTCGCGGAGGTCGTCGAACTGGTCGGCGCCACCGCCTACGCCGACCGCCCGATCGGCCAGTGCTCCGGCGGTGAGCAGCAACGCCTGCTGATCGCCCAGGCGTTGTGCCGCAAACCGGAACTGCTGCTGCTCGACGAACCGCTCGACAGCCTCGACCTGCCCAACCAGGCGGCGGTCGCCGCGCTGATCGGCCGGGTCTGCCGGGAGGAGGGCGTCGCCGTCCTGATGGTCGCCCACGACATCAACCCGATCCTCGCCCACCTCGACCGGGTGGTCTACCTCGCCGAGGGCGGCGCGGCGGCCGGCCCGCCCTCCGAGGTCGTCACCACCGCCACCCTGACCCGCCTGTACGGCACGCCCGTCGAGGTCCTGCGCACCGCCGCCGGCCGGCTCGTCGTCGTCGGCGGCGGCGAGACCGGCGCGGGGCTCGGCGGCCACGGCCACCGCCACGCGCCGTCCCCCGCCGTCCCCGCCGGCGACGCCGCCGCCGCGACCCGGGACGGGAGGGCCGGCCGTGCCGCTCGCTGACGCCGCCGCGACCGCCTGGTCCTGGAACCCGCTCTACGACGTGCGGGTCATGTGGTCCTACCCGTTCATGGTCAACGCCTTCCGGGCCGGCGCGGTCGTCGCCGTGCTGTCCGCCGCCGTCGGCTGGTTCGTCGTGCTGCGCCGCCAGACGTTCGCCGCGCACACCCTGGCCGTCGTCGGTTTCCCCGGCGCGTCCGGCGCGGTGCTGGTCGGGGTGTCCGCCTCCTGCGGCTACTTCACCTTCTGCCTGGCCGCCGCCGTCGTCATCGCTCTGCTGCCCGGCAGCGGCCAGGGCCGCGGCGAGGAGAGCGCGCTCATCGGCACCGTGCAGGGCTTCCTGCTGGGCTGCGGCTTCCTGTTCGTCGCGCTCTACAAGGGCTTCCTGGGCGGAGTGGACGCCCTGCTGTTCGGCAGTTTCCTCGGCATCGGCGACGGCCAGGTGCTGCTGCTCGCGGTGGTCGCGGCCCTCGTGCTGGCCGCACTGGCCGCCGCCGGCCGGCCCCTGCTGTTCGCCTCGCTCGACCCGGAGGTCGCGGCCGCCCGTGGGCTGCCGGTGCGGGCACTGTCGGTGCTGTTCCTGGTGCTGCTCGGCGCCGCCACCGCCGAGGCCAGCCAGATCACCGGTTCGCTGCTGGTCTTCGCGCTGCTCGTCATGCCGCCGGCCACCGCCCAACTTCTCACCGCCCGGGCCGCGTTCAGCCTGCCGCTGGGCATGCTGACCGGTCTGGCCGTCACCTGGCTCGGCCTGACCGCCGCGTTCTACACGCCCTACCCGGTCGGCTTCTACGTCACGACGTTCGCGTTCGCCGCGTACGTGGCCGCCCGCACGGTGCGCTCCGTGCGGGGGCGCGCGGACCGGGGCGGCGGCCGGGGGGCCACGGGCGGACGGACCGGACGGGGCGTTGCGGGGAGACGGTCCGGGGCCGGGCGGGTGCCCGCCGCCGGGGAGGCCGCCGCGTGATCACCGCCCTGTCCCACCCGTTCTTCCTGCACGCCGTGCTGGCCGGCACCGCGATCGCCGCGGCGGCCGGGCTCACCGGCCACTTCCTGGTGCTGCGCGCCCAGGTCTTCACCGGGGACGCGCTCAGCCACTCCTCGTTCACCGGCGCGCTCGCCGCGCTCGCCGTCGGGTGGGACCTGCGCGCCGGCCTGTTCGCCGCCACCATCGGCGTCGCGCTGCTGATCGGCTTCCTCGGCCGCCGCGGCCGGGCCGACGACGTGGCGATCGGCAGCGCGTTCGCCTGGGTCCTGGGCCTGGGCGTCTTCTTCCTGACGCTGTACACCACGCACCGCTCCACCGGGGACGGCAACGCCGGGATCAGCGTCCTGTTCGGTTCGGTCTTCGGGCTCTCCGCCTCCGCGGCGTGGACCGCGTGCGCGGTCTCCGGCGGGGTCTGCGTCGCGCTGCTGGCGATCGCCCGCCCGCTGCTGTTCGCCTCCCTCGACGAGGCGGTGGCCGCCGCGCGCGGTGTCCCGGTGCGGGCGCTGGGCCTGGCGTTCCTCGTCCTGACCGGCGCGTGCGCGGCGGAGGCCACCCAGGCGGTCGGCTCCCTGCTGCTCCTCGGCCTGCTCGCCGCCCCGGCCGGCGCCGCGCAGCGCCTGACCACCTCGCCCTTCCGCGCCCTCGGCCTGTCCGCCGCGCTCGCGGTCGGCGAGATGTGGGCCGGGCTGGCGGCCGGCTACGTACTCCCCTCCGTCCCGCCGAGCTTCGCGGTGATGACGGCGGGTGCCCTCACCTACGCCGCGACGTTCGCCGTCCGCCGCGGCGGCCGGCCGGCGGTGGCCGCCGCCTGACGGCCGCCGCCGGGCGGACCGGGAAACCGCCGGACATCGTTGTCGCCGATCCGTGCCGACCCATTGACGGTCCGGACCAATGCGGCGGAGCATCGAGCCAGCGGTACGGCAGCGCGTGCCGTGGCCGCCGAAAGCAACGGAACCTCCGGGCAACACCCCCCACGATCCCGGGAGTCGACATGGTTCTCCACCGGCTCAGAGGCGTACTCGCCACCGCGGGCGCGCTGTTGATCGCCCTCACCCCGGCCGCCGCGCACGCCGCGACCGCCGCGGCACCGGCGCTCACGGGTGGCCAGCACGTCGTCGCGTACTACCAGACCCAGTACAGCAACGGGAGTTACGTCTCGCCCTCCCCGCTGTCCGGCACCGCCACCGACGTCGAGGTGGCCGCCTTCCACCTCAACGGCGACGGCACGGTCCACCTCAACGACGACCCGCCGTCCGACCCGAAGTTCGCCCCGATGTGGTCCGACCTCGCGGCCATGCAGGCGTCCGGCACCCGCGTCGAGGCGATGATCGGCGGTGCGGCGCAGGGCAGTTACGCCAACCTCCACAACGACTTCGCCACCTACTACGGCCTGCTCAGTTCCACCCTGCGGACCTACCACTTCGACGGCGTGGACCTCGACATCGAGGAGTCCTTCTCGCTCGCCGACACCGAACACCTGATCAGCCAGTTGCGCGCCGACTTCGGCAGCTCCTTCGTCATCACCCTCGCCCCGGTCGCCTCCGACCTGTCCGGCGGATCGGCGTTCTCCGGCGGGTTCGACTACCGGCAGCTGGAGAGCGACATGGGCTCGCGGATCAGCTGGTACAACGCCCAGTTCTACTGCGGATGGGGCGACCTGTCCTCGACGTCCGGCTACGACGCGGTCGTCGCCAACGGCTTCTCCCCCTCCCGCGTGGTCGCCGGCACGGTCACCAACCCCGGCACCTGCTCCGGCTACGTCGACCCCGGCACCCTCGCGGGGACCCTGCGGTCGCTGAACGCCTCCCACCCCGGGTTCGCCGGGGTCTCCGGCTGGGAGTACTTCAACGCCGTCGGCGTGAACGGCGGCGGCCCGGCGTCCTGGTACGGGAACGCCCGCTCGGCGCTGGACTGACCGCGGGCCGGGGGCGCGGGGGCCGCCACGCGGTCTCCCGCACCCCCGGGGCCCGTACCCTGGTGGCGTGAACGACCTCATCGCCGGTGGCGGGCTCGACGCGGAACTGCGGGCCGTGCTCGGCGCCCGTCTGGCGGGCATCGCACCGAAGCAGGCCACCCGGGCCGTCGAACGCCTGATCGCCAGTTACCGGGGGACGACGCCCACCGACGCGCCGGTGCTGCGGGACGAGGCCGACGTGGTGGCGTACGCGGCGTACCGCATGCCGGCCACCTTCCAGGCGGTGCGCGCCGCGCTCGCCGCGTTCCGGGCGCGGGCGGGGGAGTGGGCCCCGGCCACCCATGTGGACGTCGGCGGCGGCACCGGAGCGGCGACCTGGGCGGTGGCGGACGCCTGGCCGCAGGGCCGCCACACCACCACCGTGCTCGACTGGGCGCAGCCCGCGCTCGACCTGGGCGGCGCGCTGGCCGCCGCCGCGCCCCACCCGGCCCTGCGGTCCGCCCGGTGGCAGCGCGGCGCGATCGGCACCGCACCGGCCCCGCCGGACGCCGACCTCGTCACCGTCAGCTACGTGCTGGGTGAACTCCCGCCCGCCGAACGGGAGTCGGTGATCGCGCAGGCCGCGGCCACCGCCCGCGCGGTCGTGGTGGCCGAACCGGGCACCCCGGCCGGCTACCGCCGGATCCTGGACGCCAGACGGCAGTTGACCGACGCCGGGTTCACCGTCCTGGCGCCCTGCCCGCACGACGGCACCTGCCCGATGACCGGCACCGACTGGTGCCACTTCGCCGCCCGGGTCAGCCGCTCCGCCCTGCACCGCCAGGTCAAGGGCGGCCAACTCTCCTACGAGGACGAGAAGTTCAGCTACGTCGCGGCGATGCGGCGCACCGACGCCGCACCCGCCGCCGGCCGCGTCGTCCGGCACCCGCAGATCCGCAAGGGGCTCGTCCTGCTCGACGTCTGCGAGACCGGCGGCCTGCGCCGCGCGACGGTGAGCAAGCGGCAGGGAACGGTCTACCGGGCGGCGCGCGACGCCTCCTGGGGCGACGTGTGGCCCCCCGCCGGAGCCGGGGACGACACGCCGCAGGGACCGGCGCCGGCCGGACGGTCCCGCGGTTCCGCTACGGGGTGAGCACCGCCATCGCCGCGTTGTGCCCCGGCACGCCCGAGACGCCGCCGCCGCGCACCGCCCCCGCGCCGCACAGGTAGACGTTGCCGTGCGGGGTCTCCACGCCCCAGCGGCCGGTGCCCTCCTGCGCGTACGGCCAGGACAGGTCCCGGTGGAAGATGTGGCCGCCGGGCAGGCCGACCTCCGCCTCCAGGTCCAGCGGGGACTTCGCCTCGATGCACGGCCGCCCGTCGGCGTCGCGCAGCAGGCAGTCCTCCAGCGGTTCGGCCAGCACACCGTCCAGCTGCTCGACGGTGGCCCGCAGCAGGGCGTCCCGGGAGCCGTCCGGGTCCTTCTCGAACAGCCGCGCCGGGGCGTGCAGCCCGAACAGCGTCAGGGTCTGCGCACCGGAGGCGGCCAGCTCCGGGGAGAGGATCGAGGGGTCGGTCAGCGAGTGGCAGTAGATCTCCGACGGCGGCGCCTCCGGCAGCGAACCGGCCGCCGCCTGCTGGTACGCGGTCGCCAGCTGCCCGTAGGTCTCCGCCACGTGGAAGGTCCCGGCGAACGCCTCACGCGGATCGGCGTTCCGGTCGCGCAGCCGGGGCAGCCGGGAGAGCACCATGTTGACCTTCAGCTGCGCGCCCTCCGGCCGCTCCGGAAGCGGCTCGCCCATGAGCGCGGCCAGGGTGCGGGGCGCCGCGTTGACCAGCACGTGCGCGGCGTCCACCGTGCCGCCGTCCCACTCCACCTCGGCGCGGGTGCCGTCGGTGCGCAGCGCGGTCACCTCCGCGCCGGTGACGATCTCCGCGCCGGCCGCGCGCGCCGCACCCGCCAGCGCGTCGGTGAACGCCCCCATGCCGCCGATCGGCACGTCCCAGTCACCGGTTCCGCCGCCGATGACGTGGTAGAGGAAGCACCGGTTCTGCCGCAGGGACGGGTCGTGGGCATGGCTGAACGTGCCGATCAGCGCGTCGGTCAGCACCACGCCGCGCACCAGGTCGTCGGCGAACGCCGCCTCGATCGTCTCGCCCACCGGACGTTCGAACAACGCGCTCCAGGCGGCCCGGTCGTCCACCAGCCGCTCCAGCTCGGCCCTGCTGGGCAGCGGGCCGGTCAGCGTGGGGAAGACCCGTTCGGCCACCCGGCCGGTCATCGCGTAGAACCGCTGCCAGGCGTCGAAGTCCCGCACCGACCCGGTCAGCCGCTCGAAGCTCTCCCGGGTGCGCGAGGCGTCCTCGACGTCCACCAGCAGGCCGCCGCCGTCCGGGGTCGGGGTGTACGAGGAGATCCGCCGCCGCTTGACGGCGAACCGCAGCCCGAGGTCGTCCACGATCTTCCGCGGCAGCAGGCTCACCAGGTACGAGTACCGCGACAGCCGCGCGTCCACCCCGGCGAACGCCTGCTTCGAGACCGCCGCCCCACCCGTGCCCCCCAACCGCTCCAGCACCAGCACCGACCGCCCGGCCCGCGCCAGATACGCGGCCGCCACCAGCCCGTTGTGACCGCCACCCACCATCACCGCGTCGTACGTCGTCCGCTCGGCCATTGAACCCCTCCGGAATCAACCCCCGCCATTCGGCACCGCACCGTACCCATGATCCCCCCGACCCGCACCCCCCCAACCCCACGAACCCCTGAACGGCGCGCGGGAACCGGCGAACGGCCCCCGGAGGGGGGCGGGGAAGGGCGGTGGTCAACGCAGAAGCGGCCCCGGAAGGGGCGCGGGGAACGGCGCGAGCAACCGGAGACGTACCGGCAGAGGGGGACGAACCGGGAGGCGGGCCCACAGCGGGAGGCGACCCCGGTCCCGGAAATGGGGGCGCGAGGACCGCGCCCCCTCCGTCGTGCGATGCCGCGGGCAAGCCCGCCCGGAAGCGCGCCGCAGGCGGTCCGGCGGTAGGGCCAGGGCCGTGCCGCCGTGGTGCAGCCTCAGCGGCAGGCGTCGTCGTCGCGGAGCTCCTGCGACACGCACTTCACGCTGCCGCCGGCCTTGTGCAGTTCCGACATGTCGATCTGCACCGGTTCGAAGCCGCGTTCGCGCAGCGGCTGGACGAGGCCGGTGGCCTGGACGGGCAGCATCACGTGCAGGCCGTCACTGACCGCGTTGAGTCCGAACGCGAGGGCGTCCTCCTCGGTGGCGAGCAGGGCGTCGGGGAACATGCGTTCCAGCACGGCGCGGCTGCCCGGGGAGAAGGCGTCGGGGTAGTACATGATCTCGTCGCCGTCGAGCACCGCCAGCGCGGTGTCGAGGTGGTAGAAGCGCGGGTCGACGAGTTCCAGGCCGATGACCGGGCGGCCGAAGAACTCCTGCGCCTCGGCGCGGACCGCCGGGCTGCTGCGGAAGCCCGCCCCGGCCAGCACCCAGGACGCGGTGGGCGTGAAGTCCCCCTCACCCTCGTTGACGTGTTCGGGTTCGTGGATCTCGGTGAACCCGTTCGCGCGGAACCAGGCGAGGTGGGCGGGGGCCTCGGCGCGGCGTTCGGCGTTGGCGAAGCGGGCGCCGAAGACCCTGCCGTCGACCACGGTGGCGCCGTTGGCGGAGAAGACCATGTCGGGCAGTCCGGGCACCGGTTCGAGGATCTCGACCGTGTGCCCGAATCCCCGGTACCGGTCGCGGAGGTCCTCCCACTGGAGGAGGGCCACCGCCGGGTCGACCGGCTTGGCCGGATCCATCCACGGGTTGATGGAGTACGTGACCTGGAAGTGCGCCGGCGGGCACATCAGGTAGCGCCGGGGAGTGGCGACGCGGTTCGTGCGCAATGAAGGCTCCTCATGGTTGAGGGTCCAGGAGTACGCGGGTTACGTACGCGCACAAATGGTCCTCCGGAGAAGGGGGAAATGCACGAGCCGAACGGGTGAAGATTGCGCAACACCCTGTCCGGCTCCCGCGTGTCGCCTTTACCGCTCCCCTGGAGTGACCGGACTCACAGGCCGGCGGCCACCTCGGCGGCGTCCTGGGGGAAGGCCGACGCCGGGAAGGCGGCGATCAGCTGGTCCAGCTCGTCGCGCCAGTAGCGGTGGATGTTCAGACGGGTCGGCTTGGCGTCGCCGGGGAACTGTATGTACATCGAGCTCCACACGGTGGCCCGCTTGATCTTGCTGACCGGGACGCCCTCGCGCGGGAAGACCACCATGATCTCGCCGGGACGGTTGGTCCAGCGGCTGGCCTGGTTGACCACCACGGAGGTGTTGGTCAGGGTGAAGAAGTAGAACTGCCGGGTGAGCGCGATGATCAGGCCCAGGAACGGGATCCGGTCGAAGATCGCGTTGAGCCAGGGGCTCGGCCCGGTCTCCAGGTGGACGCAGGCGATGAACGTTTCGCCGGGAGGCGCCTGCTGGGTGAGCTTCTCGATGACCTGGGCCTTCTGGGTCGCCCGGAGAATTGCCATGAACTACCGTCCTCGCGCGTGCCGTTGATCCCCGCCACGGGGGAAGTGTGACGGGAATCGCAGACAGTAGCAGTTTGGGGTGACGATTCCGTGCGCGGCCGCCGCTCAGGCGGCCCGGGGGAAGTGCCGGGCCAGTTCGGCGAACACCGCGGTGTTCATGACGAAGGCGGTACGGCACTCCTCGACCACCCGTTCCCGTTCCGCCGCGTCCGCGGCCAGTGCGTCCAGCGCCCGCCGGTACTCCCGCTTGAACGCCGCCGGGCTGCCGATCGCGTCGAAGACGTAGAACCGCACGCCGTCACCCTTCGGCGCGAACCCCCAGGTCCGTTCGGCGATCGAGCGGATGACCTGGCCGCCCGACAGGTCGCCGAGGTAGCGGGTGTAGTGGTGCGCCACGTAGCCGGCCGGCCAGTGGGCGGCGACCTCGCGCACCCGGTCCGCGTAGGCGGCGGTGGCCGCCAGCGGCTCTGCCGACTCCCGCCACCGCGGGCCGCGCACGTGCGTGAGGTCACACGCCAGCGCCGAGAGCCGGGCCAGCCCGGGACGCAGGAACGGCCGCGCCACCGGGTCGACGGCCAGTCTCCCGGCACCCTCCTCCAGCGCCTCGTAGACGAAGTACAGCTGCTCGGTGTAGCGGGCGAACGCCTCCAGCCCCAGGTGCCCGCCGAGCAGGTCCGCCATGAACGCCGACTCCTCCGCCCGGGCGTGCGCCTCCTGCGTGGCGCCCCGGATCAGCGCGGAGAACGGGGTGGCGGTAGCGGTCACGGGGGCCTCCGGCGGGCTCGGTGGGGGTGGCGGGACGTGCGGAAGGCGGGTGCGGGGCGAGGCGGTGCGGGCTGCGGGGCGCGGTGGCCGCCGAGGCGCGGGACGACCACCCGGGACACTTCCCGACGTCGTGTCGGCAAAAACCCGTTCGGTGCCGAATCCCCCCTGCGGGTGACCTTCCTCTCCTCCCGCTCCCGCCGCGCCCCCCGGCGCCCCGCGGTGGCCGCGGACGTAGCAGGATGGACGGGGACCACCGGCGTGAAACCCACCCGGGGTCCGCACGGCGCGGCGACGCGCGGGAAAGGGGCGAGATGGAGAGCGGTGGCAGGGTTTCCCGGTGGCTGCGGCGTTCCCCGGTCCGGCAGCCCGAGGTGCCCCCCGGGCCGCTGCTGTCCGCCGCCGCGTCCGCCGGTTTCCCGGTGGCGCCGGCCGCCCGCCCGCAGGGGTACGGCTGCTCGTGCGACCGGGTCGGCTGCCCGTCGCCCGGCATGCACCCGGTCTCCCAGGCGTGGCAGACCGAGGCCAGCACCGACCCGGAACGCCTGGAGCGCTGGCTGCGGGAGGACCCGTCGGCCAACTTCGTCACCGCCACCGGGATCCGGCACGACGTGCTCGACGTCCCCGTGCCGGCCGGAGCGCTCGCCCTGGAGCGCTGGGAGGCCGGCGGACGCGTCAGCGGCCCGGTCACCCGCAGCGGTGACCGGGCCCTGTTCTTCACCGCCACCCGCACCCCGGTCGACGAGGACGAGTGGTGGCCGTGCGAACTCGACTGCCACCCCGAGACGCTGGAGGACCACCCGGGGCTGCGCTGGCACACCCGCGGCAGTTACGTGCTGCTGCCGCCGTCCCGGCTGCCGGGCGACGCCGGCCAGGTCACCTGGATCCGTCCCCCCGGCCTGCCGCTGCCCGATCCGCTGGTGCTGCTGGACGTGCTGGCCGACACCGTTCCGCGCGAGGAGCGTGCCTGACCGGCGGCGCCCGTGACCCCGGCCGGGGTCACGAACCGTGCGCGGACACGGCCGAGCTGAGGTTGGAGACCACAGACACCTTCGCGCCGCCCGCGGCGCCCGACGGCGGGACGACCGCGCCGAGCAGGGTGACGTAGTAGACGGTCACCGACTTCTCGATCGTCCCGGTCATCAGCGCCCGGATCTCCGCGTTGACGTTCGGTGCCCCGCTGGAGGACGTCACCCGCCACTGGTACTCGGCGGTGGCGAACACGAACGCCCCGCCGTCCTTGAGCCGCAGCGCCACCGGACCGAACCGCTTGTCCTTGTCGGCCTCGTCCGCGTACTGCGCCACCCCGCCGCGCAGGCTCTGCTGGTAAGCGCGCCGGGAGGCCACGAGCCGGTCGGTCAGCGGCCCGGGGGCGAACGTCGTGGACTCGTCGCGGTGGTCGAGGTAGTCGGTGTAGTCCCCGGCCAGCCGCCCCGGCTGGACGGCCAGCGAGGTGCCGGCGGCGGGGACCGGCAGCGCGTACCCGTGCGCGTCGGTGGCGAACGCCGGGGTGTCCGCGGCGGCGACCCCCAGGAAGTACGAACACATCCACGGCTGGCGGGGGTTGTCGCGCGTGAAGACCATCAGGCGGTGAGTGCCGTTGGTCAGCGTGACGTCCGAGGCGAACCACTTCGGCCAGCCGACCTGACGGGGTATCAGCAGGCGCGGCCCGCCGGAGACGGTCATCGGCCGGTAGTGCGAGGTGTCGACGCCCGCCTTGTGCGCGGCCCGCACGTAACTGCCCTCGACGGCCAGCATCGGGCCGTTCTCCAGCCGGGGCACCAGCGAGGTGTCCAGCTTGGACTGCACGGTGTTCTCCGCCGCCATGAACCGGGTGGTCACCCCGGCCGCCTCGGACCGCGTCACCGACGGGACGTCGGCGGTGGCGCCGTGCACCGTCACGCAGCCGCCGGCCCCCGCGCCCAGCAGCAGCACGGCGGCCACGGCGGACAGCCGGCGCGGCAGGCGGAGGACCGGGCGCCCGCGGCGCGGCGGCGGGGTGGGCTCGGCGGACGGCGCGGTCATCGGACGCTGGCTCCTTCGGGCGGGCGCGGGGCGCACCGGACGGAAACCCCGCCAGATTACCGGGCGTTGACCGCTCCCGTTCGACACGGGCCGAACGGGCCTGCCGCCGGGCGCGGTTCACGCCCGTCGCCGGCGGCTACGGCAGCGTGAGGACCTCCGCGCCGCTGTCGGTCACCACGAGGGTGTGCTCGAACTGGGCGGTGCGCCTGCGGTCCTTGGTCACGACGGTCCAGCCGTCGTCCCAGATGTCGTAGTCGTGGGTGCCCAGCGTCAGCATCGGCTCGATGGTGAACGTCATGCCCGTGCGGATGACGGTCGTGGCGTGCGGCGAGTCGTAGTGCGGCACGATCAGGCCGGAGTGGAACGAGGTGTTGATGCCGTGGCCGGTGAAGTCCCGCACCACGCCGTAGCGGAAGCGCTTGGCGTAGGACTCGATGACCCGGCCGATGACGTTGATCTGCCGGCCCGGGCGGACGGCCTTGATCGCCCGGTCCAGGGACTCCCGGGTGCGCTCCACCAGCAGCCGGGACTCCTCGTCGACGTCGCCGCACAGATAGGTGGCGTTGGTGTCGCCGTGGACGCCGTGGATGTACGCCGTCACGTCGAGGTTGACGATGTCGCCGTCGCGCAGCACCGTCGAGTCCGGGATGCCGTGGCAGACGACCTCGTTGAGCGAGGTGCAGATCGACTTGGGGAAACCCTTGTACCCCAGGTCGGAGGGGTAGGCGCGGTGGTCGCACATGTACTCGTGCGCGATCCGGTCCAGCTCGTCGGTGGTGACGCCCGGGGCGATCGCCCTCGCCGCCTCCTCCATCGCCCGCGCCGCGATCCGGGAGGCGATCCGCATGCGGTCGACGGTCTCCGCGTCCTGCACCTCGGGGCCCGTGTAGGGGGCGGGGCCGGGGCGGCCGACGTACTCGGGGCGGGGGATGGCGGCCGGGACCCGGCGGGCAGGGGAGAGTGTTCCGGGGATCAGGAGCTGCTGGCTGGACATGCGGGTGAGTGTATCGGCGCCGCCGGGGGCACGATGGGCGGCAGGGGCCCCGGAGGAACGGGCCCGCACGGCGAGGAGGACGCGATGGGACTCTTGGGCGGCGGCAGGGGCAAGCCCGGCGAGTGGTACTACTGCGTCAAGCACCACAAGGTCGAAGAGGGCCCGGAGTGCGCCGGGCGCAACCGGATGGGCCCCTACCCCAGCCGTGAGGCGGCCGGCGAGGCCATGCGCACGGTCGCCGAGCGCAACGACGAGTGGGACGCGAAGGACTGAACCCCCGCCGCCGGGCGGGGAGCGGCCCGGCCCGCCGTGCGTACCAGCGGGTAATGTCGCGTCATGACCAATGACGCGCACACCACCCCCGCCCCGGCGAAGGCCCCGGCCAGGGACCCCTGGGACTTGCCGGACGTCTCCGGCCTGTCGATCGGCGTCCTCGGCGGCACCGGCGACCAGGGACGCGGCCTGGCCCTGCGGTTCGCGCTGGCCGGGCACCGGGTCGTCATCGGCTCGCGCGACGCCGGCCGGGCCGCCACCGCCGCGGCCGGCATCGGGCACGGGGTCGAGGGCATGGACAACGCGGACTGCGGCCGGACCTGCGACGTGGTGATCGTCGCGGTGCCCTGGGAGGGCCACGCCAAGACCCTGGAGTCACTGCGCGAGGAACTGTCCGGCAAGCTCGTCGTCGACTGCGTCAACCCGCTCGGCTTCGACAGGCAGGGCGCCTACGCGCTCGTCCCCGACGAGGGCAGCGCCGCCCAGCAGGCCGCCGCCCTGCTGCCGGACTCCCGGGTCACCGCGGCCTTCCACCACCTGTCGGCGGTGCTGCTCCAGGACGAGTCCGTGGCGAGCATCGACACCGACGTGATGGTGCTGGGCGAGGACCGCGCCGACACCGAGACCGTGCAGGCGCTGGCCGGCCGGATCCCCGGCATGCGCGGCGTCTTCGCCGGCCGGCTGCGCAACGCCCACCAGGTGGAGTCGCTGGTCGCCAACCTGATCTCCGTCAACCGCCGCTACAAGGCGCACGCCGGGGTCCGGCTCACCGACGTGTGAGCGACGCGCCCGCCCGGCCCGGCCCGGCACCCCGGGCGGGCGGCGCGGCGCGGTGGGGGACAATGGGGACGGCACCCCCCGACCCGACCCACCGGAGCGATCCCATGGCCCCCGCCGCCACCCCCGGCCCCTCCAGGCGGCTCGCCTGGTTCGCCGTCGTCGTCTGCGCGCTCTCCCTGGCCGCGGCGGGCGTCTCGTTCGCCATGGGCAGCTTCGTCGGCGTCGTGTGGATCCTGCTGGCCGGCCTGTCCAGCAACATGGCCTGGTACTACCTGCGCAAGGGCCGCGCCGCCGGTCAGCCGGTGGGGGACCCGTTCCAGAACGTGAACCACGAGTAGCCGACCGACGCGTAGGAGTCGGGCACGTTGACCACGTTCATGACCGCGTAGACGACGTCCCAGAACACCGAGCGGATCTGCGGCACCCACAGCAGACCGAAGACCAGGAACATCCCGTACGGCGCGAACGGCTCGACCTCGCGCTTGACCTTCCACGACAGCCACGGCTCGATCACGCCGTAGCCGTCGAGACCCGGCACCGGCAGCAGGTTCAGCAGCGCCGCGCTGACCTGGAGCAGCACCAGGAACGCCAGCGCCGCGCGGAACGGCGAGGGGAAACCGGTCGGCGGGCCGCCCAGGGTGAAGACCACCACGAGCCCCAGCGCGAACAGCACGTTGGTCAGCGGCCCGGCGGCCGACACCAGACTGTGCTTCCAGCGCCCCCGGATCCGCCCCCGTTCGATGAACACCGCGCCGCCGGGCAGCCCGATGCCGCCCAGGATGACGAAGATCACCGGCAGCACGATGCTCAGCGCGGCGTGCGTGTACTTCAGCGGGTTGAGCGTCAGGTACCCCTTCGCCCCCACCGTCACGTCCCCGCCGTGCAGCGCGGTCCGCGCGTGCGCGTACTCGTGCAGGCACAACGAGACGACCCACCCCGCGACGACGAACAGGAACACCGCGAACCCGGCGTTCGGCGCGAAGCCGTCCCAGACCCCCCAGCCGGCCGCCGCCATGACGGCCATCAGCACGAGAAACACCGGCGAAATCCGCCGCTCACCTGTCGCCACCGCGGTGCTCATGAGCCGGACGGTAGCATCCGCCCACGCCCCACCGGGGCGCGGGCGGCCTGCGACCGCGGGTCCCCCGGGCCGCTCCCGGCCGGAGGCGTCGCGGCGGCAGGGATACGGCCGTGGGTCCCCCGGGCCGTCTCCCGGCCCTCGCCACGTCGTGGCCGGTCGCGGGTGGGGCCCACCGGGGCGCGCCCGGGGGTCCCCGGCCGGTTCCTGTGCCGTGGCCGCGCGATTGGGGTGGCGTCCACCAGAATGGTGGCATGCGCATCGCTCTGTTCGGTCCTGCCCGGGTCCACCGTGACGACGGAACGCCCGTGGCACTCGGGGGTGCGCGGCTGCGCGCGCTGCTCGCGGCGCTGGCGCTGCGGCCGGGGAGCGCGGCGGGGACGGGGACGCTGATCGCCGAGATCTGGGACGGGGAGCCGCCCGCTGACGCCCCCGGCGCGCTCCAGGCGCTGGTCGCACGGCTGCGCCGGGCGCTCGGGGCGGACGCCGTCGTCTCGGACGACGGCGGTTACCGGCTGGTCGCGGCGCGTGACGACGTCGACCTGCTGCGGTTCGAACGGCTGGTGAGCGACGGCGGCCGGGCACTGCGGGCCGGCGACCCGGGGACGGCGGCCGGGCTGCTGGCGGACGGGCTCGCCCTGTGGACCGCCCCGCCGCTCGCCGACCTGCCCGCGCGCTCCGGCCGGGTCGCCCGGGCCCGGGCGATGCGTGATGACGCGGTGCGGCTGCGGCTGGCCGCGGAACTCGCGATCGGCCACGCCGGCACGGTGCTGCCGGAGCTGGCCGCGCTCTGCGCCGAGCAGCCGCTCAACGAGGCGCTGCACGCCCTGCACCTTCGGGCCCTGCGCGACACCGGCCGCACCGCCGACGCGCTGAACGCCTACGGCACCCTGCGCGCCGCTCTCGCCGACCGCCTCGGCACCGACCCCGGACCTGAACTGCGGTCGCTGTACGGGGAGTTGCTGTCCGGGGAGGGAGGCAGCGATGCGGGTGGCACGCGAGGAGCCCTGCCCGGTCCCGCGACGCCCGGCGTCGGCGCCCCCACCGGCGCCCCGCACGGCGGCGGCAGACCCGGCGGCCACGATCCCCGCCCCGGGCCGGCCGGCCCCGCGCCGAGCGGCCCCGGCGGCAATCTGCGGGCCCGGCTGACCAGCTTCGTCGGCCGGGAACAGGACCTGGAGGGCATCGGGGGCGACCTGCGGGACGCCCGGCTGCTGACGCTGACCGGGCCGGGCGGATCCGGCAAGACGCGGCTGTCGCAGGAGGCCGCCGACCGTTTCGGGGACCGGTGGCCGGACGGGGCGTGGCTGGCGGAACTGGCCCCGGTCGCCGACGGCGCCACCGTCGCGGAGGCGGTGCTCAACGCGCTCGGGCTGCGCGAGACCGTCCTGCACGCCACGGCCGACAAGAGCCTCGGCGTCCGGGACGATCCGGCGCGCGTGCTGACCGACCACTGCGCGGCCCGCAGCCTGCTGATCGTGCTGGACAACTGCGAGCACGTCATCGCCGCCTGCGCGGAGCTGGCGGAACGCCTGCTCGTGCACTGCCCCGGCGTCACCGTGCTGGCCACCAGCCGTGAACCGCTGGGCGTGCCGGGGGAGTCGGTGCGGCCGGTGGACCCGCTGCCTGCCGGTACCGCGCTGCGGCTTCTGGCCGACCGGGGGGCCGCCGCCCGGCCCGGGTTCACCCCCGACCAGGATCCGGCCGCCTGCGCGGAGATCTGCCGGCGCCTCGACGGCCTGCCGCTGGCGATCGAGCTGGCCGCCGCCCGGCTGCGCAGCATGACCCCGCGGCAGATCGCCGAACGCCTCGACGACCGCTTCCGGCTGCTGACCGCCGGGAGCCGCACGGTGCTGCCCCGCCAGCAGACGCTGCGGGCGGTGGTCGACTGGAGCTGGGACCTGCTGGAGAAGCCGGAACGCGCGGTGCTGCGCAGGCTGTCGGTGTTCGCCGGTGGCTGCGACCTGACCGCCGCCGAGGTGGTGTGCGCCGGGGACGGCGTCGAGTCCCGGGACGTGGCCGTGCTGCTGGGCGCGCTCGTCGACAAGTCCCTCGTGGTGGCCGACCTCGGCGGGGCCGCCGCCCGCTACCGCACCCTGGAGACCATCGGCGAGTACGCGGCGGCCCGGCTGGCCGAGTCCGGGGAGCGCGACGCGGTGGAGGCCCGGCACGGCCGGTACTTCCGGGAGTTCGCGCGCACCGGCGACCCGCACCTGCGCGCCGCCGGGCAGTTGCGGCACCTGGAACTCTTCGAGCGCGAGCACGACAACCTGCGGGCCGCGCTGCGCCGGGCCGTCGACCGCGGCGACGAGCCGGAGGGGCTGCAACTCGCCCTGGCCTGCATGTGGTTCTGGCTGCTGCGCAACTACTACACCGAACTGCGGGTCTGGCCGAAGGCGGTGGCCGGCCTCGGCCCGGACCCGTTCGCCTCCGACGAGCCGCCGGTGCCGCTGGAGCTGACCCCGCTGGAGGTGGAACTCCCTTTCCCCGAAGGCCAGTTGATGGAGGCCCGGCGGTGGATCAGGACCGCGCCGATCCTTGCCTGGGAGGAGGCGATGGACGACCTGATCGACCGGGAGGACGCGAGGATGGGCCAGGCGCTCCTGGACGCCTACCCGCCGCACCTGCCGCAGTCCGGCAGCCGGGCGGCCCTGGTGCGGCCGTTCGCCGCGTTCCTCACCGGAGACTTCGAGCAGATGTCCGGGCTCGTCGACGAACTCGTGGACGCCTGCCGCCGGCACGGCCGCACCTGGGAGCTGGCGTTCGCGCTCCAGCTGCGGGCCAAGGCGTTCGGCGACATGACCACGACCGACCGGGACTTCATGCCGGACATCAACGAGAGCCGTGAGCTGTTCGACCGGGTGGGGGACCGCTGGGGGACCGCGGAGACGCTCAGCGCGCAGGCGGAGGCGGTCGGGATCCGCGGCGACTGGCAGGAGGCCGCCCGCTGCTGCCGCGAGGCCATGGCCCTGGCCGTCGAACTCGGCGCCCAGCAGCGGGTGCCGGAGCTGAAGGTGCGACTCGGCGAGGCCGTCCTGCACGGCGGTGACCAGGCCGGCGGCGAACGCCTGCTGCGCGAGGCCATCGACGACGCCACCCGGCTCGGGCCCAGCGCCGGCGGTTCCCGCATCCACGGCCGCATGAACCTGGTGGCGCTGCTCGGGCACCAGGGCCGCCTCGACGAGGCCGAGGAGCTGGTCGAGAAGATGATGCGGGAACCCACCGGTGCGGTGCCCCAACTGCTCGTGCAAGGTGTTCTGTTGTGCATGCGGGGCTGGCTGGCCGCGCAGCGCGGCGAGAGCGCCGGCGCCCTGGAGATGGCCCGCACCGGCCTGCGTCACCTCTACGAGCACCGGATGGCCGACGTGCTGGTGCCGCGCATCGGCACGATCATGATTCCGGTGGCCACCTCCCTGCTGTGCCGGGTCGCCGAGCGCGAACCGGCGCCCCCCGGCCCCCGCACCCGCGAACGGCTGCTGTGCGTGGCCCGGATGCTCGGCGCCAACGACCACCTGCGGCTGGGCGTCACCACCCCGCTGGAGCGCGAGGAACTGGTGTACGCCGAGCGCCTGTGCCGGGAGCTGCTGGGCGACGCGGAGTTCGAGGAGGCCGGCGCCGCCGGCCTGACCCTCACCGCGGAGAACGCCGCGGCCGAGGTGCGCGCCGCCCTGGAACCCTGACGCTTGCGGCACCCCGGCCGCACGGGAACCCCGACGGCCGCGGGCCCGCCACCGGAACGTTCACCGGTGGCGGGCCCGCGGGGCACGGGCATCAGGACTTGCGGCGGAAGCGCATGACCGCCAGCGGCGCGGTCACCGCGGTCAGGCCCACCGCCCAGGCCAGGGTGATCCACACCGAGTGCGCCACCGGACCGCCGTTGATCAGCGCCCGGGCCGCGTCGGCCAGGTTGGAGAGCGGGTTGACCTTGGTGAACCCCTGGAGCCAGCCCGGCATGGTGCCGGTGGGCGCGAAGATCGAGCTGCCGAACTGCAAAGGCATCAGCACCAGCATCGCCACCCCCTGGACGGCCTGCGCGGTCTTCATGGTCAGGCCCAGCAGGATGAAGATCCACATCAGCGAGGCGCCGAACGCCAGCGACAGCACGACGGCTGCCAGCAGGTGCGGCACGTCCGTGTGGATGGTCATGCCCAGGGCGAAGCCCATGCCCAGCAGGATGGCGGTGGCGATCAGCATGCGGCCGATCTCCACGACGATCTTGGCTATCAGGACCGAGGACCGCGCGATCGGCATCGTGCGGAAGCGGTCCATCACTCCCTTCTTGAAGTCGTCGTTGATGCCGGTGCCCACCGCCATGGCGATGTTCATGCCCATCATGGCCATCAGGCCCGGCACCACGTAGTTGACGTACTGCGTCTGGTGGCCCTTGCCGGAGATCGCGCCGCCGAAGACGTAGACGAACAGCAGCGTGAAGATGACCGGCATCAGCAGCACGTCGAACATCGACTCGGGGTCCTGCTTGATCTGCAGGGCGTTGCGCCGGGCCAGGGCGCCGATGTGCCGCAGGTTGGCCCGCAGGCCGATCCGGCCCTCGGCGGCCGGGGCCACCGTGACGGCCGGGGTGATCGTCGCCGCGCTCATGCCGCAGCCCCTTCCAGGTCGCTCTCCAGTGCCGCCGGCCGCTCCTCCTGCGGGGCCGACGCCTTCTGCCCGGTCACCGCCAGGAACACCTCGTCCAGGCTGGGCAGGTTCGTGCCGATCTCGGCTATCGCGAAGCCGTGCTGCGCCAGCAGGCCGACCACCGCGGTCAGCTGGGCGTCGTCGATGATCGGTACCGTCACCGTGCCGTCGGCGTGGTCCTCGGTGGCGCCGCCGACGCCGGTGACCGGGGATTCGTGCAGGCAGCGGGCCATCGCCGCCAGCTGTGCCGGGTCGGCCGGCCGAACGCGCAGGGTGCGGCCGCCGATACGGGTCTTCAGCTCGTCCACCCGGCCCTCGGCGATCACCCGGCCGCGGTCGAACACCGTCAGTTCGTGCGCGAGCTGCTCGGCCTCCTCCATGTACTGCGTGGTCAGCAGCACCGTGGAGCCCTCGGACACCATGCGCTGCACCTCCTGCCACACCTCGTTGCGGGTGCGCGGGTCCAGGCCGGTGGTCGGTTCGTCCAGGTAGAGCACCGCCGGGTGGCCGATCATGCTGGCCGCCAGGTCGAGCCGGCGCCGCATGCCGCCGGAGTACTGGCCGGCCGGGCGCTTGGCCGCCTCGGTGAGCGAGAAGCGCTCCAGCATCTCGTCGGCCCGGGCCCGCGCGTCCTTGCGGGACAGGTCGAGCAGCCGGCCGATCATGTAGAGGTTCTCCCGGCCGGACAGCTTCTCGTCCACCGACGCGTACTGGCCGGTGAGGCCGATCACCCGGCGCAGCTGCCGTGGCTGGGACAGGACGTCGTAGCCGGCCACCGTCGCGGTGCCGGCGTCTGGACGCTCCAGGGTGGACAGGATCCGCACCAGGGTGGTCTTGCCGGCGCCGTTGGGCCCCAGCACCCCCAGCACCGTTCCCTGCCGGACGTCCAGGTCCACCCCGTCGAGCGCCTTCGTGGAGCCGTAGTGCTTGACCAGGCCCCGGACTCGCACGGCCGAATCGCCGCCGCTGGTCGCCTTGTTACGTGTCATGCCCCTACGGTGCACCCGGGCACCGACAGCCCGCCGACAGTCCGCCGACACCGGCGGCCCCCCACCGACAGCGCGCGGACGGCCTGCCCTGCTGACGGGCGCCTTGGCAGGCGGTAGCGTCGGGAGTCCAGCCCCGAACGGCCCCGCGAGCGGACAATCAGGATGACGAACGGCGAACCCGAACCCGAGGGCGACGACCCGGACGACGACGAGGGCCCCACCTGCCGGTGGTGTCACGGCAGCGGCCGGGTCCCGGCGGCCGTCGCCTACGTGGCCGGTCCCGACCCGTTCGCCGGCCCGATGGACACCGTCACCCTGCCGACCCTCTGCAAACACTGCCGCGGCACCGGCATCCACGAAGCGGCGCTCGACCCGACGATCTGGGACCGCTGACACCGCGCCGGCGGCCCCCCGGGTGCCGGGGGACCGCCGGCGCCGTTGGTGCCGGCACCCGCGGGGGTCAGTGGAAGCTGTGCTCCGCCGCCGGGTAGGTGCCGCCGACGACCTCGTCGGCGAACGCCTTCGCCGCGTCGCCCAGCGACTCGCGCAGCGCCGCGTACCGCTTGACGAACTTCGGCACCCGGCCGTCGGTCATGCCGGCCATGTCCGTCCACACCAGCACCTGCGCGTCGCAGCCGGCGCCGGCGCCGATGCCGACCGTCGGCACGTGCAGCGCGGTGGTGACCTCGGCGGCCAGCTCGGCCGGCACCAGCTCCAGCACCACGGCGAACGCGCCGGCGTCCTGCACCGCCTTGGCGTCCCGGCGCAGTTGCTGCGCCGCCTCCTCACCGCGCCCCTGCACGGGGTAGCCGCCGAAGGCGTTGACGGACTGCGGGGTCAGGCCGACGTGCGCCATGACCGGGATGCCGGCCTGCACCAGCAGTTCGACCTGGTGGGCGGAACGCTCGCCGCCCTCCAGCTTCACGGCGGTGACCCCGGCCTCCTTGACCAGGCGGGTGGCGCTGCGCAGCGCCTGCGCCGGGCTCTCCTGGTAGGACCCGAACGGCAGGTCGCCGACGATCAGCGACCGCTGGGTGCCGCGTACCACGGCCGCCGAGAGCATGATCATCTCGTCGAGCGTGACGGGCACGGTGCTCTCGTACCCCAGGTGGCAGTTGCCCGCCGAGTCGCCGACCAGCAGCACGGGGATCCCGGCCCGGTCGAAGACGGACGCGGTCATGGCGTCGTACGCGGTGAGCATGGGCCACTTCTCGCCGCGCTGCTTGGCGGCGGCGATGTCCCGGACGGTGATGCGGCGGCTGCTCGTGCCGCCGTAGAGCGCTTTGCTGCTGTCGGCCTGCGGGTGTCCCGGTTGCGGGGCGGCCTCGACGTGCGTCATAGCACGGCTCCTTGTTCATGTCTCGAGGCGCCCTGACGGCGTCCCCGGATCCTCTCCATGCTGACACGCGCCGCCGCGTCCCGTAACCCCGCGAAAACGAGATGTGCGTCGCCCGTCCCCACCCCGCGCGGGACCCTTCCGCGGGCCAGGGCGGGCGGGAGCGAGGCGGGCGCGGCGTGTCGGGGGGGCGGCGGGGCCGGCGCGGCGGTGCGGTCCGGTGCCCGTGGCGCTGTGGGGGCCGCGGGCGGGGGCTGCGGCATCCGGGTGAAGGCCGGACGGGTGCCCCCGCGCGGTCCGCGGCGTGACGTCCGTCTCGTCCGGGGCGGGGAGAGGCGTCAACGGGGGTGATTCGTCCCGGAGTTCAGCGTTTCGTGTCCCGGGCGACCGGTGGGCGTCACATGGCGGAGCATCGCGTGCCGCATACTTTGTTCAGTAGCGGAACAATCTCGCCGGCCCGTCCCGGCATCCCCACGACCCCCGAAAGGCACCACCTCCATGCCCCTCGCCCTGCTGGCCCTGGCCGTCGCGGCATTCGGTATCGGCACCACCGAGTTCGTCATGATGGGCCTGCTGCCCGGCGTGGCCTCGGACCTGCGTGTCTCCGTCCCGTCGGCCGGCCACCTCGTCTCCGCCTACGCGCTCGGCGTGGTGGTCGGCGCGCCGGTGCTGACGGCGGCGTGCGCCCGGATGCCCCGCAAGCGGGTCCTGGTCGGCCTGATGGTGCTGTTCACCGTGGGGAACCTCGCCTCCGCGCTCGCCCCCGGCTACGACGCGCTGCTGGCCGCCCGCTTCCTCGCCGGTCTGCCGCACGGCGCGTTCTTCGGCGTCGGCGCGGTGGTCGCCGCCCGTCTCGGCGGGCAGGGGCGCGGCGCCCGCAACGTGGCGCGGATGTTCCTCGGCCTGACGCTGGCCAACGTCCTCGGCGTACCGGCCACCACCCTCCTCGGCCAGCACCTCGGCTGGCGGGCGACCTTCGGCGTGGTGGCCGTCATCGGCCTGGTCGCGGTGGCCGCGCTCGCCGTCCTGATGCCGCGGCTGCCCGCCGCCGCCCCGGCCGCCGGGCTGCGCCGCGAGGCGGCGGCGCTGGGCGACCGGCAGGTGTGGCTCGGCCTGCTGACCACCGTCCTGGGCTTCGCCGGGGTGTTCGCCGTCTACAGCTACCTCGCCTCCATGCTGACCCGGGTCACCGGCGTCACCGACACCGCGGTCACCGCGGTGCTGGCCCTGTTCGGTGTGGGCATGACGCTGGGCGCGCTGATCGCCGGCCCGCTCACCGACCGCGCCCCGCGCCCCACCCTGTATGCCGCGCTCGGCGCGCTCACGCTGGTGCTGGCGGTCTTCCCCCTCGCCCTGCACACCACGGTGACCGCGCTGGCGGGCGTGCTGCTGCTCGGGCTCACCGGGTTCGCCACCACGACCCCGCTCCAGATGATGGTCATGCACAAGGCCGCCGGGGCCCCGACGCTGGCCTCCGCCTCCAACCAGGCCGCCTTCAACCTCGCCAACGCGGGCGGCGCCTGGGCCGGCGGCGCGGCGGTCACCGCCGGGTGGGGCTGGACCTCGCCGGGCCCGGTCGGCGCGGGGCTGGCGCTGGCCGGACTGGGCGTGGCGGTCACCGCCGGCCGCCTGGACCGGGTCCGCCCGGCCGCCCCGGTCCGCTCCCGGGTCGTCGCCCTCGCGCTGCGCGAACGGGACCGCGAGGCGGCGTAACGCCCGTGCCGTCCCCCAGCGGCCGCCCCCGCCGGTGCCACCGGGAGGGCGGCCGCGGCCGTTCCCGGCCGCCCGCGCGGGTCGGCCCCGCCGCCGTCCGCCCCGCGCGGTCCGCCCCGCGCGGTCAGTCCGTGCCGCCCGCCGCCGCCCGCACCACGTCGCCGGCCAGCCGGGTCAGCTCCGCGCGGCCGGCGGCGTCGAGGTGGGCGGTCAGCGCGGTCAGCCGGCGTTCCACCTCGGCGGCGCACGCGGCGGTCAGGCGGTGGCCGAGCGGGGTGAGGCCGACCAGCACCGCGCGCCCGTCGTGCGGCGAGGGGGAGCGCCGCACCAGGCCGCGTTTCTCGGCGCGGGAGACCAGGCCGGTCATCGAGGACTTGTCCAGGCCGAGGTGGGCGCCGAGTTCGAGCATGCCGGGCGTCCGGTCGCGCAGTACGCCCAGCATCCGCACCTGCGTCACCGACAGGTCGTGCCCGGCGCCCGCGGCCGCGAGCGCGCGCTGCACCACGAAGGACAACTGCACGAGCGCGTCCACCGGGCCCTGGGGCGCTCCGGGCTCGCGGGCCGCTGCGGGGGCGGGGGAGTCGGTCATGGGACCAGCCTAGTTGACGTAGTACGCGGCGCGAACTATCTTCCTGATTAGTACGTGCCACAAACCATCTCGCCGGTGACCCGCCCGCGGCCGGACGCCCCCCGGCGTCCGCCGTCCCCGGCCCCGGCCGGCCCTGCCCCCTCAAGGGCGGAACGGAGCCTCCCCATGCGTGCCGCGATCGTGCGGGCCTTCGGTGCCCCGCCGCGCTACGAGTCCGTCCCCGAACCGGTCGCCGCCGGACCGCACGAGGTCGTCGTCGACGTCCTCGCCGCCGGCCTGCACCCCCGGGTGCGCTCCGCCGCCGACGGCAGCCACTACACCTGCGACGGCGCCCTGCCGCTGATCCCCGGCGTCGACGCCGTCGGCCGCGCCCCCGACGGCGGACTCCTCTACTTCGTCGTGCCCGGGGGAGCGGCCGGCACCCTCGCGGAACGCGCCGTCGCCGACCGCCGCCGCGCCGTCCCCCTGCCGCCCGGCACCGACCCGGTCGCCGTCGCCGCCGCCATGAACCCCGGCATGTCCTCCTGGGTGGCGCTGCGCCGCCGCGTCCCCCTGCCGCCCGAGGCCAAGGTGCTGGTGCTCGGTGCCACCGGCGGCGCCGGACGCCTCGCGGTCCGCGTCGCCCGGCACCTGGGCGCCGCCCACGTGGTCGCCGCCGGCCGCGACCCCGGACGGCTCGCCCGCACCCGAGACCTGGGCGCCTCGCAGACGGTGTCGCTGACCGGCTCCGACGCCGACGTGGCCGGCCGGCTCGCCCGGGCCGCCGCCGACGCCGACGTGGTCCTCGACTACCTGTGGGGCGGGGTCGCCGAACGCGCCATGCCCGCCCTGCTCACCGCCCGCCCGGACCGCGCCCGGACCCTGGCCTGGATCCAGATCGGCTCGATGGCCGGCCAGGAACTCACCCTGCCCTCCCAGCTGTTGCGCGCGGCCGACCTCAGGATCCTGGGCAGCGGCCAGGGTTCGGTCAGCACCGCGGGCATCGTCGCCGAACTCCCCTCCCTCACCACCGCCATCACCGCCGGCACCCTCACCGCCGACCCCCTCCCGCTCCCCCTCTCCCAGGTGGAACGCGTATGGGCCGAGCCCCTCGACGCGGCCCACCGGGTGGTACTGGTGCCGTGAGGGCCCGCTCCCCCGGCCCGCGGCGACCCCGCCCGGTCCCGCCGCTCGGAGCGCGGGGGCGCCGGTGACAGACCCGCCGGCCACCCCGCCGGGCCGCCGACCCGGCGGTCGCACCGCCCGCGTCCGCGCCCGGGGCCTCGACGCGGTGCGCGCCTGACTCGCCGAAGGCGGTCACCAGGAACGCACTCCGGCCCGCGTCGCGACGCGGGCCGGAGTGCACCGCGCCACGGCGCCCCTCTGCCACCGCCTCCCGCACCGCCGCCGGGTCCGCCGCGCCGGGCACCGCCAGCACCGCGTCCAGGTCCGCGTCCCGGCCCGCGCAGCCCACGCGGCGCGAACCGGTCACGTGCGCCACGCCACCGGACGCGGCGGGCCGCCGCCCCCACCCCGGCGAACGCCCGCGGCCCAGCAGGTCCAGGCGGGCGGCGGCCCGTCCGGCCACCTCCTGCGCGTCCCCGACCGCCGGCCCACCCAGCACCCCGCACAACCGCCCGGCGTCCGGCACCCCGCCGGACCGCACGTCCCACAACACCGCGTCCGGGCCCAGTCCGTCGGGCTCCACCCGCTCCGGCATCCAGTGCCGCGACGTCGTCACGTGCCCCGGCCGCACCCACTTGGCCACCCGCTCCCCGAACTCCGCCCGCCCGAAGCCCTCCACGGCCCGCAGCACGTACCCCTCGGTGACGACGGCTTCGCGCCGGGCGAGATCGGTGAGGCCGGTGACCCGCACGTCGTCCGGGCTCGCGCCCGGGGACCAGGGGAGGTGCGGGGTCCGGGAGTACGGCCTGTGCGTTGCGGCCGTCGCGCGACCGGAGCGGCGGCGGTGCCTCATGGCCGCGTAGCAATCCACCCGCTCACCCATGAGCGACCGAACGTCAACCCATGGGGAGAGCATGAAGCTACGCGACGCGTCACCCGTCGAACGGGCGCGGTACGTGCTGACCGGCGGCCGATGGTTCCTGATCACCGGGCTCGTCTTCTACAGCCTGATGACCACGACCCCGTTCGTGGCGGCACACAGCTCGTGGTCGTGGACCGGTTGGGCACTCGGTCTCATCGTTGACATGGCGTTCGTCATGGCGCTGTCGGCGGAGTCCAGCCTTGCCCGCCACTGCGTGACCGGTCTCGGGAAGTGGCCCGTCGTCTTTGGGTGGTTCACGGGAGCGGCGAGCACCTTCTTGAACGTGTGGCTCAGCATCGCGGCGAAGGATTGGGTCGGCGTCGCCGTCCACCTGATCGCGCCCGCGCTCGTCCTGCTACTGGCCGAAGTCGGACCCGTGTACGTGGCCGCGCTGTCCGCCGTGCCGCCGGCGGAGCCGGACCGCGTGAACGAGCTGCCGCACGCCGACGACGACCAGGACGAGCCCGACGAGGCGGTGAACGAGGAGCACGACGGCAACGGGCTGCCCGACGACGAGGACCCGGCGACCGGGCCCGGACCGACGAACGCCCCCGGCCCGCCGACGCGGTTGAGCAACGCCGAAGCGGCCGTGGTCATCGAGAAGGGGTGGAAGCGCGGGCTCCCTGCCCGGGAAGTTGCGACGGCCGCGACCCGGCACCCGGCCACCGTGAAGAAGAAGTTCAAGGCGCTGGACGCGGCGCACAGCGCGTGAACCGTGAAGCCCCCGGTACTGGCCATGTGGTCGGCGCCGGGGGCTTTTGCATACCTGCTTTACGCGCTAAGAAGCGATTTCGGGATCACTGTACGCGCGCGTCCATAAAGGTCTCTAACTGTTGCATTCTTGACATAAGGGCGAACCAGCTTGATCATTTCTTGCATTCGCTTATCCACCCGCCCGGACTGAACAAATGGATAGTCGTCAAGGGCGTTGTTCCACGTGGCACACGCTGCTTCAAGGTGGCCAATCGCAAATTGACGCTCCGCCAGGATGGAGCGCTCTTTCACACGGGTTCGACGGTACACGTCATACCGCAACCTGTCCGATGCCTGCATTCCTTCGACGGCCCCTACCATATCGCCTAGCTCGTAACGAACTTGGCTGGCATGGTAATTCAGGGCCGCCGGGTCGTACGACCCAAAAGCCCTTTCCTGCGACTCGGCCTGATCCATGGCCTTTTCTGCCTCGCGCAGATAGCGCAAAGCGCCAACGCGATCACCCGTCTGTGCGCTCGCGTGAGCCTGCTGCCCAGCCAAGAACGCCCGCATGCGCGGCCCCGCCTTTGGAGAGGCCGAAGCGGCGGCATCTGCAAGCCGCATGGCTTCCCTACCATGCCGCAGGTCAACAGCCTGAACGCTCATCCCCCGAAGCGTTGTGCAGTACGTAAGGTGATCTTCCGAGGCTCCCGCCAATTCCAATGCCTTGATGTAATAGCGTTGAGCCAATCCATGAACGCCTTCATCTACCGCCATATACCCGGTCAAATAGCAGAGATCCGACGCGGCCGACATCATCTCCCGTCGAACGGAGTCCGCCGCCGAGGCTTTCAGATAAGGCGCAACGGTGTTGACAAGGAATGCCGCAGCCATCGGCCGCGCATGCCGTCCCCCAAATTGGTCGTCAAGTGCAGAAACGTGCTCGGTCATATCCCGGACCATCTGCACTTCTGGCATTCCGACTCGGCCGGCCTGTCCACGCTGGACGGCTTCCATTCTGCCAACTACGTCTTGCCACCCGGGCACCGCCAGCGCGACGGAGAAGAGTCCGGCGCTCAATACGCTTCGCCGGGACGGGTCCATGTCTTGCCTCCCTAGGTCAACCAACCCTTCCACCGTACGAGGTTCGACGGCGGAACTGGATTCGGGAGAATCGGGAAACCCTGCTTCAACGGCCGTGACCGGTCGCCGCAAGCGACGGGCGAAGGCTTCAAGGATCAAGGGGCGGACCGACTCCTTCGGCATGCCGCCGTTAAGCCACTGGTGGACTGACACGGCAGCTGTAGTTCCGGAGTCTGCGCTGGTGGGCGGCTTGCGGGGTCGGGTGCGGGTACAGGTACGGCCACCGTGATCATGAACGTTTGTGACGACGTTTCAGGATCAGGTGGCCGTGGAGGCCACGATAGCCCAGGCTGCCTGGGGCCGGGTGTTCCGGTCCGCGATGGATGCGATCGCGGGCTGCTTCGCCCGGCGTGAGACCCGTGCCACGGCGGCGGAGATGGTCACCGGGCTGCTGGCGGAGGTGGACACACGCAACTGCTGGACTCTGGCTGAGGCGCTGGGGCATCCCGGCCCGCACCGGCTGCAGCACCTGCTGTCACGCGCGAGGTTCGACCACGACCGGGCCCGGGAGGAGATCGCCCGCCTGATCGTGCGCGAACTCGAAGGTCAGGACGTAGTACTGGTCGCGGACGAGACCGGGGACGCGAAGTCCTCGACCGGCTGCGTCGGAGCCGGCCGCCAGTACTCCGGCGCGATCAAGGGAGTCGGGTTGTGCCAGGTCGCCGTGCACCTGGCGGTGGTCACCGCGTCGGTGCGGGTGGTGATCGACCGGGCCCTTTACCTGCCGAAGGACTGGGCCGCGGACGAGGAACGCCGCGAGGTGGCCGGGATCCCGGAGGAGATCCTGTTCGCCACCAAGCTGCAGCAGACCGCCGCCATGGTCGCAGGCGCGCTTGAACTGGGTGTCCGGGCGCGCTGGTTCGCCGGCGACGCGGTGTACTCCGGCCGCGAACTGCGCAGGGATCTGCGGGAGCTCGGGCTCGGCTACGCGGTCGGCGTGTCCCACACATACCCCGTCACCGACGGAGCGGGCTGCCAGTGGAAAGCCCGCCAGATGATCAACAAGGTGCTGCCGCACCAGTGGATGCGCATGCGCACCGGACACGGAACGAAGGGCACCCGCGAGTACGACTGGGCCTGGCTCGATGTCCATGCGGACGACACCCCCGACGGACACGAAGACGACGGCACCAGCGTCCTGGTCGCCCGCCGGCACCGGTACACCGGCGAGATCTCCTTCTTCCGCTGCTGGTCGCCCGCACCTGTCACCCTCGCCCAGCTGGTGGAAGTGATCTGCCGACGGTGGCGGATCGAGGAGACCTTCCAACTCGGCAAGACCTTCACCGGCCTGGACGAAGGGCAGGTGACCTGCTGGAACTCCTGGATGCGCTGGTCGCTGTTCTGCCTTGTCGCATCCGCCGTCCTCGCCCTGACCACCGCCGCCACGACCACGACAGGCCCTGCCCGACCGGCCCGCCTCGTCCCGTTGACCTGCCCCGAACTCGTCCGAATCCTGCGGGCGTTCGTCCTCACACCACCAGTCCGGAACGCGGAACACACCCTGCACTGGATGGCCTGGCGCCGCCACCATCAAGCCATCGCACGAGCCTGCCACCAGCGCCGACACGCTCTTCAGGACCAGCCATGACCAGAACTACAGCTGCCGTGACTGAGGGCGACTGGTATCGCGTGGGCGTCCCCCGCTCGGTGCCGAGCCGGTTGACCTCCTGCGCAAGCTGTCGTTGCGTCCAACCGCTCTCGCGGAAGAGCGCTCCGAACCCCTCGTTCGGCACCGTCGTCATGGCCTCAACCCCTCCGGCTCGACGCGCGCTTAGCGCTCTTACTTTTTGCCTTCCCTTCAACGGTACCCGTCACGGCCCGGACGCGGTTGCCTTGTTGAGCGGTCATCAGGAACGGCAGCACCCGGCACGCGGGGTCACGACGAGCCCCTTCCCGGTGCACACCGGTCACGAGCTGCCCGCGCTCGACAACGCTCACCGCTACCCACCGTGAAAGGTCTCGCATGCCCACCCATGCCGCAGCGACGCAACCGGCCCCGCCGGTTGCTTCCTTGCGCCTACACGAGAAGGTCCCGTACATCGCCGGCTGGAGTGGTGAAACCTTCGCCAGTCCGCGCCTCGTGTGGCGGGGTAGGTCTATCGCCTACGCCAACGAACGCCGCACGGACCGGGACGCCTTCGGGGTGCTGTGGCGACGGGTCACCAGCAAGCCCGGGGTCGGGAAGCCGGAGTACAAGACCGTCCACCACGGGCGGCAGCGCCGGGCCATGGGCGGAATGCTCTGTCAGGTCTGCGCGAAGCCCACCCGGCCGGAGGCCACCCGGGACGGGGTGCTGTTCCTGTTGGGGCGCCGGGAATACGAAGCCGATCCGTGGCCCGCCCCGATCGAGACCACGCACCCGCCGGTGTGCATGCGGTGCGCAATGATCGCGATCCGTCTCTGCCCCCACCTTCGCGGCCACAACGTCGCGGTTCGCTGCCGCGCCCCCCGCCTGTACGGGGTCAACGGAATTATGTACATGCCGGGAATCGGCACCGCACCGATGAGGAGTCAGGCGAACCCCATCGACATCGTGGCCTACGGGAGCCCCCGCAAAGGCATCGTTCACGCCGCGCAATCCGTGATGCGGCTCGACCGATACCGGCTCGTTGATCTCGACTCCGAATCATCGGCGCTCGTCGCCTGAGCCCATCGAGAAGGTAGCCATGCGTGAACAGTTGTTGGTAAACAGCCTCAAACTCGCGGCCACGCTTACCGCTCCCGGGCTCGCTCGCTGTTTCGTGGAGCACGAGCTTCGCGCTTGGGCGATCCCGGCGGACGTAGTTGCCGACGCAAAGCTGATCGTTTCGGAACTGGTCACCAACGCGGTTCAGTTCACCGGCTTCGCCCGCCCGAACCCCACGTACGCCGACCTTGAGCACGTGGCGCTTCTGGCCGTTCAAATCCGCGTACGGGGGCGGTCCCTGTTCGTCGAAGTCTGGGACAACGGCCGGGAGTCGAAGAACCCGCCGCCGATCAGGGACGACGACGAGTGCGGACGCGGACTGTCCATCGTGTCCAACCTCGTCGTCAACATGGGGCACAGCTCGCAGGAAGACGGCGAACTCGTCTGGGCCGAATTGGATGCCGGGCCGGACATCGCGGCCGTCCCGCAGGCGAGCCCGGTGATATGGCATTCCCGCTACCCAAACGGAATCGCCACGTTCACCGAGCCCTCACCTCGTTGTTTCACGGCGACGTCCGGTTGGTCTGGCGTCCGTGATGTCGCGTTGATCTCTGTCCGGGGACGGTTCCGGTCAGGGGAGCGCGTCGGCTGACGTGCCGGATGACGCCGGTTTCCACGGTCCCGGAGCTTGCGGGTGAGCCTCCTCTCGATGCTCGATGAGGTCGTTCGTGCTGGTCAGGTTGGGTGGGGCAGGGCGAGGATCCGTTCGAAGGCGCGGATGATCGCCGTGGCCCAGGGCCAGGTGTCGGGGAGTTTCAGACGGCGTTTTCGCCGGCCGTGCACGAGGCGGGCGGGGACGTGGAGGATGCGGTAGCGCAGGGTCTTCGGGGTGGCCTTGGCGAGCTCGCCGTCCAGGGCGAGGAGCTGGAACCAGCAGCGGAGATCGGCGGCGAGGGTGGTGGCGGTGAGCCAGGCGGCGTTCACCTCCAGCTCGCGCGAGGGCAGCAGGCCGATCCCGGAAGCCTTCTGATCGCGGATCTTGGGCTCGACCCTGGCGTGTTTGCGGTGTCGGCCATCGAGATGGGCGATCTGCCCGTGTTGGTGGTTGGTCGCGAAGGTCTGGTAGCGCGCCTCCTGCTTGATCTCGTAGGCGCTGGCGTCCTTGACGTAGCGGGGGTGCAGGGGCTCCTTCCGCGCGATCACCCGGTGGTATGCCGGCCAGCCGGCCAACTCGCCGAGCAGGGCGGTGATGTCGGCGACGAACGCGCCCTCGCGCACACCGCCGTCCGCGCCGCCGGCCGGCTGCCACAGGTTCTTCTTGTCGCAGATCTCGATGGCGGCCTGTTCGCGGGCGGTGAAAGCCCAGCCGATGGAGTACTCCCAGCGGAAGGTGGGGCTCTTGCGGCCGCCCGCGGAGGCGATCCAGTCGATCAGCTGGTGGGAGAAGCCTGCGCCGTCCACCCGGAAGAGGATCTTCTGCCGTCGCCACCAGGGCAGTTGGGCCACCGCCCGGGTCAGGATGTCGATGTTCACTGCCGCGTCGTTGGCACTGACGTTGCCCGTGTGGAGCGTCGCGGCGAGCTGTTCGCCGGTGTTGTCGCAGGTGGCGACGAATATGTGGTGTCCGAGGAAGCCCTTGTAGGTGCCGTGGGCTCCTTCCTTCTCCGACGGCGCGGGGATCAGCGTCCCGTCACTGTCGATCACGGTCCAGCCCGTCAGCGGCACCCCTTCGACCTCGACCTCGGGAAAGCCCTCGGGCCGTTTGCGGAGCAGTTCGTAGACGCGGCGGCGTACTGCCGCCCGGGCCCGCCCGGTCCGGGCCCGGGCGAGTTCGTCGAGTTCCTTCAGCGCCCGCCACGCGGTGGGATGGGAGGCGACTGGGCCGAAGACCGGCCGCTGGTGTTCCAGTAGCCGGATGTCGCGGATGCAGGTCGCGCCCAGGGTGATCGCGACCGCGAGGTCCACCATCACCTGCCCCCGGTCGTGCAGCGGCACGAACCCCGGCCGGGCCAGCGCCGCCGACAGTTCCCCGGTCAGGCCCGTGCGCTCCGCGAGCAGCCGCAGATGCACCCCGCCCACATGCCCGACCTGTCCCTTCCCGTCCCCCGACATCGCCAGACCGTGTGCCCACTCGCTACCCTGCACGTGAAAGGTGCCCCCGCCCGCTCATGATCCAGTCCTCAACAAGCCGGATCATCGCAGGCCACGGGGCACCTTTTGCATGCAGTGACAGAACGTCACAGTTCATGGAATTCACGGTGAAACACCGAGGCCGACGCATCACGCGCGAACTGGCAGTTCGCTTCGGCGTGTGCGAGCCGGAGGACACGGCGGGCAGGCTCGCGTTCCGGGACGTGACCGGAACTCTGACGGCAGACGACACGGAGCCTGCCCCGGGGCTGGACGCCGGACACGGTGGCTCCGGAGCCCCCGGCGACTCCCCCGGCCGCCCAGGACGACGACGAAGACCTTCTTGACCCGACCCCGATCATCGTCCGCCCGTACGTGCTGATCGCGGAGCAAGAGCGGGCGGCACAGGGAGCCGCCGACGAAGCCGCGTGGCGAGAGCGTCAGGCGAACATCAACGCTCAGCTCGCGGAGGAACGGGCACGACGCTCCGAACGGCTGTCGCAGGTCCGCCGCCGGATCTCGCTCGCCTACGCGGCCCACGGGCAGGACTGGCCGGAGCCGCTTCGCGGTCCCGCCGCTCTCGCGTAGCACTGCAACCGCCCCGTCCGGGCCGATCCCGGGCGGGGCACTCTCGCCGCCTGACCAGGGGTTTCCTCTGCTGTCAGACGGAACCGGTGGGTCAGCAAGTTGTGGACCCTTAAGCCGCACACTCGCCCGCGCCCCTTTCGGGGCACGGGGCGGCCTTACGGGGTCAGGAGCCTTCTCGCCAGCCGTTGGTGATGGGGAGGCGGCGGTCCTTGCCGAAGCCCTTGGAGGTGATCTTGGTGCCCGGGGGGTACTGGCGGCGCTTGTACTCGGCCACGTCGACCATGCGCAGGATGCGGTCCACGGTGGGGGCGTCGAAGCCGGCGGTGACGATCGCCTCGCGGCCGCGGTCCTGCTGGACGTAGAGGTCGAGGATGCGGTCGAGCATCTCGTAGTCCGGCAGGGAGTCGGAGTCCAGCTGGCCCGGCCGCAGTTCGGCGCTCGGGGGCTTGGTGATCGAACTCTCCGGAATGGGCGGCACCTGACCGCGCCGGGCGGCCGCCACGTTGCGCCAGCGGGCCAGGTCCCACACCTTGGTCTTCAGGACGTCCTTGATGGGGGCGAAGCCGCCGACCGCGTCGCCGTACAGGGTCGAATAGCCGCACGCCAGCTCGGACTTGTTGCCCGTGGCCAGCACCAGGTGACCCTCCTGGTTGGAGATCGCCATCAGCGTCACGCCGCGCAGCCGCGCCTGGAGGTTCTCCTCCGCCAGGCCCGACAGCTTCAGCTTCGACATGTACGCGTCGAACATGGGCCCGATCGGCACCACGCGGTAGTTCATGCCGGTGCGCCGCGCCATCTCGGCCGCGTCGTCCTTGGAGTGGCCGCTGGAGTACCGCGACGGCATCGAGACCACGTGCACGTTGTCCGCCCCGATCGCGTCGCACGCGATCGCCGCCACCAGCGCCGAGTCGATCCCGCCGGACAGCCCCAGCAGTACCGAGCCGAAGCCGTTCTTGCGCAGGTAGGCCCGCAGGCCCACCACCAGCGCGGTGTAGATCTCCTCGTCGTCCTCCATACGCGGCGCCAGTTCGCCCGGCACCTGCGCCGGGTACGCCTCGACGGGCTCCGCCGAGACCACCCGGTGGTCGATCACCAGCCCGTCGTCCACCGCGCCCGACGGCACCGCGTCCGCCGCCGGCAGCTCCAGGTCCACCAGCACGCAGCCCTCCTCGAACTGCGGTGCCCGGGTGATCACCTCGCCGTCCGTGCCCACCACGATCGAGTCGCCGTCGAAGACCAGCTCGTCCTGCCCGCCGATCATCGCCAGGTACGCCACCGTGCAGCCGGCCTCCTTCGCCCGCCGCCGCACCAGCTCCAGCCGCGTGTCGTCCTTGGCCATCTCGTACGGCGAGGCGTTCACCGACAGCAGCAGCCCCGCCCCCGCCTCACGGGCCGCCGGCACCCGGCCGCCGTCCTGCCACAGGTCCTCGCAGATCGCCAGCGCCACGTCCACCCCGCGCACCCGCACCACCGGCAGCGTGCCGCCCGGCACGAAGTAGCGGAACTCGTCGAACACCCCGTAGTTCGGCAGGTGGTGTTTGGCGAACGTCAGCACCACCTCGCCGCCGACCAGCACCGCCGCCGCGTTCTGCGGGGCGCCGGCCGGCTGGCCGTAGCGCGGCTGGGCCTTCGCGCTGCGGTCCAGGTAGCCGACCACCACCGGCACGTCTCCCACGCCCTCGTCGGCCAGCCGCCCCGCCAGCGCGGTCAGCGCAGCCCGGGACGCCTCCACGAACGTGGACCGCAGCGCCAGGTCCTCCACCGGGTAACCGGTGAGCGCCATCTCCGGGAACGCGATCAGGTGCGCCCCCTGGCCGGCCGCGTGCCGGGCCCACCGCACGACGGCATCGGCGTTCCCCGCGATGTCGCCGACGGCACTGTCGACCTGATTGAGAGCGAGACGAAGTTGAGGCATGCCCCCAGCGTAATCGTCGAACCGACGCGATGTCTGCCGGGGTGGCCGCCTCCGGCCCCGCCCCCGGCCGTCCGCGCGACCCGCTCAGTCCCGGTAGCCCAGCACCGTCATCATCCCGGACTCCGAGTGGTAGACGTTGTGGCAGTGCAGCATCCACAGGCCCGGGTTGCCGGCGTCCATCAGCACGTCCACCGAGCGCCGGGGCAGCACCATCACGGTGTCCTTCAGCGGCCCGCCGTGCGGCAGCTGGAACGTGTGCCCGTGCAGGTGGACCGGGTGCCACATCCGCGTCTCGTTGACGAACGACAGGCGCACCCGCTGCCCCCGCGAGACCGGCAGCCGCTCCGACGGGGTGTAGTCGTGCCCGTTGATGCCCCAGTCGTACGACGGCATCTTCCGCGTCAGGCGCAGCCGTACCGTGGTGTCCACCGGCCGGTCCCGCAGCGTCACCGACGCGTCGGCCCGCAGGGACCGCACGCGCAGTGGCACGCTGTCCAGCTCCGCCGGCCGGGTGTGCGCCGGCGGGGCGCCGCCCGAGGGTGACGTGCGCAGCACCGCCAGGGCGGTCGCGTCCTTGCCCTCCGCCAGCGCCACCAGCGGGAAGACCCCGTCGCCGGCGGTCACCAGCACGTCGTAGCGCTCACCCATGCCCAGCAGCAGTGACGCGGTCTCCCGGTGCTCCACCGGCATGGCGTCGGTGTGCGTCACCGTCATCCGGTGCCCGCCGAGCGCCACGCGGAACGCGGTGTCCGCGCCCGCGTTGATGATCCGCAGCCGGATCCGGTCGCCCGGCCGGGCCCGGAACGTCTCCGGTGAGGCCGCCACCCTGCCGTTGATCAGGTAGTACGGATACGACACGTCCCCCGGGTGGCCGCCCAGCAGGTCGCTGTCGCCCCCGCTCAGCCGCCGGTCCGGCCCCACCGCCGGATCCGCCGGGCGGACGGTCATCCCCTCCATCCCGGCCATCCCGCCGGAACCGCCGCCGGAACCGCCGTCCGCCGGCCCGAACCGGCTCTGACCGGCCAGCTGCGCCAGCACGATGTCCGGCGTCGAGCCCTTCACCCCGTCCAGCCAGTCGTCCAGCACCACCACCCACTCGTGGTCGTAGCGCAGCGGCTCGTGCGGGTCTTCCACGATCAGCGGCGCGTACAGCCCCCGGTCCCGCTGGACGCCGGCGTGCGGGTGGAACCAGTAGGTGCCGGGGCGCTCCAGCGCGAAGCGGTAGGTGAAGGAGGTGCCGGGCCGGATCGGCACCTGCGTCAGCCCCGGAACGCCGTCCATGTCGTTGCGGATGACGCAGCCGTGCCAGTGCGTCGTGGTGTCCTGCGGGAGGTGGTTGGTGACCACCGCCTCCAGCGTGCCGCCCGCGGTGACCCGCACCTGCCGCCCCGGCAGCCGGTCCCCGTACGTCCACGTCGCCACCGTGGGGCCGCCCAGGTCCGCCAGCGTCGCCAGCGCGCTCAGCCTCACCTTCTGCACCGGGCCGCCGTTCCGGGCCTTCTCGGCGGCCAGCACCTGCGGGCCGTCCGGCCGCACGAAGCCGCTCGGCGGCGCCCCGGCCCGGCGGCCCGCCTCCAGCGACGGACCGCAGGCGGTGAGCAGACCGCCCCCGGCCACGGCCAGGCCGGCGCTCAGGACGGAACGGCGTCGAAGACTGCGCATGGGCTGCCCCTCGTGATGTCGGTGATCGGCACGGCGGACGCGGCACACGCCGCGCCGGCTATGCGCCCACCGACCCTCCGACCGCCCATCCGGGACACCCCCTGCGACACACCGTGGTGACTGCCGTGCGCGGAGTCGGCACGAACAGGTGGAAAACACCGTACACGGCGCATACGACACCCGGTCTGCCGCGACGCGTCCCGCCCCTCCGGCGGCGGACAGCCGGGTCCCGCCGGCCAGTCGATGACGGAGCGTCAGGCACTGCCCCGGCCTGATCCTGCCCCGCCGCCGAACGGGCGACCCCCGGAACAACACGGCCGCCGCGGCGGTTGAGGCGGCCATGAGACTCGCACTGATCGGCAGCGGAAACATCGGCGGCACCGTCGCACGGCTCGCGGTGGCCGCCGGCATCGACGTGGTCCTCAGCAACTCGCGCGGACCGGAGACCCTGGCGGACCTGGTCGCCGAACTCGGCCCGCGCGCCTCCGCCGCCACCGCGGAGCAGGCGGCCGCGGCGGGTGACCTGGTGGTCGTCACCATCCCGCTGAGGAACTACCTCCAGGTGCCGGCCGCCCCGCTGGCCGGCAAGACCGTCATCGACACCAACAACTACTATCCGGACCGCGACGGCGCGATCCCCGGCCTGGCCGACGGGGTCACCAGCAGCCGCCTGCTCCAGGACCACCTCGCGGACGCGCACGTGGTGAAGGCGTTCAACAACATCTTCTACGGTCACCTGCTCGGCCTGGCCCGTCCGGCCGGCGCCGCCGACCGCAGCGCGCTGCCGCTGGCCGGTGACGACGGGGCGGCCAAGCGGCGGGCCGCCGCACTGATCGACGCCCTGGGCTACGACGTCGTCGACGCGGGCCCCCTCGACGAAGGCTGGCGCCAGCAGCCCGGCACCCCCGTCTACGGCCTCCCCTACCTCAGCGACCCCACCCTCCCCTTCCCCGCGGACCCCGGCGCCCCCGGCCCCGCCGCCACCGTCCGTGAGGCCCTGGCCGCGGCGAAACGCTGAGGGGTCCTCGCGGGGGCGTGGCGGGACGCGGGGCGCGGGGGTGGACGCGGGGCCCCGGCGGGTGTGACGCTGCGGAAACACCGGGGCGTCATACTGGGAGTCACCGTGCCCTCATCAGCGCGTCCGGCCGGCCGGGGGGCCGGGGACCGTTCTACGACTCTGCGAGGACTGGCGTTATGGACAAGCAGCAGGAGTTCGTGCTCCGGACCCTGGAGGAGCGGGACATCCGCTTCGTCCGGTTGTGGTTCACCGACGTGCTGGGCTTTCTGAAGTCCGTCGCCGTGGCGCCCGCCGAGCTGGAGCAGGCGTTCGACGAGGGGATCGGCTTCGACGGCTCGGCCATCGAGGGCTTCGCGCGGGTCTACGAGTCCGACATGCTGGCCAAGCCCGACCCGGCCACGTTCCAGATCCTGCCGTGGCGAGCCGAGTCGCCCGGGACCGCGCGGATGTTCTGCGACATCCTCATGCCGGACGGCTCCCCCTCCTACGCGGACCCCCGCTACGTCCTCAAACGCACCCTGTCGCGCACCTCCGACCTCGGGTTCACCTTCTACACGCACCCGGAGATCGAGTTCTTCCTGCTCAAGAACAAGCCGTCGGACGGCAGCCAGCCCACCCCGGCGGACTCCTCCGGCTACTTCGACCACACCCCGCAGCACGTGGGCCACGACTTCCGCCGCCAGGCCATCACCATGCTGGAGTCGATGGGCATCTCGGTGGAGTTCTCCCACCACGAGGGTGCGCCCGGCCAGCAGGAGATCGACCTGCGGTACGCGGACGCCCTGTCGACGGCGGACAACATCATGACGTTCCGCCAGGTCATGAAGCAGGTGGCGCTGGAACAGGGCGTGCAGGCCACGTTCATGCCCAAGCCCTTCAGCGGGTTCCCCGGCTCGGGCATGCACACCCACCTGTCGCTGTTCGAAGGCGACCGCAACGCCTTCCACGAGTCCGGTGCCGAGTACCAGCTCTCCAAGGTGGGACGCTCGTTCATCGCCGGCCTGCTGCGGCACGCGGGCGACGTCTCCGCGGTCACCAACCAGTGGGTCAACTCCTACAAGCGCATCTGGGGCGGCTCCCAGCGCACCGCCGGCGCCGGCGGCGAGGCCCCCTCCTACATCTGCTGGGGCCACAACAACCGCTCCGCACTGATCCGCGTGCCGATGTACAAGCCCGGCAAGACCGTCTCCACCCGCGTCGAGGTCCGCTCCCTCGACTCCGGCGCCAACCCCTACCTCGCCTACGCGGTCCTGCTCGCCGCCGGCCTCAAGGGCGTCGAAGAGGGCTACTCCCTGCCCCCCGGCGCCGACGACGACGTCTGGGCCCTCACCGACGCCGAACGCCGCGCCCTCGGCATCGAACCCCTCCCCCAGAACCTCGGCGAGGCGATCACCCTCATGGAACGCAGCGAACTCGTCGCCGAAACCCTGGGCGAGCACGTCTTCGACTTCTTCCTCCGCAACAAGAAGCAGGAGTGGGAGGAGTACCGGTCGGAGGTCACCCCGTTCGAACTGCGGAAGATGCTGCCCGCGCTGTAGCCGCGGGTCAGCGGCGTTTCGAGTCCTTCCGGTCCCAGGGGCCGACGGTCACCGACCGTCCCGCCCCTGGCCCGTGCTACCCCTCCTGGGCCGTCTGTGGGCCGTCGGGGTCTGGATCCGTCGCCATGCCGCGGGGCGGGCGACCCGCTGTTGGAGGGGCAGGTCCCGGAGGTCCACCGGCGTGGCTCCCTTCGCGGTCAGCGTCCGGGATGCAGGCGCTCGGGCGGTTCCAGGCCGGCGGCGGCCAGTTCGGCGTTGATGTCGACCACGGTGCAGCGGCTCAGCCGTGCGATCGGCTGGACCGCCAGCGTCCACGGGAGGAGCTTGAGGTCGTCGTAGGAGCAGCGGTTGACGTCACGGAGTTCCCGCAAGCCCCCGCGATCGTCGGGGGCGAAAGCGAAGCAGTCGACGCCCCAGGGCCGCGGGTTCCGCACCCGCAGGGCCGGTGCCTCCTGGACGAACGAGCAGCGGATCATGGCCTTGTGGGCGTAGGGCAGGCAGACGGGCGGGTGGTGGGTGTACTCGGTCTGGGGCCAGTAACGCAGGTCACGAGCCCTGGGGTCCGGTTTGACGAAGAAGAGAACCCCCTTGCTGGTGCGATCGGGTTCCCCGAAACACCCCTGGCAGCGCATCGCCAGCATGGCTCGGCCCGCGCGCTGTGGATGGACCGAGCGGAAGAGGGGGATCGGCCGTCCGCCGGCGGGGGGCTCGGTACGCACCCACAGCGCACCGCGCGGGTCGCGGTCGCCCTCACCCTCCCCCTCGGAGTAGGTCAGGCCGAGACCGTCAGCACGGATGACCACGTCGTCCAGGGAGACGGACTTCTCCCCCTTGAGCGGGGTGACGTATGGGACAAAACGGCCGACATCGTCCCGCGTGGCCGGGCAGGCGAGCTGATCACGGCCTTCCGGGGTCAGCGTGGCCGTCACATCGCGACTCGACGCGCCCACGGGGCACTGGCTGATGGTCACGCCGCTTCTCCCGAGTGGTGCCGGCGCAGGGCCTCAGCCTTGCGTGCGTGGGGTTCGAGGCCGTAGAGCGCGCGCCGCTCGTCGAGGCTGTCGGAGTCGGCGATGGGGTACGGCCCGAAGCCGGGGGAGGTGCATCGGTACCGCGTTCCGTACGGCTGGGGGAGATTCGCCAGGGCACAACACCGGTCGTACAGGTGGGCCCAGTGGGCCGGTTCAGCCTCTCCCCGCGTAACGGCGTCGGCCGGTTGGGCCAGCGCGATCTTCTGAAAGCCGACGTCGTCGGCGTGCGGGGCGATCAGCCAGGCCGCTCGCGCCGCATCCTGTCCGACCGGCGTCAGACCGTGCCAGCCGTGGTCGGACAGGACGCGGCGCAGCACCTCGGTATTCGCGTGGTCGGTCTGTCGCCTGACGGCCCGACGCGCCTCGGTCTGACGGACGGCCGGGACGAGCCGGTAGGTCTCGGCCACGGCCTTGCGGCGAAGGGGGTCCCGGGCGACGTCCGCCCGCCCGGCCCTGGCCTCCGTGTCGGTGGCCACCACCGTCAAGCCCCGGTGGGCACCCCCCTCGGGGCGGTGTGCCTCCTGGCCGGCGGGCATCCGCGCCGGGGACGACGCGCCGGCGGTGTTCCTCTCGGTGGCAGCGGCGTCGAGGGCATCGCCCGTTGCGCTGGTGGTCAACGTTCTCTCCAGTAGTGGTTGCAAGGGGAAGAGGCTGGACAGGGTGTGCGATCGATCTCCGTCGGAAGGCCGAAACGGGGGGGCGTCGGTCGCGGTCAAGTCGCCTCCCCGTCATCAAGGAAGATCGCCCAGACGTCCTTGCCGGCGTCCGTGATCGTGGAGCCGTAGGAGGTGGCCAAGGCGGTGAGCAGCCGGATGCCGCGCCCCGACTCGGCGGACCAATCGACCTCGCGGACGGTGGGCAGGTCCTTGCTGGAGTCGCTGACGGTGAGGCGCACGCCGGTTCCGTTGTCCTCCAGGATCAGGACGCAGGCGAAGGATCGCGTGTGCTTTGCGACGTTGGTCAGCATCTCCGTCGTGCACAAGGAGATCGCGTCACGCAGCGCGTCGCGCCCCCAGTACCGCAAGTGGGCCTCAACGACCCGGCGAACCTGACCGATAGCCCTTGGGTATGCCATCAGGTTCTGCGCGTACCGCTTCGGTCCCAGTATCGCCAGGACCTGACGGGGGTCCGGCCCAGCGACCACATCACCCATCACCGATCGCTCACCATCCGTCACAATGGGGCACGATGCCGTGCTGACGGAGAGGCCCGGGGGAAGGAGCGCATGTGACTCACAACCCCGGGCACGGCGACGCACGGCACTGATTGCCGCAGGCGGGGCCAGGAACCTCGGCCCCGGGTGCGACCTGACTAGCGTCGTGCACCGACCAGTTAACCTTCAAGCGACCGGTCCAAGAAAACCCCTAAGGAGGAACATTGGCACATGCCACGTAACCGACAGGGGGTAGTGCTCGCGCGACATCGGGTGCCAGACTCCGCACACGCAAGCCGAGCTGACGTACAGAAACCCGGACGCGCTCCACTGGGGCTCGAAGTTGAAGAACAAGATCAGAATTGAGGAGACATGCCCGCACGACGTGGACCGACGTACCTGCGTGTGATGCTCGGCAAGGAGTTGCGGACGCTCAGGGAACGAGCCGGCCTGACCGCCGAGGCCGTCTCGGTCGACCTGGGCTTCTCCCGGTCGAAGGTGAGCCGGGTGGAAGGCGGGGACATCCCCCTGCCGAAGCTCAGCGACCTTGAGAAGCTGATGGACAAATACGAGGTCACCGACCCGGATGACCGCGATGCCCTGTTGGCCATGCAGCGCGAGTCCCTGTCCCGGGAGCCGTTCACCTCGTACCGCCAACTCATGCCGTCAGGAACTCCACTGTTCCTGGGGCTGGAACGCGACGCCAACAGGGTGCGGGCCTACGAGAACTGGTATGTGCACGGGCTGTTGCAGGCTGAGTCCTACGCCCGCGCGATGATGCGGACGGCGAAGGTCGTTGAGGAACGAACCACGGACTTCACCCAGAGCGTCGTGCGCGCTCGCATGGACCGCAAGGAGGATCGAATCCACTCCGCCGGCCCCGAGGTGCACATCATCATGGCCGAGAGCGCGCTGCGCACGCTCGTCGGTTCGGCCGAGGTGATGCGGGAGCAGTACGAGGAGATCCTCCGTATCTCCGAGCTTGACCACGTCGACATCCAGATCATCCCGGAGGCCATGGCCACCTACCGTTCCGGGTGGAACTTCGAGATCCTGGAGTTCGATACCCTCGGGCCGGTGGCGTCAAGTGACAGCCACAAGGCGACCACCATCTGGTCCAGGGAATCGGACGTGGGGCAGTACCAGAGGCAGTTCGAAGCCATGGCCAAGGCGGCGCCGGGACCGGCCCAGACGCCGCAGATCCTTCGCGACCTCGAAAAGAAACTGTGGACATGACCAACTACTCCGCACACCCTCCGACCACCCCGCCTGTCCCTGAGTCGGCTTGGTTCAAGTCGTCCTACAGCGGTCAGAACGGCGGCAACTGCGTCGAGGTTGCCGTCGAGCCGAGCACCGTGCGTGTCCGCGACTCCAAGGACAAGCAGGGACCGAGTCTCTCCTTCACCCCCCAGGCATGGGCCGCGTTCGCCGCCTTCACGGCTTCGCGTGACCTCAGCACCGGTGCTATGGACATCTGAACAGCGCAGCAGAGAGAGCGGGCGGTCCTCCTTCGAGCTGTGAAGGAGGACCGCCCGCTCTGACGTTGGTCCCTGCCCGAAACCGACGGCCTCCATGCGGCCCTACGGCACTGACGCGTCGTTATCAACCGCGCGGCCACCGGTCGGAGGTCACCCCGTTCGAACTGCGGAAGATGCCGCCCGCGCTGTGAGCGCGGGGCCGGCGGCCGGGGCGTGCGGTCCCGGCCACCGCTGTGCCGGTCGGACGCCGGTGGCCGGCTCTCGGCGAGGGGCCGGTAGGTCACCGGGCCCGTCGCGACGAAATCGCCGACGTCACCTATCGGATCAACGGCGGCGCCGAACAGCACGTCAGCGCCGACTACGTCCAGTACATCCAGATCTGACCCCCGCCCACCCGGCCACCCGGTCGGCGCCCCGCAGGGCTTACGACGTCGCCCACGGCCCGGGCCCGCGGCCGGTTCGACGGCACACCCGGGACCCGCCGCCCCGCCGGGCCGAGCGTCCGCGGGCGCCGTCCCCGCCCGGTCCGGCGGCGCCGCGCCGGGCGGGGGCGGATACGCTCGGGGCCGGGACTGGAAGAGGCGGTGCGTATGCGGGACGGACGGCGCGGCAGTACGTTCGGCAGGCTGCTGCGGCACGGGTTCACCGACCCGTCGGGGGCGCAGGAGTGGCTGGCCGACCCGGTGATGGCGGCCGTGCGCAACGATCCCGTGCTGCTGGAGGCCCTCGGTGCCACCGCCGACCCCGACCTGGCGCTGCGCGCGCTCGTCCGGGTCGTGCAGGCCCAGGCGCCCGGCGAGCGGAACACGCTGCTGGACACCCTGATCACCGCGAAACCGCTGCGCGACCGGCTGCTCGGCGTGCTGGGGGCCTCCGAGGCGCTGGGCGAGCACCTCGCGCACTGCCCGGGCGACTGGCACGGCCTCGTCACCTACGACTCCCGCGACCTGCACCCGGGCGTGGCGGAGTTCGCGGCCGTGCTGGAGGACCGTTGCGCCCAGGAGGCCCGGGACGGCGCCGCGCCGCAGGACGCGCTGCGCGTCGCCTACCGCCGCTGCCTGCTGGGGGTCGCCGCCCGCGACGTGTGCGGTACCAGTGACCTGGCCGAGACCGCCGGCGAACTCGCCGACCTGGCCACCGCCACCCTGCGTGCCGCCCTCGACATCGCCCGGGCCGAGGCCCCCGCGGACGCCGCCGCCGGACGGCTGGCCGTCATCGCCATGGGCAAGGCCGGCGGACACGAGCTGAACTACGTCTCCGACGTCGACGTGGTCTTCGTCGCCGCGGCCCCCGAGGGCGCCGACGAGGGCGAGGCGCTGCGCGCGGCCACCCGGCTGGCGGCCCGCACGATGCGGGTCTGCTCGGAGACCACCGCCGAGGGCCGCATCTGGGAGGTCGACGCCAACCTGCGCCCCGAGGGCAAGAACGGCCCGCTGGTGCGTACCCTCGCCAGCCACGTCGCCTACTACCGGCGCTGGGCCAAGACCTGGGAGTTCCAGGCGCTGCTCAAGGCCCGCCCGGTGGCCGGTGACGAGGAGCTCGGCCGCGCCTACCTCGACGCGCTGGCCCCCTTGGTGTGGCAGGCCGCGGAACGTGAGAACTTCGTCACCGACGTGCAGGAGATGCGCCGCCGGGTGGTGGAGAACATCCCCGTCGCCCAGGTCGACCGGGAGCTGAAGCTCGGCCCCGGAGGTCTGCGGGACGTCGAATTCGCCGTGCAGCTCCTGCAGTTGGTGCACGGCCGCACCGACCCGGCGGTGCGCAGCCGCACCACGCTGACCGCGCTGGCCCAGCTCGCCGAGGGCGGCTACGTGGGACGCGAGGACGCCGCCGCCCTGGACGCCGCGTACCGCTTCCTGCGGTGCATGGAGCACCGCATCCAGCTCCACAAGCTGCGCCGCACCCACCTGGTGCCCGAGGACGAGGCGGACCTGCGGCGGCTGGGGCGTTCGCTGGGGCTGCGGGCCGAACCGGTGGCCGAGCTGACCCGGGTCTGGCGGCGGCACGCCAAGGACGTGCGGCGGCTGCACGAGAAGATCTTCTACCGCCCGCTGCTCGACGCGTTCGCCCAACTGGAGCCCGGCGAGGCCAAGCTGAGCCCGGACGCGGCCCGGCAGCGGCTGGAGGCGCTCGGCTACCTCGACCCGGCGGCCGCACTGCGGCACCTGGAGGCGCTGGCCTCCGGGGTCAGCCGCAAGGCCGCCATCCAGCGCACGCTGCTGCCGGTGCTGCTCGGCTTCTTCGCCGACTCCGCCGACCCCGACGCCGGGCTGCTCAACTTCCGCAAGGTCTCCGACGCGCTCGGCCGCACCCCCTGGTACCTGCGGCTGCTGCGCGACGAGGGCGCCGCCGCGGTCAACCTCGCCCGGGTGCTGTCGGCCGGCCGGCTCGCCCCCGACCTGCTGCTGCGCGCCCCGGAGGCGGTCGCGCTGCTCGGCGCCGGCCAGTCGGCGCGTCCGCCCGGGTACGCCGTGCTGGCGCAGGAGGTACGGGCGGCGGTCGGCCGGGCGGAGAACGCCGAGGCCGCGGTCACCGTGGTGCGCGGGGTGCGGCGCCGGGAGCTGTTCCGCACCGCGGCGGCCGACCTGACCGGCGCGTTCGCGGCACCGGACGATCCGGGGGAGGCCGTGGACGCGATCGGTGCGGCGCTGACCGACCTGACCCGGGCCACCATCGGCGGCGCGCTCCAGGCGGCGGCCGGGTCGGTCTCCGGCGGTGAGCCGCTGCCGACCAGGCTGGCGGTGATCGCCATGGGCCGCTTCGGCGGACGGGAGCTGTCCTACGGCTCCGACGCCGACGTGCTGTTCGTGCACGAACCGCTGGAGGGCGCCGACGCCACCGAGGCGGCCCGGGTCGCGCTGCGGATCGCCGACGAGACCCGGCGGCTGCTGCAGATGCCCACGTCCGACCCGCCGCTGCTGATCGACGCCGACCTGCGCCCCGAGGGCAAGTCGGGGCCGCTGGTGCGGACGTTGTCCTCGTACGAGGCGTACTACCGGCGCTGGTCGCGGGTGTGGGAGGCACAGGCGTTGCTGCGGGCCGCGCCGGCCGCGGGGGACGAGGAGCTGACGGGCCGGTTCCTGGCGCTGGTGGACCCGCTGCGGTACCCGGAGGACGGTCCGTCGGAGGAGGCGGTGACCGAGATCCGGCGGCTGAAGGCCCGCATGGAGTCCGAGCGGCTGCCGCGCGGCGCCGACCCGACGACCCACACCAAGCTGGGCCGGGGCGGGCTGTCCGACGTGGAGTGGACGGTGCAGTTGCTCCAGATGCGGCACGGCGCCGGGCGGGAGGAGCTGCGCACCCCGCACACCCGGACCGCGCTGGCCGCGGCGCGGGAGGCCGGGCTGGTGGACCCCGATGACGCGGCGGTGCTCGACGAGGCGTGGGTGCTGGCCACCCGGGTGCGCAACGCGGTGATGCTGGTGCGCGGCCGGCCCGGGGACACCTTCCCCGGCGACGGGCGGGAGATGGCTGCCGTCGGCCGTCACCTCGGTTACGGGCCGGGGCACGCGGGCGACCTGGTGGACGACTACCGGCGGCTGACCCGGCGGGCCCGCGCGGTGGTGGACCGGCTGTTCTACGCCGTCCCCGCCGAGGACTGACCGGCGCCCGCGGCGGCCCGTGGGAGGGCCGGCGGGCCCGCGGCGGTGGCCGGAGCGGTGCCCGGCCCGGGCGGCCCGGGAGCGGTCAGGCCGATGCCCTGCTCGCCGCGTCCTCGGCGGCCGCCGGACGTGGCACCAGGCGTGGCAGGCGGAAGGTCAGGCGGCCGTAGACCAGCCAGGACAGGGCGAACCCGACCGCCAGGCACACCACGCCGCCGACCGCGTCCAGCCAGAAGTGGTTGGCGGTGGCGATGATGACGACGAGGGTGGCGACCGGGTAGCACAGGCCGAGGATCTTGACCCACCGGTGCTTGGCCAGCATCGCTATGGTCAGACCGCACCACAGGGACCAGCCGATGTGCATGGACGGCATGGCGGCGAACTGGTTGGAGACGTGTGCCAGATTGCCGGAGGCCATCGAGCCCCAGGTGTGGTGGACGGTGACCGTGTCGACGAAGTCGCCGCCGCGCATCAGCCTCGGTGGCGCCAGCGGGAAGAAGTAGAAGCCGACCAGCGCGAACCCGGTGGTGGTGAAGATCGTCAGCCGCGCCGAGGCGTAACGCCCCGGGTGACGGCGGAACAGCCAGACCAGCACCCCTATGGTCATGATGAAGTGCAGGGTGGCGTAGTAGTAGTTCATCCCCACGATCAGCCAGGTCACCGAGTTCATGACGTGGTTGATGTGGTCCTCGACGTTGATGCCGAGGAAGGACTCCAGCCGCCAGATCAGGTCCGCGTGGTGCATGGCGGCGGTCTCCTGCTCGGGGACCGCGTTGCGCACCAGTGAGTAGATCCAGTAGCTGACGCCGATCAGCAGGATCTCGAACCAGAGTCTGGGCCTGCGCGGCTTGCGGATGAAGCCGACCAGGCCGTGGGCCCCGGTCGTCCGCTGCTCCGCGGTCGCGGTTCCATCGCTCGCGATGGAACCGGACGGACGCGGAGGGACGGGCGTGCGGCCTTCCATGGTCTTCGTCGGTTCCCCCATAGGTCGACAGTCTGCCAGACGGCCCACAGCCACCGGTCGGCAACCGGCAGCGTCCCGGTCACCTCTGGTCCGCTTCCCGGTTGCCGGCACGTCACTCCACCCCATGGGCAAGCCGTTGCCCCCCACTTCAACGTTGCGAATTGAACTAAAGTTTCGATGGGGAAAATTCACCCCAAAGTGTCACTCAGTGCTCCGTTGGAACGGTTACGCCGCCCCACAGCGCTGCTCGTGCCCCGTCCGTCCGGCCGAACCGGAACGGGACGCGGGCGCCCCGCACCGGTTCCGCCGGACGGGTGACATCAGCGCGGCGATGTTTCACACCGCACCCAGCGGGAAAGCGCCCGCCTCAGAGCGACCACCAGGCAGCGGTGTCCGCAGGCAGTGTCACCGACCCAGCGTCCGGCCCGTCCGGAAGCGGACCGCTGGCCAGCAGCAGTTCCCCGCGCAGTGGCAGCACCGCGTCGGCCGTGCCGGTGTTGACCGCGCACACCACCGAACCGCCCTCCGCGTCCCGCCGGAAGACCAGCACGCCCTCCGGCGCCTCCAGCCACGTCACCGCACCGCCCGCGCCCAGCGCCGGGTGCGCACGCCGCAGCGCCAGCGCGGAACGGTAGAACTCCAGCGTCGACGCCGGGTCCCCGGACTGTGCCGCCACGCTCAGCTTCGCCCAGCTCTCCGGCTGCGGGAGCCAGCTCGGCCCGTCCCCGTCCGGCCCGAAGCCGTACGGCGCCCCCTCCCCGGACCACGGCAGCGGCACCCGGCAGCCGTCCCGCAGACCGGCCTGCCCGTCACCCCGGAAGAACGCCGGGTCCTGCCGCACCCCGTCCGGCAGCGCGGTCACCTCCGGCAGCCCCAGCTCCTCGCCCTGGTAGACGTACGCCGACCCCGGCAGCCCCAGCATCAGCAGCGTCGCCGCCCGCGCCCGCGGCACCGCGACCGCCTCGTCCCCGCCGGACAGCCGCGTGGTGTGCCGCACCACGTCGTGGTTGGACAGCACCCAGGTCGCCGGGGCGTCGACCGCCGCCATCGCCTCCAGGGACTCGCTGATCACCGACCGCAGCGCGGCCGCGTCCCAGCCGGTCGTCAGATAGGCGAAGTTGAACGCCTGGTGCAGCTCGCCCGGCCGCAGGTAGCGGGCGCTGCGCGCCACCGTCGAGGTCCACGCCTCGGCCACCCCCACCCGTTCCCCCGGGTAGGAGTCCAGGATCGCCCGCCAGTCGTGGTAGATCTCGTGCACGCCGTCCTGGTCGAAGAACGGCAGCTCCTGGTTGTCCAGCAACTGCACCTCGGTGCGCCCGCCGACGTCCGGCAGCCCCGGCGCCTTGATCATGCCGTGCGCCACGTCCACCCGGAAGCCGTCCACCCCCAGGTCCAGCCAGAACCGCAGGACCGACCGGAACTCCTCGCGGACCTGCGGGTGCTCCCAGTCGAAGTCCGGCTGCTCCGGCGCGAACAGGTGCAGGTACCACTCGCCGGGCGAGCCGTCCGCCTCGGTGACCCGCTCCCACGCCGAGCCGCCGAAGACCGACTGCCAGTCGTTGGGCGGCAGTTCACCGCTCTCACCCTGGCCCGGGCGGAACAGGAACCGGGCCCGCGCCGCCGAACCGGGGCCGTCGGCCAGCGCCTGGCGGAACCACGGGTGCTGGTCGGAGCAGTGGTTGGGCACCAGGTCCACGATCACCCGCAGCCCCAGCGCGTGCGCGTCCTCCAGCAGCCCCCGCGCGTCCTCCAGCGTGCCGAACACCGGGTCCACCCGCCGGTAGTCCGCCACGTCGTAGCCGGCGTCGGCCTGCGGGGAGCTGTAGAACGGCGAGAGCCACACGGCGTCCACACCCAGCCGCTCCAGGTACGGCAGCCGGGCGCGGACGCCCGGCAGGTCGCCGACGCCGTCGCCGTCGGAGTCGGCGAAACTGCGTGGGTACACCTGGTAGATGACCGCGTCCCGCCACCAGCCCGTGCCCTCGGGCACGGCGGCCGGCCGGTCGGCCTGGAGCGGGGCGGTGGATGGCTGGCTGCTCATGACGTCCTCACGGGGCGGGGAAGTGCGGTACCGACAAGCGTCGGGCGCCGCGGCCCGGCCCGCGCCGGGAGGTGGCCCCGCCCCGCGCCGGTGCCGCCGCACCAGGAGGGAAGCCTACGTTCGCCGCCCGCCGCCGGTCACCCCCGGACCCCCGGCCCCGGGCGTCACTTGAGGGCCGGCAGCCTCGTGCCGTCCGCCAGCCGGCCCTCCAGCACCGCCTTGCTGCCCGAGGCGGCCGGAACGACCGCGGTACGCCCGGCCGCCGCGTACGTCAGGCCGCCGCCGACCGACAGCGACCGCACCTCCCGCGAACCGGCCGCCACCAGGAACCACTTCCCGGCCGGCGCCTTCCACAGCACCCCGGAGACCACGGCCGGCGTCATCGGCCCGCACGCCGGGGTGGACCCGGCCGACGCGGCCACCGCGGGCGGCGAATCGGCGGTACCGCCCGGCGGCACGAACTGCACCAGCACGTGACCGGCGCCCGACCAGGTGTCCGCCCGGGTGCACAGCCACCGCGCCGTGCCCGAGCCCTGCGGCAGCGGCTGGTCGGCGAAGTCCCACACCCCCACCTCCCGCACCCCGGCGCCCCGCAGCAGCCCCAGGTCGCACGAAGCGTGCCCCCAGGCCGCCAGGGCCGCCGCGCCGCCCGCCTCACCCTGCCGCGCGCCCGCGCCCGAGGCGTACGTCAGGTGCACCGGCGTGAGATCGCCCAGGTCGGTCAGCACCTGCGGCCGCCCGCCCGGCACCCCGGCCGCCGGGGTCAGCACCACCGCCGACCAGCCCGCCGTGGCCGGCCTCCCGCACCCGGCGCCCGCCGACGGCACCGGCACCGGCGCCGTCACCCCGGCCGCGTCCACCCGCACCGGCTGCGCGGCGCCCGAGGGCACCCGCAGGTTCCGCAGCGCCACCCCGGAGACCCAGGGGGCCACCAGGTAACGGGCGTTGGAGTCCGAACGGTCCAGCAGCACCGCCGAGGCCGAGGCGTCCAGCGCGCCGTCCGCCCGGGCCAGGTCCAGCGCCCGGGGGCCGTCACCGGACAGCGGCTCGGCGTACCGCACCAGCCGCACCCCGTCGAAGAACAGCACCACCGCCGCGCCGTCCACGTCGCCCGCGTACAGCAGGCGAGGGGCGCCGGCCGGCGGAGTCCGCACGGTGCCCGGAGCGGCCGTGACCTTCACGCCGGACCCCGGCGACCCCCAGGCTGCCAGCGCCCGCCGCAGCAGCGCGGTGTCCCGGACACGCGGTCCGCGGGCCGGCCAGGCGGCGAACCCCAGCCGTGCGGCGCCCCGCCAGGCGTCCGCGCCGCCGCGCAGCACCGCCGCCGGGTCCAGCACCGCGGCGCCGGCCCGCGGAGCCCCGGAACCCGCCGGATCGCCGTCACCCCCGCCGGGCATCCCCAGCAGCGTCACGGCCAGCGCCACCGCCGCCGCGGTCGCCACCCCGGCCCGGGCGTGCTGACGGCGCCGCAGCAGGTCCGGCGGCCCGGCCAGCAGCACGCACGGGTCGAACCCGCCCGACCCCAGCAGCCGCGGATCCACCGCCCGGGCCGCCGACGCCGCCTCGCGCACCGCCCGGCGCGGCGCCTCGGCCCCCGCGTCGGCCAGCACGCCGACCAGGTCCTCCTCCGTCATCCGCTCGGTGCCCAGCAGCGCGAACGCGGCACGGGCGGCCGGGGGCATCGCCGCCAGCACCCGCTCCAGGCCGAGTTCGCCGGCGCCGCCCGCGCGCGGGGCGACCCGCAGGCCCACCGCCAGTGGCGGCAGCGGTACCGCCGCGACCGTCCGCCGCACCCGGCGCCGCCACCCGCCGCGCTGCCGCCCGTGCTCCAGCACCCCGCGCAGCACCGCCGCCCGCACCACCGCGTACGGCGCCGGGGCCCCGCCGCGGCTGCGCGGTACGGGGGAGCGCCGCCTCGGCAGCGCGCGCTGCACGATCCGGTGCGCCAGCATCACCCGCCGGTGCCGTCCCGGGGCGGCGCCCAGCGCCACGTACGCGAGCCGCACGAGCCGCGCATAGTGCTCGACGAGGGCCGCCTCGGCGTCGTCGACCTCGACCTGGCCGGCTCGCGCGCCGCCGCCGGCCCGCGGGGGAGTCTGCGTATCCACACCCCGCCCAACGATCGTCCCCGGCGATGGTCACCCCCGGTCCGCCGTCACCGTCCCCCGCAACCGCCCCCGCACCACCAGCGCGTACGGCGCGCCCACCGCGAGGGTCACCCCCAGCAGGGCGAGGGTGGCCGCCGTCGCCGGGCCGCGCAGCGCGCACCAGGCCCAGCCCGCCCAGGCCGCCAGGAGCACCACCAGGCAGGACGGACCGCCGGTGTTCAGCACGGTCAGCGCGATCAGCCCGAGGAGCAGCACGGTCGTGAACTCCAGCACCCCGGGCGCCGGGATCCGGGCGGCCCGCTGGCTCGCGTACACCGGCACCAGCGTCAGCAGCGGAAGGCAGGCCGGGCCGCGTGCCCACCGGGGCACCGCGCGCAGGCCGAGCAGCGCCGGCAGCACCCCCTCGGGCCCGTCGCCACGGCCGCGCATAGCCAGCGGCCCGCGCCACCGCGCCAGCAGCGCCAGCGCCCCCAGCGGCACCAGCACCAGCGCCGCCGCCGCCCACCAGGGCATCGACCGGGCGCAGTGCGGACCGCGCGGTCCCGTCACACGGGAGAGCAGCACCACCGCACCGGTGGTGAACGCCAGCATCAGCAGCGCGACCGCCAGGAACGCGGCCAGCGACACCACCGGTGCGGCGCCCGCCCGGCGCGGCACCCGGGACGGTCCGGGCCAGCGTGGCGGCGGCAGTTCGCGGAACGGGAGCCGGCCCGCCCGGGCCATCCGCACCATCCGCGCCAGCCGCGGCGGCCCGCCCCGGCGCCGGGCCACCCGGGCCGTCCAGCGCGTGTCGTACCCGAACTCCGACAGGATCGCCGCCTCGTCCAGCGTCAGCCCCGCCGTGCCGCCCTCGTCACGTGGTTCCACCGCGTTTCCCCAGCCTCCCGCGCTCAGCCGCCGCAGCGGCGACCGCCGCGGCGGGCGCCAGCACCAGGACGGCGCCCGCCGAGCCCGCCACCGCCAGGGTGGGCGCCAGGTTCAGGTCGGCGGGACCGCCCAGGTGGGGAGCGAACCAGCCCGACGGATCGTTCATCACCGTCGTAGGTCTGCCCACCTCGGACCGTACGCATCCCGTGTCGTTCGAAGCGACCCGCTCGACGGTCCCGTCCGGCAGGCGCACCCGGCAGTGCGGGATCCGCGCCGACCGCTCCTGCTGCCACGACGGGGAGACCACCGTCGCCCGCACCGCGACCCCGCGCACCGCCAGGTACCAGTCGGAGACGCTGAAGCAGGTGACGGCCGCCAGCACCAGGAACGCCCCCGCCACCGCCGCGCAGGCCGCCCCACGGCCCCGGGTGAACGGCACGGTCAGCGCCATCACCGCCACGCCGAGGATCAGCCAGGCCAGGCCCACCAGCAGCGCGGCGCCCCCGATCAGCGCGCCCGCCCCGGCGCACAGCGCCACCCCGGCGAGAGCCCCCGCCACCACCCGAAGCCACGCCACCAGCACCCGCCGGCCGGTGATCCGCGGCAGCGGCGGCCGGGGCGGCGGCGGCAGGTCGTCGGGCGGCAGCACGAGCGGCGGCGGCATCACCAGGGTGCGCACCAGGGCCTGTCCGTCCGGCGTGCCGCACAGCCGCAGCATCAGGTCCAGGTCCAGCCCGCGCTGCCGCAGTGCCTGCCGGTTGTCCTCGCCGAGCGCGTCCAGCAGCACGTCGGTGCCGGCCCGGTCCAGCGGCAGCAGGTCGCGCGGAGCGGGGGCGGGGGCGGTCAGCAGCGCGCGGACCTGCCGTTCGCCCTCCGCGGTGGCCGCCAGCTCCCGCAGCCCGGCGCCGTCCAGGCCGCCGGACCGCAGCAGCGCGGCCCGGTCCCGGGGGATCCGGGCGAGCAGGCGTCCGACCGGGATCTCACCGCCGCCCGACGCACCCGGCCGCAGCCGCTCCCGTCCACCTGACGCAACGCTCCACACTGCGGGGCCTCCCCATCTCAGGCTCCGATCCTGACAGGCCGTCCCCGGCGGCGCGCACCGGACCCCCGGAGCGTCAGGGCGGCGTCAGGGCAGCACCGGGCAGAACGGGTGGCCGGCCGGGCTTGGACCCGCCGGCCCTGCGGGGTGTCCGGCGGCGGGCCGGGCGGCGTCGGGGCGGTGACGCCGGCGGCGAGCACGGCGGGCCCGGCGGCGTCGAGGCCGGGCACCCGGAGGTCGAGGTGGGCCTGCTGCGGTGCGCGGGGTCCGGCCGGCGGGAAGGGCGGTGATCGGCGGGGCGGGCGGTGATCGGCGGCGCGCTGGAAGCAGAGCACCTGACCGCCCGGCACGTGCAGCGTCACCCAGTCCTCGTCCACCGACCAGCGCGGACCGGGCCGGTCGACCTCGCCGCCGAGCAGCCGCTCGTAGAACCGGGCGAGCGACCGCGGGCCGGGGCGGTCGAGGACGAGGCACGGGAACGTGGCGATCACACCGGTCTCCTGGGGGTCGTGACGGGCTTCTGGATCGAACAGGTTATCGGACCTTTCCGCAGGGTATTTCCGTAATGCGGGGGAAAGCGCACAATGGAGGGAACGGTTCGCGGTCTTGCCGCGGCCCGCCACGACAGACCGTCGCGGCCGCGCGCCGCGAAGGACCGTGAACGAATCAACGGAGTTGCCCCGATAAGGAGATGAGTCGTATGGGCGGCGATGTCTCGCACCACGCGAGTGACCTTTCCGGCCACCCCGACGCTGCCGAGATGCGGGCGCGATACGCCCGGGTGGAGGCGGGACGGGGTGAGGTGACCGTCGACGGACTGGTGATTCTGGCCGGTTTGTACTGCGCCATCTCGCCCTGGGTGGTCCACTTCTCCGGCGCACGGCCCGACCTGCTGGTCAACAACCTGATCATGGGGCTCGCGGTGGCCGTCATCGGCCTCGGCATGAGCTCCATGCCGCAGCGCATGCGCGGCCTGAGCCTCGCCGCCGCGGGCGTCGGCGTGTGGATGATCGTCTCGCCGTGGGTGGTCACCCGCTTCCCGGACCACGGGATGATCTGGAACAACGTGGTGATCGGCGCCGTCATATGCCTGCTCGGACTGGGCGCGGCTCTCGCGGCCAGGCGGGGGAAGCAGCACAAGGCCGCCAGTCACTGACCCCCTGACCCCGTGCCGAGCGCACGGTGCATGCCGGCCCCGGCGACGCCCTCCCCCCGGACGCCGTCGGGGCCACCCCTGGGACGCCCCACCCCCGACACCGCCCGGCCCGCCGGCCACCGGTCCCGGAACGGCCCCCGTCACGACGGCCCCCGTCACGACGGCCCCCGTCACGACGGCCCCCGTCACGACGGCCCCCGTCACGACGGCCCCCGTCACGACGGCCCCCGTCACGACGGCCCCCGTCACGACGGCGCCGCGCGGACGGGTAGCGCGGCGGGCGGCGGGGCAGGGTAGGAACGCGGGGGACCGCGCAGGAGTCTCGCCACCGGACACCGACGTCCGGGGCGAACGGACCGAACGGGGGCGCCAGGTGGCGGGACCGGCCGAGGAGATGTTCGCCGCGGACCGCGCGTCGCGGGAGCTCGGCATCGAACTGCTGGCGGTCGGCCCCGGGACGGCCACGCTGCGGATGACCATCAGTGATGCGATGGTCAACGGCCATGGCATCGCGCACGGCGGATTCGTCTTCCTGCTGGCGGACTCGGCCTTCGCGTGCGCCTGCAACAGCCACGGACCGGTCACCGTGGCCGCCGCCGCGGACATCGACTTCGTGGCCCCCGTCCGGCTCGGCGACGTGCTGACCGCCACCGCCGCCGAACGCGTCCGCTTCGGCCGCAGCGGCGTCACCGACGTCACGGTGCGGCGCGACGGCGAGACCGTGGCCGAATTCCGCGGCCGCAGCCGGACCCTGCGGGACGGGGTGCCGCCCCCGGGGACGGCACCGGCCATCGGGAGCGAGGGGTGAGCGCGGCGCGGCGGTTCGGCCAGGCGCCGCCGCCGGAGCTGCTGGACGCCGGCGAACGCCTCGGCCCCCAGGCCCTCGCAGCCCTCCAGCTCGACCGCCTGTGGGCCACCCTGCGTCACGCCTACGGCAACTCCCCGATGTACCGGCGGAAGTTCGACGCCGCCGGGGTGCGCCCCGAGGACTGCCGCACCCTGGAGGACCTGGCGCGTTTCCCGTTCACTACCAAGGACGACCTGCGCGAGCACTACCCCTTCGGGGCGTTCGCCGTGCCGGTGGAGCAGGTGCGGCGGGTGCACGCCTCGTCGGGGACGACCGGGCTGCCGACCGTCGTCGGGTACACCGAGGGCGACATCGACCGCTGGGCGGACCTGGTGGCCCGCTCGATCCGTGCGGCCGGCGGCCGGGCCGGGCAGCGGGTCCACGTCGGCTACGGCTACGGGCTGTTCACCGGCGGCCTCGGCGCGCACTACGGCGCCGAGCGGGCCGGCTGCCTGGTGATCCCGGCCTCCGGCGGCATGACGGAACGCCAGGTGCGGCTGATCCAGGACTTCGCCCCGCAGATCGTCATGGTCACCCCGTCCTACATGCTCACGCTGCTCGACGAGTTCGAACGCCAGGGCGTCGACCCGCGCTCCACCGCGCTGCGCACCGGCGTCTTCGGCGCCGAGCCGTGGAGCGAGCCGATGCGGGCGGAGCTGGAGGAGAGGGCCGGCATCCACGCTCTCGACATCTACGGGCTGTCGGAGGTCATGGGCCCGGGCGTGGCGTCGGAGTGCGTGGAGACCAAGGACGGTCCGCACGTGTGGGAGGACCACTTCCTGCCCGAGGCCGTCGATCCGGCGAGCGGGGAACGCCTGCCGGACGGCACCGCGGGCGAACTGGTGCTGACCTCGCTGACCCGGGAGGCGATGCCGGTGATCCGGTACCGCACGCGGGACCTCACCCGCCTGCTGCCCGGCACCGCGCGTCCGGCGTTCCGCCGGATGGAGCGGATCACCGGCCGCAGCGACGACATGATCATCCTGCGGGGGGTCAACCTCTTCCCCACGCAGATCGAGGAGATCGTGCTCGCGGTCCCCGCCGTCGCCCCGCACTTCCAGCTCCGGCTGACCCGGCCCGCCCGCCTGGACCAGCTCACCGTCCTCGTCGAGGCCCGCCCCGGCGCCCGCGGCGCCGACCGTGACGCGGCCGCCGCGGAGGTCGCCCGCCGCGTCAAGGACGGCATCGGCGTCACCGCGGAGGTCCACGTCGTCGACCCCGGCACGCTGGAACGCTCGACCGGCAAGCACCGCCGCGTCATCGACGACCGCCCGGCGTCACCCCGGACGACCTGAGGGGTTGGCGCGGGGGCGGCCGCGGGAGCGCGGGAGCGGTTGAGGGGGCGCCGGGGTCGTCAAAGCGCGGCCAAAGGGCGGGTTAACGGCAGCTCAAGCGGGCGGGCCGCCGCGGCCAGGGAGTGCAGTTCGCCCAGCCTTTCAGAATTTCACATGATCATGGCCGACGACCAGCCTGTCATGCAATGTTGTTCGGATGGTTGCCTGGCCGATATCTACGCGCGTTTAGCTGTTCGCGGCCGATCCGACGGACGGTCTCCGGGGACGGGAACGACCGATTCCGCCTCCCAGTACACATCGGACCGCAGTCGAACAGCACTGTCGAGCGTGGGGTGACCGGACCATGTCACAAGGAGCCACGACCGCCGCTTCCGGGCGGCCGGCCGGGGCGGGGGCGAAGGACCGGACCGGCCGGGCCGGCCCGCCGCAGGACCAGGGCGGCCGGAAGGTGCCGCGCGGGATCGCCCGGGCCCGGCAGAGCCCGATGGGCTGGCTGTTCACCGCGCCGGCCCTGCTGATCTTCCTGGTCTTCACCATCGCGCCCACCGCGTACACGCTGTACGTCAGCTTCTTCCGGTGGAACACCCTCAACACCTCGCTCTCGCAGTTCATCGGCCTGGGCAACTTCCGCACGCTGTTCGCCGGCGACTCCCCCTCGTTCGTCGACAGCGCCCTCAACTCGCTGTACTTCACCGGCGGCATGGTCATCGGCGGCACCGCGATCTCGCTGGGCCTGGCACTGCTGGTGCAGGGCGCGGGCAAGTTCGTCGCGGCCTCCCGGGTGGCGATCTTCACCCCGTACGCCACGCCGGTGGTGGCCACCTCCATCGCCTGGATCTTCATCTTCAACCCGCAGTTCGGCCTGATCGACACCGTGCTCAAGGCGCTGCACCTGGGCGCCCCGACGTGGTTCCAGTCGCCGTCGCTGGCGATGCCGGCCATCATCATCTACAGCCTGTGGCACGAGGTGGGCTTCACGATGATGCTCTTCCTCGGCGGCCTCGCGGTCATCTCCCCGGAACTCGGCGAGGCGGCCCGGGTGGACGGCGCCAACGCCTGGCAGGAGTTCTGGCACATCACCTGGCCCCAGCTGCGGCCGGTCACCGTCTTCGTGGTGATCATCACCAGCATCATGTCGCTCCAGGCGTTCACCCAGTTCTACGAGATGACCCGCGGCGGCCCGGCGTACGCCACCACCACGCTGAGCTACCTCGTCTACCAGGAGGGCTTCGCGGTGATCGGCCACACCGGCTACGGCGCCGCCCTCGCCCTGGTGCTGTTCCTGGTCATCGCCGGCTTCACCGTCCTGCAGCGGCGCACCACCAGCGCCATCGCGGACACCGTCTGACCTGCGCCCGGACCCCGCCGCCACGGGAGCCGGGCGTGCCGCGGCGCGAGCCCCACGCGCCGCACCCCACCGCAGCAACCACCCTCATGGAAACCAGGAAGGTTCCCGTCATGCGCTCCCTCGCCCCGGGCCGTCGCACCAAGCCCGTCCTGCTGGCCACCGCCACCGCGCTCGTCGCCTCCGTCGCCCTGGCCGGCTGCGGCTCGTCCGGTTCGGACAGCGGCAAGTCGGCGGACGGCACCACCACCATCACCTTCATGGAGACGATGGCGGCCAGCACCCAGAAGACCACCCTGGAGAAGCTGACCTCGCAGTTCCAGAAGGCCAACCCCAAGATCAAGGTCAAGCTCATCGTCCAGCCGGACTACGGAACGCTCCAGGCGAAGGAGACCGCCGCGGTCTCCGCGCACAACGCGCCGACCATCGGCCAGATGTACCCGGACTGGGCCGCCACCTTCGCCAAGAGCGGCGTGCTGGTGCCGACCAAGACCTACGCGGGCACCGACAGCCCCTCCCAGCTCGGTGACCTCTACGCCGGTGTGCGCAACGAGCTGACCCTGCCGGACGGCACCATGTACCTGTGGCCGTTCAACAAGTCGGTCGAGGTCATGTACGACAACCCGGCGATGCTGAAGGCCAAGGGCGTCTCCTACCCGACCACCTGGGAGGAGTTCGCCGCCGCCGGCAAGAAGGTCTCCGGCGGCAACGTGACCGCCATCTCCACCGACCCGGGCACCGCCTCCGCCCCGGCGGCCGGCACGATCTGGCTGGAGACGCTGGACTACGCGAACGGCGGCACCCCGTTCGCCAAGGACGGCACGCCGCAGTTCACCTCGCCGCAGATGGTCAAGGCCATGTCGCTGCTGGCGCGGATGAAGAAGGACGGCTCGCTGACGCTGGGCAACAACTACCCCGGCGAGACCGCGCTGGCCGCCGAGAAGGGCGCCTTCGACATCAGCTCCAGCGCCGGCTTCTACTACGAGAGCCAGGCCGTCGGCAAGAAGTTCGCCCTCGCCACCAACGACCTGCCCGCCGGCGACGCCGGCAAGGCCAACGTGCTCCAGGGCACCGACATCGGTGTGTTCGCCGGTGCCTCCAAGGACCAGCAGGCCGCCGCCTGGAAGTACATGCAGTTCCTCACCGAGCCCGCCAACCAGGCCACCTGGGCGGCCGGCACCGGCTACCTGCCGGTGACCGCCAAGGCGCTGCCGGACATGACCGCCTACGTCAAGGCCAACCCCTGGGTGCCGGCCGCGATGGGCGCCATGCAGAACGCCAAGTCCGACCCGCCGTTCACCTGGGTGACCCCGGCCGAGGGCGCCCTCGTCGTCGCCATGCAGGCCGTCCTGGACAAGGGCACCTCGCCGGCCGACGCGCTGGCCGCCGCGCAGAAGTCCGCCATGGCGGCGAAGGCGCAGGGGTGAGCGTCATCTCCCGCGGTACCTCGGCACGCCGGACCCCGGTCCGGCGTGCCGGGCGCGGCCTCGGCCGCCGCGTCCTGATCACCGTCGTATCGCTGCTGTTCCTGCTGCCGTTCTACTACGTGCTGGTCTCCTCGCTGAACCGTGCCAACGATGTCGGCAGCCTGGGCCAGATCCTGCTGCCGCACTGGCACTTCGACAACTACAGCCGGGCGTGGCAGGCCGCGCCATGGCTGCGGCTGTTCGGCAACACGCTGCTGATCGCCTGCGGCACCGCCGTACTCGCGCTGGCCACCTCGCTGCTGGCCGGCTTCGCGTTCGGTCTGATGCGCTTCCGCGGCCGCGACGTGCTGTTCGGCCTGGTCATGGCGGTGCTGATGATCCCGGCGACCGTGCTGATCATCCCCGACTACATCATCGCCACCGACATCCACTGGCTCAACACCTACTGGATCCAGATCGTGCCGTGGGGCGCCAGCGTCTTCGGCATCTTCCTGGTGCGGCAGTTCTTCGCCGGCCTGCCGGAGGAACTGTTCGACGCCGCCGAGGTGGACGGCGCCGGACGGCTGCGGATGTTCTGGTCGATCGGCGTACCGCTGGTGCGCCCGGCCGTCGTGATCATCATCATCAACGTGTTCCTCGCCACCTGGAACTCCTTCCTGTGGCCGTTCCTGATGACCAGCGACACCGGTGTCCAGCCGGTCGAGGTGGGCCTGGCGGCCTTCGCGGGCACCGACGGCACCGACTACACCGGTCTGTCGGCCGCCGTGGTCTTCACCACCTTGCCCGTGCTCGTCTTCTTCCTCGCCCTGCAGCGCCACTTCATCACCGGCGCCATGTCCACCGCCGGAGGCGTCCGTGGCTGACCACCGTCCACCGCTCGTCCTGGTCACCGATTTCGACGGCACCCTCTACCGCGGCGACGCGCCGATCCGGCACTACGCCGGGCAGGCCGCCGTGGAACTGTCGCAGCGCGACCGGGACGGACTGCTGGAGGCGGTCGGGCGGTACCTGGAGGACGGGGTCGCGGCGGCCGACGGCGACGCCGACGAGGGCCGGGCGCGCGCGCTGCGGGCCGCCACCGACGGCTGGGAGGCGGTCGCCCGGCTGGCCGGGGACCGCTACGGCGTCGACGCGCCACGGCTGGACCGGGCGTTCCTGGCCACCCGGGCGTTCATGACCACCGAGGCGTGCGCGCTGGAGGTGCCGGAGGACTACCGGGCGCTGCTGAGCGAACTGCGCCTGGACGGCGTGCGGGTGGTGCTGGCCACCAACAGCCCGGCCGACGGCCTGGACGCGCTGCTGGACCGGCTGCGGGTGCGCCCGCTGCTGGACGAGGTGGTGCACTCCACCGGCAAGCCGGCCGGCCTCGCCCGCCTGCTGCGGGCCGAACTCGGCGCCGGGGACGGGGAGTCCGTGGTGGACGCCGCCCGGGGCTTCGCGATCGGCGACCACTGGGTCAACGACGTCGCCCCGGCCCGTGAGGTGGCCGTCGCCGCCGGCTACATCGACCGCTACGACCGGCGGGACGGGCCGGCGACCGCCGTCGCGCGGGACGTCGAGGGCCTGCTGCCCGCCGTCCGGGCCTGGGCCGACGCGGCCGTCCGCCTGGAGCTGTGACCGGCCCTCCCACACCGCATGTCCGCACTGTCCCTCCCGCACACAGGAGTTGAACATGGCCAGCATCGAGTTCCACGGCGGGCTCGGCGTCATCGGCGGCAGCAAGATCGTCATCCGTGAGGGCGGCCACCGCGTCATGCTCGACATCGGCATGGACATCCCCTCCGGAGCCGACCTCTTCCGCCTGCCCGTGCGGCAGCGACCCGGCCGGGAGCTGGCCGACCGGCTGCGGATGAACGCGGCCCCTGCCGTCCCCGGCCTCTACGACCCGCGGTTCCTCGACGACGGTGACCCGCTGGGGGAGCCGGGCGAGCCGACCGCGGTCTTCGTCAGCCACCCCCATATCGATCATGTGGGCCTGGCGGGTTATGTGCGCCCCGAGATCCCCGTGCACGCCCATACGGACGCCGTCGACCTGCTGCGGGCGCTGACCGCGGCCGGTCACGGGCTGCCCGGCGGCGACCCGGAGTGGCACCCGCTGGAGTCCGGGCGGACGGTGGCGGTCGGGCCGATGGAGGTCGAGTGCCTGCCGGTCGACCACGACGTGCCCGGCGCCTGCGGATACCTGGTGCGCACCTCCACCGGAACGCTGGCCTTCACCGGCGACATCCGCTTCCACGGCCGGCACCCCGAACGGTCCTGGGCGTTCGCCGACGCCGCCCGCGGCTGCGACGTGCTGGTCACCGAAGGCACCACGCTCGGCTGGGACATGTCGCCGAAGGTGCGTGACGAGGACGACGTGGCACGGGACTTCGCCGCCGCGCTGGCCGCCACCCCCGGGCTGGTGCTGCTCTCGCTCTACCCGCGCGACGTGGAGCGGGTGCGGGAGTTCCTGGACGTGGCCGCCGCCGCGGGGCGCACCGTGGTGTGGCCGGCCGACACGGCGGCGTTCCTGTCAGCGCTCGGCGTGGAGGGCCTGGTGGCCGCCGGTGACCCGGTGGCCGCGGGTGCGACGGCCGCCCCCGGCGACTTCGTGGTGGTCTTCGACCCGGCGGTGCTGCCCGACCTGCTGGACCTGCCGGTCGGCCCCGGCCACCCCGAAAGCCTCTTCGTGCACGCCAACGGCGAACCGCTGGGCCCCTTCGAGCCGCGCTGGGCGCCGTTCACCGACTGGCTGGAGGCGCTCGGCGTCCCGCTGCGGCAGATCGGCTGCTCGGGCCACGCCTCGCAGGACCACCTGCACGCCCTGGTGGAACGGGTCGCCCCCCGGGTGCTGTTCCCCATCCACACCACCGCCCCCGCCCGCCTGCACCCCACGGCCGGCACCGTACGGATCGTCGGCGAGTACGGCACGCGCTACGGCATGGACGGCGCGGTGCTCTGACCCGCGCTTCCCGGGCACCGCGCCCGGGGCCGCCGCTACGACCGCCGTCACGACCGCCGAAGGACCGTCACCCCGCCGGGGAGTGACGGTCCTTCGGCCGTTCCCGGTGCGTGGGCGACCGGTGCGTGGGCGGTCGCCGCAAGGGACTTGAACGTGTTCAAAACCGGGGGCGGGAGCCGGGAGGGGATGCCCGGCGGGGAGGGGAACACCCGCCCACCGAGGGGGGAGGAACGGCGGACGCGCGTCGCGGGCGCGTCCACCGCGGCCCGGTCCGCCGCCCGCCGCCCGCCGTGGCGGGCGCGGCCCTCCCGTCAGGCCCCCGCGGCGGCGGCCGTGCCCAGGCAGGCGTCGACGACCGACGGGTCCAGGGCGTGTTCGGCGACGCGGTGGGCCAGGCCCGCGGTGACCGCGTTCTCGCCGAGGACGGCGGGGGTGACGCGCAGGCTCGTGGCGGACAGGCTCAGCGCGTTGGCCCGCAGTTCGCGCTCCACCGCCTCGCCGACCGCCGGGAGGCGGCCGACGAGGCCGCTGAGTACCAGGCCACCGGGGTTGAGCATGGCGGTCAGCGGGGCCAGTACCCGGCCGACCTGCTCACCGGCCGTCACCAGCGCCGCCGTGACCTCCCGTTCGCCGGCCCGGTGCCGGGCCACCAGGTCCTCCAGCCCGGCCGCGCCCAGCCGCCGGCACAGCGCGTGGCCGGAGGCGTGGGCGGCCAGGCAGCCGTAACGCCCGCACAGGCAGCGCGGTTCGTGGCCGCCGGCCACCCGCACGTGCGCGATGTCGCCGGCCGAACCGTCCTCGCCGCCCAGCAGCCGGCCGCCGACCACCAGCCCGGCGCCCAGGCCGTGCCCCCACGTGACCGCCAGGAAGGTGTCCGCACCCTGCTGCCGGGCCTCACCGACGGCCAGCGCCCTGGCGTCGTTCTCCAGCACCACCGGCACCGGCCAGCGCTCCCGCACCCGCCGCCCGACCGGGAGTTCCCGCCACCCGGTCGCCGTGCCCGGCCGGCCAGGGGCGGCGCGGTGCGGGTCGACCGGTGCGGGCAGACCGGTGCCGACGCCGATCAGCCGTTCCCGTCCGGCGCCGCACGCGGCCAGCAGTTCACCTGCGATATCGAGGATCCGCGGCAGCGTCCCGTCCGGATCGCCCGTGCGGACACCGTCCGGCGCGGCGCACGAGCGCAGCACCCGGCCGCCGATGTCGGTGACGCCGATCCGGGTGCGGCGATGGCCGATGTCGAGCACCAGGATCCGCAGGCGCCGGTCGTCGAACCGGATCAGCTGCGCCGGACGCCCGCGCGGAGCAGCCAGGGAACCGGTCTCGTAGACCAGCCCCGCGGTGATGAGCGGCCCGAGCCGGGCCAGTAGCGTGGGCCGGGACATGCCGGTGGCCTCCAGCAGCTGCTGCCGGGTCCAGTCGCCGCCCGATCTGATCAGTGCCAAAAGCCTGCCGCAGCTCGCGCCGGCCGCGCGGTCCGCCGTCCCACCGGGGACGTCCTGCACCGCAACCAAGAACGTTTCACCTCTTGACGAGCGCATAGTGTGTGCGTCTGACTTACGCGACCCCGATTTACGTAAGCGCACTTTACATAATGGTGCGCCGCCGTCAACACCCCAGAACCAACTGCTCAGCGGAGGCCATGATGGCTGCCCAGATGTCCCGGCGCACCCTCTTCGGAATGGGGTTCGGCGGACTGTCGGCCGCACTGCTCGGAGGGTGCGCGGGCGCGTCCACCACGGGCACCGACGCCAACGGACTCGGCTTCCTGTGCACCCAGTTCAACACCGTCGAGGAACGCCAGAACTTCGAAGACATCCTCAGGCGGCGGGTCTCCGGCACCAGCGTGGCCTTCGACGCCCTCGACGAGGCGACGTTCGCCACCACCGTCACCTCCCAGCTCAACGCCCACAAGCTCGTCCTCAGCATGATCGGCGGCCTGCACGGCGACCTCGCCACCTTCTCCCAGCACCTGACGGACCTCGACGACCTGATGGGGGAGCTGTCCGGGGCCCGCATCCCCCAGCAGCTGACCGAGGTCGCCAAGTTCGGCGGACCCACCGTCAAGTACGTGCCGTGGATGCAGGCTTCCTACGTCATGGCCGTCAACAAGAAGGCGCTGCGCTGGCTGCCTTCGGGGATCGACCCGGAGAACCTCACCTACGAGGGCCTGCTGAAGTGGATGACCGCCGCGAAGCAGGGGAGCGGCCGGCCGGTGTTCGGCCTGCCCGCCGGCACCGTGGGCCTGTACAACCGGTTCTTCCAGGGCTATCTGCTGCCCAGCTTCACCGGCGGCCAGGTCGTGCCGTTCCGCAGTGCCGACGCCGTCGCCGCCTGGGAGTACATGAAGCAGCTGTGGGCGGTCTCCGTGCCCGGCTCCACCAACTACAACTACATGCGGGAGCCGCTGGAGTCCGGTGAGGTACTGGTCGCCTGGGACCACGTCACCCGCCTGATCGACGCCCCCGCCAAGAACCCCGGCGACTACCTGATGGTCCCGGCGCCGCGCGGACCCAAGGGCCTGGGCTACATGCTGGTCGTCGCGGGCCTGGGCATCCTCAAGGGCTCCCCGCGCGAGGAGGACGCCCGCAAGGTCATCAAGGCGCTGTGCACGCCCGCCGCCCAGGACGACGTGCTGCGCAAGAACGGCTTCTTCCCCGCCATCGGCGGCCCCCTGCCCTCCGTGCTGCCGCCCGGCATCACCCAGGAGGCCGACGCCGTCGCCCGCCAGCAGAAGGCCAAGGACGCCATCCCCGCCCTCCCGCCGGTCGGCGTCGGCGCGCTCGACGGCCAGATATCCCAGGTCTTCAAGGACTGCTTCACCCTCATCTGCCTCCAGGACAAGCCCGTCGAGGCCACCCTCGACGCGCAGGCCGACAAGCTCGAAGCGCTGGTCAACCAGTCCCACGCCCCCTGCTGGGCGCCCGACAAGGTCGTCCCGAACCTGGTCTGCCAGGTGGCATGACGTGCCGGGCCCCCACCCGCGGGGCGGGCGCGGCGCACCGGACCGCTCGGTCCGGTCGCCGTGCTCCTCGCCCCCTCCACGGTGTTCGTGGTCCTGCTGTTCGTCCGGCCGCTGGTCGCCGGCATCGGCCAGGCGGTGCACGGCGACGGCGGCTTCACCACGCGCCACCTGCGGCAGACGCGCCAGGGCCCGCGCTGCCGGCCCTCGTCGCGCGTCCTGCTGACCGCACCCCCGGCAGGACGCCCCGGTGATCCGGCCCGCCCCGGCGCCGCCGCGCGCTACTACGCCACCGAGACACCACTCCTGCTGGAGGACACCTGACATGGCCGCCCCGCCGACACCCCGCCGGACCCCGCCCGTGACCCCGGATCGCCCGGAAGGGGCGCGGCCGTGATCGACCTGCTCGTGATCCACACCGCCCGGCTCGACGCCTGCCGCGACTGGTACCGGGACGCCCTGGGGCTCGACCCGGTCCGTGAACAGCACGGTGACGGGCCCGTCCACTACGCCGTGACCCTGCCGGACGGCACCGTCGTCGAGCTGTACCCGGCCGGCCGGCGCCCGCCCACCGGGCGCCTGCGGATCGGCCTGACGCTCCCCGCCGCACCGGACCGCCCGCCCGGGGAACGGCAGTTGACCGACCCCGACGGCCGCACCGTCGTCCTGACCACCCGGGCGGAACCGCCGACGGGGTGAACGGGCCGTGGGCGGGGGCGTGACGGTGGGGCGCGGTGGGCGGGCGTGACGTTAAACCGCCAATCGGGGCGCGGGCGTTGACCGTGGATTGGTCCAGGCCAATACTCCGGGAGAGATCCCCCCATCCACCGGCACCGAGAGGTGATCGCCGTGGCACGTCCCCGCAGAACAGGAACCCCGCTGGCGCTGTCCGCGCTGGCCCTGGCCGCCTGCTTCGCCCTGCCCGCCCCCGCGTCCGCCGCGCCGGCCGGGCCCGCTGACCTGCCGGCCTGCCAGCACTTCTACAGCGGCCCGATCCCCGACCGCCCGCTCTCCCCGGGCACCGGCCCCAGCCCCGAGATCGGCGCCGCCGACGTCAGCGGCCGGCTCCCCGCGCCCGGCGGTGTCTCCGGTGCCCTCAACGCCGACGGCACCGTCACCTTCACGTTCGCCCGCGTCCCGGGCGCCGTCGCCTACCGCGCGTTCCGCAACGGGCAGGCGCTCCAGTGGATCGACGACTGGGGGCAGACCTCCTTCACCGTCACCGACCCGGCGCCCTGCGCGAACGCCAACTACCAGGTGATGGCCCTCGCGGACTCCAGCGGCTCCGAGGCCGGCTCCGGGCAGATCTCCACCGCCTACCGCGTCGGCTCCGACGACCGCCTCGCCGCCTGGCGCATCCCGGCCGGCACCACGTTCACCTACAAGGTCACCTCCTACAACGACACCGGCCGCACCGCCCTCGGCTACAACGCCGGCCCCGGATTCTGCGCCGTCGACGCCCGCAACATCCCCTGGGGCACCCGCTTCTACGTCCCCGGCTACGGCTACTGCTACGCCGCCGACATCGGCAGCTGGATCAAGGACGACATCGTCGACGTCTGGCTCCCCGGCACCCAGGCCGACAACTGGGGCGTGCAGCAACGCACGCTGGTGGTGCAGTAACGCCCGCGGCGCGGCAGCGGGAGACCGGGCGGCGGACGGCGCACCGCCGGGCCCGCACTCACCCCGCCCCGGCATCGGGGCACGCGGTGCCGCCCTCGACGCCCGCCGGGCCGGCAGCGGGCGATCCGCCTGAGGGCGCCCGCCCCGGCCCCCACCGAACGCTCCGGCCCCGCCGCCCCCCGAACGGGGAACGGCGGGGCCGGGGTTGAGCCGTCGGCTGACGACGGTTTAGATGTCGAAGTACAGCTCGAACTCGTGCGGGTGGGGGCGGAGCTGGATGGGGGCGATCTCGTTGGTGCGCTTGAAGTCGACCCAGGTCTCGATCAGGTCGGGGGTGAAGACGCCGCCCTGAAGGAGGTATTCGTGGTCGGACTCAAGCGCGTCGAGGACGGCCGGGAGGCTGGTGGGGACCTGGGGAACGTTCGCGTGTTCCTCGGGGGCCAGCTCGTAGAGGTCCTTGTCGACCGGCTCGGCGGGCTCGATCTTGTTCTTGATGCCGTCCAGGCCCGCCAGCAGCAGCGCGGAGAACGCCAGGTAGGGGTTGGAGGACGGGTCCGGCGCGCGGAACTCGATGCGCTTGGCCTTCGGGTTGGCACCGGTGATCGGGATGCGGATCGCGGCGGAGCGGTTGCGCTGGGAGTACACCAGGTTGACCGGCGCCTCGAAGCCCGGCACCAGGCGGTGGTAGGAGTTCACCGTCGGGTTGGTGAACGCCAGCAGCGACGGCGCGTGCCGCAGGATGCCGCCGATGTAGTACCGCGCGGTGTCCGACAGGCCCGCGTAGCCCGCCTCGTCGTAGAACTGCGGCACGCCGCCGGTCCACAGGGACTGGTGGACGTGCATGCCGGAACCGTTGTCGCCGAAGATCGGCTTGGGCATGAAGGTCGCGGTCTTGCCGTTGCGCCAGGCGACGTTCTTCACGATGTACTTGAAGAGCATCAGGTCGTCGGCGGCGGCCAGCAGCGTGTTGAACTTGTAGTTGATCTCCGCCTGGCCGGCGGTGCCGACCTCGTGGTGCTGGCGCTCGACCTGGAGGCCGGCGGCCGCCAGCTCCAGGGAGATCTCCGCGCGCAGGTCGGCGAAGTGGTCGACCGGGGGAGCCGGGAAGTAGCCGCCCTTGTAGCGGACCTTGTAGCCGCGGTTGTCCTCCAGCGCACCGGTGTTCCAGGCGCCCGCCTCGGAGTCGATGTGGTAGAACGCCTGGTTGGACTCGGTGGCGAAACGCACCGAGTCGAAGACGTAGAACTCCGCCTCCGGGCCGAAGTACGCGGTGTCGGCGATACCGGTCGACGCCAGGTACGCCTCGGCCTTCTTCGCCACGTTCCGCGGGTCACGGCTGTACTGCTCGCCGGTGATCGGGTCGTGGATGAAGAAGTTGATGTTGACCGTCTTGTCCTTGCGGAACGCGTCGACCCGCGCCGTGGACAGGTCGGCGCGCAGGGCCATGTCCGACTCGTGGATGGCCTGGAAGCCGCGGATCGACGAACCGTCGAAGGCCAGCTCCTCGGTCGGGTCGAACGCCTCGACCGGCACCGTGAAGTGCTGCATGACGCCTGGCAGGTCGCAGAACCGGACGTCGACGAACTTCACGTCCTCGTCCCGCAGGAACTTCTTGGCCTCGTCGGCGTTCTGGAACATGCAACTCCTCCTCGGCCCGGGCCGGGCACGGCCGCGGGTGGTGGGCTCGCTCGTGCGGCCGGATGCATCAGGGGCACGCCCGGCCGGTGCTGGGGCGCACGCTGCTCCGACCCTAAGGAACAGGCATTTCCCCGGCATGACCCGTTTGTTTCGCCAACGTTAACCGGACAACCGGGGGCAGGCGCGGCACCTCGCGGACGGGCCGCTACCGTGGGGGCGTGGACAAACGGGAAGCACTCGGCTCATGGCTCTCCGGCCCCCGCGAGGCGGCCGAGCAGATGGGCGCCGACTTCGGCTACCGCGGTGAGCGGCTCGGCCTGCCGGCCACCGGCCCCGGTTCGATCGCCCGCGCCGGCCGGCGCCTCGTCGCGCTCTGCGTCGACTGGGCCCTGTGCCTGCTGATCGCCTACGGCCTGGTCACCCGGCACTACGGGCCGGCCACCGACGACTGGGCGACCGTGGTGTTCGGCGTGGTCAGCCTGCTCCTGGTCTCCACCACCGGCACCACGCCCGGCAAGCGCCTGCTGGGCCTGCGGGTGGTCCGGCTCGGCGGCGGGCGGGCCGGGGTGCTCGCGGTCGTCATCCGTACCGTCCTGCTGCTGCTGGTGGTCCCCGCCGCCGTCTGGGACCGCGACGGACGCGGCCTGCACGACAAGGCGGCCGGCACCGTCGAGGTCCGCGGCTGACCCGGATCGGCCGCACGGGAACCCCGCAGCGGATCGTGTACGCGGGCCCCCGCAGCTGACCGCACACGCGGAGTCACGCACCGGAAGACGCCCGAGGGGGCCGGGGACCGTCGTGGTCCCCGGCCCCCTCACGTGCGGGCGGCGGGTGGTCAGCGCATCTTGCCGCGCGGCATGCGTCCGTTGCGGGGCATCGGGCCCTTGGGGATCGGCATGTTGCTCATCAGTGTCGCCCATGGCCTTGAGACGGTCGTTGACCTCGGTGACCTTCGGGCCGGCCAGCACGCGCGGCAGCTTGAGCAGCTTGGCCCGGATCTTGCGCAGCGGGACCTCGCCCTCGCCGTCGCCGACGATCATGTCGGTGACCGGCGCGTCGACCGCCACCCGCGACATGCGGCGCTTCTCGGCGGCCAGCAGGCTCTTGACCCGGTTCGGGTTGCCCTCGCCGACCAGCACGATGCCGGCCTTGCCGACCGCGCGGTGCACGACGTCCTGGCTGCGGTTGATCTGCACCGCCGGGGTGACCGTCCAGCCCCGCCCGGCGTTCTCCAGCACCGCCGCGGCGGCTCCCGGCTTGCCCTCCATCTGCCCGAACGCGGCCCGCTCGGCACGGCGGCCGAACATGATCGCCATCGCGAGGAAGGCCAGCAGGAAGCCCAGGACGCCGCTGTACACGGGGTGGCCGATGACGAAGCCGACGATCAGCAGCACCGCGAAGATGCCGACGCCCAGCCCCGCCAGAATCAGCCCGACCTTGGGGTCGACCTTCCTGGTCATCTTGTAGGTCAGCGCGATCTGCCGCAGCCGCCCGGTGTTCTCGGATTGTTCCTTCCTCGCCATGGCGCACAGGATACGGGTAGCGCACCGTCAGCCTGTCACCAGGAGGCCGCCCGCCCCCGGATCGTGATCCGGGAACGCCGCCGCTCAGGCTTCCGCGGCGCTTGTCGCCGGTACGGCCGTCAGAGTGGCGAGGACCCCGGCCGCCTCGTGGCGGTCGCGAGCGCGCCTGCGGTCCTCCAGCACGGCCGTCCAGGCGTTGCGCCGGGCCGTCTGCTGTCCGTTGCGCAGCAGCAGCGCCTCCACCGTGCGCAGGGCGCCGGAGAACGTGGGGCGGGCGGGTGCCTGCGCGGAGGGCGCCTGCATGGTGGTCTCCCTGGGTCGGGGACTGCGCGGGTACGGGGATGTGCGGGGCGTGACGGTTCCGCGGCGGGCGGGGGCGCCGCCGGGGCAGCGCGGAGCGAAGTGGGCCGTGCGGGGTGGTGCCGGGCGGAACGGGGCGGACGCGCCGCCGGTACCGGGAGGACGGCGGCACGCGTCCATCATCATCACATGGTGTTACCAGTTGGTGACGCGCCGGTCAAACCGGCGTGAAGCGGCCGCGTCCGCATGTCACCGGAGCGGCCCCGCGGCAGGCGCGAGCGGCCGCCGCGGGACGGCCGGGCGGTGGCGGTGGCCGGGCGGTGTCAGGCGCGGGCGCGGGCGTCCGTCGCCTGCTGGAAGAGACGGCCGGCCCGGTACGACGAACGGACGAGCGGGCCGGACATGACGCCGGCGAAGCCGATCTCCTCGGCCTCCTCCTTGAGCTCCACGAACTCGGCGGGCTTGACCCAGCGTTCCACCGGGTGGTGCCGCAGGCTCGGGCGCAGGTACTGCGTGATGGTGATCAGCTCGCAGCCCGCGTCGTGCAGGTCCCGCAGGGCCTGGCTGATCTCCTCGCGCTCCTCGCCCATGCCCAGGATCAGGTTGGACTTGGTGACCAGACCGGCCTCGCGGGCCCGGGTGATCACCTCCAGGGAGCGCTCGTAGCGGAACGCCGGGCGGATGCGCTTGAAGATCCGCGGCACCGTCTCCACGTTGTGCGCGAGCACCTCAGGGCGGGAGCCGAAGACCTCGGCGAGCTGTTCCGGCACCGCGTTGAAGTCCGGGATGAGCAGCTCGACCCGGGTGCGGCCGGCGGTGCGGCCGGCGGTCATGGCGTGGATCTGCCGGACGGTCTCGGCGTACAGCCAGGAGCCGCCGTCCTCCAGGTCGTCGCGGGCGACGCCGGTGATCGTGGCGTAGTTGAGGTCCATGGTCACCACGGACTCGCCGACCCGGCGCGGTTCGTCGCGGTCCAGGGCGGCCGGGCGGCCGGTGTCGATCTGGCAGAAGTCGCAGCGCCGGGTGCACTGGTCGCCGCCGATGAGGAAGGTGGCCTCGCGGTCCTCCCAGCACTCGTAGATGTTCGGGCAGCCGGCCTCCTGGCAGACCGTGTGCAGCCCCTCACGCTTGACCAGGCCGTGCAGCTCCCGGTACTCCGGGCCCATCTTCGCCCGGGTCTTGATCCATTCGGGCTTGCGCTCGATGGGGGTCTGGCTGTTCCGGGCCTCCAGACGCAGCAGCTTGCGTCCGTCCGGTGCGACAGCGGACACGTCGGGCACTCCCTCGACCTAGCGCGGCATTCGATTCATCGGCGTACACCAGCGTACGCCCGTTGATTCATGCGTCCTGCCCCCGGTCCAACCCGTAGAGCGGCGGGGGCATTCCGGTGGCGGTCGCCCGCCGTCCGGTCAGGCGGTGACGGCCGGCGGGCCGGCGGGGGCCAGCACGTCGGCCAGGTGGCGTTCGACGACCGGCAGCATGTCGGCCACGGTGACCGGGCGGCCCAGCTCGCCGGTGACCGAGGAGACGCCGGCGTCCCGGATGCCGCACGGCACGATCCGGTCGAACCAGGTGTTGTCCGGATCGCAGTTGACGGCGAAGCCGTGCATCGTGACGCCCTTGGCGATCCGCACGCCGATCGCGGCGATCTTCCGGTCCTCGCCGCGCTGCCCGGCGTTGGACGGCGCGTACTGCGGGCCGCTGAGCCGGGCGTCGAACTCCTCGTCGTGCAGCCGCGGGTCGAAGTCCAGAGTCAGGCCGGGCAGCACCGGCGGGCGGTCGGTGACCGGGTCGCCCAGCACCCACACGCCGCTGCGGCCGTGCACCCGGGTGGTCTCCAGGCCGAAGTCGGCGCACGCCCGGATCAGCGCCTCCTCCAGGTTGCGCACGTGCGCGATGACGTCGATCGGGGAGGGCAGCCGCACGATCGGGTAGCCGACCAGCTGCCCGGGGCCGTGCCAGGTGATCTTGCCGCCGCGGTCCACGTCGATGACCGGGGTGCCGTCCAGCGGGCGCTCGCTGTCGGCCGTCCGCCGGCCGGCGGTGTAGACCGCCGGGTGCTCCAGCAGCAGGCAGGTGTCGGGGATCTCGCCGGCACACCGCGCCGCGTGCACCCGGCGCTGCTCCTGCCACGCCTCGGTGTACTCCACCGCCCGCGGACCGAAGCCCATCCGCACGAAACGCAGGTCACTCACGGCGGCTCCTCAACGTCAGATCTCGCGCCGCGTCCACTGTACGGCGCCCGGCCGGGGCCGGGCGCCGCAGGCGTTGTCACGCTCGTCACGACCGCGCCGGCGCGTACCACGGTGAGCCGAACGGACGCGGCAGGCGCCGCGTGTCGTACCGGTGTGGTTCACCCGTTTTGGCGAATACCTGGCGGACCGGACACCGGAGGGCGCCCCGTTGGCTACATTCACGCCGTTCCCGCCCGCCCGCGCGGCCGGTGCGTAACGGCGGACCGTCCGCCGGATCCACCGACCGTCCCCGACCCCGGTCACCCGGTCCCGACCGGGCCCGGCGACCGCCACCCCGACCGCCCGACCCGACCACCGACCCCGGCCGGCCCCGCCCGGCTCCCGCACCGATCCCCCCACCGGATCCCGAACGACCGAAGCAGACCGTGCAACCAGTCCACCCAGTCCACCCCCACCCTCCCGAGGAGGGGTCCGCACCCCACATGACGGAACGAACCTCGCAGCGCACGCCCAACCGCCGTCTGGCCTCCCTGATCGCCGAGGCCGGCTTCTCCAACGCGGGCCTGGCCCGCCGCGTCGACCAGCTCGGCGTCGAGCACGGACTGGACCTCCGCTACGACAAGACCTCGGTCACCCGCTGGCTGCGCGGCCAGCAGCCGCGCGGCACCACACCCGCCCTGATCGCCGAGGTCTTCACCCGGCGCCTGGGCCGGCGGCTGTCCGCCCAGGACCTCGGGCTGGACGCCTGTGCCCCGGTCTACGCCGGGCTGGAGTTCGCGGCCACCCCGCAGGAGGCCGTGGACATCGTCTCCGGCCTGTGGCGCAAGGACACCGGCAACCCGGCCGAGCTGCGCCGGATAGCGTTCACCCCCGCCGGTCTCGTGGTGCCCAGCCGTGACTGGCTCATCGGACGTCCCGACGACCAGGTCGCCCGCGTCCCGGCCGAGCAGGGCCCGCCCCGGGTGCCTCCGCAGACCCGCGGCCGCACCACCGGACCCACCCCGCCCGGCGCCACCCCACCCGGCATCGCCCCGCAGGCCGCCGCACCGCCCGCCGCGCAGCCGCCCCGTCCCCGGCCCGCCGCGGAACCGGAGCGCCGGGTGGGCGCCGGGGACATCCAGGCGCTGCGGTCGGTGGCCGAGCTGTTCGGCGGCCTCGACCGGGCGCACGGCGGCGGCCACGCCCGCCAGGCGCTCGTGCGCTACCTGGAGCACGAGGCCGAGCCCATGCTGCGCGGCGGCTACGGGGAGGAGACCGGCCGGGCGCTGTTCGCGGTCACCGCCGACCTGACCCGGCTGGCCGGCTGGACCTCCTACGACATCGGCGCGCACGGTCTGGCGCAGCGGTACTTCGTGCAGGCCCTGCGGCTCGCCCAGGCCGCGGGCGACCGGATGTTCGGCGGCTGGGTGCTGGCCACCATGAGCCGCCAGGCGGTCTACCTCGGGCACGGCCGCGAGGCGGTGCAGCTGGCCCGCGTCGCCCAGCAGGGCGTCGGGCCGTCCGCGCCGCCCGGGGTGCAGGCGCTGCTGCACGCCGCCGAGGCGCGGGCCTTCAGCGCGCTGGGCGACGCACGGGCCGGGCTCGCCGCGCTGGCCCGGGCGGAACGCGCCCTGGAGGCGACCGGACCGCAGGACGGCACCCCGGCGTGGGCGCGGTACTTCGGCGAGGCGCACCTGGCCGGCGAGTCCGCGCACTGCCACCGCGACCTCCAGCAGTACCGCACCGCCGCCCAGCAGGCGGAACGTTCCCTGTCGCTGCGCGACGAGCGGCACGTGCGGGGCCGGGTGTTCTGCCGGGTGGTGCTGGCCACCGCCCGGCTCGGCATGGGGGACCTGGAGGAGGCCTGCGGCCAGGCGGGCCAGGCGGCCCGGCAGGCGGCGGAACTGCGGTCGCTGCGCGCGGTGGAGTACGTGCGGGACTTCTGCCGCCGGCTCGAACCGCACCGGGACCAGCCGGCCGCCCGCGCCTTCCTGGACCGGGCGGCGGGCCTGGGCAGCCCGGTCGGGTGAACGGGCCGCGGGCCGGCCCCGGGGGAGGCCCCGGCGCCGGCCCGCGGCGCGTGCGCGCGGTGCACCCGCGGTCAGGCGGCGGCCGGCAGGTCGGTCGCCGTGTCGCCGTAGCCGGGACGGATGCCGAAGTCCCGCATGACGTGGTGCGCGGCCCGGCGGGCGGAGAACATCGCGCCCTGCGCGGTGCTGGTGTCCCGGTGGTCGCCGCAGACGTACAGTCCGGCCATCACCCGCACCGGACGGCGCAGGTCGTGCGGCGGCGGGGTGGCGGCCACCGCCTCCCGGTCGTGCCGCACCGCCAGCAGCTCCCAGCCGGACGCGTCGGTGCCGTACATCCGGGTCAGCTGGGCCCGTACGGCCGCGTCGAGGCGTTCGGGGTCGCGGGGCGCGGCGCCGAGCACCGTGGAGGTCACCAGGGCCCGGCCCTCCGGCGCGCGGGAGGGGTCGACGGCGCTGGCCACGTAGGAGTAGGCGACCGGGCCGCGGCGGTCGGCGTCCAGCAGCAGGGTGGCGTCCCGCAGCGGGGTGCGCCCGGCCGCGTGGTGCACGGTGGTGACCGGGTGGAAGTGCGGCACCCGCAGGCCCGGCAGCAGCGCGGCGGCGGCCCGGGCGCCGGTGGCCACCACGGCCGCCCGGCACGGCAGGGAGCCGGCGTCGGTGGTGACCGCGTTGGCCGCCACCGAGGTCACGCGGACCCCGAGCCGCACGGTACCGGGCGGCAGGGCGGCGGCCAGCCGGGCCGGCAGCGTGCCGGCGCCGCCGGCCGGGACGGCGAGCCGGCCGCGGGCGAAGCCGCGCAGCACCAGGTCGCCCGCGCGGCTGGAGCCGCCGAGCTCCGGGTCGTGCGTGAGGGCCACCAGCAGCGGCCGCAGGAAGCCCTCCACGGCGCGCGGCGGCAGTCCGCGGGCGCCGGCGAGCACCGCCCGCACGGTCTGCTCAGGCCGGGCCAGCAGCCGCTCGGTCGGCACCGCGGCCAGCTTCCCCAGCGCGCTGCCGAGCCGGGCCTTGTCCCACACCGAGCGCGGGTCGACCGAGCGGCGGGCGCCGGCGTGCTGCGTGGTCGGGCTGAGCGGCAGCAGCCGCAATCCGGACAACGCGGGTGTGCGGGCGAATTCGGGGTACGAGGTGCAGAGCAGCTCACTTCCCCGGTCGAGCCGGAAGCCCTCCACCACGTCGGTGACGGTGCGTCCCCCGGCCCGTTCCGCCGCCTCCACGACGGTGACCGTGACCCCGGCCTCGGTCAGGTGGTGCGCTACGCACAGCCCGGCCAGTCCCGCTCCGACGACGACGACATCGGTGTGGCGCGGTAGCGCCCGCTCGGCCCGGTCGCCGGTTCCGTCGTGCGGTTCCGGCTGCTGGTGGTGCGTGTCAGATGCGTGAAACGACACGGTTGCCCCTCCCCGAGGTCCGTCGGTTTCCCCGCTGGAAAGCGTGATGCGCGATGGGTGGTGCGCATACGTGCGGGCCGTCCGGCGTCGTTGGCGGTGCGGCCCGGTGCTTGAAGGGTCATGCCCGTCCCCCGACCCGCCAACCGCCGAACCAGAGCGTATTCCCGGGGAGTTTGGGTTTTTTCTGAGGTGTGGAACGGCGCGTCGCCGACGGAACGAAGGGAAGAGGTGGGGGCGAACGCGACGGGCCCCGGGGGCGGACGGGACGGCTGGGGCCCCTCCCGCCCCCGGTGGCCGGTGGGGGACCACCCGGCCCGCCGCCCCGGCCGTGGGGGACCGCCGGTCAGAGGGACCCGTCGTCCAGCGCGGCGCGGATCGCGTCGTCGATCACCGGGTGCGCGAAACCGAAACCGGAGTCCAGCAGCCGTCGCGGAACCACCCGCTGACTGCCCAGCACGTCACCGGCGAACTCGCCCAGCGCCACCCGCAGTGCCGGGGCCGGCACCGCCGCCAGCACAGGACGGCGCAGCACCCGGCCCATCGCGGCGGTCACCTCCCGGTTGGTCACCGGCTCCGGGGCGGTCAGGTTCACCGGCCCGGACAGCGACGGGGTCTCCAGCAGGTACCGCAGCGCCGCCACGTGGTCGTGCAGCGAGATGAAGCTCCAGTACTGCCGCCCGCTGCCCAGCCGCCCGCCGAGCCCGGCCCGGAAGACGGGGAACAGCCGCGCCCACGCGCCGCCGTCCCGTGAGACCACCAGCCCGGTGCGTGCCCGCACCACCCGGATCCCGGCCTCCTCGGCCGGCCGCGCCGCCGCCTCCCACTCCCGGCACACCTCCGCCAGGAACCCGGTGCCGGCCGGCGCGTCCTCCGCCACCCGGGCCTCGCCGGTCTCCCCGTAGTAGCCGATCGCCGAGCCGTTCAGCAGCACCGCCGGGCGCCGGGCCATCCCCGCCGCAGCCCGGGCCAGCGTGCCCGTCCCCAGCACCCGGCTGTCGCGGATCTCCCGCTTGTACGCCGCCGTCCACCGGTGGCCGGCCACCCCCGCGCCCGCGAGGTTCACCACCGCGTCGCACCCCTCCAGCGCCCCCGGCTGCACGCTCCCGCCCACCGGGTCCCAGCGCGCCTCGCCGCTGTCCCCCGGCGGCCGGCGCACCAGCCGCACGACCTCGTGCCCGGCGCCTCCCAGCGACCGGACGAGGGCAGAACCGATGAGGCCGGACGCACCGGCAACCGCAATACGCATACGCGCATCCTGCCCGCCCCACCCCGTCCCACCGTGACCCGACACGGACGGGGCCGGTCAGGGCCGCCGAGGGGTCACCAGCCGAACCGGTCCCACAGCGCCGGGAGACGCGAGCGCAGCGCCGCCGTGTCGGTGACGTCGAACTCGTCGCCGGACGGGTCCGGGCAGGCGTCGAGCGGGAGGTCGAGGGCCGGGAGGGGCAGACCGGTCAGGCGTTCGTACGCCTCGTCCGCCGCGTAGCCCAGGTCCTCCGCGCAACCGTCCGCGTTCTCGTCGAACCCGTCGAGGAGCGTGGCGAGGTCGTCGGCGTGATGAACGGCGCCCTCGAAGACGTGCCGGCCGCGACCGACCAGCCAGCAGCGGAAGGCGTCGAACGCCTCCTCGTCCGGGTCGCCGGTCAGCAGTGCGGCGGCGCCCCACAGGTCCCAGCCCAGGGCGCGGTCCATCCGCGCCTCGAAGTGCCGGGCGAAGTCCAGCACCGCGTCCGGGTCGAGCGCGGTGAGCCGTTCCACGGTGAGATCGGCCTGCTCCTCCGGGTCGTCCCCGGATTCCTCCCGGGCCCGGTCGATGATCTCCCAGAACTGCGTCTCGTCCATCACGCCCCCATCGTCGGCTCACCGCCGCACCACCGCACGCCGGACGGACCCAGGGGAGCGCACAGTGGCGTGCCCCGCCCGCCCCCGCGCAACGGGGGAGCGGACGGGGCACGCCACTGCCGCACGCCGGGCCTCAGAGCCCGAGGTCGCCCTCGAACTCGCCGGCCTCCAGTCGCGCCTTGACGTCGGACAGGTACCGCGCCGCGTCCGCGCCGTCCACCAGCTGGTGGTCGTAGCTGAGGGTCAGGTAGACCATGTCGCGGATCGCGATGGTCTCGCCCAGCTCCGGGTGGTCGATGACCACCGGGCGGCGCACGGTGGCACCGATGCCCAGCTCGGCGACCTGCGGGTAGTTCACGATGATGGTGTCGAACAGCGCACCGCGCGAGCCGGTGTTGCTGATCGTGAACGTGCCGCCGCCCAGGTCGTCCGGGCTGATCTTCTTGGCGCGGACCTTGCCGGCCAGCTCCGCGGTCTTCTTCGCGATGCCGGCGAGGTTCAGGTCGCCCGCACCCTTGATGACCGGGACCATCAGGCCCTGCTCGGAGTCCACCGCGATACCGATGTTCTCGACGTCGTGGTAGGTGATGGTCCCGTCGTCGTTGATCCGGGCGTTGACCGACGGGTGCGCCTTGAGCGCCTCCGCGGCCGCCTTGACGAAGAACGGCATCGGCGAGAGCTTGACGCCCTCGGTGGCCAGGAAGGACTCCTTGGCCCGCGCCCGCAGCCGCATGACGCGCGTGACGTCCACCTCGACGACGGAGGACAGCTGCGCCTGGCTGTGCAGCGCCTTCATCATGTTCTCGGCGATGACCTTGCGGATGCGGGTCATCTTGACGGTCTGGCCACGCAGCGGGGAGACGGCGGCCGGCGCGGCGGAGGCCGCTGGGGCGGCGGGGGCGGACGCCGGGACCGCGGCCTTGGCGGCCTCGGCCGCCGACAGCACGTCCTGCTTGCGGATCCGGCCACCGACACCGGTGCCCTTGACCGCGGACAGGTCGACGCTGTTCTCCGCGGCGAGCTTGCGCACCAGCGGGGTGACGTAAGCGCCGTCCGCGTCCGCGCCGGCGGACACCGCCGCCGGGGCGGCGGGCGCCGCCGGTGCTTGGGCGGGAGCGGCCGGGGCGGCCGGGGCGGGAGCCGGGGCAGCGGGGGCCTGCCGCGCCGGGGCGGGCTGCGCCGGAGCCGGTGCCGGGGCGGCAGGGGCCTGCTGGGCGGGGGCGGGCTGCGTGGGCGCCGGGGCGGCCGGAGCCGGCTCGGCCGGAGCGGCCGGGGCCTGCCGGGCCGGGGCGGGAGCAGCGGCCGGGGCGGCACCGGCGGCGCCGATGACGGCGAGCCGGGCACCGACCTCGGCGGTCTCGTCCTCGTTGACCACGATCTCCAGCAGGGTGCCGGAGGCCGGGGCGGGGATCTCGGTGTCGACCTTGTCGGTGGAGACCTCCAGCAGCGGTTCGTCCTCCTCGACACTGTCGCCGACCTGCTTGAGCCAGCGGGTGACGGTGCCCTCGGTGACGGACTCGCCGAGCGCCGGCAGCACCACGGGGGTGCCCTCGGCGGAACCGGAGGCGGCCGGGGCGGCCCCGGCGGCGGGGGCCTCGGGTTGCGCGGGGGCGGCCGGGGCCTGCTCGGCCGGGGCGGGCGCCGGGGCGGCGGGCTGCTCGGCGGCCGGGGCGGCGGCGGCCGCGGGGGCGCCACTGCCGTCGTCGATGACGGCGAGTTCCGCGCCGACCGCGACGGTCTCGTCCTCGGCGACCTTGATGGACGCCAGCACGCCGGAGGCGGGGGCGGGGATCTCGGTGTCGACCTTGTCGGTCGACACCTCCAGCAGAGGCTCGTCGGCCTCGACGCGCTCACCCTCGGCCTTGAGCCAGCGGGTGACGGTGCCCTCGGACACGCTCTCGCCGAGCGCCGGCAGGGTTACGGAAACCGGCATGGTTTCGGTTGCTCCTAACGATCTGTACGGGAAAAAGCCGTGTCGAGGGTCAGTCGTGCGAGTGCAGCGGCTTGCCCGCCAGTGCCAGGTGGGCCTCGCCGAGCGCCTCGTTCTGCGTGGGGTGGGCGTGGATGAGCTGCGCGACCTCGGCCGGCAGCGCCTCCCAGTTGTAGATGAGCTGGGCCTCGCCGACCTGCTCGCCCATGCGGTCGCCGACCATGTGCACGCCGACGACGGCGCCTTCGCGCACCTGGACGAGCTTGATCTCGCCCTGGGTCTTGAGGATCTTGCTCTTGCCGTTGCCGCCGAGGTTGTACTTCAGGACGACGACCTTGTCCGCGCCGTACTGCTCCTTGGCCTTCGCCTCGGACAGGCCGACGGAGGCGACCTCGGGGTGGCAGTAGGTCACGCGCGGCACACCGTTGTAGTCGATCGGCACGACCTTCAGGCCGGCCAGCCGCTCGGCGACCAGGATGCCCTCGGCGAAGCCGACGTGCGCCAGCTGCAGGGTCGGCACCAGGTCGCCGACCGCGGAGACCGTCGGCACGTTGGTGCGCATGTACTCGTCGACCAGGACGAAGCCGCGGTCCATCGCGACCCCGGCCTCCTCGTAGCCCAGGCCCTGCGAGACCGGGCCGCGGCCGACGGCCACCAGCATGAGCTCGGCCTCGAAGGTCTTGCCGTTCTCCAGGGAGACCTTGACGCCGCCGGCGGTGTTCTCCACACCGGAGAAGCGCGCGCCGAGGGAGAAGTTGATGCCGCGCTTGCGGAAGGCCCGCTCCAGCAGCTTCGAGCTGTTCTCGTCCTCCAGCGGCACCAGGTGCGGCAGCGCCTCGACGATGGTGACGTCGGTGCCGAACGACTTCCACGCGGAGGCGAACTCGACGCCGATCACGCCGCCGCCCAGCACCACCGCGGACTTCGGCACCCGGTCGAGGACCAGGGCGTGGTCCGAGGAGATGACCCGCTCGCCGTCTATGGTCAGCCCCGGCAGCGACTTCGGCACGGAACCGGTGGCCAGCAGGACGTGGCGGCCGGTGAAGCGCTGGCCGTTCACATCGACGCTGGTGGGGGAGGACAGCCGGCCCTCACCCGCGACATAGGTGACCTTGCGGCTGGCCACCAGGCCCTGGAGGCCCTTGTAGAGGCCGGAGATCACGTCGTCCTTGTACTTGTGGACGCCCGCGACGTCGATGCCCTCGAACGTGGCCCGGACACCGAACTGCTCGCTCTCGCGGGCCTGGTCGGCGATCTCACCCGCGTGCAGCAGGGCCTTGGTGGGGATGCAGCCGCGGTGCAGACAGGTGCCGCCGAGCTTGTCCTTCTCGATGAGCGCGACGTCAAGGCCCAACTGGGCCGCACGAAGGGCCGCGGCGTAGCCACCGCTGCCGCCGCCGAGGATCACTAGGTCGAAAACGGTGCTGGCGTCGTTCGCCACGTCACGTCCTCCATGCAGGGATACGCCGGAGCCGGTCTCCCTGACCGGGCTGCGGCTTGGGGTTCGGCCGCTTGTTCAAATTGTTCACAAAAGATGGCCCGCTCGTGCCGGTAGACCATCTTCGCACTTGTCGGCGGGTGCTGGGACGCCGGGCCGATCCGTGGACACCGCCCCCACTCGTTACCGGGCGGTAGGACCGGCGGGCGGGACCCCGGGAGGCCGGTCCCGGGGCCGTACGGGCCGGTATGCGCCCGCCCGCCGGTGTGACCAACGAGTCAGCCGCGCCGCCCCTCCCGGCCGCCCCGGCCGCCCCGGCCGCCCCGGCCGCCCCGGCCGCCCCGGCCGCCGTCCGGGCGGCGGGGGCGGCGGAACCGCGCGGGGTCACAGCAGGGCGCCGCCGGCGATCCGCTCGGCGAGCGCCACCAGGGTCCGCACCCCGCTGCCCGTGCCGCCCTTGGGGGTGTAACCGCTCGCGCCGCCCTCGTTGAACGCCGGGCCCGCGATGTCCAGGTGCGCCCAGGGGGTGCCCTCGGCGACGAACTCCCGCAGGTACAGGCCGGCCACCAGACCGCCGCCCATCCGCTGGCCCACGTTCTTCATATCGGCGATCGTCGAGTCCAGCGTCCGGCGCATCGCCTCCGGCAGCGGCATCGGCCAGGACTCCTCGCCCTGCTCGCCGGCGATCGCGTGCACCGCGTCGCGCAGCGCGTCGTCGTTGCCCATCACGCCGAAGACCTCGGTGCCCAGCGCGAACAGCATCGCGCCGGTGAGGGTCGCGATGTCCACGATGGCGTCCGGGCTCTCCTCGCCGGCCCGGGTGATCGCGTCGCACATCACCAGACGGCCCTCGGCGTCGGTGTTGAGGACCTCGACGGTCTTGCCCGAGTAGGTGCGCAGCACGTCGCCGGGGCGCAGCGAGCCGCCCGACGGCATGTTCTCGGCCAGCGCCAGCCAGCCGGTGATGTTGACCTTCAGGCCCAGCCGCGCCGCGCACACCACGGTGGCCAGCACCGCGGCGGCACCGGCCATGTCGCACTTCATGGTCTCGTTGTGGCCGATCGGCTTGAGCGACAGGCCGCCCGAGTCGTAGGTGATGCCCTTGCCGACCAGCGCCAGGGTCTTCTTCGCCTTGGCGTGCGTGTAGGCCACCCGCACCAGCCGCGGCCCGTGCGAGGAGCCCATGCCGACGCCCGTGATGCCGCCGTAACCGCCCTTGGCGAGCGCCTTGTCGTCCAGCACCTCGACCTTCAGGCCGTGCTGCTTGCCGCTCTCGCGGGCGATGTCGGCGAACGAGGCCGGGAACAGGTCGTTCGGCGCGGTGTTGACCAGGTCACGGACCCGGTTCATCTCCTCGCCCAGCACGACGGACCGCTCCAGCGCCGCCTTGTGCTCCTTGTCCTTCGGCCGGGTGCCGGCCAGCACCGCCTCGCCCAGCGGCTGCCTGCCGCCCTTCTCCCCGCGGTAGGCGGTGAAGGAGTACGAGCCCAGCAGCGCGCCCAGCCCCAGCGCCTCCACGGCGTCCGCGCCGGCCACGGGCAGCGCGAACGCGGCTCTGCCGGTGTCCGTCAGGGTGCGGGTGGCCACGCCGGCCGCCCGGCGCAGCGCCTCGGCCGGCCAGACCCCGTCCGGCGGCAGGTCGCCCAGGCCCACCGCCAGCACCAGCGGTGCCTTCAGCGCGGCGGGGGACGGCAGCTTCACCGCCTCGTCCGGTGCCCCCTTGGCGCCCAGCGTGGCCAGGACCGCGGCCAGGCCCCCCTCGAAGGCGCGGTCGACGCCCTCGCCGCCGGCGGCCACCACGGGGCCGTCGGGCCCGGCGGCCACGCCGACCACGACGGCGTCCACGCGCAGGGACGCGGCCGGCGAAGCGCTCAGAGTCAATGCAGTCACGGTGTCGAAGTTCCTCTTCCGTCGCGGTGCGGGTGTGGTGCGGACGCCCGCTCGTGGCAGGTCCGCGCGACCTCGTGCGCGCGCCCCCGACGGCCCGGTCGTCCCCTCCGTTTGCGACGTGAGCCTACGCCCGGACCGTTCGGTCGGTCGGTCACGCCTCCCGCCGGGGCCACGAGCGGCGGGCCGGGGCCGTCCCGCGCCCCGGCCCGCACCGTGCCGTCGCTCAGTCCCGCACGGCCCCCGGGTCGTCCTCCAGCGGCTGGGGATCGTCGTCCGGCAACGGCAGTTCGGCCGCCAGGGCCGCCGCCGCGCGCAGCAGCGGCAGCACCGAAAGCGCCCCGGCGCCCTCACCCAGCCGCAGGCCGTGATCGGCCTGCGCCTCCATCGACAGCCGGTCCAGCGCCCTGACCTGCCCGGGCTCGCCCGACACGTGCGAGGCCAGCCACCAGTCCGGCGCCCGGAACGCCACCCGCTGCGCCACCAGCGCGCACGCGGCGGACACCACGCCGTCCAGCACGACCGGCATCTTGCGCACCGCCGCCTGGAGCAGGAACCCGGTGATGGCCGCCAGGTCCGCGCCGCCGACCGCCGCCAGCAGCTCCAGCGGTTCGCCCAGTACCGGACGGGCCCGCCGCAGCCCGTCCCGGATCGCGGCGCACTTGCGCATCCACGCCAGGTCGTCGATCCCGGAACCCCGGCCGGTCACCACCGAGGCGTCCACCCCGCACAGCGCGGCGATCAGCACGCCGGCCGCGGTCGTCCCGCCGACGCTCAGGTCGCCCAGCAGCACCAGGTCGGTGCCCGAGTCGGCCTCCTCGTCGGCCACCGCGATCCCGGCCACCAGCGCGGCCTCCGCCTCCCCGGCGGTCAGCGCTGGTCCGGCGTCGATGATCCCGCTGGAACGCCGCACCCGGTGCCGGGTCACCTCGGCCGGCAGCTCGGCCGGATCGCAGTCCACCGACAGGTCGACCACCCGCACCCCGGCCCCGTGCGTGCGGGCCAGTACGGCCGCGGGCGCCGCGCCCTCCAGCATCCGCCGCACCAGCGCGGCGGCACTCGCCGGCCCGGCCGACACCCCGCGGGCGGCGATCCCGTGGTCCCCGGCGAACAGCACGAGCCGGGGCCGCTCCAGCGGCCGCGCGGGCGCCTGCCCCTGGACGGACGCCAGCCAGTCCCCGAGATCCGCCAGCCGCCCCAACACCGCGCCGGGCACCCCGGCCCGGCCCCTGCGCTCACCGGCGTCATGCCGCACGACGGCGTCCGGCCGCTCGATCAACGTCGCGAATTGCTCTAGGTCCACAGCCACGGCGGCGACTCTAGCCGGTCCCCTCCGGGGTGGCAGCCGGGGAACGGGCCCGGCCCCGTCCCGGCCCTGTCCGGCGCGGTCGCCGGTTCTGCGGTCTTCATCGGTGGGCGGTGTGGTTCCCTGCGGGGCCGCCTGTGCTGGTCGCGCGGTCCGCAGGGGTGGACGGTGTGGTTACCTGCGGGTATGCGGGGGTTTCGCACGGTTCCCCGCGCCCCTCAAGACACCCGCTGCGCGTCGCGTTTCCCGCCGTTTCGGCTGGTCGCGCCGTTCCCCGCGCCCCTGAAAACGCACGCTGCGCGGTCCCTTGCGGTCTGCTTGGGCCGCTCGCGCAGTTCCCCGCGCCTCTTGCGGGGCATCCCGGCGCTCACCGTCAGAAAGCCGCCCGGCGAACCAGCACAAAAAAGGGAGGCGCCCCCGGAGGTGAACGAGCGCGAAGAATCAGCGCAGCACCACCGCCAGCCCCGCCACCATCAGCAGGACGTGGTCGGATTCGGCGGCGAGGGCGGTGTTGAGGGTGCCGAGGGCTTCGTGGAGGCGGCGGGTGGGTGGGGGGTCGGCGGTGGTGACGGGGGCGGGGGTGGTGGTGACGGCGACGGTGGTGCGGGTGGTGGTGCGCCAGGCGGTGACGAGGTCGGTCGTGAGGGCCGCGACGCGGCGGCCGCCGCCGGAACGCCACAGGGAGTCGTCCGCGGCGCCGCAGGAGGCCACCACGCGCTCCAGCCAGGCCGCCAGGCCGTCGAGCAGCAGCGGGGGGCCGTCCACGGTCAGCAGTTGGGCGGGGCCGTCGCCGCCGGCCGCACCGGTCCACCGCACGACGCCGGGGAACGCCGCGAGCCGGCGTTCCGCCTCCGCGGAGCGGCCCGAGCGGGCGCCGCCCAGGACCAGGGTGCGGCGCGGCACGTCCGGCACGGCCTCGTACGCGCCGACCGACAGCGTCCGCCCGTCCGGTACGGCCCGGGCGCCGACCGCCGCCAGCCGCCGCAGCGATTCGGGGGGCGGGGGCGTGTCGTGGCCGAGGTGGACGGCCACCACGTCGGTCGTGGCGCCCACCGCCCGGGCCGCCCGCAGCCGGGCCAGCGCGTCGGGGCGCCGGACGACGTCCATCAGCACCAGGTCGTACGGCGTGTCCTCGGGGCCGGGGACGGGGGAGAGCCCGGCGGGGCCGGCGTCCGCGGGGAGGTAGAGCAGGCGGCCGCCGGCCGGGCCGGAGACCGCGTAGCCGGTGCCGGGCGCGTCCACGGCGAGCGCCCGCACCCGGTGGCCGGTCAGCAGCGCGAGTTCCTCGCCGTCCGGCACCCGGCCGGGCCGCGGCAGGCCGCCCGGCAGGTCCACCGCCGGGGCCACCTGCGGGTGGGAGAGCAGTACCTGCCGGACCGCTTGGAGGGACCGTCCCGCCCGGGCGGCGACCAGGGCGGGGCCGGGGGCCAGGTCGATCAGCAGCACGCCGTCCACCAGCAGCGAGGACGGCGCCCGGGCGGCCGTTCCGGACGACGCCGCGCACACCGCGCACGGGCATCCGGGCACCGGGAGCCCCCGGGGGGTGCCGGTGCCCAGCAGCGTGACCTCCATACGCCCCATCGTCCTCCCGCCGCCCCCGGCCGCGCGGTACCCGCCCGCCCCGCGCGTCGCGGCGTATAGCCTGCCGCTCAGGACCCGAGACGGCGGAAAGAGGCGCGGCATGGCATGGACGTGGCGGTTCGAGACGGCCGACGGCACGGAGACCGAACCGGCGGTGGAACCGGAGGAGTTCACCACCCAGGGCGACGCGGAGTCGTGGATCGGTGAGGTCTGGAAGCAGTTGCTGGAGGGCGGCGCCGAGCAGGTCACGCTGTCCGACGACGGCACCGAGATCTACGCGATGAGCCTGCGGGCCGCCGCCCAGTGAGCCGTGCGCGGCGGCCCCGGGTGTCCGGGGCCGCCGGTGCGCGCGGTGCCGGCCGGGGGACGCGGGTCCCCCGGCGGGGTCACGCCTTGCGGCCGCGCTTGACCTGGGGCTTCGGCAGCCGCATGCGCCGCATCTGGAGGCTGCGCATCAGGGCGTACATGGTGACGCCGCGCAGGTTCTCGTTGGGGAAGCGGCGGGTCAGGTCGCGCTTGAGGGAGACGGCGCTGATCACCGACTGCCCGATGATCAGCACGATCAGCACCAGCCACAGCAGGAGCGAGAGGTCCTTGACCTGGAGGCTGGGCAGCATGCTGAGCACCAGGATCACCACGGCCAGCGGCAGGAACAGCTCCGCGACGTGCCAGCGCGAGTCGATCCAGTCGCGGGCCGCCTTGCGCGCCTTGCCCTTGTCACGGGCCGGCAGGTAGCGCTCGTCACCGCCGGCCAGCGCCTCGCGCTGCTTGGCCATGTCGGCGCGGCGGGCCTCGCGCTGCCGGCGCATGGCGTCCTTGCGGTCGCCGGAGCGGCCCATCGCCACCGCGGCGGTGCGCCGCTGCTGGCGGGCGTCGGAACGCCTTGGGGTCGGGCGCCCCTTGGGCGCCTCGGGGTCACGGCCGCGGTCGGCCGGTTCCGCGGTCACCGTGGCGCTCGCGGTCTGCTCATCCTGGGAACGACGTCGTAGCACAGCCCCAAGCCTACGTGCTGGCGGCCGTGAACCGCACCGGCGTGCGGATCCGTGACCTTCCGCGACCGGTTCGCACCGGCGCCCCGGGCGGCTCCCGACGCTGCCGCGGCACCCTTCTCGGGGGAATTCCTACTCCCTGGGCGGGACGCGCGGGGCAGGTGATCGTTCTCCAGGATGAGCGCATCGGCGGTGGATCGGTGCGGTAATGGAACCAGGGCCCGTACTGTAGGGGTCAACGCAGGTGTCGGAGTCACGTCGGACGAAGGGGGCGCGCGAGGCCCATGAGCGGTGTCATGAAGCGGATGGGGATGATCTTCCGCGCGAAGGCCAACAAGGCCCTGGACAGGGCCGAGGACCCGCGCGAGACGCTCGACTACTCGTACCAGAAGCAGCTGGAGCTGCTCCAGAAGGTGCGGCGCGGGGTGGCGGACGTCGCCACGTCCCGCAAGCGGCTGGAGCTCCAGCTCACCAGCCTGCAGCAGCAGTCCTCGAAGCTGGAGGACCAGGGCCGCAAGGCGCTGGCGCTCGGCCGTGAGGACCTGGCGCGCGAGGCGCTCTCCCGGCGTGCCGGGCTGCAGCAGCAGGTCAGCGACCTGGAGACGCAGCACACCACTCTCCAGGGCGAGGAGGAGAAGCTGACGCTCGCCGCGCAGCGGCTCCAGGCCAAGGTGGACGCCTTCCGCACCAAGAAGGAGACCATCAAGGCCACCTACACCGCCGCCCAGGCGCAGACGAAGATCGGCGAGGCGTTCTCGGGCATCTCCGAGGAGATGGGCGACGTCGGCCTCGCGATCCAGCGGGCCGAGGACAAGACCCAGCAGATGCAGGCCCGGGCGGGTGCGATCGACGAGCTGCTGGCGTCGGGCGCGCTGGACGACCCGAGCGGCATGGCCAAGGACGACATCGGCGCCGAGCTGGACCGGCTGTCCGGCGGGTCCGACGTCGAGCTGGAGCTGGAGCGCATGAAGTCCGAGCTGGCCGGCGGCAGCAGCAGCTCCCGCCAGGCCATCGAGGGCGGAGCGAACGGCGAGACCCAGCAGGGTCAGACACACCAGGACCCGCGTTTCGACAAGAGCTGACGGACCTCGTGTCCGGCATGCTGCTCGTCCGCGTCCGTCACCGTGAAGGGAGACGTCCGTCATGATCGTACGGATCATGGGGGAGGGCCAGCTCAACCTGGCCGAGGAACACCTGCCCGCGCTCAACAGGCTCGATGACGACCTGATGGCCGCCATCGAGGCGGACGACGAGGCAGGGTTCCACCGCACCCTCGGAGCCCTGCTCGACGCCGTCCGCAAGGCCGGCGAGGAGCTTCCGGCCGATGCCCTGGAGCCTTCGGGCCTGATCCTGCCGTCCGGCGACGCGAGCCTCGACGAGGTCCGCGACATGCTTCAGGACGACGGCCTCATCCCGGGCTGACCGACCCTGCGAACCGACCGCCGCCGTGCCCGCGGGCCCGGCGGCGGTCGGCGTCGTGCGCCCTCACAGGAACGTCCCGGACGGCATCCACGGGGTCGGCGGCCGCATGCCGCGCAGGGCGACGAAGCCGTGGGCGGACGGCTCCAGCCCGGCGGCGAGGCCCACGTCAAGCGCCCACTCCTGCTCCGCGGTGAGGTGGCTCAGGCGTACCGGCGAGCCGTCCGGCAGCAGCATGAGGGCGGCGGTCAGCAGGCGGGTGGCCAGCCGGCGGGAGGTGGCCGCCAGCAGTTGCACGGTGCCGTCCGGCTCCAGGTAGGCGTACCCGCTGCCGGCCAGGTCGTCGGCCACCAGGAGCCTGGCGTGCCGCAGCAGTTCCGCGTGGTCGGGGCCGTGGGCGCCGCCCCGGGTGCGGCGGTCGACGGAGTCCATCATGTCCCGGTCCCGCTGCGACCCCTCGTGCACGGCGCCGTCCAGCGGTTCCAGGCCGCCGCGGTCCAGTTCGCCGGTCAGCCGCATCGCGGGGTGCAGGGTGAAGCCGGCCCGCCGGAACAGCGCCGCCTCCCCCGGGGCGCCGCAGACGCAGACGATGCCGCGCAGGCACGCCCTGCCGTACCCGAGGGCCGCGGCCAGCAGTTCCTGCCCGACGCCGGGGCCGTCCGGCGGTCCCGCGGTGGCGGCCTGCGGCGGCACCGCCAGCACCGACAGGCCCCAGGTGCCCTCCCGGCGGCTGGAGAGCGCCGCGGCGACCGGCCGGCCCTCGTCGTCGGCGGCCACCCAGCAGCCGCCGGGGTCGGTGCGGGCCAGGTGGCGCAGGTAGGCCCGCTGCCGCACGGCCCGCTCGCGCTCGGCCGCCGACTCCGCCCCGCCGCCCGGGCCGCTGTCGCCGTCCGGGGGGCCCGCTTCCGCGGCGTGACCGCCCGCGCCGTCCCGGGACGCGGTGATCACCCGGTGGACGGCTTCGGCGTCGTGGCGCGTGTCGCGCAGGGGGCGCAGTATCACGGCCCCCATCTTCCCAACGTCCGCGCCCCGAATCGCCGTTCGCCGCCGTTCGGGTGCTGTGCGTGGCGCCGGGTTGACGCGGTGGGGTGCTGTGCCGGGCGCCGGGTTGACGCGGTGGCAGGGGAGCCGGTGCCGTTACGGAAGGGCGAGCATCTGCTCCAGGGCCCGGCGGGCGAATCGTTCGGTCTCGGGGTCGACCTGGATGCGGTTGACGACGGTGCCGTCCGCGAGGGACTCCAGGGCCCACACCAGGTGCGGCAGGTCGATGCGGTTCATGGTGGAGCAGAAGCAGACGGTCTTGTCCAGGAAGACGATCTGCTTGTCGGGATGGGCGGCGGCCAGCCGGCGCACCAGGTTGAGTTCGGTGCCGATCGCCCAGGAGGAGCCGGCCGGGGCCCCGTCCAGCGCCTTGATGATGTACTCGGTGGACCCGACCAGGTCGGCCGCCCCCACGACCTCGTGGCGGCACTCGGGGTGCACCATCACCGTCACGCCGGGGACCCGGGCGCGCACGTCCTGGACCGACTCCAGGGTGAAGCGCCCGTGCACCGAGCAGTGCCCGCGCCACAGGATCATCCGCGCGTCGCGCAGTCGCGCGGCGGTCAGGCCGCCGTTGGGCCGGTGCGGGTCGTAGACGACGCAGTCCTCCAGCGACATGCCCATCTCGCGCACCGCGGTGTTGCGGCCCAGGTGCTGGTCGGGCAGGAACAGCACCTTGCCGGCGCCCGGCGCCCGCTGCCCGAACGCCCACTCCAGGGCCCGCCGGGCGTTGGACGAGGTGCAGATCGTGCCGTCGTGCCGACCGGTGAACGCCTTGATGTCGGCGGAGGAGTTCATGTAGGAGACCGGTACCACGGCGTCGGCCACCCCGGCCTCGGTGAGCGCGTCCCAGCACTCGGCGACCTGCTCGGCGGTGGCCATGTCGGCCATCGAGCAGCCGGCGGCGAGGTCCGGCAGGATCACCCGCTGGTCGTCCGTGGTGAGGATGTCGGCGCTCTCGGCCATGAAGTGCACGCCGCAGAAGACGATGAACTCCGCCTCCGGCCGGGCCGCCGCGTCCCGCGCCAGCTTGAAGGAGTCGCCGGTCACGTCGGCGAACGCGATGACCTCGTCGCGCTGGTAGTGGTGGCCGAGCACGAAGACCCGCCCGCCCAGCCGTTCCTTGGCCGCCCGGGCCCGTTCCACCAGGTCCGGGTCGGACGGTGCCGGGAGGTCGCCGGGGCACTCCACACCGCGTTCGCTGCGGGGGTCGGTCTCCCGGCCCAGCATCAGCAGGGCCAGCGCGGTCGGCTGGACGTCCAGGGGCTCTGTGGTGGTCACGGGCGCGGTGCCCTTTCTCGGCGGGTCGTGCGGCGGGGCGCCGCACGGGGGGAGGACGGTCCCGGGGCGGAACCCGCCCACTTCTCGTCTATGTGACGTTATTCATCATAACTGCTTTACGTCACTTTGACGATGTCCATCGTGTCGATGTGACGCGATCGTCCCCCGCGCCCCCGCGCCCCCGCGCCCGCCCGCCGAAGGCCACACCCGCCGGCCACCCGTGACCCGCCCGCCGCCCGACCCGGGACCGCCCGCGAACCGCCCCGGGACCCCGCGTCGTCGGCGTGACCGCACGGCGGGTGGTGTGCGAGCATGAAGAAGGACCCGGCACGACGACGCACGGATTCGGAAAGGCCGCGGGAGTGCGGCCCGGGGGCGGAATAACCGCCGCACCGGTGACGTTGTCCCGCTCAGCACGATTCCGAAGTGCGCAACCCACTGGGAGAGAAGCAGATGACGGTTCAGGACGAGACCGGCGCGAACACCATCGAGGGCATCCTGCTGACCGATGCCGCCGCGGCGAAGGTCAAGTCGCTGCTGGACCAGGAAGGCCGTGACGACCTCGCCCTGCGCGTCGCCGTCCAGCCCGGCGGCTGCTCCGGTCTGCGGTACCAGCTCTTCTTCGACGAGCGGTCCCTCGACGGCGACGTCACCAAGGACTTCGGCGGCGTCAAGGTCGTCACCGACCGGATGAGCGCCCCCTACCTGGGCGGCGCCTCCGTCGACTTCGTCGACACCATCGAGAAGCAGGGCTTCACGATCGACAACCCGAACGCCACCGGCTCCTGCGCCTGCGGCGACTCCTTCAGCTGACCCGGCCGGGCGCCCACCGCGGCGCCCGACGCCCGTGCGGTGACGCCGGAGGGCGGCCCGTCCCCCAGGGGGAAGGGCCGCCCTCCGCGTTCGTCCTCAGCCCTGTCGTGCCGGGATCCGCGCGCCGCCCGACGCGTCGTACACCGCCCGGCCGCCCAGCGGCCGGTCCAGCGTCACGGTGGCCGTCACACGCTTGGCGATCATCGGACAGGGCCTGCCCGGGTCGCTCGCGCGCGCCGTGATCCGCACCCGCACCGACGCCGCGTCCTGCGCCGTCGCCACAGCGCCGTACCGCGCGCACACCCCGCCCCAGAAACTCAGGGTCAGTGTCCGCCCGGTCCCCGCGTACGACGTCACCGACGGCCGCTCCGCAGCCCCGCCACCGGCAGCCCCGCCACTCGGAGCCGTCGCCACGCCCCCCGGCGCCCCGGCCCCCGCAGCCCCAGGGGCACCGGACGCGCCCGGCGCCGGCGGCGGTGCCACGAACGCCGGGGAGACCGCAGGCCGGGCCACCACCCCCGGGGCCGCACCGCCCGGCCCGCCCGCACCCTCCACCGTCAACAGCCACGACGGCACCAGCTCGGCACGGCCCGAGACGATCTGCGCCGACAGCCCGAACACCGCACGGGTGACGTCGAGCCGCTGCTGCGACGCCAGACACGGCAGGTTCCGCCGCTCCGGCGCACCGGACGGCGTACCGGCGCCGTTCGTGCGGGCCGAGCCCGCCACACCCGAGTTGACCCGCCCGCCGGCCGGCACCCCGCCCGGCCGCATCACCCCGCCCCCGCACAACGCCACGCCCCCGCCGCCGTCCCCCCGCGCCGCCTCCGCCGCCGCGACGACCGGGTACTCCGCACCCCGCGCCAGCGGCACCAGCCGCCCCGAACCGCTCACCAGCCGCCCGTCCGGCCCCACCGCCAGTGTCGTCCGCCACCCGTACGTCGGCAGGCCCCCGACCACCGGGTCCGCGGTCACCTCCCGCGTACCGCCCGCCGTACGGCCCGCGTCCACCGCCGCCCCGCCCAGCCCCAGCGCCGCCAGCACCGGCGCCGCCGCCTTCTCGGCCGCCGCCGCCGACACCGCCCCGCCGCCCCGGGCCACCGGGCCGAAGCACACCGGCCCGCCACCCGCGCCCGGCGCCGCACCCGAGGACGTCGGCGCCTGGCACCGCGTCCCCGCCCCCGCCGCCGAGAACGCCCACGCCCCCGGATCGTCCGCCGCCGCCTGGAGCACCGGACCCGGCCGCCCGCCGGACGGCCCCGCCTTCCACACCCCGCCGCGCTCCACCGGCGACCCCGCCACCCGCAGCGCCGCCGCCAGCCGGGCCACCCGCTCCCGGGGCACCGGACCCCCCGGGCCGTACACCGGCGCCACCCCGGGCCCCGCCGGCAGCGACCCGGTCACCCGCAGCGCGCCGCCGCCCTGCGCCCCGGCCATCGCCAGCGGCGCCGGCACCGCGTCCGCCGGCCGGTCCGCGCCCGGCCCCGCCGCGGCCGCCGCCCAGTACGCGCCGCTGCCGGCCAGCAGCACGGCGCCGGCCACCAGCGCCACCGTCATCGGCGACCGGTACCCGCGGCCCGCCCGCGAGCCGTCATCCTCGCCGGAGTGATCGCCCCCGTCCCACCCCGGCTGCCGCGCCCGCTCCGGTGCCGTCCCGTCGCGCCCGATGCCGTCGCTGTCGCTGACCACGGTCCTCGCTCCTTCGCTCGTCCCGGCCTCCGCGTCCCGGATCCGGACGCCCGTTGGACGCGGCCGGCGCCCCGGCGGTTCCCCACCCGCGCCGTGGGAGGACCGGCAGACCGGCAACCCGCCGGAGACGCGGCGGCGCCCCCGCGGACCGGCTGCCCGGCGGCACCCGCGACCGGTACCGTTGACGGGTCCCATCACGTCGCCGAGCGGGCCTTTCAACGGGCCCAGGGGAGCACACCCGTCGTGCGTATCGCTGTCACCGGCTCCATCGCCACCGACCACCTGATGACGTTCCCCGGTCGGTTCGCCGACCAGCTGGTCGCCGACCAGTTGCACACCGTCTCCCTCTCCTTCCTCGTCGACACCCTCGACGTCCGGCGCGGCGGGGTCGCCCCCAACATCTGCTTCGGCATGGGCCTGCTGGGTCTGCGGCCGGTGCTGGTCGGCGCGGCCGGGTCCGACTTCGAGGAGTACCGCGCCTGGCTGGGGCGGCACGGCGTGGACACCATGTCGGTGCGGATCTCCGAGGTGCAGCACACCGCCCGTTTCGTGTGCACCACCGACGCCGACCACAACCAGATCGCGTCCTTCTACACCGGCGCGATGAGCGAGGCCCGGCAGATCGAACTCAAGCCGGTCGCCGACCGCGTCGGCGGGCTCGACCTGGTGCTCATCGGCGCCGACGACCCGCAGGCCATGCTCCGGCACACCGAGGAGTGCCGCACCCGCGGCATCACCTTCGCCGCCGACCCCTCCCAGCAGCTCGCCCGCCTGGAGGGCGAGGACATCCGCTCCCTCGTCGAGGGCGCCGCCTACCTGTTCACCAACGAGTACGAGGCCGCGCTCATCGAGTCCAAGACCGGCTGGAGCGGCGAGGAGGTGCTCTCCCGCGTCGGCACCCGGATCACCACCCTCGGCGCCCGTGGCGTGCGGATCGAACGGGCCGGCCAGGAGACCATCGAGGTCGGCTGCGCCGAGGAGGAGCGCAAGGTCGACCCGACCGGCGTCGGCGACGCCTTCCGGGCCGGCTTCGTCGCGGGCCTGTCCTGGGACCTGTCACTGGAGCGCTCCGCCCAGCTCGGCTGCATGCTCGCCACCCTGGTGATCGAGACCCTCGGCACCCAGGAGTACGAACTGCGCCGCGCCGGCTTCCTGGCCCGCTTCGCCAAGGCGTACGGCGACGAGGCCACCGAGGAGATCCGCGCCCGCCTCGGCGACTGATCCCGGCGGTTCAGCGCAGGCGGCGCACCAGGTACGCGGTACCGTGCGCCGCCTCGCGCTCACCGGCGTACTCCTGTCCGCGCATCTCGCACCACGCCGGAATGTCCAGCCGGGCCGCCGCGTCGTCCGACAGCACCGTCACCGTGCCGCCGACCGGCACCCGGCCGAAGACCTTGGCCAGTTCGATGACCGGTACCGGGCAGCGCCTCCCCAGCGCGTCCACCACGATCCCGCCGTCACGGTCACCGTCGGCGCCGCTCCCGGGGCCGCCGGGCTCCGGCACCTCCCGCACACCCGGCACGGCCGCCTCCCGCGCGCCCGCCCCCAGTGCGGAGCGCACCGCGGCCACCGCCTCCGGCAGCGCCGCCAGGAACGCCTCCACGTCCGCCTCCGGCGTGTCCAGCGGCAGGGAGACCCGCACGTTCCCCTCCGACAGCACGCCCATCGCCCGCAGCACGTGGCTCGGAGTCAGCGTGCTGGAGGTGCACGACGAACCGGAGGAGACCGAGAACCCCCGCCGGTCCAGCTCGTGCAGCAACGCCTCGCCGTCCACGTACAGACAGGAGAACGTCACCAGGTGCGGCAGCCGGCGCACCGGGTCACCGACCACCTCCACGTCCGGCACCAGCTGCGGCACCCGCTCCCGCACCCGGTCCACCAGGGCCGTCAGCCGGGCCCGTTCGGCCGCCGCCTGCGCGCGCACCGCCCGCAGCGAGGCCGCCGCCGCCACGATCGCCGGCAGGTTCCCGAACCCGGGGGAACGCCCGGCCTCCCGCTCGTCCGCCGGACCCGGCACCGCGAACCGGGTGCCCTTGCGCACCACCAGCAGCCCCACGCCCGGCGGCCCGCCCCACTTGTGCGCGCTGGCCGCCAGCAGTGACCACGGCCCCGGCACCGGCTCCCACACCAGCGACTGCGCCGCGTCCACCAGCAGCGGCACCCCGGCCTCCCGGCACGCCGCGGCCGCCTCGGCGACCGGCTGCACCGTGCCCACCTCGTGGTTGGCGGACTGCAGGGCGGCCAGCGCGGTCCCCGCCCGCAGCGCCCGCGCGAACGCCTCCGGAGCGACCCGCCCGGTCCGGTCCACCCCCACCTCGGTCACCGTGCCGCCGGCGTCCTCGTGCGCCCGCGCCGCGTGCAGCACCGCCGAATGCTCCACCGCGGACACCACCAGATGACGCCCCGTCCGCCGCCGCCCGGCCAGCCCCCCGGCCACCGCGCTGTGCAAGGCGTGCGTCCCCGACGGCGTGAACGTCAGCTCGTCCGGCCGGCACCCCACCACCTCCGCGACGCTCTCCCGCGCCACGTCCAGCAGCAACCGCGCCCGCCGCCCCTCCCGGTACCCCCGCCCCGGATCCGCCCACCCCTCCTCCACCCCCGCCACCAGCGCCTCCCGCGCCACCGCATGCAGAGGAACCGCCGCCGCCACGTCGAAATACGTCACCCCCGAACGCTATCCCGCCCCCACCCGATCCCCCCGCGAAGCCCCGCAGACGGTGCCGCCCCGCGGGGGCCCCGCAGCCCCGAAGTCCCCGCCGCGGGCGGGTGGAAGGGGGGCGGGGACGGACCCCGCGGAGGGCGCCGGCCACCCCATCGGATGGCCCAGTGGCAACGTCCCGGCGCGTTGGTACCCCTCCCCTCACCGCCCCCGGACGCTTCCAGTAGGGTTTGGTCCGCATAAACATCCACACCCTGCTCGCGCCAGGGGCGCCCGACCGAACGCAGACGGCCGGAATGCCGGTCGCGCGGGCGAGACTCTCGGGAAGGCGCTACGTGAGTCCCAACGGCTCCGACCGCAAGTCGCGGCGCCCGATGCGGCGGCGCTTGCCGCAGGCGTTGGCCGCGGGCCTGGTCCTGGCGACCGCTACGGGTTGCTCCTACAAGGACTTCCCCCGCCTCGGTCTGCCCAGCCCGGCGACTGAACAGGCACCGCAGATCCTTTCGCTCTGGCAGGGCTCCTGGGCCGCCGCACTGGTGACCGGCGTACTCGTCTGGGGCCTGATCATCTGGAGCGTGATCTTCCACCGCAGAAGCCGGACGAAGATCGAGGTCCCGCCGCAGACCCGGTACAACATGCCCATCGAGGCGCTGTACACGGTCGTGCCGCTGGTGATCGTCGCCGTCCTCTTCTACTTCACGGCCCGGGACGAGAACGACATCCTCAAGGTCTCCAAGAAGCCGGACCACATCGTCAACGTGGTCGGCTACCAGTGGAGCTGGGGCTTCAACTACGTCGAGCACGTGCCCGGCACCAGCGACGCCCCGGTCAAGACCCCGGCGCAGTTGTCGAGCATCCCGCCGAAGTTCCTCCAGGGGGCCCCGTCGGACGCCAACGGCGTCTGGGACGCCGGCGTTCCCGGCGAGTGGACCAAGGGCAACCGCAGCCCCGGCCCGACGCTGTACCTGCCGATCGGCCAGTCGGTGAAGTTCGTGCTCACCTCGCGCGACGTCATCCACGACTTCTGGATCATCCCGTTCCTGATGAAGATGGACGTCGTCCCCGGTCACACCAACGAGTTCCAGGTCACGCCGAACAAGCTCGGCACCTTCGAGGGCAAGTGCGCCGAACTCTGCGGCGTCGACCACTCGCGGATGCTGTTCAACGTGAAGGTCGTCTCCGTCGCGGACTACCAGAAGCACCTGCAGGACTTGTGGAAGGCGGGCAACCGGGGCTACATCCCGGCCGGCATCGCTACCACCGGCAACACCCGTGACGCCTCGACCAACGGTCAGCCGGGAGTCACCACCATCGGGAGCGGACAGTGAGCATCCTCAACGAGCCGGCGGCCGCCACGGCGTCGCCGGCCCCCCCACGGCAGAGGTCCGCGGGCTCCAAGGTGGTCAGCTGGCTCAGCACCACCGACCACAAGACCATCGGCACCCTCTACCTGACGACATCGTTCGCGTTCTTCTGCGTCGGCGGCATCATGGCGCTGCTCATGCGCGCCGAACTGGCCCGCCCCGGGCTGCAGATCATGTCGAACGAGCAGTTCAACCAGGCGTTCACCATGCATGGCACGATCATGCTGCTGATGTTCGCCACCCCGCTGTTCGCCGGGTTCACCAACTGGATCATGCCGCTCCAGATCGGTGCCCCCGACGTGGCGTTCCCGCGGCTGAACATGTTCGCCTACTGGCTCTACCTGTTCGGTTCGATGATCGCGGTCGGCGGCTTCCTCACCCCGCAGGGTGCCGCGGACTTCGGCTGGTTCGCGTACTCGCCGCTGTCGGACGCCGTGCGCTCGCCCGGCATCGGCTCCGACATGTGGATCATGGGTCTGGCCTTCTCCGGCTTCGGCACGATCCTCGGCGCGGTCAACTTCATCACCACGATCATCTGCATGCGCGCGCCCGGTATGACGATGTTCCGCATGCCGATCTTCGTGTGGAACGTGCTGCTGACCTCGGTGCTCGCCCTGCTGGCCTTCCCGGTGCTGGCCGCCGCGCTGCTGGCGCTGGAGGCGGACCGAAAATTCGGGGCCCACGTCTTCGACGCCGCGAACGGCGGAGCGTTGCTGTGGCAGCACCTGTTCTGGTTCTTCGGGCATCCAGAGGTCTACATCATCGCGCTGCCGTTCTTCGGCATCATCAGTGAGGTCATCCCGGTCTTCAGCCGCAAGCCGATGTTCGGCTACGTCGGCCTGATCGGCGCCACGATCGGCATCGCCGGCCTGTCGGTGACGGTGTGGGCGCACCACATGTACGTCACCGGCGGTGTGCTGCTGCCGTTCTTCTCCTTCATGACCTTCCTGATCGCGGTACCGACCGGTGTGAAGTTCTTCAACTGGATCGGCACGATGTGGAAGGGGTCACTCAGTTTCGAGACCCCGATGCTCTGGGCGATCGGCTTCCTGATCACCTTCACCTTCGGTGGTCTGACCGGCGTCATCCTGGCCTCGCCGCCGCTGGACTTCCACGTCTCCGACTCCTACTTCGTGGTGGCGCACTTCCACTACGTGGTGTTCGGCACCGTGGTGTTCGCGATGTTCTCCGGCTTCCACTTCTGGTGGCCGAAGATGACCGGCAAGATGCTCGACGAACGCCTCGGCAAGATCACGTTCTGGACGCTGTTCATCGGCTTCCACGGAACGTTCCTCGTCCAGCACTGGCTCGGCGCGGAGGGCATGCCCCGCCGCTACGCCGACTACCTGGCGACCGACGGCTACACCACGCTGAACACGATCTCCTCGATCAGTTCCTTCGTGCTGGGCCTGTCGATCCTGCCGTTCCTGTACAACGTGTGGAAGACCGCCAAGTACGGCAAGAGGGTCGAGGTCGACGACCCGTGGGGTTACGGCCGCTCCCTGGAGTGGGCGACCTCCTGCCCGCCGCCGCGGCACAACTTCCTCACCCTGCCGCGCATCCGCTCCGAATCCCCGGCGTTCGACCTCCACCACCCGGAGATCGCCGCGCTGGAGCAGTTGGAGACGCACGGCGCCGGGCAGTTGTCCGAGGTCCAGAACTCCACCGGCACGGAGAACAAGGAGGCCGGCAAGTGAAGGTCCAGGGCAAGATGTTCCTGTGGCTGGCCGCCTTCATCCTCGCGGTCGCCTTCGTCTACGTCTTCTGGTCGGGCGAGCCGGCCGGCTCCATGGCACTCTTCATGGCCTTCGGCCTGAGCGTCATGATCGGCTTCTACCTGTCGTTCACCGCCAGCCGGGCGGACAACGGCGCGCAGGACCGGGCCGACGCGGACGTCGCCGACGACGCCGGTGAGCAGGGCTTCTTCAGCCCGCACAGCTGGCAGCCGCTGGCGCTGGCCACGGGCGGTGCCCTCGCGTTCCTGGGCATCATCTTCGGCTGGTGGATCATGTACTTCGCCGCGCCGGTGATCCTCGTCGGGATCTTCGGCTGGGTCTTCGAGTACTACCGCGGCTCGGACCAGCGCTACTGATCCGCTGCCGCTCAGCCTTACGGGGCCCGGACACCGTTCAGGTGTCCGGGCCCTTTCGCCGGGCGCCGGCCTTGCGGGTGCCCTGTCTTGCGGTGTTGCCGGGCGGGGTGTCGTGGCCGGAACTGCGGTCCCCGCGGGCCCGAACGGTGGGCTGCGCGTCTCCTGGGCCGCTGCCTCGGCGGGTCGCGCGGTTCCCCGCGCGCCTTACGGGGCCCGAGGCCGTCTCGTTCCCTCTGATGATGGAACGTGGCGGGCGGGAGGGTGGGGGATTTCGTACGTTGTGGGCATGAGTCAGACACATCGATGCCGGACAGCGATACGCAGCCTGACCTCGCTGACAGCGCTGGCGCCCTTGGCGGCCGGTCTGGCGGCCTGTAGTTCGTCGGGGGATCCGCTCACGTCGACGCCCTACAACGCGGCGGGGCAGATCGTCTACAGCGCGGCGGACGGGGCACGCCAGGTCGACCCCAGTAAGCCGCTGACGGTGAAGGCCAAGGGCGGCAGCCGAATAACCGACGTCACCGCCACCGACAACGCGGGCCGGTTCGTGCGCGGCGCGCTCAACGACGACGGGACCGAGTGGCACAGCACCGGACCGCTCGCCGCCGGCGCCCGCTACACCGTCCGGGTGAGCACCGAGAACGGTGACGGCGCCCCGGGCGCCCAGACGGTCACCTTCAGCACCAAGCCCGCCGGCAACCAGCTCAACGTCACCTTCGGCCCGGACGCCGGCACGTACGGCGTGGGGGAGCCGGTGACCGCCTCCCTCAGCCGCCCGGTCCACGACCGCGCCGCCCGGGCCCGCGTGGAGCGGGCCCTGCACGTCACCTCGACGCCCGCCGTCACCGGCTCCTGGTACTGGGTCGACGACAAGAGCCTGCACTTCCGCCCGCAGCACTACTGGCCCGCACACGCCTCCGTCACCGTCAGCGCCAGCCTCGGCGGCGCGCAGATCGCCCGGGGCGTCTTCGGCGGGGCGGCCAAGCCGGTCACCTTCGACACCGGCGACGAGATCGTGGCCCTCACCAACGCCGCCACCCACGAGCTGACCTTCTACCGGGACGGCGACGAGGTCCGCACGATGCCGGTCACCACCGGCAAGCCCGGCTTCGACACCCGCAACGGCATCAAGGTCGTGCTGGAGAAGCAGTCGTTCGTGCAGATGAAGTCCTCCACCGTCGGCATAGCCGCCGGCAGTTCGAACTCCTACGACCTGCCCGTCCACTGGGCCACCCGGGTGACCTGGTCCGGCGAGTACGTGCACGCCGCGCCCTGGTCGGTCGGCTCCCAGGGCGTGGCCAACACCAGCCACGGCTGCACCGGCATGAGCACCGGGAACGCCGAGTGGTTCTTCAACGAGATCCGCCCCGGCGACCTCGTCGAGGTCGTGGGCTCCGGCGGCCATGACATGGAGCACTTCGGCAACGGCTTCGGCGACTGGAACCTGTCCTGGCCGGAGTGGCTCAAAGGCAGCGCGCTGGGCGCCCGGGCCACCGCCGGCAGCCGCGAGGACAACCGCGCCTCCCGCCAGACGCAGGCCGCCCGGCTCACCCCGCGGATCTGACCGGGGACCGTCGGGGGCGCGGAGAGGCCGTTGCCGTTCCCCGCGCCTCCGACGGGCGCACCGCCGACCCGGTTACGCCACGAGGCGCCGCTCCCGCAGCAGGCCCGCCAGGGCCTCCGCGAGCGCCGCCGGGTCCACCGGGTGTGTGACCGCCGCGTCCGCACGGCTCCACGTGGCGAGCCACGCGTCCTGCGGACGGCCGATGAGGACGAGCACCGGCGGGCAGTCGAAGATCTCGTCCTTGATCTGCCGGCACACGCCCATGCCGCCGGCCGGCACCGACTCGCCGTCCAGCACGCAGACGTCGATGCCGCCGTCGTCCAGCGCCTTGAGTACCGCCGGCAACGTCGCGCACTCCAGGAACTCCACCCGGCGCACGTCCGGCGCCGGGCGGCGTCCGGCCGCCAGCCGGACCTGCTCGCGGGTGGTCGCGTCGTCGCTGTAGACCAGCACCGTGGCCGCCTGATCCATGACCTGCCTCCTCGCCGAGGGGTCGCCGCGCGACTGGGAAGACCGCGGGCGCGGACAGCCCGGATGCTACTCCCGGCAACGCCTGTTGCAGGAGAGGCCGTACACGGCCGTCCCTCCTTCGAGGGACCGCGTCGTCCTGCGGTCTTCCCCGGCCGGAAGCCCTTGACACACCGAACGGCACCCCCGGGGGTCAACGCGGGACAAGCGACCGACATAATGTCGGTCGTGGCGACAGCAACAGCAGTAGAGACCGGGCACGCGCACCCGTCGGTCAACCGGCCGAACATGACGAGCGTCGGAACCATCATCTGGCTGAGTTCCGAGCTGATGTTCTTCGCGGCCCTCTTCGCGATGTACTTCACCCTGCGTTCGGTGACGGGGACGGCCTTCTGGCACAGCCAGAACGTGCATCTCGACGTGCCGTTCTCCGCGGGCAACACGACGATCCTGGTCCTCTCCTCGTTCACCTGCCAGTTCGGTGTGTTCGCGGCCGAACGCGGTGACGTGAAGCGGCTGCGGATGTGGTTCATGATCACGTTCGTCATGGGCGCGATCTTCATCGGCGGCCAGATCTTCGAGTACACCAGTCTGGTGCGCGACGACGGGATCTCGCTCAGCTCCAGCCCGTTCGGGTCGGTGTTCTATCTGACGACGGGGTTCCACGGACTGCACGTGACGGGCGGCCTGATCGCCTTCCTGCTCGTGCTGGGCAGGACGTACGCGGCCAAGAGGTTCACCCACGAGCAGGCGACGGCGGCCATCGTCGTGTCCTACTACTGGCACTTCGTCGATGTCGTCTGGATCGGCCTCTTCGCCACGATCTACCTGATCAAGTAACCGGTTCCGCGGCGGAACCACATCCAGAAGCATCGACGCAGAAGATCCTGACACCGGGGTAATCCGTGAAAAAGCTCTCCGCACGACGACGCCACCCGCTGGCGGCTTTCGTCGTCCTACTCTTCGCGCTTGCGGCCACCGGGGGGCTGTATGCCGCGTTCGCGCCGGCCGACAAGGCGCAGGCCGACACCTCTTCCCAGTCCCTGGCCATCCAGGAGGGGCAGAAGCTGTTCTCGGTCGGCTGCGCCACCTGCCACGGGACCTCAGGGGAGGGCACCAAGACCGGTCCCTCGCTGGTCGGGGTCGGCGCGTCGGCGGTGGACTTCCAGGTCGGCACCGGACGCATGCCCGCCCAGCAGCAGGGCCCGCAGATCCCGGAGAAGAAGGTCGTCTACAAGCAGGCGCAGATCGACCAGCTCGCGGCGTACGTCGCCTCGCTGGGCGCCGGTCCGGCCGCACCGACCAAGGCGCAGTACAGCCCGGACGGCGCGGACATCGCCAACGGCGGCCAGCTGTTCCGCACCAACTGCTCGCAGTGCCACAACGCCTCCGGCAAGGGCGGCGCGCTCACCGAGGGCAAGTACGCGCCCTCGCTGGAGGACGTGCCGTCCAAGTACGTCTACGAGGCCATGCTGAGCGGCCCGCAGAGCATGCCGTCGTTCCCGGACAGCACGATGCCGGAGAAGGACAAGAAGGACATCATCGCCTTCCTCAACGCCACCGACACGGCCCAGGCGCCGAGTGAGGGCGGCCTGGAGCTCGGCGGTATCGGCCCGGTCAGCGAGGGCCTCTTCGCCTGGGTCTTCGGTCTCGGTGTGCTGATCGCGCTGGCCATCTGGGTGGCCGCCCACACGAGCAAGGCCAGGAAGTCATGAGCAGCGGACCCGGATCACACGAGGACATGTCACAAGAGAATCTCCCGGAGGGCTCGCACGGCGAGTCCCACGGCACGACCCTGGCCGTGACCGGGAACGCCTTCGCGGACCCCGGTCTCCCCGCCCACCTGCCGCGCCGGCAGGACCAGGACGAGAAGGCCGCCCGGCACTCCGAGCGGGTTGTCGCCGGCCTGTTCGTCCTGTCGATGATCGCCACGATCGGCTTCATCGCGTCGTACGTCGCGCTGAAGCCGTCGAAGATCATCTACATCTTCCCGATCGGCCACATCAGCGCGCTGAACTTCGCGCTGGGCATGACCCTCGGCGTCGCCCTGTTCTGCATCGGTGCCGGCGCGGTCCACTGGGCCCGCACGCTGATGTCGGACGTGGAGACCCCCTCCGAGCGTCACCCGATCGAGGCGAGCCCCGAGGTGCGCGCCCAGGTCCACGCGGACTTCAAGCAGGGTGCGGCGGAGAGCCAGTTCGGCCGCCGCAAGCTGATCCGCAACACGCTCGTCGGCGCCATGGCCCTGCTGCCGCTGTCCGCCGTCGTGCTGCTGGACGGCCTCGGCCCGGCACCCGGCACCAAGCTGCGCAGCACGGCGTGGCGCAAGGGCATGCTGCTGATCAACCAGAACACCGATCTGCCGCTGCGTCCCGAGGACATCGCCACCGGCTCGCTGACCTTCGCCAAGCCGCAGGGCCTGGCGGACGACGCGGCGGACTTCCAGACCGTCATCGCCAAGGCCGCCCTGATGATCGTCCGCCTCGAACCGGACGAGATCAAGGACAAGCGCGAGCTGGACTGGGGCCACCAGGGCATCGTGGCGTTCTCCAAGATCTGCACGCACGTCGGCTGCCCGATCAGCCTGTACGAACAGCAGACCCACCACGTCCTGTGCCCCTGCCACCAGTCGACGTTCGACCTGGCCGACGGCGGCCGGGTCATCTTCGGCCCGGCGGGTCACGCCCTGCCGCAGCTGCGGATCAGCGTCAACGACGACGGCTACCTCGAAGCGCTCGGCGACTTCGCGGAGCCGGTCGGCCCGAGCTTCTGGGAGCGCGGATGAGTACCACCGAGCACGCGACCGACGACGCGAGCGGCCGCCGGGGCAAGGCCCCCGCGGGTGAGCGCATCGCCGACTGGGCCGACGGGCGGCTGGGCATCTACGGCCTCGCCAAGGCCAACATGCGCAAGATCTTCCCGGACCACTGGTCCTTCATGCTGGGCGAGGTCTGCCTCTACAGCTTCGTCATCATCATCCTCACGGGTGTGTACCTGACGCTGTTCTTCCACCCGAGCATGCAGGAAGTCACCTACAACGGCCCCTATGTGCCGTTGCAGGGCATCCAGATGTCGGAAGCCTTCGACTCCACGATGCACATCAGCTTCGAGGTGCGCGGCGGCCTGCTCATCCGGCAGATCCACCACTGGGCGGCGCTGGTCTTCCTGGCCGGCATGTTCGTCCACATGATGCGGGTGTTCTTCACCGGTGCGTTCCGCAAGCCGCGTGAGGTCAACTGGCTGTTCGGCTTCCTGCTGTTCGTCCTGGGCATGTTCACCGGCTTCACCGGTTACTCGCTCCCCGACGACCTGCTGTCCGGCACCGGTGTCCGCTTCATGGAGGGCGCGATCCTCTCGACGCCCATCGTCGGCACCTACCTGTCGTTCTTCCTCTTCGGCGGCGAGTTCCCGGGCAACGACTTCGTGTCGCGGTTCTACTCGATCCACATCCTGCTGCTGCCGGGCATCATGGCCGGCCTGCTGGTGGCGCACCTGATCCTGGTCTTCTACCACAAGCACACGCAGTTCGCGGCGCCCGGCCGCAACGAGAAGAACGTGGTCGGCATGCCGCTGCTGCCGGTCTACATGGCCAAGGCGGGCGGCTTCTTCTTCCTGGTCTTCGGCGTCATCGCGGTCGTCTCGGCGGTCGCCTCGATCAACCCGATCTGGGAGTTCGGCCCCTACCGGCCGGACCAGGTCTCCACCGGCGCGCAGCCCGACTGGTACATGGGCTTCTCCGAGGGCCTGATCCGCGCCATGCCGGGCTGGGAGATCAACTTCTGGGGGCACACGCTCCAGTTGGGCGTCTTCATCCCACTGGGCATCCTCTTCCCCGGTGTGCTCACCGTCATCGCGGTGTGGCCGTTCATCGAGGGGTGGATCTCCGGCGACAAACGCGAGCACCACATCCTGGACCGCCCGCGCAACGCCCCGGTGCGCACCTCGGTCGGTGTCGCGTGGATCACCTGGTACATGATCTGCCTGATCGGCGGCGGCAACGACATCATCGCCACGCACTTCCACCTGTCGATCAACGACGTGACGTGGTTCGTGCGGGTCGCGTTCTTCGTGGCCCCGGTGCTGGCGTTCGTGGCCACCAAGCGGATCTGCCTGGGTCTCCAGCGGCGCGACCGCGACAAGGTGCTGCACGGCCGGGAGACCGGTGTCATCAAGCGCCTGCCGCACGGTGAGTTCATCGAGGTGCACGAGCCGCTGGACCAGGGCAAGGTCTACTCGCTCACCGCCCACGAGCAGCCGGAACCGATGGAGATCGGCCCGGAGGTCGACGAGAACGGTGTGCGGCGCAAGCCGAACCCGCTCGTCAAGCTGCGCGGCAAGCTCTCCGAGGGCCTGTACGGCGAGGGGAGCCGGATCCCCAAGCCCACCCCCGAGGAGCACGCCGAGATCACCAGCGGACACGGTCACCACTGACCCCCGCACCCTGCGCGACGCACCACCCCGAGGGCCCCGCCCGGACCGCCACAGTCCGGACCGGGGCCCTCGGGCCGTTCCCGTACCGGGGCGTCCGGCGCAGTGGCGGCGGCCGGCGGATCCGGTGGCGTTCATCAGACGGAACGGCACGCTGGGGGCCCGCCGCGCTCGCTACGCTGGGGGCGAGGCGGCCCCGCCTCCCCGCACGTCACACCCCAGGAGCGGCCATGAGCGCGCAGACCCCCGCAGGCGTCGACGGTGCGGCGGAGCGGGGCTGGCGCGAACTGCTGCGGGACCTGATGGCCGGCCGGGACCTGAGTACCGCGGACACCGCCTGGGCGATGGACCACATCATGCGGGGCGAGGCGAGCGACGTGCAGATCGCCGGCTTCGCGGTGGCGCTGCGGGCCAAGGGCGAGACCGTCGAGGAGATGTCGGGGCTGGTCCGCGCGATGTACGCGCACGCCAACACCATCGAGGTACCGGGACCGGCCGTCGACATCGTCGGGACCGGCGGCGACATGGCCTCCACCGTCAACATCTCCACCATGTCCGCGATCGTGGTCGCCGGCACCGGCACCCTGGTGGTCAAGCACGGCAACCGGGCGGCCTCCTCCCGCAGCGGCGCCTCCGACGTGCTGGAGCGGCTGGGCGTCAACCTCGACCTGACTCCGCGGCGGGTCGCCGAGGTGGCCGGCGAGGCCGGGATCACCTTCTGCTTCGCGGTGAAGTTCCACCCCGCGCTGCGGCACGTCGCCAAGGCCCGCTCGGAGCTCGGGGTGGGCACCACGTTCAACTTCCTCGGCCCGCTGACCAACCCGGCCCGGGTGCGCGTCCAGGCCACCGGGGTGGCCGACCTGCGGATGGCGCCGATCATCGCGGGGGTGCTGGCCGAACGGGGATCCTCCGCGCTGGTCTTCCGCGGCGACGACGGCCTCGACGAGCTGACCACCACCGCCCCCTCGCAGGTCTGGTCGGTGCGGGACGGCAAGGTCGGCCACAGCGTCTTCGACCCGCGGGAGATCGGCATCCCGCTGGTGCCGGTGGAAGCGCTGCGCGGCGGAGACCCGGAGTACAACGCGGACGTGGCCCGCCGGCTGCTGGCGGGGGAGGGCGGCCCGGTGCGCGACGCGGTCCTGCTCAACTCCGCGGCCGCGCTGGCCGCGCTCGACCCGTCCGACGGCCCGCTGGAGGAACGCATCGCCGCCGGTGTCGTCCGGGCCGCCGAAGCCCTGGACTCCGGCGCCGCCCGCGCCGCGCTGGAGCGCTGGGTGACGGCCAGCAACGCCTGAGCCCACGCGGGTTCTCGCATGGTGGAACGGACGGTGCGCCGTCCGTTCCACCTGATACTGTCCCTTTCAGGTCACGAGTGACAGCCGCAAGGCCCCGGCCGGCTGTCCGGCAACCCTCCGTCCGTGGCGGGGTGCCCCGGGTGATGACCGGGCCGTAGCGCAACAAGGCGTACGGCAAGCGCGGACCCCTCGTATCCACCAGGGGTCCTGGGTCGATACGGGAGCTCCCTTGAGCAAGCGAATGCGGTAGGGCCCGTCCGGCCCTTCCGCCCCTTCCCCCTCTTCTTCGCACCCGTCAGCCGTGACATCGCCGGCGCGGGTGACGTCCGAACGTGCTCACGGGAGTTCGCCATGCCTTCGCCCATCCTGTCCATCCTCGCCCGTCCTACCGCCCGTCCCTCCAGCGTCGTCCCCACCCGGGTCGTCGGGGCGGCCCCGTGCGGTCCGCTGCCGGTGCTCGGCGACGGCGTGCCGGTGCCGCTGGCCGGCGGCGGCCGGGCCCCGTACGCCGCGCTCGACCAGGCCGCCAGCGCGCCCGCCCTGCGCGCCGTCTGGGACGACGTCGCCGCCTACCTGCCGTACTACGGCAGCGTGCACCGCGGCGCCGGTCACCTCTCCCGGCTGTCGACCGACCTGTTCGAGGCGGCCCGCACCGAGGTCGCCGCCTTCCTCGGCTGCCGCCCCGACGACCAGGTGATCTTCACCCGGTCCACCACCGACTCCCTCAACCTGCTGGCCTCCGCCCTGCCGTCCGGCACCGAGGTCTTCGTCTTCGAGACCGAGCACCACGCCGCGCTGCTGCCCTGGTACCGGCGCGCGGACCACGCCGTCACCTGCCTGCCGGCTCCCCGCTCGCCGCGCGAGGCGGTGCGCGCCCTGCACCGGGCGCTGGTGCTGCGACCCGGCGACGGCCCCGCACTGGTGTGCGTGACCGGGGCGTCGAACGTCACCGGCGAACTGTGGCCGGTGCGGGAGCTGGCGGCGACCGCGCACGCCGCCGGGGCCCGCCTGGTGCTGGACGCCGCCCAGCTCGCCCCGCACCACCCGGTGGACGCCACCGCGCTCGGAGCCGACTGGGTGGCGTTCTCCGGGCACAAGCTCTACGCCCCCTTCGGCGCCGGGGTGCTGGCCGGCCGGGCCGACTGGCTGGAGGCGGCCGACCCCTACCTGGCCGGCGGCGGTGCCACCCGCACCGTCACCCGGGACGAGGACGGCCGGCTGGACGTGGAGTGGCACACCGGTACCGCGCGGCACGAGGCGGGTTCACCCAACGTGGTCGGCGCGCACGCCGTCGCCTCGGCCTGCCGTGCCCTGCGCGCCGCCGGGCGGGAGGCGCTGGCGGCCCGCGAACAGGTGCTGCTGCGGCGGCTGCTGGACGGCCTGGCCGCGCTGCCGGGCGTACGGGTGCTGTCGCTGTTCGGGCCGGAGGCGGAACGGGTGGGCGTCGTGTCGTTCACCGTGGACGGCCACGACAGCGCCGCTCTGGCGGCCGCGCTGTCCGACCGGTACGGGATCGGGGTGCGCGCCGGGCTGTTCTGCGCCCACCCCCTGGTGCGGCTGCTGCTGGGCGACGCCCCGGACGCGCCGGCCGGCGGCCCGGCTGAGGTGCCGCTGAGCGCGGTGCGGGTCAGCTTCGGCGCCGGCACCCCCGACGCGCACGTCGAGCGCTTCCTGACGGCCGTCGCCGAACTCGTCGCCGGGGACTGACCGGGCGGGTGGCGCAGGCGGCGGGCTCCCGGGCGGGCGGGGCCTCAGCCCTCCAGGCCGATGGAGAACGCCGCCTCCAGGTCGTGCTGGGAGTAGGTGCGGAACGCCACGTGCGTGTCGGTGACGGCCACGCCGGGGACCTTGCTGATCCGGCCGGGGATGACGTCGGCCAGGTCGTCGTGCCGGGCCACCCGCACCAGCGCCACCAGGTCGTAGGTGCCGGTGACCGAGTAGACCTCGCTCACGTGCTCCAGCGCGGCGATCGACTCGGCGATCTCCGGGACGCGGTCCACATCCGTCTTGATGAGCACGATCGCGGTGATCACGGCTGGCTGTCTCCTCGGGTCGCGGGCTGCGTGGCCAGCTTAGACCGGTGCTCGCGGTAGGTTCCCGCCGCGCACAGGAAGCCGAACGCGAAGCCGATGACGTGCGCCAGGTACGCCACGCCGGGCCCCGGCACCGGGGAACGGGAGGCGAACCACTGGAGGGCGAACCAGAACCCGAGCACCAGCCAGGCCGGCAGCCGCAGCGGCAGGAACAGCAGGAACGGCAGCAGGCTGGTCACCCGGGCCTTCGGATAGAGGTAGAGGAACGCGCCCAGCACCCCGGCGATCGCCCCGGAGGCGCCGATCAGCGTCTGCGGGGAGCCGGCCGCCCCCAGCGCGTAGCCGTAGGTCGCCACGTACCCGGCGGCCAGGTAGAAGCCGGCGAACCGCGCCCGGCCCATCAGGTCCTCCACGGCCGGGCCGAAGACCAGCAGGAACAGCAGGTTGCCCAGCAGGTGCGTCCAGCCGCCGTGCACGAACATCGCGGTCAGCACCGTCAGCGCAGGCCAGACCCCCGGGCCGCCCAGCGGGGCGCAGCCCGCCGGTGCGACCGGGGCGCCGGCCGGCCCCGTGCTGTGCCACAGCCCCCCCGGGACCACCCCCCAGCGGGCGAAGTACCCCGCCTGCTGGCACAGCTGCGCGTGCCCGCTGCCGTACGCCGGGTTGAGCCCGGCGGCCGGCCCGGCCAGGAAGACCAGGACGCACAGCCCGATCAGCCCGTACGTCACGGCCGGCGTCCGGCGCGGTCCGGTGCCCACCGGTGCCTCCCGGCGGTCCCCGTTGCGGTCGGTCGGACGGTCCGGCGGGCGGCGAGGCAGCATCCCCCGATCATCGCGCAACGGACCTTCCGGGCATACCGCGCCTCGCCGGGCGCCGTCTGCGCGGCACGCGCCCGAGGCCGTAGGGTTGCCGGACGCGCGGGAGGCGACCGTGCCGCCGGCGCGACGCCCCGGCGCCGCCCGGGCCCCGGGCCCGGCGGCACGCCAGCGAGATCGAGGAGAGACGATGCCGGTTCCCCTGCCCACGCAGACCACCCGCTGGCGCTGCACCCAGTGCGGGAACCTCACCCGGTTCGACGTCACCCGTTCCTCCCGCACCGTCGAGTACGTCCATCTGGACCTGACCGGTGTTCCCGCCGTGGAGGAGCGCGAGGTCGTCAGTGACACGGTGGAGTCGGTCCGCTGCCGCTGGTGCAACACCGCTGACCAGGTCGAACTGGTGGACCGCCCGGTCACGGGCGGCGGCGGCGCGGGCGAACGGGACGAGCGCGCCTGAGACCGCCCCGGGCTGGGACAATGGGGGCGTGGGGCAGCGCCCCGGGCGAGCGGACGGAGTGACCGGTGGATCAAGCGGGCGGCAAGCGGCAGACGGGACCGGAGGGCACCGCCGGTACCGGCACGCCCGGCGGCGCCCCGGCACCGGACGGCGGCACGGCGCAGGAGCCCGTCGCCGGATCCGCCGCCCCCGACACCGGTGAGTGCCTGGACCGCCCGCTGCCGGAGGGCGTGCGGCACAAGGTCGTCGCGCTGGCCGCGGACGCCTTCGGCGCGCTGACCACCGCCGAACTCCCGCCGCAGTTGCGGCAGTACGCCCGTTTCACCCCCTCGCGGCGGGTGAAGTTCGCCTCCACCGCGCTGGCCGCCGCCCTGGAGACCGACACCCTCTTCCGCCAGCGGGTCGCCGGCCGGCTGCGCGAGACCCAGGCGGAGCTCACCGCCGCCCTCGACGCCGGGGCACCGCCGCCGGCCGCCGATCCGCTGGACGTGGCCGCCGCCGCCTACCTGCTGCGCCCGCCCGGCTGGGGCAAGCTGGTCATCGCGGCCGGCGAGGAGGCGCTGCGCGCCCAGGCCGGACAGCTCGGCGAGGAGACCGCCCGCGAACTCGACCGGACGCGCGCCGAACTGGCCCAGGCGCGGGCCGCCGCGCTGGACGAGTCCCGCGCCGCCCGCGCCGAACTCGACGGCGCGCGCAAGGAGTCGGACGTCCTCCAGCGCAGACTGCGCTCCGCCGTCAGCGACCTGCGCCGCGGCGAGTCCGCGCTGCGCAAGCTGGAGGCCGAGCTGGAACGCTCCCGGGCCGCCTCCGCCGCCGAACTGACCGCCGCCGAGAGCGAGAACCGCCGGCTGCGCGCCAGACTGGCCGAGACCGAGTCCGCCCTGGAGGCCGGCCGCCGGGCGAGCCGCGAGGGCCGCAGCCTCCAGGACATGCGGTTGCGGCTGCTGCTGGACACCGTGCTGGAGGCGTCGCAGGGCCTGCGCCGCGAACTCGCCCTGCCACCGGTCAGCGACCGCCCGGCCGACACCGTCGAGGCCGTCTCGCCCGGTTCCCTCAGCCCCAAGGACGTCGCCCGGCGCGCGCTGGCCGAGGACGACCCGCAGCTTCTCGACCAGTTGCTGGCGCTGCCGCAGGCCCATCTGGTCGTCGACGGCTACAACGTGACCAAGACCGGCTATCCGGCGCTGCCCCTGGAGAAGCAGCGACTGCGGCTGCTGGGCGGTCTGGCCGGGCTCGCCGCACAGAGCGGCGCCGAGGTCACCTGTGTCTTCGACGGCGCCGACCTGGCCGCGCCGGTGCTGCTGGCGCCGCCGCGCGGGGTGCGGGTGCTGTTCAGCAAGGCCGGAACCACAGCCGACGAGCTCATCCGCCGCCTGGTGCGCGCCGAGCCCTCCGGCCGCCCGGTCGTGGTGGTCTCCGCCGACCGTGAGGTGGCCGACGGGGTCGCCGCGGCCGGTGCCCGCCCGGTCGCCTCCACGCTGCTGCTGCGCCGCCTGTCGCGTATGTGACCCGCCCGCGGCCCGGAGGTTCGCCTTCACCCCGGCATGAAACCCCGTGCGGCATAACGTCCGGTTTCGCCGTTCCGGTGGTTCACCGCGCCTTTTCCGATGACCTGTTGAGAACGTTCCCCGTCTGTGAGACGTGCCACAGGCCGGTGGGGAAAAGTCCAGTTCGGTCCATTGGGGCGGTAGTTCGGTGGACGTAGAGTCAAATGACCGTCACGGGTCGTGGAGTGTCCGCAAAGAAGTCGTCTCCTGGCCAAGTTTTTTCTCGGAAGGATTTGAACCGATCACAAGGTGGTTACTAGGGTCGGGTCGAACTCTCGCCGTGTCGCTCGTCCAGCCCGGATGACAGTGGGAGTTACCGCCGAGTCCGAGCGCGCCGGCCAGCGTCACGAGGATGCCGTCGCCCGGAGCCGGGGAACCACGTTCCCGGGGTGAATCGGAGTCAGGCCGCGCCGGCGACGGTGCGGTGAGACCCCGTAGGGCTTCTTCCGGCCCGAACCCGACAGCTCACCCGGTAGGCGGCCGCAGGAAGAAGGAGCTCGCCTCCGTGGCGTCCCACCGTCGTCCCAAGCCCACCAGCCGTACCCGGGTGACCGTGCTCACCGCCGCCGCAGCCGCGGCCGTGGCCCTGTCCGCCAACGCCGCCAATGCCGCGCCGGCCCCTTCCAAGCACAGCGTGAAGGACGTCAAGCAGCAGCTCGACGACCTCACCCAGCAGTCCGAGCGGACCACCCAGCAGTTCGACGACGCCAAGGAACGGCAGGACAAGCTCGAAAAGCAGGTCGACGACCTGCAGGACGAGGTCGCCAAGGAGCAGGCCAAGCTGAACAAGCTGGCCGACAGCTTCGGCACGATGGCCACCGCGCAGTACCGCGACGGCGGCGTCGACCCCACGATGCAGCTCTTCCTCTCCTCGGACCCCAGCAACTACCTGGCCAAGGCCAGCATGCTGGACCAGCTCAGCGGCACCCAGGCCGGTGAGCTGAAGCAGTTCGAGTCCGAGCGGCGGATCCTCGACCAGGAACGTGCCGAGGACCGCGCGAAGCTCTCCCAGCTGGCGGACGCCCGCGCGCAGCTCTCGACCAAGAAGAAGCAGGTCCAGGCGCAGCTGGCCAAGACCCGCACCCTGCTCAACAGCCTCACCCCGGCCGCCCGTGCCTCCTACACCAACGGCCCGTCGGTCAACATCGGCGACCTTCCCAAGGGCACCGGCCGCGCCGCCGCCGCCCTCGCCGCCGGCGCCACCAAGATCGGCGCGCCGTACGTCTACGGCCAGACCGGCCCGACCACCTTCGACTGCTCCGGCTTCGTCCAGTGGTCCTACGCCCAGGTCGGCATCCACCTCGACCGCACCTCCGAGGCCCAGGAGAACGACGGCGTCCGCATCTACAGCATCAGCCAGCTCCGCCCCGGCGACCTCGTCATCATGTACGGCGGCGAACACGTCGGCATGTACGCCGGCAACGGCATCGTCCTCCACGCGCCCCACACCGGCGCCTACGTCCGCTACGAAAAGCTCAGCGACATGCCCTTCAACTTCGGCGTCCGCGTAGCCGGCTGACGAACGCCGCGCGGCACGACGGCCGAGGTGGCGTGGCAGGAGCCGCGCAGCGGGCTGGGCGGACGGTCACGGCGCTGTCTTTGAAGGGGCGCGGGGAACCGCGCCCCCGGCCGAAGTGGCGCGGCCGAGGCGCGTGGCAGGAGCCGCGCAGCGGGAGCGCAGCGACCCCGGTGGACGGTCACGACGCTGGACCGGTCGAGCCAAAGCGGCAGCGCGATGCGTCCGGGAGAGTGACACCCCACTCCCCATGCTGACGCCGACACCCCTGTGACCTGCGGTTCCCCGATTTCGTCCGACGCCACCCGCCGTCCGGGGTTTTGTACCGAGCGTAACCGCACCGCTACTCTCCTCTCCGCCGAGAAGGAGGTGCGGTCCCATGGCGTCCCATCGTCGTGACGCTCGATCCGTGCGGCCGGGGTTCGCCCGGGCCGGGAGGGTGGTCGCGCTGACCGCGACCTGCGCCGCGGCGGCCACGGTGGTCGCCGTGCCGGCGGGAGCCGCACCGCGCGAGACGCCGGACGGCGTGCGGTCCCGGGTCGCCTCGCTCTACGACCGGGCCGAGCAGGCCACCCAGCAGTACGACGCCGCCACGGAACGGGCGGCGGAGCTGCGCCGGCAGCTGTCCGGGACGCAGGACGTGCTGGCCCGCCGGCAGCAGGCGGTGAACCGGATGAGCGACGCGCTGGCGGTGATCTCCGGCGCCCAGTACCGGGACGGCGGCGTGGACCCGGCGCTGGCGCTGCTGGTCTCCGCCGACCCCGGCGACTACCTCGCCCGCGCCTCCGACCTCGCCCGCGCCGACGGCATCGAGGCCGGGCAGCTGGGCCGGCTGCGTGACGCCGAACGCGCGCTGGAGCAGGAACGCAGCACCGCCACCGACGAGTTGAGCCGCCTGGACGAGATCACCGCCCGGCTCGCCGACCGCAAGCGCGCGGTCACCGGGGCGCTCGGCCGGGCGAGACGGCTGCTCGGCACGCTCACCCTCGTGCAGCGCGACGCGATCGGCTTCGGCGCCGCCGACGGCTCCCGCACCGGGGCGGCCGGCGCGCTGCCGGACCTGCCGGACCTGCCCGCCCCCTCCCAGCGCGCCGCCGCCGCGGTCGCCGCGGCCCGCTCCGCCCTGGGCCTGCCCTACTCGTGGGGCGCCACCGGCCCCCGCGCCTTCGACTGCTCGGGCCTGATGTTCTGGGCCTACCAGCGGGCCGGCATCACCCTCCCGCGCACCTCCCAGGAGCAGCTCGGCGCCGGCGCGCACGTCCCGCTCTCCCAGGCCCGCCCCGGCGACCTCGTCGTCTACCGGTCCAACGCCAGCCACGTCGCCATGTACATCGGAGGCGGCGAGGTCATCCACGCCCCCTACCCGGGGGCCCGGGTGCGGTACGACCCGGTGAACATGCTCCCGGTCAACGCGGTCGTCAGGCCGTAGGGCCTGGCCAGAACCGGCGGCCGCCGACGGGGGACGTCCGCCGGCGGGCCGTAGGATGCGGCGGGTGACGATCCGCGCCCGCCGCCTCGCTTCCCTGCTGACCGCCGTCGCGGCCCTGGTGGCCGGCTGCGGCGCGGGAGGCGGTGGCGCGAGCGGCCCGCGGGCCACCGATACGGCGGTGCGCGCGCTGCTGGACGCCCGGGCGCGGGCGGTGACGCGGCACGATCGGGCGGCGTTCCTGCGAACCGTCGACCCCGCCGCCGGGGCGTTCCGGACCGAGCAGGCGCAGGCGTTCACCGGCCTGGAGCGGCTGCCGCTGAGCACGTTCGCCTACCGTCTGCGGTCCACCGGGGCGTTCCCGGTCACCGGGCCCGGACGGGTGGCGGTGGACGCGGAGCTGGACTGGGCGCTGCGCGGGTACGACACCGTGCCGGTCACCGCGCGGGCCTACCTCACGCTGCGCCGGTCCGGCGGGCGCTGGTACGTGGCCTCGCAGACCGGGGGGGAGCCGAGCGGCCACCACACCGACGTGCAGCCCTGGGACCTCGGACCGCTGAGCGTGGTGCGCGGTGCCCGCTCCCTCGTCATCGGCCAGGGCAGCGCCGCGGGCCTGGCCGGGTACGCGGCGCTCGCGGACCGGGCGGTGCCGGCCGTCGACCGGGGGTGGCCGGGCCGCTGGGCGCACCGGGCGGTGCTGGTGGTGCCCGGCAGCGAGGCGGGGTTCGCCGCGCTGCTGGGCGTACCCGCGTCCGCCTACACGGGAACGGCGGCGGTCACCACCGCGGAGCTGCGCGGCACCGGACGCGCCCCGGCGGACCGCGTGCTGGTCAACCCGCAGGCGTTCGCCGGGCTCAGCGCGCTCGGCCGGCAGGTGGTGGTCACACACGAGCTGACCCACGTCGCCACCCGGACCGCCACCACCTCCCGCACCCCGCTGTGGCTGTCGGAGGGCTTCGCCGACTGGGTGGCGTGGAACGGCACCGGCCGCACCGCGCGGCAGATCGCGCCGGAGCTGGCCGGGGACGTCCGGGCCGGGCGGGTCCCCGCGGGCCTGCCGTCTGCCGCCGACTTCGGGCCGGGTGGCGGGGGCGTGCCGCAGGCGTACGAGGACGGCTGGCTGGCGTGCCGGCTGATCGCCGCGCGCTGGGGCACGGGAGCGCTCACCGCCCTGTACACCGCCGCCGGCCGGGACGGCGCCGACGCGGCGCTCACCGCCCGGCTCGGCGTCGGCACCGCCCGTTTCACCGCCGACTGGCGGGCCTACCTCAAGGAGCAACTGGCGTGAGTGACCGGCCGCAGGACGACTTCAGCCCCGAACAGGTGGCGCGCGGACGGGCGTTGCGCCGGGCGCAGACCCCGTGGCTGCTGGCGGCGCGGACCACCGCCCTCGCGCTCGCCCTGGTGCTGGGGCTGACCCCGGCCGGGGCGTGGCTGGTGGAGCGGACCGCCGTGCCGGGCGGCGGGGCGTGGTGGGCGCGGGTGCTGGCCGGGGCGGTGCTGGTGGTGGTGGCGCCGGAGGTGCTGACGCTGCCGTTCGCGGCCGGGGTGCGGATGGTGCGGGTGCGGTTCGGGCTGGTGACGCAGGGCTGGGCGGGGTGGTGGGCGGACCTGGGGTCCGGGCTGCTGGTCTCGCTGCCACTGGCGGTCGGCACGCTGTACGGGGTGTACGCGCTGGCCGGGGTCACCCGCTGGTGGTGGGCCTGGCTGGCGCCGGCCGCCGCGGTGGCGGTGGCGGTGCTGTCGTGGCTGGCGCCGGTGGTGCTGGAACCGGTCTTCAACCGGTTCGCGCCGCTGCCGCCGGGCGAGTTGCGCGAGGCGCTGCTGGCGCTGGCCGCGCGGGACGGGATCGCGGTGCGCGACGTGCTGGTGGCCGACGCCTCCCGGCGCACCACCGCCGTCAACGCCTACGTCTCCGGGTTCGGGCGCACCCGCCGCGTCGTGGTGCACGACACCCTGCTGTCGACGGCCGAGCCGCGCGAGGTGGAACTCGTCACCGCGCACGAGCTCGGCCACGTCAAGCACCGTGACGTGGCGCTGGGCACGCTGGCCGGGGCGGTGGGCGCCGCGGTGGGCGTGCTGGTGCTCGCGGCGCTGGTGCGGTGGCCGGCGCTGCTGGACGCGGCGGGCGTGCGGCGGTTCGCCGACCCGCGCTCGGTGCCGCTGCTGGCGGCGCTGGCCGTCCTCGGTTCGGTGGTCGCCGGCCCGCCGTCCTGCGCCCTCAGCCGCCGCCTGGAGCGCCGCGCGGACCGCCACGCGCTCGACCTCACCGGCGACCCGGGCGCGTTCATCGCCATGCAGCGGCGGCTGACGGTGGCCAACGTCGCCGATCCGGCGCCGCCGCGGGCGCTGCACCTGCTGTTCGGTACGCACCCCACCCCCGCGCGGCGGATCGCCGCCGCCCGGGCGTACGCGGCGCGGACGCGGTAGGCCCGGGCGGGGCGCCCGCGGCGCGGGACCGGGCGGCCCGGTGCCGCGTGGTGCGGTGGGGCTCAGTGGTCCGCCGGCCGGGCCATGGCGATCAGTTCCTGGAGCCGCAGGCCCCGGGCGGCGTCCAGTTCGCCGGGGATCCCCGATCGTACCGCCGCGGCGAACTCGGCCCGCAGGACCGGCCAGCACTCCTCGTGGTCGATGCCGCGCGAGTCCCAGCCCAGCTCGCCGCCGGGGCCGAAGAGTTCGACCTGCGTGCGGCCCTGCGGCAGGGGCACCCGGCCGGACAGGGACGCCTGGCTGACGGCGCCGGACTCGTGTTCGCAGGTCAGCTCGATCCAGTGGCGGGAGTCGCCGGTGGAGCGGACGGCCGTGATCGGTCCGGCGGCGGTGTCCAGCAGGTCCAGCAGGTGGGGGCCGAGGTCGGGCAGCGCGCCCTGCTCCAGGCGCCAGCCGGTGGCCGCCGCACCGCCGAGGAACGCGCCGTGCAGGTAGCAGGAGCGGGCGCCCAGTACCTGGAGGCCGGCGGCCCGGGCCAGGAACTGCCGGGTGCTGGGGTGGTAGCGCTTGGTCAGCACCAGCTGGGAGACGACCCCGCTGTCCGCGACCGCGTCGGCGACCGCCCGGGCGGAGGCCAGGTCGCCGCCGAGCGGCTTCTCCAGCAGCAGGGCCTTGCCGGCCCGGGCGGCCCGCACCGCCAGCGGTGCCTGAACGTGCGGCGGGACCGCGAAGGCCACCGCCTCGCAGGCGTCGAGGAGTTCGCCGACGCTGCCGGCGACCGGCGCCCCGTAGGGGGCGGCCACCTCGGCGGCGGCGTCCGGGCGGCGGGCCCACACCGCCGCGAGGCGGGTCTGCGGGCCGGCCGCCAGCATCCGGGCGTGCATGCTGCGGGCCCACGGTCCGGCGCCGATCAGGCCGACGGCCACGGGGGTCGCGCTCATCGGGGTGCTCCCGGTGCCGTGGTCCCGGCCCCGGCGGACGCGGCGAGCCGTTCGTCGGCCTGCTCGGGGGAGTACAGGTGCTCGACGACCATGGCGGCGGCCCCGCACAGTGCGGCGTGCTCGCCGAGCCGGGAGGTGACGATCTGGAGGTTGCGGGTGGCCCGGGGCAGGGCCCGCTGGTAGAGCAGTTCGCGCACCCCGGTCAGGAAGTGGGTCTCGGCGAGGTCGCCGGCGATCATCAGCACGCCCGGGTTGAGCAGGGTGACCGCGGTGGCCAGCACCTCGCCGCAGCGTTGTCCGGCCGCGCGGGCCAGCCGCACCGCGTCGGGGTGGCCGTCGTCGAGGGCGGCGCGCACGTCGGAGCCGGATTCGGCCGGCACCCCGAGCGCGTTGAGCTGTCCGGCGACCGCCCGCCCGGAGGCGACCGCGGCCATGCAGCCGTAACTGCCGCACGCGCAGCGGGCGTCGGAGGCGTCGTGCAGCCGGACGTGCCCGAGGTCACCGGCGCCGCCGTCCACCCCGCGCAGCACCCGGCCGTCGATGACGACCCCGGCGCCGATGCCGGTGGAGACCTTGACCAGCAGGAAGGTGCTGCACGCGGCGAACCCGGCGCGCTGTTCGCCGAGCGCCATCAGGTTGGCGTCGTTGTCGGTGAGCACCGGCAGGCCGGCCGGGGTGCCGGCGCCGGCCGTCAGCGCCTGCCGCAGCCGCTCGCGGATCGGGTGGCCGTCCCAGCCGGGCATGATCGGCGGGCGCACCACCAGACCCGAGGAGAACTCCACCGGGCCGGGCACCGACAGGCCCAGCCCGCAGACGGCAGCCGGGGACCGGCCGGCCCGTTCCAGCAGCGGGCCGAACCAGGAGGCGAGCGTGCCGAGCACGCTGTCGGGGCCGTCGGCGATCCGCAGCGCGCCGGCGCGCTCGGCCAGCACCGTGCCGGCCAGGTCGAGCACGGCGGCCCGGGCGTGGGTGGTCTCCAGGTCGGCGGCGAGGACGACGGCGTGACCGGGGTCGAAGGTCAGCAGCACCGAGGGCCGCCCGCCGGTGGACAGCTGGCCGGGGGTGGCGGCCAGCCATCCGGCGGCGAACAGCTGGTCCAGCCGGTGCCCGACGGTGGAGCGGGAGAGCCCGGTGAGGGTCTGCAACTCGCCGCGGGTGCGGGCCTGTCCGGTGCGGATCAGCTCCAGCAGGTGTCCGGCGGTGCTCCGGGGCGTTGCCATCCGGGTGTCTCTCCTTGCCGTGGCCGCCGGGTCCCGGCGGCGCCGATGGGGGGTCAGCTCTTGTCCGCACCGGAGGTCAGTCCCTCCGTCAGGAACCGTTGTGCCGCGTAGAACACGACTATCACGGGGACGGTCAGCACCACAGAACCCGCCATCAGCTCGGTGGGCGGAACCTGGATCGCGTTGTTCATCAGCTTCAGGCCGAGCGAGACCGTCCACTTGTCCGGGGTGGCGGTGAGGAAGAGGCTGGCGAAGAGGAACTCGTTCCAGGAGATCATGAACACGTACAGCCCGGTGGCCATCAGGGAGGGCGCGGCGAGCGGCAGCACCACGCGGCGCAGGATCGCCGGCCGGGAGCAGCCGTCGAGGGCGGCGGCCTCCTCGATGCTGACCGGCACGGTGCTGAAGTAGTTGCGCAGCATGTAGATGGAGACCGGCACGGTCTGCGCGATGTAGACGACGGCCAGGCCCAGCAGGGAGCCCTGCAGGCCGATGCGGGAGAACATCACGAACAGCGGCACGGCCAGCAGCGTCGCCGGGAAGAGGTAGACGGCCAGGAACAGGGCGGATATCTGGCGGCTGCCGGCGAACTTCAGCCGGCTGATCGCCCAGGCGCCCGGCACCGAGGCGGCCAGCGTCAGCGCGACGGTGACGAGCGAGACCAGCGCGGAGTTGCCCAGCATCCCCAGGAGTCCCTGCCCGCCGGACGAGGTGGGGGTCAGGATGTTGCGGTAGGTGCCGACGGTGATCTCCCGCAGCTGCGGCCACAGCGCGCCGGGGTGCAGCAGCAGTTCCCCGGTGGGGCGCAGCGAGAGCATCACCATGTAGTAGAAGGGGAAGGCGGTCGCCAGCAGCAGCCCGGCGATCACCACCCACCGCAGGACCCCGAAGAGGCGGTCCTCGAACCGTGCGCGGGTCATGCTTCCTCCTCCTGCACGTGCCGGGCGAAGAACGTGAAGTAGACGCCGAGCAGCACCATGAGGATCACGGCCAGCACCAGCGCCTGCGCGGCGGCGGAGCCGACGTCGTAGCTGGCGGTCAGGAAGTCGTAGACCCGCACGGGCACCACGTCGGTGCCGGCGTCGCCGCCGGTCAGCAGGTAGACGTCGTCGAACTTGTTGAACGTCATGATGAACCGCAGTACCGACAGCAGGGCGATCACCGGCATCAGCTGCGGCAGCAGGATGTGCCGGAACCGCTGGGTGAGGGTGGCGCCGTCCACGGTGGCCGCCTCCTCGATGCCGGCGGGCACGGCCTGGAGCCGGGCGAGCAGGAAGAGGAAGGCGAACGGGAAGTAGCGCCAGGTCTCGAACGCCACCACCGTCAGCAGGGCCATCGGCAGGTGGACGTGCCAGCCGAGGATGTCCGACGGGTAGTCACTGGTGGACAGGAAAGGGACCGGCCTGTGCCACCCCAGCAGCCGCTGCCCCCAGTGGTTGACGATGCCGGTCTGCGGGGACAGCGCGGTCTCCCACACGTAGGTGACGGCGACCACCGGCGCCACGTAGGGCAGCAGCATGGTGCCGCGCACGACCCCCCGGCCGCGGAACGGCCGGCGCAGGGCGAGCGCGGCCACCAGGCCGAGCAGGATGGACCCGAGGGTGCCGCCCACGGTGTAGACCAGCGTCGTCCACAGCGAGGACCAGAACCCCGGCTGGGTGAAGACCTGGACGAAGTTGGCGGTCGTCCAGTTGCCGAAGAGGTTCATGCTCTGCAGGTCGATCAGCCGGGCCCGCTGGAAGGACAGCAGGACGGTCCACAGGATCGGCACGATGACGATCACCAGGACCACCAGGAGGGTCGGCGAGACGAACGCCAGCCCTGCCCGGTTGCGCTGCGCCTCCAGCGGCGACTGCCGGCGGCGCGTCCCGCCGGTGGATGTGCTCATGTGGGTGCTTCCCTCGGGGCGACGGTGGTCCGGCGGGTCAGTGCAGCGTCGAGCGCAGCGCGCTGACGGCCGAGGCGGCCTGCTGGGCGGCTGAGCCGGGGGGCAGCCGGTCGCCGCCGGTCATGGCGCCGATCGCCTTCGGCACCGGCAGGGTGCCCTCGGTGGCCCCCACCAGCGCGCCCTGGCCCTGGGTGATGCCCCAGCGCCGCATGTTGGTGACGCCGGCGAGCAGGGTGTCGAGGAACGGCCTGGGGAAGAGGGTGTCCATCGGCTCGAAGCGGCTGACGCCGATCTTCATGCCGTACCAGTCGTTCACGAACTTCTCCGGATCGGCGGTGGTGCCGGTGCGCACCGGGATCTTGCCCTCGGGTTCCATGCCGATCCAGCTCTCGTAGCCGGGGTCCATCATGAACTCGACGAACTTCTCGGCGGCCGGGGCGTTGGCCGCCCGGGTGATGGCCCAGGAGGAGATCTCGCCGAACTGTGCCGGGGTGGCGCCGTCCGGGCCCTTGATCGCGGTGACGATGCCGGAGTTCTTCGACAGGAACGAGCGGTCGTCCCTGCACTGGGGGCAGTTGGGCAGCACGTCGTCGCGCAGGCCGGCCAGGGAGTCGAGCAGGTAGGTCGACCAGACGACCATCGAGGACTGTCCGGCCTGGTAGGTGGCGCGGGTGGTGTCCACGGTCTGGGTGCCGGCCGGGCCGGTGGCGGCGAGTTCGCCGTAGGTGGCGAACGCGGTGCGGCAGGCCGCGCTGTCGAGCTGGACCGTGCCGGAGGAGTCGACCATGTCGCAGCCGTTGGCGACCGCGAAGTCCTCGAAGCTCTGCTGGGTGAAGACGTCCTTGGGGTCGGTGGACAGCGATATGCCGTTCATCGACCCCTTGCCGAGGGTGCGTGCGGCCTTGACGATCGCGGCGTAGGTGTCCGGGACGGCCAGGTGGGCCTTGGCGAACAGGTCCTTGCGGTAGACCAGGATCTGCTGCCAGGAGTCACTGGGCACCGCCAGCGGCGTGCCCTTGTCGCCGGCGAGCTTCAGCGCGTTGGCGTTGAACGTGGAGGGCCCGAGCTTCTTCAGCACGGCCGCGGCGGCGTCGGTGTCGACCAGCTTGTTGGAGTACATCTGCCACAGCTGGGCCAGCGGCACGCCGCCCATGACGTCCGGCAGCCGGCCGGCCGCGGCCGCGGCCTCGACCTGCTGCGGGAGCTGGTCCTCGTCGATGCCGACGAGCGTGACCTTGATCCCGGTGTGTTCGGTGAACTGCGCAGCCAGCTTGCGCTGCTTCGCCATCCGGTCGGTGGCGTTCTCCTCGGTCCACACCGTGATCGATTTTCCGGTGTGGGCGCTCGCTCCGCCGCTCCCCGAGCAGCCGGCCAGCATCCCGATCCCGAGCGCGGCGGTGACGCCCACCGCCAGACCTCTCGTCCTGAGCGAACCCATGCGGTGAACCGTCCTCACTTGCCTGCCGTGCTGGGGCCTTGCCTTAACGATGTGTTGCATGAGAGCACCACTTTTGATTATTGACAAGACTTAAGTCTCGGATATCTTCGACATAAGCCAGGGGTCATCCGCTGGAACGCCGCACGCAACAGCGCAGGTTCGGAGTCACTGTGGAACGCATCGTCCAGTTCACCGGTCCCCGCCGGGTCGAGGTCGCCGACGTCGCCCCCGAACCGCTGCCGCCGGGACACCTGCGGGTGCGCACCCGGTACTCCGGCATCTCCGCCGGCACCGAACTGACCGCCTACCGCGGCACGAACCCCTACCTGACCCGCACCTGGGACCCGGAGGCCCGGCTGTTCCGCGACGACGTGGCCGGCATCAGCTACCCGGTCGCCGGCTGGGGCTACTCCGAGGTCGGCGAGGTCACCGAGGTCTCCCCCGAGCTGGCCGGCACCCCCGGCCTGCCGGCCACCGGCGACCTGGTCTGGGGCATCTGGGGCCACCGCAGCGAGGGCGCCGTGCCGGCCGCGCGGATGCTCGGTCACACCCTGCCCGCCGGACTCGACCCCCTGGCCGGCGCCTTCGCCCGGGTCGGCGCCATCGCCCACAACGCGGTCCTCGCCGCCGACATCCACCTCGGCGAGGACGTCGCCGTCTTCGGCCAGGGCGTCATCGGCCTGCTCACCACCCGGCTCGCCGCCCTCAGCGGCGCCCGTGTCACCGCCGTCGACACCATCGGGGCCCGCCTGACCGCCGCCCTCGCGCACGGCGCCGCCCACACCGTCGACGCCCGCCGCGGCCGGACCGCCGAACTGCTGCGCGAGCTGACCGACGGCCGCGGCGCCGACGTCGCCGTCGAGATCTCCGGCGTCCACGCCGCCCTGCACGACGCCATCCGCTCCGTCACCCCCGGCGGCCGGGTCGTCGCCTCCGGCTTCTACCAGGGCGACGGCGCCGGACTGCGGCTCGGCGACGAGTTCCACCACAACCGCGTGCAGATCATCTGCTCGCAGATCGGCGGCGTCCCCCCGCAACTGGCCCACCGCTGGAGCGTGGAACGCCTCCAGAGCACCTTCCTGCGGCTGGTCGCCGACGGCCTGGTCGACGTCCACGCCCTGGTCAGCCACATCGTTCCGGTCGCCGACGCCGCCGACGCCTACGCCCTGCTCGACGAACGGCCCGCCGAGGCGCTCCAGGTCGTCCTGGAGTTCTGACCCGCCCCCCGCAGCCCCCGCGCGCCCCCACCGGAAAGGCCACCACCGCCATGCTCAAGATCGCCTGCCAGGAGCAACTGCTGCCCGGCGACACCCTCCAGGCCAAGTGGGAGTACGCCACCGCCGCCGGGTACGACGGCGTCGAACTGCGCGGCAAGGGCGGCCTGTCCTTCCGCGACCGGCTCCCCGAGCTGCGGCAGGCCCGGGCCGACGGTGTCGTCATGCCGACCGTCTGCGTCGACATGCTCCACTTCTTCGGCGCCTTCGACGAGGAGCTGCGCCGCGACGCGGTCCTCCAGATGAAGTCCCAGCTGTCGGTCATCGCCGAACTCGGCGGCCTCGGCGCCCAGACCCCCGCCAGCTACGGCATGTTCTCCCGCCGCCTGCCCCCGTTCGAACCGCCGCGCTCCGAGGAGGCCGACCGCGAGGTACTGCTCGCCGGACTGGCCGAACTCGGCGAGCACGCCCGCGCCGAGGGCGTCACCCTCTTCCTCGAACCGCTCAACCGGTACGAGGACCACATGGTCAACCGGCTCGACCAGGCGGCCGGCCTGATCGCGGAGGCCGGCCAGGACGCGGTGCGTATCGGCATCGACAGCTACCACATGAACATCGAGGAGGCCGACCCCGCCGCCGCGATCCTCGCCCACGCCGCGGTCATCGGTCATGCCCAGGTCTCCGACTCCAACCGCTTCCAGCCCGGCGCCGGCCACCTCGACTGGCCCGCCTGGCTCGGCGCCCTGGAGGCGGCCGGCTACGACGGCTGGCTCGCCGCCGAATGCCGGCTCACCGGCGATCCCGGCCCCGCCGTCCGCTCCGTCCCCGCCTTCCTGCGCCGGGCCGCCGGATGACCGCCCTGCTCGACGCCGGCCCCGGCAGCGCCGCCCCCGCCGACCGCGCCCTGCGCGCCGCGGCCCTGCGCGTGCTGATCGGCAACTGGACCGGCACCGCCACCGTGCCCTCCCGCTCCCTCTACCCGCACCAGTGGAGCTGGGACTCCGCCTTCGTCGCCATCGGCCTGCGCCACCTCTCGCCGCGCCGGGCCCAGCGCGAACTGGAGTCGCTGATGGGCGCCCAGTGGGCGGACGGCCGGGTGCCGCACATCGTCTTCAACCCCCTGGTCCCGGCCGGCCAGTACTTCCCCGGCCCGGACTTCTGGCGGTCCGCCACCGCCGGGGCGCCGGCCGGCGCCCCGGCGGCCCCGCTCACCTCCGGCATCGTCCAGCCCCCGGCGCACGCGCTGGCCGCCGCCCTCGTGCACGAGGCCGACCCCCGCGAGTCCGCCCGCCGCGGCTTCCTCACCCGCCTCCACCCCAGGCTGGAGGCGTGGCACCGCTACCTCGCCGACCGCCGCGACCTCGGCGGCCGGGGCCTGGCCGCCGTCGTGCACCCGTGGGAGACCGGCCTGGACAACAGCCCCGCCTGGGACACCGCCCTGCACCGGGTGCGGCCCGCCGACCCCCGCTCGTTCCGCCGCGCCGACCTCGACCACTCCAGCGCCGCCGACCGGCCCACCGACCTCGACTACGCCCGCTACGTGCGGCTGGCCGGCGACTACCGCGACACCGGCTACGACGACGCCCGCACCGCGTTCGCCTTCGCCGTCGAGGACCCCGGGTTCAACGCCCTGCTGATCGCCGCGGAACACGCGCTGGCCTCCGTCGCCGAGCACATCGGCGCCGACCCCGCCCCCGCCCGCCGCCGCGCCGAGCGCCTCACCGCGGCGCTCTGCGAACGGCTGTGGAACCCCACGCTCGGCCTGTTCACCGCCCGCGACCTGCACGACGACACCCTCGTACCGGTGCGAGGGGTCGCCGGACTGCTGCCGCTGGCGGTGCCCGGGCTGCCCCGGCCGCAGGTGCGCGCCCTGCTGGAGACCGCGGCCGGCGAACACTTCCGGCTCGGCGAGGTGCACCTGGTGCCGTCCTACGACCTGACCGGCCCCGCGTTCGACCCCAGCCGCTACTGGCGCGGCCCCAGCTGGTTCAACACCGCCTGGCTGCTGCACCGCGGACTGCTGACCGCCGGGGCCGCCGCGGCGGCCGGCCGGCTGCGCGAGGGCATCCTGCGCGACGCCCGCGCCACCGGGTTCGCCGAGTACGTCGACCCGCACTCCGGCGCCGGCCGCGGCGTGCGCGACTTCAGCTGGACGGCCGGCCTCGCGCTGGACCTGCTGGCCACCGGCCCGGGGGAGCGGCGGTGACCGGCCCCCGGATCCTCGCCCACCGCGGCACCTTCGCCGCCCTCGGCCCCACGGGCGACATCACCGGCTCGCGCGGGACCTCCCCGGACGGGCTGTTCCTGCGCGACGCCCGGCACGTCGGCCGCTGGCGCCTGACCGCCAGGGGGCACCGGCTGACGACGCTGACCGCGGGCCCCGGCGGCGCGGTCCTGGTGCCGCCCGGCACCCGCGACGAGCCGGCCGCCTTCACCGTGCTGCGCGACCAGGCGGTCGGCGCCGGCCTGCTGGCCGAGACCGTCCGGATCGTCGGCAACACCGGCGAACCCACCGAGGTCGTCCTGGAACTCACCGCCGGGGCCGACTTCGCCGACCAGTTCGAACTGCGCGCCGACGGCCGCTCCTACGCCAAGCCCGGCGCCGTCCGCACCACCGCCCCCGTCCCCGGCGGCGCGCGGTTCACCTACCGGCGTGGCGGCTGGCTGGCCCGCACCGAGATCACCGCCGACCCCGCCCCGGACGCGATCCTGGAGCACCCGGTCCCGGAGCACGCGGTCCCGGAGGACACCGCAGGCGGGGCGGACGGCACCGTGGACACCGGTGGCGGCGCGGCCGGGGCGGGCGGCGCCGGGGCGCTCACGTTCGTCTGGCGGATCACGCTGCCCCCGCACGGCAGCTGCGAACTGCACCTGGCGGCACGGGCGTTCGCCCCAGGCGGCGCCGAACCGCAGGCCGCCGCCCCGGCCGCGGCGGTGCGCGCCGGCGTACGGCGGCAGGCGGACGCCTTCAGCCGCGCGGCGCCCCGCCCGGCCGGCCGGTCCGGCCTCGCGCGGGCCGCCACGGCAGGACTGCGGGACCTGGCAGGTCTGCTCGTGCCCGCACCCGGCGTGGACGGCACCCCGGTGCTGGTGCCCGGCGCCGGCACCCCCTGGTTCCTCACCCTCTTCGGCCGTGACTCCCTGCTGACCTCGCTGTTCGCCCTGCCGTACCGCCCGGCCCTGGCCGCCGCCACCCTCTCGGCGCTGGCCGCGGCGCAGGGCACCGGCCACCGCGCCGACGGCCTGGAGCAGCCCGGCCGCATCCCGCACGAGACGCGGCACGGCGAACTCGCCCACTTCCGGCAGGTCCCCTACGGCCGGTACTACGGATCCGTCGACGCCACGCCGCTGTTCCTCGTCCTGCTGCACGCCCACGCCGAGGCCACCGGCGACCCCGCGCTCGCCCGCCGGCTGGAGGGCCACGCCCGCGCCGCCGTCGCCTGGATGACCGGGGACGGCGGGCTCGGCACCCACGGCTGGCTCGTCTACACCGGCGACGCGGCCGCCGGGGGACTGGCCAACCAGAACTGGAAGGACTCCGCCGGCGCCGTCTGCACCGCCGGCGGCGTCCAGGCCACCGGCGCCGTCGCCGTCGCCGAGGCCCAGGGCTACGCCTACGACGCGCTGCGCCGCACCGCCGCCCTGGCCGCCGGGGTCTGGGGCGACCCGGAGTACGCGGCGTCCCTGGAGGAACGGGCGGCAGCGCTGCGGCAACGGTTCGCCGACCGCTTCTGGCTGGCCGCGGCGGAGTTCCCCGCCCTCGCGCTGGACGGCGCCGGACGGCAGGCCGACGCCCTGGCCTCCGACGCCGGCCACCTGCTGTGGTCCGGCATCCTCGACACCGACCGGGCCCGCCGCACCGGACGGCGGCTGCTGGAGCCGGACTTCTTCTCCGGCTGGGGCGTACGCACCCTGGCCGCCGGTCAGCCCGCCCACCACCCGCTCTCCTACCACCGTGGCAGCGTCTGGCCGCACGACAACGCGGTGATCGCCCTGGGCCTTGCCCGCGCCGGCCTGGCCGACGAGGCCGCCACGCTGGCCGACGCCCTCACCGACGCCGCCCGCGCGCACGACTGGCGCCTGCCCGAGGTCATCGCCGGCTACGACCGTTCCCTGCGCCCGTGGCCCGTCCCCTACCCGCACTCCTGCTCCCCGCAGGCGTGGGCCGCCGCCACCCCCCTCGCCCTGCTCACCGCCACCTCGGGCACCGCGACCCCCTGACCGGCCCTACGGTGGAGGTATGGAACGCCTGAACGACAAGACGACGGAACAGGCCGGACGTTTCCTGTGGGAGTCCGGCCGGGTGCTGGAGCAACGAAGGTTCGACCACCACTTCGGCGCGGCTTCCGCGCGGGGGGCGCTGGCCGCCCTGGACGCGTACGGGACGGCGGACGGCGGATACGCCTTCGGGCTGGAGCCCGACGTGCGCGGCCCCGCCCCGCAGCCGATCGCGGTCCCGGCGGCGCTGCGGGTGCTGGCGGAGGCCGGCGCCCTGGGCGGTGAGCGCGCCCGGCGGATCTGCGACTGGCTGAGCACCGTCACCGCACCCGACGGCGGGGTCCCCGCGATCCTGCCGACGCTGCGCCCCTACCCCCGTCCACCGTTCCTGCCGGTACCGGACGACGGCGTACCGCCCGGGGACCTGCTGGCCACCGGTCAGATCACCGGCCCCCTGCTGGAGCACGGCGTCGAACACCCCTGGCTGGCCGGCGCCACCGACTTCTGCCGCCGCGCGATCGAGGCCCTGGAGACCACCCACCCCATCGAGGCCGAGTCCGCGCTGGACTTCCTGGGCGGCTGCCCCGACCGCCCCTGGGCGCTGCGGCAGACCGAACGCCTCGGGCGCCTGGTGCGTGAGCAGCGCCTCGTGCTGCTCGACCCGTCCGACCCCGGCGACATCGAGCCCGCCCCCGGCTACGCGCCCGGCGAGCTGCACCTGCCGCACGACTACGCCCCGGTGCCGGACAGCCCGGCGCGTTCGTGGTTCACCGACGCCGAGATCGGCCGGGGCCTGGACCACCTCGCGGCCCAGCAGCGCTCCGACGGCGGCTGGCCGGTGGGCTGGGCCCTGTGGTCCGCCGGCACCGAGAAGGAGGCCCGCCCCGGCGTCACCCTCGAAGCCCTGCTGACCCTGCGGGCGTACGACGCGGCCGGCGTCTGAGACATCCACCCGGGCGGGGACGCGCGGTGCGTCCCCGTCCGCGTCAGATCGCGTAGTGCCAGGCCGTCAGCATGTACGCGCCGAACCAGGTGCCGAACAGCGCCAGCACCGCCAGCACCGGCCACGCGGCGCGCAGCCGGCCGGACAGCGCGCGGATCACCGGCGCGAGCGTCAGCAGCGCCGGGACCAGCAACCGGGGCTTGGAGTGGTAGTAGTTGGTCTGCCCCACCGTCAGCGCGAACACCAGCAGCCCGTAGACCGCCAGCGGCGGCCACGGCCGGCGCAGCAGTTCCGTGGCGCACAGCGCGGCCAGCGCCACCAGCATCAGCGCTATCGAGACCGGCACCCAGTCCGTGCCGCCGCGCAGCGACGACGTCACGAACTGCCAGGTGGCCGCCCCCCAGTCCCACGCGGTGTTCCAGCCGGCCCGCTGGATCGTCAGCCACGCCGTAGGATGCCCGACCCGCAGCCCCACCCACGCCAGGTACAGCGGCACGCCCGCGCAGCCCAGCACGATCCCGGCCACCGCCCGCCACCGCACCCGCCGCTCCCGCCACATCGGCGGCACCGCGGCCACCACGAGCGCCAGCGCCAGCGCCAGGCCCGTCGACCGGGTCAGCCCCGCCAGCAGGGCGCACACCCCGGCCGTCAGCCACGCCTGCCGCCGCGCCGCCAGCAGACAGCCGGCGACCAGCAGCAGGAACAGGCTCTCGCTGTACCCGATCCACAGCGTCACCGCCATCGGCTGGGTGAAGACCACCGCCACCGTCACCAGCCCGGCCCGCGGCCCCCACAGCCGGGTCCCCAGCCGCTCCAGCACCACGGCCGCCCCCGCCGACGCCAGCCACGCCGCCACCACCGACGCCGTCTGCCCGTCCAGCCCGCTCACCGTCGCGACCAGCCGCACGGCCGCCGGGTACAGCGGGAAGAACGCCAGGGTGTTGCCGGTCAGCGCACCGTTCGGGTCATAGCTGAAGCCGTGCGGGTACCCCTGCTCGGCGATCTGCACGTACCAGGTGTTGTCCCACGGGGTGAGCGCCGCGTGCAGCCAGTCCGGGCGGGTGCCCAGCCACGCCAGCATGAACAACTGGAGCCCCAGCGCCGCCAGGCAGACCAGCAGGGCGCGGCCGGCCGGCACCGCCCAGGGCACGGCCCGCGGCCCGCCGGGCTCCGGCCCGGCGGCCGTCTCGTCGAACGCCGCGGGCTCGGGGGAGGTGATCACCGGCTGTTCAGGCTCCTCGCGTGGCGGACGTCGCGCCGGGGCGGCCGCTCCGGGACCGTCCGGGGGACCGCAAGACTACGCCACCGCCACCCGCCCCCCCCGCTACCGCTACCGTCGTCACCGATGGACAAGACGCTGATCGTGACCAACGACTTCCCGCCCCGGCCCGGCGGCATCCAGGCGTTCGTGCACAGCATGGCGCTGCGCATGGACCCCGGGAAGGCCGTGGTCTACGCCTCCACCTGGAAGGACCGCGACGCGGTCGCGGCCTTCGACGCCGCCCAGCCGTTCCCCGTGGTGCGCGACCGCACCACCATGCTGCTGCCCGTCCCCCGGGTCACCGCGCGCGCCGCCGACCTGCTGCGCGAACACGGCTGCACCTCGGTGTGGTTCGGCGCCGCCGCCCCGCTGGGCCTGATGGCCCCCGCGCTGCGGAAGGCCGGCGCCCGCCGCCTGGTGGGCACCACCCACGGCCACGAGGCCGCCTGGGCCCAGCTGCCCGCCTCCCGGCGGCTGCTGCGCCGCATCGGCGAGGGCACCGACACGCTCACCCACCTCGGCGAGTACACCCGCTCCCGGATCGCCGCCGCGCTCACCCCGGAAGCCGCCGCCCGGATGGTCCGGCTGCCGCCCGGCGTGGACGAGCAGACCTTCCACCCCGGCTCCGGCGGCCCGCGGTTGCGCGCCCGCCTCGGGCTCACCGACCGCCCGGTGATCGTCTGCGTCTCCCGCCTGGTGCGGCGCAAGGGGCAGGACACCCTGATCGAGGCCATGCCGCACGTGCTGCGCCGGGTGCCGGACGCGGTCCTGCTGATCGTCGGCGGCGGCCCGTACGCCGCCGGCCTCGAACGTCTCGCCGCCGACACCGGCGTGGCCTCCTCGGTGCGTTTCACCGGCCCGGTGCCGTGGTCCGACCTGCCCGCGCACTACGGCGCCGGCGACGTCTTCGCCATGCCCTGCCGCACCCGGCGCGGCGGCCTCGACGTCGAGGGCCTCGGGATCGTCTACCTGGAGGCGTCCGCCACCGGCCTGCCCGTCGTCGCCGGCGACTCCGGCGGCGCCCCCGACGCCGTCCTCGACGGCGAGACCGGCTGGGTGGTCCGCGGTACCGCCCCCGAGGACGTGGCCGACCGCTGCGTCGCCCTCCTCGACGACCCCGGACTCCGCACCCGCATGGGCACCCGCGGCCGTGCCTGGGTCCACGACGCCTGGCGCTGGGACCTCCTGGCGGAACGCCTGCGGGGCTTGCTGTAGGCGGCGGGCGGGTCCCCGGCGAACGCCCGGCGCCGCAGGGGGGGTACACCCGTGTCAGGGCTCGCCGGCGGGGACCGCTGCGCGGGAGCGCTCAAGCGGCGTGCGGGGTGCGGACGACCGACGTCTCCCCGTCGCCCACCGTGATGTCCATGGCGGGGTCGAGCGCCCCCGCCGGCCGCGCCCGGCGGGCCAGTCCGCGCTGGGACGGGCCGAGTTCGGTGCGCCGGTCGTGCGCCGCCTGCCCCAGGCCGAACGCCACGCGGATCTCCGCCCGGGCCTCGTCGACCTCGGGGCGCCCCGTCGCGAGGACCTGATCACGGCCCAGCTTCCCGTGTGCGTGGTTCACGACCGCGGACCTTCTCCGAGACGTCCCGGACCACGCTGCCACGGCCCGGGAGGAGCCTGCGCCACCGCGGGGGCTCCGCGTCAGGCGCGGCCGTCCCCGTACAGCTCGTCGATCTGCTGGGCGAAGTCGCGGGTGACCACGTTGCGCTTGAGCTTCAGGGACGGCGTCAGGTGGCCGGAGTCCTCCGTCAGCTGGACGGGCAGGACGTGGAACTTCTTGACGGCCTCGGCGTGGGAGACCGCCGCGTTGCCGTCGTCGATCGCGGTCCGCAGTTCCGCCAGCAGGTCGGGGTCCTCGCGCAGGGCGGCGGCGGTGTGGGGGAGGGGCTTGCCGTGGGCGGTGGCCCAGGCGGGGAGGAAGTCCTCGTCGACGGTGAGGAGGGCGGCGACGAACGGGCGCTGGTCGCCGACCACCATGCATTCGGCGACCAGGGCGTGCGCGCGGACGCGGTCCTCGATGACCGCGGGGGCGACGTTCTTGCCGCCGGCGGTGACGATGATCTCCTTCTTGCGGCCGGTGATCGTCAGGTGGCCGTCGGTGTCCAGCGTGCCGATGTCCCCGGTGTGGAACCATCCGTCGGCCAGCGCCTCGGAGCCGGCCGCCTCGTCGTTCCAGTAGCCGGTGAACAGGTGCTCGCCGTACAGCAGCACCTCGCCGTCGTCGGCGATCCGCACGACGCTGCCGGGCAGCGGCTGGCCGACCGTGCCGATCTTGCCGCGGTCCCACGGGTTGAACGTGGTCGCCCCGCAGGTCTCCGTCAGGCCGTAGCCCTCCAGGACCGTCAGGCCGACGCCGCGGTAGAAGTGGCCCAGCCGGTCACCGAGCGGGGCGCCGCCGGAGATCGCGTGGGTGGCGCGGCCGCCCAGCACCGCGCGCAGCCGGCGGAAGACCAGCTTGTCGAACACGTGGTGCCGCAGCCGCAGCGACAGGCTCGGCCCGCCGGGGGTCTCCAGCGCCCGGCTGTAGTCCGCCGCGGTCGCCGCCGCCCGGTCGAAGATCCGCCCCTTGCCACTGGCCAGCGCCTGCGCCCGGGCACCGTTGAAGACCTTCTCGAACACCCGCGGCACGCCCAGCACCATCGTGGGCCGGAACGAGGCGAGGTCGGCGGTGAGGTTCTTGACGTCCCCCACGTGACCCAGCGTGATCGGCGCCATCATGCAGGCCACCTGCGCCAGCCGTCCCAGCACGTGGGCCAGCGGCAGGAACAGCAGCACCGAGGAGCGCCCGGTGCGGAACAGCGGCGCGAGCCGGGCGACCACGTTGCCGCACTCGGCGAAGAACGCCCGGTGGGTCAGCACGCAGCCCTTGGGGCGGCCGGTCGTGCCGGAGGTGTAGACGATGGTGGCCGGATCGTCGGCGCGGGCCAGCGAGGCGCGTTCGGTCACCATCGTGGGGGCGACGTCGCTGCCGGCCTCCGCCAGCGTGACCACGGCGCCGTCGTCCAGCCGCCACAGGTGCTTGAGGTGCGGCAGCCGTTCGCGGACGGACTCCACCACCCGTTCGTGCGCGGCGGTCTCCACCACGCAGGCGACCGCGCCGGAGTCCGAGAGGATCCACTCGACCTGTTCGGCCGAGGACGTCTCGTACACCGGCACCGTGACCCCGCCGGCGAACCAGATCGCGAAGTCCAGCAGCGTCCACTCGTAGCGGGTGCGCGACATCAGCGCGACCCGGTCGCCGGGCTCCACGCCGGAGGCGATCAGGCCGGCCGCGGCGGTGCGCACCTCGGCGGCGAAGGCGGCGGCGCTCACGTCGCTCCAGCCGCCGTCACCGGTGCGGCGGGCCAGCACCGCGGTGTCCGGGTGACGTGCGGCGTTGCGCCGGACCAGGTCGGTGAGGTTGCCGTCGGCGGGGACCTCGTAGAGGGCCGGAAGGCTGAACTCGCGCAAGGCTGCTGCTCCTCGTAGCCGTCGGCGCTGCCGGCGCCGGCACGTTCACGGGCCGTGGGACACAGAGGTTACCGACTGGTAACGGGTTGTGGAAAGGGCCCGCCGGCCGATGTCCGATCTCTCACAGCCACCACCGCCCTCACACACCGGTGCCTCACACCGCGCGCCGTCCGCGCACGTCCCGTCCGCGCGCCGCGGCCGCCCGCGCCGGGACCACCTCGCCGGACGGACGCCCGCGCCCGGACCGTACCCGTACGTCCCGGTCCGCCCGGGCCGGTAGGTCGGACCCTAGTCCACCGCTCCGCCGCCGCGCGAGTGCCGAACCGTAGGGTGGCGGACATGCGAGTGCATGTCGTCAGCGATGTCCACGGGGCCGCCGACGCCCTCTCCCGGGCCGGTGACGGGGCCGATGCCCTCGTCGTCCTCGGCGACCTGCTGCTCTTCCTCGACTACGCCGACCACTCCCGCGGCATCTTCCCCGACCTGTTCGGCACCGAGAACGCCCACCGCATCGTGGAGTTGCGCACCGCCCGCCGCTTCGACGAGGCCCGCGCACTCAACCGGCAACTGTGGGCCGGGCTCGACCGCGACGCCGCCATGGACGCCGCCGTCCGCAAGCAGTACGCGGAACTGTTCGCCGCCCTGCCCACACCCACCTACGCCACCTACGGCAACGTCGACGCCCCCGGACTGTGGCCGGAATACGCCGGGCCCGGCACCACCGTGCTCGACGGTGCCACCGCCCTGATCGGCGACCGGGTCTTCGGCTTCGTCGGCGGCGGCCTGCCCACCCCCATGCGCACCCCCTACGAGGTGGACGAGGAGACCTACGCCGCCAAGGTCGCCGCCCTCGGCCGGGTCGACGTGCTGTGCTCGCACATCCCGCCCGCCGTCCCCGAGCTGTGCTACGACACCGTCGCCCGCCGCTTCGAACGCGGCAGCGAGGCCCTGCTGGACGCCATCCGCACCGCCCGCCCCCGCTACGCCTTCTTCGGCCACGTCCACCAGCCGCTCACCCGCCGCATGCGCGTCGGCCGCACCGAATGCGTCAACGTCGGCCACTTCAACGCCACGCACACCCCGTTCGTCCTCCAGTGGTGACCCGCGGGACCGCCGGGTCCGGCCACCGCCCCGGCGCGCGATAGCCTCAGCACCATCACGCAGCACCAGGCAACGCGACGTCCCGGAGGGCCACGGCCATGGCGGAACACACCATGTCGAGCATCACGATCCAGGCGTCCCCCGCCCAGGTGATGGCGGTGATCGCCGACTTCGCCCGCTACCCGGAGTGGACCGACGAGGTCAAGCAGGCCGAGATCCTCGCCGCCGACGACCGCGGCCGTGCCGAGCGGGTCCGGCTGGTCCTGGACGCCGGCGCCATCAAGGACGACCACACCCTGGCCTACACCTGGACCGGGGAGAACGAGGTCAGCTGGTCGCTGGTGAAATCCCAGATGCTGCGGGTCCTCGACGGCTCCTACACGCTGGCCCCGGCCGCCGGCGGCACCGCCACCGAGGTCACCTACCGGCTCACCGTGGACGTCAAGATCCCCATGCTCGGCATGATCAAGCGCAAGGCCGAGAAGGTCATCATCGACCGCGCCCTGGCCGGCCTGAAGAAGCGCGTCGAGCAGAACTGACCGTGCGCACTCTCCTCGTCACCGGCCCCGGCGGCGCCGGAACCTCCACCGTCGCCGCGGCCACCGCCCTGGCCGCCGCCCGCGCCGGCCGCCGCACCCTGCTGATCACCCCCGGCCCGCACCCGCTGCCCGGCGAGCCCGACGGCCCGGCCGTCCACACCGTCGACAGCCGGCAGGTCTTCACCGAGCGCGCCGTCGACCTCCAGTCCCGGCTCGGCGCCCTCTTCGACCTGCTCGGCGCCACCCCGCTGGACAGCGAGGAGTTCACCGAACTGCCCGGCGCCGACGCCTTCGCGCTGCTCCAGGCCCTCAGCGCCGCCCGCGGCCACGACGTGGTGGTCGCCGACCTGCCGCCGCTGCCGCACGCGCTGTCCCTGCTGGCCCTGCCCGGCCGGCTGCGCCGCTACCTCGCCCGGCTGCTGCCCGAGGAGCGCCAGGCCGCCCGCGCGCTGCGCCCGGTGCTGGCCCAGCTCGTCGGGGTGCCGATGCCCGCCGACTTCCTCTACGACGCCGCCGCCCGCTGGGACGCCGAACTCGCCGCCGTCCAGGCCGTGCTGGGCGCCGCCGCCACCCGGGTGCGGCTGGTCGCCGAACCCGGCGGGCGTTCCACCGCCGCCGTCCGCACCGCCCGCACCGCGCTCGCCCTGTACGGCATGCGGCTGGAGGACATGGTCGCCACCCGGGTGCTGCCCGGCGCCGGCGACCACCCGTTCTACGGCCCGATGGCCGCCGCCCAGGCCGCGCACCTGGCCGACCTGCGCGCCGAGGCCGCCGACGCCGGGGTCGCGCTGCACGAGGTCGCGCACCTGGGCGCCGCCGGCGAGGACGCGGCACGGCGGATCACGGTGCCCGCCCCGCCCGCCGGGGCCGGCGGCGACGGCCCCGCCCCCGAGCCGTGGACCGTGGAGGACCGCCTCGCGCAGGAGGGCCGGCTGATCTGGCGGCTGCCGCTGCCGCGCGCCACCCGCGAGGGCCTGGACCTGGTGCGGCGCGGCGACGAACTCGTGGTGGACGCCGGCGGGTTCCGGCACATCATGCCGCTGCCGGCCGCCCTGCGCCGCTGCGGCGTGGAGGGCGCGGCCCTGCGGGACGGCGCCCTCCAGGTGCGGTTCGCCCCCGACCCGTCGCAGTGGCCCCGCTGAAACCGGTGCGACGCCCGGGCCCGTAGGCGTACGAGCCCGGGCAACCCCGGCGCCGTCCGGTAACGTCGTAGGGGTCAGCCGCCCGTTGCCCCGTCGCCGAGGAGCCCGCGATGAGCGAAGCCGTGGACCGTCCGTACACCGATGACGACGCCTGGGCGACCGCCTGCGCCGAGGACCTGGCACAGGAGAGGGCCCGGCGCCGGGCCGCGGCCGGCAGCGTACCCGGCAGCCCCGCCGACGAACTGCGCAAGCTGGCCGACGCGGTGGTCGACAAGCTGTCCGAACTGCGCACCCCCGCCGCCGAGATGGCCGCCCGCGCGGTGGTCGGCCAGATCAGGGCGGCCACCGGTGACCTGCGCGACCGCAACCCCGGGGTCTTCGACCACCTGGCCGCGGCCGGCGGCGAGCTGCTGTCCGCCTACCGGGCCGCGCTCTCCGGCGCCGAGCAGCGCTGGACCCGCGGCGCGACCGCCGGCGGCACCGGCGGCGACCCGTTCACCAAGCCGTCCGGCGGCACCGCCAGGCCGTCCGGCGGCACCGCCGGGCCCCAGGGGACGAAGGCCGGCGGCGCCGGCCCGGACGACGACGACCCCGGTCAGACCGGCCCGGAGCGCATCGACCTCGACTGACGTCCCCTCAGCGGTCCCGGCCGGTGGTACGGCGGACGGCGGTCCGCCACGCCTCCGGTACGGTTGCCCCAGCGCGGGGTTCGACCGAATCTGAAGGAAATCATGGGACTGACCATCGGCGTCGACATCGGCGGCACCAAGATCGCGGCCGGAGCGGTCGACGAGTCGGGCACCATCCTGGAGCTCTGCAAGGTGCCGACCCCGCCGACCCCGGAAGGGGTGATCGACGCCATAGCCGGCGCGGTCCGCACCGTCAGCGAGCGGCACCCCGCCGAGGCGGTCGGCATCGGCGCCGCCGGCTACGTCGACGACAAGCGGGCCACCGTCCTGTTCGCCCCGAACATCAACTGGCGCCACGAGGCGCTCAAGGACAAGGTCGAGAGCCGCGTCGGTCTGCCGGTCGTCGTGGAGAACGACGCCAACGCCGCCGCCTGGGGCGAGTACCGCTTCGGCGCCGGCCAGGGCCACGACGACGTCGTGTGCATCACGCTCGGCACCGGGCTCGGCGGCGGCATCATCATCGGCGGCAAACTGCACCGCGGCCGCTTCGGCGTGGCCGGCGAGTTCGGCCACATCCGCGTGGTGCCCGACGGCCTGATGTGCGGCTGCGGCAGCCAGGGCTGCTGGGAGCAGTACGCCTCCGGCCGCTCCCTGGTCCGCTACGCCCGCCAGCGCGCCAACGCCACCCCGGACAGCGCCAAGGTGCTGCTGGGGCTCGGCGACGGCACCCCGGCCGGCATCGAGGGACGGCACATCAGCGAGGCCGCCCGGGCCGGCGACCCGGTGGCCGTCGACTCCTTCCGCGAACTCGCCCGCTGGGCCGGGGCCGGACTGGCCGACCTGGCCTCACTGTTCGACCCGTCGGCGTTCATCGTCGGCGGCGGCGTCTCCGACGAGGGCGACCTGGTGCTGGACCCCATCCGCAAGTCGTTCCGCCGCTGGCTGGTGGGCAACCAGTGGCGGCCGCACGCCCAGGTGCTGGCGGCCCGGCTCGGCGGTGAGGCCGGGCTGGTCGGTGCCGCCGACCTGGCCCGCCAGGGCTGACGGGGGCGAGCGTGCCGGAGGACCTGCCCCGCTCCGCCACCCACGAGGACGGCTCCGCCACCGTCCGGGTGCTCAGCTACAACATCCGCTCGATGCGGGACGACCGCGCCGCGCTGGCCCGGGTGATCCGGGCCTGCGCGCCGGACGTGGTGTGCGTGCAGGAGGCGCCGCGGTTCGTCCGCTGGCGCAAGCACGCCGCCCGGCTGGCCCGCGGGTCCGGCCTGGTCGTGGTCACCGGCGGCGCCACCGCCTGCGGCCCGCTGATCCTGGCGAACCTGCGCGCCCGGGTGCTGTGCACCGAGGACGTGCTGCTGCCCCGCACCCCGGGCCTGCACCAGCGCGGTTTCGCCACCGCCGTCCTCGGCTTCGGCACCGCCCGCCTCGGCGTGATCAGCGCCCACCTGTCGATGAACGCGGCCGAACGCTACGAGCAGACCGGCCTGCTGCTGGAGCGCCTGACCCTGCTGGACGCGCCGCACCGGGTGGTCGGCGGCGACTTCAACGACAATCCCGGCGGCCGTTCCTTCGACCGGCTGGCCGCCGGACTCCAGGACGGCTGGGCGGTGGCTCCCTGGGGCGGCCGGTTCACCTCGCGCCCCGGCGATCCGCCGCAGCGCATCGACGCGGTCTTCGCCGGCAAGGACGTCGAGGTACTGGGCTGCGGCGTTCCCGAGGGCCTGCGCGGGGTGCGCCCCGCCGACCTGCGGTCCGCCACCGACCACCTGCCGGTGCTGGCCGCCCTGCGGGTGCCGGCGGCCGGCTGACAGGGCCCGCGGGCGCCGACCCGTGACACGGGCCGCCGGTGCGATCGTCGCACCGGCGGCCCGTCGCCGTCCGTCACCGCGCGGTTCCGCCCGCGGTCATACCACCGCGCCGCCGTGCGGGTCGTCGTCGTCCTCGTCCGGGTCGCGCATGCGGGCGATCAGGGTGCCGAAGCCGCCGAGGAAACCGCCGACGCCGACGACCATCGCCCAGGCCGGCATCTCGGTACCGGACAGCACGTACGCCAGCATCAGCGCCGGGCCGCCGAGCACCGCCAGCCAGGCGAACTTCGTGGTGACGTCGGCGTCCGGCAGCGGCGGGGGCTCCGGGGGGACGAAGTGGCCCTCGTCGTCGGGGCCGTCGAGCTCCCAGTCCCGGGGACCGGGCGGCGGGGCCTTGACCACGTACGCCTTGGGGATCACCGGGATCCCGGCACCCCGGCCGGCCGGCCCGGGCGCGGGCTCCGGTCCGGGCGCCGGCCCGTCCTCGTCCGGCAGGTCCTCGGCGGCCGGCCAGCCGCCCGGGCCGTCCGGCTCGGCACCGAACCCGGCGACGATCTGCGCCCAGGCGGCCTCCTCGTCGAGCGGTGCCCGCCGGCCCGCGTCGTCCGGCCGCGGCGGACCGGGGTCCTCCGTCCCCTCCTGCGGTTCCTCACGCTCCGCCACTGGCCACCCCGTCCCGGTCGGCAGGACCCTCCGGCGTCCCCGCCCCGGCCGACAGCCGCTCGACGAACGCGTGGGTGGCCGAGAAGATCTCCGGGGCGTCGTGGTCGAGGGTGGCCACGTGGTAACTGCGTTCCAGCATCCGGTGCGAGACGTCCTGCGAGCCCGCCCGGGAGAGCACCAGCTCGCTGTTGGAGGGGTCCACCACGTGGTCGGCGCGGCTGGTGAAGACCAGCAGCGGCTGCCGCACCCGGGGGAGCTCGGCCTGCACCGTGCGCCACAGCCGGGTCATGGAGTGCACCGCGTGCAGCGGGGTGCGGTCGTAGCCGACCTCCGGCGAACCCTCCTTGGCCACGTCGCTGATGATGCCCTTGACGGACGGCACCAGGTGGCGCAGCACCGGCACCGCCCGCAGCCGCACGCTGTCGGCCTTCACCGCGGGGTTGACCAGCACCACGCCGGCCACCCGCGGGCCGTGCCCGGCGGCCAGGTGCAGGGCGAGGCTGCCGCCCATCGACAGCCCGCACACGAACACCCGCTCGCAGCGCGCCGACAGCTCCCGGAACTCCCGGTCCAGCTCGGCGTACCAGTCCTGCCAGCCGGTGACCTGCAGGTCCTGCCAGCGGGTGCCGTGGCCGGGCAGCAGCGGCACCGAGACCGTCAGTCCCCGTTCGGCGAGGTACTCGGCCCAGGGGCGCATCGACTGCGGCGAACCGGTGAAACCGTGGCTCAGCACCACGCCCACCTCCCCGCCGTCGCGGCGGTAGGGCTCGGCTCCGGGCATCAGCGCCACCGTGGGTCTCCTCCATCACGTAGGGGGGTGCCCGGCCGCCGCGCACGCGCCGCGGAACCCCGTGCACCGGGGACTGGGTAAACGTCTCGCGGCGGACTGGTATTTCACAGTACGCGGCCGGAGGTTGCGTCGGTAGGCCGATCGCGCAGCCGTCCGGGCGCCGCGCCGGGGTGCCCGGAGGGATAAGGTCGTGCGGACGGCAACGGGAGGTCCTGGGTTGTTCTACGGCGTGATGAAGCAGTCGCTCGGCAGGTCGTTGCGCCTTGCCTTCCGGCCCTGGGTCGAGGGGCTGGAGAACATCCCCGAGGAGGGCCCGGCGATCCTGGCCAGCAACCACCTGTCCTTCTCCGACTCCTTCTTCCTCCCCTCGATGCTGGACCGCAAGGTCACCTTCATCGCCAAGGCGGAATATTTCACCTCCCCCGGAGTCAAGGGAAAGCTGACGGCCGCGTTCTTCAAGGGCGTCGGCCAGCTGCCGGTGGACCGCTCCGGCGCGCGCGGCGCCGGCGAGGCGGCGATCCGGGCCGGCATCGAGGTGCTGCGCCGCGGCGAGCTGTTCGGCATCTACCCCGAGGGCACCCGTTCGCCCGACGGCCGTCTCTACCGCGGCAAGCCCGGCGGTCTGGCCCGGGTCGCGCTGGGCTCGGGGGCGCCGGTCATCCCGGTGGCGATGATCGACACCGAGAAGATCCAGCCGCCCGGCAAGGTGATGCCCAAGCTGATGCGCCCGGGCATCCGGATCGGGAAACCGCTGGATTTCAGCCGTTATCACGGCATGGAGCAGGACCGTTTCATCCTGCGTTCCATCACCGACGAGGTGATGTACGAGATCATGCGGCTGTCCGGCCAGGAGTACGTCGACATCTACGCCACGGCCGCCAAGCGGCAGATCACCGAGGCGAAGAAGGCCGAGGCGGAGGCCGCCCGCGCCGCCGCCGGGCAGCAGGCCGCCCCTGACGAGCACGAGCCGGGCGCCCCGGACAGCTGACGGCCGCCGGGGGAGCGGTGAGCGGGCCGGCAGCGCCCGTACCGGGGCCCTGCGGATCGAGGCCGCCACCAGCGAACGTGAACGGCTCGCCCGCGTCGAGGTCGAACTGCGCGTTCCGCGCGCCGCGGCCGCCGGGAGGGGAACAGGATGAGCGGGGCAGTGACGGTGAGGGTGGTCGACGACCACCCGATGTGGCGCGAGGCGGTCGGCCGTGACCTGGCGGAGGCCGGGTACGAGGTGGTGGCCACCGCCGGCGACGGCCCGGAGGCGGTCCGCCGCGCCCGGGCGGCCCGCCCGGCGGTGCTGGTGCTGGATCTCAACTGCCGGGCATGCCCGGTGTGGAGGTCCGCCGGCAGCTCGCCGGCGCGGAGAGCGGTCCCCGGGTGATGGTGCTGTCCGCCGGCGGCGAGCATGAGGACGTGCTGGAGGCGGTCAGGTCCGGCGCCACCGGCTACCTGGTGAAGTCGGCCGGCCGCGCGGAACTGCTGGACGCGGTGGGCCGCACGGCGGCGGCCGGCGACGCGGTCTTCACCCCCGGCCCGGCCGGCCCGGCGCTGGGTGAGTACCGCCGCCTGGCCGCCGGCCCGCCGCCGGCCGCGGCCGTGCGGCGGGCGTGCCGCGGCTGACCGACCGGGAGGCCGAGGTGCTGCGGCTGGTGGCGAAGGGCCTGAGCTGCCGTCGGATCGCCGAACGCCTCGTCATCTCGCACCGCACCGTGCGGAACCACGTGCGGAACACCCCTGGCAAGCTCCACCTGCACAACCGCGTCGAACTCGTCCGCTACGCGATGTCCCGGGGCCCGGACGACGAGTGACCGCACCGGGCCCGTGCCGCCCGGTGTGCTGCGCGCCCCGCCGCGCGGCGGGGTGCCGGGATGCCGCCTACCGTGGAGGAAAGGTACACGGCGGCACGAAAGGTCGAGGCCATGCGCATCGGCATCCTGACCGGCGGCGGCGACTGCCCGGGGCTGAACGCCGTCATCCGCGCGGCGGTCCTGCGCGGCACCCGGGACCTGGGCCACGAGTTCCTCGGCTTCCGCGACGGCTGGCGCGGCCCGCTGGACGGCGACGTCACCGAGCTGACCCCGTCCGCCGTGCGGGACATCCTGCCGCTCGGCGGCACGGTGCTCGGCTCCTCGCGCACCAACCCGCTGGCCACCGCGGAGGGAGCCGGACGACTGCGGGAGAACCTGACGAAGTACGAGGTCGAGGCGCTGATCGCGATCGGCGGCGAGGACACCCTCGGGGTGGCCGCCACCCTCGCCACCGACCACGGCCTGCCGGTCGTCGGGGTGCCCAAGACCATCGACAACGACCTGGACGCCACCGACTGGACCTTCGGCTTCGACACCGCCGTCAACATCGCCACCGAGGCCATCGACCGCCTGCACACCACCGCCTCCTCGCACGGTCGCGTCATGGTCGTGGAGGTGATGGGCCGGCACAGCGGCTGGATCGCCCTGCACGCCGGGATGGCCGGCGGCGCCGACGCGATCCTGGTGCCCGAGCAGCCCTTCGCCACCGACGAGGTCTGCGCCTGGGTGGAGAGCCGCTTCCGCTCCGGGGCCGCGCCGGTGGTCGTGGTGGCCGAGGGCGCGGCGCCGCGTGAGGGCGGCGAGCCGGACCGGGACGGTGAACGGGACGCCTTCGGCCACGTGCGGCTGTCGGGCGTGGCGGACTGGCTGGCGCAGGAGATCGAGCGGCGCACCGGCCGGGAGGCCCGCACCACGGTCCTGGGCCACATCCAGCGCGGCGGCACCCCCTCGGCGTTCGACCGCTGGCTGGCCACCCGCTTCGGCCTGCACGCCGCCGACGCGGCCGACGAGCGGGACTTCGGCACGATGGTCGCGCTGCGCGGCACCGACGTCGTGCGGGTCCCGCTGACCGAGGCCGTCGCACGGCTGAAGACGGTGGGCCCGCGACTGTACGCGGAGGCGGGCGTCTTCTTCGGCTGAGCAGGAGCGCGGAGGACGGCAGCCGTCCGCTACGCGGCGGTACGGGGGCGGCGCAACGGCCGTCAGGACGTGGGGTTATGGTCGCCCTTGGGCGGGTCCGGCCGGGTACCCGCGCGGAAGACGACGCGGGAGCCGGGACGTTGAGTGAACTGCACGAAGAACACTGGGCGTTGCCGGGCGGAGTGCCGCGCACCGCGGTCGGGGTCGCCGGGATCAGGGCGGCGGAGAGCCGCCGGCCCGACCGCCTTTTCGAGGACCCGTACGCGTCGGCGTTCGTGACCGCCGCCCGTCCGCCGCAGCCGACGGGAGGCGGCCCGCGCCGCCGGGAGCCGTCGGCGGCGGGACTGGCGATGTCGCGCCGCATCGTGCTGCGCACCCGCTTCTTCGACGACTACCTGACCGGCGCCACGGCCGGCGGCGTCCGCCAGGTCGTGCTGCTGGCCGCCGGGCTCGACACCCGCGCCTTCCGCCTGGCCTGGCCGGACGGCACGCGGCTGTTCGAGCTGGACCTGCCGGAGATGACCGCGTTCAAGGAACGCGTCCTGACCGAGCAGGGCGCGCGGCCGGCCTGCGAGCGCACCGTGGTCCCCGGCGACCTGCTCGGACCGTGGAGCGAGCAGCTGGCCGCCGCCGGGTTCGACGCCGGGCTGCCGACCGCCTGGCTGCTGGAGGGGCTGCTGATCTACCTCGACCAGCAGGACGCGGTCGCGCTGCTGACCGAAGTCGGCCGGGTCTCCGCCCCCGGCAGCAAGCTCTCCCTCTCCGAGGCCCGGGGCCGGTGGCGCGAGACCGGCGCCGTCTACGCCGACCTGTTCACGCTGTGGAAGGGCGGCCTCGGCGAACCCGCCGGCGACTGGCTGGAACGCGCCGGCTGGACCATCACCCGCCACGCCCGCACCGACCTGGAGACCGAGTACGGCCGTCCCACCCCCGCCGCTCCCGCCGATCCCAACGCCCCCGCCCCGGGACCGGACGACGCCACGGCCGCCCCCGGCTTCGACGGCTTCCTGATCGCCGAACGGGCCGGGTAGCACCGCGCTCACCCCGGCGCCGGAGCCTCGCAGGCGGCCGCCAGCCGCAGCAGCAGCCCCTCCCGGCCCGGCGCCGCGACCAGTTGCAGCCCGACCGGCCGGCCGTCCGCGGCCCGACCGGCCGGCAGGCTCACCGCGGGGTGGCCGGTGAGGTTGAACGCCCAGGTCAGCGCCACGCTGACCCGCTCCCCCGGGCCGTCGTGCCCATGCGGCCCGAACGGTGTGACGGGGGTCGCCAGCACCTGCGCCGCGCCGAACAGCCGCCGCAGCACCGGGGTGTTGGCGTCCCGCGCCGGATCGTGCGCCACCCGGACCCCGGGAGCGCGGGCCGCCGTCCACGCCGCCGCCGGATCGGTCAGCCGCACCGGCGACCGCAGCTCGGTCACCGCCCCGGCGGCCAGCAGCCGCTCCAGCGCGGACCGCGCCACGGCCGCCACCGCCGGGTCCGTCCCCGCGAAGCCCAGGTCCGCCGACCACACCACCCGCACCGCCACCGCACGCCCCCCGGGTTCCGCCGGGCCGCCGCAGTCGTGCCGGGGTGTGGCCGCGGCGTCCAGCGCCGCGTACCAGGCGGCGGCGTCGGCGGCGCAACGCACCAGCGGTCCCGGGGTGTTGAGCCCGGCCCGGTCGCGGGAGGGAAAGCGGCCGTTCGTCGGCTTCAGGCCCAGTACCCCGCACCACGCGGCGGGCAGCCGTACCGATCCGGCGCCGTCGCTGCCGGTGGCCAGCGGCACCAGCCCGGCGGCCACCGCCGCGGCCGACCCCGCCGACGACCCGCCCGGCGACCACCGCTCACCCAGCGGGTTCGCCGTTCGCCCGCGGCCGTTGTGACCGTAGGTCTGCCAGCCGCCGCGCCGGTCCGGCACCGCCGTCGTGCCCACCGGCACGCACCCGGCGGCGATCAGCGCGCGGCTCTGGAACGACCGCGTGTCCTCGCCGGCCTTCACTCCGATCGGCACCCCGGCCAGCGGCAGCAGCGCCCGGTCACGGCTCGCGTCGATCCGCGCCGCCGCCCGCAGCGCCTCCGGTTCGCGGACCTCGGTGAACGCGCACAGCCGGCCGTCCCGTGCCGCGATCTCCGCCAGCGCGCCGGTCACCGCCTCCCGCGCGGACAGCTCCCCCGCCCGGACCGCGGCGGCGATCCGCACCGCCGGCCAGGACGCGGGGTCCGTACCGCTCAGCCGGCCCGCCGGTAGCTGGACCCGTCGCGGGTGCGGATCAGGCGGCCTGACGCGACCAGGTAGCGGCGCAGGGCAGGGTGGTCGTCGTGCACGGTGTTGAGGGCCGCGTTCACCTCGGGTTCGGTGTAGGAGCGGCCGGGGTCGAACAAGGTGGTGGCCAGATGGGTGAGCAGCTGCTCGCGGCGTGCGGCCTTGCGCGGCACGCTGACCAGCCGGCCGTGCGAGAAGAGGCCGGCGACGGGGCCGGGCGCGTCGATGGGTGCTGACATGCCGCCACCCTCACCCGGACCGGGTCGCGGGGCAACCGGTTTCCGCCGCCCGACCCGACCCGGCCCGGCCCCGACCGGCCCGCCCTGTCCCGCCCGCGCTGCCCCGCCCGCGCTGCCCCGCCCGCGCTGCCCCGCGCGGTCCGACACGTCCGCGCCGCCGGACGCCGTTCCCGGGGCGGCGCGGTGCGATGATCCTAGAATCCGGTCATGGATTCGATACGTTGCACGCAGTGCGGGACCTCCCAGCTGGAGGAGGGCTTCGTGCTCGACGCCGGTGAGGGCTCGCGCGGCTACACCCGCTGGGTACAGGGCGCGCTGGAGAAGGGCCCGCTCGGGAACGCCCGCCGGATGGGCCGCACCAAGCGCCAGATCGAGGCGTACCGCTGCCCCAAGTGCGGCCACCTGGAACTGTTCGCCACCGAGGTCCAGCGCTGAACGGCCGGCGCGGCCGCGAAGGAGGATCGTCGTGAGCGAACCGCTGGTGGTCCCGGCAGGGCAGGGCCGAGGCTTCCCCGGCCCGACCGGTGCGCCGATGACCGTGATGCTGGACGCCGCCGCCACCGGCGGGGCCTACTCGGTACTGGAGTACCGGCACGCCCCCGGCACCCCCGGCCCGCCGCCGCACGTGCACCACGAGCACGAGGAGGCGTTCCGCGTGCTGGAGGGCGAGCTGACCCTGGACGCGGGGGAGCAGACCCTGACGCTGCGGGCCGGCGACTACGCGATGGTGCCGCGCGGCACCGTGCACCGGCCGTACAACACCGGGCCGGTCCCGGTGCGGTTCCTCTTCATCACCTCACCGGCCATGGACGGCTTCTTCGCCGAGATGGCCGCCCTCAACGCCGCCACCGGCGGGTCCCCCTCCGCCGCCGAGCTGATCGAGCTCGGTGGCCGATGGGACTGCGTCTTCACCGCGCTGCCGGCCGACGGCCCCACGGTGCGCATGGTCAACGAGCCCGGCCCGCACGGCAGTTGATGCGCCACGCCGGACGGCCGCGGGCCGTCCGGCGGGGCGGCACCCCCGGCGTCGTCACCGATCCGCCAGCATGAGTAAAATGTGTAGCGATCGCTACGGTCCATGGGTTCGAGCCCGGGGGAGTCGAGGAGGCACACCATGGCGGACGCCGCGTCGCCCGCGGGCGGCATGCCGCTGACCGCGCTCGTCGGACCGGACGAGGCCCGGGAGGCCCTGCGCGACGCGCTGCTCGGCGGGTTCGACCCGGCCGCGGCCGTTCCGCGTGCCCACGTGCGCCTCACCGGCGGCGAACTGCTGCTCATGCCCGCCGAGCTCGGCGGCTTCGCGGGCGTCAAGATCGCCGGCGTCGCCCCCGGCAACCCGGCGCTCGGCCTGCCCCGCATCACCGGGCTCTACCTGCTGTTCGACGCCGCCACCCTGCGCCCGGTGCGGATCTTCGACGGCGCCGCGCTGACCCTGCTGCGCACCGCCGCCGTCTCCGCACTGGCCGTCGACCTGCTGGCCGCCCCCGGCGCGGAGCACCTGCTGCTGTTCGGCACCGGGCCGCAGACCCTCGCCCACGCCGAGGCCGTCGCCCGGGTCCGTGACCTGCGCACCGTCGAGATATCCGGTCGCGACCCCGGCCGGGTCGCCGCCTGTGTGGAACGGGCCCGCGCCGCCGGCCTCCCCGCCCGCGCCGCCACGCCCGGCGCCGTCGGGCGGGCCGACGTCGTCGCCTGCTGCACCTCCGCCGCCGCACCGCTGTTCGACGGCCGGGAACTGCGCGAGCACGCCACCGTCGTCGCCATGGGTTCCCACACCCCGCACGCCCGGGAGACCGACACCGCCACGGTCGCCCGCGCCTCGGTGTTCGTCGAGGACCCGGACGTCGCGCTGCGGGAGGCCGGCGACCTGATCATCCCGCTGGCCGAGGGCGCGATCACCGCGGACTCCCTGACCGGCCTGGCCCGCCTCGTGCGCGGCACCGCCTCGTTCGCCCCGGACCGCCCCCGGCTGTTCAAGTCCGTCGGCATGGGCTGGGAGGACCTGGCCGTCGCCGCCCGCGCCCACCTCGCCGCGCCGCCGGACCCCGCGAGCTGATCCGCCCCGCGGGAACGCGCCGCCCGGCCGGACCCCGCCGCCCGCGCCGCGTGGTCAGCGGTGCGCGCGCCGGTACTGGGCCGGTGGGCGGCCGGCGTGCCGGGCGAAGGCGGCACTCAGCGCGGACGGGCTGCTGAAGCCGAGGTCCGAGGCGATCTCCGCGACCGGCGCGTCGCCGGTGCGCGGCCGGTGGGCGACGACGTGCACGCGCCAGCGCGCCGCGTACTCGGCCGGCGGTATGCCGACCTCCCGGTGGAAGCGCTCGGCGAACGCGCTGCGCGACGTGCGGGCCTCGGTGGCGAGCGCGGCCACGGTCCGCCTCCGGGCCGGGGCGCTGTGCACCGCTCGCAGCGATCGTCCGATCATCGGATCGGCGAGGGCGGCCAGTCGGCCACGGCCCCGCTTCCGCCCGGCGCTCCCCTACGCCAGGCGCAGCGCGTGCAGGTACAGCACGTGGGCGAGGCGCCGCCGCCCGCCCGCTGACCGGCCGGGGGCCGCACGGTGGACGCCCCGGTGTCCGGAACGGCCGGGGAGGGCCGTCCGGGCGCCGGGGCGTCCGGGGGCTGCGGGGCGCCTCAGTTGGTGGGGAAGCCCACCGGGTCCGGCGTGGACGCGATCGGGATCACCGGGCCGCGGCCGCGGCGGACCGGCAGGCGGATCTTGTCGATGTTCTCCGCCAGCTGGGACAGTCCGTAGTTGATGATGATGAAGACGACCGCGATGACCATGTAGGTCTGCAGGAAGTTGCCGTTGAACTCACTGAGCACCTGGCCGTCGCGCACCAGCTCCGGGTAGCTGACCACGTATCCGAGCGCGGACTCCTTCAGCGTACGGATCAACTGGGTGATCAGCTGGGGACGCAGGGCGAGCAGCACCTGCGGCAGGACGATCATCCGCATGACCTGACCGCCGCGCAGACCGATCGCCAGACCCGCCTCGCTCTGACCGCGTGCCAGGTTGAGCACACCGGCCCGGACGATCTCCGCGAACACCGCGCCGGCGTGCAGCACGATCGGCGTGGCCAGCGTCCAGTACGGCGGCATGTTGCCGAGGCCCAGCTGCGGCACGCCGATGAGGAAGAAGTACGCGAGCAGGATCAGCGGCACCGAGCGGAACAGCTCGATCAGCCCGGCGCACGGCAGCGACAGCCACTTGCTCCGCGACAGGCGGCCGAGCGCGGCCAGCACACCGGCGGCCATGGACATCGCGGCGCCGCTCAGCCCGATGTACAGCGTGGTCTTCAGGCCGGTCAGCAGGTAGTGCAGGTTGGGCCACTTGGTGAGTGGCTGCCACAGGACGTTCGCGAACTGACCCGCCGAGGCGAGCTGTGCGACAGCGCCGACGACGATCGCGACCACCACCACCGTGGAGATGATGGTCGCCATCCGCAGCCGGGCCTGGCCTCGCGGACCCAGCTCGTCGAAGAGCGGGGTGGTCTTGGCCTTGGCCTTCTGGGGGGAGGAAGTCATCGCTGGATCCGTACCTTGCGTTCGATGGCTCCGGTGATCTGCCCGAACGTGACGGTGAGCAGCAGGTAGCCGATCAGACCGGCCAGGAAGCTGGGGACGGGCAGGGCGTAGTGCGTGTTGAACTGTCGTACCTGGCCGGTCAGTTCGAGCACGCCGACCGCGGTGCCGAGCGCGGAGCCCAGCGTGATGCCGATCAGCACGTTGCCGAGCGGCTGGACCATCGCCCGGAAGGTCTGCGGGAGGACGACCTCCCGCAGAACCCCTCCGAAGCCCAGGCCGATGGCCCGGGCCGCCTCGATCTGCCCGGTCGGCACCGACGTGATGCCCGACCGCACCGTCTCGCAGACGTAGCACCCGAAGTACAGCGTCAGCGTGAACACCACGGACGGGAACAGCGGCAGTGTGAGACCGGCGAAGGGGAGGGCGAACACCACCATGACCATGACGACCAGCAGCGGGCAGTTACGGACGCAGTTGACGTAGAACCCGGCCGCGATCCGCAGCGGCGGCAACGGGCCCACCCGGCAGACGCCGAGCACCGTTCCGAGCACGATCGCGAGCGGGAACGCGCACAAGGTCAGCTCAAGTGTGGTCAGCAGACCACTGAGGATGCCGCCCAAGTGAGCGAACAACGTGGACATGAAGTGTTCGACCTCCTGTAGCCGCCGGGGAACCGATCAGGATCCCGTGACGGAACCGATTCCCGGCGGGGTGGGAGCGCTGCCGTGCATGACCTTGCCGGCGGTCTCGTCGTAGAGCTTCTTCCAGGTGCCGTCGGCCTCGATCTTCTTCAGGAACCCGTTGACGATGGTCTTGAACGCCGGGTCGTCCTTGGGCAGACCGATGCCGAAGGGGTTGCTGCCGAACGTGGCCGGCAGGAGCTTGACGTCGGACTTGCCGACGATCACGCCGGCCAGGCTGGCGTTGTTCAGGGTCACCACGTCGACGCGGCCCTGCTCCAGCGCGGTGAGCAGCTCGGCGGAGGTGTCGAAGAGCACCGCCTTGGCGGCGGGCGCCGCCGCCTTGAGGGCGTCCTGGGCGGCACCGGACTCGGTGCCGACCTTCTTGCCCGCCAGGTCGCTCACCTTGGTGATCGACGTGTTGTCGCTCTTGACCAGGATGCCGCTGTGCGCCAAGTAGTACGGGCCGGCGAAGTTGACCTGCGCGGCGCGCTCGGGGGTGATGGTGTACGTCTCGATGGCGACGTCCACGGTGTGGTTGCTCAGCAGCGCCTCGCGGGTGTCCGAACCGCTGGCGTGCACCCGGGCGTCCGGCTTGCCGAGCAGGTACTTGGCCAGCAGCTGCGCCATGCCCGCGTCGAAGCCGCTGAGCTTCTGGGTGCCCGGGTCGAGCTGGCTGAAGCCGATGCCGGAGCGGGCACCGGCGTAGTCCAGGTAGCCGCGCTTGCGGATGGTGTCCACCGACTTGCTGGCGGGCAGGTCCTTGCCGACCGGGCCGGCCGCGACGGCGTCCGACTGGTCGATGCTGGCGGCGACCTGGGCGGCGCTGGCGGCCTTGCCGGCCTTGGCCGGTGAACCCCCGGCGGTCTTGGAGCTGCCGCAGCCGGCCAGGGCGCCCGCGCACAGGCCCACGGCGGCGACCGCCGCGACGAAGGTGGTCTTTCTGTTCATGATCGCTCCTGCTGGTGAAAGGTGAAGATCGCTGAGAGGTGTGGGGGAGTCCGGTGACGGGTGGGTCACGGTGCCGGAGCGCCGTGACCCGGGTCGGGCCGGGGCCGGGCTCAGTGCTGGAGCACCTTCGCCAGGAAGTCGCGTGCGCGCTCGGTCCGGGTGTTGCTGAAGAACTCGTTGGGCGAGCCCTCCTCGGCGATGCGGCCGTCCGACATGAAGACCACGCGGTCGGCGGCCTTGCGGGCGAAGCCCATCTCGTGGGTGACCACCAGCATCGTGGCCCCCTCCTGTGCGAGGCCGGACATGACGTCGAGCACCTCGTGCACCATCTCCGGGTCCAGGGCGCTGGTCGGCTCGTCGAACAGCAGGACCTTCGGGCTCATGGCCAGGGCCCGGGCGATGGCGACGCGCTGCTGCTGGCCGCCGGAGAGCTGGGCCGGCAGCTTGTCGCGGTGCTGGGTGAGTCCCACCCGCTCCAGGAGGCGGTCGGCCTCCTTGGTGGCGGCGTCCCTGGACAGGCCGCGCACCCGCATCGGGCCCAGGATGATGTTCTGCAGGGCCGTGCGGTGGGCGAAGAGGTTGAAGGACTGGAAGACCATGCCCACGTCCGCCCGCAGGCGGGCCAGGTCGCGGCCCTCCTCCGGCAGTTTCCTGCCGTCGATCGTGACCGTTCCGGAGTCGATCGACTCCAGCCGGTTGATACATCGGCACAGGGTCGACTTGCCGGAGCCGGAGGGCCCCAGCAGCACGACCACCTCGCCGCGCTCGATGTCGAGGTCGATCTCGCGCAGCACCTGCGTGCCGCCGAAGCTCTTGCACAGGCCGCGGATGGAGACCAGCGACTGGGCGTTCATTCGTCACCTCCGGGTCCGTCGTAGAGGTTCCAGGGGAGGAGTCGCACGGGAGTGGAACAGGGCGGGCCGCCGGCGGCCCGGTACTCACCGGTGGTGAGGTCCACCAGGCTCGACATGATCGTCAGATCACGCCTGACCTCGCTGTGCTCCGGGTCCGGGTGGACGCAGAGACTGTGCGGGTGGCCGGTGTGGTCGCTCATCGTCTCGGTGATGACCGACCGGATCCGCTCGCTGTCCTTGATGTCCCGCAGTGCGGCGAAGCCGCGCTCCATCACCTGTACGCGGTAGAGGGAGTCGGGGGAGGACAGTCTGAAGTTGTCCCGCAGCGCGCCCGGCACCCCGTACTGGTAGTGGTTGCCGTGCACGATCAGGCCGTTCACCGGGAGCCCCCAGCGGTGCACCCCGGGGGTGGTCTCCAGGTCCACGGAGACGCCGCCACGGTGGGTGAACAGCAGGTTGGTGGCGATGTGCTGGTGTACCCGGTAGGGCACCTCCAGTGCCCGGCGCAGGTTGGAGCAGTCCAGCACCAGCCTGCGCAGCACCGTCTGCGGCAGTCCGATGGGAGTCCCGAACCGACCGTCCAGACCGTTCGCGTTCAGCGCGATTCCGGCGGAGTTCGCTCCCTGGCGGCCGATCTGCCCCGCCTCCACCTGCATGATCACGGTGGGTTTGGGCGGCTGCACGATGCGGAGCAACACAGTACTTGTCGTGACACCTTCGCGCCAGTCCCAGTTCTGCCCGCAATATACATGTCCGTCCCCGGTGGCCTCGGGCAGCACCGAGAAGGACGAGCAGCCGTCCACGCTCTCGGCGAACGCGCTGTCGTGCGCGCGCACGATCTCGCCGCGGGCGTTCAGGGCCAGGATCTCGTCCGCCCGGAGCCCGGCGCCCTCGGCGATGGCGTCCATCTCCGTGAGCAGGTCGGGAGCGGTGTCCTCGATCACCTTGCGCCACGCGCGGGCGGCGACGAGCACCTGCGGCCACGCCAGCCCCGAGGAGGCCGCGAACCCCTCCTTGTAGTAGGCGATCGAGTTGAGAATCTCGGTGCGCGCGGCCTCGCCATAGGCAAGGCCCCGTGTTCGTGGATCACCACTGATCTCGATCAGGGGGACGGACCGCACTGCCATCGAGCTGTTCCTTCCGTCGCGCCGGGGGAGCCTGGCGGCGGTCCCTAGCGTTGACTACACTTCCGGCTAATTCGGTAGCGCGAATTACGAGGAGAGTAGCCGCCGCTACTCAGATGTCAAGAGGAGTCGTAATGACTACGATCCCCGGCGACGAGAGCTCGCTGCGGGAGCGGATCGCTCAGCGCCTGCCGGCGCTGTCGCCCGCCGAGCGCCGGGTGGCCGAATACCTGCGGGACCACGCACAGAGCGTCATCTTCGCCACCGCCGGGGAGATCGGGTCGGCCACCAGCACCAGCGACGCCACGGTGGTCCGCACCGCCAAGACCCTCGGGTACTCGGGGCTGCCGCACCTCAAGCGCGGGATCGGCCGTCAGATCGTGGACGCCACGCGCCCCTCGGTCCGGCTCAAGCAGCGGATAGACCTCGCGGGCCAGGAGACGGCCACGCTGCTGGACCACGTGGTCCTGGAGGCCACCGAGCGGCTCACCGAGACCCACCGGCTGCTGAAGGTCGACGAGTTCCGGAAGGCCGTCGACCTGCTGGACGACGCGGTGCTGGTCGCCGCGTTCGGCGTCGGCCCCTCGGAACTGGCCGCCCGGCTGCTGGCCCTCAAGCTCAACCGGCTGGGGTCCCGCGCCCGCTGCGCCGGCGTGACGGGGTTCCGGCTGGCCGACGAGATCCTCCAGCTGCGCAAGGGCGACGTCGTCGTGCTCTATGCTCCGGCACGGCTGACCAACGACACCATCGTGCTGCTCGATCACGCGCGCACGGTCGGTGCCGAAAGCATCCTGATCTCCGACACCCTCGGCCCAACCCTGGCCGACCGGGTCAGTGTCGCCCTGCCCGCCGTGCAGTCCACCACCGGCTTCACGGACGAGATCTACAGCGCCCTGCTGGTCACCGACTGCCTGATGATCGCGCTGGCCGCCCGCAACCGGGACCGGGCCACCGAGACGTCCGAACTCCTCAACTCGCTGCGCACCGAACTGGCCCCCGATTTCGGCCTCCGCGGTGTCCGGCGCCACTCCGCTCCCGAAGGAACCCCCTGATGAGCACCGTCCCCGCGACCCCGGACTCCGCCCGCGTACTGGATCCCGAGGGGTTCTACCGCACCGGTCCCACGCCGTTCTTCGCCTCCCGCGACGACCAGCGCTTCTCCTACTGCCTCTACGTCCCCACCGCGCACAAGGAGGCGGCGCCCGGCGCGCGGCTGCCGCTGGTGGTGCTCCTGCACGGCACCCAGCGCTCCCCCGAGCGCTACCGCGACGCCTACCGCGCGTTCGCCGAGCACCACGGCTGCGTGGTGCTCGCCCCGCTCTTCCCCGCGGGCATCGTCGTGCCCGGTGACCTGCACGGCTACAAGCGGCTGGAGGCCTTCGGCATACGCTACGACCAGCTGCTGCTCCAGATCGTGGACGAGGCCGGCGAGCAGTACCGGGTGGACACCGAGCGCTTCCACCTGACCGGGTTCTCCGGCGGGGGCCAGTTCGCCCACCGCTTCGCCTACGTCCACCCCGAGCGCCTGGCGTCGGTGTCCATCGGCGCCCCCGGACGCGTCACCCGGATCAACGACGACGTGCCGTGGTGGCTGGGCACCGCCGACCTCGCCGAGCACTTCGGCAGCCCGCTCGACCTGGCGGCGCTGCGGAAGGTCCGCGTGCAGATGATGGTCGGCGAGCTGGACACCGCGACGTGGGAGATCGCCGAACCCGGCGTCGAGGCCGGCGGCGAGACCCGCGTGGAACGCCTCACCACCCTGCGCGACAACTGGGCCGCCCACGGCATCGACGTCCAGTTCGACGTCGTCCCCGGCCTCGCCCACCGCGGCCTGCTGATGACCTCCACGGTGCAGGGGTTCTTCGCGGACGCGATCGCACGGGGCTGAGCTCCGGGGCTGAGCGCGCGGGCGCCGGCGGGCGTTCGCCGGGGCCCGGAGGCCGCGGGGGGTGCGTGGCCGGGCGCGCGGTGTTTCAACGCGCCGGCGTCCGTGGCGCGGTCCGGAGCCGGCGTCCGGCGTTCGCCGGCGGCATGGAGCCGGGCGCCCGGCTGTGCGGGCCGGGCGCCCGGGGAATCGGGGCTGTCAGCCGGTGATGGCGGAGTACACCGTGGCGCGCAGCTGGCGGCGGATCGGGTAGGTGGCGGAAGGCCGCAGCTGGGTGAGGAAGATCGTCACCAGGTCCTCCTGCGGGCTGACGAAGAAGGCGGTGGAGGCCATGCCGCCCCAGAAGTACTCGCCGGCCGTGCCGATGGTCTGCGAGACGGTCGGGTCGAGCAGCACGCCGAAGCCCAGGCCGAAGCCGTGTCCCTCGCGCTGGCTCTCGCCACCGCTCTTGGCCATGGCCGCGACGAGGTCCTGGCCGCCGGGCAGGTGGTTGGCGGTCATGAACGCCAGCGTGCGCGCTCCGATGATCCGTTCGCCGTCGAGTTCGCCGCCGCGCGTCAGCATCCGGCAGAAGCGCAGGTAGTCACCGGCCGTGGAGACCAGGCCCTGCGTGCCGGAGGGGTAGGGGCACGGCTGGAGGTAGGGGCTGGCGGCGGGGTCCTCGGACAGCGTGTACCGCGCGTCGCCGCTGCCGTCCGGCACCTCGCGGGCCAGGTAGCTCGCGGCGAACCGGCCGGCCTGCTCCGGCCGCACGTGGAACCCGGTGTCCGGCATCCCCAGCGGCTCGAAGAGCGTCCGCCGCAGGTACTCCTCGAACGGCAGCCCGCTGAGCACCTCGCACAGCCGTCCCACCACGTCCGTCGACAGCCCGTAGATCCAGCGGGTGCCCGGGTCGGCCGCCAGCGGCAGTTCGCCGAGCCGCCGTACCGCCTCCGCGAGCGTGAGCCCGCCGAACGGGTCGCCGACCCCGGCCCGCCGGTACAGCTCGGAGACCGCACTGCTGCCCGTGGAGCCCGCCATACCGGAGGTGTGCATCAGCACGTCGCGCACGGTGACCTGCCGGCCCGCCTCCCGTACCCGGTAGTCGTCCGCGGTGCCGCCGTCGAACACCGACAGCCCCGCCAGTTCCGGCAGGTGGGCGCCGATCGGGTCGTTGAGCTGGAACAGTCCCCGTTCGTACAGCGCCATCAGCCCGACGCTGGCGATCGGCTTGGTCATCGAGTAGATCCGGAATACGGTGTCCGGCCGCATCGCGAGGCCGCGTTCGGCGTCCATCTGCCCGTACGTCTCCAGGTGGACGACCTTGTCGCGGCGGGCGACCAGGGTCACGGCCCCCGCGTACCGCCCCTCGTCCACGTAACCCTGTACGAGCCGCGTCACGTTGCCCAGCCGCTGCGAGGACATCCCCACGTCCTCGGGAGCGGCCTCGACCGCGGGGACGCCGGCGAACTGGGGCATGGGTTCTCCTTGGCGCAGATCCCTCGGCCCGTCCGGGGGAGGGCGGCGCCGGGCGGGAGATCGGTAGCGGGCATTACGAATGCAGCCTATATGGGAGCGGGCACTACTGTAGCGTCGGCGAACGCCAAGTCAAGGGGGACGGCTCCGCACGGCCTCCACCCCGCGGGACCCTGCCGAATGGGCTGCGACGTGCGGCGATGGCAGCGGTACGGCCTGCGCCGCGACCGCGCGGAACGGCCCCGGCGGCACCTGCCACCGGGGCCGTCCTTGTCGCCGGCACTACGAACGCAGGTAGACCCGGCTGTAGTCCCACTCGTAGTAGCAGCCGTTGAACTTCGACGCGGCCATGCTGTGGTTGACCGACGAGACCTGCGTGTGGCCCCAGCCCGCGTCGAACAGGAAGCTCATGTTGATCGGAGTGCCGCCCTGGTGCCCGCCGTCCGTCCAGTGGAGGGTGCCGCTCTGCACCTGGACGCCGTCCATCGTGACCGTGCAGGAGCCGTCACGGTCGTACTGCCGCTGCCAGGAGTGGAACTGCGTCGGGTCCCAGCCCGAGACGCCGACCGACCCCATCGCGTTGCCCCAGTCGCCGTAGTCGACCCGGTCGCTCCCGCCGACCGAGTCGGAGTGCCACTGGCTGCCGTCGTAGTTGGTGTGGCCGCCGCCGTTGTCGAAGCCGAAGGTCTCGATGACGTCCATCTCGGCGCCGCCGTCCCACCCGTTGCCGGACGTCCAGAACACCCACAGGATGTCCTTGCCCAGCAGCGACCCGCCGTTCGCCAGCGTCCACCGCGCCTGGAACGAACCGCAGCCCGCGTTGTGCTGTGACGGACTCACCGTCGTCGCGCCCTTGAGCGGCACGAGATAGGTCTTCATCGAGTCCGACAGGATCTGCCGCGCCGGATGCGCCGGATCCTCGACCGGTTGCCCGGACAACGCGTTCGCCGAGTTGTCGTACGTCCCGAACTGGTCGTGGTACTGGAAGTTCTGGTTGAGGTCGCCGATGCCGCGGATCGTGCCGTTGGTGCCGAAGTCCCAGTTCTGCGTGAGCGTGAATCCGCCGGCCGCGGCGCGGAAGGAGGGGACGGCCGTATGGGTGGAGGCGGTTCCGGCTCCTGCGAGGTGTGCGGGTGAGGCGAACGCCCTGCCCGGCAGCCCGAGCGCGGCAGCCCCGGCCCCGGCCGCCGCGAGCCCCAGCAGCCCCCGCCGGCTGAGCCGGCGGCTGTCGGGGGAACCTGTGCGATGTGGGGGTTCTATCGACATGTCCATGCCCAGCACAATGCGCCGCCCTCACCCCACCATGCCTCACCCGGGCAACCCACCCCACCCGCGTTGCCCGAGGCGGCAATTGACAGCAGGAGGGGGCTGTCGCGGGGCCGGGGGATGGGGACGCGGGCGTTCGGGGTGGCCCGGCCGGGTGGCCAGGGGGTGCGGGCGTTCGGGGCGTGTGGTGCGGGACGCCCCGCGTGGCCGGGGAAGGCGGCCGGGTGGTTCGGTGCTGCTGGAGCGTAGTAAAGGGGAGGGCGTGGGGTGTCCGGCGGGTGCGAGGGCGGCGGGCGTGCCGGCTGGAGCGGCGCACGGGGTGCCCGCCACCTCCACCGTTCCGGCGCCGCGCCGCAGGGCGCCCCACCGCGTTCGGTCCCCCACAGTCCCCGTAGTTCCGGCAGGCACGGTGGTGGTTCCCGTCGAGGTCGAGGGCCTCGCCCGTTACCGCCGGCCGGCGGTCCCCTCCGTGTCGAAGGAGCGCAGGACCTGACGGACCAGTCGGCGTGAGGCCCGGTGGACCGCTTCACCGTCCGGGCCGGAGAGGGTGACCACGCCCGCGTTCGCCCGCAGCAGCAGGAGCAGGTCCGGGTATCCGAACTCCGCGCTCAACTCGCCCGTGCGGCGGGCCCGTTCGGTCAGTGTGCCGAAGGCCCGCTCGAACGCTGCCCGCTCAGCCGGGAAACGGTCGCCGTCCAGGAACGCCGACACCAGCGCCGGTGCCAGCCCCCGGTCGTCGGCCTGTCCGTCGCACATCTCCTGCACCATCATCCGGAACGCCCGCCACGCGTCGGGATCGCCGAGCGCCGCCGACGCCTCCCGCACGCACGCCGCCACCCGCTCGGCGATGACCTCGGTCAGCAGGTCTTCCGATGTGGCGAAGTGCCGGAACGCCGTGGCCAGTCCCACCCCGGCCCGCCGCGCGATCTCCGCCATGGACACCCCGGTGCCCTCCGCCGCGAACACCGCCCGGGCCGTGCCCACGATCCGCCCCCGGTTCGCCGCCGCGTCCGCCCGCAGCCGCCGCCCCGGCTCCGGCCCCTCGTCCGCGCCCGAACCGCCGCCCCCGGAAGGGGACTTGGAACGCTGCGGAGGGCCGTTTCGGGAGGGTGTCGCGTCGTGCATATGCCGAGGCTAACAAGCCTCTCTCCGCGTGATCCCGACTCCCTTTCCCCCAGTTGTCGCAGCCAGGTGCGTGTCGGCCCGCCCTCGCCGCGCCCGTGAAACCCTTCGAAATGTGTTGCTGCGTCAATCTCCTTGTGTAGAAGGCTGGTTGATGTCCGGAACCCGATGTCGACGTCCCTGGCGTGCTCCTGTCGGCGCTCGGACGGGCGTCCCGTGGTGATGGCTGCCTCCGCCGTGTCCCACCTCTCCCTTCATGACGGTCGCTCCGGTGCTCCGTCCGGAACAGGTGATCGTGCCGGGGGCGTCCGGTCCGTGGGGGCGGCGGCGTTCGGCCGGCGTCGGGTGTGAGCAGACTTCACCCCGGGCGCGCCGATCGCGGTGCGCCCGCCGACCGTCGCGCCGCGTGGCGTGCCGGCACCGTCGAACCGGAGGAGAGACCATGACGGCTCCCGAGCCCGCAGCCATCCCGGCGGAACCGGACGATTGCTTCGCCTGCCGGACGGAGGCCGACGCCGGGGGTCTTCCGCTGCGGGAGAGAATCAGCTCCGACAAGCACTGGCGCGTGGCCCATGCCCTCGGCACCGCTCTGCCCGGATGGCTCGTGCTGGTGCCGCGCCGCCATGTCGTCACCCTCGCCGACCTCACGGATGCCGAAGCCGCCTCGCTCGGCCGCTGGCAGGTCGAGCTCTCCCGGGCCCTGCGGGAGGTCATCGGGTGTGAGAGGACCTACATCGCCCAGTTCGCCGAGAAGGAGGGCTTCTCCCACGTGCACTTCCACGTCGTTCCCCGATCCGCCGGCCTGCCTCCCTCCCACCGGGGCCCGTCCGTCTTCCGGTATCTGGCGTGTCCCCCGGAGGAGCACGTCTCCATCAAGGACGTGGATGCCCTCGCTCTGTCGCTGCGGTCGTGGTTCGTGCGGGAGGGCCGTGTGAACCAGGGGGGCGTTGAAGGGGAGTGAGCGTGGGCGGGTGAGGTGCGGGACGTGGACGCGGTGCCGGGCGGAGGTGCTGCCCTGTGCCGGGGAGGTGATGGGGCGGGCTGTCCGGTTCGCCGTGGTGCCGGTGGTCGGGGGCGGGGTGAGCGCGGCTGTGCGGCTGCTCGGGGCGGGCGCGTTCCTGGTGGGGGCGCTGGTCATCGTTCTTCTCCCTGTTCCGTGTCGATCGTCCGGGGCTCGCGCCGCAGGGTGTTCGACCGGTCGGTCGCGCGTTCGGTTTCTGCGCTGACTTGATCAAAGCACCTGGTTCCAATATGTGACAAGGGGTACTTTTCGGGCCAGGAATTGACGTTCGACATTGACGCCGCTCGCTCACCAGGTGATCGGACAATCGCCCGCGTTCCCGCGTTCCCGCGTTCCCGCGTTCCCGCGCCCGTCCCACCTGCCGGTATTACGATCGGCGTAACAATCGTGACCCCCGCCCCGGAGCCCGTGGCCGGCCCTGTCCGGCCCCGGCCCCGGCCCCGGCGGGCACGCCGCCCCGGCGCCTCCGGCCGGCACACCGCCCCACCACCCCCCGTTCCCCCTCCGCCTCGGCGGCAGCCGTCCGGTACGGTCGGGTGCCGTGGTCCGGGGCGTTTGTTCCGGGCATGGCCGGTACGTCTCACTCTCCGAACGTGACGGAGGGGCACCGGTGTGAACCCGTAGGGTGGGTCCGTGACCGTGAACGCTGAAACCGTCGCCGGGGAACAGACCTGGCGAGACCTGCCCGCGGCGCAGCAGCCCGAGTGGCCCGACTCCCAGGCTCTGCGCGATGTCGTCGCGGAACTCGAGTCGTATCCGCCGCTGGTGTTCGCGGGTGAGTGCGACCAGTTGCGGTCCCGGATGGCCGCCGTGGCGCGGGGTGAGGCGTTCCTCCTTCAGGGGGGCGACTGCGCCGAGGCGTTCGACGGCGTGTCGGCCGACCAGATCCGCAACAAGCTGAAGACGTTGCTGCAGATGGGCGCCGTGCTGACCTACGCGGCCTCCGTGCCGGTGGTCAAGGTGGGCCGGATCGCGGGCCAGTACTCCAAGCCGCGCTCCAAGCCGGACGAGACCCGTGACGGCGTGACGCTGCCGTCGTACCGGGGTGACAGTGTCAACGGCTTCGAGTTCACCCCCGAGTCCCGCAGGCCGGACCCGGAGCGGTTGAAGCGGATGTACCACGCGTCCGCCGCGACGCTGAACCTGGTGCGCGCCTTCGCCACCGGGGGCTACGCCGACCTGCGCCAGGTGCACGCCTGGAACCAGGACTTCGTGCGGTCCTCGCCCTCCGGTCAGCGCTACGAGGCGCTGGCGCGGGAGATCGACAGCGCGCTGAACTTCATGGAGGCGTGCGGGACGGATCCCGCGGAGTTCCGCACCGTGGAGTTCTACGCCTCCCACGAGGCGCTCGTACTGGACTACGAGTCGGCGCTGACGCGCACCGATTCGCGGACCGGGCGGCTGTACGACGTGTCCGGCCACATGGTGTGGATCGGCGAGCGAACCCGGCAGCTGGACGGGGCGCACATCGAGTTCGCCGCGCAGATCCGCAACCCGATCGGTGTGAAGCTCGGCCCGACGACCACCGCCGAGGACGCGCTCACCCTGATCGAGCGGCTCGACCCCGAGCGGGAGCCGGGTCGGCTGACGTTCATCACCCGCATGGGAGCCGGCAAGGTCCGTGACCACCTGCCGGAGCTGGTGGAGAAGGTCACCGCCTCTGGTGCCCGGGTGGCGTGGGTGTGCGATCCGATGCACGGCAACACCTTCGAGGCGGCCTCCGGCCACAAGACGCGGCGTTTCGACGACGTGCTGGACGAGGTCAAGGGCTTCTTCGAGGTCCACAAGGCGATCGGCACGCACCCGGGCGGCATCCACGTGGAGCTGACCGGCGACGACGTCACCGAGTGTGTCGGCGGCGGCAACGAGATCTTCGTCGACGATCTCCACCAGCGCTACGAGACCGCCTGCGACCCGCGGCTCAACCGCAGCCAGTCGCTGGACCTGGCGTTCCTGGTGGCGGAGATGTACCGGGAGCAGTAGCCCCGGACCTGCGCGGATGCCCGGAGGGGTGAGGATCACACCGGTCCTCACCCCTCCGGGCTTTTCGTTCGCCTCGAAGTCCAGGTAAGGTAAGGCGAGCCTTACGTAGGTAAGCCTTGCTGCGTCTGATCGAGCCGACCGGAGGAGAGCGCGGATGTACGTCTGTTCCTGCTTCGGCATCACCGAGGCCCAGGTCAGGCAGCACGCGGCGGACGGCCGCGGCACGCCGCGCGCCATTGCCGGCGCGTGCCGTGCAGGGTCGGACTGCGGTTCCTGCGTCAAACGCATCCAGGCCCTGCTCGGCCGGACCGCCCCTGCCGCGGCCCCGGTGGCCGCCGTGCCGTGCCCCGTGCACCCGTTCCCGGCGCGTGAGGTGGCGGAGGCCCCGGCCGCGTGACCGTCGTCCGCGGGGCGTGGTTCAGTCGTCGCCGCCGGGCTGCTCGATGATCTGCGCGATGTACAGCGGTTCGCCGAGCTTCGCCACCAGGTCGAGCTGTGTCTCCAGGTAGTCGACGTGGTGCTCCTCGTCGGCGAGGATCGCCTCGAAGATGTTGGCGGACGTGACGTCGTTCTTGGCCCGCATGACGTCGATGCCGCGGCGCAGCCGGTCGATGGCCTCGACCTCCACCTGCTTGTCGGCCTCGAACATCTCCGTCACGGTCTGCCCCACCCGCACGTGGAACAGGCGCTGGTAGTTCGGCAGGCCCTCCAGGAAGAGGATGCGGTCGGTGAGGATCTCTGCGTGACGCATCTCGTCGATGGATTCCGACCGCGTGTATTTCGCGAGCTTGGTCCAGCCGAGGTTCTCCTGCATCTTGGCGTGCAGGAAGTACTGGTTGATCGCGGTCAACTCGGCTGTCAGCTGCTCGTTGAGGAACTCGATGACCTCGGGATCTCCCTGCATTCCGCGTCCTTCCCTGAGAAGTCTCTCGCCGTGCATCCTCGCACCCGGGAAGAGGGCTATCCAGTAAGCGCGCGCCTACACCGTTCATGCCGTATCGCACGGGCGATGGCGGGCCGCCGCAGGTCACGGCTGGGCGATCTGTCACCATAGAGGTATGGGTGAGCGGGAACGCCGTGAAGGAGAGCTTCCTCCAGGACAGCGGCTCCAGCGCGGATGGCCCGTCCTCCATTACGGACCCGTACCCCGTTTCCGGCCCGACCGGTGGGAGTTCCAGGTCTTCGGCGCCACGGCGGACGGCGGGAAACGCGGCTGGAGTCACGAGGAGTTCTCGTCGTTGCCGATCACCACGGTGACGGCCGATCTGCATTGCGTCACGAAATTCTCCCTGCGCGGAGTGGAATGGACCGGGATCGCGGCCGCCGCACTGATCGGCATGGTGCCGCCCGCGGCCGGCGTCACGCACGTCATGGCGTGGGCCGAGTACGGCTACAGCGCCAATCTGCGGCTGGCCGACCTCGCCGCGCCCACCACGCTGCTGGCCACCCACCGCGACGGCGAGCCCCTGACCGCCGAACACGGCTTCCCGGTGCGGCTGGTGGTGCCGCACCTGTACGCGTGGAAGGGCCCCAAGTGGCTGCGGGGCCTGGAGTACCTGCTGGCCGACCGCCGTGGCTTCTGGGAGGAACGCGGCTACCACAACAGAGCCGACCCCTGGCGCGAGCAGCGGTACTCCTACCAGGAGGAACCGGACGACGGTCCCGACCTGTGACGGCCCCACAGGCGGCGTCAACCTCACGCCTCGGCAGCACTATGGGTGCGGGAGTGACGTCCGGCCCTGGTGGGAGCGGTACCTCGCAGCGCGGACCGACGTATGGTGCACGATTTCGCCGGCGGCGCCGGGCCGGACCGTGTGCGTCGCCGCTTCCGGGCGTGCCGGAGCCGTTCAGGGGCGCAGGGACTTCAGACGCTCGATGTCCGCCGCGTGCTGCCGCTGCGGGCCCGGCGTCTCGATGACGAGCGGTACGCCGTCCGTCGCCCGGTGCGTGAACAGCGGGGCGAAGCCGGCGGTGCCGATGTGGCCCTCGCCGATGTTCTCGTGCCGGTCCTTGCGGGCACCGGCCACGTCCTTGGAGTCGTTGGCGTGGATGAGCCTCAGCCGTCCTGGCCCGCAGGCGGCGACCAGTTCGTCGAGGGCCGCGGCCGTGCCGCCCTCATCGGCGAGGTCGTGCCCGGCCGCATGGGCGTGGCAGGTGTCCAGGCAGACGCCGAGCCGGGGATGACGGTCCAGCACCTCGAAGTACGGCCCCAGATCAGCCACCAGGGAGCACAGGGAGGAGCCCTGGCCGGCGGTGGGCTCCAGCAGCAGCCAGGGGTCGTCGTCCCGGGTCAGTTCCTCCAGTAGCGGCAGTAACCGCGTGCGGACCTGCGCCAGGGCCGTGGCACGGGTGCGTCCGCCGGTCGCCGAACCGGTGTGGACCACCACGCCCGCGGCGCCGATGTCCCGGCCCCGCCGCAGGGAGTGCCGCAGCGAGTGCACCGAGCGTTCCGCCGTCTCCTGGTTGTCCGAGCCGAAGTTGATCAGGTACGGCGCGTGCACGTAGGCGGGGATCGCGTCCCGGGCGCAGCCCTCACGGAACGCCTCGTCGCGTGCCGGGTCGCCCGCCGGGGTCGCCCAGCCGCGCGGATTGGCGACAAAGACCTGCACGACCTCCGCCACGATGTCCCGCGCGTAGGTCAGGCCCGTGGAGGCCGGGCCACCGGCGACCGGTACGTGGCCTCCGACGGGATTGCGGGGAAGTGCGCGCGGGGCGCCGCCGGGGGAGGGCATGCGGGCCAGCATGCCACGGGCCCCCGGTGCCGTCGGGCGGCGGCCTGGGGCCCGTGGAGGTGGGTCAGCTGGCCCACAGGGTGATCGTCGTGCCCTTCGGCTGCATGCTGCCGCCGTCCGGCGACTCACTGAAGACGTTGCCGGTGATGAACAGGTGGAAGACGCTCACCTGGAAACCGGCCTTCTCCAGCGCGCTGCGGGCCGCCTGTACGTCCGTGCCGGTGACGTCGGGGACCTTGAACAGCTGCTGGCCCTTGGAGATCGCCAGCCGCACGGTGTCGCCCTGCCCGGCCTGCGCGCCGGCGGCCGGGGACTCGGTCGCCACGGCGTTCTTCGGGGCGTCGTCGGAGTAGACGGGGGTGCCGTCGACGGTGACCTTCAGCCCGGCCGCCTGGAGCGCCTGCTGGGCGTCCGCCAGGTTGGAGCCCACCACGTTCGGGACCGGCACGGGTGCGCCACGGCTGACGGTGATGGCGATCGCGTCGCCGGTCTGCCGAGGGGTGCCGGCCGGCGGGTCGGTCGAGACCACGGAGCCGGACGGCACGTGTGCGTCGAACGCCTTCTTCACGGTGCCCGGCGTCAACCCGTCGGACGTCAGCTCCTTGCGGGCCCGCGCGAGGCTCACGCCGGTCAGCTTCGGCACGTCGATCCGCTGCGGCCCGCGCGAGACGACGATGGTCACCGTGCCGTTGCCGCGGATCCGGGAACCCGGACCGGGGGAGCTGGAGACGACGTCACCCTTGGGCACGTTTTCGCTGAACGCCCGGTTGACGTGCACCCCCAGGCCCGCCGACCTCAGCCGTTGCTCGGCCTTGGCCTGACTGACCGCGAGCACGGCGGGGACGTTGGTGAACTGCCCGGCGCCGACGTACCAGACGACGGCGCCGCCGCCCAGCAGGACGACGAGGGCCAGCAGGACGGCCAGCATGCCGCGGCGGGACCGCAGGGAGGACGCGATGGCGCGGTGGGCGGCCGGTGCCGCGCCGTCGTCGGCGCGGATGAGGCCGTGCGGCAACTGCATCCGAGTGGTGTGGTTGAGCTGCACCGTCGCGTCCGGCATGGCGCCCGCCGTGCGGCGCAGCACCTGTGTGCCCTCGGCGTCGCCGCTGCCGGCGGGCACGGCGTCCGCCGGGTGCGCGGTCGGGGGAACGGCGTCCAGCTGTTCCTGCGTCAGCGCGGCCCGCACCTCGCGTACCGCGGCCAGCATCTCGACCGCGTCGTCCGGACGCCGCTGCGGGTCCCGGGAGGAGGCGGCGAGCACCAGGGCGTCGAGTTCCGGCGCCACGTCCCCGGCCAGGCCGGAGGGCGGGGGGACATCCTCGTGCAGGTGCTGGTAGAGCACCTGGGCGGGTGTGCCGCCGCTGTACGGCTTGCTGCCGGTGAGCATCTCGTACAGCAGGATGCCGCAGGCGTAGACGTCGGACCGCTGGTCGGTGACGCCGTCCTGTATCTGCTCCGGCGCCAGGTAGGAGACGGTGCCCAGTACCGAACCCGTGCTGCTGGTGGTGTCGGTGCCGACGGCGCGCACGAGCCCGAAGTCGGCGACCTTGACGCGGCCGTCGTCCCCTATCAGGACGTTCTCCGGCTTCATGTCGCGGTGCACCAGGCCGGCCCGGTGCGCGGCGCCGAGCGCGGCCAGCACGGGTTCGACGATGTCCAGGGCGGCGCGTGGCTGGAGGGCGCCGCGTTCGCGCAGGACGTCGCGCAGGGTGCAGCCGGCGACGTACTCCATCGCCAGGTACACGTGCGAGCCGTCGTTGCCCTGGTCGAAGACGCTGACCACGTTCGGGTGGTCCAGGCGCGCGACGGACTTGGCCTCACGGATGAAGCGGTCGACGAACGCGCCGTCGGTGGCCAGCGCGGGGTGCATGACCTTGACGGCCAGCACGCGGTCGAGCCGGGTGTCCACGGCCCGGTAGACCGTGGCCATGCCGCCGACCGCGATCCGTGACTCGATCAGATACCGGCCGTCGAGCGCCTGCCCGAGCAGCGGATCCTGGAGGGTCGTATCCACAGCGTGAGTCTACGAGCCGTCACTGACGCTTTCACCGCCCCCGTCCGCCCACGACACGGCCGGTGCGGTACCGCGACACAACCGTGACCCCACGCGCGCCCGCGCGTACCGCCGGACATCGACGTCGCACGCGGATGTCCGGCGGTCACCGGGGACGGCGCGCTCCCGCGCGCGGGTGGCGCTCCAACGTGACCTGGTCGGCGCGGCAGATCGTACGAACACACCGGTTCGGCCCCCGTATACGTCACGATGTCCGGCGACGGCGGACGGCGGAGTGACGCCGCTCCCGGTGTGAACGGTGCCCGGGCCCCGGCGGCGCTACGGTGACCGGGTGAGTGTCGATCAGAGCATGCGACGGGTCGTGGTCGCCGGGGCCGGAATGGCAGGGGTGCGCACCGCCGTCGCCCTGCGGGAGCAGGGTTTCTCCGGTTCGGTCACCCTGCTGGGTGAGGAGAGCCACGAGCCGTACGACCGGCCCCCGCTGTCGAAGGCCCTGCTGGCGGGGACGGACGGCGACGCGTCGCTGGACGTGGACTTCGAGGGCCTCGGTATCGACCTGCGGCTGGGCCTGCGGGCCACCTCCCTGCGTCCGGAACGCCATGACGTGCTGACCGCGGCCGGACCGGTGCCCTACGACCGCCTGGTCGTCGCCACCGGCGCGGAACCCGTCACCCTGCCCGGTTCCACCGGGCTGCCCGACGTGCACGTCCTGCGGACCGTCGACGACGCGTGCGCCCTGCGCCCGGTGCTGGACGCCGGGCGGGACGTCGTCGTGGTGGGCGCCGGGTGGATCGGGGCCGAGTTCGCCACCACGGCGGCCGAGGCGGGCTGCCAGGTCACCGTCGTGGAGGCCGCGGGACGGCCGCTGGCCGGGGTCTTGCCGGACTTCGTCGGCGAGGCGATGCGCGGCTGGTACGCGGCGGCCGGGGTGCGGCTGCTGACCGGGCGGCGCGTGGCGGGCGTCCAGCGGTCCGGCATCACGCTGGACGACGGTTCCCTCCTGCGGGCGGGCGCCGTGGTCGTCGGGATCGGCGCCCGGCCCGGCACCGGCTGGCTGGCCGGCTCCGGAGTGGCCCTGGGCGACGACCTGGCGGTGCTGGCCGACGACCGGCTGCGCTCCTCGGCGCCGGACGTGTACGCCGTCGGTGACTGCGCGTCGTTCCCCTCGGGCCGCTACGGCACCCGGCTGCTGGTCCACCACTGGGACAACGCGGTCCAGGGGCCGCTCGTCGCCGCCGCCAACGTGCTCGGCGGTGACGAGCGCTACGACCCGGTGCCGTACTTCTGGTCGGAGCAGTTCGGCCGTTTCGTGCAGTACGCGGGCCATCACCGCGCCGGTGACGACCTGGTGCCGCGCGGCGACCCGGGGGCGGCTTCCTGGTCGGTGTGCTGGCTGCGGGACGGCGTGCTGGTGGCCCTGCTGGCGGTCGGGCGCCCGCGTGACCTCGCCCAGGGCCGCAAGCTCGTCGAACGCGGAGCCCTGCTCGACCCCGCCGTCGCCGCCGATCCGTCGGTGCCCCTGAAGAACGCGGTACGTGCCGTCTGACCGTCCGCCCGGCGCCGACGGGGGAGGCGGACGGGGGCGGTCGTCCCGTCCTGCGAGTGGGACGTGCGTTCGCCCGGGGCAACCCGGGTGGTGGCTTCGGACGGGCCCCGCGGCGGCTCCGGGTACCGGTTGTCGGCCGAGGATGGCAGGCTTGGTTCCGTGACCGAGATCGACAGCAAGATTGACGCCCTCGTCCCCTCCTGGATGACCCTTCCCGACGTGGCGGAACGCTTGGGCGTGGAGATCACGCGGGTCCGCCCGCTGATCAAGGAGGGACAGCTCATCGCGGTGCGCCGCGGCGAGAACCGGGTGCTCATGGTGCCGGCGGACTTCGTCGGTGACGGCAAGGTGATCAAGGGCCTCGCCGGCACACTGACGCTCCTGAAGGACGACGGCTTCACCGACGAAGAGGCCCTGGAATGGCTGTTCACCCCTGACGAGACCCTGCCGGGCACCCCTGTGCAGGCGCTGTGCGAGAACCGCGGCACCGAGGTGAAACGCAGGGCCCAGGCTCTCGCCCTCTGACCGACCGGCGTCCCCCCACCCCTCCGGCCGGTCCCGTGCGGACCGGCCGGGGCGTACCCCGGCACGCCGCCCCACCCGGGGCCCCTGCCGGTCCCTGTGTGCTGCCGGTCCCTGTGTGCCGCCGGATCGCCCACACAGCCCCGGGGCCGGCCCCCGGTCGCCCCCGCCACCCGCCCCGCCGCCGCGCTGCGGCCCCTCGACGGGGACGTCCGAACAGAACCTCCCGAAGGCATCCCGGGGCCGTACGGGCCTTTTCGCGGCCCCCGGGGCGGCCACGGTGCGTGGTTGCATCCTGAGACAGCGGTTACGGGCCGGGGCCGCTGCGGATAACCTGCACGTATGGCCCTCGGAACGTCGTCGACCCGGACCGATCGCGCGGTCACCATCCGTGAGCTGCTCAGTTCCGGTGAGCAGTCGTACTCCTTCGAGTTCATGGCGCCGAAGACCGCCAAGGGCGAGCAGACGCTGTGGAACGCCATCCGCCGCATCGAGGCGGTGGGGCCGACGTTTGTCTCCGTCACCTATGGTGCCGGCGGATCCTCCCGCGAGGGCACCGTGCGGGCCACCGACCGCATCGTCTCCGACACCACCCTGACGCCGGTCGCGCACCTGACGGCCGTCAACCATTCGGTGACGGAACTGCGCAACATCATCGGGCAGTACGCGGACGCGGGGATCCGCAACATGCTGGCGTTGCGCGGCGACCCGGCCGGGGACCCGCTGGGGGAGTGGGTGGCGCACCCGCAGGGGCTGATGTACGCCGCCGACCTGGTCCGGCTGATCAAGGAGTCCGGCGACTTCTGCGTGGGCGTGGCCGCGTTCACCGAGATGCATCCGCGGTCCACCGACCTGGAGGCCGACACACGTCACTTCGTCGACAAGTGCCGTGCCGGTGCCGACTTCGCCATCACGCAGATGTTCTTCGACCCGGCGGACTACCTGAGGCTCCGCGACCGGGTGGCCGCCGCCGGGTGCGACACGCCGATCATCCCGGAGATCATGCCGGTCACCAACGTGCGGCAGATCGAGCGTTTCGCCCAGCTGGGCAACGCCCCGTTCCCCGCTGTGCTCGCCGACCGTATCCTGGCGGTGAAGGACGACCCCGCCGCGGTGCGGGCGATCGGCGTCGACTTCGCGACCGAGATGTGCCGCCGTCTGATGGCCGAGGAGATTCCCGGCCTGCACTTCATTACGCTGAACCACTCAACGGCGTCCCTGGAGATCTACGAGAACCTGGGTCTGCACGACAGGCCCTGACAGGACTCCGCCATCGGCGACCCCGCCGCCCCCGCGGCGCGGTGAACGTGAGGAAGTGCGGACATGGGCTACACGGTGCTCTACATCGCCTTCGGTGTTGTCGCGCTGTGGCTGCTGGCCGAAGTGCTCTACCAGCACAAGGCACGACTGAGGTGGCGGGTCCTGGCCCTGGTGGGCTTCCTGGGCGTGGCCGGGGGCGTCGTGGCCTCCCAGGTCGTCCTGATCGTCGCGGGCGCCCTGGCGTTCGGCTCCGGGCAGACCCTGGTGACCCTGTCGCACCGCAAGGGCTTCAGCGCCGGCTGGGCGCTGGGCGGACGCCCCGGGATCAGCCGCCGCCGGCGCGGCGAGGACGAAGCCGAGGACGGACCGCCCGCCGACGCCGCCGGGGACGAGCCCTTCACCGACGAGGCGGCACCGCACACCGAGGACCGGGAGACCGGGCAGACCGCCGTGTTCGACGCCTTCGGGACCACCGACGACCAGCCCTACGGCGCCGACGGCAGCTACGCGGCCGACCCCTACGGCACCGCGCAGCCCGATCCGTATGGCGGTGAACAGTCCGGCGTGTACGCCGGACAGCCTGAAGCCTACGGCACGTTCGGCGGACAGCAGGGCGCCGGACACTACGGCACGGAAGACGATCCCTACGTCCCGGCCGCCGCGTTCGCCGACACCTCCGGCCAGGGAGCGGCCCCCGTCTACTCACCGGCCCCGCTGCCCGACGACACCGGTGAGTACGGTCTCTACGGCGACGGTTCCGGCTACGGCGCGCAGCCGTACGCCGCGCACCACGACACCGGCGGGCACGGCGGGGGCGGCTACCCGGGCGACAGCTACGGCAACGGCTGGCAGCCGGTCACCCCGGAGGACGACGTCTTCGCCAACGGTGCGCCCGGCGGCGACCCCTCCTACGGCGGCCAGTGGCAGCAGGGACAGCCGGCCCAGGCGCCCTACGCCCCGTACGCGGCCGATCCCCACGCCGCCGGCGGCTACCCTTCCGACCCCTACGCGCAGGCCGCCGCAGGGCAGCCCGGCCACCCGCAGGACCCCTACGGCAACCCCGGCTGGGTCCAGCCGGGGTGGTCCCAGCCCGGCTGGGACCAGGGCGCCCAGACCCAGCAGGCCGCGTACGGCGACGGCGGATACCCCCAGGACCCGTACCAGCAGCAGTCCTACGGCTACGACCCCAACGCCTGGAACGGCACCCCGGACGGCACCCAGCCGCACGTTCCGCAGCAGGGCGCGCCCGGCCACGACGAGCAGGGCGCGGCCGACCCCTATCAGCAGCCGTACCAGCCGTACCAGCAGTACCAGGGTTACGGCAACGGCTACTGACACCTCTTGGTACGCCGCGCCGTCACGATGACGGCGCCCGGAATCGTGCCGTATTACGTCACGATTGCGCGGTCAGCGGCTGCCGCCGGGGCCGCCGGCCACCAGGTCCGCCACGATCGCCCCCGACATGCCCGCGTGCGGCAGGCCACCGCCGGGGTGCGCGGTGCCGCCCACCCGGAACAGCCCGCGCGGCTGCGCCCGGTTGGCCGCCCGCAGGTGCGCGCCGCCGTCGCCGGCCAGTGCCGGGCCGGGCACCGCGCCACCGGGCACGCCGGTCACCCGTTCGGTGTCGGCGGGGGTGCGCACCTCCCGCCACAGCTCCCGTTCCCGCAGATCGGGGACCGCCGCCAGGGCCGCCGCGACCACCCGTTCCGCGAACGCCGACGCGTACCCGGGCGCCTGCCAGTCCACGCCGCCCGGCCCGTGCGGACGCACCGTCACCGACAGGCGTACCGCCTCGTGCCCCCCGTCCGGCACCAGAGAGGGGTCCGTGGGCCGCAGCACGGTCACCGTCGGGGCGGGGGCGCCGGGGGAACCGTCGTGCGGCGCCGCCAGGCCGTGCACGAAGGTGCGGTGAACGGTGCCGGGGGGACGCGGACCCCGCAGCGCCAGAAGGACGTTCAGGCGTCCGGTGTCGCCCTCCAGCGCGGTCCGGGGGGAGCCGTCGACCACCGTCGCCGCCTCCTCCCGCGTGCCGTCCTCCAGATCCACGCCGCACACCGCGCCGTCCCGTTTCACCACGCCCGTCACCCGCGTGCCGAAACGGAACGTCACCCCGCGCTCCAGGCACCGCGCGTACACCGCGTCCGCCAGGGCCCGCAGGCCGCCCAGGACGTACCACGTGCCGAACGTCTGCTCCATGTACGGCACGACGACCGCGCCGGCCGGGGCGCGACCGGGGTCGAGACCGTAATCGAGCACCATGGTGTGCAGCAGCGCGGCCAGCCCCGGATCACGCAGGTCGCCACGGCCGACCGAGGCGATCGTGGCGGGCGCCGGCCGCCGCAGCGGCCCGCGCCGGACAGGAGGGTAGGGATCGCGCAGCAGTTGCGTGGTGTCCGCCGCCAGGGTGTCCTCCAGCAGCGGGCGGCGCGTGACCTCCCAGACGCCGCGCGCGCGGTTCATCACCTCGCTCCACCGTTCGCCCGCGCCGGCGCCGAACGCCGCGTCCAGGGCGGCGACGACACCGCCGCGCGACGCGTTCGGCAGGGTGACGGCACGGCCGTCCGCCAGCAGATGGCACGCCGAGGGGTCGGCCTGCGCGAGGGTGACGCTCTTCTCCAGCGACGCCTTGCCGGTCTTGACGAACAGGTCCCGGTAGACGGCCGGCAGCAGCAGGAGACCGGGACCGGTGTCGAAGGCGAAGCCGTCGCGCTCCAGCCGGCCGACGCCCCCGCCGTGGGTTTCCGCCCGCTCGCAGACCACCACGTCGTGGCCGGCGGCGGCCAGCCGGGCCGCCGCCGTCAGTGAACCCATGCCGGCGCCGATCACCGCGATACGTCCCATGACCGGGACTGTAGTGGCGCGGCGCACGGCGGCGCCCGCAGGGTGAGTAGCCGTACTCAGTACCCGGGATGAGTAGCGCGGCGGCTGGCACGGCCCCCCGTGACCGGCACGGTTGTGCCGGTGAACGGCCCCGCCGGTCCCGCCGGCACGGGGCGGCGGAACCGGGGGGCACGCGAGCGGCCCGTGACGGGGGACGGGCGGGGGCGCGCCCCCCGGGGGGAGGGGTGCCGCGCGGCGGGGCGGGCGTTACGGCGGTCAACGGCGCCGGGCCGTCGCGCCCCGCCCCGCACCGGCCCGCCGTCCGCACCGGCGGCCTCACGCACCGGCGGATCTGCCGCATCGGTCGTCTGCGCGCAGCCGCCCGTACCGCGCGCCGCCCGTACCGCGCGCCGCCCGTACCGCGCGCCGCCCGCACCGCCGCGACGACGTGATCCGCCCGCGCCACCGCATCACCGCGCCGACGCCCCGCACTCAGCCGGGGATGTGACCGGTGCGCCCGCCCACCAGGCGGCGCAGCGCGGTGTGGACCTCGTCCAGGGGGCGGTCCGGCTGGAAGGAGTGCCAGTCCAGGGCGGTGGAGACCATCATGCCGAACAGGGCGGAGGCGGTCAGCGGAACGTCGGTGGCCTCGTCGAGCTCCCCGCGTTCGACCGCCTCGGTCAGCAGGACGGCCACCACGCCCACGGCCTCGTGGCGGGCGGTGACGACGGTCGTGTGCCAGGGGCGGTTGGTGCGCCACAGTTCGGCGATCACCAGCTGGGTGAACTCCGGGCTGCGGGCGACGAATTCCAGGCCGGCGCGCATCAGGGCGTCGAGCGCCTCGGTGCGTGAACCACCGGCGGCCAGCGTGTCGTGGGAGGCCCGCCGCAGCGCGTCCGTCAGCGCGTCGATCCCGTGCCGCAGCAGTTCGGTGAACAGGTCCGTCTTGCCGCCGAAGTTGTAGTACACCGTGCCCTTCGCGACCCCGGCGCGCTCGGCGATCTCGTCGACCGTCGTACCGGAGAAGCCCTTTTCCGCGATGAGCACGACCGCCGCGTCGTAGAGCCGCCGCCGGGTCACCTCACGTCGTGCGCTGTTCATACACAGATTCTCCCCTCATGACCGCGCCCCGCGCCGGAGAGCGGCGAAACGCGTGTAATCGCAGGTCGGGACGGATTGTCAGTGGTGTGCCCCACTATGGGCCCAACGGTTCGACAGCACGCGCACGTCCGACGACAGGAGGGTCATCATGGTTGCCGACATCTCGGCACGCGGCACTGCCGGTACCGGCCCGGCGTCCGGCCGGCCTGCCGGCGGGCGGCCGGGGCCGGGGGGCGACGTCCACCCGGTCGCCCGCCGCACCCCGGCGCCGCCCGCCGCACTCGATCTGCTCGCCCAGGCGCACTCCGGCCTCGCCGAGGCGGCCGCGCTCAGCTCCCCCAACGAGCGCTACGCCACCGCACACCTGGCCGCGCTGCGCACCGCCGCGGCGGTCCTGGCGGTCCGCGCCCGGCCCGACACCGACAAGCGCGGCCGCAAGCGGATACGCAGCGCCTGGGAGCTGCTGCCCGAGGTCGCACCCGAACTCACCGACTGGAGCGCGCTGTTCGCCTCAGGGGCACCTCGCCGGGCCCGTGCCGAGGCGGGCATATCCGGGGCGGCCAGTGAGCGGGACGCCGACGACCTGCTGCGCGCCGCCTCGATGTTCGCCCGCATCGTGGAGCGCCTGCTGACCCTCCAGCCCCCGCTGCCGCGACCGCAGGCGGAACCGGCGTAGCCGCCCGGTCGGTTCGCCGGACACCCCGGCCCCGCGCGCCCGCCGCGGGGCCGGGGCCCTGCGGCGGACCGGCGGGCGGATCGGCGGCGTACCGGCGGTGACGTGCGCGGTCGTGCGGGAGCGGGGTGCCGGGAAGGGGCACGGCGGGCGGCGGTGGCCGCAGGACGAGGCCCTAAGGTTGGGGACGCCGAGTCCGTTCCGCATCGCGCGCCACCGGGCGGCGATGCCGCGTTGAGGAGACGCCCGCCGTGTCAGATCCTTTGCGACCCCGAGCGTCCCTGCGCACCGCCGTCGTCTGGGAGGTGTTGCGGGAGGCGCTGGACCGGCAGTGCCAGCACACCGCCCGGGCCGGTTCCGGGGCGCTGGACGTCCTCGACACCGGTGGCGGCACCGGGAACTTCGCCGTGCCCGTCGCCCGGCTCGGGCACCGGGTGACCGTTGTCGACCCCAGCCCCGACGCGCTGTTCGCCCTGGAGCGCCGCGCCGCCGAGGCCGGGGTGACCGACCTGGTGCGCGGGGTCCAGGGAGACGCCGGCGGCCTGCTCGATGTCGTGGAGCGCGACGCGTACGACGTGGTGCTGTGCCACGGGGTGCTGGAGTTCGTCGACGACCCCGAGTCAGGTCTGGGCAACGCGGTCGGGGCGCTGCGGGAGTCCGGGACGCTCAGCCTGCTGGCGGCCGGGCGCAACGGCGCGGTGCTCGCGCGGGCCATCGCCGGGCACTTCGCCGAGGCCCAGCGCGGGCTGGCCGACCCGGAGGGCCGCTGGGGCGGGAGCGACCCGCTGCCGCGCCGGTTCACCGCCGAGGACCTGACCCGGCTGGTCACCGCGACCGGGCTGGACGTGGCTTCGGTGCACGGCGTGCGGGTCTTCGCCGACCTGGTGCCCGGGGCGCTGGTGGACACCGAACCCGGTCAGCAGGAGGCGCTGCTCCAGCTGGAGCTGGCCGCGGCGGCGCTGCCCGCGTTCCACTCCATCGCCACCCAGTTGCACGTGCTGGCCCGCCGCGGCTGAGGTGAGCGGACGGGCCGGCGGGCGGGCCGCCGGTATGACGTACGGCACGCGACCCCGGGGCGTTCCGCCGGGGTCCGCGGGTGGCCGGCGAGGTGCCGGCGCCGGGCGGCGGGGCAGGTGGTGGGTGGTGCGGCGACAGGGTGCGCGGCCGGTCCGGGCGGAGCCGCGCGCTGGGTGCGGTGCCGGGCGCCCGGCACGTCCGGGGTCCGGCTTCCGTTCTCCGGTGCGGATCCCGCTTGTTTCACCGGCCAGGAACGTATGATCTGGGTAAACGACGACAGCATGATGAACCGACGGCCGGGGAATGGACTCGACGTCACCCCCTCACGGACGCCTCCGGCCGGAGGGGCGGGATGACCGGCAGCGGGTGGATTGGCGCAGTGGGGCAGGTTTCACGGGGGCGAATCCCTGCCTATCCTGAAATGGTCGTGACGGTCGCCTCCCCGGTGACCGACGAGTAGGAGGACTCCGTGCCGCTCTCGGAGCACGAGCAGCGTCTGCTCGAGCAGATGGAGCGAGCGCTGTACGCCGAAGATCCCAAGTTCGCGTCGGCGCTTGAGGGAAGCGGGTTGCGCGCGTACACCCGCCGTCGGGTGTACCGGGCGGCGGCGGGCTTCGTCGTGGGCGTGGCGCTCCTGGTGGCCGGGGTGATCCAGGAGATCATCTGGGTCAGCGTGGCCGGCTTCCTGGTGATGCTCGGCAGTGCGGCGTTCGGTTTCGCCACGTGGCGGCGGACCCGTCCGCTGGAGGAACGGGCGGCGCAGCAGGAGCGGGCCCAGGGCGTCACGCCGTTCGACCGGCGTCAGCGCCGAAAGAACAGCGTCACGCCGCTCGACCGGCGTCAGCGCCGCAAGAACAGCGTCATGGACCGCATCGAGGAACGCTGGCAGCGCCGCCGCGACGAACAGGGGCTCTGACCCCGGCCCCACCGGCGGGCCCCGGCGAAACCGACCGGACCACGGCACCGAGGGAGCGTCCCCACCCGGGACGCTCCCTTCGCGTCTCCCGGTCCCGGCGGCTGCCGGTCCCGGCTTCCGGCCCCGGCGGCTGAACGGGAACGCTCCGGCGCCACGGTGCCTGCGCCGCCCGAGCCCTGTGATGCCCCGCCCCGCCCGCCCGAGCCCGGCGGTGTTCCCCGCCACCGCCGCACCCGCACCGCGCGAGCCGCCTCCCCGCACCACGACCGCATCCGCCCGTGCCACGGGGGCGCCCACCCGCGCCCCTCCGGACCCCCTCAGCCCCGGTCGTCCTCCCCGCGCCGGGCCGCGCCGCCGCCCCGTGCCCGTCGTCCCCAGGCCGCGCCACGGGCCACGGTGGTCGCGGCGGAGCGGGTCCGGGTCCAGACGGACGAGGAGCGGGAGCGCCAGCGCCACAGGGCGCGGCGGGCGGAGCGGGGGGCGAGCAGGGCGCGCAGGCGGGTGGCGGGGACGGCGCCGGCGTGCAGGGCCCGCAGGACCTCGCGCACGTCGTGCGTGACATCGGGGAAGGGACGGGGACGCTCGGCGTAGAGCGTCTGCTCGACGGCGTCCCGCACCCGCAGCAGCGCGCCCTCGGCGGCACCGGAGAGCCCCGCCTCGGTGATCAGGCGGTCGGCGGCGGAACGGGGGGTCTGCGCGGTGCGGGGGGCCAGCCCGTAGTCCCAGGCGGTGTCGACCAGTTCCCACCAGGCGTCCATGGTGCGCCAAGCGTCGGCCCGCGTACCGTCCGGCGGATCGTCGAGCAGCACGGCACCCGCGGCCCCGGCACCGCCGCCGGAGGCACCGACCGCGGACCGTCCGCCGCCGGGGCCCCGCCGTCCGCCGCCGGGCGGACCGCCGGAGGCGTCCGCCTCAGGACCGCGGTCACCGGAGCCTCCCGCCGGGGAGCCCCCGGGCCCCCGCCTGCCCGCGCCGAGCCGGCGCCGCCGCAGCCGGCGGCGCCACACCATCGGCGCGCAGCCCAGCAGCGCGAGCACCACGACGGTGATCAGGGCCGCGACCGGGCCCGCGGAGGAGCCGGAGGAGGCGGCCGGGGCGCCGATCGTGCCGTCGTCACCGGCCGAGCAGTCGCCGAGGCGGCGGTCCGCGCCGGCGCAGTGCGGGGCGGTGGACGGGCCGGCTCCGGCCGTCGGGTGGGCGGACAGCTGCGGGACGGGCACGTCACCGCCGTCGGGGCCGCCCTGGGAGTCACGGGCGTAGTCCGGCGCGCTGCCACGGCTGGGAGTGGGTTCGAAACGGGTCCAGCCGATGCCCTGGAAGTACAGCTCCGGCCAGGCGTGCGCGTCCTTCACGCCGACCTTCCAGGTGCCGTTCCCCTGCTGGGTGCCGGGGACGAAGCCGACGTCCACCCGGGCCGGGATGCCGAGGGTGCGGGCCATCGCCGCCATGGAGAAGGCGAAGTGGACGCAGAAGCCGCGCTTGTCCTTGAGGAAGTCGGCGATGGCCTGCGGGCCGTGGCCGGGGGCGACGTCGGTGTCGTAGGTGAATCCGCCGGTGGTGGTGAACCAGGTCTGGAGTTTGAACGCCTTCTCGTAGTCGTTCGTCGCGCCGCGGGTGACCGACCGGGCGGTGCCGGCCACGACCGGCGGGAGGTTGGAGGGCACGCGCGTGTACTCGGCCTTGAGCGCTGCGGGCGGCGGCGGCGCGGAGGCCAGCTGGGCGGCGGTCGGATCGAGATCGAGGCTGCTGACCTGGTACTTGACGCCGGAGGTGGTCTGGTGGCCGGCGCCGACGATGTCGCGGCCCACCGGCTCGTAGCGCCACTGCCCGTTCACCGCGACGCGGGTGGCCGGGTAGGGCAGCGGCAGGTAGTTGTCCTGGTAGTCGGAGGCGGTGGCCACCGAGCTGATGATCTGGCCGGTGCGTACCCCGGCGCCCAGGCCCTGCGGCTGGGGGAGGGTGGACGGCACGGCGGTCACCGTCCGGCGCGAGGGCTGCCAGCTGTCGACGTCGAACCGGTCCAGGGTGACGATGCGCAGGTAGAGGCCCTGGTCGGAGCTGGTGCGGTAGGCCAGCACCTCGTGGTCGTCGGGCTGGTTGAGGCTGTTCTGGAGGGAGACGACCGGGTCGATCGTGGTGATGTCACCGCCGCGTCCGAGCCCGGTGCCGGCGGCCGGGCCGAGCAGGCCGCCGTTGAGGGACGGCAGCACCAGTGGGACGACGAGGGCCGCGCCCAGGGCCATCGCGGCGATCCGCCGGCCGGAGCGGGCGGCCGTCGGCGGCGGGCCGTCGCCCTCGCGGACCGGCTGCGGCGCACCGGACGGCCCCCGGCGCGGCGTGCCGCTGAAGACCCGCCCCCAGCGCGAGAGCCGGTCGCGGCCCTCGGCCAGCAGCAGCACCAGGTAGCCGCCCGCGGCGGGCAGGAACCACACCCAGCGGCCGGAACCGCTGCCCAGGCCCGAGGCGATCGAGTACAGCGCCAGCAGCGGCAGACCGGCGACCGCGGCGGAGGCGTAGGAGACCGCCACCACGTCGACGAGCAGGGCGACCACCATCACGCCGCCGACCAGCAGCAGGCGGATGCCGGCGGTCACCGGTGCCGGGATCGCGTACTGGCCGACGTCGGTCACGCCCTGGCCGACCAGGTGCCCCAGGTGCTGCAGGGCCTGCGGTCCGGGCAGCACCAGGAGCACCGCCTGCCGCGGCGCGAACGCCAGGGTGATCAGCATCAGCGTGATCAGCACCTGCGCCAGTACCGTCACCGGCCGCGCGACCGGGGCGCGGCGCACCGCGGCGCCCAGCCCTGCCTGGAGCAGCACCAGCAGCAGTGCCCGGGCGAACCAGGTCATCGGCGAGGCCAGCGGCAGCAGCGAGAAGGCCGTCAGCAGCGACGCCAGGGTGGCGCACAGCGTCAGACGTGCCCGTCCGCTCATCACATGAACTCCCTCGTCTGCGTCCCCGCCGCGCGGAAGGAGCGGTCGGCACGCCGCCACAGCTCCGCCAGTTCGTCCCCCGGGCGCACGGCCAGCACCGTCCAGCCGCCGGCCCGCAGTGCGGCGGCCCCGGCGTCCGCCTCCTCGTCCTCGCGGCCGTCCAGCACGAAGGCCACCGCACCGTCGGACGCGTCGCGCAGCCCGGCCAGTTGTGCCGCCCGCTCGCCGTCCAGCTCGCCGAGGAAGGCCACCAGCAGGCCGCCGGGCCCGGTGCGCAGGGCCCGGCCGATCCGGGAGAAGCCGGTGTTGTCGGAGAGGCCGACCACCGCCAGTTCCTCCAGCAGCGCCCCCGCGGAGCCCGGCCGGTCCTCACCGGCCCAGTCCTCGCCGTCCGCCTCCGGCCCGGCGCCGCGGTCGGTCAGCAGGCGTGCGGCCAGGCCGCGTTCCATCAGGTGAACGGCGACCGAGGCACTGGCCGATACGGCCCACTCGAACGCCGAGTCCGGACCGGTGCCCCGGTAGGCGGCACGCCGGGTGTCGAGCAGCACCGTGCAGTACGACCGCCGGGGACGCTCCTCGCGGCGCACCATCAACTGGCCGTAGCGGGCGGTGGAACGCCAGTGCACCCGGCGCAGGTCGTCGCCGTAGCGGTAGTCGCGCGGGATGACGTCGTCCTCGCCGGCCGCGCCCAGCGACCGCTCGGGGCTCTCGCCGTGCCCGGTGGCCCGCCCGGAGATGCGGGTGACCGGCAGCGGGTCCACCCGGGGCACCACGGTCAGCGTGTCGGCGGCGCCCAGCGCACGGGTCAGCTCGCACATGCCGAACGGGTCGGTCGTCCGCAGTTGCAGCGGCCCGAGCTGGTAGCGGCCGCGCAGATCGGAGCGGACTCGGTAGGACACCTCACGGCTGCCCCCGGCCTCCACCCGGTCCAGCACGAAGCGCGGCCGGGGACCGAGGACGTACGGCACGTGGTCCTGGAGCATGAGCATGCCGGTCGCAAGCCGCGAGACGTTGCGCAGCCGCAGCGTCACCCGCGCCTGCGACATCGCCTGCACCCGCGACGGCGTCAGGGAACGCTCGCCGGTCACCCGGTGGCGGGTGCGGTACAGCACGCCCACGCAGGTCAGCGGCAGCAGCGCCATCAGCAGCCCGACCCGCAGCAGGTCCGCCTGGCCGAGCAGGTACGCGCACAGCACCGCGGCCAGGCCCGCCGCCAGGAACGACCTGCCGCGGGTGGTCAGACCGCCGAACGCCCGCCGCAGTCCCCGCGCCCCCCGCTCGCCGTGCTCCCGCCCGTCACCGGGAAGCCCGGCCCGGGGACGGCCGGCGGGCCGGTCCGGCCGGGTCACCGGACCGCCTGGTCCCACGGGCTGTGCGCCTGCGGCACGGGGGTGCGCTCGATGACGTCGGCGACCGCCTCCTGCGCGGTGCGCTCGCCGCCGAACTCGCGGCTCGGCAGCAGCCGGTGCGACAGGACGGCGGACGCCAGGTCGCGCACGTCGTCCGGCCGGGTGAAGTCGCGGCCGTCCAGCGCCGCCGCCGCGCGGGCCGCCCGCACCAGGTGCAGCGCGGCCCGCGGCGAGGCACCGAGCCGCAGGTCGGAGCGGTTGCGGGTGGCGTTCACCAGGTCGACGGCGTACCGCAGCACCGGCGGAGCCATGTGCACCGTGCGCACCGCCTCGATCAGCGCCACGACCTCGTCCGCCCGGGCCACCGGCCGCAGCGACTCCAGCGGGTCGGCGCCGCCGTGCGACTGGAGCATCCGCAGTTCGGCCTCAGGGCTGGGGTAGCCGATGGAGACCCGGGCCATGAAACGGTCGCGCTGCGCCTCCGGCAGCGGGTAGGTGCCGCCCATCTCCACCGGGTTCTGCGTGGCGATCACCATGAAGGGCGACGGCAGCCGGTAGGTCGTGCCGTCCGAGGTGACCTGCCGTTCCTCCATCGACTCCAGCAGCGCCGACTGGGTCTTGGGCGAGGCGCGGTTGATCTCGTCGCCCACCACGATCTGCGCGAAGATCGCCCCCGGCTTGAACTCGAACTCGCCGCGCTGCTGGTCGTAGACGCTGATCCCGGTGATGTCCGAGGGCATCAGGTCGGGCGTGAACTGCACGCGGGCCACCGAGCAGTCGATGGACCGGGCCAGCGCCTTCGACAGCATCGTCTTGCCGACGCCCGGCACGTCCTCGATGAGCAGGTGGCCCTCGGCCAGCAGCACGGTCAGAGCCAGGCGCACGACCTCGGGTTTCCCCTCGATCACCCGCTCGACGGAATCGCGCACCCGCGCCACGATCGCGGTCAGATCGCCGAGCCCAGCTCGCGATTCGTAGGTCGTCACCCCGGCCCTCCTAGGCCATGAAAGCCTCCGGTGCCCGTGCACCGGAGGCCCTGGTTCTCGGCCGGCCTCCCACTGGGCCGCCGGCCTCCCCGAACACGCACACGGTCCAGGCCGGGTGCGTTTCTGCATTCTTGCCGCTGACCGGCCCTCGCGTCACGGTTCCGGGGACCGAGCCCGCGGCCGCTTCCGGCCGTGCCGTCCCGCCTCCGCCCCGGCCGGGCCCGCGGTCAGTCCACCGTCACCTCGCGCAGCAGGCCGGTGCGGACGTCGAAGACGAAGCCGCGCACGTCGTCGGTGTGCTGAAGGAACGGTGAGGTGCGCACCCGCGTGATGGACTGCCGCACGTCCTGGTCCACATCGGTGAACGACTCGACCGCCCAGGTCGGCCGCTGGCCCACCTCGCGTTCCAGCTCGGAACGGAAGTCCTCGGTCAGCGACTGGAGACCGCAGCCGGTGTGGTGGATCAGCACGACCGAACGGGTGCCGAGCCCCCGCTGGCTGATCGTCAGGGAGCGGATGGTGTCGTCGGTGACCACGCCACCGCCGTTGCGGATGGTGTGGCAGTCCCCGAGGTGCAGACCGAGGGCGGCGTGCAGGTCGATCCGGGCGTCCATGCAGGCCACCACGGCGACCCGCAGGACCGGCCGGGCGTCCATGCCCGGGTCGGTGAACGCGGCGGCGTACCGCGCGTTGGCCTCGACCAGACGATCGGTTATCGAACCGGCGGTGGAATCTGGCGTGACGGACTCATGTGTCGGCATGGTGACGACGGTAGACCGCCCACCCGTTCCCGTCGCGCTCCGCCACCGGGCGAAAGCGTCAATTCGGCTCCGCGGTGAGGTAGCCCACAGCGGTGAGCGCCGCTCAGCCGCACGAGTGAACTTCCCGAAGCGTGGCGACGCGTGACCCGGCCGCCGCGCACGCCCCCGGCGCGGGCCCGCCCTGCGCCCACCGGTCCGGCGCACGGCCGGGCCGCCACGAGTGGTAATGCCTCCGCCGCGACGTCCGCCGCCGCGCCCGCCGCAGCCGCCGCCGCGCCCGCCGGCACGCTCCCTTCCCAGCCGCCCTTCTGACCTGCGTGTTCCTCCTCGTGAACCGCCCGGATGGCGGTCCGGTCGGCGGTTGACGGTGGGGGTGGGTGGAGTAATGTGGAGCGAAGTGGGGCGCAGGACGGCCGTCACCACCGGGGCGGCGCCGGACGAGGCGGGACTGAGCGATCGGGAGGTGCGCGTGTTCCTCGGGACGTACGCTCCCCGGCTGGACGACAAGTGCCGTCTGGTGCTCCCGGCGAAGTTCCGCGAGCAGCTCGCCGACGGCCTGGTCCTCACCAAGGGCCACGAGCGCTGCCTGTGTGTCTGGCCGCTGAACGAGTTCCGCGCGGTCACCGAGCAGTTGCGCCGCGCCCCGGTCACCTCGCGGGCCGCCCGGGACTACATGCGGGTGCTGTTCGCCGGCGCGAGCGACGAGGTGCCCGACAAGCAGGGCCGCGTCACCGTCCCGCAGGCGCTGCGCGAGTACGCCGGGCTGACCCGCGACCTCGCGGTGATCGGCGCCAACAACCGCGTCGAGGTCTGGGACGCGGCAGCGTGGGCCGATTACCTGGCCGCGCAGGAGGACAGCTTCTCCGCGCTGTCCCAGGAGGTGCTGCCCGGAATACTGTGACCCCGGTGACCCGGAGTGATCCGGGCCGCCGGCCGCCCCCGGGCCCGCCGCGCACGCGGCACCGGGCCTCCTCCCGCTCCACGGTCTGCTGGTGCTACTTCCCCGGCGCCAGCCGGCCTCTTCCCTTCGAGCGGGCGGGGACCCGGTGCCGCGTCCGGTGGCCGGGCCCGCGGACCGCCCGCCACGGCGGCCCGCACGGCCCGGCGGCCGGACCGGACACCGGGGGCACCACCGCACCCGGCCCCCGGACCGGCCACCCCGCAAGGGACCCGGGCCGCGGAACGGAACCACCCGGCCACCGGAAGGGCCACCGGGACCGGCACCCCCGCAACCCGGTGCCCGGGCCGGCCTCCGCCCGCCCCCCGCCCGGCCCCGCAGCCGGCCGGCCCCGCCGTCCCGGCCGGTCACCACCGGCCGGGACGGCACCCGCAGATCAGACACCCGATCGCCAGACACCCCGCAGACCAGAGGCCAGGATGAGCACCACCAGCCACGCAGCCGGCCCGCCCGGCACGGCCCCGCGGCCCGCCGCGTCCGAGTACACCGGCCGCCGCGCCGCGAAGGAGTGGTGACCGTGCCCCCGTTGCACGTACCGGTGATGCTGAGCCGCTGCCTGGACCTGCTCGCCCCCGCGCTGACCCGCCCCGGCGCCGTCGTGGTCGACGCCACGCTCGGGCTCGGCGGGCACAGCGAGGCGCTGCTGACCGCCTTCCCCCAGGCGCGGCTGATCGGCATAGACCGCGACCGGGCGGCGCTGCGGCTGGCCGGGGAACGGCTCGCGCCCTTCGGTGAGCGGGCCACCCTCGTGCACGCGGTCTACGACGAACTGCCCGAGGTGCTGCAGCGGCTGGGGCTGCCGGGCGCCGACGGCATCCTGTTCGACCTCGGCGTCTCCTCCATGCAGCTCGACGAGGCGGAACGCGGTTTCGCCTACGCCCAGGACGCGCCACTGGACATGCGGATGAACCAGGACACCGGCATCTCCGCCGCCGAGGTGCTCAACACCTACCCGCCGGGTGACCTGGTACGGATCCTGCGCTCCTACGGCGAGGAGAAGTTCGCCCGCAAGATCGTCGACGCCGTCGTGAAGGAGCGGGCGAAGGAACCGTTCACCACCAGCGCGCGCCTGGTGCAGCTGATCCGCGACGCGCTGCCGCAGGCCGCCAAGCGCACCGGGGGCAACCCCTCCAAGCGCACCTTCCAGGCGCTGCGCATCGAGGTCAACCGCGAACTGGCCGTGCTGGAACGGGCGATCCCGGCCGCGGTCGCCGTGCTGCCGGTGGGCGGGCGGATCGCCGTACTGTCCTACCAATCCCTGGAGGACCGCGTGGTCAAACAGGTCCTGGCGGCCGGCGCCGCCACCACCGCCCCGCCCGGACTGCCCGTGGTGCCGGAGCGCTACCAGCCCCGGCTGAAGCTGCTGACCCGGGGCGCCGAACTGCCCGGGGACGACGAGGTCGCGGACAACCGCCGGGCCGCGCCCGCCCGGTTGCGCGGCGCCGAACGGCTGCGTGCGGACGTGCCCGCGGGAGACCGCCGGTGAGCCCGGCGCGGCGGCCCGGGCCCACGCTGACCCGGATGATCCCCGGACGCCGCGGCCGGGACCGCCGCGCCGCACGGGCCCCGTTCGTGCTGCTGGTGGTCGCCCTGCTGGCCACCGGCCTGATCTCGCTGCTGCTGCTGAACGCCTCCGTCAACCAGGGGGCGTTCCAGCTGTCGAAGTACAAGAAGCAGACCCAGCAGTACACCGACCAGGAGCAGGCGCTCCAGCAGGACGTCGCCCGGGACTCCGCCCCCGGCGCGCTGGACCGGCGGGCGCACGCCCTGGGCATGGTGCCGGGCGGCAACCCGGCGTTCCTGCGGCCGGACGGCACCGTCAAGGGCGTGCCGGGGCTGGCCACCCCCGCGCCGGCCCCGCCGCCCGTCGCGCCGCCGGTCCCCTCGGTCTCGCCGGGTTCCACCGCTCTGCCCCTGATCGACCCGTCCACGCAGGCGCGGACCAGCGGCGCGAGCGCCTCGCCGTCCACCGGAAGGTGATCGTGTGACCGAGCAGAAACGGCCCCGGCCGCCCGGACTCCCGCGTCCGGCCCGCCCGGCCGCCCCCGCTCGCCGCACCGGCCCGGCCCGTCCGGCCTCCGCCGGCCGCGCACCGGCCCGCCCCGCGGCCGGACCGGTCGGACGGGGCGGGAGCGGCGCCGGTTCCGGCGGACCGGGCAGGGGTGCGGGCCGTCCGGCCCACCCACCGGCCGGCGGACCGCTGAAGCTGGGCCGGCCCAAGCCGAGGCTGCGGCTGATCACCGTGGTGCTGACGCTGGTGATGTCCGCCTTCGCGGTCCGGCTGGTGCAGGTGCAGATCGTGGACGCCGCCTCCCTGGACGGCAAGGCCGACGTCAACCGCTACCAGCCGGTGCAGATCGCGGCCCAGCGGGGCAGCATCACCGACCGCGACGGCGTGCCGCTGGCCACCACGGTGGACGCCTACGACATCACCGCCGACCCCTACCTGTTCACCGCCGGCCAGGCCAAGGTCCCCGACGGCCCGCAGCGCGCCGCGGCCCTCCTGGCACCAGTGCTCAAGATCGACGCCAAGACCCTCGCCGCGCAGCTCGCCACCCCGAAGTCCCGCTACGTGCTGCTGGCCCGCGGCCGCTCCCCGCAGACCTGGAACGCCGTGAAGGCCCTCCAGTCCCAGCAGGAATCCGCCGGCTACCGGGAGGGCCGCCCCGGACTCCTCAACGGCGTGCTGGCCGAGCCGGCCAGCAAACGGATCTACCCCAACGGCGACCTGGCGGCCGGCGTGCTCGGCTTCGTCAACGCCGCTCAGCGGGGCGCCGGCGGGCTGGAGGCGGCGCTGGAGAAGGAGCTGGCCGGAAAACCGGGAAAGATGACGTACGCCCGCTCCGGCGGTCAGATGATCCCGCAGGCCGGCATCCAGGAGCAGGCGGCGGTGCCCGGCACCGACGTGGAGCTGACCCTGGACCGCGACATCCAGTGGGCCGCGCAGAACGCCATCAGCAAGCAGGTCGCCACCTCCCGGGCGGACCGCGGTTACGTCGTCGTGCAGGACGTACGCACCGGACAGGTGCTGGCCATGGCCGACGCGCCCGGTTTTGACCCGAACGACCTGGCGCACGCCGACCCGGACGCGCTGGGCAACCCCGCCCTGCAGGACGCCTACGAACCCGGCAGCGTCAGCAAACTGATGTCGATGTCCGCGGTGATCGACCAGGGAGTCGCCACCCCGCTCACCCACGTCGTCGTGCCGCCCACCCTCCAGCGCGGCGACCGGGTCTTCCACGACGACACCGACCACGGCACCGAGGACCTGACGCTCGCCGGGGTGCTGGCCGAGTCCAGCAACATGGGCACGATCATGGCCACCGGCCAGCTCGGCCGCACCCAGCGGCAGGCCGACCAGGTGCTCTACTCCTACCTGCGCAAGTTCGGCATCGGCGAGCCCACCGGCCTGGACTTCCCCGGCGAGACCCCCGGCATCCTGGCCAGGCCGCAGGACTGGTCGACCTCGCAGCAGTACACCATCCCGTTCGGCCAGGGCCTGTCGGTCAACGCCATGCAGGCCACGTCCATCTACTCGACCATCGCCAACGGCGGCACGCGGATCACCCCCAGCCTGATCCGCGGCACCACCGGGCCCGACGGCCGCTTCACCCCGTCGGCGGCGCCCCGGCACACCCGGGTGGTGAGCGAGGCCACCGCGAAGGCCGTCACCCAGATGCTGGAATCCGTGGTCGGCAACGAGATGGGCACCGGCACCATGGCGCGGATCCCCGGCTACCAGGTCGCGGGGAAGACCGGTACGGCCAACCGGGTGGACCCGGCGACCGGCCGCTACCACGGCTACACCTCGTCGTTCATGGGCTTCGCACCCGCCGACAAGCCCCGCGTCACGGTCTCCTGCGTCATCCAGAACCCGACCGTCGGGTCCTATTTCGGCGGCTCCATCTGTGGCCCGGTCTTCAAACAGGTGATGGAGTTCGCATTGAAGACCCTTCAGGTCCCGCCGTCCGGAGCGCAGGCGCCCCAGTTGCCGGTCACCTTCGATCCGGCGACTCCGGCGAAGCCCGGCACGCCCGCCAGGTAGGGAGAGGCCACGTGACAACGATCACATCTTCTGACGATCCCGGAACCACCCGGCCCCCCGCCCGTCCGGAGCCCTTTCGCCGGGAGCGCGGCACGGCGGGTAACCTCACCGCCGTGCCACTCGCAGACCAGACTCCCAGCACCCCGGCCGCCGCGGCCCCGGGCCCGCCACGGCCGCGCCAGGTCCGCCCGACCGCCCTGGCGGACCTGGCCGGACAGCTCGGGATCCCCGCACCGGACAGCGGCGCCCCCGCCACCGGGATCACCCACGACTCCCGCGCGGTGTGCCCCGGCGACGTCTACGCGGCGCTGCCCGGCGCCCGCTTCCACGGCGCAGACTTCGCCGCCCAGGCCGCCGAACGCGGCGCCGTCGCCGTGCTGACCGACCCGGCCGGCCGCGACCGCGCCGCCGCCGCCGGCCTGCCGGTGCTGTGCGTGCAGGACCCGCGCGGGGAGATGGGGGAACTGGCCGCCGCCATCTACGGCACCCCCGGCGAGGACCTGCTGCAGATCGGCATCACCGGCACCTCCGGCAAGACCACCACCGCCTACCTCGTCGAGGGCGGCCTGCGGGCCCGATACGGCGACGCCACCGGCCTGATCGGCACCGTGGAGTCCCGCATCGGCCACGAGCGGATCAAGAGCGAACGCACCACCCCGGAGGCCACCGAACTCCAGGCGCTGTTCGCCACCATGCGCGAACGCGGCGTCCAGGCGGTCGCCATGGAGGTCTCCAGCCACGCCCTCGTGCTCGGCCGGGTCGACGGCGCGCTGTTCGACGTCGCCGTCTTCAACAACCTCAGCCCGGAGCACATGGACTTCCACCGGGACATGGAGGACTACTTCCAGGCCAAGGCGCAGCTGTTCACCCCGCGCCGCAGCCGGGTCGGCGTCGTCAACCTCGACGACGAGTACGGCCGCCGCCTGGTCAAGGAGTCCGGCGTCCCGGTCACCACGTTCTCCGCCGAGGGCCACCCGGACGCCGACTGGCGGGCCGAGGGCGTCGAGGTCGGCCCGCTCGGCTCGACGTTCACCGCGCTCGGCCCCAGCGGCGAACGGATCCCGGCGGCCTGCCCGCTGCCCGGCCCGTTCAACGTCGCCAACGCCCTGGCCGCCCTCACCGCCCTGGTGACCGCCGGCGTCGACCCGCGGACCGCCGCCGAGGGCATCGCCGCGGTACCGGGGGTGCCCGGCCGGCTGGAGCGGGTGGACGCCGGACAGGACTACCTGGCGCTGGTGGACTACGCGCACAAGACCGACGCCGTCGAGTCCGTGCTGCGGGCCCTGCGCAAGATCACCGAGGGCCGCCTGCACGTCGTGCTGGGCTGCGGCGGCGACCGCGACACCACCAAGCGCGGCCCGATGGGTGCCGCCTGCGCCCGCGGCGCCGACAGCGTCTTCCTCACCTCCGACAACCCCCGCTCCGAGGACCCGCTGGCGATCCTGTCGGCCATGCTGGCCGGCGCCGCCGCGGTCCCCGCGTACGAACGCGGCCACGTCACCGTCGAACCCGACCGGGCCATCGCCATCTCCCTGGCCTCGGCCGCCGCCCGCCCGGGCGACACCGTGCTGATCGCCGGCAAGGGCCACGAACAGGGCCAGGACATCGCCGGCGTGATCCGCCCCTTCGACGACCGCGAGGTGCTGCGCGCCGCCATCGAGCGCGCCGCCGGACGCGGCGCCGACCGACCGTCCGAGCGAACGAAGGACACCGACCAGCAGTGATCGCACTCACCCTCGCCGAGGTCGCGCAGGCGGTCGGCGGGAGCACGCACGACATACCCGACCCGGGCCTCCGGGTCACCGGGCCGGTGGTGATCGACTCCCGCAAGGTCGAGACCGGAAGCCTGTTCGCCGCCTTCGCCGGCGAGCGGGTCGACGGTCACGACTACGCCGGGAAGGCGGTCGCCGAGGGCGCCGTGGCGGTGCTGGCCACCCGGCCGCTGCCCGGCGTCCCGTGCGTGGTCGTCGCCGACGTGCAGGAGGCGCTGGGAGCCCTCGCCACGCACGTCATCGCCACCCTCGGCGCCGACGTGGTGGCCCTCACCGGCTCCGCCGGCAAGACCAGCACCAAGGACCTGATCGCCCAGCTCCTGGAGCGGCACGCGCCCACCGTGTGGACGGAGGGCAGCCTCAACAACGAGATCGGCCTGCCGCTGACCGCGCTGCGCGCCCAGCGGGAGACCCGGCACCTCGTGCTGGAGATGGGCGCCCGCGGCATCGGGCACATCCGCTACCTGTGCGGCCTGACCCCGCCGCGCGTCGGCCTGGTGCTCAACGTCGGCACCGCGCACATCGGCGAGTTCGGCGGCCGCGACAAGATCGCGCTGGCCAAGGGCGAACTCGTCGAATCGCTGCCGGCCGACGGTGTCGCCGTGCTCAACGCCGACGACCCGCTGGTGCGCGCCATGGCCTCGCGCACCCGGGCCCGCGTCGTGCTGTTCGGCGAGTCCGCGGAGGCCGCCGTGCGCGCCGAGGACGTCCGGCTGGACGCCAGGGGACGCCCCGGCTTCACCTTGCGAACCCCCTCCGGGTGCGCCCCGGTGACCTTGCGCCTGTACGGTGAGCACCACGTGTCGAACGCGCTGGCCGCGGCCGCCGTCGCCGGTGAACTGGGCATGCCCGTCGAGGAGATCGCCTCCGCGCTCTCCGCCGCGGGAACCCTGTCCCACTGGCGGATGGAGGTCGTCGAGCGGCCGGACGGTGTGACGGTCGTCAACGACGCCTACAACGCGAATCCCGAGTCCGTGCGGGCCGCGCTGCGCGCACTGGTCGCGATGTGCCCTCCCGAGGGCCGTACGTGGGCGGTGCTGGGCGAGATGGCCGAACTCGGCGGGGAATCCCTCGCCGAACACGACGCGGTGGGACGGCTCGCCGTCCGGCTCAACGTCAGCAAGCTCGTGACCGTGGGCGGCCAGGCCGCCGCCTGGCTGGACATGGGCGCCAAGAACGAGGGTTCGTGGGGTGAGGAGTCGGTGCATGTTTCCGACGCGGAAACGGCGATCGACCTGTTGCGCGATCAACTGCGCCCAGGAGACGTCGTGTTGGTGAAGGCATCGCGTTCGGTCGGCCTGGAGAGGGTCGCACAGGCACTGGTGACGGACACCGGTGAGCAGGGCGGGACCGCCGGCTGATGAAGCAGATCCTCATCTCCGGTGTGTTCGGCCTGTTCCTGTCGCTCATCGGTACCCCCGCTCTGATCAAGCTGCTGGCCCGCAAGGGCTACGGCCAGTTCATCCGCGACGACGGCCCGCGCGGCCACCACAGCAAGCGCGGAACTCCCACGATGGGCGGCATCGCCTTCATCGTGGCGACGCTGATCGCCTACGGTGCCACCAAGCTGATCGTCGGCGAGTCCCCGTCGGTATCCGGCCTGCTGGTGCTCTTCCTGTTCGCCGGTATGGGCCTGGTCGGCTTCCTCGACGACTACATCAAGATCGTCAAGCAGCGCAGCCTCGGCCTGCGGGCCAAGGCCAAGATGGCCGGCCAGCTGATCGTCGGTGTCGCCTTCGCGATCCTGGCCACCCGCTTCCCCGACCACAGCGGCGCCACGCCCGCCTCCACCAAGCTGTCCTTCACCCAGGACTTCGGCTGGTCGATCGGCCCGGTCATCTTCGTGATCTGGGCGCTGTTCATGATCCTGGCGATGTCCAACGGCGTGAACCTCACCGACGGCCTGGACGGCCTGGCCACCGGCGCCTCGGTGATGGTCTTCGCCGCCTACACGGTCATCGGCGTGTGGCAGTACGGCCAGTCCTGCGCGAACGAGTTCACCGCGGGCCCCGGCTGCTACGAGGTGCGCGACCCGCTCGACCTCGCGGTGGTCGCGGCGGCCCTGATGGGCGCCTGCTTCGGCTTCCTGTGGTGGAACACCTCGCCGGCCAAGGTCTTCATGGGCGACACCGGATCCCTCGCGCTCGGCGGCGCGCTCGCCGGCCTGGCGATCCTCTCGCGCACCGAACTGCTGATGGCGATCCTCGGCGGTCTGTTCGTCCTGATCACCCTCTCGGTGGTCATCCAGGTCGGCTCGTTCCGCCTGACGGGCAAACGCGTCTTCCGCATGGCACCGTTGCAGCACCACTTCGAGCTGAAGGGCTGGAGCGAGGTCCTGATCGTGGTCCGTTTCTGGATCATCCAGGGCATGTGCATGGCGGTCGGACTGGGCCTGTTCTACGCGGGCTTCGTCGCCGCCAAGTGACCCAGCGGCACCGGACCCCAGGGGTAGCGATGAACACCGCCGAGGAACTCGCCGGCCGGCGGGTCACCGTGGCCGGCCTGGGCGTCAGCGGCGTCCCGGCGGCCCGCGCCCTGCACGGCCTCGGCGCCCGCGTCACCGTCGTCAACGGCGGTGACGGGGAGCGCGAGCGCCGGGAGGCCGCGGCGCTGGAGGACCTCGGGATCACGGTGCGCCTCGGTGACGGCGAGACCCTGCCGCAGGGCACGGAACTCGTCGTCACCGCCCCCGGGTGGAAGCCCGCCTCCCCGCTGTTCGCCGCCGCGGACGGGCGCGGGCGCACCGGTGTGGGGGGACGTGGAACTCGCCTGGCGGCTGCGTGCCCCCGGCGCCCCCGACTGGCTGTGCGTGACCGGCACCAACGGCAAGACCACCGCCACCCGCATGCTCGCCGCCGTCCTCACCGCCGCCGGCCTGCGCACCGCAGCCGTCGGCAACATCGGCGTCTCCCTGGTCGAGGCGGTCACCTCCGCCGAGCCGTACGACGTGCTGGCCGTCGAGCTGTCCAGCTACCAGCTGCACTGGGCGCCCAGCGTCCGCGCCCACTCCGGCGCGGTGCTCAACCTCGCCCCCGACCACCTCGACTGGCACGGCTCCATGGCCGCCTACGCCGCCGACAAGGGCCGCGTCTACGAGGGCAACCGGGTCGCCTGCGTCTACAACACCGCCGACCCGGCCACCGAGGACCTGGTGCGCGGCGCGGACGTCGAGGAGGGCTGCCGCGCTGTCGGCTTCACCCTCGGCCCCCCGGCGGTCTCCCAGCTCGGCGTCGTCGACGGCGTCCTGGTCGACCGGGCCTTCGTCGCCGACCGGCAGCGCAACGCCCAGGAACTCGCCGAGGCCGCCGACATCGACCCGCCGGCCCCGCACAACGTCGCCAACGCGCTGGCCGCCGCGGCCCTGGCCCGCGCCTACGGCGTGCCGCCCGCCGCCGTCCGCGACGGCCTGCGCGCCTTCCGCCCCGACCCGCACCGCATCACCCACGTGGCCTCGATCGGCGGCGTCGACTACGTCGACGACTCCAAGGCCACCAACCCGCACGCCGCCGCCGCCTCGCTGGCCGCCTACGGCTCGGTGGTGTGGATCGCCGGCGGACTCGCCAAGGGCGCGCGGTTCGACGACCTGGTCGCCGGGGCCGCCGGAGGGCTGCGCGGCGCGGTGCTGCTCGGCGCCGACCGGGAGCTGATCGCCCGGGCGCTCGCGCGACACGCCCCCGAGGTCCCGGTCGTCGACCTGGAACGGACCGACACTGGGGCGATGGAGGCTGCGGTGGGTGCCGCGGCGGGCCTCGCCCGGCCCGGCGACACCGTACTGCTGGCCCCCGCCTGCGCCTCGATGGACATGTTCACCAACTACAACACGCGCGGCGACCTGTTCGCGGCGGCGGTGCGCGACCTGCCGTCCCGCACGGCCGGCGCGCGCTAGCCCCGGGCCCGCCGCGCTGGACGGCCCGGCGCCCGGCCCACGGAGGGGACATGACGCCGCAGCAGCGGTCAGCGGTACCGACACGGCAGCGCCGCCCCGGCGTCCCGGCACCCGCCGGACGCCCGCGCAGCACCCCGCGCGGCGGCGGACCGCTGCGCGGCCTGCGCGGTCTGCACGAACGCCTCAGCCGGGCCTGGGACCGCCCGCTGACGGCCTATTACCTGATCGTCGGCGGCAGCTCGTTGATCCTCGTGCTCGGCCTGGTGATGGTCTTCTCCGCCTCCCAGGTCGAGGCACTCCAGATGGGCCTGCCCGGCACGTTCTTCTTCCGCAAGCAGCTGCTGGCCGCCGGCCTCGGCACGCTGCTGCTGTTCGCCGCCGTGCGGCTGCCGGTCGCCGCGCACCGCAAACTGGCCCGCCCGCTGCTGCTCGGCACCCTCTTCCTGCTGATCCTGGTACAGGTGCCCGGCATCGGCATGCGGGTCAACGGCAACCAGAACTGGATCTCCGTGGGCGGCCCCTTCCAGGTCCAGCCCAGCGAGTTCGCCAAGCTCGCCCTGGTGCTGTGGGGCTCGGACCTGCTGGCCCGCAAGGCCGAGGGCCGCCAGCTGGGCCAGTGGAAGCAGATGCTGGTGCCGCTGGTGCCCTGCATGCTGCTGGTGCTCGGCCTGGTGCTGCTCGGCGGCGACATGGGCACCGGCATGGTGCTGGCCGCCATACTCTTCGCCCTGCTGTGGCTGGCCGGCGCCCCCACCCGGCTGTTCGCCGGTGTCCTGGGCGTCGCGGCCCTGGCCGGACTGCTGCTGATCCGCACCAGCGCCCACCGGGTCTCCCGGTTCGCCTGCATCCTGGCCACCGAACCCGGCAAGGGCGACCAGTGCTGGCAGGCCGTCCACGGGCTGTACGCGCTCGCCTCCGGCGGGGTGTTCGGCTCCGGGCTGGGGGCGAGCGTGGAGAAGTGGGGCCAACTGCCGGAGCCCCACACCGACTTCATCTTCGCCGTCACGGGGGAGGAACTCGGCCTCGCCGGTACGCTGTCCGTCCTGGGGCTCTTCGCGGCCCTAGGCTATGCCGGTATCCGCGTGGCCGGACGTACGGAAGACCCCTTCGTGAGGTTCGCCGCGGGAAGCGTGACCACCTGGATCACGGCACAGGCCGTGATCAACATCGGATCGGTGCTCGGCCTGCTGCCGATCGCCGGCGTCCCGCTCCCGCTGTTCTCCTACGGGGGTTCGGCCCTGCTGCCCACCATGTTCGCCGTCGGGCTGCTCATCTCGTTCGCCAGGAGTGAGCCGGCCGCCCGGGCGGCGCTGGCCGCGCGGGGAGCGGGCCCTGTCACCAGGGCAATGAATCGGAGCATGCGACGGCTCGCCCCACGGCGGTCGTCCGGGAAGCGGTGAATTGGTGCATGTCGTTCTCGCCGGCGGTGGCACAGCCGGACACATCGAGCCCGCGCTGGCCCTCGCGGACGCCCTGCGCAGGCAGGACCCCACCGTCGGGATCACCGCCCTCGGTACCGAACGCGGCCTGGAGACCCGGCTCGTGCCGGAACGCGGCTACGACCTCGCCCTGATCCCCGCCGTCCCGCTGCCCCGCCGCCCGACCCCGGAGCTGATCACCGTCCCCGGCCGGCTGCGCGGCACCATCCGGGCCGCCGAGCAGGTGCTGGAGCGCACCGGGGCCGCCTGCGTGGTCGGCTTCGGCGGCTACGTGGCGCTGCCCGGCTACCTGGCCGCCAAGCGCCTGGGGGTGCCCATCGTCGTCCACGAGGCCAACGCCCGGCCCGGCCTGGCCAACAAGATCGGCTCCCGCTACGCCCACGCGGTCGCCGTCTCCACCCCCGACAGCAAACTGCGCGACGCCCGCTACGTCGGCATCCCGCTGCGCCGCACCATCGCCACCCTCGACCGCGCCGCCGCCCGCCCCGAGGCCCGTGCCGCGTTCGGGCTGGACCAGAACCTGCCCACCCTGCTGGTCTCCGGCGGCTCCCAGGGCGCCCGGCGGCTCAACGAGGTCGTCGCCTCGATCGCCCCGCGCCTCCAGCAGTCCGGCGTCCAGGTGCTGCACGCGGTCGGCCCGAAGAACGAACTCCCGCAGGTCAACCAGATGCCCGGGATGCCGCCGTACGTGCCGGTGCCCTACGTCGACCGGATGGACCTCGCCTACGCCGCCGCCGACATGATGCTCTGCCGGGCCGGCGCGATGACCGTCGCCGAACTCTCCGCCGTCGGACTGCCCGCCGCCTACGTGCCGCTGCCCATCGGCAACGGCGAGCAGCGGCTGAACGCCCAGCCCGTGGTCAAGGCCGGCGGCGGCCTGCTGGTCGACGACGCCGAGCTGACCGGCGAATGGGTGCTGCGCAACGTCCTGCCGGTGCTGACCGACCCGCACCGGCTCTACGAGATGTCGCACGCCGCCGCCGAGTCCGGCCGCCGGGACGCCGACGACCTGCTCGTCGGCATGGTGCGCGAGGCGGTCGCCGCCCGCCGGGCAGGATAGGCACCCGGGGCGGGGACGCACCCGCGACTATCGAGGAGGCGGCCAGGTGGCCGGACCGGTGATCCCCCAGCGAAACGACCGCGCGGCTCCGGCCCCGCGCCGTCCCGCCGCGCCACCGCCGCGCCGGCTCACCCGGCGCGGCGCGCTCGTCCTGCTGCTGGTGCTGGCCCTGCTGGCCGGCGGCGCGGTCTGGCTGCTGTACGGCTCCCCGTGGCTGCGGGTGCGTCAGGTGCGGGTCACCGGCACCCGGGTGCTGACGGCCGCCGGGGTGCGTTCCGCCGCCGGGGTGCGGGACGGCGAACCGCTCGCGTCGGTCGACACCGCGGCGGTGGCCGCCCGGCTGCGTTCCGCGCTGCCCCGGGTCGACTCGGTGGACGTGGAACGGTCGTGGCCGGGCGCGATCGTGCTGGAAGTGACCGAACGCGTGCCTAAAGCGCTCCTGAAAAAGGGCGGAAAGTTCATCGAAGTGGACGCCGACGGCGTGCGATATGCCACGGACGCGACAGCGCCCCGTGGAGTTCCGCTCGTGGAATTGACCGGCGCCGCCCGGCCGGGCTCTTCGCACCCCGGTTATTTCGGTACCGAAGTCCTGCTGCACTCCGCCGTTCAAGTGGCCGCCGATCTCCCGGAATCGGTGCATAGACAGACAAAGTTCGTCCAGGTGGCCTCGTTCGACGGAATCACCCTGGAACTCGGCGGCGGCCGCAGCGTGCTGTGGGGCAGTCCGGAGGAAGGGGCCCGGAAGGCGGCCGCGCTCACCGCGCTCATGAAGGCGGAACCGCGCGCCGCGCACTACGACGTGAGCGCCCCCAGCGCCCCTGCGTCATCGGGGAGTTGACGCGGGCTTTTCCTTCCGAGACCCTGGTTGGCTTCGGTGGGGCATGATCACATAAGCTCGAAAGAAAAGCACGAGGTTCGGCGTGTTCGTTGAACCTGTACCGCTTGTCGACTTACTGTCCTGTCCAAGCGGACACAAGGAACACGTTTAACCCCAACCCTAATCCTCAGGGTGAGGGTTCGGGTCGGCGTCCGAACCGTCCCATCGGCATCCGCCGGTCCACCGCCCCCGGAGGGCCGGCACGTTAATCGAGGCGAGAGGCCTTCGACGTGGCAGCACCGCAGAACTACCTCGCAGTCATCAAGGTCGTCGGCATTGGCGGCGGCGGTGTCAACGCCATCAACCGGATGATCGAGGTCGGGCTGAAGGGCGTCGAGTTCATCGCGATCAACACCGACGCGCAGGCCCTCCTGATGTCCGACGCCGACGTCAAGCTCGACGTCGGCCGTGAACTCACCCGGGGCCTCGGGGCCGGTGCCAATCCGGACGTCGGCCGCAAGGCCGCCGAGGACCACCGCGAGGAGATCGAGGAGGTCCTCAAGGGGGCCGACATGGTCTTCGTCACCGCCGGCGAGGGCGGCGGCACCGGTACCGGCGGTGCGCCGGTGGTCGCCAACATCGCCCGCACGCTGGGTGCGCTGACCATCGGGGTGGTCACCCGCCCGTTCACCTTCGAGGGCCGCCGCCGGGCCAACCAGGCCGAGGACGGCATCGCCTCGCTGCGCGACGAGGTCGACACCCTCATCGTCATCCCCAACGACCGGCTGCTGTCCATCTCCGACCGCCAGGTCAGCGTGCTGGACGCCTTCAAGTCGGCCGACCAGGTGCTGCTCTCCGGTGTGCAGGGCATCACCGATCTGATCACCACACCGGGCCTGATCAACCTCGACTTCGCCGACGTCAAGTCGGTCATGTCGGACGCCGGCTCGGCGCTGATGGGCATCGGCTCGGCCCGCGGCGACGACCGCGCGGTGGCGGCGGCCGAGATGGCCATCTCCTCGCCGCTGCTGGAGGCGTCCATCGACGGCGCCCGCGGCGTGCTGCTGTCCATCTCCGGTGGCTCCGACCTCGGCCTGTTCGAGATCAACGAGTCCGCGCAACTGGTCAGCGAGGCCGCCCACCCGGAGGCCAACATCATCTTCGGCGCCGTCATCGACGACGCGCTCGGCGACGAGGTGCGGGTCACGGTCATCGCCGCCGGGTTCGACGGCGGGCAGCCGCCCACCAAGAGCCGCGACAAGGTGCAGCTGGGCACCTACACCTCGGGCCGCGAGGAGAGCTCAGGCTCCCCGCTCTCGCGCCTGGGTTCCGACAGCTCCCGCCCGTCCTTCGGCGGCCTGGGCAGCCTCACCCCGCGCGAGCCGGCCGAGTCGCTGGACGACGACATCGAGCCGATGCCGGCCGAGGCCCGCAGCACCCCGGCGATCACCCCGCAGGTCCCGCCGGCCCGTCCCTACCAGGACAGTCAGGCCGAGGAACTCGACGTTCCCGACTTCCTCAAGTGACGCCGGACCCGGACCGAGCGAGCAGACGTTGATAGGACAGTCGTACGAAACGGACGGCGCTCACTTCGCCTTCACCGACCGGTGGGGCGGGGTGAGCGCCGCGCCGTACCAGCAGCTCAACCTCGGCGGCGCGGTCGGTGACGACCCGGCCGCCGTTCTGGGCAACCGGGCCCTGGCCGCCACCGCGCTCGGCCTTGACCCGGAGTCGGTCGTCTGGATGAACCAGGTGCACGGCAAGGACGTAGCCGTCGTCGACACCCCGGCCGGCCTGCCCGAGGGCACCCCGGTCGACGCGGTCGTCACCACCCGCCGCGGACTGCCGCTGGCCGTGCTGACCGCCGACTGCGTGCCGGTGCTGCTGGCCGACCCGGTCGCCGGGGTGGCCGGCGCGGCGCACGCGGGGCGGCCCGGGCTGCTGGCCGGCGTGGTGCCCGCGGTGGTCGACGCGATGACCGCGCTCGGCGCCGAGCCCGAACGCCTGGTGGCGCACACCGGCCCCGCGGTCTGCGGCGGCTGCTACGAGGTGCCGGAGGAGATGCGTCAACACGGCGCCGGTCTCATCCCCGAAACGTGGGCCGCCACCCGGTGGAAGACCCCAGCGCTCGACATCGTCGCCGGTGTGCACGCGCAGCTGGAACAGCTCGGCGTCGCCGGCCGCACCGCCTCGAAGGTCTGCACTCGCGAGTCCGGCGACCACTTCTCCTACCGGCGCGACGGGGCGACCGGCCGGCTGGCCTCCTACGTCTGGCTGGAGTCCCGGTGACCACGCCCGGCACCGGCCCGCAGGAACGCCGCGCGGAGCTGGCCGCCAACCTCGCCCGGGTCGAGGACCGCATCGCCGCCGCCTGCGCCGCGGCCGGCCGGGACCGGTCGGAGATCACCCTCGTGGTGGTGACGAAGACCTACCCGGCCTCCGACGTGGCGATCCTGGCCGGACTCGGGGTCCGCGAGGTCGCCGAGAACCGCGACCAGGAGGCCGCGGGCAAGGCCGAACTGACCGCCGGGTCCGGACTGTCGTGGCACTTCGTCGGGCAGCTCCAGACCAACAAGGTCCGCTCGGTGGTCCGTTACGCGGACTTCGTGCACTCCGTCGACCGTCCCCGGCTGGTGACCGCGCTCTCCGACGCGGCGGTCCGGGCCGGCCGGGAGGTCGGATGCCTGGTGCAGGTCGCGCTGGACGCGCCGTCAGGATCGGTCGGCGGGCGCGGCGGTGTCTCCCCGCCGGACGTCGCGGACCTGGCCGGCGCCATCGCCGCCGCGCCCGGGCTGCGCTTCAGCGGTGTGATGACCGTCGCTCCGCTGGAGGGCGAGTTCGCCGGCCGCCCGCGGCTCGCGTTCGACCGGCTCGTGAATCTCGCGTCCGCCCTGCGCGAAACCCATCCGGCTGCGAACATGGTCTCCGCCGGGATGAGTTCGGACCTGGAGGACGCGGTGGCCGCCGGTGCGACACATGTGCGCGTCGGTACTGCGGTACTCGGAGTCCGTCCCGCCCTCCGGTAACGTCACGAAGAAGTCGGACCACAGCAGAAAATATGGTCACGCTTCGCCCAACACGGAGCGGGCACAGTGGATCTCAACCACCTGGTGACGGTGCCGATCCACCACAGAGCGGAGGACGGAGAGCATGGCCGGCGCAATGCGCAAGATGGCGGTCTACCTCGGCCTCGTGGAGGACGATGGGTACGACGGCGCGGGGTTCGATCCGGACGACGAGTTCGAGCCCGAGCCGGAACCGGAGCGGGTAAGACGGCAGCCGCACCAGCCGGCCGCCGAGGAACCGCCCCGCGTCACGCACCCTCCGGCCCCCCGGGAACCGCGGATCGCCCCAGTGGCATCCATCACACCTGAACGTCGGAGTCTGGAGAAGAACGCACCGGTGATCATGCCCAAGGTCGTGTCGGAACGAGAGCCCTACCGCATCACGACGCTGCACCCGCGCACCTACAACGAAGCCCGTACGATCGGCGAACACTTCCGGGAGAGCACCCCGGTGATCATGAATCTGACGGAGATGGATGACACGGACGCCAAACGTCTGGTGGACTTCGCCGCGGGTCTGGTCTTCGGTCTGCACGGCAGCATCGAGCGGGTGACGCAGAAGGTGTTCCTCCTGTCTCCTGCTAACGTCGATGTCACGGCGGAGGACAAAGCCCGGATCGCCGAGGGCGGATTCTTCAACCAGAGCTGAGACGAGAGCACGTGGAACCGGACCGTGAGGCCCGCGCTGGAAGAGGGGAAGGGGCGGAGCGATGAACGTCGTGTGGGACGTCGTGCAGTTCGTCCTCCTGGTCTTCCTCGCCGTGCTGTTCTTCCGGCTGGTGATGTCGTGGGTCTTCCAGTTCGCCAGGTCGTGGCGCCCGGGCAAGGCCATGGTGGTCGTTCTGGAAGCCACCTACACTGTCACCGATCCGCCACTCAAGCTCCTGCGGCGGGTCATCCCGCCGCTGCGTCTCGGGGGCGTAGCGCTCGACCTGTCCTTCTTCGTACTGATGATCATCGTCTACATCCTGATCTACGTCGTGGCCAGGCTGTGAACGAGTACGGTCTTGCCGAATGCCGACGATCACGTTGAGGTGAAGAGATGCCGTTGACCCCCGAGGACGTTCGTAACAAGCAGTTCACGACCGTCCGCCTCCGAGAAGGCTATGACGAGGATGAGGTCGACGCCTTCCTCGATGAGGTCGAAGCCGAACTGACGCGACTGCTGCGGGAGAACGAGGATCTGCGGGCCAAGCTGGCCGCGGCCACCCGGGCCGCCGCGCAGAACCAGCAGCAGAACCTGCGCAAGCAGGAGCAGCAGCAGGAGAGGCCGGGGGCACCCGTGCCCGCCGCCATATCCGGTCCGCAGCCGGTGCCCCCTGGGCAGCAGCAGATGGGCGGACCGCCCCAGCTGCCCGGCGCACCCCAGCTGCCCGCCGGCCCTGGTGGGCAGCAGCACGGATCGCAGGGCGGTCCGATGGGTCCCGGCCCGATGGGTCAGGGCCCGGGTCCGATGGGTCAGGGCGGCCCGATGCAGGGTGGTCCGATGGGCCAGGGCGGCCCGATGCAGGGTGGTCCGATGGGCCAGGGCGGCCCGATGCAGGGCGGTCCCGGTCCGATGGGTCAGGGCGGTCCGATGGGTCAGGGCCCCGGTCCGATGGGCCAGGGCGGACCGGGTCCGATGGGTCAGGGTCCGATGGGCGGACAGCCGACGCAGATGATGCAGCCGGTGCCGCAGCAGATGATGCAGCCCCCGCCGCAGCAGCAGGGCGGCCCGCACGGCGACAGCGCCGCGCGCGTGCTCTCCCTGGCGCAGCAGACCGCCGACCAGGCGATCGCGGAGGCCCGTTCCGAGGCCAACAAGATCGTCGGCGAGGCCCGCAGCCGCGCCGAGGGCCTGGAGCGGGACGCCCGTGCCAAGGCTGACGCGCTGGAGCGGGACGCGCAGGAGAAGCACCGCGTCGCGATGGGCTCCCTGGAGTCCGCCCGCGCCACGCTGGAGCGCAAGGTCGAGGACCTGCGCGGCTTCGAACGCGAGTACCGCACCCGCCTGAAGTCGTACCTGGAGAGCCAGCTGCGCCAGTTGGAGAACCAGGCCGACGACTCGCTGGCCCCGCCGCGCACTCCGGCGGCCGCGTCCCTGCCCTCGTCGTCCACCATGGGCGGCGGGATGGGTCCCGGCACGATGGGGTCCGGTATGGCCGCGGCCGGTGCCGGGGCGATCGGCCAGGGCGGTGGCCACACCTACGGCGGTCAGCAGATGGGCACCCAGGGCGGCGGCCACACCTACGGCGGTCAGCCGCAGATGTCCCCGGCCATGACGCAGCCCATGTCGCCGGTCCGTCCGCAGGGCCCGCAGCCGCTGCAGCAGGCACCCACGCCGATGCGTGGCTTCCTGATCGACGAGGACGACAACTGAACGCGGCCGCTGGGCTGAACAGCTGAATATACGGGCCGGGGCCGGAGGATCTTCCTCCGGCCCCGGCCCGTATGTGTGCCCGTGGTCGGCACAGGACGCGGCGTGGCCGTCGCTGACAGGTGAATCGCTCGGTGGGGGGAGCGCGGTCACCGGCCGGTGGCGCTCTGGTCGCGCGTGCGGTTCCCCGCGCCCCCGGGGAACCGGCGGGGACTACTGCTTGCGAAGCCGGAAGGCCAGGCCCAGCGCCTCGTCGCTGAAGACCTCGCCGAAGCCCTCGTCGCCCGGTCCGGCGGCGAAGTCCGTCGCCAGCACCTCGTCGGCGACCAGCGTGCGGTGCTCCGCCAGTGCCTCCGCCACCTCGCCGGTGGCGGAGAACCGCACCGCGATCCGGTCCGCCACGTCCAGGCCCGAGTTCTTGCGGGCCTCCTGCATCAGGCGGATCGCGTCGCGGGCCAGGCCCGCCCGGCGCAGCTCCGGCGTGACGGCCAGGTCCAGGGCGACCGTGGCCCCCGTGCCGGACGCCACCGACCAGCCCTCGCGCGGGGTCTCGGTGACGACGACCTCCTCCGGCGACAGCGTGATCGTCTCCCCGGCGACCTCCACCGAGGCGGTGCCGTCCCGCAGGGCGGCGGACAGCGCGGCGGCGTCGGCCGCGGCGATGGCCTGGGCCACCGGCTGGGTGCCCTTGCCGAACCGCTTGCCCAGGGCGCGGAAGTTGGCCTTCGCGCTGGTGTCCACCAGTGAACCACCGGCCTCGGACAGTGCGGCCAGCGAGCCGACGTTCAGCTCCTCGGCGATCTGCGCGCGCAGATCGGCGTCGAGCGCGTCAAAGCCGGCCGCGGCCACCAGGGCGCGGGAGAGCGGCTGCCGGGTCTTCACGCCCGACTCCGCCCGGGTGGCCCGGCCCAGCTCCACCAGCCGCCGCACCAGCGCCATCCGCTCCGAGAGCCCCGCGTCCACCAGGGCCGCGTCCGCCACCGGCCAGGACGCCAGGTGTACCGACTCCGGCGTGCCCGGCACCGTGCTGACGACCAGGTCCTGCCAGACGCGTTCGGTGATGAACGGCACCAGCGGCGCCATCAGCCGGGTGACGGTCTCCATGACCTCGTGCAGGGTGCGCAGCGCCGCCGCGTCGCCCTGCCAGAACCGCCGCCGGGAGCGCCGCACGTACCAGTTGGACAGGTCGTCGACGAACGCCGACAGCAGCTTGCCGGTGTGCTGGGTGTCGTACGCCTCCATGGCCCCGGTCACGTCGCGCACCAGGGCGTTCAGCTCGCCGAGCAGCCAGCGGTCCAGCAGCGGGCGGTCGGCCGGCGCGGGGTCGGCGGCGCAGGGGGCCCAGCCGGCGGTACGGGCGTACAGGGCCTGGAAGGCGACGGTGTTCCAGTAGGTCAGCAGCGTCTTGCGCACCACCTCCTGGATGGTGCCGTGCCCGACGCGGCGAGCCGCCCAGGGGGAGCCGCCGGCCGCCATGAACCAGCGCACCGCGTCCGCGCCGTGCTGGTCCATCAGGGGGATCGGCTGGAGGATGTTGCCCAGGTGCTTGGACATCTTCCGGCCGTCCTCCGCCAGGATGTGCCCCAGGCAGACGACGTTCTCGTACGAGGAGCGGTCAAAGACCAGGGTGCCGACCGCCATCAGCGAGTAGAACCAGCCGCGGGTCTGGTCGATGGCCTCGGAGATGAACTGCGCCGGGTAACGCCGTTCGAACAGCTCCTCGTTCTCGAACGGGTAGCCGTACTGCGCGAACGGCATGGCGCCCGAGTCGTACCAGGCGTCGATCACCTCCGGCACCCGGGTCGCCGTCGCGGAGCACTCCGGGCAGGGGAAGGTGACGTCGTCGATGAACGGGCGGTGCGGGTCGAGCCCGGACTGGTCGGTGCCGGTCAGCTCCGACAGCTGCGCGAAGGATCCGACGCAGGTCAGGTGGCCCTCCTCGCACGTCCAGATCGGCAGCGGCGTGCCCCAGTACCGCTTGCGGGAGAGCGCCCAGTCCACGTTGTTGTTCAGCCAGTCGCCGAAGCGGCCGTGCTTGACGGTCTCCGGGAACCAGTTGGTGCGCTCGTTCTCCCGCAGCATCGCGTCCTTGACGGCGGTGGTGCGGATGTACCAGGACGGCTGCGCGTAGTACAGCAGCGCGGTGTGGCAGCGCCAGCAGTGCGGGTAGCTGTGCTCGTAGGGCAGGTGGCGGAAGAGCAGGCCACGGTCCCTGAGGTCGGTAACCAGCACCTCGTCGGCCTTCTTGAAGAACTGCCCGCCGACCAGCGGCACCTCCGCCTCGAACGTCCCGTCGGCGCGCACCGGGTTGACCACCGGGAGCCCGTAGCCGCGGCAGGTGCGCAGGTCGTCCTCGCCGAACGCGGGGGACTGGTGCACCAGGCCGGTGCCGTCCTCGGTGGTGACGTAGCCGGCGGTGACGACGTAGTGCGCGTCGGGGATCTCCACCAGGTCGAAGGGCCGCCGGTAGGTCCAGCGCTCCATCTCCGCGCCGGTGAACGACTCCCCGGCGGGCTCCCAGCCCTCGCCCAGCGCCTTGGCCAGCAGCGGCTCGGCCACCACCAGCCGCTCGGTGCCGTCGGTGGCCACCACGTAGCGCACGCCGGGGTGGGCGGCCACCGCGGTGTTGGACACCAGCGTCCACGGGGTGGTCGTCCACACCAGCAGCGACGCCCGCCCGGCCAGCGGGCCCGAGGTCAGCGGCATGCGCACGTACACCGAGGGGTCGACGACCGTCTCGTAGCCCTGCGCCAGCTCGTGGTCCGACAGGCCGGTGCCGCAGCGCGGGCACCAGGGGGCGACCCGGTGGTCCTGGACCAGCAGGCCCTTGTCGAAGATCTGCCGCAGCGACCACCACACCGACTGCACGTAGGACGGCGACATCGTCCAGTACGCCTGCTCCAGGTCCACCCAGTAGCCCATGCGGGTGGTCAGCTCGGCGAAGGCGCCGGTGTGCCGGGTGACCGACTCGCGGCACCTGGCGTTGAACGCGGCGATGCCGTACGCGTCGATGTCCTGCTTGCCGGTGAAGCCCAGCTCCTTCTCCACCGCCAGCTCCACGGGCAGGCCGTGGCAGTCCCAGCCGGCCTTGCGCGGCACGTGGTGGCCCTGCATGGTGCGGAAGCGGGGGAAGACGTCCTTGAAGACCCGCGCCTCGATGTGGTGGGCCCCCGGCATGCCGTTGGCGGTCGGCGGGCCCTCGTTGAAGACCCACTCCGGGCGGCCCTCGGTCTGCTCCAGCGAGCGGGCGAAGACCTCGTTCCGCTGCCAGAACGCGAGCACCTCGTGCTCCAGCGCTGGCAGGTCGACCTGGGCGGGGACCGGGCGGTACTGCGTCATCGGTTCGTCCTCCGGGCGGAAAGGCGGCATCGCGGCTGTCACGGCGGAGGGACGAGAGCGCGCTCCCGCGGTACCACCCTCCTTGGCCGGCCGCGCCGCGCGCCGCCGACCCGCTCATTGGGCCGCGATGCCGGTTCTACTCGCCTCGGGGAACCCCGCCCGGCTTTCCTCCGGCGGCTCCGGGGTGATCTTCGCACCGCGCACACCCCCGGGCTCGCACCGTCCCCGGGTCGCTCTTGGTGCCTGCGGCGCTACTCGTCCCCATCCACGCCTTTCGCTGCGCCCAGTGTACGGGCCGGGGCCGCCGTGCTCCCGCCGGGTTTCCGCGCTCTGCCGCGGTAGGCCGAACGGACGGAACGAATGGTGCGGTACGGGGGTGTACCGAAGCATATCGGATTATCCGTCGGTCATACGGGCAGAACGGAAGTCGGACCTGCCCGCCGGGCGGGCCGCGTCGCGCCGCGCCTCCGTGCCGGGCGGCACCGTACGAGGTGAAGGGGCCGCGGCCATGGTGGCGAAGAAGACCGCCGCGCAGTCTGCCAGGACCGGCACGACACCGCCCGCCCGCACGAGCGCGGCGAAGTCCGCGGCACCGGGCAGGACCACCGCCCGCAAGGCGTCCGTCCCGCGAAGAAGGCGGCCCCCGCGAAGAAGGCGGCCCCCGCGAAGAAGGCGGCCCCGGCGAAGAAGGCCCCGGCCGGGAAGGCCGCCGTGACCGCCCCGGCGAAGCGGACCGCCCCGGCGAAGCGGACCGCCCCGGCGAAGAAGGCCGCCTCCGCGAAGAAGGCCCCGGCCGGGAAGGCCGCCGCGAAGGCCCCGGCGAAGAAGTCCGCCCCCGCCAGGAGGAGGACCCCCGCGAAGACCACGGCCAAGAAGGCGGCCACGCCGAAGAAGACGGCGCCGAAGAAGTCCGCCCCGCCGAAGCGGACGGCCGCCACGAAGAGGAGCGGGACCGCCGCCGGGGCCCAGGCGGGCCCCGGCGAACTGGCGGTGCGGCCCGGTGAGGAGCCCTGGAACGCCTCTGAGGTCGAGGAGGCCCGCGCCGAACTGCGGTCCGAGGCCGAGCGGCTGCGGGCCGAGATCCGCGCCTCCGAGGCCGCCGTCACCGGCCTGATGCGCGACTCCGGCGACGGCGCGGGCGACGACCAGGCCGACGTCGGCACCAAGAACATCTCCCGCGAGCACGAGATGTCGCTGGCCGCCAACGCCCGCGAGACGCTGACCCAGACCCGGCACGCCCTGGAACGGCTCGACGACGGCACCTACGGGCGGTGCGAGTCCTGCGGGCGGCCCATCGGCAAGGCGCGCATGCGGGCGTTCCCCCGAGCCACCCTGTGCGTCGAGTGCAAGCAGCGCGCCGAACGCCGCTGAGGTCCGCTGACCACCGGCCACCCGGTGCCGTACTCTCGTCTCGTCAGGCAGGGCCTGACGCGGGACTCACAGGCTGAGGGACTCACGTGACGAAGGCGGAGCGCACCATCGGTACGCCAGGAGCTGGTCCGGCCGGGGACGGGCCGGCGGACGGACGGGACGAGGAGGTCCCGCGGGAGCCGGTCGCCGGACCGGCGGACACCGCCGGGGAGGACGCCCCGGCGAGCGGCGCCACGGACGGCGCAGATCAGGACACCCCCGGTGGGCCGGGGGCGGGACGCAGACGGCGGATGCCCGCGCTGATCGGCGTGGCCGCGCTCGCCTACGTGCTGGACATCGTCAGCAAGACCCTCGTCGTGCACCACCTGGAGGGTCACCCGGCGATCCCCGTGCTGGGCTCCTGGCTCCAGCTGTGGGCCACCCGCAACTCCGGTGCCGCCTTCGGCATCGGACAAGGGATGACCATCGTCTTCACCCTGATCGCGCTGATCGTCATCGGCGTCATCGCCCGGCTCTCCCGCCGCCTCTACAGCGTGCCGTGGGCGGTCGCCCTCGGCCTGCTGCTCGGCGGTGCGCTGGGCAACCTGACCGACCGGATCTTCCGCTCCCCGGGCGTCTTCCGCGGCGCCGTCGTCGACTTCGTCGCGCCCAAGGACTTCGCGGTCTTCAACCTCGCCGACTCCGCCATCGTGTGCGGTGGCATCCTCATCGTCTGGCTCTCCTTCCGGGGCCTGGACCCGGACGGCTCCGTCCACCGCGACTGACCCGCCGGACGGGTGACGCACCCCGCGCGGACGGCGCGTCCCGCGGGGTCCGGCATACTCGTCGTGATGAGTACCCTTCCCGAGATCCGCACGCTCCCGGTGCCCGACGGCCTGGAGGGCGAACGGGTGGACGCAGCCCTCGCCCGCATGTTCGGCTTCTCCCGCACCAAGGCCGCCGAACTCGCCGCCGACGGCAAGGTCATGCTGGACGGCGCCCCGGCCGGCAAGTCCGACCGCGTCAGCGGCGGCGCCTGGCTGGAGGTCGAGATGCCCGCCCCGGCCGCCCCGCTGCGGATCGTGGCCGAGCCCGTCGAGGGCATGGTCATCGTGCACGACGACGACGACGTCCTGGTGATCGTCAAGCCGGTCGGCGTTGCCGCGCACCCCTCACCCGGCTGGAGCGGTCCCACCGTCATCGGGGGGCTGGCCGCCGCCGGTTACCGCATCTCCACCTCCGGCGCCGCCGAACGCCAGGGCATCGTGCACCGGCTGGACGTCGGCACCTCCGGCCTGATGGTCGTCGCCAAGTCCGAGCGCGCCTACACCCTGCTCAAGCAGCAGTTCCGTGACCGCACGGTCGACAAGCGCTACCACGCCCTCGTGCAGGGCCACCCCGACCCGCTGAGCGGCACCATCGACGCCCCCGTCGGCCGGCACCCCACGCACGACTACAAGTGGGCCGTGGTGGCCGGCGGCAAACCCTCCGTCACGCACTACGACCTGATGGAGGCGTTCCGCGCCGCCAGCCTGCTGGACATCAAGCTGGAGACCGGCCGCACCCACCAGATCCGGGTGCACATGTCCGCCCACCGCCACCCGTGCGCCGGCGACCTGACCTACGGCGCCGACCCGGTGCTGGCCGCGCGCCTGGGTCTGACCCGGCAGTGGCTGCACGCCGTGCGCCTGGGCTTCGAGCACCCCGGCGACGGTGCCTGGGTGGAGTTCACCAGCCCCTACCCGGACGACCTGGCCTCGGCGCTGGAGCGGGTGCGGGAGGACAGCGCGTGACCGGCACCCACCCCGGCGGCGTGCGGATCGCGGTGGCCGGCCCGGCGGAACTGGAGGGCTGCCGGGCGGTGCGCCGGGAGGTCTTCGTCGTCGAGCAGCGCATCCCGGAGGAGCTGGAGATGGACGCCTACGACGCCCACGCCGTGCACCTGCTGGCCACCGCCGGGGACGGCACGGCGGTCGGCACCGTGCGATTCCTGCACGGCGCGGCGGCCCGCCGCAAGTACGGCGCCAAGGGCGTGGACGACGACACCACCGCGGTGCTGGGCCGGCTGGCGGTCGGCGCCGCCGCCCGCGGCACCGGACTGGGCGCCGCCCTGGTGCGCGCGGTGCACGGCCAGGCCCGCTCCCTGGGACTCACCACCGTCTACCTGGAGGCCCAGAGCCACACCCTGGGCTTCTACGAACGCCTCGGCTACACCGCGTTCGGCCCGGAGTTCGACGAGGGCAGCAGCATCCCCCACCGGGCCATGCGCCGGGCGCTGTAGGCCCCGCGGCCCCGTCCGACCACCGAGGAAGCGTCCGACCACCGAGGAAGCCATGGCGCACAGCGAGACCATCGTCCTGTTCCACTCCGTGTACGGCCTGCGCCCCGCGGTCCACGAGGCCGCCGAACGGCTGCGCGCCGCCGGCCACGAGGTGCTGGTGCCCGATCTGTTCGACGGGTTCGTCACCGACGACCCGGAGGCAGCGCGCGCCGCGCGGGAGGGACGGGACTGGGACGACGTGCTGCGTCAGGCCGTCACCCTGGTCGCCCCGCACTCCGGCCGGGGCCTGGTCTACGCCGGGTTCTCCTTCGGCGCGGCCGTGGCGCAGGACCTGGCGGTCGGCGACGAGCACACCCGAGGGCTGCTGCTCCTGCACGGCACCTCCGACGTGCCGCAGGACGCCGCCCTGGACTTCCCCGTCCAGCTGCACGTCGCGGACCCGGACACCTCCGAGCCGGAGGACTGGCTGAACGCCTGGTACCTGAAGATGCGCCGCGCCGGTGCCGAGCCGGAGGTGCACCGCTACCGGGGCGCCGGCCACCTGTTCACCGACCCCGCCCTGGAGGACTGGGACGCGGAGGCCGCACTGCGCGCCTGGGCCGCCGCGCTGGACTTCCTCGCCGGGCTGTGACGGGCGCGGCGGGCCGGCCGGCACCCCCTCGGGGACGCCGCCGGCCCGCCGGACGTGCCGTTACTTGCCCAGTGCCTTGTTCAGTTCCGGCAGGAACTGGTTGGCCGGGATGATGCCCTCCGGCGGGTTGTTGAAGCCGGTGATCTTCAGCGTCTTGCCGTCCACCAGGGCGGTCGGGGTGGCGCTGACCTTGTCGCTGTTGTTGTTGAAGGCGTCCGACATCTTGCTCGCCCAGGGGCCGAACTTGTCGTCCTTGACGTTCTTCTCGAAGGCCGCGTTGCCCTTGAGCTCCGGCACCTGGTCGGCGATCTTCAGCAGGTAGCTGTCGTCGCTGAACTTGTCGGTGGTCTCCTCGGGGTGGTTGGTCTTCGAGTACAGGGCGGTGTGGTAGTCGATGAACGCCTTCTCGCTGACGTTGAGCGCGGCGCCCATCGCGCCGAGCGCGTTCATCGAGCCGGTGCCGCCCGAGTTGTTGTCGATGAACGTGCCGAAGGTGTACTGGATCTTGTAGTCGCCTGCGTCGGCGCCCTTGACCACCTGCGCGCCGTTGGCCTGCTCGAACGCCGCACAGATCGGGCAGCGCGGGTCCTCGTACAGGTGCAGGGTGTGCTTGGCGGAGGCGCTGCCGTAGACGACCGTGGTGCCGTTGGTGCCGGAGGTGTGGGCGGGGGCGGCGACCGGCTTGTCGTTCTTGGCCATCGCGCTGCTGATGCCGATCGCGGCGGCGCCCACCACCACGATGCCGACGACTATGCCGCCGCCCACCATCGCGTTGCGGCGGGCCTTGGCCCGCTTGGCCTCCTTCTCCCGCTCCGCCTTCAGCCGCTCGCGCGCCGAGGACTTGCTCTCCCAGTTGTTCCTGCTGCTCATGGGGTTACCGCTCTCCGTGATGACCTGCGCCTGATGACTGCCGTGCCGGTGCCCGGCCGGACCCGCGAGGGGGTCAGACCGCGGCGGGCAGCGGCGGACCGCGGCGTACGACGCTGTGCGCGACCGCACGCCGCGGCGGCCCGGGTGGCGCCGTGCGGCGGGCGGGAACGGGACGCGGCGCCGGGCGCGCGGGAGAGCCGTACAGCACGGCGACCGCCCGCAGCAGCGGACGCAGGGCGAACGCCCCGGCCGACCGCAGCGACCGGGCCACCGCCGCCTCACCACGGCGCAGCCACCAGGAGGCCAGCAGGCCCACCGATATGTGGACGGCGAGCAGCAGCCAGGGCAGCCCGGGGTGCACGACGGACGTCGTGCCGTCCCGCAGCGCGGCCGCGCCCGGCAGTTGCGGAACACCGACCGGCCGGCCGCCGCAGATCACCCCGGCGCCGAAGGAGCGCAGGGGCCCGGTGACCGGACCGCCACCGGGGCCGTAGCACGTGCGCTGGCCGGTGGTGAACAGCGTGTCCGCCGCCAGCTCCAGCGGCACCAGCAAACCCGCGACCGCGCCGAAACCACGCTCACGGCGGCCGGTGGCGAAGGCGATCAGGAACATGGCAGCGAACACCGTGCCCACCAGCGCCGGGGGCAGCGGGGTGCTGGACAGCAGCACGTGGGAGGTGGAGGACAGCGTGACGCACAGCGCGGCGAACACGACGGCGCGCGCGGTCCTCAGCTGCATGCTCCCCTCCATGAGCCAGAGTCTGCCACGCCGTGGGGTAGGCGCGGGCTAAAGGTCCGGTAACGGCAGCGGGACCCCCGGTGACGACCGGTCCGGGGGCCGGTCCGGAGCCGCTGTCGTACCCCCTGCCCAGAGTGGTTCGTGCCGGTGTTTCCGGGTGGAAAGGGACCGGTCGGCGCCGCCGTGCGCCGGCCACGGGGAAAGGGGTGGGCCGTGACGACCGGGCCGTTCGCGCACCTGCGCGTCCACAGCGGGTTCTCGGTGCCGGACGGGCTCCGCCCGCGCCGCCGACCCCGTGCGGGCCTGCCGGGAGGCCGGCATGTCCCACCCGGGCCCGACCGGCCACGGCGCCCTGGCCGGCGCCCCCGCCCCGCCCGGCGAGGACGCGGTGCTCCTGCTCACCGGCCGCCTCGAACACCGCGACGGCGCCGCCCGGCCGGCGGTGCGCCGGATCAACCGACCGCCGCTGCCGGACGGGGTCAGCCGCGGTCGTCCTCCGGGATGCCGAGGCCGGCGTGCTCCAGGCGGGCGAGGTGGCTGCGCCAGACCATCTCGTCGTTGAACCCCGAACCCAGATCGGGCAGTTCGGCGATGTCGGCGTCCGGCAGGCTCGCCGGGACGCGGTGGGCGGCGGCTGCCAGCGTCATCCGCGCGAGGGCGTCGACGTTGAGCGCGCGGACCACCGCCTGCTGGACGGTCGTGCCGGTGGCGACGATGCCGTGCCCGCGCAGCACGCAGACCGGCCGGTCGCCGAGGACGGCGGCCACCTCACGGCCGAGTTCGGGGCGGGTGACCAGGACGCCGCGCGGGTAGACCGGGATGCCCTCCAGCGCCATCCGCATGGCGGGGATGTTGTAGGCGCCGACGATCGGACGCAGGTCGAGTCCGGCGAGGTCGGCGGCGACGACGGCCGGGGGATGGACGTGGACGACGGCCTCGGCGTCCGGCCGGGCGTCGAGCACCTCACGGTGGATGTGCTGCTCGTTGGGCGCCTGGTAGCCGCCGCCGAGCGGGCCGCCGTCCGGGGCGACGCGGTGCACGTCGGCGGTGTCGGTGAACAGCAGCCCGCGTTCGCGCGGTCCGCGGCAGCGGATGAGCATCGCCTCGCCGCTGCGCAGGCTGATGTGGCCGAGGATGTCCTCCGCGAGCCCGCGGTGCGCGAGCATCCGGCAACCCAGCGCGATCGTGCGGCGGGCCGCGTGGTCGGCGGCCCCACGGGCACCGTCGCCGGCGCCGGGCAGCGGGCCGGGCGCGTCCGGCGCGGGACGGCCGGGTTCCGCGGGCAGCGCGTGATCGGTGGAAGTCATCGATGGGCTCTCTTTCCTCGGTCGGAGGGGGAGGGCGGACAGCCGTCCGCGCTCCGCGCGGGCGCGGAGCGCGATCGGTCGTCGGGGGCCGGCGGTCGGACGCCGGAAGGGAGGACGGGGAGCGGGGGCGGGGTCAGTAGCGGGCGCGGTGCAGGGAGAGGCTGGCGACCGCGCCGACGACGAAGACCCCGATGAGGAAGGCGAACGCGGCGTCGAACCCGCCGGCGTCCTTGAGCAGCCCCATAACCGTGGCACCGAACGCCCCGACGAAGTTGCCGATGCCGATCATCAGTCCCGCGGCGCGTCCCATCCGCCGTGCGGGGGCGATGTTGTGCAGCACGCCCTGCGCGGCCAGCGTGGTGAAGCCCTCGATGCCGATGATCGCGACGATGACGGCGGCGAGCTGGACGGACAGGACCGTCACCGTGCTGGCCAGCAGCAGGCACAGCGCGGCGGCGGTGAAGCCGCCGAACGTCCAGATCGCCTTGCGCCGGGTGCGGTCCATGCCGAGGCCGACGAGCGGGCCGGCCAGGATGCACAGGACGAAGGCCAGCGCGATGTAGAAGCTGGAGCTGCCGTGGCCGAGGTGCTGTTCGTCCTTGAGGTAGGTGGGGAACCAGCTGGCGAGGCCGTAGACGCCGATGTTGTTGGTGATCCACACGCCGGCGCACACCCAGAACTGCCACATCCGCAGCTCGGTCCCCTGCCGGGCAGGGGCACCGTCGGGCACGTCCGCCCCGGCCTGCGCGCCGCCGCCGCCGGCCCGGATCCAGGCCCGTTCCTCCTCGCCCAGTCGCGGCTCCTGCGCCGGGTCGTCGCGCAGCAGGAAGTAGGCGACAGGTATGCACAGCACCAGGGCGAGCGCGGTGAGCAGGAAGAACGCGCCGCGCCAGGTGCCGACCGCGATGGCGCCGGTGATGACGACACCGGAGAGCGCGAATCCGAGGTTGATGGCGCCGATCCACACCGACTTGGCCCGGCTGCGTTCGGAGTGCGGGAACCAGCGCGCGGTCAGGGCGTTCGACATCGGCCACAGGAAGCCCTCGGCGACACCGAGCGCGGCGCGGGCGACCAGCAGCATGGGAAGGTCGACGGACAGGCCGGCGATCAGGGTGGCGACACCCCAGAAGAACATGCCGGCCAGGGCGCAGCGGCGCGGCCCGTAACGGTCGATCAGCAGGCCCCACAGCGGCATGGACGCGCCGTAGAAGACCAGGGTGATGGTGGTCAGCAGCCCGATGAGGCCGTTGCGGCCGGTCAGGTGCATGTAGGAGAGGAAGTGGTCGTCGGCGACGATGATGCCGACGCCCGTCTTGTCCAGCATGCCGACGACCCAGATGACGACGATCGCCGGGGAGAACAGCCACCATCGCCTCGCGGGCGGCCGGGCGGGGGCACCGTCGGGCGCTCTTCCCGTGGTCTGCGCTGTGGTCATGACGGTCCTCGGTTTCCGTGCGGTCGGCACTGTGGGGTTGCCGGGCACCGGGTCCGCGGGTGTCGTGGCCGCGGTGGTGTCCGGCGGGCGGTTCGGGGCCGGCACGGCCCCCGGGGCGCCTCCTCGGTCCGGCGAGGAGGCGAGGGGTTCAGCGGTCGGTGTCCGGAGCGGCCGGGCCGTCCCGGCCGGTGATCCGGTCCGCCAGCAGGGCGCAGCTGGCCGGGTAGGGGAGGTCCCGGTAGGGGGTTTCGACGACGTGGCCGAAGAATTCGGCGGTCACGTCCAGGGTGGGGCTGCGGACCCCGGCGGCCCGCGCCATCGCAGCGGCGAGCGCGGCGTCCTTGGCGATGGTGGTGGCGGGGGCGTGCTTCCGGATGCCCTCGGCGTCGCCGCGGAACCACTTGGCCGCCGCCGTGAGCCCGGAGTCGCCCCCGCTGCACAGTTCGACGGCGGTGGCCGTCAGGGCGGGGTCGACGCCGAACTCCCGTGCCACGACGAGTGCTTCTGCCGACGCGAGGTACCAGGCGTACTTCACGTGCTGGTTGAGCAGCTTCACGGCGTACCCGGCGCCGCGCCGTCCGCAGTGGACGATGCTCCGGGAGACCGCGCGCAGGACGGGTTCCGCGTCGCCGAGGACCCCGGGGGCGCCGCCGACCAGGACCGTCATGTCGGGGGCCTTGCGGCTGACCGGGCAGTCGGCGAACCGCCGGCCGGCCCGGTCGAAGGCATCCCCCAGCAGGTCGGCGGTGTCCGGCCCGCAGGTCGACATGTCGAGCATGATCCCGCCCGGCGGCAGCCCGGCGAGGACGCCGTGCTCCAGGTCCAGGGCGACGTCCCGCACCTGGGCCGGGCCCGGTAGGAAGGTGATGACCACGCCGCAGCGGGCGGCGAGTTCCCGGGGGTCTGCCGCGGTCGCCGCCCCGGCCGCGACGGCGGCCTCGACGGCCGGCGCGCTGATGTCGTGGCAGTGCACCGTCCACCCGTCCGCCACCAGGTGGGTGATCAGGGCCAGACCCATCGGCCCGGCGCCGACCACGCCGACCGGCGGCCGGCCGGTCACGGCCGGCCCCGGCGGGACGGTGCGTGTCCGGGCCGCCGTTCGCTCGCTGGTGGCTGCACTGCGGAGGTCCTCTCTGCGGGGGTGTGCGGCCGCCGTGCGACGCGCCGGGGCCGGGGCGCCGGGGTCGGATCGGGGCGCGGTGGGACGGCCGGCGCGCGGCGACGAGGTCGCCCCCGCGGGCGGCCGGGGAGGGAACGGCACCGGAGTCGGCCCGCTCAAATTCTGCTGTGAAGAAGTTCCTTCTTCTGAGCGGTCACGGTGCCATCCGGCCGTTCCGGCCGTCAAGGAGACGGAACCGGGTTTCTGAATCCGCCGGCCCACCCCGGCGGCGGGGCGGGGCGCGGCGTGCCCTTGGCGCCGGAACGCGGTGCGAGGCGGGGGGTGGAACGCGGCGGAAGCCGGGGCCGGGGGACGCGGGCCGGGTGGCGCGCACGCCGGCGCCGGGCGCCTTGGGGCCGAGTGGCGGGGCCGGCGGGCACGACTGGGGGTGCGCGCGGCCGGAGGGTGCCGGGGCGCCGCGACGCGGGCGGCCGGGCCCGCGGACGCCCGGTGCGGCGGCTCACCCGAACGCAGGTGCCCCGAACGCGGGCGCCCCCGCAGGCGCCCGCCCCGCCCCGCAGGCACGGGCACCCGTCTCAGCGGGCGACGGCGTCCGCGGTGCGCTGGAGGTGGTCGGCCATGACGCGGCGGGCCAGCCGGGGGTCGCGGGCTTCGACGGCGTCGACGAACGCGCGGTGCTCCGCGACGCCCTGGACCCCTTCGTGCCGTGCCTCCCGCATCGACATGAGGATGGTCTCGCGGAACGATTCCATGATCATCTCAATGGCCGGGTTGTGGGCGGCGCTCACCGCTCTCAGGTGGAAACCGAAGGACATCGCCACGCTGTAGCCGCCGTGCTCCCGGGCCTGTTCGGCCTCGTCGCACAGGGTGCGCAGGTCGCGGATGTCCGCTTCGGTGGCGCGCGCGGCGATCAGCGGGATGATGCCGAGCTCGAAGGCGATGCGGGCCTCGGTGACCTCGGAGGCCGTCAGGCCCGACGTGCTCAGCAGGTCGGTGATGCCCTGCCCGGCGCCGGCGGCGGTGGGCGCGGTGACGAAGGCGCCGCCGCGGGCGCCGGCCCGCACCTCGATCAGGCCGTTGACCTCCAGGGCCCGCAGGGCCTCGCGGAGGGTGAGGCGGCTGACGCCCATCTGGTCGCACAGGTCGCGTTCGGCGGGAAGCCGTGCGCCGATGGGGAGTTCCCCGGTGCGGATGAGCGCGCGGATCTGGTTGACGATCATCGCCGACGTCCGGCCCGCGGAGGGCACCGGACGGAAGACGCCGGCGGGAGCGACCGGGCCGCCCGCACTGGAGGCCACTGGCCCTCCCCTCTCCGTGTTCGCCGCCCAGCGTATTGCAGGGGCGGGCGGGGCCTTGACACTGCGGCGCGGCAGCTCCTAGCGTGCCGTCTGGTTCAAACACTAAACCATTGAACCGTCAGGCGAGGAGGAACCGTGCGAATCCAGGTGGATATGGGCAAGTGCCAGGGCTACGGCAACTGCGTCACGGCCGACGCCGCGCATTTTGACCTCGACGACGACGGCCTGGTGGTCGTGCTGCGCGACACGGTGACCGACACCGAGCGGGAGCGGGCCGCGGCGGCCGCCCGCAGCTGCCCCGCCGAGGCCATCCGGCTGGTCGACGATGGCAGTTGACCGGGTCGTCGTCGTCGGCGCGTCCGTCGGCGGTGTCCGCACCGCGCAGGCGCTGCGGGCGGAGGGGTTCACCGGCGAGGTGGTCCTGGTCGGCGACGAGGCCGTCGCCCCCTACGACAAGCCGCCGCTGTCCAAGGAGATCCTCACCGGCGCCCGGCACCCCGACGCCATCGCGCTGCTGCGCGAGCAGGACCTGGCCGCCGGCGGCATCGACCTGCGGCTGGGCCACGGCGCCGCCGCACTGGACCCGGTGCGCCGCGAGGTGCGGCTGACGGACGGCTCCCGGATCGGCTACGGCGCGCTCGTCGTCGCCACCGGCGTGCGGGCCCGCCCGCTGCCCGGCACCACCGCGGAGCTGGTGACCACGGTGCGGGAACTGCGGGACGGCACCCGGCTGGCGGAGCGGCTGGCCACCGGGGAGCCGGTCGTGGTCGTCGGCGGCGGCTTCGTCGGCGCCGAGGTCGCCGCATCCGCCGCCGCGCTCGGCTGCCCCGCCGTCCTCGTCGAGGCCGGCCCCGCCCCGTTCGCCCGGGTGCTCGGCCCCCGCGTCGGCGCCCTGCTGACCGCGCTGCACGAGGACAACGGCGTGCGGGTGCTGGCCGGCGCGGCGGTCTCCGGCGTCACCGCGCGCGCCGGAGGAGGGGCGGTGGCCGTCCTGGCCGACGGCCGCCGCCTGGAAGCCGGCACGGTCGTCGCCGGCATCGGCTGCGTACCGAACACCGCATGGCTGGACGGTTCCGGGATCCCGGTGGACGACGGCGTGGTCACCGACGAGTTCTGCGCGGTGACGGGCACGGACGGGGTGTACGCGATCGGCGACGTGGCCCGCTGGTACGACCGGCGCACCGGCACACACCGCCGGGTCGAGCACTGGACCAACGCCACCGAGCAGGCCGGCCTCGTCGCCCGCAACCTGATGCGGCCGGCCGCCCGGACCCACCACGCCGCCACTCCCTACTTCTGGTCCGACCAGCACGGCGTCAAGATCCAGACGGCCGGCCACCCGCACCCCGGCGACACCGTGGAACTCCTGCGCTGCGTCACCCCGGCGGGCGACCGCGACGTCGCCCTGTACTCGCGCGGCGGGCGTTTCACCGCGGCCGTCACGTTCGGCTGGCCGCGCGGATGCGTCGCCGCCCGCCAGGCGTGGCCGCTGGACCCGCCCGTCGGCGAGGTCCGCGACCGGCTCGCGGCGCTGGCCGGCGGCACCACCACCTCCCTCACCCCGTCACCGGCGCCGTAGAGCCGGCCGGGCGCGCCGGTCCGGCGTTCCCCCGGCAGCACTGGCATCCCCTCGGCAGAAAGGGCAGTCAACGATGAGCACCATCCCCCAGGACGGGATCGGCCAGGTCCGCGACCTCGTCGACACCGGCACCGGGCAGATCAGCCGGGAGATCTTCGTCAACGAGGAGATCCACCGGCGCGAGCTGGAGCACCTGTTCCCCCGCGCCTGGCTCTTCGTGGGCCACGCCGGCCAGGTCCCCGCGCCCGGCGACTTCTTCTCGTCGTGGATGGGGTCCGACCCGGTCCTGCTGACCCGCGACGACCGGGGCGAGCTGCACGTCCTGCTGAACTCCTGCCGCCACCGCGGCATGCGGGTGTGCCGCTACGACGAGGGCAACACCCTGCAGTTCACCTGCCCTTACCACGCCTGGTCGTACTCGATCGACGGCTCACTGGTGTCCACCCCCGGCGACCTGCACGGCGTCCCGCAGATGAAGGCGGCGTACGGCGGGAAACTGCGCAAGGAGCAGTGGGGCCTGGTGCACTGCCCGCAGGTGCGCGACTACAAGGGCCTGGTGTTCGCCAACTGGGACCCGGACGCCCCCTCGTTCGACGAGTACGCCGGCGACTTCCACTGGTGGCTGGACAACCTCGCCGACGCCTTCGACGGCACCGAGGCGGGCACCGAGGTCTTCCGCGGCGTGCTCAAGTGGCGCATCCGCTCGAACTGGAAGTTCGTCTCGGAGAACTTCCTCGGCGACACCTACCACGGCGCCTCCACGCACGCCTCGGTCGAGGCCGTCGGCATCGGCCCCGGCGGGCGCGGCAAGCGCCGGCACGGCGAGCGGCAGAACGAGGGCGGCTTCTCCCAGGGCCGGATGAAGACGTCGTTCCGGGCCGGGCACGGCGCGTCGGACAACCTGGGGTACGAGATCGCCTACCCGGAGTTCGAGGAGGACGACCTCAACGCGTACTTCGCCGACGCCTGGGAGCGGCGTGCCGCAGCGCTGCGCGCGCAGGGCCGCCCGCTCGGCGGCCGGGGCCCCGCCACCTTCTTCCCCAACATGTCCTTCGCGGCCGGCTTCCCGCGCTCCGTCCTGGTCGCCCACCCGATCAGCGCCACCGAGACCGAGGTCTGGCGGTGGTTCCTGGTGGACAAGGACGCCCCCGAGTACGTGCGCGACTGGCTGCGCCGCTACTACATGCGCTACGGCGGCCCGGCCGGCATGACCGAGCAGGACGACATGGAGAACTGGGACTACGCCACCGGGGCCAGCCGCGGCGTGGTCGCCCGCCGCTACCCCTACAACTACCAGCAGGGCCTCGGCGAGGAGCGGCCGAGCGACCTCGACCGCGCGGTCCACTCCCACCACGCCATCGCCGGCGAGGTCAACGCCCGGGCCTTCTACCGCCGCTGGGGCGAGTTCACCGACAACCTGCCCTGGCCGGAACTCACCCGGCTCGCCGCGTTCGACGACCGCGCGACCCGCACCGCCGACTGACGGCCGCCGCGGCGGACACCGGAAGGAGAACCAACGATGGCCATCGACGAACGAGCGGTGGAACGCCTGCTGCTGGAGTCCGGGATCAGGGACTTCCTCTACCGGGAGGCCGACCTGCTCGACGAGCGGCGCTACGACGAGTGGCTGGATATGCTCGCGGACGACTACCGGTACGTGGTCCCGCTGCGGATGAACGTGCGGTACGACGACGTCGCCGAGCGGGAGAACACCCGGGACGGCAGTGAGATCTGCTGGTTCGACGAGGGCAGGCCGACCGTCGAACTGCGGGTGGCACAGCTGGCGACCGGGCAGCACTGGGCGGAGGAACCGGTCTCGCGGGTCTCGCACCTGGTCACCAACGTGCGGCTGGAGCGGGTCGCCCTCCCGGAGGTGGACGTCAGCTGCCGCTTCGTGGTGCACCGCAACCGCGTCGCCAGCGAGACGGACTTCCTGGTCGGCCGCCGGCACGACCGGCTGCGCCGCACCGGCGACACCTGGCAGGTGGTCCGCCGCCGGCTGCTGCTGGACCAGTCGGTGCTCATGGCGAAGAACCTGTCGGTCTTCCTCTGAGACCTCCCGCGCCGTGCGGTCCCGGATCCCGGCCGGGGTCCGGGACCGCCGGGCTATGATCGCCGGATGGCTGGGGAGAGGACGGGAGAGGCGGCCGGGACACGGCCCTCCTATCCCATTTCGTCGGTGGACAACGCGCTGCGGCTGCTGCTGATGTTCCGCGACCGCAAGCGGCTGCGGCTGTCCGAGGTCGCCCAGTCGCTCGGTGTCGCCGACTCCACCGCGCACCGGCTGCTCGCCATGCTCATCCACCACGACTTCGTGCGCCGCGACGACGAACTGCGCGTGTACGTGACCGGGCCGGCGCTGGTGGAGATCGGCCTGGCCGCCGTGCGCAACCTCGACATCCGCGCCCTGGCCGGGCCCATCCTGGCGGAGCTGGCGGCGGAGGTGAACGAGACCGTCCACCTCGCCCAGCTGGAGGGCGGCCGGATCCGCTACCTGCTGGGTGCGGAGAGCGGCCGGGAGCTGCGGGTGGCCGACCGCACCGGGCAGCTGATGCCGGCGCACCGGACGGCGACCGGCAAGGCCATGCTCGCCGAACTGACCGGTGACCAGCTCGACGAACTCTTCCCCACCGTCCCCTCCGGGCAGGGCGCCGACGGCCTCACCCGCGAGGACCGCGCCGAACTGGACGCCGAACTGGCGCTGGTGCGCGAACGCGGCTTCGCGGTGAACCTGCGCGACGCCGAGCAGATCGTCTCCCTGGCCACCGTGGTCCGCGACCGCCGCGACATCGCGATCGCCGCGATCAACGCCTCCGCCCCGGCCGGCCGGATGAACCGCCGCCAGCGCACGATCGTCGTGCGACACCTGCACGCCGCGGCCGTGGAACTGGAGCGGCTGCTCAACAACGCGGTCGGCTGAGGCGTTCCGGCTCCGTTCCCCGACGCCCGGAGCCCCCGCGGGCGCCCGGCGGCGGAGCTGACGCTCCGGGGCCGTGGTTCGCGGGGGCTCCGTCGCCCTGCGGGGGCGGGCCGCGGCCGACGCGGGCCGCGGCGGCCTCAGTTGTGGCCGAACCGCTTGCGCCGCTTGCGGGACGTCTCCTGGCCGAGGCCGGAGTCCGCGGGCGTCTGCGGGGGCGGTCCGGCGAGCGCGGCCGGGTCCTGGGCGGGGGCGGTGGAACGGGCGGGCGAGGCGGCCCGGCCGCGGTTCTGGTTCCTGTTCTTGGCCATGATCGCTCCTCCAGAGGATGTGACGACGGGCCATCGCGCGTTCACCCGGAGTCACTCCGGCGCGCGCACCCAGACTGGCACGTTGGAACGAAATTCGCATGTTGGTAGTTGACGCCACAGGCCGGACACGATATTGCCGCCGCTGGACCGCCGGCCGGCGAATCCGCCACGCCGATGATCGAGTTCCCGTTCATATCCCGGCCGCGGTCGGGCAGACTCGGAGGAATCGCGGAATCTCGCGCTCCAGGGGGCGACCCGACGGGAAAGAGGTGGGACGTGGACCGTTGTGTCGTCCTCGTGGACGCCGGTTATCTGCTCGGCGCCGCGGCCAGCCTGGTCGCGGGGGAGCCGTCCCGGTCACGGATCACCGTCGACCACGCGGCGGTCGTGCGGGGCCTGCGCGAGCGGGCCGAGCAGGAGACCGGACAGCCGCTGCTGCGGATCTACTGGTTCGACGGCGCCCCGGACCGCGTGCCGCAGCCGGAACACCGCAGGCTGCGGGTGATGCCCCGGGTCACCGTCCGGCTCGGCGCGCTGACCCGCAGCGACGGCCGCTGGGCGCAGAAGGGCGTCGACGCGGCCATGCACGCGGAACTGTCCGAACTCGCCCGCAACCGTGCCTGTTCCGACATCGTCCTGGTCACCGGCGACGGCGACCTGCTGCCGGGCATGATGTCCGCCAAGGAGCACGGCGTCGCGGTCCACCTGTGGGCGGTGCAGGCCGCCGACGGGGACTACAACCAGTCCGAGGACCTGGTCGCCGAGGCCGACGAGCGCCGGGTGCTGGACCGCGCGTGGATCACCCGCGCCATCCAGGCCCGCGACGGGGTGTGCCCGCCGCAGACCACCCGGCCGGAGATCGCCGCGATCCTCTCCGCGCCGCTGCCGGAGGCCGCCCCCGGCGCCCGCCCCGCCAAGCCCGAGCGCCCCGCCACCACCGTCACAGCGCTCAACGGCGCCGTCCGCGACCCGGCCGCGCCCGCCTCCCGGCAGCGCGAGGAGGCCGAGGCGGCCGCGGCCAACAGCCGTACCGCGGTGCCCACCCCGAAGGACCTGGCCGGGCTGGCCGGAGGGCGCGGCCCCTCCGGCGGCGCCCCGGCCGCCCCCGCCGCGACCCTGCGCTGGTCCTCGGAGAAGGGGATGGTCGACCGCACGGACGGCACGGCGGAACCGGCGCTGCCCACCCTCGCCCAGCTGACCAGCGCCGAGCAGCGCTGGGCGGACCGCGAGGAGGACATCACCGCGGTCAGCGGCGACCCGTTCGAGGTCGGCCAGGTCTTCGCCCGCCGGTGGATCGACCGGCTCGCCGACCGCGGCATGCTGCACACGCTGTCCACCGAGTACCCGCGGGTGCCGCACCGCATCGACGGCGAACTGCTGCGCTACGCCGCCCGTTTCGGCCTGCTCGCCCACAAGGACGACCAGATCGACGAGCACGACCGTTACGCCATCCGGGCGGGATTCTGGCGCGAGGTCGACACCCGGTCGGTCACCGCCGCGCACAGCGGGCCCGCCCTCCCCTGACCACCGCCGGACGGCCGCCGTGCCCCCCCTGCCCGCCGCGGGGGGCGCGGTGGCGCGTACCCTCAGGTGCGTGAGCACGGGCACGCAGGCGTCGCGGACCGGCACCGGCGGCGCCGGGCCGGCGGTCTGGCGGGTGCGCTCGCTGGTGAAGACCTACCCGGCGGGCCGCGGCCGCACGGCGGGTGAGCCGGTGCGCGCCAGCGACGGCATCGACCTCGACGTGCACGCCGGTGAGATCTTCGGACTGCTGGGCCCGAACGGCGCCGGGAAGTCCACCCTGGTCCGCCAGCTCACCGGACTGCTGCGGCCCGACTCCGGCAGCATCGACCTGTTCGGCCACGACCTGGTCGCCCACCCCGACCGCGCCGCCCGGCTGGCCGGCTACCTGGGGCAGGAGTCCACCGCGCTCGACGAGCTGACGGTGGCGCTGGCCGCCGAGACCCTGGCCCGGCTGCGCGGCATGGGCCGGCGCGAGGCCCGGGCGGCCCGTGACGCGGTGCTCGACGAACTCGACCTCGGTGCCCTGGCCGCCCGCCCGCTCAAGCGGCTGTCCGGCGGGCAGCGGCGGCTCGCCTGCTTCGCCGCCGCCCTGGTCGGCGACCGCCCGATGCTCGTGCTGGACGAACCCACCACCGGCATGGACCCGGTGGCCCGCCGCGCCGTGTGGGCCGCCGTCGACCGGCGCCGCCGGGAGAGCGGCACCACCGTGCTGGTCGTCACCCACAACGTCATCGAGGCCGAGACGGTCCTCGACCGGGTCGCCGTCATCGACCACGGCCGCATCATCGCCTCCGGCACCCCCGCCGAGCTGCGGGCCTCGGTGGCCGGCGAGGTACGGCTGGACCTGGTGTGGCGCGACGAGCCCCCGCTGTCCGTCCCCGGGCTCGCCGGCCTGGGCGACCTGGCGGAACGCGCCGGCCGGCGCTGGACCCTGCGGCTGCCGCACCAGCGGGCCCGCGAGGTCGTAGCCGAGGTCACCGCCGGTCCCGCCTTCGCCGCCCTGGACGACTTCACGCTGACCACCCCGAGCCTGGAGGACGTCTACCTGGCGCTGGGCGGCCGGGAGAAAGGACTGGTCAAGGCGTGAGCGCCCGACCCTCCGCCGGTGAACCGGCCCTCGTCCCCCCCACGGCCACCGCCCCGGGACGGGCTACCGACGCGACCCCCGGCGTCCCCGAGCCGCCCGCCCCCGCCCCCGTCCCCGGACCCGCGGCCGTCCCCGGACCGGCCGCCGGACCCGCCGGGAGCGCCGTGCGGCCGCTGGCGCCCCGGGCCCGGCTGTTCCCGGCGCTCGGCGCCGTCTACACCGCGCAGCTCTCCCGGGCCCGGGTGGCGCGCATCCCGCTGCTGTTCGTCGCCACCTTCCAGTCGGTCGGCATCATGGTGCTCATGCGCGGGGTCGTCGGCGGCGGGTCGCAGGACGCCCGGGCGGTGGTCGCGGGCTCCAGCGTGCTGGTGGTGGCGTTCGTGGCGCTGAACCTGCTCGCCCAGTACTTCGGCCAGCTGCGGGCGGCCGGCGGCCTGGACACCTACGCGACGCTGCCGGTGCCGCCGGCCTCGGTGGTGCTGGGCGCGGCCGCCGCCTACGCCTCGTTCACCGTGCCGGGCACCTTCGTGACGGCGGTGACCGGATGCGCGCTGTTCCACCTGCCGTTCGCCAACCTGTGGGTGCTGCTGGCGGTCGTGCCGCTGGCGGGGGCCGCGCTCGCCGGGCTGGGCGCCGCCCTCGGGCTGCTCGCGCCGCGGCAGGAACTCGCCACGCTGGCGGGCCAGTTGGGCATGTCGGCCGCACTGCTGCTGGGTGTCGTGCCGCCCGGTAACCTGCCCGGTCCGATCGCCCTGCTGCGGGACCTGCTGCCCTCCACCTACGGCGTCGAGGCGTTCGCCGCCACCTTCGCCGGCCACCCGGACTGGGCCCGGGTGCTGGGCGACCTGTCGGTGTGCGCGGCGGTCGGGGTGCTGTCGCTGGCCCTGGCCACCCTGGCGTTCCGCCGCGCCGCGCACCGCTGACCGGCCGTGCCCGGACACCGCCGCGGCACCCCGGGTCCGGCTGACGGGAACACAGCCGGGCCTGGCAGGATGTGCGGGGTGACCGCACCTCAGACGCCTGACGAACAGCCCGCCCACCCTCTCGGACCGCCGGACGGCACCGGGAAGAGGACGGGACGCGAGGCGGCCGCCGGGGCGCTGATCGCCCTGCTGTGCGCGGTCGCCGGGGTGCTGCTGGGGTTCCTGTGGCTGCGGCTCGCGCCGCGGGTGCCGCTGGTCTCCGACGGCTCGGCTATCTACCTCAAGGACTCCGAGGGCGAGCAGTCCATCGGCGCCGACGGCTGGTTCACCCTGCTGGGACTGGGGATGGGCCTGGTCAGCGCCCTACTGGTGTTCTGGCGGCGGCGCCAGGGCGTCGCGGTCGTGCTGGGCCTGGCGGTCGGCGGCGTGCTGGGTTCGGTGCTCGCCTGGCAGCTGGGCGTCCACCTCGGTCCCAGCAAGGACCTGATCGCGCACGCCAAGCAGATCGGCGCCAACAAGGTCTTCCACGGACCACTGGCCCTGCACGCCAAGGGCGCGCTGCTGGCCTGGCCGCTGGCCGCCGTCGTCGGCTACGTCGCGCTGGTCGCGGTCCTCACCTCGGAACCGCCGCCCGCGCCCTGGCCGGTGTGGGGCGCCGCGCAGGGCTGGACCGGCCCGTCCGGCTCCGGCGACCACTTCGTCTCCTACACCCCGGCCGACCCCGGCGCCGCTCCTGCGGCGGGTCAGGCACCCCCCACCGGTGACGCCCCGGGCGGCCAGGACACCGCGGCGCCCGGCGAGGGGCCGCGGGAGGACCGCCGCGAGGGATGAACGATCGGGGCGCCGCGCCGTTGACCGGCGGACGCAGCCCCGGCGGACGCAGCCCCGGCGGACGGGCCGGGCGACGACGGCGGGCACCGTGCCCGGAAGCCCGCGGCATGACGTCAGGCGCGGCCGATCGGTGCGGTGACCGCGCCGGTGAGCCGGACCAGGTCCACGGGGGCGAGTTCGACCTCCAGACCGCGCCGGCCGGCCGAGACGAAGACCGTCGCATGCTCCAGCGCGCCGGCGTCGACCACCGTCGGCAGCCGTTTGCGCTGGCCCAGCGGGGAGATACCGCCGAGCACGTAACCGGTCGTGCGTTCCGCCGCCGCCGGGTCGGCCATCGCGGCCCGCTTGCCGCCCGCCGCCCCCGCCAGGGCCTTCAGGTCCAGCGACCCGGCCACCGGGACCACGGCCACCGTGAGCGTGCCGTCGACGTCGGCGACCAGTGTCTTGAACACCCGGTCCGCCGGCACCCCGAGCACCCGGGACGCCTCCTCGCCGTACGAGGCGGCCGCCGGGTCGTGTTCGTAGGCGTGGGTGGTGAACGGTACGCCGGCCGCCGTCAGGGCCACGGTGGCCGGGGTGCCGCCGGTCCGCTGCTTCGCCTTCCTGCCCACCGCGCCTCCGTCAGTTGTGGCTGGTGGGCCGCCGGGTGAGCTCCACCGCCGGCAGCGAGGGGAGCTTACCGATCACGGCGGTCTCCCGGCGCAGGAGTTTCAGCTCCTCGCGCAGCCGCTCGGCGGTGTCCGGCGCCTCCAGCAGGGCCTGCCGGGCCGGGACGTCCGCCACGGTGGCCGCCGCGACCAGGTAGGACAGCACGGTCGGCTGGTCGGGCAGCTCCTGCGCCGCCGACAGGGTGCGTTCGCTCGCCCCCGCCAGCTGCTTCTGGTAGGCGCGGAACGCCTGATCGACCCGCGCGCTCAGCTCGCCCGCACCGGTTCCGGCGGGCTCCGGGAGCTCCTCGACCTCGGCCATGAGGTAGGGGCCCGAGGCGTCCAGGGACACCACCCGGAAACGCGTGGTGCCGGTGGCCACCATCTCGTAGCCGTCCTCCCCGTCGTCCCCGCGGGGCGTCAGCGTGGCCACCTCCGCGGCGCAGCCCACCGAGTACAGCGACGCCGCCAGGTCCGGGCCGAAACCCGCCGCCGCGCCGGTGTCCGCCTCCGGCCCGGACGGCGCCACCTCGTGGCCGTCGCGGATCGCCACCACCCCGAACCGGCGCGAGGCGTCCTCGGGCAGCGTCAGCAGATCACGGGCCAGCGCGCGGTAGCGGTCCTCGAAGACGTGCAGCGGGAGCACCAGACCGGGGAACAGCACCGAGCCGAGCGGGAAGAGCGGGAGGCGTTCGGTCACAGCAGGCAGCCTATGCGGACCAGCCCCCGCGCAGGACACCTTCCGGGCCGCGCGCCCCACCCGCCGCCCCCGCCCGGCACCGCGTTCACCCGCGCCGCAGCAGCCGGGACGCGCCGGTGGCGACCGTCGTCGCCAGCACCCAGCCCAGCAGCATCATCACGGTGGCCGCCCACTGCTCGGCACCGGCCAGCCGCCACGCCTCCCCCTGCCCGAGGTCGATCACCGGCAGCAGCAGGTCCAGCGCCAGCAGCGCCGGGTTCCACTGCGGGAACGCCTGGCTGTCCACCGGCAGCGGCCGCCCGTGCAGGGCGAAGACGACCGCGCCCACCGCCCACAGCACCGCCATCCACAGCGCGGCCCGGGCCGGGCGGTAGCCGTAGCCGACGGTCACGTCCTGCAGGTGGCCCCACATCCGGGCGGCCACCGGCAGCGACTCGCGACGGCGGCGCTGCCGGGCCAGCAGTACCTCGCGGGCCTCCGCGTCCTCCCCGCCGGCCCGCAGCGCCGCCGCCAGCCGTTCGTAGGGCTCCGGGTTGTACTCCGGGGTGGCGTTCGCCAGCCACTCGATGCGGTCCGCCAGGGAGAACGTCCCGTGCGCGGAGACCGAGTCGTAGCTGAAACCGGTCAGGTCGATCTGGCCGTGGCCGGGCCAACTGGTCCTGGAGTCCAGCAGCTTGCCGATCCGGGCCCCCGCCAGCACCACCCGGCCGGTCGGTGGGCCCTGCGGCGAGAACCGCAGCTCCGGCGTCTGGATCCGGCGCAGCGAGAACTGCTGGCTGCCGGACAGCACGAAGCGCGCCCGGGTGATGATCACCGCGTTGCCGAACCGCCCGTCGTCCAGCCGCAGCGCGCCGTCGCACTCGAACGGCTGGGTCTGCACCCCGGCGGGCGGCGTGCCGCCGTCGACGTAGCCGTGGCTGGTCCAGCCGGAGCTGAGGTAGAGGGTGTGCTCCACGGTGATCCGGGCGGCGTTGAGCGCGTAGCGGCCACCGCGGTTGGCCAGCGTCGAGCCGCGCAGGCTCAGCCGGCCGCCGATCCGGGCGCTGCGCAGGCTGATCTCGCCGGTGGAGCGCATGAGTTCGGCCTCCACGTCCTGCCCCACCGTCAGCCCGTCCGCCGACACCGACTGCCCGTTGCGCCCCGGACCCAGGACGCACTCGTTCAGCAGCAGGTCGGTGCCGATGTGCGCGTCGGTGATGCGGATGCCGGAGGGGATCACGCAGCCGGGCATGTGCAGGTCGCCGTCCACGTGCACCCGGGCGGCCTCGACCCGCGGTATCCGGCAGCGCATCAGCCGCAGGGTGCGGAAACTGCCCTCGGGCAGCAGCAGTTGGGAGTCGAAGCGGCAGTCGCGCAGCTCCATGAACGGCTCCACCCGGCCACCCGCCAGGTTCAGGGCGCCGGCGATGTGCGCGCCGAACAGCTTCAGGGAGGCCACCCGCCCCGGCTCCGGCGGCGGGCCGTCCAGCAGCAGCAGGGCCAGCACCTCCGCGCGCACCGTCCGCGCCTGCGGCCACGCCCGGTCCGACGCCGGGTCGTTCAGCCGCGGGTCACGGGCCCGCAGGTCGCACGCCTCACCACGGCGGAACGCCTCCCACACCCGCTCCTCGGTCGCCGTCAGCCGCTGCGGCGGACCGTCCCCCGTCTCCGTCACCACGTCTCCTCCCGTTCGCCCCACGGGGAGCGCAATGCCCGCCCGCCAGTCGGGTGAACCCCACGCGCAGTGATCGTGTGCTGATCGTTTCGTACGTTCGGCACATCGCGGACGTTCCCCCCGGGGTGCCGGGAGCGGAAGGGGCCGGAACCGGCCGTGGGGCCCGGTAGCGCGCGGGCCCGCCCGGCCGGCCGCGCCCGCCGCGACCGCTGCCCGCGACCGCCCCGCCGGGGGACCCGCCGTGTCTCACAGCGTGGAGGCTCCCGGCGCCCCGACCGGCGCGTCCCTACACTTGACAGCGTGATCTCCCGAATCGATCTGCGTGGATCCGGCTACGCCGACGCCCTGCGCGACGGCGCGATCGACCGCGATCTGCTGCCCCGAGCCGAACTCGACGTCGAGGCCGCCCTGGAGAAGGTGCGGCCGATCTGCGACGACGTACGGCATCGCGGCACCGCGGCCCTGATCGACTACGCGCTCCGGTTCGACGGCGTGCGGATCGACCGCGTCCGCGTGCCGCACGAGGCGATCACCGCCGCCCTGGAGACCCTCGACCCCCGGGTGCGCGCCGCGCTGGAGGAGTCGATCCGCCGCGCCCGCCTGGTGCACGCCGCCCAGCGCCGCACCGACCGCACCGTCCAGGTCGTGCCCGGCGGCACCGTCACCGAGCGCTGGGTGCCGGTCGAACGCGTCGGGCTCTACGTCCCCGGCGGCCGCGCCGTCTACCCCTCCTCCGTGGTGATGAACGTCGTGCCCGCACAGGAGGCCGGCGTCGGCTCGCTCGCCGTCGCCTCACCCCCGCAGGCCGAGCACGCGGGCCTGCCGCACCCCACCGTCCTCGCCGCCTGCGCCCTGCTCGGCGTCGACGAGGTGTACGCGGCCGGCGGCGCCCAGGCCGTCGCGATGTTCGCCCACGGCACCGACGAGTGCCGCCCCACCCAGCTGGTCACCGGCCCCGGCAACATCTGGGTCGCCGCCGCCAAACGCCTGCTCAAGGGCCGCATCGGCATCGACGCCGAGGCCGGCCCCACCGAGGTCGCCGTCCTCGCCGACGACACCGCCGACCCGGTGCACGTCGCCGCCGACCTGATCAGCCAGGCCGAGCACGACACGCTGGCCGCCGCCGTGCTGGTCACCACCTCCGAGGCGCTGGCCACCGCCGTCGAGGCCGAACTGAAGACCCAGACCGCCGCCACCCGGCACACCGAACGCATCACCGAGGCGCTCGCCGGCCGGCAGTCCGCGATCGTGCTGGTCGACACCCTCGACCAGGGCCTGGCCGTCACCGACGCCTACGCCGCCGAACACCTGGAGATCCAGACCGCCGACGCCGCCGCCGTCGCCGCCCGCGTCCGCAACGCCGGCGCGGTCTTCGTCGGCCCGCACGCCCCGGTCTCCCTCGGCGACTACTGCGCCGGCTCCAACCACGTCCTGCCCACCGGCGGCTGCGCCTGCCACTCCTCGGGCCTGTCCGTGCAGTCCTTCCTGCGCGGCATCCACGTCGTCGACTACACCGAGGCGGCGCTCGCCGAGGTCGCCCACCACGTCGTCGCCCTCGCCGAGGCCGAGGACCTGCCGGCGCACGGCGCGGCCGTGAAGGCCCGCTACGACTGGAAGGTGCCGCGCCCGTGAGCCGCTCCGACGCCCTGCCGATCCGGGACGAACTGCGCGGCAAGTCCGCCTACGGCGCACCGCAGCTCGACGTGCCCGTGCGGCTCAACACCAACGAGAACCCCTTCGCCCTGCCCGACGAGATCATCGAGCGGATCACCGAGCGCGTCCGGGACGCCGCCCGTGGCCTCAACCGCTACCCCGACCGCGACGCCGTCGAACTGCGCACCGCGCTGGCCGCCTACCTCACCCGCACCGGCGGCCACCCGGTCGCCGTCGACCAGGTGTGGCCCGCCAACGGCTCCAACGAGGTGCTCCAGCAACTGCTCCAGGCGTTCGGCGGCCCCGGCCGCAGCGCGCTGGGCTTCGAACCGTCGTACTCCATGCACTCCCTGATCGCCCGCGGCACCGGCACCACCTGGATCTCCGGGCCGCGCGCCGCCGACTTCGGCATCGACCCGCGCGCCGCCGTCGCCGCGATCACCGAGCACCGTCCCGACGTGCTGTTCATCTGCTCACCGAACAACCCCACCGGCACCGCCGTCCCCCCGCAGACCGTGCTGGCCCTCCACGACGCCGCCCAGGCCGCCAAGCCGTCGATCGTGGTGGTCGACGAGGCGTACGTCGAGTTCTCCCACGCCGCCTCCCTGCTGCCGCTGCTGGAGGGCCGCCCCCACCTGGTGATCTCCCGCACGATGTCGAAGGCGTTCGGCGCCGCCGGACTGCGGCTGGGCTACCTCGCCGCCGACCCCGCCGTCGTCGACGCCATGCAGCTCGTACGGCTGCCCTACCACCTGTCGGCCGTCAACCAGGCCACCGCGCTCGCCGCGCTGGAGCACACCGATACCCTGCTGAAGTACGTCGAACTGCTGAAGGACGAGCGCGACCGCGTGGCCGGCCGCCTCGCCACCGCCGGGTTCGAGGTGAGCACCTCGGACGCGAACTTCGTGCAGTTCGGCCGCTTCGACGACGCGCACGCCGCCTGGCAGTCCCTGCTGGACCGCGGCGTCCTCGTCCGTGACAACGGCGTCCCCGGGTGGCTGCGCGTCTCGGTCGGCACCCCGGCCGAGAACGACGCGTTCCTCGAAGCGGTCAGCGCCCTGAAGAAGGAGACCGCAGCACCATGAGCCGCGTCGGACGTGTGGAACGCACCACCAAGGAAACCTCCGTCACCGTCGAGATCGACCTCGACGGCACCGGCCGCGCCGACATCGCCACCGGCGTCGGCTTCTACGACCACATGCTCGACCAGCTCGGCCGGCACGGCATGTTCGACCTCACCGTCAAGACCGACGGCGACCTGCACATCGACAGCCACCACACCATCGAGGACACCTCGCTCGCCCTCGGCGCCGCCTTCCGCCAGGCCCTCGGCGACAAACGTGGCATCGTGCGGTTCGCCAACGCCTCCGTGCCCCTCGACGAATCCCTCGCCCAGGTCACCGTCGACCTCTCCGGCCGCCCCTACCTGGTGCACACCGAGCCCGAGGGCATGGCCCCGATGATCGGCTCGTACGACACCACGATGACCCGGCACATCCTGGAGTCGTTCGTGGCCCAGGCCCAGATCGCCCTGCACGTCCACGTACCCTACGGACGCAACGCCCACCACATCGTCGAGTGCCAGTTCAAGGCACTGGCCCGCGCGCTGCGGTACGCCTCGGAGATCGACCCGAGGCAACAGGGCATTCCGTCCACCAAGGGAGCACTGTGAGCAAGGCCTCGTGGCTCTTCATCCTGCTGGGGATCTTCCTGGCCACCGGTGTCTATTCGTTCTGGAAGCAGAAGATGTCCAAGAGCATCATCGCCGTGCTGGCCATCGGCTCCGCGATGTCGCTGGCCGCCGGCCTGATGCGGCTGTGACCACGGCCCCCCGCCGACGCGCCTTCCGGAAGGACCCCCGATGAGCAAGCGCGTGGTCGTCCTCGACTACGGCTTCGGCAACATCCGCTCGGCCACCCGGGCCCTGGAGCGGGCCGGCGCGCGCGCCGAGGTCACCGCCGACTACGACGCCGCCATGAACGCCGACGGCCTCCTCGTCCCCGGCGTCGGCGCGTTCGCCGCCTGTATGGCCGGGCTCAAGGCGGTCCGCGGCCCCTGGATCATCGACCGCCGGCTCTCCGGCGGCCGCCCGGTGCTGGGCATCTGCGTCGGCATGCAGGTCCTCTTCCACCGCGGCGTCGAGCACGGCGTGGAGACCGACGGCTGCGACGAATGGCCCGGCACCGTGGAACCCCTCAAGGCCGACGTCGTCCCCCACATGGGCTGGAACACCGTCGAGGCCCCCGGCGACACCGAGATGTTCGCCGGCCTCGCCCCCGACGAGCGCTACTACTTCGTCCACTCCTACGCCGTGCGCCGCTGGGAACTGAACGTCACCAGCGAGGCCATCCGCCCGCCGAAGGTCACCTGGGCCACCCATGGTGAACCCTTCGTCGCCGCCGTGGAGAACGGCCCGCTGTGGGCCACCCAGTTCCACCCCGAGAAGTCCGGCGACGCCGGAGCCCGGCTGCTGACCAACTGGCTCGCCACCCTCTAGCCCCTAGGACGACACCGCCCCATGCGCCTCGAACTCCTCCCCGCCGTCGACGTCCGCGACGGCCAGGCCGTCCGCCTGGTCCACGGCGAGTCCGGCACCGAGACCGGCTACGGCGACCCGCTGGAGGCCGCCCTGGCCTGGCAGGCGGCCGGCGCCGAATGGCTCCACCTCGTCGACCTCGACGCCGCCTTCGGCACCGGCGACAACCGCGAACGCGTCGCCGCGGTGACCGCCGCCATGGACATCAAGGTGGAACTCTCCGGCGGCATCCGCGACGACGCCACCCTCACCGCCGCCCTCGCCACCGGCTGCACCCGCGTCAACCTCGGCACCGCCGCCCTGGAGAGCCCCGAATGGGTCGCCAAGGCCATCGCCGAGCACGGCGACCGCATCGCCGTCGGCCTCGACGTACGCGGCACCACCCTGCGCGGCCGCGGCTGGACCCGCGACGGCGGCGACCTCTACGAGACCCTCGCCCGCCTCGACGCCGAGGGCTGCGCCCGCTACGTCGTCACCGACATCGCCAAGGACGGCACCCTCCAGGGCCCCAACCTCGACCTGCTGCGCGCCGTCTGCACCGCCACCGACGCGCCCGTCGTCGCCTCCGGCGGCGTCTCCTCCCTCGACGACCTGCGCGCCCTCGCCGGACTCGTCCCGCTGGGTGTGGAGGGCGCCATCGTGGGCAAAGCGCTCTATGCCAAGGCATTCACCCTGGAAGAAGCGCTGGAGGCCGTGTCCCGATGAGCCAGACCCCTGCCGTGCGCCGTGTGCAGACCGACAGCCCGTGGGAGGAGACGATCGGCTTCGCCCGCGCGGTGCGCGCCGGTGACCGGGTGCTGGTCTCCGGCACTGTGCCGCTGCTCAAGGGCGTGCTGCAGGGCGAGGGCGACCCGTACCAGCAGGCCCAGGTCGCCTTCGGCAACGCGATCGGCGCCCTCACCGAGTTCGGTCTCGGCGCCGCCGACGTCGTCCGCACCCGCATGTACCTCACCCACGCCCGCGACATCGAGGCCGTGGGCCGCGCCCACAAGGAACTCTTCGACGCCGTCCGCCCGGTCTCCACCCTGGTCGTCGTCTCCGGCCTCGCCGACTCCCGGGTGCTGGTCGAGGTCGAGGTCGAGGCGTACGCCCCCGTGACCCCCGCCGCCCCCGGCACCTCCCCCGCACAAGGAGCCCCGTGAGCCTCGCCGTCCGCGTCATCCCCTGCCTCGACGTCACCGGGGGCCGCGTCGTCAAGGGCGTCAACTTCCGCGACCTGCGGGACGCCGGCGACCCGGTGGAGATGGCCAGGATCTACGACGCAGAAGGCGCCGACGAGCTGACGTTCCTCGACATCACCGCCTCCTCCGGCGACCGCTCCACCACCTACGACGTGGTACGCCGCACCGCCGAACAGGTCTTCATCCCGCTGACCGTCGGCGGCGGCGTGCGCACCGCCGAGGACGTCGACCGGCTGCTGCGGGCCGGCGCGGACAAGGTCGGCGTCAACACCGCCGCCATCGCCCGCCCCGACCTGATCCGCGAGATCGCCGAACGCTTCGGGAGCCAGGTCCTCGTCCTGTCCGTCGACGCCCGCCGCACCGACGCCGGTACCCCCTCCGGCTACGAGGTCACCACCCACGGCGGCCGCCGCGGCACCGGCATCGACGCCGTCGAATGGGCACAGCGCGCCGCCACTCTCGGCGCCGGCGAGATCCTGCTCAACTCCATGGACGCCGACGGCACCAGGAACGGCTACGACACCGCCATGATCAGCGCGCTGCGCGCCCACGTCAGCGTCCCCGTCGTCGCCAGCGGCGGCGCCGGCGCCCTCGGCCACTTCGCCCCTGCCGTCACCGCCGGCGCCGACGCGGTCCTCGCCGCCTCCGTCTTCCACTTCGGCGACCTGCGCATCGGCGACGTCAAGCACGCCCTGCGTACCGCCGGCCACCCGGTACGCTCCGGCGCCCCCGCGGCCTGAGGACGGCTGCGCGGCCCGACGCCGGCCGCGTGTGGCCCCCGACGCCGGGTGCGCGGCCCGCGTCCCCTACGGGACAAGACCAGGGGCGGATCCGGGGCGCCCGAGCGTCCGGGAACCCCTGCGCGGCGGGGCCGCGGACGTAGGCTGCCACCATGTCGACTCACGCGCAGCGGGAACGTCTGATCCTCGCCGATCTGCTGGAAGCCGCCGGCCCCGGTGCCCCGACGCTCTGCGAGGGGTGGACGACCCGGGACCTCGCCGCCCACATCGTGGTCCGCGAACGCCGCACCGACGCGGCCGCCGGAATCCTCATCCCCCAACTGGCCGACCGGATGGAGCGGATCCGCAAGGAGTTCGCCGAGAAGCCCTACGAGGAACTCATCCAGCTCATCCGCACCGGCCCGCCGCGGCTGTCCGCCTTCGCCCTCAAGCAGTTCGACGAGGCCGCCAACAGCGTGGAGTTCTACGTCCACGCCGAGGACGTGCGCCGCGCCCAGCCCGACTGGTCCCGCCGCGCCATCGACCCGGTCCTCTCCGACCTGCTCTGGCGCCGGCTGGAGCGCGGTGCCCGGCTGCTGGGCCGCAAGTCCCCGGTCGGCCTGGTGCTGCGCCGCCCGGACGGCCAGACCGCGGTCGCCCACCGCGGCACCCCGGTGGTGACCGTCACCGGCGAACCCGCCGAACTGACCCTCTTCGCCTTCGGCCGGCAGTCCGTCGCCGACGTCGAGACCGACGGCGACCAGGCCGCCGTCGCCAAGGTCAGCACGCAGGCCCTCGGCATCTGACGGCGCCCCCGCCCGGCCGGGATCCGGTGACCACCGTCACCGGCTCCCGGGCTGGGCGGTACCCGCGGGCGTCACGGCAGCGGCGTGTCCATCTTCTGGCCGCCCTGGTGGTTGCTCAGCGTCAGGGCGCAGGAGATGGTGTCCTCCCCTTTCACCTCGTAGGTCGTCAGATTCGGGTAGAGCGCGTAGTTGTAGTAGACCCGGCCGTCACGCGGCATCGACTTCAGCCGCTTCTCGGCGTCCGGCTTGCACAGCGCCAGCGCCCGGCCCTGCAGAGCGGTCTCGTCGGCCTGGTGTCCGGTGAGCCGCTCGTCGGCTATGACCTCGCCGCTGTGCGGGGAGCCGCAGTCGATCTTCGTCACCACGTTGACGTCCGGGTCCAGCCCCGGCGAGTCGAAGCAGGTACCGGTGGCGAGCCGCACATACGGCACGTAGGCCGGCGTGGGCGTGGTGTCCGGCCCGCCCGAGACCGCCGAGCCCGGCCGGGCACCGACCGCACCGCCCGAACCGCTCACCCCCGCCGACGAGGCGCCGCCCCGCGCCGAGGCACCGCCCTGCCCGTCGTACCCGCTGCCGAGCCACACGACGACACCGCCCACGATCGCAGCGATCACCACGACCCCCACCACCAACCCGACCGCCCGAGCCCGGTTGCCCCGCTTGGGCTCCCGCGCGGGGTGGGGGGCGTGGGCGGGGGGCCCCGCGGATGGGGCCGGCTCTGCGGGGATGGGCGTCGCGGGGGGTGGGGCGGCGGTGCCGTACGCGGCGGGGGGTGCGCTGGACGGTGCCGGGGTGCGGGGCCCTGCGGGGGTGGTGGACGGGTTGGGACCGCTGAGCCCTGCGGGGGCGCCGGATTGCGCGGGGTCGCCGGGAGCGCCGAAGGGGCCGGGGGGCTGCGGGGCGCCGGGGCGGCCGCCGGTGCCGGGGGCCGCGCCGGTGACGCCGTCGGGGCGCGGCGCCGGCACTCCCGCACCGTTGGGCGCCCCCGCGGGCCCGCCGTAGCCCCTCACGGAACCGCCCGGGGCGCCGTAACCCCCGGGTGCGGTTGGAGGGTTGGGGTACCGGTTGCTGGGACCGTTGCCGAGGCCCGGGCCGGGGTGGCCGTAGCCGCCGCCGGGGGAGAGGTGGCCGTAGCCGTCGCCCGGGGCGGGGCCGGGGGCGGGTGGGCCGTATCCGGTGCCGGTGCCGGGGGCGGGATCGGGTGTGCCGTGACCACTGCCGTTGCCGGGGCCGCCGTGGTGCGGGACCGGGGCGGGGCCCGGGTAGCCGTAACCGGCGCCGGGGGCCGGAGGGGTGCGGCCGTAGGTGTCGGCGGTGCCGGCGGGGGTGGGGCTGTCGGGGGGCGGGGTGCCGTACGGATTGCCGCCGGGACCATAGGCGTTGCCGGGGGCGTGCCGGCCTCCGGCGGGGGCGCCGTTGCCGGGGGCGCCGGGGGCCGGGGGAGGAGCGCCGTACGGGTTGCCGTTCGGGCCGTATCCGTTGCCGGGCGCGCCGTGATCGCCGCCGTACGCATGGCTGTTGAAGGACTGTCCGCCCTGGCCGCCGGGCGTGCCGTATCCCTGACCGCCCGCGGCTGCGGTGGGCGGGCCCTGGGGGTGGGGGCCCCGGGGCGGGGCGATCCGGCCGGCCGGGTCGGTCGGCTGCTGTGCGTACCCCCCGCCGGGCGGGGGAGGAGGGCCGTAGCCCTGCGGCGTGCCGGAACCGCCCCCGTGCCCGTCGTGCGGGGTGTCGGGGGTGTCGTTCGGCGGCGGAGCGAAACTCATGCCCGAAGCATGCCCCACCGCGATCCGCGGGCAAGCCCTACCCACGAAATCTGTGGACAAGCGCCGACCTGTGGACAACTCGGCCACCCGCAGCGGTGAAAAAGCCCTGGTCGCGTTCCGTGTGCCGGGCCTCGCGAGCCACAATGGGTCCATGCCAGCACCTGAATCGCCCCTCGACCCGGCCGTCGCCGCCCGCCTCAAGCGGAACCCGAACGGCCTGGTGCCCGCCATCGCCCAGCAGTACGACACCGGTGAGGTGCTGATGCTCGGGTGGATGAACGACGAGGCGCTGCACCGCACCCTCACCACCGGTCGCTGCACCTACTGGAGCCGCAGCCGTGGGGAGTACTGGGTGAAGGGGGAGACCTCCGGCCACGAGCAGCACGTCAAGTCGGTCTCCCTCGACTGCGACGGCGACACGGTGCTGGTCAAGGTCGACCAGGTCGGCGCCGCCTGCCACACCGGCGACCGCACATGCTTCGACGCGGACCAGTTGCCGCTGTCCTGAAAGGAGTTGGGCCATGAGTCCACCGGGTGAGGAGCCGGACCGCCCGCCCGCACGAGGCGCCCCCGCCCGGCACGGCACCCCGCGCCGGGCGGTCCGCCCACACCACGGCGCCCCGCACGTGGGTTCCCCCGTCCCGGCGCCCCGGGCGTCGCCCCGCCCGCCCGGACCCCACCCCCGACGGCGCCGCTGGACCTGCGCCGCTCCGGCCCGCGCCGCGCACCGCCTGCGCCGCTCCGGCCCGCGCCGCGCACCGCCTGCGCCGCGCACCGCCCGCGCCGCGCAGCGGCTCCCGGCCCCCGTCACCGGCCGCCCGCGCCCTCCGCCCGCCGCGCCCCCGCAGCCCCTCGCTCCGTCCGCCCGTCGGTCGGCGCCGATGGGTGGTGCCGGTGCGCACTAGGCTTCGCTCATGACCACGGGCTCCACCTCTTCGAACCCCGACCTGGAGACGTTCCGCCGACTCGCCCGGGACCGCCGCGTGATCCCGGTGACCCGGCGGCTCCTGGCGGACGGCGACACGCCGGTCGGCCTCTACCGCAAGCTGGCCGGCGAGCGTCCCGGCACCTTCCTGCTGGAATCCGCCGAGCACGGCCGTTCCTGGTCCCGTTACTCCTTCGTCGGGGTGCGCAGCGAGGCGGCCCTGACCGAGCGCGAAGGGCAGGCGCACTGGCTGGGCACCCCGCCGGCCGGGCTGCCGGTGGACGGCGATCCGCTGACCGCGCTGCGGGCCACGGTCGAGGCACTGCACACGCCGCGTGACCTGCGGGACGGCGCCGCGCTGCCGCCGTTCACCGGTGGGATGGTCGGGTACCTGGGCTTCGACGTGGTGCGCCGGCTGGAGAAGCACATCGGCGACCACGCCAAGGACGACCTCGGGCTGCCCGAGCTGACCATGCTGCTCACCTCCGACCTGGCGGTCCTGGACCACTGGAACGGCACGGTGCTGCTGATCGCCAACGCCATCAACCACGACGACGCCGACACCGGAGTGGACGAGGCGTACGCGGACGCGGTGACCCGGCTGGACGCCATGGCCGCCGACCTGGCGCAGCCGCTGGACAGCGCGCCGTGCGAACTGCCGCCGGAGCAGTTGCCGGAGTTCACCGCCCTGTGGGGCGGCGAGGCGTACCGGGAGGCGGTCGAGGCGGTCAAGGAGAAGATCCGGGCCGGCGAGGCGTTCCAGGTGGTGCCGTCGCAGCGGTTCGAGACGCCGTGCCCGGCGTCGGCGCTGGACGTCTACCGCGTGCTGCGGGCCACCAACCCGAGCCCGTACATGTACCTGTTGAGGTTCGACGGCTTCGACGTCGTCGGGTCGTCGCCTGAGGCCCTCGTCAAGGTCGAGGGCGGCCGGGCGATGCTGCACCCGATCGCCGGCACCCGCCCGCGCGGCGCCACGCCCCGGCAGGACGCGGAGCTGGCGGACGAACTGCTGGCGGACCCGAAGGAACGCGCCGAGCACCTGATGCTGGTCGACCTGGGCCGCAACGACCTGGGGCGGGTGTGCGAGCCGGGCAGCGTGGAGGTCGTCGACTTCATGTCGGTCGAGCGCTACAGCCACGTCATGCACATCGTCTCGACGGTCACCGGGCAGGTGGCGGCCGGGCGTACCGCGTTCGACGTCCTCACCGCCTGCTTTCCGGCTGGCACGCTGTCGGGGGCCCCGAAGCCGCGGGCGTTGCAGATCATCGACGAGCTGGAGCCGACCCGGCGGGGTCTGTACGGCGGTTGCGTGGGTTACCTGGACTTCGCCGGGGACTCCGACACCGCCATCGCGATCCGCACCGCGCTGCTGCGGGACGGCACCGCGTATGTGCAGGCCGGAGCGGGTGTCGTGGCCGACTCCGATCCGGTCGCCGAGGACACCGAGTGCCGCAACAAGGCCGCCGCGGTCCTGCGCGCGGTCGCCACGGCCAACCAGCTCTGAACCCTCGCCGGACGGGCCCGCCCACCCGTCCGGCGCCCACCCGGGCGCCCACCCGGGCGCCCACCCGCCCGGCGCCCACCCTCCCGGCTGCCCCGCCGCACTCCGCCCCGCACAGCCCCGCCGCCCCGCCCCGGTCCGCCAGGGCAACGCCGCCCCGCCCGCCAGGGCAACCCGCCGCGATCCCACCCCGTCCCACCCCCCCCGCCCGCCGGGCACGCGGGCCGGAGCGGGATAGTGGACGGGTGAGTGACGCACCCCGGGCAGCGCGAGAGGACGGCGCCGCGGCGCCCGCCACCGACACGGCACCCCAGGCGGCCGCGGCCGGCCCGGCGGAGCCCGCGGCCCCCACCACCCCCGCGCATCCCGCGACGCCTGCGACTTCCGCGACCCCTTCGGCCTCCGCGGAAGCCCCCGCCGACCCCGACCCCACCACCCCCTCGGTCGACGCCGGTCGCACGCGAGGGCGGCGCGGTCTGATGACCGCTCTGGCGCTGGGGGCGGTCGGAGCGGCCGTCGTGCTGTTCGGGGCGGCGGAGACCTGGGCGGAGGGGACGGCGCGGGTGGCCGGGAGCCGGGTCGCGGTGTCGGTGAGCGGCAAGACGGTCAGCGGGCTGCCGGACGCGCTGGCGCTGGTCGCACTGGCGGCGCTGGTCGCGGTGCTCGCGGTGCGCAGGACCGGCCGGGTGGTGGTCGCCGCGCTGCTGACGCTGTGCGGCGCCGGCGTCGTGTGGACGGCGGTGGCCGGCGCGTCCGGCAGCGGTGCGCTGGACCACGCGGCCGCCCGGGCCAGCGGACTGACCGCCGCCACCGCCACGGACGTCACCCACACCGGCTGGCCGTGGGCGGTCGCGTTCGGGGGCCTGCTGCTGCTGGCCGCCGGGATCATGGCGCTGGCCGGGAGGGCCTCGTGGCCGGCGATGGGTTCGCGCTACGAGCGCTCCGGTGCCCCGCGACCGGCCCGCGCAGCCCGCCGTGCCCCGGACCCGGAGTCCCCCGGTGAGCTGTGGAAGGCGCTCGACCGCGGTGAGGACCCGACCGCCTGAACACCCGTGTGCGGCGACACCGTCCGCGCAACGCGACCCCGTGCGGGGGCACCGTGCCGTTCGGGGGACAATGGTCGTCAGCGCGCTGTCAGGCGCCGCGGCCGGAACACTAAGGAGTTTTCATGGCGGGCAACAGCCACGGTCACACGATCGCCGGATGGACCGGGGTGACCATCGTCGTCGTCGGTTTCTGCATCGCCGGGGTCTTCATGGTGCTGGCGGAGCCCGTCGGTTTCTGGGCGGGCGTGGCGGTGATCGTGATCGGCGGCGTCGTCGGCATGGTGCTGCGCCTGATGGGCATGGGCATGCCGCTGCCGCAGAAGGCCGTCGCGAAGGACTGAGGCCGGGCGGCGCCGGGGAGCGGGGCGTGGCGGTCCGGGGCGCACCGGGGGAGAATCACCGGGTGTCCCTCCCACCCGCCGGCGTCCCGGCTCCCGTGACCCCCTCGACGGCACGCCGGCTGGCCGTGCCCGGCGCGGTGCTGGCCGGGGTGGCCGCCGCGTTCGCCTACGTCGGCAGCGTCGACCCGGACCATCCGGGCCACTACCCGGTCTGCCCGTTCCTCGCGCTGACCGGCTGGTACTGCCCGGGGTGCGGCGGCCTGCGCAGCGCGTACGCCGTCGTGCACGGGCGGTTCGGCACGGCGCTGCACGACAACGCCCCGGCGGTGGCCGGCTACGCGGTGTGCGCGGTGCTGTGGGTGGCGTGGGTGGTGCGGGAGGCCCGGGGACGACCGGTGCGCGCCGTCCGCCGCGCCCCGCCCGCGGCGCTGTGGTGGTCCCTGGCCGGGCTGCTGGCGCTCTTCACCGTCGTGCGCAATCTGCCGTTCGGTACCGCGCTGGCGCCCTGACCGGGGGCTTAGCCGGGGGCGGGCGACCGTGCCCGGGGCGCCCGGATGCCTCGTTCACCCCCACCTGCGGATACCATCGCACTACTCGCGCCCGACAGGCGCCGGGAACCGCACCAGCCCGGAAGGGAACCACGCGCGTGACTGTGCTCGACGGGATCATCGACGGCGTCCGCGAAGACCTCGCGGAGCGGCAGGCCCGGGTCTCCCTCGACGAGCTCAAGGAACGCGCCGCCCGCCGGCGCCCGGCCCAGGACGGGTTCGCGGCGCTGCGCGGCGAGGGCGTGGGAGTGATCTGCGAGGTCAAGCGGTCCAGCCCGAGCAAGGGCGCGCTGGCCGCGATCGCCGACCCGGCCGCGCTGGCCGCCGACTACGAGGCCGGCGGCGCCGCCGTCATCAGTGTGCTGACCGAGCAGCGGCGGTTCGGCGGCAGCCTCGCGGACCTGGAGGCGGTCCGCGCCCGGGTCGACATCCCGGTGCTGCGCAAGGACTTCATCGTCACCAGCTACCAGCTGTGGGAGGCCCGTGCCTACGGCGCCGACCTCGCGCTGCTGATCGTCGCGGCCCTCGACCAGGAGGCGCTGGTCTCGCTGATCGAACGGGCCGGGTCGATCGGTCTGACCCCGCTGGTCGAGGTGCACGACGAGGACGAACTGGAGCGTGCCCTGCGGGCCGGCGCCCGGGTCGTCGGCGTCAACGCCCGCAACCTCAAGACCCTTGAGGTGGACCGCGGCACGTTCGCCCGGGTCGCCCCGCTGATCCCGGACCACCTGGTGAAGGTCGCCGAGTCCGGGGTGCGCGGGCCGCACGACCTGATCGCCTACGCCAACGACGGCGCCGACGCGGTGCTCGTCGGTGAGTCGCTGGTCACCGGCCGCGACCCGAAGTCCGCCGTCGCCGACCTGGTGGCGGCCGGCGCCCACCCCGCCCTGCGGCACGGCCGGGACTGATCGGCGTGCCGCTGTCCGCCCGACTCGCCCGCGGCTGCCGCCCGCGTGGCTGCCGCGCGCCCGCCCGCCGGGTGCTGGGCCGCCGCGTGCGGTACGTCATCGGCTGCGAGCCCGGCCAGGTCAACGGCCGGCGATGGCCGGCCGGCGCGGCCGCCTGACACCGCGCCTCCCGCGCTCCGGCCGTGCCCGGGCGGTGAGCCCCGCGCACGCCGATACCCCGGCGCCCCCTGACCACGCCCCCCGGGGCCGTGGCCCGCGGGCGCCCCTCCACCACCGGTGCCGGCCGTGCCCGAGCGGGCCGCCGGGCACCGTCGTCCCACGACTGACGGGCGGCAGCCCTGCCGCCGCGTCGAGGAGTCATCCGGTCATGACCACCGACTTCTTCATCCCCGACCCCGAGGGCCTGGTGCCGGACGGCGCCGGCTACTTCGGCGCGTTCGGCGGCAGGTTCATCCCCGAGGCGCTGGTCGCCGCGGTCGACGAGGTCGCCGCCGAGTACGAGAAGGCCAAGTCCGACCCGGCGTTCGCCGCCGAACTCAACGACCTGCTGGTGCACTACACCGGTCGGCCCAGCGCGCTCACCGAGGTGCCGCGGTTCGCCGCGCAGGCCGGTGGCGGGCGGGTCTTCCTCAAGCGCGAGGACCTCAACCACACCGGATCGCACAAGATCAACAACGTGCTGGGGCAGGCCCTGCTGACCCGCCGCATGGGCAAGACCCGGGTGATCGCCGAGACCGGCGCCGGGCAGCACGGCGTGGCCACCGCCACCGCCTGCGCGCTGTTCGGCCTGGACTGCACCATCTACATGGGCGAGGTCGACACGCGGCGCCAGGCGCTGAACGTCGCGCGCATGCGGATGCTGGGCGCCGAGGTCGTCGCGGTGAAGTCCGGCAGCCGCACCCTCAAGGACGCCATCAACGAGGCGTTCCGCGACTGGGTGGCCAACGTGGACCGCACCCACTACCTGTTCGGCACGGTCGCCGGACCGCATCCCTTCCCCGCGCTGGTGCGCGACTTCCACCGGGTCATCGGCGTCGAGGCCCGGCGGCAGATCCTGGAGCGGACCGGCCGGCTGCCGGACGCGGCCCTGGCCTGCGTCGGCGGCGGGTCCAACGCCATCGGCCTCTTCCACGCCTTCCTGCCCGACACCGGCGTGCGGCTGATCGGCCTGGAGGCGGCCGGGCACGGCGTGGACTCCGGCGAGCACGCCGCCACGCTGACCGCCGGGGACCCCGGCATCCTGCACGGCTCCCGCTCCTACGTCCTGCAGGACGAGGACGGCCAGATCACCGAGCCGTACTCGATCTCCGCCGGCCTGGACTACCCCGGCATCGGCCCCGAGCACTCCTACCTCAAGGACTCCGGCCGCGCCGAGTACCGTCCGGTCACCGACGCCGAGGCGATGGAGGCGCTGCGGCTGCTGTCGCGCACCGAAGGCATCATCCCGGCGATCGAGTCCGCCCACGCCCTGGCCGGAGCGCTGGCCGTCGGGCGGGAGCTCGGGCCGCAGGCCCTGCTGCTGGTGAACCTCTCCGGCCGCGGCGACAAGGACATGGACACCGCCGCCAAGTACTTCGGACTGTACGACGATCAGCCTGGTGACCCGGGAACGCCCGAGGTCGACGCGGAGGTGGCGGCGAAGTGAGCGGCACCATCGGACTGCTGAACACCACCCTGGCGGCGGCCGAGGCCGAGGGCCGCGCCGCGCTCATCGGCTACCTGCCGGCCGGCTTCCCCACCGTGGACGGGGGCATCGCCGCGGCCGTCGCCATGATCGAGGGCGGCTGCGACGTCGTCGAGATCGGCCTGCCGCACAGCGACCCGGTGCTCGACGGCCCGGTCATCCAGACCGCCGACGACATCGCGCTGCGCGGCGGCGTGCGCATCAAGGACGTCCTCCACACCGTCGGCGAGGTCCACGCGGCCACCGGGGCACCGGTGCTGTGCATGACGTACTGGAACCCGGTCGACCGCTACGGCGCCGAACGGTTCGCCGAAGACCTCGCCGCGGCCGGCGGCGCCGGATGCATCCTGCCGGACCTGCCGGTCGAGGAGTCGGCGGTGTGGCGGGCGGCGGCCGAACGCCACCGGCTCGCCACCGTCTTCGTCGTCGCCCCCTCCAGCCGTGACGAGCGGCTGGCGCGGATCACCGCGGCGGGCAGCGGGTTCGTCTACGCCGCCTCCCTGATGGGCGTCACCGGAACCCGCGTCTCGGTCGGCTCGCGGGCAGCCGACCTGGTCCGCCGCACCCGGGCCACCACCGACCTGCCGGTCTGCGTCGGCCTGGGCGTCTCCAACGCCGAGCAGGCCGCCGAGGTCGCCGCCTTCGCCGACGGCGTCATCGTCGGCTCGGCGTTCGTCAAGCGGCTGCTGGAGGCGGCCGAGGCCGGCCAGGACCAGGAGGCGGGCCTCGCCGCCCTGCGCGGCCTGGCCGGCGAACTGGCCGCCGGGGTGCGCAAGCGCGGCTGACCCCGCCCGGCCGGCCGGGGCGGCCCCCGACCCCACCGGACGCTGTTGGTGATTGACCGACAGCGTCCCCACCGGTCCGGGGGCCCCGTCCCGCGCCCGCGCACCGCCGGTCCTCCGCCCGCCTGCCGCCCGCGGCCCCCGTCCCCCGAACGGGGGAAAAGGCGGGCGGTACGGCCGCCAGGGCGCGTCCCCGGCCCGCCCGGCGCGTTAGCAGGGGCGTGAGCGACAAGAACCGTGAGGGAAAGCGCACCGCCCGTGAGCGGCTGCGGGAGGAGCGCGAGCGTGAGACCGCCCGGGAGCGGCGCCGCCGGTCCGCGCGGGTCGGCGCCGGCGTCGTGCTGTCACTGGCGGTGGCGGCGGCGGTCGCGGTGGCCGTCACCCACGGCACCGGGCAGCACGGCGGATCGGCGGCCGGTCCGGCCGGCGCCACCGGCAAGGCGGGCCTGGCGGTGCCGGTCGGCGACGCGGACGCACCCGCCACCCTGACGGTGTACGAGGACTTCCGCTGCCCGGCCTGCGACGGTTTCGAACGTACCTACCGCTCCACCGTCCACAGCCTGATGGACGCCCACAAGCTCAGGGGCGAGTACCACCTGGTGCGGCTGATCGACGACAACCTCGGCGGCAGCGGCTCCCTGCACGCCGCCAACGCCGCGGCCTGCGCCCAGGCCCAGGGCCAGGACCGCTTCCGGGCGTTCCACGACGTGCTGTACGACAACCAGCCCGAGGAACGCGAGGACACCTTCGCGGACAACGGCAAGCTGCTGCGGCTGGCCGCCAAGGTCCCGGGCCTGCGCACCCCCGCGTTCACCGCGTGCGTGACGGGGGGCCGGTACGACGCGTGGGTCGACCGGGCCAACCGGGACTTCGAGGGCGCCGGCTTCGGATCGACGCCGACGGTGCTGCTCAACGGCAAGAACATCTACGCCGACACCGCCCACCCGCTGACCCCGGCCAAGCTCGTCACGCTGGTCGACGCCGCGGACCGGGGCGGGAGGACCGCCTCCGCCCCACCCTCCCCGTCAGCCTCACGCTGACCCTCCGCCCCGCGCGCGACCCCTTCCCCGGCGGGTCGCGCGCGGGGCGGGTTGCGCCGCCGCGGGCCCGGCAAGGTAGCGTCGGTTCCGCCATGGACCTCGCATACATTCCCAGCCCCTCGGTGGGCGTTCTTCACCTCGGCCCGATCCCGCTGCGCGGATACGCCTTCTGCATCATCATCGGCGTCTTCCTCGCCGTGTGGATCGGCGGCAAGCGGTGGGCGGCCCGCGGTGGCCAGAAGACGACCGTCGCCGACATCGCCGTGTGGGCGGTGCCCTTCGGTCTGGTCGGCGGCCGGCTCTACCACGTCATCACCGACTACGAGCTCTACTTCGGCCCGGGCAAGGACTGGGTCGGCGCCTTCAAGATCTGGGACGGCGGTCTCGGCATCTGGGGTGCGGTGGCGCTCGGCGCGCTCGGTGCCTGGATCGGCTGCCGGCGCCGCGGCATCCCGCTGCCGGCCTGGGCCGACGCGGTCGCACCCGGTGTCGCGGTGGCGCAGGCGGCCGGCCGCTGGGGCAACTGGTTCAACCAGGAGCTCTACGGCAGCCCGACGAAGCTGCCGTGGGCGCTGAAGATCGCCCCCGCGCACCGCCCGCCGGGCACCCCGGACATCGGCCTGTACCACCCGACGTTCCTCTACGAGTCGCTGTGGTGTCTGGGTGTGGCCGCGCTGGTGATCTGGGCGGACCGCAAGTGGCGGCTCGGCCACGGCCGCGCGTTCGGCCTGTACGTCGCCTCGTACACGGTGGGCCGCTTCTGGATCGAGCACATGCGCGTCGACTTCGCGCACCACATCCTGGGTCTGCGGCTGAACGACTGGACGGCGATCATCGTCTTCGTGTGCGCCGTCGCCGGCATCTGGATCTCCGCCAAGCGCCGCCCCGGCCGCGAGGAGATCGTCGAACCGCAGGCCCCCGGTGGCGGCACCCCCGCCGCCGGCGGACCGGCCGCCCCGGTCACCGAGGAGACCCCCGCCGGGCAGAAGCCCGCCGCGGAGACCACGGCCGAGCGGGAGCCGGCTGCGCAGGATCCCGCGCAGCCCCCGGCCGGTTCGGCGGAGCAGTCCCCCGCCGCCGAGGGCACCCCGCAGGACGGCGCCGCCGACGGGGCGCCGGAGCCCCCCGCGGCCGGTGAGTCACCCGCCACCGGGGCCCGCACCGTCTGATCCGCCTGACGCGGTCCGCGTCGTGACAGGAGCCGTCCGGAGTCTCCCCGGGCGGCTCCTGTCGTATGACGCACCGTAGGAAACGCCTGGTCAGCGGGGTTCGGACAGGCTTTCCTTGCTGGCGGGCGGCCGGGTCGCGTGCGTATTGTCGGCAGGGCCGCACCTGCGGAAGGAACAGGGGAGCCGATGTCCACCGCCCTGCACTCGACCAGTGCCGACCAGCCGTCCCCCTCGAAGGACGACTACCACGTCGCCCACCACACCCACCGCGACGTCAACGGTGGCTGGCTGCGGCCCGCGGTGTTCGGGGCGATGGACGGCCTGGTGTCGAACCTCGCGCTGATGACCGGCGTGGCCGGCGGGGACGTCGCCACCCGCACCGTGGTGATCACCGGGCTGGCCGGGCTGGTGGCCGGCGCCTGTTCGATGGCCGCGGGGGAGTACACCTCCGTCGCCTCGCAGCGGGAGCTGGTCGAGGCCGAGCTGGAGGTGGAACGCCGGGAGCTGCGCCGTAACCCGCAGGACGAGCAGCGGGAGCTGGCCGCGCTGTACGAGGCGCGGGGTGTGGAGCCGGAGCTGGCCGCCGAGGTCGCCCGGCAGCTCTCGCGGGACCCCGAGCAGGCGCTGGAGATCCACGCCCGTGAGGAACTCGGCATAGACCCCTCCGACCTGCCGTCGCCCACCGTGGCGGCGTTCTCGTCCTTCGGCTCCTTCGCGCTGGGCGCGCTGCTGCCGCTGCTGCCGTACCTGCTGGGCGCCGGCACGCTCTACCCGTCGCTGCTGCTGGCGCTGCTCGGGCTGTTCGGGTGCGGCGCGGTGGTGGCCCGGGTGACGGCCAGGTCCTGGTGGTTCAGCGGACTGCGCCAGCTGGTGCTGGGTGGCGCCGCGGCCGGCGTCACGTTCCTGCTCGGACATCTGTTCGGTACGGCGATCGGCTGACGGCGGCGCGACCGCTGTCCGCGATACCCCGGGGGCCTCTCCCGGGTTCGCCGTGCCTGTACCACGCCGGTCCGGCGGGCTCCGGCGGCCGGCGCTGCGGGGCCGTGATGGGGGCTCCCGGGCGGCCGGACGGTTTCCGGGGTGTTTCGGTCCGCTTGCGGCGGGGCATCAGCCCTAAGCGCCGGGGCAGTGCCGCCCTATCCGCACACATCGGGGCGCCGTACACCACGGGCCAGGCCACGGTTGGTGACCGGAGGACGTCGCACCCGGGTCCATGTCCAGATCGTGGAAGCCGGATCCCGGTTCCCGGGACGTCCGCCATTATGTAATCTGCACGAAATCGCAGAGGGCCAACGCCGTCCCTGTTGTGTCGAGCCATTACTCCGGCAATACAACAAACGACGGGAGAGCCGATGCGTTCCGCGTCCACGCACTCCGGGGCCGGCGAGTACCGCCGGGCCCTGATGGACGGGCGTCCCGCCCCGCAGGGGATGTACGACCCCCGCAACGAGCACGACGCGTGCGGCGTCGGCTTCGTGGCCACCCTCACCGGGGTGGCCGACCACGCGCTGGTCGACCGGGCGCTGACCGTCCTGCGCAACCTGGAGCACCGCGGTGCCACCGGCTCCGAGCCGGACTCCGGTGACGGCGCGGGCATCCTGCTCCAGGTCCCGGACGCGTTCCTGCGCGAGGTCACCGCCGGCAGCGTCGAGCTGCCCGAGCAGGGCCGGTACGCGGTCGGCATCGCCTTCCTGCCGGCCGCGGACGACGACCGCTCCAAGGCCGTGGACGGCATCGGGCGGATCGCCGCCGAGGAGGGGCTGCGACTGCTGGGCTGGCGCGACGTGCCGGTCGCCCCGGAGCTGCTGGGCGCCACCGCCCGCTCCACCATGCCGTTCTTCTCCCAGCTGTTCGTCGCCGACGGGGCCGGGGAGCGCTCCGGCATCGAGCTGGACCGGCTGGCGTTCGTGCTGCGCAAGCGCGCCGAACGCGAGCTGGGCGTCTACTTCCCGTCGCTGTCCGCCCGCACCGTGGTCTACAAGGGCATGCTGACGACCGGGCAGCTGGAGCCGTTCTTCCCCGACCTGTCCGACCCGCGGTTCGCCACCGCCGTCGCGCTGGTGCACTCCCGGTTCTCCACCAACACCTTCCCGAGCTGGCCGCTCGCGCACCCGTACCGGTTCGTCGCGCACAACGGCGAGATCAACACGGTGCAGGGCAACCGCAACTGGATGCGGGCCCGCGAGTCGCAGCTGGCCACCGGGCTGATCCCGGCCGAACTGGGGAAGGTCTTCCCGGTCTGCACCGACGGGGCCTCCGACACCGCCAGCTTCGACGAGGTGCTGGAACTGCTGCACCTGGGCGGCCGGTCGCTGCCGCACAGCGTGCTGATGATGATCCCCGAGGCGTGGGAGAACCACGGCACGATGGACCCGGCCCGCCGGGCCTTCTACCAGTTCCACTCCACCGTCATGGAGCCGTGGGACGGCCCCGCCTGCGTGACGTTCACCGACGGCACCCTGGTCGGCGCGGTGCTGGACCGCAACGGTCTGCGTCCCGGACGCTACTGGGTCACCGACGACGGCCTGGTGGTGCTCTCCTCCGAGGTCGGCGTGCTGGACATCGCCCCCGAGCGGGTGGTCCGCAAGGGCCGCCTCCAGCCGGGCCGGATGTTCCTGGTGGACACCGCCGGGCACCGCATCATCGAGGACGACGAGATCAAGGCGGAACTCGCCGCCGGCCACCCCTACCGGGAGTGGCTGGACGCCGGCCTGATCCACCTCAGCGAGCTGCCCGAGCGCGAGCACATCGTGCACACCCACGCCAGTGTCACCCGCCGGCAGCAGACCTTCGGCTACACCGAGGAGGAGCTGCGGGTCATCCTGGCGCCGATGGCCAAGGCCGGCGCCGAACCGATCGGCTCGATGGGCACCGACTCGCCGATCGCCGCGCTCTCCAGCCGCCCCCGGCTGCTGTTCGACTACTTCACCCAGCTGTTCGCGCAGGTCACCAACCCGCCGCTGGACGCCATCCGCGAGGAACTCGTCACCTCGCTGATCTCCGCGGTCGGCCCGCAGGGCAACCTGCTGGAGGCCACCGCCGCCTCCTGCCGCAACGTGATCCTGCCGTTCCCGGTGATCGACAACGACGAGCTGGCCAAGCTCATCCACATCAACGCCGACGGCGACCTGCCGGGGCTGGGCGCGGCCACGCTGTCCGGCCTGTACCGGGTCTCCGGCGGGGGAGCGGCGCTGGCCGCCCGGCTCGCCGAGATCTGCGCCGAGGCCGACGCGGCCATCGAGGACGGCGCCCGGCTCATCGTGCTGTCCGACCGGCACTCGGACGCCGAGCACGCCCCGATCCCGTCGCTGCTGCTGACCTCAGCGGTGCACCACCACCTCATCCGCCGCAAGACCCGCGCCCACGTCGGGCTGCTGATCGAGGCCGGCGACGTGCGCGAGGTGCACCACGTGGCGTTGCTCATCGGCTACGGCGCCGCAGCGGTCAACCCGTACCTGGCCATGGAGTCCGTCGAGGACCTGGTGCGGGCCGGAACGTTCCTCCAGGACGTCGAGCCGGAAGCCGCCATCAAGAACCTCATCAAGGCGCTCGGCAAGGGAGTGCTGAAGGTGATGTCGAAGATGGGCATCTCCACGGTGGCCTCCTACCGCGGCGCTCAGGTCTTCGAGGCGGTCGGCCTGGACCCGCAGTTCGCCGACACCTACTTCCACGGCACCACCACCAAGATCGGCGGCATCGGCATCGACGTCGTCGCCCAGGAGGTGGCGGCCCGGCACGCCAAGGCGTACCCGCCCTCGGGCATCGCGACCGCGCACCGCCGGCTGGAGATCGGCGGCGAGTACCAGTGGCGCCGCGAGGGCGAACCGCACCTGTTCGACCCCGAGACCGTCTTCCGGCTCCAGCACGCCACCCGCTCCCGGCGCTACGACATCTTCAAGATGTACACCGAGCGGGTCAACGAGCAGTCCACCCGCCTGATGACGCTGCGCGGCCTGTTCGGGCTGAAGGGCGACCGTCCGGCGGTGCCGCTGGAGGAGGTCGAGCCGGTCTCGGAGATCGTCCGGCGCTTCTCCACCGGCGCGATGTCCTACGGTTCGATCTCGCTGGAGGCGCACCAGACCCTGGCCATCGCCATGAACCGGCTCGGCGGCAAGTCGAACACGGGTGAGGGCGGCGAGGACCCGGAGCGGCTGCACGACCCGGAGCGGCGCAGCGCCATCAAGCAGGTCGCCTCCGGCCGCTTCGGCGTGACGTCGGAGTACCTGGTCAACGCCGACGACATCCAGATCAAGATGGCTCAGGGCGCCAAGCCCGGCGAGGGCGGCCAGCTGCCCGGCCACAAGGTCTACCCGTGGATCGGCCGCACCCGGCACTCGACCCCGGGCGTGGGCCTGATCTCCCCGCCGCCACACCACGACATCTACTCCATCGAGGACCTCGCCCAGCTCATCCACGACCTGAAGAACGCCAACCCGGCGGCCCGCGTGCACGTCAAGCTGGTCTCCGAGGTCGGCGTGGGCACGGTCGCGGCGGGCGTCTCCAAGGCGCACGCCGACGTGGTGCTCATCTCCGGCCACGACGGCGGCACCGGCGCCTCCCCGCTGACCTCCCTCAAGCACGCGGGCGGCCCCTGGGAGCTGGGTCTGGCCGAGACCCAGCAGACGCTGCTGCTCAACGGGCTGCGCGACCGCATCGTCGTGCAGACCGACGGTCAGCTCAAGACCGGCCGCGACGTGGTGATCGCCGCTCTGCTGGGCGCCGAGGAGTTCGGCTTCGCCACCGCGCCGCTGGTGGTCTCCGGCTGCGTGATGATGCGGGTGTGCCACCTGGACACCTGCCCGGTCGGCATCGCCACCCAGAACCCGGTACTGCGCGAGCGGTTCACCGGCAGCCCCGAGTTCGTCGTCAACTTCTTCGAGTTCATCGGCGAGGAGGTCCGCGAACTCCTCGCCGAGCTCGGCTTCCGCACCCTGGAGGAGGCGGTCGGGCACGCCGAACTCATCGACACCTCCGCGGCCGTCGACCACTGGAAGGCGCAGGGCCTGGACCTGGCACCGCTGCTGCACGTGCCGGAGCTGCCCGAGGGCGCCGTCCGGCACCGCGTCACCGGGCAGGACCACGGGCTGGACCGGGCGCTGGACAACCAGCTGATCGAACTGGCGGCCGACGCGCTGGAGAACGGGGCGCCGGTGCGGGCCCAGATCGCGGTCCGCAACGTCAACCGCACCGTCGGCACCATGCTGGGCCACGAGGTGACCAAGCGGTACCGCGGCGCCGGCCTGCCCGACGACACCATCGACATCACCTTCACCGGCTCGGCCGGCCAGTCCTTCGGCGCGTTCGTGCCCAAGGGCGTCACGCTGCGGCTGGAGGGCGACGCCAACGACTACGTCGGCAAGGGCCTGTCCGGCGGGCGGATCGTGGTCCGCCCCGACCGGGCCGCCAGCGAACTCGCGGAGTACTCCGTGATCGCCGGCAACACCATCGGCTACGGCGCCACCGGCGGCGAGCTGTTCCTGCGCGGCAGGGTCGGTGAGCGCTTCTGCGTCCGCAACTCCGGTGCCACCGTGGTGGCCGAGGGCGTCGGCGACCACGGCTGCGAGTACATGACCGGTGGCCGCGCGGTGGTGCTCGGCGAGACCGGCCGCAACTTCGCCGCGGGCATGTCCGGCGGCATCGGTTACGTCCTCGATCTGGAACCCGGCAACGTCAACACCGGCATGGTGGCGATCGAGCCGCTGGACGCGGACGACATCGGGTGGCTGCACGACGTGGTGCGCCGCCACCAGGAGGAGACCGGTTCCACCGTGGCGGCCGGGCTGCTGGCCGACTGGGGGACCACCCTGACCCGCTTCGGCAAGGTCATGCCGAGGGACTACAAGGCAGTGCTCGCCGCCAAGGTCGCCGCCGAGCAAGCCGGACTCACCGAGTCCGAGACGACGGCCAAGATGATGGAGGCGGCACATGGCTGACCCGAAGGGCTTTCTGACCACCGGCCGCGAGGTCGCCACCTCCCGCCCGGTCGGCGAGCGCGTCAAGGACTGGAGCGAGGTCTACGTCCCCGGCTCCCTGCTGCCGATCATCTCCCAGCAGGCCGGCCGCTGCATGGACTGCGGCATCCCGTTCTGCCACAACGGCTGCCCCCTGGGCAACCTGATCCCCGAGTGGAACGACTACGCCTACCGGGAGGACTGGAAGGCGGCGGCGCACCGGCTGCACGCCACCAACAACTTCCCGGAGTTCACCGGCCGCCTGTGCCCCGCGCCGTGCGAGACCGCCTGTGTGCTGGGCATCAACCAGCAGCCGGTGACCATCAAGAACGTCGAGGTCACCATCATCGACCGGGCGTGGGACGCCGGCCACGTGCACCCGCAGCCGCCGGAGAGGCTGTCCGGCAAGACCGTGGCCGTCATCGGTTCCGGCCCCTCGGGCCTGGCCGCCGCCCAGCAGCTGACCCGGGCCGGCCACACCGTCGCGGTCTACGAGCGCGCCGACCGCATCGGCGGCCTGCTGCGCTACGGCATCCCCGAGTTCAAGATGGAGAAGCGGCACATCAACCGCCGCATCGAGCAGATGCGCGCGGAGGGCACCAAGTTCCGCACCGGCGTGGAGATCGGCCGCGACCTCGACGCCGCGGGACTGCGCCGCCGCTACGACGCCGTGGTGATCGCGGCCGGCGCCACCGCCGCCCGCGACCTGCCGGTCCCCGGCCGGGAGCTGACCGGCGTCTACCAGGCGATGGAGTACCTGCCGCTGGCCAACAAGGTCCAGGAGGGCGACTACGTCACCTCCCCGGTCACGGCCGAGGGCAAGCACGTGGTGGTCATCGGCGGCGGCGACACCGGCGCGGACTGCGTCGGCACCGCCCACCGCCAGGGCGCCGCGTCGGTCACCCAGCTGGAGATCATGCCGCGCCCGGCGGACGAGCGGCAGCCCCACCAGCCCTGGCCGACGTTCCCGATGACCTACAAGGTCACCTCCGCGCACGAGGAGGGCGGCGAGCGGGTCTACGCGGTCAACACCGTGCGGTTCACCGGCGACGAGGCCGGCAACGTCCAGGAACTGCACCTGGTCGAGGTCGTCTTCCAGGACGGGAAGTTCGTGCCGCAGGAAGGCACCGAACGCGTCATCCCCGCGCAGCTGGTCGCCCTCGCCATGGGCTTCACCGGCACCGACCGGTCCAACGGCCTGGTCGCGCAGCTCGGCCTGGAACTCGACGCGCGCGGCAACGTCGCCCGCGACGAGAACTTCGCCACCAACGTCCCCGGCGTCTTCGTGGCCGGCGACGCCGGGCGCGGCCAGTCGCTGATCGTCTGGGCCATCGCCGAGGGCCGCTCGGCCGCCCGCGCCGTGGACCGCCACCTGACCGGTGCCAGCAGCCTGCCGGCGCCGATCCGCCCGACCGACCGCGCGCTGGTCGTCTGATCCGGCGGGCCCGGTCCGCCGGGTCCGCCGCGACCGCGCCCCGGCCCCGTCCGGCCGCCGGCGCGGTCCGCACAACGGCGTGCGGAGCCGGAAACGGCGCCCGTCCCCGCCGACGGGGACGGGCGCCGTCCCCGTCGGCGGGGGCCGGGCGGGGCGTGCGCCGCCGGTCACGGGCCCGTACGCTGCGCCCATGACCGACCTCCCCGTCACCGACCGCACCCGGCACCGCCGGCTGCGCGAGCAGGGCAGCACCGAACGCCGCGACCTCGACGCGATCCTGCGGGCCGGCTTCGTCTGCCACCTCGGCGTCGTCACCGACGGCGTGCCGATGGTCGTTCCCACCGTCTACGGCACCGACGGCGAGACGCTCTACCTGCACGGTTCGGTCGCCAGCCGCAGCCTGCGCGCCGACCCCGGAGCCACCGTCTGCGTCACGGTCACCCACGTCGACGGCCTGGTGCTGGCACGGTCGCTGTTCGAGCACGGCGTCAACTACCGCAGCGCCATGGTCTACGGCGTGCCCCGGCGGATCACCGACGCCGACCCGCGGGAGCTGCTGGAGGGGCTGCGGGTACTCAGCGAGCAGTCCGCGCCGGGCCAGTGGGACCACGCACGCCGCCCCAACCGCCGTGAACTGGCCGCGACCACCCTGCTGGCGCTGCCGCTCACCGAGGCGTCCGTCAAGATCCGCACCGGCCCGCCCGGTGACGGCGACGGCCCCGACGCCGCCTCCGGCACCTGGGCCGGCGAGCTGCCTCTGACCACCACCTGGGGCACCCCGCGACCCGACCCCGCGCTGCCCGCCGCGATCCCGGTCCCGGAGCACATCGCGCGGCGGGCGGGACGTCCGGCGGGGTGAGCGGCGGGTCGCGTCGCGGGCGGGGCGGGCGGTTCGGTGGGGCGGGCGCTGTGGGGCGTTGGCGATGTGATCATCCGACCGCCCGGGCCGGGTGGGCCGCCGGCCCTCGGCCGGGTGGGCCGCCCGCCGTGCCCCCCGGCCCACCCCCACGTCACGTTTCGCAGTCCCACTCCGACCGGCACAGCACGCACCGCGCCCGCAGGCGGCGGCCCAGCGGCACCCGCAGCCACTGGTGACAGGTCGGACAGGCGAACGACACCCGGCGCGGGCCGGCGCCGTCGCCCTGGAAGAGCAGGCCGTCCACCTCGACGCCGTCCCGACCGCCGGTCCGCAGCTCCTGCCCCGCCCGCCGGACCGCCGCCGCGAACCGCCGCCGTCCCGCCCAGCCCGCCCCCGCCAGCGGCGCGGTCCGGCACTCCCGCGCCGCCGCCCGCGCGCCCTCCCGGTAGGCGGTGCGCGCCTCGGGGGAGGACAGCCACGGCTCGACGTCCTCGCCGAAGACCCGGGCCCGCACCGCCAGCACGTAACCGAACTCCTCCGGCGTCAGGTAACCCAGCTTCGAGGCCGTGCGCACCAGCCGCTCGCCGCGCACCACGCTCTCCTCCCGGAAGGCGTCCAGCAGCAGCCAGCCGGCGCCCAGGAACGCCGCCACGGTGTCGGTGAGGATCTCGTTGTCCCGGGTGCCCGGCCACCACAGGTCCAGCCGGTGCAGATAGACGTGCGTCACCTCGTGCGCCAGACACGCGCCGATGTCGCGGCGGTCCCGGGTGAAGCGGTCGTTCAGCTCCACGAAGTACTCAGGACCGGCGGCCAGTTCGACGCTCCCGGCGTGCACCATGTCGCGGAAGGTCACCACGATCCGGGCCCGCGGCAGCCGCAGGTGGCGCACCATCACCCGGGCCACGTCCTGGGTGGCGAGCCGCAGGTCGGCGTCCGGGCGGATCTCCACCTGAACCGGCAGCACGCTCGCCGCGAACCCGGCGACCGTGTCGTACGACACGCGCCGGTACAGCGCGGTCAGCGCCGTGCGCACCGTCGCCAGGTGCGGGAACCCCCGCTCGACCGGCCCCGCTCCCACGCCGTCCGCCATCGCCGCCTCCCGCCCGGGACCTCCGCGTCCCCCTCCCTTACGAGGCTACGCACCCGCCCCCCGGTTCCCGGCGCACCCGGCGGACCCTCCGCCGCCCGCGCGCCCCCGGGCCCCGGCGGCGGCGCGGAACGCCCACCCCCGCTCGCCACGCCCACGGCGAACCCCCCTGGCAGCGCGTGCCGGGCTTCCGGCAGCATGGCCACCATGCCGTCCTTGACCCGCACCCAGGCCGAGACCCGCGCCCGGCTGCTCACCGTCCACCGCTACGCCGTCGAACTCGACCTCACCCGGGGCGAGGAGACGTTCGGCTCCACCGCGCGCATCACCTTCGCCGCGCCGCCCGGGGCCGAAACGTTCGCCCAGATCGTGCCGGTCACGCTGCGGCGTGCCGTGCTCAACGGGCACGAACTCGACCTGGCCTCCTTCCACGACGGCGTCCTGCCGCTGACCGGCCTGGCCGCCGAGAACGAGCTGCTGGTCGAGGCCGACATGGCCTACTCGCACACCGGCGAGGGCCTGCACCGGTTCACCGACCCGGCCGACGGCGAGACCTACCTGTACTCACAGGCGTTCCTCGACGACGTGCAGCGGATGTTCGCCTGCTTCGACCAGCCCGACCTCAAGGCGGTCTTCGACGTCACCGTCACCGCCCCGCCCGCCTGGACCGTGCTCGGCAACGCCGTGCCCACCCGCAGCGGCAAGGACGGCGACGGCGTGTGGACGTTCGCCACCACCGTGCCGATCAGCCCCTACCTGCTGACCGTCGCCGCCGGCCCCTACCACTCGGTGTACACCGAGCACGCCGGCCTGCCCTTCGGCCTGCACTGCCGGCGCTCCCTCGCCCCCCACCTGGACGCCGACGCCGCCGAACTGTTCGACATCACCCGCCGCTCCTTCGACCACTACGCCCGGATCTTCGACGAGCCCTACCCGTTCGACTCCTACGACCAGGCGTTCGTCCCGGAGTTCAACGCGGGCGCCATGGAGAACCCCGGACTGGTCACCTTCCGCGACGAGTTCCTCTTCCGCTCCGCCGTCACCGCCACCGAACGCCGCACCCGCGCCATGGTCGTCGCCCACGAGATGGCCCACATGTGGTTCGGCGACCTGGTCACCCTGCTCTGGTGGGACGACATCTGGCTCAACGAGTCGTTCGCCGAGTACATGGGATACCAGGTCATCAGCGAACTGAGCCGCACGGCCACCAGCGGCTGGCAGACCGGCGACCCGTGGACCGAGTTCGCCGTCGTGCGCAAGCCCTGGGGCTACGACGCCGACCAGCGCCCCTCAACCCACCCGGTCGCCCCCTCCGCCGAGGGAGCCACCGACACCAGCACCGCCCTGAGCAACTTCGACGGCATCTCCTACGCCAAGGGCGCCTCCGCGATCCGGCAGCTCGTCGCCCGGCTCGGCGAGAAGACCTTCCTGGCCGGCGTCAACGACCACATCACCCGTCACCGTTTCGGCAACGCCACCCTCGCCGACTTCACCGACTCCCTCGCCCGCGCCGCCGGCGACCGCGACGTACGCGGCTGGGCCGACAGCTGGCTGCGCACCACCGGTATGGACACCCTCACCGTCACCACCGCACCGGCCGGCGAGGGACGCACCCGCGTCACCGTCGAACGGGACGGCGACCGCCCGCACACCCTGCTCGTCACCCCGCTCACCCCCACGCCCGAGGGCACCGTCCTCACCGCCGGCACCCCGCTGCCCTTCGACGTGCCCGGCAGCGCCGAACGCACCCTCGACCTGCCCCCCGGCACCCTGCTGCTGCCCAACGACCAGGACCTCACCTACGCCAAGCTCCGGCTGGACGCGGCCTCCTGGCAGGCCGTCACCGAGCACCTGTCGGCGGTGCCCGACGCGCTCTCCCGCGCCGTGCTGTGGAACACCGCCCGCGACATGGTCCGCGACGGCGACCTGCCGCCCGCCGACTACCTCGCCCTCGTCCACCGCCACCTGCCCGCCGAGACCGACGACGCCGTGGCGCACGGCGTGCTGCGCTTCGCCCGCGGCACGGTGGCCGACTGCTACCTCGCCCCCGATGACCGCGACGCCGCCCTGGTCGGCCTGTCCGCCACCGCCCGCGCCCTGCGGGACCGCCCGGGCGCCTCCGAGGACGTCCGGCTCGCCGCCCTGCGGATGATGATCGGATCGGCGACAGCGGGCCCGGCCGCCGGCGAACTCGCCGACTGGCTGGAGACCGGCACCCTGCCAGGCGGCGAGCCCGCCGACGCCGAACTGCGCTGGCAGATGCTCGCCCGGCTCTGCGCCCTGGGCGCAGCCGGCGAGGAACGGGTCGCCGCCGAACTCGACCACGACCCCAGCGCCACCGGCCGCCGCGCCGCCGCCCGCTGCCGCGCCGCCCTGCCCACCACCGAGGCCAAGGACGCCGCCTGGCGGGCGCTGTTCGAGGACGACACCCTCACCAACAACCTGACCGAGGCCACCGCCACCGGCTTCAACCAGCCCGGACAGGCAGCCCTCCTGGCCCCCTACGCGCAGCGCTGGTGCGCGGCCGCCGCCGACACCGCCGCCCGCCGGGGACCCGCCATCAGCTCCGCCCTCAACCTGGGCTTCCCCCTCCACGACCCCTCTCCGGCGGTACTCGCCGCAGCCGAGGACGTGCTCGCCCGCGAGGACCTGCTGCCGCATTTCCGCCGCCAGCTCGCAGACCGCCTCGACGACCTGCGCCGCACCGCCCGGATCCGCGGCACGGAGTAACCCTCCCCCCGCCCCGGCGCACGCCGCCCCGGGGGCGCCCGGCGCGCACGGCGCGCGCCGGAGCCGCCGGGGCGACACCCCGGTGCGGCCGGATCGTTGAGCCTGCCGGACGGCGCGTCGGCGTGCCGTCCGCCAGGACCCGATCCGGACGGAAGGAACGCCGCCGATGCCGCCCGCCACGCCCCCACCGCCACCCGGCGGCAGCGAACTGGCGGGTGGCGCCGGCGGACCCGCGGCACTGCGCCCGCTCCTGGAGACCGTGCTGGACGCGCTCACCGAGGGCGCCGCCGGCCGCGCCGGCGCCATCCCGCCCGGCGGGCCCGCCGCCGTCGACCACCGCGTGCGGGCCGCCGTGCCGCCCGGCCTGCCCCGCGAGGGCACCGGCGCCCACGAAGCCCTGCACACCCTGGTGCGTACCCTCACCGAAGGCGCCGCCGACCCCGCGGAACCCGGCTGCGTCGCCCACCTGCACTGCCCGCCGCTCGCGGTCGCCGTCGCCGCCGACCTCGCCGCCGCCGCCCTCAACCCCTCCCTCGACTCCTGGGACCAGGCCCCCGCCGCCACCACCCTGGAGGCCGACACCACCGCCGCGCTCGCCGCCCTCGTCCACCCCGGAACCCCGCACCCCGACGCCGTGGTCACCACCGGCGGCACCGAGTCCAACCTCCTCGCGCTGCTCCTCGCCCGCGAACGCGCCCGGGCCGCCGGCGCACCGCCCCCACAGGTCGTGCGCGGCGCCGCCGGCCACCACAGCGTGCCGCGCGCCGCCTGGCTGCTGGGCCTGCCCGAGCCGGTCACCCTGCCCACCCCGCACGGCGTCATCGACCCGGCCGACGCGCACACCGCCCTCGTCCGGCTGCGCGGTACCCCCGTCCTGCTGTGCGCCACCGCCGGCACCACCGAGACCGGCGCCCTCGACCCGCTCCCGGCCCTCGCCGCCGCCACCCGCGCCCACCACGCCGAACTGCACGTCGACGCGGCCTACGGCGGCCCCCTGCTGTTCAGCCCCCGCCGCCGCGCCCTGCTCGACGGACTGCGCAGCGCCGTCTCCGTCACCGTCGACCTGCACAAACTCGGCTGGCAGCCGGTCGCCGCCGGACTGCTGACCGTCCCCGACAGCAGCGCCCTGCACCCCCTGCACCACCACGCCGACTACCTCAACGCCGCCGACGACACCGACGCCGGCCTGCCCGACCTGCTCGGCCGTTCCCTGCGCACCACCCGGCGCCCCGACATCCTCAAGATCGCCGTCACCCTGCGCGCCCTCGGCGCCGACGGCCTCGGCGCACTCGTCGACCGCGTCTGCGACCAGGCCGAACGCCTCGCCGAACGCGTCCTGTCGCGCCCCGACCTCGAACTCCACGCCCCGCCCTCCGTCAGCACCGTGCTGTTCCGCCCGCGCGGCCTGCCGGACACCGCCGTCGCCGCGGTCCGCCGGGACCTGATGGCGGCCGGCACCGCCGTCCTCGGCCGCTCCCGGGCCGGCGGACGCCTCTGGCTCAAGGCCACCCTCCTCAACCCGAACACCCCGGACCCGGCGCTCGACGCCCTCCTCGACCACGTCACCGGCGCCGCCCGCGCCATCCCGGAAGGACCCGCCGCGCCATGACGGCCATCCCCGCCCCCGCCCCCGAGCCCGCCGGCATCCCGCGCCCGGCCGCCCCCGACAGCGGCGCAGGCGCCCCGCTCGACCTGGCCGGCATCGGGATCGGTCCGTTCAACCTGGGCCTCGCCGCGCTCGCCGAACCGGTGCCGGGACTGCGCGCCGCCTTCTTCGAACAGGCCGCCGAGTTCCGCTGGCACCCCGGCCTCCTCATCGACGGCGCGACCCTCCAGGTCCCCTTCCTCGCCGACCTGGTGACCCTCGTCGACCCCACCAGCCGCTGGTCCTTCCTCGCCTACCTGCGCGCCCGCGACCGGCTGTTCCCCTTCTACCTCTCCGAGCGCTTCCACCCCACCCGCGCCGAGTACGACGCCTACTGCCGCTGGGTCGCCGACGCCCTGCCGTCCTGCCGCTTCGGCCACCGCGTGGAGGCCGTGCGCTGGGACCGGGACGCCGATCTCTTCGAGATCGACCACACCCGCCTCACCCCGGGCGACCCGACGGGCATCCCCGGCCGCACCCGGGCACGCAACGTCGTCCTCGGCGTCGGCACCGTGCCGCACGTGCCCGGCCCCCTGCGACCACTGGCCGAGTCACCCACCGTGCCGGTCCACCACTCGGCCGACTACCTCGCGCACCGCGAACACCTGCTCGCCGCCGGCCACGTCACCGTCGTCGGCGCCGGACAGTCCGGCGCGGAGGTCTTCCTCGACCTGCTGCGCCACCGCCCGCCCGGCCACGGCGGCCTGACCTGGATCGCCCGCAGCGCCGCCATCGCGCCCATGGAGTACAGCAAGCTCGGCCTGGAACACTTCACCCCCGACTACACGCGCTACTTCCACCAGCTCCCCGAGGCCGTCCGTGACCGCCTGCTGCCCGGCCAGTGGCAGCTGCACAAGGCCATCGACCACGGCACCATCGACGCCATCCACGACGCCCTCTACCGACGCACCCTCACCCCGCACCACACCGCCCCCCACTGGCCCGACGTCACCATCACCCCCGGCACCACCGTGCGTACCGGCGGCCGCATCGGCAACGACGAACTCGAACTGCACCTGGAGCACCACCACCAGGGCACCAGCAGCACCCTGCGCACCCACGCCGTGGTGCTCGCCACCGGCTACCGCGACCGCCCGCTCGAACCCCTGCTCGCCCCGCTGGAGCCCTACCTGCGCCGCGACTCCTCCGGCCGCCCCCGGATCGACGACCGCCACCGCTTCGTCACCGATCCCCGCGTCACCGGCGGCCTGTACGTGCAGAACGCCGAGCGGCACAGCCACGGCGTCGGCGCCCCCGACCTCGGCCTCGGCGCCTGGCGCTCCGCTGTCATCCTCAACGCCGTCCACGGCCCCGGCACCTACCCCCTCCCCGAACGCACCGCCTTCACCACGTTCGGCCTCGACCCCACCCGCCACCGTGGCTTCCCGGCGGGGGCGGTGGCGGCGCCCACTGCGGGGGCGGCCGGGACTGCGGGGGCGGTCGGAGCTGGGGCCGTGGCCGCTGCGGGTGTGGGCGCGGGGGCGGCGGTGTCCGCCGGGGCGGCGGCTCCGGGGGCGGGGGCGGAGCCTGTGGGGTGGTCGGGCGGGTGAGGTGTGATGCCTGCGGGGGCGGGGAGGCCGGACGGGGTGGGGCGGGGCCGGGGGCTCGCGAGGGGGGCGGTCGGGTGCGGTGCGGCCGGCCCGGCGTTGGCGCCGAAGGAGCCAGGGCCACGAGGGGCGGGTGGCCGCTGGTTGGTCCGGAGCGGCCGGTCCGGGGGCCCGTTCACGCGGGGCGTTCCGGGGCGACCGATCCAGGTGGACAACCCTGCGGTGCCGGGCCGGTCCCGGGTTGCCCGATTCGTCAACAACCCTTGACACTTGCGGTGTTGCCTCGGGAGTGGTCGGTGTTCCCTACCACCGGGTAAGTCGTAGGGTCGGCTTATGCGCCGAGCGAAAATCGTCTGCACCCTGGGCCCCGCGACCGACAGCTATGAGCGGATCGAAGCGCTGGTGGACGCCGGAATGGACGTGGCCCGCCTCAACCTCGGACACGGACGCAGGGCCGACCACGAGGAACGCCTGCGGCACGTGCGCAAGGCGGCCGACGAGGCAGGACGCGGGGTCGGCGTGATGGCCGACCTCCAGGGCCCGAAGATACGGCTCGGCGTCTTCCGCGAGGGGCCCGTGCTCCTCGAACGCGGCGACGTCTTCACCATCACCACCGAGGCCGTCGAGGGTGACGCCTACCAGTGCGGCACCACCTACGCGGGACTGGCCTCCGACGTGCGGCACGGCGACCGGATCCTGCTCGACGACGGCCGGGTGGTGCTGGAGGTCACCGCCCTCGACGGCCCCCGGGTGCGCACCCTGGTCGTCGAGGGCGGCCTGGTCTCCGACCACAAGGGCATCAACCTGCCCTGCGCCGAGGTCAACGTCCCCGCGCTGTCCGCCAAGGACACCGACGACCTGCGCTGGGCCCTGCGCTCCGGGGCCGACCTGGTGGCCCTGTCGTTCGTGCGCAGCGGTCGGGACGCCGACGCGGTGCGGCGCGTGATGGATGAGGAGGGCTGCCGCGTCCCGCTGATCGCCAAGATCGAAAAACCGCAGGCCGTCGAACGCCTGGAAGAGATCGTCGCCGCCTTCGACGGCCTGATGGTCTCCCGCGGCGACCTCGGCGTGGAAATGCCGCTGGAGCAGGTACCGACGGTGCAGAAACGGGCCATCACCCTGGCCCGGCGCAACGCCAAGCCGGTCATCGTCGCCACGCAGATGCTCGACTCCATGGTCGACGCCTCCCGCCCGACCCGCGCCGAGGCGTCCGATGTCGCCAACGCCGTCATGGACGGCACCGACGCGGTGATGCTCTCCGCCGAGACCAGCGTGGGCAAGTACCCCGACCACACGGTGCGCACCATGGCCCGCATCGTGGAGGCGGCAGAGGCCGACATGCTCGCCTCCGGCCTGCGCCCGCTGCCGGAGGGCACCGAACCGCGAACCCAGGGCGGCGCGGTCGCCCGGGTCGCCGCGGAGACCGGTGACTTCCTCGGGGCCCGCTACCTGGTCGCCTTCACCCAGAGCGGCGACACCGCCCGCCGCCTCTCCCGCTACCGCTCGCCGGTCCCGGTCATGGCGCTCACACCGGATCCCGCAACGCGCAGCCAACTCACCCTGACCTGGGGCGTCGACCCCGTTCTCGCACCGGTCGCCGGCACCACCGACGACATGGTGGCTCTCGTCGACCGCCACCTGCTCACCCTGGGCCACTGCCGGCGCGGCGACGTCGTCGTCATCACGGCCGGTTCCCCGCCCGGGGTGGCCGGTACGACGAACATGGTTCGCGTGCACCACGTCGGCGAGCACGATCTGCGCTGAGCCGGCGGCCAACGCCGGGCTGCCGGACGGGAGGATGCGCCGTTCGGCGGTGAGGAGGGACGGCTTCCCGGCGGTTGGACGGCGACGGGTGACGGGGGCGGCGCCGACCGGCGGGGCCTGCGGTGGCCGATCGCCGGTGGTGGCCGGTGTCCGGGCGGTGGGTACCGGCCGCCGGGGAGCGGGCGCCGCGCCGCGGAGGTCGGCCTGGTTCAGGAGGTGGGCAGGCGCCGTGTGGTGAGGTCCGAACCGGTCGCCCGTCCTGTCGCGCGGGATGCCCCAAGGACATTGTCCTGAGGGCGGGTTGGCGTTCTTGACGGTGTCCGGGGCCAGTCGTAGCGTGCGCGGGGAACCGACGTTTCCGACCGGTTGCTGAGCCCCACCTCCCACAACCTCACAGCTGGGTACCACCACGCCCATGTCTCCCGCTCCCCGGTCGCGGTGGCGGCTGTTCCTGACGGCACCAGGATCCCCGCGTTCACCGGGGAACCGGAGGCCCGCCGCCCCCGCCGCCCCCGCCGAGCCGTTGCGCCCCGCACGCCCGCGCCCCGCACGCCCGAATCGCCGCACGGCTCCCGTCCGCCCGGCCCCCGTTCGCCCGTCACCCCCGTCGGCCCTCGCAGCATCCCCGGTTCGCCGCTGTTCCCGCCCGGCCGATCCGGGCGTTCCAGGAGCTCCGTCCACCCCACGACCAGGAGGTCCCCCCTCATGCTTCCCGTTCCTCTGCGCCGAAGACTGACCGGTGCCGCCGGCGCGCTGCTGCTGATGTGCACTGCGGGCCTGACGGCCACCGGAGCCGCCCAGGCCGCCCCGCTCCCGTTGGCCGCCGCCCATCCCGCCGCCACCTCGACCGTCCGCCACACCGCGCCGGCCGACCACGTCACCGGTGCGGACCTCGCCGGCGCGAGCCTCACCGGTGCCGGCCTCCCCGCAGCGGACTCCGCCCCCGGCGCCGTGCCTGGCAGCTCCGCAGTCTCCGGTGCCGTCCCGCAGTCCGCGCACTCCGATGCCGGCGGTACTCCTCTTCGTAACGGCACCGGGCTCTATCCCCGGGTCGTCCGGCTCGCCCACTCCGGCTCGGCCAACGGCCAACTCGTCGCCAGCGTGGTCGACTTCGATGCCAAGGGTGGTGTCGGGGTGATCTACCGCAGCACCGACGGCGGTGTGACGTTCACCGAGGTGGGCGGCGTCCACGATCCCGCCACGGTCAACGGTCTGTGCTGCTCGACGCTCTTCGAACTGCCGAAGCAGGTTGGCGCCATGCCTGCCGGGACCCTGCTCTGGGCCGCCTCCGTCGGGCAGACCCCCGCCGACCGCCGCATGGCGATCGACCTCTGGCAGAGCCAGGACCACGGCACCACCTGGTCCGGACTCCCGCCCTGCCGGACCGCGCCCAACACCGGTGGCCTGTGGGAGCCGGAACTGTCGGTGGACAGCGAGGGAGACCTGGTCTGCCACTACTCGGACGAGACCGATCCGGCGGCGCACAGCCAGTCGCTGGAGGAGCGCTTCTCCTCCGACGGCCGGACCTGGAGCCAGGTCTACCCGACCGTCGCGCCCGCCAACGCGGGGCTGCGGCCCGGTATGGCCACCGTCGTCCAGCGCGCCGACGGCAGTTACTACATGACCTACGAGGTTTGCGGCACCGGTGACCAGTACGACTGTGCGGCGCACTACCGCACGTCGGCCGACGGCGCCGACTGGGGACCGCCCAGCGACATCGGCCCGATGATCACCACGGAGACCGGGCAGTACTTCACCCACGCCCCCGTCGTCGCCCAGCTGAACAACGGCACCGCCGCCGGCCGCCTCGTGCTCGTCGGCCAGCAGTTCCGCGAGGCGAACGGCGCCCTTTCCACCACCAGCGGGCGGACGGTCCTGGTCAACACCGAGAACGGCGGTGGCAACTGGTTCCCGATCGACGCCCCCGTCGCGGTGCCCTCGCCCGACGGCAGTTACTGCCCCAACTACAGCTCGGCCCTGCTGCCCTCGCCCGACGGCACGAGGCTGCTGGAGATCGCCACCGACTACGTGGGATCGGTCTGTGAGCCCTACTTTGCTACCGCCTCGTCCCAGGGCACCGGTGACGCCAACGGCCTCGGACTGACCTCCGGGCGCACCTACCGCCTGATCAACGTGATCAGCGGCAACTGCCTGGACGTCTCGGCGGACTCCCGTGCAGTCGGCGGGAACATCCAGCAGTGGACCTGCAACCAGCTGGCTCCGCAGAACTTCCTCTTCACCCGGACCGCTTCCGGTGACTTCACCCTGTCCGGCCAGGACTCCGGACTCTGCGCCGCGGTGGACGGCGCGTCCCTCCAGCCGGGCGGCAATGTCGACCAGCAGCCCTGCGACGGCTCGCCTGGCACCCGTTGGCAGGCGCTGAACCAGGGGGACGGCTACTGGACGTTCCGCAACAGCAACAGCGGACTGTGCCTCGACGTCTCCGGAGGTTCCTCCGCGGCCGGCGCCAACGTCGAGCAGTGGACCTGCAACAAACTCGCCCCGCAGATCTGGAAACTCGAACCGCGCTGACGCCGTCGACCCCCTCGACCGGGCGTGCGCCGCGGGCCGGGACGATTCACCGTGCGGGCGAGGGGGACCGTTTCGGTGTCGCTCCTGCCCTGCTGCCGTGTGCCGTTCCCCCTCGGGGGCACCGGTGCGCCTCGTGGTGATCCCCGTCAGCAGGGACCGCGTGATGTCTGACAGCTCCGTGAAGTAGCTCATGCGCAGAGCGTGACAAGTGCGGTCCGGGTCTGGCTATCGAACAGCGCCGAAATAGCTCGAACGAGTGGTCGAGCGATGCAGCGGGAATACGGTATCGTCGCAGCTCAGAGCGAGTTTCGCCTGCTTGTGGTGTCAACCTGAGCATCGAGCGGCGCTCGGCCGTGTCCGGCACCTGCCAAGCCAGACGGCGGGGAGATCCGCCAGGGGCCGGCCCCCGGTCGAGGGCGCCGGGAACGGGGGGCGCCCACCGCGGCGGACACCCAGCCGGATCACCACCGCCTCCCGGTCGGCAGCGGGGCCGCCCGACCGGGGGGCGGGCGCACGGAAGGCGGGGGCCGGAAGGACTTCAGGGGGAGGGCCGGAGGCCGGAAGGGGTGCCGGGTGCGGGATTCGAACCCGCAAGCCCTCACGGGCAGATGTGTTTGAGACATCCGTGTATGCCATTCCACCAACCCGGCGGGGAACGCAAGCGTCAGCGTACAGCCTGCGGGCCGCGCTGGTCACCCAGGTAGGCTCGGGCGCAGCACCCACCCAGAAGCGAGGAGCCCAGTGAGCGCCGCTGACGCCCCTGATGAGAACAGCCCGGTCGGCGAGGCCGCGGCCGGCGAGCCGGGCGTGGACCACGTCCCCCCGCACACCACGCGTGTCGTGATCGCCGAGGACGAGGCGCTGATCCGGCTCGACCTCAAGGAGATGCTCGAGGAGGAGGGCTATCACGTCGTCGGTGAGGCCGGCGACGGACAGCGCGCCGTCGAGCTGGCCACCGAGCACCGTCCCGACCTGGTGATCTTGGATGTGAAGATGCCCGTGCTCGACGGTATCTCGGCCGCCGAGCGGATCGCCAAGGAACGCCTCGCCCCCGTGCTGATGCTGACCGCGTTCTCCCAGCGCGAGCTGGTGGACCGGGCCAGGGACGCCGGTGCGATGGCCTACCTGGTCAAACCGTTCAGCAAGAGCGACCTCGTCCCGGCCATCGAGATGGCCGTCTCGCGCTTCACGGAGCTGCGGGCGCTGGAGGCCGAGATCGCCGACCTGTCGCTGCGGCTGGAGACCCGCAAGCTGGTCGACCGGGCCAAGAGCGCGTTGCAGACCAAGTACGGCCTGACCGAGCCGGCCGCCTTCCGGTGGATCCAGAAGACCTCGATGGACCGGCGGATGTCGATGCAACAGGTGGCCCAGGCGGTCATCGACGAGGTTGGCGGCGGGGACTGACCGTCCGCCCGGGAACACAGGCGGCGGGGCCGGACGCAACATGGCGTTCGGCCCCCGCCGGTTCTCCGCGGCTCAGGCGCTCTGCCCGTTGGGGGAGGCGGGGCGCAGCATGCTCGTCAGCCGGGCGGAACAGACCCGGCGGCCCTGCTCGTCGGAGATGATGATCTCGTAGCAGGCGCTGGAACGGCCTCGGTGCACCGGGGTGGCGACGCCGGTCACGGTGCCGGACCGCATGCCGCGGTGGTGGGTGCAGTTCAGGTCGACGCCGACGGCCACCTTGTTCGGGCCGCCGTGCAGCATGGCGCCGACCGAACCGATGGTCTCGGCGAGCGCGGCGGAGGCACCGCCGTGCAGCAGGCCGTAGGGCTGGGTGTTGCCCTCCACCGGCATGGTCCCGACGACGCGGTCGGCGGAGGCCTCGGTGACCTTGATGCCGAGCCGGTCGCCGAGGTGCCCGGCGGAGAACAGCGCGGGAAGGTCGATGCCGACGCCGGCGTACTGCTCGATGACCTCCGGCGGGAACTTCACTGCGTCCTGATCGCCCATGCGGTCGTGCTCCGATCGTGGTCGCCCGGCCCTCCTCGGCCGGGAACTGGCACCGTCCTATCAGGACTTCACACCGTCACGGTCCCGGTCACGGGGTGTCGTTCGTCACGGACTCGGTGTCGTGGGCACTGCCCGGCGCCGTGGTCGGTTCCAGCCGGACGGCCACCGATTTCGACGCCGGCGTGTTGCTGGTGTCGGCCGTGTGGTCCAGGGGCACCAGTACGTTGGTCTCGGGGAAGTACGCGGCCGCGCACCCGCGCGCTGTGGGGTAGTGCACGATCCGGAAGCCCTCGGCACGCCGGTCGGCCCCGTCCTTCCACTCGGCGACGAGATCGGCGTAGTCGCCGTCGGCGAACCCCAGGTCGCGGGCGTCCTCGGGGTGCACCAGCACGACGCGGCGGCCCGCCTTGATACCGCGGTAGCGGTCGTCCAGGCCGTAGATGGTGGTGTTGTACTGGTCGTGCGAACGCAGTGTCTGCAGCAGCAGGTGTCCGGCCGGCACGCGGGGATACTCGACGACGGCGGCCGTGAAGTTGGCCTTGCCGGTGGCGGTGGGGAACGTGCGGCTGTCCCGCGGGGCGTGCGGCAGGGTGAAGCCGCCCGGCGCGCGCACCCTGGTGTTGAAATCGGCGAACCCCGGCACGACGCGGGAGATCGCGTCCCGTACCCGGTCGTAGTCCGCCGCCATCTTCTCCCACGGCACGACGCTGTCCGCCCCCAGCACGGCACGGGCCAGGCGGCACACGATCGCCGGCTCCGACAGCAGGCGGGGCCCTGCCGGGGCCAGCGTGCCGCGGGAGGCGTGCACCATGCCCATGGAGTCCTCGACGGTGACGAACTGCTCGCCGCCCTCCTGGACGTCCCGCTCGGTGCGGCCCAGCGTCGGCAGGATCAGCGCGCGCGTACCGGTGACGAGGTGTGAACGGTTCAGCTTGGTCGACACGTGCACCGTCAGCTGTGCCGTGCGCATCGCCGCCTCGGTGACCGCGGTGTCGGGGGAGGCGGACACGAAATTGCCGCCCATGGCGAAGAAGACCTTCGCCTGCCCGTCACGCAGTGCACGGATCGCGCGCACCGTGTCGTAGCCGTGTTGACGCGGCGGCGCGAAGCCGAACTCGCGTTCCAGCGCGTCCAGGAAGGACGGTGCGGGCCGTTCGAAGATGCCCATGGTGCGGTCGCCCTGCACATTGCTGTGGCCGCGCACCGGGCACACGCCGGCGCCCGGACGGCCCACGTTGCCACGCAACAGCAGGAAGTTGACGACTTCTCTGATGGTCGGAACGGAATGCTTGTGCTGGGTGAGGCCCATCGCCCAGCACACGACGATGCTGCGCGATTCCAGCACCATGCGCAGCAACTGCTCGATCTGCTCGCGCTCCAGTCCTGTCGCGCGCGCGGTCCGCTCCCAGTCGACGTCACGGGCGGCCGCGGCGAACTCGTCGAATCCGTGCGTATGGCGCTCGATGAACGCGCGGTCCAGCACGCCGCCCGGACGTTCGGCGTCGGCGGCGAGCAGCATGCCGTTCAGTGCGCGGAAGAGGGCCTGGTCGCCGCCGAGGCGCACTTGGAGGAACAGGTCGGACAGCGCCGTGCCCCCGCCCGCCAGGCCCTTGGCGGTCTGGGGGTTCCTGAACCGCTCCAGGCCGGCCTCCGGCAGCGGGTTGACGGTCACCACCCGTGCGCCGGCGGCCTTGGCGCGTTCCAGCGCCGACAGCATGCGGGGGTGGTTGGTGCCGGGATTCTGCCCCGCGACGATGATCAGATCGCAGCGGTGGAGGTCGTCCAGCAGCACGCTGCCCTTGCCCACACCCAGCGTCTCGGTCAGGGCCGAACCGGAGGACTCGTGGCACATGTTGGAACAGTCCGGCATGTTGTTCGTGCCGTATTCCCGCACGAAAAGCTGGTAGAGGAACGCCGCCTCGTTACTGGTGCGGCCGGACGTGTAGAAGACGGCCTCGTCGGGGGAGTCCAGGCCGCGCAGAGCGTCGGCGACGATGCCGAACGCCCCCTCCCACGACACCGGTTCGTAGTGGTCGGCGCCCTCCGGCAGGTACATCGGCTCGGTCAGCCGGCCCTGCTGGCCCAGCCAGTAGCCGCTGCGGCCCTCCAGCTCCGGCACGGAGTGCTGGGCGAAGAACGCGGCCGGCACCCGCCGCAGGGTGGCCTCCTCCGCCACCGCCTTGGCGCCGTTCTCGCAGAACTCCGCACGGTGCCGTTTGTCCGGCTCGGGCCACGCGCAGCCGGGACAGTCGAAGCCGTCCTTCTGGTTGACCTTGAGCAGGGTAAGGGCGGTACGAGTGACGCCCATCTGCCGGCGGGCGATGCGCAGGCTCTCGGCGACGGCCGGGATCCCGGCGGCGGAGTGCCGCGGGGGACCGACCGTGGGCGCGTCCTGGACCGGGTCGTGGGCGGGGGGCTTGGCTGCCATGTTTCCGTCTCCTCGGGCCGGCCGCGCCGGTGGTCGACCGGCTCTCCCAACGATCCTGCCACTCCGCGACCCCTCGGGTGGCCGGGGGCTGTCAGTGGTCCGTGGGAGGATCGGGAACGTGGCAGCAAAGGCAACGAAGACAGCAACAGCGGCACCGCGGACCACAGGGTCACCGGCGGGAGGCGCGGACCGCCCACGCCTGCTCCTGCTCGACGGGCACTCGCTGGCGTACCGGGCGTTCTACGCGCTGCCCGCAGAGAACTTCAGCACCACCACCGGGCAGACCACGAACGCCATCTACGGATTCACCTCCATGCTGGCGAACACCCTGCGTGACGAGCGGCCGACGCACCTGGCGGTCGCGTTCGACGTCTCGCGCAAGACGTGGCGCCTGACGGAGTACCCCGAGTACAAGGCCACCCGTTCCGCGACGCCCGACGAGTTCCGCAGCCAGGTCGAGCTGATCGGCGAGTTGCTGGACACCATGAGTGTGCGGCGTTTCGCCGTCGAGGGCTTTGAGGCCGACGACGTGATCGCCACCCTCGCCACGCAGGCGCAGGCGTCCGGGTTCGAGGTCCTGATCGTCACCGGTGACCGTGACGCGTTCCAGCTGGTCAACGACCACATCACGGTGCTGTACCCCACCAAGGGCGTCTCCGAGCTGACCCGCTACACCCCGGAGAAGGTCGAGGAGCGGTACGGGCTGACCCCCGCGCAGTACCCCGACTTCGCCGCTCTGCGCGGTGACCCGTCGGACAATCTGCCCGGCATCCCCGGTGTCGGGGAGAAGACCGCCGCCAAGTGGATCACGCAGTTCGGCTCGTTCGCCGGGCTGGTCGAGCGGGTCGAGGAGGTCAAGGGCAAGGCCGGGCAGAATCTGCGGGACCACCTGGAGGCTGTCAGGCTCAACCGCCGCCTCACCGAGATGGTGCGCGACGTACCGCTCGACTGCGTGCCCGAGGACCTGGAACGCCGCGCGTACGACCGGGCGTCGCTCGACGTCATGATGGACGTGCTGGAGTTCCGCCACCCCAACTTCCGCGACCGCGTGTACGCCGCCGACCCCGCCTCCGAGGACGTGGAGGACGCCCCCGTGGAGCCGGGTGTGGCCATCGACGGCACGGTGCTGGGCTCCGGGGAGCTGGCCGGCTGGCTCGCCGAGCACGCCGGTGAACGCCTGGGCGTCGCCACGACCGACAGCTGGTCGATGGGAGAGGGGGCGGTCACCGAGATCGCCCTGGCGACCGCCGCCGGCCCGGCGGCGTGGTTCGACCCCGCGCAGCTGCTGGAGGACGACGAGAAGGCCCTCGCCGCCTGGCTCGCCGACCCCGGCCACCCCAAGGTGATGCACGACGCCAAGCGCGCCATGCGGGTGTTCGCCGGGCACGGCTGGCGGGTCGCGGGGGTCGCCACCGACACCGCGCTGGCCGCCTACCTGATCAAGCCGGGCCGCCGCTCCTTCGCCCTCGACGTGCTGTCGGTCGAGTACCTGCACCGCGAGCTGGAGGCCGCCGAGGCGGAGAACGGCCAGCTCGCCTTCGGCATGGACGAGGGCGCCGAGGCGGAGAAGCTGATGGCGCAGGCGCGGGCCGTCGTCGACCTGGGCGCCGAGTTCGACACCCTGCTGCCGGGCGTCGGCGCGGCCGAGCTGCTGAGCGACGTGGAACTGCCCACCTCTGAGCTGCTGGCCCGCATGGAACGGCACGGCATCGCCGCCGACCGGGAATGGCTCCAGCAGATGGAGCAGCAGTTCGCCGCCGCCGTGCAGCACGCCGTCGAGGAGGCCCACCGCGCGGTCGGCCACGAGTTCAACCTCGGCTCGCCCAAGCAGCTCCAGGAGGTCTTCTTCAACGAACTGGGCCTGCCCAAGACGAAGAAGACCAAGACCGGGTACACCACGGACGCGGACGCCCTCGCCTGGCTGGCCGGGCAGACCGAGCACGAACTGCCGGTCATCATGCTGCGCCACCGCGAGCAGGCCCGCCTGCGCTCCACCGTGGAGGGCCTGATCAAGACGATCGCCCCCGACGGCCGCATCCACACCTCGTTCAACCAGACAGTCGCCGCCACCGGCCGCCTGTCGTCCACCGACCCGAACCTGCAGAACATCCCGGTGCGCACCGACGAGGGCCGCGCGATCCGCCGCGGCTTCGTGGTCGGCGAAGGTTTCGAGTCCCTGATGACGGCCGACTACAGCCAGATCGAACTGCGGGTGATGGCCCACCTGTCGCAGGACGACGGGCTGATCGCCGCCTTCACCTCCGGCGAGGACCTGCACACCACGGTCGGATCCCAGGTGTTCAACGTGTCGAAGGACGCGGTGGACGCCGAGATGCGCCGCAAGATCAAGGCGATGTCGTACGGCCTCGCCTACGGCCTCTCCGCCTTCGGCCTGTCCCAGCAGTTGGGCATCGGCGCGGACGAGGCACGCGGGCTCATGGAGGGCTACTTCGAGCGCTTCGGCGGCGTGCGCGACTACCTGTACCGCGTTGTTGAGGAGGCCCGGGTCACCGGCTACACCGAGACGCTGCTGGGCCGGCGCCGCTACCTGCCCGACCTCACCAGCGACAACCGGCAGCGGCGCGAGATGGCCGAACGCATGGCGCTCAACGCCCCCATCCAGGGCTCTGCGGCGGACATCGTCAAGATCGCCATGCTGCACGTCGACACGACACTGCGCGAGGAGGGGCTGCGGTCGCGCACCCTGCTCCAGGTGCACGACGAAATCGTGCTGGAGGTGGCGTCCGGCGAACGCGCCCGTGTCGAGGAGGTCGTCCGCGACCGGATGACCGGCGCCTACCCGCTGCTCGCCCCGCTGGACGTGTCCGTCGGCTCCGGGGCCGACTGGGAGTCCGCCGCGCACTGACGGATCGGCGGTCCGTACGCGGGCTGAGGGCTCACGGCTCGGTCCGGCCGTGAGCCCTCGGGCCTCAGCCGGCAGACCCGCGCCCCCGGTCGGCCCGCACCGCCAGGGAAGCCAGCACTGGCCGGCGGGCCGGCACCGCCCACCCCAGCGCCCCCGGCGAGGCCCATCCGCCCACCGAACGACACCGCCGCGGCCACCACGTCCCGCCCGGACCGTGAGCCGTCCGCGCCCGCCCCGGCACGGATGGCCGCCCGCGATCCACCGGCGCCGTACGTCAGCCGTAGGGCCGCATGTCGTGACGTGCACGGCAGCAGTGCCCCGTCACCGGGCCGCGTACGGCGGTCCAGTCGGCGACCAGGACACCGCCAGCAGGGGATCGGTCAGGAGCACCCCGGTGGTGCCGTGGGTGATCCGGCCCAGGACGTGACAGCCGGGCGCGAGGGAGTCCGCGAAGTACGGGACGTCGGGCGCCAGCGAACCTGCCACGAGGCCGGCCGCCACCAGCGGGCCCCGCGCCCGCACCACCCCCGTGCGGGCAGCACGGAGCGCCGGAGGAACGGCTGCCACATGGCTCGGTGTGAACGGCATCCCGTGCTGCCCGGGTTGAGACGTGACACGGCACGCATCGGTTCCGCCGTGCCGCGGTTCCGCCGTGCGGGGTGAAACGACTGTCCGGCGGGGTGCATCATCCCGTGCCGGCCCCGGCACCGGGCGGGCCGGGCGCAGAGTTCACCCGGCCGTCCCCCGCCGGGGGGACTACGCACGGTAGATCCCGCCCCTGAGTTGACGTAGGGTCCGATCGTGCCGCGCGCAGCCGCGGCGTTCACCGACAACGACGGCGACGCGGGGAGCACAGCCGCACAACGGGCTGTACCACGTTGTAACGGGAGGGAATCGGCGCATGGTGGCGTTCGGCCGACGGATTCGCAAGGGAGCGGCAGGGAGCGCGGTCGCCGCGGCGGCGATGGCCGCTCTGACCGCGTCCCAGGCACCGGGACTGGCGATGGGGGCCGAGCACCCGGCGCCGGTCGGTGACACCTCTCCCGGAACGCAGCAGATCGACGGTGGTTCGCCGGACTACTTCACCGCGCTGCCCCCGCTGTCCGCGTCACCGGCGCCCGCCGGCAACCCCACGGCGCAGTCAGGCGTTCCCACAGTCACAGGACCCGACACGGCGGGCATCCCGGTCACCGTGCTCGCCGCCTACCAGCACGCCCAGTCCGTGCTCGCCGGCACCCGCCCGGGCTGCCACCTGCCCTGGCAACTGCTCGCCGCCATCGGCCAGGTGGAGTCCGGCCAGGCCGACAACGGCGCCGTCGACCTCGCAGGCACCACGACGCGCAAGATCCTCGGCCCGGTCCTCGACGGCAACGGGTACGCCGACATCACCGACACCGACGGCGGCCGCTACGACGGCGACTCGGTGCACGACCGGGCCGTGGGACCCATGCAGTTCATCCCGTCGACCTGGCGCAACTGGCAGGCCGACGGCAACGGGGACGGCGTCGACGACCCCGACAACGTCTACGACGCGGCCCTGGCCGCCGGCGACTACCTGTGCGCGGTCGGCGGCGACCTGTCGCAGAGCGCCGAGGTCCGGCGCGCGATCCTCGGCTACAACCACTCCGACGCCTACCTGCGAACCGTGACGTCGTGGTTCGACTACTTCCGCGACCACGCCACTTCGGTGCCCGACAGCACCGTCGGTGCCGGAGTGACCGCTCCCGGCAGCGGAAAGAAGTCCGGCAGGCCGACCCCGTCCGCCTCGCCGACGCCCTCCGTCTCGCCCAGCCCGAGCCGCACCCCGCACCCCAGCCCGTCGGCGAGCGCCAGCCCTTCCGGCACGCCCAGTACCACGCCGTCGCCCAGCGCCAGCGCCAGCGCCTCGGGCACGCCGACGCCGAGCACCAGCGCCTCCGGTTCGCCCACCGGTTCGCCCAGCCCCAGCACCTCGCCCACCGGCTGCCCGACGCCCACCGGTTCGCCCACCACGACCCCGAGCCCCACCCCCACCGGTTCGCCCAGCCCGTCGCCCAGCGACTCCTGCTCCCCGAGCCCGACGACCAGCCCGTCGCCGACGGTCTCCGCCAGCGTCACCCCCAGCGAGGGCGCCAGCGCCACCCCCTGACACCCGGCCCGCCGCCGGGACCCGCGTGAGGGGCCCGGCGGCGTACGGCCCGCGACGGGCCGACGCGCACGTCACGAAAACCGCCGCACGTCCGAAAACTCGCGCACGTCACGAAAACCGGCGTGCGCACCTGTCACGCCCACCATCGCGCCGCATGGGGCCCGTTCAGCGGCGGCCGTCAGCGGCGGCCGTTCGTGCGCCGGGTCGGGGCGGCGGCCAGCGGGTCCTCGGGCCACGGGTGACGGGGGTAGCGTCCGCGCAACTCGGCCCGCACCGCCCGGTAGCCGTCCCGCCAGAAGGACTCCAGATCGGCCGTCACCGCCGCCGGGCGGCCGGCTGGCGACAGCAGGTGCACCAGCACCGGCACCCGGCCGCCGGCCACCCGCGGAGTGACCCGCAGCCCGAACAGCTCCTGGAGCTTGACCGCCAGCACCGGCTGCGCACCGGCGTAGTCCACCCGCACCCGCGAACCGCTCGGCACCTCGATGCGCTCCGGCGCCAGCTCCCCGAGGCGTCCGGCGTCCCCCGACGCCCACGGCAGCAGCCGGCCCAGCGCCGAAGCGACGTCCACCCGTTCCAGGTCGGCCCGCCGACGGGCCCGGTCCAGCTCCGGACCCAGCCACTGCGCCGAAGCGTCCAGCAGCGCGGCGTCGTCCACCGCCGGCCACGGTTCGCCCAGCTCCCGGTGAAGGAAGGCCATCCGCTCCCGCAGCCCGCGCGCCTGCGGTGTCCACCGCAGCAGCTCCGGTCCCTCCTCCCGCAGTCCCTGCTCCAGCGCCGCGCGCACCATGCCCGGACCGGGATTCCGTACCGGCCGCGCCGACATCTCGACCGCCCCCAGGCGCTCCACCTCGCGCGCCACCACGTCACTCCCGGACCACAGCACCTCCCGCACCCGTTCCACCAGCGACGCGGCGGCCGTGCGCGCCGTGCCCTCGTCGATCACCGCGGCCAGGCGCACCCGCGCCACCGCCGAAGCGGCCGTCCGGTCGGCCACCGCCACCGCGAGCCACTCCGCGCCGCCCAGCCGGGTGCCGTCGGCCGGTTCCGCCGCGGTGCCCGACGCCATCAGGTAGCCGCCGCCCCGGCGCCGGGCCACCCGTTCCGGGAAGGCCAGAGCCGCCACCAGGCCGGCCACCGCGTCCTCGCCTGACACCTCCCGGCGCGAGCCGCCCCGCACGTCCGGCCGCACCAGCGCCTCCAGCCGCCGCGCCTCCGCACGCCAGCGCGCCGGGTACCCCTCACCACCGCGCCGCACGGCACGCCACACCTGTGTCAGATCGTCCCCGTACTCGCGCGGCGGTTCCTCCGACAGCAGGGCCACGACCTCCGCCGCCTCGCGGACCCCGGCCGGCCCGGCGCCGTCCAGCAGCGCCCGGGCCAGGCGCGGATGCAGGCCCAGCCCCGCCATCCGGGTGCCGCGTTCCGTCACCCGGCCGTCCGCCCCGACCGCGCCCACCGCGCGCAACGTCGCGCGGGCCGCCGCCATGGCACCCGCCGGCGGGCGGTCGGGCAGCGACAGGCCGCCGGCGTCCGGATCACCCCAGCAGGCGGCACGCAGCGCGAACTCCGCCAGGTCGCCCACCGCGATCTCCGGTGACGGGAAACGCGGCGCCCGGTCGTGCTCGGCCCGCGTCCAGCAGCGGAAGACCGTGCCGGGGGCCTCGCGCCCGGCACGCCCCGCCCGCTGATCGGCGGCCGCCCGCGAGACCCGCACGGTCGCCAGGGACCCCAGGCCGCGCGCGTGGTCCGTCCGCGGCTCCCGCGCCAGTCCGGCGTCCACCACGACCCGCACCCCGGGCACGGTCAGGCTCGACTCCGCCACAGACGTCGCCAGCAGCACCCTGCGCCGTCGTCCGGCGGCCAGCGCGGCGTCCTGGGCGGCCGCCGGCACCCGGCCGTGCAGCGCCACGACGTCGACGTCCTGAGGGGCCCCCAGGAGCCCCGCCACGCGGCTGATCTCGCCGACCCCGGGCAGGAAGCACAGCACGTCGCCCGAGCACTCCCGCAGCGCACGCCGCACCACGTCCGCCACGTGCGCCAGCAGTGCCGGGTCCACCCGCGTGCCGTGCGCCGGCCGCACCGGACCGGGCGGTGGAGCCCAGACGACGTCCACGGGATGCGCCACGCCTGCGGCCGAGACCACCGGAGCCCCGCCCATCAGCCGTGACCACGCCTGCGTGTCCCCGGTCGCGGAGGCGGCCACCAGACCCAGGTCCGGCCGCAGTGTCGTGACGACGTCGACCAGGAACGCCATGGCGGTGTCGGCGTCCAGGTGGCGTTCGTGGCACTCGTCGACGATCACCACGTCGACGCCCGGCAGTTCGGGGTCGCGCAGCAGGCGCCGCAGCAGTACGCCGGTCGTCATCACCTCGACCACGGTGCGGCCGGACACCTGCCGCTCGCCGCGCACCGTGAAGCCGACCCGTTCGCCGGGCCGTTCGCCCAGCAGCCACGCCATGCGCCGGGCGGCCGCCCGGACGGCCATCCGCCGCGGTTCGGCCACCAGCACCCGCCGGACGGTTCCGCCGTCCGGCCCGTCCAGTCCGGCCAGCGCCAGCGGCACCAGTGTCGTCTTCCCGGTGCCCGGCGGTGCGGCCAGCACCGCCGTCCCGCCGCCCGCGAGCGCGTCCCGCAGTGCGGGCAGCGCGCTCCTCACCGGCAGGTCCAGGCCCTCGTCGCGGATCACGCCGCACACAGTAGTGACCGCCGGGCCGTCGCTCGCGGGAACGGCGGTACACGTGCTGCCACACGAAATGAACGCGTTCGAAACGTGCGGTCCTACAGCGTGGGGGCGGCGGCCTCAGGTCTTCTCGCACACGAAGACCGCGGTGCCGGGGATGATCCCGCCGCGCAGAGGGGACCAGCCTCCCCACTCCTGCGTGTTCCAGGCGGGCCACTCCGGCTCGACGAGGTCGGTCAGCCGCAGTCCGGCGGCGGCGATCTCCCGCACCCGGTCGCCCAGGGTGCGGTGGTGCTCGACGTAGACGGCGTGGCCGTCGTCGTCCTGTTCCACGTACGGCGTGCGGTCGAAGTAGGAGGCGCCGGCGGTGAGGCCCTCGGGCCCGGGCTCGTCGGGGAAGGCCCAGCGCACCGGATGCGTCACGGAGAACACCCACCGCCCGCCGGGCCGCAGGACGCGCGCCACCTCGCGCATCACCAGTGCGGAGTCGGCGACGAAGGGCACCCCGCCGTAGGCGGAACAGGCCAGGTCGAAGGAGGCGCCGGCGAACGGCAGGCCGCAGGCGTCGGCCTGGAGCAGCGGGAAGCCGTCGTCGTCGATCCTGCGGGCGTGCTGGAGCTGCCGGAAAGAGAGGTCCAGGGCCACCGGGCGGGCGCCGCGGGCGGCCAGCCAGCGGGAGCACTGCGCGGCCCCGCAGCCGATCTCCAGCACCCGGGCCCCGCGCAGTGCCGCGGCCGGCCCCAGCAGGCCCGCCGCGGCCTCGTCCAGCCCTTCGGGGCCCCAGACGAAGTCGGCGTCGCCCAGGAACGCTCCGTGGTCGCTCTGGTACTCGTCGGCGTTGCGGTCCCACCAGTCGCGGTTGGCGGTGGCCGTCTCGGTGGTGTCCGCGCTGCGGCGGACCGCCTCGGCGTCGTCGCCGGAGGAGGGCCCGGGCGCGGGAAAGGGGCTGTCCTGGATCATCACGGGGTTCGCCGTACTCTGTTTCTCGACCTTGTGGCGTGCGGTTTGTGCCGGGTTTGGGCGCTCGTGCCCCAGGTGCACTCTTCGTGCATTGACCCGCTCCGGCCGCCCCCGTATGCTACAAGTTGCGCTGCGGGCCTGCGCGCCTCGGACGGAGTAGGTCGCGCTCGCGTCTGTTGCAGACCTCTCGGTTGTTGAGGCGGTTTCCGGTCCTCCGGACCCGTCGCCTCGCAGCTGTCCGGAATCGGCAGAAGCGATACGGGCTCACGGCGTAGCATTACCTACGACTTACTGTCCGTACCGGAGTCCTTTCCCTAATGACGAGCAGCACCGAGGCCCCTCGTACCACCCCGCAGGTGGCGGTCAACGACATCGGTAACGAGGAAGCCTTCCTCGCCGCGATCGACGAGACGATCAAGTACTTCAACGACGGCGACATCGTCGACGGCGTCATCGTGAAGGTCGACCGGGACGAGGTCCTGCTCGACATCGGTTACAAGACCGAAGGCGTCATCCCCTCCCGCGAGCTTTCGATCAAGCACGATGTCGACCCGAACGAGGTCGTCGCCGTGGGTGACGAGATCGAGGCCCTGGTTCTCCAGAAGGAGGACAAGGAAGGCCGCCTCATCCTGTCCAAGAAGCGCGCTCAGTACGAGCGGGCCTGGGGCACGATCGAGAAGATCAAGGACGAGGACGGGATCGTCACCGGTACCGTCATCGAGGTCGTCAAGGGCGGCCTCATCCTCGACATCGGTCTGCGCGGCTTCCTCCCCGCCTCCCTGGTCGAGATGCGCCGTGTCCGCGACCTCCAGCCGTACGTCGGCAAGGAGCTTGAGGCCAAGATCATCGAGCTGGACAAGAACCGCAACAACGTGGTCCTGTCCCGCCGTGCCTGGCTGGAGCAGACCCAGAGCGAGGTCCGTCAGACCTTCCTCACCACCCTGCAGAAGGGTCAGGTGCGCTCCGGCGTCGTCTCCTCCATCGTCAACTTCGGTGCCTTCGTGGACCTGGGTGGCGTGGACGGTCTGGTGCACGTCTCCGAGCTGTCCTGGAAGCACATCGACCACCCCTCCGAGGTCGTCGAGGTCGGCCAGGAGGTCACGGTCGAGGTCCTGGACGTCGACATGGACCGCGAGCGCGTCTCCCTGTCGCTCAAGGCGACCCAGGAAGACCCGTGGCAGCAGTTCGCCCGCACCCACCAGATCGGGCAGGTCGTGCCCGGTAAGGTCACCAAGCTCGTTCCGTTCGGCGCGTTCGTCCGCGTCGACGAGGGCATCGAGGGCCTGGTGCACATCTCCGAGCTGGCCGAGCGCCACGTGGAGATCCCGGAGCAGGTCGTCCAGGTCAACGACGAGATCTTCGTCAAGGTCATCGACATCGACCTGGAGCGCCGCCGCATCAGCCTCTCGCTGAAGCAGGCGAACGAGGCGTTCGGCGCCGACCCGTCCGCGGTCGAGTTCGACCCGACCCTGTACGGCATGGCCGCGTCCTACGACGACCAGGGCAACTACATCTACCCCGAGGGCTTCGACCCGGAGGCCAACGACTGGCTGCCCGGTTACGAGAAGCAGCGCGAGGAGTGGGAGCGCCAGTACGCCGAGGCGCAGACCCGCTTCGAGCAGCACCAGGCGCAGGTCGTCAAGTCCCGCGAGGCCGACGAGCAGGCGGCTGCCGAGGGCGGCACCGCCGCGGCGGCTCCGGCCGGCGGTCCGGGTGGCGGCTCGTACTCCTCGGAGTCGGCCGACAACTCCGGCGCCCTGGCTTCGGACGAGGCGCTCGCCGCGCTCCGTGAGAAGCTGGCGGGCGGCCAGAGCTGACGCTCTGCCCACAGCACGGGTGAGGCCCTGCTCCCTCCGGGGAGCGGGGCCTCACCCGTTTTCGTGCACCATGGTGATGTTTTTCCGCCGACGTGCCGTGTGCGACCGTGCCGGCGTTCCTCCCGGCGGCGTCAGGACGTCCGTGCCGGCACCGTCGGCACGGTCACGGTCACCGGCACCGCGCGCACCGCTCTGGTGCCGCGGGGGCCGGTCAGCCGCAGGGTGACCGGGTAGCTGCCCGGGGGAGTCGCCGCAGGGACGCGGACGTCGACGCGGGCCGCCGCGCCCGCCGGAAGGCCGCCGGAGCGCAGGCGGAGGCCGCCGCCGGTCACCGTTGCCACCGGGCCACCGGCCACCGAGGCCGTCAGCGTGCCGGAAGCCGTGCCGGGGGCGGTGAGCACGGCGGTCACCGTCAGCCGCACCGAGCCTCCCGGCGGCACCGTCACGTGGCCCGGGCGCACCGCCAGTACCGTGCGGTACTGCGGCACCGGCACGCCGTCGATCGCCGGGGGAGCGTCCCCGGCACCGGTGCCCCAGGCGGACGGCCGGGCACCCACGGCGAAGGCCAGGTCCCGGCCGGCCCGCACGTCGTCCGTGGTGATCCAGGTCGCCGTCCGGCGCACCCCGCCCACCGTCAGCGCCCGCGTGTAGCGCGCGGAGTCCGACACCCCGGGCGCCGTCACACTGAAGTGCCCGCGGGGGTAGTAGCGCCGGTCCAGCGTCAGGTCGACCCGGGGGAACGCGGGAGTCGTCAGGCCCCACTGCGCGGTGCCGGGCATCACCGGGTACATGCCGATGGACGCCAGCACCGCCCAGGACGACATCGTGCCCAGGTCGTCGTTGCCGGTGACGCCGTTCGGCGCATCGGTGAACAGCGACAGGGCGGCGTGCACGACATCCGTGGTCTTCCACGGCCGTCCCAGGCTCAAGTAGGCGTACGGCGCGGTCAGATCGGGCTCGTTCTGCGGGTTGTACGTCGTTCGGGTGTAGTAGGCGTACGGCCCGTTGACCCACGCCGTGCGGGCTGTGCGGGACGGGTCGGCACGCAGCGCGGGGTAGGCGAAAAGGTCGTCGAGCCGCCGCTCCGCCGCCGCGCGGCCGCCTACGGCCGAGATCAGACCCGGCAGGTCCTGCGGCACCAGCCACGCGTACTGCCCCGCGGTGCCCTCGTGGAAACCGGCGCCGGAGCGCGGGCCGGCGGTGCCGGTGAACGTGCCGTCGGAGCCGCGCGGGCGGAACCACCGGGTGGCGGGATCGAGGATGTTGCGGTAATCCTGCCCGCGTTCCCGCAGCCGTGCCGCGTTCCGGTGGTCGCCGAGCGCGTCCGCCATGGTGGCCAGCGCGGCGTCTCCCAGGGCGTACTCCAGGGTCGCCGACGCCGCCTCGGAGGAGTCCGGGTCGCCGGGCGCACCCTTGGGCCGGGGATCGAGCGGTACGTATCCGTGGGCCAGGTACTCGGGGTCGGAACTGCGTCCCTCGAACGGGGTGCCGGCGGGCGGCGCGTGTCCGGCCTCCGCAAGCAGCGCGGTGTACGCCTCGCGTTCGTGCCCCTTGAGCAGTCCCTGCGCCCAGGCGTTGACCAGGAACGGCGTCACCGGATCACCCGTCATGGTGTTGGTCTCGACGGTGGCGTAGCCCCACTTGGGCAGGTGGCCGCTGTCGTGACGCACCCTCAGCAGTGACAGCGCCATGTCCCGCATCTGCCCCGGCGCGACGAGCGACAGCAGTTGCGCCTGCGTGCGGTAGGTGTCCCACAGCGACCAGTTTTGGTAATAGGTGAAGCCGTCCGCCCGGTGCCGCCTGCCGTCCCACCCGGTGTACGCCCCGTCCACGTCCCCTCCGGTGTTCGGCGCCAGGAACGCCCGGTACAGCGCGGAGTAGAAGACCCGCCGTCGCTCCGGGGAACCGCCACTCACCCGGACGGCCGACAGCCGCCGCTCCCAGGCCGCCCGTGCGGCCCGCACCGTCGCGTCGAACGAGCCGTGCCCCTCGGCGGCCAGATTCGCCAGCGCCCCGGCCCGGCCGACCCAGGAGAGCGCCGTCACCGCCGTGACCGTGCGGTGCCCCCTGGTGTCGAACCGCACGTACCCGCCGCGCCGCCCCGGCCCCGACGACTCCCGGGAACCCGCCGTGACCGCCGGCCCGTCCCACGTCCCGAACGCGGAGAACGGCCGGTCGAAACGCGTGACGGTGTACAGGGTGTAGGGCAGGGTGCCCCAGCAGAAACCGCGTCCCGTGACCGACGTGGCGACGGTGCGCCCGTCCAGGACGGTGACGTGGCTGGAGACCACCACGTGCAGGGCCTGACCCGCGTCGAGCAGCACGTTCGCCCGGTCGGTCGCTGGGAAGGTGTAACGCTGCCAGCCGGTGCGGGCGGTCGCCGACAGCTCGGCCGTGATGCCGCCGTACGACTCCAGGCCCACCCGGTAGTAGCCCGGCGAGGCCCGCTCCGAGGAGTGCCGGAATGAAGCCGCGTAGGAGGCGTCATCCGTCCGGGTGATGTCGCCGGTGGTCGGCAGGACGGGCAGGTCCCCGCCGGCCGGGCAGCCCACACCCGACAGGTGTGTGGCGCTGAAACCGCGTATGCGGTGGTCCCCCCACCCGTAGCCGGTGGCGTGCCCGGTGTCCGGCGACAGCTGGACCATCCCGAAGGGCACCGAGGCGCCCGGAAAGGTGTTGCCCTCGTCGCGCGAGCCGATGAAGGTGTTCACCAGGTCCACCGGCCGCCCGGATCGCGGGGCGGGCCGCGGCAGGTGCGGGCCGACGACCAGCAGCGCCACCGCCGCGACGGCGGCGGCCGCGCGGCGGCGCCCGGCACCCTTGGGGCCGGCGGGGCGGTGCGGCACGCTCCGGCCTCCCTTCGGGTCGGCGCCACGGGGGTGGGCGCGGCCGCGCGACGGACACGGATGCCGCGCCGACCAGGGCAATCGTGTCAAGAGGGTCGTGGCGGGGCAGAAAACCTCCGAGGCGGGCGGTGCGGACGGGGTCCTCGGACCGTTCATACCGTCCCGCGGCCCGGTCCGCTCGCCACGGCCGGCACGAGAGGGGGGAATTCCGCAGCGGGAGCGCGCGTTGACAGCATCAGTGACCACGAAGGAGCGTTGACGTTGCTGGAACCGCAGGATCTGTACGAGTTCGAGCCGGACGGGCTGGCCGCGGCGGAGTCCGCGTCGGACGACGGGCTGGCACTGCTGTACCACCTGGACGGCTTCATCGACGCGGGCGAGACCGGCGAGCAGCTGATCACCGAGCTCCTCAGCCGCCTCGACCACCAGGTCGTCGCCCGGTTCGACATCGACCGGCTGCTCGACTACCGGGCCCGCCGGCCCCTGATGACCTTCCGCCGGGACCAGTGGACCGACTACGAGACCCCTGAGCTGGCGATCTACCTCACGCACGACACCACCGGCACGCCCTTCCTGCTGATGGCCGGCCCCGAGCCGGACGTGCTCTGGGAGCGGTTCGCCGCCGCCGTGCAGCAGATCGTGGACCGCTTCGGCATCCGTATCGCGATCAACTTCCACGGCATCCCCATGGGCGTCCCGCACACCCGGCCGGTGGGTCTGACCCCGCACGGCAACCGGGTGGACCTGGTGCCAGGACACCGGCCCCTGTTCGACGAGGCCCAGGTGCCCGGCAGCGCCGAGGGGCTGGTGGAGCTGCGCCTGACCGAGGCCGGCCACGACGTTCTGGGCGTCGCCGCACACGTCCCGCACTACCTGTCCCGCTCGCCCTACCCCGACGCCTCCCTGGCGGTCCTGGAGGCCGTCACGGGCGCCACCGGCCTGGTGCTGCCCTCCGTCGCGCAGGCGCTGCGCTCCGAGGCGCGCTCGGTACAGACCGAGATCGAACGCCAGATCTCCGAGGGCGACGCGGAAATGGTCTCCGTCGTGCGGGGCCTGGAGACCCAGTACGACGCCATGGCCGGCTCCCAGACCCGGGAGAGCCTGATCGCCGAGGCGGGTGAGCTGCCGACGGCCGACGACCTGGCCGCGGAGTTCGAACGTTTCCTGGCGGAACGCGAGGGCGACCAGGGCTGACCCCACGGCACGGCACCCCGTAGTCTGGCCCGCATGCTGAGGGTGGGCCTGACCGGCGGTATCGGCGCCGGCAAGAGTGAGGTGTCGGGCCTGCTGGCCTCCTGGGGTGCCGTCATCGTCGACTCCGACCGCATCGCCCGTGAGGTCGTCGCCCCCGGCACCCCCGGACTCGGGGCGGTCGTCGAGGAGTTCGGCAGCGGTGTGCTGGCCGCGGACGGCAGCCTGGACCGGCCGCGGCTCGGCGAGATCGTCTTCGGGGATCCCGAACGGCTCGCCGCTCTCAACGTCATCGTCCACCCGCTGGTCCGCCGCCGCTCCGCGGAACTGGAGGCCGCCGCCCCACCCGGCGCCGTCGTCGTGCACGACGTGCCACTCCTGACGGAGAACGGCCTCGCTCCGCTCTACGACATCGTCGTGGTGGTCGACGCCACCCGCCGGACCCGGCTGGAACGGCTGGTCGCCACCCGGGGCATGACCCCCGCGCAGGCCCGCTCCCGGATGGCCGCCCAGGCCGACCGGGAACAGCGGCTGGCCATCGCCGACCTGGTCATCGACAACGACGGCCCGCTCGCCGACCTCGAACCCCGGGTCCGCCGCGTCTGGGACGAACTCACCCGGCGTGCCGCCGGCTGATCGTTCACCCGACAGGGGGCACCGCACGACGGGATGTTGACGTCCGGGCGCTGCCGCACGATGTCCCTGTCCGGCCGGGAGGGGGGCCGCAGGCGCGCGGAGCGGTGCGGCGCTGGTGCCGGTCGCCCGGTGACGGGGGAATGCGATTGGCCGGGGAGCCGTTGGGTATCCCTGGAAGCGACAGATCGCCGCGAGGAGGCACGCGTGGCCGAACGCAGCCCGGAGACCAACGTCATTGACTACCGTGCCGCGGAGCAACTGCTGGCGGCCCGCGACCCGCGGGGCGCGGTGAAGCTGCTGGACCCGTTGATCACGGCGCATCCCGAGAACACCGCGGCCCGCCTGCTCCGGGCGCGGGCGTTCTTCCTCGGCGCGCAGCTGCGCTCGGCCGAGCTGGAGTTCCAGGTCGTCATCGAACGCGAGCCCGACAACGCCTTCGCGCACTTCGCGCTGGCCCGCACCCTGACCCGCTCCGGCCGGGACGACGAGGCGCTGCGGCACTACCGTCTGGCCGCGGCGCTCGACCCGAAGCCGGAGTACCTGGCGGCCGCGCACTTCGACCCGCCGCAGGACGACGCCGGGGCCTGAGCGGCCCGGGTCAGAACAGCGGTTCCGGCAGCACGCCCTCCAGAGCCAGCAGCTGCCGTTTGACCGCCAGGCCGCCGCCGAAGCCGCCCAGGTCACCGTCCGCCTCCACCACGCGGTGGCAGGCGACGACGACCGGCAGCGGGTTGGACCCCATGGCGACGCCGACCGCGCGGGCACCACCCGGCCCGCCCACCCGGTCGGCGAGCGTGCCGTAGCCGACGACCGACCCGTAGGGCACCGAGGCGTCCAGCTCCCGCAGCACCCGCAGGTTGAAGCCGCCGCTGAGCGACCAGTCCAGCGGGAGGGTGAACGTCCGCAGCGAGCCGGCGAAGTACCCGCGCAACTCGTCGGCGGCGCGCGCCAGGACGCTGCCGGGTGCCGGGGTGTCGTCGCGCACCGGTTCCGTGCCGAGGCGGGCGGCCAGCCGGGCCGTCACCCGCCGGACGGACCGTTCGGTGGCGTGGAACTCCACCTTGACCAGCCCCTGCGCCGTCGCGGCGGTCAGCAGCGGCCCGATCGGCGTCTCCAGCACCGTCCAGCGCGCGACGACGTCCGGCGCCGGTCCGTGGGGTGTCGCAGCGGGCGGTTTCGACGTCACGCGGCCAGCCTAGGGGTCGCCTGGGACAACCGGGGACCACCGGCCGGGAGCGAGGGGTTTCCGCAGGTTGCGAGGGTGCGCGGGGTCGCAGGGGCGGCCTCGTCCCCGATTGTCAGTGCCAGGTCGTACGGTGATGACATGCGGCCCGTCACAGACATCGAGCGCAAGGTGGCCCCCTTCGAGGTCGTCAGCGCCTATCAGCCCAGCGGCGACCAGCCCACCGCCATCGCGGAGCTGTCCCGGCGCGTGCGCGCCGGCGAGAAGGACGTCGTGCTGCTCGGGGCCACCGGCACCGGCAAGTCGGCCACCACCGCCTGGATGGTCGAGGAGCTCCAGCGCCCGACGCTGGTCATCGCGCCGAACAAGACGCTCGCCGCGCAGCTGGCCAACGAGTTCCGTGAGCTGCTGCCGAACAACGCCGTCGAGTACTTCGTCTCGTACTACGACTACTACCAGCCCGAGGCGTACGTCCCGCAGACGGACACCTACATCGAGAAGGACTCCTCCATCAACGAGGAGGTCGAACGCCTGCGGCACTCGGCCACCAACTCGCTGCTGACCCGGCGCGACGTCATCGTGGTCGCCTCCGTCTCCTGCATCTACGGCCTGGGAACCCCGCAGGAGTACGTCGACCGCATGGTGCGGCTGCACGTCGGGGACGAGATCGACCGCGACCAGCTGCTGCGCCGCTTCGTCGACATCCAGTACGCGCGCAACGACGTGGCGTTCACCCGGGGCACCTTCCGGGTCCGCGGCGACACCATCGAGATCTTCCCGGTCTACGAGGAACTGGCCGTGCGCATCGAGATGTTCGGCGACGAGATCGAGGCGCTGTCCACCCTGCACCCGCTCACCGGCGAGGTCGTCACCGACGACACCGAGCTGTACGTCTTCCCCGCCACCCACTACGTGGCCGGTCCCGAACGCATGGAACGGGCGGTCAACGGGATCGAGAAGGAGCTGGAGGGGACCCTCGCCTCCATGGAGAAGCGCGGCAAGCTGCTGGAGGCGCAGCGCCTGCGGATGCGCACGACCTACGACATCGAGATGATGCGGCAGGTCGGCAGCTGTTCCGGGATCGAGAACTACAGCCGGCACATCGACGGACGTGAGGCCGGCACCGCGCCCAACACGCTGCTGGACTACTTCCCGGAGGACTTCCTCCTGGTCATCGACGAGTCGCACCAGACGGTGCCGCAGATCGGCGCCATGTACGAGGGCGACGCATCCCGCAAGCGCACTCTGATCGAGCACGGCTTCCGGCTGCCGTCCGCGATCGACAACCGGCCGCTGAAGTGGGAGGAGTTCCTCGGGCGCGTCGGGCAGACCGTCTACCTGTCGGCCACCCCCGGCAAGTACGAGCTCTCCCGCGGGGACGGCTACGTCGAGCAGGTCATCCGGCCCACCGGCCTGGTCGACCCGCAGGTGATCGTCAAGCCCACCGAGGGGCAGATCGACGACCTGGTGCACGAGATCCGGGTGCGGGCCGAGCGCGACGAGCGTGTGCTGGTCACCACCTTGACGAAGAAGATGTCCGAGGACCTCACCGACTACATGCTGGAACTCGGCATCCAGGTGCGGTACCTGCACAGCGACATCGACACCCTGCGCAGGGTGGAGCTGCTGCGCGAGCTGCGGGCGGGCGAGTTCGACGTGCTGGTCGGTATCAACCTGCTGCGCGAGGGCCTCGACCTGCCCGAGGTGTCGCTGGTGGCCATCCTGGACGCCGACAAGGAGGGGTTCCTGCGCTCGGGCACCTCCCTGATCCAGACGATCGGCCGCGCCGCCCGCAACGTCTCCGGCGAGGTGCACATGTACGCCGACAAGATCACCCCCGGTATGGAACGCGCGATCGACGAGACGAACCGCCGCCGGGAGAAGCAGATCGCGTACAACACCGAACGCGGCATCGACCCGCAGCCACTGCGCAAGAAGATCGCCGGCATCCTCGATTCCTTCGCCCGCGAGGACGCCGACACCGAGGAGCTGCTGGGCTCCGGGCGGCAGAGGTCGCGCGGGAAGGCGCCGGTGCCCGGCCTGTCGGCCAAGGCCGGCGGGCGCAACACCCAGGCCAAGAGCCTGCCGGCCGCCGAACTGGTCTCCCTGATCGAGGAGTTGACCGAGCAGATGCACACCGCCGCCGCCGAGCTGCACTTCGAGGTGGCGGCCCGGCTGCGCGACGAGCTCGGCGACCTGAAGAAGGAACTGCGGCAGATGAAGGAGGCCGGGATCGCCTGAGCCCGCGCCCGCTTCCCGGTGCTCCGGCGCGGTGATCCGGTCCGGGGACCCCGGCGGAACGCGTCCTCCCACGTACCAGGACCGCCACAAACCGCTGCCGGAGGGGCGACGCCGGGCCGTCGTCGGCTTAGGGTTGCGGTTCTACGCCGCGTGCGCACAGGCGGCGGGCGACACCGTGGGAGGGGATGTCCATGACGGTGAACCTGGCCAAGGGACAGCAGGTCAGCCTGACGAAGGCCGGCGGCGGGGCGCTGACGGCGGTCCGCATGGGTCTGGGATGGAAGGCGGCGCCCCGGCGCGGGCTGTTCGGCCGCCGCACCCACGAGATCGACCTCGACGCCTCCGCCGTGCTCTTCGCCGGGCACGACCTGATCGACGTCGTGTTCTTCCAGCACCTGGTGAGTGACGACGGTTCGGTGCGGCACACCGGCGACAACCTGGTGGGCGGCGCGGGCCAGGGCGGCGACGACGAGGCGATCCTGGTCGACCTGGAGCGGGTGCCGGTGCACGTCGACCAGATCGTCTTCACCGTCAACTCCTTCACCGGCCAGACGTTCGCCGAGGTGGAGAACGCCTTCTGCCGCCTGGTGGACGAGACCAACGGGCAGGAGCTGGCCCGCTACACCCTCACCGGCGGCGGCGCGTACACCGCGCAGGTCATGGCGAAGGTGCACCGCTCCGGCAACGGCTGGTCGATGACCGCCATCGGGTCTCCGGCCGCCGGCCGCACCTTCCGCGACCTGATGCCCGCGATCGGCGCCCACCTCTAGCCGGGGGTGTGAGGAAGGCGGGTGGCGCCATGACGCCCGGACTGATGCGCGGCCAGAACGTGCCGTTGCCCGATCCGGCGGTCGCCGTCCGGATCACCTGTGCGGCCCCGGCCGTGCCCGTCGTGCTGGCCGTCGAGCCGGGGGCCGCGTCCCGCGCGACCGCGGCGGGCCTCCCGGCCCTGCCCGGTGTCTCCTTCGAACGGCCCGGCACGGGCCAGTACGGCGTGCTGCTCGACCCGGCCGCCGGGCCCGCGCAGGCGTACGTCGTGGCCCTGGCGCTGTCGCCGGCGTCCGTGACGCGCCGGTTCGGCGCGGTCTCCCCGGCTCCGCAGGCCGTGGTGAGCGACGCCGGCGGCACGGCTGTCGCCACGTTCACCCTGACCGGACTCGGGGCGGAGACGGCCGTCGCCGTGGTGGAGGTCTACCGCCGCAACGGTGGCTGGCGGCTGCGCGCCGTCGGCCAGGGGTACGCAGACGGCCTGCGCGGCCTGCTGGCCGACCACGGTGTGCCCGACGCGCCCGACCGCGCCGGCACGCTGCTGCGGACACCCGCCGGCGAGGCCGCCGGCCCGGAAGACGGCACCATACGGCACGAAAACGGTGACCCGGACGGCGCGAACGCACCGCACGACGACGCGGCGCCGGAGGCACCGTACGCACCGCACGACGACGCGGCGCCGCAATCGTTCACCATGGACACGGATGTCGCGGGTGCCGGAGCGGGGGCCGGGGCGGCGGGCGGGCCGTTCGCCGGGGACGCGCCGGGGTGGAGCACGCAGGAGCGCCTGGTGACGCAGGTCGCCGGCATGCGGGAGGACCTGGCCCGGCGGATCGCCGCGTACCGTTCGGCGGCCGATTTCGCGCGCACCCGGCTGGAGCGGGAGCTGGACGGGCTGCTGGCGGATCCGGCACGCCGGCTGGGCGCCGGTGCGGAGGCCGCGCGGGCGGCGGCCACCGGGCGGCACGACGAGCTGACGGACCGGGCGCGCGCCGTGCTGGACCACGACCTGCGGCAGCTCGCCGCGGAGTCGGCCGTCGTCGAGCCCGCGCTGCCGCCGGCCTGCGCGGACTGGGCGTCGGCGGCCTGGCGGGGTTTCCGCCCGCCGAAGGAGGCGCCGATCGCGGTGCGGCTCGGCGACGTGCACCTGCCCGAGGTGCCGGAGCTGCGGCTGCCGCTGCTGACGCGGTTGCCGCTGCCCTTCGGGCTGTGGGTGGACTGCGGCACCGGCTACGGCGCCCTGACGCCGCAGGACGCCGGCCAGGCGGTCCTCAGGTCGGCGGACATGACAGCGGCGCTGGTGGTGCGGCTGCTGGCCTGCCGCCCGCCCGGGGGCCTCACGGTGCACGGGATCGATCCGGACGGTCTGCTGGGTGCCGCGTTCGCGCCGCTGACCCGGGCGGGGCTGGTGCACTGGTGGACGGACGTCACGGAGGCGCTGGAGGACGCCGTGCACCACGCGGACCTGGCCCGCATGGGCGGCTCCGCCGGGCAGGGCGTGGGCGGTCCCGGGCGGCTGGTGGTCGTCGGCGGGCTCGGCGGGGCGGGGGACCGGGCGGTGGCACTGCTGCGGTACCTGGCGGACGAGGGACCGGCCGCGGGGGTGCTGCCCCTGGTGGCGGCCGATCCGGCGGACGGGCGGCGCTTCGGGCCGGTGCTGGACCCGCTGTGGCGTTCCCTGCTGCGGCTGACACCGCTCCCCGACGACCACCTGGCCGATCCGTGGGTGGGGCACGCCTGGACCTTTGAACCCTCGCTCCCGCCCGAGGGGGACCGGGTGCTCGACCGGGTGATCGGGGCGCTCGCCGGCGGTGCCCGGTTCACCGAAGGGGCGTGACCGCAGGCGCACGCGATGATGGCGCGCTCGTGACCTGCTTCTTTGGCGTGTGCTTTACCAGTTGTTGGTTGTGCCTGTACTGTTTTCGCGTGGACGTGTCGCTCACTCTCTGGGTACTGACCATCCTCGGTCTGTGCGCCCTCATCGCGGTCGACTTCTTCATCGGCGGCCGCAAGCCGCACGAAGTGTCGATCAAGGAAGCGGCGGTCTGGACGACGGTATGGATCGCGCTGGCCGCCCTCTTCTGCGCCGGACTCCTGGTGTTCGGCGGTGGCGGGCCGGCGGGGGAGTTCGCCGCCGGGTTCATCACCGAGAAGTCGCTGAGCGTCGACAACCTCTTCGTCTTCGTGCTGATCATGGCGAAGTTCGCGGTGCCGGCCGTCTACCAGCAGCGGGTGCTGCTCGTCGGTGTGCTGATCGCCCTGGTGCTCCGGGCGATGTTCATCGCGGCGGGCGCGGCGGTGATCGCCGGCTTCTCCTGGATCTTCTTCCTCTTCGGCGCCTTCCTGATCTGGACCGCGTGGAAGCTCATCAAGGAGGCCCGCACCGACACCAGCGACGAGGAGTACGAGGAGAACCGGATGCTCAAGACCATCGAGCGCCGGTTCCCCGCCACCGACGCCTACCACGGCACCCGCCTGCTGGTCGTCGAGAACGGCCGCCGCCTGATGACCCCGATGCTCGTGGTGATGCTGGCCATCGGCACCACCGACGTGCTCTTCGCCCTCGACTCCATCCCCGCCATCTTCGGCCTGACCCAGGACCCGTACATCGTCTTCACCGCCAACGCCTTCGCGCTGATGGGCCTGCGCCAGCTGTACTTCCTGCTCGGCGGCCTGCTGCGGCGGCTGGTGCACCTCTCCTACGGCCTGTCGGTCATCCTGGGCTTCATCGGTGTCAAGCTCGTGCTCCACGCGTTGCACGAAGCGGGGGTCCACGTCCCGGAGATCTCCACACCGCTCTCGCTGGGCGTCATCATCGGCGTCCTGGCCGTCACCACCGTCACCAGCCTGCTGGCCTCCCGCCGCACCCGGCAGCGGGAGGAGGAACGCGAGCACGTCCGTACCTGACGCGGGGGCGTGTCCGGCGGGGGCGTACGGCCGGTCTACGCTGGTTGCCGCTCGGAGAGTGCACCGGATGTGAGGCAGGTGGGTACCGGTGAGCACGGTGGCGGCGGTACTGCCGGAGCTGGACAGCGGCCGTTTCCTGACGTCGTGGGAGTGCGACCCGGTCGCCCTCGCGGCCGTCGTGGTGCTCGGGGCGCTCTACGCGGCGGGAGTGCTGCGACTGCGGCGCCGGGGGGAACGCTGGCCGGCCGCGCGCACCGCCGCCTTCGCCGTCATGGGCCTGGGCATGCTGGTCGTCGCCACGATGTCGGCGCTCATGGTCTACAGCCGGGTGCTGTTCTGGCCGGCCGCCGTGCAGAACATCATGCTGGACCTGCTCGTGCCGCTCGGCCTGGCACTGGGCGATCCCCTCACCCTCGCCGGCCGGGCGCTCCCGGAGCGGGGGGCCGCGCGGCTGGAGCGGGCGACCGGCGGTCTGCTGGTGCGGGTGCTGACGTTCCCGTTCCTCAGCACGGTGCTCGTGCTGGTCTCGGAGCTGACGATCTACTTCACGCCGTACTTCGAGACCTCCCTGGAGCACTACGGCGTGCGGCAGCTGATGCACCTGCAACTGCTGGTCACCGGCTGCCTGTTCGTGCTGCCGATGCTCACGCGCCAGGAGCTGCTGCCCCGCTGGTGCACGCACCCGGTCCGGGCGCTGCTGGTCTTCGTCGACGGGCTGTTCGACTCGATCCCCGGCATCGTGGTGCTGGTCAGCGGCACGTCGGTGGCCGGTTCCTGGTATGCGGGACATCCCCGGGCATGGGGGCCGACGGCCGAGCACGACCAGCAGATCGGCGGCGGCCTGATGCTGACCGTCGCCGAACTGGTGGCGGTGCCCTTCCTGTTCGCCGTCTTCGCCGAGTGGTGGCGCGAGGAGCGGTCCCGCAACACCGAACTCGACGCCCGGCTCGACGCCGAACTGGTCCCGGCCACCCCGTCCGTGGTCCCCGCCCCCGCCGGCGCCGCCGCACCCCCCGCGGCCGCGCCCGAGCGGGTCCGGCCCTGGTGGGAGACCGAGGGTGGCGAGGTCGCCGACCGCATCCGCCGCAACGCCGGCCGGGGCTGACGGCCGGCCGCCGGCGTCACGCTCCCGGGTGCTCCGGCGGGGGAACGGCCGACGCGCCCGGGCGCGACGTGCGACGCTGTGCGCGTACGCGACGCCCCGACGGCGCCGCCGGACCCGTCAGGAGGCCCCCATGACCGCCCCCGCCCCGCAGGAGATGCCCGAGGAACCGGCCGAGCCGCTCGCCGACGCGGCGCAGGACGGGCCCGAGGAGGACCCGGTCAAGCGCAAGTTCCGCGAGGCCCTGGAGCGCAAGCGCACGACGGGACGCTCCGGCACCGCCGCCGGTGACCGCTCGAAGATCCACGGCGCCCACGGCCCCGCCTCCGGTCGCCGCTCGTTCCGCCGCAAGAGCGGGGGCTGAGCGATCGGAGCGCCGTACCCCGCGAAGGGACGGCGCTCCGGTGCGCCCGCTCCCGGGCGCGGAAATCGTGCACCTGCCGCACGAAAACGCGCGGCAGGGTCAGTGTCCCTGCCTGCGACGGGACTTCGGACGGGCCCGGCCGCCGGTGCGCCGGCCCTTGTTGCCCTTGTGCGTCGTCACCATGCCCACCACGCCGAACAGCAGCAGGGCGAGCAGGATGAGGACGCCGATGTGAGTACTGGCAGTGCCGACCGCGATGTCCATGCCGGCTCCCTTCGGTCAGGTTCTCCCGCCGGTGGCGGTGAGCCTGCCCCGGAAACGGCCGTGCAGTCGGTTCCGGCCGCGGACGGCGGCGCGGGCCGCCCCGTGGAGGACGGCCCGCCGCACGCGGTCCGGCGTGACGTCACCAGCCGCGCTCGCGCCACTGCGTGAGGTGCGGGCGTTCGGCGCCCAGGGTGGTGTCCTTGCCGTGGCCGGGGTAGACCCAGGTCTCGTCGGGCAGGACGTCGAAGAGCCGTGCCTCGACGTCCGCGATCAGGGTGGCGAAACGATCGGGGTCCTGCTGGGTGTTGCCCAGGCCGCCGGGGAAGAGGCAGTCGCCGGTGAAGACGTGCGGGTGGCCGTGCGGGTCGTCGTAGACCAGCGCGATGCTGCCCGGGGTGTGCCCGGTCAGACGCCGGGCGGTCAGCGCCACCCGGCCCACGGTGATGGTGTCGCCGTCGTCGACGGGGACGTCGGTGGGCACCGGGACGCCCTCCGCGTCCTCCCGGCCCGCGTACGTGCGCGCGCCGGTGGCGGCGACGACGGCGGCCAGCGCCTGCCAGTGGTCGCCGTGCTGGTGGGTGGTGACCACGCCGGTGAGGCCGTCGTCGCCGATCACCCGGGTGAGAGTGGCGGCCTCGTCGGCCGCGTCGATCAGCAGCTGCTCCCCGGTGGCCCGGCAGCGCAGCAGGTACGCGTTGTTGTCCAGGGGGCCCACAGCCACCTTGGTGATCATCAGATCGGTGAGTTCGTGCACGTCCGGCGGGCCGCCGACCTTCACTGCTCCGGTGTACGACATGCCGTCACCCTAGCGGCGGGAGGACGGGCAGCGGCAGGGACGGCGTGACCCGCAGGGCGGAGCCGTCGCTGCGGCCGGTGACCCAGCCGACCAGGGCCGTCGTGGGGCCCTCGACGAGCACCCCGGGCTCGCCGGTGCCGGTCCGCCACTCCTGGCCCGAGCCGTCGTCGCGCACCCGCGCGGGGGCGGCGTCCGCCCGGCCGGCCAGGCCGGTCAGCACGCGGTCCGCCTCGCGCAGGGCGTAGTCGCCGGGCAGGTCCTCGCAGCGCCGGCCGAGGCCGAGGTCGACGCCGTGCAGGTACAGCTCGCCCAGCCGCCGGAAGGGCGCGACGGCCGCCGGGACGGTCACACCGCCGCGCCAGGGGATCTGCGCCTGCCACGCCCGGGCCGGCATCGCGGCGACCGCCTCGTCCAGGCGTGCGGCGGATCCGCGCAGGTCGGCCAGCAGGTCGGCGGGCGGGCGTCCGGAACCCGCCTCGATGTCCCGCTCCCGGGCGTCGCCGGGGCCGTACATCGGGGTCTCCACGCCGGTGCGCGCCCAGGTCAGCAGGTTGACCATGGCGTCGGCGTTGCGCGCGAGGTGGGTCAGCAGGTGGCCGCGGCTCCAGCCGGGCAGCCGGGAGGGCGCGGCGGCCTGCGCGGCGGTCAGCGTGGTCAGCGACTCCAGCAGTTCCGCGGTGGCCCGCCGTACCTGGACCGCATCGCTGACGGGATCGAGTCGTTGAGGGGACACGGGGACCTCCGGGGGTGGCGACGGGCCGAGCGGGGGCCGACGCTACCGGCCCTCACTCGGTCGAGTGAAGATGGCCGCCACGGCTCGGGAATCGAATGTGCGTGCTATAGGCTCGTCGCGGACGCCGGAGCAGGACCCCGGCGGCCAGGACGTATCACCACAGGCTCGGCAAGAAGGTCGCACGCCGCCCCGGCTAGGCTGATGGGGGGTGCTACCCCTTCGTTCTACGAAAGGCACGGAACGGCGTGGCCGATCGACTCACCGTACGCGGCGCCCGCGAGCACAACCTGAAGAACGTCTCGCTCGACCTCCCGCGGGACTCCCTGATCGTCTTCACCGGACTGTCGGGGTCCGGCAAGTCGTCCCTGGCGTTCGACACCATCTTCGCCGAGGGGCAGCGCCGCTACGTCGAGTCGCTCTCCTCGTACGCCCGGCAGTTCCTCGGGCAGATGGACAAGCCCGACGTGGACTTCATCGAGGGCCTGTCCCCGGCGGTCTCCATCGACCAGAAGTCGACCTCGCGCAACCCGCGCTCGACGGTCGGCACGATCACCGAGGTCTACGACTACCTGCGCCTGCTGTTCGCGCGGATCGGCAAGCCGCACTGCCCGCAGTGCGCCCGCCCGATCGCCCGGCAGTCGCCGCAGGCCATCGTGGACCGGGTGCTGGAGCTGGAGGAGGGCAGCCGCTTCCAGGTGCTCTCGCCGCTGGTGCGCGAGCGCAAGGGCGAGTACGCCGACCTGTTCGCCGACCTCCAGACCAAGGGCTACAGCCGTGCCAGGGTCGACGGCGCCACCGTGCAGCTGACCGAGCCGCCGAAGCTGAAGAAGCAGGAGAAGCACACCATCGAGGTGGTCATCGACCGCCTCACCGTCAAGGACAGCGCCAAGCGCCGGCTGACGGACTCGGTGGAGACCGCGCTCGGCCTGTCCGGCGGCATGGTCGTGCTGGACTTCGTCGACCTGCCGGAGGACGACCCGCAGCGCGAGCGGATGTTCTCCGAGCACCTGTACTGCCCGTACGACGACCTGTCGTTCGAGGAGCTGGAACCGCGCTCCTTCTCGTTCAACTCCCCCTTCGGCGCCTGCCCGGAGTGCACCGGCATCGGCACCCGCATGGAGGTCGACCCGGAGCTGATCGTCCCCGACGAGGAGAAGACCCTGGAGGAGGGGGCCATCGCGCCCTGGTCCCTGGGGCACAGCAAGGAGTACTTCGGCCGGCTGGTCGGCGCGCTCGCCGAGGAGCTGGGCTTCCGCACCGACATCCCGTGGGCCGGGCTGCCGCAGCGGGCCCGCAAGGCGCTGCTCAACGGGCACAAGACGCAGATCCAGGTCCGCCACCGCAACCGCTTCGGCCGCGAGCGCTCCTACGTGACGGCCTTCGAAGGTGTGATCCCCTTCGTCCGGCGCCGGCACGGGGACGCCGAGTCGGACGCCGGCCGGGAGCGCTTCGAGGGCTACATGCGTGAAGTGCCGTGCCCTGCCTGCGAGGGCACCCGCCTCAAGCCGATCGTGCTGGCCGTCACCGTCGCGGGCCGTTCCATCGCCGACGTCTCCGGCATGTCGATCAGCGACTGCGCGCGGTTCCTGCGCGAGCTGACGCTCTCCGACCGCGAGAAGACCATCGCGGAACGCGTGCTGAAGGAGGTCAACGAACGGCTGCGCTTCCTGGTCGACGTCGGCCTGGACTACCTGTCGCTGCACCGCGCGGCCGGCACGCTGTCCGGCGGCGAGGCCCAGCGCATCCGGCTGGCCACCCAGATCGGCTCCGGCCTGGTCGGCGTGCTGTACGTGCTCGACGAGCCGTCGATCGGCCTGCACCAGCGCGACAACCACCGGCTGATCGAGACGCTGGTGCGGCTGCGCGACCTCGGTAACACCCTCATCGTCGTCGAGCACGACGAGGACACCATCCGCACCTCCGACTGGGTGGTCGACATCGGCCCCGGCGCCGGCGAGCACGGCGGCAAGGTCGTCCACTCCGGTTCGCTGAAGGAACTGCTGGTCAACGAGGAGTCGCTGACCGGCGCGTACCTGTCGGGACGCCGCGCCATCCCCACCCCGCAGACCCGCCGCCCGGTGGACCGCGCGCGCCGCCTGACCGTGCACGGTGCCCGGGAGCACAATCTGCGGGACATCACCGTCTCCTTCCCGCTGGGTGTGTTCACCGCGGTCACCGGGGTGTCGGGATCCGGCAAGTCCACACTGGTCAACGACATCCTCTACACGCACCTGGCCCGCGAGCTGAACGGCGCCCGCTCGGTGCCCGGGCGGCACACCCGGGTGGACGGCGACGACCTGGTGGACAAGGTCGTGCACGTCGACCAGTCGCCGATCGGCCGCACCCCGCGCTCCAACCCGGCCACCTACACCGGCGTCTTCGACCACGTGCGCAGGCTGTTCGCGGAGACGATGGAGGCCAAGGTCCGCGGCTACCTGCCGGGACGCTTCTCGTTCAACGTCAAGGGCGGCCGCTGCGAGAACTGCAGCGGTGACGGCACCATCAAGATCGAGATGAACTTCCTGCCGGACGTCTACGTGCCGTGCGAGGTCTGCCACGGCGCCCGCTACAACCGGGAGACGCTGGAGGTGCACTACAAGGGCAAGTCCATCGCCGAGGTGCTGGACATGCCCATCGAGGAGGCCACCGAGTTCTTCGAGGCGGTCCCGGCGATCTCCCGGCACCTGCGCACCCTCAAGGACGTCGGCCTCGGCTACGTGCGGCTCGGCCAGAGCGCCCCGACGCTCTCCGGCGGCGAGGCGCAGCGCGTCAAGCTCGCCAGCGAGCTCCAGCGGCGGTCCACCGGCCGCACGGTCTACGTGCTGGACGAGCCCACCACCGGCCTGCACTTCGAGGACATCAGCAAGCTGATCTCGGTGCTGGAGGGGCTGGTCGACAAGGGCAACACGGTCATCGTCATCGAGCACAACCTCGACGTGATCAAGACCGCCGACTGGGTCGTCGACATGGGTCCCGAGGGCGGCAACGGCGGCGGCCTGGTCATCGCCGAGGGCACACCGGAGGAGGTGGCGGCGGTCCCCGGCAGCCACACGGGTACCTTCCTGCGCGACATCCTCGGCAGCCGGGTCGCCGACCCGGCGATCCCGGCCCAGAAGCGCCCCGCCGCGGGCCGCGCCCCGGCCCGCAGGACCGCCACGAAGGCACCCGCGCGCTCGGCGGAGGCCAAGGCGCCGGCCCGCAGGGCCACCACGTCCCGCAGACGCGCGGCGGACTGAGCCCGGCGGCCCCGCCGGCCACCGCCCGTGCCGCGCTGTTCACCCCGGCGCGGCGGGGGCGCGGGCGTGCGGGCGGCGTGGACAGGAGGCGGGCGGGGACGCCGGGTGGCGGGAGCGCCCGCACGGCTGAGGGCTCGGGCGGGCTCCGGCCGCGCCCCCGCATCGCCCGCCACCCCGCCTCCGGCACCCCCGGGCTCGCCGCCCGCCCCGCCTGCGACGACCCCGCCCCGCGGGTTCCCAGGTGGGAGCCGTAGGGTGCTCCGGCGGCCCGCAGGGGTCGCGTTCCCCGTCGCCGCAGTACTCCGGAGCACCGCCATGGCCGCTGTCCCGTCCGCCGAACACCGTCGCCGTACCGTGCTGCGGGGGGTGGCCGCGGCGGGGCTGGCCGGGGCGGGGGCGGCGGGGCTGGGGGCGTGCGGGCCGAAGGCGGACACGCCGTCCGGGCCGGCGCACCTCGGTTCCGCCGACCAGGTACCGGTGGGCGGGTCGGCGCTGTTCCGGGAGGACGAGGTGGTCGTCGGGCAACCGAGGCGGGGGGAGTTCAAGGCGTTCAGCGCGGTGTGCACGCATCAGGGCTGCGTGCTGGCCTCGTTGCGGCACAACGTGGCCGGGTGCCCGTGCCACGGCAGCGAGTTCGACGCGCTGACCGGCGCGGTGGTGAACGGGCCGGCCACGAAGGCGTTGCCCGAGGTGGCGATCACCGTCCAGGACGGCAAGATGATCACCGGATCGTAGGCCCGGCCGCGCCTCGCGCCTCCGCGCCCGGGTCGCCGCGCCTCGCGCCTCCGCGCCCGGGTCGCCGCGCCCCGGGCCACCGCGCCCCGGCCCCGCCTCCGCGCGCCGGCCCTGCGGGCGCCGGCCCCGTCCCACCCGCCTCCCACGCCCCTCGCCTCACCCCCGTCCCGGCCCGTCGCCGCAGTCGCTCCGGCCCCGCCGGACCCGGGGGAACCGGCGCCGCGCCGCTCCGTGGGCGGAGGTCGACTGTCCGTTCGCGCCAGTAGGGTTGGAGCATGGCCGACCCCTCCAGCTACCGCCCGAAGCCGGGACAGATCCCCGACTCGCCGGGGGTCTACAAGTTCCGTGACGATCACCGCCGGGTGATCTACGTGGGCAAGGCCAAGAGCCTGCGGCAGCGGCTGTCGTCGTACTTCCAGGACATCACCAACCTCCATCCGCGTACCGCGACCATGGTCACCACCGCGTCCTCCGTGGAGTGGACGGTGGTCGCCACCGAGGTCGAGGCGCTCCAGCTGGAGTACTCCTGGATCAAGGAGTTCGACCCGCGGTTCAACGTCAAGTACCGCGACGACAAGAGCTATCCGTCGCTGGCGGTCACGCTGGGCGAGGAGTTCCCGCGGGTCCAGGTGATGCGCGGGCCGAAGCGCAGGGGCGTGCGCTACTTCGGGCCGTACGCGCACGCGTGGGCGATCCGGGAGACCGTCGACCTGCTGCTGCGGGTCTTCCCGGTGCGCACCTGCTCGGCGGGCGTCTTCAAGCGGTCCGCGCAGATCGGCCGGCCGTGCCTGCTGGGGTACATCGGCAAGTGCTCGGCCCCCTGCGTCGGGCGCGTCACGCCGCAGGAGCACCGCGAACTGGCCGAGGAGTTCTGCGATTTCATGGCCGGCCGCACCGGCACCTACCTGCGCCGTCTGGAGGGCGGTATGCGGGAGGCGGCGGACGCGATGGAGTACGAACGGGCCGCCCGGCTGCGCGACGACGTCGAGGCGCTGCGGCGCGCGATGGAGAAGAACGCGGTGGTGCTCGCCGACGCCACCGACGCCGACCTGATCGCGGTCGCCGAGGACGAGCTGGAGGCCGCCGTCCAGATCTTCCACGTGCGCGGCGGGCGGGTGCGCGGACAGCGCGGCTGGGTGACCGACAAGGTCGAGGAGGTCGGCACCGCCGGACTGGTCGAGCACGCCCTCCAGCAGCTGTACGGCGAGGAGAGCGGGGACACGGTGCCCAAGGAGGTGCTGGTGCCCGTGGTGCCGGAGCCGTCGGGACCGGTCTGCGAGTGGCTGGAGGCGCGGCGCGGCTCCCAGGTCTCCCTGCGGGTGCCGCAGCGCGGTGACAAGAAGGACCTGATGACCACCGTGGAGCGCAACGCGCAGCAGGCGCTGGCGCTGCACAAGACCCGCCGGGCCTCCGACCTGACCACCCGCTCGCGGGCGCTGGAGGAGATCAGCGAGGCGCTCGGGCTGGACCAGGCGCCGTTGCGCATCGAGTGCTTCGACATCTCCCACCTCCAGGGCGACGACGTGGTGGCCTCGATGGTCGTCTTCGAGGACGGGCTCGCCCGCAAGGGTGAGTACCGGCGGTTCCAGATCAAGACCTTCGCTGGTCAGGACGACGTACGGTCCATGCACGAGGTCGTCTCCCGCCGGTTCCGGCGCTACCTGCGCGAGATGCAGCGCGACGGCGAGTGGCCGGAAGCCTCCGGTCCGGCGCCGTCCGGTCCGGTGGACGCCGCCGGTGCGGGCGAGGACGGCGAGCGGGTGGGCGGCCCGATCGACCCGGAGACCGGGCGGCCGCGCAGGTTCGCCTACCCCCCGCAGCTCGTCGTGGTGGACGGCGGACGCCCGCAGGTGGCAGCCGCCAAACGCGCGCTGGACGAGCTGGGCGTGGAGGACGTGGCGGTCTGCGGGCTGGCCAAGCGGCTGGAGGAGGTCTGGCTGCCCGGTGAGGAGGACCCGGTCATCCTGCCGCGCAGCAGCGAGGGCCTGTACCTGCTGCAGCGGGTGCGGGACGAGGCCCACCGCTTCGCCATCGCCTACCAGCGCAGCAAGCGCGGCAGAACGATGCGGGCCGGCGCGCTCGACACCGTGCCGGGGCTGGGGGAGACCCGGCGGCAGGCGCTGCTGAAGCACTTCGGCTCGCTCAAGCGGCTGCGGGCGGCCACCGTGGACCAGATCTGCGAGGTCCCCGGCATAGGCCGCCGCACCGCGGAGGCGGTCGTGGCCGCCCTGGCCGGCGCGGTGCCGGCCGGTCCCGCCGTGAACACCGCCACCGGTGAGATCCTGGAGGACGAGGAGCCCCGGCACCCCGCCCCGGCTCCCGGCACAGCTCCCGGCACGGCCCCGCCCCGCTCCCGGCACCCCCGCGCCGGAGCCCGGCCCGCACGCGGAACCACGTTCCGGCACGGACCCCGGTCCGGCCGGTCCCGCAGACCCCACCCCCGCGACCCCACCCCCGCACCACCCGGCCGGAGGCCCCCGTGAACCCCGACAGCGGTCGCTCCCAGAATGGGGACGACCCCAGCAGCAGACCGAACGAGGCAGACGGAGAGAGCACGTGAGCACGGACGGACCGAGTCGGGCGGCGGACGCCATCCCCGAACTGGTGATCATCTCCGGCATGTCCGGGGCAGGCCGCAGCACCGCGGCGAAGTGCCTGGAGGACCTGGGCTGGTTCGTGGTGGACAACCTCCCACCCGCCCTCATCCCCACCATGGTCGACCTCGGCGCCCGCTCCCAGGGCAACGTCGCCCGCATCGCCGTCGTCGTCGACGTGCGCGGGCGGCGGTTCTTCGACACCCTGCGCGAGTCGCTGGCCGGCCTGGAGGCCAAGGGCGTGCGGCGGCGCGTGCTGTTCCTGGAGGCGTCCGACGACGTCCTGGTGCGCCGCTTCGAGTCGGTGCGCCGCCCGCACCCGCTCCAGGGCGACGGCCGGATCGTCGACGGCATCGCCGCCGAACGCGAACTGCTGTGCGAACTGCGCGGTGACGCCGACCTGGTGATCGACACCTCCGCGCTCAACGTGCACGAGCTGCGGGCCAAGATGGACGCCCAGTTCGCCGGTGACGAGGAGCCCGAGCTGCGGGCCACCGTCATGTCGTTCGGCTTCAAGTACGGCCTGCCGGTCGACGCCGACATGGTCGTCGACTGCCGGTTCCTGCCCAACCCGCACTGGGTGCCGGAACTGCGGCCGTTCTCCGGACTGAACCAGGAGGTCTCCGACTACGTCTTCCAGCAGCCGGGGGCGAAGGAGTTCCTGGACGGCTACGCGGAACTGCTGCGGCTCGTCGCCGCCGGGTACCGGCGCGAGGGCAAGCGGTACGTGACCGTCGCGGTCGGCTGCACGGGCGGCAAGCACCGCAGCGTGGCGATGTCGGAGCGGCTGAGCCGGCGGCTGTCGGCGGACGGGGTCGAGACGGTGACGGTGCACCGGGACATGGGGCGCGAGTGATCAGAGCGACCGCGGCCCGCAGGCTGCGGGGCAACCGCCGCACCGGCGCCACGCCGAAGGTGGTGGCACTCGGCGGGGGGCACGGCCTGTCCGCCTCCCTCGCGGCACTGCGCCGCATCACGCAGGACCTGACCGCCGTGGTCACGGTGGCCGACGACGGCGGATCCAGCGGCCGGCTGCGTGACGAACTCGGCGTGCTGCCCCCCGGCGACCTGCGCAAAGCGCTGGCCGCGCTGTGCGGGGACGACGAATGGGGCCAGACGTGGTCAAGGGTGATCCAGCACAGATTCACCAGTAAGGGTGAGATGCACGGCCATGCGGTCGGCAACCTGCTGATCGTCGCCCTGTGGGAGCAACTCGGCGACCCCGTCGCGGCGTTGGAGTGGGTCGCCCGGCTGCTGGGGGCACACGGACGGGTGCTGCCGATGTCGGCGGTCCCGCTGCACCTGGAGGCCCTGGTGCGCGGTCACGACCCCGCGGACCCGCTGGGGACGAGCACGGTGCACGGGCAGGTGACGGTCGCGCTGACCCCCGGCGAAGTGCTGCGGGTGAGCCTCGTGCCGGCCGACCCGCCCGCCGTACCGCAGGCGGTCCAGGCGGTGTTGGACGCCGACTGGGTGGTGCTGGGACCCGGGTCGTGGTTCTCCTCCGTCATGCCGCACCTGCTGGTCCCGGAGCTGGCGGACGCCCTGGTGCGCACCCGCGCGCGCCGGGTGCTGACCCTCAACCTCGCTCCGCAACCGGGCGAGACGGAAGGCTTCTCCCCGCAGCGTCACTTGGAGGTTTTGGCCCGACACGCCCCTAAACTCACCCTTGACGTGGTGCTGGCCGACGAAGCCGCAGTGCCCGACCGCCCGAGCCTGGAACAGGCGGCCGAGCGGCTGGCCGGCAGGGTGGAACTGGCCCCGGTCGCGGCCCCCGACGGGCCCCGGCACGACCCCGAGTTGCTGGCCGCCGCGTACGACCGGATTTTTCGGATGCATGGAAGGATCGGCCCATGGCGATGACGGCAGCGGTCAAGGACGAGATCAGCCGGCTCCCCGTCACCCGTACCTGCTGCCGGAAGGCGGAGGTGTCCTCGGCCCTGCGGTTCGCCGGCGGCCTCCACCTGGTGAGCGGGCGCATCGTGATCGAGGCGGAGCTGGACACCGGCATCGCCGCGCGCCGTCTGCGCAAAGACGTCCTGGAGATCTTCGGGCACGCCTCCGACCTGGTGGTCATGGCGCCCGGCGGACTGCGCCGCGGCAGCCGGTACGTGGTGCGGGTGGTGGCCGGCGGTGACCAGCTGGCCCGGCAGACCGGACTGGTCGACGGCCGGGGACGGCCGATCCGGGGGCTGCCGCCGCAGGTGGTCTCCGGTTCCACCTGCGACGCGGAGGCCGCCTGGCGCGGCGCGTTCCTGGCGCACGGCTCGCTGACCGAGCCGGGCCGCTCCTCCTCGCTGGAGGTCACCTGCCCCGGCCCGGAGGCGGCGCTGGCGCTGGTGGGCGCGGCGCGGCGGCTGGGCATCCCGTCGAAGGCCCGCGAGGTGCGCGGGGTGGACCGGGTGGTCGTCCGCGACGGCGACGCGATCGGCGCGCTGCTGACCCGGCTGGGCGCCCACGAGTCGGTGCTGGCCTGGGAGGAACGCCGGATGCGCCGCGAGGTGCGGGCGACCGCCAACCGGCTCGCCAACTTCGACGACGCCAACCTGCGCCGTTCCGCCCGTGCCGCGGTAGCGGCCGGGGCGCGGGTGCAGCGGGCGCTGGAGATCCTCGGCGACGACGTCCCCGAGCACCTCGCGGCGGCCGGGCGGCTGCGGATGGACCACAAGCAGGCGTCGCTGGAGGAACTGGGCTCGCTGGCCGATCCGCCGCTGACCAAGGACGCGGTGGCCGGCCGGATCCGGCGGCTGCTCGCGATGGCCGACAAACGCGCCTCCGACCTGGGGATCCCGGGGACGGAGTCCAACCTGACGGAAGAGATGGTCGGCTGACCCCGGCGCGGGCCCCGGGCGCCGGTGCGCGGAGTGCTCCCGCACCCCCTGTCCCGGTGGCCCGCACCCCCCTGTCCCGCGTTCCCCGCGAGGGGAATCCGCGCACATCGGAGCGGGTGACGGCGCGTTTGAGGTGGTGCGGGCACCCCGGGCGGCGCGGGGTGCCGGGAGAGCTGCCGGGCACCGGAAACGGGGGGCTCGGGATGTCACCTCGGACAGGCGGCCGGGGTAGGGTCGTCAGTGGTCGGGGACATCCCATACGAAGCAGCCGGACCGCACGCCCGGCGCATCAACAAGGAGATCGGTTCGTGACGATCCGCGTAGGCATCAACGGTTTCGGCCGCATTGGCCGCAATTTCTTCCGTGCCGCCCTGGAGCAGGGTGCGGACCTGGAAATCGTGGCTGTCAACGACCTGGGTGACACCGCGACCACCGCCCACCTGCTCAAGTACGACAGCATCCTGGGCCGTCTCAAGGCGGAGGTGTCGCACACCGGGGAGACCATCACCGTCGACGGCCGGACCATCAAGGTCCTCGCCGAGCGCGACCCGGCCGCCATCAAGTGGGGTGAGCTGGGCGTCGACGTCGTCATCGAGTCCACCGGCTTCTTCACCAAGGCGGCCGACGCCGGCAAGCACCTCGCCGGCGGCGCCAAGAAGGTCATCATCTCGGCCCCGGCCAAGGATGAGGACATCACGATCGTCATGGGCGTCAACCAGGACAAGTACGACGCCGCCCGGCACCACATCATCTCCAACGCCTCCTGCACCACCAACTGCGTGGCGCCGATGGCGAAGGTGCTGCTGGAGAACTTCGGCATCGTCAAGGGCCTGATGACCACGGTCCACGCCTACACAAACGACCAGCGCATCCTCGACTACCCGCACTCGGACCTGCGCCGTGCCCGCGCCGCCGCCGAGAACATCATCCCGACCACCACCGGTGCCGCGAAGGCCACCGCGCTGGTCATCCCCGAGCTCAAGGGCAAGCTGGACGGCCTCGCGATGCGCGTCCCGGTGCCCACCGGCTCGGTCACCGACCTCGTCATCGAGGTCGAGCGCGAGGTCACCAAGGACGAGGTCAACGCGGCCTTCCAGAAGGCCGCTTCGGGGCAGCTCAAGGGGATCCTGGAGTACACCGAGGACCCGATCGTCTCCTCCGACATCGTCAACTGGCCCGCGTCCTGCACCTTCGACTCCTCCCTGACCATGGTTCAGGGCAAGAGCGTCAAGGTCATCGGCTGGTACGACAATGAGTGGGGTTACTCCAACCGCCTGGTGGACCTCACCACCTTCGTCGGCGGGCAGCTCTGACCACGTCCCGGTAACACGGTTGCGTGCAGCGGGGCCCGGACGCGCCTGCGTCCGGGCCCCGTTCCCGTTCCACGATCCAGGAGCCACAGTGAAGACGATCGACGACCTTGACGTCGCCGGCCGGCGGGTGTTCGTCCGGGCCGACCTCAACGTTCCGCTCAACGGGAGCGTCATCACCGACGACGGCCGGGTCCGCGCCGCCGTCCCGACCATCCGCGCGCTGGCCGAACGCGGCGCGCGGGTCGTCGTCGCCTCCCACCTGGGCCGTCCGAAGGGCGAGCCCGAGGACCGTTTCTCGCTCGCCCCGGTCGCCGCCCGGCTCGGCGAACTGCTGGGCCGCCCGGTGGCGTTCGCCACCGACACGGTGGGCGACAGCGCGAAGGCCACCGTCACCGCTCTCGGTGACGGCGAGGTCACGCTGCTGGAGAACCTGCGGTTCAACCCGGGCGAGACCGCCAAGGACGACGCCGAGCGGGGCGCCTTCGCGGACGAGCTGGCCGCGCTGGCCGACCTCTACGTCGGTGACGGCTTCGGTGCGGTGCACCGCCGGCACGCCTCCGTCTACGACCTGCCGGCCCGGCTGCCGCACGCCGCCGGCGGTCTGATCGCCACCGAGGTCGGCGTGCTGCAGCGCCTCACCGAGGACGTCGCACGGCCCTACGTGGTGGTGCTCGGCGGCGCCAAGGTCTCCGACAAGCTCGGCGTGATCGACCACCTGCTGGACAAGGCCGACCGTATCGTGGTCGGCGGCGGCATGGTCTACACGTTCCTGGCCGCCCAGGGGCACCAGGTCGGCGCGAGCCTGCTGCAGGAGGACCAGCTGCCCGCCGTGCGCGCCTACCTGGAGCGGGCCCGGGAGAGCGGCGTGGAGTTCGTACTGCCGACCGACGTGGTGGTCGGCGAGGGCTTCCCCGACCTGAAGACCAAGGAGCCCACCGAGCACCGGACCGTGCCGGCCGACGCCATGCCCGACGGCATGATGGGCCTCGACATCGGACCTGAGAGCGGTGAGCTGTTCGCCGCGAAGCTCGCCGACGCCGCCACCGTCTTCTGGAACGGCCCGGCCGGCGTCTTCGAGCACCCCGACTACGCGGGGGGCACCCGGGCGATCGCGCGGGCGCTGCTCGACAGCTCAGCCTTCACCGTGGTCGGCGGCGGCGACTCCGCCGCGGCCGTGCGCACCCTCGGCTTCGACGAGGACGCGTTCGGTCACATCTCCACCGGTGGCGGCGCCAGCCTGGAATACCTGGAAGGCAAGACCCTGCCGGGCCTGGCCGCACTGGAGGACTGAGACCCATGACGCAGCGCACCCCGCTGATGGCCGGCAACTGGAAGATGAACCTCAACCACCTTGAGGCCATCGCCCACGTCCAGAAGCTCGCCTTCTCGCTCAACGACAAGGACTACGCGGCCGTCGAGGTCGCCGTCCTGCCGCCGTTCACCGACCTGCGCACCGTGCAGACACTGGTCGACGGCGACAAGCTGAAGATCAAGTACGGTGCCCAGGACCTGTCCGCGCGCGACGCCGGCGCCTACACCGGTGAGATCTCCGGCGCCATGCTGGCCAAGCTCAAGTGCTCCTACGTGGCGGTCGGCCACTCCGAGCGGCGCCAGTACCACGGCGAGGACGAGCAGATCGTCAACGCCAAGGTCAAGGCGGCCTTCCGGTTCGACCTGACGCCGATCGTGTGTGTCGGCGAGGGCCTGGAGGTGCGCAAGGCCGGTGACCAGGTCGCGCACACCCTCGCCCAGGTCGACGGCGCGCTGGCGGGCGTCCCCGCCGAGCAGGCCCGCACCGTGGTGATCGCCTACGAGCCGGTCTGGGCGATCGGCACGGGCGAGGTCGCCACCCCCGAGGACGCCCAGGAGGTCTGCGGGGCGATCCGGACCCGGCTGGGCCAGCTCTACGACCAGGACGTCGCCGACGCGGTACGCATCCAGTACGGTGGCTCGGTCAAATCCGGCAACATCGCGGCGATCATGGCCCAGCCCGACGTGGACGGCGCCCTCGTCGGCGGCGCCGCACTGGATGCCGAGGAATTCGTCAAGATCGTCCGCTTCGCCGACCAGGCAGTAGGCTGAAGGGCTGGTTCCCCAGTACCCTGGCGGAGCCGGACGCGATCCGTCGTGACCGGCTCCGCACGCCGCAAGGCACGGAAAAGGCCGAATCGGTCCCCCTCAGGAAGGCTCCAGCCGTGGTCATCGGGTTCTCCATCGCCCTCATCGTGTTCAGCCTGCTGCTGGTGCTGCTCGTGCTGATGCACAAGGGCAAGGGCGGCGGCCTGTCCGACATGTTCGGCGGCGGCATGCAGTCCTCCGTCGGCGGTTCCTCCGTCGCCGAGCGCAACCTGGACCGCATCACCGTGGTCGTCGGCCTGTTCTGGTTCGTCACGGTCGTCGGCCTGGCGCTGATCCACAAGTTCCAGAAGTGACCGTCCGGCGACCGCCGTCAACGGCCGGTCGCCGCACGGAAGCTGACGACGTGTCGTGACAGCGGCTTATCATGGGACGGTGTCCCGCACAGCCCGGAGCAGCGGCTCGCAGCGGGACGCGTCGTAAGGTCTCCGTAAACTGGACGGCCGGGCAGCACCATCACGCAGGGAGTTACGACCGTGGCAAGTGGCAACGCGATCCGTGGCAGTCGGGTCGGAGCGGGGCCGATGGGTGAGGCGGAACGCGGCGAGTCCGCACCCCGGCTCCGCATCTCCTTCTGGTGCTCCAACGGGCACGAGACCCAGCCGAGTTTCGCCAGTGACGCGCAGATCCCGGACACCTGGGACTGCCCCCGTTGCGGGTTCCCTGCGGGCCAGGACGAGGACAATCCGCCCGCGCCGCCGCGTACCGAGCCCTACAAGACGCACCTCGCCTACGTGCGGGAGCGGCGCAGCGACGCGGATGGCGAGGCGATCCTCGCGGAGGCGCTGGCCAAGTTGCGCGGGGAGATCTGAGGCTCCGCGCTCCGCGGGGCGGCGGCCGTTGCCGGGGTTGACGTCCGGCTTTCCGTTCGCCCCGGTGCCCTGTGGTTCCCTCGGGGGCTTGCGGAGGCTTGTCCGGTGCCGGTGCCGGTGCGCGATGTGCCTTGCGGCCTTGGGGGCGCGTTCGGTGCCGTTCGCGGGTGATTTCGGCTTGCGGTCCGCTTCGGCTGGTCGCGCAGTTCCCCGCGCCCCTTTCGGGGCTTGCCCGTTGTCGTTTGCGATGACTCCCGGCTTGCGGTCGGCTTTGGTCGCTCGCGCAGTTCCCCGCGCTCCTTTCGGTGCTCCCGCGCCCCTGACGGGGTTGCTCGTGGCCGCGGCCCGGTCCCTCCAGGAGGGACCGGGCCGCGGGGGGTTGTGAGGGGTCAGGCTGAGGACGGGGGGTAGAGCTGGCGGGGGAGTCTGGCGGCGGCGGTGCGGTCGAGGAGCCAGAGGGTGCGGGTGGTGCCCCGGACGCCGGCGGCGGGGGCCTGGACCTCGCCGGCGCCGGACAGGGCGATGGCCACCGCCTGGGCCTTGTCCTCGCCGGCCGCCAGCAGCCACACCTCGCGGGCGCAGCGGATGGCCGGCAGAGTCAGGGAGATCCGGGTCGGCGGCGGCTTCGGCGCCCCGCGGACACCGATCACCGTGCGGTCGCTCTCCCGCACACCCGGGTGCTCCGGGAACAGCGAGGCCACATGGGTGTCCGGGCCGACGCCGAGCATGAGCACGTCGAACGCGGGCACCCGTGCGCGGTCCTGCGGGCCCGCGGCGGCGGCCAGCTCCCGCTCGTAGGACTCCGCCGCCGCGTCCAGATCACCGCCGGACGGTCCGTCCGGCGCGGGCATGGCGTGCACCCGCGCCGGATCCAGCGGCACCGACGACAGCAGTGCCTCGCGGGCCTGCGTGTCGTTGCGGTCGGGGTCGCCGGACGGCAGGAACCGCTCGTCGCCCCACCACAGGTCCAGCCGGGACCAGTCCACCGCGTCCCGGGCGGGGGCCGCGGCGAGCGCCGCGAGCAGCGCGTTGCCGTTGCGCCCGCCGGTCAGCACCACCGATGCGGTGCCACGGGCGGCCTGGGCGTCGACGATCCGGGTGATCAGCCGGGCGGCCGCTGCCCGGGCCATCAGCTCCTTGTCCCGGTGGACCACCACCTGCGGGGCGGTCACGGGGCGGACTCGGTCTTCTTGGCCGCGCCCTTCCTCGCCGGTTTGGCGCCCTCCTGCGGGGCCGCCTGCTCGGCGGGGGCCAGCCCGGCCACGCCGAACTTCACCGTGGCCTCGTATATGTCGTCCGGGTCGAGCCGGCGCAGTTCCTCGGCCATCAGCTCGGCGGTCTCGCGCCGCTTGAGCGCCACGTGCCGGTCCGGCTGCCCGGGCACGGCCAGTTCCGCCAGGGCGCCGTCGGCGCGGTCCAGGCAGATCTCGCCGTCCTCGGTGGTCAGCCGCACCGCGGTCAGCCCCGGGCCCTCGGAGACCAGCCGCCGCACCGGCACGCCGAGGCGGTCGGCCAGCCACATGCCCAGCAGTTCGGTGCTGGGGTTGTACGCCTCGCCCTCGACGGCGGCGGCGGTGATGCGGCTGTGCTTCTGGTCCAGCGCGGCGGCCAGCATGCTGCGCCAGGGGGTGATCCGGGTCCACGCCAGGTCGGTGTCGCCGGGCGCGTAGGACTCGGCGCGGGCGGCCAGCTGTCCCACCGGGTCCTCGTGGGCGGCGGCGTCGGAGATCCGCCGCTGGCCGAGCTTGCCGAGCGGGTCGGCCGCCGGGTTGGCCGGGGCGCCCTCCGGCCACCACACGACCACCGGGGCGTCGGGCAGCAGCAGCGGCAGCACCACGGACTCGGCGTGGCCGGCCAGTTCGCCGTGCAGCCGCAGCAGCACGGTCTCCCCGGTGCCGGCGTCCGAGCCGAGCCTCACCTCGGCGTCCAGCCGGGAGGTGGCCCGGTCGCGCGGTGAGCGGCCGCGGCGCTTGATGACCGCCAGGATGCGCGACGGGTGCTCCCGGGAGGCGTCCCCAGCGGCCTTGAGCGCGTCGTAGGCGTTGCCCTCGTCGGTGACGACGACCAGGGTGAGCACCATGCCGACGGCCGGGGTGCCCAGTGCCCGGCGGGCCTGGATCAGCCCGTTGTTGATCTTCGACGAGTTGGTGTCCGTCAGGTCGATCTTCATGGCCGGCGCCAGCTCCTGCCGTCTCGTGCGAGCATCTCGTCCGCCTCCTGGGGACCCCAGGTGCCGGAGGCGTACTGCGCGGGCTTGCCGTGCTTGTCCCAGTACTGCTCGACCGGGTCGAGGATGGTCCAGCACAGCTCGACCTCCTGGTGGCGCGGGAAGAGGTTCGCGTCACCCAGGAGGACGTCCAGCAGCAGGCGTTCGTACGCCTCGGGGCTGGACTCGGTGAAGGACTCGCCGTACGCGAAGTCCATGGTGACGTCCCGCACCTCCATGGAGGTGCCCGGCACCTTGGAGCCGAAGCGCACGGTGATGCCCTCGTCCGGCTGGACCCGGATGACCAGGGCGTTCTGCCCCAGCTCCTCGGTGGCGCCGGACTCGAAGGGCAGGTAGGGGGCGCGCTTGAAGACCACCGCGATCTCGGTGACCCGGCGGCCCAGCCGCTTGCCGGTGCGCAGGTAGAACGGCACCCCTGCCCAGCGGCGGTTGTTGATGGTGAGCTTGATGGCGGCGTAGGTGTCGGTCTTGGACTTGGGGTCGATGCCCTCCTCCTCCAGGTAGCCCGGCACCTCCTCGCCGCCCTGCCAGGCGTGCGCGTACTGTCCGCGCACGGTGTGCTTGCCGAGGTCCTCGGGCAGCTCGACGGCGCCCAGCACCTTCAGCTTCTCGGCGACCAGGGCCTTGGGGTGGAAGGAACCCGGTTCCTCCATGGCCGTGAGCGCCAGCAGCTGCAGCAGGTGGTTCTGGATGACGTCGCGGGCCGCGCCGATGCCGTCGTAGTAGCCGGCCCGGCCGCCGATGCCGATGTCCTCGGCCATGGTGATCTGCACGTGGTCGACGTAGGACCGGTTCCAGATCGGCTCGAACATCGTGTTGGCGAACCGCAGCGCCAGGATGTTCTGGACCGTCTCCTTCCCCAGGTAGTGGTCGATCCGGAAGACCTCGTTGGGCGGGAAGACGCTGTGGACGACCTTGTTGAGCTCCTGCGCGCTCTCCAGGTCGTGGCCGAACGGCTTCTCGATGACGGCACGCCGCCAGGACTCGCCGGTGCCCTCGGACAGCTTGTGCTTCTTCAGCTGCTCGACGACCTTGGGGAAGAACTTCGGCGGCACCGACAGGTAGAACGCGAAGTTGCCACCGGTGCCGCGGGCCCGGTCCAGGTCGCCGATGGTCTGCGCGAGGGTCTTGAACGCCTCGTCGTCGCCGAACTCGCCGGGGACGAAGCGGAACCCCTCGGCCAGCTGCGTCCACACCTCCTCGCGGAACGGCGTGCGGGAGTGCTCCTTGACGGCGTCGTGCACGATCTGGGCGAAGTCCTCGTGCTCCCAGTCGCGGCGGGCGAAGCCGACGAGCGAGAAGCCCGGCGGCAGCAGCCCGCGGTTGGCCAGGTCGTAGATGGCCGGCATGAGCTTCTTGCGGGACAGGTCCCCCGTGACCCCGAAGATGACCAGACCGGACGGCCCCGCGATGCGCGGGAGCCGCCGGTCGGACGGGTCACGCAGCGGATTGCTGGTGATCGTCACTCTCTCAGTCCTCAGCCTTCCGAAGGGGCGAGGCGCTTGAGCTCCGCCTCGGTCGACGCCAGCAGGTCGTTCCAGGACGCCGCGAACTTCTCCACGCCCTCCTCCTCCAGCACCTGTACGACGTCGTCGTACTCGATGCCGAGCGCGGCCAGGGCGTCCATGACGTCCTGGGCCTCCCGGTAGCCGCCGGTGACGGCGTCACCGTGGATCTCACCGTGGTCGGCGGTGGCCTCCAGGGTGGCCTCCGGCATGGTGTTGACGGTGTTGGCCGCGACCAGCTCGGTGACGTACAGGGTGTCCGGCAGCGCCGGGTCCTTGACGCCGGTGGAGGCCCACAGCGGGCGCTGCTTGCGGGCGCCGGCCTTCTCCAGGGCGGCCCAGCGCTCGGAGGAGAAGACCCGCTCGTACTCCTGGTAGGCCAGCCGGGCGTTGGCCAGCGCGGCCTTGCCCTTGAGCTGCGCGGCCCGCTCGCCGCCGGTCTTCTCCAGCCGCTTGTCGACCTCGGTGTCGACGCGGGAGACGAAGAACGACGCCACCGAACGGATCAGGGAGAGGTCGAGTCCGGACTCCTTGGCCTTCTCCAGTCCGGAGAGGTAGGCGTCCATCACCGCCCGGTACCGTTCGAGGGAGAAGATCAGCGTGACGTTGACGCTGATGCCCTGGCCCACGACCTCGGTGATGGCCGGCAGGCCGGCCATCGTCGCCGGGATCTTGATCAGGGTGTTGGGCCGGTCGACCAGCCAGGCCAGCTGCTTGGCCTCGGCGACGGTGGCGTGGGTGTTGTGCGCCAGGCGCGGGTCGACCTCGATGGAGACCCGGCCGTCCTGGCCGTCGGTGCGGTCGTGCACCGGGCGCAGGATGTCGGCCGCGTCGCGTACGTCGGCCGTGGTGATCATGCGCACGGCTTCCTCGACGGTGACCCCGCGCACCGCGAGGTCGGCCAGCTGGCGGTCGTAGCCGTCGCCGCCGGAGATGGCCTTCTGGAAGATGGTGGGGTTCGTGGTGACGCCCACCACGTTGCTGCCCTCGATCAGCTCGGCGAGGTTGCCGGACGTGATCCGCTTGCGGGACAGATCGTCCAGCCAGATCGCCACGCCCTGGTCGGACAGGCGCTGGAGTGGCTCGGTCATCGGTATCGCATCTCCTCGGGTGTTGACGTGGAAGCGGTGGGTTCAGCGCTGGGCGTCGGCGAGCGAGGCGCGGGCCGCCTCGACCACGGCTTCGTCGGTGAGCCCGAACTCCTGGTAGAGCACCTGGTAGTCGGCGGAGGCGCCGAAGTGCTCCAGGGAGACGATCCGGCCGCGGTCACCGACGAAGCGGTGCCAGGTCAGACCGATGGCGGCCTCGACGGCGACGCGGGCGCGCACCGACGGCGGCAGCACGCTGTCGCGGTACGCCTGGTCCTGCTCGTCGAACCACTCGACGCACGGCATGGAGACCACGCGGGCGGGGACGCCCTCCGCCTGGAGGCGTTCGCGGGCGGCCACCGCGATCTGGACCTCGGAACCCGTGCCGATCAGGACGACCTCGGGGGCGCCGCCCTCGGAGTCCAGCAGCACGTAACCGCCCTTGGCGGCCGACGGGTTCGCCGGGTAGGTCGGCACGTTCTGCCGGGTGAGGGCCAGGCCGTGCGGGGCCGGCTTCGTCTCGTGGCGGCGCAGGATCTCCGCCCAGACGGCGGCGGTCTCGTTGGCGTCCGCCGGGCGCACCACGTTCAGCCCGGGGATGGCGCGCAGCGCGGCCAGGTGCTCGATGGGCTGGTGGGTGGGGCCGTCCTCGCCGAGGCCGATGGAGTCGTGCGTCCACACGTAGGTGACCGGCAGCCTCATCAGCGCGGCCAGCCGGACCGCGGGGCGCATGTAGTCGGAGAAGACCAGGAACGTGCCGCCGTAGACACGGGTGTTGCCGTGCAGGGCGATGCCGTTCATGGTCGAGCCCATGGCGTGCTCGCGGATGCCCCAGTGCACGGTGCGGCCGTAGGGGGACGCCTCCGGCAGCGGGTTGCCCTCGGGGAGGAAGGAGGAACTCGCGTCGATCGTGGTGTTGTTGGAGCCGGCCAGGTCGGCCGAGCCGCCCCACAGCTCCGGGACGACCGCGCCGAGCGCGCCGAGCACCTCGCCGGACGCCTTGCGGGTGGCGACGGCCTTGCCCTCGGGGAAGACCGGCAGCGTCTTCTCCCAGCCGCCGGGCAGCCGGCCCGCCTTGATCCGGTCGAACTCCGCGGCCCGCTCCGGGTTCTCCGAGCGCCACTTGTCGAACGACTTGGTCCACTCGGCGTGCGCGGAGCGGCCGCGTTCGGCCACCTCGCGGGCGTGCGCCAGGACCTCGGGGGCGACCTCGAAGTGCTGCTCCGGGTCGAAGCCCAGCACCTTCTTGGTGGCCGCGACCTCCTTCTCGCCCAGTGCCGAGCCGTGCGCGGCCTCGGTGTTCTGCGCGTTCGGGGCGGGCCAGGCGATGATGGTGCGCGCGGCGATCAGCGACGGGCGGGAGGTCTCGGCACGGGCCGCCCGCAGCGCGGCGCTGAGCGCCGCGACGTCGAAGTCCCCGTCGGCGGACTGCTCGATGCGCTGCACGTGCCAGCCGTACGCCTCGTAGCGGGCGCAGACGTCCTCGCTGAACGCGGTGGCGGTGTCGCCCTCGATCGAGATGTGGTTGTCGTCGTACAGGGCGATCAGGTTGCCCAGCTTCTGGTGGCCGGCCAGCGAGGACGCCTCGGCGGAGACGCCCTCCTCCAGGTCGCCGTCGGAGACGATCGCCCAGATGTGGTGGTCGAACGGCGACTCGCCGGCCGGGGCCTGCGGGTCGAACAGGCCGCGCTCGTAGCGGGCGGCCATGGCCATGCCCACCGCGTTGGCGATGCCCTGGCCCAGCGGGCCTGTGGTGGTCTCCACACCCACGGTGTGCCCGTGCTCGGGGTGGCCGGGGGTGCGCGAGCCCCAGGTGCGGAACGCCTTCAAGTCGTCGAGTTCCAGGCCGTACCCGGACAGGTACAGCTGGATGTAGAGCGTCAGGGAGCTGTGGCCCGGCGACAGCACGAAGCGGTCACGGCCGGTCCAGTCCGGGTCGTACGGGTCGTGCCGCATGGTGCGCTGGAACAGCAGGTACGCCGCGGGCGCCAGGGCCATGGCCGTGCCGGGATGGCCGTTGCCGACCTTCTGCACGGCATCCATGGCCAGGACGCGGACGGTGTCGACGGTCCGCTTGTCCAGTTCGGTCCACGAGAGATCTGCGGTGGTCGGCTTGGTGCTCACCCTGGGTCAGGGCTCCTCTCCACAATGATCGAAAGGCCGGTCGGCGCGGTGCCCACCGGGCGATTTGAGCCTACCCTCGCGAGGCCGGCCCGCCGTCCGGCTGCCCTGCCCGGCACAACCGCGGAACGGTTTTGTTCATTCCCGGTACATAGTCTGCTCCCGGGGTGCGGGCCGGGTGCCTCCGGGGCCCCATCCGGCCGGCCGGGGCGCCGCCGCCGTCCGTCCCGCCCTTGTGCGCGTACCCCCGCGTGCGGCGTCAACACTCGGTCACCCCGGCGGCGGGCGCCGTCACGGCAGCGTCTAGAGTGGCGTGGTACGCGCCGGGACCGCCGCGGTCGGCGACTGTGTCCCGCAAGGTCTTTTTCTCCCTCCCAGAGGTGTTCGTGACGGCCGTCGATTCCCGCCCCTCCGGGGTCATCACGACGACGCCGCCGGGGCAGCGGCCCGCCGGTGCCCGCGTCAAGGCGTTCGTCGCGCTGACCAAGCCGCGGATCATCGAACTGCTGCTGATCACCACGGTGCCGGTGATGTTCCTCGCCGCCCACGGCGTGCCGCACCTCTGGATGGTGGTGGCCACCATGATCGGCGGTTACCTGTCCGCCGGCGGCGCCAACGCGCTGAACATGTACATCGACCGCGACATCGACGCCCTGATGGACCGCACCGCGCAGCGGCCCCTGGTGACCGGCATGGTCTCGCCGAACGAGGCGCTGGTCTTCGGCATCACGCTGTCGGTGGTCTCCACCGCCTGGTTCGCGCTGCTGGTCAACCCGCTCTCCGCGGCGCTGTCGGCGGCCGCGATCCTGTACTACGTCTTCGTCTACACCCTCGGCCTGAAGCGCCGCACCACCCAGAACATCGTCTGGGGCGGCGTCGCCGGCTGCATGCAGGTGCTCATCGGATGGACCGCGGTGCGCGACGGACTGGCGTGGGCGCCCTTCGTGCTCTTCCTGGTGCTGTTCTTCTGGACACCGCCGCACTACTGGCCGCTGTCGATGAAGGTCAAGGACGACTACGCGCGGGTCGGCGTGCCGATGCTCCCCGTCGTCGCCGGCAACCGCGTGGTGGCCCGTCAGATCGTCGCCTACAGCTGGGTCATGGTCGCCGTCTCCCTCACCCTGTGGTGGCCGCTGGGCGCGGCCGGCCCGCTCTACGGCATGGTCGCCGTGGTGCTCGGCGCCTGGTGGCTGAGGGAGGCGCACGGCCTGAGCGCCCGCGCCCGGGCCGGGGTCACCGGCGGCGAGCTCAAGGAGATGCGCCTCTTCCACTGGTCGATCACCTACGCCACGCTCCTGTTCGTCGCGGTCGCCGTGGACCCCTTCGTCCGCTTCTGAGACCGCACGCCACCGCGACGGCCGCATCCCGCACGGGGTGCGGCCGTCGCGCGTGACCCACCTCATGGCCGGGTGGCCCTGTCACCGGGCATTACCGCTGGGTAGCATCGAGATCATGCCAGAGACAACGCAGGAGACCCCGGCGGCGGAAACCGGACAGGACACCCGAACCGCGCGCCGGGTGGCACGACTCGCCCGGCAGATCACCGCGTTCGCCACCGGGCACGGCGGCAGCGCCGATGGCCAGATCGCGTACGTCGGCCGGATCGGAACCCGTATCGTCCTGGTCGGCGCCGACGGGGCGTGGGGCGACCTGGTCGCGCCGTCCCACGAGATCGCCCGGCAGGCCGTGGAACGCGCCGGGATCACCGTCCACGACGACTTCGACGGGGAGCTGGCCGCCAGGGTGCGCACCGGCCCGTACGAGTGGAAGCGGATGGCCGGAATCCAGCTGGGCGGCACAGCCAACCCCTGACCCACCCCGTCCCCCGGCACCATGGACCACGTCACGACCGCGAGGCGAGGGAGCAGCCATGGTCACCGGGGACCCGACCGCCTCCGCAGCGTCCGCCGAGGCGCGGGGCGAACCCCCCGCGCCCGGCGCCCGGCTCCCCGAAGCCGTGCACGCCGCCGCGCGGCAGGAAGCCGCCCGGCTCGGCACGCTGGACGTCTCCGTCGTCGCCCTCACCGTCACCGACACCGCCGGCGTCGTCCGCGTCAAGGCCGTGCCCGTCGAGCGGCTCGCCGACGCCGCCGTGCACGGCGTCGGGATCTCCCCGGTCTTCGACGTCTTCACCCCCGACGACGCCATCACCGCCACCGCCGACCTCGGCGGACCCGACGGCGACCTGCGCATGGTCCCCGACCTCGACCGGCTCACCGTGCTCGCCGCCCAGCCCGGCTGGGCCTGGGCGCCGGCCGGCCGCGAGGACCAGGCAGGCCGGCCGCACCCCGCCTGTTCCCGCCACGCCCTGCGCCGGCAGACCTCCGCACTGCGCGCCGCCGGGCTGGAGACCCGCATGGGGTTCGAGACCGAATGGGTGGCGCTGCGGCCCGGACCCGGCGGCCGCCCGGCGCCCGCCTTCGACGGCCCCGCCTACGGCATGACCCGCCTGGTGCCCGCCGCCGGCTACCTGCGCGACGTCGCCGAGGCCCTGCGCGCCCAGGACGTGGCCGTGCTGCAACTGCACCCCGAGTACGCGCCCGGGCAGTTCGAGGTCAGCACCGCGCCCGGCACCCCGCTGGACGCCTGCGACGACGTGGTGCTGGTGCGCGAGACGATCCGCGCCGTCAGCCACGCCCACGGCCTCACCGCCACCTTCGCGCCCGTCGTCACCCCCGGCGAGGTCGGCAACGGCTGCCACCTGCACCTGTCGCTGCACCGCGACGGGCAGGACCTGCTGCGCGGCGGGGACGGCCCCTGCGGTCTGACCGGCGGGGGCGAGGCGTTCCTCGCCGGCATCCTGCGCACCCTGCCCGCGCTGCTGGCCGTCGCCGTGCCCACCCCGGCCGGCTACGGACGGCTCGCCCCCTCCCGCTGGGCCGGCGCGTACCGCTGCTGGGGGCCGGAGAACCGGGAGGCCGCGCTGCGGCTGGTCACCGCGCCGGCCGGCGATCCGGGCGGCGCGCACGCCGAGGTCAAGTGCGCCGACGCCGACGCCAACCCCTACCTGCTGGCCGCCGCCGTCCTGGCCGCCGGGGCCGCGGGCGTGCGGGACGCGGCCCGGCTGCCGGAGCCGGTGCGCGGCGACCCGGCCGTCACCGCCCCGGCCACCCCGCGGCTGCCGGACGGACTCGCCGGCGCCGTGGCCGCGTTCGCCGGGGACGCGGTGCTGCGCGAGGCGTTCGGGCCGGTGCTGCACGACGCGGTGGTGGCGGTGCGCCGGGCCGTGACCGGGGAGGGGCCCGACGAGCCGCACGAGCGCGCCGCGGACCGGGCATGAGCGTGCTGCCGCTGCCCCCGATGGTCGACCACCACTGCCACGGCGTGGTGCGCGGACCGCTCGGCATCGGATCCTTCGAGCCGTACCTGACCGAGGCGCACGCCCCGGCCGCCCCCGGCACCACCTACTTCGACACCCAGACCGGGTTCGCGGTGCGCCGCTGGTGCCCGCCGCTGCTCGGCCTCGAACCGCACTGCACGCCCGCCCGCTACCTGGCCCGCCGCCGCGAACTCGGCCCCCGAGAGGCCACCCGGCGGCTGCTGTCGGCCACCGGGATCGGCACGTTCCTGGTGGACACCGGCCTGCCCGGCGACCTGACCGCCCCGCGCGACCTGGCCGCGAGCGCCGGGGGGAACGCGCACGAGATCGTCCGGCTGGAGTCGCTGGCGGAACGGGTGGCCGGCTCGGTCACCGGCGCCGCCGCGTTCGTCACCGCGCTGGCCGAGGCGATACACACCGCGGCCGGCACCGCGATCGCCTTCAAGTCGGTCGCCGCCTACCGGCACGGCCTGGGCCTGGCGCCGGATCCGCCGAAGCCCTCCTACGTGCGGCTGGCCGCCGAGGACTGGCTGGCCGCCCGCGCCGCCGGAGCCGCCCGGCTGACCGATCCGGTGCTGTTGCGGCACCTGCTCTGGAACGCCGTCGCCACCGGCCTGCCCCTGCAACTGCACACCGGCTTCGGCGATCCCGACCTGCGGCTGGACCGCGCGGACCCCTCGCTGCTCACCGACTTCGTGCGCGCCACCGACGACTGCGGCACCGCGCTGGTGCTGCTGCACGGTTACCCGTACCACCGCCAGGCCGCCTACCTGGCCAACGTCTTCCCGCACGTGTACGCCGACGTCGGCCTCGCCCTGACCCACACCGGGGCGCGGGCCGCCGCGGTGCTGGCCGAGGCGCTGGAGCTGGCGCCCTTCGGCAAGCTGATGTTCTCCACCGACGCCTACGGCCTGCCCGAACTGTTCGTCACCGGCGCGCGGCTGTTCGCCCACGCCCTGCAGCGGCTGTTCACCGACTGGGTCACCGAGGGCGCCTGGTCCGCCCCGGACGCCTCCCGCGTCGCCGCCCTCCTGGTGGCCGGGAACGCCCGCCGGGTCTACCGGCTGCCGTGACGGTACGGTCGGCGGCCACCGCGGCCGGCGACGCCGCCCCGGGCCGGGGGCGGCGAACGTCCCGCCGTCACTCCTCGCGCAGTTCCTTCGGGAGGCGTTCCAGCAGGCCGCGCAGGTCGTCGGCGTGCTCCTCCTCCTGGGCGAGGAGGTCCTCGAAGACGCGGCGGGTGGTGGGGTCGTCCTCGCCGAGCCACTGGACGATCTCGGTGTAGGAGGCGATCGCGACGCGTTCGGCGACCAGGTCCTCCTCGATCATGGTGACCAGGCCGTCGCTCGCGTCGTACTCGGCGTGCGAACGGCTCGTCAGGGTGTCGGGGTCGAAGTCGGGTTCGCCGCCGAGCTGCACGATGCGCGTCGCGAGCCGGTCGGCGTGTTCCTGCTCCTCCCGGGCGTGCTCCAGGAACTCGGCGGCCACCGGCTCGGAGTACAGACCGGTCGCGGTGTAGTAGTGGCGTTTGTAGCGCAGGGTGCAGACGATCTCCGTCGCCAGCGCCTCGTTGAGCACCTGGAGCACCCGCGCCAGGTCGGCACCGTAGGCATCGGTGATCGGTCCCTTGCCGATCTCCTGACGGGCCCGTTCCCTGATCACCTTGATGTCGGTCAGAAATTCCGCCACAGCTCTCCCTCTCGCCGGTCCTTTCGTGGCACGCCTGCCCGGTCCTGCCCGGCTGATCCGGGATTCGCCGGACGGCTCGCCCGATCGGCCCCCCACTCGCGCCGGGGACGGCTCGAACGGATGTCCCCCGTGTGGGCCGGGCACCGACGGGCAGGCGACCTGACACGGCAACGAAACGCGTTGCGCGGACCGTTGGAGGACAGCATGGGTACGTTCTCGGATCTGGCGAAGAAGGCCAAGAACCTCGCCTCGTCCCACCCGGACCAGGCGGACAAGGCGGTCGAGAGGGGGGAGGAGTTCGTCGACGAACGCACCGGCGGCCGGTTCGACGAGCAGACGGACAAGGTGGGGGACGCCCTGCGCGACAGCTACGCCGAGGGGCGGGCGACCGAGGAGCCGTGATCGCGCGGGCCCCCGGCCCGTACGGGGGAGCGGCCGGTCAGACGGCCGTGCGCACCGCAGGACCGGCCGGGGCGGTGACGGCCGGTCCTGCGCCGTCGTCCCGGGCGGCCGGAGCGGCCGGAAGCGGGCGCTCCCGCAGGCTCAGCAGCACCCGCAGCATCGTGATCCACACCAGGCTCGCGCCCAGCATGTGGACCTCGACCAGGCCGACCGGCAGGTACGTGAAGTACTGCACGTAGCCGACGACACCCTGTGCCATCAGCACCCAGAACAGCTCCGCCACCCGGCGGCGCGGGCCCGGTCCGGTGCCGAGGGCGCGCAGCACGAACCACAGGGCGACGGTGAGACCGACCACGATCCACACGAAGTCCACGTGCAGCTGGGTGATCTCCCGCCAGTCCACCGGGATGCGGTGCACCTTCCGGGCGTCACCGGCGTGCGGCCCGGCACCGGTGGTCAGCAGGCCGGCCGTCACCAGGGCGCCGGTGGCCGCCGCCAGCACCCACGTCAACTGCCGCACCGGGCGCGGCGCCAGGTCGCGCGCCGGGCCGTCACCCTCGCGGGAGCGGTGCCACATCAGCACCGCGAGCGTCATCAGCGCGAACGCCAGCACGTCGTGGGAGCCCACCAGGTAGGGGTTCAGCCCGGTCAGCACCACGACGCCGCCGAGCACCGCGTTGCCCATCACCGTCCAGAACTGCGCCCAGCCCAGCCGGCTGAGCGACCGCCGCCAGGGGGCGCGCGAGCGGGCGGCGAGGATCGCCACGCCGACGACCACGCACAGCACGTCGGTGATCATGCGGTTGGTGAACTCGATGGCGCCGTGCACGCCCATCGCCCGGGTCGGGGTGAGGCTCTGCGGCGTGCAGGTGGGCCAGGTCGGGCAGCCGAGCCCCGACTCGGTCAGCCGCACCGCCCCGCCGCCCACCACGATGAGCACCGCCATCACCACGGTGGCCAGCGCCACGCGCTCCACGAACCGGGACGAGGGCTGCCATCTCCGGGCGAGCTGCGCGAGGGGATTCAACGGGTTCGGCACCCGCCCATCGTAGGCGGCGGCTTGTGCGCGCGTTCACGAGGGGCCTCCGGCCCGGGCGGCACGTCCGCCAGGGGCCGTCCCGCTCCAGGGCCGCGTGCGGGGGCGGGCGGCGGCGGTCATAGCATGCAGCCCATGCGAAGCACCCCCGCCGTCGAGGTCGCCGGTCTGGTCAAGCGGTTCGGCAGGCACGGCGAGAAGACCGCGGTGGACCGACTCGACCTGGACGTGGAACGCGGACGGGTGGTGGCCGTGCTGGGCCCCAACGGCGCCGGCAAGACCACCACCGTCGAGATCTGCGAGGGCTACCAGCGGCCCGACGCCGGCACCGTACGGGTGCTGGGGCTGGACCCGGTGCGCGACGGCGCGGCCCTGCGCCCCCGGATCGGCGTGATGCTCCAGGCCGGCGGCGTCTACCCCGGTGCCCGGGCCGAGGAGATGCTGCGGCACACCGCCCGGCTGCACCGCGACCCGCTGGACCCCGCCGTCCTGGTCGAACGCCTGGGCCTGGGCTCCTGCGGCCGCACCGCGTACCGGCGGCTGTCCGGCGGGCAGAAGCAGCGGCTGGCGCTGGCCATGGCGGTGGTGGGCCGGCCGGAGCTGGTCTTCCTCGACGAGCCGACCGCCGGCCTGGACCCGCAGGCCCGGCACGCCACCTGGGACCTGGTGCGCGAGCTGCGGGCCTGCGGGGTGACGGTGGTGCTCACCACGCACTTCATGGACGAGGCCGAACAGCTCGCCGACGATGTGGCCGTGCTGGACGCCGGCCGGGTGATCGCCCGCGGCACCCCGGACGAGCTGTGCCGGGGCGGGGCGGGCGACAGCCTGCGGTTCACCGGCCGCCCGGGGCTGGACCTGGCGTCACTGCTGGCCGCCCTCCCCGACGGCAGCGCCGCCGCGGAAACCTCCCCCGGCGCCTACCGCATCGACGGCACCGTCGGCCCGCACCTGCTGGCCACCGTCACCTCCTGGTGCGCGCAGCAGGGCGTGATGCCGGACCGGATAGCGGTGGAGCGCCGCACGCTGGAGGACGTCTTCCTGGAACTGACCGGCAAGGAGCTGCGGGCATGACCGTCACCGAATCCGCCACCGGGGGCGCCTTCGTCCCGGCCCCCGGCGCGGCCCCGCTGGGGCGGATGGTCCGGGCCCAGGCCGCGCTGGAGACCCGGATGCTGCTGCGCAACGGCGAGCAGCTGCTGCTGACCGTGGTGATCCCCGGCGTGCTGCTGGTGCTGTTCAGCGCGGTGCCGATCGTGGAGACCGGCGGCGGGCGGCGGGTGGACTTCCTGGCGCCGGGGCTGCTGGCGCTGGCGGTGATGTCGACGGCGTTCACCGGCCAGGCCATCGCCACCGGCTTCGAACGGCGCTACGGGGTGCTCAAGCGGCTCGCCGCTTCGCCGCTGCCGCGGTGGGCGCTGATGGCCGCCAAGACCTGCTCGGTGCTGGCGGTGGAGGCCGGCCAGGTGGTGCTGCTGGGTGCCGTCGCGCTGGCGCTGGGCTGGCACCCGCACGGCGATCCCGCCGCGGTCCTGCTGCTGCTCGTGGTGGGCACGGCCGCCTTCTGCGGGCTGGGCCTGCTGATGGCCGGCACCCTGAAGGCGGAGGCCACCCTGGCCGGCGCCAACCTGGTCTTCCTGCTGCTCCTGGTGACGGGCGGAGTGGTGGTGCCGCTGGCGACGTTCCCGCAGGGGGTGCGGTCCGTGCTGGAGCTGCTGCCGATCTCCGCCCTGTCGACCGGCCTGCGCGACGTCCTCCAGCACGGCGCCGGCACCCCGTGGGGGCAGCTGGCGGTGCTGGCCGTCTGGGCGGTCGTGGGGCTGGCGGCGGCGGCGCGTTTCTTCCGCTGGGAGTGACCGCCACTACCACAGCGCGCAACTTAGGTCCACCTAACGTGACAGACCGCACCCCGAGCGGCTTGTGGCATCCACGGGAATTACGCAACAATGGCGTTGTGAAATACATGGGCGGACACGGCGCGGACGCCGTCGACGCGCGGCAGGGCAGGTCCGCCGCGCGGATCACGCCTGCCCAGCCCCGCCCCACGGGCGAACCGCACCCCGCCACCGGCGAGGGCGGCGAGACCGAGGGCCCCGGCGACACCCGCAACAAGGTCGCCCACTCCATCCTCGACCACGGTCCGTCCACCGCGGCCGACCTGGCCGAGCGCCTGGAACTCACCCCCGCGGCCGTACGCCGCCACCTCGACACGCTGGTCGCCGAGGGCGTCGTGGAACCCAGGGAACGCCGGGTCTACGGATCACGCTCCCGCGGCCGCCCCGCCAAGGTCTTCGCCCTCACCGACTGCGGCCGTGACGCCTTCTACCAGGCGTACGACCAGCTCGCCGGTGACGCGCTGCGCTGGATCGCGGAGTCCGCCGGCGGCGGGGAACGCGGGGAGGCGGCCGTCGCCGCGTTCGCCCGCGCCCGGGTCGCCGCCCAGCTGGAGCGGCACCGCGAACGCGTCGAGGCCGCCGACCCGGCCGACCGGGCCCGCGTACTCGCCGAGGCGCTGACCGAGGACGGGTACGCTGCCACCACGCGTGACGCACGCGCCTCCCGCGGGGAGCAGCTGTGCCAGCACCACTGCCCGGTGGCCCACACGGCCGAGCAGTTCCCCCAGCTGTGCGAGGCGGAGGCCGAGGTCTTCTCCCACCTGCTGGGGACCCACGTTCAGCGGCTCGCCACCATCGCCCACGGTGACGGGGTGTGCACGACGTTCGTACCGCGGCGGGAGACCGCCGCGGTCCCCGGAGCACCGCCTGCGCGCACGGCGCGGCAGTACGCCCCGCGAGTACCGCAGACCGCACAAGCACCGCAAGCCAAGCGAACGGCCGGCCCCGCGTCGGCCGCCACGTCCGGGAGGAACCCCGCATGACCGCTCCCATCGAGACCTCGCACCCGGAGCTGGACGGCCTCGGCACGTACGAGTACGGCTGGGCCGACTCGGACGCCGCCGGCGCCGCCGCCCGGCGCGGCCTGAACGAGGAGGTCGTCCGGGACATCTCCGCGAAGAAGTCCGAGCCCGAATGGATGCTGAAGCTGCGCCTCAAGGGCCTGCGGCTGTTCGGCAAGAAGCCCATGCCCACCTGGGGCTCGGACCTGTCGGACATCGACTTCGACAACATCAAGTACTTCGTGCGCTCGACCGAGAAGCAGGCCGAGAGCTGGGACGACCTGCCCGAGGACATCAAGAACACCTACGACCGGCTCGGCATCCCGGAGGCGGAGAAGCAGCGCCTGGTCGCCGGCGTCGCCGCCCAGTACGAGTCCGAGGTCGTCTACCACCAGATCCGCGAGGACCTGGAGGAGCAGGGCGTCATCTTCCTGGACACCGACACGGCGCTCAAGGAGCACCCGGAGCTGTTCAAGGAGTACTTCGGCACCGTCATCCCGGCCGGCGACAACAAGTTCGCCGCGCTCAACACCGCGGTGTGGTCCGGCGGGTCCTTCATCTACGTGCCGAAGGGCGTGCACGTGGAGATCCCGCTCCAGGCGTACTTCCGGATCAACACCGAGAACATGGGCCAGTTCGAGCGGACGCTGATCGTCGTCGACGAGGACGCCTACGTCCACTACGTCGAGGGCTGCACCGCGCCGATCTACAAGTCGGACTCGCTGCACTCCGCGGTCGTCGAGATCATCGTCAAGAAGGGCGCCCGCTGCCGTTACACGACCATCCAGAACTGGTCGAACAACGTCTACAACCTGGTGACCAAGCGCGCCGTCGCCTACGAGGGCGCCACCATGGAGTGGGTCGACGGCAACATCGGCTCCAAGGTGACCATGAAGTACCCGGCCGTCTACCTGATGGGCGAGCACGCCAAGGGTGAGACGCTGTCCATCGCGTTCGCCGGTGAGGGCCAGCACCAGGACGCCGGCGCCAAGATGGTCCACATGGCGCCGCACACCTCCTCCAACATCGTCTCCAAGTCGGTGGCCCGGGGCGGCGGCCGCACCTCCTACCGCGGCCTGATCGAGATCGGCGAGGGCAGCCACGGCGCCAAGTCCAACGTGCTGTGCGACGCGCTGCTGGTCGACACGATCTCCCGCTCGGACACCTACCCCTACGTGGACGTCCGCGAGGACGACGTGTCCATGGGCCACGAGGCGACCGTCTCCAAGGTCTCAGAGGACCAGCTGTTCTACCTGATGAGCCGGGGCATGACCGAGTTCGAGGCCATGGCGATGATCGTGCGCGGCTTCGTCGAGCCGATCGCCCGCGAACTGCCCATGGAGTACGCCCTGGAGCTCAACCGGCTCATCGAGCTGCAGATGGAGGGCGCGGTCGGCTGACCCGCGCCGCCCCCGCGCCGCCCCCGGGCCGCCGCGCCGCAGCGCGCGGCGGCCACCCGACGACCGCAGCACAGCAGACGCAGAAAGAGAGCCGTACGCAAGCCATGGCGACAAGCATTCCGGCGGGCAGCACCACCGACGGGGCCATCGAGGTGGGCCGGTCCGCCCAACCCGCCGACGCGCGGGTCAGCGTGGGGGCGTCCTTCGACGTCGCCGACTTCGCCGTGCCGCACGGCCGCGAGGAGGAATGGCGGTTCACCCCGCTGGAACGCCTGCGCGGCCTGCACGACGGCAGCGCGGAGGCCACCGGCGCCGTGCAGACCCGGATCAGCGCCCCGGCCGGCGTCACCGTCGAGCGGGTCGGCCGCGACGACGCCCGCCTGGGCCGGGCCGGCAAGCCGGTCGACCGGATCGCCGCCCAGACCCACAGCGCCTTCGAGAAGGCCGACCTGGTCACCGTGCCGAAGGAGACCGTGCTCACCGAGCCGGTCCGGATCGAGCTGCACGGCCAGGGCGGCGTGGCCTACACCCACCTCCAGGTCGAACTCGGCGCGTTCGCCGAGGCCGTCGTGGTCATCGACCACACCGGTGACGCCACGCTCGGCGCCAACGTCGAGTACCTCCTGGGCGACGGCGCGAAGCTGACCGTGGTCTCCGTGCAGGACTGGGACCGCACCGCGGTGCACGTCGGCCAGCACACCGCGCTGGTCGGCCGGGACGCCACGTTCAAGTCCGTCGTCGTCACCTTCGGCGGCGACACCGTCCGGCTGCACCCGCGGGTCAACTACGCGGCGCCCGGCGGCGAGGCCGAGCTGTTCGGCCTGTACTTCACCGACAACGGCCAGCACCACGAGCACCGGCTGTTCATCGACCACGACACCCCGCACTGCCGCAGCAACGTCGCCTACAAGGGCGCGTTGCAGGGCGAGGCCGCGCACGCGGTGTGGATCGGCGACGTGCTCATCCGGGCGGAAGCCCAGGGCACCGACACCTACGAGCTCAACCGCAACCTGGTGCTGACCGACGGCGCCCGGGTCGACTCGGTGCCCAACCTGGAGATCGAGACCGGCGAGATCGTCGGCGCCGGCCACGCCTCGGCCACCGGCCGCTTCGACGACGAGCAGCTGTTCTACCTGATGGCCCGCGGCATCCCGGCCGACGAGGCCCGCCGCCTGGTGGTGCGCGGCTTCTTCGCCGAACTCGTCCAGCAGATCGGCGTCGCCGACCTGGAGGAGCGCCTGATGGCCACGATCGACCAGGAGCTGGAGGCGGCCCTGTGACCGCCGAGGGCTACCTGACGGCCTGCCCGCTCGACGAGCTGGAGGAGGACACCCCCAAGCGCGTCGTGCTGGAGGGCACCGCCGTCTCCCTCGTGCGCACCGGCGACGAGGTCTTCGCCATCGGCGACACCTGCTCGCACGCCAACGTCTCACTGTCCGAGGGCGAGGTGGAGGACTGCCGGATCGAGTGCTGGCTGCACGGTTCCACCTTCGACCTGCGCACCGGCAAGCCCTCCGGGCTGCCCGCCACGCGCCCCGTTCCCGTCTACCCCGTCAAGATCGAAGGAGAGGGCCCAGCCGCGACTGTGCTCGTCTCCGTCACCCAGGAGTCCTGAGCCCTCATGGCAACGCTTGAGATCCACGACCTGCACGTCTCCGTCGAGGCCGAGAACGGCCCCCGCGAGATCCTGCGCGGTGTCGACCTGACCGTGAAGCAGGGCGAGACGCACGCCATCATGGGCCCCAACGGCTCCGGCAAGTCCACCCTGGCCTACTCGCTGGCCGGTCACCCCAAGTACACGATCACCGGCGGCACCGTCACCCTCGACGGTGAGGACGTCCTGGAGATGTCCGTCGACGAGCGCGCCCGCGCCGGCCTCTTCCTCGCCATGCAGTACCCGGTCGAGGTCCCCGGGGTGTCCGTCTCCAACTTCCTGCGCACCTCGGCGACCGCCGTGCGCGGCGAGGCCCCCAAGCTGCGCACCTGGGTCAAGGAGGTCAAGGAGGCGATGGAGCAGCTCCAGATGGACTCCTCCTTCGCCGAGCGCAACGTCAACGAGGGCTTCTCCGGCGGTGAGAAGAAGCGGCACGAGATCCTCCAGCTGGAGCTGCTCAAGCCGAAGATCGCCATCCTGGACGAGACCGACTCCGGCCTGGACGTCGACGCGCTGCGGGTGGTCTCCGAGGGCGTCAACCGGGTGCGGGAGTCCGGCTCGGTGGGCACCTTGCTGATCACCCACTACACGCGGATCCTGCGCTACATCAAGCCCGACCGCGTCCACGTCTTCGCCAAGGGCCGCATCGTGGAGTCCGGCGGCGCGGAACTGGCCGACAAGCTGGAGAACGAGGGCTACGAGGTTTACGTGAAGGGCGGCGCATCCGAGTGACATTCCTGCCCGGACTGCTGGACACCGAGGCGATCCGCAAGGACTTCCCCATCCTGGACCGCGTGGTCCACGACGGCCGCAGGCTGGTCTACCTCGACAACGCCGCCACCTCGCAGAGCCCGCGCCAGGTGATCGACGTCGTGTCGCGGTACTACGAGACCTTCAACGCCAACGTGCACCGCGGTGTCCATGTGCTGGCCGAGGAGGCGACAGCGGCGTACGAGGGCGCGCGCGACACCGTCGCCGCGTTCATCAACGCGCCCAGCCGCGACGAGGTGATCTTCACCAAGAACGCCTCGGAGTCGCTGAACCTGGTAGCCAACATGCTCGGCTGGGCCGACGAGCCGTACCGGGTCGACAGCGACACCGAGATCGTCATCACCGAGATGGAGCACCACTCCAACATCGTGCCGTGGCAGCTGCTCGCGCAGCGCACCGGGGCGAAGCTGAAGTGGTTCGGCCTGACCGACGACGGCCGCCTGGACCTGTCGCGGATCGAGGAGGTCATCACCGAGAAGACCAAAGTCGTCTCGTTCGTGCTGGTCAGCAACATCCTCGGTACCGTCAACCCGGTCGAGGCGATCATCCGCCGCGCCCAGCAGGTCGGGGCGCTCGTGGTGGTCGACGCCTCGCAGGCCGCGCCGCACATGCCACTGGACGTGCAGGCGCTCCAGGCCGACTTCGTGGCCTTCACCGGCCACAAGATGCTCGGCCCGACCGGCATCGGCGTGCTGTGGGGCCGGCAGGAACTCCTGGAGGACCTGCCGCCCTTCCTCGGCGGCGGCGAGATGATCGAGACGGTCACGATGAACTCGTCGACCTACGCGCCCGCCCCGCACAAGTTCGAGGCCGGTACGCCGCCGATCGCCGCCGCCATCGGGCTGGGCGCGGCGGTGGACTACCTCAGCGCCATCGGCATGGACCGGGTGCTCGCCCACGAGCACGCCCTCACCGAGTACGCGGTGGGCCGGCTCGCCGAGGTCCCCGGTCTGCGGATCATCGGCCCCGCGACGGCCGAGGACCGCGGCGCGGCGATCTCCTTCACCCTCGGCGACATCCACCCGCACGACGTGGGCCAGGTTCTCGACGAGCAGGGCATCGCGGTGCGGGTGGGCCACCACTGCGCGCGGCCGGTGTGCCTGCGGTACGGAATTCCCGCGACCACGCGGGCGTCGTTCTATCTGTACTCCACCCCGGCGGAGGTCGACGCCCTCGTCACGGGACTGGAGAACGTTCGGGAATTCTTCGGATGATCTGGTAGGTGCGCTCACGTGAAGCTGGATTCGATGTACCAGGACGTGATCCTGGACCACTACAAGCACCCGCACGGCCGGGGACTGCGGTCCGGTGACGCCGAGGTGCACCATGTCAACCCGACGTGCGGGGACGAGATCACCCTGCGGGTGAAGCTGAACGGTTCCACCATCGAGGACGTCTCCTACGAGGGCCAGGGCTGTTCGATCAGCCAGGCCAGCGCCTCGGTGCTGAACGACCTGCTGGTGGGCAAGGAGATCGACGAGGCCCAGCGGATCCAGGGCGTCTTCCTCGAACTGATGCAGTCCAAGGGCAAGGTCGAACCCGACGACGCCATGGAGGAAACGCTGGAGGACGCCGTGGCGTTCGCCGGCGTCTCGAAGTACCCGGCGCGCGTCAAGTGCGCGCTGCTGAGCTGGATGGCGTGGAAGGACGCGACCGCGCAGGCGCTGTCCCCGAAGGAGTCCGCATGACCGAGAACACCACCGCGACCCCGGTCTCGGAGGAAGAAGTCCGCGAGGCGCTGTACGACGTCGTCGACCCCGAACTGGGCATCGACGTGGTCAACCTGGGCCTCATCTACGGCATCCACGTCGACGAGGACAACGGCGTCACCCTCGACATGACGCTCACCTCGGCGGCCTGCCCGCTGACCGACGTCATCGAGGACCAGGCCCGCAGCGCCACCGAGGGCATCGTCACCGACCTGCGGATCAACTGGGTCTGGATGCCGCCGTGGGGCCCCGACAAGATCACCGACGAGGGCCGCGACCAGCTGCGCGCCCTGGGCTTCAACGTCTGAGCCCCGTCACGGCAGCACCACCGCGGCCCCCGCAGCGACCAACTGCGGGGGCCGCGGCACGCCCGCACCCCCGGCGGGGACGCCCACCGGGTCCAACGACCCTCCGGCGGGCGGACGTTCGGGGCTGTTCACCCGCTGTCCGCCCGTGGTCCGCCGGGAGTTGACCGGTGGGGCGCAGCCTTGCCGACGGCCGTTCACCCCGGCACCGCCGGGCCCCGGGGCCGTTCACCGTCGAAAGGGATCGTCGTGCGTACTCGAACGCGTGCCGCCGGATACGTGGCCGTGGTGGCCGCGCTCGTCGCGGCACCGGCGCTGGGCGGCACCGCCCACGCCTCCAGCTACGGCACGCCCACCATCAAGCTCGCCGACGCCTACCTGTCCGGTGCGGTCGGCGCCACCGGCGACCCGGTCGCCACGGTCACCGTCGCGCAGAGCGGCGCCACCGCCGACCAGCTCACCGTCACCTGCACGCACACCGCCGGCAAGACGGTCGCCCAGCCGGCCAACGTGACGATCACCGGCACCGGTGCCACCCGCACCGTCTCGGTGGCCGCCGTGGGCCAGGGCGAGACCGACATCACCCTGAAGGTGACCGGCGGCGGCGACAAGACCGCCACCACCACGCTGCACTACGCGGCCTCCCCTGCGGTGGCGAACGGCTCCACCACCCGCTACTGGACCGGCGCCGCCGACGCCTCCGCCGCGGTCGACCTCGGCGGCGGCTACACCGTCGTCGGCGACGACGAGAACAACGACCTGCGCCTGTACCAGAACCAGACCTCCGGCGCCCCGCTGAAGTCCTGGAACTTCAGCTCCCAGCTGGGCCTGGACAGCGGCGACGAACTCGACCTGGAGGCCGCCGCGCGGGTGGGCGACACCATCTACTGGACCGGCTCGATGGGCAACAACAAGGACGGCGACCTGAAGCCCGACCGCGCCATCCTGTTCACCACGAACGTCTCCGGCTCCGGCGCCTCCGCCACCCTGTCGTTCGGGGGCTACTACAAGGGCCTGCGCAACGACCTGATCTCCTGGGACCAGGCCAACGGCAACCGCTTCGGCTTCGCCGCCGACGCCGCCGAGGGCCAGATCCCCAAGCAGATCGACGGCTTCAACGTCGAGGGCCTGGAGTTCGCCCCGGGCTCCACGACCACCGCCTACATCGCCTTCCGCGCCCCGCTCGTGCCCCCGGTGAACGGCGGCAAGGCCCTGCTGGTGCCGGTCACCAACATCAACGCGCTGGTCGGCGGCTCCCCGCAGACCGCCACCCACGCCACCTTCGGCGCCCCGGTGCAGATGGACCTCGGCGGCCTCAGCTTCCGTGACATCCGCAAGAACGCGCAGAACCAGTACCTGATCATGGCCGGCTCCTGGGCCGCCGACGACAACACCGAGCCCTACGTCCTCTACTCGTGGGACGGCGTCGCCGCCGACGCCCCGCACCAGATGATGACCGTGCCGACCGAGTACGGCGGCTGGGAGGACATCATCAGCGTGCCCGACCTGACCGGTTCCGCCCCGGTGGTGCAGCTCGTGCAGGACGACGGCTCCGCCGACCTGTACGGCGACGGCACCGCCGCCAAGGACCTGGACCGGACCGAGTGGCAGAAGTCCCGCACCACGTGGTTCACCCTCTGATCCGTCCGGGCGGTGACACGGGGCGTGCCGGCGAGCCTAGGCTCGCCGGCATGCCCTATCTGCTGCTGGCCGGAGCCATCGTCTCCGAGGTGCTGGCCACCACCCTGCTGAGGTTCACCGGCGGCTTCACCCGGCTGTGGCCCTCCCTGGGTGTCCTGGCCGGCTACGGGACGTCGTTCTACCTGCTCGCGCAGACCCTGCGCAGCCTGGAGGTCGGCACCGTCTACGCGATCTGGTCGGCGGTCGGCACCGCGCTGATCGCCGGCATCGGGATCGTCTTCCTCAACGAGTCGGCCACCCCGCTGAAGATGCTGGGCATAGCCCTGGTGATCGCCGGCGTGGTGGTGATCAACCTCGGTGGCGCCTCCGGCTGAGCCGCGGACGCGCCCGCCATCCGGACCTCGCTGGGTCTTCGCGACGGTCAGCGGCTAGCGTGCAGGCATGACTGACACCACCGCATCCCGCGCCGGCGGTGCGAGCGCCGCCGGGCTCGCCACGATCGCCGGCGACGGCACCGTCCTCGACACCTGGTACCCCGCCCCGGAAATCTCCGCGGGCCCGGGGGAGGCCGGCACCCGCCGGCTGTCCACCGACGAGGCCGTGCGGCTGCTGGGCGACGCCGCCGCCGGCGCGACCGGCCCGGACTCCCGGCGCGGCGTCGAGGTCGTCGCGGTGCACACGGTCATCGCCTCCCTGGAGGACAAGCCGCTCGACACCCACGACGCCTGGCTGCGCCTGCACCTGCTCAGCCACCGCCTGGTGCGGCCCAACGGGCAGAGCCTGGAGGGGATCTTCGGGCTGCTGGCCAACGTGGCGTGGACCTCGATCGGCCCGGTCCCGGTCGCCGGTGTGGAGGCCGCCCGGCTCGCCGCCCGCGCCGCCGGACTGCACCTGTCGGTGTACGGCGTCGACAAGTTCCCCCGCATGACCGACTACGTGGTCCCCTCCGGCGTGCGGATCGCCGACGCCGACCGGGTGCGCCTCGGCGCCCACCTGGCGGCCGGCACCACCGTCATGCACGAGGGCTTCTGCAACTTCAACGCCGGCACCCTGGGCGCCTCCATGGTGGAGGGCCGCATCAGCCAGGGCGTCGTCGTCGGCGACGGCACCGACATCGGCGGCGGCGCCTCCATCATGGGTACCCTCTCCGGCGGCGGCACGCACGTCGTCTCCATCGGCAAGGGCTGCCTGCTGGGCGCCGAGAGCGGTCTGGGCATCGCGCTGGGCGACAACTGCGTGGTCGAGGCCGGGCTCTACCTCACCGCCGGCACCCGGGTGACCCTGCCGGACGGCCAGGTGGTCAAGGCGCTGGAACTCTCCGGCGCCCACGACCTGCTCTTCATCCGCCACTCCCAGACCGGCCGCGTCGAGGCCAGGCCCCGCACCGGCTCCTGGGGCGGCCTGAACGCGGTGCTGCACGCGCACAACTAGGCTCGCTCCTGCGGACCGGGCGTTCCGGGAACGGGGACCGCGGGCCCCGGCTGGAGTTCGTCCCGGCGGTCGTTCCCTGGGCGGAACGGGCGCTGCGGGCGGCCGGGTTCACCGTCGAGGCCGAGCACGAGTACCTGGTGTGCGCGACCGCGCCGCTCACCCCTCCCGGCGCCCCGCCGACCGCGGTTCCCGGCGGTGCTGCGGAGTTCGAGGCCGTCGACGCCGCGCTGAACGAGGCGTTCGGGGAGCCCCCGGTCCCGACGGCCGCCGGGGTGGCCCGGCTGCGGCGGCTGCTGGACGGCGGGGGATCCGTCCGGTACGCGGGCGACGGCGCCGGGGGATGTGCCGGGGCGGGATCCTGCTCGGCGCCGGCCGCCGGTACCTGCGAGCTGGCCGGCGTCGGCACCCGGCCGGCCTTCCGCCGCCGCGGCGTCGCCGGCGCGGTGACCGCCGCGCTCACCGCGGACCTGCTGGCCCGCGGCGCCGGCTCGGTCTGGCTGGAGTCCGGCGGTGAGGGCTCGCGCCGGGTCTACGAGGCGGTCGGCTTCCGGCCGGCGGGCCGGCGGCTCTACACGGCGCTCGACGGCCAGGACCCGGCGGCTCTCCGCCGGACAGGGGACCGGGCTGGTCGTACGGCCCCGCCGCCCTGCCCCGCCCGGCCGCCGGGCCGCCCTGCGCGTCCCGGGGCGGGCCCGATGCGTCTACGCTGGAGCGCGCCGGGCCCGCCGGCCCGTTCGCACGCCGACGTGTACGAGGAGACCATCCCCGATGCCCGCTGACAGCCGCGACATGCCGCCGGTGCGGCTGCTGCCCGACGCCGACCTCGCGCGACTCGCCCTCGCGGCCCCGCTCTTCGACCGGGCGGCCCGGCTCGCCCGCTGGTGCGCCCCGCAGGTCACGGTGGACGCCGCCGCCGAACTGGTGGAGGACGAACTGCTGCGCGCCGCGGCCGAACTGGGCCTGGCTGGCGAGCCCGACGGCATCGCCGAGACCGCCGAGGCGTGGGCGCTCGCGGTGGACACCGGACTGGTGGACGTCGAACTCGACGACGACGCCGGCAGCACCGGCGACCTCGACGCCCCGGCCGGCACCGCCACGCCCGGCGACACCCTCCGGCTCGTCGACTCCGGCACGCCGGAGCAGGTGCTGCGGCTGTGGCGCACCGGGTTCGACTCGGCGCTCGCCGAAGCCGCCTCCGCCGGGCTCGCCGACCTCCTCGGTGACGGCGAGGGTGACGGCGAGGTGGTGGACGAGGAACTCCTGGCCGCCGGCGAACTGCCCGGGTGGGACCCGGCCGAGGAGGCCGCCTTCCTCGACGGCGCGCTCGCCAACCTCTACCTGCTGACCGCGCTGGAGGAGTCCGCCGCCCGCCGGGGCACCGGCACCGGTCCGGCCGCGCAGGCGGTGCCGCTTCCGGTGCTGGCCGCCTCCATGGTCGTGCCCGACGACATGGACGTCCCCACCGACGCGGTGCTGGAGGAGGTCTCCGAGGCGATGATGCGGCTGGACGACCACTTCCGGCTGCTGGCCGGCACCGGGGCCGTCGAGTACCGGCCGGTGGACGAGGCGCTGATCGAGGAGGACGAGGACGAGGACGAGGAGGAACTCGCACCCGCCCTGCCGGACGGCCTGGACGCCGAGGAGGTCTCCCGCTACGGGATGGTCCGCCTGACCCCGCTCGGCGTGCTCGGCGTGCGCGACCGGCTGCGGGAGGCCGGTACCGCCGCCCCGGCGGTCGGCGACCTGGCGCTGGCCGACGCCGGCACCCTGCTCGGCGCGCTCGCCGGCTACCCCTCCGACGCGGCCTCCGAGGAGGCGGACCGCTGGCTGGCCGGCCGGGAGGCGGTCGCGGCGGCGGCCGAACTCCTTGCGGCGGCCCGCGGGAACGCCCCCGGCGCCCCCGCCCGGCGGCTGACCTGCCAGCAGATCCTCAGCCGCCTCGACGGCGCCGCCCAGCCGGCTCTGCGCGCCGTCCTGGACGACCCGCAACTGGGCGGCCTGGCACGGGTGTGGCTGGTGGAACGGGACGAGGCCGACGTGCCGCCGCCGGACGAGGCGATGGTCTTCTGGCTCACCCTCGACACGCTCGCCGCTCAGCTCGACCTGGACGACGACACCGAACTGCTGGGGACGCTCGTGCGCGACCTCGTGGCCCGCCACGAGGGGTTCTTCGACCGGGCGTGGCGGGTGGAGCACCCCGACACGGCGGAGGTGCTGGAGGCGATCGGGCGGCTGCACCCGGACCGTTCGGTGGCCAAGGAGGCCCGCAAGGCGGCGTTCAAGGCGCGGAGCGCCCACGCGGACTGAGACGTTCGTCCCGCTGACCGGGTGCGCCCCCTGCCCGCGCCCGCGCCGGGTGCGGGGGGCGGCCGTCAGGGGGCGTCGGTCGCGGTGGTCATGGCGGTGGCGCGCAGGGTGGCCAGGTGGCGGAGGGTCTCCAGGTGGCCGGGGGTGGGCGGGGTGCGGCCGGCGGTCTGCCATGCCTCGACGCTGCCGATGATGCGCCCGCCGGCCATGAGCGGGGCGTGCATGACGGCGATGACGTCGGGCGCCGGCACCAGGGCCGCCACCAGGTCGGGACGGTGGCCCAGGGCGGCGGTGATCGCGTCGAGCCCGGTGAGCAGCACGCAGCCGCCGCGTCGGTGCTCGGCCACCGGTTCCGAACCGGCGGGCAGCGGCGGCAGCGGGTCCCCCGGGCGCAGGAATCCTGGCGGGAGCGGCCCGTCCGCCGCGACGGCCGCCCGCCGCAGCCCCACGTCGACCGTGCCCTGCTCCAGCTCCCGGCGCGGGGCCGTCGGGTAGTTGACGGTCACGTAGGCGGTGTCGAGGGCTGCCTGGACGGCGTCGGCGAGGCGTTGCGCGGACTGCACCGTGCGGCCGGGTCCCGCGGTCTCCTCGGGGCGGACGCCCTCCGGGGAGATCAGCACCAGCCGCAGGTCGGGACGGCTCTCGGGGGTCAGCGTGGTGATGCCCACGGTGCCCACCGCTCCGCGCCACAGCGTGGGGACGCGGATCGGCAGGCCGTCGGCGTCGGCGTGCTCGCGCATGCCGGCGTCGCCGTCCCAGATCCGCCGGGTCGGCGGGTGCCGGCGCACCCGGGCGGCGGTCTCCCGCAGCCGGGGGTCGCAGCCGGGCGCGGCCACCTCCATCCGCAGCATGCCCACCAGCGGCCGGGCCCAGGAGCGTTCCCAGTCCATCAGCACCTCGTCCGCGCCGGGGCCCAGCACGAGTTCGGCCACGTTGGCGCGCGGCCGGGTGATCTGCGGCAGGTGGTAGGCGGCCGGCTCGTTGTGCGCGGCCACGTCCCAGGTGCCGCGGTCGGTGATCAGCGCCGGGTCGCTCTGCCGCTGGAGCATCCGGTGCAGGCGCGCGCCCAGCCCGGAGCCCGGGAGCGGACACGGCGGCCGGTGCTGCGCCCACCGGTACAGCGCGCCCTCCTGCGCCGGGTCCAGGCCGAGGATCCCGGCGATCGCCGCGACCAGATGGCGGCTGTGCCCCGGGCCGCCGCGCCGTTCCAGTTCCGCGTAGTGCCGTTCGCGTACTCCGGCCATCACCGCCGTCTCCAGCTGTGTCAGCCCGCGCGCCGGACCCTCGCGACGGGCCTGGTCGGGGTGCAGCCGGGCTCGGTAGAGCTGCGGCACGTCCTCCAGGGCCCGTTCGCGGCGCCACCGGCGCAGGTAGTCCGGCATCCCGACCGGCTCGTCCCGCTGTGCCACGTCACCCCTCCATGGTGCTGAGCAGACCTTGTCACCGGCACGTGCGCTCCTGCCAACGCCCTGCGGGCGGCCCGGTGGCCCGGTGGTGGCCGGCGCAGGCGGCGGGGCGGCACGATGTGACCGTCAACTTGCCTGTCGTACCGGGGAGTTGAGGTGGTCATGCCGATGCGGTGGAGGGCTGGGACTGCCGGATCGGGCCGGGTAAATTACTGGCAAAACATGGCGGGCCGCATAACGCCTCAAGCGGTCATTCCTGTGATCGGCGCAGGTCACAGAGGTGAGTGAAGACCGGAAGACGTTTCTTCCGGTTCCTGTCGCCTGCCTGTCGCGTTCGGCCCGGGGACGGTGGGATGGAGCCGTGCGGCAGTCGTTCGCACGCCCGGAACCGGGTCACGCCCCCGGTCCTCCGGGACGCCCGGGACCTGACGCGCGGCCCACCGGGGGGAACCGCGCCGTCGAGGGGGGAGCCCCGGGCCAGCCGGCTCCGCGGCCGTGTCCGCACGACACGGAGCCGGCCGCCCGCCGCCGGACGGAACGGGCACCACGGCCACCGGGTCCGCCGCCCGGATCCGGACCGGGGTGTCAGGGAAGACGGTCCGTCACCGCCCCGCGGGGCCGGGGCGACGGCACCGCGGGCAGGGGCGTGCCGGGGCACGGCGGGCACCGGGGCCGGTGACGCGCGACCGGCTCCGCTGCCCGCCGTCCCCGGTGCGTCCGCGCGGCCGCGCCGTCAGGGCGGCGCGGCACGCACGCGGGGACGACGGGCACGGCCGGACGGCGGCCGCCGGGGTGGAAGGGACGCCGGCGCCACGGCCGGCCCCGTCGCCCCGGCGTGCGGGACGCCGGGCCGCGCGGCTGCGCCGGACCCCGCCGCCCGGGGACGTTCAGAGCAGGGCGCGGCCCGGGCCGACCATGCCGCGCACGGTCTGGGCGTCGGCGAAGACGCCGAGGCCGGTCATCTCCCACTCGCCGGCCGGCTGCCGCACCAGCTTGCACATCATCACGCCGGTGCGGTCCTCGGAGTTGGTCAGGTCGAAGCGGACCAGTTCCTCGCCGGTGCCGCCCTCCAGCAGGCGGCAGTACGCGCTGGCCACCTTCGTGAAGCGCTGCCCGGAGTAGGAGTTGACGGTGAAGACCAGCGCGGCGGCCTGCTGCGGCAGCGCGCCGAGGTCGACCACGATCGTCTCGTCGTCCCCGCCGCCGTTCCCCGTGAGGTTGTCGCCCAGGTGCCGCACGGCGCCGCCCAGCGCCTCCTTGCGGCCGAAGTAGCAGGACTCCAGGTGATCCCCGCCGGGACCGTAGACCACCACCGAGGCGTCCAGGTCGATGGAACGGCCGAACCGGGCCGGCTCCCAGCCCAGGCCCATCCGCACCGCCGACAGCAGCGGCCGGCCGCCCTTGACCAGCGAGACGCTCTCGTTCTTGCGCAGGTTCACCCGGCCCTTGTCCAGACTGACGCGCGGGGCACCGGACGGCGCGGGGCCGGACGGCGCCGGCACCTGTCCGGCCGGCAGGCCCGTGGGCGGCGGCAGGACGGCCGGCGCCCCGGCCGGGGCCGGCGCGCCGAACGCGGTCGGCGGCGGCCCGAACCCACCGGGCGCGGGCGGCTGTGGCGGTGTCGCGCCCGCCGGGGAGGCCGGGGGAGCGGGCGCCCCCGCGGGCTGCGGGGCCCCGGCCGCTTCCTCCACGGTGACGCCGAAGTCGGTGGCGATGCCGGACAGCCCGTTCGCGTAGCCCTGGCCGACCGCGCGCAGCTTCCAGCCGGCGCCGCGCCGGTAGACCTCGACGACCACCAGGGCGGTCTCGTCGCCCAGGCCCGCCGGGGTGAAGACCGCGACCGGGGCGCCGTCGCCGGTGACCGACGCGGTCGGCTCCAGGCCGGCGAAGGTGCGGCCCGGCGTGCCGGGACTGGCGGTCACCACGATCTTCTCCACGTCCTGCGGCACCCCGGCCGGCTCCACCGTGACCGCGCCGTCCTCGTACCGCACGCCGGGCGCGGCGGGCTGGTTGTAGAAGACGAAGTCGTCGTCGGAGCGCACCTTGCCGTCCGCGCCCAGCAGCAGGGCGGAGACGTCGAGGTCGGCCGGGGCGGTCACCTCGACGGTGATCCGCGCTGCGGTCAGCGGAACGTTCGAGCCGGGCGTCATCGCGGTCATGCCCATAGGAACGCGGCGCGGACCGCGCTGGTTCCGGTGCACCGCGGGATGCCGGGCGCCCGGTGCGGCCGGGCCGGTCAACTCCCTTCGTACATCGGCGGATCGACGCAGAAGCGGCCGCCGAGACGGTCGGTGGCCGGATCGCCCGGGCGCAGCGGGCCGTGCCGGGCGAGCAGTCCGGGGGCGAACCGCTCGGAGTCGTCCACGGGGTCGTAGCCCAGCGCGCGGGACGGCCCGAGGTCCCACCACAGACGGGTGTTGGCGGACGAGCCGTAGGCCACGGTGTGCCCGACGTCCGGCGCGGTGAGCGCTGCGTGCACCAGCCGGGCGCAGTCGTCCGGACTCAGCCAGGTGGACAGCGACCGCACGTCGTCCGGCCGCTCCCGGCAGGAGCCGATGCGCAGCGAGACCGTCTCGACGCCGTGCCGGTCCCAGTACAGCTGGGCCAGGTCCTCGCCGAAGCACTTCGAGAGGCCGTAGAAGGTGTCGGGCCGGTGCGCGGTGTCCGTCCCGATCGCGCCGGAGCCGTCGGCCGGGCGCGGGGTGAAGCCCACCGCGTGGTTGCTGGAGGCGTACACCACCCGCCGCACGCCCTCGGCGCGCGCCGCCTCGTAGAGCCGCCAGGTGCCCTCGACGTTCGCCCGCAGGACGGTCTCGAACGACGACTCGACCGGGATGCCCGCCAGGTGCACGACCGCCGAGCAGCCGCGCAGGGCGCCGCGCAGGGCGGGCCCGTCGGCCAGGTCGGCGGTCACCGCCTCCGGGGCGCCGGGGACCGGGACCCGGTCGAACAGCCGCAGCGGGTGGCCGAGTTCGGGCAGCCGCTCGCGCAGCACGGTGCCGACGCCGCCGGCCGCGCCGGTCAGCAGGACGGGTGCGGGGCTCATCCGGTCTCCCCGGCCCGCCAGCGCGCCACCAGCGTCACCATCGGCAGATCGAACGCGCCGTCCGCGCCGGCCGGCACGGACTCCAGGTGGGCCCGCACCCGCTCCAGCACCCGCTCCCGTTCCTCGTCGGGCAGCACCGCGACGGCGGAGCGGGTGGCGACGTTGCCGGTCATCTCCGCGGCGGTGTAGCGGCGCGTGTTGCCGAAGAACCGGCTCGTCACGTGCGGGAAGCCGGGCACCGGTCCGGCCGGCTCCCTGTCCTCGGCGATGCGGACCACGGCCCGTCCCTCCAGTTGCGCCAGCCGCGCCACCCACCCGACGCGGTGGTCGTCGGCGTTCCACAGCCCGGCCAGCACGCCGCCGGGCCGCAGCACCCGGGCGATCTCCGGCAGTGCCCGCTCCTTGTCGAACCAGTGCAGCGCCTGTCCGACGCACACCACCTCGACGCTCGCGTCCGGCAGCGGTACCGCCTCCGCCGGACCGGCCAGCGCCTCGACGTCCGGCAGCACCTCCCGCAGCCGCGCCAGCATCGCCGGGTCCGGCTCGACGGCCACCACGTCCGCCTCCAGCGCCACCAGCGCGCGGGTCAGCTTGCCGGTGCCGGCGCCCAGGTCCAGCACCCGCAGCCCGCGCGCGCCGCCGTCCTCCGGCAGCCCCAGCGCCCAGCGCACCGCCGGCAGCGGGTACTCCGGCCGCGTCCTGTCGTACAAGTGCGCCCGCGCGCCGAACGACGACGCCTGCCGGGCCCGCATCTCCGCATCCGAGGTCATCCGCCGACGCTACCGCCCGCCGCCACCGCTCCCCAGGGGGTTCCGGCCGTCCCCGGGACGGCCGCCGCCCCCGGTGAACGGGTCACCGGGGGCGGCGGGCGGTCCGCCCGGGGGCGGCGGCGGTCACATCGGGGTGATCGCCTCGAACGGGCCGCGGGCACCGATGAACTCCGGCCGCGGGACCGGCGCGGCGAACGGGTCGACCGCCTGGTTCTCCATGCTGTTGAAGACGATGAAGACGTTGCTGCGCGGGAACGGCGTGATGTTGTCGCCGGAGCCGTGCATGCAGTTGCAGTCGAACCAGGTCGCCGAGCCGGCCGGGCCGGTGAACAGCTTGATGCCGTGTTCGCCGGCCATCTCGGTCAGCGCCAGGTGCGAGGGCGTCCCGGCGTCCTGCATCTGGAGGGACCGCTTGTAGTTGTCCTTCGGCGTCTCACCGGCGCACCCGACGAACGTGCGGTGCGAACCCGGCATGATCATCAGGCCGCCGTTGGTGTCGTGGTTCTCGGTCAGGGCGATGGACACCGAGACCGTGCGCATCCGCGGCAGACCGTCCTCGGCGTGCCAGGTCTCGAAGTCGGAGTGCCAGTAGAAGCCGCTCGCCCCGAAGCCCGGCTTGACGTTGACCCGGCTCTGGTGGACGTACACCTCGGAGCCGAGGATCTGCCGGGCGCGGTCCAGCAGCCGCGGGTCGCGCACCAGCCGGGCGAAGACCGGGCTGATCCGGTGCACCTCGAAGATCGACCGGATGTCCTGCGTCTGCGGCTCGACGATGGACCGCTCGTCGGCGCGCATCGCCGGGTCGGCCACGAGCCGCTCCAGCTCCGTGCGGTACTCCTCGACCTCGTCGGGGCCGATGATCTGCGGGACGCCGAGGAAGCCGTCCTCTTCGAAGCCCTTGAGGTCACCGGCGGTGATCGGTCCGGCCGCACCTGGTTGCGACCACACCACCGGGTCCTGGCGCGGGGTGGACACCTCTGCGGTGCCCCGGGTCGGGTACAGGTCGGTGATCGTGGTCATGGCTCATACCTCCTCGGTGAGCAGGGGGTACACCCCGTTCTCGTCGTGGTCCTCACGCCCGGTGACCGGGGGGTTGAAGACGCACGCGCAGCGGAAGTCGGTCTTCGGGCGCAGGGTGTGCCGCTCGTGACCGTCCAGCAGGTAGACCGTGCCGGGCTTGATCCAGTGCTTCTCGCCGGTCTCCTCGTTGGTGAGCTCCGCCTCGCCCTCCAGGCACCAGACGGCCTCGATGTGGTTGGCGTACCACATGGCGGTCTCGGTGCCGGCGTAGAGGATCGTCTCGTGCAAGGAGAAGCCGACACCCTCCTTCGCCAGGATCAGGCGCTTGCTCTCCCAGGTGCCCGAGGCCGACTTCACATGGCGATCGGTGCCGTCGAGTTCGTCGTATGACCTAACGATCATCTGGCTGTTGCCTTTCCGTTCGGGACGCGCCGCCGGATGCGACGGGCCGTGTCACGCGGGGCCGGGGAACCGGACGGTTCCGCCGGAGGGTCGGGGCGGGCCGGGTGGCGCTCAGGCCGTCTCGCGGACCGCGCGGGCGGTGATGCGCAGGCCCTCGTCCAGCTCCTCCGGTGTGATGGTCAGCGCCGGCAGCAGTTTGACGACCTCGCTCTGCGGGCCGGAGGTCTCCAGCAGCAGGCCCAGGTCGAACGCCCGGGCGCAGACCTTGGAGGCCCGGGCCTTGTCGGCGAACTCCAGGCCCCACACCAGGCCCCGCCCGCGGAAATCTGCCTCGGTGTCACGGTGCTCGCGCAGGATGTCGCGCATCGCGGACTCGACCTGGTCGCCGCGGGCCAGCGTCTGCTTCTCCATCTGGCCGTCGGACCAGTAGGTCTCCAGCGCGGCGGCGGCGGTCACGAACGCCGGGTTGTTGCCGCGGAACGTGCCGTTGTGCTCCCCGGGCTCCCAGACGTCCAGTTCCGGTTTGAACAGCGTCAGCGACATCGGCAGGCCGTAGCCGCCGATCGACTTCGACAGCGTGACGATGTCCGGGGTGATGCCGGCCTCCTCGAACGAGAAGAACGGTCCGGTGCGCCCGCAGCCCATCTGGATGTCGTCGACGATCAGCAGCATGTCGCGCCGCTCGCACAGTTCGGCCAGGCCACGCAGCCACTCGGGCCGGGCCACGTTGATGCCGCCCTCGCCCTGGATGGTCTCGACGATCACCGCCGCCGGCATGTTCAGGCCGGAACCCTGGTCCTCCAGCAGCTTCTCGAACCACAGGAAGTCCGGGACCCGGCCGTCCAGGTAGTGGTCGAACGGCATCGGGGTGCCGTGCACCAGCGGGATGCCCGCGCCGGCCCGCTTGAACGCGTTGCCGGTGACGGCCAGCGCGCCCAGGGACATGCCGTGGAAGGCGTTGGTGAACGACACGATGGACTCGCGGCCCTTGACCTTGCGGGCCAGCTTCAGCGCCGCCTCCACCGCGTTGGTGCCGGTGGGGCCGGGGAACATCACCTTGTAGTCCAGCTCGCGCGGGCGCAGCACCACGTCCTGGAAGGACTGGAGGAACCGGCGTTTCGCGGGGGTGGACATGTCCAGGCCGTGGGTGATGCCGTCGCGCTCCAGGTAGTCGATCAGCGCGCGTTTGAGCACCGGGTTGTTGTGGCCGTAGTTCAGGGCGCCGGCGCCGGAGAAGAAGTCCAGGTAGGCGTGACCGTCCTCGTCGTGCAGCGTGCTGCCCTGGGCGCGGTCGAACACCGCCGGCCATCCGCGGCAGTAGCTGCGGACCTCGGACTCCAGCGACTCGAAGACACTGAGTTCGGGCGGGGTGATGGTCACCGTGGACTCCTTGGGTGTGAGGCGGGCTTCGGGAGGGCGTGCGGGGGGTGGTCCGGCGCGTGGGGAGCGCCGGGGTGCGTCGCTCAGGCCAGCGGGCCGATGCGGTACAGCACCTCCGGGTCGTGCCCGTCCGGGAACATCACCCCGTCGAACAGCACCTGCGTGCGCACCGTGGCGCCGTGCCGGTTGCCGAAGGAGGTGAACAGCCGGTTCGAGGCCAGGTTGTCGGGGGTGACGGTCGTCTCCAGCCCGTCCACGCCCAAGTCGCTGCCGACCCGGTCCATCAGCCCGTCGAGCATGGCGGCGGCCAGGCCCCGCCCCCGGCAGGACTCGTCCACCGCGACCTGCCACACCACCAGCGTCTGCTGCCGCTCGGGGCGCACATAGCCGGTCACGAAGCCCACGGTTCTGCCGTCCTGCCGGGCCACCAGCGAGGTACCGGCGAAGTCCCGGCACCACAGCAGGTAGCTGTAGGAGGAGTTCAGGTCGAGGACCTTGGAATCCCGGGCGATGCGCCACATGGCCGCACCGTCGTCGAGTGTGGGGCGGTCGAGAAGAAGATCGGAATTTGTCGTCGCGTGTACGGCGGTCATGGAATAAGAATTTACCCAGCCTCGCGGAGAAATGCATTGGGGGGCGGGCTTACCCAGCTCCGGTTCATGTGTTATCGCGCGCGTACAGCAGTCCCATCCGGAGCGCATCGATGGCCGCTTTGCCCGAATATTTACGGGCGAACTGGACTTCTTGTGGAGTCGGTCACATCTCCGTAACGTCATCGTGATCACCCGTAATCCCGCTTCGGATGCTCCGGGTAAAAGAGGTGTTTGGGCTCGGGATCGCTGGGTAGGAGCCCCGGCGGGAAAATACTCGCAAGAAAATACCCCGCCGTATTGTGTCAGCGCTCACGCAAATGCGCGAGCGCGAATTCCGCTACCCGGAAGGGCGCCGCCCGCGCCGTGCGGGGCCGGCGCGGGCGCACCGCGCGGGCCGGCGGTGGGCCGTCCGGGTGAGGGCGGAGACGGGGCCCGGTACGCGGACCGGCGGCGGAACGAGGGAAGACGGGCGGGCCGCGCGGGCACCGGGCCGGCCGTCCGCCGGCGGGGTGGGGGGCCGCCCCGGGCGGGCGCCGCCCTGGCTAGAGTCGCCGCCATGACGGATGCCCCGGTGCTGCACATCAAGGGTCGGATCCTGGCCGGCCCCGAGGAGACGTTCCCCGAGGCGTGGGCGGTCGGCGGGCGGATCACCTACGAGCGCCCGGCCGGCGCGCGCGACGTGCTGACCCTCAGCGGCTGGGCGCTGCCCGGCCTGGTCGACGCGCACTGTCATGTGGGTCTCGGGCCGCACGGCGCGGTGGACGCGGCGACCAGCGAGCAGCAGGCGATCGGCGACCGCACGGCGGGCACCCTGCTGCTGCGCGACGCCGGGTCGGCCGCCGACACCCGCTGGGTCGACGACCGCGAGGACCTGCCCCGGATCATCCGGGCCGGCCGGCACATCGCCCGCACCCGCCGCTACATCCGCAACTACGCGCACGAGATCGAACCGGGCGACCTCGCCGCCTACGTCACCCGTGAGGCGCGGCGCGGCGACGGCTGGGTGAAGCTGGTCGGTGACTGGATCGACCGCGCCGAGGGCGACCTGACGCCCTGCTGGCCGCGCTGGGCGATCGACGAGGCGATCGCCGCCGCCCACGCCGAGGGCGCCCGGGTCACCGCGCACTGCTTCGCCGAGGACTCGCTGGCCGACCTCGTGGAGGCCGGCATCGACTGCGTGGAGCACGCAACCGGGCTGACGCAGGAGACCATCCCGCTGTTCGCCGCACGCGGCGTGGCGATCGTGCCGACGCTGGTCAACATCGCCACCTTCCCGCAACTCGCGGCCGGCGGCGAGGGGAAGTTCCCGGCCTGGTCGGCGCACATGCGGCGGCTGCACGAACGCCGCTACGAGACCGTGCGCTCCGCCTGGGACGCCGGGATCCCGGTCTTCACCGGCACCGACGCGGGTGGCGCCCTGCCGCACGGCCTGATCGCCGAGGAGGTCGCCGAACTCGTCCGTGCCGGGCTGCCCCCGCTGTCCGCTCTGTCCGCCGCCTGCTGGGACGCCCGCCGCTGGCTGGGCCGCCCCCTCCTCGCCGAGGGCGACCCCGCCGACCTGGTCGTCTACGCCGCCGACCCCCGCCAGGACGTGCGCGTGCTGGCGGCGCCGGTGAACGTGGTGCTGCGCGGCCGTCCGGTGTGAGGCCCGCCGGGGCGCGGGTCCCCGGCCCTCCCCGGCCGGGCCCCGCTTCCGGGTCCTGGCCCCGGTCCTCCGGTTCAGCCCCGGTCCTCCGGTTCAGCCCCGGTCCTCCGGTTCCAGGCCGGCCAGGTCGGCGCGGATCCAGGGGCCGGTGTCCTCGCGGGTGACGCCCATGCCGGACAGGAGCCGGGCGGTCGGGTCCTTCTCGGCGCGCAGCAGGCCCAGCAGGAGGTGCTCGGTGCCGATGTAGTTGTGGCCCAGGTGCAGGGCCTCGCGCAGGGCGAGTTCCAGGGTCTTCTTCGCGCTGCGGCTGAACCGCAGCCGGGCCGGGGGCCTGGCCGCCGCCGGGCCCAGCGACTCCAGCGTCGCGCGGCGGACGAAGGTGCCCTCCGGGCCGAGGGCGCTGATCGCCCGGGTGGCCACGCACTGCGGTTCCTCCAGCAGGCCGAGCAGCAGGTGGCCGGTGTCGATCTGGCCGTGGCCGAGTTCGGCCGCCTGGGTCCTGGCGCGTTCCACCACGCCGCGCGCCGGGCGGGTGAAGCGGGTGAACAGCCCCGGCCCCTTGTGCTCCAGCTCGTCCGCCGGGCTCTCCTTCGGCACGAAGCGCTTCTGGGCGGCCTGCTTGGTGACCCCCATGTACTGGCCGATGTCGGTCCACGACGCCCCCGCCCGCCGGGCCTGGTCGACGAAGTGGCCGATGAGGTGGTCGGCGATCTCCCCGAGGTGCCCGGAGATCTGCGCCGCGTCCGACAGGTGGGTGAGCGGGTCCGCGCCGGGGTGCTGTTCGAGGACGTGGGCGATCAGGTCGTCGAGGCGCACGGGTTGCGGGTTCATGAGTCAACCTCTGGTTGTCGATGATGATTGAGGCAACCATAGGTTGACCATGGATCGATAGTCAACCCTTCATTGACGAAGTGCCGGCCGCGAGGCGTGTGGGGTGAACGAGGCGTCCCGCGCCGGGTCTTTCCTCGAATGTCACCTGTTCGAGTGATGTGACTCAAGGTGCCTGACCGCGTACTGATGGTGCGCAAATATGGCCGGGTCCTCGTCGCTGAGGCGCGCGCTGTCCCCTGCGGTGCGCCCGGCGGCGCACACCTTCCCGTGGGAGTTCACACCGTGCCCAGCACTGTCCTCAGCACGCCCGTGCGCCGGGTCGCCGCCGTTCCGGCGCTCGTCGCCCTGGCCGGAGCGGCCCTCGCGCTCGCCCCGGCGGCGGGTGCCGCTCCGTCCGGCGCTCTCGCCGGTGCCGCCGCGCACCCCGGCGCCGCCTCCGCCGTCGTCCTGCGTGCCGGCCTCGACGTCTCGCTGCTGCACAAGGCCGTCGACGTCCCCGTCGAGGTCACGCTCGACGACGTCCACGCGCCGGGCAACGCCGGCGAGACCGCCGTCGGCGCCACCGTCGGCGGACTCGGCGGCGGGCGGCCGTTCACGCTGCTGCGCGCCGACGTGGCCACCGCGAGCGCCACCGCCGACAGCCGCTCCGCGCACGGTTACGCGAACCTGGTCAACGCCCGCATGGCGCTGCCGGGCCTGCTCGCGCCGCTGCTGACGGTGAAGGCCGCCACCTCCAAGGCCACCTGCGCGGCGGGCCACCACCCGACGGCGTCCTCCGACGTCCTGGGCACCGTCGAGGTGCTGGGCCGGCCGGTCACGCTGGCCGCGGGGGGTTCGACCACCGTCTCGGTGGCGGGCGTCGGGCGGGTCGTGCTCAGCCTGTCGCAGACCTCGACCAGCTCCTCCACCGCGGCGGCCACCGCGCTCCACCTCGGCGTGGCGCTCGACCCGCTGGGCCTGGGCGTCGCCAAGGCCGCCGCCGACGTCACGCTGGTCCACGCCGACTGCCGGACGCCGTCGGGCGGCTCCGGCGGCCCGTCCAGCGGTGGTTCCTCGTCGGGTGGCCCGTCCTCCGGTGGTTCCGGCAACGGTGGTTCCGGCAATGGTGGTTCCGGCAATGGTGGTTCCGGTAACGGTGGTGCCTCGGCGTCCGGCGGTTCCGGCAGCGGCGGGGCCACCTCCGGCCCCGGCGGCTCCGGTGGGAGTTCCTCCCCGGGCGGCCCGTCCTCCGGTGGCTCCCACGGAGGGACGGCCTCCGGTGGCTCCTCGTCGGGTGGCTCCTCGTCCGGGGCCCACTCCGGCGGGAGTTCCTCCCCGGGCGGCTCCCCCTCCGGTGGTCCGGCGGGCACGTCCGGTCACCCGCAGCTGACGCCGACCGAGAACCTGGCGGAGACCGGCGCCTCCCCGGCCGCCCCGCTGCTCGCCGTCGGCGCCGTGGTGCTGGTCGGCGCGGGCGGCACCGTCCTGTACGCCGCCCGCCGCCGCGCGGGGGCCGCTGAACGGGACTGAACGCGGGGCGGACCACCGCACCGGGCACCCCCGCCCCGGCGCCGCACCCCGCGGCGGTCCCAGGACGGTCCCGGAGCGGTGGCCCGCCGGGTCACACCGCGGCGGAGGCGCTCACCTGGAGGGCGCCGGGCAGCGAGCCGTAGCGCTCCAGCACCAGTCCGGCCACCTCCTCGGCGGCACCGATCACACCGGCGAAGCGCACCTGGGCGTCCTCGTTGGCCTCCGCCCAGCCCTCCGCCTGCTGACGGGCCCGCTGCGGCAGGACGCCGTCGAACAGGAAGTAGGGCAGGACGACGATCCGCGCGGCCCGGCCCGGCACCCCGCCGGCCAGCCGGGCGCACCGGTCCAGGCCGGCCGGCACGTCCGGCGCCGCGCGCGAGACGAAGGCGACCTCGACGCCGGCGTACCCGCGCCCCTCCCACAGCAGCCGTGCGACGCGGTACAGCTCCGCGTTGGCCTCCGGGTCCGTGCCGCCGGCGCCGACCAGCAGCACGGTGGTGGCCGCGCGGTCCGCCGGGCTGCGGTGAACGCCGCCCAGGGCCTCGTCGAGCCGCCGTTCCAGCACCTCCAGCAGCGCCGGGTGCGGGCCCAGCGGTCCGCGCCAGTACGCGAAGCCGACGCCGTCGTGCCGCCGCTGCTCGCGGTCGAGCGCCTCCTGGACCCGCGGGTCGGCCAGATCGGCGCGGCCGAGCGTCAGCGGCACCACCGCGACCTCCCGCGCCGCCCCGGCACCGGCCAGCTCCCGCACGGCCAGTGCCACCGAGGCGGGCAGCGGTCCGGCGGGCTCGTAAAGCGGGTTCTCTCCGGTGAAGCCGCCCGCCACCAGCAGCCCCGGGGCGCGTTCACCGAGCGACTGGACGAGCGACTTGAGCGTCGCGGCTCCGGCTTCGTCGCACGTGCCGTGGCCGACGACGAGAAGGGCTGGCGGCGGGGTCACTGGGCGGTCTCCTCGGTGCGGGTGCTGCGTGCGGGCCCGCGGTCCCGCCGGCCCGGGCCGGCGGTGCGGGTGGCGGCCACGGCGCGGGCGGCCGGCCGGGCAGGCCGGGGTCCCGGCCCGGGCGACCCCGGCGCGGACCACCGCGCCGGGGGAACGCTACCCGGCCCCGGCGGCTCAACGCCCTTGTTGCCGAGGCGGGTTGGCGGGTGCCTCCGGGCTGCGCCGCACCCTGCGAACGCGGTCGTGCGCTCCATCTCCGTCGTCCCCCGTACGGTGTCGAACACGGCCCGGACGGACGGCGTCCGGGCCGGTCAAGCGTCTCATCCATGGTCGACGGCATTCCGCCCGGGGGTCGTCCCGCCCGGCCGGGCACCCACTCGCCCGGCGCGGTGAAGTGGCCTCTGGACCGGGCCCGTTGACGCGCCGGGGGCACGCCTGAGGGCCCGCCGCGGGAGTGCGGCGGGCCCTCGGTCGCGCCCCGGGGGATCCCGGGGCGCGGTCAGCCGGCGATGAGCGCGATGCCGTAGCCGACGGCCCCGGCGGCCACCGCGAAGCACAGCCAGGCGCCGGCCCGGGCCAGCGGCGCGTCCGAGCCGGCCTCGACCGCGACCGCCCGGCGCGAGAGCCCGGCGATGCCGAGCGTGAACAGGCCCACCAGACCGCAGGTGACGACCAGTCCGACCACCAGCACGGTGGCGAGGGCACTCCAGTCGACGCTCACAGCGCCGCCTCCTTCTTCTTCCTGCGCCGGGCCGGTGCCGTTCCCCCGGCGGGGGCCGTGGTGGGGGAGACGGCCGGGGGAACGGCCGGAGCCAGTCCGGCCGCGTCGTCCGGTACGACGACCGCCGAGGCGGCGTCCTCGTTGACGTTGCTGTGGTCCACCGCGCGGCGCCGCGACAGCGTCCAGGCGCCGGCGCACACCGCCAGGCCCACCACGCCGACGGTGACGACGCCCCAGGCCCCGCGGTCGGCCAGCAGCGCGGCACCGGCGGCCACCAGGGCGGCGGCCGGCAGCGTCACCAGCCACGACAGCGCGATCCGCCCGGCCGTCCCCCAGCGCACCGCGGCACCCCGCCGGCCCAGCCCGGAACCCACCACCGCACCGGAGCACACGTGCGTGGTGGACAGCGCGAAGCCCAGGTGGGACGAGGCGAGGATCACGGTGGCCGCACCGGTCTGCGCGGCGAAGCCCTGCGGCGGCGTCACGTCGGTCAGACCGCGGCCCAGGGTGCGGATGATCCGCCAGCCCCCCAGGTACGTGCCCAGCGCCATCGCGCAGCCGGCCGACAGGATCACCCACACCGGCGGGGTGGAACCCGGCGCCAGTACCCCGCCGGTCACCAGCGTCAGGGTGATGACGCCCATGGTCTTCTGCGCGTCGTTGGTGCCGTGCGCGAGGGAGACCAGCGCCGCCGAGGCGACCTGTCCCGCCCGGTAACCGCGCCGGGCGGTGCCCTCGTGGGTGCCGCGCCCGATCCGGTACGTCAGCCGGGTGGCCGCGGCGGCCGCCAGACCGGCGACCAGCGGGGAGGCCACCGCCGGGATCAGCACCTTCATCACCACGGCGTCGCCGTGCACCCCGTGCAGGCCCACCGCCGCGAGCGTCGCGCCGATCAGACCGCCGAAGAGCGCGTGGGAGGAACTGGACGGCAGACCCGCCAGCCACGTCACCAGGTTCCACACGATGGCGCCGACCAGGCCGGCGAAGATCACCTGGGGCCGGATCCCGGACCCCTCGTCGATGATGCCGCCGGAGATCGTCTGGGCGACCTTCACCGACAGGAACGCGCCCGCCAGGTTCAGGACCGCGGACATCAGGACGGCCGGTCTCGGGGCCATGGCCCGCGTGGCGATGGTGGTCGCCATGGCGTTGGCGGTGTCGTGGAAGCCGTTCGTGAAGTCGAACACGAGCGCGGTGGCGATCACGACTCCGATGAGCAGCGTGATGTGTTCCATTCACCCGACAATCGTTTGGTTTTGGGCGGTAGACGCGAGGACTGTAGGTAGCGCATATGAACGCGAGGTGAATTGCGGGCGGATTGACGGTGTCGTGACGGCCTGAAGGATTGACCACCCATCAAAACCCAGGAAAACCCCAGGTGAACGCGGGACGCCCAGGGCGTGCCGCCGGCCCCGCCGCAGCCGGCCGGCGGCCCGGGAATGGCGAGGAACGTGCGTGCCGCGGCCGGAATTCGCCGCAGCGTCCGTACCCCGCGCCCGCCCGCACGTCCACACGGCGTCAGAAACCCCGGAAAAGGGCTCCGCACGACGCCCCGGGACGGCCGCGCGGAGCGGGACGCACCGGCGGGGGCCGGGGGCGGGATCCGGCCACGGGAGCGGGGGCACCGCCCGGGATGCGGTGGACCGGGCGGGGGCGTTCACCGCCCGTGCGGGGAGCGGGAGCTCGACGGCCCGCCCCCGTCCGGCCCGGCCGCTCACCCGTTCAACGGCTCACCCCGCCGACCGTCTCAGTGGCCGGCGATCCGGTCCGCCAGGCGGGCGACCGCGCTGGTCTGCGCCGGGTGGGCGCGCTCCTCGTGGCGGTCGGCGTAACGGTAGGCGGCGTACAGGCCGTGCACGCCCAGCCAGCGCAGCGGCTCCGGTTCCCAGCGCCGGACCCGGTGGCCGACCCACGGCTGCCCCGTCAGCTCCGTCGGGCCGTCCTGCCCCGAGTCCTGCCGCACCAGGTCCCGCAGGGTGCGGGCGGCCAGGTTGGAGGCCGCCACACCGCTGCCGACGTAGCCGCCCGCCCAGCCCAGGCCGGTGGCCCGGTCCAGCGTCACCGTGGCGCACCAGTCGCGCGGCACCCCCAGCACGCCCGACCAGGCGTGGTCGACCGCCGCGCCGGCCGCCGCCGGGAAGAACCGCGCCAGCACGTCGCGCAGCGCCTCCACCGTGGCCGGCCGCGTGCGGCCGGCGGAGTCGGTGCGCGAACCGAAGCGGTACGGCACGCCCCGCCCGCCCAGCGCGATCCGGTCGTCGGCGGTGCGCTGCGCGTACACGTAGGCGTGCGCCATGTCGCCCAGCGTCTCGCGCCCCTCCCAGCCGATCGACTCCCACACCCGCGCCGGCAGCGGTTCGGTGACGATCATCGAGGAGTTCATCGGCAGCCAGGTGCGCCGCTGCCCCTTCAGGTCCGCCGTGAAGCCCTCGGTGCAGCGCAGCACGTACGGCGCCCGCACGGTGCCGTAGGGGGTCACCGCGTGCTTCGGCCGGATCCCGGTCACCGGGGTCGACTCGTGGACGACCACGCCCAGCGCCTCCACCGCCCGGGCCAGGCCCTGTACCAGCTTCGCCGGGTGCACCCGGGCGCCGTGCGGGGTCCACGTGCCGCCGGCCGCCCCCGCCACCCGGACCCGCTCCGCGGTCTCCCGGGCGCCCAGCAGCACCCGGGCGCCGTCGCCGAACGCCACCTCCGCCGCGTGGTACGCCTTCAGCCGGGCCAGCTGCGCCGGGGTGCGGGCCACCTCCAGCACGCCGCCGCGGTGCACGTCCGCGTCGATGCCCTCGGCCGCGGCCACCGCCACGACCTCCTCCACGCTCTCGTTCATCGCCCGCTGCAGCCCGGCCGCCGCCTCCCGCCCGTGCAGCGCCGCGAACCGGTCCCGGCCGGCGATTCCGTTGTAGAGCCAGCCGCCGTTGCGGCCGGAGGCGCCGTAGCCGCAGAAGTCCCGCTCCAGCAGCACGACCCGCAGGAACGGCACTGACTTCTTCAGGTAGTACGCCGTCCACAGACCGGTGAACCCGCCGCCGACCACGCACACGTCGGCCGCCGTGTCGCCCGGCAGCGGCTCGCGGGGCGCGGGCAGCCCGGTGGAGGCGTACCAGAACGAGATGCCGCCGTTGACGGTCATGAGTACCCCGCATCGTGTGCACGGCCGGTGGTGCCGCCGGGGACCCCCGGCGGTGAACGGGGACGTTACTGCCCGCCTCCCGGCCCGGGCAACGAGGGCCCGGGCCTCTCGGCGGGCTCGCGGCGCCCGGTACGCACGCCCGCGGCTAGAGTGCGGCGGATGATGACGGACTACGACGACTACGACGACCACGCCCCCGAACTGCGCGCCGCCTGGCGCGAGGTACTGGCCACCGCCCGGCGCTGCGCCGCCGAAGGGCTGGTCGTCGGCACCTCGGGAAACGTCTCCCTGCGGGTCGGCGACCTCGTCGTCATCACCCCGGGCTCGGTGCGCTATTGCGACCTCGGCGCCGACGACCTGGTGGTGGCCGACCTCGACGGCCGGCAGGTGGTGGGGGCCTTGCGCCCCTCCAGCGAACTGCCCCTGCACCTGGCGGTCTACCGGGCCACCGCGGCCCGCGCCATCGTCCACACCCACGCCCCGCACGCCACCGCCGTCTCCACCCTGGTGGACGAACTGCCCCCGGTGCACTACATGTGCGCCGCGCTCGGCGGCGTCGTGCGCGTCGCCCCCTACGCCACGTACGGCACCCCGGAACTCGCCGAGGTCGCCATGGCCGCCCTGCGCGACCGCAGCGGCTGCCTGCTGCGCAACCACGGCACCGTGGTGTACGCGGACACCCTGGCCCAGGCGTACGACGACACCGCGCAGCTGGAGTGGATGTGCCGGGTCTGGCTGGCCGCCGCCGCGGTCGGCACGCCGAGCCTGCTGCCACCGGCCGAGATCGACGTCGTCGCCGCCCGCCTGCGCGCCGGCCGCAACGGCTGACCCCGCGCCGGGAGCAGAACGGACGGCCGCCGGACGCGGTCGCAAGCGCCGGCGGGCCCCCCGTCCGTGCCGGACGCGGCCGGGGACGGGGTGGCCGACCGGGCGGGGATCGCGGACACTGGGGAAGATGCGCATCCGGACCACGGCGGGCGTGATCGCCGCCTCGTGCCTCGGAGCCGGTGCCGCCGCGGTCGCGGCCGGCCGGTTCGCCTCCCGCTATGCGCTCGACCCCCGCCGGGACCCGGCGCCGGACGCCGCCGCGCTCACCGTGCACGACGCCGGCCCGGACCGGGTCACCCTCACCCGCACCCTGGCCACCGCCCGGCGCGGCGTGTTCGGCCTGCACGGCACCGGCCGCGGCGACGCGGTGCCGCACGCCGTCGTGGGCGACGTGCTGGGCACCACGCCCGACACCGTCACCCGCGTCCTGCGCGAGCCCGGACCGGTGCCGCTGGTGCCCGGCGCGCGTGTGCGGCTCAGCCCACAGCTGTACGCGGGCCCGCCGTGGGAGAGCGTGGGCCTGCGCTACGCCGAGGACCCGGTGGCCGGCGACCTCGGTCACCTGCCCGCCTGGTTCGTGCCGGGGGACCGCGCCACCTGGGTGATCGCCGTGCACGGCCTGGGCATGACCCGCGAACAGCCGCTGGCCCTCCTGCCGTTCCTCCACCGGCTCGGCCTGCCGGTGCTCGCGGTCAGCCACCGCAACGACGCCGGGGCCCCGGCCTCCCCCGACCGCGTCAGCCACCTCGGCGGCACCGAATGGCGCGACGTCGACTCCGCCCTGCGGCACGCGGTCCGCTTCGGCGCCGAACGCGTCGTGCTGCTGGGCTGGTCCACCGGCGCCGCCATGGCCCTGCGCGCCGCCGCCCTCTCACCGCGGCGCAACCGGGTCGCCGGCCTCGTGCTGGACTCCCCGGCGCTCGACTGGCGTGCGCTGGTGCGCTCGATGGCCCGCGAACACGGCGTCCCCGGCGCGCTGCTGCCGCTCGCCACCCGGGCCGCCGCCGGCCGCGCCGCACTGCACGGTGCGCCGCTCACCGGTCCGGACGACCCCGGCCTGCTCACTGTCCCGGTCCTGCTCGCCCACGGCCCCGGCGACACCGTGGCCCCCTGGCGCACCGGCCGGGCCCTCGCCGCCCGCCGCCCCGACCTCGTCACCGAGCACGTCGTGCCCGGCGCCGAGCACCAGGCGATGTGGAACGCGGACCCCGCCGCCTACGAGGAGGCACTGCGGCGGTTCCTGACGCCTCTGCTGTGAGGGATGCCGGACGGCACGTCACGATCGCGGGGTTGACGTGGGAACGCCGCACGGCACGATCGCCGGGTTGACGCCCGAACGCGGCACCGCATGATCGCCGGGTTGACGACCGTCCGCCGCGCAGTGGCACGGCACGGCGCGGGGTTGACGCCGGCACGGCTCGTCGGCGGACATCGCGGGTTTGCCGCCCGCCCGGCCGTTCGTACGGCTCACGCTCTCCGACGGGCAGAGCGAATGCGGCCGAAACGGGCGAACGGGGGCGTCCGCACGCGTGCCGCGCGGCCGCGCACGGCGCTCGTTTGGGTTTCCGGTGCGTCACCCGTAAGACTTCTCCCGTGACGTCCCGTTCCCAGCGCGACACCAAGCTCCGGCTCGTGAACCAGCAGCCGATCGCGGCTGTGCGGAGGGCAGCCCAGGCTCGCCGCACCGGGCCGCCCAGACCGCCCGACGGAACCCCGGCCACCGCCGAACTCGCGGCCCAGGCCAGAGCCGTCCTCGCCGACGCCGCGCGGCTCGCGCACTGGGCCGATCCGTCCGCGTCCCCGGGAGGCGGCGTCCGGCGAGGTGACCCCCTGCGGCCCGAAGCCAGCGGCGGCCTGCCCCAGGCCGAGGCCCATCTGGCCGCCGCCGCACTGAAGCTGACCCACGATCAGGTGCACGGCTCCTGGGACCGCGCCCGGCTCGCCGGCCTGGTCGAACTGCGGGACGGCGCCGCCCGCGCCGGATGGCGGCTACGCGCGTGGACCCGGGACGACACCGCCGTGCTGCGCGGCTGGGTGGCCCTCTTCGACGCCTGGTCCCTGTGTCACCCCGCGCCCCCCGGCGACCTGTCGCTGATCGCCGAGGTCGTCGAGGCCGCGCCCCAACTGCTGTCGCTGCTGCACCTGTCGTCGGGACCGGTCGCCCTCGACGCCCTCGCCGACCTGCTGGCCGCCCGCGTCGCCGAACTGCGCAGCGAACGCCACGAACCCCCCACCGAGCAGCCCGACGGCGCCCCCGCGCCGCTGGCCGGCCTGCTGGAGTGGGCCCTGGACGCCCTCGTCGGCGTCGGAGCCCTGCGCGCCCGGTCAGGACCCACCGACGACGTCGTGCTGACCCCGCTGGGCAGCTGGGCGGTGTGGGTCAAACTGGAGCAGATCTGCGTCGCCGCCCAGGGCCCGGCCGGCCACATCGAGCAGTCCGCCGAGGACCTGCTGCGCGCCTGCGCCCACTACTCGCCCGGTCCCGCCCGCACCGAGTACAAGGCGTGGCTCGCCGCCCGCCCGGTGCGCCAGGCATGCGGTGAACTGCTGGAGGTCGCGCGCGGCGACGACGCCCTGCTGCGCGGCCTGGCCTTCGAGGCGCTGCGCACCGTCGGCTCGCCCGCGGAACCCGCCGTGCGCGCCGTCGTCGACGAACCGCAGTTGCGCCCTTACGCCGTGCTGTGGCTGGCGGAGGAACAGGGCCTGGAGCCCGAGGAACAGGCCGCCCTGCTGACCCGCGAGGAAGCCACCTGGCTGTGGGTGGACACCGCCGCCGCGGTCACCGAGCACGGCGAGAGCCAGCTGCTGGTCGGCCACCTGGAGACCGCGCTGCAGGGCCCGGTGCCCCGCCTGCTGCAGGAGATCCGTGCCACCGGCCACCCTCGTACCGTGCAGGTGCTGGTGGCCCTGGCCGCCGCCCACCCCGACCCGGCCCTCGCCAAGGCCGTCCGCCGCGCCGCGTTCGAGGTCCACACCGGCGGCGAGTGAGCCCCGGCCCCCACGACGGCCGGGGCGGGGCCGCGATGTCGCCCGCCGGCCGGACGAGGGGGCGCGGTCCGGCCGGCGATGTGCCGGGGCGCCGGCCGGACCGGCCGCGTCGTGACCGGCGGCCAAGCGGGAGCGGACCCGGTGCGGGGGCGATCCGCTGAGGTCCCGGGCCCGGGCGCGGAACGCGGTCCACCCGTACCGCGGCCGCCGCACCGCCCGCCCTCCGCGTCCCGCCCCGTGCCCCCGCGTCCCGGGCGCCGCACCGCCCTCGCCCGTCCGTGCCCCGGCCGCCGCCCCGCACCCGCCCGCGTCCCCTTCCGTCCGCCCGGGGGAAAGCGCTGCGGGGGCGGCGTGGCGGGGCCGGTAGACTTCCGCGCATGGCAGTCCTCCTCGCGCACTAGACGGCAACCGGCCCCGCCCGTCCGTCCTGCCGTCCACCACGTCCTGGAGCCTTTCCGTGATCACTGCCACCGGTATCGAGCTGCGCGCCGGCGCCCGCGTCCTGATCGAAAACGCCTCGTTCCGCGTCGCCAAGGGCGACCGCATCGGCCTGGTCGGGCGCAACGGCGCCGGCAAGACCACGCTCACCAAGGTGCTGGCCGGCGAGGGCCTGCCGGCCGCCGGGTCGGTCACCCGCGGTGGCGAGATCGGCTACCTGCCGCAGGACCCGCGCACCGGCGACCTCGACACCCTCGCCCGCGACCGCATCCTGTCGGCCCGCGAACTCGACTCCGTGCTGCGCAAGATGCGCGAGAACGAGCAGCGCATGGCCACCGGCAAGGGCGCCACCCGCGAGAACGCGATGAAGAAGTACTCCCGGCTGGAGACCGAGTTCCTCACCAAGGGCGGTTACGCCGCCGAGGCGGAGGCGGCCACCATCGCCGCCGCCCTCGGCCTGCCCGACCGGGTGCTCGGCCAGCCGCTGCACACCCTCTCCGGCGGTCAGCGCCGCCGGGTGGAGCTGGCACGGATCCTGTTCTCGGACGCCGACACCCTGCTGCTCGACGAGCCGACCAACCACCTGGACGCCGACTCGATCACCTGGCTGCGCGACTACCTCAGGACCTACAGCGGCGGCTTCATCGTCATCTCCCACGACGTCAACCTCGTGGAGACCGTGGTCAACAAGGTCTTCTACCTGGACGCCAACCGCAGCCACATCGACGTCTACAACATGGGCTGGAAGCTGTACCTGGCCCAGCGCGAGGCCGACGAGAAGCGCCGCAAGCGCGAGCGGGCCAACGCCGAGAAGAAGGCCGCGACCCTCAACCTCCAAGCCGACAAGATGCGTGCGAAGGCCACCAAGACCGTCGCCGCGCAGAACATGGCCCGCCGCGCCGAGAAGCTGCTGTCCGGGCTGGAGGCCGTGCGCGCCTCCGACAAGGTCGCCAAGCTGCGCTTCCCCGACCCGGCGCCCTGCGGCAAGACCCCGCTGATGGCCTCCGGCCTGTCCAAGTCGTACGGCTCGCTGGAGATCTTCACCGACGTCGACCTGGCCATCGACCGCGGCTCCCGGGTGGTCATCCTCGGCCTCAACGGCGCCGGCAAGACCACCCTGCTGCGCCTGCTGGGCGGCGTGGAGACCCCTGACACCGGCACCGTCGAACCCGGTCACGGCCTCAAGCTCGGCTACTACGCCCAGGAGCACGAGACCCTCGACCCGGAGCGCACGGTCCTGGAGAACATGCGGTCGGCCGCACCGGACATGGACCTGGTGGCGATCCGCAAGATCCTCGGCTCGTTCCTGTTCTCCGGCGACGACGTCGACAAGCCGGCCGGCGTCCTGTCCGGCGGCGAGAAGACCCGGCTGGCCCTGGCCACGCTGGTGTGCTCCAGCGCCAACGTGCTGCTGCTCGACGAGCCCACCAACAACCTGGACCCGGCCAGCCGCGAGGAGATCCTCGGCGCGCTGCACACCTTCACCGGCGCGGTGGTCCTGGTCACCCACGACGAGGGCGCCGTCGAGGCGCTCCAGCCCGAGCGGATCATCCTGCTGCCCGACGGCGTCGAGGACCTGTGGGGCGAGGACTACGCCGACCTGGTCGCCCTGGCCTGACCCACCCTCCCGCCGCCCCGCGCCGGCGCCGCGGGGCCCGGCCCCGGGCCCGCCCCGCCGCCTCTGCGGGCGGCCGTCGGACGGCCGACACCCGGGGGCGGGACAATCCCGCCCCCGGCGCCTGCGTCATCGGGGCGAGCCGTCCTGGTACCGCGGCCGCCCGCCCCCCGGGCCACCGCCCGGCCGCCCCGTCCGGCGCCCGCCCGTCCCACCCCGCCCTTACGCACCGTGATGACCAGGGCTTTCACCCGTCCGGCTCAAGCCCGGCCGTTGGCCCGTCCGGCCCCCGGTACGGCGTGTCCTGCCCGGGCACGCCGCGTATCCGGGCAAACGCGGTGCGGATGTTGTTCCATCCGAGTTGCCGAATGGGTGGCCAGGAGGCGCTGTAGGGGTGATCATGAGAGTCCCAAGGCACTTCCTGGAGGAGGCACGGGTGGCCGAGACTCTGAAGAAGGGCAGCCGGGTGACCGGCGCCGCGCGCGAGAAGCTCGCGGCTGACCTCAAGAGAAAATATGACTCCGGCGCGAGTATCCGCGCACTGGCCGAGGAAACGGGCCGGTCCTACGGCTTCATTCACCGCATGCTCAGTGAGTCGGGCGTGACGCTGCGTGGCCGTGGCGGGGCGACGAGGGGCAGGAAGGCCGCCGCCTGACGGCGGCCCGCACGCGCTCCACCGCCCGGACGGCGGGGGTCGGCGACCTGGTGGTTACTGTTCGGTAATATCTGTTCGGCAACCACCGTCCGGCGCTGCCGGCCCCGCGCGTCCGAAAGGCATCCGATGTCCGACACCACCCACGCGCCGCTGCTCGAACGCGACGGCGTGCGGCTCACCGTCCGTCCCGACGGCGCCGTGGCCACCGTCACCTTGTGCAACGCGGCCAAGCGCAACGCCCAGACCCCCGCCCTGTGGCGGGCCCTGACCGAAGCCGGGCGGAAGCTGCCCGGCAGCGTCCGGGTGGTTCTGCTGCGCGCCGAGGGTGTCTCGTTCTCGGCGGGCCTGGACCGGCAGGGTTTCACCCCCGAGGGGTTCGACGGCGAACCGTCCATACCCGACCTCGCCCGTGGCCCCGAGGAGGAACTCGACGCGGTGATCGCCGGTTACCAGGAGGCGTTCACCTGGTGGCGGCGGAACGACCTGATCACGGTCGCCGTCGTCCAGGGCCACGCCATCGGCGCCGGTTTCCAGCTCGCGCTCGCCTGTGACCTGCGCGTCGTCGCCGACGACGCGCGGTTCGCCATGCGCGAGACCAGCCTCGGCCTGGTGCCCGACCTGACGGGCACCAAGCCGCTGGTGGACCTGGTCGGCCCGGCCCGCGCCCTGGAGATCTGTGCCACCGGCCGCTACGTGCCGGCCGACGAGGCGGTGCGCACCGGCATCGCCGTGCTGGCGGTGCCCGCCGGTGAGCTGGACGCCGCCGCCGAGGACCTGACCGGCGCCCTGCTCGCCCCGCCGCGTGACGCCGTCGTCGAACTCAAGGCCCTGCTGGCCGGCGCCCCCGGCCGCACCCTCGACGAACAGCGCGCCGCCGAACGCGCCGCCCAGGGCCGCCGCATGCGTGACCTGGCGGGCCTGGGCGACTGACGCCCGCCGCGACGTCTCACGCTCCGGCGCCGGTCACCACCACAGCGGTGGCCGGCGCCCCGGCCGCCCCGACCCCGGCCCCACGCGCGTCCGCCGCCGCCCCCGCGGCCAGCGCCCCCCGCACCGCCAGGGCCACGTCCAGCGCGCGGTGACCGGCCGCCGTCACCACGTACGCCCGCACGCCCCCGGGGGTCCACCGCACCGCGGCCTCGCGCACCCCCGGCACCGCCCGCACCGCGGCGTCGGCCCGCGCCGTCCCGCCGCCGGACGGCCCGCCGCCGGACGGCCCGGCGCCGCTCGCACCCGCTCCCCCGTCCGCGCCGGGACCAGGGCCGTCCGCCGCCTCCCGCTCCGTCAGCAGGCCCACCGCGCGCAGGTCGACGCCGGCCAGCGGCAGGCCGAGCACCCCGGAGGCGGCCGCGGCCAGAGCCGTGCGCAGCGCCCGCGCGGTGGCGGGCAGCGGGCGGCCGGTGCCCGCGGTGAAGTCCGCCGTCACCAGCAGCGGTCCGGCCGGCGCGGCACCCGGCGGCGCCGCCGGCCGGTCACGGCGCACCGCACCCCAGTCCAGCGCGCCGGGATCCACCGGCCGGATCACCAGCCGCTCCAGGCGGGCGTCCGGCACCGCCGCGCCGGCCGCCCGCAGCACCCGGGCCGCCGCCCGTTCGGTGATCCACACGCCGTCCTCCGGACCGCCCAGCGCCAGCAGCCGTCCCGCCGCCACCTGCTCCCGCACCGCCGACCGGTGCACACCGTCCGCGCCCATCCCGCCTCCCTGCCAACCACCGTCGTCCCCGGTATCTTCCGCCCGGCGTCCCCTCCTGCGGCGCGGTTCCCCCGGATGGCGGCGCGTCGGCCGCAACTCCGGCGCGGGACGGGGTAGGCAGGCATAGGCTGACGGTGTATCGACCGCGCGAGGGCCCGCGACGGAGAGGACGGCGCTGTGACCGACATGGCGAAGGACGGCACGACCCGGCTGACGGGCGGCGAGCGCGCCCGCGACGGAAAACTGGGCGACCCCGCGACCCGCGGGCGCACCACGATCGCCGACGGCGTCGTGGAGAAGATCGCCGGGCTCGCCGCCCGCGACGTGGTCGGCGTGCACGCGCTGGGCAGCGGCTTCGCCCGCACGCTCGGCGCGGTCCGCGACCGGGTGCCCGGCGGCGGACGGGCCGTCACCCGCGGCGTGAAGGCCGAGGTCGGCGAGGTGCAGACCGCCGTCGACCTGGACATCGTCGTCGACTACGGCGTCTCCATCGCCGAGGTCGCCCGCGCGGTGCGGGAGAACGTGATCGCGGCCGTCGAGCGGATGACCGGGCTGGAGGTCGTGGAGGTCAACATCGCCGTGGGCGACGTGAAGCTCCCCGACGAGGAGGACGAGGAACCCGAGACCCGGCTGCAGTGACGGCGACCGGCACGGCGGCGGCGGAACGGGAACCCTGATGGGGACGACGACCTGGAGCGGACGATGAGCATGGCCGTAGTGGGCTTGATCGCCGGAATGGCCCTGGCGTTCGCCGGGTACTTCGGCGGGTTCGGCGCCTTCCTGCTGGTGGCGGCGCTCGGCGCGGTCGGCTTCCTGGCCGGCCGGTTCTTCGACGGGGACCTCGACCCGAACGAGATCTTCCGGCCGCGCAACCGTGACAGGCGCCGGTGACCGCCGCCGCGCCGGCGCCCGCCGTGCCGGTGGCACCGGGCCTGCGCGGCGCCACCCGGATCGCCGACCGGGCGGTGGCCAAGATCGCCTCGCAGGCGGCGCGTGAGGTGCTGCGCGGCCTGCCGACCGACCACCTGGTGCCGCGCGACCGGCTCCCCCAGGCGTCGGTCAGCGTCCGCCCGGCCGGCGGGGCCCGCGGCGGCGGCCGGGGCGTCGCGCGGATCCGGCTGTTCGTGGACCTCGGTTACCCGGCGGACCTGCGGGAGGTGTGCGCGGCGGTACGCCGGCACGTCGCCTCCCGGGTGGGCGAACTGTGCGACATGGCCGTGCCGGAGGTCTCCGTCGAGATCGGGCACCTGCACTCGGCCGCCATGGTCGCGGACCGCGGGAGGGTGACATGAGCGACGAGGACCCGGCGGCCCGGGCGCCCGGCCCGGCACGGGAGGACCCGTTCCGCGACGAGGTCCCCCGCACGGGCGACGGGCCCGCCGTGCCGCTCAACCCCCGTGCCCCCGGCGAGGGGTCGGTGCTGCCGCCGGCGGAGCCCTCGCCGCGGCCCGGCGGGCGGGCCCGGCGGTTCCGGTCGGCCCGCCGGTGGCCCGCGCTGGTCGTCGCGGCACTCGTGCTCGGCGGCTCCGGGCTCATGCTCTACGACGTGGTGGCGGTCCGTACCGGCCACCGGGCGATGCCCTGGCGGGTCACCGTGGCGCGGGAGCTGGACCGCCGCCCGCTGGACGACACCTGGGTGCTGGCCGGCGCGGCCGTGGCCACCGCGCTGGGCGTGTGGCTGCTGTGGCTGGCCGTCACCCCGGGCCTGCGGCAGGTGCTGCCGATGCGGCCCGGGCCCGGGCGGACGCGGGCCGGCCTGGACCGGGACGCCGCCGCCCTCGTGCTGCGCGACCGCGCCCTGGAGGTGCCCGGCGTGCAGTCGGTACGGGTCAGCGTCGGCCGGCGGCGCGCCAAGGTCCGCGCCGCCTCCCACTTCCGGACACTCGACGACGTCCGCGACGATCTCGACACCGTGCTCGGCGACGCCCGCAGGGGCCTTGGCCTCCAGCGCCCGTTGCGGCTCGCCCTGTCGGTCCGCCGCGCCGAGAAGGGGTGAGGGTCCCGTGCGGACCACCGTCAACCGGCTCCTGCTGGCCCTCGTCGGCCTCGTACTGATCTGCCTCGGCGGCCCGGTGCTCGTCGGCTCCCTCGACCTGTCGCGGCACTGGGACCTCACCCTGCCGTCCTGGTGGCCCTACCGGGGCCCGCACGACGTGCTGCTGAAGGCCGCCGACCGCACCCGCTACCGTGCCGAGGGCTGGTGGTGGCCGGTCGTCATCGCGGCGCTCGCCGTCCTGGTGCTGGCCGCCCTGTGGTGGCTGGTGGCGCAGTTGCACAGCCGGCGGCTGGGGCAGGTACTGGTGGACTACGCGGACGAGGGCCGGGTCGCCCTGCGCGGCCGCGCCCTGGAGGACGCGCTCGCCGCGGACGCCGGGGCGCTGCCCGGGGTCTCCCGTTCGGGCGTACGGCTGGCCGGCCGGCGGCACGCCCCGACCGCTCGGATGTCCCTGCTGCTGGAGAGCCACGCGGTGCCGGACGAGGTCGTCACCGGTCTAGACGCCCGCGTCCTGGCCGACGCCCGGCGCTCCGCGGCCCTGGACGACCTGCCCGCCGAGGTCCGCCTGCACGGCGAACGCCACCGCGCCAGCCGCGTGGAGTGACCCAGGCCGCGGGGGCGTTCACCGGGAGCACCGGGAACGCCCCGCGCGGGCCGTCAGACCGTCAACGTGGGTTCGCCGGTGTCACCCCTCGCACTCCTGGCAAGCCGCATCGCGGTGTTGACGAGCCCGACGTGGCTGAACGCCTGCGGGAAGTTGCCCAGCTGACGGCCGGCCACCGGGTCCCACTCCTCGGCCAGCAGCCCGACGTCGTTGCGCAGCGCCAGCAGCCGTTCGAAGACCTCCACGGCCTCGTCGTGCCGCCCGGTCTCGGCCAGTGCGTCGGCCAGCCAGAACGAGCAGGCAAGGAACGCGCCCTCGTCCCCTGGCAGGCCGTCCACCGAGGAGCCGGCGCCGGAAGCGGTGGAGTAACGCCGCAGGAAGCCGCCGTGCTCCAGCTCCCGGCGCACCGCGTCCACCGTGCCGGTCACCCGCGGGTCGTTCGGCGGCAGGAAACCCACCTGCGGGATCAGCAGGGTGGCCGCGTCCAGTTCGGTGGAGCCGTAGTACTGGGTGAACGTCCCGCGCTCGGCGTCGTAGCCCTTCTCGCACACCTCCCGGTGCACCTCGTCGCGCATCGAGCGCCAGCGGTTGATGTCGCCGGACAGCTCCGGCACCGCCTCCATGGTGCGCACCGCGCGGTCGGCGGCCACCCAGGCCATGACCTTGGAGTGGGTGAAGTGCCGGCGCGGGCCCCGGATCTCCCACAGGCCCTCGTCGGGCTTGCGCCAGCAGGACTCCAGGAAGTCCATCAGGGAACGCTGGAAGTTCCAGGCGTGCTTCTTCATCGGCAGCCCGGCGTCACGGGCCAGGAAGAGCGAGTCCATCACCTCGCCGTACACGTCCAGCTGGAGCTGGTCGACCGCCGCGTTGCCCACCCGCACCGGCGCCGAGCCCTCGTACCCCGACAGCCAGGGCAGCTCCAGCTCCGGCAGCCGCCGTTCACCCCCGAGGCCGTACATGATCTGGAGATCCGCCGGGTCGCCGGCCACCGCGCGCAGCAGCCAGTCCCGCCACTCGGCGGCCTCCCGGGTGTAGCCGCTGGCCAGCAGGGCGCTCAGGGTCAGCGTGGAGTCCCGCAGCCAGCAGAAGCGGTAGTCCCAGTTGCGCACCCCGCCGATCTCCTCCGGCAGCGAAGTGGTGGCCGCCGCGACGATGCCGCCGGTCGGGGCGTAGGTCAGCGCCTTCAGCGTTATCAACGACCGCACCACCTCGTCCCGCCAGGGGCCGTCGTAGGAGCAGCGCTCCGACCACGTGCGCCAGCCCTTCAGGCTCTGCCCCAGCGCCTTGTACGGGTCGATCAGCTTCGGCCGGGGTTCGTGCGAGGGGTGCCACGACATGACGAACGCGACCTTGTCGCCCTTGCCGACGGTGAACTCCGAGTGCGTGGTGAAGTCCTCGCCGTAGGTGTGCGCCTCCCCGTCGGTCCTGAACCACACGGAGTCCGGTCCGGCGACCGCCACCCGCGTGCCGTCCATCCGGCGCATCCACGGCACCACGCTGCCGTAGTCGAACCGCAGCCGCAGCCGTCCGTGCATCCGCACCCGGCCCGACAGGCCCTCGACGATCCGCACCAGGTCGGGCCGCACGTCGCGCTGGGGCATGAAGTCGGTCACCCGCACCGTGCCGGACGGGGTCTCCCACACCGTCTCCAGCACCAGGCTGTCGTCCACGTACCGCCGGGTGGAGCCGGTGGTGTGCCCGGCCGGGGACAGCCGCCAGTAGCCGTTCTCCGGGCCGCCGAGCAGCGCGGCGAAGCACGCCCCGGAGTCGAAGCGCGGGAGGCAGAGCCAGTCGATCGACCCGTTGCGGTGCACCAGGGCGGCGGTCTGGAGATCGCCGATCAGTGCGTAGTCCTCGATGCGTCCAGCCACGCTGGTGCCCTCCTGACGACGGGTTGGATCCGGTCCCGGTGCCCACCGTGGCGGGACGGTGCCCGCCGCGGTGGGGCCCCGGCCCGGCTATCCGTTCCCCGTCCTGCCGTTACGACGCGTCCCCGTCCGCCGCGGAGTTCACCCTGACGGGTGCTGTGCTGAGTGCCACGTTGACGTTCGCCCCAGGAGTCCCGCCGTCCCCGCCGTCCCCGCCGTCCGCGGCGCGGGCCGTGTCGCGGCGGGCCACCTGGTCGCGGTGCTCGCGGCGGACCAGGATGACCCAGCCGACCGGGATCATCAGCACGAACAGCCACCACTGCCAGGCGTACGCCAGGTGCGGCGGGTTGTAGCCGCCGTTGGTCTGTCCCGGGTTCGGCGGCGGCACCAGTTGCGGCTGGCCGGCCGGCGGCGCGGGCGAGGTGGCGGTCAGCTCCAGGTAGCCGCTCAGCAACGGCCGGGAGACGGTGTCCGCCAGCTTCCCGCTGTTGATCAGCATCTCCTGGCGCGGCGGCATGCCCGGCCGGTCCCGGATGCCGGTGCTCGCGGTCGTCTCGTCCAGCCGCAGCCGTCCGGTGATCCGCACCTCGCCCCTCGGCGCCGCCGGCACCTTGGGGAACGTGACCCCGTCGTAGTGCGAGGCGATCCAGCCCCGGTTGACCAGCACCGCCCCGCCGTCCGTCAGCAGCAGCGGGGTGACGACGTAGTAGCCGATCTGCGAGTCGTCCGCCGACGTGCGGTGCCGGACGACCACCTCGTGCGCGCTGTCGTACCTGCCGGTCGCCGTCACCGTGCGGAAGTCGGTGCCCGCCGCCAGCCGGGCGTGCGGGGAGTCCAGTCGCCGCACGGGCACCGCCGGGGCGGCGACGGCCGCGTTGATCCGGGCCACCGTGGCGTTCTCGGTCTCGTGCCGGTGCATCTGCCAGACGCCCAGGCGGACCATCACGGGCATCAGCAGCAGTCCCACCAGGGTGAGGATCACCCATTGCCGGGTCAGCAGGAAGCGGTACACCCCACGACGGTACAGCGCGGTCTCCCGGCCGCCGCACAAGGGTGGCCGGGCGGGGTCAGGCCGACGGCACCGCGCCCACCCGGTCCACCAGACCCACCACGCCCTCCTCCTTCGCGCAGTGGGCGCAGCAGTAGTAGCGGCCGTCCGCCTCCACCCCGTGACCCGCCACCTTGACTCCGCAGTGCTCGCACACCGGCGCCATCAGGTGGATCGCGCACTCGAAGCTGTCGAAGACGTGCGCCGCGCCTTGCGCGTGCACCTCGAAGCTCATCCGATAGTCATTTCCGCATACTTCACAACGTGCCATGCGCACAGGGTAGTGACCTGCAGTTTTATGTTCCGGCGACACGCCGCAGGCTCGACTCGGCCAAACGGGGCCAAACATGATCATGAAGCGACCCTCTAGATTCTCCGCATGGCGACGATCAGACGGCGCGAACGCAAGGACGGCTCGGCGATCTATCAGGTCCGATGGGTCCAGGGAGGCCGCGGCGGCACGAACGAGACGGAGTCCTTCACTGAGGTCGCGCAGGCGGACACCTTCCGCCAACTGGTGGACCTCCACGGCCAGCAGTGGCCGCCCGGCTGGGTCAAGGGCCGCGGCTTCGTGCAGCCGGACACAGTGCCGGGTGACGTGCCGTGGCTGGACTGGTGCCACCGTGTCGTAGACCGACTCAACGGCGTGAACGACCGCACCAAGAGCGACTACCACCGGACCATCGACATGCACATGTCCGCGATGGAGCACCGGACGCTTGGTGGCGAGACATCGCCAGCGACCATCTGCAACATCACCGCCGAGGACGTGCAGGACTGGGTGCGGATCCAGAAGAATGGTGTCCGGGACCCGGCTGGCCCGGGGGAGTGGCTGCGAGCACCCGCCAGCCCCGGGACCATCAAGAACCGGCACGGGCTGCTGTACTCCATCGTGCAGGCCGCCGTCGACACGGACCCCCCGCTGCGCGGTCGTAACTGCTGTAAGGGGACGGCGCTCCCGCGCGTCGATGACGGCGTAGAGGAGGAGATGTGCTTCCTGGAGCGCGACGAGTACCAGCGGATAGCCCAGGAGATCACCGAGCCTGACGGCCGGGATCTGGCCGACTGGCTCGTGGGCACGGGGATGCGCTGGGGTGAGGCGTCCGCGCTCCAGGTCAAGGACTTCCGGCTGTCCGAGCGGCAGCCATCCGTCAGCATCCAGCGAGCGTGGAAGAAAGCGGTGGCTGGCGATGAACGAGGCACTTTCTATCTTGGGCCGCCCAAGTCGAAGCGCGGGCGGCGCATTCTCGCACTGACTCCGGATCAGGTGGCGCTCGTTCGCCGACGCACGGCAGGGTTGCCGCCGGACGCCTGGGTGTTCCGCACCCCGAGGGGACGGCACTGGTGGCACAGTAATTTCCACACTCGGATCTGGAGGCCGGCGGTGACGGCGGCAAACGCCAAGGGCCTGGGGAAGCTGCCGCGTATCCACGACCTGCGGCACACGAACGTCTCGTGGCTGATTGCTGCGGGCCTGCATCCGGAGAAAATCCGTGAACGGCTGGGCCATCAGAGCATCACGACGACGATGGACCGGTACGGGCACTTGATGCGGGAGCATGACGAACTCGTGGTGGCGGCGTTGCAGGACGCCCTCGCCCCTGCGGACGAGGGGCAGGGCGGCCTGCGCGTGGTCAGCTAGCCTGGGCGGCAGTCTGGCCCGGAGCGTCATCCCCGGGCCAGCTCTGGCGGATCCTGCCGGCGTCGAATTCGTTCTGGATGAGTCTCACGACGGCGGCCGCGCCGCGGTCCGTCACCTCCTGCGGGTCTACTCGCAGCAGAATCGCTCCGCCGCCCTGGAGGATCATTGCGGCCCTGCCTCCCGGCAGTTCCCCGCGTTCGATCCGGATGGTCACTCCCAACGTACGCACCCCCGCGCCCTATTCGATCATGTGTTCGATTGACCGGGGGCATTTCTGCCCCGCAGCCACCGCTCCCCAGGCGTGGAGTCAGCATGCCCCACTCGAACCTGTCGTACCAGGGGGACAGTGGAGCTTTGCAGTATCTGACTGGCATATGCCGGATTATGCGGGCGCTTAGGCATCTATCGCAGAAAATGTGACACTTCGTCAGGTTTCGCGGGACCGCGCGAAAGCCTCCACCATCGCGGCGAATTGAGCCCGCTCGGCGGGCGTCATCTCCTCCAGGTGATCCACCACCGCGACAACCGAACTGTCCTCGGATGTGGCCGTATTCAGCCCCCACCACTGCGCCGCGGCGGCCCGCAGAACCGGGGCCGCGGGTAGCCGTAGGCCCCGCGCGAGCGACTCCAGGCGGCTGCGGTCCGGAATTTCCTTCACCTGCCCGAGCTCCAGCCGGTTGATCCAGGTGCGCAACTGCGGGTCGCCAGCGGCCTCAGCGGCGGTGGCGAGACTGATGCCTAGGGCGGCGCGGCGGTCGCGGACGAGGCGTCCGAGGTCGTCGCGCTCCGGGGGCATGGAGGGCATGGCATGCATGGTGCACATAATGTCGCGTCTCCTGGTGGAGCGTGTCTACATGATCAGGCCAAGAGTCGGGCGAATTGCCTGATCAGGTACCCCATATGTTTCACAGCAGAGACACATTGTCTATCAGATGGGGACGGCTGTACACGGCGCACCCCCGGCGCATAGCGGCACACCCCCCATGGGACTGGACAAGACGCCACCCCTTTATCCCCGTGCAATAGACAAGACGTCTCGGCCGTGCGATGCTCTGATCACAACATCCCCACATGGGGATGCTTCATCCGCCACTTGGGGACGAAGGGGGATAGCCATGCCGCGCCCAATCCCGCGCATGCGACTGCGCGACCCGGACCTGCTGCGCACCCTGATGCAGCACACCGGCGACGGGAGCCGCGCCACCGTGCGCGACCTCGCCGACGCCGCCGACGTCCACCCGTCGCTGGTCGGCCGCCTGCTGACCGGCGACCAGAGCACGGTGCCGGCCGAGGCTGCGGCCGGAGTCTGCCGGCGCGTGGGCGTGGACCTGCTCGTGCTCTGGGCCCCGGCGGAGCGCACCCTTACCGGCGCGCCGGACCCGGCGCCGCTCGCGGCGGTCGCTGATGGGGTGGGGGCCGCGTGATGGCCCGCTACACGTACCCGGAGGCCGCTAAGGCGCTGCGCGTCACGGAGACGTGGCTGCGCCGGCACATCGGCGAGCTGCCGCACAGCAAGTTCGGGCGGGTTGTCACGTTCTCGCCGACGGACCTCGACCGGATCGGCGACCTGTTCCACCGCGAGCCCGCCTCGGGCCCGCTCGCGGCGCCGATTCAGTCGGCCGCCGGTGCGCACCCGCTGGCGTACCTCACCCCGGCTCCGCGCCGGGCCCGGCGGCTCAAGTCCGCCTGAAACACAGCGGGGTCGTCCCCAACGGCCAAGTCCGGGACGACCCCCGAGTCACCTCACACACATCAAGGAGGCTCCTCGTGAGCACCAATCGTACCTTCGCCGCGAACTGGGCGGCGACCTCTGACAACCGGGCCGCGATCGACCGCGTGCTCAGCGGCACGGACCTGCCGCACCCGTCCGTCCTGCCGCTGCCGGACGGCGTGCTGGTCACGGTGGGCGACGTGGACGACCTGGACGCCTGGCACCACGAGCTGGGCGGCGCCGTGTCGGTGGGCCCCGAGTTCCACGGGTTCCGCCTGTGGGTGCTGCGGACGGAGATCGAGCGCGCCGCCGGGCCGCTGGTGGCGTGGGTGTCGGCCTCGGTGCCGGTGCGCGCCGCGGTGATGCCGGAGCTGGACGCGGCGGCCCGTGCCGGTCTGGCGGTGGCGTGATGGCGTGGGCGAGCGACTCGGCCCCCGCGCTCGCGCCTGCTGAAGCGGCGTTGCTGGCGGGCCTGTTGGCGGGCCTGTTGGCCGAGCAGCGGCATCAGCTGTTGGACCCGGCCGAGCCGTCCGAGGCGGCCGCGCACCCGATCACCGGTTCGGGGGTGGCGGCGTGACCGGCGGGATGGATCCGGCGGCGGCCGGGTGGCTGGTGCGGGCCGCGGAGGCAGACGCGCTGGCCGGCGTCTGGGGGGACCGCCTGCGGGCGGAGCTGGCCGCCGCGCGGGAGCTGGCCGCCCTGGCGACGGAGTACCGCGTGGACGGCCCGGGCGGCGGCGTGCGGATCATCCGGCGGTACGACGGTGCCGGTTGGTCGGTGCGCGAGGCGGCGTGGCCGTCGCTTGAGCGCCGGACGCTGCTGCCGAGCGGCTGGTCGTCGGCGGACGCCCTGAGCCTGGATGAGCTGTTCTGCTGGCCGGACGCCGTCACGGCGGTTACGGCGGCCCGGCGGGCGCTGGGCGGTGAGCCGCGTGGCTGACACCTGGGTGACCGCACCGCTCAACCAGGGCACCGGTATGCCGCTGGGCCCGCGCTCCTTCGGCTACCACGACGCCCCGGGTCAGACCCAGCGGCGGATCGGCGGCCACGTGTACATCGCGCAGCGGTATCCGGACCGGATCGACATGTGGCGGCTGGAGCGGGTCGGCGGGGCGCTGGACTGCCACTGCTGGCGGCTGGTGCACCGCTGGACGACCGTGGGGGCCGTGTCGTGATGGCCCTGTCCGAGCGGCAGATGCTCGCGCTGGCCGCCGCTGTCTACGTGGCCGTCGTGCTGGTGCCGTCGCTGGCCGTCCTGCGGGGTGGTGTGGCCGGCCGGTGGCTGGCCCGTCACGCCCGTCGCGCCGCCTGCTGCTGGCTGGCGTACGGCCGTACCCGTGCCGCCGCGCTGCACCGCCCGGCCGTTGTGCACCGGCACCGCCGCCCGCACAACCCGCGCGCCGCCGTGCTGGCCGCGCGCCTCACCCACCACCACACCCACGGGGGGACCCGATGACCGACACGTACCCCTGCGGCGCCGACCTGGGCCGCGACGCCTTCCCGTTCACCTGCTGCGGGGACATCGGCCACGACGGCTCGTGCGACGAGGTCACCGCCGCCACGCTGGCCGCCGCCCCGGCCACCGAGGACGGTGCACGGTGACCCGCATCGAGCCGAACCCGACGAGCCCGTTCGCGGACGCCGACCCGTCCGTCCGGCACATCTTCCCGTCGCCGATCTTCTTCCCGTCGCCGCAGCCGGGCGTGCTGGCCGTCGCGGGGTGCGAGCGGATGGCCGTGGTGCCGTCCGAGCCGATGCGGGACGCCGCCGCCGGCGACCTGCCCGAGGGGCTGTGCCCCGGCTGCCTGGCGGCGATGCGCGGTGAGGAACTGCCCGCCGACGTGCGGCCGGTGGCCGACTGCCGCGAGTGCGGCAGCCTGACCGACCACGACGGGCTGTGCGCGGTGTGCCGCCAGGAGGCTCACGAGGAGTGGGCCGCCCTGACCGCCGCCGCTGACGCCGCCGCCCCGGGCGGTGAGGGCCGTGGGTGACCCTCGCGACAACCCGGGCCTGTGGCGCCCGGAGTACAGCAAGGCGTTCGCCGCGCTGAGGTTCGGTGGGGAGGACCGGGAGGAGGCTGCCCGGCTGCTGGACGCGGTGGAGGCCGCCGCCCGCGCGGCCACGCTCCGGGCTGCCGCCGCCGAAGCGGAGACGTTCCGTGGCGCCTGGCCCATCGTGGCCGCGTGGCTGCGGGCGGCGGCCGATGACCCGGAGCGACTGGCTGCCGCCGGGCAGGCCCCCGCGCCGCAGTGCCCCGCCTGCGGGCACGGGCAGCACACCGGGCCGTGCACGGTCCTCGTGGGCCACGTCAGCCGGATCACCCCGGCGCCGTGCGGATGCGGGCTCGCCGACTTCATCGGGCCGTCGGCCGAGCACCGGGCCGCGCACGCCGTCCCCGCGCCGCAGCCGGAGACCGCGCCGGACGCCTGCGTCCGCTGCGGACACACGGCCGCCGAGCACGGCCCGCGCGGCTGCACCGTCACCGCCGGACCGAACCGGTGCGGCTGCCCCCGCGACGCCGCCGGGGCCGGCGCCTACTGGCCGCTGATCGACCCCGGGGCCGCCCGGTGGGTGGAGCACGGCACGACGTGGACCCGGGACGAGTACGGCAACACGCACTCCGAGGGGCCCGCCACCGCGCCGGACGCCGAGCCCGGTACGGCGGACCTGGAGCGGTACCGCCGCGCGCTCGCCGAGGCGAACGACTACGACATCGTCGACCTGGAGCCGCACGACTACCTCGACGAAGCCCGCGCCGTGCTGGCCGTGCGGGACGACGCTCTCACCACCGCCCAGCAGCGTGCCGAGGCCGCCGAGCAGCGGATCACCGCCGCGGCCGCCCTCCACCAGCGCCGCGACGACCACGACGGCCCGTACTGCGGCGCCGGTTGCGGCGACTGGCCCTGCGCAACCACCACCGCGCTCACCCCGGCGTCGGCGCAGGACGGGGACGCGACGTGACCCACTACCGCCACGACGAGATCGTCAGCCTCCTCCGCCAGGGCCTCACCGCCACCGAAATCGGCCGCCGCCTCCGCATCGACCGGCACGACGTCGCCCGCATCCGCCGCACCCTCGGCATCCCCGTGCCCGACAAGGCCAAGCACCCCACCATCCGGGCGGCCTTCGAGGCCCACGTGGTGGCGGGTGACAGCGGCCACATGGACTGGCGCGGCGAGCGGCAGATCCCCAGCGGCACCCCCGTCCTCCGCCACCGCGAGCGGACCTACACCGCCGCGCGGGTCGCCTACGAAATCCGCACCGGGCACCCGCCGATCGGCTACGTAGCCGCCGAATGCGGCCGGCCGCAATGCGTGGCCCCCGACCACGTGGAGGACGAGCCCGGCCGGCAGCACCTCCGTGAGCAGTACCGGTACCTGACCGGCCGCGGCGCCGTCCCGGCCGTCTGCCGCCACGGTCACGACCAGGCCGACCACGGCCGGCTCTACCCCACCGGCACCCCCTACTGCCTGGCCTGCCTCACCGCCCGCCGCGCCGGACGCCAGGGCGCCGCCACGTGACCACGGTCCTCGCCGCCACCGGCATCTACCTCGCCATCGCCCTGCCCGCCGCCATGGCCATCGGCCGATGCATCGCCACCGGCCACGCACCCATCGCACCCACCACCCCGCACACCACCACCGGAAGGAACCGACCGTGACCGAACTCGTGAAGGCGGGCGGCTCGCTCGCCATCGCCCCCGACCAGACCGCGTGGACGCCGCAGCAGCAGGCGTGGCTCCAGCAGGCCGGCGTCTCCGACGAGGTGACCGCCGCCGAGCTGTCCGGCTTCCTGCACCTGTGCCAGCGGACGCAGCTCGACCCGTTCTCCCGGCAGATCTACCTCATCGGCCGGTGGGACAGCAGGGCGGGCCGCAAGGTGTTCACCCCGCAGACGGGTATCGACGGGTACCGCGTGGTGGCTCACCGCGTGGTCGCCAACTCCCGCGACTCGTTCGGCTACGAGGACACGCTGTGGTGCGACGAGGCGGGCCGCTGGCGGGACGTGTGGCTGCTGGACAAGCCGCCCGCCGCCGTCAAGGTCACGGTCCTGCGCAACGGTCAGCGGTTCAGCGCGGTGGCGCTCTACCGCGAGTACGTGCAGACCGGGTGGGAGAACAAGCCGGTCGGCCTGTGGGGCAAGATGCCCGCCTCGCAGCTCGCGAAGTGCGGCGAGGCGCTGGCGCTCCGGAAGGCATTCCCGCACGACCTGGCCGGGGTGTACACGGCCGAGGAGATGGCGCAGGCGGACAACCCCGCGTCCGGCCCGGCGCGCGGCGAGGGCGGCACGGTGCACCGGCTGCGCCCGTCGGCGCCCGCGACCGACGAGTGGTCCACCCCGGCGCCCGGACAGCAGCAGGACGAGACGACGGCCGCCGCCGCACAGGCCGACTCCGACGCGCAGGCGTTCGCCGCCGAGGCCGCCGAGGCGGCGTGGCAGGGCCCGGTCCGGGACGTGTGGCGACGCGCGGGCAAGGCCGCGCTGGACTCGCCGTGCGTGCCGCCGGGCCAGTCCGGAGCGGAGCTGCTGGGCGCCTACCTGACGCGCCTGCTGCGTGAGCTGCCCGCCGAGGAGCCGGAGAACGACGGCGAGGTGATCGACGGCGAGGTCGTGCCGGACGCGCCGGCCGACGAGCACGCCGCCGCCGTCGCCGAACTGCGCACCGTGGCCGCCGAGCACGGCCTCACGGACGTGGACGACGACGCGCACCGCGAGCTGGGCATGCCGCTGGCCGACGCCCCGCCGGAGGCCATCCGCCGCTTCACCGCGCTCATGCGCGGCGCCGCCTGACCCTCACCACGACGTTGGCCCGCCCCCGAGGGAAGCGGGGGCGGGCCGGCACCAAGGAGATCACACCCATGAGCAACTTGAAGCAGGCGGCCACCCGGGCCGCCGTGCTGGAGGCCCTGGCCAAGCAGATCGGCGAGGAGCTGAAGACCGCGAAGGCCGACCTGGAGGCCGAGCTGCGCGCGGCGAAGGCCGCGACCGGCACCAAGACGGCGACCGTGTCGCTGCCAGGCGGTACCGAGGTCGGACAGATCACCCTCGTGCAGCCGGCCGCGAAGGCCGAGGTGGTCGACGCGGCGGCGTTCGCCCGCTGGGCGCAGGAGGTGGCGCCGGGTGAGGTGGAGCGCCGGTTCGTCACCACGGTGCGCGCGGCGTGGCAGGCAGCCGTCCTGAAGCAGGTCACGGCGGTGGGCACGGACGCCCCGCAGTGGGCGGACCCGGGCACCGGCGAGGTGCACGAGGTGCCGGGCGTCGCGGTGCGGGGCCGCGCGGCGTACACGCGGCTGACGCTGCCGGACGAGGGCCGGGAGGCGATCGCGGCGGCGTGGCGGTCCGGGGCGTTGGCGGGGCTGGCGCTGCCGCAGATCACCGCCGCGCCGGTCGCCGACGGCAGGACGGAGGCGGCGGCATGACGCCCGAGGAGCACTACGCCGAGGCCGAGGCGCTGTTGGCCCGCGCCGAGGAGAACTACCTGGACGACAGCGACGACCCGGCCCCCCGCGAGGCGTACGCCTCCGACGAGGAGCACGCGGCGGCGATCCGCGAGGCGCTGGATGTCCACGAATACAGCATCCGGGTGGCAACGCTGTTCGCGTCGATGGCCGCCGCACACGCCACGCTCGCCGGGTACCGGCCGCCGGTGCGGATCGTGAACACCCCGGCGACCGGGATCACCTGCGCCCGCTGCGGCGACACCGACGGGCCGTTCGCCGTCGAAACCACCCGCTACGCCGTGTGCGAGGCGTGCGTGGACTCGATCGACGGCGGTGCGTGATGGCCTGGAACCGGAAGCGCCGCGAGATCGAGCGGCTCCGCGAGGCACTGGCCGACGCCCGCGCCGAGGCCGCCGAGGGCGACGCCGCCCGCACCCGGTGGGCCGTGCGGTACGCCGAGTTGCAGGAGGCCCGCGAGCGGATCGAGGCCCGGCACGCCCGCGTGGTCCTCGCCCTCGCCACCCAGCAGGCCCGCACCGCCCGCTACCGGACCGCGTGGATTGCCGCCGGCCGCGACCGGGCACGCCTCCGGGCACTCACCACCCGCCCCGACCGGGCGCAGGTGACCGCGTGAGACCCCGTCAGCCCCTCAAGCACGGCTCGCAGTACGCCTACCGCAGCGGCTGCCGCTGCGACACCTGCCGCGCCGGAAACGCCGACCGCTGGCGAGCCCAGCGCGCCGCCCGCGCCACCGACCCGACCAGCGCCGACCGAGCCGGACACGGCCGGGTCGGCACCTACAGCAACTACGGCTGCCGCTGCACACCGTGCCGCGCGGCCAACGCCCGGGCCAGCGCCGAGAAGCGCGCCCGCGCCCGGGAGGCGTCATGACGTGGCTCGCCCGCGGCCTCGCCTGGCAGCGCTACGCCATCTGCCGCGACGACGACCCCGACCTGTTCTTCAGCGACGACGCCGGTGACCAGGCCGACGCGCACCGCGTCTGCGCCGGCTGCCCCGTCCTCGCCACCTGCCTCGACCACGCCCTGACCCTGGAGGGCCCGGCGCCCGCCTCCGGCCGGTACGGGATCGTCGCGGGCCTCGGCCCGCACTCCCGCCGCCGCGTCTACGAGGAGCGCGTCACGGCCGCCGGCCAGTCGCTGGTGGATGCCGGGCACGGCGGGCACCGGCAGCGGGCGGCGTGCGGCACCGAGGCCGCCCGGCGCCGGCACCTGCGCGCCGGGGAGGCGTGCCTGCGGTGCGGCACCCCGCGGCCGGAGCCGCAGCCCACCCCGGCCAACGCCCGCCGCGACGCCCGCGCCGCGCGGAAGGACGCCGCCTGATGCCCGGCCAGCGGAAGCCGCCGATCGGCAAGGTCATCGTCGGGACCGACAGCATCGGGCGGCCGATCTGGCGCCGCATCGAAGACCCCGCGTCGAAGCTGCTCGCCCGCGCGGCGGCCGGTCCGAACTCCTGCCTCATCTGGACGGGCGCGAAGAACGATCACGGCTACGGGCAGATCACCGTCAACGGACGGCAGCAGTACACGCACCGCCTCGCCTACGAACTGTTCGTCGGCCCGATACCGCCCGGCCTCTACCTCGACCACCTGTGCCGGACGCACGCGTGCTGCAACCCGCATCACCTGGAAGCGGTGACGCCGGGCGAGAACAGCCGCCGGGGCGAGCCGGCGCAGCGCACCCATTGTCCGGTCGGCCACCCCTACGACGAAGCGAACACCCGCTGGAGGGTACGCCCGGAGACGGGCTGGCGCTCACGGGAGTGCCGGATCTGCGATCGGGAGCGATCCCGTGCGGCGCTGGCGGCCCGTACGCACTGCGCCAACGGCCACGCCTACACGTCGGAAAGCACCACCGTTCGCGCCGACGGAGTCCGCTGGTGCCGGATCTGCCGCGAGGCAGTGGCCGCCGCTCGGAGGAAGGCGTCGTGAGGCGCCGCCGGCCGAGGCCGTGCACCTGGCGCGGGTTCCCCCACTCGCTCGACTACGCCCGCCCCTACATCAGCGGGACCTTTTGCGACCGGCACAGCCCGTGGGCCCGCGCCGGATGGCCCGCACCCACCCGACCCACCACCACGAAGGACACCGCATGACCACCGAACCCCACCCGCTCACCCCACTCGTCTGGGAGGCCGTCGGCGCGGCCGTCTCCGGAGACGGCGCCGGCGCCGCCCACGCCCTCTACCGGATCGGCACCAGCACCGACAGCCACGGCGTCTACGGCGCCTGCTGCGCCTTCGCCGAGGCCGGGAAGCTCATCCTTCACCAGCTCTACGGCGGCGACATCCCCGCCGAGGCCCAGTGGGGCATCACCGAGCTGGAGCCCGGCGGCCTGACGGCGGACCCGCCGCGCACCTTCGCCCTGCGGTTCCTCGCCGCCTACGCCAACAACGACAAGCCCACCTGCCTCGCCCTGTTCGGCGCCGCCATCAACGCGTCCGGCGACGACTACGTGGACTCCGTGTCCGCCCTGCTGATCGTCGTCGGCCAGCTCGGGCAGCTCGCCCTCCGCGAGAAGCAGGCGGAGGGCGACCCGCAGCCCTGACCGTCACCGGCCCGGCCGCCGCCGCGCGGCCGGGCCCCACCCCCGACCGACCCCGCACACAACCCGAGGGACGCCCGTGAGCATCGACGCCCAGCACTGGGTCTGGAACCACTCCCGCACCCGCGGGAACAGCCGCCTCGTGCTGCTCGCCGTCGCCGACGCCGTGCGCACCCCGGACTGCACCGTCCGCATGGGTATGACCGAGCTTCAACGGCGCCTCGGCGGCGTCCCGAAGTCGACCGTCGTCGCTGCGGTGGACAAGGCCCTGTCGACGGACGAACTGGCCGTCGCCGAGGCCGCCGCGGGCAGCCGCGCGACGCTCTACCGCCTGCCGTTCGCAGTCGGCTACACGCGCCCGGCGCCCGGGACTACCGGTAGCGATTCCCGACCGGTAGCGGATTCGGGGCGGTCGGGATTCCCGACCGCAACGGAATCGGACCGGTCCGAGATTCCGACCGGTAGGCATATGCCGAGCGGTCGGGAATCGCTACCGGGGGGTACCGAAAAACCGACCGCTAGCGGTCGGGAATCGCTACCCCTTTACCAATCCAGCTTTACCAGGAGGGCTAGCAAGCAGGAGAGCCCGGCCGCCGCGCCCGACCTCGGCCCCGGAATCCCCGCCAACTCCCGCCCCCTCGTGGACGCCATCACCGCCGCCGGCGTCGTCGTCCGCTGGAACCTTTCCGCCGCCGAGTGGTTCACCGTCGAAGCCCTGATCCAGCGCTCCGGCGTCGCGGCCCTCGCCGACTACGCGCGCCGCCAGGCCGCCGCCCGCGACATCAGCTACGCCCGCTACTTCCTCGGCGGCTGGCGCGACCTCCCGCCGCTCCCCGCCGCCGGGACCGTCCCGCCCGGCGTCATCGACCTCACCACCGCCCGCCCCGCCGGCCGCGCCGCCCGCGCCGCCGACCTCTACCGCGCCGCACTCGGAGGAGACCCCTCATGAACCGCAACGAGACCGCCGCCCTCCTCGCCTACGCCGCCAAGCTCGACCCGCGCGGCGCGCCGCAGAACGAAGCCGAGGCCGCCGAACGCCTCGACCAGTGGCACGACCTGCTGTCCGACGTGCCCCCACGCACCATCACCGGCTGGGACGCCGCCAGCATCGTCCGCCAGCACATCGCCACCAGCCCGTACCCGATCCTCCCCGCCGACATCTCCCGCCGCTGGCACGCCGCCTCCCGCCGCGCCGTCGACCGCGACACCGAACGCAGCGCGCCCCCCGTCGACCCCGACGACGAACTCGCCTACCGCCGCGCCCTCCGCGGACGCCGCGGAGCCGTCGCCGCCGGCGAACAGCCGCCCGCCGCCGTCCGCGCCCTCACCGCCGGCATCGGCCGCCAGATCCCCGCGCAGATGACCGACGAGCAGCGCGCCACCATCGCCGCCGCCATCCCCGGCTATCGGGTCGCCGCCCTGGCCTACCCCGAACTGGCCGAGGACTGCCCGCACTGCCGCCGCCCCGCCGGCAAGCCCTGCCGCTCCAGCCGCGGCCGAGACCTCCGCGACGGCACCCACTCGTCCCGTCGCGACGCCTACACCGCCCGCACCGCCCGCACCGCCACCGCCTGACCACCGCCGAGGAGCACCCCATGTCCACCGCCCCCGCCGGCCTCACCGCCCCGCCGTTCGTCGCCCAGCTCGACGCCCCCACCCCGTGCGCCTCGCAGCCGCTGCTGTTCGACTACGACGCCACCCGCGCCGAGCGTGACGCCGCCCGCACCCTCTGCCGCGCCTGCCCCGCCCGCCCCGCCTGCGCCTCGCACGCCCTCAACCGCCCCGACGAGACCGGCGTGTGGGGCGGCACGAGCGACAGCGACCGCCGACGCGTCCGCGCCGACGCCGCCCGCGCCGCCGGACAGCCCGTCGACCCCGCCGACCGCCGCCCGTGCGGCACCCCCGAGGCGTACCAGCGACACCGCCGCCTCGGGGAGCGGTGCGAGGACTGCGCCGAGGGCGAGCGCACCCGCATGCTGGCCCGGCTCGCCCACGCCCGGCACGGCACCCCCGGCACGTACGAGCTGGAGCGCCGCCTCGGCGTCCCGCGCTGCGCGAAGTGCCTGGAGTGGCAGCGCGCGAGGTCGGCCCGTGCACGCGCCCAGCAGCGCGCCCAGCGGGACGCCAGGACCCCGCAGGCCCCCGTGATCCCGCTCCGCCCGAACGGGCGTCAGACGGCCGCACAGCGGTTCGAGCCCGCCGCCTGACCCACCGCCAACCGAAAGGGCCCCGTGACCACCACACCCGACACCCCGGCCGAGACCATCGCCCGCGCCGCCACCCGACTCCGCGAACTCGCCACCGCCGCCACCGAGATCGCCCCGACGCCCTGGAGCGCCCCCGACAACGAGATCGAGATGCAGTACATCGCCGCCATGGACCCCACCGTCGGCCACGCCCTCGCCGCCTGGCTGCACTCCTGGGCGTCGGACGGCGCCTGCGTCCACCCGCTGCCGCCGGACGCCGGCGACGCCCTCACCATCGCCCGCCTGATCCTCGGGAGTCCTCGATGACCTACATCCCGCCCGATCACGCGGCCACCGCCGCCGCCCTCAAGCAGGCCCGCGCCCAACTCGCCGGCACCAGCGCCGCACTCCGCCTCGTCACCGCCCAACGCGACCGCGCCCGCCGCATCGCCGTCACCCTCGAACAGGAGAACGCCGTTCTGGAACAGCAACTCGCCAACGTGCTTCGCGCCATCGCCGAGCACACCGCCGCGCCCACGGAGCCCGACGCGTGACCCTCACGATCCCCGAGCGCCGCGCCGCCGTCGCCCGCCTCACCTCCGACGACCCCGACCTGTCCGCCCGCGCCATCGCCAAGCGCCTCGACGTCCACAAGGACACCGTCCTGCGCGACCTCCACGCCCTCCGCGAAGCGGCGCGCGCCACCAATGCGCCACCCCCACGCCGTCCGCGACTCCGCCGGCGCACCCGGCGTACCACCACCCGCCGCCCGACCACCCCGACACCGCCAGCCCCCGCGCCGGCACACGCCACCACCACCATCCCCCACGACGAATGGGTCCGCCGCGCCCTCACCTGGTGCGCCCGCGCTGGCCACCCCGACCCCGTAGACGCCATCCGCTGGGCCCTCGGCGAAGCCGCCGCCCGCATCCACGCCGAACGCACCACCACCCACACCACCCCGATGGGAGACTGACCCCGTGGCCAAGCAGATCAAGCACACCGCCAACACCCGGCACATGACCCTCGCCGAAATCGAGCAGTTCGCCGCCGACGCCCGCGCGTCCGGCGCCACCGGCGACGAAACCCCCACCGTCACCGCCTCGATCGGCGGCCGGATCAAGGCGCTTACCGTGGACGTGCGCTCCAACAAGACCAGCTGAACCGGGCGCTGTTGTCCGCCCCGGGCGATACCGTCACATCACCACCACACGCACAAGGAGCCACCATGGCCAACGCCGCCGAACGGCAAGCCGCAGCCCGCACCCTGTTCGAGAAGATCACAGCCGCCGCCGAAGACGCCGACCGCTTCGCCGCCCCCGAGCGAGCGAAGATCCTCGCCGCCCTCGCGGAGGCTTACGCCCGCGTGGCCGAACACTCCGCCTGACCGACCCACACCGGTCACCAGCACCACCAGCGGCCTCCGACCTAGCCTCAGCGGCAGGAAGGAGGCCGCACCCATGCCCGACGACACCCCGACGGAAGCCCAGACCGGCGGAACGCCCCGAGGCGGGAACGGCCGCTTCATCCGCACCCCGGACACCGCCGAGCGTGACGCCGCAGCGGCCCGCCTGCGCGCCCGTGGCCAGTCGTACCGGGCCATCGGCGAGGCGCTGGGCATCAGCCAGGGCAGCGCCCACGACGCCGTGCAGCGGGCGCTCAAGGCCACCGTGCAGGAAGCCGCGGCCGACGCCCGGACGCTGGAGCTGGAACGGCTCGATCACCTCCAGGCCACCGTCATGGACGTGCTCGGCCGGGAACACGTCACCGTGCAGCTCGGCAAGGTCATCCGCGGCCCCGGCGGCGAGACGGTGCCCGACGACGCGGTGACGCTGGCCGCCGTGGACCGGCTGCTGCGCGTGTCGGAGTCCCGGCGGAAACTGCTCGGCCTCGACGCCCCGGCCAAGCTGCGCGCCGAGATCACCAACGACCGCGAACAGCACATCCTCGACCTCGCCGCCAAGCTCGCCGGCGACGACCCGCAGGACGGCACGCCGTGAGCGTCCTCGATGACCTCCGCGACGAGGTCGCCGACATGACCCCCGCCGAACTGGAGCTGCTCGAACGGGAGCTGGCCGACCGCGTGTGGCGGAAGCGGTGGAACTCCTGGACGCCGTACCCGTGGCAGGTCTGCCCGGCCGAGGTGGAGACGCACGGCACGTGGCTGCTCATGGGCGGCCGCGGCACCGGCAAGTCCGACGGCGCTTCCCGGTACGTCGTGGAGCACGTCAACGGGCCCGCCTGCGACCCGCGCGTCCCCGGCGGCCACCGCATCGGCATCGTCGCACCCACCCTCGGCGACGCCCTGGAGAGCTTCGTCAACGGCCCCTCCGGCATCCGCGCCCACGACCCGCGCGCCGTCCTGCGCACCTCCGCCGGCGGCACCCACGTCCGCTGGCCATCCGGCGTAGAGGCCAAGGTGTTCGGCGCCCACACCCCCGACGACGTGGAACGCCTGCGGTCCGGTGGTAACCGGTGCCTCTACGCCTTTGAGGAGGCCGCCGCAATGCGCCGCCTCGGCCCCGCCCTCACGCACGCCGCCATGGGCCTGCGCCTCGGCGACCGCCCGCACTTCGTCATGTCCACCACGCCGAAGCCCCGCCGCGAGCTGATCGGCCTCATGGCCCGCCCCGACACCGTGCTCACCCGCGGCCGGACCCGCGACGCCCACCACCTGCCCGCCGACATGCGCCGGAAGCTCACCGAGCAGTACGCCGGTACCCGGCTGGAGCGGCAGGAGCTGGACGGGGAACTGCTGACGGACATCGAGGGCGCCCTGTGGTCGTACGCCCTCCTCGACGCCACCCGCGTCGGCGCCGCGCCGCAGCACATGTCCCGCGTCGTGGTCGCGGTCGACCCCGCGGCCAGCAGCGGCGACGAGTCCGACGAGATGGGCATCATCGTTGCCGGCCGCAGCGCCGCGCTCATCCCCGACCGCAACGGCACGCAGCGGCAACACGGCTACGTCCTCGATGACCTGTCCGGACGCATGCCCCCGCTCGACGCCGTCCGCCGCGCCGTCCAGGCGTACCACCGGCACAAGGCGGACGCCCTCGTGGTGGAGGTCAACAACGGCGGTGACTGGATCACGCTCGCCGTCCGCCAGATCGACTCCACCGTCAACGTCCGCGCCGTGCACGCCTCCCGCGGCAAGCAGTCCCGCGCCGAGCCCGTCGCCGCGCTGTTCGAGCAGCACGCCGCGCACCTTGTGGTCCGCAGTGGCGACCTGGAGGACCAACTGTCCACCTGGGTGCCGGGACAGGACGACAGCCCGGACCGGCTCGACGCCATGGTCTGGGCCCTCACACACCTCATGCTCGCCCCCGCGGGCAACATGGTCGGATAGGAGATACCACGTGGGACGACTCCGGGACGTGGCCGCCGCAGCGTTCGGCCGGCGCGCCGCCGGGCCGGCGCCTGGCACGACGGCCGCGGCGTTGCGGTCCGGCGTCACCGTCGGCACATCGCTGCCCATGCAGCTGTCCGTGGACGCCGAGGCGCGCGGCTGGACGCACTCCGCCGTGGCGTACCGGTGCGTGGACCTCCTGAGCGCGAACGCGGCGTCCGTGGACCTCGCCGTGTACGCGCCGGACGGGACGCGGATCGTCGGCCACTGGGTCGACCTGCTGTTCAACAGGCGGCCGAACCCGGACATGTCGGCCCGGGTGTTCAAGACGATCATGTACGGGCAGCTCGAACTCAGCGGCCGGCACTGGGCGTTCCTCGATCGCGGCGACCAGCTCGACGCCCCCGCCGCGATCCCGTACGGCGTCTACCCGCTGTTCGAGCGCGTGGAGACCATCGTTGCCGACCGGCCGGACGGCACGCCCCGGCCGGCCGCGATCATCGGCTACGTGCTGCACAGGTCCGACGGCATCCGCGTGCCGATGCTGCCGGATGAGGTGCTGTCCCTGCGCTACCCGCATCCGTTCCGGCCGTACGAGGCGCTGGCCCCGTGGCGCGCCGCGACGCACGCCGTCGACCTCGACGCCTACGCACGCGAGTGGCAGCGCTCCGCGCTGGAAAACGGCGGCCAACCCGGCGGCGTCGTCTACCTCGGCGAGATGGACGAGCAGGCGTTCGCCGCCGCCAAGGCCAGCTTCCGCAGCACCGTGGAAGGCGCGCGCAACGCCCGCAAGCACCTGCTCGTCGCCAGCCGTCCGGGCGGCGCCGGCGGCGGCATCTCCTACGAGCGGCTGGGCCTCACCGCTGAGGAGGTCGACTACCTGGAGACCCGGGTCGCCAACTCCGACGAGATCATGCTGGCGTTCGGCGTGCCCAAGGATCTCCTTGTCGGTGGCGCGACGTACGAGAACAAGCAGCAGGCAAAGGCGTACCTGTGGTCCGACACCCTCAAGCCGAAGTTGGAGTTGCTCGCGAGCGAGGTGGACCGGCTGCTGCTACCGAGCGACAGCGAGCAGGCCGCGTTCGACCTGTCCGGCGTGGAGGCGTTGCAGGAGTCGCAGGACGCGGTGGCCGGCAGAGTGCGCGAGAACATGTACACGGACGTCTACACGATCGATGAGGGGCGGTCGGCGGTCGGGTTGCCGCCGCTGCCGGGCAACCTCGGGCAGATGACGCTGACGCCCTACCGGGCTCAGTTCGGGGTGGCCCCGGGTGGGGCGGCGGGCGCGTCGGGGACGGCGTCGGCGGACCTGTCGGCGCTCCTGGCGCGTCTTCAGGCGGAGCGCGACGAGGGTGCCGTCTCGATCGGGGCGCTGCACCGGGCGCTGGCGTGGGCCGAGCAAGCTGCGTTGGCGCGCCCAGTGGCGCAACTTGTACAGCCCGCCCCGGCGCCGGTGGCGCGCGCCACCGGCGCGCCGGTCGACCTCCGCAAGGGCCCGACCGTCGCCACGGCGAACGTCGACTACGACGAGCTGGAGGCGGCCGGGCGCGCCGCCGTGCGCCGCCTGAGCAACGAGCAGCGCGAACGGGTGCTGCGCGACTTCGACCGGCTCATGGCCAAGCCCAACCGCAGCGCCGAGTGGCTGGCGGCCGTGCGCCGGGAGGCGCGCGCCATCGCCGACAGCGGCGCACTCCAGCTCGCCATCCCGGACCCGGACACTGCGCCGGCGCACGCCATGACCGGCCTGGAGCTGGCTGCCGGACCGGACGGCTGGGAGGAGCGGATCGGCATCCGGGACCTGTTCGACGGGGCGTACTGGCGGCGGCGCACCGGCGAGCTGCTGCGGCCGATGGTGGAGCGCGCCTGGCGCAAGGGTGGTGCAGCCGTCGCCGACGACGAGCCGGACACCGACGACCCGGGCGTCAGCAAGGAGCTGGACGCGCGGGTGGCGGACCTGGCGGGGCGGGTGACTGCGACGACGGAGGCCGTCCTGCGGTCCCGCGTCCTGGCTGCCGGGATCGCCGAGGGCGAGTCCGTGCCGCAGTTGCGGGCCCGGTTGCAGTCCGTGTTCGCGGACCTCAGCGACTACCGGGCGACGATGATCGCCCGCACGGAGACGGTCGGCGCCTACAACGCCGCGAGCCACCGGGCGGCGGTCGACGCGGGTGCTACGCGGAAGCGGTGGATGGCCACGGACGACGCGCGCACCCGCGCCACGCACCGGGCCGCCTCCGGCACCACCGCACCGATTGACGGCCGGTTCACGGCCTCCGGCTGCCGCTGGCCCGGTGACCCCACCGCACCCGCCTCGCAGACGGTGAACTGCCGCTGCGTCCTGACGTACACGTTCGACACCACCACGGAGGACTGACCCATGACCGACTGCGTGCACCACGTGGCGCTGTGCCCCACGTGCGGCGGGCTGGAGGCCACCACCCTGACGCGCCTGACCGGCGTCACGGGCATCTCGCTGACGCTGGCCGACGGCACGACGCAGGCGCTCCCCGGCGCCGCGCTCTACGTCGGGCCGAGCCCGGCGCCCTGCGACCGGACGGAGGTCTGACCGTGGCTGCGACGCTGCTGCGCGGCGAGGTGCCGTGCATCCTCCAGGCCGCCGAGTGGGCGCAGTACCGCGACGCGTACCGCCCGCCGGGCGTGCCGCTCGCCGAGGTGCGGCGGGGCCCGTACGACGGGCAGCGCGGCGCCGTCCGCCGCGAAACGAACGGCGACCTGCCGCGCCTGCTCGTCTTCGCCAGCGGCCGGATCGTCTACGCCCTCGACCGCGAGCAGGACGGCACCGCGACCTACCGGTACGCCCCCGCGCTGTCCCCGGCGCACCGCGCCCTCATGGATGCCGTCGCCGAGCAGCACGCTGAGCACCGCCTCAAGAAGGAGACCGGCCGATGACTGACCTGGAGTTCCGTGTATTCGACAGCCACGAGTTCCGCGTGGACGACGGAGAGGATGGCACGTTCGAGGGCGTGGCCTGCCAGTACGGGAAGGTCGACAGCTACGGCACCACGTTCCACCCCGGCGTGTTCAAGCGCGGCATCGACAGAGGGTCTTACGCCTACCTGTTCATGCACAGCCCGTACGACCCTGTCGGCACCTTCCGCGCCGACGAGCAGTCCAACCTCCTGCACATCGCGGGCGCGTACGACGACACGCAGTCAGGCCGCGACAAGCGTGCGATGGCTCGATCCGGGTCGGCGCGCGAACTGTCCGTGGGGTTTGTTCGGACCGACCTGCCGCCCTGGGAGAAGATCGCGCAGATGGGCGACGACGACCGGGCCGACCTGATGGCGAACATCAGGTCGGCGCGCCTCGTGGAGGTCTCGCAGATCACGGCTCGCATGGCGGCGGTGCCGGGCTCCAAATTGAAGGTGGTGCGCCACGCGCTGGGTGCGCTCTACACCGAGGCGGGCGAGCCGACCTTGGTCGAGCGGCTGGCCGAGTACGACCGGGAGCGTGGGCGGGACACGGCCGTTGCCCACCAGCAGGCGGTGGCGCGGCGGGCCCGCGCGGCGGCACGGCTCCGGCTCGTGGCCGCGGGGGGCGAGCGGTGACCGGCCGCCGGTCACCCGGCCCGTTCCGGTCCCGCGCCCAGTGGCGCTGGGCGTTCGCCACCCACCGCGAGTTCGGGCGCCGGTGGGCCGACCGGATCGTCGCCACACGGGGCAAGAAGGTCGGCTTCCACTCGCTGCCCGCGCGCAAGGGCTTCCGCCGCCGGTAGCGACCCACACCGGTCAACCCCACCAAGCGGGTTGACCGCCGTAGCCTCACCACGTCGGACGCAGCGGCCGGCCGTGCACCACACCGCTGCACCGCCGGGAGCGCACCACCGGCCGTGAAAGACGGAGCGCAGCACCCCAGACATCTGGGCGGCTGCACGCCGTCCACGGACCGGAAGGACACGCGAGATGGGCCACCTGCCCCGCGTCCGCCCCATCGGTCGCCGCCGCGACGGCCGACCGATCTACCCCATCAAGGGCGGCGCTCCCACCCTCACCGAGCAGCGCGACGAGGTACTGCGTCTGCTCGCCGACGACACCTACGACGGTGACCCCGCCGAGCTGATCCAGCGCGCCGAGGAGATCACCGGCCGCATCGAGCAGGCAGCTCAGCGCGACGCCGCCCGCCGGCACCTGCTCGGCGCCCAGCTCCCCGCTGGCGACCCCGCGCCGCAGGGCGGCACGCAGACCCGGAACGAGCCCGGCATGCAGCCGGACACCGCAGGCCGGCAGCACCCGGTGGCAGCCGCCGAGCAGTTCGTGCGCTCCGCCGCCTTCCAGACCTTCCGCGCGGGCGGCTACCGGGGCAAGAGCGCCGGGATCGAGGTCCGCACCCCGCCAGCGAACACCACAACCACGGCGACCTACCCGGACCAGAACAACCGGCAGCCGGGCATCATCCCGCAGAACCCGGACTTCCCCCTGCTCGTGTCGGACCTGCTGGACCAGCAGACCTCCGACGGCAACACGCTGGAGTACGTCCGCGACACCAGCGGGCCCGCGACGGGGAGCGGCACGTGGAACGCCGCCGCCGTGGTGGCGGAGGGCGAACTCAAGCCGCAGTCCGGGCCGTTCGCGTTCGACACGATCACCACGTCGCTGAAGACGCTGGCGCACTGGGCGCTGATCACCCGGCAGGCGGCGGACGACGACTCCCAGATGATGGGCTACATCAACGGGAAGCTCACCTACGGGCTGCGGTTCAAGCAGGACCGCCAGGTGCTCACCGGCAACGGGTCGACCGAGATGCAGGGCATCCTCACGACCTCGGGCATCGGCGCCTACCAGCCGCCCGTGGGTAACACGGACGCGAAGCTGATCACCGTCCGCAAGGCCCGCACGCAGGCCGAACTCGCCATGTACCCGCCGGACTCCGTGGTCATGAATCCCACGGACTGGCAGGACATCCAATTGGACGAGGACTCCAACGGCCAGTTCCGTGTCATCACCTCGGTGCAGGACCCGGGCGCGCCGATGCGCCTGTGGGGCCTGACCGTCGTCACGACCGTGGCGATGGCGCAGGGAACGGCGCTGCTGGGCGGCTTCCGGATGGGCGCCACGCTGTGGACCCGGCAGGGCATCACGCTGCTGATGTCGGACTCTCACAGCGACTTCTTCGTTCGGAACGTGCTGGTGCTGCTGGCCGAGATGCGCGCCAACGTCGCCGTGCACACCCCGGCGTGCTTCGTGAAGATCACGTTCGCCGCCGCGACGAGCTGACCCCGTGTCGTGCCCGGCGGTCGTTCACCCGGCCGCCGGGCGCCCCACCCGGACCTGCGTAACGCAGGTCCAGCCCGCTGATCAGCAGGAAGGACGGCCCATGGCCACCCGCAAGCAGCCCGCCGCCAAGGTGCAGCCGCAGCAGTACGCGGCCGGTCAGGGCTGGGACGTGGGCGACATCGCCCCCGCGACCCTGTACGCCGGCGTCGGCGACGACGGCGCGCCCGTCGGCCCCGTCTCCGAGACGCACCCCGGCGGCCCCGCCACCATCGTCGCCACCGCCGGGCAGCCGGTCGGCACCGGCGCCCGCGCGATCCTCGACGCCCTCGGCTACACGGCGGAGGGCTGACCGGCCGTGGCCTACTGCACCGTTGACCAGGCCCGCGCGGCTGGCTGCACCGGCACGGACGCCGAGGTGGGCGCGTGGATCGCGCTCGCGCAGGTGCGCGTGGACCGCTTCACGCAGCAGGCGTTCGAGCCCACCGACATGACCGTCGCGGCCGACATCGGCCCGGACGGTCTGATCCTCCTGCCTCGGCGGGTGCGGTCCGTCAGCGCTGTGGTGGTCGCTGACGGCGGGGTGGGCGGCGACGGGGTTACGCTCCCCGCCGCCGCCTACCGGGTCACCACGTCGGCTGTGCTCGGGGACGTCGACGCGGTGCAGCTGTACGCCACCGGCTACGACGACCTCGTGGCCGGCGCCGAGTCCTACTCGGGCGGCTGGGCCGGGCTGTTCGACCGGCTGTGCGCGGACCGGGCGCAGGTGACCGGCAGCTACGGGTTCGACGCGCCGCCGCCCGGCGTGGACCTCGCCACGGCCATGGTCGCCGCGTACGTCCAGGGCGTGACCACCGGCACGGCCACGGCGTCCGGCACGACTCCGCCGGGCGGCGTGGACACCGACGACGAAGGCAACAACGTCGCCATCACCGACACCGAAGGCGGCGCGACCACTTCCCCGGCCGCGCCGTCCACCGGCGTCGCCGAGGCGGACGCCCTCCTGTCGCAGTACCACGGCGGCCCGGCCCTGCTGGCGGGTGTGTGATGGCGGGCTATCTGGGCGGCCGCTACCAGGTCAACGGCCGCGCGTACGAGACCGGTCTCCGGCGCGCGCTGAACCTCCTGTCCGACCAGACCAAGCAGGCCGCGAAGGCGACCGCGATCGACGTGCAGAACGAGGCGCGGCGGCTGTGCCCGGTCGACACCGGGCGGCTGCGGTCCTCGATCGTCCACATCGTCAAGGACAGCGGCCGGAAGCTGGACATATCGATCGGTACGAACGTCAACTACGCCTCCGACGTGGAGTACGGGACGGCGCCGCACGTCATCCGGCCCGTGAACAAGCGCGCGCTGTTCTGGCCGGGCGCGGCGCACCCGGTTGCCTCCGTGAACCACCCGGGCACCAGGGCGCAGCCGTTCATGCGGCCCGCTCTGGAACAGGCCCCGGTGTTCTTCTCCGTCAACGCCCGCCGGATCAGGGGCGGTGCGTGATGGCCGCGACGACTGCCGGCGCCATCAAGGCGTACCTGGAGGGCCTGTCGTTCGGCGTGCCCGTCTTCCGAGACGGACCACGCCCCGGGCAGGAGCCGCCGTACATCGTCGTGCAGGAAGCCATGCCCATCACGGCCGACCCCCGCGGCTGCGGCGACTTCGGCGACCCCGCCGCCGAACTGACCGTCACCGAAATCGTGAACGTCGACCTCATCCAGCAGGCCCGTCTCAAGACCGGGCCAGCCGGGACACGGAACACCGAGCGGTACGGCCTCGCTGAGGCCATCGCGCACGCCCTCCACGGCTGTGCGCTGCCCGCGCACCCCGCGCGCGTCCACGGCGTCATCGTCCAGTCCACGGACCGCATCCCCATCGCCGACAACCTCGTGCGGCACTCCACCACCCTCGCGGTCCGCCGCGTCCTCCTCACGGCCGAGGTGATCCCCGCATGACCGACCCCATCTACATCGCCATCGACCAGCCCGACGTCATTGCCGCGCTCGGCCCGGCATGGCCGCCGCAACCCGGCGCCGCATGCCTCGCCATCACCAGCGTCACCGAGGTCACCGACGGACTCGTCTGCGTCTACCCAGTCCCCGGACTGCCCGGATACGCCTACTGGGCCGTGGACGGCTGTATGCCCCCGCAGTCCGGCGTGGACCTGACGTGGCTGGCCGGGCTGCTGGCCATCGACCCGTCCGACCCGGCGTCGTGGGTGGTGCCGGTGCCGGTCGTGGACGACCCGACGCCGCCGGACGAATGGACACCCCCGCCATCCCAGTACGCCTCTCCCAACCCGTTCGAGTAAGGGCCGGACCCCGGCACCGGAAGGACCCGTCATGACCACCCCCGTCAGCCACATCACCAAGGTCTTCGCAGTTCAGGACTGCAAGATCAGCCCGCTCCTGACCGACCCGGCCTCGGGCTCGCCGACGTACGACGACCCGATCGACGTCCCCGGCATCCAGACCGTGGCCATCAGCGGCGACATGGACACCAAGACCCTGACCGGCGACAACAAGACCCTCGACAGCGTGAGCAGCCTGACCGGCGTCACCGTGAAGATCGAGAACGCCAAGGTGTCGCTGGACGTGCTCGCTGCGCTGTTCGGCGGCACCGTGGCCGACACCGGCGACGACGAAACCGCGGTCGCCACCTGGGATCTCCTCGGCTCCAGCACCCCGAAGTACTTCAAGGTGGAGTGCACCACCCCGAGCAACGGCGCCGACCCGGTCGGCGGTGACGTGCACTTCGTGCTGCACAAGGTGTCGCTCAGCGCGTTCCCGGACCTGGGCAACGCCAACCAGGACTACGCCACGACGGGCTTCTCCGGCGCCGCGCTGCCGCTCCTCAGCAACGACAAGTGGATCTCGGTCGTGATCAACGCGACCGCGACCGCCATCGCGTCGTCCTGACCCGCGCCGGCCGCCATCCCCCCGGCGGCCGGCGCGCCCCCACCACGCCCCACCCGCAGGCCGAAACCCGGCACTCACCTGGAGCACCCCATGACCACCACCGGCCTCGACCTCCTCGGCACCGGCCACACCATCACCCTCGCCGACGACACCACCGTCAACCTCGTCTACAGCTTCCGCGGCCTCGCACTGCTGGAAGCACGTTTCGGCAGCGTCAAGGCAGTACAGGCCGCCGTCGACACCAGCGGCGACGGCAAGGTGTTCGGCCCCCTCGCGCAGATCATCGGCGCCGGATGCGTCGGCCCCGGCGGCTTCGAACCGCTGATCAAGGAGCGGCAGGACGCGGCCGGGAACCGGACCGTCATCGAGATCACCTACCGGCGGCGCACCGACGGCACCGACCTGATGGACCTGCTGATGCCGTCCCGCGCGGGCGAGTACAGCGACGCCATGTCGTCGGCCCTGTCGCAGGCCGTCTCGGCGAGCTCGGGAAACGACGAGGCCCCGACGGTGGAGACGGTGACGACACTCTCGCCTGGGCTGAGTGCTTCTACCTCGCAGTCGGTGCCCTCCACCTTTCTCCCGGCGCCTTCTGGGACATGACCCTGCACCAGCTCCTCGTGCTGGCCGAGCAGCAGCGGATCGCGGCCGGCGCGAACGGTCCGCGCGACCCCGGCCACGGCCGACCCGGCCCGCTCACCGGCGACGCCGCGGACCTGCTGTCCCTGGCCTCCATGCCCATCACCTGATCCGACCTGAGAGGAGCCACCATGCCCGGCGCCGCCATCGATCTGCCCCGGCTGGTCACCTCGCTGGACGTGGACCTGTCGGCCCTGTCCGGCGCGGTCGGCGAGGGCGCGCGCCGCGGTGCGGCGATCGGCGGGGCGATCGGCGACAGCGCCCGGGGCCGCCTGGAGGAGGCGCTGCGCACCCTGCCGGACGTGCAGGTACGGGCGGACATCGCGGCCGCACTGGCCGAGTTGGACGCCGTGCAGACACGTGCGGATCGGCTGGGCGACGACACACCGGTGATCACGCCCGTCGTCGACCCGGCGCCCGCAATCGCTGGCCTCGGTGCGATCGGGCTGGACCTGTCGGGCGTCGCCGGGCTCGCAGGCACCGCCGCGGCCGCGCTGGTGGGAATCGGCGTCGCCGCCGCTGGCGCCTCGCTGGTAGCGGCGGGCGCGCTCGCGGGGGTCACGGCCGGGATCGCCGGGATCGGCATCATGGCCGCCGCACAGTCCCCGGTCGTCAAGAAGGCGTTCGCGGACCTCAAGACCTCGGCGGTGACCGAGGTCACCGGCATGGTAGGGCCGATCCGGTCGCAGCTCGTGACGATCGCGGGCGAAGCGCAGACCACACTCACCAAGATCGGCCCGATCGTGCAGACCGCGTTCGCCGCTGCGGCCCCCGCGATCGGCTCGGTCGCGTCCGGCGTCCTCGGCGCGATCCAGCAGCTCGCCCCGGCGCTCGCCACCGTCGCCACCGCGGCGGCCCCGGTTTTCGCCGTCCTCGGCCCGGGGCTCACGCAGCTCGGCGGCGCGGTCGGGCAGGCGCTCACCAACATCGCCGGCGGCGCGGGCGGTGCCGCGCAGGGACTCGGCGGGATCCTGTCCATCGTCTCCAGCCTGTTGCCACCGCTCGGCACGCTGGTGGGCGCGCTCGCGCAGGTCGGCGGCCCCCTGATCCAGTCCGTCGCCACCACGGTAGGGGCGGTCGCCACCAGCCTGGCGGGCGCGCTCGGCCCGGCGCTCCAGTCCGTCGCGCCGCTCGTCGCCACCCTCGGGTCGGCCATCGGCGGCCCGCTGAAGACATTGGCCACCTCGTTGGGGCCGGTCATCGGCACCGTGGTGAAGGCGCTGGCGCCCGTGATCGGCACGATCGCAACCGCGCTCGGCGGCGCGCTGGCGACGCTGGCGCCCGTGATCGGCACGATCGCAACCGCGCTCGGCGGCGTGCTCGCCACCGTCCTGCCGGTCGTCGGCCGGCTCCTCGCCGCGCTGCTGCCGCCGATCGCCCAGATCATCGGGCAGGTCGGCACGTCTCTCGCGCCGGTCCTGACGATCCTCGGCGGCATCCTCGCGCAGGTCGGCGAGACGCTCCTCACCGCACTGGCGCCGATCCTGTCGCAACTCCCGCGCCTGATCGGCCCGATCGTGCAGGTCGCCGGGACGCTGCTGGTCACCTTTGGTGGGATCGCCGCGCAGCTCCTCGGGGCGCTCGGGCCTGCCCTCGGCACCCTCGGCCAGTCCCTCGGCACGCTGATGGTGGCCTTGACACCGCTGATCACCGCGATCGCGGGGATCCTCGCCACGTCGCTCAGCGGCTGGATGACGCTGCTGACGCCCCTGATCGGCCTAATCGGCAAGCTCGCTGGAGTGCTGGCCGGGACGCTGGCGAAGTACATCACCTCCGTCGTGGTACCGGCGATCAAGACAATCACTGACCTCCTGCAAGGCCACTGGTCGAAGGCGTTTTCGGACGCCAAGACGGCCGTCTCCGGCATGGTGTCGTTCGGCCTGCGGCTGTTCGTGGAGCTGCCCGAGAAGCTGGTCACCGCCCTGAAGCCGCTGGCGGGCAAGCTGGTCACCGCGGTGACCATCGCGCTGGGCTCCATGCTGTCCACGATCAGCACCAAGATCGGCAACGCCGTGACCACGATCAAGGGCCTGCCCGGGCGGGCCGCTACGGCGCTCGGGAGCCTCGGCAGCAAGCTGAAGTCGGCCGGCGGCCAGCTGATAGCCGGGTTCATCTCCGGCATCACGTCCGAGATCAGCAATGTCAAAAAGACGCTGACCGGCCTGACTGAAAAGTTGACGGACTGGAAGGGGCCGCCGAAGAGGGACAAGACCCTGCTCACCCCGGCGGGCCGGCTGCTGATCCAGGGCCTGGTGTCCGGTATCGACGCGGAGACGCCGAGCCTGAAGACCAGGCTCGGTGACCTGACCACGGATATCGAGAAGGCGATCTCGACCGGCGGCCTCGGCTGGGGCGCGGTGCGCCTCGGCGGCCCGGTCGCGGACCTCGGTGGCGTGCCGACCGCGGGGCAGCTCCAGCCCCTCGTAGCCGGGGCCGCGCCCGCGGCGTACCAGCCCACGAACCACTTCCACCTGTACGGCAGCGACGCGACGCCGGGCGGCATCAGCCGTCAGCTCGCCTGGGACGCGAAGGTGGGGCGCCGCTGATGGGCCAGCGACTCGGGATCGTCACCTGGAACGGCCTGACCTTCGGACCCGGCACGCCTTACTCCGTGGCCGGGATCTCCGGGCTGGACGACCTGCCGGACGTGCGCACGCAGGACATCGCCCGCCCGACGCAGCACGGCGACTACACCGGCCCCGACTACCTCGCCAGCCGGCTGATCGACCTCGACCTGAACATCATCGCGCCGGATGCGGACAGCCTGCGGACGCTGACCCTCGCGCTCCGGGACGCGACGCAGCCGGGGACAGACGTGGCGCCGCTGGTGTTCGTGGACCAAGGCGTGCAGCTCAGCGCGAAGTTGCGGAAGAGGGCTCTCCCCTACAACGCGAGCGCGCTGGACCGGGTTGGGTCGGCGAGCCTGGAGTTCTACTGCCCCGACCCAACGCTCTACAGCGCGGTGCAGCACAGCCTCCAGACAACCGCCTACAGCCCGTCGGCGGGCCGCACCTACCCGCGCGGGTGGCCGTTCACGTACGGCATGCAGGGCGCGTCCGGGCAGCTCACGGCCACCAACGCGGGCGCCGCGCCGAGCTACCCGCAACTGCGCGTGGACGGGCCCGTGGCGAACCCCAGCATCGAGCAGACCAACGTGGGCGCCTCGCTCCAGTTCACCGGCACGCTGGCCGCCGGCGACTACCTGACGATCGACACCCGCACCCGGGCCGTCGTCCTCAACGGGTCGACGCCGCGGCGGGACTGGCTCGCCGGCGGCGCCGTCTGGCCACTCCTCCTGCCCGGCGACAACGGATTCGTCTTTCGGGGCACCGCCCTTCCCGGCTCGCCCTTGCAGGCCAGCCTCATAACCGTCACCTGGCGCGACGCCAGCCTGTAGAGAGAGGAGCCCTCGTGGCTGCGATCAACCCGCCCCTCTGGCAGCAGAGCGGCACCTACGCGGCGCGGTACGACCGCCTCGGCATCATCAGCGCGTTCTCCGGCTACTCGGGGTTCAGCACCGATGAGGCGACGCCCCTGCGCATCCGGCAGGGCGTGCGGCCGAGCTACCAGAACTACCAATTGAAGGTGCGCGCCGGCTCGACGCCGAACATGACGGTCATCGTGAGCGCCGGCACGTGCGTGATCGAGAACCACGACCTGTCCGGGTACGGCGCGTACACCTGCGTGAACGACGCGGACGTGACGCTGACCATCGCCGCGTCCGACTCCACGCGGTACCGGCGGGACACCGTAGTGGCGCAGGTGCTCGACGCGGAGACGGCAGGCAGCACCTCGGCATGGTCACTGGCGGTCGTCTCCGGCCCGTACGCGGCGACGGCGGGGGCGGTCACCCGCGGCACCCTGCCGGCCAACGCCCAGATTCTCGCGGACATCATCGTCGGCCCGGCCGTGACGAGCATCGGCAGCGGCGTGATCACCGACGTGCGGAACTATGCGGTGGCCAGCGGCGGGATCGTGCCGATCCTCAGCACGACGGACGTGGACCACCCGCACCCGGGCCAGGTCCGGTACCGCACGGACACCGACGTGTTCGCCTACGGCCGGGCCGACGGCAGCACGGGGCTGATCAAGCCGTACGCAGATCTGGCCTGGCAGAACATCGAGCTGGCCTCGGGCTTCTCGGTCCGCTCGGGCACGACGGCCACGCCGCAGACCGCCATGACCGGCCACGGGCTGATCGTGATGCGCGGCATGTGGCAGAAGACCGCCGGCAACCTGACGAACGACGGCGCGGATCACCTTTTCGCCACCGTGGCCTCGGGATTCATCCCGTCCCCGAGCGGCCGGGTGTGCACGATGATCGGCGGCGTCGGTATCCCGGCCCGCCTCAGCATCGACACCGGCGGCGGCCTCTCCTACTGCATCGCCAGCCTCAACTCATCCATGACGCCGTGGATGTCCCTCGACAGCTGTACCTACTCCCCGTGAGGCCCTGATGCCCCGGACTCCCGCGGTGGCGGCGCTCGTGCAGACGCAGGGCCGAGCCCAGTACCCCAGCCACACCTATACCTACCTGGCCTGCGACCTGCGTACGGACCGCGTGCTGGCCGAACTCCCGCTGTCCGACGTGCAGTACAGCGTGGAGCTGAACGGCGCCGGAACGCTCAGGGCGTTCCTGCCGATCAACGGCGAGACGCTGCCGATCGGCCCGTACGCGGCGACGCAGCCCGGCCGGACCGTGGTGTACGTCGACCGGGACGGCGTGATCATGGGCGCGTACATCCTGTGGACCCGCGAGGCCACTGACGGCGGGATCAACATCGCCGGGTCCGAACTGATCTCCTACCTCGGCCGCCGGCTCATCACCACGACGCTGTCCACGGACATCACGCAGATCACCGCGACCGACTACGTGCCGACCGGCCAGCGGCTGTACACCGACCAGCGGTTCACCGTGTGGTCGCTGTTGCGCTGGGCGTTCGCGCAGACGGGCGGGGACATCGGCGTCGACATCAACCCACTGGCGAACGACGGCGGCACAGGCGTGGCGACGACGGTCACGTACCCGGGGTGGGAGCTGCACAACGTCCTGGACGCGATCGGCGACCTGGCCAGCGCGGACAGCGGGTTCGACTACGGGGTTGAGGTCGGATGGAACCCCGGCGCGAACGGCGTGCCGCCGACCAGGTACCGGCGGGCCCGGGTGTGGTACCCGCAGCGCGGCGTGGACACCTCGGTGTCCGGGCTCAGCTTCTACAAGGGGGGCTCGGCGGGCTCGATCCTTGACTACGACTGGCCGGAGGACGGGACGGCGCTCGCCACCGCCGAGGCGGCTACGGGCGCCGGGTCCGGCGCGAACACCCTCGTCAGCTACCAGACGAACGGCCCCCTCCTCGCTGCCGGTTACCCGCTGCTGGAGGGGGCGACGACGTACCAGACGGTGACGGATCAGCCGACGCTCGACAGCCTCGCCCGCGCGGCCCTGAACGCCGCCGGGTCCGCGTCCACCGCGCCGACGTTCACCGTGGCGGCGGACGCGGACCCGCTGCTGGGCACCTACGGGCTCGGCGACTCCGCCATGTTCTCGATCGACCCCGACATCCGGTTCCCGTCCGGCTACTCCGGTGAGCTGCGGATCGTCTCGATCGCGGTGACGGCGCAGTCCGGTCCCGAGGTCGCCCAACTCTCCTGCGTGGTGGTGTAGCCGATGCCGAAGTACACGAAGGACATCAGCCTCGGCGAGCAGGTGGCCCGCCTCATGGACCGCGTGGCGGCGTTGGAGCGGCGCTCGCCGGCCCGGATGGACGCCGCCGGCATGTTCGCCACCTCATACCGCGGGCTGGTCTACGAGGACGGCACGGCGTGGCTGACGTACTTCCAGGCGGTTATCCGGCCGCGGCATCAGGCGTCGCTCGGTCTGGTGTTCCTCGGCGACCAGGTCGGCACGACGAACACCGGCGGCGCGTGGCGCGTGCAGGTGGCCGGCACCCCGGTGAGCGGCGCCAGCGGAACCGTGCTGCCGACGTTCACCTACCAGTTCGCCGCACTGACCCTCGACCTCTCCAGCTACTCGCCGACGGCGGATCTGCTGATCGAGGTGCAGGGGCAGCGCACGTCCGGTGCCACGACCGGGGGCCGGTACGGCGGTGGTGGGGCGCTCGGCATGGGCGTCCGATGGTTCAACCTCTCATGATCACGAACGGAGCAGCATGACGCGCACGATGTACGACGGCGTGACCGTCTCGGGCCTGCCCACAGGCGCCCCGCTGTACGCCGGGTACCTGGACGGCCGGTACGCCAACATCCCGGCGCTCCGTAGCCGGTTCCCCCGGGCGCGGATCGTGTCCATCGCGGTCTTCGCGACCACGCACGCCGGTCACGTGCTCGACGTGGAGACGGGCGACGCCACCCCGGCGCAGTCCGTGGGCTGGGTGAAGACGCGCCGGGCGGCCGGGGCCGACCCCACCGTCTACTGCAACACCTCGACGTGGCCCGCCGTCCGGGCGGCGTTCCGCGCCGCCGCCGTCGCCGAGCCGCACTACTGGCTGGCGGCCTACAACGGCAACGCCACGATCCCCCCGGGCGCCATCGCGCACCAGTGGCGCAACACCGCCCGCTACGACCAGAGCGTCGTGGCCGATTACTGGCCCGGCGTGGACCCGCACCCCACCGAGGAGGACGACATGGCGCTGAGCGCCGAGGACAAGACGTGGCTCACCAGCATGGTGGACGCCCGGATCAAGGCTGCGCTGCCCGCCATCGCGGCCAAGGTCGCCGAGGAGGACGGCTTGTACGCCGCTCCGGCGGACCGAGAGGACAAGAAGAACGGCACGTGGTCGCTCAAGGCCATGGTGCAGAACACGAACGAGAAGGTCACCGCCCTGCTGGCGGCGGCCAAGAAGGGCTGATCATGAACCTGACCGCACTCGACAGCATCGCGTCCAGCGCGCTCGGCGCCGTCGTCGTGGCGCTGGCGTGGATCATCAAGCACGAGGGGCAGTTCATCGCGGCGAAGGCGTCAGCGGCCGAGCAGGCTGTGAAGACCAACGGGCTGGCGCCGGTCGTGCAGAAGGTGGAGCACACCCTCGATGCGGAGTCGAAGGCGCTGCTCGGGAAGGTGCTCGCTGGTCTCGGCGCGGTGACCGCGGCGCCGATCGCGGACACGGGCGCCGCGCCCGACGACGTACCGCAGACCACCGCGGGCACCGACTCGGCGCCCGTGGCCGACGCCGTGCCCGTCGGCATCCAGGCACCGACCGGCACGACCGAGGGCCAGACGTACACCGTCGTGGCTGGCGTGCTCCAGCCGGCCGGGGCGTGAGCGTGCGCGCCGCGGCGGTCCGCGCCGCACGCCGGATCGGCCGCCGCGGCGCCGTGCTGCTCGTCCTCGGCATCATCAGCACGCTGTACGGCGTGAGCCTGATCGCGGACCCCCCACCCACCGCGCAATCCCTCCGGCCCCTCTTCCACGTCACGCCGCTCCCCGGCTGGGGGATCGCGTGGATGGCAGTGGGCCTGTGCGCATTGGTCTGCGTCCCGCTGCGTCGGGACTGGCTCGCGTTCACGGGCCTGTTCATCATCAGCACACCGTGGTGTCTGTACTACCTGGTGTCGTGGCTGGTCGGGCTCAATCCGCGCGGCTGGATCACCGCCGCGCTCTTCGCCGCCATCGGGGGCGTGGCGGCCGTTTGCGCAGGCTGGAACGATCCTCCTCCGCCGCGCGTGGAGGTAGAACGATGATCGATCAGGTGGCGTTGTCCGCCGTGGTGGTGAGCGCGGTCACCGGGGTGGGTGGCGTGCTGACCGCACTGGCCGGGAAGCGGTCGCGGCGCGCCGAACGGCGCTCGGACTTCGAGGTGATCACTCAGCGGCTGGACAAGGAGGTTGGCCGGCTGGAGCGCCGGGTGGACGAGCAGGAGGAGGACGCCGCCGCGCTGCGCGCGCGTATCACCGGGCAGGAGTTCACGATCCGGTACCTGGTGGGGTGGTTGCGGACGCTGGTGGTGACGGTGCGGGCGGGCGGGCAGGAGCCGCCGCCGGCGCCGCAGCCGATACCGGACGCGGTGCAGCCGTACCTCCATGACATCGGGGTGTAGACGGCGCCGTGCGGATGTCGGCGGCGCTCGCTACGGTCGTAGGCGTCCCCGTTGCATGGCTGCTCGGTGGTCCCCAGCGAACGCCCCCGGTCGTCAGGCCCCGGGGGCGTTCGTCGCGTCCGGCTACGGCACGGCGCCCTCGTACGGCCACTCCGCCGCCCACGGGTCGCTGCTGGGCGCCGAGTAGCAGGCGCGCCACTCCCACCCGTCCACCACGTGCGCCACGCCCTCCGCGCGGTCCTCGGCGGTGAAGCCGTCCGACGGCATCAGGTGCCCGTCCAGCGGGCCGCCGGTGAGGGTCACGTGCTCGCCGGGGCACCCCTCGGTGCAGCCGTCCGGCAGATGCAGCCCGCTCACAGTCCGGCCACCACCCGCTTGTACACGGCGGCCTGCGCCGGGGTCAGCAGGTGCGAGACGCGCACGAGGACACCGCCGTGCACGTAGTCGTACTCGTCCACCGACGGCATCGCCTGCGCGATTCTCTGGATGTACGCGGCGCGGGCCGTCGCCCCGGCAGCGGTCGGGTAGACCTCGACGGAGCCGCCGCGGTCGATGTCGTCGCGCTCCTCACCGGCCACGTCGGATGCCTTCACCCGCGGATCACCGAACGCGACCTTGGACGTGTACTGCCCTGGGCGGCCGAGCAGGTGGTTCGGGTCGGACGCCGCGGTGTAGGTCAGGATCGTGCGGAGCCCCGGCACGGCGCGGGCGAGGGCCGCCGTGACGGTACTCGCGGTGGGCGGTGTAGCGCTGATTTTGATGGTGCCGGCCGTGGACGCCGTGGGTGCCGGTGCTGTACTGCGGGTGACGGCCGGGTGGCTGCTGTGGGCTGTGCCGCAGGCGGCGAGCAGCGGCAGGAGTAAGGCGGCGACGGCCGCCCGGTGGATGCGCATCAGGTCCCCCCTGATCGTGGACTGGTCAGGGGGACCGTACCGCCTGGAGCAGAACCTTAGGGATGAAACGCGACGGCCCCCGCCGAGCCGGTGGGGGCCGAACACGACCGCCAACGTAGCGGTACCGTTCTGGTGTCGAAGCAGAACGGAGCCAGTATGCCAACTCCCGGCATCACAGGCGAGAGAGTCGGCGCCCTCATCCGACGCGTGCGTACCGCCCGAGGGCTCTCCGAAGAAGATCTCGCCGAAGCACTCAACCAGATCGCCGACCGCCCCACCCTCACTCGTACCGAGGTCTGGAGATGGGAGGTCGAACGTGACGGGCGAACCCCCGGTCCCCTCTGGCTGCCCTACCTAGCCGAGGTGTTGTGCATGCCGCTCGACCAGCTTCGCGCAGCCCGCGCCGTTAGCCGGGCCCACCGCCGGGGCGACGGCCCAAGGGAAGATCCCGGCGCCGTGCTGGCCCGGCTACTGCCGCCTGATGAACACCTGCGCGCTCGCACGGCGACCGGCCGCCGAGTCGGCGCGGAGGACGCGGAGGCCCTGCTGCGCCGCGTGCACGGCCTGCGGCTGGCCGAAGACGTCCTCGGCGGTCCCGACCTTGCCCCGAGCGTCGTACGCGAACTGGCCGACGCCCGGCGCCTCTACGAGTGCGGCACGCACACAGAGCCGGTAGGCCGTCGCCTGCTGACCGCGATCGGCGAACTCGGTCAGCTCGCCGGGTGGGTAGCTACAGATACCGGCGGCGCGGTGGACCCTGTGCCGCTGTTCCGGCTCGGCGCCCACGCCGCTCGACAGGCGGGGGACGCACCGCTGACTGCGCACTTGCTCGGCTCTTGGGGGTACTGGGCCGCGAACGAGGGGCGGCTGCCCGAGGGCACAGCGCTGATCGAGGGCGCCGCCGAAGCCGCCCGCCGCGGGGACTCGCGGCGCACCAGGTCGCTCACGACCTCCCGCCGGGCGTGGGTCGCCGCCCTCGCGCACGACGACCGGACGGCGCTCGGCGCGATGGCGGAGGCGATGGACCAGATCGATGCCGCCGACCCGACCGAAGACAACGGGCGACGCTGGCTGTACTGGGTGGACCGGGCCGAGCAGGAAGTGATGCAGGCCCGGGTGTACACCGAGCTGCACCGGCCGCTGCGCGCCGTCCCGCTGCTGCGCCGGGTGCTGGGCGCCTACGACGTCACGCACTCCCGGGAGTTGGCGCTGTACTCGTCGTGGCTGGCAGTTGCGTTGCTCGACGGTGGGGAGCCCGAGGAGGCTGCGGCGGTCGCCGAGCGGGTGCTGACGCTGTCGGCTGCGGTGCCGTCCTCGCGGGCAGCTGTGCGGGGGAGCGCCATGCTGACCGCGCTCCGGGCGCGCCAGGAGGTGCCGGAAGTCGAGCGCGTCCTTGCGCTGGCAGACGGATTGGCAGACGGCACGGCAATGTGACCTGCGGCCCCCGCTCCGTAGCGTGATCTGTGCAAGGCGGCGCACGGCCCGATCCCCGCCAGGACCACCGGGCCGGCGCCGCTCCACAGATCACGGGAGCGGGCATGGACGCATCAGCACTCACCCGGCCGCCCGGCGTCGGCGTCGGATGGCTGCCGGCCGGCGCCGGCGCCCTGGGCGTGGTGGACGGCGGCGTGCACTGGGACGCGGTGCGGGCGCCGGACGCCCTGGCCGTGCCCGCCCTCGCCGCCCTCGCCCGCGACGGCGTCCCCGGCGCCGTGCTGGCCGACCCGATCAGCCGGACCACGTACTGGCTCGTGCCCGTCGGATACGCCGGCAGCGTGGCGACCGGGCTCCCCGCCGCGGTGCTGCCGCTCGGCACGGGCAGCCACATCGTGATGGCCACGGCTCGGACGGTCGACGGACACCGGCCGCACTGGATCCGGCCACCGGAGCCCGGCCAGTGGGTCACGGACCCCGCCGTGCTGCGCGCCGCGCTCGCCGCCGCGGCCGGCATCACCCTGCCGCCGCTGCGGGACCTGCCCGCGCTGGGCCGTGTGACGCCCGAGCAGGTGGCGGGGCAGCGCTGCGTGTGGTGCACCCAGCCGATCGCGGGCCCCGCGGTGCCGTATCCGCGGCTGCCGCGCCGCACCTCCGGGTGGGCGGCCCGCTGGTGGTACCCCCGCGCGCACACGCACTGCGCGGCCACCCGGTGAGCGACGGCACGCAGCCCCCGGAGTGCCTCTACTCCACCGGTACCCAGAGCCACCCCGCCGACCCGCCGGTGCGGGTGGCGACGGTGCACACGGCGGACGGCACGCCCAGCCCCCGGTACGCCTGCCCGGAGCACACCCCGGCGGAGACGCTGGCTCGGGGAGGCGAGCCCCAGTGAGCCCACCAAATCTGCGCCGTCACTCATTCGCATGAAAGCGGCCGTGCGGCCGGGCCGCCGGGGGACCACCCGGATCAGGATGTACGAATGGCTTACACATGCCCGAATTGCCGGGCCCAGCAGGCCGTGGCCATCCTCACGTTCGGCAACGGTCACCGCCGTTCATACCCCTGCTTGAACTGCGGCTTCTCCAACTTCAAATTTCGGACCAACCCAGCACCACCTGAGGAGGACGGAATGGGGATTTTCGGACGACACAGAGGCATGCAGGGCGACGACCACGACGAGGACTACCACCTGCACGAATGCCCGGAGGCCGGCTGTCAGGGCAGCATCGGCTTCAAAGACATCACGGACAAATTCGGCAACTGGATCGGTCAGGACGTCATGCCGTGCAACAAGTGCGGCTACAACGGCAAAACGTCCTGACGCGTGTGTGGCCACCGCGCCGCACATCGCCCGCTGGTGTCCGCGAGATGGCCCCCTGACCGGCCGCCCGCGCACGGTGACGACCCCTCCCCGCGCGCGGGCGGCCCCATCCCCCGGCACCGCCAACCGACCCCGAGGAGCAACCCATGGCCGTGTACATCATGGACAGCCGCGAGCCCTACGAGCGCATCACGTCCCCGGCCCCCGCGCCGCCGGAGGCCGAGCACATCCCGCCGCCCGCCGCGGAAGCTGAACCGCCCGCGAGCGACGAAAGCTGACTGACCCCGCCACCGGTCGGTGGCGGGTCACCCACACGGGTGACACCCCTGCACCCCCCGAGAGGAGCCCACCATGGGCCTGAACGACGGCATCAACGGGCACGACGTGTACGACGACGAGATCGTGACCGCGACCGACAGCGACGCCGAGCCGACCGCGCCCGCCGACGAGGACTGACCGATGACCGCACCCAGCCCCGGCGCCGGCCGGCGCGCGATCCGCCCGCTGATCCTCCGCACCCTGCCGGAGCGCCTGGCCGGGTCTCGGTGGTGCGGGCGGCACCCGCGGGAGCGGACAGTGCCGGTGCTCCGCGCGGGCTGGGTGTGCCTCGACTGCGTCCGCGAGCAGGCTGGCACCGGCGGCGGGTAGCTATTCGCGGATCAGGTCGGCGGCCGGTACGCCGATAGCGTCTCCGATGCGCAGCAACCACGACAGGCGTGCATCGGTCTGGCCGACCTCGATTCGCTGGAGAGTCCGCCGGTCCAACCCCGCCCGATCGGTCAGGTCGTCCTGAGTAAGGTCCGCCTGTATCCGCGCATCACGGATGCGGGTGCCGATGGCGGTTCGGCGGGCGGCGGTGGGATCTGGATCTTGTGGCACTCGACACAAGCTGACTGGCAGGTGAGAATCAGTCAGTGTCTGGCCTGACGCTTTTTGTGATCATGGCCAACGAGGACGGCGCGGGTGGGCCACCTCCCCAGGCGGATGCCCGTTGCCAGCCAGGCCCCGGTCCCTAAGGACCGGGGCCTTGTGCTGTGTTGGGCCCGCTTCGCGGTCACGTGCTAGATCAATCACCCCAGGGTTGGCCCGGGCAAACAGGAAATCCCCGTTTGGCCCGGGCCAAACGGGGGCTCATTGAGACCATGTGCACCGTCATCCAGCGTCATCGAACGTCATCGAATTGTCCGGGACTTAGGCGTTTGCGCAGGTCAAAAGGATGTCAATTTCCGACTCCGCATACCTCGCAACGTGCCATGCGCACAGGGTGCGGCCCCGCGCCCCGGGAGCCCGCGCGGCGCCCGGCGGGTCGCACCGGTTCCCCCCGGTTGGGCGAGGCTCAGGACTCCGGCGACCGCTGGTCGGGCAGGGCCGGCGCGGGGGTGACCGCGGCCAGCAGGCGGACGAACTGCGACTCGTCGACCACCGTCGTGCCGTGCCGCCGGGCCATGATCACCTTCGCGGCGGGGGAGCCGGGATCGTTGGTCACCAGCAGGCTGGTCAGCCGGGAGACCGTGGAGGCCACGTGCAGTCCGGCGTCGGTGGCCCGGTCCTCCAGCAGTTCGCGCTCCACCGTGGTGTCGCCGGAGAAGGCCACCCGCATGCCCTGCACCAGACGGCCGCCCGGCTCCAGCCGCCCCGGGTTCGGATAGGGGCAGGCCGGGCGCTTGCGCGGCTGCCGCCATGCGGTGGCCCTGCCGAAGCCGGCGACCGGGCGGGGAGCCGGGGTGCGGCGCCATTCGGTCAGCGGACGGCACAGGTGCAGCGGCAGCGGCAGCCCGGCCAGCGCCGCCCGGTGCAGGCTCGGCCGGAACGCCTCGGCCAGCACCCGGGCGTCGTCCAGCGCGTGGTGTTTGCGACGCTGCGTCACGCCGTAGTGCGCGGCCAGCGACTCCAGCTTGAAGTTGTCCAGCGGCAGGGCCAGCGCCTTCGACAGCACGATGGTGCACAGCCGGTGCTCCACCGCCACCTCCACCCCCGCCCGGGCGAACTCCCGGGCCAGCATGGACCAGTCGAAGACCGCGTTGTGCGCCACGAACACCCGCCCCGCCAGCCGCCCGGCCAGCTCCCGGGCGATTTCGGCGAACAGCGGGGCGCCCTCCAGCGCCTCGCTCGTCAGACCGTGGATCCACACCGGTCCCGGATCACGCTCCGGGTTGACCGGGGAGTACCAGTGGTCCTGGACGTCGCCCCGCGCGTCGAGCCGGTAGACGGCGGCCGAGACTATCCGGTCGTCGGTGCCGAGACCGGTGGTCTCCACGTCCACCACGGCGTACCCCCGCGGGTAGGCGACAGGCCACGCGGCAGGGGATGGTGACGGTGTTTCGGGGAGTTCGTCCAGCATGGTTCACGAGGATACGGGCCCCCACCGACAGCGCCGTCATCGCACGCCCGGGCGAACCGTCACCTGCCCGCAGGTTGCCTGTGGCTGACGGCGCGTCGGACATCACCTGATGATACTTGTCGGTAACCACCTCTTCCGGAACCCGCTCCGGCGCTTCTATGGTGCCTTCATGCCGCAACTGCCCAATGCCGTGACGTGGTCGATACCCGCCTTTGTGCTGCTGACCATTGTCGAAATGGTCAGTTTCCGTATACATCCCGACGATGACGAGGTCGGATACACCGGCAAGGACACCGCCACCAGCATCGGCATGGGGCTGGGAAGCCTGGTGTTCGACGCCCTCTGGAAGATCCCCATCGCGGCGGTCTACCTCGCGGTCTGGGAACTCACCCCGCTGCGCGTGCCGCTGCACTGGTGGACCGTCCTGCTGATGCTGCTCGCCCAGGACTTCCTGTACTACTGGTCGCACCGCCAGCACCACGTCATCCGCCTGCTGTGGGCCTGCCACGTGGTGCACCACTCCAGCCGGAACTTCAACCTCTCCACCGCGCTGCGCCAGCCGTGGACCAGCTGGACCGTCTGGCCGTTCTACCTTCCGATGATCGCCCTCGGCGTCTCCCCGGCCGCGGTCGCCTTCTGCTCCTCGGCGAACCTCGTCTACCAGTTCTGGGTGCACACCGAACGCATCGCAACGATGTGGCGGCCCTTCGAGTTCCTCTTCAACACCCCCTCGCACCACCGGGTCCACCACGCCTCCCAAGGCGGATATCTGGACCGCAACTTCGGCGGCATCCTCATCGTCTGGGACCGGATGTTCGGCTCGTTCGTCCCCGAGACCGAACGCCCCGCCTACGGTCTGACGACCAACATCGGCACCTACAACCCGCTGCGCGTCGCCACCCACGAGTACGCCGCCATCGGCCGCGACCTCGCCGGCGCCGACAACTGGAGCGACCGCGCCGGCTACCTGCTGCGCGGCCCCGGCTGGCAGCCCGCCCACCGCCGCGCCGAACGGTCCGGGGACCCCGCCCCGGACCAGCAGCCCACGCCGGGCGTACCCGCCGGCCGGACCGTGGCCTGACCGCCACCGCCCCTCCGCACGGCGCCGTGTGACCGCCGCGGTGCCTCCCCGCGGTGCCGTGTGACCGCCGTCGCAGCGGCACCGCGGTGGAGGAACCGGCGCGTCGATCTACGCTGGAGGGACACGGGGCGCCGCACGGGCGCCCGGAGGAGGCGACGACGGTGCTGTTGGACACGTACGGGAGGGTCGCCACCGACCTGCGCGTCTCGCTCACCGACCGCTGCAACCTGCGCTGCACCTACTGCATGCCCGCAGAGGGCCTGCGGTGGCTGGCCCGGCCCGAGCTGCTCACCGATGACGAGATCGTCCGCCTCGTCGGCGTCGCCGTCACCCGCCTCGGCGTGACCGAGGTCCGCTTCACCGGCGGCGAACCCCTGCTGCGCCCCGGCCTGCCCGCCATCGTCGCCCGCTGCGCCGCGCTGCGCCCCCGCCCCCGGATGTCGCTCACCACCAACGGCATCGGCCTCGCCCGCACCGCCACCGCCCTGCGGGACGCCGGCCTCGACCGCGTCAACGTCTCCCTCGACACCCTGCGCCCCGACGTCTTCCAGCGCCTCACCCGCCGCAAGCGCCACGCCGACGTCCTCGACGGCCTCGCCGCCGCCCGCGAGGCCGGACTCGAACCCGTCAAGATCAACGCGGTGCTCATGCGGGGCCTGAACGACGACGAGGCCCCCGACCTGCTGGCCTGGGCCCTGGAGAACGGCTACCAGCTGCGGTTCATCGAACAGATGCCGCTCGACGCCCAGCACGGCTGGCAGCGCGGGACCATGATCACCGCCGAGGAGATCCTGCGCTCGCTCGCCACCCGCTTCACCCTCACGCCCGAGAACGAGGACGCGCGCGGCTCCGCCCCGGCGGAACGCTGGCTCGTCGACGGCGGCCCGGCGGTCGTCGGCGTCATCGCCTCCGTCACCCGCCCCTTCTGCCGCGCCTGCGACCGCACCCGCCTCACCGCCGACGGCCAGGTCCGCGACTGCTTGTTCGCCCGCGACGAGTCCGACCTGCGCGGCCCGCTGCGCTCCGGCGCCGACGACGACCGGATCGCCGACCTGTGGCGCACCGCGATGCGGGGCAAGAAGGCCGGCTCCGGCCTGGACGACCCGTCGTTCCTCCAGCCGAACCGTCCGATGTCGGCGATCGGCGGGTAGGGCGCGGCGCGGACGGTGCCCCGGGCGCGGACCGGGGGAGCGGCGTGCGGGGCGGTCCGCCGGGGCGGCGCGGCGGAGGCGTGGGCGGCCGGGGTCACCGGGCGGTGTCGAACTCCCAGTCCTCGAAGGCGACGACGTCCTTGAGCATGCCGCGGATGTCGAGGAACGCCGCCAGGGACTCGCGGTGTTCCCCGCAGGCGAGCCAGGTCTTGCGGCGATCGGGCGTGTGGATCTTCGGGTTGTTCCACGCCACGACCCACGACGCCTCGGCCCGGCAGCCCTTGGCGGAACAGATCGGCTTGTCAGATGCGACGAACTCCATACCCCCGAGCGTAAGCGCTGCGCCGGCTTGTGGGGGGTGCCGGTCCGTGGGGGTGGGCGGGGTCGCTCCCGCTGGGGGCGCGCGGGTGGGCGGTCGCCTGCGGGTTCGCTCCGCTGGGGGTGCGCGGGCGGTCGGTCCCCGCGGGTCGGTTTCGGCTGGTCGCGCGGTTCCTTGGCTTGGGGAACATCAAACTTGCGCTGGGCCCGGCGCTCGCGCACAGGGCTTTGACCTGGACTGCTGTGGCGCCGGACTCTTCACCGGTCGTGTTGATCGACGCTGTGGAGGTCTCCCGGGTGCCGGTCGGGTTTCTGACGGATGAGCAGGTGGCGGGGTAGGCCGCGTTCCGGGTGTGCCGCTGTACGTGCTCTACGACCGCGACGGCGGCCGCCGCCCCGGAGATGATCGTCACCGACACCGCGAGCCGCAGCGACATCGTCTTCGGCCTGCCGACGCCGGCCGGCTTCGCGTACGCGCCGCAACGGGCGGATCGCCAAGACCCTGCACATCCTGCGGCCGGCCGGCGAGCACGGCTGCCGGCGGCGGATCAAGGCCCGGGCCAACCTTCAGGACGGCCGCCACGCGCTCGCCCGCAAGATCTTCCACGGCCTCCGGGCAGCTCTACCAGAACCACCACGAGGGCGTGGCGGACCAGATCGGCGCGCCCGGCCTGGTGCTGAACGCCCTCGTGCTGTTCACCACCCGCTAATGAACGCCGCCCTGGAGCAGTTGCGGGCCCGACGGCCACGAGGTGCGGGAGGAGGACGTCGCGCGGTTGTCGCCGTTCGTGCGGCACCAGATCAACATGCTGGGCCGCTCCTCCTTCGCCCTGCCGGAGATGCCCGGCGGCCCGCGCCCCCTGTGCGGCCCGGACGCCGCCGGCGAGTGACCCTCCGCCCGCCGCGGGTGCGGCCGGGGGAGGACAGGGCAGCACGGGCAGCCGCGTTGTGCTGCCAGCCCCGCGCCGTACCCGGCCTGCCGCCCGCGGGGCCGGGACCTGCGGGCGTTTCTGCTACGGGGCGGGGATTTCCCGGATCAGGCGCGAGCTCCAGTCGCACCAGACCAGGCCGGGCAGGAAGGCGCCACCGGCCTCGTCGAGGTGATCCTCGACGTAGGGGATCGTCGCGTCGCAGACCTCGATGGCATGGTCGAAGAACTGCGTGTTGTCAGGGTTGCTGTGGTAGCTCCAGCGCGGGTTGTAGGGGGCCGTCCGCCTGACAATGCGCGTGAGAACGTGTGGGCGGTCGGTGGTCTCCCCGCTGACGAGTTCCCGGGCGTGCTCGATGTCCCCGGGCCTGGTCAGCTTGACGACGAATTGTTCGTGCGTGATGTCGGTCATCACGAAGTACGCCGGGGTGTCCGTGGCGGCGCCGGCCGTCTGCAGGGTGGGGGCGGCGGTGAAGGCCAGCACGCCGGCTGCGGCCACGGTGGCCGCTTTGATGAACGCGCGTCGCATGGGGGATATCTCCTCGTTCCGGGCGCCGTGCCCATCACGGCGGCCACAGAGGGGATTCAATCAGTAACGCAACGTGTCCGAGTCTCTTTTCCGGGCGCGTCGCCCGCAGGGCGGCAACCGCTCACCGCCGGTTGCCCCCGGGGCCGGCGGACCGGTCACCTCTGCGACGGCCTCCGGAGAGGGGTGGAAGTAGCGGCGGACGTTCTCCGGCTTCCTGTACCGGAACTTGGCCATGAGCGTCAGCAGGCTCGCCCCCGCCTCGCCGAGGTGGGTCAGGCCGGAGTGCCGCCATTCGTGCAGGTCCCAGCCGGTGCCGGCCGCGCCGGCGGCGGCGGGTGACGAACACCGGGCCGCGGGTGCGGCCGCGCGGCAGCCGGGGCGGCGGCCGCGCGCTGCCGGCGTCCCGGTGGACCGTCTCCAGCGCGAGGTCCTCCCGCGCCCGGCCGCCCCGGCGCCGGGCGGCGGCACCCTTGGCCTTCACCGGCGCCCGGCGCCCGGCGCCCGGCGCCCCGGCAGGTCGAGGTCTCCAGTGCCTCGCCGACCTCGTCGTGGGCCACCGCCGCCAGCGGCCGGTCCTCCCCGGGCCGTTCGGCGAGCTTCCCGACGCCGATGCCGTAGCCGCGGGCGGTGTTCGGGTTGGCGAGCGAGCCGAGGAAGGCGTCGCCGGCCGCTCGGACGGTCAGCGCCTTCCCGGCCCGGAGCCGGACGACGGCGGACACCGCTTCCCCCTTGCCCCAGAAAGCCCCCGGAGGCGAACGAACACAAACGAAAAAGACCGACGCCAGGCAGCCACGGGGGGAGCTGCCTGGCGTCGATCGGTCGCTCCGACGGGGGATGCGGAGCGCGTTACGCAGTATGTCACGTGCATACCCCGGCGCGGCAGCCCGGGCGGGGGATTCATCTGAGCTTTTCTTGAGCTTGGAGTGGCGGGCTGGGTCAGCTGGGGTGGGTGTGATCGGGGAGGTCGCCGCCGTTCGTGCCGGGGGCGCGGTCGCCGACCTCGCGGGTGCCGGGGCCGGGTTCGAGGAGGTTACGGGCCGGGCCGGGGACGAACGTCGGGGTGTGGTGGGTGCGGTTGGAGCGACCGCCGTTGGCGACGGTGACGGCGATCCACGGCAGCAGGAGGCCGCCGACCAGCGCGCAGCCCGCGATCACCGTCTGCACGTGCCACAGCACGACGGCGAGGATCACGCACAGGGTGCGGATGCCCATGGAGATGGCGTAGTTGCGCTGCCGGATCCGCACGTCGTCCGACAGTGACTCCCGCGCGGACGAGATCTGGAAGACCTCACCCTCACCGGCGCGTTTCCGCATCAACTCCACCACCCGCTCACCGTGCCGGAACGCCCTCCGTCCGACCACGCCTCCAACGGTACCGCCGGCCCCTCTTCCGTGTTCGTTCGCCTCCGGGGGCTTTCTGCCGGTGTTGCTGTCAGGGGTGCGGGGAACTGCGCGACGAGCCCGAGCGGACCGTGACGGACCGCGGAGCGGACCCGCAGGCGTGCGCGACGGAGCTGCGCCCACCCCCGCGGAGCGGACCGTCACCGTCGTTGCCGGAGCGCTTCCGGGGGGACCGTGTCCGTGAGCCAGACGCCGTTCGCGCTGATGCGGAAGCGGTGGCCGCGGGCGGCGAGGCCGGCCGCGTCGACTTCCAGGACGACCGGCCGGCCGTGGCGGGAGCCGACCCGGACCGCGGTGGCCGGGTCGGCGGACAGGTGGACGTCCTGGCGGGACATCGGACGCAGCCCGTCCCGCAGCACCAGGGGCAGGGACGCGGTGGACGTGCCGTGGTGGAGCACGTCCGGCGGTGGCGTGTCCGGCAGGCCGAGGTCCACCCTCACCGAATGCCCCTGGCTGGCGCGGACGCGCGAGCCGTCGGGGGAGAGGGCGAACCGCCGCTTGTCGTTGCCGGCCACGACCTCCGCCAGCTCCGCGCGGGTGAGCGGCCGTCCGGCCGCCGCGCAGCCGGCCAGCAGCTCGTCCACCGCGACCCAGCCGGCCGCGTCCAGCGTGACGCCCGCCTTCGACGGATCGTGCCGCAGCACCAGGGACAGGAACTTCGAGCACGTCACCAGCCGCTTGGCGTGCATACCGGTCCGTCCTCCCGGCCCGTCCGCCGCGTTTCCCCCGCTCATCCCCGCCCCCTCCCGGCGTGCGTCAGACGCCCCTGCTGACCGAACTCATGTTGAACCCCGGCACCCGCAGCGCCGGCATGGCCGCCCGGGTGAAGTAGTCGCTCCACTCGCGCGGCAGGGTGGCCTCGGTGCGGCTCGCGCCGGTGGCCCGCTGCAGCACGCCGAGCGGCGACTCGTTGAACCGGAAGTTGTTGACCACCCCGGAGACCTCGCCGTTCTCCACCAGGTAGACGCCGTCCCGGGTCAGGCCGGTGACCAGCATGCTGGCCGGGTCGACCTCGCGGATGTACCACAGCGAGGTGAGCAGCAGACTACGCTCGGTGGCGGCGATCATCTCCTCCAGGGAGCCGGTGCCGCCCGCGTCCAGCAGCAGGTTGTCCTGCGCGGGGGCGTGCGGCAGGCCGGTGAGCTCCGCGGTGTGCCGGGTGGTCATCAAACGTTCCAGGACGCCGTCCCGGATCCAGTCGGTGCGCTGCAGCGGCTGGCCGTTGTCAAAGACCGACATCTCCTCGCCGGAGGAGTGCGCGACGCTGAACGGCGCCGCCTGCAGGCCAGCGGCCGCCGGGTCGCTGAAGAGGGTGACCGGGAGCTCCGCCACCCGCTCCCCGATCCGGGTGCCGCCGCCGGGGCGGCTGAACGCCGACCGGCCCTCCGCCGCGTCCCGGGCGCCGGACGCCCACCAGGCCCACAGCATCAGGTCGGCGACCGAGGTGGGCGGCAGCAGCGTCTCGTACCGCCCGGCGGGCAGGTCGATCCGCCGTTCCGCCCAGCCCAGCCGGGTGGCGAGGCCCTCGTCCATGGCCCTGGGGTCGATGTCGCGGAAGTCCCGGGTGGAGGCGCCCGCCCACGCGGACCGGGCGCCGTCGGGGGACTTGGCGTTGAGCTCCATCGTGCCGGTGGGCTGGTCGTGCCGCAGCCGCAGGCCGGCGGAGGTGCCCAGGTAGGTGCTGGTCACCTCGTGGAACGCGAAGCCGTACAGCTCCCGCCCGCCGGCCCGTGCGGTGCCGAACGCCTCGCCCAGCGCCGGGGCGAACGCGTCGAACACCTGCGGACCGGTCTCGGCCGGCGGCGCGTCGAAGTCCGCGGAGCGGGCGGTGCCGGTCACCAGCGGCCGGGCGTCCTCGGCGGGACCGGCCTCACGGGCGGCGGCCTCGGCGGCCCGCACCAGCGGCTCCAGCTCCTCGGCGGTCACGGCGGAACGCGACACCACGCCGGAGGAGGTGCCCTGCGCGCCGTCCACCGTGGCCACCACGGTCAGCTCCCGGCCCCGGGTGACGCCGTTGGTGGTCAGCGCGCTGCGCGCCCAGCGCAGGTTGGCCGTGGACGTCTCGTCCGCGACGACGACGCAGCCGTCCGCCCGCGACAGCTCCAGGGCGCGCTCGACGATCTCGTGCGCGGGTGTGGAACGACTCATGAACGACCCGCCTCCTGCGTGGTGTTGAGGATGTTGACGCCCCGGAACAGCGCCGAGGGGCAGCCGTGGCTGACCGCGGCGGTCTGGGCGGGCTGGGCCTTGCCGCAGGTGAACACCCCGCCCAGCACGTACGTCTGCGGTCCGCCGACCGCCTCCATCGAGCCCCAGAAGTCGGTGGTGGTCGCCTGGTAGGCGACGTCCCTGACCTGCCCGGCCAGCCGGCCGTTCTCGATGCGGAAGAACCGCTGTCCGGTGAACTGGAAGTTGTAGCGCTGCATGTCGATGCTCCACGAGCGGTCGCCCACCACGTAGACGCCGCGCTCCACGCCGCCGATCAGCTCCTCGGTGGAGGGCCCGTCCGGGGCCGGGGCCAGCGAGACGTTGGCCATCCGCTGGAGCGGCACGTGGGCGGCGGAGTCGGCGAAGGCACAGCCGTTGGACCGCTCGAAGCCGGTGCGGCGGGCGATGCGGCGGTCGAGCTGGTAGCCGACGAGGACGCCGTCCCGGATCAGGTCCCAGGACTGGCCGGCCACGCCCTCGTCGTCGAACCCGACGGTGGCCAGGCCGTGTTCGGCGGTGCGGTCACCGGTCACGTTCATCACCGGGGAGCCGTAGCGCAGTGTGCCGAGCTGGTCGAAGGTGGCGAACGAGGTGCCGGCGTAGGCGGCCTCGTAACCCAGGGCGCGGTCGAGCTCGGTGGCGTGGCCGATGGACTCGTGGATGGTCAGCCACAGGTTGGACGGGTCGATCACCACGTCGTAGCGCCCGGCCTCCACGCTCGGCGCGCGCATCTTCTCCGCCAGCAGCCCGGGCAGCTGGGCCAGTTCGGCGTCCCAGTCCCAGCCCGTGCCGGTCAGGTACTCCCAGCCGCGGCCGGCCGCCGGTGCCAGGGTGCGCATCGAGTCGAACGCGCCGGTGCGGCCGTCCACCGAGGTCGCCGTCACCTCCGGGTGCACCCGGACCCGCTGCTGCGTGGTGCTGCTGCCCGCGGTGTCGGCGTAGAACTTGTTCTCCACGACGGCCATCAGCGTCGCCTCGACGTGGCTGACGCCCTCGGCGGCCAGCAGCCGCGCGCTCCAGTCGGCCAGCAGCGCGCCGCGGTCCCGGTCGGGCACCGTGAAGGGGTCGACCTCGTAGGAGGAGACCCACACCTGGTCGGCGTGCACCGGCTCCGGCGCGAGCTCCACCCGGTCGTCCCCGCCGGAGGCCCGGCCGACCCGGGCCGACAGCCTGGCCATGGCCACCGCCTGTCCGGCCACCCGGGCTGCGCCGTCCATCGTCATCTCCACGCCGGCCGCGAAGCCCCACGCGCCGTCGTGCACCACGCGCACCGCGTACCCGGTGTCGGTGCTGTCCGAAGCACCGGCCGGGCGGGCGTCGCGCAGCGACAGTGTGGCGCGGCGCACCCGCTCGAAGCGGAAGTCCGCGTGTTCGGCTCCCAGCGCGCGGGCACGGGCGAGCGCCGCGTCGGCCAACGCCCTCAGCGGCAGCGCCAGAAACGACGCGTCGATCTCCTGGGGCACGACTGCCTCCCCTTCCGTCAGCGGGTCCTCGAAGACACTCGCAGTGAATCATGCCGTGCGGACAGTCCCGGGACACCGGCTTTTCTGTAGGGACCCCACAGAGCGACACGGCCGCCCCTGTCGCCAGCGGCTTTCGTCGCGGCGGGGGGCGACCGATAGTTTGCGTGGGGTAAGCCCCGTTCTACGAAAGGGTGGGCCCTTGAGCCGCTCGGTACTCGTCACCGGAGGCAATCGCGGTATCGGCCTCGCCATCGCCCGCGCTTTCGCCGACACGGGTGACCAGGTCGCCATCACCTACCGCTCCGGCGAACCGCCCGCCGGACTGACCGCCGCCGGTGTGCTCGCCGTCAAGTGCGACATCACCGTGCCCGACGACGTCGAGCAGGCGTACAAGGAGGTCGAGGCGGCGCACGGTCCCGTCGAGATCCTGGTGGCCAACGCCGGCGTCACCCGCGACCAGTTGCTGCTGCGGATGTCCGAGGAGGACTTCACCTCCGTCGTCGACACCAACCTCACCGGCACCTTCCGCGTGGTCAAGCGCGCGGCGCGCGGCATGCTGCGGGCCCGCAAGGGCCGCATCGTGCTGATCTCCTCGGTGGTGGGTCTGCTCGGCTCGGCCGGCCAGTCCAACTACGCCGCGTCCAAGGCCGGTCTGATCGGCTTCGCCCGGTCCCTGGCCCGCGAGCTGGCGACCCGCAACATCACCGTCAACGTCGTCTCACCGGGCTTCGTCGACACCGACATGACGCGCGTGCTCAACGACGAGCAGCGTGCCGCCATCGTCGGCCAGGTCCCGATGGGCCGCTACGGCAAGCCGGAGGACATCGCCGCTTCGGTGCGTTTCCTGTCGTCCGACGACGCCGCGTACATCACTGGAGCCGTCATTCCCGTCGACGGCGGATTGGGCATGGGTCACTGACCACCATGAGTGGAATCCTCGCAGGCAAGCGCATCCTGATCACCGGCGTCCTCACCGACGCCTCGATCGCCTTCCACGCCGCGAAGCTGGCCCAGGAGGAGGGCGCGGAGATCATCCTCACCGCCTTCCCCCGGCCGAGCCTGGTCGAACGGATCGCCAAGCGGCTGCCCAAGCCGGCCCCGGTCATCGAGCTGGACGTGACCAACGCCGAGCACCTGGAGCGGCTGCCCGGCCTGGTCGCCGAGCACCTGGGCGAGGGCGTGGAGCTGGACGGCGTGGTGCACTCCATCGCCTTCGGCCCCGAGTCGGTCTTCACCTTCCTCGACGCGCCGTGGGAGGACGTCGCCACCGCGATGCACGTCTCGGCGTACTCGCTGAAGTCGCTGACCACCGCCCTGCTGCCGCTGATGCCGCGCGGCGGTTCGGTCGTCGGTCTGACCTTCGACGCCACCGTGGCCTGGCCGAAGTACGACTGGATGGGCGTGGCGAAGGCCGCCCTGGAGTCGACCTCCCGCTACCTGGCCCGTGACCTGGGCGCGAAGAACGTGCGCGTCAACCTGGTCTCGGCCGGTCCGCTGAAGTCGATCGCCGCGCGCTCCATCCCGGGCTTCGAGCAGTTGGCGGACGTGTGGAACCACCGTGCCCCGATCGGCTGGGACCTCGCCGACCCGGAGCCGGCCGGCCGCGGGATCGTCGCCCTGCTGTCGGACTGGTTCCCCAAGACCACCGGCGAGATGGTCCACGTCGACGGCGGCGTGCACATGATGGGCGCCTGACCCGGCATCCCGGCACCCGGCGGCCCCGGCCCTCCTCCCTCCGGAGGGCCGGGGCCGCCGTCGTTCCCAGGCGTGCGCGGCCCTCCGCCCGGACGGCCCAGCCGGGCGGGCGCCCCGGCCGGTCCGGCGGCACGATGACGGTGGGGCCGGCGGCGGCACCCGGGGCCGGGCCGAGCGAGGAGGGCACGCGATGCGGCGTCACCGCGGCTGGGGGCCGGCCCCCGTCATCCTGGCCCTCGCCTGCGCCCTCACCCCGTTCCCGGCCGCCGCGCACCCCGCCGCCGTCCAGCGCCCCCCGGCGGCCCCGCGGCCCGCGCACCCCGACGCCGTCCCGGCCCGCCCCGCCCCGGCCGTCGCGCCCGCCGCACCGCCCGCCGCGGAGGCCCCCGCCGCCGCACCGCCCGCCGCCGCACCGCCCGCCGCCGCACTGCCCGACGCCGCGCCCCCCGCAGTCCGGGCGGTCACCGGCGACGAGGGCGCGCGGTGCGACCTGCGGCGGGAGGACGGGCTGGCCGTCGCCACGTGCCTCAACCCGGATCCGGTCAGCACCCGGCTCCAGCTGCACGTCAGCTGTGCGCGCTGGTGGGACCCGGCCACGGACACCGCGCCGGTCGACGACGGGCCGGCGCAGTGGGTGCGGCTGACCGGGCGCTGCTGGAAGGAGATCCGCACCGCCTGGCTCACCCGGGTGTCCGTCTCCTGACCCCGCCGGCGCGCGGCGCACCGACCTGGAGGGGGAGGGACAGGAACGGGTGCGACACTGGGCGGCATGCCCGTCCTCGAACCGAATCCCCCCAACCCGCAGAAGAAGTTCCTGCTGGTGCTGACCCTGATGCTCGCCGTACCCGCGCTGGTGGCCGTCATCGCCACCGTCGGCGCCAACTACGGGTGATCCCCGAGTGCGGGGTGGGGAAAACCCCACCCCGCACCTGGGGGCAGGCTCAGGGTCATCTGGGTGGCCGCCCCGATGGGAACCCGGGCCGCGCCTGCGTAGCGTGATCGATGGTGCACACGGTCACGACCTGGAGGCGTTCCCCATGGCTGTCATCTCCCCGCCCGCGGCTCTGCCGCCGCCCGATCCGTCCGGCGCCGCTCCCCGGCTGCGCTGGTGGGCGCTGGCGCTGCCCGCGGCCGCCTTCGGGCTCCTCCTGCTCGTCGTGGCCGGCGCCCGGCAGACCGGCGCCCCCACGGTGCCGGCCGCGTTCGAACTCCTCGGCCACCTGCGCTCCCTGCTGCCGGCCGCCCTCACCCCGGCCGTCTGACCCCCTCCCGCGGGCCGGGACCGTGACGTGCGGGCCCCCGCGGCACCGGAGCACCGCGCACCCCGCGCCCGTGAGCCGGTTTTCTGCAAAGCTTGAGTACATGAGCGACGCGACACCCCGAAGGATCGTCCTGCTGCGGCACGCCAAGGCCGACTGGCCCGACGTGCCCGACCGGGAGCGGCCGCTCGCCGACCGCGGCCGCCTGGAGGCCCCCGCGGCCGGACGCTGGCTGGCCGACGCCGGGATGACGCCCGGCCTGATCCTGTGCTCGCCCGCCGTGCGCACCCGCGACACCTGGAAGCTCGCCGCGCACGAACTGCCGCAGCGCCCCAAGACCGTCTACGACGAACGGCTCTACGAGGCCACCACCGGCGACCTGCTGGCGGTGCTGGCCGGCGTCGACGAGGACCTCCCGGACGTCGCCCTGGTGGGGCACAACCCCGGTATGCACGGCGTGGCCGACGCGCTGGCCGGCCGGTCCGACGGCGACACGCTGGCCAGGATGCGCCGCGGCGCGTTCCCCACCGGCGCCGTCGCGGTACTGGAGTTCACCGGCTCCTGGAAGTCCGTCGAACACGGCGTGGCCCGCCTGACCGCCTTCTGGGTCCCGGCACGCGACTGACCGCCGCCACCGGGATCACAGCTGGTCGTCGGCGGCCTCGACCTCTTCGCGGGTGACGCCCAGCAGGTAGAGCACGGTGTCGAGGAACGGCACGTTGACCGCGGTGTCGGCGGCCCGGCGCACCACCGGCTTGGCGTTGAAGGCGACGCCGAGGCCCGCGGTGTTCAGCATGTCGAGGTCGTTGGCACCGTCGCCGATCGCCACGGTCTGGGCCAGCGGCACCCCGGCCTGAGCCGCGAACTCCCGCAGCAGCCGGGCCTTGCCCGCCCGGTCCACCACCGGACCGATGATCCGACCGGTCAGCTTCCCGTCGGCGATCTCCAGGGTGTTGGCCGCCGCGAAGTCCAGCCCCAGCCGCTCGCGCAGGTCGTCGGTGACCTGCGTGAAGCCCCCGGAGACCACGCCGACCTGGTAGCCGAGCCGCTTGAGGGTGCGGATCAGGGTGCGGGCGCCCGGGGTGAGCCGGACCTCGGAGCGGACCTTGTCCACCACGGAGGCGTCCAGCCCGGCGAGCAGCCCCACCCGGGCGTGCAGCGACTGCGCGAAGTCCAGCTCCCCGCGCATCGCGGCGGCCGTCACGTGCGCCACCTGCTCCTGGCAGCCGGCGTGCGCGGCGAACAGCTCGATGACCTCGTCCTGGATGACGGTGGAGTCCACGTCCATGACCACCAGCCGCTGCGCCCGCCGGTACAGCCCGGCCGCCACCACCGCGACGTCCACCCCGCTGCGCATCGCCTCGGGGGCCAGCGCGCTGCGCAGCGCCTCGGTGGGCGTGCCGGAGACGGTCAGCTCGACCGCGGTCACCGGGTACTTCGCCAGCCGCAGCACGCGGTCGATGTTGCCGCCCGCGTCGGTGACCCGGGCCGCTATGGCGGCCATCGCCCGAGCGGTCAGCGGGTACCCCAGGACCGTGACGTGGGAACGGCCGGTGCCGCGCGGGCGGTTGTCGCCGGTGCCGGAGATGATCTCCGCCTCCATGCGCATCGACTCCGCCCAGCCGTGCACCGTCGAGCGCAGCGCGCCCTCGGCGGAGCCCCCGCCGGCCGGTGAGGTCACCAGCGCGCACAGCACGATGCGGCCCCGCGTGACGACCTGCTCCAGGTCGACGACGTCGACCCCGAAGCCGGCCAGCGTCTCGAAGAGGCCCGCGGTGATGCCGGGGCGGTCCTTGCCGAAGATCTTCACCAGCAGCGTGGGCCCGGCGCCGTCGGCCGGGGCAGGGGCGGCGGGGGCGGAAAGGGCCCGGGATGCGTCGTCCATGGTGCTCCCACCGTATCCGCTCACCCCCCGGATCCGGCCGGTCGTCCCGCATGGCGGTCACCCCGCGCGGCGCGGCCCCTTCCGGACGGCCCCCGCGACCCCCGCGCGGGAGCGGCTCCGGGCACGGGGGAGACGCGGCCGGGGCCCCGCGGAGGCGCACGAACGGCACGCGGGGACCCACGCCGTCCAACCGCCGCGCCCCGGGTACCGCCCACCTCCGACGCGCCCGCCGGACCGTCCCGGCACACGGCATGCCGCGTCAGCAACTCAGGCCGGATCGCCCGCGTCCCCGCGGTGGAGCACGGGTGACCGCGGTGGCGTTCGGAGAAGGCGACGGATGCCCGGCGGGGGTGAGTTGACAGCCGGTGCCGGGGTCCGATCTCCACAGTCGTTCACACCATCCACCCCGCACGCGCGCCCACAGGGCGGGAGGCGACTTTCAGTTGACCGGCCAATCCTGAAATAGTTCCTCCCGAAGTTCGACATCCCTGGACTCCCCGGCAATGGGGGACTACTCGGGGGACAACCTTGTGGGGCATGGAGTGCCGGAACTCGTACTGGAATTGAACGGACAATCCTGGACCCTCGACGCGTCCAGGACGTACACCGTGGGCCGTGACCCGCAGGGGGACGTCGCACTGGACGACGCCAGGGTCTCGTGGCGGCACGCCACGATCCGCTGGGACGGCAACGGCTGGCTCGTGGAGGACCTCGGCAGCACCAACGGCACGTTCTCCGGGGGAGCGCGCGTCCAGCACGCCGCGGTCTCCACCGGATCGGTCATCAACCTCGGCAACGCCACGGACGGCCCCCGGCTGTCCTTCGGCGCCGCCGCGCCACAGCAGGCCGCGCCGCAGCAGGCGGCGCCGCAGCAGGCGGTACCGCAGCAGACCGCTGCGCAGCAGGCGGAACCCGCGTGGGCCGGGGCGGTCGCCGCCGGCGTGCCCGCGACGCCACCCGCCCGTCCAGGGACCGGGGCCGGCGAGTCACCACGCCGGGCGGCCACCGCGGGCCCGGCCGGCGCCTACAGCGACCGCAGCCCGACGCAGTTCCACGCGCTGGCGGCCGGCCGCGTCATCCGCATCGGCCGCGCGCTGGAGAACGAACTGGTGGTCTCCGACCTCCAGGTCTCCCGCTACCACTCCGAGTTCCACGCGCACCCCGACGGCCGCATGGAGATCGTCGACCTCGGCAGCCACAACGGCACCTACGTCAACGGCCAGCCCGTCAAGGACCGCCACCTCATCGGCCCGCACGACATCGTCGGCGTCGGCCACTCCACGTTCCGGCTGGTCGGCGACCGGCTGGAGGAGTTCGTCGACAACGGCGCCGTCTCCTTCTCCGCGCGCCGCCTGACGGTCAACGTGCCGGCCGGCAACGGCACCAAGAGCATCCTCAAGGACGTCTCGTTCGGCGTCCCGGAGAAGTCGCTCATCGGTGTCATCGGCCCCTCCGGCTCCGGCAAGTCCACGCTGTTGCGCGCCCTGACCGGCTACCGCCCGGCGGACGTCGGCGAGGTGCTGTACGACAACCGTGACCTGTACAAGCAGTTCGCCGAACTGCGCCAGCGCATCGGCCTCGTGCCGCAAGACGACATCCTGCACAAGGAGCTGAGCGTCCGCCGCGCCCTGAAGTACGCGGCCCGCCTGCGCTTCCCCGACGACACCCACGCCGCGGAACGCCAGGCCCGCATCGACGAGGTGCTGCGCGAGCTGAAGCTCGACATCCACGCGGACAAGCGCATCACCTCGCTGTCCGGCGGCCAGCGCAAGCGCGTCTCGGTGGCCCTGGAACTGCTGACCAAGCCGTCGCTGATCTTCCTCGACGAGCCCACCTCGGGCCTCGACCCCGGCATGGACCGCGACGTCATGCAGCTGCTGCGGGCGCTCGCCGACGACGGCCGCACCGTGCTCGTCGTCACCCACTCGGTGGCCGAACTCGCCCTGTGCGACCGGCTGCTGGTGATGGCCCCGGGCGGCTCGATGGCCTACTTCGGCCCGCCGGACGAGGCGCTGAACTTCTTCGGCTACTCCACCTGGGCCGACGTCTTCCAGGCGTTCGAGAACTACCGCGAGTACGACTGGGACGGCCGCTGGCGCGGTTCGCAGCACTACCAGATGTACAGCGCGCACCTGGACGAGGCCGCCCCGCAGCCGCAGCCGGTGCCCGCCATGCCCCAGCAGGTCACCCGGCCCGCCAAGTCGCAGAGCTGGGGCTCCCAGCTGTGGACGCTGATCTCCCGGTACGTCTCGGTGATCGCCTCCGACCGCGGCTTCATGGCGCTGATGCTCATCATGCCGGCCGTCCTCGGCCTGGTCAGCGTGGTCATCCCCGCCGACTACGGCCTCGGCATCGGCCCGCGGTCGCACAACTTCACCAACCGTGACGCCGGCACCATCATGATGATCCTCACGGTCGGTGCCTGTTTCTCCGGCTCCGCCAACTCGGTGCGCGAACTGATCAAGGAACGCGTCATCTACGAGCGGGAACGCGCGGTCGGGCTGTCCCGCAGCGCGTACCTGATGTCGAAGATCATCGTGCTTGGCCTGATCACCGCCCTGCAGGGCGTCATCATCTGCGGAATCGGCTTCAGCACCCGGGCGCTGCCCGAAAGCGGTCTGATCCTCAGCGGCCACCCGGCGATCGAGATGGCGATCGGCGTCGTCGGCATCGGCTTCACCTCGATGATGTTCGGCCTGGTCATCTCCGCCCTGGTCAAGACCGCCGAGAAGACCATGCCGCTGCTGGTGATGTTCGCCATCGTCCAGGTGGTCTTCACCGGCGTGCTCTTCCAGATCTTCGACAAGCCCGGCGTCGAAGAGGTCGCCTGGCTCATGCCGTCGCGCTGGGCCGTCGCCGCCATGGGCGCCACGGCCGACCTCAACACCCTGCTGCCGTGGGACCCGGGCAACCCCGACACCCTGTGGAAGCACAGCGCCGGCATCTGGTGGGCCGACATCATCGTGCTGTTCTCCCTGGGCATCGCCTGCGGCTTCCTCGTCCAGCGCCTGCTGCGCCGGCATGAGCCGGAGGTCATGCGGGAGAAGTGATCCCGCCCGTGCGGGGGGCGGCGGGCCGTGTGCCCGCCGCCCCCCGCACGCGTTTCCGCGCCCCCCGCACCCGCCGCCCCGCACACACCCCCGTCACGCCCGCGGCGGCGTCACGGCAGCAGCAGCGTCACGTCGCCGAACTCGTGCCAGCGGTACCGCTCCCGCACCGCCGCGTCGTAGACCGCCTCCAGCAGCGGCAGACCCGCCACCGCCTCCAGCATCAGCATGTGCGACGCCCGCGGCTCGTGCAGCCCGGTCAGCAGCCCGTCCACCGCGCGCACCCCCCGCTCCGGCGAGACCACCAGATCGCTCCAGCCCCGCGCGGCGCGCACCCGGCCGCCCGGATCCGCCGCCGACTCCAGCGCCCGCACCGCCGTGGTGCCCACCGCCACCACCCGCCCGCCGCCCGCCCGCGCCGCGTTCACCAGCCGCGCGGTGGAGTCCGGCACCGAGAAACGCTCCGGGTACGGCGGTTCGAACGCCTCGGCCGACGCCACCCCCGTGTGCAGCGTCAACGGCGCGAACTGCACCCCGCGCCGCACCAGCGCCGCCACCGTCCGCGCGGTGAACGGCCGCGCCGCGCTCGGCATCTCCGCCGACCCCAGCCCGTCCGCCGACGGCACGGAGAACACACTGCGGTACGCCGACAGCGGCAGGTCCCGCGTGGTGTACGCGTACCGCACCGGCCGCCCGCAGCGCCGCAGGAACGCCGGCACGTCCCGCACCGACACCGACGCCAGCCACAGCCGGTCCCCCCGCGGGCTCAGCGGCTCCTCCAGCACCAGCCGCACCCCGCGCGGCAGTTCCAGCACCGCCCCCGCCGGACCGCCCGGCCGCGGCCGCGTCGTGCCCCGCCCGTCCCGGTCGCGCACCTCCACCGCCCAGCGGCCGTCGTCCTGCCGGGTGGAGAAGTGCACCACCACCCCCACCCCCGGCAGCTCCGCGTCCACCGCCGCCGGCATCGTCGTCGAGGTGTTGACCACCAGCACGTCCCCGGCCCGCAGCAGCGACGGCAGCGCCCCGAAACCGTGGTGCTCCACCACCGGACCCGACCGCCACCCGCCCATCAGCCGTACCGCGTCCCGCCGCGCCGCCGGCTCCCGCGCCGACAGCTGCGGCGGCACCACGATCTCCCGCACCGCCATCACGCCACCCCCGCCAGGGTCCGCCGGCCGCTCGCCGCACCGGACTCCACCAGCGAGAGCAGTGCCGGCGCCACCTCCCGCGGATCCGTCCGCGACGACGCCTGCGGATCCCCCGGGCACGCCGCGTCGTACAGGTCCGTGCGCAGGTCGCCGGGGTCCACCCACCACACCCGCAGGTCCGGCTCCTCCACCGCCAGCACCGCCGACCACTGCTCCAGCGCCGCCTTCGACGCCCCGTAGCCGCCCCACGTCGCATACGCCTCCACCGCCGCGTCACTGCTGACGTTCAGCACCGCCCCGCGCCGCTCCCGCAACGCCGGCAGCGCCGCCCGGGTCAGCTCCGCCGGGGCCACCACGTTGGTCTCCAGCGCCGCCCGCAGACCCGCCTCCGGCAGCCCGGCCAGCGGCACCAGCGGCTCCGCGCCCAGCGCGCTGGCGTTGTTCACCAGCAGCGACACCCCGCCCAGCCGGTCCGCCGCCGCCAGCAGCCGCGCCCGGTGCGCCGGGTCCGTGACGTCCCCCGGCACCGCCTCCACCGCCCCCGGCCCCGGCAGCGCCCGCGCCGCCTCCTCCAGCGGCCCGGCCGAACGGGCGTCCAGCACGAGGTCCCAGCCCCGCGCCGACAGCCCCTCCGCCAGCGCCCGGCCCAGCCCCTTCGACGCCCCGGTCACGATCGCCACCGGCATGACGCACCTCCGTCGCTCTCCCGCCGGACCCACCGCCCGGCGACCCCGCCACGGTAGGAACGCCACCGCCCCGCCCGCCTCGGCCGGACGGCCCCCGCCCACCGGTCCCTTCGCCCTACGCCCCGCGACCCCCGCCCCCGGCCCGATGCCGCCGGCCGGCCCCCGCGCTACGGTGATCGCATGAACGCCCGGGGTGAACGCGACCTGATCACCGCGGTCAGCGCGGCCGTGCTGGCCATGAGCCGGCACCGCGAGGTCAACGAGGTCCTCCAGACCATCGTCGCCAGCGCCCGCGACCTGGTCGGCGCCCGCTACGCCGCCCTCGGCGTCCCCGACGACCACGGCGGCTTCGCCCAGTTCGTCGTCGACGGCGTCACCGACGAACAGTGGAAGGCGATCGGCCCGCTGCCCCGGCAGCACGGCATCCTCGCCGTCATGCTCCACGAGGCCGCCACCCAGCGCCTCGGCGACGTGCGCGAGCACCCCGACTTCGCCGGCTGGCCCAAGGCCCATCCCGAGATGTCGGACTTCCTCGGTATGCCGGTGCGCGACGGCGACGAGGTGCTCGGCGCGATCTTCCTGACCGGCAAGCGCGAGGGCGGACCCGGTTTCACCCCCGCCGACGAGGACCTGCTCGCCACCCTCGCCGCGCACGCCGCCCTCGCCCTGACCAACGCCCGCCTGCACGAACGCAGCCGTGAGCTGACCATCGCCGGCGAGCGCGCCCGCATCGCGCACGGCCTGCACGACGCCGTCTCGCAGAAGCTGTTCTCGCTGCGCCTGACCGCCCAGGCCGCCGCCGCCCTCGTCGACCGCGACCCGGGACGGGCCAAGGACGAACTGCGCGAGGTCGCCCGGCTCGCCGCCGAGGCCGCCGACGAACTGCGCGCCGTCGTCGTGGAGCTGAGGCCCGCCGCCCTGGAGGAGGACGGACTGCTCGCCGCGCTGCGCAGCCAGACCGAGGTGCTGGACCGCGCGCACGCCGCCCGCGTCACCTTCACCGGCCGCCTGCCGCGCGCCCTGCCCGCCGCCCAGGAGGAGGCGGTCCTGCGGGTCGCGCAGGAGGCCCTGCACAACGCCCTGCGGCACGCGGACGCCGCCACCGTCACCGTCGGCCTGTCCGGCCGCGGCCGCGGCGCGCTGCTCAGCGTCGCCGACGACGGGAGCGGCTTCGACCCCACCGTGGTGCGCCGGGCCGGCCGGCACCTCGGGCTGGTCTCCATGCGCGAGCGGGCCGCGGCCGTCGGCGGCCGGCTCACCGTGCGCTCCGCCCCGGGCACCGGCACCACGGTCGAGATGGAGGTCCCCGGTGGCTGACCGTCCCGGGCCCGGCACGATCCGGGTCCTGATCGTCGACGACCACCAGGTCGTCCGCCGCGGCCTGCGCACCTTCCTGGAGGTGCAGCCCGACATCGAGGTGGCCGGCGAGGCCGCCGACGGCGCGCGCGGCGTGGAGCTGACCGCCGAACTCGACCCGGACGTCGTGCTGATGGACATCCGCATGCCCGGCACCGACGGCATCGAGGCGCTGCGCGCGCTGCGCTCCGCCGGCAGCTCCGCCCGGGTACTGGTCGTCACCAGCTTCACCGAACGCCGCACCGTCGTGCCCGCGCTGCGCGCCGGCGCCCGCGGCTACGTCTACAAGGACGTCGACCCCGACGCCCTGGCCGCCGCCATCCGCTCGGTGCACGCCGGCCACGTGCTGCTCCAGCCCGAGGTCGCCGACGCCCTGCTGAGCGCCGACGGCGACGCCGCCGACCCCGCCGCCCGGCCAGGCGCCGCGACCCCCGCCCCGGGCGGCCGGGCCGGCACGCTCACCGAACGCGAGAAGGAGGTGCTGGTCCTGATCGCCGACGGCCGCGCCAACCGGGAGATCGCCCGGGCCCTGGTGCTGTCCGAGAAGACGGTCAAGACCCACGTCTCCAACATCCTCATGAAGCTGGATCTCGCCGACCGCACCCAGGCCGCACTGTGGGCGGTCCGGCACGGTCTGGCGGAGTGACGGCGGCCGGCCGGCGTTCCCGCACCGGTGACCGGGGCGGGCGGTCCGGCCGCGCACCGGTGATCGGTCATATGAGCATCCCGACGCGTCAACCTGCGTTAGTCCTATCGCCCAAGATTCATACCGTCAGGTGTATGTAGCCCGGATGGCGCAACCGGTCGGGCCGCCGGGCGTTCTCCATGGCGTGCCGCTCGCACCCCGCGACGGTGCCCCACCAGAGAGATTGAGAACGAAGTGAAGAACCTGAAGAAGGTCGTCGCCGTCACCGCCGTCGCGGGTGGCCTCGCCCTGGCCGGCGCCGGTGCCGCCAACGCCGCCTCCGCCGCCCACGGCGCCGCCCTCAACTCGCCCGGCGCGGTCTCCGGCAACCTCGTCCAGGTCCCGGTCCACGTGCCCGTCAACGCCACCGGCAACACCGTGAACGTCATCGGTCTGCTCAACCCGGCGTTCGGCAACCACAGCACCAACCGCTGAGGCATCCCCCCGCACCGCGCGGCCCCCGTGCGGTGTCCGGCGGCGGTCCCGGGGGCGACCGGCCCCCGGGGCTCCTCCGTCCCCCCACCGCGCTCCACCGTCAACGGCAGCCCCACGCCGACGGGTTGCGCCGTACGGAGGTATCGGGTGGCACACCCGTGTCATCCACGCCGCTCGGGCGTTCACCCGGTGTGACCCCGAGGTCGGGAATCACGGATACACAGGAGGAACGCTTCTCATGAACACTGCCAAGAAGGCCGCCCTGGTCCTCGCCACCGCCGGTGTGGCCGCGGGTGCCGCCGCCGGCGCCGCGTTCGCCGACAGCGGTGCCGTCGGCAGCGCCACCGGTTCCCCGGGTGTCGTCTCCGGCAACACCGTGCAGGTCCCCGTGCACGTCCCGGTGAACGTCTCCGGCAACACCGTGAACGTCATCGGTCTGCTCAACCCGGCGTTCGGCAACACCGCCGCCAACGGCTGACGTACCCGGCGCAGGCCGTCCCGCCCCCCGGCGACGGCCCCCGGACGGCGGCCACGGGCCCCGCGACCCCCTGAGGGACGCGGGGCCCGCCCACGTCTCAGCCCTCCCGGCGCCGCTGCGCCTCCTCCACGTACGCGTTGTACGCCGCCACCTGCGCCCGCCGCGCCGTGCGCTCCACCGGCCGCAGCAGCTCCGCCCTGGCCGCCATCTGCGACGCGCTCACCGCCCCGCCGTGCTCACCGCCCGAGGCGATCGAGGTCAGCGCCCCCACCCGCTGCGCCAGCTCCAGCACCCGTGCGGCCCGCGGCGGGTATCCCGGCGCCAGCACCTCCCGCCCGGCCAGCGTCCGCGCCCGGTACGCGTCCAGCGCCGCCCGAGCCCCCGGCCCCGCACCGGCCACGTCCAGCTCCGCCAGCGCCCGCGTCGCGTCCCGCAGCGCCTCCGCCAGCTCCCGTTCCGCCTCGCCCAGCGACGGCACATCCGCCGGCGGCGCCTCCCGCACCGGAGCGCACCGCCAGACAACGGTCACCGGCCGGTCGCCGGACGGCCCGCTCTCCCCGGCCTCCGGCACCAGCCCGACCGCGCCGCCCACCGCCAGCACCGCCTCGCCGGCCGCCAGGGCCGAGGCGTTGAACTCCGCCGGACCGCTCAGGCCCAGCGGATGCCCCGGCGCCGGCAGCGCCAGCCGCAGCCCGGTCACCCCGATCGCCCGCAGCCGGCCCAGCCCCAGGGCCAGACCCACCGCACCGGACTCGCCCGGCAGCCCCGTCACCCGGTGCGCGCCGTCACCGGCGACGATTCTCTCCACCGCCTCGTCGGGGGAGACAAATCCCCCGAGCAGGGCGTTTCCCCATGCTGTCATGCGTCCCGCACGTGGTTCCTGAAGCATCACCCCAGCCTAGGGAGTAGTGCGGTGGGGGTGTGGCGTAGGTTTTCCCTCGGGGGTTTTCCATGGGGCGGCCCCGCGGCCGACCGAGACCGCACACGCACAGGGGAGACAACGCGCTCATGACCGAAGTTCTGGAGCTGCTGGACGTTTCCGTCGTCCGCGACGGGCGGGCTCTGGTGGACGGGATCACCTGGACGGTCGCCGAGGGCGAACGCTGGGTCATCCTCGGGCCCAACGGTGCCGGTAAGACCACCCTGCTCAACATCGCGTCCAGCTACCTCTTCCCGACCTCCGGCACCGCCGTCGTCCTCGGTGAGAAGCTCGGTGGCGTCGACGTCTTCGAACTGCGCCCGCGCATCGGCGTGGCCGGCGTCGCGATGGCCGAGAAGATGCCGCGCGACCAGAGCGTGCTGCAGACCGTGCTCACCGCGGCCTACGGCATGACCGCCACCTGGAACGAGAGCTACGAGAGCGCCGACGAGGAACGCGCCCGCCTGATCCTCGACCGCCTCGGCATGACCCACTACGCGGACCGCCGCTTCGGCACCCTGTCCGAGGGCGAACGCAAGCGCACCCTGATCGCCCGCGCCATCATGGCCGACCCCGAACTCCTGCTCCTCGACGAACCCGCCGCCGGGCTCGACCTCGGCGGCCGCGAGGACCTGGTGCGCCGCCTCGGCCGGCTGGCCCGCGACCCGATCGCCCCCTCCATGATCATGGTCACCCACCACGTGGAGGAGATCGCCCCCGGGTTCACCCACGTCCTGATGATCCGTCAGGGCAAGGTCGTCGCCGCGGGCCCGATCGACCTGGAACTCAACTCCCGCAACCTCTCGCACTGCTTCGGCCTGCCGCTCACCGTGGAACGCCGCGGCGAACGCTGGACCGCGCAGGGCCTGCCGCTCTCCTGACCTCGGCCGGGGTCCGACCCCCGGGCCCCGGACGGCGACCGCGCCCCCGGAACCGGCCGTTCGGCTTTCAAACATCCCGGGCGTGATGCCCCCAACACCGTGCACGCCTGCTGTCCCACGCCAACCTTCCGCCCTACCATGGCACTTGTGGACGCATGGGTGTGGTGGCTGGCAGCGGCGGGAGCCTTGGGTATCCCGCTGGTGATCACGACGATGCCCGAATTCGGCATGTTCGCGGTGGGCGCTCTCGCGGGCTCCCTCACCGCGGCCCTCGGCGCCGGACCCACCCTCCAGGTCGTCGTCTTCCTCGCGGTCTCCATCGCCCTGGTCGCCGTCGTACGCACCATGGCGGCCGGCCGGCGCCAGACCCGCCCCGAGCTGCGCACCAACATCGACGCCCTGAAAGGACGTCAGGCCCTGGTGCTGGAACGGGTCGACCACCACACCGGCCGGGTGAAGCTGGGCGGCGAGATCTGGTCCGCCCGGTCCCTGGACGAGAGCCTGGTCTTCGAAGCCGGACAACAGGTGGACGTCGTCGAGATCGAGGGGGCCACCGCCGTCGTCATGTGACCGCCGGCCGCCCCCGGCCCCGCCGGGATTGCCTCAACCAGGGGCGCGACCGGCCACCGGTCTGCCAGTATGGATCTTCCCGAACAGCATACGGTTCAACTACCCATCGCTCTAAGGCGTGTGGCCCCAGGGAGTGGTCGTGACACCCATCATCATCGTCCTGGTCATCCTGGTGGTGCTCGTCTTCATCGCACTCATCAAGACCGTCCAGGTCATTCCACAGGCCAGCGCGGCCATCGTCGAGCGCTTCGGCCGCTACACCCGCACCCTCAGCGCGGGCCTGAACATCGTCGTCCCGTTCATCGACCGCATCCGCAACCGGATCGACCTGCGCGAACAGGTCGTCCCGTTCCCGCCGCAGCCGGTGATCACGCAGGACAACCTGGTCGTCAACATCGACACCGTCATCTACTACCAGGTCACCGACGCGCGGGCCGCCACCTACGAGGTCGCCAGCTACATCCAGGCCATCGAACAGCTGACCGTCACCACGCTGCGCAACATCATCGGCGGCATGGACCTGGAACGCACCCTGACCTCCCGCGAGGAGATCAACCGCGCCCTGCGCGGCGTCCTCGACGACGCCACCGGCAAGTGGGGCATCCGCGTCAACCGCGTCGAGCTCAAGGCCATCGAGCCGCCGACCTCCATCCAGGACTCGATGGAGAAGCAGATGCGCGCCGACCGTGACAAGCGCGCCGCGATCCTCACCGCCGAGGGCATCCGGCAGTCCCAGATCCTCACCGCCGAAGGTGAGAAGGCGTCCGCCGTGCTGCGCGCCGAAGGTGAGGCCAAGGCCGCCGCGCTGCGCGCCGAGGGCGAGGCCCAGGCGATCCGCACCGTCTTCGAGTCCATCCACGCCGGCGACCCGGACCAGAAGCTGCTGGCCTACCAGTACCTCCAGATGCTGCCGAAGATCGCCGAGGGCGACGCGAACAAGCTGTGGATCGTCCCCAGCGAGATCGGCGACGCCCTCAAGGGCCTCGGCGGCGCGTTCGGCAACCTCAGCAACCTCGGCAACAACAACTCCGGCGGCAACGGCGGCGGCGCCAAGTCCTCCGTCCCGCCGCGCCGCGAGGCCCCCGGCATCGAGAAGGACTGACCCGCACACGCCGAGGGGGCCCGGACGGATCACCCGTCCGGGCCCCCTCGCGTTCCGCCGCACTCCGCCGGAGGCGTCCGCTCAGGCCGGCAGCGGCTCCCGCGGCTCCCGCGGCTCCCAGTGCGGCACCCCGCCCGGGCTCTCCACCCCGGTCAGGCCCAGCGCCGCCAGCAGCGTGTCCGCCGGAGTCGGCTCGAACGGCCGGGTCAGCAGCCGCATCCCGGCCTGCTCCGGCGTCCGGTCCGCCTTGCGGTGGTTGTCCGCCGAGCACGCGGCCACCGTGTTCATCCAGGTGTCCCGCCCGCCCTGCGCCCTCGGCAGTACGTGGTCGACGGTCGTGGCCCGCCGTCCGCAGTACGCGCACCGGTGCCGGTCACGCACCAGCACACCCCGCCGCGACCAGGGAGCCCGTTGTCGGAACGGCACCCGCACGTACCGCGTCAGCCTGATCACCAGCGGCACCGGCATCTCCACCGCCGCGGCCCGCAGCCGCAGCCCCGGATGCGCCTGCTCCACCACGGCCTTGCCCCGCATGACGAGCACCGCGGCCCGTCGCAGCGACACCGTCGACAGCGGCTCGTACCCCGCGTTCAGCACCAGCGTCTCCCGCATCCCGGACACCTCCCGGCTCACGCCCGCCCCCGCGGCGAGGTGTCACCACTGTGGCCCGGTTCGACCGCCCCGGACAACGCAATTTCCCCGAACGGCAACGACGTTCACCAGGAGGTGGGACAGCGGAAACCCGGACGACCGAACGCCCCGGACACCCCCGCGAAAGAGGCACCCGAGACGTCCGACGACCGGCGCGGTCGGCCGTGCCGGCTCCGGCGGAGGGTGGCGGACGGAGCAGCCCGCCCCGCGTCGCGGCGGTACCGGTCGCCCGGCCCCACCACGGTGACCGCGCCGCCCACCCGCCACGACGACGACCCCGGCCGCCGCCGCTCAGCCCTGCGCGGGCTCCTCGTACTCACCGATCAGCTGCGCCCGTCCGATCGCCTTGAACCGCAGGTTGAACCCGATCACCGCGGGCGTCGCGTCCTCGTCCGGCCCGAGCCGCTCCCGGTCCACCGCGTACACGGTGAACACGTACCGGTGCGGCCCGTCCCCCGGCGGCGGCGCCGCCCCGCCGAACTCCCGCGTCCCGTAGTCGTTCCGCACCTGAACCGCGCCGTCCGGCAACCCCGCGAACGCCCCCGACCCCGCCCCCGCCGGCAACTCCGTCACCCCCGCCGGGATGTCGAACACCGTCCAGTGCCAGAACCCACTGCCGGTCGGCGCGTCCGGGTCGTAGCACGTCACCGCGTACGACAGCGTCCCCTCCGGCGCCCCTTCCCACCGCAGGTGCGGCGACGTGTTCCCCTGCGCGAAGACCTGCGCGTCCCGCAGCGTCCCACCCTCCGCGAGGTCGTCACTCACCACCGGGAACGACGCCACCTCCGGATGAAACGCGTGCGGCAACGGCCGCCTGCCCTGCTCGGTCACGGTCTACCTCCCTCAACACGGACGATCAACGGAGCCCAGCGTATGCGGCGGGGTCCGCGGGGGCGGGTATCCGGATCCGTCACCCGAACAGGGCGCCGGCGAGTTCCACGGGCGCACCCGCGGACCCGCACCGTTCCCGGCAGGGACGGCCGCGCGGGGACCGGTTCCCGTGACTACCCTCGATCCGCGTGACCACCGAAGAGACCGCCGCCGCCCTCGTCCCCCTCCACCGTTCCTTCCTCGACCGGCCCGTGCTGGAGGTCGCGCGGGACCTGCTGGGGCGGACGCTCGTGCGCCGCGGACGCGGGGGCGACGTCGCGGTGCGGCTGACGGAGGTCGAGGCGTACGCGGGGGAGACCGACCCCGGATCGCACGCGTACCGGGGGCGGACCGCGCGGACCGCGGTGATGTTCGGGCCGCCGGGACACGTCTACGTGTACTTCACGTACGGGATGTGGCACTGCATGAACCTGGTGTGCGGGCCGGAGGGCCGGGCGTCGGCCGTGCTGCTGCGGGCGGGGGAGATCGTCGAGGGGGCGGAGCTGGCGCGGGCGCGGCGGACCACGACGCGGCGGGACAGCGACCTCGCGCAGGGGCCGGCCCGGCTCGCCGCGGCGCTCGGAGTGGACCGCTCGCTCAACGGGGAGGACGCCTGCGGCCCG
>CAVTAX010000002.1:0-765000 GCA_963732825.1 uncultured Actinomycetota bacterium | reverse complement strand
CCAGAGCATCGACTAAGGCCCCTAAGCGTATGCTAAGTGGGAAAGGATGTGGAGTCGCAGAGACAACCAGGAGGTTGGCTTAGAAGCAGCCACCCTTGAAAGAGTGCGTAATAGCTCACTGGTCAAGTGATTCCGCGCCGACAATGTAGCGGGGCTCAAGTATACCGCCGAAGTCGTGTCATTGCAGCATGTACACCCAACGGTGGCTGTGATGGGTAGGGGAGCGTCGTGTGCCGGGTGAAGCAGCGCCGGAAGGCAGTTGTGGACGGTTCACGAGTGAGAATGCAGGCATGAGTAGCGATTCACACGTGGGAAACGTGTGCGCCGATTGACCAAGGGTTCCTGGGTCAAGCTGATCTGCCCAGGGTAAGTCGGGACCTAAGGCGAGGCCGACAGGCGTAGTCGATGGATAACCGGTTGATATTCCGGTACCCGCTGTGAAGCGTCAAACATCGAGCATCGTGATGCTAAGCCCGTGAAGCCGCCTTTGATCCCTTCGGGGTGATGGGGAGTGGTGGAGCCGGTGAACCAAGCGGTCAGTAGGTGAGTGATGGGGTGACGCAGGAAGGTAGTCCAGCCCGGGCGGTGGTAGTCCCGGGGTAAGGGTGTAGGCCGTGGGGTAGGTAAATCCGCCTCATATCAAGGCTGAGACCTGATGCCGAGCCGATTGTGGCGAAGTGGATGATCCTATGCTGTCGAGAAAAGCCTCTAGCGAGTTTTACGGCGGCCCGTACCCTAAACCGACTCAGGTGGTCAGGTAGAGAATACCGAGGCGTTCGGGTGAACTATGGTTAAGGAACTCGGCAAAATGCCCCCGTAACTTCGGGAGAAGGGGGGCCATTCCTGGTGACGAGTCTTGCACTCCGAGCTGGGGGTGGCCGCAGAGACCAGCGAGAAGCGACTGTTTACTAAAAACACAGGTCCGTGCGAAGCCGTAAGGCGATGTATACGGACTGACGCCTGCCCGGTGCTGGAACGTTAAGGGGACCGGTTAGTCATATTTCGGTGTGGCGAAGCTGAGAACTTAAGCGCCAGTAAACGGCGGTGGTAACTATAACCATCCTAAGGTAGCGAAATTCCTTGTCGGGTAAGTTCCGACCTGCACGAATGGCGTAACGACTTCTCGACTGTCTCAACCATAGGCCCGGTGAAATTGCATTACGAGTAAAGATGCTCGTTTCGCGCAGCAGGACGGAAAGACCCCGGGACCTTTACTATAGTTTGATATTGGTGTTCGGTTCGGCTTGTGTAGGATAGGTGGGAGACTGTGAAATCGCGGCGCCAGCCGTGGTGGAGTCGTCCTTGAAATACCACTCTGGTCGTGCTGGATGTCTAACCTGGGTCCGTGATCCGGATCAGGGACAGTGTCTGATGGGTAGTTTAACTGGGGCGGTTGCCTCCTAAAGAGTAACGGAGGCGCCCAAAGGTTCCCTCAGCCTGGTTGGCAATCAGGTGTTGAGTGTAAGTGCACAAGGGAGCTTGACTGTGAGACTGACGGGTCGAGCAGGAGCGAAAGCTGGGACTAGTGATCCGGCGGTGGCTTGTGGAAGCGCCGTCGCTCAACGGATAAAAGGTACCCCGGGGATAACAGGCTGATCTTCCCCAAGAGTCCATATCGACGGGATGGTTTGGCACCTCGATGTCGGCTCGTCGCATCCTGGGGCTGGAGTCGGTCCCAAGGGTTGGGCTGTTCGCCCATTAAAGCGGTACGCGAGCTGGGTTTAGAACGTCGTGAGACAGTTCGGTCCCTATCCGCTGTGCGCGTAGGAGTCTTGAGAAGGGCTGTCCCTAGTACGAGAGGACCGGGACGGACGGACCTCTGGTGTGCCAGTTGTTCTGCCAAGGGCATGGCTGGTTGGCTACGTTCGGGAGGGATAACCGCTGAAAGCATCTAAGCGGGAAGCCTGCTTCGAGATGAGGACTCCCACCCCCTTGAGGGGTTAAGGCTCCCAGTAGACGACTGGGTTGATAGGCCGGAGATGGAAGCCAGGTGACTGGTGGAGTCGACCGGTACTAATAGGCCGAGGGCTTGTCCTCAGTTGCTCGCGTCCACTATGTAGCTCCCAGATTGCGAACCTTCGCGCTGGTAGAGCAAACTCAACTGAAAAGTGTGCTTGTTCGCTGGCACCTGCCAATGCACCGGTCTCTGAGCCGGTCTGGCCCCATGGTGTTTCGGTGGTCATAGCGATGGGGAAACGCCCGGTTACATTCCGAACCCGGAAGCTAAGCCTTTCAGCGCCGATGGTACTGCAGGGGGGACCCTGTGGGAGAGTAGGTCACCGCCGAACAATCTTTGAGGACCCCTGGTCCCGGCCTAGCGCTGGGGCCAGGGGTCTTTCTCATGTTCTCAGGTTGTTCGCGTGGGCTGCCCGTTGTCCCCGGCAAGCCGCGTTGTCCCCTCGCTTGACGCACCACAGCAGTATTGAATCGACAGGAGTCCCGCCGATGTCCAACTCGCCCGACGACCGCCCCGAACGCTCCGACCGCAGGGAGCGTGGCGGGCCCGCCGGCGACCGGCGTGACTCCCGGGGCGGACCCCGGCGCACCGACGACCGCGGTGGCGCCCGGCGTGACGACCGTCCGTCCTACGGTTCGCGTGACGACCGACCCCGCCACGGCGACCGCCCCGGTGGTGACCGTCCGTCCTACGGTTCGCGTGACGACCGCCCGCGTTCCGGTGACCGTCCGTCCTACGGCTCTCGCGACGACCGTCCGCGCTCGGGTGACCGCGCTTCGTACGGCTCGCGTGACGACCGGCCCCGCTACGGCGACCGTCCCGGCGGGGACCGGCCGCGTCCGGAGCGCCGGGAGGGCGACCGCGGTGGGTTCCGCCGGGACGACCGGCCCCGCTCGGGTGACCGTCCCTCCTACGGCTCCCGTGACGACCGGCCGCGTCGTGACGGTGACCGTCCGTCCTACGGCTCGCGTGACGACCGTCCGCGTTCCGGTGACCGTCCTTCGTACGGTTCGCGTGACGACCGGCCCCGCTACGGCGACCGTCCCGGCGGGGACCGGCCGCGTCGTGACGGCGACCGCCCGCAGTTCAACTCGCGGGACGACCGGCCCCGTTACGACCGGCGGGACGACCGGTCCGGTGGCGACCGCCCCCGTCGTGACGACGACCGCAGTGGCTCCCGCCGTGACGAGCGTCCGCGTTCCGGTGACCGCCCTTCGTACGGCTCGCGTGACGACCGGCCCCGCTACGGCGACCGCCCCGGCGGGGACCGGCCGCGTCCGGAGCGTCGTGACGACGACCGTGGTGGCTTCCGCCGTGACGACCGGCCCCGCTCGGGTGACCGGCCCTCCTACGGCTCGCGTGACGACCGTCCGCGTCGTGACGGTGACCGGCCCTCCTACGGCTCGCGTGACGACCGGCCGCGTCGTGACGGTGACCGTCCCTCCTACGGCTCCCGTGACGACCGGCCGCGTCGTGACGGTGACCGTCCCTCCTACGGCTCGCGTGACGACCGGCCCCGTTACGACCGGCGGGACGACCGGTCCGGTGGCGACCGCCCCCGTCGTGACGACGACCGCGGTGGCTTCCGCCGTGACGACCGTCCGCGTTCCGGTGACCGCCCTTCGTACGGCTCCCGTGACGACCGGCCCCGCTACGGCGACCGCCCCGGCGGGGACCGGCCGCGGCGGGACGGCGACCGCCCGCAGTTCGAGCGGCGGGACGACCGGCCGCGCAGGGACGACGACCGGGGTGGTTACCGGCGGGACGACCGTCCGCGTTCCGGTGACCGCCCCTCCTACGGCTCCCGTGACGACCGTCCGCGCGGGCCGCGGCGGGACGACGACCGGCGGCCGGGGCAGGAGCGCCGGCCGTACGCGGCCGGTGGCCGGGGACGGTTCGAGAACCGGAGCGGCGGGGAGGACCGTCCGCGCCGCGAGGACCGCGAGCCGGTCAAGCGGCTGCCGATCCCCGAGGACGTGACCGGGCAGGAGATCGACAAGAGCGTCCGCCAGGAGTTGCAGAGCCTGCCGAAGACGCTCGCCGACGACGTCGCCCGCAACCTGGTGATGGTGGCCCGGTCGCTCGACGGCGAGCCGGAGGTCGCCTACGACTACGCCCGCGTCGCGCACCGCCTGGCGTCCCGGGTGGCGGCCGTGCGGGAGGCGATGGGCTTCGCGGCCTACGTCAACGAGAAGTACTCCGAGGCGCTGGCGGAGTTCCGCGCGGCGCGGCGGATGACCGGGACCGCGGAGCTGTGGCCGGTCATGGCCGACTGCGAGCGGGGTCTCGGCCGGCCGGAGCGGGCGCTGGCGATGGCCGGTGACCCGGAGGTCGGCAAGCTCGACAAGGCGGGACAGGTCGAGATGCGGCTGGTGGCGGCCGGTGCGCGCAAGGACATGGGCCAGGCCGACGCGGCAGTCGTCACCCTCCAGAGCCCGGAGCTCGCCTCCAGCGCCGTGCACCCGTGGACCGCGCGGCTGCGGTACGCGTACGCCGACGCGCTGCTGGCCGTCGGGCGCGAGGACGAGGCGCGCGAGTGGTTCGGCAAGGCGCTGGAGGCGGACGGCGACGGTTCCACCGACTCCTCCGACCGCCTCGCGGAGCTCGACGGCGTCGAGTTCGTGGACGCCCTCGACCCCGAGGCCGGCGACGACGCCGTGACCGAGGACCCGCGCGACCTCGCCCGCGACGAGGACGACGACGAGGAGGAGTTCTACGACGACGACGACCTGGAGGTCGACGTCGTCGACCTGGACGCCGTCGAGGACGACCGGGACGACGAGGAAGAGGCGGACGGCGAGGCGGCGCCGACGGCGTTCCTCCAGGACCCGTTCCGTGCGGCGCCCGCCCACGAGCAGCAGGCGGCCGGCGACGACGAGCAGGCCGGCGACGAGCAGGCCGCGGAGCACAAGGACGCCTGACGCCCCGGCGGTTGTTCTTCGGCGACGCCCCGGCGCGGACCAACCGCGCCGGGGCGTCGCCGTGCGGTCAGTCCTCCCTACGTTGTTTGTCGGGATGAGCGAGCCATTCGTAGGGTTGGCTCACCCAGGGGGTCCGGGTGTGGCTTTCAGTCCTCTGCCGACGGTGGCTGCCACGGATTCGCCGCCCGGCCCCCACGACGACTCGGCTGCTCATTAGGAATTGCGGCACTGATCGCTCAGTAGGGACTCGACAGCGAGGTCGTCCGTGGTACCCGTACTCGCACGACCCGTGGAGAAGCACATGCCAGCGATCTGGGCCGGTATCGATGCCGGAAAGACCCATCACCACTGCGTGGTGATCGACGACACCGGCAAGCGACTGCTGTCCCGGCGCGTGGCGAACGACGAGACGGAGCTGCTGAGGCTCCTCGGCGACGTTCTCGACCTGGGCGACGTGGTGGCCTGGGGCATCGACCTGGCCGACGGAGGCGCCGCCCTGGCCATCGCGGTCCTGCTCAACCACGGCCAGAGCCTGCTCTACATCACCGGGCGCTCGGTCAACCGGGCCTCGGAGGGCTACCGGGGTGACGGGAAAACCGATGCCAAGGACGCCGCGATCATCGCCGACCAGGCCCGCGTCCGCCGCGACCTGACCTCCTTGAGGCCCGGCGACGAACTGGTCACCGAACTGAAGGTCCTGACCGGCCGCCGCCGTGACCTGGTCGACGACCGCACCCGGACCGTCAACCGGCTGCGCAGCCATCTGACCGGTATCTTCCCCGGCCTGGAGCGCGAACTCGATCTGGGCAACGTCGGCCCGCTGGTCCTCCTGACGGGTTACCAGACCCCGGCCGCCATCCGCCGGACCGGCGTCCGCAGGCTGGCCACCTGGCTGCGCAACCGCAAAGTCCGCGGTGCCCAACAGCTCGCGGAAGCAGCCGTTCAGGCCGCCGAGGGTCAGCACACCGCCGTTCCCGGCGAGAAGATCACCGCCGAGGTCGTGCACACACTCGCCCGGGAGGTGATGGCCCTCAACGAGAAGATCACCGAGACCGACAAGCTCATCGAGGGCCGGTTTCGCCAGCACCGGCACGCCGAAGTGATCGCCAGCATGCCCGGTATCGGACCCCTGCTGGGCGCCGAGTTCCTCGCCGCCACCGGCGGCGACATGGACGCCTTCGACAGCGCCGACCGGCTCGCCGGATTCGCCGGCGTCGCTCCCGCCGCCCGGGACTCGGGCAAGATCAGCGGCAACCTGCACCGGCCCAAACGCTACAGCCGGCGCCTCCAACGCGTCTTCTACACCTCGGCGTTGATCAGCATCCGCTGCTGCGACGAGTCCCGCCGCTTCTACGACCGCAAACGCGCCGAGGGCAAACGGCACGTCCAAGCCGTGATGGCGCTCGCCCGCCGACGGGGCAACGTCCTGTGGGCCCTCCTGCGTGACGGACGGTGCTACGAACCCATACCGCCCGTCACGTCCGCCGCTTGACATCTCCATTAGGAATCCGCGGCGAGGTCCCGCAGCACCAGGCCGGAGGCGGGCTTCGGGCCGAAGGAGGTGGACTTGTGCGGCATCATGACACCCTGCCGGGCGAGTTCCAGCACGGTGTCCTCGGCGACCGGGTGCATCAGCACCGCGGTGCCGCCGTTGCGGCGGGCCTGGAGGGCGGCCGCGTGCGCGTCGTGGACGTAGCCGAGGTACTCGGGGGCGTCCGGAACCCGCCACAGGCGGTCCACCAGCAGGGCGTGCAGCACGGTGGCGTCCAGGTGCCGCCAGGACTCCGGGCGGCCGGCCGGGACCGCCTCCTGCACGACGTCCTCGGCGGGCCGGCTCAGCAGGTGGAACGGGCCGCACGGTCCGTCGCCGGCCAGCAGGAAGGCGTTGCCGCGTGCGGCCGCCTCCCCGAGGGCCTTCAGCGCGGCCGGCAGCGGGCCCGCGACCTCCTCGACGTGGAAGACGTCGCACACCGCGGCCAGCGCCTTCTCCGGTGGGAGCCGGTGCAGCACCCGGTGGATCGCGCGGACCGACAGCGGGTAGCGGTCGGAGTCCACCAGCAGCACCAGGCCGGAGTCCCACGGCCCGGGCACCTCGTGCGGCGGCTGCTCGTCGCGTAGCAGCAGGTACGTCGCCCAGCGGTGGTGGCCGTCGGCGATGAGGGCCTGGCGGCGGGCCAGGTCGCCCTGGACGGCGGCGAGTTCGGCCGGGTCGGTGACCGCCCACAGCCGGTGGCGTATGCCGTCCTCGGTGGTGGTCGCCAGCAGCGCGGGCAGCCCGGCGTGCCGCTCCACGGTGCCGGCCGCGGCGCCCGGCGGACCGCCGCGGTAGGTCAGCAGCAGCGGTTCGAGGTTGGCGGCGGTGGCGCGCATCAGGGCCGCCCGGTCCACGACCGGGCCCGGCATCACCTCCTCGTGCGGCAGCACCACGCCCTCGTCGGGGGTGGTCAGGCGCAGCGCGCCGATCAGCCCGCGCTGCAGTGCGCCGTCCGGAGCGCGCTGCTCGTAGACGTAGAGTGCGGGGAGCGGATCGGGCACCAGGACGCCGTCGTCGGTCCAGGCCCGCAGGGTGTCCGCGGCCCGGCCGTGCCGGTGCGAGGGGTCCTCGTCCCGGGGCAGGATCAGCCGCACGACGTTGTACGGGTCGGACGTCTCCAGGTGATGGAGCCCGTCCGGCCGCACGACGACGTCGTACGGGGGCGAGGTGACCGCGGACAGGCTGCCGACCCGGTCAGGGTCGTACCTCAGCCCGCGGAACGGCGTGAGCCGCAGTCCGCGTGGTGACGCGGAGGATTCCGGGGTGGTCATCCGAGCATGTTATGTGTGCGGTGCCGTCGCGCGCGGGTCGTGCGGGAAAGCGGTGGAGACCCGGCGCGTCGGTCGCGCCGGGGTGGAAGGAGCTGGGCGGGATGGAGCCGAGGACCGGGCCGCAGGGCTGCGGACAGGCGTTGGGCGAGGCGTACGACACCGCCTTGCTGGACCTGGACGGGGTCGTCTACACCGGCGGTGACGCGATCGGGCACGCGGTGGAGTCGCTGGTGTCCGCGCGGGAGGGCGGGATGCGCCTGGCGTACGTCACGAACAACGCGCTGCGCCCCCCGCAGGCCGTCGCCGCGCACCTGACCGAACTCGGGGTGCCGGCCGGCCCGCAGGACGTCATCACCTCCGCGCAGGCGGTGGCCCGGCTGATCGCCGAGGCGTTGCCCGGCGGTTCGCGGGTGCTGGTGATCGGCGGGGAGGGGCTGCGGGTCGCGCTGCGCGAACGCGGCCTGGAGCCGGTGGACTCCGCCGACGACGACCCGGCCGCCGTGGCGCAGGGCTACGGCGGGCCCGGCATGCCGTGGTCGCTGCTGGCGGAGGCCGGGTACGCGGTGGGGCGCGGCGTGCCGTGGTTCGCGTCCAACACCGACCTGACGATCCCCGGCAGCCGTGGCATCGCCCCCGGCAACGGTGCCGCCGTGCAGGTGGTGCGGACCGTCACCGGTGCGGAGCCGGTGGTCGCGGGCAAGCCCCGGCCGCCGATGCACCGCGAGACGATCATCCGCACCGGCGCCCGGCGGCCGCTGGTGGTCGGCGACCGGCTCGACACCGACATCGAGGGCGCCTTCGCCGGCGAGGTCGACGCGCTGCTGGTGCTGACCGGGGTGACCGGGCCGGCCGACCTGCTGGCGGCGCCGCCGGAGCACCGGCCGGCCTACGTGGCACCCGACCTGCGGGGGTTGCTGGTGGCGCACCCGCAGGTCGAACGGCGTTCCGGCGGGGGCGGGTTCGGGTGCGGCGGCTGGACGGCGCGGGCCGGGCGCAAGGCGCTGGAGGTCGACGGTTCCGGCGATCCGGCGGACGGTCTGCGGGCGCTGTGCGCGGCGGCCTGGACGGCGGCGGGCGACGGCGTCTGCTCCCTGGACGCGGCCGGGGCGCTGGAACGGATCGGGGACCTCGGGGTCTGAGCGTGCGACGGGCCGGCCGCCCACCGGGTGGGGCGGCCGGGTCAGAGCAGGGTGCGCAGGCGCAGCAGGTCGCGGAAGCCGGCTTCCAGGCCGACCCGGCCGGTGGCCCAGGCGGTGGCGAAGCCCAGGCGTCCCGCCACCAGGGCCACCAGGTCGTCGCCGGCCATCCGCAGCCGGATCTCGGCGCGTTGGGCGGGGGTGCCCGGCGCCACCGACAGGTCCCGGATCCGGCCGTCGGCCAGCCGGCCGGTGAACGTCACGTCGAGGTCGGTGATCCGGCAGCTGAGGGAACGGTCCAGGGCGGCCGCCTCGGCCACGTTGCCCTGCGCGCCGGCCATGTTGTCCGACAAGCGGACCAACGCCGCCCGGCACTCCTCGATCGTCGCCATCGGCGCTGGTCGCTCCCCGTCTCCACGAATGCGTACCGAACGACCGTACACCGCCCGTCGTGGGTGATTCCCGCGCCATCCGTGCCACTTCGGGGCCATGCCACGCGGTAGCGTCGTCACGTGTGCACCGCGTGTGCACGGGCACGTTCACCGGCGAGGCGAGGAGTGAGCACCATGCGTGACGCGTTGCGGACCTGTCTGCAGATCGCGGGCGGTCTGACCGAGGCGACCCGCCGCCGGGCCACCGCGGCCGCTCGGGAACTGCTGGAACAGACCGGCGTCGATGTGGAGGCGCTCCAGCGCACCATCGGCGAGAACATCCCGCCGCAGGTGCAGAACCTCGCCGACGAGCTGATCGCGGCGGGGAAGGCCAACCGGGACCTGCTGGTCGGCCTGGCGCGCGAGGAGATCGACAAGACCATGGTGCGGGTCGGCCGGCTCGCCGACGAGATCACCAAGGTCGGCGTCATCCTGGAGGCGCTGGAGCGCCGGGTGCGCAACCTGGAGCAGCCGGAACGGCCCGAACGCGAACCGGCCGCCGAGCACGTCACGGTCGACGACGCGCCGGCCCGCCCGCGCACCGAACCCCGCACGGCCCGCGCGACGCCCGTGCGGGAGCCGGCGGCGGGGCGGCCTGCGGCGTCCATGAGGAAGCCGGCGGCCACCAGGAAGGCGGAGGGGGAGCCGGAGGGGAAGGCGGCGCCCGTTGCGAAGGCGCCGGCGAAGAAGTCCGCGCCGGCCGCCGCGAAGAAGGCCGCACAGGCGCCCGCCAAGAAGGCCGCGCCCGCCAAGAAGGCCGCCAGGAAGTCCGGCCCCGCTGAGGGGGCCGTCTCCGCCACGCCCGCCGATCTGGCCTCGCAGGACGACCCGGCGGTCACCACCCCGCCGCCGCCGGCCACCCCGTCGGCGCCCCTGCCGTCGGCGAAGAAGGCGGCTCCCGCGAAAGAAGGCCGCTCCCGCGAAGAAGGCGGCGGCGAAGAAGGCGCCCGGGAAGAAGACCCCGGACGCCCGCAAGGCCGCGCCGGCGAAGAAGGCGGCCGCGAAGAAGACCCCGGGCGCCGCGCGGAAGACGGCCGAGGGCGGGAGCACCCCCGCGAAGCCGACCGCCGCGCCGCCGCAGGACGGGACCGGCAGCGGTGAGTGACGGCGCACCGGCGGACCCGGCGGACCCGGCGCACGTTGTGCCGGCCCGGGCGGACGGGCCGGACGTGCCGCGGGATCCGGAGGGGCCGGGCGATGGACCCGCAGCCTGGCCGCCGGAGCGGGAATCGCGGCCCCTGGGCGTGGCGTTGGCGTCCACGGGGGAGCCGGGGGTGGACGCGTTGCTGGAGCGGCTGGCGGACGCGGACGCCCTGCCGACCGGCGGACACGCCGAGGTGTACGAGGATGTGCACCGTGGCCTGCGCGACGCGCTCACCGCGCTCGACGCCCGGCCGGGACCTTCGCCGCCGGGACCACCCGGCTGACCCCCGGGGCGGCCCGTCCGCACGACGACAGGAGATGAACCGCACGTGGCACGACGACGGCTCGACGCGGAGCTGGTGCGCCGGGGCATGGCACGGTCCCGGGACCACGCCTCACGGCTGATCGCGGCCGGGCGGGTGACGGTCGCCGGGCTCACGGCGGCCAAGGCGGCCACCCAGGTGGACACCGGTGCCGCCCTCGTGGTGATCCCGGACGCCGACGACCCCGACTACGCCTCCCGCGGCGGCCACAAGCTCGCCGGGGCCCTGGAGGCGTTCACGCCGCTGGGGCTGCGGATCGAGGGCCGGCGGTGCCTGGACGCCGGGGCGTCCACCGGCGGTTTCACCGACGTGCTGCTGCGCGCCGGGGCAGCCGCCGTGGTCGCCGTGGACGTCGGCTACGGCCAGCTGGTCTGGCGGTTGCAGAGCGACGACCGGGTGATCGTCAAGGACCGCACCAACGTGCGGGAGCTGACGCTGGAACAGATCGACGGCGTGCCGGCGGACGTGGTGGTGGGCGACCTGTCGTTCATCTCCCTGGGGCTGGTGCTGCCCGCGCTGCTGCGCTGCACCACGCCGGGGTCCGATCTCGTGCTGATGGTCAAGCCGCAGTTCGAGGTGGGTAAGCATCGGCTGGGCAGCGGTGGTGTGGTGCGCCGGCCCGAGCTGCGGGCCGAGGCGGTCCGCACGGTGGCCGGACAGGCCGCCGGGCTCGGGCTGGGCGTGCTGGGCGTCACCGCCTCGCCCCTGCCGGGACCGTCCGGCAACGTCGAGTACTTCTTGTGGCTTCGCGCCGGGGCACCGGAGCTCGACCCGGCCGATGTGGACCGAGCCGTAGCGGAGGGGCCGCGTTGAACGGATCGTCGAGAACGCCGAACACGCCGGAGCGCGGCGGGGTCGTGGGGGAGCCCGGCCGGCGCACGGTGTTCCTGCTGGCGCACACCGGCCGGCCGGCCGCGGTACGCAGCGCCGAGCGGGTCGTGCAGGGCCTGGTGCGGTCCGGCATAGGGGTGCGGCTGCTCCGGGAGGAGGCCGCGGACCTGCCGCTGCCGTCCGCCGAGGAGGACGTGGAGGTGGTGGCCGAGGGCACCGGGGCGGCCGGGGGCTGCGAGCTGATCGTCGTCCTGGGTGGCGACGGCACCCTGCTGCGCGGCGCGGAGTTCGCCCGGGCCTCCGGGGTGCCGATGCTGGGCGTCAACCTGGGCCGGGTCGGCTTCCTGGCGGAGGCCGAGCGCGACGACCTGGACAAGGTGGTCGACCGGGTCGTCACCCGTGCGTACGAGGTCGAGGAACGCATGACGCTGGACGTGCTGGTGCGCGCCGACGGCAAGGTGGTCCACACCGACTGGGCGCTGAACGAGGCGTCGGTGGAGAAGGCGGCGCGCGAGCGGATGCTGGAGGTCGTCACCGAGGTGGACGGCCGTCCGGTCTCGGCTTTCGGCTGCGACGGTGTGGTGTGCGCGACGCCGACGGGTTCGACGGCCTACGCGTTCTCGGCGGGCGGGCCGGTGGTGTGGCCTGAGGTGGAGGCGCTGCTGATGGTGCCCAACAGCGCGCACGCCCTGTTCGCCAAGCCGCTGGTGGCCTCGCCGTCCTCGGTGCTGGCGGTGGAGGTGCAGCCGACCACGTTCCAGGGCGTGCTGTGGTGCGACGGCCGGCGCACGGTGCCGCTGCCGCCGGGGGCGCGGGTGGAGGTGCGGCGGGGCGCGGTGCCGGTGCGGCTGGCGCGGCTGCACCACGCGTCGTTCACCGACCGGCTGGTGGCGAAGTTCGCGCTCCCGGTGGGCGGCTGGCGCGGCGCCCCGCACTGAGCGCCGCGCGGTGTCCCGCGCGGAACGTCCCGCACTGAACACCCGTGCGCGGTCCGGTTCCGGTCTCCGGCCGCCGGGCCGCGCGGTGGTCAGCTGTCGCGGGTGGGGCCGCCGCTGTCGGGGACCGCCGCGTCCGCGGGGGGCACGGTGGGCAGCGCTGCCTCCGCCACCGTCTCCTGCACCGCGTCACGCACTGCCGTGCCGGCCCCGGGTACGTCCTGCGCCGACGGGTCCGGCGCCGCCGCGTCGCGGACCGCCGGTCGGCGGCGAACTCCCGGGCGTACCGTCTTGACGGCCACCGTGCGGCCGCCGGCGGTCCGGCCGAGGCGGCCCCGTCCCATGCCGCCGGCCCCCAGCAGCCGTTACCGTCCCACCCGGCGAGGGGCGCCGTGTCCGCGGGCAGCGGTTCCGGCGCCCGGGCGGTGTGCCGCCCGGACCGCTGACGAGAGCGGCAGCCGGGCGGGCCGGGCCGCCCCGCGGTGGAGGCGCGTCGCGCGGGGGGCGGTGGACCTCGTATGGTTTCGGACGTGCTGGAGGAGATGCGGATACGGTCGTTGGGTGTCATTGACGACGCCGTCGTCGAGCTGTCCCCGGGGTTCACCGCGGTGACGGGCGAGACCGGCGCCGGCAAGACCATGGTCGTCACCAGCCTCGGGCTGCTGCTCGGCGGCCGGGCGGACGCCGCGCTGGTGCGGATCGGCGCGAAGAACGCGGTGGTGGAGGGCCGGATCACCATGGACGCCGGTGACCCGGCCGCGCTGCGCGCGCGGGAGGCCGGGGCCGAACTCGATGACGGCGCCCTGCTGGTCAGCCGCACGATCTCCGCCGAGGGCCGCTCCCGGGCGTTCGTCGGCGGCCGCTCGGTGCCTGCCGCGCTGCTGGGGGAGCTGGCCGACGACCTGGTGGCGGTGCACGGCCAGACCGACCAGCAGGGGCTGCTGCGTCCGGCCCGGCAGCGGCAGGCGCTGGACCGGTACGCCGGTGACGCGGTCGCCGGCCCGCTGGCCGCGTGGACGGACGCGTACCGGCGGATGCGCGAGGTCGCCGCCACCCTGGAGGAGCTGACGGAACGGGCCAGGGACCGGGCGCAGGAGGCGGACCTGCTGCGCTACGGGCTGGAGGAGGTCGCCGCCGCGGCGCCGCTCCCGGGCGAGGACGCGGAACTGGCCGCCGAGGCCGGGCGGCTGGGGCACGCCGAGGCGCTGGCGTCGGCCGCGGCCCAGGCGCACGGGGCGCTCGCCGGGCAGCCGGAGGACCCGGAGGTGATCGACGCGGGTGCCCTGATCTCCGGGGCGCAGCGCGCGCTGGAGGCGGTCCGCTCGCACGATCCGGCGCTGGCGGCGCTGGCCGACCGGCTCGGCGAGATCGGCATCCTCGCAGCCGACGTGGCCGGTGAACTCGCCGGCTACGCCGACAACCTGGACGCCGATCCGCTGCGGCTGTCGGTCGTGGAGGAACGCCGCTCGGTGCTGGCCCACCTGACCCGCAAGCACGGCGCCGACATCGACGCGGTGCTGACCTGGGCCGAGCAGGGCGCGGCACGGCTGGCCGAACTCGACGGCGACGACGACCGGATCGGCGGCCTGGTCGCGGAACGCGACGAGCTGATGGCCGAACTCGGTTCGCTGGCGCGGCGGCTGACGGACGCCCGCGCCGAGGCGGCCCTGCGGTTCGCCGGGGCGGTCACCGCGGAACTGGCCGAACTGGCCATGCCGCACGCCCGGGTGACGGTGGAGCTTCGGCAGACCGAGGACGAGAACGGTGTGGAGTGCGCCGGACGCCGGGTGGCGTTCGGCCCGTTCGGCACCGACGAGGTCGAACTGCACCTGGCGCCGCACCCGGGGGCCCCGCCGCGGCCGATCGCGAAGGGGGCCTCGGGAGGTGAGCTGTCCCGGGTGATGCTGGCGGTCGAGGTGGTCTTCGCCGGAACCGACCCGGTGCCCACGTACCTCTTCGACGAGGTCGACGCCGGTGTGGGCGGCAGGGCGGCGGTCGAGGTGGGGCGCAGGCTGGCCCGGCTGGCCCGGTCCGCGCAGGTCGTGGTGGTCACCCACCTGCCGCAGGTGGCCGCGTTCGCCGACCGGCAGTTGCTGGTGGAGAAGACCAACGACGGTTCGGTGACCTCCAGCGGCGTCAAGGTCCTCGACGGTGAGGAGCGGGTGCGGGAGCTGTCGCGCATGCTGGCGGGCCTGGAGGACTCCGACACCGCCCGTGCGCACGCCGAGGAACTGCTGGCGGCCGCCCGCGCCGCCCGCTGAGCCGGCCGCGGCCCGGGGGCGTGCCCGGCGGTGAGGGGTGGGCCGGAACGGAAATGTGGGGTTGCCGGGCCAACGGGGTAGGCGTTGATGGGACCTCATGGGGGCCACCCGTACGGGTGATTCGTGTGAGGGCGTTCCGGCCCGGCCGTCCTGCGGGGCGGTGCGCCGGCGGACCGGGCCGGCATCCTGGGGGTGACGGCCAGGGAAACCGGCCGATCCCGTCCGTCCTGCCGGGCACCAGTCGGCGCCGCCGTGCGTTGAACCGGTGCCGGTGTGTGTTCCGGGCCGCCGGTCCGATCACCGTGCCCCGCCCGGTCGCCGCCGCCGCGGTGGCCGCCGGTCCGTGCCGTGCGGGCCCCTTCACCCCCTGCCGAGGAGCGCAGCCGCCGTGACCAGCAGCACCCTCACCGCCCGCGGGCCGATGCGTGCCGTGCAGGTGCTCGGAGCGCGGGCCGGCGGGCACGTCCGGGCGCTGTCCGGCGGCCTGGTGGCGCGCGGGGTGGACGTCACGGTGTGCGGTCCGGCGCGGGCCGGGCGCGACCACGGCTTCGAGGACAGCGGGGCCCGGTTCACCGCCGTGGAGATCCCCGAGCGTCCGGCGCCGCGTGACGAGGCGCTGGCGGTGGCCGCGATCCGCTCCGCCTGCCTGGGCGCCGACGTGGTGCACGCGCACGGGCTGCACGCGGCGGCCCTGGCGTCCCTGGCGCTGGCGGTGCCGCGCGGCGGTCCGGCGCTGGTGGTGACCTGGCACGCGGGTCTGCCGGCCCGCGGCACCCGCGCCGGGCTGCTGCGGCTGCTGGAGCGCCGGGTGGCGCGGGCGGCCACCGTGGTGCTGGGCGCGTGGTCCGGGATGGTGGACGAGGTGCGCGGGCTCGGCGCGCGGGACGCCCGGCTGGCTCCCGTCTCGTTCCCCCTGCACCGCGGCCGGGTCCGGCCCGCCGGGGCGGACGGCGACAAGATCCGGGCGGGGCTGGGCGCGCTGGACGGGCCGCTGGTGCTGGCGGTCGGCCGGCTGGAGGCGCACAAGGGCTACGACGTGCTGCTGGACGCGGCCGCCCGGTGGCGGGGGATGCGTCCGCGCCCGACGGTGGTGGTGGCCGGTGAGGGGGCCGAACGGGCAGCGTTGCAGCGCCGGGTGGACACCGAGGAGCTGCCGGTGCGGCTGCTGGGGCACCGCGACGACGTGCCGGAACTGCTGGCCGCCGCGGACCTGCTCGTGGTCCCGAGCCGTTTCGAGTCCTACCCCCGGGTGGTGCACGAGGCGCTGCGGGCCGGGGTGCCGCTGGTGGCCGCCGCGGTCGGCGCGGTGCCCGAACTCGTGGGCGACGCGGCGCTGCTGGTACCGCCGGAGGACCCGCGGGAGCTGGCCCGGGCGGTCGCCGAACTGCTGGGCGACTGCGCGATGCGCGACCGGCTCGCCGCCGACGGCCGCGTCCAGGCCACCACCTGGCCCACCGAGGACGACACCATCGCGCAGATCCTCTGCGTCTACGACGAGGTGGCCCGCCCGGTCCGGCACTGAGGGACCGCCGGCCGGTTCCCCCGCGGCGAGGCCCCCTTGACCCTTCCGGTCGGCCGGGTTTTCACTCGTCGGAGCCGGGGGCCCGGCAACTGCCCCGATTGCCGGGCGTGTTGCTGGTCCCTCACCGACCCGGGGCGGCTGAAGGTGATGGTCGACCGGCGCCTGGAGCTGACCCCGGCGCTGACCTGGGCGGTGATCGGGGCCGGCGCCGCCCTGCCGGACCGCCGCCGGCCGCCGGGGGCCGGGTCGCGGCTGGCGGCCGCGCTCGCCGGTGCGCGGGGCCTGCCGGAGCGCCGGCACGCCATGGGCATGTACCGGCGTGCGGCCGCACCGGTGTGCTTCACGGTCGCCGCGCTGGTCACCGGGGCGGTATGGCTGGGCGCACCCTTCGGCGACGGGGTGAGCGACCGGCACCTCATCCACGAGACCCTGCGGCTGCTGCCGGTCTCCTGGAACCTGCTGCGGGTCGCCTCCCCGGAGTTCGCCGCCCTCGACCCGCTCATCGGCGAACGGGACGACGTGCTGATGCTGCCGCTGCTGACCCACCGTGATCCGGCCCTGTGGGAGGACGCCGCCGCGTTCCGCCCGGAGCGCTGGGAGCACCTGGACCCGGACGCCACCCGCGGCTACCTGCCGTTCGGCCACGCCAACGAGCGGTGCTGGGGGCGGCACATGGTGATGCCGCTGGCCGAGCGGGTACTGGGCTTGGTGCGCCGTCAGGGGCTGACGGTGGACCCGGCGCAGCGCAGCGCCCGGGTGCCGCTGCACGGGCTGCTGGGCGTCACCGGGGTGCGGGTGGTGCGGGCCTGACGACACGCCGGGCCCCGCGCACCCGGGGGTGTGCGGGGCCCGGCGGTCGGTCCGGCGCGGGGTCAGCCGCCGTACGCGCCCGAGGCGGTCAGGCGCAGGGCGGTGTCGATCAGCGGGACGTGGCTGAACGCCTGCGGGAAGTTGCCGACCTGGCGCTGGAGGCGCGGGTCCCACTCCTCGGCGAGCAGCCCCAGGTCGTTGCGCAGCGACAGCAGCTTCTCGAACAGCTGGCGGGCCTCGTCGACCCGGCCGATCATCGCCAGGTCGTCCGCCAGCCAGAACGAGCAGGCCAGGAACGCGCCCTCGTCGCCGGGCAGGCCGTCGACACCCTGGTCGCCGCCCTCCGTCGGGTAGCGCAGCACGAAGCCGCCCTCGACGGTGAGTTCCTTCTGGATGGCCTCGATGGTGCCGATGACCCGCTTGTCGTCCGGCGGCAGGAAGCCGACCTGCGGGATCAGCAGCAGGGAGGAGTCCAGCTCCTTGGAACCGTAGGACTGGGTGAAGGTGTTGCGGTCCGGGTCGTAGCCCTTCTCGCACACCTCGCGGTGGATGTCCTCGCGCAGCTGCCGCCAGCGCTCCAGCGGGCCGTCCGCCTCACCGGACTCGATGAGCTTGATGGTGCGGTCGACCGCCACCCAGGCCATCACCTTCGAGTGGGTGAAGTGCCGGCGCGGCCCGCGCACCTCCCAGATGCCCTCGTCCGGCTCCTGCCAGTGCTCCTCCAGGTAGTGGATGAGCTTCAGCTGGAGCAGGCTCGCGTAGTCGTTGCGGGCCAGACCCGTCATGTGCGCCAGGTGCAGCGCCTCGCTGACCTCGCCGTACACGTCGAGCTGGAGCTGGTGGGCGGCGCCGTTGCCGACCCGCACCGGGGTGGAGCCCTCGTAGCCCGGCAGCCAGGTCAGATCCTGCTCGCCCAGCTCACGCTCACCGGCGATGCCGTACATGATCTGCAGGTTCTCCGGGTCGCCGGCCACCGCGCGCAGCAGCCACTCGCGCCAGGCGCGGGCCTCGTCGCGGTAGCCGGTGCGCAGCAGCGAGGACAGCGTGATCGCCGCGTCCCGCAGCCAGGTGAACCGGTAGTCCCAGTTGCGCACGCCGCCGATGTCCTCCGGCAGCGAAGTGGTGGGCGCCGCGACGATGCCGCCGGTGGGCCCGTACGTCAGGGCCTTCAGCGTGATCAGGGAGCGGACCACGGCCTCCCGGTAGGGGCCGTGGTAGGTGCACTGGGCGACCCACTCGCGCCAGAACTCCTCGGTGGCCGTCAGCGAACCCTCCGGGTCCGGCATCGGCGGGGCCGGCTTGTGCGAGGGCTGCCAGCTGATGGTGAAGGCGACCCGCTCGCCCTCGGCCACGGTGAAGTCCGCGAACGTTGTCAGGTTTTCGCCGTATGTGGGCTGGTCGGTGTCGAACCACACCGAGTCCGGTCCGGCCACCGCCACCGTGCGGCCCTCCGGTGCGCTCTCCTCCTCGGCCTTGTGCACCCACGGCACCACCCAGCCGTAGGAGAAGCGCATCTTCAGCGCGGAGCGCATCGGCACCCGGCCGCTGACGCCCTCGACGATGCGGATGAGCTGCGGAGCCCCGTCACGCGGCGGCATGAAGTCGGTGACCCGCACGGTGCCGCGGTCGGTGTCCCACTCCGACTCCAGCACCAGGGAGTCCCCCCGGTACCGGCGCCGGGTGGCGGCCGGCGGTACGCCGTCCTCCTCATGGGCGGGACCAATCCGCCAGTACCCGTGGTCGTCGGTGCCGAGCAGCCCCGCGAAGACAGCGGGGGAGTCGAATCTGGGCAGGCACAGCCAGTCGGCCGTGCCGTCCCGGCAGACCAGTGCGGCGGTCTGCATGTCACCGATGAGTGCGTAATCCTCGATGCGCCCGGCCACGTGCATCTCCAGTCGAACAGAGCAGGTGAAACGATCGGAAAAAGCGGGTGCCCGCGGGATGAGCGAACGCCCGCGGTACGACGCGGCGCACTCGTGGGTCGGTGCCCCACTGCGGCTCGTGAGCCGCGCGCCGCCAGGTCCGGCACGCCCTGCGGGCCTCGCCGCGGCGGAACGGGCGGCATGACCGACCGGCCGGCACACAGCGATGTGTCCGAGCAGAATACGACGTGGGACCGGTGCGTCGCGCAAGTCTCGGTGGAGCCCTGGTCGAGCCGGTCGGGGGGCAGTCGTCGCCCGGATCGCCGCCGCGCCAACTGGCAGCATCCTACGGGTCGCCGGGAGTTCTCCCAGCCATGGCACGGACCCCCCGGAAGGCCGCGGACCGGGCGTTCTCCGCGCATCCCCGGGCGTGTCGGCCACCCGTCCGGCGGGAAGCGCCGGCCCGGGCCGATCCCCGGCCGGCGTGGGCGCTGATACCCTGGTAGCCCGTGGGCCGGTGGCTGAACCACTGAACCTCCGAGACGGCTCCCACCGCACCGCCGGCCGAGCCGTCCGCCCCTCCACCTCGCGACCACGGGAGCCCCTCTTGGCACAGCCGCACCCCGGCACGGCCGCCGCACGCCGTTCCGCCACGACGACCAAGCACATCTTCGTCACCGGGGGTGTGGCCTCCTCCCTCGGCAAGGGCCTGACCGCCTCCAGCCTCGGCGCCCTGCTCAAGGCGCGCGGCCTGCGGGTCACCATGCAGAAGCTCGACCCGTACCTGAACGTCGACCCCGGCACGATGAACCCCTTCCAGCACGGCGAGGTCTTCGTCACCAACGACGGTGCCGAGACCGACCTGGACGTCGGCCACTACGAGCGGTTCCTCGACGTCGACCTCGACGGGTCCGCCAACGTCACCACCGGTCAGGTGTACTCCACCGTCATCGCCAAGGAACGGCGCGGCGAGTACCTGGGCGACACCGTGCAGGTCATCCCGCACATCACGAACGAGATCAAGTCCCGCATCCGCCGCATGGCCACCGACGACGTCGACGTGGTCATCACCGAGGTCGGCGGCACCGTCGGCGACATCGAGTCCCTGCCGTTCCTGGAATCGGTCCGCCAGGTGCGCCACGAGGTCGGCCGGGACAACGTCTTCTTCGTGCACGTCTCCCTGCTGCCCTACATCGGCCCCTCCGGCGAGCTGAAGACCAAGCCCACCCAGCACTCGGTCGCCGCCCTGCGCAACATCGGCATCCAGCCCGACGCCGTGGTACTGCGCGCCGACCGCGAGGTGCCCACCGCCATCAAGCGCAAGATCTCGCTGATGTGCGACGTGGACGAGGACGCGGTGGTCGCCGCCATCGACGCCAAGTCGATCTACGACATCCCCAAGGTGCTGCACTCCGAGGGCCTGGACGCCTACGTGGTGCGCCGCCTCGACCTGCCGTTCCGGGACGTGGAGTGGACCCAGTGGGACGACCTGCTGCGCCGGGTCCACCACCCCGCGCACGAGGTCACCGTCGCGCTGGTCGGCAAGTACATCGACCTGCCCGACGCCTACCTGTCGGTCACCGAGGCGCTGCGGGCCGGCGGCTTCGCCAACAACGCCCGCGTGCAGATCAAGTGGGTCACCTCCGACGACTGCGACACCCCGGCCCGCGCCGCGCAGCAGCTCGCCGGCGTCGACGCGATCTGCGTGCCCGGCGGCTTCGGCGACCGCGGCGTGGAGGGCAAGGTCGCCACCGTCACCTACGCCCGGGAGAACGGCGTCCCGCTGCTGGGCCTGTGCCTGGGCCTGCAGTGCGTGGTCATCGAGGCCGCCCGCGGCCCGGCCGGGATCGCCGGCGCCAACTCCACCGAGTTCGACCCGGCGACCGCCCACCCGGTGATCTCCACCATGGCCGAGCAACTGGACATCGTCGAGGGCAAGGGCGACCTGGGCGGCACCATGCGCCTGGGCATCTACCCCGCCAAGCTCGCCGAGGGCTCCATCGTGCGCGAGGTCTACGGCGGCGAGCCCTACGTGGAGGAACGCCACCGGCACCGCTACGAGGTCAACAACGCCTACCGGGCGGAGCTGGAGAAGAAGGCGGGCATCGTCTTCTGCGGCACCTCCCCGGACAACAAGCTCGTGGAGTTCGTCGAGTACCCGCGGGACGTCCACCCCTACCTGGTGGCCACCCAGGCCCACCCGGAGCTGAAGTCCCGCCCGACCCGCCCGCACCCGCTCTTCGCCGGGCTGGTCGCGGCCGCCGTCGCCCGCCAGCAGGAGGCCGCCACGTGACCGTTCCCGCACCGGGCCCGGCCGACTCCGCCGAGCACTGGGAGGTCACCGGCACCGACGTGCCGTGGACCGGCGCCGTCACCGGCGTGCGCAGCGACACCGTGCGCATGCCGGACGGCGGCACCGCCCGCCGCGACTACCAGCTGCACCCCGGCTCGGTCGCCGTCGTCGCCGAGGACGAGCGGGGCCGGGTGCTGGTGCTGCGCCAGTACCGCCACCCGGTGCGGCACAAGCTGTGGGAGCTGCCCGCCGGCCTCCTCGACGTACCCGGTGAGAACCCGCTGAACGCCGCCCGCCGCGAGCTGTTCGAGGAGACCCACACCGAGGCCGCCGAATGGCACGTGCTGGCCGACATCTTCAACAGCCCCGGCGGCTCCGACGAGGCGGTGCGGATCTTCCTCGCCCGCGGCCTGACCGAGGCCACCGGCGAGCGCTACGCCGCCTCCGGCGAGGAGGCCGACCTCCAGCTGGCCCGCGTGCCGCTGGCGGACCTGGTGGCCGGGGTCATCTCCGGTGAACTCCACAACGGCTGCCTGGTCGCCGGGATCCTCGCGCTCCACGCGGCGCGCTCCGCCGGCGGCCCGGCCGTGCTGCGCCCGGCCGACGCGCCCTGGCCGGCCCGCCCCTTCACCCCCTGACCGGGTGATCGTCGCCACTCCGGCCCGGACCGTTCGCGCGGACCGGGCCGGACGGTCGGCTACATTCCGTACGTCGGACCCTCGGGGGCGGCGGCTGGCCCCCCGGACGCGGACGGGAGTGGGCGGGTGCCGGAACAGGTGGTGCCGGGCGCGGGGCGGATCAGGCGGCGGGTGAACCTGCCGGCCGGCCCGCCGTACTTTGCCGGGCGCCGCCGCGAGCTCGCCGCCCTGCGTGCCGACATCGACCGCCCCGGCCTCGACGCCCTCTCCGGCCGCCCCACCGCCACCTGCCGGGTGCTGCTGGTGGCCGGCCGCCCCGGCTGCGGCCGCACCGCGCTCGCTGCCCGGCTGGTCCGCTCGCTGTCCGCCCGCTACCCGGACGCCACGCTGTATGCCCGGCTCACCGACCACCTCGGCGAACCGGTGCCCGCCGCGGAGGCCGCCGCCGCCCTGCTGGAGGAGCTGCCCTGGGCACCTCCCCCGGCCCGCCGCGCCCCGCGGGAGGACCCCGCCGCCGTGCTGCGCGCCGCGCTCGCCGGCCGCCGGACAGTGCTGCTGCTGGACGACGTGACCGACTCCGCCCACCTGCTGCCGCTGCTGCCGGCCGGCCCGGACTGCCTGGTCGTCGCCACCGCCGCCGGCCCGCTGCCCGGCATCCCCGAGGTGCGGCCCTGCACGCTCGGCGGCCTCGACCCGGACGACGGCGTCGACCTGCTGTCGGCGGCGCTCGGCGAGATCCGGGTCACCGTCGACCCCTCCGCCGCCCGCATGCTCACCGACGCCTGCGCGGGCGACCCGGCGGCGCTGCGCCTGATGGGGGGCTGGCTGGCCTCCCGTCCCGGCGCGGCGGTCACCGAGGCGGTCCGCGCCCTGCGCGACGAACCGGCCACCCCCACGGCCGGCCGGACCCCGGACGGCACCCCCCGCACCGGCGCGGAACCGCCGGAGGACACGGGTGCGGCGCACGGTGCCGCCCGCGGGGTTGCGGATTCGTCGGGGAGCACGGGGCCGGCGTACGGGACCCCCGGTGGGCGGGCGCCGGAGCGGCCGGGGGTGTCGCGGGGGAGTGTGCCGCTGACCGGGCAGGGGGTGCGGCGGGTGGTCGCGGGGGGCGGGCCGGCGCAGGCTCCGGCAGGGCCGGCGACGCGGGCGTTCCGGCTGGTGAACCGCGGGTTCCCGGCGGCGACGGCCCGGATGCTGCGGCTGCTGGCGCTGGCCCCGGGCGGGCACGCCGACGAGCAGATCGCCTCGGCGCTGGCCGGGGTGACGCCGCAGGCGGCCCGCGAGACGCTGTTCGACCTCGCCGCGCACGGCCTCGTCCGGCCCGACGGGGACGGCTACCGGCTGCCGGGCTGGCTGGCCCCGCAGCTGCGGGCGCTGGCGCTGACCGCCGAGCGGCCGCAGGACGTGCGGGTGGCCCGGGCGCGGATGCTGGAGCGCACGGTGCGGCTGGTGCAGTCGTGCCGGCTGATGGCGGAGGAGGACCCGCAGACGCTGCGGCGCAAGCTGGAGGACGTTCCGCCACCGCTGCGGTTCGCCTCCCGGCAGGACGCCGCCGGCTGGCTGGCCGCCCGGCGCCCCCACCTGCTGGACGCCGCCCGGATCGCCGCCGCCGACGGTGAGCTGGACACCCTGGCACGGCGGCTGATCGCGGCGCTGGTGCGGGCGCTGGACGCCCACGACGACGGCGCGGCGGTCACCGCCCCGGTGCTGAGCGCGCTGCACGGCCTGCTGCTGGACGTCGCCGAACGCCGGGACCTGCCGCGCGACCGGGCCGCCGCCCTGATCAACCTCGCCGACCTCGACGTGGCCGCCGGCCGGGTCAAGGAGGCGGTCGCGCGGTACCGCAGCGCGCTGGACTCGGCCCGCACCGCCGACGACCCCACCACCACCGGCCGGGCCCTGGAGGCACTGGGCGCCGCCTACCTGGAGCTGGGCGACCCGGAGCGGTCGGCGGACTGGTTCGGCCGGGCGCTGGCGCTGCGGCAGACCCGCGGCGAGCTGGCCGAGGTGGCGGCGGTGCACGGCCGGCTCGGGGAGGTCTACCGCGACCACCGGCGGTTCACCGCGAGCCTGCGCGAGTGGCGGGCGGCGGCAGCCGTGCACCGCAGGCTGCGCGACCAGGCCGGTCACGCCACCGCGCTGGGCGAGGCGGCCCGCACCCAGCTGCTGGCCGGGCGCCCGGAGGAGGCGCTGCGCGGCGCGCAGGACGCCCTGCACTGGGCCCGGCAGGCGGCGGCCCCCGGCGTCGAGAGCGACGTGCTGCTGATCATGGCCGACACGCTCGACGCCCTCGGTGACGCGGGCGGGGCGCGGCTCCAGCGGGAGGCGGCCCGTTCCCTGCGCCCGGCCCGGCCCGGGCCCTGACGGGCCCGCCGGCCCGTCCTGCCGCGCCCCACCGCCGGCTCGCCCCGGCCCGACTCCCGGGCGGCCTACGAATCTGCCAACACGGCGCGATGAACTGGTCAGATTGTAAGGCTGGACACCGGGTATTCCTTCATTAGACTGCTCATCGTCGCAATGGAGCGGCGAGTCGGATCTGTACCGCTGTGCGCGGATGCCTTCCGGCGTCCTTCCCCCTCACCCCCAAGGACCGTGATCCACGTGAAGGTCGGTATCCCCCGCGAGGTCAAGAACAACGAGTTCCGGGTCGCCATCACCCCCGCCGGCGTCCACGAGCTGGTGCGCAACGGCCACCAGGTCTTCGTCGAGCGGGACGCCGGACTCGGCTCGTCGATCCCGGACGATGAGTACACCGCCGCCGGTGCCACCGTCCTGGGGGGCGCCGACGAGGTCTGGGCCACCGCCGACCTGCTGCTGAAGGTCAAGGAGCCGATCGCACAGGAGTACCACCGGCTGCGCAAGGGCCAGATCCTCTTCACCTACCTGCACCTGGCCGCCTCCCGCGAGTGCACCGACGCGCTGCTCTCCTCCGGCACCACCGCGATCGCCTACGAGACCGTCGAGACCGCGGACCGCCGCCTGCCGCTGCTGGCCCCGATGTCCGAGGTGGCCGGCCGGCTCGCCCCGCAGGTCGGCGCCTACCACCTGATGCGCCCGTCCGGCGGCCGTGGCGTGCTGCCCGGCGGCGTCCCCGGCGTCACCCCCGGCCGCGCCGTCGTCATCGGCGCCGGTGTCTCCGGCTGGAACGCCACCCAGATCGCGGTCGGCATGGGCTTCCACGTCACGCTGCTGGACCGGGACATCAACAAGCTGCGCGAGGCCGACAAGGTCTTCGGCACCAAGGTCGCCACCGTCGTCTCCAACGCCTTCGAGCTGGAGCGCGCGGTCCTGGAGGCCGACCTGGTCATCGGCGCGGTGCTCATCCCCGGCGCCAAGGCCCCCAAGCTCGTCACCAACGAGCTGATCTCGCGCATGAAGCCCGGCTCGGTGCTGGTCGACATCGCCATCGACCAGGGCGGCTGCTTCGAGGACTCGCGTCCCACCACGCACGCCGAGCCGACCTTCGCCGTGCACGACTCGGTGGTCTACTGCGTGGCCAACATGCCCGGCTCGGTGCCCAACACCTCCACCCACGCGCTGACCAACGCCACGCTGCCGTACATCGTGGAGCTGGCCAACCGCGGCTGGCAGGAGGCGCTGCGCCGCGACCCGGCGCTCGCCAAGGGCCTCAACACCCACGAGGGGCAGGTCGTCTACCCCTCCGTCGCCGAGGCGCACGACCTCCCGGTCGTCCCGCTGGAGACGCTGCTCGGCTGAGCCGCGTCAACACATTGTCAACAAATCACCATCGGCCGGGCCGTGCTCCTCGCGACCCGGCCGGCGGCGTCCCCGGACATCGGGCGAACCCGCCGTCATCGCGCCCAACCCCCGCCAACCTGCCGGAACATGGGCCACCCGGCCCAACCGCACCGGGTGGATACCCGTGTGCGCGGTGTGTACGCCCTTGACAGACGTGTGCCGAGTCGCCGACACATCGGGCACCGTCCGGTGGATTGTGTTGCTGAAGTCCGCCGACACGCCATAGAGTCGCAATTCGTCGGCATGGTGTCACGCTGACCTGTTGAGAAATTTCCTGGTCGCCAAGGAGGTACGACGACTTGTGAATGAGTCGACATTTGCTCCCGGGGCCCCCCGACCAGGAGAGGCCGGACGGGACATGGGTGAAACGCTGGAGCCGGTCGGCTCGGTGGCCGTCCGCACCTTCGAGGCCCGCCGCGCCGGGGACGTCCAGCCGCTGGCCTCCTTCGAGAACGACCTCCCGGACGGTCAGCTCTACGACCCCGACGCCGAGTACGAGCCGGATCCCGAGTACGCCGCCACGCTCGCGCCGGACGCCGCGCGCCAGCGCCGCGAACGCGTCGGCCCGACCGGCCGTCCGCTGCCGTACTTCCCGATCCCCGGCCCGCTCAACGAGCACGGGCCGGCCCAGATCGTCGCGATGTGCAACCAGAAGGGCGGCGTCGGCAAGACCACGTCGACCATCAACCTCGGTGCCGCGCTCGCCGAGTACGGCCGACGGGTGCTCCTGGTGGACTTCGACCCGCAGGGCGCCCTGTCGGTGGGCCTGGGCGTCAACCCCATGGAGCTCGACCTCACCGTCTACAACCTGTTGATGGAACGCGGCATGGCCGCCGACGAGGTGCTGCTGAAGACCGCGGTGCCCGGCATGGACCTGCTGCCCAGCAACATCGACCTGTCGGCCGCCGAGGTCCAGCTGGTCAGCGAGGTGGCCCGCGAGTCCAGCCTCCAGCGCGCCCTCAAGCCGCTGCTGGCCGACTACGACTACGTCATCATCGACTGCCAGCCCTCCCTCGGCCTGCTCACCGTCAACGCGCTGACCGCGGCGCACCGGGTGATCGTGCCGCTGGAGTGCGAGTTCTTCGCCCTGCGCGGCGTGGCGCTGCTCACCGAGACCATCGAGAAGGTCCGCGAGCGCCTCAACCCCGAACTCCAGCTCGACGGCATCCTGGCGACCATGTACGACTCGCGCACCGTGCACAGCCGCGAGGTGCTGGCCCGCGTCGTCGAGGCGTTCGACGAGAACGTCTTCCACACCGTCATCGGCCGCACCGTCCGCTTCCCGGAGACCACCGTCGCCGGCGAGCCCATCACCACCTACGCCTCCAACTCCGTGGGCGCCGCCGCCTACCGCCAGCTCGCCAGGGAGGTGCTCGCCCGGTGCCACGCCGAGTGAGTCTGCCCGGAGCCGACGAACTGTTCCGCACCACCGGGGGCACCCCCCTCCAGTCGTCCACCCCCCGGCAGCCCACCGGCACGGACCCGGTCGGCGCGCAGTCCGCGCCCGCCGGGGTACCCCGGGTCCCGGCCAGGGCCGGGCACGAGGGTCCGACGCCGGCCGCCGCCCGGATCGCGGACCCGGGGGCCGAGCACACCCGCGGCGTTGCCGAGGACGCGCCGGCCACCGTCCCGGTCGCGCAGCGCGCCACCCAGGAGCACGCCGTCGTCCAGCCCCGCCGGGAGCGGCGGGCACCCAACCGGCGCCCCAGCGGCCGGGAACGCCACGACGAGAAGATCACCGTCTACGTCTCGGCCGAGGAACTCATGGACCTCGAACACGCGCGGCTGGTGCTGCGCGGCGAACACGGGCTGGCCGTCGACCGCGGCCGCATCGTGCGCGAGGCCGTCGCCGTGGTGCTGGCCGACCTCGAATCCCGCGGTGAGGCCAGCATCCTGGTGCGCCGGCTGCGCGGCCGCTGACCCGCCCGTCACACCCGGGCCGTTGCCCGGTTACGCGGTAATGTGCCCGGGATGACCCCCGCCGACCGCCTGCCGCCCCGCCGCCGCCCGCTGGGCCGCGGCGCGCTCGGCCCGCCCCCGGCGACGCCCCCGGCCGCGCCTCCCGCCGCGCCCTCCGAGCCCGTTCCCGTCCCGGAGCAGCGCGACCCGGCCCCGCGGCCGCCCGCCGCGGAACCGTCCGCCGCCGGGCCTGCCGTGGCTGAGCCGGCCCCCATGGGACCGGTCACCACCGAGCCGCCCGACCCCGGACCGTTCACCCCGGAACCGTCCGGCCCCGAACCGCCCGTCGCCGACGGCCGGTTCACCGTGCGGCTGAAGAACTTCGAGGGGCCGTTCGACCTGCTGCTCCAGCTGATCAGCAAGCACAAGCTGGACGTCACCGAGGTCGCGCTGTCGAGGGTCACCGACGAGTTCATCGCGCACATCCACGGCATGGGAACGGACTGGGACCTCGACCAGGCCACCGAGTTCCTCGTGGTGGCCGCCACCCTGCTCGACCTCAAGGCCGCGCGGCTGCTGCCGGCCGCCGAGATCGAGGACGAGGAGGACCTCGCGCTGCTGGAGGCCCGCGACCTGCTGTTCGCCCGCCTGCTGCAGTACCGCGCGTACAAGCGCGTCGCCGCGATCCTCGCCGCCCGCATGGCCGACGAGTCCCGCAACCACCCGCGCACCGTCGGTCTGGAGCCGCACCACGCGGAACTGCTGCCCGAGGTCGTCATCAGCATCGGCGCGGAGAACTTCGCCCGCCTCGCCGTCAAGGCCATGCAGCCCCGGCCGCGCCCGCAGGTCTACGTCGACCACATCCACGCCCCCCTGGTCAGCGTCCGGGAACAGGCCGCCCTGCTGGTCGCCCGGCTGCGCGCGGCCGGCCGGGCGGAGTTCACCGAACTGGCCGCCGACGCCCCCGACACCCTCACCGTCGTCGCCAGGTTCCTGGCGCTGCTGGAGCTGTACCGGGAGAAGGCCGTCGCCCTCGACCAGGACGAGGCCCTCGGGGTGCTGCTGGTGCGCTGGACCGGTGAGGGGGACGACGGCGGGGTCCCGCACCTCACCGGCGAGTTCGACCCCGAGGACGCCCCGCCGCGCAGGAAGGACGCCGACGATGACCACTGACCCCGCCCTCCCGGACCCCGACGCCCCCGACGCCGCCCTCCCGCCACCGCCGGCCGACGCCGAAGCCCTCGACCTGCGGCCGGCCCTGGAAGCCGTCCTGATGGTCGTCGACGAACCGGCCACCGAGGAACACCTGGCCAAGCTGCTGGACCGCCCGCGCCGCCGGATCGCCGAGGCGCTGCGCGAGCTGTCCGACGAGTACGCGGCGCAGAAGCGCGGCTTCGACCTGCGGCTGGTCGCCGGCGGCTGGCGTTTCTACACCCGGCCCGAGTACGCCGCCGCCGTCGAACGGTTCGTCCTGGACGGCCAGCAGGCCCGCCTCACGCAGGCGGCCCTGGAGACGCTGGCCGTCGTCGCCTACCGCCAGCCGGTCAGCCGTTCCCGGGTCTCGGCGGTGCGCGGCGTCAACTGTGACGGGGTCATGCGCACCCTCCTCCAGCGCGGGCTGGTGCACGAGAGTGGGACGGAGGACGGCACAGGTGCGATCCTGTACCGGACGACGCACTACTTCCTGGAGCGGCTGGGCCTGCGCGGCCTGGACGAACTGCCCGAACTGGCACCGTTCCTCCCGGAGGCTGACGCCGTCGAGGCGGACTCCCTGGAGGGCGTTCCGTCGTTCGACCCGGACTCGACTACGGAAACCTGATGCGAAGCAGTAGCGGCAACGGCAGTAACAACGGCAACCGGAGCTTCCGGGGGGCCGGAAACTCGCGCGACGACAAGCAGAAGCGCGCCGGACGCCCCCGCCCGGAGGAGCGCCGCTACGACGTCGGCCAGGGACAGGGACAGGGCGGTCAGGGCGGCTCCGGCGGCCCGGGCGCCCGGCGCGGCGCCGGCAGCAGGGGCGCCGGCCCCGCGAAGGGCCCCGCCAAGGGTGGCGGCCGCGGCCAGGGCGGTCCCGCGCGCTCCCGCGAGCTGGACGCCCAGATCGAGGAGCGCAACCGCGCCCGCCACGACAAGCCCAGGCTCGACCTGCCCAAGACCTTCCCCGGCGCAGAGCAGGACGGCGAACGACTGCAGAAGGTGCTGGCCCGGGCCGGCATGGGCTCCCGCCGCGCCTGCGAGGAGCTGATCGAACAGCGCCGCGTCGAGGTCAACGGCCAGATCGTCACGGAGCAGGGCCTGCGCGTCGACCCCGAGCACGACGAGGTCAAGGTCGACGGTCTGACCGTGGCCACCCAGGCCCACCTCTTCTTCGCCCTCAACAAGCCGGCCGGCGTCGTCGCCACCATGGAGGACCCCGACGGCCGCCAGTGCCTCGGCGACTACGTGAACAACCGCGAGACCCGGCTGTTCCACGTCGGCCGCCTCGACACCGAGACCGAGGGCCTCATCCTGCTCACCAACCACGGTGAGCTCTCCCACCGCCTGACCCACCCGCGCTACGGCGTCACCAAGACCTACGTCGCCGCCATCCAGGGGCCCGTCCCGCGCGACCTGGGCAAGCGCCTGAAGGACGGCGTGGAGCTGGAGGACGGCTGGGTGCGCGCCGACCACTTCCGCGTCGTGGAGAACGTCGGCAAGAACTACCTGGTCGAGGTGGTCCTGCACGAGGGCCGCAAGCACATCGTGCGCCGCATGCTCGCCGAGGTCGGCTTCCCCGTCGAGAAGCTGGTCCGCACCCGTTTCGGCCCGATCCCGCTCGGCGACCAGAAGTCCGGCTGGCTGCGCCGCCTGACCAACACCGAGGTCGGCATGCTGATGAACGAGGTCGGACTGTAGGACCGCCGAAGTACGCCCCCGTCAGCCGATAGTCTCATCGCATGACAGCTACGGGGGCGATGCTCGGTCTGGCCGTCGGCGACGCGATGGGCTTCCCGACCGAGTTCAGCGACATCGACGGCATCCTCGCCACGTGCGGGCCCTGGCGGGAGATGGAACTGCCGGCGCCCGCGTTCATCACCGACGACACCCAGATGACGCTGGCGGTGGCGCGGGCGGTGAACGCGGCGGCGGACGAGGACGGCGCGGTGCTGCCCCACACGGCCGCCCGGCTGCTGCGGGAGCACTTCGTCGAGTGGCTGGAGTCGCCCGACAACAACCGCGCCCCCGGCAACACCTGCATCACCGCCTGTGGCGACCTGCGCCGCGGCATGCCCTGGCAGCGGGCCACCGTCACCGGCTCCAAGGGCTGTGGCGCCAACATGCGCGTCGCCCCCGCCGGGCTCGTCCCCGGCCTCACCGACGAGGAACGCGCCGGCCTCGCCCAGCTCCAGTCCGGCCTCACCCACGGCCACCCGACCGGTCCGGCCGCCTCCGACCTGACCGCGCACGCCGTCCGGCTCCTCAACGAGGGCGCCGACCCGGCCGGCCTCCCCGCCGCGCTGCGGGCCTACTGCCACCGGCAGCGCGGGTACTACCCCGAGCGCTGGCTCGGCGACCTGTGGGCGCACGCGCAGGACGCCGACCCGCACACCTACGCCGCCCGCGGCTGGGACGACTGCCTGCACGCCCTGGACCGCCTCGACGCGGCCCTCGCCGCCCCCGACCTCGACAGCGACCCGTGCCTGGCCACCGGCGCCGGCTGGATCGCGGAGGAGGCACTCGCCACCGGCCTGCTGTGCTTCCTGCTGCTGCCCGGCGACCCGGTCACCGCCGTCCGCCGGGCCGCCTGCACCTCCGGTGACTCCGACTCCATCGCCTGCCTCACCGGCGCGTTCGCCGGCGCCCTGCACGGTGCGGCGGTCTGGCCGGCGGCATGGGTGGAGCGCCTGGAGCACCGGGACGAACTGCTGGCCCTCGGTGCCCGCTGGGACGCCGCTACGACCACGCCCTGAGCCCGGTCGCCGCGCCCTCCGCGTCCCGCACCACCTCCAGCATCCCGGCCACCGCCGCCCGCAGCACCCGCCCGTAGACGTGCGGGAACAACGCCCCCTGCCGGGCCCCCGGCGGCGGTGCAGGTTCCGGCGCCTCCCACCGCACCGGTACGCCCAGCGCGTGCTCGTCGATCATCAGCACCATCAGCGGCCCCGGCACGTCCCGGTAGAACGCCCCCGCCACCGCCAGCGCGGTCGCCTCGTCCGGCGAACAGTGCACGAACCCGTCCTCCGCCAGCCCCGGCGGCGCATACGGCCGGTCCGGCAACCGCAACCAGTCGTCCAACGGCACCACGTGGTAGATCATGCCGACGTTCTACCCCCCACCACCCCTCCCCCCACCCTCCGCCGCAACGAACCAGGGCGGAGCCGCCTTTCCGGGGACGCGGTGTGTGGCGGACGGTGGCGCTGTCCTGAGGGGCGCGGGGAGCTTCGCGGCGCGGTGCCCGGCCGGCGGACGACGCGCGCTGTCCTGGAGGGGCGCGGGGAACGGCGTGCCCAGCCTCCACGGAACGGAGAGCCGGGGCCGGGCCCGCGCCCACCCCGCCGCAGCCCCCGCGGGAGACCCGTCAAGTGGGAGGATGGCGACCATGCGTACCGCCGCCGTCATCGGCACAGGACTGATCGGCACCTCCGCAGCGCTCGCGCTGACCGCCCGCGGAGTCGCCGTGCACCTGAGCGACCACGACCCCGACGCGGCCCGCACCGCCGCCGCCCGCGGCGCGGGGACCGCCGGGCTGCCCGACGGGCCGGTCGACCTGGCGGTCGTCGCCGTGCCGCCGGCCCACACCGCCCGCACCCTGGCGGAGGCCCAGAAGTCCGGGCTGGCCCGCGGCTACCTGGACGTCGCCAGCGTCAAGGGCCGCCCGCACCGCGACCTGGCCGCGCTGGGCGGTGACCTGAGCCGCTACATCGGCACCCACCCGATGGCCGGCCGGGAGCGTTCGGGACCGCTCGCCGCGACCCCCGAGCTGTTCGAGGGCCGGCCCTGGGTGCTGACGCCCACCCCGCGGACCGACACCGAGGTGCTCAACCTCGCGCTGGAACTCGTCGCCCTGTGCGGAGCCGTCCCGGTCGTGATGGACGCCGACGCGCACGACCGCGCGGTCGCCCTCGTCTCGCACACCCCGCAGCTGCTGTCCAGCATGGTCGCCGCCCGGCTCCAGCACGCCGAGGAGTCGGCGGTGCGGCTGTGCGGCCAGGGCATCCGCGACGTCACCCGGATCGCCGCCTCCGACCCGGCCATGTGGATCGACATCCTGTCGGCCAACCCCGGCCCGGTCGCCGACGTGCTCGCCGCCGTCGCCGACGACCTCGGGGCGACCGTCCGCGCCCTGCGCGCCCTGGAGTCGGCCGACGGCACCGAGCGGGACGGCGGCGGCGAGGGCATCGCCGACGTGCTGCGCCGCGGCAACGCCGGACGCGTCCGGGTCCCCGGCAAGCACGGAACCGCGCCCGCCGCCTGGGAGACCGTGGGCGTGCTCATCGGCGACCAGCCCGGCGAGCTGGCCCGGCTGTTCGCCGACGCCGGTGCCGGCGGCGTCAACATCGAGGACGTCCGCATCGAGCACTCCTCCGGCCGCCAGGCGGGCCTGGTACAGCTCATGGTCGACCCGGCCGGCGCCGGCGCGCTCGCCGCCGCCCTGCGCGACCGGGGCTGGTCCATCCGGCAGTGAAATACCACATGTGGCAGAGACGGCCGTGGGCCGTCCGTGGTAGGGCGGGGTGGCCGGAGCCCGGTAATCTAGACCGGTGGGGGGATTCCGCACGGCCGGACCCCCGGGCGCCCACCGCGGCGCCCCTCCGTGTGATCACCCCCCAGCTCCGTGCCAACGAGGAAGGCCCCGCACAGTGGAATCTCCGGTCATCGTCGCCATCGACGGCCCCTCGGGCACGGGCAAGTCGACCACGTCGAAGGCGGTCGCGGCGGAGCTGGGCCTCAGCTACCTCGACACCGGCGCCCAGTACCGCGCGATCACGTGGTGGATGCTGTCGAACGGCATAGACGTCAACGACCCCGCCGAGATCACCCTGGCGGCCGGCAAGCCCGTCATCGTCTCCGGCACCGACCCCACCGCCCCCACCATCACCGTCGACGGTGCCGACGCCTCCGCCCCGATCCGCACCCCCGAGGTCACCGGGGCGGTCAGCGCGGTCAGCGCGGTGCCGGAGGTGCGCAGGCGGCTCGTGGAGCTCCAGCGCGCCGCCGCAGCGGCCGCCCCGGCCGGCATCGTGGTCGAGGGCCGCGACATCGGCACCACGGTCCTGCCCGACGCCACCTTGAAGGTCTTCCTGACCGCCTCCCCGCAGGCGCGTGCCGCCCGGCGCAACGGCGAGCTCAAGGGCGGCCAGTCGCTGTCGGCCACCCAGGAGGCCCTGGTCCGCCGGGACGCCGCCGACTCCGGCCGCACGACCTCGCCGCTGGCCAAGGCCGGCGACGCCGTCGAGGTCGACACCACCTCCCTCACCCTCGACCAGGTCATCGAGTGCGTCGTCACCCTGATCGAGGAGAAGCGGGCCGCGCGGTGAGCCCCGAGCGAGTCCCCGCCGGCGTCCCCGGACCGGGCGGGGCCGCCACCGGCCGGCGCATCGGCATCGTCCTCATCAACGGACTGTGGCGTCCCCGGGTGCTCGGCGCCTGGCGGGTGCCCGCCTCCGGACCGGTCATACTGGCCGGGAACCACACCAACAACATCGACGGCCCCGTGCTCATGGGCACCGCACCGCGACCGGTGCACTTCCTGATCAAGCAGGAGGCGTTCGCCGGACCGCTGGACCCGTTCCTGCGGTCGATAGGGCAACTGCCGGTGGACCGCACGGCGGCCGACCGCACCGCCGTCACCTCCGCGCTGGGCGTGCTGGAGCGCGGCGGGGTGCTGGGGATATTCCCCGAGGGCACCCGCGGCGGCGGCGACTTCGCCGAGATGCGGGCGGGCCTGGCGTACTTCGCGCTGCGCTCCGGTGCCCCGGTCGTCCCGGTGGCCGTGCTCGGCAGCGACCGCCCCGGCCGGCTGGTCCGCCAGGTGCCGCCGCTGCGGGGCCGCCTCGACATCGTCTTCGGCGACCCGTTCCTCCCCGGTGACGGCAGCGGCCGCCGCACCCGCGCCGCGCTGGACGCCGCCACCGAGCGGCTCCAGACCCGGCTGACCCAGCACCTGGCCGAAGCCCGCAGCATGACCGGGCGCGGCTGACCCACCGGGGCCCCAGGGCCCCGCCCGAACCGCAGGACGACGAGGAAGACTTCATGGACCACCAGACCGAGTACGGCGACCACGGCGCGCTCGACGACGCCGAGTACGCCGAGTTCATGGAGCTCGCCGCCGAGGAGGGCTTCGACCCCGAGGAGGTGGCCGGCGACCTCGCCGGTGCCGGCGCCGGGCCGCTGCCGGTCCTCGCCGTCGTCGGCCGGCCCAACGTCGGCAAGTCGACCCTGGTCAACCGGATCATCGGCCGCCGCGAGGCGGTCGTCGAGGACCGCCCGGGCGTCACCCGTGACCGCGTCACCTACGAGGCGCACTGGAACGGCCGCCGCTTCAAGATCGTCGACACCGGCGGCTGGGAGCAGGACGTCCTCGGCATCGACGCCTCCGTCGCCGCGCAGGCCGAGTTCGCCATCCAGGCCGCCGACGCGGTGGTCTTCGTCGTGGACGCCACCGTCGGCGCCACCGACTCCGACGAGGCGGTCGTCAGGCTGCTGCGCCGGGCCGGCAAGCCCGTCGTGCTGTGCGCCAACAAGGTCGACGGCCCCAGCGGCGAGGCCGACGCCGCCACGCTGTGGTCGCTGGGCCTGGGCGAGCCCCACCCGGTCTCATCGCTGCACGGCCGCGGCACCGGCGACCTGCTCGACGCCATCCTGGACGCGCTCCCCGAGGCGCCCGCCCAGACCTTCGGCGACCCCACCGGCGGCCCGCGCCGCATCGCGCTGATCGGCCGGCCCAACGTCGGCAAGTCCTCCATGCTGAACAAGGTCGCCGGCGAGGACCGCGTCGTCGTCAACGAAATGGCCGGCACCACCCGTGACCCGGTGGACGAGCTGATCCAACTGGGCGGCAGGACCTGGAAGTTCGTGGACACCGCCGGCATCCGCCGCCGCGTCCACCTCCAGGAGGGCGCCGACTACTACGCCAGCCTGCGCACCGCCGCCGCCCTGGAGAAGGCGGAGGTCGCGGTCATCCTCATCGACGCCAGCGACACCATCTCGGTGCAGGACACCCGCATCATCTCGATGGCCGTCGACGCCGGCCGGGCCTGCGTCATCGCCTACAACAAGTGGGACCGGCTCGACGAGGAACGCCGCTACTACCTGGAGCGCGAGATCGAGCAGGACCTCGTGCAGGTCCAGTGGGCGCCCCGGGTCAACGTCTCGGCCTCCACCGGCCGCCACATGGAGAAGCTGGTCCCCGCGATCGAGACCGCGCTGGCCGGCTGGGAGACCCGGGTGCCGACCGGGCGCCTCAACGCCTTCCTCGGCGAACTGGTCGCCGCCCACCCGCACCCGATCCGCGGCGGCAAGCAGCCGCGCATCCTGTTCGGCACCCAGGCCGGCACCCGCCCGCCGCGCTTCGTGCTGTTCGCCTCCGGCTTCCTGGAGGCCGGGTACCGCCGGTTCATCGAGCGCCGGCTGCGCGAGGAGTTCGGCTTCGAGGGCACGCCGATCCAGGTGTCGGTGCGGGTGCGCGAGAAGCGCGGACGCAAGAAGTAACGCCCGCGCGTCCGCCGCCCGCTCACAGCCCCCGCATGCGGTTGTCCCGCCCCGCGGAGGGCCCCGGCGGCAGCGCCGCGGGCCTCTGCTCCCGGTGCCGCCCGGTCCCGCGCGGCGCCGGGTGGTGCGGGTCGGCCGGCAGCCAGCCGCGGAACATCGCGTGCGCCTGCAACCCCTCCTCACCGGTGCGGTCGAACGGCAGCGCCCTGAACAGCCGCCGCCACTCCTCCCGCAGCCCGTCGTAGATCGGCGTGCTCGAACCCGACGTCACGACGCTTTCGTGTGGCGCGCGCATCGGCGGGATCTGCGAGGCGTACGGGTTTCGGGAGAAGGCGTCATAGGTGTGCACGTCTGTGGCAACGATCATCACGGCGTCCAGGATGCGGGCCATCAGGGCGAAATGACGATTCCCTTACCCGTGTACGCCGAAAACGCCCCATGACCCGGCGGCGTCGTGCGGGCGGCGTCGCGCGGTGCGTGCTCCCGGGAGGCCGGGGCGCCGGGCACGCGCGAAGGCCGGGAGCCCCGCTGGTGCGGGAGGCTCCCGGCCTTCGCCGTGTGCCGGGCCCGTGGCCCCGGCCGGTGGTCCCCTCAGGTGCCGGCCAGCGGCATGGCGCCACCGACGAGGAGCCCCCGGGCGGCGGCGCGGTCGAGGGCGTCGCGCATCAGGTCCTCGCGGGGCTGGCGGCCGATGGTGCCGGCCGGGGCGCAGTAGACGAAGACCTCGCTGGTGCGGTTCGCGGCGCTGCGCCAGCCGTCGCTGACCGGCAGCGGCTGGTGCGCCTGCCACCAGGCGGTCGCGTTCTGGCTGTTGGTGCCGCCCTGCAGCACGGCGTGCAGCTTGCCCATGGCCATGAGCACCGACCACCCCGGCAGGCGCGGCGGGGGCGTCTGGAGGCCGCCGACCGGGTGGAAGCCCTCCTCGTGCAGCAGGAGGAGGAACTCGTCGTCGACGGTGCTGCCCGGGCGGCCGACCGGTCCGGTGGGCTCGACGACCAGCGCCGGGTGCAGGTTGTCCTCGCACAGCACCAGGCCGCAGGTGATGCCCAGCACCGCCTGCCGCGGCACGTCCGGGGCGCCGTGCTGCGCGGGGACCGCCGCGCCGGGGGGCGGGACGGGACGGCCGGCGGCCATCGTCGCGTCGCCGTTGATGCTGCGCACCGCGGACTGGAGCTGGTCCTCGGAGACCGGGACGACCTGCGAGGGGATGCAGGTGGCGTGCGCGAAGGCCAGGACCGCGGTCTCCTCGCCCACGAACAGCACCGTGCTGGTGCGTTCCCTGGCGGTGTCGCCCGGGGTGCGGCAGGAAGTGCAGTCGTACGCGCCCGGCGCGTTCTCGCCGGCGAGGAGGCGGTCGGCCTCCGCCTCGCCGATCTCGGCGCGTACTTCGTCGCTGACATCGAGCATGGGCGGCACGGAAGGCTCCTCGGGGTGCGGTGCGGTCACGGTGAGCGCGGGACGACCGGCTCACCGTGACAACGGGCGATCCGCCGCCCGGGTCACGCGCCACGCGAACATTCGCCCGTAAAGCGGTCGGGCGGGCAGTGCGTCGTTCGTTTGTACGAAGATCGCCGTACGGGTTCCCCGGAGAAAAACCGGCGACGCGTCATGACTTCTGTGAAGAAGATGTGCGCTCCGGTCGGAGCCATTCCGCTTTCCATTCGCCAAACCTCGTCACGGTAATACCGTCACGCGTTGTCCGTGCGACGCCCGGCACAATGCGAAACGTCAGTTCGTCCGACGCCGGGTGAAATTGCGGCGTACCGGATCTCCTGCCCCCGTGGCCGGTCCCGAGGTGTCCCGCCGCCGAATTCCGGAGGCCGGCGCGGGCCCGGTCCACTGTGACAGAAGCGTGACGTGCCGCTTGGGCCACCGGAGTGTCGCGCGGACCGCCCCGCGCGACACCCGGGGTGGGGCGCAACCCCGGACGCGCCCCCTGCGACCTGCGGTGTCACCGGCCGGTCGGCGCTGTCCGCCCACGACCCACCGGGAAACGCCCTAGCGTTGAGGGCATGACCCAGAACCCGTCCGTGCCCGGAAACCCCGACGACGACCCGGACGCCTACGTGGGCCTGCCGGCCGGCGACGCCGAGGTCCGGGCCACCGCCGCCGGCTGGAGCACCGTGCGCGTCCTGCCGCACGACGCCGTCGTGACGCTGGAGTACGTGGCCGGCCGGATCAACCTCGCGGTGTCCGGCGGTGCCGTGGTCCGCTGCTGGAAGGGCTGAACGCGGGCTGCGCGGGCGCCGCGACGCCCCGCGGCCCCCGGCGGCCTCGGGGCCCTCGGCGCGTTCCGACGCCTGCCAGGAGGCGTCCACGCCCCGCCCACGACTGCCGGCGCCCCCGGACGCCGCCCCGGGATCGCCGACGGCCGCCCCGCGCGGTCGCGGGGCGGCCGTGGGGCCCGTGCGGTACCGGCGCGGTGGGCCGGGCGTCAGACGGCGCCGCCGCGTCCGCGCACCACGGGCAGCGGTGGCGTGGCGGGCCGGGCGGGGCGTTCCGGATGCGGGCGGCGGCCGGCGGTCGGCGGCGGCGTGCCACGTTCGAACCGGGCGGCGTGCGGCCGCACGTGGTGGGTGCCGGAGCGCGGGGCCGCCGCGCCCGGGCGCAGGGTGCCGTGCGGCGGCGTGCCGTCGCCGGCCGGCGCCAGGGCGGGCTCGGGGACAGGTACCGGTGGCGTGGTGGGAGCGGACGGCTGTGCGGGGCTTCCGAGGATCCGCAGACGGCGCAGCAGGGCCAGCAGCCACTGCTCGGCGCGGGCCACCGCGGGTTCGAACCACGGCAGCGCCAGCAGCACCAGCAGGCCCGCGCACCAGCCGCTGAGCACGTCGCTGACCCAGTGCGTGCCGAGGTAGATCGTGGTCATGCCGACGCCCATGGCCAGCAGCGCGCTGATGACTGACCCCACCCGGCGGGCGGCCGGGGTGGAGGCGAGATAGGCCAGGACGCCCCAGGTCACGACGGCGTTGGCCGTGTGCCCCGAGGGGAATATGTCGCCGCCCATGAACAGTTCCGCCGACCCCACGCTCGTCGCGTAGTGCGGGCCGAGCCGGCCCAGGCCGTACTTGACCGCGCCCACGGTGATGTTCAGCAGCAGCAGCGACGTGCCGAGCACCAGCAGCGGCCGCAGCGAGCGGTGCTTCCAGGTGCGCCACGCCAGCCAGGCGGCCACCAGGACGGCGGTCGGCCCGCGCTGGCCCAGCACCACGAAGTAGTCCAGGAACGCGTGGAAGCGCGGCCACTGCTTGTAGGGCCGGAAGAGCATGACCTGCCAGTCCAGCCGCACCAGCGCGGTCGAGGCCAGCACGGCGACGACGGTCGCCGCGTAGGCCACCAGCGTCGAGCCGAACAGCACCAGGCGGATTCGGCTCATCCCCGGGACCTCACGGTCGTCCGCTGGCTGCCCTGTTCGCTCCCGCTCGGAGCTGGCGGCGATTCGGTCGGTACGCACTCAAGGGACGTTACAGCGTGTGACGGCAGTGCTCGGCCGGAGAAGCCCGTTCGTGATGACCATGTGATGTGGCAACTGTCACGCCGGGGGAGCCGTCCCACGTTTTCCGCTTTCGCTGAGGTTTCGCCGCGCCGGGGGCGGCCGGCGGCCCGTTCCGGGTCGTCGCATTCGTCTTCCCCGCATTTCACCCGGGAATCCTGTGAATGCCGGCCCGCGCAATACTTCCCGGGTGCCCGGAAGGGTGACGGGATATCAGCCCCGGCGGCCCCGGGTTCCGTTTCCCGGCGGTGTACGGCCGGGACGCCGCGGGGCCGGCGGCGGGCGGCCTCCGGTGGTGTGACGAACGCCACGCGGCCCGGTGGTACTGGGACCATGGGCGGGCCCCGGCTCCCCGGCGTACTACCTGGAGGGCGGCTTCGGACCGCCGGGCTCGGACCCGGTGGCCTGCCGGTCGTCGCGTAGGGTGGCGGCCGACTCGTCCCCTTGCCGCCGGAGACCCTGGCGCCGCCCGGCTCCGCGGGATCCCCGGCGGAACGCGAGCCACGATTTGCGGAGGTGTTGCATGGCCGGGACGACCACGGCCGGTTCCCGGAAGCCCGAGGCCCCCGTCCAGGGACGACCCGCCGTCGCGGCGGGCGGTGCCCCCCGCCAGCGGGTCTCCCCGGAGGGCATGACCGCCGGCGCCGGCGGTCCCGGCAGCGGCGGCTCCCCCGTCCTCGGGCGCGGACCGGCGAACCGCTGGACCGTCCTGCTCGTGCTCTGCGTCAGCCTGCTGTTCGTCGCGCTGGACGCCACCGTGCTGCACGTGGCGATACCCGCTGTCACCGAGGCCCTGCGCCCGGGGCCGGTGCAGCTGTTGTGGATCGTCGACGCCTATCCGCTGGCCGCCGCCTCGCTGCTGATCCTCTTCGGCACCCTGGGCGACCGCGTCGGGCGCCGCCGGGTGCTGCTGATCGGCTACGCCCTCTTCGGCGTCGCCTCCGCCGCCGCCGCGCTCGCCTCCGACGCGCCGGTGCTCATCACGGCCCGCGCGGTGCTCGGCGTGGGCGGTGCGATGATCATGCCGGCCACGCTCTCCATCGTGCGGCAGGTCTTCCCCGACCGCAGGGAACGCGCCGTGGCGATCGGCCTGTGGAGCGCGGTCGCCGCGGTCGGCGCCGCGGTGGGACCGGTACTGGGCGGTTTCCTCGTCCAGCACTACTGGTGGGGTTCGGTCTTCCTCGTCAACATCCCGTTGATGGCGGCGATCTGGCCGCTGGCCCGCTGGCTGGTGCCGGAGTCCACCGGTGACCGGGACGGCCCGTGGGACCTGACGGGCGCCGCCATGGCCGGGCTGGGCATCCTGAGCGTCATCGTCGGCGTCAAGCGGCTGGGCGCCGGTGCCGGACCGCTGGACGTGCCGACGCTGATCTCGCTGCTGGGCGGCGCCCTGCTGCTCGTGATGTTCGTGCGCCGTCAGCGGCGGTTGCGGCATCCCCTGGTCGACATGGCGATGTTCTCGCGCGCCGCGTTCAGCACGTCGGTCGGCTGCATCGTCGTCGCCATGCTGGCGCTGGTGGGCCTGGAACTCATCGCCGTGCAGTACCTGCAACTGGTGCTCGGGCTGCGCCCGATGGACACCGGCCTGCGCATGCTGCCGCTGACCTTCGCCGCCATGGCCGCCGGCCTGCTGGGCTCGAAGATGCTGCACCGCCTCGGTCCGCGCGTCATGGTGAGCTCCGGTTTCGTGCTGACCGCGGTCGCCGTCCTGGTACTGACGGACATGGGCGCCCAGGACCGCCCCTGGCTGCTGGCGGTCACCTTCGTGCTGCTCGGCTTCGGCCTGGAGACCACGCTGTTCGGCTCGTACGAGTCCATGCTCACGGAGTGCCCGGCCGGCCAGGCGGGCGGTGCCGCGGCGATCGGTGAGACCTCCTACCAGCTCGGCGCCGGCCTCGGCATCGCGCTGCTCGGCAGTGTGATGAACGCCGTCTACGCTCCGGGCGTCCACCACGTGCGTGGGGTGCGGCCGGCCGACGGGGTGGACGCCGGCCACTCGCTGGGCGAGGCGTACGAGGTCTCCCGCCGCCTCGGCGGATCCGCCGGCGCGTCGCTGCGGGTCGCCGCCCGGCACGCTTTCGTCCACGGGCTGCACGTCACCCTGCTGGTGAGCGCCGGCCTGCTGCTGCTCGGCGCGGTGGCCGCCCTGAATCTGCCCCGGGCCTTCGACACCACCCGGGACCCGGAGGCCGAGATCGAGGCCGCCCGCCGGGCCGGCGCGGACCCTGCCTGCGCCCCGCAGGACGACGGCGCCGGTGCCGGACGCGGACGGACGACGGCCGGATCGGACCGCTGACGCCCGTCACGGGCCGCCGCGGGGGTGCGTCCGGCGAGGTCGGAGGGGCCGTGCGGAGGTGCGGGGCACCGGAGTCCGGGGGTGCGGCCGGCGTGCGGAGGTCCGGCCGGAGTGCGGGGCGGCCGGGTGCCGCCGCGAACGCGGAGGGGGGCCCGGGCGGCCTGCCGTGACCGCCCTGCGGCGGATCGCGGCGTATCACCCGGGAGAACGTGCGGGGCACGGCGCACGTGCGTGGAACGCCCCCCGGTCCCGGCGAGGACTGCCGGGACCGGAGGTCAGCTCTGGTTGTAGAAGCCGTCGCTCCGGCGGACGGCCTGCTCGCCGCTGACCACCTTGTAGGCGGCCGGCGTCAACAAGAAGACCCGGGTGGCCACTCGTTCGATGGAGCCGTACCGACCGAAGGTGAGGCCGGCCGCGAAGTCGACCACGCGCTTCGCGTCCGCCGGGTCCATGGTCGTGAGGTTGACGATGACGGGGATGCCGTCACGGAACAGTTCGCCCACGGCGCGGGCGTCCCGGAAGCTCTCCGGGGTGATCGTCGCGATGCGCCGCCCGTGGTCCTGGGCGGCCTCGTCGGCCACCCGGACCCGCGGGTCGGTCACCCACGGCTCGGGCTGCTCGGACTCCTCGCCGTATTCCGTGTACTCCTCGTCGTAGTAACGCCCGTCATCGCTGTCGTCTACGAGTCCCAGCCAAGCGCTGGCCTTCCGCACCGAACCCATGGACGCCTCCTCTCACCCGCGGTCGTACCCGTCCGCCCTCCTATGGTTGACCATGATGCTGACATTGCGCCAAGGGGAAATCCCCCCAAGAACGATTCGTGACTGTTCTGGTGCAGAGCCGGACATGGTCTGGCATCAGGTGGCGCCCGCCCCGGGCGACGTGACGAGGCGCCAGGAAAAATATGCCCGGGATCTCACGGAAGAGTGATCGAAGACGACTGTTCGGCCCAGAGAGTTGACGAAACCCTGCCCGAAGCCGTGTGGCTAGCATGAATGCCGACGTGTGAACGGTAACGACACGCGGGGGATTTCTCTTGTTCGGCATCATACGGCCGTGCCCTCATCGGCTGTCCGCGTCGATGGCGGTCTCCTGGACCGCGCACCTGTGCGGCCTGTGTCTCGCCCTGCGCGACGACCACGGTCAGCCGGCGCGGGTGGCCACCAACTACGACGGGCTCGTCGTCTCGGTCCTGGTGGAGGCGCAGACGCCCGCCAGGACCGGCCGCCGCACGGCGGGACCCTGCCCGCTGCGGGCCATGCGCACCGCGCCGGTCGCCACGGGGGAGGGCGCCCGGCTGGCCGCGGCCGTCTCGCTGGTACTGGCGTCCGCGAAGGTGCGCGACCACGTGGCCGACCGCGACGGCCTCCTGGGACGCCGCCCGCTGGCCGCCGTGGCCCGCCGGGTCGCCGCCCGCTGGGACCGCGCCGGCTCCGGCGCCGGCGCCGGCCTCGGCTTCGACACCGCCGTGCTGCAGGAGGCCGTCGACCGCCAGGCCGGACTGGAGGCGCTGGCCGGCCCCGGTACCCCGCTGCTGGCCGTCACCGAACCCGCCGAGACGGCCACCGCCGCCGCCTTCGCCCACACCGCGGTGCTCGCCGGCCGTCCGGCCAACGCCGCCCCGCTCAGCGAGGCCGGCCGCCTCTTCGGCCGCCTCGCCCACCTGCTCGACGCCGTCGAGGACCTGGCCGCCGACCGCGCGAGCGGCGCCTGGAACCCGGTCACCGCCACCGGCACCCCGCTCACCGAGGTCCGCCGCCTGTGCGACGACGCCGTCCACGGCGTCCGCCTCGCGCTGCGCGACGCCGCGTTCGAGGACGGCGGCCTCGCGCACACCCTCCTCGTCCACGAACTCTCCCGCTCCGTTCGCCGCGTCTTCGCCGGCGGCCACGACCACGACCACGCCTGCGCCGCGCGCGCCTCCGGCGGCGGGTACGGGCCGGGGCAGCCGTACGGGCAGCCCTATGACGCGGGGCAGCCGTACGGCGGTCACCACGGCGCCGGGGCGGGGTTCGGTGCCGTGCCGGTGCCGGTGCCGGTGCCGGGTTCGGTCCTCCGGGCGCTCCGGGCGCTCCGGAGGGTCCGGGGGGCGGCTTCGGCGGTCCGGGAGGCGCGGGCGGTCCCGGCGGGTCCGAGTTCCTGGAGCCGCGCGGCAAGTTGCTGGGGTGCGCGGTGTGGCTGGGCATGTGCTGCACGTGCCAGTTGTGCTGCCGCAGCCGCTTTCCCGGGCCGTGGAGCCGGAAACCCCGTTCGGGCGTGTGCTGCACGATGTGCGAATCGTGCGACTGCTGCGACTGCGACACCGGCTGCTGCGAATGCGCTGGCGGCGTCTGCCAGTGCGTCGAGTGCGCCGACGCGTGCAGTTGCTGAGGTTTCTCCGGGCGGAGATGTGAGGCGGTTCGCCGAACGCGGGCGCCGGTTTCGTGACGTATGCGCAAGCCGTCGCCCGGCCGGTTCCCAGCACCATGCGGCAGCCGTTTTCTCAGGGTTGTGTTCGAGTGCGGGAGAGGGGTCCGCCGCCATCCGGATGGCGTGCGCGGTGATGAGTCAGTAAATATGACACTCCGTCATACAGTGGCCGCCTGGCGCCGACCGCGCCGGGTGCCGCGGTCCGGACCACCGCCCCGGCACCGCCGTCCGCCGGGGGAGCGGCCCGCGGCGGCCGGGCGGCGCGGGAGCGGCCCCTCCACCCCCACAGGAGGAACGAGTGAGGACCACCCGCATCCCCCGCCGCCCCGGCCTGAGCCCCCGCGCCCGCCGCGCCGCCACCGCGGTCGCCGCGCTGGCCACGGCAGGTGCCTTCGTCCTGCCGTCCGCCCAGGCCGTGCCTTCCGCCCACGGGCCGGCCGGCCACCCGGCGCCGGCGGTCGGTTCGGTGGACGCCGGCCCGGCCACCGCCGCCCAGCTCACCCGCAGCCTCGGCGCTACGGTCACCGCCGGCGCCTACTACGACGCCGATGCCCGGGCCACCGTCGTCAACGTCACGACCACGGCCGCCGCCGACGCCGTACGGGCCGCAGGAGCGGTACCGCGACACGTGGCGTTCTCCAGCGCCAGCCTGCGCGAGGCGGCCGCCGCGGTGCGCGCCCTGGACCTGGCCGGCACCGCCTGGGCCCAGGACCCCCGCGCCGACCAGCTCGTCGTCACCGCCGACAGCGCCCTCGCGCCCGCCGCCCTGACCCGGCTGCGGGGGGCCGCCACCGGCTACGGCGCGGCCGTCCGCCTGGAACGCGCCACCGGCCGCCTCCAGCCCCTGATCAGCGGCGGTGACGCGGTCCTCGGCGGCGGCTACCGCTGCTCCGCCGGCTTCAACGTGCACGACGGCATCACGCACTACTTCCTCACGGCCGGCCACTGCGGGAAGACCGTCTCCACCTGGTACGCCGACGAGGCCCAGAACACGAAGATCGGCCCCACCATCGGCTACACCTTCCCCCGGCACGACTACGCGCTGGTGCGGTACGACGACGCGGACTTCCCGCACCCGGCGAAGGCCGGCGACCAGGACATCATGGGCGCGGATGAGGCGTACGTCGGCCAGAGGGTCACCCGGCGCGGCAGCTCCACCGGCGTTCACACCGGCACCGTCAGTGCCCTGGACGCCTCCGTCGACTACGGCGACGGCGACATCGTCGACGGCCTGATCAAGACCGACGTGTGCGCGGAGGGAGGCGACAGCGGCGGCCCGCTCTACGCCGGGGAGACCGCCCTGGGCCTGACCTCCGGAGGCAACGGCGACTGCTCCTCGGGCGGCACCACCTTCTTCCAGCCCGTCACGGCCGCCCTGAGCCACTACGGCGTCTCCCTGGACTGACCCGGACCCCCGCGGCGTCCCCAGGGCATCCGCACCCCTCGGAGGGGCGCCGCGGGGGCGCCGCAGGCGTACGGTGAGAGGGAAGGACAATCCGCGAGCGCCGGTGCCGCCGCGGAACCCGCGCCGGCTCGGGGCTCCCACGACAGGGGCCCGTGATGGTGGTCGTTGACGTCGTGGTGGCGGTCGTCGCCGTCGCCCTGCTGTGCCTGATGCTCGGATCCCGGGTCGTCAGGCAGTACGAACGCGGTCTGGTCTTCCGCCTCGGCCGCCTGCGCCCGCGCGTACGGGCACCCGGTTACAGCTTCATCCTCCCGATGGCCGACCGTATGGTGAAGGTCAACCTCCAGATCGTCACCCTCGCCATCCCCTCCCAGGGCGGCATCACGCGCGACAACGTCACCGTGCAGGTGGACGCGGTCGTCTACTTCAAGGTCGTCAACCCCGCGGACGCGATCCTGAACGTCGAGGACTACAAGTACGCGGTCTCCCAGGTGGCGCAGACCTCACTGCGGTCCATCATCGGCAAAAGCGATCTCGACGACCTGCTCTCCAACCGGGAGAAGCTCAACGAGGGCCTCGCGCTCATGATCGACAGCCCCGCGCTCTCCTGGGGCGTGCAGATCGACCGCGTCGAGATCAAGGACGTCTCCCTGCCGGAGACCATGAAACGCTCCATGGCCCGCCAGGCCGAGGCCGCCCGGGACCGGCGTGCGCGGGTCATCAACGCCGACGCGGAACTTCAGGCGTCCCGCAAGCTCGCCGAGGCGGCCGCTGCCATGTCGCACCAGCCGGCCGCCCTGCAACTGCGGCTGCTGCAGACCGTCACCGCGGTCGCCGCGGAGAAGAACTCGACACTGGTGCTGCCGTTCCCCGTCGAACTCCTGCGGTTCCTCGAACGCGCCGCCCCCACACCGCCCGGAACGCCCGACGGCGCCACCGCCGTCCGTCGCGACGAGGCCGAGGACCCCGCGGCGGTCACGGGCGCCGGTCCCGACCCCGGAGCGCTCGGCCCCGGCCCGATGATGGACCCCGTGAGCGAGGGCCGCACCGGTACTCCCGCCGGTCCCCGCCCGCTGGAGTGGTCCGACGACTCCTCCGGTACCCCCTCGGACGCCGACCGCACCGAACGCCGCCACAAGGAGGCCGGCTGACCCCGGCGCCCGTCCGGCCGCCCACCGGGCACGCGTTCCGCACGCGGCGGTGCGGGGCGCGGTGAGTCCTGCGGGGTGCCCGGGCGCGTTCGGTCCTGCGGGGGTGTCAGTCCTGCGGCGGGTTCTCCTTCTCCCACAGTGCGTGCTCCCGCTGCGCCCAGCCGCGATCGGCGAGTCCGGTGCGCAACGCCTGACGCGCCTGCGGGTCACGCACAGCCATCCAGATGTGTCCGATCACCAGCACCCCGATGACGATCGCCAGCCAGTCGTGCACGAACGTCGATCCGGTGCGCAGGACCAGGGGCGTCAGCTTGGGGAACCACATCACGATGCCGGTGCCCAGCATCACCAGGACCGCGCCCGCCATGAACGACGCGTACAGCTTCTGCCCGGCGTTGAACTTGCCCGACAGCCGCCGCCCCGGCGCCCTGCGCAGCGCCTTGCGCAGCCACAGCCAGTCGTGCGCGGCGAAGCGGTTCAGCCGGCCGAGGTCGGCGCGCAGCGCCCGCGAGACCAGCCCCGCCAGCAGCGGCAGCGGCAGCAGCACCCCGGACCATTCGTGCACGATGACCAGCTGCCGCCTGCGGCCGACGATCTCGGCCAGCGCGGGCAGGTAGAGGAACGCGGCCGTCACCAGTGCGACGCCCATCAGTGCCGCCGTCGCGCGGTGCACCCAGCGTTCCGCTGTGGTGAACCGGCGCAGCAGGTCGCCGTCCACACTGTCCGGTCCGGGCGGCACGGGTGCGGTCTCGGGGCCGGGGGCGACGTCAGGAGGTCGGGGCATCGTCACTCCGTCCGTTCGACTTGCCGACCCACGCGTCGATGTCGTAGCCGTAGTGCTCCCAGTAGCCGGCCTGCACGTGGTCGGTGACCGTGATGCCGGCCAGCCACTTGGCCGACTTGTAGAAGTACATCGGCGCGGCGTACAGCCGCACCGGCCCGCCGTGCGCCGCGGTGACGGGCTTGTCGTCCATGTCGTAGGCGACGAGCATGTCGGGCCGCCGGGCCTGCTCCAGGGTGAGGCTCTCGGTGTAGATGCCGTCGAAGCAGGTGAAGCGCAACGCCTTCGCGCCGGCGCGCACCCCTGCGCGGTCGAGCAGTTCGGACAGCTTTACCCCGGTCCACGCGTAGTGCGGCACGCGCCAGCCGGTGACGCACTGCACGTCGCGCACCATACGGGTGTGTGGCAGTCCCTTGAGGTCCGCGAGCGAGTAGCTGACCGGGTGGTCCACCATTCCGTCGATCGTCAGACGGTAGTCCTGGTCGCTCTTGTGCGGGACGGACTCCGACACGGAGTAGAACCGGAACCCGTTGCCGCCCGGCAGCAGACCCGTCACCCCGGTCGGGTCCTGGGAGCTGATGTCGGCCAGCACACCGTCGTAGACGTTCTGCACGTAGGAGCCGGTCGCCGCTCCCAGCGCGCCGAGCCCCAGCATGCCCAGCATCACCCGCCGGCCGACCGGCGCACCTCTGACATCCTTGGCCATGCCTACGATTCGACCACTCCGCCCCCCGCCGTGACCAGCGGCGAACCCCTCTGCGACGTTTTCGTCAGCCTTCCGTAAGCAACCGCGCCTCCCGCGGGGGCGTGTGGTGAGTGTGGGGCGGACGGGCACCGGCGGGGAGGGGACGGCGGCGGGTGTCCCTCGCGCGCGTACGCGGCGGCCGGCGAACCGTGTGTCAGGGAGCGCCCCGCAGCCGTTCCATCGCCCGGCGGTCGCGCTTGGTGGGGCGGCCGGCCCCGCGGTCGCGCAGGCCGAGGGCGAAGGCGTCCTCACGGGGCGGCGGGGGCGGACTGTTGTCGACGAAGCACTCCGCGGCGGCCGGTGCGCCGACGCGTTTGCGGATCGGGCGGGAGACGACGACCACGCGTTCGCGGCCGGCGTGGAAGAGGCGCACCTCGTCACCGGCCCTGACGGTCTGCGCGGGCTTGACCCGCTCGCCGTTGACCCGCACATGGCCGGCCTTGCACTCGGCCGCCGCCATGGATCTGGTCCTCGTCAGCCGTACGGACCAGATCCAGCTGTCGACCCGCACCGGCGTCCCGCCCGCATCCATGCGTCCGACTCTAGTGCAGCCCCTCAGCGGATCCGCAGGGATTTCCGGGCTTTCCGGGCCGCCGGGGGCGACCGCCCGCACCGGCGTCAACCGGGGGTCAGAAAGTCCACCCGTTCGAGTCGAACGCACATTCGATCGGTGGTCTATGGTGGAAAGCAGCAGGTCCGGAGGGCGGGCCGCGGGCGCCGAGGGGGCGACGAGATGAGGAGCGGGAGGTGTGCGGCATGGGCCTTACGGCGGGTTTCACGCATCTGCACGCCGTCTCGGGCTTCTCGATGCGCTACGGCGCCAGCCACCCCGAGGCGCTCGCCGAGCGCGCCGCCGAGCGCGGGATGGACGCCCTCGCGCTCACCGACCGGGACGTGGTGGCGGGCGCGGTCCGGTTCGCCCGGGCGTGCGCGCTGGCCGGGATCCGCCCGCTGTTCGGCGCCGGCCTCGCGGTGCCGTCCGCCGACGGTGTCCCGCGCGCCGGAGCCGCCGCCCGGCGGGCCCCCGGCGGCCGCGACGGGTCGTCCGCGCGCCGCACCCCGGTGCGCGGTGGGGCGTTCGTCGACGAGTCGGCGCCCCGCGCGGTCTTCCTCGCCCGGGACGGCGCGGCGGGCTGGGCGTCGCTGTGCGCCCTGCTCACCGCCGCCCACCACGGCGGCGCACCGGTCCGCCCGGGGTGGGACGACCTCGGCGCCGAGAGCCTCACCGTGCTGCTGGGGCCGGACTCCGAGGCCGGCCGTGAGCTGGCCGCCGGCCGCCCGGACCGGGCACTGCGCGCGCTGGAGCCCTGGCGCGAACGCCACGGGGACGCGCTGCGGCTGGAGGTGGTCTGCCACGGCAGGCCCGGCACCGGCCCGGGATCCGTGCGGCAGGCCGCGCGCACGCTGGAGTTCGCCGTCCGCCACGGCCTGCGCGCGGTGCTGACCAACGCCGTCCGCTACGCCGACCCCGGTCAGCGGGAGGTGGCCGACGTGCTGGACTCCGCGCGCCTGCTGGTGCCCGTCGACACCCGCCGTCCGGAGCGGCTGGACAGCGGTGAGGCGTGGCTGAAGGACACCGGCGCCATGGTGCGGGTCGCCGAACGGGTCGCGGAGGCCGCCGGGTTCGGACGGGACACCGGTTACCGGCTGCTGGAGATGACGCAGGAGACCGCCGCCGCCTGCGCCGTCGACCCGGAGGAGCACATCGGCCTGCACCGCGTGCACTTCCCCGAGCCGGAGCTCGCCGGCGCGGGCCGCCGGGGTGCCGACCGGGTACTGCGGTCCCGCTGCACCGCGGCCATGGTCGCTCGGAGCTACGACCGTGCCACCGACCGCGTGGCGCGCTGGGAGCGGCTGGAGGAGGAGCTGGACGTCATCGCGCGGCTGGGGCTCGCGGGGTACTTCCTGACCGTCGGGCGGGTGGTCGACGACACCCGGGAGCTGGGCATCCGGGTCGCCGCCCGGGGGTCGGGCGCGTCGTCGTTCGTCAACCACCTGCTGGGCATAGCCGCCGCCGACCCGGTCGGGCACGGGCTGCTGATGCAGCGGTTCCTGTCGCCCCTGCGGGCGGCGCTGCCGGACATCGACATCGACGTGGAGTCCGCCCGCCGCATCGAGGTCTACCGCGCGATACTCGACCGTTTCGGTCCGCAGCGGGTGGCCACCGTCGCCATGCCCGAGACGTACCGGGTGCGTCATGCGATACGCGACGTGGGCGCCGCGCTCGGCATGGACCCGCAGGAGAGCGACCGGCTGGCGAAGGCGTTCCCGCACATCCGGGCCCGGGACGCCCGGACCGCGCTGGCCGAACTGCCCGAACTGCGCGGGCTGGACGCGCGCGGGTACGCCGACCGGTACGGCGGGCGGCTGTGGGAGCTGGTGGAGGCGCTGGACGGGCTGCCGCGCGGTATCGCCATGCACCCGTGCGGCGTGCTGCTGTCGGACGCGCGGCTGCTGGAACGCGTCCCGGTGATGCCGACGGCCGGGGAGGCGCTGCCGATGGCGCAGTTCGACAAGGACGACGTCGAGGTGCTCGGGCTGCTGAAGCTGGACGTGCTCGGGGTGCGCATGCAGTCGGCGATGGCCCACGCGGTCCGGGAGCTCGAACGGGCCGGGGGCGAGCGGCTGGACCTCGACCGGGTGCCGGAGGGGGACCCGGAGACGTACGGGCTCATCCGGTCCACCGAGACGCTGGGCTGTTTCCAGATCGAGTCGCCGGGCCAGCGCGATCTGATCGGCCGCATGCAGCCGGCGACTTTTCACGACCTGGTGGTCGACATATCGCTTTTCCGGCCTGGCCCCGTCGCGGCCGACATGGTGCGGCCGTTCATCGAGGCCCGCCACGGCCGCGCCCGGCCCGACTTCCCGCACCCGGCGCTCCGGGAGGTCCTGGGGGAGACGTACGGGGTGGTGGTCTTCCACGAGCAGGTCATCCGGATGCTGCACGAGCTGACCGGGTGCACGCTGGCCGAGGCGGACGAGAAGCGACGTGCGCTGTCCGACCCCGAGCAGCAGGGGCGGGTGCGGGCGTGGTTCGCCGACCGAGCCCGCCGGTCGGGCAGCAGTGTGAAGGAGGTCCGCCGCACCTGGGAGATCCTGGAGGCGTTCGGCTCCTACGGCTTCTGCAAGGCACACGCCGTCGCCTTCGCGGTGCCGACCTACCAGTCCGCGTGGCTGAAGGCGCATCACCCGGCGGCGTTCTACGCGGGGCTGCTCACCCACGACCCGGGCATGTACCCCAAACGGCTGCTGCTGGCGGACGCCCGCCGCCGCGGCGTGCCGGTGCTGCCGCTGGACGTCAACGCGTCCGACGCCGCTTATCGAATCGAACTGGTGTGCGGCGAAAGGGGGGTGACGACCTGGGGGGTGCGGCTCGCGCTGGCCGAGGTGCACGGCATCAAGGAGGAGGAGACCGCCCGCCTGGCGGAAGGACGGCCGTACGCCTCTCTGCACGACGTCTGGCAGCGCGCCCGCCCCAGCCGCCCGGTGCTGGAGCGGCTGGTGCGCGTCGGGGCGCTGGACGGCTTCCTGGCGGGCACCGGCGCCAACCGCCGCGATCTGCTGCTGCAGGCCGCCGAACTCCGGCGCGACCGGCCCGGTGACGGGCGGCATGCGTTGCCCGACGCGCGCGCCGACGCACCCCCGGTCGCCTCCGGCCTGCCCGACCTGAACGGCCACGACCGCCTGGGCGCCGAACTCGGCATCCTCGGCATGGACGCCTCCCAGCACCTGATGGACGAACGCCGGGAGTTCCTGCGGGAGCTGGGCGTCACCTCCGCCCGGCGGCTGCGGGACGCGCGGCACGGTGAGACGGTGCTGGTGGCCGGGGCGAAGGTGGCCACCCAGACCCCGCCCGTCCGCTCCGGGCGCCGCGTCATCTTCCTCACCCTCGACGACGGCACCGGCCTGTCGGACCTTGCGTTCTTCGACGACAGCCACGAGGCGTGCGCGCACACCGTCTTCCACTCGTGGCAGTTGCTCGTACGCGGCCAGGTGCAGCGGCGCGGTCCGCGCAGCCTCACCGTGGTCGGCCGGGCCGCCTGGGACCTGGCGGCCCTGGCCGAACTGCGCCGCACCGGCGGCCTGGAGGCGGTCGCCACCACACTTGCCGCACCCCCGTCCGGCCCGCCCCCCAGTGCGGCGGACGGCACCGGCGGAGAACCACCGCCGACGGAAAACGGACGTATACGTGATGAAAACGGCGGCGCCGGTCCGGGCCGTTCCATCCGGCTGCCGACCGGATACCCACTGCACCCCTGGGCCGACCTGCGGCCGCCGGGCGAAGGGGCGGCCACCGGACGGAAACTGTGGCACTCCAGCCGGGGCAGCGCCGGATGACCGCGCCACACGTGCTGTACGTGTGTGCGGCGCCCGCCACGGGGACGTCCGGACCCGCCGGGTTCGACGCGCTGCTGTCGGTGCTGCGCGACATCACTCCCGTCGTCGAGGCGCTGCCGCCCGACGCCGCGCTGGCCGACGTGACCGGCGGCATGCGGTATTTCGGCCGGGACGCCGCCGGACTCGGCGCGCTCGTGCGGGTGCGGACACTGGCCCGCTACGGGGTGGACTGCACGGTTGGGGTCGCCGTCAACCCGCTGCTGGCCCGTATGGCGGCGCACGACGGTCCGCCGGGCGCGGTCCGGGTGGTCGGTGACGCCGGCGCGGCGGTGGACTTCCTGGCGGGCAGGCCGGTGGCCGCCCTGCACGGTGTCGGCCCGCGGACCGCGCGCACCCTGTGCGACTACGGGCTCGACACCGTCGACCGCCTGGCGAAGGCGCCCCTGCCGACGGTGCAGCGGCTGCTGGGCGCACGGCTCGGCCGGCAGTTGCACGAACGCGCCCACGGGGACGACCCCACCAGGGTGACGCCGAACGCCCCGGCCCGCTCGGCCGGCGCCGAGCACCGGTTCGACCGGCACGAACTCGACTCCGTCCGGCGCCGGCACGCACTGCTGTCGCTCGCCGCCGGCCTCGGCGCACAACTGCGCGAGGGCGGCCGGGTGGCGTGCGGTCTGACGCTCACCGTGCGGTACGCCGACCGTTCCGCCACCACCCGCACCCGCGTGCTGCCGGAGCCCACCGCCCACACGCCGGCGCTGGCTTCGGCCGCCTACGCACTGCACGACGCCCTGGGGCTGCAACGGGCCCGGGTCGTCGCCGTCGCCCTGCGTGCGGAGAACCTGGCGGCTGCGAAATTGACGGGCCGTCAACTCACCTTTGACCGCCGCTCGGAAAGCCTGCGCCGCGCGGAGGCCGTCACCGACCGCATCGCCGCCAAGTGGCCCGGCGCCGTGGTGGGGCCCGCGTCGCTCGCGGCGCTGCCCCGCGGCCGGGAGTGACGGGGGCCGGATGCGCGGCGGCCGGGACGCCGGACACGGGCGCCGGACAATGGACCGTCGCCATGTGGAGGCCGCTGGGCCCATGGCGGTTGGGCCGCGCGGCGGTTGAGGTGTCCAGCGGTTGACGGGCCGCTCCCGGGCCCCGGTTCGCGGGTGCCGGACGGGGGCGGCTGCGCGGGAGAAGTTTTTACCGGCACGCGGCTTCCCCGATGTGCTACTCGACCGTAATGTTACCCGAGCGTAAGATCATGTGATCCGCATCACAGGCACGTCCACCCCCCACTCCCACCTGCGAGGAGATCAGATGAAGCTGTCCCTGGGGCGGTTGTTCCGCATCCGCGCGCTGGCCGTACTGCCCGCGCTCGCCCTGGCGGTGGCCGGTCTGACGGCCACCGCGGCACCCGCCAGCGCCGCGACCAGCACTGGCTGGAACGACTACAGCTGCAAGCCGTCGGCCTCGCACCCCCGGCCGGTCGTCCTGGTGCACGGCACCTTCGAGAACGGCACCGACAACTGGGAGGTGCTGGCCCCCTACCTGGAGGACCGCGGCTACTGCGTCTTCTCGTTCGACTACGGCATGATCACCTCGCTCGGACTGTTCGGCGGCCTCGGCCCGATCGCGGACTCCGCGCAGCAGTTGTCCGACGAGGTCAACAAGGTCCTGTCGGCGACCGGTGCGGCCAAGGTCGACCTGGTGGGCCACTCGCAGGGCGGCATGATGCCGCGGTACTACCTGAAGTTCCTCGGCGGCGCCGCCAAGGTCAACGCCCTCGTCGGCCTCGCCCCCGACAACCACGGCACCACCCTCGACGGCCTGGAGAAGATCGCCGACAAGATCCCCGGTGCCGAGGCGCTCGTCGGCGACGTCACCCCCGGCCTGACCGACCAGCTGTCCAACTCCGCGTTCCTGCAGAAGCTGAACGCGGGCGGCGACACCGTCCCCGGCGTGAAGTACACCGTCATCGCCACCGACACCGACGAGGTCGTCACCCCCTACCAGTCCGAATTCCTCAGCGGCTCCAACGTGCACAACGTGCTGCTCCAGGACCTGTGCCCGGTCGACGTCTTCGAACACGTCCTGATCGGCACCACCGACCTCATCGCCTTCCACGAGGTCAGCAACGCCCTCGACCCCGCCCACGCCACCCCCAGCACCTGCCTCGACGCCGGCGACCTGCCGTAACGGACGGCCCGCCCGGCCCCCGAAGGGGTGACGTCGTCCCGCCGGCCCCCGCGCGGCAGGAGGGCGTCACCCCGCACAACGGGACGAAAGCCGCCGCCATGCGGCACGACGGAAATCGTGCGGTGGAACGTCCGGCGACCACCGCACACGGAGGACGCCGGAAAACGGCCCCCCTGCGGCGCGTTCCCCTACGGCACGAAAACGCGCACCCGCGCGGGACGTGCCCCACCCGCCGCCCGTCCGGGTGCCGCCCGCCACCGCCGGCCGGGGCCGTGCTGTGCGAGGGTGGAGACCCGAGCCCCGCACCGCGAAGGTGGCACCCGGATGACCGTCCGCGATCTGTGGCGGGAACTGATCGACCCCGGCAGCTGGAAGGGGTGGGACACGCCGATCACCGCCCTGCCGCAGGACCCCGCCTACCGCGCCGCCGTCGCATCGGCCCGGGAGCGCACCGGGCTGGACGAATCAGTGATCACCGGCGAGGGACGCATCGACGGACGCCGGGTCGCCCTCGTGGGCTGCGAATTCGGCTTCCTCGCCGGATCCATCGGCGTGGACGCCGGTGAACGCCTCACCCTCGCCGTCGAACGCGCCACCCGCGAACGCCTCCCGCTGCTCGCCTCACCGGCGTCCGGCGGCACCCGTATGCAGGAGGGCACGATCGCCTTCGTGCAGATGGTGAAGGTCACCGCCGCCGTCGCCGGGCACAAGGCGGCCGGCCTGCCCTACCTGGTGCACCTGCGCCACCCCACCACCGGCGGCGTCCTGGCCTCCTGGGGATCCCTCGGCCACCTCACCGCGGCCGAACCCGGGGCGCTCATCGGCTTCCTCGGCCCCCGCGTCCACCAGGCGCTGTACGGCGAGGAGTTCCCGGCCGGGGTCCAGACCGCCGAGAACCTGTTCGCCAACGGGCTGCTCGACGCCGTCCTGCCACCGCACCTGCTGGCCGCCGTCGCCCGCCGCGCCCTGGCCGTGCTGTGCGGCGAGGACGGCCCGGCGCCCGCCCTCCCGCACGACGACGGCACCGGCACGCCCCCGCGGGCGGAACCGGCCACCACACCGGAGGCGGGCGAGTCGATCCGGCGTTCCCGCCGGCCCGAACGCCCCGGGGTGCGGGCGCTGCTGCGCGTCGCCGCGACCGACGTGACGCCCCTGAGCGGTACCGGCGCCGGGGAACGCGACCCGGGACTGCTGCTGGCGCTGGCGCGCATCGGCGGCACCCCCTGCGTCGTCCTCGGGCACGACCGCCCGGAACCCGGCGCCGGCCCCGCCGTGCCGCCGCCCGCCCTCGGGCCCGCCGGCCTGCGGGAGGCCCGCCGCGGCATGCGCATGGCCGCCGAACTCGGCCTGCCGCTGCTGACCGTCGTCGACACCGCGGGCGCCGCCCTGTCCGTCGACGCCGAACAGGGCGGCCTGGCCGGCGAGATCGCCCGCAGCCTCGCCGACCTCGTCACCCTGCGCGCCCCCACCCTGTGCCTGCTGCTCGGCCAGGGAGCCGGCGGCGGGGCGCTGGCCCTGCTGCCCGCCGACCGGGTGCTCGCCGCCCGCCACGCCTGGCTCTCTCCCCTGCCGCCCGAAGGCGCCTCGGCGATCCTGCACCGCACCACCGACCGCGCCTTCGAGGTCGCCGCCCGCCAGGGCGTACGCTCCGCCGACCTGTTCGAACACGGCATCGTCGACCGCGTCGTGGAGGAGAGCGGCACCCGGGGCGACACCGACGCCGCCGACACCCCCGTGCCGTTCCTGCGCCGGCTCGGCGGGATCCTCGGCGTGGAACTCGCCACCCTGCGCGCGCAGTCCCCGGACGAACGGCTCGCCGCCCGCCGCGCCCGCCACCGCGCCCTGTGACCCACCGCCCGCACGACTGTTTCCGCAGGCGGCGGGCGTTGTCAGTGCCCGGTGCAAGGATTTTCCCATGACCACGGAGAGTGCACTGAACATGACGGCGTCGTTCTGGGACGCCGCGTCGGCGACGTTCGACGACGAGCCCGACCACGGCCTGCGGGACCCCCGGGTGCGGGCCCGCTGGGAGGAACGGCTGCGATCCTGGCTGCCCCCGGGCCCCAGTGACGTACTCGACCTCGGCTGCGGCACCGGGACCCTGGCCCTGCTCGCCTCCCGCCAGGGTCACCGCGTCACCGCGGTCGACCTCTCGCCGCGCATGGCCCGGCTGGCCGGCGCCAAACTCGCCGACACCGACGCCCGCGTACTGGTCGGTGACGCCGCCCGCCCACCGGTCGCCGACGGCCGCTTCGACGTCGTCCTGGTCCGCCACGTGCTGTGGGCGATCCCCGACCCGGCCGACGCCCTGCGCCGCTGGGCACGTCTGCTGCGCACAGGCGGCCGGGTCGTCCTCGTCGAGGGACGCTGGGGTACCGACGCCGCCGCCGGCCTGACCGCCGCCGAAGTCGCCGAGCTCGCCGCCCCCGTCGCCGCCCGCACCGAGCTGGAGCAGCTGGCGCACGACTCCCTGATGTGGGGCCGCGAGGTCGGCGACGAACGCTACGTCGCGATCGTGCACCCCCGGCCGGCGCAGCGGCACGCCGAAGTCGTCGACGTCCACATCCTGCTGCGGCGTCCCGATGGCAGTGTGCTGCTCGCCCGCCGCAGTCGTACCGGCTACGCAGACGGCCTGCTGCACGCCCCCAGCGGCCACGTCGAGGACGGCGAGGACGTGCGGGCCGCGGCGATCCGCGAGGCCGAGGAAGAGGTCGGCGTCGTCATCGACCCGGACGACCTGCGGGCCGTCCTCGTCATGCAGCACCGCGCGCCCGTGGGCCGCAGCCGCATCGGCTGGTTCTTCGAGGCCACCCGCTGGCACGGCGAGCCCGTCAACCGTGAACCCCACAAGTGTTCCGGCATCGGCTGGTACCCCGACGACGCCCTGCCCGACGACATGGTCGCCTACTGCCGGGCCGGCCTGGACAGCGTGCGGGCCGGGCACCCCTTCGTCCTCCACCTGCACGAACACGGCGACACCGTCAGGTACGTCCCCGGCGGGCCGGAACGGCTGGTCCCGCTGCCGCACAATGGGGGCGCCATACCCGCAGACCCCGCCGGAGGCCGTCCGTGACCCTGCAGCTCGCCGTCGACCCGGATTCCTCCACCGCGCCCTTCGAGCAGTTGCGCGAGCAGATCGCCGCCGGGGCGAGGGAGGGGGCGATCCCGGTCGGCCACCGGCTGCCCACGGTGCGCGGCCTCGCCGAGGAACTGGGCCTCGCCGTCAACACCGTGGCCAAGGCGTACCGCGTCCTGGAGAGTGACGGCGTCATCGAGACCCGCGGCCGACACGGCACCTTCGTGGCCGCCGCCGGGGACGCCGCCCGAAGGCGTGCAGCGGCCGCCGCGGAGGAATTCGCGCGCACCGCGCACCGGCTCGGCCTGGACGCCGAAGCCGCCCGCGCTGCCGTCGCCGACGCCCTGCGCGCGGTCTACGGCTGACGGTCCCCGCCCGGCTCAGCGCGGCAGCCAGACCGGCGCGTCCGCTCCCCAGCGGCCCGCCGCCGACGCCCAGTCCCGCGGCCCGCCCTCGAAGGCCACCGCGGGCAGCGCATACACGGTCCGGCCGGCCGCCGCGTCCCGTTCCCCCAGCCACGGCCCCGGATCGAACCCGCCACCGGCCGCCCCCGGGCGGTCACCGGACCCGGGCACACGGCTCCCCCCGGCAGGAGCTGCCTCCGCGCCCGGGGCCCGGCCGCTGCACACCGGCGTCCCGTCGGCCGTCGTGATCACCCCGTCCGTCAGCCACCGCGCGGTCGCTGCCAGACCCGCGCGGACCAGGCGGGTGGCACCGTCGGACGCCTGAGCGGCCAGCGCCCGCAGGATGCCGGCCGCCAGCAGGTATCCGGTGCCGTGGTCGAGCGCCTGGCAGGGCAGGGCACCGGGACGCCCGTCGTCGCCGGACTCCGTGGCCGCGATCCCGGTCGCCGCCTGCACGAGGCTGTCGAAGCCGCGCCGCCCGGCCCACGCACCGCTGCGCCCCCACGCCGACAGCCGCCCCACCACGAGCCCTGGACGGCGTTCCGCCAGAGCCTCCGCCCCGAGACCGAAGCGGTGCAGCGCCCCCGGGCGGTAGCCGGTGACCACCACGTCGGCGCTGCCCAGCAGGTCGTCGAGGACGGCGTGGCCGTTCGGCTGCGACAGGTCGAGCAGCGCGGACCGTTTCCCGGAACCGGTCTCCAGGTGAGCGGCCGCGTCGGACATGCCGGGGTGGTCGATCCGCAGCACGTCCGCGCCCAGCAGTGCCAGGGTGCGGGTGGCCACCGGCCCGGCGATGGTACGGGTCAGGTCCAGCACCCGCACACCCATTGCGGGCAGCAGGACTGCGGACGTCAACGGCGTGAACTGCCGTGCGGCCGCACGGGGTACCTCAAGACGCAGGTATTCCAGCAGTGGGCCGCGGTCCGCCGCCTCCCGCGCACCGGGCGGACGCACCACGACGGCCAGCGCTCCGGCGCTGTACGCCCGCTGCTCGATCACCGCGGAGGGCAGGGCGCCCAGAGCGGCGGCCAACCGGGCGGGGCCGCTGTCCGGCGGCAGGCCGAACGCTGTCAGCAGCCGGGCGCGGTGGTGCGGGTAGTTGGCGTGCGTGCGCACCCAGCCGTCGGCGGTCCGCCAGAAACCCGACAGCGGTGCGAAGCCGACCGGCGTGTCGCCGCCCACCCGCAGCAGCCGTTCACCCAGGAACGCGGCCCCCACGGCGCCGTCGTCCAGCAGTACGCGTGGGGCGGGCCCCGCGTTGCGTACACCGGCGAGTTCGGCCGCCGCCAGCGCGCACACCGCGACGGACGCGCGCGCGAGATCGGCCACCGGCAGGCGGGAGGGCAGGATTCCGGCGGGCCGGGGTGTGTGGACCAGCCTGCCGGGCGCGGCCGGATCCCCGTCCAGTACGTGCCACAACCGCTCCGTCGCCGTCCGCCAATCAAGCCGCAGCGTCATGGCGCGATTATCGCCCGAGGTGGGCCGTCCCCGGCCGATTCACCGGTTCCGTCGCGGTGGCCCGTGTGATCCGGGCGAACCGCGGGCAGCATGAGGAGGAACGGGTGAACGGAGACACCGGTGCCCCAGTCGGCGCCGCGCACCCCCGGTCCCCTCCGACGCTCTCGCGCCGACGAGCACGCGCAGTCCACCGCACCACGCACACGCCCCCGCGCGACGCCCCGCACCCCGGGCGGTGTGTCCGGCGCCGGACGCCCCCGGAACCCGTTCCGGCGCGGGCGGACCTCGGCCGGCACATGTCGCCCCCACGAGTGGTTTCCGGGACGGCCCGCCAGGACGTGCGCCGCCGGTGCGGCGGTGCGCGCGGCCGTCCGGACGGTGGCGCGTGGCGGGGAACGGCGCGGGGCGGACGGCGCGCGCCCGCCGGGTTCTTCGTCAACACCCTTGACGAAAGGGTCAATTCGCGTCAGGGCATGCGCGGCTGTCGGTGCGGGGCGCTAATGTGGCTCTGCCCGGACCGGGTGCCCTCGTACGGGTGGGGAGTTAAGCCAATGGAGCAGATAGTGCGGAGCAGGCCGCGAGTGCCTGCCATCAATTGCGGCGGGAGCACCGCCAGCGCGCGTCTCGACCGCCACCTCGCGGTGCTCGGAGGCCCTGCCGTGCCGCACCGCGAAAGTGCCGACGCCACCACGCTGATGCGTGAGCTGACCGACCGCCGGGGCAACCATGTGCGGGAGAACCGTGGTGAGCGCGTCTCACTCTTCGCGCCCCTGCGCAGGCTGCGCCGTTCGCTCTTCGGCAACCACCACTGACCGGCCGCCGCGCGGACGGGCCGGCCGGGGATCCGCGCGGCGCACCGGCGTGCCCGCACGCGGTGCCGCGGAACGGGTCCCACCCGGGACAGCCTGTCCGGGGTGCCGGAGACACGGGGCCGGCCAAGGGCTGACGTACCACGCCCGTACAGCGTGACGTCGTACGCCCTACCACAGCGCGCCGCCCGCTCCGCACGCCAGCGGTAATACTCCGCACGCCGGATGAACGGGGGCGAAACGACACCGTTCCGACGCCCGCCGGTCCGAAAACGGATGCGGGGGCGGTCACCCCTGCCCAGGGTCCGGCTCCATGGACGAGACCGCCGACAACTGGCTCACGCTCAACGGGGGCAACTGGGACGAGCGCGTGGCGATCCACGCGGCCAGTGACTTCTACGACCTGCCCGGCTTCCGGTCCTGCGGCGTTTCGACACTGCGGTCGTTCGAGCCGGAGGAGAACGGCCCGGTCGAAGGACGCAGCCTGCTCCACCTCCAGTGCCACATGGGTCAGGACACCCTCTCGTGGGCGATGCGCGGCGTCACGGTGACCGGGCTGGACTTCTCCGAGCCCGCCGTCGAGACGGCCGCCGCACGCGCCGCCGACTGCGGGCCGGCCGACCGCGCGGTCCGTCGTCTCCGACGTCCACGCGGCGCCGGAGACGCTTGCCGGCGAGCGCTGCGACATCGTCTGCACCGGCATCGGCGCCCTGGTCTGGCTGCCCGATCCGCCCCGCTGGGCACGCGTGGTCGCCTCCTTGCTCAAGGACGGCGGCACGCTGTACCTGGTGGAGATGCACCCGGTCACCAACATGTTCGACGGCGACGCCCGCACCGTTGCGCGCGATTACTCCGCCGAGCAGGCCCAGGTGTGGACGGAGCCGTACTCCTGCACCGGACGGGCCCCGGCTCAGCACCAACGTCGCCAACGTCGAAGGGGACCACACCCTGGGCACGGTGCTCTCCGCGATCTGCGGCGCGGGACTGCGCCTGGAGTTCTTCCACGAGCACGACCGCACGCTCTTCGAACGCTTCCCCTCGCTGCTGCGCGCCCGACAACGGCGAGTACGTCCGGCCCGCGGGCGTGCCACGCCTCCCTGATGTTCTCGCTGCGGGCCGTCAAGTACTGACCCACCCGTTCACACCAGCGACAACTGCCCGCCCGGACCCTCCTCGTGATGGTCGAGAACTGAGGCGGGCCGCCGCGCCGCCGCCGGCACCGGCAGGACGCCGGCCGCCCGCAGATCGGCTGCACCGATGAGCGGGCCCCGCGCCAGAGCCTCCGCCAGCGCGCGGCGCCGGCGCTCCAGCGCGGTCAGCAGGCCGACGGTGGTGAGGAGATCGAGCAGTTGCGTGGTCCACTCCCGCTGCCAGGAGTCCGGACCCACCGCGTCGAGCCCGGGCGGTGCGGCCGCGCCCGACACCCGTGAAGCGGCTCCACCGGACGTCCCGCCGTCTGCCGGAGCGCCGTCGTCCTCCGGGTGACACTGGCCGTCCGGAGCCTCCCCAGCGTCCTCCTGCGGCTGCCAGGGGCCCGCCCGGGACGCGAACCACGCCTCCACCACCCGTACACCGTCCGAGGTGAACTCCCAGACGGCACGCGGTACGGGAGCGACCGCACCGGTGCCGACCGACAGGGTCTCGGTCGCCGCGTCGTAGGCCAGCCCGTCCGGGCGCGGCGGCAGCGGAACGCGCACATAGGGACGCCGTCCGCCCGGCAGCCGGGGACGTTCGCCGGACCAGGAACCCCGCGTGCGTGCGTCGATCACCTCGCCGCCCAGCGCGATCCCCGCCTCCCACAGCGCCGTGTCGGCCGGGAGCGGCACTGCGACGGTGCGCGGCGCGGGCCGCCATGCCGCGGCGGCCCACGCGAGCAGTTCGGCCGCCGGCACCTCGCGGCCGAGCCGTCGGCCGAGCAGGGCCAACAGCCCGGGAGCCACGTTGGGTTCGAGCCCGCCGGGACGCCGGTACAGCGGACGGATCCGGCCCGCCCGCCCCGCGGCCGACCGCCCCTCGGGCAGCACCGCGCAGACGTCGAGTTCGCCGCCGGCCACCACGGCGTGGAACTGCGCCGCGTCCGCCACCCGCCACACCTGCGGCCGAGCGGCGTCGATCAGACGGTTGTCCGGCAGCACGAGACAGTGCTCCCAGCCGCCGCGCAGAAAGGGCACCGGAACCGGGCAGGGGCCGCTCTCGTGGCAGATCGGGCCGGTCGCCGGGTGCCCGCCCGGCAACTGGGCCACGACGCCGTCCGTGCCGCGTGTCCGTGTCGGCCCGAACAGCCGCAGACGTTCGGCCGCGTCACCGCATTGCGTCAACATGCGCCAACGTGCGTGCAACGTCGCCGCGTCGGGGGCCGTGACCCACGTCCGGCCCAGCCGCAGCGCCGGTGCCGACCACGGCATCAGGTCGTCCAGCGAAGGCACGTCGTCGCTCACCGCCCGCATGCTAATCGAGCCGCCCGCGACGCTCCATGGGGCCGTACGCCCCTCACCCGGCGGTCACCGGCCGCCGCCGGCCCGGTTGAATCGCGCGCATGACGATCGCGCACGCCCTCCTGCGGGCGTTGGACCGCTGGAACCACGCCCATCCGTGGGACCACAACGCTCACTACCACCGGGCGGTTCTACGGGCACTGCCACGGTCCGCCGCCACCGCGCTGGACGTGGGGTGCGGCAGTGGCGACCTGGCCCGTTCGCTGGCCGCGCGGGGTATCGCGGTCACCGGCGCCGACGCGGACCCGGCGATTCTGTCCGGCGCCCGGCGATCCACACCGCCGGGGGCTCCGGTCACCTCTGTGCTGGCTTCGGCTCCCGAGGGGCTGCCGGACGGCCCGTTCGACGCCGTCACGTGCCTGGCCGTGCTGCACCACCTTCCGTTCGCGGACACCCTGGCGGGGCTGCGACGGCGCCTGGCGCCCGGCGGCACGCTGGTCGTGGTCGGCTGCTACCGCCGCGCCACCCGCGGCGACGCGATGATCGATCTTCCCGCCCTCCTGCTCAACCCGCTCATCGGCTGGATCCGCAACCGTGGCCGGACGTCCGGTCGCCCGCTGTCGATGACCGCCCCGACCGCCCAGCCGGACATGGCGTACGCGCAGATCGTCCACGGCGCCCGAAGGCTGATGCCGGGCGTGCGGCTGCGTCGGCGGCTGTTCTGGCGGTACGTCATGGTGTGGCGCGCGCCGGGGGAGGGCGTTCCGCGCGCCGGAGTCAGGGGGCATCCATGGTGACGGAAAACGCGAACCTGTCACCCCGGTAGTGGATGCGGGCCACGTCCACCACGCGGCCGCTCTCATCGTGGGTGACGCCTGTGTAGTGCAGGATCGGACTCAGCAGTGGCACCCCGAGCAACTCCGCCGTGCGGGGTTCGGCGAGCCGCGCCTCGACGGTCTCGGTGTTGCGGCCGATCCGCACCCCGAGCCGGTCGCGCAGGACACGGGTCATCGGCCAGCCCTCCAGGTCGGCCGGGTCGATCCGCTCGGCGAGGGAGGAGAGCACGTGGTTGACCGCCCAGTTGCTCGGCACCCCGTCCTCATCGAGTCGCAGGCGGCGGTAGGCGGTGACCGCCGTGGCCGGCCCGAAATACTCCGCCAGTTCCGGCGGCACGGCCTCCGGTCCGTGTCCCAGCACGGTGGCACGCATCCCCGACTGCTGCGCCACGATGGTGTCCACCGACCCCAGCAGCTGTACCTGCGGTGCCTGCCGCGCGGACGGCTCGATGAACGTGCCGTGGCGCCGCTGCCGGGTGATCAGGCCCTCCTCCTCCAGGCATTTCAGGGACTGCCGCATGGTCGGCACGCTCACCCCGTAGTGCCCGGCCAGGTCCTCCTCGGTCGGCAGCCGCAGTGGTGCCGCGGCCTGCCGCCCGAGTATCGACGCCCGCAGTGACTGCGACACCTGGTACCACAGCGGCAACCGCCGGTTGAGCTCCAGCGGATCCGGTGCGAAGGCGTCCGGCCGGGGTGAACGCGTCGTGCGTCCCGGTCCTGCGGTGTCGGTGTCGGTGTGGGCACGGGCGCCGGGCGTCACGTCGTGCCCGGGCGCGTTTTCGTCACCCATGGAGCCACCTTTCCCGTGCTGTGATGCCAGGTGTACGGGGCACGATGTCCGGTCGCCAGCCATCGTGACGTACACGGTCACCGGGGGCGTCGTCCCGTGCCCGGAGGCGGCCGGGACGCCTCAGGCGGCCGTGCTGCGTGCGGCAGGCGTGCGGACGCCGCCGTCCTGGGCGATCCGTACGTGCCGCGCCGCAGGTCGCACCGTGCCGTCCAGGTCCCTGTGCCGTCCATGGTCCGCCGCACGCCGGACGTGCGGGTGCGGCGGTCGCGTGACGTGGCGGGATCAGACGGTGAAGTGCCGCTCCAGGCCCTCCCAGACGCGGTCGTAGGCCGGCTGGCGGTGGTCGGCGGCCATGGCGTGCGGGGTGGTCAGCATCGGCCAGCGGGTCTCGAACATGAACGCCAATCCGTCCTGCACTTTCTGCGGGGCCAGTTCGACGGTGCTGGCCCGCTCGTACGTGGTGCGGTCCGGTCCGTGCGCCGACATCATGTTGTGCAGGGAGGAGCCGCCCGGGACGAACCCGTCCGCCTTGGCGTCATAGGCGCCATCGATCAGCCCCATGAACTCGCTCATCACGTTTCGGTGGAAGTACGGCGGCCGGAAGGTGTCCTCCCCGACCAGCCAGCGCGGTGCGAAGACCACGAAATCCGCACCGGCCAGCCCCGGGGTGTCCGAGGGCGAGGTCAGCACGGTGAAGATCGACGGATCCGGGTGGTCGTAGGAGATCGAACCGATCACGTTGAAGCGCCGCAGGTCGTACACGTACGGTGCGTGGGTGCCGTGCCACGCCACCACGTCCAGCGGTGAGTGGTCGTAGGTCGCGCACCAGAGGTTGCCGCCGAACTTGTTGACGACTTCGGTCTTCCGCCCGTCGTGCTCCTCCCAGGCGGCCACCGGGGCGCGGAAGTCCCGCGGATTCGCCAGTCCGTTCGCGCCGATCGGGCCGAGGTCGGGAAGGCGGAAGGGCTGGCCGTAGTTCTCCAGCACATAACCGCGTGCCGTGCCGTCGAGCAGTTCGACCCGGAAGCGCACACCGCGCGGGATCAGGGCAACCTCGCCGGGAGCGGCGGCCAGCACCCCCAGTTCGGTGCGCAGCAGCAGCCCGCCGGCCTGCGGCACGATCAGCAGCTCGCCGTCGGAGTCGCCGAAGACCCGGTCGGTCATCGAACGGTTCGCGGCGTACCAGTGGATGCCGATGCCGACCCGCTGCAGCACGTCGCCGTTACCGCCGACGGTCACCAGCCCCTCCACGAAGTCCGCGGAGCCCTGCGGATCGGGCAACGGGTTCCAGCGCAGCCGGTTGGGGTCCGGCTCCGTCCCGGTGAACGGCGCGGTGCACAGCTGCCCGTTGCCGATGCGGCGGTACGGCGGGTGCGCCGCAGACGGACGGATCCGGTACAGCCAGCTGCGCCGCTGGTGGTGCCGGGGCTCGGTGAACGCGGCGCCCGACAACTGCTCCGCGTACAGCCCCAGCGGCGCCCGCTGCGGCGCGTTGCGGCCGGCCGGCAGTGCGCCGGGCACGGCCTCGGTGGCGTGCTCGTTGCCGAAGCCCGTCTGATACGTGAGGCCCTGTGCGGTCCTGCGCGCGGTCTCGCCGCCGTCCATCGCTCGCTCCCGGGGTTCGCCGTGGAATCCTGTGCATGACCATAGGAATGCCGAAGTCGCGCAGTCAACCGAACGCTCGGGCGGCACGCCGGTTTTGTTCCGAGGCGTCTCCATGGAGGGGCCCGGGGCGGAACGCGTGACGTATACGCATGGACGTGGTGCCCGCCGTCGCCAGTGCGGGCGGCCGGCTCCTGCCCACCAGGCCCATGGCGGCCCGACGTCCTGCCGCGCAGCACTGGGGGCGGCTGAGGCTGGCGTCTCCCAATTAGCAGCGTTAGTTTGATGTCACGACCGGACCTGGAGGCCCCTGTGACGGTGCACGACGACCTGTACATCGACGGCGCGTGGCGGACCGCTTCCGGCACCGGGAGCATCGACGTGGTCAACCCGGCCGACGAGAGGGTCGTCGCCACGGTCCCCGCCGGTACCGCCGAGGACATCGACACCGCTGTACGGGCGGCGCGGGCCGCACTGCCCGTCTGGTCAGCGACACCACCGGCCGAACGTGCCGCACGCATCGCCGCGCTGGCCGACGCGCTGGCCGCCCGCCGTGACGAGATCGCCGCCACGGTCACCCGGGAACTCGGCTCGCCCCTGGCGTTCTCCCGCGCCGTCAGCGCCGACCTGCCGGTGACCGTCACCCGCTCCTGCGCCACGCTGCTCGGCACTCACCCGTTCGAGGAGCGCGTCGGCAATTCCGTGGTCGACCACGAACCGGTCGGCGTGGTCGGCGCGATCACCCCCTGGAACCACCCGCTGCACCAGATCACCGCCAAGGTCGTTCCGGCCCTCGCCGCGGGCTGCACCGTGGTCCTCAAGCCCGCTGAGGACACCCCGCTCGTCGCCCGGCTGTTCGCCGGGGCGGTCCATGCCGCCGGTTTCCCAGCCGGCGCGTTCAACCTGGTCACCGGGCGCGGGCCGGCCGCCGGCCGCGCGCTCGCCGGCCATCACGGTGTCGACCTCGTGTCGTTCACCGGCTCCACCGCGGTCGGCCGCCGGATCGCCGCCGATGCCGCCGGCACCCTCAAACGCGTCGCACTCGAACTCGGCGGCAAGTCCGCCAACGTCATCCTCCCGGGGGCCGACCTGCCACTCGCGGTCAAGGTCGGCGTCGCCAACGTCATGGCCAACTCCGGCCAGACGTGCAGCGCCTGGACCCGCATGCTGGTCCCGGCCGCCGACCACGAGGAGGCTGTGGCCCTCGCGGTCACGGCTGCCGCCAAGTACGCCCCGGGGCATCCGGCCGCCGAAGGGGTCCGCATGGGCCCACTGGTCAGCGCCCGCCAGCGCGACCGCGTCGTCGGCTACATCGAACGCGGCCTCGCCGAAGGCGCCCGCCTCGCCACCGGCGGCCCCGCCGCGCCCGACGGCCTGGAGAACGGCTACTACGTGCGTCCCACGGTCTTCGCCGACGTACGGCCCGGCATGACGATCGCCCAGGAGGAGATCTTCGGCCCCGTGCTGTGCGTCATGCCCTACGAGGACGAGGAGGACGCCCTGCGCATCGCCAACGGCACCGTCTACGGCCTGGGCGGAGCCGTGTGGTGCCGGGACGAGGCGCGCGCGGTGACGTTCGCCCGGCGCATGGAGACCGGTCAGGTCGACATCAACGGAGGCCGCTTCAACCCGCTCGCTCCCTTCGGCGGCTGGAAGCAGTCGGGCCTGGGCCGCGAACTCGGAACCCACGGTCTCGCCGAATTCCTCCAGACACGCTCTCTCCAGTTCTGACCGTCACCTACTATGGCCGGATTTCCGGTGCGTTTTGCGTCTCTATACCGCTTGATTTCCGTACGGACGGCATGACGACCGCCGTCCACCGACGTGCTGAGGAGAGGCCGTGGTCCGCGCCGCCGTACTGCCCGCTGTGGGCGCCCCGCTGGAGGTCACCGAGATCGACCTGCCCGACCCGGGGCCGGGCCAGGTCCGGGTCCGGCTGGCGGCCGCAGGGGTGTGCCACTCCGACCTGTCGCTCTCCAACGGCACGCTGCGCCAGCCGGTGCCCGCGGTCCTGGGTCACGAGGGCGCCGGAACCGTCACCGCCGTCGGCGGGGACGTCGAGGGCGTCGTGCCCGGCGACCGTGTCGTGCTGAACTGGGCCCCTTCCTGTGGCGGTTGCCATCTTTGCGGCCTGGGTGAGCCCTGGCTCTGCGTCAACGCCGGTAACGGCGCGGGCACCCCGTACGCCCGCCGCGCGGACGACGGCACACCGCTGTACCCGGGACTGGGCACCGCGGTGTTCGCGGAGGAGACCGTCGTCCCGGCCCGGGCACTGCTGCCGTTGCCCGAAGGCATACCGCTGGCCGACGCCGCGCTCCTGGGCTGCGCGGTGCTGACCGGCTTTGGCGCCGTCCACCACGCGACCGACCTGCGGCCGGGGGAGACCGTGGCCGTCTTCGGGATCGGCGGTGTGGGGCTCGCCGTGCTCCAGGCGGCGCGGATCGCGGGGGCGGCCCGTGTGGTCGCCGTAGACGTCTCCGACGCCAAGGAGGGGCTCGCCCGGGCAGCCGGCGCCACCGACTTCCTCGTCGCCTCGGCCGAGACCGCCCGCCAGATCCGCAAACTCACCGACGGACACGGCACGGACGCGGCCATCGAATGCGTCGGACGCTCGGCCACCATCCGCACCGCCTGGTCCTCCACCCGCCGTGGCGGGCGTGCCACCATCGTCGGCATCGGCGCCGTCACCGACCAGGTGGTCTTCAACGCGCTGGAACTGTTCCACTTCGGCCGTACCCTCAAGAGCTGCGTCTACGGCAACAGCGACCCGGCCACCGACCTGCCGGTGCTCGCCGCTCACGTGAACGCCGGACGCCTCGACCTGGGCGCCATGGTCACCGAACGCATTGGCCTCGACGACGTCCCAGCCGCCCTCGCCGCGCTGCCGGCCGGTCGCGGCGGCCGCGCTCTGATCACGTTCGACTGACGCATGGCAGCGGGTGCGTCCCGGGCACACGGGTAATCAGCTGACATACGCGTGCGTTCACACCGCTGCCTCCGTCAACGCGCGATCCTTCCGTGGCACCGCATGCGTACCGCGTTGACGCCGTCACGCGGTGGAGGGAAGTCGTTCGTACTGTGCGGTCAGGCCGTCCAGCAGCGCCCGCAGCCCTGTCTGGAACGCGGTGTCGTCGACGAAGCGGGAGTGGGCGGCGAGGCGGTGCGCCTGGCCGAGGTGCGGGTAGTCCGCCGGGTCGTAGGCCGAACGGTCGGGGACGAAACCGCCGGCGAAGGACCCCAGGGCTGATCCGGCCACGAACCAGCGCAGGGAGGCGCCGACGTGCGTGGCCTGCGCGGGTGGCCAGCCGGCCTCCACCAGGGCGCCGAACACCGCGTCGGCCAGCCGGAGGCCCGCCGGACGCCGTCCCGGCCCGCGGGCCAGCAGCGGGACCAGCGCCGGGTGCGCGGCCATCGCCGCGCGGTAGGACGATGCCCACGCGGCCATCGCCTCCTGCCACGGCAGGCCGGACCGCAGGACTGTGAGATCCACTCGGCCCGTCACGTCGTCGGCCACCGCGTCCAGGAGTTCGTCCTTCGTCGCGAAGTGGTTGTACAGCGACGGCCCGCTGACGCCGAGTTCAGCCGCCAGCCGCCGCGTGGAGACCGCGGTGAGCCCCTCGGCGTCCACGAGCGAGAGTGCCGCGGAGACGATGCGCTCTCTGCTCAGCAGCGGCTTGCGTGGTCGGGCCATGGCCCACATAGTAGAGCCGTCCGCCAAAAACTAGCAGTGCTCATCAGCGACCGACGGGACGGACGGCACGCCGTGGACCTGGCACTCGAACCGGAACAGATCGCAGCACGCCGCCTCGCGCGGGACTTCGTGGACCGCGAGATCACCCCCAACGCGATTGCCTGGGACCGGGCGGAGGAGGTCGACCGCGCTATCGTGGCGAAGCTCGCCGGACCGGGGTTCCTCGGCCTCACCATTCCCGAGGAATACGGCGGATCCGGCGGTGATCACCTGACCTACTGCCTGGTGACCGAGGAACTCGGGCGCGGCGACTCGTCGGTCCGCGGGATCGTGTCGGTGTCACTGGGTCTGGTGGCCAAGTCGATCGCCGCCTGGGGGAGCGAGGACCACAAACGCACTTGGCTTCCACTGCTGTGCTCCGGCGAGGCCATCGGCTGCTTCGGCCTGACCGAACCCGGCACCGGCTCCGACGCCGCCAGCCTCACCACCCGCGCGGTGCGCGACGCCGGCGACTGGGTCATCGACGGCGCCAAGATGTTCATCACCAACGGCACCTGGGCCGATGTGGTCCTGCTGTTCGCCCGCACCGGCGAAGCCGGCCACCGCGGCATCAGCGCCTTCCTCGTGCCCACCGACACCCCCGGCCTCTCGCGCCATGCCGTGCGCGGAAAGCTCGGGCTGCGCGGCCAGTCCACCGCCGAGATCGTGCTCGACGGTGTCCGGGTGCCCGCCTCCGCCATGATCGCTCCGGAGGGCAAGGGGTTCTCCGTGGCCATGTCGGCACTGGCCAAGGGGCGCATGTCGGTGGCTGCGGGCTGCGTCGGCATCGCCCAGGCGTGTCTGGAGGCGGCCGTCGCCCATGCCGGCGGACGCGAGCAGTTCGGCGGCCCGATCGCCGGCAAGCAGCTGGTGCAGGAACTGCTCGCCGACATCGCCGTCGACGTCGATGCCGCGCGCCTGCTGACCTGGCGGGTCGCCGACCTGATCGACCGCGGCCAGCCTTTCGCCACGGAATCCTCCGTCGCGAAGCTGCACGCCTCGGAGGCCGCCGTGCGCTGCGCAAACAACGCCCTGCAGGTGTTCGGCGGATACGGCTACATCGACGAGTACCCGGTCGGCAAACTGCTGCGTGACGCCCGCGTCATGACCCTGTACGAGGGCACCACTCAGATCCAGAAGCTCGTCATCGGCCGCGCACTCACCGGTGTCTCCGCTTTCTGACATCTGCCGCACGGCGTTTTCCGGCACCATGGCGATGCCGTACTGTCCTGCCGTATTCCTGCGGTGCCGCCGAGCGGGTGAACGCGGGCCGTTGACGTGCGCTAAGCGCTTGCTCACCGCGCGCGTGTAGGGTGTTCGCCATGGATGCCCAGGACCTCGGTCTCTCCAGCGTGTGGCGCGACATCACGCCCGACGCCGCGCGCCGGCTGGTTCTCGCCGCCGTCGAGGCGTTCGCCGAGCGCGGCTACCACGCGACCACGACCCGGGACATCGCCGGCCGGGCCGGGATGAGCCCTGCCGCGCTGTACATCCATTACAAGACGAAGGAAGAGCTGCTTTACCACATCAGCCGTGTCGGACACGTGCTGACGCTCGGCCTGCTCATCGACGCCCGGGATGCGGCCGACGCGCCGGCCGGCCGGCTCGCGGCGGGAGTGCACGCCTTCGTGCGCTGGCACGCCGAGCACAACACGATGGGCCGCGTCGTGCAGTACGAACTCGGTGCGCTCGGCCCGGAGCACTACACGGAGATCGTCGGCATGCGGCGGGAGATCGAGCGTGCACTGCGGTCCATCATCACCGACGGCGTCGCGTCCGGGGACTTCGACGTGCCGGATGTCCCCGGCACCACCCTGGCGGTGCTTTCCCTGTGCATCGACGTGGCCCGCTGGTTCAACCCTGCCGGCCGCCGCACCCCCGCCGAACTCGGCGACTTGTACGCGGCCATGGCCCTGCGCATGGTCGGTGCTGTCACGCAGGCGTGAGCCGGAGCTGATCCCGGCAGTGGCTGGCGGAGGCGTGGCCGGCATGGGAGCTGCCCCTCGGCGACCGACGGACCGCTGAGAACCGTCGGCCCCGGAGTGTTCGGTGCGCCCTGTCTTCCCTGACGTTCCGGGCCGGAAGACCCTTGATTCCCGCCTCCGGACGCCTTCTTTGTCTTGATCCGGTCCGCCGGTCGCGCGCCCATGGGCCGGCCCCCCGAGGACGGCACCGCTTTCGGGACCTGCGCGGGCCGGGCCCCGGCAGGGAACGCGGCGGGGCGCACGGGCTGCGGGACATCACGGCGTCGCGTGCGCGCGGGAGGGGCGTCCGGAATGCGGTGCGCCGCGCACCGCCGTGAGGACGTCCGGTCCGGCACGGAAGCGGCCGCCGAGGGGTGCCTGATCGGGGTGTCCGTATTCCGGTCCTTCGTGCGACGAGACGTGCGGGGATTGAGGGGCAGTGCGCGCGGGCAGTACCCCGGACCGCCGTGAGACATGCCCTGGCCTCGTCATACATGTCCGGGCGGCCGGAAGGCGCCGGTCGTGGACGTGCCGTCCGTGGGGTCCGCTGGCGTTTTTCAGCCGTCTTCCGGAGAGGCGTGGGAAGTGCGGTCAGTCGTGGGTACAGTGCGATAAGTAGTTGCCCATGGAAACTAATTCCGTCGCCGACGATCCCGCTCGTGACGGCCATCCGCAGTACCCGGACGGAGATCCGACATGCCCGCAGACCCGCACCCGCCCACCCGAGTCGTGGTGGTCGGCGCGTCGGCCGCCGGTCTCGCTGCCGCCGAAGGACTGCGCAGACTCGGGTACACGGGAGCGCTGACGCTCGTCGGTGACGAGACACACCTGCCGTACGACCGCCCTCCGTTGTCCAAGCAGGTGCTGTCCGGCGCATGGCATCCCGACCGTCTGAGACTGCGTGCCCCCCAGGCGCTCGAGGCGCTGGACCTGGACCTGCGCCTGGGCCGGCCCGCCACCGCACTGGACACCGGGGCCCGCGAGGTGACGCTCGACGGCGGCGAACAGCTCCCGTACGACGCCCTGGTGGTCGCCACCGGCCTGACGCCACGCCGCCTGCCGGGATCCGAGGACCTCACGGGCGCCCACGTCCTGCGCACCGTCGAGGACGCCTTGGCGTTGCGTGGGCAGTTGGCGGGCGCTCCCCGCACGGTGGTGGCCGGCGCGGGCTTCGTGGGCGCCGAGGCCGCTGCGGTGGCCCGTCTCGCCGGTGCGGACGTCACGCTCGTCGGCGCGGCCGCACAGCCCCTGGCGGACGTCCTCGGCGACGAATTGGCCGCCATGCTCTCCGACGTCCACCGCGAGCACGGCGTGCGCATGGAGAACGGCGTGCGGGCGACCGGACTGCGTTCCGCCACGGGAGCGGTCACGGGCGTCACCCTGTCCGACGGACGCGAACTCGCCGCCGACGCCGTCGTGATGGGCCTGGGAGCCGTGCCGAACACCGGTTGGCTCGTCGGCAGTGGCCTGTCCCTCGGCGACGGAGTCGAGTGCGACGCCACCCTGTACGCCGGCCACGGTGTGTGGGCCGCCGGCGACATCGCCCGCAGACCCTCCCCCCGGACCGGTGGCCTCCTGCGCGTCGAACACCGCACCCACGCCGCCGAGTCCGGCCTGGCCGTCGCACGGGGAATCCTGGCCGGCCCGGGCGCCGGCGCCCCGTTCGACCCGGTGCCGTTCGTCTGGTCCGACCAGTACGACCTGCGCGTCCAGATCTACGGCCACACACGCGGCGCCGACGAGGTCCGCGTCGTCGAGGGCTCCACCGCGCGCCGTGAACTCGTCGCGCTCTACCGCCGCGGGACCGAGGTCTGCGGCGCCGTCGGTGTCAACATGCCCCGCCAAACCCGCGGGTACCGCACGCTGCCGGCCCGCGGGGCGGACTGGCGCGACGCGGTCGGCACCGCCCAGTCCGTCCCGGCCGCCGGCTGACCGTCCCTGCCCGCACCACCGTCGCTACGCCGTACCGCACGATCCCCCCACCACCACGGAAGAGGTGTGTTACGTATGACTGAAACTCTCGCCGGGCCCACCGAGCAGACGCCGGAGTACCCGTTCCCACGCGCCGCCCGCTGCCCGTTCGACCCGCCGCCCGCTCTGCGGGAGCTGCACGAGTCCGGCCCCATCAGCCGCACCCGGCTGTGGGACGGCACCGAGCCCTGGCTCGTCACCGGCTACGCCGACCAGCGTGCCCTGTTGGCCCACCCCCACATCAGCGCCAACACCCTCCACCCCGGCTATCCGCACCAGAGCGAGGCGCTGAAGGCCCGCCGGGAGACCGGACGAACCTTCATCTCCATGGACGACCCCGAACACGCACGGCTGCGACGCATGGTCACCGCGCCGTTCGCCATCAAGCGTGTCGAGGCGATGCGTCCGGCGATCCAGCAGATCGTCGACGACCTGATCGACACGATGCTGGCCGGCCCGCAGCCCGCCGACCTGGTGCAGGCGTTCGCGCTTCCGCTGCCGTCGAAGGTCATCTGCGAACTGCTCGGCGTGCCCTACGAGGACCACGACTACTTCCAGTCCCGCAGCCGCCTGCTGATCAGCCGCGTCGCGCCCGTCGACCAGGTCACGGTGGCCCAGAACGACATCATCGACTACCTCGACGAGCTGGTGGGCCGCCGACTGGTGGAACCCGGCGACGACCTGCTGTCCAAGCTCGCATCCGAGCAGTTGGGAAGCGGCGCGCTCTCCCGCCGTGAGCTGGCGACCATGGGCTTCCTGATGCTTGTGGCCGGTCACGAGACCACCGCCAACATGATCGCTCTCGGCACCCTCGCCCTGCTGGAGAACCCCGGGCAGTTCGCCATCCTGCGGGATGCGGAGGACCCCAAAGTGGTCGCCCGCGCCGTCGAGGAAATGCTGCGCTACCTCAACATCGTGCACTCCGGCCGCCGCCGGGTCGCGCTGGACGACATCGAGATCGGCGGCGTCACCATCAAGGCCGGCGACGGCATCGTCCTGGCCAACGACATGGGCAATCGTGACGCGGGCGTCTTCGCCGAACCCGACACCCTCGATGTCACGCGTGACGCCCGCCACCACATAGCTTTCGGCTTCGGCCCCCATCAGTGCCTGGGCCAGCCGCTGGCCCGCGTGGAACTCCAAGTGGTGTACGGCACGCTCTACCGTCGTATCCCCACGCTTAAGCTCGCCACCACGGTGGACAAGGTGCCGTTCAAATCCGACGCCTTCGTCTACGGCGTCTACGAGCTGCCGGTCACCTGGTAGCAGCCCGACCCCGGCGGGCGCCGCGCGCCCCCGTCACGGCGCCCGCCGGACCGCCCCACCACATTCGCCAGAAGGAGAGAGAAACCCATGCGCGTGATCGTCGATCAGGACAAGTGCGTCGCCTCGGGCCAGTGCGTCCTGGCCGCGGAACGTGTCTTCGACCAGCGCGACGAGGACGGCATCGCCATCCTGCTCGACTCCGAGCCGCCGGCCGATCAGCACGAGGACGTCCGCCAGGCTGCCATGGTCTGCCCCGCCCTGGCCATCGAACTGTCCGAGTAGCGTCATCCCGCACCGGCCCCGGACCGCCCACCGCGCCGCGCCCCCGACCGGGCCGGCCGTCACGTGATCCGGAGTCGGTGTGTGTGGACGTCATGCACCTGCGCGGCAAGGTGTCGCAAAGGTGCCGCGTCGAAAGGGCTGCACCGGTAAGACCGGCGGGCGTCCACGCCACTGACAGGATCGCGGACAGCCCGGGAACGCGGGTCGTGACGCAGGGTGCGGGCTGCTGAAAGCGCCGTACGCCAGCCGCCTTCAGAAGGCGTAACGCACAACGGTTTCCGCGACGCACACCGGCTTGGCGCCGCCCTCACGTTCCACCGTGATGACGGTGACCAACTGCACGCCGCCCGGCACGTCGACGACTTCCGCGATGCGTGCCGAGGCCCGCAGCTTCGAGTTCACCGGAACCGGCGCGGGAAAGCGCACCTTGTTGACGCCGTAGTTCACGCCCATGGAGACGCCCTCGACCCGGACGAGTTGCGGCATCAGGGAGGCCACGAGAGACAGGGTCAAGTAGCCGTGCGCAATGGTGGTGCCGAACGGGCCGGCGGCCGCCTTCTCCGGGTCGACATGGATCCATTGGTCGTCGCCAGTCGCCTCGGCGAACCGGTCGATCCGCTCCTGGCCGATCTCGAGCCACTCGGTGGGGCCGATGTCCTCACCTACTGCGTCGCGCAGTTGGGCCACTGAATCGAAAACCCTGGCCGTCGCCATTGTCAACCTCCTGCGCGTCGCGTTCCGGCGCCCCATTGCCCAAGCGCTTGCTCAGCATGCTGGCGACGGACACCGGGTGTCAACGCGTCGCCAGTTCCCAGCGTGCCGCCGCCTTGGACGCCACGAGTGCGCGGTTGGTCAGTACCGGCGGCGGAACGAGAATGCCGCACCCGGAGCACACCGGCCCCGCGTCCGGCGCGTGACGCAGGTGGTCCTGCCACACCAGCCGGGTTCCGGCGCACACCGGGCACGTGTCGGAAGGGGAGGAGTCGAGCGCGGTGATCAGCAGCCGCAGCACGTCGGCCAGCCGTCCCGAAGGGGCCGTGTGCGGGTCCGCGCAGTAGGCGATGCCTCTGCCTCCCCACGTTCTGCTGTGCCACTCGTCCAGCGACGAGGGCTGCCGCACGCCGTCGTACTTCTCCCGCTTGCGCCGGGCCGCGAACTGCTCCTCGTAGGCCAGCCACACGGCACGGGCCTCCTCCAACTCCGCCAAGGCGGCGACCAGGCGCGTCTGCTCGGGATGCCGGTCGTCGGGGGCCATGCCGTAGCGCAAGCACAGGTGGTACCACGTCGCCCGGTGGCCATAGGGAGCGAAACGCTCCAGGCACTTGCGCAACGAGGTGCGCTGCTGCGCGTCGGCCAGTTGGGAGTCGCGCACTTGTCTGGCGAGGCTGCGGAATCCTGCCACGTCGTCCACCTCCGTCGTAGAGAGCCGTATGTGGGACGTACCGGAGTCCCTTTCGGCTCCCTGTGCCCTTGCGCATGCCCGGATTGGCCGCCGGAAGTCTTCATCCGTTCGGTGGCCGTGGACGCGTCACCTTGACGACGCCACCCGGAGCGGCCGGATTCGCCTGCCCACGCCGTTCGGATCCGGCCGAGCGATGGGTTCCCTCAGAGGTGGGGCGATCGGTGGACGGTCAGCCGGCGGAAATCGTGCTCCATGGTGCGGCCTTCGGACGGGAGCGCTTTGGGGTGTATGTGTGGAAAACGAGTGCGTGCGGCGTGAGAAAAATCTGAGGAAGTGACGATCCTTCATCTGTTCTGCTCCGGATACCGGCGGTAACGTCCCAGTTCGACACCCCACGGAACGTCCCCCACTGACGCCACACGGGAGGAGCGGGAATGCGACGACGCATCCTCGGACTCAGAACGGCAGCCCTGGTCTCGGCCCTCGTCATCGGAGCGTTCGGCACGTCCGCCGCCTCGCCCGCCCACTCCACCAACAGGCCCTCGGACACGGTCACGGACTACTGCCAGGGCCACTGCAACGACATTCTGCCGCCCGGCGAGAACGGCAACGCCACCCTCGCCGACATCCTCGCCAACAAGGTCCTCGGCACGCACCCCTCGCACAGCGACGACCAGCTCGGCCCCTACGACGCCCTGACCGACGGCTACGGGGGCGTCACCGACGCCTCACTGAGCCAGTTCTACAACGACTCCTCCTTCGGCGTCCCCGCCGGCCAGGTCGCCTCCACCGAGAGCCCGCGCTCGGACGTCACCATCGTGCGGGACAAGGCCACCGGTGTCCCGCACATCACCGGCACCACCCGCGACGGCACCGAGTACGGCGCCGGTTACGCGGCAGCCGAGGACCGGCTCTGGCTGATGGACCTCTTCCGGCACGTCGGCCGGGGCGAACTCACCTCGTTCGCCGGCGGCGCGGCCTCGAACCAGGGCCTGGAGCAGCAGTTCTGGCAGGCCGCCCCCTACACCGAGGCCGACCTGCAGAAGCAGGTCGACTCCATCGCCGCCAGCGGCACGCGGGGCCAGCAGGCACTCGCCGACGCCCAGGCGTACGTGAACGGCATCAACGCCTACATCGACAAGGCCAAGCCCGCCCGCACCTTCCCCGGCGAGTACGACCTGACCGGGCACATCGACACCATCACCAACGACGGCACCATTGACCACTTCCAGCTGACCGACCTGATCGCGCTCTCGTCCGTCGTCGGCGCGCTCTTCGGCTCCGGCGGTGGCGGCGAGGTGCAGTCCGCGCTGTCGCTGGAGGCCGCACAGGTCAAGTACGGTGTCACCGAGGGCACCAAGGTGTGGGAGTCCTTCCGTGAGCGTGACGACCCCGAGGCAGTTCTGACCGTCCACAACGGCACGAGCTTCCCGTACGCCCAGGCCCCCGCTCACCCGGCCGGCACCGCCATGCCCGACGCAGGATCCGTCGTCCCCGAACCCGAGGTCCTGGACCGCACCGGATCCGCTGCCGCCGAGCAGAAGACCCACGGCGTGCCCGCCCGCACCCCCGTGCACGCCCCTGCGGCCCTGAAGAAGCTCCAGGGCGTCTTCGACGACGGCGTACTGCCGAGCGACATGCTGTCCAACCCGCGCAAGGGCATGTCCAACGCCCTCATCGTCTCCGGCGCGCACTCCGCGAGCGGTCACCCCGTCGCTGTGTTCGGCCCGCAGACCGGATACTTCGCCCCGCAGCTCCTCATGCTGGAGGAGATCCAGGGACCGGGCATCAGCGCCCGTGGCGCCGCCTTCGCGGGGCTGAGCATGTACGTCGAACTCGGCCGCGGTCCCGACTACGCGTGGTCCGCGACCTCCGCCGAGCAGGACGTCACCGACACGTACGCCGTCCAGCTGTGCGACCCCAACGGCGGTGCTCCGTCCCTCAGCGACAACGCGTACCTGTACCACGGCACCTGCACGCCGTTCGACGAACTCGACCGCACCGACTCCTGGACGCCGACGCTCGCCGACTCCACAGCGGCCGGCGGCTACACCCTGCGCATGTATCGCACGAAGTACGGACTGGTCACCGATCGTGCAACCGTGGGCGGAAAACCCGTCGCCTACACGTCGATGCGCAGTTCCTACATGCACGAGGCCGACTCCATCGTCGGCTTCCAGATGCTGAACGACCCCACCTATGTGCACGATCCGGCGAGTTTCCAGTCCGCCGTCAGCCACATCAACTACACGTTCAACTGGTTCTACGCCGACTCCCAGCACACCGCGTACTTCAATTCCGGCAACAACCCCGTCCGAGCGGCCAACGTCGACCCGTCCCTGCCGGTGACGGCCGACCCGCAGTACGCATGGCAGGGCTTCGACCCCACCACCTGGACCGCCGACTACACCCCGGCGGCACAGCATCCGCAGTCGGTTGACCAGGACTACTACGTCTCCTGGAACAACAAGCAGGCAAAGGGCTACACGTCGGCCAACTTCGGTGACGGCTCGGTGCACCGCGCCAACCTGCTCGACACGCGCGTCAAGGCCCTCGTCCAGCACGGTGGCGTTACCCGTTCCGACCTGGTGAAGGCCATGGAGGACGCGGCCACCACCGACCTGCGCGGCGAGGACGTGCTGCCCGACATCCTCGCCGTCATCAACTCCGCGCCGGTCACCGACCCGCAACTCGCCGCCGACGTCAACGAGCTGAAGCAGTGGTCCACTGACGGCACCAAGCGCCGAGAGACCGCCGCCGGATCGCACACCTACGCAGATTCCGACGCGGTGCGCATGATGGACGCCTGGTGGCCCCTGCTGATGAAGGCGGAGTTCCAGCCCGGCCTGGGCGACTCGCTCTACAACGCGCTGGCGTCCGACCTGACCGTTGACGAGTCCCCGTCCGCCGCCCACGGTCCCACCGGGGCGCACGCCGGCAGCTCGTTCCAGTACGGCTGGTGGTCCTACGCGGACAAGGATCTTCGGCAGGTGCTCGGCAAGCAGGTCGCCGGCCCGCTCGCCCACACCTACTGCGGTGGCGGGGACCTCGCCTCCTGCCGCACCGTACTCCTGAACACCCTTCAGCAGGCGGTCGCCGTCCCGGCGTCCACCGTCTACCCCGGTGACAGCACCGGCTGCTCCGCCGGTGACCAGTGGTGCGCCGACAGCATTGAGCAGCGTCCCCTCGGCGGCGTCACCCAGGGCCGGATCTCGTGGCAGAACCGTCCCACCTACCAGCAGGTCGTCGAGTTCCAGTCCCACCGCCCCTGACCGCAGCGCCCTCCGCGGCCGTTCCCCGCACCGGGGAACGGCCGCTCGGGTGTCCGGCAGTCTTCCGGCATGCACTTCCGCCGTTACCGACCAACCGCTTAGTATGCGACTCCGGGCGTGACCCATCGGCCGGCCCCAGCAGAAACAACCGAAGGGAGCGACGTGGCCGCGCACGAGGGAACACGTGTCTTCGTCAGCGGAGCCGGACGCGGGATCGGTGAGGCACTGGCCCGCGCCTTCGCCGCAGAGGGCGCCAAGGTCGCCGTCAACGACCTGGACGCCGACGCCGCGGCGGGAGTGGCGGAAGCCGTCGGTGGTGTTGCTGTTCCCGGTGACGCCGCGAGTGAGCAGGGGATCAAGGATCTGCTCCATGAGGCACGCGACGGCCTCGGCGGCGGAATCGACATCTACTGCGCGAACGCCGGCGTGCCCACCGGCGGCGGTCCCTGCGCACCGGAGGAGGCCTGGGCGCTGGCCTGGGACGTCAACGTGATGGCCCACGTGCGCGCCAGCCGTGAACTGCTCCCCGAGTGGCTGGAGTCCGGTTCCGGCCACTTCATCGCCACCGTCTCCGCCGCCGGCGTGCTGTCCATGATCGGCGCTGCGCCGTACTCCGTCACCAAGCATGCCGCTCTCGCCTACGCGGAATGGCTCGCGTTCACCTACCGCCACCGCGGTGTACGGGTGCACGCCGTCTGCCCACAGGGCGTGCGCACCGCCATGCTGGAGGCGACCGGGGAGATCGGCCAGGTCGTTCTGGAACCCACCGCCATTGAGCCCGACGCGGTGGCCGCCGCAGTGCTCGCCGGCATCGCCGAGGATCGCTTCCTGATCCTGCCCCACCCCGAAGTCGCCGGATACTACGCGGTTCGCGCCTCCGAACCGGACCGATGGATCAGCGGCATGAACAAGGTGCAACGCCAACTGGAGGGCGGCGCGTGACCACGGACCCGCATGCCGGTCGGCCGGTACGCGACGGATACGGCCCGCGGGGGCCGCGATCCGGCCCGCTGCCGCAGCACGCTGCCTGCCGATATCCCGGGCTCCTTGACCCGTGCGACGGCTGGTGATCCACGCCGGTCGCTGTTCGGGACTCACCCAATCGGTCGTACCGGTCGGTATGCTGACGCCGGTAGCCGGGACCAGCGGAAAGGGAGCTGCCATGAGCGCATCGCGCAATGGCGTGGCACGGATGGCCGCAGTGCCACGCCGACTGCTCGCAGAAGCCACCCGGCTGTTCGCCGAACGGGGTTACGACCGCACATCCGTCCAGGACATCGTCGAGGCCGCCGGTGTCACGAAAGGCGCGCTTTACCACTATTTCGGCAGCAAGGACGACCTCCTCCAGGAGATCTACGCACGTGTGCTGCGCCTGCAGACCGAACGCCTGCGTGCCATCGCGGTACTGGAACGGCCGGTGGCGGAAAGACTCCGGCTCGCGGCCGCCGACGTCGTCGTCTCGAGCATCGACAACCTCGACGACACCAAGATCTTCTTCCGCTCCATGCACCAACTGAGCGCCGAGCGCCAGATGGCGGTGCGTGCCGAGCGGCGTGCCTATCACCAGATGTTCCGGTTGCTGATCGAGGAGGGCCGCGCTGAAGGGGTCTTCCGAGCCGACCCGGAACCCGATCTGGTGGTGGAATTCTTTTTCGGCTCCGTGCACCATCTGGCCGTCTGGTACCGCCACGACGGCCCGCTCGGGGCCCAGGCGGTGGCCGACCGGTTCGCCGACCTGCTCATGGCATCCATACGCACCGCTTGACGGTGCACGAGGTTCGGAGGTTCCGGTGAAGGCGTGGCGCGTCCATGAGAACGGTGAACCCGGCACGGTCATGAGCCTGGAAGAGGTCCCCGAACCGAACCCTGCGCCCGGACGGCTCCTGGTGCGAGTGCGCGCCGCCGGGATCAACTTTCCCGATGCGCTGCTGTGCAGGGGCCAGTACCAGGTGCGACCCCCGCTGCCGTTCACTCCGGGCGTGGAACTGTGCGGTGAGGTGACGGCCGTCGGCCAGGACGTTCCCGCAGGCGCGTGGACGGTCGGTGACCGTGTCATCGGTCCGGCCGCGCTGCCGGACGGCGCCTTCGCGGAGTACGCTTCCGTCGCTGCGGACGCCGTTCTGCCCGCTCCTGGGGCCCTGGACGACGCCCAGGCGGCCGTCCTGCACATCGGATACCAGACCGGTTGGTTCGGCCTGCACCGCCGCGCCGGACTGCGTGCGGGGGAGGTACTGCTGGTGCATGCTGCGGCAGGGGGCGTCGGCACGGCTGCCGTTCAGCTGGGCAAGGCGGCCGGCGCCACCGTGATCGGCGTCGTCGGCGGCGCGGCCAAGGTGGACGTGGCGAAGGCGGCAGGATGCGACGTGGTCGTCGACCGCACCGCCGAGGATTTCGTCCGGGTGGTCAAGCAGGTCACCGGCGGCCGTGGCGCCGACGTGGTCTACGACCCGGTCGGGGGTGATGCCTTCACCCGTTCCACGAAGTGCATTGCCTTCGAGGGGCGCATCGTGATCGTGGGCTTCGCCAGCGGCATGATTCCCAGCGCCGCCCTCAACCACGCCCTCGTCAAGAACTACTCCGTCCTCGGCCTGCACTGGGGCCTGTACGCCACCCGTGAGCCCGAGGCGATCCGCGCCTGCCACCAGGAGCTGACCCGCCTCGCGGCTGTCGGTGAGATCACCCCCATGGTGACCGAACGCCTACCGCTGGATGCGGCGGCGGACGCCGTCCAGCGTGTCGCGGACGGCCTCACCACGGGCCGCCTGGCGGTATTCGGCGCCTGACCCCGTGGCGCATCCGGAGGGCTGCCCGCGGGCGGCCCTCCGGCGTTTTCAGCTGCGGGCGAGCGGGCGTTGGAGAGCGTCCGGGATGTTGCAGAGGGAGCTATGCAGAGCTTTCTCTGCAAGTTACTCTGCATCCATGCCCACAACACCCCCGGGTGACGGCGCTCGCCGCCGCATAGACGCACGCAGCCTGCGGGCGCTCGCGCATCCGCTGCGCATGCGCATCCTCGAACTGCTCGGCCTCGACGGCTCCTTCACATCCACCGGCCTCGCCAAGAGGCTCGGCGAGAACACCGGCACCGTCAGCTGGCACCTGCGCCACCTCGCCGAACACCACTTCATTGAGGAGGACGTCGAACGCGGCACCAAACGTGAGCGCTGGTGGCGTGCAGTGGACGAGAGCACCGAGTTCGACCGGTACGCGCTGGAGGACGACGCCGAGACCCGCGGGGCCGCCACCGTGTACCTGAACGAATTCGTGCAGGAACTGTTCTCCGGGGTCGTCACCTATCTGCACGACGACTGGGACGACGAATGGCGCAAGGTCGGCCGCTTGAGCCGAAACACCAAACTGCGTCTCACCCCTGAGCAGCTGAGCGCGCTGAACGCCGAGATCGAAGAGGTCGTCGACCGTCACACTCCGTCCCCGGACGCCGTCCCGCCGGCGGACGCCATGCCGGTTGTCGTGCAGTACCAGGCGTTTCCGCGCAAGCGGAGAAGCGAGGAGCAGTGACCATCACGAGCGAAGGCAGCAGACTCCGCCGTTGGTCGAAGGAGGGCGGACTGCTGCGTCGGCATCGGGACTACCGCCTTCTGTGGGCCGGGCAGATCACCGGAAAATACGGTGACTGCGTTGCTTCCGTCTCCCTGCCGCTGGTCGCTGTACGCCTCCACGCATCGAGTTTCGAGGTCGGTGCCCTCGCCGCGGTGATCTGGCTGCCCTGGCTGGTCGTGGGACTGCCCGCAGGGGTCCTGGTCGACCGCTGGCGCCGCAGGAACGTGATGATGACCGCGTCCGGCGTCTCCGGGGTGCTGTTCGCCGCCGTGCCGGTCGCCGCCTGGTGCGGGGCCCTCAGCTACGGGATGCTGCTCCTCGTCGCACTGCTGACCGGCGTCTGCGCCGTGTTCTTCCAGACCGCGTACGGCGCCTACGTGCAGTCGATTCTGCGCCCCGAGGACCGTGCGGAGGGCAACGCCACACTGGCCGGCGCCACGTCGGCTGCTCAGATCGCCGGGCTCGGCTCCGGGGGCTTGATCGCCGCAGCCTTCGGCGCCGTCGGCGGCCTGCTGGCCAACGCGGCGACATTCGCCGTCAGCTTCCTCGGCCTCGCGGGCATCCGCCAGCGCGAACCCCGGCCGTCGGCCCCCGCGAACGGACCGAAGGCGTCCATGGGGCGGCAGATACGTGAAGGCCTGTCCGACGTCTTCGGAGATCCCTGGCTGCGTGCCGGCATCCTGTGGGGAGCGACGGCCAACTTCGCCCTGACGGGGTACGACGCCATCGTGGTGATCTTCCTCGTCCGTGATGTCGGCTTCGGAGCCGGAGCCGTCGGTCTCCTCATGGCTGCCTCGGGCGTCGGCGGCATCGCGGGAGCCTTCGTGGCCCGTGCCGCGGGACGCCGGTTCGGCACCGCACGCGCCTTCCTGGTGGGCGCCGTCGGCGTGAATGGCCTCGCTTTGCTGATGCCGCTCGCGACGCGGGGATGGGGCGCAGCGCTGTACGCCATCGGCAGCTTCTGCGTGGCCGCCGGTGTGGGAGGCGGGAACGTGCTGTGGGCGACGTTCGCACAGGGCTACTACCCGCCTGAGGCGTACGGCCGGATGTCCGCCAGCGGTTCGGTGCTCAACTACGGCCTGATGCCCCTCGGCGCACTCATCGGCGGGGCGCTCGCCTCCTCGCTGGGACTGCGAGACGCCATGTGGATCACTACGGCGGCCATTCCCGTCACCGGGATCCTGCTCCTGTGCTCCCCGATGGCCCGCCACCGCGATCTGCCGGGCCACCGCCTGGGCGAAGCGCCGCCACCCGCTGCGCCCGTGAACAAGGTCGCTACGGCGTGACGGCCGATCGGTGCCGTGAACGTGTGGTTGGGACGGCATCTCATGGATGACGACAACCCGATCGGGAGCAGTTGCCGCACGGTCCGCGGACACGTGCTGGCCCGTGCGGCAACCGCTGTCAGCCCTCGTGCTTCCGCAGCTCGTGCCGTGCCAACGACCTCTTGTGCACCTCGTCTGGACCGTCAGCCAGCCGCAGCGTGCGCACCTGCGCCCACAGCTCTGCCAGCGGGGTGTCCTGGCTGACGCCTGCTGCTCCATGTGCCTGGATGGCGCGATCCACGATCCGTTGCACGGTCACGGGTGTTGCGATCTTGATCGCCTGGATCTCGGTGTGAGCGCCCTTGTTGCCGACGGTGTCCATCAACCACGCCGTCTTGAGCACCAGCAGCCGCAACTGCTCGATCTCCACGCGCGCTTCCGCGATCCACTCCTGCACCACGCCCTGTGCGGCCAGCGGTTTGCCGAACGCCACACGACCGGCGACTCGGCGGCACATCAGGTCCACAGTGCGTTCCGCTATGCCGATCAACCGCATGCAGTGGTGGATGCGCCCCGGCCCCAGCCGTGCCTGCGCGATGGCGAAACCGCCACCTTCCTCGCCGACCAGACTGGATACGGGCACCCTGGCGTCACGGAAACGTACCTCGGCGTGTCCGCCGTGGTCCCCGTCGTCGTACCCGAACACCCGCATACCGCGCCGGACCTCCACACCCGGCGTTTCGCGTGGCACCAGCACCATCGACTGCTGGCGGTGCCGCTCGGCGGAAGGATTCGTCTTGCCCATCACGATCATGATGCGGCAATTCGGATTCATCGCCCCGGAGATGTACCACTTGACGCCGTTGATGACGTAGTCGTCGCCGTCCCGTTCGATGCGCGTCTCGATGTTGGAGGCGTCGGAGGAGGCCACCTCCGGCTCAGTCATGGCGAACGCCGAGCGGATCTCACCCTCCAGTAGCGGTACCAGCCACTGCTCGCGTTGCTCAAGGGTGCCGAATTCGTTCAGCACCTCCATGTTCCCGGTGTCGGGTGCCGCGCAATTGAGAGCGGGAGGCGCCAAGTGGGGGCTGCGACCCGTGATCTCGGCCAGAGGTGCGTACTGCAGGTTTGTCAGGCCGCCACCGTTCTTACCGGGCAGGAACAGGTTCCACAGACCCCGTTCGCGTGCTGCCGCCCTCAAATCCCGCACCACAGGCGGCGGCGACCACGGATCGTCCGTGGCCGCACGCTGCTCGGCGAACACGCTTTCCGCCGGGTAGACGAATTCGTCCATGAACGCGAGCAGTCGGCCGCGCAACTCCTCGGTACGGGCGTCGTATGCGAAATCCATGACCTACTTCTCCTGCCGTCCTGTGCCCAGGGTCGTCAGGCCCCGGTCGATGAAGACCGGCACCAGCGCACCGATCCGGTCGAATCCCGCACCCACGGTCTTCCCGTGCGTGAAGCGGCAGTGGATGCCCTCCAGGATGACGCCGAGCTTGAAGTACGCGAACGCTGTGTACCACGCCACATCGCTCACATCCCGCCCCGAACGCGACGCGTAGTGCTCGATCAATTCCGCGGGCGAAGGATGTCCCGGCGCGTCCGGCGTGGTGGACACCGGCGAATCGGGCAACGGCAGCGGTTCGCTGTACATCACCAGCAGCCCCAGGTCGGTCAACGGGTCGCCCAGCGTGGACATCTCCCAGTCCAGCACCGCCCGTACGCTGTCCTGCTCGTCCACCAGGACGTTGTCGAGCCGGTAGTCGCCGTGGACCACCGCCGGCACGCCGGAACGCGGCGACCGGGCGGCCAACGCCTCGGCCAGCTCGTCCATCCCCGGCAGCTCCCGGGTCCGAGAAGCGGCCAGCTGCTTGCCCCAGCGCCGCAGTTGCCGCTCAAGAAAGCCCTCGGGCCTCCCGAAGCCCTCAAGACCTACATCTTCCGGATCCACCGCGTGCAGATCCACCAGTGTGTCCACCAGACCGAGCACCACCTGACGTGTCCGCTCCGCGCCGATCACTGCGAGTTCGTCCGCCGTGCGGTACGGCACGCCCTCCACGTGCTCCATGACGAAGAAGGGAGCGCCCGTGACCGACGCGTCCTCGCACAGCAGGAGCGTTGCCGGAACGGGGACCGGCGTGCCGCGCAGGGCGCTGATGACGGTGAACTCGCGGACCATGTCGTGCGCAGTGGCCAGTACGTGCCCCAGCGGAGGCCGTCGTACCACCCAGTGACCGATGCCGTCCGTCACCCGATAGGTGAGATTCGACCGCCCGCCTTGGATCAGCATCCCCGACAACGGGCCGCTCAGCAGGCCCGGCCGCTCCCGTTCCAGCAGCGCCCGCAGTGCCTCCAGGTCGAGCCCTGGAGTTCCGTCCTCGGGCGCCGCCGCACCTTGCGCCTGCTCCACGTTGCCGCTCCTCAACTCGGTGTTGGTGCGGAAGTCATGATGCCGACCAGTCGGTATGCCGTCCAGAGGCACTGCACCTGCGCACGCGTCACGAGAACCGTTATGAACGAACGCGGAGTCGTCGACGGCTTCAGTCTTGCTGGCGCCCGTCGCCCCTCCGCGTCTCACCGACCGGTGTGCCACCGCACCGCTGTCGCCACCCGGTCCGTCACCGCTCGCGGTCCGTCCTCTGCCTGCACCACCGCGCCCGCCTCGCCCGGCTGGAGGGCCTCCAAGAAGTCCCATTGTGCGCGTACGCGCGCGGCCACCACCGCGTGATCCGTGCGTGCCGCCGCCCGGGACAGCAACTCCTCCTCCGAGACGTCCAAGTGCACGAAGAACGCATCCGGTGCGACGGCTCGCAGCCTGCTCCGCTCGGCGAGACGCAGGCTTGCGCAACTCACCACGGCACCACGTCCGGGATTCGCGGCGAGCCAATCGATTTCCGTCGCACACTCCGTCGTCGGGTCGGTGTCCTGGTGTGGATGGGAGGTTTCCGGCACGGTCGTGTCGAGTATCCCCGAGGGTTCGCTGGCTTCGATGAACGGCAGTCCGAAACGCTTCGCCAGAAGGCTTCCCACCGTCGACTTCCCACTGCACGACGTGCCCATCAGCACGATCACGGTCACGACGTGCTGCCCGGCTCCGACGACCGGTGCTCCCGCAGGCGCACGAAGGCTGCCATTCCGTCCGGCACCCACTCCCACTGCGGCAGCCGGGCTTCCAGTTCCTCGTCCGTCAGGAAGGTGTGCCAGGCAACCTCCTCCGGCTGCGGATCGACCGGCAGTGCGCATTCCACCTCGTACACGGCACTCCACCAGCGATGATCCGGCGTCTCGTACAGGAACTTCAGCACAGGGGTCGGTTTGGGCAGACCGCTGACGCCCAGCTCCTCCTCCGCCTCCCGCAGCGCCGCCGTGTCGTAGTCCTCGCCGGCGCCCACAACGCCACCGACGAACATGTCGTACAGGGAAGGGAAGACCAGCTTCTCCGCGGTGCGCCGGTGCACGAAGATCCGGCCTTGCGGATCGCGGGCCTGGATGAACACGCACCTGTGTGTCAGCCGCTCCCGGTACACCCGCCCCCGCGGTGCCTGCCCGACGACATGGTCCTGCTCGTCGACGACGTCGAGGATTTCCTGCGCGGACAGTCCTTCGTAAGCCATGTCGTCATCCAAGCAGACCGTGTGCTGTGCCGATGAGTGTCGCAGAAGTCGTTTTCGTGCCGTGTGAACGCGCTGCGGTCCGCCGTACGGGACCCCGTGGGGGAGAGTCCCGGGCGGCGGACCCCGACGTGCCGGCGAAGGGTCAGCAGGAGAAGTCGATCGCGTTGAAGGACTCGTAGTGGTCGGAGGTGTAGTAGTCCGTGCCGTCCCCGGCGGTGATGATGCGGCGTGTGCCGCGTGTGCTCGCGCCAGGGGTCACCACGGTGTACTCGTGGTAGTAGCCGTCCGTCTCTGAAGGCAGCAGGGCCTCGTTGTTGTGGAAGACCTCGCCGTCCTCCGAGTACGGGAACGGCCCGTTGGAGGTGATGAGGTCCAGGGTGTCGTCCGCCTGGCTCGGCAGGTCGGACTGGCAGACGTCACCGGTGTCGAAGGGGGCGAGGGTGATGACGGAGGCCGCGTGCGTGGTGGGGGTCGCCGCGTGGGCGGCACCGGCCAGCAGGGTGGGGCCGATGACGAGCGTTCCGGCCAGGACAATGGCGGAACCACGGGAGCGCAACGCGCGTAGAGGCATTCGCATGCCCCTCAGTGTGGCCATCGCATCGCTGTGGCAGAAGTGCCATTTAGCAGGGTTCACGTGACGCTTACCATGCCACCCCGGTCAGTGGTGGCACCGTGTCCATCGGTCAACAGGCGACAATTGCGCACGATATGACGAGGCGCCGGATACCGGCTCCCGATGTCAGTCACGACCGTCCGACCGGCACTTATGAGGGCCCAATCGCAGGGCTGATCGCCGACGGGCACCGTGGAGGGGGAGTACGTAAGCCGATGAAAGGGGTACATGAATCCTCCCGACCGCGTTACCCGATGCGGGGCGTGCGGTACGACGAGGAAGGCGGCCCATGACGGCGGAACGCATGGTGGTCATCGGCGGAGACGCGGCAGGCATGACGGCCGCGTCTCAGGCTCGCCGCCGCAAGGACAGTGACGCGCTGTCGATCACCGCTTTTGAACGTGGTCAGTACACGTCGTACTCAGCCTGTGGAATCCCGTACTGGGCCGGGGGCGAGGTGGACGGCCCCGACGCACTGGTGTCCCGGACTCCGCGTCAGCACTGGGAATGCGGCATCGATCTGCACATGGGCACCGAGGCGATCGGCATCGATCCGGTCCGCTGCCGCGTTCGCACGCGCCGGCTCGAAGACGGAACGGAGCGCTGGACCGGGTATGACCACCTGGTCATCGCCACCGGAGCCGTTCCCGTGCGTCCTGACGTACCCGGCATCGACGCCGACGGTGTCTACGGGGTCCAGACCCTGGATGACGGCCGGGCGGTGCTCGAGGGCCTGTCAGGGGAGGGCGTGCGGCGTGCGGTGGTCGTCGGTGCCGGGTACATCGGGGTGGAGATGGCCGAAGCCCTCGAACGACGCGGTCTGGACGTTACCGTGATCGACCGGGCGGAGCAGCCGATGGGGACACTGGACCCTGATATGGGAGCGCTGGTGCGCGACGCCATGGAGGGCATGGACATCGCGGTGTGCACGGCGGAAGCCGTGCGCGAGATCCGTCCCGGCGCCGACGGTCGGGTGCGCGCGGTCGTCACCGAGTCCACCGAACATCCTGCCGACATCGTCATTCTGGGCCTCGGAGCAGCCCCCGCCACCGCCCTCGCGCGTCAGGCCGGTTTCCCGCTCGGCGGCCGTGGCGGACTGCTCACCGACCTTTCACAGCGCGTCGAGGGCCACGAGAACGTGTGGGCGGGAGGTGACTGTGCCGAGGTACGGGACCTGATTTCCGGCGGTCGCACACACATCCCTCTCGGCACTCATGCCAACAAACAAGGACTTGTCATCGGCACCAACATCGGCGGCGACTACGCGACGTTCCCCGGTGTCGTCGGCACGGCCGTCAGCAAGGTGTGCGACCTGGAGATCGCCAGAACGGGACTCACTGAAGCGCAGGCACGGGCCGCCGGTCTTCGCCATGTCACCTCGACGATCGAGTCCGACAACCGGGCCGGCTATTATCCGGGCGCTCACCCGATGACCGTCAAAATGATCGCCGAGGTACGTACCGGACGGCTCCTGGGTGTTCAGATCGTTGGCCGGGAGTTCGCCGCCAAACGCATCGATACCGCCGCTGTCGCACTCACGGCGGGCATGACTGTCGACACCATGGTTTTCCTCGACCTCGGATACGCCCCGCCGTTCAGCCCGGTCTGGGACCCGTTGCTGGTCGCTGCGCGCAAGGTGGCGTCCTTGGTGCACGGATGAACCTGAAGCATGTGTCGCCGACCGGCGTCCGTCAGGTGTCCGTACGGACGGCGATGCGTTCCAGCGAATCGAGCAATGCTGGCAGTTCCGGACCGCGGCCGACGGGGACGACCTCCCCGGGAGCGTCGTCCAGCAATACGAAGGCGATGTCGTCGGTTCGCGCCACCATGCTCCAGCCGGGACCGTCCACCCGCAGCGCGCGTGCGCCCTTCTCGGCGAACGACGACCGGACGCGGCCCGGCGGAGGCGGGGTGTTGATGTACGCAACCGCCTCGTCCAGGACCCGCCGCACACCCGGATGGTTGTGCCTGCTCCCGGACGAAGCGGGGGTGGCCTTCGCGTCGTCGACCTCGGCCCGCCACACCCTCCACCGCAGGGCCACCTCATCGGCACCCAGACGGCGCTGAGCAGGGCCCCAGACCGTCGTGTCGGATGGCCTGAGCACCGTTTCCGTCGACGCGTCCTCGGGGTCGTGCGGCGCGGGCAGCCCAGGGGCCGCCACCACCAGGTCGAGCGGCCACCCAGGCAGTGACGCGACGATGGTGCGGTCCGCCGGGCTCAGGTCGTACTCCATACCGCAGTCCCAGGTGGCCACGGCGACCGCCACCAACGCGGTGTCCGAGGTGACCACTGTCCACCGTGCCCCCAGGCCGTCCTGTCCGAGGACCAGCCCGTAGCCGTCACGGACGGCCGGAAGTCTGAGGGCTGCGCAGGCTGCTGGGTAATCGTCACCCAGCACACTGGGAAACCGTCCAGCCGTGAGCAACGTCGCTGTCAGAACATGCAGTGAGGCCTCGTCCCCCACCTGCACGCGGCCTTCCCGACCTCTGCTTGCCGACGACCCGGCGGGAACGGTGTCGCCGGTTGCCTTGGTGTGTCCGGCCAGGGGCTTGCCCTCCGCGACGGTCACCGGGCCTCCGATCCGTATGCGTTCGCCCTTGCGAGGTGTGCGCACCCTAGCCAGAGGCAACTGGCGTCGTCGATACCCCCGGTGTCCGAACCTCTGAACACTTCGCCGGTCCGCGACTACTCGTCTGTACGCTTCGCGACAGCCAGATAGCGTGCCGCGGAATCATCGAAGCCGGTCAGGCTCCAGCCCGTCAACGACAGCAGAGGGCGGAGGTTGGGCTCCGCCCGCACGTCGTCGGGGCGCAGGGAATATCCACGGCGCGCGGCAAGAGCGGCCCGGCCAAGGGGGTGGAACAGCGCCAGACGGCCGCCGATCCTGACGATCCTTGCGAATTCCCGCAGTCCTGAGACCGCATCCGGCAGATGGTGAAGCAGCCCGGCGGCGAACACCAGATCCTGGGAGGCGGAGGCCAGCGGCATGCGGGCCGCATCCGCCTCCACCAGCTGGGCGTATGCGCAGCAGCCGTGCCCAGCTGCCACACGAAGCATCTCCGCGGTCAGGTCGGCGCCGATCACCGTTCCCTGCGGCCCGACAGCCTCCCGGAGCGCCGCCAGGGCCCGACCAGTCCCACAGCCGGCGTCCACGACGTTGCCGCCCGGGGGAGTGTCCAGTGAGGCCACGGCAGTGCGGTAGACAGGGCTGTCGTCGGGGAACTTGGTGTCCCAGGTCCGGGCGCGGTCACCGAAGAACGTGCGAACGGCGGCGTGGTCCCGAACGGGGTCCATCGCCGAGGGCGTCGGCTCGGGCGGGGTGTCGGAGATGACGGGCCCTTCTGCTCGACAGGCGGAGCACTTGCCTGGAAGGCGTTTCGAACCGCACCCTGCGCACAGATCGAAAGGGCCGGTCCTCGGGAACGAGGCTCCCGTTCCGGCGAGAGCACATGCGGGCGACGAGCGCTGCGGCGCCCGCACGCGCCTGACGGTGCAGCAGGTGCCTCAGCCGGTCAAATCGTCCAGGGCGACCACATGTTCCACCTGCATCCGGACGAGCAGCTCCCCTGGGACACCGTTGCGTTCGCCGAACTCTTCCGCCCGTTCGGCACCCATGTAGCGCGCGGCGATCCTGGTCGCCCACTCACGCACGGTGGAGGCTTCGTCGTGCAGGGTGACAGTGCCCCGCAGGAGTGCGAAGGCGAACGGAGGCTCCTCGGCATCCACGCACAGCGCCGCCCGTCCCTCACGTGCCAGGTTGCGGCCCTTGACGGTCGTGGCGCCCGTGTTGAACACGATGTCGTCCCCGTCAGTCAGGAACCATACCGGTGCCACATGTGGCGAGCCGTCGGCGGACACCGTCGACAACTTCCCGGTCCTGGTGCCCTCGGACACGAACTCCCGCCAGCGGGCCTCATTCATCTTCTCTGCCATGCATCCATGGTGCCCTGTGAAATCTCCCGCCGTCGCAGCCGCGCACTGTGACATGTCACAGATGGCGAGAACCGGACGGTCGGCTGGTACCAGACTGTGCCAACTCAGCTTTGGGCCCGTCCGGGGCGATCGAATCCGACCGTATGGAGCCGGTCGTGTCGCAAGCCGTCGTGGAGCGCGCCGCACAGGACATCCTGAAGCCGAACAGCACACCGGCTCCCGTCCATCCCCCAACACTTCGTGGGCGCGGACGACGTCGCGGCGCCCGCAGCCGCCGTGCGCACAGTCCGCCGCCGGCGACCGAGGATCCTCCCACCCATGCGTCTGCGCCCCCGTACCATCCGAACGCAGTTGCTCGCCCTGTTGCTCGTGCCCATGATCTCCTTGGCGGCGCTATGGACGTATGGGTCCTACACCACGTTGCGCGGGGCCATCGCCCTCACGCGGATCAACGTCACGGAGCACTACTACGGCAACCCCGCCGAGGACCTCATCCAGGCCCTCCAGGACGAACGTCTGGCCGCCGTCGAGTACGACGCCACCAGCGGGAGCCACGCGGCTGCTCAGTGGCACAGCGTGCAAAAGTTGACCGACGACAAGGTCGCGGTCATGCGCGACCATCTGCTGAAACGCGAACGAGGTAGTGACCTCACGGCCGACCAGAACGCGCGTGCACAAGAGGTGTTGCAGGCGCTGGACACCATCTCCGGCCTGCGTGCGGAGGTACAGGGCGGCGATATCAACTGGTTCTACGTCATGACGGCGTACTCCGACATCATTCAGCCGGATTTCTCGCTGCAGAGCGCTCTCACGGAGCAGCAGTCGGGGGAAATCGCCCGTAAGGGTGCGGTCGTCGTCGAACTCGGCCGTGCGCGCGAACTGCTTTCCGAGGAGGACGCTCTCGTCCTTGGCGGGCATCTCGAGTACGGGATGACGGACCCTCAGTACAACCAGCTCATCGGTGACATTGACGGCCGTGAGCTGCTGGACTCCATCTATGCCCCTGAACTGCCGCCGTCCGACACCAACAAGCTGCGCGATTTCGAGTCGGGCAAGGTGGGCTGGTCACTGCTGTCTGAGGAGACCTCGGCTCGGGCCGCGTCGGCGCGGACTGTGCAGCAGGCGATCTCGGTCTCGCAGTGGCGGGCGAACGCCGAGATCGCGCTGCAGCAGTTGGCGGAAATCGATGCCGACGCGGCCGAGCAGGTCGACGACGCCGCGCACGACTCCGGTATGTCGGTGCTCAACCGGGCGGCATTGATCCTCCTGATCGGCTTGATCGCGGTGATCGCCTCCATCGCTAGTTCGTGGCGTATCGGCCGGCGAATCGCTCTGCGGCTGACCGGGTTGCGGGACACCGCCGAAAACCTTTCCAGGCACCGGTTGCCCGAGATGATGCGGCGCTTGCGGGACGGTGACACCGTTGACGACGTGGAGGCATGGCTGCTGCCCGACCCGCCGGTGGACCGGGGTCCCGAAGGCGGCGGCGCCAAGAGGGGCAGGCCTTTGAGGCGCCAGCTTCGGAACACGAGGGCGGCGGTGCCGTTCGCGGGATTCGGCGAGGAGTTCAACGACGACGAGATCGGGCAGGTGGGGCGGTCTTTCGAGGTCGCCCAGCGTGCCGCGGTGCAGGCGGCGGTGGAGCAGGCCCGTCTGCGGCGGGGCGTTGCGGCGGTGTTCACCACGCTCGCGCGGCGGAGCCAGGTGATTCTGCACCGCCAGCTCGGGCTGCTGGACACCATGGAACGTCGCGCCCAGGATCCGGCGGAACTGGCTGACCTGTTCCGCCTCGACCACATGACCAACCGCATGCGTCGTCAGGCCGAGGGACTGCTCATCATGTCCGGCCTGACGCCGGGGCGTGCGTGGCGGAGACCGGTGCGCATGGGCGAAGTGGTGAGGGCGGCGGTCGGCGAAGTCGAAGGGTACGAGCGGATCGCCGTTCGCCGGATGCCGGGTGTCGCGCTCGTGGGTGCTGCTGTGGCCGACGTGCTGCACCTGCTCGCCGAACTGATGGAGAACGCCACCGCTTTCTCGCCACCCGCCACGGAGGTCGTGGTCAGCGGCCAGGAGGTGGCCTCCGGGTTCACGGTGGAGATCACCGACCGGGGGCTCGGGATGAACCCCGAACGCCTTGATGAGGCCAATCGGGCCATTGAGGAATCCGCCCAGCGTGCTCACGGGGCCGTCGGCACCGCCGCCATCGACCTGCCGGAATCCGACCGGCTCGGACTGTTCACCGTCGGCCGGCTCTCGGCACGCCACGGCGTCCGCGTCACGCTGCGCAGGGGGGCCACCGGTGGAACGGTCGCCGTCGTCCTGATCCCGTCAGCGCTGCTCTCCCCGCCCGAAGAGGGCGAACCGCGTGTGGAGACACCGGAGATGGCCGCTCGAGCGGTACCGCCCGGCAAGGGAACGCACCGTGCGCCGACCCCTCGAAGTGGCGCTGCGGACACCCGCGGGCGGCAGGAAGTGGCCGAGAGCGTCCGCACTCCGCGCCGGAGTGAGACCGCGAAGCGCACCACCACCGCCGGCCTTCCCAAACGCGTGCCAACTCGTGACCGTGGTGACCGGACCGCAGTGGTGCCCGTCACCCACGCGAAGGCGCCGGCCGAGCGTCAGGAGGGGGCTGACCGGGAACGATCCCCTGAGGAGGCCCGTTCCGTCATTGCGGCCTACTCGCGAGGCCTCGCCCGGGGCCGGGCGGAGTCCGCCCAGGAAGGGATTCACGAGGTGGAGGTACGCATGGCGGAAAATGCGCCAGAAGCCACAGTGGATGCCCCGGAAGTGGGCGAAAATGCAACGGAAAATGCGATAGACAAGCCATAGCAGGAGAGAAGCCGACACGGAAGACGGGGGTCGAACGGCATGAGTGGTGCCGCGATGTCAGGAAGTACCGGAAAGGACTGGAGCGACGGCGCCATGGCTGGCAATGGCCGTGGCGGCGCCTCCAGGCAGCAGGAGACCGGCGGCCTCGGCTGGCTGCTGGACGACATGGTCGACCGGATAGCCCAGGTCAAACACGCCCTCATTCTCTCCAGTGACGGGTTTGTCTCCGGCACCAGCCGTGACCTGCAGGCTGCCGACGCCGAACACTTGGCCGCCGTCTCTTCCGGCTTCCATAGCCTCGCCAAAGGAGCCGGCCGGCACTTCGGGGCCGGCGACGTGCGCCAGACAATGGTCGAGTTCGAGGACGGTTTCCTCTTCGTGACCGCGGCCGGCGACGGCAGTTGCCTGTCGGTGTTCACCGGTGAGGGCACCGACATCGCTCAGATCGCGTACGAGATGACTCTGCTGGTCCACCGGGTCGGTGAACACCTCGGTGTCGCCCCTCGCCACGACAGCGGCGCACACACTGGGACGTGACGCGAGTGCCTGGAGAATCGGGCGCGTTGTGGTACGACGACGAAGCGGGACCGATGGTCCGCCCCTACACCGTCACCAGAGGGCGCACCACTGCGTCCTGCAGTACCCCGCAGATGGACGTCATCGCCCTTGTCAGCCTGCGGAACGACGGCAGCGATCCTGGTGTGCCGGACCGGAATTCCTCCGACGACGTCACTGACGGCTCTGAGGCCTTCGAGCGGATACCCAGTGGCGACGGGAAGGCCGGACCGCTTGCCCGGCCGGTTGCCCCGCCGTCCCTGCGTTCCGGACGTGTGGCCGGCGAAGCCCTCGGCGACGACCACTTGGCGTTGCTCGACCGCTGCCGTCCCGGTCCACTTTCCGTGGCGGACCTGGCGGTCGAGACGAACCTCCCACTCGGCGTGGTGCGCGTTCTTCTGGCCGATCTCCTCAATTTCGGCCGAGTACGCGTCACCAAGCCCGTCCCGCCGGCCGAGCTGCCCGACATAGGGATGCTCCAGCACCTCATCACCGGCCTGCGATCCCTCTGACCCCCACCGTTCACGGCGGCGCCGACCCGGATTCGGCGCCGCCCTTTTCATTCCGGACACCGGGTGCACACGGCGTGGGGCGCACCGCCTTGCGAGAAGAGACGTCAGAACATCGGGCATGCTGATCAGCAGATGATCCACGGCGAATGTGGATAATTCTGGGTCCCCAAGTTATCCACAGGGCTGCCCAAATGGCCTTGCCTCGATCTAAGGTCATGACTGTCGGTGATCGAACGATCGAAGAGAGTCACATCATGAAACGCCGCTCTCGTCCCCGCCCGTCCCGCAACGCCACCGCCCCGGTCCCGTGCCGGCAGAGGCCGGCTGATCTCCGAACGGCACCACGCCCGGTCGTAGGCGTCGCAGAGGCTGAAGCGCTTCCTGCTCCGTCGCAAGCGCGGCCGTTCACCTCCCCTCAGCCACACACCGTCACGGATCGCGGTGGGCGGCAAGCCCCCGCGCCCGATCCACAACAGGACGCCGGGTACGAGCCTCTGGCATCACCCTTTCGGGTGCGATGTCACGTTTCTGAGGCTGAGAACGACAGCGCGTCGGAGCTGGAGACCGCCAGCAGGACACCCGATGATCCGGACACCTTGATGACGCTCATCGAGGCACGCGACGAACTCGGTCTGTCCATCGACGAGTTCGACACCGCGGTACAAGCCGGCGAGGTGTGGACGGTGCACGTGGCCGACGAGGAGAGCGGCACGCCCCGCTTGATGGTGTCACGGGCCGCCCTGCGCAGACTGAAGGACGAGCAGGGGTTTCCGGTCGACCTCCGCGAGCGCCTGCACCTGGTGGGCACCGTCACCGGCGCCGAACTGCTTGGCATCACGCGCGACCGCTTCGTGCGTCTTGCCAAAGCGGGATGCTTCCGCCCTGCACGGTGGTACTTCAACCGCTACCGGGCCGTCGTCTGGCTCTACCCGGCCTACGAGGTGCTCGCCTTCGCACTGGACAACCCGGACTGGCTGCAGGGCCGGCTGCCCCAAGCGGTTCGCGAGGCACTCGCCGGAGGCCTGGACCGGCGTGCCGCAGGGTGGCGCACCCGTCGCACCGGCCTGTTGGCCCGACATGCCCCTGACGCCTGGCACGAGGCCGCCGCTTGGTATGCCCTGCTGGGGCAGGATGAGGCCGCCGACCTGTTGCCGGACGCCGCTGCAGCCGGGCGTCTCTCGGAGGCTCGCCCTGCTTCTCCGGTCGTACGACATGGCAGAAGGGCTGAGAAGGTTGCCCCTTCACTCGTCCCCGGAATCGCCGACGACCTGATCGAGATCGCCCACGCACGCTTGCGGATGACGGTGGCTCTCGAACGGGCCCAGAAGGCCGCAGAGCCCACTTCCCCGGTGCAGCGGGACGCCGGTCCACGGGAACGTCTCGCCCCTCACCCCGGGGTGCCGAAGCCATCAGGGGCAAGGCGGGTCGCAACTGCGACCGGGGTACGAAGCGTACGGTGCCCCGGCCCCGCAGCCGGTACCGCTACGGTGCGGCCGCACGCAGGAGCGCTTCCAGAAGACCGGGAACCCGTCCTCGTGCGACCGCCCGCGGATGCGACGGCCACCACTCCTCAAGCCGATGGTTCTTCGCCCAGGGCGAAGAACCGGACCTCCGGCGTCCAGCGCAGGGTGCGACGGCTTCGCGCCCTCGCCAGGCGCACCAGGCGCTCGTCACATGCTCCTGCCGGGCCGGGTGAGAGAAGCCAGCCGGGCGGGTCGGCACGCCCCGAGCGGCGGATCATGCGGGTCCTTCGGAGGACGAGGCGAGCGGAAATGCCGGGCGAGAGGGAATGAGGGAACGGGGCCAGCCGCAGATGCAGCGAACCGTCATGCGCCCCGTTGTCACCCTGCTGTTGACCGTAGGAGTCGTGGTGGGCCTGTCCGTCGTCGCGCGCCCGGCAATGGCCAAGTCCGACATCTACTTCGCCGCAGGGCCGCACAACGTCCGTGTGGGACGGCCGATACACCTGTCGGGCAGCGCGAGCGACGACAAGGCGACCTTCAACCGCTTCTGCATACAGCAGCGCTCCGGCCATGAGACCTGGCATACGATCCGGTGCGCGAAGGGCGGCTACAGCGGTGGCGGCGGCCTGAATCTCTGGCTGCGGCCCAGGCGGAGGGGGCTGACGATGTTCCGTGGGGTGCTGTTTGAAGGAGGGTCGGCCAAGGACCGGCACGCCCGGATCCACCTGATCTCCCGGACTTTCGCCCTCGCGGTGGCCTGAACGCCGACTACCTGGTGGGACAGCGGGTGGATCAGGTGTTCAGGCGGCCGATTCGGGCAGGGCAGCGCGGATCCGGGCGGCGGTCGCCGCGGCGTGGGCGTCGTCGGTGTAGCGGGAGCGCGGCCAGAAGAACCCGCGCAGGCCGTCCTTGTGGTTACGAGGGACGACATGGACGTGCAGGTGCGGGACGGACTGGCTCACACGGTTGTTGAGCGCCACGAAGGATCCGGCCGCTTCCATCGCCGTCTCCATGGCGCCGGTGATCCTCCGCACGCGTTCGAAGAACGGTCCGACCAGTTCCTGGGGCAGATCCGTGAGCGTCTCGACGTGCCGGCGCGGGACGACCAGGGTGTGGCCGGGGAACAGGGGCCGGCTGTCCAGGAACGCCACTGTTGAATCGTCCGCGAACACGCGGTGTGCGGGGGAGTCGCCCGCGACGACGGAGCAGAAGACACAGTCCATGACCGACAGTGAACTACAACCGCGAATCACTACCCATGGTGCACGAAAGGAGCGAGCCAGGTGGCGGACCGCCGAAGACAGACCGCGGCACCGGATGGGGCGCCATGGCGGCTTGTGCCGCGTACGGAGTCGACTCACTCCGCCCGGTCGATCGGGCGGAAGAGACCTTCCTGCATGACGGACACCAGTAGTGCGCCGTCGCGGTCATAGATCTGGCCGCGGGCCAGGCCACGACCGCCGGTGGCGATGGGGGACTCCTGCTGGTAGAGGAACCACTCGTCGGCGCGGAAGGGCCGGTGGAACCACATGGCGTGGTCCAGGGACGCGACATCGAAGCCGCGTGGCCCCCAGAGGGGTTCCACGGGAAGCCGGACGGCGTCGAGCAGCATCATGTCGCTGGCGTAGGTGAGTGCGCAGGTGTGTACCAGGGGGTCATTGCCCAGGGGGCCGACTGCGCGCATCCAGACGGCGCTGCGGGGTTCGACCCCGTGGAGGTCGTCGGCCTCCCAGCGCAGTCGCTCCACGTAACGGATGTCGAAGGCCTGGCGGCGTTCCATGCGGGCCAGCCACTCGGGCAGGAGACCAAGTCGGTCGCGCAACTCGTCCGCGAGGCGGGGGAGATGTTCCGGCTCGGGCACGTCGGGCATGGCGATCTGTTGTTCGAAACCCGGTTCAGGACGGTGGAAGGAGGCGGTCAGGTTGAAGATCACGCGGCCCTGCTGGACGGCGACCACGCGTCGCGTGGTGAACGATCGGCCGTCCCGGATGCGCTCGACCTGGTACACGATCGGCACGCCTGGCCGACCCGGGCGCAGGAAGTACGCGTGGAGGGAGTGCACCGGCCGCTCGTTGTCGGTGGTGCGTCCGGCTGCGACAAGCGCCTGCCCCGCGACCTGCCCGCCGAACACCCGCTGCATGTGTTCCTGTGGGCTACGGCCGCGGAAGATGTTCTCCTCGATCCGCTCCAGGTCGAGCAGCGCGACCAGGCGTTCGGCCGGGTTGACGTCGGTGTCATCGTCCGGTCCGGTGTCGTGGACGCCGGCCACGGACGGCTCCTCGGGGCGGGCCTGTCGGTGCCGTCCGTGGCTGTCGTTCATCTGTGCTTCCTTCGGTGGTGCAGGGATTGCGGGGCCGGCGGCAGGTGCCGGACGGCCTTCAGAGCTGGCCGACGTCGGTGACCCGTACGACGGCGCGGCCCTCCTCGTCGGAAGCGGCGAGGTCGACCTCGGCGGAGATGCCCCAGTCATGGTCACCGGCCGGGTCGGAGAAGACCTGGCGCACGCGCCAGAGCCCGTGCTCGGGTTCTTCCTCGATCTGCAGCAGCTTCGGGCCGCGGGCGTCCGGTCCGGTGCCCAGGTCGTCGTACTCGTCCCAGTAGGCGTCCATGGCGTCCGCCCAGGCGTCCGCGTCCCAGCTGGAGGAGGACTCGAGCTCGGCCAGTGCGTCGAACTTCTCCAACGCTGCGAGCTCCACCCGGCGGAACATAGCGTTGCGCACCAGGACGCGGAAGGCGCGGGCATTGGCGGTGACGGGCTTGACGTGATCGGCGCGTTCCGCCGCCTCGTCCGCCGTCTCCTCCTGGGGGTTCGCCAGCTGCTCCCACTCGTCCAACAGGCTCGAGTCCACCTGGCGCACCAGTTCGCCGAGCCAGGCGATCAGGTCCTGGAGGTCCTCGGACTTCAGATCTTCCGGGATCGTGTGTTCCAGCGTCTTGTACGCGCTCGCCAGGTACCGCAGGACGATGCCTTCGGCACGGGCGAGTTCGTAGAAGCTGGTGAACTCACTGAAAGTCATGGCGCGTTCGAACATGTCGCGCACCACGGACTTCGGGGAGAGCGGGTGGTCGCCCACCCAGGGGTGACTCTTGCGGTAGAGACCGAACGCGTGAAAGAGCAGCTCCTCCAGCGGCTTGGGATAGGAGATGTCCTGCAGCCGCTCCATGCGCTCCTCGTAGTCGACACCGTCCGCCTTCATCTGCTGCACGGCCTCGCCGCGCGCCTTGTTCTGCTGAGCGGCCAGGATCTGCCGGGGGTCGTCGAGCGTGGACTCCACGACCGACAGCATGTCGAGCGCGTACGAGGGCGACTCGGGGTCCAGCAGGTCGAAGGAAGCCAGAGCGAACGTCGACAGAGGCTGGTTGAGGGCGAAGTCGGACTGGAGGTCGACGGTCAGCCGCACGATGCGACCCTCGGCATCGGGCTCGGGGAGTCGCTCGACGATGCCTCCGTCCAGCAGGGAGCGGTAGATGGCGATCGCCCGGCGGATGTGACGCAGCTGCGCCGCGCGCGGTTCGTGGTTGTCCTCCAGCAGATGGCGCATCGCGTCGAAGGCGTTGCCCGGGCGGGCGATGACGGCCAGCAGCATCGCGTGGGTGACCTTGAACCGGGAGGTCAGCGGTTCGGGATCGGCGCCGATCAGCTTCTCGTACGTCTGCTGCGACCAGTTGACGAAGCCCTCCGGTGCCTTCTTGCGCACCACCTTGCGGCGCTTCTTCGGGTCGTCGCCCGCCTTGGCCAGCGCCTTCTCGTTCTCGATGACGTGTTCGGGAGCCTGCGCGACGACGAGCCCGGCGGTGTCGTAGCCGGCACGGCCCGCCCGCCCGGCGATCTGGTGGAACTCGCGCGCCCGCAACACCCGCACTCGGGTGCCGTCGTACTTGCTGAGCGCTGTGAAGAGCACGGTACGAATCGGCACGTTGACGCCGACGCCGAGTGTGTCGGTGCCGCAGATGACCTTCAGCAGGCCAGCTTGCGCGAGCCGTTCGACCAGGCGGCGGTACTTGGGGAGCATGCCGGCGTGGTGGACGCCGATGCCGTGTCGTACGAGGCGGGAGAGCACGCGTCCGAACTTCGTGGTGAAACGGAAGTTGCCGATGAGCGCGGCGATCGCGTCCTTCTCCGCGCGCGTGCACATGTTGATGCTCATGAGAGCTTGCGCCCGCTCCACAGCCGAGGCCTGGGTGAAGTGCACGATGTATACGGGTGCCTGGTGTGTCTCGAGCAACTCGGTGAGAGTATCCGTCAGCTGAGTGATGACGTATTCGTAACTGAGCGGTACTGGCCGGGTCGCGGAACGGACCACCGTCGTCGGACGACCCGTTCGGCGGGTGAGGTCCGCCTCGAACCGCGCCACGTCGCCGAGCGTGGCCGACATCAGCAGGAACTGCGCCTGCGGCAGCTCCAGCAGGGGGATCTGCCAGGCCCACCCGCGGTCGGGCTCGGCGTAGAAGTGGAACTCGTCCATGACGACCTGGCCGACATCTGCGTCCCGCCCGTCACGCAGGGCGATGGAGGCGAGGACCTCGGCGGTGCAGCAGATGACGGGCGCGTCGGGGTTGACCGAGGCGTCGCCGGTGAGCATGCCGACGTTCTCGGTACCGAAGTATTTGCACAGATCGAAGAACTTCTCGGACACCAGCGCCTTGATCGGCGCGGTGTAGAACGTGACCTTGTCGGCGGCGAGCGCGGCGAAGTGCGCGCCGGCCGCGACGAGCGACTTGCCGGAGCCGGTGGGGGTCGAAAGGATCACGTTGGATCCCGAGACCACCTCGATCAGCGCCTCTTCCTGCGCGGGGTACAGAGTGATGCCGCGCTCCGTCGCCCACGAGGAGAACGTTTCGAAGAGGGCATCGGGGTCGGCGTTCGGCGGCAGCTGATCGATAAGGGTCACCCCACCATCTTGCCCGCCCGGACCACCGGATACGGAACCGGCGTCATGACGCCTCCACCGCGGGCCCGGTCTTGCAAGATCACCCCATGCCGCCGGCGGCCTGTCGGTGCGCCACTGTGCCGCTGCGACCGCCGGCCCTGCCGGTCATGCCCCTGCCAGGCGAGGTGCTGCGGAGCCACATGTTGTGGGCCGTGGAGGTGCCGGCGGCAGCGTTGCGGAGAGCCGCCACGGTGCCGCCGAACCGGCCGTCCGGACGAAGATCGCTCACCGCTAGGCTGTGCCGACGCTGAACGAGCAACTCCCGTCCGCGGACGGGCAGAAGAAGACAGGATAAGCACCATGATGGGACCGGCGCACTCATTGTCCGGCGCGGCAGCCTGGCTGGGGGCCGGGGCGGTGGCGTTCGGACTGGGGCACCCGATGCCCTGGCCGACGCTGGTGGTCGGCGCGCTGATCGCGGCCGGGGCGGCGCTCGCGCCGGACCTGGACCACAAGCCGGCGACCATCTCGCGTGCGTTCGGTCCCGTGTCGCACGCGTTGTGTGAACTGGTCGAGAAGATCAGCACGCTCGTCTACAACGGCACCCGGATGAAGGGCGACCCGCACCGTAACGGCGGTCACCGCACGTTGACGCACACCTGGCCCTGGGCGCTGATGTGCGGCGCCGGCAGCTCGGCCATCGCTGTCTTCGGCGGCAAGTGGGGCGTGCTCGCGGTGCTTTTCGTGCACATGGTGCTGGCGATCGACGGACTGTTGTGGCGGCAGGTCAAGGGTGCGCACCACATCCTGGTGTGGCTGCTGGGCGCGGTCAGCGCGTGGACGCTGGTCGGCGTGCTGGACGACCCGGGTAACGGAAAGGCGTGGCTGTTCACCTCTCCGGGGCAGCACTACCTGTGGATCGGGTTCCCCGTGGTGCTGGGCGCGCTGGTGCACTGCCTGGGTGACGCCATAACGGTCTCCGGCTGCCCAGTACTGTGGCCGATACCGGTCGGTCGCAAGCGCTGGTATCCGATCGGCCCGCCGCAGTTCATGCGCTTCCGTGCCGGCAGCTGGGTCGAGCTGAAGGTGCTGATGCCGGTGTTCATGATCATCGGTGGTGTGTGCTGCGCGGACGCGCTGGGGCTCGTCTCCGTCCTCTGACCGCTGCTTGCGGCGCCGTGGGGCGGACACTGGTGAACGGTGTCCGCCCCACGGCGTTTGTGCGTGCCCACAGCGCGACGTGCGCGGGTGGTCGCTCAGTCCTCGGGGCGGCGATCCTGCTCCAGCGTGGCGAGCAGGACGTCCAGTTGTGTTCGCTGGTCGGAGTCGAGCGGGGCGAGGAGTTCGGCGGCGGCGGCCCGGCGGGCCTCCCGGAGCGCCTGGAACGTCTCCGCGCCGTGCTCGGTGAGTTCGACCCGTATGACACGACGGCTTACCGGATCCGGTACGCGGCGCACCAGTCCGCTCTCCTCGAGTGAGTCCACCAGCGTGGTGACCGCCCGTGGCACCACGCCGAGCTGCTGCGCGAGGTCGACCATGCGTGGCGCCTCCTGGCTGCGGACGACGAGACGCATCACCCGGGACATGGCTGGCGTGACGCCGAGGGGCTGGAGATTACGGCGCTGGGCGCGGTGCATGTTGCGGGTCAGGCGCAGCAGGCGGTCGGCCAGCTCGCCGCCGGTCTCGGGGTCCGGCGAGGGTGCCTGCGTGCTGTCGGGAATGCCGTCGGAGGCCATGCTCCCGAGCGTATCAGGAGATATGTCATTGTGAGGTTAGGTAACAATGACTTATGCTCTTGTTTGACATCCTGGCCGTGGCCCGTCCCGCGCCCAGGCGTACCGCCCGAAGCATCGTCGTACCCCGAGGAGCGCATGAAACCGCCCGAGATCAACTGGACCCCGCCCCCGCAGAACCCCGAGAAGCCTGCCGACGTGCGCCGGATCCTGCGTCTTTTCCTCCCTTACCGCGGTCGGCTGACCCTGGTGCTGTTCCTGGTTGCCGCCTCGTCGGTGGTCTCGATCGCCTCACCGTTCCTGCTGCGGGCGATCCTGGACACGGCCATCCCCCAGCAGCGCACCGGACTGCTGAGCCTTCTGGCGCTGGGCATGATCGCCACCGCAGTGCTGAACAGCGTCTTCAACGTCTTCCAGACCCTGATATCGACGACGGTCGGCCAGCGCGTCATGCACGACCTGCGTACGGCCGTCTACGAACAGTTGCAGCGCATGTCGCTGTCGTTCTTCACCCGCACGCGCACCGGCGAGGTGCAGTCGCGCATCGCCAACGACATCGGTGGAATGGCGGCGACCGTCACCACCACGGCGACGTCGATCGTCTCCAACCTCACCAGCGTCGTCGCCTCGGTCGTCGCCATGCTGGCGCTGGACTGGAGGCTGACCATCGCCTCGCTACTGCTGCTCCCCGCATTCGTGTGGGTCAGCCGGCACGTGGGGCGTGAACGCAAGCGCATCACCACGCAGCGGCAGAAGCAGATGGCGGTGATGTCGGCGATCGTGACGGAGTCGCTGTCGGTCAGCGGAATCCTGCTGGGCCGCACGATGGGGCGGGCCGACTCGCTGACCCGTTCGTTCGCGGGGGAGTCGGAGAAGCTGGTCGCGCTGGAGGTCAGCTCCAACATGGCCGGGCGCTGGCGCATGTCGGTCATCGGTATCGTGATGGCCGCGATGCCGGCGCTCCTGTACTGGACGGCGGGCGTCACGCTGCATTACGGCGGGCCGGCGATCTCCATCGGCACACTGGTCGCGTTCGTGTCCTTGCAGCAGGGGCTGTTCCGGCCGACGGTGAGCCTGTTGCAGACCGGGGTGCAGGTTCAGACGTCCATAGCGCTCTTCCAGCGGATCTTCGAGTACCTCGACCTTTCCGTGGACATCACGGAGCCCGCGGCACCGGTGCGGCTGGACGCAGTGCGGGGCGAGGTGCGGTTCGAGAACGTGGGCTTCTCCTACGACGAGTCGGAGGGGCGCACCCTCACCGGCATCGACCTGGTCGTCCCGGCCGGCGCGAGTCTGGCCGTCGTCGGCGCCACGGGATCCGGCAAGAGCACGCTCAGCTACCTCGTGCCCCGGCTGTACGACGTCACGTCCGGCCGGGTGACGCTCGACGGTACCGACGTGCGCGACCTGTCCTTCGCCACGCTCTCCAATGCGGTGGGACTGGTCTCCCAGGAGACGTACCTCTTCCACGCCACCGTCGCGGAGAACCTGAGGTTCGCCGAGCCGGACGCCACCGACGAGCAACTGGTGGCCGCCGCCCGCGCTGCGCAGATCCACGACCACATCACGAGCCTGCCCGACGGTTACGACACGGTGGTAGGGGAGCGCGGATACCGTTTCTCCGGCGGTGAGAAACAGCGGCTGGCGCTGGCACGCACCATTCTGCGCGATCCGCCCGTGCTGATCCTCGACGAGGCCACCAGTGCCCTCGACACACGTACCGAACGCGCTGTGCAGGACGCCGTTGACGCGCTGTCCGAGGGGCGGACCACGATCACCATCGCGCATCGTCTGTCGACGATCCGCGACGCCGACGAAATCGTGGTGCTCGACGCCGGCCGGGTGACCGAGCGCGGCAGCCACGACGAACTGCTCGCCCTGGAGGGCCGTTACGCAGCCCTCGTGCGCCGTGACGCCCGTCTCGCGGTCCAGGGGCACCAGGAGAGCGATGACGACGCGCGAGCCGCCGCAGCGGCCGCCCCTGCCGCAGCTGTTCCCCTGGCTTCGGCTCCGGCAGCTGGCCTCTGAGGCCGATCCGGTCGCACCGCGTCCGCGTCCGCAAGTCCGCGTCCGCAAGTCCGCTTCCGAAGGTCTGGGTGCGGCCCGCGGTCGTGGGTGGCACGACGAACGCCAAACTGTTGGTAAGTGAAACGGAATCGACGGCGCATGTCGTAGGAACAAGCCTTTGGCGCCGCTGTCTTGATCATGACTACCGTCACTTCGCGCCACATTCCGGCCGGCCGGTTCCGGTGCGTGGGGGATCAGAGGCGTGGTGTGTTCATCGTGTGGTGGACGCGGAAGAAACGTGTCTCCCGGCCGACCTTGCCAAAATTTGACCAAGCTCCGCCATTGAGGCGGGTTATGACGTACTGTCACATGCCGCGGGCACGCCGGAGGAACCCACCTGGCTCAATGCGGTTCTCCCGTCACAGCCGGTTCACTATGATCAGCGCGGAGTATTTTATTCCGCATGGTGTTCGCCGTGGAGCGCATCGCCTTGTTGAATGGTCATCGGTCCAATGGGGGATGACTGGATTCAACGCACTGGCAGCGAGCGTCAGTTGCGTTCTTCATGCTGCGTGAACTGGTTCGAGGAGTCCGTGATGATTGCCAGTGGGGCGACGTCGCATCCCCCTGTCATACACATACCGAGCCTCTGGTGTCCCATCCCTGCCCGGGTGCACCCAGAGGTCGAAGGGATCGAGGACCATCTGGTCGACTGGGCAAGACGATTTGACCTGATCCGCAGTGGTAAGGCGGAGAGGCGGTTCCACGACTGCGGATTCGGACAGTTCGCCGCAGAGGTCTATCCGCGGGGGCCACAGCTCAAGCTGGTGGCCGAATGGACCGCGTTCAACTGGATCCTCGACGACCACCTCGACGAGGGGCATGTCGCCAGTGACCCCGAGGCCCGCGAACTGCTGGTGACCGAACTGCTCGCGCAGATGCCGGTCACCCCGCGCGGCTCACGTACGCCACGCGTCTCCAGCCCCGTCGTCGGCGCGCTCGCCGACCTGTGGCGCCGCACCGCCGCTCCCATGTCGTACGCGTGGCGCTCGCGCTACGTGGCGCACTACCGGGACTTCCTGGCTTTCACCATCCTGCCGTTCGCCCGGCGGGAGAACGGCTACGACGCGGCGATGGACCTCAACGCCTTCGTGCGGCGGCGGCGGTTGTTCTCCGGATGCGAGATGAGCTTCGACCTGATTGAGGCCGCCAACCTCAGCGAGGTGCCGGCCGCGGTCGCTGACAGCGACTCCTACCGTGCGGTTCGTCTCGCCGCCAACGACGTCATCTCCTGGACCAACGACATCTACTCGGTCCGCAAGGAACTGGCGCGCGGTGACGAGGACCACCTCGTCGCGGTGCTGCGCAGCGCCATGGACTCGTCCTGGCAGCACGCGGTGCACCGGGCCTCCGGGATGGTCGCCGACATGACGCGCGACTTCCTCGTCGCCTGTCACGACCTGCGCGGCATGAGACGGCTCTGCCCCCTCGACGACGTCGACTGGCTGCTGGTCGAGGACTCCCTGGCCGACCTGGGCGAGTGGATCTCCGGCAGCCTGAACTGGCACATCCACTCCAAGCGCTACTCGCACGTCGACGCCACCCCGGAGGGCCAGGCCCCCCCGTACGTCGAAGCACACCTGTACTGACACACGGGCGCCGTACAGCGCCCGCCTGACGGCAACCCGGACGGGGGAAGTATTACCCGGGGACCCGGCACAGCGCCCGCCGCCGCCGACCGGTGGGCCCCTCAGAGGCGACGAGAAACGGCCACCGCGCGAAATCGTGCAGTATGCGCACGGAAACGCCGCACCGCAACGCACTCACCGCCATTGGACGAAAATCGTCTCCTGCTGCCCGAAAACGACGCCATGTGCTCGAACAGGCCGCCGAGCCCTTGGTGAACGCCGCTGTGACCCGACATCACGCCGCAGCTGCGACCGGGAACGCCTGCACCCTGTGACGAGAACGACGATGGCCGGTGGCCGGACACCTCAGAGGGTGCCCGGCCGCCGGCCAACGTGCTCGTGCGGGAGGTGCGTCGTCCCGTACCGCGTCAGGTGCCGCGCAGCCAGCCCGTCAGAGTGCGCCACAGGGACTTCTGCTTCGGCCGGTCCCGCAGGTAGGCGCCGCTGCTGGGCTGCGGGGCGGCCGGCGGGGCAGGAACGGGGTCCGGCAGGGGGGCCGGCGCCGCGGGGTCGGGCATCCGGTCGGGCAGCGGGCCCGGCGGGGCCTGCTCCGCGGTGCGGTCCGGACGCTGCGGCGTGAACTGCACGGGCAGCTCCACCAGACGGCGCGACAGCAGGGAGGACTCGTACTCCAGCTCGTCCTCCAGCACCGCCAGGTGCAGGTCCGGCAGACGCATCAGCAGCGCGTCGATGCCGGTGTCGGCGATCGCGCGGCCGATGTCCTGGCCGGGGCACTCGTGCGGGCCGCCGCTGAAGGCCAGGTGGGAACGGTTGCCGTGCACCGGGACCATCAGGTCGGGACGGACCGCCGGGTCCATGTTGGCCGCCGCCAGACCGAGGATGAGCATGTCGCCCTCCTTGATCTTCTGGTCACCGAAGTCGGTGTCGCCGGTCGCCCAGCGGCCGTAGACCCGGGCGAACGGGGGTGCGTCCCACAGCACCTGTTCCACCGCGTCCGGCAGCGTCATGTGACCGCCGGCCAGCGAGGCGCGGAAACGGCGGTCGGTGAGCACCATCAGCAGGGTGTTGGAGATGAGGTTGGCCGTCGTCTCGTAGGCCGCGATGAGAACCAGGCGCAGGTGCTCGACCGCCTCGTCATCCGTCAGCTCCGCCTCGTGCGAGACCAGCCACGAGGCGAAGTCGTTCGCCGGGTCGGCACGCTTGAGGCGCACCAGATCACGCAGCACCGACACGATGAACTCGTTGCTGGAGATCGCCGTCTCGGTCGCCTGCACCATGTCACGGGCGGCGTCGACCAGCCGGGTGCTGTATTCGTCCGGCATGCCGATGATCTGCGTCATCGTCATCATCGGCAGGCGTTCGGCGAACTGGCGCACCATCTCTGCCGAGCCGTCGGCCGTGAAGGAGTCCACCAGTTGGTTGGCGAAACGCACGACGTAGCGGCGGATCCCGCGGCGGTCGAAGCGGTTCATGCTGTCGGTGACCGCGCCGCGCAGGCGTTCGTGCTCGGCGCCGTCGACGAAGGAGCACATCGGCTGCCAGGCGACGACCGGCAGCAGCGGTGAGTCCATTGGGACGCGGCCCTCGCGCAGTTCGCGCCAGCGGCGCGAGTCGCGGGAGAAGCGCGACGGGTTGCGCATGACCTCCAGGTTCTCGCTGTGCCCCAGCACCAGCCACGCCGGGATGTCGCCGTGCACCAGCACCGGCGCGATCGGCCCGTGCTCGGCGCGCAGCTTGGTGTACAGGCCCGCCGGGTCGGACTCCGCCTCGTGCCCGTACAGCCGTCGCAGAGCGTCCGGTCCGAGCCCGTGCGCCGGGCAGCCCGGCGGCGGGGCGAGGTGGGCGTCGGCGGGGTTGCCCGCGGGGGGAGTGGTCACGATGGCTCCGGTGTGGCGGCGAGGGAGTGCAGGTAACGCATCAGGGTCAGCAGGACGTCGCGGCTGGAGGCGCGCTGCCGGGCGTCGCAGAACATGATCGGGACGCAGTCCGGCAGGTCGAGCGCGGCACGCAGTTCCCCGGCCGGGTAGTCCGGCGCACCGGCGAAGGAGTTGACGGCCACGACGAACGGCACGCCGCGTTCCTCCAGGCGGCCGATGACGTCGAAGCTCACCTCCAGCCGGCGGGTGTCGACCAGCACGACCGCGCCGAGAGCTCCCTGGAACAGGCCGTTCCACAGGAACCAGAAGCGCTGCTGGCCGGGGGTGCCGAACAGGTACAGCACCAGTTCTTCGTTGATGCTGATGCGGCCGAAGTCCATGGCCACGGTGGTCGAGGTCTTGCGTTCGACCCCGGCGACGTCGTCCACGCCGACGCCGGCCTGGGTCATGGTCTCTTCGGTCGTCAGCGGACGGATTTCGCTGACGGAGCCGACCAGGGTCGTCTTGCCGACGCCGAAACCACCCACGATGACGATCTTGACAGCGGCAGCGGCGGACGCCGGCAGGGCGTCCTCGGAGCGAGGTCCTGACAGGGTGTCCACGGTGCTGCCGCCCGGGTCGGCGACGCCGGGCCCGGTGGCACCGGGCCCGGTACCGTCAGAGTTTTTGAAGTCCATGCATCACCGCCTCGATGAGCGAAGGTTCGGGGAGCTTGGCGCGGGCGACCAGCGCGCGCGCCTCGACACGGTTGTCGGCCAGCAGGTCGGTCACCAGGACCGAGACCACGCTGACGGGCAGCCGCAAGTAGGCCGAGATCTCGGCCACGGACAACGGCGACTGGCACATCCGCACGATGGCGGCGTGCTCGGGCTGCATGCCCGCGGTCGGTACGGACCGGGAGACGATCAGAGTGACGAGGTCGATGCCGCCGTTCTTGGCGTCCCCGCTGCGGCCGCGGGTGATGACGTACAGCCGCTCGGGGTTCGACTCGTCCCAGGAGTTGTCCGATCCGCTCACGTGGCCTGCCCGTCGGCGCGCGGCGGGCTGCTCAGGTGTCCGCCTATCCGGGCCACCAGGTCACGCATCCGCTGCCCCATCAGCCCGGCGTCCACGCCCTCGTCGGCCAGCACGGCCAGGTACGCGCCGGAACCGGCTGCCATCAGGTAGAAGAACCCGCCGTTGATCTCGATCACGACGAGGCGCATCTGGCCGTTGCTGTGGGGGAATTCGGCCGCGACGGCGGCGGCGAGGCTCTGGAGACCGGCGCAGGCCGCCGACAGACGGTCGGCGGCGTCGGTGTCGGCGCCGTGCTGGGCCATCCGCAGACCGTCGGAGGACAGCACCACCACCTGACGGGTCTGCGGGACGCTGTCGGCCAGGTCCTTCAGCATCCAGTCCATGTTGGCACGCAACTGCATCACGGCTTATTCACCCTTATCCAAGGACTCGTCACTCTTCTCACGGGCCGACGAGGTGGCCGACGGATCACCGGAAACGCCGCTGGTGAAGGCGGCGAGCCAGATGCCGGGTTGGACGTTGTCCTCGTTCGGCGCGGGGGCGTCGCCCGCCATGGCGGGGCCGGGCGTGGGGGCGCCGGCCCCGGGACGGCCGTCCGGCCGGACGGTGGGGCGGGGCGCTTCCCCGGGGGTGCGGCGTCGCCGCTGGGGCAGACCGTTGGCGGTCCGTTCAGTCACCAAGGGAACGTCGTCGTCCATCAGCGGAGTGGTACTCGTCGCCGGGACCGGCGACGGCTGGCGCGGTCCGGTGGCCTGCCGGGGGAGCGTGGTGCGCGGCGGGGCCTTGTCCGGACGGGTGCCGCCCACCGCGCCGATGCCGTGGGCACGGCCGGTCGCGGCTGCGGTCGTGAGGTGGTGCTGGGGAACGATAAGCACGGCGCGTACGCCGCCGTACGCCGAGGGGCGCAGCGAGACCTGGAAGCCGTACGCCTGCGACAGGCGGCCGACGACCGCCAGGCCCAGGCGCGGGGTTTCACCGAGGTCGTTGAGGTCGATGCCGGCCTGTGCCTGCTCCAGCATGCGCTCGGCCCGCAGTCGGGCCTCCTCGCTGAGGCTCACGCCGCCGTCCTCGATCTCCACCGCGATGCCTGCCTGCACCTCGACGGCGGTCAGGTGCACGCGGGTCTGCGGCGGGGAGTAACGGGTGGCGTTGTCCAGCAGTTCGGCCAGCGCGTGGATGAGCGGCTCGACGGTGGGGCCGACGACGGCGATCTCGGAGACCGAGTGCAGTTCGACGCGCTGATAGTCGAGGATGCGCGACATCGCACCGCGCAGCACGCTGAACAGCGGCACGGCACGGCTCCACTGGCGGCCCGGGCGGGCGCCACCGAGGACGGCGATCGAGTCGGCCAGACGGCCGACCAGCGCGGTGCCGTGGTCCAGGCGCAGCAGGTCGCCGAAGACCTCGGGGGTGTGACCGTGGCGGTCCTCCATCTCCCGCAGGTCCTGCGCCTGCTGGTGGATGATCGCCTGCACGCGGCGGGCGATGTTGACGAACGCGCGCTGGGCGGCGTCACGCAGGTCCTCCTCCGCCGACACAGCTTCGAGCACCGAACGCAGCACCTTGCGGTGGGCGGCCTGGAAGTCGGGGTTGCGGCCGGCCTCGGTGGTCGCCATGGACGTCAGCACGTCCTCGGCGAACTCACCCTTCTGCAGACGCGCGACGGCCTCCGGCAGCAGCACCTCGGCGAGACGCACGGTCTCCGCCTCCTGCTGTGCCAGTCGGCGCTTGAGCGCGACGTCCTGTTCCGCGTACAGCACCCGGAGTTCGGCCAGGGAGCGGCTGCGCCGGGCCCCGGCAGCGCCCACGAGGGCGACGGCGACCGTGGCCACCAGGCCGCTCCAGGCGATCGGCGCGCGTGTGCTGCCGGACACCGTGACGCATACGACGGCCGTGCACACGACCATCGCCAGCGCCGGCAGTGTCCACAGCAAGCCTGACGCAGGCTGTGAGACTCCGGACGACGATCCAGCACGAACCATCAGCATCCTCAAACCGTCGACTGACTGGGGGAAGGCGACCCAGGGGATTATGGCTTCAGCCGCAGGCCGGCCTACATGTCCTACTTGAGGTAATTGCGACAACACGCTGAGCCGCAAGTAGCATAGCGGCCCTCCAGTTGCCCTTGACGCATAATCATTCGGCTCTTGACGATGGCCTGATCCTCGATCGGATTTGCTCTACTATGCCCGCGTGTGCGGGGGTTGGCCGCAATGCGTGCGGCCGGACGGGGTGGTTTCGTCCGGTCCGTGCGGTCGGTCTTCACGGTGGTTCACCGTCTCACTGCGGCCGTCCATGGCCGCTGGCATTCCGCGGCGTCCGGTGCTCGGCGTTCTTTGCCCGACCGTGACCGCGTGCGTATGCGGAGGGCGGCATGTATGCGCGCGACGGGTCGCGCGGCGTGTGTGGTGGGGCGGGGGCGCCGCAGATGGTGCGCCGGGCCGCGGGCGCCGGACCTGGACGTATGACGGTGTCGTCACGCGGTGCCGCACGTTCTCGTGGGCGGGGCCCGGTCTGCATGGGGTGCGAAGGTGCCCGTCGCCGGCGCCCCGCTGATCGTTGCGGCGTGACGTGACGTAAGTCTCGTCCGGATCGCGGCGCGGAGTTTTCATTCCGTATTACACAGGGTGCGGCGTGTGCTCGTAGTGTGTGGGCCTGTGTCCCTGTGGTGCCCATGTGTGTGCTGCCGCACGCGTGTAGGGGGCACGCAGTGGGGCGTGCTTCAGGAGTGGTTCTGCTGGCGTGCCGTGGTGGCGGACACTTCCATGGCATTTTCGTGCAGTATTCGTGCGGGATTTGTGCGACGATTTTCACGCGGGTTTTCGTGACGAGTCGTGTGGATGGAGCGGTGTTCCGGAGTTCTGGATCTTTGTTCCCGGCGCGCGGAACGGCGTGCGTATAGGGGCGTTTTCGGCGGAGCCGCCGTGGTGATCTCAATCCGTGAGACAATGTGCTTCGCCCCGCCCGGCGGGGAACCGGGCGGGGCGAAGGGTCACGCTATTCGGCGTGGACGCGCGGGGCGTCTACCGACGGTGGGGTGCCGGTCAGTTGTAGCCCCTCCAGCTGACCGAGAAGTTGCCGGAGGACAGCGAGCCCGGCTGCGCGATGACGGCACCGGTGGAGGCGCCGACCATGGTGATCTCGTCGCCGGAGCTCATGGTCGATCCGTTGACCTTGGAGCCGGAGAAGCTCATGGTGCCGAAGTCCGACAGGTTGGCGACGGAGCCGCCCACCGAGGTGGCCTCGGCGATGACCTCGGCCGAGGTGTTCTGGAAGCCGGAGGAGCCGGAGTGGGTGGTGGACTTGGTCCAGCCCTGGGTGGAGTCGGTCAGCTTCATGGTGAACTTGCTGCTGCCGTTGTAGGTGACCGACGCGGTCAGGTGGTCGCCCCCCCTGACGGTGACGCCCGAGTAGGCCGACTCGGCCGCCGGCAGGACCTCCCACCAGGCGCCATAGACGGCGCGGCCGCTGATGCAGTCGGCCTCGGTGCCGGTCTGCTCCAGGGCGGAGTTGTTGAATCCGTCGAGGCCCACCCAGTACGAGGAGTAGGTGGTCTTCGAGCCGCAGGAGATCGACGGCTGGGTCCACGAGGTGGAGACCGAGGTGTAGGAGCCGGTGTCCTGGGCGTAGCCGGACCAGTTGGTCGACTCGTAGTTGGTGGCGCTACCCTTGGCGACGCCGACCAGTCTGTGGCCCTCGTGCCCGGCGATGGTGCTGTTCACCTGGGTCGCCGAAATGGGAGCCGCGTTGGCCGGGATGGCCAGCGCGAGCGAGGCGACGCCGGCGGCGACGGCCAGCAGACGTGCGGAACCCTTGGGGGTCATGGGAACTCCCTTTGATCTCGGGGGCGTTCAGGGGCGCCGATGTGGGTGAACCGGCGTGGAAGATCCTGCGCGAGGTTGCATGAACATGGCAAGATAAGCAATGTCCTTCAGACTTGAGTGAATTGGCGCCATCCCCGGTCCGCCCCACTGCTTTTCGGAGTTCACGACGGCGTCGCCGTAGGGTGGTAGGGGCGCCCCCCGCTGAACGGCCGGGGACGTCCGGACCAATACGTCAACAGCAACTCAAAAGCGCGGAAATACCTGGCCAACCATGGCCTGATCATGCATTCCGGGCAGCATTGTGGATGTCCGGTGCGCAGTTGAGCGGTTTCGTGAGAGGGATCTGGCTCTCCGGCTCGACCGGAGGCCGGGAAAGGGCAGGCCGTCCTCATGAAGTCCAGACCGATTATCACGGCGGGCCATCAGTCGCCAGCCGTCGCCGCCGATGTCCAGCCGGGCGTGTCCGGGGCCCCACAGGCCGCCGCCGCCCCCGGAGCAGCACTCCCGGCCGTTCCCGGCACGGGTTCCCCGCTGCCGGCCAACCTGGCCCGATTGCTGCGGACCGGACCGTTCCCCGATGCCCTGAGGGCCGCCATCAGTGCACGTGGCCTGAGCCTCGACCGCATCCAGGACCGCTTGCGCCGTCGTGGAAGTACCGTTTCTTCAGCCACGCTCAGCTCGTGGCAGTCGGGTCGGAACAGACCCGAGCGGCCCACCTCGCTCGCCGCGCTGGCCGCCCTGGAGGACGTCCTGCGCCTGCCGCAGGGCGCGCTCGCCGCCCTCCTGGGACCGCCCCGCCCGCGCGGCCGCTGGCTGCCCGCAGCCTCCACCCGGCCGGGCCTCGCCGAGGTCTGGCCCAGCTGGAACGACGTCGCCCGGGCGCTGGACCTGGTCGACACCCGCTGGGACGCGAGCCTGACCCGGCTCAGCTGCCACACCCGCCTCGGCCTCGACGAGGCCGGAGAGGAGCGCTTCAAGTGGAGCCGCCAGCTGCTGCGCGCCGACTGTGACGGCCCGGACCGCTGGATCACCATCTACCGCCTCGGCCGCCCCGGCCCGCCCCCCCTCGTGCGGCCGGCCGGCACCTGTCGCACCGGCCGCGTCGTCGAGGTGCCGGAGAGCGGCCTGGTGGTCGCGGAACTCCTCTTCGAACAGCCGCTCTCCCGCGGCGACACGATCATCGTCGAATACACCCTGGAACACCGCACCCCGCAGCCGCACTCCACGCACATCGAGTCCACCCTGCACGTGCCCGTGCGTGAGTACGTCCTGGAAGTGCAGTTCGACCCGGCGAGGCTCCCGGTCTCCTGCCACTCCTACCGGACGGCGGACCTCGACGCCCGCCCGCAGGAACGCCTGCTGCGGGTGGATTCCGCCGGGTCCGCCCACGCCGTGGCGCTGACGGCCGGCCCCTGCCGCTTCGGCATCCGGTGGTCCTGGGACTGACCGCTGCCGCCCGGTCGTCTACGCCGCAGGGCGGGACGGCCGGGCCTTCGCCCATTCACGCAGCAGCAGCGCGGCCGCCTCGGGACGCGGTGTGCGGGCCGGTCCGCGCAGCAGCGCCGGTCCGCGCAGCGCCGCGGCCCGCAGCGTCAGCAGGTCCAGCCCGATCAGCGCCCGCACCATGCCGCGCCCGGCGGGAGTGACCAGGTCCTCCAGCCGCCGCGCCGCGCGCAGTCGGTCCCGCGCCAGCGCCAGCTGCCCGATGAGCAGCCGGCGCACGCCCTCCGAGTCCTCGCCCGCCTCCAGTTCGTCACGGTCCACCCCGTACTGTCGCAGCGCGTCCGCCGGCAGCGTCAGACGCCCGCCCGCCAGGTCCTCCGCCAGGTCGTTGACGAAGTCCAGCCGCTGCGAACCGTCGATGTAGTCCCGGCAGGCGCGTTCGAACGGTTCCGAGCCGCCGACCGGTTCCAGCAGTCCGGCAACGAGCATGAGCGCCGGGTGGGAGTAGGCGTCCACGTACGCCTGGTAGTCCGCCTCCGTGGCGAAGCCCTCGAAGTGCAGATCGGCCGCAGCCGTTGCCAGATACGTCTCCACCCGGTCACGGATCCGGGGGCGCTGCGTGACCGTATGCGTCAGCGCGCGTACCAGCGGCTCACCGCTCGCCCCCGCGGCCAGACCGCCGCGCACCCCGCGTTCCCACTCCAGGAAGCGGACTTCCCGGCCCTCGCGCGGCCCGCTGTCGAGCAGGCAGTCCGCCCGGTGCATGAACGCCGTCGTCGCCACCACGTGCGGCACCAGTGCGGCCGGCAGCAGCATGCGTGCCGCCATGTAGGCGTCCCGTCGGAAGCGTGTCACCACCTCCCGCTGCGCCGTGTAGTCGTCGCGCAGTGTCGGGTCCGCGATGCCTGCCGCGTCCAGTGCCCTCTGCCAGCCGCCCAACGCCGCCTCCGCGTCACGTCGTAGTGCTCCCGTACCCGCAACGGAAGCTGTGGGTCCCACGGTAGGGGTGACGGGCGGGCCGGGGGCGGTCCTTGCACAAGCCAGGGTGATCCGTTCGCGGCGGACGCGTCCTCGCGTCAACTCCGCTCCACGGCACTGCCACGCAAAGGGTGACCGCCCGCGTGGCTGACGTCGCCGTCGGCGACCCCTGCTCCGGACGGCTCGACGGGGGCCGTACACCGGTGCTCAGCCTGTGTCCTCCAGCGGATCGTGCCCGCAGGGTTCGAGTTCCCGGCGCACCGCGATCATCCGGCACAGCGACGCCTCGACGCGGTGGACCTCCGCCGAGTCGCCCGGATCCGTCAGGTACGCCTCGGTGACCCGGAAGTGACCGGCCAGCAGCTCGCACGGACCGTCCGCGAAGTACGCGACCGAGACCTCGAACAGCCGGGAGAGCCCGGTGGCCACCGGCAGCCCGGGTTCGTTGACGCCGGCGCGCAGATTGCCGATGTACTGACCGGACCGGCCGATGGCCGTGCCGACCTCCCGGTTCGACCAGGGGCGCCCGGTGGCCGGTGAGGTGCGGCGGCACAACTGGTCGAGCCGCGCCGCGAATCCGCCACCCGCGGGTGGCGCACCAGCCAGCATGCGCCGCAGGTCCTCCACCGGGACACCGCACACTCCGGCCATCTCCTCGGGGCTCCACGGGCCGCGCCACGCCGGGTAGATGTCGCGGAACAGCCTCCGCAGCCTCCGCGCGACACGCTCCCGGGCGCGGTGTTCCGGTCCGTCGCCGGTCAGGTGCTCCGCCGGGACGAGGAAGTGCGCGGCGAGTGCCGCGAACTGGCCCTCGCCCGCTGTCCCGGTGCCGGCGCACAGAGCGCGGATCGTGCCGGCCGGGACGCCGGTGGCCGCCGCGGTCTCCGCGACCGTCCAGGGCGCGCGGCCGGCCGGACGGACGTCGTCCAGCAACCGCCGCAGCCGCTCGCCCGCATGGACGGAGGCATCGCTGACGCTCATTCGGCCATGACTCGCTCCCGCACCACGAGGGGTCGGTGACCGTTGATGATCACCGCGACAACTCTCGCAGCGCCCCACCCGCGGGAGCAAGACGAGCGCCGGATTCCGGCCCGACTCCCCGCTCGTCAACTATTCTTGACAACTGGTCGGCCCGTGCCCCACTATCGAGCCCGACGTGAGGGGGACGCGGCCGAGGCCGCGCCCTTTGCGTTTAACGGGGGTAGTCGCAGCCCAGGGTGTCGCGCACGCAGCGCCCTGGACTGTGGCTCGACCACGTGCGCCGCGTCGTGTGGCACGGATGCCGAGCCACCGTTTTCCGTCACCATGGCGACGTGATTTCTCAGGGATGACGCCCGTTTCTCCCCACGTCACGTTTCTCCCTGCCACAGACCTGCCGCAGATCCGCCGCGGACCCGCCGCGTCGCCCGGTCGGCACGGCCATCCGGTTCCGCTGCGGGGCGCGCAGGCATACGTCGGGGCGGGCGGTGATACGTGTGCCGGACGACGGCTCCCGGTCGGTACCGGCCTCCCCGGTCCCGGACGCCGTGCCTGACCACCGCGATCGCAGGAGGACCCCGTGAGCAACCACACCTACCGCGTCACCGAGATCGTCGGCACCTCTCCCGAGGGACTGGACGCCGCAATCCGGCACGGCGTGCAGCGCGCGGCCATGACGCTGCGCAACCTCGACTGGTTCGAGGTCACCGAGGTCCGCGGTCAGATCGTCGACGGCGTGGTGGAGCACTACCAGGTAGGGCTGAAGGTCGGCTTCCGCCTGGAGGACGTCGCCGCCTGAGCGCTCACCAGCAGACCAGCACACAGGTGCGCGGCGGCTGATGCGTGGGCTGCTGTGGGGGCGGTGAGCTGGTCGTGGTCGCCGTGGGTGCCTGGGTGGGCGTGGTGGCGGGGTGCGTCGGCGCGCTCGTGTGCGTCGGCGCCTTGGAGTGTGTGGGACGCGCGCTGGGTGTGGCGGCCGAGGCGGACGCCGCGGGGGAGGAGGACGCAGGGTCACCGGCGTCGGCCGGACCCGCGCCGGGGCCGTCGGCGTTGAGTGGCGCCGTGCTGGCGGTCGGGCCGTCCGTGTCCGACGAGGGCACTCCGTCGGCCTGGGTGGCCCCGCCCGCTCCCGGTGGGTGCCCGCCGCCCGAACCACTGGCCAGCGTTCCCATCAGGGTGCCGGCCAGCACCAGGCCGGTCGCGGTACCCACGACGATCTTCACGGTCCGCCGTTTGGAACGCCCGCGCCTGCCGCGTCCGCGTCCCCGGCCCTCGGCAGGCAGGGCTCCGGTGGTCGTGGTGTCGTCAGCGCCGTCGGTGTCCAGGTCATCGGTGTCCGTGGTGCCGTCGTCCGGGGAGGCGTCGTCGCCGTACGCGTCGTGACCGAGCGCGTCCTGGCCGTCCGCGCCGTGGACGTCGTCACCGAAAGCGTCGTCCATGGAGAGCGCATCGGTGCCGCCCGTGTCCTGCGGTGCGGTGAACGCAGTCGATCCGGTACCCATCAGGGGCGGCATCACAGCAGTGCCGCCGGCCTGCGCGGGGCGTTGCTGGGCCGCGGCCCGGGGCGGAACGCCGTGCTGCGGGCCGTACGCTCCCTGCGGGTAGCCGGCTGTCTGCTGCGGCGTGTGCCACGCGACCATCTGCTCGGCCGGGTAACCCTGCGGAGCGCCGTTCGTCCAGCCCTGCTGTTGGAGGTGACCCTGCTGGGGTGCGAACTGCTGCTGGAAGCCCTGTTGCGGGTACTGCTGCTGGGGCTGCGGGTGGCCGGTGCCGGCTTGCTGAGCGAAAGCCTGCTGCTGGTGCGGCTGCTGGGCCACCGTGCCGCAGTTCGGGCATTGGGCCGAGTCGCCGATGTAGGTCCAGCAGAACGGGCAGTGCTCCATCGCGTCCCGCGCCCCCTCCGATCGGCATTCCCGCCGGACCGGTCGGGCCCGGCCAATCTATCGGCGGGCGGTGCGTGGATGGGGGCAAGCCTGTGTCCCCTGCGTGAAAGCAGGAACAGCGACGTGTGGATGTTGTGGCCGGGGGTGGCGAACCGGATTCTTCCGGCGCCACTGCCGACGTTGCCGATCGCGCAATGGTGCCGGATTTCTTTCGTGCGGTATGCGTGGCCTATTCGCCAGATGGCGTCAGTCCTGCGCGTTGCCGCGCGGCCGCTACAACGCGCGGATCCGTGTCGGACGGGTGACCGCCTGGCGGCCGCCGGTGGGAATCATCCGCACTTCGCCCTCGTCGCTGATCTCGGCCCGCACGATGCCGCTGGTGTCGGAGTACACGTCGCTGCCGCCGGGCCCGGACGCCCCCGTGCGGTGCACGACGACGTGGTCGGGGGCGGCCTGTCCCGGGTGCGGGAAGGTCAGTTCGTACTCGTCGGGCCGTGGCATGGCACCTCCCAGGGGTGGGCTGAGGGTCGGCGCCGGGCGTGGCACCCGTGCCGTATGTCCGCCTTGAACCATCTTCGCACCGCCTGCCCCGGATCCGCGCCGGGCGTCGGCTGTTTTCTCCGGACGGGCCGTGCGCCCGCGCTGGTCATGCGGGCTCCCCCTCGGTCCGGCCCGGGACGCCGGGGGCGGCTCGGCCCTGGAGGGCGCGGGCGCGTAGCCGGATCGCGGGGAGGCTGGCGTACAGGGCGTCACCGGGGCAGGTCGTCTCGTACCCGTCGCGGTGGCCGGAGACGGTACGGAATGCGGCGCGGTCGCCGCGCCGGAAGCGGGCACCGTCGTTGCTGGAGACCAGCACCGCGCTGGCGCGGGCGTCCACCCCGTACATGCCGAGTTTCCACGCCACCAGCGACGCGATGGCGTCCAGCATGGGGCCGGGCACCCGCATTCCCGGGCCGAAGCTGCCGATCGCCGCTATGCCGGCGGTGCCGATGTTGAAGCCCAGGGTGTGGGCACCGATGACGGCGTTGTCAACGCCGCCCGATCTGCCCTCGTAGATCGTTCCCATCCGGTCGACGAGGAAGTTGTAGCCGATGTCGTCCCAGTCCTTGCCCTCGATGTGGTCGTCGTAGAACGACTGGATCATGCGTGGCACTTCGGCGCGGGTGTAGGCGTTGCCGCTGTCGGTGTGGTGGACGAAGACCGCCCGGACCTCCGGGGCACAGGGGTGCGCGCCGCCCCGGGTGCGGATCGTGTCGGTGCGCCAGACGGTGCGGGGCACGATGTCGGGGTGGGGCGCCGCCAGCAGGTCCACCGCGCGGTGTGCGGTGCTGTGCCGCCGGTCGGTCGGCTGTGGCTGCCGCACGCCTGCCGTGGCCGCGAGCACCGTGCCGATGGCGCCGGCGGCAGCGGTCCTGCCCAGGCTCCGGAGCATCGTGCGCCGGTCGATCGTCATGATCGGAAGCGTAAGCCGGACGGCGGAGCCCCGCACGGCGAAGACGTACGCAGAGTGACGCCCAGGCCACGCATGCGGTCGCGGGGTCCACACGGCACGGTGATGGCCGACGGGATGGCGCGGGCATGCTCCGCATCCTCAAAGGCCCGCCCGGTGCGACGGGGGATGCGCACCGGACGGGCTTGGTTCTGTTCTTTCCTGCGTGCCGGAAGGTATGCGTCGCAGGACAGGATTTCTTCGCGCCGCATTCCTTATTGCCGGAAGGAGTGCCGGGATGCCGCACAATGCCGCCAAGTGGAATGCGGACCTCCTTTCCTGTGCGCCTCGTGAGGGTCCTGGGAGCCATGCGTCAACCTGATGCCAACGCGGTGCCACCGTCGCTATGTGACCCCCGGCACGCGTGGCGCCGCAATACCGCACGAATACGTGCGGAATGCGGGAGGCAATACGTCATCCGTGCCGCTGTACGCCCCGTCAGTGCGGATGCGGGCCCTCGCGGTGGACCGGGCCGTGCGCGTCGGCGCAGTGATCGTGCTCCGGCGGTGGGCCATCGGCACAGTGACCATGCTGCTCCGAGGGCGCCGCGGCGGTGTCCGGACGCGGGGTGACGGCGAGCAACTCCTGCGGGGCGTGGTCGACCTGCAGCGTGGTGTGGGTGATGCCGTACGCGTCGCGCAGGAACTCCACCATGGAGCGCTGCACGGCGTGGCAGTCGCCGCCCGGGTCCACCAGGATGTGCGCCGACAGCGCGGGCTGGCCGGAAGTGATCTCCCAGACGTGCAGGTCGTGTACTTCGACGACGCAGGGCCGGGCCACCAGACGGTCGCCGAGCGCGTCGGGGTCGATACCGGAGGGAGCCGCTTCCAGGAAGATCCGCCCGGATGCGCGCACCAGCCCCGTGCCGGCCCGCAGCATGAGGGCGACAACCACCAGCGAGGCGATCGCGTCCGCTCGGGCGAAGCCGGTCAGCACGACCACCAGACCGGCCGCCGCGGTCGCCAGGAAGCCGTAGAGGTCGGTCAGGATGTGCTGGAAGGCACCCTCGACGTTGAGGGACGAGCGGTTCGCCCGGGAGAGCGCCCAGGTGGCCGCCAGGTTGACCACGATGCCGGCGAGCGCGGTGGCCAGCACGAGTGAACCGGTCACCTCGGGCGGGGCCACCAGCCGCCGTACCGCCTCGTAGCCGAGCCAGACCGACAGCACCAGCAACGTGATGCCGTTGGCCTGGGCGGACAGGATCTCGACCCGCTTGAGCCCGTAGGTGAAGCCGCCGCGCGCGGGGCGGGCCGCCAGACGCATCGCGATCAGCGCCAGGACGATGGACGCCGCGTCGGTGAGCATGTGGGCGGCGTCCGAAACGAGTGCGAGGGAGCGCGCCACCACGCCCACGAAGACCTCGACGGCCATGAACGCGACGATCAGCGCGAGGGCTGTCAGCAGCCACCGCCGGTCGGCGTTGGCCGCGACGCCGTGCCCGGGTCCGCCCGGGCCGTGGTCGTGCCCCCCGCGGCCCCGCCCGGCGCGTTCGTCGGGCCCGTGGGCGTGTTCGTCCCGTGCACCGTGCTCGTGGGGCCGGCCTTCGTCCCGATCGTCGGGGACGCTGTGTTCGTGGCGATGACCGTGCCGCGTCCCGCTGCCCATCGCCGTCCTCTCGCCGGGTGGCCCCCTTCCGGACCCCTTGCAGTGAACCGCGAATCGTCCGGATCACCAAAGATGGCACTGGCAACGGTTGTCATGGCCGTCAACACCCCGTTCAGCAGGGGCTTTTTATCCACGGCTCGACGAGATGGGCGGAACGCCGACGGCACGGCACCGAAGTGGCGGTGCCGTGCCGTTAATGCGCGTGGTAATGCGTAGCGATCAGGAGCCGCCCATGATGAGGCGTTCCAGTGCGGCGCGGGCGCGGGCGTCGGAGGCCGCACGCTCGGAGACGGCGGCGGCCAGTTGCGCCACCCACTCGTCGAGCGGAGCGGGGCGGCGCGAGAGGACCACCCCGCGCACCTCCTTGCAGATCTCGCCGTTCACCCTGCCGTGCGCCACGGTCAGTGACAGGCGCTGCTCGCCCAGGCCGACCTCCAGGCGTTCCACCCGGCCCTCGCGGCCGGCCAGGCGGTCGCCCATGCCGCGCTTACGCTGCACGGTCACCGAACCGGGCGGCAGGGCGTCGGCGAGGGTGTTCGTCAGTACCGCCGCGTACAGCTCCAGGTCGGCCGCGTCCTGGCGCAGGGCGGCGGTCAGCATCTCCAGGGATCCCTCGGTGCCGTCCGGCTCGTAGGGGATCGGTTCGTTCGAGGTCATCGGGGCCTCTCGCAGGGGCGTGATGGGGTGCGGCCGGGCCGGCGCACGGGCGGCCGTCTTCACGGTACCGCCCGGCGCCCGCACGTCAGCTGTCGAGGCTGAGCACCATCGTCGGGCGTTCGATGACGTGGTCGTCGCGCAGCGGCCGCACGGCGGTGCCGATGGCGAAGAACTCCGTGGTGTGCCCGCCCCAGCGGTGGTTGTGCGAGTTGAGCTGGACGCCGACGATGCCCTCGGCGTGCAGTTCCTCCGCTTCGTGCTGCATACGTTCCATCGCCAGCTCACGGGCGTCGTACAGTGCCTGGGTGAACGGCTCGATCTCGACGTTCTTGCCGATGTTGGAGAAGATGGCGCCCATCTTCTGGTGAGCGATGTGGTACACGCAGGTGCCCATCGTCATGCCGAGCGGCGCGTAGCCGGCCCGGATCAGCGTCCAGAAGTCCTGGCCGTTGAGGTCGGAGGTGAACGGCTGGCCCTTGATGTTGCGCCAACTGCCACCGCCGGGGGCGGGTTCGTCGGCCTTGACGGCGGTGCCGATGGCGATGAACTCGGCCACGTCGTTGCCGAACTCGCGGGCCTCGACCGACAGGCGCACGCCCACGATGCCGTCGGCGCCCAGCTGTGCCGCCTCGGCCTCCATGCGCGTCATGGCCAGTTCCCGCGCGTGGTACATGGCCTGGCTGAGGGTGGTCAGTTCCTGGTTCTTGCCCCAGCGGCCCATCTGGATGCCGACGTGGTAGATCGAACTGCCCAGCACCAGGCCGATCGGCCGGAACCCGGCCTCGCGCACCAGCAGGAACTCGTTGACCGACAGGTCGCTGGTGAAGATCGCACCGGGACGCCCGGGCTGGAGCTCGGCCAGCCGGCGCATCGCGTCCGCGGGTACGCCCTGGGCGGTCGGGTCGTTCGCTGTCATGTCCGGTTTTCCCCCTCGGGTTGTGATGATCGTGTCTGTGACGTCCGCGGGGCGGACGTCAGCCGTCCAGGTCGGACAGTTCGCTGAGCCGTTCGCGCAGTACGTGGGGATCGGTGCCGAACGCGGTCAGGTCGCGCTCGACCCGGCGGCGCAGCCGCTTGGAGCGCGAGTCGAGCGGCATGACGGTCAGGGTGCGCGGACGGGCGGCCCGGGTGCGGAACCCGGCGACGGCGGTGCCCAGCAGCATGGCCTCGGCGATGTGGTCCTCGGCCTCGCTGTCGCTGTTGCGGCTCGTACGGATGCAGCGTTCCCCCCACACCCGCAGGTCGCTGCTGCCCAGCACGACGCCGTCGGCGCCGGTGCGTGCCGCCTGCTGGAGCAGTTGGTGCCGTGCGTCGTGCCGGGCGCCGGCCACCAGGTCGGTCCAGCCGCGGATCTCCTGGTTCCCGGCGCCCCAGCTGTTCTGCCGCCGCAGCCGGTAGTCGTCGTGCCGTACCCCGATCGACAGGCCGATCAGCAGCTCCGCCGGGATCCAGCCGGACGAGACGAGCTTGGCGAAGCCCTCACCGTCCACGTGGGAGGTGAACGGACGCCGTGGGCGCACGTCGCCCTGCGCGCGGACCGCGGTGCCGATGACCTGGAACTCCAGGCAGTGCGGCGCGGAGGGGAAGGGCGCCATGGTGAGGCGGGCGGCGACCACGCCGTCACCGCCGAGCGCGGCGCATTCGGCGGTCATCCGCCCGAGGGCCTTGTAACGCGCGTCCATCAGCACCCGCACCAGCGCCTGCGCGGGCGATCCCTGGCCGGACACCTGGACGGGGCTGTCGTAGGAGGACGAGAACAGGCCCATACTGCGGCCGCAGTCGTAGTAGCCGTACGTCATGCCTTGCCGGGCAACCCGGTAGACGGCCGAACCCATCACCTGGCCCACCGGTTCGAAACCGACGGAGCGGATGGCGGCGAACTCACCGGTGGACAGCGCCGACGACCACGTGCCGCTCTCGCGGACCCCCGCGATCCGTGCCGCCGCGACCGGCGGCAGGGACTGGCCGGTCCATTCCGTCATGGATGTCCTCCCCTCGTCGCCCCCCGTCAGGGCGTGGGAGGACCACTGTAGGCCGTGCCCCTGGCGACGGGTACGGTTCGGGCGACCGCCCCCGTGGACCGTGACAGGGTTGTGGAATACGTGCACGATGCGTCCCGATCATGACCCTTCCGTCCCGGCGCCCTGGGCGTCCGTACGTGGCGTGGAGGGCGGTACGGGGCGGGTGGGGCCCGCGGAACGGCGTTGCCGTCGCGCGAGGACGTCCGCTTTCGCCGGGGTCGGGCCGGCGCCCGCGCGCGACGGCGGCGGCCGGGGAGCCGTTTTCGTGCCCCATGGCGCTGTCGTTCCGGCGTGCGTGTACGTCAGCCGTTTTCCGTCGTGTCCCTGGAGCGCGCGGGGGCCGGTGCCACGGGTTGCTTCCGGTGGGGGTGATCGCTCGTTCCTGTGTGCCCGTGCGCGCGGGCGCGCGAGGTGATGCGAGCCGGGAGGCGTACGTCACCTGCGGCGTAGTGGGAGGGCGGCAGCGGCCGTTGAGCGGAGGGCCGGGTTCCGTCGCGTGACGGGGGACCCGCTCTCCTGGGGTGGCGCGGGGCGGTCTACAATCACTTGCTGGATACAAGCAATGCTGCGGCGCGAAGGGGGGAGTGATGGACGGAGGAACCGCCCACAGTGGCGGAAGGGCGGCGTTCCCGCACAGGGGTGGAGCGGCGGAAGGGGCCGCGACCGCGCTGGAGGCGGCCGCCGGACTGGGGGACGAGATGCTGCGGTTCATCCGGCTCGTCGCCGCCTGGAAACACAGCGCCAAGCAGGACGCCCGAGCCGCCGACCGGGTGCTGCTCGCCCGGCTGGTGATGGACGGCGACCGCAGGGCCACCGACCTGGCCGCCGACGTCTTCCTCGACCTGTCGACCGTCAGCCGGCAGGTGCGCTCCCTGGTGGAACGTGGCCTCGCCGAACGCCGACCGGACCCCGACGACCGGCGCGGATCGCTGCTGTCGGCCACCGACGCCGGACGAGCGGCCTTCCAGGAGTACCGGAACATGCGCGACACCCAGCTCGCCGCGCTCCTGGAGCCGTGGCCCGGCGAGGACCGTTACCAGCTGATCCGGCTGATGGCACGGCTCAATGACGACCTGGTCGAACAACAACAGTCGCGGGACTGCCCCGGGAAGACCACGGGTACCGCGGCCCAGCAGGGAGAAAGCACGAGATGAGTACCGCCGCGTCCCCGCCGACCGCGGGCACCAAGTCGATATCCTCGCCGGGGGGCATGACCCACCGCCAGATCCTGACGATCCTGAGCGGTCTGATGCTCGGCATGTTCCTCGCCGCGCTCGACCAGACCATCGTCGCGACCTCGATCCGCACCATCGCCGACGACCTGCACGGACTGAGTCAGCAGGCGTGGGCCACCACCGCCTATCTGATCACCTCCACCATCGCCACGCCGCTGTACGGCAAGCTGTCCGACCTGCACGGCCGTAAGCCCTACTACCTGATCGCCATCACTGTCTTCGTGGTGGGGTCGGCGGCGTGCACGTTCTCGACGTCCATGACCGAACTGGCCGCGTTCCGCGCGTTCCAGGGCATCGGGGCCGGCGGTCTGATGTCGCTGGCGCTCGCCATCCTCGGTGACATCGTGCCGCCACGTGAACGGGCGCGTTACCAGGGTTACCTGCTGGGCGTCTTCGCCACGTCCAGTGTGCTCGGTCCGCTGATCGGCGGCTTCCTGGCCGGCCAGAACCACCTGCTGGGCCTCGTCGGCTGGCGCTGGGTGTTCCTGGTCAACGTGCCGGTCGGCGTCATCGCCCTCCTGGTGGTGGCGAAGGTCCTCAACATCCCTCACACCCGCCGCAACCACCGCATCGACATCTGGGGCGCGGTGGCCATCAGCGCCGCCGTCGTGCCGTTGCTGATCGTCGCCGAGCAGGGACGTGAATGGGGCTGGTGGTCGACCGACTCGATCATCTGTTACGCGATCGGGCTCGTGGGCATGATCACCTGGGTGTTCATCGAGCGGTGGATGGGGGACGACGCGCTCATCCCCATGCGGCTGTTCCGCAACGCGACGTTCAGCAAGACCGGCCTGCTGTCCGTCCTCATCGGCATGGGCATGTTCGGCGGACTGCTGCTGATCCCGCAGTACCTCCAGATCGTCAAGGGCGCGAGCCCGACCAAGTCCGGCCTGGAAATGGTGCCGCTGATGGTGGGCATGATGATCGCCTCCATCCTCTCCGGCCAGGTCACCTCCAAGACCGGCCGCTACAAGGCATTCCCGATCATCGGTACGGCACTGATGGTCGTCACCATGGTGGCGATGGCCCTCCGTGTGCAGTGGGACACCCCGCTGTGGGAAACCATGCTGTACATGCTGATTTTCGGCATCGGTCTCGGCTTCTCCATGCAGCCGATCGTGCTCGCCGTGCAGAACGCCGTGCCGCCGCGCGACATGGGTGTCGCCACCGCGTCCTCCACGTTCTTCCGGCAGATGGGTGCGACCGCCGGTACCGCGGTCTTCCTGTCGGTGCTGTTCAGCAACGTGGGCGGCAAGATCATCGACGCGTTCACGTCCGCCGCGACGTCGCCCGCCTTCCTGGCCGCCACGCAGGACCCGTCCGTGCGGGCCAACCCGGTCAACAGGCCCGTCCTGGAGATGCTGAAGGCCGGCGGTACGCCGGGCGGCGGCGGCACCAATGTGCTGAACGACTCGTCGTTCATACAGAAGATCGACCCGCGGCTGGCGCAGCCGTTCAAGGTGGGCTTCTCCAACTCCATGCACGTGGTGTTCTTCATGGCCGCCGCCGTCATGGTGGTGTGTTTCCTGCTGACGCTCATCATCAAGGAGGTGCCGCTGCGCCAGGTCTCCGGTCTGGAGGCGCTTGCCGCCGCCGACGCGCAGGAAGCGGCAGACGCCGCCGGCGTCGCCCTGGAGGAGGCGCCGGACGCCCCCACCGGCGAACCGGTCGCCGGCACGCCGGAACCGGAGCCCGAACCCTCCGGTATCCCGGTGCGCGGCAGCGTCCGTGACGGGGAATCCCTCCCGGTCGCGGGGGCGGTCGTCACCCTCATCGACGTCGGCGGTCAGCAACTGGACCGCGCGGACGCCGACAGCGAGGGACACTTCGTGCTCGCCGCCCCCGGCGCCGGTACCTATGTGCTGATCGGATCGGCCGGCTCCCGTCGCCCGCAGGCCGCGACCGTGGTCGTCGGCGAGAGCACCGTGGAACTCGACCTGACGCTCAGCGGATCGGCCGCCGGCCTGACCGGGACCGTGCTGGACGACGACGGCTCGGCGCTGTCCGGCGCCCTGGTGGTGGCCACCGACTTCCGTGGCGAGGTCGTGGCCACCGGTGCGGCCGGCGACGACGGCGCGTTCGCCTTCAAGGAACTCGTGCCCGGCTCCTACACGCTGGCCGTCAGCCACGAGGGACACCGCCCCACGGCGCTGCCCGTCGAGGTGGCCGGCGCCACGCCCAACTGGTACGAGGTGCAGCTCGCCCCCGGCGCGCGCGTCAGCGGCACCGTGCGCACCGCGGACGGACGCCCGCTCGACGACGCCAGGGTCACGCTGCTCGACCCGACGGGCAACGTCGTCGGCACGGCGACCACGGGCCCCGACGGCGAGTACGGGTTCACCGACCTCAGCGGCGGCGAGTACACCGTGATCGCCAGCGGGTACGCCCCCATCGCGACCCCCGTGCACCTGGAGGCCGAGGGACGCGACGACTTCGACGTCGACCTCGGGCACGAGACAGCCGGCTGACCCGGTCCGCTCGTCCCGCCGCCCGCGCGGTCCCCGGTGGACCGCGCGGGCGGCGGCGTTTCCGGCGTACGCTGCGCGACGTCGGGCGGACACCGCGCCCACCCCCCGTGCGGAAGGCGGCAGATGTGAGGTTCGGACTGCTCGGCACCGGCCCGTGGGCCCGCGACACGTACGCGCCCACGCTGGCGGCGCACCCGGCCGTCGAGTTCGCCGGCGTGTGGGGCCGCAGGCCCGGGGCGGCCCGCGCACTCGCCGACGCGCACGGTGTCCCGGTCTTCGAGGACGCCGACGAGCTGATCGGCGCCTGCGACGCGGTGGCGGTGGCACTGCCGCCGGCCGTTCAGGCCCCGCTGGCGGTGCGCGCCGCCGGCCGCGGACGCCACCTGCTGCTCGACAAACCGCTGGCCGCCACGCCCGAGGACGCCCGCGCCGTGGTCCGGGCGGTCGACGCCTCCCAGGTCGCCTCGGTGGTCTTCTTCACCCTGCGCTTCGCCGACCCGTCGGCCGCCTGGATCGACGAACAGGCCGCCGCCGGTGCGTGGTTCACCGGCCGCGCCGACTACTTCGGCGACGTGTTCACCCGCGGTGACAGCCCGTTCGCCGACTCCCCCTGGCGCGCGGAGAAGGGCGGGCTGTGGGACGTCGGCCCGCACGCCCTGTCCGTGCTGCTGCCGGTGCTCGGCGACGTCACCGGCATCACCGCCGCGCGCGGCCCGGCCGACACCGTGCACCTCGTACTGCGGCACGCGAGCGGCGCGTCCAGCACCGCGGCGCTCACCCTGCGTGCCCCGTCGGCGGGATCAGGTGTGGCGACCGAGTTCCGCGGCGAGCACGGGGTGCGCTCCCTCCCGATCTCCGGCGACGGACCGGTGCCGGCCCTGGCCCGGGCGGTCGACGCGCTGCTGGAAGCCGTCCGAACGGGTGAATCGCACCCCTGTGACGTGCGGTTTGCCGCTCGCGTCACCGAAATCCTCGCCGCGGCGGAACAGACCCTGCCGACCGGGCGTTGAACCGGACAACAGGGGCCGCGGGCACGGCACCGAGGGGCGAGGGAGCAGTCATGGCACACGGGCAGAACGCGAAGGGCGCCACCGGACACACGGTGACGGCCGTCAACGGCACACAGCGTGTCGTCGTCGAGATCGACGGCCGCACGGTCGCCGAGTCGACCAGTCCCGTGCTGGTCTACGAAACGGGCATCCCCGTGCGGTTCTACCTGCCGCAGCGTGATGTGCGGATGTCGCTGTTCGACGCCACCGACACCAGCACCACCTGCCCCTTCAAGGGCGAGGCGTCGTACTGGACCCTGCGCGCCGACGACGGGAGGCACCCCGAACGCCCCGACGTGGCGTGGGGTTACAAGACCCCGCTGGACTCGGTCGCCGCCATCAAGGACCTCCTGTCGTTCTACGACAGCGTGGCCACGATCAGTGTCGAGGGCGAGATACCGGCGACCCCGGATTCCTAATGGAGATGTCAAGCGGCGGACGTGACGGGCGGTATGGGTTCGTAGCACCGTCCGTCACGCAGGAGGGCCCACAGGACGTTGACCCGTCGGCGGGCGAGCGCCATCACGGCTTGGACGTGCCGTTTGCCCTCGGCGCGTTTGCGGTCGTAGAAGCGGCGGGACTCGTCGCAGCAGCGGATGCTGATCAACGCCGAGGTGTAGAAGACGCGTTGGAGGCGCCGGCTGTAGCGTTTGGGCCGGTGCAGGTTGCCGCTGATCTTGCCCGAGTCCCGGGCGGCGGGAGCGACGCCGGCGAATCCGGCGAGCCGGTCGGCGCTGTCGAAGGCGTCCATGTCGCCGCCGGTGGCGGCGAGGAACTCGGCGCCCAGCAGGGGTCCGATACCGGGCATGCTGGCGATCACTTCGGCGTGCCGGTGCTGGCGAAACCGGCCCTCGATGAGCTTGTCGGTCTCGGTGATCTTCTCGTTGAGGGCCATCACCTCCCGGGCGAGTGTGTGCACGACCTCGGCGGTGATCTTCTCGCCGGGAACGGCGGTGTGCTGACCCTCGGCGGCCTGAACGGCTGCTTCCGCGAGCTGTTGGGCACCGCGGACTTTGCGGTTGCGCAGCCAGGTGGCCAGCCTGCGGACGCCGGTCCGGCGGATGGCGGCCGGGGTCTGGTAACCCGTCAGGAGGACCAGCGGGCCGACGTTGCCCAGATCGAGTTCGCGCTCCAGGCCGGGGAAGATACCGGTCAGATGGCTGCGCAGCCGGTTGACGGTCCGGGTGCGGTCGTCGACCAGGTCACGGCGGCGGCCGGTCAGGACCTTCAGTTCGGTGACCAGTTCGTCGCCGGGCCTCAAGGAGGTCAGGTCGCGGCGGACGCGGGCCTGGTCGGCGATGATCGCGGCGTCCTTGGCATCGGTTTTCCCGTCACCCCGGTAGCCCTCCGAGGCCCGGTTGACCGAGCGCCCGGTGATGTAGAGCAGGCTCTGGCCGTGGTTGAGCAGGACCGCGATGGCCAGGGCGGCGCCTCCGTCGGCCAGGTCGATGCCCCAGGCCACCACGTCGCCCAGGTCGAGAACGTCGCCGAGGAGCCTCAGCAGCTCCGTCTCGTCGTTCGCCACGCGCCGGGACAGCAGTCGCTTGCCGGTGTCGTCGATCACCACGCAGTGGTGATGGGTCTTTCCGGCATCGATACCGGCCCAGATCGCTGGCATGTGCTTCTCCACGGGTCGTGCGAGTACGGGTACCACGGACGACCTCGCTGTCGAGTCCCTACTGAGCGATCAGTGCCGCAATTCCTAATGAGCAGCCGAGTCGTCGTGGGGGCCGGGCGGCGAATCCGTGGCAGCCACCGTCGGCAGAGGACTGAAAGCCACACCCGGACCCCCTGGGTGAGCCAACCCTACGAATGGCTCGCTCATCCCGACAAACAACGTAGGGAGGGCTGAGCCGGGCGGGGCGGCAGGGCCGCACGGGACCGCAGCCACGGTAAGCGGCTCCACTCCCGGTCGTGGGACGCTCCGCTGCCGTCAGTCCTTCGCGTCGGCGTAGCACCGGACCACACTGGTCTCCAGGGGGAAACACACCGGGGTGGCTCCGAAGACCAGGTCGGTGGCCTCGGTCGCCGACGCGGTGACGGCGGCCGCCACAGCGTCGGCCGTCGCGGCGGGGGAGTGGACGACCACTTCGTCGTGCTGGAAGAACACCAGGCGCGGCACGGCCCCGTCGGCGTCGGGCGGCAGCGCGGTCAGCCGGCGGCGCAGCGCGGCCAGCAGCGCCAGGGCCCAGTCGGAGGCGCTGGCCTGGATGACGAAGTTGCGGGTGAAGCGCCCCCAACTGCGTGCCGCCCGGGCGGCCGGTGAGGCTCCCGGGTCGCCGCCGTCACCCGTGCCGTCGTCGTCCGGATCCGGACCGAAACCGGCGGACGGTCTCGGCGAGGTACGGCCCAGCCTGGAGCGGACCACGCCGGCGGCCTCTCCGGTGCGGGCCGCGTTCTCCACCAGCTCCATCGCCTCGGGAAAGCGCCGCCGCAGTACCGCCACCAGCGCACCGGCCTCGCCGCTGGTCTGCCCGTACATGGCGGCGAGCAGACCGATCTTGGCGCGGGAGCGGTCGCCGTCGAACGCGGTGGTGGCCAGGCCCGCGTAGAGGTCGCCGCCGGCCGCCGCCCGGGCCATGGCGCGGTCGCCGGACATCGCGGCGAGCACGCGGGGTTCGAGCTGTCCGGCGTCGGCGACCACCAGACGGTGACCTGGGTCGGCGAGCACCGCGGAGCGCAGCAGGCGGGGGATCTGCAGGGCGCCGCCGCCCCGGCTGGCCCAGCGGCCGGAGACGACGCCCCCGACCACGTACTCCGGACGGAAGCGCCCGTCGCGCACCCATGCCTCCCGCCACGCCCAGCCGTGTGCGGAGTGGATGCGGGAGAGCTCCTTGTAGCGCTGGAGGATCGCCGCCGCTGGGTGCTTCACCTCGCGCAGGACGACGGAGCGGATCGACGGCAGGGAGACTCCGGCGCGGGCGAAGGCCGCCAGCACCTGGGGGTGGGAATCGGGGTTGACCTGCTGGCCGATGGCGCGCTGGAACTCGTCCGTGAGCCTGCCCAGGACGGGTGGCCGGGCGGTGCCGGCAGGGCGGGGGCCGAGCAGGGAGGTCAGCAGGTCGTCGTGGACGTCCTCGCTCCACGGCAGTCCGTCGCGGCCCATTTCGGCGGCGGCCAGTGCGCCAGCCGATTCGGCGGCGCTCAACAGCCGCATGCCGTCGGCCTGTTCGAGGGCGGAGAGCCGGCGCAGCTGTTCGGCGTAGATGGTGACGACTGCGGTGAGGTGGTCGGTGCCGGGCGGAAGGTTGTGCCGGTCCGGGACGAACAGTGAGGGCTGGCCCTCGTGGTGGCCGGCGCGGGTGTCCTCGGGGACGGGCAGGTCGTGCAGGCGGGCCCAGGCGGCGCCCAGAGAGCGCGGGGCCCGGTGCTGTTCCGCGTGGCCGAGCAGCAGGGTCTCGGTGAGGCGGATGTCGTGGCAGCGTCCGATGCGTTCGGGCAGGCGGTCCAGCAGGCGCGGGTAGAGGTCGTCGGTCGAGGCCCAGACCCAGCGGGGGTGCGCGACCGCCTCGTAGCGGGTGATCGCCTGTGCGAGGTCGGGTACGGACTCCGGTGCTCCGGTCGGCCGGCCGGCGGCGTCCAGCGTTTGCAGGCGTCCGCCGGACCCGATCTGGTCCTCGGCCACCGCGATCCGTTCCGCCCCGGCTCTGTTCACCGCGCGAGCCTATCCGAACTGCTGTGCGGATAAGGACCGTGGACGGAAGACATGTCGGCCACGTTAGCCTCCGGTGCCGGACGTGACTCTCCGGCGCGCGAGGTGGGGTGGGCCGGGGTGGCTGGGCACGGTGGGGAACGTCCGTCGCGTGCGCGGTGGTCCACCGGGCCGCGCGTGTTTTCGTGGCGTATACGACCGGCTTTTGGCGCCGGGTGCTGGGCTCCGGGGGATGGACGTGGCGGCGCCGGAGGTCAGAAGCCCGGGGTCCAGGTGATGTTGTGGTGGACGGAGACCAGGGTGGCGAGGAGGGCGATGTCGGCGAGGCCCAGCACGATGCCGAGGGCCGCGCGGCCGGGCCGGCGGGTGCGGCGGGCCAGGGCGACGGTGCCGAGGACGAGGGCGAGCGGGCCGAAGACGATGTTGAAGACCACGGTGCCGAGCAGGCCGATGACGAACGAGGCGACAGCTGTGCCGTCGGCGTCGCGGCGTGTGGCGCGGGGGCGGTGGTCGCCGGCGGGGGCGGTGGAGTGGGTGGCGGGGGCGGTGGGGGTCGTGGTGCTCACGGGGTGACTCCTCGGGGTGGTGGTGTCACGTCAGGGCGTAGGGGGTCGGTGGCCGGCGCGCTCGCGCAGGGCGAAGACCGTGAGCCAGGCCGTGATGGCCACGGCGGCCGCGATCAGGACCGGGGCGGAGGCGTAGGAGGCGGCGCCGAACAGGGTGCCGAGGACGATGACGATGAGCGTGAGAGCCATGACGGCCTTCCCGTGGCGTGGCGGCGGAGCAGTTCGGTGAACACTTGGGTTGACGACTGTTCACTGAAATCAGCCTACCGCTGGCGCGATTGGGCAAACAACTGTTTACTGATGATGTGAGTCACACCCCGACGACCCGGCAGGCGCAGAAGCGGCGGACCCGGCAGGCGCTGATGGACGCGGCGTTGCGGTTGCTGGAGGGGCAGAGCCTGAGCAGTCTGGGTCTGCGGGAGCTCGCCCGGGAGGTCGGCGCCGCGCCGGCCGGGTTCTACCGGCACTTTCGCGATCTGTCGGAGCTGGGCGTGGCGCTGGTCGAGGAGTCGTTCGGGTCCCTGCGTGGTCTGGTGCGTGATCTGCGTGACGGGGGCGCGGCCGGTGCGGAGGAGGTCGTCGACCGGACCGTCGAGGTGATCGCGGCCCATGTGCGGGAACACCGGGCGCACTTCAGGTTCGTGGCGAGGGAACGGCACGGTGGCGTGCCCGAGGTGCGGGAGGCGATCGCCGGTGAACTCGACCTGTTCGCCGAGGACCTGGCCCAGGACCTCTCCGCACAGCCGGAGTCGGCCGGCTGGTCGTCCGTGGACCAGAGGATGCTGGCGGGCCTGTACGTCGACCTCATGGTGATGACGGCGACCGCGTTCCTGGAGGCACCGGACGACGCCCCCGAAGAGGCGGCCGCCATCGCGCGCACCGCAGGACACCGTCTGCGGCTGATCCGCCTGGGCCGCCTGCACTGGCTGGACATGGAACAGCCCGGCGCCGACGTCCGCTCCGGGCGGGGCTGACGCCGGCGCGGGGCGGGCAGCGGCTGAACGTCAACGCTGCGCCCGCGCGGTGTGCGGGTCGGTGCGGGCCGAACGCGTGCTCCGCGTCAACCGTGCGCACCGCACTGCCACCATCTGCTCGCGCTGCGGCCGTCAACCCTGCGTTCATGCGGTGCCACGTCGTGCTGCTTCGGACACGTCAACCTCGCGCACCGTGCGTGCCGCCGTCCGGCCCGCCCCCGTCAACCCCGTGCACGTGCGTGCCGCCGTCCGGCCCGCCCGCGTCAACCCCGTTCCCCGTACGTGCCGTCACCCGCTCCCCCCGTCAACCTGGCACACCTCGCGTGCCGGCGTCCGCTCACCGCGCGCTGGTCAGGACCGACCGGGTGGAGGCGGAGACGCATCCGGGCGGTGTGCGCGAATGGTCTGGGCAGGTCAGGGCAGCGGAGGGAATATCGCGTGCGGGACGAACGTGGAGGTGGCGGGATGGCAGGCGTGGGTGAGGGGCGGGGAGGGGCCGGTGGGGAGGCGATCACCACGTCGGTGCCGGCGCGGCTGGACCGGCTGCCGTGGTCGCGCTGGCACTGGATGATCGTCATCGGGCTGGGGACGGTGTGGATCCTCGACGGCCTGGAGGTCACGGTCGTCGGCAACATCGCCAGCAGGCTGTCCGAGCCGGGCAGTGGGCTGCGGATCTCCGACGCGCAGGTCACGGGGCTGGCGGCGGCGCTGTATGTGGCCGGTTCGTGTTCGGGGGCCCTCTTCTTCGGCTGGCTGACGGACCGCTTCGGGCGTAAGCGGCTGTTCATGGTGACGCTGGTGGTCTACCTGGCGGCGACCGCGTTGACGGCGGTGTCCACACACGCGTGGGAGTTCTTCCTGTTCCGGTTCATCACCGGCTTCGGTATCGGTGGTGAGTACGCGGCGATCAACTCCGCGATCGACGAGTTGATCCCGTCGAAGCACCGCGGGCGTGTCGATCTGATCATCAACGGAAGCTTCTGGATCGGTGCCGTCGGCGGTTCCCTGCTGTCGATCGTGGCGCTGAACACCGACTTCTTCGCCGTCAACATCGGGTGGCGGCTGACGTTCGCGCTCGGTGTGGTGCTGGGACTGGTGATCCTGCTGGTGCGGCGGAACGTGCCGGAGTCGCCGCGGTGGATGTTCATCCACGGCCGCGGCGCCGAGGCGGAGGACCTCGTGGCGGACGTGGAACGGAAGGTGGCCGCCGAGACCGGGCGGGAACTCCCGCCCGCGCGGGGCGAGATCACGATCCACCCGCGGGGGGCCATCGGCTTCGGCACGATCGCCCGCACGGTCTTCGCCCGCTATCCGCGCCGGGCCGTGCTGGGGCTGGCGCTCTTCATCGGCCAGGCGTTCCTCTACAACGCGATCACCTTCGGCTTCGGATCCATCCTGACGAAGTTCTTCGACGTGCCGTCGGACCGGACGGGTTACTACTTCGCGGTGATCGCGGCCGGCAACTTCCTGGGGCCGCTGCTGCTCGGCGGGCTGTTCGACACCGTGGGGCGCCGGCCGATGATCGCCGGCACCTACATCGGTTCGGGAGTGCTGCTGTTCGGCACGGCGTGGTTGTTCGGCGCCGGGCACCTGTCGGCGACCACGTTGACGGCCTGCTGGTGCGTGGTGCTCTTCTTCGCCTCGGCGGGTGCGTCCAGCGCGTATCTGACGGTCAGCGAGATCTTCCCCATGGAGACCCGGGCGATGGCCATCGCGTTCTTCTACGCGATCGGTACGGCCGCCGGTGGTATCAGCGGACCGCTGGTCTTCTCCAGCCTGACCAGCGGTGGGAACACCGGCGACACGGTCCTGGCGTTCGCCATCGGCGCGTCGCTGATGGCGGCGGCCGGGATCGTGGCAGCGTTCCTGGCGATCAAGGCGGAACGGCGATCGCTGGAGGACATCGCGACCCCGCTGTCCGCCACCACCGGCCCGGCGCACGGCACCGCCTGACGGCCCGGCCGCACCGCGCGGTGGGGCCGGCGGGCCCGCGGCGGGCCGCCGTCCGCACCGTCCGGCCCCCGGGCACGCCGCCGGGCCGGCGAAGGAGACCGCGTTGCCCCTGCGCCCTCCCGCCCGCCCCCGAACGGGTTCGCCGCCCACCGGAGCGGACCCCTGTGTCCCGCGGTCGTGGTGCGGGGTACCCCGCCCACGGTCCGGCGGCGTGGTGCCCGCCGGGCGCCCGCCGCAGCCACGGTGTGCCGTACCGCGGACGGTGCGGCACGGCACGACAGCCGTGTTGTGCGCCGTCCTGCTGCTGGCGGTCGCAGCGTCCGGTGGGCCGGCTCGCGTGACCGGGCGGAGCGGTGGGCGGGGCGCGGTGGCGGCACCGGCCGCCGGGCACGTCTCCGGGCGCCGCTGGGACGACGGCGCGACCGCCCGCTGGTGGACACCGAACCGGATGGCCGCGGCGGTGAACGTCTCCGTCTCGCCCGCCGGGGCGGCGCGGCGGAACGCGGTGACCTGGCCGGCGCCCACGGGCCGGGGGCGGTACTTCGCCGGGATGCCGTCCGTGGGAGTGCTGTTCGCCACCGGACGCGGTATGCGCGCCCACACCTGCACCGCCGCTGTCGTGCACAGTACGCACGCCGATGTGATCATCACGGCGGCGCACTGCGGGGGCGGTACCCGGCGGGCGTTCGTGCCGGGGTACGACGGATCGCGCGGCGCGGTGCACGCCCCCTACGGGATCTGGGCGGTGGCCGGCGCCTGGCGTCCCGCCGGCTTCACCCAGCGCGGCGCGGGCTCCGACCTGGACGTGGCCTTCCTGCGGCTGCGCAGGGACGCCCGGGGGCGCGGCGTCGAAGGGCTCACCGGCGGCAACCGGTTGCTGCGCGCGTGGGGCTGGGTCCACCGCGTCACCGTCGTCGGTTATCCCGCCGCCGGACCGCACAACCCCGCCGACCGCGCCCTGCGCTGCGCCGGGACGACCGCACGGCTGGCCGGCCGCCACCAGATGCGTTTCACCTGCCACGGCTTCTACGGCGGAACGTCCGGCGCTCCCTGGTTCACCCGCGTCGACCCCCGTACCGGCACCGGCGACGTCATCGGGGTGATCGGTGGTGAGAACGGCGGCGGCCCCCGGTACGGCACCGAACGCGTCTCGTACTCCCCGCTGCTGGGCCTCGCCGCCTTCAGCGCGTACCGCAGCGCCGGTGCGGCCTGAACCGGACCGCCGTGCGCCGGCCGGTCCCCAACGGGCCCACGGCCAACGTCACGAGAGAGGGCACCGCCGCCCCCGCACGGCACGAAAACGAATCCGGCACCCCCTGCGTCACGAAAACGGATCCGCCCGCCCCGCACATGTCACGAAAACCGCACCCGCACGTCACGAAAACGTCGCCGGGCGGACCATGAGGGCGGCCGCCCGGCGACGGGTGGGTGGGGGAGGGTCAGTTCGGGAGTTGCCACTGCTGGTTGGCCGCGCCTGTGCAGTCCCAGATCTGGAGGCGGGTGCCGTCCGCCGAGCTGGGGCCGGTGGCGTCGAGGCAGCGGCCGGACTGCGGGTTGACGAGGGTGCCGCCGGAGGCGGGCTGCCACACCTGTGAACCGGTGCCGTTGCAGTCGTAGAGCTGCACGGGAGTGCCGTTGGCGGTGCCGGCGGACGTGACGTCCATGCACTTGCCGAGCGCCTTCAGGCTGCCGTCGGAGCCGGTGGTCCAGGTCTGCGCGCCGCTGCCGTTGCAGGTGTACAGGTCGACCGGGGTGCCGTTGGCGGTGCCGGCCGAGGCGACGTCGACGCACTTGCCGCCGTAGCCGGTGATGCGACCGCTGTGGCCGGAGGAACCGCCGGATGACTGGGTGCCCGCCCAGGTGAAGGTCGCCGAGGTCGCGGCCGGCACCGAGTAGGTGAACGTCTCGCCACCCCAGTTGACGGTCAGCGGCTGCGCGGAGGACGAGCCGTTGTAGGCGACCAGCGCCTTGGAGCCGTCGGGGTTGCGCCACGCCACGTTCTGGATCGTGGAACTGGCGGTGGAGGCGATGCGGTAGGCGCCCGGCTTGACGAACTTCGTCAGCTGGCCCATGTCGTAGTACTCGACGGTGTAGTCGACCTGCCCGGAGCGGCTGTCGCCGTTGTGCACGGTGATCAGGCCGGTGCAGGTGCCGCAGCCGCCGTTGTGCGGGCCCATGTTCTGGTCCACCGCCAGCGACCACTTCACCACCGACTTACCCCAGTTGCGGGTGTAGTCGATGATGTTGCTCATGTCCTCGTTCTGCTGGTTGCCGACCCAGGTGCCGCCCGAGTGCTCGGTGTCGTAGGCGTCGATGGACGGGTACTGGTCGTGCACCGTGCTCTGTTCGGAGGCGCTGCCCTCGTCGTAGCCGTGCCAGGCGATGCCGCCGAACAGGGAATCGTTGCGTATGGCGGTGTCGTTCACCGAAGGGGCGCCGAAGTCGGCGTAGTTCGACCAGTTCCAGTCCAGCGCCAGCACCTTGGTCGACAGGCCCGCCGCGTGGAAGGCCGGCAGCAGGTCGGTGGCGGTGAAGTAGTCGAGCCCGGAGCCGTTCCACTGCGTCGAGGGGTAGCCCGAGCAGCAGGTGGGTTCGTTCTGCGGTGAGACGTAGTCGATGTGCACGCCCTGCGCCTGGTACGCCTGAACGTACTTGACGAAGTACTGCGCGTAGGCCGCGTAGTACTGCGACTGGAGCCAGCCCTGGCTGTAGGCGCCGTTGTCCTTCATCCACGGCGGTGCGGACCAGGGGGTGGCCATGACCTTGAGGTTCGGGTTGAGCTGCTCGGCCTGCTTGGTGAGCGGCAGCACGTCGGCCTGGTCGTGTGCGATGGAGAAGTGCGCGAGCGACGGGTCGGTCTGGCCGGACGGCATGTCGTCGAACGTGTAGTTGGACCGCGCGAGGTCGGAGGCACCCATCGGGTTGCGCAGGAAGTCCAGACCGATGCCGCTCGAAGGGTCGAACAGCTTGGACATCACCTGGCTGCGGGTGTCGGCGCTGAGGGCGCCGGAGGAGTTCATCAGCCAGGCCGCGGTGTCGGTGAACGACGCGCCGCCGCCGGTGAACTGCTGGTACGTGGTGTTCTCGTCGACGTTCACCACGTTCCCCGAGCCGCCGTTGCCGGAGGAGAACGCGGTCGGGGTCTGCTGCTGGAGGCCCCGGGTGACGTGCCGTCCGCCGGAGTCGTCGGTGGTGGTCAACCAGACGTTGACCGGCTCGTTGGCGTGCGGGGCCGCGGCCCGGGCCGCGCCGGGCGCGGCCAGCAGCAGTCCGGAGACGGCCAGTGCCGCCGAGGCCAGCACGGCGACCGGCCGGCGGCGCCGGGCCCTGAGCCGCTGGGAGGAGGGTGCCACAGGGTCTCCCTTCCGGGGGAAACGGGGGTGACGGGAGGGTGCGGGGGCGGCGCCGGTCCGGGTGGCGGTGCGGCGGGCGAAGGGCGCCGAGCATGGGAAAGGTCCGGACCAGTCGCTTAATTCACGTCGTGATTTAACTCGTGAAGCGAAAGGCCGTCAAGGAGTCGCGCAGCGTTCACCCGTCCAACGGCCGTCGTTTCGCCGCGGGGGCCGAAGGGTTGACGGTGGTTGCCGTGAACCCGGAGGCCCGGCGAATGCGCCGCCCGTGCCCCGTCCCCGCGCACCCCGCCCGCTCCGCGTACGCGACGCGCTGCCCGCCCGCACCCCGCTCACCCGGGCATACGAACGCCTCGCGCCCCCGCGAGGTCCCCGGGCGCCCACCCACTCCATACCCCCACGCCCCCGGACAGGGAAGGGCCCCGGACGGCTGGAGCGTTCCGTCCGGGGCGGTCGGCGGGGCCGCGCAACCCGCCGGGCCGGGTGGGCCGCCGGCGCCGGCAACCCACCCGGCCCGCCTCCCCCGCGTAGGTGCCGTGCCCCGACGTCGCGCGGCATCGGGGCACGGCGGGGAGGAAGGTCCGGGCACGCCGGGGTGGTGGAGCCGGCGTGGGGTCCGGGCCTTCCGGTCTGGGAGGCGGTGACCGCCGGGACCGTTTCGTCCCGGCTCTTGAAGGAAAACCGCCCGCGGCCCGCCGTGCGATCCGAACAAATCGCCGAAGCTCACCCGGGTGACGCAGCGTCCGGCCCGGTCAGGGGTTGGTTTGCGCAGGTGGGAGGTGGTGGCGCGACGGTCGGCAAAGGCCCGGAAACCCGCCGTCCGTTCGGGTGGCGGGGTTCCGGGCCGGGTGCGGTGCCGGACGCTCAGTTGCTGGCGGCGTCCTTGTCCGCGGCGTCGGCGGCGGACTGCGCGGCGTCGACCTTCTTCTGCATCTGCTGGACCTGGTCGGCGGACGAGCCGTCGCCCGCGGCCGGTGAGCTGCCGGAGCCGCCCGTGCCGTTCGCCGACGGCGAGGACGGCGAGGACGACGCGGCGGGCGCGGGGGCGGACGCGCCGCTGGAGGTGTGCGACGAGCAGCCGGCCAGCGCCAGCACCGGCAGGGCGAGGACCGCCGCGACGCCGGCGGACCAGCGGTGCTGCCGGGTCATGACGCGGACGAGCCGGTCGGGGCGCTGGAGGCCGCGTTGTTACGGGTCTTCAGACACCAGTCGGCGACCGACTTCAGGTCGGTGCGGCGCTGCTCCAGGTTCGGCAGCAGCGACTTGCGGTAGGTGAGGCGGTCGCCGAGGAACTTCGCGACCGCGGTGTGGTTCTCCGACGTCGCGTTGTTCACCCGGTCCTGCAGGCGGGCGATCGAACCGCGGGTGCCCGCGCCGGCCTCCAGTCGCGTGACGGCGCGGTTCAGCCGGGTCTGCAGCCGCGGGACCCGGCGGCACAGCATCCGCGAGCCGTCCGACTTGGGCGCCTTCAGCGCGGTGACCGGGGTGCCGGCGTGGGCGGTGGAGGCGTAGCTGGGGGCCGCGCCCACCGCGAGCGAGCCGGTCAGGACGAGTCCCGCGACGGTGGCCATGGCTGCCGCTTTACGACGCTGCATGGTGGCTGTCTCCACTTCATGAGGTGCGTATTCCGTTGCGCGCCGGCCCCGCCGGTACGGGGGGACCGGCCGCGTGCCGAGGACAGTAGGGAAGCTTCTTGTGGTTTCCATGTGGGCGCCCCGAGAACGACCCGGCGCCGCGGCGCCCGCACCCCTGCGGCGCCGCGCGGCCGTCCGTACCCGCGGACGCCACGCCCGACATCCCGCACGCCGGGGCGCGTTTGGCCCACCGTCCGCCGGAGCGCGCACGCCGCCACCCCCCCGACGCGCCCCGCGCCGCACCCGCAGGGCCCGCACTCCTCAGGCCCGCGCCGGACCCGCCCGCGCCGCACCCGACCCGCACCCCTCAGGCCCGCGCCGCACCCGCAGGGCCCGCACCCGCAGGGCCCCGCACCCCGCAGGCGCCGGACGCCCCCCACACCCCCGCCCTCACACCCGCAGCCGTGGCAGCGATCCCGTCAGCCAGTCGCGGGAGCGGGGGAGTTCGAGGGTGGCGGTGAGGCCGGCGGTCGCGGGGAGGCGGACCTCGAAGCGGGTGCCGGGGAGGCCGTCGGGGCGCTCCGCGATCCGGATCGTGCCGCTGTGCAGGGCCACCTGCTGGGCGACCAGCGTCAGGCCGAGGCCGGTGCCGGGGCTGTGCGGGCCGCGTTGGAACCGCTGGAAGACCCGGTCGCGGGACCGCGGGGGGATGCCGGGGCCCCGGTCGTCGACGGTGAGCAGGACGCCGGAAGGTCCCGCGGTGAGCGCCGCCTCGACGGTGGCCACGCCCGTGTGCCGGTCGCGGCCGTGCACCAGGGCGTTGGCCAGCAGGTTGTCGGTGATCATCCGCAGCCCCGGCTCCCAGCCGCTGATACGCGGACCGGCGGTGGTGCGCACCGTGACGCGGTCGCCGGGGTGGCGGCGGGCCGCGTCGGAGACCGACGCCTCCAGGAGCTCTGCCAGGTCGACCGGGGTGAAGGAGTCGGCCTCGACCAGGTCGCCCTGCGCCAGCGCCCGCAGGGTCACCAGCAGGCCCTGGAGGCGGCCGTGCTCGGCGCGCAGGTCCTCGACGACCTCGGCGCGTTCTGCCGGGTCCAGGCCGGGGTGGGCGGCGAGGATCTCCAGGTTCGTCTGCATGCTCATCAGCGGGGTGCGCAGTTCGTGGGAGGCGGCGGCGGAGAAGGACCGCGCGGTCTCCAGGGCCTCGCCGGTGCGGGTGGCCTGCTCGTCGTAGCGGGCCAGCAGGGTCTGCAGGGTGCGGGCCAGGTCGTCGACCTCGGTGACCCGCGAGGGGGTGTGCTCCAGGCGCGCGGAGCTCACCCGGGGGTCCAGGCCGCCGGCCCGCCGCTGGAGCCGGCGCAGCGGCAGCGTGGCGCGTTCGGCGACCGCCAGGGCCAGCAGCGCGGAGACGGGGGCGGCGAACAGGGCGACCAGGTAGACGCGGCGGCGCACCGCGCTGACGCCGTCGTCGTCGACGGCGGAGGCGGGGGCGAAGACCCACACCGTGTCGCCGGCCCGCCCGTCGCCGGCCGGCAGCGCGAGCGTCCGCCAGCTGCTGCCGTCCGCCAGCAGTGTCACGGGGCGCGCGGCCCGGGCCGGCTTCGGCAGTGGCACGGCGTCCGGGGGCTGGGGGCCGCCCTCGGCGATCGTGCCTCCGTCCGCGGAGACCACGCGCACCCCCATGTCGAGGGCGGCGGCGAACAGCCGGTGTTCGCGGTTCTCCTCCTGCGCGGGGCGACCGGTGCGGCCGACCCGCAGCATGCCGCGGGCGATCGGGGTGACGACCGCCGCGCGGGCCTGGAGGCGGGCGTCCACACCGGCCTTGGCGTCCTTGGTGACCAGCCGCACCACCAGCGCGCCGGAGGCGAGCACCAGCAGGGGCACGACGACGCCCACGGCCACCGCTATCCGGGTCGACAGCCTCATGACGCCTCCTCCCGCAGCACGAAGCCGACGCCCCGCACCGTCTGTATCAGCCGCGGCCGGCCACCTGCCTCCAGCTTGCGGCGCAGGTAGCTGACGAACGTGTCGACCGCGTCGGTGCGCACCTCGAAGTCGTAGCCCCACACCCGGTCCAGCAGCTGGTCGCGGGTGAGGACGACGCCGGCGTTGCGGGCCAGCACCTCCAGCAGTTCGAACTCGCGCCGGGTCAGCCGCACCGGCTGCCCGCGGTAGGTGACGTCGCGGGAGAGCGGGTCGAGAGTGAGTTCGCCGGCCACCAGCGCGCCGCCCGGGGCGGTCGGGCGGCGCCGCAGCAGTGCCTGGAGCCGCAGCAGCAGTTCCTGCAGGGCGAACGGCTTGACCAGGTAGTCGTCCGCCCCCGCCTGGAGGCCCGCCACCCGGTCGCCGACCTCGTCGAGCGCGGAGAGCATCAGCACCGGCACGTCGTCGCCCGTCGCCCGCAGCCGGCGGCACACGTCGGTACCGCTCAGGCCGGGCATGGACACGTCGAGCACGACCACGTCGGCCGGCCGCTCGGCCAGCAGGTCCAGCGCCTGCTGCCCGTCGCCGGCCACCGCCACCGTGTAGCCGTTCAGGCGCAGGCCGCGACCGAGGGAGCGCTGGATGGCCGCGTCGTCGTCGACGACCAGCACGCGGCCGCCGCCCGCGGTGGACGACGGCCAGGCCGGCTGCGGTGGGGCGTTCATGCGGGGGCTCCTCGGGAGTGCGGCACCGGGACCGGCTCAGCATCGCACGACCCCTCGGGCCGTCCGGCCCGGCCGGCCCGCCCGATCCGGGCCGGCCGGGCTCAGTCCAGCATCGCCAGGAGCCGGTCGCGCTGGGCCGGGCCGAGCGCGCCGAGGGTGGCGGGGTTCCAGACCGGGCGGCGGTCCTTGTCGACCAGCGCCGCCCGCACGCCCTCGCCGAAGTCGGGCGTGACGGCCACCCGCTCGGCCAGCCGCAGGTCCCGCTCCAGGCACTCCGCCAGGGAGGAACGCGCACCGCGCCGCAGCAGTTCGAAGGTGATCACCAGGCACGAGGGCGACGTCCGCCGCAGCGTCGCCAGCGTCTCGGAGGCCCACTCGGTGCCCTCGGCGCTCAGCCGCTCCAGCACGCCGTCCAGCGACGGGCCGGAGAAGCACTGGTCGATCGCCTGGTGCAGGCCGCGCAGCTCGGAGGGCGGGGGAGCGGCCGAATAACGGGTGATGACGTCGCCGACCACCCGGCCGCCGCAGCGGGCGATCTCGGCGGTCAGCGCGGGCAGCCCCGAGGAGTCCACGTAGTGCGTGGCCAGGCCGCACTCGACGGCCGCCGCGCCGGAGATCCGGGCACCGGTCAGCCCCAGGTACATCCCGACCGAACCACGCAGCCGCGGCAGGAAGTAGCTCGCGCCGATGTCGGGGAAGAAGCCGATCCCGGTCTCCGGCATGGCCAGCGCGGCCCGTTCGGTCACCACGCGGTAGCGGCCGTGCACGGAGACGCCGAGCCCGCCGCCGAGCGCGTAGCCGTCGATCAGGGCCACGTACGGCTTGGGGAAACCGGCGATGGCCGCGTTGAGCGCGTACTCGGCGGCGAAGTAGGCGCGTACGGCGCCGGGCGCGCGCCGCACGGCGGCCTCCCGGACGGCGCGGATGTCGCCGCCGGCGCAGAACGCCTTGGGGGTGGAACTGGTGACCACCACGGCCCGCACGTCCTCGTCCGTCCGCCAGGACTCCAGGGCGCCGGTCATCAGGGTGACCATCTCCAGGTCCAGCGCGTTCAGCGCCTCGGGCCGGTCCAGGACCAGCCACCCCACGCCGTCGCTGACGGACGCCTTCACGGAACGCGGCATCGCTTGTTCTCACTCCTCACAGGCAAGTTGCTGTGGTCAACTGTACGGTCAGCCGCGGGGGTCGCCGTTCCACCGGGTCGGCCGGGGCATCGCCGCACGTCGGGCGCGGTACGGCAGGGCGCCGCGCCCGGTGTGTCAGGGAAGGGGCGCACGAGTGGGTGAAATCCGGCGTTACGCCCAAACCGAATCAGGTCCGGCGCGTTAACAGGTCGGGTGCCGTCCGTGCACCCCTGCAACCCTGTTGGAGGTACAACCCATGAAGTTCCTCTCCTCCTCCGCACTGTCCGCCGGTCTGAAGGCGCTCACGGGTGCCTGCGCCGCGGTCCTGCTGGCGTCCGGCGCGGCCTCGGCCACCACCGCGGACCACGCGTCCCACCGCGGTGACAGCCACCGTTCGCACGACCACCACCGCAACGTCCACCACCACCACGGCTGGGTGCACCACCGGCACTCCACGCACCACACCGGTCACATGCACCACGGCCGGGGCCGCTGACCCCACGCCCACCCGGGCGGTGCCGGGCCGCGGCCACCCAGGCCGCGGCCCGGCCCGGCCGGTCACCCCATCCGCGGCCCCCGGACGTCCTGACGGGGGCCGCGGTTCCACGCGGCCCGCTCCCCGGTGCGCGCTGACGCCCTGTCGGTCCCCCGGCGCGGCCCGTAGAGTTCCCGGCATGCCGGAACCGTGGAACCTCGTGACGCTCTACCAGGATCTGCACGCCCACCCCGAGCTGTCCTTCGCCGAGCACCGCACCGCCGCCCTGGTCGCCCGGCTCGCCAAGCAGGACGGCTTCGAGGTCACCACCGGCGTCGGCGGCACCGGTGTGGTCGCCACCCTGCGCAACGGCGCCGGCCCGCACGTCATGCTGCGCGCCGACATGGACGGGCTGCCGGTGCGCGAGGACACCGGCCTGCCCTACGCCAGCACCGTCACCGCCCCCGGTCCCGACGGCGCCGAGGTGCCGGTGATGCACGCCTGCGGGCACGACGTGCACGTCACCTGCCTGCTGGGCGCGCTGCGGGAGCTGGGCGCCGCCCGGCGGGCGTGGTCCGGCACGGTCACCGCGGTCTTCCAGCCGGCCGAGGAACTCGGGCAGGGCGCGGCCGCCATGCTGGAGGACGGGCTGCTGGAACGCTGCGGCACCCCGCACGTCGTCCTGGGCCAGCACGTGGTCAACCTGCCTTCCGGCGCCCTCGGCGCGCACCCTGGCCCGGCGTTCGCCGGCGCGGAGGCGCTGCTGGTGCGGCTGCACGGCCGCGGCGGTCACGGGAGCATGCCGCACACCACCGTCGACCCGGTGGTGCTGGCCGCCGCCGTGGTGATGCGTCTGCAGACCGTGGTCTCCCGGGAGATCCCGCCGGCCGACACCGCCGTGATCACCGTCGGCAGCGTGCACGCCGGCAGCCGGCCCAACATCATCCCCGACCTCGCCGAACTCCACCTCAGCACCCGGGCCTGGAGCGAACCGGTGGCCGCCCGGCTGGCCGCCGCCGTCGAACGCGTCGTGCACGCCGAGGCCGCGGCCTCCGGTGTGCCCAGGCCGCCGGAGATCCTGCGCACCGCCGCGTTCCCCGTGCTGGTCAACGACGCGGCCGCCACCGCCCGCACCATGGACGCGTTCACCGGTGCCTTCGGGGCCGGGCGGGTCACCGATCCGGGGCGGATCAACGGCAGTGAGGACGTGGGTCTGCTGGCCACCGCCGCCGGTGCCCCGCTGGTCTACTGGCTCCTCGGCGGCGACGATCCGGCCGCCCCGCCCGGCAGCGGGCCCTCCAACCACTCGCCGGCCTTCGCCCCCCGCCCCGAACCCACCCTCGACACCGGCGTCCGCGCCCTCGTCACCGCCGCCCGGACCTGGCTGACCACCTGACGCGCCGCCGGACCACCACCGCCCGCACCGGCGCACCCGCCGGGGAAGGACGGCGTTCCGGTTGTGCAGACCGCTGGGGGCTGTGCCGGCTGGGAGTGCGGCGGTCCGGGGGCGTGCGGGAGGCGGTGGCGGTCGCACTCCCTGCCCGGGGACGCGTCGAGGGACACCTTCGCTGCGGGGCCTTCACCAATCCTCCCCGGGGCATCCGCAGGCTCGCGTTGCTCTGCGCGGACCAGCTTTGGCATGCTCAAAAAACTATCAACGGGTGGACCGGGGGAACCGACGTGACTGATCTGCTGGTGGAGGCCCAGGTCCTCGACGGACTGCGGCGGGCGTTCTCGAACATCACCGACCGCATGGAGACCGTCCGCAAGGCGCTCTCCAACATCGACGGTTCGGCGCTCGGCGCGTCCAACCTCGTCGGGGACGTGCACGACTACGCCGACCACTGGGGATACGGCATATCGCAGATCGGCAAGCACACCGACGACACGGTCAAGCTGATCGACAACGTCGGCAAGACCTTCGGCGATGCCGACACCAAGCTGTCCGACGCGCTCTCGAAGGCCAAGCACTGAGATGACTCGTTCCTTTCCCCACCTCGGCTTCGACCCCACCCCCGGTGACGTCGAGGCGACCAGGACGCTGGCCCGCCACCTGAACAACGTCTCGACGGAACTCAGCGGCATGACGTCGGACCTGGGCAGGATCAGCACCGACGGCTGGAAGGGCAAGGCCGCGACGGCCTTCCAGGGCCACATCAGCGACGACATCAAGCCGTTGCTGCAGAAGGCCGACGACTCCTTCCAGCAGGCCGCCTCCGCGCTGAACAGCTGGGTCGTCCAGCTCCAGGGCTTCCAGGACCGGGCCGACTCCCTGGAGCGCGAGGCGGCGAGCAGGCAGACCTCGCTCGACCAGCTGAAGTCCGCGGCGAGCACCGCCGACAGCCGGCCGGTCGACGCCCACGCCGACGCCTGCGACCTCCAGCAGCGCGCCAGCCAGCTCAAGGCCCGGCACCAGGCGGTCTCCGACGCCGGGGGCGCGCTCGATGACGTGCGCCGCCGCGCCCACGACCTGCACGACCAGTACATGAGCGCGGCCGGCGCGGTCGGCAGGCACTTCGACACCGCCGCCTCCATCGCCCCGCCCAAGCCCGGGTTCTGGGACCGCATGGTCAGCGACATCGAGGACGACTGGAACGACGCCACGCAGTGGGTCAAGGACCACGCCGACCTGTTCAAGGCCATCGCGGACATCGCGGGCGACCTGAGCGCGGTCTTCGGCGTCCTGGCCATCGTGACCGCCGCGTTCGAGCCGCTGGGTGCGATCTTCGCCGGCCTGGCGCTCGCCACCAGCGCCGTCTGCCTGGTCGGCGACCTGATAGCCAAGGCCGGCGGCGCGGACGTCAGCTGGCTGTCCATCGGCATGTCCGCGCTGGGCGTCGTCCCGGGCATCGGGGTGTTCGCCAAGGGCGCCAAGCTCGGTGAGGCCGCCGAGGCCGTCTCCAAGGCCGACAAGCTGGGCGAGGCGTTCGAGGGCACCGCGCGCACCGGCCGCAAGGCCGTGGAGATCCTGGACGCCGGCGGGAGGACCGGGGTCACCGGGGGCATGAGGATGTCCGCCTTCGGCAAGGAGGTGACGTTGTTCGGCAAGAGCGACGCCATGGGCAAGCTGACCACCAGCGGCGGCATGATGAACCGTTTGAGGGTGCTGTCCGCGGGCGGCGCGCAGACCGGGCAGACCGTGGGCACCGGTGGCCTGCGGCTGATCTCGGACGGCCGCCTGGACATCGATTCGGCGTCGGCGCTGGGCAAGACGATCGACTCGACCCTGAAGCTCGGGCCCAAGGCCCTCAGCATTCCCGGCCAGTCCAAGGACATCCACTCCATGCGGGACGAGTTCGCCCACGCCTGCGCGGCCTGAGTCCGCAGCCGGGGCCGGGCCCGGCCGCCTCGTGGTGGCCGCTCCCGTCTCCCCGGCGGCGGCCGGCCCCCGGGGACCGAGAGATTGCGGAGACGTACTGTGCACAGCAGCTACCTCGAACCTGGTGAAAGCCTCCAGACCTTCGCCCGAGTCAGGTTCGCCTCCGGTGTCGCGCCGCTCGTCGCCGAGCGCATGTCGTTCCGCGACAGCGGCCGCAACGACATCGAGGCGGACCTGCCGGGCTGGCCGCCCGGTCCGCGCTTCGAGCCGCACACCCCCAAGGAGCAGCGCAGCAGCGGCTGGTGGCACAAGGTCGAGGCGGCCGTCCCGCTGCTGGTGAACGCCCTGTCCTCGACCACCGGGCCCGGCACGAACCTCAAACTGCCCGCCGGTGTGGAGAGCGGGCCCGAGGAGCCGGAGAACGAGGTCGGGGACTTCCCCGTCATGTGGGCGGACGAGGGCACCGTGGCCCGGACCGTGCCCTTCGCGCTGGACCCCCGCCGGTGCCCCGACGGCCAGGACGTCCACCTGGCCGTCACCGACCGCCGCATGGTGTTCGTCGCGCGCGACCGCGGGAGTGGCGAGGTCACCGCGGTGCTGTGGCAGCTTCCCCTGGAGGAGGTGCGCGAGACGCGGCGGATGCGGTTCAGCGAGCAGCGCAAGGACGTCAGGGTCGTCTTCCGGGACGGTTCGTGGATCCGGCTGTCGCCGTGGGCCCAGCAGGAGTCGTGGAAGATCGTCCCGCTGCTGGTCCGGGAGGCCCGACGGGTCCCGCGCGACGAACTGAACGACGCCCAGCGGGCCTACCTCGACCGGCGTGCGGCCCAGTGGAAGTACCCGGACGCGATGGAGTGGACCTTCACGCTGCTGGGCGACGGCGGTGTGCTCAGCGAGAGCGGCGTCCCGGACCGCAGGGGCGACTGGCGCGAGACCCACATCAACATCATCACACCGGAGGGGCAGCGCACCGGCCCGGAGCGCTACGGCTGGTAGTCCGCCGGCCGTGCCGGGCCCGGTCGTGCCGGGCCCGGGCCCGCGCGGCCGTCCCGCGGTGCGGCATCATGCCGCCTGGGGAACTCCGGGACCGGCGGTTCCGGGGCTCCCGTCACCGCCCCCGCCGGGTGCCCCTTCCGCGCGGGGGCGGTGACGGGAACCCCGACCGGGCCCCGCGCACGACGGGCGGCGCGGAGCCCGCAGCAACGACGGGAAGTGGACCAGATGACCGACAGCGCCACCGAGCTCTCCGCCGGCACCGGCACCACCGTGACCGGCACCGGCACCGGCACCGGCGGTTCGGTGCCCCCGGTGACCTTCACCGCCCCCGACGGCTTCCACGCCCTGCCGATCGCGGCGACGGAGCGGGAGCGGGCGGAGAAGGCCCGGGCGATGGTCCGCGAACTGTACAAGGAGGGGAACGAGGCGCTGTGGGAACAGGCCGCGCGGTACTACGCGGCGGTCGGCGAGACGGTCTCCGACGGGGTGCTCGCCTACTCGGCGTTCGGCATCTTCACCCGCGACGACGGTGACGGGATCGCGCACTGCTCCTTCACCGTCATGGCGGTCCCCTCAGGTCACGAGAGCACCGAGGGCGCGGCACGCGGCCTGGAGGCGCTCCTGGGGTCCGACCCGTGCAACGCCGTGCACTGGATGGACCTGCCCTGCGGCCCCGCCGTGGCCTGCCTGTCGCTGCGGGAGACCACGCTGCCGCCGGAGATGACCGCCTCCGGTGAGCCCGTCGCCCTGCGCACCGGCCAGATCCAGGTCCACGTCCCGTTCCCCACCGGCCCGTTCGTCGCCGTCCTCACCCTCGACACCTTCGCGCTCGACCAGTGGCAGGAGTGGTGCGGCATGGCGGTGGCGATCATGCGTACCGTGGAGTTCGGCCGCGACGGGCAGGACGGGGGCGCCCTGCTGTGAGCGTGCCGGCGGGGGAGGCGGCCGGACGGTTCGGGCGGCTGTGGGAGCGCGGGCGGATCGGCGCCCCGACGCGGGGCGCCGCCTGGACGCGCTGCCTGGTGGTGACGCTGTTCACGCTCGCCGGGGCGGTGGGTTCCGCCGTGCTGTGGTCGCTTTCCTCCCGCACGGGGCCGCTGGAGATCGCGTCGCTGCTGCCGGCCGTGCTGACCGGGGCGGTGGCGATGACGATGCTGCTGTACTGGCTGCACGGCGGGCTCGGGCAGTGCCTGCTGTTCATGCCGCTCTACCTGGTCGCGGCCCTGGCCGGCGGCAGCGTGGCCGGTGATCTGGCCTTCGCCGCGCACGGGGTGGCCGGCCGCGGCACCGTCTCCTCCTGCGTGGAGCGCGCGACGGTGCGCACGCGGTGGCTGGAGTGCCGGGTACGGCTCGACGACGGGCGGACGCTGTCCCGGCCGATCCGCACCGAACCCGGTGAGCACGCACCCGGCGAGCGGGTCACCGTCAGCTACGTCCCGGACGGTGCTGTCGCCCCGGTCTTCGGCGACCGCACGCACGGCGGCGTGGTGCTGCCGGGCGTAGCGGGTGGCGCGCTCGCGCTGTCGCTGCTGACGGTGGTGGCGGGCGCCCGCACCGGCGAACACCTGCGCCGCCGGGGCGCGCCCAGCGCCGCCCAGCGGCCGAACCCCTCCTGGTACCCGCGGCGCGTCGCCGCCGGCGGGCGCTGAGGCGGCGGACCGGTCCGGCCGGCCCGCCGCCGCCCGTCCCTCAGGTCGCCGAGCCCGCGGCCGCGCCGGTGCGCAGGTCGGGGCCCCAGCGTTCCAGGTCGGCCCGCAGGTCCAGCGGGAGCAGCCGCGTCGAGTCGTCGGCGTCCGGCCAGTCCTCGCGGGGCACCCGCCACATGACCTCGAACTCGTTGCCGTCCGGGTCCTTCGCGTACAGGGATTTGGAGACCAGGTGGTCGGTGGAGCCGACGAGCGCCCCGCGTGCGGCCAACTCGTCCGCCACATCGGAGAGTTCACCCAGCGAACCGACCTCCCACGCCAGGTGGTAGAGCCCGACCCGGCCCTTCTGCGGGCCCGGGGCGTCGGCGCCGAGGGCGAACAGGCCCAGGTCGTGGTCGTTGAGGGTGCCGCGGGCACGCAGGAACGCGGCGCGGCCCGGGAGCAGGTGCGCCACCTCGAAGCCGAGGGCGGCACGGTAGAACTCCGCCGCCCGGTCGACGTCGCGCACGTACAGCACGGCGTGATTGAGACGACTGACGGGCATGACTGCCTCCGGTGTCCTCGTTCCCCTCGCCGGTCCCCACGACCGGCCCCCGGCTCCCACGGTACGACCATGCGATTGAAGCTTCAAGGAAATCGGCCGGCTCCCCTCCCGCGCCCCGCGCGACAACCGCCCGGCCGCGGCGGCAGAATTGCCGCACGGGCGGCTCTCCGCCGGATCGAGCGACGAAGCGGATCAGTACTGTGACGACAGTGGTCAACAGCTCAACCCACCAGTCCATCGGACGCCGGATCGCCGGGGAACTCGGCGTACGCGAGGGCCAGGTCAAGGCCGCGGTCGACCTGCTGGACGGCGGTGCGACCGTGCCGTTCATCGCCCGCTACCGCAAGGAGGCCACCGGCACCCTCGACGACGCCCAGCTGCGGACCCTGGAGGAACGGCTGCGCTACCTGCGGGAGCTGGAGGAGCGCCGGGCCGCCGTGCTGGAGTCCGTCGGCACCCAGGGCAAGCTGGACGACACCCTGCGCGCCCAGATCCTCGCCGCCGAATCCAAGGCGCGGCTGGAGGACATCTACCTGCCGTTCAAGCCCAAGCGCCGTACCAAGGCGCAGATCGCCCGGGAGAACGGCCTCGAACCGCTCGCCGAACGCCTGCTCGCCGACCCCCGGCTCGACCCGCGCGCCACCGCCGGGGAGTTCACCGGGGAGAACGTCGCGGACGCGGCCGCCGCCCTGGAGGGCGCCCGCGCTGTGCTGACCGAGCGGTTCGCCGAGAACGCCGACCTGATCGGCACCCTGCGCGAACGCATGTGGTCGCGCGGCGCGCTCGCCGCGAAGGTGCGCACCGGCAAGGAGGAGGCCGGCGCCAAGTTCGCCGACTACTTCGACTTCTCCGAACCGTTCGAGAAGCTGCCCTCGCACCGGGTGCTGGCGATGTTCCGCGGCGAGAAGGAGGAGGTCCTCGACCTCACCCTCGACCCCGACCCCGGCCAGGACTCCGAAGGCCCCGGCACCTACGAGCGGGCCATCGCCGCCGCCCACGGCATCACCAACGAGGGCCGGCCCGCCGACGGCTGGCTCGCCGACACCGTGCGGTGGGCCTGGCGCACCCGCATCCAGGTGCACCTCGGCATCGACCTGCGCACCCGGCTGCGCACCGCCGCCGAGGACGAGGCGGTCAAGGTCTTCGCCGCCAACCTGCGCGACCTGCTGCTCGCCGCCCCCGCCGGCGCCCGCGCCACCATGGGCCTCGACCCCGGTTTCCGCACCGGCGTCAAGGTCGCCGTCTGCGACCCCACCGGCAAGGTCGTCGCCACCGACACCATCCACCCGCACGTCCCGGCCCGCCGCTGGGACGAGTCGCTCGCCAGGCTCGCCGGGCTCGCCCGCGCGCACGACGTCTCGCTGATCGCCATCGGCAACGGCACGGCCTCCCGCGAGACCGACAAACTGGCCGCCGACCTGCTCAAGGCCAACCCCGGCCTGGACCTGACGAAGGTCGTCGTCTCCGAGGCCGGCGCCTCCGTCTACTCCGCCTCCGCCTTCGCCTCCCAGGAACTGCCGGAACTCGACGTGTCGCTGCGCGGCGCGGTCTCCATCGCCCGGCGCCTCCAGGACCCGCTGGCCGAACTCGTCAAGATCGATCCCAAGTCCATCGGCGTCGGCCAGTACCAGCACGACCTCGCCGAGACCAAGCTCTCCCGCTCCCTCGACGCCGTCGTCGAGGACTGCGTCAACGGCGTCGGCGTGGACCTCAACACCGCCTCCACCCCGCTGCTGCGCCGGGTCTCCGGCGTCACCGCCACCCTCGCCGACAACATCGTCGCCCACCGCGACGCCAACGGCCCCTTCCGCACCCGCAAGGACCTCAAGGGCGTCGCCCGCCTGGGCCCCAAGGCGTTCGAGCAGTGCGCGGGCTTCCTGCGGATCACCGGCGGCGACGACCCGCTGGACTCCTCCAGCGTCCACCCCGAGGCGTACCCGGTGGTCCGCCGGATCGCCGCCGCCGCGGGCGGGGACGTCACCGCGCTGATCGGCGACGCCACGACCCTGCGCGCCCTGCGCCCCGCGGAGTTCGCCGACGACACCTTCGGCGTGCCGACCGTCACCGACATCCTCGCCGAACTGGAGAAGCCCGGCCGTGACCCCCGGCCGGCCTTCCGCACCGCGACCTTCAAGGAGGGCGTGGAGGAACTCAAGGACCTCGTGCCGGGGATGATCCTGGAGGGGACGGTCACCAACGTCGCCGCCTTCGGCGCGTTCGTCGACATCGGCGTCCACCAGGACGGCCTGGTCCACGTCTCGGCGATGTCGGACCGCTTCGTCGACAACCCCCGTGACGTGGTCAAACCCGGTGACGTGGTGCGCGTGAAGGTGCTGGAGGTCGACATCCCGCGCAAGCGGGTCGGCCTGACCCTGCGGCTGGACGACGACGCCGCGGCCGGCGGTCGCCGCGAGCCGGGGTCCCGCGGCGGCGGTCGCGTCGGCAACGGCGGCGGGGACCGCGGCGGCCGGGACCGCGCCGGCGGCAACGGCGGGGGTGAGCGGGGCGGCAGCGGCGGCAACCGGGAGCGCGGTGAGCGGCGCGGCGGTTCCGGACAGGGCGGCGGCCGGCGCGGTGGCTCCGGCGGCGCACCGGGCGGCTCGTCCGGCGGCCAGGGCGGCTCCGGTGGCGGCGCGCTCGCCGACGCCCTGCGGCGGGCCGGCCTGGTCGGCGGCGACGGCGGCCCGGGACGCGGCAGGCGCTGACCGCGCTGCCGGACCGCCTCCGGCCCGCAGTGCTGAACGCCCGGCCGGCGCGGGCCGGCCGGGCCGCCCGGAGCCCGCGGCGGCTCCGGGCGGCCCCGGCGGGGGCGCCGGTGCGGGGCGCGCGGTCCGGGGAAGAGGTGCCGGAGCGCGGGTGCGGGGCTCGGTGGCGGATGTGCGCCATCGGATTACCCGCCAGTACGAAAAGCTTGCGTCCGCCTTCGGGGGTTCCTAGCATCGGCACTGTTACATCGTCACTGTCACAGCCGGTCGCGCGCGATTGAGGGGAAGCCGCCCGATGGACACGCCGCCCGGACCCGGCCCCCTCGCGGGTGTGCGGGTGCTGGAACTCGCCGGGATCGGACCCGGCCCGTTCGCCACGATGCTGCTCGGCGACCTCGGCGCGGACGTCGTACGCGTCGACCGGCCCGGCGGCCCGCCGGTCGGCATCCCGCCGGAGCACGACGTCACCAACCGCAACAAGCGGTCGGTACTGCTGGACCTGAAGTCGCCCGAGGGCGTCGAGGCGGTCCTGGAGATGGCCGGGCTGGCCGACGTCCTCGTCGAGGGCTGGCGGCCGGGCGTCGCCGAACGCCTGGGCCTGGGCCCGCGGGACGTGCTCGCCCGCAACCCCCGTCTGGTGTACGGGCGGATGACCGGCTGGGGCCAGGACGGCCCGCTCGCCGCCACCGCCGGCCACGACATCGACTACATCGCCACCGCCGGCCTCCTCGGCATGATCGGCCCGGCCGGCGGACCGCCCGCGATCCCCGCCAATCTGCTGGGCGACTTCGCCGGCGGCTCCCTCTACCTGGTCGCCGGCGTCCTCGCCGCCCTGCACCACGCCCGCGCCACCGGCACCGGCCAGGTCGTCGACGCCGCCGTGGTCGACGGCGCCGCCCACCTCGGCAGCATGATCTGGGGACTGCTCGGCTCCGGCGCATGGCAGGACCGGGCCGGTGTCAACCTCCTGGACGGCGGAGCCCCGTTCTACGCGGTCTACCGCACCGCCGACGGCGGCCACATGGCGGTCGGCGCCCTGGAGCCCGCGTTCTACACCGAGTTCGCCCGGCTGATCGGCCTCGGCGACGACGCCCCCGACCGCGCGGACACCGCCCGCTGGGGCGAACTGCGCGGCCGGATCGCCGACCGGTTCGCCACCCGCACCCGCGCCCAGTGGACCGCCGTCTTCGAGGGCACCGACGCCTGCGTGGCACCGGTGCTGTCGCTGCGCGAGGCCGCCGGCCACCCGCACCTGGCCGCCCGCGGCACCTACACCGAGTACGCCGGGCGCGTCCAGCCCGCCCCCGCGCCCCGCCTGTCCGCCACCCCCGGCACCCTGCGCCGCCCGCCGGCCCTGCCCGGCGCCGACGCCGCCTCGGTGGCCGCCGACTGGGCCCTGTCCCGCCGTCCCGAGCCCCACTCCCCGGAAGGTTGCCCGACGTGAGCACCGAAGCGTACGTCTACGACGCGATCCGCACCCCGCGCGGCCGCGGCAAGGCCAACGGCTCCCTGCACACCACCAAGCCCATCGACCTGGTGACCGGCCTGATCCACGAGATCCGCCGCCGCAACCCCGGCCTGGACCCGGCCGGCATCGACGACATCGTCCTCGGCGTGGTCGGCCCGGTCGGCGACCAGGGCTCCGACATCGCCCGCATCGCCGCCATCGCCGCCGGCCTGCCCGACACCGTGGCCGGCGTGCAGGAGAACCGCTTCTGTGCCTCCGGCCTGGAGGCCGTCAACCTGGCCGCCGCCAAGGTGTGTTCCGGCTGGGAGGACCTGGTGCTGGCCGGCGGCGTCGAATCGATGTCGCGGGTGCCCATGGCCTCCGACGGCGGTGCCTGGTTCGCCGACCCCATGACCAACTTCGACGTCGGCTTCGTCCCGCAGGGCATCGGCGCCGACCTCATCGCCACCATCGGCGGCTGGACCCGCCGCGACGTCGACGAGTACGCCGCGATGTCCCAGGAACGCGCCGCCGCGGCCTGGAAGGACGGCCGCTTCGAACGCAGCGTCGTGCCGGTGCTCGACCGCAACGGCCTGACCGTCCTCGACACCGACGAGCACATGCGCCCCGGCACCACCGCCGACAGCCTCGCCCGCCTCAAGCCCTCCTTCGCCGCCATCGGCGACCTGGGCGGCTTTGACGCGGTCGCGCTGCAGAAGTACCACTGGGTCGAGCGGATCGACCACGTCCACCACGCGGGCAACTCCTCGGGCATCGTCGACGGCGCCGCCCTCGTCGCCATCGGCTCCCGCGAGGCCGGCGAACGGCACGGCATGACCCCGCGCGCCCGCATCCTGTCCGCGGCCGTCTCCGGCTCGGAGCCCACCATCATGCTCACCGGCCCCGCCCCCGCCTCCCGCAAGGCCCTCGCCAAGGCCGGCCTGACCGTCGACGACATCGACCTGTTCGAGATGAACGAGGCGTTCGCAGCCGTCGTCCTGCGCTTCGCCGCCGACATGGGCATCGGCCTGGACAAGGTCAACGTCAACGGCGGCGCCATCGCCATGGGCCACCCCCTCGGCGCCACCGGCGCCATGCTGCTGGGCACCCTCGTCGACGAGCTGGAGCGCCGCGACCAGCGCTACGGCCTGGCCACCCTCTGCGTCGGCGGCGGCATGGGCGTCGCCACCGTCATCGAGCGCCTGTGACCGCGCGTCCCGCCCCACAACCGCACCCGGACCAGTCAACGGAGCCGAGCATGCCCGAGAGCACCACCATCCGCTGGGAGCAGGACGCCGACCGGATCGTCACCCTCGTCCTGGACGACCCCGACCAGTCGGCCAACACGATGAACGCCGCCTTCCAGACCTCCCTGCGGGCCACCGTGGAACGCCTGGAGGCCGAGAAGGACGACATCCGCGGTGTGATCATCACCTCCGCCAAGAAGACGTTCTTCGCCGGCGGCGACCTCAACGACCTGCGCCGCGCCACCCCCGCCGACGCCGCCGGCGTCCACGCCGGCGCGCTCGGCCTCAAGCGGCTGCTGCGCCGCCTGGAGACCCTCGGCCGCCCGGTCGTCGCCGCTGTCAACGGCGCTGCCCTCGGCGGCGGTTACGAGATCGCCCTGGCCTGCCACCACCGCGTCGCCCTCGACACCCCCGGTACGAAGATCGGCCTGCCGGAAGTCACCCTCGGCCTGCTGCCCGGCGCCGGCGGTGTGGTGCGCACCGTGCGCCTGATGGGCATCACCGACGCCCTGCTGAAGGTGCTGCTCCAGGGCACCCAGTACTCCGCCCGCCGCGCCCTGGACGCCGGCCTGGTGCACGCCGTCGCCACCGACCGCGAGGACCTGCTCGGCCAGGCCCGCGCCTTCATCGACGCCAACCCCGAGGCACGCCAGCCCTGGGACGCCGACGGCTACCGCATCCCCGGCGGCACCCCGGCCCACCCGAAGTTCGCCGCGAACCTCCCCGCGTTCCCCGCCAACCTCAAGAAGCAGACCGGCGGCGCCCCCTACCCCGCGCCCCGCAACATCCTGGCCGCCGCGGTCGAGGGCTCGCAGGTCGACTTCGCCGGCGCCGAGGAGATCGAGGCCCGCTACTTCACCGAACTCGTCTGCGGGCAGACCTCGAAGAACATGATCCAGGCGTTCTTCTTCGACATGCAGGCCGTCAACTCCGGCGCCTCCCGCCCCGGCGGCGTGGAACGCCGCACCGTCACCCGGGCCGCGGTCCTCGGCGCCGGCATGATGGGCGCCGGCATCGCCTACTCCTGCGCCCGGGCCGGCATCGAGGTGCTGCTCAAGGACGTCACCGCCGAGGCCGCCCAGCGCGGCAAGGCGTACTCCGAGGCCCTGGTGGACAAGGCCGTCGCCAGGGGCCGCACCAGCCGCGAGGACGGCGACGCGCTGCTCGCCCGCATCACCCCCACCGCGGACCCCGCCGACCTGGCCGGCTGCGACGCCGTCATCGAGGCGGTCTTCGAGGACCCCGCCCTCAAGCACAAGGTCTTCCAGGAGATCCAGCACGTCGTCGCGCCCGGCGCCCTGCTGTGCTCCAACACCTCCACCCTGCCGATCACCGTGCTCGCCGAAGGGGTCGAACGCCAGGAGGACTTCGTCGGCCTGCACTTCTTCTCCCCGGTCGACAAGATGCCGCTGGTGGAGATCGTCCGCGGCCGCGCCACCGGCGACGAGGCACTCGCCCGCGCCTTCGACCTGGTCCGGCAGATCCGCAAGACCCCGGTCGTCGTCAACGACTCGCGCGGATTCTTCACCTCGCGGGTGATCGCGCAGTTCCTCAACGAGGGCGTCGCCATGGTCGGCGAGGGCGTCGAGCCCGCCACGGTCGAGCAGGCGGCCGCCCAGGCCGGTTACCCCGCCAAGCTCCTGTCCCTGATGGACGAACTGACCCTGACGCTGCCCCGCAAGATCCGCGACGCCTCCCGCGCCGCGGTCGAGGAGGCCGGCGGCAGCTGGCAGCCGCACCCCGCCGAGGCCGTCATCGACCGCATGGTCGAGGAGTTCGAACGCCCCGGCCGCAGCGGCGGCGCCGGCTTCTACGACTACGAGGACGGCCGCCGCACCGTCCTGTGGCCGGGCCTGCGCGAACACTTCACCAAGCCGGGCGCCGGGGTGCCGCTGCGCGACCTGACCGAACGCATGCTGTTCGCCGAGGCCATCGACACCGTCCGCTGCCTCGACGAGAAGGTCCTGACCTCCGTCGCCGACGCCAACATCGGATCCATCCTCGGCATCGGCTTCCCCGCCTGGACCGGCGGCGTCCTGCAGTACGTCAACGGCTACGAGGGCGGCCTGCCCGGCTTCGTGGCCCGCGCCCGCGAACTCGCCACCACCTACGGCTCCCGTTTCGACCCCCCGGCCTCCCTGGTGGAACGGGCCGAACGCGGCGAGACCTTCCACGACTGACTCTCCGTCCCGCCCCCGTTCCCGCCCCGGCCGGCACGCCGCTGCGGGGACGGGGCGGCACGTTCAGGGGACGTCGGCCCGCGGGGACGGGCCCGCGGGTGCGTCCCCCGGGGAGAGCAGGGCGCGCAGTTCCTCCTTCAGCGACCGCTGGAAGGCGGTGACCAGCGCCTGCACGACGAGGGGCTGCATGTGTGCGGACAGCGACCGCATCTCCCGCACCTGTCCGGGCCGGTAGACCTCGTCCCGGAACAGCCGGCTGACCTCGCGGGCCGCCTCCCGGGCGTGCTCCAGCATCACGGTGCGGGCCGCGGCGATCGACTCGTGCGGCACGGGCAGGTCGAGCAGGCGGACCCCGAGGTGCAGGACGCCGGGGTCGACCTCGAAGACGTCGGGGTCCGCGGTGCGGCGCAGTACGTCCATCGCCGTGAGCCGTTCGACGTCCGCCCCGGTCAGGGTGCGGCCGGCCCGGCGCTCCAGCTCCTGCCGCGTCGCCTCCCGCGCGGCCCCCGGCACCCAGGAGGCCACCAGCGCCCGGTGCAGGGCCAGGTCGTGCGCCGATATCCCCTCGGGCAACTGCTCCAGGTAGCGCTCGATCGCGGCCAGCGTCAGCCCCTGGTGCCGCAACTCCTCGATCAGCGCCAGCCGCGCCAGGTGCTCCGCCCCGTACCGCCCCACCCGCCGCGGCCCCAGCTGCGGCGGTGGCAGCAACCCCTTCGTCCCGTAGAACCGCACGGTCCGCACGGTCACCCCCGCCCGCGCGGCCAGCTCGTCGACGGTGTACCCGGGCGTCGCGTCCATGCGTGACAGTATCGCTGTCGCAGCGACCGCGCGAAACCGCTGGGACAGGAGCGGGACCGGCCGGTCGCCGCCGTCCGCGAGCCGCGCCGCCGGCCGGACCCGGCCCGCGCGGGCGGCCGGCGCGGGGCTCCGGCCTCAGCGTGCCGTGCCGGTCCGGCGTTCCCGGCGGCGGGCGCGGTCGGCGGCGCGCAGGTCGGCGCCGACGCAGTGCAGGTGGCGCAGGGCCTGGCGGTAGGAGTCGAGGAGGCCGGTCTCGGTGTAGGGCACGCCGATGCCGGCGCAGTAGGCGTGGACCAGGGGGCGGGCGGCGCGCAGGCGGTAGCGGGGCATGCCGGGAAACAGGTGGTGCTCGATCTGGTGGTTGAGCCCGCCGAGCATCCAGGAGGTGACCGGGCCGCCGGTGACGTTGCGCGAGGTGATGACCTGGCGCCGCAGGTGGCCGAGTTCGCCGTCCTCATCCTTGGGCATCGGCATGCCCTTGTGGTTGGGGGCGAACGACAGTCCCAGGTGCAGGCCGAACAGCGCGTGGTGCAGCACGGCGAAGGCCACCGCCGCACCGGGCGGAAGGGCCAGCGCCAGCAGCGTCACGTATCCGACGGCGTGCGCGGCCAGCAGGATCCCTTCGGCGCGGCGGTCGGCGGGCGGCCGGCGCTTGAGGTCCTGGACGCTCGCCACCTTCAGCGCGACGCCCTCCAGCAGCAGCATCGGTATGAACAGCCAGCCCTGCCACTTGGTGAGGAAGCGGACGAAGCCGGCCCGGTCCACCGCCTGCGCGCGCGACCAGACGAGGGCGCCGACCTCCACGTCCGGGTCGCGGCCCTCGTGGTTGGGGTGGGCGTGGTGGCGGGTGTGCTTCTCGTCCCACCATCCGTAGCCCATACCGAGCAGCAGGTCGCCGTGCAGGAGCCCCAGCAGCCGGCCGGTGCGTCTGCTGCCGGTGATCTGGCGGTGCGCGGAGTCGTGCCCGACGAACGCCGTGCGGGCGCCGAAGACCGCCATCGGCACCGCCAGCCACAGCACCTGCCACGAGCCGCCCAGCGCGAAGACGGCCGCCCACGTGCCGGCCAGGCACAGCGCGTTGACGACGATCTCCACGCCGTAGCGCACCGGCGTGCGGGCGAGGAGCCCGTGCTCGCGCACCTGGCGCAGCAGCGGTGCGAACTCGCTGCCGTCCCGCCGCGTCCGCGACGGCCGCGGCCGCTCCAGAGTGGACGCACCGGCCGGCGGCGGGGGCGGCGACAGGGCGGGCGGCGGTGAGAGCGACATCTACGGGCTCCTGGGGCGGGGAAACGGGACGGCCCCGACGTTACGGGTCCGCGGACCGCCGTCACCATGAGGCAGCCACCCCTCATGGCACGGGTGCCTGCACCCCTTGCGGTACGGCTGCCACCCCGGCGGTACGGGGGACAGCCCCCGTCTCCCCGCCCCCCGCACGCCGGTGCTGCTCCGAGCGGGTGAAACAGCGCATCACTGGGGAATAGCCCGCCGCCACAGACCGTTGCCCTTCCCGGACGCACCGTCAATCCCACGGAGGCACCGCTCATGTCCGGGTACGACCCGAAGCACGTCAAGCAGAGCCCGTCCGACTGGGTGAGGGAACAGGCCGAGACGTACGAGGAGTCCGGCGGCACCCGCTCCACCGATCTCAACGGTTCGCCGTGCCTGCTGCTGGACTACCGGGGGAAGAAGAGCGGCGACTGGCACCGCACGGTCCTCATCTACGGCCGGGACGGCGACGACTACCTGATCGTGGCCTCCAACGGCGGCGCGGAGCACCACCCGCTGTGGTACGGGAGCATCGCGGCCAACCCCGACGTCCACCTGCGGGTCGGTACCGACCGCTTCGCCGCCCGCGCCGAGACCCTCTCCGCCGAGGACAGGAGCCGGGTCTGGCCGCACCTGCTGGATGTCTTCGCGCCCTACGCGGACTACCAGCGCAAGACCGGCCGCGAGATCCCGGTCGTCCGTCTCAGCCGGGTGGGCTGACACCCGACAGTGGCGGTGCCGGTGCCGTGCCCGCGGACGCGCCGCCCGGCGGCGGGAGGGCGTGCGGGCGGCCGCCGGGGACCGGTCGGTGCGGCGGCGCGCGGGTCAGTGGTTGCGGCGGGTGACGAGTTCGGCCAGTCCCAGCAGGTCCTCGGTGCCGGTGCCGTCCGGCAGGGCCCGCGCGAGGTGGCCGATGGCGTCGGCCATCCGGTCGCAGGCGGCGGCCTGCGCCCAGTCGCGGCCGCCGGCCCGCTCGATGGCCTCGGCCGCCTCGTGGACCTGCGCGGGCGTCAACGGCGCCTCGCCGGCGTACAGTTCGGCGAGCCGTTCGCCCGCCGCCGTGCCGGAGCCGAGCGCGGCCACCACCGGCAGGGACTTCTTGCGGGCCACCAGGTCGGCGCCCACCGGCTTGCCGGTCACGTCCGGGTCGCCCCACACACCGATCAGGTCGTCGATCAGCTGGAAGGCGAGACCCACCTGACGGCCGAAGGAGTCCAGCGCGGCCACCACCGCGTCGTCCGCCCCGGCGTACAGCCCGCCCAGCGCGCACGCGCAGCCCAGCAGCGCGCCGGTCTTGGCCTCGGCCATCGCGAGGCACTCCGGCAGCGAGACGTCGGAGCGGCGTTCGAAGGAGCAGTCCTTGTGCTGGCCGTCGCACAGTTCGATGACGCAGTCCGCCAGCCGGGTCGCCGCCCGGGCCGCCGCGGGGTGCCGGTCCTCGGTCAGCAGCCGCATGGCCAGCGCCTGCATGGCGTCGCCCGCCAGCACCGCGTCCGGTACGCCGAACACCGTCCAGGCGGTGGGCCGGTGACGCCGGGTGGGGTCGTGGTCGATCACGTCGTCGTGCAGCAGGGTGAAGTTGTGCACGAGTTCCACCGCGGCGGCGGCCGGAACCGCGGCCTGCGGGGAGCCGCCCAGGGCCCGTGCCGCGGAGAGCACCAGGGCGGGGCGCATGGCCTTGCCGCTGTCCCCCTCGGCGGGGGAGCCGTCGGCGAGCGTCCAGCCGAAGTGGTAGCCGGCGATCCGGCCCATCGACGCGGGCAGTGAGGCCACGGCCGTGCGCAGCGCCGGGTCCACCAGGGTCCTGGTCCTGGTGAGGATCGCGGCGGCCTCGTGACCTTCGCGGTCCAGGCCCTCCCGGTCGATGGTGAACGTAGCCATGGAAGCCGCACCTCGGTGTCGTCGTCAGAGCGTGGAAGGGCAGCGGGAACGCGGCGGCCGCCGGCAGGGTGGCAGCCGCCGCGGGTCCGTGCGGTCGCCGGAGCGCCGCGGGGTGCGGCGGGCGGATCACCGCCCGCCGCGTCCTTCACGCGCCGGGGACGGTCGCGCCGGTCAGTCGCGGATGCCGACCTGGCAGTTCTCCAGGACGCCGATGGCGTCCGGGACGAGGATGGCGGCCGAGTAGTAGGCGCTCACCAGGTAGGAGATGATCGCCTTCTCGTTGATCCCCATGAAGCGCACCGACAGGCTCGGCTCGTACTCGTCCGGCAGGCCGGTCTGGTGCAGGCCGATGACGCCCTGGTTGTCCTCGCCGGTCCGCAGGGCGATGACGGAGCTCGTCATGTCCTTGTTGACGGGGATCTTGTTGCAGGGCAGCAGCGGGACACCGCGCCACGAGGGCACCGCGTTGCCGTCGAGCAGCGCGCTGTCCGGGTAGAGGCCGCGCCTGTTGCACTCGCGGCCGAAGGCGGCGATGGTCCGCGGGTGCGCCAGCAGGTACTGCGTGTTGCGCCGGCGGCTGAGCAGCTCGTCGAGGTCGTCCGGGCCGGGCGGACCGGCGTGGGTGCTGATGCGCTGGCTGTACTCGGCGTTCGTGAGCAGACCGAACTCCGGGTTGTTGACCAGCTCGTTCTCCTGGCGCTCGCGCAGCGCCTGGACGGTGAGCTTCAGCTGGTGCTCGACCTGGTTCATCGGCTGGTTGTAGAGGTCGGCGACCCGGCTGTGCACCCGCAGCACGGTCTGGGCGACGCTCAGCTCGTACTCGCGCGGCGAGGTGTCGTAGTCGACGAACGTGCCGGGCAGGTCCGCCTCACCGAAGTGGCCGGCGGACAGCGAGATCTCCGCCTCGCCGTGCTTGTTGATGTCCCGGCCCGCGCCGCTCAGGTGCTGCGCGACGCGTTCACGCAGCGGCTCCGACTGGTCCGCGACGGTGCGGAAGGCGTCCCGCCCGAGCACCAGCACGGTGGTGGCGGTGGCGGCCTTGGCGGTGTAGTCCCAGGTGCCCTCGGCGTTCACCAGCGACTCGTCGCCGAAGTAACCGCCGTCGGTGAGCACGCCGAGGACGGCCTGCTCGCCGAACTTGCCGGCCCCCAGCTTGTTGATCTTGCCGTGCGCGATCAGGAAGACCTCGTCGGCCGCGGCCCCGGCCTCCACGATCACCTGGCCGGGCTCGTACTCGCGCTGCTCGAAGCGGTCGGCCAGCGAGCGCAGCACCGCCTGGTCACCGAAGTCCCGCAGCAGCGGGAGTTCGCCCAGCTCGTCCGGGATGACCCGGACGTCGGTGCCCGTCTGCACGAAGGTGACCCGGCCGTCCCCGACCGTGTACGTGAGCCGCCGGTTGACCCGGTAGCTGCCACCGGGCACGTGCACCCACGGCAGCACACGCAGCAGCCAGCGCGACGTGATGCCCTGCATCTGCGGCGCGGACTTGGTGGTGGTGGCCAGGGTCTTGGCCGCCGCGGTGCTCAGGCTGAGCTGGGACTGCCCGTTCTGCGACGGAGTCCCGGAATCCCCGCCCGATTCCACGCCAAGTCCAGCATCGACCGACATCGAAGGTCCCCTCCCAATGGTTCATGTGACCTGCGGGGTCAATGCTTCCGGGCCGAAGGTCTTCGCGCCATCACACGTCCGAGTGAATCATTTGGTGCCGCCACCGAACCGAGAACGCCCTCAACACGCCAGCTATCGAACGAAGTTGTGAGGTCAGAGACTTACGGCCGATCAGAGCGGGTGAGATGAGGGATCATGCTCCGGCGCGTAGCGTTCCTCGGTTTGGCCGAACGCGCACGAGGGAATCAGGGGCGCGTTCCGGCCGGCCGCGCGACACGGGACGGCGCGCCCGGCCGCGGCGGGGCGCACGGTACTGCCGCGCGGCCCCCCTGACGGGCGCGCGGCCATCAATTACGCTGCCGCGTGCGACGAACAGCCGCGACAGCGCGGACACGGAGCCGGACGCCCACCCGGGGCGCCCGCCGCGGCACGGTCCGGGGCACGCGGAGAACCCGCGGGTCCGGCGGGCCGGACCGCCCGGTCCGCGGGGAGGAACCTGATGACCGAGCTCCTGCGTGACGTGTACGTGGTCGATGCCGTGCGCACCCCGGTGGGGCGCTTCGGGGGCGGTCTGTCGGGGGTCCGGCCCGACGACCTGGCCGCCACCGCCGTCGCCGCGCTCGTCGCCCGCTGCCCCGGCCTGGACCCGGCCCGCGTCGACGACGTGGTCATGGGCAACGCCAACGGCGCCGGCGAGGACAACCGCAACGTCGGGCGCATGGCGGCTCTGCTGGCCGGGCTGCCGGCGAGTGTGCCGGGCACGACGGTCAACCGGCTGTGCGGTTCGGGTCTGGAAGCCGTCGTGCAGGCCGCGCGGGCCGTCGCCTGCGGTGACGCGTCGGTGGTGATCGCCGGCGGCGTCGAGTCGATGAGCCGCGCGCCGTGGGTGACGCAGAAACCGGAACGCGCCTTCCCCGCCGGCCACTCCCAGATGTGGTCCACCACGCTGGGCTGGCGGATGACCAACCCCCGCATGCCCGCCGAATGGACCGTGGCGCTCGGTGAGGGCGCCGAACTGATCGCCGACCGGCACGGCGTCACGCGCGAGGCACAGGACGCCTTCGCCCTGGCCTCCCACGAGAAGGCCGTACGGGCCTGGGACAAGGGCCTGTTCGACGCCGAGGTGGTCCCGGTCGGGGACACCGGTGTCGCACGGGACGAAAGCGTGCGCGCCGACACCTGCCTGGAGGCGCTGGGCCGCCTCAAGCCGGTCTTCCGCCCCGGCGGCACGGTCACCGCCGGCAACTCCTCACCGCTCAACGACGGCGCCGCCGCGCTGATGCTGTGCGACGAGGCGGGGCTCGCGGCGACCGGACGCGAACCGCTGGCCCGCCTGGTGACGTCCGCCGTCACCGGCATCGAACCGCAGCTGTTCGGCCTCGGGCCCGTCGAGGCGGTGCGCAAGGTGCTGGCCCGCACCGGCCGCACCCCCGGTGACCTGGACGTCCTCGAACTCAACGAGGCGTTCGCCGCCCAGGCGCTCGGCTGCCTCGCCGCCTGGCCCGGCCTCGACCCCGCCGTCGTCAACCCGCGCGGCGGCGCCATCGCCCTGGGCCACCCGCTCGGCGCCTCCGGAGCCCGCCTCGCCGGCGCCGTCGCCCACCAGCTCGCCGCGGCCGGCTCCGGCGTGGGCCTGGCCGCGCTGTGCGTCGGCGTCGGCCAGGGCATCGCCGTCGTCCTCGAACGCTGACGCCACGCGGAACGGTCCGCCGCCGGGCGCACGGCACGGTTGCGCGTGCTGCTGCGTCAACTCCGGTCATCGTGCGGTGCGCACCGCACGCCTGCGCACGGCATGAATCCGCGTCAACCCTGATCCCCGCCCGTGCGTCGCGCCCGCCGCCGCGCCTTTGCCCCGCGCCCACACGACGCGGCCGTCCTGCGAGCCGTCCGCGCCCTCGCCGGACAGCAGGACGAAGACGGAGCCCGGGTTGCGCTGCGCCATCGGCCGGGCGGCGGCCACGGCGTAGTCGAGCGTGACGCGCCGGCAGTCCTCCTCCGAGCGGCCGGCGCAGGAGACGCCGAGGCAGAAGAAGCAGGCGTCGTGGCCGGCCATCCGGTCCGCGGCGGCCGTCAGGTCGCCGAAGTCCTCGTGTGCCACCTCCCGCAGCTTCGGATGGGTGCGGCCGGTGGGCGTGCGGCCCACCACGAGGACCTCGTCGACCCGGTCGGACGTCAGGCACTCCCGCAGCACGCCCTGCCCGATCGTGCCGGTGGCGCCGAAGACGATCACTTTCACCCGGTCCCGCTCTCCGCCCGCCGCCGCGCGTCCCGCACGGCCGCCGGGTCCGAACGGCCGACGAGAAGAAACCTCTCGATCATCGCATTGACCTGCTCCGGCACCTGGAGGTGCAGGAAGTGTCCGGCGCCCACCGTGCGGCCGGCCGTCGCGTGCGGCCACTGTGCCAGCGCGCGTTCCGGCCGGCCGGCCGTCACCACCAGCACGGGCACACCGGCCGCTTCGGCGGCCGCCATCGCGGCGGCGCCGTCGAACTCCGCCATCGCCCGCATGCCGGCGGCGGCCACCGCGGCCGGCACCACCGCCATCCGCCCGGCCGGCTCCGCCGCACCGCCCGGCTCCCACGGCCCGAGCAGCCCCTCGGCGAACCGCCGGCGCCAGGCGCCGTCCCCGTCGGCCGCCACGTCGTCCACGGACGCCGCGAACGACGCCTTGCCGCTCTCGCTCGCCACCGGCGCCGGGTCGAGGAGCACCGCGCCCCGCACCGCCCCGGGCCGTGCCGCGCACGCCAGCGCCACCAGCGCGCCCATACTGTGCCCGATGACCACCGGGCGGGCGGCACCCGCGTCCCCGGCCGCCGCCAGCGCGTCGTCGGCGAACCGCCCGATGCCGTACGCCCGCGGGTCACCGGTGCCGCTCGCGCCGTGCCCGCGCAGGTCGACCGACACCACCGGGTGCCGTGCCGCGAAGTACCCGGACTGCCGCGCCATGCTGTGGCGGTCGCAGCACCAGCCGTGCACCAGCAGCAGCGGCACGTCCCCGCGCCCCGTGCTCCCGTAGGCGATCCGCACCCCGTCGCCGGCCGTCACGGCCCGTTCCACCATGCGCTGTCCTCCTGTCCGTGGTCCGCCCCCCGGGTCCGGCGGCACCGCCCGCGCGCGGACGCCGGTCCCGGGCTGGCATCATCGTGGTCATGGTGGAACAGATCATCGCCGCGTGCGACGGCGCCTCGAAGGGCAATCCCGGACCCGCCGGATGGGGCTGGGTGGTGGCCGGGGAGGACGGGACCCCGCAGCGCTGGGAGTCGGGGGCGCTCGGGACCGCCACGAACAACGTCGCCGAGCTGACCGCGCTGGCCGAACTCCTGGCGTCCACCGACGCCGGGGTGCCGCTCCAGGTGCGGATGGACTCGCAGTACGCGATGAACGCCGTCACCAAGTGGCTGCCCGGCTGGAAGCGCAAGGGCTGGAAGACCTCCTCGGGCTCGCCGGTCGCCAACCGGGAACTCATCGTGCGCATCGACGAGGCGCTGGGCGGCCGCACGGTGGAGTTCGTGTACGTGCCGGCCCACCAGGTCGGCGGTGACGCGCTGAACGCGGTCGCCGACCAGGCCGCCAGCGACGCCGCCCGCACGCAGCGCTCGGCGGGCACCCGGCACGGCGACGCCGGGACGCCCCGCCCCGATCCGGCCTCCGCGACCAAGCCGAAGGCGGGCGCGACGCGTCCGGCCCCGCGCGGCACGTCCGCCGGCGGCGGCGCCCGCCCCGGCGGCTCCGGCGGGAGCGGCACGGTCAAGGCGAAGTTCCCCGGCCGCTGCCGCTGCGGAACCGGTTACGCCGCCGGCGAGACGATCGCCAAGAACCCCCAGGGCTGGGGTCACCCCGCCTGCCGCACGGACGCCTGACCGGCGGGTGACGCGGACCCGGCCACGGGACGTTCCGTGGCCGGACGGGCCCCGGGCCGGGCGGGTCTACAGCGACGCCAGGTTCTCCGCCAGGTCAGCCAGGCCGCAGGAGCCCTGGACGAGGGCGCGCATGTGCCAGGTCTTGAGGTCGAAGGCGGGGCCCCGGCGGCGGCGGGCGGCGTCGCGGCCGGCGAGCCAGGCGCGTTCGCCCAGCTTGTATCCGATGGCCTGGCCGGGGCGGCCGAGGTAGCGGATGATCTCGCTGCCGCGGCGGGCCGCCGGACTGCCGTGGTAGGAGGCCATGAAGTCCTCGGCCAGTCGCGGCGTCCAGCGCTCCCCGGGATGGAAGCCGGAGTCCGCGGGGATCGGCAGCCGCAGGTGCATGCCGATGTCGACGATGACGCGGACGATGCGCAGCATCTGCTTGTCGAGGTAGCCCAGGCGCCGGGCGGGGTCGGTCAGGAAGCCCAGGTCGTCCATGAGGCGTTCGGCGTACAGCGCCCAGCCCTCCACGTTGGCGCTGATCTTGCCCAGGGTGACCTGGTAGCGGGAGAGCGAGTCCGCCGCCCGCGTCATCGACGAGATCTGCAGATGGTGACCGGGAACGCCCTCGTGGTACCAGGTGCTGACGATCTGCCAGGTGGGGAAGCGCTCGCGGTCCAGCGTCGGCAGGTACGTGCGGCCCGGCCGGGTGAAGTCCAGGCTGGGCCCCACGTAGTACGGCGCGGCGGCGGTGCCGGGCGGGGCGAGGCAGGACTCGACGCGCCGCAGCGGGCCGTCGATGTCGAAGTGCTTGCCGTCCAGCGCCTCGATCGCCCCGTCCATGACGTCCTGGAGCCAGGCGCGCACGTTCTCCTGCCCGGTCACGGCGTGTCCGTGCTCGCTCAGGTGCGCCATCGCCTCCACCGGGGTGGCCCCCGGCAGGATCCGGCCGGCCTCGGCGCGCATCAGGGCCAGGTTGTCGTGGAACTGCGCCCAGGCCCACGCGTACGCCTCGTCCAGGTCGAGGTCCGCGCCGGTGTTGCAGCGGGCGTTCACCGCGTACCGTTCCCGGCCCACGGCGTCGGGCGTGCCCTCGGCGGCGGGGGCGTAGACCACGCCGAGCCAGTCGTGGAAGGCGGCGAACGCGCCGGTGGCGGTCGCGGCGGCGGCCTCCAGTTCGGCCCGCAGCTCCTGCGGGGCGGGCGTGGCCAGCCCGGCGAACCAGCTCGCGCCCCCTGACAGCCCGGTCCAGGCGGCGAGCTGGTCGCGCACCACGGCCACCTGCCGGGGCGCGGCGAACAGTCCGCGCCGCATGCCCTCACCGAGCGTGCGGCGGTAGCCGTCCAGCGCGCCGGGGGTGTTGCGCATGCGGCCGGCCAGCCGGGCCCAGTCCTGCGGGGTGCCGGTGGGTGACAGCGTCAGCGCCTGCCGGACCTCGTGCAGCGGCGACGAGAGGTTCTGCAGACCGCGCAGGTGCTCACCGGTCTCGAACCACCGCAGCCGGGCGGTCAGGCGTTCGCGCAGCAGCCGGGCGCAGGACCGTTCCACCGCCGGCTGCTCCTCCTGCGCCGGGAGCGCGTCGAGGGCGGCGAGGGTCTCGCGCAGCAGCGCCTCCTGCGCGGCGAAGCCGTCGGGTGAGAGGTCGGGCTGACGGTCGTGGGGGAGGCCCGGGGTCAGCCAGAGCCCGGTGGCGGGGGTCAGCTCCGCCGTGCGGTCGACGTAGGCGTCCGAGAGCCGGCGTGGGGTGAGGCGTTCGTCAGACATTCGTTCATCCTGCCCGGCGACGCGCTCCCTTGACACCCCGCCGCGACGGTACGACAGTGCCGTGAGGGCTCCGGCGACAACGGTGTCAGACGTGTCCCGCACGGCATCCGGCGGGCCCCCGCACCGCAACCGCCCGGGCCCGCAGCGCCGTACCCCCGCACCGCCGGCCGCCCGGCCCGCACCGCGCACCGACGCACCGCGCACCGACGCACCGCGCTCCGACGCACCGCCCGCATCGCGACAGCGCCCGGCACCGCCCGCACCTCGCTCGGCCCGCACCTCGCTCGGCCCGCGCCCCGCTCGGCCCGCACCTCGCACGGTTCCGCCGCGCAGCCGCTCCCGCACTCCCCCGCCAGGCCCCCGTTCCGCGAACTCCCGTCCCCGACCCCGAGGCAGGTTCCCCATGGCACGGCTCAGACGTCCCCACCGCGCAGGGCCGCTGGCCCTGCTGACCGCTGCCGCGCTCGCGGTGGCCGGTGCCGCCGGCACGCCCGCGACGGCCGCCGCGCACCTGCGGCCCGCCGCGCTGGTCACCGCGCCGGCGTCGCTGGTCAACCCCTTCATCGGCACCTCGCACGCCGCCGACGACTTCCCCGGCGCCGACATGCCGTTCGGCATGGTGCAGTGGAGCCCGGACACCCCGTCGCGCCCCTCCGGGGGAGGCTACGAGTACAACGACTCCTCCATCACCGGTTTCAGCCTCACCCACATCGCCGGCCCCGGCTGCGGCGCGGGCGGCGACGTGCCGGTGCTGCCGACCGTCGGCGGCGTCAACACCGGCGCCACCGACGCGTTCTCGCACAGCAACGAGTCCGCCGCGCCGGGGCAGTACACCGTGGCGCTGAACAACGGCGTCAGGACGGAGCTGACCGCCACCACGCGCAGCGGCATGGCCCGGTTCACGTTCCCCTCCACCACGCAGGCCAACCTGATCTTCAAGCTGGCGGGCAGCCAGAACGGCGCGAGCGACACGCAGTTCACCGTCGTCAACAGCTCCGAGGTCAGCGGCCGGGTCACCAGCGGCAGGTTCTGCGGCGCCGGGAACAGCTACACCGTCTACTTCGACATGGTCTTCGATCACCCGTTCGCCACCAACGGCACCGCCGCGGCGCGGAGTTCAGTGCCGACGCGGGCCACCGGGGTGCGCAAGAACGCCGCCGAGAAGAAGAACAAGCCGGTCCTGCACGGCGCGTCACCCAAGGCGGCGCCCGGCGCCCGGCCGGCGACCGCGGCGAACAACGGCTACGTCACCTTCAACACCACCGCCTCCCAGGTGGTGCAGGCCAAGGTCGGCGTCTCCTACGTCTCGGCGGCCAACGCGGTCGCGAACCGAACGGCGGAGAACGCCGGCTGGGACTTCGACGGCACCCGCACCGCCGCCACGAACGCCTGGAACTCCACACTGGGCAAGGTCCGGATCGCCGGCGGCACCGGAGCCCAGCAGGCGGTCTTCTACACCGCGCTCTACCACTCGCTGCTGCACCCCAACGTCATCAGCGACACCAACGGCCAGTACTACGGCTTCGACGGGAAGACGCACACCGTCGACTCCGGGCACACCGCGGCCTACGCCAACTACTCCGGCTGGGACATCTACCGCTCCCAGGCGCAGCTGGAGGCGCTGGTGGCCCCGAAGGTCGCCTCCGACACCGCGCAGTCCATGGTCGACGACTACGCGCAGACCGGGCAGTTCCCCAAGTGGTCCGAGGACAACGGCGAGTCGTACGTCATGGTCGGTGACCCGGCCGACGAGATCATCGCCGACTACTACGCGTTCGGCGCGCGCTCCTTCGACACCTCCACCGCGCTGACCGACCTGGTCAAGGCCGCCAGCAACGCCAACAACAACCGCCCGGGCCTCAACTACCTCCAGCAGCTGGGCTACCTGCCGTCCAACGGCTCCTACGGCTGCTGCAACTTCTACGGCCCTGCCTCCACGACGCTGGAGTACGACAGCGCCGACTTCGCGCTGTCCGCCCTGGCCGGCTCGCTCGGCGACACCGCCGACCAGTCCGCGCTCGCCTCGCGCGCCCAGGACTGGAAGAACCTCTTCGACCACTCCAGCGGCTTCATCCAGCCACGTGACGCCTCCGGCGCCTGGACCTCCGGCTTCTCGCCCACCTCCGGCGACAACTTCGTCGAGGGCGACTCCTGGCAGTACACCCCGATGGTGCCGTTCAACGTGCACGGGCTGGCCGCCGCGATGGGCGGCGACGCGGCCCTCGACACGTTCCTCACCACCGACCTGTCCTCGCTCACCGGCGGCGACGGCCACACCGACCTGGGCAACGAGCCGAGCCTCAACATCCCCTGGGAGTACGACTACATCGGTCACCCGTCGCAGACCCAGGCGGTCGTACGCAAGGTGCAGGACCAGATCTGGACGGACGCGCCGTCCGGCCTGGCCGGCAACGACGACCTCGGCGAGATGAGCTCCTGGTACGTCTGGTCCGCGCTCGGCATGTACCCGGAGACCCCCGGCACCGCCGACCTCGCCCTGGGCAGCCCCATGTTCACCCAGGCGGCCGTCACTCTGCCGTCCGGCAACACCCTCACGGTCAACGGCAGCGGCGCCGCCGACAACGCCCCCTACGTGCAGTCCGCCACCTGGAACGGCTCCGCCTGGAACAACGCGTACGCGCCCACCACCGCGGTCACCTCCGGCGGCACCCTGGGCTTCACCCTCGGCACCACCGCCAACACCTCGTGGGCGTCCGGCGGTTCCTCCGCGCCGCCGTCCTACCCGGGCAACCCCGGTTTCTCCGACACCGGGGTCTCCGACGACAGCGCCTCCTCGTCCGCGAACTTCGACGGCGGCGGCTTCAGTTACTCCGCGCAGGCCCTGTCCGCGGTGGGCGTCACCCCCGGTGGCCGGGTCACCGCCGCCGGCGCGACGTTCACCTGGCCGAACGCGGCCGCCGGCAAGCCCGACAACTACGAGGCGAACGGCCAGACCGTCAGCGCCTCAGGATCCGGCGCGATCTCCTTCCTCGGCGCCGCCAACAACGGTCCCTCCACCGGCACCGCCACCGTCACCTACACCGACGGCAGTACCCAGAACGTCCAGCTGACGTTCTCCGACTGGACGCTGGGCGGCGGGGGTTCGACCCCGGTGGCCGGCAACGCCACGGCCGCCACCGCCGCGTACCGCAACCAGGCCGGCGCCGGCTCCGACACCGTCAAGACCTACCTGTTCGCCACCGCGCCCGCCGCGCTGGCCGGCGGGAAGACCGTCTCCTCGGTGCGGCTGCCGTCCGACGCCTCCGCCGGCGGCCTGCACGTCTTCGCGATCGGCTTCGGCGGCACCCCGGCCGCCGGCCCGGTCGTCTCCGGCGTGAGCGGCCCGATGTGCCTGGACGACGCCAACTCCTCGACCACGAACGGCAACCCGGTACAGCTCTACGGCTGCAACAACAGCGCCGCGCAGTCCTGGCTGCCCGGCGCCGACGGCACCCTGCGCGCCCTCGGCGGCTGCCTGGACGCCGCCGGCAGCGGAACCGCCGACGGCACCAAGGCGCAGTGGTACACCTGCAACGGCTCCGGCGCCCAGGTCTGGAACCCCGGGGCCAACGGCTCGCTGGTCAACCCCGAGTCCGGCAAGTGCCTGGACGACCCCGACTCCTCGACCACGAACGGCACCCAGCTCCAGCTGTACACCTGCAACGGGACAGCCGCCCAGCGCTGGACGCTCGCCTGAACCGCGACGGCCCGGCCCCCCGGCGCAGAGGCGGCGTCAACTCCCGTACCCGCGTGGCAGGTTGGCGTCAGGCGGCTCCCCGGGGGCCGGGCCGTCCCCTACAGTGCGGTGAGAGGCTCCCGCACCCGTGGCGCCGTGGTTCCCGCACGTCGTTCCACCCGGCGCCGCCCCACGGCGGGGCCGGCGTCCGCACCGAACCCACCCGACCCTGTGAGGGACGCCATGAAGTACTCCACCGCCCGGGCGGCCGCCATCGCCGCCACCGTGCTGGCCGCCGGTGTCGTCGCGGTCGGCCCCGCCGAGGCCGCCACGCCGCAGACCACCGTCACCCCGATGTGCTCCGCGGCGGCGCGCATCTCCGCCACCGATCTGACCGCCGGCATCGCCAAGGCCGCCGCCCAGGAGACCCCCGGCGCGCAGCTGTCCACCCGCACCTCCGGCATCGCCCCGTCCCAGCCGGTCGGTACCGAGGTCGCGGGCCCCAGCGCCATCGCCCCGGCCTGCTCGGTCTCCGCCGCCGTCCGCATCTCCGCCGCGGACCTGCGCGCCGGCATCCTCAAGGCCGCCGCCCACGACGCCCCCGGCGCGGCGCTGGCCACCGGCCCGGCCGGCGCCCCCGCCGTGAGCGCCGCGCTGGCGACCCGCCCGGCCGGCCGCGTCTGAGCGTGACCCGTGCGAAAACGGCCCGGCTCCCCCAGGGGGAGCCGGGCCGCCCACCGTCCGGGGGCGGCCCGGCACGGACGTGAACGCGGTGCCGCGGAACGGTCCTGGCGGAATACCCGACGGGCCCGCGGCGTCCTATCCATCAGACCTTCCGGTGCCCGCACCGGGACCGACCGCCCCTGATGATGGGACCAGCTCCGATGACCACGTTCACCCCCGAGCAGTCGGCCGGCGTCGCCGAGGCGCTCGCGCCGCTGCTCACCCCGTTCAGCGCCGCAGGTCTGGAACTGCGCAACCGCTTCGCCATGGCACCGATGACCATGCGGCAGTCGCCCGACGGCGTGCCGGGGCAGTGGAGCGTCGGCCACTACCGGCCGGTCGCGGCCGGCGGCGCCGGGCTGCTGATCACCGAGGGCACCGTGGTGCGCGACCCGGCCTCCGCGGTCAGCTCCCGCATCCCGCGCTTCCACGGCGAGCGGGCCGGCGCCGGCTGGCGGGCCGTGGTCGAGGCCGTGCACGCCGAGGGTGCGAAGATCATCCCCCAGCTGTGGCACAACGGCGTGCTGCGCGGCGCCACCCCCGAGAGCCACCCGGAGGTGCCCACCAAGAGCCCCTCCGGCCTCGACCTGGCCGGTGAACCGCTGGGCGAGGCGCTCACCACCGAACAGATCGACGCGGTCGTCGCCGACTTCGCCGAGTCCGCCGCCAACGCCAGGTCCTGGGGCTTCGACGGCCTGGAGATCCACGGCGCGCACGGCTACCTGCTCGACGAGTTCGTCTGGCACGTCACCAACCGCCGCACCGACCGCTTCGGCCAGGGCGACCGGACGGCCTTCCCCGTCGAGGTCGTCACCGCGGTCCGCGCGGCCGTCGGCCCGGACTTCCCCGTCGTCTACCGCTTCTCGCAGTGGAAGCCGAACCACTACGACGTGAAGTTCGCCGAGAACCCCGCGGAACTGGAGGCGTTCCTGCTGCCGCTGCGCGAGGCCGGCGTGGACGTCTTCCACCCCTCCACCCGGCGGCACTGGCAGCCGGAGTTCGCCGACGCGGACGCGCAGCTGGGTCTGGCCGGCTGGGTCAAGAAGATCACCGGCGCCCCGGTGATCGCGGTCGGCTCGGTCGGCGTGGACACGGTCTTCCGCTCCACCGACGGCGCGATCCCCGTCACCCAGTACGACCGGCTGCGGGTGCTGGCCGAGCAGTTCGACCGCGGCGAGTTCGACGTCATCGCGCTCGGGCGGGCGCTGCTGGGCGACGCGGAGTGGGTGACGAAGGCATCCGGCGGTCTGGCGCACAAGATCGAGCCGTATACGGGCTGAGGGTCCCTGCGGGGTCCCCGCGGGGGCGGGTACCGGGCGGCTGGGCCGGCGCCCGGCTTTCCGTGCGATGGGGGTGCGGGGCGGCTGGGGCGGTCGTCCGGCGCCGGTTCGCCTCGGCCGGCAGCGCGGTGCCCGCGCCCCTGACGGGGCTGTGTCTGTGGCGGGGGCGCGTCGTCGGGGGTGGGCTGCCGTCCCGGCCACCGGTGGGGTTCGGCCGGTGGCGCAGTCTCCCGCGCTCCTTGTCCGGGACGGTGAAGCTTTCGACCAGCAGTCGGCATCGCCCGGTCATCCAGCGGGATGAACACGAACGCGAGGTCCCGGAGCGTTCGGGCCCGGCGCCGGAACACCTGATCACACGGTGCCGGAGCGCCGGGCGGAACCGGTCCGGTGCCGCGCCGTCACGGTTGCCGGGGGGACGCGGCGGTGAGGATCCCGATGATCGCCGGATGGGGATGGACAGGGCGCGCTGCCTGGCCGAACCGGACGTGCGGGGCCTCACGTTCGCCGGCGGTCATGAACGCGTTGGCGGACGACGCCCGGCTGCGGCTGCCGGCCGTGCCGGCCGACGGGGGCTGCCACCCGTGCGGAGCTGAGGGACTGCTGGGCAGGCTCCACAAGTCCACGCTCTCGCACCACAGACGGGTCCTGCGCGAGGCCGGGGTGCCCCGCACCCGGCTGGAGGGCCGCACCTGCGTCCCGAGGCTGCGCCGCGGGGCCTCGACGCCCGTTTCCCCGGCCTGCCCGACGCGGTGCTCGCCGGCGTCCAGGACGAGTACCCGCACGCCGGATGGCCCGCCCGCATGCCCGCCCGGCCCGGCGCTCCGGCGCCCGGGAGGACCGCCCGGCGCGCTGAACGACCGCCGCCCGGGGTCGCGCGCTATTGCACATCTATTGCAATAGCGATCCGCATGCATCACGATGGAGCCGCAGGGGCCTTCCCGTCGTGCCTGACGGGGACCGGCCGGCCGCGCGATCCGCCGGTTGTGCGGGCGTGCGGACGCCGAGGCCGCGCCCGTTGGGTCGGCGGTGTGACGAGCGCGACCCACCTGACGGGGAGTCGTTATTGCGAAGCTCTTGCAACAAGGAAAAAGCGGCGTCTACGCTCGCTGCGGTCGACAGCTAAGGAGAGACCCCCATGGCTACCGTCTCCACGCCCGCGGACGCGGAGGTGTCCACCCGGGACCGGCTGCGCCGGGCGATCAGCCCGAAGGAATGGACGCGGCTGGGCGGTATGGCCGGCTTCATCCTGTTGCTGCACGTCGTCGGCTGGGGCGTGCTGGTGGGGATCGTGGCCCCGCAGCACCTGAGCATCGGCGCCAAGTCGTTCGGCATCGGCATCGGCGTGACCGCCTACACGCTCGGCATGCGGCACGCGTTCGACGCCGACCACATCGCGGCCATCGACAACACCACGCGCAAGCTCATGCACCAGGGACAGCGCCCGCTGTCGGTGGGCTTCTGGTTCTCCCTGGGGCACTCCAGCATCGTCTTCGGCCTGGCGTTCCTGCTCTCCCTCGGCATGAAGGCCCTCGCCGGGCCGGTGGAGAACGACAACTCCAAGCTCCACAACGTCACCGGCCTGATCGGCACCACGGTCTCCGGCGCCTTCCTCTACGTCATCGCGATCATCAACGTGGTGATCCTGCTGGGCATCTGGAAGGTCTTCCGCTCCATGCGCTCCGGCCTGTTCGACGAGGCGGCGCTGGAGGAGCACCTGAACAACCGCGGCCTGATGAACCGGCTGCTCGGCCGGGTGATGAAGGGCATCAACAAGCCCTGGCAGATGTACCCGGTGGGTCTGCTGTTCGGCCTGGGCTTCGACACCGCCACGGAGATCGCCCTGCTCGTGCTGGCCGGCTCCGGCGCCGCCTCCGGGCTGCCGTGGTACGCGGTCCTGTGCCTGCCGGTGCTCTTCGCCGCCGGCATGTCGCTGCTGGACACCATCGACGGTTCGTTCATGAACTTCGCCTACGGCTGGGCGTTCTCCAAGCCGGTGCGCAAGGTGTACTACAACCTGACCATCACCGGCCTGTCGGTGGCGGTCGCCCTCATCATCGGCACCGTCGAACTCCTCGGCCTCCTCAGCGACCAGCTCGGCCTGCGCGGCGCGTTCTGGTCCTGGGTCGCCGGCATCGACCTCAACACCATCGGCTTCGTGATCGTCGGGCTGTTCTTCGCCACCTGGATCGTCGCCCTCGCGGTGTGGAAGTTCGGCCGTATCGAGGAGAAGTGGAGCGCCGGCCTGCGCCCCGCCGCAGAGTCGGCGACCGCCGACTGATCCCTCCGTCCGCACTGCCGGCGACCCGCCCGCGCGGCAGGTCGCCGGTTCGCGTGCCGTACGGTGGCGGAGAAATCGTGCCGTACGGGCCCGCCCGGGAATCGTGCCGTATACGCAGGCCGAGGAATCGTGCCGTATACGGCGGTCCAGGAATCGTGCTGTACGCGTCCGCCGTCAGCGGTTCGGTGCCGCCGAGCTGATGCGGGCCAGGGTGGAGGCGGGGTCGCCGGCGACGGCGAGGTCGCCGAGGGAGACGACGCCGACCGGGCGGCCCTCCTCCACGACCGGCAGGCGGCGCACGGCGCGGGACCGCATCAGGCCGGCCGCGTGGTCGACGTCGTCGTCCGGCGCCACGGTGACCGCGGGGTCGGAGCAGGCGTCCTCGATCAGCACCTCGGAGACCCGGCCGCCGTCGGCGATCACCCGCACCACCAGGTCCCGGTCGGTGATCATCCCCCGGACCTTGCCGTGCTCGATGACGATCAGCGACCCGATGTCCTCGTCCCGCATGCGCCCGGCCACCTCCGTCACCAGCGTGTCGGCGGAGACGGTCTGCGGTGCGGGGGTCATGACGTCGCGCACCAGGGTCATGCGAACCACTCCTTCCGCCGCGGTCGCCGCCGGTGGAGGGGCCGTGCCGTTCCGTGGCCCCGCCGGCCGTCCGGCGCCTCGATGTCCGGGAATCCCGGCTGCCCCCCGTGCCACGCTACGCCGTGCCCGCCGGCCCGGCCCGCTCGCGCCGCCGCGCCGCCCGGCAACCGGGACCGGTGCGTGGGCGTCCGGGAGGGAATGGAGGGACGCTGGGGGGCAGGAGGAGACCGGACACGGCGGGTGACCGTGGCCGCGACGCGAGGAGGCCGTCACGATGCGACGTACCGAGGACGTGCGGGGAGCGGCCGCCGTGCCCGCACACGAGGAGCGGGTGCGGCTGCTCGGCGAGGTCAGCACCGGGGGGCTCCCGGCGCTGCTGCACGTGATGCGCCGGGCGCACACCGGCGAGGACCCCGCCGCGCGGCTGATGACCCTCTCGTCACTGCTGCGCGCCCTGCCGGGCATGGGCGCGGTCACCGTGCACGAGCTGATCGCCGCCGAGGGCATCGGTGAGGGCGTGCTGGTCGGCGACGTCCCGCCCGGCGAACTCGGCGCCCTGCTGCGCACCCTCGACCGCCTGGATCGCGCGTAGCCGGAGGGGTGGGACGGGTCCGGACACCGCCTCCCCGGCACGGGAGCCGGGGAGGCGCCGGGTGACCGTTCCCGGCGCGGCCGCGCCGACGGCCCGTGCCGGCCCGGACGTCGCCCCGCGCGCGGCCCGCAGGACGGACGGCCGTGGTCCGGCGCGATCTCGCGCGGGACCACGGCCGTCACCGTGCGGGAGGGGTCAGGAGACCGGGTGCACCGGGCTGACCGACAAGACGTGCACCGAGGAGCCCGCGCACACCTTCCGGCCCCACGGGGTCTCCAGCGACGCGGTGCGGTTCGGCGGGTAGACGCGCAGGTCGCTGGCGCTGGTCAGGTGGCACCGCGAGGCGGGGAACCCGCCCGGTCCGTCGGCGGTCTTCGCCTCGGCGATCGCGTGGGCGTTGGGGATCAGCGTCACCACGACCGCCTTCTGCGGGGTGCGGGTCGCGGCGTTGCCGACCTGGCCGCCGTGCGCGTCGGCGAAGGACACCCCCGGGTAGCCGCTCAGGGCGCAGGTCGTGCTGCCGGTGTTGGTGAAGACGATGTCGAACGTGATCGAACCGGCGCCGGTCTCCGGGTCCGAGGTGCTGACCTTCAGGTTGTTCGAGGCGCAGGTGGGCAGGCCGCCGGTGGTGGCACGGCCGCCGCCGCCACCGGGGGCGGCGGTCGAACCGGTCGCGGCGCCGCCTCCGGTGCCGGCCGGGGCGGAGGAGGCGGCCGCCGAGCCACCGGTGGTGCCGGCGGCGGTGTCCCCGGAGCCGGGCGTGTCCGTCGCGCCGGCCGCGGCGCCCGTGGTGTTGGACGGCGAGGCGGAACCCGTGGTGTGGTCCGGGCCGCAGGCGGTGAGCGCGAGTCCGGCGGCCAGGAGTGCGGCGGCCGGCAGCCCGCGGCGGAAGGCGGTGGTGATGGTCATGCGGTTCAACTCCCTCTGTCGTGCCTTCCCGACCCGGAGCGGCACTTCGATCCCGACGGGGTGGTCCTTCCCCGGCGCACTGCGACTATGACACCCGATCCGACCTGCCCGTCCGCCTGTTACTTCCCCGTAGCGAAACCCGGCGAGGCCGACGACAATCCCCACACGACCCCCGCGCCGCGGCGGGGTTGAGCCCGCGGGACACCCGTTCCACCGGCCGCGTAGGGCCCGCGCGACGCCCGTTCCGCACACCGCGCACGGCGGCCCGTGTCCCGTCCTGAGGGGTCGGCGGTCCCGGTCGGCGGTGTCCGCCGGCGGGTGGCCGGAGCGTGCCGGGGCGCGGTGCGGGGGTCACTCGCGGGAGGGACGCCGGCGGCCGGATCGCGCCGCTCCTCCCGAGTCCCCGTCACCCGTGGCCGGTTGCCGGTGCATCATGATCGGCGAGGGTCTGCCCTGAGCTGCCCGCGGAGGGTGATCTGCCCAGGTCGGACCCGGTGTTGGGCCTTCGTGACCGGCAGTTTCCCCTGCCGGTCACGTCCAGGGCGTTTTGCTTGGCATGCACACGCCCTACTGTGGGGTATCCCTGGGCCAACACCCCCCGGCCCACTTGCTGTTGGAGGATGCGTTGAGACGCAAGAGATCCCTTTCGGCCGTCGCCGCGCTGGCGTTCGCGTTCGTCGCGACCCTGTGGGGCGCCAATGTCGCCCAGGCCGCGACCCCCGGTTACGTCGCGCTCGGTGACTCGTACTCGGCCGGCAACGGCGCGGGCAACTACATCAGCTCCAGCGGCGACTGCCACCAGAGCACCAGCGCCTACCCGTACCTGTACCACAACGCCCACACCTCGTACGCGTTCAGCGACCAGGCGTGCTCCGGCGCGGTGACCACCGACGTCATCAACAACCAGCTCGGGGCGCTCAACTCCTCGACCACGCTGGTCAGCATCACCATCGGCGGCAACGACGCGGGCTTCGCGAACACCATGACCTCCTGCCTCACCGACTCCGACAGCGACTGCGTCGCCAAGGTCAACGCGGCCGAGAGCTACATCCGGAACACCCTGCCGGGCCGTCTGGACGCCACCTACGCCGCGATCCGCTCGCACGCCCCGAACGCGCACGTGGTCGTGCTGGGTTACCCGCACATGTACAAGCTGGGCGTCTTCTGCATCGGTCTGAGCGCCACCAAGCACTCGGCCATCGACGGTGCCTCCGACGTGCTGGACAACACCATCTCCGCGCGTGCCGCCGCCCACGGCTTCACCTTCGGCGACGTGCGCCCCACCTTCTCGGGCCACGAGCTGTGCTCCGGTGACGACTACCTGCACGACGTCGCGCTGCCGACGTGGGAGTCCTACCACCCGACCGCGACCGGTCACTCCAAGGGCTACCTGCCGGCGCTGAACTCCGCCGCCTGATCCACCGGTTTCCGCCACCCCGCGCGGCGGAACCCCGACCCCCGGCCCCGGAGCGCCCACCGCTTCCGGGGCCGGGGGTTTTCCGCGCGCCCGGACGGGCCGCGCGGAGGGACCGCTGACGGTGCGCCCGGACGCGGCGCCGCATCCTCCCGGTCGCCTCAGGGGCCGCACAACGCGCGGGCCCCCGCGCCGGCGGGGTGACGCCGGGCGGGGGCCGGGGTGGGCGCGGGAGGGCGGACCCGTGCCGCGGGCGGCAACGGCCGCCGGTGGATCAGCAGTCGTCGAGGATCGCGTACAGCGCGCTCTTCTCGGCGGCGTCCACGGTCAGCCCGTAGTAGTGCTTCACCTGCACCCACGCGCGCGTGTAGGTGCACTGGAACGACGCCTGCGGCAGCCACTCGGCCGGGTCGTCGTCGCCCTTGGAGCGGTTGCTGGAGGCGGAGACGGCGAGCAGCTGGGGGTGCGTCACGTCGTTGGCGAACGCCTGGCGCTGGGCGGTGGTCCACGCCCAGGCGCCGGAGTCCCACGCCTCGGAGAGCGGCACGAGGTGGTCTATGTCGAAGCTGGAGGCGTTGGTGGTGGTGACCCCGTCGTAGGGGCTGGTCCACGAGCCGCTGGTGGAGGCGCAGGCGGAGTTGGTGACGACGTTGGAGCCGTCACGCTTGAGGATCGTCTCGCGGGTGTTGCAGGTGCCGGATATCGTGATCCAGGTCGGGAAGAGCGAACGATCGTAGGTGGAGGCGTGCGACTCGGTGGCGACCGTCAGCTCGGACAGGTAGGTCCGGGCGGTCGAGGCGGCGATGGTCACCGGCAGGGCGGCGTTCGCCGGGGTACCGGTCGCCAGCATGCCGCCGGCGGCCAGCCCGAGGGCGGCGAGGACGGTGGCGGCGCGCTTGTAGCGGGACAGGCCGAATCCGGGCATGCGGAATCACTCCCGTAGCGAGGGTGGTGGGGTGGGATCCGCACCAGGATGACCGGCCGGTTGTCTATGCGGGTAGACCCTGGTGCGAATCCTTTGTGACCAATTGATGTCGGGTTCATGTCACCAGGAACGGCAACCGGCACGTATCCGTCCCAATCACCGCGGAAGTCCGCACGCACGCCGACCGCCGTGCCGGCGACGGGAGTTCGGTGCGGTGCCGGACCCCTCGCGGGCGCGGCCACGGCTCCCCGTCCCCCCTGCGGCGGCGCCGGCGGGTCCCGGTGGCCGCGAACGGGCTCAGGGAGCGGGCGGGCAACCCAGGTCGTGGGCCGTCAGGAACGAGGGGACCAGCCGCAGCCACGTGGTGCCGCGCCGGGCTGGACCGTCATGGAGGCAGCGGACGGCCCGTCGGTGGCGACGCGCGCGGGGAGCGGCTGACCGAGAACGACGTCGATGTCGAACGGGGGAGGCGTCGTGCCCGCGTGCGCGTGGCTCCGCGCGCCGCTGAACACCCCGCCCGTGGTGCGGCCCTACCCGCTTCCTGCCGGTGCCGCCGCCGCCCTCACCGGCTGTTGGACGTGGCGAGGAGGACGGCGACGCGGCGCACCACGCTCTCCGGACCAGAGGGAGCGGGCCCTTCGGCCCACCCCGGGTGCCACAGCACTGACCAACGGGTTTCCATGAGGGACGCCCCTGCCGGCCGACGCGCACGAGCCGGGCCCGGGTCAGCGGCGCCGCGCCCGCCGGCCCGTGCCGGTCACAGGGTCAGGCCGCCCAGGTGGTCGAGAGCGCGGGTGAAGAGGGCGGCGAGTTCCGGCCGGCCGTCGTTGTCGGCCCAGAACAGCATGGTCTCGGTGATGACGGCGACCAGGACCGCCGCGGAGACGCGGATGTCGTAGTCGTCCTCGTCCTTGCCGGCCCGGCCGGCCAGCAGGGCCGCGGTGCGGGTCACCCGGCTCTGCTGCTGCTGCCACATCCTGGCCCGGAGCGCCGGCACCTCGGAGGCCAGCCGCATCCGGGCCAGCATCGTCGCGCGGTCCTGGATGATCCGCCGCTCCAGCAGGTCGAACAGGGTGGCGCGCACCACGTCGGCGATCGGCTCGTCCGGGTCCCGGCCGTCCGCCGGCCACTCGGCGAGCGGGACGTGGTCGTCGGCGAAGACCACGTCCTCCTTCGAGGGGAAGTACCGGAAGAAGGTGCTGGGCGAGATCTCGGCGGCGTCGCAGATCTGCTCGACCGTGGTGCCGTCGTAGCCCTGGCTCACGAACAGCTTCAGCGCCTCCTGCTGGAGCAACTGCCGCGTCCTGTGCTTCTTGCGTTCCCGCAGCCCCGGCCGAGACGTCACGATCGTGCCCTCCTGGTGAGCGGTGTCGTCGCCCGACGCCGTGAAGAACGGCCCACCCTACGGAGTGACGGTGGGACCCTCAAGGCAGTGGCTGCCGAAAGACACCGGCGCTCCCCGGCCGGACGCGCTCGGCGGGGCCGCGGCGGTGACGGCGTCCGCGCGGGCGCCCGCGGAACGCCGCCGCCGGCCCACGCACGGTGAGGCGCCGGCCCCGCCCGCCCCGCGCCGTCCCGGAGCCCCGCGCCGACCCGTCCCGTCCAGCGGTGCGGAACGGTAGCCTGAGCACCGCGGACCGCCCGCCGGGCCGTACCCGTCCCGTCCCGTCCGCCGGAAGAAGCCGACCGATGAACGCCCGCCCGCGTCCTCCCGTCCTCACCAAGAGCGCGTACGCGTACGAGGAACTGCGCCGCCGCATCCTCAGCGGCGAACTGGAGCAGGGCCGGACGATCTCCCAGGAGCAACTCGCCGAGGAGCTGGGCGTCAGCACCACGCCGCTGCGCGAGGCGATGCGCCGGCTGAACGCCGAGGGCATGGTGACCCTCGACGCACACCGCGACGCCCGGGTCACCTCGCTGACCGCCCAGGAGGCCCGCAGCCTGTACGAGGTCCGCGAGAGCCTCGACCCGCTCGCCGCCGCCCTGGCCGCCGGACGCCGCACCGATCAGGACGTCGCCGTGGTGCGCCGCGCGCTCGGCGACCTCGAACCGCTGGCCGCCTCGGCCGGCACCGACGCCTTCCTCGCCCACCGCGCCTTCCACCGCGCCGTCTACACCGCCTCCCACAACCCGATCCTCACCTCCGTGCTGGACGGCCTGTGGGACAAGGCCGACCGCTACCGCATGCTGCGGCTGCGCAGCCAGCCGGAGTCCTGGGAGGACCGCGAACGCGTCCGGCACCAGCACGAGGCCATCGCCGGCGCGCTGATCGACGGCGACCCCGCCGCCGCCGAACAGGCCATGCGCGAGCACGTCGCCGGCAGCCTCGGCCACGAGGCCATCGCCGCCCTGGAGGACTGAACCACCGCTCCCCGTGGAACCGTTGCGCAGTGAACGGCGACGCGATCCGCACGGCACCCCGACGCGTACGGGGGACCGTGGGCAGTGCACGCCGTCCGCGATCCGCCGCGTAAGCGCTGCTCGGCCCGGCGCCGCGGGTGAGCGCCCCGCCCGGCCGGTTTCCGCCGCGGCACGCCGGGCAGTCGTGCCTTCTGACGGACCATGGAGAGGGAGGCGGTCACGGTGAGCGCACCGGGCACCGGACAGCAGTGGGGACGGCCGCAGGGCGGACCGTGGTGGAGGTTCGTGCCGCGCAGCACCGCCGTGGGATGGCTGACGCTCGTCTCGGGCGTCATGCTGGTGGTGGCCGCTGCCCTGAGCCTGCTGGACCATCCCTCTTCGGGCGTCACGGTGCTGGAGGTCGTCATCGGCGTCCTCGGCCTCGCCCAGATCGTCCGCGCGATCGACGGCCTGCGCGTCCTGCGCGCCCGCGACACCGCCCCCCACTGACCCGGTCCCGCCCCGGCCGGCCCTGATCGCGTTCCCCGCGCGGGATGCGACGCCCGGCCGTCCGGCCCCGGCGCTCCCCGCTCCCGCCCGTCCGCCGTCCGCTCCCGGACGCGTTGTCAGAGGTCGCCAGTAGGTTCTGAGGTGTTCCGCCGAGACCGTGGCGGGACGGGGTTCTCCGGGTACGAGGGAGCGGTGCGGTGTCGGAGTGGGAGAGGTCGAGCGCGGTACGGGTGGTGGAGCCCGCGCGGCCGCGGAAGCTGGCCAAGGTGCCGTTCGTGGAGCTGGCGGACGGGCGGTTGCGGGGGGTGGTCTCCAGCGGGTCCGACATCGGGCGGGTCTACGTCTCCTCCGTGGCGGCCGGTGACTTCGCGTTCGCGTGCAGCACCAACAACAACCGCCCCTGCGGCGGCGCCCGCGGCGGTTTCTGCAACCACATCCGCGCCATGATCACCGAGGCGGTCCTCCAGTACGGCGCCGCCCGCGTCGCCCGCCAGCTGCGGGTGGACGGCGCCGGGGACGAGCCGGACGCGACGGTGCTGGCCGGCGTCATGTCGGCCACCCGCCCCGAGCAGGCCGGCGGCACCGCCGCCCAGGTCTTCAGCCGCTTCCTGCGTCACCTCACCTACCTCGAACTCCCGCCCGTCACCGAGCCGTTGCCGGAGATGCACTGGTTCGCCCCGACCCGGACGGCGGCGTGATGCGCGCCGACCTGCTCACCGCCGGCATCGACGGCCTCGACGAGGCGCTGGCCGCCGTCGACGCCTTCGACCAGGCCCTCACCGGCGGGCTGCTGCGCCTGCGGCCCGCCCAGGCCACGGCCCTGACCGCGCTCGCCGACGCCGTCACCGGCACCCCGCTGGCCGCCCGCACCGCCGAGGCGGCCGGCAAGGCGGCGGTCGGGGCCGCGGGCGAGGACCACTTCACCGTCCTCGCCGCCGCCCGCAGCGCGCTGCTCGGCTCCGTGCACGACGCGCTGACCGCCCGGATCGCCGAGGCCACCGGCCGCCCGCAGGCCGAACACCCGGCCGCCCCGCACGCCGCCCCGCACGCCGCCCCGCACGCCGCCAACGTGCTGGCCGGCGCCCGCTCCTGGCTCGCCGACCTGGCCCGGGCCGGCTGGCGGCGCATCGACCACGACCTGGTGGCCGGCGCCACTCCCGTGGTCTCCGCGATGCTGCCCGACCCGCTGCTGCGCCGCCCCGCCGTCCTGCTCGACGGATTCGCCGCCGAGCTGGCCGCCTCCTGCCCCGGCGCCACCCTGGAACGTGTTCCGGCCCGCCGCTGGGCCGACCTGTGGGCCCGCGCACTGCTGCTGACCCTGCCCGGCGCCACCGCGACACCCGCCACCGGCACGGCCACCGGCCGCCTGCTGCCGCTCGGCGTCGACCTCCAGGAACACGCGACCGCCGCCCAGGCCCAGATCCACGCCGTCTTCGAACCCGCCGACGGCGCACCCGCCCGCCTGGTGCGCGCCGCCGTGTCCGTCCCCAAGCCCGACACCGTGGTGGGCGCCGGCGTCTGGCAGTTGCTGCGCCCGCACACGGTGCTGCTGGCGGCGGCCGGGGAGGGACGCTGCGTGGAGCTGGACGGCATGCCCGTCACCGCCGGCGGCGACCTGCTCTGGGACGACCGGCACGCCCGCACCGGCGGCCCCGCCGACCCCTTCACCACCGCCCGGGTCGCCCTGCCCGCCGCCACCGACCCCGGCACCGCACCGCTGGAGCGGCACCCGGTACGCGTCGCGGTGCCGGTCTTCCTGGAGGGGCACACCGTCGAGCGGGACGACGGCGCACCGCGGTTCACCGTCGCCGGAACGCCGTTGCGCGTCGACACCGACCGCATACCTGCCGCCGGACCCCTCACGCCCGAGGCCGTCGCAGGCGGCGGCGCCTGCCTGGCCCTGCTGCGGTGGGACGCTGGGGAGTTCGTGCTCCAGCCCCTGGCGGTGGAGGCCACCGTGAAGAAACGGACCACGGCCCTGCACGCCGGCGCCTGGGCCGGCGGCACCACCGACAAGAACGGCGCCAAGGCCGAGAAGGCCGCCACCGACGCGGTCGCCGTCCTGCGCGAGCGGGCGGGAAGGCTGCTGCGGAAATGACGACGCCCACCGGGGGACCCCACCGCGCCGACCCGGCCGGCGCCGCGCCCGACCCGCAGGCCGCCACCGCTGACGGCGCGCCCGATCCGCACGCCGCCCGCCGGCAGGTGCTGTACTGGCGGCTGCTGGCCCGGCTGTTCGACCAGGAGGAGCAGCCCGCCCTGGAGTCGGCGAGCCTGGCCGTCGTCGAGGACATCGGGCTGCCCGCCGCCCTGCTGGACCCGCAGGCGTCCGTCGACTCCGTCGTCCAGCGCCACCCGGAGCTGGCCGCCGAACTCGGCTCGCTGATGGCGCCAGCGCCGGCCGCCGCCGGTGAACGCGACCGGGCCACCGAGGTGCGGCGGGCCGCGCTCGCCTCCAAGGTGCTGCTCAACGTCTTCGCCACCGGCGGCGGCACGGTCACCGCCGGGCAGCTGGCCCGGTGGCAGTCCGACGCCGGCTGGCTGGAGCGCGCCCTCGGGTTTGAACCCGGGCAGCTGCGCGCCGGCCGCGGCGACGCCGGGCAGACCCCCGGTGACGTGCGGCTCGGCAGGGAACTCGGCGACGTCGAGGGCGACCTGGTCAAGCGCATGCACCTGCGCGAGGTGCTGGCCGACCCCGCGCTCGCCGCCCGGCTCACCCCCGGCATGTCGCTGATCGAGCAGTTGCTGCGGGACAAGGAGAACCTGTCGGGCGTCGCCCTGGCCAACGCCAAGGCGCTCATCCGCCGCTACGTCGACGAGGTCGCGCGGGTGCTGCGCACCCAGGTGGAGAAGGCCGGCGCCGGGCAGGTGGACCGGTCGGTGCCGCCCAAGCGGGTCTTCCGCAACCTCGACCTCGACCGCACCATCTGGAAGAACCTCACCAACTGGAGCCCCGAGGAGGAACGGCTCTACGTCGACCGCCTCTACTACCGGCAGACGGCCCGCAGGACCACGCCGCAGCGGCTGATCGTCGTGGTGGACCAGTCCGGCTCGATGCTCGACTCCATGGTCAACTGCACCATCCTGGCCTCGATCTTCGCCGGGCTGCCCAGGGTCGACGTGCACCTGATCGCCTACGACACCCGTGCCGTGGACCTCACCCCGTGGGTCGGTGACCCCTTCGAGGTGCTGCTGCGCACCAAGCTCGGCGGCGGCAACGACGGACCGGTGGCCATGGCGATGGCCCGCCCGAAGATCACCGACCCGCGCGAGACCGCCATGGTGTGGATCTCCGACTTCTACGAGTTCGACCGCTCGCAGCCGCTGTTCGAGGGGATCGAGGCGGTCCACCGCTCCGGCGTGCGCTTCATACCGGTCGGCTCGGTCACCAGTTCCGGCCGCCAGGAGGTCAACCCCTGGTTCCGGGACCGCCTGAAGAACCTCGGCACCCCGGTGATCTCCGGCCACATCAACAAGCTCGTCCGCGAGCTCAAGACGTTCCTCGCCTGACCGGCGGGACCCGGCCACCCCGACCAGCACATCCTGAAAGGCCCCTGACGTGTCCGAGCTGTTGCGCGCCCCCGCCGAGATCAAGTACGCCGAGGAACTCCAGTGGCTTGAGTCGGTCGACGACGGACCCCGGCCGTTCTCCTGGCGGCTGTCGCCCAAGATGGTGCGGCTGTTCGTCCTCGGCTCCGAGCGGGCCGACGGCCTGGGGCGCGAGGTGACGCAGAAGTGGTTCGGCGACCGGGCCATCGTGGAGCGCGCCATCGTGACCCTGGCCTCCGACCGCGGCCTGCTGCTGATCGGCGATCCCGGCACCGGCAAGAGCTGGCTGGCGGAGCTGCTGGCCGCCGCGATCTGCCGCAACTCCACCCTCGTCGTGCAGGGCACCGCCGGTACCACCGAGGACCACATCAAGTACTCGTGGAACGTCTCCATGGTCATCGCCAAGGGCCAGTCCCGGGCGTCGATGATCCCCTCGCCGATCATGACCGCCATGGAGAACGGCGTCATCGGCCGCTTCGAGGAGCTGACGCGTTCCACCAGCGACGTGCAGGACGCGCTGATCTCCATCCTGTCGGAGAAGTACATATCGGTGCCCGAACTCGACGGTGACAACATCGTGTTCGCCAAGCCCGGCTTCTCCGTCATCGCCACGGCCAACAGCCGCGACCGGGGCGTCAACGACCTGTCCTCCGCGCTCAAGCGCCGGTTCAACTTCGTGCGCATCCCGGTGGTGACCAACAAGAAGAGCGAGGCGGAGATCGTCCGCTTCCGCACCGAGGAACTGCTGCGCCGGCACAGCGTCGAACTGGAGGTGCCGCCCACCCTGCTGGACGTGCTGCTGCGCAGCTTCGCCGACCTGCGGGCCTCGGCCGCCGCGGCCGGCAGCGACGACGAGAAGCTGGAGTCGGCGCTGTCCACCGCCGAGCAGATCGGTGTGCTGGAGGACGCCGTGCTGCACAGCAACTTCTTCGGTCAGCGCTCCCTGACGGCCCGCACCCTGGCCTCCTCGCTGGTCGGATCGCTGGCCCGGCGCGATCCGGAGGACCTGGCCATCCTCAACAAGTACCTGCACGGCGTCGTGGAACCGCGCTCCCGGGACGAGGGCGGTTCCTGGCCGGAGTTCCTGGAGGGCGGCCGCGACGCGATCGCCACCCTGTCGTGACCGCCGCGCACGAGAGCGGCGCCCTCCCGGAGGCCGCCGGCGCCATCGCCCCCGACCCGGCCGGCACCCCACCGGCCGGCACCGGTGAGGGCTCCTTCGGGGCGCTGCGCGGGCAGTTGCGGGACGCGGCCGCCGCGTTCGCCGACGGGCCCCGCGCGCTGGAGGGGCTGCTGCTCGGCATGGTCGACGACGTCGACCGGGCCGCCCGCGAACCGCTGGAGATCTTCCCGGTCTGCCACCACTCGCCGGCCTCCGCCACCGCGATGGCCCGCCGCCTGCGGGAGAAGCAGCCCAAGGTGGTGTACCTGGAGCTGTGCGAGGACATGGCCCCGCTGCTGACCGAACTGCGCAACTGCCGTCTGCCGGTGGCCGTTCAGGCGTTCGCCTCGCAGGTCGAGGGCTTCCCCGCCGACATGGCGCCGCTGTCCGTCGTCGCACCGGTCACCGAGGCGTCCGCCGAGTACCAGGCCATCGCCTACGCACTCGACACCCCGGGGGTGGAGCTGGTGCTGGTCGACCGCTCCAGCGACCACGTCTTCCAGTGGGACGCCGGCACCCGGCAGGAACCCGCGCCGGAGCCTGCCGCCGGGGCCGCCGGCACCGCCGCACCCGCCGAGGAGGAGGCCGCGCTGCACGGCGACGCGGTCGGCGTGGAGATCGGCGACCTGCGGCCGCGCTTCGCCGAACTGGAGGAGCACCTGCTGCGGCACGGCCGGGTGCGGCACTGGTCGGAGTGGTGGCACCAGTACGTCGAACTTCCGCTGGGCGACAGCGACCACGACACCTACCGCCAGGTGATGTTCCTGATCGGCAGCCTGTTCCGCCGGCTCGCCCCGGGGGGCACCGGCCGGGTCCGGGTCGACGAGGACCGCGAACGGTACATGTGGACCCGGATGCGCGAGCACCTGGCGGCCACCGGCACCGACCCCGCCGACTGCCTCTACGTCTGCGGCGCCTTCCACGCCGCCAGCCGCGTCGCGGAGTTCGGGACCGGCGGCAGCGACACCTTCACCATCACCGCGCGCACGGCCACCGTCTGGCAGTACGGCCTGATCCCCTCCAGCCACGCGGCGATCGAGGCGCAGTTCGGCCTGGCACCCGGCTCGGTGTCGATCGCGGCCACGGTCTGGGCGAAGAACCTCAAGCGCGCCCGCGTGCGGCCCTACCGGCTCGAAGGCCAGGCGGGCGTGGCGAAGAAGAAGACCGCCCTGGTCCCGGCCGCCGGCCCGTCCGGCCCGGACGGTCCCGCCCCGGACCGGCTCACCGGCTTCCTGCGGCGGGCCCCGGCCCTCGACCGGCTCGACGAGGCCGAACTGCTGGGCTGGTCGGTCGACGTGGTGCGGGCCGCCCGGCGCAGCGGCTACCTGGCCTCCACCGCGGACGCCATCGCGGTCTTCGAGACGTCGATCCTGCTGGCCGGGCTGCGCGACCGGGCCCGGCCCACGCCCTACGACTTCCAGGACGCGGCCGTCACCTGCGTGGAGAAGGACACCGTGCCCGGCCGGCGCGACGTGCGCCGGCTCGTGGAGATCATGATGGGCGGCGACCGGATCGGCCAGGTCGGCTACGACGCCCTGCCGCCGCTCGCCCGCGACGTGCACGACCGGCTCGCCCCGCTGGAACTGCGGCTCCAGCAGCGCGGGGTACGGCGGGCCCTGCTCGACATCGCCGGCCGGCCGGAACTCGCCGCCTGCTCCGACGTGCTGTGGATGCTGCGCCGCCTGCTGCCGCCCGGCGCGGCGCGGCCCGTCATGGGCGAACGGGGCCTGGGGGAGCGGCCCATCCAGGAGTCCTGGGACCTGGCCATCGGCACCCACCAGCGGGCGCTGATCGAGCTCGGGTACGAGGGCGTCAGCATCGAGCAGGTCCTCGAACAGCGGCTGCGCCGCGCCGCGTACGGCCCGCGGACCACCACCGCGATGGTGCTCCAGTGCGTCGAGGAGTCCCTGCTGTACCTGCGCAGCCGCCGGCTCGCCGACGAACTCGGCGCGCACGCCCTGCAGGTGCTGTCGGCGGAGCGCACCGTCGACTCCGCCCCGGACGTGCTGCGCCGGGTGCGGCGGCTGCTCGCGCACTTCCGCACCAGCGAGCCGGAACTCCCCGCCTGGATCACGGCGTTCGTCACGGCCGGCTACGCGCACTACTGCACGCTGCTGCCGGTGGCGTTCGGCGACGACGAGGCCGGGGTGCGGCAGGTGGCGGCCGCGCTGGGCTTCCTGTTCGGGATGGAGGGCCTGGCGCTGTCACTGGGCTGCGACCGCACGCAGCTGGAACTGGCCGTGGCGCAGGCGCATCCCGCCGACCCGCCGAAGACCGCGCTGCTGTGGGCGGCCCGGACGCACCTCGGCACCCTCCCCCGGGCGGAACTGCGGGAACGCTGCGACGCGCTGCTGGACAACCCGATGCTGGTGGCCGCCTACCCGCGCTACCTCAGCGGCTTCGTGCACGCCCTGGAACCGGTGCCGTCGCTGGCGGACTTCGTGGTGGAGACGGTCTCCTGCGCCTTCGGGCGGTTGCCGGACGAGGTGCTGCTGCCGTGGCTGCCGGTGCTCATCACCACGCTGCGGGCCGACAGCTGCGAACTCGCCCCGCTCATGGTCCGGGAGGCCGGCCGGGTCTTCCCCGCCCGGCTCGCCGACCTGGACGCGTGGGTGCCGCCGTGGGACGAGACCGGGCTGCCGCCGGAGCAGGCCCCGGCCGCCGCGGCCGCCCGGGGTGCCGTGCTGCTGCCCGGGTATCCGGCGGCCTGCGACGCGCTGGCCGCCCTGCTGGGGATCACGGACCCGTGGCCCCCGGCCGCGCCGGGCCCCTCCACCGGCGCGGTACTGCTCACCCGTCACCCGGAGGCGGCGGCCGCGCTGGCCGGCCTGCTGACGGGACCGGAGGCCGCCCACACGTGACCCGGCCCGGCCACCCGTCTTCGTACCCCGCTGGGGGATCGCCGCACCGGTCGCCGGGAGGCCGGCGCCAGGGCTCCCAACTGCCCGATTCCACCCGTGATGACCTGCTGTGGGAGCATCGGCACATGTCCAGTTGGGGAGAGGCCGTCCGGGCCGGGGACCGGGACGGCGTTCATCTGATCGTCCTGCGGGGCGAGGTCGACATCGCCTCCCACGGCGAGCTCGCGTTCGCCCTCGCCGGAGCCCTGCACTCGCCCGAGCCGGCCACGGTCATCGACCTGTCGGCCGTCGCGTTCGCCGACTCGACGCTGCTGAACTGCCTGCTGCTCGCCGTCCGCGACCACCGCGCCGCCGGCCGTCCGCTGGCGCTGGCCGGTCCCTGCGGCGTGGCGCTGCGGCGGCTGTTCACCGTCACCGGCACCACCGCCCACCTGCCGCTTGCCCCGGACCGGCCGGCGGCCCTGCGACAGGTCACCGGCGCCGGCCTGCCCGGCGGCACGCCCCGCCGCGAACGCTGAGGGGGCCCGCCGCGCCGGGGCGGTCCGGCGGGTCGTGCGCGCCGGTGCGGTCCGGTGCGCGGTGGTGCCCACGCGCGGTGACGCACCCCTTGACACCCCTGGCGGCCGGTCGTACCGTCCTCGCAACCATTAGGAAACCTTCCTATTAGTTGGAGTGATCACCGGCATGCCCGCCACCCCCCAACAGCCCGGTACGCCGAGCCTGCTGCGCGCCATCAACGACCGCGCCGCGCTCGAACTGCTGCTGACGCGCGGGCCGTTGTCGCGCGGGGAGCTGGGACGGCTGGCCGGACTGTCGAAGCCCACCGCGTCCCAGCTGCTGGGCCGGCTGGAGGCCGCCCGCCTCGTCGTGCCGATCGGCACCACCGCCGGCCGCCCGGGACCCGCCGCCACGCTGTACGAGATCAACCCGCACGCCGCCCACGTCGCCGGGCTCGACGTCACACCGACCCGGATCCGGGTGGCCGTCGCCGACATCACCGGCCGGGTGCTCGCCGAGCACCGGCTGCCCACCCCCGGCCGGCAGGCGGACCGCACGGTGGAACGGGTCGCCCGGGCCCTGGACGCCGCGCTCACCGGCGCCGGACTGACCCGTCCCGACCTGCACCGCGTCGTCATCGGCACCCCCGGCGCCCTGGACCCCGGCACCGGCCGCCTGCGCTACGCCCCGCACCTGCCGGGCTGGCACTCGCCCCGGCTGCTGGAGGAACTGACCGCCGGGCTCGACGTCCCCGTCGACGTGGAGAACGACGTCAACCTCGCCGCGGTCGCCGAGCAGCGGGTCGGGCAGGCGCTCGGGGTGGAGGACTTCGTGCTGCTGTGGGCCGACGAGGGCGTCGGCGCGGCCGTGGTCATCGCCGGCCGGCTGCACCGCGGTCACACCGGCGGTGCCGGAGAGGTCGGCTACATGCCGATGCCGGGCGCCCCGGTCGTGCGCAACGTCCGCCGGGAGAACTCCGGCGGCTTCCAGGAACTGGCCGGCGCCCCCGCCGTCCGCTCCCTCGGCCGCGAGCACGGGATCACCGGCCGCACCGCCGGCGCGGTGGTGGCCGAGGCCGGCCGGCTCGCCGGGGAGGGAAACGAGGCGGCCACCGCGTTCCTGGGCACCCTCGCCCACCGCCTTGCCACCGGTCTCGCCGCGATCGTGGCGGTCGTCGACCCCGAACTCGTGCTGCTCAGCGGCGACATCCCGACCTCCGGCGGGGAGCGGCTGCGCGCCCTGGTCGCCGAGGGCCTGACCGGTCTGGCCGTCCCGCGCCCCCGCCTGTTGCTCAGCGCCCTCACCGGCTCCCCGGTCGTCACCGGCGCCGTGCAGACCGCCCTGACGACCGTCCGTGACGAGGTCTTCACCACCCACTGACCCGCCCGCATCCCACCCGCCGACCGCCCCGATCGCCCCGATCGCCGACCGCCCCCACCCCGGCCCACCGCCCCCGCACCCACCCCCACCGCCCCCGCACCCACCCCCGTCGAACCCCCGCCGCCCCCCGGGAGGAACCGTGACCCCTCGCAGCACCGCCCGCGCGCGCCGTGCAGCCGCCGCGCTCGCCGCCGCCACCGCCCTCACCCTGACCGCCTCCGGCTGCGCCGGCTCCGGCGGCGGGGGAGCACAGGGCTCCACCGGCACCAAGGACCACCCGGTCACCGTCACCTTCTGGCACGGCTGGAGCGCCCCCAACGAACTCGCCGCGATCAACGCCAACATCGCCGCGTTCGAGAAGACGCACCCCACCATCAAGGTCAAGGCCGTCGCCAACGTCACCGACGACAAGATCAACCAGGCCTTGCGCGCGGGCGGTTCCAGCGCGCCCGACGTGGTGTCCTCGTTCACCACCAACAACGTCGGCAGCTTCTGCCACAGCCACGAATGGACCGACCTCGACCCGCTGCTGAAGAAGTCGGGGATCGACAAGGCGAAGACGTTCTCCAAGGCGATGCTGGACTACACCGGCTACGACGGTGACCAGTGCTCGCTGCCGCTGCTCGGCGACGCCTACGGGCTGTACTACAACACCGACGAGTTCAAGGCCGCCGGCATATCCCGCCCGCCGCACACCTGGAGCGAGTTCGAGCGGGACGCCGTCAAGCTCACCCGGCCCTCCGGCGCGGGCTACCGGCAGCTGGGCTTCATGCCGATCTACCACGGCTACGAGTCCACCACCGAGCACTACGCCGCCCAGTGGGGCCCGACCTGGTTCACCCCCTCCGGCAAGTCCGCGATCGCCACCGACCCGGCGTTCGCCAAGTCGCTGGAGGAGCAGAAGACCCTCGTGGACAAGCTCGGCGGCTTCCGCAGACTGTCGACCTACCAGAGCACCTTCGGTGACGAGTTCAGCGGCAAGAACCCGTTCGAGACCGGCCAGGTCGCCATGGCCATGGACGGCGAGTGGCGGGTGTCGATGATCAAGGCGGACGGCGCGAAGGTCCACTACGCGACGGCCCCGCTGCCGGTCCCCGACGACAAGGCGTCCACGTACGGCATCGGGTACCAGACCGGCACCATCGCCGGCATCGCGGCCACCAGCCGGCACCAGGCCGCCGCCTGGGAGTTCCTGAAGTACCTCACCACCGACACCGGCGCGCTGGTGCACTTCGCCAACGCCATCTCCAACGTGCCGAGCACCTACGCGGCGCTCAAGTCCCCGCAACTGGAGCGCAGCCCGCAGTTCCAGACGTTCCTGAACGTGGCCGCGAACCCCGGTAGCAACACCACGCCGTCCGCCCCCAACGGCGACGCGTTCATCGTCACTTACCAAAACCTCGGCTACGCCTACGAATCGGGCAAGGTCACCGACCTGGCGGCGGCGCTGCGCAAGACCGCCGCGCAGATCGACGGCGACCTCGACCAGGCGCGGTAGCACCCGGTCCGCGCCCCGCCCGGGGCGCGGACCCGCCGGACCTCCCCCCCGTCGACCCCGCGCCCCCCAGGTGGTGACCTCCCGTGGCCGCAACCGCACCGCCCGCCCTGCGCCGCCGGCGCCGCCGGTCCCTGGCGACCGCCGTCGCGTTCCTGTCGCCGTGGCTCATCGGCTTCGCCGTCTTCTTCGCCTACCCGCTGATCGCCACCGTCTGGTTCTCCTTCACCCACTACGACGGTTTCAACGCCCCCACCCCGGTGGGGTTCAAGAACTACACGTACGTGATCAACCGCTACCCGTTCTTCTGGCAGGCGGTGCGCAACACCGTGTGGCTGGTCGTCGTCATGGTGGCGCTGCGCACCGTCTTCGGCATCGGCGTCGGGGTGCTCATCACGAAGATCAAGTCCGGTGCCGGTTTCTTCCGCACCGCCTTCTACCTGCCCTATCTCGCCCCGCCGGTGGCCGCCACCATCGGTTTCGCGTTCCTGCTCAACCCCGGCACCGGACCGGTCGACCACATCCTCGGCGGGCTGGGACTGCCGCGCCCGGGCTGGTTCACCGACCCGAACCTGTCCAAGCCGTCGCTGGTGCTGCTGTCACTGTGGGGCATCGGCGACCTGATGGTCATCTTCATGGCCGCACTGCTGGACGTGCCGGCCGAGCAGTACGAGGCGGCCTCCCTCGACGGCGCCACCTGGTGGCACCGCTGGCGGTACGTCACGTACCCCAACATCTCGCCGATCATCATGTTCGCCGTGGTCACCGGCGTGATCGAGACGCTCCAGTACTACACGCAGGCCATCGTGGCCGGCCAGGTCGCCTCCGGGGTCGTCGGCAACTCCGGCCAGCAGTTCGAGCCCGGCTACCCCGACGGCTCCACCTGGACCGTGCCGCAACTCGTCTACAACATCGGCTTCCAGCGCTTCGACTACGGCTCGGCCTGCGTGGTCTCGCTGCTGCTGTTCGCCGTCGCCATGGCGTGCACCGCCCTGCTGATGCGCCGCCGATCCGGCCTGCTGGCCGAGGACTGACCGGGAGAGACCATGAGCGACACCGCCACGCGCCGCGGACGCCCCGCCCGCCGCGGCGTGCCGTCCTCCTCCGGCGCCGCGCTGCGCCGGGCCCGCCGGCAGCGGCGGCTGGAGTGGATCGCCGTGCACTCGGCCGGCATCGCCCTGGCACTGGCCTTCCTGCTGCCGTTCGTCTTCCTCTTCCTCACCTCGGTGATGGACGACAGCCAGACCCTGACCCCCTCGCTGTGGCCGCGGCACTGGGAATGGGGCAACTACGCGAAGGTCTTCCGGGTCCCCGGCTTCGGCACCTGGTGGCGCAACACCGCCGAGTACGCCGTGCTGGGCACCGCGCTGACCGTGCTGTCCTCGCTGCCGGTCGCCTACGCGCTCGCCAAGTTCCGCTTCCCCGGCCGCCGGCTGGCGATGATGCTGGTCATCTCGATGATGATGCTGCCACCGCAGGTCGTGGTGATCCCCATGTACCTCTTCTGGGCCAAGGACCTGAACCTGGACGGCACCCTGTGGCCGCTGATCGTCCCCATGGCGTTCGGCGACGCGTTCTCCATCTTCCTGCTGCGGCAGTTCCTGCTGACCGTGCCGCGCGAATACCTCGACGCCGCCCGGGTGGACGGCTGCGGCGAGGTGCGTACCCTGCTGCGGGTGGTGGTGCCCATGGCGAAGCCGGCCATCTCCGCCGTCGCTCTCTTCCAGTTCTTCTTCTGCTGGAACGACTACTTCGGCCCGCAGATCTACGCCTCGGACAACCCCGCCGCCTGGACCCTCTCCTACGGTCTGGGGACCTTCCACGGCGCGCACCAGACCAACTGGAACCTCACGATGGCCGCGACCCTGCTGGTGATGGCGCCGGTCATCGTGGTGTTCTTCTTCGCGCAGAAAGCCTTCATCGAAGGTGTGACACTGACGGGAGTCAAGGGCTGATGAGTCTCAAACTGGCGGTCGTGGGCGGCGGTTCCACCTACACCCCCGAGCTGGTCGACGGCTTCGCCCGGCTGCGGGAGACCCTGCCGGTCGGCGAACTCGTCCTGGTGGACCCGGCCGCCGAACGGCTCGAACTCGTCGGCGGCCTCGCCCGCCGCATCCTGGCCCGGCAGGGCCACCCGGCGAAGGTCGTCACCACGGACGACCTGGACGCCGCCGTCGAGGGCGCCGACGCCGTGCTGCTGCAACTGCGCGTCGGCGGACAGGCCGCGCGCGACGAGGACGAGACCTGGCCGCTGGAGTGCGGCTGCGTCGGCCAGGAGACCACCGGCGCCGGCGGACTGGCCAAGGCGCTGCGTACCGTTCCCGTGGTCCTCGACATCGCCGAACGGGTGCGCCGCGCCAACCCCGGCGCCTGGATCGTCGACTTCACCAACCCGGTCGGCATCGTCACCCGCGCGCTGCTGACCCACGGCCACAAGGCCGTCGGGCTGTGCAACGTGGCCATCGGCTTCCAGCGCAAGTTCGCCCGCCTGCTGGACGTCACCCCCGATCGCGTCCACCTCGACCACGTCGGCCTCAACCACCTGACGTGGGAGCGCGGGGTGCGGGTGGACGGCCGCGACGTGCTGCCCGAACTGCTGGAGCGTCACGGCCCGGCCATCGCCGGTGACCTGCGCATGCCGTACGAGCTGGTGCGGCGCCTGGGGGTCGTGCCGTCGTACTACCTGCGGTACTTCTACCAGCACGACCGTGTCGTGGAGGAGCTGAGGACCTCCGGCTCGCGGGCCGCCGCGGTGGCCGCCATCGAACGCGAACTGCTGGAGATGTACGCCGACCCCGCGCTGGACACCAAGCCCGCCCTGCTGGAGAAGCGCGGCGGCGCCTACTACTCGGAGGCCGCCGTCCACCTCATCGCCGCCCTCCTCGGCAGCGGTGCGCCGCAGGCCGGTTCCGAACAGGTCGTCAACGTCCGCAACGCCGGCACCCTGCCGTTCCTGCCCGACGACGCCGTCGTCGAGGTGCCCGCCCGGGTGGACGCCTCCGGTGCGGCACCGCTGCCGGTCGCCCCGGTGGAACCGCTGTTCGCCGGGCTGATCGCGCACACCACCGCCTACGAGGACCTGGCGCTGCGGGCCGCGGTGCACGGCGGCCGTGACCGGGTCTTCGACGCCCTGCTCGCCCACCCGCTGATCGGCCAGAGCGACCTGGCCGACCAGCTCACCGACCGCCTCGTCGCCCACAACCGCGCCCACCTGGCGTGGGCGTGAGAACGGCGGAAGGGGCCTCCGCCGGCCGCCCGCGGTCCGGGGAGCATCCCGGCGCCGGCACCTCGGTCCCCGCCCCCGCGCCGCCGCCCCGCCCCCGCGCGGCCGGCGGCCCGCTCGGCCCCGGCCTGCCCGGCGCCGCGGGCGAGGAACTGGTACGCGGCGTCCTGGCGATCGACGCCGGCAACAGCAAGACCGACGTGGCGATCGTCGCCGCCGACGGGACCGTGCTGGGCACCGCCCGCGGCGGCGGTTTCCGCCCGCACCTCACCGGCCCGGCCGGCGCCGTCGACGTCCTCGCCCCGCTGGTCGCGCACGCCGCCGCCGAGGCCGGACTCGGCACCGCCGCCGGCCGCCCCCTGGTGACCCACACCTCCGCGTGCCTGGCCAACGCCGACCTGCCGGTGGAGGAACGCGTGCTGGGGGAGGAGATCGCCGGCCGGGGCTGGTCGCGCGGCACCGTCGTCGCCAACGACGTCTTCGCCCTACTGCGTTCCGGCACCGACGCCCCGCGCGGTGTCGCCGTGGTCTGCGGGGCGGGCATCAACTGTGCCGGGCTGCTGCCGGACGGGCGCACCGTGCGGTTCCCGGCGCTGGGCACCCTCACCGGCGACTGGGGCGGCGGTGGCGGGCTGGCGCTGGAGGTCATGTGGCACGCCACCCGTGCGGAGGACGGCCGCGGCGGTCCGACCGCGCTGGCCGCCGCCACCGCCGCGCACTTCGGGCTGCCCACCGCCGGGGCCGTCGCCGAGGCGGTCCACCTGGGCGACCTGCCGCGCGAGCGCCTGCACGAACTCGCCCCGCTGCTGTTCGCCGTCGCCGCGCAGGGCGATCGCGCCGCCGTGGCGCTGGTGGAGCGGCAGGCGGACGAGGTGGCGCGGATGGCCCTGGTGGCCCTGCGGCGCCTGGACCTGCTGGACGAGCCGGTCGACGTGGTCCTCGGCGGCGGCGTACTCACCGGCGGCGACCGCCTGCTGCTGGACGCCGTCACCGCGCACCTGGCCGCCGGGGCGCCGCTCGCCGTGCCCCGGGTCACCGGCACGCCGCCGGTCGTCGGCGCCGCCCTGCTGGGCCTGGACCACCTCGCCGCCGCCGGTCTGGGCGGCGGCCCGCACAGCAACGAACGCCTTCGGGACGGGCACGCCCGCCGCCCCCGGGGCACCGCCGTCTGACCCGCGGCGCCGGCCCCGGCGGACCTGGTAGCGCCGCCGGGGTCACCGGCATGCCCGGCGCCGTGAACGGCCCTGACCTGCGGCGACGTTGCCGCTTTCGTTGACGTGCACATGTCTTGACACCCCTGGCGGGCCCGGCCCACCATTCTCGACACGTTAGGAAGGTTTCCTGACAGATCCGCGGACCGGAGAGGTCTCCCCCATGACCCTGACCTTCGCGCGCCTCCCCCTCGCCGCCACCCTCGCGGCGGCCCCCGCCCTGCTGCTGATGGCCGGTGCCGGAACCGCCCACGCGGCCGGCTCGTTCCCGGCGCAGTACGCGGCGCCCTACCTCCAGATCGACGGCTCCACCGCCGCCGACATGGCCGCCGACCGGACGAAGACCGGCCTGAACCACTACACGCTGGCCTTCCTCACCTCGAAGTCCGGCTGCACCCTCCAGTGGGAGGACGGCGGTGACTCCGTCGGCGCGTTCACCTCGCAGATCAACGCCCTCAAAGCGGCCGGCGGTTCGGTCGTCATCTCCTTCGGCGGCGCCGGCAGCACCGAACTCGCCCAGTCCTGCACGTCGGTCTCCAGCCTGACCGCCGCCTACCAGAAGGTCGTCACCACCTACGGCGTCACCCGCCTCGACTTCGACATCGAGGGCGGACCGCTGGAGGACACCACCTCCAACAAGCGCCGTGACCAGGCGCTCGCCGCCCTCCAGCAGGCCGACCCCTCGGTGCGGATCGACTTCACCCTGCCCGTCGACCCCGACGGCCTGGAGTCGGACGCCACCAAACTGCTCAAGGACGCCAAGTCGGCCGGCGTCAACGTCAACCTGGTCAACATCATGACCATGGACTTCGGCGACGGCGAGAACGCGCTGGCCGACTCCGAGTCCGCCGCCAACGCCACCGAACCCCAGCTCGCCTCGATCTACGGCGGCACCGCCGCGCGGAACTGGGCCCGCCTGGGCCTGACCCCCATCGCCGGCGAGAACGACGACGACGAGGACTTCACCCAGTCCAACGCCTCCACCCTGGAGAGCTTCGCCGCCGCCAAGGGCGTGCAGGAACTCGCCTTCTGGGAGGTCGACGGCTACGACAAGGGCACTGGTTACGCCTACTCGCGGATCTTCAACGCCATCTGACCCCCCGCCCCCCACCCCCCTCCCGAGGAGCACCCCCATGCGCCGGTCCCTCCCGCGCCCAGCCACCGCCGTGGCGGCCCTGTGCGCCGCCGCCCTCACCCTGACCGCCCCCGCCGCCCGGGCCGACGGCCACCCCGGCCACCCCGCCGCCCTCCCGCACGCCGCCCCCGCGCACCCGTTCCCCACCCACGTCACCTACCGGGCCGGCGTCATGCCGTCCGCCACGCAGAGCACCCGCGACGCCCTGGTGGAGAAGAACTACGACGCGTGGAAGAAGACCTACCTGGTGCACGGCTGCGCCTCGAACGAGTACTACGTCTCCACCAAGGGCGACGACGACGCCCCGCACAACGGCACCGTCTCCGAGGCGCAGGGCTACGGCATGAACATCGTGCCGCTGATGGCCGGCTACGACAGCGCCGCGCAGACCGAGTTCAACGGCCTGTGGCAGCTGGTGAAGGACCACGAGGACCCCGACGGCCTGATGGAGTGGCAGCTGGACGGCTCCACCTGCAAGTACACCGACAACGGCACTCCGGACGCGGCCACCGACGGCGACCTGGACATCGGCTACGGCCTGGTCCTCGCCGACCGCCAGTGGGGCGGCTACACCACCGACGCGAAGGCGTGGCTGGCGTCGGTCTACGCGCACGACGTCGCCCCCGACGGCCACCTCAAGTGCGAGGACGACGGCCCCAACACCGACACGCGGCCCTCCGACATGATGCTCGACCACCTGCGGGCGTTCGCCGCCTACGACACCGCGCACGACTGGAACAAGGTGATCACCCGCACCGAGGCGGTCATCTCCTCCTTCACCGCGAACTACTCCCCGTCGGCCGGGCTGCTCTCCGACTTCGTGGTGGGCGCCAACGCCACCCCCAGGCCGGCCCCGGCCGACTACCAGGAGGACCAGCCGGACAACATCGTCGGCTACAACTCCCTGCGCGTGCCCTGGCACCTGGGCACCGACGCGCTGGTCAACGGCTCCGGCACCGCCGCCGTCGCCTACGCGGCGGCCGGCAAGGAGTCGGCCTGCCTGAAGTCGCTGTCCGGCGGCAACCCGGCCAAGGTGCAGCCGCACATCAAGCTCAATTGCGCCAACGGGGGCGTCTCCGGCGACACCCGGGCCGAGGAGGCCGGCGACGCGGCCGGGCCGGCCGCCATGGCCGCCGGCGACCAGGCGTGGACCGACGCGATCTGGAAGCAGCTGTCGTCCAACCCGTTCGGTGACGCCTACTACGGTGAGACCATCAAGATGATCGTCTCGGTCGTCATGTCCGGCGACTACTGGAACCCGGCGGCCTCCTGACGGCGTCCCACCTGACGACCCGGCCCCGGCGGGCGCTCCGCCGGGGCCGGGCCGTTCGTCGTGCGGCACCGCGGTCAGGCGGGGCGGGCGCCGCCGCCGACCTGTGACCCGCGCCGTTGAACCGGCCGGGGCCGGCGGGCCGTACCGCCGGGCGGGGGACCCGCACCGCACGAAGGAGGACCGAGCGTCATGTCATTCACCTGGAGCGACCCGGAGAGCCCGAGGGCGCAGGTGGTCGCGCTGACGCCGTTCGAGCGGGGGCTGGCCGCCACCGTGGTGCTCGACCGGCTCAAGGTGCTGGCGGACGTCTCCTGGAACCTCGCGGTGCTCGGCGTCGCGGCCCGGCTGGTGGGCGACGCCTACGCCTTCGCCCGGGCCGGCGTCACCGGCGACCGGCCGCCGCACACCGCCGCCGACCTCGACCGGCGCTTCCGCGAACTGCTCGGCCCCGACGAGGACGCCTACGAGGAACCGCCGGGCGCCGCGGCCTTCCTGAGCGACCTGCTGTCCCTGGCCGACCACACCGTCCGGGTCTGGGCCGATCCCGACCACTCCGAGCAGCACTGCGTGCGCGCGCTCACCGCCGCCTACGAGATCGCGGGCTACCTGGAGGAGGAACCCGCCGACCGCCCGGCCCCCGACCTCTCCCGCTCGGAGTCCGACCGCCAGTTCGCCGACCTCGCCACCCTCGCCGCCACCCCCACCCGCCCCGCCCCCGACCGCCTCACCATCCTCCTCGTCGCCTCCGCCCCCCACCGGGCCGTCTACGCGGACCGCTTCGCCACGATCCTCGGCCGGTGACGCACGCCGCCCGGCGCCGGCCCGGGGCGGCGCCCCCACCGCCGCGCCCCACCCCTGTTCTGACCTGCGAAAACACCCTCATGGTCAACGGGCTTGCCGGTGGGCTGAGTTGGTGTCAGGCAGTTCCTGTGGGGGCGTAGCCAACGCGGTCGGCGGTCCCGCATACTCCTCCTGCGGAACGATGTCCGACCGCATCGCCCATCGCATAAGGAGCGCACCCATGCGCAAGAAGACCCAGGCCCGTGGCATCCGCCGCGTCGCCGCCACCGCCGTTCTCGCCCTGACCGCGGCCGTCGCGGGGATCGCGCTGCTCACCGGCCCGGTGGCCGGTGCGGTCAGCAACTACGAGGGCGGCGGCGGCAGCTTCGGCGGCGGCGGCGCCAGCGGCAGCTGGTAACACCCACCACAGGCGGCGGCCGGCGGGGCCCTGGCGGCCCGCCGGCCGCCGCCTGTGGTGTGTCGTGGAACGCCGGAGTCCCCGGCCGGGACCGCGCGGTCCCGGCCGGGGACTCCGTAGGGGATCAGACCTCGAAGCGGTCGAGCATCATGACCTTGTCCCAGGCGGCGACGAAGTCGCGCACGAACTTCTCCTTCGCGTCATCGCTCGCGTAGACCTCGGCGAGCGCGCGCAGTTCGGAGTTGGAGCCGAAGACCAGGTCGGCGCGGGTGCCGGTCCAGCGCACCGCGCCGGCCGCGTCGCGGGCCTCGAACGTCTTCGCGTCGTCACCGGCGGCCGACCAGGTGGTGCCCAGGTCGAGGAGGTTGACGAAGAAGTCGTTGGTCAGCACCCCGGGGGTCGAGGTGAGGACACCGGCCGCGGACCTGCCGGTGTTGGCGTCCAGCACGCGCAGGCCACCGACCAGGACGGTCATCTCGGGCGCGCTGAGGGTCAGCAGGTTCGCCCGGTCGACCAGCAGGTACTCGGCCGGCAGCCGGGTGCCCTTGCCGATGTGGTTGCGGAAGCCGTCGGCGGCCGGCTCCATCGCGGCGAACGACTCCGCGTCGGTCTGCTCCTGCGAGGCGTCCGTGCGGCCCGCGGTGAACGGCACCTCGACGGTGACACCCCCCTCACGGGCGGCCTTCTCGACACCTGCCGCACCGGCCAGCACGATCAGGTCGGCCAGCGAGATCCGCTTGCCGCCGCTCTGCGCGGTGTTGAACTTCTCCCGCACGTCCTCCAGGGTGCGCAGCACGCCCGCCAGGCGGTCGGGGTCGTTGACCTCCCAGCCGCTCTGCGGCTCCAGGCGGATCCGCGCGCCGTTGGCGCCGCCGCGCTTGTCGCTGCCGCGGAACGAGGAGGCCGAGGCCCACGCGGTGGAGACCAGGTCGGAGACGGACAGGCCGCTGGCGAGGACCTTCTCCTTGAGCGAGGCCACGTCGGCCGCGTCCACCAGTTCGTGGTCGACGGCCGGGACCGGGTCCTGCCACAGCAACGTCTCGGAGGGGACCTCCGGGCCGAGGTAGCGGACGGCCGGGCCCATGTCGCGGTGGGTCAGCTTGTACCAGGCGCGGGCGAACGCGTCGGCGAACTCCTGCGGGTTCTCCAGGAAGCGCCGCGAGATCTGCTCGTACGCCGGGTCCACGCGCAGCGCGAGGTCGGTGGTGAGCATGGTCGGCGCGTGGGTCGCGGAGGCGTCGTGCGCGTCCGGCACGGTGCCGGCGCCGCCGCCGTCCTTCGGCCGCCACTGGTTGGCGCCGGCCGGGCTGGTGAACAGCTCCCACTCGTAGCCGAAGAGGATCTCGAAGAAGCTGTTGTCCCAGGTGATCGGGGTGTTCGTCCAGATGCCCTCAAGGCCGCTGGTGATGGTGTCCCCGCCCTTGCCGCTGCCGTGGGTGCTGCTCCAGCCCAGGCCCAGCTGCTCCAGCGGGGACGCCTCCGGATCCGGGCCGACGGCGTCCGCGGGCCCGGCGCCGTGGGTCTTGCCGAAGGTGTGCCCGCCGGCGATCAGCGCGACGGTCTCCTCGTCGTTCATCGCCATCCGGCGGAACGTCTCACGGATGTCGCGGGCCGAGGCCAGCGGGTCCGGGGTGCCGTTGGGGCCCTCGGGGTTGACGTAGATCAGGCCCATCTGGACCGCGCCCAGCGGGTTTTCCAGCTCGCGGTCGCCGGTGTAGCGCTCGTCGCCCAGCCAGATGCTCTCCGGGCCCCAGTAGACGTCCTCCTCCGGCTCCCACACGTCCGGGCGGCCGCCGGCGAAGCCGAAGGTCTCGAACCCCATGGTCTCCAGCGCCACGTTGCCGGCCAGGATCATCAGGTCGGCCCAGGAGATGTTCTGGCCGTACTTCTTCTTCACCGGCCACAGCAGGCGGCGGGCCTTGTCGAGGTTGGCGTTGTCCGGCCAGCTGTTGAGCGGGGCGAAGCGCTGCATGCCGGCGCCGGCGCCGCCGCGGCCGTCGCTGATCCGGTAGGTGCCGGCGCTGTGCCAGGCCATGCGGACCATGAACGGGCCGTAGTGGCCGAAGTCGGCCGGCCACCAGTCCTGCGAGGTGGTGAGCACCTCGGCGAGGTCCCGCTTGACGGCCGGCAGGTCCAGCGCGCCGAACGCGGCCGTGTAGTCGAAGTCCCCGCCCAGCGGGTTGGCCACGGCCGGGTTCGGCGCCAGGATCTTCAGGTTGAGCCGGTCCGGCCACCACTGGCGGTTCCCGCCGCCCTGCGTCGGGTGCGGCGCGCGGCCGTGCGCGACCGGGCAGCCACCGCCGCTCTCCGTCTTGGCGTCGACGACGATTGCTTCATGGTTCTCAGACATGGGAATCCTTCCGGACCGGGCGGATCACGGTGCTCAGGGGTTCGGGGGCGGGGGACGGGACGGGCGCACCTGCCGGGTGCGCGGCGGCCGGCGGCCGGACCGCACGGCCGGCGGGGACGGCGCCGCGCGGGGCCGGCGCCGGGAGCGGTCCCGGCGGTGGTCGCGTCACGTCGGTGTCTCCTGCCGTACTGGACCCTTGGCTGTCGCCGGAACCGATCCTACGATGGACACAGTCCGAGTCAAGAAGCGCACCAAGCCCATATCCCGTCGGAACCCGGACCCGTTGGTAAACTCCCGGGGGCCCACCGAACCTGAATAAGGTGAACCGACATGAGTGACCTGCTGGAGCGCCTGCGAGGCCGAGGCTGGCGGATGACCTCCCAGCGGCGTGTGGTGGCCGAGGTCCTCGACGGCGAACACACGCACCTGACGGCCGAGGAGGTGCACGCCCGCGCCTCCGGACGGCTGCCGGAGATCTCCCGGGCCACCGTCTACAACACCCTCGGTGAACTGGTCTCCCTCGGCGAGGTCCTGGAGGTGGCCACCGACGGCCGCGCCAAGCGCTACGACCCCAACGCGCACCGCCCCCACCAGCACCTGCTCTGCACCGGCTGCGGCACCATCCGCGACGTCCACCCCACCGGCGACCCGCTCGCCGACCTCCCGCCGAAGGAACGATTCGGCTTCACCGTCTCCCAGGCCGACGTCACCTACCGCGGCCTCTGTCCGTCCTGCGCGGGCTGACGGGCGCACCGCGAGGGGCGGCGCCGCGCGGGCTCTCCGCGGGCGCCCGCCCGGTCCGCGGCCGCGCCCGTGTGGCGTAGTCCGCCGCCTCCCCGTGACCCGCGGGGCCCGGCACCGCCCGCCCGTTCGCTGTGACCCGCGTCACGGGCCGTTGACCCCTCGGGCCCCGGCCACCCGGCACGCCCGACCGCCCGACCGCCCGACCGCCCGACCGCCCGACCGCCCGACCGCCCGACTGTCCGGCATCCCGGCATCCCGGCCGCCCGGCGTCGCGCCCGCCGGGTGGCGGGTGGCCGGATCCGGCCGTCGCGGGGTGCGGCGCGTGGCCGCCGGGGCCGTGCGCCGGCGCGCGAAGGGCCGGGCGTTACCGCCGTCGCGGGCGGCCGTACCGCCGGGGCGGTCGGAAATCCCCGTTCACCGGGGGTTTTCTTCGGTACGGCGGAAAACGTGCTTGCGCGGGGTGCGACGCGGTCGCCGGTGGCAGGTCGTGAACGCGGCAGGAACGTGTCAAGCGGATGCGGCAAGAATTCGCCGGACGGCCCGCTTTGATTTACCCGGTGGCAGGTCCTTGCCATTGGTGTGTGCCAACTCCCTTGTGAGCAAGGGGTGTTGGGGTGTCGGTGACGTGCGCCGTCGACCGGGCGGGCAGGGTATGTCGGTATTCGCGCGATTGCGGCCGTCGCCTCATTGTGGTGAGCGGAAAGCGGAGGCGTAAGCAAATATTACCTCTTGGCATGTTCACAACAATCCCCGGAAGTGCTAATTATATGAAGCCAACATCCCCTCACATCCGGAGAGAAAGTCGATGCGCAGATTGAGAGCGCTCCTCGCGGCCGCGTTCACCATGGCCGCCGCGTTCGTCTTCGTGCCCACCGCCCATGCCGCTGACGGTGTGTACGCCGGGCTGGGCGACTCGTACGCCGTCGCCGTCGGCACCAACACCTACGACAGCCCGGCCACGGACTGCCGTCGCGGGCCGACGTCCTACCCGCGCCTGTGGGCCGCGGCCCACCCCTCCTGGTCGTTCGTGGAGGCCGCCTGCTCCGGCGCCACCACCGCCGACGTGATCAGCAGCCAGATCCCGCAGATCCCGTCGAACGCCACCCTGGTCAGCGTCCAGGTCGGCGGCAACGACGTCGGTTTCGTCCCGGTGCTGGAGAACTGCATCCTGACGATCGACGACTCCGACTGCGTCAACGGCGTCAACCAGTCCGAGGCCGCCGCGCAGGGCGTGCTCCCGGCCGCGCTGGACCAGACCTACGCGGCCATCCGCGCGCAGGCCCCCAACGCCCGGGTGGTCGTGGTGGGTTACCCCCGCCTGTACACGATCCACGGCGACTGCGGCATCTTCGGCCTGAGCGACACCGAGCGCACCGCGCTCAACGGTGCGGCGGACGTGCTGTCCGACGTCACCGCCGCGGCGGCGCAGCGGGCGGGCTTCACCTACCTTGACGCCCGTCCGGTCTTCGACCCGCACAGCATCTGCTCCGGCAACGGCGAGTGGCTCAACAGCCTCGACTGGAGCAAGATGGACGAGTCGTACCACCCCACCGCCACCGGCTACGCCAGCGGCTACCTGCCCGCGCTCGAAGCCATCACCGGCTGACGGTCCCGGCAGCCGCCCGCCCCGGCGGGTGACCGACGGAGGGCGTCCGTCCCGCACCGGGACGGACGCCCTTCTCGTCCTCCCGGACCGCACCGGGCTCAGACCGCCGGCGCCATGTCGTCGACCGCGCCGCCGTCCTCGCCCACGAGCATCTGGGAGGCGGCGAGTTCGCGGTAGAGCTCGTCACCGTCCACCAGTTCGTGGTGGGTGCCGACCGCGCGGACCCGGCCGTGTTCCATGACGACGATCTGGTCGGCGGCGGTGACCGTGGAGAGCCGGTGCGCGATGAGGATGACGGTGCACCGCGCCCCGGCCTGCTCGACCGCCTCGCGCAGCGCCTGCTCGTTGCGGGCGTCCAGCTGCGCGGTGGCCTCGTCCAGCAGCAGCACCTCCGGCCTGCGCAGCAGCGCCCGCGCGATGGCCAGCCGCTGGCGCTCCCCACCGGACAACTGCACGCCACGGGTGCCCACTTCGGTGCGCAGGCCGTCGGGCAGCCGCTCGATCAGCGCGTCGAGCCGGGTGACCCGCAGCGCGTCGGCGATCTCGGCGTCCGTCGCGCCCGTGGAGGAGTACCGCAGGTTGTCCTCGATGGTGCCGGCCATCACCGGCGAGTCCTGCTCGACGTACGCGATCCGCCGCCGCACCTCCGCCCGGCGCAGCGTGGCGATGTCCGTGCCGCCGATCAGCACCCGGCCGCCGGTCGGGTCGTAGAACCGCTGGAGCAGCGCGAACATGGTGGTCTTGCCCGCGCCCGACAGTCCCACCAGCGCGGTCTGCGTCCCGCCGCGCACCGTGTAGGAGACGCCGTGCAGCGCCTGGGAGCGGCCGGGGTAGGCGAACCGCACGTCCTGGAACTCCACCGAGGGCGCCGAGCGCGGCGCGGCGGGCGGCACGGAGGCGCCGTCCACGTCCTCCTCGACCGGCATGTCCTTGACCTGCTCGATCCGCCCCACCGCGCCCAGACCCTGCTGGAGCATGCCCAGGCCGCCGATCAGCGAGCCGATGGGGCCGGCCAGGTAGAAGACGTAGAGCAGGAACGCGATCAGCGACGGCGCGGTCAACTCGTGGGCGGCCACCAGCGCGCCGCCCACGCCGAGGACCGACAGGAACGCCGCCTGGATCGAGACCCCGGAGAGGATCTTCACCCACGCCACGTACTTGGCGGCCAGCAGCCCGGCCCGGTAGGAACTCTCGATGGCCCGGTCGGCGACCTCGGTCTCCCTGGCCTCCGCGCCGTTCGCCTTCACGGTGCGGGCCGCGCCCAGCGTGCGGTCCAGCGCGGCGCCGACCGCGCCCACCGACTGCTGGCCGCGGGCCACGGCCTCACGGATGCGCGGCAGCACCAGGAGGATGACGACGGCCACCAGCAGCATCACCGCGAGGGTGACGCCGAGCAGTTCGAGGTTGACGACCGCCATCAGCGCCACCGCGCCGACGATGCTGAGGGCACCGTTGGCGACCAGCACCAGTCCCTCGGTGGCGGCGCTCTGCAGCAGGGTGCTGTCGGAGGTGACGCGGGCGATCAGGTCGCCCGGGGCGCGGTGGTCCAGCTCCGGGACCCGCAGCCGGATGAGCCGGAAGACCAGGTCCCGGCGCACCTGCCGCACGACGCGTTCCGAGGTGCGCTGCTGCCACCACGACTGGAGCCCGGTCAGCGCGGCGCCCAGCACGACCAGCGCGCCCAGCAGCAGGATCGGGCCCAGCACGCTCGCGCCGGTGCCCAGGCCGCTCAGCACGTGCTGGGCGACCAGCGGCTGCACCAGCCCGGCCGCGCTGGCGATCAGCACCACCAGCAGCGTGCCGCACAGCACCGCCCGGTGCGGCCGGGCGTACCGCAGCAGCGCCCGCAGCGGCGCGGTCCCCGTCCCGGCGGCGGGCGCCGGGGCGGCGGGGGAGGAGGCGCCCGCGGGCGGTCCGGCGGTGACCGGGACCTCGGGGGGCAGGGGGCCGGCCGGCGGGGCCGGGTCGTGCGGGGTGCTCACCGGGCCACCTCTTGCGCGGCGCCGGGGCGGGCGGCCGCGGCCACCTCCTCCAGCAGGTCCGCGGCGGCGGACGCGCCGCCGGCCTCCCGGAAGGAACGCCCGACGGCCTCGGCCGCCGCGCGGTGACCGCCCGCCGGGTCCAGGACCGTCTCGATGGCGGCGCCCAGCCGGGCGGCGTCCACCCGGCCGAACCGCACCCGCACGCCGGCCCCGGCGCCGGTGACCTGGCCGGCGACCACCGGCTGGTCGTCGCGGATCGGCGCGATCACCAGCGGGACGCCGTGCCACAGCGACTCGCAGACGGTGTTGTGCCCGCCGTGGCAGACCACCGCGTCGAGCGAGGGCAGCAGGTCGAGCTGCGGGACGTAGGACCGCACCATCACGGTGTCCGGCACGTCGCGCAGCAGGCCGCCCGGGTCGACGACGACGCCCTGCACGCGGTCGGCCATCGCGTCCAGCGCGGTGACCGCCTCGGTGAGGAACCGGCCGCCGGCGTCGGTGTTGGCGGTGCCGAGCGAGACCAGCACCTTCCTGCGCGCCGGGTCCAGCCGCGCCCAGGGGAAGTCCGCGCCGCCCGGGCGCGGGGCGATCACCGGGCCCACCAGGTGGACGCGTTCGTGCGGCAGGTCCAGCTCCCCGGCCAGCGCCCGGCCGGTGAAGGCGATCACGGCGTGCGGCGAGAACCGCGGGTCGCCGCTGACGGACGGGTCACCGATCCGGGACCGCAGCCCGTCGAGCAGGTCCAGCAGCCACGCGCCGACCTTGGGCATGCCGGCGAGCGGGTCGATCAGTTCGGCGGAGGTGCTCACCGACGTGACGTGCGGGACGCCGCGCCGTTCGGCCACCAGCGCGCCGGCCACCGCGTGCTGGTCGGTGAGCACGACGTCGGGCGCGAACGCGTCGATCGAGGCGTCCACGCCCGGTGCCATGAAATCGGCCAGCGGTATGAAGAAGTCCTCCCACAGGAACTTGAACGCGGCCGGCCCCGTCAGCCCCGGCGGCCGCGTCAGAGTGGGTGAGGGGTCGGCGCACGGCAAGACGGTGGCGTCCGGCCCGGCCAGCTCCCGCATCTGCTCCGGCCAGCCCGTCCAGGCCACCTCGTGCCCCCGGGCGGACAGCTCGCCGGCCACACCCAGCAGCGGGTTGATGTGGCCGACGAGCGGTGGAACGACAAGGAGGAACCGGCTCACCGGGCGGCTCCCGCGAGGGCGTGGTCGCGCACCCACGCCAGGATGAGTTCCCGGGTCTCCTCCGGGCGTTCCACCAGCACGGAGTGGCCCTGCTCGGCGAGCACCTCCACCCGCACCTCGGCGGGGACGTTCGCCTCCAGCCACGCCTGCTGGGCCGCGAGCCCCGACTCGTCGCCGAAGATCGCCAGCAGCGGCCGGGTCATGTCACCCAGACCGGCGTCGATGGTGCGGCCGGCGGAGACCTCCTCGGCCAGCGTCGTGGTCGCCAGGATCCGGCCGGCGCCGCGGGAGAGCCGGGCGGTGTGCGCGCCGTGCTGGTCGCGGATCCAGTCGATGGCCTCGTCGCGCACCAGCTCCCGCTTGGCGTGCGCGAGGCCGACGGCGATGTGCTCGGTCCACACCGGCACCGGCGGCTCGGACTCGATCAGCGTGACGGTGGCGACCCGCTCCGGGTGCCAGGCCGCCAGGCCCGCCGCGACCGTGCCGCCGAAGGAGTTGCCGACCACGTGCACCGGGCGGCTCTCGCCGAGCGCGTCGAGCAGCCCGACGAGGTCGCCGACGAAGTCCTCCAGCAGGTAGCCGGTGGCCGGCCGGTCACTGCGGCCATGACCCCGCAGGTCGTACATGATCACATCGATGCCCGCAGCGGCGAACGCCGGGCCGAGCGTGAAGTAGTAGCTGGCCAGACTGTCGGTCAGCAGGCCGTGGACGAAGACCACGACGGGCACCTCGCCCACCGCGCCGGGGTCCCGCACCGCGTCGAGGGTCTGGACGTGCGTGGTGATCGCACCGGTATGCATCTTGGTCATCGGGATCAGCCACGCTCGGTGGCGGCCAGCGAGGCCACCACGTGGTCGACGAGCTGACCGACGGTCAGCGCGATGATCTCGTCCAGCTCCAGGTCGGCGATGAACTCGGCGAAGTTGACGCGGTCGCCGTAGTGCTCGCGCATCGTCCCCGACAGGGCGACCAGGTCGACGCTCTCCAGCTCCAGGTCGTCATGGAAGGTGGTCTCCCGGTTGATGTCGGCGTCCTCCAGGCCGTACTCCTCCAGCAGCTCACGCAGCATGCGCGTGAGGTCCGCCAGAACCACGTCCGCGTCGGCGACCAGTGTGGCGGTCCCCGTCGACTCAGTGCTCATCTCGCTCTCCTGTCTCCTCGATACCGGTGGTCCAGGCGACCACGTAGTCCCGTTCGGGCAGCGCGGGCGGGTTGGCCAGCCGGGCGGCCCGCACCTCGTAGGCGGTGCCGCCGGCCACCACCCGCAGCCGTTCCGCGTCCGCGGCCACCACCAGGTACTCCTCGGGGCGGCCGCGCAGCCCGGTGCCGCGCAGCTTGGCCACCGCCTCCTTGGCGGCCCAGAACCGCGCGAACCACACCGCCTCGCCCTCGCCGGCCGCGTCACCGGCCACGACGGCGTCGAACAGCGCGATGCCGTCGTCCCCGCAGGCCGCCAGCACCGTCGCACGGGTGCGGTCGGTCACCACTTCGAGGTCGACGCCGCACGGCCCGCGGCCGGCGATCGCCACACCGGTCTCCGCGCGGTGCGCGATCGAGACCGTCAGCTCACCGACGTCCAGCCCGTGCACGCCCGCGGCGAACGGCTTGCCGCTCTCCTCGTTGCCGATGGAGACCTCGGCCGGGTAGACGTCCCCGGCGCCCTCGGCCCACAGCACGCCGCGCACCGCGTCCTTGGCGGCGATCCGGCCCAGCAGCCACTGGCGGCGGCCCTTCGGCGGCAGCTTCTCGTAGCCCAGGCGCTCCGCGGAACCCAGCACGTTGCGCATGATCAGCTCGCGGGTCGCCAGGTCCGGCCAGCGCTCGTGCACCACCGACCAGCCCTCCGGCCGGGCGGCCGACAGGGTGTGGGAGCCGGGGAAGCGGTCCACCGCGCGGATACCGGCGTCGGTGTCGAAACGCCGGTCCGACCAGCCGGTGAACTGCGCCCAGACCCGGCCCCCGTGCAGCAACTGCATGTCGGCGACCAGATAGTTGTCGGTGACGCCGGTGATCCGGATCGAGCACTCCAGCCGCTCCCCGGCCCGCGGCTCCGGGCCGTGGAAGGTGATCTGCTCCATGCCGACCGGGAAGACCGTGGTCCGCTCGGTCAGCCGGTCCATGATCCAGTAGCCCAGCAGCTGGCCGACGTTGTCCAGCAGCGCGCCCGGCGCCCCCGGCGCGGTCAGCACACCGCGCACGTGATGCTCGCCGATCGCGGTCAGTTCGCTGACCCCCTGGAACCGCGGCCCGTGGAACATCCACCGCTCGGTGTAGAGCTGTTCGGCCCGCAGCCCCGGCCGCTCCTCGGTCTCCGGGTCGAACGTCCAGGCGGCCGGCGGGGCCGCGTAGCGCGGGGCCAGGTCGACCACCGCGCCGGACGCGCCCTCCAGGACCACCTCGACGCGGTCGGGCGCCTGCCGCCGCACGGCCAGCGGGATCTCGGCGGTGGGGATCGCCTCGATCCACTTCATCAGCCGCACGTCCCGCACCCCGACCGCCCGCATGCCCGGCGTCGCCCGCTCGGCGATCTCCATCAGGTGCGCGATCACCGTGGTGGCCGGGACGATCGGCCACCGGTCGATCTCGTCCGGCCAGCCGGGCCGCTGCTGGAAGAAGCAGTGGTCCAGCAGGTACGGCATCTCCTCCACCCCGAACCGCAGCACCGCCGGCAGCGCCGGTCCGGCCGCGGCCGGACCACCCGCCGCCGCAGCGCCGGGTTCCCGGCCGGCGGGCGTCCCGGAGGACCCGGCCGGCGCCACCGGGCGGGGGGCCGCGGGCCGCGCCACGGGGACCGCCGTGCGGCGGCCGGCACCGGCGCCGATGAGTTCGGTGGCCACCGCGGCCGTCTCGTGCAGCAGCGCCGACAGCTCCGCGGCCACCGGGTGCCGCGCACCCGCCCGGCCCAGCCGCTCCAGCACCGGATCGCCCGGCGCGGGGGCCGGCCGTGCCGCGGCGGGGGCACCGGCCGCACCGGCCAGCAGACCGCGCGCGCTCTGCGGCAGCGAGAGCAGCGCGCCGTTCAGATCCAGCCGCACCCCCGGACCGCGGGTCCGCGCCGCGGCGGGAGCCGCCCTCCGGTGCGCGCCCGCGGCCCGCGCCGGCAGCAGCGGCGCCACGTCCGGCTCCGCACCGTCCACCCACAGCGCGGTGACCACCCGGCGCAACTGCGCCAGGCTGTCGCGCGCCGAGGTGTGCGCCGGGACCGTCAGGTGCTCCTCGCCGTCCAGCACGTTGTCCACCAGCGACCCCAGCTGACCGGCGCCCATCTGCACGAACGCCCGGAATCCGGCGGCGTGCAGGGCGGAGACCATGCCACGGAAACGCACCGGCTCCAGCAGGTGCCGCACGAACAGCTCCTCCACCGCCTCCGGCTCGGCCGGGAACGGCGCGCAGGTCGTCGCCGACCACACCGGCGTCGACTGCGGATGCAGGGTGTAGCGGCGGGCCGCCGCCCGGATCGGGTCCAGGTAGGGGGCGAGCATCGGGGTGTGGAAACCCGAACGGAACGGCAGCACCTGGCTGATCACGCCCTGCGACCGCATCCGCGTGACGAACGCCTCGACCTCCGCCTCCGGACCGCAGACCATCGCCTGGCTCGGGGCGTTGTCGTGGGAGAGCACGATGTCGGTGCGCTCCCCCAGCTCCGCCAGCACCCGTTCGGCCGGCATGCCCAGCACACCGAAGACCGCGCCGGGCACCTGGAGCGCGTCGGGGTCGAAACCGGCGAGGAAGTCGTCGACCTCCGCGGCGGAGTGGATACCGCCGCAGGCCATCGCCGTCCACTCGCCGACACTGTGACCGGCGACCGCGTCCGGCACCACGCCCAGCCGCCGCAGCGCCGTGTCCAGCATCCGGCCCACCTGGAAGACCGCCGCGCCGTGCCGGCCGACGTCACCGACCCGCGCGCCGGCGCCCAGCGCCCACTCCCGGCCCAGCCAGACCGCCAGATCCGCCACCCGGGGCTCGAACTCCGCCTCCAGGCCGGGGAAGAGGAACGCGGTGCGGCCACCCGCCGCGCCCAGCAGCGGCCGTGGGGTGAACCACACGTCGCTGCGCCCGCGCCACGCCGTGCCGCGCTGCACCGCCTTGCGGGCCAGCGTCAGCCGCCGCGCGGTGGGATCGACGATGCCCAGCCGCACCGGTGCGCCGGTCCGGGTGCGCTCGTCCAGACCGGCGGCCAGCACCCGGGCGTCGTCACCGGAGAGCAGCGCCGCCATCCCGGCCAGGTCGGGGGCCGCCAGCCGCAGCACCCGCTCCGGCTCGGTGACCACCGCGCAGGCCACCGGCGGCGCGGCCGGCGGCTCCTCCAGGACCACGTGCGCGTTGATACCGCCGAACCCGAAGGCGTTGACGCCCGCGCGGCGCGGCGCACCGGTCGCCGGGGCCCGCCAGGGGCGGGCCCGCCCGATCGGCGTGAACCGGGTGTCCGCCAGCGCCGGGTTCGGGTCGTCGCAGTGCAGCGTCGGCGGCAGCACCCGGTGGTGCAGCGCCAGCGCCGCCTTGATCAGACCGGCGATGCCGGCGGCCGGCATCGTGTGCCCGATGTTGGACTTCACCGAGCCGATGACCGCCCGCTCCCCGTCCGCCGGGCCGAACACCTCGGCCACGGTGGCCAGTTCGGACCGGTCACCGGCCGGGGTGGCGGTGCCGTGCGCCTCCAGCAGACCGATGGAGTCCGGCGCAGCCGGGTCCAGCTCCGCCGCCTCCCACGCCTGCCGCACCGCCCGCACCTGGCCGCCCGGGTCCGGGTTGAACAGGCTGGCGGAACGCCCGTCGGAGGAGACCCCGGTACCGGCGACCACCGCGTAGACCCGGTCGCCGTCCCGTTCGGCGTCCTCCAGGCGCTTGAGCACCACGATGCCGGTGCCCTCACCGATCAGCACGCCGTCCGCGTCCCGGTGCAGCGGGCGGATCCGCTCGCTGGGGGAGAGCGCGCCGAGCTGGCTGAAGACCGACCACAGGGTGATGTCGTGGCAGTGGTGCACACCGCCGGCCAGCATCACGTCGCAGCGCCCGCCGGCCAGTTCGCGCACCGCGTGGTCGACGGCCACCAGCGACGAGGCGCACGCGGCGTCCACCGTGTACGCCGGGCCCCGCAGGTCGAGCCGGTTGGCGACCCGGGAGGCCGCCAGGTTCGGCACCAGACCGATCGCCGACTCCGGCCGCTCCGGGCCCAGCTGCTCGGCGAACGCGGCCCGCACCTGCTCCAGCCGGTCCTCGCCGAGTTCCGGGGCGAGTTCGCGCAGGGTGCGCACCACCTGGTTGACGGTGCGCACCCGCTGGTCCAGTTTCACCAGGCCCGGCGTCAGGTACCCGCCGCGGCCCAGCACCACGCCGACCCGCTGCCGGTCGGCCGGCAGCACCGCCTCACCGCCGGCGTCGGCGATCGAACGGTGCGCCACCTCCAGCGCGATCAGCTGGTCCGGCTCGGTACCGGGCACCGAGTTCGGCATGATCCCGAACCGGGCCAGCTCGAACTCCGCGTCCTGGTCGACGAATCCGCCGCGCCGGCAGTAGACGCGGTCGGCCCGCTTCGGCCCCCCGGGGGCGTAGAACTCCTCGTCCCAGCGCCCGGCCGGCACCTCGGTGATCGCGTCGACGCCACCGGAGATCGCCCGCCAGTACCCGTCGAGATCACGGGCACCGGGGAAGAACGCCGACATGCCGACGATGGCGATGGGCGTGCGCCGGGTCATCGCGTCACCAGCCGGAGGCGGTGTAGACCACGGCGTGCGCGGTGGGGGCGCCCCAGGCCAGTTCCCGCAGCAGGGCCAGCGGGCCCTCCTCCGGGTCGATGAGCGCGATGCCCCGGGAGGCGTACGAGCGCATCAGCTCGGGGGTGACCATGCCGCCGTTGGTCTGCGCGGCCGCCCACGGACCCCAGTGCACCGTCACCCCGCGCCGGCCCTCGGCGCTCCAGCGGCGCCCCATCTCCTCCAGGGCGTCGTTGGCGGAGGCGTAGTCGACCTGGCCGCGGTTGCCCAGGGCCGCCGCGATGCTGCCGAACAGCACCGCGAACCGCGGACCGGACGGCAGCTGGTCCACCGCGTCGAGCAGCACCCGCGCGCCGTCGACCTTCGTGGAGTACACCCGGCGGAAGGACTCCACCGACTTCTCCGCGATCAGCTTGTCCTCGATGACGCCCGCCGCGTACACGACGCCGTCCAGCCGGCCGTACTCGGCGTGGATGTCCTTGACCACCGCCCGCACCGCCTCGGAGTCCAGCACGTCCACCGCGTGGTAGCGGGCCCGCGAGCCCAGCTCCCGCAGAGTGGCCAGCGTGCCGCGCACCTCACGGGCGGCGAGCACGGCGGAGACCGCGCGCTCGATCTTGGCCGGCGAGGCCATGCCGGAGGCGATCAGCGCGGTCCGCAGCGCGCCCCGGTCGGCGGCACCGGCGGTCGCCGGGTCCTCCTCGCCGGGGACCGGGGTACGGCCCATCAGTTCGATCCGGCAGCGGGACGCCGCGGCGACCGTGCGGGCGAACCGGGCGGTGATGCCCCGGGCGCCGCCGACCAGCAGCACGACCGACTCGCGGTCCAGCCCGACGGCCTCCGCCTCGGCGGCGCCGTCCCCGGCCGGCCCGGCGCCGGTGGCGCCCAGCGTGCCCAGGTCCGCCAGCGACAGGCGCAGCGCCCGGCGCCGGCCGCCGCCGGCCAGCACCACCGGCTCGCGTCCGCCGTCGCCCAGTTCTGCGACGATCGCGTCCGCCACCGCCTGCGGCGTCGCGTCCTCGCCGGTCTCCAGCAGCGTCGAGGCGACCTCCGGGTACTCGCGCTCCAGGGTGCGGAAGAAGCCGCGCAGGCCGCTGGGGGCGCCGGTGCCCCGGCCCTCCACCGCGACCAGCCGGCGCGGGCCGCCGGCCAGCACCGCCTGGAAGACCGGGAACGCCTCGGGCAGCGGGGAGTCGTCGGCGCCGAACGCGTCCAGGTACAGCACGGTCTGCGCGCAGCGCTCCGGCGCCGTGCCGGACGGCACCGCCTCGGCGTGCGACCCGGCGGCCGTCAGGCGTTCCGCGACGAGGGCGGCCAGGTCGCCGCCGCCGATCACGGTCACCGTGGTGCCGGCCGGCAGTGCGGGGGCGGCGGCGGGCAGGTCCTCCTCGGTGAACTCCAGCCGCTGCGGGGCGATGACGCGGGCCGCACCGGTCTCCTGCGGCGCGCCGGCCGGCCCGGCCGCGGCGGGCGCCTGCGGCCCGGCCGCCCCGGCGACCAGCAGTTCGGTGATGCGGGCGGCGGTGCGGGCGGTGGAGAGTTCCTCCAGGCCGGCTCCGGCGTCGGTGGTGAGCCCGAGGCGGGTGGCGAGTTCGCCGGCGATCTCGGTGCGCTTGATGGAGTCGACGCTGAGGTCGGCCTCCAGGTCCAGGTCCGGCTCGATCATCTCGACCGGGTAGCCGGTCTTGTCCGCCACCACGGTCAGCACGGTCGCCAGCACCGTCTCCGCGGTGAGCGCCGGGGCGGCCGCGGCAGCCGGTGCGCCCGCCGGTGCGCCCGCCGGTGTGGCGGCCGGGGCGGTGGTCGCCAGACGCGGCGTCAGCAGTTCGGTGATGCGGGCGGCGGTGCGGGCGGTGGAGAGTTCCTCCAGGCCGGCTCCGGCGTCGGTGGTGAGCCCGAGGCGGGTGGCGAGTTCGCCGGCGATCTCGGTGCGCTTGATGGAGTCGACGCTGAGGTCGGCCTCCAGGTCCAGGTCCGGCTCGATCATCTCCACCGGGTAACCGGTCTTGTCCGCGACGACCGACAGCACCGCCTCCAGCACCGACTCCGCGTTCCACACCGGCGCCACGGGGGCGGCCGGGGCGGCGGTGGCCGGGGCGGCGGCGGGCACCACGGTGCCGGTGACGTACTCCGGCGCGGCGGCGGGCAGCTGGGCCGTCGGCGCGTACGACGCGACGGCCGCGACCGGGGCGGCCGGGACCCCGGCGGCGCCCAGGTAGGTCATCAGCACGTCCCGCTGCGCCGAGACCATCTCGCGGCTGGTGCGCAGGAACTCGGCGATCAGCGCGTCCGGGCCGGACGCCGGGAGGGCGGTGTGGGCGTGGTGGTCCGGCACGAGCAGCTCCGTGACTGGGCGGGCGGGCTGGAGGGCGTTCGGGGGGATCGTGCCGTCGGCGCGGCGCAGCAGGTGGCCGTTGACGGTCCACCCGGCGGGGCGGACCACCGGGGCGGTGGCGGCGTCGACGGCGTCGCGGCCCTGGAAGAGCGGGGCGGTGCGCAGGTCCACGCCGGCGACCGCCAGGCGGGCCAGCGCCGTCAGCACGCCGTGCAGGCCGCTGCCGGCCCGTTCCTCCAGCGCGATCACCCGGTGCGGGCGGTCGCCGAGCACGGCGCCGGCCAGCCGGCTGAGCACGTTGCCGGGGCCGACCTCCAGGAAGACCCGGGCGCCGGCCGCGTACATGGCCTCGATCTGCTCGGTGAACCGCACCGGTGCGCCGATCTGCGCGGCCAGGCCCTCGACGACCGCCCGCGGGTCGGCCGGGTAGGGCTCGGCGGTACGGTTGGCCCACACCGGGAAGGCGGTGGGCGCGTTCACCGGCAGGGCCGCCAGGTGCCCGGCGAAGACCTCGCCGGCCCCGGCCACCATCGGGCTGTGGAACGCGCAGGCCACCGGGATGCGCCTGGCGGTGCACCCGGCGTCCCGCAGCTGACCGATCGCGGCCTCCACCTGCCCGGTCGGGCCGGAGACGACGGACTGCTTCGGCGAGTTGTGGTTGGCGACCACCACGCTGTCGTCCAGCCCGGCGAGCCGCAGGATCTCCTCGATCCGGGCGGCCGGCGCGGAGACCGCGGCCATCGCGCCCGGGTCACCGGAGGCGACCTGGGCGAGGATCGACCCGGCCCGCAGCGCGCTGGCGTTCAGCACGTCGCCGGGCGCCAGCGCGCCGGCCACGCCGAGGGCGACCAGCTCGCCGTAGCTGTGGCCGGCCGCCATCGCCGGCCGCACCCCCAGCGAACCGAGCAGTTCGGCGGCGGCCAGCTCCACGATGCCCAGCGCGGGCTGCGCGACGGCGGTGTCGGTGATCCGCGCCAGCTGCGCGTCGGCGGTCTCCTTGTCGAACGCGGCCGGCGGGTAGAGCGCGTCCGCCCAGCGGGCGCCCAGCTCCAGGTACCGGTGCAGTTCGGGGAAGGCGACGAACAGGTCGGCGAGCATCCCCGGACGCTGGCTGCCCTGGCCGGGGAAGAGGAACGCCAGCTGCCCGGCGGCCTCGGCCGGATCGGCGGCGAAGATCCCCGCCTTGGGGTCGTTCACCCCGTCGGCGGCGCGGCGCAGCTGCTCCGGCAGTTCCTGGAGGCTGCCGGCGACCACCGCGACGAGCACCGGCTCGCCGCGTCCGGCCGCCAGGTCCGCCCTGCGTGCCGCGGCCCGGGCGTAGTCCCGCAGCCGCCAGGCGTCGCCGCGTTCCACCAGTTCCAGCACGGCCCGCACCGAGCGGCGCGCGGCGTTCTCGTCGGCGCCGCGGAAGGTGAACAGCTCCGCCGGCCACTCGTCGAGGGCGTGCGGGGCCGGCGCCTGGTCGTAGGCGCGCAGCACCGTGTGGAGGTTGGCGCCGCCGAAGCCGAACGCGCTGACGCCGGCGATGCGTTCACCGGCGGCGGCCGCCCACGGGCGGGCCGCGGTGTGGAAGACGAACGGACTGTCCTGGTCCCAGGCGCTGTTGGGCGCCTCCATGTGCAGCGTGGGCGGCTTGACGCCGTGGTAGAGCGAGAGGGTGGCCTTGATCAGGCCGGCCAGGCCCGCGGCGCACTTGGTGTGGCCGATCTGGGACTTCACCGAGCCGATCGCACAACTGCCGGGCGCCGCGCCGGCTTCGGTGAACACCTTGGTGAGCGTGCGCAGTTCGGTGCGGTCACCGACGACCGTGCCGGTGCCGTGCGCCTCCACCAGGCCCACCTCGGCGGGGGAGACGCCGGCGTTGGCGTAGGCGCGGGTCAGCGCGGCCCGCTGGCCCTCGGGGCGCGGCGCGGTCAGGCCCAGGCCGCGGCCGTCGCTGGCGCTGCCGACGCCGTCGATGACCGCGTAGATCCGGTCGCCGTCCCGCTCGGCGTCCGCGAGCCGCTTGAGCACCACGCATCCGACGCCCTCGCCGAGCGCGATGCCGTCGGCCGTGCTGTCGAACGTCGCGGAGCGGCCGGTGGGGGAGAGCGCGTGCACCGAGGAGAACAGCAGGAAGTCGTTGATGCCGTTGTGCAGGTCGGCGCCGCCGCACAGCACCATGTCGCTGGTCCCGGTGAGCAGTTCCTTGCAGGCCACGTCCACCGCGGTCAGCGACGAGGCGCAGGCCGCGTCGACCGTGTAGTTGGCGCCGCCCAGGTCGAGCCGGTTGGCGATCCGGCCGGCGATCACGTTGGCCAGCACGCCGGGGAAGGAGTCCTCGGTCAGCCGCGGCAGCTGCTCGTCGAGTTCGGCGGGCAGCTGCGAGAAATAGGCCGGCAGCACCGCGCGCAGTACCCCGGCGTTGGACAGGTCGCTGCCCGCCTCGGCGCCGAAGACCACGGACGTGCGGCTGTGGTCGGTGCCCCGCCCCTGGTACCCGGCGTCGGACAGCGCGCGCCGGGCCGCCTCCAGCGCCAGCAGCTGCACCGGCTCGATGGCGCCCAGCGAGGCCGGCGGGATGCCGTAGCTCAGCGGGTCGAACGGGATCTCCGGCAGGAAGCCGCCCCAGCGCGACGGGGTGCGTTCCCCGTCGCCGTCCGGCGCGTAGTACAGGTCGGCGTTCCACCGCTCCGGCGGCACCTCGGTGACGCAGTCCTTGCCGGACAGCACGTTCGCCCAGAAGGTGGCCAGGTCCGGGGAACCGGGGAACATGCCGGCCATGCCGACCACCGCGATCCGCAGCGGCGCCGGGGCCGCCCGGACGGGCTCGTCCAGGCCCAGTTCGGCACGCAGGGCGGCGGACCGCTCGCGCAGCCAGGCGGCGGCGCCGTCACCGACGCAGGCGTGCAGGCCGGCGATGGTGGTGACCCGGTCGCGCAGCACCACGACCTCGCCGGCCATGAACATGCCCTCGCCGGCCTGCCGGTCCTCGCCGACGTCCAGCAGGTCGGAGCCGACCCGCTCGATGCCCTTGCTGGCCAGCCGCAGCCGGCCCACGTTGAACTGCTCCAGCCGCTCCCACACGTCGCGGTCCGGCACGCCCTGGCCGGCCAGGTCGCGCTTGAGGCCGGCGAACTGCGCGGTGAACTCGCTGTGCGCGCAGCGCGTGGCGTGACCGGGGGCGGTCTCCAGCAGGTCGGTGCGCTCGGCGGCCACGATGTGCCGCTGGAACAGCGGCTGGATCGCGCCGGCCGCCACGGCCTCCTCGGTGAACAGGTAGCCGGTGCCCATCAGCAGGCCCACGGGCACGCCCGCCCGGGTCAGCGGCGCGGCGAGGGCGGCGACCATCGCGGCGGACCGCTCGTCGTGCACGCCGCCGGCGAACAGCACGGTCAGGGAGCCGGCCTCGCGCGCGCCGCGACCGGAGACGAACTCCAGCAGGATCTCCGCCTGCGCCTCCCACAGCGGGAAGCTGTTGCGCGGGCCGACGTGGCCGCCGCACTCCGCGCCCTCGAAGATGAACCGGCGTGCCCCGGCGGCCAGGAACTGCTTGAGCAGACCGGGCGAGGGCACGTGCAGGAACGCCGCGATGCCCTCGGCCTCCAGGGCCGCGGCCTGCGCCGGGCGGCCGCCGGCGATGATCGCGTGGGTGGGCCGCACTTCGCGGACCACCTCCAGCTGCGCGGTCCGCAGCTCCTCGTCGGCGAACCCGAGGATGCCCACGCCCCACGGCCGGTCGCCCAGCGCCTCGCGGGTGCGCTCCATCATCGTGCGGGTCTGCGCCGCGCCGGACAGGGCCAGCGCGAGGAACGGCAGCGCGCCGTCGGCGGCGACCGCGGCGGCGAACGCCGGCTGGTCGCTGACCCGGGTCATCGGGCCCTGCGCGAGCGCCAGCCGGGTGCCGAGGGCCGCGGCGCCGGGCGAACCGGCGCCGAGCGCGGTGGCGGGCACGTCGTCCTCGACGACGGCGGCCACGGCGTCCCGGATGCCGCGCACCACGGCGGCCACGGTGGACCAGCGGCGGGCGAACACGGCGGCCAGGAAGGCGTCCTGACCGACCGGCAGGAACTGCCGGCCCAGGTCGTCGGAGCCGATGGCGGCCAGGAACCCGGCCTCGTCCTCCGGCAGCCGGGGAGCGCCCGGGCCGCGCCGGCGCAGCACCCGCACGCCGTGGTGCAGCACGGTCTCCGAGCCGTCCAGCCCGGCCAGCGCCTCGGTGACGGCGACCGGCAGCCCGGCCTCGTCGAGCAGGGCGAGCTGGGTGTCGAGCACGACGCCCGCGGCGCCGCCGGCGATGGCGGCCGCCGCGGTGTGCGGGCCGATGCCGCCGCACGCCCAGACCGGCACGGTGATCGCGTCGTCCGCGAGCACCTGCTGGAGCAGCACGAACGTGCTCAGGTCGGCGGCGCGGCCACCGGCCTCACCGCCGCGCACGATCAGTCCGGCGGCGCCGGCCGCCACGGCACGGCGGGCGCCGGCCAGGTCGGTGACCTCGGCGAGCACCTCGCGCCCGGCGAACTCACCGGGGGAGCGCCCCGGGTCGGCGAGCAGCACGGTCGCGACGCGGTCGGGCAGGTCGGCGGCGATCACCTCGCAGCCGGGCCGCACCCGCACGCCGAAGGGGCGGGGCGACCAGCGGCAGGTCCGCTCGACGGCTTCCGCGGCGGTCTGTGGGTCGCCGGCGGGCAGTTCGAGCACACCGAGGGCTCCGGCCCGCGCGGCAGCGGCGGTCAGCCGCGGTGACGGCCGGTGTACCGGATTGACCGCGATGACCTGACTCTGCCGCGAGCACGGGGTGGTCTGACCGGGCTCGGGTATCCGCATGGTTCCCCCGACTAACGTGGTGTGACGGAGTTGACAGCAAACAGTTAACTGGGGCTCTTTAGACACGGTCAACCGCGCGGGTCACCACGGGTCCTTCACGACGTGCTGAATTCGGGGCCCCTATCGGGACCGGCGGGAATTGACACGCAACGCAGTCAACTGGGTGCTTCTTGTGCCGGTCATCGGGGCGCAATGTGAATGTCATCGTCACAGGTGGCTCACGGGCCGCGCGCATTGTGACGAAGGACACAGGGGTGACCGGCAGCTCCGGCAACGGAAATGAGCTTCCCTGCGGGGATCGCCAACGCCGGGCCGTCTGGAGAAGAGCCCGGAAAAATGAATCCGCTTATCGTTCCGGTCGAATATCGCTGGAGTCATCTGCCGCCGTTCCGGCGCCCCCGTCCGGCCGCCCGTCGGCCCCGTCGCCGTGATGGGCGCCACAGAACCACAGTTCACGCCCATCCTCCCCGTCCCGGTCGCCCCTGACTCCCCCGTCCGGTCCCGGTCTCCCGCCACCGTGCGGGCGTCTGCCGCGAAATACGCCACCGGCGCAGTCCACTTGTCCGGATGTCATCCCATGCTTGGCCGAAATTCAGGTGGCCGGATCAAGTCGCCGATGCATCGCGGTGCCGATTTACCGGCTGTCATTGCCGTGTGAAACCCGAAATGGGGCAACGCGGCGGCAGGCGTCCGCGATGTTTCCGATGGCGGCGACGGCCCGATTTTTTGTACCTCCTCGTGCGGGTCGCAGCTTCACGGCTGTGATCCCGTGCGGCGGCCGGTGCGACGCCGCTGCGCTGATTCTCCGGGTTACCACCGGCCGGATGAACCCGGATCAGCCGTGTGGAAGAGGGGATCAGTCGCCGATTCATCCCTTTACCGTCCACATGATGACGCGTCGGATTTTCCCGCCCGCACCCCACCCCCGCCGCGGCACCCCACCCCCGCCGCCGCTCACCGCGCCCGCACCCCACCTCGACCCTGCCGCCGCGACCCCGACCCCGCCGCCGCGACCCCGCGCCCGGCCGCCCGGCCCCGCACCTCACGTCCCGCGCAACGCCCCGTCCCTCACTCCGAGCCGACCCGGACGAAGCGTCCCGCCTCCCGCAGGTCCGCGCCGATCGCGTCGGCGGTCGAGCGCAGTTCGGGCAGGACGTCCCGGCGGATCGCGTCGGGGGTGCGGCGGCCGGCATGGGTGGAGACGTTGGCGGCGGCGACGACCCGGCCCCGGTGGTCGCGCACCGGGACGGCCACCGAGCGCAGGCCCTCCTCCAGTTCCTGGTCCACCAGGGCGTACCCGTCGGCCCCGGCGCGTTCCACCGCGGTGGCCAGGGCGGCCGGGGAGGTCAGGGAGCGCGGGGTGGGCGGGGTGAGGTCGGTGGCGGCCAGCAGGGCGGTGCGGTCGGCGGGCGGCAGGCCGGCCAGCAGCACCCGGCCCATCGACGTGGCGAAGGCCGGGAAGCGGGTGCCCACGGTGATGTTCACGCTCATGATCCGCACCGTCGGCACCCGGGCCACGTACCGGATGTCGGTCCCGTCGAGCACGGCGAGCGACGCGGAGTCGCCGACCCGCAGCGTCAGTTCCGCCAGGTGCGGCTGGGCCAGCAGGGACAGCGGGCGGCGGGCCAGGGGGGCGAATCCGAGTTCCAGCACCCGCGGCGTCGGGCGGAAGCCGCGGCCGGCCGCCTCGGTGTAGCCCAGGTGCCCCAGCGTGATCAGCGCCCGCCGCACGGTGGCCCGTGGCAGTGCGGTCGCCGCCGCCAGTTCCGACAGGGTGGGCGTGGCCCGTCCGGCGTCGAACGCGGCGAGCACCTCCAGGCCGCGGGCGAACGACTCGACGGTCACCGCGCCCTCCGGCACCGCGAGGCGGTCCGGCGTCGGGGCGGGTGCCGGGGGCGGCGGGGGTTCGCGCAGGGTGCGTTCCATCGCGGTGACCGCGCGGCGCAGCCGGGGGAAGGCCGCGGCGCGCAGGGACCGCGCGGTGTGCCGGCTGGTGTGGCTGACCACGCTGACCGCGCAGACCGGCCGACCGTGCGGCCCGAGTACCGGAACGGCGACCGCGACCAGGCCCGGTTCGACCAACTGGTCGTCGCACGCGTACCCGTCGCGGGCCGCGGCGGTCACCCTGGTCCGGAACGCGGCCTCGTCCCGCGGGGGCGCCGGGTGCGGCGGCAGACCGGGGAAACCGGCGTCCAGCGGGTCGGCGGCGCGGCGGCGGCGCCAGGCGTCCCAGGCCGCCGCGTCCCAGCCGGCGGCGAACAGCGGCCCGGTGGCGCCGCGTTCGGCGGGCAGCGGGTCGCCGATACGGAACGTCAGGGTCATGGCGCGGCGCCGGGTGGCCTGGTGGACGAAGCGGGTGGCATCGCGGTCGGGCACCGCGAGGGAGACCGACTCGTCGAGGGCGCCGGCCAGTTCGTCGGCGTGCGGCCCGAGCAGTTCGGGCAGCCGGACGGCGGCCAGGTAGGCGTTGCCGAGCGCCATCAGGCGGGGCGCGGGCGCCACGTCGCGGCCCTCGGCGCGGACGTACCCGAGGTGGCCGAGGGTGGCCAGCAGCCGGTCGACGGTGGAGCGGGCGAGGCCGGTGGCCCGCACCAGCGCGGTCACCGGCTGCGGCGCGTCGGAGCCGGCCAGCGCGCGCAGCACGGCGAGCCCCCGCACCAGCGGCCCGACGGCCTCCGGCGGCATGACGGCACCGGGCGGTGCGGCGGCTCCCGGCGCGGATCCGTGTCCCGGCACGCGGCTCTCCCCCCTCGGACCGCGCGGGGCGGCGGCGCGGCCCGGCGGACGGTTGACATGGCGGACGGGCCCGGCGCAGACTCGGAGCGTCGCCCATGCGAACTTTAGTTCACCAGGCGAACGCGGTCAACCGCTGCCGCGCGGAACGCCCCTCCGGGCCCCGGCCGCCCCGCCGGACCCGCCCGGCCCGGCCCCGGCCCCCGGCCCGGACACCCACCGCCCGCGCGGCAGCGGCCCGCACCGGCGCCCAGCACCGAAGAAGACCCGCACCAACGCACCGGAAGGTGGTCAATGGCCGGCATCCGCACCCTGCACGACGCCGTGGCGGACCTCGTCCGCGACGGGGACACGGTCGCCCTGGAGGGCTTCACCCACCTCATCCCGTTCGCCGCCGCGCACGAGATCATCCGCCAGGGCCGCACCGGACTCACCCTCGCCCGCATGACGCCCGACGTCGTCTACGACCAGCTCATCGGGGCCGGCGCCGCCGGCAAGCTGGTCTTCTCCTGGGGCGGCAACCCCGGCGTCGGATCGCTGCACCGCTTCCGCGACGCCGTGGAGAACGGCTGGCCGCGCCCGCTGGAACTCGACGAGCACAGCCACGCCGGCATGGCCAACCGCTACGTCGCCGGCGCCTCCCGCCTGCCGTTCGCCGTGCTGCGCGGCTACCGCGGCAGCGACCTGCCCACCCGCAGCGACACCGTGGCCACCGTCACCTGCCCGTTCACCGGCGAGGAACTGGCCGCCGTCGCCGCCCTCAACCCCGGCGTCACCGTCATCCACGCCCAGCGCGCCGACCGGGCCGGCAACGTGCAGATGTGGGGACTGCTCGGCGTGCAGAAGGAGGCGGCACTCGCCGCCGACCGGGTGCTGGTCACCGTCGAGGAGGTCGTCGACGCCCTCGAACCGCTTCCCGGCGCCGTCGTGCTGCCCTCCTGGGTCATCGACGCCGTCGCCGTCGCCCCCGGCGGCGCCCACCCCTCCTACGCCACCGGCTACTCGGTGCGCGACAACGCGTACTACCGCGCCTGGGACACCATCGCCCGGGACCGGGAGACGTTCACCGCCTGGCTGGAGCACGAGGTCCACGGCCGCACCGAAGGGACCCGCTCATGACGCACACCCCCGACGAGCTGATGGAGGTCAACGCCGCCCGCGCGCTGGCCGGCCACCGCACCTGCTTCGTCGGCATCGGCCTGCCCAGCACCGCCGCCAACCTGGCCCGCGCCACCGTCAACCCCGGCCTGGTGCTCATCTACGAGTCCGGCACCATCGGCTCCAAGCCCACCCGGCTGCCGCTGTCCATCGGCGACGGCGAACTCGCCGAGACCGCCGACGCGGTCGTACCGGTGCCGGAGATGTTCAACTACTGGCTCCAGGGCGGCCGGGTCGGCGTCGGCTTCCTCGGCGCCGCCCAGGTCGACCGCTTCGCCAACGTCAACACCACGCTGGTCGACCGCGGCCCCGGACGCCCCGAGGGACGGCTGCCCGGCGCGGGAGGCGCCCCGGAGATCGCCGCCAACTGCGGCGAGGTGCTCCTGGTGGTGCGGCACAGCACCCGCAACTTCGTAGCGGCCCTCGACTTCGTCACCACCGTCGGCCACGGCACCGGCCCCGGCGACCGCGCCCGCCTCGGCATGCGCGGCGCCGGACCGGTCGCCGTCATCACCGACCTCGGCGTGCTGCGCCCCGACCCCGGCACCGCCGAACTCGTGCTGACCGCCGTCCACCCCGGCGTCACCGCGGACCGGGCGCGCGCCGCCACCGGCTGGGACCTGCGGATCGCCCCCGGCCTGGACGTCACCGAGCCCCCCACCGACGCCGAACTCACCGCGCTGCGCGCCCTGAAGGCCGCCGGAAAGGACCCCCGATGACCGGCCCCCGCGAGGTGTACGTCGTCGACGCCGTCCGCACCCCCGTCGGCAGGTACGGCGGCGCCCTGTCCGCGGTACGCCCCGACGACCTGGCCGCCCACGTGGTGCGCGCCCTGGTGGACCGCTGCCCGGACCTCGACCCGGCGCGCGTCGACGACGTCGTCCTGGGCAACGCCAACGGCGCCGGCGAGGAGAACCGCGACGTGGCCCGGATGGCCGTGCTGCTCGCCGGGCTCCCCGTCACCGTGCCGGGCGTCACCGTCAACCGGCTGTGCGGCAGCGGGCTGGAGGCCGTCGTGCAGGCCGCCCGGGCCGTCGCGCTGGGCGACGCCTCGGTCGTGGTGGCCGGCGGCGTCGAGTCGATGAGCCGCGCGCCGTGGGTGCTGCCGAAACCCGCGAAGGGCTTTCCGGCCGGGCACACCGAGATGTACTCCACCACGCTGGGCTGGCGGATGACCAACCCCCGCATGCCCGCCGAATGGACCGTCGCCCTCGGCGAGGGCGCCGAACTGATCGCCGACCGGCACGCGATCACCCGCGAGGCCCAGGACGCCTACGCCCTCGCCAGCCACCGCAAGGCCGCCCGCGCCTGGCGGGACGGCCGCTTCGCCGCGGAGGCCGTCCCGCTCGGCGGCGTGCCGCTCGCCCGTGACGAGAGCGTCCGCGAGGACACCTCCGCCGAACGCCTCGCCGCCCTCAAACCGGTCTTCCGCCCCGGCGGCACCGTCACCGCCGGCAACTCCTCACCCCTCAACGACGGCGCCGCCGCCCTGCTGCTGTGCGACGAGGCGGGACTGGCGGCGACCGGCCGCGAACCACTGGCCACCATCCGGGCCAACGCGGTCACCGGCGTCGAGCCGCAGCTGTTCGGCCTCGGACCCGTCGAAGCGGTCCGCCGCGCCCTGGACCGGGCCGGCCGCCGGTTCGCCGACCTGGCCGTCGCGGAACTCAACGAGGCGTTCGCCGCGCAGGCGCTCGGCTGCCTCGCCGCCTGGCCCGACCTCGACCCGGCCGTCGTCAACCCGCTCGGCGGCGCCATCGCCCTCGGCCACCCGCTCGGCGCGTCCGGCGCCCGGCTGGCCGGCTCCGTCGCCCACCAACTGGCCGCCGCCGGCGGCGGAACGGGCCTGGCGGCCCTGTGCGTCGGCGTCGGCCAGGGCATCGCCCTCGTACTGGAGAGGTGACCACCATGACCGCGCCCACCGCCGGACCCACCCAGGCCGACATCGACCGCGACATCGCCGCCGCCGCGGCCGGCCCGGCCCGCACCCACCCCGACCGCGGCTACCGCCCCTACCGCAGCAGCACCCTGCGCCATCCGCTCACCGCCCCGGCCGCCGTCCGCGACCCCGACGCGGTCGAGCTGACCGGACCGGTCTTCGGCGTCACCGACGTCGCCCCCCTCGACGCCGACCTCACCCGCCGCCACCCCGGCGAACCGCTCGGCGAACGCATCACCGTCACCGGCCGCGTCACCGACCGCGCCGGCCGCCCGGTGCGTCACCAGCTCGTGGAGATCTGGCAGGCCAACGCCTCCGGACGCTACGCCCACCAGCGCGACCAGCACCCCGCCCCGCTCGACCCGAACTTCACCGGCGCCGGCCGCTGCCTCACCGACGACACCGGCCACTACGCGTTCACCACCGTGCGCCCCGGCGCCTACCCGTGGCGCAACCACACCAACGCCTGGCGGCCCGCGCACATCCACTTCTCGCTGTTCGGCGCGGCGTTCACCCAGCGGCTGGTGACGCAGATGTACTTTCCCGGCGACCCCCTCTTCCGCCACGACCCGATCCTCCAGTCGGTGACCGACCCGGCCGCCCGCGCCCGCCTGGTCGCCTCCTACGACCACGCCCTGTCGGTGCCCGAGTGGTCACTGGGCTACCGCTGGGACATCGTGCTGGACGGGCCCGCCGCCACCTGGACCGAGACCGGGGAGGACCACCGATGACCGCGCACCCCACCCCCTCGCAGACCGTCGGCCCGTTCTTCGGGTACGCCCTGCCGGTCCCGGACGGCGGCGCCGTCGCCCCGGCCGGCGCCCCCGGCACCGTGGTGCTGCACGGCCGGGTGCTCGACGGAGCCGGAGCGCCCGTGCCCGACGCGCTCGTGGAGACCTGGCAGACCGCGCCCGACGGCAGCGTCCCGGACGCGGCGGGCTCCCTGCGGCGCGACCAGGTCACCGACGGCTTCCTCGGCCGTGACGAGACCGCGTTCACCGGCTTCGCCCGGGTCGCCACCGACGCGGACGGCCACTGGGCGCTGCGCACCCTGCGGCCCGGCGGCCACCCCTACCTGGCGGTGTGCGTCACCGCCCGGGGGCTGCTGCACCACCTGTTCACCCGCGCCTACCTGGACCCGGACGCCACCGACCCGCTGCTCGACTCGCTGCCCCCGCACCGCGCCGCCACCCTGCGCGCGCTGCCCGGCGCCGACGGACGGCACCGCTTCGACATCCGCCTCCAGGGCGACGGCACACACGAGGAGACGGTCTTCCTTGACTTCGGATGACGCGGCGGCCGCCGACCCGGCCGACACCGGACTGCTCGCTCCCGGCCGGGCCGGCTGCGCGGTCGAGGCCGCCACCGGCGACGCCGCCTACCTGAGCGCCCTGCTCGACGCCGAAGTGGCGCTGGTGCGGGCCCAGGCGCGGCTCGGCCGGGCGCCCGGCACCGCCGCCGGGACGATCGCCGCCGCGGCCGCCGGCGTCACCGGGGTGCGGGAGATCGCCCTCGCCGCCCGGGAGGGCGGCAACCCCGTCATCCCGCTCGTCGCCGCCCTGACCGCCGCCGTGCGCGCCCGTGACCCGCGGGCCGTGCCGTTCGTCCACCGCGGCGCCACCAGCCAGGACATCCTCGACACCGCCACCATGCTGGTGTGCTCCCGGGCCCTGCGCCCCCTGCTGGCCGACCTGGCCGCCACCGCCCGGGCCCTCGGCCGGCTCGCCCGCGACCACCGTGCCACCCCGATGCCCGGCCGCACCCTCACCCAGCACGCCGTGCCGACCGCCTTCGGGCTGAAGGCCGCCGGATGGCGCGCGCTGGTGCTCGACGCCCACGACCGGCTCACCGCCGTGCGCGACGCGCTGCCCGCCCAGCTCGGCGGCGCGGCCGGCACCCTGGCCGCCTTCGGCGCGTTCGCCCCGGACACGGCCGGCGACCCGGAGGGGGAGGGACCGCGCACCGCCGCCGCGTTCGCCGCACAGACCGGCCTGTGCGAACCCGACCTGCCGTGGCACACGCTGCGCACCCCGGTCGCCGAACTGGGCGGCGCGCTGGCCCTGACCGGCGGCGCCCTCGGCAAGTTCGCCGCCGACGTGCTCGTGCTCTCCCGCACCGAGATCGCCGAGGTCGCCGAGGGCAGCGGCGGCGGCTCGTCGGCCATGCCGCACAAGAGCAACCCGGTGCGCGCCACCCTCATCGCCGCCGCCGCCCGCCAACTGCCGTACCTGGCGGCCGTGCTGTACGGATCGATGGCCGCCGAGGACGAACGCCCGGCCGGCGCCTGGCACGCCGAGTGGCAGCCGCTGCGCGAGGCCCTGCGGCTGGCCGGCGGGGCCGCCCGGGACGGCGCCGAACTCGCGGCGGGCCTGACCGTGCGGCCCGGCCGGATGCGCGCCGACCTCGACCTCACGGGGGGCCTCGTCGTCTCCGAACGCCTCGCCGCCGCCCTCACCCCGCTGACCGGCCGGGAGACCGCCCGCCGCCTGCTGGCCGAGGCGTCCCGCCGCACCGCCGCCGGAGCCGGCCCGCTCGCCGCCGACCCCGGCCTGCGGGAGGTGCTGCCCGCCGAACGGCTGCGTGAACTCACCGACCCGGCCGGCTACCTGGGCGCCGCGTCCCGCCTCACCGACCGCGCCCTCACCCGCCGGCCCGACCCGCAGGAGAACCCGTGACCGCACAGCCCGGACTTCCGCACCACCGCACCGACGGCCCCGAGGGCGCCCCCTGGCTGCTGCTCGGCCCCTCGCTCGGCACCACCACCCGGGTCTGGCAGGCCCAGGTGCCCGCGCTGGCACGGGACTTCCGCGTCGTCCGCTGGGACCTGCCCGGCCACGGCGGCTCGCCCGCCGACCTGCTGCCCGCCTCCGGCGCCACCGTCGCCCACCTCGGGGACCTCGTGCTGCGGCTCGCCGGCTCCCTCGGTGCCGAACGGTTCGCCCACGCCGGTATCTCGCTCGGCGGCGCCGTCGGCGCGTGGCTCGCCGCCCACCACCCCGACCGCGTCACGTCGCTGGCCCTGGTGTGCTCCTCCGCGCACTTCGGCCCGGCGGCCGGCTGGCGCGAGCGGGCGGCGGTGGCGCGCGGCGACGGGCTGGGGGCCATCGCCCGGGCGGGGGCGGCCCGCTGGTTCACCCCGGCGTTCACCACCGCGCCCGAGGCGACCGCGCTGGTGGAGGAGCTGGCCGGCGGCGTCGACCCGGCCGGCTACGCGGCCTGCTGCGAGGCGCTGGCCGGCTGCGACCTGCGCGAGGACCTGGGCCGGATCACCGCGCCGACCCTCGTGCTGGCCGGCCGCGACGACCTGCCCACCCCGCCGCCGCACGCCCGCGAACTCGCCGACGGCATCCCCGGCGCCGCCCTCACCGAGATCCCCGGCGCCGGCCACCTCGCCCCGGTGGAACGCCCCGGCCCGGTCACCGCCGCGCTGACCGCCCACTTCGCCGGCGCCGCCGCGCTCCGCGACGACGCCACCCGGCACGCGGCGGGCCTGCGGGTGCGCCGCGCGGTGCTGGGCGACGCCCACGTGGACCGCGCCACCGCCCGCACCAGCGCGTTCACCGCCGGGTTCCAGGACCTCATCACCCGCTACGCCTGGGGCGAGATATGGACCCGTCCCGGCCTGTCCCGCCACACCCGCAGCTGCGTCACCCTCACCGCGCTGGTCGCCCGCGGCCACCACGAGGAGCTCGCCCTGCACGTCCGCGCCGCCCTGCGCAACGGCCTGACCCCGCGGGACATCGAGGAGGTCCTCCTCCAGTGCGCGGTCTACGTCGGGGTCCCCGCCGCCAACTCGGCGTTCGCGGTGGCCGACCGGGTGCTGGCGCAGGAGGCGGACGGGTAGGGCGGCGCCCGTCACGGCGGCCGCGTCCGTTCACGGTGGCCGCGTTCGCCGGGGTGATCCGGGCCGCCCGCCGGGATTCCGGGCCGCCGCTCCGCGCCCGGCGGCGCACCCGACCGCCTGCCCCCGGGGACGGGCGGTCGCCGGGTCCTGGGTCAGGCGCCGACGGTGACGTGGATGGCGTCGCCACCGCGGCGGCCCGCGGTGCGCAGGGCGAGGGCGGCCTCGGCGAGCGGGAAGTGATGGGTGGTCATCAGGTGCAGGGGGTGCCGGCCGGAACGGATGACCTCCAGAGCCGCCGGCACCGACCGCGGATCGTGCGCCGCCGCGCCGAGCAGCCGCAGCCGGCGCCGCACCACGGTCGCGTACGGCAGTTCCGCCCGGTCGGGACCGCCGGCCAGCACCACGGTGCCCCCGGTGGCGGCCAGGGCCACCGCGCCGTCCAGCGTGCCGGCGCCGCGTCCCAGGTGCACGACGGTGTCGGCGCCCGCCCCGCCGGTCAGGCCGGCCACCGCGGCGGCCACGTCCTCCTCGTCGGAGAAGACCACGTGGTCGGCGCCCAGGTGCCGGGCGATGTGCAGGCGGGGCAGGTCGGCGGCGGGCCCGGCCAGCACCACGCGTCCGGCGCCGGCGTGCCGGGCGGCGACCACGCAGCCCAGCGCCCGCCGCCCGGTGCCGTGCACCACGACGGTGTCGCCGACCCGGGTGCCGGCCTGCTGGGAGATCCAGCGGATACCGGCGGCCAGCGGTGCGAACAGGCTGGCGGTGCGCGGGTCGACGGCGTCGCCCACCCGGTGCGGCACGGCGCGCGGATGCAGGTACAGGTAGTCGCTGAAGCCGCCGTACAGGCCCGGTGAGCGGCTGACGGGCGTGGCGCCGTAGCGGGGGCCGGCGCCGCAGCCCGGCGGGTCGCCGGCCCGGCAGGCCCGGCAGCCGCCGCACGGCGCGAACTCCTCGACCACCACCCGGTCCCCGGCGCCGACGCCCCAGCGGCGTGCGGCGTGTTCGCCGATCCGTACGACCCGGCCGACGATCTCCCGGCCGGGCACCACCTCGCGTCCGTCGTGTCCGGCGGACCGGTCGCCGGGCGCCACACCGGTGGCCTCGACGCGCAGCAGTCCGTCGTCCGGTCCGGCCGGCGGCAGGTCCAGCGCGCGCGGGTCGAGCCCCGCGGGGGTGGCGACGGCGGCGAGCGCGGTGGGCGGAAGGGAGGCGTGGGGCACGGTGGTTCTCCCTTTTCCGGCGGGGGGCTCGCACCCGGCGCGGCGGCCGCCCGGGGCCGGCGGTTCGGGGCGGTGACCGACGGCAGGGTGCGCTTTGTGGGCTATTGGTCATACCCTATTCGGTTAGACTAGACTTCGTCAACGCGCTCCCGGATTCGGGCGCGTGCTCCCGAAAGGACTCTCCATGCCCCCTCGCCGTACGACAGCCGCGCCTGACGCCGGTCAGTCCGGTCAGCTGCTGACGCCGGTGAACGACCGCCGCGCCTCCGCTCTCATCGTGGAGCAGGTGCGGTCGCTCATCATGGAGGGCAAGCTCACCCCCGGCAGCCGGCTCCCCCCGGAGCGGGAGATGTGCGAGCGCTTCGGCGTCAGCCGGGTCACCGTCCGCGAGGCGCTGCGGGTGCTGGAGACCAACGGCCTGGTGGAGATCCGGGTCGGCGCGCACGGCGGGGCGTTCCTGACCCGGCCGACCAGTCAGCGGATGGGCGCCAGCATCATCGACATGCTCACCCTCTCCTCGATCACCGCGACCGAGGTCACCGAGGTCCGCATGGTGCTGGAGCTGGGCATGATCCCGATGCTGTGCGACCACGCCGACGAGGAGGACATCGCCGCCCTCCAGGAGATCTGCGACCGCCAGCAGGGGGCGCTGGAGCGCGGTGAGTACGACGTCTCCCTCTCGGCGGAGTTCCACACCCGGCTCGCCGCCGCCAGCCACAACACGGCGTTCGAGATGCTGGTGCACTCCTTCCACGGTCCGATGCTGATGTCGCTGGCCACCGCGCAGAAGGTCGCGCCGGAGATGGGCAAGCGCGGGCTGGAGGAGCACCGGGGGATCGTGGCGGCCATCCAGGCCGGCGACGCGGCGGCCGGCGAGCGCATCATGCGCGAGCACCTGTCGCGCACCGCCGACCGGCTGTGCCTGGACGAGCCGGGCACGCGGCCGGCCCGCACGCGGCGTGCGCGGGCCGGCGAGTGACCGCGGTGCGGCGGCCGTCCGGTCAGTAGCCCTGCGGCCGCAGCACCAGGCAGCAGCACAGGGAGACCACCACCGAGCACAGCAGCAGCCCGAAGCCCGCGGTGAACGAGCCGGTCGCCGTCAGCAGCGTGCCCATCAGGGCGGGCAGCGCGGCGCCGGCCAGGTTGGTCAGCGAGGCGAAGACGCTGCTGGAGTACTCGGTGCGGCCGGTCGGCATCAGGCTGTGCAGCAGCGACCAGTTGGTCACCACGCACCACGCGTTGCCGGCCAGGCCCAGGGTGATGAAGACGCTGTCGGCCCCGGCACTTCCCGACAGTGCGGTGCCCGCTATGCCGATGCCCTCGATGGTGAAGCCGATCGCCGCCCAGCCGGCCCGCCGCACCGTGCGGTCCGAGGCCCGGCCGACCAGCACCATGACGACGATGGACAGCACGTTGGCCCCGGTCAGCAGCAGGCCGATGTCGCCCAGCTTCACGTGGCGTTCCTGCTGGAGGTAGAGCGGCACCCAGGTGACCAGGCCGTAGAACGGGGCGCTGGTGCCGATGTACATCAGCATGGTCAGCCAGTAGCGGTAGTTGCGGAACGGCGAGTCGGGGCCGCGCCTGGGCACCGCGGTGGTGGTCTCGAAGCGGTCCTCGACGATGTGCCGCACCTCCGCCTCGCTGACCCCCTTCGCCGGGTCCGGCCGGTCCTGGAGCAGCACCAGCACCACCAGGAACGCGAACAGCAGCGCGATGACCGCCTGCACCAGGAACGTCGTGCGCCATGCGAACGCCGAGAGCATCGAGGTGGTCAGGCTGCTGCCGAGCGCGGAGCCGACGAAGATGCCCGACAGCCAGGAGGCGTTGGCCCTGGCCCGCTCGCGCATCGGGAACCATCGCGCGGTCAGGGTGTGCGCCACCGGGTAGAAGCACGCCTCGCCGATCGCCAGCAGGATCCGGGTGCCGTACAGCTGCGTCAGCCCGTGCACGAACGGCGGCAGCGCCAGGGCGGCCACCCAGATCGCGGTGCCCACCAGCATCGAGGCGCGCGGCCCGAACCGTTTGAGTACGAAGCCCCACAGGAACAGCGCCACCCCGTACGCGTACAGGAACAGGCTGGTCAGCCAGCCGACCGAACCGGGGTGGACGTCCAGGCCGAACTCGTGGCGGAACCGGGGGTCGGCCACGAAGACGCCGATCGAGGACTTGCTGAGCTGCGCCACCGAGAACGCGATCAGCAGGGGCAGGCTCACGTGCAGCCAGCGGTGCATGTGCCGGCCGCGCAGGGCGGACGGAGGCCGGCCGGTCGCCCTCGTGTGCTGCTGGTGCTCGGTTGTCATCACATTCCTCGGGTGGCTCTGGTGCGGCGGGTGCGGGGCCCGGTGGGGGGAGCGCGCGACGCACCACAGAATGCGGTCGCCGGGCGCCGGTGGGAAGGGGGGTGACCGGGGAGAACGCCGCGGGCCGGCGGGCCGCGGTCACCTCCCGGCGGCGCGGCCGGTGAACAGGCAGCTGTAGAACGCCTTCCAGGTCAGCTCGACGTCGGTGATCCCGGCGGCCCGGTAGCCGTCGAGGTGGTCGCCGGCGGTGGGCAGCGGGGCGTCGTGGTGGTGGGTCGAGGCGCCGGTGCGCGGCGGGCTGAACCGCTTGCGCACGGTGCGCAGCAGCCGGTCCCAGCGCTGCTCCAGGCCCACGTGGTCGAGGTTGACCAGCCAGCCGCCGGGCGCCAGCAGTCCGGCGGCCTCCCGGTAGAAGGCGTGCAGTCCGGGCGGCGGCAGGTGGTGGCTGGCGCGCGAGGTGACCAGGGCGTCGACGCCGCCGGGCACCCCGGCCTCGCGCAGCGCGGACATGTCGCCGGTCAGGAACTCCACGCGGTCGCCGAACCCGGCCAGTTCCTCGCGGGCCCGGGCCAGCATCGCCGGCGAGACGTCGAACCAGATGCCCCGGGCGTCGGGGAAGGTCTCCAGCAGGACGGCGAGGAAGGTGCCCGGGCCGCTGGCGACGTCCACCACCAGGCGGGGCTGCGGGGTCTCCTCGGCGATCAGCGCGGCGGCGATCCGGCGCGGCAGTTCGAGCAGGTCGTGCCCACCGCGCGGATCGGCGGCGAGCCAGGCGGCGGCGAACTGCGGGTCGGACCAGACCGCCGCGGCGGACCGGCTGTTTTCCGGCATGACGGCTCCAGGGAAACGGGGGCCGGGGCACCCGGAGGGGCCGCACGGCCCGGCGAGGGGCGGGGAGGGCGGGAGGGGGCGGGAGCGCGCGGCGGCCCGGGCCGGTCCGTCGCGCGGGAGGTGCGATCGCCCCCGCCGCGCTTCCCGTCCCGGCGCCGGGCAGCGGCGCCAGCGGCCCGGGCGCGGCCGACTCCATTGAATGGCCTAACCGTTATATCAACGGACCCTAGGGGCGTCAACGAACCGGACGGGACCGGTGGGCGCCTCTCGCGCGGCGGCGAGTGCGCTGGTTTAATGGTCTGACATTAAGGCTGAAGGGTCCGGGTGGGGCGACGCAACCCACCGGGCCCGGCCGCACCGGAAAGGCTTGTGATGCCACGCCAGCACCGTCCCCGCCGCCGACCCCCCGCCGCCGCCCGGCACGCCGCCGTGCCCGAGCCGGGGAGGCGGGCATGAGCGGCGGCACGCTGATCGTCGGCGCCGGCCAGGCCGGACTCCAGCTGGCCGTCTCGCTGCGGCAGTCCGGCGACACCGAACCGGTCACCCTGATCGGCGAGGAGGCCCACGCGCCCTACCAGCGGCCCCCGCTGTCCAAGGAGTTCCTGGCCGGCACCGCCGCGCCGGAGGCCCTGGAGCTGCGGGCCCCCGCCTTCTACGCCGACAACGGCATCACACTGCTGCGCGGCGAGGCGGTCACCGGCCTGCGGCGCGGCCCGGGCAGCGGCGGCACCGCGGTGACCGCGACCGGCCGGACGCTGCCCTTCGACCGGCTGGCGCTGGCCACCGGCGCCGCACCCCGCCGCCTGGAGCTGCCCGGCGCGCGACTGGCCGGCGTCCACTACCTGCGCGACCGCGACGACGCCGAGGCACTGCGCGCCGACCTCGCCCGGGCCGCCCGCGTGGTGGTGGTCGGCGGCGGCTTCGTCGGCCTGGAGGCCGCGGCCGGCGCCGCGGCCGCCGGACGGGACGTCACCGTCGTCGAGGCAGCCGACCGCCTGATGGGCCGGGCCGTCGCGCCGGTCGTCTCCGACTTCTACCGCGACGCCCACGCCCGGCGCGGCGTGCGGGTGCTGCTCTCCCGCGGGGTCACCGGGTTCGACGGCGGCGCCGGGTCGGTCACCGGCGTGCTGCTGGCCGACGGGACCAGGCTGGCGGCCGACCTCGTGCTGGTCGGCGTCGGCGTCGTGCCGCGCACCGCGCTCGCCGAGCGGCTGGGCCTGGAGTGCGCCGGCGGCATCGTGGTGGACGCCCTGTGCCGTACCAGCGACCCGGCGGTCGTGGCGGCCGGCGACTGCACCGTGCGGCCCGACCCGCTCACCGGTACCGGGCGGGTGCGGCTGGAGTCGGTGCAGAACGCCGTCGCCCAGGCGCAGGTGGCCGCCGCCACGCTGCTGGGCCGGCCCGCGCGGGTGCGGACGGTGCCGTGGTTCTGGTCGCACCAGGGGGAGCTGAAGCTCCAGATCGCCGGACTCGGCGCCGGCTACGACGCGCTGGTGCTGCGCGGAGACCCGGCGGGCGAACGCTTCAGCGTGCTCTACTACCGCGCCGGCCGGCTGCTCGCGGTGGACGCGGTCAACCGCCCGGCCGACTACATGGCGGTCCGCCGCGCCCTGGAGACCGGCGCGACCGTGCCGCCGGACCTCGCGGCCGACGAGTCCGTCCCCCTGAAGTCCCTGCTGACCCCGGCGGCCGGCGCCGCCCCGGCCGGCTGATCCCGGGCCGGACCGCGGCCGTCCGCCCCGCACCGGTCGCGCGCGGTGACCTGCGTCCGTCCCGTGGCCGGAAATAGTCGCTCGCCGGGGGGCCGGAGCCCGCCCGTGCCGTTACGGCGGAAGAAAGCCGATGTCACGGATACGTGTCCGGATCCTTGCGCGAAGGGTCGAATGGACATACCTTTACCTCCCGCCGGGCGCTCACCGAACGCAACCGCAACCGCCATCGTCCGCCTGCTGCCGCGGATGTGCCCGCGCCCCTTCCCGAGATCGTGAGGACCTCAATGATGTTGTCCCGCCCGCGCTTTCGCTCCTCCGCCCGCCTGCGGCGCGTCGCGACCGCCGCTGCCGTGACGGGACTGGCCCTGTCCGGTCTCGCCGCCTGCGGCCCGAAGAACGGTTCCGCCGACGCCTCGGCCGGCGGCTCCTCCTTCGCAGGCAAGACCCTCCAGATCACCGTCCCCTACGGTCCGGGCGGCGGTTACGACCAGTGGGCCCGCGTCATCGCGCCCTACATGCAGAAGTACCTCGGCGTCGCCAAGGTCATGGTGGTCAACACCCCCGGCGGCGGCGGCCTGATCGGCACCGGGCAGATATACCACGCCAAGCCCGACGGCCTCACGATCGGTGACACCAACGCCGGCGGCGACGTCTTCGACCAGATCGACGGCAGCTCCGGCTTCAACCTCGACATGACGAAGGTCAACTGGCTCGGGCGTCCCGACGACGACCCGCACCTGATCGCCACCCACGCGGACGGCCCGACCGACTTCGACGGCCTGAGGTCCGGCGGCACCGTCTCCGCGCTGGCCACCGGCAAGGGCAGCTCCGACTACAACGCCGCCGTGATCGTCTACAACGCCTTCAAGGTGCCGTTCAAGATGGTCGCCGCCTTCTCCGGCAGCAGCGACGAGAAGGCCGCCTTCCTCAGCGGCGAGGGCACCACCGCCTCCCTGTCCTCCTCCGACATCGCCGCGATCTCCGACAAGTCGCACAGCGTGCTGCTGGTCTCGGCCCGCTCGTTCGGCAAGCTCCCGGCCGTGCCCACCGTCATCCAGCAGGCGCAGCAGGACGGCCTGGACGCGCGGACCGTGCAGGCCCTCCAGGCGCTGAGCGGGGTGATGGACCTCGGCCACGCCTTCTTCGCCCCGCCCGGGGTGCCGGCCGACAAGCTCGCCGCGCTGCGCACCGCGTTCACCAAGTCGATGAACGACCCGGACTTCAAGAAGGCCGCCGCCAAGGCCGGCCTCTACCAGGGCTACGCCTCGCCGCAGTTCCTGTCCCAGTCGGTGACCAAGGCCCTGGGCCAGAAGTCCCTGTTCACCGACCTGCTCAAGGCCGGCTGACCGGGGCCGCGGACAGAACCGCCAAGCAGAAGGAGACGACGTGTTTCACGGCCTGGTATCGGGATTCTCCGGCCTGCTGAGCCCCTCCGCGCTGGCGCTGCTCCTGGTCGGGACCCTGGTCGGCACGCTGGTGGGCGCGATCCCCGGACTCGGCGGCGCGGTGCTGCTCACCCTGCTGCTGCCGTTCGTCTACGGCATGTCGATCGTGCCGGCGCTGGCCCTGCTGCTCGCCGCGCACACCGGCATCTACTTCAGCGGCTCGGTCACCGCCATCCTCTTCAACACCCCGGGCGCCCCGGAGTCGGCGGCCACCACGTTCGACGGCTACGCGATGACCCGCAACGGGCAGCCCGCCCGGGCGCTGGGCATCTCGGCCGCGGCCACCACCATCGGCGGCTGGATCGGGGTGGTGCTGCTGTTCGTGCTCATCCCGTTCATGAGCAGGCTGGCCACCCTCTTCCACGCCTCGGAGTACCTGGCGCTGGCGGTGCTGGCCATCGTGCTCATCGGCCAGATGCGCGCCGCCTCGGTCACCAAGGGCCTGCTGTCCGGCGCGATCGGCCTGATGACCTCGTTCGTCGGCTACGACCCGATCACCGGCGTGCAGCGCTTCACCAACGGCTGGCAGTCGCTCTACAACGGCTTCAACATCACCGCCGCCGCCCTGGGGCTGTTCGCGCTGGGGGAGATGTTCCGCATCTACGCCAGCGGCGGCGCCACGATGTCGGCGGGCGGCGCCGCCGGCCTGCGGCGCGGCACCCACCCGGACAACACGGTGCGCACCGGCGTGCGGGACGTGCTGCGCCACCCGTGGCTGACGGTCCGCTCCGCGGTGCTCGGCACGGTGCTCGGCATCATCCCCGGCATCGGCGGCATCGCGGCCAACTTCATCTCCTACGGTCAGGCGATGAAGACCTCCCGGCACCCGGAACGCTTCGGCCAGGGCACGCCGGAGGGCATCATCGCGCCGGAGTCCTCCTCCATCTCCAAGGAGGCGGGCAACCTGCTGCCGACGGTGGCGCTGGGCGTGCCCGGCGGCGTCGGAATGGCGGTGCTGCTGAGCGGGTTCACCATCCTCGGCATCGTTCCGGGGCCCGCGATGCTCAAGGACCACCTGGACGCGGTGTGGGCGATGGCGCTGGTCATCGGGGTGGGCAGCCTGCTGTCCAGCCTCACCGGCCTGGGCCTGGCGCCGTTGCTGGCCCGGCTGGCGAAGGTGCCCGGCCGGATGCTGGTGCCGTTCGTCGTGGCGCTCGGCTTCCTCGGGGTCTACGCCGCCTCCGACGAGATGACCCAGGTGGCGGTGATGCTGGCGTTCGGCGCCATCGGCTACCTCATGACCCGCTTCGGCTACTCGCTGCCCGCCGTGATGATCGGCTTCATCCTCGGCAAGGTCGTCGAGAACAACCTCTACCTCGTCTCGCAGCTCCAGGGCTGGGGCGCGCTGACCAGGCCGCTGACCGACGTGATGCTCGCCGTCACCGTCCTGAGCCTGTTCGGGCCGCTGCTCAAGCGCGGGGTCCGCCTGGTGCTGCCGCGCCGCGCGGCCGCCGCCGGCCACCCCGCGGCGGACGAGACCCCGGAGCCCGCCCCGACCGCTGGAGAGCACCGATGAGCGCCGCACCCGCACCCGAGAACGCCTCCGCCCGGCGGCTGCACGTGGGCGAGCTGGTCGTCGACCTGGTCGTGGTGGGCGGCTCCGCCCTGTACGTGCACGCGGCCGGCGCCTACCCGCCGCAGGGCCGGCAGATCCCGCTGGTGGTGGGGTGGCTGGCCATCGGGCTGGGGGTGCTGCACCTGCTGGGGCACGTGGTTCCGGGGCTGTGGGCGGTCACCCACGACAGCGCCGCACGCGGCGGCCGCATCGGCGAGGGCGCGCGCAAGGAGGTCGCCCGCCGGCTGGCCGGTGCCGACGCGGAGCCGGCCGCCGCCGCCCCGGGGACCGCCCGGGAGGACGGAGAGACCGGCCCGGCCGTCACCGGGGACGCCGTGGTGCGCCCGCCGGCCGCCCTGAGGACCTCGATGGGCGCACCGCGTCAGGTGGTGGCCGCCATCGCCTGGGCCGCGGGCCTGCTGGCGGGGGTCTGCCTGGTCGGCTTCGCCGTCGCCCTGCCGGCGTTCTTCCTCGTCTACTTCGGCGTCATGCGGGCCTGGCGCACGGCGGTCATCAGCGCCGTCGTCATGTGGGCGCTGGCGGAGGGGCTGTTCGTCTACGCGTTGTCCGTGCCGCTCCCGGAGGGCCTGCTGTGGTGACCGGGCGGGGGTGAGGAACCCTTCCCCCCGCCAAAGGCGCAATGGTAGGGTCATTAGACCAAATAACCGTGATGATCTTTCGATGAGCCGATCGCGTGCCGCGGTGCCGCGAGAAGGTGAGGAACCGATGGGTAAGAAGGGGCGCGTCTTCGTACGCGGTCTGACGAGCGAGACCTACGGCCTGGGGCAGTTCCGCCAGGCACAGCTCGCCGCGTCACGGGTACGCGACGACTCCGTGGTGGTCGACGACGGCAAGGTCGCCCACTCCGGCGACTCCGACCAGTCCCGCACCTGGTGGCGGGTCGGTCCGGGCGACGAGGAGTTCCTCACCCAGACCCTCCAGGTGCACTTCGTCGAACTGCCGCCGAACAGCTCCAACCACGGGCACGGCCACCAGAACGAGGCAGCCTTCTACATCCTTGAGGGCGCCGGCTACGAGATCCACGACGACATCCGGTACGACTGGAAGGCCGGCGACCTGGCCTTCGTGCACGTCGACTCGGTCCACCGGCACTACAACCCGTACGACCAGAAGGCCGTCGCGCTGGTCATGAAGGCCAAGTGCACCTGGATGTTCATGGGCCTGATCCAGCAGGGCCGCAGCGGCCCGATCGAGCGCCCCGAGGAGTTCGGAGAGCGCGAGGACTGGTCCCGGGTCTGGACCCCCGGCGTGCTGGACCGCAAGAAGATCGTCACCCCGCAGGACGGCGTCTGGGAGACCACCCCGATGGGCCGGGTCCGCGTCATGAACGCCCCCGACCGCACCGACCTGCGGCAGTTCAGCGTCGACGTCTTCGAACTCGACATCCCCGCCGGCAGCCGCTCGGGCAAGCACTGGAAGATGGCCGACGAGATCCTCTACGTCCTCGACGGCGGCGGCTACTCCCTGCACTGGGAGGTGCAGGAGGAGATCGCCGAGAAGTACTACGCCCGCGTCGCCAAGGAACCCACCCGGCACGAGATCAAGAAGGGCGACACCCTCTACGTGCCGCAGAACACCATCGCCCAGCACTTCGCCGCCGACGGCACCCCCCTCCGCCTCCTCTCCGCCCAGAACCGCCTCTTCAAGCACCTCGGCTACGACAACGTCCACTACGTCGAGAACGCCCCCGAGTACACCCAGGCGTAGCCGCCCGGACCACCCCCGCGCCCCGATCCTGTGCCCCGCGAGGGGCGCGGGGAACGGCGCGACCGGCGCCGACGTAACGGATGCCGGTCCACGGACCGCGGTGGCCCCTGGCCGGCCGCAGGCCGTACGCCCCGCTGCCCACCGAGGGGGCGCCCCCGCACCAGGGGGCGCCCCCTCAGCCGTCACACCGCCGGAGGCTCGTCGTGGAAGACCAGCGACTTGATCGTCACCGGCACCGTCCCCGAAGGGTGCCGCGGCCGGCCCAGGTCGATGTGGTCGAAGTCCCGCAGGGCCAGCCCGTCCACCACCAGCAGCGGCACGGCCACGCCGAGTTCGTCGCGCAGCAGCCGCCCCAGCGTCATCGCCACGTCCCCGTCGAGCACGACGTACAGCGGCAGCCCCCGAGCGGTCCGCTCCGAAACGCCGTCGCGGACGCCGGTGGCGAGGGCCAGCACCCGCGGGTAGGCGGGCAGCCCGCTCCAGCGCAGCGCCAGCGCCACCTCGCCGTTCCCGTCCGCGCCGGCCTCCACCAGCCGCCGCCGGACCGCCGCGGCCACCGCCGCCGCGTCCACCTCCTCGCCCAGCTCGTAGCGCGGCCGCACCACCGCCAGGTCGCGCCGCGGCAGCAGCAGCCCGGGATCGGTCACGCAGCCGGTGTTGCCGGACAGCTGCACGCTGTACTCCGAGGCGCCCAGCGCGGTGGCCCGGATGCACTCCCCGGCCGGCAGCAGCGGCCACGGCAGCGCCCCGGCGTCCAGCCGCTGCCGCAGCGCGTGCCCGAGCGCCCGGCCCAGGTCGCCGAAGTCCCGCTCCTCGCGCCCGTAGACGTACTCGGCCACCCCGCCGGAGAACATCACCCCGTCGATCTCGCCCAGCGGCGGCAGCGGATCGGTCAGGTACAGCCATTCGGTGCCGGCCGGCGGGCGGGTCGCCGTCAGCAGCGTGGTGAGGGTGGCCGCCATGGTCGCCGCGACGCGTTCGGTCTCGTGCGGGCCGGTCAGGTCGCCGCGGCGCCAGGTGATCCCGGCCCGCGCCGCGTGCCGCGCCCCGGCCGGCTCCAGCCGCTCCACGCGGCCGCCCGCACCGGTCACCTGGAGCCGCCCGCCGATGTGCACCGCGGCGGTGGCCGTCACCTCGCCGCGCTCCAGCACCGCGAGCTTCGTCGTGCCGCCGCCGATGTCCACCAGCAGGATCCGCCGGCCGCTCTCGTGCGAGACGCGGGCCGCCCCCGAACCGTAGGCGGCCAGCGTCGCCTCCATGTGGTGGCCGGCCGTCGCGGTGACCAGCTGCCCGCCGCGTTCCGCCAGGACGCCCGCGATGGCCTCCGCGTTGCGCCGCCGCAGCGCCTCGCCGGTGAGGATCACCACGCCGGTGTCGATGGCCCGCGGGTCGGCCCCAGCGGCGGCGTACGCGGCGTCGATCAGAGCGCCGAGCGCCTCGGCGTCGATGTGCTCGCTGCCGGTCCAGGGGGTCAGCGCGACCGGCGAGCGGTAGGTGGTGCGCCGGTCCACCACGACGTACCGGCTCGTCAGGTCCTCGCTGATCCGGCGCAGGCGCAGCGTGGAGAAGAGCACCTGCGTCCCGGAGGAGCCGATGTCCATGCCGACGCTGTGCAGCGTGACGTTGTCCTGCTGCCACAGCGGGTTGTCCTCCAGCGGCAGCGGGTCCTCGTCGTCGTGGTCGTGGTTCTCGCCCGCCGGGGCGAAGTGGACGGCGCGCGGCGCGTCGCCGCCGTCGCCGTGCCGGTGGGGGTGGGCGTGGGCGTGGTGCACGGGGTGCCTTCCTGGTGCGGGCGCGGGGACGGGGGCCGGAAACGGGCGTGCGGCCCGCCGGGAAGGCGGGCCGCACACCGTGCGGGGGAGCGGGCTGCCGCCGGGTCAGGCCGGCTTGGGCGCCAGGGTGGGCAGTTCGGCCTCGTAGACCTCGGCCATCCTCGGCTCCAGGCCGGTCTTCGCCAGCGCCTCGCTGAACAGCTCGCGCACCACCGGCGACTCGTCGGCGTAGTCGATCTGGTCGCCGCCGATCCGCCGGCTGATCCACGCCTTCGGCACGCCCTGGGCGTTGCGCACCGAGACCACCTCGTGCTTGAAGGCCAGGTAGCGGCTGGGCTCCGCACCGGTGTTGAAGTGCTGGTGGAACCACATGTTGGGCGGCACGATGAGGCTGCCGGGGCCCCACTCGTAGCGACGCGGCTCCTCGCCCTCGGGCCACATCAGGCTGTAGCCGGTGCCGGAGAGGATGATGACGTGCGCGCCGGGGCCGTGCCGGTGGCCCTTCTTGTAGGTGGCGATGGGGAACTGCGAGATGTGGCTGTTCATCGACCCCTTGGCCATGGCGAAGCGGATGTGCCCGCCGCCGGCGCCGCGTTCCCCGGCCTCGATGAGCGGCAGGTTGATCGAGTCGGCCACGAAGTTGGTCTCCAGCAGCAGGCCCTTCTGCTCGCCGCCGGAGGCGAAGTAGTCGGGTTCGCCGTTGAAGCGGCTGGGGAAGTCGTGGGCGGTGCCGAAGACGAAGTCCACGTCGTCGTAGAGGTTGAGCACCGGCGGCAGGTTGGTGGAGGAGACGAAGCGCGCCGCCTTGCTGCCCGAGCCGTTGAAGTGCTGGTGGTGGGCGTTGAGCGGGATGGCGAAGATCGACCCGGTCTGCCACTCGAAGGTGACCTCGGCGCCCGCGTCGTTCCACACCCGGGTGGATCCGGTGCCGTCCAGCACCAGGATCATCTCCTCGAACAGCTGCCGCTGCGGCGCGAGCTGCCCGCCGGCCGGGATCTCGCAGACGTAGCAGTCGTTGGAGGTGCGGGTGGCCTCGTGGTTGACGAACACCCCGCGGCCGCCGCGCCGCGCCCACGGCTTGAGCTCGACGGTGCGCAGGTCGGGTACGTAGTGCGCGCCGATGATGTCCAGCCCCTCGGCTGCCACCCAGCGGGTGTACGGGGACTCCTTCTCGGTGGCGAACTTCGCCGCCAGATTCTCGTTGACGATGGCGTCCCTGGCCACGGGGCCTCCCAGATGCGAGCGTGCGACAATTGGTCTGACATTAAGTCCAAAGATTTCGGCATGTCAATGGCGCTGGAGCCGCCGCCGGCGAAGTCCGGCTGCGCCCCCAGCCTTGTCGGCCGGGATGGGCTCTGGTCTAATGGACATACCAACGGACTGTCGAGCCGGCGGGTGCCCGTGTCCGGCTGCCCGTGGAGAACCCCTGCCGAAAGGACACGAGGCACCGTGTCGAAAGTCATCTACACCGCCGCCGGCCGTGAATGGGCCGTCGACGCCGCGGCCGGCGACACCGTCATGTCGGCGGCCGTCCGCAACGGGGTGCCCGGCATCATCGCCGAGTGCGGCGGCAACTGCTCCTGCGCCACCTGCCACGTCTACGTCGGCGAAGGCTTCGCCGGCCTGGTCGGGCCGCCCGGCGACATGGAGGAGGACCTGCTCGACCTCGCGGTCTCCGAGCGGCGGCCCACCAGCCGCCTCGCCTGCCAGATACCGCTGACCGACGCCCTCGACGGCCTGGTCGTCGAGATCCCCGCCGACCAGTCCTGAACCGGCACCGGGCACCCGGTTCCGCCGTCGGCCCCGTCCGGTGACGGGCCGTCATGTGAAAGGGATACGGCCATGTTGAGAAAAGACATCAACGAGCTGCTGACGCAGACCGGTCCGGGCACGCCCATGGGCGAGCTGTTCCGGCAGTACTGGATACCGGCGATGCTCGCGGAGGAACTGCCGCAGGACGACTGCCCGCCGGTCCGCGTCAAACTGCTGTCGGAGCGCATGGTCGCCTTCCGCGACAGCGACGGCCGCTACGGCCTGGTCGACGAGTTCTGCGCGCACCGCGGCGCCTCCCTGTGGTTCGGCCGCAACGAGGGCTCCGGCCTGCGCTGCCCCTACCACGGCTGGAAGTACGACGTCACCGGCCAGTGCGTCGAGGTGCCCTCCGAGGCCGACAACAGCAGCTTCTGCCAGAACGTGAAGCTCACCGCGTACCCGCTGGTGAAGGTCGGCGACGTGCTGTGGACCCACATGGGCGACCCGGCCAACCGGCCGCCGCTGCCCGAGTACGAGTTCGCCCGCGTACCCCCGGAGCAGACCTACACCTCCAAGCGCTGGCAGCAGTGCAACTGGCTCCAGGCGTTCGAGGGCGGCATCGACTCCAGCCACGTGACGTTCCTGCACTCCGGCGGCCTCAAGACCGACCCGCTGTTCCGCGGCGCCAAGGGCAACGAGTACAACATGAAGGACACCAAGCCCTTCTTCGAGGTCGCCGACAGCGAGGGCGGCCTGTTCGTCGGCGCCCGCCGCAACGCCGAGGAAGGCACGTACTACTGGCGCATCACGCCGTGGGTCATGCCGAACTTCACCATGGTCCCCCCGCGCGGCGACCACCCCGTCCACGGCCACTTCTGGGTGCCCATCGACGACGAGAACTGCTGGGCGTACTCCTTCGACTACCACCCGGTGCGGGCGCTGACCGGCACCGAACGGCAGGCCATGGTGGACGGCCACGGCGTGCACAGCGCCAACATCCCCGGTACCTACCGGCCGGCCGCCAACATGGACAACGACTACCTCATCGACCGCGAGGCGCAACAGCGCGGCGAGACCTACTCCGGCGTGCACGGCATCGCCATGCAGGACGCCTCGCTCCAGGAGTCGATGGGCCCGGTCGTCGACCGTTCCAAGGAACGCCTGGTGCCCGCCGACAGCGGCATCATCAAAGCACGGCAGAAGCTGCGCAAGGCGGCCGTCGCCCTGCGCGACGAGGGCGTCACCCCGCCCGGAGTGGACCCGGCGCACCACCGGGTGCGCTCGGCCGCGGTGGTGCTGCCGCAGAAGGAGTCCTTCCTCGACTCCTGCCGCGAGGCGGTCACCGTGCGGCCCGGCATGCCCCAGGCGTCGGTGTGACGGCGCTCGCCCCCGGCGTGCTGAGCGAGTGCGCGCGGGCCACCTCTGCGGCCGAGTCCCGCTTCCGGATCAGCCGTCCGATCCGGCCCGCGCGCGCCGCACGGATCGTCGCGCTCGACCCGGTCGCCGAGGGCGTCGCCCGCCGGCTGGCCGCGCTGCCCTGGGCCGCCGCCCGCTTCTACCGCGCCGGTTACCCGGCCGCCGGACCGGCGGAGCCGGCGCTGGCAGCGCTGGACGGCGGCCCGGTGACGCTCGCCGAGGTGCTGGAGGGCAGCGACGTGGTCGTGGTGCTGGCCACCGGTGACTCCGGCCGCGCCGCCGCCGCAGCCATCGGCGCCGCCTGCGGCACCCGCGCGGTCACCACCGCCGGCGTCGTACTGGGGGACGGCTTCGAGGCGGACGACGCCGTCGCGGCCCTGCGCCCGTACGCCCGGGTGCTGCTGCTGTCGGCCGACGAGGCCGACGTGACCGAACTGCTGACGGCGCTGCGGGTCTGAGCACCCCGCGCCACGAGGAGGAGCGAGATGGACGGGCGGATCACGCCGCGCACGCTGCAGCGCATGAAGGACGAGGGCCGCAAGATCGCCGGCGTCGTCGCCTGGGACTACCAGATGGCCCGCCTCGCGGACCGGGCCGGCGCCGAGATCGTCTCCGTCGGCGACACCGTCGGCGTCAACCTGTGGGGGCACTCCAACCCCTTCGAGGTGACGATGGACGAGATGGTGATCGTCGCCCGGGCGGTCCGCCGCGGCGTCCGGCGCGCCCTGGTCAGCGTCGACTTCCCCTTCGGCCCGGTGCAGCAGGGCACCGACGAGGCGGTGCGCGCAGCCGTCCGGTTCGTCAAGGAGGCCGGCGTCGACATGGTGAAGGTGGACGGCGCCGGCGACTACCCCGAGGCCGTCACCGAGATCACCCGGGCCGGCATCCCGGTCTTCGCGCAGTTCGGCATCACCCCGCAGACCGCGTTGCGCTACGGCGTGGAGTACAAGTCGGTTCCCTCGGCGGCCGACGCGGTGCCGGAGGAGATGACCGAGGAGCTGATCACCGAGGCCCGCACCCTGGAGGCGGCCGGGGCGGTGCTGCTGAACTTCACCAACTCCGGTCCCTTCGTGGGCCGCCGGGTCGCCGAAGCGGTCACCGTCCCGGTGCTCGGCGGCTTCGGCGGCGGGCCCTGGCTGGACGGCCGGATGCGGATGGCGCACGCCGCTGTCGGCTACGCGGCCTCCTGCGTCGACGACCCGCCGACGACCTACGCCAACGTCGCCCGCACCAGCCTGGAGGCCCTCGCCTCCTACGTCGGCGACGTCCGCGCCGCCCGCCAGCTGCCGGGCGGCATCCCGCTCCCCCCGGCCGCCTGACCCACCGCACCCCGGAGCCGCCATGCCCACCGCCGTCATCGACGGGATCACCACCCGCTACGAGGTCACCGGGTCCGGCCCGGCACTGCTGCTGTTCTCACCCGGCGGCTTCGACTCCTCCCTGGAGAGCTGGCGCACCGTTCCCACCTACCGCGACCTCGGACTGCTGGAGGCGCTCGCGGAGGACTTCACCTGCGTGGCGTTCGACCGCCGCGAGTCGGGCCGCTCCGGCGGCCGGGTGCAGCGGCTGTCCTGGGCGGCGTACGCGAGCCAGGGCCTGGGGCTGCTGGACCACCTGGGCATCGGCCGGGCCCACCTGATGGGCGGCTGCGTGGGCTGCTCCACCGCGGCCCAGCTCGCCGTCACCGCGCCCGAGCGGGTCGGCGGCATGGTGCTGTACTCGCCGGCCGGGGGCGCGCTCTACCGCATGAAGCAGCACGAACGCTTCCGGCAGCACCTGGCGTTCGCCGCCGAGCACGGGCTGTCCGCGGTCGCGGAACTCGCCGCCTCCACCACGGCCGGCTTCAGCAAGGACCCCCGGGTGGGCCCCTGGGCGGCGGTACTGCGCTCCGACCCCGCCTTCGCCGCCCGCTACGCCGCGTTCGACGCCGCCCGCTACGCCACCGCCGTCTCCGGCTCCGCCCGCCTCCTCTTCGACCGCGACACCGTCCCCGGCCCCGAACCCGAGGACCTGCTCCTGCTCGACACCCCCACCCTCATCGCCCCCGGCGAAGACACCAGCCACGCCCCCTCCGCCGCCCGCCACCTCCAGGAATGCCTCCCCCACTGCGACTACTGGGACCTCCCCGTCCGCTCCCGCACGCGCCACAACACCCCCCAGCGCATCCGCGACTTCCTGAAGTCGGTACCGATCTGAGGGAGACGGGGGCGCCCCGCAAGGGGCCCGGGGCTGCGGGGCGCACGCCAGTGCGGCGCTGCCCCGTCAGGGGCGCGGGCGAGTGTGCGGCTTATGGCCCGCGCGGATAGGCACGGTTAAGGATCCCGGTGACAGAACGGGCACAGGTCCTGGTGATCACGGAGTTACGACGTTCTGTGATCACTGGGGAGACCTGTGCCCGCGCTTCCATCGTGGCTGGCCGAACCGCTGTGGGGCCAATTCGCTGCCCTGCTTCCCGAGCGGCCGGAGTTCCACCCCGACCATCCGCTCGGCTGTCACCGCCGGCGCATCAGTGACCGGGTCATCTTCGACAAGATGCTGCAACTGCTGCGCTTCGGCTGTTCCTACGAGGCGATCGCCGACACGACCTGCGCGGCCACCACGATCCGCAACCGCCGCGACGAGTGGATCCGACCCGGTGTCTTCGCCCGGCTCAAGCAGATCGCGCTGGAGTCCTACGACCGGATCGTCGGCCCTTTCTGGTGACGGTGCGCCGCAGTTGTGCGACCTGTGTGGCTCCGCTGAACTCGACCCGGGCCGGCACGTCGACGACCTTGATCGTGCGGGTGGTGCGGCGCTCGTGCCCTCGGTCCGTCCTGGTGACGGCGGGTATCGAAGCCCAGGGGAGCGCCTTGAGTTGTGCGTACAACGACTTTGCCGGGGTCCTGGCCGGGTAAGCTGTTCGACGATCCTCCGCTCGGGGTGCCCGATCGACCGGTGGCAGAGGGGTGACGGTCGGCTCAAGGTGCTGTGTCCCGGGGACGGTTGAACGCAGCCTGACAGCGTTGCTCGGACGTGGGCAGAGAAACATCCTGGGATCGCCGTCTCGGTAGCTGGAGGTCTGGGCGGTGTCGGATGCCCGTCCGCGTTGGCCGCCGGCACCCTTGTAGTACCCGGTCCTGCACATGCGCGGGGTTTCCCTCTTCGCCCGACGGTCAGGATTCGGTCCCGACCGATGAGGCAACCACTGACGTAATGGTTGATCCTGCGCCAGAGTGGTGGAGCTGTTGGCCTGCGGTTCGGCGGCAGAGGGGGCCAGTTATGGCTGGAAGGGGGGTCTTGACAACCCTTCTGCGGACTTGGGGTGCTGACCGGTGTGGAAGGGTTCGGCTACGGTCGGCATTCGAGTGGGCTGGTGGCCGGCGTTGTGGGTCCGCGTGAGGGCCCGGAGATCGGCAATCGGGGGCCGAGCTGAGTGCCGGGGGAGGGGCTCGTGTGTCGCTTGCGGATGCTGGCGCGTCGGCAGTCGGTGCCTGGATCGGTGTGGTGACAGCGGCCTTGGCCGCGTTGGGTGCGCTGTTGGCGCTTCCTCCCTTGTTTGTTCGACGTAGGCGTCAACGCCTTGAGCGGTCTGCGGCAGGCCGGACACAGATGGTGTTGCCTTCCAGGGTCCGACTCGTCGCCCGGACTGACGAAGTGACCCAGATCCTTGATCGCCTCGGGCGCGGTGAGTACGTCATCGCGATCGAGGGAAGCATCGGAGTCGGCAAGAGCGCACTGGCGATGGAGGTCGCGCACCGCCTGGCTGAACGGCGAGCGGGTGGGCGCGGGGCTCGACGGTCGTTCGGCGCATATGAGTGGTTGGTCTGGATCGATGCGCACAACAAGCTGCTCAGTCTCGTCGACATTGCCCGGACTCTGTCCCTCATCAGTGGGGACCAGTCGTTGTCGGCCGCGCCGGCCGAACACAAGGCCGAGGCGTTGCTGTCCTTCCTGGCCGCTCATCCGAGTGTTCTTCTGATCGACAACCTTCGGCTCAACGCGGTTGAGGCCGAACACGTGGTTCACTTTCTGCGTACCTTGCCCTCAGGTTCGCTGGCGATCGTCAGTGCGAACACGCTCGGTCGTTTGGAGGCCCCGCGCGTGCTGCTGGACGAGCTGCAGTTCGAGCACATGCGGGAGTTGCTTCTGCGAGAGGCGGAACGGCGGGATGTCGTCTCCATCATGGAAGCAACCGATGAGGTCTTCCGTCAATTGCACAGAGTGCTGGGTGGGAATCCGAGGGCCATCGAGCTGTTCGTGCTGGCCTGTTCCCGGCAGAACCTGTCCGCCGAGGAACTTCTGCGTGAGCTCGCGGATGGAACGGTGAGCCTCACCGACGGCTTGTTCGGCGCGGTGTGGACGGACGTCGCACCAGTGGGCCGAGATGTCCTGTCGGTCTGCGCCTATCTGGACGGCAGCGCCACCGCCGAACAGGTACAGGCCGCTCTGGGGCTGTCGGAGTCGGAGTTGCGCCAGCCGATTGAGCAGTTGTGGGCAGACGGCCTCCTGTCGTCGCACCGGCATCTGGACCAGACCTTTTACAGTTGCTCGGCCGCGCTGCGCGGGTTCGTGCTGGCGCGGACACCACCGGATCAGGCCGCCGCGCTCCGGACCCGCCTGGCTGCGCACATCACTTCCAGGTTTCAAGCCGACTGGGAGGACGCCGCCGGAGCGACGGTGTACGTGGATGCGATCCGGCTGCTCGTGAAGGATCTCGACGCACACGGTGAATACCGTTTGTGTGTGGACCTGTTCGCTGTCGCACTCGACCTGTTGTTCACTTTGGGGTTGTTCGACGACCGGATCGAACTTGGGTGGGTCTCGTACCACGCGGCGACCGAGTTGGATCTGGCTGAGGAGCGATCCTTGGCGTTGTCCGTGGTCTCCTCGACCCACGCGATTCGAGGAGAGGACCAGCAAGCCGCATCAGCGACGGCTCTGGGCCTGCAGATCGCCCGTGCGGCCAACTCCCCGAAAGAGCTCGCACGCCAACTGCGCTGTGAGGGCTTCAGGCTGTTCCGGGCGGGCAAGGCGGCCGAGGCACTTGCCGCGGTGGAGTCCGAGGACGCCGAATCCATGGCGCGCTCGGTCGGCGACATGAACAACGCCATCGACATCCAGTCCCTCAAAGGCGCCGCGCACTGGCACCTCGGCGACCTGGCCAGGTGCGAAGTCGAGGTACGGCGCTTCGTCGAGGAATGCGAGCGGCTTCCCTGGCAGCGAGGCAAGGCGTACGCGGTGCGAGACCTGGCCGAACTGGTCCTCATGCGTCGCTCCTACGCGGACGCTGACACGCTCGTGCAGCAGGCCCGTGCCATCGCTGAACAGTACCGGGACGTGAGGCAGTTGGCCCGTATCGGTCTAACCGCCGCACGGCTGAGACTGTTCCAAGGCAGGATGTGCGAAGCGGCGTCACTCGCACAGGTGGCTGCTGCGCGGGCACGTGATCTCGTGCTCCTGGGGGAAGCAGCGGAGGCCGAAGCGGTGCGGCGGATAGCGGTTCATGCGCTCTGGTCCCCGCTGTTTCGCCTCCGGAAGGCACGAATTCCGCGTACTCGGTTCACGGAGTTGACGGTGGGCGGCGATTGACCGTCCCGAGTAGGAAAGGTGAGGAAGTGCAGCCCGCAATTCAGGAGTTCTACTACAGGGTGCCCGTTGATCAGGACGAACTGGCAGTCGTGGCGCTCCTTACGAGTACACCAGGTTCTCGTCGGCTGGCAATAATGCTCCACGGCGGCCCAGCAGGCGACAAGAATGGACCCGAGAACCTTTACGTTGATCTGGCGCGAAACCTGGCCGAGGAGGGTATCTGCTCGGTGCGCTTCGATTTCCGTGGCTGTGGACAGAGCACTGGCCGTTACCGTGACATGACCATCAAGCGGCAGGTGGCCGAACTATCCGCCGTGCGCCGGTTCGTCGACACCGAACTCAAACCGGATTCACTGGCTTTGATTGGAGAGAGCTACGGGGCGACGATCGGTATCCGTGGCTTGGAAGCCGGCTACCAGACAGTCGCGCTGCTGTGGCCCTGCATCTGGCTTCTTGACGGCGCGTTTGAATCCTATGTCACTCCGGACAAGATGCTCGCAGCCGAAAGAGACGGCTACATCATCGAAGACGACGGGGAGATCGGAATGGGCTTCCTCCGCGAGCTGACCGAGGTCCGCGACGTGGGCGAATCACTACGCGAGTTCGGCTCGGCCCCTACACTCTTCATCCACGGTGATGCCGACACCGAAGTCCCCTTCGCTCAGAGCACCCGGGCAACCGAACTGGTCACGGCACCCACCCGGCTCGTGCCGGTTGCCGGGGGTGACCACTGCCTTGTCGAGCCGCATGAACGGGAGATCGTGCACCGCGAGACGGTGGCCTGGCTTCGCGAGCACCTGTGAGGATCAGCGCGATCCTGCTCGCGGTAGCCAATTACCGCACCCTTGCCCCCCTGCCCTGGATACATGACGGAGCCTTCCACGCCGGACTGCACGACTGCCTGCGGCAGGACCACCACGCCGACATCCGGGTCCTCCCCGAGTCACATCTGGCCAGCCCTGCCACCGCATTACGGAGCCTGGCCAGCGCACTGCGAGACGTCGGTCACGGTGATCTCCTCGTACTGGGACTGGCCGGTCACCTCCGAGCCTTCCAGCGACGCTCCGGAACCTTCCACGCCATCGCCCTCCCCGGCTCTCTGCCTGGCAGGCCCGGCAGCGCGGTCTCTTTACGTTCCCTGGCCGCAGCCGTGCACGAGCAGTGCAACCACGACACCCACGTACTGATCTGCGCCGATGTCGTTCCGGGCGACAACGACGCCCAGGTGGGAGCGTCCGAGATATCCGGCGAGCTGTCCGGACTCCTCGGCGACCGCGTCAGTCTCCTGCTCGGGACGAGTGCGGTCCACCCCCAAATCGACACAACCGGTCACCAAGCGCTGGCTGTTGCCTTCAAGGAACTCACCGCCAGCGGCTGTGACACCACTCTTGACGCACTGCTGGACCGGGCCGTCGGCCACGCCAGGGCTCGCAACGCGAACGTCCAGGCCATACCGGGAACCACGGCGGCAGGATTCGTCGTGGCGGCCCCGGACACCACGGAGCCCCTAGCGGAATACATCCGCGCAGACCTGTTCTCCGCTGATCCCGGATCCCGACTCGACGCTGTGGCAGAGCTCGCCCCTCTCGCCGACCAGGGCAATGAGACCGCCGGGGCGTACCTCTCTCAACTCGCCCGCGACGACACCGACGCCTCAGTTCGTTCTTACGCCGACATCCTGTTGCGGCAGAACCGGCAACCGACGCTGAACGACTTACGGAAGCGAGGCGTGATCCTCGCCGAGGTGTACAACGCGGCGAGTGACGTCCATGGCCTGCCGGACCTTGTCGAACAGCCGTCGGGGACGGTGGTCATCGGAGCAGATGACGCTGAGGGACAATCAGCTGAACGGCCACGCCACCGAATCGATCTCGGACCTTTTCGGCTCGGACGCACCCCTGTCACCAACCTCCAATACCTCTCGTTCCTGATCTCCGCCGGAGGCCCCTGCCCGGATCACTGGGCGACTGACCCGGCTGTCTGGACCACGCCCGACCTGCCGGTCGTCATGGTGTCCTGGCTCGACGCGATGAGGTATTGCACCTGGATGGACACCAGCCTGCGCATGGCGGGCGTCCTTGCCGGCGGGGAGCGGATCACACTGCCGAGCGAAGCGGAATGGGAATGCGCAGCGGGCAGCGGACGAGGCGACCGGTACCCCTGGGGCCAGGAACCCGACACCGCGCACTGCAACATCCGAGCGACCGGCGTCAGCCAAGTGCTGCCTGCAGGCCGGTTCTCACCACAAGGTGATAGCCCGTCCGGATGCGTCGACCTGATCGGCAACGTCTGGGAATGGACCCGTAGCGCCTGGGGCCGCAGCGGGCACGCCCCACAGTTCAGCTACCCCTACGACCCGCTCGACGGCCGGGAATCAAGCGCCGCCGACTCGTCAGTACGCAGAGTCATCCGCGGCGGAGCGTTCTACTACGCCACCGAATGCGCCAACACGTACACCAGGAACCGCATGCTTCCGACGGACCGACACCCAGCCGGGGGATTCCGTGTCGCAGCCGTGCGCCGCACAGGTCCTTGAATAGCGACCATGGATCTTGCGCCGTCAGGGAACCTGCTCATATGTGATCCAGTAGACCGCACCCCGAAGCGGCCTCGAACCAAGAAGCCAACTCAACTAATACTTCAAAATCAATCATCAATTGAGCTCTAAATTCCGCTCATGACTCACGACGCCGTCCCCATTCAGCCACGTTGGCTGATAATGCGCTCTTCCTTGGTCGAGGACAGCTGCTCACTCTGGCACCAAGGGAAAGACGAGGGTGCCAAGGGGAAGCAGCCATGGCCGGACCACTGTATGTTCCCGTACTTCCGACCCGCCCGCATGCCGCAGAAGCTTACCGTCGCCTCCGCCCGGATGTTCAAGGGGCCGTGGCACCGGTATGGAACCTTCCGCCTCATGCCGGCTTGTCGCCGTCCGAGCTCGCCCTCGCATTTCAAAAGGACGTGAGCATCGCGGCCAAGGTACAGCGCTACCACCCAGCGTGGCTCGACGTCCCGTTCGCGGATGAGACGCAGATGCCTGTGCTCGCAGCGATCCTGCGCAAGGCCGGCGCGGCGGGGCCCTTGCGGCCAGTGACAGGACCGGGGAGGCCCCTGTCTCAGCAGACATCGGCGCTGGACACAGCTATGCGCTCAGGCGATGGGCTCGGCATACGGGTCCGTATGCCGGGGGAGTGGGACTTCAGGATCACCGAGCTGGTGCGCGACCTGCTCGCCAGGGCAGGGACGACCGTCCGCGTGGATCTTCTCCTGGACCTGGCAGGTGTCCTTGCCGAGCGGCCTGATGCCGGCAAGGAGGCGCTGCGGGCGCTGGACACCCTGGTCCCTCTCGCCCCCTGGCGGACCGTTGCCACCATCGGCGGCGGTGTCCGTCAGGCCACCCTCGACATGCTGGCCCCGGGCCTGCGCGAGGAGCCGCGCACAGATTGGGAGATGTGGCGTGAAGTGACCGAGAGCGGTCGCGCCTATCTGCCCTTGCTGACCTACGGTGACTACGGCGTTCAACCCGCCGCGGCCCTCGCCCGTGATCCCCTGTCCGGGAAGGGCGGTCCACCCTGGGGCGTCCTGCGCTACACCACCGACAGGTCTTACGTTCTTGTCAAGACGTTGGCGAGAGGCGAAGGCCGCGTTGCCCACAATCGTGCGGCTGCGGGGCAGTTGATGACACTGCCCGCTTTCCGAGGGCCGGCCGCTGGAGCTGCGGAGACGTGGTTGCGAGATTGCGCCTCCGGCGTTGGCGGAACGGGGAACTTCAGTACCTGGCTTTGGGTCGGCAATGCCCAGCACATGACGTACGCGGTCGAAAGCCTGCGCACATGAGTGCCGGCAACCCCGGGTACCGCCAAGGCCCTGCCTCCGGACAGCTCACCCGAACAACGTTTCCAGCGCCTCCTCTCCCGCCAGAATCCGCCATGCCGGTACTCGTGCTGTCCTTGCCACTTGACGCGCCTTCGCCCCGTACCCACCGGATGGCAGGCCGGTGAGCAGATCACCTCTCGCTGGGCCAACCGCAGATGGCGCGCGGCTTCCAGACCGGGCGGTGGTCCGGTGCCGATGAGTACTGCGGTCTTCTCCCCTCCCTCTGGTCCGCTCCGACCGACCGCGCCCGCTCGGAGCCGAAACCAGGGCGATCGCCTCTGGTTGCCTCTGAACGGGGCGGGTCGAATCGGGGCCGAGTCAGAGCGGTTCGCTCTGACTGCCTCCGATCGCCTCTGCGACCCCTCCTAGCAGGTCACAGCCGGTTCGCTCCCGCATAAGCGCAGGTCAGACAGGTGCGGCAGATGAACCCCGGGGAACGGCGCGGGGAACCGAGACGGCGGGAAGCCCGGTGGGGAGGCGTGAGCACCAGCGGGGGGTGGCCGACGTACAGCTCCCGCAGGGGGCGCCGTCCGTCAAACCCCCGGAGGGCCCGCGTCCAGTTCCGTGAGCATCGCGACCCTCCGCGCGTGCACCCCGCCGCTGAACTCCGTCGTCAGCCAGAGGTCCAGGATGTCGGTGGCCTGCGCGGCCGTGAGCGCCTTCGCGGGGAGGACGAGGACGTTGGAGTCGTTGTTGGTGCGGGAGATCCGCGTGGACCACAGGTCGTGGCCGAGGCCGGCGCGGATGCCGGGGACCTTGTTGCAGGCGATGGTCTCGCCCATGCCGCTGCCGCCCAGCACCACGGCCCGGTCGGCCGCGCCGGAGGCGACCCGCGCGCAGGCGGCCACGCACAGCGGCGGGTAGTCCACGGTGCCGTCCTCCTCGCGCGCGCCGAGGTCGGCGGGGGTGTGGCCGGCGGCGGTCAGGTGGGCGAGCAGGAGCCGTTTGAGTGCGAGACCGTTGTGGTCGGCGGCGAGGGCGATGCGCACGGGGGCCTCCGGGACGGTCAGGCGGTCGGGTCGGCGGCGCCGGGGGCGAACAGCCCCTCCAGCGGTACCGGGCGTTCCAGGATGCGCTGGTCGACGGCGTGCCGCACGAGCGTCTCCAGCACGGCGCGGTTCGGCCCGACGCCGTAGGGGAGCGGATCGGCGCCGGTGGCGTGCAGCACGGCGAGGTTCACCGCGTCGGTGGCGTCCGGTGCGTCGATCCCGGCGCGCAGCCGTTCCACGTAACGGTCCTTGGCGGCGGTGAGGGCGCGCAGCAGGGAGGGACCCAGCTCCGGCCGCGCGAGCAGCAGTTCGTCCCGTACGACGACCAGGTGGTTGATCGGGTACAGCCCGCGTTCCCGCACCGCCGTCAGCGCCGCGCCGTGCGGGTCGGGCAGGAGCGGCACCAGGCGGCCGGCGGTGTTGGGCGTGCCGATCGCCGCGGCGAGGTCACCGGCGAGCACCAGGTCCTCCAGGTCGGCGCCGGCCGGCATCGGCTCGACGTTGCCCGGCGGGCGGAACGCCTCCACGTGCTCGTCGCCGGAGAGCACCCAGGTCACCGCGGCCGGGTCCAGCCCGTGCTCGTCGCGCAGGATCGCCCGCGCCCACACGCCGGTGGTGACGGTGTAGCCGCGACTGACGCCGACCCGCCGGCCGGCCAGCTGTTCCGGCCGCCTGACGCCGGAGCCGGGTGCGACCAGGACCGCGCCGTGGTGGAAGCCGCGCACCAGGAACGCCGGCAGCGCGGTGAAGCGCACGCCGTGCGAACGGGCGACGAGGTAGGTGGTCAGCGCCATCTCGCACACGTCGAACTCCAGGCCGCGCACCATGCGGCGGAAGGCGTGCACGAGCACCGGCACCTCTTCGAACGCCAGCCGGGCGCCGTCGACGCGGACGTCGCCGTTCTTGAGCGCGGCGTTTGCGCCCTGCGTGCGGGTGACGGTCCTGAGGACGGGATCAGCCATGACCCGAAAGGTAGCATGGTCAGTCCATAAGGCCCTATGGTGAGGGCCCCAGAGATTCCCCCGACGACGCCGCGCGGCAGCCCCGGGCGGCGTCCCTCGCCACCGAGGAGACGGCCATGGCAGAGCAGGTGCTGGCGGCGGTGCGGACCGCGCCGGGCACGACGGAACTGCGGGAGTTCCCGATGCCGGACATACCCGGCGACGGCGCCCTGCTCAAGGTCGAGGTCGCCGGTATCTGCGGCACCGACGTCAAGATGTACGCCAGACCCCCGTTCGACGCGCCGGTCATCATGGGCCATGAGAACGTCGGCGTCATCGCGAAGGCGGGCAAGGAGTTCACCGCCCGCAAGGGACTGCGCGAGGGCGACCGGATCTTCGCCGAGCACTACGTCGGCTGCTTCCGCTGCGCCTGGTGTCACGCCGGCGAGTACCGGCACTGCGAGGCCACCGACTGGCGCACCAACCCCGACGCCCGCCGCTACGGCTACACCTCCGCGGACCACCCCTACCACCTGTGGGGCGGCTTCTCCCAGTACCTCTACCTGCCGTGGAACGCCGTCACCCACCGGGTGCCCGACGGCGTCACGCCCGAACTGGCCGGACTGGTCACCCCGTTGTCCAACGGCATCGAATGGGCGCTGGTGACCGCCGGGGTCGGCTACGCCTCCACCGTGCTCATCCAGGGCCCCGGCCAGCAGGGCCTGTCCCAGGTGGTCGCCTGCAAGCAGGCCGGTGCCTCCCGCATCATCGTCACCGGCACCACCCGCGACGCCGCCCGCCTGGCGCTCGCGAAGGACCTCGGCGCCGACGACGTCATCGACGTGCTCACCGAGGACCCCCTGGAGCGGGTACTGGAGCTGACCGGCGGGCGCGGCGTCGACGTGGTGCTGGACTGCACCGCCGGCGCCGGCACCGCCCCCGTGCTGCTCGGCATCGACGCGCTCAAGCGCCGCGAGGGCGTCATGGTCGTCCAGGGCGAGGTGGCGAAGTTCCCCGACTTCCCCCTGAAGAAGCTCACCGAGAAGTGCGTCGCCCTCAAGAGCGCCCGCGGCCACAGCTACCGGGCCTGCGAACTCGCCCTCGACCAGCTCGCCTCCGGCCGCTTCCCGCTGGAGCGGCTGGGCACCCACACCTTCTCCCTCGCCGAGGCCGACCGGGCCATCCGCACCGTCGGCGGCGAGACCGGCGAGGACGCCGTGCACGTCTCCCTGCTGCCCTGGGGTGAGATCGCGTGAGCGGTCTGGTCGTCCGCAACCCGCCGCGCGCCGACCGCGCGGTCACCGACGCCTTCGCCGGCCTCGGCGTCGCCACCGTCCACGAGGCGCAGGGCCGCACCGGACTGCTCGACCCGGCCCTGCGCCCGGTCTGGCCCGGCGCGCACGTCGCCGGCACCGCCGTGACCGTCAGTGTGCCGCCGGCCGACAACTGGATGATCCACGTGGCCGTCGAGCAGTGCCAGGAGGGCGACGTGCTGGTGGTCGCCCCCACCTCGCCGTCCGAGGCCGGCTACTTCGGCGAACTGCTGGCCACCGCGCTCGCCGCCCGCGGGGTGCGCGGCCTGGTCATCGACGCCGGCTGCCGCGACGTCGGCGAACTGCACGGCATGGGCTTCCCCGTCTGGTCCCGGCACGTCTGCGCGTTCGGCACCGTCAAGGAGACGCTCGGCGACGTCAACGTCCCCGTGGTGTGCGCCGGTCAGCTGATCGCACCGGGCGACGTGGTGGTGGCCGACGACGACGGCGTGGCCGTGGTGCCCCGCCGGCAGGCCGCGGCCGTCCTCGCCGCCTCCCGGGAACGGGAGGACAAGGAGGCCCGCGCCCGCGCCCGCTACGCCGCCGGTGACCTCGGCCTGGACGTCAACTCCATGCGCGAACGCCTCGCCCGCAAGGGGCTGACGTACACCGACTGGCGGGAGGAGGACGCGTGATCATCGACTGCCACGGCCACTACACCACCGCGCCCGGGCAGCTCCAGGCGTTCCGCGACGCCCAGCTTGCCGCGCTCGGCGACCCGGCGGCCGCGGCCCCGGCGCTCGCCGCGATCGGGGACGAGGAGATCCGCGAGAGCGTCGAGCTGCACCAGCTGAAGGTGCTGCGGGAACGCGGCGGCGACCTCATGCTGTTCTCGCCCAAGGCGTCCGGCATGGAGCACCACGTGCCGGACCGGGCCACCGCCCGCGCCTGGGCCCGGGCCTCCAACGACCTGGTGCACCGGGTGACGGGACTGTTCCCCGAACACTTCGCACCCGTCTGCCAGCTCCCGCAGACCCCCGGCGGCGACCTCACCGACGCGGTGGCCGAACTGCGCCGCTGCGCCGGCGAACGGGACGCCGTCGGCTGCAACGTCAACCCCGACCCGTCCGGCGGCCACTGGACGGCGCCGCCGGTGACCGACCCGTACTGGTACCCGCTCTACGAGGCGATGACCGAGCTGGACGTGCCCGGCATGGTGCACGTCTCCACCTCCTGCAACCCGGCCATCCACACCCTCGGCGCGCACTACCTCAACGCCGACACCTCGGTCTACATGCAGCTCGTCGCCGGCGACCTGTTCGACCGGTTCCCCACCCTGCGGTTCGTGATCCCGCACGGCGGCGGCGCGGTGCCCTACCACTGGGGGCGCTACCGGGGCCTGGCCATGCGCATGGGCCTGCCCGACCCGTCGTTGCGCCTGCGGGACAACGTCTTCTTCGACACCTGCGTCTACCACCAGGACGGCGTCGACCTGCTGCTGAGGGTGGCCGGTGAGGACAACGTGCTGTTCGCCTCCGAGATGCTCGGCGCGGTCCGCGGCGCCGATCCGGCCACCGGGATCGCCTGGGACGACACGAAGACCTACGTGGACGCGGCCGGCCTGGACGCGGAACGCCGGCACAAGGTCTACGAGGCCAACGCCCGCCGCGTCTACCCCCGCCTGGACGCCCGCCTCACCCGAGAAGGACGGTGAACCCGCGATGGCCCCGCTGCCCCTGACGTTCGCCTGCGGCGACTACGACCGCACCCGCGCTCTGGCCGAGGGCACGATCCGCCCCGACGGCGTCGACCTCACCTACCTGCGGCTGCCGGTGGAGGAGACCTTCTTCCGCATGCTGCGGCACCGCGAGTTCGACGTCGCGGAGATGTCGCTGTCCTCCTACGTCGTCTCGCTGCGCGAGGACCCCTCGCCGTTCGTGGCCCTGCCGGTCTACACCTCGCGGATGTTCCGGCACGGCTCGCTGTACGTCAACGCGGCCTCCGGCATCGAGAACCCCGCCGACCTGCGTGGCAAGGTCGTCGGCACCCCGGAGTACCAGCTGACCGCCTGCGTGTGGGTGCGCGGCATCCTCCAGGAGCAGCACGGCGTGCCGTTCGACTCCGTCACCTACGTCACCGGTGGTCAGGAGTCGCTCGGCCGGGTGGAGAAGGCCAGGCTCGACCTGCCGGAGTCGGTGCGGATCAGGCCCGCGCCGGCCGACCGCACCCTGTCGCGGATGCTGGCCGACGGCGAGATCGACGCCCTGATGACCCCCCGCGTCCCCAGCCCCTTCGCGGCCGGCGATCCCCGCGTGCGCCGCATGTGGCCGGACGTGGTGGCGGCCGAGAAGGAGTACTGGGCCGCCACGGGCGTCTTCCCCGTCATGCACGTGGTGGTGATCCGCCGGGACGTCTACGAACGGCACCGCTGGGTCGCCCAGTCCCTCACCAAGGCGCTCACCGCCGCCCGCGACGCGGCCTACGCCTCCCTCTACGACACCTCCGCGCTGCGCTTCATGCTCCCCTGGCTCACCCCGCAGCTGGAGGAGGCCCGCGACCTGCTCGGCCACGACTTCTGGTCCTACGGCCTGCGCGGCGCCGACCGCACGGTCCTGGAGACGTTCCTGCGCCACCACCACGACCAGGGCCTGTCCTCCCGGCCGCGCACCCCGGAGGAGCTGTTCGCCCCCGAGTCCCTGGAGTCCTTCGTCATCTGACGCCCCGTCCCGCGAAGCGACGCCGCCCCGCCCCGGTCCCGGCGAGGAGGGCGGGGCGGGGCGCCGGTGGCGTGAAAAGGACGCTACGTCAACTCAGCCTGGCCACAAGGGAATCGATCCCTTTCCCGGCTCTGGCCGCCCGGCCCCGTGGTGTGGTGACATGGACACGAAGGCTTGGGTTCCGGCGTGGGGGAGGCGGCGATGGCCGCGGACGGGGACGACGAGCGGGAGCCCGGTGGACGGTCGGACGCGGACGCGGCGGCGCCGGCCGGTGACGGGGGAGCGGGCCGCGGCCGGCGCAAGCCGGCCATGGTGTGGGCGGCGGGGGTGCTGTCCGCCGCGCTCGCCGGCTTCGGGACGAACGCCCTGACCGGCTGGTGGCAGACCCTCACCGGTGACGGCGGCCCGCCCGCCACCGCGTCGCCGGCTCCGGGAGCCTCGTCACCGGCGACCACGACCTCCGCCCCGCCCGACGCCCCGGTCCGCCACCGGGGGACGGTCACGCTCCTGACCGACCAGCGCGCCGACCTCGACAGCCTCGCCGCGGACTGGGGGGCCACCTCGGCGAAGGACCTGGCCGCCGACGTCTGGTTCGACGGCGTCCGCATGGTCCTCGACGGCAACTACCACTCGCTGCTCGGCGTCCTGCCCCCGGGCACCGCCGGCGGCTACGAGACCTGCGCCCACATGGGCAAGACCTACGGCATCCCGCTGCCCCGCGCCCGTATGACCGATCACCAGGCGGTCTGCGTCATCACCGATCAGAAGCACGTCGCGGTGCTGCGCATCACCCACGTCGGCAAGGACTCCGCCGGCCGGCCCGACGAGCTCGTCCTCGACGCGGTCGTCTACGTGCCGCCGCACACGGGCTGACCGGGCCGTCCGTCCCGGCGCGGTGGCGCCGGGACGGACGGGCGGCTGCGTCAGTGCTCGGGGGCGGGGACGGGGTAGGTCGGGTACTCGACGCCGGAGACGTGCTGGACGACCCGGACGACCTGGCAGGAGTAGCCGAACTCGTTGTCGTACCAGAGGTAGAGGATGGCGTTGTCGCCCTCGACGCGGGTGGCGGTGGCATCGACGATCGAGGCGTGGCGGGAGCCGATGAAGTCGCTGGAGACGGCGTCGGGGGCGGTGATGAAGTCGATCTGCCGCTTGAGCGGAGAGGTCAGCGACACCTCGCGCAGGTGGTCCAGGACCTCCTCGCGGGTGGCCTCCCGGGCCAGCCGGAGGTTGAGGATCGCGATGGAGACGTCCGGCACCGGGACGCGGATCGAGCTGCCGGTGATCGTCGCGTCCAGGTCCGGCAGCGCCTTGGCCACGGCGGAGGCGGCGCCGGTCTCGGTGATCACCATGTTCAGCGGTGCGGACCGGCCGCGGCGGTCGGACCCGTGGTAGTTGTCCAGCAGGTTCTGGTCGTTGGTGAACGAGTGGATGGTCTCCACGTGGCCGCGCAGCACGCCGTACTCGTCCGCCATGGCCTTCAGCGGCGGCACGATCGCGTTCGTGGTGCAGGACGCGCAGGACAGGATCCGCTCGTCCGGCTTGATCATGTCGTGGTTGACGCCGTGGACGATGTTGGGCACGTCGCCCTTGCCCGGCGCGGTCAGCACGACCTTGTCGATGCCGGGGCGCAGGTGCTTCGACAGGCCCTCGCGGTCGCGCCACTTGCCGGTGTTGTCGATGAGGATGGCGTCCTTGATGCCGTACGCCGTGTAGTCCACCGACGCCGGGTCGTCGGAGTAGATGACCCGGATCTCGTTGCCGTTGGCGATGATCCTGCTGTTCGCCTCGTCGACGGTGATGGTGCCCTGGAACTGGCCGTGGATGGAGTCGCGGCGCAGCAGCGAGGCGCGTTTCACCAGGTCCTGGCCCTTGCCGCGGCGCACGACGATGGCGCGCAGCCGCAGCCCGTTGCCGGAGCCGGTCTTCTCGATGAGCAGCCGGGCCAGCAGCCGGCCGATCCGGCCGAAGCCGTACAGCACGACGTCGCGCGGCTCGCGGCGGGCGATCCTGCCCTCCCCGGTGGCCCCGGCGACGGCTTCGGCGGTGAAGTCCGCCACGGACAGCCCGTGCTCGTCGGCCGCGTACAACGTGGCCAGCATGCCGATGTCGACCTGCGACGGACCGAGGTCCAGCTCGCCGAGCGCCCGCAGGAACGGCATCGTCTCGGTGACGGACAGCTCCGCGCCGGCGATCTGGCGGGCGAACCGGTGGGTCTTGAGGATGCTGACCACCGACTTGTTCACCAGGGAACGGCTGTGCAGCAGCACGGTCACGTCCCGTTCCCGGTGCAGCTTCCCGATCATCGGGATCATCGACTCCGCGAGCATCTCGCGGCGCTTCCAGTCGGAGAACAGGTCCTCGTTGGCAGTCACAGGTCCATCTTTCGAGCTAGGCGGCGCTCAGATGATAACCACCCCGCCCCGCCACCTCCTCACCCAATGCCCCTCCCCGCCCACCTTGCCCCATTCTGCCCCCACTCCCGCCCGCGTGACTTTGGTCATGCGAACCGCTCCCCGCGAGGGCCCGCCGATTCACCGTCGCCCCCCGGGGGGGGCACGACGCGGAAAGCGCCCAGAAGAGCGCCGCGAGCAGCCACGTCGGATGGTGGCCGACGGCGGCCCCGCAAGGGGCGCGGGGAGCGGCGCGACCGGCCGGGACGGCGGGGAGGTCGCCGCGCAGCGTAGGCGTCGGGGGCGCGGGGAGCGGGGCGACGGACGGCGAGCCGACAGGGAACCGTCACCCCAGCGGGAGCGACCCGGCAGGGGGCGGACCGTGCCGCCCCCTGCCGGGTCGCCGCCGGGTCGCCGCCTGGCGGAACCACAGGTGCCGCCAGGCGGAACCACAGGGGGTCACCCAGTACCCAGGTGACCCCCGGAGGGATCACGCGGTGTTGTTGGCCAGCGCCAGCAGACGGGCCGGGGTGCCGTTGAACTTGTCGCGGTCGACGCCACCGGAGACGCCGCTGACCGAGCCGGCGTCGGTGTACTGCCACATCGTGGCGTACGGGAAGCCGCCCACGCTCACGGGGCTGGACGCGGTGGTCCAGTCGGCCTCGTCCAGCGGGCTGCGGGTGGACATGCCACTCCAGTTGCCCGTGCAGCTGCTCCACCAGCTCGGGCTGGTGTAGATGACGATGTCGCGGCTGGTGTCCGCCTTGTACTGGTTGTAGAAGGACAGGATCCACGACTGCATCGAGGCGTGCGAGAGGCCGTAGCAGCCGCCCTCCAGGTCCAGCATGCCCGGGAGGGTCAGGTTGTCGGCCGACCAGGCGCCACCGTGCGAGGCGAAGTAGTTGGCCTGCGCGGCACCGCTGGAGGAGCCCGGCTGCGCGAAGTGGTAGGCGCCGCGGATGACGTGCGCATTGTACGCGTGGAGGTAGTTGGCGCTGAAGTTCGGGTCGGTGTACGTGGTGCCCTCGGTGGCCTTGATGTAGGCCCAGGTGGTGCCGGACGCCTTCACCGAGGACCAGTTGATCGAGCCCTGGTAGTGCGAGACGTCGATGCCGGTGGCGTAGAAGGTCTTCGCCGTGACGGTCTTCGGCGACAGCACGAGGTGTCTGGTGTCCGCCTTGAAGTTCTTCGCGTCCTGGACGTAGCCGACGCCCATGTAGCCCTGGCCGAGCGGGATGGTGCTGCCCTTCGGCATGGCCGCGTTCGCGGTCGCCGAGGCCGAACCGGCCGTCATGGTGGCGGTCATGGCGACGGCCGCGCCGAAGACGCCGGCGGTCAGCAGCTTGCGCTGCAGGGACTTGGTGTTGATTCGGGAGAACAAGGCTTTCCTCCTGGGCACTTCACGGTTTTCTGAGGGGGATCCCGGCGCCCGCGGTTCTACCCGCGTAGTCCCCGGGGTTCCGGCGGTCGTCACCGCCGGTTCGCCGCGGCCGTCCGCTCAGCGCGTCCGGTGGTGCTCCCGGCCCGCACCGGCGGTCAGGCGGTCGCGGCGGTCAGGCCCTGCGGGTGGTCCGTGAGAGCGCAACGCTTCCTCCTGTCGCGTCTGCGGGGCGGGGTGGACGGGTGCTGTGCGGTGCGGTGGAGCGGCGCGGAACGTGATTCTTGATGTGTACGCGTCACGAGTGACGCACGAACGGCCCCCGGGGTAAAGAGCTTTCACACAACCTCTATGGTCCAGTCCAGCGAAAAACCCGTGGAGCTGCGGCGATGACTGGCTGTCAGCGCCAACTTTCATCGCCGGAAAGCCTGCCATCTCCCCGCTGGTGAAGGTGGGTCGCCCAGGAAAGCTGCCGGTTCCGGCATCCGATGGCCTCCCCGCCCCGGACGGACACCTCCCCGACGGCTGCCGTCCACCCCAACACCCCTCGCGCGCAAGCCCGTTGACGTATTCCCTTCGCCCGCCGCAGCGGTTGCGCCGCGTGGTGAGATGGGTATTGAATGTTCAGAACCTTCTGAACAAACGGAACGGATTCGGTGACGGTGGACCGGGAAGCCAGGCAGCGGTACGCCGAGGAGTTCGGCCTGCTCTACTCGACGATGGGCATGCCGCCCGCCTACGGGAAGCTCCTGGGCTGGCTGATGATCTGCGAGCCGCCCGACCAGAGCAGCGCCGAACTCGCCGAGGCGCTCGGTCTGTCGAAGGGGTCGGTGTCGACCGGCATGCGCATGCTGGAGGGCTCCGGCCTGGCCCGGCGGGTGACCCGGCCGGGCCAGCGCGGGCACACCTACGAGGTGCAGCCGGACGCCCTGATCACCGGCACACTGAACGGCCGGGCGATCTGGGGTGCCCTCAGCGTCCAACTGGGCAAGGGCGTCGACCTGATCGGCGGCGAGGACGCGCCGCAGGCCCAGCGCGTGCGCGTCGCCCGGGACTTCTTCGCCTTCATCGCCGAACGCGTGCCGGACCTCATCGAGGAGTTCAGACGGGACAACGGCCTGTGAGGGAACGCGAGGAGACGAGGACGCGATGAAGGACACCGCCGTGCAGACCACGGCCCTGGTCAAACGGTACGGGACCGCCCGCACCGGCCGCACCGCCCTGGCCGGTCTCGACCTGACGGTGGAGCGCGGCGAGGTCTTCGGCTTCCTCGGGCCCAACGGCGCCGGGAAGACCACCACGATCCGTCTCATGCTCGACCTCGTGCGGCCGACCTCCGGCACCCTGCGGGTCCTGGGCGCCGACCCCCGCGACAACGCCGCGCTCCGCCGCCGGATCGGCTACCTCGCCGGCGACTTCCGCATCGACGGCCGGCAGACCGGACAGCAGGCGCTGACCCACCTGGCCGACCTGCGCGGCGGGGTGCCGGCCGGCCGCATCGGTGAACTCGCCGACCGCCTCGACCTGGACCTGACCCGCCGGATCAGCACCCTGTCCAAGGGCAACCGCCAGAAGGTCGGCGTCGTCCAGGCGTTCATGCACCGCCCCGAACTGCTCATCCTCGACGAGCCGACCAGCGGCCTCGACCCCTTCCTCCAGCAGCGGTTCGTCGAGATGGTCCAGGAGGCCGGCGCGGCCGGGCAGACCGTCTTCATGTCCTCGCACGTGATGAGCGAGGTCCAGCGGACCTGCCGGCGCGTCGGCATCATCCGCGACGGCGAACTCGTCACCGTCGCCGACGTCGGCGAACTGCGGGCCTCCGCCCACCGCAAGGTCGAGATCGCGTTCGCCACGGCCGCCGATGCCGCGCGGTTCGCGGCGCTGCCCGGCCTGCGCAACGTCACCGTGACCGCCGCACCCGCCGGCGGCAGCGTGCTGCGGGCGATCCTCGCCGGCAGCCCGGACGCGCTGATGAAGGCCGCCGCCCGCTACGAGGTCACCAGCCTGCTGGCCGAGGAACCGGAGCTGGAGGAGATCTTCTTCACCTTCTACGAACGCGGTCGCGCCGGAACCGGGAGCAAGGGCGTGGCCGCGTGAACGTCACCGTTTTCCGCAAGCACCTCAGCGACCACCGCCGCGGCTTCCTGGGCTGGGCGCTGGCCATCACCGCGGTCGCCGCCATGTACTCGGCGATGTGGCCGGCCATGGGCGGCGCCTCGGGTGTGGCCGGCGCGATCGGCTCGCTGCCCAAGGGCCTGCGCGACGCCTTCCACCTGGAGGACTACGGCACCGCCGCCGGCTACTTCGGCTCGACGGTCTTCGGGCTGCTCGTACCGGTCCTGCTCGCCGTCTTCGCCGTCGCGGCCGGCACCCGGGCCCTCGCCGGCGACGAGGAGGCCGGCACGCTCGACCTGGTGCTGGCGCACCCGGTGCGCCGGGTGCGGCTGGCGGTCTCCCGCTGGCTGGCCGTGCTCGCGGCGGTGGCGCTGACCGGCGTGCTGCTGCTGGCCGTCGAGACCGCGCTGCGCGGCCCTGCGGGCTTCGGCGTCATCAGCGTGGCGCACCTGGCCGACATGACCTTCCAGCTCGTCCTGTTCGGCTGCTGCTTCGCCTCGGTCGCCTTCGGCGTCGGCGCCCTCACCGGCCGCCGCCGGTACGCGATCGGCGTCGGCGCCTACGTGACCGTCGCCTCCTACCTGTGCGACTCCCTCCTCCCGCAGATCGGCGCCCTGCACTGGACCCGGTCCCTCTCGCCGTTCTCCTGGTACCTCGGCGGCGACCCGCTGCGGAACGGGATCCAGTGGACGCACTGCGCACTCCTGGCGGCGACCGGCCTGTGCTTCGCCCTCGCCGGCATCCGCGGCTTCGCCCGCCGCGACGTCGCCCAGGGCGCCTGAGACCGCCGCGTCCCGCCGTCCCGCCCCGCGCGGTACGGCGGGACCCGCCCGTTCAGCCCGGCAGCACGCAGACGGCCGCGGCCACCGGGAACGGGTCGCCGGCCGCGGTGAGCGCCCCGGTGTCGGCGTCCCGGGCGAAGACGGTGACCGTGCCGGAGTTCTGGTTCGCCGCGAACAGCCACTCACCACCCGGCGACAGCGCGATGTGCCGGGGGTAGGCGCCGCCGGACGGCACGGTGTCGAGCAGCATGGGCTGCCCGCCGTCGCCCGCCAGGGAGAACCGCGCGACGCTGTCGTCACCGCGGTTGGAGACGTAGAGGAACGCGCCGTCCGGTGAGACCACCGTCTCCGCCGGGTAGTTGCGCGCCCCGCCGCCACCGCCCGCCGGCACCGTCGGCAGCACGGCGCCGGGCGTCACCTGCCCGGTCGCGGCGTCGTAGCCGCACACCGTGAGCGTGTCGCCCAGTTCGCCGGCCACGTACAGGTAGCGGCCCGAGGGGTGGAACGCCCCGTGCCGGGGACCGGTGCCCGGCACGGTGTGGGCCTGCGAGACGGCGGTGAGCTTCCCCGTGCCGGTGTCGAGCCGGTAGGTGTGGACGCTGTCGGTGCCGAGGTCGATGGCCAGCACGAAGGCGCCCGCGGGGTCGTTGAGCACCATGTGGGCGTGCGGACCGCTCTGCCGGTCCGGATCGGGACCGGAACCCGTGTGCTGCACCAGGTCGGTGCGTGCCCCGAGGGAACCGCCGGCGGCCAGGGCGTGCACCGCGACGCTCCCGGAGTCGTAGTTGGCGGTCAGCAGGTGCCCCCCGGCCGCATGGACCGTCAGGTGGCAGGGCCCGGAGCCGCCGGTGCCGCTGCTGTTGAGCACCGCCGGCCCGCCCGGGAGTGACAGGGCGGTCACGGCGTCCTCGTACTCGTCGACCGCGTAGAGCAGGCCGTCGGCCCCGGCGGCCAGGAACGAGGGGTCGGCGAGCGCCGTCGAGCCGGCGCCGGTCAGCGCGCCGGTGGCCGGGTCGTAGGCGGCCAGGCCCAGCCCGGGGCCGCCGGAGGAGCTGTAGGTGCCGATGTACAGCGGCCGGGTCTGCGCCCCGGCCGCCCGGCCGCCCCGCGCCGTGCCGGCGGGCGCCGCGGCCGCCCGGCCGGCCCCGGCCGTCAGCGTCAGCGCGGCGGTCGCCGCGGCGCCCAGGAGCAGCCGCCGGGACATCCCGGCCGGTGCCGTGGAGCCCGCTGCGGGGTGGGCGTGCTGGTCGTCGGTCACTGGTGCGTCCTTCCGTCGGGCGGGGGAGGCCCGGTCGCGGGCACCGGGGGAGGCGCCGCAGCGACGGGGGTGTTGGTCCATACCTTTCCCGGACCGGGGGCGGATACGCCGCATGGCCGAGGCCGGAACGCGGCAGGAAACAGGGTGGCCCGCCGCACGGGGACGGGCCGCCCGAACCCGCGCCGCCCGAACCCCCCCCCGACACCCGCCGGCCCGGGACCCGCGACCAGCCAGGGGAGCGAGCATGAGGATCCACGACACCGAGGTCGTCGTCACCGGCCCCGGCCGCAACTTCGTCACACTGAGGATCACCACGGACGAGGGGATCTCCGGCCTCGGCGACGCCACGCTCAACGGCCGTGAACTCGCCGTGGCCTCCTACCTCGGCGACCACGTGGCGCCGCTGCTGACCGGCCGCGACGCCGGACGGATCGAGGACACCTGGCAGTACCTGTACCGCGGCGGCTACTGGCGGCGCGGACCGGTGACCATGGCCGCCCTCGCCGCCGTGGACACCGCCCTGTGGGACATCAAGGCCAAGGCCGCCGGCATGCCCCTCTACCAGCTGCTCGGCGGCCGCTCCCGGGTCGGCGCCCTCGCCTACGGCCACGCCTCCGGACGCGACGTCCCCGAACTGCTGGACTCCGTCCGCGCCCACCTGGACGCCGGGTTCCGCGCCGTGCGGGTGCAGAGCGGCGTGCCGGGGCTCGGTCCCGTCTACGGGGTGGCCGCCTGCGCCGCCGGCCCGCGCTACGACTACGAGCCGGCCCGCCGCCCCGGGAAGGGCACACCGCCGGCGCCCGCAGAGGAGACCTGGGACACCCGCGCCCACATGCGGCACCTGCCGGGCGTCTTCGAAGCGGTGCGCAACGAGTTCGGGCCGGAACTGCCGCTGCTGCACGACGCCCACCACCGCATGACACCGATCCAGGCCGCACGGCTTGGCAAGGACCTGGAGCCCTACGACCTGTTCTGGCTGGAGGACGCCACCCCCGGCGAGGACCAGACCGCGCTGCGCCTGATCCGCTCCCACACCACCACCCCGCTGGCCATCGGCGAGGTCTTCAACTCCGTCCACGACTACACCACGCTGCTGGGGGAGCGGCTCATCGACTACGTACGCTCGGCCGTCACCCACGCCGGCGGGATCACCCCGATGCGCCGCCTGCTCGACCTCGCCGCCCTGCACGGCGCGAAGTCCGGCATCCACGGTCCCACCGACATCTCACCGGTCGGCATGGCCGCCGCCCTCCACCTCGACGTCGCCGTGCACAACTTCGGCATCCAGGAGTACATGCCGCACGACCCCCGCACCCTGGAGGTCTTCCGCACCACCGCGACGTTCCGCGACGGCCTCCTCAACCCCGGCGAGACCCCCGGCCTCGGCGTGGAACTCGACGACCTGGCGGCCGCCCGCTTCCCCTACGAGCCCGCCTACCTCCCGGTCAACCGCCTGCGGGACGGCACCGTCCACGACTGGTGAGGCGCCGCCCGGCCGCCGGTCCCGGAGCGGCCGCCTAGCAGAACCCACCGGCCGTCACCAGCGCGCGAACTGGACAAAAATGGCCGACCGGGCACTGCGGGCCGCGCCGACCGCTCGCCTACCGTACGCGCAACGCCATCACCGGGATGTCCCCGGTTTCCCTGGGAGGAACCCGCCATGCGCTCGCCCGCTCGCTCGCGCCGCAGATCCACGACCGCCGCCGCCTCCGTGCTGGCCCTGATCGCAGCCCTGTTCGCGGTCTTCTTCGCCCCCGCCGCCCAGGCGGTCCAGCCGCACAGCCTCGACGGCACGTGGGCCTGCTCGATCCCGGCCGGCTACACCTACGACCGGGCGCAGAACCAGTACAACGTCTGCGACCCGAACGGCACCGCCGCCAGCTACCACCTGCGCACCCCCGCCGACGGCGTCATGGGCTGCCTGATCCCCACCGGTTTCACCTACGACCGCGCGCAGAACACCACGAACGTCTGCGACCCCAACGGCACCGCCGCCAGCTACGACCTGCGCTCCCCGCAGGACAACATCTACACCTGCTGGGTCCCGGCCGGCTTCACCTACGACCGCGCCTCCAACAGCTACGGCGTCTGCGACCCCAACGGCACCGCCGCCAGCTACCACATCCGCACCCCCGTCAACGGCATGTGGGCCTGCCTGATCCCCACCGGCTGGACCTACAGCCAGACCTCCCCCAACTACGCCGTCTGCGACCCCAACGGCTCAGGCACCAGCTACCTCCTGGTCGGCTGACCCCACGCCCGCCCCGCCCCCGCCCCCGCAGCGACCGAAAACCGGTGCGGGGGCGGGGGCGGGTTCGCACGCGGACGCCCCTGTCCATGATTTCCCGGCAATACGTGCACATGGGCGGCATGGTGCCGACACGTCATTCGTGCGACCGTTGGCGCAGGAGTGCGGCGCGATCCGGTGACGGGCGGCCGCTCCGCCCGGGGCTCGCGGGGGAGGCGCTGGTGAGCGCAGGAGTGCTGGCGCCGGACGGGCGGCGTCTGACGGTGCAGACGAGCGGGGACCCGAGGGGCAAACCGGTCTTCCTCCTGCACGGCACCCCGGGCAGCAGGCTCGGCCCCTCGCCGCGCGGGGTGATGCTCTACCACCAGGGCGTGCGGCTGATCTCCTACGACCGCCCGGGCTACGGTGGTTCGGACCGGCTGCGGGACCGCACCGTCGCCGACGTCGCGCAGGACGTGGCGGTGATCGCGGACGCGCTGGGCGTCGAACGCTTCGGCGTGGTGGGCCGCTCCGGCGGCGGCCCGCACGCGCTCGCCTGCGCCGCGCTGCTCGCCGACCGGGTGACCCGGGCCGCCGTCATGGTGAGCCTGGCACCCCGCGGCGCGGACGGGCTCGACTGGTTCGACGGCATGGCGGAGTCCAACATCGAGGAGTACACCGCCGCGACCACCGGACCGGAGGAACTCGCCGCGAGCCTGGAGTCGCGCTCCGCCGAGATCCGCGACGACCCGATGCGCCTGCTGGCCGATCTGCGCCGGGAACTGACCGGACCGGACCGGGTCGTCGTCTCGGACGCCGGGATCCGCTCGCTGCTGGCCCGCAACTACCACGAGGCGCTGCGCACGTCGGCGGCCGGCTGGTACGACGACGTGCTCGCCTTCAGCACCCCCTGGGGCTTCGACCCCGCCGACATCCGGGTGCCGGTGATGATCTGGCACGGCACCGAGGACGTCTTCTCGCCGGTGGGCCACTCGCGCTGGCTCGCCGACCGCATCCCCGGGGCGTTCGCCGTCTGGCAGCCCAGGGCGGCGCACTTCACCGCGCTGCGCGTGATGCCCGACATCCTGGCCTGGCTGCTGACCGGCCGGTGGGTGCGGCCGGCCGGCGGTCACACCGCCAACGGCTCCAGGTCCCGGTAGACGTGCTCCTGGTTGAGGGCCATCACCGTCTGGGGGTGGTCCGGGCCCAGCAGCCGGGTCAGCCCCTCGCGGGCCAGCGGGCCCAGCCGGCCGGACTCCGCCGAGCGCCCCGAACCGGCCAGCGTGAGGGCCAGGTCCGCCTCGCACAGCACGGTGTCCGGATGCTGTTCGCCGAGCCGGGCCCGGAAACCGGCGAGGGCGCCGTGCTGCAGCTCCAGCGCCGCCTCGTACTCGCCGGCCCCGCGCAGGATCCCGGCCAGGTTGACCATGCACCACAGGGTGTTGGGATGCTGGTCGGGCAGTTCCTCCCGCAGTCCGCTCAGCGCGTCCTCCAGCACCGACCGCGCCCGCTCCGGCTCGCCCACACCGTGCCAGTGGATGCCGAGGTTGTTGACGGCGACGAGGGTGGACGTGTGACGCTCCCCCAGCGTCCGGGCGTACTGGGCGACCACGTCGCGCGCCAGGTCGAGCGCGGCGTTCCCCTCGCCCGTCGCGTACAGGTCGGCCGCCAGGTTGAGCGTGCAGGCGAGGCTCTCCGGGGTCTCGAACGGGTACCGCTCCCGGTAGCAGTCCCGGGTGCGGGAGGTGAGCCGCCGGGCGTCCTCCAGGTGCCCGGCCCGGCGCAGTGAGACCGCCAGGCTCTTCGCCGTCCGCAGGGTCTCCGGCGCCATCCGGCCGACGACCCGCTTGCACGTCGCGTAGGTGGCCGTCAGCAGGGTCGCCGACGCCCCGTAGTCGCCCGACTCCCGCAGACTGCGGGCGAGGTTGCCCGCCGAGAACAGCGTGTACGGGTGCTCCGGGCCGAGCACCACGCGGCGCCGCTCCAGGGTGTCCTGGTCGATGTCGCGCGCCTCGTAGAAGTCACCGACCATGCACAGGCACAGACTCAGGTTGTTCGCGGCGGCCAGGGTGCGGGGGTGGTCGGCGCCGAGCAGGTCCGTGAAACCCGCGTACGCCTCCCTTGCCATCTCCACGGCCTCGCTGAACCGGCCGAGCGTCCCGAGGTCGGTGGCGAGTCCGCTGGCCGTCATGAGGGTGTGCCGGTCGGGGATGCCGGGCCGGTCGAGGTTCGCCCGCTGCCACCGCAGGATCCGCGCGTCCTTCTCGTGCGCCTCGACGTACTTGCCGCGGGAGCGCAGGACGTTGGCGAGGTGGAAGTCGAGGAAGTGCTCCTGCCGCTCGAAGTGCCGCCGCCGGCCCGGGGACTCGACCGACATGTCCCGCTGGCCCCAGACCTCCACCAGACGGCTGCCGAGGGCGTCGGCCGCGTCGAGGTCTCCGCGCTTCCACAGGAACCGCACCCGGTCGATGAGGAGCTGACGGGTGTCGGGCTCGTCGCACCGGTTGGCCCGGGAGGCGTCCAGGTGCGGCCAGATCTCGGCGAACCGGTCCCAGTTCTCCGGGTCGTCGGTGTCCCCCTGCACCGGCCGGGCACCCACCAGGATCCGGTGCACCGCGTGCTCGGCCGCCACCTGTTCCCTGCCGGACATCTCCGAGCGGATGACCGACTGGACGAGCCGGTGGATCTGGATGCTGCGGGTCGCCGGATCCACCTTGGCCAGCGCGAACCGGCTCAGCTCCTGGATCAGCCGCCCCAGGTTGAGCCGGTCCTGCAGGCTCTCGTCGAACGGCATAAGGGATTCGAGCATCCGGTCGCTGTAGAGCAGGTTCCCGGAGATCGGCTCCGGCGCGAAGAACGCGCACAGCTGCAACAGCCGGACGGCCGCGGGGGAGCGCTCCCGCAACCGGGTCAGCGAGATGTTCCAGGTGGCCGCGACCGGCTGCGGGTAGCCCGGCGGCGGGTTGAGCGCCAGCACCCGGGTCTCCTGGGCGGCCAGCTCTCCCAGGTAGTCCGCGACCGGGGTGGCGGTCTCCGCCAGCCACGCCCCCGCCTGTTCGACGGCGAGCGGCAGGTCGCCGAGGGCCGCCGCCACCGAGTCGGCGTCCCGCGGGGCCAGCGCCGGCACCCGCCGCAGCAGGTGCTCCACGCTCTCCTCGCGGCTGAAGACGTCCACCTCCAGCGGATGACCGAGATGGGACCAGTTCTGGTTCCGCGAGGTCAGCAGCACGTGCCCCTGGCCGCCCGGCAGGAACGGCCGGATCGTCTCCGGGTCGTCGGCGTTGTCGAAGATGAGCAGCCAGCGCTCGGTGCCGGAGATCCGTCGCAGGTGGTCCAGCGCCTCGTGGGCGGCCTCCGCCATGTCCTCGGGGACCGGCAGGCCGAGCCGCTCACCGAGCTTCGCCAGGGAGGTGGCGACGAGTTCCTTCTGCTCGGCGGAGATCCACCAGACGATGTCGTAGTCGCCCATGAAGCGGTGCGCGTACTCCAGCGCCATCTGGGTCTTGCCGACACCACCGAGCCCGAACAGGGTCTGCGGCCGGGGCAGAACGATCGTCATACCGGCGCCGAGTTCCTCCCGGATGTGTTCCAGCAACCGGCTGCGTCCGGTGAAGATCGGGTTGCGGATGGGCACGTTCCACAGCCGCGGCACGGTACCGGGGAAACGCGGCAGGTCGCCCCGGTCCTCGGTGCGCGGCAGCGGGCGGGCCGGCCGTCCCAGGGCGCGCATCAGCGCCGAGCGGGCGTAGTTCTCGTCGCGCTGGACGAGGTCGATCTGCGTGCGCCCGGAGAACGGCGCCGTGACCCGCACCTCGCCGACCTTCACCGAGACCAGCAGCCGCTCCGAGCCGGACGGGTCCGCCGCCACGGCCCGGTCCCACGTGGCGCGGGCCGTGGCGGACCGCAGGTACGCGGCGGACAGCAGGGCCACGATGCGGGCGGGGACCTGCCCGGCCGAACCGGTCTCCCGGGCGTCCGGCGCCCCCTGCGGGCCCTCGCTCCGCACCCGGAACCCGGCCTCGGTGAGCACCCCCGCGACCCAGTCGGCCCACATCCGGTCCTCCGGCACGAAACTCAGGCGGACGTCGGTGGCCGTCGAGGGCCGGTAGGGACGGCTGAAGCGGTCGCGGTAGTACAGCCGCACGTTCTCCGCCATCGGCGGCAGCGCGGTCACCGACCCGTCGCTGACGACCGCGGTGAGCCGCTCGAAGGCGGACAGCAGGGAGTTGGCCACCCCGGTCTCGTCGCCGAAGGTGGCCAGCGTCTCCTCGTAGTTGTAGTACGAGCGGTACGGCACCTCCACCGAGCCCCAGTAGGCGGCGAGTTCCTCCTCCGACATGCCGTTGGGCAGCCGGTCGAAGACCGCCCTGGCCAGCGAGCGGCCCGCGTCGGCCTTCTCCTTCTCGCCCTCGTCGATCCGCATGGGCACCGGGAGGATGCGGATCCGCCGGTCCCTGAACCGTTCGTTGATGTTGCGGGCCACGTTCGCCGAACCGTCGACGCTCTGGCCGCTGAGGGTGAAGCAGTCCACCAGCACGTCCGGCAGCAGCACCGTGCAGATGTCGGCGACGTCGCTGATGCCCGTGCGACTGTCGATCAGCACGTAGTCGTAGGAGCGCTTCATGTCCGCGCGCAGCGCGTCGAAGAACTGGCCGCCGCCGAGCCGGTCGAAGAAGTTGTCCCAGTCGAAGCTGCTGACCGCCGCGGAGTACGTGCGGTCCTGCCGGCCGGCCGAGACGAAGTCGAGGGTGCCACTCCCGGGGAACGTCCAGTCCAGCGACACCGCGTGCGGCGTGATCCGCGCGTACGGCAGGTGCCAGGCGTCCGGCCGCCCGCTGGCCGGGGTGACCGCGGCCTCCGCGAAGTCCCGGATGAGTTCGACCACCCCCGTGGTCGCTGCCAGCGTGGACGGGTCCAGGAACGGGTGGAAGAACCGGTGCAGCCCCGGCGCCTCCAGGTCCCAGTCGACGGTCAGCACCCGCTTGCCGCTGGCCGCCAGGATCCAGGCGACGTTGGCGAGGGCCATCGTGCGGCCGGTGCCGCCCTTGTACGAGTAGAAGGTGACGATGGTTCCGCCGCGATCGTCGGTCATTGCGGATCCTCCCTCCGCCCCGGGCGCGGGTGGTGGCCCCCGGGCGGTGCGATGGAGCCCGTGATGGCGGGCGGGGTGAGCCGGAAACGTTCCCGGTGCGGACCTTCCGGCGGATAGGCGGGCGCGTGCTTGAGGTACTGGGAGGCCGCGTACTCCACGACGTCCGGCAGCACGTCGGACAGCGACTCCAGGCTGTGCACGCCGTGCGCCGCCCGCCGGCAGACCGCCGAACCCTGCGCGGTCTTGCGCGGCATGGCCGAGCTCAGCGCGCTCGCCAGCTCCTGCTCGCGGTCGCGGCCGCCCGGGTCCTCGGTGTTCCACGGCACCACGACACCCGTCCACGGCCGGTCCGCCGCGTCCAGCCGGCCGAGCCGCTCCCGCGCCCTGGGATCGGTCACCGCCCACCGGTCCACCAGCAGGATCTCCGGCCCCTCGGCCGGCTCCGCCGGCTCCAGCGGGTCGGGCTCCTCGTCGAAGGAGACCAGCGTCGAGTGGTAGTCGAAGCTCCCGGCGAACTCCGCCGCGACCGCGGCCAGCGGCCGCAGGGAGACCGGGTGGAAGGGGTTCCAGTCGACGGCCCGGTCCCCGTAGTACTGCGGGTCGCGCCCCTCCGGCAGGTGGTGGCGGGTGGGGGCCGCCACCGTGATGCGCAGGTTGCGGACGCCCTGCGGGGTCCCGAACGCGCTCGGCACCCGCCGGTAGTCCACGGGCTGCCCCGGGCGGAGGTCCGAGGTCTCCGCCACCCTGACGATGTGCCGCGCCAGTTCGTAGACGGCCACCTCGTACTCCTCGCGCAGCCGGCTGAGTTTGATCAGCCCGTAGAACCCGTCCGTGGTGTAACGGGTCCCGAACGCCGCGTGGTTGAACTGGAGCTGCTCCGCCGCACCGGGCGTCGACTCGGGCGCCACCGGGACCCACAGCGCGGGGACGATCGCCTTGACGGAACGCCCGCTGCGTGCCTGCTGCTGGATGGCGCGCTGCTGGAAGGCGAACCACTCCTTCCCGCAGTGCAGGCTGCCGAAGTACCGGCGCGAGGTGAGGGGCACGAACACCCGGCAGGTGGCGAGGGCCTCCGCCAGCCGGTCCGACCAGCCCTCCCCGGTGCGGATGTCCCGGTCCATGAAACCGACCGTGGAGTGCGGGGAGTCGGTGAGCGACAGGATGTGGTCGCACAGGTCCCGGTAGAGGCGTTCGACCCACAGGTTCGGATCGGCGACGCTCGCGTCCTGGCTCGGGGTGTGGGCGTAACTCAGGAAGAAGTACGGGTGCCGGTCCTCCCCGCCCTTCCCCGATGTGAGCACGCGTCACCTATCTCCCGCCGGATGGGACAGTGAAGAGAACTATGCCTCGCCCACGGCACCGGGAAAGCGTCAATTCAGGCCGGAAGTGCGGGGCGCGAACGCTCCCCGGACAGCCATAGAACGGCGAAGTCCACGGCGTCCCGCAGCGGCAGGCAGGTGCTCGCCGCTTCCCCCACCGGTCCCCGCAGCACCCGCGTCCGGCCCCGGCCGCGGTCGTGCTCCTCGTAGTCCGCGCCGAGGACCGCGAAGTCCGAGTCGTCGAGGTCGACGTCCCCGTAGGTGAACCACGCCGGCCGCCCGTCCCGCGTCACCACGCACGTGTACGCGCGCCGGGGCGGATCGGGGCACCGGTACTCGGCCAGGTGGAACGCGCTGCACACCTGGTACCCGACGCCGATGAGCAGCACCAGGGCGTCGTTGTCGTACAGCCACCGCAGTGGGGACTCCTCGCCGAGGTGACAGGTCTCCGCGTGCCCGGCGACCGCCCGCTCCGCACCCGCCCCGAGCGCCGTGAACGAGGTCTGCGGATGGCCGCTGCGCCGCGCCCCCCGCTCGCCCCGCACCGCCTCGGCGAACCTGCCCATGCCGTCCGACGGCGTCTCCCGAGGGTCGAACGCCGGCATCCGGGCACGGAACGCCCCGCGCTGCGCCGCGGTCATCCCCCGCGTGCGGTGACGGTGCAGCCGGGAGGTCGTGGAGTTGCCCTCGGTGAACGACGGGACGACCAGCGTCCCCCGGGGCCCGAGCACGTCCCGCAGCGCCCCGAGGACGGCCCCGGCCACCGGATCTCCGCTCGTACCGGGGACCGGCCGCACGCGGTCCACCGCGCTCATGCGGGCGTGCACCAGGACGGCTCGGCCGGGCCGGACGCCGAGCCGTGCGACGTCACCGGCGAGGGAGAACCGGGTGGGACGGGGCGGGGTCACACCGGCGCCCCGAGGCCCGAGCGGATCCCCGTCACGAACTCCTCGCCCACCGCCGTGAGGACACCGGCCCCGCTCAGCGTCTCCAGTGCCTGCGCGGTCCCGGCGGTGTGCCGGCCCGGATCGTCGCTGAGCGCGGCCGTCGCCGACCGGGCGAACGCCTGTGCCAGCACCTCCCCGGCCAGCAGTGGCAGGGCGGTCCACGGCACCCGGAACGACCAGGGGCCCGTCTCGTCGTAGAGCTCGGTCTGTTCCACCAGGGCGTCCAGCGTGGCGAGCTGATGACCGTGCAGCAACTCCCGGGCGAGGGCCGCCGGGTCCCCGGACGGCGTCAGGCCGACCGCGCCCGTGCCGCGGATCCCGCCGGCCGGGCGCAGATCGGCCGGGCCGGGCGTTCCGGCCAGCGGGGTCACCGTGGTGAGCGCGGCGGCCAGTCCGGGAAGGCGCTGCGGCACCGTCTCGCGCAGCAGGCCCCAGGCCGCCTCCAGCGTTGTCCGGAACCGGTCGCTCCCCGGCGCCGGCAACCGTTCCAGGGCCGGCCTGGCGTAGCGGTCGCGGTAGGGGTCGAGATCGTCCAGCACGACGGTCCCGGTGAGCCGGACGAGCGGTTGCCAGCGGTCCCCGGCGGCGGCCCCGGGCACGACGCGTGTCTCGTCACGGCCGAGCCGCACCACGATGCCGTCCCCGTCCGCCACCGCCTCGGCCAGCGGCACGGCGGCCGGCGTCATGCGCACCCGCCCGAGGCCGGGCAGGAACACCGTCCCGTCGGGTGCCGCGGGCACCGGCACCGGGCCGGTCAGCCCGCCGCGCAGGGCCGCCGACGCGGCGAACGCGGTGAGCGGCTCCAGCGGTGGCCGCGGCCCCGCGCCGGCGGGCGCGGCCAGCACGTCCGCCGCCCAGCCGCGCAGGTAGGGGTGGGCCGTCAGCAGCTCCGCGGCGGCCGGGTACTCCTCCATCCGGGCCAGCAACTGCCGAGTGACGGACGGGAGTTCACCCTCGCCGCTGCGCTCCTCGATGGCGGCCAGCCAGCCGCGGGTCACCAGCCGCTGGGCCGCCGCGAGCTCCAGCAGCGCCTCCCGGTCGCCGCTCCCGGCGGCCAGCGCGCCCAGCCCGGCGACCGTCGCCCGCGGCCCGGCGGCCCCGGCGGCGGATCCGTCCGCCCTGACCGGCCCGGAGGCCAGACGCGAACTCACCCCGGTGACCAGCGCCTTGAGGTCGGCGCAGTACACGGAGGGGTTGTCGAAGCCGTTGGTGCCGCGGTAGCGGTGGGCGTAGAGGCCGCCGCCGCACGAGCGGACGACCGGGCAGGCGCGGCACTCGGCGCTCAGCCCCGCCACCCCCTGCTGGCGGGCCAGCACGCCGGGATGGCCGGCCGCGGTGTCGAAGCTGTGGGAGAAGACGTCGAACCCGGTCGCGGGGGCGCCGTCGTAGGCGATCTTGAGCGAATCGGCCTGTTCCAGCGTGCCGTCGGTCTCGATCACCACCAGGTCGGAGGGACCGACGCCCATCGACTCCGTGAGGCTCGGGCCGCCGTGGCAGGTGCTGATCACCGAGTCGAACAGGCGCACCGGCATCGGCCGTCCGGCGGCGTCCCAGCGGTCGAAGGCCGTCAGCAGCCACCGCGCGTGGGCCGTCGGCTGTCCGTCCTGGCGGGCCGGCGGCTCGTCCCAGGTGGCGTGCGGGAGCAGGAAGTCGATCCGGGGCGGCGCGAGGGCGGCCAGCGCGTCGTAGACCGCGACCGGGTCGTTGGCGATGTCGACGGTGCACAACAGGCCCGCGTACAGGTGCCGGTAGCGGTCCTGACGCAGCAACCCCATGGCGTCCAGCACGCGGTGGTGACTGCTGCGGCCGTCGGCGTAGAGGCGGTGGCGGTCGTTGGCGGCGCGGTCCCCGTCAAGGGAGACGCCGACCCTGACGTCGAACTCGGCGAAGAGGTCGAGGTAACGCTCGCTCAGCTGAACGCCGTTGGTGTGGACGCGCAGGTCGAGCTCGGTGACCCCGGCCAGCGCCTCACGCAGGAGTGCGCAGATCCGGCGCAGCGCGGCCGGGCCGGCGAGGAGCGGCTCCCCTCCGTGCAGGATGACGTGCACGGAGGGGAGGGCGTGGGCCCCGGCGTGTTCGGCGAGCCGGGCGGCGACCCGGGCGGCGGTCTCCTCGGAGATCACCCTGGGCCGCCGGCTCCAGCTCTGGTCGGCGTGCTCGTAGACGTAGCAGTACCTGCACGCCAGGTCGCACCGGCTGTGGACCTTCAGGACGAACTGGCGGAACGGGACCAGAGGTGGAGCCACCCGACTGTGTCAGACGGCCGAGTTGAAGGTGGGACCCTGCGCCGTCCGGCCGTGCACGGCGGCCCCGGCCCGGCGCAGGCTCCTGGCCAGCACCTCACTGTCCCGCGCGGCGGACCGGAGCGGGCCGGTCCGGGGATTCCCGGAGCCCTCGGAGTACCTGGCGTCCACGGTAGCGTTCATGATGTCCTCGGGAGATGAGAGGTGCGGCCGTCCTGCCGGCAACACGGCGACGACCGACCGCGCCGGGCGGTGCCGTGATCCTAGCGCCGTTTTCCCCCTCCCGCCCGGCGTCCCTGAAGGCCCATCAGGTCTAAGCTGGATACGGGTGCAGAAAGTTGCCCTGAACGGGTGAGGGACTCCGGCGTGGCCGTGTTGACGCTTCATCATTCCGGTCACGGGGAGTGCTCCGTTCGGGTGAAGGATCACGCGGCGTCCCCCGCCCTGGGGGACAGGGACGGGGTCTGCTTGAGAGTTCCACCGCAGGACGAGCGCTCCAGCACCGAATTCCGCAGCGCGGACCTCCCCGGGCTCTTCCACGCCACCGACCGCGCGGCCGTGACCCGGCAGCGGGACACCCTCAAGTGGGTGCGGCGGCAGCTGACGATGCTGCTGCTGGCGGCCGCCTGTTCCGCCCTGCCCTGGCGACTACCCGTCGGCCGGGTGGACCTCCTCGCCCTCGTCAGCGCGGCCGGGTACGTCGGGGCGCTGTGGTACGCCTGGCAGGCCGCCCGCCACCACTACCGGGCGCAATGGATGCTGCACCGCTCGGCTGCCGAATTTCTTCGCTCGCAGTGCTGGAGGTACGCCGTCCGGGGGGCGCCCTTCGGCTCCGAGGTGACGGACCCCGACAGCGTCTTCGCCTTCCGTCTCGCCGAGAGCCTGGAGCAGTTGCGGACGGTCGGCTGGCACGCGCCGGGCGGCACGGGCGTCCCGGACCCGGCGCGCGACCTGATCACCCCGGCCATGCGGGCGCTGCGCGGCACGTCGTTCGCCGTCCGCCGTGAGGTCTACGTGCGGGACCGGCTGCTGGAGCAGCGCGACTGGTACCGCCGCAGGTCCGGCGAGTCACGGCGGGCTCTCGCCCTGTGGCAGGCGCTCTCCGCGCTGGGCACCGGCGCCGCGCTGGCCGCCGCGGCCGCCAAGGTCTTCGAATGGGGCTCCTCCATGGACCTCGCCGGACTCGCCTCGTCGCTCGCCGCCTCCGGGGTGGCCTGGAGCGAGGTGCGCCAGTACCACCCCCTGATCGCCGCCCACGCCCGGGTGGCCCAGGAGCTGAGCGCCATGGAGGTCGTGCTGGTCAAGGAAACGGCGCAGGAACGCTGGGCGGCCGACGTGGAGAGCGCCGAGGAGGCGATCTCCCCGGAGCGGACCGCCTGGCTGACCCGGCACATCGGTTGAGCGGGCACCTCGGTCGAGCCGGGCCCGCTCACGCCGGGTCGCGCTCGACCCCCGCCTTCCAGATGACGGAGACCGGGGTGCCCCGCCGCCGGGCGTAGTCGACGATCTCGCCCGTGCCGCCGTGCCCGCGGGCCGGACGGCCGTCCCACACGGCGAGGACGAGGTCGCTGTGGTCGGCGATGTACCTGCCGGCCTCGTAGTACGCCTCGTCGCACGCCTCGGCGTGGTCCATCACCACCCGGCGGTGCGCGCGCTGGAGGAGCCGGCGGAACAGCACGAGTTCGTCCGCCGCGAAGGTCCGCTCGTAGTCGGCGCTCGGCAGCACCGCGACGAGCCGGGCACCGTGGGCGAGCGCGACCTCGGCGAACATCTGGTCGGCGCCGACCGCCAGGCTGCTGAACGCCTCCATCGGCCGTCTGCCCCGGCCGGCGGCCTTCCGGGCCGCCCTGAACGCGGCCACCAGTCCGGCCCGCACCAGTCGGTCGGCGGCCGCCGGAATGGCCCGGTGCCCGGTGACGCCGACCCTGGTGGCCTGCGGCAGCGTTCCGTCGCTCATCATGCGTGGCCTCGTTCTCCAGGGCGGCCCCAGCCGCCGGGCAGATCCTCGTGCCCGGCCCGGGGCGAGCCGTGAGGAGCGATGCAACTCCCCCATGATACCGGCGATTTGGGGGTATTTCCCACCTGGGCCGCATCTGCCGAGGGCATGTGACCGGATTTGTCCGGCGACCCGGACGCGGTTACGTCTGGCGGCGGGGGAAAGGGCGGGGCGTCGTGCCGTGGGCCGGGCGGCCTGCCGACGGCGGCCGGGTATCGCGGTGGGGGAGGCGCGGCCGGGCGGTGCCCCGGGGGGAACGGGGCTTGCGGTGGTGGCGGACGCGCGTCGCTCCGGGGCAGAGGCACCGGTCGGGTGGTGGCGGCGGCTGGGGCGGGGAGGGCGTTCACTTACCCTCCGCCACTCCCAACATATAGCGCACGGGGGGCCTTGCGGCAAGGGCCCCGGTGTGCCGCACAATCGGCGGTCGAGGCCAGGACCAGCGCAAACGTGCGCGGCGCGGCACGGGGGCGGGCTTGCGGCGCCCGGCGTGACCGCGTGACGCCGGCGCGCGGGGGGCGTCCGCCGGGGTGCGGTGTGCCTGGCCGGACCCGGAACGTGGAATGGGGGAGTGCGTGACAGATGTGATCATCGCCGGTGGCGGACCGACCGGCCTGATGCTGGCGGCGGAGCTGCGGCTGCACGGTGTGGACGTGGTGGTGCTGGAGAAGCTGGAGCGGCCGAGCCGGCAGGTCCGCGCCCTGGGGCTGCACGTGCGCAGCATCGAGATCATGGACCAGCGCGGTCTGCTGGAGGCGTTCCTGGCGAACGGCAGGCGACACCCGCTCGGCGGCCACTTCGCCGGCATCATCAAGCCGTACCCGGGGGAACTGGACACCGCGCACGCGTACATCCTCGGCATCCCCCAGCCGGTCACCGAACGCCTGCTGACCGAGCACGCCACCGGGCTCGGCGCCGACATCCGGCGCGGCGCCGAACTGGTCGGGCTCAGCCAGGACGACGAGGGGGTGACCGTCGATCTGGCCGACGGCACGCGGCTGCGCTCGCGGTACCTCGTCGGCTGCGACGGCGGCCGCAGCACCGTCCGCAGACTGCTCGGCATCGGCTTCCCCGGCGAGCCCGCCCGCACCGAGTGGCTGCTGAGCGAGGCCGAGGTGACCGCCACCCCGGAGGTACTGGCCGCCGCTGCCGAACGCGGTGCCCCCGAACTGCGGTTCGGCCCCGCACCCCACGAGAAGGGGGTCCACCGGTTCCTCGTGCGCGCCGAACAGGTCGCCGCGGACCGCTCGGTACCGCCGACCGAGCGGGAGTTCGCGCAACGGGTGCGGGCACTGTCCGGCGCCGACCTCGGGCTGCACTCGCCGCGCTTCGTCACCCGTTTCGGTGACGCCACCCGGCAGGCCGAGCGCTACCGGTCCGGCCGGGCGCTGCTGGCAGGTGACGCGGCGCACGTCCACCCGCCGATGGGCGGTCAGGGGCTCAACCTCGGTGTCCAGGACGCGGTCAACCTCGGCTGGAAGCTGGCCGCCGCGGTCAGCGGCTGGGCGCCGGAGGGCCTGCTGGACACCTACCACGGCGAACGGCACCCGGTGGCCGCCGACGTCCTGGACAACACCCGCGCCCAGGCTGAACTGATGGCCCCAGGCCCGGGACCGGAGGCGGTGCGCCGGCTGATGTCGCGGCTGATGGACTTCGAGGAGGTCAACCGTCACCTGATCGAGCGGATCACCGCGATCGCGATCCGCTACGACGTCGGTGAGGGCCACGAACTGCTCGGCCGGCGCCTGCGGGACGTACCCCTGCGGCACGGCAGGCTCTACGAGCTGACCCGCCGCGGCCGCGGACTGCTGCTCGACCGGACCGGCTGCCTCTCGGTGGCGGGCTGGGAGGACCGGGTCGACCACGTCGTGGACCGCAGCGACGAACTCGACGTCCCCGCCGTCCTGTTGCGGCCGGACGGCCACGTCGCCTGGGCCGGCGCGGACCAGGCGGACCTGCTCCGGCACCTGCCCCGGTGGTTCGGCGCGGCGGGCGGCCGGCGCGGATAGTGAGTGGACGGGGGCGTGGGCGGGGTGTGCGGCGGCGCGCCGCGGGTGACCGCGCTGACGTCGCGCCACCGGGCGCCCCGCACCCGTCACGCGGCACGGTCTCGCGAGACGTTCCCGTCGCACGCGGGGCGCCGCTTCCACCCTTTCGAGTGATAGCACGTGCATATGTGCTCGTGGGAACGTGGAGGTGTACCGGCCCTGAGACGGGGAGCCCGTCCGCCACCTCGGCGGGGGCGCCGGGTCCGGGGTTCGTTCCGGGGAAGGGGATACCGCTCATGGCCAGCGCGTTCCAGGAGCGCAAGCTCAGGGGGATGTTCGACGCCTTCGACGCGGACGGCGACGGCTGCCTGCGCGAGGAGGACTTCAGGGCGCTCGTCGCCCGCTGGGGCCGGCTGCCCGGGGTCGGCCCCGGCACGCAGCTGCGTGAGCGGGTGGAGGCGCTGCTCATGGGCTGGTGGGCGGCGCTGCTGGCGGTCGGCGACGCCAACGGTGACGGCGGGGTCGACATGGCCGAGCTGCTCACCCTCGTCGACCGGCTGCCCGCCATGATCGGGGACGTCACCGCCACCGCCGACACCCTCTTCGACGCGGTGGACTCCGACGGCGACGGCCGTATATCCCCGGCGGAACACCTCCGCCTCGTCGAGACCTGGAACGGCTCTCCCGTCGACATGACCGGCGTCTACGCCCGCCTCGACCTCAACGCCGACGGCCACCTCTCCCGCGACGAATTCGTCCTGCTCTGGCGCCAGTTCTGGACCAGCGACGATCCCGCGGAACCGGGCAACTGGCTGTGCGGCCGACTGCCCGGGTAGGCGCGGCGGGGCCGGCGCCCCGGCCCACCACGCGGTGCCGGACGCGACGGTCACGGCACGGCGGGGGAGCGACGGGCGCCGTCACCGGGAACGCCTGACCACCGTCCACCCGCGTGACTCCCTCCGGTCAGGGAAACCGACGGCGCATCATAGACACGGTGCGTCGCAGCCCCTCCAGGCAACGGGGCGGCAACAGACGGGCACCCGCCGCGCCGGTCCCCCCGCACCGTCCCGCGTCCGGCGCCCGCCCCACCCGCGCTCCCACGATCTCCCGCTCCCTCAACCACCCCCGCCCGCAACCCCGTTGACGACCTGGGCGGATCGTCGTGACTTGAGCACGACTCGAATCATCCTGGAGGGGCGGTGAGGATCTTCTGGGCTCCCCGGCGGTGCCGGGGAACCGATGGTGGAACAGACCCGGGAGGTCCCATGGACAACGTTCAGGCCTGGAAGAACCCGTACCTGCGTGCTGAGGGCGGCACCGCGCTGCTGGAGCACCCGGCCGGCCGGGTGTCGCTGAGCGCGCCGCTGGTCGCCGAGCTGGACTCGATCGAGGCGAAGATCACCACCAGCGTCTCCTCCTGCGGTGGCACCTCCACCCTCTGGCCGTTCTGCTGATCGAAGCGGAACTTCACGGACGGCCGGAATCATCGTGGTTCCGGCCATCCGCCCTTCCACCGATCCTCCAGGGGGCGCCTCCAGGGTGTTGATGTTCCCGGGCCCGCCCCGGGGCGTTCATGTTCATCGGCACGGGAGGTCCCATGGAAACCGTTCAGGCCTGGAAGAACCCGTACCTGCGTGCTGAGGGCGGCACCGCGCTGCTGGAGCACCCGGCCGGCGAGGTCTCCCTGAGCGCGCCGCTGGTGGCCGAGCTGGACTCGATCGAGGCCAACATCACCACCAGCGTGTCGTCGTGCCAGCCGCTGACCACCGGTCTCTGGCCGTTCTGCTGACCGAAGCGGAACCCCACGGATGGCCGGAACCCGTACTGGTTCCGGCCATCCGGCTTTTCGACCGTTCCAACCACGGAGGTAGCGCGTCATGACCGCAGCCGTCGACGACCAGGCGTGGTTTCCCTGGCAGCTCGGCACCGGCCTGGCCGAACGGCTGGCGGGCCCGCCCGCGCCGCTACCGGGCGGCGGCCCACGGTCCAGGTTCTGGGCCGGTCACCTGTGGGCGCAGGGCCGGCCGGACGCGGTCGCCGAGCGGACCGGCACGGCCGGGCTCGACGTCGACACCTTCAACGGCCTGCTGGACGAGGAGGGTCCCGCGCTGATCGGCCGGCTGACCGGCGAACCGGAGTGGGCCCGCGGGTTCCGCGGCGACCTGGAGGAGTTCGCCGACAGCGGCGCGCACAGCGGCTTCGGCAACCTGGTCGCACCGCTCATCGCCGCCGCCCAGGCCCGGCTGGCCGCGGCCGTCGAGGATCCCGCCCTGCGGGCCGCGGTGCTCGCGACCATGCCGCAGGAACGGCTGTACCAGGGCGTGCTGAAGACGCTGATCCTGGAGCTCAACGTCGCCCGCGTCGAGGGACGGCTGCGCGGCGGGACCAGCGAGGAGCGGTTCGCCGACTTCTGCGACGGGCTGCGCGACCCGGCGCGATCCCGCGCGATCTGGGCGGAGTACCCGGCGCTCGCGCGGTACGCGCACTCCGTGCTGGAGCGCTGGGTGACCTGCCAGCGGGAGTTCGCCGACCGCCTGACCGCCGACCTGCCCGCGCTCGTCACGGCGGGGCTGCTGCCGGCCGACCCCGGCCCGCTGCTGCGCGTGCGGGCCGACTCCGGTGACGTGCACCGCGGCGGCCGCACCGTGGCGCTGGTCGACTTCGAGCACGGCACCGTGGTCTACAAGCCCCGTTCGCTGGCGGTCGACACGGCCTTCGACGGGCTGGTGGAGTGGTTCAACGACAACCACCCCGGCCCCCGGCTGCGCCGGCTGGCCATCGTGGAACGTGACGACTACGGCTGGGCGGAGTTCGTCACCGCCGACGACTGCACGGGTGAGGCCGGCGTCGAGGCGTTCTACACCCGCACCGGCGCGGCCCTCGCGCTGCTGCACCTGCTGAGCGCCGTCGACTTCCACTTCGAGAACGTCATCGCCAGCGGTGACCAGCCCGTCCTCGTCGACCTGGAATCGCTGCTGCACCAGGAGGTCTCCGAGGCGTCCCGCGAACAGGGCAAGGCCCTCGACGACCCGGCGTCCGCGTTCATGGAACGCTCCGTGCTGAACGTCGGCCTGCTGCCCACCGCGATCCTGATCCGCGACGCGAACAGCCGCCGGCACCGCGTCGACGTCAGCGGCATCGCCGGGGCCGGGAGCCAGATCTCGCTGGTCGAGGTGTCGGTGCCGGAGGGCGCCGGCACCGACCGGGTGCGGCTGACCCGGCAGCGGCCCACGATGACCAAGGACGTCAAGAACATCCCGCGGATCGCCGGCCGCACCGTCGACCCCACCCGCTACGGCGACCGCGTGACCGACGGGTTCGCCGCCGCCTACCGCACGCTCGTCGAACACCGGGACACCGCCGGCCTCCTGGCGGTCCTGGAGAACTTCCGGAACGTGCCGCTGCGCGCCATCATGCGTCCGACGCAGGCGTACGGTCAGGCGCTCAGCGACAGCCTGCACCCCGACTTCCTGCGCGACGGACTCGACCGGCTGGTCTGCCTGGACCGGCTGTGGAACGGCCTGCGCCTGACCCCGAACCGGGCCCGGATCATCGAGAGCGAGATCGGCCAGCTGCTGGAGGGCGACATCCCGCTCTTCGAGTTCTGCGCCGACAGCCGCGACCTGGTGGCCGCCGACGGCCGCCGCATCCCCGACGTGCTGTCCGCCGCGCCCTACCCGCAGACGCTGCGCCGGCTGTCCGCCTTCGGCGAGAGCGACCTGGAACGCCAGCTCAGCCTGATCCGCGGCGCCTACACCACGCTGCGGATGGACGGCGAGACCTGGCCGGTCTTCGACGTCCCGCTCGGCGACCGGCCCGCGGACCGGCGGGAGGCGCGGGACGCCGCGCTGGGTCTGACCGACCGGGTGCTCGACGAGGCGGTGCGCGACGGCGACGGCATCGGCTGGATCACCACCGCCCTGCACGACGACGCGCACTGGACGCTCCAGCGCGCCGGCTGCGACCTGTACGCGGGCCGCGCCGGCATCGGGCTCTTCCTCGGGTACGCCGGAACGCTCGCGGGCCACGAGCAGGCGCTGTCCACGGCCCGGCTGGTGGCCGACAGCGTGGTGACCGAGACCGCGTGGCTGCTGGAGGACACCGCGGCCCGGGCCGGCCGCGAACCGCTGAAGGACGGCGAACTCGGCGACCTGCTGGGCGGGTTCGGCGGCATCGGGGGATCCCTGTACTTCCTCACCGCGCTGACCCGGCTCACCGGCGACGACCGCTGGACCGCACCGGCGCGCGACCTGGCCGGCGCCCTCGCCCGGTACGCGCCGACCGACGTCCACCACGACGTCGCGGCCGGCGTCGGCGGCGCCGTCCTGGCCCTGCTCGGCGCCCGCGACCTGCTGGGCGAGGAGGCCGTCACCCTCGCGTCGGCCGCGGCGGAGAACGTCCTCGCCCGCCGGACCCTCCAGGACGGACTGGCGGCCTGGGCGTCCCCCATCGGCCACGACAACGCGATGCTGACCGGTTTCGCCCACGGCGCGGCCGGACTCGCCCACGCCTTCGCGCAGCTGTTCGACCACACGGGTGACCCCCGGCACGCCCAGGTGGTCCGTGAGGCGCTGGCCTACGAACGCGCCCGGTGGAGCGAATCCGCCGGCACCTGGCGCGACCTGCGCGAGGGCGCCCAGCACGACACCGCGGTGCGGGCCACCTACTGGTGCAACGGCGCCCCCGGCATCGGCCTGTCCCGCCTGGCCCTGCTGCGCCGCCCCGACCTGGTCGAACGGCTCGGCCTGCCGGGCGGTGCCACCAGGCTCACCGGGGAACTCCACGCGGCGATGGCCCTCACCGTCCGCCGCCTCTACACCGGTGACCGTCTCACCGGCCAGCGCACCCACAGCCTGTGCCACGGCGACATCGGCACCACCGGCATCGTCGAGTCCTACGCCCGTTTCGCCGGCGACGACGACCTGCTCGCCCGCGTCGCCCGGGTGCGCGGCGCGGTGCTGCGCCAGGCCGCCACCGACGGCTGGAGCTGCGGCCTGCCCGCCGGCACCCCCGCCCCCGGCCTGATGTGCGGTCACTCCGGTATCGGCCTGGGCCTGCTGGGCGTGGCCTACCCGGGGCAGGTGGCGGACGTCCTGCTGCTGGAGTGAGGGAGGAGGGGGACCGGCCGGTGTGACCGTCGGACCACCCGGCGATCCGCTCGTGGGTGCGCGTCGGCCGGCGCCTGAGGCCCTGCGCCCGTCCGACCCCCGTTCCCCTCCACCCCGTCCGCTTCAGCGATGGTCAAGACAATGTCAAGCGCAGTGCCGTCTACTCCCGGCACCGCGGTCCGCCAGGGGCCGCCTGCACGTGGAGGATCAATGGGTCGTCGGACTCTCACCGGTCTGGCCGTCGCCGCTTCCGCCCTGTTCGCCTTGGTCGCCGCGACGGCGCCGGCCTCGGCGGCACCGGCGAACAAGCCGCAGGTGCTCTCCAGTTGGACGCAGACCAGCGCGTCGAGCTACAACGCGTTCATCGCGGCCCGCAACAACCAGGCCAAGTGGGCCTCCTACGACTTCAACTGGTCGACCGACTACTGCTCGGACTCGCCCGACAACCCGCTGGGCTTCCCCTTCCGGCTCTCCTGCGCGCGCCACGACTTCGGCTACCGCAACTACAAGGCCGAGGGCGACTTCTCCGCCAACAAGCCGCGCCTGGACAGCATGCTCTACGCGGACCTGCAGCGGGTCTGCGCCACCTACTCGGGCGCCACGAAGACCGCGTGCGACGGCCTCGCCTGGACCTACTACGAGGCCGTCAAGAACCTCGGCAGCTGACCGGAGCCGCACGGCGGTGACGGGACGCGGCGCACCCCGCCGCGTCCCGTCGCGCGTCCCGGAACGGTGACCGGGCCGGCGCGCCCGGGCCGGCGGGCGCGGTTCAGGCGGAACGGGCGGCCCTCCCGCGCTCCCGCGTCCACCCCCACACCCAGGAGACGGCGCCCACCAGCAGGGCCGTGCCCAGCGCGTACGCGGGCAGCCAGCGGGTCGTGGTCGCCGCCAGGCAGTCGGCGACCGCACGGGCGCCCTGCGACCGCTGCGTCCAGGCCAGCGCGGTCCGGTCGGCGCCCGCCAGCGCCCCCAGGGCGGCCCGGGTGCGCAGCGCCTCGTAACGGCCCGACAGCGGGCACGTGTGCCGGGCCCCGGGCATCGGGAACAGCCAGTCGAAGCGCTGCAACGCCGGGGCGAGCGCGAGCGCCAGGCACAGGCCGACCACCAGGGAGTAGGCCGCCAGACCCCACGCGTAGGCCCCCCGGTGCTCCGTCGGCCGGGCCGGCACCCGGCCGAAGGAGAGCACTACCGCGAGCAGCGTCAGGCCCAGGTAGCTGGAGAACCACTCCCAGGAGCCCTGGGCCAGGGAGAACGCCAGCACCACGGCGAGCGCGGTCCCCAGGACGCCCGGGTCGCCGGCCACCCGCCGGTCGTTCCCCGCGGCGAGGTCCCGGCCGCCGCGACCGCTGTGCCCACCCACCGCGCTGCCTCCCGACCGCCTCCGGAACTCCAGCCTCCCGCCGTCACCCGCCGCCGCGCCCCGGCACCACACCGGTCCGCCCCCGGCCCCACCCGGCCGGCCCAGCGGCGGGGGACCACCGGCGGCAAAACCTGGGGTCAGAGGGTGACGGCATGCGGTAGCTTTCTCCCGTTCGGAAGGGGGCGCAGTGGCGAAGCTCAACCAGATCATCGCTGTCGAAAAGGGCGTCAAGAGCAAGTCGTTCGCGGACATCACCGCGGCGCACCACCGGGTGCAGAAGCCCGCGCTGATGTCCGGTATCTCGCGTACCTACCAGCCCAAGGACGAAGAGGGCGAGCAGTTGCCGCCCGAGTCCACCCGGGTACAGGTCAAGGCCGAGGAGGCGCTGCGGGAGATGTCCGCCTCGCTGACCCGGCTGTTCGACGTGACCGCCACGAAGGACCGGGCGAACTGCTCGGCGCGTGCCGACGTCACCGTCGAGGGGCGGACGATCCTCGCGGACGTGCCCGTCACCTACCTGCTCTTCCTGGAGAAGCAGCTCACCGATCTGCACACCTTCGTCAAGAAGCTCCCGGTGCTGGACGCCGCCGAGTCCTGGTCGCTCGACCCGTCGACCGACTGGTGGAAGACCGACGCGGTCCGCACGATCCGGACGAGGAAGGTCCCGCGCAACCACGTCAAGGCCGAGGCGACCGAGAAGCACCCGGCGCAGGTCGAGGTGTACTACGAGGACGTGCCGATCGGGTACTGGACGACCGTCAAGTTCTCCGGCGCGCTGCCGGCCCGCCGGGTCAACGAACTCGTGGAGCGGGTCGAGAAGCTCCAGCAGGCGGTCAAGTACGCCCGCGAGGAGGCCAACGGCACCGAGGTCACCGACGAGCGGGTCGGCGACGCGGTGTTCGGCTACCTCTTCGGCTGATCACCGGAGCGGGTAGCATCCCCCATCGCCCCCGCGTGCGAGCGCGGGGGTGCGTGAATCGGCGCGGCCGGCCACAGAGCCGGCCGGGTGCGAGGAGCGCAAGCTGAAACTGACGTTCAGCCTGACGAAGCGGCCACAGTGAAGGTTCGAGTCCTTCCCCCGGCACCACGCGCCGGGGTAGCCCAACTGGCAGAGGCGGGCCGCAGCAGACTCAGACTCCCGCTCCAGCTTCAGCATCGCCACCGATCGCCGGATCGAACGAGGACGGACGCTTGCCGACGGGTGCGAGTTCGACTCTCGCCTGCACCTCTCCCACGGTGCGGTAGTTCAAAGGAAGAACACGACGGCTTAACACTGATCCGCCCTCTTAAACGCCACCGGCGTGCGCAATGGGGTGGCATTCCCAGGAGCCCGGGAGCTGGATACGACTCCCGGGCTCCGCCACGTCGTGACGCGCTCAGCGCCCTTCGCCCGCGCCCGGGCCGCGCTGTTGGGGGCCGGGCCGGTTGGGGTCGGGGTGGACGGCCAGGAACAGGGACCAGGCCGGTGCGGCCGGGTCGTCCGGGTGGTCGGCGTACTCCCGCAGCAGCGCGTACAGCCGGGTCCGGAACTCCTCCATCCGCGCCGGGGGCAGGCGCAGCCCGAGCCGGGTGCCCTCGACGTCGGCGGCCGGGACCAGGGCGAGTTCCTCCAGGAACGCGTCGAGCATCGAGCGGTCGCGCGCCAGGGCCTTCAGCCGCCAGGACTTCCTCGTCGCCAGGTAGGGGATCTCCCGCGCGCCACGCGCGCCGCGCCGCTCCTCCTGGGGCTCCAGGAAACCCGTGCGCACCAGCGTCCTGGTGTGGTGCAGCACGCTGGCGGGGTCGCGGCCGAGGACCGCGGCGATCTCCTTGTTGGTGCGTGCCTCACCGAGGCAGATGCGCAGGATGCGCAGGCGGAGCGCGGAGGCCAGGGCCCTGGCCTCCGCGTCGGTGGCCGGCCGGCGTTCGGTCATGGCCGGAAGCCTACTGAAACGGCCGGAACGTGAGTGATTGACAAAAGTGAATCACTTCTTCAGGGTGGTCCCATGACACCTGCCGAAACCGTGCCCGGCCGGCCCCCGTGCCGCGGCGGCCTGTGGTGGCACGCCGACTTCCGCCGCCTGTGGGTCGGCGAGACCGTCAGCCAGTTCGGCTCGACCGTCAGCCGGCTGGCCCTCCCGCTGGTCGCCATCCTGATGCTGCACGCCAGTACCTGGCAGGTCGGGGTGCTGGGGGCGTGCGAGACCGCGGCGTTCGTGGCGGTGGGCCTGCCGGCCGGCGCGTGGGTGGAGCGGATGCGCTTGCGCTCGGTCCTGATCGTCAACGACCTCCTGCGCGCCGCCCTGCTGGCCTGGGTTCCGCTCGCCGGGTTCCTCGGCGTGCTGTCGGTCGAGCAGCTGTACGTGGTCGCGCTCGTCACCGGTGTCAGCACGGTCTTCTTCGACGTCGCCTACCAGTCCTACCTGCCGCAACTCGTCGGCCGCGACCTGCTCGTCGAAGGCAACGCCAAGCTCCAGGCCAGCGAGTCGGTCAGCCAGATCGCCGGGCCGGGCCTGGGCGGCGCGCTCATCCAGGTGCTCACCGCGCCCTGGGCGGTGCTCGTCGACGCGCTGAGCTTCCTGTGGTCGGCCGCATGGGTGACGCGGATCGCCGTCCGGCCACCGCGCCCCGAACCCACCGCCGACCCCGACCTGCTCCGGGAGATCCGCGACGGCCTGCGCTTCGTGCTCGGCAACCGGATGCTGCGCGCCATCGCCCTGTGCACCGGCACCGCGAACCTGTTCGGTTCTGCGACCGGCGCCGTCCTCTACGTGCTGCTCGCCCGGCAGTTGCGGCTCTCCCCGGGCGTCATCGGCCTGCTCACCTCGACCGCGGCGGTCGGCGGCCTGATCGGAGCGCTGCTGGCCGGCCGGATCGCGGCCAGGATCGGCCAGGGCCCGGCCATCTGGATCGCGATGCTCGTCGCAGGCCCCTGCGGGCTGGTCACCCCGTTCGTGCACCGCGACTGGACGCTGGGGCTGTTCGCCGTCACGCAGATCGTGATGTGGATGGGCGTCGTGGTCTACAACATCAGCCAGGTCAGCTTCCGCCAGGCGCTGTGCCCGCCCCGGCTGCTGGGGCGCATGAACGCCACCATGCGCTTCCTGGTCTGGGGCACGATGCCCTTCGGCGCCCTGCTCGGCGGGCTGTCCGGCTCGGCGATCGGCCTGCGCGCGACCCTGCTGGCCGCCGCCGCCGGCCAGTCCCTCGCCTTCCTGCCCGTCCTCCTCTCGCCCCTGCGCCGGGCACGCGAACTGCCGGCCCACACGGAGCCCGCGGCACCGGCAGCCGGCGGCCTGCAGACCGCCGGCCCGCAGGGATGACCCGCCGCACCGCCGGCGTTCACCCGGCGCCCGTGAGCCCGAACCCCGATCCGCGAGAAGGAGACCGCCGGGCACCTGGCCGTCACACCTTTCGACCAGGCCGCCGCCTGCGACAGCGAGCTGGCCGAGCACTACGCGATCACCCGCGCCGCACGCCGGGAGCTGCTTCCGGAGCTGCCTGACCTCTCCCGCGACGCCCACCGGATCGCCGTCCGCGCCCCCCCGCCGGCTGGGGCCCGCGCCCGCACTGGGTCGCCCGGCGGTGCGGAACGATCGTGGGGAGCGCCGGCGTGGACCTGCCCGACCACGAGAACCGGGCAACGCGATCGTGCGGGCACGCGTCCTGCCCGGACTGCGCCGGCACGGCATCGGTACCGCACTGCTGCGGGAACTCCTGCCGGCCTGCCGTGCGCAGGGCCGCGGCACGATCGTCGTCGGTGAGATCGCGGCCGGCGCCGGCGGCGAGGCGCTGGCCCTCTCGCTGGGCTTCACCCGGGTCGCCGCGCGTGTGCGGCGGACCCTGGACGTCGCCGGCACCGACCCCGCGGTCTGGGATGTCCCCCCGCCGGACGGCTTCCGCCTCGTGCGGTGGACCGGCCCCGCCCCCGAGCGGGCGGTGACCGCGCTCGCCCCCGTCCGCACCGCCCTGCAGGACGCCCCGCCTGCGCCTGGTCCCCGACCCCGCCGGCCCGGCTGCGACTGGGAAACGCCTGGAACCGTGCTCGCCGGCGGACTGACCGCCGGGCCTCGCGGAACTTCGGGACGCGGTCCGGGTCCCACGCGTCGCCGCAGGTCCAGCGGGTCCCTCGGGTCCCGCTGTCACCTTTCGTGTCCGCCGCGTCACGGTCCTGGTTAACGAACCGGCAACCCCCGGTTCACGAACCAACAACGAAAGGGTCTGGGCGGGGTATGCCTTCGCTCGAACTGGGAAGCGACCTCGTACGTCCTGTCGCCCGGCGCCAGGGCTCCGAGTTTTGCCGACCCAAAGGAGCGCCCACATGGTCGCCAGCCAAGCCACGGACACGACGAAGCCCCCGGGGTCGGGAGGGGCCAAACTCAAGCGTGACATGGGCGTCGTCAGCCTGTTGTTCGCCGGTGTGGGATCGATCATCGGATCGGGCTGGCTGTTCGGCGCGCTCAACGCGGCGAAGATAGCCGGACCGTCGTCGATCCTGTCCTGGCTGATCGGCGCCGTGATGGTCATGCTGATCGGTCTGTGCTTCTCGGAGCTCGGCCCGATGGTCCCGGTCTCCGGCGGCGTGGTGCGCTTCCCGCACCTGTCCTTCGGATCGTTCGCCAGTTACACCCTCGGCTGGATCACCTGGATCGCGGCGGCCGCGGTCGCGCCCATCGAGGTCGAGGGCGCCCTGACCTACGCCACCAAGTGGGCGCCGCTGACCACCAACCACGTCGGCAGCGGTACCCACACGCTGACCGGCCTCGGTTACGCCGTGGCGGTGGTCGCCATGGCGCTGTTCGTGGTCGTCAACTACTACGGCATCCGCTGGTTCGCCCGCGTCAACAACGTGCTGGTGGGCTGGAAGCTCTTCGTCATCCTGCTCGTCATCGTCGCCTTCGCCGTGACCGCCTTCCACCCGCACAACTTCAACGCCAGCGAGTACGGAGCGTCCGGTGGTTTCGCCCCCGGCGGCGCCAAGGGCATCTTCACCGCCATCGCCACCGCCGGCATCACCTTCTCCTTCCTGGGCTTCCGGCAGGGCATCGAGCTGGCGGGTGAGAGCAGCAACCCCAAGCGCAACATCCCGGTCGCGATCATCGGTTCGGTGCTGATCACCGCCGTCATCTACGTCCTGCTTGAGGTCGCCTTCATCGGCGCGGTGCCCCACCACGACCTGGCCGGCTCGCACGGCTGGCTCGGCCTGACCTTCGCCAACGACTTCGGCCCGCTGGCCGCCATCTCCTCCTCGATCGGTCTGGGCTGGCTGGCCTGGATGCTGTACGTGGACGCGGTGATCTCCCCCGGTGACACCGGCCTGATCTACACCACGGTCACCGCGCGCATCTCCTACGCGATGGGCCGCAACGGCAACGCCCCCGAGCCGCTGACCCGCACCACGAAGGCCGGCGTGCCGGTGGTCAGCCTCGTGGTGACGTTCGTGATCGGCCTGATCGTCTTCCTGCCGTTCCCGAGCTGGCAGCAGCTGGTCGGCTTCATCACCTCCGCCACGGTGCTCTCGTTCGGCGCCGGGCCCATCGTGCTGAGCGCGATGCGGCGCCAGCTTCCGGACTTCGTCCGCCCGTTCCGGCTGCCCGGCGGCGACGTCGTCCCGTTCCTGGCGCTGTACTCCTCCAACCTCATCGTGTTCTGGGCCGGCTGGAGCACCAACCTGAAGCTGTTCTGCAGCATCGTCATCGGCCTGGTCCTGCTGGTCGTCTTCCAGATGCGGGCCAAGGACAAGGCCCCCAAGCTCGACCTGCGCGCCGGCTCCTGGGTCGTGCTGTGGCTGGGCCTGCTGTGCCTCCAGAGCTGGATGGGCAGCTTCGACGGCGGCCGCGGCTGGATCGGCCTGGGCCTGGGCTTCGTCACCAACCTCGTCATCGCCGCGGTAGTCTTCACGCTCGCCCTGAAGGTGATGCTCCCGGCGGAGGAGACCGAGCGGTACTGCGAGATCGCGATCGAGGAGGCCGCGGAGGAGCCGGAGACCGTGTCCATCTGATCCCCTGATCCACCGCGAACCCGACGGCGGAGGGACCGGCCCCACGGCCCCCCTCCGCCGTCGGCGTTCGCAGCCGCCTCCCGCGCAGCCGTCGTCCGCGCCGCGCTCAGCCGGTCTCCCGCGCCTCCCCGCCCTCCGGGGCCGGGACCGCCGCCCGGTCCGGTGCGGCGCCGGACTCCTTGCGGAGGCCGGCGCCCGCAGGTGCAGCGGGGACGAGGGCGAGCCGCAGCTGTTCCTCCGCGACGATCCGGCGGGCCAGGGACTGCTCGGAGACGTCCAGGGCGTCGGGGGTGGATTCGGCGAGGTCGCTGTGGCGGGCGTAGGCGTCGAAGAGGCGTTGCTTCGTGCCGAGGATGTCGAGCATGCGCTGGTCGACGCTGTCGGTGGTCAGCAGGCGGTGGACCTGGACGGCCCGGGTCTGGCCCATGCGCTGCGCGCGGGCGACGGCCTGGGCCTCCAGGGTCGGCTTCACCTGCGGTTCGCACAGGACGACCACCGAGGCGGCCTGGAGATTGAAGCCCGTGCCGCCGGCCTGGATCTGGCTGAGCAGGACGGCGGGACCGGGGGCCGCGGTGAAGGCGTCGACCAGCTCCTGGCGCCGGTCGGCGGTGACCCCGCCGGTGACGGGACCCAGGACCGTGCGGGTGCCGAGGGCCCCGTGGACGGCGGTGAGCACGTCGCGGAAGAAGGAGAAGACCACGACCTTGAGGCCGTTGTCCTCCGCCTCCTGCACGATTTCGAGCAGCCGCCGCAGCTTCGCGGAGTCCCCGGGGCCGGCGTAGGCGGCGCGGCGCATGGCCATGAAGTTCCCGGCGGCGACGGCGTCCCGGTAGGCGGCGAGGCCGGCGGCGCCGAACTCCTCCCACGCGTCGGTGGAGACGACCTCCGGCAGCTCGGTGAGGACGTCCTGCTGGTTGCGGCGCAGGTAGGCGGGCGCGACGGCCCTGCGGAAGGCGTGCGAGCCGGCCGCGGCGTCGCTGTCGCGGACGTGCGGGACCAGACCGGGCTGCAGGTGGTGCACGAGAGCGCGGAACTCCTCGACGCGGTTCTCCATGGGCGTGCCGGTGAGGAACAGCACCCGGTCGGTGCGCGCCGCCCACCCGGCGACCGCCCGGGACCGCCGGGTCCCGGGGTTCTTCACGTAGTGGGCCTCGTCGACGACGAGCATGCCGAGGGGCAGGCCGGCCGGCACGTCGAGGGTGCCCAGGACGTCGAACGTGGTGACGGCCACGCCGCCGTGCCGGATCCACTCCGCGAGCGCGCCCTCGCGTTCGCGACCGTGCACCCGGTGGGCGTCCAGGGTGCTGCGCGACCCGGTCTCGCGGATCCAGTTGATCAGGACGCTGACCGGGCAGACCACGAGGAAGTGCGTGGCGCCCTCGGCCTTGAGGTGGGCGAGGGCGGCGACGGCCTGGACGGTCTTGCCCAGTCCCATCTCGTCGCCGAGCAGCACCCGGCGCTGGGCCAGCACGAAGCGGGCGCCGAACGCCTGGTAGCCGCGCAGCGAGACCCTGCGGTGCGTGTCGTCCAGCCGCTGGGCGCGCACCCGGTCACCGACGCTGTCGGGCAGGAAGCCCTCGGCGGCGTCCGTGTCCGGGGTCTGCCCCGCGATCCCGGCGAGCAGGACGGTGTACTCGGCCGGCCGGACCCGGAAGTCGAGCCACGCCTGGTCGGCCGCGTCCGCCGGGCGCAGCAGGTCGGTGGCGGCCTGCGCGAGGAGCAGCGGCACCTCGCGCGCGCCCGCGTCGGCGAGCAGGACGCCGATCTGCCGGACGGCGTCGAGGGCCAGCCGCCGGCGACGCTTTCCGGCCAGCAGCATGCGCAGCCGGCTCCGCGTCGGGCGGGCGGCCTCCAGCAGCGGGGCGAGCCCGGCGGCGGTCCGCTCGGCGGTCCCGACCGCCCGGGGGATGTCGGGGCCGGCGGTCACCAGCCGGTTCAGCGCGGTGACCAGCGCGGTGGCGAGCGGGTCACCGGCCGCGCCGGCGTCGAGGCGGACGGCGACGTGTTCCGCCACCGCGTCCGCGATCTGCCGTGCCGCCGCGACCGCCTGACCCGCCGTCGTGGCGCCGATGCCCGGGACCTGCTGGAGCGTGTACGGCCTGGCGGCCAGCACCTGCCCGACCGTCGTGTACCCGGCCGGCTCCAGGGCCCCCAGCCGCAGCCGTCCGCCGGTGACGTCCCTGAGCCGCGAGACCGGTATGCGGTCGAGTTCCTCGCGGACCAGCGCGTCCGTCAGCGGCGCCAGGGCGGCCCGGACCCCGGCGACCGCCCGCGCGTGATCGGCGACCACCGTACGCGCCGCCGTGCTGAGCGCCTCCGCCTCGGCGACGACAGTCCGCGCGCCCCCGCCGGAGCGCACCCGTTTCCCGTCCAACCCCGCCCCGCCCGTCGCTCCGCCCCGCCTGCCCGGGTCACATGATTCCACCGGGGGCTGACACTCCGGCCGGACCGGCCCTTCGTGACCTCGGTGGCGCGCGTTCCGTTCGGGTGGCCGTGCCCGTTCCGGCGTGCGGGGAAGAGCCGGCCCCTGGACTCCGCTTGCGGTGGGGACGCCGGCAAGAGATCCACAATAGGCAATAATCTTGATTCATCCGTCTATCTCAGCTCATGGATTGTCGCCTAGTCTGCCGCCACCACCCCGGTCCTCCGGGGCGGCACCGAAGGACGCGTGTCCAGCGGGCACGCCTGACGGAAGGCTGAATCATGGTCAAGCACTACGTGAAGTAGGCACTGAGCACCCTCAGCGCCGCCATGTTCCTGTCCATGTCCTGACCATCGCGTTCCGGTCCGGGCGGACGCGACCGCGGTCCGCCCGGACCACCCGGGGTCCCCAGGGAGGCGGCAGATGTTCGGTACAGCGTTCAGCCAACTGCGCTACGGCGCGGCCGTCCTGCGCAACCGCGGACTGCGGCCGCGCGACCTGGAGCGGATCGCCCGCGACATGGTGGCCACCGTCGCCGAGTTCGGCGCCCCCGGCGACGACTCGTCCCTGCTGCCGGGCCAGGCGGCCCACGTCGACCCCGAGGTGCGGCGCACGGTGCTGTGGCGCAGCCTGCGGACCACCGCCCGGGCCGCCGCCACCCGCACCGCCTACTACCGCCGCGTCTTCGACGAACTCGGCACCGACCCGGGCACCCTCGACGCCGACAGCTGGGCGCGGATACCCGTGACGCCCAAGAGCGCGCTGCGGTCCCTGCCGGCCGCGTTCGTCTCCTCGGCGGCGGTACCCGCACTGATGGCACTCACCACGGGCACCAGCGGCACACCCACCGCCGTGTGGTACTCGCGGGCCGAACTCGACATGACCGTCGCCCTCAGCACCATCTCCGCCGTCATCGGCGTCGGCCTGCGCCCCCGGCACGCCCTCGCCCACGCCGGCTGCTCCCGCGCGACGCTGCCCCTGCTGAACGCCGCCGAGTCCACCACCCGCACCGGCGCCGCCTTCGTCCAACTCGGCACGATCGACCCCGCGGTGGCCCTCGACCGGCTCGCCGCCCCCCTGGGGCTGCCCGGCAAGGCCCCGCGGATCACCCACCTCACCGCGCCCTCCTCCTACCTGGCCGCGCTCGTGGCGGAGGCCGAACGCGGCGGCTGGCAGCGCGACGACTTCGGCCTGGAGGCCGTCACCGTCGGCGGCGAAGTGCTCTCCGACCCGTTGCGCGCCCGCGCCGAGGCGGTCCTCGGAGCGCCGGTCACCGCGCCGTACCTGATGACCGAGACCCTGCCCTCCGGCGGCACCCCCTGCGAGGCCGGCCACCTGCACCACACCACGGAGTTCGGCCACCTGGAGGTCCTCGACCCGCGCACCTGGGAGCCGACCGCCCCGGGCGCCGTCGGCACCGTCGTGCACACCCCGTTCACCCCCTACCGCGAATGCACCCTCCTGCTGCGCTACGCCACCGGCGACCTCGTGCGCCTCCCCGCCGCGCCGCCCGCCTGCTCGCTCGCCCACGTACCCGCCACCTCCGCGGTCCTGGGCCGCTGGGACGGCGAACTGAGCACCGCCGTCACCACCAAGGACGTCCTCGACCTCCTCGAAGGCGAACCCGGCGTGCCGCTGCCCGCCCGCCACGCCCTGACCGGCACCCCGGACGCCGTCCTGCTGCACGTCCTGGTCCGCACGCTCCCGTCGTCGACCCTGCGCCGCCGGCTGGAGGAGCGCGCCGCCTCGGCCGGACTGCCGCTGACCGGGATCGTGCTGTACGACGACCGTTCCGCGATGCCGAGGACCGCGCCCGTCCGCGCCGACCTGCGGGAACACACCTTCGAGACGGCGGCCCGCGCCACGGCGGCCGTCACCGCCGGGAGCCCCGCGTGAACCCGGTCGCGGCCGTCGGCCTCGTCGCCGCCGTCGCCGCCCTGATCGCCGCCGCCGCGCTCTACCTGGCCCGGGTGCGGATGCCGCGCCCGCCCGTCGGGGTCTACGTGCCCGCCGACATCGCGCTGGTCACCGCCTGCGTGGTGCTGGCGCCCCCGCTCTACACCGGACTGCCGGTGGCGGTGGTCTGCACGGTGTTCGGCCTGGTGCTGTGCGCCGCCGTGCAGTTCACCCTGGCGCCGCTGCTGCCGCGGGCGCTGCCGTGGCTCGTGGCGCTCGCGGCGGCGGCCGTGCCGGTCGCCTCCCTCGGCCACCCGGTGGCGGTGCGCGCCGGGACCGACGTGCTGCTGGCCGTGGCGGTCGTCGGCGTCGCCAACCTGTGGACGCAGAGCGGCATGCGCTCCGCCCACGTGGCAGCCCTCGCGGTGCTGCTCGCCTGCTACGACCTGGTCGCCACCACCCTCACCGGCGTGACCCTCCGCTTCGCCGGCCAGGTGCTGGGCCGGCCCTTCGCCCCGCTGTTCCAGCTGACGGGCGGTCACGCGCCCGTCGCGGTCGGCCTGGGCGACCTGCTGCTGCTCGTCCTGTTCCCCCTGACAACGGCCAAGGCGTGGGGCCGCCGCCCCGCCCTCGTCGCCGCCACGGTCGGAGCAACGGTCACCGCCCTCACCGCCGCCGGCTTCGCCTGCGGTGTCCTGCGCTCCGGCTTCCCGCTCATGGTCCCGCTCGGACCGCTCATCGCGGTTCAACACCTTTGGTGGACGCGACAGTTGGGCGGGGAGCGGACCACCCGCGAGTGGCGGGAGAGGGTGTCGCGGGGGCCGGGCCGCGGCGCCGGCCTGGTGGCGGGGCCGGACTCCGGCGCGGTCGGCTCCGACGCCGGCGCCGGTCCGGCCCCGGAGGACCTGACGGCCGCACTCGCCGCGACCCCGCCTCCCGGCACGCCGCCCGGCACGTGGCTCGCGCTCGCATCCGGCCGCGTCGCGGGGACCGGCACGACCCCCGGCCTGGCCCACAGAGCGGCCCGGCGGGCCGGCGAGACGCGGGCAGTGGTGGTACGGCAGGTGTGAGGGGCGGCCGCGGCGCTCGCCCGTGAACAGCGCGCGCTGTGCGGGCCGGCGGGACGGCAGCGTAGGCGGCGGGATCCGGAAGTGGTGGCGGGGCAGGCCCCCCAAAGGGGCAGCCCCCGCAGGCGGCGGTGTTCGCCGCCCACGGCGGGCTTCTCAGAAGGTGATGACCAGTCGCCCGCGAACTCCGCCGGCCTCCAGGAGCCGGTGGGTCTCGGGCGCTCGTTCGGGCGGGAAGACTCCGGCCGTGCGCAGCGTCAGTGTGCCGTCGGCGGCCTGGCGGCTCAGTCGCGTCAGTTTGTCCCGGCGGCCGTCATAGTCGTGGACGAAGACGTCCGTGACCGCGATGCCGCGTACCGGCGCGAGCAGGGCGTCGGTGCCGGGTTCGCCGGTGCGGCGCAGGACGGCCAGTTGTCCGCCGTCACGCAGGGCGGCGAGCACGGGCGCTCCGATGACGGCGGCGTCGACCAGGCCGTCGACGCCGCCGGCGGCCACCGCGCGGATGCGGTCGGCGACGCCGGGGCCCCGGGGCACGACGGCGTGGGCACCCAGGGCCCGGACCAGAGGCTCGTCGGCGGGCGCGGCGTCCGCGATCACGAACAGGCCGTCCGCTCTGGCCAGTTGGACGGCGTATCCACCGACGGCACCGGCGGCGCCGGTCACGGCCAGCCGGCTGCCCGGCGGCAGGTGCAGCAGGTCCAGTGCCCGGCGGGCGGTCAGCCCGTTCATCGGCAGCGTCGACGCCTCGGCGTGTCCGGCTCCGGCGGGGGCCGGGGCGACGTGGCCGGCGGGCAGCACGATCCACTCGGCGCAGGCCCCGCCGGCCGGGCGGGTCGGGTTCACCATGGCGACCACGCGGTCCCCGGTGCGCAGGTCCGGCACGGCGCCCGCACCGATTTCGTCGACCACTCCTGCCGCGTCCAGGCCCGGGATGTGCGGGGGCCGGCCGCGCAGGGCACCGTCCACCGCGCCCACGCGGATCAGGGTGTCGACGGGGTTGACGGCCGCCGCGTGGATCCTGATCCGCAGTTCGCCGGGGCCGGCGTGCGGTTCGGGCAGGTCCACGACCTCCAGGACCTCGGGTCCGCCGTAACGGAGGATTCCCACTGCCTTCATGCCGCTTCTCCTTCGCTCGCACGGACCCGGGCGGCGGATCGGGCGGTCACGCCACCACCTGGCGCGAGCCGTCGGCTGCCGAGCGATGGATGGCGTCGATGAGGCGGTGGCGGGTCAGGGCGTGGTCGAACCCGGGGACGACGCCGGTGCCGTCGCGCAGGTCGCGGGCGAACCGGGCGTAGAGCTGGGCGACGTTGTGGGCGGGGCCGGTCACCGGCACCGGCAGGTCCGCGTGGTACCCGGCCGGGACGTCGAGCCCGGCCACACCGTCGTCGTCCGCCCTGCCGCCCTCCAGGACCAGGTCGGCGACCTGGAGGTTGCCCTGGGAGGAGGTCAGGACGAGGTCGCCCTCGGTGCCGTTGATCTCCCAGCGCAGGTTGTCGCCGCGTGACAGGCCGCCCCGGTAGTGGACCGACGCGGCGGCGCCACCGTGCAGGGTGCCGATGAGGCTGACCTGGTCCGGCGCGGTCACCGGTATCACGCTGCCGTCCTCGGCGACAACGGCCCCGGTGCGGCCGTTGACGAGGTTGGCGCTCACCGCGGCGAACTCGCCGAGCACGTGGTGCACGGCCTCCAGGGCGTGCAGCGTGGGGACGGTGAGGGTGGTGGCGCCGTTGGCGTCGTCGTACCAGTAGGCGTGGCTGCGGTCGGTCACCGGGCCCCAGGCCAGGCCGGAGCCGACCAGGGTGGTGGCCATGACCCTGCCGAGGTAGCCCTGTTCGATCAGGTCGCGGGCGTACCGCACCTGCGGTGCGAAGCGCGCCTGGAGGCCGATGACGGTCCGCACTCCGGCCGCCCGGGCCCGGCGGGCGAGTCCGGCCGCCTCGTCGAGGCCGTTGCCGAGCGGCCATTCGCCGTAGACCATCTTGCCGGCCTCCAGCGCCGCTTCGACCAGTTCGCGGTGGTGGGTGACCTTGACCGCGACGACCACCAGGTCCACCCCCGGATCGCTGATGAGGCCGGCGTGGTGGCCGTACGCGGCCGGCACGCCGAACTGGCGGGCCGCCGCCCGCGCCGACTCCTCGCGTGAGGTACTGACGGCGCGCAGTTCGTACTCCGGCAGGGCCGCGAGCGCGGGAACGTGCCCGAGCGCCGCCCAGCCACCGAGCCCGGCTCCGATGACGCCGACACCGATCTTCCGCATGACTGCTCCTTCATTATCTTGAACGATCGTTACATTATTTGGCCGCGACAAGGCGCGTGCGCGACCCGGCTCGAAGAGTGGGTGGAAGGGTGCCGCGCGAAAGGGGGCGCGCCGGCCGGAAGCCCTAGTCGAGGCAGGCGAGCGCCACCTCGGCGGACGCCATCAGCGCCGCGCGGTCCGGGGTGATCGCGGCCATGACGCGCAGCCCCTGCATGCCGGTCACCAGGAAGCGGGCCAGATCGGTGGCGGAGTGCCGGCCGGGGATCTCGCCGGACGCCTGGGCCCGGACGATCACCTCGAACAGCTCGCTCTCCAGTGTGTCGATGGTCGCGCGGAGCCGTTCGCCGACCTTGGCGTCGTGCCGCGCGCGTTCGGTCGCCGCGCCGACGATCAGGCAAGCGCGCCGGTTGCCGTCCCGGGCGACGGTGTCGACGACACCGGTCATGACCTCGCGCAGCAGTTCCTTCGCCGGGGTGCCGCCGTGCAGCAGTCGCACCAGGGGCTCGGCGTAGTGCCGGTGGTACAGGTCGAGCGCCGCGCGATACAGCCCCTCTTTGCTGCCGAACGCCGCGTAGAGCGATCCCCGGCCCACGCCCGTGGCGTCGACGAGGTCCTGGATGGACGTGCCCTCGTAACCGGACCGCCGGAACGCCTCCATCGCGGCCTCCACCGCCGCCGCCGTGTCGAACTCTCGCGTACGTGCCATGGTCCACAGCCTAGATTATCTGGAATGATCGGTCAAATATGGCGGCCGGCGCCCGCCCCGGACTCGGGCCGCCTCGCGTCCCGCGCGGTGCCGCCCGCAGCGACCCGCACTGGAACAGGACATCGTCTCCCTCGCCCTCCCCGTCCCTCCCCGTCCTGGCCCGGCCCGGGACGGTGCCCCCCCGCCACTGCCGGACGGCCCGCTGCGGGGGCACCCAGACCGAACCCGCTCCCAGCAGGTGGCACGCCCCGACCTGGCCGCCGTGCTCGCCGAACCGCCGACGGGTCTTGTGAATCCGTGCGATGCCACTGGCACCGTCGTCCAGGTTCCCGTCCTGGAGTGAGCACGGCCGGCGCAGCAAGGCATGCGTTCCGGGGCGCCGTGCACAGCGCCGCGCCGTGCCCTCCACCGCTCAAGTGGGAGCCGCTGGAGTGGCTCGGCGACACCGTCTGCGAGTTCTGCGGCGCCAGCGAGGCGGTCGGCACGACCACGCCGAAGACGCTGCCGCCCGGGCCGTAGATCGAGCTGTCGGTGATCTCGGCGGTCGCGTCCGTGCCGGGGACGCGGTAGATCATCGCCTCGACGAACCCGTCGGCGACCCGGCGTTCGGCGGGCGGAAGACGGGAGTCCCGGGCGGTCACGTCGGGCGCGGCGCCGGGGCGGAGGCGGGAACAACGGCCGGCGCGGCGGGGGCAGGGGCCGGCGTGGCCTGCCGGGGCCGGAGACCGGCACCAGCGGCCGGTGCCAGCCGATGGCGTTGACGGCGGCGGGACGGCGGGACTGGTCCACCGCGTGATCGCGCTCAGGGTGGCGGTGGGCATCCCGCCGGTCCGGCCGGGGGCTGCGAAAGCGGGGTCAGTTGTGCGCCAGGGCGGCCACGGCCTCGTCGACGCCGGTGTGGATGAGGAAGATCGTGTCGGCTTGGGTGATCTTCAGGACCCGGGTCACCTGCGGTGACACGGCGGCGAGATGGACCTGGATGCCCCGTGCCTTGGCCTCGGAACGCAACCGGAGCAGGGCGTTGAGCCCCATGGAGTCGCAGAAGTCGGTGCGCGACAGGTCCAGGACGATGGCGGAGGTCTCGTCGAGGGCCGCCTCCTGGAAGATGCCGCTGCTTCCCAGGTCCAGTTCGCCGGTCGGGCGCAGGATCAGGATCCGGCCGGTGTGGGCCGCGGTCAGCGTGGCGCGCACCGGCGGGTCGGCCGCGGGCGGGCCGCCCTGCGGTTGCGGCTGGTGCGGGAGGCCCCTGCGGGGCCTTGCCGGACGGGAGCTGTCGGGCTGGGCCCCCTGGCCGAGGACATCGGCGGTCCGTTGCAAAGTCGTCCAGAGCTCTTCCGCCTGGATACGCGACGGGTCCGCCGCAGGACGTGCGGACCCGTCGGCGACCAGGTCGAGATACGCCTCGACACCGCGGATGGCGTGGGCCACGGTGTGACCCAGGGAGTAGTCGCCGGTGGCACGAGGGACCCGCGGATCCCCTATCCGCTCTGCGAGGCCGGCGATCAGCTGCTCAAGGCCTTCCTTCGTGAGGCGTTCCATGTCGTGCTCTCCAGTGCGGATGCCGTCGCTGGGGATGAGCGCCGCAGACCCGGCGGCGTCGGACGCCCGATCGGGCAGGACGTCTGCAGGCTGTCTGCCCCTCATGGTGCGGCCCACACGACAATCCTGTCAACGAATTCACGAAACACGATTCGTGTATCAGAGGGCCTGTCGCCCGTACCATCTGATCCCATGAACGAAAGCACGGAGCCGCGCAGCACCTGGACGTTCCTGACCAATCACGCGCGGGTGCTCGCCCACATCGCCCGCAACCCCGGGGCCCGGATCCGCGACATCGCCGCGGGGTGCCTCCTCACCGAGCGAGCCGTTCAGAAGATCATCGCCGATCTGGAGAGCAACGGGAACCTGGCCCATACCCGGCACGGGCGTTCCAACCACTACCGCGTCATTCCCGGCACCCCGCTCCGCCACCCCGCTGACACGGGAACCGTCGACGACCTCTTGGCCCTGCTCGGCGCCGGCCTCGGTACCGCGGGGAACACCACGGACTCCGGCAGTCAGAGCTTGGAGCGGCCGCCGTCCCCGTAGTCACCGCCGGGCCCCCGGCGGCCCTTTCCCGTTCGACGGGCGACGCGGCCGGCCCGCGACTGCGGAGTGCCGGCACCGCCGCCGGTGACCGTCACGCGCAGGGGCCGACGTCTGTGCCGTCGCGCTTCCCATGCCCCTGCCCCGCCGCACTGCGCCCCCGGGCGTCAGGCGGCCTGCGGCCGGGCGGGTTCGGCGCGGCCGAAGAGCAGGGACCAGCCGGCGGGGAGGGCGGTGAGGACGTCCGTTGTGAGGGGTTCGCCGACGATCCGGCGGATGGCCAGAAGGACGGTTCCCACGTCCCAGCGGGTGGTGGCGCGGGAGTGGCCGGTGCGGTCGGCAAGGTCCTTGACGAAGTCCCAGCCGGTCGGGGGCTCGGCGCTGGTGGCACCGGACATGAGGTGCGCGGCGCCCTCGGCGGGCAGGCGGGCGGCGAGCCGGGCCCGTCCGGTGCCGGGCAGCAGCGGGCCGAACGCTGTGAGGACGGTGGTGACGACGCGCTCGGCGTGCTCGCGGGTCGGATAGGCGCCGTCGTACCGGATGCGTTCCAGCATGCCTTCGTAGGTCGTCGAAGCCGTCCTGGGCGCGGCGGTGAGCGGGGCGGCCATGGAGGTTGATCGCCTTTCAGGATACGGGGGTCCAAGGGGTGCGGGTGGGGGCGGGCCGGTGTGGTCGCCGGCCCGCCCCCACCCGTGTCAGGGAGGTGGATCAGCCGCTGATCTGCTGGGGCCGCTGGTTGGTGACGGCGTCGCCGGCGTTGACCGCGATGCGGCGGGGCTTGGCGCGTTCGGCGATGGGGATGCGCAGGGTCAGGACACCGGCGTCGTAGGAGGCGTCGATGCGTTCGGTGTCGAGGGTGTCGGCCAGGACGAACTGGCGGGAGAAGACGCCGAGGGGCCGCTCCGACAGCTCCATCTTCGCCGCGTCGGTGTTGGCGGCGGGGCGGCGTTCGGCCTTGACGGTGAGCATGTTGCGTTCGACGTCGATCTCGACGCCGTCGGGGTCGACGCCGGGGATGTCAAGGGCGATGACGTACGTCTCCCCGTCGCGGTAGGCGTCCATCGGCATGGTCGCGGGGCGCGACCAGGTACCCGTCGTCCCCATGAGCTGCTGGGCGATCCGGTCGAACTCACGGAACGGGTCGGTGCGCATCAGCATCGCGAAAACACCTCCAGGTGGGTCGGGCACTGCCTGCCAGTGCGCCGTGGCGTGCTCAAGTTGTATCACGTCATCCAATGGATGACAATGGCCATTGTCATCCGGAAGGCGACTCAAGGTGTTGTCGCCTGAAGGACGACATACGATGGGTCCTACGCCACGTTGGAGGAACCATGACCGAAGCCGATCCCGCCCGAACGTCCCCGCGTGGCCCCAGTGACTTCGTGGCCGCGCAGGCCGCGCTGTCCGCGATCGAGGCAGCCATGAGCACGGCGGGCGCACCGGGCGCACCGGGTGCCGGCGAGGTGCCGCGGGCGCAGACCTCGCGGACCGGGCCGGAGCAGGCGCTGGCGGCCCTGCTGCTCCTGCGGGAAGTCCGCGAACGCCTGGCCGGTTGGGAGACCGGGCTCATCGAGACCGCGCGGGCCGACGGCGCCAGCTGGGCCGACCTCGCGGAGCCCCTGGGAGTCGCCAGCCGCCAGGCCGCCGAACGCCGTTACCTGCGCATCCGGCCCGGCAGGGCCGGCACCACCGGGGAGGAACGGGTGCGCGCGACCCGCGACGGCCGCGCCGCCGAACGCTCGGTCACCGCCTGGGCCCGCGACAGCGCCGCCGACCTGCGTCGCCTCGCCGGCGAGATCACCGCCCTGACCGACCTGCCCCGCGCCGCCGGCCCGGCCCTGGCCCACCTCGCCGGCGCCCTCGGCGACGACGACGCCTCCACCCTCGTCCCCACCCTGACCGCCACCCACACCTACCTGCGCACCGGCCACCCCGACCTCGCCGCCCGGGTCGACGACGTCACCCGCCACACCCGCCACCTGCGGGGCAACGGACCGGCCGACGCCGGCTGAACCCGGCACGCCCTCCGCCGGCCCGTCCGCCCGCGCCCCCTCGCCCGTGCGCCCGTGCGCCCGTGCGCCCCCTCGCCCGTGCGCCCCCGCGCCCGTGCGCCGGCACCGGGACGGGCACGGCCTCATGGGCGGTGGAGGCGATGTACGCGCCCATGCCGGACAGGGGCGACGACCGGGACCTCGGACGCACCCGGCCGGACCCGCCCCGGCGGGAGCACCGGGGCGAGGTCTCCGCGGACCGGACGCGCGGCGGGCGCGGGCCGGAGAACAGACCGGCCGAGGTCCGGGACCCTGCGGACCGCGCCTCGGCACGCGACGGCGAACGTCCCGCCGAGTCCCCGTCCGCCCTGCCCGGGCGGAGCGCCAAGGCCATCCTGAAGCGGGCCCTGTCGGGGTGTCAGTACGCCGAACTGACCGGCCGGACAACCGCGTTGACGTACCACGGTCCATGGCGCCCTTTCCGGCGCCGCCTACCACTGACCCGAAACGGCGGCTGTCGTGCCGGGTGAGCGCCGGGTTCCACTTCGCCGGAGTGGTGGTGCGGGTTGTCGGGACGGTTGAAGTGGCTGGTCGGCCGGGGTTCGGGAGGGTGTGGAGGCGGTCGATCGCGTGGGTGATGACGTCGGTTCAGGGCCATCGGGCGGTGAAGCGGAGCCAGCAGGCGGCGGCCGGTGTTCACGAGCTGGGCGGCGGCGGGGAACAGGCGCGGGGGGAGTTTCTCGGGTTCCCGGCGGCGGGCCCGGCTGGTCGGTGCGAGCATCGGCGTCCATGTCTTCTTCGGGATCTTCAGCACGGCCTGGTGGACGGCGTCGGTGATGGTCATGCCGACGGAATACGACAGCCACGGGCCTGGCCTGGTGAGCCAGTCGAGGAAGGCGTGGGTGTCGCCGGCGGAGTCGGTGCGGATCAGTGTCTGCCGTCCTCGCCGCAGGTGTTCCGGTAGTTGTGCCAGGGCGAGTCGGGTGGTCGCGATGTGGTCGGCGGCGGTGGTGGAGCCCGCGTTGCCGGGCCGCGGCAGGGCGGCCACCGGCTCTCCGGACCCGGCCGGGCCGTGGTCGACGAACGGGACGAGCGGATGGTGGCCGAAGGTCTTCTTCCAGGTCGCGGTGGCGTCCTGCTTCTCGGAGTGCGCGAGGACCAGAACCCCGTCGATGTCCACGATCACCTGGCCGCCGGCGGCAAGACTGCTTGCCCCGGACAGCTCCCAGACCCGCTGACGCGCGTGGGAACGTGCGCCCTGGATTGCCGCAAGAGCTTTCGGGCCGGACGCGGCGAGCGCGTCGACGAGACGGAAGACGGTCGGATCGGCGGCCACCGGGCCGAACACAGCCGGCTCGGCCCGCAGCATGCCGACGTCGGCCAGGCAGTCCCCGCCCAGTGCGACGGCCAGGGCCACGTCCAGCAGGACCTTGCCCGGATCGTGCACGGCCGCGGCTTGCGCCAGGGCACCGGTGCCGCCGATATCGCGCTGTCCAGACCGGACTTGCGGACCGTCTCCACCAACAGCACCGCTCCGGCCCGGGCGACCACCCCGCGGCCGTCCCCTCGACACGGACACGCGGGTGGGGCCCGCTACGCTTCTTCACCTGGGAAGTGCCTCTTCCGTGAAAGCCCGAGGCTGACGCCGGCCGGCGCCGGAGCGCACCGGCCCCGTGCGGCTCGTGGTCGACCGGCTCCGTGCCCGCCGCGCTGTCGGCGGGCACGGAGCCGGCCCGGTGTCAGGAAGCGATGTTCGCGTACGTCACGGAGACGGTGGCCGTCTGCGCGGTGGAACTGGTGGGGGCGGGGACGAACTCCACCTCGCCGGCGCCGGAGCACGGCAGGCTGAGGGTGGTCGGGATCGGGGCCCGCACCACGTAACTGGTCAGGGTGACGGGCGTCGTGGCCGACGAGGTGGTGCCGAAGGCGACGCCGACGCGGGTGCCGGCCGCACCCGTGTAGCCGGCACCGGCGGACCCGGTGGAGGCGCCGGGCATCACGTCCACGGTCTGGCCGGAGACCGGGTGGCCCGTCTCACCGGCCGTCACCGGACCGGCGCACACGACCCGGATCACCGCGCCGGTCGAGGCGCCGTTCACCTGGCCGGTGAAGAACTGGTTCGGCCCGACGGGGGCCGGATCGACCGCGGCGGACGCCGGGGTCAGGCCGACGGCCCCACCGAGCAGGACGAGGGCGGCGACCGTTGCGTACGTTCTCAGGCGGCGGGGCTTGCTGTGCATGTCAACCTCCGGAGTCGGCGACCGGGGACCGTTCCGGCCCCCGGCGGGCATGGGCTGAACCGTGCAGGAGCGACAGAATCGTAGTGGCGGGACGCCCGTCCCGTACCGAGGCGATCCGGCCACTCCGTCCGGCCTCACCCGTGGGCATGCCCGGCCGGCCGCGGCAACGACGGACAGCACTGAGCGTGCGGGCGCCCTGACCTGATGAGCAGGGTAGGAGGCCGTTGCCGCATCTCGCCGCTCAAGCTGTCGCCCAGGCGGGTCGGCGGTTCGGTTCGCCCGAGGCGGACACCGTCCCCGATGACGTACGCCGGCCATCGAGTCGGGACGAATGGCCGCAGGGCGCCAAGGGCGCGGCCCTCGTCACGTCCGGATTGAACCGCCCCGGGTTCGGTTCGGTAGGGACGCGATTTCGCGTCATGTCACGTCCTTCCTCCCACCCGTCCGAGTTGCGCCGCCGTGCGGTGCGCATGGTCGCTGAGGTCCTCGGTGACCACCCGAACGAGTCGGCCGCGTTGTGGGCCGTCGCGGAGAACTCGGCATCGGTTCCGCCGAGACGCTGCGTAACTGGGTGCGCCGGGGCCAGGTCGGCTCCGGGCAGCGTCCGGGCACGACCAGCGAGGAGTCCCGCGCGGATCAAGGCGATGACGAAGGAGATCGCCGAACTCGGGCGGGCCAACGAGATCCTGAGGGCCGCGGCGAGTTTCTTCGCGGCCGGGCTCGACCGGCCACATCTGCGCTCGTAGCGTTCATCGACGAGCACCGGGACCGCTTCGGCGCTGTCGAGCCGATCTGCGGGACGCTCACCGAGCACGACTGCAAGATCGCGACGGAGAGACCTGGGGGCCGCCGTGGCCCGTGCCGGGCGGTGTGAGCGCAGCCTGCATCCGGGGCCGGGGCGTTCGACCGGGCTCGGTCCGCGGGGCTGGACCGTCGGATGGTGACAGAGATCGTTGACGAGAGTCGGCGATGGTCTCGTCGAGGTTGTCGCCAGGGCCAGGGTTCTCCGCGGGCGGTGCCCATGAGCAAGCCTGGAGACCGTCACAAGCCGATCCACTGCGCCCACGGCTCCCCGGTGACCGCAACGGTTCCGAACGCCGAGACCACGCACGCAGACTGGCCACCACGTCACTGGTGTCCGCCAAAGAGGATCGCGCTCACTGGTCGGGTGCGGACAGCCGCCGGAGGATCTCGTCATCGGCGAGGGAGCCCCGCTCCCCGCCTGGCATGGCGTCGCCGTGCTGGAGGCCTTTGAAGGTCTCCAACTGGTGGAGATCCGTGGTGCTGAAGCCGGCCCTGCTCAACGTGACGGCCTCGGCGATGACGTCGATCTCGTCGCGGACTTGCGCCAAGTCGTCGTTGAGCCGGCGTTGCAGCGACTTGTAGGCAGTGGCTGCCGGGCCGTGCCATCCGTCCCCGATCGAGTCCACCATGGAGTTGAGCCGCCCGACTTGTTTGGCGAGGTGGTCGCGCATGCCGTGCAGCGCGGCCGCGAGGTCCGCGAGGTCGCTCTCGGAGACCCTCAGGTTCTGATCGGCCATCGGTCTCCCTTCCCAGGACGCCTGCATCTCGAACTAGGATACGAGGGGCAGTGGCTGGGGGACGCATGACCGGTGAAGGCTCGATAGGGGCCGATCTCGCGACGCTGGAGACGGTGTCCGGTGAGATCAGCGACATGCTCAAGGAGCTGACCCAACACCTTGGGGCGGTGCACGCCCAGGCGGAGCGTGTGGTCAACACCTGGCAGGGGGAGGCGCGAGACGCCTGCAAGGAAGCGCTCGACCGCTGGAACGCCTCGATCGGCGAGCTGAAGTCGGCTCAGGAGAACCTGCACGACATCGTGGTCACCGGACACGCCAATTACCGGGCCGCCGGCTCAGCTCTGGTCCGCGGTTGGGGCGGTGAGTAGGACTCGTGTCCGGGTTCGAGGTCAAGCCCTCCCAGCTGTACGCGGCATCAGACGGTGTGGCCGGCCAGCAGCACGCCATGGATTCGGGAGCGAGGGACCTGGTCGACGAGCTCCGTGGCCATCCCAATTGCGGCGGTTACGGGAGCGCCGCCGAAGCGTTCTCCAGGCGCTACACCGAGATCGGCGACCTCTACCTGCGGGTGTGGGAGCGGAGCGTCGTCAGTGTCGGAGGCGCGGCGGTGGGATTCACCACGACCGCCAACCATTTCCGTGCGGCGGATGCCGCGACCGACCCGACTCCGGGGGCGTCGGCCACGCCCAGGCCGCTGCCGCACGTCATCCACACCCCACCGCACTACGGATCCGTCCCCGGACTCGGCTGGCGCGACGACGAGGACGCGGAGTCGTTCTTCTCCTCCGTCCTGGACGGCATCGAGGGCGCGGTCCTGTTCGTACTCCGGCCGCTGCTGAAGGACATCTACCGGTGGGGAAGGGCCGCGGACGTGGTGCCGGAACCCGACCCCCAGGGCCTCGAAGCCGTCTCACGCCTGTGGTTCGGTTCCAGCATGGCCATATCCGGCGTCGACGGGTCCCTCACCTCACTCGTCTCGGGTGTCACCGACCAGCACAACGGCGAGTGGTACCAGGCAATGCGCCAGTACTGCAGTTCCTTGTGGGGCACGACCGCGTGGGGCCACGCCGAGGACGGATACCGCTGGTCGCACGACCGGGCACACGGCGCCAGCAGTCACCCCGTCATGGCCGTCCTCTTCGACACCGCGCAGGACATCGCCGACGCGCTGAGCGCCTTTGCCGCTGCGGCGTGGTCACTGAAGGAGGACCTGTGGCGGATATACCGCAAGGCACTGATGGGTGCCATCCACGACATCGAGACCCATCCGGACTTCTCCGGTCTGAAGGCGTTGGCCAAGAGTGTGCTCGGCATGGGCGAGGAGGTCGGAATCGACCTCACCGAGCGGCTGGACACCGAAGCTGTGAACGCGGCGGTCGAGGAGTACGACAACCGGGTCCACCGGCAGACGGCGAAACTGGACGGCCTGGAAGGACCTTTGAACGAGGCGCTCCTCAGCGCGCCGACCTTCAACGCTGAGGAGGCGCGCTCCGAAGGATTCGGAGCCCGGGCCCTCAACGACTTCGGCCCGACCGTCCTGGACACCGTTCCCGATGCCGACAAGCACACCTATCCTGTGGACCTCGCGGGCCAGGAAGGCATGCACGGCAGCCACGTCATCGACAAGCACGTCGGGGAGAACGCCCGGCAACTCGCTCAGCGGCTTCGCGACCAGCAGTCCATACCTTCGGCGTCCGCCTTCGACGACCTGGACGACGCGCAGAAGTACACCCAGGAGACCGTGGACGAGAGAGACAACGAAGAAAAGATCAAGGCCTGGCTCCGACGGCAGTCCCGGGTTCACAACGACCGGTCGACGCTGGTACTCCCGGGTGATTTTCCCGGGACAGTCACCGGACACACGATCACTCGGGCTGATTATGACAAGGACGGCGTGAACGCCCAGCCGCAGGCGACGCACGGAGCCGAAGTCGTGCTCAGGTATCGCACCGGAGGGCACCCTCCCTACGTCGTCCTCACCGCCATGCCGAAAAACTGATGAGGTAAGTGCCATGAGTACGGCTGATACGACACGGGCGGGCCGGGAATACCGTGAGGCGGCCGCACGCCTCGTGCGCCTGGTCGGTTCGGCCGTGCCCTTCGGATCGGTCTGGTATCCGGCGGACACGGCCCGGTCCCTTCGCCGGCACGCTCAAGGGTGGGACGGCATTCCGCACACTGTTCTCGAAGGGCTCTCATCGGCGGATCTCGGCCGGCTCGCTCCAGGAATGAACTGGGCCGAACTACTCGCCTTCCTCGGCGACGCGGTGGAGGAGGACGGTGGCGGCGTGCCCTTCTTGACATCCCGGCAGGCGGCCATGTCGCCTGCCGAGGCAAGGCTCCGCTACCCCGTGATGGCCCGGACCCGCCCCGGCGACGACCTCCCGGCGAACCTGCGCGCTGATCTTGTCGCCGAGATCCGGCATGCCGCGGTCCTCTTCGCCACTGATGACGCGCTACGCGCCAGCCTGGGGCACACGGTCGACGGAATCGGCCTCGCCATGCTTGACGCCTGGTCGGTCACACCGCCCGCAGACCACGCGATGTCGGATGCCCAGGTCACTGAGCCGCAGAGGAGTGAGCCCGTCGACGGCGTGCTGGCGGCTCTGCTCGCCCTGTGCGCCGAGGAGGCCGAGCGGCCGGCACCGGAACCGCTCACTGCGGTCGAGCGGTTCCTCCGGCTGGATATGTGGGGGGCGCCATTGGGCACCATGAGGCGCCCGGGCGATACAGGGCGCCAACTGCGCTTGCTCCTTTCATCGCCCGAAGGGGCGTATCGGCGCCTGGCCGACGAAGTGCTCCGCGCTCCACTGGCCCGGGCCGACGCCACGGAACGCGACTCGCTCCTCATGGCGTTCGCGGACGAGACGGACGCGCTCGAAGAAGTTCCTGTGCCGGACTTCTCGGAACTGCCGATGTCCTCGTGGGAAGCGCTGAGGCGATATCCCAAGGTCGGCGAGATGAACTACACGCTTGAGTACGGTGACCGCCCGACGGCGATGGCGAACCTCGCGGAAGAGATCACACAGCGATGCTATGCGGGCTGCCGAGGCGACTTCGCGGCCGTCCTGGCCGAGATCGCGCACATGCGGGCGTCCTTCGGCAGCGATGACGTCATTCGCGAAAACCTCTCGGACGGGTTCTGCTGGCTCCGGGACGTCGGTCTCCTCGACGAGGCGGCTCTGCTGGTGGAGACGCATCTGACCCAGCGTCATCCGGCATGGTGAACCCGTACTCACGAGTATCCGATCCGTCCACGCCGGAGGAACCGTCATGCGAACCAGGGCATCGTCCTATCCCGACCGGGCCACCGCGCGGTGGTGCACTCAGCAGGTGGTGAAGCGCAACGAGCAGCGCATCCACCGGTGGCTGGCGGTCGGTGGGCGTCGGCGGCTCACCCTGGAGGCCGCCTGGCCGTCACGGGAGCGGCCGGTCGGCACGGTTCTTCTCCAGGGCATGGAGCTCGTGGGTGCCGGGCCGGTGGACGTGCGTGCCGCGAGGGTCGTCCTCGTCCGTGACGAGAAGGCCGCCCTGGGCTTCGCGGTGCTGGCCACGTTCCCGATCTACCTGTGAGAGCGAACAACCATGGAACCCTTCAGCCACGACCGCGATCACGGTGAACTGGACCAGGTCCTCCGGGCCTACCTCGGGCAGGACCCTGACGACACAGCCGAATCGCGCAGCACCGCGCTCGACGCCTACCTGCGCCAGACCTGGCACACCAGACCCTGGGCGCTGGCCACGGCGGAACAGCAGCTCCGCCGCTGCGCGACGTCCCTCCGTGACGGGAGCCCAGGCCGACCGGAGCAGGTGTACGCGGTGCCGGACACCGGCGTCGCACCTGACAGGCTCGGGGGGTGGCTCGAATGCCTCGCCGACCACGTCCGGGCGAGCGTCGAACACGGAGACGTCCCGCCCAGCGAGAGTCCGCGCACTCATTGGGAGTGGCACGCCCGGTTCCCGGAACTCGCCCAGCTTCTCGGGGGGTGGTTCTCCCAAGACATGCCGGACGAGTTCACCGGGCATGACGAAGCCCTTGCCGACTACGCCGACAGCAGCGACAGGTTCGTGGTGGCCCGGCTGCTCGGCGAACTCGCGGAACTGCTGGCACTGGAACTCGACGAGTCGCAGTACGCGGTGGCCGTGGCCGAACTGGGCATGGAGGTCGACCCACCGGTCCCCTTCACCCCCGGCGCATGGCTCGCCTCACTCCCCGACCGACTGCGAGGCACCGCCGGTTGATGGCGCCCACCCCGAGAGACCCCTACCGCCGGACGGCGCGTTGCGGTACTCCGTGCGTGGCCACTACCTACCGCATCGTCAATATCGTCCGCCCCAACGCGTAGGCGTAGTGAACCGCCCCGGGTTCGGTAGCGACTCGATTTTCGTGTATGGATTCGCGTCATGTCACGTCCTTCCTCCCACCCGTCCGAGTTGCGCCGCCGTGCGGTGCGCATGGTCGCTGAGGTCCTCGGTGACCACCCGAACGAGTCGGCCGCGTTGTGGGCCGTCGCGGAGAACTCGACATCGGTTCCGCCGAGACGCTGCGTAACTGGGTGCGCCGGGGCCAGGTCGGCTCCGGGCAGCGTCCGGGCACGACCAGCGAGGAGTCCCGCGCGGATCAAGGCGATGACGAAGGAGATCGCCGAACTCGGGCGGGCCAACGAGATCCTGAGGGCCGCGGCGAGTTTCTTCGCGGCCGGGCTCGACCGGCCACATCTGCGCTCGTAGCGTTCATCGACGAGCACCGGGACCGCTTCGGCGCTGTCGAGCCGATCTGCGGGACGCTCACCGAGCACGACTGCAAGATCGCCCCTTCCACCTACTGCGCCCACAAAAGACGTCTCGCCACCCCCGCCGAGATCCGTGCGGGACACGGAACTCACCTCCCTGATCCAGGAGACCTACCGGTCCAACTACCGTGTCTGCGGGGCGCGGGCATTACTGGTCGCCGCCATCGGAGGCTCCTGCCGTAGGTGTGCGACCGGCCGCCCCGCGACGGGCCCCGTTGACGGAGCCACCCGGATCATGACGGCAGAGGGTTCAGTAGGCTGACGGTGCATCAGTGATGCCGCAATCCCGGCCCCGGGACAGGTGAGTGACGGCACGAAGGAGGAACATGCCCGACGGCGTCGAGTCTGCGCGGATCCATGTGTTCGGCGCGGATCCTGGGCATGCGGAGTTGGAAGCGCGAGAGCTCCGCGAGGTTTTGCGGGGCCTGGACGGCAGCGAGGTGCGCTTCGCTCCGCCTGAGGCGCCGCAGGCTGTGGAGGGTGCGAAGGGCGGGGCACTGCTGACGCCGGAGGTGGTGCTCGTCCTCACCACGGGCACTCTCTCGCTGGCGAGGACCGCCATCAAGGCGTGGGTGGAGGTGCGCAAGAGCCGCAAGGTGCGTCTTCTGCATGCCGACGGTTCCGTGACGGAGTTCCGAGGCGGAGTCTCGGGGCGTGAGGTGAAGGCGTTGCGGGACAGCCAGGGCAATGGGCTGGGCAGCGGTTCGGGGGCCGAACGGTGAGCCGCAACCATGCCTTGCTCGTGGGCACCGCCGCCTACGAGGACGCGAACTTTCCCTCCCTGCCATCCGTCCGCGCGGACGTTCACTTTCTGGGCCAGGTCCTGGAGATGCCGACGGTGGGAAGATACGAGGAGTGCGTACGGGTCGAGGACTCGTCGAAGGAAGCGATCAAGCAGGCCATCGAACAGTTCCTCAGGGACCGTGAGCCGGATGAACTGGTCGTGCTCTACATCAGCGGCCATGGAGCATATGACCGCGAGGACGGACAGCTCTACTACGTCACGACCGACACCGATGAACAACGGCTCCAGCAGACCGCGCTCGACGCCTCGTACGTGACGGACCAGTTGGAGAGGTGCGCCGCACGTCGCAAGGTCCTGCTGCTCGATTGCTGCTTCAGCGGAAGCGCGGTGCAGGGCTTCCGCAGCAAGGGGGCCTTGTCCCCGGCTGCCGCACCAGTGGTCGAGGCCAGCGGTGTGTACGTCATCACCGCGTCGCAGCACTGGGAACAGGCCTTCACCACGGATGCGGACCAGCCTTCGCAGTTCACCAGAGCGATGGTCGAAGGCTTGCACTCGGGCCAGGCGGATCTGGACGGTGACGGGCGAATATCGGCCAACGACCTGTTCAGGTACGTAGGTCGTGACTTGCGGAAGACCCCGGACGGACGTCGTCAGACCCCGACCCAGTCCAGTCTTCAGGTGACCGGGGACATCTATCTCGCCAACGCTGCCGCCGGGCGGCAGGTTCCCGCTCTCAAGCCGCTGCCCGCCGGGCTCACCGCGGTCGCCGACGACGCCGGAGGGGTGACGCCGGCCCCGGTCAAGGCCACCCGGCCACTGCACGACGACTCCGCCTTCACCGACGCCGACTGGGCCGGGCTGCTGGCGTACTACCAGCACTGTCTGGAAGCGGAGAACTCCACCGGCAAACTGTTGCCACTGGTGGGCAGTGATCCGCCGCGAGTGGTCTGGCCCGCGGGAGAGGAGATCCTGCTCTCCGGAACGGAGACCGAGGTGTCGGCGCCGGACTGTGTCGTGGACCTCGCAGAACGGGCCCACAAGGACGGAGCCGACCTTTGGTACGGATATCCTGTAGCGGTTCTTTACGACGGCAAGCGGCAGGTGTGCGCGCCGCTGGCCATGCGGCAGATCGACGTCGAACGGGGACCGCAGGGGCGCAGCGTGGTGACTCCCACCGGGCCCATCGTCCTGCATCCCAAGCTGGTCCTTGAGCGCTTGGGCAAGGACGAGGGTAAGGACCTGCTCGCTGCCTACCAGCCCAACTGGCGGCCGGGCTTCCGGGAGGACATGGTTCGCGATCTGCGCAGCCTGCTGCAGGAATTGGGGCTCCCCGACACGGAGCACCTCGATCCGGGGGCCCTCGGCGACGGCAGTTCGCTGCACGCCGCCCACGAAGGTGCCCGCAATGTGGCGATCGTGTTCTCGGCACGCTCGGACTCCGCCGCCACCGCACAGTTGATGAAGGATTACCGGACGCTGCGGAAGAGCATCGGGCAGTTCGCCGGCACCGCGCTCGGGGCGTTCACCGGGAACGCCGCCCCGCAGGTGGATGACACGGTCGAGCAAGAGGTGGAGGTCGTCGCCCCCCTGGAACTGAACGAAGGGCAGGAGGCAGTCATCCGGGCCGCCATGGTCCGCGCGCTCACCGTCGCCACCGGCCCGCCGGGTACCGGGAAGAGCCAGCTGATCGTCAACACGGTCGCGACAGCCAGAGCGGCCGGTCAGTCCGTGCTCGTCGCATCCACCAACAACAAGGCGGTGGACGAAGTCTGGGAGCGCTGCGAAGCGATCGCTCCGGGCTTGCTCGTACGTACCGGCAACCAGGCCGCTGTCGAGGAGGAACTGCGGACGCTGGAGGCGCTGACCCGGTGCGTCCGCCCCGCCCAGTCGTCCCAGACGCACCGGGGCGAACTGCGGAACCATCAGCGGAAGCAGCGGACACTGCGACGGCGGTTCGGGGACGTCGCCGCCGACGAGCGGGAACTAGCGGACCTCGGCCGGCTGCGCCATTCCTGTGCCGAACACCATCACGTCGAGCCTCAGGCGTTCGCCTCGGCCCTTGGCGACGACGCGTCTCTCGGTCGCTGGTTGCGCCGTGCCCATTTGGCGTTGCGCCTGGGATTCCTCGGGGGGTGGCTGCGAAACATCTGCGTGCGTGGTCTCGCCCCGCTGCCTGTGCGGGCGGCGGGGCGCCCGGAGTTCGCCGGACTGGTGTCCTTCGCGGAGGCCGAGGCCACCTGGCGGCGCCGAAGCGCCGACGCGGATGCGGCAGCCGGCGACCCCCAGCTTCTGACCGAACTCCGGGAGACCGATCGACAGGTCCGGGACGCGGCGGCACAACTCCTGCGAGCGGTGGTCGCGGAGCAGGCGGTGGCCGCCACAGCAGCCGTCCGCGATCGCATCGAAGCCGTGAGGTCTCGATCACCGCGGGAGTGGTCGTCCTTGGAGCGGATTCTGCCGCAGGTGTCGGGCTGGGCCGTCACAGCGCGGTCCCCGCGGCGGTTCCGGGACCGGCCCGCCCTCTTCGACCTGGTCATCGTCGATGAGGCAAGCCAGTGCTCCACGCCGGATGTATTGCCTCTGCTTTTCCGGGCGAAGCGAGCTCTCGTGATCGGCGACCCCATGCAGTTGCAGCACATCACGACACTTCAGCCACGACAGGAGGCCGAGGCACACCGTGGCGCGGGGCTGCGGGCGAGCTGGCTCGACGCGTACCGGTTCGAGTACCGCCGTTACTCCGCGTTCCACGCTGCCGCCCGCGCGGCCGGCGGGACCCTGCTGCTGGACGAACACTTTCGCTGTCACCCCGACATCGTCGGCATCTCCAACCGGCACTGTTATGGCGAGAGGCTGACCGTCCTCACGGAACCAAGATCGTTGCGACGTCTCGAAGGAGTCGACGCGGTTCAGTGGCTCGATGTGACGGGGACAGCCCACAGAGGTGGCGACGGATCCTGGGTCAACGAGGACGAGGCCAAGCGAGTCCATCTCTCGGTGGACCGGCTGCTGCGGCGACTGCCTGAAGGATCGACAGTCGGGGTCGTCACCCCCTTCCGGGCCCAGAAGGAGCTCATCGCCAAGCGCTGGGAGCACGAGCGCCGGGTACGGGTCGGCACGGTGCACACGTTCCAGGGAGGACAGCAGGACGTGATCCTTTTGTCACTGGTCGCGGGCGCGAGAATGCGCCCGAGCACGGTCAACTGGCTCTGTCGCGAGGTCAACCTGTGGAACGTCGCCGTCACCCGTGCTCGTTCACATCTGATCGTGTTCGGCGACCGTGACTTCTGGTCGGTCCGTACAGGTATGCCACGTGCGCTGCTCGACGCGGCCGAGGTCAAGGGCGCGCTGTCCGCGCCCACTGCGGAACCGGAGGAGCAGCGTGAACGAGTCGGTGACAGGCTTCAACTCCTGTTGACGGACGAGATATCGGGGGTCCTGCTCGATCGAAACGTCACCGCCGACGGCTACCCCTGTGATTTCGACGTTCGCCGAGGTGCGGATGCGACCCAGGTCCAGTTGGACCATGGGGCGCCCGCCGACGGGGAGGAAGCTCGTCATCTGAGGCTGGCCCTCACCCGCGCCGCCTTGCTCCCGAACGGCGTGCGGCTCCCCGCCTGGCACGTGTGGGCAGGCCGGACGGAACGCGTGACCGAAGGGCTTCGCGGCACACCGGGGCGTGGCTGAGGAAAGACGGGGTGAATTCCCCGGCCCCTGCGGGGGTGCGGTCGCCGCCCCGGCCAGGCTGCGACCGCACCCGCCGTCCCACCGCCGGAGGAGCCGTGGACATCCAGCTCGCCCAGAAACTCGCCTGGGAGAACAAGACCGCCAAGGGCTTCAACACCACCGACGTGCCCCTGGAGTTCGGCCTCCTCACCGCCGAGATCGGCGAGGCGTTCACCGCCTGGCGCAAGGGCCTGCGCTGCGGCTCCGTTGGTCGGGGAAGTGCCCGCGGGTGCGGACGGTCTTGCGTATCCGCGCGTCTCTCCCATGATCAGCAGATCCGCCGGCGCCTGCCGGGTGACGGCGATGTGATCGGCGGCGGTGTTGCTGCCCGCGTTCCCGGGCCGCAGCAGACCCGCTACCGGCTCCCCGCAACCTGCGGGGCCGTGGTCGACGAACGCGACCAGCGGATGGTGGCCGAGGTCTTCTTCCAGGTCGCGGTGGCATCCTCTTCTCGGAGCGGGCCAGGACCAGCACGCCGTCGATGTCCACGACCACCTCGACGGCCGCGTTCGGCGCGGCCTGACCGGCCGGCTTCCAGACCCGTTCACGGACTTCGGACCGTGCCCGCCGGACCACGGCGAGCGCACGGGGACCGACTGCAGTACCCGCGGTGGTCAGCGAAGACGGAGCACGGATCCCGGTCGTCCGGGTCCCCACCGGGGAGACGCGGCAGGTCGCTGTGGAGACCCGTCACGTCCTGGAAGGCTTCGCGGACCGCCGAGGCCCCGGAGACCTCGGAGGACCCGGAACGGAGCGATGCCGTGGCCGGGCCCGGTCCGAGGAGCACGGTACAGCCGGTGGGAAGGTGGCCGATGGTCGTAGCCGTGCACGCTCCGTCACCACGCCGCGCCGACCGGCCGCGTCGAGAACCGGAGCATCAACCGCAGCCGTCAACGGGTGCACGATGGGTGGCGAGGTGGGGGGCTCGACTGGTCCCGGTGATCGACTTGGTCGGGTGGCGACTCAGCGCGGTGCGTCGAGCACGTTGAGTATGCGGGTGGCGATGTGCAGGTTAAGACGGGTCTCGACGGTACCGAGGTCGTGGCCGGTGATCTCGCCGATGCGCCGGAGGCGGTAGCGGACGGTGCTGCGGTGGATGAGGAGCGCCTCGGAGGTCGCGTCGTAGCTGCCGCCGCTCTCCAGATAGTGCGAGAGGGTCATGACCAGCTCGGTGTGGTGGCGAGCGTCGTACTCCAGCAGCCGCCCCAGCCATTCGCGGACGAAACGGTCGGCTTCCCGCTCGCCGTCGCCGGTGCCCATCATGCGGCACAGGCCCAACTCGTCGAAGCCGGTGCTGCCGTGAGGGTCCTGAGAACGGCGGCGGACCGTGAGGGCGCGGACGGCCTCGTCGTAGGAGTGCGGCAGATCGGTGAAGACCTCGCAGTGGCCGCCGACCCCGATGGCGCCGGCCCCGGTACCGAGTTCGTCCGAGACGGCCCTGTACAGCTCCCCTCCGGGATCATGCCGGTCGTCACCGGCCACCAGGACGACCGTGGTCGCGCCGCGGGAGCCGACCAGCACCTCCCGGTGCAGCCGCCCGGCCGCCCGCGCCACCGCGTCGCCGAGCGCGGCCTTCCCGGCAGTGCCGGACCACTCCAGTACGGCGACCTTGTGCGGTCGGCGCAGGTCGTGGCCCAGGGCCGCTGACTGGGTGAAGACGTCATCGGTCGTCTCTCCCGAGACCAGCCGCCCGACCAGGTCGTGGCGCAGCTGGGGTTCCAGCTCGGCCAGCCTGCGCTCGTGAGAGAGCAGGGGAGCCAGCACCAAAGCCGCCTGTTCGAGCGCCGAGGTGTCCGTTTCCGCCGCCCGCCGGTCCGGATCGACCAGCGCGACCACTCCGAGCAGATCGCCGGCCATCTCGATGGGGACGATCAGCCGGTCGCGGTCCCGGAGGGCGCCGGGCCGGCGTCGCGCGTTGTGCATGAGGGCATCCCGGTGTCGGCTCTCCGGCCCGGGGCGCGGTCCGCCGCTGGGTTCTCTGCGGGGTTCGCTCCGGCCGGGAGCCCGGGCCCGCGCGTTGCCGAAGGTGTCCTCGGTCAGGGCCTCGAATCCCGTGTGGTCGTGCAGGGTCCGCAGGATCCCCGCCTCGCCCCGGCCGGAGACGGCCGCGCGGGAGAGCGCATCGTGGATGGCGAGTCGCGAGGCCAGTGCCGAGACGGTCGCGTCCAGGCCGGCTTCGGGCGGGCCGCCCTCGGGTTCCGACAGGTCCCCGACGTCTGGCAGGTCCCCGATCCGCGGCAAGCTCCCCGAAACGGGGCGGGCCGGCTCCCCCCGGTGCCCGGCGAGGCGTGCGAGGGCGATGCCGGCCTGCCGCGCGAGTAGGTCGGTCAGGGCGATCTCGTCGGCCGAGGGCGTGGTCGGGGACCGGGCGACGAGATAGCCGAGGCAGGCGCCCTGGTCCCGCAGCGCGATGGCCCGCACCCACGGCCCACCCGGCTCGTCCAGGTGCCGGCTGTGGCCGTCAAGGGCGTTGATCCGCTGGTCAAGCCGGTCGGCGGCCACCTCTTCGGCACGCGCACCCGGGGCCGAGGCTTCGCCGACCGGGTCCGCCGCCGCCTCCCGCGTCACCGCGCTTCCCGATCGGGGTCCGCCGCTTTGACCGACGGCGGAGCCGGCCACACGGCGCGGTGGACAGCGCCGTGCCAGACCGTCGTGCACGGCATACGCCGCTTCGGCGGTGAACGAGCCGGTGGCGGTGATCGCCGACATGGCCTCCCGGAGCACCTCGCGTTCGTCGTCGCGGTCGAGGAGGGCCGTCACCAGCCGTAGCAGTGCGTGTCGCGCGGCCCCCGGACCCGGGAAGGCGTGGGCGCGCCCGGCGGGCGGAGAGGGAACAGCGTCCATCGCGGATCCCTTCGCGGATCGACAGTGGCCCCTGCCCTTCACGCTACGCCGATCGGCACCGGGTCTCACCTGCGAGCCGTGTCGCGGCCCCGTCCCCGGGGACCGGAACGGCGCTGCGGATTGGACCTGCCGTGGCGAGGAAGCGCGCAGCGTGCCGCGTAAGGCTGGCACGCAGTGCGGCGGGCCCGCGCGGGCGTCTGCGGCCCGCGGAGCGGACCCGTGTCGTGACGGAGGAGATCCCCATGGCGAAGGCAGTAGGCATCGACCTCGGTACCACCAACTCGGTCATCGCGGCCTGGGAGGGAGGTGAACCCTCCGTCGTCCCGAACGCCGAGGGGGCCAGGACCACCCCGTCGGTGGTGGCCTTCTCCGATGAGGGCGAGCGGCTGGTCGGACAGCTCGCGCGGCGGCAGTCGATCCTCAACCCCAAGGGCACCATCACCTCCGCGAAGCGGTTCATCGGCCGTCGCTACGAGGAGATCTCCGCCGAGGCCGGGGCGGTCTCCTTCGATGTCGTCGAGGGGCCCGGCGGGGTGGCCCGCTTCGAGGTCAGGGGCAAGCAGTACGCGCCGGAGGAGATCAGCGCGCAGGTGCTCCGGAAACTGGCCGACGACGCGGGGAAGGCGCTCGGCGAGAAGGTGACCGAGGCGGTCATCACCGTACCGGCGTATTTCAACGACGCCCAGCGCCAGGCCACCAAGGACGCCGGGAGGATCGCCGGTCTCGACGTCCTGCGGATCATCAACGAGCCGACCGCCGCGGCACTGGCCTACGGGCTGGACAAGAAGGGCCACGAGACGGTCATGGTCTTCGACCTGGGCGGCGGCACCTTCGACGTCAGCCTGCTGGACGTCGGCGACGGAGTGGTGGAGGTCCGTGCCACGGCAGGTGACTCACACCTGGGCGGCGACGACTTCGACCGCCGGCTGGTGGACCACTTGGCGGAGGGCTTCCAGAAGACCGAAGGCATCGACCTGCGCAAGGACCCGCAGGCTCTGCAGCGCCTGTTCGAGGCGGCGGAGAAGGCGAAGACCGAGCTGAGTTCGGTGAGCCAGACCCAGGTGAGCCTGCCGTTCATCACGGCGGACAGCTCCGGGCCGAAGCACCTGACCGAGACGGTCCGCCGGTCCACCTTCGATCACATCACCTCGGACCTGGTGGAGCGCTGCCTGGAACCGGTCAGGACGGCGATGGGCGACGCCAAGGTCACCGACAACGACATCGACGAGGTCATCCTCGTCGGCGGCTCGACCCGTATCCCGGCCGTGCAGCAACTGGTCCGCCGGATGACCGGCGGCAAGGACCCGAACATGAGCGTCAACCCGGACGAGGTCGTGGCGCTCGGGGCCGCCATCCAGGCCGGCGTGCTCAAGGGCGAGGTCAAGGACGTCCTGCTGCTGGACGTCACCCCGCTGTCACTGGGGGTCGAGACGGCCGGTGGCGTGATGACCAAGATCCTTGAGCGGAACACCACCATCCCCGCCCGCCGGTCCGAGACCTTCTCCACGGCCGAGGACAACCAGCCGGCCGTGGACATCGTGGTGCTCCAGGGCGAACGCGAACTGGCCGCCGACAACAGGGTGCTGGGCCGCTTCCGGCTGGAGAACCTGCGGCCGGCACGGCGCGGGGAGACGCAGATCGACGTCACCTTCGACATCGACGCCAACGGCATCCTCAAGGTCAGCGCCAAGGACCGCGACACCGGCGCCGAGCAGTCGATCACCATCAGCGAAGGCTCCAACCTCGACCCGTCCGAGGTGGAGCGGATGATCAACGAGGCCGAGAGCAACCGCGCCGGCGACCTGGCCCTGCGCGAAGCCATCGACGCCCGCAACGAGCTCGACGCCGCGGCGTACCAGGTCGAGCGCCGACTGGACGACCTCGGCGACGCCGCACCAGAACACGAGAGGGCCCGCGCCCGACTGCTCATCGACCAGGCGCGTACCGCCGTCAACGAGGAGGCGCCGGCCGACCGGGCCAGGAGCCTGTCCTCCGAGCTCCAGCAGATCTACGCGGCCCTTGCCGCCCGCCCCGCCGAGCCGGGCGAAGCCCCGCCCGGCGGGGGGCCCGCCCCGAGCCCGCAGGGCGGACCCCCGGGGGGCGACGACGACGTCATCGACGCCGATTTCGACAAGACCTGAGGCGGCGAGATGTCGGATCAGGAACAGACACCTCCCGCCGAGGACGGCTCCCCGTCCGAGCCCGGGCAGACGTCGCCCGAACGGACGTCGGCGTCGGCGTCGGCCCCCCAGGCCGGGGAGCAGGAGCCCTCGCCGGTACGCGGTCCCGAAGTGGAGGAGCTGGAGGACCGATGGCGCCGCGCCCTCGCCGAGCTCGACAACCTCCGCAAGCGGCACGCCCGCGAACTCCCCCGGGAACGGGAGGCCGAGCGGGCCGGGGTGGCCGCGGCGTTCCTCCCGGTCGTCGACAACCTCGAACTGGCCCTCGCCCACGCGGGCGCGGATGATCCCGGATCGATCGTCAGCGGAGTCCGGGCGGTACGTGACCAGGCCGTCGATGTCCTGCGAAGCCTCGGCTACCCCCGCCACGAGGAGACCGGCGTCCTCTTCCAACCCGAGCGGCACGACGTGGTGTCCGTGGTGGACGAACAGGACACCCCTGCGGGCACCGTCGTCCAGGTGCTGCGGCCCGGCTACGGCGAACCCGGCCGCCAGCTGCGGCCGGCCGCGGTGGCGGTCAGCCGCAAGCAGGAGTGAGGCCGCCATGGCAGACGACTACTACGAGGTGCTCGGCGTCCCCCGCACCGCCGACGCCGCCGAGATCCAGCAGGCGTTCCGCACCTTGGCCCGCCGCTACCACCCGGACGTCAACCGCGATCCGGCCGCCGATGAGCGCTTCAAGCAGATCAACGAGGCGTACAGCGTGCTGTCCGACCCCGGCACCCGGTCCCGCTACGACCGCTTCGGCCCGGACTTCCGGCAGATCCCGGAGGACTACGACGAGCGTGTCGCGGCCGGTCAGGGCTTCGGCGGCGGAGCCGGCGCGTACCGCGGCGGTCCCTTCGCAGGCACCGCACGTGCCGGCCGGACAGGCTCCCGGACCTGGACGGAACCCGGTTTCGACGCCTCGGGCGTGGACTTCGAGGACCTCTTCGGGGGCATTTTCGGCGGCCGGGCCGCAGGCGCCGGGCGGGACAGCCCGATCCCCGGCGCGGACCAGGAGGCGGAACTCACACTCAGCGTGGAGGATGCCTACCGCGGCGGTCGGCGGAGGATCACCCTCGGCGGGCCCGGCGCGGAGCGCGGCTACGACGTCACCGTCCCGGCCGGGGTCGTCGACGGGCAGCGCATCCGGCTCGCGGGGGAAGGCGGCCGGGGCCGCGGCCCGGGGTCCGCCGGGGACCTCTACCTGGTGGTGCGCATCGCCCCCCACCCCCGCTACCGGCTCGTCGGACGCGACATCCACCTCGATCTGCCGGTCACCGCCTGGGAGGCCGCGCTGGGCGCGACGGTGCCGGTCTCCGGTCCGGGCGGAACGGCGAAGGTTCATGTGCCGCCCGGTACCTCCACCGGACGCCGGCTGCGGCTGCGCGGTGAGGGGATGCCCCACCCCAGAGGCACCCCCGGCGACCTCTTCGCCGAGATCAAGGTCATGGTGCCGCCCTCGCCCGGGCCGCGCGAACGCGAACTGTTCGAGGAACTGGCCGCGGCCTCCTCCTTCGACCCGAGGAAGCAGACATGAATGCCCGAGCCCAGCGCCGCTCCGCCGCCCAGCGCCGCTCCGCCGCCGAGCGCAGCGGACCGTCCGGACCCAGGGGCGGCTACCCCCTGGTGCGGATCGTCCGGACCGACGTCAGTGCCTACCGGCTCCCCATGGCCGACGCGGCCGCCCGCAGCGGACTGCCGCCCGACCTGGTGCGCCGCTTCGTGGCCCTCGGGCTGGTGGACGCCGAGCGCGACGCCCGGGGCCGGCTGTACTTCCGCGGCGACGCGCCGTCGGCCATCGCCCGGGTACAGCGGCTGCGGGCCGGGCTGTGCCTCAATTACGCGGCCGTGGGCGTCGTCCTGGACCTGCTCGACCGCATCGAACGTCTGGAGGCAGCGCTGCGGCGCAGCGAACGAGCCGCCAAGGAGCCCACGCCATGGACATGAACCGTCTCACCCAGAAGTCCCAAGAAGCACTACGGGAAGCGCAGAGCGTCGCGACCCGGATGAGCCAGACCGAGGTCGACGGGGAGCACCTGCTGCTGGCCCTGCTCGATCAGCACGACGGCCTGACGACCCGGCTGCTGACCGGCGCCGGCGCCGACCCGGCCGCCCTGCGCGCCTCCGTCGAGGCCGATCTCGCACGGCGTCCGCGCAGCACCGGCCCGGGCGCCGCACCCGGCCAGGTGACGGTGACCCAGCGGCTGGCCCGGATGCTGGACAGCGCGGAGCAGGAGGCCAAGCGGCTCAAGGACGAGTACGTCTCCACCGAGCACCTGGTGCTGGCCATGGTGGACGAGGGCCCGTCCACCGCGGCCGGCCGGCGCCTCGGTGAACAGGGTGTCAGCAAGGACTCCTTCCTCGCCGCCCTCACCACGGTGCGCGGGAACCAGCGGGTCACCTCGGCCAATCCGGAGGAAGCGTACGAGGCCTTGGAGAAGTACGGCCGCGACCTCGTCGTCGAGGCCCACACGGGCCGCCTCGACCCGGTGATCGGCCGGGACGCCGAGATCCGTCGGGTCATCCAGATCCTCAGCCGCAAAACCAAGAACAACCCCGTGCTGATCGGCGAGCCGGGGGTCGGCAAGACCGCCATCGTCGAGGGCCTGGCCCAGCGGATCGTGCGCGGCGACGTTCCGGAGGGGCTGCGGGACAAGACGGTGTTCCTGCTCGACATCAGCTCGCTGGTGGCCGGAGCCAAATACCGCGGCGAGTTCGAGGAACGGCTGAAAGCCGTACTGGCCGAGGTCAAGAGCGCCGAGGGCAGGATCCTGCTGTTCGTGGACGAGATGCACACCGTCGTCGGGGCCGGTGCCGCCGAGGGCGCCATGGACGCGGGCAACATGCTCAAGCCGATGCTGGCCCGCGGCGAGCTGCACATGATCGGCGCCACCACGCTCGACGAATACCGCAGGCACATCGAGTCCGACGCCGCCTTGGAGCGCCGCTTCCAGACCGTGCTGGTGGACGAGCCGACCGTCGAGGACGCGATCTCCATCCTGCGCGGCATCCGCGAGCGCCTGGAGATCTTCCACGGCGTCAAGATCCAGGACAACGCCCTGGTGGCCGCCGCCACCCTGAGTCACCGCTACATCAGCGACCGCTTCCTCCCGGACAAGGCCATCGACCTGGTCGACGAGGCATGCGCTCGGCTGCGGACCGAGATCGACTCCATGCCCGCCGAGCTCGACGGACTCACCCGCCGGGCCACCCGGCTGGAGATCGAGGAGGCCGCGCTCGACCAGGAGACCGACCCGGCCAGCCGCGCCCGGCTGGAGGACCTGCGGCGTGAACTGGCCGACCTGCGTGACGAGGTGGACGCGAAACACGCCCAGTGGGAGGCCGAACGCCAGGCCATCCGCAAGGTCCAGGAGCTGCGCCAGGAACTGGAGCAGGCCCGGCAGGAGGCCGAGCGGGCCGAACGCGCCTACGATCTCAGCCGCGCCGCCCAGCTCCGCTACGGAACCGTCAGCGAACTGGAGCGCCGCCTGGCCGCTGAAGAGGAGCAACTCGCCGCCAAACAGGGCGAGACCCGGCTGCTGCGCGAGGTGGTCGCCGCCGACGAGATCGCCGAGATCGTCTCCGCCTGGACCGGCATCCCCGTCACCCGGCTCCAGGAGGGGGAGCGGCAGAAGCTGCTCAAGCTGGACGAGATCCTGCGCGAGCGGGTGATCGGGCAGGACGAAGCCGTCCAACTCGTCGCCGACGCGGTGATCAGGGCCCGGTCCGGCGTCCGCGACCCGCGACGGCCGATCGGCTCGTTCATCTTCCTCGGCCCCACCGGCGTCGGGAAGACCGAGCTGGCCAAGACGCTGGCCGCCGCCCTGTTCGACAGCGAGACCAACATGGTCCGGCTCGACATGAGCGAGTACCAGGAGCGGCACACCGTCAGCCGCCTGGTCGGCGCACCCCCCGGCTACATCGGCTACGAAGAAGGCGGCCAGCTCACCGAGGCGGTACGCCGCAAGCCGTACTCCGTCGTGCTCTTCGACGAGATCGAGAAGGCGCACGCCGACGTCTTCAACACCCTGCTCCAAGTGCTGGACGACGGCCGGATCACCGACGCCCACGGCCGCACCGTCGACTTCCGCAACACCGTCGTCATCATGACCTCGAACCTCGGTTCCCAGTACCTGCTCCAGGACGCCACCCAGGCCGGCGAGATCAAGCCCGAGGCCCGGGCGCTGGTGATGACCGAACTCAACGGCCAATTCCGCCCCGAGTTCCTCAACCGCGTCGACGACGTCATCCTCTTCCACCCGCTCGGCATCGCGCAGATCGAACGCATCGTCGACCTGCTCCTCACCGAGCTGCGCGACCGCCTCTCCGAGCAGCGCATCACCCTCGTCCTCACCGAGCCGGCCCGCCGGCTGATCGCGGGCGAGGGCTACGACCCGGTCTACGGGGCCAGGCCGCTCCGCCGCTTCATCTCGCACGAGGTCGAGACCAGGATCGGCCGCGCGTTGCTCAGCGGTGAAGCACGCGAAGGCGTGACCATCCTGGTCGACGCCGGACAGGACGAACTCACCGTCACCCTCCAGGACGAGCCGCAGGAGCCATGATGACCACACAACCGCAAGACCGCTCCGACAGCGGTGAGCGGGCCGGCACCACCGGCGGCGCGACGGCCTCGGCACGGACGGTCGCCTGCCCCGACTGCGGCCGGACCAACCGCGTCCCCGCCGCGGCGGAGGGCAGCCCACGCTGCGGAAACTGCCGGGCGCCGCTGCCGTGGATCGCCGAAGCCGGCGACGCCGACTTCGGGGAGGTCGCCGCATCGGCGGGCCCGCCGGTGCTCGTCGACCTGTGGGCCACCTGGTGCCGTCCTGCCGCATGGTGGGCCCCGCCCTCGAACAGGTCGCCAAGGACCTGGCAGGCCGGATCAAACTCGTGAAAGTCGACATCGACACGTCACCGGCCCTGGCGCGGCGATTCGAAGTCCAAGCCGTACCCACCCTGCTGATCCTCGACCACGGCCGGCGCATCGCCCGCCAAGCCGGCGCCGCGCCCGCGAACGCGCTGCGCCAGTGGGTGGACGAGTCGCTGTCGGCGTCCCACGGACCAGCTGGCCCCGCCACCAGGAGGCCGTGATGCGGCACGCCCGTGCTCACGCGGCGGCGGACGGGCATCCGATCGTGCGGTCGTTCCAGCCCGGCGAGGACTGGCGGTGGTGTTGCGTGCACGAGTCGATGGTCTGAGCCCGGCGGGCCCTCCCGGGGTGCTCCCCGCGCCGCTGTCCGACCCTGCTTCCACCTCAGCCGCCGTTTCTGACGAAGGGAGCGAACCGTGCCGACCCCGACCCCGACCCCGGCAGCCGACGTCCACGGCGCCTGCCCGCGGCTGACGGACGACCAGATCGCGCTCCTCAGACCCTGCGGACGGACGCGGCAGGTCCACGAGGGGGAGCAGCTCTACCAGGCGGGCGAACGCAGCGAGGAGTTCTTCGTCGTCCTCAGCGGCACGGTGGCCGTGGTCCAGGGCCACGACGACCAGGAGCGCGTCATCCAGGTGCACGGTCCGCACAGCTTCCTCGGCGAACTGGGCCTGCTGGAGGGCCGCAGCGCCTTCGTCAGCGCGGTGGTGAACAGCCCCGGCGAGGTGCTCACGGTGGGCCCGGAGCCCCTGCGCGACCTGCTCAGCCGCGAACCCGCGCTCGCAGACGTGATCCTGCGGGCCTACCTGCTGCGCCGTACGATGCTGACCGGCGCGGGCGCGGGCTTCCGCATCATCGGCTCCGCCTTCTCGCCGGGCACCCGCCGGCTCCTGGAGTTCGCCGCCCGCAACCGTCTCCCGCACCGCTGGGCCGATCTGGAGAAGGACCCCGAGGCCGAGGCGCTGCTGACCCGCCTCGGCGTCGCTCCGCAGGAGACCCCGGTCGTCGTCTGGCACGACCACCGGGTGCTGCGCGATCCGTCGAACGCCGAACTCGCCCGGGTGATCGGGTTGCGGACCGAAACCGTCGCCACGGCCGTCTGCGACCTGATGGTGGTCGGCGCGGGACCCGGGGGCCTGGCCGCCGCGGTGTACGGCGCCTCCGAGGGGCTCTCCACCGTCGTCGTGGACGCGGTGGCGACCGGCGGCCAGGCCGGCACGTCCTCCCGGATCGAGAACTACCTCGGTTTCCCCGCCGGGATCTCCGGCATGGAGTTCGCCGAACGCGCCGTCGTGCAGGCCAACCGGTTCGGCGCCCGGATCAGCATCCCTGCCGCGGCCGCCGGCCTCGCGCAACGCGACGGGAACAACGTGGTGCGGTTCGCCGACGGGGGCACGGTCACCGCCACCAACGTGGTGGTGGCCACCGGCGCCCGCTACCGGCGGCTGGCAGCCCCCGGCGTCGACCGGTTCGAGGGACTCGGGGTCCACTACGCCGCCACCGTCTGGGAGGCGCGGACCTGCCGTCTCGACACGGTGGCGGTGGTCGGCGGTGGCAACTCCGCCGGCCAAGCCTCCTTGTTCCTGGCACAGGAGTCGCCCGAGGTCCATCTGCTCGTCCGCGGCGGAGACCTGGAACACGGCATGTCCCGCTACCTGATCGACCGGATCGAGCGACACCCCAGGATCCAGGTCCGGCCGCACACCGAGGTCCGGGAAGTCACCGGAGACGACCGGGTCGAGTCCGTCGTCGTCGAGGACAACCGCACCCGTGAGCAGCAGGTGCTCCCGGTCCGTGCCCTCTTCGTCTTCATCGGCGCGCGCCCCGCCACCTCCTGGCTCGCCGGCGCGGTCACGCTGGACCGGCGCGGCTTCGTTCCGACCGGGCAGGAGATCGGCGATGGGCCGGAGGACCTCTGGAAGCCACTCGCCCGCGCCCCGCTCGCCCTGGAGACCACTCTGCCGGGAGTCTTCGCCGTCGGCGACGTCCGCAGCGGCTCGGTCAAACGGGTGGCCTCCGCCGTCGGCGAAGGGGCCATGGCCGTCCGCCTGGCACACGAGCACCTCGGGGAGGCGGGACCACCCGGCATCCGGTGACTTCAGCCCACTGCCCGCAGCACGTCCACCACCGCGAGGAGGTAAAAGACATGCCTGTCATGGGAGTTCCCAAGTTCGAGCGTTTCTTCCGCGCCGCCGCCGGCCTCGACGTCAGCAAGAACGATCTCAAGCGCTACAACGACTTCGTGGACGCCAAGCTCTACGACCTCTTCCTCATCGGCACGGCCGACGCCAAGGCCAACGGCCGGGACGTCATCGAGCCGCAGGACCTCCCGGTCACGAAAGGCCTGCAGGAGAGCATCCACGCCTTCAAGAAGCTGGAGGAGGGCATCGAACTCCGCCCCCTGCTCGACCAGCTCGCCGCCCGCCCCGCCCTCGGCATGGACGCCGCCGAGGAGACCCGGCAACGGCTGCCCGACCTGGCCGGGGGCCTCAGCGTCGCCCTCGCCCGCGCCCTCAAGACCATCGCCCGCGACACCCGCCGCCCCTCCACGGACCAGTGGGACGATGCCTTCGAACTCTTCGACCTGCTGATCTGAGCGCTGGTCCGGGGCCGGACTCTTCGGCGACGAGCGACAGTCCACCTCGGCGGCCGGCGTCTCCGTTCTTGCCGACGCCGAACAGCTCACGGGCCTGGTGTGGGTCGGGGACGTCGTACGCGTGACGGTCGGGATCATGATCGGCGCGGGGAGACCGTCCGTCATCTCTGAAGCTCGGCGTTCGCCAGGACGTGCAGGGCGCGCGAGAGGCTGGTCGCGTGGCGGGCGTTCATGCGGACCTTTTCTCGGCCTCGGTGCGGCGGCGAGTGCGGATGAGAGTGCCGTCCAGGAGGACCACGACGCCGCCTGCGCGGGCGATCTTCTTCAGGGCACTCCGGGCGCGGAGCACGGGCGGACAGCACCGCAGAAACCGCCCACGGCGGATGATCACCTGCTGACGATCACCTCCGAGACCAGCACGAGTACCCCGACCCTGACGCACACCACCATCTTGACCTGCGAGTTCACGATGATCTTCCCCACTGGGAAGACCTCCCTCATGGGCCGCGTCGCACTGGCCCCGCCGCCTTCGGTATATAACTGGTCGTCATATATGCCGTTCAGGCATCGCGAGCGGCGATGTGTGCCTGGGGGACCCATGACGCATGTGAAGAACTCCCGGCGCCGGGAACGCGCCGAGCGCGGGCTCGACGCCGCCGGGCAAGCCCGGCTGTCCCTCCCGGGCGGCCTGCTCCGCCGCCACGACCTCGGAGCCGTCTGCGACGAACTGGCCCGCAGGATCACCCCGGAACAGGCACGCCATCTCGAGGCCGCAGCCATGCGACAGGGCTCAGTTGCGGCGGTGGCGAGCGTGTCGACCGAGGCGGCCGACCATCGGCCCGTCGACGCCTTCGCGCAGCCGTCGAGCGGTGCGTCCGTGGTCTCCGGTGCCGCGGCGGGAGCTGCCGGCATGCCGTACGTCCGGCCGCTGACAACCCTGCTCGGCGACCCCGCCCTCCTGACACTTCCCGCCCTCATCGCTCTGCTGAGCGGTGGCGACACGGCTCTCGCGGTGTTCGGCGAGGCGGCACGTGGGCAGCAGATGATCCGCTCCGCGCGTGAGTTCGCCAGGTCATGCATCTGGCGGGATCTTGCACTGGCCGCCGCGCAGCCGGCCGGCCCCTCAGGAATGCTGGCCCTGGGGCTGCTGCGCGGAGAAGGCTCCGCCCTGCCCACCGCGGTCTCCACCATCGTGGAGGCCGCCTGGGCAGATCTGACGACATCCATACCCAGCCTGCCGCCGGAGCCGCTGGGCTGGAGCGCGTTGAACTCCCTCGTCGCGCCCCTGACAGCCGACTCCCCGCGCCGCGCGCCGAGGACCGCCGAGGACGAGCAGCCCTGCCCGGGCGAACCGAACGAACCGGACCGACCGGTGGCCGAGCCACGGAACGCGGAGAGCCCCGGCAGGCTCCTCGAACGTCTTTCCGCGCTGGTGGGCCCCGCGGCCATCGCGGCAGAACGGGCAGCGGCCGCGCTGCACGCTGCCCGCTACCCGTTGCAGGCCGACCTCCGAACGATCAACGAGGCCGCCGGACTCTTCCGCGAGGTGGCGGACGGACTGCTCACCGTTCTCCCGCCCGAGGAATGGGCCCTGGCCGACTTCCGCGATGCGTGGGAGAGCGCCGAACGACTGAGCGGCACGCGCGCGGAACTGACCGCGCTGACCGGCCTCAGCGGCCCCGACTGGTGCGACGAGATGCTGGAGGACGTACGCAAGCGGGCTCGTGCCCTTGTCGAGGAGCCGAGTTCCACCGAGCAGCCCGACGCCGCCGACCTCGTCGCACTGGCCAATTACATCCGCCAGTCGACGTCGGAAGTCCACGACCATCAGGCGGAGACCCACCGGCTGATGCCGGTGCTCGCCGGGCGCCTGCCGGCGGCCTGGATGACGCTCCTGGCCCTGGCGCCCACCCGGCAGCTGACCCTCCCGGCCGTTTCGGCCGCGACCCCCGCCCCGGCCGGAGTCACCGCGCCCAACGACGCCCCCTTGGTCGCCGGGTCCGCCGCCCCGCACACCGAACCGGCCGCGCCCGTGCCGGCCGGGGGAGCGGCCGCCGACTCCGACGACGACGCTGAACTCGACCACGATGTCGCCCTCTTCCTGCTGGCGGACGAGCCGACCGAACCCGAGCCGTCCGCCGCCCGGACCGAACAGGCCCAGCCGATGGCCGCGTCCCGTCCCGCGCCCGCCCGGGACGGAGCCCGGCACCGAGCACGGGAGATCGGCGGCGGCGAGGTTGCGGACCCCGAGGGCAGTGGCCACGCCGAGCCGGCCGCGGTCGCCGGCGTCGCGCTCCCCGGCACGACCCGCGAGCCGGACGCCCCGGCCACGTCCGTCGACGGCCAGGAGAACATGACGGAGTCCTCCCACTCCGGCGCCGGGGACGCCGGGGTGGCCTCGGACAGCGGTCCGGTCGACGTCACCGGGGCGCCGGACCCCGTGGGCGCGGATGCCCCCGAGGGGCCCGCCCGGTGCGAGACGGCCGTTGCGGAGGCCGCGGCCCTGCGGGCCGGACGATTCGCGCTGGCCGCCTGGATACGCAGGGCCGCGGGGGACGGGTGCGCCGCGGTGCGGATCCGGGAGGCCGCCGCCCTGGCCAGCCACCTCACGAGCGCGACCAACGACATCGCCCACCACTGCCAGGTCCTGCTGGAGGGGCTCACCCTCGACGACTTCGCCGGTGACCGAGCGGGCGCCATCCTGACCTGGGCGGTCGCCATCCGGGTCGGTCTCATCGCTCCCGGGCCGCAGATCACCGCCCTGATCCGAGACCTCTCCCCGTTCGCCGCACGGGGGAATCGTCTGGTCATGGACCTTTCCGAGGTTCTGGCCGAGGCCGCGCAGCAGGGGACGTTCATCGTTCCGGAAATCCTCGGAAGCGTCCGGGACGAGGCCGAGACCGAGGAGCAGTGCCGGTCGGCCGCGCGGCTCGCGGAGGACCTCTACCGTTCGGGCCCCCAACGCAAGATCCGCTACCAGTTGGCCACCGAGGTCTGGCACCATCTCATCAGTTCCAACGGCGTCGTCGGAGCCCTGTGTGCCCGGGTCGCCCTGGACGACCCCGCCGAGCTGGACAAGGTGCGCCACGAGGTGGCCCGGTTGCGGGACGCCAGCACCTTGGAGCGGGAGATCGACGAGGCCACCCGGCAGGTCGCCAGGGGACGCAAGCGCGTGGACTACGGCGCCCGTGACAAGCTCCGGACGCTCGTCGGGGAGGCGGTCACGGCCGCCGGTACGTGGGCGGACCTGACCGGCCGTCTACACCTGAAGGACGGCTACCAGGACAGCAACTCCTGGCTCGTCCGAAGGATCAACGATCTGCGCGGAAACGTCCAGCGGTTCCGCGGACCGGTCCGCGAGCAACTCCTGCTCGCCGGCTCCGTCGGCAACGACCCGCTGGAGGACGCCGCGGCGGAGGCGGCTCAGCGCGTCCTGCAGAGCGCCTTCGAACTGCTCGACGGTCAGCCGCAGCCTCTCGGCGGCGAGGACATCGCCATCGTGCTGCGGGGTGAACTCCTCCTGCTGGGTGACCTGCCGGTCAAGCGGCTCTCGCTGGAGCCGCTCGTCCCCGTCGGCCTGCGAACCCTGCCCTCCCTGGTCACGCTCGCGGAGCACGCCCCCGACTACGCTGCCGCCTTCGAGGCCCGTGCCGCGCTCGGCGACCACGTCGGCACCAACGAGATCGTGCGGTTGGTACGGATCGACAACCCCCACTTGTCCCAGGAACTCCGGGTCCGTCGCGAGACGTACGTCACCAACCGGCGTGAAGAGCTGCGAGGCATGCTCCGCGCGCTGTCCGACCGCATCGACTCGGGGCTGCGCGACGGCCTGCTCCAGTACGACGAATGGTCGACCCTCACCGCGCGATTCCGCGACCTGAACGACCCCGGCAGGTTCGACTTCGACGAGATCCCCCGGGAGGCATCCGCGTTGCGGGCCGATCTGGAAGCCCACTGCGAGCAGGCACGGGGCAATCTGCGGGTACGGCTTCGGCACGCGGTCTCCCTCGTCCCCGGGGTCGCCGAGGTCGCGGACCGCATCAACCGGCGCATCGCGGCCGACGACCTCACCACGGCCGACGAGTTCCTCGCCCAGGCGGAGGCCGGCAAGGAACTGCCTCCCGAGGTCGAGGAACCCATCGGCATCGAGACCTTCTTCCCCCAGGTTCCGGACGCCGTCAGCCGGTACCTGGGACCGACCGGGTCGCACGCCGCCGGCGTGACCGAACTCATCGTCGCGGTGCGCAACGCCCTGGAGTCCGCCAACAGCAAGATCCCGACCCGGCTCGGCGACGTGATGGCGGTGCTGGGCGATCGCGGACGGCTCACCTCGGACCGGCTCGCCGCCGCCCGCAAGGCGCTCGGTCAGCTCAAGAACCTCACGCAGGGGCACCGGTCGGGCGGCCGGTCCAACACCACGTACCTCGACAACGTCCAGCAGGTGTTCACCGCCCTCGGCGTCGAGTCCGACTCCGTGCACGTGCTCCAGGACGCGGAGAACGGCTCGGGCAGGTTGTGGATCCGGCTGTCCGACCTGCGGTTCCAGGGCGCACCGGTACTGCCGCAGTTCGGCAGTCTGGTGAGTCCCACCGGCCGCACCCTGCGCATGCTGCTGGTGTGGAGCTCCTCGGAGCCCAGCCAGTTGCTCGACTACACCCGGCATTGCCCGGCTGACGAGTCGGTGATCGTGCTGTACCTCGGCGTCCTCGGACCGCAGCAGCGGCGGGAGCTGGCACAGACCGCCCGCCGGCGGCGGAGTGTCGTCGCGGTACTCGACATCGCGGCGTTGCTTCACCTTCTCCTCCGCCAGGTACCGGACATCGGCCAGTTCACCGGGGTCCTCGCTCCCTTCACGTCGGCCGACCCCTACACACCGAAGGCGGCCGGCGACGTGCCGGAGGAGATGTTCTTCGGCCGGGACAAGGAACTCGACGAGGTACTCGACCGGCACGGATCGTGCTTCGTCTACGGCGGGCGGCAGCTGGGGAAGTCGGCGCTGCTGCGTGCCGCGCTGCGCCGGGTCAACGCCACCGCTCCGGACCGGCTCGTCATCCTGGAGAGCATCTACTCCATCGGCAAACAGCCGGGTTCCTCCGACCAGCTGTGGAACATCCTGTGGTCCAAGCTGGCCGACGCCGGGGTGCTCACCGGCCAGCCGCCCATCCGGGAGGCCGGCGAGGCGGTGCGCCGCGGTGTACTGGCGTGGATCGAGGCAGGTGACTCCCGCCAACTGCTCGTCCTCCTCGACGAGGCGGACGACTTCTTGCGGGTCGACGCCGAGGAACGCTCCTTCGCCAACGTCGACCTCATCCGTAAGATCATGGAGGACACCGGGCGCCGGGCCAAGGTGGTCTTCGCCGGCCTGCACAGCACGGTGCGCTTCGAGAAGCTGCCCAACCAGCCGCTCGCGCACTTCGGGTCGCCGCTGTCCATCGGTCCGCTCAAACCCCGCGACGCCCATGGGCTCCTCGCCCGCCCCCTGGGGGCGCTGGGCTACACCTTCCAGGACTCCTCCGTCCCGGCCCGAGTCCTCGCTCTCGCCAACAACGCCCCCGCCCTGGTCCAGCTGTTCGCCACCGCCCTGCTGGAGCGGATGCGGTCGGTGAGCGTCGCGCCGGACGCCCCGCCGTCGGTCATCACCCGGGCTGACGTCGACGCGGTGTGGGAGGACCGGACGCTCATGTCCGACTTCCGCGAGCGCTTCCTGTGGACGCTGAACCTGGACAACCGGTACCGGGTCATCGCCTACTGCGTCGCCAGGATGGCCCTGAACCAGGGCGCAGCGGCGTCCGCCGGCGGCCGGGAACTGATGGAAACCTGCCGTGGCAGGTGGCCCGAGGGCTTCACGGAGTGCACCAGCGAGGAGTTCGCCGGCCTGCTCGGCGAGTGCGTCGAGCTCGGCGTGCTGGGCACGGACGGCAAGCGTTTCCGGCTGCGCACCCCCAACTTGTTGCGGCTGCTGGGTACCCGGGAGCAGATCGAGGAGGAGCTCGACCAGGCGTCGGAGCACCTGCAGTTGCCGCGTCGTTTCGAGGGCACATCCCACCGCGCGCCCTACGGTGGCAATCCCGCGGAACGCTCGCCGTTGACGACGGGGCAGATCGGACGGCTCTTCGAGCCCGTCAACAGCTGCTTCATCGTCACGGGCAGCGACGCCACGCAGATCGGCCGGGTCCCGCGAGCCCTGGAGGACGCGCACAAGGACGGGGCGGTCGTCGGGAAGGTGCACCGTATCGACTGCTCGGCGGCGGAGTTGTCGAAGACTCTGCTCAAGCATCCCGGGGTGGGGCACCAGGTCATCGTCGTGAATCTCCTCGACGCGGGTCCGGAGGAGGCCGCGGAGATCGAGGAAATCGCGAGGACGCGCCTGAGTCTGCCGCAGGGCGCCCGGGCCGAGGATACCCGGGCGGTGATCCTGGTGACGGGCCCGAGACAGAGTCACCTGTGGACCAGCGGGCCGGAGGACGACGTGGAGCTGGTCTCGACGCACCGTTTCGACCCGGCGGGTATCCGGCTGTGGATGTGGGATGCCGAACTTCCCTTCCAGGAGCCTCGGTTCCAGTCCGAGTTGCTGGAGCGCACCGGGGCCTGGCCCCTGCTGGTCCACAACGTGGTGGAGTCCTGTCTCTCCCAGGCCAAGGACCGCGACGAGGCATATACCCGCCTGGACGCGGCGCTGGCGGAAACCCCCGAGGAGATACTCGTGCGCTGCGGCGTGCGTGCCAACCGTTCGATCGCGGCCGCTTGGCGGCAACTGGCGGAGCTGGGCGACGAGGAGGGGCAGGACCCGGAGTTCCTTGCCGAGTTGCTGTCGGAGACCGGCGACCCGGACCTGGAAGCGGCTGTGCTGCTCGCCGACGGTTACCGGTCCGTGCGCGGCGTGGTCGAGGTGCTGCGGCTTCTCGGCGTGCTGGTGGAGAACGACTCCGGGCTGCTGATGACCGAGCCCCTGATGACCGCGCTGGAGAACTCCGTCGACGGCCGGGCCCCTCAGCTGTGACCGGCGGGGACGTGCCCGAGTCTCCTGACGGCGACCAGTTGCTGCGTGCCGCCGAACTTGTGCTGGCCCGTCCGCTCATGGCGCGCGTCGCGGCCGGTACGTCACCGGAGCAGTACGTCCTGGCGCACAAGGCCGCTCTCCTGCGGCTGTGGCACGGATCCGCCGCTCTGCGACGCTCGGTGAGGAGCTCGGACCCACTCGGCGCAAGCCCCGTACCTGACGTCCGTGCGCCCCGCGCGGCCAGACCGGGCAGTGCCGAGCGGCAGGTACAGCGTTTGAAGGGCCAACTCGCCGAGGCGAAGGAACGTGCGGCGCTGTACCGCGGCCGTGCGGAGCGGGCCCAGGGGGAGGCCGCAGGTCTGCGCGTGCGGCTGGCGGAGACCGCCGCGCGTGCCCGTGAGGCGGAGGAGAACGCGTCCACCGCGGCCATCGAGCGGGATCTCCTGTCGGTCCGTGCCAACGACCCGCTGCGAGCGCTGCGGGTGATTCACCGAGCGCTGCGGGCCGCGCCCGCCGTCAGTCCGGGCGACCCCCGGGACGCGGTGGCGGACGGGACGGGCCTGGCGCGGGCCCCTGCCTCGGTGCGGCCGTTCCTGGAATGGCTGGAGGATGCGGGCGGCGGCCGTGCGGCGCTCCTCTCCACGCTGAACGACCTGCTGGTGCCCTCCGTGCCGGACCCGATGGCCCTGGGGACGGCGCTCGCCCGGAGCGCCGCCGGTCCACTCGTCATGCCACTCGGCGGCGCACAGGAGATCGGCGGTTCCTGCGTCCTGGTGGAGTTCGGTGACACGCGGGTGCTGGTCGACGCCGGTACCCGCCCGGACGACCGTGTCAGCCACATGGCTCCGCCCCTTCTCGACTCCGTCCTGTCCTCCGGTCCGCCGGTGGCCGCCGTCGTTGTCACACACGCCCACAACGACCACGGCGGTTGGGTGCCGGTCGTCGTCCGGCGCTGGCCGGGGGTGCGGGTGCTGTGTTCGCCGGCAACTGCTGAGCTCCTCCCGCTGATGTGGCAGGACACGGCGCGGCTGATGCGCCGCCGGGCCGGCGAACGCCGCGCGGCGGGAAACGGGGACATCGACGTGCCGTACGGGGAGGAGGACGCCAGGGTCGCGGGCAGCGCTCTGGAGGACCTGCCATTCGGCCTCCGCACGCCGGTCGGTGACTTCAACATCGAACTCTTCCCCGCCGGACACATCCTCGGTTCCGCCGGGGTCGTCATCCGCGGCGGCGGACGGCGCATCGTCGTGAGCGGTGACGTGTCGGTCGAACCGCAGCTCGGGGCCGAACCGCTCCGCCTGCCGGTCACCGAGGAGGAGACCGATCTGCTGGTCCTGGAGTCCACCTGCTGCGACGCTTCCCACCTGTCGCGCGAGGCGATGGTGGACGATCTGGTGCGTTCGGTTCGGGAGGTCTGCGAGAACGGCGGGCGCGTCCTGATCCCGGCCGCCGCTTTGGGGCGAGCACAGGAGATCGCGTTGACGCTCGGTTCGCGGCTCCCGGACCTCCCCGTGCTCATCGACGGTCTGGCCGGGATCGTCGCGGAGACGTACGGCCGGTACGCGGAGACGACCGCGGCGGAACGGCCCGTGTTGTCCGACCGCGTTCGGCGAGTGACCGATCGCCGGGCCGAGTTGCTGGCCTTCCGCCGGGGCGTGGTCGTCTCCACCGCGGGAACTCTGCGTGGTGGCCCCGCTGTCGTCTGGGCACGGGAGATCCTGCCGGACCCGGCCAACGCGCTGTTCATCTGCGGTTATCAGGACGAGGACGCCCCTGGACGGCGGCTGATGGAGCTGGCCGAGGGCGGTGGCACGCTGGAATTGCCGGACGGTCCTGTGGAGGTACGGGCCGCGGTGCGGCAGTTCCAGCTGGGTGCTCACGCCGACCTGCACGGATTGCTCCGCGTCGTCGACGAGGTACAGCCGCGCGAGATCATGTTGGTGCACGGCCGGGAGAACGCCCAACGGCGGTTCCGACGTCAGCTGCGCGAGCACGGGGACCACCCCGTGGAGACCCCGGCCTGGACTCCGGCGGACGGCTGACGCCCGCGGGGCGACGCGTTCTGGTGGGGCGGGCCCGACGGCGCCGCCCTGACGGCCCTCCGCATCCGCCTGCGCCAGACGGCCCACGCCGGCGAACTCCCCGGAGTACGCAGGAGCAACTGGTGAGCCGGAAGCGTCCGGCTCGGTACGGTGCCGGACGCGCGGTGGACGAACCGGCTCAGCCGGAACAAGCCGTTCGCAGCTCCGGATGGCCGGAAGGCACCGGACGAACGGGTGCGGCCGCCCCCGCGCGCCGGGTGCGGTCGAGGGCCGGAGCCGTGCGCGCGGCAAGCAACACCGCAGGCCGGGGGACAGGACGCACCCCGGTGAAACGAACGCCGTGCCGGGCGCGAAGCGGCGCCCGGGCTCCTGACAACCGCTCTCATCGTGACGCAGGCCATGAAGCGTCGTGGCGTGGCCGGTGAACGGGGTGGAAAGGTCTCGGGACGACGTATCGACGGGATCGAGGCCGCGGAGGGCGTTCGGCGTGAACGGCACGGACCACACGCAAGCCCCGCTGTACCTGGATCCCCGGCTCGCCGGGGATCCCCGGGCACTGCTCGACGACGGCGCCCTCCTGCGGACCCTGGTCGACGCGCTCGGCTCTCCGCTGAACGTAGTGCTGCCGGAGGTGATCGCCGGCAACCTCGACCGTTTCCGCGCCGTCTACGCGGAGCACCATCTGACCGGGCGGGTCCACCTGGCGCACAAGGCGACGCGGTCCGCGGCCCTGCTGCGCCGGCTGGCGGCCACCGACGCGGGCGTGGACGTCGCGTCGCTGGGCGAACTGCGGCACGCGCTCGGCTGCGGTTTCACGCCGGACCGCGTCCTGGCTACCGGGCCGAAGAACCCGGAGTTCCTGTGGCTGTGCGCGCGCACCGGGGTGACTGTCGCACTCGACTCGGCGGCGGAACTCACGGCGCTGGCGGACCTGGTGAGCCGGTTCGGGCTGCCGCGCGTGCGCGTCACGCCGCGGCTGTCGGGGTTCGAGTCGTCGGGAACCAGGATGCTCTCGCGCCGCAGCCGGTTCGGAACCCCGGTCGCCGCGCTGAACGGGCTGCTGGACGCGGTCGCCGCGCGGGTGGACGCCGTCGAGCTGACCGGTGTCGCCTACCACGTGGACACGACGGCGCTGGAGGAGAAGGCGCTCGCGCTGGAGGGCTGCCTGCTGGCCGCCGAGGAGTGCCGGCGGCGCGGCCTGAACCCGGTCGGGGTGGACGTGGGCGGTGGTTTCGGCGTGGACTACCTGGCCGATGGCGGGCAGTGGGGGCGGTACACCACGGCGCTGGCGGACGCCGCGCTGGGGCGGCGGCCGGTGATGGCGTGGGGCGGGTACGGCTACGGGCTGCGTGCCGAGGGCGGGACGCTGCGCGGGTCGCTCGGTCTCTATCCCGCGTACCGCCCGCTGTCCGGCGCGCGGTACCTGGACGCGCTGCTGACGGCGCCCGCCCCGGCGTTCGGCGGCCGGCCGCTCGGCGACCTGCTGCTGGAGCATCTGTACGACCTGACGACCGAGCCTGGCCGTGCGCTGCTGGACCAGTGCGGGGTGACGCTGGCGAGGGTGCTGGAGGTGCGGCAGGGCGATGACGGGGACCTCCTGGTGCGGCTGGCGGCGAAGGCCGACGACATCGCGCTGGAGGACCACGGGGTGCTGCTCGATCCCGTCGTGCTGCCCCGCGACGACGGCAGCGCTGCCGGGGCGTCGCCGGTCAGGGCCTACCTGTTCGGCACGCTCTGTCTGGAGAGCGACCTGATCACCCGCCGTGCCGTGCACCTGCGGTCCGCGCCGCGGGTGGGCGACCTGATGGCGTTCGCGAACACCGCCGCGTACTGCATGGACTTCCACGCCACCGCCGCCCAACTCCAGCCGCCCGCCCGGAAGGTGGCGGCCTGGCGTGAGGACGGCGGGTGGCGCTGGTGCATGGACGAGGAGTACTGGCCGACCCTGACGGGAGCGCAGTGAGGTACGACAGCATCACCGAGACCATCGGCGACACCCCGCTGGTCCGCGTCGACCCGGCCGTGCACGGGCTGCGGAACATCGACCTGTTCGCGAAGCTGGAGATGATGAACCCGTTCGGCTCGGTCAAGGACCGGGCGGCCTGGAACATGCTCCGGGCCCGGCTCGGCGACGCGGCGGGCGTCGGTCGGCAGGTCGTGGAGCTCTCCAGCGGCAACACGGCGAAGGCGCTGGCGGTCCTGGCCGGACTGCACGGGATGACGTTCAGGAGCGTCACGAATCGTATGCGGGTGCCCGAGGTCAAGGAACTGCTGCTGCTCCTGGGCGCCGAGATCGAGGAACTGCCCGGCCAGACCGAGTGTCTGGACCCCACCCTGGCCGACGATCCGCTCACCCTCTTCCACCGCAGGCTGTCCGCCTCCGGCGACGAATGCCTGCACACCGACCAGTACTTCAACGAGCTCAACACCCGGGCGCACGAGGAGGGAACGGGCCCGGAGATCATCCGCGACCTCGACGGCCGCGCACCGGACTGGTTCGTCGCCTGTGTGGGCACCGCCGGCTCCTCCACCGGCGTCGCCCGGGCCCTGCGCGCACACGACCCGGCCACCGGGGTGGTCGGTCTCGTCGCGGCCAAGAGCGACTTCATCCCGGGTATCCGCACCATCGACGAGGTGCACGAGGTCGGCCTGTTCGACCCCGCCACGTACGACACGATCGAGACGGTGGCCTCCGACGAGGCCATCGAGGGCATGCTCACCCTCAACCGGCGGTGCGGCATCCTGGCTGGCCCCACCGGCGGCGGCGCCTACTTCGGGGCGGTCCGCCACCTGCGCGGCCTCGACGCGACGCTGACCGAGCGCCGTACGGCGGTGTTCATCGTCTGCGACCGCGTCGAGAGCTACCTCGGCTACATCGCCCGCCGCCGCCCCGAACTCTTCGGCCGGACCGCCGGTCCGCGCTCGGCCGCCGACCTGTCCGACGCGGAGATCGCGCAGGCCCCGTCCATCGAGGTCGGAGCCGCCCGCGACTGGATCGCGCGGCGACGGCCCCTGGTCGTCGACCTGCGCAGCCCGTACGCGTACCGGGCCCTGCACATCGAGGGGTCGGTCAACATCGTCGACGAACTGTTCGGGGAACTCCTGCGTGGCGGGCTGCCGTTCGGGCGGAATCAGCCGGTGCTGCTGGCCTGTCCGGTGGGCGAGAAGTCCGCCCGGTACGCGGCGCTGCTCACGGCGATGGGGCATTCCGGGGTCCGGAGCCTGGCCGGCGGGGTCGTCGCCTGGCGCGACGCCGGCGCCCCCCTGGTGCGTGACTGACATGGCCGGCGGCGTCTTCCCCGACGAACTGCGACCGTGGCACGAGGCGTTGCGCGCGCAGTTCCCGATCTTCACCGGCAACCCGGACCTGGTCTACTTCGACAGCGCGGCGACCTCGCAGAAACCGCGCGCGGTCCTCGACGCCGTCCACGACTACCTGACGACCGCGAACGCCAACGCGGGCCGGGGCACGTACCCGTGGGCCAACCGCACCACCGCGCTGATCGAACGGGTCCGGGACCGCGTCAAGGACTTCCTGGGCGATCCGCAGCCGGGAACATCCACCGTGCACTTCACCAGCGGCACGACGGAAGCACTGCGGAGCGTCGCCCGCGACTGGCTGACGGAGTACCTGCGCGACGGCGACGAGATCGTCGTACCGCTCGCCGACCACGAGGCCAACGTCTCCCCCTGGCGGGAGGCCGTCGGCGTGCTGGGCCGGCGGGGAGTGCGGGTGCGGGTGGTCCCCATGCCGTACCAGGAGGCATCCCGGGACTACGACCACCGCGCGCTGCCCGGCCTGCTCTCGCCGCGCACCCGGTTCGTGGCCGCCACCCACGTCCACCACGTCTACGGCGCCGACATGAACGTCCACCGCATCCGGGAAGCCGCCGGCCCGGACACCGTCATCTGCCTGGACGCCGCACAGAGCGTCGGCCATCTGCCGGTTTCGGTGGCGGAGCTGGACGTCGACTTCGTGGCCTTCTCCGGGCACAAGGCGCTCGCCCTGCCGGGGACCGGCGCGCTGTGGGCCCGTCAGGAACGCGGGCCCGCCTACCGGCCGGGCGGCTGGAGCGGCACACCCAACACCGCCGGCGTCGCTTCGCTGGAGGCGGCGCTCGACTGGCTGGAGACCGCCGGTCCGGACCGCATCGGGCGCTGGACCAGCGCGCTGGCCACCCGGCTCACCGACGGCCTGCGCCGGCTGGAGGCGTACGAGGTGCTGGGCTGCCGGACCAACCTCGCCGCCGGCTCACCCACGCAGCCCCGGGCCGGTCTGGTGACGTTCCGGCATCGCCACGTCTCCTCCTCCGACCTGGGCTTCATCCTGTTCAGCCACGGCTTCATGGTCCGCTGCGACCAGCACTGCCAAGGCAGCGCCGGGGAGAAGACGGGCTCGGTGCGGGTCAGCACGCACGTCTACAACGCGCCGGAGGAGATCGACCGGCTGGTGGAGGTGCTCACCGGACTCGGGTGAGCCCGCGACGAGATGTTAATGGTAACCGTTTTCGTCTGTAGATTGGGGGGAGCACACCGGAGCACGAACTGAAGAGGAGGCGCGTCGCGATGGGCCTCAGTACCGAGACGGCGAACCTGTGGGTGGAACGCTGGGAACGCCAGCAGCAGCGCTACGCCATCGACCGTGAGGAGCGCTTCACGGTCATCGCCGACGTCGTCGAGCACGTCACGCAAGGGCACCCGGCCCGGCCGCTCGTCGTCGATCTGGGGTGTGGTCCGGGATGTCTCTCCGACCGGCTCGCCCGGCGCCTGCCGGGGGCCGACATCGTCGGCGCCGACATGGACCCCCTGCTGCTCGAACTCGCCCGTGCCCGGCACGGCGGCGCCGTCCGGTACGTCGAGACCGTCCTGGGCCGGGACGGCTGGATCGAGGACCTCGGGCTCGACCGGCCGCTCGACGCCGCCGTCTCCACGACCGCGCTGCACTACCTTCCGCCGCAGGACCTGAGCCGGATCTACCGCCGGCTCGCCGAGGTGATCCGCCCCGGCGGCGTCCTGGTCAACGGCGACCACCTCGCCCCGGACAGCGCGGCCCCGGCCGCCATCGCCGCCCACGTCGGCCGGCGCCGCGCCGAACGGCAGAGCGCCTTCGAGCACGAGGAGTGGGACGCGTGGTGGGACGCGGTGCCCTCCGACCCCGAACTCGCCCATCTGCTCGCCGAGCAGCGGCGGCAGCGGGCGGCACCGCCCCGGCACGAGAACAACGACCTGCCGCTGTCCTGGCACGTCGAACTCCTGCGCAAGAGCGGCTTCGCCCACGCCGGCCCGGTCTGGCAGTTCGGCACCAGCTACGTCCTGGTCGCCGTCCGCTGACCCCGCCTCATCTCGGTCCGCAGTGCGGTTCCCCGGCGGAGCCGCACTCCGGGCAGACGCCGGTGAGTTCGACGGTGTGCCGGACGGAGGTGAACCCCGAGGAGTGGGCGGTCCGCTCGGCCCAGTCCTCCACGGGGCCGGAGTCCACGGCGACGCTCAGGCCGCACACCGAGCAGCGCAGGTAGTGCCGGTGCCCGGCGTCCGGCCGGTAGCGGAAGAGCCGTTCCCCGTTGCTGTCGCGCACCACGTCGGCCCGCCCGGCCCCGGCCAGCGCCGTCAGTGTGCGGTAGACGGTGCTCAGGCCGACCCGCGCGTCGTCGGCGGCCAGTGTGTTGTGCAGGGTCTGGGCGCTGACCAGGCCACCGGTGTCCATCAGCGCCTGGAGGACGGTCATGCGCTGCCGGGTGGGACGGCCGAACGGCTCGACGTCGCCGGCGGACGCCCGGGTGGATCGTTTCGTCGCCACTCTCGGGCCCCCGTCCGGCTCAGACCGCGCGGGCCGGGGAGACGTCGGTACGTCGCCGGGGCCGCACGAGGAACGTCGCGGCCCACACGGTGGTGGAGACCGCCAGGATCGCGAAGCTGGGCGGCAGCTTCGGCACGGTGTACGCCAGGGCGAGGCCGGCCCACATCTCCAGCACCGACAGGACGACCGAGAGGGCGAGACCCCGGAAGGGCCGGTCGGTCATCCTGGCCGCCGCGCCCGCCGGTGCCGCCAGCAGACCGAGGATCAGCAGTGAGCCGACGGCCTGCGTGGCCTGCGCCGCGCACACACCGGTGACGGCGAGGAAGACGTATCCCAGGAGCTTCACCGGGACCCGGCGGGCGGCTGCCACCGCCTCGTCGAGCGTGGCGAACAGCAGCGGCCGGCCGATGAGCACCATGACGCCGCACGCTCCTGCGGCGATCAGCAACGTGGTCAGGGCCTGATCGCCCGAGATGCCGAAGATCGAGCCGAACAGGACACTGACCCCGGCGTTGCCGTTCGAGGTGCTGCGGGAGGTGGTGTAGAGGGTGAGGAAGAAGGAGCCCAGGCCGAGGATCCAGGAGAAGACGCTGCCGATGGCGACGTCGTCGGGACGGGCCTGCCGTCCCAGGGCGCCGAAGAGCAGCGCGCCGGCGATGGTGGCGGCGAACAGTCCGATCCGCAGGTCGTATCCCAGGGCGAGAGCGGCCATCGCGCCGGTGAACGCCACGTGGCTGAGGACGTCGCCGGTGAAGACCTGGGCGCGCAGTACCAGGAAGTAGCCGACCGGGCCGGCGGCGGCGGCGATGGCCGTTCCGGCGAGCAGGGCGTGCTGGAGGAAGACGGCCGGCATCACACCGCCCCCGCCGCTCGAAGGACACCTCGGCCGGACGCCCGGTCCACGGTCAGGCGGACGAGCAGAACCAGCACCAGGCAGGCGAAGGCGAACGTCGTCACGAAGAACCCCAGCGGGTAGGGCGAGTAGTAGGCGGCGACCAGACCGAGCCAGGTCGCCGCGAACGCGATCAGGACGGCGAGGAGAAGACCGGCCACCGGGCGGGCGGTGACCGCCTGGGCGGTGGCGGCGGGGATGACCATGAGCGCGAAGACCAGCAGTGTCCCGGTGATCTGGCTCGCCTCCGCCGTCGCCGCGCCGACCAGCAGCAGGAACGCGGCGTCCAGACCGCGCACCGGCACGCCGCGGGCGGCCGCCACCTCCGGGTCGACCGAGGCGAAGAACAACGGGCGGCCCAGCACTCCCAAGATCACGAGCACCACGGCACCCACCACCAGGAGCACGGTGACCTGGGAGGCGCTGATGCCCAGGAACGTGCCGAACAGGATGGTCTGCGGGCCCTCCAGCAACCCTCTGTACAGGGCGATGAACAGGAATCCGCAGGCCAGCAGGAACGCCTGCACGATGCCGGTAGCCGCGGACTCCTCACCGGAGGCGCCCTTGCGGCGGACGGCCGCGATGACCACGGCGGCGGCCAGGCAGACGGTGAAGTACCCGTAGACCGCGCCCACTCCGATCAGCGTCGCCCCTGCCGCGCCGGGAAAGGCGACGGCCGAGAGCGTGTGTCCGGCGAAGGTCTGCCGCCGCAGCACGACGAACCACCCGACCGCCGCGCAGACCACGGCGACGATCGCCCCGGCGCGGAAGGCGCTGACCATGAAGGGGTACGCCCACATCTGCGTCAGGTCGGCGACCGGGTTCCATGACCAGCCCGCCGACGCGGCGTCAGCCAGCAGCACGGCCGTCACCGCCGCCCCCGTGCCGGTCGCTGTGCGAGGCGGGCGCCTCCGGCGTGCCCACGACGACCAGCCGCCCGCCGGCGGTCCGTACGACCTCGACCGGCGTCCCGTACAGCCGCGTCAGCGTTCCGGAGGTGATGACCTCGGCGGGAGTGCCGACGGCTGCACCGCCCTCGGCGAGGTACACGACCCGGTCCAGGTGGTGGAGGATCGGGTTCACGTCGTGGGCCACCATCACCACCGCCACCTTCTCGCGGTGGCAAATCCGGCCGATGAGCGCGGCGACCGCGGCCTGGTTCGGCAGGTCGAGGCTGTCCAGCGGCTCGTCCAGCACCAGCAGCCGGGGCCGGCGGACCAGCGCCTGAGCGATCAGCAGCCGCTGCTGCTCACCGCCCGAGCACTGCCCGATGGGCCGCCGCGCGTACGCCGTCGCCCCGACCAGCTCGATGACCTCGTCCACCCGCTCGCGCGCCGTCCGCCGTCGCCCACCGACCAGGGGCAGCGGCAGGCCCCACCGGTCACCGTCGAGCCCCAGCCGGACGACATCGACGCCGCGTACGCGCAGCGAAGGGTCGAAGCTCCGACGTTGCGGGAGGTAGCCGACACCGCTTCCGGCCTGACCCGGACCGGTGCCGAGCACCCGCACGTCACCGGAGGCGGCGGGCAGCACGCCCAACACCACCTTGACCAGTGTGGACTTGCCGACTCCGTTCGGCCCCAGGACGGCGACGAATTCGCCGGGTCCGATGCGCAGGTCCACCCCGGACCACAGGGTGCGGCGCGCCACCCGGGCGGCGACGCCGCGCAACTCCACCACCGCGCCGCCGTGTCGGGGCCGGCCCGGGTCCGGAACCGGATCCTCGCCGGCCGCCCGGGGCGCGGGCACCGAACGCTCCGCGACCCGGTGGACCTTCGCCATCGGATTCATCACGGGTCCGTTACTTCCCCGTGGCCGCGGCCAGTGCCTTCTGGAGTCCCTGGAGTTCGCTGACCTGCCACTGCTGGAAGGTGTCGCCGGCCGGCGAGAGGGTCTCGGTGACGGTGGCGACGGGGATGCCCGCGGCCTTCGCCTCCTTGACCTGGGCCTGGACGTCGGGGGTGGCGTTCTGGCTGTTGTAGACGTAGACCTTGATCTGCTTGCCCTTGATCTGCCGGTCGATCGTCGCCTTGTCCCGGGCCGTCGGGTCGCTGCCCTCGCTGATCGCGTCCAGGAAGGACTCGGGCGTGAGCATCTTCAGACCCAGGCTTTCGGCGAGCGGCGTCACGATCGACTCCGAGGCGCCGATCGGGGTGCCCGCGTACGTGCTCTTGATGCCGGCTTCCAACTGGTTGTACTGGGCGAGCCCCTGCTGCTCGAAGGTTTTCTTCCGCTGGTCGAAGTAGGACGCGTCCGCCGGGTCGGCCTTCTTGTAGTCGGCGGTGATCGAGTCGATGACCTGGTAGACGTTGGCGTGGCTGTACCAGCGGTGCGGGTTGCCGCCCGGCTTGAGGCCGACCAGGTCGCCCACGTTCAGCTCGGTGCGGGTACTCGACGGGCTCCCGGACAGCAGCTTGCCGGCCCACGCGTCGTACCCGATGCCGTTGACGATCGCGAGCTGGGCGCCGGCGACGGTACGGGCGTCGGCGGCGGTGGGCTCGTAGTCGTGCGGGTCGGTCGCCGGGTTGGTGATGATGCTCGACACGTGCACGTGCGTGCCGCCGAGTTGCTCGGCGATGCTGCCCCAGAAGTTCTCCGCCGCCACGACCCGCACGGTCTTTCCGGAAGCCGAACCGGACGCACTCGGGGCGCTCTTCGCCGGCGAGGACGTGGAGCAGGCGGTGGCGGTGGCCGCGGTCACGACGGCCACCACGGCGGCGAGCCCGTACCGGACGGGGCGCGGCCTGGCGGAACGGTGGAGGGGGACGGCAGTCATGGCAGGGATCTCCTTGAGAAGGCTCGCCGGTCACGGCGGAACGCGGCCGGTCGGCGCGCACCCCTCACCCTAGAGTGAAATGATTTTCATATCTAGAGCTCATGGAAATCATTTCCAGGAAGCTTCCCGCCGGCGCTCCACGTCCGGTCGCGCGCCGGGCGCCGGAACGGAAGAGGCGACGTAGACCTTCCTCGCAGGTCGGGACTCGTCCGTGGCGCCATCTCCTCCGGCGCGCCGACGCCCGGGGATGGGATTCTCGGCAATACATGCAGGCATTGCCATATAGTGACTATCGGAGAAATCGAGGAGAGGTTCATTCCATCCTCTTCCTTGATCACGTCATTCGTCCGAAAGGAAAGCGATGTCCGCATCGACCGCCCACGCCGTTCACGAAGACCACCCCCACACCCACGGCACGGGTTGTGGCCACGTGGCCCTACCGCACGGCGGGCACGTCGACTACGTGCACGACACTCATCTGCACCGTGTCCACGACGGCCACGTCGACGAGTGCACGGCCGACGCACACGTTCCTCACGAAGGTCATGCGCACCAGCACGGCGAGGGGTGCGGTCACGTGGCCGTGCCGCACGAGGATCACGTCGACTTCGTGCACGACGGCCACCGGCACGCCAGCCACAACGGACACTGGGACGACCACTGAGCAGCATCCTGAATGCCGCAGCCGACCCCGGGGGATCCGGGGCGCGGCCGGCGGCGGGAGCGAGGCGGCCGGTGTCGTAATATCGATATGTGACTACCCCGTCGGCGTCGGGCCCGCGCGAGGATCTGCAGCTCGCCAGCGAACTCCTGCGCGTACTCGCCAACCCCGTCCGGCTCGGGATCGTCCGTGAACTCGCCGCCGACAGCCACCATGTCGGCGATCTCGTCCGAGCGCTGGGCGTGAGCCAGCCGTTGATCTCCCAGCACCTGCGCCTGCTGCGCACCGCCGGTATCGTCACCGCGCGGCGTCAGGCCCGCGAGGTCGCGTACACCCTCGTCGACGAACACGTCGCGCACATCGTCCTCGACGCCATACGGCACGCCGGCGAGCCGACCGCCGGGAACGGCTGACGGCGAGGGGGCTCCCCTGATCGTCCACGGACTCGACCCGCAGTGCGGCAGGCTGCTCGTGGCCGGCGTCGAGCAAGCGGTGGCCGGCTGGCTGCTCCTGCGACGCGACCCGCATCCCCTCGTCGCGCACTGCGGAGTGGTCAACCACGTCCAGACACAGGTGCGGTACCGCGGGCTGGGGATCGGCGCCGCGCTCATGCGCCGTGTCCGGCAGATGGCCCGGGACGAGATGGGACTGGAACGGCTTGGCCTCACCGCGCGGGGCGGGCTGGGGCTGGAGGACTTCTACGCCAAGCTGGGCTGGGTGGAGGTCGGCCGGTGGCCGGGCGCTCTGCGAGTGGCGCCCGGCGACGACCGCGACGAGGTCCTGATGAGCCTCACCCTGTGACGGGCTGACCGACGTCCGCGACGAACCGTGGTGCGGTCAACATCCACGGCCTGGGCGAGCTCCGCTACGTCGTCGAGCAGACCTTCGCCCTGCTCCACCAATTCAAATGCCTCGCCGTCCGCTGGGAACGCCGCACCGAACACCACGACGCCTTCGTCTCCCTCGCATGCGCACTCATCTGCTGGAGACGCCTCAGACGAGCCCAACCATGATCGTGTTACGAGCTCCTGGGCAACACCGTTGCGTTTGCGTCCGTGAGCGGTTCGCAAGTCCGTGCTCGAAGAACGTGACGGTGGTGTGGACGGTGTAGTTTTGGCTGGTCGTGGGGCGTTGTCCGGCGTTCGGTCCGTATTTGCTGGTGGGGTTCTTGCGGGTGCGGGCCTTGACGCGGTACCGGTGGCGGGCGGGGTGCGGGGTGCGGGGTGCGGGGTGCGGGGCGTCGAGGGCAGCCCGGCCGATGATGCCGACGAGCTCGGCGGGTCCCACCAGGGGCTGGATTCCGGTCGCTGTGGTGACGGTGTCGGCGGCGGCGGCGGTCTGCAGGACGGTGAAGCTGATGCGGTCCATGTCCAGGCCCGGCCGGGTGCAAGCGGTGTCGGCGGCGGCGCGGATCAGGGCCTGGTAGGTGGTGAGCAGGGCGTAGACCTCCTGGTCGAGGCCGGTCAGGCTGCGCGAGCGCAGGACCCGCCCGTCGAGCATGGTCGCCTTGATCGAGAAATATGTCGTCTCCGACTGCCACCGCTCGTGGTAGAGATCCACGAGCGCGGCGGCTGGGTGGACGGCCGGGTCGAGGAGGCTGGTGAGCAGGCGCCACTGCTCGGTGCGGACGGTGCCGTCGGCCGGCGCGACGGTCACGGATGCCTCGATGACGCGGACGGTCAGCAGGACGGGCAGGACGCCGTAGCCGATCCGGGCCAGGTAGAGCCGTCGCCCAGGTGCCGGAAGGGGGTGGGTATCCGGCGGGCGGAGGAGCGCACCAGGAACTGCGCGCCGGTGGCCTGCACATCCCGGGCGAACTCGGCTCCATCGAAGCCGGCATCGGCCAGCAAAAGCATCGTGCGGTCCAGCACATTCAACAGGCGGCCTGCGTAGGTGAGTTCGCCGTCGCTCTCGGAGCCGAACGCGGCGGCGAGCACGGCACGGGTGCCGCACTCGACCCAGGGCGGCTTCAAGTTCCCGGTAGGAGCGGGCTGTCGGTGATGCCCCAGACCCATACGGCGTGTTCGGGTGCGTCCCGGATCGCTCGGGTGGTCTTGGCGATGTTGTCGGCTCCCAGCAGCCGTAGCCTGCCGATGGCCAGGTTCCGCAAGGCGGCCATCGCCCGCGGCGCGCTGCCGGTGTGGACGGTGGAGGCATCCTCGGCGAACACCACATCTCTGACATGGTGGCTGGAATTTTCGATTCTCCAGTGCCCGCGTATGTATCGGCCCAGGTCAGCAGGGCTGGCCTGATGGGTATCGAGGCTGGTGACGGCGTAGACCGTCTCCCGGGTCTGCCGCTTGCCGCTCTCCTGGCGGCGCCGGTGGATGCGCAAGGCCAGCCGCGCTTCCGGGAAGGCGATCCCGCCCAGGCTCGGCGCGATGGCCATGGTCTTGACCGAGCGGGACTCCCGCCGCCCGTGCCCGGTCCCGGAGACGGTGTGCGCTACCGGCACCTGCTTCCACGGCAGGGCCTTGACCTGGGCTGACGCGGTCGGCTGATTTCCCTTGATCACCGCGATGCAGTGGGCTTTCCTCTCCTGCACCAGCCAGCGCACCTGGTCCTTGACGCTGTGCAGGGCGTCGAAGGTGACCACGGCGCCGGCCAGATCGAGTGGTTCCAGCAGCGGGCGGAAGGCGGCCGTCTCGTTGGTCTTGGCGCCCACCTCCCGCTGGGCCAGGGTGACGGTGAGGCCGTGGGTGACGGCGGACAGCAGGTGCCGGTGGCGCTGCTGTCGGTGCGCGGAGCCGGACAACGCCTTGCCGTCCACCGCGATCGCCGGCCGCGGCGGCGAGCCGGTGCCGCCGACGTCGGTGTGGTCGTGTTCGGCCAGGTAGGCGCCGATCGCGGCGTCCAGGGCGTCGCCGTCGAGGGCGGCCAGGAGCCGGGTGAGAGTGGCATGGGACGGGGCGCGACGGCGTCCGGGCAGGTGGCGTCGGATGCCGAGCAGTTCCAACACCGAGGTGGTGGCGCGCTGTCCCCACTCGGTGATCTCGGTGATGGTCCGGGCGCCGGAGACGACTGCGCAGGCGCAGATCAGCAGCAAGCCGACCAGGGGATACCACCGTCCGCGACGTGAACGCGGGTCGGGCACGCGCTGGAGGTGGGCACGCAGGCGGCCGGTGTCGTGCTGGTGGAGGGGACCCAGTTTCGCCAGGACGGCAGGGATCGGAGAGGATGGAGCGGCAGGCACGGGACCTCGATGTGATCAGCTGGCGTAGACACCCTGATGATCACCCGTCTCGTGCCTGTGCTGTTGCCACGTCAACTCCCGCTGGGCACGGACGATCTACGCGATCCCGGAACTTGCAACCACCCTGACTCCGGTATCGGCTGGCACACGCCCGCATCCGTGCACGACGGCAGCGCTGTGGCACTGCGGGCCAGGCGGGCCGAGGTCCTCCAGGAGGCGTACCGCGCCCACCCGGAGCGGTTCCGGCGTCAGCCCGTCCCGCCGAAACTGCCGGAGAAGGTGTGGATCAACCCACCAACGCCCACCGCACCACCTGACGCCCCGGCATCACAGGTCGAGCAGGCAGCCTGACGTCTCAAGCAGATTGACAGATTTCCCGGGCCCTTCGGGCCCGGGACACCCAGCTGGCCAGAGTGGTCTCGTTGATCCCGAGATCCCGCGCAACCTCCGCGGCCGACTTGCCGGTCTCGGTCACGATCCGCACAGCCCCCTCACGAAACTCCGCGTAGAACTTCCGTCTACTCTCCGCCATGACTCCCGACTTCCTCTTCAGTCACGGCCTCTACGGTACGAGGGGTACCTGGCGTCACCACCAACTACGGAACAGAGCCGTTAAATTGACACACCCGTCAGTCTGCTGTGGCGGCGGCCCCGGGGCCACGGATCGCCTCGGGGGGCGAGCCGGAGCCCATCCGCACGGCGATCACGGTCACGATTAGGAGGATGAAGCAGGCGTCCAGCGCGCTCAGCCCGCCGATCGTGATGTAGACCGCACCCGAGGATCCCGTCCGGCTCGCTGTGGCGTGCTGGGTGATCAGAGCTACGACGCCGAGGACAGCGACCGGCGCTCCGGTAACGAGGGCCCCGAGGGGGCGGGCCCTCCACAGAAAGAGGGATCCCGTGACGGTAAGGGCGAAGGCCACCAACCAGAAAAGAGTGATGAGCGGGCTGAAGAAGAGCAGGAACAATGCCACCGGAAAGGTCACCGTGACACAGGAGGCAAGCAAGACCGAAACGGCCAACGGGGGGGTCCAGGCGCGCCCCATTGGGGGCTTGAAGCGCAGAACCAACCACATGGTGAGCGCCGCAAGAAGGACTGCGGTCACTGTCCACCACACGAACACCAGATTAGCCGGCGGCAGCGGACCGCTCATCAGACAGGAGATGATGAGCGGAAGGCTGAGCAGGAGAACGGCAGCGGCGATCGCGCTCGGCCAGTTCCCTCGCGTCACGTTCCGCTCCTCGCAATGGGGCGCGAGCAGATACGCTCGCGCCCCACGACTGTACCACTCAAAGGTTGCCCGCTGCTCACCCGTTCAGCTGTATGCCGACATCCGTGAGCGGCGTCTCATGTCCCGTCGCAGAATTCCGCTTCCGTGGGGCGGGCGAAGTGGACATCATCCGGAATAGCTGGGATAGACCACGGATTTCCCCCATTACCGTCGAGGTCGACGGCACATAGCCCGTATGCGCTATCGCTGGGATCACTGGTGACATCGGGGATATTGGAGAACTTGCCGAAATCTCCGCGCTGAACGGGGCCTGTAGCGGCGTTTCCGTTCTCGTCCACGGAGTGGCCGTCCAGGTAAAGGTAGAGGTCGGGCATGTAGCTCTGATACACGAGCCCCATGCTCGGACTGTCGTCGATGTCGTCAGTCGCGTGGGTGGGCTTGACCGAACCGTCGGCACAGAAGGCCATGCTGACGTCCTGCCAGATCGGCGGTGCCACGTTGAACAGGGAGCCGACGACGTGGCTGCTGACGATCTTGCCCATCTCAAAGAAGAGCGAGTACATGTCCCCCGCCGTGTCCGCGACCTCCTGGGGCACCTCGCCAGCGGTGGCAAGTGACTGCAGCTTGCCGACCCAGGCAGTCACAGCGTTATCCGTGCTGGACTGCGCGTCGAGCGGTCGGTAGCCGAGGCTGCCGCCACTGACGATCTTCGTGTCCAGACATGTTCCGCTGCTGTCGATACCGGTGTTCACGTTGCGCGGCACGTATGCCTGCCCTGGCGTCAGGCCCGTGGAGAACGGATTGGCGACCAACTCGGGATCGTCGTAGGTGTTGCCGTCCTGGGCGGTGTACGACGCGTCCGGGAGGGTCACGCCCAGGCTGCCGTAGTCCGCCACGGTAGCCTGAACGAACGAGCGGACGAACGGCGCTATCGACGTGTCACCCGTGCGCGGCACGTCAACGACCTGCTCACTGCCCGGCACGATCTTGCCGTCGGGCCCCGTCACGTACTGGGCGTCGATATGCGTCTTGATCTTGTACGAATCGTCGTCAGTGAATGAGTTGTTCGCGTTGATCGTGGCGGGCGGAGTGGCGTTGGCGAAGCCCATCCAATCCGCTTCTGACGGTTTGTTGTCCGGGTTGGTGCCCGCTGTCAGAACATCGCTCTTCCAGGCTGCGCTAGCCGAGGCGACGTGGGAACCAACGCAGGACGACGTGATGATGCCGCCCGTACAGGTGGGGAAGTTCGCGAGCCCGACCAGGGTGCCGGAATTATCAAACTTCTCGCCACCCGCCGTGCGGGAGCGGGCCCAGTCGTACAGGGTCTGCCTGGTGCGCATCGGGCTGTCTGCAAAATACGGCGTGTTGGTGTCGAAGTTGATGTCGCTCGGGAAGATGGAGACCGCGTCGAACGTGTGGTGCTGCCAGGTTCCCTGGATCGGGACGAATGCCATCGCGTCGTAGGCGACGGTCGTGTCACCTGAGGTCGGGTCGCCTGTGATGTTGTTCAGAGTTACGGAGGCCCCGGCGGCCAGCTGGAAGTATCCGACGGTGACCCACCCGCCGGTCACGGAGCCCTGGTCAACAGTGCGAGTATAGGCGTTCCCCAATCCGTCGGCGATCTGGTAGGTCGCCGTAGAAGTCTTGTTACCTAGGTAGGGCATGTATGCCTTCACCTGGTAGAGGTGGGTCGGCAGGCTGCTCGGCGTCCAGGTGCCGGTGGTCTCCAGAAGGTTGTTCCAGTTGTTGGGTTGGCGTCCATGGGAGAACCAGTAGTGACCGTCGAAGCCACCGCCGATCTGCTGGAGGTCCTCTCTGGCCTCGTACTCACCGTCTGGGGTCTGGGGGAAGACGAACGAGAACGACCCTTGGGTGGTGAAGGTGCTGCCTGGGCAACGTGCTTCCGGAGTGCCGCTGGGCACATCGTCGACGACGACCGAGCCACTGGGCAGCGCGCTCGCGGTGCACGGTGGTGGTGATGGGTTGGCGCTGCCGGGTTCGACGCGCAGGGTCACGTAACGGATCTGTCCGTGTCCGCACGTGGTGCTGCAGGTGCTCTTCCAGGTGGCGGACTGGTGGTACCAGTGCGGTGTGTCGCAGTCGGGGTCGCCGGTGTGGGCTGTTTCGCAGGTGGGCGGGTTGTTGGGGTCGCAGGCGTTGCTCGTGTCGCAGAACGTCGCCGGAGGGGGCTTGATCGTGGTGCGATCTGTGCTGTTGTCCCACCAGGCGGCGGCATAGCCGGCGGCGTCGTAGCCGCTTTGGCCGGGGCTCTGCTCGTTGCCGCTGTCGTCGTAGGAGTGGCCGGTGTCGATGGGCCAGGCGGCCCATCCCAGGACCTTCTCCTCATACGGCCACTGCTGCGGCTTGGCGGCGTCGGAGTAGGAGTTGTTGTCCAGGAAGGGTGAGCGCAGCACGGGGTAGAGCGGGTTGGCCGGGTTGTTGTACCAGCCCAGGCCCCAGTTGCTTGCCGCGCCGGGGGCGTTGAAGCCGGAGTTGTAGTCCCAGGCGGCCGCGAACCAGTTCTCGATGCTCGAGGCGCTGTCGTTGTTGATCGCGATGGTCACGGTGGAGCTGTGCAGCTCGTTCCACTTCAGGGCCAGGATGCGGGCCGCATAGGCGATGTTCACCGTGTAGTCGAGAGCGAGCGCGTGCTGGGTGGCGGCCGGAAGGGCCGTCTTACCGGACTTGGTGTGGCCGGCCATGCGCATGCCGTCGGTCACCTGCCCGATGCCGTAGCCGCAGTCGGCGCTGTCCCAGTCGATGGTCCAGATCTTGTTCGCGTCGTAGCCGCTGGTGCCGGGATAGATGTTGGTGCCGTAGAAGTTGCCGATCAGCGGGTTGCCGAACTCTCCGGGCTCTGCGTGCGAGGTGGCCTGCCACAGGTTCGACTCCTGCGCGAGGACGCCCAGGAGGACCTGCGGCGGGATCTGGCCGCCGCCGTTGAGGGGCGGCAGTGGGAACAGACCCTGCGGATTGACCGTCCCGAGCCCCTCGGACGCGCGCCAGCCGCTCTCTTTGACCCACGTGGACGTCAGGTCTCCGCGCACGGCCATGTCCACGGCCCACTCGATCTGGTTCGCGGTGGGTTGCAGCGCCATCGTCGAGGGGTCGTTGCGAGCCACCGAGCAGTAGCGGTTGCTGTCGATTGTGGAGACGCCGGTGGTTGTCATCGGGGAGACCGTGCCGGCCTTGGCGGTTGCGCCGCTCCGCTTCGTACCGCCGGACGATGTGCCGGAGGACTTCGGGGCGGCCAGCGACGGGGAGGGGCTCTGCTGCCCTGCCGTCGAAGTGCCGGTGGCGGTGGAGAACTGGACGGACTTGCCGGTGCCGGTGACGGTGGCCCGGATTTGCACCTTGCCGCCGGGGACGGTGGTTCCGCCGCCAGAGGGGTGCTCGACGTGCGTGAGGAGTCCGGGTGAGACTGCCGAGTCGATCGCGAGTGCGCCGGTGGTGGAGATGTCGGCGCCGGGGTCGGCCTTCACCCGCTGGATCCCGTGGGGCAACGCAGCGCTGGTCTTGGGGGTGCCGGTCAGGAAGAGGTTCCCGCCGGCACCGGTGGACAGGCCCAGTGCACCGAGGGAGCCCGAGGCCAATGTGGTCGTGTGCCCCTGGGCGATCCGCCGCACGCGTTCGGCGGTTCCGGTGTGGTCGACGAAGTCGACGCCCCCGGCTGCGTCTCCGTGAATGCTGAACGGGGTGCCGGCTGCGCTGGCGAGCGTGGCTGTCTTCCCGTCGGTGCCTATGCGCACGACGCGGTTGCCGAGGGCCGCCACGATGTCGGCGCCGACCGGGGCTGCGGAGGTGATCTCGCCCTTGGCCGTCCGCACCGAACGGATGCGGCCCGAGGCGTCGACGGTCACCAGACGGGTCTGACCGTCCTTGAGCTGGGTGATGGCGGCGGTGTGGTGGACGCTGTCGCAGGACGGGTCGAAGTAGGCCAGGGACGCGTTGACCGGCAGCTTCTTCACCGCACCGGTGTTGAGGTTGACGACGGCGGTGAACGCTCCGCGCTCCATCAGTTCTTCGGTGTTGGTGAACTGGCGGGGAGCATAAGCCACGACCGCGTGTGACGGGTCGGTCAGGCAGTAGTTGCCGATCCACAGGTCGGAGGCGAAGCCCGGCTCCGACAGGGTGGTGACGGTCTTCCACCGGTAGGCCTTGCGGCTGTCGGCGGCCAGGATGTGGAGGCCGTCGGTGTCCGGCGCCAGACTGACGGCGCGGTCGCCGGAGGTCGCCCAGTCGGAGGCGAGGGTCTGGGCGGGGTCGGCGACGCGGTCGTCACCGGCCGTCGAACCGACCGCCTGGCTCGAGCCGGTCGCGGCCACCCCGGTGACCGGGACAGCCCCGAAGGCACCGGTTGCGCCGGTGACCATCAGCGCGGCCGTGAAGGCCGCCGCTACGGGTAGGGCCCGTCTTTTCCATCGATGCTTGTCGCGTGACAAGTCGTGTCCCTTTCGTCGTGCGCACCGATCTCCGTCTCCTGGATGTCCATCGGGTTCGCCGGACGCCGTCCGTCGAACAGGGGACTCCGGGCGATGACGGGTCTTCGAACTTGATGGGGGTACCGCCGACAGTCGGCACCTCGGCACGCGCCGATCGCCCGACGAACGTCCTGGTCGGGCGGCGCTCCGTGGCGCGGACAAGGCTCGTCGGCCGACGAGCACCCCCACTAACTTCGAAGACCCGCGATGACGGGGGCCACTTGGGCGGATTCCGGGATGGTCGGAACGCGCGCTGGGTGGCCATTTATCGGTCGTCGCCATGGTCGAATGCTTCCGCCGACGCTCACCTGAGAGCGGCGAAAAAGCGTGCGGCGGAGAATGGAGTAGGCCGTTTGCCTACTGAGTTCGTATATCAGCGAACACGTAGGGTGCGCGCCTCAGGCTTGCGAACAACGTCGCTCGACTAGGAGTATCGGTAGGACCCACTGATCCCCTCCGGCCTGGGATTCCGGGGGAACGCGTCCTCGCGCAGAGGTGCCCAGTCGAGCGACGCTGGGCTTGCGAACGACAAAATGGTGCATTACCCCCCCGGATATACGGCCAGATCGAGGTGATCCGCCGTCAGGTCCCGGGGCATGGAGCGATTCCGCGGGCCAGGCAACATTAAGCGGGTGTTGTGTGCAGGTCAAGTGTTCTCCGCGGGTAGGCAATCCGTCGCCATCCGCAGCTTGTTCACGCAAGTCACCGAGGGCGCGACTGCTGTAGGGAGAGTTGCCCAGCGGAACCGGCGCCCAGGGCCATCGCGGTGCGGCTCGCGACACACCACACAGGACACGGTCTAAATACCCCATTCGGCACTCGCTTTGCCAAGTCTTGACTGTCCACGTTTGTCATTGTGCACCTTTTGGAAATATTTAGTGTAGATTATATGCCTTCCTCGCTCTCAATGTCCCACCTAGTGTGTCCATGCCAATTCAGAGGCGACATGGGAAATTCGTCATGGGGATGACGCCCACGGCAGCCTCATACAGAGGGGGGACCTCGCCGTGAAAAGAAGAATCCGCACACGCCTGATCTCTGCCGCAGCCGCATTCGTGGCTCTCGGCTCCTTCTTCGTTTCCACAGGGCCCGCCGCGGCCATAACGCCGGTCAAGGTGAGCAGCAACTGTGACGTTCAAGGCTATTCCTGTGAGGGCGACCTCTTCATGAACTACCATTCCGTGGCCAATTCCGGCGAGGAGAACCCGGACGGCAGCTTCGCCAGTTTCTACGGTGACGTTCCCGACCATGCCGGAGTATCCGTTTACAATGATGCTGGCATGGTGGACTACGAGTACGTCTTCGCCTCCGGCCAGGGGGACGGTTCCGGACAGGCGGTGAAGAACAACGCCGCATCCGCCGACAACTGCTCGGACGTCGACGGCTACCGCGTTTATTACAAATCCGGCTACGCCGGGCATTCTCAGGCGATCCCCCACTACTACGGCTGCTCCGCCAGCACGAACCTCGACGCGACCCTGAAGAATGAAAATGCCTCTTCTCACTTCGCCTGACCGCCGGACGGGTCGCCTGCTCGCCGCGCTTGTCGGGACCTGTGTCGTGGCCGTCACCCTGTCCGCCTGCTCCTCGTCACCGCCCGCCGCCTCGGCCTCCGATGCCGCCTCCGGCGCCTCGTCCACGCCGAACGGCTACTCCACGAGCGTCGACACGTCGAAGTGGCCAAAGTCGGTGGCCGGTTCAGGTCTTGCCAAGGGGCTGACCCTCCCGTTGCAGCAGTACATGCAGACCTATCAGGACTCCGTCGTGATCGAGAACGCTGCCCGGAGCCTGGAGACGTCCTGCATGGCCCGCTTCGGGTTCACGGTGGTCTTTCCGCCAGCCGGGACCGATCCGCCTCCGAACGCGGACGACTCGAACATGCCGCGTCGATACGGGATCAGTGACCCGGTCGAGGCCGCGAAGTATGGGTACGAACTCCCCCCGGACAACGCGACGCATCCTGCCCCGCCGCAGCTGACTCCCGCCGGTATCGCTGTTCTCACCGGGCGGAAGGCCCTCAATCCGCGGGCTGCGAAGGCGCCGTCGACGTACAAGGGCATGAAGGTTCCTCAAGGCGGCTGTGAGCGACAGTCCTTCGACAAGCTCGGAGCACGTCTCGACTTCACCCTGCCGTCGAAGCTCGACCACGACAGTCTCGTGAGATCGCAGGCGGATCCACGCGTGCAGAAGGTCATCAACGCCTGGTCCTCCTGTATGAAGACCAAGGGCTACACGGTCGCCGACCCGTACGCCGCCTTCAACGCCTTCACCCCGGCCGGCAGCGGCGCCCCGTCGCGGCAGGAGCTCGGCCTCGCCACGTCGGACATCAGCTGCAAGGAGAAGACGAACCTCATCGGCATCTGGCACCAGGCCGACACCGCGATCCAGCGGCAGGAGGTCGAGCAGAACCAGCTTCAACTCCAGCGGTTGAAGGACGAGAACGCCCGAGCGGTCAAGGCTGCCGAGGCGGCACTTCGTGGCTGACACACCGATCGGTCCACCGGACACCGACGGCCGAACCACATCCGGGGAAACCGGTCTGGTACGGCGTCGTCGGTTCCTCGGCACGGCGGTGGCCTCGGCAATCGCCGCGTCGGGGCTGGCGCTCGGCGCGTCCCGTTACATCAAGTCACCGGCGCAGGCCGCCGCCGACACCGAACCGCCACCACCCACGGTGATGACCGCCCCCGTGGAGGACCGGGTCCTGAAGGACTCGGTCATCCTGCGCGGCACGGTAGCCGCTTCGCAAACGGTGGACATCGCACCCTCGGGCGGCCATCAGGACGATGCCGGCCCACCGGTCGTCACCAAGATCAATCTGCGGGCGGGACAGACCTTCGGTGAGGCACGCGTGCTGGTGGAGGTGTCGGGCCGTCCGGTGATCGCGCTGAAGGGCCGGTTGCCGGTGTACCGGGACCTCAAACCGGGCGCGGAGGGAGAAGATGTCGCGCAACTCCAGCAGGCGCTCAACAGCACCGGACACTCCCTGGGAGGCGACCGGTCAGGCTACTTCGGACCGGGGACCAAGGCGGCCCTGTCCGCTCTCTACCGCAGTATCGGCTACGACCCGCTGTCCGCCGATCCGGGCGGGGAGGACACGGTGGCCGAAGCCCAGGATGCGCTGACCGACGCCCGTCGCCATCTCCAGGACGTCCAGTCCGGCGGTCCGGCCACCGCCGTCCAGGACGCCGGTCAGGTCAAGGACGCCACGGCCGGCGACCAGTCCCTTGAGATCAGCCGCGCGCGCGAGGATCTGGGCCGGGCCGAGACGCGACTCGCCCAGGCGACGGCGGAGAGCGGACCGATGTTGCCGGCGTCCGAGGTGGTGTATCTGCGGTCTTTCCCAGCCCGGGTGGAGAAAGTCAGCGTGACCGTCGGCAGCCAGGTATCGGCCAGCGTGATGACCGTCTCGGCCGGCCGGCTCCTGGTGACCGGGGTTCTCTCCGGGCAGCAACGCGCCCTCGTACGCCCCGGACAACAGGTGCAGATCCTGTCGGAACTCGACGGCACCGCGGCCGAAGCAACCGTCCGCACCATCGCCGACACGGTGACGGGCTCTCCGGACGACGACGGGAACCAGGACGGGGCCGCCGGTCCGGCCGACGGCACGTCCCGCGGCTACATGGTGACCGTACAGCCGCGAGAGCCACTGAATCCGTCGCTGGCGGGGCAGGACGTGCGGCTGACCATTCAGGCGGCGGCCACCCGGGGCAGGGTCCTGGTCGTGCCGGTGACCGCCGTGTCCGCCGGAGCGGACGGCTCGACGGCGGTGACAGTCGCCGGGGCGGGCGGCCGGGTACGGCGCGTACCGGTGACCGCGGGGGCGTCCGGCGACGGCTACGTAGAGGTCCGACCGGTGACGCCGGCCAGCCTGGTGGCGGGCGACAAGGTCATCACCGGCTCTGCCGGGGCGAACCGCGGGACAGCACGGTGAGACCGCCAGTGATCGAGCTCCGCCGGGCGGCGCTCACCTACCCCGGACCGCCGCCGGTGACCGCCCTGCGCCCCTGCGACCTCACGGTCCGCCCGGGAGAGTTTCTGACGGTGGTCGGACCGTCCGGTTCGGGGAAGTCCTCGTTCCTCAACCTCATCGGCCTGCTGGACGCCCAGAGTGAGGGCCGCTACCTGCTCGACGGGGTCGACACCGGGTGCCTGAACGACGCCGACCGTTCCGCGTTGCGGGGGAACCGCATCGGGTTCGTCTTCCAGGCGTTCCACATGCTGCCCCACCGCACCGCCCGCGAGAACGTGGAGATTGCCCTTGTCTACCAGCGCGTCCCCCGCCGGGAGCGCGCGGACCGAGCCCGTGAGGCGCTCGTCAGCGTCGGCTTGGGCCACCGTGTCGACGCCCTGCCCACCACACTCTCCGGCGGAGAACGCCAGCGGGTGGCCATCGCCCGAGCCCTGGTTGGTCGGCCGTCGCTCGTGCTGTGCGACGAACCGACCGGGAACCTCGACAGCGGCACCGCGGCGCAGATGCTCGACCTGCTCGACGAACTGAACGCCGAAGGGGTGACACTGATCGTCATCACCCACGATCCGGCCGTGGCCGAGCACGGCACCCGCCGGCTCCGGATACGCGATGGAGTCCTGAGTGAGTCCGCACACCGGACGGCCGCTTCGTGATCCGGTTGGTACGCGGGTTCACCCGCCTCCGTCCCGTCCGGGGCCGGAGCCGTCCCGTTGAGCGGTCACGCTGTCACTGGCGTGACGTGCTGTCGGAGTCCGTGGCGGGTGTGCTGCAGCGCCCGTCCCGCGCGGTGCTGACCGCCCTCGGCACCGTGCTGGGTGTCGGAGCGTTCGTCGCGGTCCTGGGCCTGACCGCGACCGCGACGTCACAGATCGACAGCCGGTTCACCCGGCTCGCCGCGACCGAGGTCACCGTCCACGACATCGCACGGCAGTACACCGACTTCGTACCGCTCGCCTTTCCCGACGACGCCGATCAACGGGTGGAACGCCTCCACGGGGTCGAGCACGCCGGCGTGCTGTGGCCGGTGCAACTCGGCAAGGACACGCAGGTGAGTTCCGCCCCCATCGCCGGTGCCGGTGCGAGTAGCCCGATCCAGGTCGAAGCGGCGTCGTCCGGCGCAGTCCGGGCGGCGGAACCGATCCTCCTGCAGGGACAGCTGTTCAACAGCTGGCACGACACGACAAGCCAGAACGTCGCGCTCATCGGCGCCGCGACTGCCTCGCAGCTGGGCATCACCACCCTCGACACCCAGCCCGCCGTCTTCATCGGCAACCAGGCGTTCAGCGTGATCGGCATCATCGGCGACGTGCGGCGCCGACCCGACCTGCTCCTGTCCGTCATCGTGCCCCGCAGCACCGCCGAACGACTGTGGGGACCGCCGAAGGACGGGGCGGACATGCTGATCTCCACCCGCGTCGGCGCGGCCCAACAGGTGGCGCACGAGGCCCCCGTGGCCCTGCGCCCCGATCACCCCGAGTACTTCCAGGCCGTTCCGCCCCCCGATCCGCAGACTCTGCGCTCAGGGGTCAGCAAGGACCTCGGTCAGCTCTTCCTGCTGCTCGCCGCCGTCTGCCTGTTCATCGGGGCGGTCGGCATCGCGAACACCACCCTGGTGGCCGTCATGGAACGGACCGGGGAGATCGGCCTGCGCCGAGCGGTCGGAGCCCGCTCCACGCACATCCTCGGCCAGTTCCTCACCGAGTCAGCCGTCCTGGGCACCGTGGGAGGGCTCATCGGAACCTCCCTGGGCACCCTCGCCGTCCTCGGTGTCTCGACCGTCCGCGACTGGACGCCCGTCATCCCACCGGCGACCGTGTTCGCCGCCCCCGCGATCGGACTGGCCACGGGGGTGCTGGCCGGTCTGTACCCGGCCTGGCGCGCCGCCCGTATCCAGCCCGTCGAAGCCCTCCGCCGCTAGCAGGATCAAGGACGTCATGCGCATCAACCGCCGGACCACCGCACTCACGACCGCCACCGCGGTGATCATCGCAGGCGCCGCATTCGGGCTCCACGCAGCCTTCGGCGGCTCCGGCGATGGCGTCACGCACACAGCGGATGCGTTCTTGTCCTCCTGGCAAGCGGGGGATCTCGACGCGGCGGCCCGGCTCACCACCGACCCCGACGAGGCGAAGACCGAACTCCTCGCCTACCGGCAGCAGCTCGGTGTGACCTCGCTGCGGTTGGTCCCCGGACGAGTGAACGGCGACACTGTGGCGTTCAGGACCACGGCCCGCATCAGCTACTCAGGCGTCCGGGCGAACTGGACCTACGGGTCCCGCCTGACCGTGACCCACACGCTGGCCGGTACCGACCGCGTAGCATGGCACAGTTCGGTGCTGAACCCCGCTCTGCCGGACGGCGGCGGCTATTCCCTGGAATCCTCTCCCGGGCCCGACGCCTCCGTCATCACCGACCAGCACGGTGCACGCCTCAACGCCCAGGATTACCCGGGTCTGCGCGGGGTCCTGGACGAACTCCGGCAGCGGTACGGCAGCAGCGCCCAGCATGCCATCACGATACGGATCTCCTCCGAGGGCGACGGTGCCGGCGGCCGGGTCGTCACCACTCTGGACGAAGGGGGGAGCGCCCGCCTGTCCACCCGGTTGGACGCCGGCACGCAGAAGGCGGTCGCCACGGCCGTGGCCGGCCATCCGGGTGCCTCCGTGGTGGTCATCCGCCCCAGCACCGGCGACATCCTGGCCACCACCGCCCCTGGTGACACCGGGTTCAATCCCACGCTGGAGGGTGTGCAGGCTCCCGGCCAGGTCTTCGAACTCATCACCACGGCAGCCCTGCTGGACCACGGTGCTGTCACCGCCACCACGAGCGCCGGCTGCCCGGCCGACACCACCGTCGCCGGCCACGCCTTCACCAGCCCCGGCGGCTGGACGTCCCCGGACGCGTCCTTCACGGACGTTTTCGCACATGCTTGCGACACCGGCTTCGCCAGGTTGTCGAGCCGGCTCTCTGGCCGGCAGTTCGCCGACGAAGCCAAGAGTACGTTCGGACTGGACCAGGACTGGCACACCGGCGTCACCACCGCGGACGGTGCCCTGCCGGTGCTGACGGGCGGTGACAAGGCGGCAGCCGCCGTCGGGCAGGGGGAGGTCCGGCTCAACGCCCTGAACCTCGCTTCCATCACAGCCACCATTGACGACGGTTCGTTCAGGCAGCCCCTCTTCGTCAGCCCCGGGATGTCCGGCCTCTCCACGGCGCACGCCAGTCATCCCCTTCCCGGCCGCACAGCGGAGGAACTGCGAGCGCTGATGCGGGCCTACGCCGTCGCGAACGGGACCAAGGGCGCGGCGTTCGGGGGCGTCGCCGAACAGTTCAGCGACAGCGACATCCCGGTCGTCGGCTGGTACACGGCGTTCGACGGCAACCTGGCCATAGCCGCTACCGCACCTGAGCAGACGCACCGGCCCGAGAACGCCCAGGCGGTCGTCCAGGCAGTCCTGCGGGCGACCGTCTCCTGACCCCCGCACACGGGGCGCCGGGCGAGGCATGCCCGAGCCCAGGACCACCGTCCACACGTCCCGCCCCCGCGCCGTCCACCCCCGAGCCTGAGGCTGGCAGTCGGCCCCCGGGCCGACCGAGGATCGCGACGACGCGCAGCGCCGACCTGCGGCAAAGGCGGCGTTGTGGCGGTTGGCCGGGCCAACCGCCGATCACAACGCCTTCATTACCTGGTAGGCGCCCAGCGGCGCCGATGTAGCGGTCGGCGTCCAGGCCGACCGAAGACCGCATGGTCCGCGGCCGGGCTCAGTGACTAGCGTGCATCGTGAAGTGTCAGGTCACGGCCTGGTGTGATTCCGTGCTTCGGCGCTCGTGCTGGTCGCCCGATGCCGTTCGCCGTGTAGATCATCGGGAAGGGAGGGAGGAAGCTCCTGGGACACAGCCATCCCGCATCTGGCACATGCTGTTCGCTTGCGTCAGTCACCGTGACGCGGCATGTCACACCCTTCCTCGAATCGTGGGCGCTCTGCTCGAACGACGACGAAGTCCGCGGCAGCACCTCGTGACCACGCCCGCATGAGCAGGACGCCGAAGACGAAGCCTCTGTTGTCCGGGCCAGCACCGGCAAGGCCGCCGGGCCGCACCCGCATCCCGCGGCCGGAGCGACGTCGCGCACGAGTGCAGGGGTCCGGAACCGGAGCGATCGTGCTGCTTCAGATCGTGGACGAGACGTACGACTGGCGCTGATCCGCTCAGCGGCGGACCGAGCGAACGCGGGCGTCGGACGTTCGGACGTTCGGACGGAAGCCGCCCAGGGCTGCGGTGCGTCGGCACAGCCGACGCCCCCAAGCTACCGACCGGCGTACGGGATGAGGGCCATCTCGCGGGCGTTCTTGATGGCCCGGGCGATCATGCGCTGCTGCTGGGCGGTGACGTGGGTGACGCGGCGGCTGCGGATCTTGCCCCGGTCGGAGATGAACCTCCGCAGCAGCGTCGTGTCCTTGTAATCGATGTAGGTGATGTCGGCGGCGTCGAGGGGGTTGACGCGTCGGCGGGCACCTTCGCGGGGCTTGCCGGCCGGTCGTCCGGGCATGGTGATCGGTCCTTTCGTGGTGCCGGGGGGTCAGGAGACGGGGTCGAGGAGTTCGTCGAAGGCTTTGGGCAGTTGGGCCCAGGCGGTGGTGCCGCCGGTGTACTCGCGGTCGGTGAGCAGGCAGGATTCGAGCAGTGCGGTCAGTCCGTCGCGGTCCAGGCCGGGTGAGGTGAACGTCAGGTGCTGGCCGCGGTCGCCGTGTTCGGGGTGCCAGTCGAGGGCGGCAGCGATGCGGCGTTCGGGCGGGACCAGGTCCCAGGCGGCGTCGGGCAGGGCGGCGAGCCAGGGGCCGGTGGACTCCACGCACAGGGCGCCGCCGGCCGCGTCCCACGACAGCAGTGTGTCGGGCCGGTCGGCCAGCCAGAACCGGCCGCGGCTGCGGGCCGCCGCGCACGTGAGGTCCTCCAGCGCGGCGTAGAGGCGTTGCGGGTGGAAGGGGCGGTCGTGCCGCCAGACCAGGGTGGCGACGCCGTGTTCGTCGGTCTCCTGGGGCAGCAGCGCGCAGGCGGGGTGCCGGCGGGCGGCGGCGGCGTTGACGTCGAAGCCGGACAGCAGCAGGTCTGTGAGGGCGGCGCCGGGCGGCATGAGGCGGGCGCCGGGGGTGAGTTGGGCGAGCAGGGCGTGGTCGCTCGCGTCGGCGGCCGGCTCGTCGCCGGAGGTCTCCTCCACCACGGCGATGACGCCCGGGTACTCGATCTGGCGGGCGAAGGTGTCGGCGATGGTGCGCTGGTCGCCCGGTGCGGCGGCCAGGCCGGCCTCGGCGAGGTCGTCGCCGTTGGCGATGCAGGCCAGGACCAGTTCCGGGTCGACGGCGGTCGCCACGCCGGTGAGCCGGAGCGGGTGGCCGGCGGCGGCGATGACGGCGGCCATGGCCTGCGGTTCGACGGAGTCCCACAGTTCGACGACGGCCAGGGGGTGTTCGCCGGTCCCGGCCAGGTGCACGAGTTCGGGGACGAGGTCCTCGCGCAGCGCGCAGCAGGCGCAGTCGTTGACCAGCGGCGTCTCACCGCTGTCCAGTACCTGGTGGGCGTCGCGGACGGTGCGCAGGACGGTGCTGTCGGTCGCGGACGCCAGGTCGTGGTGGAGGGCGACGGCGCCGGGCCGGGAGCGCAGCAGTTCCTCGACGAGCGCCCGGCGGGCCTCGGTGTGCAGGCCGCAGACGATGACGACCGGGAGGTGGCCGGATCGTTCGCTCACTTCGGCCTCCGTCCGTAGCGGCGCTCGAAGCGCTCGACGCGTCCGGCGGTGTCCAGTACGCGCTGGTTGCCGGTGTAGAAGGGGTGGCTGGCCGAGGAGACCTCGATGTCGATGACGGGGTAGGTGTTGCCGTCCTGCCACTCCACCGTCTTGTCGCTGGTGACGGTGGAGCGGGTGAGGAAGGCGAAGCCGGCGCTGCGGTCGCGGAAGACGACCGGGCCGTACGGCGGATGGATGCCGGGCTTCATACCGGTCAGCGCTCCTCTCGGAATTCGACGTGCCGGCCGACGACGGGGTCGTACTTGCGCAGCCGGAGCCGGTCGGGGTCGTTACGGCGGTTCTTGCGGGTGACGTAGGTGTAGCCGGTGCCGGCGGTGGACTTGAGCTTGATGATCGGACGCAGTTCGTTGCGGGCCATGCCCCAGACCTTATACCGAAGTGGTTTTCATTTTCATCTAGCGGTAGCGTGAATGCTCCACCCGCTTCCGGCACCCAAGGAATGTCCATGTCAGCCCACTGCCAACTCACCGGCCGGCAACCCGGCTTCGGCAACGCCATCTCCCACTCCCACCGGCGGACCAAGCGCCGCTTCGACCCCAACATCCAGCACAAGCGCTACTGGCTGGCCAGTGAGGGCCGCCATGTCCGCCTCACTCTGAGCACCAAGGGCATCAAGACCGTCGACTCGATCGGCGTCGAGGCCGCCGTCCGGCGCATCCGGGCCCGCGGAGGGAAGGTCTGATGGCCAAGAAGAGCAAGATCGCCAAGAACGAGCAGCGCCGCGCCCTCGTCATCCGGTACGCCGCCCGCCGTGCCGCCCTCAAGGCCGTGATCGGCAGCGTGTCCGCCACCGAGACGGAACGCGCCGACGCCCTGCGCGAGCTGCGCCGCCAGCCCCGCGACGCCAGTGCGACGCGGCTGCGCAACCGTTGCTCCGTCGACGGCCGCCCGCGCGGATACGTCGGAGCGTTCGGTCTCTCCCGCATCCGTCTGCGGCAGATGGCCCACGCCGGCGAACTCCCCGGGGTGCGCAAGAGCAGCTGGTAAGCGGGGCCCGGCCCGGCGCCCCCTCGGCGCGCCGGGCCCCCGGGTCGCGACTCCGCGCGATGTGGGGCGTGGCCCGGTCGGCACCTGCGATCCGCTGGCTCTGCCGGATCAAGCCGTTCTCCCACCCGAGGGGCCAAAACGCGGTCGCTGTGTCGCTCCTTCGATGAAGACCGGGACGGCGCTCGCGGCGTACGTCCTTGACATGCCGCTCGGCGGAACGCCGCAGGATGGCGGCCCTGCACCGGGGGGCGTTTCGCGCACAAGTCCTTGCGGAGCCTTCACCGAGTCGCTACGGTTTCCCAACCTTGTCATGGCCAAGTCATTGCTTGGGCGACAAGGATTCCCCGCACGTCCCCTTTGTCCGGCTCGCCACCGCGGACCCCGCCCCCAGGGCCGGCCGCGGAGGCTTGTCCCCCTTGAGGAGGGCTGCACGATGCTCTGCCATCAAAGATCCGTCCGCCGTCGGGCGTTCGCCGCGGTGTCGACCGCCGCGCTGACCGTCGGGGCGCTGAGCGCCATCACCCTGCCCGCTACCGCCGCCGCCACCGGCGGTGTGTCCGTCCGGCACGTCTGCGCGGCACCCGCCGGAACCGGGCAGATGGCCTGCCTGGCCCTGGCGAGAACCGACGTCACGGAGCCCGGCGCGTTCCGGGCGCACGCTGTCAGCCCGCTCGTCACGCCGTCCGGCTACGGCCCGTCGGACCTGCGGAGCGCCTACAACCTGCCCTCCAACGGCGGTGCCGGGGCGACGGTCGCCATCGTCGACGCCTACGACGACCCGAACGCCGAGTCGGACCTGGCCGCCTACCGCAGCCAGTACGGTCTGCCGGCCTGCACCACGGCCAACGGATGCTTCCGGAAGGCCGACCAGAACGGCGGTACCAACTACCCCAGCGCCGACTCGGGCTGGGCGGGGGAGATCTCGCTCGACCTCGACATGGTCTCCGCCGTCGCTCCCAACGCACACATCCTGCTCGTCGAGGCATCCAGCGCCAGCATGACCGCGCTGGGCACCTCGGTGAACCGGGCGGTGACCATGGGCGCCAAGTACGTGTCCAACAGCTACGGCGGCTCGGAGTCCTCCTCCGACAGCAGCTACGACAGCAGCTACTTCAACCACCCCGGTGTGGCGATCACCGTCTCCGCCGGCGACAGCGCCTACGGCGCCGAGTACCCGGCGGCCTCGCAGTACGTCACGTCGGTCGGCGGCACCGCGCTGTCCCGGGCCTCCAACAGCCGTGGCTGGTCCGAGAGCGTGTGGAAGACCAACAGCACCGAGGGCACCGGCTCCGGCTGCTCGGCCTACGACGCCAAGCCGACCTGGCAGACCGACACCGGCTGTTCGAAGCGCGCCATCGCCGACGTCTCCGCGGTCGCCGACCCGGCCACCGGAGTCGCCGTCTACCAGACCTACGGCGGCAGTGGCTGGGCGGTCTACGGCGGCACCAGCGCCTCGTCCCCGATCATCGCCTCGGTCTACGCGGACGCCGGCACCCCGGGTGCCTCCGACCAGCCCGCGCACTACCCGTACCAGCACACCGGATCGCTGTGGGACGTCACCACCGGTAACAACGGCAGCTGCTCGCCGTCCTACCTGTGCACCGCGGGAACCGGTTACGACGGCCCGACCGGTCTCGGCACCCCCAACGGCCTGGCCGCCTTCACCCCGGGCGGCGGTGGCGGCACCGAGACCGTCTCCGTGACGAACCCCGGCAACCGGACCACCGCGACCGGCACCGCCGTCTCACTCCGGATCAGCGCCACCGACTCGGCCGGCAAGTCGCTGACCTACAGCGCGACCGGCCTGCCCGCGGGCCTGTCGATCTCCTCCGGCGGCCTGATCACCGGCACCCCGACCACGGCCGGCACCTCGTCGGTGACGGTCACCGCCTCCTCCGGCACCGCCTCCGGGTCCACGTCCTTCACCTGGACGGTCGGCACGTCCGGCGGCTGCTCGACGGGCCAGCTGCTCGGCAACCCCGGCTTCGAGACCGGTAGCGCCGCGCCCTGGTCCGCCTCCTCCGGGGTGATCGACGACTCCACCGCCGAACCGGCCCGCTCCGGCAGCTGGAAGGCGTGGCTGGACGGCTACGGGACGACCCACACCGACACCCTGTCCCAGTCGGTGTCCATCCCGTCCGGCTGCGCCGCGACCCTCTCCTTCTACCTGCACATCGACACCGCCGAGACCACCGGGTCCACCGCCTACGACACCCTCAAGGTGCAGGCCGGCAGCACCACACTGGCCACCTGGTCCAACCTCGACGACAACAGCGGGTACGCGCTGAAGTCCGTCGACCTGTCCGCCTACGCCGGGCAGACGGTGACGCTGAAGTTCACCGGTGCCGAGGACTCCTCGCTGCAGACGTCCTTCGTCGTCGACGACACCGCCGTCAACCTGCACTGACCGACACAACACCGCCGCGCGACCGGCGGGGGCACGACTCCACTCCAGGGAGAAGCGGTCCGCGGACCGGCGCCACGCGCGCCGGTCCGCGGACCGCGGACGTTCGCCCACCTCCGCCCGGTCCGGGATACGAGCCCGGCGCGCACCGGCCGGCGATCTCCCCTCCCTCGTCGCGGTCTGCGTGAACACGCGGCACAGCAGGGTGAGGACGGTCAGGACGCCGTCCCCGCGTCCCGACCGCCGCGGCCGCCGCCGACGCGGTGCGGCCGCCCGTCACCACGTGACGTACTCCCGGGGCCGCAGCCGACGGCCGGTCGCGAGCGGTGGTACCCACTCGATCCTGGGGATCGGCGGGGCCGTCCGGTCACCGGTCCCACCGCCGACGCCCCGCGGGCGTACGGTGCCGGCCGGATTCCCGGCTACCCGGGGACCGTTCCCGTGCGCTTCGACATGCGGGGGCACTTCACCGAGCGCGCCCGTATCCCTGAGGCGTTCGCCCGCGACCGGGCTCGGCGAGTGGCGCGCTGTCCTGGCCGTCGGCGAGGACACCCTGGTCGGTCACCCTTCGTGTACGGGATGCCACTTGACAGCCGCCCTGGCCGGTAGCGCCCGGTGAAACGGTGTGTCCCGGGGACGCCGAGCGGGGCAGGGTAGTCCATCGAAGCGGTTCCGGAGCGTCCGCCGCCCGATCGGGAGCGGCGGCCTCCGCGGACCTGCGGGAGAGCCGCCGGCCCGGGAGGGGCCATCCGCAGCCGGGGCAGCGAGGGGCTGAGGCGGCGTGGTAGGGGGAGCCGGAGCCGACGCCCCGGCGGCTGAAGTAGCGGCGCTCTCCACCCCTGGAGTCGCGCGCCTCCAGGACGTCGTATTCGTTCTGCCACTCCTGGACGCATCTGCTGCAGGTGAACAGGACCAGGTCGACCCACGCTTCCACCACCACGGTCGCCCTCCTGGTTGCCTGCGAGGCCGTGGGAACGGGACGGACATCCAGGGCGTTCGCCCCGTTCCCACGGCCACGATGATATTGCATCAGGCAAAATTGGCACAGGGCAAAATTTGACCTCTTGATGACACTCGAACTGTGCGGACCTGTGGGCGACGGCGGCTCTGCCCGGTGGGTACGGCCCGTGGAGGCCGGTGACGGAGGCCCGGGGGCGCGGGCGGCGTCCACATCGGTCCGGACATCCGTGGGTCCGGGTCCATCCCCGGCGTGGGGACACGGCGGCCGGTCCGCTCGGTACGGCCGGGAGGTGCGGCACGGTCTCTCCCCGGGCTGGTGGCGCGAGGGGCGGGGGATGCCCCCAATGACCGCCCCCGCCCGCCCGTCGCGGCAACAACCTTGGCATACTGCAAACATGAATGCCAAACGAACCCTTTCCCGGGCCGGCCGGGCGGCAGCGATCGCGGTGACGGCCCTGGCCCTGGGAGGTTGCGGCACGGCGGACCCGGCAGCGACAGCCGCCCCCGTCTCCGCCACCCCCGCACCTGTGACCCCGGGGCGGGCGAGCGTGGAGGTGCCCGGGGTCTCCCTGCACATCACCGGTGCGACGCTGCACCTCGACTCCGCCGGCGACGGGAACCTCGTCATGCGGGTCTCGGTCGGCAGCGGCGCCCCCGAGCACCTCGCCATGATCGCCACCCACGACGGTGGCCGCGCCGTCCTGCGTGGTGGCCGCGCCGCCGACGGTTCGATGACGAGCGCCGGAATTCTCGTGCAACCGGACAGCAGCGTCGACTTCGGCGCGAAGAACGGCCCCACAGCGGTCCTGCGGGACGTTCACGTGGCAACGGGCCGCCGCACGCTCCCGCTCACGCTGCTGTTCGGCGTGGCCGGCACGGTGCGGCTCGACGCACGCGTCACGAACGGCGGGTGACCCCGCCCGGCACGCCGTCGCCGGCCGGGGGCGCCACGACCAGCCGGACGAAGGGGATCTCGTCCCGGCCGATGTCGTAGTACTCCTCCGGCGAACCGTCGACCTCGACCCCGCAGATGCGCATCAGGCGCCGCGCCAGCCGAGGGTGGCGCCCGGCGTACTCGACCATGGCCCACCCGGAGGCGTCCGGCGACAGCGGCCGGGCCACCGCCGGGTACCGGTGGCCCGCGTGGTCGACGGTCACCTGCGGCGTGGCCTCGATGTTGCGGAACCACTGGGCCCGCATCCCGTAGCCCGAGGCGACGAGGAAGTGCCCGGCCTGCTGGTCGAGGTCCACGACCTCCAGGGCGACCTGGCGGGGCAGCCCGCTCCGGCGTCCGGTGTGCGTCAGAACCAGGACGCGCCGACCGAGCACGCGCCCCAGCCCCTTCCTGTTCAGGTGGACGGGGAGCCGGGCCAGGAGCCGGAGCAGACCGGTCGGCGGTCTGACGTCCTTGTAGCGGTATCCCATGGCGCGGTCCTCGTCTCTCTCCTGCGGTCGCGCAGGCCGGTCTCCGGAGGCCGGGGCACCGGCCGCGGGCGCGGCGTCCGGAACGGACACCGCCGGCCGACAGCGACGGTCACCCCCGGCGACGCGGGAGGGCGACCCCGAGCAGTGCGCGCTGCGGGCAGCCCGCCCTCGGCCGCCCGAACCGCGCGCCGTCCCGGCAGGAAAGCCGAAGGCGCAGCGGAAGCCGACGAAGACGGCGGACTTCACGCCGGCCCGCCGGACTTCGGTCTGGTGGAACGGTCGGCCACGCACCGCACCGTATTGCACAGGGCAAAATTGGCACAAGGCAAGACCAAGAGATTCTTCCCCCCCTCTCCCGTGAGGAGGAGTCCGGCCGACCCCGCGAAGCGCGCCACCTGGGTCATCGCCGCACGCGCCGCGTCGCCGGTGCCACAGCGACCACACACGCACCATCGAATCCCCACATTGCCCTATGCAAACTTTGCCTGCTGCAATATCGTGCTGCACGTGGGGGCGGGACGGGCGTCGTCGCACGTCCGTCCCGTTCACGTTTTCACGATCAGCGCGCACGGCGACGAAAGGCCAGGGGGATGACGGTCACGGCGTGGACGGAGCTTGTCGGCTTCTCCTGCGGCGGCTGTCAGCACGAATGGTCGCTGACGTACGACCTCCTGGAGGCGTCGGACGACGGCGTGGAACACTGGCGCTTCAGCCGCGGCGGCGTCCCCACGGGTTCGCCCTACGCGACGGACACCTGTCCCCGCTGCCCTTCCTGTGCGAGGCCGGTCGCGGGACGGTTCCTCAGGCGCCGGGCGGTCGAACATCCGGCCCCGAAGCCGTCCGCCCCCGGGGTCGCGGGCGGGCCGATCGGCCTGCCGGCCCATCAGGCCCTCGGGCATGGCGAGATGTCCGAGCAGACGCTGCGGTCGATCCTCGCCGCACTGCGACTGGACGAACCGGAAGACGCGCGGGAGGCTTCCTCCGACACCTCGGCGGAACGTCCCGGGCACGAACCACCGGACCCATGAGTCCCTCCTTCGGGCGGCCGTCGACGTGTCGAGCCCCGTTGCCGCAGCAGCGGCCCCTACCAGCCGACGTCGGCCCCCGCGGGCCGCGCTGCGGGCTCGTCGCCGGCCTCGGTGAAGGCGGTGAGGGCGCGAACGAGTCCGGCGCGCTGGGTCTTCGGCATCGCCGCGACGATGCGGGCGATCTCCGCCCGCCGACGCTCCGTCGCCCCGCGGACCACGGAGAAGCCCTTCGCGGTGAGCGAAATGACGATCTCGCGCCGGTTCGCCGGGCTGGGTCCGCGTTCCAGCATGCCGGAGGCGGCCAGCCGGTCGACCATGCGCATCGCGGTGGACGGGATGACGTCGAGATGTTCGCCCAGGCGCGAGATGTTCATCGGACCGCGGCTGTCGAGCACCACCAGCATGCGGAACTGCGGCAGCGTCAGGCTCTCCTCGACCGATGCCAGCGATCTCGCCGAAACCGCCACCAACAGCCGGGAGGCGGTCAGCACGGCGGTGACGACGGCGTCGGCCGGCTCGGCGGCGCCGGAGAGCCGGTCCTGCCCGGTGGAACCGGTCGTGTGTTTGGCCATACGACCTTTCTACCGCTCATCCGCCTCCCGCATGACATCACACCACCCGTTTTGCACACGGCGACACGTGATATTGCATAATGCAAATATTCCTCCTCGAACCGACCCCGCCCCCACCACTGCGGACCTCGCCGGCGCTCCCCGGATTCCCCGCGGCCTGCCCGCCGCCCTCACCGCCCTGCGCGAGGACCGCACCGGCCTGCTGATCCTCGCTGGACCGGCACCGTTCCGCGCGACGGTCACCTCCTGCCGCTGACCACCGGCACCGTGCCGCGCCCCGGCGACGGGCCCTCACCCGACGGCGTCGCGGGTGGCGGTGTCCACCACGGCCGCCGCAGCGGTGCGGGCGGCACCGGCCCAGTCGGTGGCGGGGTCCGCTTGTGCTCCGGTCATCGCGCCGTCGTAGAGCAGGGCGAGCTGCGGGGCTGCCGCGGCCGGGCGGACGGCGCCCGCTTCGGTGAGCAGCCTCTCGAACAACGCTCGCACCCATGCCCGGTGGTCGAGGTTGACGTGGTGAGCGGCGGAATCGGACGCACACTCGGCCACGGCGTTGTTGAAGGGGCACCCGCGGAACTCCGGGGTGGCGAACCACTGCCCGAGCAGGTCGTAGACGGTCAGGACGCGTTCGCGCGGGCCGCCGTCCACGGTGGGCAGCCGCTGCTCGACGTGCTGGTGCCAGCGTTCGGCGCGGCGGCGCAGGTACTCGGCGACGAGGTCGTCCTTGGTGGCGAAGTAGGTGTACATCGTCGCCTTGGAGACGTTCGCCTCGGCGGCGATCAGGTCGACGCCGGTGGCGTGGATGCCGTTCTCGTAGAAGAGGCGGTCGGCGGTGGCCAGGACGCGTTCGAGTCCGGGACGGCGCCGGGTGCGGGGGGCCGGCTTCTCCGGGGCCGGTGCGGTCTCCGGGGTGGTGGTCGATGCCGTGGGCTGCGCTGTCATGACTTGACGATAGTCGAACAGAGCTGTTTGGATAACGCTATCGACCTGAACAGTCCTGTTCATTTAATCGAGGAGTCCGCCATGCCCGTGTCCTCCGCACCGTTCGATGGAAAGGCCGCCCTCGTCACCGGCTCCACCAGCGGCATCGGCGCCGCCACCGCCGCCCTGCTCTCCGCCCGCGGCGCGCACGTCCTGGTCTCCGGCCGCGATGCCGCCCGAGGTGAGGCCGTGGTGGCGGGGATCCGCGAACGCGGCGGCAAGGCCGACTTCCTCGCCGCCGACCTCACCGACGCGGACGCGGTCCTCGACCTCGCGCGACGCGCCACGGAGGCGGGCGGCGGGCGGGTGGACGTGCTGGTCAACAACGCCGGTGTCTTCCCGTTCGGTGCCACCGCCAGTGCCACCGCCGCCGAGATCGACCGCGTCCACGCCCTCAACGTGCGGGCGCCCTACCTGCTGGTCGGCGCGCTCGCCCCGGCCATGGCCGACCGTGGCACCGGCGCGATCGTCAACCTCACCACGATGGTCGCGGAGTTCGGCATGGCCGGCATGGCCCTCTACGGCTCCAGCAAGGCGGCCCTCACCCTGCTGACCAAGGCGTGGGCCGCCGAGTTCGGCCCGCGCGGCGTACGCGTCAACGCCGTCCGCCCCGGTCCGGTCCGCACCGAGGGCACCGCCGCCATGGGCGGCGACGTCGACGCCCTCGCCTCGCTCGCCCCGGCCGCCCGTTCCGCCGCCCCGCACGAGATCGCTTCCGCCATCGCCTACCTGGCCAGCGACGACGCGTCCTTCGTCCAGGGCGCGGAGCTCGCGGTGGACGGCGGCCGCACCGCGGTCTGAATCGCCCACCGGCCCCCCTTCGGGACCGCCGCCCCGGCGCCCGGCCGGACACCATCGTGAAAGGACAGCGCCGATGACGCTGAACAGCAGGACCGCCCTGGTCACCGGAGCGGGACGCGGCATCGGCCGCGCCGTCGCCGTCCACCTCGCGCGATCGGGCGCGGCGACCGTCCTGGTCGCCCGCACGACCGGGGAGCTGGAGGAGACCGTAAGGCTGGTGAAGGAGTACGGCGGCACGGCGGTGGCACTGACGGCGGACCTGGCCGGACCGGCACACGCCGCCGCCATCGCCCGACGGGCCGCCGAGACGATCGGACGGATCGACATCCTCGTCAACAACGCAGCGACGGTCCAGCCCCTCGGGCAGGTCGGCGATGTCGGCATCGAGCCATGGGCGGCCGCGTTCGGCCTCAACGTCTTCACCCCCGTCGCCCTCGCCTCAGCCCTCGTACCGCCTATGGTCGCGGCGGGATGGGGACGCGTCGTCAACGTCTCCAGTGGCATCGTCGCCCGGCCCGGCTTCATGGTCGGCGGCAACGCCTACGCCGCCACCAAGGCCGCTCTGGAGGCCCACACCCTCAATCTCGCTGCCCAGCTGCGGGGCACCGGCGTCACCGCCAACGTCTACCGCCCCGGATCGGTCGACACCGCCATGCAGGCATCGATCCGCGACGAAGGAGAAGGACGGCTCGCCCCCGCCACCCACGAGCGCTTCCGCGCCGCGCACGCCACCGGAGCCCTCCTCACCCCCGACGCATCGGCGCGCTCCCTCGTCGCCCGTATCGGCGGTGACGAGACCGGCAGCGTCTGGGACGTCACCGACACCCTCTGAAGGAGAACAGCGTCGATGTCGTGCGCCGGGGTGGCCGCCGCCGAGTTCGCACGGATCCCACGCCTGGCTCAGGAGAAGGCCCCGGGGTTCAGCGGTGGGTCGGCGATGGCGAAGCCGGCGTAGCCGTCGCGGAGCCTGGCGGGTTCGGTCCCGAACAGTTTGGCGCGGAAGGCGATGGACGCCTGCAGGCCGGGGACGCGCGGGGCCAGCCGCAGACACGACATGCCGAACCTCCCGGGATCGCCGGGCGCCTTCAAGGTCAGCGGCAGCCTCCCGCCGCGGCGGGCGTGTCGATGCCGATCTGCGAGGTGGCGGGGGCCGCGCAGCAGCCGCCACCGTCGGTCTGGGCGGCGTCGGGGACGCGGTAGGTGATGCGGGCGGCGTGGGCCTTCTCCCCGAGCGCCGGCAGGCCGTTGCCGCCCAGCGGGCTCGGCGTGGACCAGGTGCCGGAGGCGTCGATGACGGCGCGGGCGGCGATCCGCTCCTCGGTCCCGTCGGTGTTCTCCACGTGCGCGGTGAACGGCTGCCGGTCGCGGTCGGCGTCCACCACGCGGTCCCGGCCGGTGCGGGAGACGCCGGTGACCCGGACCCTGCAGCGCACGCGGTCGCCGAGGACGTCGGCGAGCGGCTGGAGGTGGTCCCGCGCCGCGACGCCCACCCGGCCGGTCGTCGACGCCGTAAGGCTCCCTGAGCACCGGTTCGCGGCGCCGGACTCCGACGGCACCGTCCTCGGCCGGATCGCCGTGGGCGCCGTGCCCTCGCGGGCCGCGTACGCCGGCGTCGCCGAGCACTCCGTCTGCGTTCACCCGGACTCACGCGGCCGAGGTCTGGTCGGGTGCCGCCCGCCCCCGTCGAGCCGCGGGGCGGGACGGGCGGCACCCGGAAGGTCAGCTCCGCGTCAGCGCCGGTGCCGTGAACTTCCGCCGCCACGCCAGCGACACGTACACCAGCCCGACCAGCACCGGTACCTCGATCAGCGGGCCGACCACGCCGGACAGCGCCTGGCCCGACGTGACGCCGAACGTGGCGATGGCGACGGCGATGGCCAGTTCGAAGTTGTTGCCGGCCGCGGTGAACGCCAGGGTGGCGGTGCGGTCGTAGCCCAGGCCGAGTCCCTTGCCGAGGGCGAAGGTGCCGAACCACATGATCGCGAAGTAGGCCAGCAGTGGCAGGGCGATGCGGGCGACGTCGCCGGGCTGGTGGGTGATCGTCTTTCCCTGGAGGGCGAAGAGGATGACGATCGTGAACAGCAGGCCGTACAGCGCCCAGGGCCCGATCTTCGGCAGCAGGACGCCCTCGTAGCGTTCCCGGCCCATCTTCTGCTCACCGATGCGGCGGGTGAGGAAGCCGGCGACGAGCGGGACGCCGAGGAAGATGACGACGTTCAGGGCGATCGTCCACGCGGAGATGTCCAGGTGCTGACCGTTGCCGAGGCCGAGCCATCCGGGCAGGACGTCGAGGTAGAACCAGCCCAGGACGCCGAACATGATGACCTGGAAGACGGAGTTGAGCGCGACGAGGACGGCGGCGGCCTCGCGGTCGCCGCAGGCGAGGTCGTTCCAGATGATGACCATGGCGATGCACCGGGCCAGTCCGACGATGATCAGACCGGTGCGGTACGCGGGCAGGTCCGGCAGGAAGATCCACGCCAGCGCGAACATCACCGCCGGGCCGACCAGCCAGTTGATCACCAGCGAGGAGACCATGAGTTTCCGGTCGCCGGTGACGGTGCCGAGGCTGTTGTAGCGGACCTTGGCCAGCACCGGGTACATCATGATCAGCAGGCCGACGGCGATGGGCAGCGAGACCCCGCCGATCTCGACCTTGGCCAGCGCGTCGTTCAGGCCGGGGACGAGGCGGCCCAGGCCGAGGCCGAGGGCCATGGCCACGAGAATCCACACGGCGAGGAAGCGGTCCAGGAAGGACAGCTTCGCGACGACGCCCGCCTCTCCGACTGCCGTGGGGGCGGGTTCGGTGCGGGTCACGGGCAGGACCTCTTCCGGTCTGCGGCGGCCGTCGCGCGAGCGGTGGCGGCCAGCTCGGCGAAGGAGCCGGCGAGGGCTTCGAGGACGTCGGGGCGCAGCTTGTAGTAGGTGAACCGGCCGCACGGCTCGGTCTCCACGACACCGGCCTCACGCAGGACCTTCAGGTGGTTGGAGAGGTTGGTCTGCTTGGCACCCGTCTCCTCGATGAGGTGGGTGGTGCAGAGGGTTTCGCGGGCGAGCAGGGTCACGATCCGCAGCCTGAGCGGGTCGGCGAGCACCCGCATCAGATCACTGTCGACTGACATCAGCATGGGCTGATACTGTCACATCAGTCGGTGGTGATGCCACCCTGGCTGCCCCTTTCGAGTTCCGTTCCGCGAAGGATGAGCTGATGTCCTCCACCCCCGCCGCGTCCGTGCTGTTCGTCTGTGTCCACAACGCCGGCCGTTCCCAGATGGCCGCCGGGTTCCTGACCGCCCTGGCCGGCGACCGCGTCGAAGTCCGCTCCGCCGGCTCCCTGCCCGGCGACCAGGTCAACCCCACCGCGGTCGAGGCCATGCGCGAGGTCGGCATCGACATCTGCGGCGAGCAGCCGAAGATGCTGACCCCCGAGGCCGTCAAGGCGTCCGACTACGTCATCACCATGGGGTGCGGCGACGCCTGCCCGGTCTTCCCCGGCAGGAAGTACCTCGACTGGGACCTGACCGACCCGGCCGGCCAGGGCATCGAGGTCGTGCGCCCCATCCGCGACGAGATCAAGACCCGGATCGGGGCCCTGATCGCCGAGATCGACGCCAAGCAGCCGGAGCGGTGACCACCACGAACGACACCGTGCGCGAGGTCATCGTCATCGGCTCGGGCCCGGCCGGCCACACCGCCGCCCTGTACACCGCCCGCACCAACCTCACCGGCGTCTCCGGCGCCGGCGACGTCGTCGACCACACATACCGCCAGGCCATCACCGCCGCAGGCGGCGGGTGCGCGGCGGCGCTGGACGCGGAACGGTACCTCGCGGGCGCTCGCGGACACCCCCGACAAGGCCGAGCTGGAGAAGGCCGCCGCCCTCTGATCGAGGTGCGGGCCCCGGCGCTGCGGGCGGACGAACGCGGCGACGCGGCGTCCGCCCCGCGGGTTCTTCGGGGGCCCGGGGCGCGCGGGAAAGGTGAACCAAGGGTGAGTTCATGCGGTCGGGACGCTCGGGTCCGGCCGTCCGGCCAGCAGCTCTTCGTATGCTGCATGGATGAGCACCGCTACATCGAAGCCGGTCGACGAGGCTTGCGCATCTTGTTCCGGTCGGGGTAGCCCTCGCCCCAGACATCGTCGAGGAGTTCTCGTCGGGTCATGACGCGGCCGGCGTTGAGCATGAGTTCCCGCAGGAGTTCGAACTCCTTGGTCGGGAACTTGATGGTCCGGCCCGCGACCCGGGCCTGGTAGCCGTCGAAGTTGAGTTCGACGCAGCCGAGCCGCATCAGGCGCAGCTTGCCAGGATTGACGGCGGTAACCGGAACATCGTCGTTCGTCGGCTTTCGGGGTTGCACGAGCATGTCACCCAACTTTCCCGGTGATGTAGTCATCGGTGGCCTTCTGCTGCGGGGTGCTGAAGATCTGCGCGGTGGGACCGGATTCGACGAGCCGGCCGGGCGCGCTGACGTCGGGCAGGGTCAGGAACGCCGTGGTGTCGGAGACGCGGGCGGCCTGCCGCATGTTGTGCGTGACGATGACGACCGTGTACGTCTCCTTGATCTCCTTGATCAAGTCCTCGATGGTGAGGGTGGAGATCGGGTCGAGCGCGGAGCAGGGTTCGTCCATCAGCAGGATCTCCGGCTCGACAGCCAGGGCGCGGGCTATGCACAGGCGCTGCTGCTGGCCGCCGGACAGGCCGCCGCCGGGGGCCTTGAGGCGGTCCTTGACCTCTTTCCACAGGCCGGCCTTGGTCAGGGCCCGTTCAACCAGGTCGTCGTTGGAGCCGCGGCCAAGGCGCCGGCCGAGGTGGAGGCCGGCCAGGACGTTGTCGCGGATGGACATGGTCGGGAACGGAGTGGGGCGCTGGAAGACCATGCCGACCCGGCGGCGGATCCCGACGGGGCTGATCCGCCCGGTGTAGATGTCGGTGTCGTCCAGCAGGACCTTTCCGGTGACACTGGCGCCGGGGACGGTGAGGTGCATGCCGTTCATGCAGCGCAACAGGGTGGATTTGCCGCAGCCGGAGGGCCCGATGAGAGCGGTGACCTGCCGGAGTTCGATGGAGAGGTTGACGCCTTCGACGGCTGCCCGGCCCCGGTAGGAGGCGGTCAGGTCGATCACGTCGAGGCGGCCGGAGCGATGAAGCTGTGGGACAGCTCGGCCGGCGGAGCCGGGCTCGGCATCACGGGCTCCTTCTGAGAGACGAGTCAGGAATGGTGAGCGGTTCGCCGACGCTGTGCTTCACCGGGCTGCCCGGGTGCTGCTGCGGCGGCCGATGAGGCGGGCGGCGATCGTGAAGAGCAGGACGATCGCGATCAGGGTGAGCGTGCCGGCCCAAGCGCGGGCCTGCGCGGTGCGGAAGCCGGTGATGGCGTTGCCGAAGATCTGCAACGAGAGCGTCGACATCCGGTGCGTCGGGTTGGTCTCCACGAACAGGTCGTTGCCGAGGGTGGTGAGCAACAAGGGCGCGGTTTCGCCCATGGCGCGGGCGACGGCGAGCATGACGCCGGTCGTGATGCCGGGGAAGGCGGTCGGCAGGACCACGGAGATGATGGTGCGGGCCGGGGCACACCGAGGGCGAGGCTGGCCTCGCGCAGCTCGTTCGGAACCAGGCGCAGAACCTCCGCGGTGGTGCGGATGACGAGCGGGAGCATGATCAGCGCGAGGGTGACCGATCCGGCGATGCCGGAGAAGCCGAAGTGGACGACCCACAGGGCGTAGACGAACGCGCCGGTGACGATCGTGGGTACGCCGATCAGCACGTCGGTGAGGAAACCGACGACCTAGGCGAGCCGGCCGCCGTACTCGACCATCCGGATCGATACCGACGATGATCAGCGATCCGATGATGCCGTTCTCGAAGCCGCCGCCGGCTTGCGAGGGTCACCGGGCGGGGGCTGCGTCAAGAACTCGGGGCCCAGGAACTTCAGGCCCTGGCCGGCGATGTAGACCAAGATCCACAGCAGCAGGGCGACCACGCCCGCGGCGGCCAGGCCCAGCAGCCCGGTCATGATCGTGTTCATCGTCAGCCGCCGGCCGCTCGGCCTGTACGAGCTGCGCGAAGGGCGCTGCGGGGCGAGGGTCTTGGCGGCCATCAGGCGATGTCCTCTCCGGTGCGCCGCACGACGAATTTTTCGACGATGTTGACGACGAGGGCGACGACCAGCAGCCAGCCGGCGACCACCATCAGGGATTGCAGGTGGAAGGGCTCTGCGGCCTCGGTGAACTCGTTGGCGATGACGGAGGGCATCGTGGCGCCCTGGCCGAGGATGCTGGTGGTGATCGACAGCAGGTCGACGAGTCCGGACAGCGGGCCGCGCAGCCAGCTGGGCGCCAGGTCCGTGATGAACAGCGAGACGGCGACGGCGACCGGCACGGCCAGCACCATGGCGATCAGCGACGTGACGGCGGAGCCGTACACGAACTGCGTGATGCCGTACGGGTTGGTGTGGGCGCGTCGGCGGCGGCCTCGGACGGCGCCCACCGGTCCGAGCCGAGGAAGCTGAATATGCCGTAGTGGCCGAGGGCCGGCCACGCCTGCTGGGCGAGGAAGACGGCGGTGGCCAGCAGGACGACGATCACCAGGACCGCGGCGGCGGTCACGGTCGTACGGAAGACGCGTCGGCACCGCGCCACCGGGCACGCGCCCGGCGCAGTGAGGCGCCGGTGTCGGCGAGGGGGGTCATGTCTCTCCCCGTTGGGGTGGGTGGACCCGGCGGCGGCACGGCGCGTGGAGCTCCGGGCGCCGCCGGGCACTGCTTACTTGACGACGGGCTTGCCGTTGAGGGTGATCTTCTTCGGCTGGTTGACCGAAGGCTGCCGAAGGTCGCTGCCGAGCGGCGCGTGGTTCAGGTCGGCGTTGAGGTCCCGGCCCTTGGACAGCACCCAGGAGAGGAAGCCGACGAGCCCAGCGGCCTTCGCCGCGTTCGCCTGCTTCTGGTAGACGAGCGCGTAGGTGGTGCCCGAGACCGGGTAGGCGTCCGGGCCGGCGGCGTCGGTCAGCGAGTGTTGAGGTTCGCCGGGAACTTCGCGCCGTTGACGGCCTTGGTCACGGTGGCGATGCACGGCTCGATGAACTCGCCGGCCTTGTTCTCCACCTGCCCCGTAGGTCGTCTGCTGCGCGAGGGCGTACTGCAACTCCAGGTAGCCGATGGCACCTTCGGTCTGGTTGACCTGCCCGGACACGCCCTCGTTGCCCTTGCCCCCGATGCCGGTCGGCCAGGCCACCGTCTTGCCGACGGACTTGTCCGCACCGCCGAGCTTGCTCACCCACTCCGGGGAGACCTTCGTCAGGTAGTCCGTCCAGATGCCCGTGGTACCCCAACCGTCGGAGCGGTGTACCACCGCGATCGGCTCGTCCGGGAGCTTCACCCCGGAGTTCAGCGCGGTCAGCGCCGGGTCGTTCCACTTCGTGATCTGCCCGGCGTAGATCTTGCCGAGAACGTCACCGCTGAACTTCAGTCCCGCACCGACACCGCTGACGTGGTAGGCGGGGACGACCGCGCCCAGCAGTGCCCTCAGCGTGCCGGCAAGCAACGCGTACGTCCTGCCCACCGCGTCCGTCTGCCCCAACCCGGCCTGCATCTCGGCGATGTCGCAGCAGACCGCTTCGTTGTACCGGTCCAGCGCGCGGGCGTGTTCCAAGTCTCTCTGGAGTCCGCGGAATATCCCCTGCCGATGGCCGAGGGCTTCGTCGCCACCGCGCTGCTGTCCGCGAGGACGACGTCGGCCTTGGGCACGCGCGTGTGCTTCCTCATCGACGGAACCGCGACCTCGTCGGGCGGAGCACTCTTCGCCACCGGTCTCGCCCAGCGTTACGACGTGGCGCTCTTCGGCGCCTACGCCGTCCTGGGGATCGGCTCGGGACTGGCCACAGCGCCGATCGCGGAGGCGGCCCTGCGAGGACTACCGGTGGAACGTGCCGGGGTGGTGGCGGCGATGGTCGCCACCGCGCGACAGGTCGGACAGGCGCTCGGCGTCGCCCTTCACGGTGCCGTTCCGGCGGCCGGGCCGGCGTGGACGGGCGGCGTGTGCGCGGAGGCGGTCCGCCCCGCCTTCGCGGTCATCGCCTTGTGCGGCGTGTCGGCGGCGTCGGGTTCGCCGCTGGATCTCCCGCGCGGGAGTGCGCCGGCCATCGGCGGTGAACGGGACCAAGACCTTTCGGCCGCGGGGGCGCCAGCCGCGATCCGTCAGGCGGACGGCAGTCGAGTCACGCCGAATGGTGGTCCGGCAACAGGACACCTCAGGCCAGCGCGAGGAAGAGCTTCTCCAGTTCCTCCTCGGTCAGCGGCGGGGCAGTGCCCTCTTCGGCCGTCAGGCACTGGCGCATGCCACTGGCGACGATCTTGAACCCGGCCCGGTCCAGGGCCCGGGAGACCGCGGCCAGCTGGGTGACGACGTCCTTGCAGTCACGGCCGGCCTCGATCATGGCGATCACGCCGGCCAATTGGCCCTGAGCCCGGCGCAGGCGGTTGAGCACTGCCTGCATGGAACCCTCGTCCACAGCTGTGGCCATGACGTTTTCCTTCCTTCTGTACTCCATGGTACCCCAGGGGGTATAGGGCCGCCTGGGCCGAAAGCGCGGCGGCGCGGGAGGTCGGTGCCACCACTATATGTCCGGACACGGCGCGTCCGTCTCTGGCCGTACAGCCCGCGGATGCGTACATTGCCGCGCATGTCCTCCGTGGCCCGGCCGCCCGACCGATCGGGACGGCACCCCCTGTGGAAGCAGGTGCGCGACGACATCCGCGCGCGGCTCCTCACGGGTGCCTTCGCGGGGGGATTCCCCGGTGAGCACGACCTGGGCCGCGCGTACGGGGTGAGCCGTCACACGGTGCGAGAGGCCCTGCGTGGCCTTCGGGAGGAAGGGCTCATCGGCTCCGCCCGAGGCCGCCCTGCGCGGTCGCCCGGGAACGGTGGCCGGGCCCGCCGGCCCGCCCAACCGTGCGTCCCCGGCCTGGCCGGTGCCATCAGCGCCGCCGGTAGCCGCCCCGCGAGCGTGGTGCGGATCCTCGATGTCAGATCGGACGGTGTCTTCGCCACCCGGCTGGGACTGGAGGAATCCACGCTGCTGCTCCACCTGGAGCGGCTCCGCATCGCCGACGGCTTCCCGGTGGCCATCGACCGGATCTGGCTGCCGGCCGAACGGGCCTCCGCCGTGCTGGGGTGCGACTTCTCCACGATCCCGGTGTACGACGCGCTGGCGACGTACACCGATCTGCGGGTCACCCGGGCCGACGACACGCTCAGGGCACTCGTGCCGACGCCCGTGGAAAGGTCGCTGCTGGACATGCCCCCGGGCACGGCCGCTCTCGCGCTGACCAGGATCGGCTACCAGTATGAGCAGCCCGTCGAATACCGCGTAGCGCTCTTGCGGGGTGACTGTTTCGTGGTGCGTCCCGCGGCGCGTGGGTCGCGCGGCCTACGCATCACCTACGCGGCCGATGGGCGAACAGCCCCTGACCGGCAGCGCGACCGCACCCGCCAGGCACCCCGCATCGGCCCGGAGAAGCAGTAGTTCACGTCTGCGTGGCACGCGGAGTCCGGCTCGGTGAATCGCCGTCGCGAGAAGCACGATGTACGCCGCAGGCCGGCGCATCCCGTTGCGCGCCCCATCCACGACCTCAGCCACAGACGATCGCCGTCAGCCTCCGGGGCTGCGTCCCGGCCCTGGAGGGGTCACACGCGCAACACAACTTCTCCTGATGCCGCGGGTACGTGGGGGATCGCTGGTCTTCCACCCGTAATCACCGCCTCCCGGTGGCGCCCGGCGAACAGGCACAACGACCCGGCTGGGGGAATCGGCCCCAGCCAGAAGGAGGTTGGACACGTGAACATGTCGACCGTGCGCGTCGTGAGCGGCGCGGCGTCCCCGGAGCGAGCCCAGAGGGCCTTGCGCAACCTCTTGGCGGCGGCCGACCTGCCGGTGACGGTGGAGCTTGTCTGCTATGGACCGGGAATCGAACTGGCGTTCGCTGGAGGCGTGTGGACGGACGGGACGCGCGAGCTTCAGGAGAGCGGGGTTCGTGTCCTCGCCTGCGCCAACTCGCTCGACCCCCAGGGCCTGAACCCGGAGGACCTGTTGCCGGGGGTGGAGATCGTGCCGGCGGCGGTCTGGCACCTCGCCCGCCGCCAGTACGAGGGCTGGTCCTACCTGCCGCTGTGACGAGGCGAGGTCTTTGCGGGGCCACCGGCACCGTCGTCGACGGCGGTATCCTGCGTATCCGGGCTCTGCCGCGCGTCGGGCGCCCCGTCCCGCCGGGGCCACCGCACCAGCCGCCAGGCGATCAGCAGGAGCACCGCTGCGGCCGTGAGGGCGACCGGGGCGCTCGGCAGGGCGTCCGTAAATGACTCCACCCGTTCCTCCAGCCGCAGCTGCCCGACGTCGCCGACGATCCCGGGGAGAGCGGACGTGCCGTCGAACCGCAGGAACACCGCGCCCAGCGTGATGAAGAGCGCTTCCGCCAGCAGGCTGTTGGTGTGCAGTTCGATCCTGCCCAGGCGGACGGTGCGCCCGCGCAGCCGGTGGCGTACCGAGGGCAGGCGGTCCCACAGGGCGGCCACCGCGAACAGCGGGACGCACATGCCCAGCGCGTAGGCGGCCAGCAGTACGGCGCCGGCGGTGGGGCGCCCGTCCATGGCGGAGACGGTCAGGACGGATCCGAGGATCGGGCCCGCGCAGAAGCCTGCGAGGCCGTAGACCGTGCCGAGCAGGTACACCGACAGTGCCGTCACTCCCCGTAGCCGGCCTGCCGCGCGTGCCGCGGCCGTGGACCCGAAGCCGGTTCCCGCGATCTGGGCCACCCCCAGGGCGATGACCGTCCAGCCGCCGACGGTGACGAGCAGGTCGTGGTGCCCGTAGAACAGGCGGCTTGCGTACGAGCCCGCCACGCCAAGGGGGACGAGGGTGGTGGCCAGGCCGAGGTAGAAGACCGCGGTGCGGCGCAGCAGGCGGCCGGTGGTGGTGAAGGAGTAGGCGAAGAACGAGGGCAGGAGCATGGCGCTGCACGGGCTGACCAGCGTCAGGACGCCGCCGAGGAAGGCGTCGAGGAGGCCGGCGGAGGTCACCGGCCGCTCCCGCTCGGCGACGGGGTGGCCATGGGGTGGCGCAGGGCGTCGTCGATGGCCTGCTCGAACTGCTGGAGGGGTTGGGCTCCGAGGACGGGCCGACCGTTGATCAGGAAGGCGGGAGTGCTGGGGATGCCGAGCGCGTAGCCCTCCTGTGCGTCGCGTTGCACGGCGCTCTTCGCCTGCGGGGAGGGGTAGCCGGTGCGGAAACGTGCCAGGCCTGGCACACCGGCGTCCTGGGCGAGGGACGTGAGCCGGTCCGGGGCGAAGGCGCCGGAGTTCTTCCGTGCGGGGCGTGGTCGTAGAGCAGGTGGTAGTAGGCCCAGAACCTGCCCTGGCGGCCGGCGGCCCACGCCGCGCGGGCGGCTTGTTCGGAATCGGCGCCGAAGATCGGGAAGTCGCGCCATTCGATGCGCAGTTCGCCCTTCTTGACGTACCGGGTGACGAGCGCCGGTTCGGTGGAGGTGGCGAACTGCCGGCAGAACGGGCACTGGAAGTCCGCGTACTCGATCAGCACCACGGGCGTGGTGGCGGAGCCGAGACTGTAGGGATCGGAGGCGGGCCTGCGGCCGAGCGTTCGGCGGTTCCGGCGCCGGCGGGCGAGGGTGAGGGCGAGGCGCCGGACGACGCGCCGGCGGCATGCCGGGCGCCTGCCGCCGGGTGCTGCGGCGCGCTCGGCCGGAAGGCGAGGGCCACCAGGACGCCTGCGGCGACGACGAGTGCGGCCGCGAGTACGAGACGTGCCACGCGGCTGGAGCGGCGGGGTGGGGAGGACGACTTCATGGGGAGCTCCTGAGGACGTGCGAGAACGGTCGGCGTCCCGGCCGGGCCGGGTCGGCGGTCGTCCATGTCCTCAGGCGGGTGCTCAGGTGCGGTGCGGGCTCCCGATGGCGGTCCGCCGCGTCCTGGTACCGGCTGTGCCGGGACCGGATCGGCGACGGCGTCTACCGCCGACAGCGCGGCTGCGGGGTCCGGAGGCGGCCCGGCGGCCTGGTGGGGCACGGGGCAGGCCCCTGGGCCGGACGGTTCGGCGGTCTCCGGGCGCCCCGGAGGCGGGCCTCCAAGGACGCCCGGCGGGCGTCGTGTGCCGTTACCAGGTGGGGTGTGCTGCCGGCGGGCAGGCGCATCAGGGGGCACCCTCCCAGGGCTGCGACCGCCACCACCGCGACGGCCAGCAGGCCGAGGAGGCGGTGGGGAACGACGCGCGGCGCGAACAACTCCCTGAGATGGTCCGACACTTTTTCTGACCGTATATCACCGTACGGCACGAGGGGCGTCGGGTGAGCGGAAGGTCAGGCGTCAGCGCCTGCCCGCCGGCGCAGGGTGGCGATGACGTCGTCGACGGTGGGGGTGCCGGCCCGGGGCCGGTTGTACGGCAGGCGCCCGAGCATGGTGCCCATGGCGCAGGTGTTGGTGACGGCCGAGAGCAGCAGTCCCGCGCCGACGGCGGCCGATAGCCAGCGGGCGCCGGGCAGGAGGATGCCGAGGAGCAGGCCGAGGATGACGAGGCCGCCGGCGACGAGGCGAACCTGCCGGTCCATCGCCCAGACGGCGCGGGCGCCCGCCGGCCGGTGCACGGGGTGCCCGTTGCCGGTCCACGCGCTGGTGCCGCCGTCGAGGGTGGCCGACGGTATGCCGTGGCCGGCGAGCTTGCGGCAGGCGGCTTCGGAGCGGGCTCCGGAGGCGCACACCATGGCGATACCACCACCGTCGGCGACCGCCCGCAGCAGCGGAACGGCGCGGTCGAGGTGGTCCGCGGGGATGTTGTGGGCGCCGGGGATGCGTCCCGCGGCGAATTCTCCGGGAGAGCGGACATCGATGACGGTCATCAGGTCGAGCCGGGGCTTGAGCTGATCGGCTGTCAGGGACGTGATCACGGCGTGGTTCCTTCCAGTGATGTGGCGAGGGGGTTCACAGGAGTGCGTCGGCGAGCATCAGCCCGGCGACGAGGATGAGGGCGACGGCGAAGACCCTCTGGAGGGTGCGGCCGGACAGCTTCTCGGCCCAGCGTTTGCCGTCCCAGGCGCCGAGGACGGCCGCGGCGGTGAAGGGGCCGACGACGGCCCAGTCGACCGAGCCGGCGGCGCCGAGGCGTGGGACGAGGGCCGCGGCGGAGTTCGAGCTGATCACCAGCAGGCTGGTTCCGACCGCCTCGGCCATCGGGAAGGCGAGCACCGAGACCAGGGCCGGTACGGCGAGGAAGCCGCCGCCGACCCCGAGGAAGCCGGTGACCGCGCCCAGGCCGGCGCCGGCCGCGGCGGACTTCGCCGGTCCGGCGGGCTCGGCGGCGGGCCCGCCGCTGCGGGCCGCCAGCATCCGCCAGGCCGCGAGTCCGGCGAGCAGGGCGAAGGCCGCCGTCAGCACGGCGTTCGGCACCTTCGAGGACAACGCGCCGGTGACCGCAGCCAGGGGAAGACCAGCTAGGGCGAACAGCCCGCCGGCGCGCCATCGCACCCGGCCGGCCCTGGCATGGGCCAGCAGACCGGTGAGCGACGTCGCGGCGACGATCAGCAGGCTGGCCGTAGTGGCCTGCGCCGCGCTGAAGTGGAGGAGGTAGATCAGGGCAGGCACGGCGAGCATGCTCCCCCCGCCGCCGAGGCCGCCGAGCGCCAGGCCGACGACGCCGCCGGCGATCAGGGCGAGGATCAGTTGCGTCACGCTATGCGCCCCGCAGCGCCGAGCGTGTCGACGACGGGCAGGCCGGCCTCAGCCCATCGCTGCATGCCGCCCGTGACGTTGTGGGCGTCCTCGCCGAGGGAGACGAGCAGCTCCATCGCCCGGTGTGACCGGTTGCCCGAGCGGCAGACGCACAGGATCCGCCGTCCGGATGCTCCACTCGGCAGCGGGTCGCCGTCCGTCAGCCGGCTCAACGGGAACCACAGCGTTCCGGGGGCGTGACCGGCCGCGTACTCGTACGGCTCGCGCACGTCGAGCAGAACCACCATGCCGGAGCCGGCCAGTTCATGGGCCCGGGCGGGGGTCACCTCGCTGCCGGGGTGCTGGTTGGCAGTCGCGTTCATGATCGTTCCTTCCGTCGGTCGGGGTCAGGAGGCCCTGGTCACCAGGCCGAGGGCGTCGGCGGCGTCGAAGCCGTCGTCGACGGCGACCACCTCGCGTCCCAGGGCGTCGAGGAGGGAGGCGGCGATGCCGGCACGCAGCCCGCCCGCGCAGTGCACCCACACCTCGCCCTCCGGCACCTCGGTCGCGCGTCCGCGCAGTTCGTGCAACGGGATGTGCGTGGACGAGGCGATCCAGCCGGTCGCCCGCTCGGAGCCGCGGCGCACGTCGAGCACCACGGGAGCCGCGGCGCTCCGCTCACGGGCGGCGGCGAGGTCGGCGAAGCAGGCACGCCGGAAGAACCGCGGCTTCGTGTCGGCGGTCAGCCAGTCCTGGAGGCTACCGGTCGCGGCGGCCGCAGGGCGGTCGATGCCGACTCGGACCAGTTCTCGCTGGGCGGCCGCGATCTCTTCAGCGGTCGAGGCCAGCAGGACCACCGGCCTGCCCCACGGGATCAGCCAGGCCAGGTAGGTGGCGAGCTGGCCGTCCAGGGCGAAGTTGAGGGAGCCCGCGACGTGGCCCTCCGCGAAGGCGACGCGGTTGCGCAGGTCGACCACCCACTCGCCGGCCCGGAGGCGGTCCGCGATCTCGGCCCCGTCCGCCCGCCGCGGCGGTGTCAGGTCGACCGCCGCGGGGCCGGAGGCGTTGGCCGGGCCCATGTGCGTGTAGTAAGCGGGAACGTCGTCCAGGCCGGCCAGGAGGCCGGCCACGAAGGAGTCGACGTCCTTGAGCAGAGCGGCGTTCCCCTCCTTCTCCCGGCCGATCGTGCTCTCCTCCCCGTCGGCCTGGGCGGACGAGCAGAAGCTGCCGAAGCCGTGGGTCGGCAGCACACGGACCGCGTCGGGCAGGTGTGCGAGACGGTGCGCGGAGGCGTGCTGGGCACGTGCCAGCTCGTCCGTCAGCCGCGGGTCGACCAGGTCGGGCCGACCCACCGTGCCGATGAGCAGCGACCCCCCGGTGAAGACCGCGACGTCCTCACCCCCGTCCACCAGGACGTAGGAGGTGTGGTGGGGGGTGTGCCCGGGCGTCGCGACCGCCCGCAGGGACAGTCCCTCGTCGAGGGGTTCGTTGTCGCCGTGCCCCACCGGAACCCGGTCGAACGCCACGTTCGCACCGGTCGGCACGAGGTAGCGGGCGCCGGTGATCCGGGCGAGTTCCAGGCCGCCGGTGATGTAGTCGTTGTGCAGGTGGGTCTCCACGACGCACCTGACCCGTACGCCTCGCCGCGCGGCGGCTGCGAGCACCGTGTCGACGTCGCGCGGCGGATCGACGGCCACCGCACCCGCCGGCCCGCCCGCCAGGTAGCTGCGATTGCCCAGGCCCTCAATGGCGAGGGTCTCGATGAAATGCACCTTTTCCTCCCTGCATGACCGGGCTAAATTACCCCGGGGGGTATAGCTCTCACTCTCAGCGTATACCTGGGGGGGTATTGAGACGCAAACCCCCGACGCTCAGGGAGCCGGGGGCCGGGCGGGGCCCGACGGTCCCGGAGCACCTCGCCCGGAGCCGGACGGCACACTGCTGCGTACGGACGCACTCATGGGGGAAGGACGCGTCGCGGGATTCCGCACCCAGGTCCGTGGGCGTAGCGTGCGGTGATACGGCGGAGGGGCTCGCCGAAACCGCGGCACGCCGGTGCGTGCCGCCAACGGTCCCTACCTGGAACGCCTTCGAGGCGGTTCGACGACAGGTAGGAGAGACATGCCCCCAGCCCACGCCATCCGCCAGCCGGTGACGCCCGTCACGCGGCCGCCACGGGCCGCCATCACATCGTTGCGCGAGGGAGCCTTCGCATCCCCTGCTCTTGGTGTTGCTCGGAGGACTGGCCGGAGGCGCACTGCGCTACCGGACGGAGAAGTCCCTCCAGACCCCGCAGCCGACGGCCCACGCCCTGGGGCCCGTTCACGCTGAACTTCCTGGGCTGTCTCCTCCTGGGTGCGCTGGCCGGGTGGGCGTACCGGGAGTGGGCGGGTGCGGGGATGGCGCTGCTGGGAGGAGCCGCTCCCGCCTTCAGCCTGTGCGGTTACGAGACCGTCCGGACGGTGGGCGGCGGCAGGCCCGGCGCCGCACTGCTGATGGCGGTGGGCGGCTGGATCGTGGGTCTGGCCGCAACGGCCACGGGGGCGTTCCTGACGCTGAGATGACTCACGTGTGCGGCCTCACCGGCCGCGAACCCCTGCGGCCCGCTGGCCGCACTCCGGTGGGCGAGTCCGACGTGGGTGGGCAACGGTCCCGCTGAGACAACTGTTTTGCCCAGGAGGTCGACCGCCCCGGACGGGGGCGGCGCGGCGGGTACACGCCACGCCGCCCCCGACCAGAACGTCAGGGCGTGGCCGGGCCGTCACCGGGCGATCCCAACTCGACCGCTTTCAGGCCCGGGGCTCTGCCATCTGCGTCACGCCGCTGATGAGCATGTCGATGCCGAAGGCGTAGTAGTCGTCGGGGCTGGCGCAGTTCGAGAGCGGATCCGCGAAGGTCACGACCGTTGGAAAGCGCCGCGGGGACAGAGCGATGATCGAGGCGCGCTTGACCCGCACGGCGTCCTCGCGCTCCTCCTCGTCCTTCGGCAGGTGGCGGCCCGGCTCGGCCGCGACGAGGGCTACGACCGCGCTGAGCAGGTATGAACCCGTCTCGGCCGCCCTGTCCGGAGCCAGCCCGGCTTTGCTCAGCAGCAGCAATGCACGCTCGGTGACGGTAAGGCCGGCGTCGGAGTCCAGCGCCCGTTCCGACAGGAGCGGGGCGACGAAGGGATGCGGCCGCAGGACGGCGACGAACGCCTCCAGAAGGGCGCGCAGCTCTTCCGGCCAGCTCCCGGGGGCCCGCCGGAGGGGAAGTCGCACTTCGCCGAAGAGCTGCTCGGCCATCCCGTTGAGCAGCGCGTCCTTGTCCTTGAAGTGCCAGTACAGGGCTGTCGGCGCGACTTCGTGGAGCTGGGCGAGGCGTCGGACCGTCACCGCTTCCAGGCCCTCCGTGTCGGCGATGGTGACGGCACTCGCCACCAAGACCGTCCGGTTCAGCCTCGGCCTGGAGCCCTTCCCTTGGTTCGGCATATCTCAACCCTACCCGTACGGATGACCCGCCGGCCGCCCATGCACATCGTTCAGGACTGTCTCCCGGCGGAGCGGAGAACGGCTGCGGACGCGTGGTTCCGGTCCGGTGACAGGACCGCGCCGGCGGCCGTCGTGGATCGCCTCCGTCGCCGGTCCTCCCCTGGGGAAGCGCGTCGAGCCACTCGAACATCACCGGGTGGGCGCGGGTCCGGGCGCCCATGTGGCAGTGCTCGCCCGCGCCTTCCGCGTCGGCGGGTGTGATGGACCGGTGGCAGCGAGTGAGGCCGTCACCCGCTGCGCCTGAGTGGTCGTTCTCCGCGTCCAGCATCACCGTGGGTCACCTGTCCCCCCGGACCTCGGAGAGACAGTACCGCTGAGGAGACGGACGCCGTCATCGAGACCGGGGACGCGGAACAACGACAGGGCCACCGACATTCTGCTCCAGCTCGTTTCCGGCACGGGCAGGCGCTACATCCGCACCAGCGGCGTGTCGGTGTACACGGAGCTGTCCGGCGGCGAACCCAGCGACACCGTGCGCGTCGAGGACCCGGACTTCACGCCGATTCCGCAGCTGTCGCACCGCTACACGCAGGACCTGCGAGTCCTCGCCACCACCGGGGTCCACGCGGTCGTCCTGCGGCCGAGCATGGTCTACGGCCAGGGTGGGAGCGAGCAGCTTCCTCTGCTGCTGCGCACCGCCCTGCGCGACGGTGTGAGCCGCTACACCGGCAAGGGGCTCAACCGGTATACCCCAACGTCCACCTCGACGACGTCGCGCACGCCTACGTGCTGGCCCTGGAGTCGGCTCCGCCGGGCGGCGAGTACAACCTCGCGGCCGGCGAGGACACGATGCGTGACATCGCTGAGGGCGTCGCCCAGGTGATCGGCCTGGCGCCCGGCGGTCTCCACCACGCTGGAGACCATGGCCGAAGCCATCAGCCTGCCCTACGCGCTGTGCATGAGCAGCAACGTCCGCGTGGACGCCTCCAAGGCACGCCGGGATCTGGGGTGGACGTCTCAGGGGCCGCCCCTCCTGGAGATCTGGTGCATGCTTCGTACCGACGGGTGTGGGGCCACCGTTCCGCCTCCATCGTCACGGGGCCGCTGACGGCATGACGGCCGACGGCTTCACCCGCACCGCCCCGCTGGCCGGTGACGTCCTCGCCGGGAACTTCGATGGCTGGAGCCCGCGCCGGGCAGCCGTCCGTACTGACCCGCCGGGGACTCACCCACGAGCAGCGGTACGTGGGTAACGCCGTGCACGTCGCTTCTCTTGGGGTGGCAGGAGTTGAGCGGGCCAGGAGTGTGATGGCCGCCCGGCTTGCCCCCGATGGGTGGCGGGTGCGCGACAGGTGTCGCGGACCCAGGCGGTGGCTGCTTGGTCTGGGTGCGGACCTGATGGCGCTTGCCTCGCGCCGGGTCGCTTGGGCCGACGGGCAGAAGAACCAGGGCTCGCCCGTGGCCGTCCCGCCCGGCCTGGCAAACGCCCTGGTCATCATGCCGACAACACGGTGCATCTGGTGATCAACGCCGCGGCTCCGGCGTGGTGGGGTGAAGGCGATGACGTGGTCGGGGGCGGAACCGGAATACGCCAGGGTTGGTTCGCGGCCCGGAATCGCGGTTGCCGACCAGATCACTCTCGTGGCCGGCCGTCGCTGCCTGCCTGCGCCCGCTCTTCCTGGCCGGAACAGGTCGCCGCGGCCGTTCGGCCCATCACCCTCCTGGCGTTCTACGGCTCCCACTTCCATCACCCCCACCTGCGGGGTGGCGCGGTCGGCGACTGGCCGTTGAACGTCTTCCCCGTCGAGCAGGTCGCGGCCGAACTCCCCGCCCTGCGGGCCATCGTCTCCGCCGAACTCCACAACCTGGTCTACCAGTGCGATTTCCGCATCGTGCCCGCGACCGTGAGAGGCCGGCGGCCGGCGTGAGCGCACCGCCTGTCGTCATTCGGCCCGCGCCGCGCCGGACCCCGCTGTGGCTCCGGGCACAATCCTGAACCGTGCGGCACAGCGCGCGAGTCCCGGGGCCACGCACCGGTCGGCATCACCGCGCCCGGCGTGCGCCCGCCGGAGCGGTGCGTGAGGAGCTCCCGTCTCACCCCCGAGGTGGATGAACCACTCCGTCATCAGCACCTCACCGCACGACGACGCGCACCGCGCCGTCCTGCCGACCGTGGGCTCAGGCGTTCGTTCGAGGACGGGCCGTCCGCTCGACGCGCCCCGCCTGACCACGGGCAGCGCGCCCTTGTCGCCGGTCGCAGCGGCGGCGCCATCCGGTCGCGCCCCACCGAAGAACACGTGGCACGCGGCGTCCGCGAGGACCGGCCCTTCCAGTCGGCCGCATCCACCGGGTTTCCAGCGCGCCGCCGAGCGCGAGCCCGGCCCTGGCTCGGCGACGAATCCGCGCGAGACTGGACGGTATCGCCCTATACGCCTACCGCTGTGCCCGATGCGGCCATCGGGCCCCGTGGCCACGCGTCACGGCTGATAGCACACCCATACGCCTTCCGCGCACTTCCGGACGGGACGGGCGGCGGGATGCGCGGGTCCGCCGGCCAGGACAGCCGCGCGCCCGTTCGGCCCACGGGGCCAACGGCCCCGCTCTCCACCATCGCCTCGACGCCGTGACGTCGGTCGCAGTGCGCTGAACGTCGCGCCTGAACGATGTATAGTTCACGGAACGCTTACGACGTACACATTGGGGATCGGTTTCATGCGAAGAAGTCCGTGGGCCACACTCGCCGTGCTGGCCTTGGCTCAGTTCATCGTGGTGCTGGACGTGACGATCGTTAACGTCGCCCTGCCGCACATCCAGAGTGACCTCGGATTCTCCGGCGACGGCCTCCAGTGGGTCATCAGCGGGTACACGCTGATCTTCGGCGGTTTCCTGCTGCTGGGCGGCCGGGCGGCCGACATCCTTGGCTCGCGGCGGATGTTCGTTCTCGGGTTGGTCCTGTTCGGAGTCACCTCGCTCGCCGGCGGACTGGCCGGTTCGCCCGGTCTGCTGATCACGGCCAGGGCGGTGCAGGGCCTGGGCGCCGCCCTCCTTTCCCCGGCGGCCCTGTCCATCCTGACCGTCACCTTCGCGCACGGCCGGCAGCGCAACATCGCCATGGGAGTCTGGGGCGGACTGGCCGGCCTGGGCGGCACCCTGGGCGTCGTGGCCGGCGGCCTGCTGGTCGACTCCCTCAGTTGGCGCTGGGTCTTCATCGTCAACGTTCCCATCGTGGTCGCACTCGTGATCGCCGCCCCGATCATCGTGCGCCACATCGCCCCGCACGAAGGCAACCGCTCCTTCGACCTGCTGGGAGCCCTCTTCGGCACCGGTGGCCTGATGCTCATCATCTACGGTGTCGTCCGCGCCGAACCCGTCGGCTGGTCCGCGGGCGAGGTGATCGGATGCCTGATCGGCGGAGTCGTTCTGCTCGCGCTCTTCGTACTGGTCGAAGCCAGGGCAAAGGCGCCACTGCTGCCGCTCGACCTCCTGCGTTCCCGCGCCCTGAGCACCGCCGGCGGCGCTCTGGCACTCAACGGCGCCGCGTTCCTGTCCATGTTCTTCCTCACCGCGATCTTCCTGCAGCAGGTGCGCGGCGACTCGGCGCTCGAAGCCGGTGTGCAGTTCCTCCCCATGGGAGGCGCCGCGATCGCCGCCGCCGCACTGACCACCCCCCTGGTCGGCCGATTCGGAACCCGCCCCGTTCAGGCTCTCGGCGTCGTGCTGGGCGTCGCCGGCCTGGTGCTGCTCGCGAACGCGGACGCGGACAGCTCCTACACGTCGCGACTGCTGCCGGGACTGGTCCTGTTCGGCATGGGCATCATCATCTTGGGCGTGCCGGCGCAGATCGCCGCAGTGGTGGATGTCGAACACCACCAGGCGGGATCCGCCTCCGGGGCCGTCACTGCGTTCAACCAGATAGGCGGTGCCCTGGGCCTGGCGGTGGTCAGCACCCTCTCCACGGCGCACGCCTCATCCGCTCTCCGCCATGGCGCCGGCCAAAGTGACGCTCTCGTCGCCGGCTTTCACCGCGGCCTGGCGATCGCGGCGATCTTCATGGCGGTGAACATCTTCGTGACCTTCGCCTCCCCCCGACTGGCTCCCAACGCCCAGCAGATCGCCGAGGCGACCGCGACGGCAGGCTGATCAATGGTCCACGGTGGGACCGTGCGGTGACCGTCCTCTTGGTTGCCGAGCGGTCCCACCGTCAACGGCCCGTCCGCTGCCCATCCCAACGTCTACACTGTAAACTTCCTGTGAACAGGAGAGGCGGGTACATGGCAGCGCACAAGCGGTTGAACCGCGAAGAGATGATTTCCACGGCGCTGTCCGTAACCGACGCCGAGGGCCTCGATGCCGTGACCATCCGGCGAGTCGCTCAGCGGCACGAGGCCACACCTATGGCTCTCTACCGACACTTCTCCGACAAGGAAGGCCTCCTCGACGCCCTGGCGGAGCGGCTCCTCAGTGAAGTCCGGCCACCCGAGCCGGATACGCGAGTATGGGACGAGCAGTTGCGGGATCTGCTGCGCAGTTTCCACCAGGCGCTGCGACCGCACCCCAACGCCGCAGGACTGGTCCTCAGCAGGATTCTGCTCTCGCACGCGGGTCTCGCCCTGGCAGAGCGCGTCCTGGCGATCCTGGCCGAGGCCGGCCTCCCCGTCGAACAGGGCGCGGAGACCGGCAGCCAGGCGTTGTGCTCACTCGTCACCCTCGTGATCACGGAGCCGGGACAGAATCACCTCCAGGACCCGGAGGCGCGCGACGACGCCCTGAGGGCCCGCCGTGCGTCCCTCCTTTCCCTTTCGCCACACCGCTTTCCCCATATCGTGGCAGCGGCCGAGGTACTCACGTGCTGCGCGAGCGAGGAGATCTACTACGAGCGGGGCATCAATCTGATCATCACCGGGATCCGCGGCCTGATGGCGTCAGGTGCGGCGCCGTCGGTGTAGCGATCCGCAGCGGCGGACCGAGAGCGACAGTCAAGAGCTGTGGGCCGGTTCGGCTGCCGGTCGTGTTGCAGGCCGGCTTCCGGCTCTCGGTGGAGGAGTCGGGTTTCGGCGATGAGGCGGGGGGTACCGCCGGCGGCCGCCGGGCGGCTGGTCTTGGCGGTGGACTGCTGCCGTGGCTGCGGCCGGACGCCGGCACCGCGTCGGACCACGCGTTCTCCCAGCGAACCACCGCCACATTGGACGGGCCCTGAGGCGCCACTCTCCCGCTGCCGGGTTCGTGGGCACCGACGCGTTCCTCCTCGTCGCCGACCCTCCCGGGCGCCGGGGTTCGGAACACCCCACCCGACGGCCCATAACGCCCCGAGAACGGGGAAGCCGCAGGCGAGTTGCGTCGTGATCACCAACCCTTCGGTTCGTCCGGCCCCTGGTCAGGTCCGGAACAGGGCCACCTTCAGAGCGTCGTTCTCGGCCGCCTGCGCGAACACGTCGTACGCCTCCCGCATCTCGCCGAGACCGAAGCGGTGGGTCACCAGGGACGACGGGTCGAGCTGTCCGGCCGTCAGCATGTCCAGCAGACGCGCAGTGGTGGAGGTGTCGACGAGGCCGGTGGTGATGGTGACGTCCCGGATCCACAGGTCCTCCAGGTGGAGGGCTGCGGGCGCCCCGTGAACGCCGATGTTGGCCACGTGTCCGCCGGGACGCACCACGCGGGTGCACAGCTCGAACGTCTCGGCGATTCCGACCGCCTCGATCGCCACGTCCGCGCCCAGGCCGTCCGGGGTCACTCCGGTGAGGATCTCCGGCGTCGCCCCGGCCGCGCGCAGCGTGATGTCCGCGCCCAGCCGCTTCGCTGCGTCCAGCCGCGCGCCGTCCGGGTCGACCACGACGACCCGGGCGGGGCTGTACAGGCGTGCGGTCATCACGGCGGCCAGACCAATGGGGCCCGCGCCGACGATGACCACGGTGTCGCCGGGCGACACGCAGCCGTTGCGGACACCCACCTCGTACGACGTCGGCAGGATGTCCGCGAGCATCAGGGCGGCCTCGTCCGTGACGGTCTCCGGGAGCCGGTGGACGGACGAGTCGGCGAAGGGGACCCGGACGCGCTCGGCCTGCGTCCCGTGAACCGTGTGTCCGAGGATCCAGCCGCCGCCGCGCAGGCACTGGCCGTAGCGCGCCTGGCGGCAGTAGCGGCAGCGGCCGCAGGCCGTGATGCAGGAGATCAGCACGCGGTCGCCCTCTGCGATGTCCCGTACCGCGGCACCGGTCGCCGTCACTGTTCCGACGGCCTCATGGCCGAGGACGGTGCCTTCGGCGACCTCGGGCACGTCCCCCTTGAGGATGTGCAGGTCGGTGCCGCAGATCGAGGCGGCGTCGACGCGGACGACGGCGTCCTGCGGATCCTCGACCCGGGGCTCGGGCACCTCCCCCCAGGTCCGGTGGCCGGGGCCGTGGTAAGTGAGCGCCTTCATGATCACGTCCTCTCGTGCGCGGGCCTCCCCACCGTCCACGTTCGTTCCCGGGGCACCCGGGCGCGTGAGCGGTTCGGCCCCGGGGGCGGGACCAACGGCCCCCGCCTCCCCGCCGGCGGCACCCATCGAAGGTTCAGGCGGTCCCGGGTAGAACAGCGACAGGGCACGGCGCCCGGTGGATCAGCGTGTGCGGGATCAGTCCGACCCGTACGCCGAAGGGGCCGGCGCCCCGGGAACCGGTGACGGTGAGAGCAGAGGCCACCGCCAGCCGGAATACGGTGGCGAGTCCGTCCCCCTCGTGCACGACGGTCCGGACGGCAACCCGGGGGTGACGGCGCCGTCCGACGCGTACCGCTTCCGCGACGGCCTCGGCGGCTTCCCAGGACCGCCGTCCGCGGTCCTCGGGCACTTCCGCCACGGCTGCGGCCCTCGACGGCTGCCAGACCCGCAGGACCGTGACCGGGCATCCCCGCGCCTCGGCCTCGGCGAAGGCGAACTCCGCGGGAGCGGCCGTGCTACCGGGGTCCGGCACGGCAAGGAGAACCGGCCGGGAGCCGTCACCGAGGTCGTGGTGCGTCTCCGGCACCGTGACCACCGGGCAGCCGGCCCGGCCGGCCAGGGTCAGCGCGGTGCAACCGAGCAGCAGGTCGGTGAACTCACCGCGCGCCGGAGCCTGGAGCACCACCAGTTCGGCGTGTCGGCTGGCGTCGAGCAGGGCGTCGATCGGCTCCTCCCGCAGCACGGCGGTGCCGGCGAACAGCGTCGCAGCGTGGGACCCGGCCAGGCGAGCGGCACCAACGAATGCCTGCTGGGATGTTGCTCCAGGCGAGTGCGCCGGACCAGGAGCGTTGTCACGAGTGCTCAGCAGCCGCAGGCACGCCCGGTGCCGGGTGGCCTCTTCGGCCGCCCACGCGACGGCCGGCCGGCAGTCTTCCGCGGCATCCACCCCGGCGACGATGTACCGGCCTTCCGGGCAGCGGCTGGCCGGCTTCACCCCTCAGCGTCCTCCGGATGCGCCGGACGCCGCGGCAGCCGGCCCGTCAGCGCACTCTCGACGTCGACCACGCCCTCCACCGAACGGGCGAGGCGCACCAGCAGCGGGATGAGCGCCACGTCGGGAACCGGTCCGGCGAGCCGGACCCTGCCCTCGGTCACCTCGACGCCGATGCCGGCACGGTCGGGCACGAGAGGCGCGACGGCGTGCTCGCGGACGTCGGCGGCGATCTCCCCGTCCGACCGGAGGAAGACCCTCAGCACGTCGCCCCGGCTGACGATGCCGGTCAGCCGCCCGTCGGCGTCCACCACCGGCAGACGCCTGCGGTGCAGCCTCGCCATCGTCCGGGCGGCCTGCGGCAGGGGGGCGGAGGCGTGGACGGTGGTCGCCGGGGACGTCATCAGACCTTCGGCCGTCAATGCCTCCGCCCTGCCGAGCGTGCGGTCGTCGGCGGGAGCGTCAGCGGTCACCTCGTCGAGCCGCAGGCCCTCCTTCGGCAGCAGGTCGGCCTCGGAGATCATTCCGATCACCCGTCCGTCGGCCGCCACGACCGGCAAGGCGCCGTAGCGCCCGCCCTCCATGGCCCGGACGAGCGTCTTGAAGTCGGCGCCAGGGGCGACATGGGCGACGTCGCGGGTCATCACGTCACCGACCGTGCGTGTTCCGTCGGCCGTCACCGTTCGGCCCTCCCGTCGCGGGCAGTGCCGGGCGCTTCGAGCGGGACGACGGCCACGGGGCACGGTGCGTGGTGCAGCGCGGCGTGGCACACCGCCCCGAGCCGGGGGCCCGCGGGGCGCCGGCGGTGGGCGCCGACCACCAGGAGCGCTGCCTCCCGGGCGGCGTCCAGCAGTGATGCGGCGGCCCGCTCCTCCCCGAGCGCCAGGTGCAGCGGGACGTCCGGGAAGCGGGCGGCGATCTCCCGCACCGCGTCGTCGAGGGCGTCGGAGGCCGCCACGCTGTGGGCGCGCCGGGCGTCGTCGTAGTGTCCGGTGTGCGCCGTGGCCGCTTCCGCCCGGGGCACGGACCAGGCGTGCACAGCGCGCACGGCGCAGTTGCGGGCGGCGGCCTCCTCGAAGGCGAACCCGACCGCTGCGGCGTCGGTGCCCCGGCCGGCGACGCCGACGACCACCGGGAGTTCGTCGTCGTACGGCACGGCGACGCCCTCCCGTACGACGACGACGGGACAGGCGGCGCGAGCGACGACGGGCAGGCTCACCGAACCGAGCACCGCCTTCGCCGGCCGGCCGAGCCCCCGGCTGCCGAGGACGAGGAGCCCGGCGGTCTCGGCCTGCGCGAGAAGCACCGGCTCCGCCATCCCCAGGACCGTCTCACCGCAGACATCGAGCCGGGGCTGCCGGTACGCCGCCCGCTGCTCGGCCGACGCGACGACCGGGTCGGCGAGCTCGCTCTGTCCGGGTCCGACCTGACCCCACACCGACGCGTGCACCGCGTGCAACGGGGCATCACGCCGCGCCGCCTCGTCGGCCGCCCAGCCGACCGCGTCCAGGGCACTGGAGCTGCCGTCGATTCCCACTACGACGCGGACGTCGCTCATGCCGCTCCTCCTTCGTCCCGTCCCCTCCTCCATGCTGGACCGGACCGCGTCCCTCCGCCTGGGTCCAACGGCCCTTCCGTGCGACGCCTGACGCCCCCATGCTGGATGTCATGACGACAGGGACGGACGTCGTGGCGCGCGGATGGGCGGTGCGCAGTCCGAAGCCGGTCACGGACGACCCCTTGGAGCAGGTCGCGCGGCCCGTCGCTCCCGGCCCCGGTGAGGTCCTGGTCCGGGTGGAGGCGTGCGGGGTGTGCCGGACCGACCTGCACCTCGCCGAGGGGGACCTCCCGCCCCGGCGGCCCGGGACCGTGCCGGGGCACGAGATCGTCGGCCGGGTCGTGGCGGCCGGTCCCGGCTCCTCCCGGTTCGTGACCGGCGAACGGGTCGGCGGTGCCTGGCTGCGGAGCACCTGCGGCCGGTGCCGCTACTGCTCGGCCGACCGGGAGAACCTGTGCCCCCACTCCCGGTACACCGGCTGGGACGCCGACGGCGGGTACGCCGATTTCGCCGTGCTGCCCGAGGCGTACGCCTACTCCCTCCCGGATCGGGCCGATCCCGCGCACCTGGCGCCTTTGCTGTGCGCCGGGATCATCGGCTACCGCGCCCTGCGGCGCGGCGCGCTGCCGCCCGGAGGGCGTCTGGGCCTGTACGGGTTCGGGGCGTCGGCGCATCTGGCGCTCCAGGTCGCGGTGGCGGAGGGCGCCACCGTGCACGTCCTGACGCGTTCCGCCCGGGCGAGGGAGCTGGCACTGCGTCTGGGGGCCGCGTCCGTGGGGGCGGCGTACGACGCGCCTGCGGAACCCCTGGACAGCGCGATCCTCTTCGCCCCGGTCGGCGAACTCGTCCCGCCCGCGCTGGAGGCCCTGGACCGCGGCGGGACGCTCGCCGTCGCCGGCATCCACCTGACCGACATCCCCCGGCTGGACTACGCCCGGTACCTGTTCCAGGAGCGTGACCTGCGCAGCGTCACGTCCAACACACGGGACGACGGGCGGGAGTTCCTGGAGTGTGCCGAGCGGTACGCGATCCGCACGACCGTCACCCGCTACGGGCTCGCGGAGGCGGGCCGGGCGCTGGAGGACCTTGCCGCGGACCGGGTGGATGGTGCTGCGGTGCTGTTGCCCGACTGATGGCCGGTCGCCGGCCCCGCCGTCACCGGCGCTCCTCCTGACCGGGGCCGGTGTGCTGGGTGTCGGTCGCAACGGATACGGAATCCCCGGGTGCCAGACGGCACCGGTCCGCCTCCGCCTCCAGCGCGCGGTCGAGGCGGCGCACGTCCCGGTGGGCGTCCCAGCCGGGACGGGGGTCTGCACAGGGACTCCCGGAGACGTCCCCCGGCGGGAACGCGACAGCGGAAGCTGCGTATCCGAACGCACCGCCCCCGGGGCACGCCCGGCTGCGGCCGGCGGTGTGCGGGGGGTCGTCCCGGAGCGGTTCGTCCGCTGCCGGCAGCGGACGAACCGGTGGCCGCCCCGGCCGGAGGCCCGCCGGCCCGCCGTTCCGGGACCTTCGGCCCTGCCCCGTCACCCACCCGGCCACCGAGCCTGGAGGAGGAGCCAGGAACCCCACGTCACCCGGAGGCCCCATGTCCAGCACCGACCATGACCGCGGCACGGGGTGGAACCTGCCGGTGGAAACGGTCGAGACCCACTCCGCCGCGGTCCTCTTCGTCGGTGACCGGGCCTACAAGGTGAAGAAGCCGGTGGACCTCGGGTTCCTGGACTTCAGCACGCGGGACGCCCGGCGGGTCGCGTGCGAGCGGGAGTGGCTGATCAACCGGCGGTTCGCCCCCGACGTCTACCTCGGCGTCGCCCATCTTCAGGGCCCGGAACCGAGCGAGTCCGAGCCCGTGCTCGTCATGCGGCGTCTGCCGGCCGACCGCAGGCTGTCCGCCCTGGTCGGCAGGGGGGAGCCGGTGGACGACGCCGTGCGTGCGGTTGCCCGCACCGTCGCCTCGGTGCACGCCCGTGCCGAGCGGACACCGGAGATCGCCGCCGAGGGCGGACGCGACGCACTGCTGGGACGCTGGGAGGCCAACCTCGCGGAGGTCGCCGGCCTCGGCGTCCCCGCGATCGTCGACGGGGACCCCAAGGAGATCGCCGACCTCGTGCACCGTTACCTCGCCGGCCGCGAGCCCCTGTTCGGGGCACGGGTCCGGGACGGGCGGATCGTCGACGGTCACGGCGATCTTCTGGCGGAGGACATCTTCTGCCTCGACGACGGGCCCCGGCTGCTGGACTGCCTGGAGTTCGACGACCGGCTGCGGTTCGTCGACGGTCTGGACGACGCCGCGTTCCTGGCCATGGACCTCGAACATCTGGGTGCCCCGGATACCGCCAGGCGATTCCTGCGCTGGTACCGCGAGTTCTCCGGCGACCCCGCGCCCACGTCACTGTGGCACCACTACATCGCCTACCGCGCGTTCGTCCGCGCCAAGGTGGCGCTGATCCGGGCACACCAGCGCGGCGCGGCACGCGACAGCGCCGGCGAACGGCTGCTGCGTTCCGCGGTCCGCCACCTGCGGCTCGCCCAACCTCGCCTCGTTCTCGTGGGCGGCCTCCCCGCCAGCGGCAAGTCCGTCCTGTCCGGCGCGCTCGCCGACCGCTTCGGCATGACACTGCTCAGCAGCGACCGGATCCGCAAGGAGCTCAACGACCTCCCGCCCGACCGGCCCGCCCCCGCCGGACCCGATCAGGGCATCTACACCCCCCAGCAGACCGAACGCACCTACCGGGCCCTGATCGACCGGGCGGCACGCCTCCTCGGGCTGGGCGAATCCGTGGTGCTGGACGCCACCTGGAACGACGCCCGGTTCCGGGCGGAAGCCGCGACGGCGGCACACGACGCGCACGCCGACCTCACCTCCCTGCGCTGCACGATCGGGAACGACCTGGCGGCCGACCGGCTGGCCCGGCGGGAACCGGGGCGGTCCGACGCCGACGCGGGTGTCGCCGCCCTCCTGGCCGGCCGCGCCGACCCGTGGCCCGAGGCGACGGATCTCGATACCGGCGGGCCGTTCGGCGTGGTCGTCAGGCAAGCGGCCGGCCACGTCGTCCCCGGGGCGGTGGAGAGTGACGAGGCCGTCCGGCACCCGTACATGGAACCCGGCTGACCCGCATGGGACCAACGGCCCCACCCCCGGGACCGTCCGCCCACGACGGCCCGGAGCCCGGGCGGCCACCGTGGAGCGGGAGCGGGCAGCCGAGAGGAAGGAAGGCGAGAGCGGTGGAGCTTCCCCTGGTGGTCGGTACCGACGGTTCGGACGCGAGCCTGTCCGCGGTGGACTGGGCCGCGCGGGAGGCTGAGCGGCACGGCCTGCCGCTCCGCGTGGTTTTCGGGTCCGTCTGGGAGCACTACGAGCGCATCGGACCGAACTTCAGCCCCGACCGGTCCTCCGAGCAGGAGAGCGCACTGGGCGAGGAGGCACGGGAGGCGGACACGGCGATCGACACCGCAGTCGCCCGCGCCGCCAAGGAGTACGGCGACGTGCCCGTGGAACGCCGCGTCGTGGAGGGCGGTGCCCGGCACGCGCTGCTGACCGTGGCGCACGACGCGGACCTGCTGGTGGTCGGCGCCCGCCGGCGCACCCTGCCCGTCGGCATGCAGCTCGGCCCGGTCAGCCACGCCGTCCTGCACCGGGCCCCCTGCCCGGTCGCCGTGGTCCCGCAGCAGCACGAGTGATCCGGGACGACCGAGTTGGGAGACCGCATGCGCCAGCGAACCGTCAGCGACCTGATGACACACACCGTGGTGGACGTGACGCCCGGTACGACGTTCAAGGAGATCGTCGGCACCCTCGCCGAGCACGACATCACGGGCGTGCCCGTCGTCGACGACGACCGGCACCCCCTCGGAGTCGTCTCGGAGGGCGACCTGATGGGCTACGAGGCCCGCCAGCCGGACCCCGGTGGGCACCTGCCCGACGTGCTGCGCCGGTACGCGGACCGGGCACCGCGGGACGCCTCAGGCCCGCACCCCGTCGCCCGGGAGCTGATGACCAGCCCCGCGGTCGTGGCCCGGCCCGACTGGACCGTGGTGGAGGCGGCCCGCCTGATGGAGGAGTACCAGGTCAAGCGGCTTCCGGTGGTGGACGAGACCGACCGGGTCGTCGGCGTGGTCGGCCGCTGCGACCTGATGCGGGTCTTCCTGCGCCGGGACCGGGCGATCCGGGAGGAGATCCGCTTCGACATCCTCGACAACGCCTTCCGCATGGCGCCGACCGACGTCACCGTCCACGTGGTCGACGGCTGCGTGACGCTGACCGGCCGCGTCCAGCGCAGGAGCACGATCCCCGTCCTCGTCCGGCTGTGCCGCGCCGTCGACGGGGTGGTCGACGTCAGCGAGGAGATCGACCACGCGGTGGACGACACCGCCGACTCCGCACCGGGCCGGCCCACCGCATGACGTGAGGAGTACCCATGTCCCACCACCAGGACCCCACGCAGCACCGCATCGTGGTCGGCGTCGACGGCTCGGACTCCTCCCAGGAGGCGCTCCGGTGGGCGGTCGGCCAGGCGAAGGCGACCGGGGCGACCGTGGACGCCTGCACGGCCTGGGAGTACCCGCAGTTCTACGGATCGATGGGCTGGAGTTTCCCGGACGGGACGGACGTCGAGCTGGCGTCCGCCGCCCGGCAGGTGCTCGACGGCGCTGTCGCCAGGGCCACGAGGCCGGGTGAGCACGACGCCGTTCATACGTCCGTCGCCTACGGCACCCCGGCCCAGGTCCTGCTGAACGCGGCCAAGGGCGCGCGGCTGCTGGTCGTCGGCAACCGCGGCCACGGCGGTTTCACCGGCGCCCTGCTGGGCTCGGTCAGCCAGCACTGCGTCCAGCACGCTCCGTGCCCCGTGGTGATCGTGCGCGGGGAGACCTGACCCGGGTCGGTCCGGGCCGGCCGGTTCCCCGGCCGGCCCGGCCCCGGCAGGACACTCCCGGGAGGCGGAGCTAGCGTGGAGAGGAGGCCGAGCCACCGGACGGAGACGCTGTGGGGACGCACGACGGCGGCACCGGGGAGGAACCTCCCCTTGCCCTCGACGACATCCTCGACGGTATACAGGGCCGGGCGGGTCCCGCCGGCCGCGAAAGACTGCAGCAGCTGCTCGTCGCGGTGCTCTCCGTCGGCCGCGGACTGGAACTCTCGCACGTGCTCCGCCATGTCGTGGAGACGGCCGTGAACCTGGTGGACGCCCGCTACGGCGCGCTCGGGGTCATCGGCCCGGACGGCCGCCTCGCGGAGTTCCTGACCGTTGGCGTGGACGAGGAGCGGGCCCGGAGGATCGGGCCTCTGCCCTCCGGTCACGGCATTCTCGGTGAGCTGATCCGCGACCCGCGCCCGCTGCGCCTGGCCGGCCTCGGTGATCACCCCGCCTCCTACGGCTTCCCCCCGCACCACCCGCCGATGCGCTCCTTCCTCGGTGTCCCCATCAGCGTGCGCGGCGAGGTCTACGGCAACCTGTACCTCACGGAGAAGCACGGCGGGGACGCGTTCGAGGCCGAGGACGAAGCCCTGCTGACCACGCTGGCGGTGGCCGCCGGCGTCGCGATCGACAATGCCCGCCTGTACGGCCGGGCACGCGACCGCCAGCGGTGGCTGGAGGCCGGAGCCGAGATCACCAGGGCCCTGCTCCACGGCGAAGGTGACACGCCCGTGCTGGAGAAGATCGTCACCTGCGCACGGAACATCCTGGACTCCGATCTGGGGGCCCTGGCCTTCCCCCATCCGGAACAGGCCGGTGAACTCCTCGTGGACACGGCGGTGGGCCAGGATGCCGAGGACCACCGCCGTCTGCGGCTGCCCCTGAACGGCACCTTCATGGGCCTCGCCTTCCGGTCGGAGGGACCGGTCTCCAGCACCGACATCACCCACGATCGCCGCGTCACCGCCGGTCCGCCGCGCTGGGCGGGGCTCGGGCCGGCCGTGGCCGCGCCGCTCGGCACCCAGGGCGGCGTGCGCGGCGTACTGCTGCTGGCCCGGTCGGCGGGGAAGCCCCCGTACGCCGGTGACGAGGTCGGCTCGCTCAGCGGCTTCGCCGGGCAGGCGGCGCTGGCGCTGGAACTGGCGGACCGCCGCCGAGCGGCCGAGCGGATCGCGCTGCTGGAGGACCGCGACCGGATCGCCCGGGATCTGCACGACCTGGCTATCCAGCGGCTTTTCGCCACCGGCATGACGCTCCAGAGCGCGGAACGCTTCGTCACCGACCCGCAGGCGGGCGAACGACTCGTGCGCGCCATCGACGACCTGGACGAGACCATCAAGATCATCCGATCCACGGTGTTCGGCCTGCGCGCCGGTGACGGGTCCGGAAGGCCCACGGGGCTGCGTTCCAGAGCCCTGCACGAGGTGGAACAAGCGGCGAAGATCCTGGGGTCCACCCCGGCCCTGCGGGTGGAGGGCCTGGTGGACACCGAGGTCCCGCGGGGAATGGCCGACGAAGTGATCGCGGTGCTCACCGAGGCGCTGTCGAACATCGCCCGCCACGCCGGCGCCACGGCGGTGGCCGTCGGCCTGGACGTGCGGGAAGGCCGGTGCCGGCTGGAGGTGACCGACGACGGCAAGGGGCTGCGCGGCGCCCCGGAAGGCAACGGCCTGCGCAACATGCGCGAGCGGGCGGAACGCCTCGGCGGGGCCTTCGATATCGGGGACCTGCCGGACTCCGGAACACAGCTGCGCTGGGAAGCCCCCGTGTCCTGACGGCCGCTGCGCACGGTCAGTGTTCGGGTTCGTCCAGCACGTCCTCGACCGGCCGGCGCGGCGTGGCGGGCCCCGAGGGGCCGTGGCCCAGCCTGAGCAGCATCTGGGGGTATCCCGGCCCGAGCCGGGGATCACGGACCTGCCAGCGCAGGTCGTGCCATTCGAGGGGCTGGTGCAGCATCGAGGCCACGAGCCCCTCCGCGGTCGCCAGCAGCAGCACGCGCTCCAGCGCCTGCCCGGCGGCCAGCCAGTCGTCCGGGGTGTCGTGCCGGGTCAGCAGCACCGCCAGGCACGGCGCGGACTCGAACGGCTCGGGCGCGAGACGGTGCTCCGGGCCCGGCGCGAAGCTGCGCACCGGCAGGTACCCCTGAGCGTCCTGCGGGCCGAGCGCGGCCGGGGGCACGCCGTCGTCGCCGGCCTCACGGACCCAGCGACGGCTCTCCTCCCGCCGTTCCCGATCGCCGCGGTCGCGGGCCTCGGCCTCGGCCACCAGGTGGCGCAGCCGGCTGATCTCGCCGTCCTCGTCCGGCAGGTACAGCTGGGCCCCCTCGGCCCGTGCCGCGTCACGCAGAGCCCGCAACACCGCCTCCGGGGGACGCCCCTGTGCGTAGGGGCGGCGGCTGGAGTGCCGGTGCGGGATCGCGGCGTACAGCGGTCCGCCCAGCGGGTCCCCGGACCCTGCGGGATCCGCCGGGGCGACGGTGGCGAGCAGGTCGGGGCTCCCCGGGTCCGGGCGCAGCCTGACGGCGGGACGCCGCCCGGTGCGGGTCATCGCGCAGCGCACGTTGAACAGCGCGGCGCCGGCCGAGACGTGCAGCGCCCGCCCGTCGGGGTCGGTGTGGACGAGCAGACGTTCGGGCGCGGCGTGCAGTTCGATCAGGGCCCCGCCGGCGCCGACCCGGAACCGCCACGGCTGGGTGTTGTGGATCGACGGGGCGGCGGCCGCCGCGCCGACCAGGTCCCGGACCGTGCCGGCGTCAAGGATGGGGGCGGTCATGTTCTCACTCCTCGCGGTGGTGCGGTCCACCAGAGCGCCATCCGGGCCGCCGGGGCGGCTCGGCGGGCGACCGCGTCACCAGGACCGCGGCCTGGACCCGCCGTTCCACCCCCAGCTTGGCCAGGAGCCGGGAGATGTGGTTCTTGACGGTCTTCTCCGCAAGGTAGAGGCGCTTGCCGATGTCGCGGTTCGTCAGCCCCTCCCCGATGAGCACGAGGATCTCGCGCTCCCGGGGGGAGAGCGCGGCGATGCGGGGGTCCCCTTCCGCGCCGCCGTCCTCGCCGCGCAGCGTGCTCATCAGCCGCGCGGTGGTGGCCGGATCCAGCATCGACTGGCCGGAGGCGACCGTGCGGACGGCCGCGACCAGGTCGGATCCCTTGATCTGCTTCAGCACGTAACCGGCGGCGCCGGCCATCACCGCGTCCAGCAGCGCGTCGTCGTCGTCGAACGAGGTGAGCATCAGGCACGCCAGGTCCGGCATGCGGGCCCGCAGCTCCCGGCAGACGGTGATGCCGTCGCCGTCCGGCAGCCGCACGTCCAGAAGGGCCACGTCCGGCCGCAGTGCCGGACCACGGGCCAGGCCGTGGTCGACGCTGCCCGCCTCGCCGACCACCTCGATGTCGGGTTCGGCGTCGAGCAGGTCGTGCACGCCGCGCCGCACCACTTCGTGGTCGTCCAGCAGGAAGACCCGGATGGGGTTCTCGGAGGAGAAGTCGCGGTCCGGGCTCACCGGTGCCTCCGTGGGTCGTGGCCGTCGTCCGGCCGATCGTCGCTCACCGCGGCCGCACCGGCCGGAACCCCCGGAACGCGGCGCGTCCCGGCGCCGGTCAGGTCGCACCGCACGCCCACGACCCCTTCCACAGCCCTCCGGGCGGCGAGCGGCACCGGGGCGTCCTGGGGGATCGTGACGGCGGGTGCCGTCATGAGGTCGCCGGCCGTGACCGCTGCCGTCCTCACGTGTCCGGACCGGGTGCCGCGCTCCTCCTCGGTGACCGGCGGGTCCGTCCCGGAGACGATCCCGGTGACCCTGCCGCCGGCATCCGGGACGGGCAGGGCCCCGACGTGCCGACGGCACATGGCCGCGGCGGCCTCCCTGAACGACGCGTCCCGGCCGACGGCCACCACAGCAGGCGTCATCACGTCCCCGACGGTGCTGCGTCCGCACACGGTCCCGTCCTTCCGCTGGTCCTGCTCCCACGGTCACCGCCGGACGGAGCGGCGACCGTGGGCCGAAGGTCCCCCGGAACGGCCCGAAGCGCCCCTGACCGGCCGGCCGGGCGATGTGATGCGCTGGAGCATGCGGGGGCAGCGCGATCCGCGAGCCGCAGAAGGAGACGCGATGGACAGGACAAGGCTCAGCGGGGCCGGCCGCCACGGCGACCTCGGGCGCCGCATCACCGAGCGCCGGGCCGAACTGGGACTGGACCGGAAGCAGACCGCCGAACGCGCCGGCATGGCCGAGTCGTACCTGACCTACGTGGAGAGCAACCCCGCCACCGTCGACGACGGCGCCCTGCTGCGCCTCGCGGCGGCGCTGCGGACCACGCTGACGGCTCTGCGCGGCGGCGACGTGGGACTTCCTCCGGGCCGCGGCGACGCTGCCCCCCGGCCGGCCCTGACCGACTTGTCCGAGCCGGCGTGCTGGGAACTCCTGGGAACGCACGGCGTGGGACGTCTCGCCCGCACCGGCGACGACGGTCTGCCCGAGGTACTCCCGGTCAACTACAACGTGCTGGACCGAGCCGTCGCGGTGCGCACGTCAGTGGGCCGTGCCCACGAACTGGACGGCACGGACGTGGCCTTCGAGGTCGACCGGATCGACGACGCGCTGCGTGAGGGGTGGAGCGTCCTGACGGCGGGCACCGTCGAACGCGTCACCGACGCCGCCGAGGCCCGATCCCTGGACGACCGCGCCCCGACAAGGCCCTGGGCCGGTGGCGACCGCACGGCGTGGCTGCTCGTCCGGCCGGGCAGGATCAGCGGCCGGCGGATCACCGCAGGGTGAGGCCGGTGGTCAGCCCAGCGTCGCGGCGTGATCGGGGACGTGGCGCTGGGTGTCGTGCGCGGGACGCCGGTACCCCGTCGGGTCCGGGCGTTCCGGCATCTCCAGGACCGGCGGGACGACGTCCCGGTAGGGCAGCGTGGACAGCAGGTGCGCGATCATGTTCAACCGCGCCGCCCGCTTGTCGTCGGCCTCGACGACGTACCAGGGGGAGTCGGCGGTGTCGGTGTGCGCGAACATCACGTCCTTGGCCTCGGAGTACGCCTCCCAGCGGGTGACGGACTCCAGGTCGATCGCCGACAGCTTCCACCGCCGCACCGGATCCTCCAGCCGGCCGCGCAGGCGGCGCTCCTGCTCCTCGTCGCTCACGGAGAACCAGTACTTCCGCAGCAGGATCCCGTCCTCCGCCAGCAGCCGCTCGAACACCGGGCACTGCCGCAGGAAGCGCCGGTACTCCTCGTCGGTGCAGAAGCCCATGACCCGCTCGACGCCCGCCCGGTTGTACCAGCTGCGGTCGAACAGGACGATCTCCCCGGCCGTCGGCAGCTGCTCGACGTACCGCTGGAAGTACCACTGCCCGCGCTCCCGGGGCGTCGGCGCCGGCAGCGCGACCGTCCGGGCGACCCGCGGATTGAGCCGCTGCGTGACCCGCTGGACCGCGCCGCCCTTGCCCGCGGCGTCCCGGCCCTCGAAGACCACGACGAGCCGCACCCCGTCCTCCCGCACCCACTCCTGCACCCGGGCCAGCTCCGCCTGGAGCCGAGCGAGCTCCCGGTCGTACGCCGCGCGTTTCAGCCGGCTCACGGCGTTCACCTCCCGGTCGTCGTCAGCGGACCGCCGGCCCGTTTCCGGGGACCTTCGGCCCGGCCCGCCGGACGTGCGCGTGGCGCACCCTGGAATCCACGATGCGCCACCCGGCCCGTCCCCGCACGACACGTCTCGGACCCGCCGGACGCAGACAGGGAGGCAGACCATGACGCGCCGGGTCGTCGCCGGAGTCAACAGCAGCCCCGAGAGCCGGGACGCTGCCCGCTGGGCCGGCGAGGAAGCGGCTGTGCGCGGCATCCCGCTCTGCCTCGTCTACGCCTGGGAGTGGCTGCTCCCCGACCCCGGCCCCCACCCCGATCCGGTCCTGGCCGCGTACTCGCCCACCCGGCTGCTGGAGGCGGCGATGGAGGAGGCGCAGGTCCGCCACCCGTCGCTCGACGTCAGCACCCGCCGGATCGAGGGCCGCCCCGCCGAGGCCCTGCTCGGTCTCCAGGACGAGGCGGACACCCTGGTCCTCGGCTCCCGTGCCCTGGGGCGGCTGCACGGCTTCGTCTCGGGATCCGTCGCACTGGCGGTGACCGCGCACGCCACCCGGCCCGTCGTCCACGTGCGGCCGCACCTGCCGCCGCCGCGGGACGAGGTGGTCGTGGGCATCGACCTCTCCGAGGACAACGACGGCCTCCTGTCGTACGCGGTGGACGCGGCTGAGCGACGCGGCGCCCGGCTGCGGGCGGTGCACGTCTGGCGTGAACCGCCGCCGACCGGTCCCGGGGGCAGGATCCCTCCGGCGCCGGGCCGTGCCGGTGACCACCTCGCGGGCGTCGTCCGGCTGCTGCGCCCGTGGCGGGAGAAGCACCCGGAGCTGACGATCGAGGAGGAGGCCGTACGGGGGCACCCGGCCTCCGAACTCGTCGAGTCCGCCGAGGGCGCCGCCCTTCTGGTCGTGGGCCGCCGTGCCCACCAGCACGCCCTGGCACCGCGCATCGGCCACGTCACCCAGGCGGTACTGCACCACGCGCCGTGCCCGGTGGCGGTGGTACCGCGCGGGTGACGCGTTCCCCCGCCCCTCGCACCCGCCAACTCGGAACCGGCGCCCCTGACCGTCGGGAGCGCCGTGGACGTGGCCGCCACGCCGCGTCACCTGCGCCAGGAGGTCCGGCAGCCGGCCCGTCGAACACTCGCGCGGCGGGTAGGGCCGCAGCCACGCCGCCAGTTGCGCCAGGTGCTCCGGGGCCTCCCGCACCCGGCCCAGCGACACCTGGTGGGCCCGCCAGGTTCCCTCACCCGCCCACCCCGCCTCGCCGCCCGCGCCCCGGACGGGTGCCCGCCGGCGCACCCGGGGGCGCTCCGGCGGGCATCCAACCGTGAGACCCGCCTCAGTCCCCGGCCGGCACGGGGCGGGGCGAGGCCACCCGGCTCCGGCCCGGCCGGACCCCGTCGAGCGCGAAGGCCCCCGGGCCCACGACCGCGACCAGCAGGAAGGCCCAGCAGAACATCGCCGCCGGTTCACCGCCGTTCTGGATGGGCAGCAGTGCGTGCTCCTGGTGGACGGTGAAGTAGGCGTAGGCCATGGAGCCCGAGCACAGCAGCGCCGCGCCCCGGGTGCCCAGGCCCACGAGGACGAGGAGGCCGCCGGCGAACTGGATGGCGGCGGCCCACCAGCCGGGGAACTGGGCGAAGTGGGGCGTGTGGCCGTTCATGGGACCGCCCAGGACGCCGAACAGGGTGGCGGCTCCATGACAGGCGAACAGCAGGCCCACCACGGCCCTGAACAAGCCGGTCAGCAAGTCGCTGCCGTTCTCGGGAAAACGCACGCGCACGATCATCACTCCTGGGGTCGGGAAACGGGACGTGATGTTGCTCGGGCGCCGCCGCTCGGGGAGGGCGGCAGCTGGGTGGTGCGAGGGCTCCGAATTGTTGCGTTCATGACATTCGAACTCCCGAAAGCGACCGCGACCGACCGGGGCCGGCCGCGGCCTCGTCACCCGGCCGGGGACGGGAGACGGCGTTGGCCTCTCCCGACGCCGGGTGACCGCAGCAGTATGCCGGGGTGATTCTTCAGAAAGAGTTCAGTCACCGCCGTGATCGGGTCACCGGGTCCAGCGGGCCGCCAGGTGCACACCGGCGGCGGCCAGGACCAGCCCCGCGGCCAGCGCGACCGCGAGCGCCACCCGGCGCATCGCGACCCCGGGCACCCGCGACCCCGGGGCCGCCGCGCATCCCACCTCGGGCCCCACGAGTGCGGGCAGACGCCGCACCCGGCCCAGCACGTGAAGGGCGGTCACCGCCACCCAGCACCAGAACGCAGCCTTGTGCGCCACCAGCAACGGAAGCCCCTCCCAGTGACGGCCGAGCGCGGCGAGCGCGACTCCCGAGGCGAGCAGCCAGACACTGGTCACCACGACCGCCGGTCCGATGACCCGCATCGCGATGTGCGGCGGTGACTCCCGGCGGTAGGCGCGGTCCCCGCCGTAGTAACGGGCGAACCGGTACACGGTGGCGGCGATCTTCAGGCACACCGGACCGATGAGCAGCAGCCCCACGAACACGTGCACGGTGATGAGCCGGCGAACGGACAACAAGGTGAAGCCCTGGACGGCGAACAGCACCAGCAGGACGGTCCCGGTGAGTGCCGTCAGCCGGCTGTTGCCCGGCGGGGAGCGACGCGGCCGGCCATGGGTGCGCCCTGGGGTGTCGCCGTCCAGGTGCGGCAGGTCATTGAGGGAGGTCACTCGTTCGTCCTTCGATGTGATCGTGGCCGCACCACAGGGTGACGGCAGAGTCGGGTGCGGGGGCGCCGGCGACGACCGGACGGGGTCAGTCGCGCCGGCGCGGTGCGGCGACGAGACGCAGGGCCAGCACCGGGCAGGCGGCGACGGCTCGGCGGGCATGGGGCCTGAGGCCGCCGGTCACCGCGGTGTCGGGGATGACGGGATACCCCCATTCGTCACGTCCGATGAGTTCGGGCAGGAGATCGGCGCACATGCCGTGGCCGTCGCACGCGACGCGGTCGATGCGCAGGATCAGGGGCGCGGTCACCGCTTCACCGCCACTCGTGCGGCGCGGGAACCCGGGCAGGAGGAACGGCCAGCAGCGGCAGCCGTTCCGCGAACGCGCAGGGACGGCCGGCCAGGTGGGCCCCGGCGTCGGAGGCGAAGGCCGACAGCGCGGTCGCCACCAGGCGGGCGGCCCCGTCGGGATGGCGGCAGGCACCCCGGCCGGTGAGCAGGGCGGTGCGGGACGTCAACCGGTCCCACAGCGACTCGTCGGTCCGGCCGCGCGCGAGCCGGGCGAAGTCGTCGGCCACGGCGGGCAGGCCGAAGCGACATGGTCCGCACTGCTGGGCGCTGTTGGCGGCGAGGAAGAGCAGGACCCGTGCGGTCTCGACCAGTCCGCAGGCGTCGCGTGGCAGCGCGAACAGCACCCCGGCACCCGGGCCTGCTCCGGCCGATGCCAGGTCGCGCTTCGTGAACGCCGTCCGAAGGGCCGGCCCCGCGGGCAGCCAGCTGCCGAAGAATCCGCCGACCAGCACGGCCTGGACCGGCTCGGTGAGGCCGCCGGCCACATCGAGGATCCCGCCCAGCGGCCGCCCCATCGCTGTCTCGTGGACGCCCGGGTACCGCACCGCGCCGGTGACCGTGAACAGCCCGGTACCCGGAGCGTCGGTCCGGCCGACCCGGCGGAACCACCCCGCGCCGTGGCGTGCCACCAGACCGACGTGCGCCAGTGTCTCGACGTTGCCGACGAAGGTCGGCCGCCCGTGCACGCCTTTCTCGTGAGGACGAGTCGGCGTGGCCGTCGGCCGTGCGTCACCGCCGTTGAGCCAGCGCACCAGGGCGGACTCCTCGCTGGAGACGTAGTGGTGCGGCACTGTGTGGAGCCGGACCGGTACTGGGTCCACACCACGGCGCGCGCGTTCCTCGACGGCCTGGCCGAGCAGTGTGGCCTGCCACGTCCGGGAGCGCGCCAAGCAGAGGTGGACGCAGTCCGCGCCGATCGCGGCGGCGGCCAGCACCGCTCCGTCGAGCACGAGGTGCGGCGCGAACTCCAGCAGGGTCTCGTCCTTGCGGCTGGCCGGCTCGCTCTCCATACCGTTGGCCACGACGACCGGGACCCCGCGACCGTCCGAGACCGCGCGCATCTTGCGTCCCGTGGGAAACGCCGCCCCGCCGCGCCCGGTCAGCCCGGACTCCTCGACGGCGGCGATCAACGGGGCGTGCCCGCCTCCCCGGTCGGTCGTGCGCGGCAGCGCGCCGTGCCGAGCCAGATGCGCGTCCAGATCCTCACGGCGACCGGTGCGGTGCCGGTGGGCCAGCAGGCGGACGCCTGCCGCCTCGTACGGGTCGTCGTACCCGGGAGCCGGCCCGGGCCGGGGACGGATGGTCATCGTGGTGCACCGCCTTCTGTGGGCGCCGACGCGAGGTGCGCGGCGGCGGGGGGCGGAGACTGGGCGCGATGGGCCCACCCCGGACGCAGGGGCCCGGTGACGGCGAAGACCATCAGCAGCACCGACAACGCCACAGCGCAGGACGCGGCCACCAGCCACACCGGACGCGGGCCCCGTCCGGTCCGGCGGAGGCGGTGCCCGACGGCTGCCGCCATGACGGCGATACACACCCCGTAGACCACGAGCTGGAGGGGGGAACGGGTGTCGGTGCCCGTGCCGAGGGCGTGGAAGACGGCGACCGGCCATGCGGCGTAGGCAGCCATGTGCACCGTCTTCCAGGCCCTGCGGCCGATGCGCAGACGGACCGCGCTGGTGAGGGCGACAGCGGTCAGCAGATCGAGGGCGACCGTCCCGAGCCCGACCCACAGGGGACGGTAGGACGACAGGAACGGCACCAGCAGGGCCGGCAGTCCCAGGTGGACGAAGGTGTCGCAGACGGCGGTGGCGACGTGCAGCGCCAGGAAGACCAAGGTGAGCAGCGAGAGGTTGCGGTGCAGCGCTCCTGTCTCGAACCGGGCCGTCCGCGCCGGGGTGTACCGGCTCCCGGTCCCGACGCCGAGGGCGACCGTGCAGGTCAGCAGCAGCAGCGAGATTGTGCCGCCGGCCCGGGTGGCGTACCACAGCGGACTGGGCGTCGAGGCAAGAGAGAGCATGGAGATCACCGGCCTCCTCCGGGGACGAGGTCGTCCGGCCAGCCACCGACCCCGATGATCCGGCCGTCCGGGCGTACCAGCCGGGCCGCGAGTCCGGCGCCGGTGAGGAAGGCGACGGCCCGCTCACCCAGCACCACGGCGGCGGTGGCCGCGGCGTTCGCGTCCGCGCAGCGCGCCGCCACGACGCTGACGGTCCGCCACACGGGCGCAGCCGGCTCACCGGTCGCCGGGTCCACGATGTGGTGCAGCGTCCGGCCGCCACGCCGCCAGGCCCGCACGGCCGTCCCGGAGGTGGCGAGACCACCGGCCCGTACCGCCACCACGGGTCCGCCGGCGTCGGAGGCCCGATGATCCTCGGCCAGAGTGACCTGCCAGCCGTGCTGGGGCGGCACTCCGGCGATCGCGATGTCCCCGCCGACGTTGACCAGCACGCCACACCGCTGGGTCCGGGCGACCACAGCGGCTGCGCGGTCGGCGGCGCAGGCCTTCGCCGTGGCGCCGAGATCCAGCGCGACCCCGGCCGGAATCCGCACCTGCCCGGACGCGGGATCCCAGCTCACCGACCGCCAGTCGTGGCGCGGCGTCACCGCCCGAACGGGGCGCGGATCGTCGGGCGCGACCGACGGAAAGCTGCGGTCGTAGCCGAGCGCCGACACCGACGCGCCCACCGTCGGGTCGACGGCGCCGCCGGTGGCGGCCGCGGCCGCCAGGGCCGAGGTGAGGAACTCTCCGAACAGCGCGCTCACCCGCACCGCCGCGCCCCCGGCGGCGTTGACGCGGGACAGTTCGGAGTCGGAACGAAAGCGGCTGCACGCCGCGTCGACGGCGGCCAGTCCGGCTTTCAGCCGGCCCCCGGACGCGACCAGCGCCGCCGGATCGGTCACCAGCAGACCGGCCGTGGTTCCGAGGGCGGGGAACGATATCCCCACGGGACGGGACACGTCCGTCACGAGGCCCCCGAGGTGGTGTCCGGGGATCCGGTTCCCCGGGAGGGCGGAGCGGCCGGGGTGAGCCGGTACGGGGAGTGCCCGGTCCGGTGGTGCCGCGGGGACGCCGGATGCCGGCCGGCGCCTGCGGACGGCACCGCCGCGTGACCGGCACCGCCCGGGGGCGGGGCCGCCACGGCCGCATCCGTGTGCGCGTACAGCGCGCCGAGGGCCACCAGGCCGGCAGCCGCGGTGGCTGTCACCCAGCTGGTGACCCGGCGCACCCTGCGCAGTCCGCGGTTGCGGCGCGTCTGTGCCGCAGTGACCGCGCGGCGCACGGTACGGCGGTCGTCGGTCGGGGCCATGACGCCTCCTCGAAGCGGTCCTGGACGCGCACGCGTCCGATCGGGCGGGCCGGGAGGCGGCATCGCGACTCCCGGTACCAGCCTGCCGAGGAGCTTGTCGGATAATCGTTCAGAAATGCTTCAGAAGTGACAAAGACCGCCGGGAGACGGCACCGGTGAGCTCGCGGTGCCGGGCCGGGGCGCTGGTCAGGCGGGGTGATGGACCCGGTCGGCCCGGCCGCCGCGGCGGTGGGCGGGCAGGTTCAGCGTGACCGTGAGCCCGCCGCCCGGGGTGTCGTCCAGAGCCGCCGTTCCGCCGTTGGCGGTCACGAGGCGGTGCACGATGGCGAGCCCCAGGCCGCTGCCCGTGGCCTGCGGATTGCCGAAGCGCCGGAAGGCCGTGGCCCGGGCGGACGGCGACATACCGGGGCCGTTGTCGGCAACGGTGACCAGCACGGTCTCCTGCCGCCGGGCCGCCTCCAGCCGGACTTCTCCCTCGCCCGGGACGGCGTCGAGCGCGTTGGCGACCAGATTGTCCAGCACCTGCTCCAGGTCGCCCGCGCCGAGGGAGGCAACGACGGCTCCCTGGTTCCGCACGGCCAGCCGGACCCGGCGCTCCTGGGCGACCGGCTCCCACGCGGCGACCCGTTCGGCGATCACCTCGTCCACCCGCACCGCGGCGGGCAGGGGCACCGCGTTCTCGGCGCGGGCCACCGCGAGCATGCCGTCCACCAGCCGCGACAGCCGGGCGACCTCCTCCTGGGCGCCCGACAGCTCCACCGCGGTGTCGGTGTCGGCGTCGGCGGCCAGCAGGTCGAGCCGCAGCCGCAGCGCGGTCAGCGGGGTGCGCAACTGGTGCGAGACGTCGGCGACCACGGCACGATGGCCGTGCACCAGCGCCTCGTTCCGCGCGGCCATCGTGTTGAACGTGGCCGCCAGCCGCCGCACCTCCGGTGGCCCACCGACCTGCGGCGTCCGTTCCTCCAGCGCCCCTTCGCCGAGACGCTGGGCCGCGGCGTCCACCGCTCGCAGCGGCCGGCCCACCCAGCGGGCCAGCCTCACGGCGAGCAGAACCGCCGCGGCGAGGGCACCCCCTCCCGTCGCCGCGAGCCAGCCCCACATCACCAGAATGCGGTCGTTGAGCGGGTCAGTGGACCTGATGAGCACGGCGACGCCCGAGACGTCCGATCTGTCGCCCACCGGCGCCGCCGTCGCCAGTCGCTCCCCGGCCTGCGAGGTCTTCTCCCCACCGGAGCTCAGGACGCCCGGGACCAGCCTGAGGGCGGTCCGGATGGCCTGCGGCGTGCAACCGGCCTCCATGACCGCCTTCGCCGACCGGTCGAAGACAGCGGCGCAACCACCCGCGTCCGCGGCCTGCCGGACCAGCGCCCGGGCCGGGCCGGCGGAACGGTGATCGGAGAGGCTCTCCTCGGCGGTCGAGGCGATGGCCCGGGCGGAGGCGGCCACGTCGTCGCGGAAGGAGACTTTCTCCCGGCCGGTCATGGTCAGTCCCAGGGGGATCACGGCCAGCGCGAGGATGGCGGTGATCAGCGCCACCACAGCCAGGGAGATACGCCGGGTCATCGGTCACTCCGTCCCGGCGAGCCGGAAGCCGCGCCCGTAGACCGTCTCCACCAGGCCGGCGATCCCCAGCTTGCGCCGCAGCGCGGCCATGTGGACGTCCAGCACCTTCGTCGGGCCGTACCAGTGGGCGTCCCATGCCTGCTCCAGGATCTCCTGCCGGGTCACCACCCGGCCCGGGTCGAGGGCCAGGCACTGCAGGATGTCGAACTCCTTCGGCGTGAGGGCGATCTCCCGCCCCTCCACCAGCACCCGGCGGGAGCGCGTGTCGACGACCAGCGGGCCGTGGACCAGGCTCCGGGACTCCTGGGGCCGGGTCCGGCGCAGTACCGCCCGGATACGGGCCAGCAGCTCGGCCAGGCCGAAGGGCTTGACCATGTAGTCGTCCGCGCCGTCGTCGAGGGCCGCCACACGGTCCCCCTCCTCGCCCCGCGCCGTGACCACGATGATCGCCGGGTCACCACGCCTGCGCAGCAGACGGCACACCTCGATGCCGTCCATGTCCGGCAGCCCCAGGTCCAGCAGCACCACGTCGGGCAGCGGCGAACTCGTCAGCGCCGCCCGACCGGTCTCCACCGCGGACACCTCGTACCCGGCCCGCCGGAGCCCCCGCACCAGCGATCCGCCGATCCCGGGGTCGTCCTCCACCACCAGGACCCGGACAACCTCTTCCACCTGGTGCGACGTGCTGCCCTGTGCCATGCCTGCCGACCTTAGCGCAGGAGGCGGCCGGGCCGACCGGGGCCCGGAACGGGATATGGACGACCGTCCTCACGATCCAGCCGCCGGGCCGTGTCATCGATCCCCGATCGACTCCACCACGGAGTTCGGCGTCCCGACGTGTTCGGCGAGGTGGACACGCATGCCGTGCAACGCGGCCGCGAGGTCCGCGAGCTCGCCCTCGCAGACACGTCAGTCTCTGATCAGCCACCGCTGGAACGCCTCGGCCGGCGGGCTGAAGTCGGCCAGGAGCACATCTGACGCCGACGCCCGGCCCCCGCCCGGAGCACATCCGGTCTGCCCGTCTTCGCTGACCCGGCACCACCCGCTCTCACGGATTCACCCGACTGATCCAATACCTGCCGGATCACGTACTCCGTCGACAGGGTCTTCCGCTTCCCTTGCGCGTGTCGGACGAATGGCGCTGCGATCGCCCTGTCAATTTGTGCCCCGAGGACTACTCAAAGACACCAACTGGCGCAGGCAAGTCGAGGAGACGCTGACCATGGATGACTATTCCCGTCGCAGTCTGATCAAGGCGACCGCGGTCGCCGGCGCCGGAGCGATCGTCCTGCCGGGGGTCACGGTCGCGGCGGCGCCCGCCGCGGGCGCGGCGGGCATGCGGTGCGGGCACGTGCGCTGTCCGAAGGCGGTGCTCACCGGCCGGGTCGTCCGCCCCGAGGACCCCGGCTTCGCAGACGCCAGCATGGGCTGGGACGAACTGTTCGTCCACTATCCGCTGGTCATCGTCTACGCCCAGGACACACAGGACGTGGTCAACGCCCTCGCGTGGGCACGGCAGAACGACGTGGCGCTCCGGGTGCGCAGCGGCGGGCACAGCCTTGAGGGCTGGTCGAACGTGGACAACGGCCTGGTGATCGACGTCAGCGAGCTGAAGTCCACTCGTATCGACGCCCGCGCCCGCGTCGCGAAGGTCGGGGCCGGGCTCAGCCAGCTGGAGGCCGTCACCACCCTCGCGCAGCAGAACCTCGCGGTGACGACCGGCACCGAGGGGAGCGTGGGTCTCTCCGGTGCGACGCTCGGCGGCGGCTTCGGTTTCCTCACCCGCTACCTCGGCATGGCCTGCGACAGCCTGATCGGCGCGGAGGTCGTCGTCCCGTCCGGCTCCGACTGCGCAACGGCGATCCAGGTGGGCCCGCGGGAGAACCCGGACCTGCTGTGGGCGCTGCGCGGCGCGGGCAACGGCAACTTCGGCATCGTCACCTCCCTCACGTACAAGGTCGCCCCGCTGAAGAGCGTCGCGTACCTCCAGGCGACGTGGAACGGGCTCGGGGACCTGCACGGCGTCTTCGACGGCTGGCAGCGCACGGCGCCGAAATCGGACATCCGGCTCGGCACCCAGCTGGAGGTGCACCGAAACCAGGTTCTCCTGTTCGCCGTCCTCGCCGAAGGCACGGACACGCAGGTGCGCGCCCTGCTGGAGCCGGTCCTCTCGGTCGGCACCCCGAACGTCTCGGTGCAGACCGGGAACTGGGGCACGGTGTACTCCGGTTTCCAGATCCCCACCGCGGTCGAGCCGGCGAACTGGAAGTTCTTCTCACAGTTCACCCGCGAGCCGTTCCCTGACGAGGCGATCGGCGTCATCGGATCGTTCATGCAGACGGCACCCACGGACGACAGCAACTTCTTCACGCAGGCGTTCGGCGGCGCGGTCCGCAGGCCCCCGCACGGCGGCACCGCGTTCCCGCACCGCGACGCGCTCTTCTACTCCGAGCCGGGCGCCGGCTGGGGCACCCGCGGCGTACCGGGCAGCGGCGACGCCCTCACCCCGCGCGCCCAGGCGTGGATCGCCGAGTTCAGCCAGGCCCTGCGCCCCTACGTGGACGGCGCCTACGTCAACGTGCCGAACATCGGCATGCAGGACTGGGAGACCGCCTACTGGGGCCGGCGCAACTTCGGCCGCCTGCGCATGATCAAGGCGAAGTACGACCCGCAGAACGTCTTCCAGTACGAGCAGAGCATCCCGCCGGCGACGCGATGAGTCGCAGGACAGGAATCGCCTCCCTCTGAACAGAGGGCGACCATGACCGCCCGCACCGGGATCCCCGTCCGTCCCAGAAACCTGGAACGCGGTGCGCGCCGCCCGGCGGATCGCCGGCAGACCCGTCCGGCGGGCCCCGGCCGACGGTGCCGAGCGGGCGACTGCTGCACGAGCCGACCGGCTCCCGCATCCCGATGCGGGAACTCCCGCCCGCGTCGAGGCCGGCCCCGTGGCGGCGTACCGGCTCGACGAGCGGCAGGCGGAGGAGTCCGCCTTCCCCGGCGTCAACGCCGCGCACCCGGCCGTCCGCGCCTGCCTGGCCGCGCCGGCGGAAGCAGCGCCGCGGGCCGCGACCTTGACCGGTCACAAACCGTACGGCGGTTCCGGGCAGGAACGGCTCACCACCCTCCCTGCCCGGAACCCGTTCAGGACGCGGTGCGGCGTCCGCGGGCGAGGGCCAGGCCACCCGTGATGAGGCCCAGAACGCCGGCGACGAGCCCGGCGATGCCCAGGCCGCGGCTGGTGGAGTCGCTGGGGGCGGACGCGGAGGCGTGCGTGGCGGCCGGAGCCGGCTTCGCGGCCGCGGTGGGCGCGTCGTCGTCCGGTGCGGCGGCCGTGAGCTTGAGGGTGGGGGCCGGGTGCTCGGGCTCGTCCTGGCCGGGCTGCTGGAGGTCGATCCAGCGGACGACGTCGCCGTCGGAGTAGGTCTGGAGCGCCTTGAAGGTCAGCCCGGTCCCGGTGCCGGGCAGCTGGCCGAAGGCGACGGTGAAGTCCTGGTACTGGCCGGGGGCGATCTTTCCGCCGGTCCAGGTGATCTCCGAGACGGCGTCGGTGATGTCGCCGTCGTCCGTCGTGATGGGGGTCTTGAGCTTGACGTTCTTCACCTTCGCGTTCCAGCCGGCGACGGGTGAGACCAGGACGGACGGGATCGGCTGGGCGGTGGGGAAGTAGACGTCGACCTTGGTGGTGTCGGCGTGGTCCTCCTCGTTGGGGACGCGGAAGGTGATGGTGCCGTCCTCGGCGCCCTTCGGGTAGCTGCCGGGGTGCACGGTGACGTGGGCGGAGGCGGCGCCGGCGCCGGCGAGGACGAGGCCGGTGGCCAGTGCTCCTGCGACGAGGACGCGGCGGGCGGTGGCGGGGAAGCCGGGAACGGTGGGACGCATGGGGTGCTCCTGGTAAACGCGTGCGGCGTGACGTGGAACGCCGGGCCGCGACAGTGGGGTGCTGGGAGGGTGGTGCCGGGACGAACGGGTCGGTTCGTCCCGGCACCGGTGTTTCACGCCGCGCTGAGCAGCGGGGACCGCCGTGCGGTGGACGGGGACTCGGCCGCCTCGATGGAGTCGATCAGCATCGTCCTGGCCCGTGCGACGCGGGAGCGTACGGTGCCGATGGGGCAGCCGGCGATGTCGGCGGCCTCGGCGTACGGCAGGCCGAGCAGGCCGGTCAGGACGAACGCCTCCCGGCGCTCCTCCGGCAGGGCGTCCAGCAGTTGCCGCAACGCCACGCCCTCCTCGAAGCCTGGGAGGTTCCGCGGCTGGGCGAGTTCGGCGGCGAGCTGCCAGTCCCCGGAGTCCATCAGCCGGGGGCGCGAACGCAGGAGCCGGAAGCGGTCGACGACGGTGCGCCGCGCGATCGACAGCAGCCAGGTGCGGGCGGAGGAGCGGCCCTCGAACCGGGGCAGGCTGCGCAGGACCCGCAGATAGGTCTCCTGGGTCAGGTCGTCGGCCGCCTGGCGGTCGCCGCTGAGGTGCGCGACATAGCGCCACACGTCGAGCCGGGTGGCCCGGACGAAGCGCTCCACGGCATGCGCGCAGCCTTGCCGTGCTGCCAGCGCCAGTTCGGTGATCGCCTCGTCCGCGGTCGGCTCTGCGGATACCTGGCGGTCTCCGGGAGGGGCCGGGGCTTGTGGGACGGAGGGGGCGCTGCTGAGGACAGGTGTCATCACCAGTGGTCCTTCGGTGTCTTCGGGCCGTCACTGGGCCCGGTCTGGTGGGCGGCTCGCGTGGGCGTGCGGGATCGCACGGCGCGGGACGCGGCCGCGAGAGCCGTTGGCGCGGCGCGGGCAGAGGCCCGTTCCGGCGGGGAAACGCGGTCACCACTCCGGACAGCACTGAAGGACGCGCCGATCACAGGGGGCACGCCGGACGGGCCCGGGCCCGTCGGGTCAGGGAGTGGCGACAGCGATCCCGCGCGGCGGCCCGCGCGTGATGATGACGTAGGAGAGCAGCGGGGAGCGCGGACGTGTGGTGTCCCGGCGTAGCCGGGTCCGTGTCCGCGGCACGTGCGGTGTCCGGGGGGTCCAGAGGATCAGCCGGATCGGCGTGGTCAGCCGGGTGGCGACCACCCGGCCGATGCGGAACGCGGTCCGCTCCCCGTAGGCGAGCCAGAGGCCGCAGAGCACGGCGACGGCGAGGTGCGCGCCGATCATGCCGACGGCGTCGTAGCCGTGCGTCATGCCGGGCATACCGGGCATGCCCGGCATGGAGTGCGTCGGCGGAGGCCGCCCGTCGAGGAGGTGGCTGCCGAGGCCGGCGGCCCGGACCACGCGCGCCGCGTCGGCGGCGGACATCGAGGTGGCGGACGGCGTGCCGCACAGCAGTACGGCGGCCCACTGCTGGGCCAGCGAGCCACCCGCCTTCCCCGTGGTGGCCGCCGCCTGGCCCAGGGAGAACGAAGCGTGCAGAACCAGCTGGGTGGTCACCGCCGTCGCCGTGACGAAGAGGCGGCCGCGTTCCCGTCCCGCCGCGGCCCAGGCGGCGGCCAGGGCGGCCGTGAAGGTGAGGGCCAGCATCCAGGGCGGGATGGCGGCCCCGGACATCATGGTGTGCCCGACAGCGGCGGACGGCACGCAGACGCCCGCGAACATCGCTGCTCGCGCCGCTCGTGAGATCCGTCCGGGTGTCATGGGGTACTCATCGTCTCACCGGCTGTCGCCCCGCGTACGCCGGGGTGGACATCTGCAACGGTGTCCACCGGACGGGAACTTTCGGGTGCGCGGGAGCGACCACCAGGGGAGAGGACCACCGGCCGAGGGGACGAGACCCATGCCACCGCGCGTTGAGATCCTGCTGTACGACGGTGTGGAGGAGCAGGACTTCATCGGGCCCCGTGACGTCCCCGGACATGCCGTGCACGCGGGCGGCGAGGTGGAGACGACGCTGGTGCGGCGTTCGGCTCCCGGCGGGGCGACGTGCTTCTTCGGCACGAAGGTCGTCGTGCCGGCCGCGTGGGAGCCCACCGGCGCCGATCCGCTGATGGCGGGCCCGGGGATCCTTCGACCGAGCGGGTGGTCTCCCGGAGCCCGGTTGCGGGACCGCGGTCCCCGGCCGTCCCGGCTGTTAGCTTCGCTGGGAGCCCGGGACACGGGGCGTCCGGTCCGGGTCCGTGCGCGAGGGTCGAGCGGAGGCAACGGTGACGGAGAGCGGCGAAGCCCCGGGGAAGCTGCCCGAGTCGTCCCTGCGACGCAGGAGCTTCCTGGCGTCGGCGGCCCTGGGCGCGGCGGCCCCGGCGGCGGCCCGGCGGACCGGGGCGGCGGTCCCGGCGGCGCAGGTCACGGCGGGGACGGTGAACGGCCGTTCCGTGGCGGGTCTGCTGGCCGTACCGGGACGTGATCGCGGCGGCGTGTGGCTGCGGGCGGCCCTCCAGGTCGCGGTGGAACTCGAACTGTCCACCATCCCGCCCTACTTGTGTGCCTGGTGGTCGGTCAAGGACCGCGGCTGCGAGGCCGCCCGGCTCGTCCGGCGGGTCGTCGGCGACGAGATGTACCACCTGGGCGTCGTGTGCAACCTGCTGGCGGCCGTGGGCGGGCGGCCCCGGATCGCGGCGGCCGCCCGCAGCTACCCCTGCCCGCTGCCCGGCGGCGTCCGGCCCGGCGTCACCGTCCACCTCTCGGGCCTCACCCGGTCCCTCGTGCGTGACGTCATGATGGCGATCGAGGAACCGGAGGAGCCGCTGGCCCGCAGGGCGGCGTCCCCACCCACGATCGGCACCTTCTACGGTGACCTGATGACGGCGTTCCGCTCCGTGGCGCCCGCCCTCTCCCCGCACGGGCAGCTGTCGGCCCGCATCGGTTCCGACGTACTGGAGCCGGTGAGGACCCCTGACGACGTGGAACGCTGTCTCGACACCGTCAAGGAGCAGGGCGAGGGCACCACCCGTTCGCCGGCCGACGCTGCCGGGGACGACCACCCCGCCCACTACTACGCGTTCGCCGAGATCTACCACGGCCGGCGGATCGTCCGGTGGCCCGACGGATGGCGGTTCACCGGCGAGCCCGTGCCCTTCCCGGACGTTCGCCCGATGGCGGTGGTCCCCGAGGCCGGCCGGCCCGGCGCCCCCGCGCGGGTAGTACGTCTCCTCGACCAGGCCGACGCCGTCTACCACGCGGTGCTGGACGGCCTCGACCAGGCGTGGGGGGAGGGCGGTACGCGCGCCCTGGACACCGCCGTGCGCGCGATGCGCGCGCTGGAGGCGCCCGCGGTCGAGCTCATGGAGATCCCGCTGCCCGACGCCCCCGGCACCTACGGCCCCCGGTTCTCGCCGCCGTCCCCGGCAACCACCTGAGAGCCCACCGCCCGGCGGACATCCGGAGGCGGCCTGCCCGTGGCCCGGTTGCGGCCCCGGGCGCAGGGGTGGACGGCGTTCGCCGGGCCGGCGGGCCACGGCCTCGCCCCACTCGGGCCGGCCCTCATCAGCCCGGCCATCGGCGCCTGCGGCCGCACCCCCCGTCCCGGCGGCCCGCGCCCCCGTCCGCTTCCGCGCTCCGGCCCTTGCCGCCCTCGCCGGGGCGCGCCTTCTCCCGCACCGGCGTCCGCTGCGGACCCCCGGCCGGCGGCCGGCCGACCTGAGGCCCCGCCCCTTCCGGCGCAGGACGCGCGCCCGGTCCGGAAGGCGCCGCACACCGTCCGTGCTCGGGCGTTCACGTGCGGAATTCGGCGAGAACCGCCGGGAACTCGCGCAGGGTCGCCGACGACTCCCTCTTATGTGAGCGTCCGGCGCGTGGCCACCGTCGGGCGCGCGGTCGGCTTCGTCAGGAAGCCGTACGGAAGGTCTTCGGCGTCCGCGGCACCCCGGTCCGGGCCGGGGCCGGCAGGTGCTGGACCTGACGCGCGCGGGAGAGGAGCCCCGCTGCCCCCTCGCGGACCGCCTCCCGGCCCATCGCCACCACTACCGTCCCGACCCCACCGCGAAGCCCCCCGCAGGCACCGGTACCGCGTCGATTCCCGGAGGATTCCCCATGCGCACACCACTCCTGGCGGCCGCCGTCGCTCTGACCTCGGCATCCGCCCTCCTGCTCTCCGGCTGCGGCCGAACCGGCTCCGCCGGCCCGCCGGTCACCGTGGTGTCGGCCCCGCCCTCGCAGACGCCCGGCACCATCAGCCTCGATCCTCCCTTCGCCAAGCCGCACGTCGACATGACCGACGACCACGGCCACCCGTACGACCTCGCCGCGCGGACGGCGGGCCGTCCGCTGCTGCTCTACTTCGGCTACACCCACTGCCCCGACGTCTGCCCGACCACCATGGCCGACATCGCGGCGACGCTGCGCCACCTGCCCGCCGTGCAACGGGACAGGATCGTCGTCGTCTTCGTGACCACGGACCCGGACCGGGACACCGCCGCCAGGCTGCGTCAGTGGCTCGGCGGTATCGACCCCGACTTCGTCGGCCTGCGCGGCAGCTTCACCACCGTCCAGGCGGCGGCGAAGAGCGTGGGCATCGCCGTCTCCAGGCCGGTGCGGAACCCCGACGGCTCGGAAACCGTCAGCCACGGCGCCGAGGTCCTCGCCTTCTCGCCGAAGGACAACCGCGCCCACATGCTCTACACGGCGGGTGCGCCGCAGTCGCTGTACGCCGCGACGCTGCCGCGCTTCGCCGAGGGGCTGGTCCCGTGACGGGCTCCGGCGGGATGGCCCCGGTCCTGCTCTTCTTCTGACCGATCATGGGCATCGACCCGGTGCCGGGACGCCCCTCCCACCTGATGCGCGTGCTGGAGCTGTCCATGGGCGTGCCGCCCAGGCGTTCTTCGGCATCACCGTGATGATGTCCAGTCCGACCGCGACGACGACCGGGAACTCGACGCGTACAACGCCCGCTTGAGCCGGCTCGCCGGTGGGCGGCCGGCCGGTCGACGACGCGCCGCGCCGGGGCCCGGGTCTGCCGGACGGCCGCTCTCCGCACGGCATGACGCACGTCACGCGCTGTGCCGGGAACCGGCCGGGTACTGTGCCCGACCACCTGACGACGGCCCTTCCGTGGCCGGCTTCCCCTCAGCATCTGGCAGTGGAGCGGCAATGACCTCAATTCCCCAACGCCTGGCGGGCCTCCGGGCCGGCGGCCAACCCCCGGTCTCACCGGCGGTGCTCGGCTTCGTCATGCTGATCGCCCTGCTGTTCGCCGTCTCGTACGCCGTGGGATCCGCGGTCGGCCCGGTGGCGCCCGGGATCCACCGGCCCGCGGGCGGACCGGGCTCCGGGACCGGCGGTCACGGCGGCTCCGGGGGCATGGGCGGCATGAACGGGATGGGCATGTGATGGGTGCTCCTGCGACGTCGTCGGTCACCACGGATCTGCTGGTCGGCGGAATGACCTGCGCGGCGTGCGTCGCGCGGGTGGAGAAGCGGCTCCAGCGCATCGAGGGGGTGACCGCCCGCGTCAACCTGGCGACCGGCCGGGCCCGGGTGGAGCACCCGCACGAGGTTCCGGTGGAGCGGTTGACGGCCGCGGTGGAGGCCGGCGGATACACGGCGGCCCTGCCGGAACCCCTCACCACCGGCCGGGACGACGAGGCGGATCAGGACGCCGCCGCGGCCCGGACCAGGCTGCTGATCACCGCCGCGCTGGCGGTGCCGGTGATCGCCCTGTCGATGGTGCCGGCCTGGCAGTTCCGCAACTGGCAGTGGCTCTGTCTCATGCTGGCCGCGCCCGTCGCCACCTGGGGCGCGTGGCCGTTCCACCGGCGCGCGCTGAGCGGCCTGCGGCACGCGTCGGCCACCATGGACACACTCGTCTCGCTGGGCGCGGCCGCGTCCTTCTCCTGGTCGGCCTACGCCCTCTTCCTCGGCGGCGCCGGCGTCCCCGGCATGCGCATGCCCTTCTCCCTGATGCCGGCCGCGCCGTCCGGCGGCGCCGCGCACGTCTACCTGGAGGCCGCCGTCGGGGTGCCGCTGTTCGTGCTGACCGGCCGCTGGCTGGAGGGCCGGGCGCGGCGCGGTACGGGATCGGCGCTGCGCGCGCTGGCGGAACTCGGTGCCAAGGAGGTGACCGTCCGGGAAGGGGACGCGGAAGTCTCCGTTCCCATCGGACGGTTGGCCGTCGGTGCGCTCTTCGTGGTGCGGCCGGGCGAACGGGTCGCGACCGACGGGGTGGTGGTCGAGGGCGGCTCGGCGCTCGACCTGTCGCTGGTGACCGGCGAGAGCCGTCCGGTGGAGGCCGGACCGGGTGACGGGGTGGTCGGCGGCGCCGTCAACGCCGGCGGGATGCTCACCGTCCGGGCCGAGGCCGTCGGGGCCGACACCCAACTGGCCCGGATCACCCGGCTCGTGGAGGAGGCCCAGGCCGGCAAGGCGCGGGCGCAGCGGCTGGCCGACTCCGTCGCCGGCGTCTTCGTGCCCGTCGTCATGGCGATCGCGGTGACCGTGCTCGGTTTCTGGCTCGGCGCCGGCGCCGCGCCCCAGGTGGCGGTCACGGCGGCGGTCGCCGTCCTCGTGGTGGCCTGCCCGTGCGCCCTCGGTCTGGCCACCCCCACCGCGCTGCTCGCGGCCACCGGACGCGGCGCCCAGCTGGGCATCCTCGTCAGCGGACCCGCCGCGCTGGAGGGGCTGCGGCGGATCGACACCGTGATCCTGGACAAGACCGGCACCCTGACCACCGGGCGGATGAGCGTCACCGCGGTCACGGCACTCGGCGACCCGGCGCGGGCGCTGGCGCTCGCGGGTGCGGTGGAGGCCGGATCGGAGCACCCCGTGGGCCGCGCCGTCGCCGACCACGCGCGCCGCGCCCGCCCGGAGCCCCTGGCCGCGGTCGACGGCTTCCGGGCCGTCCCCGGGCAGGGCGTGAGCGGCACGGTGGACGGCCGGCTCGTCGCCGTCACCCGTCCCGGTGACACCGCGGTACTCCCGGAGACGCTGCGGGCGGCGGTGGAGACGGTCGAGCAGGAGGGCCGGACCGCCGTCCTGCTCACCGTGGACGGCGAACCCGAGGCCGTCCTGACCGTGGGCGACACCGTACGGGCCGGCAGCTACCGGGCCGTCGACCACCTCCGGCGGCTCGGCGTGCGACCGGTCATGGTCACCGGCGACCGGGAAGGCACCGCGCGCACGGTCGCCGCGCACCTGGGCATCACGGAAGTGCACGCCGAGGCCACCCCGCAGGACAAGGCCGGCCTGGTCCACGCGCTGCGCGAGCGGGGCGGCAGGGTCGCGGTGATCGGCGACGGGATCAACGACGCGGCCGCGCTGGCCGCCGCCGACCTGGGCATCGCCATGGGCGGTGGCACCGACGCGGCCATCGGGGCGGCGGACGTCACCCTGGTCCGCGAGGACATCCAGGTGGTCGCCCACGCCGTGCTCCTCGCCCGGCGCACCCTGGGCACCATCCGTTCCAACCTGATCTGGGCGTTCGGCTACAACGTCATCACCCTGCCGCTGGCCGCCATCGGGTGGCTCGACCCGATGGTGGCCGCCGCGGCCATGTCGGTCAGCTCCCTGCTGGTCGTCGGCAACAGCCTCCGGCTGCGGGGCTGGAGCCCCGCCGCCCGCCGCACCACCCGCAACCGATCCTGGGAGCAGCGTTGAGCAGGATTCCGTCCGTCGTGCGAGCGGCCGTGCCCGTAACTGCCGCGTGCGCGGTCACCCTTGGTGGCCTGACCGCGTGGGCCGCCTCGGGAGCGGCCGGCCGGCCGGCGAACGTTCATGTGACGAACGCCCGGCTCATCCTGCCGTTCGTGACCGGTGATCAGACCGCCGCGCTCTTCCGGCTGACCAACCCCGGTGCCTCCGGCGACGAGCTGACCGCCGTCACGTCACCGGAGACCGGTCCGGCACGGCTCGGCCGGTCGGTCGTCCGCTCCGGCGCGGGAACCATGAGCATGCTTCCGTCCGTCGAGGTCCCCGCCCACGGCACGCTCAGCATGTCTCCGCAGGGACTCGACGTCATGGTGGACGACCCCCGCCCACTGCACGTGGGGCAGCGCGTGCCGTTCGTCCTGTACTTCCGCGACAGCGGCCCGGTCCGGGTCACGGCCGTGGTGGTCAGGCCGCAGGACGCGACGGGATAGCCGTTCCCGTTCCCCCGGGCCTCCGGGCGGGCGTCTCCGTCGGAGCCGGCCAACAACCCTACGGGAAGGGCCGGTTGGCAGGGACCGGCGAGGTGGAGGCCGCCTCCGGGCGGATCGGCGTGGTGCGGCCGGCCGCAGAGCGGCGCGGGCACGGCACGATGCCGCCGCCCGGAGTGGGCGCGCGGGGCCGGACACGGGGGTCTCCCGGCCGTGGCCGTGCGTCAGGGCCGGCCGCTCCTGGCCCCTTTCGGCCGCAACCGTGGCGGTGTTCGCCGCCGGCTACGGCCGGATCGGCTCCGAGGTGGCCGGCGAGCCGTGGTGCGGGTGCGGGTGCGGGGCCCGGGTCACGTCATCATCAGCAGCATGATCGCCATCCCCAGCGCCATACCCCCGTGGCATCCGGCGTCGTAGGCACGGTCGTCGACGCCGGAGCCGTCGTCCTGCCGCAGGGCGTTCGGATCGGCCCCGCGGGCGGTGTCGAAGGAACGGGCCAGCCACCACAGGCCGGTGAGGACGAAGAACGCGCACAGGAGACCGGCGACGGTGCGCGGGGTGCCGTGCAGGGACATGGACATCGCGCCGGCGGAGCCGCCCGTCGCCATCCCCGGCATGCCGGGCATGCCGCCGGCCGAACCGGCGGAACCGTGGGCGGACGCTCCGGTGGGCATGGCCAGGATCATCCAGGTCATCGCGCCCGTCATCGTGGCGTGCAGGGCGTTGTGGAGCCGGGGGTGGCCGCCGTCGGGCGCCACCGGTGAGGCGCCTGCGGGCAGGGCGGTCAGCAGCAGGAACCAGGCCGTCGCGAGCCCGAAGACGACCGCCTCCGGTACGGCCGGCACGTTCATGCCCCAGGGCCAGACCATCACCAGCATCGCCACGCCCATCAGGGCGTGCAGGACATGGATGAGTCTGGTCCACGAAGAGGTCCCCGGCCGGGAGACCCGGTAGAGGCTGAAGAGGGCGATCACCGAGAACAGGACGGTGAGGATCCAGCGGAGTCCGGGCGTCGGTATCACTTGGTCACTCCTGCGGTGCGTCGTTGTACGGCGCCGAGGGTGAGGTCCACGGCCAGGAAGAGGACGAGGGGGATGCCGAGCAGCGGCACGCAGAAGCCGAGCACGGCGATCACCAGGACGGCGGGCGCGAGGACGCGGCCGGGCAGCCGCCGCCAGGTTCCGCGCGCCGGTGCGCGGCCCGGGGGCGACCCCGTCGCCCTCGCCGGCCGGCGCAGCCACCACATGCGGTACCCCCAAAGGATCATCGCGATCAGGGCGACGGCCAGCACCGCCAGGACGATCTGGTTCGCCAGGCCGAACAGCAGGCCCATGTGGGCGTCGATGCCCCAGCGGGTGAGCTTGGCGAGGAACGGGTAGTCGGCGAACCGCAGGGTGGCGGTGACCTTGCCGGTGGCGGGGTCGACGGCGACGGAGTCCTGGCGTTCCGGCCACTGCCGGGTGTTCTCCTGCACGACGTAGGCCGTGCCCGGCTTCGTCGGCGGGGTGATCACCAGCGGCCCGCCGAGGCCGGCGTGCTCGGCGGAACGGAGGACGGCGTCGATGCCCACATCCGCGCCGGCGGACGGGTTCGCCGGGCCATCGGCGGGGAGGGCGGTGGAGACGGACGGCGTGCTGACGTTGAGCCGGCCGCGCAGGTCGCTGATGTTCGCGCCGGCGTGGGCCGACCAGGTCAGGCCGGTCGCCGACAGGCCGAGGAGCCCGAGGCAGACGCACAGTCCGGCCGCGCCGTGCCACGACATGATCCGGCGGCGGGCGGAACCGCGCCGTCGGGGCACCACCAGGTCGCGGGCGCGGCGCCGGCGGACACCGATCCACAGGGCGAGACCACCGAGGACTTCGACCCACAGCCAGCTGGCGGCCAGTTCGCTGTAGTTGCGGCCGACGTCGCCCAGGTGGAGCGTGCGGTGCAGGCCGTCGAGCCACGCGCGGGCCGGCAGCCACTGGCCGAAGGTGCGCAGCCGGCCGAGGACGTGGCCGTCGTACGGGTCGACGAAGGCGGTCCGGTCGTAGCCGTCGGGCAGGCCCCCGACGGTGAAGACGACACGGGTGGTGCCCGTCGGGCCGACCGGCGGGCTGACGGATCGCAGGGTGCCGTCCGGGACGGCGGCGCGGGCCGCCGTGATCTGCTGCGCGAGGGGGACGGCCGGGCCGTGTCCGGTGACGTGCAGCTCGTGCCGGTAGAGGATCTGCTCCAGCTGCGGGGTGGTGGTGTAGATCAGGCCGGTGGTCGCGGCGATCAGGAGGAACGGGCCGATGAGGACGCCGACGTAGAAGTGCAGCCGCAGCAGGACCGGACGCAGGATCTGCCAGGCGGATGGTTCGGTCACCAGGGCGTCCGGCTCGTTCCCGAGCGGTGGCGGGTGTGCCGGCCCGTTTCCTGGTGTGGCCGCGCTGAGCTGGCGGCTCGCCATGGTGTCCCTCCCGGAAGGCTTGCGGCACACGGGCCGTCGTCCGTCCCGTGCCCTGCATTCGTCGGGCCCGGCGGCCCGCTGGTTCCCGCCCGCGGGGTGTGACGTGAGCCATCGCACGTGCCGGGAACCAGAGGGCCCGCCGGGCCGACCACCGGAAGGGCGTACACCGCCTAGCAGAACGAGGCCGTCACCCCGGGGGAGACCAGGGGCCCGGCAGCGCGACAGCGCCTCTCTCGACCGCCGCCCCCAGGGGCCGCCGCGCGGCGCGCCACGCTCGGCCACCTGCCCGACACGGGCGGCCGGCCCGCCTTCAAGGCGTCGCAGACCTACTCCGGCGACTCCACGAGCCGTGGCCGGGCCCTCTCCCGTTCCCGCCGCGGCACGTCCTGATCCGCACGGATCACGAAGGCCCCGGTGCCGGGCGGCGACTGGCGTCGTCCCGAACCGGGGCCTTCGGTTCGCCGTTCACGACCCGTCGGGTCCCTCCGGGCCGTCGGACACCGGTTCCGTGCCCGCTGCGGCGTCCGGCCCGGCGACGAGCTGGAGTTCGTCGCCGGGACGCAGCACGGTGTCGCTGCTCATCGGTACGAGCCGGCCGTCGCGCAGGACCGTGCTGACCCACGTGTCGCCCGACGTGACGAGGTCGCCGAGCGTGGTGCCGTCGACGTCGTCGTCGGACCGGACGGTGTAGTGCCGGGTGCCGACGGGCTCGTGCGGGAGCCGGACGCCGAACGTCCACGGCGTCGGCACGGTGTCACGCATGGGGACGCCGAACCGCCGTGCCGCCAGGCCCACGGTGCCGCCCTGGACGAGGACGGAGAAGGCGACGACCATGAAGATGATCTCGTAGATCCGGCGGGCGTCCGGCACGCCGGCGGTGATGGCGAACGCGCCGAGCAGGATCGGCACCGCGCCCTTCAGCCCGGCCCACAGGACGAACGCCCGCTCACCGCGCCGCATGCGGACCGGCAGCAGCAGCGGACCGGCCAGCAGCGGCCGGACGACGAACGCCAGCAGCACGGCCAGCACCAGGCCGATCAGCCAGGCGTCACCGTCGCCGAGCGCGCGCAGTCCGATCGTCAGACCGAGGGTGACGAACACGACGATCTCCGCCAGGCTCGCCAGCGCCGAGCACACCTGCCGGATCTCCAGCCGGTACGGCACCGACTCGTCCCCCAGCAGCACCCCGGCGACCAGCACCGCGAGGAACCCGGAACCGTGCGCGACCGTCGCCGCGCCGTAGATGACGCCGGCGCCGGCCAGCGCCCGCACCGGGTGCAGCCCCGCGCCCGGCAGCGGGACCTTCCGGATGAACCACAGCAGCGCGAACCCGCCCGCCGTGCCGACGGCGACCCCGATGACCATCTGCTCGGCGAACGTGCCCACGATCTGCCCCAGCTGGGAACCGGCGCCACCACTGGTCCCCGCGCCGAGCAGCGCGACCATCAGCGCGATGCCCACCGGGTCGTTGGCGCCGGACTCGCCCTCCAGGATCGTGCCGGTCCGCCCGGTGATCTCCCGCCGGCCCAGCACCGAGAAGACCACCGCCGGATCGGTCGGCGCCAGCGCCGCGCCCAGCAGCAGCGCGGTGCGCCACGACAGGTCGCAGGCGTAGTGCGCGAGCAGCGCGACCGCGCCGGTCGTCAGGATCGTGCCCGCCACGCCCAGCGAGACCACCGGCACCGCCGCCGCCCGGAACCGCCGCCGCCCGATGCCCAGGCCACCGTCGAACAGCACCACGATCAGCGCCACGGTGACGATCTGTTCGACCAGCGAGATCGGGATTTTCGCGTCCACCCCCGGGAAGAGGTCGGAGACGGCGGCGGCCCCGACGAGGAAGAGGAACGGCGCGGGAATCCGGGTGCGTTCGCTGAAGCGGTTCGACACCACCGCCACCAGCACGACCGCCGCCAGGATGAGGATCGTCAGACCGGTGGTCTCAGCGTTGTTCACCGCGCCATCCAATCAAACGCACTGGTGACGGCGACAGGGGGACCGGTCGATCAGCCGCGGCCGGCAAGGCGGGCGAGGTAGGCGTTGTAGGCGGTGAGTTCGGCGTCGCCGTCGCGCAGTGCCTGGCGGTCGGAGCGGGCGGCGGCCCGCTGTTCGGAGGCGAACCACTGGGCGAGCAGGGCGATCAGCACCAGGACGGTGGGGATCTCGCTGAAGGCCCAGGCGATGCCGCCCCCGGTGTTCTGGTCGGCGAGCGGGTCGAGTTGCCACGCGCCGGGCGGATGGGCGAAGAAGGTGACGATCAGACCGCGCGACATCATGACGGCGATGCCGAAGAAGGCGTGGAAGGGCATGCCGAGGAAGAGTTCCAGCATGCGCATCAGGTGGCTCGGCCGGTGGGGTGCCGGATCGACGCCCATGATCGGCCAGAAGAACAGCAGGCCGGTGGCGAGGAAGTGCGCGAGCATCCATTCGTGCCCGAGCCAGCTGTGCATGGCGAAGTCGAACAGCGGAGTGAAATACAGGCCGTAGAGGCTGGCGATGAACACCGGCAGCGTGAACGCCGGCGCGGACACCACCCGGGTCAGCCGGCTGTGCAGGAGTTTGATCAGCAGTTCACGCGGGCCTGTGCGGCCTCGCCCGGCGGTGGGCAGGGCCCGCAGGGTGAGGGTGACGGGGGCCCCGAGGAGCAGCAGGATCGGGGAGAGCATGGCCAGGACCATGTGCTGGACCATGTGGACGCTGAACATCTCCATGCCGTATCCGCCGACACCCGTACAGGTGACGGCGGCGACGCTCGCCAGGCCGGCGGTCCAGGCCAGCAGCCTGTGTACCGGCCAGCGGTCGCCCCGGCGCCGGAGCCGCACGACGGCCGCCACGTAGAGGACCAGCGCGAGCCCGCAGGCGACCGGTTCGACGGGAAACGGCTGAGGGTGCCAGGCGAGCAGGTTGTGGAGGGTCGGCGGCGCGGTCGGCATCCACATCGGGCCCGTCATCCGCATCGACGGATTCATCCCCGGCATGCCCGCTGTGACGGGCGGGGCGGACAGTACGGCCGACAGATCCGGCACGGTGAATCTCCTCCTGGGACGGGCGAGGGGTGGGAGCGGCCCCCACGACTGCCCCCACCCACCCGTCGCGAGGACAACCTTGGCACACTGCAAATTTGATCAGCAACGAGACCCCGTCCCGAGGGGCGGGACAACGGGGGGCCGGACGGACCTTTCGGCGCGGGCCACGGATGGTACCCCTCCGTGCGGGACCGCCCTCGCCCGGCCGGCCACCCGCAGAACGTCGGTCCGCCTGTCACCGGCAGGGCCCCCGCGCCGGGGGTCCTGCCGGGGCCGGTCGCCGGCGGCGTCCGCGACCCACCGCCGCGCCCGCCGCGCCCGCCGCGCCCGCCGCGCCCGCCGCGCCGGCGGCGGCCGGACCGCCGGACCGCCCCGCGCCGGCGGCGTCACGCTGCCGCACAGCTCCTGACCGTGCTCCGGTCCGGAGTCGCCGCGCGGTGCGGGGGACGCTCACGCCGGCCTCCGGTCCCGACGGCCCCGGTGGGGGTCAGGCGTCCGGCTCCTCGACGTGGAGCCGGACGAAGGGGATGTCGTCGCGGCCCACGGTGAACCAGTCCTCCGGCGTGCCGTCGGCTTCGATCCCGCACATACGCGTCAGCCGCCTCGCCAACCGCGGATGCCGCCCCGCGTACTCGGCCATGGCCCATCCGGACGCGTCCGGGGGCAGGGGCCGGGCCACGGCCGCGTAGCGGCGTCCGGAGTGGTGGACGGTCACCGCGGGCGTCGCCTCGATGTTGCGGAACCACTGCGCCGAGGCCCCGTAGCCGGAAGCGACGAGGAAGCACGGCCCCTGCGGGTCACGGTCGACGACCTCCAGGGCGACCTGGCGGGGCAGGCCGCTCTTGCGGCCGGTGTGCGTGAGGATCAGGACACGGGATCCGAGCAGCCGTCCCAAGCCCCGCCTCCGGAGGTGGACGGGAAGCCGGGCGAGGAGTCGCAGGAAGCCGGTCGGCGGCGAGACCGACTTGAAGCGAAACGCCATGTCGGATGTCTCTTTTCTCTCGGGCGGGTGAACGGGCCGGCGCCCGGCCGGGCCGGCGGACGTACCGGCCGCAAGCACGGCGCCCCGGGCGGAGGTGGCCGGCCGGCAGCGCGGATCGACCTCGCTCGCGCGGAACGGGACGCCCGGCGGGCCGTACGGCGAGGCTGGAAGCCGCCGGCCCGGACAGTGACGCGGGTGCCGCCGGCCGGGGCGGAACGCGCAGCGGTGTCCGGCGAAGACGTGGGGCGTCACACCGGCCTCCCAGGGCGCGTGGGGACACGAAGCGGTCCAGCCACGGGCACCGTATTGCTCAGGGCGAAATCGGCACAAGGCAGGACGCCGGGGATCTCGCGCTGTGGACGGCGCTCGTCCGGCGGCCGAAAGCCACCCCCGCGGGCGACCGACGGCCGCGCCGCCGCCCCGCGCGGGCGTGGCGTGGATCCTCCGGGACCCGATCCCCTCGCGGTCCCGCGCTGGTCGCGCGGGGCGAGGCGTCAGCTCAAGCATTGCTCTATGCCAATATTGCTTTATGCAATATCCTCCGGATCGTGGGGGCGGGACGGGCGTTCCGGCGCGTCCCACCCGCCCACAACCGTGAGCCGGAACGAACTGCTGAGGAGACGGGATGGCGGTCGACGCGTGGACGGAACTCGTGCTCTTCTCCTGTGGCCGCTGCCTGCACGAGTGGTCACTGCTCTACGACCTGCTCGAAGCCCGGGGACCCGCAGGCGTGGAACGCCAGTACTACAGCCGTGACGGGATCGCCACGGGATCGCCCTACGCGGCGGACTCCTGCCCGCGCTGCCAGTCGTGCATGAGGCCGGTGACCGGACGGCTGCTCGACCGGCGCCCGGCGGAACAGCGCGACCGGCGGGACTCGGCGGTCACCCGCTGAGTGGGGACCGGCCGATCGGACGGCCGGCGCCCACCACGGGCACCGCGCCTCACCCCTCCGGTCGTACGGCGGGAAGGGGCGGGCCCCGGCTGTCACGCTCCGGCGATCACCAACCCACTTCGTTTCCGGACGGGTGTGCGGAGGGTTCCTCTCCCGCCTCGGCGAAGGCGGTCAGCGCCCGGACCAGGCCCGCCCGGTGGGACTTGGGCATGGCGGCGACGATGCGGGCGATCTCCGCCCGGCGGCGCTCGGTCGCCTCCCGCACCACCGAACGCCCCGCGTCCGTCAGCGAGATGAGGATCTCGCGCCGGGTCGCCGGGCTGGGCTCGCGCTCCAGCATGCGCGAGACGGCCAGCCGGTCGACCATGCGCATCGCGGTGGACGGGATGACGTCGAGATGTTCGCCCAGGCGCGAGATGTTCATCGGACCGCGGCTGTCGAGCACCACCAGCATGCGGAACTGCGGCAGCGTCAGGCTCTCCTCGACCGATGCCAGCGATCTCGCCGAAACCGCCACCAACAGCCGGGAGGCGGTCAGCACCGCGGTGACGACCGCGTCCGCCGGTTCGCTGGTCCCGGCGGGGTCGCGCTGTTCGACTGCGCCGGTCACGTGTTTGGCCATAGGGCTTTTCTACCCCCTCCCAGCCATCTTGTTCGACATCACACCCTCTGGTGTGCACGCGGCCGGCATATGTATTGCATAATGCAAATATGGCCTCCAAAATAGATCCTGCCCCTGCCGCCTCACCCGTTCCCGACGCTCCGCGGATGGTCAGAGGGCTCCCCAGGGTGCTGACCACCCTGCGCGAGGACCGCACCGGCCTGCTGATCCTCGCTCTGTTCATCGGTGCCGGGGCGGGGCTTGGTGCGGTTGCGTTCCGGTGGTTGATCAAGACGTTCACGTTGTTGTTGTCGGGTCATGCGGACTATGCGGGGGTGGGGCATGCGGTGAATCCGCACGTTCCGGGGTTGGGGCGGTGGTTCGTGGTGCTGGCGCCGGTTGTCGCGGGGTTGTTGTACGGGCCGTTGGTGCAGCGGTTCGCGCGGGAGGCGCGTGGGCATGGTGTGCCGGAGGTGATGTTTGCGGTTGCGCGGCGTGGTGGGCGGATCGCGCCGCAGGTCGCTGTGGTGAAGTCGCTGGCTTCTGCGTTGTGTATCGGTGGTGGTGGGTCGGTGGGGCGGGAGGGGCCGATCGTGCAGATCGGTTCTGCTCTCGGTTCGACTTTGGGGCGGGTGGTGCGGGTTGCGGAGGACCGGATGCGGGTTCTGGTGGCGTGTGGTGCTGCGGGTGGGATCGCGGCGACGTTCAACGCGCCGCTGGCCGGTGTGTTCTTCGCGATGGAGCTGATTCTGCGGGACTTCACGGCGGAGTCCTTCGGCATGGTGGTGCTGGCTTCGGTGGTGGCTTCTGTGATCGGGCGGGCGGCGTTCGGTAACAGTCCGTTTCTTCATCTTCCGGCCTTCACTGTTCACCATTTGTCGGAGTATGTGCTGTTTGCTGTGCTGGGGTTGGTCGCTGGTGCGGTCGGTGTGGGTTTCACTCGTGTTCTGTACTGGATCGAGGATGCGTGTGACTGGGCGTGGCGGGGGCCGGAGTGGGCGCGGCCGGCGGTCGGTGGTCTGTTGTTGGGTCTGCTGTTGCTTGTTCTGCCGGAGATGTACGGTGTGGGGTATCCGGTGTTGCAGGATGCGGTGGGTGGGAAGTATGTTGTTGGGTTTTTGCTTCTGTTGTTGGTGGGGAAGGCGGTTGCTACGAGTTTGACCATCGGGATTGGTGGTTCCGGTGGGGTTTTCGCGCCGTCGTTGTTCATCGGGGCGATGCTCGGTGCGGCGTTCGGGGCGAGTGCGCATCAGGTGTTGCCGGGTGTGGCGGGGCCGGTGGGTGCGTATGGGTTGATTGGTATGGGTGCTGTGTTCGCGGGGGCCGCGCGGGCGCCGATCACCGCGGTGGTGATCATGTTCGAGTTGACCGGTGAGTACACGATCATCCTGCCGTTGATGACTGCGATCGTTTTGGCGACGGGTGTCAGTAAGGCCTTGACGCACGACACCATTTACACGCTCAAGTTGCGTCGTCGTGGTGTTGATCTCGATGAGAGGGCCGCGGACGTGCCGCTGGCGGGGATCGCGGTGCGCACGGTGATGGAGCCGGTGCCGCAGGCGCTCGCGTCGGACATGCCGTTGGCGGCGGCTGTCGAGGCGCTGGCCGGCTCGCCGCACGGGGTGTTGCCGGTCGTCGCCGGCGACGGTACGTACACGGGCACCGCGACCGCGCGTACCGCTGCGGAGACCCTTTCCGACGGCGACCACGGTGAGGCCCCGATCGCCTCGATCGTCCACCTCCCGGCCGCCGTGGACGCCGGCACTGATCTGTCCGACGTTCTTGACGCCCTCGTCACGGCCGAGGGTGGCGGCCTGCCCGTCCTGGACGAGGCACACGACCGGCTCATCGGCTGGATCACCTACCAGTCCGTCCTCACCGCCCTGCGCGGCAAGCCGGCGGAGGACGTCCCGGCGACGGCTCCCTGACCGTCGCTCCGGCCGGGCCCGTCGCAGCGCTTCGGCGATGGCGGCGGGCCGTCCGCCGCCCCGCAGGGCCCGGCTCCCGTCGGCGGCCTACAGCCCATCGCCGCCCCCGTACAGCGGAGGCTCGGCTCCGTATCCCCGGGGCCGGCCCGGGTGCGCGCCCCGGGAGGGGACATCACCTTGGGCGGAGTCATGGAGACCCCGTCCCGCTCAGTGGCTCAGGGCGTTCACGAGCACGATGAGCAGGCCCAGAAGCAGTGCCGCCCCTCCGACCCGGCAGGCCGGCGCCCAACGCCGGCCCGCCAGCCGAGCGGCCCACACGCCCCAGCCGAACAGGGCGGCGGTGTTGATGGTCAACGCCACGTCGATCGCGCCGTCCTCGCTCCACCAGCCGGCGACCGAGCCGAACAGCGCGGCCACCGTCGGCAGCGCTGCCGCGGCCAGCGGCCACTCCCTCAGCACGGAGCGCACCGTGCTGCCCGTCATCCCCGGCCCCCCGGCCGTCGAACCGGCGATCGCGTGCGCGTACCCGTGCGCGGCGGCCGCGGCCAGCGCCGCCCCGAGGATCCAGAACGCGTCGTACCTCGGGTCCGGCTCGCCGCCGTCGTTACCCAGCGCCGACGCCAGCGCGCTCGCCAGCACCGTTCCGTACACGCCACCGAAGAGGACCTTCCGCAGCGCCTCCTGCCTCGGCGTGGTCCTCCTCGTCCCGCCGGAACCGTCCGCGCCCTGCGAATCGTCCGCCACAGCCACCGCCTTTCCGCCGGAAAAACCGCATTGCTCCGATGTAATCGCATACCGTGCCGCGCCGCGCTCTCCCACGCGAGGAAGCCGGAGCCTCTCGGCCCTGGAGAACTGGCCGCCCTGGCCGAGGAGTCGCGCCCGAGCGTGCCGTCGGCTCGGGGCGCGGTGCCGGCGCCGGTGGGCACGGCGGCGGAGTTCACCGCCGTCCGCTTGGCGGGCGCCACGGTGCTGACGGGCGGGGCGCTGACCGGGCTGGACGGGGAACCGTTCCAACACGGCCCCTTCGCGCAGCCCACCGCCGTGCGGGTCGACGGCCGGCCGGGCGCCGGCCGGTTCGCCGGGGTGGGCGGCACGCCGGGCACGGACCCGTCGGCGGCGGCGTTTCAGCGCAGTCCGGCGAAGAGGTCGTTCTCCGGCAGGGCCGCGCCGGTGGTGTCCTGGACGCGTACGAAGGTTTCGCGGCCCATGAGTTCGGTGAACTTCTCCCGGCCCATGGCGAGGAAGAAGATGTTCTCGCCCTGGCTGGCGTGCGCGGCGAGGGCGTCGAACTTCTGGCCGCCGAACGCGGTGGTGTCCACCCAGGTGGTGATCTCCTCGTCGGGGAGTCCGATCTCGGCCATGGCGGCTTCCTCCGCCGGATCCGGTGTCCGAGCCTCCTCGCCGGCGGAGTCGCTCATGATCTCGGCGAACCGTCGCATCATGGAGTGGGGCGCGGTCGTCCAGTACACCTTCGGTGTCAGCCCGCTGATCGCGACCGCGGCCATGGTGACGCGGTTGGCCTGGATGTGGTCGGGGTGGCCGTAGAAGCCGTTCTCGTCGTAGGTGACGACCACGTCCGGCCGGTAGGCCAGCATCAGTTCCGCGAGACGGGCGGCGGCCTCCTCCACGGGCGTCCGCCAGAAGGATCCGGGAGCGTCGTTCGCGGGCCAGCCCATCATTCCGGAGTCCGCGTAGTCGAGCGTCTCCAGGTGGGCGACCTTCAGAACACCGCAGCTGGTTTCGAGCTCCCGGCGGCGCAGCGAGGCGACGGCGGCCGGATCGTGCCCGGGATCACCGGGCTTGACGCCCCCGGTACCGTCACCGCAACCACCGTCGGTACACGTCACGAGCACCGTACGGACCCCCTCCGCGGCATACCGGGCGAGCACGCCGCCCGTCGAGGTGGCCTCGTCGTCGGGATGGGCGTGTACCGCCATCAGCGTCAACGGCTTGTCGTTCACGGGGCGGGCTCCTGTGGATGGGAGGGTCGGCATGCGTACGCCACGAGCGTAGCGAGCCCCGACCGCTCGGTGCCGGGCAGCCGGCCACCGGGAGCCTCCGGCGATGCCGGATCGCGTCGGGTCATGGGGCACGACGCCGTCGACCGGGCACCGGGGGACCGGCGTCACCGCCGCCACGCCGGGTTGCCCGGCGGCCCCGGCCGGCCACCGCGGCATCACCGGCCGGCTGCGCGGCTCCGACCGCGGCATGGGCAGGCGTGCCGGGTCACACGAGCGTGATCCGGATCCCGACGCTTCCTTCGCTGCCGCGCCGCAGTCGGCTCCCGAGTACGGTGAGGCGGCCGATCAGGCCGTACTTGCGGCGCACCAGGGCGCGACAGTGCTCGGTCTGCGGGTCGTCGAGGATCACGGCCCGGCCGGGGACCCGCTCGCCCGAGGGGTTGCCGCGCACGTCGCACGCGCCGACCAGGACGTCGGGACGGTTGCGGATCCGTTTGACCTTGCCGGAGCCGGTGGCCGTCCAGATGCCGAGGGCGTCTCCGTCGCGGACCACCCACACCGGGGTCGCCACCTCCCTGCCGTCCCGCCGGAAGGTGGTGACCAGGAGGTACTTGCCCGACGCCAGTCGTTCGAGGGGCGCTTGACGGGGTTGTCCGGACGTCATGTCGTTCACCGTGATCCTCCGGTGTCGCTGGTGGTGGGCAGTCTTCGATCGTCTCAGCCGTGCGCCGGGTCAGCCAGTCCGGGCCGGCCGGCGACCCGTCCCGGACCCGGTCCCCCGGGGGAGGCGGCGTGGCACACGGTCGGACCGCCGGGCGCGGCCGGAAGGCGTACGCGGACGAACTGGACGGGACGTCGAAGCCGTACCGCGACGCCGTGGTCCACCGTGGCGCGGGGGAGCGCGGTGGGCGGGTGCCGGAGGTGGTCGAGTACGACCCGGAGACCAGGGCCCCGTACCCCCCGCGCCCCTCCCGCCTCCGGCGCCGGATCCGTCCACCCCCTCACCGCGGAACGCTCAGTGCTCGCAGAGGGAGAACTCCCGTTCGTAGAGCTGCTCGTTGTGTTCGTTCACGAAGAACTTCCGTTCCCGCATGAGCTGTTCGCGGTAGTCCCTGGCCTGTTCGAGCGTCATGGTCGAGGTGTCGGCCCACGGTTGCTGCGGTGGTACGTCGCAGGTCGAGACGATCCGTTGCGACGGGTCGACCAGGAAGAACGCGAGGATCTTGCGGTGCCCCGGACGGGTGGGGTCGGCGAGGCGGAAGGGGGCGACGCGGTGCTGCAGGACGTTGGGGAACGCCAGGCAGCGGCCGGCCGGGGTCTCCGCCGATCCCAGCAGTTGGTTGAGCTCGTCCTTGTTCTCGAAGCCGTAGACGTCACGCAAGCCGTTGTCGTCGTTCTGCTCGTACTCCAGGACGTCGAGCGCGGCCCGGAAACCGAGCCGGCTCGCGGTGATGTTCTCGCTGTCCCAGTAGTAGATGCCGGTCGAGACGATCCGCTCGTTGAGCATGCCCTCGACGTGCCAGGAGCCGCCGGGGTACTCGGGCTCGTCGGTCGTGAGGTGGATGGTGGCCAGCTTGACGATGACCTGGAGGCTGCGGCCTCGCAGGTCGACCCGGGAGTCGCCGGGCGGTTCGGGCGGGGTGAAGGCCGGGGCGTCCGGGACGACCGGACGGCGGTTGTCGTACCAGTCGTCCATGTCCGCTTCCCACGCCCCGTACGCCTCGTCGCAGGCCGCCGCATCGCTGAAGGAGGACTTGTCCGGCCGCTTCGGCTCCGAGTCGTACCAGCCGTAGGGATCGGCCGTGATCCGCGGTGGCCGCGGGTGGCGGAGGTCGGTGAGCACGTTCTCCAGCAGCGGGCGCATCCGCGTCAGGACGTCCGGCAGGACGGCGGCCAGGTCGCGGTGGGCCTCGGGGTGGACGTTGTTGACGTACGAACGGAAGACGGCGGCGCCGTCGTCACGGACGTCGACGTCCGTGGGCAGCCACTGGAAACTCTCCGAGAACTCGTACTTCGCGTACTGGCTCGCCGGGTTCCGCCAGGCCGACGCGGGCCCCCCACTCGCCTCCCGCACCAGGCAGAACAGCGAGGGGTGCACCAGGTCCAGGACCTTGCCGCCCGACCCGGGGTGCCAGTCCTTCTCCTCCTCGGGGACCTCCTCCAGGACCCGGACCGCCTCGCGCAGCCGCGACCTGAGTTCCTCGTCGATCAGTGTGTCCGACTGCCACACCCCGTCGACGGCGGACACCTGCGTGCCGGTGCGCCCGTCCCGCAACCCGGCGTAGTACGGGAGTTCGGCCAGCACGTACCGGACCTGCGCCTCGGTCATGCCCTGGTCGAGCGCTTCCCGCGTCCACCGGGCGACGACGCCGGCGTCGTTCATCTTGTCGTACCACGCCGGCTTCGCCCTGATGTGCGAACTGAACTGGATCATCTGGAGCTCCCGCAGCGTTCGCGGGGTCGCGAGCCCGGTGGAACGGGACGCGTGGAAGGGCAGCGGGAAGGCGGCCGGGCCGGTCAAGACTGTGGATCCCCTCGATCGGTGTTCGATGGCCGGAACACTACGTCAGGGCGCCGACACCGCGGCCGGACCGCCGTCGCCGCGGACCAGAGCCTGCGTGCCGCGCGACGGTGTCCGGCGACCAGCGCGCCGCCGACGACGGCCAGGGTGGCCGCGGCACCGGCCGTCGTCCAGGAGCATCGAGCCGCCACCGGTTCCGGCCGGCACGGGCCCGCCGGCACGGGCCCGCCGGCGGGGCATCCGGCGAAGGAACGGAACCACCGGCTGCCGGGCCGGGGGCGGACGGGCCGGGGCGGACGGGGTGGTGGGCCGGGGAGGACACCGGTGGGCCGGCGCCTCACTGGCGGGTCCGCGTTCCGACCGGGGCGGCGTGGTGGGCCGGCCCCGGTCGGTCGCCGTGCGGGAATCAGCGGGTGGAAGCCGCGCAGGCCAGGACGGGGGCGTCGGAGGAGGCGCCGTGCGCGCTGAGGGCGGAGAGCGGCGTGCCGGCCAGGCCGAGGACGGCCTGGGCGGTGGCGCGGACGCTGGTGGCGGCGTTGTAGCCGGAGGCGTCGTAGGCGATCGCGCCCCGGACGGACGCGTCGGCGCCGCAACCCTGCTGGAGCTGGACCAGGTCGGCCCAGCCGCGGAGGCCGCTGGAGAGGTGGCCGGCCGGCAGCAGGGCCTCGGTGGCCAGGCCGGTGGTGTTGGCGTTGGACGTGGTGGCCCCGGCGGCGGCGAATCCACCGTCGGCGTTCTGGTGGCCGGTCAGCCACGTCAGGCCGGCCGCGGCGGTGGAGGCGCGGCCGGCGGCGGTGAGGGCCTGGACGGCGTAGGCGGTGGCGTCGGGGTCGTCGGTGCAGGCCGGCTGGCCGAAGGTGAGGGGGAAGCCGCCGTCGGCACACTGGGTGGAGGCCAGGAAGTCGACCGCGGAGGCCGGCACGCCGCCGGGGGTGCGCTGGAGGGCGACGACGGCCAGGGACTGGCCGAGGGAGTTGCTGTAGTCGCCGTACTGGGAGCGGTCGGAGAAGCGGCCGCCGGGGGTCAGGAGCGAGCGGAGCCGGGTGGGCAGGTCGACGCCGCCGAAGGACGCCGGGTTCTGGCCGCGCACCTCGGCCGCGAGGAGCAGTTTGGCGGTGGCGCCCGCGTAGGACTCGGTGGTGCCGTCGCCGAGGTAGCCGCTCAGGACCGCCGGTTCGGCGAGCCAGGTGGTGGCGCGGGCGGCTGCCCCGTCCGAGCTGTGGGACGCGGCGAACGCCAGCACGGCGTCGATGGTCAGCCCCTGGTCGGGGTAGGCGGTGCCGTCGTAGACGTCCTCGAAGTGGTCGCCGTCGACCAGTTGGCGGGCGAGCCAGCCGGCCGCGGCGGCGTCCGGTCTGACGGTCGCGTGCGAGGCGGCGGCCGCCGGCCGTGGGGCGGCCTGTGCGGCGCCGGCGGCGGGGAGCACCGCGCCGAGGGCGAGGGCGGGTATCGCGAGCAGCGCGAGGGAACGGCGGAGCGCGGGCATGAGTGCCTTTCCGGGCCGGGGGCGCGGAGGCACCAAGGCTCCGGCGGGACACCGCGGCCTTCGGGGCTCCGGCCCGCAGACCACGACGGGAGGAGGGAACACGCCTCCGCCGCCGAGTACTCGGGCTCGCCGCCGGCGCCGGGCCGGGCGGCCTACCGTTGCGGGTCAGCGCCGGATTCGAACCGGACTTCCCTCAGCGGCGGAGTCACCAGATAACGGCTCATCATGGCGATGCCGTCAAGGGTGGGTCAAGGGCCCGCCCGTTCCACGGGGGAATGTCACGGGCGTCGGCCGGGGACGCTCCGCGGCGGCCACCGGCGCGGCACGTCCCCGTGGACCGGGCCGGCGAGGCGTGCCCGCCGGAACTGGCCCGGCAGTGGGCGGCCGGCCGGGTCCTCGTCAACGGCTACGGGCCGACCGAGACCACGGTGTGCGCCCCCCCGGCCCTCCCCGGCCCGGGCTGACGGCCGGCCGGTTCGTCGCCGCCCCCTTCGCCGCCGACGGCTCCCGCATGTACCGCACCGGCGACGTGGCCCGGTGGAACGCCGACGGCCGGCGGGAGTACCTGGGCCGCCTGGTCCGGCGTCACCGCGAGACGGTCGCGGCGGGCCGGACGACCCCCGCGGCGAGCGCCGCCGCGGCATCGGGGAGTCCTCGAACGACTGACCGCTGTCCGCACCGCGTCACGGCCGGCCGCCCGAGGAGACCGTGACGCTGATCCGGCGGCCCGGAAAGGGAGATGCCCGCGATGAACTCACCGTTGACGACGGCGGGGGACTCCGCGCGTTCCATGACCTCGGGCCCCTGCGGGAATACGGTCACCGCAACGGCAAGGGCGCCCGGACGGACGAGGAGACCGGTGCCGTGCGCGAACTCCTCCGCGCGGGACGGTGCCTGCGGAAACGGGCAGTGAACGGGTCCGGCACCGGCTGATCGCATCCACGGGTCCTCCGTGCATATCCAGCTCGACTGCCGATGCGGTGAAAGGGCGATAACAACGCCGTTCGCGTCCCGTCGGACCGTTCCCGCACGATCGTGTCACCGGCGCGCAGCGACCGATAAAGACGCCAAGTCCCAGCCGCTGGGTAGCCGGCTGGGACTTGGCGGTCACATGTTCCGGCCTTTGTCCGGCCGGGCCCATGGAGGTGACGTCACATCAGATGGTCGGAGTGTCGTCCACGAGTGCCTTGTGGAGTTCGATGGTCGGCTTCCATCCCGAGGAGAACTCGATGAAGTCCACGCGGGTGGGGTAGGTGTCCAGCGCGCGGCGGTCGCGCTTGGGGTTGTCGGCCCCCTTGCGTCCCCGGGCGACCTGCTCCTCGAAGATGTCGACCTTCACGTCCGGGACCTCCTTGAGGCCCTGGCGCCAGATCTGCACGATGTCGGCGCCGAACGCCTGCCGGGCCGCCGCGTACAGGGCCGTGAGAGCGCCCTTGTCGCCGCCGGGAACGAACAGTGCCAGGTCCAGCACCACTCCGGCGGACTGGAGGACCTCGATGGTCTCGGCGCCGGCCTCGTCGGCGACGTAGACGCCGCATTCGTTCTCGTCGTCGGGGAGGCAGCCGACCTCTTCCTGGAAGATGGTCCTCGCGGTGACCGAGCCACCCTCGAAGTCCTCGCCGGACTTGGTCAGAAAGGCGGGGACGTAGCAGTCGGGGAGCTTGAGTTCCGCCGTGTCGGCGGACACGAAGATCCTGTCCTTCACCCCGAGCGTCGTCACCTCTTCCAGCGAGAGGCGGCGAGCTGCGATCTTCTCCGTGTTCACGATTTCCCTTTCAGGTTGTGCTGTCCCTCTAAACAGGGACACTATCATGAGAAACACCGGCCAAGTCGTCAGGGATTTCTGAGGTGTTGACCTCAAACCACGTGTGTCGAGGAGCCCCGGCACCGCATGCCCTGGTGTTGCTGAACTCGGAGGAGTAGCGTCGGGCGTGGCCCCGCGCCGTCGCCGCGGAATGAGCGCGAACGTCGGGCTTCACCTGTGTCTGGGTTCACGTTATTCGTGCCAATATTCATCATTCTCGGCCATCGACTGTCTTTCGCTACAAGTCGGATATGGTCCGATGAGGTTCGCTCTCGGGGCCTTGGCCGGTGATGGCCAAGGATGACGGGCTGACGTTCGGCGGTGAAATGCCGCCCGGAAGTCGGACGAAAATATCGCGGCCGGCTGAGCGGTCGTTCCACTGGGGAATCAAAGGCGGGCGTTCGGCTCCGCATAATGACGGCAACCGCTATTCCCGTTCGTCCGGAAGCATCACCGACCGACCGCCTGGGCGGGATCACGCGTACCGCCGGGCGAGCACACCGCACCGTGCGGCGGCAGGAGACCGAAGCCGCGCGCCGGTTCCGGGGAGCCGTGTCGAACCACCCGCCGTTCGACGGATCCGGCGCGGCGGTCGCTCACCGCTGCGGCACCTCCGGCCCCGTCCCGTCCCGCTCCCGTGTCCGGCGCCGGTGCTACCGTCGCGGCATGTCCAAGGGGGAGATCGACGCGGTGACCGCCGAGTTCTTCGGCGCGTTCGACAACCGGGACGGCCGGACTGCCGACGTGGGGCGGATACGGCGGCTCGTCGTCCCCGGCGGGGTGATCGTCAAGACCGGTCCGGACTACACGGTGTACGGCGTCGAGTCCTTCATCACGCCGCGCCGCGCACTGCTCGACGGCGGCCGGCTGACGGGCTTCAGCGAGTGGGAGGTCGCCGAACGCACCGAGATCGAGGGCGACATCGCCTCCCGCCTCAGCGCGTACCGCAAGTCCGGCGTCCTGGACGGCGAAGCCTTCGACGGCGCCGGCACCAAGACCTTCCAGTTCGCCCGCACCCCCGACGGCTGGCGCATCACGGCCATGTCCTGGCAGGACCACGCCTGAACGAACCGGCACGCGCCGGGCCGACCGGCGGAGCCGATGCTCACGCCGGCGTGCGGAATCGGACCGGCACGCCGGCCGCCCGCGGATCGGCCTGACGCCCCGCCGCGCCCGACCGTCCGCGCCGCGCCCCGCCCGGTCACGGCAGGCAGGAAACAGGACCGGTGCTTGCGGCGCCCCGCCCCGCCCCGGCGTCGTGTCGTCACGCGGCCGGTCAGGGCTGGAGGCGCTGCCAGGTCCACGGGGCCGTGGCGACCGGGGAGCGGTCGTAGCGCAGGCGGCGGTGGAGGCGGTCCGGGCTGCCGTGCCAGAACTCGACGGAGTCGGGGACGAGCCGGTAGCCGGTCCACTCCGCGGGCCTGGTCAGCGGCGCGCCGGACCCGGCGAACTGCCGCGCCCGCTCGCGCAGCGCGGTCTCGTCCTCCAGGGGGCGGCTCTGCCGGGAGGCGACGCTGGTCGCCCGAGCGGCACGGGGGCGTTCGTCGAACAGACGGTCGGAGGTCTCGTCGTCCAGGGTCTCGACGGGGCCGGCGAGCGTGATCTGCTGAAGGGTCTCGCGCCAGTGGAACGTCATCGCCGCGTAGGGCCGGGTCTCCAGGTCGCGGCCCTTGCGGCTGCCCCGGAAACTGGTGAACACCAGCCCGCCGTCGCGCAGTTCCTTGACCAGCAGCACCCGCGCCGAGGGCCGGCCCGCCGCGTCGCAGGTCGCCAGGGTGCCGGCGAGCGGTTCCGAGACCCCTCGCTCCAGCGCGCCGTCCAGCCACGCGGCGAGCAGGGCGAAGGGCTCGCCGGGCGGTGCGTCGAACTCCGGCAGGCGGAGCGTGGTGTCGCCGGTCAGGGTGAGCGGGGCGGGCACGGGACCTCCAGGTACGGTCTGGGGACGGGACAGGGACTGCCGGCCCAGGATATGTTCCGTGCGTGAACAAAAGAAGTGCGGACGGCAGCGCGGGGGACGCGGACTACGGCGCGATCGGCGGTGGCTACGCGCGGTACCGCCGCGCCGACCCCCGCATCGCGGCGGTGGTGTCGGCCGCCCTCGGCGACGCGCGGACCGTCGTCAACGTCGGTGCCGGCGCCGGATCGTACGAGGCCACGCACCTGGAGGTCACAGCGGTCGAGCCGTCCGCGGCCATGCGCGCGCAGCGGCCCGCGCACCTGCCGCAGGCGGTCGACGCGGTCGCCGAACGCCTGCCGTTCCCCGACGGCGCGTTCGACGCCGCGATGACGACCTTCAGCATCCACCAGTGGAGTGACACCGCTGCCGGCCTGCGCGAGATGCGCCGGGTGACCCGTGGCCCCGTCGTGATCCTGACCTGCGACCCGGCGCGCGTCCGCGACTTCTGGCTCTACCGGTACGCGCCCCTCGTCCTCGACACCGAGGCCCGCCGCTACCCCGCGATCGCCGGCATCACGGCCGCGCTGGGCGGCGACGTCACCGTCGAACCGCTCCCCGTGCCGATCGACTGCACCGACGGCTTCAACGAGGGGTACTACGGCCGCCCCGAACTCCTCCTCGACCCCGCCGCCCGCCAGGCATGCTCCGCGTGGAGCTTCGTCGCCCCCGAATCCGCCCGCCACTCCACCGCCCGCCTCCGCGCCGACCTCACCGACGGCACCTGGGACGCCCACCACGGCCACCTGCGCCGCGAGCCGCATCTCAACGGATCGCTGGTGCTGGTGCGGGCGGTGCCCGGGCGGAAGCGGGGGTGACCGGCGAGGGGGCCGATGCCCCCTCGCTTCCCGTTCTGCCCCGGGCGCACGTGAACACGGTGACGGGGAGGCACGCCGCGCGCAGCAGGGCGGGGCGGTGACGAGCCGTGGCGGGAGGGTATACGGCACGCCTTCCGGCCCGGGCCGGTGGCCGGGCCGCATCGCGGCCGTCCGGGGATGACCTGCCGGCAGGTCTGCGTTGCCGCGCACAGCGAACGTTTCGGCTCCTCCCGGCCACCCCTGCCGACTTTCAGACAATCACTCAAAGTTCTGCCGGGGCCAGAATTCGCCCCGCTCTCCGCGCGAGGCCCGTTCCTTGAAGGGTTTCGCCACCGCTGTCCCGGCTCGCATGGCCGCCGCGGACTCAAGGACTTGCGGCCTTCGACGCCACGGAGGAAGGGCGGCCGGCGTCGTCGCGGTCACCTGTGATCCGGCCGACCGCGCCACCGCGCGGGATGTGATCGCGACGCACCACCTTCGCCCCCGTGCCCTTCCGGCCGAACCGCCCGTCGAGTTCCGTGCGGGCGTCACACTCGATCTGCTGCCGGCCGCCCGCTGCACGCCGCGAGAGTGCCGGCCCTGCCTCGGGGCGCACGCCGGGTGGCCGTGTGCCGGGGGGCCGCCCGCGTGGCGTGGTGGCTGTCGGCGTGGCGTGGCGGCCGCCTCCGTGGCGCGGACGGTCACCGAGGTGTGGAACCCGTCGCCTGGGACGATGTGAACGCCCGCTCGGTCAGGGGCACTTCGGCCCGGGGCAGGGCGCCGGGGGCGGCCGCGGGGGAGCGTTCCCACGGCAGGGCCTCGTCCCGCCGGGGCCGTTCCGACCGCCGCCGAACCGCAGGAGGACGCCATGGACAGCACGTTGGTACGGGAGTGGGTGGACGGGTGGGCCGTGTCACGGGGCGCGGCGCCCGCCGTGGAGGAGCCGTGGGGGCTCACGGTGGACGTCGGCGTCGCGGGAGAGCTCCGGCGGCACGTGCTTCCGGAGGTGGACGAGGTGCTGCTGCGGAAGTTCGACGGGTGCGCGCCCGGCACGTGGCTGAAGCTGTTCGAGGCGCCGGAGCGGCTGGAGCCGTGGACGGGGCCGGGGTGGCGTTTCGACAGTCCGGCCTGGCTGATGTGGCTGGAGCTGCGCCCGGCCGCGGTCACCGTGCCGGACGGCTACCGGCTGCGGACCTGGGGTCACGGCGGCCTGACGCGGGCGCTGGTGACCACGGAGTCGGGGGCGTTCGCCGCCCGCGCCCAGAGCGGACGGCCGCCGGGCGCCGCGGCCGTCGTCGTGGACCAGGTCGACACCTCCCCCTCCCACCGCCGCCGCGGCCTGGGCGCCCTGCTCATGCGGACGTTGCAGAACGCCGCGTTCGAGGCCGGCGCCGAACGAGCCGTCCTCGGCGCCACCACCGACGGCCGCGCGCTCTACAACACCCTGAACTGGCGCACGGCCGGCCCCCTGACCGGCCTCGTGCGCGAGAACGACCCCCAGGCCGCCGCCGACCCCCGCCCCGGAGGGCCCACCCAGGGCTGACCGCACCCCGTGCCCGGGGTGGCCGCGGCGGCGGGCGACGACGCCGGTGCGCCCCGAGTCCGGGTCGACGGCCCCGGCCGTCAGGCACGTCCCGGGTGGCGCCCCCTACGCACGCCTTGTTCCGCCGACCTGCCTCCGGGAGCCGTGCCGCCGCTCGGAGCCGCCCCACCCCCGCCCCGCCCGCCGCCGAACCCGTCGCACTCCGGCCGATCCGTCCCCGCCCCGCCGTTTCGACCCGCCGGATCCGGACACCCGGGGGGTGTCGGCGGGGTCGGACGACGCCGGGCCATCACGGGGGCATGGTCCGCCGGGAAGGGGCGAGGGGTGGGCGCGAGAGCGGACAGGACCCTGCGGGTCGGCGGGCGGGCGGTGCCGTTGTCCCACCCCGGCAAGGTGTTCTTCCCCGAGGACGGGATCACCAAGGCCGAGGTCGTCGACCACTACCGGACGGTCGGCCGCGTCATGCTGCCGTTCCTGCGGGACCGGCCGCTGGTCATGGAACGGTATCCCGACGGCTACGGCGGCCGGTCGTTCTATCACAAGGACATACCGGACTACTTCCCCGACTGGGTCCACCACCGCGTGGTGCCGAAGAAGGGCGGCACGGTCGACATGGCGGTCTGCGACGACACCGCGACCCTCGCCTACCTCGTCGGTCAGGCGTGCCTGACCCCGCACCCGTGGCTCAGCCGCACCGGCCACCTGGACAGCCCGGACCGGCTGGTCTTCGACCTCGACCCGTCGCGCGCCGACGACTTCGCCACGGTCCGGTGGACGGCGCACCGGCTCCGTGACCTGCTCACCGGGATCGGGCTGCGGCCGGCGGTGATGACGACCGGCTCGCGCGGCCTGCACCTGCTGGTGCTCCTCGACCGCCCCACCGGATTCGGGACCACCCGCGCCTTCGCCCACCGCGTCGCCGGTCTGCTCGCCGGCCGTCACCCCGACCGGCTGACCACCGCCGCCCGCAAGGCCGACCGCGGCGGGCGCCTGTACCTCGACGTCCAGCGCAACGCCTACGCCCAGACCTCCGTCGCCCCCTACGCCGTCCGGGCCCGGCCGCACGCGCCGGTGGCGACGCCGCTGCACTGGGACGAACTCGACGACCCCGCCCTCGGCCCCCGCCGCTGGACGCTGCGCACCCTGCCCGGACGCCTGGAGACGGACGGCGACCCCTGGAAGGGCCTCGGCCGGTGCCGGCGTTCGCTCACCGCGGCCGCGCGGCGGCTCGACGCACTCGTGGACGACGACAGCACGGGGTGAAAGGAGCGGAGCGATCATGCCGACCGCGACGCAACGGGCCAGGGCCGGCGCCCTGCTCGCCACCCACGGGCAGACCTACGCGCGCGAGGCCGGCGTCGGGCTGCGTGACACGCCGCAGCCCCTCTACCAGGTGCTGGTCCTCGCCCGCCTGGTGGAACGCGAGCAGTACCCGGCGTTCGCCGCCGGCCTGGTGCGGTCCGCGCTCGACCGGCACATCGCGGAGGACGTCACGGCACGCGCCGGGGTCTGACGGGCCCGCCGCTCACCGCCCGTCGCGGTCAGGCGCCTCCGTGCGGAGGGCGTCTGTGCCGCCGACGTGTCCGGTGGGACGCCGGATCGATCCGGTGGTGCCGCCGATGTGGCTAAGCGTTGTCCGTGCCGGCCGCAGTCGTCGTCCCATTTGTCGCGTTATGGCACGGCATGCACACTGCGACGGCGACCAACAGGCAGGCGAGGGCGAGCAGTTTCACTGGGCGGACTTCTTCCTTCGGTGATTTCCGGAGGTCTCCGGATCCCGTATTCAACGGGGCCGCCATCGCAAATTCAAGCGGGCGATCCCCGCGCACGCCTTTGTGATGGCGCGCGTGAAGCCGTGGGGTCCGCCCCGAACTGCTCAAGTAGGATTACATAAAGTTCCGGCCGAGCGATCGGAGTTCCGACTCGGCCTCTTCCAGCTCCACTGGGAAGTTTGCCTGCTCTGCTATGTCCAGGGCCTCTGCGAGATGTTGAGCGGCTGTTTGTAGATGTCCGAGTTCTTTGTGTGCCTTGCCCAGTCCGATGAGCGACTGCGCCTCGTCCACGCTGGCTCCGAGCCGGCGGGCGAGCTCAAGTGCCCGGGTGTGCGGGGGGACCGCCTCGGCCGGGCGGTCCGCGAGCAGGCAGGACCTGCCGATCTCGTTGAGGCAGATGGCCTCGTTGCGCCGATCGCCCAGAACCCGGCAGGTGTCGAACGCCCGGTTCAGGATGGCGATGGCGGTGTCGAATTCATCGGGCAACGAGAACGTCGACGCGTAATTCATCTCCAGCAGGGGAAGCCGGGCCCGTTCCTCATGATGGTCGAGCAGGGCGCGGGCTTCGTCGAGCTGCCTTCTCGCGCCCACCCTGTCGCCTTCGACCAGAAAGAGATCCGCGAGATTGTTCAGTACGCGGAAGATGAAGTCCCGGTCGCCGAGTTCCTGGAATTCCGCGTATGCCAGGCGGAGATCGGCCCGGGCCAGATCGTACTGTCCCAGATATCTATGGGTGATGCCCTTGTTGTTGACCGCCCGTGCGTAGCGGTGCTTGTTCCCGTCCTGCTTCCAGAAAGCGATGACCTGTTGCTGGATGGTGAGGGCGTCGTTGAACCTGCCCATGTTCCAGTAGGTCACGCCGAGCTGGTGGAGGGCTTCGGTCCCGAACGTGCCGTCCTCCGTCGCGGTGGCGAGATCCACCGCGTGCCTGAACTCGGCGATGGCCTCGTCGAACCGGGCGGCGTGGTTGTGCAGCTTCCCCAGTTCCACCCGTGCGAGGATCTCGCCCCGGCGGTTGCCGGTGGTGTGCCAGTGGTGGGCGGCGTGCGTGTGGGCCTCGACCGCCTCCAGCCAGAAGCCCTGTTTCTCCAGGAACCCCGACAGGGTGTGCGCCAGCAGGGCCGCCTGTCCGTGCAGGCCACGGGCCCTGGCCTGACGGGCGACCTCCAGGATGGCGACCTGCTCCACGAGGAGCCACTCCTCCGCCTCCGAGGTGTCGTTCCACGACGGGAGGTGCCGGTCGGCGAACGCCGACGGCGGCGGTTCCAGGCGCAGGTGCTCGACGTCCAGCATGCGGGCCGCGGCGTCGGTGGCGGCCACGTAGAAAACGATCAAGCGGCCCAGCGCGTTCTCGACCTGAGCGACCTCGTCGGGTGCGAGCAGCGAACGGGCGAATTCGTTCAGAAGATCGTGATACCGGAATCTGTCGGGCATCGGCGACTGGAGGAGCGAGGTGTTGACCAGTTCCTCGGCGGCACGCTCCAGCTGGTCCAAGGGGATCCCGGTCAGGGCCGCGGCGCTGTGCGAGCAGAAGACGGGCCCCGGGTGCAGGCTCATGAGCCGGAAAACCGTGCGCTCCTCGGTCGTCAGTGCGTTGTACGAGAATCGGAACACGGCCCCGAGATCCTGCTCGCTGTCACGAAGTTCTGTCAGGCGATCATGCTCGCGTGAGAATTTCCTGATCAAATGGCCGAGCGACCAGTTCGGCCGGGAATTGAGCCTGCTGGCGGCGATTTCCAGCCCCAGCGGCAGGAGACCGGCCAGGGAGACGATCGTGGAGATCTCCCGTTCGTCGGACGTCCTGTCGTCATCGACCAGTCCGCGGAACAGGGCCCGGGCGTCCTCCTCGGGCAGTACGTCCAGCGGCACGGGACGCAGGCCGGGCAGCGCCGTCAACTGCCGTCTGCTGGTGATCAGGACGACCGACGAGGGGCTGCCGGGCAGCAGCGGACGCACCTGCTCGGCGCTCGCGGCGTCGTCGAGGACGATGACCATGCGCCGCCGGCTGGTCGCCGAACGCCACTGGCCCACCAGGACGTCCAGATCGTCCGCGGACGTGCCGTTCGGCTGGACGCCGACCGAACGCAGCATGTGCGACAGGGCCGCCCGCGGCGTCACCGGCGCGAGCCCGGGGGCGAAGGCCCGCAGGCTGACGTACAGCGCCGCGTCGGGATAGAACGCGGTGAGCCGTTCCGCCGCGGTGATGGCCAGCAGCGACTTCCCCACCCCCGGCATGCCGCAGATCAGTTGCGGCCCGGACGAATGCCGGATCCCGTGATGGGGAGCGCTCAGGTGTTCCACCACCCGGCGCAACTCCTCCTCCCGGCCGTACATCCGCGCGTGCAGGGGCAGCGTGTTGACGGGCTGCTGGGGTTCCTGCTGGAAGGACGGGACGGGGGACGGCGGAACGGCGGGGGCGGGCGCCGCCCGGCGGGGCGAGGGGCGGGGCGGCAGAAGGGCCGTTCGCGGGGCGTCCGCCACCATCAGCCCGTGCAGGCGCAGCAGGTCGGGACCGGGGGTGTTGCCGAGGTCGTCCCGCAGCCGGCGCCGCAGGTGTTCGTACCGGTGGAGCGCCTCCTCGCGCAGGCCGCGTCCGTACAGGGCGGTGATCAGGTGGCCCGTCAGCTCCTCGTCACCGGGGTACCGGGTGATCAGGCCGCGCAGTTCGCCCAGGGCGTCGGCGTACAGCTCCAGCCTCAGCTGTGCCGCCAGCCGTTCGAGGGTGACGGTGAGCCGCCGCTCCTCCAGTTCGGCCCTGACCTCCCGGGCCCAGGGGGTGCCCAGCCCGGCCAACGGCTCGCCGCGCCACAGGACGTCGGCCCGGCGGTACGTCTCGACCGCCCCGGCGTCGTTCCCCGAGGCGGCCAGGTCCCGGGCCTGGCCGGCGAGTTGTTCGTAGCGGTGCCGGTCGACGGCCTCCGGGCCGGCGCCCAGCGTGTAGCCGTGCGAACGGGAGCGCGGGATGAGGCCCAGCGGTTGGGCTCCCGCCTCGGCCAGAAAGCGCCGCACCAGGCGGCGCAGTTTGCTCAGCTGCGCCTGTAATCGGCCATCGGGATCGGGGGAGGGGCCGTTCCCCCACACCCGGGCGATGAGCTGGTCGGAGCCGATCGTGCGGCCTGCGTCGTGGGCCAGGGCGGCCAGCAGGCCGGCTTCCTTCGTCGACCCGAACGGCAGGACGTGGCTGCCGTGGGTGATCCTCACCGGGCCGAGGATGCCGCACTCCACCAGCGCGTCTCCCTCGGCAGCCTCGCTCGGGGCCACCGCCGCCGGGGTCGCCGGCCGGTCCGTGGCCATCGGTGAACTTTAAGTGAGCATGACATGCCCTGATCGGGGGCGACAGACACCGCCCGGAGTATGACCGAAACCCGGCCGACGACGGTCGCGACGTGAGGACGATGCCTTTTCAGAGCCCCTACCGCTGGGTAATGCACCGGGCAACCGGCCCCTGGAACATTCCAGGGGAAGCCGGAACGGACTCGGGGGAGGTTCGATGGGCACGGTGACGGTCGCCCGTGTGGCAGCGGCACTGCTGGACGGTGAGGTTGACGTCCAGACCCTGCCGGGAACAGGGACGGGCCCCGCTGCCGGGGCACACGACGGCGACACCGCGCACGTCACGAGAACACCGCCGGAGCCCTCACGCCTGCCGGAATCCGTCACCGTCGCGCTGCACGACTGGCGTCTCGCCCCCCGCGCACCCGGGCCCGCCCGCGCCCTGGCCGTGGCCCTCCTCGACGCAGCCGAGCGGAACCCCGGCCTGAGAGCCTGGATCGAACACGCCGTCGCACCGCCCACCGCCCACCACAACGTCCTCACCGCCGACGCGCCCGTCGAGGGACCCGTCGTCCAGGCCCGCGACATCAGCGGCGGCCTCCACGTCCACGCCCCGCCGGCCCGGGCCCTCCCCGTTCCCAGCCAACTGCCGCCCGCCCCCGCCCGGCTGGTCGGCAGGTCCGCCGACCAGTCCGCTCTCGCCGGGCTGGCCGGACACGGCCTGGTCGTGGTCAGCGGACTCGCCGGCGCCGGAAAGACCGCCCTGGTCTCCCACTGGCTGCGCACCCTGCGCGACGACTACCCCGACGGCCAGCTCCACGCTGACCTGCGCGGCCACGCACCCGGCACCCCGGCCGCCCCCACCGAGGTCCTCGGCCGGTTCCTGCGGTCCTACGGCTACCGGGACCTGCCGGCCGACCTGGCGGAACAGGCCGCCCTGTGGCGTTCGGCCACCGGGAGGCTGCGCATCCTGGTCATGCTGGACAACGCGATCAGCGCCGCCCAGGTACGCCCGCTGCTCGCCGGGGCACCCGGCAGCCTGATCGTCGTCGTCAGCCGCAGCCGGCTCAGCGGCCTGCTCGCCGACGGCGCCGCACACCACGAACTCGGCCTGCTGGAACCCTCCGACGCCGCCGAACTGTTCGCCGGCCGCATCGGCCGGACGCGGGCCGACCGCGAGCGCCGGGCCGTCGACGACATCGTCGCCCTCTGCGCGGGGCTGCCCCTGGCCATCTGCCTCGCGGGCGCCCGGGTGGCCTCCCGCCCCCGCAGCAGTGTCGCCGCGCTGGCCCGGGCGCTGGAGGAGGGCACCAGCCGCCTGGAGACGCTCAGGGCAGGGGGCGACCTCGCCGTGCGGGCAGCGCTCGACGACTCCTGCGCGGCCCTCCCCGCCGCCGCGGACCGGGCCTACCGGCTGCTCGGGGCGCTTCCGTTCACCGCCTTCGACGCCGACCTGGCCTCGGCCGCCTGCGGGCCCGGGCCGGCCGGAACGGAGTCCGTCCTCGAAACCCTGGTCGAGGTCAGCCTGCTGGAGGACCTCGGCGAGGACCGCTTCCGCTTCCACGACCTGGTACGGCTGCACGCCGCCGAACGCGCGGCCGGACGCGACACCCCGGAAGAACGGTCGGACTCGCTGTACCGGGCCTGCTGCTGGCTGCTCGCCGCTGCCACCGAGGCGGAGGCGCTCCTGACCCCCAACCACCGCACCCTGGAGCGTGGCGGGCCCGCCGGCCTGCCCACGCCGCCGGCCTTCGGCGTTCCTGTCGAGGCGCTCGAATGGCTCGGCCGCGAACAGGCGCAGTTGATGACCGCCCTGCGCGTCGCCGACTCCCGCGGCTGGGACGCCACGGTGTGGCAGCTCGCCGACGCGCTGTGGCCCCTGTGGCACCGCCTGCGCCCCTACGACCTGTGGATCGAGGCGCACGAACGCGGCCTGGCCGCCGCCCGCCGGCTGGCCCACCCGGCCGCCGTCAGCCGCATGCTCACCACCCTTGCCAACTGCCTGTACAACGCCGGCCGGATCCCCGAGGCCGTCGACCGGTTCACCGAAGCCCTCGACGACGCGGTCACCGGAGGGGACCACAGGGCCCAGTCCCAGTCCCTGCACGGGCTGGGCCGCTGTCACGAAGCGGCCGGACGTCCAGCCGAGGCGGTCGCGCACTACCGCAGGGCGCTGGCGCTGCGCGAAAGGACCGGATATCGCAGGGGCGCGGCCCTGACCCGTGTGTGTCTCGGGGACCTGGCCGCCTCCCAGGGCCGGTTCGGCGAAGCGGTCGCCGAACTGGAGCGCGCCCAGCAGGACCTGGCCGCCGTGCCCGACCCGCACGACGCGGCCCGGGCCCGCGCGCTGCTCGGGCGTGCCCGTGCCGGACAGGGTGAACACACCGCTGCCCGACGCCATCTGGAGGCGGCCCTGGAGGAATTCACCGCCATCGGGTCGGTCCACTGGCAGGCCCGCACCATGGAGTTCCTCGGTCTGACCGCACTGGACGAGGGAGACCTGCCGTGCGCCCGGCAGTGGCTCGGCCGGGCGCACGACGCCTACGCCGCCATCAGCCCGAGGGACACCCAGCGGCTGCTGGAGCGCATCAGCAGTCTGGACGGCCCCTCGCCCTCAGCGAACTGAACCCCCCGGGCCGCCCAGCCGTGCAGCAGGGACAGCACGTCGCAGGTCTCCCCGGGGGTGAGCCGCGGTCCGGTCACCAGCATCCGGCGGCCGTCGCGCGCCTGCGCCGCACAACCGCCGCCGGGAGCCCGCACCCCGGCCAGCAGACACCCCGGGTGCCGGGCCAGCACGTGTGCCAGCAGACCCCCGCCCGCCTCCGGTGCCCCGGCGCAGTACAGGGCGTCCGCGCAGCCCGCCCAGACCGGGGCCGCGCCCCCGTCGACCGCCGCGAGCACGTGCTCGTCGGCGCTCGCCAGGGAACGCGGACAGTCGTCGGGCCCGGCCGGGGCCCGGTGGTGGACCAGGCCCACGAGACGACCGGCCACGATCACCCGCGGACCGCACCAGCAGTGCGGCCGCGGAAGCTCCCGGCCGTGCCGGCGTCCCCATTCCACGGTCACCGCCAGCACGCCCGGTGCCCGGCTCACCACGCCGCCGGTCCCAGGGAGGGAGGCAGGGGCAGCGGCCGCACCCGCGCGGGACAGGCCGGCCGGCCGATCCCCAGGACCCGGTAGACGAGCCGCCGGAACCGTTCGTTGAACTCACCGGGCACCGAGGTGATCCGGGCCGCCAGTCTCGCGTACTCCTCCGGCCGGTACTCCTCGGAGGCGTAGCGCAACTGTCCCGCCAGCGGGTGGTGGGGGGAGAGCACGGGCACCGTCAGCGCCAGCGCTTCGCCCGGCGAACCCGGAGGCACGCTCTCCTGCGGGAAACGGGACAACAGGATCGGGGCCCCGGTCATCGTGCCGTACAGCGCCAGGGAGCCGTAGTCGGCGATGATCCAGTCCGCGGCGATCAGCGGCTGGCGCCAGTCCTGCTCCGGCGACAGCAGCGTCACGCCCGCGTGCCGCCAGCCCGCCAGCCAGGCCCGCACCTGCCAGGCGCCGTGCCCCGCCCAGACGTTGGGGTGCACCAGGACGGCGACCCGGTGGCCGGGCCGCGGCAGGTCCGCGACCAGCCGCGACAGGAGTCCGTCCATCTGGCCGAACACCGAGTGCCTCCCCCAGGCGGCGGTCACCAGGACCAGTTTCTCCCCGGCCTCCAGACCCAGGGCCACCCGGTAGCGCTCCCGGTGCGGGAGAGCGGCGGCGATCCGGTCGTAGCAGGGATCACCCACCAACTCGGCCCGGTCCAGCGCCTCCGGACACGCCACGGCGAGCTCCTCCCGTTCCTCCTCGTGCGCCAGCGCGAGGGCGTTCATGACGACGCCGCCCTCCCACGTCAGACGGCGCGGGCTGAACCCGCCGATCCTGCGGTCCCCGGGCGGGACCCCGTCGACGGCCCGCTCCATCTTCAGCCGCCGCGCCCCGTGGGACAGCAGCACGACGGGTGCCCTGACCTGTTCGATGCCCTGCGAACCCGCCGCCAGGGCCAGGTCGTACGGCCTGCGCACCGCCTGTGACCACGGCAGTACCGGTCCGCCCAGCCGCTGGACGAGTTGCCTCGCCCCGGCGTTGAACGCGTGCGGCGCCACCGTGAATGACACCTGCAACCGCATGTCGGCCTCCAGCAGCGGCAGCAGATCGGTCAGCCGCTTGCCGTAGACCTCGGTGTGAACGATCACCAGGATCCGCTTGCAGCCCGGCACCGTGACCCACTGCTCGGGATCCCTGCGTTCCTTCGACATTTATCTCCCCGTGAGGCTTCGTCGCCCGGTCGCGCGGACCGCGCGACCACTGTCGAAGAGGACATGCCCAAGGGAGTGGACGATTTGGCTGCCGCATTCCTGCGGCGAACCTGCGCATGCTGCGGTTTTCCTGCGTCACGGACCGGCCGTCCGCCGCCGCTTGACGCGGGCGCAGGACAGCGGCGGCACGTTACGCGTCGCGGTGAGGGGACGATAGCGGCCCGCGCCCCCTCCCGTCCGGGGATTGCCGTGTGCTCACCCGTGAGAACCAGTTGCCGCATCGGCGGACTGGCCCGCGCCGCGGCGGTGGGCCTGCTGGCGGCGACGATGCCGACCCTTTGGCGGTACGACGATCCGACCGGTTCCGGCGCGGGGGAGGATTCCGGGGCGTCGCCGGGGCCGGGACCGCCGGACGGCGTGCGGGCTGGGGCGCCGGGACGCAGGGCTCGCGCGGGTGGTGGACGGCCTCGACGAGGACCGCCTCGCGCTCTGCAAACTCACCCAGCATCTGTCGCTGACAGCCGGGCCGCTGCGCCTGCTCGACGGGAGTTCCCCCACTGGGAGTTCATGAGGGATCGCCGAGCATCACCTGAACGGGACGCTGGCGCTGGTCCCGGCGGGTTGACGACGCGACCTGCGGGTGGATGCGGTGGCGGGAGGAGCCTCTGTCCGGCCCGGGGCCGGTGGTGCCGGAGCCGCCCTCGGCCCCTCGACAGCGAGGACGCGGGCCGCCGGTCGATGGCGTGCCGCCGGGCCCGGCGTCATCGCACCGTCAGGAACACCCCCGTGGCCGCTGCCGTCAGTCCGACGGCCCAGCCGCCCGCAGCCGTGAGCAGAGCGGCACCGGGCATGCCCCGGGCGACCAGTCGGGCGGTCTCGTAACCGCAGACGCTGAACGCCACGAGCGCCCCTCCCAGCGTCGCCATCCCGGCGCTCGTCCCGTGCCGGTACGCCCAGCCGGTCAGCGCGCCCAGAAGGAAGCAGCCAAGGAAGTTGAGCGTGAACGGCCCCCAGTGCGTGGGCCGCCGACCGCGGGTCTGCACGGTCTTCTCCGTCCGGTAGCGCAACGCGCCCCCGGCCAGCGCGCCGAGCAGCGCCAGGAGCAGGGGCATGGAAAAGCTCCCTCACGGAAGGTGGCCCGAGGTACAACGTCAAGGATGTGATGTCCACAGGCAGAAATGTCAGTGCGGCGCGTCGACGCACTGACATGCTGCCCCGTCAGTGCTCCTCGATGGCGGGCCCTTCTTCGACTTCGCCCTTCCTGGACTTGATCACCGGGGAGATGAGCACGTCGTAGACGCCGACGCCGACGACTCCGCCGATGAGTGGGCCGACAATGGGGATCCACCAGTAGTGGTCGAACCACGTGAATTTCCCCGGGAGAGCGATCGAGCCCCAGCCCTCGAAGTAGGTGAACAACCGGGGGCCGAAGTCACGTGCGGGGTTGATCGCGTACCCGGCGTTGGTGCCGAAGGTCAGGCCGATCGCCACGACCACCAGGCCGATGAGGTACGGGTGGAGATTGGACATCGGAGCTGTGTTGCGTCTGTCGATGAGCGCACAGATCAGGAGAAGCAGGATCCCGGTCCCGATGATCTGGTCGAGCAACGGGCCCCACCACGAATTTCCGAAGTACTCGGCGGGGAACGTCGCGAAGATCGAGTACGTGGAGATTGACTTGTCCCGGGGGACGCCCATCTTCGTGTCGGCGGCCTCGATCGCCCACCGGTAGGAGGCGTAGACCAGGGCGGCGGCGACAAAGGCGCCCGCGACCTGGGCCAGCCAGTAGGGCAGAATCTTCCGCCACGGGAAATCCCGGCGAACCGCGAAGCCGAGAGTCACCGCGGGGTTGAGGTGGGCGCCGCTGATTCCGCCGGCCACGTATACCCCGAAAACCACGGCGAGGCCCCAGCCCCACGAGATGATAAGCCAGTTGGCGGCGCCGAATGGTACAGTCTGCCGCCCTGATCCGGGTAGACCGACGACGGCGACAGCAACCGACCCGACGCCGAACAAAATCAGAACGAACGTTCCCAGAAACTCGGCGAGCATCTCACCGCCGAGCCCTGCTCGATAGCCGCGTCGACGCGCGGTGTGCTCAGCCATTGAGCCCTCCATGATCTGGCATGGAACAGGCTTACCGCTTCCTCACGGGGAATGCAGAAGCAAAGGAGGACATCAGAGTGAATCAAGCGGGGAACCGTCGCCATATTCCCCCCGATGGGCCAGGACCACGGCACTCGCCCGGCTCGTCCGGCGGGGACGCACCACCGGCGCGTTCCCGACCGCCCTGCCGGCCCCACCCACCTCCGCCCCGCCACCGCACTGCGCACCGGCACCGACGACATCCTCACCGCCTACGCCGGCACCCACCGGTGGACACGTGGGCCCGCCGGGCGGGCCGGCGGTGGTCGACCCCCTTGGCGTGCGATCCCTGCCGTCTGCCGCGCGGGAGGATCGTCCCGCCACAGCCGGCATATGACGGACGGTCTCCCCGCGCCGATCCCCCCCCGACCCGCACGAGTAACGGCGTCCCCGGCCCACACCAGCCCCGCGCTCTGGCGATTCACGATGAAACTGCCTCAGTGGTCGGGCCCGAGGGTCGTCATGCGGGGATCGTGCCACGCGGGACGCCGTTCCGGCAGGGAAACGGTGACGCCTGCGGCGGGCCCGGCGGGGTCGACGGTACGTCGGCGACGCGTCTGGCAGGGCGGGCCCGGCGGGGTGGACGGGGCGGGGTGGGGACGGCGCGAACCGACCGGCGGTGCGGACGGTGCGGGGGACGCGGACGGAAAACCGCTTCCGCCGCGGGAGGGAGGGGGCGCAGACTCACCCCATGGCCGGCATGCGGGCGTTCCAGGAGGCGGCGGCGGTCTGGGCGGCCGGCGGTCCGGGGGAACCGGTGCGCGACCTGGCCGCACTGCTGCCCGTCCGCACGGTCGTGCTGCTGGAGGGGGACAGCGACGTCGCCGCCGTCCGCGCGCTGGCCGCCGGGCACGGGCGCGACCTGGCGGCCGAGGGCGTCTGCGTGCTGCCGATGGGCGGCGCGATGAGCGTCGGGCGCTACGCCCGCCGCCTGGGACCGTCCGGTCTCGGCCTGCGCCTGACCGGACTGTGCGACGTGCGCGAACGCCCTTTCTACGCCCGCGGTTTCGCGGAGGCCGGCGAACGCGCCGACGGGTTCTTCGTGTGCGAGGCCGACCTGGAGGACGAACTGATCCGCGCGCTGGGCACCCCCCGGGTCGAGCGGATCATCCACGCCGAGGGCGAGTCGCGGGCCCTCCGGACCTTCCGCCGGCAGCCCGCCCAGCGCGACCGCGCCTCCCACCGCCAACTGCGGCGCTTCCTCGGCACGAAGAGCGGCCGCAAGATCCACTACGGCACCGTCCTCACCGCCGCCCTGACCCCCGACCACCTCCCCGCACCTCTGAACGCGCTGCTCACGAACCTGTGAGGCGACGGGTCCCGGTCGGCGGTCTCCCAGTACGGCATCGTCTCGTACAGCCGCCGTCCCATCAGGTGCGCGCCGACGCCGCGGGTCTCGTCCGTGACGGAACGGAAGACCTCCTCGTCCGGCGCCGTCCAGTCGAACCCGCCGTCCGGCCCACCCGGCGCCCGGCACCCGCGGGCCGCGTCCGCGATGCGGATACCCCGTACCGGAGGCCCCGCGCCGACTAGGCTGGGCGGGCAACCGGTTCGCCCCGTCCGCCAGGCGGGATGCGTCGCAAGAGGGAACCCGGTGGGATTCCGGGACTGCCCCGCAGCGGTGAGCGGGAACGACAGCCGTCACACGAGCACTGGGCCCCGGCCCGGGAAGCGACGGCCAGTAGGGGTGCGGCCGGTCCGCACGTGCCCGTGAGTCCGAAGACCTGCCCGTTGCCCGCGCGCGGCCACCGCCGTGCTCGGTGAACCGGTGACCCTCGCGGGCGGGTCGGCGCACACACCGCAGGGCGGACGCGCGGACGGCGCGTCACCGCCGGGTGTTCCGCCTCCCCTCATGCCTTCGCCGCGTCGCCGGGTCCGACGACAGCTCGCGAAGGAGAGTTTCGTGACCAGCGACGCAAGCGCGGCACGCGCGACCGTGTACGGCTACCCCCGCCAGGGACCGGACCGGGAGTTGAAGAAGGCCATCGAGGGCCACTGGCGCGGCCGGGTCACCGCCGCCGAGGTGCGCCGCACCGGATACCGGCTGCGCGCCGCCACCTGGGACGCGCTGGCCGCCGCCGGCATCGGCGAAGTGCCCACCGGCGACCACTCGTTGTACGACCACGTCCTCGACACCACCGTCATGGTCGGCGCGGTCCCGCCCCGGCACGCGGCCCCCGGTGCGCGCGACCCGCTGGAGGCGTACTTCGCCATGGCGCGCGGCACCGACGAGGCCGCGCCGCTGGAGATGACCAAGTGGTTCGACACCAACTACCACTACCTCGTCCCCGAACTCGGCCCGGACACCGTCTTCCGCGCCGACCCGGCCAAGCAGCTGGCCGAGCTGGCGGAGGCGCGGCACCTGGGCCACACGGCGCGGCCGGTGCTGCTCGGTCCGGTCACCTACCTGCTGCTGGCCAGGCCCGCCCCCGGTGTGGCGGCCGGCTTCGAACCGCTGACCCTGCTGGACCGGCTGCTGCCGGTGTACGCGGAGATCCTGTCCGGCCTGCGCGCGGCCGGCGCGGAATGGGCGCAGCTGGACGAGCCCGCCCTCGTGCAGGACCGCACCCCGGCGGAGCTGAACGCCGCCGCCCGCGCCTACCGCGAACTCGGCGGCCGCACCGACCGCCCGAAGCTGCTGGTGGCCTCCTACTTCGACCGGCTCGGCGCCGCGCTGCCGGTGCTCGCCAAGGCCCCCGTCGACGGCCTCGCGCTGGACTTCACCGGCCCTGCCGCCGCCAACCTCGGCGACCTCGCGGCGGCCGGCGGACTGCCCGGCAAGCGCCTGGTCGCCGGTGTCGTCGACGGCCGCAACATCTGGACCAACGACCTCGGCGCCTCCCTCGCCCTGCTCGGCACCCTGCACGGTCTCGCGGACCGCGTGGACGTCGCCGCCTCCTGCTCACTGCTGCACGTGCCGCTCGACGCGGCGGCGGAACGGGGCATCGACCCGCAGATCGTCCGCTGGCTGGCGTTCGCCCGGCAGAAGACCGCCGAGATCGCCACCCTGGCCAGCGGGCTGGTCCACGGCCGGGACGCCATCGCGGGTGAACTGGCCGCCAACCGGGCCGCGTTGGCCTCGCGGGCCGTGTCGCCCGTCACCCGCGACCCGGCGGTGCGCGCCCGCACCGCGGCGGTCACCGACGCCGACGCCCGCCGCTCCCAGCCGTACGCCCGGCGCTCCGCCGCCCAGCGCGAACGCCTCGGCCTGCCGCCGCTGCCGACGACCACCATCGGCTCGTTCCCGCAGACCGCCGCACTGCGCACCGCCCGGGCCGCGCTGCGGAAGCGGGAGATCGACGCGGCCGAGTACGAGAAGCGGATCGAGGCCGAGATCCGCGAGGTCGTCGGCTTCCAGGAGGAGTGCGGTCTCGACGTCCTCGTACACGGCGAGGCCGAACGCAACGACATGGTGCAGTACTTCGCCGAACGGCTCACCGGTTACCTGGCCACCGAGCACGGCTGGGTGCAGTCCTACGGCACCCGGTACGTGCGGCCGCCGATCCTGGCCGGCGACGTCTCCCGCCCCGGGCCGATGACGGTGCGCTGGACGCGGTACGCCCAGTCGCTGACGGGCCGGCCGGTCAAGGGCATGCTCACCGGGCCGGTCACCATGCTCGCCTGGTCCTTCGTCCGCGACGACCAGCCGCCGGGGGAGACCGCCCGGCAGGTGGCGCTCGCCCTGCGCGACGAGGTCGCCGACCTGGAGGCCGCCGGGACCGCCGTCGTCCAGGTCGACGAACCCGCCCTGCGCGAGACCCTCCCGCTGCGCGCCGCCGCCCGTCCCGGCTACCTCGCCTGGGCCACCGAGGCGTTCCGCCTGGCGACGTCCGGGGTGCGGCCGGACACCCAGATCCACACCCACATGTGCTACGCCGAGTTCGGCGACATCATCGGCGCCATCGACGACCTCGACGCCGACGTCATCTCCCTGGAGGCCGCCCGGTCCCACATGCGGGTCGCCCGGGAACTCGCCGCGCACGGCTACCCCCGCGAGGCCGGCCCCGGCGTGTACGACATCCACTCGCCCCGGGTGCCCGCGATCGACGAGATCGAGGGGCTGCTGCACGCGGGGCTGGCGGCCGTCCCGGCGGAACGCCTGTGGGTCAACCCCGACTGCGGCCTCAAGACCCGTGACTGGGCCGAGACCCGGACCTCGCTGGAACGCATGGTGGCGGCCGCCGTCGTCGTGCGGGCGGTGATCGCCGGACGGTGACGCCCCGGCCGGGAGGCACCCGCGTGCCTCCCGGCCGGACCCGCGCCGGTCGACGCGGGCCCGGCCGGGCCCCGGCGGCGGCCCGCCGCGCCCGGCGGCGCCGCAGGGCACACAGGAACAGGACGTTCCCGCAGGCGGCGATCAGCGGGGCCGGTACGGTCCAGGTGCCGCTGGAGACGGTGCGCCAGGAGGGGGCGGAGCCACCAGCGCGAGGTATCCCGTGGTCATCGCCCTACCCGTCGTGCTCACGCTGCCGGTCCCCCCGGGCGGGGACGCCGCCTCCGTCCCCGCCTCCCGTGGCCGGTTCGAAACGTACCGGCGCCTCGAAGCGGGCCCGGCGGGTGGCGCGGCGGAACGTGGTGAGGACGGCCGGGCCGGCGATGAGGACGCCCACGAAGGTGGTGACCGCCCGCCCGGTGTCCCAGCCCAGCGAGGTCGCCGCGTCGAACAGCAGGTAGCGGTGCCACTGCTGGGTGAACGGCAGGCCCGGCAGGTAGGCGATCGAGCTGTTCGGGTCGACGGAGAACGGCCAGAAGGAGAGGTTGAGCAGCAGCCCGAACAGGTAGCCGGAGAAGGCGCCGTAGGCGGCGAGCATGAGGATCTGCCGCCGCCGTCCGGCGATCCGCGGCAGCAGCCCGGCGAGCAGCCCGACGAACGCGCAGCCGAACATCTGGTATGGCATCCAGGGCCCGACACCGCCGGTGATCAGGGCGGAGGCGAACAGCGAGGTGCAGCCCAGCGCGAAGCCGAAGCCCGGCCCGAAGACGTACCCGGCGAGCACCAGGGTGAAGAAGACGGTCTCCACCCCGGCGGTCCCGGCCCCCAGCGGGCGCAGCGCGGCGTTGACGGCCGACAGGACGCCGAGCATGGCCAGCGCCTTGGAGTCGATGCCGCCGGAGGCGATCTCGGAGAAGACCACGGCGAGGACGAGCAGCAGCAGGACGCCGAAGATCAGCGGCGGGGCGTAGGAGGAGCCGAACCGGCCCGGGGCGACGACGAACGGCCAGCAGAAGGCGACGACCCCGACGACCGCCGCCAGCGCGGCGACGATCCCGGCGCGGGTGCGCAGCCGGACGGCGACCGCCGCGCGGCTCACGCGGCGCCCGTCCCGGCCAGCGCCCGGCCGATCTGGTCGACGGTCAGGTACTCCAGGGGGCTGAGGATCTTCGCCGTCTGCGGGGCGAACGCGGGGGAGGCGACGATGACGTCGGTGGTGGGTCCGTCGGCGACGACCTCGCCCTCGGCCATGACCAGGACGCGGTCCGCGCAGCCGGCGACGAACTCGACGTCGTGCGTGGAGACCACGACGCCGCGCCCCTCCGTGGCCAGCCCGGCCAGGATGTGGCTGAGCGCGGCCTTCGCCCGGTAGTCCAGGCCCCGGGTGGGTTCGTCGAGCAGCATGACGCGGGGGACGGCGGCGAGCTGGACGGCCAGGACGAGGGAGAGCTTCTGGCCCTCGGACAGGTCGCGCGGATGGGTGGCGTCGTCGATACCGGGGGCGATCCGGTCCAGCAACGCGCGGGTGGTGCCCGGGGTGCTGCCGGACTCGCGGTCGGCCTGGGTGAGTTCGTCGCGGACGCACTCCAGGTAGAGCAGGTCGGTCGGGGTCTGCGGGACGAGGCCGACCAGCGCCCGGGCGTCGGCGGCGGACAGGCGTCCGGGGTCCCGGGCGGGGGAGGAGGCGCCGTCGGTGACACCGACGGTCCCGGCCTGCCGGGGGCCGGAGCCCTGAAGGGCCCACAGCAGGGAGGACTTGCCCGAGCCGTTGCGGCCCATCAGGGCGGTGATCTCCCCGGCCCGCACCTCGGTGGACACCGAGCGCACCGCCACGTGGTCGCCGTAGCGCACGACGACGTCCCGCGCCGTGAGCAGCGCGGGGCGTTCACCGAGCACCGGCCTGACGGGCGGGACGGGCACGCCGGTGAGACGTTCGCGCAAGGGGCGGGCGGCGCGGCGGGCGTCGCGCACCGACAGCGGCAGCGGGTCCCACCCGGCGAGCCGGCCGAGTTCGACGACCGGCGGCGCGATCGTGGTGTCGCGGAACAGCGCGGCGGGTTCGCCGTGCCGGACGGTGCCGTCGCCGGGCAGGTGCAGCACGGTGTCGGCGTACTGCACGACGCGCTCCAGCCGGTGTTCGGCCAGCAGCACCGTGACGCCGAGGTCGTGGACGAGACGCGTGACGGCGGCCAGGACCTCCTCGGCGGCGGTGGGGTCGAGCGCGGACGTCGGCTCGTCCAGCACGAGGATCCTGGGGTGCGCGGTCAGCACGGCGCCGATCGCGACGCGCTGCTGCTGGCCGCCGGAGAGTTCGTGCAGCGGGCGGCGGCGCAGGTCGGCCAGGCCCAGCAGGTCGAGGGTCTCCTCGACGCGCTTGCGCATCACCGGTGCGGGGATCGCCAACTGCTCCATGGTGTAGGCGAGTTCCTCCTCGACGGTGTCGGTGACGAACCCGGCCGCCGGGTCCTGGCCGACGACGCCGACGACGTCCGCGAGCTCCCGTGGCGGGTGGGTCGCCGTGTCCCGCCCGTCGACGGTGACACGCCCGGCGAGCGTCCCGCCGGTGAAGTGCGGGACGAGGCCGTTGACCGCGCCGAGCAGGGTGGACTTGCCGACGCCGGTGTGGCCGACGACCAGGCAGAGTTCGCCCTCCTCCACGGTGAGGTCGACGTCCCGCAGCACCGGCCCGGGTTCGCCGTCGTAGGTGACGCTGACGTGCTCGAAACGGATCACGCGGTGCTCCCGGACGGCAGGCGGACGGAGGCCGGCGCCGTGGACCGGTCCGAGGGCGGCGGCGCGGCGTGGGCGGCCAGACCGGACAGCCCGATCGCCAGGGCGGGCAGCAGGGGCAGCGGCGGCCAGGTCAGCGGGTACAGGCTGGGGTTGAGCTGGACCGCGCTGTACCCGGCGGTGGCGAACAGCACCACGGCGGCCAGCACACCGCACCCGGCGACGGTCCACTCCGCCGCCAGCCACGGGTCGGGGCGGTAGCTGGTGCGGCGCACCCGGCGTCCGCCCAGCGCGAGGCCGCAGCAGCACAGCGCCGCGCCGGCCGCCAGCGCGGGCAGGCCCAGCGCACGGGGGGTGCTGCCGTCCAGCAGGCCGTAGACACCGGTGCACAGGCCGAGCATGCCGGCCAGCATCAGGGCCCCGGTCAGCCGCCGGGAGCGGCGGGTCGCGGTGCCGGCCCGGCCGTAACCGCGCGAGTCCATCCCGGAGGCCAGCCGCAGCGACCGCTCCAGGGCGTCCTCCAGCACCGGGATCACGATGCCGCGCAGCGCCCGGACCCCCTTGCGGCGGCCGGCCCGCAGCCGCCGGGCCCGCCGCACCCGCTGGACGGACTCGATGAGCTGCGGCGCGACGCTGAGCGAGACGGTGACCGCCACCCCGAGTTCGTACAGCGCCCCCGGCAGGATCCGCAGGGCCCGCTTCGGGTTGGCCAGGGTGTTCGCCGCGCCGATGCAGCACATCAGGCACGCCAGCCGCAGCCCGTCGAACGCCGCCGACAGCGACGCCTCCAGGGAGACCGGGCCGCCGACGCTGATGCCCGCGTACCAGGCGGGGGTGGGGAGGTGCGGCAGGGTGAACATGATGTGGTCGGCCGGGGTGACGCCGGTCTCGAAGACGATGCGGAAGACCACCCGGATCGCCACGACGGTCAGCGCGAGCAGCAGGTAGTACTTGAAGCCGCGGGCCCAGCCGGCGTCGGAGCGCCGGGCGGAGACCACGTAGGCGAGCACGGCGAGCACGAGCAGCAGCAGCAGCGGGTTCGTCGTGCGGCTGACGGCGGTGGCGAGCCCCGCGGCCCACAGCCACCAGGCCACCGGGTGCAGGTCGCGCGGCACCCGGCCGGCCGTCGTCCGGCGGGTGGGGACGTCCGGCATCAGGCCGCCCGCTTGCGGCGCCACGCGGCGAGACCGGCGGCCCCGCCGAGCACGGCCACCGCGGCCACCGCGATCAGCGTCGGCGTGGACGAACCCCCGCCGCCGCCGCGGGCCGCCGTGGTGGGCGCGGCGTCCACGATCCGGGTGGACGCGCTCGGCCCGGCGAGGGCCGTCGCCGGTGCCGGCGGCGTCGCGGAACCCGGGGCGGACGCGGACGCCGGGGCGGACGGCTTCGCGGACGCGCCGCCGCTCGCGGAGACCGACGGCGCCGGCACCGGGCCGTGCCGCCCCGGCGCGGACCCGCCCGGGGTGCCGCCGGAGCCCGCTGGGTTCCCGGGCGCCGGGGTGCGCGTCGGTGTCGGCGTGTGGCTGCCGGGTGTGCCGGGCGCGGTGTTGCGGGCGCGCACCAGGTCGGGGGAGAACGTCGGGCGGCCCTCGGTGCCGGCGGTGTTCGTGGCGCCGAAGACCCACAGGTCGACGCTGCCGGGCTTCGGCCGGTAGCTCATCACCCCGAGCCGGCTGTAGCTCCAGGTGCGCTGCCCCGGGTCGGCGTGCCAGTACGACCAGTACGCGGAGGCGGGCGGCGTCAGCACGCAGTCGTCCTGGGACGCCGTCGGGTACTGCGCACCGCCCCGGTAACCGCTGTACCCGATGCGGCAGATGAACCCCGGCCCGTCGTGCTGGGTGCCGGTGGTGCGCCAGCCGCCTTCGTTGAGCAGCGCGTAGCCGGTGGTGGGCGTCGTGCCGCAGGCGCGCAGCAGCGGACCGCCCCAGTGACTGAAGTCGACGGCCAGGACCACGCCGGTGGTGGTGGAGCACCCGATCATCGGCTGGGCCGCGGCCGGGGCCGGGGTGGCGCCGGTGGCGGTGAACGCGGCCGTGAGGGCCAGCGCGCCGAACGCGCCGGCCCACCTGCGCCGGATCATCGGCCGCCCTCGCCCGCGGGCCGCCGCCGCCGGGTGATCAGCACGGTGGCGCCGCCGACCGCGACGAGCGCGGCCGCGGCGATGCCCGCGCCGCGCACGTCGGTGCCCGTGGCGGCGAGCAGGCCGCCGGTGCCGCCGGACGTCGTCAGACCGGCGCCGGCGTCCCCGCCGGTCAGCGACCCGCCGTCGCCGCCGGTGACCCCGCCGGTGATGGTGCTGATGGTCGGCGTGGGCGTGGGCGTGGGCGTCGCGGAGGCCGAGGGGGTGGTGGTGGGCGAGGCCGACGGGGTGGGGCTGCCGCTCGTGGACGGCGACGGGCTGCCGGTGCCGCCGCCACCGGTGCCGCCGGTCAGCGGACGGGTCAGCGTACCGAACGAGATGCCGGTGGCGCCGGAGACGACCTGGGCCGAGGCGCGCACGTCCGAGCCGGTGCCGGACCCGGCGGCGACGGTGAAGCCGCCGTCGGAGCTCTGCTCACCGGCGAGGAACGCCAGCGCCTTGGTGATCTGCGGCGCGTACGTCTCCTTGTCGAGGGAGAGCCCCTGGACGGCGAGCGCGGCGGAGTTGGTCGAGTCGCCGGCCGCGCCGGGGAAACCGCCGTCCGCCTCCTGCTGGGCGGCGATCCACGCCAGCCCCTTGTGCACGGCCGCCGACGCGGTGTCGCCGGGCACGAGCGAGAGCGCCATGACGGCCATCGCGGTGGAGTCCACGTCCGAGTCGCCGGTGGCGGGGATCAGGCTCGGCCAGGCGCCGTCCGCGTTCTGGAGGCCCTCCAGGTACGCGACGGGAGCGGCGGCGTTCGCGCTGTCGCCGGCGCGCGTCTGGGCGATGACGCCGAGAGCCTGCGAGAAGACGGACGGCCCGTACTGGTAGCTGCCCGCCGCCGCACAGCTGTTGTCGTCCGTCGCCTTCGCGCAGACGGCCTGGTCGAGGGCGGCGATCAGGTCGTGGCCGCCGAACGCGTGCGGGTCGGCTCCGACGGCCTCGGCGAGTACGGCCTCCTTGGCGATCGAACCGCCGCTGGCGTAGGGCGTGCCGACGAGCGTCCAGTCGTCGACCGTCCGGCCGCTGCCGTCGGTGCCCCCTGCGTCGAGGAACGCGGTGATCTTCTTCAGCGCCGTGTCGTCGTCCCCGGTGGCCGCGAGGGCGAAGGCGCCGTCAATGGTGAGGCCGAAGTCGGCGAAGCCGGGGAAGCTCTCGTAGTACTCGCCGTCCTTGAGCTGCGCCGGGGCGACGAGGTAGCCGACGGACCGCTCCAGGTCCGGCGTGCCGGCCGGCGAGGACGCGGCCGGCGTCCCGTGGGGCGCGGCGGGGGCCGCCGACGCCGCCGCGGGGGCGAGCGCCCCGATGGCCGCCGCCACCACGAGAACGGCGGTCGCCGCACCCGTGATCCTCCCGTGTTCGCTGCCGGTCACACTGCTCATCACGACCCCCTGGTAGGGCGCGAGGCGCGGGTGGGGAAGCAGCCCGGCGGTGCCGGCCGGCTGGTTCCACACACCGCAGTCCTCGACGGAGTTGGTTCGATTGCCCTGGCGCAGGTCTTCCGGCTCGTCCACCTCGCGGTGGACCCACGGTTGCGGGTCAGCGCCGGATTCGGACCGGCTTCCCCTGAGCATGCCAAGGCGGTCACATCATAGGACCATTCGGTCCTCGAAGCGTCAACGGTGCCGTGCGCCGGCCCGGGTGGAGCGGCCGGCCCCGGCACCGCTGACGCCCGTGAGTCGTTCAGCTGGCGCGCACGGACGCCGGGGTGAAGGCCGGCTTCCCGGTGGTGCCGTCGATGTCGGTGCTGCCGAACGTCCACGCCTCGACCTCGCCGGCCTTGGGCACGTCACCCGTGGCGCCGCTGGGGCTGTAGCTCCAGGTGGTGGCGCCCTTCAGGGCGATCCAGTACGACCAGTAGGCGGTCGCCGGCGGAGTCACCACGCAGGCGTCCTGGGCGGGGGTGGGGTACTGGGTGCCGGAGCTGAACGCCGGGTTGGCGATCCGGCAGATGAAGGCCGGCCCGTCGTGGGTGGTGCCGGTGGTGGTGAACCCGCCGTTGTGCAGCAGGTTGTAGCCGGTCGTCGGGGCGGCGTCGCAGCCGCGCACGACCGGACCGCCCCAGTGGCCGAAGTCGACGGCGACGATCGCGCCGACCGACGCGGTGCAGCTGGAGATCGGCGACGCGGTGGCCGGAGCGGCCGACGAGGCGAAGGTGATGCCGGTGGCGCCCATCAGGAGCAGCGCGCTGCCCAGCGTGCGGCCGAGGATGCGTCTGCGGGTCGTCGAACGGTTCTTGCCGGCCATGAAGCCCTCCCAGGGTGCGTGGTTCCGGGGCGGGGCGGCCGGGTTCCGCGACCGGGGTGCGGAACCTGGGCGTCCACACCGCAGACCACGACGGCGTAATGACGGGTACGGCTCCGACGCAGGTAGTCCGGCTCGCCCACCTCACGGTGGACCCACGGTTGCGGGTCAGCGCCGGAGTTGGACCGGCTTCCCCTGACCGTCGGAGTGAAATCCGCATCATGTGACCACGCCGGGCGGAACGCGTCAACGGACCGGCGGGCGTGACAAACGTCTCCTCCGGCCAGGATCGCCCCCGGCGACCGCCGTGCCGCTGGAGGCACCGGCGCCCCGCCGTCGGCACCGACGCCGTCGCGGAGTGTGCCGGACTCGTTGACACCGCCGGGGGCCGGTGTTATCCCAGGAGACAAAAGGACTAGACCTTATCGGTCCGGTCCGCCAGGGATCGGAGGGAACCCGCATGGCCAAGCGCTCCCGAGTCCTCACGGCCGTCGTGGCCGTCGCGCTGTCCGGTGCCTTCGGACTGCTGGGCAGTACGCCCGCGGCCGCGCTCGACAGCACGGTCGCCCCCGGCGGCAACTTCGACCTCTCCACGTGGGAGTTGCAGGAACCGGTCGGCTCGCCCGGCTCACCGACCACCATCACGCCCTCGCGGCTGGAGGGCCCCGACGGCTTCCAGGACGCGTACTTCTACACCGGCCCGGACGGCGGGATGACGTTCTGGGACCCGGAGAGCGGCGTCACCACGCCCCACTCCAACTACCCCCGCTCGGAGTTGCGCGAGATGAACCCGGACGGCAGCGCCGCCGACTGGGCGCTCAGCGGCAACCACCAGCTGACCGCCCGGGTGCGGGCGATCTCGGTCACCTCCAACGTCTGCGTCGGCCAGATCCACCTCGGCTCGGGCGGCAGCTCCACCAAACCGCTGGTCGAGCTCTACTACCACTCCAACGGCGACATCGTCGCCGGCATCGAGAACTCCCCGTCCGGCGGCCAGACCCTGCACACCCTGGGCAACGCGCCGATCGGCAGCACCTGGGGCTACACCCTCGCCATCAGCAACGGCTCCACCCTGAAGATCACCGCCAACGGCAGCACGACGAGCTACGCCGTCCCCTCCTCGTTCGACCAGTACCACCAGTACTTCAAGGCCGGCGCGTACAACCAGACCGCGTCGAGCAGCACCACCCGGGGCGCACGCGTCGTCATCTACCAACTGCACGTCACGCACGGCTAGCACGGTCCGTCGAGTGGCCGGGGGCGCCACCTGAGCCGGTGGCGCCCCCGCGCCGTTACCGTGCGAACTCCTGAGGAACGCGCGGAAAACCCCACCCGGGGCCGTTGCCGAGAAGCGTTTCGGCAACGGCGCGATATCGCGCGGTGGTGCCGGTGAATTGCCGAACGCGCGTGGGGAGCAGGCATATTGCCGCCGCGTCCTGCTCGTCGGCGAGTATGGCGGGGCGTCGGATCGCCGTGGTACCAAGGGGCGTTGTCGGTACTCCCACCAGAAAGGGATCGCCGTGATCTCTTCTTCCGCCACCCGCTGGAGACGCACGCGCCGCACCGCCGTTCAGGCGGCGGTCGTCATGGCGGTCGCCGCCGGCGGCGTCGTCGTGCCGGCCGTCACCGCGTCCGCGTCGGTGACCGCGTCCGTGTGGGGCACCGACGGTGACGTCCTGTACGTGCGGGCGTCCGCGTCCACGGCGGCGGCGATCGTCGCCTCGCTGGACCCGGACCAGACGGTGACCGTCGACTGCCAGACGACCGGTCCGACCGTCAACGGCACCAGTGTCTGGGACCACCTGCCCGGTTACGGCGGTTACGCCAGCGACGCGTACCTCTACACCGGCTACGACGGCTGGGACCCCGACCTGCCGCGCTGCGGCGGCAGCACCCCGCCCGGCACCGGTGCCGCGGTCGTGGCGACCGCGCGGGCCCAGGTCGGCAACGGCCCCACCACGTACACCAACGCCGGCGGCGTCAGCTCCGACACCTCGTGGTGCTCGCTGTTCGTCTCGTGGGTCTGGCGGCAGAACGGCGTGCCGGCACCCGAGGACGTCTACAGCGGCGACCTGTTCTACTGGAGCCTCAACCGCGGCCAGGCCCACTACGGCACCGCCGGGATGAAGCCCGGTGACGCGGTGTTCTTCGGCACCGGACCGCAGGCGCAGAACGGAGACGACGTGCCGAGCGTGCACGTCGGCATCGTCACGTCCGTCAACAGCAACGGCACGATCAACACCATCGAGGGCAACTACTGGCTGAACGGTGTCAGTCAGGTCTACGCGCCCGCCGCCTTCGACCCGACAGCGCCCCGCTCGGACGTCGGCGTCGTCTACGGCTACGCCCACCCGGCGTGATCCCGGCGAAACGCGTCCTGCTCGCGGCCGCCGCCGCCGGGGTGGCGGCACGGGGGCGGACGGTCCGGCCGGCCGACCGCCGCCCGGCGGGTCCTGGCTAGCCGCGCGCCGCCTCGAAGTGCGCGACGAACTCGTCGAAGCTCAGGCGCTGGTCCCGGTCGCTGTCGCCGCGCTGGAGGGCGTGCACGAGGGCCTGATAGGCGTGCGGGTCCGTGTTCGCGTACGCGATGGCCTCGTTGATGCTGACGGATCCGTCACTGTTGGTGTCGGCTCCGTCGAACGCGGCGCGCAGCTTGTCGTGGTCCACAGGGTTCCCCTCGGTCGGGCGATCGTCTGACGAACAGGGAATCTATCGGAGGCCGTGGGAGAACGGACGGCGGGCGGGACCCCGTCCCGGCATCCAGGACGGAACGGGACGGGTCGTCCGCGGGCGGGGCGTGCGGTCGTGGGCCCGGGGTCCGGAGTGGGGCGGATCAGTCGTCGACGACGACGGCCTCGCCGTCGCGCAGTGTCCGGTGGGGCACGCCGTGGGCGCGGTAGTGGGCGGCGGCGGCCCCGGCGGCCGCGCTCTCCGGGTGGTCGGAGCGGTAGTGCGGCACGATCGCGTACGGCAGCAGGCCGAGCCCGGACCAGCGGGGTCCCGCGCGCCACGACTCCCGTACCGCGGCCGGGTCGTCGATCAGTTCCAGCCCCCGCAGGCTCGGCGCCAGCACGCACGCGCCCGCGCTGTAGCCGGCCCACACCAGGGAGCCGGCGCGCACCCGTGCGGCCAGCACCGTGTCGGCGCCGCTGAGGGCGAGCGCGTGCCGCAGGACGAAGACGTTACCGCCGCGCAGCCACACCATGGCCACCCCGTCGAGCGCCTCCTCCAGCCGGTCGGGCGTGCCGACGTGGTCGCGCAGGTCGAGTTCCCGGGCGCGCAGGCCGAGTCCGCCGAGCGCGGCGACCTCGCGGGCCACCCCGTCCCGCCGGACGTCCGGCGCCGCCGCGTCGAGCGCGTTGCCCACGACCGCCACCCGGGCCGGCCCCGCGTCCCGCAGCAGCCCCAGCAGCGCCGCCGGGTCGCTCCCCAGTCGCCAGGACGACAGATACAGCCGCACAGCCACCCCTTCCGCCGGCCCGACCGGCCCATTCTGCCGCGCGGGCCCCGCCGCCGCCGGCCGGCGGCCGCCGCAGGGGCGCGGCGTTCGCGCGGGTCCGCTGTCCAGGGGCGGACGGGCGCACGGTGGCGCCAGGTGGCTCCGGGTGGCGCCATCCCGTGCCACGTGGCGCCACGTGGTGTCATCGGGTTCGGCCCGTGCCCCTGCGGGCGATGGCGGGAGGGTGTTGTGCCGCGACCCCGCGCAAGCCGCCCACCTGCGACGCCGCGGTCCTGGGTGGCGACCGGTCCCCTCCGGGTCGGCATCGTGCTTGCCTATGGCGCCATGATGGTGCCATAGTGGCGTCATGGACCTGACCCCGTATGTCGACTCCCTGCGCCGCGAGCTGGTGACGGCCGCCGAGGCCGGTGGGGAGGACGCCCGTGAACTGGCCGAACGGCTCACCGCCCCGCTGGAGTCGGTGACCCGGCTGACCATGCTCAACGTGCTGTCCGCCGCGATGGACGAGATCACCCGTGAACTCGCCCCCGGATCGGTGGACGTGCGGCTGCGGGGGCTGGACCCCGACTTCGTCGTGACGGCGCCGCCCGCCGACGCCGGTCCCGAGCCGGCGCCGGCCGCGCACCCCGACAGGACCCCGGCGCCCGCCCCGGCGGACGGCGAGGAGGGCGGCACCGCGCGCGTCAACCTGCGGCTGCCCACCCCGCTCAAGTCCCGCGCCGAGGAGGCCGCGAACCGCGAGGGGCTGTCGGTCAACGCGTGGCTGGTGCGTGCCGTCTCCGCCGCGGTCGACGGCGGCCAGCACCCGCGCCCGGCGAAGCGGGGCCGCACCGGACAGAACCTCACGGGCTGGGTCCGCTAGCCCCACCCGCACCGCACCCGCACCGCACCCCCCGCACCCCCGCACTCGCGTCCGCGCCGTCCGCCGTGGCGGCACCCCGACCCATCACACCGCCCCCACCCGCGGGGACGGCTCCGAGACCCGACTGGACGGTTCAGCCATGCCTTCTTTCGACACCCCCGAACCCATCTCCGCCACCACCCGCGTGGGCGCCGGATCCATCCGCTTCGTCGCCGGGGAGGGTCCCGAGACGGTCGTCGAGGTCCGGCCCCGCGACCCGAAGAAGGACAAGGACCTGCGGGCCGCCGAGCAGACCGAGGTCACCTGCGCCAACGGCCTGCTGACCGTCGCGACCAAGCACCACCGCCTCGTCGGCCCCACCGGCGTCGTCGACGTCACGGTCGAACTGCCCGCGGGATCGCACGTCGACGCGACCGGCGACTGGACCCAGGTGAACGCCGAGGGCCGGCTCGGCAAGGTCAGGGTCAAGACCTCCTCCGGCGACATCCGCCTGGAGTGGACCGGGCCGCTGCACCTGGAGACGGCGCACGGCTCGATCAGCGTGGACCGGGTCGAGGGCGCGGCCGAGGTCGCCACCAGCTTCGGCAGCCTGCGCGTCGGCACCGTCGACGGCCCAGCCGTCCTGAAGAACTCGCACGGCACCACGACCGTCGCCGCCGTCACGGGCACGCTGCGGGTGAGCGGCTCCAACGGCGACATCGACATCGAACGCGCCGAAGGGCCGGTCACCGCCACCACCGCGCACGGCGCCCTGCGGGTGGCCGAAGTGGTCAGTGGGGACGTCCAGTTGGAGAGCAATCACGGTGCCGTCGAGGTCGGTGTCCGGGCCGGCACCGCCGCCTGGCTCGACGTCAGCTCCGAGCGCGGCCAGGTGCGCAGCACCCTCGACGACGCGCAGCCCCCGCAGGAGGGCGAGCCGGCCGTCAGCATCCGCGCCCGCACCCGCTGGGGCAACATCCACGTGCGCCGCGCCCGGTCCTGAGCCCCCGCGCCGCCCCCGAACGTCCCGGTCCCACCAGTCCCCGTACGGGAGGACGCCATGCCGTCATCTGTCATGTCCACATCCAAAGCTGATCGGTCGGGGCCGCCCGCCGCCGTCTCCGCCGTGGGACTGCGCAAGGCGTACGGCGGCAGGACGGTGCTCGACGGCATCGACCTGCGCGTCCCGGCCGGCTCGGTCTTCGCCCTGCTCGGGCCGAACGGCGCCGGCAAGACCACCACCGTGCGGATCCTGTCCACGCTCGTCGCCGCCGACGGCGGCCGGGCGCAGGTCGCCGGCCACGACATCACCACGTCACCGCAGGCCGTGCGGGCCGCGATCGGCGTCACCGGGCAGTTCTCCGCCGTCGACGGCCTGATCACCGGTGAGGAGAACATGCTCCTCATGGCCGACCTGCACCACCTCTCCCGGCGCGAGGGCCGCCGGGCCGCCGCGGAACTGCTGGAGCGGTTCGGCCTCACCGGGGACGCCGGGAAGCCCGCGCAGAGCTACTCCGGCGGGATGCGGCGCCGCCTGGACATCGCGATGACGCTGGTCGGCAGCCCGCGGATCATCTTCCTCGACGAGCCGACGACCGGACTCGACCCGCGCGGCCGCCACGACACCTGGCAGATCATCCGCGAACTCGTCTCCGGCGGCACCACGGTCCTGCTCACCACGCAGTACCTGGAGGAGGCCGACGAACTCGCCGACCGCATCGCCGTGCTGGACAACGGCACGATCGCCGCCGAGGGCACCGCCGCCGAACTCAAACGGCTCGTCCCCGGCGGACACGTCACGCTCCGCTTCACCGACCCGGCCGCCTACCGCACCGCCGCCCGTGCCCTGGACGGCGCCGCCCGGGACGACGAGGCGCTGACCCTGCAACGGCCCAGCGACGGCAGCCAGCGCGCGCTGCGCCACGTCCTCGACGCCCTGGACGGCGCCGGCGTCGAGGCCGACGAGCTGACCGTGCACACCCCCGACCTCGACGACGTGTTCTTCGCCCTGACCGGTGCGGCCGCCACCGCCCGGTCCGACCGGTCCGTGGAGGACGCCCGATGACCTCGCTCACCCTCGCCGTGCGCGACTCTCGCACGATGCTGCGGCGCAACCTGCTGCACGCCCGGCGCTACCCGTCCATGACGCTGAACCTGCTGCTCACCCCGGTCATGCTCCTGCTGCTATTCGTCTACGTCTTCGGCGGTGTGATGAGCGCCGGCATCGGGAACGGCTTGACGGACCGGGCCGGTTACGTCGCCTACCTCGTCCCGGGCATCCTGCTGCTGACCATCGGCGGCACCACCATCGGCAGCGCGGTCTCCGTCGCGACCGACATGACCGAGGGCGTCATCGGCCGCTTCCGCACCATGGCGATCCACCGCGGGGCGGTGCTGATCGGACACGTCGCCGGCAGCGTGCTGCAATGCGTGCTCAGCGTGCTGCTCGTCGGGGCCGTGGCCGTGGCGACCGGGTTCCGCTCCTCGCACGCGACGCCCCTCGAATGGCTGCTGGCGGCCGGGCTGCTGACGCTCGTCTCGCTGGCCCTGACCTGGATCGCCGTCGGGATGGGCCTGGCCGCCCCGACCGCGGAGGCGGCGAGCAACAACGCCCTGCCGCTGATGATCCTGCCGCTGCTCTCCAGCGCCTTCGTGCCGGTGCGTGCCATGCCGGGCTGGTTCCAGCCGATCGCCCGCTTCCAGCCGTTCACCCCCGCCATCGAGACGCTGCGCGGGCTGCTGCTCGGCACCCGGATCGGTGACAACGCCCTGCTGGCCGTCGGCTGGTGCGTGGCGCTGGCGCTGCTGGGCTACGTGTGGTCCACCTCGCTGTACGGCCGCGACCCGAAGTAGCGGGCCGGGGGGCGGCCCGCCGTGCCCGGGGCAGGTCACCGGGGAACGGCGGGCCGCCGCGCGCGGGTCAGGCGGTGTTGTTGGCCAGGGCCAGCAGGCGGGAGTGGTTGCCGTTGAAGCGGTCGCGGTCCACCGCGCCGGAGACGCCGTGGACCGAACCGGAGTCGGTGTACTGCCAGACCGTCGAGGAGGAGAAGCCCTTGGGCAGCGTCGGGTTGGCCGCCGAGGTCCAGCTCGCCACCCACAGGGGGCTCTTGCTGGACATGCCGCTCCAGCCGCCGGTGCAGGTGTTCCACCAGCTGGGGCTGGTGTAGATGACCATGTCGCGGCCGGTCTTCGACTTGTACGTGCTGTGGAAGTCCGAGATCCACGTCCGCATCGCGGCGGTCGACTTGCCGTAGCAGCCGCCCTCCAGGTCCAGCATGCCGGGCAGCGTCAGGTTGTCCTTCGACCAGCCGCCGCCGTGGTTGGCGAAGTACGTCGCCTGGGCCGAACCGCTGGAGAGGTCCGGGTGCGCGAAGTGGTAGGCGCCCCGGATCACACCGTTGTTGTAGGCGTGGGTGTAGTTCGCGTTGAACTGGGAGTCCCTGACCGAGGTGCCCTCCGTGGCCTTGATCCAGGCGAACTTGATGCCCGCCGCCTTGACCGACGCCCAGTTGATCGTCCCCTGGTAGTGCGACACGTCGATGCCCGGCACGGGGCTGGAGGTGAAGGCCGGGCGCACCGCGTCCGGCGAGGCCAGGTCGAGGGTTCTGGTGTCCGGCGTGAAGCTCTTGCCGTCCTGGAGGTAGCCGACGCCTGCGTACCCCTGGCCGAGCGGGACGTTGCCGCCCGACGGCGCCGGCTGCGCGCTGGCGGTGCCGGTCGTCATGGCCGCGGTCAGGGCGATGCCCGCGCCGATGACGGCGGCCGTGCTCAGCTTCCCGCGCAGGGAGGTGGCGCTGGGGATGGGGGAGATCAAGGTCTTCTCCTTGCTTCGTGCTGATGAGGGGGACGCGCCCACGCCCGGACGCCCTACCGCTGACGACCCGTCACCGTGGAGACCGGCCGTCGGACGGCTCACGGAGACATCTATGGCGTGAACGCGTCACGAGTTAGCCATGAACGCCCCTGGCGGGTAAAGGGGTTGCGCCGGTCCATCGGCTGAATTGCCGCCCTCCCGCCGCGCTGCCGGACGATGCCCGCACGGCTGTGGGCCCCGCCGTCACCGGCGGGGCCCACGGATCCGTGCGGCGTGCGGCCGGCTACGGGAAGGAGACCACGTTGCTCGGTGTGGTGTTGGACGCGGTGACCGCCCCGGTGTCGTTGATGACGTGGGTGATCGTGCCCACCCCGCCCAGCGAGACGGTCAGCACGTCGTGGAACTTCACGCCCGGGGTGTTCGGCACCTCGAACGCGTGGTAGTTGTTCACCGACGGGTTGACGTTGAAGTAGCAGTAACTGCCCAGGCCCCAGGCTTCGTGACTGGTGACGCCGGCGGCGACCTTGTAGGCCGCGTAGCCGTTGACCCCGGACGAACTCATCCAGGCGGCCTGGTTGGGCGGGTCGTAGGGGTTCTCGTTCTGGAAGAAGATCGTCCTGCCGCCCTGGCCGTTCCAGACGACCTCGTACTTCTGGTAGTGCTCGACGAACAGGCCGTCGGCCAGCACGTTGGCGCCGTTGACGGTCAGGCCGGTGTCGGCGGTGTTGGTGGTCCAGCCGACCGTGTTGGCGTTGCCGTGGTCGGCCCGCCAGGCCCAGATGTGGTCGATGATCGTGTTGCTGCTGTTGACCACCAGGCTCTGCGTGGCCTTGCCGGCGAACTCGCCGCCGATCCGGAAGAACACGTCCTGGATCGTGGTCGGGTTGGCGGCGTGGCTCGCCGAGGAGCCGGACGGCCCGACGGTCAGCAGCGCCTGGGAGTTGGTGGTGCCGGCGTCGAACAGCAGGCCCTTGATCCGGACCCCGTCCACGTCGGCGACCTGCATGGCGTTGACGCCGTTGTCCGGCACGAACGTCGGGTAACCGACGCCCAGGACCACGGTGTTGGCCTTGGTGACGTTGAGCGTCTGGCTCAGGTGGTACACACCCGGGGTGACGAAGAGGTTGCAGCCCTCGGCCAGCGCGTTGTTGATGGTGGCCGCGGTGTCGCCGGCCTTGACCACGTAGAACTGGCTCATCGGCAGCGAGCTGCCCGGGGTGCTGCCGTTCGCCCAGCTCGGGCCCGAGGCGTTGGTGCGCAGGCTCGGCAGGAACACGTGGTACTTGCCGGAGCTGTCGATGTAGAGGTAGGGCACGTCACGGGAGACCGGGGTGGTGGCCAGGGTGGTCTCCGGCGGGCTGGGGAACGTGGTGGCCGGGGCGCCGTTCACGCCGGAGAAGACCATGTTCCACACGCCGCCGGCCCAGCTGCCGAGGTTGCTGTCCTTGGTGTACCACTGCTGCTGCGAGACGGAGGACGCCTGGCCGGTGACCTTCGTGTCGGAGATGTAGCCGCCACTCGCGTAGCCGTAACTCGCCGGGTACAGCGCCAGGTCGCCGTGCACGTCGATCCGGCGGAACGGCGCCGCCTGCGCGACCGCCCACCGGTCGGTGCCGCTGGCCGGGTTGATGGCGAGGTTCTCCGCCGAACGCCAGAAGTTCTGCGTGGCGTTGCCCGCGTCGGAGGCGTTGAAGGCGTCGACGGTGACGTCACCGTTGATCGTGACGTCGTCCGGGTTCTGTCCGAGGCCGGCCACCGAGGTGTAGAAACCGACGTTGTCCTCGACGCCGTAGGTGCCGGGCTTGAACAGGTCGGCCACCCGGTTCTCGCTGAACTGCGCGGTCTGGGTGTCCTTCATCTGGTTGAACTGCGCGTCCAGCTGGGACTGGATGGCGGCGTCGCCCATCGAGGGGTCGAAGACGTGCACGTTGGGGCCGAAGTTCGGCGTGTCGGACTGCGCCGGGCAGGTCGCCTGGCCGGCGCCGATGGTGTACGTGGCGCTGGCCACCGCCGAGTTGGTGGACCCCGGCTTCACCGCGACCGCCTGGAGCGTGGTGGTGACGGGGACGCTGATCGCCCCGCTGTACGTGGCGGAGGAGGCGGTCGGCGTGGAGCCGTTGGTGGTGTAGTGGATGACGGCGCCCGAGGTGGCGTCGGAGAGCGTCACCGACTGGGTGGAGGTGAAGCTGCCCCCGCCCGGGCTGAACGACGGCGTGGCGACGGTCCCCGGCGGTGGCGTGCTCCCGCCGCCCTGCGTGTAGCTGAACTGCGACGAGTCGTACTGCAGGCCGCCCTTGGTGTAGGTGAACGAGTACGTCAGCACGGCTCCGTCGGACAGGCCGCCGACGGTGTAGTTCCAGGCCGAGCCGGACGCCGTCATCTGCACGTTCTGCTGGCCGGTGTTGTTCACCAGGTAGTGAATGATGACGTAGCTGGAGCTCGCGGCCGGCGTGAAGGTGACCTGCGCCTGGGTGCTGCTCGTCCGGCTCACGCCCTGCGTGTAGTCCGAGGAGTCCGCGACGGCCGTCCCGGCCGTTCCGGCCAGACCCAGCAGGCCGGCCAGCAGCAGGGCGAGGGTGCCGAACAGGGCGACGGTACGCCGCCCCGAGCGTGGTACGGGACCGGTTCTGGTCCCGGTGGGGGAAGTACGCATGAAATGGAGGTCCTTTCACCCGAGTTCACGAAGTGAACGCCGCGATGTCGCGGAATGTGGGGCTGGAGCGCGCGCTTTTCCATGCAATCTGTTGCTGGTATCCTGAATCGACCTCTGAATCCTCTTTCGGAGCGGGATCTCACTCCATGGATCATGGGGTCTGCGTACCCGTAAGGCAGTTTCCGGCGCTCCTGGCCCATCGTCAAGAAGTCGGACGGGATTGGCTGCTGACGGGCGGTGGCGCGGCCGGGCCCCGCGCCCGGGCCCCGGCCGGGGCGGCGTGCTCGTTCACCAGGTGCCGTGCGGCCGGCCCGGCCCGCTCGACGACCGCGCGGTCCTGCGACAGCCGGCCGGTGGCCAGGGCGCCGTCGATGGGGAGCCCGAGGTGCCGGTGATCCGCGCGCGCGGGGCGGCAGTGCCGGAACGGCCGCGCGCCGCCCTCCCCGGCGGGGGAGGACGGCGTGATGTGCGCGGGCCGTACCGGGGTGGTCACTCGAAGAACTTCAGGCTCCAGCCGGTGTCGCTGGTCGCGCCGGGGACGTTGGCGCGGCTGTACGTCGTGTTGCCCCACCAGCAGAAGCTGCCGGTGAACCAGTAGCGGTTGCCCCAGGAGTACGTCGTCCCCTTCGGCACCGCGGTGAACATCAGCGGGAACGTGGGGCCGGCCGGCGGGCTGGTGCTGATGTCGCCGTCGAGCAGGACGAAGCTGTGGCTGCCGGGGCCGTTGACGTACAGGGTCGGGTCCCAGCCGGCCATCATCGTGGCGGCGCTGGAGCCGAACAGGCAGCCGTTGGACTTGTACCAGTCCCAGACGTAGGTGGGGTCGCCGCCGGCGCGCAGCCGCAGGTCGGCCATGCAGTACTGGTCGCTCCAGCTCCCGTTGGCGGAGTAGACGATGTGCAGCTGGCCGTTGGGGTCCTTGATGGCGGCGGGAGCCTCGTTGATGTAGGGGTTGCCGACCACCCGCTCCCAGCTCTCACGCGGCTGCGAGATGATGTACCGCGCTCCGGTCGGCGTGGTGGGGCTGCTCATCCGGGCGATGTAGAGGTTCTGCTCGACGTTGGTGTCGCCCGCCCAGCCCGACCAGACGAACCAGCGCTGCCCGTTGAAGGTGAACATGTTGCCGTCGATGGCCCACTTGTCGTCCGGCAGGGCCAGTTCGGTCTCGGCGCCGTAGCCGCTGTTCGCGGTGGCGGAGCTGATCACGTACATCCGGTGGGCCGCGCCGGTGCCGGACGTGAAGTAGATGTAGTAGCGGCCGCCGTCCACCACCATCTCCGGGGCCCACACCTCGCCGCGGCCCGCGGTGTCCGACCAGACCCGCTGGGCGGCCGCGCCCCCGAGAGCGTCAGGTGAGGACGCCTCCCGCACGGCGATGCCGCCGCCGGAGGACTCCGCCGAGATGTACGTACCGCCGACCCTGATCACGCTCGGGTCGGCGTTGTGGATCGAGGTCTGGGACGCCTGGGCGGTCGCGGGGCACAGCAGCGACAGCGCGGCGGCCAGCGCGCCGCACAGCGAGAGGGCCAGGACGCCGTGGAGTCTTCGCAGGAGCTTCATAGTCCCGTTTCCGTGCTCGGCCTCCGCTTCGACGCCGCGCCGGCGGACGAACGCCAGCCGGGGACGGCGTCCGGTCAGAGCCGCGTCGGAGGGGGGTGTCGGGGCGCTCTGACCGTTTGGATCACCGCTCCCGCCGCGCCGGCCTGGGGGCGCCACCGGGGGAGGGCGGTCCCCTCAGGATCCCGAGGGGGCATGGGCATGTCAATCATGCGAACCGGGTGGCGGGTCCGCGGTGCGCCCGGCCCCCGGTCCCGCAGCGCGAACCCGCACCGGTCCCCCGCCACCCGGCTCCCCCAACGCCGCCCCCGTACCGCGCCCCCTTACTCCCCCGCGTACGCCCGTTCCAGTTCCGCGATGTCGAACTTGCGCATGCTCAGCATCTTCCGCATGGCGCGCGAGGCGCCTGCCGGGTCGTCGCCGGACAGCAGTCGCGGCAGCACCTTCGGCACGACCTGCCACGAGACCCCGAAACGGTCCTTGACCCAGCCGCACGGCGCCTCCTGGCCACCGTCCTCGGTCAGCCGCTGCCAGTAGTGGTCGACCTCCGCCTGGTCGGCGCAGTCGATCTGGAACGAGATCGCCTCGTCGAAGGTGAACTGCGGACCGCCGTTGAGGCCCACGAAACGCTGGCCGTTGACGGTGAACTCCGCCGTCAGCACCTTGCCCGCCTGGTCGCCGCCCTCCTCGCCCCACCGGGTCGTCCGGCCGCGCGAGGAGCCGGGGAAGACCGACAGGTAGTAGTCCGCCGCCTGTTCGGCCTGTCCGTCGAACCACAGGCAGATGGTCAGGCCGTCCTTGCTCGTCATCGCGTCCTCCGTCGCCGTGCCGGTCGTCTGCCGTGACCGCTCTCGTCCGGCACGGCCATCCTGCGCCTCCGGCGCCGCCGGCGCGAGTGACACCCGACGTCCGGGACGCGCGGTCCCCCGGATGCCCCCGCCCGCGCGCCGCCCCCCGCCTCCCCGTCCGGCGAACCACCGGCCCGGGGGCCCGCGGACCGGTCACGGTAGGCTCGTGACGCAACGGACACGGGGTGCCCCGTCCGGGGGCTGAGATCACACCCGTCGAACCTGAACCAGTTAGCACTGGCGGAGGGATGTCTTCATGCCTGTGGAGTATCTTCCCGGCGGCGGGCGGCGGCCCGCCTTCGGCGGACGGATGCCGGCGGCCCCCGGTGACCTGCGGATCGAGGCGCACGGCATCGCGCCGGTCCCCGAGAGCAACCGCTACGGCGGCCCGGGGCGGCTGTTCACCGTGTGGTTCGCGCCCAACCTCACCATGACCGGCGTGTTCGCCGGCACCGTCGGCGCCGCCCTCGGCCTCGGGTTCGGCACCGCGCTGACCGCCGTCGTCCTGGGCACCCTGGCCGGCGCGGTGCCCACCGCCTACCTGGGCACCTGGGGAGGCCGGACCGGCACCGGTCAACTGCCGTTCGCCCGGATGGCGTTCGGCCGGGCCGTGGCCCTGCCGGCCGCTCTCCAGTGGCTCTCCTCCGTCGCCTGGGACGCGCTGATCGGCCTGTTCGGCGGGGACGCGCTCGCACGGCTGGGCGGCTGGCCGTTCTGGCTCGGCGTCCTGGTGATGATGCTGGGGCAGGGCGCACTCGGGGTACTGGGGTACGAGGCCATCCACCGGCTCCAGGGCGTCATGACCTTCGTGCTCGCCGCCGCGTTCGCCCTGATCGCCCGGCGGCTGCTGGACGGCGCCCACCCGGTGGCGGCCGGAACCGCGCACGGCGCCGACCGGGCCGGCGCGTTCGTGCTGACCAGCACCGTCGCGCTGAGCCTGGCCCTGTCCTGGGCCCCGTACGCGAGCGACTTCAGCCGCTACCTGCCGCGCACCGCCTCGCGCCCGCGGATGTTCTGGTACGCGCTGCTGGGCCTCACCCTGTCGTTCGTGGCCGTCCAGGCGCTCGGACTGCTGGGCGCCTCCGTGCTGACCGACCAGACCGCCCGGGGGGTGCGGGAACTGCTGGGCGGCGGAGCGGCCGGCGCGTTCGGCCTGCTGGCGGTGGCGCTGGCGGCCGTCTGCAGCAACGCCATGAACGACTACAGCGGTTCGCTGGCCCTCCAGACCCTCGGGGTGCGGCTGCCGCGCCCGGCGGCCGCCGCCCTCGCGGCGCTGCTCGGCTTCCCCCTGGTGCTGTGGATGCACGCCGCCGACACCACGGCCCGCTTCCAGAACGTGCTGCTGTTCGTCGGCTACTGGATCCCCGGCTTCGTGGCCGTGGTCGCCGTCGACTGGTGGGCGCGCGGCGGCGACCCGGCCGGCCCCGGCCGTCCGCCGTCCGCCCGCCCGGCGCTGCTGGCCTTCCTCGCCGCGTTCGCCGCGGCCGTGCCGTTCATGGACACCACGCTCTACGAGGGACCGGTGGCCGTCGCCCTGCACGGCGGCGACCTCTCGTACTACGTGGCGTTCCTCGTGGCGTTCGCCGTCTACGCGCCCTTCCGGCTGCGGCACCGCCCCCGGGCCTGACCCGCCCCCCGCCGGCGGCCCGACCGGTCCCCGGCGCACCCACGACACCCCGACTCTCCCGGAGCGACAGCCCATGCCCATGACATCCGCCGACCTCGCCGCCTTCCTCCCGCGCGCCCTGGAGCAGGTGCGTTCCCGCAGCCCCCTGGTGCAGTGCCTGACCAACGCCGTCGTCACCGGCTTCACCGCGAACGTCCTGCTGGCGCTGGACGCGGCGCCGGCGATGGTCGACATCCCCGGTGAGGCCGGCCCGTTCGCCGCGATCGCCTCCGGTGTCCTGGTCAACCTCGGCACCCCGCACGCCGAGCAGCGCGCCGCCATGGCCGAGGCCGCCGAATCGGCCGCCGCCGCCGGCACACCGTGGGTCCTCGACCCGGTGGCGGTCGGCGCGCTGCCGGTGCGCACCGAACTGGCGCGCCGGCTGCTGGAGTCGCGGCCGGCGGTGATCCGGGGCAACGCCTCCGAGATCATCGCGCTCGCCGGTGCGGGCGGCGGCGGCCGGGGCGTGGACTCCGCCGACGGCGTCGACGCCGCCGCGGAACCGGCCCGCGCGCTCGCCCGGACGACCGGCGCGGTGGTCGCCGTCTCCGGACCCGTCGACCTCGTCACCGACGGGACGCGGGAGGTGCGGATCGCCAACGGGGACACGCTGCTGACCCGGGTGACCGGCGGGGGCTGCGCGCTCGGCGCCGTGATGGCCGCCTTCGCCGCCGTCGACGAGGACCGGCTCGCCACCACCGTGGCCGCCGCCACCGCCTACGCCGTCGCCGCCGAACTCGCCGCACCGCGGGCCACCGGCCCCGGGAGCTTCGCCGTCGCCCTGCTGGACGCCCTCGCCGCGCTCACGGAACGGGACCTGGCCGGCCGGGCGGTCCTGTCGTGACCCTCCCAGCGGTCGACCTGTCGGTCTACCTCGTCACGGACGCCGCCCAGTGCGCCGCCCGCGGCCGGAGCGTGGCCGCCACCGTCGCGCTCGCGGTGGCCGGTGGCGTCACCGCCGTGCAGGTCCGGGAGAAGGACGCGCCCGGCCGGGCCTTCCTGGCCACCGTCGCCCAGGTGGCCGCCGTCCTGCCGGAACGGGTCGCGCTGATCGTCAACGACCGGGTCGACGTCTTCCTGGCCGCGCGGGAGGCCGGCATCCGCGTCACCGGGGTGCACGTCGGCCAGTCGGACCTGCCGGCGGCACTGGTGCGCCGGCTCATCGGCGAGCACGCCGTGCTGGGCCTGAGCGCCGCCACCCCCGGCCAACTGCGCGAGGCCGCCCGCGACCCGGCACGCGTCCACCACGTCGGCATCGGCGCCCTGCACGCGACCCGGACCAAGACCGACGCCCCGCCCGCCCTCGGCCACGACGGCTTCGCCCGCCTCGTCCGGCTCAGCGCCCTGCCCGCCGTGGCCATCGGCGGCGTCGCCCCCGGCGACCTGCCGCGCCTGCGGGCCGCCGGGGCCGCGGGCGCCGCCGTCGTCTCCGGCATCTGCGCCGCCGGGGACCCCCGCGCGGCCGCCCTCGCCCACGCCCGGGCCTGGAGCCGCACCCCGCAGGAGGACCCCGCATGACCGCCCCGCCCCGCGTACTGACCGTCGCCGGCTCCGACTCCGGCGGGGGCGCCGGGATCCAGGCCGACCTCAAGACGATGCTGGCGCTCGGCGCGCACGGCATGACCGTGGTCACCGCCGTCACCGCGCAGAACTCCCTCGGCGTGCAGGGCGCCTGGGAACTTCCCCGGGAGGCCGTTCGCGCGCAGTACCGCAGCGTCGCCGACGACATCGGGACGCAGGCCGTCAAGACCGGAATGCTGTCCTCGGCCGGCACGGTCACCCTGGTCGCGGAACTCCTGGCGGACACCGCGGCACCCGTCGTCGTCGACCCGGTCAGCGTCTCCAAGCACGGGGACCGGCTGCTCGCCGAGGACGCGCTGGACGCGCTGCGGACCCGGCTGCTGCCGCTCGCCACGGTGGTCACGCCGAACCTCGACGAGGCCACGGCGCTCACCGGCGTCACCGCCACCGACGAGAGGGGCATGCGCCGCGCCGCCGCCCTGCTGCTCGCCCACGGACCGCGCTGGGTGCTGGTGAAGGGCGGCCACCTGCCCGGCGAGGCCGCCGACCTGCTGACGGACGGCACCGAGGAACACTGGCTGCGCGCCCCGCGCCACGACAACCGCCACACCCACGGCACCGGCTGCACCCTCGCCTCCGCCGTCGCCGTCGGCCTGGCCCGGGGCCTCCCGGTGCCGGAGGCGGTACGGCAGGCCAAGGAGTACGTCACCGCGGCCATCGCGGCGGGATTCGCCCTCGGGACCGGCATCGGCCCGGTGGACCACGGCTGGCGGTTCCGCGCCCGCCCGTGACACCGGGCCGCCGCAGGTCAGTTCAGCGGCGCCGGCGTCGGGGAGCCGTGGAAGGTGATGTGCGGCCGGCCGCGCGAGGCCGCCACGGTGTGGAGGGCGTTCGCGGTGTCGAGCGGGGACACGACGTCCGCCGGCAGGGTGCCGGGGGTCGCCACCGTGGAGGTAACGGTCGGATCCGAGGTCTCCTCCTCGCTCGGGACGGTCGCCCCGCCGCACGCCCGTATGCCGCCTCAACGGCGGTGCGAGCCGCTACCGTTGACGGGTTCGAGGCGGAGCGCCGGCGAGCTGCGCCGGGGCGTTGAGTCGCAGGGGGAGTTCGGCGTGGTGGATCCCTTGTCCCTGTCGGCGGTGACGGCCGTACTGACGGCGGTCGGCGGCGGGATGGCCGGTGAGGCGGGGCGCGCGGCGATGGAGACCGCGGGCGGGATCGTGCGCCGCATCGTGGGGCGCGAGGTGCCGGCCCCGCGGGACGCCGGCCAGCGCGAGGAGGTCGCCCGGCTGGTGACCGAGGCGCTGCTGCGCGACCCGCGGCACGCCCGGGCGTTCGCCCTGTTCGGCCGGAGCGTGGCCGGCGGCCCGGTGACCGGCGGCGCGGTGCCGCAACTGCTGCCCCCGTCGGTGCGGTTCTTCACCGACCGTCGCGAGGTGCTGCGGATCCTGGACCGGGAGGCGTCGCGCCGCGCCGACGGACGGCCGCGGGTCGTCGTGGTGCACGGCCCGGAGGGCATCGGCACCAGCGCGCTGGCGGTGCACTGGGGCGCCCGCGAGGCCGCGCTCTTCCCCGACGGCCGGCTGTACGCCGACCTTGGCGGCGGCGCTCTCGACCGGTCCCAGGACCCGGCGGTCGTACTGCGCACGTTCCTGCGCGCCCTCGGCGTCCCCGACGACCGCCTCCCGGCCACCACGGCCGACCGGGCCGCGGCCTTCCGCGCCCGGGTCGCCGGCCGGCGGCTGCTCGTCGTGCTGAACCACGCCCGGTCGGCCGCGCAGGTGCGGCCGTTCCTCACCTCCGAGCCCGGCGTGGTCACCGTCGTCGTCGCGCGCCGCCCGCTGACCGGGCTGGACGCGGTGCCGGTCGCGGTCGGCCCGCTCGCCGACAAGGACGCGGTCCGGCTGCTCACCGACCTGGCCGGCAAGTCCGCCGTCACCGCCGCCCGCGCGACGCTGCCCTCCGTGCTGGAGCGCTGCGCCGGTTCCCCGTTCGCCCTGCGGGCCGTCGCGGAACGGCTGACGGAGCACCCCGCCGTGGCCCCGGCGGCCGATCCGGTGACGGCGGTGACCGACGACGCCTACCGGCGGCTGCCCGCCGACGCGGCACGCTGCTTCCGGCTGCTGGCCGCCCGCCCCTGGCCCGCCGTCGACGCCGCGGCGGCCGCCGTCGTGGCGGGGGTGGAGGAGGACAAGGCGGCCCGGACACTCGCCCTGCTCGCCGCCGAACGCCTGCTGGAGACCGGCGAGGACGGCCGGCACAGCTTCCGCCCCGCCGTGCGCCGGTACGCCGAGCAGGCCGCGGTGCGCGAGGACGGGGTGCTGGCCTGCGCGGCCGCCACCGCCCGGCTGGTGCGGCACTTCCTGGAGTTCGCGGTGGTCACCGACCGCACCGCCCATCCCAGGCCCTGGCGGCTCGGCCCGCTCTACGCCACCCTCGGCCCCGGCCCCTACCGCACCGAGGGCGAGGCCCTGGCGGCGGCCGTCGCCGGACTGGGCAACCTCGTCGAAGCCGTCCGCGCCGCCGCCGAACTCGACGACCACACCTCCGCCTGGCAGCTGTGCGAGGCGCTGTGGGCCGCCCAGTTGCGCGACGGCCGGCACGACGAGGTGCTGCCCGCGCTGCGCGTCGGTGTCCGCTCCGCCGACACCGTCGCCCCCGGCACCCGGATCGCCGGACGGCTGCACACCCGGCTCGCCCTGGCGCTGATGGAACGCCAGGAGTACGACGAGGCCGAGTCCCACCTGCGCGCCGCCGCCGGCGCCGAGGAGAGCGCCGGGCACCGGCGCGGGCAGGCCACCGCGGTGGAGACCCTCGGGCTGCTGCGGCTGCGGCAGTGGCGTTTCGCGGAGGCGTACGACCTGTTCGGCGCCGCCGCCCGCCACCTCGAAGCCATCGGCGACGGTGAGGAGGGCAGCGCCGACGTGCCGCAGGCGTCGGCCCTGCTGCGACGGCACCGCGGCCGGGCCCTGCGCGGCACGGGCCGGTGGGACGAGGCCCGCGGCCAGCTCACCGGGGCGCTCGCCGCGTTCCGCGCCGGCGGCGACGGCTACAACACCGCCCGCACCCTCACCGACCTCGCCGAGGTCGAGACCGCCGCCGGACGGCCCGGGGCCGCGCTCCCGCTCATCGACGAGGCCCTCGCCCTGCTGACCGCGCAGGGCGCCGCCTTCCACGTCACCCGGCTGCGGACCCTGCGGGAGGAGTGCGTCACCCTGGACACCGCGTGACCGCCGCCCGGTGGGTGACCGCGCCCGTCCTGACCGTCAGTTCCCCGGTCAGCGGCAGACCGGCGGCCAGCCGGGCGAACGCCGCCGAGGCGAACGTCACCGGGTCGGCCGCGCCGGGACCGCCCGCGATCGACAGCACCTCACCCTCCCGGGTGCGCGCCACGCAGGTGCCTGGACCCGTCACGTACACCGCCATCGCGGCGCCGGGGTGCCGTCGCAGCACCTCCGCCGCCCACTCCGGCGGGCTCCCCAGCCGCACGTCGTCGGGCCCCCCGGAGCGGTGCACGATGTCGGCCGCGTCCAACTGCCCCCGGTCCAGGCCGTCCTCGTGCGCCACGGTGTGCGCCGCGCCCTCTCCGTCCGGCTCGAACGACGGCCCGGCGAACCGGGCGACCTCCACCACCGCGCCGGCACCGATCCGGGTGAGCACCCGCATCGGCGCCTCGCGCACCGGCGGTTCGTACGGGGGCAGCGGCAGCGGATCGAGGAACGCGGGCCCGGGCGGCTCCGGAACGCCGAGCGCCCGGTAGAACCCCTCCCGCAGCAGCGCCGCCGACCGGCCCGGGACGGAGGTCGTCAGCGCCGCCGGCCCGGGCAGCGGACGGTGCCCGGCGACGGCCCGGTCGAACTGCCCGGCCAGCGGCCCGAACGGGTCGAGCCGCGGCGCCCGCCGCACGAAGTCCGCCACGGGCGAGGTCTCGCCCAGCACGTCCTGCGCCGCCGCGCCCAGCAGCACGGGAACGCCGAGCGCCGCGGCGTAGTACGTCACCGAGCCGAAGTCCCCGACGACCAGGTCGGCGGCGATCAGCGCCTGCCGCCAGCCGCCCAGCGGGTCCACCGCGGTCAGTCCCGCGCGCCGGGCCCGGTCCAGCCACCAGCGCACCTGGCCGGGACCGTGGCCGTTCCAGATGTTCGGGTGCAGCACCACGGCCAGCCGGTACTCGTCGGCCGGCAGTTCGCCGGTCAGCCGCTCCAGCAGCCCCGGCAGCACGTCCGCGCCGGCGTCCCCGGCCAGCGACTGCGGGTTCCACGTCGAGGTGACGACGACCAGCCGCTGCCCGCGCCGGACGTCCAGCGCCCGCCGGAACCGCTCCCGGTGGGGCACCGCGGCCAGCATCCGGTCGAAGCAGGGGTCCCCGGCGACCACCGCGGTCGGCACGGCCCGCGGGCACGCCTCCCGCAGCCGGTCGAGCTGCTCGGGGTGCGAGAGGACCATGGTGTCGGCCACCGGCGCCCCGTCCGCCCGCAGCACCCACTCCGGCGCCAGCCCGAAGACGGGGGACCCGGCGGCCGGGCGGTCCGGCGACGCCAGCCGCTTATTGTAGCCAACGCCATGGGATAATATGGTCAAATGCCCCGTTAGTTCGTCGAGTCGGCCGCCGAAACTGGCCGAGACCGCGAGGTCGACCGGGGTGGCGAGGGCCTGCTCCCACGGCAGGACGGTCAGGCCGGCGTCCTCCATGAGCCGCTCCACGCCGTACTGGAACGGCGACGAGCCGGTGCACGTGAACAGCATCTGCACGCGGAAGTCCCCGCGGAAGAGCGGCACGACGTCCAGCAGCCGGGTCGAGGACGTGACGTTGTGGACGACGAACAGCACCCGCCGGCAACCGGACCGCGTCGCCCACCGCGACGCCTCCTCACCCACCGGCACACGAACCCAACCACTCGGCGCTCCAGGCACCTGCCGCCCTCTCCCGAACCGGCGGGACGCGCCCGCCGCCCCCGCGCGCCACACGGTAGCCAGCCCGCGGGGGCGGCGGCCAGCGGCCGGACGGTGGTCGCGGTGGACGGGCTGGAGGTCGGTGACGGCAGGGCCGGTGAGGTCACCCGTTCGCTGGACGCCTCGTACGGGTCGCTGGTGCGCGGCCGGCCGGCCGGGCCCGCCGACTGGCTGACGAGGATTCACCAGTGACGTGCGGTCGCCCCGGGGGGCGCGTCGTAGAATCACCGTTCAGTGCCGATGCCGCCACCGACCCCAGTCGGCCGCCCGGCCCGAGGCCGGCCACCCCGGCGGCGCCGCGCACGTGCCGGTGACCGGCCGTCGAACCTCAGGAGTGAACCCGTGACCGTGATCGATTCCGAAGCGCCCACGGCCTGGGAGCGTCCCGCTGACGACGGGTCCGGGGAGTCGCGGCGGCTGTCCATCGCGGACGTGCTCACCCTGGGCAACGCGGTGTGCGGGTTCTCGGCCATCTACTTCATCACGACCGGCATCCTCGTGCCGCACTTCACGGGCGCCGGCGGCGCGGGCATGGCCCAGCACAACGCCGCCGCTGCCGTGATGATGATAGTCATGGCGTCGATCTTCGACCTGCTCGACGGCCAGGTGGCCCGCAAGTTCCGCAGCTCCCCGCTGGGCGCCGAACTCGACAACCTCTCCGACCTGGTCAGCTTCGGTCTCGCCCCGGCCTACTTCGTCGTCGTGTGGGGGCTGGTCACCAACAACGACAACCTCGGGAGCGTGGCCGCGGTGGGCGCCGCGGTGCTCCTGGGCGGCCTGCTGCGGCTCGCGCGCTTCTCCTGCACCACCATGCGCAACGGGATGTTCCAGGGGATGCCCATCCCGTTCGCCGCCATGACCGTGATCTCCGTGCTGCTGCTCGGACTGCCCTCCCTGGTCACCATGTTCCTGACGCTGGCGGTGGCCTGGCTGATGGTCAGCCGGATCGAGTACCCCAAGCCGACCGGCCGCCTCGCCGTCGCCACCCTGTGCTGGGGGAGCGTCAGCATCGGCTGCCTCGTCGCCTGGGCCGCCCACGTCCCCGACTCCGACGCGATCCTGCGGACCGGCTGCACCCTGCAGATCGCCCTGGCCGCCCTGATCCCGCTGTTCGCGGCGGGCCGGCGGGTCAACGGGGTGCGGCGCCGCCGCACGGCATGACGGCCACGAGCGCACGGGGAACCGCGGGCCGGCGGTCACGCGCAGGGGAACGGGGGATCGGTTGCGGGACAACGGGGGCCCTCCGGCCGCTCCGCGCGGGGTGACCGCACGCGGAACCGGCCGGCGGCCGCGCTCAGCCGGCGGCGGGCACCGGCTCCCCGGGCAGCGGACGCCACGCCCCGGCGTCGACAGCCGCCGCGACCGAGGGCCCTCGGCCGTGAGCGCCGCGAACCGCGCCCGGTTGTGCGCGGGGGGCAGCCGGCGGCCGGGCGAGGGGCCGCCGCTGGTCGAGGAGGCGGTGGACGGGCCGGAGCCCAGGCGGGAGGGCTTCGTCCGCGACGGTCAGGTGCTGTTCGGCAACCCGACCGCGAAGGAGACCACGCCGCCGCCCCGGTTCGTCGAGGTCGCCCGCCGCTGCGGCCACCGCTTCACCGACCCGGTCACCGCCGCCGCGCCACCGCCGCCACCGCCGCCGCGCCCCCGCCGCCCCCGAACTCCGTCACGGACCGGACTCGTTGAGGGGGCGGCGGGGCAGCATCACGGTCACAGGGCTTCTCTTTTTCATCGCGCTGCCTTGTCATGGACATGTCGAATCTCCCGGCCTCCCGAGAGGAACGCATCAGCGTGAGAAGTCTCAGATCCACCGTGGCCGTTCTCGCCTCCGCCGCAGCCCTGGTCCTCGGTGGTGCGATGGGCGCGGCCGCCGCCGGCCCCGCGCACGACGCCGCGAAGCCCTCGGACGTCGGCCTGTGCAGTTCGGCGGCGGCCTCCGGCCATGCCGTCAGCGGCGCGCTGTCCCGGGCGGAGACCGGCCGCCGGCTCTCCTCCCTCACCGCCCAGCACCGCGCGCAGTACGGCATCGCCGACAAGGGCCCGCTCGGTGCCACCGCCACCGCCACCGCCGGTGCCGTGCGCCGGCCGCTGACCGACATCCACCCCGCGCAGGGCACCTCGTTCAAGGCGATGTCCGGCGCTGACGGTTCCTGCGCCACGCAGTCGGTCGCCGCCCAGCTCAGCGTCCCGGACAGCGCGACCACCATCTACACGCCGACCATGTACCCGCCCGGCGGCTCGTGCGTCGAACTGGTCACCGTCTACACGAATTCCGGCCGCTCGGTCTCGGCCTGGGACTGGTGCCGGAGCGTGAACTTCGCGGCGTCGGTGCCCATCAACAGCTCGTTCATGAGCACCTACACCAACGGCGCCGGCGCCTACACCGGCCGGGTCATCAGGACCGACGCGGCGTCCAACACCTGGTCGGCCGCGCTCTACGACTACGCGACCGGCCGGTGGGACACCCTGTTCACCCAGTCCGGGACCAACCAGTCCGGCCGCACCGACGGCTGGGACATCGAGGAGCTCTACTCCACGGTCGCCCCGAACGGCCAGGCGTACTCCTGCGCCGACATGGCGGGCCTGACCTTCGAGTCCAGCGGCATATCGGTGCGCGACAACGGCGTCTGGTCGCCGGCCTCCTCGGCCAACGCCGACACCCACTACGACCAGCCGAACAGCGCGTTCTACTGCCCCGACCGCAGCTACCAGATGGTCAGCGCCTACGACCACTGGAAGGCCGTGGGCTGACCCGCGTCCCCCCGCGCGGCGCCGGGCCCGGTGGTCGTCCCCCTTGCGGGACCCACCGGTTCCGGCGCCGCGACGGCCGGCGGACGCCCCCCGGCCACGCCGTCCGCCGGCGCCCCGCGACCCCCCGCCGCGGGGCGCCGCGCACCTCGCCGCCGAAGCGGCCGAGCAGCGCGAAGGGGAGATAGAGGACGTCATCGGCCAAGGACGCCGGGTTGCTTTGCCGGGTGGCAGACTTCAAGAGATGCTGCGTGCATGACACGTTCTTCCGCGGCATCGAGCCTGTCAGCCGTGCCGACTTCACCTGGCGGGCCACCGGAGGCGCATGGCGCGTCACCGGGGCGCCGGCCCCCCGACAGACCTCGGCGCTCGGTGTACGAATCCGTGCTCGGCCTCGCGTTCTGCGTGCCGGCACTGTGCGGCCTGGGCGTCTTCGTGATCTTCCCGCTGTTCCAGGCGATCTTCCTCTCGACCCGTGGCACCGACATCAACGGTGACCCCACCCGGTCGGTGGGCCTGGCGAACTTCTCCTCCCTGTTCACCGCCCAGTTCGGCGACGTGCTGCTGCACACCCTGTTCTTCACGCTGTTCGTCGTGGTGGTGGGTGTCGCGCTGCCGCTGGCCCTCGCCGTGCCGCTCGCCCAGCGGCTGCCCGGCATGCGGATCCTGCGCACCCTGTTCACCCTGCCGTTCGCGTACTCCGCGTCCGCGGCCAGCGTGGTGTGGCTGCTGATGCTCGACCCCTCGATGTCACCGGTCAACTGGCTGCTGCGGCTGGTCGGCATCGACGCCCCGGGCTGGACCACCGAGACGCCGTGGGCGCTCATCACCGTGGCGTGGGCCACCGTGTGGGTGGTCGCCGGGTTCAACCTGCTGGTGCTGAGCGCGGGACTGGCCGGGGTGGACGAGGACGTGCTGGAGGCCGCCCGGATCGACGGCGCCACCGGCCTGCGGCACTTCGTCAGCATCGTGCTGCCGATGATCTCGCCGAGCGTGTTCTTCGCGGTCGTGACGACCACCCTCACCGCCCTCCAGGCGCTGGGCCAGGTGCAGGTGATGACCGACGGCGGGCCGAACGGCAGCACCTCCACGCTCGTCTACTCCGTCTTCCACAACGCCTTCGAGAACGGCAACAACGACTACGGCCTGGCCAGTGCCCAGGGCCTGGTGCTGCTCGTCGTCGGCATCCTCGTGGCGGCGGTCCAGTTCGGTGTGGTGGAAAGGCGGGTGCACTACAAGTGAGCGTTCCCAGTCAGGCCCTGGCCTCCGGCCCGGTGCGGGCTCCGGCCGGCGGGCGGCCCGGAAGACGGCGGTCGCTGAGCCGCCCGTCCGCCACGGTCACCACGGCGACGTACGTCTGGTTCGCCCTGGCCGCGGTGGTGCTGCTCTTCCCGGTGCTGCTGACGGTCGTCGGCGGACTGCTGCCCGAAGGACAGCTGGTCCGCCAGCCGCCGGCCGTCATCGGCGGCCACTACTCGTTCAGCAGCTACGCGGCCGCCCTGCACGAGACCGTCGTGCCACTGCTCCCGGCGTTCGCCAACTCCCTGTTCGTCGGCCTCGTCATCATGCTGGCGCACGTCCTCACCTCGACGCTGGCCGGCTACGCGCTGGTCTTCCTGCGCACCCCGATGCGGCGGCCGATCTTCTGGCTGTTCATGGCCACGATCATGGTGCCCTACGAGGCCATCGTGGTGCCCAACGTGCTGTTCGTCCGCAGCATGGGGCTGGAGAACAGCCGCTGGTCGCTGGTGCTGCCCTTCCTCGCCAACGGCTTCGGCGTCTTCCTGATGCGCCAGGCGTTCCTGCGCTTCCCCGCCGAACTGCGCCAGGCCGCCCTGATCGACGGCTGCGGCCACCTGCGTTTCCTGTTCTCCATCGTCGTCCCGGCGGTACGCCCCTCGCTGATGGCGCTCGCGACGTGGTCGTTCCTCCAGGGCTGGAACATGTACTTCTGGCCGTTGATCATCTCCTCGTCCAATAACTCGATGAATACGCTCCAGACCGCGGTGTTCGCCCTGCAAGCCAACGGAAACGGCACGCAGCACGGGCTCGTGCTGGCCGGCGTCACCATCACCCTGATCCCCACCCTGCTGCTGGTCGTCTTCGGCCAGCGGTGGCTGGTCCGCGGCTTCATGGCGGGAGCCGTGAAGTGAGGACCCCCTCACGTCAGCCCGACGCGATCGATCTTCGAAAGGCCACTACTGTGCGGAAATCCCTGCGTTACGGCATCGGCGCGCTGGCGCTCGCCCTCGCCACCTCCTCGGTGGCGGGATGCTCCTCCGCGGCGAGCTCGGGCTCCGGCTCCGGCAAGTCCTCCAGCACCGCGGCGCCCGGACCGGACGCGCTGAAGGGCAAGGGCGAGGTCGACATCACGCTCTGGCATGCGATGAGCGGAGTCAACGGCGAGACGCTGCTGAAGCTGGTCAAGCAGTTCAACCAGCAGAACAAGGGCAAGATCAAGGTCACGGTCAACTACAAGGGCCAGTACGACAACGCGCTGGCGTCCTACAAGAACGCCTCGGCCAAGCAGCGCCCCGACCTCATGCAGATGTACGACGTCGGCACCCGCTACATGATCGACTCGAAGACGACGATCCCGATGCAGTCCTTCATCGACAAGGACCACTACGACGTCTCGGACATCCAGCCCAACATCGCGGGCTACTACACCATCGACAAGAAGCTCTACTCGATGCCGTTCAACACCTCGATGCCCCTGCTGTACATCAACAAGGAGGCGTTCCAGAAGGCCGGCCTCGACCCGAACAAGCCGCCGACGACGATCGACGAGATCATGGCGGACGCCAAGAAGATCAAGAACACCCCCGGCGAGACCGTCAAGTACGGCTTCGGCGCCACCCTCTACGGCTGGTACGTCGAGCAGTGGAACGCGATAGCCAACCAGACGGTGTGCTCCTCCGACAACGGCCGCACCGGCCGCGCGACCACGGCGGACCTGGTCACCCCGACCAACCAGAAGCTGTACCGCTGGTGGCAGGACATGGTCAAGCAGGGCCTGGCGGAGAAGCTCGACAGCAACACCGACAACGGCGACAGCGCGTTCGGCTCCGGCACGGTGGCGATCGGCCTGGAGTCCACCGGTTCGCTCGGCCAGTTCGTCCAGGCGGCGGCCACCGCGAAGAACCCGTTCACGGTCGGCACCGGCTTCTTCCCGAAGGTCGACGCCGGCGACACGGGCGGCCCGATCATCGGCGGCGCCTCCCTGTGGGCGGTCGACTCCGGCAACGCCGCGCGCGAGCGTGCCACCTGGGAGCTGGTGAAGTTCCTGGCCGACAAGCAGTCCCAGGTCACCTGGCACACCTCCACCGGCTACTTCCCGATCAGCCGCAGCGCGCTGGAGGACCCCGCCGACAAGCGGTGGGTGGCCAAGAACCCGCAGTTCGAGACGGCGGTCAAGCAGCTCCAGCAGACCAAGCTGACCCCCGCCACCCAGGGCTGCTCCGTCGGTGAGATGCCGGCTGTCCGCAAGGACTCCGAGACCGCGCTCCAGGCGGCCATCCTCCAGGGCCAGGACGTCAAGAAGGCCCTGACCGACGCCCAGAACACCGCGAACAAGCAGATCTCCGACTACGACGCCAAGCTCGGCGACTGACCCACCCCGCCCCACCGGCCCCGCCCGGCGCCTGCCTCCCACGGGGTGCGCCGGCCGGGGCCGCGGCGTTCCACGGGAGGCCGCCGTCCGGCCGCACCCGGCACCCGCGCCGCCCAAGCCGTCCGCCGCACCCCCGCATGCAACCGCCGCCACGGGTTAGACGCGGGACGTGATGAGAACTGGTGCGGTGGGAGCGGCGGTGGTGCTGGCGGCGGCCGGGGTGTGTGCCGGGGCGCTGGTCTCACCGTGGTGGTGGGCCGGCGCGGTGCCCCTGGCGGCGCTGGCCCTGCTGGGCGTGTGGGACCTGCTGCAGCGGCGCCACTCGATCCTGCGCAACTACCCGGTCGTCGGGCACGCCCGTTTCCTGCTGGAGGCGATCCGCCCGGAGCTCCAGCAGTACTTCGTCGAGCGCAACTTCGACGGCCGCCCCTTCGACCGTGACGTGCGCAGCATCGTCTACGAACGCGCGAAGGGCACGGACGCCGAGGAGCCGTTCGGTACCGAGCGGGACGTCTACGCCGAGGGCCACGAGTTCCTGGTGCCCTCCATGGCCCCCTGCCCGGTGCCCGACGCCCCGCCGCGGGTGCGGGTGGGCGGCCCGGACTGCTCGCAGCCCTACGACATGGCGCTGCTGAACGTCTCCGCCATGAGCTTCGGATCGCTGTCCGTCAACGCGATACTCGCCCTCAACGGCGGTGCGCGGGCCGGCGGGTTCGCGCACGACACCGGTGAGGGCGGGCTCTCGGAGTACCACCTGCGGCCGGGCGGCGACCTGGTCTGGGAGATCGGCACCGGCTACTTCGGCTGCCGCACCGCCGACGGCGGCTTCGACGCCGGGCAGTTCGCCGACAAGGCGGCGCACCCGCACGTCAAGTGCGTCTCCCTCAAGCTCTCCCAGGGCGCCAAGCCCGGCATCGGCGGTGTGCTGCCCGGGGCCAAGGTCAACGCCGAGATCGCCCGGGTGCGCGGGGTCCCCGAAGGCAGAACCGTCGTCTCGCCCTCGTACCACCGGGCGTTCTCCACGCCACGTGAACTCGTCAGGTTCGTGGCCAGGATGCGGGAGCTGTCGGGCGGGAAACCGGCCGGGTTCAAGCTGTGCCCGGGCTCCCGGCCGCAGTTCCTCGCCGTCTGCAAGGCGATGATCGAGGAGGGCACCGCCCCCGACTTCATCATTGTCGACGGCGCCGAGGGCGGCACGGGCGCCGCGCCGCTGGAGTTCGCCGACAACGTCGGCACGCCGCTGACCGACGGCCTGATCATGGTTCACAACGCGCTGGTCGGCGCGGGCCTGCGGGACCGGATCAGGATCGGCGCGAGCGGCAAGATCGCCACCGGCGGCGACCTGGTCAAACGGCTGCTCCAGGGCGCCGACTACGGCAACGCCGCCCGCGCCATGATGTTCGCCGTCGGCTGCGTGCAGGCCCAGCGCTGCCACACCAACACCTGCCCGACCGGAGTGACCACCCAGGACCCGCGCCGGGCCAGGGCGCTGGACGTCACCGACAAGACCGAACGCGTGCGGCGCCTCCAGGAGGCGACCGTGGCCGGCGCCGTGCAGATCATGGCGTCGATGGGCGTCACCGACCCGGCCGGCCTGCGCCCCCGCATGCTCCGCCAGCGCCTGGCCCCGCACACCGTGCGTTCCTACGCCGAGCTGTACGAGTGGCTGGAGCCGGGGCAGTTGCGTGCCGCTCCGCCCGCCTCCTGGGCCGCCGACTGGGCGGAAGCAGACCCTGACCGCTTCACCATCTGAGCCGGAGGAATCCGTGGCACGAACCGTGGCCCGCGTCATCGTGGACGCCCTGGGCGAACTCGGCGTCAAGCAGGTCTTCGGCGTCGTCGGCGACGCCCTCAACCCGCTGACCGACGCCATCCGCACCACCGAGGACCTGGAGTGGGTGGGCTGCCGGCACGAGGAGGCGGCCGCGTTCGCCGCCGGCGCGCAGTCCCAGCTGACCGGCCGGATCGGCGTGTGCATGGGCACCGTCGGTCCCGGATCGGTGCACCTGCTCAACGGCCTCTACGACGCGGCCAAGAGCCGCACGCCGCTGCTGGTCGTCGCCGGCCAGGTGCCGCTGACCGAGGTCGGCAGCGACTACTTCCAGGAGGTCGACAACGACGCGCTCTTCGCCGACGTCGCCGTCTTCCGGGCCACCGTCACCACCCCCGACCAGCTGCCGATGATGCTGGAGACCGCGGTGCGCACCGCGCTGGGGCGCAAGGGCGTGGCCGTGCTGACCGTCCCCGGCGACATCGGTGACCGCGAGCCGTCGCAGGACCGTCCGGCCCGCTTCTCGCTGACCTCGCCGACCACCCGGCCGTCGGCGGAGGCGGTGGACCGGGCGGCCGCCCTGCTGGAGCGCGCCGAACGTGTCACGCTGCTGGTGGGCCGGGGAGCCCGGGAGGCCCGCGAGGACGTGCTGGCGCTCGCCGACCGGCTCGCGGCGCCCATGGTGCTGACGCTGAAGGCGAAGGAGGGGCTGGAGGGCGACAACCCCTTCCAGGTCGGGCAGACCGGCCTGATCGGCAACCCGGCGGCGGCCTCCGCCCTCCAGGACGCCGGCACCCTGCTGCTGCTCGGCACCGACTTCCCCTACCGCGACTGGTATCCGCAGGACCGCACGGTGATCCAGGTCGACACCGAGGCCGCGCACATCGGGCGCCGGGTGCCGGTGGAGCTCGGCCTGGTCGGCGACGTGGGCGCGACCGTCCGCGACCTGCTGGCCGTCCTGCCGCGCGGGTCGGGGCGGGACCGCTCGCACCTGGACCGGGCGGTCGAACGGTACGCCGGCTGGCGCGCGGGCCAGGACCGGCTGGCCGCCCCCGGCCACGACAGGGGTCTGGTCGGCCGGCTGCGTTCCTCGCTGGACAACCGGCGGCACGACGTGCGCCCCGAGGCGCTGGCCGCCGCGGTGGACCGGGCCGCCGCTGACGACGCGGTCTTCACCTCCGACACCGGGATGGCCACCGTCTGGCTCTCCCGCTTCGTCGAGATGCGCGGCCGGCGGCGCCTGCTGGGCTCGTTCAACCTCGGCTCGATGGCCAACGCGATGCCGCAGGCCCTGGGCGCCCAGGCGCTGGACCGGGACCGCCAGGTCGTGGCGTTCTGCGGGGACGGCGGGCTGAGCATGCTGCTCGGTGATCTGATGACCATCAAGACCTACCGGCTGCCCGTCAAGCTGGTCGTCTTCGACAACCGCCGCCTCGGCATGGTCAAGCTGGAGCAGGAGCAGGTGGGCATGCCGGAGTTCGGCACCGTGCTGGACAACCCCGACTTCGCGGCGGTGGCCGGTGCGATGGGCGTCACCGGCATCCGCGTCACCGCCGCGTCCGAGCTGGACGAGGCCGTGCGGACCGCCTTCGCCACGCCCGGTCCCGTCCTGCTCGATGTCCTGACCAACCCCGACGAGGTGGCCGTCCCCGCCAAGCCCACCGCCGAACAGGGCTGGGGCTTCGCCGTCGCCAAGGTGAAGGAGCTGATCCGCAGCCACGGGGACGACAGCGACGCCTGACCCCGGACCGCTCAGCGGCCGGCCACCGCGCGCGCCGCTCCCCGCTCCCGCGGCAGCGCGGCCGGCGCCGCCGGGGACCTCGCGCGCAGCAGGGTCATCACCGCGGCCAGCAGCGCGATCGCGGCGGCCGTCCAGAAGGCGGTGCGGAAGCCGCCGAAGTCCGGCAGCGCGGTGCCCGGGATGCTCTGCGAGGCCAGGATGGCGACGCCGAGCTGGCTGCCCACCGCGCCGCCCACGGTGCGGGCCACGGTGTTGATGCCGTTCGCCGTCGCGCCCGCGGCCGGGGGCGCCACGTCGTGGATGAGCTTGGGCAGCGCGGCCATGGCGAACCCGAACCCGGTGCCGATCACGACGTAGCACAGCGCCACCTGCCAGGGGTTCGCGGCGAAGAACGCCAGCAGCACGCCGCCGACCGCGGTGCTCCCGAAGCCCAGCGGCGCCGCCGAGCCGACCCCGAGCCGGGCCTCGACCCGTCCGACCGCCGAACTCGCCGGCAGCCCCAGGAGCGTGCCGGGCAGCAGGATCAGACCGGCCACGGTGACGGTCGCGCCGAAGCCGTAGCCCACCAGGCGGGCGCTCTGCGGCGGCAGCCCGGCGGGCAGCTCCGCGAGCTTGGGGATCAGCACGTAGAAGATGAACTGCGAGACGCCCAGCAGGAACGAGCCGGCGTGCGCGGTGACGATCCGCCGGCCCAGCAGCAGCGCCGGGTCGATCAGCGGCGCCGGGCTGCGCCGCTCCCACCACAGGAACGCCGCGCCCAGCACGACCGCGGCGCCGAACATCCCCAGCACGGCGACCGACGTCCACCCCCACTGCGGGCCCTCGGTCAGCGCCAGCAGCACCGAGGTCAGCGCGCCGGCCAGCAGGACGACCCCGGCGAGGTCGAGCGGCGCCCGCGCGCCGGGCCGGCTCTCCGGCACCCAGCGCAGCGTGGCGGCCAGGGCGGCCAGCACCAGGACGCACGTGGCGACGAACAGCCAGCGCCACGACGCGTGGTCGACGATCAGCCCGCCGCCGACCAGCCCGACCCCGGCCGCACCGCCCACCAGACCGGAGGTCAGACCGATGCCGAACGCCACCCGCCGCGGCGGCAGGATCTCCCGGATCAGCCCGAGGGCCAGCGGCAGCACCGCCACGCTCGCGCCCTGCACGGCGCGGAACGCGATGAGCGCGCCGACGTTCCACGCGGCGGCCGCGCCGAGTGAGCCGGCCAGATGGATCGTCAGCGTCACCAGCAGCACGCGGCGGCGGCCGTAGCTGTCACCGAGCCGGCTGATCAGCGGGGTGAGGACCGCGCTGGCCAGCAGGGCCGAACTCAGCACCGCCCAGGAGGCGCCGGCCGGCGTGGTGTGCAGTTCGCGCTGGAGGATCCCTAGGGTGGGCACCAGCATGGTCTGCGCGAGGGAGTACGACAGGACGGCCAGGATCAGGGCGATCAGGGCACGGTTCCCCGATAAGTCCGCCGGACGCGACGACGGCTCGGTGGGTTGGCTCACGGGTTCCTCGCTCGGTGGTCCGGACGCCTGCGGTAACCTGCCCGCCACCGCGGCGGTACGGCCGGTCACCGCGGCTGCGGTGGCGGATTTGCGAACGTTGGTCGCTAATCCCGAGCATAGGAGCCCCCGCAGGCCCGCACAAGCCCTGGTCCCGGGCCCGGCGTCGAGTAGAGTCCGTGCGGTGAGTGCACGCGCACCCGGCCGGCCGGCCGTCCTGTCCCGGCCGCTCATCGTCGCCGCCGCGCGGGAGATCGCCGACCAGGACGGCCTGGACGCGATCACCGTCCGCGCCGTGGCCCAGCGCCTGGGCACCGGGCAGGCGTCGCTCTACCGGCACATCGCCGACCGCCGCGAACTCCTGCTGCTGCTCGCCGACGACGTCGCCCTGCGCCTGCCGTCACCGCGCGGGGAACTGGAGCCCGGCGAACGCTTCGTCGCGCACTGGCTGGACGCCTACGACCACCTCGTCCGGCACCGCTGGGCGGCCCGGATCATCGCCGAGGGGGAGTACGCCTCGGACGCCGGGGCGTCGTTCGCCCGTGGCGCGCTGTCCGTCCTGGCCGTGGCCGGCGGCGCGGACCGCGAGGAGGCGCTGCGCGCCTACCGGGTGCTGTGGCACCTGATGCTCGGTCACGTCCTCAACGCCCACCCGGTCGGCCACACCTGCCCCGGGCCGCAGGACGGCACCGGGACGTCCGCCGGCCCCCGGGACGACTTCGCCTGGGCGCTGCCCCTCGTCCTCGCCGGCCTGACGGGCACCCCGGCGGCCGGCTGACGGGGCCGGCGGGGCGGGCCGGGCCGGGCGGGGGCGGCACCGTCAGCCGTCGTCCCGGGTGGCCTGCGCCAGCAGTCCGTCGGTGAAGGCGCGGAGCATGGGGACGTAGGTGTCGCGGGCGGCCAGAGCGGGCCACCGGTCGCCGACGGCGGCGAGGCGGGGCAGCCGGCCGGGGTCGAGGGCGCCGAAGAACGCGCCGCCGGCGACGGGTGGTTCGCCGGCGGCGCGGCGCCGGGAGGAGTGGGCGCGTACCAGGATCTCGCCGACGGTGTAGTACCACAGGCCGCGGAAGACGTCGACGGCCTGGTCGGGGGTGCACCCCAGGTCGATCGCGGAGGCCACGACGGTCTCGACCATCCACAGCGCCGAGTCGCCCAGCCGGCCGAGGAAACCGTCGGTGGTGAGGATCTCGGCGGTCCACGGCCGGTCCGCCAGCGAGTCGTGGATCGCGGTGGCCGCCACGACGATGCGCTCGCGCGGGTCGGCGGGCAGTCCGGGCCGCAGGGTCCGGTCGGCGTGCTCGTTGAGCAGCAGGACCAGCAGGTCCTCCCGGTCGCGCACGTGGTGGTAGAGCGTCGTCGTCCCGATGCCGAGTTCGGCGGCCAGCCGGCGGACGGTCAGTTTCTCCCAGCCGTCCCGGTCGATGACCTGGCGGGCCGCCGTCAGGATCTGCTCGCGGGAGGTCGCCGGGGGCCGGCCGGTGCGGCCGGGCGATGCGTCAGGTCGGGGCACCGGCCCATCATGCCGCGCCGGTGTCCCGTTCCGCGAAGCCGGGCGCGGTCCCCGGCGCCGCGTTCGACAGCGGAGGGCTCCGGAGGTACTTTAGGAACATGTTCCTAAACGTTGCGCGTCCCGTGGCGCCCGCACCTCGCGGTGCCGGGCCCCTCGTCCCGCCGCGCCCGGCCATCCGGAGGACCCCGGCATGACGACCGTAGGAGAACCGATCACCGCCGCACCGCCGGCCGGCCCCGGCGTCCGGCCCGGGCGCACCCTGGCCACGGTGGCCGTCGCGCAGTTCATGGTGTCGCTGGACCTGTCGGTGGTGAACGTCGCGCTGCCGCGCATGGCCACCGGACTCGGCTTCGGCGCGGTCGACCTGACCTGGGTGATCAACGCCTACGCCCTCGCGTTCGGCGGCCTGCTCCTGCTGGGCGGGAAGACCGCCGACCGGTTCGGGCGCAAGCGGGTCCTGACGGGCGGGCTCGTCCTGTTCGGGCTGGCCTCCGTCCTCGGCGGCCTCGCGCGCGACCCCGGCCAGCTGGTGGCGGCCCGCGTCGCCCAGGGCGTCGGCGCCGCCGCGCTCGCCCCGGCCGCGCTCGCCCTGCTGACCGCGGCCTTCCCGGCCGGCCGCGCCCGCGTCCGGGCCTTCGGCGTGTGGAGCGCGACGAACGCCGCCGGCGGCGCGCTCGGCGTCCTGGCCGGCGGACTGCTCACCCAGTACGCCGGCTGGCGCTGGGTGATGTTCGTCAACGTCCCCATCGCGGCCTGCGCCCTGGTGCTGGCCCGGCGCGGCGTCCCGGCCGGCCCGCCGCCGGCCCGCGCCGCCCGCCCCGACGTCCTCGGCGCCGTCCTGGCCACCGCCGGCACCACCCTGCTGGTCCTCGGCGTCGTGCGCACCGAACGGTACGCGTGGGGCTCGCCCGTCACCCTGACGACGCTGGCCGCCGCCGTCCTGCTGCTGGCCGCGTTCGTCCAGGTGGAACGCACCACCACCCGCGAACCCCTCGTGCCGCCGCGCCTGTTCACCCACCGCTCGGTGACCGGCGCGAACGCCTACAACCTCCTGGTCGGCGCGGCCATGGCGTCGGCCTTCTACTTCGTCTCCCTCTACCTGCAACGCGTGCTGGGCGCCGGGCCGGCGCGCACCGGACTGGAGTTCCTGCCCTTCGCCCTCGGCGTGGTGGCCGGCTCCCTGCTCGCCGTCCGGCTCGGCTACCGGCTCGCGCCGCGCACCCTGCTGGTCGCCGGCGGAACGCTGACGGCGGCCGGGTTCGCCTGGTTCGGCCTGATCGGCCCGCACGGCTCGTTCCTCACCGACGTCCTGGGCCCGTCGGTCCTCGCCTCCGTCGGCTTCGGGCTCTGCCTGGGGCCGGTGGTCTCCACCGCCACCGCCGGGGTCGCGCCCCACGAGGCCGGCACCGCGTCGGGCCTGCTCAACAGCTCGCGCCAGATCGGTGCCTCGCTCGGCCTGGCCGCCCTCGGCACCGCCGCCCACCACCGCACCGGGGCGAGCGCCGCCCCTGCCGCGCTCGACCACGGGTACGCCCTCGGCCTGACCCTCGGCGCCGCACTGCTGGCCGCCGCCGTGCTCATCGCCCTGACGGTCCTGCCCCGGCCCACCCGTCCGGCCGCCGACCCGCACGGCACGGCGCCGGGACGCTGAACGCGGCGGCGCACGGGGGGAGCCGGGAGGCGTGACCGGGCGCGGCGCGGTCCCCGGCGCCGGGCGTGCCGGACCGCACCGCCGGGAACGGGCCGCCCGGGTGAGGCGGCCGACGTTATGATGCGGCCATGCGTTGTGCGTCGTGCGGGAGCCGGTGGCGTTCTTCCTGAGACTGGCCCTCACCCACGACCGGGGCCGTTCGGACGGACGGCCCGTCGGTGTCCCTGGAGACCGGGGCTCGTGCCATCCTGGCGGCGAGACCGATCCATCCAGGAGACCTTGTGAACCCCACCCCCCAGACCGTGGACCCCGAAGCCGCCCCGGAGCCCTCCGCAGGCGTGCTCGGGACGACTGCCGCGCAGGCCCGCAGTGCGGAACTGGAAGAGCTGATCCTCAAGGACCCGGGCCGGTTCCGCGTGCTGACGGGCGACCGCCCCACCGGCCGCCTGCACCTGGGGCACTACTTCGGCACGCTGCACAACCGCGTGCGTCTCCAGGACCTCGGCGCCGAGATGTTCGTGATCATCGCGGACTACCAGGTGCTGACCGACCGCGACGTGGCGGACAACCTCACCGAGCACGTCGAGGACCTGGTGCTGGACTACCTCGCCATCGGGGTGGACCCGGCCCGCAGCACCATCTTCACGCACAGCGCCGTCCCCGCCCTCAACCAGCTGATGCTGCCGTTCCTCAGCCTGGTCTCGGTCGCCGAGCTCAACCGCAACCCCACGGTCAAGGACGAGATCAGCCACTCGCGCCAGTCGGCGGTCAGCGGCCTGATGTTCACCTACCCCGTCCACCAGGCCGCCGACATCCTCTTCTGCAAGGCGAACCTGGTCCCGGTCGGCCAGGACCAGCTCCCGCACCTCGAACTCACCCGGACCGTCGCCCGGCGCTTCAACGACCGCTACGGCAACGGCACCGCCGTCTTCCCCCAGCCCGAGGCCCTGCTCTCCAGCGCACCGCTGCTGCTCGGCACCGACGGCACCAAGATGAGCAAGAGCCGGGGCAACGCCATCTCCCTGTCCGCGACGGCCGACGAGACCGCCCGGCTGCTCAAGGGCGCCAAGTCCGACTCGGACCGCAACATCACCTACGACCCGGCCAACCGCCCCGAGGTCTCCTCCCTCCTGCTGCTGGCGTCGCTCTGCCAGGGCCGCACCCCGCAGGAGGTCGCCGCCGGGATCGGTGCGGCCGGGGCGGCCGCGCTGAAGAAGACGGTGACCGAGTCGGTCAACGAGTACCTCGCCCCGATCCGCGCCCGCCGCGCCGAGTACGCGCAGGACCGCGGCTTCCTGCGCCGGACCCTGAGCGAGGGCAACGAGCGGGCCCGTGCCGTGGCCGACGCGACGCTCGCCGAGGTCCGGGCCGCCATGCGGAGCGACTACTAGGGTCCGCCCGGCGCCCGGCGGGACACCGTCCTCCTGCGAGCGACGGTCTCCCGCCGCCGGCCCACCCGGCCCCCGCGCCCGGAACCGGAGTTGCCGATGTCACGCTCGGCACCCGTACGGGTGTGCTAGCGTGATCCCCAATGCGCTCGGCAGCCCCAACAGGGCTTGGTGAACACGGACTTGACGGGGTGCCAGGTCGGCACGGGTACTGGGGCCGGCGAGGGGGATCCAGGTGATGAGCTCGATCCGCATTCTGATCGCCGACGACCACACCCTGCTGCGCAACGCCCTCGCCGAACTCCTCCAGGCGCAGGACGGGCTGGACGTGGTGGCCGCCGCCGGCAGCGTCCCCGAGGCGCTGCGGCTCGCCGCCGAACACCGCCCGCACGTGGTGCTGCTCGACATCGAGATGCCCGGCAACCACAACCCGCTCTCCACCGTCCGCCAGTTGCAGCACATCGTGCCCGACGTGCGGATCCTGGTCCTGACCATGCGTGACGAGCCCGCCCTCGTGCAGTCCCTGCTGCCGCTCGGCCGGGGCCTCCCGCACCGGACGCTCACCCACCAGGCGCTGTGCGCCGCCGTGCGCGACGCCTGCGAGGCCGACGGCGGTCCGGTGACCGTCCTGCTGTCGGCGGACGGCCTGACCGACCCGGCCCCGGTGACCGGTCCGCTCTCGCCCCGCGAGCACGAGGTGATCTCCTTCGCGGCCCAGGGCCTGAGCAACTACCAGATCGCGCGCCGCCTCGACATAGCCGAAGGCACCGTGAAGCGCCACATGCACAGCATCTTCGACAAGCTCGGCGCCCGCTGCCGCCTGGCCGCCGTCAACCGCGCCGTCGAACTGGGCCTGATCGTCCCACCGGTGCCCGCCGCACCCCGCGACCGCCCGGTGACCGTCCCCGACCTGCGCCGCGGCACGTAACCCCCGCACGCCTCCCGCCCGGCCGCCGCACCCCCGCAGCCCGGTGCCGTTCACCGGTCCCGCAGCGCCGAGCCGTCGCACCCCGCGCCCGCGGCCGCCGACCCCCACCCCACCCCACCCCGCCCCGAACGCCGTGCCCGGCCGCCGGGCCGCAGCCGCCGTACGGCCCCCCGGGGGCGGTCCGAGCCAACCGGTGTGCCCGGTCGTCCCCGGCGGATCTTCCGGAAGGGCGGCAGTCCGCGACGCGGCGGAGGCCGGAGAGGCAGGAATACTGCCGCAGGCAATGTGGTCCGAACGGTTTCGGAGTTCCCCGCGCATCTCTTGGCATATGCCGGGCAGCCGCCATCCGCGGTGAATGCGCAGCCCATCGCGGTGCCGGCGTTTCCCGGCGCGGAGATCATCGTCCCAGCAGCCGCGGAAAACAACCGGGTCAAGCGGACAGCGGCACCTCAAGGCGCCGGTAACGCGGCAAAACCGGAACGCCGCGGGGCCCACTACATCCTTGGTTGTAGTTTGGCTTGATCCGGCCTCCTCGTTGGCATGATGTAAAACGTCCGACACTGCGGTGCCTCACACGGGTGGCCAAAACCACGGGTCACCTTTCGGGAACGGGCGCCAGGGGCAGTAGTCGTTGCCGAGATCCAGGGAATACCGGGGGCTCTGCCCGCGTGTTCACAACGAGGCTTCAACGGAGAAGTCCGAGGGGAGGCACGAGTGACCGGCACCAAAGATGCTCCATATGTGACGCCCGGCACGGATCACGGTGTGACCGACGCCGCCGCGCTGTTCGGGAATCTGCCGCAGACCGCGCGTTTCGAAGCGGAACCCGCCAGACGATTCATCGAGAGCGCCGTGCAGCAGTACCAGAAATGTCTGGACAGCCGTGACGCCGACGGAGTGCCCAGTCATCTGCCGCGCGCGTCGGGACTCCTGTTCGGCCGGCTGGACGACGCCGGGATCACCATCTGCGACGTGGAGTTCGTGCCGAACGTCCGCGACAGCGACCAGAGCGTCATCGCCGAGTTCGAGAGCACGATCGCCCCCCGGTTCGGCGACGTGTACCGCAACCCCGGGCGCGGCTTCTGGTCCGACGAGGCCGGGGTCCTCCAGGCGATCAAGCGGCAGTCCGAGCGCGGCCTGGACCTGATGGGGTCCATCCACTCGCACCCCAACTGGCACGAGATCGGCCCCCCGCACGAGCGGTTCCAGCGGCTGAGCGAGAACCCGACGCAGATGGACGAGTACCTGTTCCGGCAGTCGTGCTGGCCGGTGAACGTGATCTGGTACGTCCACCAGAGCGACGGGGAACTCGTGCACACGGTGGCGGGCTGGAGGCCCGGAACCGAACACTGCGACCGGCTCGACATACGGATTCCTGCCGAGATCCATGACGAATTCCGGGTGGAATTGCCGACCCGGTGACGGGCGCCGTACCGGCAAGGCACATTCCCAGGGTCTATCCGAGGAGAACCACGACATGACCGACGTCTCGCAGCGCGTCGAGGGGACTCTCCCCGCGCCCGTCGTCACCATTCAGCTCCCCACGGCCTTTCACATGCTGACCCGCGGGCAGAAAAAGGTGACCGTCGAGGGCGACACCGTCCGCGAGGTGCTCACCGGCCTGGAGCGGAGTTTCCCCGGCGTACTGGAACGGCTCATGGACCAGAACGGCTCCGTGAAGCGCTACGTCAACGTGTACCGGAACGACAACGACATCAGGAGCCTCGACGGCCTGGAGACGAAGGTCGAGAACGAGGACGTCCTGTGGATCATCCCGGCGGTGGCGGGCGGACGCGACTGAAGCCCGTCCGGCGGATCACGGCGGACCCGCGACGCCCGGCACGCACAGCCACGGCGTCACCGGAACACCCCGGCACACCACGGCCGGGGCGCTCCGGCGCCCCGCGCCCGCCGCTCCCCGATCCACCGAACACAGTGCGCCCCACCCGCCCGAACGGCCGTGCCCGGCACCCACGTTCGCCGTGACCCAGGGCCGGTCCGGCGGATCACGGCGGGCTCCCGACGCCCGGCCCGCCCCCGCACGGCTCCACCGGAACACCCCGGTGGACCCGGTGCCGGGGCGCTCCGGCGCCGTGCGCCCGCCCGCACGCACCGAACGCCGCGCCCTGATCCACCCCGATCCGCCGGACAGACCCCAGGAGCCACGATGACCGACATGCTGCCCTCGGAGTACTTCACCGATCCCGGGCCCTCCCCGCACGCGGCGACCACGGAACTGCGGTCCCAGTGCCCGGTGCACCGGATCAACGTCCCGCCCGGCGCCGAGGCGTACGCGGTCCTGGGCAACAAGGTCGTCGAGGAGGCGTTCGGCGACGCGCGGCTGACCAAGCAGGTGGAGAACCTGCCCGCGCACCTGCGCGACAAGGCGGTGGAGAGCAGCCTGCTCGTCGTGGGCAACCTGGGCTTCGCCGACGCGCCCAAGCACACCCGGCTGAAGAAGCCGATCAGCAAGGCGTTCCTGCCGGCCACCGTCGCCAAGCTGCGCCCGCGCATCCAGGGCATCGTCGACGACCTCATCGACGCCTTCCCCGAGGACGGCGAGGTCGAACTGCTCAGCGCCTTCGGCCTCCAGGTGCCGCTCATCGCCATCTGCGAGTACCTGGGGATCCCGGTCGAGGACCGCCCGCTCTTCCTGGACTGGAGCTACATCCTCAGCCAGGACCCCTTCCAGCACCCCGAGTCGGAGCTGAAGGAGGCCAGCCGGGAGTTCTCCGAATACTTCCTCCGGCTGGCCGACGAGCGCCGCGGCAACCTCACGGACGACCTGCTGAGCGAGCTGATCAGGGCCAGGGACGCGGAGGTCCTCAGCGAGGAGGAACTGCTCTCCACGATCCTCCTGCTGATCATCGCCGGTCACAAGACGGTCGCCAACCTCCTCACCACCGGGACGCTGCTGCTGCTGCGCCATCCCGGACAGCTGGCCGCGCTGCGCGAGAACCCGGAACTGATCCCCTCGGCGATCGAGGAGATCCTGCGCTTCGAGGGATCCGCCAACTGGGCCTCGCTGCGGATCGCCGGGCAGGACATGGAGCTGGGCGGGGTGGACATCCCGCAGGGCAGCTTCGTGCACCTGTCGCTGTCCGCCGCCGGTCACGATCCCGAGGTCTACGACGACCCGGAGCGTTTTGACATCACCCGCTCGCCCAACCGGCACCTGTCCTTCGGTCACGGCGCGCACTTCTGCATCGGCGCCCCGCTGGCCCGTCTCCAGGGCGAGATCGCGTTCAGCACGCTGCTGCGCCGGCTGCCGGACCTCGAACTCGCGGTGCCGGACGAGGAGATCGCCTGGGTCGCCGACAGTTCGCTGAGCCGGGGCGTGCAGGCCCTGCCGATCCGCGTGCGGACCCGGCTGCCCCGGTGACCCGGCGGCGCACCAGCACCGCCCGGGCCGGCCGGCCCGGGAACGTATCCGCGAGGAACGAGGAAGCATGACCAGGGAACAGGGCGGTCCGAGCGTCACCGTCGTCGGGGCGGGCGGGGTCGGCGGCTACTTCGGCGGCCGGCTCGCCGCCGCCGGGCACGACGTGCGCTTCCTCGCGCGCGGCGACAGCCTCGCCGCCCTGCGGCACAAGGGGCTGCGCGTCAGCGGCGCGGCGGGCGAGTGGTCGGCGCGGGACCTGCGGGCCGGCGACGACCCGCGGGAGCTGGGCGCGTGCGACTACGTGCTGCTGTGCGTCAAGACCTCGCAGCTGGCGGCCGCGGTCGCCGGTCTCGGCCCGCTGATCGGCCCGGAGACCGCGGTGGTCACCGTGCAGAACGGCGTGGAGGCCCCCGGGCAGGTCGCCGACGTCATCGGCCGCGACCACGTGCTGCCCGGCATGGCCCGGGTCGTCGCCACCCTGACCGGCCCCGGCGAGATCGAGCACGTGGGACCGCCCGGCGCCCTGGCCTTCACCGAGTGGGACAGTGGTGTCTCCGACCGGGTGACGCGGCTGCGCGGGATGCTGCGGGACGCCTCGGTGGAGGTGCTGGAGCCCCGCGACATCTGGGCCGGCCTGTGGTCGAAGTTCCTGCTGATCTCCCCGGTCGGCAGCCTGGGCGCGGCCACCGGCGGGGCGACCATCGGCGACCTGCGTTCGCGGCCCGGCACCCGGCGGATGCTGATCGCCGGCATGCGGGAGGTCCAGGAGACGGCGGCCAAGCTGGGGATCGCCCTGCCGCCGGACGCCCTGGAGACCGCCACCGCGATGATGGACCGTCAGCAGGCGGGCGCCGTCACCTCGCTCCAGCGCGACATCCTCGCGGGCCGCCCGTCGGAACTGGAGGCGTGGACCGGCGCCGCGGTCCGCCTCGCCGCCCGGGCCGGCGTCGCCGCACCGGTGCACGAAACGCTCTACGAACTGCTCGCCACGCGCGTGTCGCTGCCGGCGGGGACCGCGTGAGGACCGGCGTGACGACGCGGGCACCCCGGGCGGCGGCCGGGGTGACGCGTTCCTCCTGAACGTCTCCCGGACGGGAGGGCACGGCCTCCGCACCATCGACCAAACCGATCCCGAACGCGCTATCTAGGGTAGGCATCCCATGAAAATCCTGATGATCGCCATGCCGTGGCAGGGGCTCGACACACCATCCAGCGCGCTGGGGATCCTGGGGGAGTGCGTCCGCCGGAACACCACCGGCTGGACGGTGGACGAGCTGTACGCCAACCTTCCGTGGGCCGAGCACCTGATGCGCGCCAGCGACGGCGCCATCACGTCGGTGGAGTACCACGAGGTCGCCGACCAGGTCTTCCACGGAGTGGGCGACTGGGTGTTCACCCCGGCGCTCTACGACTGCGAGACCTACCGGGCGCCGCAGTACGCGCGCTTCCTCCAGCAGCGCGGCGTCGACCACAAGGTCCCCGTCGAGATGCAGAAGCACTCGCGGGAGTTCGTCGCGGACCTCGCGGCCCGCATCGTCGCGGACGCGCCGGACGTCGTGGGCTTCACCAGCACGTTCATGCAGAACGTGCCGTCCCTCGCGCTGGCCGGGGCGATCAAGCGGCTGGCGCCGGGCATCCTGACGGTGATGGGCGGCAGCAACTGCGACGGCATGCAGGGCCCCGCGCTGCACCGCAACTTCCCGCAGCTGGACTTCGTCGTCAGCGGCGAGGGCGAGCGCGCGCTGCCCGCACTGCTCAACGGCATAGCCAAGGGCACCAGCCTCGCCGCCATCCCCGGGCTCAGCTGGCGCGACGGGGACAAGACCGTCACGAACGAGGCCGCCAAGGGCGCGATCCCGTTCGCCATGGTGCCCCCGCCCAACTACGACAGCTACTTCCAGGCGCTGGAGAGCTCCGTCTTCCACCAGCGGGTCAACCCGAAGCTGGTGCTGGAGACCTCCCGCGGCTGCTGGTGGGGCGAGGCCCACCAGTGCACGTTCTGCGGCCTGAACGGCTCTAACATCAACTTCCGCAGCAAGGCCCCCGAACGCATCGCCAACGAGGTCAGGGACCTCGCCGAGCGCTACCGGGTGCTCGACATGATCATGGTCGACAACATCCTCGACATGAAGTACCTGACCACCGCCATGCCGGCGATGGCCGAGCTTGAGTGCGACCTGCGGATCCACTACGAGATCAAGTCCAACATGGGCCGCGAGCAGCTCAGCAGCCTGCGCAAGGCCAACGTCCTCTACGTCCAGCCCGGCATCGAGAGCCTCAGCAGCCACGTGCTGCGCCTGATGGACAAGGGCGTCAGCGCCGCGCACAACGTGCGGATGCTGCGCGACGCGGAGGACCTGGGTCTCAACGTGACGTGGAACATCCTCTACGGCTTCCCCGGGGAGACCGAGGAGGACTACCGCAGGCTGCTGAAGAAGTTCGCCGCGATCGAGCACCTCCAGGCGCCGACCGGCGCGTGGCGCATCGCGCTGGAGCGGTTCAGCCCGTACTTCGAGGACCTCAACACGGGATTCATGTTCCGTGAGCCGGCGGGCCTGTACGACTTCATCTACCAGGTCCCCAAGGACGAACTGCACGACATGGTCTTCTTCTTCGACACCACCGAGCAGGGCATCGTCGGTGCCATCGAGGACGAGGTGAAGGCCGGCGTCGAGGAGTGGGCCACGGCGTACTCCGGCAGCAGCCTCTCCTACTGGACGAACGAGGCGGGCCGGGTCGTCCTGGAGGACGACCGCGCCAGCTGGCCCAAGGAGGTGTTCGAACTGGACGACGTGCACAGCAACGTCTACCTCGGCATGTTCGGGTGCGCCGCCCTCGGGGGCATCCGCCGCCGGCTCGCCGCGGGCGGGTTCACCGTCGGGGAGCGGGAACTGCAGGAGATGCTCAACTATTTCGTCGACCGCGGCCTCGCCTTCGAGGACGAGGGGCGCTACGTGAGCGTCGCCCTTGAGGTCGACCCGTACCGTCGCAAGCTGGTCAACGGCAAGGAGGTCGCGGCATCGTGAGCGCGCTGATGGAGATCGCCGAACTCAGGCAACGGGCCTCGCAGGAGGCGGCCGGGCCGTCCGGGGGGCGTCCGGCGACCGTGACGCTGACCCTCGGACCCGACTGGTCCACCCTGCCCACGGCCGCCGAACTCGGCGGGCTGCTGTCCCGGTCGCCGGTCGCCGGGGTGCGGTTCGCGGAGCCCGTCGACTTCTCGGCGCTGCCCGCCGGGGCGCTCGTGCGGATCGTCGCGCTGCTGCGCGAGTGCTCCACGGTCGGTGCCCGGGTCTCCTGGTCGCTGGTCCTGGACGCCGGCGAACCCGGCCTGGCCCAGCGGCTGGACCACCTGCCGGCCCCCGAGTCGGTCACGGTGGCGGGCAAGGGTGAGGTGGACGCCGCGTGGCGCTCCACGGACACCTTCGGCCTGCTCTACTTCCGCCGGGGCCCGGGCTTCCTGGCGGTCGGCGACTTCCGGGAGGGGCCAGCGGGGCAGAGCGTCATGGAGGACCCCGCCCTGCGGGACGTCTTCCTCCGGGCGCTGGAGGGCTGCCCGTGGGCGGACGTCACCGGCGACGACCGGGCGGCCGCCGCCGCGGCGGAACTGGTGGACCTGGGCCTGCTCCTGCGGGTCGGCGACCACTGCGTGACCCTGCCGGTGCACATGCGGACCTGGCCGCTGGGCTCGGTCCTGCTCGGCGGAACGCTGGCGGCGGCGGGCAAGAAGGTGGACGACACGCAGGAGTGACCGCGCCCGAGGCGTGCAGGACCCCGGGGGCCGGGACCGTTCGCGGTCCCGGCCCCCGGCCGTCGTCGCCCCGGCCGCCCGGGCGTCTCCCGGCGGGGGCCGGGTCAGGCGGGGGACAGCGGCAGATGCTCGCCGCCGACGGTCAGCACCGGGCCGGTGCGGACGGTGACGTCCGCGAAGGTCGCGACGACGGGCCGGGCGCCGCTGTCCCGCAGCGCGGCCGGCGCCGAACGGCTGACCCCGGCGCAGCGGGCGCCGGCGGCCACCGCGGCGCGCACGCCGCTGGGGGTGTCCTCGAAGACCAGGCAGCGCTCCGGCGGCACCGCCAGCCGCCGCGCGGCCAGCAGGTAGCAGTCGGGGGCGGGCTTGCCGCGGGCCGCCTCGCCCCAGGTCACGGTGGCGCCGAACAGGCCGGCGACACCCAGCTCCTTCAGCACCCGTCCCGCCCGGTCCGCCGACGCGCCGGTGACCAGGGCCAGTGGCACCCCGGCCGCCGCGAGCCCCTCCACCACCGCGACCGCGGCCGGCACCGGGGCGTACCCCAGGTCCGGCTCGCAGACCCGCACCCGTTCCAGCACCCGTTCCCGCCCGTCCGCGTCCAGAGCGGCGAACACCGTGGCGACGGTGTGCTCCGGCGCGCAGCCGAGGACGTCGGCGGCGATCCCGGTCGCGTCCAGCGGCACCCCGGACTCGGCGGCCAGTCCGAGCCACAGGTCCGCGATGGCGCCGTCGGTGTCGATCAGGACGCCGTCCATGTCGAACAGCACTGCCGAGATGGTCAACTGCGCCTCCAGCGGGGGCGTTCGGGGGCGTTCTGGGGCAGGGAGGCCGGCGGCGGGGTCAGGAGCCGATGGCCGGCACGCGGCCGGTGTCCGGGGCGGCCCGGCCGGCGGCGGCGGCCCGGGCCATCGCCGCGGCCAGCGCGACCGGGTCACCGGCCCGCGCCACCGCGGTGTTGACCAGCACGGCGTCCGCGCCGAGTTCCATCGCCCGGGTGACCTGGGCGGGCGTTCCCAGACCGCCCTCCACGACGACCGGGATGCCGACCGCCGCGATCGTCTCGCGCACCGCCCGCTCGTCGGTCACCCCCGCGCCGCCGCCCACCGGCGAGGCCATCACCCGCAGCGCGGCGCACCCAGCCGCCTCCAGCTCCCGCGCGGTGGCCGGGTCCGGCAGGACGAACGGCAGAACCTCGAAGCCCTCGGCGACCAGGACCCGGGCCGCCGTCACCGTCCGGGCGTTGTCGGGCAGGTTGTCCGACGGGCGCACGTCCAGCTTCATGATGTCGATGCCGTAGGACTGCCGCAGCCGCCGGGCGGTGAGCAGCGCGTCGTCCAGGGAACGCGCGAAGGACGTGGTGCCGATCCACACGTACGCGTCCAGCCCGACCGTCTCGTCCAGGTCGGACATCAGCAGGCTGGAGCGGGTCTGTTCGAGGTCGAAGGTGGTGATGAAGACGTCGCAGTCCCCGGCCCGCAGTACCGCGGCGACCAGGGCGGGGTCGGTGTACTGCTCGATGCCGAGGATCAGCCGCGACCGGAACGCCCGTCCCCGCACCGTCAGCCACGCCTCACGCCCGGCCCGGGCCGGCCCAACACCTGTCGTCAGCACGCGTTCTCCTCGCCGGAAGGGGCCCCGGGAGCAGGGCCGGTCAATCCTCCGGCGTCCCGGCCAACGTTGTCAACGGCGCCCCGGCGGCGCCGGCCGGCGCTCCCGGTCCACGTCAGCGGACCCCCGGCCGCTGCGACGGTGAGGGGGACGGGCTGTCGGTCACCGACGGGATCCGGTGCGCGGCGAGGGCCTGCTCGTCGGCGAGCGCCATGGCCAGTTCACCGGCGGCCGTCGGGTGCAGCGGCGCGCGGGCCGCGGTGTTCTGCACGTACGGCTGGGCGCTGCACAGCCGGTGGCCGTCGAAGCTGGGTCGGGCGGTGAGGAAGCCGAAGGTCCGCGCGCCCTGGTCGAGCACCGAGTTGAGGTCGGCCAGCCGGGAGTCCAGGACGTCCGCCTTGGCATCGGTGATGCCCTCCCGCGCCAGGCAGCGGGTGTCGGGGCCGAACGGGTCGTAGTAGTCGTTGACCAGCACCGCCGGCCGGTTCGGCAGCTCCGCGAGCTGGTGCAGCAGGTCGAGGTAGTCCTCGTTGAACGACGCGAGCTGCTTGGTGAAGTACGCGGTGGACGCCTTGTCGTCGCACGCCGGGGAGGCCGCGCACAGGCCGGTCAGCGTCGCCCAGTGCATGTCGTTCGCACCGATGCTGACGATGACCGTCGAGACCTTCGTGGCCCGCAGCGCCACCGCCAGCTGCGGCGGGACGACCTGGTCGCCGCGCACCTGGACGCCGAGGATCCCGTCCCGGACGGTCGCACCCTGGCACGCCAGGTTGAGGACGTTCCAGTGGTTGACGGTGGCCAGGTCCGCGGCGTACGCGTCGGAGCTGCGCCCGCAGGTGCGGTCCAGCGCGCTGGGGTGCGGCACGAGCGGGTTGCCCAGGGCCGCCGCGGTCGAGTCGCCCAGCACCACCACGCCCACGTCCGGCAGGGCCGGCCCCTTCGCCGCCCGCACCGGCTGGGTCGGCGCCCGTCCCACCAGGTCGTCCAGGGTGTGCACGTTGCGCAACGCCTGGGGGGTGCCGGAGGCCAGCAGGTAGATGCCGACGGAGTTGACGGCCACCACGGTGACCAGACCTGCGGCGAGCAGCGCGACCGTGGTGCGCGGCGCGGTGCGGCGGACCCCGGCGACGGCGACCAGGATGACGGCCGCGCACCCGGCCGCGATCAGGCTCTCCCAGGCGCAGTACCGGGTCCAGCCGACCGCCAGCTGCCGGCTCAGTGTGGTCTCCAGCGTGTCGTGGCCGCCGGGCCGGGCCAGCCGGCTGACCTGCGAGTCGATGGTGATGTGGGCCAGCCGCAGCCGGGGCCGGATCGGACCGGGGAACCGCGGCCGGGTCGGGATCGCCTCGCCGAACAGGTCGAGTTCACCGTGGCCGGCCAGACTGAGCGTCGGCTGCACCGCGGAGACCTGCACGTCCTGCCCGGCGGCCGCCACCGACTGCGTCGGCGTGATCCGCACCGCCAGCCACACCGACGCCGCGCACGTCACCGCCACCAGCAGCACGGCCAGCACACCGGCCCGCCCCCGCCGCAGCCACACCGTCCTGCTGCCCCGGTCCTGATTCCCGCTCACCTTCCGGACACCTCCACGACGGCCATCGATGCGACCGTCGGCGCGCTTATACCCAGCCGGGCGGTACGTCATCACTGTCGTGGGGTCCGGCCCCCACATGGGGGACGGGACGCAGGGCGGGCGTGGCGGTGGCGGGGGTGCGGGGGCGTGCGCCGCCCGGCCGTACCCCTCCACCCCCCGCCGCGCACACCCCGGCTGCGCTCCCGATCCCTGCCGCCCCCGCCGCGCGCACGACCTCCGCGAAGTCCGGCGTGTCCTCCGCCGGCCTGCCCGGTCAGCGCCACGCCGAGCTCGCGCTCCAGCGCCCTGGTGCCGTGCTGCGCGGTCGCGACGCTGATCCCCGGTACCGCGGCGGTCCGGGCGAAGTGCTCGTTCTCGGCGAGGACCGGGAACATCCCCAGATCGGCGAAGGTGATCTCGTTGGCGCCCGCATCATCCATCCGGGCGATCGCGAACACACCGGCCGCCGGGCGTCACCGGAGCGGCACCCGCCCCTCCCGCCCCTCCCGGGCCGTCCGCAGCCGGGAACGGCGATGCCCCGCGTACCCATGACCGGGGAACGCGGGGCATGCGGTGACCTGGCCGGAACGGTGCCGGCCGGGGCGGGTCAGCAGAGGGCGGACTCCTGGACCCAGCCGTGCTTGTTGGCGTTGCCGTAGGCCATGCCGTAGGCCCAGGCGCCGCTCGGGGAGAGCCGCTCCTGGTCGAAGGTGTCGCCGTTGTCCAGCTGGCCGATGCTCACGCCCTTCGGCTGCTCGCGCAGGTAGACGTTCTGCGCGCAGACGTGGCGGCGGATCGTGTCGTGGCTGGTGGCGGCGTGGGCGGAGGTCGGGGCGATGATCGCGCCGAAGACGCCGGCGGCGACGGCGCCGGTGGCGAGGGCCTTGGAGACCTTGGTGAACATCTGGATGCCTTCCTGGTCCGGGGTGTCGGGTCAGCCGAACTGCACGCAGCTGCGCAGGACGAAGCCCCACTTGGTGACGGCGCCCGCGTAGTAGGCCATCACCGAGTTGCGGTCGGAGGTCTCGTAGCGCACGCCGATGTGGGTGCCGCGCACAAGGGTGTTGATCGGGTCCGAGTGGCCGTGACCGGGGGTGTAGTTGCCGAACTGGGTGGCGGTGTCGCACACGATGGTGGCGCTCTTCTCCGGGACCCACGGGTCGTCGACGGTGCCCGAACCGGACATCGGGTGCACCACGGAGGCGGTCATGTGGGGGGTGGCGGAAGCCTGGGCCGTACCGCTGGTCACCGCGCCGGTGACCGCGGTGGTGGCCAGCAGCGCGCAGGCGACGGCGGCGACCCGGGAACGGCGTGAGAGACGTGCGTAGAGCGACATTTCTTCCTCCGCGTTGTCGTGTGCCCGTCAAATTATCGTCGGCGTGACCCCCGGGGAAGACGTGGGGGAGGCGTCCTACCGGCAACTGATGATGCCTCAATGTGCCTGCTGGAATGCCGGATCCGCATATGCGGTGGCCCACGGCGGCTGCCTCGCGTCCGCGTGCGCGGCGTCCGCGCCCGCGTGCCTTCCTGTGCCCCGGGCGCGCCGCCGCCGGGCCGGAACCGGGGTGCCGTTCGCCGCCGGCGACCGTCCGGCGTGCGCGGCGGACCGCGGGCCCGCGGGCGGCGGCGGCGCGTCCGCGGGCCCGCCCGAACGGCCCCGGCCCGGCGTACCCGCTACCCACACGACCACGCCCGTTTCCCCCGGCGCCGGCGTTCGCGGCGGGGTGCCCGGTGACCGGCGGCGCTCGCGGCGGCCGGGACGGCGGTGGCGGGGCGTCCGCGGCGGGCCGGGGGCGGCGGTCGGCGCACGGGGGCGCCGGCGGGGCCCGGGGGCAGTCGCCGGTCCGGGGAGGCACTTGCGGGAGCCGGCCGGCGGGGGGCGCCGCCCGGGCCGTCCGCCGGTCCGGCCCGGCGCGGGGCGCGGTTCGCCGCGCCCCCGCGGGGCAGCCGGGCGCGCTGCCTGGGGTTCCGTGCCGAGCCGGGGGCCTCGCGCGGGACGCGGGGATGACCGGGCGGGTGCTGTACGGATGCTGTGGGTGACATGTTCACCGAAAGGCGTGTCCGGCTTGTCACAGCGGCCGATTCGGCCGTTGGCCTCGTGCCGGGAGGCGGGTGCCTCGCAGAATCTGTGACGGCCGGCCCCGGAAAGCGGACACCCCCGCTTCCGGGTGGTGCCGCACGTCCGGGGGTCGCGTCCGCGCCGCCGGACACCACGTCACCCCGGGAGGCAACGGTGCGCACTGCGCGAGACCAGCGATTACCGCACGGTCCCCGTGGCGGGTCACCCTGCCGCCGCCACGATACCTCCCCAGCGGCCCGCCGCCGTTCCCCTGACGTCCACGCCCAGGGCACCGGGGGCACCGCCCCGGTCCGCCGGCACCAGCGGCGGTCCCCCGGCCCTGACCGGCCGGGGCGGCTCCCGGACCCGCCTGTGCGGAACCGCCGTCACCCCGGCGCTCCGCGACGCCGCCGCCCTCCCGTCCGGTCGCCGTGCCGTGCTGGGAGCGGCCGGCCCCGGTCCGGTGCCGGTCCGGGCCGCCGCCCCGCGGACGTCCTGACGTCCTGACGACCGGCCGCGGACCGCGCTGGCCGGCGCGCCCGGCCCCCGCCGCCGCACCACCACCCCGCTCCACCCCTTCAGGAGGTATCCCCATGCCCGCTCCCGCTCAGGCGAGCCCCCTTGCCCGGCTGGACTCGGCCCGTCCCTACGTCCTCGGCCTCTTCCGGATCGTGGTCGGCCTGCTGTTCGCCTGCCACGGCGCCGCGTCGCTGTTCGGCTGGTTCGGCGGCAACCCCTCCGGTCAGCCGTCGATCGGCGCGTGGCCGGGCTGGTACGCCGCGGTCATCCAGTTCGCCGGTGGCGCCCTGGTGCTGATCGGCCTGCGCACGCGCACCGCCGCGTTCATCTCCTCGGGCTCCATGGCGTACGCGTACTTCAGCGTCCATGTGGCCCACGCGCTGATGCCCATCCAGAACGGCGGCGAGCCCGCGACCATGTTCTGCTGGGCCTTCCTGCTGATCGCCGCGGTCGGCCCGGGCGCCCTGTCGCTCGACGGGCTGCTGGGCGGCGGCCGCCCCGGTGAACGCACCACCGGCGGCCCGGCCCGTCAGGCCGGCGTCCGGGTCGCCGCCGAGGCGTCCGCGTCACGGGCCAACTGACCCTCCCGCCGCCCCCGGTGACCCCACCGGGGGCGGCGGCGCGTCCGGCCGCGCCCGCCGCCTCCTGCCGGTCGCGACCGGCAGCCCCGCCCAAGCCCCCCTGCCGCAGCCCGCCCCGGAACCCGCCGCCGGGAAAACCGGTGGCCGGCCGCCCCCGCGCCTGCGTACCGTGACCGCCGCACCACGCGCCCGCGCGACGACGACCCAGGGAGCCGGATGAACGCCGAGCACGACGAACGACCGGCGACCGGGCGGGTGTTCGGCGAAGCGGCGGAGGCGTACGACGCCGGCCGGCCGGGATACGCGGACGAACTCGCCGGCGACGTGCTGGAGTACGCCGCGCTCGGCGACCGCGCGGCCGTGGAGTTCGGTGCCGGAACGGGCAAGGCCACCGTGCCGTTCGCCGCACGGGGCGTGCCGCTGGTGTGCGTCGAACCCGATCCGCGGATGGCCGCGGTGCTGCGCCGCAACACCGCGCCCTACCCCCGGGTGGGCGTGGAGGTCGCCGGCTTCGAGGAGTGGCGGGCCGCCGGCCGCCGCTTCGGGCTGCTGTTCGCCGCGACCGCCTGGCACTGGTTCGCCCCGGCCGGGCGCTGGGACCTCGTCCACGAGCGGCTGGAGCCGGGCGGCACCCTCGCCCTGTTCTGGAACCCGCAGGGCGTGCTGGACCCCGCCCTGCACGCGGAACTCGCCGCGATCGACCGCCGCTGGAGCGTCACGGACCCGCCGCACGCCGTCCCGGCCACCGCCTACGGTGACGCGCCGGGCGACGACGCGGGCGTGGTGTGGCCCGGGACCGAGTGCCGCGGCGACGACCGTTTCACCGGCACGCGCTCCGTCCGCTACCGCCGGGAGCGGCACTACGGCACCGAGCGCTACCTGGCGTTCCTCACCTCCGTCTCCGCCTACCGCGTGCTGCCGCCCGAACGCCGCGCGGGCGTCCTGGCCGACACCGCCCGCCTGCTCGACGCCCGCGGCGGCGGCATCGACATGCTGCACCTCACCGACCTCTTCCTCGCCCGCGCCCGCTGACCCCCGCACCCGCCGGCCCCCCGGTCCGCCCGACGCCTCCTGCCCAGCCGCGCGCCCGGCAACTACCCTGAACCGAGGCGCAGTTCCCGCATCGCCGAGGAGGGCCACGATGTCCGGCGCGGATCCGGAGACACCGCTCTACCCGATGACCCGCTCCCCCCGGTGCCCGTTCGACCCGCCGCCCGCCCTCGCGCGGCTGCGGGAGCGGCCGGAGATCGGCCGGGTGCGGATCTGGGACGGCAGCACGCCCTGGCTGATCACCCGCTTCGACGAGCAGCGGGCGGTGATGTCCGACCCGAGGTTCAGCGCCGACAGCACACTGGCCGGGTACCCGCACTCCACCGCCGGTCTCACCGACCGCCGGGAGGAGAGCCGGACGTTCATCGACATGGACGACCCCGAGCACGCCCGGCAGCGCCGCATGCTCACCGCGGACTTCACCGTCAAGCGCGTCGAGGCCATGCGGCCGCGCGTCCAGGCCGCCGCCGACCGGCTGGTCGACGAGATGCTGGCCGCCGGGCCCACCGCCGACCTGCTGACCGGCTTCGCGCTCCCGCTGCCCTCCCTGGTCATCTGCGACCTGCTCGGAGTCCCCTACGCCGACCACGAGTTCTTCGAACGGCAGAGCCGGCTGCTGGTCGCGCACGACGCCGGCGTGGAGGAGACCACCCGGGCCGCCGACCGGCTCGGCGGCTACCTCACCGGCCTGCTGGAGGCCAAGGACCGCGCCCCCGGCGACGACCTGCTCTCCCGGCTCGTCGTCCGGCACGGCCGCACCGGCGACCTGAATCCCCGGGAACTCACCACCATGGCCATGATCATGCTGATCGCCGGCCACGAGACCACCGCCGGCATGATCGCCCTCGGCGTCCTGGCGCTGCTGTGCCACCCCGACCAGCTCGCCCTGCTGCGGGAGGACGACGACCCCGCCCTGGCCGCCGGCGCCACCGACGAACTGCTGCGTTACCTGACCGTCGTCCACCACGGCCGGCGCCGCGTCGCCCTGGAGGACGCCGAGATCGGCGGGCGCCTGATCCGGGCCGGTGAGGGCGTGATCCTCAGCAACGACGCCGGCAACCGCGACGCCGCCGTGTTCCCCGACCCCGACCGGCTCGACATCCGGCGCGACGCCCGCCGCCACCTCGCGTTCGGCTTCGGCGTCCACCAGTGCCTGGGCCAGCCGCTCGCCCGGGTCGAACTCCAGGTCGCCTACGCCACGATCGCCCGCCGGATCCCCGGACTGCGCCTGGCCGTACCCCTGGAGGACGTCCCCTTCAAGCGCGACGGCATCATCCACGGCCTGCACGCGCTTCCCGTGACCTGGTGACCGGCGCTCACCACAGGTAACTCGCCCCGTCCACCGCCTCCTCGGGCAGCGGCCGCAGCGCCCTGGCCGCGCTGCGCAGCGTGCAGGGGGAGGTGAAGTGATGCGAACGCAGCCCCGTCAGGCCCCGGCGCCGCAGCGTCTCCACGACCGCCGGGGCGGCCAGCGCCAGCCCGCCGGCCGCGGTGTAGCTGAGCGCCAGGTCGTCCGCCGGGTGACCGTGCGCCTCACGGAACGCCTCGGACAGCTCCCGTTCGCCGAACGTCGCCGGCACCAGCACCGGGGAGGCGTCCGCCGGGCACCAGGCGTCACCGGGCAGGTCCGAAGGCCACCACGGCGTGTCCGGCAGCGGCAGGTAGCGGTGCGGGGCGACGACGTCCAGGTGGTGGTTGAGCCCGGCCAGCACGTGTTCGTGCACGTCGAACAGCGACGTGCCCGGCTCCGCCGACAGCCGCGCCACGACCTGCCCGTCACACACCTCGGCCCGCGCCTGCCGCACCCCGGGCGCGGTGCGCAGCAGGTCCCGCAGCGAACCGGCGTGCAGCCAGCTGCCGTTCACCGGCACGCAGGCGGTGCGGGCGGCGAACCCCGGGGGCAGCAGCGCGCCGGCCTCCCCGACCGGGGCGTGCGGGTGCTCCGCCAGGAACCCCAGCAGCCGCGGCAGCACCGTCACGAAGTCGCGGACGGTGCGTTCCGGGAGCATGAGGGCGTCCACGTCGAAGTCGACGACCACGTGGTCCTCGTAGGCGTAGACGTAGACCATGCAGCACCACGGGCGGCCCACGGCCTCCCACTCGTCGGTGCTGCCGGTCAGCGCGGCCGGGCCGGCGGTACCGGGGGCCGAGGGGCGGGAGGGGCCCTGGTAGTTGAAGAAGACCGGCACCACCGCGCCGACCCCGCGCGCCCCGGCGGCCCGCGGCCGTGACTCCGGCGGGGCGGGACCGAGCAGCAGGTCCTCCTGGTAGGACCGCAGCGTCGCCGCGCACACCGCGCCCAGCGACGAGACCGTGTCGGCGGCGCCGTCGACCTCCAGCAGCAGGTCCACCGGACGCATCTGGCACTCGATGCCGTGGTCCGGCTCGATGCGGTGCGCCACGTAGTTCGAACACAGCACCTGGGACCGCCCGGTGTACCGCGACAGCAGCCAGGCCAGCGCGAACATGAAGACCATCGGCCGGCTCGCCGTGCTCGCCGCACAGATCCGGTCCACCAGCGGCAGCAGCCCCTCGTACCGTGCCGAGGTCACCAGGAACCGCGGCCGCGGCACGCCGCCCTCGGCACGCGGCGCGGGCACCTGCGGCGCGCGGGCCGCAGGCTCGCTGCGGGCCGGGCCGGCGGCGCCGCCCGGCGGGGGAGCGGTCACCCGGTCCAGCGGTTGCAGGCCGGGCACCGGCGCCTCCTGCCCGCGGCACAGCGCCAGGAACTGGTCCTGCCAGTTCCGCAGACCTGCCCCGTCACTGATGATGTGGTCGAAGACCAGGCTGACGTGCTCCACCCGGTCCTCCCGGGCGAACAGCCGCACCGCCCACGGCGGCCTCGGGGCCTCCGCCCCCACCGGCAGCGACACCGCCAGCCGCCGGTACTCCTCCAGCGTCCCCGGCGCCGCCACCGTGACCGGCGGCCGGAACGACTCCGGGTCCAGGACGGCCTGCGCCGGCAGGCCGTCCGGCCCCAGCACGAAGACGGTGCGCAGTATCTCGTGCCGCACCGCCAGCACGCGGAACGCCTCGGTGGCAGCCGCCACGGTGATGCCGGGCGGCATCTCCCACAGCTTGCTCCACGACGGGAACAGCTCGCCCTGGCCGCGCCAGTAGGAACGCAGCCACATGCGCTGCTGGGCCGGGGTGAGCGGCCCGCTGCGCACGACAGTCGGCATGACCGGTCGCTCCGGCCCGGTCAGGAGGCCGCGGCGGCCAGCCGGCCCTCCAGCAGCAGCGCGAGTTTCCCGAAGTCCTTCTCGATCACGATCTCGACCGCGTCCACCGGGACCCCGAAGGTCTGCTGGATGCGCGCGGCCAGGTGGACGGCGGTGATGGAGGTGCCGCCGCAGACGAAGAAGTCGCTGTCGTCGGTCACCTCGTCCACGTTGAGCAGACCGGTCCACAGCTCGGCCAGCTTCGTGCGCGTCTCGTCCACGGGTCTCTCCTCCGGTTCGGGTCCTGCGAGTGGGGTGGGGTGGTGCGGCCGGTCAGCCGGCCGCACCGAACAGCGGTGCCAGGGAACGGTCCAGGGCCCAGGCCCGGTCGAGGTCCTCGGCGACCACGCAGTACATGACGCCGCCGCGGCCGTCGAAGGCGTTGGTGAGCACCACGCCGGTCCGCTCCCGCGCGCAGTACGCCAGGCCCGCCCGGGTCAGCCGCTCCAGCGTGGCGGCGAACGACGGGGTCGACCAGCCGTCCGGCCAGACGCGCTCCAGGATGATGCGGTCCTTGCCGTAGCCGGGGCCGACGACCGCCTCACCGATCACGCCGTAGATGTGCGTGGAGCCGGTGACACGGCCGTTGAACTCGGTGAACAGCACCTCGCGTTCGGGCGTGACGATCGCGTCCGGGCACAGCACGCCGCGGTAGCCGGCCGCGTGCAGGCCGCGCGCCAGCCGGCCGGCGCCGTCGATCAGCGCGTCCATCACCTGCGGCTCCAGCCCCTGGGCCGGCATCACCTGGCCGACGGCGTAGGGCGCCGAGAGCAGCTCGCCGGTGCCGGCCAGCTGCGGGCCGTCGTCGTCGAGGAGGTACTCGGCGAAGAACGCGGAGCTGTCGGGCACGTAGCGCTCCACCACCGGGCGGCCCCGGCCGTGGGCGGTCAGCCACTCCCAGCGGTCCTCCAGGTAGGCGCGCACCCCGGCGCGGTCGCTCACGTTCACCACCCGGCGCGCGCCGATCGGCTGGACCGGCCCACCGGCGGTGAGGATCTCGTTGCCGTGGCCGCCGGAGAGGAAGTCGTGCTTGACGACCAGCGGTTCGCCGCTCTCCAGCAGGTCCAGGACCGCCTCCTCGGCCACCTCCCGGCTGGTGCACACCGCGCCGTCCGGCACCGGCACGCCCAGCCCGCCGGCCATGGCGCGGAAGAACGACTTGCTGTTGGTGAGCATCCCGCCGGCCTGCGCCACGAACCCGTACCCGGGAACGGCGTGCCGGGAGCCGGTGCGCCGGGCCAGCCGCGTGACCGCCGGGTCGGGCCACAGCGCCGAGAAGTGCGTCACCTCCCGGTCGCCGATCGCCTCCGCCACCGCCTGCTCGCAGCGCGGGTCGGTGAGCCGCTGCGGGGTCAGGGACCCCTCGGCGCCGTCCGCGGCGGGCGGCACCACGAAGGTTAGGGTGGAGACGGTCGTACCGGTCAGCGCGCACACGTAGGAGACGAACTCCTCCTGCGGCGCGGACGGCAGCACCAGCACGTCGCCGTCCCGCGCGAACCACACCAGGCGCTGCACCCACCAGCCGGTCCAGCCGCGGTCGTCGCGCACGTCCTCGCTGAAGTCGTTGCCGACCAGCACCCGGGTGCACGGGAACGCACCGGGGTCCGGGAAGGGACCGCCCGCCCGGTCGTGCGGCAGGATCAACACGGCTGCTCCTCTTCGACGGGTTCGGCGGGGCCGACAGGTTCGGCGGTGCCGGCGGGGGCCGCGGACCGGGCCACCTCGCGGGCGACCGCGGCCAGGGTGGGGTCCTGGAGGAAGGCGACCAGCGGCACGTCCACACCGAACTCCCCGCGGACGGCCGCCAGCATCTCCAGGACGCGCAGCGAGTCACCGCCGCTGAGCATGAAGTGGGCGTTCCTGCCCAGTTCCGTGACGCCCAGGACCCGGCACCAGATGCGGGCCACCGCCTGCTCGGCCGGGGTGCCGGGCGCCTCGTCGGCGGCGGGCGCCCGCTCCTGCGGCAGCGGCAGCGCCGCGCGGTCCAGCTTCCCGGTCGGCCCGACCGGCAGGCGTTCCAGCGCGGTGATCCGCCAGGGCACCGCGTAGTCCGGCAGGATCCGGGCCAGGTAGCGGGTGAGCTGCGCGGGGTCGGGCGGGAACGGCGTCGCGGGGGTGACGTAGGCCAGCAGCCGGTCGCCGCCGGAGCGCCCGTCGGCGATCAGCGCCGCCTGCGCCACCGTCGGGTGGGCGCGCAGGGCCGCCTCGATCTCGCCGGGCTCCAGCCGGTGCCCGCGCACCTTCATCTGGCGGTCCTTGCGCCCCTCGAAGACCAGGGACCCGTCGGGCCGGCGGCGCACCAGGTCGCCGGTGCGGTGGTAGCGGGTGCCGTCCTCGCAGGTCCCGAAGGCCCGGGAGGTCGCCTCCGGCTGCCGCCAGTAGCCGGCCGCCACCCGGTCGCTGACGATCTCCAGTTCCCCGTAGACCTCGGTCGGCAGCCCGTCGGCGTCCAGCAGCCGCACCCGCACCCCGTCCACCGGGTGCCCGACCGGCAGGACCGCGCCGGCCAGGTCGGCCCGGCCGGCCAGGTGCTGGAGCGCCACGGTGCACTCGGTGGGGCCGAGCCCGTTGACCAGGGCGCTGCCGGGCGGGAACGCGGCGAGGAAACGCCGCAGGTCCTGCCGGGTGGCCTCCTCACCGCCGAGCACCACCAGCCGCACGCCGGACAGGTCGCCGGACGGCGGACCGGTCTCGGGCAGGTCGCCGACCAGGTGGCGCAGGAGGGTGGGGGTGCAGTGCAGCACGGTGGCGCCCGACAGCCGTTCGCGCAGCGCGGGGGCGGTCAGCAGCGGATCGGTCACGTCCAGGGCCGCGCCGCTCAGCAGCGCGCCGAACAGGTCCATCACGGCAGCGTCGAAGGTGAAACGGGCCAGCAGCGGCACCCGGTCGCCCGGACCCAGCCGGACGCGGCCGGCGTAGGCCAGCGCGTGCGCCAGGACGTTGCGATGGGTCTGCTCCACGCCCTTGGGGCGGCCGGTGGAGCCGGAGGTGAACAGCAGGTAGGCGGGACGGTCGCCGCCGACCGGGGGCAGCGGCGGGGCGTCGGCGGACGGGTCCGCCGAGCCGAGCCGGACGACCCGGCCGTCCTTGGCCAGCTGCTGGGCCCGGCCGGCCAGTCCGGGAGAGCACGCGACGGCGGCGGCCCCGGCCTCGGCCAGCACCCGGGTCAGGCGCGCGTCGGGCAGCCGGGGGTCCAGCGGTACGTAGGAGGCGCCGCACTTGAGGGCGGCCCACACCGCCAGGACGGCGTCGGTGCCGTGCTCGAACAGCAGCGCCACCCGGTCGCCGGGCCCGGCCGCGCGGCGCAGCCGGTGGGCCAGCAGCGTGGTGGCCCGGTCGAGTTCCGCGTAGGTCAGTGCGGCGCCGGTTCCCTCACCGGTCAGCGCGAGGCGGTCCGGGTGCTCGGCGGCCACCGCGGCCAGCCGGTCCGTCAGGGACTCGCCGGGCCCGGCGGGCGCGGCCGGCCGGTGGTCGGGTGGTTCCGGCAGCCCCCACGGCGGGGGCGGCGCGGGCTGCGCGGTCAGCCGCAGCTCCCGCAGCGCCGCCCGCGGCGCGCCCGCGGCGCCGGCCAGCAGCGCGGTGACATGGCGCAGCAGCCACGCGGCGGTGGCGCGGGCGAACAGCGCGGTGTTGTAGCCCAGGGACAGCACGGCGCCGGGGCCGTCGCCCTCCAGCGCCAGGTCGAGGTCCGGTCCGGCGTCCTCGGCGGGCGTCGCGCCGGCCACCCGCAGGACCACCCGCACCAGTCCCGCGCCGTCCGGCCCGGCGGCCGGCGCGTGCGCCGCGTGTTCCAGGTCCCGCGCGGTGGACTGCCCGGTCCGCTCCAGCGCGGCGGCGAACGTCGACGCCGGCTCCACGGTGACCCGCACCGGCAGCGGTCCACCGGTCCGGTCCGGCAGGGCCAGGCCGATCACCGGTTCGCCCACCCCGGTGTGCCGGTGCAGCACGGCGGCGAACGCGGTCAGCAGCACCGCGGTGACCCGCTCGCCGTCCGCACCGCCGCCGACGGTCGCCGCGGCCTCCGCGCCCACCTGCTGTTCCACCGTGGCCCGGCGGTACTCACGCGCCGTCAACCGTGGTGTGTCCGTGGCGAGTTCGACCGGCTCGGCGCCCTCCAGGCGGGCCGGCCAGTATCCGGTGTCCGCGCTGAGCGTGCTGCTCATCCTTCCCCCTGATCCAGACGGGTGCTGCTCTCCCCGCGTCCTCCCGGAACGGCGACCCGCACCCCGGCCGCCGCGCGGGCCCGGCCCACGGCGCCGACGCGGTCGTGAACGGCCGCCGGCGCTACGGTTGTCCGGCGCGGCCGCGGCATTCCGCCGGCACCGCTTCCCGCAGGACGCGCCCGCCGTGGAACGCGACGGCCCGCGGGGTAATCCGCGCACCGCCATTCCCGCCGCGCGCCGGGCGGAAGGGACCAAGCCATTTCAGGGAGTCTCCCATGGTGGACGTGCCAGGATTTCGGCGTCACCCTGCCGGAGCCGAGCCACTGTGGCACGGTGCCGAAGCGAGCGTCAAGCAATACCCTGACACGGTTGGACACCCCGGGTGATCGCGTTCCCGCGCGCCGCCGAATGCGGGTCATACGCTCCCCCGAGTACGGGAATTCGGGTGCGAAGCTGCTTCCCGCCGCCACCCCGGCGGGGATTCCTTGACACCTCTTGCGGTGGTCCCTAGCCTGACTGCCGAATGGGGCGCGTTATCGCGCCGGGCGGAATTCCGGGACGCCGCCCACCGCGTCGGCCGTGCCATTACGGGCGTGATCGGCCGGATCCCCGGACGCCGCCGGCGCATTCGCCGGGGGCTTTCACGGAATCCGCCCACCGCGTACACCGGGTGCGCGCACGCCTTTTCGGCCGCGGCACGGGCCGAGGATCGTTGGAGACGTCGGTGAAGCTGAACCTGACCAGTTCCGGCGGACGCCCGCCGGGGGATCGGGCCGTGGAGGTCCTCTCGGTCACCCCGGAGTCGGTCAGCGACCACCAGACGTTCGGTGCGGGTTTCCGCGAGCGGCTGGAGCACACCGCCCGCGCCTCGCAGGAGGCCGGCTGGTCGGGTGTGCTGGTGCCGCACAACCTGCACGAGGTCGACCCGTGGATCGTCGCCGCCCACCTGGGGACCGTCACCACCTCGCTCGTGCCGCTGATCGCCCTGCAGCCCGCGTGCACCCCGCCGCACACCGCCGCCGCGAGCGCCGCCGCCTACGCGGCCCTGTACGGGCGGCCGCTGGACTTCAACCTGGTGGCCGGCGCCCGTGACGACGAGATGCGCAGGATCGGCGACACCCTCGGCCACGACGAGCGCTACGACCGGATGCGCCAGTACGGCCGCGTCCTGCGGGCCCTGCTGCGCGGCGAGGAGGTCACCGAGGACGGCCCGTACTACAGCTACCGCAACTTCCGGCTGGAGCCGCGCCCCGCCGTGCTGGACGCGTGCCGCGTCTTCGTGGCCGGCTCGTCCCCCGCGAGCCTGGCGACCGCCCGGGAGATCGCCGACGTCGTCGTCACGCACCCCGCGCCGTTCGCCGAATGGCGCGAGACGTTCCTCGAACCCCTGCTGGAGAGCGGCTACACCGGCCGTGTCGGCATCCGCATCGGCCTGCTGTGCCGGCCGGACGGCGACCTGGCCTGGCGCATCGCGCGGGAACGCTTCCCGCAGTCCTGGGCCGGCCGGCAGGAGACGATGCTCAAGACGCTGTCGCCGAACGCCTGGTCACGGGCGCTCGCCGTGCGGGCCGGCGCCGGAACGCCGCCGGAGGGACCCGGCGCCGGCCAGGACCCGTACTGGCTCGGCGCGTTCAGCAGCGGCCGGGCCAGCGCGCCGTTCCTGGTGGGCGACCCCGCCACGGTGGCCGGCCGGCTCGCCGAGTACCTCGACGCCGGGGTCGGGCACATCCTGCTCAACGGCGGCCTGGAGGAGGACTACCCGCACATCCGGCAGGCGGTCGACCTGGCCACCGGCCGGTCATGAACGATCCGAAGCACACCCCGGGAGCCGACCCCAGCATGCCGACCGTTCACCTGTCCGCCATCGGTCACGTCCACGGCGAACCCCGCGAAGTGGCCTCGCTGGCCGCCCTGCTGCCCGGCCCCGCCCCCGAGGGCGGCGGCCTGTCGCACTACCGGGAGAGCGACCTGGAGACGTGGGAACTGGCCGCCCTCGCCGCCGAACGCACCCTGCGCGACTGCCCGGAGCCGCCGGAGACCCTGCTCTACGTCAGCCAGAACGACCCCGACACCGTCGGCTCGCTGGGCGCCCTGATGGACCGCCTGGGCCTGCACACCGCGGAACACCTGGTGCTGGCCGGCCACGACTGCGGCAACTTCGGCCCCTCGCTGCGGGTGGCCGCCGACCTGCTGCGCGACCCCGGGCGCCGGCGGGTGCTGCTGGTCCTCGCCGACCGGGCCGGCAGCGCCCGGCGCCGGGTGATGGCCAACGGCATGTCGGTCTTCAGCGACGGCGCCGCCTCCTGCCTGGTGGGCACCGCGGAACCGGCGGGCGCGGGCGCGCGGTTCGCCGTGGAGGCCGTCGCCACGAGTTCCCGGGTGCGGCCGGACGCCGGCGACGGCACGCAGGCCGGCATCCTCGCCACGGTGGAACTCGCCCGCGAGAGCGTGGCCGACCTGGCCCGCCGCACCGGCCGCCCGGCCGCCGACGCCGACCACCTGGTGTTCGCCAACTACCGCACGGACTCCCAGCGTTTCCTGGCCTCCGCGATGGGCCTGCCGGCCGAACGCCTGCTGCTGGGCGACGTCGGAGGACTCGCGCACTGCTTCTCCGCCGACCTCCTGGTCACCCTCGACCAGCAGCACGCGGCCGGCGCGCTCGCCCCCGGCAGCCGGCTGCTGGCGGCGGCCACCGGACCGGCGTCCTGGTCGACGATCGCGCTGCGCACGCTGTGAGCCCGGGGGCGCCCCGCGGGGCGCCCCCGGCCGGCCTCAGTTCGCGGGTTCCGACACCAGTTCGTAGCGCGCGATGACCTCGGCCACCGCCTTCTCGACCTGCTCGGTGGTGTCCGCCCGCAGCAGGAAACGTCCGCCGATGTGGTCGTAGCCGCCGTCGCCGGTGAAGACGTGGCCGGGATCCGGCAGGATCTCGCCGTACACCTCGGGCACCACGCCCATCAGGGAACTGCGCGAGACCACCCGGGACGGCAGCGGGCGCGGCTCGGGCACCGAGACCCAGCCGGCGCCGCGCGGCACCGGCAGCGCCGCCGTGTCGGTGGCGGCCGGCAGCCCGAGGGTGACCAGGAACGCCTCCTGGAACAGGTCGATGCCGAACAGGTCGCGGTGGACGGTGGGGATGTCGGCGCCGCCGGGCCGGATCCCGGTCTCCAGGAAGACCAGCTCACCGCTGTCCGCCTCGATCAGCTCCAGGTGGAACGGCCCGTCGTCCAGCCCGAGGGCCGCCAGGCAGCGGCCGGCGAACCCCGTCGCGGCGTCGGCGCGCGGACCCGGGTCGATGACCGCGGAACCCATCGGCAGGCCGTGGGCGAAGTCCAGGCAGGTGTTGACGTAGGCGGAGGCGCTGACGAAGTGGAAGGCGCCGTCGCGCCGGATCCCGTCGATGTGCAGGACGGTGCCGGGCACGTACTCCTCGCACTGGTGGATGCCGGAGTCCACCCGCTGGAGCGCCGCGCGCAGCTCCTCCAGGTCCTCGATGATCACCACGCCCCGGGCGGCGGCCTCCGCGCGCGGCTTGAGCACCAGCGGCAGGCCGACGGCCCCGACGACCGACTCGGCGGTGCTGTCCCCGTCCAGCGCCACGAACGCCGGCACCCGCAGGCCGGCCGCGGCGACGGCGGCCTTCATCGTCGGCTTGTCCTTGAAGCGCCGCACGAAGTCCTCGCGCCAGCCGGGCACCCCCAGGTCGGCGCGCAGCCGGGCGGTGGCGATCACGTCCTTCTCGGATATGCCCACCACCCGGTCGAACGGCCCGTGCCGGGCGACCAGTTCGCGGGCGGTCTCGCGCAGGGTGACGTGGTCGAGGCTGTCGACGACCACCGTCTCCAGCGCCGCGTCACGGTCGATCACCGGCAGCCCGGCCGGCAGCGTCACGAAGACCAGCCGGCAGGCGACCCCCTCGGCGAACTGCTGGTAGTAGCCGCATTCGTCGTCGAAGCGGTTGATCACCAGGTAGAGCGGAAGGCGGTCAGCCACGGTCTCCTCCGATCGCGCGGCCGGCCGCGCGGGCCGGCGCCGGGCCCGGCCGGCGGCCGGGGTCGTACGTGGTCCTGCCGGACGTGTCAGGCAACGCGGGCTCCCGCCGTCGCTGGGGGCCACCGGTGCCGGCCGGTGGCCCGGTGGTTCACTTCACCCCGGTGGTCAGCCCGTGCTCGTAGGACAGGCCGCCGGTGGTGCGCACGTCGCGGAAGCCCGCCCGGCGCAGCCATTCCTCGTAGTCGCCGGCCGGGTAGGCCATGCCGGTACCGCTGGCCAGCACGTTGAAGTACAGGCCGAGGCGGGCGCCGAAGATGCCCTCGGTCTCGTCGTCGGAGACGTTGTAGCCGTAGACCAGCACCCGTCCGCCCTCGGGCAGCGCGTCGTACGCCTTGCCCAGCAGGGCGAGGATCTGGTCGGCGGAGAAGATCTCCAGGACGTGGCTGAACAGCACGGCGTCGGCGCCGGAGGGGAACGCCTCGGTGAACATGTCACCGGGGTGCAGCGTCACCCGTCCGGGGTGGTCCCGCGCCGCGCGGCCCAGCAGCGAGACGCTCGGCATGTCGAAGACGGTGCAGGTCAGACCGGGGTGGCGGGCCACCAGCCGGGCCGAGGTCGTGCCGTCGCCGCCGCCGATGTCGAGCAGGTGCCGCACCGAGGCGAACTCCGGCTGGTCCACCAGGGCGTCGACCGAGCGCAGGGTGAAGGCGGTCATCGCCCGGTGGAATCCGGCCTCCAGCTCCGGATTGTGCGCCAGGCGCTGGTAGAGCGTGGGTTCGTCGCCCGGGTGCTGCCGCTCCAGCGCGGTGTTGGTGCCGGCGCGCAGGGCCTCGGTCATGTGGGTGAAGGCGGGGTAGTAGACCTCCTTCCACCCGGTGAGGATGTGCGTCCAGCTGTCCTCGTCGTCGGAGGTCAGCAGGTCGTCGGCCACGGGGGAGTTGACGTACCCGCCGTTCTCCCGGCCCAGCAGCCCGGTGGTGCAGACCGCCTGGAGCAGCACGCGCAGCTGGTGCGCCGGCACTCCGGTCACCGCCCCGATGCGCTCGGCGGTGCAGCCCGGCTCCCCGGCCACCAGCCGGAAGACGCCGAGCTCGACGGCGGAGGTCACCGCGTTGAACAGGGCGGGGGCGTTCACCAGGAAATGGAACCGGTCCAGAACGGGATCGTCGTCCGCGTACGGAGTGGGCATTTACGTCCTTCATTGAAATATGAACATCGAGCCACGCGTGTCTCGTTGCCGCAGAGATCACGTCATAACGAAAAAGGACTCGGACCGCGATAGTAGGAAGGCCCCACAGAAGCGTCAACGACAGCCGGATGTGACCCAGGTCACTGGCCGGGATTGATTGCGGACGGCCAAAAGCGTGTGCTTGCATGGAGGACGGCCGTGCTGCGCGCTGCGCGAACTCGATTTCCCCGGTGAACGCGGGGCGCGCGGGCCGGACATTCAATCCGGCCGTCGGGGAAAGGGGTTGGGGACAACCCCCGGGTCCGGCGGTACCGCACACGGGGACGCGGGTGACGGACCGTCCGGTCCGGACGGGCGGCGGCTCCCGCGCGAGCGCGGACCCCGATGTTCCCATCCCGTGTACGGCGGCCGGACCGCCGCACGCGGACGGGCGCCGGGAACCGCCGCGCGCCGGCGCGCGGCGACACGGAGTGGGCTGGGGGGCGGAACGTTGACGCGGATATCGGCTCCGCCGCGAATAGCGGCGGTCATGCGTGAAGAAAGTGCGGGGGTTTTCCCAAGAATCGCGGGAGTCGGCACCGCCACTCCGGCGACCTCCTACACGCAGCAGGAAATGCTGGACATATTCCGCATCACCGACCCCCGGGTCAGATCGGTCTTCCTCAACAGCGCCATCGAACGCCGCGCGCTCACCCTGCCCCCGTTCGGCGAGGACGGCACCCCGGTCACCGAGACCCAGGGCGAACTGCTGCGCAAGCACCTGCGCACCGGCCGCGCCATGGGACGGGAGGCCGTCGAGCGCTGCCTGGCCGACGCCGGCGCGCGGATCGCCGACATCGGCTACCTGTGCTGCGTCACCTCCACCGGCTTCGCCACCCCCGGTTTCTCCGCGCTGCTGCTCAAGGACCTCGGGCTCGCCCCGCACTGCGCCCGGCTCGACGTCGTCGGCATGGGCTGCAACGCCGGGCTCAACGGCCTGACAGCGGTGGCCGGCTGGGCCGCCGCCCACCCCGGTGAACTCGCCCTCATGGTCTGCGTCGAGGCGTGCTCCGCCGCCTACGTCTTCGACGGCACGATGCGCTCCTCGGTGGTCAACAGCCTCTTCGGCGACGGATCCGCCGCCGTGGCCGTCCGCGCCGTTACCGCCGCCCCGGCCACGACCGTCGCGACCGCCGGCCCCGGCACACCCGACGGCCCCGCCGCCCCGGCCGCGCCCGGCGCCCCCGCCCTGCTGAAGTTCTCCAGCCGCATCATCACCGAGGCCGTCGACGCCATGCGCTACGACTGGGACGACGACCACGGCAAGTTCAGCTTCTACCTCGACCCGCAGGTGCCCTACGTCGTCGGCGCGCACGCCGGGACCGCCCTGCGCCGGCTGCTGGACGGCACCGGCCTGCGGCCCTCCGACATCACCCACTGGATCGTGCACTCCGGGGGCAAGAAGGTCGTCGACGCGGTCCGGGTCAACCTCGGCCTCAGCCGCCACGACGTGCGGCACACCACCGGGGTGCTGCGCGACCACGGCAACCTCTCCAGCGGGTCCTTCCTCTTCTCCTACCGCCGGCTGATCGACGAACGACGCGTCGCACCGGGCGACTACGGGGTCCTGATGACCATGGGACCGGGATCGACCATCGAGATGGCCTTGGTGGGATGGTGACGGAAGGAAGCGCCGCCGCGATGGCAACGCAGCACGACCTCAGTGAACTGCCCGACGGACTCGGCGTCATGGCCCGGTTCGACGGGCGGCAGTCCCTGCCCGGGCTGACCGAAGCGGTCAACGCGGTCTGCGCCAGGGCGGAGGACCAGACCGAGCGGACCGTCGTCGTCCTCTCCTTCGAGCCGATGCCCGCCGACTGCCGCAACTGGCCCGGCGCGGTGGACATCCAGCAGGTCAACCGCTGGGAGCGCGCGGTGCGCCGGCTGGAGAAGCTGCCGGCCGTCAGCATCGCCATGCTGCGCGGCACCTGCGGCGGCCCCGCTCTCGACCTGCTGCTCGCCTCCGACTTCCGGGTCGCCACCTCCGACCTGCGGCTCGTGCTGCCCGTCAACGACGAACATGTGTGGCCCGGCATGGCCGTCCACCGCCTCGTGCGCCACCTCGGCGCCTCCCGGGCCCGGCAGATCGTGCTGTGGGGCACCGACATCCCGCTGCGCCGCGCGCTCGACCTCGGCCTGGTCGACCACGTCGACGACGACACCACGGAGGCCGTGCGCACCGCCACCGTGCTCACCGGCCGGCTGTCGGGCCGCGAACTCGCCGTGCGCCGCCAACTGCTGCTGGAAGCCGGGTCCGCCGACTACGAGGACGCCCTCGGGGCCCACCTGGCCGCCTGCGACCGGGAGGTGCGCAGGCTGCGCGAGCGCGGCGGGGACCTGCCGCTGACCGCCGCCGACCGGTCCGGATCATGACCGCCCCCGCGCACCCCGCCGGCCCCGCCGCAGCCCCCGCGCCGTTCACCGGCGACCTCACCGCCGACCGCGCCCTGCTGGCCCGGCACGCCGGCGCCGCCGTGACGGAACTGGCAGCCCTGCCCGCCCGCCCGCAGCGCGACGAGAGCCGGCGGCAGGCGGGGGAGGCGATCCTGCGCGCCCTGCGCGCCGCCCGCCGTGGCTTCCTCGGCCGGCACGCCGACGCCGTCTACGACGAGCTGACCGCCGCCCGCACCCGCCGGGTGCGGCTGCCGGAACTCGTCACGGCCGCCGCCGACCGGTTCCCCGGCCTGGCGCCCACCGCCGCCCAGATGGCCACCGAGAGCACCCTCCCGCAGGCCCGCAAGGAGGGCTGGGAGATCGACCAGGGCATCCTCGCCGGCGCCCTGCTGCGCTCACCGCTGGCCGGCCGCCACCTGGTCGAGACGATGCTGACACCCACCGAAGGGGCCCTCGGTCTGCTGGAGTCCTTCCGGGAGACCGGCCGCGCCGACCTGGAGACCGTCGGCGTCGAACGCGTCGGGCCCGCCGCCCACGTGACGTTCCGCAACACCGCACACCTGAACGCCGAGGACAACGCCCTCATCCGCGACATGGAGACCGCAGTCGACCTGGCGCTGCTGGACGACCGGGTCCGGGTCGGGGTGCTGCGCGGCGGCGAGGTGGACCACCCCCGCTACCGCGGCCGCCGCGTCTTCAGCGCCGGCATCAACCTCACCGAGCTGTGCGACGGCGGGATCTCGCTGGTCGGCTTCCTGCTGGGCCGGGAACTCGGCTACCTGCACAAGATGCAGCGCGGACTGCTCACCGACCCCGAACCGGGCGCCTGGTGCGACCGCACCGTCAGCAAGCCCTGGGCCGCCGCCGTCGACTCCTTCGCGATCGGCGGCGGCATGCAGCTGCTGCTGGTCGCCGACCACGTCGTCGCCGAGGAGGACGCCTGGTTCAGCCTGCCGGCCGCCGAGGAGGGCATCGTCCCCGGCCTGGGCAACCTGCGGCTGACCCGGCTGACCGGCGCCCGGCTGGCCCGCCGCATCGTGCTCGGCGGCGAACGCGTCCCCGCCCGCGACCCCCGGGCCGCCCTGCTGTGCGACGAGGTCGTGCCGGCCGCCGGGATGGACGACGCCGTCGAACGCGCCGTGCGCGCCCTGGCCGCCCCGGCCGTCGCCGCCAACCGCCGCATGCTCACCCTCGCCGAGGAACCGCTGGACCTCTTCCGCGAGTACCTGGCGGAGTTCGCCGTCGCCCAGGCCCAGCGCGCCTACAGCGACGACGTCCTCGCCAAGGTCGCCCGCCGCTCCCGGCGCACCGGGGAGAACACGTGACCGGCACCCCGCTCGACCCGGCCACCCTGCACGGTTCGCTCAGCGACCCGCTGCTCGGCTCCCTCGGCTTCCTCAACGAGGTGATGGGCCGCCACCCCGAAGCCATCTCCTTCGCCCCCGGCGCCCCGCACCCCGCCACCCTGGAGGGCATCGACCCGGCCGCCTGCGTCGAACGGTTCACCGCCCACCGCACCGCGCTGGGCGACACCCCCGAGCGGGCCCGGCGGCTGGTCTACGAGTACGGGCCCAGCCGCGGCGTCATCAACGACATCGTGGCCGCGGCCCTCCACCGCGACCTGGGCGTCGACGCCACCGAACGGGAGATCGTGATCACCGCCGGCGCGCAGGAGGCGATGCTGCTGGTGCTGCGCGCCCTGTTCGGCTCGCCCCACCAGGTGCTGGCCGTCGCCAACCCCTGCTTCGTCGGCATCACCGGCGCCGCCCGCATGCTCGACATCGACGTCGTCAGCGTCCCCGAGGGCCCCGGCGGCATCGACCTCGACGCGCTCGCCGCCACCTGCCGCGGCAACCGCGCCGCCGGCCGCCCGGTGCGCGCCCTGTACGTGGCACCGGACTTCTCCAACCCCGGCGGCTCCAGCATGCCGCCCGGGGACCGCCGCCGGCTGCTCGACCTCGCCGACCGGGAGGACCTGCTGGTCATCGAGGACAACGCCTACGGCTTCACCGCCCCCGACGGCGGTGAACTGCCGCCGTTGAAGGCCCTCGACACCGCCCGGCGCGTCGTCCACATCGGCACGTTCGCCAAGATCGCCTTCCCCGGCGCCCGCGTCGGCTACGTCGTCGCCGACCAGCGGGTGGCCGGACCGGACGGACCGCACCCGCTGGCCGACGACCTGGCCGCGCTCAAGACCGTGGTGACGGTGAACACCTCACCGCTGTGCCAGGCGGTCATCGGCGGCCTGCTGCTGGAGCACGGCGGCTCGCTCGCCGCGCTCGCCCGCCGCAAGTCCGCGCTCTACCGGCGCAACCTCGCCCTGCTCGACACCGCGCTGGAGCGCGAACTGGGCGAACGGCCCCCGCACGGCGTCAGCTGGAACCGCCCCAGCGGTGGCTTCTTCGTCCGCGTGCGGCTGCCGGTCCCCGCCGACACCGCCCTGCTGGAGGTGTCCGCCGCGCGCTACGGCGTGCTGTGGACCCCGATGGCGCAGTTCTACCTCGACGGTTCCGGGGCACGGCAGTTGCGGCTCTCGTGCAGCTACCTCGACCCCGACCAGATCGAGGAGGGGGTGCGCCGCCTGGCCGCCTTCCTCACCCGGGAGACCACCGCATGACCGGCATCGCCGCCCACCCCACCGCCCGCGCCACCCCCTTCGACCCGCCCCCCGGGCTGACCGGCGACGGAACCGAGCCGGTGCGCCGGATGCGCTACCCCGACGGCCACACCGGCTGGCTGGTCACCGGCCACCCCGAGGCCCGCAGCGTGCTGTCCGACCCGCGCTTCAGCGCACGCTCCGAGTTCAAGCGCGCCCCGGTGGCCCGGCCCGGCATCGACCCGTTCTACGGCGTCCCCGCCCTGCCCGGCTGGCTCGTCGACATGGACGCACCCGGCCACACCCGGCTGCGCCGGATGCTCACCGGCCGCTTCACCGCCCGCCGCATGAGGGAGCTGCGGACGCGCATCGAGGCGCTGGTCGAGGAACTGCTGGACACCATGGAACGCGACGGCGGCCCCGCCGACCTGGTGCGCGCCTTCGCCCTGCCGGTCCCCTCGGTGATGATCTGCGAACTGCTCGGCGTTCCCACCGCCCAGCGCCCGGCCTTCCAGCACCACACCGAGGTGCTGTTCAGCCTGACCTCCAGCGCGGCCGACGCCGCCGGGGCCATGGAGGAGCTGTACGTGCTGCTGCGGCGCGCGGCCGAGGGCGGCACCGACGACGGCGGCGACGGCCTGATCGCGGCGCTGGCGGCCGATGCCGACGACCCCGAGGAGATCGCCGGCATCGGCACCCTGCTGCTGACCGCCGGGCACGAGACCACCGCGAACATGCTCAGCCTGTCGGTGTTCGCCCTGCTCTCCCACCCCGGCGCCCGCGAGGAGTTGCTGGCCGACCCGGCCGGCAACGCCGTCGAGGAACTCCTGCGCTACCTGACGATCTTCCACTTCGGCGTCCCGCGCACCCCGCTGGAGGACGTGGAACTGGCCGGACACCTGCTGCGCACCGGCGAGTCGGTCACCGTCTCGCTGTCGGCGGCCAACCGCGACCCCCGCGCCTTCGAGGACCCCGACCGGCTCGACCTGAGCCGCCGCACCGCCGGCCACCTGGCCTTCGGCTACGGCGTCCACCAGTGCCTCGGGCAGAATCTGGCGCGAATGGAACTGGCGGTCGCCCTGCCCGCCCTGCTGCGCCGCTTCCCCGCACTCGCCCTGGCCGTCCCCGCCGAAGAGGTGCCGCTCGGCCTCGACATGGGCGTCTACGGAGTGCGCCGGCTGCCCGTGACCTGGTGACGGCCACCGCCGCCGGGTGTCCGACCGTGCGCCGCGCACAGTCGGACACCCCGGCGAACCGGACCGCGGCGGACCGTTGTCCGGCCCGACTGCACCCGGACGACCAGCGTTTTCGGCCGTTCATAACCTGGTCTACAGTGTGGCCACGCGACACCCCTCGTGCGGGCCCCTGGCGCCGCGTCGGCACCTGCGCACCGAGCGGGGAGCCACGGGCTGCTTCAGGGAGAACAACAGGGGGGTGGAATCCGTGATGCGGACTGCCGCACCATCGGGTGAACCGACCCGTACGGGGTCGGGATACGTTGCGGCGCTGTGGGAGGCCGTGGAACGGCTCCCCGTCGAGGCGGTGTCGCTCGCCCGCCTCGGCGGATCGCTGTCGGTGCGCTCCCGCCCCGAGGACCTGGCGCACACGCGGCTGCTGGCCGACTCCGGCGACGACGTCCCGCCGATCCTGGTGCACCGCCCCGGCCTGAAGGTCATCGACGGCCTGCACCGGATGCGCGCCGCCGTGCTCAACGGGCGCGACACCATCGAGGTCCGGTACTTCGACGGGAGCGAGCAGGACGCGTTCCTGCTGGCCGTGGCCGCCAACGTCAAACACGGCCTGCCGCTCGACGCCGACGAACGCCAGGACGCGGCCCGCCGGATCGCCGCCCTGCACCCCGACTGGTCCAACCGAGCCATCGCCGCCGTCGCGGGCATCTCCCCGCACCGCGTCGCCCGCATCCGCCGCGCCCCCGGCGGCACCGCCTCGCCGGCGGCCACCATCGGGCTCGACGGCCGCAGCCGGCCGGTCGACGGCTCGGCGGGCAGGCGCAGGGCCGCCGAACTCTTCCTGGACAACCCGGACTTCTCCATCCGCGAGGTCGCCCGCCGGGCCGCCATCTCGCCGTCCACCGCCGCCGACGTCAAGGCCCGGCTGCGCGGCGACGCCGACCCGCTGCCGGAGCGCCTGCGGCCCGACATCCCCGCCCCGGTGCCCGTCGTGGCCGCCGCCCGACGCGACGAACCGCGCTCCGAACAGGACATGGCCGCGCTCTTCGAGGCGCTGTGCCGCGACCCCTCCCTGCGGTTCAGCGAGTCGGGCCGGACGCTGCTGCGGATGTTCGAGTCCTGCGCCCGCGTCACCCGCCAGCGCGACCAGATCGTCGGCAACCTCCCGGCCCACTGCGCCGACGCCGCGCAGGAACTCCTGCTCGGCTACGTCGAGTCGTGGCGCGCGATGGCCGACGACCTGCGCACCGCCCGGGGGCCCGCCCGCCGGTCCTCCGCTTCCTGACCGGCGGGCCGGCCGTGGGTCCGCGCGCGGCGGAATGCCGAACACTTCTCCCGGAGCGGTCGGGCCATTAATCTCGCATCGGTGTTCTGATGATTCTTGCGGGCGGGAGTTCGAGCACGTGATAGACGACGAATTCATGCGGGCCGTCTCCGGACTGGTAGTTCCGGAAATGGGCACGGATGCCACGGCGAACCTCCTGTACTGGCTCATCCGCAGTACCCGCCCGCAGCGCGTCCTCGAAGTCGGAATGGGGTACACCACCCCGTTCCTGGCGCAGGCGCTGGTGGACAACGCGGCCGCCTGGGAGCAGGAGAAGGCGCTGCTGGACGATCCGCGCGGCGCCGAGCTCCAGCCGATGGCGCACCGCGGCTACTACGACGAGCCCTACCGGCCGGAACTGGTCTGCATCGACCGCATGACCGACCCGGCGTCCTCGGCGACCCGGGTGCTCGGCGTGCTGGAGGAACGCGGCCTGACCGGCGTCACCTCCGTCGTGGAGGCCGACCTGCGCGGCTCCGGCGACCTGGTCGAGCAGCGCTTCGGCCTGATCGACCTCGCGTGGATCGACACCTGGGACACCCTGGCGTTCCTGCGTGAGTACTGGCGGCTGATCAACCCGGCCGGCGGGATGCTGGCCATCCACTACCTGATGACCTACCCGCAGGGCCGCGCGGTGCTGGAGTACGCCAAGTCGCTGGCCGGTCCGGACGGCGGGAAGCTGGAGATCACCAACCTCCGCGAACCGCACCGCTTCGGCCAGAACAGCACCACGCTCATCCGCCGGATCCGTGACTACGCCGATCCCGAGGACCTGCGGCCGCAGGGCACCGACCACGACCCGGTGGGAGTCCTGGGCCAGGGCTGAGCCGGCCCCCGCCGGAGCCCCCCGGTCCCGGCACCCACCGGGACCAGGACCCGCCGCCCCCGCGGCACCGCGTTCGATCCGACAACCAGGACCACGAGTCGAGGAGCAGCCAGACATGCCGACCAGTCACGATGTCATCGTCATCGGGAACGGTGCGCTGGGATCGTCCATAGCCTTCGAGCTGGCCCGCCGCGGCACCAAGGTGGCCCGGATCGGCGGCCGGACGCGGCAGAACGCGGCCTCGACCGCGGCCGGCGCGATGCTCGGGTGCTTCGGCGAGGTCACCGAACCGCTGATGTCCACCGAGCACGGCCGCTCCAAGCTCTCCCTGGACCACCAGGCCCGGGACCTGTGGGCGGGCTGGCTCCAGGAGCTGGCCGAGCGTTCCGGCGACGAGAGCGACCTGATCAGCGCCCGCGGCACGTTCGTCTTCCTCAACACGGTGGGCACCTCCGCGATCGACACCACCAACTTCGCGGTCATCCAGCAGGCCCTGACCGACCACCAGGAGCCGTACGAGCTGGTGGACGCCGAGGCCGTCGAGTGGATGCGTCCCAACGAGCTGTTCCGGCCGCTGCGGGCGCTGTTCATGCCCGGCGAGCACGCGGTGAACACCGCCAAGCTGTTCGAGAAGCTGGACGCGGCGCTGGTCGCGGCCGGCGGCGAGGTGGTCGACGACCTGGTCACCTCGCTGGTGACCGACGGCGAGACCGTGACGGGCGTGCGGCTGGCCGGCGGCACGACCCTGTCGGCCGCGCACGTGGTGGTGGCCGCCGGCGCGCAGTCGGTGGAACTGCTCGCGGGCCTGGAGGACGTCCAGCGCCGCATCCCGCCGATGGTCAGCGGCTACGGCGTCTCCGCGCTGGTGCGCACCGAGGACGGTTCGCTGCCCAACTCGGTGCTGCGCACCCCCAACCGGGCGCTGGCCTGCGGTCTGCACTGCGTGCCGCGCGGCGACGGGGTCCTGTACCTGGGCGCGACCAACATCATCTCCGACACCCCGCGCTCCCACCCGGACCTGAAGGACCTGAAGTTCCTGGTGGACTGCTCCATCGACCAGCTGCACACCGGTCTGGAGCAGGCGGCCCTGCTGTCCGCGCAGGTCGGCAACCGGCCGATCCCGGCCGACGGCTACCCGCTGTTCGGCGCCACCGGCGTGGACGGGCTGTGGATGGCCAGCGGCACCTACCGCGACGGCCTGCACCAGTCGCCGCTGCTGGCACGGGAGATGGCCGACATGATCGAGAAGGGCGCCGGCCAGGTGCGCGAACTCGTGGACTTCGCCCCGGTGCGCGCCCCCCTCGCCCCCGGCACCCGCGACGCGGTGGTGGCCAGCGCCGTCTCGCACATGGTGGCCACCGGCTACGAGCGCAAGTGGACCATCACCGGTGAGTGGCCGGAGATCATCGAGGAGTCGCTGACGGCGAAGTACCGCCGGACCGCTGACGACCTGGACCCGGACTACACCCCGCCGGCCGAGTTCCTGGTGACCATGACCGACAGCAAGTGGGAGGCCCTGCGGCGCTACTACGCCGCCTGGCGCTGAGCCGTCCGGCTTGTCCGGGGGCGGGGCGGCCGCCCCGCCCCCGGACGGCCGCCCGCTCCTCCGTGAGGGGCCGCCGAATTCCGGCGGACCGGATTGCCGCACTGGTGATCCGGTGCTTTTCCCTGTCGGTCCCGTGCCGTCGCGGCGGCCCGCCTCCGGCGGATTTCCGGCGGTTTCCGTGAAGGCGCCGTGATGGCGCAGTAGTTGCATTTTTGACTATGGCATGTCAGCCTCCGACGCTGATACCTTGGTGGCCCTATGCGAGATCTTGCGCTCATCGACGCGGGAAAACCGGATTCCCGCAGCTCATTCCGCTTCCTCCTCTGGCTGGCCGGAGGACTGCGTGCCCCGATCGTCCTGGGCGTCGTCTACGGCATCATCACGATGCTCGCCCGCTCCCTCGTGCCGTTCGTCACCGGCCTCGTCATCGACCGGGGCATCCTCGGCGACGACCAGCGCCAACTGCTCCAGTGGGGAGGGGTGATGCTGGCCCTGGTCCTGCTCCAGGCCGGCACCACCACACTCCAGGAACGCTGCGACTTCGCCACCAACATGGGCGCCGCCTTCCGCACCATGCAGCAGGTCAACGGCCAGGCCGCCCGGCTCGGCGCCACCCTGCGCGAACGGGTGGCGGCCGGCGAGGTGATGAACATCGGCGTCGGCGACATCACCCCGATCGGCACCGCGCTGGCGGCCACCTCCCGGGGCGCCGGCGCCGCCGTCGCCATCGCCGTGGTCGCCGTCATCATGCTCACCTCCGCCTGGCAGCTCGGCCTGATCGTGCTGCTCGGCACGCCGCTGATCGTCTGGCTGCTCACCAAGGTGCTGCTGCCCGTCCGCGGCCGCCAGCGCGAGGTGCGCGCCCAGCAGGGCAAGCTGTCCGGCATCGCCATCGACATCGCCGGCGGCCTGCGCGTGCTGCGCGGCATCGGCGGCGAGGACCACTACGCACGGCTGTTCCGCGAGGAGTCCCAGCGCACCCGCGCGCTCGCCACCGCGACCGCCCGCCTCCAGGCCGGCGTCGCCGCCGTGCGCACCGTCCTGACCGGCGCGTTCTCCCTCGCCGTCGTCTGGCTCGGCGCCCACCTGGTGCTGACCGGGCAGCTGGAGGTCGGCCAGCTCGTCGCCTTCTACGGCTACGCGGTCTTCCTCTCCACCCCGCTGCGCTGGGTGACCGACTGCGTCGTCTCCCTCACCCAGGGCCGGGTCTCCGCCGAACGCGTCGCCGGGTTCCTGGCGATGGACCGCAACCTGCCCGACGGCCCCGAGGGCCCGCAGGTCCCCACCGGCGGGGAACTCGCCGACCCCGAGTCCGGACTCGCCTTCCCCCACGGCTCGTTCAGCGCCGTGGCCTGCGCCTCCCCGGCCGAGGCCGGCCTGCTCGGCGACCGGCTCGCCCGCTACGCCGAATCGTCCACCACCCTGGCCGGCACCCCGCTGTCCGGCCTGCCGCTGGCCGGCGTACGCGAACGGGTACTGCTCGTGCGCAACGACGACTACCTGTTCGCCGGCGTCCTGGGCGCCGAACTCGACCCCGGCGGCGAAACCCCGCCCGAACGGGTACGGGAAGCCGCGGCCGCCGCCTCGGCGGTCGAGATCATCCAGGCCCTGCCCGACGGGCTCGACAGCGAACTCCAGGCCGGCGGACGCAACTTCTCCGGCGGTGAACGCCAGCGGCTTCGGCTGACCCGCGCGCTGCTCACCGACCCCGACGTCCTCGTCCTGGTCGAACCCACCAGCGCGCTCGACGCCCTCACCGAGGCCACCGTGGCCCAGCGGGTGCGCGAGTACCGCACCGGCCGCACCACCGTGGTCTTCACCACCAGCCCGGCCGTGCTGGGCCTGGCCGACACCGTCTACTACGTCGAGGAGACCGCGGCGGCCGCCCGCGGCAGCCACGACAGCCTGCTCACCGACCGGCGTTACGCGGCCCTGGTGACGAGAGGGGTTGATCCGGCGTGACCGCACTGCCCGTCGCGACGAGGAAGGCGGTGCGGCGCTACGCCCGTACCGTCGTCCGGCGGCACGCGCGTGAGATCGCCGGGGCGCTGGCCCTCCAGGCGCTGACCGCCGGGTGCGCGCTGGCCGCCCCCTGGCTGCTGGGCCGGCTCGTCGAGCAGGTCCAGTCCGGGATCGACCGCGTCCCGGTGATGGTCGCCCTCATCCTGGTCTTCCTGGTCCTCCAGGCCGGCACACTGTGGCTGGCGAACTACTTCACCTCCCGGCTCGCCGAGAAGATCGTCGCCGAACTGCGCGAGGACTTCGTGCGGGACGTCCTCGGCCTGCCGCTGACCACCATCGAGAGCGCCGGCGTCGGCGACCTCATCACCCGCTCCACCCGCGACATCGACGCCCTCACCTCCGCGGCCCGCGTCAACGTGCCCAGCACGCTGGTGACGCTGACCACCATGGTCGTGATGATCGGCGCCCTGCTGCTGGTGGGCTGGCTGATGATCTTCCCCTGCCTGCTGGCCGTGCCGATCCTGTGGCCCATCACCCGCTGGTACCTCGCCCGCGCCCGCGACGGCTACCTGCGCGAACGCGCCTCGTACGCCAAGGCCACCGAGTCGCTCGCCGAGACCATCACCGGCGCCCGGACCGTCGAGGCGCTGCGCCTGCGGCCCTGGCGGGCCCGCCGGGTGCGCGAGGACGTCGGGCTGGCCTACCGGGCCGAGCGCTACACCCTCGGCCTGCGCTCGGTCTTCCTGCCGGTCACCGACACCGCCATCGCCATCCCCACGGTCGCCACCGTGGTGCTCGGCGGCTTCTTCTACCACCACGGCTGGGTCGACCTCGCCGGCATCACCGCGGCCACCCTCTACACCCAGCAGCTCGCCGGACTCATCGACGTGCTGCTCTACAACCAGGACAAGCTCCAGGTCGCCGGCGCCTCCGTGGCCCGCCTGCTGGGCGTCTCCCAGGAACGCGGTGACGAACCCGCCGCCGCGCCGGCCGCCACGGTCGCCGGCGTCACGGCGGCCGGCCCGCTCGACCTGGAGGTACGCGGCGTCTCCTACGGCTACACCCCGGGCCACGACGTCCTGCACGACGTGAGCTTCACCGTGAAGGCCGGCGAACGCATCGCCGTCGTGGGCCCCTCCGGCGCCGGCAAGACCACCCTGGGCCGGCTGCTCGCCGGGATCGACCCGCCGCGCACCGGCTCCGTCACGCGCGGCGGCGTCGCCCTCAGCGACATACCGCGCCGCGAACTGCGCGCCGGGATCGCCCTGGTCACGCAGGAGTACCACGTCTTCAACGGCTCGGTCCGCGACAACCTGCTGCTGGCCAAGGCGTCCGCGAGCGAGGCGGAACTGCGCGAGTGCCTGGAGGCGGTCGCCGCCTGGACATGGGTCTGCGAACTCGGGCTCGACACCCCCGTCGGCACCGGCAGCCGGGAGCTGTCACCCGCCGAGGCCCAGCAGGTCTCGCTGGCCCGGCTGCTGCTGAGCGACCCGCACACCCTGGTGCTCGACGAGGCCACCTCGCTGCTCAACCCCAGGACGGCACGCGACCTGGAGCGTTCCCTCGCCGCACTGATGGCCGGCCGCACCGTCGTCTCCATCGCCCACCGGCTGCACACCGCACACGACGCGGACCGGGTGATCGTGATGGCGCAGGGCCGCATCGTGGAGAGCGGCCCGCACGACGAACTGCTCGCCGCCGGCGGCCCGTACGCCGCGCTGTGGAACTCCTGGCAGGGCACCGGCGTCCTGCCCACCGGGCCCGTCGTGGGCTGACCGGTCACCCCGGTGCCGGCCGCCCGCGCGGGGCGGCCGGCACCGGGACCGCACTTGCCCGGCCGCCGCGGCGGCCGGCACCGACCACGAGGCAGTGAAGGGGGCGGCGCGTGATTCCTCTGTCCTACGCGCAGCGGCGGCTCTGGCTGATCAGCGAGATCGAGGGACCCAGCGCGCTCTACACCGTCCCCCTGGCGCTGCGGATCCGCGGACCGCTCGACCACGCCGCCCTGCGGGCAGCCCTGGCCGACCTGATGGAGCGGCACGAGATCCTGCGCACCGTCTACTCCGCGACCGGCGGCGTCCCCCAGCAGCACGTCCTCGAACCCCGCGACGCCCCAGCGCCCCTGACGGTCCGCCCGGTCCCCCCGGACACCCTGACCGCCGAACTGGCCCGGCTCGCCGAGCACCGCTTCGACCTGCGCAACGACCTGCCCCTGCACGCCGAACTCCTGCTGACCGGCCCGCAGGAGGCCGTGCTGTCGCTGGTCGTCCACCACATCGCCACCGACGGCTGGTCGACCGGCCCGCTGCTGGGCGACCTGTGGCACGCCTACCGCGCCCGCAGCCGCGGCGCCGCCCCCGACCGGGAACCCCTGCCGGTGCAGTACGCCGACTACGCCCTGTGGCAGCACGAGGTGCTGGGTGAGGCGGACGACCCGGACAGCGAGTACGCGCGGCTGGCCGGGTACTGGACGGACCGGCTGGCCGGACTGCCCGACCAGCTCGCCCTGCCCCTCGACCGCCCCCGGCCCGCCGCCAGCAGCTTCCACGGCGACGGCGTGCCCGTGCCGGTCGCCCCCGGCACCCACGAGGGGCTGGCCCGGCTCGCGCAGGGCGCCCGGGCCAGCGTCTTCATGGTGCTGCTCACCGCACTCGCCGCCACCCTCACCCGGCTCGGCGCCGGCACCGACATCCCCATCGGCACCGTGGTCGCCGCCCGCGACGACGAGGCCCTCGAAGGACTCGTCGGCTTCTTCACCAACACCCTGGTGCTGCGCGTCGACACCACCGGCGACGCGGACGCCGGCACGCTCCTGGCCCGCGTCCGCGACAGCGTCCTGGACGCCTACGCCCACCAGGACTTCCCCTTCGACCAGGCCGTCGAACTCCTCAACCCGCCGCGCTCCCTGGCCCGCCACCCGCTCTTCCAGGTCATGCTGGTGCACGAGACGCAGACCGCGGGCGACGACGGCCCGGCCGCGCCCGGACTGCGGATCACGCCCGAACCGGTCACCTGGCGCACCTCGAAGTTCGACCTCACCCTCGCCGTCACCGAACACACCGGCCCGCGCGGCGAACCGGCCGGCCTGGACTGCGAACTGCGGTACGCCACCGACCTGTTCGACGACGCCACCGCCCGGCGTACCGCCGCCGCCGTCGGCCGCGTCCTCGACGCCCTCGCCGCCGGCCCCGCCGCCCGCCCCGGCGACGTCGAGCTCCTCGACGACGCCACCCGGCACCGGCTCCTCCACGAGTGGAACGGCCCGTCGGCGCCCGGACCGCACCCGCCGCTGCTCGACCTGCTCGCCACCCGTGCCGCCGCCACCCCGCACGCCCCCGCCGTCGCCGACCGCGGCCTCCTCCTCGACCACGCGGAACTCGCCGCCCGCTCCGGCCGGCTCGCCCACCTGCTGGCCGCCCGCGGCGCCGGCCCAGGACAGCTCGTCGCCGTCCGCATGCCCCGCTCGGCGGACGCCGTCGTCGCCCAGCTCGCCGTCCTCAAGGCCGGCGCCGGCTACCTGCCGCTCGACGTGGAGTACCCCGCCGAACGCACCGCCTTCGTCCTCGGCGACGCCCGGCCCGCACTCGTACTGACCCTGAGCGACGTGGACGGCGCCGGGACGCCCACCCTCGACGGGGTGCCGCAGCTGCGCCTCGACGACCCCGGCACCCGCGCCGCCCTGGAGCCCCTGCCGGCCACCACACCCCCGGTGCGCCGCCACTCCGAGCACGCCGCCTACGTCATCTACACCTCCGGCTCCACCGGCCGCCCCAAGGGCGTCGTCGTCCCGCACTCCGCGCTCGCCGACTACCTGCACTGGTGCGCGGGCGCCTACCCGGCCGCGGCCGGCAGCACCCTCGTGCACTCCTCGCCCGCCTTCGACATGACGGTCGGCGCCCTGTGGATCCCGCTCACCGCCGGCGGCTGCGTGGTGCTCGCCTCGATCACCGACCCCGACCCGGCCGAGACCGCCGCGCTCGACGACCACCCCTGCACCTTCATGAAGGCCACCCCCAGCCACCTCGCGCTCCTCGCCGAGGCACCCCAGGCGTACTCGCCCACCGGTGAACTGCTGCTGGGCGGCGAGGCGCTGACCGCCGGCATGCTGCGGGAGTGGCGCGGCAAACACCCCGACGCCGTGGTCCGCAACGTCTACGGACCCACCGAGACCACGGTCAACTGCGCCGAGTACACCCTCGAACCCCACCAGGACCCGCCCCCCGGCCCGGTGCCGATCGGCCGGCCGCAGGCCAACGCCCGGATGTACGTGCTCGACGAACGGCTGCGGCCCGTCCCGCCCGGCGTGCGCGGCGAACTGTACGTGGCCGGCCCCTCCCTCGCCCGCGGCTACCTCGACCGCCCCGGCCTGACCGCGGAACGCTTCGTGGCCTGCCCCTTCGGCCCGCCCGGCGACCGCATGTACCGCACCGGGGACCTGGCGCGCTGGCTGCCGTCGGGACTGCTGGAGTTCGCCGGCCGCGCCGACCGGCAGGTCAAGGTCCGCGGCTTCCGCATCGAACCCGGTGAGATCGAGGCCGCCCTCGCCGCCGACCCGGAGGTCTCCCAGGCCGTCGTCCTGCCCCGCGAGGACACCCCCGGCGACCCGTGGCTCGCCGCCTGGGCCGTGCCCGCCGCCGGCGCCGCGCCCGACGCCGCCCGGCTGCGCGAACGCCTCGCGCTGCGGCTGCCCGCCTACATGGTCCCCTCCGTCGTGACGATCCTGCCCGCCCTGCCGCTCACCCCCAACGGCAAGACCGACCACCGCGCCCTGCCGGCCCCCGCCCGCTCCGGCGGCACCGCCTACCGGCCGCCGCGCACCGTCACCGAACGGCGGCTGTGCGACCTGTTCGCCGAATCGCTGAGCCGCGAACGCGTCGGCGTCGACGAGGGGTACTTCGAACTCGGCGGCCACTCCCTGTCCGCCGCCCGGCTCATCGCCCGCGCCGGCGCCGTGCTCGGCGCCGAACTGCGGCTGCGCGACCTGTTCGAGGCGCCCACCGCCGCCGGGCTCGCCGCGCGGATCGACGCCGGCCCCGGGGCGGGAGCCGTCACCTCCCTGCTGCCGCTGCGGGCGGCCGGCAGCCTCCCGCCGCTGTTCTGCGTCCACCCCGGCACCGGCATCAGCTGGGGCTACACCGCGCTGCTCGGCCATCTCGACCCCGAGATCCCGGTGCACTGCCTCCAGGACAAGAGCCTGTTCGGCGACGCCGCCCGGCCCGCCGACGTCGAGGAGATGGCCCGCGACTACGTCGAGCAGATCCGCACCGTCGCGCCCACCGGCCCCTACCGGCTGCTCGGCTGGTCCTTCGGCGGCCTCGTCGCGCACGCCATGGCCGCCCGCCTGGAGGCCGCCGGCGAGGCCGTGGACCTGCTGTGCCTGCTCGACAGCTACCCCGGCTACGGCTCGGGCGGCGTGCGGCTGCCGGACTGGGGCGAGGGCTGGGAGGAGGAGACCGGCCAGCAGGAACTCGTCGACCTCCTCGGCGACGCCCTCGGCACCGTCGGCGGCTTCGGCCCCGAAGAACTGCCACGCGTGCTGGCCTCGCTGCGCCACCACCGCAGGCTGCGGCGTGCGTACCGGCCGCCCCGGCGCCGGGGCCGCGCCCTGATGTTCGTCGCCGCCCTGGAACGCTCCGAACCGCTGGACGGCGCCGCGTTCTGGGAACCGTTCACCGAAGGCCCCGTCGAGACCGTCCAGGTGCCCTGCACGCACTACCGCATGCTCGGCCCCGACGCCGCCGCGCTGATCGGCGCCGAACTCAACGGCCGGCTCACCCACGCGGCACGGCCATGACGACCGAACGCCCCGGCCCGGACCGGCCGGGCGGATCCGAGGGAGGCGGGATGCGCCCAGCGCCCGAGCCCACCGCCGGCGGCCCCGCCGGCCGGCGCGGCGCCGGTGACCCGCCGCGGACACCGACGGAGGAGGTGCTGCACCAGATCTGGTGCGAGGTGCTCGGGCTGGAACACGTCGGGCGCGAGCAGAGCTTCTTCGCGCTCAGCGGCCAGTCGATCGCCGCCGTCCGGCTCATCAGCCGCGTCAAGGCGGTCCTCGGCGTGGACATCACCGTCCGCACCGTCTTCGAGGCGCCCACCCTGGCCGCCCTCGCCCGGGCCGTCCTGCGCGGCACCGGCGAACGCCCCCCGCTGCGCCCCGCCACCCGCCCGGACCCGCTGCCCCTGTCGCCCGCGCAGCGCCGCCTGTGGTTCCTCACCGAACTGGAGGGCCCCAACCCGGTCTACAACGTGCCCGTCGTGCTGCGGCTGCGCGGCGCACTGGACACCGCCGCCCTGGAGACGGCCGTGCACGACCTGGTGACCCGTCACGAGGCCCTGCGCACGGTGCTGCCCAGCACCGACGGCGAACCCCGGCAGGAGGTCCTGGACCCCGAACGCGCCCGCCGCGGCGTCCCCCTGCGCGACGTCACCGGCCGGGACACCGCCGACGCGGTGCGCGAGGCGGTCACCACCGTCTTCGACCCCGCCCACGACGTGCCGCTGCGGGTCACGCTGCTGAAGGCCGGACCCGACGAGCACGTGCTGGTCCTCGTGGTCCACCACATCGCCGCCGACCGCTGGACGCTGGCGGTCCTGATGGACGACCTCGCCACCGCCTACACCGCCCGTACCCGCGGCGCCGCCCCCGGCTGGGAACCGCTGCCGGTGAGTTACGCCGACTACACCCTGTGGCAGCGCGAGGTGCTGGGCGACCCGGACGACAAGGACAGCGTGCTCTCCCGGCAGGTGGCGTTCTGGGAGCGGACCCTGGCCGGCCTGCCCGACGAGGTCGACCTGCCCCGCGACCGCCCCCGCCCGGCCCGCCCCGGACACCTGGGCGGCGCCGTGCCGTTCACCGTGGAGGCGGCCGTGCACGAACGGCTGGCCGCGGTCGCCCGCGAACACGGCGTGACGATGTTCATGGTCGTGCAGGCCGCCTGGACCGCGCTGCTGTCCCGGCTCGGCGGCGGCACCGACATCGCCGTCGGCACCCCGGTGGCCGGCCGGCTCGACGAGGCGCTCGACCGCCTCGCCGGCTTCTTCGTCAACACCCTGGTGCTGCGCGTCGACCTGTCGGGGGACCCCACGTTCGCCGGACTGCTGCGCCGGGTGCGGGAGAGCGACCTGGCCGCCTACGCCCACCAGGACGTGCCGTTCGAGCACCTGGTGGAGGTGCTCAACCCGCCGCGCTCCCTGGCCCGCCACCCGCTGTTCCAGACGATGGTGGGCTTCAAGAACGCCCCCGACACCCTGCCCGCGCTGCCCGGGCTCCAGGTCGTCCGGGAGGCGCCGGCCGACGAGCCCGCCAAGTTCGACCTCATGGCCGACTTCGCCGAACGCCGCGACGCGCAGGGCCGGCCCGCCGGGCTCGACGGGCTCCTGGAGTACGCCGCCGACCTCTTCGACCACTCCACCGCGCAGGACCTCGCCGCCCGCCTCGTGCGGCTGATCGCCACCGTCGCCGCCGGCCCGGACCTCCCGCTGTCCGCGGTCGGGGTGCTGCTGCCGGGGGAGACCGCACGCCTGAGCGGCCCGCCGGCCGGACCACCCACCGCGACCCTGCCCCAACTGTTCGAGGAGCGGGCCGCCCGCACCCCCGACGCGATCGCCGTCGCCTGGCAGGACACCACCGTCACCTACGCGGCGCTCAACGCCCTGGCCAACCGGCTGGCCCGCGCCCTGGTCGCCACCGGAGCCGGCCCCGGCACGATCGTGGCCGTCGCCGTACCCCGCTCACCGCAGCTGTACGCGGCGGTGTGGGCCGTGCTCAAGACCGGCGCCGCCTACCTGCCCCTCGACCTCGGCCTGCCCGCCGAACGCCTCGCCCTGATGCTCCGCGACGCCGCCCCCGTCGCCGTCCTCGGCACCGCCGCGACCACCTGGCCGGACACCGCGCCACCGGTCCTGCGCGCCGACGGCACCGGGCTGCCGGACCTGCCCGACGGCGACCTCACCGACGCCGAACGCACCACGCCGCTGCGGCCGGGACACCCCGCGTACGTCATGTACACCTCCGGATCCACCGGGCTGCCCAAGGCCGTCGTGCTGCCCGGCGAGGCGCTCGCCAACCTCGCCCGCTGGCAGGGCGGCGGCCGGCCCGGCGACCGGATCGCCCAGTTCACCTCGATCGGCTTCGACGTCGCCGCCCAGGAGATCCTCGCCGCCCACCTCACCGGCGGCTGCCTCGTCGTACCCGGCGAGGACGTGCGCCGTGACCCCGAACGGTTCGCCCACTGGCTGGAGCAGCAGGGCATCACCGCCCTGTACGCCCCGCACCTGGTGCTCGCCGCGGTCTGCGAGGCCGCCGAGGAGGCCGGGCTCCCGCTCACCGCGCTGCGCGACGTCGCCCAGGCCGGCGAGGAACTGCGGCCCGACGACGCCGTCCGGCGCTTCTTCGCCGCCCGCCCGCACTGCGCGCTGCACAACCACTACGGCCCCACCGAGACCCACGTCGTCACCCACACCACGCTGCCCGCCGACCCCGCCGACTGGCCGCACCCCGTGCCGATCGGCCGGCCGCTGCCCGGCGTCACCGTGCAGGTCCTCGACGACCGGCTGCGCCCGGTGCCGACCGGGGTGCGCGGCGAACTGTACGTCTCCGGCGCCCAGGTGGCGGCCGGCTACCACCGCAGGCCGGGCCTGACCGCCGGCCGCCTGGTCGCCGACCCGGCCGGCCCGCCCGGCAGCCGCATGTACCGCACCGGCGACCTGGCGCGCCGCCGGGCCGACGGACAACTGGAGTACCTGGGCCGCGCCGACCAGCAGGTCAAGGTCCGCGGCAACCGCGTGGAGCCCGGCGAGGTCGAACGCGCCCTGCTCCGCCACCCCGGCGTGCGGCAGGCCGCCGTGGTCGCCGCCGCCGACCCCGGCGGGCCGACCCGCCTGGTCGCCTACGTCGCACCGCTCGACGCCCCCGACCGCACCGCGCTCACCCGCCACCTGGCCGCCACCCTGCCCGAGTACATGCTCCCCGCCGACGTCGTCGCCCTCGACCGGCTGCCGCTCACCCCCAACGGCAAGCTCGACGCGCGCGCCCTGCCGCAGCCCGCGCCGCCCGCGGCCGGCGCCGCACCGCGCACCGGGCTGGAGAGCGCGCTGTGCCTGCTGTTCGCCGAACTCCTCGGCCTGCCCTCCGTCGCCGTCGACGACGACTTCTTCCGGCTCGGCGGCCACTCCCTGCTGGCCACCCGCCTGGTCAGCCGGATCCGCGCCCGGCTCGGCCTGGAGATCCCGCTGCGCGCCCTGTTCGAGGCCCCCACGGTCGAGGCGCTCGCACGACGGGCCGCCACCGCCGCCGGCCGCGCCCGGCCGGCGCCCGGCCCCGTGCCGCGCCCCGACCGCGTCCCGCTCTCCTACGCCCAGTCCCGCCTGTGGTTCCTGCACCGCCTGGAGGGCCCCGCAGCCACCTACACCCTGCCGGTCACCCTGCGCCTGCGCGGCCGCACCGACACCGGCGCGCTGCGTGCCGCCCTCGGCGACCTGGCCGCCCGGCACGAGGTGCTGCGCACCGTCTACCCCGAGGGCCAGGACGGGCCCTGCCAGCGGCAGGTGCCCGACCTTCCCCCGCTGCGCGTGGAACGCGTCGCCCCGCACCTGCTGGCCGCCCGGACCGCCGAGGTGACCGCGCAGGGCTTCGACCTGCTGCGCGAGGTCCCGCTGCGGGTGTGGCTGCTGGAGAGCGCCGGCGACGAAGCGGTACTCGTGCTGGCCGTCCACCACATCGCCGCCGACGACTGGTCGCTCGGCGTGCTGCTGCGCGACCTGACCACCGCGTACACCGCCCGGCTGGGCGGCACCGCCCCCGGGTGGGAACCGCTGCCGCTGGGCTACGCCGACTACGCCCTGTGGCAGCGGGCCTTCCTCGGGGAACGCGAGGACCCCGGCAGCGTGCTGGCCCGGCAGGCCGCCTTCTGGGCGCGGACGCTGGCCGGGGCCCCGCAGGAGGTCCCGCTGCCCTTCGACCGGCCCCGCCCCCCGGTGGCCTCCTACCGCGGCGGCTCGGTGCCGTTCACCGTGGACGCCGCGCTGCACCGCGAGCTGGAGGCGGTGGCGCTGCGGTACGGCGTGACGATGTTCATGGTGGCGCAGGCCGCCTGGGCGGCGCTGCTGTCCCGGCTGGGCGGCGGCACCGACATCACCGTCGGAACCGCGGTGGCCGGCCGGCTGGACGAGGCGTGGGACCGGCTCGTCGGCTTCTTCGTCAACACCCTGGTGCTACGCGTCGACCTGTCGGGGGATCCCTCGTTCGGTGACCTGCTGGGGCGGGTGCGCTCCGCGGACCTGGCGGCCTTCGCCCACCAGGACGTGCCGTTCGAGCACCTGGTGGAGGTGCTCAACCCGCCGCGCTCGCTGGCCCGCCACCCGCTGTTCCAGACCATGGTCGGCTACCGGGACGCGGCCGCCGGCGCCCTGCCCGCACTGCCCGGCCTGGAGGTCACCGCGCAGGCGCCGCCGGCCGCGAACGCCAAGTTCGACCTGTCGCTCGACCTCGCCGAACAGCCCCGCCCCGGCGGCCGGCCCGGCGGCATCGAGGGGCAACTCACCTACAGCACCGACCTGTTCGACCCGGCCACCGCCGAAGCCCTGGTGGCGCGCCTGCTGATGGTGCTGCGCGGCGCGGCGGACGACCCCGGGCTTCCGCTGAGCCGCACCGAGGTGCTGACCCCCGCCGAACGCCACCGCCCCGGTGCCACCGGCCGCCGCACCGCCGGTGAGCCCGCCGTGCCGGACGTGGTCGCCCGGCTGCGGGAACTGGCCGCCACCGCGCCGGACCGGGTGGCCGTCACCACCGCGGACCGCACCGTCGGCTACCGGGAACTCGCCGCGCTGGCCGGTGCGGTGGCCCGTCGGCTGGCCGGCCGCGGAGTGCGCCCCGGCGAACCCGTCGCGGTGCTCGCCCCCCGGGGACCCGCCCTCATCGCCTGCTTCCTGGGCGTGCTCGCCGCCGGCGCCGCCTACCTGCCGCTGGACGTGCGCGCCCCCGCCGCCCGCGCTGCCGCGCTGTGCGCCGAGGCCGGGGTCCGCCTGCTGCTGACCGAGACCGGCTGCCTGCCGATCGCCCGCGCGGCGGCCGGGGCGGACGGGCCCGAGGTCGTGGTGCTCGACGAGCGGGCCGACGCCACCGGCGACGCCCCCGACGCACCCGGCTACGGCCCGCAGGACCTGGCCTACGTGCTGTTCACCTCCGGCTCCACCGGCCTGCCCAAGGGCGCGATGGTCCACCACGCCGGCGCCCACAACCACCTGCTGGCCCTGGTCGAGGAACTCGGCCTGACGCAGGAGGACCGGCTGGCCTTCACCGCGCCGGTCACCTTCGACATCTCCGTCTGGCAGATGCTGTGCGGCCCGCTGATCGGCGGCCGGGTGGACGTCCCCGACGACCTCACCGTCCGCGACCCGCAGGCGCTGTTCGCCCGGGTCGCCGCCGAGCGGCTGACGGTGCTCCAGGTCGTCCCCTCCCTGCTGCGCGAGGCGCTGGACGGCTGGGACGCGGGAGCGCCGGCCCCACGGCTCGGGGCGCTGCGCCGGCTGCTGGTCACCGGCGAGGCGCTGCCGCCCGGCCTGTGCCGCCGCTGGCTCGCCCGGTTCCCCGCCGTCCCGCTGGTCAACGCCTACGGCCCCGCCGAGTGCGCCGACGACGTGACGCTCGCCCTCATCGACACCCCCGACCTGGTGGCCGGCGACCGGGTGCCGCTCGGCCTGCCGGTCCGCGACACCGCCCTGCACGTGCTCGACGGCCACCTGTGCCCGGTGCCGGACGGCGTGCCGGGCGACCTGTACGTGGCCGGCACCGCCGTCGGACGCGGCTACCTCGGCCGGCCGGCGCTCACCGCCGCGGCGTTCGTGCCCGATCCGTTCTCCGGGGTGCCCGGCGCGCGGATGTACCGCACCGGCGACGTGGTGCGCTGGACCGCCACGGGCCTGGAGTTCGTCGGACGGGCCGACCACCAGGTGAAGATCCGCGGCATGCGGATCGAGCCCGGCGAGGTCGAGGCGGCCCTGGCCGCCGTCCCGCAGGTCGCCGCCTGCGCGGTGATCGCCCGCGAGGACCACCCGGGCGACGTGCGACTGGTCGGCTACGTCACCTCCGCGGGACCCGCCGCCGACCCCGCCGCCCTGCGCGCCGGCCTGGCCGCCGTGCTGCCGGAACACCTCGTGCCCGCCGCGGTCGTGGTGCTCGACCGGCTGCCGCTCACCCCCAACGGCAAGCTGGACCGGGCCGCGCTGCCCCGCCCCGAGTACCGCGCCGCCGCCCCCGGACGGGAGGCGCGCACCCCCGAGGAGGAGGCGCTGTGCGAGGTGTTCGCCGAGGTGCTGGGCGTGGCGCGGGTCGGCATCGACGACAGCTTCTTCGACCTCGGCGGCCACTCCCTGCTGGCGGTCCGGCTCATCAACCGGGTCCGCTCGGCGCTGGGCCGCGAACTGGACATCCGCACCCTGTTCGAGAACCCCACGGTGGCCGGGCTCGGCACCCCGCCCGCCGCCCGCCCCGCCCGCGCCCGCCCCGCCCTGCGGCCCCGCCGCTGACCCTCGCACCGCACGGCTCGGTATTCGCCGGCCCGTTGCCCCGACGCGTCCACCGACGCAGACCAGGACGGAGACCCACCCCATGACCACCAACCCCTTCGACGACCCCGACGCCCGCTACCTGGTGCTCGTCAACGACGAGGGCCAGCACTCCCTGTGGCCCGAGGCGCTGCCCCGGCCGGACGGCTGGGAGCAGGTCTTCGGCCCCGACGGCCGCGACGCGTGCACCGGGTACGTCGACCGGGAGTGGACCGACATGCGGCCGCTGAGCCTGGTGCGCGACGAGGCCGGCGCGGGCGGCGCCGGGACCGCCCGGTGACCGCGATCCACCTGTCCGCGGTGCACTGGGAGCACGGCGACCCCCACCCGGTGGCCGGACTCGGCCCGCACACCGCGGAGCTGACCCACCCCGATTCGGGACTCGCCCACTACCGGGTCAGCGGGGACGAGATCCGGGAGATGGCCGCCCGGGTCGCCGCCCGCACGGCGGCCGCCGCCGCGGGCCCGCCCGACCTGCTGGTCTACGTCAGCGAGAACGACCGCCCGGCGGTCGCCTCCCTGGCGCACCTCACCCGCGAACTGGGCCTGGGCACCGCCACCCACCTGGCGGTCTGCGGCCACGGCTGCGGCAACCTGGTCCCCGCCCTGCAACTCGCCCGCAACGCCCTGTACGCCGGCGGCCACGAACGGGTCCTGCTGGTGCTGGCCGACCGGGTGACCGACGGCGAACGCCTGATGGTCAGCGGCCTGTCGGTGCTCAGCGACGGCGCCGCCGGCTGCCTGGTCACCCGGGAGCAGGAGCCGGGGTCCGGCCCCCGCTTCCGGGTGGACGCCATGACCACCCGCACCGACACCGCCTCCGGGGGCGGCCTGATGTCCATCGTCCAACTGGCCGTGGACGGCGTCGCCGACCTCGGCGCCGGCGGCCGGGACGCGCTGGCCGGGGTGCGGCACGCCGTCTTCGGCAACTACCGCGTCACCTCGCAGCAGTTCCTGCTGTCCGCGCTGGGCCTGCCGCCGGACCGGCTGCTGCTGGGCCGGGTCGCCGACCTGGGGCACTGCTTCTCCGCCGACTTCCTCGTCACCCTCGCCGAGCAGGCCGCCGCCGGCACCGTCGCCCCCGGCGACCGGGTGGCCGCCGCCGCCACCGGCACGCACTCGCTGTCCGTGCTGACCGCCACCTGCCTCCCGGCCGGGTGAACCCCGGCGCCCGTGATCGCCCGCACTGCGTCGTGCGCGGTGGCTTGACGGCCGGGCGCCGCCCCACCACGGTGATACCCACGGCCCGGGCGTGCCGCCGGGAGCCGTCCGCGCGGGAGCCGGACGTGGGGGAACCAGGGTGCGCTCAGGGGGGTCAGAGAGGGGTACTAGCCCCCCCGCGACGTGGTCCGCCGGACGGCATGCTGAGTGCAGTCGGCATACCGAGACGGTGAAGTGAGGCGAGGGGACGATGAGTTACCGCGGAGGCAAGAAAGAGGCCGGGGCCGGCCTCGAAGGGACGGCCGCCCTCATGTGGGCGGGCGTCAAGCTGGGCGGCCTGGCGATCGTCGAGAGCCTGCTGCTCGTGTGGGTGGGCGTCGTGTGCACCCTCGCCTGCGTCGGCATCGGCCTGCCCCTGCTGCCCGGCGCGCTGGACACCGTGCGGGCCGACGCCCGGCTCCAGCGGCGGCTGGCCCTGGAGTGGACCGGCGTGCGGGTCCCGGAGTCCTACGCGCTCGAACCCAAGGACGTCACGTCCGGCCGGCTGAAGCGGGTGCACCGGATGATCGGTGACGGCGCGACCTGGCGGGACCTGCTGTGGCTCCTCGTGAACCCGATCGTCGGCCCGGTGCTCGGCCTGGTGCCCGCGCTGGCGCTGCTGGACGGCCTGTTCGGCCTGTCGATGCCGTTCGTGTGGCACACCGTCACCGAGCACTGGGACGGCACCTGGTTCGCGTTCGTCCCCGTGCGCAACCAGTTCACCGCCATCCTGGCCGCCGTCGTCGGCGCCGCGGAGATCGGCCTGTCCGTCACCGTGCTGCCCCGCCTGCTGGTGCCGCTGCACGGCCGCTGGGTGCGCTACGTGCTGGGCGCCTCCCGCACCGCGCTGTCCGCCCGGGTGGAGCACCTGACCCACTCCCGCTCCGACGCGATGAGCATGCAGGCCGGTGAACTGCGCCGGATCGAGCGCGACCTGCACGACGGTGCCCAGGTGCGGCTGGTGGCGCTGGGCATGACCCTGTCGGCCGCCGAATCGCTGCTGGAGCACAACCCGGAGGCGGTCGGCGCCCTGCTCGCCGAGGCCAAGAAGGACTCGGTCAAGGCGCTCAACGAGATCCGCGACCTCGTCCACGGCGTCCACCCGCCGCTGCTCGCCGACCGCGGTCTCGTCGACGCGGTGCGCACCCTCGCCCTGGAACTGCCCGTCAAGGTCACCGTCACCGGTTCGGTGCCCGGCCGCCTGCCCGACCCGGTGGAGTCCGCCGCCTACTTCTCCATCGCCGAACTCCTGGCCAACGCCGCCAAGCACGCCAAGGCGGAGGAGATCTCCGTCGACATCCGCTACTCCGACGGCGCCGTGCGGGTGGCCGTGCACGACAACGGCGTGGGCGGCGCCAGCCCCGACAAGGGCAGCGGACTGAGCGGGGTGGAACGCCGGCTCGCGGTCTTCGACGGCCCGCTGGCCATCACCAGCCCCGAGGGCGGCCCCACCACGGCGGCGTTCGAGATCGCCTGCGAACTCACCGAGCACGCCGACGACGCCACGGCCGGCTGAACCGCCGCCCCCGATGGCTGTCCCCCCACCCCGGCAGTGGTGGGGGGAGGGAGACCTCCCCCCACCACCCCGCCGTACGCGACCGAAGGACGGATGGCAATGACGGGCTTAACACCACTGAGCGCGGCGCGTGCCGGACGCTGGAGCGCCCGGCACCCCTGGTGGGCGCTCGGCGTGTGGCTGATGGCCGTCGCCGTGGCACTCGGAGCCGGCACCGCGATCCGCTCCCACCGCGCCGCCCCCCTCCCGGCGGCGGCAGCGGTCACCCGCACCACCGCCACCACGACCGCCCCGGCGGCCCGGCACAGCGCCCCCACGGCCCCGCCTCCGGCGTCCGCCGGCCGCACCGCGCCGCGGGCGGCCCGCGCCACCTCCGCCGCCACGGCCGGCCTGCCGCCCTACCTGCCGGTGACCGTGGCCCTGCTCGTCCTGCTCGGCCTCGCCGGCACCGTCGCGGCCGGGGTGCCGCCGCTGCTGGGCCTGGCCGCGGTCGGCTGGGCGGCCGCGCTGGCCGCGCTGACCCGCTGGGTGGTGCCCGGCACGGAGGCGGCCGCGGGCCTGGCCGGACTGATCGCGCTGGCACTGGGATTCGACCACGCCCTCGCCTACGTCCGCCGGTACCGCGAGAGTTACGCGCAGGGCTACCGCGCCGTCTCCGCCGCGTCCGTCGCGGCGGCCACCGCCGGCCGCTCCCTGGTGGTCTGCGGCGGTGCCCAACTGCTGTCCGCCGCGGCCCTGTTCGCCTTCGGCGGCCGCACCGCACGGGACGCCGCCGCCGGGGTGTGCCTGGTCGCCGCGCTGGCCGTGGTGACCGTGGCCACCGCCTTCCCGGCCGCCCTGGTGCTGACCCAGCCCACGACCGGCCGCCCCCGCGCCCGGCTGCTGGGCCGCCCGGTCAGCGACCCGCACCGCGGCACCCTCGTGTGGCGCCGGACGATCATGCCGTTCCTGCGCAACCCGGCGGCGTCGTTCCTGACGGTCTGCGGGGTGCTCATGACGCTGGCGGTGCCGGCCCTGCACTCCGGCCGGCCGGTGAACGCCCCCGGCGGTTCCGGGGTTCGCTCCGCGCTGCTGACGGCGGTCCTGCTCCTGCTGGCCCTGGCCGGCGCGGCCATCGCGCTGCGCTCGCTGCTGCTGGCCGCCGGACTGGTCCTGCTCGACCTGCTGACCGCCGCCGCCTCCTGGGGCGTCACCGGTACGCTGGGCGGCGGTCCGCTCACCGGGACGGCCGGCTGGGCACCGCTGCCGGTCTTCCTGGCGCTGGCCGGACTGACGTTGCACCAGCACGCCCTCGCGGTCGGCCGCACCGGTGAAGGACTGCGGGCCGGCATGCGGGTGGCCGACGCGGTGGCCGACGGCTTCGCGCGCTCCGCGCTGGCGGTCCCCGCGGCGGTCGTCGCGCTGCTGGCGGCCGGCTGGGCGCTGTGCGCCGGGGGAACGGTCGGACGGGTCGCCGCGGCGCTCGCGGTGGCCGTCGTCCTGGACGCGGTGGCCGTCCGGCTCGTGGCGCTGCCGGCGCTGGTCGCCGCGCGGCAGCCGGGCCGGCACGGCACCGTACCGGGCAACCGGCCGCGTTCAGCCGATCGTCAGCCCGTCGTCAGCGCGATTGAGGATAGTGGTCGGCAGGTAGAGGCAGTGAAAGGACACTAGGGATTCCCATGAGCAATCCGTTCGACGACCCCGAGGGCACCTTCCACGTCCTGGTGAACGACGAGAACCAGCACAGCCTCTGGCCCGCCTTCGCGGAGATCCCCTCCGGCTGGCGCACCGTGCTGCCGTCCGCCACCCGGGAGGCCGCCGACGCGTACGTGCGCACCCACTGGAGCGACCTGACGCCCGCCGGTCCCGCCGCGCGCGAGGTCTGACCCGGTGACCGCCACGGCCGCCATCGAGGTCGAGGGACTGCGCAAGTCCTACAAGGACCTGGACGTACTGCGCGGCATCGACCTGCACGTCCCCGCCGGCACCGTCCTGGCCCTGCTGGGCCCCAACGGAGCGGGCAAGACCACCACGGTGCGGATCCTCAGCACCCTGCTGCGCCACGACGCCGGCCGGGTGGTCGTCGCCGGCCACGACGTGCGCGACCAGGCGCGGGAGGTCCGGCGGCGGATCGGCCTGTCGGGCCAGTACGCCGCCGTCGACGAGCACCTGACCGGGTGGGAGAACCTGGTGCTGCTCGGCCGGCTCCTGCACCTGTCGAAGCGTGACGCGCGGGCCCGGGCCACCGAGCTGCTGGACCGCTTCGACCTCACCGAGGCCGCCCAGCGCCCGCTGCGCACCTACTCCGGCGGCATGCGCCGCCGGCTGGACCTGGCCAGCACCCTGGTGGGCAACCCCGAGGTCATCTTCCTCGACGAGCCGACCACCGGCCTCGACCCGGCCAGCCGCATCGCCCTGTGGGGCGTCGTGCAGGGCCTGGTGGACAACGGCGTCACCGTGCTGCTGACCACGCAGTACCTGGAGGAGGCCGACCTGCTGGCCGACCGGGTCTCGGTCATCGCCGGCGGCCGGGTGGTCGCCGAGGGCACCGCCGACGAACTCAAGCGCAAGGTCGGCGGGGAGCGGCTGGAGATCACCGTCGCCGACCCGGCCCACCTGGGCGAGGCGCTGTCCGCGCTGAGCGCCCTGGTGACCGGTGAGCTCACCCAGGACACCCGCCGGGGCATGCTGGGCGTCCAGCTCGCCGACGGCCTGGCCGGGGTGTCCGCCGCGGCCGCCGCGCTGCACGCGGCGGGCATCGAGATCGCCGAGTTCGCCCAGCGCCGCCCCTCGCTCGACGACGTCTTCCTGAGCCTGACCGGACGTCAGGCCACCGCCGGGGGCGAGCGGGCGCCGGACGATGACCGGTCCTAGCACGCGGGCCGCCCGCCCCCGCCGCCGCGGCGGGCCGGGCGCCGCGAGCCGGCGGTGAGCGGCGGCACGCCGGAACGCGCCGGGTGCCGCGTGCTGTGGTCACCGCTGTGCGACCGGGCGGGGACCCGCGCCCTGCTGGACGAGGGGGAGCGGGCCCGCTACGAGGCGCTGCGCGACCCGGGCGACCGCGCCCGGTTCGTCACCGGCCGGGCGCTGGTGCGGACCGTGCTGGGCCGTGCCACCGGCACCGCGCCGGACCGGGTGCGGATCAGCCGGCTGTGCCGGCACTGCGGCAAGGAGGACGGCAAGCCCTTCGTCCCCGGCACCGACGTCCGTTTCTCTCTTTCCCACTCGGGTGAACACGTGGTGCTGGCGGTGACCAGGGAAAGCGAAATCGGAGTGGATGTGCAGCGCGTGTCCCGGGGAGAAGTCGGCGAAATTGCCGGGCGCGTGCTCTCCGCCGAGGAACACCGGCAATTCGAGACGCTGCCGACCGGCAACCGGGCATATGCCTTCGCGGTCTACTGGGCCCGCAAGGAGGCGCTGCTGAAAGCCGTGGGTGTGGGCATAGCGGTTCCCAAACGGGCAATCAGTGTCTCGGCCCCCGGGCAGCCGGCGGCACTGCTCGCCTGGCGCGGGGAATACGGGGGCGACACCTTCGGATTGGCCGACCTGCGGGCGGGGTCGGAATACGCCGCGGCACTCGCGGTGCGCGGCGGTGGCCCGATGCACGTGACGGAGCACGTTATCGGTGATCCTCTCGACGCAGGCCGGGGATGAACGACCCCGCCGCGCCGTCGGCCATCAGGTTTCTTCGGTCCGGCGTTTCACCGGACTTCCATGGGAAAACGTCCGGCGTCAATGGCGGAATCCTCGGTGAGGATCGCCTCCTGAAGACTCCGGATCTTCCGGCCCGGTTCCAGTCCCAGCTCCACGCGGAGCCAGGAGCGTGCCCGGTGGAACGTCTCCAGAGCCTCCCGGCGCCGGCCCGAGCGATAGAGCGCGAGCATCAGCAGTTCGGAGATCCGCTCGCGTTCGGGGTGTTCTGCCGCCAGCTGTTCCAGACCGCCGACGACATTGCCCGCACCGCTGATCAGCCGGGCCTCGTAGAGGTCCTCCAGGGCGCTCAGGCGCTGGTTGTTCAGACGGGTCACCTGGGTCTGGCAGCGCAGGCCGCCGGACACGTCCAGCAGGGCCGCACCCCGCCAGAGCTGCAACGATTCCTCCAGGACAGTGATGGCCTCGTCGGGGGAGCGCTGCACGAGGGCCGAGCCGCGGGTGGCCAGCCGGTCAAAACGGTGGGCGTCGACCGCATGATCGGGAACGTCCAGGAGATAGCCGTTCGCGGAGGTGCACACCAGGGAACTGCCGGGTAAACCGGTAACCTTCTCTAGCGCTGTTCGCAGTCGGTGCATGCCGGCCTGGAGGGCGTTGCGCGGGTTCTTCGAGGGCGCTCCGGTGAGGAGTTCGTCGATGAGGAAATCCATCGAAACGACCTGTCCGGGGGTGAACGCCAGAACCGCCAGCAACGTACGCGCCCGGTTCGGGCCCACACTGCTGCGGGTATGACCGACCGACACCTGGAAGGGGCCGAGGAAGTCGATCCCAAGCGTTCTCTCGCCCGCTCCGCCGTCACCTGCTGAGCTGTACCGTCTCATGGGCCATCCATTCGTCTGCTCCTGTCCGTGCCGGGACACGCCGCTTGTGGCGGCTCACCCAGCCTCGCTGATTCCCACGCATGATCTGACGCGTGCTGGGCAAGCGAATAGCGTCGGACGGGTGCGCTGGGGTCGGAATTCGCCGCATGCGCGGCGGGAGCTGTGCTTTCAGATTCGCCGGCGCTGAGCACTCGAATACGGCTGGAGCCGCTGGGCTGCCGGGCAATCTGACGGCCTGGTCATGAAAGATGGCACGTCGAACCGTATATACATCAAAGCCCCCGTATTCGATCGCGCCCGGCTTCCGCCCGGCGGCGATTGGTCTGCGTAACCGGACGTTGGGGTCCTTGGGGTCCCGCCGCCCATGGTCACGGTAACACGCGCATCCACGATGGCCTCTTGTGACGACAGTGGCAAGAGCGAGTTCTGTCAATTCGAGATGGCGGTAGTTCAGGCGGCCCCGGACGCACGGCAGGAGGCGTCCGTGGCGGACGCCTCCTGCCGGTGGTGCGAGGTGGCCCGGTGGCCTCAGATCAGGTCGAGCGTGTCGCCCACCCCGAGGTCCACAGCGGTGCGGTGGACCGCGTCGATCAGGCCGACGTCGAGGATGGACATGCCGAACGGGTTGCTCAGCACATAGCCGTCGGTGGGCCGCACCGCCGGGACGCGGCCGAGCAGCACCTCACCCAGCGTGCCGTTGATCGCCCGGCCCGGGCCGCGCTGCGGAGCGCCGTCGGTGCCCGGCAGCGCGACGCTGCCCTCCTGGATCAGCCGGCCCATGATGCGGCGCGGGTTGTCCGCGATCAGCTCCAGGTCGTCGCCGTAGAGCGCCTGCGCACCGTGGAAGACCTCCTCGGTGAAGTCCGCGAGGGAGACGTGCGCGAGGAAGCTGCCCGGGCGGATCGCGCCGGTGCCCAGGTACGGCTCGTTGCTGGTGGTCAGGGTGACCACGACGGGGGAGGCGCCGACCGCGGCGGTCACGTCGGGGGCGACGGACATCTCCAGCTGCGGGTGCCGCTCGGCAGTCCAGCGCACCAGTTCCTCGGAGCGCTCGGCGGACAGGTCGAAGATCACCACGCGCCGGGTGTCGGGGAAGCTGCGGGTCAGCAGGTCCAGGTGGGCGCGGGCCAGCGCGCCGGTGCCGATCAGCGTCACCGACTCGAAGCGCTCCGGGCCGAGTTCGCGCAGGCTGACCATGGTGTACGAGGCGGTGCGGATCGCGCTGAGGTAGCCGGCCTCGGCGATCAGCCGCGGACGGGCGGTCTCCGGGTCGAAGACGAAGCTGAGGCCGCCGGCCCGCTCCAGGCCGTGCGACGGATTGCTCACCGCGGCGTTGATCAGCTTCATGCCGTAGACCGGCCCGGACTCCCGGTGCAGGGCGCCCAGCATGGCGATCGCCCGGCTGTAGGCGCCCTCGCCGTTGGTCCACGGCAGGTAGCCCTCGGCGGGGATCTCGGTGCGCCCGGCGGCCTGGTCGCGCAGCACGCCGGCGGCCACCTCGACCGGGTCGACCTTGTCCAGGCAGGCCATGACGGCGGTCCTGTTGAGGAAAAGCAGACTCTCCTTGGCCATGAACTGCTCCACATCTCCCAAGGGAAAAAGGCCGGATGGCCCGTTCCGTGCGGTGGGTGCGGCCGCCTTCCGGCAATTCCCTGAGTGCGGGCGGCAACTTGGGCGGCACCGGTAATCACCGGCAGGAACCCCGGCAGGACGGCATCGATTCCGTCCGACCGTACACCCGCCCCGAAGCCTCCGGAGCGGATCGGAAAGGGTCGCCGCCACGGTCAGTATTCGGTCAGTCGTTCGTCAACCCGCTCCGTTAACTTCGGCGTCGCCCCCGGGCACGCGGTCCGGGAACGCGTGGGCTGAAAGGAGTCGGCAGACATGACGTCAATTGTCGAAGTCTCCACGCACTGGCCGTCGCAGATCTCCATTGCCGAGCACCAGCAGGACTTGCGCCTCAGCGACACCGAGATCCGCCGCTACACGCGGGGCTTCGGTCTGTCGGAGGTCTGCTGGGACAAGGAACGCTCCGAGAAGGACATCCTCCTCGGAGCCCTGGAGAAGCTGACCTCGCTGCGCGGTCAGGAGGACCGGGTCCGGTACATCCTCCGCCCCCGGACACTGCGTTCCCCCTCGCCCTACCCGCTGAGCCCGCTGCAGGAGATCCGCGAGGAGGCCGGGCTGCACAACGCCCGGACCTTCGCGCTGACCGAGCACGCCTGCGCCTCGGGACTGCTGGCGCTGGACGTGGCCGGCATGCTGCTGGACCAGGACGAGGACCCGGACGCCCTCGCGCTGATCCTGGTCGGTGAGAAGTCGCCGAGCGTGGAGTGCCGCTTCCTGCCCGGCGTGGGCGCCACCGGTGAGGCCACCGCCGCGGTGCTGGTCGCCCCCTCCGGCCACCGTGACCGGGTCCTGGGGTTCTCCACCCGCACCCGCTACACCGGCGACCCGAAGATGGCGATGACCGACCAGGCCACCCGCTGCTTCCGGGACATGTACGCCGAACTGCTCGTCGGCGTGGTCAACGAGGCCCTCGACGAGGCCGGCCTCGGCATCGGCGACATCTCCCTGCTGCTGCCGCACAACGTCAACCGGGTGGCGTGGACCAACCTGGTCGACGCGATGGGCATCCCGCTGGACCGGCTGCTGATGGACAACATCCCGCGCACCGGCCACTGCTTCGGCGCCGACCCCTTCATCAACTACGGCACCGCCCGCGAACTCGGCCGCCTCAACCCCGGCGACCGCTACCTGATGGCGGCGGTCGGCCTCGGGGCGAACTTCGCGGCGATGGTTCTCGAGCACTGAGACACGACCTACGCAGGACAGGAGAGCAGTGGACGAGGGCTTCGACCGGCGGCTGAAGGCCGCGGTCGCCGGGGATCCGGACGCGACACTGGTGTTTCTCGGCAACTTCGAGGTGGAGGAGCAGTGGGCCCGGGGCGAGACCGGGCTGCCCCGGCTCTCCTCCGCCGGCAACAACGCCGTCGTCAACCGCATGGACGAGTTCGCCCTGCTCATGGGCGGCGCCGGCGACCACGTGATCCTCAAGAGCGCCCCCGACGAGGGCCACCTGCGCTACCTGCGCGGCCTGGGCCTGGAGCTGCCGACCGTCCACGTGGTGCGCCACCAGGACCCGCAGAACACCGTCACCCTCGACGCCCTCGCCGACCGGGAGACCCTGGCCGTCCTGCGCGAACTCGGCGGCCGGGGCGCCCTGCTGGCCCCGCACGGCGTCTCCGCCATCGAGGAGGAACTGGCCGCCGCCACCGGCATCGCACTGGCCGCCCCGCCCGTCGCGATCTGCAAGCCGGTCAACAGCAAGGTCTACAGCCGGCACGCCGCCGACGCCGCCGGCCTGCGCCAGCCCGAGGGCTGGACCTGCGAGACGCTCCAGGAACTGGCCGGCGCCGTCGAGGCCGGCACCGCGTTCCTGGAGTCCGGCGGCACGCTGATGGTCAAGGAGGCGTTCGGCGTCTCCGGCAAGGGCATCTCCGTCATCGAGAGCCCCCGCCGCCTCCAGCGCCTGCACACCATGATCGCCCGGGCCGCGCAGAAGGCCGGCACCGACCGGGTCGCGTTCGTCATCGAGGAGATGGTCGACAAGGCCACCGACCTCAACTACCAGCTGACGATCGCCCGGGACGGAGCCGTCCGCCTCGACTTCGTCAAGGAGGCGATCACCGAGGGCGGCGTCCACAAGGGCCACCGTTTCCCGCCGCGCCTGACGACCGCCCAGCGCGAGCAGATCGAGCACGCCGGCCGGCTGCTCGGCAAGCAGCTCGCCTCAGACGGCTACTACGGCGTGGCCGGCATCGACGCGATGCTGGACACCTCCGGCGGGGTCTACCCCGTCATCGAGATCAACGCCCGCAACAACATGTCGACCTACCAGACCCGTCTCCAGGAACACCTCCTGGGCCCCGGGCAGCTGGCCCTGGCGCGGCACTACCCGCTGGTGCTGGACGCCGTGACCGACTTCGCCACCGTGCGCACGCTGCTCGACGGCCTGGTCTGCCAGGCGCCCGGCACCCCCGGCCTGGTCGTCAACAACTTCGCCACCGTCAACGCCGGCGCCGGCACCACCCCGTTCCACGGCCGCCTGTACGGGCTGCTGATCGGGGACTCCGAGGAGCAGCTCACCGAGCTGGACGACGCGGTCGCGGCGCGGCTGCACACCACTGTGAAGGAGGACCGGGATGCCCGGTGAGTTCACGATGCAGGGCCTGGGCATCTCCGCCCTCGCCGAGGAGTTCGGCACCCCGATGTACCTCTACGACGGTGCGGCGCTCGCCTCCCGCATGGACAGCCTGCGCCAACTGCTGCACCCGCGGCTGGAGGTCTTCTTCTCCCTGAAGGCCAACCCCAACGTCTCGGTCTGCGCACTGCTGCACGCCCACGGCGCCCGCGCCGAGGTCTCCTCGATGACGGAACTGCTCACCGCCCGCACCGCCGGCGTCGAACCGCGGAACATCATCTTCCTCGGCCCCGGCAAGAGCCGCGCCGAACTCGCCGCCTGCCTCGACCAGGGCATCTACACGATCATCTGCGAATCGCTCCAGGAACTGGAGCTGATCGACTCGATGGCCGCCGAGGCCGGCCGGACCGTGCCGGTCGCTCTGCGGGTCAACCCCAGCTTCTCGGTCAAGGGCTCCGGACTGACCATGGGCGGCAAACCCCGGCAGTTCGGCATCGACGAGGCCCAGCTGCTGGCCGGCGAACCGCTCGGCAAGAAGCTCGCCAACGTCCGCCTCATGGGCGTGCAGGTCTACATGGGCACCCGCATCCTCACCGAGGACACCGTCGTCCAGAACACCACGCGGATCCTGGAGCTGGCGGACCGCGTCGCCGCCCACCACGGCTTCCCCCTGGAGATGGTCGACATCGGCGGCGGCCTGGGCGTCGCCTACTTCGACAACGAGCGCGACCTCGACCTGCGCGTGCTCGCCGAAGGCGTCAACCCGCTGCTGGAGGCGTTCGCCGCCACCCACCCCGACACCCGCATGATCATGGAGCTGGGCCGCTACCTGGTCGCCGAGTCCGGCACCTACGTGGTCCGCGTCCGGTACGCCAAGACCTCCATGGGGGAGAACTTCGCGGTCGCCGACGGCGGCACCAACCACCACATGGCCGCGGTGGGCATCGGCTCGTTCGTCAAGCGCAACTTCCCCATCGAACTGCTCAGCCGCCACGACGAGGCGGACACCGAGCCCTGGCACGTCACCGGCCCGCTGTGCACGCCCAACGACGTCATCGGCAAGAAGGTGCCGCTGCCCGAGCTGCACGAGGGCGACCTGCTCGGCGTGCGCCGCTCCGGCGCCTACGGCCCGACCGCCTCGCCGGTGCACTTCCTCTCCCACGGCTACCCCGCCGAGGTCCTCGTCCACCAGGGCCGCGCCCACCTCGTCCGGCAGGCCGACACCCCGCGGGACCTGCTGGACCGCCAGCGCCTGTACGACCCGGCCACCGGCGACACCCGCTCCCTGTAGCACCGGCGCCCCAGAAACCACCGCCCCGAAAGGCCCACCGCCATGACCGACATGATGCAGACCCCGACCGCCGAGCGCGCCCGCGTGATCGCCGCCGTCAACGAGGCCCTCGGCGAGGTCCTCCAGCGCGACCTGGGCGACCTGGAGTCCGACACCAAGCTCTTCGACCAGCTCGGCCTGGACTCCACCGGTGTCCTGGACCTGCTGCTGCGCCTGGAGGAGCTGCTGGACTGCGAGTTCGACACCGAGAACCTGGAGATGGCCCACTTCGCCACCGTGGAGTCCCTCGCCGACTTCATCCTCGCCGAGCTGAGCGCCTGACCATGCCCGCCGCTCCCGCCATCGCCCCCGGGTTCACGGTGACCACCGTCGCGCACCGGCAGTTCAGCGACGGAACCGCCCACCGGTGGGCGCAGGACGACACCGACTACCTCACCCTGCTCGCCGAGAGCGCGGGCGTGGACTTCCTGGCCGGCGCCGACGCGGAGCGGCCCGCCAACACCTTCGAGGACATGGGGACCGCGCTGCTCGCCGACCTCGGTGAGCGGCCGGACCCGGTCGACCTGCTCGTCCTGGCCTACGCCACGCCCGACTTCGCCCCGCTCGGTCTGAGCGCCCCCGCCATCGCGGACAGACTGCCCGGCACCCCGCAGCTGTTCGGCGTCACCGACCAGGGCCGCACCGCCTCCTTCACCATGCTCGCCCTCGCCCACTCCTACGCCCGGCGGCACGGCCTGCGCCGGGTGCTGGCGCTGGCCTTCGACCAGGTGACGCTGGCGTTCGGGACCGAACGCTCCCCGGCCCGGCAGGCCGCGACCGACAGTGCCGTGGCCCTGGTCATCGAGGCCGGCGACGGCGCGGGCGACCCCGCCCTCGACGGCCTGGCGGTGCGTCAGGAGGCCGGACTGCGGCCCCAGGACGTGCCCGACACGCTCGCCCGCCTGCTGGCCGCCGTCGCCCCGCACGGCGCCTCCGCCGTGCTGTACGGCGCCGGCGTCGACCCCGCCTGGCGGCCGGCCACCGGCGGCGCCCGGGTGTGGCAGGCCCCGCAGGGACAGCCGTGCACCGCGCTGCTGTCCGGCCTGGCCGGCCACCTGCCCGCCGCCGGCGACCTGCCCGTGGTGCTCGCCGAGTACGACGAGGACCTCGGCGACCTGTCGGTCTGCCGCATCGGCACGGTGACCCCGTGACCGTCGCCCAGCACGGGAGCGGCGCCCCCGCCGCGACCGCCGTGCACCGCGCCGCCCGCGAGGAGGGCACCGCGCCCGCGCTGCTCGCCCTGCTCGGCGAGCTCGGCCCCGGCGCGCTGGCCGGGGCCGGCGGCCACGCCGTCCTGCCCGCCGGCGCCGCACCGGCCACCGCCGAGGTACTGCGGACCTACCGGCTGCCCGGCGGCGACGTGCTGCTGGTGCGCGACCCCGCCGCCGGCGCCCCGGACCGCCCGGCCGGCGCCGCCCTCGCCCTGCTGCGGCTGCGGCTCGGGCTCGCCCAAGGGCTGCGCGAGACCTGCGTCGCCCACCTGTCCGGCCGCCCCAGCGGCGACAGCACGATCCTGATGCACCAGCTGGTCAAGGCCCAGATCGCCGAGACGTTCGCCCACCAGCTGGAGATCGGCGCCCTGCTGGAGACCGCCACGGCCGGTGCCCCCCCGCTCCACCTGCACGCGGAGATCACCGCGACCGGCCGCGCCCTGCTGCGGCTGATGGGAGCCCACGGCTTCCTCGCCGGCGGCCCCGGCGAGGTCGCGCACGTGTCGGAGCTGCTGGCCGACATCCACCAGGAAACGGGAGAGCCCGGTGAGTGACCTCGACGCGCGCCTGACCGCCCTGCGGGGACAGGCCCGCGAATGGGCGGCCGGCCTGCGCTCGGTCGCCCTCGACATCGACCGCGACCCCGATGCCATCCGCGACCACCTCGACCTGCCGGGCGTGCGCTACCTGAGCACCTACGGCGTCCCGCGCGAGTACGGTGGCGAACCGCTGCGCGTCGGCCCGCACAGCTTCGAGGGCGTCGGCGCGCTGGAACGCGTCGTGGTGCTGGAGGAACTGGCCCGCGGCGACGCCGGCACGGCGCTGGCCGCGCCCGGACCGTCGATGTCCGGCGTGCTGGTGGAGTACCTGGGTGACCCGGAGCAGAAGGCCGCCTACTACGGCCGGCTGGTCGCCGCACCCACCTGGACCTGCTTCGCCCTGACCGAACCCGACCGCGGCTCCGACGCCACCGCGCTCAGCACCGCGCTGGAGAAGCGGGACGGCGCCCTGGTGCTCTCCGGCGCCAAGCGCTACGTCGGCAACTCCGCGCGCGCCCAGTGCGCCGCGGTCTTCGCCCGCACCCGCCCCGGACCGCTCGGCGTGACCGCGGTGCTGCTCGACACCGCGCACCCCGGCTACCGGGCGGTGCCGCTGGACACCCTGGGCCTGCGCGGCGCGCAGCTGGGCGCCATCACCCTCGACGCCATCGGGATCGACCCGGCCCAGGTGCTGGGCCGTCACCTGTCCCCGACCCGGCGCGGCATGTGGGCCTGCATCCAGGTCTTCAACCAGCTGCGGCCCGGCGTCGCCGCCCTCGCCCTGGGCATCGCGGGCGCCGCGTACGAGTACGTGGTCGAACACCGCCCGTCCGCCCGCGGAGCCGACCGCGACCGGGTGGAGGCGCTGGGCCGCCGGATCGGCGCGACCCGGGCTCTGGTGCACCGCGCGGCGGCCGCCGTGGACACCACCGGCGACGGCCACCTCGCCTCCGCCGCCAAGGCCCGCGCCTGCGCGCTGGCCGAGGACGTCACCCTCGCCGCCTGCGACCTGCTCGGCCCGGCCGCCCGCGCCACCCACCCCATGCTGGACAAGCTCCTGCGGGACGCCCGTGGCGTGGAGTTCATGGAGGGCACCCGCAACATCCAGCACCTCAACCTCTTCCAGGGCATGCTGACCGGGAAGGTGAGCTAGGCCCTGTCCGGCGGATCTTGGCGGGCTCGCGACGCCCGGCACGGCACACGGCGGCGTTGCCGAAACATCCCGATAAAACCAACTATCGGAATGCCCCGGCGCCTTGCCCTGCACCGCACCGGACGCCGCTCCCTGATCCACCCTGATCCGCCGGACAGGACCTAGAACGCCCCCGCCGGCCGGCCACCCCGCCGGCCCGGACGCCGCCCGCCGGGGCACCACCGCCCGGCGGGCCCGCGGCGTGCCCGCGCCGGGGCGGGGGCGGTGCGGTCAGGACTGGTTGAGGTAGGCCAGGACGGCCATGACGCGGCGGTTCTCGTCCTTCGACGGCGGCAGGTCCAGCTTCTGCAGGATGTTGCCGATGTGCTTGGCGACCGCCTTCTCGGTGATCACCAGCGACCCGGCGATGGCCGCGTTCGACAGGCCCTCCGCCATGCCGTGCAGCACCCCGCGCTCCCGGTCGGTGAGCCGGGACATCTGGTGGTCCTGGGCGTTGTGCTTCATCATGCCGCTGACCACGTCGGGGTCCATGACGGTGCCGCCGGACGCCACCTGGTGCAGGGCCGAGACGAACTGCATGCCGTTGAAGACCCGGTCCTTGAGCAGGTAGCCCACGCCGCCCACGCCGTCCGAGAGCAACTCGCGGGCGTAGAGCTGGTCGACGTACTGCGACAGCAGCAGCGACGGCTGGCCGGGGCGCCGGCGCCGGGCCTCCAGCACCGCCCGCAGGCCCTCGTCGGTGTGCGTCGGGGGCATCCGGATGTCCACCAGGGCCACGTCCGGCTCGTGTTCGGCCAGCGCGCTCACCAGCTCCGGGCCGCTGCTCACGGCGGCGACGATCTCGAACCCGTGCGGCTCCAGGAGGCGGGTCAGCCCCGCGCGGAGCAGAAACTGGTCCTCGGCGAGCACCAGACGCATGCCGCAATCCCCCTGTGTCGCGCACGAATTGACCGGGATCTCCCCGGTCCCCAGCGGGCTCGAACCTATCAATTCCCGGGCGAGGCGGGCAACCGCGCTTGTCCGTCAGTGGACGGTCAACCAGCAGTCAGTCGGTTTTGGAAGTATCGCAGCCGTTCGCCCGAAGAACCGCATCCCACCCAGGTGGCAGGTGTCCCATTCACATCATTACCGCTCCTTACGAATTCAATGCCGACGACCTCTTCGTCGATCTGGAATCGATCGTCGGGGAACGACTGATGTTGAAGTGCGAGGGCTTCAATTTCGCAGGCTCCATCAAAATCAAGGCGGCCCGCGCCATGGTGCACTCCGCCGAGGAGCAGGGTCTGCTGCGCCCCGGGTCGACCATCGTGGAGAGTTCCTCGGGCAACCTCGGCGTGGCGCTGAGCCTGGTGGCCGCCAGTCGCGGCTACCGCTTCATCTGCGTCACCGATTCCCGCTGCACCATCGGGGCCAGGCAGCTGATGCAGGCCCTCGGCAGTGAGGTCCACATCATCACCACCCCGCACCCGGTGGACGGCCTGCTCGGCGCCCGCATCGCGCACGTGCGTGCGCTGTGCGCCGAGGGCAGCGGCCACCTGTGGCTCAACCAGTACTCGAACCCGAGCAACTGGCAGGCCCACTTCGACAGCACCGGCCCGGAGATCCTCAAGGCGTTCCCCGACCTCGACGTGCTGTTCGTCGGCGCCGGCACCACCGGGACCCTGATGGGCTGCGCCCGCTACCTGCGGGAGCACAAGCCGTCGGTGCGGGTGGTCGCGGTCGACGCCGTCGGGTCGGTCACCTTCGGCGGCCCGCCCTCCCAGCGCATGATCCCCGGCCTGGGCACCGGCGTGCGGCCGCAGCTGCTCGACGAGTCGTTCGTGGACGAGGTCGTCATGGTCGCGGAGCCGGAGACCATCCGGATCTGCCGCCGGCTCGCGCGGCGCGGCTTCCTGTTCGGCGGTTCCACCGGGACCGTGGTCGCCGGAGCGACGGCCTGGCTGGCCCGCAACCCGCTCCCGCAGGACTCCCGGGCCGTCGCCATCGCCCCGGACCTCGGCGACCGCTACCTCGACACCGTCTACCAGGACCAGTGGGTCTCCGACCTCTACGGCTCCAGCGTCCTGGACGGCGAGATCCCGGCAGAGGTCGGCTGACCCCTCCCGTCCGACGTCCCGTAGCCGCCGTCCGTCACCCGTGACGCTTGTGGAGAACACGATGACCTTCCCCAGCACTCCGGCCCTGCCCCTGACGGGGGCCCAGTCCGGCATCTGGTTCGACGAACGACTCTCCAGCGGCCGGCTCGCGTACAACATGGCCGACTACCTGGACGTCACCGGACCGCTGGACGAGGCGCTGCTGCGCCGGGCGCTGGAGATGGTGCTGGACGAGGCGGAGTGCACCCGCGCCCGTTTCCTGGAGGTCGACGGCATGCCCGCCCAGCGGATCGAACCGCTGGGCGAACTGCCGTTGAGCACGCTGGACCTGAGTGGCGAGGCCGATCCGCTCGCCGAGGCCCTGCGGCGCTTCGACGAGGACCTGCACCAGCCGTTCGAGCTGACCGGCGGCCTGCTGTTCCGCTCCATGCTCGTGCGCGTCGCGGACGGGCGGCAGCTGCTGTACGTGGCCATGCACCACCTGCTCTCCGACGGCTACAGCCGGCTCGCGGTCTACCGCCGGCTCAGCGAGATCTACGGCGGCCTGGTGGACGGCGGCCCGCTGCCCGGCACGCCGCTGCCGCCGCTGAGCGTGCTGCTGGACAACGAGGCCGAGTACCTGGGATCCCGGGCGCTGGAGCGCGACCGGGACTTCTGGGCCGCGCACGTGCCGGCCGGCGCCGAGCCGGTCAGCCTGTCGGCCGCCGACCCGGTGGCCGGCTCCGCCTTCATGCGCACCACCCTGGAGGTGGACGCCGAGGTCGCCACGACGCTGAAGGAGGCGGCCACCGCCGCGGGCGTCACCTGGCCGACGTTCGCCATCGCCGCGACCGCCGCCTACACCGCGCGCGTGACCGGCAACCCCGACGTGCTGCTCACCCTCGCGATGACCGCGCGGCTGACCGCCCAGTCGCGCGCGGTGCCCGGCATGGTCGCCAACTACCTGCCGTTCCCGGCCCGCGTCGAGGCCGGCACCACGGTCGCCGGACTGCTCGGCGCCACCTCGAAGAGCCTGGCGCGCTCCCTGCGGCACCAGCGGTTCCCCGCCGAGCGCATCCGCAAGTCCATGGGCCTGGCCGGCGACGACCGCCGGCCCTTCGGCCCGTTCATCAACGTGCTGCCGCAGACCCCGGTCTTCCAGCTCGGCGCGTGCGAGGCACGGGTCAACAACCTGTCCACCGGCATCGTCGACGATCTGATGATCACCGTGCTGGACGGCGCGAACGGCAGCCTCGAACTCCACATGAACGGCAACCCGGAGCTGTACCGGCCGGAGGAGATCCGCGACCACCTGCTGCGCTACGAGCGTTTCCTGCGCCGACTCGCCGAGGCGCCCGCCGAACTGCCGCTGGGCCGCCTCGACATGGTGACCGACGCCGAGCGCGACCAGCTGCTCGTCCTGGGCACCGGAGCGGTCGGCGTGGTGTGGGGCGGTGTCGTCGAGCGGGTGCGCGAGCGCGCGGCCAACGACCCGGCCGCCCTCGCCGTGGTGGACGCCGGCAACCGGGTCTCCTACGGCGAACTCGCCGCCTGGGCCGACCGGGTGGCCCGCCGCCTGCTGGACGCCGGGGTCGGCACGGACTCCCTGGTGGGCGTGCTGGCGGAGCCGGGCGCCGCCTTCCTCGGCGTGGTGCTGGGTGTCCTCCAGGCCGGCGCGGCGTGGATCCCGCTGGACGTGACCGCCCCCGCGGTGCGCAGCGCCGGGCTGCTCAACGACGCCGGCGCCTGCTGCGTGGTCGTCGGCCCGGGCAGTGAAGCGGTCTCCGGCGAGGTGCTCGCCCGGGCCGCCGAGGGCCTGGCGTCGGTGGCCGTGGAGGACGGCTTCCTCGGCGACGCCTTCTCCGCCGACGGCTCAGGCGCCCTGCTGGAACCGGCCGGCGCGGTGTCCGACGCCGCCTATGTGATCTTCACGTCGGGTTCGACGGGCCGTCCGAAGGGGGCGATGGTCGAGCGCGGTGGCATGTTGAACCATTTGGCCGCCAAGGTCGAGGACCTGGGTCTGACGTCGGGTGACCGGGTGGTGTGGAACGCGCCGGTGACGTTCGATGTCTCGGTGTGGCAGATGCTGGCGCCGCTGATGGTCGGTGGTGTCGTCGAGGTGGTCTCGCGTGAGGTGGCCGCTGATCCGGACGCGCTGTTCGGGTTGGCCGGCGGTGGTGAGGTGACGGTGCTGGAGGTGGTGCCGTCGCTGTTGCGGGCGGCGCTGGACGGTTGGGAGCTGTCCGGGGCGTCGTGGCCGGGGGTGGGTGGTCTGCGCTGGCTGGTCGTCACCGGTGAGGCGTTGCCGGTGGATCTGTGCGGCCGCTGGTGGTCGCTGTGTGAGGTGCCGCTGGTCAATGCCTACGGTCCCACGGAGTGTTCCGACGATGTCACGCACGCTGTTGTGCGGCCCGGGACCGAGATGGCCTCGCGGGTGCCGATCGGTGGTCCGGTGCGCAATACCCAGTTGCATGTGCTGGGTGACGAGTTGCGGCCCGTGCCCGTCGGCGCGGTCGGTGAGCTGTACGTGGGCGGCGCCGGCGTGGGCCGGGGCTACGTGGGCGACCCCGGCCGGACCGCCGGGGTCTTCGTGGCCGACCCGTTCGCCGGCGGCGGCCGGCGGATGTACCGCACCGGTGACCGGGTGGTGTGGCGGGCCGACGGGCAGCTGGAGTTCGTCGAACGCCTCGACCACCAGGTCAAGGTCCGCGGCCACCGGGTGGAGCTCGGTGAGGTCGAGGCCGCCCTGCGGGACGCCCCCGGGGTTGCCGACGCTGTCGTGCGCGCTGTCACCGGTGAGGCCGGTGGTGCCCGGCTCGTGGCCTACGTGGTGGCCCCCGGGGTCGACCTGGGAACGGTCCGCGCCGCCGCCGAGTCGGTCCTGCCCTCCTACATGGTGCCGGGCGGCTGGGTGGCCATGGACGCCATGCCGCTGACCGCGCACGGCAAGGTCGACCGCGCCGCCCTCCCCGAACCCACCGGCGCCGCCGTGCTGCCCGCCGGCGGAGCCACCCGGCGCGGCCCCCGCAACGAGACCGAACGCGTGCTGTGCGACGTCTTCCGTGGCGTCCTCGGCCTGGACGCGGCCGGGATCGACGACAGCTTCTTCCTGCTGGGCGGCGACTCCATCACCGCCATCCAGGTCGTCAGCCGCGCCCGGGCGCAGGGCGTGGTGCTCACCCCGCGCGACGTCTTCGCGCACAAGACCCCGGCCGCCCTCGCCGCCCACCACGCGAACACCGCCACCGAGGCCCGCCCGCAGACCCGCGCCGTCGCCGACGACGGCGTCGGCGACATCGAACCCACCCCGATCATCGCCCAGCTGTGCGAGGACCTCACCGACATCGCCGGTCCCGCCCGCGAGTACAGCCAGTACGTCCTGATCCGGGTGCCCGCCGGCGCCGCCGCCGCGGACGTCGCCTCCGTGCTCCAGGCGCTGCTCGACCGGCACGACACCCTGCGCATGCGCGTCGGCCAGCCCGTCCCCGGCGTCTGGACGCTCGCCACCGCCGAACGCGGCACCCTCGACGCCGCCGCCCTGCTCACCGTCGCGGCCCGCCCGGCCGCCGGACCGGAGGCGTTCGAACAGCTGGTGGCCGCCGAAGCCGAGGCGGCCCGCACCCGGCTGGCCCCGCAGGACGGCGTCATGCTCCAGGCCGTGCTGTTCGACCGGGCCCCCGACGGGCTCGGCCGGCTGCTGCTGCTCGCCCACCACACCGTCATCGACGGCGTCTCCTGGCGCATCCTGCTCGCCGACCTCCAGGCCGCCTGGGAGGCGGCCGCCGCCGGCCGCGAACCCGCGCCGGAGGAGGTGCCCACCTCCTACCGCCACTGGGCCTCCGTGCTGGCCCGCGAGTCCCGCGGCGCCGACCGCACCGCCGAACTCGCCTACTGGCGCGCACAGATCGCCGGCAACCCCGACACGTTCGGCGGCCGCCGCCTCGACCCCGCCCTCGACACCTACGGCCGGGCCGGCCGGCTGCGCCTGCGGCTGCCCGCCGACGTCACCGCCGAACTGCTGACCTCGGTCGTCGCGGCCTTCCACGGCGAGATCAACGACGTGCTGCTCGCCGCCCTCACCCTGGCCGTCGGCGACTGGCGGCGGCGCACCGCACCGCGGGACGGACACCGCCTGGTCGTCGAACTGGAGGGCCATGGCCGCGAGGAGATGCCGGAGGAGACCGACCTGTCGCGCACCGTCGGCTGGTTCACCTCCGTCTTCCCCGTCAGCCTCGACCCCGGCATCTTCGACGCCCAGGACGCCTGGGACGCCGGCCCCGCCCTCGCCACCGTCGTCAAGCGCGTCAAGGAACAGCTGCGCGCCCTGCCCGAACGCGGCATCGGCCACGGCATGCTGCGCTACCTCAACCCGCAGACCGCCCGGCTGCTCTCCCTCGCCCCGCCGCACGTCGGCTTCAACTACCTCGGCCGCTTCAAGGCCGGGGACGCGGCCGGCCCGTGGACCATGGACGGCGGCGACTCCGTCGTGGGCACCGGGGTCCACCCCGACATGCCGGTCCGCCACTCGCTGGCCGTCACCGCCGTCACCGAGGACGGCGCCGACGGACCGCGCCTGGTCGCCGACTGGCTGTGGGCCGACGGCGTCCTCAGCCACGAGGACGTCGAAGAGATCGCCGAGGGCTGGTTCCGCGCCCTGCGCGCCCTCGTCCGCCACCTCGAACTGCCCGCCCCCGGCGGCCGTACCCCCTCCGACCTGCCGCTGGTCCCGCTCAGCCAGGAGGAGATCGAGGAGATCGAACGCAGCGCCGGCGCCCTGACCGACGTGCTGCCGCTCACCGCACTCCAGCGCGGCATGCTCTTCCAGGCCCAGCTCGACGACGGCGGCACCGACCTCTACACCCTCCAGGTCACCGCCGACCTCGACGGCCACGTGGACGCCACCGCGCTGGAGACGGCCATGAGCGCCGTGCTGCGCCGCCACCCCCAGCTGGCCGCAGGCTTCCGGCACCGCGAGGCCGGCGAACCGGTCGCCGTCCAGCACGACGGCCTGCACGTGCCGCTGCGCCGCGCCGACCTGGCGGACCTGGCGGACGAGGAGCGCGAGGCGGAACTCGCCCGGCTCGCCGGGACCGACCGCCGGGAACGCTTCGACCTGGCCCGGCCGCCGCTGATGCGCTGGACCCTGGTGCGCCTCGGGCCCGACCGCCACCGGCTGGTGTGGACCCTGCACCACATCCTGATCGACGGATGGTCCATGCCCGTCCTCGTCAAGGACCTGCTGACCTGCTACGCCCACGGCGGCGACGCCGGCAGCCTGCCCGACGCCCTGCCGTTCCGCGCCTACCTGGCGTGGCTGGCGGACCGGGACCGGGAGGCGGCCCGCGCGAGCTGGCGCGGGGCGCTGGAGGGCATGACCGAACCCGTGCAGCTGTGCGCCGCCGGCGCCGACCGGGTGCCGGTCGAGCCGGAGACCGTGCCGCTGCGGCTGACGGAGGCCGAGACCGCAGCGCTCACCAGCGTCGCCGCCGCCCGGGGCCTGACCGCCAACACCCTCATCCAGGGCTGCTGGGCGGTCCTGCTGGGCCGGCTGACCGGGCGCCAGGACGTGCTGTTCGGCTCCATCGTCTCGACCCGGCCGGCCGGGCTCGCCGGGGTGGAGACCATTGTCGGCCCGTTCCTCAACACCCTTCCGGTCCGCGCCGTGCTGCCGCCCGCCGAGCCGGCCGGGGCGTTCCTCCAGCGGCTCCAGGACGAGCAGTCCGCGCTGCGCGACACCGACCACCTGGGCCTGTCGGAGATGCTGAGCGGCAACCCGGACCTCGCCGCGGCCGGTGAACCGTTCGACACCGCCATCGTCTTCGAGAACTTCCCCATGGCGGCGGCCACCGAGTTGTCGGCCGGCCCGGACCTGCGGGTCACCGCGGCCGGGGCCAGGGACGCCCGGCACTACCCGCTCAGCCTGGTGGTGCAGCCCGGCCCCGCCCTGGAGGTCCGCTTCGACTACGCGCCCGACCTGCTGGAGCGCGGCGCGGTCGCCGGCATCGCCGACCGCTTCCGCCGCCTCCTGCTGGACCTCGGCGAACGCCCCGAGCGGCCGCTGGCCCGCCTCGACGTCCTCACCCCGGACGAGAGCGGCCTGCTGGAGAAGTGGAACGACACCGAACGCCCCGACGCCACCGCCCTGTGGGGCGGTGTGGTGGAGCGGGTGCGCGGCTTCGCCGCGGCGAACCCGGCGGCCCCCGCGGTGGCCTACGGACAGGTCACCTCCTCCTACGCGGAACTGGCCGACCGGGCCGACGCCGTGGCCCGCCGCCTGGCGGACGCCGGAGCGGGCGCCGGTTCGCTCGTCGGCGTACTGGCCGAGCCCGGCCCGGCGTTCGTCGCCGTGGTGCTGGGTGTCCTCCAGGCCGGCGCGGCGTGGATCCCGCTGGACGTGACCGCTCCCGCGGTGCGCAGCGCCGGGCTGCTCAACGACGCCGGCGCGTGCTGCGTGGTCGTCGGCCCCGGCTGCGGGACGACCGCCGACGGGGTGCTGGCCCACACCGCCCCCGGCCTGACCCCGGTGACCCTGGAGGACGGCTTCCACGGCACCGGTGACGCCCTGCTGGAGCCGGTGGGCGGCGCCTCGGACGCGGCGTACGTCATCTTCACGTCGGGTTCGACGGGCCGTCCGAAGGGGGCGATGGTCGAGCGCGGTGGCATGTTGAACCATTTGGCCGCCAAGGTCGAGGACCTGGGTCTGACGTCGGGTGACCGGGTGGTGTGGAACGCGCCGGTGACGTTCGATGTCTCGGTGTGGCAGATGCTGGCGCCGCTGATGGTCGGTGGTGTCGTCGAGGTGGTCTCGCGTGAGGTGGCCGCTGATCCGGACGCGCTGTTCGGGTTGGCCGGCGGTGGTGAGGTGACGGTGCTGGAGGTGGTGCCGTCGCTGTTGCGGGCGGCGCTGGACGGTTGGGAGCTGTCCGGGGCGTCGTGGCCGGGGGTGGGTGGTCTGCGCTGGCTGGTCGTCACGGGTGAGGCGTTGCCGGTGGATCTGTGCGGCCGCTGGTGGTCGCTGTGTGAGGTGCCGCTGGTCAATGCCTACGGTCCCACGGAGTGTTCCGACGATGTCACGCACGCTGTTGTGCGGCCCGGGACCGAGATGGCCTCGCGGGTGCCGATCGGTGGTCCGGTGCGCAATACCCAGTTGCATGTGCTGGGTGACGAGTTGCGGCCCGTGCCCGTCGGCGCGGTCGGTGAGCTGTATGTCGGGGGTGCGGGTGTGGGCCGGGGTTATGTGGGGGACCCGGGGCGGACGGCGGGGGTGTTCGTGGCTGATCCGTTCGCCGGTGGTGGCCGGCGGATGTATCGCACGGGTGACCGGGTGGTGTGGCGGGCCGACGGGCAGCTGGAGTTCGTCGAACGCCTCGACCACCAGGTCAAGGTCCGCGGTCACCGGGTGGAGCTCGGTGAGGTCGAGGCGGCGCTGCGGGAGGCTCCCGGGGTGGTGGACGCTGTCGTGCGCGCTGTCACCGGTGAGGCCGGTGGTGCCCGGCTCGTGGCCTACGTGGTGGCCCCCGGGGTCGACCTGGGAACGGTCCGCGCCGCCGCCGAGTCGGTCCTGCCCTCCTACATGGTGCCGGGCGGCTGGGTGGCCATGGACGCCATGCCGCTGACCGCGCACGGCAAGGTCGACCGCGCCGCCCTCCCCGAACCCACCGGCGCCGTGACCGTGCCGGGCACCGGAGTGCGCCGGGCCCCGGAGAACGAGACCGAACGCGTGCTGTGCGAGGTCTTCCGCAGCGTGCTCGGCCTGGACGACGTCGGCGCCGACGACAACTTCTTCCTGCTGGGCGGCGACTCCATCACCGCCATCCAGGTCGTCGGCCGCGCCCGGGCGATGGGCGTGGTGCTCACCCCGCGCGACGTCTTCGGCCACCGCACCCCGGCCGCCCTCGCCGCCCACCACGTCTCCACCGCCGCCGACGACAGCGCGCGGCAGCAGCCGTCCTCGCCGGAACCGGAGCCCCTGCTGCTCCTGGACGAGGACGAGATGGACGAACTTGACTACGAGCTGGAGTCATGATGGCGAACCCCGCAGGCCGCAGGCGCAGGAACGAGTTCCTCCCGCTGTCGCCCCTTCAGCAGAGCTTCCTCTTCCACGCGGACCTCATCGAGGGCGGCGTCGACGTCCACGTCCTGCAGTTCACCGCCGACCTCGGCGGCCCGCTGGACGCCGGACGGCTGCGCGCGGCGGTCCAGGCGCAGTTCGAGCGGCACACCAACCTGCGCGCCTGCTTCCGGACCCGCCGCTCCGGCGAACCCGTGCAGGTGCTGCCCGAGACCGTCACGCTGCCCTGGCAGGAGACGGACCTCGCCGGCCTGCCCGCCGACGCGCTGGACGCCGAACTCGACCGGCTCACCGAGGCCGAACGCCTGCGGCCGTTCGACCTCGCCAAACCGCCGCTGCTGCGCTGCTCGCTCCTGCGCGTCAGCCCTGACCACCACCGCTTCCTGCTCACCGCCCACCACATCCTGCTCGACGGCTGGTCCATGCCGCTGCTGCTGGAGGACGTCTTCTCCCACTACGGCGGGCGCACCCCCGCCGGCGCCGTCCCCGCCTACCGCGACCACCTCGCCTGGCTCGGCCGGCAGGACCGCGCGGCGGCCCTCGACGCCTGGCGCACCGCGCTCGACGGGCTGGAGGAGCCCACCCTCGTCGCACCGCCCGAACACTCCCGGGCCGCCCTCCGCCCCCGCACCACCCGCCTCGACCTCGCCCCGCGGGCCACCGAACGGCTCACCGCCTGGGCCCGCGGCCACCAGCTCACCCTGGGCTCCGTGGTGCAGGGCTGCTGGGGCCTGCTCATCGGCCAGCTCACCGGCCGCGCCGACGTCACCTTCGGCGTGGTGGAGTCCGGCCGCTCCGCCGAACTGCCCGGCGTCGAGTCGATGGTCGGCATGTTCGCCAACACCCTCCCCGCCCGGCTGACGATCGACCCGCACCGCTCGGTCACCGAGGTGCTCACGGCGTTCATGGACCGCCGCACCGACCTGCTGCCGCACGGCCACCTCGGGCTCGCCGACATCCAGCACGCCACCGGCCACTCGCCGTTGCTGGACACCGCCGTCCTCTTCCAGAACTACCCCCGCACCCAGGGCGCCGAGTTCACCGAACTGACCGGCCTCGACCTGCGCTCCGGCGACATCCGCAACGACACCGAGTTCCCCCTCAGCCTCGTCGTGCTGCCCGGCGCCGGCCTGGAACTGCGGCTCCAGCACCACACCGACCTCTTCCCCGACGTCGCCGCCGCCCGCCTGCTCGGCCGGCTCGTCCGGCTGCTGGAACGGCTCCCCGACGTCGCCGACGAGCCGTCCGGCCGCCTCGGGCTCACCGAACCCGACGAGTGGGAACGGGTGGTGCGCGAGTACAACGCCACCGACCGCCCCGCCGTCACCCGCGCCCTGCCCGCCCTGCTGGCCGAACGCGCCGCCGCCGACCCCGGCCGGACCGCCGTGGAGGACACCGCCGGCGCGGTGACCGCCGGTCAGCTGGAGGCCCGCGCCAACCACCTGGCCCGGCTGCTGATCGACCGCGGGGTGCGGCGCGGCGACCTGGTGGCCGTCGCGGCACCGCGCACCGCCGCCCTCCTGGTCGCCACCCTCGCCGTCCTCAAGGCCGGAGCGGCCTTCCTCGCCGTCGACCCCGACCACCCGGCCGAACGCATCCGCCACATGCTGCGGGACGCGGCCCCCGCAGCCCTGGTGAGTACCACCGCCGAGGCCGCCGGCATCGAGTGGGACGGCCCGGCGCTGCTGCTGGACGCCCTGCCCGAGCCGGGCGCCACGGCCGGCGCGGACATCACCGACGCCGAACGCGGTGGCCCGATCGAACCCGCCATGCCGGCCTACGTCCTCTACACCTCCGGCTCCACCGGCCGCCCCAAGGGCGTCGTCGTGCCGCACGGCGCGCTCGTCAACCTCCTGGACGACGTGGCCCGCAAGCTGGACCTCGGCCCCACGGACCGGACGCTGGCCACCACCACGTTCGGCTTCGACATCGCCCTGGTCGAACTCTTCCTGCCACTGCTGACCGGCACCACGCAGATCATGGTCGACCGCGCCACCACCCGGGACCCCGCCGCCCTGGCGGCCGCGGTGCGCCAGCGGGGCGCCACCGTCATGCAGGCCACGCCCAGCCACTGGCAGTCGCTGGCCACCACCGACCCCGGCTGCGTCGACGGCCTGACGCTGCTGACCGTCGGCGAACCGCTCAGCGCCCCGCTCGGTCGTGAACTGGCCTCCCGCGCCAAGCTGTTCGTCAACTACTACGGCCCCACCGAAGTCACCGTCTACGCCACCGCCGCCGACGTCGACCCCGCCACGCCGACCGCCCCGCCCATCGGGCGCCCGCTGACCAACACCCGGGCGTACGTGCTGGACAGCTTCCTGCGCCCGGTCCCGGCCGGCGTCACCGGCGAGCTGTACCTGGCCGGCGTCCAGCTCGCCCTCGGCTACCTCAACCGCCCCGAGCTGACCGCCTCCCGCTTCGTCGCCGACCCGTTCGCCGACTGCGGCGCCCGCATGTACCGCACCGGCGACCTCGCCCGGTGGAACGAACAGGGCCAGCTGGAGTACGCCGGCCGCGTCGACCACCAGGTCAAGATCCGCGGCCACCGCATCGAACTCGGCGAGATCGAGGCCGTCCTGGTGCGGCAGCCCGAGGTGGCCAACGCGGTCGTGGTGCCCCGCTCGTACGGCGACAACGACGTGCGGCTGGTGGCCTACACCGTCGCCGACGGCGAACCCGCCGACGACGCCGTGCTGCGCGAGCGGCTCGCCGGCGTCCTCGCCCCCTACATGGTCCCGGCCCTGTTCGTGCGGCTGGAGGACCTGCCGCTGAGCCCCAGCGGCAAGGTCGACCGCGCCAAGCTGCCCGCCCCCGCCACCACCGGCACCACCACCTCCGCCCAGCAGAGCGCCAACCCCGCCGAGGAGATCCTGCGCGGCCTGTTCGCCGACGTCCTCGGGGTCCCCGGCGTCGCACGGCACGACGACTTCTTCGGCCTCGGCGGCCACTCCCTGCTCGCCACCCACCTGGTCAGCCGGGTACGCGGCGCCCTCGGCGTCGAGATGTCGGTGCGCACCCTGTTCGAGAACCCGACCCCCACGGCACTGGCCGACGCGCTCGGCGCCGCGCCCGCCGCCCGCACCCGCCCGCGGGCCGGTGAACGCCCCGCGCTCGTCCCGCTCTCCCACATGCAGCGCCGGCTGTGGTTCCTCAACCGCCTCGACCCCGCCGCCGACGGCTACCGCATGCCGCTGGCCGTGCGGATCTCCGGGGACCTCGACCCCGACGCGCTCACCGCCGCCGTCGACGACGTCGTCGCACGCCAGGAAGCACTGCGCACCGTCTTCCCCGAGTTCGACAGCGTTCCCCGGCAGGTCGTCCTCGACCCCGCCGAGGCCCGCACCGTCCCGGAACGCGTCACCGTCACCGGCGGCGAGCGGGAACTCACCGCCCTGCTGGACGCCGAAGCCGGCCGGCCCTTCGACCTCACCGCCGAACTCCCCTTCCGCGTAAGGCTGTTCAGCCTCGCGCCGGACGAGCACGTGCTGCTCGTCGTCGTGCACCACATCGTCTTCGACGGCTGGTCGGTGCGCGTCCTGGCCGACGACCTCGCCGAGGCGTACACCGCCCGCCGCGCCGGCGACGCCCCCGGATGGCAGCCGCTGCCCCTGCAGTACGCCGACTTCACCCTCTGGCAGGAACGCGTCCTGGGCTCCCAGGACGACCCCGACAGCCTCCAGAACCGCCAGCTCGCCCACTGGACCGAGGCGCTGCGCGGCATCCCCGAGGAACTCCCGCTGCCCACCGACCGTCCCCGCCCGCCGGTCGCCACCGGCGCCGGCGACGCCGTCGCCTTCACCGTGCCCGCCGCCGTCCACGACGCCCTGGTCGCCCTCGCCCACAGCGCGGGCGTCAGCCCCTTCATGGTCGTGCAGGCCGCGCTCGCCGTCACCCTGACCAAGCTGGGCGCCGGCACCGACATCCCCATCGGCACGCCCGTCGCCGGCCGTACCGACGAGGCCCTGCACGGACTGGCCGGCTTCTTCGTCAACACCCTGGTGCTGCGCACCGACACCAGCGGCAACCCGACGTTCCAGGACCTGCTGCGCCGGGTGCGCGAGAGCGACCTGAGCGCCTACCAGCACCAGGAACTGCCCTTCGAACGGCTGGTGGAGGCGCTCAACCCGGTGCGCTCGCTGGCCCGGCAGTCCCTCTTCCAGGTCGTGCTGGCCTTCCAGAACACCGCCCGCCCCCGCTTCGAACTGCCCGGCACCCGGTGCGTCACCCAGGAGGCCGGGGACAGCGCGGTCAAGTTCGACCTGGCCTTCGAGATCAGCGAGGAGGACGCCGGCGAAGGACTGGCCGGCCGCCTGGAGTTCGCCACCGACCTGTACTCGCGCGGCACCGCCGAGGCACTCGTGGCCCGCTTCGTGCGGCTGCTGACCGCCGCCGTCGCCACCCCGGCCGCGCCGCTGAGCACCCTGGAGATCCTGGCGCCCGACGAGCGCGCCCTGCTCCTGGAACGGTGGGGCACCGACCCCGCCTGGACCGCGCCCGCCCCCGGCACCATGCCCGGCCTGTTCGAGGAGTGGGCCGCCCGCCGCCCCGGACACCCCGCGCTGGTCTGGGACGGCGGCAGCATGACCTACGGCGAGATGGACGAGGCGGCCAACCGGCTGGCCCGGCACCTCGTCGCCCACGGCGCCCGCCCCGGCGGCATCGTCGCGGTCTGCCTGCCGCGCTCCGCCGAACTGATCGTCGCCCTGCTCGCCGTCCTCAAGTCCGGCTCCGCCTACCTGCCGGTGGACCCGGCCTACCCCGCCGACCGCGTCGCCCACATGGTGGGCGACGCCAGGCCCGCCGTCCTGCTCTCCCGCACCTCCGTGCTGGCCGCCGGCGTGCTGCCCGATCAGGCGGCCGGCCGCGGACACCTCGTGCTGCTCGACGACCCCGCCACCGCGGCCGCCGTCGCCGCCCTGCCCGGCACCCCCGTGCCCGACGCCGACCGCGAACGCCCCGTCGCCCCCGGCGACATGGCGTACGTCATCTACACCTCCGGCTCCACCGGGCTGCCCAAGGGCGTGGCCGTCACCCACGAGACCGTGGTGCCCCTCGCCCACGACCAGCTCACCCGCTACGGCCTCGGCACCCACACCCGCACCCTGCAGTTCGCCTCCTTCAGCTTCGACGCGTTCGTCTGGGAGCTGTGCGCCTCGCTGCTGTCCGGATGCAGCCTGTTCCTGGCCGCCGACCACCAGCGGGCCGGCGAACCCCTCGCCGAGTTCATGCACCGGCACCGGGTGAACGCCACCCTGCTGCCGCCGGACGTCGTCGCCGCCTTCCCCACCGGCTTCGGACTCCCCGCCGACCTGCTGGTGGCCGCGGGCGGCTCGGCCCTGCCCGGGGAGGTCGCCGAACGCTGGTCGTCCGCCATCGACCTGCGCAACGTCTACGGACCGACCGAGACCACCGTCCTGTGCACCTCCAGCGAACGCCTGCGGCCCGGCGCCGCCGGGGGCCGTCCCACGATCGGCCGCCCGATCGCCGGCCGCCGGCTGTACGTGCTGGACGCCGCGCTCAACCCGGTGCCCGCCGGCGTCCCCGGCGAGCTGTACATCGGCGGCACCGGACCGGCCGCCGGCTACCTCAACCAGCCCGCCCTGTCCGCCTCCCGCTTCGTCGCCGACCCCTTCGGCGCCCCCGGATCGCGCATGTACCGCTCCGGCGACCTGGCCCGCTGGATGCCGGACGGCACCCTGGACTGCGTCGGCCGGGTCGACCAGCAGGTCAAGATCCGCGGCTTCCGCATCGAACCCGGCGAGATCGAGAGCGCCCTGATGGAGCGCGACGACATCGCGCAGGCCGCCGTCGTCGCCCGCCGCGACCGCCCCGGCTCCGACACCCTCGTCGGCTACCTGGTGGCGGCCGGCGAGCGGGCGATCGACCTGGACGCCGCCCGCGAGGCGCTGGTGCGCCGGATGCCGCACTACATGGTGCCGTCCGCGCTCGTCGTGCTGCCCGAGATGCCGCTGACCGTCAACCACAAGCTCGACCGGGCGGCGCTGCCCGCCCCCGAACGCGGCGCCGCCCGCGGCCGGGCCCCGCAGCCCGGCACCGAGACCGCGGTGGCCGCCGCGTTCACCGAGGTGCTGGCGCTGGAGGAGGTCGGCGCCGACGACGACTTCTTCGACCTCGGCGGCAACAGCATCGGCACCGTCCAGCTCGTCTCCCACCTCGCCAAGGCCGGGCTGCGGCTGTCGGTGGCGGAGGTCTTCACCCAGCGCACCGTCGCCGCGCTGGCCGCCCTCACCGGCAAGCGCGCCCAGGCCCCCGGCAGCGGCACCGTCCAGCACCTGAGCGACCAGCTGGACGCCGGAGCCCCCCTCGACGCGTTCGCCCCCCTGCTGCCCATCAGGCCGACCGGATCGCTGCCCCCGCTGTTCTGCGTGCACGGCGGCCTCGGCATGAGCCTGCCCTACCTGGGGCTCGCGGCCCACATCGACGAGGAACGCCCGCTGTACGGCCTCCAGGCCCCGCAGGTCAGCGGCGCGGGGGAGCCCAGCCCCGACATCGAGACGCAGGCCGAGTCCTACCTGCGGACCATCCGCGAGGTGCAGCCGGAGGGCCCCTACCACCTGATGGGCTGGTCCTTCGGCGGCCTGATGGTCCACCAGCTGGCCGTCCGGCTGCGGGAACAGGGCCAGGAGGTCGCCTACCTCGCCAACCTCGACGCCTTCCCGCACGACCCGGCCGTGGACGGCGCGATGCCCGGCGAGCACGAACTGCTCATCAGCTTCCTGGAGTACCTCGGCCAGGAACAGGCGGCGACCGCCACCGGCATCGACAGCGCCGCCGTCGCCGAGACCCTGCGGCAGCAGGGCGGCCCGTTCGCCCGGCTCGCCGTGGCCGACGTGGAACGCCTCGTCGCCGTCATGCGCCACCACGTGGCCCTCGCGGAGGAGTTCGTCCCCGGCCGCTTCGACGGCCCGATGACGCTGTTCGTCGCCACCGCGGAACGCGGCGCCGAGGAGACCGCGGCGGCCGGCGGACGCTGGGCGCCGCACGTGGCCGGACCGGTGGACGTGCACGAGATCCCGCACGCCCACGAGTACTTGATGCATCCCGAACCGCAGGCCAGTATCGGGCGGATCATCGACAGTGAACTGGGCCGCGTGGCAGAGCGCGTCCGCCAGGAGAGGCAGGCATGAGCACACTCACCGCAGATCCCGTCGTGGTGCCGCCGCACACCGGCAGCCCCGTCGTGGAGACACTCGCCCTGGCCGGCCGCCGGCTGCGGCACCTGCGCCGTGCCCCGGGCCGCCTGGTCGGCGTGGTCCTCAACCCGCTCGTCATGCTGCTGGCCGTCGGCTACCTGCTCAAGGGCGCCATCGTGCCCCCGCACGGCGGCCGGCTCCAGGACTACCTGATGCCCGGCATCGCCATGCAGGTGGGCCTGGCCGGCATCGGCCCGACCGCCATCAGCGTCGCCCTCGACCTGCGGGCCGGCCTGATGGACCGCTTCCGCTCACTGCCGATCTCCCGCGCCGCCGTCCTGGTCGCGCACGCCCTGGGCGACGCCCTCGTCGGCCTCGGGGTGCTGGCCGTCATCTCCCTGGTGGGCCTGGCCATCGGCTGGCGCACCCACGGCGACCCGCTGTCGATCCTGGCCGGCTTCGGCATGGCCGCCGCGTTCATCTTCGTCATGGTGTGGGTCGGCATCCTGCTCGGCATGCTGGTGGGCAACGTCGAGTCGATCGACTCCATCGGCGCGCTCGTCCTGGTGATCTGCACCTTCCTGTCCAACGCCGTCTTCTCGCCCACCTCCCTGCCGAACTGGCTGCGCCCGGTCGTGCAGTGGAACCCGGTCAGCGCGGTCGCCGACTCCTGCCGCCACCTGTGGGGCGGCCCGGTGCAGGCGTCCTCCGGTGTCCCCGGCCAACACCCCTACCTGGTCGCGGGCTTCTGGCTGGTCGCCCTGCTGGCGGCCACCGCGACGCTGAGCATGCGCCGCTTCCGCCCCCGCCTCTGACCGCCCGGCGCGGCGGGCCCCGGCACCCCCTCACCGGGCCCGCCGCGCCGGGCCGCCGGCCCGCGCGGCACACGAACCCCCGGTGGCCGGCAGCGGAAACGCCCGCGAATTCCGCGCCGAAGGGACACCCGCCGGTGCGTTGCCGGACGACCGGTGCTAGACATGGCCGCGGCACCGGCTGCCGACAGCCACCCGCCGGCGGGGCACCGACCGGTTTGGTCTCGGAATCATCACGTGTGTGGACCAACGGTGGATGTCGCATCCCGGGTTCCGAATGATGTGCCCTGACCCGTCCTCAACTCACCCAAGTGGGAACCGTGTCCAAGAAGCTACGCGCGTCAATTGCCATCGCCGCGGCCTCCGGCGCCGTCGCGGCGGCGGTGTCCATCGCCCCGGTCGCCAGCGCCGCCGGCACGTCCGGCGTCGTCGTCAACGAGGTGTACGGAGGGGGCGGAAACTCCGGCGCGTCCCTGAAGAACGACTTCGTCGAACTGCGCAACGACGGCACCACCAGCGTGGACCTCAGCTCCTGGTCCGTCCAGTACATCTCGGCCGCCCCCGGCGCCACCACCACCTGGCAGGTCACCCCGCTCACCGGCACCATCGCCCCCGGGCAGACCTACCTGGTCGCCGAGGCGGCCGGCACCGGCGGCTCCGACAGCCTGCCGGCGCCCGACGCCACCGGCGCGACCAACATGAGCGCCACCGCCGGCACCGTCGCGCTCGTCGCCTCGCAGACCGCGCTGACCTGCAAGACCTCCGCCGACTGCGGCACCGGCGAGACCGTGCGCGACCTGGTCGGCTTCGGCTCCGCCCTCATCCACAAGGGTGATGCGGACGCCCCCGCCGCCAGCAACACCACCTCGGTCGCCCGCGACGCCTCCGGTACCGACACCGGCCAGAACGGCGCCGACTTCACCGCCGGCACCCCCACCCCGGCCGCCCAGTCCGGCAGCGGTGGCGGCGACCCGACCCAGCCCCCCGGCGGCGGCACCCCCGGCCCGCTGCGCATCCACGACATCCAGGGCTCCTCCTGGGTCTCCCCGCACAACGGCGACGCGGTCACCAACGTCCCCGGCGTGGTCACCGCGCTGCGCACCTCCGGCACCAAGGGTTTCTGGATCCAGGACACCAAGCCCGACGACAACCCGGCCACCAGTGAGGCCCTGTTCGTCTACACCGGCTCCAACCCGAAGGTCTCCGTGGGCGACTCGGTGCTGGTCTCCGGCAAGGTGCAGGACTACTACGAGGTGGCCTCCGGCGACACGCTGAGCACCACCTCCAACCTGTCGGTCACCGAACTGTCCTCGCCCACCGTCACCACCGTCAGCAGCGGCAACCAACTGCCCGCGCCGATCGTGCTGAGCGACGCCAACGTGCCCGCCACCTACGCGCCCGACCTCGGCGGCGGCAACATCGAGTCCACCCCGATCACCCCCGCCCGCTCCGCCCTGGACTTCTACGAGTCCATCGAGGGCATGCGCGTCGAGGCCGACAACGCCCGCGTCGTCGGCCCCTCCGACAAGTACGGCGAGCAGTACGTGACGGTCCGCCCCGACCAGGCGCTCACCTACCGCGGCGGCACCGAACTGCTCGGCGAGAACAAGGCGCCCTCCGGCCGCCTGGAGGTCGTGGCCGACAACGGCGCCAACCCCGGCGTCAACGTGGGCGACACCTTCTCCGGCGCCACCGTCGGCACCATCGACTACTCGCAGTACGGCGGCTACGTCCTCGACGCCTCGTCGCTGGGCACCGTCACCTCCGGCGGCCTCGCCCCGGTCACCGCCAAGAAGGGCAGCACCAGGCAGCTCTCGGTCGCCACGTACAACGTGGAGAACCTGGCGCCGTCGGACCCCGACAGCAAGTACCAGCGCCTGGGCGCCGGCGTGGTGACCAACCTGGCCTCGCCGGACGTCGTCGCGCTGGAGGAGATCCAGGACAACAGCGGCGCCACCGACAACGGCACCGTCGCCTCCGACCAGACGGTCGCCAAGCTCGTCGCCGCCATCAAGGCCGCCGGCGGTCCCAGCTACAGCTCCCGCGAGGTCGACCCGGCCAACGACCAGGACGGCGGCCAGCCCGGCGGCAACATCCGCACGGTCTTCCTCTACAACCCCGAGCGCGTCACCTTCGTCGACCGCGGCGCCAGTGACGCGGACCGCACGAACACCGCGACCCAGGTCGTGCGCCGGCACGGCGGGCCGGACCTCACCCTCTCGCCCGGGCGCATCGACCCGACGAGCCCGGTGTGGACCTCCAGCCGCAAGCCGCTGGTGGGCGAGTTCAGCTTCCGCGGCAAGAACGTCTTCGTCATCGCCAACCACTTCGACGCGAAGCTCGGCGACCAGAGCCAGGACGGCCGCTTCCAGTACCCGGCCCAGTCCTCCACGGTGCAGCGCGCCGGTCAGGCCCAGGTCGTGCACGCCTTCGTGCAGAAGCTGCTGGACGTCGACAAGAAGGCCGACGTCGTCGTGGTGGGCGACCTCAACGACTACCAGTACAGCTCCGCGCTGGCCACCCTCACCACCGGCACCGCCGACCGCACCGGCAAGCCGCTGCTGACCGACCTCATCACCACCCTGCCGCTCGACCAGCAGTACACCTACGACTACCAGGGCGTCTCCGAGGCCCTCGACCACATCCTGCTGACCCCGGGCGTCAAGAAGTTCGACTACCAGGTCGTGCACGTCAACTCCGAGTACAGCGACCAGGCCAGCGACCACGACCCGCAGGAGGTCCAGTTCACCCCGTGACCGGGTGAACGACCCGACGGATCGGGGGCCCGGACCGCACCGGCGGTCCGGGCCCCGCCGCGTCCCCCGGGGCCTACACCCGGTCGGCCGCGATCAGCAGGTACTGGAAGGAACCGTCCCGGTAGGAGGACAGGAACGCCTCCTCGATGCCGGTGGCCACCGATGAGGTGGCCCGCAGCTCCCAGTAGGGGATCGTGTCGGGGGTGAGGTCACGGACCTCCACCGGCACCAGGCGGTTGGCGGCCAGCGCCCGGAAGTACTCGCCGCGGCCGTGGATGTTGCACTCGTAGTGCGCGTTGATGGTGGAGACGGCCTTGCTGGGCTGCCCGTACACCTCGTTGTAGCAGCCGGTGATCGTCACGTACCGCCCGCCGGGCCGCAGCAGCCGGGAGTGCGCGGCGAACAGGTCCGTCAGGTCGACGTACATCGTCGACTCGTTGTTCCAGATCCCCTGGTACGCCCCCGGCGTGAAGCCGGTCCGCAGCATGTTGCCGGTGTGGAAGGCCACCCGGTCGTCCACCGAGCGCCGCCTGGCCTGCTCGTTGGCGAAGTCGGCCTGTTTGGACGACAGCGTGATGCCGTCGACGCGGCAGCCGAACCGGGCGTTGGCCAGGATCGAGGTGCCGCCCCGCCCGCAGCCGGCGTCCAGCACGCGGTCGTCGGGACCGACGTCGCCGAGCGCGTCGAGCAGCAGCTGCGACTGCGCGCTCTCCAGCCGGTGCATCTCGTGGACGACGGCCTGCTCGCGCCGGGCCGGCGGGACCTCCAGGGCCTCGTGGTCGACCGGTCCGACGCCGTAGTGGTGGTGGTAGAGACCGTCGACGTCCCCCAGCCGCAGGTTGACCGGGCGGGCCTCGGCGTTCCAGTAGCGGGCGATGTCCTGCTGGTAGCGCGTGGTGGCGGTGCTCATGAACTCTCCTCGTCGGGCCAGAAGTCCGGCAGGGTGTAGCGGTGGTGGTTCGTGGCGTGCCATGCGTGGTTACCGTCGACCCAGGCGGCCAGCCCTGCGCGGTAGCGGGTGAGCGCGGGGTCCGGCAGCCGGGCGCCCAGCTGGGCGCTCTCCGACTCGAACGCGTGCATGAGCTCGTTGTGCAGTTCGACCGCCCGCAGGTAGGCGTCGCGTTCCGTCAGGTCCTCGCGGCGGGCCAGGACGGTCGGCAGGTTGAGGTGCGGGCGGCCGGAGCGTTTCTCCTTCGTGTACGAGTACAGGTCGTTGACGACCGTGGTGGCGTTCCCGGCCAGCGCGGTCAGCCGCTGGACGGCCGCCAGCGCCTGGAGGTGCGCGGGCAGTTCGTAGCCGGCCACCAGGTCGGTGAGGGTCAGGCAGGGGCGGAAGTTGTTGAACTGCCGCATCACCAGGTACTCCCACACCGGCGGCGTCACCCCGTCCAGGCTCCACGCCGCCTCGCACAGGTAGCCCTGGTGCAGCCGCCCCAGGTCGTGCCGCAGCCGGTCGGCCTGCGCGGGCGTCCCCCAGCGCTCCGCGTGCCGCATGGCGGAGTGGTAGCCGCGCAGCGGCGCGTCCGCCGACATCCCGCGCGCCCACTCGGCCTCGTAGGCGGGCGTGAAGTGGAACGGGTCGAGCGCGGAGTGCGCGATCAGCAGCCGCGAGCCCAGCCCTTCGGGGGAGCCCCCGTGGTCCTCGCAGTAGCAGTCGTCCACCGCGTTCTCCGCCGCCAGCAACCGGGCGGCGACCACCAGACGTTCGACGTCCGCGTGGTCGGGATGGCACAGGCAGATCGCCCGTCCGGTGCCGAACCCGTCGAAGTCCTTCTCCCACTCGGCGGGGAACAGCTCGATCTCCAGCGCCCACTCCTTGGTGCGCCGGTCCACCTCCGCCACGAGCGCCGGGTCCGGCGGCGGAACGGGACGGTGGCGCAGGCCGGGCACCGGACGGACCGGACGCTCCCCGGCGTGGGCGGGCGGCCTCTCGTCACCGGCCGGCGGGCGCGATGGCGGCTCGTCACCGGCGTCGCGGGCCTGCGGGACGCCGATGCGCAGGCCGGAGGTCCCCAGGCCGGTCGGCCCGTGCGGGAAGGCGGGGGCCACGGGTGTCAGCTCCCCTCGAAGCCGGTGTGCACGTTCTCCAGCAGCCCCACCGCGTCGGGCACCAGCACCGCCGCCGAGTAGTACGACGTGATCAGGTAGCGCATGACCGCCCGTTCGTCGATGCCCGTGAACCGGACGCTGACCCCCGGCTCGCGCTCCTCCGGCAGCCCGGTCTGGTAGAGCCCGACCACGCCGTGCGCCTCCTCGCCGGTGCGCAGCGCCATGATCGTGGTGGTGGTGTCCCGCGCGACGGGGATCTTGGGCAGCGGGAAGACCGGCACCCCGCGCCACGCGGGCAGCCGGTGCCCGTCGATCTCGGCGGTCCCCGGGTACACGCCGCGCTTGTTGCACTGGCGCAGGAACGCGGCGAGGGCCCTGGGGTGCGCGAAGAACGCCCGGGTGCCGCGCCGCATCGTCAGCAGGTCGTCCATGTCGTCGGGGGTGGGCGGCCCCGACCGGGTGGAGATCCGTTTGTCGTAGGCGGTCTGGCTCAGCAGCCCGAACTCCGGGTTGTTGACCAGCTCCCACTCCTGGTTCTCCCGGATCTCCTCCAGCGTCAGCCGCAGTTGCTGCTCCAGCTGGTCCATCGGGTCGTTGTAGAGGTCGGCGACCCGGGTGTGCACCCGCAGGATGCTCTGCGTCAGCGACAACTCGTACTCGCGCGGGGCGAGTTCGTAGTCCACGAAGGTGCCGGGCAGCTCCGCCTCGCCGTGGTGGCCGGCGCGGACGGCGACGTCGGCCTCGCCCTTGCGGTTGGCCGGGGCGGCACGTTGGCCCGCGTAGCGCTCCAACTGCTCGCGCAGCGAGGGGGTGTGGCCGATCAGGTCGCGCAACGCCGGCCACGGCACGGCCAGTACGGTGCCGGCGGTGGCCGCCCGCACGGTCTCCGGCCAGCGCGGGTCCTCCCCGCCGATCGCGTCGTCCCCGAGTGGATCGCCGTCGGTGGCGACGCCGAGGTGCTCCTCGGTGCCGTACTTGCCCGCGGCCACCCGCTCCAGCCGGCCGTGCGCCACCAGGTAGACGCTGGCGACCGGGTCCCCCTGGCCGGCCAGCACCTGCCCGGGCCGCACCTCGACCGGGGTGAACAGCCCGGCCAGCCGCTCCAGCACCGGCAGGTCGCCGTACCCGCGCAGGCCCGGGAGTTCCGCGAGCGTCGGGGGCACGACCCGCACGTGCCGCCCCTCCCGCACGAACTCCACCCGGCCCCTGCCGGGCACCAGGGTCAGACGGCGGTTGACGCGGTACGTGCCGCCCTTCACGTCCACCCACGGCAGCCGCCGCAGCAGCCAGCGGGAGGTGACGGAACGGTTCTGAGGGGGTGTCTTGGACGTGGTCGCCAGCAACCGCGCCGCCTGGGTCGACAGGCTGGTGCGCTGATCCTGACCGGGTGATCGCTCGTCGATCACGGTACGTGGCCTTCCGTCGGTGGGCCGGATGACGGGACGTGATCACGGTCCCTGCCCGCCCTCCACGGTGCCCGAGCCGCCACCCCGCCAGGCAGGGCGTGCCGAGGGGCGCGCGAGGCGTGCGACGGCGGTGCGCGGCCGGCTGTGCGTGACGCGTGGGAACGGTGTTGCGGCGGCCCGTCCCGGCAGTGGTACGGGCGTCAACGGACCCTGGGGGACGCGCGGTTGGGGCGACGGGGCTGCCGGGCGCGCTGCGGGCCCAGCGGTGCGGGGCCCAGGCGGTGCGGGGCGCGGGGGCGCCGGACGGGGTACCGGGCTCAGGGCGGGCGGGCTGTGCGGGGTGCCGGGCGCGGCGGGGCGGTCCGGGGGCGGCCGGCGGGGTCACGGCGGCGGGCGTTCGCGGCACGGGCGTTCGCGGCGCGGGGGCGCTGGGGCGGGGGCGTTCGCGGCGCGGGGAGGGGGCCGGGGGGTTCGCGTCGGGGCGGTGCGGGGCGTGGCTGTGCCGCGGGGCGGCTCCCGGGGGAGCGCGCCCCGCGGTCGTCGGGCGGACTACCAGCTGCCGCTGGCGCCGCCGCCACCGCTGCTGCCGCCGCCGAAGCCGCCGAAGCCGCCGTCGTCGGCGGTCGCGGGGCCGGCCAGCAGCGCGAGGCCGGCGACCACGGCGGTCAGGGTCAGGGCGGTCGTGGCGGCGGCACGGCGGACCGTGCGGGCCAGGCTCTTCTTACGCATCGCGGAGCTCCTTCGGAAGTGGCGGTGGTGGGTGCGGGCCGGTGGAGCGGTCACCAGCTGCCGCTGGAGCCGCCCCCGCCGAAGTCGCCGCCGCCGAAGCCCCCGAAGCCGCCGGTGCCGGTGGCCGCGGGGCCGGCCAGCAGGGCGAGGCCCGCGACGACGGCGGTCAGGGTCAGGGCGGCCGTGGCGGCGGCACGGCGGACCGTGCGGGCCAGGCTCTTCTTACGCATTCCAGTGCTCCTTCAGGGGCAACGACGGTGCGGGCGGATCGGCTTCGCAGGTGGAGTATGCAGCAGTCGGCACCCCCTGGGTATCCGGTACGCGGAATTCGCCTCACCGCTTTCCACCGTCCCCCGCGACGTCATCGCCGGCCTGCCCGCAGAACGAGCCGTTTTCTCCAACGGCCTTGCGTGAAGAGGCAGTTGGCGAGGCCGCCAGAGAATTCCCCGTGCGGGCCCGGCGGAACGGGGTTGGCATGGGCATATCATCCGGTCGACGTGTGCACCACCACCCGATCGCGACAAGGAGAACGCACATGACCGCGGGCAACGAGGTACCGGGCGCACGACGCGGCCTGAGCAGGCGGGACTTCGGACGGCTGGCGGTCGGGGGAGCGGCGGCCGCCGGGGTCGCGGCCTTCCTGCCGGCGACGCCCGCGGCGGCGTCGCCGTACTACCGCGCGCACGGGCCGTTGCTGACCGGTGGGTACCAGACCTGGCTCGACGCCATCTCCTACGAGGGCGCCAACCTCGCCAAGGTCGTCACCGGCTGGGGGCTCCCCGGTGGCTGGAACGCGAACCCCGACTTCGTGTGGACCGCGGCCGGCGCCTCCCAGTACCTCATCGTGCGGACCGTCACGGGCGACACCTCCTCCTACATCGACCCCAGCACGGCCGTGCAGGAGATCCAGTCCTCGCGGTTCTTCGAGTACAAGTCCGACCGCTCCGGCGCCGGCGCCTGCATCATCGAGCTGGGCAACGAGCCGAACGCCGGCGGCCTCGACCCGTGGACCTACGGCTACAACCTGAGCGCCGCCGTCGACGCCGTCCGCTCGGCGTTCCCCGGCGCCCTGGTGTGCGGCACCGCGCTGTCGCCCAACAAGGGCTGCAACCCCGACACCTGGTACGACAACCCCAACTACCAGGCGGCCGTGGCGAAGTGCGACTTCGTCGGCGTGCACTTCTACTGCAACTCGCCCGACGGCAACTTCGCCGCCCAGGGCGGCTACAACGAACTCACCTACGCCGAGACCCTCCAGCGTGCCGGGCAGTTCTGGCCGGGCAAGAACGTCATCGGCACCGAGTACTCGATCCGCGGCGCGAGCCTGTCGGCGTACGACAAGGGCTCCCACTACGCGAGCCTGGTCAACTTCGACGACAGCGTGGCCGGCAACCTGTGGGGCGCCACGTACTACCACGTGCAGACCGACCCCAACGGCACCGACTTCGGAGAGAACGTCGGCAGCGACGGCGCCCAGGGCTACCGCGCCCGACTGAACGCCGGCGGCCTGTGACCCCAGCGCCCCGCACCGCGGGTGACCGCCGGGGAGAGCGCCGCCCCGGCCGGTCACCGGCGTCGCCGCCCCCGGCGCGCGGGCTTTCCCCTGCCGGGATCCCGCTCTACCGTGGGACGTTGAGCAGGGGAGCCGGCGCCGCCGGGTTCCGGTGACGTCAAGGGGGCGGCGTGGAGGCCGAGTTGGTGGCGCTGGCCGGTTCGGGGGCGACGACCCTCGTCGGGCTGATGGTGTCGGACGGCTGGGCCGCGGTGCGCGGGCGGATCGCCCGGCTGGTGGCACGCGGCGGTGACGTCGCCACCGCGGAACGGGAACTGGACAGCGCGCGGGCCGGACTGGTCGCCGCCCAGGAGGACGGCGACGCGGAGGCCACGTCGGACTACGTGGCCGAATGGACCCCGCGGCTGCGCCGCCTCTTCCGCGCCGACCCGGACGCGGGCCGTCAACTGCTGGACGCGCTGGAGGAGTTGAGCGGGCCCCGGCCGGGCACCTGCGGCAACGTGTACAACTCGATCTCCGGCGGTTCCTACCACGCACCGGTGATCCAGGCCCGCGACCTCCACGGCGGCCAGTCCATCGGCTGACCGGCACCCCGCACACCCGGCGCGACCGCCCACCCGCGCAAGCCGGCCGCGCGGCTCCCCGCCGCCCGCCACCCCGGGGCCCCGCGTTACGCCGCCCCGCCGTCGCGGCCACGCCCGCTCCGGCGCACCTCCCGTGCCCGCACGCCTCCCGCGCCCCCACCCCGCCCCCGCACGCCGTGCCCCCGCGTCGCGGGTCTCCGACGCGCCTGCCCGCAGGGGTGGTTGACGGTCGCCGGTGGGTGCCGTTCGCCGTTCGGGGGCCCGGTCCGCCGGTCCGCTTCCGGGGTGCCCCGTGGTCGCCAGATGGATCTTGCACAGTTGATGCGAGTTTTCATCAATCCGTTGTCAACTTATTGCGCGTCAATGTCGGCAAGGCTACGGTCCCCTTGCGTCCCCACGTGTTGCCCACCCGTTCCCACCCCACTCCACGTTCCACGAGGAGGCACAGGTGTTCACGTCCGCGAGAGATCTCCGGCGCAGGCTGGCAGCGGTGGCCGGGGCCGCCGCTCTGGCCGCCGGCGGGCTGCTGGCACTGCCCGGCCAGCAGGCATACGCAGCGGCCACCGGCGGCAGCGGCGCGTCCCTGCCGTACGCCGAGGTGCAGGCCGAGGCGTCGGCCACCAACGGCAGTGTCATCGGCCCGAGTTACGCCCAGGGCCAGCTGGCCGACGAGGCGTCGGGCCGCAAGGCGGTGACCCTCCAGGGCAGCGGCAAGTACGTCACGTTCACCACGCCCGTGGCGACGAACTCCATCGACATCCGCTACAGCGTCCCCGACACCGCGTCCGGCTCGGTCTACACCGCGCCGCTGTCGCTGTACGTGAACGGCGCCAAGCAGAGCGACCTCAGCCTCACCAACGCCTACAGCTGGTACTACGGCAGCTACCCGTTCACCAACAGCCCCAGCGGCAGCAACCCGCACCACTTCTACGACGAGGTCCACCGGCTGTTCACCACCACCTACCCGGCCGGCACCACCTTCAAGGTCCAGGTCGACTCCGGCGACACCGCCTCCTCGTACACCGTCGACCTCGCCGACTTCGAGCAGGTCGCCCCGGCCGCCGCGCAGCCCGCCGGCTCGGTCTCCGTCACCGCCGAGGGCGCCGACCCCGGCGGATCCGGTGACGCCACCGGCGCGTTCAACGCCGCGATCAGCGCCGCCGGTCCGGGCGGCACGGTGTGGATCCCGCCGGGCACCTACGACGTTCCCGGGCACATCGCCGTCGACAACGTCACGATCGCCGGCGCCGGCATGTGGTACTCGACGGTGACCGGCACCGCGCCCGGCTTCTACGGCGACTCCGCGCCCAACCCCAGCACCGGCGTCCACCTGCGGGACTTCGCGATCTTCGGCAACGTCCAGGAACGCGACGACTCCGCGCAGGTCAACGGCATCGGCGGCGCGATGAGCGACTCCACCGTCAGCAACCTGTGGATCGACCACATGAAGGTCGGCGCCTGGATGGACGGGCCGATGGACGGTCTGACGTTCAGCGGCATGCGCATCCGCGACACCACCGCCGACGGCATCAACTTCCACGGCGGGGTGACCAACTCGAAGGTCACCGGCAGCGACATCCGCAACACCGGCGACGACGGCATCGCCACCTGGGCCGACTCCGCCCTCGGCGCCGACGCCAACGACACGATCTCCGGCAACACCGTCCAGTTGCAGATCCTCGCCAACGGCATCGCGATCTACGGCGGCCACGACAACACCGTCAGCGGCAACCTCGTGCGGGACAGCGGCATCAGCCAGGGCGGCGGCATCCACGTCGGCCAGCGCTTCACCTCCACCCCGGTCGGCACGACCACCATCAGCGGCAACACGATGATCCGCGACGGCGACCTCGACCCGAACTGGCAGTTCGGCGTCGGCGCCCTGTGGTTCGACGGCAGCCAGGGCGCCATCAACGGCCCCGTCAACGTCAGCAACGCACTGATCGAGCAGAGCCCCTACGAGGGCGTCCAGTGGGTCGAGGGCACCGTCAGCGGCGTCAGCCTCAGCAACGTCACGATCGCCGGAACCGGAACGTTCGCCCTCCAGGAACAGACCGGCGGCACCGCGAAGTTCACGAACGTCACCGCCACCGGGGTCGGCGCCTCCTCACCGGTCTACAGCTGCGAGGGCGGCAACTTCACCGCCACCGACGGCGGCGGCAACAGCGGGATCGCCGGCACCCCGTTCTGCGGACCCTGGCCCGCCCCGGTCTTCCCGCCCTACCCGCCGACCTCCGTCACCACCACCCCCAGCGCCCTCAACTTCGGCCCGGCCGTGACCGGTACGGCCTCCGCCCCGCAGACGGTGACCGTCTCCAACCCCACCGGCAGCGCCGCCGCCGTCTCCTCGATCGCCGCCACCGGTGACTTCGCGCAGACCAACACCTGCGGCTCGTCCGTCGCCGCCGGCGGCTCCTGCGCCGTCTCGGTCACCTTCAGGCCGACCGCGACCGGCGCCCGCACCGGCAGCCTGACCGTCAACGCCGGCGGCGTCACCAACACCACCGCGCTGTCCGGCACCGGCACCGCCCCCGGCCCGGTGCTCACCGCCAACCCCGGCGGCCTGTCGTTCGCCGGCACCGTGGTGGGGCGGTCCACCACCGCGCAGAAGGTCACCGTCACCAACTCCGGCACCTCCTCCGCGACCGTCTCCGGCGTCACGGTCACCGGTGACTACGGCCAGACCAACACCTGCTCCACCGTCGCGGCCGGCGCCTCCTGCACCGTCAGCGTGACGTTCCGGCCGACCGCCGCCGGTACGCGCACCGGCACCCTGACCGTCAAGAGCAACGCCAACAACAGCCCGACGACCGTCGCCCTGACCGGCTCCGGCATCGGTTCCACCACGAACCTCGCCGCCGGCCGCCCCGCGACCGCCAGCTCCAGCAACGCCCCCTACGTCGCCGGCAACATCACCGACAGCGACACCTCCAGCTACTGGGAGAGCCAGAACGGCTCCTTCCCGCAGTGGGCGCAGGTCGACCTCGGCAGCACCTACAGCGTGGGCAAGGTGACGCTGAGACTCCCGCCGTCCACCGCCTGGGGCACCCGCACCCAGACCCTGTCGGTCCAGGGCTCCACCGACGGCTCCTCCTTCTCCACCCTCGCCGGCTCCACCGGCTACGTCTTCGACCCGAACGCCAACAACAACACCGTCACCATCACCTTCCCCGCGGCCACCGAGCGGTACGTGCGGATCGCCATCACCGCCAACACCGGATGGCCCGCCGGGCAGCTCTCCGACCTGGAGGTCTTCCCCAGCGCCTGACCCCCGCACCGCCCGGCCCCCGGCCGGGCCGCCCCCGCGGCGGCCCGGCCCCCGCCCCCACCACCCCACCGCTCCCGCCCGACGCTCTGCTCCCACGCTGCTACCCTGGGGGCTCTGCGGCCCGTTCCGGACCGCGCGGCGGTGGGGCCCGCCGTACCCGAACCGCGGTGTCCGCGCCGCCAACGGTCCCTACCCGTGACCAGCCGTGCCCGCACCAGGGCGGCACGCCTCCACGCGTAGGGAGCACGATGACCCCGGACGACACCGCCCCGGCCACCGCCGAGGAGCCACCGCACCCCGACGCCGGACCCGGCGCCCCGCCGCCGGACCCACGGGCCGGTGCCGCGTCCGCCGCCCACCGCTCACCCGACGTCGTCGCGGCCGTCGCCGCCGGCGGCGCGCTGGGCGCCGCCGCCCGCTACGGGGCCGGCCTGGTGTGGCCGACGGCGGCCACCGCCTTCCCCTGGACCACGTTCACCGTCAACGTGCTCGGCTGCCTGGTCATCGGCTGCCTGCTGGCCGCCGTCACCGAGATCCGCTCCGCCCACCGCCTGCTGCGGCCGTTCCTCGGCACCGGGGTGCTCGGCGGCTTCACCACCTTCTCCACCTACTGCGTGGACGCCGAACGCCTGACCGGCGACGGCCACGCGCTCACCGCCCTCGCCTACCTGGCGGCGACCCTGCTGAGCGCGCTGGCCGCCGTGACCTGCGGCGCGCTGGGCACCCGCCGCGTACTGCGCCACCGGAGGACGTCATGACCTGGAACACCCGGGCCGCACTGCGGCTGACGGTCGTCGTGGACGACGGCGACACCTGGCACCACCGTCCGCTCAGCAGCGAGATCGTGCACCGCGCGCACGCCGCCGGGCTGGCCGGCGCGTCGGTCTTCCACGGTGTCGAGGGCTTCGGCGCCGGGCAGGTCGTGCACACCACCCGCCTGCTGTCGATGACCGGCGACCTGCCGGTGTCCGTGATCGTGGTCGACGAGGAGGACCGCGTCCACGCCTTCCTGCCCCGGCTCGCGGAACTCGGCATCGAGGGCCTGATCACGCTGGAACCCGTGCGGACCGTCCACTTCGGACCCGGGCGGGAGACACCGTGACCGGTCTGCTCCTCGTCATGGCCGGCGCCGCGGTCGGCGCCCCGCTGCGCTACCTGACCGACCGCGCCGTCCAGTCCCGCCACGACACCGTCTTCCCCTGGGGCACCTTCGCGGTGAACGTCGCCGGCTCCCTGGTCCTCGGACTGCTGTCCGGCGCCGCCCTGTCCGGCGCCGGCGGCCACCGGCTCCAACTCCTGCTCGGCACCGGCCTGTGCGGCGCGCTGACCACGTACTCCACCTTCTCCTACGAGACCCTGCGGCTGGCCGAGACCGGTGCCCGCTTCCTCGCCGCCGCCAACGTCGTCGCCTCCCTCACCGCCGGCCTCGGCGCCTGCTACCTCGCAACGACCCTCGGCCAGGGGCTGTCCGGCTGACGGCCCGCCGCCGGCGCCCGGCTACCGTTGCCCCGGCGGTGACGCACACCGCGGAGGGAGACGAACGCATGGCGCCCTGGGCGGTCTTCGATCTGGACGGCACGCTGGCCGACGTCCGGCACCGGCTGCGGCACGTGGAGGGCGCGGCGCGGGACTGGGACGCGTTCTTCGCCGCCGCGGCGCACGACGAGCCGCTCGCGCGGGGCGTGGCGCTGGTGCGCGAGCACGCCGCCCGGGGGGAGCGGACCGCCTACGTGACCGGCCGGCCCGAACGCTGCCGGGCCGACACCCTGGCGTGGCTGCGGCGGCACGGACTGCCGGAGGGCACGCTGCACATGCGCGGCGCCACCGACCGCCGTCCCGCCCGCCGGACCAAGCTCGAACTCCTGCGCCGGCTCGGCGGCCCCGGCCAGGTCTCCGTGGTGGTCGACGACGACGCGCAGGTCTGCGACGCCTACGAGGCCGCGGGCTTCACCGTGGTGCGCGCCGGATGGATGACCGCCTCCGAGACCCTGGAACGCGCCCAGGACACCGACGGCCGCACCTGACCGCCGCCGGCCCCCGGTCAGGGCCGGGTCGCCTCCTCCAGCAGTTCCAGCACGTGCCGGTAGGGCCGGCCGGTGGCGCGGGTCATGCCCAGCTCGCACGTGCGGTTCGCCGAGGCGTACGCGGCGAACTCCCGGGCGGTGACCTCCGCGGCCTCCGCCCGGGTCGCCGCCTCGGTCAGCTCCGGGTGCAGCAGCCCCCGGTCACCGGCGAACGCGCAGCATCCCCACTCGTCCGGCTCGTACACCTGCGGCGAGACCGCGCCGGCCAGCGCCCGCAGGTGCCCGTTGACGCCCAGCCGGGTGGACGAGCACGTCGGGTGCAGCGCCAGCGACGGCAGCGGACGGGTCACCGTCAGGCGGGGCAGCAGCTCCAGCGCGGCGAACTCCACCGCGTCGGTGAACGTCAGCTCCGCGTACCGGGCGTCGTCCCCGGCGTGCTCCCGCAGCGCCTCCAGGCCCTCGGTGCAGCTGACCGCGTCGCACACCACGGGCAGCGCGCCCCCGCCGGACGCCGACCACAGCGCGGGCAGCACCCGCCGCGCCATGTGGTCGTGGCCCGCGGTGTGGCCCTTGGACTTCCACGGCGTACCGCAGCACAGGCCCGCGATGCCGTCGGGCACCGCCAGCGCCACCCCGGCCCGTTCGCTCAGCGCGGTCAGCGCCGCCGAGGCGCCCCGGCCACCGTCCTGCGGACCGAACATCGCGCCGACGCACGCAGGGAAGTGCACCGCCACGGCCCCGGGCGCCGGTCGCGGACGCCGCCGCTCCCCGCCGCGCGGCATGCCCTCCGCGTACAGCGGCACCGCGTCCGCCCCCGCCACCGCACGGGCCGCCCGGGTCACCGCCGCGGTCAGCGGAACGGGCACCGCCCGCGCCGCCGTCAGCGCCGCGCCCGCCCCCCGGGAGACCGCCGCCCAGTGCTTGGACAGCGACGTCCACACCGCCCGCTGCGCCGAGCCGCCCGCCCGCTCCGCCCGCAACCGCCGCACCAGGTCGCCGGTGTTGATGCCGACCGGGCAGGCCGGTTCGCACATGCCGTCCACCGCGCAGGTGTCCACGCCCTCGTAGCCGAAGTCCGCCTCCAGCGCCGCCGCCCGCTCCGTGTCCCCGGCCGCCTGTGCGCAGGCCATCTCCCGCCGCACGACGATGCGTTGACGGGGTGTCAGGGTCACGTCCCGGGACGGGCAGGCCGGTTCGCAGTAGCCGCACTCCACGCAGCGGTCCACCTCCTGCTCGACGCCGGGGGTGATCTTCAGGTCCGCCAGGTACGCCTCCGGGTCGTCGGTGAGCACCACCCCGGGGTTGAGCAGCCCCTCCGGGTCGCACAGCCGCTTGATCTCCCGCATCACCGCGTGGAGTTCGTCCCCGTACTGGTGGCCGACGAACGGCGCCATGATCCGGCCCGTGCCGTGCTCGGCCTTCAGCGTCCCGCCGTTGCCGAGCACCAGCTCCACCATGTCCTCGGTGAACGCCCGGTACCGCGTCAGGCAATGGGCGTCGTCGAAGCGCTCGTTGAGCATGAAGTGGACGTTGCCGTCCTTGGCGTGGCCGAAGATCACGCTGTTCTCGTAGCCGTGCCGGGCGAACAGCCCCGTCAGCCGCTCACAGGTGTCCAGCAGCGCCGGCACCGGAACCGCGACGTCCTCCAGCAGTGCGGTCGTCCCCGACGGGCGGGCGCCGGCCACCGAGGTGTAGAGCCCCTTGCGCACGTGCCACAGCGCCGCCCGCACCCGCGCGTCACCGCTCAGGTCCAGCGGCACGGCCGGCTCCAGCGGCGCGAACAACCGCTCGCAGGCGGCGACACGACCGGCCAGCTCCTCGGGGTCCGCCGCCTGGAACTCGATCAGCAGCGCCGCCTGCCCCGCCACCTCCAGCGCCCCGATCGACGCCGGGGTGCCCGGCAGCCCCTTCGCCACCCGCAGCGAGGTGGCGTCCATCAGCTCCACCGTCGCCGGCCCCAGCGCCACCAGCTCCGGCAGCACCGCCGTGGCCGACCGCAGGTCCGGCAGCACCGCCAGGCCCGTCGCCGCGTGCGGCAGCACCTCCACCGTGCGGAACGTCGCCTCCGCCACGAACCCCAGCGTCCCCTCGCTGCCCACCATCAGCCGGGCCAGCACGTCGGCCGGCCGCTCGAAGTCCAGGAACGCGTTGACCCCGTAGCCCATCGTGTTCTTCATGGCGAACAGCCGCCGCACCGTGGCCACCGACGCCGCGTCGCCGCGCACCCTCTCCCGCAGTGCCGCCAGCCCCTCCCACAGCGCCGGCTCCGCGCGCCGCAGCCGCTCGTCCGCGTCGTCCGGCGCGGTGTCGACCACCGTGCCCGACGGCAGCACGAAGACCGCCGACTCCAGCGTGCGGTAGGTGTTGCGCTCGGTGCCGCAGGCCATGCCGCTGGAGTTGTTCGCCACCACCCCGCCGATCGTGCAGGCGATCTCACTGGCCGGGTCCGGTCCCAGCTTCCGCCCGAACCGCGCCAGCCGGGCATTGACCTGACGCACCGTCACCCCCGGCTGGGCCCGCACCCGAGCGCCCTCGTCCAGCACCGTCACGCCGCGGAAGTGCCGCCGGGTGTCCACCAGCAGCCCGCCGCTCACCCCCTGCCCGCTCAGGCTCGTGCCGCCCGAGCGGAACGTCACCGGCAGCCCGCGCTCGCGCCCGTACCGCAGCAGCGCCCCGACCTGCGCCGCGTCCCGGGGCCTGGCCACCGCCTCCGGCACCCGCAGGTAGTGCGAGGCGTCGTGCGCCGCCGCCACCCGGTCGATCAGCCGCGTGCTCGGCTCCGCGGTGGTCTGCGCTGTCATCGCCTCGGGCTCCCTGCTGTCGCGAACGCGGTCCCGGACATCTTCACCCCTGACCACGCCGGTCCGGGAGGGGGGCCCGCCCTCCCTCCCGTCCGGCCGCTCCCACCCCACCGCGTCCCGCCAGGTCACGCGGCCCGCGCGCTCACCCCGCCGGCGGCGCCGCTTCCCCGACCGCTGCCTCGGGCGCTCCCCCGTCCGTCGCGGCCGGCCCGCCGGTCCGCTCGCCCGCCCGCCGGGTGAACGCGACGGCCACCCCGGCCAGCAGCCACAGCAGGGCCAGGTAGGGGAACAGCTCGTACGGGTGCCGGGGCGCGGTGTGCACGTTGGCGTACAGCACGTAGCCGATGAACGCCAGCCCGGCCGCCGGGATCGGCAGCTCGGCCAGCGGGGCGCGGCGCGGGGTGGACAGATAGAGGTAGCGCACCGCGCCGGCCAGGGCGAACGCGTACGCCAGCAGCAGCACCAGGGAGCCGATCGTCGCGCTCCAGAAGAAGATGTCGGTGGCGCTGCGGGTGGCCAGCAGCCGGAACCCCAGCAGCCCGGCCGCGACCGCCACCAGCACCACGCCCAGCGCCCGGGCCGGCACCCCGTCCGGACCGCGCACCGTGCCCAGCGCGGGGGAGAGGTACCCGTCCCGTCCCATCGCGAACAGCAGTCGCGAGGCGCTCACCGCACACGCCAGCGCCGAGCCGAACGACCCGACCGCCGCGCCGGCCGTCACCAGGTGACCGACCGCCGGCGTCAGGTACCCGGCGGCCAGGTCGCCCACCAGCGAGGACGAACGGGTGAACCGCGCGAGCCCCGCCGCGTCGGTGCCGAAACCCAGGGTCTCGGCGGTCGTGACGAACACGAAGAACGTCCCCGCCAGCAGCACCGTGCCGGTCAGCGCGCGGGGGATCGCCCGTTTCGGGTCACGGGTCTCCTCGCCGAGCGTCGAGGCCGCCTCGAAGCCGGCGAACGACAGGAATCCGAAGGTCACCGCCGAGAACACCGCGGTGACCGGCGCGTGCGGCGTCAGCAGGTCCGCCGCCCGCCAGTGGCCCGCCGCCGGCCCCCCGCCGCCGGCCACCCGCACCAGCACCACCGCGCACACCGCCGTGAACAGCGTCATCGTCGCGAACTCCACCACCAGCAGCGCCCGGGTCGCCGCCCGCGCCGGCCGGGACGCCAGCCGGCTGACCCCGGCGAACGCCACCGCCGCCGGGATCAGCCAGCTGACGCCCGGCCACACCCCGGTCGTCCGCAGCACGTCGCACAGGAACACCGCCGAGCCCGCCACCGTCGTCACCGCGAACGCCAGGTACGTCCCCAGCAGCAGCCACCCCGCGACGAACCCGGCCCGCCGCCCGAACACCACGCCGATCCACCCGTACAGCGACCCGGCGTGCGCCATGTGCCGCGACATCCGCACGAACCCGTGCGCGACCAGCAGCACCCCCACCGTCGAGACCAGGAACACCAGCGGCACCCCCGCCCCGACCCGCTCCGCCGGCTCCCGCGGATTCAGGTCGGCCGCCATGCTCGGCCCCAGCAACGCCACCGACAGCCCCACCGCCCCCCACGTCCCCAGGTTCCGCCGCAGCCCCCGCCCGTCCCCGCCGCCCCGCCGCTCCTCACCCACCACGGCCTCTTCCACCCGTCCAACGGTCCCCCGACACGGCACACCCACCCGCCCCGACGACCGGCCCCAACGACCGGCCCGACGACCATAACGGGTGAATAGGTACTTATCCGACAGGTGGGAGGGTGGGCGTGTTACGGGTCCCCCTTTTTTGCATTCCTTCGCCTCCGGGAGCTTTCTGCCGGTGACGACACTCCTCCTCCGGCGGCCACTCGGTCCTCGTGGCCCTGTCGTCGTCGCTCTCGTCACCGGCGCCCCCTCCGGCTCACTCACCCCTTCTTTGTGTTCGTTCGCCTCCGGGGGCTCGGATCCGGTGACGACACTCCTCGTCGCACGCCCGCTCGTTCCTCACGGGCTCCTCCTCGTCGCTCTCGTCACCGGCGCCCCCTCCGGCTCACTCACCTTGCGCCGGGGGTGCCCCGTCAGGGGTGCGGGGAACGGCGCGACCGGCCGAAGCGGACCGTAAGGGACCGCGCAGCGTGCCATCCGCAGACGGCGCCGGATACCCCTGTTCCTGATCGCGGGGGCGGGCGCCCGCACCGCGAGCAGCCCGCCGCCGCGCACCTGGGACAGACCCGGCGTGGCGCCCCCCGAGTTCGGGGAGGCGCCACGCGCCCTGTGACCCGTGAGGGATCATCAGGTATGCGATCCGACGGCTGGCACTTCACCGAAGACAGTGACGAATTCCCCGCCCCCGCCTGGGCGTTCCTGCGTTCGCGCCCGGCGTTGCACAACACGTTGCTGACGATGGCAGAGAAGATGCGGACGTCCACCCCGCCCCCGCCCGGCAGCCCCGTTCTCGGTCGGCTGGAGCGTGGGGGAGAGGTCCGGGCGGTCCTCTACCGTTCCCGCGGTGTCGTCGTCAGCTCGCTCACCCCGGAGCAGGCCGACGAACTCGCCGGGCACCTGATCGCCCTGGGGCAGTCCCCGGTCGGCGTCACCGCGGAGCGGGACACCGCCGCCGCCTTCGCCGAGGCGTGGCACCGCCGCACCGGCTCGCGCCCGGCGCCCCCGGTCCGGCTCCACCTGTACCGGCTCGGCACGCTCACCCCGCCGGACCCGTCCCCGCCGGGCCGCGGCCGGTCCCTGGGAGAGCGGGACCACGAGGACGTCATGCGCTGGTGCCGCGACTTCGCCGCGGCCGTCAACAAGGACGTCACCGTCAACGCCGACACCTGGGCCGGCACGCGCTTCGCCGAAAAGCGCTACACGTTCTGGGAGACCCCGGACGGCACACCCGTCTCCATGGCCGGCGCGACCCCACCGGTCGCCGGCATGGTCCGGGTCGACCCCGTCTACACCCCCGCCCACCTCCGCGGTCACGGCTACGCCGCCGCCGTGACCACCCACGTCACCCGCACCGCCCTCACCGCCGGCGCCACCGACATCGTCCTCCACACCGACCCCTCCAACCCCACCAGCAACGCCCTCTACCAACGCCTCGGCTACCTCCACCTCACCGACATGGCCGTCCACGACCTCACCCCCCGACCCGCGTGAGGGCGCCCCGTCAGGGGTGCGGGGGACGGCGCGACGAGCCGGAACGGACCGTCGCCGGCTCAGCGCCGCCCGGCCGGTACCGGGCCCGCGCCGTTGCGACGCGGCCGTGCCGGCCGACGCGCGTTCAAGTCGCTGCCGTGACTCCGGCGCACCTGGTCGGAGCGCACATGACGGTGAAGGCAGCAACTGGCCGGACAGGGCATGGCGCCCGCCATGGACGCGCCCGAGCACTCCCACGGTCACCCCCACGCCCCCCGGCGACCACGAGCACCCGCACGGCGGCCCGGGCGGCCCTGCCGGGACATGTCCGGGTCCGGGCGGGGGACGGGCCGCCCGTAGTCGCGGGGGCCCCATCCCCTTGGCCATGGCCACAACCCTGTTCGGCCTCCGATCGGGTCGCGTCACGCACTCTCAGGGCGGCTCGGACCATGAGGAACAAGCTGAGCGAGTCCCCCCGTGCCGCGCAGGGTGTGTTGAACGGGGCGCGGGGAACGGCGCGGCCGGCCGAAGCGGACTTCGGGGAACCAGGCGGCACACCCACCGAAGCCGGCCCGCAGGGCCCGCGCCCCCGCCCCCGAAGCCGCCCCGCAGGAGCCCCCGTGCCAGGGGACAGGGCGCCCCCCCGTCCCCCCGACCGCCGGAGGCTCAGCGCGGGTGGAAGCTTTCGACCGCTTCCTGGACGCGCAGCGCGGACGCGAAGTCGGCTAGGTCCGCGAAGGGTTCGCCGCGGACGGCGCGGGCGAAGGAGGTGAGGCGGGTGCCGCCACGGGGGGCGGCGTCGGGGTCCGTCGTGGGGACGGGGGTCCAGTCGCCGCCGTCGGAGACGTACAGGTCGCGCCAGGCCAGCAGCCGGTAGGAGCGCTTCGTGCCCCACAGCGTCCAGCTGTAGGTCTCCGGCGCGGCCACCCCCGCGCGTCCGGTGACGTGGACGGGGACGTCGCCGGCGGACAGCCGCGCGTGGGCGCCGGTCTCGCTGGCGGTGGGTCCCGCGGCGTGGCTGAGTCCGGCATGGCCGGTGCGCAGGGGGCCGGCGAGGCGGTCGGTGAGGTAGGCGAAGTGCGAGAAGACCTCCCGTACGAAGCCGCCCTCGGCCCGTTCGCCCACCCAGGCGGCCGACGCCTGCCAGGCGCGCGGCCACTCGGGGAAGGTCAGCGCCACGTCGACGCCGCGCACCTCGCCCGCCTCGCCGGAGCGCAGCGCGCGTTCGATGTGCAGGGTGGCGGGGGTGTCGGCCAGCGGGAAGTTGACCGCGTTGGCCAGGCCCGACTCCTCGGCGGCGGCCAGCATCCGGCGGCCGTCCTCGACGGTGACCGCCAGCGGCTTCTCGCAGAAGACGCCCTTGCCGGCGCGCAGCGCGGCCACCGCGAGGCCGGCGTGCGAGGCGGGCGGGGTGGCGATGTAGACGGCGTCCACCGCGTCGTCGGTGACGAGCGCCGCGGGGTCGGCGCAGCGGATGCCGGGGTGGGTGCCGGCCAGCCGGGCGGCCGCCGCCGGATCGGTGTCGGCGGCCAGCACCACCTCGTAGTCGGGGTGGTCGACCGCGTCGGCCAGGGTGCGCGAGCCCATGACGCCGAGGCCGGCGACGCCGAGCCGGACCGGGCGCCGGGTGGTGGTGTTCGTGCCGTTTCCAGACATGCCGCTCAGCATCACCCGCGTCGCCCGGACGGTCAACGCCGGGTCCGGCAGGCGGGCACCCGCGGGTCCCGCCGGGATTCACGGAACGGGTGACAGCCTCGAATGAATGCGCTTACAATCGTGCGAGCGGATCACCCTTCACCATGGTGGTCCACTGGCATACCACCCTGCCCGGACGACCGGTCATCGCCGATCCGAAGGGATGAGCCGGTCATCACCCCAGCTCGGGTGCGGAACATGGGCGCGCGGCGGATGCGGTGCTCCGGGCGGCCGATAACGGTGTTGTCCGCCGGTTTCTGGTATGCCATGGTCTTCCGGTCAGGATGGCCGTGCGGTCCCTCCGGGACGTACGGCTCCGCGAAGGGACGGCGCGGGACGAGCGCGCCGAGGGAGAGGACCGTTCATGGGCAGCGCACTCGGGGCCGGCATCGTCGGCTGCGGCAACATCGCCGGCGCCTACGCCGATCACCTCGCCACCTACGACGAGATCGCCCTGCGCGCGGTGACCGACGTGGACACCGCGCGCGCCGAGCGGTTCGGGGAGCGGTACGGGGTGCGGGCGCACGCCACGCTCGCGGACCTGCTGGCCGACCCGGACATCGACGTCGTCGTCAACCTGACCTCGCACCACGTCCACCACGAGGTGACCCGGGCCGCTCTGGAGGCCGGCAAGCACGTGCACAGCGAGAAGCCGCTGACGATGCACACCGAGCAGGCCCTGGAACTCGTCGCGCTGGCCGAACGCGAGGGGCTGCGGCTGGGCTGCTCGCCGGCCACGTTCATGGGCGAGGCCCAGCAGACCGTCATGAAGATGGTCCGCGACGGCCGGCTCGGCACCGTCCGCGTGGTCTACGCCGAGTGCAACTGGGGCCGGCTGGAGGTCTGGCACCCCGCGCCGCAGGGCTTCTACGAGGCCGGCGCGCTGTTCGACGTCGGGGTCTACCCGCTGACGATCGCCACCGCCATGTTCGGCCCGGCCACCCGCGTCACCGCGTTCGGCACGGTCCTCAAGCCGGTCCGCCACACCCCGGACGGCGCCCAATTCACCGTCTCCACACCGGACTTCGTCACCGCCGCGATCGAACTCGCCGACGGCACCGTGATGCGGCTGACCGCCAACTTCTACGTGCCGGGCACCAGCCGCCAGTCCGGCATGGAGTTCCACGGCGACGACGGCTCCCTGGTCATCGACAGCTGGCAGGACTTCGACACCCCGATCACCTTCACCGCCTTCAACTCCGACGTCCGCGAACGGATCGAGCCGGTGCGCGAGCCCTACCGGGGCATCGAGTTCGGCCGCGCCCTCCAGGACCTCGCGCGGGCCCTGGCGGACGACCGCCCGCACCGCGCCACCGGCGGACAGGCCGCGCACGTCGTCGAGATCCTGGAGGCCGTCCGCACCTCGTACACCACCGGCCGCGCGGTCGACATCGGCTCCCGCTTCGAGCCCCCGGCCGTCATGGAGTGGGCGGACTGACCCCGGCGCCCCGGCGCGCCTCCGCTCCCGCCCGGGCCGCTCCCGCCCCGAGAAGGCCGCCGCCCCGGCCGCCCCCGCCCCCCGAGGGCCCCGCCCCCGGCCTTGGCCCGGCCCCCGAGGGCACCCACCCGTGTACCCGCCCAGGAGAACCCATGACCCAGGCCCGCCCCCTCGCCCTCCAGCTCTACACCGTCCGGGACGCCTTCCTGGCCGACCGCGGCGGCTGTCTCGCCCGCACCCGTGACCTCGGGTTCCGTGCCGTCGAGGCGTTCGGGGTGGTGGGCGACACCAGCAAGGGTGGTGGTGAACGCCTGGCCGCCGCACGGCAGTTCCGGCAGGAGCTGGACGAACACGGCCTGGCCGTCTGCTCGGTGCACGGTCCGGTCACGCCCGCTGACGACTTCGAGCTGCTCTTCGACGAGTTGGAGACCCTCCGCACCGACACGCTGATCATGCCCTGGCCCGGCCAGATCCACGGCGTCGCGGACCCGCTGAGCGGCGCCGACGCGATGAAGGCCGCCACCGAACGGCTCAACGACTGCGCCCGGGCCGCCGCCGCCCGCGGCCTGACCGTCGGCTACCACAACCACCACCAGGAGTTCACCCCCTTCCCGGACGGCTCCGGGCTGACCCCCTTCGAGGTGCTGTGGCGCGAGGCCGACCCGGCGCTCGTCGCCGAGGTCGACATGTACTGGGCGCAGACCGGCCACGGCGACGCCGCCGAGGTGGTCCGCTCGCTCGGCGACCGCGTCACCCTGCTGCACGTCAAGGACGGCCCGGCGGACACCACCGGCCCGCAGACCACCGTCGGTGAGGGCACCCTGGACGTGCCCGCGGTGCTGACCGCGGCCGGCGCCGCCGCGTGGCACATCATCGAGCTCGACGGCTGGACCGGCGACGTCTTCGAGGGCTCGGCCATCGGCGCGCGCTGGTGCGTGGAGAACGGCTTCTCCCGCTGGGACATCGGCTGATGCCGCACGCGGTCCGGCGGCTGGGCGTCGCCATGATCGGCCACGCCTTCATGGGGGCGGCGCACTCGCAGGCGTGGCGCACCGTGGGCCGGGTCTTCGACCTGCCGGCCCGCGCCGGGATGACCGTGGTCTGCGGCCGGGACGCCGACCGCACCGCCGCGGCCGCCGAACGCCTGGGCTGGCGGGAGGCGGCCACCGACTGGCGGCAGGTCGTGGCGCGCGACGACATCGACGTGGTCGACATCTGCACGCCCGGCGACAGCCACCACGACATCGCGGTGGCGGCCCTGGCCGCCGGCAAGCACGTGCTGTGCGAGAAGCCGCTGGCCAACTCGGTCGCCGAGGCCCGCGCCATGGTGGCCGCCGCCGACTCGGCCCGGGCGCGCGGGGTGCGGTCCTTGTGCGGCTTCACCTACCGCCGGGTGCCCGCGGTCGCGGCCCTGCGCGGCCTGATCGCCGCCGGACGGCTCGGCGCGGTCCGGCACGTGCGAGCGGTCTACCTCCAGGACTGGCTGACCGATCCGGCGGCGCCGCGGGTGTGGCGGCTGGAGAAGGACCGGGCCGGCTCCGGCGCGCTGGGCGACATCGGCGCGCACATCGTGGACCTGGCGCAGTACCTGACCGGCGAACGCGTCACCGGCGTCACCGCCCTGACCGAGACGTTCGTGCGGGAACGCCCGCTGCCCGGCGACCCCGGCCGCACCGGTCGGGTCACGGTGGACGACGCCGCGGTCTTCTGCGGCCGGCTCTCCGGCGGCGCCCTCGCCACGTTCGAGGCGACCCGCTGCGCCACCGGACGCAAGAACGGGCTGCGGATCGAGCTGAACGGCACCCGCGGCTCGGCCGTCTTCGACCTGGAACGCCTCAACGAACTGCGGTTCCTCGACGCCACGGTGCCGTCCGCCGAGCAGGGCTTCGCGACGATCCTGGTCACCGAACCCGACCACCCCTACGTCGCCGCCTGGTGGCCGCCGGGCCATCTCATCGGCTACGAGCACGCGTTCACCCACCAGGCCCGCGACCTGATCGAGGCGATCGCGCTGGGCCGCGACCCCGAACCGTCGTTCGCCGACGCCCTGGGCGTCCAGCGGGTGCTGGAGGCCGTCGAGCGGTCCGCCGCTGCCGGCGCCGGATACGTCCCGGTCACGGCCGGGGAAAGCGAGGAGGCATGATGTCCCGTCCCGTCACGCTGTTCACCGGCCAGTGGGCCGACCTGCCGTTCGAGGAGGTCTGCCGGCTGGCCGCGTCCTGGGGGTACGACGGCCTGGAGATCGCCTGCTGGGGCGACCACTTCGAGGTCGACCGCGCGCTCTCCGAGGACGGTTACGTCGCCGGCCGGCGGGCCGTGCTGGAGCGGTACGGGCTGGGCTGCTGGGCGATCTCCAACCACCTGGTCGGCCAAGCGGTCTGCGACGTGCCCATCGACCGCCGGCACCGCGACATCGTGCCGCCCGAGGTGTGGGGCGACGGCGACCCCGAGGGCGTGCGCCGCAGGGCCGCGACCCGCATGGGGGACACCGCGCGGGCCGCCCGGGCGTTCGGCGTGGACACCGTCGTCGGCTTCACCGGCTCCTCCGTCTGGTACACCCTGGCGATGTTCCCGCCCACCCCCGACGACATGATCGAGGCCGGCTACCAGGACTTCGCCGACCGCTGGAACCCGGTCCTCGACGTGTTCGACGCGGAGGGCGTGCGGTTCGCGCACGAGGTGCATCCCACCGAGATCGCCTACGACTACTGGACGACGCGCCGCGCGCTGGACGCCATCGGCAACCGCCCGGCGTTCGGTCTCAACTGGGACCCCTCGCACTTCGTGTGGCAGGACCTGGACCCGGTGAACTTCATCCTGGAGTTCGCCGACCGCGTCTACCACGTGGACTGCAAGGACGTGAAGGTCCGCACCGGCGACGGCCGCCGCGGCCGGCTCTCCTCGCACCTGCCGTGGGGCGACCTGCGGCGCGGCTGGGACTTCATCTCCACCGGTCACGGCGACGTGCCCTGGGAGGACTGCTTCCGGGCGCTCAACTCCATCGGCTACCAGGGGCCGTTGAGCATCGAGTGGGAGGACGCCGGGATGGACCGCCTGCGGGGCGCCGCCGAAGCGCTCACCTTCGTGCGCTCCCTCGCCTTCGACGCCCCCGGCACCGCCTTCGACGCCGCGTTCTCCCGCACCCGCGAACCCTGAGCCGCGGCGGCCTACTGCGGCGGCCCGCGCGACGGCATGCTGTACCGGGACGACAGCGCCAAGTGGCCCGCGGCCGCCCCCCGGTGGCCCGGCACTGAGGGAAGGGACCCCGCCCGTGCGGCACGACATCCTCCGGTCCGGCTGGACGCTCACGCACCTGTCGGGGCCGGACGCGACCCCGCCCGAGGTGGCCGGACGGACGGTGGACGCCACCGTCCCCGGCTGCGTCCACACCGACCTGATGAACGCCGGGCTGCTGGCCGACCCGCACCTGGACGCCAACGAGACCGGCACACGCTGGATCGGCTGGAGCGACTGGCGGTACGCCACCACCGTCACGGCCGTGGCCCCCGCGCCGGGAGAACGCGTCGACCTGGTCTGCCGCGGCCTCGACACCGTCGCGCGGGTCACCTACGGCGGCGCCGAACTGGGCCGCACCGAGAACCAGCACCGCACCCACCGGTTCGACGTCACCGCCCTGCTCACCGGTGAACCCGCTGAACTGGCCGTCGAGTTCACCTCGCCCGAACGCGTCGCCGCCGACCGGGAGGCCGCCGCCGGAGGCGAATGGCCCAACCCGTACCACCGGCCGTACGCCGCGCTGCGCAAGACCGCCTGCAACTTCGGCTGGGACTGGGGGCCCGACCTGCCCACCGCCGGCGTCTGGCGGGACGCCGAACTGCACCGCTGGCACACCGCGCGCCTGGAGCAGGTCCGGCCGCTGGTACGCCGCACGGCCGGCGACGAGTGGAGCGTCACCGTGCACACGGGTCTCGCGCGGGCCGGTGACGGCGCCGAACCCGTCGAGGTCACCGCCGAGCTGAAGGCGCACACCGACCGCGTCACCATCGGCGACACCACCCACTTCACGGTGACCACCGGCTCCCCGCTCTCCGCCGCCGTCACCACGACCGGGGACGAAGCCACCGTCGAACTCACCGTCACCGCACCGGCGTTGTGGTGGCCGCGCGGTCACGGCGCCCAGTTCCTGTACGACCTGACCGTCACCCTGCGCCACGCCGGAGGTGAACTCGACACCTGGACGCGGCGGATCGGCTTCCGCGAGACCGTCCTCGACACCTCCGCCGACGAGGCCGGTTCGCGGTTCACCCTGCGGGTCAACGGCCGTGACGTCTTCGCCCGCGGCGTCAACTGGATCCCGGACGACACCTTCGTCACCCGCCTCGACCGTGACCGGCTGCGCGTCTCCCTCGACCACGCGGTCGCCGCCGGCGTCAACCTCGTGCGGGTGTGGGGCGGCGGGCTGTACGAGTCGGAGGACTTCTACGACCTGTGCGACGAGCGGGGCCTGCTGGTCTGGCAGGACTTCCTGTTCGCCTGCTCCGCCTACCCCGAGGAGCCCTTCCTCGCCGCCGAGGTCGAGGCCGAGGCCCGCGAGAACATCGTGCGCCTCATGCCGCACGCCTCCCTCGCGCTGTGGAACGGCAACAACGAGAACGTCTGGGGCTGGTTCGACTGGGGCTGGCAGCGGGAGCTCGACGGCCGCACCTGGGGCCTGTCCTACTACCTGGACCTGCTGCCCCGCCTCCTCGCCGAACTCGACCCCACCCGCCCCTACTGGCCGGGCAGCCCCTGGTCCGGCTCCCTGGACGTCCACCCCAACGACGACCGGCACGGCGTCAGCCACGTGTGGGACGTGTGGAACGAGAAGGACTACCTCGCCTACCGCGACCACACCCCCCGGTTCGCCGCCGAGTTCGGCTACCAGGCCCCGCCCGCCTGGGCCACCGTCCGCCGCAGCGTCAGCGACCCCGAACCGGACGTCACCTCACCGGTCTTCCAGCACCACCAGAAGGCCACCGGCGGCCACGCCAAGCTCCAGCACGGTCTGGCCCGGCACTTCGGCGTCCCCACGGACTTCGACGACTGGCACTTCCTCACCCAGGTCAACCAGGCCCGCGCGGTGCGCACCGGCATCGAGCACTTCCGCTCCCTGACCCCGCACTGCGCCGGCACCGTCTGGTGGCAGCTCAACGACTGCTGGCCCGGCTCCTCCTGGGCGCTGGTCGACGGCGACGACCACCGCAAGCCCGCCTGGTACGCCCTGCGTGACGCCTACCGCCCCCGCCTGCTGACCCTCCAGCCCGCCGGTGACGGCCTCGACCTGGTCGCCGTCAACGACACGGACGAGCCGTGGACCGAGGAGGCCGTCCTGACCCGGCACGCCTTCGACGGCACCGTGCTGGCCACCGCCCGCGCCACCGTCGACGTCCCGGCCCGGGGCGCCGCGCGTCTCACCGCCGCCCCGCGCGTCGCCACCCCCGGCGACGCGACCGCGGAACTCGTGCGGGCGGTGGCCGGCGACGTCACCGCCGCCGAGTGGTACTTCGCCACCGACCGCGAACTCGCCTACCCCACGGCGCGGTTCACGGCCACCGCTGAAGCGGACCGGGACCACTGGCGGATCGAGGTCACCGCCCGCACCCTGCTGCGCGACCTGTGGATCTTCCCCGACCGCCTGGACGCGACCGCCTCCGCCGAGGGCCACACCGGCACGCTGCTCCCCGGCGAACGCGCCCTCCTGACCGTCACCGGTGCCGTCGGCGCCGACCCGGACGCCCTGACCACCCGCCCGGTGCTGCGCTGCGTCAACGACCTCGTGCTCACCGACCTCGACCCCGGCACCGCCTGCCTCGACCCCGCCGGCGACCCCCCGGCCTGAGCCGCCCGCGCCCGCCCGCCGAAGCCCCCGCGACCACCCCGCGTCGCGGAACGCCCATCCCCCGCGAGGATGACCCCATGAGCTTCTTCGACCTCCCCCTTGAGGACCTGCGGGCCCTGCGGCCCGAGCGCGACGAGCCCGCGGACTTCGGCGCGTTCTGGAGCGCCACCCTCGCCGAGGCCGCGGAACGCCCGGTCGACGCGGTCTTCACCCCCGTCGACGCCCTGCTGCCGCACGTGCGGGTGGAGGACGTGCGGTTCACCGGCCACGGCGGCACCCGGGTCGCCGGCTGGTTCCTCGCCCCGCGCGGCGCGGACGAGCCGCTGCCGTGCGTGGTGGTCTACGCCGGCTACAGCGGCGGCCGCGGCCTGCCCCACCAGTGGCTGACCTGGCCGGCCGCCGGATACGCCCTGCTCGTCATGGACTCGCGCGGCCAGGGCGACGGCGACACCGACGACCTGCCGGCCGACGCCTGCCCGCAGTCGGCCGGCCTGATCACCCGTGGCGTGCTGCAGCGCGAGACGTACTACTACCGGCGGCTGTTCACCGACGCGGTCCGGGCGGTCGACGCCGCCCGCGCCCACCCCCTGACCGACCCGGACCGCCTGGTGGTGGCCGGAGGCAGCCAGGGCGGCGCCATGGCGCAGGCCGTCGCCGGACTGCGCGACGACCTGCGCGGCGCCCTGATCGACGTGCCGTTCATGACGCACGTCCGGCACGCCACCGAGATCACCGACGCCATCCCCTACGCCGAACTGAGCACCCTGTTCGCCACCAAGCCGGCGCTCACCGACCGGGTCCTGGAGACCCTGCGCTCCTTCGACGGCGTCCACTTCGCGGCCCGCGCCACCGTGCCCGCGCTGTACTCGGTGGGGCTGGCCGACGAGGTGTGCCCGCCCTCCTGCGTCTTCGCCGGCTACCACCACTACGCCGGCCCGAAGGACATCCGGGTGTGGCCCTACAACGGCCACGAGGGCGGCGGCGTACGGCAGTTGCGGCTCCAGCTGGAGTGGGTGCGCGACCTGCCGGCGGACTGATCCCGGCCGCCCGTCACCCTCCCGCGTTCATCGCGTCCAGCGCGCTCTGCTGGCGGGCGGCGTCGCTGCTGTCGAACGGCCCGGCGAACCGCAGCCCGTACTGGTCGAGCGGATCGCGGTCGGAGGCGTACGCGGTGGACGCCTGCCGTTGCAGCCAGGCGGTGTAGGGGTGGCCCGCCACCACCGCGTTGAGGGCGGCGACACCGCGGACGTCGGCGCCCTTGAACGAGGGGCCGTCAGCGCCGCAGCCCCCGCTCTCGCACGGATCGGTCAGCACGCCGGAGGCCGAATTCAGCGCCGAAGAGGTGGTGTTGGCGTTCGCGACCTGCTGGGCGGCGGAGAGCACCGAGGCGTCCCCGGTGGCCCGGTACAGCTCGGCCAGCCCGCCGGTCAGCACGCCCTGGTTGTACGACCACACCGTCTGGCCGTTGGTGCGGCAGGTCGACAGGTCGATGCCGTCGTTGACCAGGTGCGAGCCGTTGATCATGCCGGTGCCCTGGAACCACGTCCAGTCGTTCCTGGCCCGCTGCAAGTACGCCGTGTCGCCCGCGATCCGGTTGTGCAGCCCGGCGCTGAGCTCGATGAACAGCTCGTTGGCGATGGCGTTCTTGTACGTCTTCGCGGTGCTCCACCAGATGCCGCCGCCGCAGGTGGAGTCCCAGTAGGAGTTCATCCAGTCCGCGTCGGCCCGCGCGGTCGCCAGGTAGGTGCTGTCGCCCGTCAGGTCGTAGGCGTCCAGCCAGGCCAGTCCCCACCAGCCGGTGTCGTCCAGGTAGTCGTTGCGGAACTGCCCGTCCGCCGCGCCCTGCTGGAGGCTGTGGGTGCGTGCGATCGCGTACGCGTAGCTGCCCATCCCGGTGGCCCGGTCGTTGTCGATGATGGCGGTCAGCGCGTTCGCGGAGTTCCACCAGCCGGTGGTGTCGAACAGGCCGGTGCCGTTGTCGTAGTACATCATCTCGGCCGTGGCCGCCGCCCGGCGCCGGTCCGCGGCGTTCCACGTGGTGCGCGCCCACGGGGTGCACGTGATGTCCGGGCGGTCGCCGGCCTTGCCGCAGGCCCGCAGCGCGCCGACGCCGTTCGAACCCCAGTCGTCGTTGTTGTACATCAGCGTGCGCCAGCCGGTGTCCCCGGCCGGCACCGTGGTGTCGCCCAGCTTGCTGCCCGAGGACCAGGTGCGCCCGCCGTCGAACGACCGGTCCACCCACACCTCGTCGGCCGGGCTGCCGTTGTCGAGGGAGGCCCAGCCCATCGCGTCGTTGTCGTCCAGGTGCAGGGTGACGGTGCGGCCGAACAGCGTGCTGCTCACCGGGGTGCGGTCCCCGGGCGACAGGGCCGGGTCGCGCCCGTCGCAGTAGGTGTTGCACACCGACGTCATCGGCCGCGCGACGGCCTGCGCCGGCACGGTCGACAACGTTGTCCCGAACAGGGCGGCCAGCGTCGTGGCCAGGATCGCGGCGGGGCCGCGCAACGGACGTCTCATCACCATCAGCTCCCGGGAAGGCCGGAGCGGCCACCGGTGCCGGGGCCGCGCGGTGCACGTGGTGCTCGCGGTGACGGTAGGGCCGCCGGCCCCACCGGTCAACGGTACGAACCGGCCGCGTCCGGGGGCCGGCCCCGTCGGGACGCCGAGGGCGCGGCACTCGTGACGCGGGGGGATGTCAGTGCCGCCCCGTAACGTCAGCGGTGTCCCGTTGCTGGCTGCTCGGGCCGCCGGCCCCGCCCGACGGGGCGGGGCCGCCGCGCGTTCCCGGCGGGCCGGGGTGGCGGACCCGGCGGGCCGCACCGCCGCCGGTCCGCGTCCGGCCCGCGGGGTGCCGGCGTGCGCCGGGACCGGACGCCGTTGTCCGGGCCGTCGCGCGGGTGGGGTCTCACATGCGGGCTGCGACGTCCTTGCGCAGTTGCGGGAGCATCCCGTAGAGGACGTCGCCGGGGCACTCGGTGTCGTTGAAGTCGCGGTGGCCGAAGATCTGCGTGGTGGGGATGCCGTACTTGAAGCAGATGTAGGAGCACATGCTGACCAGCGACGCGTAGAGGATGTTCGGCGGGGCCACCGAGGTGTAGGTGCCGTTGTTCTCGATGCCGATGGCCTGGGTGTTCTGGTTCACGGTGTGCGCGCCGACCACCATGTTCGAGCCCGCCTGCAGCCGCTCCAGGCTGCGGTGGCGGCCCTCCATGATGATGCCGGTGCGGCTGATGGTGAAGTGCTGGCCGGAGTCGATCCAGCCGTTGGTGTCCATGTGCAGGTCCTGGATCTCGTGCGCGATGGCGAACGATCCCGAGGTACCGGTGTCCGCCGTGTTGGGGAACGCCGTGTGGTGCACGATGATCTTGTTCGGGTTGTTGCCCGCCAGGGTCACCGGCGAGGACGGGGGCCGCGCGTCCCAGTCGGCGGTGGTGAAGATGTTCGGCTCCGGCACGGCGGCCCGTGCGCTGCCCGCGCCGATGATGACCGCGCCGGCACCGATGGTGACGGCCGTGGCCGCCGAGGCGAGGAATCTGCGCCGGGGCATGCCGGTTTCGTCGTGATGTGACATGTGTGCTCCCGAGGGGGGTGAGGGAGTGTCAGAGGCAGTCTCTCGGACCGCTGCTGAAACTTAATGCCCATCACGGCGCGGCGAACAGGGGCGGGATGAAAGTTTCCGCCAGAGCGTCCGTGTTGCCGCCCCGCCCCGGCAAAGGCCCTCCCGCCCACCTCAACGCCCCCCGCACACCGGGGCGTTGACCCACGCAACGGGGCGCCGGCCCGAACGGACCGGCGCCCCGCCACCGCCCTGCCCGCGCGGTCAGCCCGCCGACAGCGCCGTCAACTGCTTCTCCAGTGTGCCGACCGACTGGAAGGTGGCCCCCAGCAGTGCCACGTGCTTCCAGCGCAGCACCCCGTCGGGGCCGATCAGGAACACCGCGCGCCGCAGGCCCAGTCCGGGCATCGCGATCCCGAACGCCCTGGTCACCTCACGCCCGGTGTCGGCCAGCAGCGGCATCCGCAGACCGTGCTTGCGGGCGAACGCCTCATGGCTGGTGAGGTCCTGCGGGCTGATGCCCCACACCCGCGCGTCCAGCCCGGTGAAGCGTTCCAGACCCGAGGAGTAGGCGCACATCTGCTTCGTGCACACCGACGTGTCGTCACCCGGGTAGAACGCCAGCACCACCGGGTGCCCCGCAGCCCCGGACAGCCTGAACTCCGAAGCCGTGAACCGCTGCCCGTCCCACACGCCGCCCGGCAGCGCGAAGTCCGCCACCGGCTGCCCGACCTCCGGGGTACCCGCCATCGCCTCGTCCTCTCCCGGCGCGAACCCGCGCCCGTCCGGCCACCCCGGCGGTGGCCCCGGCACAGGGTATTCGCAGCCGCGGGCCCGCCGGACGGGTCCCCGTTCGCGACCGGTTCAGGGCGGCGGCAGCGGCTGCTCCGACCACACCGTCTTACCGTCGGAGGTGTACCGGGTGCCCCAGCGCTCCGTCAGCCGCGCCACCAGGAACAGACCGCGGCCGCCCTCCTCGTCCGGCGCGGCCCGCCGCACGTGCGGGGTGGTGTCGCTGCCGTCGAAGACCTCGCACGTCAGGCTCTCGCCGCGGATCAGCCGCAGCCGCACCGGCGGACGCCCGTAGCGGATCGCGTTCGTCACCAGCTCGCTGACCACCAGCTCGGTCGGGAACGCCTGCTCGCCCAGCCCCCACGCGGCCATCCGCCCGGCCGCCTGCGCCCGCACCCGGGCCACCGCCGACGCCTCCGCCGGAACGTCCCACACCGCCACCCGGTCCGCCGGCACGCCCAGCGCCCGGGCCGTCAGCACCGCCTGCTCCTGCCCCGGCGCCACCGACCGCAGCCCCGCCGCCAGCTCCCCGCACGCCCGGTACACCGTCGCCCCCGACACCCGCGCCCGCTCCAGCGCCGCCGCCCAGTCCGCCGGCGCCGCGCCGCACAGCGCCAGCAGCGAACCCTCCGGCAACGGCACCTCCGTCGTCTCGAACGGCAGCCCCGCGCCGTCCCCCAGCGGCGGCCCCACCGCCGCGGCCGGCGCGCTCGTCCCCGGCGGCAGCGCCAGCAGCGGTGCCAGGTGCCCGGCGCTCGCCACCGACAGCCGCCGCTCCACCGGGTCGTAGACCGCGTACAGGCAGCTGCCGCCCGGATCCACCCCCTCGCGCGGCGACTCCTCCCGCAGCGCCGCCACGATGTCGTCCAGGTGCGCCAGCAGTTCGCCAGGCGGCAGGTCCAGCCGGGCCAGGGTGCGCACCGCGGTGCGCAGCCGCCCCATACTGGCCGCCGCCGCCAGCCCCCGCCCCACCACCCGCCCCGTCACCAGCGCGATGCGCGCCCCGGACAGCGGGATCACGTCGTACCACGCGCCGCCCGCCTGCCCGTCCGCCGCCGGCAGGTGCCGCGCCGCCACGTCCAGCGCCCCGGTGTGCGGCACGTCGCGCGGCAGCAGCGCCCGCCGCAGCGCCAGCGCGGCCGTCCGCTCCCGCTCGAACCGCGAGGCGTTGTCCACGCACGTCGCCAGCCGCTGGGCCAGCTCCTGCGCCGCGGTCACGTCGTCCGGCTCGAACGGTTCGGCGACCCGGGCCCGCAGCCGCAGCAGGCCCAGCGGCCGGCCGCCCGCCCGCAGCGGCACCAGCAGGCGCCGGCCGTCGCCCTCGTCCGCCGCGGAGCGGGCCACCGTGCGCACCGGCCCCGCCGCACCGTCGCCCAACCGCCCGACCGCCTCCGGCTCCGTCACCGACTCCAGCAGGTCGACCGCCGCGCCCGCCGCCATCCGCGGCACCGCGATGTCCACCGCCTCCCGGGCCACCCGGCCCGGATCCAGGGTGTTGCCCAGCCGGGCCCCCGCCTCGTTCAGCAGCTGCAGCCGCTCCCTGGCCCGGAACCGCTGCGTGACGTCCAGCAACGCGTAACCCACCCCGGCCACCCGTCCCGCGGAGTCCTCGATCCGGAAGCAGGAGACCGACAGCGCCACCGGCCGGTCCGGGGAGGCCACCACCGGGCCCTGGTACTCCATGTCGTTGGCCGGCTCCCCGGTGCGCAGCACCCGCTCGGCGGCCTCCACGATGTGCTCGGCGCCACTGGGCAGCATCTCGTGGAAGCGCCTGCCGTAGCGGGGTTGCGCGGGCACACCGGTGATGCGTTCCAGCGCCGGGTTGATCCACACGTACCGCAGTTCGGTGTCGAGGACGGCCAGCCCCATCGAGGTGCGCTCCGCGACGCCGGTCAGCAGCGCGCGGTCCACGTCCCGGCGCACCGCGGTGGCGTACGGCAGCGCGGTGATCATCCAGCGCAGCTCCCCGCGGGCGTCGCGCAGCTCGCTCAGCCGCGCCCGCACCCGGACCGTGTGCCCGGCGCGGTGCCGCAGCGCCAGCTCACCGGTGTCGCCGTCGCTGCACCAGTGGCTGATCGGCCCGGCCGGTGCCCCGCCCTCGGCCAGCAGCGGCCCGGCGCCCTGTCCGACCGTCTCGTCCGGCCGGTACCCCAGCAGCTCCCGCGCGGAGGGACCCCAGGCGACGATCGTGCCGTCGTCGAGCAGCTCGGCCACCGACACGCCGCCCGGCCCGAACGGCAGGCCGTCGCCGCTGCCCGTGGTCACCCGCCAAACGTCCATGGGTCCGATTCGCCCTCCGGCGCGTCGCTGGTCCGTCACCAGGAAACCACTTCCGCCGGGTCTTTTCGCGTCGCGCCCGCCGTCCGGGCCCCGGCCGCCGCCCCTCAGCCGCCCAGTGCGACCGCCGCCTCCTCGGCCACCGCGCGGCCGGCGGCGTTCAGGGCGGGGGAGTCCAGGCGCCACTGCTGCCAGTACAGCGGCACGTCCGCCGGGCGGCCGGGCGCCAGCTCCACCAGCGCCCCGCGGGCCAGCGGGGCGGCCGCCTGCCGCTCGGGCACCATGCCCCAGCCCAGCCCCGCCAGCACCGCGTCCCGGAACCCCTCCGAGGACGGCACCAGGTGCCGGAACGGGCCGGCCGCCACCCCGGCGACCCGGTGGACGAAGGCGTCCTGGAGCTGGTCGCGGCGGTCGAAGAGGATCACCGGCGCGTCCGGCAGCACCTCCCGCAGCGCGGCGTCCGGCAGCCCCGGCAGGTGCCGGGCGACGAAGGCGGGGGCGGCCACCGCGCGGTAGCGCAGCACGCCCAGCCGCCGCACCGAGCAGCCGGCCACCGGGTCCGGCGAGGAGGTGACCGCGGCCATCACCGTGCCCTCCCGCAGCAGCGCCGTGCTGTGGCCCTCGTCCTCCCGGTGCAGCTCGAAACGGATCCCGGCCTCCTGCGGCACCCGGCCGAGCGCCGCCGGGAACCAGGTGGCCAGCGAGTCGGCGTTGACCGCCACCGGCAGCGGAACCGGTTCGCCCGCCACCGGCATGCCCAGTTCCGCGAGCGTGTCGTGTTCCAGCAGCGCCAGCCGGCGGGCGAACCGGGCCACCGTGTGCCCGGAGGCGGTCAGCCGCAGCGGCTTGCTGCGCTCCACCAGCACCCGGCCCACCCGCTGCTCCAGCGCCTTGATCCGCTGGCTGACCGCGGAGGGCGTCACGTGCAGCACCGCCGCCGCGCCGTCGAAGGTCCCCTCGCTCGCGGCCGCCAGCAGCGTCCGCACCTGTTCCAGCGGGCAGATCGCTCGTCGTCACGAACGCTAATGATACGTAAGAATCATTAGCTTTACTGATGACCGCGGGTTTTCTACCGTCGTCCCGTGACGCACTCCCTGTCCGCCGTCGCCGCCGGGTTCGGCACCGGCCTCTCGCTCATCGTCGCCATCGGCGCGCAGAACGCCTTCGTGCTCCGGCAGGGGGTGCGGCGGCAGGCGGTCGGGCCGGTGGTCGGCATCTGCGTGGTCTCCGACGCGCTGCTCATCGCGGCGGGCGTCGCCGGGGTCGGCGCGGTGGTCACCGCCTGGCCGGGCGCGCTGCTGGTGGTGCGGCTGCTCGGCGGGGCGTTCCTGCTGGCCTACGGCGCGCTGGCGGTGCGGCGGGCGCTGCGGCCGGCCGGTGGTCTGCTCACCGCGGGGGAGCCGGCCCGCACCACCCGCCGCGCGGTGCTGACCTGCCTGGCGATGACGTGGCTGAATCCGCACGTCTACCTCGACGCGGTGCTGCTGCTCGGTTCGGTCGCCGCCGGCCACGGCGCGGCCCGGTGGGCCTTCGGCGCCGGCGCGATGACGGCCTCCGCGGTCTGGTTCGCCGCCCTCGGGTACGGTGCCCGCCTGCTGAGCGGCCTGTTCGCCCGCCCGGCCGCCTGGCGGCTGCTCGACTGGCTGGTGGCGGCCACCATGATCACCGTCGGCGTCACCCTGCTCGCCGGGGCGTGAGGGCGCTCCGGGTGCCGGCGTACCGGGGTCAGCCGACCGGCGTGGCGGGAAGGGCGGTGCTCAGGCGGTGCGCGGCGGGGCGCACGATCGGCGCGCCCGGGACCGTGGCCAGCGGCCGGGACCAGTCGTACAGGGCCCGCAGCCAGCCGCGCAGCATCTCCAGGTACGACAGGGTGACCGCGTCCCCGGTCTGCCGCAGGGCGCGTTCCAGCCGGTCGTAGGCGCGGGCGCGCTCGTCGTGCAGCCGGGCCGCGCGGTCCAGGACGCGCTGCGGGTGCCGGTCCAGTCCGGCCCGCAGTGGCAGCGGCAGGGCGGCGGCCAGTTCCTCCGCGCCGCGGAGCCGGGTGACGGTGTGCACCCGCAGGCACCAGGAGGCCCGTTCCACCGCCAGGCCGGTCAGCCGGCGCAGCGCCGGGCTGTCCAGTTCGGCGGCCCCGGCGGGGCAGCCGGAGACGATCCCGGCCACCACCAGGCACGGCGGCGAGACCGGTGGCCCGAGCGGCGGTGGTTCGTCGCTGACCAGGTGGGACAGTCGCAGCACCAGCGCGGTGCCGAGCCGGCTGAACTGGTCGCGCCGCGCGGTCCGCCCGGTGTCCCGCATGAGTTCGGTCAGCGCGTCCAGCCGGTAGCGGTGCCGGGTCTGCGGGGCGGCCGGCGCCGGGCCCATGCCGCCGGGGGCCAGCGCCGAGACGGTGGCCATGGCCGCGTCGGCCGCCCCCCGCGCCTGTTCCCGGGAGCCGGCCAGCCCGCAGCGGTACGGGCGGAAGAACTCCTCCTCGTAGAACCAGCCCAGGCACATCCACCGCGCGTACAGCAGCAGGGACTCCCGGGACGCCCCCGGGCACACCCGGGCGGCCAGGCTGCCGAACCGCTGGCGGATCAGCCGGCGCTGCCGGTCCGGCGTGACGTACAGGCCGTGCCGGCGGCCCCAGGCGGCCACCTCGCGGTCCACCTCCGGGCCGAACGGTCCTGCGGGCGCGGCCGGCGGGCACTGGAGCTCGGGCACCAGGAGGGTTCCGCCGTCATCGCGCACAGGGCAACTCCCGAACTCATCCCGGGGGCCGGTGCGCCCGGGGCAACCGCGGCACCGCGCCGCGTCTCGTCCCGTGATACGCCTGGGGGCGCCGATTCATTTGCCGCGACACGGCTATGGTGACGCATGACACACCGTCAAGAGGGTTGCCCGGCCCGGCGGAACGGCCGGTGCGCCGGATGCGGCACCAACTCCCCCTGCTGTTGCGGGACAAGTGAGGCGGGCGGTGCCGGACCCGTCCGGGTCTGGCACCGCCCGCGGTGAACGCGGCCTCCGGGGTGGCCGTTTCAGGCGGACCTCCCCGGGGCGGTGCTCACTCGCTCAGGAGCTTCGAGGTGAGCGAGGTGGCGTTGAACGAGCCCCAGCCGGTGGTGAAGTCCCAGCCGGCACCCGCGGAGAAGGCGCCGTTGCTGCCGCTGGTGATGTCGTGGAAGCCGGTGCCGTTGGTCTCGTACAGCGCCGGGTTGGCGAAGCCGAGGGCGGGCTTGCCGGCCGCGGCGGCCTGCTGGTTGTAGTCGGCCGCGTACGCCGCCCACTCCGGGGCGGCCGCGCTGGTGCCGCCGACGAGGGTCCACTCGCCCTCGGTGTAGATCGACACGCCCGGGGTGGTGTCGGCCAGCGCCGCGACGTCCGGCACCTGGCGCATGCCGTCCGCCTGCGACTTCACGACGTTGTTCTGGTAGCTCGGACGGGTGAAGTCGACCGAGATGCCGCCGCCGCCGTCGGTCCAGGCGGTCTCCTTGCGCCAGGTGTTGGAGGAGGTGACCGTCAGGCGGGTGCCGCCCACGCCGGTGACGTACGGGTCACTGGTGGGGAAGTCCACGGCCTGGCTGCCGTCCTGCGCGTCGTTGGAGCCCCAGTCGCCGGACGCCGAGTAGACGCCCAGGCCCTCGGCCGCGCCCTGCTGCATGACCGCGTCGACCGCGTCGATGTTGGAGCTGGTGCGGTCGGTCTCGGCCGCGCCCCAGCTGGAGGAGGTGGTCTTGATACCGGCGTCGACGATCGACTGGTACATGTCCACTTCACCGGCGTCGCTGTTCGGCGCCTCGTAGACCTTCACGTTCGCCTTGGGGGCGACCGCGTTGATCATCTCGATGTCCAGCTCGACCTCGACCTGTCCGTCGCTCAGCGCGCCGGAGCCGCCGTCGACCTTGACGGTGGTCGGGGCCGGCGAACCCAGCGCGTAGTGGCTGACGTAGGTGCTGATGTTGGACGCCTGGTAGCCGTCGAACTCGATCACCGCGACGGTCTGGCCGGCGCCGGTGTAGGAGCTGGGGACGCTGTAGCCGCCCTTGATCTGCGCGGGGGTGTAGCCGCCGCCGGGGCCGTTGTGCGACCTGGCGGACGGGGTCGCGGCGTGCCGCAGCACGGTGTGGCTGTTGAGGCCGGCGACGTCCTGCACGATCGAGGCGATCGAGGAGGGCAGGGTCGGCGCGGTGGTGTTGGCGTAGAAGCTGCGCCCGGTGGCGTTGTCCTTGAACGTCGCCAGCTGGGTGCCGAACGCCTTCTCCATCTGCGCCGCGGTGCCGGAGGCGTCGATCAGCAGGTTGCCGGAGTGCACCTTGCCGACCTTCAGGCCCTGGGACTTCAGGTAGTCCTTGACCTGCTTGACCTCGGCGTCCGTCCGGCCGAAGCGGGACTGGAACTGGGCCTTCGTCAGGTACCGGCCGTAGCTCGCCGAGTGCGGGTCGCTGACCTGGCTGACGAAGGTGGCCAGGCCGGCTCTCGGGGTCAGGCTCACGGCCACCGACAGCCGCTTGCCCGAGGCCACGGCACCGGTCTTCGCCGCGTGGGCGCTGAGACCGGCGACCACGTCGCCGCTCACCGCGGCGCGGGTGGCGTGCGGCTGGGCGGCATAGGCGGCGGCCGGGATCGCGGCCACCATCATGGCCGAGGTGGCGGCCAGGGCGACCAGCTTCAGACGTGACGTCACGGGGTTCTCCAGTCGTGGGGGTACGGGCCCTCCGGCTGGGCGGGGGGCGGTTGGAGCAACGGTCAAACGCTAGGAGCGCGACCCCGTCCGCATAAGCGGGTTAACCCTTGCCCGGGGTGTGAACGTCGTGTGTCGAAGCGGGTGTTGGGGACACCGCCGACCGGGCCCGGGGCCCGGGGGAGCCCGGACGCCCCACTGTGCCCGCGGTGCGCCCCGGGCCGGGTGAACGCCGGCGGAACACTCGGCGGCGCCCCACGGACCGGCCCCCACGGGGGAGTTCGCCCCGGGCCCGCTCGCGTCCCGACCCGACTGCTGCGGAGGGTGGTTGAGCACGGGGGCGGTGCGCGCGGGTGGTTGAGGGGGTTCGCGGTCACGCCGCCGCGGTGCCCGTGCGGCCGTAGCCCTCGTCCCTGAGGCCGTAGCCCTCGTCCGTGAGGCGGTAGCCCTCGTCCTGCCCGTACCGCGTCCGCGCCGCGCCCCCGCGTTCCGCTGCCGCCCCCGCCCGCACGCAGCCGCACGTTCCCGTGCCTCCCGGGGCCGCACCCGCCCGCGACCCGTCCCCCGCTCCGGGACCCGCCGGCCGGTCCGGCGCCCCCGTCCCGCCGATCGGTCACCGGTTGACATGGTCAGACCGGTCTGTCTATGGTCGGAGACCGTAGTAGACAGGTCTGTTCAATCGATGAGGGAGTCCGCATGGCCGACACGCAGGTCGCCGAGAGCGCCGCCCGCCGCGGGCGCGCGATACCGTCCGGGTCCCCGGGCGGCGGGCCGTGCGGGAGCGGGGCCGGAGCGGAGCGCCGGGGGCCGCGGGCGACCGCCGCGCTCGCGCTGCTGGCCTCGATCATCGTGACGCTGCTCGCCGCCTCCAGCGCCCCCACCCCGCTCTATGCCGTCTACCAGGCGGAATGGGGTTTCTCCCCGATCACCACCACGGTCGTCTTCGGCGTGTACGCGGTGGCGGTGCTGGTCTCCCTGCTGGTCTTCGGCCGGCTCTCCGACCACGTCGGGCGGCGCCCGGTGCTGCTGGCGGCGCTGGCCGCGCAGGCCGCCGCCATGGTGGTCTTCGCCACCGCCGGCGGGGTGGGCGTCCTGATGGCCGGCCGGGTGGTGCAGGGCGTGGCCACCGGCGCGGCGCTCGGCGCGCTCGGCGCCGGCCTGCTCGACGTCGACCGGGCCCGCGGCGCGTTCGCGAACTCCTTCGCGCCGCCGCTGGGCACCGGCGCGGGCGCGCTGCTGTCCGGCCTGGTGGTGCGCTTCCTGCCGGCCCCGACCCACCTCGTCTACTACCTGCTGCTCGGCGCCTTCGTCCTCCAGATGCTCGGCGTGGTGGCGCTGCGCGAGTCGGTCACCCGCAAGCCCGGGACGCTGGCCGGGATGATGCCGGAGGTCCGGGTGCCCCGGGCGGCCCGTGGCGCGGTGGCCATCGCCGCGCCGGTGCTCCTGGCGGTGTGGGCGCTGGCCGGCTTCTACGGTTCGCTCGGCCCGGCCATCGTCGGGCGCCTGGTCGGTTCCGGCTCGGTGGTCTACGGGGGCCTGCCGCTGTTCGTGCTGGCCGCGGCCGCCGCGCTGTCCGTGCTGCTGCTGCGGTCCGCCTCGGCCCGCACCGTGATGGTGACCGGCGGGACGACCCTGATCGCCGGTGTGGCGGTCACGCTGGCGGCGATCGGCTCCGGCGCGGGCGGCACCGGTCCCGCGGCAGGGTTCTTCGCCGGCACCGCGCTGGCCGGGTTCGGCTTCGGCGCCGGCTTCCAGGGCGGCATCCGCCTGGTGGTCCCGCTGGCCCGCCCGCACGAGCGCTCCGGCGTGCTGTCGGTGCTGTACCTGGCCTCCTACCTGGGCCTGGGGGTGCCCGCGGTGATCGCCGGCTGGCTGGTGGTGCACGGCGGCGGGCTGCTGACCACCGCCCGGGAGTACGGGATCGCGGTGATCGTGCTGGCCGGCGCGGCGCTGATCGGGCTCCTGCTGCGCCGCCCGGTCCCCGAACCGGCGGCCCCGGGCCCGCCGGCCCGGTGACCGCGGCCCCGGGCCCGCCGGACGGCGGCGGCCCGGGGCGCGATAGGGTGAACAGAGCTGTCTGAAGGAGTGGTGGACATGACGCGCACGAACGGGAAGGTCACGCCATCGCCGGTGCCGGCGGTGACCGGGCGGTCCAGGGCGCCGAAGGCCGGGTCCGCCCACCGCGGGTCCGCCCGGGAGCGGCTGCTGGCCAGTGCCGACGAGCTGTTCTACGCCGACGGCGTGCAGTCCGTCGGCATCGACCGCGTCATCGAGCACGCCGGGGTCGCCAAGGCGTCGCTCTACAACGCCTTCGGCAGCAAGGAGGGCCTGGTCCGGGCCTATCTGGATCTCCGGCGGGAGCGCAGCGTCGAGCGGATCACCCGGGCGCTGACCCGGTTCCGCACCCCCGGCGAACGGCTGCTCGGCGTCTTCGACGCGCAGGGCGAGCTGTTCACCTCCCCGGCGTTCAACGGCTGCGCCTTCGCCGCCGCCAGTGTCGAGGCGCCGCGCGGCGGGTCCGTCCAGGAGGTCTCGGACGCGTACCGGAGCTGGCTGCGGGCGTTGTTCGAGCGCCTCGCGGCGGAGGCCGGGGTCGCCGATCCGCAGGGCCTGGCCCGGCAGTTGCACCTGCTCCTCGACGGGGCGACCCTCGGCGCCCGCATGGACCGCGACCCCACGGTCGCCTCGGTCGCCCGGGAGGCGGCCGCCGCCCTGCTGGCCGCCGCACCGCGGACCGCGGACACCCCGGCCTGACCCACCGGCCGGCTCCCGCGACCCACCGCCCCGGGCCTACCCGCCCGGGGCGGTCAGCGCGCGGGAGAGGGCGGTGCGGCTGCGCACGCCGACCTTGCGGTAGACGCGGGAGAGCGTGCCCTCGACGGTCTTGACGCTGATGAAGAGTTCCGCGGCGACCTCGCGGTTGGTCGCGCCGCGGCCCACGAGTTCGGCGATCCGGGCCTCGGCGGGGGTCAGGACCGGCGCCCCGCCGCGTTCGCCCGCGTCCAGCCGGGCCAGCTCCTCCCGGGCCCGCCGCTCCAGCGCCGACGCCCCGGTGACGTCCGCCAGCCGCAGCGCCCGCGTCAGCGCCTCGCGGGCCGCCGGACGGTGCCGGCCCCGGCGTTCCACCGCGCCGAGCGCGACGAGGGAGCGCGCCAGCTCCAGCGGCAGCGCGCTCTCGCGCAGCAGGCCGACGGAGGACCGCAGGCGCGCGGCCCCCTCCGCCGCGTGGCCGATCGCCGCCGCCAGCAGGCCCTCGGCCCGCTCCAGCGCCGCCCGCACGCTGACCGGCGCCCCCGCGCCCGCCCGCCGGTGACCCTCCCGGACGACCTCGGCCGCCGCGTGGTGCTCGCCCAGCATCACCAGCGCCTCGGTGAGGTCCGCCAGCCAGTGCAGCGCCGGCGGATCGGCCGCCCGCATCCCGTCGCCGATCTCCTTCACCCGCCGCAGCGCCTCCACCGCCACCACCGCGCCGGCCGCGTCCCCCGCCAGCAGGCCGGACAGCCCCAGCACCGCCAGCGCCCGCGGCAGGAACAGCAGGTCGCCGTCCGCCTCGCAGGCCGCCACCGCCCGGGCCGCCGCCCGCCGCGCGGCGTCCGGGGGATCGGTGTGCACGGCCGCCAGCGCCACCGCGTACCAGGCCGGCGAGGACTGCCCGCCCATCCGTCCGGCCAGCGCCGCGCACTCCCGGGCGGCCGCCACCGCCTGCCGGCACTCCCCGGTCCGCACCTGCACCCGCACCCGCACCACGAGCGCCGCCAGCCGTTCCTCCACCGAGCCGCCGCCCGCCACCGCCTCCAGCAGCCGCGCGGTCCGCTCCCGGGCCTCCGCGACCCGGTCGGCGTCGAGCGCCAGCACCGCCCGCATCCGGGCCGGCGCCCACACCACCGGGCCCGCCGCCCGGCCGGCCGCGCCCGCCGCCCGCTCCAGCGCGTCCTCGGCCGCCGACGTCCGCCCGGTCAGCGCCCGCACCCGGGCGAGTGCCGCCAGCGCGGCCGTCCACGCCCGCACGTCACCGGCCCGCGCCGCGCTGCGGGCCGCGGCCCCCGCGTGCCGCTCGGCCGCGCGCACCTCACCCGACAGCAGGCCCGCCACCGCCGCCCAGTGGTGCAGCCACGCCTCCAGTTGCGGTTCCCCGGCGGCGTCCCGCAGCCCGTCCTCGATGACCTGCTTGGCGCCGCCGACGGCCTGCCCCGCGGTGCCCAGCAGCACCAGCCGGGCCCGCACCCGGTGCCGCGCCGACGTGGAACCGGCCAGCACCCGGTAGGCCATGTGCCGTGCCGGGTCGGGCAGTCCGGCGTCCCGGGCGTGCTCGGCCGCCGTGGTCCACCGCTCCCAGCGGTCCGCCACGTCGGTGGCCGGGGTGCGCCGGGCCGCCAGCGCCGCCAGTCGCGCGGCCAGGCCCGCGGCCCCCCGGGCCCGTTCGACCCCGGCCGCGCTCTCCAGCGCCGCGGCCGTCGCACCGTCGGGGTAGGGGTGCGCGAGGGCCAGGTGGCGGGCCCGCGCGACCGGTTCGCCCGCGGCCCCGGCCGCGTCGGCCAGCGCGCCGTGGGCGCGGCGCCGCTCGCCGGGCGCGGCGGCGGCGTACAGGGCCGCGCGCAGCACCGGGTGCCGGAACCGCACCGCGCCGGACGGGCCGGGCGCCAGCAGCCCGAGGCGTTCGGCGGCGGCCAGCCGGGCGGCCGGGCGGTGCACACCGGCGGCCCGCAGCAGGGACAGCGCCGGGCGTTCGGCGGCGGCGCACAGCAGCAGCACGCGCCGGTCCGCCGTGGACAGCGTGTCGGCACCGGCGAGCAACTGCCGCCGCAGGGAGGGCGGAACGGCCACCGGCAGCCCGAAGTCGTCGTCGCCGTCAGCGTCCCACCAGCGTCCGGCGCCGGGTTCGCCGGTCCGGGCGGTCGCGCGGGCCAACTCGCCGGCGTAGAGCGGGTTCCCGGCGGCCGCCTCGCGCACCGCCCGCCGCGCGGCGGGCCGCAGCCGTGGCGCGGCGGCGGCGATCAGCTCCTCGACGACCGTGCCGTCCAGCGGCCGCAGCGGTACCTCGGCGGTGCCCGGCGGGCACAGCGCGGCGCCTTCCGGCAGCCCGCCGGGCGGTACGCGTTCACCGGCCGCCACCCGCACCCCCGTGCCGTCCAGCCGCCGCGCCGCGAAGCCCAGCAGGTCGGCGGTCGGCCCGTCCAGCCACTGGAGTCCGTCGGCCACCACGAGCAGCGGCCCACGGCGGGCGAGCCGGCGCAGCACCTCCAGGAAGGCCCGGCGCACCGCGAGGGCGTCGTGCCCGCCGTCGGGCAGCGCGCGGTCCAGCAGCGCGGCCCGCAGCGCCGGGCGGCAGCCGTCGGGCAGGGTGTCGACGACGTCGGCGGGCACCGCGTCGAGCAGGTCGGTCAGGCCCAGGTAGGGCAGCCCCGCGTCCTCCTGGTGCGGCGCGCAGCGCAACACCCGGCCGCCGGTGGCCGCCGCCCAGTCCGCCGCGAGCGCGGTCAGCAGCGCCGACGTGCCCATCCCGGCCGCGCCGGTGACCAGTACCCCCGGTCCGCCGGCCAGCGCCTGCCGGGCGGCCCGCCACTCCGCGGCTCTGCCGGCCGGGCCCTCGTCCGCCCCGGCCCGCAGCTCATCACCGGCGGTCCCGGCATCCCCGGGGCCCCGCCGCGTTCCACCCTGCGGTCCGGCGTCCGCGGCCGGCGCATCATCACGTGCTGACATGGCAGTGCTCATGACAACCCCAGGTCCGGCGGGTGTCAATCCCACCTCCGCCCGGCGAACACCGGCGCCCACCACGCCGCGCGGGGAATGTGCGCTTTTGGTGGCCGGACGGGGACGGGGACGGGGACGGGGACGGGGGCGGGGACGGGCGAGGGCGCGGGGGCCGGACCGGGGGCGAGGGCGCGGGACGAAGGCGCACGAGCGCGGGGCCGGGACGGGCGGCGCGGGTGCGCGGGACCGGAGCCGGGCCGGGCGGCGCGGGGAGTCCCCGGCGGTGGCGCCCCCGGCGTTACCGTGGAGGCAGGAGGCGAACGCCATGCGCAGCGGTGACGAACCGGTGACGGCGCGCAGCCCGCTGCGGCTGCGGCTGGGACTGGCCGTGTTCGGGGCGACGTGGGCGGTCGTGGGGCTCACGGGTTTCGCCGAGACCGGTCACCCCGGGTGGGCGGCGGTCTTCGGGGCCGTCCTGCTGCTGGCGCTGGCCGACTCCGCGCTCGTGGTGCACCGCATCCGCCAGGGCCCGCACTTCCAGCCCGGCCGTGACGTGCCGCCCTACCACCCGCTGCCGGACCGCGACCGCCCCGGCCGCCGCCCCCGCGGCCACCACGGCCCCCGCGTGCCCCGGCCGCGCTGACCCGCCCGGCGCCCGCCCCTCACCGCCGCCGGGCCGTCACAGCAGCCAGGCCGGCGCCCGCCGCTCCCGGAACGCCGCGATGCCCTCGGCCGCCTCCGCCGAGCCGAACAGCCGGGCCGACAACGCCCCCATGCCGTCCGCACCGGCCGCCAGCGCCGCGGCGGTCGCGGCAGACGTCAGCCGCTTCGACTCCGCCAGCCCCTGGGGCGACCCGGCCCGCAGACCCTCCAGCACCGGCTCCAGCGCGTCGTCCGTGGCGGTCACCAGGCCGGTGCGCATCGCCTCCGCCGTGCCGAACACCTCGCCGGTGAGGAAGTAGCGGGACGCCGCCCGCGCGTCCATCCGGGGCAGCACCGTCAGCGAGATCAGCGCCGGCGCCAGCCCCAGCCGCACCTCGGTGAACGCGAACGTCGCCCCGGGGCCGGCCAGCACGATGTCGCACGCCGCCAGCAACCCCGCACCGCCCGCCCGCACATGACCGGTCGTCAGCCCCACGACCGGTTTCGGCAGCGTCACCACCGCCGTCAGCAGGTCCGCCACCTCCCGCGGACCGGCGGGCGGTCCGCCCTTCAGACCGGCGCCCGAGCAGAACGTGCCGCCGGTGTGCGTCAGCAGCACCGCCCGCACCCCCTCGTCCCCGGCCGCCTCCGCCAGCGCCGCCCGCACCCCGGCCACCAGCCGCACGGTCAGCGCGTTGCGGTCGGCCGGCGAGTCCAGCGTGACGACGGCCACGCCCCGCTCCAGCCCGGTGCGCACGGGCACGCCGTTCTCCTCCATGACCACGGTCCCTTCCCCGGCCCGGCCCGGCCCGGCCCGCCGGCCCGCCCGGTGGCGAACCGGCGGCGGCGTGCCGAACGCGGATCCCCTCAGTACGACTTGGGCAGTCCGAGCGTGTGGTGCGAGACGAAGTTGAGGATCATCTCCCGGCTCACCGGCGCGATCCGGCCCACCCGGGAGGCGGTCAGCAGCGACGCCAGGCCGTACTCCTCGGTGAGCCCGTTGCCGCCCAGGGTGTGCACCGCGGCGTCCACGGTGTTCGCCCCGGCCTCCGCCGCCGCGTACTTGGCCATGTTCGCCGCCTCCCCGGCCGCCAGGTCCTCGCCCTCGTCGTGCAGGGTCGCCGCCCTGCGGGTCATCAGCGCCGCCAGTTCCAGCTCGATCCGGCAGCGCGCCAGCGGGTGCGCTATCGCCTGGTGCGAGCCGATCGGTGCCCGCCACACCTGCCGCGTGCGGGCGTAGTCCACCGCCGTCCCCAGCGCGTACCGGCCCATGCCCAGGCAGAAGGCCGCGGTCATCACCCGCTCCGGGTTCAGCCCGGCGAACAACTGCGACAGTCCGGCGTCCTCCTCACCGACCAGCGCGTCCGCGGGCAGCCGCACGTCGTCGAGGAAGACCTGGAACTGCTTCTCCGGCGCGGCCAGTTCCATCGGTATGTGGCGGAACTCGAAGCCGGGCGTGCCGCGTTCGACCACGAACAGGCAGGGCTTGAGCCGTCCGGTGCGCGAGTCCTGCGTCCGGCCCACGACCAGCGTGGCGTCCGCGATGTCCACGCCCGAGATGAACACCTTCCGCCCGCTGAGCACCCAGTCCGTACCGTCCCGCCGCGCGGTCGTGGTGATCCGGTGCGAGTTGGACCCCGCGTCCGGCTCCGTGATGCCGAACGCCATCCGCAGCGAGCCGTCCGCCAGCCCCGGCAGCCACCGCTGCCGCTGCTGCGCCGTGCCGAACCTCGCCAGCACCGTCCCGCAGATCGCCGGCGAGACCACCATCAGCAGCAAGGGACACCCCGTCGCCCCCAACTCCTCCAGCACCACCGCCAGTTCGTACAGACCCGCCCCACCGCCCCCGTACTCCTGCGGCAGGTTCACCCCCAGGAACCCCTGCCTCCCCGCCGCCTTCCACAACTCCTCCGGCTGCCTCCCCTCCCGCACGCACTGCGTGAAGTACCTCCGCCCGAACCCCGCCCCCAGCGCCCCCACCGCCACCCGCAGCGCCCCCCGCTCATCGGACTCATGCGGATCCCGAAAACCGTTCACCAAGACCTCCCACTGTCGGTTTGACGTGCAGGGCGTTGTCTCTGTCCTTGAAGGGCCGCGGGGACCTGCGCGACGGCCGGTGTGCAGACGTGCACAGCGCTGTCTGTGTCTTCGAGGGGGCGCGGGGAACTGCGCGACGTGGCGAGCGAAGACGTGCACAGCGCTGTCTGTGTCTTCGAGGGGGCGCGGGGAACTGCGCGACGTGGCGAGCGAAGACGTGCACAGCGCTGTCTGTGTCTTCGAGGGGGCGCGGGGAACTGCGCGACGTGGCGAGCGAAGACGTGCACAGTGCTGTCTGTGTCTTCGAGGGGGCGCGGGGAACTGCGCGACGTGGCGAGCGAAGACGTGCACAGTGCTGTCTGTGTCTTCGAGGGGGCGCGAGGAACCGCGCGCCCAACCGGAACGGCGCCGCGGAAGCCGCGCGGCGCCCGTCGACCCGCAGGGTCAACGCAGGGCAGCGGCCCCCAGCCCCACCCCGCCGCAGCCCCGCAGGGAACCGTCACGGGGACCCCTCACCCCGTTCGACGACCGCCAGCACCGTCCCCACCTCGACCCGCGTGCCCAACGCCGGCAGCGCGGCCGTCAGGGTCCCGGAGGCCGGCGCGGTGATCCGGTGTTCCATCTTCATCGCCTCCAGCCAGACCAGCGGCTGCCCCGCCGCCACCGTTGAGCCGGCCGGCAGGCCCGCCGTGCGGGTCACCGTGCCCGGCATGGGGGCGAGCAGGGAACCGGGGGCGGTGCGGGACCGGGCGTCGGGGAAGCGGGGGAGGGCGGTGAGGGCCAGCGCGCCCAGGGATGAGTCGACGAACACCTCGTCGCCGTACCGGGAGACGGCGAACTCCCGCCGCACGCCGCCGCTTTCGAGCACGACCGCGTCCGGCGACCGGTGCAGCGGTGTGACGCCGGGCAGGTCGGGGGCGGTGACCCCGTCCCGCCCGGGGACGTACCGTACGGTCAGGTCGGCGTCGGCGGAACGTTCCCGGAAACGTTTGCACTGCGGCTGGGAGGGGACGTTGCGCCAGCCGCCGGCCGGGTGGCGGCCCGCCGCGTCGGCGAGGGCGGCGGCCAGCGCGGACAGCCGCACCGCCTCCTCGTCCGGCATCGCGGCCAGCGGGAAGCCGTCGAGGAACGCGGTGGAGACGCCGCCCGCGGCGAAGCCGGGGTCGCGCAGGATCCGCACCAGCAACTCCCGGTTGGTGACCGGGCCGTGCACCCGTGAGCGCTCCAGCACCCCGGCGAGCAGCCGCAGCGCCTCCGGCCGGGTGGGGGCGTGCGCGACGACCTTCGCGAGCATCGCGTCGTAGTGCGTGCCGATCCGCGAACCGTCGGCGACACCGGTGTCGACCCGCACCCCCGGCCCGCCCGGCACCGCGAACCGGTGCAGCGTCCCGGTGGAGGGCCGCCACTCCCGCGCCGGGTCCTCCGCGTAGAGCCGCACCTCCACGGCGTGCCCGCGCGGCGGGGGCGGGACGGACGGCAGCGCCACGCCCTCGGCGATCCGGATCTGCTCGCGCACCAGGTCCAGCCCGAAGACCGCCTCGGTCACCGGATGCTCCACCTGGAGACGGGTGTTCATCTCCAGGAAGTACGCCGAACCGTCCTTGTCGACCAGGAACTCCACCGTGCCGGCGCCCACATAGTCCACCACCCGGGCCGCCGAACCCGCGTACGCGGCGAGCTGACGCAGCGTCAGATCCGAGAGTCCCGGGGCCGGGCTCTCCTCCACCACTTTCTGGTGCCGGCGCTGCACCGAGCAGTCCCGGGTGCCCAGCGTCCACACCGTGCCGTGCGCGTCCGCCAGCACCTGCACCTCGACATGCCGGCCGTGCTCCACGTACGGCTCGACGAACACCTCCCCGTCGCCGAACGCCGCCCGCGCCTCGGCCCGCGCCGCGGCGAGCTCCTCCTGCAGCGTCTCCGGGTCCCGCACGATCCGCATGCCGCGCCCGCCGCCGCCGGCAGCCGCCTTCACCAGCAGCGGGGGCCGCGCCCCGGCGCCGTCCAGCACCGGGACCCCGGCCGCCGCCATCAGGCCCTTGGCCCGGGTCTTGGAGCCCATGACGTGGATGGCCTCCGCCGGCGGGCCGATCCACGTCAGGCCCGCCGCGGTGACCGCCGCCGCGAACTCCGCGTTCTCCGACAGGAATCCGTACCCCGGGTGCACCGCGTCCGCGCCGGTCGCCAGCGCCGCGGCCACCAGCAGGTCGCCGCGCAGGTAGGTCTCCGCCGGCGCGGCCCCCGGCAGCCGCACCGCCTCGTCGGCCTCCCGCACGTGCACCGAGTCCGCGTCCGGATCGGAGTACACCGCCACCGTGGCGATCCCGGCCTCCCGGCAGGTGCGCGCCACCCGGCACGCGATCTCGCCGCGGTTGGCCACCAGTACCTTGACGATCACGCCGTCCCCATCTCCCCGCCCGCACACCGGACGGCCAGGTCACATCCGGAAGACGCCGAAGCCGCCGCGGGCCCCCTCGACCGGCGCGCTGTGCACCGCCGACAGGCAGACGCCCAGCACCGCGCGGGTGTCGCGCGGGTCGATCACGCCGTCGTCGTAGAGCCGCCCCGACAGGAACGCCGGCAGCGACTCGGCCTCGATCCGGGCCTCCACCGCCTCGCGCAGCGCCGCGTCGCCGTCCTCGTCGTAGGGCCGCCCGCGCGCCGCCGCCGACTGCCGCGCCACGATGGACAGCACCCCGGCCAGCTGCGCCCCGCCCATCACCGCCGACTTGGCGGTCGGCCAGGCGAACAGGAAACGCGGCTCGAACGCCCGCCCGCACATGCCGTAGTGCCCGGCGCCGTAACTCGCGCCCACCAGCAAGGAGATGTGCGGCACCTTCGAGTTGGCCACCGCGTTGATCATCATCGCGCCGTGCTTGATGATGCCGCCCTGCTCGTACTCGCGGCCCACCATGTAGCCGGTGGTGTTGTGCAGGAACAGCAGCGGGATGTCGCGCTGGTTGGCCAACTGGATGAACTGCGTGGCCTTCTGCGACTCGGCGCTGAACAGCACGCCCTGCGCGTTGGCCAGCACCCCCACCGGGTAGCCGTGCACCTCCGCCCAGCCGGTCACCAGGCTCGGCCCGTACAACGGCTTGAACTCCTCGAACCGCGACCCGTCCACGACCCGGGTGACGACCTCGCGCGGGTCGAACGGCTCCCGCAGGTCGGACGGCACGATCTCCAGCAGTTCCTCCTGCGGCAGCAGCGGCGGACGCGGCGCCGGACGCGGGGCCGGGCCCTGCTTGCGCCACCGCAGCCGCGCCACCACCTCCCGGGCCCGCCGCAGCGCGTCGTGCTCGTCGGCCGCGCAGTGATCGGCGAGACCGGAGACCCGGGCGTGCATCTCCGCGCCGCCCAGCGACTCGTCGTCGCTCTCCTCACCGGTGGCCATCCGCACCAGCGGCGGACCGCCGAGGAAGACCTTGGAACGGCCCTCCACCATGATCACGTGGTCCGACATCCCCGGCACGTACGCGCCGCCGGCCGTCGAGTTGCCGAACACCACGGCCACCGTGGGGATCCCGGCCGCCGACAGCCGCGTCAGGTCGCGGAACAGCGCCCCGCCCGGGATGAAGATCTCACTCTGGCCCGGCAGATCGGCGCCCCCGGACTCCACCAGGCTGATCAGCGGCAGCCGGTTGACCCGCGCGATCTCGTTCGCCCGCAGCGCCTTGCGCAACGTCCACGGGTTGCTGGCGCCGCCGCGCACCGTCGGATCGTTGGCCACGATCACGCACTCGGTGCCCTCGACCACGCCGATCCCGGTCACCGTCGAGGCGCCCACCGGGTAGTCGCTTCCCCACGCGGCCAGCGTGGACAGCTCCAGGAACGGCGAGTCCTCGTCCACCAGCAGCTCGACGCGTTCACGGGCCGTCAGCTTGCCGCGGTCGCGGTGCCGCTGGACGTACTTCGGCCCGCCGCCCCCGACCGCCTTCTCCTGCTCGGCCGCCAGCTCCGCGAGCCGCTCCAGCACCGCCGCCCGCCGCTGCGCCGGGGTGCTGCCGGTCCCCGCTCCCGCGCCGCCGCCCGCCGTCCCCAGCGCCGCCGTCACGCCGTGCCCCCGTCCGCCGGGGCCCGGCCGCGGCCCGGCGGACCGGCGAACGCCTGCGCCACGTCCAGCCACCGGTCCGCCTCCGGGCCCTCCGCGACGAGCGCCAGGTCCGACCGGTGCCGCCGCTGCGTCACCAGCAGGCAGAAGTCCAGCACCGGACCGGTGACCCGCTGCTGCGCGTCCTGCGGGCCGTGCGTCCACGACTCACCGCCGGGCAGCGTGAGTTCCACCCGGAACTCCTGCGCCGGCGGCGTCAGCCCCCGCAGCCCGAACGCGAAGTCCCGGGTGCGCACGCCGATCCGCGCCACGTGGCCCAGCCGCGCGGTGGGCGCCCGCACCACGCCGAGCGCGTCGGCCACGTCCTGCCCGTGCGCCCAGGTCTCCATCAGCCGCGCCGTCGCCATCGACGCCGCCCCCATCGGCGGCCCGTACCACGGGAACCGTGCCCCCGGCGGCGCCGCCTCCAGCGCCTCCCACAGCACCGCCCGCCCGGCCCGCCACCGCGCCAGCAGGGCCGCCGCCGGACGGTCCGCCTCGGCCGCCGCGCCCGCGTCGACGAAACCCTCCGCGGCCCCCGGCCCCACGACCTCGCGCGCCCGCGCGGTGAACTCCTCCGGCGCGGTCACCGCCTCGGCCGACCGGGCGTCGGTCCACGCCAGGTGCGCGATCTGCCGCGCCACGTCCCACCCCGGCGCCGGGGTCGGCGTGCGCCAGCCCTCCTCGTCCAACGGGCCGACCAGCCCGTCGAGTCCGGCCGTCTCGGCCCGCAGGTCCTCCAGCACCGCCAGCACGGCGTGCGCATGCGCCACGACAGCCCCTTGTCAGGTGAACGCGTCGGTAACTTCCGTGTCCGGGCAGACTCGCACCGCCCGCCCGGCCAATCAAGAACACCGAACGAAATTCGCCCCGCCCCCCACCCCGTCCGACCGCCCGGTACGCCCCGCGCCCCCGCCGGGCCCGCCCGCCACACCCGCCCGCGCCCGTACCCTCCGGTGACACCCCGCGCCCGCGCCCCGCCGCTCCCCGGTCCGTTCCGCCGGGCCGGCCGGCACCGCGGTCCGTGACACCCCGCGCGCACCCGGTCCCGCCGCGCCGGGCAACGCCCCGTCCCGCCGGGCAACGCCCCCGCCCGGACCCGTGTGGTCGGCCGGCGGCCGCCGCGCCGATAGGATCCCGACCGATATGAGCGCCACCCTCGTCGCCAAGGACCTCGCCGCCGGCCACGGCGACCGCATCCTCTTCTCCGGCCTGGACCTCGTCGTAGCCCCCGGCGACGTGGTCGGACTCGTCGGGGCCAACGGCGCCGGCAAGTCCACGCTGCTGCGCCTGCTCGCCGGGGCCGGCCCGGTCGCGGACGGCACGCTGCGGCTCAGCCCGCCCGGGGCCTGCGTCGGCCACCTCCCGCAGGAACCGGAGCGGCGGCCCGGCGAGACCGTCGCCGCCTTCCTCGCCCGCCGCACCGGCGTGGCCGCCGCCCAGGCCGAACTGGACACCGCCACCCAGGGCCTGGTCGACGCCACCCCCGGCGCCGACGACGCCTACGCCGTGGCCCTGGAGCGCTGGCTGGCCCTCGGCGGCGCCGACCTGGAGGAACGCACCGGCGCGGTCGCCGCCGACCTCGGCCTGGACGTCGGCGCCGACCAGCCCATGACCTCCCTGTCCGGCGGTCAGGCCGCCCGGGCCGGACTCGCCTCCCTGCTGCTGAGCCGCTACGACGTCTTCCTGCTGGACGAGCCCACCAACGACCTCGACCTCGACGGCCTGGAGCGCCTGGAGACGTTCGTCACCGGCCTGCGCGCCGGCACCGTCCTGGTCAGCCACGACCGCGAGTTCCTCACCCGTACCGTCACCCGCGTCCTGGAACTCGACCTCGTCCAGCAGCAGGTCAACCACTACGGCGGCGGCTACGCGGCCTACCTGGAGGAACGCGCCACGGCCCGGCGGCACGCCCGGGAGAACTACGAGGAGTTCGCCGGCACCCGCTCGGCCCTGGAGCTGCGGGCCCGTACCCAGCGGGCCTGGATGGACAAGGGCGTCAAGAACGCCCGCCGCAAGGCGCCCGACAACGACAAGAACGCCCGCAGCGCCCGGGTGGAGGCCACTGAGAAGCAGGCGAGCAAGGCCCGGCAGACCGACCGGATGATCGAACGCCTGGAAGCCGTCGAGGAGCCCCGCAAGGAGTGGGAGCTGCGGATGGAGATCGCCGCCGCCCCCCGCTCCGGCGCCGTCGTCGCCACCCTCACCGGCGCGGAGGTGGTGCTCGGCGGCTTCCGCCTCGGACCGGTGAACCTCCAGATCGACTGGGCGGACCGGGTCGCCATCACCGGGGCGAACGGGTCCGGGAAGTCCACCCTGCTGCGCGCCCTGCTCGGCCGGCAGCCGCTGACCGGTGGCACCGCCTCGCTGGGCCCCGGCGTGGTGGTCGGCGAGGTCGACCAGGCCCGCGCCCACTTCCACGGCACCGAACCCCTGCTGACCGCGTTCGGCGCCGTCGTGCCCGACCTGGCCCCCGCCGGCCTGCGGACCCTGCTGGCCAAGTTCGGCCTGAAGGCGGAGCACGTGCTGCGCCCGGCCGGCACCCTCTCACCGGGCGAACGCACCCGGGCCGCCCTCGCCCTGCTCCAGGCCCGCGGCGTCAACCTGCTGGTGCTGGACGAACCCACCAACCACCTCGACCTGCCGGCCATCGAACAACTGGAGTCGGCCCTCGCCGCCTACCGCGGCACGCTGCTGCTCGTCACCCACGACCGGCGCATGCTGGACGCCGTCGAGACCACCCGCCGCCTGCGGCTGACCGCCGGCCGGGTCGCCGAGGACTGACCGCGGGGGCGACGAGAGCGACGTCACCCGGACGGCCCACACGACCGCCCCGGCCCGCCGCGAGCGACCGGCGGGCCTCCTGAGGTGATCCGGGTCACCGTTCGCGGCGCCGGCGACGGTCGCCACCGCGGCGCACGGCGGCTATTGTCGGCATTGCGAAACCGACCGATCACCTCCCGCAGCCGTCGGATCGCACGGAGTGACCGGCCGTATTCCGGCGCGCGGGACCCATCGCGCGCCGCCCGCGCCCGGCAGTCTGCCCGCCGGACCTCTTCCGCCGCACCCTCCGTGCCCGTCCCCGGCCCGCCGGGAGGCCCGTCCCGATCCGCTGCGAGGTGGTGACGCCGTGACCGTGTTCCTGCTCGGGCTCGGTGCCGCCTGCTGTCTCGGATTCGGGTTCGTCCTCCAGCAGCGCGCCGCCCAGCGGGCACCGCTCGCGGACTTCCTGTCCTTCCGGCTCCTGCTGGACCTGCTGCGGATGCCCGAGTGGGTGCTCGGCATCGCCCTGATGGCCGGTGGCCAGGTGCTCGGCGCGCTCGCCCTCTCGCTCGGCGAGGTCTCCCTCGTGGAGCCGCTGACCGCCACCAACCTGCTGTTCGCCCTGGCGCTCTCCCGCCGCCTGACCGGCCAGCCACTGGGCCGGCGCGGCTGGGCCGGGGTGGCGCTGCTGGCGGCCGGGGTGACCGCGTTCATCGTGGCCGGCCGCCCGTCCGGGGGCGGCACCCTCGCCGGACCGCTGCGGCACTGGCTGCTGTTCGGCCTGGTGGTCGGGGTCGCCCTGTTGCTGACCGCGCTGGCCAGACGCCTGCGCCCCACCCTGGAGGCCGCCGTCCTGGCGCTGGCCGCCGGGCTGCTGTACGGCCTCCAGGACGCGCTGACCCGGGTGTGCGGGCAGATCGTCGGCGCGCACGGCGTGCCGGAGCTGTTCGTCCACTGGCAGCCGTACGTCATCGTCGCCATCGGCCTGACCGGGCTGCTGCTCGTGCAGTCCGCGTTCGAGACGGCGCCGCTGCGCTCCTCACTGCCCGCGCTGACCGCCGCCCAGCCGCTGGCCGGGATCGCCTGCGGGGTGGGCTTCCTCGGCGACCGGCTCCAGGTGACCGCTGTGGCGCTGGCCTGCCAGGCGACGGGCCTGGCCGCCATCGTCTGCGGGATCGTGCTGCTCGGCAGCCACCCCTGCATGCCGGCCGGCCCGTGCGGCCAGCGCGACCCGAAGCCCGCGCTCGCCGCCCGCGGCCACCACCTCACCCGGCGCTGAGCTCCGGCACGCCTCAGCCCCGGCCGAGGTGGTGCAGGGGGAAGGCCCCGCCGTCGAGCATCGCGGCCGACAGCGGCGAGGTCAGCTCGCGCAGTCGTGCGGTGCCCTCCTCGCCCAGGTGGCGGAAGGGGGCCAGGGCGAGCCGGTCGGTGGCGTCCTCGACGGACCGCCGCAGCGCCTCGCCCTCCGGCGTGAGGTCCCCGCCGGTGTCCAGCAGCCCGCGCTCGCGCAGCCGGTCCTCCGCCGCCGCCCACTCCTGCTCGCTCCAGCCGCGGCTGGAGCGGGTGTAGCGCGGGGTGAAGCTCTTGCCGGTGGCCGAATGCGACACCAGCGCCTCCAGGCCGTCCAGCTCCGCCTCCGCCAGGGCCACCAGGTGCCCGTCCCCGCGGTGCTCGCGCAGCACGGTCGTGGCGTGCCACAGCGCCAGGTGCGGGGCGTCGGGCACCGGCAGCGCGGCGTTCGCGGCGAACAGCGGCCGCACCCCGGGCCAGCCGCAGCCGCGCACCGCCTCCAGGGCCAGCGCCGCCGCCTCCGCCACGTCGGCCGAGGCGACCGTCCCCGCGCCGAGCAGTCGCGTCAGGTACCCGTCGACGATCCGCCCCCTGGCCTGGAGCACCTGCTCGGGCGACGCCTTCCGCCAGGCGGCCGGCACACTGGCCGCGACCAGGGCGGGGCTGAAGTTGTAGAACGTCGCCGTCACCACCGCGGCGCCCACCCGGCCCATCGGCGCGGCCCGTCCGGCGAAGTAGGACATCGCCCCGCCCTCCAGCCCGAGGGCGGTCATCTCCCGGTCGTGCTCGGGGACGAAGTAGTACGCCGAGTGCAGGAGGCTGAAGGCGTTGTAGCAGCGGCGGGCGTCACGCGGGGCGGTAGTCGTCATGCCCGGCATGTTACCGATCGGTAATGCCGCCTGGCGAGACCGCCCCGGCGCGGGCCGCGCACCGGGGCCGCCACCCGACCGTCCCAGCCCGGACTGCCGCCACCGGGACCGCCCGCCCCGCGGGCCGCCCCGCGCCGGACCGCGTCACCCCGGACCGCGTCACCCCGGACCGCGTCACCCCGGACCGCGTCACCCCGGACCGCCTCGGCCCCGCCAGGGGAACCGTGGCTCGCGGCGTTCCAGGTACGCCGCGACGCCCTCCGCGGACTCGCCGCTCGTGCCGGCCTGCCCGGCCCAGTGCGCGGAGCGGTCCGGGCCGTCGCCGAGGACGTCCTTGGCGGCCGCCTGGGTCAGCGCCGAGCGGGCGGCGAGGGTGGCGGTGAACACGGCCACCCGGGCGTCCAGGGCGTCCCGCGGCAGCAGCTCGTCCACCAGGCCGGTGCGCAACGCCCTTTCGGCGTCGATGAGTTCGGCCGAGAACAACAGGTGCTTGGCGGTCCCGGGACCCACCAGCGCGGCCAGCCGCCGCACGGAGGAGGGCGGGTAGACGATCCCCAGCCGGGCCGGAGTCACCCCGAACCGCGCGCCCTCCGCGGCGAACCGCAGGTCGCAGGCGACCGCCAGCTGGCAGCCGCCGCCCACGCACGCGCCGCGCACCACCGCCAGCGTCGGCCGGGGGAAGGCCGCCAGCGCCTGCTCGGCCGGGAGCGAGACCGCCGCCGGATCGGGCAGGCCGCGCAGCCCGGAGATGTCCGCGCCGGCGCAGAAGGTGCCGTCGGCGCCGGTCAGCACCAGCACCCGCACCACGGGGTCGGCCGCCAGCCGCTCCAGCAGCACCGGCAGGGAACGCCACATCGCGGCGGTCATCGCGTTGCGCCGGGCCGGGTTGCTGATGGTCACCGTCGCCACCGGGCCGCCCACCGTCAGCAGCAGCCCCGGTTCCACCGGCGTCATCCGCGCCACCTCCCGGCACCGGACCCTACCGGCCCGCCCCCGGCCGGACACGGCGGCCCCACGGAGCCGTCCGGCCGGCCGGACGGAGAACAAACGCCGCCGCGCCGATCGGATTGCGCCGTCATCGGTCGGATCCGGTCGGCAGTGCGCGCAGGACGCCGATTTGCGGTCAGCGGGCCGGTCCCGGGCCGCGGCGGCGAACACTCGGGGAAACCGTGGCGCTCCCCGGCAGGCGGTGGCGGCGCGCGGTCCGACCCCAAGGTGGTGCGCGATGTCGTTCGGCGGTCCCGTCCCGCGCGACGCGGTGCGGCAGGTTTCCCCCGGTACGCCCGACCGGCACAGACCGGGGGGCGCCGTGGTCTACGACCGGGCCTGGCTGTTCACCGCCCCGCCGGCCGACGCCTCGGTGCCCCGGCTGCGCCACGCGGCGCGCGACCTGCTCGGCGAGCAGTGCGACGCCCTGGACCCGGAGACCCTCGACGGGCTCCTGCTCATCGTCTCCGAGCTGGTGACGAACGCGGTACGGCACGCGGCGGTGCTCTCGCCGAGGATCACCCTGGAGATCGCCCTGGGCCCCGGCTGGGTGCGGGTGGCCGTCGGCGACGACCACCCCTACCGGCCCAAGGCGCTGGAACGCGACCACGCCCGCACCGGCGGACGCGGGCTGCTGCTCGTCGAGGCCGTCGCGCGCGGCGCCGGCGGCCGCTGTGACGTCGAGCACACACCGGGCGGCGGCAAGGTCGTCTGGGCGGCCCTCCCGACGGCCCCCGCCGCCGGAGCGCCGGCCGCCGGAGCGCCCGTGGACACCCCGGCCGCCGGGCCGCGGCGGGCCGGCGGCTGACCACCGACGCCCCGGGGCGGGCCGGGCACCCCCGGGAGCGCGGCGGGCCTCACCAGCCGGCGGACTCCCCGGTCAGCTCCCGGGCGGCCTGCCGCGCGGCGTCCAGCACGGTGTGGAACCACGCCGACAGCGTGGTGTCGCGGCCCAGCTCCGCCAGCTGCCCGGGTGTGACGAAACGGGTGTCGGCGACCTCCTCAGGGTCCGGCACCGGGGTGGCCGTCACCACGCCGACGAACAGGTGGTTGAACTCCTGCTCCACCAGCCCCGACGCCGGGTCCGGGTGGTTGTAGCGCACCGTGCCGGCCTCCCGCATGAGCGCCGGCGCCAGCCCCAGCTCCTCCGCCGTGCGGCGGGCGGCGGCCACGAAGGGCTGCTCGCCGGGATAGGGGTGACCGCAGCAGGTGTTGGACCACACGCCGGGGGAGTGGTACTTCCCCAGCGCGCGCCGCTGCATCAGCAGCCGCCCCGCCTCGTCGAAGAGGAAGACCGAGAACGCCCGGTGCAGCCGCCCCGGGGCCTGGTGCGCGGACAGTTTCTCGGCGGTGCCGATCGTCACACCGGACTCGTCGACCAGCTCCAGCAGGATCTCGCCGGCGACCCCGGCGGCGGTACCCGCGTCCGCCACGTCCTCCCGGAGCGGCGAGTCGGTGAACGGGGAGCCGGCGGCGGAACTGATCGGCATGGCCATCCTTCGCTGTTCGTGACGTCCGGGACCCGCCCCGAGCGGACCCCCGATTGAGCCCCACCAGTCTGCCCCACCCGACCCCCCACCTGAGGGTGAACACCAACAGGGACGCCCGCGCGAGAAGTACCGGGAACGGCGCGGGCAGCCGGGTTGAACCCCCGGGGAACAACGCCCCCGCCGCACCCCCCGCGGCAGGTGCGGGGGCGCCGCGCCCGGCCCGCACGAAACCCGCACACCCGCGGCGTCCACCCCCCCCGGGCGGCAGGGCCGGCGGCCGCCCGGGCCGGAGGGGCCGTTCCCGGGCCGCCCGGAGCCGCCCGGAGCCGCTCCCCGCCAGGGCCCGGCGGGGAGCGGCCTGGCGCGAAGGACGTCGGAACGGTACCGTTACGCCGTACCGCCACCGTGCCGACCCCGGCTCCGGTGGCCGGAGGTGGCGTGCCATGATGAGCGGGCCGACCGCGCGGTGAACTCCCGGTGAACCGCGCGTCGGAACCGCCCGGTGGCATCCGATACCCTCGGCCGTCGAGCCGGCCGGACCGCGCCGGCAACCTGGCCGCCGCCGAGCCGCCGCGGGCCCCCAGCCGACTGCCCGGGGCCACCGTTGCCACCGCCTGATCAGGGAGTGAGTTCGTCTGTCGACCGCCATCCTCACCGGCACGCCTGCCGCGGGCTCGCCCCTGGCGGACGACCTGCGCGACCTCGGCTTCGACGTCACCGTCGCCGACGGTCCCGACGACCTCGCCGTCCGGCTGGCCGCCGTCCCCCCGGCAGGGCGGATCGCGATCGTTCACCCGGCGTTCACCGGGCACCGCCACGCCCTGCGGCTCGCGCTGACCGACCCCCGCTTCCCGGCCGGCGCGGTGCCCGGCGCGCTGGCCGTCGCCCCCGCCGCCCGGCCCGCGCTGACCGCCGCCGTCAAGGAACTCGGCGCCGGCGCCGGACCGGACGCGCTCGCCGGTGCCGTCGAGACCGACGGCACCCCCGTGCACCGGCCCGAACTCGGCGTGCTGACCGCCACGGTCCCCGCCGACGAGGCCGAATTCGCCGCCGCCCGGCAGGCGGTGGCCTCCGTGGACGACGAGGCGGTCCGGCTGCGCTCGGCGGTCAAGTCCCGTGACGGGTTCTTCACCACCTTCTGCGTCAGCACCTACTCGCGCTACCTCGCCCGCTGGTGCGCCCGCCGCGGCCTGACGCCCAACCAGGTCACCACCGCCTCGCTGCTGGTGGCGCTGATCGCCGCCGCCTGCGCGGCCACCGGCACCCGCGGCGGCTACGTCGCGGCCGGCGTGCTGCTGATCGCCTCGTTCGTCCTGGACTGCACCGACGGCCAGCTCGCCCGCTACAGCCTCCAGTACTCCACTCTCGGCGCCTGGCTCGACGCCACCTTCGACCGGGCCAAGGAGTACGCCTACTACGCCGGCCTCGCGCTCGGCGCCGCCCGCGGCGGACACGACGACGTGTGGGCCCTGGCCCTGGGCGCCATGGTGCTGCAGAGCTGCCGGCACATCGTGGACTTCTCGTTCAACGAGGCCAACCACGACGCCACCGCCAACACCTCGCCCACCGCCGCCCTCTCCGACCGGCTCGACGGCCTCGGCTGGACGGTGTGGGCCCGGCGCATGATCGTGCTGCCGATCGGTGAACGCTGGGCGCTGATCGCCGTGCTGACCGCGCTGACCACCCCGCGCGTCGTCTTCCTGGTGCTGCTGGCCGGCTGCGCGCTCGCCGCCTGCTACACCACCGCCGGCCGGGTGCTGCGCTCACTGACCCGCCGCGCCCACCGCACCGACCGGGCGGCCGCCGCCCTCGGCGACCTCGCCGACAGCGGCCCGCTCGCCGAGCTGACCGCCCGCGCCCTGCGCCGCGGCCTGCCCGGCCTCCTCGCGCCCGCCGTCGCCCTGCTCGGCGCCGCCGCCCTCGTCGCCACCGCCTGGCTCACCCCGAGCGGCAGCTGGTGGCCGCTGGTGGCCGCCGCCTGCTACACCCTCACCTCCGGCGCCGCGGTGGCCGGTTCGCTCAAGGGCTCGCTCGACTGGCTGATCCCGCCGCTGTTCCGGGCCGCCGAGTACGTCACCGTCCTCGGGCTGGCCGCCCGCTGCGCGGCCCACGGCGCGCTGCCCGCGGCGTTCGGCCTGGTCGCCGCGGTCGCCTACCACCACTACGACACGGTCTACCGCATCCGCGGCGGCACCGGCGCCCCGCCGCGCGCCCTGGTCCGCGCGGCCGGCGGCCACGAGGGACGGCTCCTGGTGGTCACCGCGCTCGCCGCGGCCCTGGCCACCGGGACGGCCCTGCCCACCGCGCTGACCGGCCTCGCCGCCCTCGTGGCGCTGCTGGTGGTCACCGAGTCCATTCGCTTCTGGGTCTCCGCCGGAGCCCCCGCGGTACACGACGAAACAGGAGAACCCGCATGATCGGCCTCGTGCTGGCGGCCGGCGCCGGACGGCGTCTTCGCCCCTACACCGACACCCTGCCGAAGGCCCTGGTCCCTGTCGACCCGGCCGGCGAGGGCACCACCACCGTGCTCGACCTGACCCTGGGCAACTTCGCCGAGGTCGGCCTGACCGACGCCGCCGTCGTCATCGGCTACCGCGGCGAGGCCGTCGTGGAGCGCAGGGCGGCGCTGGAGAAGAAGTACGGCGTCAAGCTCCACATGGTCGAGAACGACAAGGCCGAGGAGTGGAACAACGCCTACTCCCTGTGGTGCGCCCGCGACGTCATCAAGGAAGGCGTCATCCTCGCCAACGGCGACACCGTGCACCCGGTCTCCGTCGAGAAGACCCTGCTGGCCGCCCGCGGCGACGGCAGGCGCATCGTGCTGGCGCTCGACACCGTCAAGAAGCTGGCCGACGAGGAGATGAAGGTCGTCCTCGACCCGGCCACCGGCATGCGCCGCATCACCAAGCTCATGGAGCCCTCCGAGGCGTCCGGCGAGTACATCGGCGTCACCCTCATCGAGCCCGAGGCCGCCGAGGACCTGGCAGACGCCCTGAAGGCCACCTACGAGCGCGACCCGCAGCTGTACTACGAGGACGGCTACCAGGAGCTGGTCGACCGCGGCTTCCGGATCGACACCGCCCCCATCGGCGAGGTCTCCTGGGTCGAGATCGACAACCACGACGACCTCAAGCGGGCCCGGGAGATCGCGTGCCAGTACTGACCCGGCTGATCCCCTCGCCCGTCGTCGTGGACATCCGCGGCGGCGCGCTGGGCGGCCTGGCGGCCCTCCTGGCCGACCAGCGGATCTCCACCTCGGGCAAGCTGGCCGTGGCCCTCAGCAAGGGCTCCGGCGCCCGGCTGCGCGAGCGGCTGGAGCCGGCCCTGCCGGACGCCGACTGGATCCCGGTCGCCGGCGGCACCATCGACGCCGCCGTCTCGCTCGCCGAGGCCATGCACGGCAAACGCTACGACGCGGTCGTGGCACTCGGCGGCGGCAAGATCATCGACGCCGCCAAGTACGCCGCCGCCCGCGTCGGCCTGCCGCTGGTCGCCGTCGCCACCAACCTGGCGCACGACGGCATCTGCTCGCCGGTCGCCACCCTGGACAACGACAACGGGCGCGGCTCCTACGGCGTGCCGGGACCGATCGCCATGGTCGTCGACCTGGACGTGGTGCGCACCGCCCCCTCCCGCTACGTGCGGGCCGGCATCGGCGACGCGATCTCCAACATCTCCGCCGTCGCCGACTGGGAGCTGTCGAACCGGGTCAACGGCGAACGGGTCGACGGCCTGGCCGCCGCGATGGCCCGCACCGCCGGCGAGGCCGTGCTGCGCCACCCGGGCAGCATCGCCGACGACGGGTTCGTCACCACCCTCGCCGAGGGCCTGGTGCTCACCGGCATCGCCATGTCGATCAGTGGCGACTCCCGCCCCTCCTCCGGTGCCTGCCACGAGATCAGCCACGCCTTCGACCTGCTGTTCCCGCAGCGGGCCGCCGCGCACGGCGAGCAGTGCGGCCTGGGCGCCGCGTTCGCCATGCACCTGCGGGGCGCGGCGGACGAGGCGGCCCACATCGTGGAGGTGCTGCGCCGGCACGACATGCCGGTGCTGCCGGGCGAGATCGGCTTCTCCGACGAGGAGTTCGTGACGGCCGTCGACTACGCGCCGCAGACCCGTCCCGGGCGCTACACGATCCTCGAACACCTCAACCTGGACACCGACGCGATCAGGGATGCGTACGCGGACTATGTCAAAGCCATCGGTAGCTGAACTGCGGCCGGTCGTCCATCCGGCCGGGGTCAAGGACCGCCGCAGCGGCGAGCACTGGGGTGGCCGGCTCTACATGCGCGAGATCTCCCTGCGCATCGACCGGCACCTGGTGACCACCCGGATCACGCCGAACCAGCTCACCTACGTGATGACGGTCTGGGCGGTGCTGGCCGCGCCGGTGCTGCTGGTGCCGGGGATCACCGGCGCGGTGCTCGGTGTGGTGATGGTCCAGCTCTACCTGCTGTTCGACTGCGTCGACGGTGAGGTGGCCCGCTGGAAGAAGCAGTACTCGCTGGCCGGCGTCTACATGGACCGGGTCGCCGCCTACATCTGCGACGCGGCCGTGCTGACCGGCTTCGGCCTGCGCGCCGCCGACCTGTGGGGCACCGGCCGGATCGACTGGCTGTGGGCGTTCCTGGGCACGCTGGCCGCGCTCGGCGCCGTTCTGATCAAGTCCGAGACCGACCTGGTGGGCGTCGCCCGCCACCAGGCCGGGATGCCGGTGGTCCAGGAGGCCGCCGCCGAGCCGCGCTCCTCCGGCGTGGCGCTGGCCCGCCGGGCCGCCGGGGCGCTGAAGTTCCACCGGCTGGTCCTGGGCATCGAGGCGTCCCTGCTGATCCTGGTGCTGGCGATCGCCGACCAGGTCCACGGCGGCCTGTTCTTCGAACGCCTGGGCGTCGCGGTGCTGGCCGGCATCGCGGTGCTCCAGAGCCTGCTGCACCTGGTGTCCGTCCTCGCCTCCAGCAGGCTGCGGTGAACGCCCCCGTGCGGCTGGGCGCCGTCGTCCTGACCATGGGCAACCGCCCCGCGGAACTGCGCGCGCTGCTGGACTCCGTCGCCCGGCAGAAGGGCGACCCGGTCCAGGTGGTGGTGGTCGGAAACGGCTCCCCGCTGCCGTCCCTGCCGCCGGACGTGCGCACCGTGGAGCTGCCGGAGAACCTCGGCATCCCGGCCGGCCGCAACGTCGGCATCGAGGCGTTCGGTCCCGGCGGCCGCGAGGTGGACGCCCTGCTCTTCCTCGACGACGACGGGCTGCTGCCCCGCGAGGACACCGCCGAACTGGTGCGCGAGGCTTTCGCCGCCGACGAGCGGCTGGGCATCATCAGCTTCCGGATCGCCGACCCGGAGACCGGTGAGACCCAGCGCCGGCACGTGCCGCGGCTGCGCGCCTCGGACCCGATGCGCTCCTCCCGCGTCACCACGTTCCTCGGCGGCGCCAACGCCGCCCGCAGCGTGGTCTTCCAGCAGGTCGGCGGCCTGCCGGACGAGTTCTTCTACGCCCACGAGGAGACCGACCTGGCCTGGCGGGCGCTGAACGCCGGCTGGATGATCGACTACCGTTCCGACATGGTGCTGGAACACCCGAAGACGGCACCGAGCCGGCACGCGGTCTACCACCGCATGGTGGCCCGCAACCGGGTGTGGCTGGCCCGGCGTAATCTCCCGGCCCTCCTGGTCCCGCTCTACCTGGGGACCTGGATCCTGCTCACGCTGGCCAGACGCCCGTCCGGTCCGGCGCTGCGCGCCTGGCTGGGGGGCTTCCGGGAGGGCTGGACCACCCCGTGCGGTCCACGCCGGCCCATGAAGTGGCGTACGGTATGGCGGCTGACCCGACTGGGACGACCGCCCGTCATCTGATCCTCCCGGTCGGATGACATGCTCGGATCGACAAGGCATCGGACGCGTTCCGGGTTCCCGCCCCGGCCCGCACCATCAGGACGAAAGTGTCAACAGTGAGCGATACCACGCACAACGGCGCCGTCGCCGTGAGCGCCCCGGCGAACGCCACGGTGACGTCACCGGACGGCGGTCTGACCCTGCCGGAGCTCGCCGGGCAGTACGGCCTGACGGTCAGCGGTGCCCGCCCGAGCCTGATGAACTACATCCGGCAGCTGTGGGGCCGCAGGCACTTCATCGCGGCCTACTCCATCGCCCGGCTGTCCGCCCAGTACACCAAGGCGCGGCTCGGCCAGCTGTGGAACGTGATGACTCCGCTGCTGAACGCGGCGGTGTACTACCTGATCTTCGGTGTGCTGCTGAAGACCAACCACGGCATCGACAACTTCATCGCCTACCTGGTCACCGGCATCTTCGTCTTCAACTTCACCCAGTCCTCGGTGCTGGCCGGCACCCGGGCGCTCTCGGACAACCTGGGCCTGATCCGCGCACTGCACTTCCCGCGCGCCTCGCTGCCCATCTCGGTCACGCTCATCCAGCTCCAGCAGCTGCTGTACTCGATGATCGTGCTGTTCTCGATCGACCTGATGACCGGCGAGATCCCGGGCTTCTCCTGGTTCCTGGTGCTGCCCGCCCTGGTGCTCCAGGCGATCTTCAACATCGGCGTCGCCCTCGTCATGGCCCGCCTCGGCGCCGAGGTCACCGACCTCGCGCAGCTCATGCCGTTCCTGCTGCGCACCTGGATGTACGTCTCCGGCGTCTTCTACAGCATCGCCAACGTGGTCAAGAACCTGCCGACCTGGGTCAGCTGGGTGCTGGACCTGAACCCGGCCGCGGTCTACATCGACCTCGTCCGGTTCTCCCTCATCGGCAGCTTCACCAGTGCCCAGCTGCCGCGCCACGTCTGGTTCGTGGCCGTGGCCTGGTCCCTCGTCGCCGGGTTCGGCGGGTTCGTGTTCTTCTGGAAGGCAGAGGAGAGCTACGGTCGTGGTTGAGATCGCGCGTGGTGAGGACCGGAACAAGGCGCTGGACGATCCCCGTGGGGACGGCCGGAAGCCGACGGTGATCTGCGACAACGTGCACATTGTGTACCGGGTGCACGGTGCGGGGTCGGGCAAGGGGTCGGCGACGGCGGCGTTGTCGCGGTTGGTGACGCGGAAGGCTTCGCCGAGTGTGCGTGAGGTGCATGCGGTGCGGGGTGTGTCGTTCGTGGCGTACAAGGGTGAGGCTGTCGGGCTGATCGGTTCGAACGGTTCGGGGAAGTCGACGATTCTGCGGTCGATCGCGGGGTTGCTGCCTCCGGAGTCGGGGCGGATCTACACGGACGGGCAGCCGTCGTTGCTGGGGGTGAACGCCGCCTTGATGAACGATCTGACGGGTGAGCGGAATGTGGTGCTGGGTGGGCTGGCGATGGGGATGAGCAAGGAGGAGGTGCGGTCGAAGTACGAGTCGATCGTGGACTTCTCCGGTATTCAGGAGAAGGGGGACTTCATTTCGTTGCCGATGCGGACGTATTCGTCGGGTATGTCGGCGCGGTTGAAGTTCTCGATCGCGGCTGCGAAGAACCATGATGTGCTGCTGATCGACGAGGCGCTGGCGACGGGTGACCGGCGTTTCCAGCGGCGGTCGGAGGCGCGGATTCGTGAGCTGCGGAAGGAGGCGGGCACGGTGTTCCTGGTGAGTCACAACAACAATTCGATCCGGGACACGTGTGACCGGGTGCTGTGGCTGGAGAAGGGTGTGCTGCGGATGGACGGGCCGACCGAGGAGGTCCTGGCCGCGTACGACGAGTTCAACGGCGGCAAGTGACCGCAGCGCGACCTCATGTGACGGCCCCCGCCGATAAGTCATCGGCGGGGGCCGTACGTGTGAAAAAGAAACCAGGCCGTTACCTCACGGGGAAGTTTCATCGGCCACCGATTGTTGACACATCGTGTGTCCGCCGGCACCCGGCCGCCGACGGGTTCCTTGTACGGCGTACGCTAACGAAGTCCGCCACCGCGGCGCCGAAGACCGGACATTACCGGCCGGGAGTGCGGGGTGAGGAGCGCGGCACGAATGGGAGGGCGGCATTGGGCGCGGCGTGTCCGAAATGGGAAGTGCCAGAGGATCGGTGTAGAACGGGGGGTGTGGCGGCCATGACGACGGTAGTGAACCGGCACCGCGGCACGACCGCCGCTCGCGCCCGGGACCTCGCGTGGTGACCGCGGGGGAGGGCACGCGGCCCGGTTCCGCGGTCCCCGCGGCGGGCGACGGCCGCGCCGACGAGCAGTCGCGCGCCGTGCTGGACAAGGCCGCCCGGGAGAACTTCCCCGTGGCGCCCTTCTTCCTGCCCCGGGCCTGGCGCGCGGATCTGATGGCCGTTTACGGGTACGCGCGGCTGGTCGACGACATCGGTGACGGCGACCTGGCGCCCGGCGGGGACGACGCCGCCCGGCTCGGCGTCGCACCCGCCGACCGGGAGGACCGGCTCGTCGTGCTCGACGCCTTCGAGGCCGACCTGGCCCGGGTCTTCGACGACGGCGGCCCCCGCCATCCGCTGCTGGCCGCCCTGGTGCCCACCGTCCGCCGCCACCGCCTCGCCCCCGAGCCGTTCCTCGGCCTCATCGGCGCCAACCGCCAGGACCAGCGGGTACGCCGCTACGCCGACTGGGACGAGCTGATGGCCTACTGCGAGCTGTCCGCCAACCCCGTCGGCCGCCTCGTGCTGGCCGTCACCGGCACCACCTCCCCCGAACGCGTCCGGCTCTCCGACGCGGTGTGCAGCGCCCTCCAGGTCGTCGAACACCTCCAGGACGTCGCCGAGGACCTGGAGCGCGACCGGATCTACCTGCCGGCCGCCGACATGGAACGCTTCGGCGTGACCGAAACCGACCTGGCGGCCCGTGAGGCGGGCGCACGGGTGCGGGAACTGGTGGAATTCGAGGCGCAACGTGCCCGGAATCTGTTGAATGAAGGCGGCCCGCTGGTGGGTAGCGTCTCGGGCAGGCTGAGGTTGCTGCTCGCGGGGTTCGTGGCCGGAGGACGGTCCGCGCTCACCGCGATCGAGGCGGCCGGGTACGACGTACTGCGGGGGGCGCCGAAGGCGACGAGGACGGGACTGCTGCGCGAGGTGGGGTCCACACTGCGGAGGAAGGGGTGACACGGCCGGTGGAGGCAACGACCCACACGTCCGCACCGGTACTCGCGGCGTACCGGTACTGCGAGGCGGTCACGGGCCGTCAGGCCCGCAACTTCGCCTACGGCATCCGGCTGCTCCCGGCCGGCAAACGTCAGGCCATGTCGGCCCTGTACGCCTTCTCCCGCCGGGTCGACGACATCGGCGACGGCGAACTGCCGCTCACCGACAAGCGGGTACGGCTGGAGGAGACCCGGGAGACGCTGCGCCGGGTGCGTGACCACGAGGTGGCCGAGGACGACACCGACGCGGTGGCCGTCGCGCTCACCGACGCGGCCCGCCGCTTCCCGCTGCCGCTCGGCGGGCTCGACGAACTCATCGACGGCGTCTGGATGGACCTGACCGGCGAGACCTACGAGACGTGGGAGGAGCTGAAGGTCTACTGCCGCTGCGTGGCCGGCGCCATCGGCCGCCTCTCGCTCGGCGTCTTCGGCACCGTCCCCGGCGTCCGCGAGTCCGCCCGCGCCTCCGAGTACGCCGACACCCTGGGCCTGGGCCTGCAACTGACCAACATCCTGCGCGACATCGTCGAGGACGCCGACAACGGCCGCACCTACCTGCCCGCCGACGACCTCGCCAAGTTCGGCTGCTCCGACGGGTTCGCCGGCCGGCGCCCGCCGTCCGGCGGGGACTTCGACGGCCTCATCCACCACGAGGTGCGGCGGGCCCGGGCGCTGTTCGAGGAGGGCTACCGGCTGCTGCCGATGCTCGACCGGCGCAGCGGCGCCTGCGTGGCCGCCATGGCCGGCATCTACCGCCGCCTGCTGGAACGCATCGCCGCCGACCCCGCCGCCGTCCTGCGCGGCCGGGTCTCGCTGCCCGGCCGGGAGAAGGCGTACGTGGCGCTGCGCGGGCTGACCGGTCTCGACGCCCGCCAGGCCGCCCGGGGGCGCGCTTGACCCCCGGCGGCGCGGCCGCCCGGGGCGGACCGGCGAACAACCGGCCCTGCCGCTCAACCCCGCGGCGGGCCACCGCGTCCATGGTCACACCGGTGCCGCCGGCCGCCCCGCCCGGGCGCTCCGCCGTCCCGCAGGTCCGTTCCCGCACCGGAGCACCGTCGTCCGCCGCCCCGGCGGCCACCCGAAGGAGGACACCGTGAGCGAGGGGCCGACCCCGCCCAGCGCCGGCAGTACGGCCGTTGTCGTCGGCGGTGGCCTGGCCGGTGTGACCGCCGCGCTCACCCTCGCCGACGCCGGCGTGCGGGTCACCCTCGCCGAGGGCCGGCCCCGGCTCGGCGGACTGGCGTTCTCCTTCGAACGCGAGACCTCCGCCGGCCGGCTCAGCGTCGACAACGGCCAGCACGTCTTCCTGCGCTGCTGCACCGCCTACCGCTGGTTCCTCGACCGGATCGGCGCGGCCGGCCTGGTCACCGTCCAGCGGCGGCTCGACGTGCCGGTGCTGGACGCCCGCACCGGACGGCTGGGCCGGCTGCGGCGCGCGGGCCTGCCGGTGCCGCTGCACCTGGCCGCCTCGCTGACCCGCTACCCGCACCTGAGCCTGACCGAGCGCGCCGCCGTCGGCCGTGCGGCGCTCGCCCTCAAGGGGCTCGACCCCGACGACCCGGCCCTGGACGCCACCGACTTCGGCAGCTGGCTCACCGCCCGCGGCCAGAGCCCCCGCGCGATCGAGGCGCTGTGGGACCTGGTCGGGGTGGCCACCCTCAACGCCACCGCCGGCCACGCCTCCCTGGGGCTGGCCGCGAAGGTGTTCAGGACCGGCCTGCTCTCCGAGCCCGGCGCCGCCGACATCGGCTGGGCCGCGGCCCCCCTCGGCGACCTGCACCACGACCGCGCCGCCGCCGCCCTGCGGGCCGCCGGCGTGGAGGTGCTGCTGCGCACCCGGGCCACGCCGCCGCGCCGCGCGGCCGACGGCACCTGGCGGGTCGGCGTCCGGCACGGCCCCGGCGCCGCCCGCGACCTGACGGCCGATCACGTCGTGCTGGCCGTCCCGCATGCCGAGGCGCACGGCCTGCTGCCGGACGGCGCGCTGGAGGACCCCGACACGCTGCTGGGCATCGGCACCGCGCCGATCCTCAACGTCCACGTTCTCTACGACCGCACCGTGCTGCGCGAGCCCTTCCTGGCCGCCATCGGCAGCCCGGTGCAGTGGATCTTCGACCGCACCGCCGCCTCCGGTCTGCGTGACCTGCCCGGCGGCGCCGGATCGCAGTACGTCGCGCTGTCGCAGTCCGCCGCGCAGGACGAGATCGACCTGCCGGTGGCCGCGCTGCGCGCCCGCTACCTGCCCGAACTCGAACGCCTGCTGCCCGCCGCCCGCGGCGCCGGGGTGCGGGACTTCTTCGTCACCAGGGAACGCACCGCCACCTTCGCCCCCGTCCCGGGCGTCGGGCGGCTGCGGCCCGGCGCCGCCACCCGGGCCCCCGGCCTGCACCTGGCGGGCGCGTGGACGGCGACCGGCTGGCCCGCGACGATGGAGTCGGCGGTCCGCAGCGGGGTGGCCGCCGCCGCGACCGCCCTGGCCCAACTGGGCAGAGCGGCACCGCGGGCGGCGCTGGAAGCCGTCTGACCCGCACCATGAGCACCGAACCAGGAACCACCAGAGGAGAGCCCGTGATTCCGGCCCACGAGCAGGTAGCCGCGCCCGACGCGCGCGAGAGCGTGACCGCCCTGCTGGAGCGCGGGCGGACCCTGTCCACCCCCGTGCTGCGCGCGGCGGTCGACCGGCTCGCCCCCCCGATGGACACCGTCGCCGCCTACCACTTCGGGTGGATCGACGCCCAGGGCAACCCGGCCGCCGGCGACGGCGGCAAGGCGGTGCGCCCGGCGCTCGCGCTGATCTCCGCCGAGGCGGCCGGCGCCGCCCCCGAGGTCGGGGTGCCCGGCGCGGTGGCCGTGGAACTCGTGCACAACTTCTCGCTGCTGCACGACGACCTGATGGACGGCGACGAGCAGCGCCGGCACCGCGACACCGTCTGGAAGGTGCACGGCCCCGCGCAGGCCATCCTGGTCGGCGACGCGCTGTTCGCGCTCGCCAACGAGATCCTGCTGGAGCACGGCACCGCCGACGCCGGCCGGGCCACCCGCCGCCTGACGGTCGCCACCCGCAAGCTGATCGACGGTCAGGCCCAGGACATCTCCTTCGAGCACCGCGAGCGGGTCACCGTCGCCGAGTGCCTGGAGATGGAGGGCAACAAGACCGGCGCCCTGCTGGCCTGCGCGAGCTCCATCGGCGCGGTGCTCGGCGGCGCCGACGACGCCACCGCCGACGCGCTGGAGTCCTACGGATACCACCTGGGACTGGCGTTCCAGGCGATCGACGACCTGCTCGGCATCTGGGGCGAGCCCTCGGTGACGGGCAAGCAGACCTGGAGCGACCTGCGCCAGCGCAAGAAGTCGCTCCCGGTGGTGGCGGCCCTGGCCGCTGAGGGGCCCGCGGCGCGACGGCTCGGCGAACTGCTGGCCGCGGACGCCAAGAACCCGGAGATCGGTGAGTTCAGCGAAGAGGAATTCGCCGCCCGGGCCGCGTTGATCGAGGAGGCGGGGGGCCGGGAGTGGACCTCCCAGGAGGCGCGGCGCCAGCACGCCACCGCCCTCGCCGCCCTCGACGGGGTCGCGATGCCCGAGGAGACCCGGCGTAATCTCCTCGCGCTCGCCGACTTCGTTGTGGTACGGACTAGATGACAACTGCAACTGCCTAATCGCGGTCGCCGACCGGACGTTGCACCGTTGACGACGGCCGACGCAAAGCCCCACAGGCGCAGTTCTGCACTGTAGAAGGGGAAGCCATGACAGCGACGACCGACGGAAGCGCGGGACCGGGCCGGTCCCGCGCCACCGCGGCCAGCGAATCGACCGATCCGAATCCCGTCGCCCCGGACCCGGACGCACCCGCCCGGCACCCGCACCACCCACCGTCCGCCGGTCCCGGGCCGGCCGCCGGGCCGGAGAGCCCGGCGGAGATGGCCGCCCGCGCCTGCGAACGCGCCACCGCGCACCTGCTCGCCGCCCAGGACGAACAGGGCTGGTGGAAGGGCGACCTGGAGACCAACGTCACCATGGACGCCGAGGACCTCCTGCTGCGGGAGTTCCTCGGCATCTCGGAACCGGCCGTCCTGGCCGCCGCCGCCCGCTGGATCCGCGGGCAGCAGCGCGAGGACGGCACCTGGGCCACCTTCCACGGCGGCCCGGGAGAGCTGTCGACCACCGTCGAGGCGTACGTCGCCCTGCGGCTGGCCGGTGACGCCCCCGGGCAGCCGCACATGACGGCGGCCGCCGCCTGGGTGCGCGAGCACGGCGGTATCGCCGCCACCCGGGTCTTCACCCGCATCTGGCTGGCCATGTTCGGCTGGTGGCGCTGGGAGGACCTGCCGGAGCTGCCTCCCGAGGTCATCTACCTGCCGCGCTGGGCCCCGCTGAACATCTACTCGTTCGGCCAGTGGGCCCGGCAGACCATCGTGCCGCTCACCGTCGTCGCGGCCCACCGCCCGGTGCGCCCGCTCGCGTTCGGCCTCGACGAACTGCACACCGACCCCGCGGTGCCCAACCCGCCCCGGCCGCCGGCCCCGCTGGCCAGCTGGGAGAGCGCCTTCCACCTGCTGGACAAGGCCCTGCACGCCTACCGCAAGGTCAGCATCCGTCCCCTGCGCCGCAGCGCGCTGGGGCTGTGTGCCCGCTGGATCATCGAACGGCAGGAGAACGACGGCTGCTGGGGCGGCATCCAGCCGCCGGCCGTCTACTCGGTCATCGCCCTGCACCTGCTGGGCTACGACATCGACCACCCGGTGATGCGGGCCGGCCTGGAGTCGCTCGACCGCTTCGCGGTCTGGCGCGAGGACGGCAGCCGGATGATCGAGGCGTGCCAGTCCCCGGTGTGGGACACCTGCCTGGCCACCATCGCCCTGGCCGACGCCGGCCTGCCCGCCGACCACCCCGCCCTGGTCAAGGCCGCCGAGTGGATGCTGGGCGAACAGGTGCTGCGCCCCGGCGACTGGTCGGTGCGCCGCCCGCGACTGCCCGCCGGCGGCTGGGCGTTCGAGTTCCACAACGACAACTACCCGGACGTCGACGACACCGCCGAGGTGGTGCTGGCGCTCGCCCGCGTGGACCACCCGGATCCGGCCCGGACGCGCACCGCCATCGAACGCGGCGTGGTGTGGAACCTGGGCATGCAGTCGAAGAACGGCGCCTGGGGGGCGTTCGACGTCGACAACACCAGCCGGCTGCCCAACCGGCTGCCGTTCTGCGACTTCGGCGAGGTCATCGACCCGCCGTCGGCCGACGTGACGGCGCACGTGGTGGAGATGCTCGGCGCCGTCGGCATGGAGCACGACCCGCGCTGCCGGCGGGGCGTGAACTGGCTGCTGGCAGAACAGGAGCCCGACGGCTCGTGGTTCGGCCGCTGGGGCGTCAACTACGTCTACGGCACCGGCTCGGTGGTGCCCGCCCTGGTCGCGGCCGGCCTGCCGGTCACCCACCCGGCGGTCCGCCGCGCGGTGACCTGGCTGGAACAGGTGCAGAACGCCGACGGCGGCTGGGGCGAGGACCTGCGCTCCTACCCCGAGCACGAATGGGCCGGCCGTGGCGAGTCCACCCCCTCGCAGACCGCGTGGGCGCTGATGGCGCTGCTCGCGGCCGGTGAACGGGAGGGCGACGCCGTGGAACGCGGCATCCGCTGGCTGGCCGGCACCCAGCGGGAGGACGGCTCCTGGGACGAGCCGTACTTCACCGGGACCGGCTTCCCGTGGGACTTCTCCATCAACTACCACCTGTACCGCATGGTCTTCCCGCTCACCGCGCTGGGCCGTTACCTCAACGGCGAGGCACGGCTGCGGGTGCCCGCACCGCAGGTGGAGACGGCGGCCTGATGGAACCCTCCGGCAGGCCGCCGACCCCGGCAGCCCGGCGCCCCGCCGCCCCCGCCCCGGGGGACGGCGCGGCGCTGCTGGTGGTGTGCGCCCTCGGCGTGGAGCGGTTCGCCCTGCGGGCGGCCGCCCGCGCCGCCCCCGGGGTGCGCCTGCTGCGGGCCGGGATGGGGCCGGACGCCTCCGGGGCCGCGGTCGCCCGGGCGCTGGCCACCGCCCCCGGGCCGGCCCCCGCCGTCCTGGTGACCGGTTTCTGCGCCGGCCTGGCCCCCGGCCTGCGCCCCGGCGACGTGGTGGTCGACGACCGCTCCGACGCCGCCGGACCGCTGGCCGAGGCCGTCCGGCGGGCTCTGACCGGCCGGTCCGGCCGGTCCGCGGTCACCGTGCGCACCGGGCGGATCGCCGGATCGGGCCACGTGGTGCGCGGTGCGGAACGGGCGGCGCTCGCCGCCTCCGGCGCACTCGCGGTCGACATGGAGTCCGAGGCCGTGCGCCGAGCGGCGCTCACCGCGGGCTCCCGGCCGCTGGCCGCCGTCCGCGTGGTGGTGGACACCCCGGAGCACGAACTGCTGCGCCCCGGCACGCTGCCGCACGGTGTGCGGGCCTACCGCGTCCTGGGTTCCCTGATGCCCGCGTTCCGCGACTGGCACCGTTCTTCCTAAGCTCCCTCGGAGGTGAGTCAGATGGCCATGCCCCTTCGCCAGACCGTTCGGGTCGGCAGCTATCTCTTCGAACAGAAAGTGCTCAGACGGCGGGAGAAGTTCCCCCTCATCGTGGAACTCGAACCGCTGTTCGCCTGCAACCTCAAGTGCGAGGGCTGCGGCAAGATCCAGCACCCGGCCGGGGTGCTCAAGCAGCGGATGCCGGTGGCGCAGGCCGTGGGCGCGATCATGGAGTCCGGTGCGCCGATGGTCTCCATCGCCGGCGGCGAGCCGCTGATGCACCCGCAGATCGACGAGATCGTGCGTCAGCTCGTCGAACGCAAGAAGTACGTCTTCCTGTGCACCAACGCGATGCTGCTGCGGAAGAATCTGGACAAGTTCACTCCTTCGAGGTACTTCGCGTTCGCTGTCCACATCGACGGACTGCGCGAACGGCACGATGAATCGGTCGCCAAGGAGGGCGTGTTCGACGAGGCGGTCGCCGCGATCAAGGAGGCCAAGCGGCGCGGTTTCCGGGTGACCACCAACTCGACGTTCTTCAACACCGACACCCCGCAGACCGTCATCGACGTCCTGAACTTCCTCAACGACGACCTGGAGGTGGACGAGATGATGATCTCGCCCGCCTACGCCTACGAGAAGGCCCCCGACCAGGAGCACTTCCTCGGCGTCCAGCAGACCTGTGAGCTGTTCCGGACGGCGTTCGCCGGCGGCAACCGCAGGAAATGGCGGCTCAACCACAGCCCGCTCTTCCTGGACTTCCTGGAGGGCAAGGCGGACTTCCCGTGCACCGCCTGGGCGATCCCCAACTACTCGCTGTTCGGCTGGCAGCGCCCGTGCTACCTGATGAGCGACGGCTACGTGCCGACGTACCGCGAACTGCTGGAGGAGACCGACTGGGAGCGGTACGGCCGCGGTAAGGACCCGCGCTGCGCCAACTGCATGGCGCACTGCGGCTACGAGCCGACCGCCGTACTGGCGACCATGGGGTCCCTCAAGGAAACACTGCGCGCGGCGCGTGAGACCGTCGCGTCGAATCGAGGCTGAGGCTGTATGAGTACGACAGGTCCCGTTCCGCTCGGTATTCCGTCGGTTCCGCTGAAGCTGGCCGATCGGCGCAGGTCCCGCCAGATCAGGGTGGGTTCGGTGCTGGTGGGTGGGGACGCGCCGGTGTCGGTGCAGTCGATGACGACGACGGTGACCGCCGATGTGGGGGCGACGTTGCAGCAGATCGCTGAGCTGACGGCGTCGGGGTGTCAGATCGTGCGGGTGGCGTGTCCTTCGCAGGACGACGCGGACGCTTTGGCGACGATCGCGCGGAAGTCGCAGATCCCGGTGATCGCGGACATTCATTTCCAGCCGAAGTACGTGTTCGCCGCGATCGATGCGGGGTGTGCGGCGGTGCGGGTGAATCCGGGGAACATCCGGCAGTTCGACGACAAGGTGAAGGAGATCGCGAGGGCGGCGTCGGATGCGGGGACGCCGATCCGGATCGGGGTGAACGCCGGGTCTTTGGACAGGCGGTTGCTGGAGAGGTACGGGAAGGCGACGCCGGAGGCTTTGGTGGAGTCGGCGTTGTGGGAGTGTTCGCTGTTCGAGGAGCACGGGTTCCGGGACATCAAGATTTCGGTGAAGCACAATGATCCGGTGGTGATGGTCAACGCCTACCGGTTGCTGGCGGGCCGGTGTGACTATCCGCTGCATTTGGGTGTGACGGAGGCGGGGCCGGCGTTCCAGGGGACGATCAAGTCGGCGGTGGCGTTCGGTGCGTTGCTGGCGGAGGGGATCGGGGACACGATCCGGGTGTCGTTGTCGGCGCCGCCGGTGGAGGAGATCAAGGTCGGTATCCAGATTTTGGAGTCGCTGAATCTGCGGCAGCGCCGTCTGGAGATCGTCTCGTGTCCGTCGTGCGGTCGTGCGCAGGTGGATGTCTACAAGCTGGCGGATCAGGTGACGGCGGGCCTGGAGGGTATGGAGGTTCCGCTGCGGGTGGCCGTGATGGGCTGTGTGGTCAACGGTCCGGGTGAGGCCCGTGAGGCGGACCTGGGGGTGGCGTCGGGCAACGGCAAGGGGCAGATCTTCGTGAAGGGGGAGGTCATCAAGACCGTCCCGGAGTCGAAGATCGTGGAGACCCTGATCGAGGAGGCCATGAAGCTCGCCGAACAGATGGAGGCCGACGGAGTCGCCTCCGGCGAACCCGCGGTAACCGCCCACTGAACGGTGCGACCGCACACCCGAACGACGGGGAACACCGGCGGAAGGACACGGCATGACGTTGCTGGAGACCATTCGCGGCCCGCGCGACCTCAAGGCGCTGGCCCCCGAACGCCTGGACGAACTCGCCGACGAGATCAGGACGTTCCTCATCGAAGCGGTCGCCCGCACCGGCGGCCACCTCGGGCCCAACCTGGGCGTGGTGGAACTGACGATCGCGCTGCACCGGGTCTTCGACTCGCCGCGCGACCGGATCCTGTTCGACACCGGCCACCAGTCCTACGTGCACAAGATCCTGACCGGCCGTCAGGACTTCTCGAAGCTGCGCGCCAAGGGCGGCCTGTCCGGCTACCCCTCCCGCGCCGAGTCCGAGCACGACGTCATCGAGAACAGCCACGCCTCCACGGTGCTGGGCTGGGCCGACGGCCTGGCCAAGGCCAACGAGGTGCGCGGCAGCGACGACCACGTGGTCGCCGTCATCGGTGACGGCGCGCTCACCGGCGGCATGGCCTGGGAGGCGCTGAACAACATCGCCGCCGCCCGCGACCGGCCGCTGATCATCGTCGTCAACGACAACGAGCGCTCCTACGCGCCCACCATCGGCGGCCTGGCCCGGCACCTGGCCACCCTGCGCACCACCAACGAGTACGAACGCGTGCTGTCCTGGGGCAAGGGGATCCTCCAGCGCACCCCGGTCGTGGGCCGGCCGCTCTACGAGTCCCTGCACGGCGCCAAGAAGGGCTTCAAGGACGCCTTCGCCCCGCAGGGGATGTTCGAGGACCTGGGCCTGAAGTACGTCGGACCCATCGACGGCCACGACGTGGACGCCGTGGAGAACGCGCTGCGCGGCGCCAAACGCTTCCGCGGCCCGGTCCTGGTGCACTGCCTGACCGTCAAGGGCCGTGGGTACGCCGCCGCCGAACAGGACCAGGCCGACCGCTTCCACTCCGTCGGCGCCATCGACCCGCTCACCGGCGCCCCGCTCACCCGTTCGGCGGCCCGCTCGTGGACCTCCGTCTTCGGCGACGCGATGCTGGAGATCGGCCGGGAGCGCGACGACGTGGTGGCCGTGACCGCCGCCATGCTCCAGCCGGTGGGGCTCGCCGCGTTCGCCGAGGCGTACCCCCGGCGCGTCTACGACGTGGGCATCGCCGAGCAGCACGCGGCCACCTCGGCCGCCGGCCTGGCCACCGGCGGCCTGCACCCGGTCGTCGCGGTCTACGCCACGTTCCTCAACCGCGCCTTCGACCAGGTGCTGATGGACGTCGCCCTGCACAAGTGCGGCGTCACCTTCGTCCTGGACCGCGCCGGGATCACCGGCACCGACGGCGCCTCACACAACGGCATGTGGGACATGTCGGTCCTCCAGGTCGTGCCCGGCCTGCGGATCGCCGCCCCCCGCGACGCCGACCAGCTGCGCGCCCAGCTGCGGGAGGCCGTCGACGTCGACGACGCGCCCACCGTCGTACGGTTCCCCAAGGAGAACGTGGGCCGGCCGATCCCCGCGGTCGGCCGGGTCGGCGGCATGGACGTGCTGCACCGCGACGACCACCCGGACGTCCTGCTGGTCTCGGCCGGCGTGCTCGCCCCCGTCTGCCTGGAGGCCGCCGCCCTGCTGGCCGGCCGCGGCATCGGCGTCACCGTCGTCGACCCCCGCTGGGTCAAGCCGGTCGACCCGGCCCTGCCGCGACTCGCCGCCGCCCACCGCGTGGTCGCCGTCGTCGAGGACAACGGCCGGGCCGGCGGCGTGGGCTGCGCCGTCGCCCAGGCCCTGCGGGACGCCGACGTCGACGTGCCGCTGCGCGACTTCGGCATCCCCGCGGCGTTCCTGCCGCACGCCAAACGCAGCGAGGTGCTGGCCGATCTGGGGCTCACCCCCGCCGAGATCGCCGCCCGCGTCGCCGACACCCTCATCCGCACCGGCACCGCGCGCCCGGTCCCCGCCCCCGCCACCGGCGGCACGCGGCAGGACACGGCGCCCGCCACCACGAAGGAGACCTGACGATGGCCGAGGAGCCCGAGGCGGCCGGACCGCCCAAGGGATTCGACCTGGCCCGGCTGCTGGCCGAACGCGGCGCGGAGCGCTACGAGCTGCACGCCCGTCACCTCAACCACCAACTGCCGCGCATGCTGCACACCATCGGCTTCGACCGGTACTACGAGCGCGCCGAGGGCGCTCACTTCTGGGACGCCGACGGCAACGACTACCTCGACATGCTCGCCGGCTTCGGCGTCATGGGCATCGGCCGCCACCACCCGGTGGTCCGCAAGGCCCTGCACGACGTGCTCGACGCGGGACTGGCCGACCTCACCCGCTTCGACTGCCCGCCGCTGCCCGGGCTGCTGGCCGAGAGACTGCTGTCGTACACCCCGCACCTGGACCGGGTCTTCTTCGGCAACAGCGGCACCGAGGCGGTGGAGACCGCGCTGAAGTTCGCCCGGTTCGCCACCGGCAGGACCCGGGTGCTGTACTGCGCCCACGCCTTCCACGGCCTGACCACCGGTTCCCTGTCGGTCAACGGCGAGACCGGCTTCCGCGAGGGCTTCGCACCCCTGCTGCCCGACACCCCGATCGAGATGGGCGACCTGGCCGCCCTGGAGCGGGAGCTGCGGCGCGGGGACGTCGCCGCCTTCGTCGTCGAACCGGTCCAGGGCAAGGGGGTCCACGCCACCCCGCCCGGATTCCTGCTCGCCGCACAGGAGTTGCTGCGCAAGCACAAGGCGCTGCTGATCGCCGACGAGGTGCAGACCGGCATCGGCCGCACAGGCGACTTCTTCGCCTACCAGCACGAGGCCGGGGTGGAACCCGACCTGGTGTGCGTGGCCAAGGCGCTCTCCGGCGGTTACGTGCCGGTCGGGGCCACCCTGGGCAAGGAGTGGATCTTCAAGAAGGTCTACTCCTCCATGGACCGGGTTCTCGTGCACTCCGCCAGCTTCGGCTCCAACGCCCAGGCCATGGCGGCCGGACTCGCCACCCTGACGGTCATGGAGGACGAACGGATCACCGAGAACGCCCGCGTCACCGGTGACCTGCTGCGCACCCGGCTGGCCGCGCTGACCGACCGCTACGAGATGCTGCACGAGGTCCGCGGCCGCGGCCTGATGATCGGCATCGAGTTCGGCAGGCCCAAGTCACTCAAGCTGCGCGGTGGCTGGACCATGCTCCAGGCCGCCCGCAAGGGCCTGTTCGCGCAGATGGTCGTCGTCCCGCTGCTCCAGCGGCACCGGATCCTCACCCAGGTCTCCGGTGACCACCTGGAGGTCATCAAGCTGATCCCGCCGCTGACCATCGGCGAACAGGACGTCGACCGCTTCGTCGACGCCTTCACCGACGTCATGGACGACGCCCACCAGGGCAGCGGCCTGATGTGGGACTTCGGACGCACCCTGATCAAGCAGGCCGTCGCCAACAAGTGACCCGGGGCACGGGCGGCCGCCACCGGCGGCGGCCGCCCGCCTCCCGTCAGCCCAGCAGACCCCGGCGGGCCAGCAGCGGCTCGATCCGCGGCTCCCGGCCGGTCACCGAACGGTAGGCGTCCATCATGTCCACCGAACCGCCCCGCGACAGCAGGCCGTCGGCGAACGCGGTACCGCTCTCCCGCGGCGCCAGCCCGTTGGAGCCGAACCACTCCACCATGTCGGCGTCCAGCACCTCGCTCCACAGGTACGCGTAGTACCCGGCGCTGTAGCCGCCGGCGAAGACGTGCGCGAAATACGTGGTGCGGTACCGCGCCGGGACCATCTCCAGCGCCAGCCCCGCCGCCTTCAGCGCGGCCGCTTCGAACTCCAGTGCGTCGCCCGGGTCCTGCCCCGGCGCCAGCGTGTGCCACGCCCAGTCCAGCACGGTCGCCGCCAGGTACTCCGCGGTACGGAACCCCTCCCCGGACCGCCGCGCCGCCGCCAGCCTGCGCACCGTCTCCGCCGCCAGCGGCTCACCGCTCTCGTGGTGCACCGCGTACCGCGACAGCACCTCGGGCCGCTCCAGCCACATCTCGTTGACCTGGGAGGGGAACTCGACGACGTCCCGCATCACCGAGGTGCCGGACAGCGACGGGTGGCGTACGTCGGACAGCAGACCGTGCAGCGCGTGGCCGAACTCGTGGAAGAGGGTGCGGACCTCGTCCACGGTCAGCAGCGTCGGCGCGCCGGCCGGGGGCTTGGCGATGTTGAGGTTGTTGACCACCACGGGCCGCTCCCCGAACAGGTGGGACTGCTCGACCAGCGGGTTCATCCACGCCCCGCCGCGCTTGGAGGCCCGCGCGTAGTAGTCGCCGAGGAACAGCCCGACCTGGCCGCCGTCCTCCCGGGTCACCTCGAAGACCCGCACGTCCGGGTGGTAGCCGGTCAGGTCCGGGCGTTCGGTCACCACCAGGCCGTACACCAGGTTCGCCGCGTGGAAGACCCCGTCGCGCAGCACCCGTTCCAGCTCGAAGTAGGGGCGCAGCGCTGTGGCGTCCACGTCGTGCTCGGCGGTGCGCAGCCGCTCGGCGTAGAACTGCCAGTCCCAGGGCGCGAGTTCCACCCCGTCGCGGGCGGCCAGCTCCCGCAGGGCCCGCTCCTCGGCGCGGACACCGGCCACCGTGGGCGGCACCACGCGGGCCAGGAACTCCTCGACGGCCGCGGTGCTGCCGGCCGTGCGGTCGCCCAGCACCCACTCGGCGTGGCTGGCGCACCCCAGCAGCCGGGCCCGCCGGGCCCGCGCGGTCGCGATGCGCACCGCGACGTCCGCGTTGACCTCCCGCCCGCGGCCCAGCGACGCGTCCAGCAGCCTCTCCCGCACCGAACGATCGGTGAGGCGGCCCAGTTCGCTCTGGTTGGAGAACAGCTTCAGGCTCAGCACCCAGCGGCCCTCGTGGCCCAGCGCGGTGGCGTTGACGGCGGCCGCGGCGACCGCGTCGGCCGACAGCCCGGCGAGTTCCTCCGCCGAGTCCAGCACCAGGGCCCGCGCCCGGGTGTCGGCCATCAGGTTCTGGTGGAAGGAGGTCTCCAGTGAGGCCAGTTCGGCGTTGAGCGCCCGCAACTGCTCCTGCTCGGCGGGCTCCAGCCGGGCGCCGGCCCGCACGAACGCCGCATGGGTGCGCTCCAGCAGCCGCCGGTCCTGCGCGTCCAGGCCCAGCTCGGCGCGGCGCCCGTACAGCGCGTCGATCCGGTCGAACAGCGCCCGGTCCAGCCGGATCGCGTCCTCGTGGGCGGCCATCCGCGGGCCGTACCCGGCCTCCAGCGCGTCGAGTTCGTCGTCGGTGTCGGCACTGGTGATGTTGTCGAAGACCAGCCGTGCGCGGCCCAGCAGCCGGCCGGAGCGCTCCAGCGCCACCACGGTGTTCTCGAACGTGGGCGGCCGCCCGTCGGCGGTGATCGCGGCGATCTCGGCCAGCTGCTCCGCCATCCCCCGGTCGAACGCGGGGGCGTAGTGCTCGGTACGGATGGCGGCGAAGTCCGGCAGCCGGCAGGGCAGCGGGCTCGGGGCGAGGAACGGATTGGTCTCGGTCATCCGGCGACCCTAGCGGCCGACCCCGGCCGCGCATCAGACCCCGTGGTCGCGCCGGGCCCGGGGCGGTGCGGCCGGCGGCCCGCCGCCCCCGGGCCCTCCGGTCACACCGCCCCGGCCGGCTCCAGCAGTGCCGCCCGCAGCCGCTCACGGCGTCCGGGACCCAGCCCCAGGCCCTCGGTGAGGTAGCGCTCCACGTCCCCCCACCGTGCCTCGACGGTGGCGAACATCGCGTCCAGGTACTCCGCCCGCGCCTCGAACAGCGGACTCAGCAGCCGCGAGACCTCCGCGTTGCTGACCGGCTCGGCGCCCTCGCCTCGCCGGATCCGGTAGCGGCGGTGCGGATCGTTGCTCAACAGGTAGTCGCCGGTGATGTCCTCCCGCCGCACTCCCAGGGCCAGCAGCACCACGGCCATCGCGGTGCCCGCCCGGTCCTTGCCCGCCGCGCAGTGCATCAGCAGCGGCAGCTCCCCCTCCGACAGCATCTCCAGCAACCGGCCGTGCTCGCCGGTGCGTTCGGTGATCAGGCCCCGGTAGGTGCGGGTCATCGCCGCCGCCGCCCGGCCGTCGCCCAGCACGTCGCGCAGCGTGGCGAGGTCCCCGTCCCGCACCATCCGCCAGAACGCGTCGCCGTCGGAGGAGTCGGTGAGCGGCATGTTGACGTTGCGCACCCCGGGCAGTTCCACGTCCGGGCCCTCCAGCGCCATGTCGGAGTCGTTGCGGAAGTCGACCACGGTGTGCAGGCCCAGCGAGGCCAGGAACGCGGTGTCCGCCTCGTCGGCGTGTGCGAGGTGGCCGCTGCGGAACAGCACCCCGTGCCGCACCCGCAGTCCGTCGGCGGTGCGCAGCCCGCCCACGTCACGGAAGTTGCGCACCCCGGTCAGCACGGGCTCGTCCCCGCTCCGCACGGCCCGCTGCGTCGGCTCGTTCACCTGTATCTCCTTCGTCGGACTTTATCGGGCGCCGGCGAGATGTTGCCGGAATTGCCGGTGACGACAGTAGTGAAGCTCCGTACCGGCCGGTATGTGCGGCATGCACCCGCCCGGCCGCCGTCACCGATCCGCTCTCGTGGTCATTCCCCGGCCGGAGGGCGTCGCCGCGTGGGATGAATCACGCCGGCGACAACGGCGGTTACGGTCGCGTAGGTGACGGCGGGAGGTGAAGTATGTCGGCTGTGGCAGATGTGCACCCTACTGAGCTGCCGGGCCGTGATCCCGCGTTCATCCGTTCGTTCGTCGCCGTCGGCGACAGTTTCACCGAGGGCGTCGGCGACCCCGGTCCCGACGGCCTGACCTTCCGCGGCTGGGCCGACCGGCTCGCCGTCCTGCTCACCGCCGGGCGCCCGGCGGGGGAACTGCGCTACGCCAACCTGGCGGTGCGCGGCCGGCTGATCGACCGCATCGCCGCCGAACAGGTCCCGCGCGCCGCCGCCCTCGCCCCCGACCTGGTCACCCTCGCCGCCGGCGGCAACGACATCCTGCGCCCCGGCACCGACCCCGACGACGTGGCCGAACGCTTCGAGAAGGCGCTGCTCACCCTGACCGCCACCGCCGGCACCGTACTGATCGCCACCGGCTTCGACACCCGCGGCGTGCCCGTCCTGCGCCACCTGCGCGGTCGCATCGCCACCTACAACGGCCACCTGCGGGCGATCGCCGACCGGAACGGCTGCCCGGTGCTCGACCTGTGGGCGCTGCGGGCCCTGCGCGACCGGCGCTCCTGGAGCGAGGACCGCCTCCACCTGTCCGCCGAGGGACACGCCCGGGTCGCCCGGCTGGCCGCCCGGGTCCTCGGCGTACCGGACGTACCCGACCCCGACGCGCCGTTCGCGCTGACCGTGCCGGTCGGACCGGCCGAGGCACGCCGGGAGAACGTCCGCTGGGCCCGCGAGTACTTCGTGCCGTGGATCGGCCGCCGGCTGCGCGGTGAGTCCAGCGGCGACGACGTCACCGCCAAACGCCCCGACCTGCTGCCGCTCTGACCCCTCCGGCGGCGGCCCGCCCAGCCGCCGGACAGAACGACGGGCCCGCACCGCGCCGTCCGCGGTGCGGGCCCGTCCCGCAGGGCGGTGGCCTGGAGGGTGGCCCCGCCGGGTCTTCGACGGCGCCGGGAACACCACGGTTCCCGGCGGCCGTTCACACCGGACGCCGTGCCCCGCGGGCCCGGCCCACCCCCGCGGGATCGGGCCCCCGGCGCACGGCCAAGGCGCAACGCAGTCGGCGCGCGTTACGCCCCGCCACGGTGCCGGAGCACCGCCCACACCAGACGGCTCCTGCCGTCCGGGCAGGTCTGTACGCCCCACGCGAGGGCGATGGCGTTCACCAGCTGGAGTCCCCTGCCGCACTCCTCGTCGACGTCCGGTACCCGCGGGCGCGGCTCGCTCAGGCCGCTGCCCTGGTCGCCCACCTCCAGGCGCAGCGTGCAGCCGGTCACCCGCACCGCGCAGGAGACCCGCTCGCTGTCGCTGTGGCGCACGGCGTTGGTGAACAGCTCCGAGAGGACCAGCGCGGCGTCGTCACGGGCCTCGCAGTCCACCTGCTGGTCGTCGAGCAGCACCCGAAGACGCCTCCGGGCGTCGCTCACGCAGGACCCGAGCGCGGGCAGGTGGAACACGTCCGTACGGGACATGCTCGGCCGCCGAATGGTGTCGGGGCCCGCCGGGCGCTCCAGTCGGAGAGCGTCATGGGAGGAAGGCACTGAGCCACTATGCGCGGAGTACTCGACAGATGGCAAGATGCGTTCTGTAATTTGCAGAACTCGAATACCAAACTGCTGTCATATGCCTGACGGCGTGCCACACTGCTTTTCCGGACGGGTAGTTGACCGGATCGGGTTCGAAGGGAGACAGAGTGCCGGAAGCACGTACCCCGGCCGCGCCCACCGTTTTGCGGGTGGTCCTGGGCAAACGCCTGGCCGACCTGCGGGAGCGGGCCGGCCTCGGGTACGAACAGGCCGCCCGCGCGCTGGACGTCACCCACGCCACCATCCGCCGCATGGAGAAGGCCGAGGTCGGCCTCAAACTCCCCTACGTGGAGAAGCTGCTGACCGTCTACGGGGTCACCGACCCCGACGAGGTCGAGGGCTTCCTCACCCTGGTTCGCGAGGCCAACCGCCCCGGCTGGTGGCACCGTTACCGGGACGTGCTGCCCGAATGGTTCAGCGCCTTCGTCAGCCTGGAGGGCGAGGCACAGGTCATCCGTGCCTACGAGCCGCACTACGTGCCAGGACTGCTCCAGACCCAGGACTACGCCCGAGCCGTCCTGCGGGCCGGCTCCCCGAACGCCCCGGCCGAGTCCGTCGACCGCGCCCTCGCCCTGCGGCTGGAGCGCCAGGCGCTGCTCGGCCGGGACAAGGCCCCGCTGCTGTGGATCGTCATGGACGAGACCGTCCTGCGGCGCCCCATCGGCGGCCCGGACGTCATGCGCGCCCAGATCGACCGCCTGATCGAGGTGTGCGCCCTGCCCCATGTCAGGCTTCAGGTCATGCCGTTCGCGGCCGGCCCGCACCCCGCGATGTACGGGCCGTTCCACATCTTCCGGTTCGAGATCCAGGAACTGCCGGACATGGTCTGTGCGGAGAGCCTGGTGGGCGCCGTCTACTTCGACGAACGCGACGACGTCTCCACCTTCCTGGAGGCGCTGGACCGGATGTGCGCGCAGGCCGCGCCGGCCAACAGCACCGAGGTCTTCCTCGGCCGCGTCCGCAAGGAGATCTGACCGATGGACCGCAGGAACAACGGGGAGACCAACCACGTCCCGCACGGGGAGCGCATCTACAACGGCATGCCCGCCCGGGAGCTGGGGACCGAGGGCTGGCACAAGCCGTGGAGCGGCGGCAACGGGGGCAGCTGCGTCGAGGCCATGAAACTGCGCGACGGCCGGGTGGCGCTGCGCCAGTCCACCGATCCGGACGGACCGGCCCTGATCTACACCCAGCACGAGATCCAGAGCTTCATCCAGGGGGCGAAGACCGGCCAGGCCGATTTCCTCCTCGCCTCGCCCGCCCACCGGACCGATTGGACGACGCCATGACCGACAGCGGCACCGTGGACCAGGGCTTCCCCGCCGACCGGATCGACACCAGCCGTCCGCACCCGGCCCGCATCTACGACTACCTGCTCGGCGGCTGGGACAACTACGAGGTCGACCAGCAGGCCGCCGAACGCGTCATCGAGCTCGCCCCCGACGCCCGGGTCAGCGTGCGGGCCAACCGCGAGTTCCTGCACCGCGCGGTCAGGCAGGTCACCGACTCCGGCATCCGGCAGATCCTCGACATCGGCACCGGCATCCCCACCTCGCCCAACACCCACGAGATCGCCCAGTCGCAGGCCCCCGCCACCCGCGTCGTCTACGTCGACAACGACCCCATCGTCGCCACCCACGCCGGCGCGAAGCTCACCAACACCGCCAACACCACGTTCGTCCTCGCCGACGCCCGCGACCCCCGGTCCGTCGTCGATCACCCCGAAGTGCTGCGCGTCATCGACTTCGACCGGCCGGTGGCCGTCATGCTGGTCGCCGTGCTGCACTTCGTCGAGGACGCCGATGACCCGGCCGGCATCGTGCGCACCCTCACCGAACGCCTCGTCCCCGGCAGCCGCCTGGTGCTCACCCACGGCACCCTCGACTTCCACCACGACACCGGTGACGCCCGCGAGGCATACCGCGACGCCACCGCCCGCCTGGTCACCCGCACCTACGACGAGATCCTGCCGCTCTTCGACGGCTTTGAACTCACCGACCCCGGCCTCGTCCAGGTCCCCCTCTGGCACCCCGACGGTCCGCTCCCCGAGGCCGACGAACTGCGCCGGATCGCCATCTACGGGGGCGTCGGCGTCAAGGAGTGACACCGGCGGCCGGTCCGCCGGGAGGCCGGCGCCACCGGCGGTGACCCGGGGGTGCGTCAGGGCACCGCGGCCCGCACCCCGCCGGGCCCGGGTGGGGGCGTGCGAGCGGATTCCCCGGCGGGCGTCAGTGCGTGCGGCCGGCGCCCAGCGTGAACAGCAGATAGAGGAAACCGGCGAACACGTGGGCGCCGACGGTGTAGGCGACCACGCGGATGACCAGGCCCCGGCTGATCCAGCTCTGGTTCAGCGAACGGGCCCGGGCCTGCTCCGGCTCGGGGCCCGGCGTTCCGGCCCCCGTGGTGGTGTGGGTGTCGTTCTCGGTCATGACGCGGCGACCTCCGGCGCGGTGGTGTCACCCGCCGGACAGCGGCGGGGTGGAAGGGGGAGAAGGGGAACACCGGCCCGGGGGCGCGGTGGGGGAGCGGAGCTCAGGGGTGGCGGCCGGGTGGGCCGGCGCACAGGTCACCCGTCGGGCTCTGCAGGAGCGTGTGGACGAACAGCACGTCGACCCCCTCGGCGGAGCCGGCCATCAGGCGGTGCGGCGTCATCGAGTCGAAGTGCGCGGCGTCACCGGGATCCAGCAGGTGCACCGCGTCGCCCAGCCCCAGTCGCAGCCGGCCGCCGAGCACGTGCAGCCACTCCTCACCCGGGTGCACCCGCACCACCGCGTCCTGGACGTCCGGCGGGATGTGCAGCCGCAGCGCCTGCATCGCCCGGCCGGGCACCCCGGCCCGCCGGTAGTCCCAGCCGCCGGCCCGGCCCTCCGGTGCCCCGGCCCGCACCACCGGGTCGTACTCGCCGGCCTGCTCGCCCAGCAGGTCGGCCACCGTCGTGCCGTACGCCCGCGACAGGCCCAGCAGTACCGGCAGGGACGGCTGACGGCGTTCGGTCTCCAGCCGCGACAGGTGCGCCGGCGACAGCCCGACCCGGGCCGAGGCGGCCTCCAGCGTCAGCCCGCTGCGCCTCCGCCGCTCCCGCAGCCGCACCCCCAGACCCGTCAACGATGTCGCCCGGTCGGCCGGTTCGTCCCGCGGGGGTGCGTCCTGCGGCGGGGCCGCCTCTCGCGGTGAGGACGCGGCCGGGTGCGCGCCGGCCGGGGAGGCCTGGTGCTGGGCGGCGGGGGAGACGCCTCGTAGCGCGGGTCCGGCGGCCCCCGGTACCCTGGAGCCCGGCCCGACGGTGACGGCGCCGGACCCGGTGAGGTCGTCCGGAGCGCCGGTTCGCGGATCAGCCCGTTTCATGACTCCAGTGGACACCGCACTGTGCCTCAGGGGCAATCGTTGTGCCTCAGAGGCAAATTCCCGCTCACCCCTCCGGCGTGTTCACCCTGGGCACCGTCCCCGCCGCGCCCCGGCCGGCCGCCACCGCACGGCGGTACTGCGCCGCCACCGCGCCGCCGAACGCCGCGCTGTACGACACGTCGGGCGTGTCACCGCCCTCCTCGTGGCCGCCGATGACCCCCACGACGCTGCCGTCCGGCGTCACCCAGGGGCTGCCGCTCGTCCCGCCGCTGTAGGACGCGCAGACGATGCGCCACTGCGTGGCCGAGAACGCCGTGACCCGGTTCTCGCAGGTCAGCGGGGCGTCGGCCGACGAGGGGTAACCGGTGAGCCGGACGGCGCCGGACGCCGGGCGGCCGGTCGCCAGGGCGAAACCGCCCACCACGTCCTGCAACCGCCTGCCGCGCAGCGGCGCCACCCGCGCGAACGCCACGTCCGCGTCCTGGTCCTGCTGCTCCCGCCACGCCGGGTCCAGCGTCACCGATGTCAGCCGCCAGACACCGTAGGGCGCCGTGCCGTCGTGGTATCCGGGGACGAAGTACCGCTGCGCCGTGCCGCCGCTCAGGCAGTGCGCCGCTGTCACGACCAGGTCCCCGCCGGGGCTGTCCACCACCCCCGCCGTGCAGTAGTGGTCGCCGGCGGAGGAGACCGGCCCGTGAAAGACCGCGCCCACCGCCGCCGTGCCGCGCGTGTCGTGCACCGTCCGCGAAACGCCCGGCCCGCCCACCCCGTCCGGCCCGGCCGCCCCCGCCGTCCCGGCCGCCACGAACGCCAGCAGCGCCGCCGCCAGCGCGGCCTTGCGCCCCGGCACCGTACGCGCCGCGCTGCGGCGCGGGGAAGGCGCGATCCACATACGGAAACCTTCCTGCCGAGAAGCGGGACGCGGGGTCCACGCTTCGGAAGGAGATCCTCTCCGGTGACCATGAGTGGCGGATGTGAGCACGTCGAGAGCCCGGTGAGACTTCCCGGCCGGGCGCGGGCGGTGATCCCGTGGGGTCGCCGCGACGCCGTACCGGAACGCGGCCGCGGCGGCCGGGCCGTCACCCGGACGAGTGCCCGGGCCGTTGCGACGGTCCCCAGCAGTATCCCCCGTTTCGCCCCGCCGTTCCCGTCGAGTCACGCTGCGTGCATGCCGTGGCCGGTGCTTGCGGCGCCGGCACCCGGCCGGGGAACCATTCGTGGACCGGCGGCGTTCTCACAAGAAGCGGACGATGGACTCCGCGGTGTCGCGGCGGATGCCGCGGACGGAGGACGGTGAGATGTCAAAGGGCGCGAAGATCGCCGTGGGCGGCGTCGGGATCGGGATCCTGCTGCTGGTGCTCGGCCTGCCCCTGTGGGCGGTGCTGCTGGTCATCATCGGCGTGCCGGCCGCCGGCTACATGATGCTGGACAAGTCCCAGCGCCAGAGGCTGCGGGGCGTCTCCCGCAAGCGCCTCAACCGCTGAGACCCGCCGCGGGCCGCGGATTCCGCCGGCCCGCCCCGCGGCGCCACGGCCGGCCGCTTCCGCGCGCCCGCTCCCCTTCCGGGGGCGGGCGTTCCGGCGTTCCGGAGGGCGTGGGCATGCGGTGGCGCGGGGCGTGCGGGGTGCGCGTTCCTGGCGGTGCGCGGCGCGGGGCGCTCCCGCGTGGGGTGCGGTGACGCGGGGCGTGCGGGGCGCGTGACGCGGGGTGGCCGATGGGTGGGGACCCGACCGACTGTGGATCATCACATGAACACCATGGCGCCGGTCATGTCCGCCGGGGCACCCACCCGGCCCGCCCGGGGAGGCCGCTTACCTGTGCTGACCTGTGGTGACGCGATGCGGTGCGGGCCGGTCGGGCGGCGCGGCGGACGGTCGCGGACGCTCGGGCGTTACCTTCCGTTGGCAGTGTGGTCATCCGGATGCCCTACGGTGTGCGCGGTCCGGGAGCCCGCGGGGCTCCGACGTTCCGCGTCGAAAGCAGCCGATGTCCGTTCTGACCTACCCGGAAGCCGTCGGCGTCGGACTGCTCCAAGGTGTCACCGAACTCTTCCCGGTCTCCAGCCTGGGCCACAGCATCCTGGTGCCGGCGCTCCTGGGCGGCCAGTGGAAGCGGGACCTCAACGTCTCGGCCGACGGTTCGCCCTACCTCAACGTGCTGATCGGCCTGCACCTGGCGACCGCGCTGGCGCTGGTGGTGTACTTCCGCCGCGACTGGGTGCGGGTGATGCGCGGGCTGTTCACCTCGCTGCGGGAGCGGCGGATCGAGACCCCGGAACAGCGGCTGGCGTGGCTGCTGATCGCCGCGACGATCCCGGTCGGCATCGCGGGCCTCGCCCTGGACAGCGTCTTCCGCAGCACGCTGGGCAAGCCGGTTCCGACCGCGGCGTTCCTGGCGCTCAACGGCATCGTGCTCTACGGGACCGAACGGCTGCGGCGCGGCGGGACCGGACGGCGGCGGGCCGGGGCGTCGGTGGCCCCGGAGGACGCGCACCTGGACCCCGAGGAGCTGTCGGACCGGCGGATCTCCGCCATCACGTTCAAGACCGCTGTGATCATCGGTGCGGCGCAGATCCTGGCGCTGTGCCCGGGCATCAGCCGCTCCGGCTCGACGATCAGCGCCGGCATCTTCAAGGGCATGAACCACGAGGACTCCGCGCGGTTCGCGTTCCTGCTGGCCACGCCGGTGATCGGGGCGGCGGCGCTGCTCAAGGTCCCCTCACTGCTGGGGCCGGACGGCGACGGCATCCGTGGCCAGCTGCTGGCCGGCAGCGTGGCGGCCTTCGTGGCCGGTTACGTGGCGGTGAAGTACCTGACGCGGTACTTCGAGACGAAGACCCTGACGCCGTTCGCCATCTACTGCACGGTGGCCGGGCTGGGCAGCCTGGCCTATTTCGCCCTGGCCTGAGCGGGACGGGGACGCGGGGGCGAACGCCTCACGCCCCCGCGTCCCCGGCCCTCCTGCGCCCGTGCCGTGACCCGCGGAAACGTCACCCCGCGGGTCACGGCGGCTTGACCTGGGTGACCGTTTCGGGTGAACGCGTCCGATGATGGAACACGCGGTCGAACCCGAGCGTTCACGATCACATGACGGCAAACGAGGATCCGGCGCAGGCCGGCGAGAAGACCCGGCTGCTGAAGCTGCTCGGCGAGGTGGACGGCGGCGTGCTCACCACCCTCAAGCGCGACGGCCGCCCCCAGCTGTCGAACGTCAACCACGTCTGGGACCCAGCGGCCGGCGTCGTCTCGGTCTCGGTCACCGACGACCGCGCCAAAGTGCGCAACCTGCGGCGTGATCCCCGCGTCAGCTACCACGTGACCAGTCCCGACCGCTGGAGCTACACGGTGGTCGAGGGCACCGCCCGCCTCTCCGCCGTCGCCGCCGACCCGCACGACGCCGCAGCCGACGAGCTCGTCGAGCTGTTCCGCGCCGTCCGCGGCGAACACCCGGACTGGGAGGAATACCGCGCGGCCATGGTCGCCGACCGCCGCCTCGTGCTGCGGATCCCCGTCGAGCACGTCTACGGAACGAGGCAGCGCCCATGAGTGTCTTCCGCCCCATCGCCTTCGGCGCCGAACCCAGCGGTGAACGGCTGGCCCGCATCCGCCGATCGCCGAACTTCCGGGACGGCGTCTTCGTCAACCCCGACGGCGCCACCGGCGCCCCGGCCCGCCCCAGCGGCAGCATGCTCTCCGCCCTGCTCGACAAGCGCAGCCGCGTCCTGCGCCGCCCGTCCGGCACCGTGCCCGTGCACCCCTTCACCCTCTCCGACCTGGCCCGGCCACCGGCCGGCGGGCTGCGGCTGACCTGGATGGGCCACTCCAGTGTGCTGGCCGAGATCGACGGCCACCGCGTGCTGTTCGACCCGGTCTGGGGCGAACGCTGCTCCCCCTTCGCCTTCGCCGGCCCCCGCCGGGTCCACCCCGTCCCGGTGCCGCTCTCCTCCCTCGGGCCGCTGGACGCCGTCGTGATCTCCCACGACCACTACGACCACCTCGACATGGGCACCGTCCGCGAACTCGTGCGCGGCGGCACGCGGTTCGCCGTCCCGCTGGGCGTCGGAGCCCACCTGGAGCGCTGGGGCGTCCCGGCCGGGCGGATCGCCGAACTCGACTGGAACGAGTCCGCCGAGATCGCCGGCCTCACCCTCACCGCCACCCCGGCCCGGCACTTCTGCGGCCGCGGCCTGCGCAACACCCAGCACACCCTGTGGGCGTCCTGGGTGGTCGCCGGACCCGAGCACCGCGTCTTCCACAGCGGCGACACCGGCTACTTCTCCGGCTTCGCCGCCATCGGCGCCCAGCACGGCCCGTTCGACGCCACCATGATCCAGATCGGTGCCTACTCCGAGTTCTGGCCCGACATCCACATGACCCCGGAGGAGGGCCTGCGCACCCACCTCGACCTGAACGGCGGCACCCCGGCCGGCGTGCTGCTGCCCATCCACTGGGGCACGTTCAACCTGGCGATCCACCCCTGGGACGAGCCGGCCGAACGCACCCTGGCCGCGGCCGCCGCCGCCGGCGCCCCCGTCGCCGTCCCCCCGCCCGGCCTCCCCTTCGAGCCCTCCGGCGACCTGCCCACCGACCCCTGGTGGCGCCCGATAGCCCGCACCGCCGCGCCCGCCCCGGCCGCCAGACCCACGGAGGTGGCCCCGGAGGGCGCGTCGGCCTGAGGGACGGCGGGGGAGCCGACACGGCACCCGGGCAGGACGTTTCCCGCCCTGCCGCGGCCCCGCGCCGGGGTGACCGGCCTCCCGGACGCCGTCACACCCGCGCGGCCGTCCCGCCGAACGGATACGGCACGCGGCGCTCCGGTTCCCCGTCGACCCGGATCCGGACGCCGTCGGTGCCCACCTCGGCGTGGACGGCCGCCCGCAGACGGCGCAGGGCCGCTGCGTCCGGCCGTTCGCCGGTGAGCAGCACCAGCGTCACCCAGGTCCGCGCCGCCGGTGAGGCGTCCGGCGGCACCGGCCGCGACACGTAGGGCACCGCCACGTGCCGGCCGAAGGCAGCGGCGTCCCGGGCCCGCCGCACACCCGGGGTGCCACCGCCGTGCAGCACCGCCACGGCCGACGTCAGCCCGTCCGCCCGGACCACCAGCGCCCACTCACCGTCCGTGCGGGCCCGCGGAACCCGGTCGCCGGCCACCGCGTGACCCCCGTCCCGCCACACCAGTCCCGGCGCCACACCCCGCGGCGCCGCCAACGTGTGCACCCGCACCTCCAGCGGCCCGTACGGCAACGACGCGGTCGCCAGGCGGTAACCACGCGGATCGCCCGGCAGGCGCGCTGCGTACCAGGACGCGGCCATCTCCCCGGTCACCCCGAGCGGATACAGCCGGGTGCGACGGGAAGGTGTGCCGTCCGCGTCCAGCAGCGCCACGTGGCCGTCCAGGTGCCACTGCGGGGTCCCGGCCCCGGTCAGTGGTCCGGTGCGCGAGGTGTACGCCAGCTTCGTGTAGTGCGGCTCGTCGTGCGCCCAGCCGGTGTCCCGCGCCCAGTGGTCGGTGCCGTGGTTCAGCAGCCGCACGATCCCGTCCGCCCGGGTGCCGTGCAGCAGCCAGCCCGGAGCGGCGACGGCCCTGCGGGTGTCCGACTCCTCGACGGGCAACGGCAGTTCGGGTGCCGTCCACACCGGGGCCCCGGGCGGCAGCAGCAACCCGGCGAACGCCTTGGCCGCCCAGTAGGGCGACCCCGGCCCCGAATACCCCTGCGCCACCGGCCGGTACGCCCCGTACCAGCCCACCCGCAGCAGCCCCCGCGCGTCCGGCACCCCCCGCTCGGTGAAGTGCCGCGCGGCGCCCGACGCCAGCCGCCGCGCCAGCCCCGGGGGCAGGCCGCCCGCCCCGGACAGCGCCCCGATCCACACCGGCGCCACCGCCGCGTACCGGTACGTCAGCGACCGCCCCTGGTGGACCGGCGCACCGTCGCCGCCGAAGAAGTACGCGTGGTCGGCCAGGAAGTCCCGCAGCCGCTCCCGGTAGGCCGCCACCCGCTGCGGCGCCGCCCCCGCGCCCGGCGTGGCGTCCGCGATCCGGGACCACAGCAGCGGATAGAAGTGCAGCGCCCAGCCCGTGTAGTAGTCGAAGTTGCGTCCGTCGCCGTCGCGGTACCAGCCACCGCCCGCGTACCAGTCCTCGATCCGCTCCAGCCCCGCGTCGATCTCCGCCTGCCGGAACGGCGCCCCCACCGACGCCAGGAACTGCCCGACGACCACCTGGAACAGCCGCCAGTTGTTGTCCACCGGGGTCCGTCCGGTGAAACCGCCCAGCCATCCGGCGATCCGTGCCCGCACGCCGTCCGGCAGCCGGTCCCACAGCCACGGCCTGCTCTCGTGCAGCCCGATCGCGATCGACGCCGCCTCCACCATGGGCTGGGAACGGTCGGTGATCGCCGGCCAGGACTCCGCGGAACCCGGCGTCGTACCCACTGTCAGACCCCGGACGTAACGTTGGGTCAGTGAGTCGATCCTCTCGGTGACCGCCGGGGGGAGGGAGCCGGCGGCACCCGCGTGAGCGCCGGCGATACGGAAGGAGGCCAGCAGGAATGACCGCGCGAAGCCCTCAAGACCGTCCGACAGCGGGCCCGACCAGCTCGCCCGCCCCGGCAGCCGGTACAGCGCACCGCCCGGCGACGCGTACGGCTCCAGCCCGTCCAGCAACCGGTCCGCCAGCGCCTCCCAGTGCTCCCGCCCCCACCCGGTGCGCGGCGAGGGCCCCCACCGCGGCGGCGGCAGCCAGCACGGCCACCCGGCGGGCACACCCTCCCCCGCGTCGCTCCCGGCGGGCGGACAGGGCGGATTCGCTGTGGGCATCCGGGGCTCCCGGAGGGACGACGACGGGTCGTCACCATCCTGCGGCGGCCGGCCGGTCCCGGCAAGACGCCCCGCCCCGCACCGGCCGGGACCCCGCCCGGCCGGCCCCCGGCCTCACCTCAGGAGACGATGTCCTTCGCCCGGAAGTGCCGCACCGCCAACGCCAGGAAGACGATCGCGAACGAGACCGCCACCGACGCCCCCTTCACCATCCCCGTCCACTGCGCGGCTCCCGGCTGCAACAGGTCCGCCCAGGCGAACTGCCAGTGCGTGGGCAGCAGTTGACGCGCCGATCCCAGAGCGGTGATGGCGTCCAGGATGTTGGAGACGATGGCCGCCCCCACCGCCCCGCCCACCGCACCCAGCGGCGCGTCCGTCACCGTCGACAGCCAGAACGCCAGCCCGGCCACCGCCAGCTGGCTGACGAAGACGTAGGCCACCGCCACCACGAAGCGCGCCGCCGCCGTCCCGGCCGGCAGCGCACCGCCCACCGGCAGGTCGACCCCGCCCCACCCGTACGCCGCCGTCCCCACCGCCAGCGCCACCGCAGGCAACGCCAGCACGGCCGCCAGCCCCAGCGCGAACGACACCGCCGCCTTGCTCACCAGCAGCCGGGTGCGCGGCACCGGCGCCGCCAGCAGGTACCGCAGCGACGACCACCCCGCCTCCGACGCCACGGTGTCGCCGAAGAACAGCGCCACCGGCAGCGTCAGCAGGAAACCGCTCGAAATGAACAGCACCGCCAGCGCGAAGTTGAGACCCGAGGAGGTCGCCACGTCGATGAACGACGGCACACCGTTGCGGTCCCTGGGCTGCCCGCCGATGGTCAGCGCCGCCCACACCACCACCGGCAGCAGCGCCACCACCGCGAACGCCACCAGCGTCCGCCGCCTGCGCACCTGCCGCACGGCCTCCACCCGGAACGGCAGCGTGCGCCGCGCCTGATACCCGGCCGCCACCTCCGCCCTCCCGTGACCCGCCACCGCGGTCGCCCCGGCCACCGGCACGCCCCGCAGCGCCACGGCCGACGCCCCGGCGCGCCTGCCGCCCGCGCGGCCCCCGGCGTGCCCGCCGTCCGACCCGCCGGCACCGCTGCCCTCCGGGCCGCCGGGGGCCGCGCCCGGGAGAGGGGGCTCGCGGGGAACATCCTCGTGCCCGGTCATCCCTGGCCTCCGATCAGCGTGAGAAACGCGTCCTCCAGCCGGCGGTGCGGGCCGACCCGTTCCACCGGGACGTCCAGCCGCAGCAGTTCGGCCAGCAGCGCGGGGACGTCGAGTCCGTCCAGCCGCACCACCAGACCGCCGTCGGCCGGCTCGGCACCGGCCACCCCGTCCAGGGCGGCCAGCGCCGCCGCGGCCCGCTCGGCGGCGCCCGGCTTGGTCCGCGCCACGCCGACGAACAGCTCGTCGCCCTCCCCGGCGATCTCGCTCACCCGGCCGGCCGCCACCAGCCGCCCCTTGTCCATGACCACCAGGTGCGTGCAGCTCTGCTCCACCTCGGACAACAGGTGGCTGGAGAGGATCACGGTGCGTCCGGTGGCGGCGTACCGGCCGACCACCGCGCGCATCTCCCGGATCTGCGGCGGGTCGAGCCCGTTGGTCGGTTCGTCGAGGATGAGCAGATCGGGCAGGCCGAGCATGGCCTGCGCGATGGCCAGCCGCTGCCGCATGCCCTGCGAATAGGTGCGCACGGCGCGGTCCAGCGCCTCGCCGAGGTCGGCGATCTCCAGGGCCTGCTCCACCTGCGCGTCGGCGGCCGGCCGGCCGGTGGCCCGCCAGTACAGGTCGAGGTTGGCCCGGCCGCTCAGGTGCGGCAGGAAACCCGCGCCCTCCACGAACGCCCCCACCCGCGACAGCACCGGTGCCCCGGCGCACACCGGCTGCCCGAACACCTCGATGCGTCCGGCGTCCGGCGCGATCAGCCCCATCAGCATCCGCATGGTCGTCGTCTTGCCGGCCCCGTTCGGCCCGAGCAGCCCCAACACCTGCCCGCGCTCCACCCGGAACGACAACTCCCGCACGGCATAACGGTCCTGGGACCCCCGGTACCGCTTCGACAGCCCCTGGATCTCCAACGGGACGGGGGCGGGGTTCCCAGCGGGGGCGGCGGGGTCCGGGGGCGGGGCGTCCGGCGCGGCGGAGGCGTCTGGCGTCGCGGTCGCGGTGGCCGGGGCCGCGGAGGCGTCCGGTGTCGCGGTGGCCGGGGCGTCCGTGGTGGCGGTCCGGCGGCGTGCCGCGCCCCGGCTCCGGCGGCCCGTGGCGAGCAGCGCGACGGCCAGCGCCAGCGCGACCAGCGGCAGCACCCACACCCACGCGGACACCCCGGGCGCCGCCGTGCGCAGCGCCGTGACGACCGGCGCCGTCAACGTGCCGCCCGGCACGCTCACCCGGTACGCGGCGGGAGCGACGGGGGAGGCGTACGCCATGTCGGTCGCCGACAGCACCAGCACCATGCGGTGGCCCGCGGGGAAGGCGTGGTCGACGGCCGGCAGCGTCACGGTCACCGTACGCCCGGCGCCGCCCGCGCCGGTCACCCGCAGCGGGGCCACCAGCTGGTGCGGCAGGACCCGGCGCCCGTCCGGACCCACGTCGTAGACCTTGCCGAACAGCACCGCCGCGCCGTCGGACGCGTCCGAGGAGACCGTCAGCCGCACCCGTGGCCGCCCGGTCACCGTCACCTGGCGGGCCAGCGGCGCCGACGCGAACGAGGCGAACTGCCCGGGGAAGTCCACCGCGGCGCTCGCACCCAGCGCCGACAACTGCCCCAGCGCCCCCAGCCCCGGACCGCCCGACACCGCGGGCGGCGAGCCCCCCGCCGGATTGCGCACCGTCTGCGTCCCGCCGGACACCCGCACCGCCACGCCCGAGGTGCCGTCCAGACCGGGGTAACGGCCGCTGCTCGCACCGCTTTCCACCGTGTCACCCGTCGTCGTGTCCAGGCCAGCGGAACGAGTGACGCGGAACGCGGGACCGGTATTGACCTTCGCGTGCTTCAGGTAGCGGTCGAACCAGGACTCCACCCGCCCCTGCACCCGGCCGGCCTCCTGATCGCCCCCGTCGTGTCCGCCGGCGAACCAGTCCACCGACACCGGTGCGCCGTTGCGGGCGATCGCCCGGGCCATCTCGTCGGCCTGGTCGAGCGGGAACAGCGAGTCGTTCTGCCCCTGCACGATCAGCGCCGGCACCCGGATCCGGGAGGCCACCGACGCCGGGCTCGACCGTTCCAGCAGCGCGATCGCCGCCGGGTCGGCCTTCCCGGCGACCGCGACCCGCCGGTAGACGGCGCAGAACTGCGCGGTGAAACGGCACCCGTCGGACGAGGTGGCTGCGTCCGGTGCGGCGGCGGTGCCGCGCGCTGAGCCGGTGCGGGAGCCGGATGCCGAGGCGTGCGGGCCGTGCGTCCGCGGGCCGCCGTCACCGCTCATCGGTGCCCGCCCGCCGTCCGCCTGGGCCCCGCCCGCGCCGCCGGGCGCCCCGCCGCCGCCCGGTCCCGTACCGCCGCCCCCGGGCGCGGACGGCGCCGTGGCCGGCGGGGAACCCTCGGACCCGGTGGTCACGAAGACCCCCGCCCACAGCTTCTTGAACACCCCGGAATCGGCCGGCTCGCCCTGCGCGTTCTGCGGGAACAGCGCCTGGCCGAGATCCCACCAGGCGATCACCGGGGCGATGGCGTCGATCCGCTTGTCGTACCCGGCGGCGAGCAGGGAGACCGCACCGCCGTACGAGGCGCCGCTGATGCCGACGCGCGGGTCGTCCGGCCCGTCGAGCTGCACGTCGTCGCGGTGCCCGAGCCAGTCCACCAGCCTCCGCACGTCGGCCACTTCGCGGTCCGGCGAGTCCAGCCCGATCGCCCCGGTGGAACGCCCGAAGCCGCGCGCCGACCAGGTCAGCACCGCGTACCCGTGCCGGGCCAGCGCGTTCGCCTCACCGGTCAGGTCGTCCTTGCTGCCGCCGAAACCGTGCGCCAGCAGCACCGCCGGGTGCCGCCCGCCGCCGGCCGGAGTGAAGAAGGAGGTGTCGAGCCGCACGGTGCGGGAGCTGCCGGGGGTCTCCGGCATGGCCATGAACGCGTTCGTGCGCCGCACGCCGCCCCCCGCGCCGGCCGCGGGACCGCTCACCGTGACGACCCCGGCCGCCGCGACGGCCGCCAGGACCACCGCCCCCGCCACGATCCGCCGCCGCGCGGTACTAACGCGTGCTCGCCAGTGCCTGGTGCCGGGCAACCGCATGTGCCAGTCCTCGGGAAGGTCGCGTGCGGCCGCATCCCCCGGGGCCGCTGGACGGGAACCCAGTCTGCCGTGCGGAGATCAACGCCGGCATCCCGGGGTCCCCTCCCGGCGCGGCGCGCTCCGGCGGGCCGTTGTCGGTGCCGCGTACTACGGTCGTCGTGAACCGTTCGACCGCCCGGGGCCCGCCCGTTCCGGACGACGGGAAGGAGCCGCCGTGCCCGACGCCGCCGATGTCCGCGCCATCGCGCTGTCACTGCCCGAGACCACGGAGCAGGGAGCTTGGGGCAACCCGACGTTCCGGGTGCGCGGCAAGATCTTCGCCGCCCTCTCCGGCGACGACGCGTCGATCGGCGTCAAGTGCCCGCGCGAGGAGCGGGACGAGCTGATCACCGCCGAGCCCGGCAAGTTCTTCATACGCGCCGGCCATGACGAGAAGTTCCACTGGCTGCGGGTGCGGCTCGCCGCACTGGAGGACACCGGCGAGCTGCGGGACATCCTCGTCGACTCCTGGCGCCAGGCCGCCCCACGCCGGCTCGCCGATGCGTTCGAGCCGTCCGAACAGCCCGAGTAGCCGGGGCGGCGGGGCGGTGCCCCGGCCGTTCGCACGAAGGCCCGATACGCTCGAACGGTGAACGATGACCACGGCCTGGAGGGCCAGGACAAGCCGGTGTTCGAGCGGGGCACCGACGGCCCCAAGGTGATCGTCGCCGGTATCGACGGCTCGGAGTCGTCGTGGCGTGCCTCGGCCTACGCGGCCGGACTGGCCCGGCGCCAGCACTCCCTGCTCGCGCTGGTCTACGTGCAGCCGGTGACGCTGGCCGGCACCGCGGGCCTGACGGTGCCGATGGCTGAGGCGACGTCGCGGATAGCGGAGGACATCGTCACGCAGATCCGCCAGTCCGCCGAACGCCTCGGCGACGACTTCACCCTGCGCTGGGAGTTCCACACCTTCCCCGGCGACCCCTTCACCGGCCTCGCCCGCGCCGCCGACGACCTCCGCGCCGACGCCGTGGTCGTCGGCGCCTCCGAACAGGCCGGCCACCGCATCATCGGCTCCCTCGCCGTCCGCCTCGTCAAAGCCGCCCGCTGGCCCGTCACCGTCGTCCCGTAACCCTCCCCTCACCCACAGTCCCCACCCCTCAAGGAACCCCAGGCGGCACCCCTCCCACACGCGCGCGAACGCCTCCCCGAATGCGGTATGGTTCTCGTGCGAGCTCAGCCGGGGGAAACCCCGGAGGAACCGCACCGGGACGTGGCGCAGCTTGGTAGCGCACTTGACTGGGGGTCAAGGGGTCGCAGGTTCAAATCCTGTCGTCCCGACGGTGTTTTCGCAGGTGAGGGCCGGTTTTCCTGAATGGAAGACCGGCCCTCAGTGCGTGCTGGAAGTGCCTTGGGTGTCAACTGGGTGTGATCTTGGTCTGTGCCGCTTGGGACGCGGCGCGTTCCTGCAACAGTCGGTCGAGCACCGGCACCTGGGAACGCGGGTGCAACAGCAGGCGAGCGTCCAGGGACTCGTACCAGACCTCGGTCAGGCCCTCCATGAGCCGTGCTCGCATCCCGTCGGTGACGTGAGCGTAGTTGGCGCTGACCGAGCCGTCCTCGTGACCCAACCGCTCGTCCATGAGGACCTTGGGGGTCCCCAAGTCCTCCATCAGCGTCCGGTGGCCGTGGCGCAGGCCGTGGCGGGTGAGGCGGTTCTTGATGGGCATCCAGCACGCCTCCGCCCGACCGGAGGCGTTCTTGCCGCGTACGGGCACTCCGGGGAACGGCCCGCACGTCACGGGGACGGGGGTGGGCGTCGTGCGGCGCCTTCTTCGGGTACCAGCCGGTCGCGGCCGGCGCGAAAACCCACTGCGCGTGACCGGAGCGCCGCCAGTGTGCGGCGTTGCGCGAAGGCCCGATCTGCCGGACGAAGCCCAGTTCGGCGATGGCCTTCTCCACCTTGAGGCGGGTCTGCTGGGCCACCGCGTCGGGCCGGTTGAGGACGTTGGAGACTGAAGTTCCCCCAAGGCCGGGTAGTTAGCGTCTGGGCCGGGTGTGCAAAGTGAGGCCGAGGTACCCCGGAACGCGAGCAACGCGGCCCCGTTGAGACAGGTGTCGACCAAGACGCCCTGTCCATGGAGCCGCGTTGTCTGCCCATTCTGCCTCCCCACCCGCCCTGGTGACGCTGTCACGGGAAAACACCCTGGCCGCTGGGCGGTTCGCTGCCGGGCACCTGGGCGGCCTGACTCCGTTCTTGCCCTTCGAGCTGGTGGACGCCGTCCTGGAGGAGACCCGCGCGGTCCAGCAGCGGTTGCGGGACCTGCCGTCGCGGGTCGGGGTGTACTTCCTGGTGGCGATGTGCCTGTTCCCAGAGGTCGGGTACCGGCTGGTGTGGGACAAGTTGACGGCCGGGCTCAGCGGCTTCCCACCGGCACCCAGCACGAAGGGCTTGCGCGATCTTCGGCGCCGAGTGGGCTGTGCTCCGATGAAGTCCCTGTTCGAGGTGGTGGCCGGAGCACTGGCTCAACCACGCACGTCCGGCGTGCGGTTCGGCCCCTACCGCACGGTGTCCTTTGACGGCTGCAGCTCGATCAAGACGCCGGACAGCGAGCGCAACCGGGGCTGGCTGGGCCGGTGCTCACACGGCGGCTATCCCCAGATCGAATTGATGACGCTGGTCGAGACCGGGACTCGCTCGGTGATCGGCGCAGTGTTCGGCCCCTGCCGGGAAGGTGAAACCTCCTACGCCAGACGGCTGTTGCAGCATCTGGGCCACGAGATGCTGGTGCTGTGGGACCGGGGCTTCGACGGCAACGACTTCCTCGCCGCCGTGCACGCCACCGGCGCACGCGTCGTGGGGCGCATCAGCCAGCGCCGTCGCCCGCCGGTCCTGAAGCGACTCGCGGACTCCTCCTACCTCTCGTTCATCGGCGGTGTCGCGGTGCGCGTCATCGAGGCCAAGGTGAGCGTCTCTTGCACGGACGGCAGTGGCTTCGAGGGCTCCTACCGGCTGGTGACCACGCTGCTGGACGCCCAGCGCTACCCCGCCGACCGTCTCGTGCACCTTTACCACGAGCGCTGGGAACACGAGAGTGCCTACTACGCGCTGCGCCACACCCTGCTGAACGGGCGGGTCCTGCGCTCGTGCGACCCGGTCGGCGTCACCCAGGAGATGTGGGCCCTGCTGATTCTCTACCAACTGCTGCGCCGGACCATGGTCGAGGCGGCGGAGTCCCAGCTGGGTACCGACCCCGACCGCTGTGGCTTCACGATCGCCTTCCAAACCGCCCGCGACCTGCTGGTACGGGCGGAAGGAGTCTTCGAGCAGGGAATTGGGACGATCGGCCGCCGCATCCTGTCGGCGCTGTCGCCAGCGCGCCGGCCCCGCGTCAGCACCCGGAAGGTGAAGTCGCCCATCTCGCGTTATGCAGAGCGGAAAGCGGACGGCCGCCCCGACAAGAGCCGCACCATGTCATCCGTGACGATTAGCCTCCTGGAGCCCCCGCCCCCTCAGCCCGCTCTGCCGACCACCATGGTTCGCGAGTACGTCGGCCCCGGCCAGACCGGCAACCGCATGGCACGCGTCCTCGCCGTACTGCAGGCCGAGCCCCCAGCGGCAGTGGCGAGCCAGAGAGATCGCCGACCTCCTCGGCGACGTCACCCTGGTCACCACCTATCGACAACTCGCCCGCTGGACAGAAAGAGGCCTGATCAGGAGGGTCCGCACGGGCCGCTACGCGGCGACCTCACCGTCGGCGCCCGCTTCCTTGCGCACCCGGCCCAGACGCTAACTACCCGGCCTTGGGGGAACTTCACCTTGGGTGCAGACGGGAGTATGGGATGGCCCCACCTCCCCGGGAAGCCACACGCCGGCCCCCCACTCTTCCAGCCGATCCCGCCGGGATTCGTAGTCGGGAAGGGCTCGAGCCACCATCCGCCAAAAGTGCGGTGAGTGGTTCGGCTCATGGAGGTGCGCCAGCTCGTGCACCAGCACGTAGTCCACGAGTACGGCGGGAAGCTGCATGACCGCCCAGTGGATGTTGAGCGCGCCCCGGTCCGAGCAGGACCCCCAACGGTAGCCGAGGGGACGGACAAGTAGATCTGAGGGCGGAGCTTGGAGGCAATCTGCCCATGGGTCAATACGCCGGGGAAGCCATTGCCTACCCCGTTCCGCGTACCAGGCCACCAACAAGTCGCTAGCTGGGTACGCACAGTCCCGTCGCAGCCTGAGCCTGCCGTCTACCAGGGATACCGGGCGAGTTGCTTCGTCAACGGTCTTGAGCCGGTAGCTGCGTCCCAGGTAGTAGAAGCCCTCGCCATCGACAAACCTGCGGCGAGGGCGCTGCTCGACATCTACCTCACGGTCGCGGACTTTGGCGTATAGCCAGGGCAGGCGGGTGCGAATGAGATTCTCGAGGGCCTCACGGGCCGCGCCGGGCGGCACTGTGGCGACGATCCGCGCATCACGCTCCACCGTGACCCGGACACTTGTGCGTCCTTGTACGGGGTGGATCTCGATGACCAGACCGCCAATCTCCAAGGATTCTGCCGAGCTGTCGTACATGAAGGGTTACAGGTCCTTCTTGTTGTGCTGGATGATCTCTCGCACCGCAGGCGCAAGGCTGTCGACAGTGGGATGAGTGCGGTCGTTGACAGCGAAGAGCATCCAGATATCGCTCTGCAGATCATGCAGCGCGGCCGTGTTGTAGAACAGGTCCTTCCGCACGGTGTGTCGCAGGGCAACGGCCCGCACTTCGCGCGCCAACTCGATCAGGTCAAGCCGTACCTCGTCGGCGATGACCCCATCCGTCACGACGGTGGTCAACTGCTGGTACACGGCCTGCTCGAGCTTGCTGAGACTGCGCACGTCCTCCGGTAGACCCGAGTCACGCCCCTCGGCGACATCCTGCGCCTCTTGGGAGAGTGCCTCGAACGCCTCGAGCTGCTGGGCCCAGTCCTCCGCGTACTTCTTGAGGATTTCCTCAAGGCGTTCACGGAGCTTGTTGTAGGCGACGGGATTCTCCTGGAAGTGGAGCTCGATGTGGTTGCGCACGGCGTGCGCCATCATCGACGCCTTGGCGCGGGAACTCGGCAGCTGCTCAACCTTGGTGCGGAAGTCGTCGGAGGTGAGCCGGGTGGGTTCTATCGCGCGTTCCACGCCGAGGGCCTTGACGTGCTCGTCGGTCAGCTCGGCGACTCGCTCGCCGTACGCGGCTGGGTCGAAGCCGTCCTCCTCCTCGCTGAATCGCTGTTTGGCCACTTGGGCGATGAATGCGAAGAGCTTGGCCGGCCGCTGATAGCGGCGGGTGGCTTCGCGTGGCAGGAGGAGATCGAAGGTGTTCAGAAAATCCCGAAGGAGCTTGCGGTAAGTAATGCGCCGCTCCTCGTCCTCCAGGGTGTCCACCAGCCGGTGTACAGCGGCAGTGTCGGTGGGGTCGACGAGTTCCCGGGTGAGGCCGAGATGGTGGCGGAGCGCGTCGTACTGGTGCTCAAGCTTGTTCTCCTCCACCTCGATGTTGACTGTCCCGCCCTCGGCTTCGTCGGCGGCGTAGGCTGCCATCGCTTCGAGGAGGGCCTTGGACACGCCCGCATAGTCGACGACGAACCCGGCCTGCTTCTTCTCCCCGTAGGTGCGGTTGACACGGGCGACGGCCTGGAGGAGTTCAGCCTCGCGCATCCGACGGTCCAGGTACATGACCTGTTCGATGGGGGCGTCGAAACCAGTGAGCAGCATGGTCCGGACGATGAGGACAGCCACCGGCCTGGAGGATTCCGGGGTCAGGTCAGCGGGGTTGGGGAAGGGGCTGCGGAAAGCCGTGATGGCGTTTTCCTGGGCGTTCCCGTCGGACCAGGCAGCCCAGGCCGGGTCGTCCTCGGAGTCGGGGGAGATCACCGGCACGAAGTCGATGGCCTTGAGCAGGGTTAGCTGCTTGTGAGCGGAGACGAGCAGTCGCTGCTTGGGTGTACGGTCCTCCGCCGGCGTGTCCTGGGCCCTGGCGAGAGCGCGGGCCGGGGGTATGGCGGCCTTCTCCACTTCGGCGACCAGTTCGTCGCGCGCGTCGCACAGAGCTTCCCGGTAACGGACCGCGATGCCGCGGGAGTGAGCAACGACCTGTGCTTTGAAGCCCTCCTTCATGGCCCCCTCGACGTAGTGGCGCAGCATGTGACGCGCCTTGCGCCGGATCATGTCGTCGGCATTGAGGACGGCTGAGGACTTGGCATACCGCTTCTGGAGTTCGTCGTACTGCTCATCGGTGAGTTCTTCGAACTCCTCCTGGAACGCCTCGTCCAGGGCCTCACCCTCATTCACCGCGCCCCTGGCGATGTGGCCCTCGTAGTAGATGGGCACGATGGCGCCGTCGTCCTCGGCGTCCTTGAGGCGGTAGGTGTCGATGAACTCGCCGAAGGTCGTAGTGGTGAGCTTGCGGCGGTTCATGATGATCGGAGTGCCCGTGAAGCCGATCCGGGCTGCGTTAGGCAGGGACTCCATGAGGTTCTGGTGGAGGGCGGAGCCGTGTGAGCGGTGCGCTTCGTCGACCATGATGAGGATGCCGTCGCGGTCGTTGATCAGGCCCCAGCCGGGCGTGCCCTGGTGGGCGAGCGAGTCGGCGGCGTTCTGCCGGGCCCTCTCCGCGTCCTGCTGCTTCTGGATCATGACAAAAACCAGGCCGGCGTTCTCCAGACCGAGGACCTTCGGCACCTCAGACGCGCGAGTGACGATGTCCGGTTTCTCACCCGCGAGCACGGCCGTCTCGGCGAGCTGCTTCTGGAGCTGCTTGCGGTCAGTGACCACGACGACCTTGAAGTGGCCGAGGCCGGGTGTGGAGCGCAGTTTGCGGACCAGGAACACCATGGTCAGCGACTTGCCCGAGCCCTGGGTGTGCCAGACGATGCCGCCGCGCTTGTCCTCCTTGCCATGCACCTGCTTGGTCTCGCCCGTCCGCAACCGCTCGATCGCCTTGTAGACGGCCCGGTACTGCTGGTAGCGCGGGCCGATCTTCACCCGTGCGGTTCGGCCTTCGGCGACCTCGACGTCCTTGAAGACGACGAAATTCCGAACGATGTCGAGCAGGCGGTGCGGGTGCAGGACCCCAGCGGCGAGAACTTTCTGGGCAGTGGCGAAGGCGTCGTCTTTGTGAAACGTCGTCTTGGCCACCCGCTTCGTGCTGAGCGGGTGCGTGTCCCCGTCAAGCGGGTGTGCCTGCCGCCAGACCACGTAGTCCTGGGGGCGCGAGGTGAACGTGCCCAGCAGGGCGGTGTCCCCCGTGGTCGCAACTGTCAACTGCACCGTGCGGAAGAGCTGTTCGCTGCCCTCCGGGGTGGTCGACTCCCGCTTCTGGTTGGCGTATCGGCGCAGCTGCTGGATCGCCTTGTGGGCGTCGCCCTGCCCGGCTTTAAGCTTCTTGCACTCGATGACGACCAACGGGATGCCGTTTACGAACAGCACCAGGTCGGCTACGAGCTTCTTGGGCTTGCCATGATCGTCCCGCGCACCGGGGATCGTCATCGGGAACTGCGAGACGACGAGAAAGTCGTTGTTCCCCGGCGACTCCCAGTCGATGAACCGCACTTTCTGCGCCCGCCCGCCGTCCCAGCCGTCCACGCCGGGGACGGCGACACCCTCGATCAGCGCCTCGGTCGCCGCCCCGTTGGCGGCGATGAGTCCGCCGCCCGGCGCGCCGCCCTTACTGAGCGCGGAGATCGCGGCGGCCGCACGGGCGTCGTCCAGCCACGGCGCCCCGTTCGGCATCCGGTTCAGCCGGCCCAGCCGACGCCGGACTATTCCGGTGAGCAGCGCGCTGTCCGTCCCCTGCCGGACGTACGGCTCCTCGCCGGGCTCTTGCAACTGAATGCCCTGATTCCCCACCACATGCCGCCAGCCCATGGTGTGGTGGGTGAGCTGCGCGATCAGTGGAGTTTGTACGTACTTATACTCGGGGCCGGACATCGACGTCGATCTCCTTCAGCGAGTGGTGCGTGGGGAGTGGGGGATGTGGGAGGGCGCGGTAAGGGCTACGCCAAGGTTGGGGCGAACCTTCCCAGCGAGGAGGTCGTTCATCGTAGATTTCTTGAAGAGCGCAAGCTTCGCGAGAAGGCGATCGCCCTCATCCCGCTGACGAGACAGATCGGCCATGACGCGCGTGATCTGCTCCTGCTCGTCGAGCCCCGGAACCGGGATTAGGAAGTCCTCTACGTCACTCTTCGTAATATTGGCGTCCTTGCGCGTGCTCGCCCCTACCTTTCTCCAGCGCATACGGCCGTGCTGGAGAGCGAGTAGCAAGAATTCAGGAAGCACTGTAGAAATTGGTTTGATTTTCAGAGCGGAGAGTGCTTGATTCACGGCAGCAGAACGCCCGAGGATTGCCGATCTTCCAATCTGCCCCCAGCCGCCATACATCGCGACAAGCACAGTCTTGGGCGGGTATACTTTCATATTCGAGCTCTGCAGTGCAATGTCAGTGACACCCTCCTGTGTAGACGTAATGACTCCCTCGTTAAGGTCAAGTGTCTTTACCCATGGCGTTCCGGATGGTGAAAAAAACAGGTCGCCTTCTGCGCGCAGCGGAGTGCTGCCAGAGCTGACTTCACATACTGCGGAGATTGGCAGGAGATTCCAATGGAAAGGGATTTCGCCAATCGTACTCTGCGTTCGCCTGCAGTCAGGGAGTGTGCCAGCCCTGAATAGTTGCTGCAGCATTCCTTCGTGAGCCTGGTTGCGTTTCTGAAGGATGGTGCGTGTCGCATGGATCTGCGCGTGGACCTCATAGAGGATCTCAGCGATTCTCCGCTGTTCCGTCAGGGGGGGCAGATTCAACGTAAGGTCGAAGAAATCTTCAACTCCAACATTCAAGAGCCCGTGGTTACGTACTCCCTCTTTCGCGATCCAAAGGATCTCTTCGTCCAGCATCCCGGAGTCAAAGTAATACTGGAGATACGAAGAGTCCACACGGCTAGTATCGAGACGGAAGCAGATATAGAGCGGCGAGACGACTCCCGTCTCATAGCGCTCCAGACGGCGCACTACCCCGACCGGCCAGCCCGCCGAGTAGCTCTTGTTGTAAGCGAAGTCACCTTCCCCTAGCAGGTAGTACTGCGAGAGGTCGGCGCTCGCCACGCGGCGGTTGAAATAATCTTCCTGACTCACCAGGCCATGGGCAGCGGAGATCGTCAGGACATTGGTATTGCCGACCGAATTGCGGATAGCCACTCGCGACGCGACATCGCGGAGCTTCACCTGAGTGACATCACGCATAACCCAGCTCCTCCAGGTACCCACGCAGTCGCTTGGCCGATGCCTCGCGTTCCTGCTCCAAGTCCGCCAAGGGCACCGCGTACTTCTCACCCCAGTTACGGAAGGCGTCCACCAAGGCCCGCCGGTCGGCGGCGACGAAGCGGGTCGTTCGGGCGTAGAGGTCCGCGTTCAGGAATCCAAGGACGACTTCCTGCGCCTGCGTGGGGGTCAGCTGCTCCGCCGCACCATGCAGCTCCTTCACGAACGAAGCTTTGATCGTGGCGAGTTCGAGCTTTGCCTCCCGCTGCTTCTTCTTCAGAGCGGACAGCTCCTTGGAAGGCAGGACCTGAGACAGGTCGAGCTCTTCCTCGTCACCGTCGTCCCCCTCGTCTCTCTCGCCCGCTTTGGACGCCTTCTTCGGCGGGGAGCCTGCCTTCACCTCTGCGTCCAGCTTCGCGACCAGTGCTTCCGCGGTCTCCAGTTGCTTCACATACGCTGGGATCAGCTCCGGAACCAGCCGGTGATTGCGGGCCTTGCGCATCGCTGCCCGGTAGCGGGCCTTGGTCTTGGCGTCGGCCTTGGCTGAGGGTTCCTCGAATGCCGAGGCGATACTGCGGACCCAGCCGTCGATCAAGCCCTTAAAGTCCTTAGCCATCAGCACGTCGAGGTCGTTCTTGGCGTCGAACCACCATGCGGCGACCGCGCCCGCCAACTGATATCTGTCCAGTACACCTACGGGCTCCAGTGCCGCCACGAAGGTGATGAGCAGCTCCTCACGCGTCTGCGACTTCTGTTGATGCATGGGTAGCTTCGCGAGCTGCTCCCGATGTTCGCCCCACCACATGTGGAACGCCCGCCCGAGGACGACTTCCCTTTCCTGCGCGAGCCCGGGGATCCGCGCTGCCGTCGCCGCGTACCCCTCTCCCAGGAAATCGACGTAGTCCAGCTCACCGTCCCGTGGCCGGAAGAGCGCCCCCTCGGGTTCGATCCCGAATGCCTCGAACTGCGCCTTGCGTGCGGCGATCTCGCTTCTGGGCACGCCCCCGTACAGGTGCGCCCGCACATCCTGCGGCTCGGGCGGGGGCGTATTGTCCACGTAGCGGCGGATGTTGAGGTTGTAGTCATTCTTCGCCAGCTCGGCGAACTCAACGACCCGAGCGAACCCGGGGATCTCCTTCCAACCTTCGTACGCAGAGACGATCTTCTCCGCGTGCTGGGCCTCTAGTAGGTTCTGCGTGCGCCCGGCGGTGATCTCCCGGTCGGCGTTGATGAAGAGCACTCCGTCGCGCCGCCCCTCCGGCACGCCGTCACGGCCGCGCAGGACGAGGATGCACGCCGGGATTCCGGTGCCGTAGAAGACGTTGGGGCCGATGCCGATGACGGCCTCCAAGCGCCTGTCTTCGATGACCTGCTTGCGGATCTTCTGCTCTTCCCCGCCCCGGAACAGCACCCCGTGCGGCATGACGGAAGCTGCGATGCCATCTGCTTCCAGCACGGCCAGTACGTGCTGGATGAACATGAGGTCGGCCTTCTTGCCCGACTCGGGCGTCCAGCCGTACCCCATGCGCTCGGCGAATTTCATCCCTGTCCGCTGGTAGTTCTGCGCGAACGGCGGGTTGGTGAGGATGCGGTCGAAGCGCTGGAGTTGCCCACCTTGTACGTGCTGTGGGTCGGCGAGGGTGTCGCCGTGGTGGATAACGCCGTCGGCGACGCCGTGCATCAGCAAGTTCATCCGGGCCATGGCCCAGGCGCTGCCGTTGTCCTCCTGCCCGTACACCGATAGGTGTGACTCGTCACCGCCGTGGTCCTGCACGTACTCCTTGGCGAGGATCAGCATGCCGGCCGAACCGCAGCACGGGTCGTAGACGGACATGCCCGGCTGCGGCTTGACCAGTTGGTTCATCATGCGGATGACGGAGCGCGGCGTGTAGAACTGGCCACCCTTCTTGCCGCCCTCGTCGGCGAACTCACCGATCAGGTACTCGTAGGCGTGCCCCAGGAGGTCGGGGAACTCGAAGTCGTCGTTGCTGAGCCGGTACTCACTGAAGTGGTCGATGAGCTGCTGGATGACCGGCTTGGTCAGCTTGGTGTTGCCACCGCGGGACTCGGTGAAGCTGATGTAGGAGAGGACCCCGTCGAGTGCTTGGACGTTGTGGTTCTCCAGCTGGGCCAGCGCCACGTTCAGCGCCTCGGCCGGTTCGGTCCGGGACTTACCGACGATCGTGGACCAGCGGGACTCCTGCGGCACGTAGAACTCGTGCGCCTTGTAGGCGCCACGGGCCTCGGAGATCCGCTCGGCCTGCTCCTGGTTCTTCCCCTCCTCGACGAGTTTCTTGACCAGTGCGGCCTGCGCCACGTCGAACTGGTCCGAGGCGCGCTTCAGGAAGAGCAGTCCGAAGATGTAATCCTGGTACTGCGCTGCATCCATCTTGCCGCGCAGGATGTCCGCAGCCGCGTACAAATGCCGTTCCAACTGCGGCAGCGTGAGCTGTGCCACTCGGGTCTCCTCTTACTTCACGTCCCACAGGGCATGCGTCCTGTGACAACTGGCCCAGAGGCCATGGTCTGGCTACGACATCCGGTTAGTACGGCGGGTTCTGGGAGCTTTGCGTTCAGGCAGCGCACCGGTCGGCCGCGAGGCACCTGCGCCGGGCAACTCGTCCCCCAACATCTGCGTGAACAACCCCTGCCTGACGGCATCGAGGCGCGCCAGTATTTGGTGCTGGATCTCCATCTGCAGCGCCACCTCATTGAGCGCGCCAGCCATCAGCTGCTGCTCGCGTAGATCAGGCAGCGCTACTGGCAGATCCTTCAGGGAGCCGGCTGTGAGGACTGGCACTGTGCCGACTTGGACATGGGAGAGCAGCTTGTCGACCACGGGGGGATGCGCCAAGTAGGCGGCCAGATAGACAGGGTCAACACGGCTGGTGTCCGGGCGGATCCGGATGCAGGACGAATGGTAGATCCAGTTCTTGGCAATTTTGTCGACCAATGCGATCCGACCGACCCCACCAAGACGGACCAGGATCAGGTCGTTTGGGAGCAAGTGATAGCGCTCCAGGCCGGTTGTGGCGCTCGGCAGCCGCCGCAGGGCGCGGGTGTCGATCCGTTGGGCGCCGGTGATGTCCGCAGGGGTCACCACCGGCGTCCCTTCGCTCTCGGCCGAGAGCTCGGAAAAAAGGTCACTGGAAGGGCTGGGGGTCACCTGGCACAGGTCCCCCAGCATGACGGCATCCAGCCTCACGACCCATCCCCCTGGCGCTGAGCGCACACAGCGGGGCGGTTCGCCAGCAGCGCCGGCAAGGAACTGTCCGCCGCGTCCACGCGGCGGGCTACAGCCTCGGAGACGTACCCGATGGCGGTCAGTACAGATCTGCGGTCGGCCGCAAGATCGCGGCCACCGATGCGTTCCTGGTGCGCCACCTTGTTACGCAGCACCCTCAGATACTCCAGGCGTGCATGAAGCGGTGCGCGCCGACCCCGGTAGCCGGGAAAGCCAGCGCTTATGGGACGCCACAGCTGGGTCTCGTAGTCAGCACCGCGCCCCATCAGCGCGACCCAGAACCCGAGCGTCATCTCACGCTGCAGGGTGGCGGGCGTCAGGGGAGCGGAGGCCAGGGACAGCTTCTCCCTCGCCTCCTCGATCTTCTTCTCGGTGACGTAGGTAAGTCGCAGCCGAGGAGCGCTCCACCAGTCTTCCCGCCCGTAGTACGTCGCCAGGCGCGTCGAGATGGTGTGTCGCAGTACATTCTCCAGGTGCCGAAGGGCCTCGTACATCGCCTTGGAGACGCCGGTCTCCCAGTCGGACCATGCCAGAGACTGGCGGCAGAATGTCGAGCACAGCGCCCCGGACGCGGCGTACCGCCCGGCGTCGAGCAATCTGATCAAGTCCATCTCGTCGGCTGTGGCGCAGGGCACGGTGATCCCCCCGAGAGTCCGTATTGCACACTTAGGGACTGGGTACTATGGTGGCACTCGTAAGCCCCGGTGTGTGCCTCTGCTCGCAAGCGCCCCGGGGCATAGCTATGCCCGGATAGCGCACTTCAAGCGAACCGTGTGTCACAGCCCGAACACTGACGTGCAGGAGTAGCGTAGCACAACCGTTGGCCATGACCCGCCTAGCGTATGTGGATACACAACAGCGAAGCAGGGCGTCGACGGATGCTTTCCCCACCTACAGAGCGAGGACCTCATCGGCGTCCGATGTTGCCTGGAGGGGCCGGCCCGGCGAGCGTTCCTTGGGGTGCATCCCGTTCGAACCGTGAAGGCATAGCTGACTTGCCAGCCGTGACTACGGCGCGTGTGAGTTCGCCCCTTGATCACGTCGCCCGCACTCGGTGCTCCTTACATTCCAGACGCCCCATGACCACCTGATGCGCCCGCCACCCATCCGGAAACTTCGGAGGCACGTCCAGGTACACGGGGCTGCTACGCGGATGCCGGTCCAGCAGGTCGCGGATGCCGGCGCGGGCCACCACGATGCAGGCGAAGCGGTGCCGGGACAGCAAGACGCACAGGCGGCCCGTCTCCAGGTGGAAGGCGGAGGCGTCCTGGCGGCCGGAGAGCGGGTGCCAGACGAGGGTGACGTCGAACTCGCGGCCCTGGAGGCGGTTGGCGGTGTCCACGGTGATGTCGGTCAGGCCGCGGGCGGCGAGGCGGGAGCGGACTCCGTCCGCCTGCACCGTACGTGCCGTGCCGATCGCGATGCGGTCCGCGGTCAGGAGCTCACCGTTGACCAACGCGCCGCGCTCCAGAAGCCGACCCGCCGTCGCAGCGAGAACCTCCGCCACCTCCGGGTCCTGGTCGAGGGTGTGCCGGGCGGGGAGTTCCAGGTGGCCCCAGCCGGAGTCGGCAGCGCGGGCGAGGACGTCGTCCAGCGGGCCGGAGCCGTAGGGCAGGCTGGCGTACGACAGCACCCGCTCCGGTGCCGTCGTACCGGGGACAAACGTGTAGAAGGGGTAGAAGGCCCGCTCGACCAGGGGCGCCGCCGTCTCCGGCAGGCGCCAGGAGACGGGGAGCTGGTGGCGGACGAGGTCGGGGTTGTGGGCGAGAGTGACGTCGACCGCGTTGCGCAGCGGGTCCCAGGTCAGGCCTTGCCAGCGGTCGGTCTCCACGGTGGCGAAGGGGTCGAGCTGGCCGGGGTCGCCGACGAAGAGGACCTGTGAATCGTCCTGGGCGAACAGTGGGGCGGTCGCCAGGAGCCCGTCCGAGCGCATCTGGTACGCCTCGTCGACGATGGCCCACCGCCACGGCGCGCACTTGTCCGGCGTGACGAACGACCACTTCTTCGCGGTGGACACCACTACGGGCAGATCGCGCAGGTCCGTCACCTGGCTGCTCCCGGTGACGTAGGGGTGCCGGGTGACACGGGGCGGGAGGACGTGGCCGCCGGCGTGGAGGCGGCCGAGTGCCAGGCCGGGATGCTCCCGCGCGATGCGGTCCACAAGGTCGTCGACCTGTTCGTTCGTCTGCGCGACGATCATGATCTGGTGGCCGGCGGAGGTCAGGTGCCCGGTGGCCTTCACCACCAGCGTGGACTTCCCGGCCCCGGGCGGCGAGTCCACCACGACGCCCCGGCCGGGAGCGGTGTCCAGACCCGTCAGGATCCCCGCGACCGCCCGGTCCGCGCGTTCGCCGGGGGTGAGGCTTTCGGGCTCACCGGTATCGGCAAGGAGGTCGGTCACTCCCAGGTCTCCTCTGCGTCCGCGTCGGTGGGTTCGTACGGCTGGGGCGGACCGCCGTGGGTCCAGGGAGTGTCCTCCTCGGCCGGCAGCGCGGACGGCATGGCCGTGGGGTTGAGGGTGGTGTATGTCAGCTCCTCGCCGATAGCTGCGAGGGTGCCGGGGGGTGCCGGCGGTGTGCGCTTCCTCGCGAAGCCGCCCTTGAGCTGGAGCACCACGGTGTGGCCGCCGCCGTCCTCCTGCCTGACTTCGAGGATGCGGGCCTCCTGGCCGGGCCGGTTGGGGGTCCTCACCTCCGCGCCGACCGCGAGGGCGACGCGGGTGTCGGCACGGAGGGCGATCGTCGGACGCCACACCTGGGAACCGGGACGATCGCCGGGGACGAAGCGGCCCTCGTCCCTGGCCGTGACCGTGCCGGTGAACGCCTCGCCGGTCAGCTCGTACTCCGCCATCACCAGCGGGTCGTCGTACGCGCGCTCCGCCTCGTAGCGGGTGAGCGCGTCCTCCAGCCGGGCCAGGCGGCGGGCGGCCCGGACGGCCTGGTCGCGGCGGGCCTGCGGGCGGCCGTCGGCGTCCCGGTACTCGGCATACTCGGAGAACCAGCGCCGGTCGAGGGCCCAACGGCCGGGGACGTGGGCCCCCTCCGGCAGCTCACGGAGCAGTTCCACGCCGCGCCACATCAGCCGCCAGGTGGGCAGCATCTGGCCGCTCAGCTCGCGGTCGATCTGGCGGCCGACCGCTTCGCGTCCGCGGTCGTCGGAGGCCTCGTCGTAGCGCGTCATCATCTCGTGGAGAGTCCGGTCGAAGACCGGGTCCGTGGGCGGACCGGCCGGTGGCCACACGGCGGGGTCCTCCGCCTCACGCGCCGCTCGCATGCCGTCGCTGCCCTCCGGCGGATCGATCCAGGCCAGCAGAGAAGCGAGGTGGGAGTCCTCGGAAGGGCTTTGGCCCGTGGCCCAGTTGGCGGCCAGTAGCCGGGTCATCGCGAGGAGCACACCCGAGTTGGGGAACTCGGCCAGATCAGCGAACCAGGTCAGCCACGCGCCGAGGGCCGGCACGGACGGGTTGACCGCGTGCGGCCCTTCAGTGGTGCGCAGTCTGGTCAGCCGGCCGAGCAGGCGCACGTAAGCGATGCCCTCGCCGTTCGGCAGGAGGAGCTGCGGCGCCCGCCGGAAACGGAGGCGTTCCTCCTTCTCCTTGCCACGGCCGACGGTGTAGGGCTCCGTCTCCGTCCGGCACCCATCAATGTAGGCGAGGAGGAGTGCGGCGAGGCGCTCGGCGAACCGGAAGCGTTCGGCGCGGTTGCGCGGCTGGCGGACAGTGAGGAGGGTCGGGTGCTCGGGGTCCGTACCGGCGAGCGCGGCCAGTGGAGCGCACGCCTCGCCGGCGAGGGTGAGCGGCACCAGGACGAACGGCTTCTCGTCCAGGTGCTGGTGGCGGACGGTCGTCAGCGGTTCGGCACGCCCGGTGCGGGACGCCGTGATCTTCGCGACGGTGGACAGGACGCTCATGCGGCCCCCCGGCGGAGCCGGCGCAGCCGGGCCGCGGCGCACAGCAGTTCGGCAGCTTCCGCCTCCGCCTCTCCAGGTGCGGTGACGCCGTCCAGGTAGTCGAGCGCGGTGCTGGTGGAACCGATGCCTGGCAGATCGTTGCGCACGCCGCTTCCCAGGCGGGCCGGTGAGGCGCACGCGTCGGCCTCGTCGCGGCAGTAGCGCGCCATTTCGCAGAAGGACAGGCAGGACGGCGTGTACGACGCGTCCAACGCCTCGAGGGAGGAGGAGAGGTCGTCCGCGCTTCGGGTCGTGTCCAGGGTCGCGCTCCCGGGCAATCGGGCCGCGAGCTCCGCTGCGCGCCGCAGCCGCGAGAGCTGGAACTGGAGGGCGTCGAGTTCCTGCCGGAGGTCGATCAGGCGGCCGTAGGGACGGTTGGAGAAGTCTTTGGGGCAGACGAGGAGGAACTCGTGGGAGATCTGCTCGGTGGGCAGGCCGGCCGTCTCGAAGGTGCGCCGCAGCGCGAGGACGTACACCGCGGCCTGCTTGGCGGCCTCGGCGACGGCGGTCGGATTGGCCTGGCCGTCGATCGCCGCGAACGAGCGGATGACGACGACGTGGAACTTCCCCCCGATGCGGTGGGTGAGCGCGTCCGGCTCCAAGTACGCCGTCTGCCCGGCGACTTCGAGGGTAAGAACGGGACGGTCGAGGATGAGCCGTACATCCTGGCCGGAGGCTACGTGCGCGATGAGGCGGCGGGTCTCCCGCTCGCGCAGGTGCAGGGCCGTGTTGCCTCCCACCTCGGTGAGATCGGTGACGTGGGCTTCCGCCACGGGGACGGAGAGCTCGTCGCGCAGCAGCTGGATGAGCTCGGCGTAGCTACCCCACTTCACGAGATTGTGGAACGCCTGTTCGCGGGCGAGGGCGAAAGGTGACTGGCCGAAGCGCGGCTCGTGTCCGACCCTCTGGGCGAGCAGCGCCTTGTCCACCCCGGCGGCGTCGAGTACGGCGCGGCGGGCACAGGCGGGATTGGCGGTCAGCGCGGTGATCTTGCGGGCGGTGTACGGCTGAGGAGGCTGCGGTCCACGCAGCCGTGCGAGTGGATCGTCGGGAGGTTCGGACTGCTGCGAGGGCATCGTCTCTGCTTCGGGAACGTCTTCAGAACATCTTCGGAGGCTCTGCGGCTTGCGAGACGTCTGTCGTCATCGCAGTCGGGGAGGAGACCGTCAAGACAGGGTCCCACTCGCGTCGCGGAGGGCGTCACGCATCGGCGCCGCACCGAACAGTTGCTGTACGTCGGTGAGTTGGGTGCGGGTGCGCTGCGCGGCTGCCTGCCGCTGCTGGTCGTCCTCCGCCTGGTGGACGGCCGCCTCGATGTGGGCGGCCGCGATGACGCGGTCCGGGTCGGGTTCCGGGGCCGCGGCGTCGTAGGCGCCCGGGATCGTGAGGGCGAAACGGCGCAGAAGCCGCCAGGCCGGGTCGGGGGCCGGATGCCCGGCGGCGGCGAGTCGCTGGATCTGCTCGGCGGTTCCCACGGCGTGGATGAGGAAGTCGGCGCGCGGGCTGAGCGGGCCGATGATCCGCCGCTCCACGGGCCAGGTGGACAGCGCCAGGAGTCCGCGGGCAGGGACCAGGCGGTCGTGGGTCAGTGCCGCGCAGACGTAGTACGGGCGGGCGTAGCCCTGTGCCGTGAAGGATCGCTCTTCGTCGCGGCGGAGGGACGCGAGCTTGGTGGCGACCAGCGACTCGGTGAAGAACGCCTCGTAGGTGGACGAGATGAGCTTCGGCGAGGCGGGGGCACCCAGCAGGGTGAGCGCCTGGTGGACCTGTTCGCGGATCGGGATGGAGCCGTGGGCCGGGCGCTCCGCGCGGCGTGGTGTGCCAGGGGCCGCCGACGCCTGCGGGGCCAGGAACTCGGCCGGCTGTGTCTCGCCGTCCGGCTCCGCCTCGGTGTCGAGGGCCTGCTCCCAGGCGGCCTCGGCTTCCCGCAGCGCGCGACGGATGCGCGCGGCCTCGGCCTGGTCCCGTGCGCGCACGGCACCGCGCAGCTCGGTGCGCAGGTGGGACAGGCGCTGCTCGAGTTCCTCCACTGATGCCGCCACGCGGAGCAGCATAGCGCAGCAACCAACGTATGCCAAGAAGTTCCAACGAGTTCCAAGATTGCTGCTACGGTTGAACGCGACGGCACCCCGGCCGAGCCGGAGGGTGCCGCCTGTTCGCAGACGAGAGGGAGGCAATGACTCACGACACGGCGGCATGGCACAAGCCGCACTGGCTGACCGGGGACGACGGCCTCGTGCGCGTAGGACCCGGTACCGGCGGCGACGAGGAGCACACCTGCCCTTCGTACGCCGCCGCCAAGGCCCGGCCCGGTCTCCGGCCGGCCCGGCCTCTGCGGCTTCCGAAGCCGCAGGTCGAGACGTTCACCCTCGGGCCGGTAATGGCCGCCGTCGACCGGGTCGAATTTCACGGTGAGACACCCGGCCAGGCACTGGCGGGGATGCGCTCCCGCACTCCCGCCCTCCATCCCGGTCACCTCACGTATGCCGAGCACGCCCTCCTCACGTACCTGGAAACGAGCGCCGGCGACAGTGAGGAGCGGCTGCGTCCGGTCCGTCCGTACTGGGTGGCCCAGCGGGAGAACGGCAAGTTCTGGGAGATGTACGCCTGGTGGCGCAGGTACGAGTCGGCCGACGGACGACTGCGCGAGTTCCGACGGCTGCGGCACGGCGAAGCCAAGGACTCCGCGCCCGGCGAGATCGCCATCGCCGTGTACGTGGCCGTTCACGGGCGCCAAGCGGCCTGGCCACGGCCATGGGCGCGCACGTTCCAGCCGTACGGATCCACCGCCCGGCCCGACCGGGTGCGGGTCGTCGAAATCGGGCTCGCCGACGGACTGCCCCGCGTGCAGTTCGACGGGACGGTGGAGGACGCCGAGGCCTACTACGCCGAACACGGGCACGTCCACGTGGCCCGGGTCGTGGCGGGCGGCAGGCCGACACCCGGCTCATCCTGCGTCGACTGCAAGCAGTTCACGGGCTGTGGGGCCGTGCCACGCAGCCCGGGCGTCCTCGGACTCCCCTCGCAGGTCGCACCGCTGAGGAAGGTGTCCGTCAGCGATCTGCGCTATCACGCGGCCTGCCCTGCGCAGGGGTTCCTCCGCGCCCTGCACCTGCCCAAGTCCGACGAGTACGGCAGCGCCGCCAGGCTCGGTCAGGCGGTGCACGACTGGATCGAAAAGCTGCATCGGCGTCCGGGATGGCCACCGTGCACGGCCGGCGACATGCCTCTGGAGGGCGAGAACTGGACAGAAGGCCGTTGGAGGGTCTCCGACGAGGTCGCCGCGGCCGGCCGGGGCATGCTGCTCCACCACGTCGACGCCTGCCCCTTCCAGGACTCCGACCTCATCCAGCGGGTCGAACCCGAAGCCCTGCGAGTCGTCCACGACACGGCGGCACAGGCCGTCGTCATCGCCAAACCCGACCTGCTCTACCAGGAGGACTGCTCATGGGTGTGGCGGGAGCTCAAGACAACACGGAAGCGTCGCAGCCACCATGAGGACCTTCTCGACGCCTACCCCCAACTGGCACTGGCGGTCGTACTCCTGGCCCGGGGCGCGCTGGGCGGCGACCCGGACGGCTCGCGCGTCGAGGTGGAGATCCTCCGACCGGACGGCTCCGATCCGCACGTGATCGACCCGACGGACCCCGGTCGGCAGCAGAAGGCGCTGTCGGTGCTGCGGCGGTACGCCGGCCCGTGGCGGGAGGACCAGAGATGGGACGCCCGCCCCGGACCGCATTGCCGCTCCTGCCCGGTATCGCAGTGGTGTCCGAATGCCGCGCCCGACGGCGCCCGCACGGGAGAGGGGGAGTCGTGACCACGACCGGCACGAGGGACGCGTGGCCCGCAGGCGCCGCCGACACGGACGAGGGACTGCTCCGTCAGATCGCCGGCGCCCTGGCCTGCCTGTCCCGACAGCGAGCCGTGCCCAACCCGGTCTACCCGGCGAAGGTGCAGAACGCATACAACCGCCTCGTCCTGCACTGCCTGCGCCGGGCCGAGGAACCGCCCGGCAGCGTGCCGCAGATGGTCCGCTGGGCTTGCGAACGGCCCTTGAGCGAATGGCCGTTGGAGCTGCCGCCGGAGAACTTTCCGACCACGGCCCTGCTGGTCGACCCGGAGACCCGGCTTCCGCATCAGCTGTGCCTGGAGTGGGAGGTGAGCGCGGCCGACCCGGCCGCCGAGCTCTTCGAGAACGAACGCATCAGGGAGGCGCTGGCCGTGTGCCGTTCGGCCAGGGACCCGCAGGCATACACCGCGTTTCGGGCCCTGCTCACTTCCCGGCCCGTGCTGACCGGCGCCGAACTGGCGTTGCTCGGCGGTGATCCCGCCTGCGGAATGCTGCTGCACGACGTGATCAAGCGCTGCTACGAGCCCGTGCCCGCCTCCTACCTGCGGCGCGGCACGTATCAGCAGTGCGTTCGCTGTCGCTGCCTCATGGTGCCGCTGCTGCACGGTGGCCACCGGTGCGAACTGGACCGGTGCCGTCGCGACGGCACCTCGGACGCCGGCGCTCCGCTGCGTGCCGACAAGGGCGGGCTCTTCCAGCTCAGCCGCCCCCTGCGCATGTTCATCACCAGCCCGGGGCTCGCGGAGACCGATCTGCAAGCCGCCCTGAAGGAGAGATTCGGGATCGCCGCCGAGATGTGGCCCAACTATGACGCGTACGACCTGCGCATCCCCCTGCCGGGGAAGCGGCACTGGGCGGTGGACGTCAAGGACCGGGTGAACCCCGTTCTCCTCGCTCGCTCCCTCACGCCGTTCAGGAACGAGCCACCGTACGACCGGGCCTTCCTCGTCGTGCCCCGCTACCGCTTCCGTGACAACGAGGCGTACGGCAGGCAGTTCCACCGCAATCTGCCGGAGCATCTGGCCGACCGGGTCACCCTGCTGGACGACCGGGCCTTCCTGCGGCTGGTCGCCGATGAGATCTCCGCCCCGCGCGTGCCGGGGAACCCGGATACCGAAGGAGGACGCAATGCGTGACCGCGGAGGATGGCACCGGCGCTGCCGGCAACAGCAGCTCACCGAAGTGTGGCCGGCGAACCTCGACGGCTTCCGCCCCGGCGACCTTCTCGACGTCGAACTGGGCTTGTACCTCCTGGAGGACGTGACCCCCACCCGCACGGCCGCCGATGTCTGGCCGCTGCTGGGCGGCTACCCGTACAGCGAGGTGTTCGGAGACGTCCGAACCGACGAACAGCGACTGCGCGTGCTGCGCGCCCGCCACTACCTGTGGGACCTGCGACGACGGCACGCCTGGTCGGAGGCGCTGACCGACTACCTGAAGGTCCCCCAGCACCTGCGCGGATACGACATCGACGGACCCGGCTGCGTACCGCGCCGTCGCGAGCCGTCCCGTGCCGCACGCCGGTTCGAGATCTTCGAGGAACTGCTCAGCACCGCTCCGCGCTTCGCAACCCGGTCCATTCCGATTGCCGAGGCGGGAGAGCACACCTTCCGGGTACAGGACCGCACCCACTCCGTGGTGTTCGACGAGGACCTGCTGGCGGGCTCCCTGCCGCGCGCCCACGCGCTCGACGCACCGGCTGCCGGGGGCGGGGAACCCGTCGATGTCTCCTGGGCGCAGCTCGAAGAGGCCGCCGACGTGATGGACGCCGTCGAGGCGATGATGCCCGACGGGCCGCGCAACGACTGGGCCGGGCGGCTCCGGCGGGTGAAACTGCTGGTGCGCGACGCGGAACTCGGCCGTTTCACCGAACAGGGACGGCTGAGGATCGCCGGGCTGCTGCACCTCGTGGGGATGGTGGGAGCCGGCAAGTCCACCCTCCGGGACATCCTGACCTTCCACCTCGTGACCCGAACACCCCGCCGGGTCACCATCGTCGTCGGCGACGTGGCCGAGACGCTCGCCGTGGTGGAGCAGTTCAACCGGCTCGGCGTGCGTGCGGCGCCGATCCTCGGGCATTCCACCCGGGAGCGCAACATCAACCGGCTGCACCGCCGCACCGCCACGGCCGGCGCCGCCACCATGCTCGGGCACGACCACGCGGGCTTCGCCCACCTCAGCAGTGCCTGCCCCGTCGACGTGCTGCGCGGCCTGGAAGCACGCCACCCGCTCGGCATCCGTGAAGCACCGTGCATCACGCTGCTCACCGTCCCCGAACAGGAGACCGCGGATGGCGACCCTTTCCTCGACGAGGAGTACGGCCCTCAGCGTCACGCACCGGGCCCGAAGCCGCAGCGGAAACTGTGCCCGCTGTGGAACCGCTGCCCGCGCCACCGCGGGGCCCGTGACCTGGTCGACGCACAGGTGTGGGTCGCCACCCCGGCCGGCCTGGTGCACAGCCCCGTCCCGCTGCACCAGCACCAGGAACAGCTCCGGTACCTCGAACTCGCCTGCCGGCTCACCGACCTGATCATCGTCGACGAGGCGGACCGGGTCCAGATGCAGCTCGACACGGCCTTCGCACCGGCCAGCACCCTTGTGGGCACGGCCCCGAACTCTTGGTTCGACGAGGTCGCCGTCCACAAGTTCCAGCAAATGGCCCGGGACGGTCGGCTCCAGCTGTCCGCCCGGGACGTCGACGACTGGACCAACGCTGTCAACACGGTCAGCGCCGCCACCGACCGCCTCTTCGCCCTGCTCGTCAAGGACGACCAGCTCAGGCGGTGGATCAGCGTCGACTACTTCAGTGCCTTCACCCTCCACAACCTGCTGCTCGACAGTTGGTTCCCGGGTCGGAAAGAAGGTGAACGCCCGCCTGTGGCGGCCGGAACGCTGGACGCTGCGCTCGGGCGGTTCCGCGACGACCCGCTGCACGAGCAGCAGATCACCGGAGACGACGATGACGTGACCCCTCTGGTGAACACCTTCGTCCACCTCGCCCTGGAACTCCTGCATGCGCCCCAGGGAGCACGGACGCACGAGAGGCTGCGCGAGACCCTCACCGACATCGTCGGAGACGACAGCACGGTGCTCGCGGACGCCGACCTCCAGGCCCGGCGCTTCGAGTTCACCCTGCTCCTGGCCGCTCTGCACAGCCGTCTCGACTTCATGACCACGCTGTGGCCGCGCGTGGAGGCCGCCCTCAATCTCGAAAGCACCTCCAACGTGCTCTCCCGTAGGCCCCCCAAGGACTACGAGGCGGTCATCCCCGAGTCACCCATGGGTAACGTGCTCGGCTTCCAGTTCCGCCACGACGACCGTGAGCGCGACGGTGACCGCAGTGGGGAACTCCGCTTCTTCCACTGCAACGGCGTCGGCCGCGAACTGCTCATGCGGCTCGGTGACCTGTGCGCCGTGGACGGACGCCCGGGCCCGAACGTCCTGCTCATGTCCGCGACGAGCTGGGCGGGCACGTCTAGCAGGTACCACGTCCACGCTGACGTCGGTGCCGTCCTGCGTCCCCACGACGAGGAAGTCAGAGCCGTCATGGGCAGCGAGTTCCGCAAGGAGTTCCTGGTACTGGCCGGGAAACGACCGGCTTAAGCCGCTGCGCCTGTCCGGATGTGACCCGGAAGAACGACCGCAGGCCCTTCTGCACATGCTGCACCAGCTCGCGGTGCCCGACCGGAGTCTGCCCGACGCCGAAAGCATGCTGGACGCCGAACTGAAGGAGATCGACGATCCGGACCGCCGCCGCATCCTGCTGCTCGTCGGCAGCTACGACGAGGCACGGCGGGCCGCCGAGTACCTCAACCAGATTCCCGAGTGGAACGGCCGCGTCACCCGGCTCGTGTCCGACGACGCGGACTCCGACACCTCCTGGGACCGGCTGCCGGAGGACGCCGCCGCCCGGACGCTGCCCCGCGGTGATGTGAAGGCCTTCCCGTCGGTCGGCGGCGACATTCTCGTCGCGCCGCTTCTCGCCGTGGAGCGGGGGCACAACATCGTGTTGCGCGGGGGTAAGGCGGCCATCGGCACAGTCTACTTCCTGGCCCGCCCCCACCCTCGGCCCGACGACATCTCACTCGCCATTCAGTCCATCAATGACTGGGCCGTACGCCAGCTCCGGGACGCCGACGGATCCTTCCGGCAGAACGCGCTCGCCGCCGCCACCCCTGACCGGGCGGCCGTGGCGTTCCGCAGCCGCGCACGCCGTCGGTGGAACCGTTATCTCACCCGCCGGATGGCCTGGTCCAGCCTGCGGGACGACGAGAAGACCGCGTTCACCTGGGACCAGCTCGTCGTGATGTGGCAGGTCATCGGCCGCCTGGTGCGCGGCGGCGTACCGGCCCGGGTGGTCTTCGTCGACGCGGCCTTCTCCCCCCGCGAAGCTGGATTCCAGGCCAGGGACACCCCCGACACCAGCCTCCTGGCGAGCATGCGTGAGGTGCTCGCCCCCTTCTTCGACGACGGGGACACGCCGGAGCCGCCCCCCGCCCCGATCGACAAGTCCCTGGTCCGTGAGCTGTACGAACCGCTCTACCGCGCCCTGGTGGACATGGGCTGACGACATCCGTCAGCCACAGCACCCCCGACGACCTCATGCCCTGCCCGAGGAGAACCCACTCATGGCCTACCAGTACAACCGACCGGCTGCATACCTGCCCGATCAGGCACGGGGACCCTTCGTCGTCCCCATGCACACACTCTCCCTGCCCGCCCACTGGGAGGAGCCAGCTTGTGCGCCTCCGCCATGGCGACACGACCGTGGGGCAGACCGAGCGGCACCGCCGTGTACCCACAGCGGCTGTCAACCAGCTGATGCGCGCGACCGCGCCGGAGATCGTCACGGTCGACTCCACGGCACGGTTCGGTTCGGAGAACCCCTGGCTGTACTGCCAGGACCCGTACCCGATCGCGGTGACCAACCTCTACATCGCCACCTGGCTCAAAAACCTCCCGCGCGACGCCGACGATCCCGAAGCCGCGGCCCTCATGATGAACTGCTTCCGTGACCTCGACACCGCGGCTCTCAGCTGGCAGCGCGGCAGGGTCGACCTTCTCCAACAGAGGGTGTCGCCCGGAGGGACCGCTCTGCCCGCGCCTCACGTGTACCGGTTGCTTCCCGACGTCCTGGCCGAAAGGATCGTGCGCCAGGGACGGTACGAACACCACGGGCGGCAGCTGTCGTTCCGGCAGGTCGCTGGCCGCACGGGGGCCAGGGGCCAGGGCAGCGGGGGCGCCGAGCTGATGTCGAACGTGATCGAGCACGTACGCGGGCGACGCGGTGGCGGGGACAGCAAGCCGACCTACTACGCGGCAACTCTCCGCATCACCGTGCGCACCGTTCCCTTCTCCAGCGTCCCGCGCGTCCACCTGACCGCCGGCGTGCGTCGATTCGTCACCGGCAAGGTCTACATGCCGTACGGCAAGGGCGTGTCCGCGTACCTGCTCCCGGACGACTCCCTCGTCCACGACGGACCGCAGCCGCAGCGTTTCGCCGTCGCCATGCTGGAATGGCAGAACGGCACCACGGACTGGCGCCAGGGCGGAGCAGCAGGAATGCTCGCCGGGATCAGCGCACTCGACGCGCTGCCCTCCCCGGACCGGCTGGTGAAGGAAGCAGACCACTGGATCCATGGCCGGGACGGCATCCGGATCGCGATCGGGCACCAGGCGGCCATGGGCCGACACACCATCGGCACCGGGCTGATGCCCAGTGAACGCCGGCGGCTGATCGAATGGGCGGAGCAGGCGATCGCCCCCGAGTTCGTCGCCGTTCCGAAGCTGGAGCGCAGCGCGTACGCGCGGCCGCCCATGAAGCAGCTCAGGAAGCTGCCGTCCATTCCCAAGGACATGGAAGAGAAGGAACCCGAAGAGCGCGCGGTCATCATCGACCGGCGTGAGCTGAACGCGGCCCACAACGCTCAGGTTCTGCGGGCGCGCCTGTCCGAGGCGCTCGAAGGGGAAGACTTGGTCGCGGTCGTGCTCCACCAGGACGACGTCATCCGCGATCGGATGATCGAAGCGGCGGAGACGGGGCTGGGGCTGTCCGGGCACCGGCGTGAGCAGGGGCCCGACACCTGGGTGTGGGAGGCGGCGGAGCTGACCGTCCGACTGCATGCGCTGCCACTGGGCGCTCTCGGTGCACCGCTGGGGGGCGACGACGTGCCGCGCCGGGGGCAGGAACACGACAAGGCCATCGAGGAGCGCCGTATCGGTGTCGCCCGGGCCATGGCCGCCCTGCGGGAGGCCGCCCCCGGGGTGCGGCTGGCCTTCGTGGAACTCGACGGGCAGGACGCATTCCGCCACGCCAAGCGACGGGCCGACCCCAAGCACGCGATCCGCCTCAGCTGCGCGGACGCGGGCCTGGTGACCCAGTTCATCCGTCCACCGGACCCGGATGCCGAGCCGGAGGAGGCTCTCGCCGACGCGGGAATGCGTGCCGCCGCGGCCTGGTCGGACGGCCTGCGCCAGACCGGCATGCGGCTGGTGCCCCAGCACAGCCTCGGTGACGCGCTCATCCCCATGAACCTGAACCAGGTGACCTTCCACCTCGTGGAACGCCGCCTCGACGGACCGACGGGCAAGCAGCAGTTCACACCGATCGCGCTGCTCATTCGACCGGGCGCGACATGTGTGCTGGGCAGGTCGGCCGACATGCACGCATGGGTGCCCTACCCCGAACTCCTCAGGTCGTTGACGGGCAGGGTCGAAGGCAGGAAGAACAGCGCTGAGCAGTCGGCCCTCATGGCGGCCTTCGTCAAGAAGACCCTTGCACAACTGCGCAGCACCCCGACGCTCGTCCTGGTCCACGGCCAGGATGTCCGCAAGCGTTGGCCGTGGCTGAAGAACGACGGCCTGGAACGGGACAGGCTGGGCCTCGACGGAGGGCCCACCCAGCGGATCGGTCTCTACGGCAAGCAGCTTCGCGTCGTCCGGGTCGCCGACGGCAGCAGGGACGAGACGCCGCAGTGCTGGGCCGAGCGGGAGGAATCCGAGCCCGGGCTGAGGGGCCAGCAGCGCGGGGGCATCGCCAAGGGGCTGTGGCGTTCCGCAGTGCAGGGGGACTCGGGCCGGGTGTTCTACAGCACGGCTGACAAGCCGAGCACGCAGACGAAGCTCACCAACGACGATGCGAAGCTGACTCCCCATGTCAACGCCGCCGGGAAAAACGCTCATCGCCCGATGACGAACGCGTGGAACCCGGCGCCCCTCGAACTCACTGCCGCCTGCCTTCAGCCGGGCGACGACGCCGAAGCCTGGGCGAGTTATGTCCACCAGCAGCGGTTCTGCGAGGACTACCGGGACGCGCTGGGACTGCCCCTGATCCTGCACCTCGCGCAACTGGCGGACCATTACGCCCTGCCCCACGAGGTCGAGGACGCAGCGGCCCCGGAGGATTCCCAGTCTCAAGGAAGCGACGGATAACGGCGAGGCAGCCGTGCATCGTCTCGCTTCGGTACTGGCTTGAGCTGCCCCGCGCTTCGTGGAGTCCGCGGTCGTGTGATCAAGCGGTCTCCGGACTTGGGCTGGGCAGTTGACGTCGACCGCTCCAAGATTCCCAACAGAGTCAAGCTAAGTGAACGGCATGGTCCGGGGAACCACCACCCACAGGAGTGGTGGTTGCATGCCGGACGGCAGCGGGTGGTCCGATGCGGCTCATTCGAGCGGCGTCCCAACGCGTTCAGAAGTTCGGGGCCGTGGGGGTGGGTGCTGTTCTGATGTGGGTAGGTCGGAGGGAGTAGACCGGGAAGCGTGGAGTAGGGGGCGGCCTTGGACCCCGTATCTGTGAGCATGTTGACGGCGTTGGCGGGCGGGGCCGGGGGCGAGCTCGGCCGCCAAGCGTGGGCCACGCTGAGTGAGTTGCTGCGGAGGCCGCTCAGTCACCAGGCTGGAGCCGTTGCCTCTGGGGAGGCCGAGTTGGTGGCACTGAGCGAGGCACCGGGCGAACCGGCAAGAGCGGAAGCGTTGAGTAGCGCCCTCGCAGCGCGGGCGGCCGCGGACCCGGACTTCGCTACTGCGTTGGACTCGTGGCGTCGCCAGGCGCCGGCGTTGCCAGGGGGCTCGGTGACCAACACCATCAGTGGCGGCACTCAGTACGGCCCGGTGCTCCAGGGCCGGGACTTCTCCGGAATCACGTTCAACAGTCCTCCAGCTCCTCCCGCGCCGCAGAGTTGAACGGTTTCGGTTGACCCAACTGCCCTAGGTCGGCACCGTCGGGATGACGCTCTCTGGCTTTGGCGACTCGGATCACCCGAGCGATCTCGAACGGTGGGGTCAGGAGCCTCGCCCGTCGCCGGGGGCTGCTTCGTGAGCTGGCCGTTTTTCTGATGCACACATCCAGGCATGCCCGGTACCTTTGAGACCACCGTCAGTGATGTTGTGAGTACTGGAGGCAGCCGTGGCCCGTGCGTGGGAAGCCGATCCGTCGGCGCTATTCGTCAAGCGCCTCGGCAAGTCGGCGGCGGAGCTGGGCAACTCCAGGGACGAGGACGAGTGCCCGGATATCTGGGAGTTGAGCAACGGCGACGTTGCCGTGATCGGGCGCGATCTCACCGCCGACTACCGGTCGCGCCTGCCGGGTGGGGTGAACTTGGGGCCGGACGAGCGGTTGGTCGTCATCCCGGGCAACATGCTGAGTGCGGCGAAGCCGGACATTCCCGATGCCTGATCTTCTCGCCCCGGGCCTCCCTGACGAGCTGGGCGATCGGCTGACACGTGAGGACTACAAGCGGGACTTCCGGGAGCGACGGGCGGCGATCCGTGATGGGGAGTCCTGGAAATTCGAGCGGTTGCAGCACTTCGAGGAGACGAACGACGACAGTCGGGAGGCGCTCCGGCGAGGGGACTGGCCGACGGTGCTGAGGCTTTTCGAGGCGGAGCGTGAGGCCTTGGTCCGAAGGGCGCGGGACGAGGCTGCACGGGGAGCGGTCTTCCATCGCATTCGTGTGGTCGAGGAGCCGTTGACGCCGTACGTGCAGTGGGAGCTGCACTGGCTGCGGCTGAGTGCGGAGTGCGGGCATTCCGTTCGCGTTCTGCCCGCTTCCGCGGTCGCCGCCATGGAGGGCGATGCGCTGCTACCGGAGTTGAACCTTCTGGACAGTCGGGTTCTCTACCGTGTGCTGTACTCCGGCGCCGGCCAGCCGGACGGGGCGATCCGCTTCACCGACCTCAGCACGGTGACGAACTGGACGGTGAATCTGCGGGAGCTGTACGCGGTCGCGGAGGACGTCCAGTCGTACTTCGACCGAGCCGTGGCCGACCTGCCTCCGCCACCCGCCGCCTGAGCAGGGCACATCGATCGACGTGCCGACAGAAGACAGCGGGAGCAGACGACCCGGAGACTCGCAGAACGACCTCTCCGGGTCGTCTCGCGATGTCGTACAGGCCGGAAGCGTCACCGGTGACATCCACTTCCACCGGCTTGCCGCCTCGGAACCATCGCGGCCCATCCCACGCCAGCTCCCAGCCGACGTCAACACCTTCGTCAACCGCTCCGACGAACTGGGACAGTTGAACGCGGTGCTCCCCGACCGGAACGGCGGGCACGTCGTTGTCTCCGTCCACGTGGTGGCCGGCACGGCGGGCGCGGGTAAGACCTCTCTGGTCCTGCACTGGGCGCACCAGGTCAAGGACCAATTCCCCGACGGCCAACTCTTCGTCAACCTCCGCGGCTATGACCCTGGAGAACCGGTCACCGCTACCCAGGCACTGCAACGCTTCCTGCGAGCCCTGGGCGTAGCCGCGGCCGAGGTTCCCCAAGACGTCGACGACGCGGCAGCGATGTACCGTTCGCTGCTCGCCGATCGCCGAGTCCTGATTCTCCTGGACAACGCGGCCACGGTCAGCCAGGTCCGCCCGCTGCTCCCCGGCGGCGGAGACAGCCTCGTCATGGTCACCAGCCGCAGCCGCCTGGCGGGCCTGTCCGTACGGGACGGCGCCCACAGGATCACCCTGGGCACACTTCCGGAGCCGGAAGCAGTCGCTCTCCTGCGCGCGGTCACCAGGGGCTATCGGCCAGAGGACGACGCCGACAGGCTCGCGGAACTGGCCCACCTGTGCGCCCACCTGCCGCTCGCCCTCCGGATCGCTGCCGAGCGAGCCGCCAGCCACCCGCACATGCGACTCGACGATCTCATCAACGATCTGCGTGACGAGTCCGCCCTCTGGGACGCCCTCAGCACGGGCATTGACGAGGAGGCCGAAGCCATCCGTTCGGTCTTCACCTGGTCCTACCGCGCTCTACCCACACACTCGGCCCGCCTTTTCCGACTCCTCGGCCTCCACCCCACGGGGGAGTTCAGCCTCCCCGCTGCCGCCGCACTCGGCGAACTCCCGCCCAGCCGAACGCGACAGTTGCTCGACGATCTCGTCGGTGCGCACCTGCTGGAGCAGACCGCCCCGGACCGGTTCCAGTTCCACGACCTCTTGCGCGCATACGCCACCAACCTGGTCCGGGCGGAGGAGTCCTCCGACCAGCGGCAGGCAACGCGACGACGCGTCCTGAGCTGGTACCTCCACACCGCTGACACCGCCCAGACCTGGCTCTATCCGTCCGAGGACCACCTGCCGCTGCCGGAACCCCTGCCAGGAGTCACGCCGCTCGAATTCGCCGACTACAACGCCGCCGTCGACTGGTCGGAACGGGAGCACGCCAACTTCCTTCCCACCGTGCGTGACGCCGCCCGAAACGGGTTGGACCAGACCGCCTGGCAGCTCGCCACCGTCCTGTGGTTCGCACGTCCTCCCTCCTCGTCGGAGCGCGACTGGCTGGAACTGGGTCGCATCGGACTGGAGGCAGCCGCGCGACAGGAAGACCAAAGAGCGCAGAGGCGGCTGCTCATCAACACCGGCATCGCACACAGGGCCCTGAACAACTACTCCGACGGCCTGAACGCACTGGAGCGAGCCGTCACCCTGGCCCGCGACTCGCAGAGCCGGCCCGACGAGGCACAGGCCCTCAACCTCATCGGACTGATCCATCTACGACGGCGCGAACTCGACCTGGCGGACGCGCACTTCATCCAGGCCCTGTCCATCTTCCGAGACTCGGGCAACAGCCAACGGGTAGCCACCGCACTGTCCAACATCGCCAGCACCCGCCTGAGCGCCGGCCGCCTGTCCGAGACTGCCTCGGTCATCGACGAGGCACTTGCCGCCCACCGAGCCCTGGGCAACCGAGGAGGTGAAGGCAACCTCCTACGGATCGCAGCCGCGCTGCGACTCGAAGAGGGAGAAGCGGATGCCGCACGGCGATCCATCGACGAGGCACTCGACATCGCTCTCACCCTCCGTGACCACGCCCGGGAGGGCTTCTGGCTCCTCACCCTCGGAGACATCCAGCGCAGCACCGCTCAGTACGGCGACGCCCTGACCTCCTACCAGCGCTCCGCCATGCTGCATAGACGCCTCGGCGACCGCAGCCGCGAAGCCCTTGCCTGGCGCGGCACCGGCCAGACGTATACCGCGATGGACCGCCACAGCGAGGGCGCCACCTTCCACCGTCAGGCCATGGTAGTCCACCGCGACTTCGGGGACATCTGGCAGCTCGCCCTGGAACTCGACCACTTGGCCGCAGCCGTACACCGGGAAAACCCTGAGACCGCCCGTGCCCACTGGATCGAGGCCCAGACCCACCTGAGCGTCTACACCGACCCCCGGGCCACGGCCATCCGCTCCCGCGTAGAGGCGTTGCTGACCCCATTTGGGAGTGTCTGATAAACGGCTCTGTGCCGTAGTCGGTGGTGACCCAGAGATACGAGACGATGTCATAGCGCGGGCGTTGTTCCCCGGTCGGACGGAAGGAGTGGGAACCTCCATCCAACCGAACCGGAACACGCCCGCGCACCTCCACCTCCCAGCAAAACCTCACGTCACAGCACTACCGGACAACTTGGCCGGGACCCTGCCCAAGGGGCCCTCACCCTCCCAGGCCCGGGAGCCCCACGAGATCACAACTCCACACAGGCCCTAGTCGATACGATGCGAGTCCGGGTGCCAGGCGGAGTCATCGTCGGCGAAGTCCGGCGTCAAGCCGGCCTCGGCCTCCATGGTCGCCAATGCGCGGGTGAACACAGGTGGCCGCCGGGAGAGTTCGGCGTACGCGTAGTCGAACGGCGCGAGAACGTGATCCTGTCCGTCCTGGCCCCGGACCCGAAGCACACGTTGCACACGTCCGTTGCTGTCCTCGACCACGTCCCAGTGCGCCCGCCCGGATCCCAGGATTGCTTCCGCGAGAACCGCAGCTGTGCTCGTGGTCAGCCAGACCCAGTCGTCCTCCTCCAATTCGTCGAACGGCAGAGAGGCCGTGAAGGCGTCGAGTTTCGGGAGGAGACGTGGGGGGTCGGCCTCCACTTCTGTCCGGTCTGCCTCAAGTCCCTCGGCGAAGTCGAGAAAGCATGCATGGCTCTCCGCAGCCCACTGCGTCAAGCCCTGCCTCGCGTCGTCCAAACTCACTCTTCGACTCCTTGTATCGGTCCCCGATCACCCGTCTCGCGGTGCCTGGTTCAGGGCTTCTCTAGTGATGCTCGACAAAAATGATCTTAGCTTTGGTCAAATGATCCCGAAGCTCCTGGCTCGGGCCCGCGCCCAGGAATTCCCACCGGGGATCGTAGCCGGGATGGCTGTCGCGCAGCGCGACGTCCTTGTTGATCTGCTCTCTGACATGCGCTGACAACGGCACCTCTACCTTGTGAACGACGTTGGCACCGTCAGGAACAGCTACCGTCCGGTATTTACCGTACGTCTTGATCTCGATCGCCGTGACGCTGCCGTCGGGGTGGTGGACGGGGCAGTCGACCTTGCGTCCGCCGACAGCCGTCACAGGAAAGTCGGGATCGGCGTTCGGGGGGACGGGGAAATGCTGCTCCGGCTCACCGCCGTGGATCTCCCGGGCGTAGGTCTCGCCCGCCTCCCACCTCTGGCGATGTGCCTTGATCGCCCGAACCTGGCTGAGGGTCCGGCTCAGCTGCGGTCCCGCCGTCAGCGCCGGCGTCGCATGAGAGCCCGGGAGTGCCGGTCCATGGTGTCCTGCGGTCGGCTCCCCGTCTCCGGTGCCACCGCTGGTCGGACTTGCGGGGCCGCTGCTGCTCCCGGCGTGGTCATGCGTGTGCCTGGCGGCGTTGGTGAGGTCGTCCTCGGCCTTGTCGAATTCGTCGGCGGCGGTGTGGATGTGCTGGCCGACGCGGTGGTGGCCGGCGCCGAGGGCTTCGGGGAGTTTACGGGTGAGGTCCTCCAGGAATTCGACAGTCGGTTGGACGACCTTGCCGATGATGTCGCTCACTGTGTCTTCAGCCGCCGGTGGTGAAGGTCATGGAGGTTACGCGGTTACGGAGGGCGCGGCCGCCTGAGAGGTTGTCCTCGGCCTGCCGCAGAGCGCTGTCGCCGTGAGCACGCATGGCGGCGGTGTCGACCTTGAGGCTGGGGCCGGGCCCGCCGAGCGCCGTGTGAGCGACCTCGGCGAACAGCAACTTCTCCACAGCGTGGTCGAGTTGTTCCTTGAACGGCCCAGTGATCTTGTTGACGAGAGTGGACTCGGCGGTGGAGACGAAGTTGCTGATGATGTCGTTCATTGCGCCCTGCTGGATGCGGACCTGCACCAGCGCGGCCGCGTCCGACAGCCCCAGCGTCGCCACCGACCCGACCGCGTCACCGATCAGCTCGGCAGCCGCGATGCCCAGTTGAGTGATGCACGCGTATTTCATCGCCGTGACCGCGTCCGCGATGACGACCATGGCGTCCGCGAGACCGTGGCAGACCTCGATGAGGGTCTTCATGTGACCCTGGGTCTGCCCGGCCCACATCTCCGCCAACGCGGAGTAGGACTGAGCCTGGTACACCTGCGGAAGGTCCCCGGTCACCATCTTGTGCGTAACGTCGTGCGAGGTCTGGCACTCGTGCGCGTAGCGTCGTACCTCCCGCGCCGCGTCCTTCAGTTGGTCCTCGTCGATCTCTGGCCAGTTGAACCCCAGAAGATTGACCACTTCGGCGAGGTGGTGCGGCAGGTTGATAGCCATGCGGAAGCCCCCGATAACAGCTATTGACAGATCATCATAAGATCCATGGCCAGCCGGATCGGGACCGTGCGTTGCTCCAGAGGGACAGCTTTACCACTCCTTCACAGCGCCCTCGTGGAGACATCCCAGGTCGACGCCCACCCTCCAGTTGCGTGCCGCCACGCGCAACGCGCCGGGACGACCCGGCTCCGGTGCTGGAACGCCATGACGCCCGCAGTGCCGACGACCTGCTCACCGAGATCCACGACCTGACGACGGGCTTCCACGGGTTCGCACGTGATCCGGCCGGACGCGTCACCTCGGTTACGGCCGTGAACTGGACCGAGCGCTACGCCTGCGACGTCCCTCGGGCCGCTCACCGCACCGTCAGCGTGATCCGGCATGCCAGTGCAGGGACTGTAAGAAGAACGGCTCTGTTCCGTAGCCGGTGGTGACCCTGAGTCTTCGTCGTTGCAGCAGGACGCGGTGGCAGAACAGGTCGAACCCGGCGTCCTCGGCCCCGGGGACGACGGTCTCCCCGGCGGCGATGGGAACGGCGAGCACGACCCCGGGAGCGGCACGCCGGGCGACAACGCGGCGGACGAGCATCAGCGGCGGTTGAACGACGAGTACGCCACCCTCGACGACGACGGCGCCCCGGAGATGTACCAGAAGATCCGGGACACGGACGACGTCGACAGGATCGCGGACAACCTGGAGATCGATCCCAAGGTGGTCGAACAGGCCAAACGGCATCTCTTCTTCGACAAGCACGACGTGCAGTTCGGCCCTGGCAAGGTAGCGAAAGACGTTCACTTCACGGCCAACGAGGACATAGCCGGGCTCTGGCGCAAATCGAGGAACTGGAATGTCAGCGACGAGAACAAGGAGCATGCCAAGGGGCTGATCGCCCATGAGTACGTTGAGAGCAAGCTGATGAAGGCCGGGATACCGTATCGCTCTCTCGACCCGGCGGCGTGGGACGAGAACCAGCACGCGGTAACCGTTGCGACTGCGGGCGCGTGTTATCTGGCACCGAAGTCCGGCACCGCGATGCCCTGGACGCTCGAAGGCCGGCTCAGATCCTGGCGTAATCTGGGGATCGAGGTCCCCTCCGTCCCGATCAAGGACGACCTGTCGAACCTCGACGTCGTCAGCGATTCGATCCTGACATGGTGGAACGCGTGACTCACCCCTCCCCGCAAGCCGTGTTCGACCGTCTGCGGGCTATCACATGGAACGACTGGCAGACGGCCAACCGGTACGAACGCGCCCGGGGGAAGCTGCTGTCGGAGTACCTGCGGCGCGCGGCGCTGTGGGCCCGCGAGACGGGCGGCACCAAGCGGTGGCCGCTTTACGACATCGCGGCGAACGCGGACGCTTCCGTCACGGTCGACCCCGCGCTCGCCGAAGCCCTGGACACCTACCTGGACGAGACCATCGGCTGGCCGGGCACCGAACGGGCGTGCCGGTACGCCGTGCGGTTCGCGGCGCTGCGGGAGGTCCCCGGTGTCGAACTCCCGGACCTTCCCGACCCGTTCGAGCCGCTGCTCCTGCTGTGGGAGCGCGGCGGCGAGGTCGTTCTGGACGAACTCGGCGGCGCGTACTTCGGCACCGCCTACGTCGGAGCCAGGACGTGGGCGGTACGGGTCTCGGAGGAACCAGTGGTCTCCCTGGACCCTGCGGTCCTCGACGGCATCGACGCGCAAGCCGACTGACGCTCTCCGCACGGCTGCGGCGGGGCCGCATCCTGGCCCTGCCCGCCCTCACCTGACCACCCCGCCCCGCTCCGACGCACACCGGGAGGAGGCCGGCCCGCAGTCCCCGGCCCGTGGAAGCCGACGCCACCCGCGCGACAGCCGAAGCGCAGCCCTACCCGGACCCCGCCCGCCGAGCAGGACGAACGCGACAACCCGGGCGCAAGATCAACTCATGGCCGCCGTGAAAGATTCAGGCCAGGTCGAGCCGGCCACCGCCGAATGGGTCGATTGGTACAACCGCCTGACCGGCAGTGATACTCCAACGCCACTCCATCGAGCGATACCAAACCCGGCATTACGGTGCGTACCGCACTTTCATGAAGGGGCTCCTGTCACCAGGCCTGCTGAGTAAGGAAAAAGCGTTTCCAGAAGTCGAGTCGGGCCGGATCCGCCAACGGGATCGGTCCGAAGCCGCCCCCGACCCCCATGACCGCCGGGTTGTCAGGTGTCCAGGCGGGCCAGTGCGGCAGGCCAGGGCCGTTGGGGTCGCCGGTGGTCGCGTAGTTGACCCAGTAGCCGCTCATGATCTCCGCGATGTCATGGTCCTTCTCGGTCCACTCGGCCTGGTCGGGGTCGAGGTTGCCGAAGACGAAGTCGATCTCTGAGCTGTGCGAGGCGCGACGCGGGTCCTGCCCCATCGCGGGGGAGGCATGAGTCCAGAAGTACGTGTACACGGCGCGGGTGGCGTGCCTGCTCCAGTCCCTCGCCCACAGCCAGGTGGAGATCCGGGCGTTGTCCCGCACGGACGCGTTGTGGGACCGCCCCGCCTCGTCGTCGGTGGCCGCCGGGTAGAGCTGCAGGAATTCCTCGGTCATCGCCCCGAACCTGCTGCAGGCCGCGTCGATGTACGCGTCCCGTGTCACGTGTACCGGAGGCGCCCCCGGCCGCCACGCCTTCCTCCCCGCTGCCCGGTAGGCGGCGAAAGTGTTCTCGGGAACCGCGCCGCTCTCGTCGAGGTTGTTCCCCGCGAGGTAGTGGACATCGTTCTGCAGTCCCTTGGCGTACGTCTCCGCATACGTGTGGGGGATCACCCAGCCGTCGACGACCGGGCGGAACAGCGGCGGCTTGGCCACAGTCCCGGTCTCGACGGTGTCGTCGACGGCGGAGGCGTTCCCGTCGACCAGCTTCTGCCAGGGCAGCGACCGCAGCCGCCCCGGTGTCCGCGCTCCTCGTTCGGCCGCGTACCGGATGCCCGCCTGCTCGGCGTCGGCCAGGGTCCGGTACGACGTTGTCAGGTACCGGAGTTCGGGGTCCCGGGAGTGGCGGGCATGGCTCTGGGCGACGGCCCGGTGGAACAGCCCCTGGGCTACCGGTGACATGGTCAGGAAGTTCACCGCCCCCGCGCCGGCCGACTGCCCGGCGATCGTGACCCGGCCCGGGTCGCCGCCGAAGCCGGCGATGTTGCGCCGCACCCACTCCAGCGCCGCCACGCAGTCGAGCAGCCCGTAGTTGCCGGAGGCGTGGTGCTCGGACTCCTCGCTCAGCTCCGGCGTGGCGAGGTAACCGAAGGCCCCCAGGCGGTAGTTGAAGGTCACCACCACGACGCCGCTACGGGCCAGGCTCTCGCCGTCGAAGCGCGGGTTCGCGCCCGTGCCGACCCGGTAGCCGCCCCCGTGGATCCAGGCGAGAACCGGGCGCGCCTTCTCGGCGGACGCGTCGGTGTCCCCGGACGCGGCGATGGCGCCGGTCCACACGTTGAGGTGCAGACAGTCCTCGCTCATCGGCAGGTCGAGGCTCGCTGTCTCGGGCCCCAGGGCCTGCGGGCATATCGGGCCGAAGTGGTCGGCCTTGCGGACCTCGGCCCACGGCACGGGTGGCTGGGGCGGCCGCCAGCGGAGGTCGCCGACCGGCGGAGCAGCGTAAGGGATACCGCGGAAGACGGTGATCGACCGGTCTCTTCCCGGTATGCCCTCCACCGGCCCTGCTTCGGTCTGCACTGGGTGGTGCACAGTGTTTCTCCAAGGTCGGCGTCGAACGGTTCGTCAGTCGGTCGTACGTGCTCCCAGCAGCCGGCTCGTCAGTGCTCCCCTCGCTGCAGCAGCAGAGCCTGCCGGGCGGAGGCGACATGGTGGCGCATCGCGGCGATCGCGGCGTCAGGGTTACGGGTGATGACGGCCAGGAGGATGGCCTGGTGCTCCTCCAGTGATCCCGCGCGGGGGTGGCGCGCCGAGAGGTTGCGGTACTGGCGCATCACCAAGGGGTAGAGCAGGGTGTCGTGGGCCCGGGCCAGGGTCTGCTGGTGCGCGGCCTCCTTCACCTGCTGGTGGAAGCGCCGGTTCCCCTGGGAATAACCCGCCGCGTCTCCCCGGGACTTGCAGTCCTCCATCACCTCCAGGGTGCGGCGCAGCTCACCGATCTCCTCCTCGGTGGCCCGCTCCGCGGCCTTGCCCGCCAGAGCCGACTCCAGCGTCTCGCGCGCCTCCAGGATGTCTGCGGCCTCCTCGACCGAGAAACTCCGTGTGCGCACCCCGCGGTTGACCTCGCTGGTGACGTAGCCCTCCTGGATCAGCTGAACCAGGACCGCCCGCATGGTGCTGCGCGAGACGTTGAACATCCGGGTCAGGTCCGCCTCGGTGAGCCGGGTGTCCGGCTCGACGCTGCCCGAGAGCAGCAGGGAGCGCAGCCCGTCGTAGGCCTGACCCTGCCGGGTCGTCGGCGCTGCCTTGCCCATGTTCACATCGTCGAAGCCGTTGGAATCCACCATGATCACCCTGCTTGTTTTCGGAGATAGGGACAAACTGTTCCCGGAGTATCCTTGATGACCGGTCAGCCGCCTGTCTGCAGGAGTACGGTCAGGCGTGGGCCCCGGCGAGTCCCGGGTACAGGCGCCGCGCCGTGCCCGCGAAGATCTCCTGGCGGGCCCGCTCGGGCAGGTCCGCGAGGACCTGCTGGGCCAGGGCGAGGAGTTCCGGCAGTGACTGCTCGGCAGCGGGGCAATTCGACCCCCAGGCGATCCGCTCGGCGCCGAACGCCTCGATGACCGGATCGAGGAAGTCACGTGCCGCGTCCCCGGCATCCCGCAGCCGTTCGAGGTTGCGGTGGGTGAGCTTGAGGTGCAGGCCCGGATGCCGGCTGAGCTCTGCGACCTCGGACCCCGCGCGAGCGGGCGAGGCGGCGATGTCGGGGTAGCCGATGTGGTCGAGGAGCACCTTCACGCCGGGGGACCGCTCCAAGAGTTCCACCAACTGCTTCGTGGCCGGCCCCAGGCGCATCTGGAGGCAGACCGGCAGGCCCAGCTCCTCGGCCTGCTCCCAGAAGGGGAACGTCTGCGGGGCGACGAACCACTCACCCTGGGTCGGCACGGTACTGCCGCTGGTGAACAGCCGCACCCCGGCCAGACCGCCGTCTCCGACCGCGGCCTTGAGGTTCGCGGCGGCGTCCGGGCGCAGCGGGTCGACGGTGCCGACGGCGACGAAGCGCTCCGGCCAGTGCCGGGAGCTGTCGAGGACGTAGGAGTTGTCGTAGCCGTAGTTCGTGGTGGCCTGGACCAGGACGGCCTGATCAATACGGGCCGCGTCCATGCGGCTGACCATGCCGTCGGCGGTCACGGGCCGGCTGGCGGCCCACTCCGACTGTTTGCCCCCGATCGGGGCCTTGGGATAACTGGTCAGGTCCTCGGAGATGATGTGGCAGTGTGCGTCGACGACGTCCACGATGAGTGCTCCCCTGGTTCGGTGTCTTGGGTAAGGCCGGCTCAGGCGTCCGGGTAGTCGCCGGCGGCGAACAGCGAGCGCGTGTCGGCGGGGAAGTCGGCGTCGAGCAGCCTCTGGTCCTTCGCGAACCGGACCATCGCGTTCAGGCTGGGCATGTTGGCCTTGACACCGTAGGGGACGGGGTCGCTTCCGATGCGCTGTCCCTGGCGGGCCAGCCGGGGCACCGCCGACCAGTCGGGCTGGTCGGCGAGGTGCCGGCGCTTGCTCTCCGCGAAGGCCGCGTACAGCTTGGCCGCCAGGTCGGGGTCGCGCTCCACGAGCTCGGAACGCACCGAGACCAGTGAGTGCAGCGGGTAGACGCCCTTGCGCAGGTAGTGGTCGACGGCGAGTGTCCCGGCCTCGGGGAAGAGCGGGTACGGGGCGTCATCGGCACCGGCCTCCGGTTCGGCGGCCGCCGTCCAGCCGGCCCGGGGCGCGCCCGCTCGCCCCGTCCCGGCGTTGCCGGTCAGTGCGGCGTCGATCTCCCCGGACCGCAGCAGCTCGCCCAGCGAACGGCCGTCGGTGACCCGCTCGACGTTGGCCGGGACGCGGCCCTCGATGTGATCGTCGTCGTCGACCACCCAGGTGATCTTGTCGACGTCCACGCCGTACTCGTCGCGCAGCACGCCACGCACCCACACACCCGTGCTCACCGAGTAGGCACGCACGCCGACCCGGCGCCCCTCCAGGTCCCGCGGCACGCGGATCCCGGAGTCCGCGGCGCACTGCACATCGCCGTGGTGGAAGCGGCGGTTGAGGAACACCGGGACTGCGGTCAGCGCGATGCCTTCCTGGCGCGCCATCAGGTACGACACCGGCGCGAGTTCGCACACGTCGAACTCCAGGTCCCGGATCATCCGGCGGTAGGCCCCGATGACCGGTTTGACCTCCACGGGCTCGACCAGGTAACCGTCGACCTCGATGTCGCCGTCCAGCAGCGGCCGCGCGTGCGGATAGTCCCCGAGGACCACCGTGAGCTTGTCCATGTCCTGTCTCTCCCTATGTCTGTATTCGGTCCGGCTGTCCGTGCGGCGGTATCAGCCGCCGAGTCGGGCCGGTGGTACACCGAGCGCCGTGCAGGTCCGGTCGACGAGCTCGTCGTAGTCCACCGCCCGGGGAATCACGTCCTGCTCCAGTGCGTAGGCGGCGGCCTTGGTGAACGCGCCGCGCAGCGCCTCGAAGCCCACGGGGTGCAGGGGGAACGGCCGCCCGGCCTCCTCCTTGGTGGTGAGCACCGACCTCATCGCGTCGTACGCGGCGAGGACGGCGGCCGGGTGTTTTGCGGCGGCCCCCTCGGACACGCCGACCACGTGGTTGACCGGGATGAACCCCTGGTCCCCCGACCACTGTTCGGCGACCTCGTGGGCGCCTGCGATGGCGGTGCGGATACGGGCGTCGGCGGGCAGTTCGTTGCCCATGATCCCGAAGTCGACCCGGCCTTCCAGGAAGTCCGCAGGCAGCTTGGCGCCCTCCGGTGCGCGCTGCACCCAGGACGGGTCCCCGGCACCTTCGACGTGGTGGCCCTCGTAGGTCGTCCAGTCCGCCTCGCGCAGGTCGACGCCGTACTGCTCGGTGAGGAACCCGCGCACCCACACGCCGGTGGTCTGGCTCCAGGCACGCACTCCGACGCTGTGCCCCGCCACGTCGGCGACCGACAGATTGCCGAGGGTCACCAGGGTCTGGTGCTGGTGGCGTCCGAGCGTGGTGACCGGCAGCAGCAGCACCGGCTTGCCGTGGGCGACAGCCTGCAGGACGGTCACGATCGCCAGTTCGCACAGGTCCACGTCCGACCGGTTCACAAAGCCGCGGGATGCCTTGTGCACCGGCTTGATGCCGCCCGCTCCGGCTCCGTACCCGCCTCGCGGGCCGCCGACAGCGCGGCTGCCGCGAGATCGTCACGGCCGAGCACCAACTTCATGTCTCTCTCCTTGCGCATAGGGACCGGCGGTGCGCCTCAGGCCCGCTGTCCTGGGGGCGCGGCCCGGTGGTGGGGGTGACCATGCCGGTGGTGCCGCTCGTGGTGCCGGCGCAGCGGGTCGACGCCGTAGTCGCCCGCGTTGGAGGTGCGGGCGACGGTGTGGATATGCCGGCGTGACTGGTAGTCGTTGCCGAAGAGCGCACCGGGCACGTGCTCGAACTCGACGAGGATCACCGGGCTGTGGTAGCGGTAGTAGAAGGTGCCGTCGGGGTCCCCGGCCCACCCAGTGGGTGTCCCCCTCGCCCGCCGGGCGACCTTCTTGAGCAGGTCGGGAGTCCAGACCTCCGGCTTGCGGGCGGGCGGGTTGCCCCGTTGCCGCAGCCCTACCGGCTCTCCCACAGCTGCTCCTCCTCCTTTTGATGTTCCTTCATGGGTGCGCCACCACATGGCGCACCCATGGCGATCGCCTCCTCAGTTGTCGAGGAAAGCCGTCTTCTCCTCGATCGCCGCGACATCCACCGGTTCCCTGATGAGGCTCTGCTCCAGGGCGTAACGGCCGGCGATCTCCAGGCAGGCGGTCAGCGAGTCGCTCCACCCGGCCGTGACCGCCCGCCCTGCGGGTGAGCCGTCACGCTCGCCCGCGGTGTCCGCGATCGCCTTCTTCAGGGCCCGGTACACGGCGCGCACGGCCTCCGGGCGGGTGCGCAACACGTCATCGCGCACCACCAGCAAGTGGTTGGCCGGGACCGTCCCGTGCCGCTCGGTCCACGCCAGCCCGGCCTCCTCGGCGTCCGCCACGAGCGGGACCAGTCCCGCGCCCTGCCCGCCGATCGCCTTGGGTCCGAGTACCGCCGCGTCGACATCCTGGGAGCGCAGCAGGTCCGCGACCCGCTCGGCCCGCGAGCGTTCCACGTACGGGGGATTGACGTACTGGGCGACGTGGACGTCCTCGGTGGTCACCCAGGTGACATCGCAGGACCTGACTCCGTACTCCTCCTGCAGCCAGCCGCGCACCCACAGACCGGTGGTCTGGCCGTACGCACGCACGCCCACGCGCCGGCCGACAAGGTCCCCGGGACCGATCTGCGGGCCCTCCGGCAGCCGGGTCAGGGAGCGGTGATGGGTGCTCCCGATCAACACCGCCGGAAGCAGGGTGACCGGCACGCCGGCCTCCCTGGCCTGGAGGTAGGTCGCCGTCGGCATCTCGCAGATGTCGTAGGCCAGGTCACGGACCATCCGGGCGAAGGCCGGGGGCAGCGGGGAGGACTCCAGGTACTGGCAGTCCACTCCGTCCACGGGGACGCTCCCGTCCTTCAGCGGCCGGGTGTGCGGGTAGTTGCCCAGCAGTACGGTCAGCGGTGTCGTCATGTGTGTCCCGTTCCTCCTGCTCATACGTCCTCGCCGTACTGGATGCGGCGGTAGGGGGTGCTCAGTACCTCGCGGGTGATGCGGACGTCGATCACGGTGGGACGGGGGGAGCGCACGTACTGCGCCAGGGCGTCGCGCAGCTCCTGTGCCGTGCGGACGGTGGCTCCGCCGCCGCCGAGCGCCTGGGCGACCGTGCCCAGCTCGGGTGTGGAGATGGTCGCCAGGTCCGGGTCGAGTCCCTTCGCCTTCGCCTTGTGGTACTCCGCGCCGAGGCCCTGGTCGTTCATCACGACAACCAGCAGCGGAATGTCGTACCGGCACGCCGTCTCGAACTCGGACAGGTGCATGATGAAGCTCGCGTCGCCCTCCACCACGAAGCCGGGCTTGTTGCCCTTCGCGACCATCTGGCCCAGCGCGATCAGCGGGGCCTGGCCGATGGCGCCGAACATGCCGTAGTTGGAGAGCACGTCACGGGAGCGCTGGAAGAGCATGGTGCCGAAGTCGGTCTGGTGGCCGCTACCCAGCACCAGCCCCATCTCGCCGGGGAGTTCGTGGTCGAGGATCCAGATCGCCTCGCGCGGGTCGAGCCGTCCGGGCTCGTTCACGTACTCCGGCTGCCGGAGCCGGGCGGTCAGGTGCTGCCGGACGGCGTCGGTGTGGAATCCCTCCAGCCGGACGGACCGGTCCTGGAGCAGCTGGGTCAGCCCGGTGAGAGCGGTGACCGCGTCGGCCTGCAGGTAGCAGTCCGCCGTCCTGCCGTTGCCCATCACCAGGTGCGGGGAGGTGTCGATCTGGATGTACTTGGCCTCGGGGTAGAGGTAGCCGCTCTCGATGGTGTAGTGGTTCAGGCTGGCGCCCACCGCGATCACGCAGTCGGCCTCCTGCAGCAGCTCCATCGACACCTTGTCGCCGAACAGACCGGACAGACCGACATGGAAGTCGGTGCGGTCGCACAGCCAGTTCTTCGCCTGCAGGGTGGTGGCCAGCAGGGCACCGGCCCGCTCCTGGAGGGCGAGGATCTCGCCGCCGGCCTCCGCCTTGCGCGCACCCCGCCCCGCGATGATCACCACACGCTTGGCGTTCTGAATGAGATCGCAGGCGGCTGCGACCCTGGACGGGTCGGGCAGCAGCCGGGCCGTGTCGATCAGGTCGGTGGATGGCACGTACTCCTCGTCGTCCTCCAGGTCGGCCACCTGGACGTCGAACGGCGCGCTGATCATGACCGGCCTGGACTGGGTCCGCGCCAGGTAGAACGCTCGCTGCACCGTCTCGCGGGCCTGCTCGGGCCGGGTCACCCGGAGGAACTCGCACTCGATCGCGGCGGCGAAACGCCGCTGGTCGAGGTACTGGGTGGCGCTCTCGTCGCCGAGCGGGGTCTCCCCGCAGAAGGCGACCAGGGGGGTACCCGCCCGGCTCGCGCAGAGCATCGAGGTGGCCAGCTGGGATACGCCGGGGCCGCTGGTCGTGGTGACCACGCCCGGCTGTCCGGCGCCGCGGGCCCAGCCGTCGGCCATGCCGAGGCCGGAGCCCTCGTGCCGCACCTCGTACAGCCGCACGCCCTGGTCGGCGAGGGCGGCCATCCAGTGCATGTTGGCGTCACCCATCATGCCGAAGACATCGCTGGTGCCTTCCTTGACGAACGCATCGGCCAGTGCTTCGTAGACCTTCACCGGGACTCCTTCACGTTCGCCGAGCCGTCGCCCGCGCCTTGAGGACGCCGTCGAGCCGGGAGAAGACCCGCAGCGCGTTGCCTCCGTAGACCGCCTGCCGGTCGGTGTCGCTCAGGCTGTCGATGGAGTCGAGGGTGTACTTGGTGTCGTCGAACCGCCGCCCGGTCTCCGGGTCCACGCTGCGGACGGCGCCGATCATCTCCGAGGCGAACAGGACGTTCCGCGTGGGGATGATGTCCAGCAACAGCTCCATGCCCCGCTTGTGGTAAACGCAGGTGTCGAAGTAGACGTTGCGCAGGATCGACTCGCTCAGCGGCGGCCGGCCGTGGTCGTGCATCATTCCCCGGGTAGCGGCCCCAGTGGTAAGGGACGGCGCCGCCGCCGTGCGGCAGGATCAGCTTCAGCGTCGGGAAGTCCTTGAACAGGTCCGACTCGCACAGCTGCATGAACGCCGCGGTGTCACCGGCGAAGGAGCGGTACAGGTGCCCTGCATCGCCGGGTTCCTGGACATTGCGACGTGGATCATCGCGGGGGCGTCGAGCTCGGTCATCTTCTCGTAGAGCGGGTAGTAGACCCGGTCGGTCAGCGGCGGTGCCTGGTAGTAGCCGTCCGAGGGGTCCGGATTGAGCAGACAGCCGACGAAGCCCAGCTCCTCGACACACCGCTCAAGCTCGGTGACGGAGTTGCGTACAGAGGCGGCCCGCGCGTCACCGGGGGACTGGGAGCTGCAGCCGACGAACCGCTCGGGGAAGAGGCCGCATACCCGGGCGATCAGGTCGTTGCTGACCCGCGACCAGTCGAGGCTGGTCCGCTCGTCGCCGTAGTGGTGGGCCATCTTGCCCGCGCCCGGCGAAAAGATCGTCAGGTCGGTGCCGCGCTCGATCTGCAGCTTCAGCTGGCCGTCCGAGATGGCGGTGCGGATCTCGTCGTCGCTGATGTGCAGTTCGTCGGGGGAGACTCGCGCGCCCGATTGCTCGAACGCACGGATCTGCTTGTCCCGCCACTTGCCCAGCGCGGGGGTGCCGCGGCGAAGTGGCCGTGGCTGTCGATGATCATGAGTTACTCCGAAACTCGCGATGCGTTGGTCGCGTGGTGCGCGGACAGGGGCGGCCCCGTCAGCCGCGGCCGGTCAGCTCCCGGGCCTTGTGCAGGCCGGGGTAGGTGCGCACAGGCGCCGACATCAGGAACCGGTAGCCGTCGTCGAGCACCTGCTTGACGTTTCCGGCCGTCACATGGGGATGGCCCACGGCAACCCCGCGTTCCTCGCAGATGTCGAGGATCTGCCGCTTGCACTCCAGGACCCGCGGGTGCTCGTACTGTCGGGGGAAGCCCAGTTCCTGGCTCATGTCGCCCTCGCCGATCAGGACCAGCCCGATCCCCGGCACCTGGTCGAGAATGTCCGGCAGGTTCCTGATGCCGAGCTGGTCCTCGATCATGAGGCCCACCAGGATCTCTCCGTCCGGGGCCAGCGGCCACACGTCGGCCCTGGCGTAGTACTCGATGTTCGAGATGCCCCAGTAGCGCGTCGCCGCGTGCGGGCCGTCCCCGCGCAGGCCGGTGGGCTCGTAGAGCGGAGCGTCCGGCAGCCGCGGGTAGCGGCAGGCGGCGACGGCGTTGCGGGCCTCCTCCACCGTGGAGATGTGCGGCCATATGATGCCGAACGCGCCGAGGTCGAGCGCCTGCTTGGCGTGCCACTGCGCCTTCTCCGCACCGTTGGCGGGGATACGCACGATCGGGGTGACGGCCGGCGCGAGGCTGTCCGCCTCGAAGACCTGACGCCGGCTGAGCAAGTACTGGAAGCTGTCCCGCAGCGCGTTGATGTCCCAGGGCTTGTGTTCCATTTCGAACACCACGGCGTCGTATTCCGCGTTGCTCAACTCGATCGCGGACGTCGGATCGGCCGCCGCGAACGTCGCGAAGATGTGCTGCCCCGCGGCCAGGGCGCCGATCACCTTGTTGAGCCTGGATGTTGTCATCGCCGACCTCCCTGGCCGAATGCTTCGCCCGACGTGTCCGCCGAACGCCGCGCCGTCTGCGGAGACTGACCCCGGCGCTTGGAACGCAGCCCTGCCCACCACGCGTGCAGGCGGGCGAACAGGCCGGTCGGCCGGGACGGAACCGTGACCGGCACGGCGGCCTCCGCCGCGCGTGGCTCGGCTGCCGCCGCCGTGACCGGCTCGCGGGGCGCAGCGCACAGCTCGACCAGTTGGTCGGTGAACTCCTTCGTCATCCGGGAGACCACCATCCCCGACCCGACTCGATCAACTGGCGAGTTTGCCGTCGAGTTTGATCTCACCGTCGCAGAAGACCCGCGAGGCGCCGGCGTCTCCCCCTCGATGACCGGTAGGTGGCGCCGGCATGGAATCGGGTGGCGCCCTGCCCATCCGCACCGCGGGCCCAGAGCCGGCGCTCACGCGTGGACTCCTCCAGGTCCAGGGAGACCCGGGCACCGAACTTGACCCGGAGACCGCCGACCTGATGGCCAGGGTCCCGTCGAAGGACCCGTCATCGTGCGAGGGACCAAGTTCGGCGCCGCCGATGCAGGACACGACGGCCGAGGGATCGGAGACAACCTCCCATACACGTTCGGGCGGACTCGGTACGGCGATCTCTTCCGTGATCGATATCAATGCAGTGAACCTCACTCGGCGGCCGGCCGTGACGGCACGGGATGAAGGGCATGACGGCCGGGGCGAGGAGCCTCGGACGATCCGTCCCATGTGAAGAGACGCAGCGGCGGCCGTGCGCGCGCGCCTGTGGCGGCTTCATTGGGTGGCGGTGCAGTTGGACCGCTGAACTACTGGACAGGTGTGTGACCGATGCGCACACGGAGCATCAGTGGTGGCTGAATACTTCTGCTGATGCGATCTCGGTGACACCGAGCGTCATCGAGATTGTCCTACAAGCCACGACGGGAACGTAACACCGTCGACTCGCGACCACAAGGAGCCTGCAGGAAAACGCCCTCTCTTGGGGCTCCCCTGAGTCGACTCGCCATGGATTGTTAGACAATGAAGGGGCAGAGGGTGCGATGTGGCTCTGCGGTGGGGGCCGCAGCCGTTGCCTCCGCGCCCGGGCCATCGCGCGGGGCCGTGTGGACGGGCCTCTGCGCTGGTGTCAGGCCCTCCGGGAGCATCGCGAAGGGCACGTCGTCCCTCGTCCGGCTCGCGGGCCCGGATCTGCGCGGGCCGCAGGTCTGCGTACCGCGGGCGGTTCAGCAGTGATCGCGGCTCGCTCGGTCTGCGGCACCGCCGAGGCCGGTGCCGGACGCGGGGCCCGCTCGCGCCGGGCGGGAGTCGTCATCCGGGCGGGATCCCGTTGTGCCGCAGTAACGGCTTCGACGCCACCCGCGCCAGGGCTGTACCTGGAGTCCCCCTCGTTGTTGTCCAACAATCATGCGGAGCTGACTCCGGAGTCGCCGAGGCAGAGAATGTTGTTCCTGCAGGCTTCTTGCAGCCCCAGGTCGGCAGTGTTACGTTCCCCTCACTGCTTGTCGGAGAATCTGGCGATGTGCAGGGTCGTCAAGGCCGCATCAGCAGATGAATCCAGCCGACACCGGTGGTCCAGCGTGTGCATCAGTCGTACCGCTGTCGTAGTTCAGCAGCCACTGCCTCACCACTTGAAGCCGCCACAGACAGGCGCGAGCGCACGGCCCCACTCCGCCTCTCCGCGCGGAGGATGCCGAGGAGACGGACATGTCGACCATCCAGCGCATGACAGAGATCTCGGAGGAAACCCGGTGAATGGTTCGTTCTTGAGCGACGCGGTTGTGGGGACGGGCAGGACGGGACGGTGCCGGCGTGAACCCGCTCAAGGTCGCCCTCCGCGACTACCCCCACACCCTGCCGCTCAAGGACGGAACGGTCGTGCCGGATGGGTACGACCTTGATTTCGCCAAGGTGGAACCCATCCACCGGGCATTCGCCCCCATGGTGCGCGAGCTGCGCTACGAGGTCTCCGAACTCGCCGTGGCAACCCTCCTGCAGGCTATCGAGGCCGGTCGGCCCGTGGTGGCCCTGCCGGTCGTGCTTCACGGCAACTACCACTACCGCTCGATCTGGACCTGGAAGGGCCACGGCGGCCTCAGCCCGGCTGACCTCCGCGGACGTCGCGTCGGTGTCCGCGCCTACAGCCAGACCACCGGGCTGTGGGTCCGCGGTTATCGAGCGAAACCTACGGCGTTGCATCGCGAGACGTCTCCTGGGTGACGAGGGAGAGCCCGCACGTCGCATCCGTTCAGGAGCCTGCAAACGTCGAGCGTACCGACACCGCACTGGTCGACCTGCTCCGCGCAGGCGATCTCGCGGCCGTGGTGATGGGAGCCCGGTCGGCGGACCACGTCGACGGACTCGTCCCGCTGATCCCGACTTGAAAGCGCAACAGGAACTGCACTTCCAGGAGCGCGGCTGGATCCCGACGAACCACCTCGCCGTCGTCCGTCGCGACCTGCTGGAAGAGTGGCCCGACGCCGTCCGCGCGATCTACCGGGCCTGGCACGCAGCATCGACCATGCCAGGCCGGAGACGACCGACACGGCCCGTGGAGTCGTTGTCCAGCATGGAGTCACCGACACCCTGCTCGCCACGCTCGACACCGCGATCCGGTACGCCCGCGAGCAAGGAGTCATCAGCTCGGCGATGACTGCCGAATCGCTCTTCGCCGACTTCGCCGAGTGTGTGGAGGAGTCATGAGCAGGTCCCCGCTGATCCACCGTCCCGGTGCCCGGCTCCGACGCTGTCCCCAGGAGAACTGATGAACGATTCGACACCCACACCCACGCTATTCGCCGATACCGAGGCCTACCCACCGCAGCCGCTCGGCGGTACCCGCTCGAAGTGGTCCCTGCAGCGGCCCGTCGACGTCGATGGGCTGATCCGCCACCTCGACGGGGCAGGCGTGGAACGTGCCGCACTGGTGCACGCCTCCACCATGTACGGATTCGACAACCGCTATGCCGCTGACGCCCTGGCACGCCACCCCGACAGGCTCGTGGGTGTCTGCTCGGTGGACTTCCTC
>CAVTAX010000001.1:1210000-1211920 GCA_963732825.1 uncultured Actinomycetota bacterium | reverse complement strand
AAAAGGCTGTGCCCCCGGACGTTGAACGTCCAGGGGCACAGCCCAATGATTGTTCGGCGGCGTCCTACTCTCCCACAGGGTCCCCCCTGCAGTACCATCGGCGCTGATAGGCTTAGCTTCCGGGTTCGGAATGTAACCGGGCGTTTCCCCATCGCCATGACCACCGAAACACACAGAAACCTACGAAGGTTCGTGGTTTCAGAACCACACAGTGGACGCGAGCAACTGAGGACAAGCCCTCGGCCTATTAGTACCGGTCAACTCCACCAGTCACCTGGCTTCCATCTCCGGCCTATCAACCCAGTCGTCTACTGGGAGCCTTAACCCCTCAAGGGGGTGGGAGTCCTCATCTCGAAGCAGGCTTCCCGCTTAGATGCTTTCAGCGGTTATCCCTCCCGAACGTAGCCAACCAGCCATGCCCTTGGCAGAACAACTGGCACACCAGAGGTCCGTCCGTCCCGGTCCTCTCGTACTAGGGACAGCCCTTCTCAAGACTCCTACGCGCACAGCGGATAGGGACCGAACTGTCTCACGACGTTCTAAACCCAGCTCGCGTACCGCTTTAATGGGCGAACAGCCCAACCCTTGGGACCGACTCCAGCCCCAGGATGCGACGAGCCGACATCGAGGTGCCAAACCATCCCGTCGATATGGACTCTTGGGGAAGATCAGCCTGTTATCCCCGGGGTACCTTTTATCCGTTGAGCGACGGCGCTTCCACAAGCCACCGCCGGATCACTAGTCCCAGCTTTCGCTCCTGCTCGACCCGTCAGTCTCACAGTCAAGCTCCCTTGTGCACTTACACTCAACACCTGATTGCCAACCAGGCTGAGGGAACCTTTGGGCGCCTCCGTTACTCTTTAGGAGGCAACCGCCCCAGTTAAACTACCCATCAGACACTGTCCCTGATCCGGATCACGGACCCAGGTTAGACATCCAGCACGACCAGAGTGGTATTTCAAGGACGACTCCACCACGGCTGGCGCCGCGATTTCACAGTCTCCCACCTATCCTACACAAGCCGAACCGAACACCAATATCAAACTATAGTAAAGGTCCCGGGGTCTTTCCGTCCTGCTGCGCGAAACGAGCATCTTTACTCGTAATGCAATTTCACCGGGCCTATGGTTGAGACAGTCGAGAAGTCGTTACGCCATTCGTGCAGGTCGGAACTTACCCGACAAGGAATTTCGCTACCTTAGGATGGTTATAGTTACCACCGCCGTTTACTGGCGCTTAAGTTCTCAGCTTCGCCACACCGAAATGTGACTAACCGGTCCCCTTAACGTTCCAGCACCGGGCAGGCGTCAGTCCGTATACATCGCCTTACGGCTTCGCACGGACCTGTGTTTTTAGTAAACAGTCGCTTCTCGCTGGTCTCTGCGGCCACCCCCAGCTCGGAGTGCAAGACTCGTCACCAGGAATGGCCCCCCTTCTCCCGAAGTTACGGGGGCATTTTGCCGAGTTCCTTAACCATAGTTCACCCGAACGCCTCGGTATTCTCTACCTGACCACCTGAGTCGGTTTAGGGTACGGGCCGCCGTAAAACTCGCTAGAGGCTTTTCTCGACAGCATAGGATCATCCACTTCGCCACAATCGGCTCGGCATCAGGTCTCAGCCTTGATATGAGGCGGATTTACCTACCCCACGGCCTACACCCTTACCCCGGGACTACCACCGCCCGGGCTGGACTACCTTCCTGCGTCACCCCATCACTCACCTACTAACCGCTTGGTTCACCGGCTCCACCACTCCCCATCACCCCGAAGGGATCAAAGGCGGCTTCACGGGCTTAGCATCACGATGCTCGATGTTTGACGCTTCACAGCGGGTACCGGAATATCAACCGGTTATCCATCGACTACGCCTGTCGGCCTCGCCTTAGGTCCCGACTTACCCTGGGCAGATCAGCTTGACCC
>CAVTAX010000001.1:0-1205000 GCA_963732825.1 uncultured Actinomycetota bacterium | reverse complement strand
CTTGGAACCGATCAGCGGGATGTCGGGCTTCTCGCGCAGCAGGAACGGGACGCCGCCGATGTGGTCCTCGTGCCCGTGGGTGAGCACGATGCCGACGATGTCGTCGAGACGGTCCCGTACGGAGGTGAAGTCCGGCAGGATCAGGTCGATGCCGGGCTGTTCCTCCTCCGGGAACAGGACGCCGCAGTCCACGATGAGCAGGCGGCGGCCGAACTCGAAGACCGTCATGTTGCGGCCGATCTCGCCGAGGCCGCCCAGCGGCGTGACGCGCAGGGCGCCGTCGGCCAGGGCGGGCGGGGTGGTGAGACCCGGATGCGGATGACTCAAAAGGTGCTCCATCTCCGCACTCGCGCGCGGCGGGCCATGGTGAGGGGCCGTGCCGGCCGGCCCGGCTCCGGCGTCCGGCACCTCGTGGGCGCGGGCGGAAGGGCTCGACAGGGCACGGCCTCCCCGCCGGCCGGGCCGGCGCGAGTGACGTGTGCGGTGTTTTCGGTTGTACGACACGGGACGGCTCCGGCGTACGGAGGTCCGCCCGGTCGCGGGGTTCGCTCTTCAGTTGTGAAGTCTTTGGCTAGAGGTCTACCCCACCCGCGGTCAGATCCCTCTTCAACTGCTCGGTCTCGTCGGCGGTCAGCGGGACGAGCGGCAGGCGCAGCGGGCCGCCGGGCAGGCCCCGCAGGGCGAGGGCGGCCTTGACGGTGATGACGCCCTGGGTGCGGAAGACGCCGGTGTAGACCGGCAGGAGCCGCTGGTGGATCTCGGCGGCCTTGACGACGTCGCCGGTGAGGTAGGAGTCGAGCAGGTCGCGCAGGCCGGGGGTGACCAGGTGGCCCACGACGGAGACGAAGCCGACGGCGCCGACCGACAGCAGCGGCAGGTTGAGCATGTCGTCGCCGGAGTACCAGGCGAGGCCGGAGCGGGCGATGGCCCAGCTGGCGCGGCCGAGGTCGCCCTTGGCGTCCTTGTTGGCGACGATGCGGGGGTGCTCGGCCAGCCGGATGAGGGACTCGGTCTGGATGGGCACGCCGGTGCGTCCGGGAATGTCGTACAGCATGACCGGCAGGTCGGTGGCGTCCGCGACCGCGGTGAAGTGCTGGACGATGCCCTCCTGCGGGGGCTTGTTGTAGTAGGGGGTGACCGCCAGCAGGCCGTGGGCTCCGGCACGGGCCGCCTGGCGGGCGAGTTCGACGCCGTGCCGGGTGTCGTTGCTGCCGACCCCGGCGACGATGTGGGCGCGGTCGCCGACCGCTTCGACGACCGCCTTGAGCAGGCGTTCCTTCTCCGCGTCACCGGTGGTCGGAGACTCACCGGTGGTGCCGCTGACGACCAGGCCGTCGTTGCCGCTGTCCACCAGGTGGGTGGCCAGGCGCTGGGCACCGTCAAGGTCGAGTTCGCCGTCGGCGGTGAACGGGGTGACCATCGCGGTCAGGACCCGTCCGAAGGGCGTCTGCGGAGTGGAAGTCGGAGCCATGGGTCCCACGCTACTCGTAGCCGGTCGTGCCGTGCCCTGTCGGGGGACCTCCGGCGGCTCGCGGTGCCGGCGCCGGGCAGGGCGCGGGCCTGCGGGTTCCGGGGCGGGGCGGGTCCGGAGGTGGGACTCCGGCGCTGCCTGCTCGGGGGTCCAAGCAGCGCCGGAATCCGTTTCTGTAGCCTAGATGAACTTCACTAATACCTGCAATTGGGACACTTTGGACGTTGGTGCGTCCGGGCGTCCGCCGGGCCAGGGCTGGCCCGCCGGGCGGCACGGATCACGGGGCCTGACGGCCATTGGCGTTGAACGCCGCGTGGGTCAGCGGCATCAGCCGCGCCCACTCCGCCTCCATCAGCTCCGCCACCATCTCGATCTCCCGCTGCGGGAACGACGTCACGGCCGCCAGTTCGTGCTGGGTGCGCAGGCCGAGGAAGTGCATCAGCGAGCGGGCGTTGCAGGTGGCGTACATCGAGGAGAACAGGCCGACCGGCAGCACCGAGCGGGCCACCTCACGGGCGATGCCCTCCGCGAGCATCCGGCGGTAGGCGGCGTAGGACTGCCGGTACGCCTCCTCCATCGCCTCCCGGGCAGCCTTGTGCTGGCCCGGCGTCCCCTCGACGAAGCGGTACTTGCCGGGGCGGCCCTCCTGGACCAGCCGGCGGTCGGCGGCCGGCACGTAGAAGACCGGCTGGAGCTCCCGGTACCGCCCGGACTCCTCGTTGTACGACCAGCCCACCCGGTGCCGCATGAACTCCCGGAAGACAAAGATCGGGGCGCTGACCAGGAACGTCATGGAATTGTGCTCGAACGGGCTGCCGTGCCGGTCGCGCATCAGGTAGTTGATCAGGCCCTTCGAGCGTTCCGGGTCCTTGCTGATCTCCTCAAGGGACTGCTCGCCGGCGGTGGAGACCCGGGCCGCCCAGAGAACGTCCGAGTCCGCCGCGTTCTGCTTGACCAGTTCCACGTGGACGTCGTCGCGGAAACGGGGCTCGGGGGCGGCGGGGGCGGAAGCGGAATCGGTCACGCGGGTGGTCCTCACTGTGCGGCGGTGCCTGCCGGCGAGCTTAGCCAAGCGGCGGCGTCCACCGGTCGGGCGACCCTTGTGCCGCGCCGGGACGCTGATTAACCTCACCCGTCACACCTGCCCGTCCCCGTGCCGCCGGAAGGACGAAGCGCCGTGCCGCTCCTGCGCCAGACCGCGTCCCGAAGACCCCGTGATCCCGGCGGCGGCCGGACCGCCGCCCCGCCCGGCCCTGCCTGGCGCCGTCCCTACCCGCCCGGGCCGTTCCGGGTGGGGATGTCGGCGGCCCTGCTGGTCCTGGTGACGTTCCTGCTGGCCGGGGCCGCGCTGGACGGGCTGGCCGGGGCGGACGGCGACGTCGTGCGGATGCTGGCGGCGGCCGTGCTGGTCACCGGGGTCGCGCTGCGGATGCTGCGGGTCGGGCTGTGGATCGGCCCCGGGGGCCTGCGGGCGGTCACGCTGCTGCGGACCTCGACGGTGCCGTGGGACAGGGTGGCCTCGGTGCGCACCGTCCAGCAGCCGGTGCGGTGGCTGTCGCTGCCGCGGCGGGTGCAGGGCCAGGCGGTGGTGGTCCGGCGCACCGACGGCAGGGCGCTGCCCGAACTGGTGACCGACAGCGGGCCGGACTTCCTCGGGCGGCGTGACCGCTTCGGCCGCGCGGCGGAGGCGTTCGGAGCCGGCGCGCGGGGCTGAGCCCGGCCGGCCGTCCCCGGTGCCCCGCCGGGCGTTACTGGAGGACGCGGCCGTCGTGCAGGGCGATGGCCCGCTGCATGGCCCTGCGGGCGCGGGGGGTGTCGCGGGCGTCGTGGTAGGCGACGGCGAGGCGGAACCAGGCCCGCCAGTCCTCCGGGGCGGCCTCGGTCTCGGTCCTGCGGCGGGCGAAGACCTCGTCGGCGCTGTCCCGGTCGATCCGGCCGTTGGGCGTGCGCCGCAGCTCGTCCGGGGGCAGGCCGCCCTCGGCGTCCAGCTCCCGGGCCAGCCGGTCGGCGCCGGCGGCGAACCGGGTGGTCTGCCACAGGAACCAGACGCCGATCAGCGGCATCACCAGCACCGCGACGCCGAACAGGACGGTGACCGGGGTGCCGTTGCTCGATCAGGACGACACCGCGGTCCCCGGCGAGCACGAAGTAGACCACCAGTACGGCGGCGGTGACGAAGTAGGTGATCTTGGCGCGCATGCTCAGTCCTGGTCCGCTCCGGTGTCCCCGGCGTCGTCGGGGTCCTCGAACAGGAAGTGTTCCAGGCCCACGGTGACGCCCGGGCGCCGGACCACCTCCCGCACACCCAGCAGGATGCCGGGCATGAAGCTGGAGTGGTGCAGCGAGTCGTGGCGGATGGTGAGGGTCTCGCCCGTTCCGCCCAGCAGCACCTCCTGGTGGGCCAGCAGCCCGTGCAGCCGCACCGAGTGCACCGGCACCCCGTCCACGTCGGCACCGCGGGCGCCGGCCAGGCCGTGCGTGGTGGGGTCGGTCTGGCGCGGCAGTCCGGCCCGGTCACGGGCGGCGGCGATCAGCTGCGCCGTGCGGGCCGCGGTGCCCGAGGGGGCGTCTGCCTTGCCGCGGTGGTGCAGTTCGACGACCTCGGCGGACTCGAAGAACCGCGCCGCCTGCTGGGCGAACCGCATGGTCAGCACCGCGCCGACGGAGAAGTTCGGTGCGATCAGCACACCGGTGCCGGGTGATCCGGCCGCCCAGTCCTCCAGCAGCGCCAGCCGTTCCACCGTCCAGCCGGTGGTGCCGATCACCGCGTGGATGCCGTTGCGCACGCAGAAGCCGGCGTTCTCCATGACCGCGTCGGGGTGGGTCAGCTCGACGGCCACCTCGGCGCGGGCGGCGGTCAGCGCCTCCAGCGGATCGGTGCGGCCGAGGGCGGCGACCAGTTCCAGGTCGTCGGCCGCCTCGACGGCCCTGACCGCCTCGGAGCCGATGCGTCCGTGGGCGCCGATGACCGCGACCCGGATCCTGCTCATGTGCCAACTCCTGTGTTCGTTACCGCCGGTCAGGCCACGGACTCGTGCAGCCGGGCCGTGTGCTTGTCGCCGAGCGGGCCGATGGCGGCCAGGGCGGGACGGTGTCCCAGGACCTCGGCGGCGATGGCCCGCACGTCGTCGGGGGTGACGGCGGCGATGCGGGTGAGCATGTCGTCCACCGACAGCTGCTCGCCCCAGCACAGCTCGCTCTTGCCGATGCGGTTCATCAGCGCGCCGGTGTCCTCCAGGCCCAGCACCGTGGAGCCGGACAACTGGCCCATGGCACGGCGCAGTTCCTCCTCCGCCAGACCGTTGGCCGCCACGTCCTCCAGTTCCCCGCGGCAGATCTTCAGCACCTCGGCGCTCGCCTCGGGGCGGCAGCCGGCGTAGACGCCGAACATGCCGCAGTCGGCGAACGAGGTGGTGTAGGAGTACACCGCGTAGGCCAGGCCGCGTTTCTCGCGGACCTCCTGGAAGAGGCGGGAGCTCATGCCGCCGCCGAGGGCGGTGTTGAGCACGCCGAGCGCCCAGCGGCGTTCGTCGGTGCGCGACAGGCCGGGCATGCCGAGCACCAGGTGGGCCTGCTCGGTGGAGCGGTCCAGGACCTCCACCCGTCCGGGGGCCCGCAGCAGCTTGCTGCCGCCGCGCGGCGGGACCGGGACGGCCGCGGCGCCGCCGAGCGCCCCGGCGCGGTCGAACGCCTCGCGGACCAGACGGACCGTGGTGTCGTGGTCGAGGTTGCCGGCCGCGGCCACCACCAGGTGGGTGGGGTCGTAGTGCTTCTTGTAGAACCGGGTGATCTGCGCCGGGGTGAGCGCGTTGACCGTCTCGACGGTGCCCAGGACCGGGCGGCCCAGCGGGGAGTCGCCGAGCAGGGCGCTCGCGAACAGGTCGTGGACCTGGTCACCGGGGTCGTCCTCGGTCATGGCGATCTCCTCCAGGACGACGCCGCGTTCGGCGTCCACGTCCTCGGGGGCGATCAGGGAACCGGTGAGCATGTCGCAGATGACGTCGACCGCCAGCGGCAGGTCGTTGTCGAGCACCCGCGCGTAGTAGCAGGTGTACTCCTTGGCGGTGAACGCGTTCATCTCGCCGCCGACCGCGTCGATCGCGGCGGAGATGTCGAGCGCGCTGCGCCGTGCGGTCCCCTTGAACAGCAGGTGTTCGAGGTAGTGCGTGGCGCCGTTGAGCGCCGGGGTCTCGTCCCGGGAGCCGACGGCCACCCAGATGCCGAAGGTGACCGAGCGGACGGTGGGCAGCGTCTCGGTGACGACCCGCAGGCCGCCGGGGAGCACGGTGGTGCGCACCTCGCCGCCCGCGGTGGCGCCGGACGGGGTGCGGTCACGGGCGACGGCCCGCCCCTCGCAGGAGGGGCGGGCCGCACGCCGCGGGGTGGCCGGAGTCACTTGGCGGACTCGTCCTCGGCCTCGGTCTCCTGGGCGTCCTCGCCCTCGATGACCGGGATCAGCGAGAGCTTGCCGCGCGGGTCGATCTCGGCGATCTCGACCTGGACCTTGGAGCCGACCTTGAGCACGTCCTCGACGTTCTCCACGCGCTTGCCGCCGGCGAGCTTGCGGATCTGCGAGATGTGCAGCAGGCCGTCCTTGCCGGGCGTCAGCGAGATGAACGCGCCGAAGGTGGTGGTCTTGACGACCGTGCCCAGGTAGCGCTCACCGACCTCGGGCATCGTCGGGTTGGCGATGCCGTTGATCGTGGCACGGGCGGCCTCGGCGGCCGAGCCCTCGGAGGCGCCGATCAGGACGGTGCCGTCGTCCTCGATCGCGATCTCGGCGCCGGTGTCCTCCTGGATCTGGTTGATCATCTTGCCCTTGGGGCCGATGACCTCGCCGATCTTGTCGACCGGGATCTTGATGCTGATGATCCGCGGCGCGTTCGGGGACATCTCGTCGGGGACGTCGATGGCCTCGTTCATGACGTCCAGGATGTGCAGGCGCGCGTCGCGGGCCTGCTTCAGCGCGGCGGCCAGCACGGAGGCGGGGATGCCGTCGAGCTTGGTGTCGAGCTGCAGGGCGGTGACGAAGGTCTTGGTGCCGGCGACCTTGAAGTCCATGTCGCCGAAGGCGTCCTCGGCACCGAGGATGTCGGTCAGCGTCACGTAGTGCGTCTCGCCGTCGATCTCCTGGGAGATCAGGCCCATGGCGATGCCGGCGACCGGGGCCTTGAGCGGCACACCGGCGTTCAGCAGCGACATGGTGGAGGCGCAGACCGAGCCCATCGAGGTGGAGCCGTTGGAGCTGAGCGCCTCGGAGACCTGGCGGATGGCGTACGGGAAGTCCTCGCGGGAGGGCAGCACGGGCAGCAGCGCCCGCTCGGCCAGCGCGCCGTGGCCGATCTCGCGGCGCTTGGGGGAGCCGACGCGGCCGGTCTCGCCGGTGGAGTACGGCGGGAAGTTGTAGTTGTGCATGTAGCGCTTGCGCGTCTCGGGCGCCAGCGTGTCGAGCTGCTGCTCCATGCGCAGCATGTTCAGCGTGGAGATGCCCAGGATCTGGGTCTCGCCGCGCTCGAACAGCGCCGAGCCGTGCACCCGGGGCACGACCTCGACCTCGGCGGACAGGGTGCGGATGTCGGTGACGCCGCGGCCGTCGATGCGGACCTTGTCCTTGATGACGCGCTCGCGCACCAGCTTCTTGGTGAGCGCTCGGTAGGAGGCGGAGATCTCCTTCTCGCGCCCCTCGAACTGCGGCAGCAGCTTCTCGGCGGCCAGGCCCTTGACCCGGTCCAGCTCGGCCTCGCGGTCCTGCTTGCCGGCGATGGTCAGCGCCTGGGCCAGCTCGTCGCGCACGGCGGCGGTCAGGGCCTCCAGGACGTCGTCCTGGTAGTCGAGGAAGACCGGGAACTCGCCGGTGGGCTTGGCGGCCTTGGCGGCCAGCTCGGCCTGGGCGGCGCACAGGGTCTTGATGAACGGCTTGGCGGCGTCCAGGCCGGCCGCGACGATCTCCTCGGTCGGGGCGGTGGCGCCGCCCTCGACCAGGGTGATGGTCTTGGCGGTGGCCTCGGCCTCGACCATCATGATCGCGACGTCGCCGTCCTCCAGCGTGCGGCCGGCGACGACCATGTCGAACACGGCCTCCTCCAGCTCGCTGTGGGTCGGGAACGCCACCCACTGGCCGCGGATCAGCGCGACGCGGACGCCGCCGATCGGGCCGGAGAACGGCAGGCCCGCCAGCTGGGTGGAGGCGGAGGCGGCGTTGATCGCCACGACGTCGTACAGGTGGTCCGGGTTGAGCGCCATGATGGTGGCGACGACCTGGATCTCGTTGCGCAGGCCCTTCTTGAACGAGGGGCGCAGCGGCCGGTCGATGAGCCGGCAGGTGAGGATGGCGTCCTCGGAGGGGCGGCCCTCGCGGCGGAAGAAGGAGCCGGGGATCCGGCCGGCCGCGTACATGCGCTCCTCGACGTCCACCGTGAGGGGGAAGAAGTCGAGCTGGTCCTTGGGGTGCTTCGAGGCGGTGGTGGCCGACAGGACCATGGTCTCGTCGTCCAGGTAGGCCACGGCGGAGCCGGCGGCCTGACGGGCCAGGCGGCCGGTCTCGAAGCGGATGGTGCGGGTGCCGAAGCTGCCGTTGTCGATGACGGCGTCGGCGTAGTGGGTCTCGTTCTCCACTATCGGGTTTCTCCTTAGTCGTTCCGCCCTCCGGCGATCGCCGGGGGCGCGGGGTGGAGCGCCCGTCGTGGCTGGTCCGCCCACCGGTGGCGGGGGGACCGAACCGGTCTTCGATCGAAGCCGCCGGGATCGCGCGGTGCGCGCGAGGGCCCGGGGGCCACTACCGAGGACCGGCCACCGCCCGCCCGGCGCGTGGCCGGGCGTACGGGCGCTCCTCCTCGTTGTCTGTCTGTCGCTCGCTGCCAGACTACAAACCTCTCGGCCGGGTCCGGCGGCGCGACGTGGGGTTGACGGTGTCAGCCCCGGGGGGTGCCGTGCGTCCGGGGGGACGGTACGGCAAAGGGGAGCGGTTCCCCTGGCGGGAACCGCTCCCCATGCACGGCCGTGATCAGCGGGCGCCCGCCGCACCGCGGCGGATGCCGAGGCGCTCGACGAGGGCACGGAAGCGCATGATGTCCTTCTTCGCCAGGTACTGCAGCAGGCGGCGGCGCTGGCCGACCAGCAGCAGCAGGCCACGGCGGGAGTGGTGGTCGTGCTTGTGGGTCTTCAGGTGCTCGGTGAGGTCGGTGATGCGGCGGGTCAGCAGCGCGACCTGGACCTCGGGGGAGCCGGTGTCGCCCTCCTTGGCACCGAAATCGGCGACGATCTGCTTCTTGGTTGCGGCGTCGAGCGACACGCGTAACTCCTCGGGAATTCGGTCCGCGGGCGCCCCTGGTCTGATTCTCAGGGGATCTTGGATACCGCACGGACGGTCGGGCCGGTGGCACACACGGCCACCCACACAGTACCAGGCGTCAGCCCGAGGTCATTGACCGTACGGCGGCGTAGACGTCGAGCACGGCCAGGCACAGGGGGACGAGGCTGAGCAGCACCAGGCTCTCGGTGATGTCGAGCAGCCGTCCCCAGAAGGGGGCGACGCCGCGTCGGGGCACGACCAGGGCGATCGCGGCCAGCAGCACGGCGCCGGCGGCCACCGAGGCGGCGAGCCAGATCACCCGCAGGTCGGCGGCCGCGTGCCTGCCGGAGAGCAGGTCGCTCACCATGGGCACCGGCGGGTTGAGGGTGAGGCCGGCGATCAGCAGGGCGACGGTGAGGATGCCGCCGGTGAGCATCGCGGTGACCTGCGCGGTGTAGCGGAAGAGGCGGGCACGGGTGAGCATCGCCAGGCCGACGGCGAGCGCGAGCACCCGGGCCCAGGTGTTGGAGGAGAAGCCGAGTACTCCGCCGGCCACCACGACGACCGCGGCGCACCCGCCGGCCAGGCCGAGCAGCATCTCGTGGCCGCGCCGGGCCCGCTCGGCGATCCGCACCTCGTCGACCGCCTCGGGAGGCTCGCCCTCCGCGGCGGCCTCGTAGCCGATCGGCAGCCGGGCGAAGCGGGCGGACAGCGCCGGCAGGAACGCGACGACGGCGACCCCGCAGACCGCGCAGACCGCGGCGACGGAGGTGACCGCTGAGCCCTTGGCGAGCACGGCGGCGAACGCGGCGAGCAGGCCGGTGGCGGCGGCCAGCGCGGAGCCGACGAAGGGGGCGTCGCCGGTCGGGGTCATCGCGATCAGCAGCACGGAGGCGAGCAGCACGACCGCGCAGCCGATCAGGAACTGCAGGCGTCCGGGTCCGTGCCCCGCCGCCGGGCCGATCAGGCCGGTGCCCGTCACCAGCAGCGACGGGAGCGCGCCGAGCCCGAGGGCGACCGCGCCGGCCCGGTCGTGGTAGACGCGGGCCCGCACCGCGGACAGCGCGGTCAGCAGGATCCCGGCGGCGCCGGCGACGACGCCGGGCAGTCCGTGCGCGTCGTGCCGGACCGGGTCGGCCTCCCACAGCACCAGGCCGAGCAGTGCCAGCAGCAGCACCGCGCCGGTCAGTCCGGCGCCACGCAGCAGCCCGTCGTGCCACAGCCGGTGGTCGCGGCCGACGGCGGAGGCGACCGCGTCGACGACGTCGTCGTGCACCGCGCCGGGCAGCGAGACGGAGAACGGGCGCAGGCTGAGGATGTCGCCGTCCAGGACGTGCTGGGCGGCCAGTGATCCGGAGCCGTCCAGGACGGTGCCGTCGGTGCGCACCAGGTGCCAGCCGGAGGGCTGGGCGGGGTCCTGCTGCTGGCCGGAGAGGCGCAGGACCTCCGGGTAGATGTCGGCCAGCGCGATGTCGTCGGGCAGTGCCACGTCGATTCGGCTGTCGGGTGCGACGACGGTGACCCTGCAGAAGCCGGTCGCGGCGGTCGTGCTCACCTCGCGGTTCCCCCTCGGTTGCGGGTGTGGCGGTTCGGTGCGGCGGGTGCCGCGCGGGGCCGGTTCGCCGGTGCGGCGGTCGTCTCCCGTGCGGTGCGCGGTCGCGGACGGGCGGCGCGGGCGCCCGTGGACGCCGGGCGCGGCTGCCGCGTTCCGGGCCCGGCGGTGGCCGGCTGGTGCCCGTCCCCCGCGCGCGGCCGGTGGGTGCGGTGCCCGCGTCGTGCGGTGCGTCCGGCCGTCACCCTACCGGGCGGTGACGTTGTCATGACCCGTAGGATGTGCGGTCACGCGGAAGGCGAGCGTCGCCACGGGGGCATCGGCGAGGAGTTGACCGGCTGTCCTTTCCGCCTGCGCATCTTGTTGAGGATTGATTCTCCGGTGAGCCTGGTCGTCGTCAAACGCCCGCCGCGGGCGGTGCCGCCCGAAGTCCCGTCCGAACCGATCCGGATCGAGACGCCGCCGGAACTTCCGCGTGGCGGTGAGCAGAGCGTCCTGATGGCGCTGCTGCCGACGCTGGGCATGGCGTCGTCGTCGGTGTTCTTCTTCAGCAACGGTGCCTCCGGGATCATGCGGATCATGGGCGTGCTCATGCTGGTCTCCAGCCTGGGCATGGCCGTCACGCAGCTGGTGAAGTCGCGTCAGGGCGCGGACGGGGCGCTCGCCCAGTCGCGGCGCGACTACTTCGCCTACCTGTCGCAGACCCGCAAGCGGGTGCGGCGGGTGGCGTCGGCGCAGCGGGCCGCCCAGTTGCGGCTGCACCCGGCGCCGGACCAGCTGTGGTCGGTGGTGGCGCAGCGCGAGGTGCTGTGGGAACGGCGGCCGATGGACGACGACTTCGCGCAGGTGCGGCTGGGGGTGGGTCCGCAGACGCTGGCGACGCAGCTGGTGGCGCCGGTGACGGCGCCGCTGGAGGAGCTGGAGCCGCTGACGGCGGACGCGATGAAGAAGTTCCTGGCCGCGCACGGCACCGTCGACGGGCTGCCGATGGCGGTGAGCCTGCGGGCGTTCCACCACGTGGCGATGGCCGGTGAGCAGGACGCGGCGCTCGGGGTGATGCGGGCGGTGGTGGCGCAGCTGGTGGCGCTGCACTCGCCGGAGGACGTGATGGTCGCGGTGTGCGCGGGTGGGGCTGCGGCGCGGCGGTGGGACTGGGTGAAGTGGCTGCCGCACACGCAGCTGGCGGGTCCGGTGGACGGTGCGGGGTCGCGGCGGATGTTCTCCGACGACCTGGGTGAGCTGGAGGGGATGCTGGCGGATCTGCTGGCGGGCCGGCCGCGGTTCCACCGGGACGCGCAGCCGATGCTGGACCAGCCGCACGTGGTGGTGGTGCTGGACGGCGCGGTGGTGCCGGCCGACTCGGTGCTGGCGGCTCCGGAGGGTCTGCTGGGGGTGACGGTCTTCGAGGTGCTGCCGGGCGGTTCGGCGGAGCAGCGTGCGGGGCTGTCGGTGGCGGTGCGGCCGGGTCGTCTGACGCTGACGTCGCCGAGCGGGCGGCAGTACCACGGCCGGCCGGACGCCCTGGCCCCGGCGGCCGCGGAGGCGCTGGCGCGGCAGCTGTCGCCGTTGCGCATCGGCGGCGGCACGGAGGACGAACCGCTGCTGGGGAACCTGGACTTCACCGACCTGCTGAAGCTGGGCGACGCGGACTCGGTGGACGTGGCGCAGACGTGGCGGCCGCGTCCGCAGCACGACCGGCTGCGGGTGCCGATCGGGGTCGGCGAGAGCGGCGAGCCGATCATGCTGGACATCAAGGAGGCCGCGCTGGAGGGCATGGGCCCGCACGGCCTGTGCGTGGGCGCGACGGGTTCCGGCAAGTCGGAGCTGCTGCGCACGCTGGTGCTGGGTCTGGCGGTGACGCATTCGTCGGAGACGCTGAACTTCGTGCTGGCGGACTTCAAGGGCGGTGCGACGTTCGCCGGTATGTCCTCGATGCCGCACGTGGCGGCGGTCATCACCAACCTGCAGGACGACCTGACGCTGGTGGACCGCATGCGCGACTCCATCACCGGTGAGCTGCAGCGCCGGCAGGAGCTGCTGCGGGCGTCGGGCAACTACGCGAACATCCACGACTACGAGAAGGCCCGGGCGGCGGGTGTGGCGCTGGAGCCGGTGCCGTCGCTGCTGCTGGTCATCGACGAGTTCAGTGAGCTGCTGACGGCGAAGCCCGAGTTCATCGACATGTTCATCCAGATCGGCCGGATCGGCCGGTCGCTGGGTGTGCACCTGCTGCTGGCTTCGCAGCGCCTGGAGGAGGGCCGGCTGCGCGGTCTGGAGACCTACTTGTCGTACCGGATCGGTCTGCGGACCTTCTCGGCGGCGGAGTCACGGGCGGCGATCGGGGTGCCGGACGCCTACCACCTGCCGCCGGTACCGGGTTCGGGTTATCTGAAGTTCGGTACGGACGACATGCTGCGGTTCAAGGCCGCGTACGTGTCGGGGGCGTACCGCACGCCGGTGGCGGCCAGCGGGGGGCCGCTTCCCCTGGACCGCTCCCCGGTGCTGTTCACCGCGGCGCCGGTGCCGGTGCGGTACGTGGCACCGGAGGAGATGCCGCAGCAGACGCCGGAGTCGGCGCCGGACGCGCTGGCGGACACCGTGCTGGACGTGATCGTCTCGCGGCTGGACGGCCAGGGTCCCGCGGCGCACCGGGTGTGGCTGCCGCCGCTGGACCGGGCGCCGAGCCTGGACCAGCTGCTGGGCGGGCTCTCGGTGGTGCCGGGCCGCGGTCTGACGGCGCCGGCGTTCCAGGCCGCGGGCCGGCTGACGGTGCCGCTGGGTCTGCTGGACAAGCCGTTCGAGCAGCGGCGCGACCCGATGTACCGGGACTTCTCCGGTGCGGCCGGTCACGCGCTGATCGTGGGTGGCCCGCAGTCGGGCCGCTCGACGCTGCTGCGCACCCTGGTCTCGGCGTTCGCGCTCACCCACACGCCGTCCGAAGTGCAGTTCTACGGGCTGGACTTCGGTGGCGGCGGCATGATCGCGTTGAAGGACCTGCCGCACGTGGGGTCGGTGGCGTCCCGGCTGGACCGCGACACGGTGCGCCGCACGGTGGCGGAGGTGGCGGGCATCCTCAACAACCGCGAGGCGCTGTTCCGCCGGGAGGCGATCGACTCGATCACCACGTTCCGCAAGCGCCGGGCGGCCGGTGAACTGCCCGGTGAGCCGTGGGGCGACGTCTTCCTGGTGGTCGACGGGTGGCAGTCGCTGAAGACCGACTTCGAGGCGCTGGAGCCGGTGATCACCGACATCGCGGCGCGGGGCCTGGGCTTCGGCGTGCACGTGGTGATCACGGCGGCCCGCTACATGGAGGTGCGCGCGGCGCTGAAGGACCTGCTGCTCAACCGGCTGGAGATGCGGCTGGGCGACCCGAGCGACTCCGAGGTGGACCGCCGCACGGCGATGAACGTGCCGCGCAACGCCCCCGGCCGCGGTCTGACTCCGGACCGGCTGCACTTCATGGGCGCGCTGCCCCGGATCGACGGTTCCTCCGACCCGGAGACGCTGGCCGCGGGCTCGGCGGAGTTCGTGCGGGCGGTCGCGACGGCGTGGACGGGCCCGTCGGCGCCGAAGGTGCGGATGCTGCCGACCCAGTTGTCGGCCGGCAAGCTGCCGAAGGGCTTCGAGTACCCCGAGCGGGGCCTGGCGATCGGCATCGACGAGAACGATCTGGAGCCGGTGTTCATCGACTTCGATTCGGACCCGCTGTTCCTGGTCTTCGGCGACAGCGAGTCGGGCAAGACGGCGCTGCTGCGCCTGCTGATCAAACAGGTGACCGAGATGTACTCCCCCGAGCAGGCGCTGATCGTGGTGGGCGACTACCGCCGCGGCCTGCTGGGCGCGGTGCCGGACGACCACCTGCTGAAGTACGCGGCCTCACCGTCGGCGCTGGAGTCGACGATGGACCAGATCAACACGATCATGACGCGCCGCGTGCCGGGCCCCGACGTGACGGCGGCCCAGCTGCGGGCCCGGGACTGGTGGTCGGGACCGCAGGCGTTCGTCGTCATCGACGACTACGACCTGGTGGCCACGTCCTCGTCGAACCCGATGACGCAGGTGGTGGAGAACCTGCCCTACCTGCGGGACATCGGCGTGCGCTTCATCGTGGCCCGCTCCACCGCGGGCGCGAGCCGCACGGCCTACGAGCCGTTCATGCAGCGCGCGAAGGAACTCCAGGCGCAGGGCGTCGTCCTGGCCGGCGACCCCGGCGAGGGTGAGGTCCTCGGCAACATCCGCCCGCGCCCGATGCCGCCCGGCCGCGGTGTCTTCGTCTCCCGCCGCAAGGGCTCCCGCCTCATCCAGACGGGCTGGCTGCCGCCGCAGGGGTGAGGCGGCGCGCGACCGCTTGGGCCCGGTTCCCCTGCGGGGGCCGGGCCTTTCGGGTGCTCGGGGGCGGGGGTGTGGGGGTCTGGGGGCGGGTTTCGGGTGCCCGGGGGCGCTTGGGGGCTCGGGTGCCGGGGCGGCGGCTTGCCCGGGGCGCGGGGGCGGTCGCGATCGGTGCGGGGGTGGTCGCCGGCTGGGGGCGCCGGTGCGTGAAGACAGGGTGATGATGTGCCAGCCGGTCGCGTGAAGCCACGATGCCGATCGGGCGGCGGAGCTGAAGTGGCGCCCGCCATGTGCGTCGGTCGCGGGCCCCACGGGGGCGTTGCGGGGGGGTGCGGTGCGGCGTGGCCGAGCGGGGGTTCGCAGGTGTGCCGTCCCTCCGGGGCGCGGTTGTCACCTGCCACGCGTCGGACGGCAAACCTGCCCCGGTCCTGGTGGACGTCGTCATCAACGGCTCCGCCACCGGCGTCACGAACTGGAAGCAGCTGACGGAACACCTCATCCGTGCCCGCGTCGCCGGCCCGCGCGCGACCACGTACTGCGCCGCCCACGCCTGACGGTCATCACTGCCCTGCAGAGCAACCTCAGCTTCACCCTCGGCGACGCCACCCGCTACCACTCCCCCGGCATGACCGACTGGGAGAACCAGATGATCGCCAAGGGCACCGAAAATATCCGGCTCGAAGGCCCCGGCCTGCCGATGCCGCTGGGATTCCAGGTGATGAGCAGCCTCATGCACCAGGGCGACTACGACAGCGGATTCCTTGAGAAGTACGGCAACGCCCTGGTGGCGACGGACAAGCACGTCGGCCAGGACCCGGCCGGATGCAACCGGTTCAACGGCCTATTCCTCACTCGACGCTGAGGGCAAGAACGACCCGATGTCCGGATTCCTCGACGCCCTCGGCCACAATCCGCAGGCGTCCTCGAAATTCATGGACGAGGACCACTTCGACTACCTGTCGTCCGGCCGCGTCGACTTCCTCAACAGCCCGACGGAGAAGACCTCAAGGACCTGGGGCGTATGAGTGCCGAATACATGCCGCAATTCGACCAGGCTCTGTCCGGCCTCAACGACAGCACCATGGGCGAGATCTTCCCGTCCAACGGTGCACAGATCAAACTCAACGACGCGAGCGCCACGCAATTCCTGGCCAACGTCGGCAGGAATCCCGACGGATACGCCGCGGTGAGCCTCGGCCAGGCCCAGTACTCGACGCACCTGATCAACTACCACCTGACGCATCCGAACGCCGTACCCGACATCGGATCCGAACGGGCCGTTCAGGAGGTCGCCAGCCGCGGCGCCACCGTTCAGGAGATCCTCAACCACGGCCGGGCCGACGCGGTCGTCGACGACGCCACCGCCAGCGACGCCTCGTACAACAAGGCCCTCAACTACGGTTCGGAATGGACGAAGGCGACACTCGGCGTCACGTCCGGCTTCGCCGCGGACGCCGTCACCGAGAACCCGTTCGTCGGCCCCTTCGTCGAAAAGGGCGTCGAGACGGGTTCCGGTGACGTCATCGACCTCCTGACCTCCGGCCTCACCCGCGACACCACCGACAGCGCCAACCAGAACGCGGACCGCATCATGGACGACGCGATGAAGCACTACACGGACGCGGTTTACGGCGCGGTCATCGCGAACAACCCCTCGATCCCCTCCAACAAGATCCAGATGGAACTGTCCGACGGTTTCTCCACCGGCAGCGACAACGGCGCCCGTTTCTACAACGACTACGTCGCGAAGCACGGCAGCAGCTGACGGTCCCGTCATGGTCAGGGCCTGCGGCGGCGCCCGATCCGCGGCGGGCGCCGCGCGTGCCCGCCTCCCCGGGGCTCGGCCCGGCTGATGCCCGGGCAGGGGCCCGGCCCTGCCCGGGTCGGCCCGCCGCCGGGCCCGGGTCTACCGGCCGTAGCCACCCGCGTCCCCGTTCGAGTGAAGTCGAACGGGGCTGGCGGTGGTCCGGCGGCACGGCGGGGGCGCGAGACGGGTTGACGGGTGGTCGCCGCCCCGGCTGCGTGGGCGCCGGAGTTCCGGGGCGCCGGGCGGGGTGGCTCCGCGGAACGGCGTGTTCCCCCGCGCGGGAGGAACTCACTCCCCCGGGTGATCCTGGCAGCGGTCGCGGAATGGCTGCGGCCAGCTGATCGGCGTGCTGGGATCGGGGCGAACGACCGCCCCGACGCAGGAGTTCGGGTGCCCGGTCCGTCCCCTCGCTCCCCGGAGGTGTCCCGTGAACGCCGACCTCGACCGCGTGCTGAACCCGTTCCGCTACGACAGCGACGGGAATCCGACCGAGGCCGCCCTGCGCCACGACAGCGCGCAGCGGCGAGCCCCCGGGGGCGGGGAGGCGCTGCGGGTGAGTCCGGCGTCGCTGCGGGCACGGGCGGACGCGTGCGATGCGGTCGCCGCGCGGTTCGAGCAGGAGTGCGTCAAGCCACTGAGCAGCACCGGCGTGGCCGGGAACGGTATGAAGGGCTTCCGGTGCGCCGGGGCGTTCTCCGTCCTGGAGAGCCGCTGGCGTGCCCAGGTCCGGCACACCGGTGCCGGGCTGATGGGAACGTTCGCCCGGGATCTGCGCGACGGCGCGCGGCAGTTGGGGACGGCCGACGCGGACACCGCGCGGGCCTTCGCATGACCGCGCCGGCCACTCTCCGGAGGACGTCACCATGGTCACCTTCAGCGAACTGCGCGCCGCGGACTTCTCCCACCTCGCGTCCGCCGCGGACGCCTGGGCACGCCTCCCCGCAGGTCTGACCGGCGCGGGCGGTGTCGGCCAGGACTGGGACCGGGTCCGCAAGGGCCTGGGGGACGCCGGGTGGGACGGCGCGGCGGCACGAGCGGCGGCGCCGGTCATGCACACCGTCTCGGCGCAGATCCACGCCGCCGGTGACGAGGCCCACGACCTCGCCCGGCTGCTGACCGACGCCCATGAGCGTCTCACCACGGCACAGCGCTCGTTGAACGCCGTCGTCGAGGAGATCGACGCGCCCGGCGGCGCCCTTTCCGCCGACGCCGCCGGCGGGATCACCCTGCGGTCCCGGGACGGCACGGTGGCAGCCCCGGAGGACACCGCGGCCGCCGAGCGCCGCGCGGACGGCTACCGCCGCAGGATCCAGCAGTTGCTCCAGGAGGCCGGCGACGTCGACGAGGCCCTCTACCGGGCGCTGTACGTGGACCGCAACGGCACGGGCAACGACGAGTTCGCCGACGCGGGCACGCCGGCCACGATCGCCGCCGCCGAGCGGGACGTGGCGCGGGCCCGCGCGGACGCCGGCGCCGCCGTGCGGCTCGCCTCGCTGGGCCGGGACCTCACCGGCGCCCAGGTCGGACGGCTCAACGCCCTGCTGGCGGCGCACGGGGACGATCCGGAGTTCGGCGCCGCGTTCGCCACGGCCCTGACCGCACAGGGCACGCTGGACCTGTGGGCGCAGGTCTCGGACGCGTTCACCCGTACGCATGACGTGCCCGGCAAGGACGTGGACTCCCTCCGGTTGCACCTGGGTCTCACGCTGGCCGCCGCCACACGGTACCGCTCGCCGGCCATGACCGACTGGGAGGACCAGATGGTCGCCCGGAGCTCCACGCCCATCGACGCGTACGGCCCGGGCCCGGGGCACCCGCTGGGTTTCCAGGTGATGAGCAGCCTGATGCACCGGGGGACGTACGACGGGGCGTTCCTCGACCGTTACGGGAAGGCACTGCTGGCCGTCGACCGGCAGGTGACCGCCGCCGATCCGGCCGGATGGAGCCGCTTCGGCACGGTCGCGGCCCTCGATCCGCAGGGGCACGCCGACCCGGTGTCCGGCCTGATGGACGCGCTCGGCCACAGCCCGCAGGAGGCCCGGACGTTCATGGATCAGGGCGACCGCTTCCGCTATCTGACGCACGAGCGCCGCTGGTCGGACGACGCGTCGGGAAAGGCGTCACTGGGTCACGCCCTGATGGCCGCGACCACCGGCCACGCCTGCGACGTCCCCGCGGACGCCGGCACCCCGGCACACAGCGCGGCGCAGGCGAGGCTGATGAAGCGGGTCGTGGAGTACTACGCGCGGGACGGCGCCTGCGACGCCCAGGGGCCGATGTCGCAGAGCCTGGGCCGTATGGCGGCGGAGTACCTGCCCGACTTCGACCGGACCCTCGCGGGCTACGGCGGACGCACGATGGCGGACCTCCTCACCGATCCGGGCGCTTCCATGGGCCTCGGGGACCAGGTGGCGGCCACTGCCTTCCTCCACAACGTCGCGAGCCACCCGTCGGGGTACGCGGCGATCAGCCTCGGCCAGACGCGCTACTCGACCCACCTGATCGACTACCACCTCGCGCATCCGGAGGCCCTGGAGGATCTCGACGCACCGACCCGGATCGACGAGATCGCCCGGCGCGGCTCGGCGGTCCAGGAGATCCTCGACCGCGGCCGGGCAGACGCGGTCGTCGACGGCGCGGTGCGGAGCGACGCGTCGTACAACAGGGCGCTCGGCTACGGGAGCGAGTGGACGAAGGCCACGCTGGGCACGGTGTCCGGCTTCGCCGCCGACGCGGTCACGGACAACCCGGTCGCGGGCCCGTTCGTCGAGAAAGGCGTCGAGACCGGCACGGGTGACGTCATCGACCTGCTGACCGCAGGCCTGACCCGCGACACCACGGACTCCGCCAACCACGACGCGGTGGCCATCATGCGCGACTCCGAACAGCGCTACGAGAACGCGGTCCGCACTGCCGTCGACTCCAGCCCCACCCGGATCCCCCGCCGGAAGATCGACATCGCGCTCTCGGACGGTTTCGACGACGGGTTCGACGACGGGGCGAGGCTGTACGGGGATGAGGTGGTCAAGCATGGGGCGGGGTGAGGGGGCGGTTGCTGACGGGGTGGTCGCTGCGGGAAGCGGTAGGGGTCTCCGCAGACGGGACGGGCCGCTGCGGGGCGCTGGGTCGGGGTGGGCGGTCCGGCTGTCGGGGCGAAGTTGGTCGTTCACCGGGAGGCCGGCTGCCGGCGCCCGGTATGGCGCCGCCCGCTGATCGTCGCTCCGGTCGGTGCCGGTGACGGTCAGCGGGCGGGTGCCGGGCGACGGCGCGTCAGCCCTGCGGGGGAGGACCGTACGGTGGCTGCTGCCCCTCGGGCTGCCGGTCTCCGCCGGCGGGCGGCTGGCCGTACCCCTGCGGCGGGGCGCCGTAGGGCTGCTGGGGGTAGGGCTGCGGCGGGGTGCTGTACGGCTGTTGTGGCGGCTGGGCGCCATTGAGCTGCTGGGTCGCATACGGGTTGGTCGCGTACGGGTTGTGTGCGTACCCCTGCGGCGGCACCGGTGCGCCCTGCGTCGCGGCGGCCGCCTGGGCCCGGCGACGGCCTCGCGACCGCAGAGCGACGAAGACCACGATCGCGGCGACCACGACGACACCGGCACCCACGCCGACCCACGGCAGCACCGACGACGACTTCGTCCCCGCCCCCTCCGCCGCCGACGCGGGCGCCGACTGCGACCGCACCCCGGGGGCACTCGTCGCCCCGGTCGACGGTGCGGGAGCGGAGGCCGGCTTGCCCGAGAGGGACGGATACAGCGGGTTGACGTCCGCAGGCCCAGGATCGACCCCCTTACCGAGGAGGACGAGACGGGGACGGATGATGCCGTATCCCAGATACTCGCTCGGAATCTTGCCGCTCGGTTTGCCCGCAGTGTTGATGAGGACACGCAGCACCTGATTGTTCGTCCAGGTCGGGTGGGCAGACCAGATGAGAGCGGCGGAGGCGGAGGCGAGAGCGGTGGCCTGACTCGTCCCCCAGCCGACGCAGTAGCCCTTGTGGCCCATGGAAGTCCAACAGTTCGCCGGAATCGACACCCCAGGAGCCGCCAGCGCTACGTGGTCACCGTGATTCGAGAAGTCGGCAACGTTCCGACTCTTGTCGATGGCCGTTACTCCGACCGCCCCGGGCAATGAGGCCGGCGGGTTTACCGGCTCGTCCTGCTTCCCGTCGTTGCCCACGCTCGCGAACACCAGGCTGCCGTGCCGTACCGCATCGGTCACAGCGGCTGCCAGTAGCGGCAGACTTCAGCGGTCGGATGAAGCCGGCGTCCGTGCCTTGGGAGACGTTGATGACGCGCGCCCCATGATCCGCGGCGTAACGGATGGCCTCGGCCATTGAATTCGGCTCAGCTCCGTCAACAAGGGGCAGGATCCTGGCACCGGGCGCAAGCCCCTGTACTCCAGCTCCGGCAAGACCGTCACCAGCGATGATCACTGCCATTGCCGTGCCGTGCCCGCCTTGTCCTGATGGCCGTTCGCCCGTCCGCCCATCACCTCGCCGGCGAGCACCTTACCACGCAGCTCGGGCTGCTGAGCATTCACCCCGGTATCGACCAGGCCACCGTCATCCCCTTGCCCGTGGACACCTTCCACATGTCTGGGCGCTTCCATCACATCCAAGTACCACTGCTGGGCACTGATGTCCGCTGCCTGCGCGGACGGCGACACGGCCAGGCCGCCGGCGAGAACCGCCGCCAATGCCGTACCAACCGCCGCCGCACGCGCCGGGAGTCTGAACCGTGTCTGCCGCATCACACACCCATATTCCATGATTCCGGTACGCCATAGGACCAAGGCTGTCACTCGATCACCGGAGGCACGGTACCCCCGCGTGTCATCCAGGTTTCCTCGTCCTCGACCACGTAATCAGGACGGTTTCCGGTTCGGCCACGACGTTTACCACCGGGCCCGGGAACCAAGGCCCCCCATGCCTCCCATGCCTGGACGCATCGCGCCGCTCCTCTCCTGCTCGGTAGCCGCCCGCCGCGCCGCGGGAGGCACCGTACGTCCACCCTCGGCAGACGTGCCCGCTGCCCCACGAGACGCCTTACCACTCAGCGGTTCACCGCACCAGCTACCGAAGGCGGCCTCCGAGTAACGTCCGTAGCCGCCGCGTGAAGACCCGGGCAGACCCGGTTCCGGCTCGCCCCCGACGACCAGTCCGCGCTGCCCGGACAGCCCGCCGTAACGCCCACGGCCGTGCCACCGGTGATGCCCTCCTCGCCACCTCCTACCCCCGGAATCACCGGTCGCCGCCCGCTCCGTATCCCTGCGGCGGACGCCAACCGGGCGTGCGCCCGACGTTCCTCCCCGGGGTACCCACCGAGGGCGGGAAGGGCCGGCAAACACCGGTTCTTGGGGTCTCCGGATCCGTTTCCCGCGGAGACTTGCCGGGGTGTGAGGCGACGCAGGGGCGGAAGCGTCGAGCATCGAATCGAAAGTCGTGTGACCGGCGGCTGCTGCGTGCCGGAGGCATGCGGATCTCTCCGCCACTCTCGACCGCCCCCGGAGCGCGAGCCGCCTGCTGATAGCCGGGACTGTACGACTGCGCGGGTGGGGAAGTGCACTGCGAATGCCACGCTGGTCTCGCTCACTTCCAGCCGATCTACGTTTCGCCCTCCCCCTTTTACCAAATCGTTCGGTATCACTTCCGCCGGCAACGGCTTGAACACCGGTGGGGCGGCTCGAAAGTCGCTCGCCGTGGTGGAGTACGTCGAGGACAGCGAGCTCATCGCGTTGATGGCCTCGTTGGTCTCGGGGGCTTCGAGGTAGTCGGTGGCGACGTTCAGGGCGGGCTGGTACTGCGTGTACTGGCTCGCCGTGATGACGTTGTCCGGCGGCTGGGGGATGCTGGACTGGGTGGTGCCGAGGTGGGTGCCCACCGTGCTGAGGCCGGTGGAGATGCCCTGGGTGTACGTGGCGAAGTCACTCGTCGTCGTCGCGAGCTGCTGCGTCCAGGATCGGAAGGCGTCGCCGCTCTCGCCCTCCCATTCGACCGTTCGCATGTTCTGCGTCAACTGGTCGCTGAGGTCCTGCATGTGGTCTGCGGCGTCCGCCAGTTTACCCGCACGGTCGTGGAAGTCGCCGGGCTTGGCGTTCGCGATCATCGCGTGCAGCTCCGGCCACGACTTGCCCTCGAAGTCACTCATCCCAGCCACCCGTCAGAATTCTGCCTGCTTGTCGTGCCCGAGGTTGCTCTGATCCTGGTGACCGTGCTTCTTCTGGTGCCGGTCGTAGGACGTGCGACTGCTGTCGTAGAGCTGGCGCAGGCGCTGCGCATGCTTCTCATCGGTGTCGCTCGCCCCCTTGTGGGAACAGTCGATGGCCAGGCTGAGGGCTTCGAGCTGATCGCTGAGGGACTTCGACAGGTCCTGCAGGTTCTGGTGTGCCTGCTCGTAGGCGACGGACAGGTCGTCGGCCTCGGTGAACCCGTTGCCGTAGGACGTGCGCGACAGCGTCTGCTCACTCACCTTGCCATTGGACGCCGGCGAGGCGTCGAGCGTCTTGAGAGCGTCGTCCACCTGCTTCTTGAACGAGGTCAGGGTCTCGTAGTTGATGCGCAGCGCGGCGACGTTGATCGCCATGCCGTCGGGCGTCATGGGTTCCAGCATGCTTGAGTTCTCCCCCCTGGCGAACCGGACCGGTACTGCTGCCACGCGCGGCGGCGCCGCCCGGAGGTCCGGGCGGCGCCGCCGTCACGACGTGGAAGGCGTCACCCGTGGAAGTTCTGGGCCATCTTCTTGTCGGTGGCGCTGTAGGAGTCCGCAGCGCTGCCCATGAGGGAGGCGATCTCCTTGAGAACGCGCTGCAGGTCGGCGGAGTTGGTGTTCCAGCGGCGCTGCAGGGCCTGGTAGGCGGTCTGGGCCTCACCGGTCCAGGACGCGGTCTGGGCGCTGACCTGGCGCTCCAGCTCGCCGAGGCTGGTCTCCAGCGTCTTGGCGACGTTGAGCACCTCCGAGGCATGGCCGTGAATGCCGCTGTGGTTGGCGTAGATGCCGTCGGTCATGATCGACCCCCGATGTCTGATGAAGGAGGATGGATGTGCGGGACGGACCGGAGGACGGTCCGCACCTGGTTGCCGGACTGTCAGCCGAGGGCGTCGATGATGCTGGAGTCGCCGCCGCCGCCGGACAGACGCTGGAACCGGGAGCTCTGGTCGTCGTCGGCGCCGTGCAGGCCGGCCTTGGCCGTGTGCACGGACTCGCGGATCGCGTCGAGCACCTGCTTCAGCTTCTTGGCGTCCTCGTTCACCTGCTGCTGGAGGACGGAGTACGCGTTGGCGCCCTGGCCCTTCCAGCTGGACTTCACGTTGTCGACGATGCCGTTGAGCTTTGCGATCTGACCGTCGAGCTGATGAACGTGGTCCTCGATGCTGGACTCGAGGGTGTTGAGCGCCGCCCACTCCGCGCCAACCGTGTTACCGGACATGCTTCCCCCTGACTATCAAGTTCGGGTATTGGTGTGATTTCACCCGGACAGCGCTGCCGTTCCAACGCCACCCAACACTGTATCCGCTGGCTCGGACACGGCCAACGACTATGTATCTGTCGCGACATGCCGACGCAACTCCCGCGAGCGGCAGGGGCCGGAGGTGTTCACCGGATCCCCGGGCGACCTTCACTCCGGGCACACGCACGGTAGTCGGGGTTCGGGTCGGTCACCTGGCCCACCATGTCCCCGGACGCCTGCGGCACGGCCCTGGTTCCGGTTCCCTCACGCGCATTCGCGCTTCGGCGGCACCGGGCTCCGCGTCAGACCTGGTTGACCTTATCCGATGACCGGCGACGCCGTCCGGGCGGCGGGCATTTTCACGAGCCCCACCCGCATTGCCGAGCTCGATTGCAGAGCGGCGTTCACCTGAACGGGGTACGGCCATTGATGAGGTTCCATCAGCGACATATTCGGACGATCAGATGGTCGGAAACGTGAATGCGGTGGACCGACGCGCTTCCGGCCCACCGCACACCACGTACCTGCGAGCTAGCGGGCCCGTCGGCGCACCAGCGCGAACACGGCGATGGCCGCGACCACCACCACGGCACCGCCGACGATCCACGGCACGCTGCCCGGCCCACCACTGCTCGACGCCGCGTCCGTCGCCGCGGCACTCGCCGGCGCCGACGGCTTCCCGTCACTGCTGGGCGCGGACGACGGCTTCGCCTTCGGCAGCAACGGGTTGACGTCGGCCGGCCCGACGTCCCCCGTGTACTCCATCGCCCGCCGCGGACGCACGAGCCCGTACCCGATGTAGTCACTGCGCTTACCCGTACTGTCCGCCGACTTGGCGGTCTTGATCAACGAACGCAGAACCTCGTTGCCGGTCCAGTCGGGGTGCTTGGCCCAGACGAGAGCGGCAGAGCCGGAAACGACGGCGGTGGCGTCGCTGGTGCCGTGGGACTGGCAGTAGCCGGGACCACCGGGGCAGGCGTCCACCATGTCCATTCGCCGGCGCGGACAGTGCCACCTGCGGGCCGGTCTCCGATTCGGAGGTCGCGGCGCCATTGTGATCCAGCGCTGCGACGCCGACCACCCCGGGGATTGCGGCAGGGTACTCGACGGGGTTGTCCTGCGCTCGCTCATTGCCCACGGACGCGAATATCAGTTTACCCTTGGAGAGCGCATAGCTCACAGCACTGTCGAGGTCGCTGTTGGCACCGTAGGCGCCCTCGGAGATGTTGATGACGCGGGCGGGCGAGTCGGCGGCGAAGCGCAGGGCCTTGGCGATGTCCTCCTCGATGCCCTTCTGCGAATCGGCGTCGGAGGCAGCATTGCTGTTGTATATGACCCGCAGGGGAAGGATTTTCGCTCCGGGCGCGACACCCACCGCCCCCTGACCACCGAGCCCCTTGCCACTGCCGGCGATGAGGCTCGCCATGGTCGTCCCATGGCTGTACTGCTTCGCCTCGCTGCTGCTCTTCACCGTGGGCGAGAAATCCTTGCCCGGAAGAACCTGCCCCACCAGATCGGGCAGTTGGGCATCCACTCCGCCGTCGATGACCGCGACGGTGATCCCCTTTCCGTTGCTCAGCTTCCAGATGTCCGGCAACTGCATGGCGTCGATGTGCCATTCCCTCTGCCGGATGGTGTCGGCGTATGCGGGGGTCACCGCCGTTGTGACGGCCAGCGTGAAGGCTCCGACAAGGACAGCGGCCGTGCTGACCGACCGCAACCCTCTCAGGCGGCAGTGACGCCACCGCATCATGCGCTGCTCCTCAATTACTCGAATACCGACGGCACGGCTCGTGATCCCGCTGAAAGCCAGGTTTCTTCGTCCTCGACGAGATAGTCGGGACGGCCTCCGTTTCGCCGGCCGCGCTGGGAACGGGAACCCCGGGACGACATCCCGCCTATTCCCGACATGCCGCGCGAGGACGCCATGCCCTCCTGGCCGGCCTCACCCACGGACCCGGCACCCGCCCGGCCACCGTACAGCTCCCCTTCGGCCGCTTCCGCGGGCAGGGCTCCGGAGCCTGCGGGGCGACCGCCCGCAGCGGACTCCTCACCGATCACTGCGCCAGTGGAAAAGCGAGCGCGCGCGCCGCCGAGGCCGCCCGCTCCCGGCTCTGTCAGCCGACCGCCCTCAATGCCCTCCCCGAAGGATGAACGCACCGCCGAGCGCCCCGGGCCGGTAACACCGAACGTGTGCACCTGCTCCCCGCCGGAACCGGCACCGGGATACCTACCCGTGTTCTTCGGCCCGACGGGCAGCCCACTGAGAGGCATGGGGGGCGGAAGGAACGGGCTGGTCGGTTGCGAAGGACGCGGCGGCCTCAGTGTGCTGGGGGGCTCGATCACCGCGATACCGCCGGTGGTGTCCTGATTGCCGTTGCTGTCCAGATGCGTATGGGGCATCACGATCTGAGTGTGACCGGGAATGATCTCCTTGATCCCGCCCGGTGTGGTCTGCGCGCCGACGGTGGTCGCCGTCACCGGTGTGCCCACCGCGCCGCCACCGGACGAGGGGTCGATGTACGAGCTGGTGCCGCGTGTGCTGTCCGGTTCCGGCGGCATCGCCTCCGTGGGCAGTGCTGGGAAGACCGGTTCCTTGAGCGTGCTCATGCCGTGTGAGGCGGAGGAGTACGCGCTGCCGAGGCTGGACATCTGGTCGGCGGCTTCGAGGTGGGCGGTGTTGAGGGTGCCGAGGGCCTGCTGGTACTGGGTGTCGGTGGGGGTGGTGACGCCCGCGGGGACGTGGGTGCCGACGGAGGCGTCGACGAAGGGGCCGTTGATGCCCTTGTGTGCGCGGTAGGTGGCCACGGTGGTGGCGGCGCCCTCAGGGACCGGGGGCATGCCGCTCTGCGTGGAGCCGAGGGAGTCACCGGCCATGTTGAGCTGGTTGCCGGCGCTGGAGGCGTAGTCCGACAGGGTGTAGGTGGCGCTGGCCACCTTGTGGCCCCAGTCGCGGAAGGAGTCGCCGGCCGCGCTCTGCCAGTCGAGGTCGCTCATGTGCTTCTTGAGCGTCCGGGCGATCTCCTGCAGGGAGTCACCGGCGTCCGTCAGCTTCTTGGCCACCGAGCCCACGGGCGAATGGCTCGCGCCGTCCAGCAGCTTGAGCAGCTGGCGGTGCGACATACCCTCGAAGTCGGACTGGGGGCCGTACACACTGGGCGAGCAGCCGCCCGCATCGTCAACGCGCATCGGTAGCCGTTCCTCCTTCGCCCACCAGGGGGCCGACAGCGGTCACAGGGAGTCTCACGCGGACACACCGCCCGACGTGTCGGTGCCGTGCGACGGGGTGGGCGCGGGGGTGCAGCCGGGCGCCGTGCTCTTGGTGTGCGAGGGCTGGTGCTGCTGGTCGTACTTGACGGTCTTGTGGTAGATGCTCCAGAGCCGTTCGCGCTGCTCGACGTCGACGTTGGTGTAGCCACGCTCGGCGCAGTCGACCGTGATCTGCATGGCTTCGATCTGGTCCTTCAGCTGGCCGGAGAATGTCTCCAGCTGGTTGTGGACCTGCAGGTACGTGGACGCCAGGACGTCGGCCTCGACGAAGCCCTTGCCGAGGTGGCCCGCGCCGATGCGCTCGCCGCCGATGTGCTTGGGGCCGGCCGGGGAGTCCTCCAGGGTGTGGATGACCTTGTCGACATCGCGCTTGAACTGCCGCAGCGTTTCCAGCTGGACTTTGAGTGTCTGGCCATCGGCCGACATCGGCTCCAGGAACATCCCCGTTATCTCCCCGAATTCTTCAATTGCGGACGCACCCCGTCCGGCGGCGTTCCGTTGTGAACGCCGGTCCGTCCGCGGCCCGGGCGGGTGCGGCCTCGGAGCGGTGCGCGGGCGTTCGGGCGTACGAGACCCGTCAGGCAGACCTTCGCCTGCCCCTGCCCTGCGACAACGCGCCTCCCCCGTACCGGGCGACCGCGCGGGGGTCCGTCGGCCGGTCCCGCTCGTTCGCTCTTCCCATGGTGTCGGAACCACTTTAGCCGCTGGGACCGACAAGCCCAATGTGTCTTTCGTCGGCAGGCAGTTGGCAGCGGGCCGGGGGAATGCGGTCCGGTGACCCGTTCGTCGTACCGCGCGGCCGCACCACCCCGAACGGGTGTATTCGCGTGGAGCGATCTGGATTGACGGGTATTCAGCAACGGCAACAGGGCGGCAGTGCGACGGCCGGCCCCTGACCGCCCCTCTTCCGGAAGGGACTCCGTGAGCCCACGCAGCAGCCGCATCGTCCGCAGGGTCATCACGCGACCGCCGTTCCGCCGTCCCCGTCTCGCCCCCGCGCTCGCCCTGGCACTCGGCCTGTCCGTGCTGGGGGCGGCGCCGGGGGCCGGGGCGACGGCGGCCGACGTCAACCCCGCGTCGTTGCGTGCCACCCCGGCCCTGGCACCACGGGCCGATGCCCCTCCGGGGCCGGTACGGCTCTCCGACGTCATCCCCGCGCCGCTCTCCGTCGCCCCCGAGGGTGAGCCGTTCGTCATGAGGCCCGGCACGGTCGTCTCCGTGCCGTACGACGCGCCCGGGGTGCGGGCGGTGGGGGGCTACCTGGCCGGGCTGCTGCGGCCGTCGACCGGGTTCCCGCTGCCCGTGGTTCCGAGGGCGGCGAGCGGATCGGGGCCGGCCGGGGCGATCGTGCTGCGGACGGGGGACGCGGCAGGACCGGGCGACGAGGCGTACCGGCTGACGGCGGCAGCGGGCGGCGTCACGCTGGAGGCGGCCACGGCGCAGGGGCTGTTCCGCGCGGTGCAGACGCTGCGGCAGCTGCTGCCCGCACGCGTGGGGGCGCCGGGGCGGGAGGCCGGGCCCTGGACGGTGGCGGGGGGCACGGTCACCGACCGGCCGCGGTACGCCTACCGGGGGGCCATGCTGGATGTCGCCCGGCACTTCTTCGGGGTGGGGCGGGTGGAGCGGTACATCGACGAGATCGCGCAGTACAAGGTGAACGTTCTCCACCTGCACCTGACGGACGACCAGGGGTGGCGCGTCGCGGTGCGTTCCTGGCCGCTGCTGGCACCGTTCGGCGGTGCGACGCAGGTCGGGGGCGGGCCGGGCGGTTACTACACGCAGGACGACTACCGCGAGATCGTGCGCTATGCGGCGAGCCGGTACGTCACCGTGGTGCCGGAGATCGACATGCCCGCGCACACGAACGCCGCGCTGGCGTCCTACGCGACGCTGGACTGCGACGGGCGGGCTCCGGCGCCCTACACCGGGACGAAGGTGGGGTTCAGTTCGTTGTGCGTCGGCGAGGAGATGACGTACGCCTTCGTCCGTGACGTGCTGCGGGAGATCGCGGCCTTGACGCCGGGGCCGTACGTGCACATCGGTGGGGACGAGGCGCACGCGACGTCGGCGGCGGACTACCGCACGTTCATGGACCGGGTGCAGCCGCTGGTGACGGCGACCGGGAAGACGGTCATGGCGTGGAACCAGATCACGGGCGCGGACATGGTGCCGGGCACCGTCGTGCAGTACTGGGGCACGACGGGGCGGGAGGCACCGGTGATCGCGGCGGCGCGGGCGGGCAGCCGTTTCGTGATGTCGCCGGCCAATCACACCTACCTGGACATGAAGTACGACGTCTCCACCCGGCTCGGTCTGACGTGGGCGGGGTACGTGGAGGTGCGCGACGCGTACGACTGGGACCCCGCGGCGTTCCTGAAGGGGGCGCCGGCTTCGGCGGTGCTGGGCGTGGAGGCGCCGTTGTGGTCGGAGACGCTGCGGACGGACGCGGACATCGATCCCATGGCGTTCCCGAGGCTGCCGGCCGTGGCCGAACTGGGCTGGTCGGCGCCGGAGTCCCACGACTGGACGGCTTTCGCCGCCCGCCTGGCCGATCAGGCGCCGCGCTGGGCGGCGATGGGCATCGACTGGTACCGCTCGCCGCAGGTGCCGTGGCCCATCGCCTGACCGGTGGCCGGACGCGTCGGCGCGTCCATGGGTGGCGGACCGTCACCGGTGTCGGCGCCCGGGCGGAACGACCGCTGCGAATGGCCTCCCCGTCACGTGCGGCCCGTGTCAACACCGTGCACGGTACGTGCCGTAGGCAGGGGTGACGCGGCCGTTGTTGCCGGACCGTCGCCTCCCGTGGACCGGGCGGCGACCGGGGCGACGTAGGGTACGCGACATGTCCTGGCCCCAGAACCCCGACGACCCGAGGCTGCCCGGTCCGCCCGGTCAGCAGCCCGTCCCGCCGCAGCAGCCGCAGCCCCAGCAGGGGTTCGGGCCGCCCCCGGTGTGGCCGCAGCAGCCCGAGGCGCAGCAGCCGGTCGCCGGTTCCGTGCCGCCGCAGCAACCGCCCTCGGGGTACGGCCACCCGCAGCAGCCGTACCCGCCGCAGCAACCGCAGCCGTACGGCGCCCAGCCCGGGCAGCAGCCGTACCCGCCGCCGCATGGCTACGGGTATCCGCAGCAGCCGGCCGTCCCGGTGGCGCCGGTGCGCAAACGGCGCCAGGGTCTGATCGTCACCGTGTGCGTGGTGGCGGTGGCACTGGTGGCGGGCGGTGTCACGCTGGCGCTGCGGTCGGGCCATCACGGCACGCACAAGACGCCGGTGGCCGCCGGCAGCAGCTCGCCGGCGGCCTCGTTCAGCGCCCCGGCGCCGGGGGCCACCGACCAGGGGCCGAGCCTGTCGGACGGGGCGTCGAAGCCGCTGATCGCCGGGTGGCAGACGCAGGGTGAGGCGTCGCACGGCTTCAGCTACGACGTGCCGCCGGCATCGCAGAAGTGGAAGGTCAACAGCCCCGACCTGGAGCTGGCCTACACCGACAAGAAGAACAACCCGGTCGTCGTGATGAGCGCCAGCAGCGAGTACCGGCTGGGCGGCTGCGACAGCCCGGGCAGTCACACCGGCGCGGTGCAGGCTGGCACGGGGCAGCTGGCGACCGTCGGCGAGCAGGGCAGCACCAAGGGGACCCTCCAGGACAACGCCCGCAACGTGGCCGGCAACTGGGTGTGGGCCGCGTACGGCGGTGCCGACGGGCACAAGCCGCAGAAGATCACGGTCACCTCGGCGACGCCCTGGAAGCACAACGGTGTCGACGGCTACATGGCGAAGGCGACCGCCACCGGGATCTACCGGACGAGCGGCTGCGTGCCGCCGACCGCGGTGGCGTACGGCATCTCGATGCGCCTGAAGGACGGTTCCACCGGCCTGTGGGTCCTGTACGCCGACCAGGGTGTGCCGAACGCCCTGACGGACGCACAGATCCAGAAGATCATGAGCACCGTCCGCCCGTACGCGGGCGGCTGACGCACAGCGCTGCGACGAGGGCCCCGGCACGCACCCGCACCCGTGCCGGGGCCTTCCGCACTCCCGCGTCCGCGGCCGTCGTTCGTTCACCCGTAACGCGGCACGGCACGATTCCGGCGTTCCGCACCTCACCCGAACGTGGCACCGCACGACGACGTCACGCGGTACCGGCCAGGGTCAGCGGCGGCGGCCGCGGCGGGCGTCGCGCAGGACGACGGAGCCGCCGGCGACCACGGCGATGAGCAGGATGACGGTGCCGAGGGCGTAGACGGCGTCGCGGACCATGCGTTCGTGCGAACCGTCGTCGACGGCGTAGGCGACCGGGCGGACCGGGTCGGGGTCGGTGGCGACGGGGTCGGGGTGCGGGCTGTAGACCGCGACCGAGGTCTCGGTGACGGCCCGGACCGGGTCCACCACGCCCCAGCCCAGGGCGTCGGTGCGGCCGCGGGAGGGGCGGTCGGCGGTCTGCTCGATCTGGGCGATGACTCGCTGGGCGCTCCAGTGCGGGAAACGCTCGATGAGCAGCGCGGCGACACCCGCCACGTAGGGCGCCGAGAAGCTGGTGCCGCTGTCGACGCACTGGCCCTTGCCGGGCACGGTGGAGGTCATGTCGACGCCCGGGGCGACGACGCCGACGAACGCGCCGGCCTGGGAGAAGTCGGCCCGCTCGTCGTTGCGGTCGGAGGCGCCGACGGCCAGGACGCCCTGGTAGGCGGCGGGATAGGTGGTGTTGACCTTGCCGTTGGCGCCGTCGTTGCCGGCCGCGGCGACGACGACGACCTGCTGGGCGACGGCGTGCTGGACGGCTGCGGCCAGTTCGCTGGTGGGCGCGGTGGTGTCCTGGGAGATGTTGATGACGCGTGCGCCGTGCGAGACCGCGTAGTTGATGCCCTGCGCGAGGGTGCTGACCTTGCCGTTCCCTCCGGCGTTCTGCCGTACGGGGATGATGACGGCGCGCGGGGCGATGCCGATGAAGCCGGTCTTCGGGAGCTGCCGGGCGGCGATGATGCCGGCGACCTCCGTGCCGTGGCCCTCGGTGTCGCTGGTGCCGTTGCCGCCCTTCTTCGACGTGAGGTCCCTGCCGAGCGAGGCGTCGACCGCCGTGCTGAGCTGCGGGTTCTTGTCGTCGACGCCGGAGTCGATGACGGCGACGCGGACGCCCTGGCCCTGGTGGCTGGTGCCGGACCACAACTGGGCGAGTTGCAGGCGCTGAAGGGCCCACGGGGTGCCCGGTATGGGGCTGGGCGTGACGCCGCACTCACCGTCGCCCGCGGTGACCGTGCCCGCGGTGACCGTGCCCGCGGTGACCGGGCCGGCGGCGGCCAGGGCGGGCGCGCAGCAGGCGAGGAGCGCGGCGAAGGGGAGGACGGCGAGGCGTGCCGTGACGCGCCGTACGGGAGCGCCGCGCATCACGACTCCTGCTCCTGTGCGGCGGCCTGCGGGGACAGCACAGGGCCGGTGGGCAGGAAGGCCGCCCAGGCGCGGGGTACGTCGACGGGCTTGATCTGGCCGTAGCCGAGGAGCGTCTGGGCGTCCTTGGTCTTCTTGGTGTCGTCGGTGTTCGCCGTGGCGTCCTTCGGCACGCTGTAGCGCAGGCCGGTGTCGGTGACGAGGTAGATCCCGCCGCCGCCGGAGGTGCCGCCGGTCAGCTGGCGGAACAGCAGTCCGGAGCCGGGCGTGACGTACGCGGAGGTGCCGCCGTTGTCGAGGGTCTTCTTGGGGTAGGACGGGCCGGCCCACATGGTCATGTCGGGCTTGTCGCCGCTGGGGTCCATGGTGCCGCTGTAGACGCTGCACGAGGTGGTGTCGGCACCGGTGTTGACCTGGTCGGTGACCCCGGTCGGCCAGTCGGCGCCGGTGGCGAACGGTTTGAGGGTCGGCAGGGCCTGCACGTTGACGCCGCGGGGGGCGGGGTTGCCGGTGCCGTACATGCCGATGGCGGACTTGGCGTACATCAGCAGCCGGGCGACGAACGGGGTGATCTGGGCGGCACCGTTCCGCAGGACGACGTAGTCGACCTTGCGGGTGCCGCTGAGCACCTCGACGACCATGCCGACGCGGTTGGCGTCACCGAGGGCCGGCACACCGGCGGGCTGCCCGAAGCCGGCGATGTCGGGGATGGAGATGTCGGTGCCCTTGTTGAGGGTGTCGAGCCAGTCGTCGGTGACCATCTGGGGTGAGCCCTGGAAGAGGGCGAAGCTCAGCAGGTCCCTGCCGTTCCCGGTGCTCTGGTCGTTGGAGACCAGTTTGTGGGCGGTGCCGGCGGAGTCGACCAGGTAGCGGTCGCGTTCGGGGCTCTCGACGAACAGCACCTTCCCGGGGCCGAGCCGGCCGGTCCCGGCGACCGCGGACCGGTCGGACCTGCCGAAGACGAAGGCGGCCTTCTGCGGTTCGGAGGTGGCCGGGTCGCCGCCGCCGCGGGGCTGTTCGCAGACCGCCCACTGCTTGGCCGTTGCGGCGTCGGCCGGGCTGGGCATGCGGTCGGGCGCGTAGGGGATGCCCACGGTGGGGCCCTGCTGGAGCTTGCCGTTGTCCAGGACCGACTCGTCGACCTTCAGGACGGAGAACTTGTCGGGATCCAGTAGAAGTTTCGCGGAGGCCAGATTGAGGACCGGGTGGAGCTCCGGCTTCTGCTTGTCGCTGTTGCTCCAGACGATGTAGCGGGTGGTCGACTCACTGCCCACCAGCACGTTGGCGCGCGGGGTGTCCCAGCCCTGCGGCGCGGTGGGTTTGATCAGGCCCCACGCCCCGAAGCCGGCCAGGGCCAGCGCCCCGACGACGAGGCTGGGCACGACGGCGCGCAGCGGGCGCGGGGCGGCCTCCTCGGAGCCGGTCGCGGACGGCTGCAGGAAGGCAGCCACCATGCGTTTCCTGGCGAACGTGTACGCGTTGAGCTGGTCCCGCCGTGAGGCCATGGATGGTTCTTCTCCCCCGGGTTTCGCCTGCGGGGCCCAGAGCGCGCCCCGCGGTTTCGCCTGCTGGGTGCCGGTGCACCCCGGCCGACGTTGTCCGACCGGCCCTCTACTATGCCGGTAACGGGAAGGTTCCCGCCCGCCGGGGGCGGGTGCGACGGCCGGACGCGAAACGGTCGTTCCGGGACGACGTGGGGTGTCCACGTCCATTGTGCGAGGGGGCGACGGGGGATGGTCACCGCGACCAGGCGGAGGGCGGGCGCGGAGTCCCGGGCCGGCGGGGCGGGGCACCGGGCGCCGGGCGCCACGGCCTCGGCGCCGCGGCTGAGGACGCGTGAGGGCGCCGGCCGGATCGGGCCGTTGTCGGTGCAGCAGCTGGTGCTGGTCGAGGTGGCCGCCGCGCTGCTGCTGGGCGCCTGGGTCACCCGGCCGCTCCTGCTGCTGCCGGCCACCGTGCCCGCAGCGGTCCTGGTGCTGCTCGCGGTGGTGCGCCGGCGGCACCGGCCGGTTCCGGAGTGGCTGGTGACGGTCCTGGAGGCACGGGCCCGCAAGCGCAGGGCGGGGCAGGCGCTGCCGCGCACCGACCCCGGTTTCGTGCCGGCCGTCGAGTGCGACCCGGCGCTGCGCACCCTGAGCTGGAGCGACGGTTCGGGCCGTCCGGTCGGCATGGTCGGGGACGGCACGTTCCTGACCGCGGTGCTCCAGGTGGAGTCCCTCGACCAGCCGTTGCGCCCGCTGCGCACCGCGCGGCCGCTGCCGATGGACGTGCTGTACGACGGCCTGGAGGTGGACGGGATCCGACTGGAGTCGGTGCAGGTCGTGCAGCACACGCAGCCGGCGCCGGCGCCGCACATGCCGCAGCAGGCGGTGGCGGTGCGCAGTTACGCGCCGTTGCAGGCGCAGTCGGGCGCACCGGCGGTGCGGGTGACGTGGGTGGCGGTGAAGCTGAATCCGGAGCTGTGTCCGGAGGCGGTGACCGCGCGCGGCGGTGGGCTGGAGGGCGCGCAGCGCTGCCTGGTGCGCGGGGCGCACCAGTTGGCGAGCCGTCTGGCGGGTGCGGGTTTCCGGGTGAGCGTGCTGACGGAGTCGGAGCTGTCGGCCGCGGTGGCCACCTCCACGTGTGCGAACCCGCGGGCGACGGAACAGTCGATGCGGGCGGGCGCGGCGGCGCCGCGCACGGCGGAGAGTGCCCGGGCCTGGCGGTGCGACGACCGCTGGCACACCACGTACTGGATAGGCCGCTGGCCGAAGGTGGGTGCGGCCTCGGGCGGTGCCCCGGTGCCGAATCTGGTGGCGCTGCTGACGTCGTTGCCGACGCTGGCGACGACGTTCAGCCTGACGGCGCGGCGCGGTCTGGGTGACGTGCCGGAGTTGGCGGGGCACGTGCGGATCACCGGGCGCAGTGACAGTGAGCTGGTCGCGGCCCGCCGTCAGCTGGAGCGCACGGCGCAGGGAGTGAAGGTGGAGTTGGTGCGGCTGGACCGCGAACAGGTGCCGGGTCTGCTGGCCACGCTGCCGCTGGGGGGTGCGCGCTGATGTCGTTCTCCCCGGCGCCGCCGCAGGGCGGTCAGGTTCCCCCACTGCGGGGCGGGCCGTACGGTACGCCGCCGCAGCAGGGGGTGCCGCAGCAGCAGCCGTACGCGCCGGCGCAGCCTTCCGGGCCTTACGGCGGTCAGGTGCAGGGCGGGGTCTCCGGCGGGTTCGGCGGGGCGTTCGGGCAGGGTGGCGCGCAGGCGGCGCCGGTGCCGCAGGCCGCGCCGCGACGGGCGCCGCGGCGGCTGGGCTTCGGGCTGCTGGGGCCGCGCAGGCCGCGGCACGGTTTCGGCCTGGAGCAACTGGCGTCGGTCGGGCTGCCGGTTGGCGACGACGGTGTGATCATCGGTGTGGACGCCGGGGACCGCCCGGCGGTGCTGGGGCTCAACCGGCCGACCGCGCTGGAGATGGTGCTGGTCGGCGGCCTGTGGATGGCGCAGGTCATGACGTTGCGGGCGGCGGCCACCGGTACGCGGGTCGCGGTGGAGACGGGCCGGCCGCAGGTGTGGACGTCGCTGGCGCAGGCGGCCGGCGGCGGTCAGCAGTGCGTGACGGTCCACGAGGTGGGCAAGGTCCCGCCGCTGGGCCCGTCGGTGGGCGCCCCGGTGCTGGTGGTGCGGGACGCGGGCGGTCGGCCGCCGCGCGGGCGGGTGTCGGCCGGTCCGTGGCAGTCCGTCATGACGGTGCTGCCGTACCTGGGTCCGAACACCTCGCGGTTCCTGGAGAGCGCGAGCCTGGTGGGGGTGCAGCGGGTCTCGCCGGACGAGGCACGCACCATCGGGCGGATATTGGCGGTGCCCCCTGCCGAGTCGCAGTCGCTGCCGACGCTGGCGGACGCGTTCACCTTGTGGTGCACCCGGACCCATCGCCAGCTGGTGATGACGCGGCCGACCGAGGCGGAGAGCGGTCTGCTGGGGGCTCCGCGCCGCATGGACTGAGCCCTCCGGGGCGGGCCCCGCGGTGCGTCGTGCGGGGCCGGTCGCGGGTCCGGACGGGCCGGGCTGGGCACCGGTGACGGCACCGGACGGGCCGTGCGCTCGCGGCGGGTCAGGGCCTAGGCTGTAGACGGAACGGCAGGATCGGCAGGACGGATTGTCCGTACCGGGACCGCGGCTTCCCGGCCGGTTCCGGACCGAGGATGCCGGGAATGCCGTCGGACGGGGGAGGGTCGCGGTGTCGGGTGGCATGCGCATGCCCTGCCTGCACGGAGCCGGACTTCCAGGCACGACCGGCCCGTTCGTGAGCGGGACAGCAATCCAGGAGGAACAGTGAGCACCGATCGGGACGACAGCCGGGCCGGCGGCGACGGGGCACGGCCGACCGACGCGGACTACACGGGCGAGTTCAGCATCGACTACACGCCTCCCGCCTGGTACATGAGCGGCGACAGCGCCTCCGCGCCGGCCGCAGCCCCCGAACAGCCGGCCACCGCACCGGAACCGCCGCCCGCCGCACCCGCCGCCCCGGCGCCCACCCAGGACACCCCGGTGCAGCCCGCTCCCCCGGACTACTCCGCGCCCCCGCCCGCTCCCGAGGCTGCCCCGGCCCCCGAGGCGCTCCCCGAACCGGCGGCCCCCGGCGCGTCCACGGGCGCCCTGGAGAGCAACTCCACGATGCGGTTCTCCGCCGCCCAGGTCAGCCACGTGCGCGCGCAGACCCCGCAGGAGCCCGCCGGCGACGCCGGGGAGAAGGCGCCGTCGCCGATGACCACCGGGCGGTTCAACGGGGTCAAGCTCGGCCGCCTCACCTCCGAACCCCCCGCCCCCGAACCGGCCGCGCCCCCCGCGCCGCCCGCTCCCCCGGCCCCGACCGGGCAGAACGGCCCGCAACAGCCTGCCCCGCACACCCCGCCGCCGCCCCCCGGCCCGCCCGCGACCGCGCCGCAGCACGCCGCCTCGCCGCCGCAGCCGCCCGCCCCGCAGCCGCCCGCACCCCAACCGCCCGCGCCGCAGCAGCCGTTGCCCCCGCAGGCCGGTCCCCCCGGTGTGCCGTCCGGCCCACAGCACGCCGCACCCCAGCCCCCGGCGCACGCCGTGCCGCCCCCCGCGCACGCCGCGCCGCTCCCGCCGTACGCGGGTCAGACGCCGCCGCCGGCCGGGCCGCAGCACGGATTCCCGCCGCCCCCGCAGGCCGGTCCGCCCGCCGACCCCCGGCAGCAGGCACCCCGGCAGACGCCGCAGCAGGGATCCGCCGCGGCGCCCTGGAACCACCAGCGTCCGCCGGCGCCGGCTGATCCGTGGCAGGCGCAGGGCGGACAGCCGCCGGCCCCGCCGCAGGGCGCGGTGCCGTCGCTGCCCCCGCAGTTCCAGGGGCCGCAGCCGGTCATGCCCCCGCCGCCCGGCCCTGGCGCCCAGCCGGTGCAGGGCCCGCCGCCCCCGCCCGGACAGCACGCCGCGCCGCTGCCCGCCCCGCAGCCCGGCCCCCCGCACGGCGTCCAGCCGCCGCCCCCGCACACCGGGCAGCCGCCGCTCCCCCACCCGCAGCAGCACGGTCAGCCCCCGGCCCCGCAGCCCGGTCCGCCGCACGTGGCGCCGCCCGGGCCGCACGGCGGGCCGCCCGGGCCGCCCGGGCCGCAGAACGGCTTCCCGCCCCCGCCGCACGGTCAGCAGCCGCCGCCCGGGCCGCAGGAGCAGACTCCGGCGGCCGGTTACGCCTACCCGCACGGACCGAACGGACCGCAGGGGCAGCAGCCGCCGGCACCCTACGGCTACGGCTTCCCGCACCCGCCGCAGCAGGGCATGCCGCCCGCGCCGCCCCAGCAGGGGATGCCGCCCGCCCCGCCGCACCAGCAGGGCATGCCGCCGATGGCACCGCCGCAGCAGGGGCCGCCGGAGGGGTACGGGCCGCAGCAGCAGGGCCACGGCATGCCGCCGCTGCCGCCGGACGCCTCGCAGGGCGGCTTCGACCCGCGCATGCCCACCGTCCAGCCCGATCAGCGGCAGCGGTCGGTGCCGGGGGCGCCGATCGGGTACACGGCGGCGGTGGAGCTCTCGTCGGACCGCCTGCTGCGCAACCAGCCGAAGGCGCGCAAGCCCGGGTCGAACATCCCCGGGAGCGGCCGGTTCAAGATCGGCGGCAAGACCGCGGAGGCGGAGCGGCAGCAGAAGCTCCAGGTGATCCGCACGCCGGTCATGGCGTGCTACCGGATCGCCGTCATCAGCCTCAAGGGCGGCGTGGGCAAGACCACGACGACCACGGCGCTCGGCTCCACGCTGGCCTCCGAGCGGCAGGACAAGATCCTGGCGATCGACGCCAACCCGGACGCCGGCACGCTGGGCCGCCGGGTGCGCCGCGAGACCGGCGCGACCATCCGTGACCTGGTGCAGAACATCCAGTACCTGCACAGCTACATGGACATCCGGCGCTTCACCTCGCAGGCGCCCTCCGGGCTGGAGATCATCGCCAACGACGTGGACCCGGCGGTGTCGACCACGTTCAACGACGAGGACTACCGGCGGGCGATCGACGTGCTGGGCCGCCAGTACCCGATCATCCTCACCGACTCCGGCACCGGTCTGCTCTACAGCGCCATGCGCGGGGTGCTGGACCTGGCGGATCTGCTGATCATCATCTCCACGCCGTCGGTCGACGGTGCCTCCAGCGCCAGCACCACGCTGGACTGGCTGCACGCGCACGGCTACGCGGACCTGGTCAACCGCAGCCTCACCGTCATCTCCGGGGTGCGCGAGACCGGCAAGATGATCAAGGTCGACGACATCGTGGCGCACTTCCAGACCCGGTGCCGCGGCGTCATCGTCGTGCCGTTCGACGAACACCTGGCGGCCGGCGCCGAGGTGGACCTCGACATGATGCGGCCCAAGACCCGCGAGGCGTACTTCAACCTGGCGGCCATGGTCGGCGAGGACATCCTGCGGGCGCAGGGCGCGCAGGCCGGATGGCAGCAACAGCAGCAGGGCGGCTACGCCGGCGACACCTACGGCGGCCAGCAGGGCTACCCGGGCGCCCAGGGCCAGCCGGTGGCCGGCGGGTACGGGTACCCCGGTCCGCAGCCGCAGGCGCCCTACCAGCAGCAGCCCTATCCCCCGCAGGCGGCGCCGCCGGCCTGGGGCCAGCAGGCGGGGCCCCCGCAGCAGGCACAGGGCTGGGGCCAGCAGCCGCCGGCCGCACCGCCCGGCCGCCCGCCCGAGCAGTGACGGCGCGAAGGGCCCGGACACCACGTGGTGTCCGGGCCCTTCCGCTGTCCGGGGGCGCTCAGCCGACGAGTTCGCGCGCCCGCTTCACGTCGATCGCCATCCGCTCCAGCAGCGCCGCGACCGACTCGAACCGCTCCTGCCCGCGCAGGTAGGCGTGGAAGTCCACGGCGGCGTTCATCCCGTACAGGTCCAGGCCCACCCGGTCGATGGCGTACGCCTCGACGGTGCGCTGCGTGCCGTCGAACGTGGGGTTGGTGCCGACCGAGATCGCGGCGGGCATGCGTTCACCGCCGACCTCCAGCCAGCCGGCGTAGACACCGTCGGCGGGGATCGCGGCGTGCGGGAGGGTGGCCACGTTGGCGGTGGGGTAGCCGAGTTCGCGGCCGCGCCGGGCGCCGTGCACGACCTCGCCCTCGACGCGGTGCGGCCGGCCGAGGATCTCCGACGCCCCCGCCACGTCCCCGGCGGCGACCAGCCGCCGCACCAGGCTGGAGGAGAACGGTTCGCCCCCGCCCGCCTCACCGCGCACGTACAGGTCGACGACGTCCACCTCGAAGCCGAGTCCGGCGCCCAGTTCGGCGAGCATCGCCACGTTGCCGGCGGCCCGGTGGCCGAAGCGGAAGTTGGGGCCCTCGACGACGACCGCGGCGTGCAGCACGTCACGCAGCACGGCCGTGGCGAACTGCCGGGGCGTCAGGTGGGAGAACTCCTCGGTGAACGGCAGGATCAGCTGCGCGTCCACCCCGAGCTGCGCCATCAGCTCGGCACGGCGGTGGTGCGGGGCGAGGACCGGGGGGTGGCTGCCGGGACGGACCACCTCGCTGGGGTGCGGGTCGAAGGTGACGACGACGCAGGAGAGCCCGGCCTGCCGGGCCCGTTCCACCGCCCGTCCGATGATCAGCTGATGCCCGCGGTGCACGCCGTCGTACGAACCGATCGTGACGACGCTGCGCCCCCAGCCCCCGGGAACGTCCTCCAGGCCCCGCCAGCGTTCCACCGTGCCGCTCCTCACCCAAACCAGAACCGGGCCGTCCGCGTCCACGTTCCCGCATGCGAACACCGGCCCCTTGCCGGACACCAGCCTGCCATGCCGTGGCGGCGGAGGTTGCCACGGGTGGGCCGCCGGCCCCGCGGTGTCCTGCGGGCCGGCGGCCGGTACCGGCGGTCCGGGGGCGGGTCAGACGAAGCCGGCGAGGATCTTCGTCTCGCCGCGGCGCTCCTCCACCAGGGCGATGAACCGCTCGCCGGGCCCGAAGACCGCGATCGGTCCGGCGCCCAGGCCGGGGGCCTTCTGCCGCACGCCGTTGATGAGTTGACGTGCCTGCTCGTCACCGACCTCCCAGCTGGGGAAGGCGGCGGCGGCCGCGGTGGCGATCGGCAGCACGCCGAAGGACTCCTCCAGCTGCTCCAGCGTCACCGAACCGTCCAGCCCGTACGGGCCGACCCGGGTGCGGCGCAGCGCGGTGAGGTGCCCGCCGGTGCCCAGCGCGGCACCGAGGTCGCGGGCCAGGGCGCGCACGTAGGTGCCCGAGGAGCAGTCGACGGTGACGTCGGCGTCCAGCAGCGGGGTGCCGTCCTGCGCCGCCGCCGCGCGCACCGCGTGCACGGTGAAGGCGGAGACGGTCACGGGACGGGCGGCGAGTTCGAACTCCTCGTCGGCCCGCACCAGGCGGTGGGCCCGCTTGCCGTCCACCTTGATGGCGCTGACCTTGGACGGCACCTGGAGGATGTCGCCGGTCAGGTCGGCGACCGCGGCCCGCAGCGCCTCCTCGGTGACGTGGCCGGCGGCGGCGGCGGAGATGATCTCGCCCTCGGCGTCGTCGGTCACGGTGGCCTGGCCGAGGCGGACGGTGGCCTCGTAGGTCTTGCTGGTCAGGGCGAGGTGGCCGAGCAGCCGGGTGGCCTTCTCGACGCCGATGAGCAGCACACCGGTGGCCATCGGGTCGAGGGTGCCCGCGTGCCCGACCCGGCGGGTGCCGGCCAGCCGGCGGATCCGGGCGACCACGGTGTGCGAGGTCAGCCCGGCCGGCTTGTCGACGACGACCAGGCCGTCGGGCCCGGTGCCCTTGCGCCTCATGCGTCCCCGTCGGTCTCGTCGGCGTCCGCCGCGTCGTCGTCGGCCGGCTTGCGGTACGGGTCGGCCCCGGCTGCGTAGTCCTTGCCGGCCGCGGTCTCGCGCACCTGGGCGTCGGACTCGCGGGCCCGGGCCAGCAGGTCGTCGATGGTGCGGGCGTTGTCGGGCACGGCGTCAGGGACGAACGCCAGGCTCGGGGTGAACCGGACCCCGGTCTGCCGTCCGACCTCGGACCGCAGGACGCCCTTGGCGCTCTCCAGGGCGGCCGCGGACGCGGCGCGTTCCTCGTCGTCGCCGTAGACCGTGTAGAAGACCGTGGCCTCCCGCAGGTCGCCGGTGACCCGGGTGTCGGTGATCGTCACATAGCCCAGCCGCGGATCCTTGATCCGCCGCTGGAGGGTCTCCGCGACCACGACCCGGATGCGGTCCGCCAGCTTGCGCGCCCGCGCGGTGTCGGTCATGGGTGTTCTTCTCTCTGTTCTTCGGGTGGTCAGTCGTCCCGGTCGCCGTCGCCGTGGACGTGCCGGCGGGCGGACAGCAGGTCCACCTCGGGGCGGCCCGACATCCAGCGTTCGCAGGCGTCGAGCACGTCGGTCACGTGGGTGATGTCCCCGGACACCACCGCGAGCCCGATGAGGGCCCTGCGGTGCAGGTCCTGTTCACCGACCTCGGCGACGCTGACCGCGTACTTGCGGCGCAGTTCGGCGACGATCGGGCGGACGACGGAGCGCTTCTCCTTCAGCGAATGAACGTCGCCGAGGAGCAGGTCGAAGGACAGCGTCCCTGTATACATGGGCAATCGGGTCAAGCCGACCCGTGGGCCTCGTACGGCTGGTGCTCGGTCGTCACCACGGTACCGGGCGAGAGCCGGGCCGATCGACGGATTATCTCCGCCCACCGGCCCGGCTCGCTACCGTTCAGCGATGATCAGCCGCGGGGCTTCTCACGCATCTCGTAGGTGGCGATGACGTCGTCGATCTTGATGTCGTTGTAGTTGCCGAGGTTGATACCGCCCTCGTAACCCTCACGAATCTCGGTGACGTCGTCCTTGAAGCGGCGCAGACCCTCGATGTTGAGGCTCTCCGCGATGACCTTGCCGTCGCGCAGCAGGCGGGCCTTGGTGTTGCGCCTGACCTCGCCGGAGCGGATGAGCACACCGGCGATGTTGCCGAGCTTGGACGAGCGGAAGACCTCGCGGATCTCCGCGGTGCCGAGCTCGACCTCCTCGTACTCCGGCTTGAGCATGCCCTTGAGGGCCGCCTCGATCTCCTCGATGGCCTGGTAGATCACCGAGTAGTACCGGACGTCGACGCCCTCGCGCTCGGCGCGCTGGGTGGCACGGCCCTCGGCGCGGACGTTGAAGCCGATGATGATCGCGTCGGAGCCGGCCGCCAGGTCCACGTCGGACTCGGTGACCGCGCCCACGCCCCGGTGCAGGACGCGGATGTCGACCTCGTCGCCGACGTCGAGCTGGAGCAGCGAGGACTCGAGAGCCTCCACCGAACCGGACGCGTCGCCCTTGATGATGAGGTTGAGCTGCTGGACCTCGCCGGCCTTGAGGGCCATGTCCAGGTCTTCCAGCGAGATCCGGATGCCCTTGCGGGCGAACGCCGCGTTCCGCTCGCGGGCGGCACGCTTCTCCGCGATCTGACGGGCCGTGCGGTCCTCGTCGACAACCAGGAAGTTGTCGCCGGCACCGGGCACGTTGGTCAGACCCAGCACCAGGACCGGGGTGGACGGGCCGGCCTCGTCGACGTTGTTGCCGCTGTCGTCGAGCATGGCGCGCACGCGGCCGTAGGCGTCGCCCACGACCATCGTGTCGCCGACCCGCAGGGTGCCGCGCTGGACCAGGACGGTCGCGACGGCGCCGCGACCACGGTCGAGGTGGGCCTCGATCGCGATGCCCTGCGCGTCCTGCTCCGGGTTGGCCCGCAGGTCGAGCGAGGCGTCGGCGGTCAGGATGACCGCTTCCAGCAGGCCGTCGATGTTCAGACCCTGCTTGGCGGAGATGTCGACGAACATGGTGTCGCCGCCGTACTCCTCGGCCACCAGGCCGTACTCGGTCAGCTGACCGCGCACCTTGGTCGGGTCGGCGCCCTCGACGTCGATCTTGTTGACCGCGACGACGATGGGCACGCCGGCCGCCTTGGCGTGGTTGAGCGCCTCGACGGTCTGCGGCATCACGCCGTCGTTCGCCGCGACCACGAGGATCGCGATGTCGGTCGACTTGGCACCGCGGGCACGCATGGCGGTGAACGCCTCGTGACCGGGGGTGTCGATGAAGGTGATGCGGCGCTCGTCGCCGTTCACCTCGGTCGCCACCTGGTAGGCACCGATGTGCTGGGTGATGCCGCCGGCCTCGCCCGCGACCACGTTGGTCTTGCGGATCGCGTCGAGCAGGCGGGTCTTACCGTGGTCGACGTGACCCATGACGGTGACGACCGGGGGACGCGCGAGGAGTTCGTCCTCGTCGCCCTCGTCCTCGCCGAACTCGATGTCGAAGGACTCGAGCAGCTCGCGGTCCTCCTCCTCCGGGCTGACGATCTCGACGACGTAGTTCATCTCGCCGGCGAGCAGCTGGAGGGTCTCGTCGGAGACGGACTGGGTCGCGGTGACCATCTCGCCGAGGTTCAGCATCACCTGGACGAGTGACGCCGGGTTGGCGTTGATCTTCTCCGCGAAGTCGGTGAGCGACGCACCGCGCGACAGCCGGACAGCCTGGCCGTTGCCGCGGGGCAGCATCACGCCGCCGACGCTCGGGGCCTGCATGGCCTCGTACTCCTGGCGCCGCTGCCGCTTCGACTTGCGGCCGCGCGCCGGACGGCCACCGGGGCCACGGCCGAACGCGCCCTGCGTGCCACCACGGCCACCCGGACCGCCGGGGCGACCGCCGAAGCCGGGACGACCGCCGAAGCCGCCACCACCGGGACCGCCACCACCGGGACGGCCGGCGAACCCGCCGCCGCCACCGGGACGACCGGCACCGCCACCGCCACCGGGACGGCCGGCGAAGCCGCCACCGCCACCGGGACGACCCGCGGCGCCGCCGGGACGACCGGCACCGCCGGGGCCTCCGGGACCGCGTCCGCCGGGACCCGGACGGGGTCCGGCCGCGGGACGCTGCGGCATCATGCCGGGGTTGGGACGGTTGCCGCCGCCACCCGGACCGCCGCCGGGACGCGGCATGGCGCCCGGGGTGGGACGGGAGCCGCCGGGGGCGCCGCCGGGACGCGGGGCGCCCTGGGGACGCGGACCGCCGCTGCCGGGGCCGCCGGCGCCGGGGGCACCGGGACGGGCCGCCGGACCCGGACGCGGACCGCCGGAGGACTGCGGGCGGGTCATGCCGGTGCTGCCGGACGAGGTGAAGGGGTTGTTGCCCGGACGCGGACCGGCCGGACGGGAACCGCCCGGCCGCGGACGGTCGCCGGCGGGACGCGGACGGTCGCCGGCGGGGCGCGGGGCACCGCCGTCGCGCTGGTTGCCGCCGGGGCGCTGCGCGGGACGCGGGCCGGGGGTGGCCTGCGGCCGGGTGGCCGGACGCTCGGCACGCTCGGGGCGCTCGGCACGCTCGGGCGCCGGGGCCGCCGGCGTCGGCGAGGAGAACTCCGCGGCGGGCGCGGGCTGCGCCGGGGCCGGCCGGGGGCCGGGACGCGGGCCGGGTGCCGCCGGGGCCGGCCGGGGGCCGGGGGCGGGCGCTGCCGCCGGGGCGGGGGTGGCCGCCACCGGACGCGGCGCGGGGGCGCCGGGCTTCGGGGCAGCCGGACGGGCCGCCGGGCCCGGGGTGGGCGCGGACGGCTTGCTGGGCGCCTTGCGGGGCGCCGAGGGCTTGGCGGAGGAGTTGCCTCCGGCCTGCAATGCGTCGGTCAACTTACGGACAACCGGTGCCTCGATCGTCGAGGACGCCGAACGGACGAATTCGCCGAGTTCCTGGAGCTTGGCCATGACGACCTTGCTCTCGACTCCCATCTCCTTGGCGAGTTCGTATACCCGGACCTTAGCCACTTCGCTCCTTCTAGGTCCGGGGTGGTCGTCCGCCGGACCGTCGCTACTTCATGGGCGTACTCATCGCGTACTCATCGAGTGCTCATCGCAATCTCGACCTACTTCCAACTCGCGAGGTACCTGACCGCACGGTCTCCCGTGCCCGAACCGTCCCCCGCACGGGCGGAGGACGTTGTACTACGTCGTTTCAGCTTGCTGGTCGTGCCGCAGCCACTGGAGCAACTCCGCGGTATCGGGCGGTTCCTGGAGGCGCAGGGCCCGTGGAAACGCCCGGCGTCGGACCGCCAGGTCGTGGCACGCCGGATCGGGATGCAGGTACGCACCCCGGCCGGGCAGCGTACCGCGCGGATCGGGGACGCATCGGCCACCGACCGCCACGGTGCGCAGCAGTTCGGTCTTGGCCGCTCGTTTCCGGCAGCCCACGCAGGTTCGCTCAGGGCATGCCCGGTCACGCGTCCGGCCAGACATCCTTAAGTCTACCTCCCCGCGCCAACCCCACCCCTTCGGGTTGGTTTACGTTCGACTGTTCGACGCCATGCCCTACCGACAGGTAACGGTGGTAAGGGGCCCGGCGTCCGGTCCGCCCGCGGTCAGCCGCGCTCGTCGTCCTGCTCGGGCTCGGTGTCCGGGCGGATGTCGATCCGCCAGCCGGTCAGCCGGGCGGCGAGCCGGGCGTTCTGGCCCTCCTTGCCGATGGCCAGCGACAACTGGTAGTCCGGCACGATCACCCGGGCGGAACGGGCGGCGAGGTCGACGACCTCCACCTTGTTGACCCGCGCGGGCGACAGGGCGTTGGCGACCATCTGGGCCGGGTCGTCGGACCAGTCCACGATGTCGATCTTCTCACCGTTCAGCTCGGCCATCACCGCGCGCACCCGGCTGCCCATCGGGCCGATGCAGGCGCCCTTGGCGTTCAGGCCCTGCCGGGTCGAGCGCACCGCGATCTTCGTGCGGTGGCCGGCCTCGCGGGCGATCGCCTCGATCTCGACCGAACCGTCGGCGATCTCCGGCACCTCCAGGGCGAACAGCTTCTTCACCAGACTGGGATGCGTGCGCGAGAGGGTGACGGACGGACCGCGCACGCCCTTGACCACCCGTACGACGTACGTGCGCAGCCGGGTGCCGTGCCGGTAGGACTCGCCGGGCACCTGCTCCTGCGGCGGGAGGATGGCCTCCAGCTTGCCGATGTCGACCAGCACGTTGCGCGGGTCGCTGCCCTGCTGCACGAGGCCGGCCACCACGTCGCCCTCGCGGCCCGCGTACTCGCCGAAGGTGATCTCCTCCTCGGCGTCCCGCAGCCGCTGCAGGATGACCTGCTTGGCCGTGGTGGCGGCGATCCGCCCGAAGCCGGTGGGGGTGTCGTCGAACTCCTTGGGCGTGGCGTCCTCGGGGATCTCCGAGCGGTCCTCGGTCGCCCACACGGTGATCTTGCCGGTGGAACGGTTCAGTTCCACGCGGGCGTCCCGGCGGCTGCCCGGCTCCCGGTGGTAGGCGATCAGCAGTGCCGACTCGATCGCCTCGACCAGCAGCTCGAAGGAGATCTCCTTCTCACGGACCAGTCCCCGCAGGGCACTCATGTCGATGTCCACGGCTACGCCTCCTCGGTGTCGTCGTTCTCGGCGGAGAGCGTTTCCGCGTCGTCGTCCTCGTCGAACCCGTCTTCCGCGTCCTGCCCGGCGGGGTCGTCCTTGTCGCCCTTGCGGCCGAACTCGACCTCGACCCGGGCCCGGGCCACCTCGGTGTACTCCACGCGGCGGCGGGTGGGCTTGCGGCCCTTGACGCCGGGGACCTCCAGGTCGAGTCCCTCGTCGTCGGCGATCAGCACGCGGGCGACGAGCTCGTCGCCGCCGGCCAGCCGCAGGGCGACCAGGCGGCCGGTGTTGCGGCGGAAGTGGCGGGGCTCGGTCAGCGGGCGGTCCGTGCCGGGGGAGGTGACCTCCAGTGTGTACGGCACGCCGCCCATCGCGTCACCGGCGTCCAGCACCTCGGAGATGCTGCGGCTCAGCGCGGCGACCGCGTCCAGCGAGACACCCTCGTCGGAGTCCACGACGACCCGCAGGACCCGGCGCCGGCCCGCGGGGGTGACGGCGACCTCCTCCAGGTCGAGTCCGGCGGCCCTGGCAGGCGGCTCCAGCAGGGTGCGCAGCCTCTCGCTTGGGGTGGTGCTCATCCGGGTGACTCCTCGGCCGCGTGTGCTGTTGTCGGTGCGTCGTGTCGGCACCCGAGCCTATCGGTTCCGGTACCCGGCTGACGATTCGGCGCGGTGCCGGGGCGGTGTGCGCGGCGGGGGGATCGGCGCAGGTAGGCTCTGCGCCACCGGCCGGCGCCGGGGTCACCGCCCGCCCCGCCGGCCCTCCGTCACGCCGCCACCGCATGCGACTCCGGCCGGCCCGGGCCCGGCCCGGCCGCCGCCGGGAACCGGAAAGAGGAACGTGCCCTTCAGGATCTCCGCGCCGGGCGCCCGCCCCACCGGGCCCGGCCGCCGCAGCGTGCTGGCCGGGGCGGCGGTGGCCGGGGCACCCCTGGTGGCGCTGCTGGCCGGGTGCACCTCCGGTCACGGCGCGGCCCCCGCCGCCCGCACCGCCTCCCGCGACACCCTGGCCCGCCGCCGCGCCGCCGCCGACACCACCGCACTGCTGACCCGCTACGACGCCGTGCTGGCCGCGCACCCGCAGCTGTCGGGCCGGCTGGCCCCGCTGCGCACGCAGGTCGCCGCACACGCCGCCGCGTTCGGCGCCCGGCCGACCGCCGCGACCGCCGCCCCGTCCGCCACCGGCTCCCCGTCCGCCCGTCCGCCCGGAGCGTCCGGAGCGCCGTCCGCCCCGCCCTCCGCCGCGCGGCCACCGGTGCCGGCCGCGCCGCGGGACGCGCTGCGGTCGCTGGCGGACGCCGAACGGGACACCGCCGCGCGCCGCGTCGCCGGCCTCCCCGGCGCCTCCCCCGAACTCGCCCGCCTGCTGGCCTCGGTGGCCGCCTGCGGGGCCGGCCACGTGGCACTGCTGACGGGGGCGGACCGATGAACGCCGCACGCTCCGCGGGGGTCGTCGCCGCCCAGGGCGCACTGGCCGCCGAGTACGCCGCGGTGTACGGGTACGGCGTGGTCGGTGCCCGCGTGGGGGCCGGCGGCGACCGCTCCGACGCCCTGGCGGCCTGGACCGCGCACCGCTCAGCCCGGGACGCCATGCGGCGCGCTGTGCGTTCGCTCGGCGCCGACCCGGTGGCCGCCGACGCCGCCTACGCGCTGCCGTTCCCGGTGCCGGACGCGGCGGCGGCGCTGCGGCTGGCGGCGGTGCTGGAGGACCGGGTGGCCGACGCGTACGCGGACCTGGTGGCGGCCGGCGACGGCGCTCTGCGGGCCGACGCGGCGTCCCGGCTGCGGGAGGCCGCCGTCCGCGCGGTGCGCTGGCGCGGCACGGGCCCGGCGTTCCCCGGCATGCCCGAGCGGGACGGACTGTCCGCCCGGGGCACCGCCGGCGGGCCGCCGTCCTCCGACCGGCTCTGACACCGGGCTCCCGGCGCTGATGCCCGCCCGGCGGTCCACCGCGCCCGGCCCGTAGGCTCCTGACGGCGGCCCCGCCAACGCGCCGGAGCGCCGCCGCCCGTTCGCCGAACGCCCCGTCAGACCGTCCCGCCGTGCGGGCCGGCCGCACCGGAGGGACCCGACCCCGATGACCTCGCCGCCGTTCCAGCCTCCGCAGCGGCTGGCGCGTGCCGCCGGTGAGCGGTGCGGTGCGGCCGGGCGGGAGTGGCTGGCGCGGCTGCCGGAGCTGGTGGCGGCGGCGCTGGAGCGGTGGGAGCTCTCGCCGGTGCGGGTGGTGCGGCCGGGTGGCGCCCGCAGTCTGGTCGTGCTGGTGAGCACCGCGGACGGCACCCCGGCCGCGCTCAAGGTCTCGCCGGGGGACCGGGTGGCGGACGCCGAGGGGGCGGCGCTGGAGCGCTGGGACGGGCACGGCGCGGTGCGGCTGCTGCGTTCGGCGCCGCGGGAGGGGCTCCTGCTGCTGGAGCGGCTGCGCGGCGAGGTGACCCTGCGGTCGCTGCCGGAGGCCGGAGCGAGCCTGGAGGCGGTCGCGCTGCTGCGGCGGCTGTGGGTGCCGCCGGGCGGGGCTGCCGCGCGGCTGGAATCCGTCGCCGACCGCACCGCGCGGCAGGCGGCCCTGCTGCGGGACACGCTGCGGGAGCCGTGGGCGCGGGAGGCCGTGGCCTGCGGCGAGGAGGCGCTGGAGGAGCGGGAACGGCTGGTGGCCGGGCCGCCGGCCGGCGGTGCCGTGCTGCTGCACGGGGAGTTCCGGCAGGGCGCGGTGCTCGCGGGTGCCCGGGAGCCGTGGCTGGCCGTCGGCCCCGACCCGCTCACCGGCGAGGCGGCCTACGACCTGGCCTGGCCGGCCCGGGACCGGCTGGACACGCTGATGGCGGGTTCCTCCTCGCGGGCGGCCGCGCGACGCCGTCTCGCCTCACTGGCGGACGCGCTGGAGGTGGACGCCGGCCGGCTGCGGGGCTGGACGGTCTTCCGCTGCGTGGAGGCGGGCGTGCGGGCGCTGCGGGCCGGGGCCCGCGACCGGGCTGAGCTGCTGCTGGAGTTCGCCGCGCAGGTGTAGGCGTGCGCGGCCGGCCGAACGCGCCCCGCGGGCCGGCACCCTCGGGGGTACCGGCCTGCGGGCGGTGCGGCGGTCAGGCGGTCAGGCGGGCCAGTGCCTCGTCGACGGTGATCTCCTCGCGTTCGCCGGTGCGGCGGTCCTTCAGCTCCACGACCCCCTCACCGGCCCGGCGGCCGACGATGAGGATGGTGGGCACGCCGAGGAGTTCGGCGTCGGTGAACTTCACGCCCGGGGAGACCCCGCGGTCGTCCACCATCACGCGTACCCCGGCGGCGTGCAGCTTCTCGCTGATCTCCAGGGCGAGTTCGGTCTGCGTGGCCTTGCCGGCGGCCACGACGTGCACGTCGGCCGGGGCGATCTCACGGGGCCAGCACAGGCCCTGCTCGTCGGCGGTCTGCTCGGCCAGCGCGGCGACGATCCGGGTGACGCCGATGCCGTAGCAGCCCATGGTGACCCGGACCGGCTTGCCGTTCTGGCCGAGGACGTCGAGCTCGAAGGCGTCGGCGTACTTGCGGCCGAGCTGGAAGATGTGGCCGATCTCGATGGCCCGGCCGATCTCCAGTCCGGCGCCGCACTTGGGGCAGGGGTCGCCCGGCTCGACCACGACGACGTCGAGGTAGCGGTCCACTTCGAAGTCGCGGCCGGCCACCACGTTGCGGGCGTGCCTGCCCTCCGCGTTGGCACCGGTGATCCACGCGGTGCCCTGGGCGATCCGCGGGTCGGCCAGGTAGGGGAAGGCCCGGCCCTGCGGTCCGACGTAGCCGCGCACCAGGTCGGGGCGGCCCGCGAAGTCCTCAGCGGTGACGAGTTCGACGACGGCCGGGGCGAGCGCCTCCTCCAGCTTGCCGAGGTCCACCTCGCGGTCACCGGGGACGCCGACGGCGGTGATCTCGCCGTCGACCTTGACCAGCAGGTTCTTCAGCGTCGCGGAGGCCGGCACGCCGAGGTGGGCGGCGAGCGTCTCGATCGTCGGGGTGCCGGGGGTGTCGAGCAGCTCCAGCGCCGGGTGGTCGACCCCGGTGACCGGGGCGACGACGGTGGTGACGGCCTCGGTGTTGGCGGCGTAGTCGCACCGCGGGCAGCCGACGAAGGTGTCCTCACCGGCGGCGGCCGGGGCGAGGAACTCCTCGGAGGCCGAGCCGCCCATGGCACCGGAGACGGCGGACACCACGCGATAGTCGAAGCCGATGCGGGTGAAGATGTTGTTGTACGCCTGACGATGCAGGCGGTACGCCTCGGCCAGTCCCTCGTCGGTGGTGTCGAACGAGTACGAGTCCTTCATGATGAACTCGCGGCCGCGCAGCACACCGCCGCGCGAGCGGGCCTCGTCACGGTACTTCGTCTGCACCTGGTACAGGATGGCCGGCAGGTCCTTGTAGGAGGACGCCAGATCCTTGACCGTCTGGGTGACGGCCTCCTCGTGCGTGGGACCGAGCACGTAGTCGGCGCCCTTGCGGTCCCTGAGCTGGAAGAGCAGATCGCCGTACTCGCCGGCACGCCCGCTGACCTCGTACGGTTCGCGGGAGACCAGGGCGGGCAGCAGCACCTCCTGGCCGCCGATGGCGTCCATCTCCTCGCGCACGATCCGGGTGACGTTGTCCAGCACCCGCTTGCCGAGCGGCAGCCACGTCCACAGGCCCGCGGAGGTACGGCGCACGTAGCCGGCCCGGACCAGCAGCTTGTGGCTGAGGGTCTCGGCATCGGCCGGTGCGTCGCGCAGTGTCTTGAGCAGCATGCGGGACATGCGCTGGACCATGGTTCGATCTCCGTACGTGGCGATTCGGGACGACGGGTGGTGTCGTCGAGGATAACGGTCCCGGCGGCACGGGCCGTAACGCGTTACGCGCCGCCGGTGGCTCCCGGCAGCACACGGCGGCGCAGCGGGAGGTCCGCGCCCATGACCGTGTACGGCACGGGGGCGCTGGGGAAGTGCACCGGGTGCGCGAGGTCCGCGTAGCCCAGGCCGCGGTAGAAGCGGCGGGCGGGGCTGTCGAGGTCGAGGGCGGACAGGATGGTGCGCGGCTGGGGCACCGGGTCGGTCAGCGCGGTGATCAGCCGCCCGCCGACGCCACGGCCCTGGAAGGCGGGCAGCACGTGGAGTTCGACGACCACGAAGGAGTCGTCGAGCCACCGGTCGTGGCCGCCGCGCCGCAGGTAGGGCTCGACGACGGTGGACCACCAGTGGGCGCGGTCGTTGGGCATGCCGTAGACGAAGCCGACGAGCCGGCCGTCGGGACCGGTGGCGCCGAGGGAACGGACCCCGGGCTGCTGGAGGTGGCGCAGCACGATCTGGGAGCGGACGGCGATCTCGTCGTCGGTGAGGCCGAAGGCGAGAGCCTGGACCGCGAGGGCCTCGTCGACCCGGGCGGCGAGGTCGACCGGGCCGACCGTAGCGTCATCCATGCCGGGACCCTAGCCGAACGCCGCAGCCCGGCGGGCCCGGTCAGAACAGCACGCTCATGAACGCACCGTCCTCGGTGAAGCCGACCCTGCGGTAGGCGGCGCGGGCGGCGGTGTTGAAGTCGTTGACGTAGAGACTGGCGATCGGGGCGACGTCGCGCAGGGCGTAGTGCAGCACGGCCGCCATACCGGACTCCGACAGGCGCCGGCCGCGGTGTTCCGGGGCCACCCAGACGCCCTGGATCTGGCAGGCGTGCGCGGTGACGGCGCCGATCTCGGCCTTGAAGACCACCCTGCCGTCGTCGATCCGGGCGAACGCCCGCCCAGTGGTGACGAGTTCGGCCACCCGGGCCTGGTAGAGCAGGCCGCCGTCGCCGGCCAGCGGGGAGACGCCGACCTCCTCGGTGAACATCGCCACGCAGGCCGGCATGATCACGTCCATCTCCTCGCGCCGCACCCGGCGCACCAGGGGATCGGGGGCGATGTCGCGGGGCAGCGAGCGGGTGAGCATCAGCGGCTGGCGGGGCCGCACCTCGCGGGCCGGTCCCCACGCGGGCTCCAGCAGCGACCACAGCAGCGCGGTGGGCTCCGCCGGTCCCACGATGGAGGAGCACCGGCGGCCGGAACGCCGGGCCCGGTCGGCGAACGCCCGCACGGCGGCGGGGGTGGCACAGATCGGCACCAGGTTGGCACCGGCGTAGCACAGGGACTCCAGGCGTCCGCCGGAGTACCAGCCCCACATCTCGCCGCCCAGCCGCCAGGGGTCCAGGCCGGCGACCCGGACCCGCGCGGCGACGAAGGCGTTGGCCACGGGATCACGGTCCAGCACGGCCAGCGCGGCGTCGAGGTCGGACGGTTCCAGGACCCTGGTGGTGGTCGTCGTCAGCACGGTGGGCGCCTCGCAGTACGGGCCCGCGGTTGGGCGGTTCTCAATCCCGGTACCTTACCTCTGCCGAGGGGGCCACGCCGGAATCCTCCGGCCCCGGCCGGCGGCTGCCCGCGGCGCTTGGGGCGGGCTCGGGGGTGCCGCCCCGTGATCCTCCTGCGGATCGCTTCACCTGCGGCGCTCTCCGGGGCGCGTGGCACGGTCCGCTTGCGGTCGGCTCGGGCTGCTCGCGCCGTTCCCCGCGCCCCTTCTCGGAGCGGCACGCCGTGGGCCCCACCGGTCCGCTCCGGCTGCGGCGGGCGCGGGGCTGCTTCACCACCGACCTCTTACGGTCCGCTTCCCCGTTGCTCGCGCCGTTCCCCGCGCCCCCTGCGGGGCACGGGGCGCGGGCGCGCGTCAGGAGGAGACGGTTACCGCGGGTTCGCCGGAGGCGACTCCGTCGGCCTCCATCTGTTCGGCGAGCTTCATGGCCTCCTCGATCAGGGTCTCCACGATCTTCGACTCCGGGACGGTCTTGATGACCTCCCCCTTCACGAAGATCTGCCCCTTGCCGTTGCCCGACGCCACCCCCAGGTCCGCCTCACGGGCCTCACCCGGACCGTTGACCACACAGCCCATCACGGCCACCCGCAGCGGAACCTCCATACCCTCCAGGCCCGCCGTCACCTGATCCGCCAGCTTGTAGACATCCACCTGCGCACGACCGCACGACGGACACGAGACGATCTCCAGACGGCGCTGCCGCAGATTCAGCGACTCCAAAATCTGGATACCGACCTTGATCTCCTCCACCGGCGGCGCCGACAACGACACCCGGATCGTGTCCCCGATCCCCTCCGCCAGCAACGCGCCGAACGCCACCGCCGACTTGATCGTCCCCTGGAACGCCGGCCCCGCCTCCGTCACACCCAAATGCAGCGGATAGTCACACCGGCCCGCCAGCAACCGGTAGGCGTTGACCATCACCACCGGATCATTGTGCTTCACCGAAATCTTGATGTCCCGGAACCCGTGCTCCTCGAACAGCGAACACTCCCACAACGCCGACTCCACCAAAGCCTCCGGCGTCGCCTTCCCGTACTTCTCCAGCAACCGCCTGTCCAAAGACCCGGCGTTCACCCCGATCCGGATCGGCGTCCCCGCATCCGACGCCGCCCTCGCGATCTCCTTCACCTTGTCGTCGAACTGCCGGATGTTCCCCGGATTCACCCGCACCGCCGCACACCCCGCATCGATCGCGGCGAACACGTACTTCGGCTGGAAATGAATGTCCGCGATCACCGGGATCTGCGACTTCCGCGCGATCGTCGCCAAAGCGTCCGCGTCGTCCTGCGAAGGACACGCCACCCGCACGATCTGACACCCCGACGCCGTCAGCTCAGCGATCTGCTGCAACGTCGCCCCCACATCGGCGGTCACCGTCGTCGTCATCGACTGCACCGACACCGGCGCGTCCCCACCCACCAGCACCGAACCCACCCTGATCTGGCGGGACCTGCGCCGATCGGCCAGCTTCTGCGGAACCGACGGAATACCGAGCGAGACGGCGGTCATGTGCGGTGCATCCCCAACGTGTGCGAGCGAGCGTGACGTTCGAAGTCTTCTGGTGCGCGGCGTCCGTACGGGCGTGCGGGCCGGGCGTGGTCCGGATTCGAGGTTACGGCACCCGGAGCGGGCCGGGCACATCGTCGCGGGAACGGCACCGGCCGGGCACCCGGATGCCCGGCCGGATTCATCCACCGTTTCCCGCGGCGGGCGGTATCAGGTGATCTTCACCGGATTCACCAGGTCCGCGATCAGCACCAGGACGGTGAAGGACAGGAAGAGTCCGGCGACCACGTAGGCGACCGGCATCATCTTCGCCACGTCGAACGGGCCCGGGTCGGGGCGGCGCAGGACGCGGGCGAGGTTGCGCTTGAGGGCCTCCCACAGGGCGCCGGCGATGTGGCCGCCGTCCAGCGGGAGCAGCGGCAGCATGTTGAACAGGAACAGCGAGAGGTTGAACCCGGCCACCAGCATCAGCATGGTGGCGATGCGCTGCTCCGGCGGGATGTCCAGGGAGAAGACCTGGCCGCCGACGCGGGCGGCGCCCACCACGCCCATCGGGCTGTCTGGCTGCCGGGCTGCGCCGTCGAAGGCCGAGCGCCACAGCGCCGGGATCCGTTCCGGCAGGCTGACCAGGGAGGACGCCGTGGTGGAGACCATGGAGCCCATCTGCCGGAAGGAGCCGGAGAAGTCCTGCTTGACGATCCCGGAGGCCGGGGTGAAGCCGAGGAACCCGGCCGTGACGTACTTGCCCTCGACGTACCCGCCGCGGCCGTCGGTCTTGGCCACCTTGTTCTTTATGAGGGTGGCGTTGAGCGTGACGTCGTGTCCGCCGCGGCGGACGGTGATCGTGGCGGGGCCGACGGTGTCGCGGATCTCGTTCTGCAGGACGCTCCAGTCGGTGACCGGGCGGCCGTCGAACGCGGTGATGCGGTCACCGGCCCGCAGGCCGGCCTTCTTCGCGGGCGAGGCGGGGTCGCCCTTCGCGCAGGTGGTCTTGCCACCGGAGGCCGCGGACTGGCTGATGACGCAGTCCGACACGCTGCTGACGGTGGTGGTGTTCGAGGCGATGCCGAAGCCCATGAGCACACCGAGGAAGAGCACGACGGCCAGGATCAGGTTCATGAACGGGCCGGCGAACATCACGATGACGCGCTTCCACGGCTTGCGCGTGTAGAACAGCCGTTGCTCGTCGCCGGGTTCGAGCTCCTCGAACGCGGCGGAGCGGGCGTCCTCGATCATGCTGCGGAACGGGGAGCTGGCGCGGGCGGTGATCCGGCCGTCCTCACCGGGCGGGAACATGCCGATCATCCGGATGTATCCGCCGAACGGGATGGCCTTGATCCCGTACTCGGTGTCGCCCTTGCGGCGGGAGAAGACCGTCGGGCCGAAGCCGACCATGTACTGCGGCACCCGGATGCCGAACAGTTTGGCGGTCGACAGGTGGCCCAGTTCGTGCCAGGCGATGGAGACCAGCAGTCCCACGGCGAAGACCGCGATTCCGAGCACGGTCATCAAGGTCGTCATACGCGGGCCTCCGCTGTCACGGTCCGAGCCAGTTCGCGGGCGCGTGCGCGCGCCCACTCCTCCGCACCGAGGACGTCCGCGAGGGTCGTGGAAGTTCCCGGCGTGCCGTGTTCGGCCACCACCTCGGCGACGGTGTCGACGATGCCGGTGAACGGCAGGCGCCCGGCACGGAACGCCTCGACGCACTCCTCGTTGGCGGCGTTGAAGACCGCCGGCGCGGTGCCGCCGAGCGTACCGACATGCCGGGCGAGCCCGACCGAGGGGAAGGCGTCGGTGTCGAGCGGGAAGAACTCCCAGGTGGCCGCCTTCGTCCAGTCGCAGCCGGGAGCGGCGTCGGGGACGCGGTCCGGCCAGCCCAGCCCCAGCGAGATCGGCATGCACATGTCCGGGGGGCTGACCTGGGCCAGGGTGGATCCGTCGGTGAACTCCACCATGGAGTGAATGTAGGACTGCGGGTGGACGACCACGTCGATGCGCTCGAACGGAACGTCGAACAGCAGGTGGGCCTCGATGACCTCCAGGCCCTTGTTGACCAGGGTCGCGGAGTTGATGGTCACCACCGGCCCCATGTTCCAGGTGGGGTGGGCCAGGGCCTCGGCGACGGTGACGCCGGCGAGCTGCTCACGGGTGCGGCCGCGGAACGGGCCGCCGGAGGCGGTCACCACCAGCTTGCGGACCTCGCCGCGGGTGCCGCCGGCCAGCGCCTGGAACAGCGCGGAGTGCTCGGAGTCCACCGGGACGATCTGCCCGGGCCGCGCCACCGCGCGCACCAGCGGGCCGCCGACGATCAGCGACTCCTTGTTGGCCAGCACCAGCACCCGCCCGGCCTCCAGCGCCGCCAGCGTGGGTGCCAGACCGATGGAACCGGTGATGCCGTTGAGCACGCTGTGGCAGGGGAGGCGGGCGAGTTCGGTGGAGGCGTCCGGCCCCGCCAGCAGCTCCGGCGGCTTCGCGCCGGCGCCGTAGCGGCCGGTCAGCGCCTCGCGCACGGCGGGCACCGCGGCGGGGTCGCTGACGCCGACGGCGCGCACGCCGAGCCGGTGCGCCTGTTCCGCCAGCAGTTCCGGCCGGCCGCCGGCCGCGGAGATCGCGACGACCGCGAAACGGCCCGGGTTGCGCAGGACGACGTCGATGGCCTGGGTGCCGATCGAGCCGGTCGATCCGAGGATCACGATCTGCCGGGGGCCGTCCGGGCCGCCGGAGTCGGTTGGGGGGCGCAGATGGGGGTCGGCGAGGGGGTCGCGGCACTCGGTCATGGACCCATTGTGGCCGCATCCGCCGCCGTCGCGGACAGCGGATGCGGCCACAGGCGCCCCCGCGGTCAGCGGACCGACCGGTGCACGTCGTCCTTGGCGGACGGGCCGGGGGTGGCGTCGGCGATCCAGGGGCCGTCGCCGGAGGGGTCGACGATGCCCTCCTCCAGCCAGGTGTAGCTGCCGGACATGACCGCCTTGACGACCTGGTGGTCGAGGTCGTCGGTGTTGTTCCACAACCGGCCGAACAGCTCCTCGACCCGCAGCCGGGACTGCCGGCAGAAGGCGTCGGCCAGCTGACGGGCGGTCTGCCCGGTATCGCCCTGCTCCCGCAGCATCTCGGCGCGCACGCACGCCGCGCTCATCGCGAACAGCTCCGCGCCGATGTCCACGATCCGGCCGAGGAAGCCCTGCTTGGTCTCCATCCGGCCCTGCCAGCGGGACATGGCGTAGAACGTGGAGCGCGCCAGCCGCCGGGAGGTGCGCTCCACGTACCGCAGGTGGCCGGCGAGCGGGCCGAACTCCGCGTAGGCGGTGGGCAGCTGGCCGGGGCCGGCCACGAGTTTGGGCAGCCAGCGGGCGTAGAAGCCGCCCGCGCGGGCGCCGGCCCTGGCCTTGTCGCCGAGGCCCTTGTCGGGGTCGATGAGGTCGCCGGCGACGCTCAGGTGGGCGTCGACCGCCTCGCGGGCGATCAGCAGGTGCATGATCTCCGTGGAGCCCTCGAAGATCCGGTTGATCCGCAGGTCGCGCAGCATCTGCTCGGCCGGCACGGCGCGTTCTCCGCGGGCCGCCAGCGAGTCGGCCGTCTCGAAGCCGCGGCCGCCGCGGATCTGCACGAGGTCGTCGGCGATCCGCCAGGACATCTCGCTGCCGTACAGCTTGGCGAGCGCCGCCTCGATGCGGATGTCGTTGCGGTCCTCGTCGGCCATGTGGCTGGCGAGGTCCACGACCGCCTCCAGGGCGAAGGTGGTGGCCGCCACGAACGACAGCTTGGCGCCGACCGCCTCGTGCTCGGCGATCGGGCGGCCCCACTGCTCCCGGGCCCCCGACCACTCGCGGGCGATCTTCAGGCACCACTTGGCGGCGCCGGCGCAGGCCGCGGGCAGCGACAGGCGGCCGGTGTTGAGGGTGGTGAGCGCGATCTTCAGGCCCGCGCCCTCCCGCCCGATGCGGTTGGCGGCCGGCACCCGCACCTGGTGGAACCGCGTGACGCCGTTCTCGATGCCGCGCAGCCCCATGAACGCGTTCCGGTTCTCCACGGTGATGCCGGGGCTGTCGGCCTCCACCACGAAGGCGGTGATGCCGCCGCGGTGCCCCTCGGAGCGCGGGACCCGGGCCATCACCACGAGCAGGTCGGCGACCACGCCGTTGGTCGTCCACAGCTTCACGCCGTCCAGCACGTAGTCGTCACCGTCCGGCACCGCGGCGGTCGCCAGCCGGGCCGGGTCGGAGCCGACGTCCGGCTCGGTGAGCAGGAACGCGGAGATGTCGGTGCGGGCGCAGCGCGGCAGGAAGGTCTCCTTCTGCTCGCTGGTGCCGAACATCTTCAGCGGCTGCGGCACGCCGATCGACTGGTGGGCCGACAGCAGCGCCCCGATCGCCGGGCTCGCGGTGCCGGACATCGCCAGCGCCCGGTTGTAGTAGACCTGCGTCAGGCCCAGACCGCCGTACTTGGTGTCGATCTTCATACCGAACGCGCCGAGCTGCTTGAGCCCGTCGATCACCGCGTCGGGGATGCGGGCCTCACGCTCGATGCCGGCGCTGTCGACCTTGGTGGTGAGGAAGTCCTCCAGCTTGGCCAGGAACGCCTCGCCGCGCTGCCTGTCCTCGGCGTCGCCGACCGGGTGCGGGTGGATGAGGTCGAGGCGGAAGCGGCCGAGGAAGAGCTCCTTCGCGAAACTGGGCTTGTGCCAGTCCTGTTCGCGCGCCTCCTCGGCGACCTGCCGGGCTTCGCGTTCGGAGACCTTGGGGGCGGTGGACACGGAAACTCACCTCGCCGATGGCGTCGGGTTGTCCTGATCTGTTCGGGTTACCGGGGGCTACTCGAGCGTATGTACCCGAATACCGCTTTCCCTATCAGGCTCCGCACATCTCGGACACGGGTGCCGCACACATGTGGAGGGGCGTCCGGCCGCACACCGGACGCCCCTCCGCCCCGACGTGCCTCAGCCCGCCGGGTGCCCGCTCACAGATCGAGGCCGGTCAGCACCATCACGCGCTCGTAGGTGTAGTCCTCCATCGCGCTGGCCACGCCCTCACGCCCGCTGCCGGACGCCTTCACCCCGCCGTAGGGCATCTGGTCCGCCCGGTAGGAGGGCGCGTCGCCGATGATCACACCGCCGACCTCCAGTTCCCGGTGTGCCCGGAACGCGGTCGCCACGTCGTGCGTGAACACGCCCGCCTGGAGCCCGAACGGCGAGTCGTTGACCGCCGCGAACGCCTCGTCCGTGCCGTCCACCGTGTGCAGGGTCATGACCGGGCCGAAGACCTCGGCGGTGGCCAGAATCGCGTCACCGGGCAGGTCGGCCAGCACCGTCGGCTCGACGGTGGCGCCCCGACGGCCGCCGCCGGCCAGCAGCCTGGCGCCCCGGCCGACCGCGTCGGCCACCCAGGACTCCACCCGCTGGGCGGCCTGTTCGCTGACCATCGGGCCCACGTCGGTGCTCCCGTCGGCCGGGTCCCCGGTGACCTGGGTGGCGATCCGCGCCAGCACCTTCTCCACCAGCCGGTCGTAGACCGACGCGTCGGCGATCACCCGCTGCACCGAGATGCACGACTGTCCGGCCTGGTAGGTGGCGAACGTCGCGATGCGGCCCGCAGCCCAGTCCAGGTCCTCCTCGCTGGAGTAGTCGGCCAGCACCACGGCCGCCGCGTTCCCGCCCAGCTCCAGTGTCAGGTGCTTGTCCGGCACCGCCCTGCGGATGGCGAAGCCGACGACGTCGGAACCGGTGAACGAGATCACCGGCAGCCGCTCGTCGGCGGTCAGCGCCGGCATCCGGTCGTTGGCGACCGGCAGCACGCTCCACGCCCCGGCGGGCAGGTCGGTCTCCGCCAGCAGCTCACCCAGCAGCAGCGCGGACAGCGGCGTCGCGGGCGCGGGCTTGACGATGATCGGGGCGCCCACCGCGATGGCCGGCGCGACCTTGTGCGCCACCAGGTTCAGCGGGAAGTTGAACGGGGCGATGCCCAGCACCGCGCCGCGCGGGAACCGCCGCACCAGCGCCAGCCGCCCGGTGCCGCCGGCGTCGGTGTCCAGCCGCTGCGCCTGCCCGCCGTTGAACCGCCGCGCCTCCTCGGCCGCCAGCCGGAAGACCGACACGGCCCGGGCCGCCTCGCCGCGGGCCCACTTCAGCGGCTTGCCGTTCTCCGCGGTGATCAGCTCGGCGATCTCCTCCGCGCGTTCCGCCAGCCGGCGCGACACGTGGTCCAGGGCCGCGGCCCGCACGTGCGCCGGCGTGGCGGAGAAGGGCGCGACCGCGGCGGCCGCCGCGGCCACCGCCTCCTCGACCTGTTCGTCCGTCGGTACACTGACCCGGCCGACGACCCGGCCGTCGTAGGGGTGCGTGACCTCGAAACTCTCCGTGCCGGTGGCCGGCCGCCCGGCGACCCAGAACGCGTGCGCCGTCTCGCTCGTCGCAGACACAGCCGCTCCCTCTCGGTTGAGGAGTGCGCCCGGTCCCGGAACACCGGCGGCCGGGCCCCGGCTCCCCGGTAGACCGGACGATGACCTGATGGTCCCCCCACGGTAGGGGCGCCACCGCCCGGCGGCGTTTGTCCATCCCGGAGTACGGGGGCCCTCGGCCACGCCGGTTCGGAGGTGGGAGGAGGTGGGCGCGCTGTGCGGGGCCCGCCGGGGCGGTTGGGGGCGGGGGTATATGCAGCCGGGGCGTGTGCAGGGGGGCGGGCGTTCGCCGGGGGCGCGGGTGGCGGTGGGCGGGGGTCAGGCGCCGGTTTTCAGGGCGAGCCACAGCTCCATGCGGACGTCGGCGTCGTCGAGGGAGCGGCCGAGGATCTCCTCGACGCGCCGCATGCGGTAGCGCAGGGTGTGCCGGTGGACGCCCAGGTCGGCCGCGGCCGCGTCCCACTGACCGTGCCGCGACAGCCAGGCGGCGAGCGAGGCCACCAGGTCGCCGCGCGCGGTCGCGTCGTGCTCCCGCAGCGGCCGCAGCAGCCCGTCGGCGAACGCCCGCACCGCCTCGTCGGACAGCAGCGGAAGCACCGACCCCGCCCCCACCTCGTCGTACTCCACCAGTCCCCGGCCGCGCCGCTGCGCCACCGCCAGCGCGCGGTCGGCCTGACGCGCGGCCTCCGGCACGCCGTCCGGTTCCACCACCGCCGAGAGCCCGGCCGCCAGCGCCGGGTGCCCGCCGGTGTGCCCGGCACAGGCCGCCAGCACCGCGCCGCCGTCCCGCGCCAGCACCGTCAGCCGCCCGGCCCCGGCCACCAGCAGCAACGGTTCGGCCGCCCGGGCCGCCGCGGCCTCGGCGCGGTCAGCCAGCGCGGGCAGGTCCGGCACGTCCGGCGCCGGCGCGTCGGTGTCCGGGCGGCGCGCGGGCTCGGCCACCAGCAGCCGCACCGGCCGCTCCAGCAGCGTGCCGTACCGGTCCGCGGCCACCTCCCGGGCGTGCCCGCTCTGACCGGCCACCAGCATCCGCAACAGCGCGGCACCGAAGCGCTGTTCGGCCTCCTGCAACGCGCGGGACTGCTCCATCGACAGCGTCAGCAGCGCCACCGCCGCGTGCACCACGTAGCGGTCCGCGCCGGCCAGCCGGTCGGTGGTGCCGACCGCCAGGAACCCGCGCGGCCGCCGCCCGGTGCCCAGCGACTGGATCTCCACCCGGTCCCCGGTACCGCCGTCCGCCACCGCCACGCTCGCCGGCGACGGCCGGTCCCGCAGCCGCTCCGTCTCACCGGTCAGCCGCGCCGCCCGCCGCCCGGCCCACTCCGGCGCCGCGGCCACCACCTCACCGGACGCGTCGTACAGCGCCGCCCACCCGCCGACCTGCGTGGCCAGCCTCCCCAGCAGCGCCGGGGTACCGGCCGGCGACAGGGCCGCCCGGGTCAGGTCCCGTTGCGCCTCCAGGCTCGCGGTCACGTCCCGGTACCGGTCGGCGGCCACCGCCGCGGACACCGCCTTGCTGATCGCGATGAACGGGGTCGGCCGCGGCACCCTCAGCAACGGCAGCCCCCGCTCCCCCGCGGCCCGCACCAGCGCGTCCGGCACCTCGTCGTGCCCCAGCCCCACCCCGAACCCCACCCCCACCACGCCGGCGTCCGCCAGCCGGTGCACGTAGGCCCGCAGTTCCTCCGCCCCGCCCCCCAGCTTCAACCCCGTCGTCAGCAACAACTCCCCACCGGCCAGATACGGCGTCGGATCGTCCAGCTCACTCGTGTGCACCCACGGCACAACGGCGTCCAACCCGTCCTCCCCGGCGAGAACGGTCAACTTCAGCGCGGGCGTCCGAACCAGCGACGCAAGAGTGGCAGGCATGTCCCCCCAATTCTGCAGGACACCCACGCCCCCCGCGCCCCGGAAGGCCCGCAGCGAACGACCCGGACCACCAGCGCAACCCGATGAGGGCACGGCCGCCGCACACGACCGACGTCCGAACCCCCACCCCCGGAAAGACAGGCACGACCGGACACGCCCCCGCCACAGCCCCGTCCAGCCCGGCGGAACCACTCGCGGAGCTAACCCCGCAGATCGATCAGCACCGGCGGTGCCGTCTCGCCACCCACCGTCGTCAGCGAGGCGACCGCGTGGCCGGGCGGCACCGCGTTCGCGAGATCGGACGCGGACCAGCGTTCCCGTTCCACCCGCCGGACCGTCACGGACTCCGTGGTGGCAGCCTCCCCGGTGAAGACCCGGCGGACACCGCGGACGAAGCGTTTCACCAGGCCGCCGGAGTGGTCCGGGGTGCGGGTGATGTCCTCCTCCTCCACCCACGTCGTGCCCCACGCCTCGGCGAACCGCTTGCCGTCCCACATCGACACGCCCGACATGGCGACCCGGCAGCCGACCGCCCCCAGCAGCGCACCCCGCAGGGGGTCGGGGACGTCCTCCAGCCCGCGCAGCGCCAGTACCGCGCCCGCGTGGGCGGACCGCAGCCGCTGCAGCGCCCGCACCGACTCGGCGGTCACCGTGTGCGCGGCGTCGTCCAGCACCAGGCAGGCGAACAGCGTGCGGTCCCGCCGCCCGGTCACCGCCGCGGTGAACTGCGCCAGCAACAGCCGCGCCAGCATCCGTGAGGCCTCGGCGTGCCCGCGTTCCGGCAGGTCCACCCGCACGCGCAGCGGGTGCTCCAGCGCGCTGAGCGCGAACGGCCTGGTGCGGCCGGAGGTGTCGAAGAACCCGGCGAACGCGGGCCGGTCCAGCAGTGCCACCCGGTCCGCCAGCAGCGCGCCGACGTCCCCAGGCCGCTGGGCCTGCCGGGCCCGCGAGTCCAGCTCACGCACCCAGCCCGGCTCCCCCGCCTCGTCCAGCCGCTCCCGCAGCGACGCGACCGCCGCCGCGCCGTTGTCCAGCAGCTCCCGCAGCTCAGGCACCGACGGGAACCTGCCGTGCGCCGCCCGGTAGGGTCCCAGCACCTGCGACAGCGCGGTCGCCGCCCGCCGCGGGTCGGCGCGTTCGCCCTCGAACCCGTCCAGCAGCGCGGACGCCAGCAGCCCGGCCGCCTCGTCCGCGTCGGCCGCCCCCCCGTACAGGTCCAGGTCGTACGCCGAAGCCGGGTCGCCGATCGCGATCACGACGTCGAACGCCTCAGCGGGCCCAAGATCCGCCCCGGCGGGCCCGACGGCCACCACAGCCGCCGTCCCCGCCAGCGCCTGCAGGCACAGCGACTCGGTGACCGGCCGCACCACCCGCTGCGTCTTGCCGGCTCCCGGCGGCCCGACGACCAGCAGCGACGTCCCCAGCAGCGCCGGGTCCAGCGCCATGCCGGCGCCCCGGTACTGCCAGGGGTTGCGGTCGTTGTCGACGGCGGAACCCACCCTGACCTGCGCGGTGTACAGGTCGTGCCGCACCGTGCGGTGCGGCAGGTCGCGCGCGCCCGACGGGTGCGTCCACGCCGCGGCGCCCTGCCGCAGCACCGCCGTGCCGAACGCCTCCGCCGCCTCCGCACGCTCCCGCGCCGTCCGCCAGGCCCGGTGCAGCCGCACGTAGTCCACGTCGTTCATCCGCCCGCCGCGCCCCTCCTCCGCCAGCCGGGCCGCCACCGCCCCCTGCCCGGCCTCCCGCACCTCCGGCCACTCCAGGGGGTCCCCCCCTGCCTCACCGGCGACGGACTGCGGAGCGGCGTCCTCTCCGGGGGTGAGGTACGGCTTGACGTAACGGCGGAAGACCTCGGGCCAACGGCCGGCGCGGCTCGCGGGCCAGATGATCACGACGACGACGAGGGCGTAGACGAAAACTGCGTAGAGAGCCGCGAGGAACTGGTTGTGTCCACCAGAAGGCCACGAATCCGGCACGATCCACCCGATGAATTCCGCGAACGGGATGTAGCCGTCGGAGATCAGTGACCACACCAGCATCCCCACCAGAAGTGCCAGCACTGCTCCCCCCACCAGCTTCCGGTCCGGGATCCGGTCCGGGTCCTGCGGGGGGCGGGGGCGGTGGCCGTAGGCGTAGACGCCCGGGGCGTCGGAGTGCCGGGGGGCGCGCAGCCAGGTCTCCAGCTGGTTGGCCGGGGGGCGCTGCGGCATCGGGGGCGGGGAGGCCGGCGGGGCCGCGGGGCGCGGCACGGCCGGCGTCGTGTCCCTGGTGCCGTGCGTGCCCTCGATGTCCATGTCCGCTCGCCCCTCGCCCTCGCACCGGCGCCCGACCGCGCCCCGCAGACAATGTAATGGAGCCCTCCCGCTCCCGAAGGTCCGTCACGCCGCGAACCGGCCCGGCAGTCGGCCCCCACACCCGCCGCACCGCGGCCCGGAGCCCCCCTGGCCCGCACCCACACCACGGGCCACCCGGTCTCCGCCGACACCCCGAAGCCCTCCGCCCCCGCCACACCGCAGCCCGAGGCCCCCCGCCCTGACCCCCGCCCCGTCCACTGGCCGCCCCGTCGAAACACCCTGTGCCCTCCACTCCCCCGTGGCGCATGCCGGGCGGGGCGGGGAGCGCCTAGCCTGCGGGGCGTCAGGCGCGGTCGGGTGGTCCGCCCGCGAAACGGGAGCGCTGAGGAGTACCCCATGAGTGACGTGACGGGCGGGCCGGGGCTGCCGCAGGAGCGGCGGCTGGTGACGGAGATCCCGGGGCCGCGGTCGGTGGAGCTGCTGGCGCGCAAGAACGCGGCCGTGGCGAACGGGGTCGGCGTGACGCTGCCGGTGTTCGTGACGAGGGCCGGCGGCGGTGTGCTGGAGGACGCCGACGGCAACCGTCTGATCGACTTCGGGTCGGGCATCGCGGTGACGTCGGTCGGCAACAGCGCGGAGGCGGTGGTGCGCGGGGCGGCCGCGCAGCTGGCGGCGTTCACGCACACCTGCTTCATGGTGACCCCCTACGAGGGCTACGTTGAGGTCGCCGAGCGGCTGGCGGAGCTGACGCCGGGTGATCACGCGAAGAAGTCGGCGCTGTTCAACTCGGGTGCCGAGGCGGTGGAGAACGCGGTGAAGATCGCCCGGGCCCACACCAGGCGCACGGCGGTCGTGGTGTTCGACCACGGCTACCACGGCCGCACGAACCTGACGATGGCGCTGACGGCGAAGAACATGCCGTACAAGCAGGGCTTCGGGCCGTTCGCGCCGGAGGTCCACCGGGTGCCGCTGGCGTACCCGTACCGCTGGAAGGGTGACGAGGCGGCCTGCGCGGCGGAGGCGGCGGACGCGGCGATCGACCAGATCAGCAAGCAGATCGGTGCGGAGAACGTGGCCGCGGTCATCATCGAGCCGATCTCCGGCGAGGGCGGGTTCATCGAGCCGGCGAAGGGGTTCCTGCCACGGATCGCGGAGTTCGCGCGGGCGAACGGGATCGTGTTCGTGGCGGACGAGATCCAGACCGGGTTCTGCCGCACGGGGCAGTGGTTCGCGTGCGAGGACGAGGGGATCGTGCCGGACCTGATCACCACGGCGAAGGGCATCGCCGGCGGTCTGCCGCTGGCGGCGGTGACCGGCCGGGCGGAGATCATGGACGCGGCGCACGCGGGCGGTCTGGGCGGCACGTACGGCGGGAACCCGGTGGCGTGCGCGGCGGCGCTGGGCGCGATCGAGACGATGCGGGAGCTCGACCTGCCGGCCCGGGCGCGGCGGATCGGGGAGATCATGAAGCCGCGACTGCGGGCGCTGGCGGAGAAGTACGACGTGATCGGTGAGGTGCGCGGGCGCGGCGCGATGATCGCGGTGGAGCTGGTGCGGCCGGGCACCCGGGACGGCGCGAAGGAGCCGGACGCGGCGGCGACAGCGGCGGTGGCGAAGGCGTGTCACGCGGCCGGTCTGGTCGTGCTGACCTGCGGCACCTACGGCAACGTGCTGCGGTTCCTGCCGCCGCTGGTGATCGGTGAGGATCTGCTCGCCGAGGGCCTGGACATCATCGAGTCGGCCTTCGCGGCCCTGTGACGGCCCGGCCGGTCCCCCGTCCCGGAGCGGCGGGGGACCGGCCGGCTGCGGAGCGGCCGATGGGGCGCCGGAGCGGACACGCAGCGTGATCGTCGCCCGTCGCGGGGGCGGTCGGCCCGGGGGCGCCGGATCCCGTGCAAGAACGCTGGTGAAGGTCCTGTGCTGGCCTGTGGAAGGTGGGTGACACCCCTGACGGGGCGCCGACGCGGTGACGTAGGGTCGTCACAGATGAAAGGAACACCCCGTTCGCAGGTGACTGCGGGCGACATCCTGTCAGCGACTCCCCATCGCTGGCGCAGCAGTGCCCTCGCGCGCGACACAGCCGGGACCTCGCGTCCCGGCGCTTCCCGCCGATCGTACCGGCGTACGTCCCAAACCCCCCGGGACGTGCTGTCCGGCGATCGTAGAGACCGCCCCGGAACTCTCCCCCCTGTTCCGGGGCGGTCGGCGTTTTCCGGGACGTGGGCGCCGCCGTGGTGGACGGCCGGGGTGGCGGTGGCCGTGCTGGCGGTGCTGGTCTGGCAGGTGGCCGGGCACGGGCCGCTGTGGCGGTGGGACGTGCGGGTGGACGCGGCGGTGCTGCGGGCCGCGGCGCGGTGGCCGCGGGTGCGGCCGGTGGCGCAGGGGGCCGCCGATCTGGGGGACCTCGTGGTGGCGCTGCCGGTGCTGGCGGCGGCCGTGGCGTGGGCGGGCCGGGCGCGGCGCGAGTGGCGCAGCGCGGTGGCGTGCGCGGCGCTGCTGGCGGTGACCGGAGTCGTGGTGTCGGTGGCGAAGGCGGCGGTGGCACGGCCGGTGCCGGGCACCGCGCGGCCGGCGGCGCGGGTCGCCGGGCACTCCGGTTACTTCCCGTCCGGGCACGCGGCGGCGTGGGCGATGGCCTGTGCTCTGACGGTCGTGGTGCTGGCCCGGGCGTGCCGCACGGCAGCGGCACGGCGGACGCTGGTGTGCGCCGCCGTGCCGCTGCAACTGGTGGCCGGGGCCGGGCTGGTGTGGCGGGGGTACCACTGGCCGCTGGACGTGGTCGCCGCCTGGTGCGTGTGCTGGGTGGTGCTGGTGGCCGGGTGGCGCGTCAGGAGTTGGTGGGGAAGCCCAGGTTGATCCCGCCGTGGCTGGGGTCCAGCCACCGCTGGGTGACGGCCTTGCCGCGGGTGAAGAAGTGGACGCCGTCGGGGCCGTAGGCGTGGCTGTCGCCGAAGAGGGACGCCTTCCAGCCGCCGAAGGAGTAGTAGGCGACGGGCACCGGGATCGGCACGTTGATGCCGACCATGCCGACCTCGATCTCGCGCTGGAAGCGGCGGGCGGCGCCGCCGTCGTTGGTGAACAGCGCGGTGCCGTTGCCGTAGGGGTTGGCGTTGATCAGTTCGACGCCCTCCTCGTAGCTGCCGACGCGCACGACGGACAGGACCGGGCCGAAGATCTCGTCGTCGTAGACGGACATGCCGGGCTTGACGTCGTCGAAGAGGGTGGGGCCGAGCCAGAAGCCGCCGGAGGTGTCGTCGCCGGTGACGGGGTGCTTGCGGCCGTCGACGGCGAGGGTGGCGCCGTCGGCCACGCCGGAGTCGAGGTAGCCGGTGACCTTGTCGCGGTGGACGCCGGTGACCAGCGGGCCCATCTCGGAGGCGGCGGAGCAGCCGGGGCCGACGGTCAGCCCGGCCATGCGGTCCTTGATGCGTTCCACCAGTTCGTCGCCGACCGGGTCGACGGCGACCAGGACGGAGACGGCCATGCAGCGTTCGCCGGCCGCGCCGAAGCCGGCGTTGACGGCGGCGTCGGCGGCCAGGTCGAGGTCGGCGTCGGGCAGCACCAGCATGTGGTTCTTGGCGCCGCCGAGCGCCTGGACGCGCTTGCCGTTGCGGGTGCCGTTCTCGTAGACGTAGCGGGCGACGGGGGTGGAGCCGACGAAGCTGACGGCCTTGATGTCGGGGTGTTCCAGGAGGCGGTCGACGGCCACCTTGTCGCCGTGCACGACGTTGAGGACGCCGTCGGGCAGTCCGGCCTGACGCATCAGGCCGGCGAGCAGGTTGGCGGCGGAGGGGTCCTTCTCGGAGGGCTTGAGGACCACGGTGTTACCGGCCGCGATCGCCAGGGGGAAGAACCAGAGCGGCACCATGGCGGGGAAGTTGAACGGGGAGATCACCGCGACGGGGCCGAGCGGCTGGCGGATGGAGTAGACGTCGATGCCGGTGGACGCCTGCTCGGTGAAGCCGCCCTTGAGCAGTTGCGGGATGCCGCACGCGTACTCGACGACCTCCAGGCCGCGGGCCACTTCGCCGAGCGCGTCGGAGTGCACCTTGCCGTGTTCGGAGACGATGAGCGCGGCGAGTTCGTCCCGGTGGGCGTTGAGCAGCTCGCGGAAGGCGAACATGACGTTGGAGCGCTTGGCGACGGAGGTGTCGCGCCAGCTGCGGAACGCTTCGGCGGCGGCGCCGACGGCCTGGTCGACCTCGGTGGCTGAGGCGAGGTCCACGGTGCCGGAGACCGTGCCGGTGGCGGGGTCGTGGACGTCCGCGCGGCGTTCCGGGGAGCCGGTCCATTCCCGTCCTGCGATCCAGTGGGTGATGTGCTTGGTGGTCACGGCAGACCTTCCTGTTGACCCGGGGGCGCCGGGAGGGGACCGGGGTGCCTCTGCCACCAGTGTCGGCATCGGTGGCGGGGCGTCACAAGCACCAGCGTGTCGGCGCGCTGCCGGTGGGCTTTACACACTGCCGGGTCGTGCCGGTGCGGCGGCGGCCGTGGCGGCGCCGACGGCCGCCCCCACCCCTGTGGCCTCCGCGGCTTCGGCGGCCGCCTCGTGCAGTGCGGCCTCCAGCGCCCGGGGGTCGGTGAGCCGCCCGGTGCCGTCCGGGGGCACCAGCCACCACACCCCGGCGGTGGCCCGGCCGGGGTGCGGTACCGCCGTCCAGCTGCCCCGGCCGGTGCCGCGGATCCGGGTGCCGAGCCAGTGGTCACCGGTGCCGGGCGGAACGAGGAATCCGGTGCGGGAACCGCCCGCCGCCCCCAGGACCGGGCCGCAGGGGGCGGTCAGCCGCCGCAGCACCCGCAGGGCGGCCGGGCCCAGCGGTCCACCGACCACCAGCACGTCCCACAGCCGCCCGGCCGGCAGCAGCACGACGCCCAGCGGGTCGCGCTCCCAGGCCCGCCGGCACGCCTGCGGATCCGGTGCGGCCCCGGTCAGCCAGCCCACGGCGTCCCCGGTGCCGTCGATCGCGTTCCCCATGCCCAGCCCCTTCCGTCCCCGGCCCCGGTGCCGGTGTTCGCGGTGCTGGGGAGAGCGGTGGGGACGCCGGCCATGACGCCGGGCCGACCGTGATGTGGGTCACACCGAACGGCTCGGCCGCGGGGTCAGCTGTCGAAGCCGAGGCCGAGCCGGTCCATGGCACGCAGCCACAGGTTGCGGCGGCCGGCGTTGCGGTCGGCGCGGGCGAGGGAGCGGCGGGTGAGTTCGATGCCGGCCCAGGCGAAGGGTTCCGGCGGGAAGGGCAGGGGCCTGCTGCGGACCATCTCCAGCACGGTGCGTTCCGTACTGCGGCCGGCCAGCAGGTCCAGGACGACCTCGGCGCCGAAGCGGGTGGCGCCCACCCCGAGCCCGGTGAAGCCGGCGGCGTACCCGACCCGGCCGCGGTGGGCGGTGCCGTAGAAGGCGGAGAACCGGGAGCAGGTGTCGATGGCGCCGCCCCACGCGTGGCTGAAGCGGACGCCTTCCAGCTGGGGGAAGCAGATGAAGAACTGCTCGGCCAGCAGCCGGAAGGTCTGCGGTCTCCTGTCGTGTTCGGCGGCGACGCGGCCGCCGAAGGGGTAGATGGCGTCGTAGCCGCCCCACAGCACCCGGTTGTCGGCGGTGAGCCGGAAGTAGTGGAACTGGTTGGCGCTGTCGCCCAGTCCCGGCCGGTTGGCCCAGCCGACGGAGGCCAGCTGGGTGGCGGTCAGCGGTTCGGTGGCCAGCACGTAGTCGTAGACCGGCACGATGTAGGGCCGCACGCGCCGCACCAGCGAGGGGAAGACGCCGGAGCCGAGGGCGACCTTGCGGGCGAGGACCCGGCCGTAGTCGGTGCGCACCGCCATGCCGGGGCCGCTGGGCGCCAGCGTCAGGGCGCGGGTGTTCTCGTGGATCCGCACGCCGAGGTCCTCGCAGGCGCGGGCCAGTCCCCAGGCGAGGCGGGCGGGGTTGAGCATGGCGACGCCGTCGCGGTCCCACAGGCCGGCCAGGAAGGTCGGCGAGTCGACCTCGGCACGCAGGGCGTCGCGGTCCAGCAGGTCCAGGCGCACACCGTACCCGGCGGCCTCGGCGGCCAGTTCCCGCAGGTCGTCGACCTGGTAGGGCTCGGTGGCCACCGAGATCTCGCCGGTGCGTTCGAAGTCGCAGTCGATGCCGTACCGGTCGACCGCCGCCCCGATGGCGTCGAGGTTGCGGGCGCCCAGCCGCTCCAGTTCGGGCAGTTCGGCCGGCCAGCGGTCCATGCCGTTGCCGAGGCCGTGGGTGATGGAGGCGGCGCAGAAGCCGCCGTTGCGGCCGCTGGCGGCCCAGCCGACGCGTTTGCCCTCGACGAGGACCACGTCCCGGCCGGGGGCGCGTTCCTTGGCCAGCAGCGCGGTCCACAGCCCGCTGTAGCCGCCGCCGACCACCAGCAGGTCGCAGGATTCGTCCCCGACCAGCGCGGCGCGGGCGGCCGGGCGGCCGGGATCCTCAAGCCACAGCGGCTCCGGCGTCGCGTCAGCGAGTGCGCGGGCGGGATCCATCCATTATCACTGCCTTTCTCATGACCGGCCGATGGTGTGGCCGGCGGCGTCCGCCGTGTCAGCGGCGGGTGCTGCGCGCCCGGCCGAGGATCTGCGACAGGGCGATGAACGCCATGGTGCAGATCAGCATGAGGGACCCGATGACGTCGATCTGGGCCGGGTAGGCGCGCTGCACCGAGCCCCAGATGTACATGGGGAACGTCTCCTCCTGGCCCGCGGTGAACGCCGTGATGATGTAGTCGTCGACCGACAGGGCGAAGGCCAGCAGGGCGGCGGCGGCGATGCCGGGGGCGATCAGCGGCAGGGTGACGCGGCGGAAGGTCTGCAGCGGTGTGGCGTACAGGTCCTGCGCGGCGCGCTCCAGGGTGGGGTCCATGCCGGCCAGGCGGGACTTGACGGTGACCACCACGTAGCTGAGGCAGAACATGATGTGCGCGATGGTGATGGTCCAGAAGCCCAGCGAGCCGGGTCCGATGGTGTTGAAGAACAGCGCGGTCAAGGTGGCGCCCATGACCACCTCGGGGGCCGCCATCGGCAGGAACAGCAGCGAGTTGATGCCGGAGCGGGCCCGGAAGCGGTGCCGTACCATGGCGAAGGCGATCATGGTGCCGAGCGCGGTGGCCACCACGGTGGCGATCAGGCCGATCTCCACCGAAAGCCCGAGGCTGGAGCACATCTCGTTGCTGGCGCACGGGTTCTCCCAGGCGGCCAGCGAGAAGCGGTTCCAGTCGTAGTCGAACTTGCCCAGCGGCTGGTTGAACGACATCCACAGGATGACGGCGTTGGGCGCGAGCATGAAGACGAAGACCACGGTGGTGATGGCGGCCAGCAGGTGCGCCCGGATCCAGGCCGGCGGCGAGCGGCGCGGCGGCCGGAGCGCGGCGCGGGTGCCGGCGGGGGTGCCGGCGGAGGTGCCGGCGGAGGGGGTGGTGGCGGTCATCAGATCAGATCCTCCGTGCCGGCCCGGCGGATGTAGACCATCACCAGGACGAGGGTGGCGGCCATCAGCACCACGGAGATCGCGGAGCCGACCGGGTAGCCGTTGGTGTTCCGCAGGAACAGGTCCTCGATCTTCTGGCCCACGACCCCGGTGTTGGGGTTGCCGAGCAACTGCGCGTTGATGTAGTCGCCGACGGCCGGGATGAACGTCAGCAGGGTGCCGCCGACGACGCCGGGCATGGACAGCGGCAGGGTGACGCGGCGCCAGGTCTGGAAGGGACTGCAGTACAGGTCGCTGCCCGCCTCGTGGAGGCGGGGGTCGATCTTCTCCAGCGAGGTGTAGAGCGGCAGGATCATGAACGGAAGGAAGTTGTAGACCATGCCGAACACGACGGCGGCGGGGCTGGCGAGCACGTGGTCGCCCGGGGTCCAGCCGAGCGCGGACGTCAGGTCCAGCACGTGCAGGTGGGAGAGGGTGGCGACGACCGGCCCGTTGTCGGACAGGATCGTCTTCCACGCGATGGTGCGGATCAGGAAGCTGGTGAACGAGGGCACCACGACCAGCGCCATCAGCAGGCCCTTGATCCTGCCGCCGCGGAAGGCGATGCAGTAGGCGACCGGGTAGCCCAGCGCCAGGCACATCACGGTGCACAGCACGGAGTACAGCAGCGAGTGGCCGTAGTAGGGCAGGTAGTCGGAGATGCCGTTGCCGTAGTTGCCCCAGTCCCAGGTCAGCTGGTAGCCCTGGTCGGCGTTGCCGGTCTGCACGGAGGCGACGACCGAGGTGAGGATCGGCACCAGGAAGAACAGCACCAGCCACAGCAGGCCGGGCAGCAGCAGCATCCAGGGGGTCAGGAGGCCGGGCCGGCGGGCGGCGGGCGGCGGCTGCGGGGCCGGTGAGGTGGGCCGGTCCGCCTGGAGGGTGGCGCTCACGCGGCGCCCTCCTCGTCGGCGACGGCGCCGGCGTCGATGTCCTGGGAGCCGTCGAGGCCGAAGCTCTGGGCGGGGTCCCAGTACACGGTGACCTCGGTGCCGGGGCGCTGGATCTCGCAGCCGGTGTTCTGCTCGAAGACCGCGAACTCCTCACCGGAGGCCAGCCGCACCAGGTACTGCGTGGAGACCCCGATGAACGAGGCGTCGGAGACCGTGCCGGTCAGGGCGTTGGCACCGGTGGGCGCATCGGTGCCGGCGGGCAGGATGCGGGCCTTCTCGGGGCGGACGCCGAGGATGACGGCGCCGGTGTCGGTGCGGCAGCGGGAGGCCGGCAGGGTCAGGCGGCGGCCGTGGGCTGCGACCGTGACCACGTCGTCGCGCACCCCCTCGACCGTGCCGGGTATGAGGTTGGAGCGGCCGAGGAAGTTGGCGACGAACGTGGTGCCGGGGTTCTCGTACAGGTCGGCCGGGGAACCCATCTGTTCGATGCGGCCCTGGTTCATCACCGCGATGGTGTCGGCCATGGTCATGGCCTCCTCCTGGTCGTGCGTGACGTGCACGAACGTGAGGCCCACCTCGGTCTGGATGCGTTTGAGCTCGATCTGCATCTGGCGGCGCAGCTTCAGGTCGAGGGCGCCGAGCGGCTCGTCGAGCAGCAGCACCTGCGGCTGGTTGATGAGCGCCCGGGCCAGCGCGATCCGCTGCTGCTGGCCGCCGGAGAGCTGGGCGGGGCGGCGGCGGGCGAGGTGACCGAGTTCCACCAGGTCGAGCATGTCGGTGACGGGCTTGCGCACGTCCTTGACCCCGCGCCGCCGCAGGCCGAAGGCGACGTTCTCGTAGACGTCCAGGTGCGGGAAGAGCGCGTAGTTCTGGAAGACGGTGTTGACCGGCCGCCGGTAGGGCTTGCGGTCGGTGACGTCGTCCGCGCCGAGGTGGATACGGCCCTCGGTGGGCGCCTCCAGCCCGGAGACCATCCGCAAGGTGGTGGTCTTCCCGCAGCCGGAGGCGCCGAGCAGAGCGAAGAAAGAGCCCTGGGGAATGGTGAGGTCCAGGGTGTCCACGGCCGTGAACGTGCCGAACCGCTTGGTCAGACCGGTCAGGCGCAGGTCGCCGCCGGTGCCGCGGCCGAGTACATCGTTGGTGCTCATCTGAGCCCTTTCCTTCGCATGGCTGCCCCGGGGGCGCTCTACTGGCCGGTGACCTGCTGGAACCGGGAGGTGTAGTCGTCGAGCTGGGAGAGGCTGACCGCCATGAAGCCGCGGGCCTTGTTGCGCATCGCGGTGGTGGGGACGATCAGCGGCACGGCCGCGGCGTCCTTGTCGAGCTTCTTCAGCGCGTCGACGGCACCCTTGACGACCGGGATGTAGTCGATCCAGTCGTCGAGCGCGGCGGCGACGTCCGGCTCCAGGTAGTAGTTCATCAGGCGCTCGGCGTTCTTCTTGTGCCGTGCGTAGTTGGGGATCACCATGTTGTCCGACCAGGAGAGCATCCCCTCCTTGGGCAGGTCGACGGTGTGCAGTTCGGGCTTGCCCAGCTGCGCGACGTCGCCGGAGTAGGCCATGGTGACCGCGGTGTTGCCCTGCTGGAAGTCGCTGAGGTAGTCGTTGCCGGTGAACGAGCGGAACTGGCCGGCGTCCTTGGCCTTGCGCACGTAGTCCAGCGCTTCGTTGAACTGCGCGTCGGTGAACTTCGCCGGGTCGTGGCCGATGGCCAGCAGGGCGAGCGCCATGGTGTCCTCCATCTCGGAGAACATCGACACCTTGCCCTTGAGGTCGGGGCGGGTGAAGACCTCGGCAAGCGAGGTGATCCGGTGCTTCACCAGGTTCGTGTTGTACGCGATGGTGGTGTAGCCGTACGCCCACGGGGTCGAGTAGTGCCGTCCGGGGTCCTCGGGGGCGACCATGACCTCGGGCAGGATGTTCTTGTGGTTGGGGATGTTGGCGAGGTCCAGGGCCTGGATGTAGTTGTTGGCCCGGTACTTCGGCAACATGTAGTCAGTGACGATCATCAGGTCGTAACCGATGAAGACGCCCTTGCTCAGGGCGGGGTCTATGTGGGTGTACCAGTCGTTGTTGTCGTTGATCACCTCTTTGTAGGTGACCTTGATACCGGTCTGCTTCTCGAACGCGGCGAGCGTCGGGTGCAGGTTCTGGTTCTTGTCGTCGACATCGATGTAGGCGGGCCAGTTGGCCCACATCAGGGTCTTGTCGGTGTCCGACAGGTCCTTGCCGGCCTCACCCTTCTTCGCCTTGCCGGTGGCGCTGCTGTGGCCCTTCACACCGCAGGCGGCGAGCGCCCCGGTGCCGGCCAGCGCCAGCGATCCGGCGGCGGCCCGGCGCAGCAGTGCGCGGCGGCCGACCGCGGCGGTGGTGGAACGGGCACGGGTGCGGTTGAGGAATCGCGCGGGGTCGAACGAGCTGGAGTCCGTCATCTCGGGTCCGGCCACCTTTCTGTTCGGGAACGAAGGGGACGCCGGCCGGGCACAGGGCCGGCGCGCTCCGGGTTCAGCCGGCGAAGATCGTGCGATGCCAGTCCTTCTTCGCGACTGCCGTATTGTCGTACATCACGTGCTTGACCTGGGTGTACTCCTCGAAGGAGTACGCGGACATGTCCTTGCCGAAGCCGCTGGCCCGGTACCCGCCGTGCGGCATCTCGCTGATGATCGGGACGTGGTCGTTGACCCACACGCACCCGGCGGCGATCTCACGGGTGGCGCGGCCGGCCCGGAAGACGTCGCGGGTCCAGGCGGACGCGGCCAGCCCGTACGGTGTGTCGTTTGCCAGGCGCAGACCCTCGTCGTCGTCGTCGAACGGCAGCACCACGAGCACCGGTCCGAAGATCTCCCCCTGGGTGATCTCACTGTCCTGCGGTGCTCCGGTCACCAGCGTGGGCCGATAGTACGCCGAGCCGGCGGGCGTCCCGGGGGGTCGTGTCCCACCCGTGACCACGGTCGCGTGAGCCCGTGCCCGGTCGACGAATCCGGCCACCCGGTCGGCCTGCGCGGCGGACACCAGCGGGCCGATGTCGGTGGCCGGGTCGAAGGGGTCCCCGACGGTGATCCCCGCGTAGAGGTCGGCGACGGCGGCGGTGAACGCGGCGTACAGCGGGCGCTGGACGTAGGCGCGGGTGGCCGCCGTGCAGTCCTGCCCCGTGTTGATCAGGGAGGCGGCGACGGCGCCGTGGGCGGCGGCCTCCAGGTCGGCGTCGTCGAAGACCACGAAGGGGGCCTTGCCGCCGAGTTCCAGGTGCAGCCGCTTGACGCTGCGGGTGGCGATCGCGGCCACCCGGCGGCCGACCGCGGTGGAACCGGTGAAGGAGACCATCGCCACGCCGGGGTGCCCGGCCAGGTGTTCACCGGCCTGCGCCCCTGAGCCGGTGACGACGTTGACGACGCCGGGCGGGATACCGGCACCGGTGGCCGCGGCGGCGAACATCAGGGAGGTCAGCGGGGTGAGTTCGGCGGGCTTGAGCACGACGGTGTTGCCGGCGGCGATGGCCGGCAGCACTTTCCAGGCGGCCATCTGCAGCGGGTAGTTCCACGGCGCGATCGAGCCGACGACCCCGACCGGTTCGCGGCGCACGTAGGAGGTGTGGTCGGCGGAGTACTCGGCGGCGGCCCGGCCGGCGAGGTCGCGGGCGGCGCCGGCGAAGAAGGCGGTGTTGTCCACGGTGCCGGGCACGTCGAAGCCGGTGGACAGCCGCAGCGGCTTGCCGCACTGCAGGGACTCGGCCAGCGCGAGGTCCCGTGCGCCGTCGGCGAGGCGGGCGGCGAATCGCTGGAGGGCGTCGGCGCGTTCGGCGGGCGTGGCACCGGACCAGCCGGGCAGGGCTGCGGCGGCGGCGGCGACCGCGGCGTCCACGTCGGCGGGGCCGGCCAGGGCGTAGTGGTGGACCGGCTCGCCGGTGGCCGGGTCGACGACCGACGTGCTCACCGCCCGAGGTGCCGGCCCGCAGGCGCCCGCCGACGTACTGCGCTCCGGCCGCAAGCCGCCCGGCGACCTCGATCGCTGAGGCGCGGTCGTCGCCGTGGTGCTCCATCACGCTCTCCTCGATAGCGCCGCCGGGGTGCGCCCCGGACGGGTGCGGCGCCCGCCCGGGGGCGTGGCCGCGGGCCGGTTCGGTGGCCGATCCTGACAGAACGTGCCGACCCAAACAAGGGATTCCGTTGTTGAGTTTTGGTTAATCGACGAAATCTGTGCCCCGCTGCCCGGATTGGCCAAGGAAAACGATGCCACCGCCGACGGCATCCGGTCACCTGTCACTGCGACAGGCACCGGGCCGTGCTGCCTTACACTTCGCCGGGACATCAGGAGGTCATCCGGAATGTTCCCCTCCGTCGCCCAGGTGCTGGAACTCGACGCGCTGCGCCGCGGCAACCCCGTGGTGGTGGCCGGGGCGCGGGGGCTGGAGCACCCGGTGCGCTGGGTGCACGTCAGCGAGCTGGCCGACATCGCCGGCATGCTGCACGGCGGCGAACTGGTGCTGAGCACCGGCGTCATGCTGCCGTCCGACAAGGAGGCGCTGGCCCGCTACATCGCCGACCTCGCCGGGGTGGGCGTGGCCGGCCTCGTGGTGGAGCTGGGCCGCCGCTACGCCGACGACCTGCCGCGCCCCCTCGTACGGGCGGCCGAACGCCACGGCCTGCCGCTGGTGGCGCTGCGCACCGAGGTGCGTTTCGTGGCGGTCACCGAGGCGGTTCACGCGCACGTGGTCAGCGCCCAGCTGACGGAGTTGAGGGCGTCGGAGGCGATGCACCAGATCTTCAACGAGCTGTCGGTGGAGGGCGCGGAGCCGGCCGAGGTGGTCCGGGAGGTGGCGCGGCTGGCGGGGGCGCCGGTGGTGCTGGAGAACCTGGCGCACCAGGTGCTGGCCTTTGAACCGGCCGGGACGGTGCCGGACGCGTTGCTGGACGGCTGGGAGCGGCGTTCGCGGGCGGTGGACCCGGCCGGGCGCACCGGCTGGGACCCGCGCTCCGGCTGGCTGGTGACCGCGGTCGGCGCCCGCGGGCAGGACTGGGGACGGCTCGTGGTGGCCGCCGGCGCCGACGCCCCGCCGCCGCCCCGGTTGACGGTGCTGGTCGAACGCGGCGCCGCCACCCTGGCGCTCATCCGCCTGCTGGCCCGGGACCGCGAGTCCCTGGAGCGGCAGACCCACCGCACCCTGCTGTCCGGCATCCTCACGCACGCCCTGACGGTCTCCGAGGTGGCACTGCGTTCCCGGGCCCTGGGCGTGCCGCTGGAGGGGCGGCGGCTGGTGGGGGTGATGCTGCGGCCGCGGGGCACCGGGCCGGTGGCGGGGCTGGAGGCGCAGGCGCGGCTGCGGGACCTGACGGAGACCGCTGCGCTGGCGGCCCGGGAGCGGGGGCTCGCCGCGCTGATCGGCGGGCTGGACGACGGCGGGGTGGGGCTCCTGGTGCCGCTGGGCGCGCAGGACGACGAGCACGCGGCGCTGGAGGGTTTCGCGGCGGCCCTGACCCGCCTGTCGGCCGTGGCCGGCGGCGGGGGCGGTCAGCCGGCCGGCGACGGCGGTCCGGGGCGGCCGGGGGCGGAGCCGCCGGCGGGGACGGCGGCGGGGACGGCGGCGGGGACGGCGGCGTTCCTGATGGCGGCGGGCTCGTCGGTGGGCTCGCTGCGCGACGCGCGGCGCACCCTGCTGGAGGCGGCCCAGGTGGCCGACGCCGCCTCGCACGGCGGCGGGCCCCGCACCGGCGCCTACTACCGGCTCCCGGACGTGCGGCTGCGCGGCCTGCTGCACCTGCTGCGGGACGACGCGCGACTGCAGACCTACGTGGAGCGGGAGCTGGGGCCCCTGCTGGCGCACGACGCCGAGCACGACGCGGACCTGGTGGGCGTGCTGCGGGTGTACCTGGCCAGCGGCCGCAACAAGTCCGCCGCCGCCGACGCGGCCCACCTCTCGCGCCCGTCGTTCTACGACCGGCTGCGCAAGGTGGAGCGTGTGCTGGGCTGCGACCTCGACCAGGTGGAGTCCTGCCTGTCCCTGCATGTGGCCCTGCTGGCCCTGGAAGCGGTCCGGGGCTGACCTGGGCACCCGTGCCCCGGTCAGCCGGCCGCCCGGGCCTCCTGGGCGTCCTGGAGCGTCGCGGAGCGCTGCCAGACCGCCTGGAAGGCCAGCCGCAGGCAGCCGGCCAGTGCGGGGTGCTCGATGAACAGCGCGGTCGTGGCGCCGGTGCCGGCCACCGGGTCGGGCATGTCGCACAGCACCTGGGAGGCGTCGGCGATGACGAACTTCAGCGGCAGGTCGCGCACGAAGCGGGCCTGCTCGCCGGCCCGCCCGAACTGCCGCACGTTCTCGGTGACGTCGGGGACGTCGAGCACGTCGTAGGTGTAGACCGCGCGCGCCTCGCCCTGTGCGCGGCAGAGTCTGCGCACCGCGGTGATGCCCTCGGTGTTGGCGGTGGGGGTGACGAAGGGCGGCTTGTTGAAGCTGAGCAGTTCGTGCCGCACGTTGTCCTGGATCTCGGCGAACCGCTCGGCGATCGCCTTCGGGTCGCGCAGCACCTCGATGTAGTCCAGCGGGTTGGACTGCGAGCGGCCCTCGGACCACACCGGCAGCAGCGCGCCGACCAGCCCGGAGGAGACCTGTTCCATCCGGTCGAGCACCTCGCGCTGCTCGCCCATCAGCCGGGCCAGGGCGAGTTCGGGGTCGGCGGCCGAGAAGGTGGCCACCCGCCCGGGGTGCACGACGGCCAGCCGGCGGCGGACCAGGGCGTCCAGCACGTCGTAGATGCGCTGGCGCGGAACATCCGCCTCGCGCGCGGCTTCGGCCGCCGTGTAGGTCTCGCGCCTGATCAGGGCGAGGTAGACGCGTGCTTCGTACCGGGCCAGCCCGAGTGAGACGAGCTGGCCGACGGACTGGTCCTCCGGTTCCATGGCAGCACACGGTATACGCAAGCCGCGCCAAGTTGTGGGGATGATTTGCACGTTCCTGGTTGTCACCCGTTGGCGACTTCGCTACTTTCTCGCCTGTAGCCACCACTGTTCGGGGTGGCAACTGGTGGATTTCCGCCACTGGTTCAGCCCGTTCCACCCCCGCTTTCCGGCTGCTCCACGACGGCCGTCCACCTGCGGATCACGAGATCCGTGCGAAACGTTTCTTCACGGATCTACGCGCATCACGCATCATCGGACAACAGCACGACACCCCGCAGCTCCACCGGCTTCATCCGAGGCCATTTTGTCATGCGCAGGCCATACAGGCCGCGCATACCTCCCTGGAGGGAACTTCCCCATGCGTTCGAAGAAGACGTCCGGCAGAACCGGGACCGGGTGGGCGAGAACCGCCACCACGGCCCTGGTCGGCGCCGGTGCCCTCATGGCGTACGGCTTCATGGCCGCCACGCCGTCCACCGCGGCCTCCGCCACCACCGTGCCGACGCACAACGTGTGCGCCCAGTCGACCCAGCCGGGACACATGTCCTGCCTGGCGCTGGCCCGCACCGATGTCGCGCGCCACACCGCCCACCAGCTGGCCGTGACGCCGAACGCCACGGTCTCGGGCTACGGCCCGAGCCAGCTGCAGGCGGCCTACAACCTGACCTCCGCGGCCGCCAGTGGCGGCACCGGCCAGACGGTCGCGATCGTGGACGCCTACGACGACCCGAACGCGGCGGCGGACCTCGCTGTCTACCGCAACCAGTACGGCCTGCCGGCGTGCACCGTCGCCAACGGCTGCTTCACCAAGATCAGCCAGACCGGCTCCACCACCTCCCTGCCGCCGGCCGCCCCCAGCTCGGACGACTGGACCGGTGAGGAGTCGCTCGACTTCGACATGGTCTCGGCCGCCTGCCCGAACTGCAAGATCCTGCTGGTCGAGGCCACCTCGCCCACCGACGCCAACCTGGGCACCGCGGTCAACGAGGCCGTGTCCAAGGGCGCGAAGTACGTCTCGAACTCCTACGGCGGCAACGAGGACTCCTCCGAGACCTCCGAGGACAGCTACTACAACCACCCCGGTGTGGTCGTGACGGCGTCCTCCGGTGACGAGGCATACGGCGCCGAGTACCCGGCCGCCTCCAAGTACGTGACCTCCGTCGGCGGCACCTCGCTGTCCACCGCGTCCAACGCGCGTGGCTGGACCGAGTCCGTGTGGCACACCAACAGCACCGAGGGCGGCGGCTCCGGCTGCTCGTCCTACGAGGCCAAGCCGACCTGGCAGACCGACACCGGCTGCTCCAAGCGCACCATCGCCGACGTCTCCGCCGTCGCCGACCCGGCCACCGGTGTCGCGGTCTACGACTCCTTCAACGGTGAGGGCGGCTGGAACGTCTACGGCGGCACCAGCGCCTCGTCGCCGTTCATCGCCTCGGTCTACGCCCTCGCCGGCACCCCGGCCGCGGGCAGCAACCCGGCGTCGTACCCGTACTCGCACACCGCGAACCTCTACGACGTGACCTCGGGCAACAACGGCTCGTGCTCGCCGAGCTACCTGTGCACCGCCGGCGCCGGCTACGACGGCCCGACCGGTCTGGGCACCCCGAACGGCACCGCGGCCTTCACCTCCGGCGGTTCCACCGGTGGCAACACCATCACGGTGACCAACCCGGGCTCGAAGAGCACCGTCAAGGGCACCGCGGTCTCCACCCAGATGAGCGCCACCGACTCGGCCTCCGGCCAGACCCTGACCTACTCGGCCACCGGTCTGCCCACCGGCCTGTCGATCAGCTCCTCCGGCCTGATCACCGGCACCCCGAGCACCGCCGGCACGTACAACGTGACCGTCACCGCGAAGGACTCCACCAACGCGACCGGCTCGGCGTCGTTCACCTGGACCGTCACCACCAGCGGCGGCACCGGCTGCACCGCCGGCCAGCTGCTCGGCAACCCGGGCTTCGAGACCGGCTCGGCCGCGCCGTGGTCGGCCACCGCCGGCGTCGTGGACGACTCCAGCTCCGAGGCCGCCCACTCCGGTTCCTGGAAGGCGTGGCTGGACGGCTACGGCCAGTCCCACACCGACACCCTCTCGCAGACCGTCACCATCCCGGCGGGCTGCACCGCGACGCTGAGCTTCTGGGAGCACATCGACACCCAGGAGTCCGGCAGCACCGCGTACGACACCCTGAAGGTCCAGGTCGGCTCGACCACCCTGACCACCCTGTCGAACGTGAACGCCAACTCCGGCTACGCCAAGAAGTCGTTCAGCCTGTCCTCCCACGCCGGCCAGTCGGTCACCATCAAGTTCACCGGCACCGAGGACTCCAGCCTCGCCACCGACTTCCTCCTCGACGACGTCGCGGTCAACGTCAGCTGACGCTCCGCTCCGTCGCCGTCCGATGAAGGGCGCGTAGTACCGCACCACCGGCACAGAGGCGGGTCCGGGCCGAAGGCGGTCCGGACCCGCTGTGCGTTCCCGGGGCCCGGGGCGCTCAGCCGCCGAGCGGCAGGCGCCAGTAGGCGCTGGCGAAGTCCGCCCCGGGGCGGAAGCCGAAGCGCAGGTCGCCGGCGCTGCCCGGCACGTCGAAGGCGAACTCGACGGTGACCCGGTCGCCGGAGGCCACCCGCGCGGGGAAGTCCCGGGACAGCGGGCCGGTGGGAGCGGATATCAGCCCGAGCTTCTTGCGGGTGCCGTCCGGCTGCACCGCCTCGGCCAGCCAGCGGTAGTCGTCGAGGGGCAGCGAACGCCCCCCGGTCTCCGCGACGGTCACGTCGATCGCGTACGCGGCGTCCGCCGGGGTGTGCCCGTGCGAGCCGGCCGGCGGGTCGAAGCGCCGGGCCGGGCCGACCGTCACCCAGGTGCCGTCGTCATAGGTGGCCGTGGTACGGGCCGCCAGCGGCGCGTCCGCCGCGCCGCGGGTGGAGGTCAGAGCGACATCGCCCGTGCCGGGCAGATCGCCCTGCAGGCGCGTGACCAGCACCACCAGCAGCACCGCCGACAGCACGATCGCGCAGGCGCCGGTGATCAGGCCGGCCAGCGCCTGACCGGGGTTGCTGGCGCCACCGCGCCGGGCCCTTCGGCGGCCGACGATGCCGAAGAAGACCGCCAGCAGCCCCAGCGAGATCCCGAACAGCGAGCCCACAACGGTGATCCCGACCGCCGCGGCCACGATGCCGAGGATCATCGACGCCTTGCCCGGCTTGTTGCGCGGCGGGCGCACCGGCCACCCCCACGGCATGCCCATCGGCGGGCCGGGCGTCTGCGGTGGTCCGTAGGGCCCCTGGGGACCGGGGGCGCCGTACCCGCCGTAGCCCCCGTACCCGCCGTGGCCGGCCGGGGCGCCGTAGGGCCCGGGGGCGGCCGGGCCGGGAACGGCCTGGTCCGGGGTAGCGGGGGCCGGCCACCCGGGGAGCGGGCCCGGCGCACCGTGCTGCGGCGGCGACTGGTCGGACATGGGAGCCTTCCGGGCTGGTCGGGTGGCGTGCGGCCCGGCCATGCTATGACCACCGTCCGACATCGCGGGGGCGGTTGTCCACAGGCTGCCGGGCGGGCCGTGACGGGGTCCGCGTCAGGGCGCGGAGGGCGGGCGGGAGGGGAGTTGGGGCGGCCGGGGCGGACCGCGGCGTCTACCATGTGCGGGTTCACACAGTCGCTGGAGGATCGTATGACCGCAGGCCCGGGTTCGGCCGCCGGAATGGACGCGTTCGTCGCGGGACTGCCGAAGGCGGAGTTGCACGTCCACCACGTGGGCTCGGCGTCACCCCGGATCGTGGCCCAGCTGGCCGCACGGCACCCGGGTTCCGCGGTGCCGGCCGATCCGCGGGCGCTGGCCGAGTACTTCACCTTCCGGGACTTCGCGCACTTCATCGAGGTCTACCTGACGGTGGTGGACCTGGTGCGTGACGCCGAGGACGTCCGGCTGCTGACGTTCGAGGTGGCCCGGGACATGGCCCGGCAGAACATCCGGTACGCGGAGCTGACCGTGACGCCGTTCAGCTCGGTGCGGCGCGGCATCCCGGCGGAGGCGTTCTGTGAGGCGATCGAGGACGCGCGCAAGGCGGCGGAGGCCGAGTTCGGCACCGTGCTGCGCTGGTGCTTCGACATACCGGGCGAGGCCGGCCTGGAGGCCGCCGAGGTCACCGAGGACATCGCGGTGCGGCTGGCGCCGGAGGGCCTGGTCTCGTTCGGCCTGGGCGGACCGGAGATCGGGGTGCCGCGGCCGCAGTTCAAGCCCTACTTCGACCGCGCCCGGGCGGCCGGCCTGCACAGCGTGCCGCACGCCGGGGAGACCACCGGACCGCAGACCGTCTGGGACGCCCTGCGGAGCCTGGGCGCCGAACGCATCGGCCACGGCACGAGCGCCGCGCAGGACCCGGAGCTGCTGGCCCACCTGGCGGAGCACCGGATCGCGCTGGAGGTCTGCCCGACGTCCAACATCGCCACCCGCGCGGTCGCCACGCTGGAGGAGCACCCGATCGGCGCGTTCGCGCGGGCCGGTGTGATCGTGACGGTCAACAGCGACGACCCGCCGATGTTCGGCACCGACCTCAACACCGAGTACGCGGTCGCCGCCCGCCTGCTCGGCCTCGACCGCGGAGGTGTCGCGGCGCTGGCACGCGACGCGGTGACCGCGTCCTTCCTGGACGAGGCCGGCAAGCGGACGCTGACCGCGCAGATCGACGCGTACGCGGCCGACAACGGTGCCTGACCGCACACCCCGCCTCACCCGGCGCCCGCCGCGGGCGGTGCGGCCCCCGGCTCGGGCTCGCCGCCGACCGCGGCGAGCCGGCCGATCAGCCGCCGCACCACGAGCAGCGGCACGATCCCGACGACGCCGAACGCCATGTCGATGCACGTCCAGCCGAACGGGATCCCGCGGATCGGCCCGCAGACCAGCGCCAGCGGCACGATCCCGGCGCAGGCGATCATCGCCCACTGCACGATCCACACGTTGCGCACCGGGTCGCGGTACGGGCCGATGAAGGCGGTGGCGATCACCAGGTGCGCGAACGCCAGCCAGTCGGTGCCGTACAGCAGGAACGGGTAGCGCGTGTCGGCCTCGTCGAGCGCGACCCGCACGTGGTGCAGCCACCCGCCGAACACCGGCAGTCCCAGGCCGTCGGCCAGCCGCAGTTCGTGCACCAGCGGGAACGCGGTGAGTCCGCTGAGCACGAGAGCGATCACGAAGGCGCCCAGCCACTGCCGTATACGGCGGCGCAGGACGGTTGTTGACGTTGTGTCCCCCATGAAGGGTGACGTTACGCCGCCGCCCCGGGCGATGTGCGCCCGGGGCGGCGTTCATGTGATGGAAGTGTGGAAGCTCACCCCGGCGCGACCGGGGTGACGGTGGATCAGGCGTCCAGGGACGTCATCACGTGCTTGACGCGGGTGTAGTCCTCGAAACCGTAGCCCGACAGGTCCTTGCCGTAGCCGGAGTGCTTGAAGCCGCCGTGCGGCATCTCGGCGACGAGCGGGATGTGGGTGTTGATCCACACGCAGCCGAATTCCAGCCCGCGCGACAGCCGCATGGCACGGCCGTGGTCCTTGGTCCACACCGAGGCGGCCAGCGCGTAGTCGATGTCGTTGGCCCACGTCAGGGCCTGCGTCTCGTCAGCGAAGGACTGCACGGTGATGACCGGCCCGAAGACCTCGCGCTGGATGACCTCGTCGTCCTGCTTCAGGCCCGAGATGACGGTCGGGGCGAAGAAGTAGCCCTTCTCGCCGACCCGCTTGCCGCCGGTCTCCACCTTGGCGTGCGCGGGCAGCCGCTCGATGAAGCCGGTGACCTGCGCGAGCTGGTTGGCGTTGTTCAGCGGGCCGTACAGCACGTCCTCGTCGTCCGGGGCGCCGGTCCTGGTGGCGGCCGCGGCCTTGGTGAGGGCGGCGACGAACTCGTCGTGGATGGACTCGTGCACCAGCACGCGGGTGGCGGCGGTGCAGTCCTGGCCGGCGTTGAAGTAGCCGGCGACGCTGATGTCCTCGACGGCCTTGGGGATGTCGACGTCCTCGAAGACCACGACCGGGGCCTTGCCGCCGAGTTCGAGGTGGACGCGCTTGAGATCCTTGGCGGCCGAACCGGCCACCTCCATCCCCGCGCGCACCGAACCGGTGATGGACGCCATGGCCGGGGTGCGGTGCTCCACCATCGCACGGCCGGTGTCACGGTCACCGCAGATGACGTTGAAGACGCCCTTGGGCAGGATCTCGCCCATGATCTGCGCCATCAGCACGGTGGACGCCGGGGTGGTGTCGGACGGCTTGAGCACCACGGTGTTGCCCGCCGCGATGGCCGGGGCGAACTTCCACACCGCCATCATCATCGGATAGTTCCACGGCGCGACCTGCGCGCAGACGCCGACCGGCTCACGGCGCACGAAGGACGTCATGCCGTCCATGTACTCGCCGGCCGCCTTGCCCTCCAGCATGCGGGCGGCCCCGGCGAAGAACCGGATCTGGTCGATCATCGGCGGGATCTCTTCGGAAGCGGTCAGCCCGACCGGCTTGCCGGTGTTCTCGCTCTCGGCGGCGACGAGGTCGTCGGCGCGGTTCTCCAGCGCGTCGGCGATCTTCAGCAGCGCCTTCTGCCGCTCGGACGGCGTGGTGTCGCGCCACGCCGGGAAGGCCGCCGCCGCGGCGGCCATGGCGGCGTCGACGTCGGCCGCACCGGAGAGCGGCGCGGTGGCGTACGCCTCGCCGGTGGTCGGGTTCACGACGTCGGTGGTGCGCCCGTCGGCCGCGTCGCGGAACTCTCCGTCGATGTAGTTGCGCAGAGTGCGGAGCTCGCTCACTGCCCTCTCCTGTTCCTGGTTTCTGAGGGGTGCTCCGGACGGTGCCGTGTGCGGGTCGGCGCCGTACCCCGGCGATTGGCCGCCGGGTCCGGTGCCGCCTTCCCTTCCGGCCCGCGCCGCGGCGCTGCCGGCGCCCCGGGCGTCCCGAAGAGAGTGACGACTCTTTTCAGCCTAGCGGTTGGACGACCGTATTCGACATACCCGCCACCCCTGAACAATGGAATCGGTACTTTCACGCAGTCACAACAACGGATTTCATCGCCCAGGGGTTGCGAAAGCGACGAGTCCTCGTGCAGAGTTGACCTGTGGCCACACGTACACCCGAACCGAGGGACCGCCACGCCGGCCCCCCGATGATCGATCCCGTCTCCAAGGCGATCATCGAACAGCTCCAGGAGGACGGACGCCGCCCCTACGCCGCGATCGGCAAGGCGGTCGGGCTCTCGGAGGCGGCGGTGCGGCAACGGGTCCAGAAGCTGCTCGACCAGGGCGTCATGCAGATCGTCGCGGTCACCGACCCGCTCACCGTGGGATTCCGGCGGCAGGCCATGGTCGGCATCCGGGTCGCAGGCGACGTCACCCCGGTGGCGGATGCCCTGACCGACATGGACGAGGTGGAGTACGTCGTGGTGACGGCGGGCTCGTTCGATCTGCTGATCGAGATCGTCTGCGAGGACGACGACCACCTCATGGAGATGATCAGCAAGCGGATCCGCGCCCTGCCCGGCGTGCGGTCCACCGAGAGCTTCGTCTACCTCAAGCTCCGGAAGCAGACCTACACCTGGGGAACCCGATAGCCATGAGCGCGGACCTTTCGAAGACGGCCTACGACCACCTGTGGATGCACTTCACCAGGATGTCGTCGTACGAGAACGCCCCCGTCCCCACCATCGTGCGCGGCGACGGCACCTACATCTGGGACGCAGGCGGCCGGCGGATCCTCGACGGCCTGGCGGGCCTGTTCGTCGTACAGGCCGGGCACGGCCGCCAGGAACTGGCCGAGGTGGCCGCCAAGCAGGCCGCCGAACTGGCCTTCTTCCCGGTGTGGTCCTACGCCCACCCCAAGGCGATCGAACTCGCCGAGCGGCTCGCGCACTACGCGCCCGGCGACCTCAACAAGGTCTTCTTCACCACCGGCGGCGGCGAGGCGGTGGAGACCGCGTGGAAGCTGGCGAAGCAGTATCACAAGCTCACTGGCAACCACCAGAAGTACAAGGTCATCTCGCGGAACGTCGCCTACCACGGCACCCCGCAGGGCGCCCTGTCCATCACCGGCCTGCCCGCTCTGAAGGCCCCCTTCGAGCCGCTGGTGCCCGGCGCCCACAAGGTGGTCAACACCAACATCTACCGCGCTCCGGTCTTCGGCGACGACCCCGAGCGCTACGGCCGCTGGGCCGCCGACCAGATCGAGCAGCAGATCCTGTTCGAGGGCCCGGACACCGTCGCCGCGGTCTTCCTGGAACCGGTACAGAACGCCGGCGGCTGCTTCCCCCCGCCGCCCGGCTACTTCCAGCGGGTCCGCGAGATCTGCGACACCTACGACGTGCTGCTGGTCTCCGACGAGGTCATCTGCGCCTTCGGCCGCCTCGGCACCATGTTCGCCTGCGACAAGTTCGACTACGTGCCGGACATCATCACCTGCGCCAAGGGCATGACCTCCGGCTACTCGCCGATCGGCGCCGCGGTCATCTCCGACCGCCTCGCCGAACCCTTCTACCAGGGCGGCAATACGTTCCTGCACGGCTACACCTTCGGCGGCCACCCGGTCTCCGCGGCGGTGGCGCTGGCCAACCTCGACCTGTTCGAGCGCGAGGGCCTCAACCAGCACGTCCTGGACAACGAGAACGCCTTCCTGACAACCCTTCAGAAGCTGCACGACCTGCCGATCGTCGGCGACGTTCGCGGCAACGGCTTCTTCTACGGCATCGAACTCGTCAAGGACAAGGCCACCAAGCAGTCCTTCACCCCGGAGGAGTGCGAACGCCTGCTCTACGGCTTCGTCTCCAAGAAGCTCTACGAGTCCGGCCTCTACTGCCGCGCCGACGACCGCGGCGACCCGGTGATCCAGCTCTCGCCGCCGCTGATCTCCGACCAGTCCACTTTCGACGAGATCGAGCAGATCGTCCGCGGCGTGCTCACCGAGGCGTGGACGAAGTTGTAAAGCACCTGCGGTAGCGTGACGTATCCCCCTCGTACTCGGCTCACGAGTGCGTGGGGGATTCGTGGCTTTGGCCAAACTTTCACGCACCCGGAGGTACGTCGGCATGGTGGCCCCGCCGGACAACGCGGTGTTGTGGGGACACTCCCTGCACCACGCCCACCAGGGCTCCCCCGCGCTTCTCGGCGTCTGCCTCGGCGCCCGCGCCGGGGAGATCCTCGGCGTCACCGGGCCGCGCGGGGCGGGGAAGACCACCCTGCTGCGCGCCCTGTCCGGACAGCTGGTCCCGGACGCCGGCGAGGTGTGGTTCGACGGCGCCGCCGTCCACGCCCTCCCCCCCGGCGCCCGCGAACGCCTGCGCCGCGACCGCTTCGGCTGGATCGGCCCGCACCCCCGGCTGGTCCCGGAACTCAGCGCCCGGGAGAACACCGCCCTGCCCCTGCTGCTGGCCGGCGCCGGCCACCGCGCCGCCGCCCGCGCCGCGCAGGACTGGCTGGACCGCCTCGACGCCGGCGACCTGGCCACCGCCCGCCCCCGGGACCTGACGCAGGCCCAGCGCCAGCGCGTGGCCATCGCCCGTGCCCTCGCGAACGGCCCCCAGGTCCTGTTCGCCGACGAGCCCACCGCCTGCCTGCACACCCCCGACCGCGTCCAGGCCCTGCGCACCCTCACCGCCGCCGCCCGCTCCCACGGCATCACCGTCCTCCTCGCCACCACCGACCCCCACGAGGCCGCCGACCACACCGACCGCGTCGTCGACCTCCTCGACGGCCGCGTAACGGGAGCCGAGGCTGCGGGGAGCGGCGGTGCGGGGCTTCTTTCTGCTGCCGGTGCGGTGGTCGCGGGTGCGGGCGCCGTGGTGGCCGGTGCGGGAGTGACCGCTGGTGCGGGAGTGACCGCTGGTGCGGGTGCGGCCAACGGTGCGGTGGTGGCCGGTGCCGCCGACGGCGGGGGGCCGCTGGAGGTTCCCGGATCCGGTGCCGTGGCGGAGGGCGGTGCCGCCAAGGGGCGCGGCGCCCGGTGGAGCCTGCGGAAGCTCCGCACCGGCCGCCGCGACTCGACGGGCACGGCGTCCGCGGTCCCGGCCCGCAACGGCGGCGCCACCGCGGACGATCACACCGCCGCCCTGCCGCTGCTCGGGGACGACGGCGGTACCGAGGACGCCGGCGCGACCGCGACGACGGGAGCCTGACGTGCCCCACCAGCTGGAGGCCGCCCGCAAGGCCGACGCCGTGGCCCTGCGTGCCGCCGGTGCCTTCCCCGAGGAGACCGCGGACCGCCCGCTGCCGAGCGCACTGCTCCCCGCAGCGCTGAGCCTGCGGCTCGCCCTGCGGTCCCGGCCGCTGTCAGCTGCCCGGCGCCTGCTGCTCGCCGCCGGCTCCGCCGCGACCGGCTACCTGCTGCTGGCGTGCCTCGGCGACGCGGCGGACGGCACCTGGCAGTCGTCCACCGCCCTGGTCCGGCTGGCCTGGTGCCTGGTACCGGTCGGCGTGGTGACACTGCTGGCGGTGGCCGTCGGACGGGCGGAGACCGCCGAGGCGTCCACCGCCGGCCTGGACAGCGCCGGCTTCGGCCGGGCACGCCTGCCGCTGCTGGTCGCCCCACAGGTGGCGCAGGCCGCCGTCCTCGGCAGCGCCGTGGCGCTGGTGGTCTTCGTCTACCACCGCGAGGAGGACACCTCCCCCGCTCCTCTCCCCTGGGCCGGCCTCACCACCCTGCTGCTGGTGCTCCCGCTGGTCTGCTCGCTCGCCTGCCTGACCACGCTGCGCCCCCGCCGGTTCCCCGACTGGGTACGCCCGGCGGTCGCCGGAACCGGTCTGGCCGCCGTCACGGCCGGTGTGCTGCTGGTCCGTCTGACGCCCGCCCCGGCGCACGGCGGCTGGCCGCTGCCCGGCAGCCTCGGGCACATCGCCCCGGCGGCGCTCACCGGCTGGCTGCTGGCCCTGCTCGGCCTGCCGGCCGTCGCACCGGGACTCCTGGCGCTGACCGGCATCCTGCTGGCCGTCCTGCGCCCCGGCGCCGTCCGCCTGCTGGCCGGCCGCTCACTGCGCGCCGAGGCCGGCCGCCTCGGCGCCGGCGCCGGACTCGCCGCGGCCACCGTGTGCGCGGCCTGGGGCGCCCACACCGCTCGCCAGCACGCCACCCGTCCGGCGGGGCACCTCACCGTCCTGGCCGCCGCCGTCGTGGTGATCGGCGTGCTCGCCCTCCTCGCGGGCACCACCGTCGGCATCCACCGCACCCGCACGTCGACCACTGGCGTCCTGCGCTCCCTCGGCGCCTGCGGGCACCACCTGAACGGCGTGGCCCTGCTGCGCGCCGCCGTCGTCGTCGCCGTCTGTCTCCCCCCGACCGCGGTCGTGGCCTGGCTGACGGTCCCGACGACTCACCGCTGACGCGAGGGTTCGCTCCGGCGGGGGCGCTCCGGCGTGGCGACCCCCTTCGGCGGGGCGGGCGGTGGCTGAGGGTGCGGCAGCTTCAGCGGTGCGGTGCCCCAACCACCGCTCGTTGCCGAACGGGGCCGGCCTGCTCCCTGCACGGGGTCTCAGGGGAGCGGGCGGTGCGCCGTCTCCGGTATGCGGGTGAAGACGGCGAGGGAGACCGTGCAGAGCAGCACCATCCACCAGCCGAACCACGGCGCGTGTCCCACCGACCTCAGCCAGGTCGCCACGTAGGGGGCCGTTCCGCCGAAGAGGGCGACGCTCACCGAGTACGGGAAGCCGATGCCCGCCACGCGCACGTGCCGGGGGAACAACTCCACGTTGAGAGCCTGCATGACGGCCGTCCCGGCCGAGAGTGCGACCATCGCGGTCAGGGAGGCCGCCAGCATCGACCACGGCCCCCGCGCGGCCAGGCCCAGCAGCGGCACCGACAGCACGGCCATGGCCCCCGAGAAGCCCAGCAGCAGGGGACGCCTGCCGATGCGGTCGGACAGCGTGCCCATCAGTGGCTGAAGCAGGGCGAAGAACACCAGGGAGACGCTGCTGACCCGCAGGGCGGTGGTGGTGCTGATACCGCCGCTGACCTGGGCGTACGTCGAGAGATAGGCGGTCCAGGTGTAGTAGGCGACCGTGCCGCCCATGGTGGCGCCCGCGATCAGCAGGGACTGTTTCGGGTACCGGATCAGCGCCTCGAACACTCTCGGCCTGTCCGGCGCGGGCACCCCGGTGCTCACCGGTCCGGACGGCGCCCCGGGGCGGGTCTCCGCCGCCGACCGCCGCAGCCAGAAGCCGGAGAAGCTGAGCAGCGCGCCCAGGAGGAAAACCATCCGCCAGCCCCATGAGGCGAGTTGGTCACCGCTGAGGAACGTGGTCAGCAGGACGGCGAACCCGGAGGCCGCCAACTGCCCGACGGTGATGGAGACGTACTGCAGGCTGGAGTACAGCCCGCGTCTGCCCGGTGGCGCCGACTCCACCAGGTAGGTGGACGAGGCCGCGTACTCGCCGCCGAGGGACAGCCCCTGCACGATCCGGGCCACCACCAGGAGGGCCGGCGCCGCCGGGCCCGCCGTCCGGTACGTCGGGACCACCGCCATCAGCAGCGAGCCGGCTCCCATCATCAGCACGGTCACCATCAGTGCGGCACGGCGCCCGTGACGGTCGGCGAACGAGCCCAGCAGCAGACCGCCCAGCGGCCGCACGAAGAAGCCCACGGCGAAGACCGCCAGGCTCCACAGCAACGGCGCGTACGCACCGGCTCCGTGCGGGAACAGCCGTGCCGAGAAGATGGTCACGAGGAAGGAGTAGGCGTACCAGTCGTAGGACTCCGCGGCGTTGCCGACGCCGGCTGCGGCAATCTGCCGCGGATGGGAGACCTCACCTCCCTCCCACGCTCTCGATGTTCGTCGTCCACCGGCTCCGCGGGGTCCGGTGCCGAGCACCCCCGCCGCCCGGGCCGTACCGCTCCCCCGGCCCCCGGCCGCCGCGATCTCTCCGTTCCCGGTGATTCCCATGCCGTTTCCGCCCTTCGCCGCGTCGGCCGCCGGGCCGGAGCCCGGGCGGTCGGGCGTCCCGTTCGGACGCCGTGTCAGAAGAACGCCCGACATCTTCCAAGAACTCCCAAATTTCCCGAACGAGTCTTCGATTCACTCCCGCGAGTGAGTGGGCGCTGGGATGGTCCTACTGGCCGCAGACATGCCGGAAGACCCCACGACGACGAACCGCTTCGATGCCGGATACGCGAACTGGGGGCAGGAAAGGGCCTGTTGGCAGACGCGAGACAGCCGGCACACCGCAGTCGGCGCACCGGACGACCCGGCGATCCGGCGCCCCGTCAGGAGAACAGCGGGTTGAAGCTCCCGGTCAGCACACTCGCCGTCACCGCTGCCCCGGCCACCACCAGCGCCCCGGCCACCAGGGCGGCGTCCGCCGGGCCGAAGTGCTGGACGCGGGCGCTGGTGCGTGGCACGCCGGCGTCGAAGCCACGGGCGTCCATCGCGGTGGCCAGCCGTGTTCCGCGCCGGATCGCGCCTACCAGCAGCGTGAACGCGGCCGAGGCCAGCAGTCGCAGCCGGGCTCCCGGATTGCGGCCTGGGTCGATGCCCCGGGCACGCCGTGCCTGGCCGATCAGCCGCCACTCCTGCCCGAGCAGCGGAACCAGCCGCCAGGCGGCCAGCGTGCCGATCGCGAAGCGGGGTGAGAGACGGGCGTTCTGGATCAGGGAGTCGGCCAAGTCCGTCGGGTTCGTAGTCGTGAGCACGACAACACCGGGCAGTGCGACGGCGAACAGCCGCAGGCCCAGCGCAAGGGCGGACAGCCCGATGTGATCGCGGTCCGCCGCGAACAGCACGAGTCCCACCAGCATCCCCGTCACCGTCACGAACAACGGCCACGTTCTGCGGGCCAGCACGCGGTAGCGGACGCCGAAGAAGGGGACGGCGGCGAGTTCGGCGACCAGGGCCACCGCCGGTCCGACCGGGTCCAGACTGACGACGAGCGTGAGCACCAGCACCAGGGCGGCGGCGAGCTTGGCGACCGGGTTGCGCCGGGCGAGCGGCGCCGCCGGTTCGGCGATCGGCGTCACCGTCGTCATCGCAGCGCCCCCGCGGGTTCCGGTGCGCCCAGGCGCAGCGCCCGCGCGCCGAGCGCCTCGCGGAACGCGTCGTCGTGCGTGACGGCGACCACGCCGTGCCCCTCGTCGCGCAACGCGGCCAGCAGCGCCACGAGTTCGCACCACGTGCGCCGGTCCTGACCGAAGGTGGGCTCGTCGAGGACGACCAGGCGCGGCGCCGCCGCGAGCGCGGTCGCCACCGACAGACGTCGCTGTTCACCGCCCGAGAGGGTGTGCGGGTTCGCCTCGGCGAGGGCGTCGAGGCGCAGCCGTTCGAGGAGTTCACCGGCGCGTGCCGGGTCCGCCGCGCCCAGGGTGAGTTCGTCCCGGACACGTGCCGTGACGAACTGGTGGGCGGGGTTCTGGAAGACCGAACCGATACGGGCCGCCAGGTCCCGGGCACGCCAGGTGTGCGGCGCGCGGGCGGCGTCGGCGCCCGCCAGTGCCCCGGTGGCGGCGATCCGTCCCGCGCTGGGCGCGGCCAGCCCCCCGAGCAGTCGGGCGAACGTGGACTTGCCGGCACCGTTCGGCCCGACGACGGCCAGCGCCTCACCCGCGGAGACGCGCACTGACAGGCCGTCGAACACCGGCCGGAACGCGACGGCCTCAGCACGTATCAGTTCGTCACCCGGTACGACGGCGGCCGGATGACGTGGCAGGGGCAGTCCCGGCACCCACACACCGTCGGCGGCGAGTTCGGTGCCGTACTCGGCGAAGATCCGCTCCGGCGGCCCGTCGGCCCGGATACCGCCGCCGGGGTCCAGAACGACGACGCGGTCGACGAGCCCGACGAGTTCGGCCACCCGGTGCTCGACGATCACCAGGGTGGTGTCCCTGACGCCCCCCAGGACATCGCGCACCATACGCGCGCCCAAGGGGTCGAGGTTGGCGGTGGGTTCGTCGAGCAGCAGCAGTCCGGGCGCGTGCACCATGGCGCCGGCCAGTGCCAGGCGCTGCTGCTCGCCGCCGGAGAGCGCGGAGGTCGAACGACCCGGCGGGTAGGGGAAACCGACGCGCGTCAGGGCGCCGGCCACCAGGTCAGGGATGCGGGACGGCGGTGTCCCACGGTTCTCCAGGCCGAAGGCGACGTCGTCCCCCGCGCGTTCCATGACCAGTTGCGCCTGCGGGTCCTGGAAGACCACGCCGACGCGGTCGCGGGCGTCACGGGGGTCGGTGCCGTCGATCTCGATGCGGCCCTCGCGGTCACCGGCCTCCGGCGGCAGGAGCCCGGCGAGTGCCGCCAGCAGCGTGGACTTGCCCGCCCCGGAGGGCCCGAGCAGCGCGACGCGTTCGCCGTGCGGGACGTCCAGGTCCACACCGCGCACCGCCCAGCGGCGCCGCCCGGCGTGCCGGTGGCCGAACCCGCGCAGCCTGATCGTGCTCACAGGACCGGCTTCCCGCCGCTCAGACGGCCGCCCGCTCCCGGCCCGAGGGGAACGGGTCCAGCGCCCCGGTCTGCGCCAGCGCCCGGGTCAGCAGCCACGAACCCGCGCCGGCGATCAGCGCGGAGCTGACCGCCACGATCGCGACGTAGGCGATCAGCCAGCCCGCCGAGTAGGACGCGTAGTAGAGCACGGAGTCCAGCACACCGGCCGCCAGTCCTGCGAGAGCACCACCGAGCACGGCGTTCGGCAGTCGCCACAGGCGGTAGGCGAAGAGCGCGAACCCGAGTTCACCGCCGAGCCCCTGCAGAACCCCGTACAGCAGGGTGACGAAACCCCACGAGCTGCCGAAGAACGTCTCCACCGACGCGGCCACCAGCTCGCAGAAGATCCCGGCGCCGGGCTTGCGGATGATCATGGGCCCGAGCACGGCCGGCAGCAGCCAGACCCCGTACATGAATGCCTTCGCCGGCAGCGGTACGACGCTGGCGACCCCTTCGTAGAGCGAGTTCCAGCCCCAGAACACCACGCCGAAGGCGGCTGCCAGGACTGCGGCGACAATGATGTCCACCGTGCGCCAGCGGTACGCGCGCCGCCGAACGGGCGCGGGGGAGGAAACGGACGTGGACGTGTTGGCCTGCATGGCCGAACTCCCTTCGCCGGCATGACCCGGATCAGGTTCAAGGGTCTGCGGTCCACCTCCGGCGTACCGGCGGCTCCGCACTCTCAGCGCTCCTGCGCTCCCCTGTCGGAATGTGTGCTTCGACCTTATCAGCGCCCCTCGCGCCCCCGGAAGGCACGGGTGAACGGCAGCAGCGCGTCAACCTCGGTGACGGGAAATCGCGCAGTACCGCACGATTCCCCGGACGCTGTCGCCGGCCCCGCGGATCAGCGCTCGGACGCTGCCAGCTGCCCGCAGGCGCCGTCGATCTCCTGTCCGCGGGTGTCCCGCACGGTGACGGGTACGCCGTGCGACTCCAGGACCTCCACGAACCGGCGCTCGTCCTCGGGCCGGGAGGCGGTCCACTTGGATCCGGGCGTGGGATTGAGCGGGATGAGGTTGACGTGCACGCGCTTGCCGCGCAGCTGCCGTCCCAGCAGGTCGGCACGCCACGCCTGGTCGTTGATGTCCTTGATCAGCGCGTACTCGATGGAGACCCGGCGACCGGAGACGTCCGCGTAGTGCCAGGCCGCGTCGAGGACCTCGCGGACCTTCCACCGGGTGTTGACCGGCACCAGGGTGTCGCGCAGTTCGTCGTCGGGGGCGTGCAGGGAGACCGCCAGACGGCACTTGAAGCCCTCGTCGGCGAACCGCAGCATCGCCGGGACCAGACCCACCGTGGAGACGGTGATGCCGCGCTGCGACAGCCCCACACCGTCCGGTTCGGGGTCGGTCAGTCGCCGGATCGCACCGACGACCCGGTTGTAGTTCGCCAGCGGCTCGCCCATGCCCATGAAGACGATGTTGGACAGCCGCGCCGGCCCGCCGGGCACCTCGCCGTCCCGCAGCGAACGCATGCCGGCGACGATCTGGTGCACGATCTCCGCGGTCGACAGGTTACGGCTGAGTCCCGCCTGTCCCGTCGCGCAGAACGGGCAGTTCATTCCGCATCCCGCCTGCGAACTGATGCACATCGTCACCCGGTCCGGGTACCGCATCAGCACGGACTCCACCAGCGTGCCGTCGAACAGCCGCCACAGGGTCTTGCGCGTGGTGTCGTCGTCGCACGAAAGGTGCCGCACCACACTCATCAGCTCGGGCAGCAACGCCCCCGCCAACCGCTCCCTGGCCGCCGCCGGGATGTCCGGCCACGCGGCCGGATCATCCGCATACCGCACGAAATAGTGCTGGGACAGCTGTTTGGCCCGGAACGGCTTCTCCCCGATCCCCTCCACCGCCTCCCGACGCTCGGCCGGCGTGAGATCGGCAAGGTGCCGCGGCGGCTTCTTCGCTCCGCGCGGCGCGACAAACGTGAGTTCTCCTGGTGCAGGCATGGTTCCCCCAGTGTCTCAGACGCCCGGCGGTGCCCCCGCACCCACGACCGCTCCCGCCCCGGCCGTCCGGTGCCCCGTATGCCCGCGCGGCGGAGATCGTCGGCCATGGAGGCGGAAAACCCCGGACATGGCTGGGGGCCCGCCGTGGTGGCGGGCCCCGGGGGTGAGGGGAGGTCAGTGGGCGCCGACGAAGAGGACCAGGAGGAGCCAGACGACCGGGGCGGTGGGCAGAAGGGAGTCGAGGCGGTCCATGATGCCGCCGTGACCGGGCAGGAGGGTGCCCATGTCCTTGATGCCCAGATCGCGCTTGATCATGGACTCGCCGAGGTCACCGACGGTGGCGCTGGCCGCTGCCGCCAGGCCGAGGATCAGACCCTGCCACCACGTGCCGTCGTCGATCAGGTACTGCATGGACAGCGCGCCGACGACCATGGCGAACGTCATCGCGCCCATCAAACCCTCACGGGTCTTTCCGGGACTGATGCGCGGGGCCAGCTTGTGCTTGCCGAAGCGCCACCCCACCGCGTACGCACCGGTGTCGCTGACCACGGTGAGCAGGAGGAAGACGAAGACCCGCCACGAGCCGTCGTGCGCGGCCAGCATCATCGACACGAACGTCGCCAGGAACGGCACGTAGAACGCGGCGAACACGCCCGCCGTGACGTCCTTGAGGTAATCGTGCGGTGACTGTGCCATCCGCCAGATGAGGACCGCCAGCACCGTGGCCGCCAGGGCGACCCAGGCGGCCTCCGCGGCCCGCGTGTAGCCGGCCACCACCATGGCCGCGCCGCCGACCGCCAGCGGGACCAGGGGCGCGTTGATGCCCTTGCGTTCCTTGAGGCGGCTGGTCAGCTCCCACAGGCCCACGACCACCGCGCCCACGACGACCGCGAGGAAGACCACCTTGTAGATGAACAGCGTCGAGACGACGACCGCGCCGAGCCCCAGGCCGACGCCTATGGCGGCGGAGAGGTTGCGGCCCGCGCTCTTGCCCCGGCGGTGGCCCGCCGTGGGGCCGGCCGGCCCCTCGGAGCCGTCCTGACCGGGCTGCGGAGCGGACGGGTCGCCGCCGTCGTCACGTACTGGTGGCATGGGTCGAGTCTGCGCCGTGCCGGCCACCTCGTACGCGGGACCCGCCGAGGCGTACCGGCCGGGCATGGCCGGGTCCTCGGCGGGTCCCAGGTGTCCCGTGCCCGGAACGGCCGATGAAGAGTCGTTCATCAGACTTCGAGCAGCTCGGCTTCCTTGTGCTTGAGCAACTCGTCGACCTGTGCCACGTACTTGGCCGTGGTGTCCTCGAGTTCCTTCTCCGCGCGGCGCACGTCGTCCTCGCCGACCTCGCCGTCCTTGACGAGCTTGTCGAGGGTTTCCTTCGCCTTGCGGCGCACGCTGCGGATCGAGACGCGGGCGTCCTCGGACTTGCCCTTGGCGACCTTGATGAACTCGCGGCGCCGCTCCTCGGTGAGCTGCGGGAAGACCACCCGGATGATATTGCCGTCGTTCGACGGGTTGACGCCGAGGTCCGAGTCGCGGATCGCGGTCTCGATGGCCCGCAGGGAGCTCTTGTCGAACGGCGTGACGACGGCCATGCGCGGCTCGGGCACCGAGAAGGACGCCATCTGGTTGATCGGCGTCATCGTGCCGTAGTACTCGGCGACGATCTTGTTGAACATCGCCGGGTGGGCTCGGCCGGTACGGATCGCGGCGAAGTCATCCTTGGCGACCACGACGGCCTTCTCCATCTTCTCCTCGGCCTCGAGGAGGGTCTCTTCGATCACCATGTGCTCCTGGTCTTCGTCGTGAGCTTCTTTGCCTGCGTCGTACCTGTTACCTGCACGGTGTCGAACGACGGCACCGTTGTCCATGCCGGAACCGGACGGATGCGCGTTCGCGGCAGCCCCGGGCGTCCCGGCGGACGTGGGCGTCAGTCCCGGGTGCCGTGCCCGCTCACCAGCGTGCCGATCTTCTCACCCTTCACGGCACGGGCGATGTTGCCTTCGATGAGGAGCTCGAAGACCAGGATGGGCAGGTCGTTGTCGCGGCACAGCGTGATGGCGGTGGCGTCAGCGACCCTCAGGTCCCTGGCCAGCACCTCGTCGTAGTCCAGCGCGTCGAACATCACCGCGTCGGGGTTCTTGCGTGGGTCGGAGTCGTAGACGCCGTCCGTGCCGTTCTTGCCCATGAGGATGGCCTCGGCGTGGATTTCCAGGGCCCGCTGGGCGGCGGTGGTGTCGGTGGAGAAGTAGGGCATGCCCATGCCCGCGCCAAAGATGACCACGCGGCCCTTCTCCAGGTGGCGCACGGCGCGCAGCGGGATGTAGGGCTCGGCGACCTGGCCCATGGTGATGGCGGTCTGCACCCTGGTGTCGATGCCCTCCTTCTCCAGGAAGTCCTGGAGGGCGAGGCAGTTCATGACAATGCCCAGCATGCCCATGTAGTCCGAGCGCGCCCGGTCCATACCGCGCTGCTGGAGTTCGGCGCCGCGGAAGAAGTTCCCGCCGCCGATCACCACGGCGATCTGCGTGCCGCCGCGCACGACGGTGGCGATCTCCCGAGCGATCTTGTGCACGACGTCCGGGTCGATGCCGACGCTGCCGCCGCCGAACGCCTCGCCCGACAGTTTCAGCAGGAAACGACGAGACCGCACGGCGCTGTCGCCGTCTCCTTCGGCCCGGGTGGATTCGGTAGCGGCGTCCTGGTGCATCGGTCTCTCCTCATGCGCGTACGAAGGAGGCCATTGCCGGGGTCCAGAGATCCTGTCCCTGCGCGGCAATGGCCTCCTCGTCACATCTGCGGCCGGCCTGACGTGCGGCCGGCTGCTTCCGACCCTAACCCGGGTCGACCGTCGTTCGCTGCCGGTCAGACGCCGACGCGGAAGCGCGCGAACACCTTCAGCGTGACGCCGGCCTCGTCCAGCACCTTCTGCACGGTCTTCTTGTTGTCCTTGGCGAACGCCTGCTCGAGCAGCACGTTCTCCTTGAAGAATCCGTTGACGCGGCCCTCGACGATCTTCGGCAGGGCGGCGTCGGGCTTGCCCTCCTCGCGGGCGGTCGCCTCGGCCACGCGGCGCTCGTTCTCGACCGCCTCGGCCGGGATCTCGTCGCGGGTGAGGAACTTCGGGCCGAACGCGGCGATGTGCTGCGCGACGTCCTTGGCGACCTCGGCGTTCTCCTGGTCCAGCGCGACGAGCACGCCCACCTGCGGCGGCAGGTCGGGGCTGGTGCGGTGCAGGTAGGAGGCGACGAAACCGTCGGTGAACTGCGCGAAGCGGCTCAGCACGATCTTCTCGCCGAGGGTGGCGTTGGCCTCGTCGACGTACGCCTGAACGGTCTTGCCGGCCTCGATCTCGGAGGCGAGCAGCGCGTCCAGGTCGGCCGGGGCGCCGGCGGCCACGTGCTGGGCCAGCGCGTCAGCCACGGCGACGAACTTGTCACCCTTGGCGACGAAGTCTGTCTCGCAGTTCAGCTCCAGCAGGACGCCGGCGGAGTTGCCGTCCGCGATCAGGGAGACCACGGCGCCGTTCGAGGCGTTGCGGCTCTCGCGCTTGGCAACGCCCTTCTGGCCCTTGACCCGCAGGATCTCGACGGCCTTGTCGACGTTGCCTTCGCCCTCTTCGAGCGCCTTCTTGCAGTCCATCATGCCGGCGCCGGTCAGCTCACGGAGCTTCTTGACGTCGGCGGCGGTGAAGTTCGCCATCTCTCCGGATCTCTTCTCGAAAGTCGTGGGTGGTACCGGCCGGCGCACGGCGGAGCCCCGCGCTGACCCGCTGCGACCGGGCCCGCTCGGAGCGGCTCCGGCTTGTGGCACGCGGGGGCGTGGGGAGGTGCGCCCGCGCCGCACCCGGCCAGTTGAACCCTGCCCGGCGCGGTGGACGGCGGGGGACGGCCGTGGCCCTCCCCCGCCGTCATGACCGTGGCCTCGCGGCCCGGTGCGTCAGGCCTGCTCGCCCTCGGCGGGGGCCTCGGTCGCTTCGGTCACCTCGGCGGCCGGAGCGGTTTCGGCGGCCGGAGCGGCCTCGCTGGCCTCAGCGGTCTCGGCAGCCGGAGCAGCCTCGGTTGCTTCCGGGGCCTCAGCGGTCTCGGCGGCGGCCGGGGCCGCGTCCTCAGCCTTCTTCTCGCCCTCGAGCAGGTCGCGCTCCCACTCGGGCAGCGGCTCGGTCGGGGCGGCCTTGGTGTCACCGGTGGCGGCACCGGAGCGGGCGATGAGGCCCTCGGCGGCCGCGTCGGCGATCACGCGGGTCAGCAGGGTGACGGAGCGGATCGCGTCGTCGTTGCCCGGGATCTTGTAGTCGACCTCGTCGGGGTCGCAGTTGGTGTCCAGGATCGCGACGACCGGGATGCGGAGCTTGCGCGCCTCGCCGACGGCGATGTGCTCCTTCTTGGTGTCCACGATCCACACGGCGGAGGGGACCTTCGCCATGTCGCGAATGCCGCCGAGGGTCTTCTCCAGCTTGTTCTTCTCGCGCTCGAGCACGAGGAGTTCCTTCTTGGTGAGGCCGGAGGCGGCCACGTCCGAGAAGTCGATCTCCTCAAGCTCCTTCAGGCGCTGCAGGCGCTTGTAGACGGTCGAGAAGTTGGTGAGCATGCCGCCCAGCCAGCGCTGGTTGACGTAGGGCATGCCGACGCGCGTGGCCTGCTCGGCGATGGCTTCCTGCGCCTGCTTCTTGGTGCCGACGAACAGGACGCTGCCGCCGTGGGCGACGGTTTCCTTGACGAACTCGTAGGCGCGGTCGATGTACGACAGCGACTGGAGCAGGTCGATGATGTAGATGCCGTTGCGCTCGGTGAAGATGAAGCGCTTCATCTTCGGGTTCCAGCGGCGGGTCTGGTGCCCGAAGTGGACGCCGCTCTCCAGCAGCTCCCGCATCGTGACGACGGCCATGGCCGTGCTCCTTGGATACTCGGTTCCACGGCCACCGGGCGGCGGCCGTGCCTGACGCCCGGTGCGCCGTGCCACGGATACCGCGCGAGCGGGTCTTCCGGGACCGAGGGACGCGGCCGCCGCAGTGTCCGCACCGGTCTTCACCGGTCGGGACGATCAACGGAGGCGGGGCGTGCGAAGTCGACCCGGTGGCCCGGGTCGCCAGGGAAAGTGTACGGGACCGCGAGGGGCCACGATGACCGAGGCATCCGCCCGAGGGAGCGCACGGAACCCCGCCCGGGCTCGCGCCACCACCGCCGACGCCCCCATCGGGTGACGAAGTTGTCCACAGTCGACCACTGGTCCACAGATTTCGACCATGATCATCTTGACTCGGGAAACAGCTCCACGCTGGTCCCATGAACAAGATCGAACGCGACGGGCATCAGCTCTGCTCCCGCCCCTCCCCGAACGGATTCCGGCGCGGGCGCTCCCCGGGACCGGACGGACGGCCCCTCCCCGGAGGGCCCCCGCACGAACCCGGATCGCACGAGCGGGCCCTCCCCCCACCGCGGTCGCGACTTCGGCGCGCGACGGCCCCGCGGCCGGAGGCAGGGCCCATCGCCTGCGGCGTGGCACCGTCGGATGGGGGGCTGCGTCCGGGGCTGGGGAAGCGGGCTGCGGCGGGTCCAGGGCCGAGGGGGCGTGCGGGGCCGTCGTTGGGAGCCGCGGGGGTGCGTTGGTGGACGTCGAGGCCGGGGGCCGCATGGGGGCGGAGGGTGCGGCGGTGGACGACGACGCGGGTGCCGCGGTGGTCTCGGAGAGGGTGCGCGCCGCAGTTGCCGGACAGGCACTGGGGACGGTGGGCACCGCGGTGGACAGGGCACGGCCCCGGCGCACCGCACCCCTGCGGAGGCAGGGCCTCGCCGGCCGGAGCGGCACTGCTCCTCGCCCTGTGCGTCCCCCCGTCGGTGGCGGCCCCGATCACGGCACCGCGGGCCGTGGCACCTTCGTCGGCCCACGCCGGGAGCGCGCCGGTGACGCCTCCGGAGGGACACGCGGGGGCATCGCCGCCCGCGCCCTCGGAACCGCCGGGCAGCGGCGCCGGAGCCGGTGGCCCCGGTAGGGACGGCACAGCGCGGCGTCCCCCGCCGGCCGAACCCGCCGGGGGCCCGCCGGCCGGGGCGGGCGGAAGGGCCTGGCCCGTGCCGGGGTCGGCGGGCGGAAGCGGGCCGCCGGTGGTCGTGCGGGGGTTCGAGGCACCGGCACAGCGCTGGTCGCCCGGACACCGGGGCGTGGACCTGGCGGCGCCACCGGGCACACCGGTGCGGGCGGCGGCCCCCGGACGGGTGGCCTTCGCCGGAACCGTGGCGGGACGCGGGGTGCTCTCGGTGGAACTCACCGGCTCCGGCGACCCGCCCCTGCGGATCACCTACGAACCGGTACGCCCCCTCGCCGAGACCGGCACCGCTGTCGCCGCCGGTGACGTGGTGGCCACCCTGACCGACAGCGGCACGCACTGCGCGGGCGGCTGCCTGCACTGGGGGCTGCTGCGGGGGCAGGACTACCTGGACCCTCTGTCCCTGCTGCCCGACTGGATGAAGCGGCGGGGCCCGTCACGCCTGCTGCCGGTAGGTGGCGTGCCGTTCGGGTCGGGGGCACGGGCCGGGGTGGCCGCGCCGGCGCGCAGGACAGGGGCGGGGACCAGGGCCGGCCCGGCCCTGTGGCACGGCAGAGTGGGACCGGACGGTGGCCGGGGACGGGCGGTGAAGGTCTGCGGGGTCGGGCGAGACAGCGGGGGCGAGCCGAGTGCCGGGGCGCGGCTTCTGCGGGAGGGAGCCGAAGGGCGGGGCGGGTTCAGTGCTCGGGGGTGCGGGGGGCGGCGCCGTGGAGGGCCATGGTGACGGCGGTGCGGGTGATCCGGGCGGGGTCCTCGGCCGCACCGAGTTCGAGGCGGCGGACGGCGGCGTCGACGATGCCCTGGAGGAGCATGGCGGTCAGGCGGGGCTCGTCGTGACCGAGGTCGGTGAGGGCGTCGACCAGGATGGCGACGAGGCCGCCGTGAGCCGCGCGGATCTTCTCCCGGGCACCGGTGTCGAGTTCGCCGGCCGCGATGGCCACGACCGCCCGGTGCCGGCGGTCGCCGACCAGGTCGAGCTGGCGGCGGACGTAGGCGGCGATCTTGTCCTCGGCGGTGCCGGCGTCCTCCATGGCCCGGGAGACCTCGGCGGCCCAGACGGGGAAGTCCACCGCGCAGAGTTCCTCGACCACCGCGGCCCGGGAGCGGAAGTACTCGTAGACGGAGGAGCGGGCGAGTCCGGTGCGTTCGGCGAGCGCGGGGAAGGTCAACGCCTCGGTCCCGCCCTCCGACAGCAGGGCCCGCGCGGCGGCGAGCAGGGCGTCACGTTGCATCGTCCGGTGCTCGGCCACCGAGGCCGCTCGAATCCTGGGCACGTCACCACTGTACGGATGTGGGGGCGCGGTGTGCTCAGCCGCGTCCGGCGTCGGCCAGTTTGGCCCGGAGCTGGAGGACGGACTTGGTGTGGATCTGGCTGACCCGGCTCTCGGTGACGCCGAGGACCTGGCCGATCTCGGCGAGGGTGAGGCCCTCGTAGTAGTACAGCGTGACGACGGTCTTCTCACGGTCGGGGAGGGTGTTGACGGCACGGGCGAGCAGGCGGCGCAGTTCACGGTCCTCGGCGACCTCGACGGGGTTGTCGGCGGCGCGGTCCTCCAGGGTGTCGACGAGGCTGAGGCGTTCGCCGGTTCCGGTGCCGGGGTGCAGGAGTTCCTCAAGGGCGACGACGTTGGCCAGGGAGAGCTGGCCGAAGATGGCGTGCAGGTCCTCGACCGCGATCTCCATCTCGGCGGCGACCTCGGGCTCGGAGGGGGTGCGGTGGAGGCGGGCCTCAAGGGTGGCGTAGGCGCGTTCGACGGCGCGGGCCTTCTGGCGCACCGATCGGGGGATCCAGTCGAGGGCGCGCAGTTCGTCGATCATGGCGCCGCGGATGCGGGTGATGGCGTAGGTCTCGAACTTGATGGAGCGCTCGGGTTCGAACTTCTCGATCGCGTCGATCAGGCCGAAGACGCCGGAGGAGACGAAGTCGGCCTGTTCGACGTTGGAGGGCAGGCCGACGCTGACCCGGCCGGCGACGTATTTGACCAGTGGGGAGTAGTGCAGGATCAGTTGTTCGCGCAGCCGGGGTTCGCCGGTGGCCTTGTAGGCACGCCATAGTTCGTCGACGGCGCTGGTGCCGTCGCCGGAGGGGGTGCCGCCGGGGGTGGCGCCGCGAGGAGCGGGAGGCGGAGGCGGGGGGCCGGGTGTCGCGGCGCCGGCGGCCCGGGCCCGGGGCGGGCTCGCGCGGCCGTCGGTCGCCGCACTGGCGCGGCCGGGACCGGGGGTCTGCTGGGGCATGCGTCGCCTTCGGGACCGTGCTGCCTGGCGGGAGAGGCAGGGGCGGACGGGGTCGGATGGTAATTACTCCGCGAGCGTAGCGTGATCATTCGGCAACTCTGCGCTACGACGTTCGGGCGAGCGCGAGCCGGACACGTTCCGCCGTGTGGCGGAACGTGTGGGCGGGCGGCGCCGTGGCCGCGGGTGTCGTGGCGCAGTAAAGCGCTCCGAGGGCGTTCCCCGGAGCGTCGCGGCGGATCGGCACAGGTCAGGGACGGGACTGTCACCTGATGGTGTGTTCCGTGGAAGCCGGGTCACCGTCCGGGGCGAGCGGGGGCGAGGCCGGGCGGGCGGGCGCCGGCGGGGCGATGGGGGGTGGAGAGGCGTGCGGGTGGACGAGGCGCCAGTGGTCGCCGTCGCGTTCGGCAAAGCCGAGGGAGCGCAGTTCGTGCAGCCGGGCGAGGGTCTCGTCGGTGCCGCGTCCGGCTTCCTGGGCCAACCGCGCGGTGGGGAGCCAGCCGCGGCCGGGCAGGGCGTCGAGCACGACGGCAACGGCCGGCGGCAGCAGGTCGCGGGGCAGGACGGGTAGTTGCCGGGGCGGGGCGAGGTCGTCGCCGATCGTACCGACGAGTTCGGCGACCTCGGCGGCGTCGGTGACCAACTGGGCCTCGCCCCGCAGGAGTTCGTGCACACCGGCGGACAGCGATGAGGTCACCGGTCCCGGCACCCCCATCACGACGCGTCCCAGCTCCCGCGCCCAGCGCGCGGTGACCAGGGAACCGCTGCGCAACTGGGCCTGCACCACGACCGTGCCGCGGGTGAGCGCGGCGATGACGCGGTTGCGCAGGACGAAGCGGGACCGGGTGGGGTGGGCGCCCGGGGGGAGTTCGGCGATGAGGAGGCCCTGCTGGGCGAGGCGTTCGATGAGTTCGGCGTGACCTGGCGGGTAGGGGCGGTCGACGCCGGAGGCCACCACAGCGGCTGACGGACCGCCGGCGGCCAGGGCACCCCGGTGCGCCGAGCCGTCGATGCCGAAGGCGGCGCCGGATACGACCGTCCACCCCGCCTCCGCCAGGTCGGCGCCCAGGACGGCGGCCATGTGCGTGCCGTAGGGGTCACAGGCGCGGGCCCCCACGACGGCGACGGAACGCAGCGCCCACATCCGCAGTTCGGCGTGGCCGCGCACCCACAGTCCGACCGGGCGGCGGTCGCCGAGGTCGTCCAGCTGGGCCGGCCACTCCGTGTCGCCCGGGCAGACGAAGCGTCCGCCGAGTCTCGTGGCCGTCGCCAGGTCGGCCTCCGGGGCGGGGCCGTCGCGGCGGACCCGGTAGCCGGCGGCCCGGCCCTCCGCGACTCCGGGCAGGGCGCCGTCCCCGCGGATCATCTCCAGCGTGGCGACCGGGCCGTAGCGGGCGATCCAGCGGCCGGCGTGCCGGTCGCCGGGTTCGACGATGCGGGTCAGGGCGGCCCGGGCCACGCGGTCGGCGGTGGAGGTCATGCCGGCCCCCCGCTGCCGACGGGCACCCAGCGGGGGACGCCGGTGCGCAGGTGCAGGGCCCTGGCGACGTCCTCGCGCCGCGGGGCGTCCTCGCCGGCGAGGTCGGCGACCGTCCACGCCACCCGCAGGACGCGGTCCAGGCCGCGGGCGGTGAGGAGTCCGCGTTCCATCTCGCGCTCCACGTCGTGCAGAGCGCCGGGGGCGAGCCGCCAGCGGGTGCGCAGTTCGTGACCGGGCACCTCGCCGTTGGTCGTCCAGGGCAGGTCGCGGTAGCGGGCGGCGGCCCGGTCCCGGGCGTGGCGGACGCGGGCGGCGATCTCGGCGGTGGACTCGGCGGGCCCGTGGGCGTCCATGAGGTCGGCGCGGCTGACGGCCTCGACGGTGACGCGCAGGTCCACCCGGTCCAGCAGCGGCCCGGACAGCCGTCCCTGGTAGCGGCGCACCGCGGTGGGGGTGCACGAGCAGTCGCCGCCCGGCGTGCCGGCTCTGCCGCAGGGGCAGGGGTTGGCGGCGAACACCAGCAGGAACCTCGCCGGCAACCGCATCACCCCGGCCGCCCGGGCGATCACCACGTGCCCGGATTCCAGTGGCTGGCGCAGGGCTTCGAGCACCTGCGTACTGAATTCGGGCGCTTCGTCCATAAAGAGCACGCCGCGGTGGGCGAGGGAGATCGCGCCGGGTCTTGGCAGGCCGGAGCCGCCACCGACGATCGACGGGGTGGTGGCCGAGTGGTGCGGGGCGCAGTAGGGCGCGGTGCCGATCAGCGGCCGGCCGGGCGGCAGCACCCCGGCGACCGAGTGGACGGCGGTGACCTCCAGGGCCTCCGTCCCGGTCAGCGGCGGCAGCAGGCCCGGCAGGCGTTCGGCCAGCATGGTCTTGCCGGCGCCCGGTGGGCCGGAGAGGTACAGGTGGTGCGCACCGGCCGCGGCGACCTCCAGGGCCGTACGGGCCAGCGGCTGACCCGCGACGTCGGCCATGTCGGGGACCGGGAACCCGGGTGGCAGGCCGAGCCCCTGCAGGCCGGGCATGCCGAGGCCGGAGGCGAGCGGATCGGGGCGCTCGGCGTCGTCGGGGGGTTCGTCGGGCACGGGCTCGTCGTTGAGCACGGCGATCAACTGGCGCAGGGTGCGGACGCCCAGCACCGCGACGTCCGGCACGAGGGCGGCCTCCGCGGCGGTGCGTTCGGCGACGACGACCTCGCGGTACCCGGCGTCGGCGGCGGCCAGGACCGCGGGCAGCACGCCCCGCACGGGGCGCACCCGGCCGTCCAGTCCGAGCTCTCCGATCATCATCAGATCGCTGATGGCGTCGGGATGGATCCGCCCGGCGGCGGCCAGCACCGCGCAGGCGACCGCGAGGTCGTACCCGCTCCCGGACTTGGGGACGGCGGCCGGACTCAGGCCCACGGTGAGCTTCTTCTGCGGCCACGTCTCCCCGCTGTTGACGATGGCGGCACGGACGCGGTCGCGGCTCTCCGACAGGCTCTTGTCGGGCAGGCCGACGAGCGTGAAGGCGGCGACGCCCGGTTCGAGGTCGGCCTGGACCTCCACGACGACTCCCTCGGTGCCGACGAGGGCGACCGAGCAGGTGCGGGCGAATCCCATCAGGCCAGCCCCCTGACGTGCTCGACCCGGGCGGCACCGCGGCGCGGGAGCGTCACTCCGACCAGATCGATCCGCACGCCCCCGGGTGGCAGCCCCGGGTGTTCGGCCAGCCACATCTGCGCGAGTCTGCGCAGTCGCTCGGCCTTGCGCGGCGTCACGGCCGCGGCCGGGTCCTCGAACGGCGGCGCACCTGCCCGTCCGCCCCGGCGCGTCTTGACCTCGCAGATCACCAGCGCGTCCCCGTCGGAGGCGACGATGTCGACCTCACCGGCCCGCCGGCGCCAGTTCCGCGCGAGGATCACGCAGCCCGCCGCGGCCAGCCGGCGTGCGGCGAGCTCCTCTCCGTAGCGACCCAGTGCCGCATTCGCGTTCATCACGCACCACCTCCGCGACCGACTCTGCCGGTCCCGGCGGGCACAAGATGATCTTGCTCGAAAACGGTGGACAACCCACCGCCTGTGGATAACTCGACCACTCCGGCGAGCGAAAAACGCTGTCCTCAGCGCCGCCCGTCAGCCCCGAGCCGGCCGCACCACCCGCCCCAGCCTGCGACGGCCCCCGCGCCGCCGCCACACCACTCAACCCGTCCCGCCCAGGCCGCCCCCACCGCCCAGGCCGCACGCGGCGCACGCCACCCCGCACCACCCCACCCGGCGCAGCCCAGCACCCCGGCCACCACCGGACCCCGCAGCCCCCGGACTCGGACCCCGGCCCGGCCGCCGGAGACCCCGCCCACCGTGATCCCCGCCGGCCCCGCGGGGCCCCCGCGGGGCACCTCAGCCGTTGAAGCGCGCGTCGTCGGAGGGGAGGTCGAGGTCGCTCTTGTTGAGCTCCTCGATGTTCACGTCCTTGAAGGTCAGGACGCGGACCTGCTTGACGAAGCGGGCGGGGCGGTACATGTCCCAGACCCAGGCGTCGGCCATGGAGACCTCGAAGAAGACCTCGCCCTGGACGGAGTGGACCTGCATCTCGTAGTCGTTGGTCAGGTAGAAGCGGCGCTCGGTCTCGATCACGTATTTGAACAGACCGACGACGTCGCGGTACTCCCGGTAGAGCTTCAGCTCCATCTCGGTCTCGTACTTTTCGAGGTCCTCGGCGCTCATGGCATGTCCCCTTCAGACGTTCGGTCCCTCGCGCGGGTCGTCGGTCAGTCGATCTCGGTCTCCAGCAGCAGCGGCGGCCGCGGGGGCCCCTCGACAAGCAGCCTACGCAGCAGCTCGGCGAGCCTGGTGGGATACACGGTCTCACGGGTCGCCGACAGTTCATCGCAGGTCCACCAGCGCAGTCCCCGGACCGTGCGGCGTTCCAGCTCCGTCTGGCCCGCGGTGTCCACCCTGGTGGTGGCCGTACGGGCCAGGAAGTACGACTCGTCCTGCTCCCAGTGGCGCCCGTCGAAGTCGAACGCGCAGGTGCGCCGCCAGACCATCGGCCCCAGCGTCACCTCGGTGATCCCGGTCTCCTCGGCCACCTCGCGCAGCGCGGCGGCGGCCAGGTCCTCACCGGCCTCGACGCCACCGCCCGGGGTGAACCACCAGCAGACGCCGGGGTCGGACGGCTCGAAACCGTCGAGCAGCAGCACGCGGTCGGCCGGGTCGAACAGCAGGACGCGCGCCACCTGCCGCCGCACGCCCGGCACTGGGCCCGGCGCGGTCACGCGGTGCCGCCGACCGGGACGTCGGCGTCGGCGGCCGCGCGGCGGGCCGCGCGCCTGCGGCCCAGGCCGGAGACCGGACCGTGGGCCGCGCCGCCGAAGATCAGCACCACACCCGCGATCACCGCCCAGAACAGCGGCACCAGCGGCCCCTTCGGCGAGGTACCGCCGGGCAGCGCGGCGAAGGCCCGGGTCGGCGTAACGGTCCCGACGCGGTCCGTGGGCCACAGGGTGGCCACCATCCGGCCGGAGATCTCGGTGAGCGGCACGGTCCCTGCGGCGTCCTCCATGTGCGAACGGGAGTCCAGCGAGACCATGCGGTTGTCGCCCATGAGGAAGACCCGGCCGGCCGGCACGGTGACGGAGAACGGGGTGGCCGAGGCCGGGCCGCCGTCGGTCTTCGCCAGGTACGGCTCGGTGACCGGGCGGCCGTCGACGGTCAGGCGGCCGTGCGCGGCGCAGCAGGCCACCCGGTCTCCGCCGACCCCGACGACCCGCTTGACCTCGGGGACGTTGCCCCAGGCCGGGTCGGAGAAGACCACGATGTCACCGCGGTGCACGGCCTCACCGTGGATGCGCTGGGCCAGGATCCGGTCACCGGGGCGCACGGCGGGCTGCATCGAACCGGTCGGCACGCTGTACGGCTGGTATTCCACCGCGGCCCAGACGAAGCCGCCGAGGAACAACACGCAGCCCAGCGCCACCGCCAGCCCGGACAGAGTGTCGCCGAGACGTCGTGTGCCGCCGCTGCCAGAGGTGCCGGTGCTCATGGGCGCACACCCTACCCGGCGGTACCAGCAGCGGTCCGCCCCTCATCCCGAGCGACCACCCGATGGTCACACCGTCACACCGCTGCCCCCGCCTGCCCCGCCTTGCCCCGCCCCCAACCAAGGACCCCGGTGGCCGGCCGGACTCGCGTCCGGCCGGCCACCGGGGTCCGGGTGCCGCAGCGCGCGGCGGTGAGCAGCCACCGGGGCCGCGCAGCGATCAGCCGCGGGGGCCCCGCAGGATCCGGCGGCGGCGCCACAGGACCAGCGGCAAGGCGCCGGCCAGGCCGCCGAGCGCGGGGGCCGCGCCGGCCGCGGCCGTGGCGGGACGGTCGATGCCGGGCTGGTGGTAACCGGCCGGGATCGGCATGTCGGTGATCCGGTTGAGCGGCCAGGCGATGACGATCGCGCGGCCGACCACCTGGCTGTCGTCCACCTGGCCGCCGCCCGGCAGGTCCTGGTGGTAGCGGGAGTCCTCGGAGTCCTGGCGGTGGTCGCCCATGACCCAGATCTTCCCCGGGGCGACCTTGATCGGCCCGAAGGGCTTGTCACCGCAGGGGGTGTTGCCCGGGTAGATGAACGGTTCCTTCACGGACTTGCCGTTGACCACGACCGGGCCGTCGCCGCCCTTGCACTCGACCGTGTCGCCGCCGACCGCGACGACTCGCTTGATCAGGTCCTTCTCGTTCGCCGACGGCATCAGGCCGATGAAGCTCAGCACGTCCTGGAGGCCCCTGGCCACCGGGTTCCGGTTGGGGAGCTCGCCCGGGGGCAGCCAGTGGCCCGGGTCGTGGAAGACGGCGACCTCGCCGCGGGTCGGCTTGTCGCCGAACCACGGGGTGAGCTTGTCGACCAGCACCCGGTCGCCGCGCTGCAAGGTGTTCTGCATCGAGTCGGAGGGGATGGAGAACGCCTGGACCAGGAAGGTCTTGATGATCAGCGCCAGCACCAGCGCGATCACGATGAGGATCGGCAGCTCCTTCAGCAGCGACCGGGGCTTGTCGGGGCGCTTTCCGCCGCCGTCCTCGTCCTCCTCGTCGCCACCGTCGTGCGGCGGCTCCCCCTCCATGCCGTACGCGCCCTCCACGCCCTGCGCGCCGTCCTGGCCGGGAACGCCGGGGGCCGGCGAGCCGGCAAGGGGGCCGCCCGGAGGCTCCTCGCCGCTCACCGTGGCGCCTTCCAGCGATCCCACCGCAGGGCCGTGACCCTCCGGTTCGCCCGGTCCGGACCGTGAGCCGACCACAAGGTCCCCCACTTCCACTCCTTACTCCGCCACGATTGCCTGCGCCGAACACGGAACAGGCCCACCACACCACTAACGATCGGAAGTTCCGCAGGAGTCGGGAGTTGGGTCAAATCTTGGCCATCCTTGACCGGAACGTTCCCTGCCGCGGCGTCGTGGTACGACGGCACGGCGGCGAAGGTGCCGGGTTCCTGGAGGCGGCGCCAGTGCGAGACCGGCCACGCCACCGCGAACGCCTTGCCCACCACCAGGCTCTGCGGGATCGTCCCGCCGCCGGGGTCGTTCATGTGGTAGCGGGAATCGGCGGAATTGCTGCGGTGGTCTCCCATGACCCACAGCCTGCCCGCCGGGACCCGCACGTCGAACTTGATCTGTGAGGGCGGATTGCCCGCCTTCACGTAGGGCTCGTCCAGTGAACGGCCGTTGACCATGATCCGGCCGCGCATGTCGCAGCACTGCACCCGGTCGCCTCCGACCGCGATGACCCGCTTGATCAGGTCCTGCTGGCCGTTGGAGGGCAGCAGGCCGATGAAGCTGAAGAAGTCGTCGATCTGCCGCAGCCCCTCCGGCGGGGGCTTCGGGGCCGGTTCGCCCTTGAGCCAGTCGCCGGGGTCCTGGAAGACGACCACGTCACCACGGTGCGGCTCGGCGCCGAACCAGGGGGTCAGCTTGTCGACCAGCACCCGGTCACCGACCCGCAGGGTGTCCTCCATCGAGCCGGAGGGGATGACGAACGCCTGCGCCAGGAACGTCTTGAGCAGCAGCGCGATCACCAGCGCGACACCGATCAGGATCGGGACCTCGCGGATCGCGGAGCGGCGACGGCGGCGCTTGATCCGCCGGGCCGCCTCACGGCGCTGCGCCCTGCCACGGCCCAGCGAGAGATCGTCGTACTCGTCGTCCTCGCCGTCCTGCGGGTCGGCGCCACCCTCCCGATCCGCCTCCGGAGCGGGCTCACCGTCGGCCGCACGCCGGCCGCCGGGACCACCGGCCCCGGAACGGCCCGCGGGAGCCCCGTCCGGGCCCTCGGGCCCGCCCTCCGCGGGCTCACCGCGGCGCCGCCGTCCGGGCACGCCGGACGGCCCGGTACCGCCGGGAGCCACGTCGTGGAAGCTGGCGAACGCGTCGGCGCCGCCCTCGCCGTACCCGCCGGGGGCACCGGCGACCTCACCGCGGCCCTCCGGGGCACCGCCACCGTCCCGGTCCGCCCCGGCCCCGCCCGGCCACCCCTGCGGCCCGCCGGGGGCGTCCCGCCACTCCTGCGTGCCGCCCGGAGCGTCGTCCCGGCCCTGCGGGCCGCCGGGGGCGTCGTCGGGCAGCGGTTCGTTCTCGGGGCGTTCGCCCCGGGGTCTGCCGCGCTTACCCATGCGTGCCTCCGGCGGGGGCGGGGACACCGGCGAACGCGCCACGGCCGGAGCCGTGCAGCCGGCCGGCGCGGCTCAGCGGCCAGACCCGCAGGTCCGCACGGCCCACGACCCGGTCGACCGGCACCATGCCGCCGCCGGGGTCGCCGAGGTGGGCGCGGGAGTCGCTGGAGACGGAACGGTGGTCGCCCATGACCCACAGCCGGCCGGGCGGCACCAGGACGCTGAACCGGTCCCGTGAGGGCGCGTCGCCGGGGTACAGGTACCGCTCGGTCACGGCGTGTCCGTTGACCGTGATACGTCCCTGCCTGTCGCAGCACACCACGTGGTCGCCGCCGATGCCTACCACCCGCTTGATGTAGTCCCTGTCGTCCGGCCGGGCCAGGCCGACCAGGCCGAACGCCTCCCGCACCAGGTGCGCCACCGGGTTCTCCCGGGCGGGGGGCTGGAAGTCGAAGATGCCGTCGCCGTCAAAGACGATCACGTCGCCGCGGTGCGGGGTGCCGCCGGACCGGTAGGCCAGCTTGTCGACCAGCACCCGGTCGCCGGGACGCACGGTGTCGTCCATCGAGGCGCTGGGGATCCAGAACGGCTGGGCGACGAACGCCCCGAACAGGCCGGTGACCGTGACGCACACCGTGGCCAGCAGCAGCAGTTCCTGCCAGAAGCACAGGCCGTACCACCAGTCCCGGACAGCGGAAAGCGACCGCCCGGTCCGGCCCCTGGGGGCCGGCGGGCGGTCGCGTTCCGCACTGCCGTGCACGTCGGTGTCCATCGGACGCCGAGCCTATCCGCACACCCTGTGCCGGAAGGCACCGGTCCGCCGCGCGGGCGGACCGGGCCGGACGCCGGCTCAGTGGTCGCGCTTCTCCTTGATCTTCGCGGCCTTGCCGCGCAGCTCACGCAGGTAGTACAGCTTGGCGCGGCGGACGTCACCGCGGGTGACGACCTCGATCTTCTCGACGATCGGGGTGTGCACCGGGAAGGTGCGCTCAACGCCGACGCTGAAGCTGACCTTGCGGACGGTGAAGGTCTCGCGCACGCCGGAGCCCTGGCGGCGGATGACGACGCCCTTGAACTGCTGAACGCGGGAGCGGGCGCCCTCGATGACGCGCACGTGGACGTTGACGGTGTCACCCGGGCGGAAGGCCGGGATGTCGTCGCGCTTCGAGGCGTTGTCGAGTACGTCGAGCAGCTGAGACATGTGGGTCTGCTTTCCTCACCGATGCCACAGGTCATCGGCGGTGTGTCGAAGGTGCTGATGGGGTGGAGCCTCGCCCGCCGGCGTCGTTCCCCCTGTGGCAGGGGCGCGCGGCGGCGTACGGCAACGGCCTATTCTTCCACGGGCCCGGGGGTCGGCCCAAATCGCCCGTCGGGGCCGGGCAGCCAGCCCAGTTCGGCGAGCAGCGCGCGGTCGTGCTTGTCGAGCCCGGCGGGGTCGCAGCGGGCGATCAGGTCGGGGCGGGTGGCGGCGGTGCGGCGGAACGCCTCGTCGCGGCGCCAGCGGGCGATCCGGCCGTGGTGGCCGCTGACCAGCACCTCGGGCACGGTGCGCTCCCGCCAGACCGGCGGCTTGGTGTAGACCGGGCCCTCCAGCAGATCGGCCATGGCACCCGGGGCGAAGGAGTCGTCGCGGTGGGACTCCGCGTTGCCCAGCACGCCGGGCAGCAGGCGGGCGACCGCCTCGGTGATCACCAGTACCGCGGCCTCGCCGCCGGCCAGCACGTAGTCGCCGATGGAGACCTCGTGGACCTCCCAGCGCCCGGCGCGGTCCTCGATCACCCGCCGGTCGATGCCCTCGTAGCGGGCCGGGGCGAACACCAGCCAGGGGCGATCGGACAGCTCGACGGCCAGGGCCTGGGTGAACGGCCGTCCGCTGGGGGTGGGGACCACCAGCACCGGTTCGGTGTCCGGGTCGCCGGACGCGCGCACCGCGTCGAGCGCCTCGCCCCACGGTTCGGGCTTCATGACCATGCCGGGTCCGCCGCCGTAGGGGCTGTCGTCCACGGTGTTGTGCCGGTCGTGGGTCCACTGCCTCAGGTCGTGGACGCGGACGTCCAGCAGGCCGCCGGCGCGGGCCTTGCCGACCAGGGAGACGTTGAGGGGGTCGAGGTACTCGGGGAAGATCGTGACGACGTCGAGCCGCATCACTCCTCCCGCTCCCCCGCACCGCCGTCGAGGAGCCCGGGCGGCGGGGCGATGACCGCGCGCTGGAGCTCCAGGTCGATCTCGGGGACGATCTCGGTCACGAACGGCACCATGACCTCGGAGCCGTCGGGACGCCGCACGATCAGCAGGTCCTGGTAGGGCAGGTGGGATACCTCGGCGATCCGTCCGACCTCGGTGCCGTCGGCGGTGACCACGTCCAGGTCGATCAGCTGATGGTCGTAGAACTCCTCGGGGTCCTCGGGGGACGCCTCCGGGTCGACGTCGGCGATCAGCAGGGTGTTGCGCAGGGCCTCGGCGCCGGTGCGGTCGCTCACGCCCTCGAACCGCAGCAGCAGGCGGCCGCTGTGCACCCGTCCGGTGGCGATGGTCAGCGGTCCGGTGGCGGCCGGTTCGGTGGCCAGTACGGCGCCGGGGCCGAGCCGCAGCTCCGGCTCGTCGGTGCGGACCTCGACCGTGACTTCGCCCTTGATGCCGTGGGCGCGGCCGATCCGGGCTACCACTAGCTGCACGTGCGTTGCGCCTTTCGTGACCCCGGCCGCGCGGCGGGGCCGGGAGCGTGGGACCGGTGAACGATACAGCGCGGGCCGGGAACGGCCGTGGCCGGTCCCGGCCCGCGCCGGTGGGTCGAACTGCTCAGCTGACCTGGTCCACGTCGACGAGGTCGACGCGGATGCCACGGCCGCCGATGGCACCGACGACGGTGCGCAGGGCTCGGGCGGTGCGGCCGTTGCGGCCGATCACCTTGCCGAGGTCGTCGGGGTGGACCCGGACCTCCAGCACCCGGCCGCGGCGCTGGTTGCGCGAGGCGACCTGTACGTCGTCGGGATTGTCGACGATGCCCTTCACGAGGTGCTCAAGAGCCTCCTCAAGCATGCTCAGGACTCGGTCGACTCGGAGGCGGCCTCGGCGGCGGCCTCGTCCGCCTTCTTCTCGCTCTTCTTGGCCTTGGGGGTGATCGCCTCACCCTTCGGCTCGTCGGCGTTGTCCTTGGCGGCGGCCTCGTACAGCGCACGGCGGTCGGCCTTCGGAGCCGGCTGGAGCAGCGGCGCCGGGGCCTCCAGGCCCTTGTACTTCTGCCAGTCGCCGGTCTTCTTCAGGATGGCGAGGACCGGCTCGGTCGGCTGCGCGCCGACACCCAGCCAGTACTGCGCGCGCTCGCTGTCGACCTCGATGCGCGAGGGGTTCTGCACCGGGTGGTACAGGCCGATCTCCTCGATCGCCCGGCCGTCACGGCGGGTGCGGGAGTCGGCGACGACGATGCGGTAGTGAGGCGCGCGGATCTTGCCCAGGCGCTTCAGCTTGATCTTGACTGCCACGGGAGTGGGTTCTCCTGGTCTTGACGTGGTTGGGCAGGCCGTACCGCACGTGGGGTTGTGAGGAGCGGATTGCCCGACGGACGCGTCAGCCGAAGGAGAGAGGGGTCCTGCACGGCTGCCGGTGCTCAGCTGACCATTGTGCCACATGGCGGAACGCCCTCCGTACCGGGGCGGCCCGGCCCCGCGCCGCGGCGGGGCCGTACTCCGACGGGTCACGCGGCGGGGGCGACCTCGGGAATGCGGAACGCCTTGCCGCACGCGCCGCACATGATGGGCGCCTGCTCCAGCACCGAGGGGACGACCCGCACGTTGCGCCCGCAGTCGCACACGGCCTTGACGCGCACGCCGCCGCCGGAGGAACCGTGCCGGGCGGCCGGTCCGCGGAAGGCGGTGCCTGACTCGTCGGCGACGGCCACGCCGTGCGCCTTGACGGCCCGCTGGAGGCGGTCGATCGTCGAGCGGTAGCGGCGTTTGGTCTCCGGACGCAGCACGACCAGGGAGAAGCCACTGCTGGCGTGCGGCTCCTCCGAGTGGTCGAGGCCGAGTTCGTCGGCGATCGCCAGGAACCGTCGGTTGTGGTAGCGGCCGGCCCGCGAGGTGTCGCGCACACCGCGGGCGGCGGCGATGCCGTGGACGGCCTCGTGCAGCAGCCGTTCGAAGGAGAGCTGCGTGCCGCAGGCGGACGACGACTCTCCGATGAGGGATTCGGGCGCGGCCAGATCCGGCAGCTCCGGGTGGTGCCGTTGAATGTCGGCCCACGCGACGGCCAGCTCGGCGGCGAGGACTGTTGGTGTCGTGCTCACGTAATGACAACGAGGGGGACACCTCCGGTGTTCCGATTCCGGGCATCCCAAATAATTTGCACGTACTCGTCAGTCACGGCGTGAACCACCTGAGGCGGGGCACCACGGGACGGGCTCCCCGAGTCCGGGCAAGCCAAAGCAAGCCGGGGCACTTCCGGCTGCCGACGGTGGCGCTCCGCGCGGGCCGCCCGGCCGGGAGGGGGCGGCGGTGGGCCCGGCAGCGTATCGCGCGGCGCGCGGACGGTCCCCGCGGGGGCGCAGACTCGTCATGTCTACGTCATTCGACCGACCGGAACTACGCCGTCCGCCGACCCCGCGCGGACGCCCCCGCACACCGCTGCCCGCGGGGAGCGGACCGGTGGGCAGGCAGGCGTGCGTCCGGCGTCGTGCGCCGGGCAGGGCGCCCCCGCACACCGGGCCGGGCTCCCGCACGGGGGGCCGCCGTCCGATGACGGGCCGTCAGACGACCGGCCATTCCTCGCTGGTGAGGGCGAAGCGCTCGTGGTCGCGCCAGGCGTCGTTGAGGTACAGCATGCGCGGCGAGAAACCCTCGTGCCGGAAGCCGAGCCGGCGGGCCAGCGCGATGGAACGGGCGTTGCCCGGCTGGACGTTGATCTCCAGCCGGTGCAGCGACAGGCCGTCCGGGAACGCGGCGAAGCAGCGGTCCACCACCTGCCGCATGCCGGCCGTCATCCGCCCGGTGCCGGCGTACGGCAGGTAGGAGTCGTAGCCGAGCGAGCCGTTGTTGAAGCGCGAACGCGTGATGCCCGAGACGTTGCACTTGCCGACGATGCCCCCGCTCTCGTCGTCGACGACGAGGAACGTGCGCAGCGCCGGGCCCTGGCAGCGGATCAGTTCGGCCAGCCCGTCGGGCTCGACCGGGTTCCACTCGCCGATGTGCTCGGCGGAGCGGCGCACGGCGAGCGCGTAGGGCTGCAGGTCGCACTCGCGCGGAGGGCGGATGTGGACGCTCATGGGGGTGGTGCGCGCGGGGCCGGATCAGCCCATGAACTTCTTGAAGGCGTCCGGCAGTTCGAAGCCGGCCTGGTCCTCGGGGGCGGCGAGCGGGGCGCCGTTGGCGGCGGCCTCGCGGCGGGCGGCCGCGTCCGCCTCCTCCTGCTTGCGCTTCATCGGGTTGCCGGAACGCTGCTTGCCCTTGGCCGGCTTCGTCTGCTTCTTCTTGCGGGCCGCGCCGCCGCCCATGCCCGGGATGCCCGGCATCCCCGGCAGGCCACCGCCCTGCGCCATGCGGGACATCATCTTGCGGGCCTCGAAGAACCGCTCCACCAGGTTCTTGACGGCGCCGACCTCGACGCCGGAGCCCTTGGCGATCCGGGCGCGGCGCGAGCCGTTGATGATGGTGGCGTCCTGCCGCTCCGCCGGGGTCATCGACTTGATGATGGCGGCCGTGCGGTCGACCTCGCGCTCGTCGATGTTGTTGATCTGGTCCTTGATCTGCCCCATGCCCGGCATCATGCCGAGCAGCTTGGACAGCGAACCCATCTTGCGGACCTGCTCCATCTGCTGGAGGAAGTCGTCGAGGGTGAACTCCTTGGGGCCCTTGGCGAGCTTGGCCGCCATCTTCTCGGCCTCGCCCTGGTCGAAGGTGGCCTGGGCCTTCTCGATCAGGCTGAGCACGTCGCCCATGCCGAGGATGCGCGACGCCATGCGGTCCGGGTGGAACGCGTCGAAGTCGTCGAGCTTCTCGCCGTTGGAGGCGAACATGATCTGCTTGCCGGTCACGTGCGCGACCGACAGGGCGGCGCCGCCGCGCGCGTCGCCGTCGAGCTTGGAGAGCACGACACCGTCGAAGCCGACGCCGTCGAGGAACGCCTGGGCGGTGTTGACCGCGTCCTGGCCGATCATGGCGTCGACGACGAACAGGATCTCGTCCGGCCCGACCGCGTCGCGGATGTCGGCGGCCTGCCGCATCAGCTCCTCGTCGATGCCCAGCCGGCCGGCGGTGTCGACGACGACCACGTCGTACTGCTTGGCCTTCGCGTGGGCGACGGAGTCCTCGGCGACCTTGACCGGGTCGCCGACGCCGTTGCCCGGCTCGGGGGCGTAGACGGCGACGCCGGCGCGCTCGGCGACGACGCTCAGCTGGTTGACGGCGTTGGGGCGCTGGAGGTCGCAGGCGACCAGCAGCGGGGTGTGGCCCTGCCCCTTCAGCCACGCGCCGAGCTTTCCGGCCAGCGTGGTCTTACCGGCACCCTGGAGGCCGGCGAGCATGATGACGGTCGGGCCGCTCTTGGCGAAGCGCAGGCGGCGGGTCTCACCGCCCAGGATGGTGATCAGCTCGTCGTTGACGATCTGGATGACCTGCTGCGCGGGGTTCAGCGCCCGGGAGACCTCGGCGCCGAGCGCGCGCTGCTTGACCTCCTTGATGAACGCCCGGACCGCGGGCAGCGCGACGTCCGCCTCCAGCAGCGCGATGCGGATCTCGCGCGCGGTCTCGTCGATGTCCGCTTCGGAAAGGCGGCCTTTGCCCCGGAGGTTCTTGAACGCGTCACTGAGGCGGTCGGAGAGGGTGTCGAACACGGCGGTCGCGGATCCTCGGGCTAGGGGGCGGAGTCGTCAGTCCGTCCAAGCGTATCCGCCCGCTCGCGCGTACGGTCCCCGCCCGACCGGACCGGTGGACGGGAACGGGCCGACGGACACCCGCTTCCGGCCGGCGCGGCGGCCCGACGCCTCCCCGGCCCGCCTCCCGGACGCCTCACCCCAGCGCCTTCTCCACCGCCCGGGCCACCTCCCGCGCCCGGCCGGCCGGCAGCGGGCCGCCGTCCTCCCCGACCACGTAGAACGCGTCCACGACACTGGCGCCCAGGGTGGAGATGTGGGCGGAGCGCACCGCCACGCCGCCGGCGTCCTCCAGGGCGCGGCCGACGCGGTGCAGCAGCCCGGGGGCGTCCTGGGCGCGCACCTCTATGACGGTGGCGAGTTCGGAGGTCCCGGCGGCGACGGTCACGCGCGGCGGCGGGGCCAGCACACCGCGGCGGCGCGGGTGGGCGGCCTCCCGCTCGGCGAGCCGGGCGGCGATGTCGAGCGTGCCGTCGAAGGCCCGGGCGAAGTCGGCGCGCAGCCGGGCCGCCTCCGGCAGCGCTCCGTACTCGGCGGCCACCCGCCAGCTCAGCAGCGTCACCGGCCCGGCGCCGACCGGGTCGGCCGTGCCGATCTCGGCGCCGCGCACGGTCAGCCGGTGCAGCGCCAGCACCCCGGCGGCGGCCGGCAGCAGCCCGGGCCGGTCCGGGACGGCGAGCAGCAGCCGCGCCCCGACCGGTTCTGTGCCCTCCCCGGGGTCGTCGCCGTCGGCCGGTTCCCCGGCCTCGGCGTGCAGGGCGAGGGCGAGCCGGCCGGTGCGGGCGGCCTCCACGGCCAGCCGTTCCTGCTCGGCGGTGGGCAGCGGGGTGGCGGGCGGCGGGTCGCCGGCCAGCGCGGCCGCGGTGCGGCGCACGAGGTCGGCCACCAGAGCGGCCCGCCAGGTGCTCCAGGCCGCGGGGCCGGTGGCGAGGGCGTCGGCCACGGTGAGGGCGTGCAGCAGCTCCAGGGTCCGCCGGGAGCCGACCGCCTCGGCGACGGCGGCCACGGTGGCCGGGTCGTCCAGGTCGCGGCGGGTGGCGGTCTCCACCAGCAGCAGGTGGTGGAGGACCAGCAGGGCCAGCGTCTCCGCGTCCGTGCGGCCGAATCCGAGGCGGTGGGCGACGTCGCGCGTGATGACCTCGCCGGCGGCGCTGTGGTCACCCGGCCAGCCCTTGCCGATGTCGTGCAGCAGGGCCGCGACGAGCAGCAGGTCGGGGCGCTCCACGTCACGGGTCAGGTCGCAGGCGCGCACCGCGGACTCCACCAGGTGCCGGTCGACGGTCCAGGTGTGCACGGCGTTGCGCTGCGGGCGGAAGCGGACCCGGTCCCAGTCCGGCAGCAGCCGGCCGACCAGCCCCTCGGCCTCCAGCGCCTCCCACACCGGGACGGCGGCGCGGCCGGCGCCGAGCAGGGTGACGAGCTGTTCGCGGGCCTCGGCCGGCCAGGGCACCGGCAGCGGCGGCGTGCTCGCGGCCAGCGCCCGGACGGCGTGCGGGGACAGCGGCAGTCCGGCCTGGGCGGCGGCGGCCGCGGCGCGCAGCGGCAGCACCGGGTCCCGGTCGGTGCGGGCGGTCCTGGCCAGCACCGCCTCGCCGTCCTGTTCGACGACGCCGTCGGCGAGCGGCGTGCGGACCGGGGCGGCGGGCTGCGGTCGGCCGAGGCCCAGCAGGGTGCGGACGCGCGGGCGTCCGGTGCGCCGGGCCAGCACGCGGTCGACGGCCCGCCAGGTGACGTCGCCGGCGTAGGCGATGGTGCGGGCGGCCTCGTAGACCTGGCGCAGCAGGGTGTCGGCGTCCAGCAGGCCGAGGTGGCCGGCGACCTGGTCCTGTTCCTGGAGGCTGAGGCGGTCGGTGGCCCGGCCGGTGACCAGGTGCAGGGCGTCGCGGGTGTCCAGCAGCCGGGTGCGCGCGGCCTCCAGTCCGTCGCGGGGGGCGTCGGCGACCCAGGAGGCGGCGACGGCCCGCAGCACGGTGGCGTCCCGCAGGCCGCCGCGGGCCTCCTTCAGGTCGGGTTCCAGCAGGTGGGCGAGTTCCCCCTGCCGTTCCGCGCGTTCCCGGCACAGCTCGCGCAGCCGCGGCAGCCGGTCCCGGGCGGCGGCACGCCAGTCGGCGAGGACGGCGGTGCGCAGTCCGGCGCTGAGCGCGGGGTCGCCCGCGATGTGCCGCAGGTCGAGCAGGCCGAGCTGGGTCCGCAGGTCGGCGGCCGCGGTCCGGAGTGCCTCCGGCGGGGTTCTGACGGAGTGGTCCAGCTCCAGGCCGAGGTCCCACACCGGGTACCACACCCGGTCCGCCAGCGCGGCGACCCCGGCGGGGTCGCTCCCGTCGTGCAGCAGCACCAGGTCCAGGTCGCTGCGCGGCGACAGCTCCCCCCGCCCGTACCCTCCGACGGCGGCCAGCGCGACACCCTGCGGGGCCGGCGCGAACAACCGCCTCAGCCACGCGTCCGTCAGCTCGGCGAGCTCGGCACGGCGGTTCCCCGCGGGACGTTGCCCTGCGGGGCGTTCGCCGCTGGGGCGCGCGGCAGCGCCCAGGAGGGCGAGGCGCGCGGCTGCGTATCCTCCGGCGAGGTGGCCTCCGGCGGCTTGGCCTCCGGCGGGGTCGGTCATCCGGGGTCCCCTTGCGTGGTGTTCCGGCGGCGGTTGCGCCGCGTCGGTGGGGTGGGTCGGTGTTCGGCTGACGGTTCGCTCGTTCGGGGGGTGGGGGTGTTGTTCGCTGACGGTTCGCCGGTGCTGTGGGGCGCTGTTCACGGTTCGCCGACGGTCCGCCTCGGCTGGTCACGCCCTTCCCCGCGCCCCTTTCGGGGCCGCCCCTCACGGGCCCGCCTCTTACAGCGCGTCGGGACCCCGTTCGCCGGTGCGGACCCGGACGGCGGTGTCGACGGGGACGGTCCAGACCTTGCCGTCGCCGATCTTGCCGGTGCGGGCGGCGGTGACGATGACGTCGAGGAGGTGGTCGGCGTCGGTGTCCTCGACGAGGACCTCGACGCGGATCTTGGGGACCAGGTCGACGGTGTACTCGGCGCCGCGGTAGACCTCGGTGTGGCCGCGCTGGCGGCCGTAGCCGCTGGCCTCGGTGACGGTGAGGCCGTGGACGCCGAAGTCGCGCAGGGCGTCCTTGACCTCGTCGAGACGGTGCGGCTTGATGACCGCGGTGATCAGCTTCATGCGTCCACCTTCGGGGACTGGGCGGCGTCGGGGGTGGCTGCGACGGAGGACAGGGCGCCGCGGACGGCGGAACCGAAGCCGGTGAAGTCGTAGCCGGTCTCGGCGTGTTCGGCGGAGTCGACGCCGGAGACCTCGTCCTCCTGCTCGACGGTGAAGCCCATCACCAGGTCGATCAGCTTGGCGAGGACCGCCGAGGCCACCAGCGAGTACAGCAGGACGCAGACGACACCGACGCACTGCTTGCCGAGCTGGTCCCAGCCGCCGCCGTAGAAGAGGCCCTTCGCGCTCTGGCCGACGCCGCCGGTGGCCAGGAAGCCGATGGACAGCGAGCCGACGACGCCGCCGACCAGGTGGACGCCGACCACGTCGAGGGAGTCGTCGAATCCGAGCTTGAACTTCAGGCCGACCGCCCAGGCGCAGACCACGCCGGTGACCAGACCGAGCAGGATCGCGCCGAGCGGGGAGACCGAGCCGCAGGCCGGGGTGACCGCTACCAGGCCGGCGACCGCGCCGGAGGCGGCCCCGAGGGTGGTGAACGAGCCGTGGCGCAGCTTCTCCCAGCCGAGCCAGCCGATCATGGCGGCGGCGGTGGCGACCTGGGTGTTGGTGAACGCGGCACCGGCGACGCCGTCGGCGGCCAGCCAGGACCCCGCGTTGAAGCCGAACCAGCCGAACCACAGGAGTCCGGCGCCGAGCATCACCAGCGGCAGGTTGTGCGGGCGCATCGGGTCCTTGCCGAAGCCGACCCGCTTGCGGATCACCAGGATCGCGCCGAGGGCGGCGGCACCGGCGTTGATGTGCACCGCGGTGCCGCCGGCGAAGTCGATGACGCCCAGCTTGAACAGCCAGCCGCCGGAGCCCCAGACCCAGTGCGCGACGGGGAAGTAGACCACGGTGGCCCACAGTGCGATGTAGAGCGTCCACGCGGTGAACTTGACGCGGTCGGCCAGGGCGCCGCTGATCAGTGCCGGGGTGATGACGGCGAACATCAGCTGGAAGGCGGCGAACACGTAGAGGGGAATGCCGTAACCGGGCCAGAGTTCGGTGATCCCGATGTGGCGCATTCCGAGCCAGTCGGTCCCGCCGATGAATCCTCCGTGGTCGGTCCCGAACGCCTCGGAGAATCCGTAGAGGGTCCACAGGAGGGTGATGACGGCGATCGAGATGAAACTCATCATCAGCATGTTCAGCACGCTCTTGACCCGCACCATCCCGCCGTAGAAGAAGGCGAGTCCGGGGGTCATCACCAGCACCAGGGCGGCGCTGATCAGCATGAACGCGGTGTGGCCCGTGTCCAGGACGGGCTTGTCTGCGGCAAGCGTCGTCAGGATGCCGGTCGGCATCGGCGTCTCCTCGTCGTCGGGCGGCCCGTGCGAGGGGGGAAACGGGGTGGGCCGGGGTGATGTACCCGAGACTTTCCCGCGCGGGTTTCGATCGCCGCGGATCGGTGTTTCACGGAGGTGACGAAGACGAGGCACGTGTTACGCGTGGATGAACGCAGGCGCGTCCGCCAGGTGAATTCCTCCGCGTTCCGTGTCCGCGCCCCGGCGTGACGGCCGGAGGGCGGGTCCGGGACCGCGCGGGGGCGGGTCAGACGGCGCGCAGGTCGCGTGCCTCGGTGTCGTCCGGCAGGTCGGCGCGCAGCCGCTCGCGCAGCTCCCGCACCTCGCCGACGTCGCCGAAGTCGCGCACGGCGGTGCCGGTGGTGCGGCGGATGCGGGTGTTGACCCGTTCGGAGCGCACCTTGCGGGCGACGTCCATGGCCTGGTGGGTGAGGTCGGCCGCCTGCTCGGGGTCGCGTTCCAGCAGGTGGACGCCGGCCAGGCCGATCAGGTTGAGGGCGTAGCTGCGCTGGTGCTCGCTGTCGGCGGCGAACAGGTCGACGGCGGTGGACATCACCGGGCGGGCCAGCGAGGCGTAGGCGGGGCTGCGGCCGGCCACGTAGGCGAGGTCCCGGTAGGAGTGGGCGTTCTCCGCGTTGAGTTCGGCCTCGGAGAAGAACCGGATCCAGTCGGGGTCCTCGCTGGGGCGCCGGTCGGTGAAGGACTCCTCGGCGAGGCGGACGGCCCGGTGGCAGCGCTGCACGTTGCCCAGGGAGGCGTAGGCGCGGGCCTCCATGGCGTGCAGCATGGCGGTGGTGGTGGCGGTGGCGGAGTCCCGGCTGCCGTACTGGCCGAGGTGGATCAGCTCCAGGGCGTCGTCGGGGCGGCCCAGGTGGATCATCTGACGGCTCATGTTGGCCAGCACGTAGGCGCCCAGCGGCCGGTCGCCGGCCTCCTTGGCCGCGTGCAGGGCCAGGACGAAGTACTTCTGCGCGGTGGGTTGCAGGCCCACGTCGTAGCTCATCCAGCCGGCGAGTTCGGCGAGTTCCGCGGTGATCCGGAACAGCCGCCGCGCGGTGGCCTCCGGGTGCGGTTCCTGGAGCAGGTCGGTGACCTCGTGCAGCTGGCCGACGACCGCCTTGCGCCGGAGCCCGCCGCCGCACTGGGCGTCCCAGGTGCGGAACATCACGGTGGTGGCCTCCAGCTGCTCCAGCTCCGGGCCGGACAGCCGCACGGTGCGGTGCGACCGGTCGGTGGCGAAGGCGGGCAGGCCGGGGGCGGGGACCAGCCAGCGCTGCATGGGCTCGATGAGCGCGGGGCCGGCGGACAGCGCGAGGGATGCGCCGAGGAAGCCGCGGCGGCCCAGCATCAGGTCGCTGCGGGAGAACTCGCTGAGCAGCCGCACGGTCTGCGGGCCCGCCCAGGGCAGGTCGACGCCGGAGGTGGCCGGCGGCTGGAGGGTGGCGCGCAGCCCGAGGTCCTCGACGGCGACGACCGAGCCGAGGCGTTCGGAGAACAGCTCCGACAGGATCCGCGGTATCGGCTCGCGCGGCTGCTCCCCGTCGAGCCAGCGGCGCACCCGGGAGGTGTCGGTGCTGACGTGGGTGGCGCCGATCTGCCGGGCCCGGCGGTTGACCTGCCGGGCGAGTTCGCCCTTGGACCAGCCGCTGCGGGCGAACCAGGAGGCGAGCCGTTCGTTGGCCCGCCGGTCCGCCGTCCCGCCCGGGGCGCCGGGCGCCGCGTGGTCCCCGCCGGCCGCCGCGCCGTCGTCGCGTCCGTCCGCGTCGCACATACCGCTCACCGGAACGCCCCCATCCCATCGTGTACCGGCTCTGGGCGGACCACCGCCGTGGGGCGTTCCCTCGTGAGTCCGTGCACCGAAAGTAATCCTGCGATCACCGTTCGGGCGAGTGTGCGCACAGAAACGCCACCATTCGCCACCCCTTCGGATGAACTCTACGGCCACGAGCCGCGCTTGACTTGACACAACGCAGTGGACGGCAGGCGGACGAGAGCGCCGCTCCAGGGGCACGGTCGGGGCGGGGTGGGCGGGTCGGTCCGCACGTGCCGTGACCGCCGCGCCGCCGGACGGGCGTAACCAAGTCCGGTCCCAGAGTGTTGGAGATGACATGGTCTTCACGATCGGCAGTTTCCGGGACGTCCGGGACAGCTCTGCCGGGGCGCGGCGGCGGGCCCGGGGATCGGTGCGTTCCCTCGTCGCCGAGTACACCGGGGTGCACGGCTGGACGGTGGCACCCGGCGCCCGGCTTACCCGGGACGGCACGTGCGACTGCGGCCGCCGGGCCTGCCCCTCCCCCGGCGCCCACCCACTGGCACACGCCCCGTGGGTGCGGGCCGGCGCCGGGCGCGAGGAGGCGGCGGCCACCTGGTCGCACACCCCGCACGCGTCGGTGCTGCTGCCGGCCGGCCTCTGCTTCGACGTGCTGGACGTCGCCGAGGAGGCGGGCTGCCGGGCGCTGGTGCGGCTGGAGCGGATGGGCCTGCGGCTCGGCCCGGTGCTGGCCACCCCGGACGGCCGGGCGCAGTTCTTCGTGGCCCCCGGCGCGGCCGCCGAACTCCCCTGCCTGCTCTACCGGATGGGCTGGGACGGCGCGGCCCCCGACCTGCGGTGCCTGGGCGCCGGCGAGCACGTCACGGCCCCGCCGTCCCCAGTCGGCGCCCTGGGCCCGGTGCGGTGGCTGCGCCCGCCGTCCCCGGACCGCCAGCCCCCCGAGGCCCGGCTGCTGCTGGGCACCCTGGCCTACGTCTCGCACCGGCACGCGCCGCTCGTGCGGTCCTGACACGGCGCCCGGGGAGCCGCCGGTGCGGGCTCCCCGGGCGCAGGGCCGCGGGCGGGCGGTTCAGTCGCCGATCAGCGCGTCGACGAACGCCTCCGGCTCGAACGGCGCCAGGTCGTCCGCGCCCTCGCCGAGCCCCACCAGCTTGACCGGGACGCCCAGTTCACGCTGGACGGCGATCACGATGCCGCCCTTGGCGGTGCCGTCCAGCTTGGTCAGCGCGATGCCGGTGACGTCGACGACCTCGGCGAACACCCGTGCCTGCACCAGGCCGTTCTGGCCGGTGGTGGCGTCGAGCACCAGGATCACCTCGTCGAGCGGGCCGTGCTTCTCCACCACCCGCTTGACCTTGCCGAGCTCGTCCATCAGGCCGGTCTTGGTGTGCAGGCGGCCGGCGGTGTCGATGAGCACGACGTCCGCGCCCTCGGCGATGCCCTCCTTGACCGCGTCGTACGCCACCGACGCGGGGTCGCCGCCCTCGGGGCCGCGCACGGTGCGGGCGCCGACCCGCTCGCCCCAGGTCTGGAGCTGGTCGGCGGCGGCGGCGCGGAAGGTGTCGGCGGCGCCCAGCACGACGCTGCGGCCGTCGGCCACCAGGACGCGGGCGATCTTGCCGGTGGTGGTGGTCTTCCCGGTGCCGTTGACGCCGACGACCATCAGGACGGCCGGCTGGTCCAGCGGGCTCTCGGTGTGCAGGACCCGGTCGAGGTCGGTGCCGATCAGGGTCAGCAGTTCCTCACGCAGCAGGGCGCGCAGTTCGGCGGGGCTGCGGGTGCCCAGCACGCGCACCCGGGCGCGCAGCCGTTCCACGAGTTCCTGGGTGGGGATGACGCCGACGTCGGCGCGCAGCAGGGTCTCCTCGACCTCCTCCCAGGTGTCCTCGTCGAGGCGGTCGCGGGAGAGCAGGGTCAGCAGGCCCTTGCCCAGCGCGTTCTGCGACTGCGACAGCCGGGAGCGCAGCCGCACCAGGCGGCCGGCCGACGGTTCCGGGGTCTCCAGCGTCGGGGCGGCGGGCGGCGCCCCGGCCGCGGGGGCCTCGGCGGGGGCGCTGCCGGGCAGGCCGACGTCCTCCACGGTGCGGCGGACGGAGTCGCGGGGGACCTCCGCGTCCTCGCCGACGTGCGGCTCGGCCGGCGGCGCGGCGCGGTCCGTGCCGGCGGGCGGCGGCGCGTTCCGGCGGCGCAGGCGGCCGGCCAGGAGACCGGCGACCGCGCCGACGACGACCAGGGCGATGACTACAGCAAGGATGACGGTTTCCATAACGTCCCCAGTATCAGTCACACCCTTCGCGCCGGTCGAGCAAACCCGCCCGCGTACCTCTCGGGTGCGTGGGCGGGTCCGGCGGGCGGCGGGTCAGCCCATCTCCTCCAGCCGTTTGCCCTTGGTCTCGCGGACCAGGAACACCACGAACGGGATCGAGAGGACCGCGAAGCAGGCGTAGATGATGTACGCGCCCGACAGGTCCCAGTCCGACAGGGTCGGGAAGGAGACGGTGATGATCCAGTTGGCGATCCACTGCGCGGCGGCGCCCACGCCGAGGGCCGCGGCGCGGATGCGGTTGGGGAACATCTCGCCGAGCAGCACCCACACCACCACGCCCCAGGACAGGGCGAAGAACAGCACGAAGGTGTGAGCGGCGATCAGAGCGGTGGTGCCCTGGCCGCTGGGCAGGCTGATGTCCTTGCCGGTGCCGCTCTTGTAGGAGAACGCCCAGGCCGCGAGCCCCAGCGAGAGCGCCATGCCGACCGAGCCGATCAGCAGCAGGGGTTTTCGGCCGAACCGGTCGACGAAGATCATCGCGATGACGGTGCCCACCACGTTCACGATGGAGGTGGTGAACGAGTACAGGAACGAGCTGGTGGGGTCGATGCCGACGGACTGCCACAGCGACGACGAGTAGTAGAAGATGACGTTGATGCCGACCAGCTGCTGGAACATCGACAGGCCGATGCCGATCCACACGATCGGCAGGAAGAAGCCGCGGCCGCCCAGCAGGTCCTTGAAGCTGGGCTTGTGCTCGCGGCGCATCGACTCACGGATCTCGGCGACCCGGGCGTCGAGGTCGACGTCGGCGTTCTCCACCTCGGAGAGCACCGTGCGGGCCTTCTCGTCCTTGCCGGCCTCCAGCAGGTAGCGCGGGGACTCGGGGATGACGAAGGAGAACAGCCCGTACAGCAGCGAGGGCACCACCATCACGCCCAGCATCCACTGCCACGCCTCCAGCCCGCCGAGCTTGCCGCGCTGGTCGCCGTTGGCCCATTGCAGGATGCCGTAGTTGACGAGCTGCGAGATGGCGATGCCGACGACGATGGCGGCCTGCTGGAACGAGGCCAGCCGGCCGCGGTAGGCGGGCGGTGAGACCTCGGCGATGTAGGCGGGGCCGATGACGGAGGCCATGCCGATGGCGAAGCCGCCGATGACCCGCCACAGCGTCAGTTCCCAGGTGGAGGTGGGCAGCGCCGAGCCGACCGCGCTGATGGTGAACAGCAGGGCGGCGATCCGCATGACCTTGATGCGGCCGATGCGGTCGGCGAGCCGGCCGGCTGTGGCGGCGCCGACCGCGCAGCCGAGCAGGGCGGCGGCGACCACCTGCGCGAGCAGGGTGCTGCTGAGGTCGAAGCGGCCCTTGATGCCCACGACGGCGCCGTTGATGACGGAGCTGTCATAGCCGAACAGGAAGCCGCCCATCGCCGCGGCGGCGGCGATGAAGACGACGTGGGCGAGGTGTTCCGGCCGCCCCGGGGGCGCACCGTGCGGGACGTTCTGCGCGGGTGTCGTGGTCAACGTGAGCTCCTCGGGGGCCGCGCCGCGGCCCGGTGGGGCCGGCGCCTTGATCCTTGAGTCTCGGCCGGTGCCACACCGCTCACCACTCGGCGGGGGCCGGCCGGGGACCCGGAGGGCTTGCGGGGCACCGGATTCGCTGGTTCACGTCGTTGCGCCATCCGGATCATGTGCCCGCTCGACGGGGCGGCATGCGGGAACCCGGGGTGGGGCGCGGTGGTGGCGGGGGGTCAGACGGTGACGGCTTCGCGGTCGCGGGGGGCGCGGGCGTCGCGCAGCCGCTGGCTGATGACCTTCGAGACGCCGTCGCCCTGCATGGAGACGCCGTAGAGCGCGTCGGCGACCTCCATGGTGCGTTTCTGGTGGGTGATGACGATCAGCTGGGAGGACTCCTGGAGCTCCCGCATGATCCCGATGAGCCGCTGGAGGTTGGTGTCGTCCAGCGCGGCCTCCACCTCGTCCATCACGTAGAACGGACTGGGGCGGGCCTTGAAGATCGACACCAGCAGGGCGACCGCGGTCAGCGAGCGCTCGCCGCCGGACAGCAGGGACAGCCGCTTGACCTTCTTGCCCGGCGGCCGGGCCTCCACGTCGATGCCGGTGGTGAGCATGTCGTCGGGGTCGGTGAGCAGGAGGCGCCCCTCGCCGCCGGGGAACAGCCGGGAGAAGACGCCTTCGAACTCGCGTGCGGTGTCGTGGAAGGCGGCGGTGAAGACCTGTTCGACGCGCTCGTCGACCTCCTTGACCACCTGGAGCAGGTCGGCGCGGGTCTTGCGCAGGTCCTCCAGCTGCTCGTTGAGGAACCGGTGGCGTTCCTCCAGCGCCGCGAACTCCTCCAGCGCCAGCGGGTTGACCTTGCCGAGCTGCTGGTACGCCTTCTCCGCCGCGCGCAGCCGCTTCTCCTGCTCGGCGCGCACGTAGGGCCGCGCCGGCGGTTCGCTCTCCCGGTTCTCGCCCTCGGCGGGCGGCGCCGGGGGGACGGGCTGGTCGGGGCCGTACTCGGCGGCCAGCCCCGCGGCGGTCATGCCGTGGTCCTCCAGCGCCTTGGCCTCCAGCTGTTCGATCCGCAGCCGCTTCTCGGCGCCGAGCACCTCACCGCGGTGGACGGAGTCGGTGAGCTTGTCGAGTTCGCCCTTCAGGCCCCGGGCGGCGTCCCGTTCGGCGGCCAGGGCGTTGTCGCGTTCGGCGCGGGCGGCCTCGGCGGCCACCCGTTCGGTCTCGGCCCGGGCGAGCGAGGCGGTGACGTACTCCAGCAGTCCGCGCGCGCCGGCCAGCACCGCGCCGGCGGTGCGGGCCTCGAACGCCAGGCGGGCGCGGCGCTGTTCGGCGCGGGCCCGGGCCTCGCGCTCGGTGCGGGCGGCCCGGTCGAGGGAGTCGGCGCGGCCGGCCAGCGCGCGCACCCGTTCCTCGTGGGTGCGCAGCTGGAGGCGGGCCTCCATCTCGGTCTGCCGGGCGTTGGCGCCGTCGGCGGCGAGCCGGTCGCGCGCCGAGGTGTCCGGCTCGTCGTCGGCGGGGGTCTCCCCGGCCTCGTGCAGCCGGTCGGTGAGTGCGGTCAGCTCCTCGCGGGCGGTGCTCAGCGACGCGTGGGCCCGGGTGACGGCGGCGGCGGCGCGTTCGGCCTCGCCGCTGGCGCCGCGGGCCTGCCCGGTGAGCCGGCCGAGCTGCTGGGCGACGGCGGACCGTTCCTTCTCGGCGGCACGGCGGCGGGCGGCCAGGGCGTCGGCCTCGCGGGCCCGGTCGGCACGCCGGTCGCGGGCGGCGGCCTGGGCCCCGGTCAGCCCGGCGCAGCGGGCGGCCAGCGTCTCCAGGCCGGCCGCGGCCTCGTCGACGGCGGCCTGGACCTCCAGCAGGCTGGGGGCGCCGGCCGAACCGCCGTGGGCGTGGCCGGCGCCGAGCAGGTCGCCCTCGGGGGTGACGGCGGTCAGCCCGGGGTGGGCGGCGACCAGGGCCTCGGCGGCCGTGAGGTCGGCGACCACCACGACGTCGCGCAGCAGGGTCCGCACGGCGGGCAGCAGGCCGGCGGGACCGCTGACCAGCCCGGCGGCGGCGGTGCTCCCGGCGGGCGTCGCGGCGGCGGCGGGTTCGGGGGCGCCGGCGACCAGCAGGGCGGCGCGGCCGGCGTCGTCGGCGCGCAGCAGGCGCAGGGCGGCGGCGGCCGCGGCCGGGGACTCGACGGCCACCGCGTCGGCGGCGGCGCCCAGCGCGGCGGCGACGGCCGCCTCGTGGCCCGGGGCGACGGTCAGCAGTTCGGCGGCCGGTCCCAGTACTCCGGTGAGCCGGCCGGCCGCGGTGAGCAGGGCCCCGGTGCCGTCCTTGCGGCGCAGGCCGAGGGCGAGGGCGTCGTGCCGGGCGGCCAGGGCGGCGCGTTCGCGTTCGGCGGCGGTGGCGGCCTCGCGGGCGGCGGTGAACTCCTCGTCGGCGGCGGCCTGTCCCTCGCGGGCCGTCTCCCACGCGGCGTCGAGTTCGGCGTCGCCGGCGTCCAGCCCGTCGACCCGGGCCCGCAGCTCCTCGTACTCCTCCTGCGCGGTGACGGCGCGGTCGCCGGCCTCCTGGGCCGTGGCGGTCAGCCGGCCGATCTCCGCCTCGGCGGCGCCGGCCCGGCTGCGGGCGGCGTTGACCTGGCCGTGCAGGCGGGCGAGTCCCTCGCGGCGGTCGGCGATGGCGCGGGCGGCGGACTTGAGGCGGGACTCCTCGGCGGTCAGGGCGCGTTCCAGTTCGGCGCGGTGCCCGACGGTGTCGTCCAGGGCGAGGGCGGCTGCCTCGGCGGCGGCGGCGAGTTCCTCCTCCTGCTCGCGCACCCGGGCGGCCTCGCGTTCCAGGTCCTCCGGGTCGCGGCCGCGGCGTTCCTCGGTCTGCGGGGCGGTGGCGTGCCGCAGCCGCTGCTCGGCCAGGCCCACGGTGCCGCGCACCCGTTCCGCGAGTTGGGAGAGGTCGTACCAGGTCTGCTGGGCGGCGGTGACGGCCGGGACGAGGCGGCGGGCCTCCTCCTCCAGCCGGGCCTCGCGGCGGGCGGCCGCGGCGACGTCGGCCTCGACGGTGTCGCGGCGTTCCTTCAGGGCCGCCTCGTCGGCGATCTCGGCGCTCAGGGCTTCACGGAGGGTGACGAGGTCGTCGGCCAGCAGCCGCAGGCGGGCGTCGCGCAGGTCGGCCTGGATGACCGCGGCCCGGCGGGCGACGGCGGCCTGCCGGCCCAGCGGTTTGAGCCGGCTGCGCAACTCCGCCGTGAGGTCGCCCACCCGGGCGAGGTTGGCCTGCATGGCGTCCAGCTTCCGCAGCGCCTTCTCCTTGCGCTTGCGGTGTTTGAGGACGCCCGCCGCCTCCTCGATGAAGGCCCGCCGGCCGGTGGGGTCGGCGTGCAGGACGGAGTCGAGCTGGCCCTGGCCGACGATGACGTGCATCTCGCGGCCGATGCCGGAGTCGGAGAGCAAGTCCTGGATGTCCAGCAGGCGGCAGGTGTCGCCGTTGATCTGGTACTCGCTGCCGCCGTTGCGGAACATCGTGCGGGTGATGGTCACTTCGGCGTACTCGATGGGCAGCGCGCCGTCGGCGTTGTCGATGGTGAGGGAGACTTCGGCGCGGCCGAGCGGGGGACGGCCGGTGGTGCCGGCGAAGATGACGTCCTCCATCTTGCCGCCGCGCAGGGACTTGGCGCTGTGTTCTCCCATGACCCAGGTGAGGGCGTCGACGACGTTGGACTTGCCGGAACCGTTGGGGCCGACGACGCAGGTGATGCCCGGTTCGAAGCGCAGCGTGGTGGCGGATGCGAAGGACTTGAACCCGCGCAGGGTCAGGCTCTTGAGGTGCATCCGGGCTCTCCTCCCGCCGTGGACGCCGGCAGTCCGGACTCTACCGTCCGGCACCGGTTTCACCGGGGAGGCCGAGGGGCACATCAGACGGTAAGGCGTCGGTGACGCACGGCGGACCGCGGGGAGGCAGGCGGCTGGCGGCGAGGTGACGGTTCGGGGCCACGGCGGGGTGGCGGAAACGACGAAGGGACGCCGGAGCGTCCCTCGCGATGCGCATCGGCGACGACCACGCCGGCCCGGGCGAACCCAATGCCAGGACCGGTACAGGCCGGGAGGTGCCGGCCTTCGGATCTCGCGGTGCGGGTGTCAGGCCATGGCGGGTTCCGCCTGGTGGACACTGATACTGCCGAGCACGTCGTGCGACGAGGCGAGCGCGTCGTTCTCGGCCTGGATCCGTACGAGCTCGGATTCCAGGTCCTGGACGCGCTGCTGGAGACGTCGCATCTCGGCGAGGAGTCGCGGGTCGGTGCCGCCGACGTAACCGAGAAGCGCCTTTGCCATGATGGATGGTCCTCCACGCTGAGTGACCGACCGGAGCGGTTCGGGTCATGAGGTGTGGTTATCGGGACCCGCGGCCTGACACCGCCGCCGTCATCCACGCCTGTCTCGTCGAAACGGCCGAACAGCAAAGGTGCGCGGGGCTTCCAGCGTCTCACCAAATGGGAGGTCGGTCAACACGATCACAGCCCGACCGTCCGGCGTGCCGCCTCGGAACACGGCGTCGTACTGCCGTGGAGTGCGCACCGCGTGGGCTTGGAGATCATTCTGTTGCGGTCACCCTGGCACGCCGGAGCCCAAATGGCAACACCCGGCCCCCGGCACATCCGTCCGGCAACCTGTGGTGTCCGTCACCGTCTTCCGGTCCGGTACGCCACAGTGCGCGACTGGCACGTTCCCGCGGTGACCGGAAACCGCCACCGCCGGGTCACCGGGTGCCGAAGCCCTCGTAGCCGCCGCGGACCGGCCCCCACAGCTGGCCGACCCCGTCGACCCGGCCGGGCGTGTCGCCGTGCCGCAGCCAGTCCAGCAGCGCCTCGGCGTCCCCGCGCGACCCTTCGGCCACCACCTGGACCCTGCCGTCGTCCAGATTGGAGACGTATCCGGCCAGTCCACCGATCCGCAGCGCGGCGGCGCGGGTGAACCACCGGAAGCCGACCCCCTGCACCCGCCCGCGCACCCAGGCGGTCAGCCGCACCGGCCCGGCGGCGTCGTCCGGGGCTGCCGGGGCTGCCGGGGCTCCCGGGGCGTGCGGGGGCAGCGGGGCGGACGGGACCACGCCGGCCGGTGCTCCCGGGGCGGACGGGGCTCCGGATCCGTTCGGGCGTTCGGCGCCTGTCGCATCGGTCACACCGCGAACGGTAGCGGGGGATTCCACCCGCCCGACAGCGCCACTGTGCGCGGACCGGAGGTTCCTCGACGGCTTCCGCGCCGAGGCCCGGCTGCTGGGCGGGCCGACCTCACCGCGCGTCGTGCGGCTGTGGGAGTACGTGGAGGGGCCGCGGGGCGCGGCGATCGTGATGGAACTGGTCGACGGCGCCGCCGCGGTGGCGTTCGCCGCCGCACCGGCCGCCCTGCCGCTGGCCTTCTTCCCCTCCGCGCAGCCGATACCCGGCGCGGCCACCGCGCCGGCCACCACACCGTGCCGACCGGGTCGCACCGATTCGTCGGGATGTTCGCTGCGGGGTCCCTCCGTCACGCTGCGAACGGCGCCGGGGGAATGTCGTCCGTCTCACATCGGTCACGGCCAGGATTCGCTACAGTCACGCCCCAACTCGCATTCACTCATTCGGGTGAACGAGCTTCGGGAAACGAGGCGGTACGCATGGGGCGCCACGGACGCAACTCCCCCCGGGCCACCGGGCCGGTGCGGCACCGCAGGGCACGCCGCCGCAGCGCGGTGGCCCGCACCGGACTGCTGGGCGCGTCGGCGGCCGTCGCTGCCGGAGCGGTGGCGATGGCCACCGGTTTCCTGCCCTCCCCCGGCGCGCTGACCTCCCCCGGCTCCCCCGGCGACCCGGGCGACGCCGGCAACATCGGCCGCGCCGACGGCACCCCGACCCCGCTGGCCACCGGCATCGCGAGCGGCCCGGCGACCACGACGGCCGCCGCCGGCCCCTCCACCACGGCGCACGTCTCCCCCACCCGCACCACCGCGCGGCCCACGACCCCGGTCACCCGGCGCCCGCCGGCCACCCCGAAGCCCACGCCGACGGCCACCCGCACCGCGACGGCCGCCCCGGCCGCCACCCCCTCGGCCACCGGCAAGGCGGCGGCCCAGGCGGCCGAGGTGCTCACCCTCGTCAACCAGCAGCGGGCCCAGGCGGGATGCCGGCCACTCACCGCCGATACGCGACTCGACGGCCTGGCCACGGACTTCAGCGCCGAGATGGCGGAGCGCGGCTTCTTCGACCACACCGACCCGGACGGCCGCACCCCCTGGGACCGCGCGAAGTCCCGCGGCATCACCAACCTGGGCGGGGAGAACATAGCCGAGGGCCAGAGCGACGCCCAGGCCGTCATGACCGCCTGGATGAACAGCCCCGACCACCGCGCGAACATCCTCAACTGCGACTACCGCACCATCGGCGTCGGCGTCCACTACGCGACGGGTTCCGAATCCGGCGGCCCGTGGTGGACGCAGGACTTCGGCTTCTGAGGCAACCGCAGGTCAGCCCCCTATTCGGTCTCAGGGGCGGTCCCCGGGCCGGGTCAGCCGCGCGGCGCCCGCGGTGGACGCTGGCAGGCGGGGCAGAAATAGCTGGAACGGTTCATCCAGGGGCGACGGCGGATCGGGGTGCCGCAGCGGTGGCAGGGCAGACCCTCGCGTCCGTAGGCGTCCAGGGAACGGTCGAAGTAGCCGGACCGGCCGTTGACGTTGACGTAGAGGCTGTCGAAGCTGGTGCCGCCGGCGTCCAGGGCGGCGGTCATCACGGCGCGGACGTGGCCCACGAGCTCGGCGGTGCGGGGGCGGGTCAGCGTCGCCGTGGGGCGGTCGTAGTGCAGCCGGGAGCGCCACAGCGACTCGTCGGCGTAGATGTTGCCCACCCCGCTGATCAGTGACTGGTCCAGCAGCGCCCGTTTGACCGTGGTGCGCCGGGCGGTCAGCGCGCGGTGGAAGGCGTCCTCGTCGAAGAGGTCCTCCAGCGGGTCCGGGGCGATGTGCGCCAGCGGCTCCGGCAGGCCGGCCGCGGCGCCGGGGCCCTCGGTGACCGCGTCGTGCACCGACAGGCCGCCGAAGGTGCGCTGGTCGACGAAGCGCAGTTCGGTGCCGAGGCCGTCGGCGAACCACACCCGCACCCGCAGGTGCGTCTCGTCCGGCGCGTCAGCGGGCTGCACCAGCAGCTGACCGCTCATGCCGAGGTGGCCCAGGAGCGAGGTGCCGGTGTCCGCCAGCGGCATCCACAGGTACTTGCCGCGCCGCCGGGCCGGCCCCAGCCGCACCCCGGTCAGCCGGCCGGCGAAGTCCCCGGGCCCGGCCAGGTGCCGGCGTACCGCACGCGGGTGCCGGACCTCGACCCCGGCCACCGTGCGGCCGCTGACCCAGCGTTCCATACCCCGCCGGACGACCTCGACCTCGGGAAGTTCGGGCAACGCGTCCTCCGGTGCTCCGCCGTCCGGCCCTGCGCCGGAACGGCCACGGGCCCGCCCCCGCGCGGTAACGCGGTGACGGGCCCGGTCTGCGATGTGGCGGCCGTCAGGCCGGGGAGGCGTCCGCGGCCTGGTCGGCCGCCTCCCGCTTGGCGCGGATGTCCCGCCAGGCGGACTCGGCCGCCTGCTGTTCGGCTTCCTTCTTGCTGTGGCCGGTGCCGGTGCCGTACGTGACACCACCGACGCGGGCGGCAGCCGTGAAGGTCTTCTCGTGGTCCGGTCCGGCCTCACTGACCAGGTACTCCGGCACGCCCAGGCCCTCGGTGGCGGTCAGTTCCTGGAGCGAGGTCTTCCAGTCCAGGCCGGCGCCGAGGTTGGACGACTTCTCGATCAGCGGATCGAACAGCCGGTGTACCAGCAGGGAGGCCGCGTCCAGCCCCTGATCCAGGTAGACCGCGCCGATCACCGCCTCCAGGGTGTCGGCGAGGATCGATGCCTTGTCACGGCCACCGGTCCCCTCCTCGCCCCGGCCGAGCCGGATGAAACTGCCGAGGCCGAGCCCGCGGGCCACCCCGGCCAGCGCCCGCGAATTGACCACCGCGGCACGCAACTTGGCCAGTTGTCCCTCCGGAAGGTCCGGGTGGACCCGGTAGAGGGTGTCGGTGACGACCAGACCGAGTACCGAGTCCCCCAGGAACTCCAGCCGCTCGTTGGTCGGCAGCCCGCCGTTCTCGTACGCGAACGAGCGGTGAGTCAGCGCACGCACCAGAAGGGCGGGTTCGAGTGTGTACCCGAGCCGCCCTTCCAGGAGCGTGTGGGACGAGGCTGCCTTGGTGGAGTCTGCCGACGACTTGGCGTCTGACATGGAGCCTGTCACCCGCCGATCAGACGTCGAGGACCTGACGGCTGTTGTAGGTGCCGCAGCTGGGGCACGCGATGTGCTGCAGCTTCGGCTCGTGGCAGCGCTGGCACGCGACCAGGGAGACCGGGGCAGCCTTCCACTGCGACCGGCGGTGGCGCGTGTTGCTGCGCGACATCTTCCGCTTCGGAACAGCCACGGCTATTTCTCCTGCTTCTCGTCGGCGCCGCCCTCGGCACCGCTGACGTTGTCCTGATCGCCGTCCCGGAGAGAGTCGGCGAATCCCTGCAAAGCCGCCCAACGGATGTCGGAGGCGTCGTGGTGGTGACCGGGGTCGTCCACCAGGCGTGCACCGCAATCGGAACACAGGCCCGGACAGTCGTCCTGGCACACCGGCTGCAGCGGCAGCGCGAGCACCACCGCGTCCCGCAGCACGGGCTGGAGGTCGAACAGCTCGTCGATGAGGACGAGCTCCTGCTCCTCGTCGTCACCGGCGGGCTCGCCGCTGACGCCGCCGAACCGCTCACCGGCGTCCGGATAGGAGTACAGCTCCTGGAAGTCGGTGTCGAGCTCGCGCCCGATCGGCTCCAGACACCTTACGCATTCGCCACGCACCGCCGCGGAACCGGTGCCGGTGACGAGCACACCCTCCATGACCGACTCCAGCCGCAGCTCCAGCCGGACGTCGCCACCCTCGGGAACCCCGATCACCCCGGCCAGACCGAGGTCGGCGGGGGCCGGGACGGTGCGGGAGACCTTCTTCATCGCGCCGGGACGTCGCCCCAGCTCGTGCGTGTCGAACACGAGCGGGTCGCGGTGGTCGAGGCGGGCGTTGATGGCTTCCTGCTTTCCTTACGAGTGCGTCCGGCCTGCGGTGATGTGCGCCGCACGTCACGGGCCCACGGAAAGGCGGGCAGCCGAAACCGGCGGATACATCAGCCGGAGAAGTCAGGATACTGGACAAGCGTCGCGGGCCCAACTCGGGCTCCCGGGCCCGCCCCGGCCCGGCGTCCCGGGCGCCCTCCGGGGCGCGGGCCCGCTCAGATGCCGTGCTCGGGCCCCCGCGCGCCGTTCAGGTCGATCATGCCGGTGTCGAAGAAGCTGGTCTCGTCCAGCCCGGCCGGCTGCTGCCCGTAGTGCTGCTGGTGCGGCACCACCGGCTGCTGCTCGTACCCGGCCTGCTGCGGCCAGCCGTAACCGCCGGTGTCGCCGTACTCCGGCTGCTGCTGCTGGTAGCCGTAGGCGTCGTAGCCGGCGGCGGCCTGCTGGTAGACGTCCTGCGGGTAGCCGGCGGTGGTGTCCTGCCCGTAGCCCATGGCCGCGGCCTGCGCGTACGCCGGCTGCTCGGCCGGGGCGTACTCCGGCTGCTCGGCGGGTGCGTACTCGGGCTGCTGCGCGTAGCCGTACGGGTCGGCGGCCGGCGGTTCCGGGACGGCGACGGGCACCTGCTGCTGCGGCGCGGCCTGCGCGGGCACGGCGCCGGAGAGGTGGGCGAGGAACTCGTCATCCGTCTGGTGCGAGCGCGGGTCGGCGCCGGCGGCGTCCTGGGCGGCGAGGTGCGCGCCCAGCTCGTCGATCGGACGGTGCCCGGTGAGCTTCTGCCGGCCGCGGCCGACCGCCTCCAGGGTCTTGGCCAGCACCGCCTCGAACGCTCCGAGCTTGGTGTCGACGTAGGCGTCCGCCCGGCGGCGCAGCTCGGCGGGGTCGGCGGTGCGCTCCGGCGCCTCGTCGTCCTCGTACCCGTAGCCCTCGGCGTCCGGGGCGCGGCCCAGCAGCTTCTCGCGGCCGCGGTCGACCGAACCGATCGTCTTGGTCAGCACGACCTCGAAGTTGGCGAGCTTGCTGTCGACGTAGTCGTCGGCCTCGACCCGGATCTCCTCGGCCTCGCGGCGGGCCTCGGACAGGATCCGGTCGGCCTCCTCCTGCGAGTGGCGGGCGATCTCGGTGCCGGAGACCAGCGAGCCGCGGTGCTCGTGCGCCGACTCGATGATGCGTTCCGCCTCGGCGCGGGCCTCGGCGACCACCTGCTCGCGGTCGCCGAGCATGGTCTGCGCCTCGGCCAGCGAGGCGGGCAGCGCCTCACGGGCCCCGGCGAGCAGGGTGAGCAGATCGGCCCGGTTGATCACGCAGGACGCCGACATCGGCATGGATCGCGCGCCCTCGACTGCCGCGACGACCTCGTCGAGCTTCTTCTGCACGTCCATGCGGGTCCGTCTTCCTGATAGGTGCCCCCGGTGGCGCCCTCGCGGGCCCCGGCCCGGGACGGGCGGGTCAAGCGAACTCTACGACCACCACGGCACCCCGGCACAGCGGCTGACGGAGTGCCGGTGACGGTGGCGGCCGGGTCAGTCGCGGCGCAGCCTGCCGCGCAGCGCGGTCAGCACCTGCTCGGGCACCAGGTGGGAGATGTCACCGCCCCACTGGGCGACCTCCTTGACCAGGCTGGACGACAGGAAGCTGTACGTGGGGTTGGTCGGCACGAAGAGCGTCTCGACGCCGGACAGGCCGATGTTCATCTGGGCCATCTTCAGCTCGTAGTCGAAGTCGCTGACCGCCCGCAGGCCCTTGACGATGGCGGGGATCTCGCGCTGGCGGCAGAAGTCGACGAGCAGACCGTGGAAGGACTCCACCCGCACGTTCCCGAACTCCGCGGTGACCTCCTCGATCAGCGCGATGCGTTCCTCGACGGTGAACAGGCCCTGCTTGGACTTGTTGATCATCACCGCGACGTGCACCACGTCGTAGAGCCGCGAGGCGCGGGCGATGATGTCGAGGTGTCCGTTGGTGACGGGGTCGAAGGACCCGGGACAGACGGCGCGGCGCAACACGTTCAATCCTCGCTCTCCGGTGCGTTCATGACGCGGGGGTGCTCCGTCCGGCCGCCGGTGTCGGCGGTGTTCGGCGGGGCGGCCAGACCGTACCAAAGGGTGCCTTCGCCGTACCGCCTGGCGCGGACCGCTTCGAACCCCCCGGGCCAGTCGAAGGCCCCGCCCCGGGTGCTCCGTTCCACCGTGACCAGCGCGTCGCCGGTGATCCACCCCTGGGCACGGAGTGTGAGCAGGATCTCGCACAGCCCGGCGTCGGTGACCGCGTAGGGCGGGTCGAGGAAGACCAGGTCGTAGGCGGCGCCGGGCGGCGGGCCGGCCACCAGTTTCTCGGCGCGGCCGGGGCGCACCTCGGCGCCGGGCAGCGCGAGGGTGCGGACGTTGTCCCGGATGACGCGGGCGGCGCGCGGGTCGGCCTCGGCGATCAGGGCGTGGGCGGCGCCGCGGGAGAGCGCCTCCAGGCCGACCGCGCCGGAGCCGCCGTACAGGTCGAGGACCCGGGCGCCGCGCAGGGTGCCGCGCAGCGACTCCCAGGTGGAGAAGAGGCCCTCACGGGCCCGGTCGGAGGTGGGGCGGGTGCCCTGGCCGGGCGGTACGGCCAGCCGGCGGCCGCCGGCCGTCCCGGCGATGACGCGGGTCACGTCGGTCACGTCCTCGTGGTGCGGGTGCGCGGGTGGGGCGGCGCCCACGCGGACGCCGCCCCACCACGATACGGAACCTCAGTCCTCGCCGCCCTCCCCGGCCGAGCCGACCAGGGTGGCGGAGGCGTAGCGCGACCAGGACAGGCAGCCGTCGGGCGGGCAGTACTCGGGGCGGCGGGCGTCGTGGCCGAGTTCACGGATCTTGGTGCGCAGCGAGTCGGGGGTGCGGCCGTAGCGGGCGGCGATCCGCGCGACGCTCTCCCCGGCGTGGAAGCGGCGCAGCAGCTCCTCCTCGTGCTGCGGCACCCAGGGGGCACCGTGCCCGGGGAACAGCTCCCGCAGCACGTCGCGGTCGGGTATGGGCTCGGCGATGTCGGCGACCAGGGCGAGGGCGCGCAGCGCGCGGTTGAGCGCGATGCGCAGGCCGGCGGTGTCGGCCAGCGGCATGCTCAGTTCGCCGGAGGCGACCGGGGTGGCGGGGTCCGACTCGTTCCAGCCGGTGAGGCGCAGGGTGACGGTCTGGTCGTCGTCGCTGGCCAGCTCGACCCGGAAGACCTTGTCGCCCAGCGGCAGTTCGTTCAGGTGACGGAACGCCATGCGTGAAAACCCCCAAAGGCGTGACGGATCGACCGCTCCTCGGGCGGACCGGCCGAACTGTGTCCATTCTTCCAGGGGGGTACGACAACGGCCCGGGTTCCGGCGGGGTACCGGGGCGGGGTCGGGGGGCGGAATCCCGGCGGGGGTGGCCGGTCCGGGCGCCCCCGGGTCAGCCCTTCTCCAGGTAGCCCTCGCGGCTGGCGTCGAGCAGGGCGTCGAGGGCGGTACGCAGGTCGGGGTGGCCGGACAGCTGCGGGTCCTCGGCGACCAGGGCGGTGGCCTCGGCGCGGGCGGCCTCGATGACCTCCACGTCGTCGACGACGGTCAGCATCCGCAGCGAGGAGCGGGTGCCGGACTGCGCCTGGCCCAGCACGTCGCCCTCGCGGCGCTGTTCGAGGTCGACGCGGGACAGCTCGAAGCCGTCCAGGGTGGCGGCCACCGCGGACAGCCGGGGGCGGGAGGGCGACGCCTCGGGGGCCTCGGTGACCAGCAGGCACAGGCCGGGGGCGCTGCCGCGGCCGACCCGCCCGCGCAGCTGGTGCAGCTGGGAGACGCCGAAGCGGTCGGCGTCCATGATGACCATGGCGGTGGCGTTCGGCACGTTGACGCCGACCTCGATGACCGTGGTGGCCACCAGCACGTCGGCCCGGCCGGCGGAGAAGCGGCGCATGACGTCGTCCTTGGCGTCGGGCGCCATGCGGCCGTGCAGCACCTCGACCCGCAGGCCGGCCAGCGGTCCGGCGGACAGGCCGGCGGCCACCTCCAGGACGGCCAGCGGCGGCCGGCGCTCCTCCTCGCCGTCCGCCCCGGCGCCGGCCTCCTCGCCCGTGTCCCGCGCGGCTCGCGCTGCGGCCTTCGCGGCCGGGGCGCCCTCGCGGCCGGGGGCGGGCTCCTCCTCGTCGCCGATGCGGGGGCAGACCACGTACGCCTGGTGGCCTGCCTCGACCTCCTCGCGGACGCGTTCCCAGGCGCGGGAGAGGAAGTGCGGCTTGTCGCGGGCCGGCACGACGTGGGTGGCGATCGGGGAGCGGCCGGCCGGCAACTGGTCGAGGACGGAGGTCTCCAGGTCGCCGAAGACGGTCATGGCGACGGTGCGCGGGATCGGGGTGGCGGTCATGACCAGCAGGTGCGGCGGCTGTTTCCCCTTGCCGCGCAGGGCGTCGCGCTGCTCGACGCCGAAGCGGTGCTGTTCGTCGACGACGACCAGGCCCAGGTCGGCGAAGGTGACCTTGTCCTCGATGAGCGCGTGCGTGCCGATGACGATCCCGGCGTCCCCGCAGGCCGCCTCCAGCAGGGCGCGGCGGCGGGCCGCGGCGCCCATGGACCCGGTCAGCAGCACGACGCGGGTGGCGCGGCCGGCGCCGCCGAGCATGCCGCCCTCGGCGAGGTCGCCCATCATCTCGGTGACCGACCGGTGGTGCTGCTGGGCGAGCACCTCGGTGGGCGCCAGCATCGCGGCCTGCCCGCCGGAGTCGACCACGGCGAGCATGGCGCGCAGCGCCACCAGGGTCTTGCCGGAGCCCACCTCGCCCTGGAGCAGCCGGTGCATGGGGTGGTCGGTGGCGAGGGCGGCGAAGATCTCCTCGCTGACCCGTTCCTGGCCGTCGGTGAGGGTGAACGGCAGCCGGGCGTCGAAGGCGGTCAGCAGGCCGTCCGCCGCGGGCACCCGGGGGGTGGCGGGCAGCGCCGCGGCGTCGGCGCGGCGGCGGGCCAGGGCCACCTGGAGGACGAACGCCTCGTCCCACTTGAGGCGTTCGCGGGCGGCGGCCACCTCGGCCCTGGTGGCGGGGCGGTGCACCATGCGCAGCGCCTCGGGCAGCGGGGCGAGCCCGTGGCCGGTGCGGAGCGCGGCGGGCAGGGCGTCGGCCACGCCGGGACCGTCCAGCACCGGAAGGACGGCGTCGACGGCCTTGGAGATCCGCCAGGACGGCACCTGCTTGCAGGCCGGGTAGATCGGCAGCAGTCGGCCGGCGAACGAGGCGGCGGCCTGGGCGTCGTCGTCATCGTCCAGCAACTGGTAGTCGGGGTGGGCCAGTTGGCGGGTGCGGTTGAAGACGGTGACCTTGCCGGCGAACATGCCGCGCCGGCCGGGGACGAGTTTGTGGTGGTGGAAGTGGGCGGCCTTGTTGAAGAAGACCAGGGTCAGTGAGCCGCTGCCGTCGGTGACGACGACCTCCAGGCGCACGCCGCGGCCGGCGTTGTACGTCTTCTTGTCGGCCTTGGCCACCTGGGCGACCACCGTCACGTGCTCGTCGAGCGGCAGGTCGGCGAGCCGGGTCAGCTCGCCGCGCTCGGCGTAGCGCCGCGGGTAGTGGTGCAGCAGGTCACCGACGGTGTGCAGGCCGAGGTGGTCGGCGAGCGCCTTGGCGGTGCGCGCGTCGAACTCCTTGCTGAGCTTCTTGTCCAGGGCAGCCATCACCGACCATCTTGGCGCACGCCTGCGACATCGGCGGTCAGGGACGCCGCCCGGGGGTCACTCCACCCCGATGAGCAGCGGTCCGGCGGGGCGGCCGCCGTCGTAGACCACGGTGTCGACGGCCAGGTGGCGGGCCTGGACGTGCGCGGACAGCCGGTCGGCCAGGCCGTCGGGGGCGCCGGCGCCCAGGACCAGGGTGACGAGTTCGCCGCCGGCGGCGAGCATCCGGTCGAGCACCACGACGGCGGTGACGGACAGGTCCTGGCCGATCACGGCGACGTCGCCGTCGATCATGCCGAGGATCTCGCCGGCCTGGCAGACGCCCGCCATGGTCCACGCCTCGCGTTCGGCGACCGCGAGTTCGGCGAACCGGGTGGCGCCGGCGGCGGCCGTCATGGCCACCACGTCCTCGTCGAAGCGGCGGCCGGCCTGGTGGACGGCGAGGGCGGCGATGCCGTGCACGGCGCTGCGGGTGGGCACGATGGCCACCCGCAGCCCCTCGGCGCGGGCCTGTTCGGCGGCGGCCGCGGCGGCGTCGCGCAGGTCGTCGTCGCAGGGCAGCACGACGACCTCGCGGGCGCCGGTGCGGCGGATGGCCTCGGTGAGTTCCGCGCTGCCCGGCGGCCGTCCGCCGAGGTGGCCGACGGGCACCGCGCCGGCCCCGGCGAACAGCGCGGCGAGCCCGTCCCCCTCGGCGACGGCCACGACCGCGCGGCCCGGCGGTTCGGCGGGGCTCGGGCGGCGGGCGGCCGCGTCCGCGAAGTGCGTGACGCTGATGCGGTGCGGCCGTCCGGCCTCCACGCCTGCCTCGACGGCGGCGCCGGCGTCGTCGACGTGCACGTGGATGTTCCACAGCCGGTCGCCGCCGACGACCACCAGGCTGTCGCCCAGCGCGTCGAGCCGGCCGCGCAGGATCTCGACGGCGGTGGTGTCGGCGTCCAGCAGGTAGGTGACCTCGAAGGCCGGTCCGCCGCCGGGCTCGACGCCGGGGGGCTCGCACGCGGGCGCGCACGCCGGGGCGGGCGGGCCGGTGGCCGGGACGGGGTCGGGGGCGTGGCCCAGCACGGTCTCGGCCAGGGCCTCCAGGACGACGACCAGTCCCCGGCCGCCGGCGTCCACCACACCGGCCCGGCGCAGGGCGGCCAGCTGCTGCGGGGTGGCGGCGAGCGCCTCGGCGGCGCCGCGGTGGGCGGCGGTGACCACGGCGGCCAGCGCGGCGCGGGCTTCGGGCCCCTCGGTGGCCGCGCAGCCCCGCAGGGCGGACTCCGCGGCGTCGGCCGCGGCGGCGGCGACGGTGAGCATGGTGCCTTCGACGGGGTGGGCGACGGCGCGGTAGCCGGCACCGGCCGCGGCCCGCAGGGCACGGGTGAGGGCGACGGCGCCGGCGTCGGGGCCGAGGTGGTCGCTCATGCCGCGCAGCAACTGGGCGAGGATCGTGCCGGAGTTGCCGCGGGCGCCGAGCAGCGCCCCGTGGGCCAGCGCGCGGAAGGCGGCGCCGGGCGGCATGCCCGTGGGGGCGGCGGCCCCGGTCGCGGTGTCCAGGGCGCGGACGGCGGACTCGACGGTCAGGTAGAGGTTGGTGCCGGTGTCGGCGTCGGCCACCGGGTAGACGTTGATGGCGTCGATCTCCTCGCGGGCCCGGCCCAGCCGGCGCAGCGCGGTGCCCATCCAGTCGCGCGCCGTGGCGGCGTCCAGGGTGGCGGAGGATTGCGGCACCGAGACTCCTAGGCGACGGAACGGGGCGGTCCGCCCGACCCTAGTGCCCGGGCCGCCCGCCGCCGGTCCGCGGCCCGCGCCGGTCCGGCCCGCGCCCCGGTGGCCCCCGGCCGGAGGGGCGGGGGCCGCGTCCGTGGTAATTTCTTCGGGCAGGGGCAGGCGTTGTATGCTGCTCCGGTTGCGCCCGGCACCGATCGGGCATTTCTCCCGGTCCCGGACTCCGTCCAACCGGGATCCCACCCGTACGTGCATCTGAAGTCTTTGGAGTGACCCGTGGCTGCCAACTGCGACGTCTGCGGCAAGGGGCCGGGCTTCGGCAACAGCATCTCGCACTCGCACCGCCGTACCCCCCGTCGTTGGAACCCCAACATCCAGACGGTGCGTGCCGTGGTCGGTCGGACGCCGAAGCGCCTCAACGTCTGCACCTCGTGCATCAAGGCCGGCAAGGTCGCGCGCTGACGTCCTGGCGTCGCAGCGCGGCCCGAGTGCCCAGCTGAAACCGGTCCACCCCGTGGGGGCGGACCGGTTTCTCGCATGCCCGGGCGCGGGTCAGCGGGAGCGCCAGGCGTGGTCGACCGGGCCGGTGCCGCCGCCGAGCGGCAGTCCGCCGGCGACCGCGCCGCACACGTAGCGCTTGGCGGCGCCGGCCGCCTCCGGCACGGTGGCCCCCCGGGCCAGGTGCACGGCGAGCGCGGTGGAGAACGCGCAACCGGTGCCGCGGGTGTGCGGGTTGGGGTGGCGCGGGGCGCGGAACCAGTGTTCCGCGGTGCCGTCGGTGAGCAGGTCGGCGGCGGTCCCGCCCGGCAGGTGACCGCCCTTGAGCAGCACCCAGCGCGCGCCGAAGGCCAGCAGCGCGGCGGCCGCGGCCGGCATGTCCCGTTCTCCGGCGACGGTGCGGCCGGTGAGGGCGGCCGCCTCGCCGAGGTCCGGGGTCAGCACGGTGGCGAGCGGCAGCAGGTGCTCGCGCAGGGCGGTCAGCGCCTCCGCGGTCATGACGCCCACCGGGTCGACGACCACGGGGATCGCGGCGTCCAGGCCGGCGATCAGCCCGGCGACGGTGACCGTCAGGTCGGCCGACGCCAGCATCCCGGTCTTGACCGCCTGCACCCCGATGTCCCCGGTGACCGAGTAGAACTGCGCGGCCACCGCCTCCGGGGGCAGTTCCCACACGCCGTGCACGCCGAGGGTGTCCTGGGCGGTGACGGCGGTCACCACGCTCATGCCGTAGGCCCCGAGGGCCGCCGCGGTCTTCAGGTCGCCCTGGAGTCCCGAGCCGCCGCCGGAGTCGGAACCGGCCACGGTCAGCACCCGCGGCGGGACGGGGCGCGGGCGGTGTGCTGCGGTGTTCATGCGCGCAACCTAACCCGCCGCCACCGCGCATCCGGTGAACGCCGTCCGCCGCGGGCGGTGAACACCCGGCGAACGGCGCCCTCTCGCGGGTCAGGAGTCGCCGAAGTGCTCCCACCCGCCGGGTCCGTCCCAGGCGGCGCCGTTGACCGTGACCTTCGGGGTGCCGCCGTGCGCGGAGCGGACCTCGCCGATCACCCGCCAGCGGGCGGGGAGTTTGGCGGCGGCGGGGAAGGTGGCGACGATGGCGTGGTCCTCGCCGCCGGTGAGCACCCAGCGCACCGGGTCGACGCCGACGGCCTGGCCGATGTCGCGCATCTGGGCGGGGACGTCGAGGTCGGCGGTGCGCAGGTCGACGACCACGCCGCTGGCGGTGGCGATGTGGCCGAGGTCGGCGATCAGGCCGTCGCTGACGTCGGTCATGGCGGTGGCCCCGAGGTCGGCCGCGGCGGGGCCGGCGTGGTACGGGGGTTCGGGGCGGCGGTGCGCCTCGACGAAGGCGCGGGGGCTGCGGAAGCCGCGGGAGAGCACCGCGAAACCGGCGGCCGACCAGCCCAGCCAGCCGGTGACGGCCACCTTGTCGCCGGCCCGGGCGCCGGAGCGGGTGACCGGCTCCCGGTTGCCCAGGTCACCCAGCGCGGTGATGGCCACGGTGATGGTGGCGCCGCGCACCACGTCACCGCCGACCACGGCGGCCCCGGCCACCTGGCACTCGTCGCGCAGGCCGTCCATCAACTCCACCGGCCAGGTCGCCGACAGCTCCGGCGGGACCACCAGTCCGAGCAGCAGCGCGGTGGGCACCGCTCCCATCGCGGCGATGTCGGCCAGGTTCTGCGCGGCGGCCTTGCGGCCGACGTCGTAGGCGGTCGACCAGTCCCGGCGGAAGTGGTTGCCCTCCAGCAGCACGTCGGTGCTGGCCACCACTCTGCGGTCCGGCGCGGCCACCACGGCGGCGTCGTCCCCCGGGCCGAGGGTGACGCCCGCGGTCGTGGTGAGGCGGGACGTCAACTCCTTGATGAGCCCGAACTCCCCGAGTTCCCCCACGGTCCCCTTCATCCGACTCGCTCCTTCACCAAGGCCGGCACCGCGACCCCCTTCTCGCCCCTGAATGGCCCGCGCGTGCGGCGCGTTCCGCGTCGTTCAGCGTCAATACAGCACATCCGCCACCGGTCCGGCACGCCGGGCCCGGTGCACCGGGGGTCTCCCCGTGGCACGGGGTGACGCGGTACCGTTGCCGTCCTTCCTTCCCCATGATCCCCGTAGCCGCCGTGGAGGTTTCGTGGTCCAGGCGTACATCCTGATCCAGACCGAGGTGGGCAAGGCCACCGCGGTCGCGCAGACGATCTCCGGGATTCCCGGTGTCCTGCTGGCCGAGGACGTGACCGGTCCGTACGACGTGATCGTCCGCGCGCAGGCCGACACCGTCGACCAGCTGGGGCACATGGTGGTCGCCCGGGTCCAGCAGGTGGACGGCATCACCCGCACCCTGACCTGCCCGGTCGTCCACCTGTAGCCGTCCGTCTCCCCACCGCCGCGCCGTATGCTCGTGCGGTGAGCGTCCCGTCCCGTCCGCCGTCCGCCGTCCGTCCCGCCCGCCGCCCGTGGGCGCCGGCCGCCGTGTGCCTGGTGCTGCTGCCGCTGGCGTCCGGCTGCGGGGGCGGGACGCCGGTGACGGCGCCCCGCCCGTCGGGCACCGCCGCCGCCGACTGCCGCGCCCTGCACCGGGTGCTGCCGTCGTCGCTGGACGGTCTGGCCCGGCGGGAGACCACCCCCGCCTCGGACTTCACCGCCGCCTGGGGCGATCCGGCGGTCACCCTGCGCTGCGGGGTGGCCCGCCCGGCGGTGCTGGAGTCGGCGACCCAGGCGGCCCGGCTCGGCGGCGTGGGCTGGGTGCCGGAGAGCCCGGGCGGTTCCGGGGTGCGGATGACGACCACCGGCCGCCAAGCGTACGTGGAACTCGACATCCCCGCGCATTACACGGGGAAGGCGGATTCCGCCGCGCTGCCGGCGGCGCTCGGGCCCTTCATCCGGAAAACCGTTCCTGCCGACCTGTCCTGACGGGCGGCCGGTTCAGCGCAGTCCGGTGGGCCGGCGCAGTGCCGCCCGGATGAGCAGGTCGACCAGTTCGGGGTAGCCGACCCCGCTGGCCTGCCACATGCGCGGGTACATCGAGATCGGCGTGAAGCCCGGCATGGTGTTGATCTCGTTGATGACGAACCGTCCGTCGTCGGTGAGGAAGAAGTCGGCGCGGGCCAGGCCCTCGCCGGAGACCGCCTCGAACGCCCGTACCGCCAGTTCCCGCACCCGGGCCGTCTCGTCCCGGGTCAGCGGCGCGGGCACCACGCCCTCGGCGGAGTCGATGTACTTGGCCTCGAAGTCGTAGAAGTCGAAGCCGTCGGCCGGCGGGATCCAGGCGGGCACGCTCGCGCGCGGACCGTCCTCGAACTCCAGCACGCCGCACTCGATCTCGCGGCCGGTCAGCAGCGCCTCGACCAGTACCTTGGGGTCCTCGCGGCGGGCGTGCTCCACCGCCGCGTCGACGCCCTCCGGGCCGGTGAGCCGGGTGATGCCGAAGGAGGAGCCGCCGCGGGCCGGCTTCACGAACAGCGGCCAGCCGTGCTCGGCGGCGAAGCCGGTGATCCGGTCGCGCACCGCCTGCGGGTCCTGCTCCCACTCGCGCGGGCGGACCACCTCGTAGGGGCCGACCTCCAGGCCGAAGGAGGTGAAGACCCGCTTCATGTACTCCTTGTCCATGCCGACCGCGGAGGCCAGCACTCCGGCCCCGACGTACGGCACCCCGGACAGCTCCAGCAGGCCCTGCAGGGTGCCGTCCTCGCCGTAGGGACCGTGCAGGACCGGGAAGACCACGTCGACCTGGCCGAGCGCCTTGGGCACCGCGCCGGGTTCGCTGTAGAGGACCTCGCGGCTGGCCGGCTCCACCGGGAGCAGCACCGAGCCCTCGGCGCCCTCGGCCAGCGCCTCGACCGACGGGAGCTCCCGGCCGGGGGCCAGCGTCATGCGGTCGGGTTCGTCGGCGGTGAGCGCCCAGCGCCCGTCGGTGGTGATGCCGATCGGCAGCACGTCGTAGCGCTCGCGGTCGATGGCGCGCAGGACGGCGCCGGCCGTGACCACCGAGACGGGGTGTTCGGAGCTGCGGCCGCCGAAGACGACCGCGACCCGCGGCTTGCGGCCGGCCGGGTCACCGGTGGGCCGCTCGGGACGGGGAGATGCAGTCATGTCGCTCATGTCGCCAAGACCCTACCCTTTGGCCCTCCCCGGCTCAGCGATGCTCGGCCTTGGCCGAGCGCGCCATCAGTTCCTTCAGGGCCACCAGGGGCGGTTTGCCCTCGTGGACGATGTCGACGACGGTCTCGGTGATGGGGACGTCGACGCCGTGCCGGCGGGCGAGGTCGAGCACCGATTCGCAGGACTTGACGCCCTCGGCGACCTGCTTGGTCACCGCCATCGTCTCCTCCAGTGTCATCCCCCGTCCGAGGTTGACGCCGAAGGTGTTGTTGCGCGAGAGCGGCGAGGCGCAGGTGGCGGCGAGGTCCCCGAGCCCGGCGAGCCCGGCGAAGGTGTGCGCGTCGGCGCCCATGGCCAGCCCCAGCCGGGTGGTCTCGGCCAGGCCACGGGTGATCAGCGACGCCTTGGCGTTGTCCCCCAGGCCCATGCCGTGCGCGATACCGACGGCCAGCCCGATGACGTTCTTCAGGGCGCCGCCGAGCTCGCAGCCCACCACGTCGGTGCTGGTGTACGGGCGGAAGTACGGGGTGTGACAGGCGGCCTGGACGCGGCGGGCGACCGCCTCCTCCTCGCAGGCCACGACCGCGGCGGCGGGCTGGCGTTCGGCGATCTCCGGGGCGAGGTTCGGGCCGGACAGCACCGCGACGCGCTCCGGGCCGGCGCCGGCGACCTGGGCGATCACCTCGCTCATCCGGGAGACGGTGCCGAGTTCCACGCCCTTCATCAGGCTGACCAGCACCGCGTCGGAGGGCAGCAGGTGGCCCCAGGCGGTGAGGTTGGCGCGCAGGGTCTGCGAGGGGACGACCAGGAAGACGAACTCGGCGCCCGAGGCCGCCTCGGCCGGGTCGGCGGTGGCCCGGATGCCGTCGGGCAGCACGGTGCCGGTCAGGTAGTCCGGGTTGGCGCGGGTGGCGTTGATGGCGGCGGCCTGGCCGGCCCGGTGGCTCCACAGCGCCACCTCGCAGCCGGCGTCCGCCAGGATCATGGCGAACGCCGTGCCCCAGGAGCCGGAGCCGTACACCGCGCAACGCGTCGTCACTTGGCGGTTCCTTCTTCCTTCGTGCCCTTGTTCACCCGCGGGTCGAACCGCTGGGCCGGCGGGTGCTCCCCGCGCAGTTCGGCGACCAGCCCGGTCACCGCGTCCATGATGGCCTCGGTGACCTTGCGCAGCAGCTCCGAGGTCATCTCCTCGTCGTAGAACGCGGACAGGTCGACCGGCGGGCCGGCCAGCACCCGGTTGGTCTTGCGCGGGAACAGCCGGGGCTTGGAGGCGTAGGGCGGCAGGAGCTCGTTGGAGCCCCACTGGGCGACCGGGACGACGGGCGCGCGGGTCAGCAGGGCGACCCGGGCGATGCCGGTGCGGCCGGTCATGGGCCACAGGTCGGGGTCACGGGTGAGGGTGCCCTCGGGGTAGAACGCCACGCATTCCCCGTCCTGGACGGCGGTGACCGCGGCCCGGAAGGCGCCGGCCGCGTCGGCGGTGTCGCGGTAAACCGGAATCTGCCCGGTGTTGCGCATGAACGAGCCGATGACGAATGCGGTGAACAGGCTGTGCTTGGCCAGGAAGCGCGGCGGGCGTCCGGAGTCGTACTGGAAATGCGCGTAGCACAGCGGATCGATCAGCGAAGTGTGATTCACCGCGGTGAGGAATCCGCCCTCTGCGGGAATGTTCTCCATTCCCCGCCAGTCCCGCTTGAAGGTGGCAAAGAGCAGTGGCTTGACGATCGCGGCGGCCAAGCGGTACGAGAAGCCGATTCTGCGGCGGGACACCAGGACATCCTCCTCGGTTGGCGCCGCCCGCGGGGACGGCGTCCGGGTCACGGCCGGGGGCGGGGCGGCCGGACAAGTGTGGCGCCGGTCCGGCGTCCTGTCGAGGCGCGTCCGCCCGGACGGTACGGCACACCGTAACCTCCGTTCCGTCGGCGGCAGGTGGCGGTGCTGTGCAGAATGAGCGGGTGCTCAGCTCGACGGTGTGGGATCTGGTGGTGCCGCTCAAGCCGCTGCGCCTGGCCAAGAGCCGGCTGGCGGCCACGGCCGGTGACGCGGTGCGCCCGGGGCTGGTGCTGGCCTTCGCGGCGGACACCGTGGCCGCGGCCCTGGCCTGCCGGGCGGTGCGTGCCGTGACGGTGGTCTGCGACGACCCGTCCGCGGCCCGGGTGCTGGCGGCGCTGGGCGCCCGCGTGGTGCCCGACACCCCGGCGGCCGGCCTGAACGCGGCGCTGGCGCACGGCGCGGCGGCGGTGCGGCGGCGCACCCCGCAGGCGGCGGTGGCGGCACTCGGGGCCGACCTGCCGGCGCTGCGGCCCGCGGAGCTGGCGGCGGCCCTGGAGCGCGCGGCGGCGGGCGGCGGGCGGGCGTTCGTGGCGGACGCGGCGGGGATCGGCACGACGCTGCTGGCGGCGGTGGCCGGGGTGGACCTGGCGCCGGCCTTCGGCGGCCCCTCCCGGGCCCGGCACCGGGCGTCGGGGGCACGGGAGATCACCGGCGGCGGGCTGGACTCGCTGCGGCGCGACGTGGACACCGGCGCCGACCTGGCCGCGGCGCTCCTGCTGGGTGTCGGAACGCGCACCGCGCCCGCGGTCGCCGCGGCGGGCCTGGCCGCCCTCGCCCCGGCCCCGGAGTGCGGCCGGGGCCTGCCGGGTCGACCGTGACGGCGGCACGGGCGGGGCGGCGGCGGGGTGCGGGGCGTTCGCGGTGGAACCGGCGGGGGCCGGGCGGGCGGTCGGTAGGCTCGGGGCATGCAGGCGACTTCGTACACCTTCGACCCGGTGACCCGGTGCGGCAGCGTGCTGCTCGACGACGGGACGCCGCTGCCGTTCGACGCGGCCGCGTTCGACGCCGGCGGCCTGCGGCTGCTGCGGTCGGGGCAGCGGGTGCGGATCCGGGCGGAGGGCTCCGGGCAGGACCGCCGGGTGGTGTTCGTGACGTTGCAGACGTTCGAGGACCCGGCGCCGGACTGACGGCGCCGGAGGAGGGGTCGGGGCAGGCCGCGGCGCGAGGGGCCGGATCGCCCCCCGTGCGGTGGGGGATCCGGCGCCTCGCGGTGCCGCGCTCTGCGCGCCGGCCGTGCGGGGAGGCCCCGGTCAGCTGCGGGCGGTGCGCTTGGCGGCGGCCTTGCGCGCCGCGCGCTTGGCCGCCGGGGCGCGCTTGGCGGTGGTGCGCTTGGCCGGGGCCTTCTTGGCGGTGGTCTTCTTCGCGGTGGTCTTCTTGGCCGTGGTCTTCTTCGCCGCGGTCTTCTTCGCGGCGGCCGCGGTGGTCTTCTTGGCCGCGGTGCGGGCGGTGGTGGTCTTCTTGGCCGCGGTCTTCTTCGCGGACGCCTTCTTGGTGGTGGCCTTGGCGGTCATTCCGCCGCTCAGGCTGCCCTTGGGGGCCTTCTTGACCGCCACCTCGCCGCCGCGGGGCAGCTTCTTGGTGCCGCTGACCAGGTCCTTGAAGCCCTGGCCCGCGCGGAAACGCGGCACCGAGGTCTTCTTGACCCGGACGCGCTCCCCGGTCTGCGGGTTGCGCGCGTAGCGGGCCGGGCGCTCGACCTTCTCGAACGAGCCGAACCCGGTGACCGAGACCCGGTCACCGTTGACGACCGCGCGGACGATCGCGTCCAGGACCGCGTCGACGGCGTCCGCCGCCTGCTGCCGGCCACCGACCTTGTCGGCAATCGCTTCAACGAGCTGCGCCTTGTTCACGTCTTCCCCTTCGGAAACTTCGCTGGCACGAAATGTGTGTGTCCTGGCAGATCAAGCTTTTTCGCACGTTAGGCAGATATATACCGCAAATCAAATGCGAAACGGGCGAATCACCCTTGTGCCGCAACGAATCGATCTCAGTCAGTTCCGGGATCGGGGAAGCGGCCGCGCTCGAAGTCCCGCATGAAGCGCTCCAACCGCTCGTCGGCCGAACCGGCGTCGTGCCGGGCGGCGGCGGTGATCACGAGCAACTTGCGGGCGAGCGCGACGCGTAAGGCGTCGGACACGGGTGCGACACGCACCAGGGCGTGGGCCTGCTTGAGACGCGCCGCGAACGTCTCGTACCGTCGCAGTTGACCGTCGCCGTCCATGTGTCAATTGTGCCATCTGCGGCGAGTTGTCACCCGGGCAGGGGGCCAACTGGGGGTTACCGCGCCGCCGGCCGGGGCGGCGGGCCCCCGGGAACGCCGAACGCGCCCCCCGCCGGGCGGCGGGGGGCGCGTTCGGGGAACCGGGGGTCCCGCGCGGGGGCTCAGGCCGCCCGGGTGCGGGGCTTGTGCGCCGGCCGGCCGGCTTCGAAGGCGGCGATGTCGTCCTCGTGCCGCAGGGTGAGGCTGATGTCGTCCAGCCCCTCCAGCAGCCGGCGGCGGGCGTCCTCGTCGAGTTCGAACGAGGCGGTGAGGCCCTCGGCGCGCACCTCGCGGGCCACCAGGTCGACGGTGATCTCGGCGGTGGGGTCGGCCTCCGCCAGGTCCCACAGCCGCTCCACCGTCTCCTGCGGCAGCACCACCGTGAGCAGACCGTTCTTCAGCGAGTTGCCCCGGAAGATGTCGGCGTAGCGGGAGGAGATGACGGTCTTGAAGCCGTAGTTCTGCAGGGCCCAGACCGCGTGCTCCCGGGAGGAGCCGGTGCCGAAGTCACGGCCGGCCACCAGCACGGTGGCCCCCGAGCGCTCCGGGGCGTTGAGCACGAAGGACGGGTCCTTGCGCCAGGACTCGAACAGGCCGTCCTCGAACCCGTTGCGGGTGACCTTCTTCAGCCAGTGCGCCGGGATGATCTGGTCGGTGTCGACGTTGCTGCGGCGCAGCGGGACGGCCCGGCCGGTGTGAGTGGTGAACGCTTCCATGCCTGGTCAGGCCTCCACGGGGGTCGGGACGTCGGACAGGTCGGCGGGCGAGCCCAGCCGGCCGAGCACCGCGGTGGCCGCGGCGACCGGCGGAGAGACCAGGTGGGTGCGCCCGCCCTTGCCCTGACGGCCCTCGAAGTTGCGGTTGGAGGTGGAGGCGGAGCGCTCACCGGGGGCGAGCTGGTCGGGGTTCATGCCCAGGCACATCGAGCAGCCCGCGTGCCGCCATTCGGCGCCGGCCGCGGTGAAGACCTGGTCCAGGCCCTCCTCGACCGCCTGGAGCGCCACCCGGACCGAGCCGGGGACGACCAGCATGCGGACACCGTCGGCCACCTGGCGGCCGGAGACCACCGCGGCGGCGGCCCGCAGGTCCTCGATGCGGCCGTTGGTGCAGGAGCCGACGAACACCGTGTCCACCGCGACCTCGCGCAGCGGGGTGCCGGCGGTCAGGCCCATGTACTCCAGCGCCTTCTCGGCGGCCAGCCGCTCGCCGGCGTCCTCGAAGGAGTCCGGGGAGGGCACCTCGGAGGACAGCGGGGCTCCCTGGCCGGGGTTGGTGCCCCAGGTCACGAACGGCGCCAGGGAGGCGGCGTCGAGGCGGACCTCGTGGTCGAAGACCGCGTCGTCGTCGGTGCGCAGCGTGCGCCAGTAGGCGACCGCCTCGTCCCAGTCGGCGCCCTGCGGCGCGTGCGGGCGCCCCTGGAGGTAGCCGAAGGTGGTCTCGTCCGGGGCGATCATGCCCGCCCGGGCGCCGGCCTCGATGGACATGTTGCACACGGTCATGCGGGCTTCCATCGACAGCTTCTCGATGGCCTCGCCCCGGTACTCGATGACGTAGCCCTGGCCGCCGCCGGTGCCGATCTCGGCGATGACCGCCAGGATCAGGTCCTTGGCGGTGACGTCGGCCGGCAGTTCGCCGTCCACCGTCACGGCCATGGTGCGGAACGGGGCGAGCGGCAGCGTCTGGGTGGCCAGCACGTGCTCGACCTGGCTGGTGCCGATGCCGAAGGCCAGCGCGCCGAACGCGCCGTGCGTGGAGGTGTGGCTGTCGCCGCAGACCACGGTGGCGCCCGGCTGGGTCAGGCCCAGCTGCGGTCCCACCACGTGGACGACGCCCTGCTCGACGTCACCGAGGGAGTGCAGCCGGACACCGAACTCCGCACAGTTCTTGCGCAGGGTCTCCAGCTGAAGGCGGGAGACCGGGTCGGCGATCGGCTTGTCGATGTCGAGGGTGGGGGTGTTGTGGTCCTCGGTGGCGATGGTCAGGTCCAGCCGCCGCACGCCGCGGCCGCTCAGCCGCAGGCCGTCGAACGCCTGTGGGCTGGTGACCTCGTGCAGCAGGTGGAGGTCGATGTACAGAAGGTCGGGCTCGCCCTCCGCGCGCCGGACGACGTGGTCGTCCCAGACCTTCTCCGCGAGTGTCCGTCCCATCGCTTTCCCTCCGCCGGCGACGTCGCCGGCCTGCTCGTCCGTGATGCGGTCCGGATCCCCGTTCCGCGCGGCGGGCAGCGGTGCGCGCCGCGCCGTCGGCCGGCACGGGGACGCCGGACCGGCGTTACCCCCAGCCTGACGCCTTCGCCGGGAAATTGAACTTGCGTTTCACACTGTGAGACGTAAGTATCGTTGCATGGACAACTCTAGCGGCGTCGGCGTTCTCGACAAGGCGGCGCTCGTGCTGAGCGCTCTGGAGGCGGGTCCGGCCACGCTGGCCGGGCTGGTGGCCTCGACCGGGTTGGCCAGGCCCACCGCGCACCGGCTGGCGGTGGCCCTGGAACACCACCGGATGGTGGCCCGGGACATGCAGGGCCGCTTCATCCTCGGGCCGCGGCTGGCGGAGCTGTCGGCGGCGGCCGGCGAGGACCGTCTGCTGGCGGCGGCCGGGCCGGTGCTCACGCATCTGCGGGACTTCACCGGCGAGAGCGCGCAGCTCTACCGGCGCCAGGGCGACATGCGGATATGCGTGGCCGCGGCGGAACGGCTGTCCGGGCTGCGGGACACCGTGCCGGTGGGCTCGACGCTGCCGATGAAGGCGGGCTCCGCGGCGCAGGTGCTGATGGCCTGGGAGGAACCGGAGCGGCTGCACCGCGGTCTCCAGGGGGCGCGGTTCACCGCCACCGCGCTGTCGGGCGTGCGGCGGCGCGGCTGGGCGCAGTCGATCGGCGAGCGGGAACCGGGGGTGGCGTCGGTCTCCGCACCGGTGCGCGGTCCGTCCAACCGCGTGGTGGCCGCCGTCTCCGTCTCCGGCCCCATCGAGCGCCTGACCCGGCACCCGGGCCGCATGCACGCGCAGGCGGTCATCGACGCCGGCCTGCGGCTGTCGGAGGCGCTGCGCCGCAACGGCGGCAGCTGAAACCGGCTCCCGGTGCTCGCGCCCCGCCCCGCCCTCCCGGGGGTGCGGGGTTCACGGCAACGCGAAAGGCCCCCGCCGGAGCGAAGGGCCTTGCTGGTGGTACCCCCGACCGGATTCGAACCGGCGCTACTGCCTTGAGAGGGCAGCGTGCTAGGCCGCTACACAACGGGGGCTTACCGTGCTCCCACCGTGGATCACGGTGGTGCGTACCCCCGACCGGATTCGAACCGGCGCTACTGCCGTGAGAGGGCAGCGTGCTAGGCCGCTACACAACGGGGGCGCGATCGATTTCTCGATCTTGCTGGGCTACCAGGACTCGAACCTAGACTAACTGAACCAGAATCAGTCGTGCTGCCAATTACACCATAGCCCACCGGAACTCAACTCCTCTGTGGGAGTCTTGCTCGGCTTGCGCTGTCCTTCCGGCCTTTCGGCCCTGCCGGGCGGCGCATGCAGAACATTACCGGATCGGGGCCGCCGCACCAAAATCGAATACGGCGGCCCCGGCGGTCACCCCGCGAGCCGGGCCAGGGCCGCGTCCACGCGGGCCAGGGTGCGCTCACGGCCGAGTACCTCAAGGGACTCGAAGAGCGGCAGACCCACGGTGCGGCCGGTCACCGCGACGCGCACCGGCGCCTGCGCCTTGCCGAGCTTGAGGCCGTGCGCCTCACCTGCCGCCAGCACCGCGGCCTTGAGCGGCTCGGCGCTCCACTCGGCGGCGGCGAGGCCGGCCCGGGCGGTGGTGAGCAGGGCGGCGGCGCCGTCCTTCATCGCCTTCTGCCAGGAGACCTCGTCGTCCACCGGTTCGTCGAGGAAGAGGAAGTCGACGTTGGCGGTGATGTCGGACAGCACCGTCAGCCGGGTCTGCGCGTACGGGGCGAGGGCGTCGAAGGCGGCCTGGTCGAAGGCACCGGGCTCCCAGGGGGCGTACGGCGCTCTCAGCCACGGACCGCAGGCGTCGGCGAACGCCTCGGGGTCCATCGCCCGCAGGTGCTCGGCGTTGACGTGCTCGCACTTCTTGAGGTCGAAGCGCGCCGGGTTGGCGTTGACCGCGTCGATGTCGAAGGCGTCGACCATCTCCCGCAGGGAGAAGATGTCGCGGTCCTCGGCGATCGACCAGCCCAGCAGGGAGAGGTAGTTGAGCAGCCCCTCGGGCAGGAAGCCGCGTTCGCGGTAGAGGTTGAGCGAGGACTGCGGATCGCGCTTGGAGAGCTTCTTGTTGCCCTCGCCCATCACGTACGGCAGGTGGCCGAACCGCGGGGCCGGGCCGGTGGCGACGCCGATGTCGCGCAGCGCCTCGTAGAGGGCGATCTGCCGCGGGGTGGAGGAGAGCAGGTCCTCGCCGCGCAGCACGTGCGTGATGCCCATCAGGGCGTCGTCCACCGGGTTGACCAGCGGGTAGAGCGGGGCGCCGTTGGCCCGGACGATGCCGTAGTCGGTGACGTTCTCCGGGGTGAAGGTCAGCTCGCCGCGCACCAGGTCGGTGAAGGTGATCACGCGGTCCGGCATCCGGAAGCGGACGATCGGCTCGCGGCCCTCGGCGCGGTAGGCGTCCACCTGGGCGGCGGTCAGATCGCGGCAGTGGCCGTCGTAGCCGGAGGGGCGGCCGGCGGCACGGGCGGCCTCGCGGCGCCCGTCGAGTTCGGCGGTGGTGCAGAAGCACTCGTAGGCGCGGCCGGCCTCGCGCAGCCGGCGGGCGGCGTCGGCGTAGACGTCCATGCGCTGCGACTGCCGGTAGGGCGCGTGCGGCCCGCCGGTCTCCGGGCCCTCGTCCCAGTCGATGCCGAGCCAGCGCATCGCGTCCAGCAACTGCCGGTAGGACTCCTCCGAGTCGCGGGCGGCGTCGGTGTCCTCGATGCGGAAGACGAACGTGCCGCCGTGGTGGCGGGCGAACGCCCAGTTGAACAGGGCGGTCCGTACCAGTCCGACGTGCGGGTTGCCCGTCGGGGAGGGGCAGAACCGGACGCGGACGGCGTCGCCGGCCGCGGAGGGGGTGCTAGTCACGCGAGATCACCTTGTTGGTGAGAGTGCCGATGCCTTCGATGGAGACGGCGACCTCGTCGCCGGGGACCAGCGGGGCCACGCCGGCCGGGGTGCCGGTGAGCAGGACGTCACCGGGCAGCAGGGTCATGGCCTCGGTGATGTTGACGATCAGGTCGAGGATCCCGTTGATCATCTGGCTGGTGCGGCCGGCCTGGCGCAGTTCGCCGTTGACCGTGCAGGTGACGGCCAGGTCGCCGGCCTGCTCGACGCTCAGGCCGGTCTCGATCCAGGGGCCGAGCGGGCAGGAGCCGTCGAAGCCCTTGGCGCGGGCCCACTGGTTCTCCAGCTTCTGGGTGTCCCGGCAGGTCAGGTCGTTGGCGGCGGTGTACCCGAGGATCACCTCGGCGGCCCGCTCGCGCGGCACCTGGTGGCACATCCGGCCGATGACGACGGCGAGTTCGCCCTCGTGGTTGACGTCCGTGGAGAACGTGGGGTACATGATCCGGTCGCCGGGGCCGATCACCGAGGTGGAGGGCTTGAAGAAGGCGAACGGCACGGCCGGGACCGCGTTGCCGAGTTCCGCCGCGTGCTCGGAGTAGTTGCGGGCGACCGCGACGACCTTGCTGGGCAGCACCGGCGACAGCAGCCGCACCGCGCTCAACGGCACCTTGGTGCCGGAGCGTTCGAACTCGGCGAACGGGATGCCGCGGATGATGTCGATCACGAGGCCGTCCGGATCGGACTCCTCGCCCTCGACCACGCCGAACGCGACGTTGCCGTCGAGGGAGAATCTGGCGATGCGCACGGGGAGCGACGCCCTTCGATGGGTGGATTACCTGGAGTGCCCAGGCTATCGCGGGGGTCGCGGCCGGCCCGGGCGGTTTTTCGGCACGCCCGGGCGGCGGGGCGGTCAGCGGCCGGGCAGCACGTCGAGCTTGGTGCGGCGCGGGTTGGCGGTGACGGCGGGCAGCGGCAGGGCGGGCGCCTCGTCGGCGGGCGCGGGCACCTCGACGTCCTTCAGGTGGGCCAGGGTGGTGCGGCGCGGGTTGGCGAGCGGGCGCGCGAGCAGCGTCGTCTTCATCGGGCCTCGGGCCTCTTCTTCTCGTGGCGTTGCGGCGCCGCCGGTGAACGGCCGCGCCCGGTACGGCGGAACGGGTCATGAGCAGGTTAGGGCCTGCCCGAGTGGCCGGATTCGGTGTCCTCCGTGACCAGGACCGGCACAAGGCTGTGATTTTCCTCACCAGCACCCAGGCGAATCCCCGCATTTCGACCGGTCGCCAGGGGGCTGCATCCCGGGCATAACGGGCCAACCTTTCTTTTTCGCCGTCGAGTTGCTCGACCCACCGACAGGATCCGGCCGGTCCCCCGAGGCATACGTCCGGTTTCGGCCACAAGGTCATCAACAGGGCGTGTTCCCACCGCGACGCCACGTGACAGGTTCGAGAGGGCGGCCTGAGAACCTTGTTGGACTTCCGCGCCTGTGCTGGAATTCCACGAACCGCCGCGACAGGAGCCGACCGGCACAGGGGGCGCACAGACGCGTCGAGCGGCGGTGCGCGGGCACTTTGCCGGTCGACCGACACCCGGGGTTCACGGGGCCCCACAGACTCGACACCGTCCCGCCGCCCGCGCGGGGGGACGCCTGGTCCAGAGGTTGCGACGCTAGTGCAGGGACGTTTCAAGAGGGATGGCGGCGCCGCGGGAGACCCGGAGTCGCGCGGCGGGACCGAGCACGACGCCGACCCGCGGCCGCAGGACGGCGCCACGCCGTCGCCGGCCGCCGCGGCGGGACGCCCCGGTGCCAAGAACACCCCGGCCGGTGCCGCGGGTGCCCAGAAGCACGACCGCACCCGCCAGGAGCCGGTCGACGTCCAGCCACCGGCCACCAGCCAGAGCGGCGGTAAGCACGCCTCCCGTCTGGCGATGCGCAACTGGAGCATCCGCACCCGCCTGGTCTCCCTGCTGGCCCTGCCGGTCGTGGCCGCGACCACGCTGGGCGGTCTGCGCATCCAGAGCTCCCTGGACTCGGTCAACCAGCTCAACCACATGGAGCTGCTGACCGAGATCACCGGGCACGCCACCAAGCTGGCGGACGCCCTGCAGGACGAGCGCGACGAGTCGGCCGGCCCGATCGTCAGCGGCCGCCCGCACGACGACCTGGTGGTCTCCTCCCGGCACGAGACCGACCAGCAGGAAGCGGCGTTCAAGACCGCCACCGCGCACATCTCCACCACGGACCCCTCCCTGCTGGGCGTCCGCAGCACCGTCGACGACATCTCGCGGCAGCTGCAGGACCTCAAGCAGATCCGGTCCGACGCGTACTCCGACACGCAGTACGTCTCACAGACCATCAACTCCTACAACCAGCTGATCGGTTCGCTGCTGGCGCTGTCCCAGGACATGGCGCAGGCCACCAGCAACGCCGATATGATCCGCTCCACCCGCGCCCTGGCCGCGTTCACCTCGGCCAAGGAGTACGCGTCGATCCAGCGGGCCATCATCACCGCGGCGCTGGCCAACCCCAACGGCCCGAAGCTGTCGGCCACCGACCGGGAGACCGCGCTCAACGCCGCGGCCGAGGAGACCTCGCAGCGCCGCCGGTTCGCCCAGGTCTACGGCCCCGGCGCCGACGCACTGCTGACCGGCCTCGACCGGGGCAACGTGGTCATCGCCGAGGCCGACAGCTACCGCTCGCAGGTGCTGAAGTCCAACGACGCCATCGGCAAGGACCCGCGGTCCTGGCTGGACTGGTCCGACGAGGACGAGGCCAAGCTCCAGGCCATGTACCGCGTCCAGGCCGAACTGCTGGAGCACATGCAGCAGCAGGCGCTGAGCCTGCGCTCCGCGGCCCAGCAGGACGCGCTGTTCAACGGTGCGCTGATCCTGCTGGTGCTGGGCATCTCGCTGGTCGGCGCCTTCGTGGTGGCCCGTGGGATGATCCGTTCGCTGCGCCGCCTGCAGGACACCGCGCAGGAGGTCGCCCAGCGCCGGCTGCCGGACCTGGTGCGCCAGCTGTCGGAGTCCGACCCGCAGGACCTGGACACCTCGGTCGCCGAGATCGGCATCAACACCCGTGACGAGATCGGCCGGGTGGCCCGCGCGTTCGACGACGTGCACCGCGAGGCCGTCCGGCTGGCCGCCGAGCAGGCACTGCTGCGGGGCAACGTCAACGCGATGTTCACCAACCTCTCGCGCCGCAGCCAGGGCCTGATCCAGCGCCAGCTGTCGCTGATCTCGGAGCTGGAGAGCCGCGAGGCCGACCCCGACCAGCTCTCCAACCTCTTCAAGCTCGACCACCTCGCCACCCGAATGCGCCGCAACGGTGAGAACCTGCTGGTCCTCGCCGGTGAGGAGCCGGGCCGCCGGTGGACCCGCCCGGTGCCGCTGGTCGACGTGCTGCGCGCCGCGGCCTCCGAGGTGGAGCAGTACGAACGCATCGAGCTGACCCAGGTGCCGCCGACCGAGGTGGCCGGCCGGGTCGTCAACGACCTCGTCCACCTGCTCGCCGAACTGCTGGAGAACGCCACGTCGTTCTCCTCCCCGCAGACCAAGGTGCGGGTCACCGGGCACGCGCTGCCCGACGGCCGGGTGCTGATCGAGATCCACGACACCGGCATCGGCCTGTCGCCCGACGACCTGGCCGACATCAACGAGCGGCTGGCCAACCCGCCGACGGTGGACGTCGCGGTCTCCCGCCGGATGGGCCTGTTCGTGGTCGGCCGGCTGTCACTGCGGCACGGCATCCGCATCCAGCTGCGCCCCTCCGACTCCGGCGGCACCACCGCGCTGGTCATGCTCCCGGTGGAGCTGACCCAGGGCGGCGCCAAGAGCGGCCCGCCCGGCCAGCAGGGCAAGCTCCCCAGCGACACCCCGGCCGCCGTCCGCAGCCAGGCACCGGCCGGTGTGCAGGCCATGGCCCACACCGCCGGACTGCGCCGCGCCGACCAGCCCGAGACCGAACGCGAGCAGCTGCCCGGCCCCGAGCAGCGGGCCGCGCTGCCCGGCGGACCGGCCGCCGGCAACGGCCCCCAGCCGCCGCGCTCCCCCGGCCTGCCCACCCGCCAGCGGCGCGATCCGCAGCAGGAGGACGCCGACGAGGTGCCGTCCACCAGCTGGGCCCAGCCCGGCGGTGCCGACGTACCGCGCGGCCACGACGACGTGCGCGGCGCCGGCGGCACCGCGGAGTTCCCCCGCCCCGACTTCCACGGCGAACGCCAGCAGCCGGGCGGCAGCGACCAGTTCTTCACCCCCTCGCGCCAGCCGGGCCAGCCGGCCGGACGGCGGCCGGCCCCGCAGGGCCAGCCGGAGTTCACCGGCCGGCAGGAGGGCTTCCCGCCGGGCGCCCCCGGCGGACCCGGCGTTTCGGGCCAGCAGGCACCGGGCGGCCAGGGCCGGCGCGACAGCACCGGTGAGTTCTTCCGGCCGGCGCAGGGCTCCCCGCAGCCGCGGGTGCCGCGCTCACCGGTGGGCGGTCCGGCCGGCCAGGTGCCGTTCGGCGGCCCGGCCGCGCACCAGGACCAGGGCACCGGCGAGTTCGCCGCGCCGTTCCACACCGGTTCCGGCTCGGACGTCTTCGGCCCGCAGGGCCGTCAGGCCCCGCAGGCCGGCCCGGCCCGGCAGGTGCCGCAGGGCGAGGCCCCGCGGCCCGTCCCGCCGCAGTCCGTCCCGCCGCGTCCGGTCGCCCCGCAGCCCGAGGCGCCGCGGCCGGTGCCGCGGGCCGACGGGCCGCAGGGCCCGGGGCGTGCCGGGATGCCGGGCACCGGTTCCGGTTCCGACGTCTTCGGCCCGCGCGGCCGGGGTGCGGGAGCGCCGGACGGCGGCCCGCAGGCGTTCGCCGGTCCGCAGGAGGCACCCCAGCAGGGCTACGGCGCCCCGCGGCAGCCGCACCCCGACGGTTTCGGCGACACCGGCTCGCACCGCTTCCCGCCGCAGGACCCGCAGGGTCTCCCCGGCGGGCCGGGCGGTGGCCGGCGGGACCTGCCGCAGGCCCCGCAGCAGCCGGGCCGCGTCGACAACTTCCGGCACGGCGACGGCGAACTGCCGGTGCCGGGCGAGCCGAGCGCGCTGCCGACGGCCGGCCCGCAGGACGACGAGCGGTCCCCGATCTTCGACTCCCTGGAGACCGACTGGTTCCGCCGCCAGGCCGCCGAACGCGGCGAGCTGCCCGGTTACGGCCGGCAGCCCGGGGCGGACCTGCCGGTCCCCGGCCAGCGGGCTCCGCGCCCCGGGCCGGGACAGCCGGTCGAGCCGATGGGCTACGGCCCCTCCAACGACCCGCTGACCGGCGGGTTCGGCGAGCCGGCCGGGGGATTCGGCGAGCCGCACGGCGGGTTCTCCCGCCAGGCGGCACATGCGGAGCAGCCGGCCGCACCGCAGGCTCCGGGACTCGGCGGTCCGCAGCGGATGCGGGCCGCCCCCGACGAGGACTGGGGTGCCTCGCCCAACGACGAACGCTGGCGCCGCGCGGAGCAGGTGCGCGAGCCGGCCGCCGGCGGCATCACCCCCTCGGGTCTGCCGCGGCGGGTCCCGCAGGCCAACCTGGTCGCCGGGGCCGCGCAGCAGACCCAGCACACCGGTCCCCAGGTCTCGCGCGCACCCGACGACGTGCGCGGGCGGCTGACCAACCTTCGCCGTGGTATCCAGCAGGGCCGTTCCGCGGGCGCGGGCCGGCCCGGCGGACCCCCGTCCGGGGAGCACCTCGGCGGCACCCCTCACCAGCAGGAGCGTTAGTTGAGTCCGATGAGCCAGGCGGCACAGAATCTGAACTGGTTGATCACCAACTTCGTGGACAACACCCCCGGTGTGTCCCACACGGTGGTCGTCTCCGCCGACGGCCTGCTGCTGGCCATGTCCGACGGCTTCCCCCGCGACCGCGCCGACCAACTCGCCGCGGTCGCCTCCGGCCTGACCTCACTCACCGCCGGAGCGTCCCGCATCTTCGAAGGCGGCAGCGTCAACCAGACCGTCGTCGAGATGGAACGCGGCTTCATGTTCATCATGAGCGTCTCCGACGGCTCCAGCCTCGCCGTACTCGCCCACCCCGAATGCGACATCGGCCTCGTCGGCTACGAGATGGCCCTCCTCGTCGACCGCGCCGGCTCCGTCCTCACCCCCGACCTGCGCGCCGAACTCCAAGGCAGCCTCCTCGGCTGACCCCCGCCCACGCACACGTCAGGGACGGCCCCCACCCGTGCAAGCGCCGACAGTCAGCCTCCCCCACGCCACGACCGGTAACGATGTTTCCGCCTTAGCCCGGAGGGCCCGCACATGACCCCGCCTCCCGCCTCGCCCGGCCCGTACGGCAGTCCTCACCAGATGCCGTACGGGGGTGAGGGCGACCAGCCGCTGGTGCGGCCGTACGCCATGACCGGAGGCCGCACGCGGCCCCGCTACCAGCTGGCCATCGAGGCGCTGGTCAGCACCTCGGTTGACCCGTCGGGCTACGGCAGCCTGCTGCCCGAGCACCAGCGCATCTGCCACCTGTGCCAGGAGATCAAGTCGGTGGCGGAGATCTCGGCGCTGCTGGGGATCCCGCTGGGCGTGGCCCGGATCCTGGTGGCGGACCTGGCCGAGGCGGGCATGGTGGCGATCCACCAGCCGGGCGGCTCGGAGGCCGGCGGACAGCCGGACGTGACTTTGCTGGAGAGGGTGCTCAGTGGACTTCGCAAGCTCTAGGCCGCAGGCCGGGGAGACCTTCGGGCAACCGGTGGCCCCCGCGCCCGCCGCACGTTCCACCACGTCCGCGAAGATCGTGGTGGCGGGCGGTTTCGGCGTGGGCAAGACCACGTTCGTCGGCACGGTCTCGGAGATCAACCCGCTGCGCACCGAGGCGGTGATGACGGCGGCGTCGGCGGGCATCGACGACCTGAGCAAGGTGGCCGACAAGACCACCACCACGGTGGCGATGGACTTCGGCCGCATCACGCTGGACGACGACCTGATCCTCTACCTGTTCGGCACCCCCGGACAGGACCGCTTCTGGTTCATGTGGGACGACCTCGTCCGCGGCGCCATCGGCGCCGTCGTCCTCGTCGACACCCGCAGACTCGCCGACTGCTTCCCCGCCGTCGACTACTTCGAGAACAGCGGCCTCCCCTTCGTCATCGCCCTCAACGGCTTCGACGGGCACCAGCCCTACAGCCCCGACGAAGTACGCGAAGCACTCCAGATCGGCCCCGAGACCCCCATCATGATCACCGACGCCCGCCACCGCGGCGAAGCGAAGACCACCCTCATCACCCTCGTCGAACACGCCCTGCTGGCTCGCCTGCGCTGACGCGTTCGACCTCCTGGTCCCCTACCGGCCGGACGGTTCTCCCGGCAGGTGTGCGGGCCGGCCCGTGGCGCGGTGCGCCACGGGCCGGCCCGCTTCTTCATAACGTTTCGACAGAGAATCTCCACACCTCGAACACCCCTCGCGCATGAACGGTTCCGGGGCGCTGACGGCGCCCCCGGGGATTGTCCGGCACCGTCCCCTACCTCCGGATTTCCCGGCGCCCGGTGAGGCCCCGGTCACGGTCGCGGGGGGTTTGGCAGGACCTCCCGGCCGTGCTGCAATCGGTGGTCCGGCGAGCCGGAATCCGGGTGCGCCGCCGCACCGGTACCGAAAGGTTGGTCGAGTGAGGAACACGTCGCGCACGGGCACCGGCCCGGAGCACGCGGCCCGGGGGAACTTCACACCGCCCGGCCGCGAGGAACCCGCCCCGCCGCAGCCCGACCCGGTACCGCCCGGCCGCCGCGGCCGCCTGTCCCCCAGCGGCTGGCGGGTCCGCACCCGGCTGACCGTCATCGCGCTGGTCCCGGCGGTGGTGGCCCTGGTGGTCGGCGGGCTGAACGTCGACGCCGGCGTGCAGCGCTGGCAGCAGGCCGACGAGGCGGTGCGCACCGCACGGCTGGTGCGGGCCGCCACCGACTACGGCAACGCGCTGCTGGAGGAGCGGGACACCACCGCCCGTCCGCTGCTGGCCGGCCGCCGCTCCGACCCGGTGGTGCGCACCGCCCGCGCGGTGACCGACGCCGCGGCCGGGCGCTTCGACGCCGCGGCGGACGCGATGCCGCACACCCCGGCCCTGGAGCACCGCCTCGCCGGTTTCCGCACGGTGGAACGCAAGCTGACCGGGCTGCGCGACGACGCCTACACCAGTTCGCTGCCGGGGGTGCGGACCGAGGAGGCGTACACCGCGATCCAGCACCCGCTGGCGGAGTTCGCCAACGAGCTGGGCTTCGGCACCACGGACCCAGGCGCGTACGGCCGCACCCTGTACGCGATGTCGCTGACCAAGGGCGCCGAGTCGCTGACCCGGTCGATCGGCACGCAGATCCTGGTGGAACACGGCGTCCCGCAGGCGCAGCGCCGCGCGCAGCTGACCGCGCTGGCCAGCTACGCGTACCTGGAGAACATCGCCCTGGAGGAGTTCCGCGGCGGCGGCACCCCGCAGGACGTGACGCTGCTGACCCGTGCGCAGCAGGCGGCCGCCCGGGCCGGCGACGCGCAGGTGGCGACGGCCCGTACCCGGGCCGCGGTGGCGGGCCGGCCGTTCGTGACGCCGCCGAGCCGGCAGGCGATGCTGGAGGCCATCGCCTCGGGCATGCCGGCCGCGCAGCTGACGGCGCACGGGATCACCGCGGACAGCTGGAACACCGCCTCCACCCTGGCGTTCGGCGCCTACCGTTCGGTGGAGGGCGACCTGGCCTCGCAGGCCGGGCGGGACGCGGCGTCGGTGGCCGCCGGCGCCCGGCGCCAGGCGCTGACCGATGCGGCCTTCGTGGTGCTGGGCGTGCTGGCCTCGTTCGCGGTGGCCGCGCTGATGGCCCGGTCCATGGGCCGCACGATGCGGCGGCTGCGCGGGGCGGCGCTGGAGGTGGCGGAGCAACGGCTGCCGGCGCTGGTCGAGCAGTTGTCGCGGGACCGGCCGGGACGGGTGGAGACCCGGGTGGAGCCGATCCCGATCGGCGACGGCGACGAGATCGGCGAGGTGGCCCGGGCGTTCGACCAGGTGCACCGCCAGGCGGTGCGGCTGGCCGCGGAACAGGCGCTGCTGCGCGGCAACGTCAACGCGATCTTCACCAACCTCAGCCTCCGCAACCAGGGGCTGATCGAACGGCAGCTGGCGCTGATCACCGGCCTGGAGAACAACGAGGCCGATCCCGACCAGCTGGCCAGTCTCTTCCGGCTGGACCACCTGGCCACCCGGATGCGGCGCAACGGTGAGAACCTGCTGGTCCTCGCCGGTGAGGAGCCGGGCCGCCGGTGGAGCCGGCCGGTGCCGGTGGTGGACGTGCTGCGGGCGGCGGCCTCCGAGGTGGAGGCGTACGAGCGGATCGAGATCACCGGGGTGCCGGCCGGCGAGATCCACGGCGACGCGGTCACCGGCCTGGTGCACCTGCTGGCGGAGCTGCTGGAGAACGCCACCTCGTTCTCCTCGCCGCACACCCGGGTGCGCATGACGGCCACCCGGCTGCCGGACGGGCGGATCGCGGTGGAGATCCACGACATGGGCATCGGGCTGTCCGCCCAGGACTTCGCGGACATCAACCACCGGCTGGCCACCGCTCCGGTGCTGGACGCCGAGGTGCCGCAGCGGATGGGGCTGTTCGTGGTGGGACGGCTGGCCGCCCGGCACGGCATCCGGGTGCAGCTGCGGCCCTCCGGCGAGCAGGCGGGCACGACATCCCTGGTGATGCTGCCGGTGGAGATCACCCAGGGGGGTGGCGGCGAGCTGCTGGAGGACGACTTCACGGTCTCGCGGATCGTGCCCGAGCACCGGGAGCAGGCTTACGAATCCGGCCAGTTCACCGCCGCGCAACTGGGTTTCGACGACGGTCGCTACGAGGTGGCGGCGCCGCTGGACGCGGTGGGCCGGTCGCTGCTCCAGGAAGGCCGCAGAGCGGCTCTGGAGGCGGCCGCGGGCGAACGCCTGGCCATCGGGAGCGGTCCGGCGGAGTTCGCCGGGCAGGACGGCCCCGGGAGCCACACCCCGCCGGGCGCTCCGCAGGACTTCCCGGGCATTCCGCCCGTGGAGCCGCAATCCACCGCGTTCCGGGGACCGTTCTCGGGGCCGGTGGCCCCTGCGGGGGACCTGTCCGCGCCGGGCGGCGAAATGACCACCCCCGGCGGGTACCGCGGCACCCCGGGGCAGTACGGTCTCGACGGCACTCCCGCCGCGACGGGCCGGCACTCCCGCACCGCGGCGGAGCTGCCTCCTCCCCCGACCGCGGACCCGTCCGGTCCCGGGCCGTTGCCGCCGGCGCCGGAGCGCGTAGGCTACGACGCGCCGGACGGCGGTCCGGTGCCCGGCGACGGGCCGCGGCGTCCGCCCACCGGGGAACCGGGGCGGGACGGCGCGGCAGCGGAGCTGGGAGGGACCGCCGGGGGGCAGCCGGCGAACAACGAACTGTGGCATCGGGCCGCCCTGGCCCGTGCGCCGAAGGCAGGCGGAGTGACCCCCTCCGGACTGCCGCAGCGGGTTCCGCAGGCGAATCTCGTCGCCGGGGCCGCGCAACCGGCTCCGCAGACCGGCCCGCTGGTCTCCCGGGACCCGCAGGACGTCCGTGGCAGGCTCACGAGCCTGCGGCACGGTGTGCGACAGGGCCGCGGAGCGGGTAACGATCCGACGTCCTCCCCACCCGACAGGCAGGGCCCCGGCCCCAACCACCAGGAGCGTTAGTTGAGTCCGATGAGCCAGGCGGCACAGAATCTGAACTGGTTGATCACCAACTTCGTGGACAACACCCCCGGTGTGTCCCACACGGTGGTCGTCTCCGCCGACGGCCTGCTGCTGGCCATGTCCGACGGCTTCCCCCGCGACCGCGCCGACCAACTCGCCGCGGTCGCCTCCGGCCTGACCTCACTCACCGCCGGAGCGTCCCGCATCTTCGAAGGCGGCAGCGTCAACCAGACCGTCGTCGAGATGGAACGCGGCTTCATGTTCATCATGAGCGTCTCCGACGGCTCCAGCCTCGCCGTACTCGCCCACCCCGAATGCGACATCGGCCTCGTCGGCTACGAGATGGCCCTCCTCGTCGACCGCGCCGGCTCCGTCCTCACCCCCGACCTGCGCGCCGAACTCCAGGGCAGCCTCCTCGGATAGTTCACCATCAAACGGGCTCAACTGCCGGGCAGGTGTGCGCTGATGCGTTGCCGGACCGTATGGTTCGGTGACGCACCGGGGCCCGAGGGCCGCCGGTGGACCGGAACCGGCCGGCTGGAGGAGGAATCGTGGACACGCCCCCTGGCGCACATCCCTACGGCGATCCGCATCAGCAGGCACCCCTGAAGCGGTTCAACTTCCCGTCCGCGCCCAGCCACCGGGCCGCCGGGGAGACCGGGGGTCCGGCGGGCCACGAACAGCCGGCGCCGCCGCTCTTCCGGGAACCGGAGCAGGTGGCGGCCCCGCAGCCGCCCGCCGCGGCCGCTCCGCCACCGCGGCCGCCCGCGCCCCGGCAGCCGGAGCCCCCCCGCCCGGCCGCCCCGCGGATCGAACCGCACATCCCGGTGCGCGACCCGCAGGAGGGTAACGGCGACGGCCGGAGCCCGGTAGGCTCCGATCATCAGCCGCTGGTAAGGCCCTACGCCATGACGGGCGGACGGACCCGGCCGCGCTACCAACTGGCCCTTGAGGCGCTGGTGTCCACCACCGCCGACCCGGACCGGTTGCACGGCGCACTGCCGGAGCACCAGCGCATCTGTCACCTGTGCCACGAGGTCAAGTCCGTGGCGGAGGTGTCGGCCCTGCTCTCCATCCCCCTCGGCGTCGCCCGGATCCTCGTCGCCGACCTGGCGGAGGCCGGACTGGTCGCCATCCACCAGCCCGGTGGCGACGACGCCGCCGGCGGACAGCCAGACGTGACACTGCTCGAAAGGGTGCTCAGTGGACTTCGCAAGCTCTAGCGGTGCAGCCCGCTCCACCACCTCCGCGAAGATCGTGGTGGCGGGCGGCTTCGGCGTGGGCAAGACCACGTTCGTCGGTGCCGTATCGGAGATCAACCCGCTGCGCACCGAAGCCGTGATGACCTCCGCCTCCGCGGGGATCGACGACCTCACGCACGCGCCGGACAAGACCACCACCACGGTGGCGATGGACTTCGGCCGCATCACGCTGGACGACGACCTGATCCTCTACCTGTTCGGCACCCCCGGACAGGACCGCTTCTGGTTCATGTGGGACGACCTCGTCCGCGGCGCCATCGGCGCCGTCGTCCTCGTCGACACCCGCAGACTCGCCGACTGCTTCCCCGCCGTCGACTACTTCGAGAACAGCGGCCTCCCCTTCGTCATCGCCCTCAACGGCTTCGACGGACACCAGCCCTACACCCCCGACGAAGTACGCGAAGCACTCCAGATCGGCCCCGAGACCCCCATCATGATCACCGACGCCCGCCACCGCGGCGAAGCGAAGACCACCCTCATCACCCTCGTCGAACACGCGCTGATGGCCCGCCTGCGCTGACGCGTTCACGCCAAGCCGGCGCCCCGCCCGCCCGAGCGGCCCTCACGGCCCCTCTGGCGGCCGTACGGGGCGCCGTAGCGTTGTTCCCCCTGGCATATGCCGTTCGCCCCGCAGAACGCCACGGAGCGCTTCGGCCGCGCCACGCCCGCACGCCTGCGGGGCCGCGCCCCAGCACCCCGACGCGCCGCGTTCCCCGGCGGCACGCACGCGAACGGCCCCGGAGCGGTGCTCCGGGGCCGTTCGGGGTACGGCGGGGGATCGCCGTCAGGCGACCGCCTGCCAGCTGTGCGGGGCGTAGAAGCCGGACGCGCGCTCCAGGCGGCGCCAGCGGGCGATCGTGCGGACGTCGGCGTCCGCCGGGCGGGACGCGACGGCGGCGCGGGCCAGCAGGAGCGCGGTGATCGCGGCGATCTCCTCCGGCTCCGCATGACCACGCACGACGCGGACCACGGGTTCGCTGCTCATCAACATGCCTCCGGTCACTGGGGGGGATTGCCGTGCTTGCGCGACGGCAGGTTGGCGTGTTTCGTGCGGAGCATCGCCAGCGAGCGGACGAGCACCTCGCGGGTCTCGGCGGGGTCGATGACGTCGTCGACCAGACCGCGTTCGGCCGCGTAGTACGGGTGCATCAGCTCGGACTTGTACTCCTTGACCATAGCGGCGCGCATCGCGTCGGGGTCGTCCGCGTCCGCGATCTGCCGGCGGAAGATCACGTTGGCCGCGCCCTCGGCACCCATCACCGCGATCTCGTTGGTGGGCCAGGCGTAGGTGAGGTCGGCGCCGATGGACTGGGAGTCCATCACGATGTAAGCGCCGCCGTACGCCTTGCGCAGGATCAGCGAGATGCGCGGCACGGTGGCGTTGCAGTACGCGTACAGCAGCTTCGCGCCGTGCCGGATGATGCCGCCGTGCTCCTGGTCGACGCCGGGCAGGAAGCCGGGGACGTCCAGCAGGGTGACCAGGGGGATGTTGAAGGCGTCGCACATCTGTACGAAGCGGGCGGACTTCTCCGACGCCTCGATGTCCAGCACGCCGGCCAGCGAGGCGGGCTGGTTGGCGATGATGCCGACCACCCGGCCGTCGAGGCGGGCCAGCGCGCAGATGATGTTGGTCGCCCAGCGCTCGTGGACCTCCAGGACGTCGCCGTCGTCGACGATCTCCTCGATCACCTTGCGCATGTCGTAGCTGCGGTTGCCGTCGGCCGGCACCAGGTCCAGCAGCGCCTCGGAGCGGCGGTCGACCGGGTCGTCGGTGGCGACCACCGGCGGGTTCTCCCGGTTGTTCTGCGGCAGCATCGACAGCAGGTAGCGCACCTCCTCGATGCACGACTGCTCGTCGTCGTAGGCGAAGTGCGCCACGCCCGAGGTCTCGGCGTGCACGTCGGCGCCGCCCAGGCCGTTCTGCGAAACCTTCTCGCCGGTCACCGCCTGCACCACGTCGGGGCCGGTGATGAACATCTGGGAGGTCTCGCGGACCATGAAGACGAAGTCGGTCAGCGCCGGGCTGTAGGCCGCGCCGCCCGCGCACGGTCCGAGCATCACCGAGATCTGCGGGATGACGCCGGAGGCCCTGGTGTTGCGCTGGAATATGCCGCCGTAGCCGGCGAGCGCCGAGACGCCCTCCTGGATACGGGCGCCGGCGCCGTCGTTCAGGCTGACCAGCGGAGCGCCGGCCGCGATGGCCTTGTCCATGATCTTGTGGATCTTCTGGGCGTGCGCCTCGCCGAGCGCGCCGCCGAAGATCCGGAAGTCGTGGGCGTAGACGAAGACCGTGCGGCCGTGGACGGTGCCCCAGCCGGTGATGACGCCGTCGGTGTAGGGCTTCTTCGCCTCCAGGCCGAAGCCCTGCGCGCGGTGCCGGCGCAGCGGCTCGACCTCCTGGAAGGAGCCCTCGTCGAGCAGCAGGTCGATACGCTCCCGGGCGGTCAGCTTGCCCTTGGCGTGCTGAGCCTCGGTCGCCTTGTCACTCGGCCCCCGCCGCACCCGTTCCCGGATGGCGTGGAGCTCCGCCACGCGCCCATGCGCGTCACTGGGTTCGGCCGGCACCTCGTCCACAACGGTCATGCCACGACGATACGAGCGGGGGGGTGTCAAACTCCGCGTTGACTTCTCACACTCTCCGGGGCCACTTCATGGAGGAACCCCACAGTTGCCCGTCCACAAAGGGCCCTGTGCGTGACGCGAGGGGTGTTTCCCTTTGTACCAACCGCACGAGCGAGGCTTGAGCGCCGCTCGCGTCCGTCCGGGTGAAACCGGCCGCCGGGCCGGTGACCCGGCGGGGCGCGGACCCGCCGGCCGCACCGCCCGTCCGGGGCGGCCCGGGGCGGACGGCGGACGGCTTCCGGCTCGGCGCTAGCCGTGCCGGGCCAGTGCGCCGGCGAGTGCCAGGACCCGGCGGGCCTCCTCGACGTGGAGGTTCTCCACCATGCGGCCGCCCACCGTGACCACGCCGCGGCCCTCGCGGGACGCCTCCTCGAACGCCTCGATGATCTCGCGGGCGTGCGCCACCGCGTCCTCGCCGGGGGTGAAGACCCGGTTGCAGGGCTCCAGTTGGGCGGGGTGGATCAGGGTCTTGCCGTCGAAGCCGAACTGCCGCCCCTGGAGGCACTCCGCCTCGAAGCCGGCGGTGTCGCGCACGTCGTTGTAGACCCCGTCGAGGATCGTCAGGCCGCGTTCCCGGGCGGCCAGCACGGCCAGCGACAGGCCGGTCAGCAAGGGTGCCCGGCCGGGGACGTGCTCGGCGCGCAGCTCCTTGACCAGGTCGTTGGTGCCCATGACCAGCACCGTCAGCCGTTCGCCGGCGGCGGCCACCGCGCGGGCGTCGAACAGGGCCCGGGGGGTCTCCAGCATCGCCCAGACCGCCGTCCGGTCCGGGGCACCGGCCTTCTCCAGGGCGTCGACGACCTCGTGGACGGTGCGGGCGCTGTCGACCTTGGGCACCACCACGGCGGCCGGACCGGCCTCGGCGGCGGCCCGGACGTCGTCGGCGTGCCAGGCGGTGCCGGGGCCGTTGACCCGGACGGTGACCTCGCGGTGGCCGTACGCCCCGGAGGCCACGGCGGCGGCGACCCGGTCGCGGGCGGCGGCCTTGGCGTCGGGGGCGACCGCGTCCTCCAGGTCGAGGATGAGCGCGTCGGCGGGCAGGGTGCGGGCCTTCTCCAGGGCGCGTTCGTTGGCCCCGGGCATGTACAGCACCGAGCGGCGCGGCACGGGGGCGGGGGCGGGCGTCGTCATGCGGGTCACTTCCGGGTGAGGGCTGCGGCGGTGGCGTCGTCGTAGGCGGTCCGCAGCTGCGGGTCGCGCCGGGCGAGGGTGTCGGCGAGCGTGGCGACGACCTGGCACTGCTTGAAGGTGGCGTCGTCCTGCATCTTGCCGTCGATCATCACCGCGCCGGTGCCGTCCCCCATGGCGGCGATGACCCGGCGGGCCCAGGCGACCTCGTCCGGGGCCGGGGAGAAGACCTGCCGCGCGATGCCGATCTGCACCGGGTGCAGGCTCCAGGCACCGACGCAGCCGAGCAGGAAGGCGTTGCGGAACTGGTCCTCGCAGGCCGCGGTGTCGCGGATGTCGCCGAACGGGCCGTAGTACGGCAGGATCCCGTGCGCGGCGCAGGCGTCGACCATCCGGGCGACGGTGTAGTGCCACAGGTCCTGCTGATAGGTGGCGCGCGGCGCGGCCGGGTCGGCGCCGGGGTCCTGGCGCACCAGGTAGCCGGGGTGGCCGCCGCCGACCCTGGTGGTCTTCATCCGGCGGCTGGCGGCGAGGTCGGCCGGGCCGAGGGAGATGCCCTGCATGCGGGGGCTGGCACCGGCGATCTCCTCGACGTTGGCCATGCCGGCGGCGGTCTCCAGGATGGCGTGCACCAGGATGGGCCGGGTCAGGCCGGCCCGGGCCTCCAGCTGGGCGAGCAGCCGGTCGGCGTAGTGGATGTCCTGGGCGCCCTCGACCTTGGGCAGCATCACGACGTCGATGCGGTCGCCGGCCTCGGTGACCAGGGTGATCAGGTCGTCCAGCGCCCAGGGCGAGTCGAGGCTGTTGACCCGGGTCCACAGCTGGGTGTCGCCGAAGTCCGTCGCGCGGGCGATCTCCACCAGGCCCTGCCGGGCGGCCTCCTTGCGGTCGGCGGCGACCGCGTCCTCCAGGTTGCCGAGCAGCACGTCCACGGTGGGCGCCAGTTCCGGGACCTTGGCGGCCATCCGCGGGTTGGACGGGTCGAAGAAGTGGATCATGCGGGAGGGCCGGAAGGGCACCTCCCGCACCGGTTCCGGGGCTCCCACGGCCAGCGGCCGGAAGAAGTCCTTCGCAGAACGCATGGGGTCTCCCTGGATCGAGGGTCGTGACAGGCTACGGGACCGGCACCTCTGTCACCCGGTGCCACTGTTCGAGCGATGACGGCACCCAGTGACATCTCGCACCGGTCACTCTAGGCCGCCCGGCACCCCGCGCTACCGTCCGGTAGGTGTGGTGCCCGTCACCCCGGCCGCTGCCAGACTGTCGGCATGACGCGCCGTCCCCGCACCGTGCTGGCCATGTCCCCCGGAACCCGCGAGGCGCTGTTCGGCCCGCCGGAGCTGCGGCGGCTGGCCGCGGTCGCCGACTGCGATCCGGCGCTGGTGGTCACCGCCTTCGACGACCCGTCGGCCGCGCTCGCCGCGGCGCAGGTGCTGCTGACCGGCTGGGGCTGCCCCCCGCTGACCGCCGCCGCGCTGGCGGGCATGCCACGGCTGCGCGCGGTCGTGCACGCGGCCGGCTCGGTGCGCGCCCACGTCACGCCGGCCTGCTGGGAGCGGGGGCTCGCCGTCTCCAGCGCGGCCTGGGCGAACGCGCTGCCGGTGGCGGAGTACACGGTGGCGGCGGTGCTGTTCGCCGGCAAACGGGTGCTGGAGGCGGCGCACGAGTACCGGGTGCGCAGGTCCGCACCGCCGGAGGGCCTGGCGCACTGGGCGGGCACCGGCAACCACGGCCGCGTCGTCGGCGTGGTGGGCGCCTCCCGGACCGGGCGGCGGGTGCTGGAGCTGCTGCGCCCCTTCGACCTGCGGCTGCTGCTGCACGACCCGTACGTCACGCCCGCGCGGGCACGGGAGATGGGCGCGCGCCCGGTGGACCTGGACGAACTGGCCCGCGGCAGCGACGTGGTGACCCTGCACGCACCCCAACTGCCGTCCACCCGAGGCATGTTCGACGCGCGGAGGCTGGCCCTGATGCCGGACGGCGCGACCCTGGTCAACACCGCGCGCGGATCGCTGGTGGACACCGCGGCGCTGACCGCCGAGCTGGTCACCGGCCGGCTGCGGGCGGTGCTGGACCACACCGAGCCGGAGGTGCTGCCGGCCGCCAGCCCCCTCTACGACCTGCCGAACGTGCTGCTGACCCCGCACATCGCCGGATCCCTCGGCAACGAGACGGCCCGCCTCGCGGACGCCGCGCTGGAGGAGGTGGCCCGCTGGGCGGCGGGCCACCCGTTCGCCCATCCGGTGACCGCGGGGTCGCTGGAGACGATGGCCTGACCAGCCGGTCAGTCCTGCTCCGGCGCCAGTCCGGCCTGCAGCAGCCCGTAGGTGTAGGCGTCCTCCAGGGCCTGCCAGGAGGCGGCGATGACGTTCTCGCCGACCCCGACGGTGGACCATTCGGTGTGGCCGTCGCTGGTGGTGACCAGCACGCGGGTGGTGGATTCGGTGCCGTGCCGGCCCTCCAGGATGCGGACCTTGTAGTCGGTCAGCTCCATGACCGCCAACTGCGGGTATATCCGCTCCAGGCCGTGGCGCAGCGCGGTGTCGAGGGCGTCGACCGGTCCGTTGCCCTCGCCGGTGGCGACGAACCGCTCGCCCTTGGCCCACATCTTCACGGTGGCCTCGTTGACCTGGACGCCGTCCGGGCGCTGCTCGACGATGGCCCGCCAGGACTCGGCGCGGAAGAAACGGCAGCGGGCGCCACGCACCTCGTCGACCAGCAGCAGTTCGAACGAGGCGTCGGCGGCCTCGTAGGTGTAGCCGCGCAGCTCGCGCTCCTTGACCCGCTCCACCACCCGGCCGGTCAGCTCCCGGTCGCCGGACAGGTCGTAGCCGAGTTCCTTGCCCTTGAGTTCGACGGAGGCCCGGCCGGCCATGTCCGAGACCAGCATGCGCATGGTGTTGCCGACGAGCTCGGGGTCGATGTGCTGGTAGAGGTCGGGGTCCACCTTGATCGCGGAGGCGTGCAGGCCGGCCTTGTGGGCGAACGCCGAGACCCCGACGTAGGGCTGGTGGGTGGAGGGGGTGAGGTTGACGACCTCGGCGATGGCGTACGAGACCCGGGTCATCTCGGCGAGCGCCCCCGGGGGCAGCACGCGCCTGTCGTACTTCAGCTCCAGCGCGGCGACCACCGGGAACAGGTTGGAGTTGCCGACGCGCTCGCCGTAGCCGTTGGCGGTGCACTGCACGTGGGTGGCGCCGGCGTCCACCGCGGCGAGGGTGTTGGCGACCGCGCAGCCGGTGTCGTCCTGGGCGTGGATGCCGAGCCGGGCGCCGGTCTCCGCCAGGACGGTGGCGACCACCGCGTTGACCTGGGCGGGGAGCATGCCGCCGTTGGTGTCGCACAGCACGACCACGTCGGCCCCGGACTCGTGCGCGGCCCGGACCACGGCCACCGCGTACTGGGGGTTGGCGCGGTACCCGTCGAAGAAGTGCTCGCAGTCGACGAACACCCGGCGCCCCTGCTCGCACAGGTGGGAGACGGTGTCGCGGACCATCTCCAGGTTCTCCTCCAGCGTGGTGCGCAGCGCGAGCTCCACGTGCCGGTCGTGCGACTTGGCCACCAGCGTCACCACCGGGGCACCGGACGCCAGCAGCGCCGCGACCTGCGGGTCGTCGGCGGCGCGGCCGCCGGGCCTGCGGGTGGCGCCGAACGCGACGAGCCGCGCGTGCCGGAAGTCGATCTCGCGCGCGGCCCGCTCGAAGAACTCGGTGTCCCGCGGGTTGGCGCCCGGCCAGCCGCCCTCGATGAAGCCCACGCCGAACTCGTCGAGGTGACGCGCGATGGCGAGTTTGTCGGCGACGGTGAGATTGATCCCCTCACGCTGCGCGCCGTCGCGCAGCGTGGTGTCGAACACGTGGAAGGCGTCATCGGGAGTGCTGGGGGCGGCTGCCATGGTGCTGCTCCTTCGAGGGTGGCCGGGTGATCGGTTCCACTTGCCCCCTTCCCCTCGCGCCCTCGTCCGGGCCGGTCGGGCCCTTCAAACGAAAAGACCTCTCGCGGGTGCGAGAGGTCTGCGCGCGGGTCTGGGACACGGTGGTCGCCGACGCGGGGATTCATCCCGCCTCAGGCGGTCACTGCGGACCTGCGCGCCTGCTGCCAATCTTCCTGGCGTACGAGGACACGGGGGGAGTTTCGCACGGTGTGGTGGGTCGGGGATACCGCCGTCTCACGATCCGGGACGACTGTCCACGAGGACGGGTGGCCGCGGGCCGACGGCCACACCGTCAGGCCGGTCACGAACCCGCCGTGATCCCCCAAGGGCGGACCGGGGCGCGCGGCTCCCCGCACCCCGTGACGACCGACCCGCGGAAGGGCGTTCGTGGGGGGCGCGGGGAACCGCGCGAGCGACCGGCCACGGCCCGCGGGCGAGAGCGGACCACAGCGGCCACGGCGAGCGGCCACCCCCGCCGGTCGGCCCCGCCGTCAGGCGACGGGGTGCAGCCAGCCGTGGGTGTCGGGGGCGGTGCCGGTCTGGAGGGCGAGGAGGCGTTCGCGCAGACGCATGGTGACCGCGCCGGGGCCGCCGTCGCCGACGGTCCACTCACCGGAGGTGGACTTCGCGGAGCCGACCGGGGTGATCGCGGCGGCGGTGCCGCAGGCGAAGACCTCGGTGATGCTGCCGTCGGCGGTGCCGGCCTTCCAGTCCTCGACGCTGATGCGTTCCTCCGCGGTCGCGTAGCCGAGGTCGGCGGCGATCTCCAGCAGCGAGGAGCGGGTGATGCCGGGCAGCAGCGAGCCCGACAGCTCGGGGGTGACGACCTGCTCGGCGCCGTCGGCCCCGCGGCGCACGAAGTAGAGGTTCATGCCGCCCATCTCCTCGATCCACCGGCGCTCGATCGCGTCCAGCCAGACCACCTGGTCGCAGCCCTTCTCGGTGGCCTGGGCCTGGGCGACCAGGGAGGCGGCGTAGTTGCCGGCGCACTTGGCCGTGCCGGTGCCGCCGGGCGCGGCGCGCACGTACTCCTCGGAGATCCAGACGGAGACCGGCTTGACGCCGCCGGAGAAGTAGGCGCCGGCCGGGGAGGCGATCACCATGAACAGGAACTCGCCGGCCGGCCGCACGCCCAGGCCCACCTCGGTGGCGAACATGAGGGGCCGCAGGTAGAGGGACTGCTCCGCGGCGGTGGGCACCCAGGCGCGGTCCTGCGCGACGAGCGCCTCACAGGCGGCGACGAACAGTTCCTGCGGCACCTCGGGCATGGCCATCCGGCGGGCGGACGCCTGGAACCGGGCCGCGTTCCGCTCGGGACGGAACATGGCGACCGAGCCGTCCGGCTGGGCGAACGCCTTGAGGCCCTCGAAGATCGACTGGGCGTAGTGCAGCGTCATGTTCGCCGGGTCGATGGACAGCGGCGCGTAGGGGACGAGCTCGGCGTCGTGCCAGCCGCGGCCCGCGGTCCAGCGGACGGTCACCATGTGGTCGGTGAAGTGCCGGCCGAATCCGGGCTCGGCCAGCAGCGCCGCGCGCTCCGTGTCGGAGAGGATGTGCGCGGAGGGCTTGAGTTCGATGGTGGGCGTCGTCATGTGGGCTTCCTTCACCGTGAGGTCGTGGCGGACCGCACCCGGCACGTCCGCGCCGCCGCTGCGGAGTGCGCCCGACGTGGCTCACACGGCGGCCCTGGTCCGATTATCACCGAACCGGCCCATGGTCATGAAGGGATCGCCGAGGTCATCTGCCGGTCTGTGCGGTCCGGGGGGAAAAGTCCTTCGCCGGGGCCGGAACGCCGTGGCGTTCCGGCCCCGTGCGATCGGTCCGCGCGGTGGCGGCCGGCCCGTGACCGGCCGGGTGCGGGCGGTGGACCGCCCCCGGTGAGGCTGTGGCGCACCCGGGCGGTCAGCCGGCTGCCCGGGCGGCCAGCGCGTCGCCGATCTGCCCGGTGGAGCGGGGTGAGCCGTCGCGTTCCGTGAGGTCGGCGGCGACGGCGGCCTCGACGCGGGCGGCCTCGCCGGTGTACCCGAGGTGCTGCAGGAGCAGCGCGACGGACAGCACGGTGGCGGTCGGGTCGGCCTTGGCCTGGCCGGCGATGTCGGGGGCGGAGCCGTGGACCGGCTCGAACATCGAGGGGAAGGCGCCGGAGGGGTTGATGTTCCCGCTGGCGGCCAGCCCGATGCCGCCGGTGATGGCGGCGGCCAGGTCGGTGACGATGTCGCCGAAGAGGTTGTCGGTGACGATGACGTCGAAGCGCTCGGGCTGGGTGACGAAGAAGATCGTCGCGGCGTCCACGTGCAGGTAGTCGGTGGTGACGTCGGGGAAGTCGCGGCCGACCTCCTCGAAGACGCGGGTCCACAGGTGACCGGCGTGCACCAGGACGTTGTTCTTGTGCACGAGGGTGAGCTTCCTGCGGGGGCGGGCCCGGGCGCGGGTGTAGGCGTCGCGGACCACCCGCTCGATGCCGAAGGCGGTGTTGAGGCTGACCTCGGTGGCCACCTCCTGCGGGGTGCCGGCCCGCAGCACGCCGCCGTTGCCGGTGTAGGGACCCTCGGTGCCCTCGCGGACCACCACGAAGTCGATCTCCGGCTCGCCGGCCAGCGGTGAGGCGACGCCCGGCAGGAGCCTGCCGGGGCGGAGGTTGACGTGGTGGTCGAAGGCGAACCGCAGCTTGAGCAGGAACCCGCGCTCCAGCACGCCGGACGGCACGGAGGGGTCGCCGATGGCGCCGAGCAGGATCGCGTCGTGTTCCTTCAGGGCGTCCAGGTCCGCCTCGGTGAGGGTCTCACCGGTGGCGTGGTACCGGGCTGCGCCGAAGTCGAAGGTGCGGGTCTCCAGCTTCACGTCGGAGGGCAGGACGGCGCCGAGCACCTTGAGACCCTCGGCGACCACCTCCTTGCCGATTCCGTCACCGGGGATCACTGCGAGGCTGAGGGTCCGAGACATGCGGCCGACTGTACGCCCGCCGTCCAGCCCATGACACGGGACGTCCGTATGGTGGACGCGGCGTGACGGGGGCGGGAGACGGTGGGTCAGCGGCCGTCGTGGCCGGTCACACCGCCGTTGTCGCGGCGGTCGAGGGCGCGCTGCAGGGCCTCGGCTGCGTCACGGCGGGCGGTATCGGCGTAGCGGGCGCGGCGGGCGCGGGGGGCACGGGTGGCGGTGCGGGCGGTCTCATCCATGGGGGCACGACTCCAGACCAGGTATCGGCGTGGGGAAGGGGAAGCGCCGTAAGGGGGGCGGACGGCGGTGCGGCGGGGATCACCCGCGTCGGCGCACTGCGCGTCTCCGCCCGTCGCGGATAGCGAGACGTTCGGCTCCTACAACGTTAGGCGCCCTTCCCCGTTCTGTCTGCACAGTTACTCGGACTTCCTACTATCTGAGACGGCGACCGCCTCCGGACATGCCGCGACGGCCGCCCGGCGGGTGCCGGACGGCCGTCGCGTGCGCAGGGATCCGCAGGTCAGCCCATGTGCGGGTAGCGGTAGTCGGTGGGGGGCAGCAGGGCTTCCTTGATCGAACGGGTGGAGGTCCAGCGCATCAGGTTCTGCTTGGCGCCGGCCTTGTCGTTGGTGCCGGAGGCCCGGCCGCCGCCGAACGGCTGCTGGCCGACGACCGCGCCGGTGGACTTGTCGTTGATGTAGAAGTTGCCGGCCGCGTAGCGCAGCTTCGCCATGGTGTGGGCGACGGCCTGCCGGTCACCGGCGATGACCGATCCGGTCAGCGCGTAGGAGGAGACCGACTCCATCTGCTCCAGCATCGTGTCGTAGGCGTCGTCCTCGTAGACGTGCACGGCCAGGATCGGGCCGAAGTACTCGTCGCGGAAGAGTTCGTGGCCGGGGTCGGAGCAGGCCAGCACGGTCGGGCGGACGAAGTATCCCACCGAGTCGTCGTAGCTGCCGCCGGCCACGACCTCGACCGCCGGGTCGGCCGTGGCGCGGTCGATGGCCGCCTTGTTCTTGGCGAACGACCGCTCGTCGATGAGCGCGCCGATGAAGTGGTCCAGGTCGGTGACGTCGCCCATGGACAGGCCCTCGGTCTCGGCGGCGAACGCCTCCTTGAATCCGCCCTCCCAGATCGAGCGCGGGATGTAGGCGCGGGAGGTGGCCGAGCACTTCTGGCCCTGGTACTCGAACGCGCCGCGGGTCAGCGCGGTCTTGAGCACCGCCGGGTCGGCCGAGGGGTGCGCGACGACGAAGTCCTTGCCGCCGGTCTCGCCGACCAGCCGCGGGTAGGTCTTGTAGTTCGCGATGTTCTCGCCGACCGTCCGCCACAGGTGCTGGAAGGTCCTGGTGGATCCGGTGAAGTGGATGCCGGCCAGGTCCGGGTGGGCGAGCGCCACCTCGGAGACCTCCAGGCCGTCACCGGTCAGGAGGTTGATGACGCCCTTGGGCAGCCCGGCCTCCTCCAGCAGCTCCATCATCAGCACGGAGGCCAGCGTCTGGGTGGGCGACGGCTTCCAGATGACGACGTTGCCCATGAGGGCGGGCGCGGTCGGCAGGTTGGCGGCGATGGCGGTGAAGTTGAAGGGGGTGATGGCGTAGACGAAGCCCTCCAGCGGGCGGTGGTCCAGCCGGTTCCACACCTGCGGGGAGTTGGCGGGAGGCTGCTCGGCCAGGATCTGCCGGGCGTAGGAGACGTTGAAGCGCCAGAAGTCGACCAGTTCGCAGGGGCTGTCGATCTCGGCCTGCTGGGCGGTCTTGGACTGGCCGAGCATGGTGGCCGCGGCGATGGTCTCGCGCCAGGGGCCGGCCAGCAGGTCGGCGGCGCGCAGGATGATCGCGGCACGGTCGTCGAAGGACATCGCGCGCCAGCCGGGGGCGGCGGCGAGCGCCGCGTCGACGGCTTCGCGCGCGTCGGCCCGGGTGGCGTTGCGGGCGGTGCCCAGTCGCTTGGCGTGCGCGTGCGGCTGCACCACGTCGAACGGCTCGCCGCCGCCCAGCCGCTTGGTCCCGCCGATGGTCAGGGGCAGGTCGACCGGGTTCTCGCCCAGCTCCTTGAGCTTGGCCTCCAGCCGGGCGCGCTCCGGGCTGCCGGGGGCGTAGGAGCGCACCGGCTCGTTGACCGGGGTGGGGACCTGGGTCACGGCGTCCATGGGACGGTTCTCCTTCTGCGTGGTGTGCGCGCCGCGGACGGCGTCGGCCGCGGAACGCCTTGCCTACGAGTCTGCTGCGGAACGGATCGGAATGCGCGGGTGCGGTGCGGTGCGCCCGGGGCGGTCAGGCGCTGCCGGGGACGAAGGAGCGGAGGAAGAAGGCGAGGTTGGCCGGGCGTTCGGCCAGCCGGCGCATGAAGTAGCCGTACCAGTCGGCGCCGTACGGCACGTAGATGCGCATGCGCTCACCGTCGGCCGCCAGCCGCCGCTGTTCGGTCGTCCGGATGCCGTAGAGCATCTGGAACTCGTAGTCACCGGCCTGGCGGCCGTGCTCGGCGGCGAGGTGGCGGCCGATCTCGATGAGCCGGGGATCGTGCGATCCGATCATCGGGTAACCGCCACCGGCCATCAGGATCCGCAGGCAGCGCACGTAGGCCCGGTCCACCGCGGCCTTGTCCTGGTACGCCGCGGAGGCGGGCTCCTTGTAGGCGCCCTTGACCAGCCGTACCCGCGAGCCCGGCACGGCCAGCGCCCGGCAGTCCTCCTCGGTGCGGTACAGGTAGGACTGGAGCACCGCGCCGGTGCCCGGGTGCTCGCGGCGCAGCTCGGCGACGATCGCCAGGGTGGAGTCGGCCGTGGTGTGGTCCTCCATGTCGCAGGTGACCGTGGTGCCGGCGGCGGTGGCGGCCTCGGCGACCCGGCGGACGTTCTCCAGCGCGATGTCGTGCCCGCCGGACGGCAGCGCCTGGCCGAACGCCGACAGCTTGACCGACACCTCCGCCCTCTTGCCCAGCTCCTCGGCACCCAGCGCCTCGATCAACCGCAGGTAGGCGTCCCGGGTGGCGGCGGCGGTGGCCTTGTCGGTGACGTCCTCACCGAGGTGGTCGAGGGTGACCTCCAGCCCGCCGGCGACCAGGGCGCGGACGCCCTCCAGCGCGCCGGCCAGGTCCTCGCCCGCGACGAAGCGGTTGACGACCGGCCGGGTGACGGGCGCACTCGCCACGACACGGCGCATCCGGTCGCTGCGCGAGGCGGCGAGCAGCACGGGACCCAGCACGGGCTCCTCCAGGGGCACGGCGTTCACCGCGGCGGGGGCACGCGGCCTTCTAGCCGCGAATCTAGGTTTCCCGCTCACCGTGGGCCATCGACAGGTGTCACGCATCCGCGCGGCCGCCTTCATACATCTGTCTGAGGGACAATGACCGGATGCACGGCTACGGCGACTACGGGGACTACGAGGGCTACCAGGACCTGGTGGACGAGGTGTCGGCGCTGCTGGGCGCCCCGGCCACCCTGGAGGACCGCGACTTCCGGCTGATCGCCTTCGGCGCGCACGACTCCGACGACGCGGCGGTCACCGATCCGGTGCGCACCCGCTCCATCCTCACCCGCCACTCCTCCGCCGAGGTGCGCGCCTGGTTCGAGGGCTTCGGCATCACCCGCGCCACCGGCCCGCTGCGGGTGCCGGCCGATCCTCAGGCCGGGGTGCACGCCCGGATCTGCCTGCCGGTGCGGCACCGGGGCGTGGTCTACGGCTACGTGTGGCTGCTGGCGGACGACGCCCCGGACCGGCCGGCCGGGCAGGAGCGGTCGCTGGCGGCGGCCATGGGGGTCGCCGAACGCATCGGGGTGCTGATGGCGGCGGACGCCCGGGCCGGGGCGGACGCCGGACGGGCGCTGCTGGACGTGCTGACCGCCTCCGGCACCCGGCGGCAGGCGGCCACCGGGGTGCTGCGGGAGGCCCTGGGCCGGGCGGCGGACGGAGAGCTGGCGGTGGTGTGCGCGGCGCCGTGGGACAGCGGCGCGGCCGCCGACGAGGAGGTGCTGCCGGCGGTGCGGACGCTGCCGGGGGCGCTGGCGCTGTGCGTGGTGCCGGACGTGGTGCCGAACGTGGTGCGGGCGGCCGGGCCGGCCGGCGGCGGCGGGGCGGCCGGCGGCGGCGGCGGCGGCGGCGGCGGCCGGCGGCGGCGGTACGGCCGACGCGCGGCCCGGGGTCCGGTGGGAACGGCGGGGGGAGCGCCTCGGGCGGGCCCGCCGGCGGCGCGGCGGGCGACGCCCTGGTGGTGCTGGCACGGGGACGGTCGGCGGAGGCGGTCGCGGGCCGGCTGGCGGAGTCCGCCCGGGCCCGCCGGGGGTGTGCGGGGCTCAGCGATCCGCGCCGGGGGACGGAGGGACCGGGCGGCGGCCTGGCGGACGCGTTCCGCGAGGCGCTGACCGCCGCCCGGGCCGCCCGGGCCCAGCCCCGGCTCGGACCGGTGGCGCGCTGGTCGGCCATCGGCCCGTACCGTCTGCTGGCCGCCCTGCCGGCCGGCGCCCCGGACCCGTCGGTGGCCCCGCTGCTGACCCCCGGGCACACCGAACTGGCGCACACCGCCGAGGTGTTCCTCGACTGCGCGGGCAGCGCTGCCCGCGCGGCGGCGGTCCTGGCGGTGCACCGCCAGACGCTCTACTACCGCCTCTCCCGGGTCCAGGCCCTCACCGGCCTCGACCTCGCCCACGGCGACGACCGGCTGCTGCTGCACATGGCGCTGAAGTCGGCACGGCTGTAGCGGCCCTCACTCCTGCTCGGCGGGTGCTCCCTCGATGGCCGCGCCGGAAGCAGGGGAAGCGCGGACGCGGACCTCCGGGCCGTCGTGGTCGCTGCCGGCGGTACCGGCGCCGACCTCCTGGTCGAGGGTGCGGTCCACCTCCAGCCAGGAGTCGGCGTGCGAGTTGTCGATCAGGGAGAACGCCGCGCCGCGCGACTCGGTGGCCGGTGGCGAGTCGTCGTCGGCGTGCGCCGGGGTGGCCGGTCCTGCCAGCAGCAGCCCGCCGCCCGCCGCGGCCAGCAGCACCCGGGCGGCCCGGCCGGGCCGGGCGGTCACGAACCGGCTCCGGCGCCGGCGGGAGCGGCGATCCGCGGCAGACGCGGGTGGTGGCGGCTGATGTTGCGCTCCAGCAGCTCGGTGGACGCCCGCACGCCCACGCCGCGCTCGCCGAGTTCGGGCAGCCGGCCGTCGGCGTACTTCAGCTCCGCCAGCGCGGTGTCGATGGCGGTGTGCGCGGCGAACAGGCACGGGGTGCTGTAGATCGCCACGTCGACGCCCAGTTCGGTCAGTTCGGTCAGCGAGATGCGCGGGGACTTGCCGCCGGCGATCTGGTTGAACAGCAGCGGCTTGTCGCCGATGACGTCGCGGACCCGGCGGATCCACTCCAGGCTGCGTACCCCGTCGACGAGCACCACGTCGGCGTCGGTGGCGGCCAGTGCCTCGGCGCGGCGCAGGATCTCGCTCTCCTGCGTGGCGTCGGTGCGGGCGACGACCAGCAGGTCCTGCCGGGTCTCCAGGACCATGGTCAGCTTCTCCAGGTACTCCTCCAGCGGCAGGATCTGCTTGCCGTCGGCATGACCGCAGCGGCGCGGGCGCTTCTGGTCCTCCAGGATCACCCCGGACGCCCCGGCCTGCTCCAGCTGCCGCACGACGTGGCAGGCCACCTCCGGGTCGACGTAGCCGTCGTCGATGTCCACCAGCATGTGGTGGCGGGGAAAGGCCAGCCGCAGCCGCTGGGCGAAGGCGACGATGTCCGGCCAGGCGATGTAGCCGATGTCCGGCAGGCCGTAGTGCGAGGCGGCGAATCCGAATCCGGAGAGGAAGAATCCGTCATAGTGCTGGGCGGCGATGGACGCCGAATACATGTCGTAGATTCCGATGAGCGGAGTCGTGCGCGGATCTGCGATGTCGGACCGCAGCGCGTTCCCGTATTCCATGCTGTTCTCCCCAGTGCGAATGGGCACGTCGAATTCGCCTCGCACACAGGTGGTTTGAGGCGCCGTTCGTCAACGAGCGTGCCAGAGAACACCAACAAATGGACTGGAAACGGTAAAGTGACGGAAAAGTCGTATCAACAAGAGGGCCATCGGACTGAACTCCGGCCGGACAATCCGACCGCGCCGCGGCCGGCACGCCGCCCGGGCCGTCCCCGGCCGCGCGCGCTCCGACGGAACCCCCGCCGCCCGGTCTTCCGTTACGCGCGGCCGGCCCCGCCCGGCCGTCAGGAGATCCCGCAGGTCTTCGACCAGTCCGCCACCGCGGCGGCCAGCGCGTCCAGGTCGGGGACGTGGCCGGCGGTGACGGAGGCGCGGGCGGCGGTGACCGCGGTGGATATCTCGTGGACGGCGTGGCGCCGGTCCTGGTCGGAGCTGTCACCGCCCAGGTCACCGGCGTCGCGCTGGAGCTTGTCGAGCGCGTCGGAGGTCTGCTTGCGGCGCACCGGGTCCACCAGGTTGCCGACGTTCGTCGCGCGGTCGGTGACGTCCTGGAGATCGCCGGCCAGCCGTACCGCCTCCTTGCCGCAGTTCAGCGACGCCTTCCCGCTCTGGCAGCCGGCCAGCGCGGCCGCCGCCAGCACCACCACCGCCGCCCCGCCGACCGTCCGACGCCACACCGTCATCCCTGCCTCCCCGCGACCGGTCGTGCACCCTGCGTCCAGCAGAGTGGACGCAGTGGCTCGACGGGCGGTTGAGCGCGGTGGCGGGAACGGCCGGAATTCCGCGATCGCGCCGGGTCAGCGGCGGGTCACGGGTTCGTGGTGAGCGACAGCTCGGACCAGATCGTCTTGCCCTGCGGGCCGTGCCGGGTGCCCCAGCGGTCGGTGAGCTGGGCGACGATGAACAGCCCGCGCCCGCCCTCGTCCAGCGTGCGGGCCCGGCGCAGGTGGGGGGCGGTGCTGCTGCCGTCGGAGACCTCGCAGATCAGCGTCTTCTCCCGGATCAGCCGCAGCTGCACGGGGGCCTCACCGTAACGGACGGCGTTGGTGACCAGTTCGCTGACCACCAGTTCCGCGGTGAACGCGATGCCCTCCAGCCCCCAGGCCGCCATCTGGCTGTTCGCCAGCTCCCGGGCCCGGCCGACGGAGGCCGGGTCGGGGGGCAGGTCCCAGGCGACCACGTGCTGGGCGTCCAGGGTGCGGGTGCGGGCCAGCAGGAGGGCGATGTCGTCGGTGTGCTGCTCGTCGAGCAGCGCCTTGAGCACCGCGTCGCACGTGCTCTCCAGGGAGCGGCACGGGCCGGAGAGCGCGCGGCGCAGCAGGTCGAGGCCGTTGTCGGGCTCGCGGCTGCGGGATTCGACCAGGCCGTTGGTGTACAGGGCCAGGGTGCTGCCCTCGGCCAGTTCCAGTTCGACGGACTCGAACGGCAGGCTGTCGGTGCCCAGGGGCGGCCCGGCGGGCAGGTCGATGAAGCGGGTGGTGCCGTCGGGGGCCACCAGCGCCGGGGGCGGGTGGCCGGCCCGGGCCACGGTGAAGCGCCGGGAGACCGGGTCGTAGACCGCGTACAGGCAGGTGGCGCCGATCTCGCCGGCCGGCAGGGGGTCCAGCGGGCCGCCGCCGTCACCGGCCCCGGCCTCGGTCCGGCCTCGGTCCCCGGCCCGGCCTCGGTGCCGGCCTCGTCGGCTCGGTCCGGCCTCGGTGCCGAGGCGGGTGACGACGTCGTCCAGGTGGGTGAGCAGTTCGTCCGGCGGCAGGTCGATGTCGGCCAGGGTGCGCACCGCGGCCCGCAGCCGGCCCATGGTGGCGGAGGCGTGCATGCCGTGGCCGACGACGTCGCCCACCACCAGCCCGACCCGGGCGCCGGACAGCGGGATCACGTCGAACCAGTCGCCACCGACGCCCGCCTCGGTACCGGAGGGCAGGTAGCGGCTGGCGGTCTCCACCGCGGGGTTCTCCGGCAGGCCGCGCGGGAGCAGGCTGCGCTGGAGGGTCAGGGACCGGCGGTGCTCGCGGGTGAAGCGGTGCGCGTTGTCCAGGCAGACCGAGGCGCGGGAGGCGACCTCCTCGGCCAGCAGGAGATCATCGGCGTCGAAGGGGTCGGGGCGGCGGTGCCGGATGAAGGCGGCGACGCCCAGGACGGCGCCGCGGGAGCGCAGCGGGATGGTCATACCGGTGTGCACGCCGTAGTCCTCGGTCGTGGCGGGCCGCCGCGGGTCGCCGCCCAGCCAGGCCCGCACCTCGGCCTCGTCCAGCAGCTGGGCGACCTTGACCGGGTTGCCGGTGGCCAGCGCGCGGGCGGGCACCGAGATCGGCGGGTAGAGGTCGGACTCCCCCAGGTCGAGCACGGCCTCCGGAGAGTTGTCCAGCACCGACTTGTGCGCCACCCGGCGCAGCCGCACCGGTCCCTCGAACGGCCCCTCCTCCGGTTCACCGCCGGCCAGCACGGAGTCGAAGAGGTCGACGGTGACGAAGTCGGCGAAACGGGGCACCGCCACCTCGGCCAGCTCCCGGGCGGTGCGCACCACGTCCAGGGTGGTGCCCACCTGGGTGGTCGCCCGGCTGAGCACCGACAGCCGGTCGCGGGCGATCATCATCCGGGCCAGCCGCTCCTCGCGGTCCAGCCGCACCCGGCAGACCACCGTGCCGATCAGGCTGGCCAGCACCAGGGCGACGAGCACCACGATGCGGCCGCCGATCGACTGGTGGATCACGAAGCCGTACACGAAGCCGGCGACGGCCAGGTTGACCGCGGCGACCAGCAGGGTCTGCCGCCTCGGCAGCAGCGCGCCGGCCACCACCGGGGTGAGGACCACGTAGCCGGACCACCTGAGCAGGCCCTCCTCACCGAAGCCCACCTGGAGGAAGGTGGTCAGACCGATCCACGCGAGCAGCGCGACGGTGACGTGCGTCACGCTCAGCCGAACGGAGACCACTGTCACCTCCCGCAGCCGCTCTGCCTTCAGCGTCGCACAGATGGTGACGTGCCGCCCGTACCCGGCGGACCGGTCGGGCCCGGCGGGGGAGCGTTCCGGGAGCGGCCGCGGGTGGGTGTCAGGGGCGGGCGGCGGCCCCGGGGTCGGCGGTGACGTCGGCCGCGGGGGCCCGGCGGGGGCGGCGGCGCAGCAGGCCGGCGCGGGGCTCCTGGTCGGGCAGCCAGCCGAAGGCCAGGCAGGAACCGAGGACGCCGAGGATCAGGCCGACGAAGAAGCCGCCCAGGTTGGACGTCACCCAGCTGCCCAGCGCCAGCAGCACGCCCAGCACGGAGTAGAACATCCGCTGGGCCGGGTTGAAGATCGTCAGCAGGCCGCAGACCAGCAGTACCGTGGGGATCAGGTAGCCGCTGAGCCCCTGCATGCCGATGTGGATGACGACCTCGAAGGACGCCTTCTCGGTGAGCAGGATCTCGGCGCCGCCGAGAGTCATCAGCACACCGCCGAGGAACGGGCGGCGACCGCGCCAGACGGCGAACCGGCCGCGCCGGGGCGCCGGGGCGGCGGGGGGCCCGGCCGTGACCGGGCCCCCCGCCGGCGCGTCGCCCGGAAGCGGATCGCGCTCGGTCATGTGTCAGCAGCCCTTGCTGTTGAAGCTCATGTGCAGGCCGGGCAGCTTGAAGGCGGCGGCGGTGGTGGCGTAGTTGGTCTGCCGCAGGTGGTTGATGACCACCGTGTCGGCCTGCTGGCCGAAGACGCCCTCCGGGCCCTTGGAGTCGCCCTTGGTGAAGGTGCTCGCGTCGCCGCCGATGTCGATGTTGCCGAACGAGGCGTCACCGCTGATCTGCGTGGAGTCGGTGACCAGGTCGTGCGCGGTGACCTTGACGGCCCCGCCACCGGCGTTGATGACCAGGTTGATGCCGCCGAGGTCGACGCTCTGGCACAGGCGGGTGAGGGTGGCGTCCTTGATCGCCGAGACCATCACCAGCTCCTGGCCACCGGTGTCACCGGCGTTGGGGCTGTTGGGGATCATGTTGTCCAGGCCGCCGTACTGCTCGAAGCCGTTGCCGGAGAGCTGGTCGGCGGAGACGGTGAACGGCATGCCGGAGATGGCGAACTGGGCGGCTATCGCGCCCTGGGCGGTGAGGACCACCAGCGCGGCGGCGGCCGCCGCGGCCGGAACGCCCATCAGCGCGGTCCGGCGCAACCGGACCCGTCCTCTGCGCTCGGACTCGGACGGGGTGGTGGACGGTGCCATGGCAACTCCCTGAGGCTGATCGTCTAGCTCTTCGGCGAAAGGCGTTGCCCTGGCGCGGACAGCGTCGGCGGCGCGACGCCCGGGGAGACCGCTCCCTGGCAGGGGAGGGGGCTCCGGTGTGCCGGGCGGCACGCTCGCACACGCAGTGTTACCCAGGGGTAGCGGCTTGGTCAACCCGTTTGTGAATAAACGGTGTTGACGTCGCGTCGATCACGGACGCTCCGGCGTGGCACATCGCGCGGGGAGCGCCGTCACCGGTGCCGGGGCGGCCGCCGCGAGGGCCGCCGCCCGCGTGCCCAGGAAGGGCGCGAGCACGAAATAGCTGAGGGTGGGCAGCAGTTCGGGCAGCTCCCGCACCCGCCCGCCGGCCACCCAGCGGTGCAGCGCGGTGTACGCCCCGCCGACCACACACCCCACCAGTTCCTCACCCTCCCCGCCACCGGCGCCCCCTGACGGACCGCCGGGAGCCGGCACCGGGTGGGCCGCGACCGGGGCGGAGGTGAAGAAGGGATGGAAACGCGCCAGCAGTCGCGCCCGCTCCCGGCGGCCGGCCGGTCCCGCCGCCTCCGCCTCCACCAGGGCGGTCACCGCGAAGGCCGGGGCCGAGGCCAGCACCGCCAGCATGGTGGCGAGCCCCGCCCGCACGGACGACGGCCAGTCCGTCCCCGCCGCGAACGCCTCCCCCACCGCGGTCATCAGCAGGTCGGTGCCGTGCCGGTGGGCGGTGACGAAGGCGTCCTCCTTGCCGTCGAACAGCTCGTAGAAGACCGGGCGGGTCACCCCGGCGGCCTGGCAGATGTCGCTGACCCGGGCGTGGGCGTACCCCTTCTCCGCGACGGTGCGCACCAGGGCGTCGAGCAGGCGTTCCCGCTGGGTGGCGGCCACTTCCTGCGGGGAGGCGCGCTTGGGACCGCGGGGCAGCGAACGCTGCGGATCCCGGCCGGGACGGCTGCCGGGCAGCAGCAGCGGGAGCGGGGCGGGCGGGGCGGATTCGCTCATGTCCGAGTTCTTTCCGTGTGCTTGACGCTGCATACCCCCGGGGTTTACAACTCTCGGAGGTTTTCCCAAGTTTCGGGACTCTTACGCACACCGGCGGTGGCAGCCGCCGATCGTCCCGGACCGCCGTTCCGGGCACGTGGCGCCGGGCTCCGGCACGGTGGTCGTCGCACGCCTCGCGACGTCCCGCCGTTCCGCCCGTCCGCCCGCGCCGGCGGCCCGCACCACCCGCCGACCCGGCACCCGCCCCGGTGCCACCCGGCGACACCGACCAGCCGCCGCCTCCCGCCGGAGGAGAAGCCGTCGAGCCGGCGGCGGCTGAGCACCACCCCGCACGGCCGCACCGCCCGCGCCATCGCACGGCCGGCTCCCCCGTTCTCTCTGCGCACGGCCGTGCCCGCGCGCCCCGCGCGGCGTTGCCGCACACCGCACCGCGCCCGCACCCCGGGTCAGCACGTCGTACGTCAGCACGCCAGGTGAAACGCACCGTGCCCGTCATCCATCCGCATCCCGGAATGAGGCAATCATGCGTACTCGCACCAGCCTGACCGTCGCCGCCGCCGCTGCCGCCCTCGCGCTCGGCGCGGTCGTCCCGGCCGCCGCCGCCACCCACCCGGCCACCGCCTCAGCGATCCTGACCACCGGCAGTGCCGGCGGTGCCGCGGTCGGCGTCAACGACGTGCTGACCGGTTCGCTGGTCTCCGGCACCAAGGCCACCTTCTACAACTCCGCCACCAGCACCACCGGCGTCTCCTGCTCCCAGTCCGCGTTCAGCGCGAAGGTGCTGACCAACCCGGCGCCCACCGGCTCGGCCACCGAGTCGCTGACCGCGCAGACCTTCAGCGGCTGCACCTCCAACGTCACCGGCGTCACCGGCGTGCAGAGCCTCGTGGTCAACGGCCTGCCCTACAACACCAAGGTCTCCGACTCCTCCGGCTTCCCGGTCACCGTCACCCCGGGCAGCAGCGGCGTCATCCAGACCACGGTGACCCTCTCCACCCTGCTGGGCACCGCCACGTGCGTCTACACCGGCCCGTCGATCAACGGCAACGCCAGCAACACCGACAACTCGCTGAACTTCGTCAACCAGCACTTCACCAAGTCCAGCGGCTCCGGCCTGTGCTTCACCGACGCCTACTTCAGCATCCACTACGGCCCGGTCACCGACACCACCAAGGGCGGCGCCAAGGTCTTCACCAACTGACCCGGCCCGCACCACACCGGTGGCCCGGCACGTCCCGTACGGGGGAACGCGCCGGGCCACCGGCCCTGCCGTGAGCGCTACTCGACCAGGTTGACGGCGCGCGCCGAGGTGGCGCCGATCTCCTGGGCGATCTCGGCCAGCACCGGCGCCGGGACCGTGTCGTCGACGGTGAGCGCCACCAGCGCCTCGCCGCCCTCCGCGGTCCGGGCGACCTGCATGCCGGCGATGTTGATGCCGGCCTCACCGAGCATGCGGCCCAGCGTGCCGACCACGCCGGGACGGTCCGCGTAGCGCAGGAACGCCATGTGGTCGGCGAGCACCAGGTCCACGTCGAACTCGTCGACGCCGACGATCTTCAGGATGTGCTTCGGACCGGACAGCGTGCCGGAGACCGACACCTGCTCACCGCCGGCCAGCACACCGGAGACCGTCACCAGGTTGCGGTGCTCGGGCGACTCGGAGCTGGTGGTCAGCCGCACCTCGACGCCGCGCTCCTGCGCGAACAGCGGGGCGTTGACGTAGGAGACCGTCTCGGCCACCACGTCCTCGAACACACCCTTGAGGGTGGAGAGTTCCAGCACCTTGACGTCGTGCTGGGTGATCTCGCCGCGCACCTCGACGTCGAGCCGGACGGCGACCTCGCCGGCCAGCGCGGTGAAGATCCGGCCGAGCTTCTCGGCCAGCGGCAGGCCCGGCCGCACGTCCTCGGCGATCACGCCGCCCTGCACGTTGACCGCGTCCGGCACCAGTTCGCCGGCCAGCGCCAGGCGCACCGAGCGCGCCACCGCGATACCGGCCTTCTCCTGCGCCTCACCGGTGGAGGCGCCCAGGTGCGGGGTGGCGACCACCTGGTCGAACTCGAACAGCGGCGAGTCGGTGCACGGCTCGGAGCTGAAGACGTCCAGTCCGGCGCCGGCGACCCGGCCCTCCTTCAGCGCGGAGGCCAGCGCCACCTCGTCGACGATGCCGCCGCGGGCCGCGTTGACGATCCGCACCGACGGCTTGACCTTGTGCAGCGCCTCGTCGCCGATCAGACCCAGCGTCTCGGGGGTCTTGGGCAGGTGGACGGTGATGAAGTCGGCCACCTCCAGCAGCTCGTCCAGCGTCAGCAGCTTGACGCCCATCTGCGCGGCGCGGGCCGGCTGCACGTAGGGGTCGTAGGCGACGACCTTCATGCCGAACGCCGACATGCGCTGGGCGACCAGCACACCGATGCGGCCCAGGCCCACCACGCCGAGGGTCTTCTCCGCCAGCTCCACGCCGGTGTACTTGTTCCGCTTCCACTCGCCCTGCTTGAGCGCGGCGTTGGCCTGCGGGATGTTGCGCGCGGTGGAGATCAGCAGACCGCAGGCCAGTTCGGCGGCGGTCACGATGTTGGAGGTCGGCGCGTTGACGACCATGACGCCGGCCTTGGTGGCGGCGGGTACGTCGACGTTGTCGAGGCCGACGCCGGCCCGGGCCACCACCCGCAGGCGGCGGCCGGCGGCGATCGCCTCGGCGTCCACCTTGGTGGCGCTGCGGACCAGGATCGCGTCGACGCCGGTGATGGCGGACAGCAGGTCCGCCCGGTCCGCGCCGTTGCAGTGCCGGATCTCGAAGTCCGGACCGAGCGCGTCGACCGTGGCCGGCGACAGCTCCTCCGCGATGAGGACGACGGGTTTCTGGGGCGTATCAGTGCTCACGTGATCCTCGCTTGTCCTGCGTGGACGTCCGGTCCCGTGCGGGCCGTCCGGGAGGGAGGGATGGCATGCCGCGTGGAGACGCACGACGCTGTGAGCCTGACGCGCTGGTGGAGCCGCAGTCTATCGGCGCCGCGCCGGTCGCTTCGGCGAGCCGGGGAAATTCACCCGCCCGAACGACCCGGGCGGGCGGTGCGCGCCGGCCGGACCGCCGGGCGCGGCGCCCCCTCGGGGGACACCGCCCGGCCCGGCCGGCGCGCGGGGACTCACGCCTGGTCGTCGACCCAGCTCATGAGCTTGCGCAGCTTGCGGCCCGTGGTCTCCAGCAGGTGGTCGCTGTCGGCCTTCTTGTACTCGTTGTACTTCGGCAGACCGGCGTTGTACTCGTTCATCCAGTTGGTGGCGAAGGTGCCGTCCTGGATCTCGGCGAGGACCTTCTTCATCTCGGCCTTGGTGCCGTCGTTGATGATCCGCGGTCCGGTGACGTAGTCGCCCCACTCGGCGGTCTCGGAGATCGACCAGCGCATCTTCTCCAGGCCGCCCTCGTACATGAGGTCGACGATGAGCTTCAGCTCGTGCAGGCACTCGAAGTAGGCGATCTCCGGCTGGTAGCCGGCCTCGACCAGGGTCTCGAAACCGGCCTTGACCAGCGAGGTGGCGCCGCCGCAGAGCACGGCCTGCTCACCGAACAGGTCGGTCTCGGTCTCCTCGGTGAAGGTGGTCTTGATGACACCGGCGCGGGTGCCGCCGATGCCCTTGGCGTAGGAGAGGGCCAGCGCGAAGCCGTTGCCGGTGGAGTCCTGCTCGACGGCCACGATGCACGGAACGCCGCGGCCCTCCTCGTACTGGCGGCGCACCAGGTGCCCCGGGCCCTTGGGGGCCACCATGCAGACGTCCACGCCGGCCGGCGGCTTGATGAAGCCGAAGCGGATGTTGAGGCCGTGGCCGAAGAAGATCGCGTCGCCGTCCTTGAGGTTGTCCTTGACGGACTCCTCGTAGACCTTGGCCTGCACGGGGTCGGGGACCAGGATCATGATGACGTCGGCCTCGGCGGACGCCTCGGCCGGGGTGACGACCCGCAGCCCCTGCTCCTCGGCCTTCGCCCGCGACTTCGAGGTCTCGGGCAGGCCGACGCGCACGTCGACGCCGGAGTCGCGCAGCGACAGCGCGTGGGCGTGGCCCTGGCTGCCGTAGCCGAGGACCGCGACCTTGCGGCCCTGGATGATGGACAGGTCGGCATCGTCGTCGTAGAACAGCTCGGCCACTTCGGATGTCTCCTTGGTATCGGGTTGTGCTGCCACCGTACGCCGGGCGGCCGGTGGCTGGATTCTCGGTCTCGCGATGCGGGCGGTCCCCACCGGGGTCAGGCGGAGCGGTCCAGCGCGCGCAGCGAGCGGTCGGTGATCGAGCGGGCGCCGCGGCCTATGGCGATGGTGCCGGACTGCACGAGTTCCTTGATCCCGAACGGCTCCAGCATCCGCAGCAGCGCCTCCAGCTTCTCGGCGCCGCCGGTGGCCTCGATGGTGACCGCCTCGGGCGAGACGTCGACCGTCTTGGCCCGGAAGAGCGTGACGATCTCGGTGATCTGCGACCGGGTGTCGTTGTCGGCGCGCACCTTGACCAGCACCAGTTCCCGGCGCACCGCGGAGCCCGGCTCCAGCTCCACGATCTTGAGCACGTTGACCAGCTTGTTCAGTTGCTTGGTCACCTGTTCCAGCGGGAGTTCGTCCACGACGTTGACGACGATGGTGATGCGGGAGATCTCCGGGTGCTCGGTGGTGCCCACCGCGAGGGAGTCGATGTTGAAGCCGCGGCGGGAGAACAGCGCGGTGATCCGGGCGAGGACGCCGGGCTTGTTCTCCACCAGCACCGACAGCGTGTGCTTGGACATGTTCGGTCTTCCTTCTTCCTGGCCGGTGCGCTGTCTCAGTCGTCCATGTCGCCGAAGTCGGGGCGCACCCCGCGGGCGGCCATGACCTCGTCGTTGGACGTGCCGGCGGCGACCATCGGCCAGACCATGGCGTCCTCGTGGCAGATGAAGTCGACGACCACCGGGCGGTCGTTGATGGAGTTGGCCTTCTCGATGACGGCGTCGAGGTCGGCCGGGTCCTCGCAGCGGATGCCGACGCAGCCCATGGCTTCGGCGAGCTTGACGAAGTCGGGCACCCGGGTGCCGTTGGCGGGGTTGCCGCCGGTGTCCAGGCCGGAGCGCAGGACGGTGTTGGAGTACCGCTGGTTGTAGAAGAGGGTCTGCCACTGGCGGACCATGCCCAGCGCGCCGTTGTTGATGACGGCCACCTTGATGGGGATGCCGTTGAGCGCGCAGGTGACCAGTTCCTGGTTGGTCATCTGGAAGCAGCCGTCGCCGTCGACCGCCCACACCGTGGTGTCCGGGCGGCCGGCCTTGGCGCCCATGGCGGCCGGCACCGCGTAGCCCATGGTCCCGGCGCCGCCGGAGTTGAGCCAGGTGTAGGGCTTGTCGTAGGTGATGTACTGCGACGCCCACATCTGGTGCTGGCCGACGCCGGCCGCGAACACCGTTCCCTCGGGGGCGAGTTCACCGATCCGCTGGATGACCTGCTGCGGCGAGAGGCTGCCGTCCTCCGGCAGGTCGTAGCCCAGCGGGTAGGTGGTGCGCCAGCTGTTGATCTGCGTCCACCAGTCGCCGTAGTCGCCGCGGCGGCCGGCCTCGAACTCGGCCTGGACGGCGACGATCAGGTCGGCGAGCACCTCGCGGGCGTCACCGACGATCGGCACGTCGGCGGCGCGGATCTTGCCGATCTCGGCGGGGTCGACGTCGGCGTGCACGATCTTGGCGTTCGGGGCGAAGCTGGCGACCCGGCCGGTGACCCGGTCGTCGAACCGGGCGCCGAGCGCGACCAGCAGGTCGGCCTTCTGCATCGCGGTGACCGCGGAGACCGAGCCGTGCATGCCGGGCATGCCGATGTGCTGGTCGTGGGTGTCGGGGAACGCGCCGAGCGCCATCAGCGTGGTGGCGACCGGGGCACCGGTCAGCTCCGCCAGGATCCGCAGCTCCTCGGTGGCGCGGGCCTTGAGCACGCCGCCGCCGACGTAGAGGACCGGGCGGCGCGAGGAGGTGATCAGCCGGGCGGCCTCGCGGATCTGCTTGGCGTGCGGCTTGGTCACCGGACGGTAGCCGGGCAGATCGGGCTGCTGCGGCCAGGAGAACGTGGTCCGCGCCTGCAGGGCGTCCTTGGCGATGTCGACCAGCACCGGGCCCGGGCGGCCGGTGGCGGCGATGTGGAACGCCTCGGCGATGGTGCGCGGGATGTCGTCGGGGTCGGTGACCAGGAAGTTGTGCTTGGTGATCGGCATGGTGATGCCGACGATGTCCGCCTCCTGGAAGGCGTCGGTGCCGATGGACTTCGACGCCACCTGGCCGGTGATGGCGACGATCGGCACCGAGTCGAGGTTGGCGTCGGCGATCGGGGTGACCAGGTTGGTCGCGCCGGGGCCGGAGGTGGCCATGCAGACGCCGACCTTGCCGGTGGCCTGGGCGTACCCGGTGGCGGCGTGGCCGGCGCCCTGTTCGTGACGCACCAGGATGTGCCGCACGCGCTTCGAGTCGAACATGGGGTCGTACGCGGGGAGGATCGCACCGCCGGGGATGCCGAAGACCACCTCCGCGCCGACCTCCTCCAGGGAGCGGATGAGGGACTGGGCACCGGTGACGTGCTCGACGGGCGACGGTGCCGCGCTGCGGGGCCTGGGCTGCGGGGTCCCGGTGGCCTGCTCGGTCATCTGCGTGTCTCTTCTCGGAGGGGGAGGCCCGGCTCGGGGGGCGGGCGGGGGTGCCAGTGCAACAAAAAACCCCTCGTGCCCAAGGGCATGCGAGGGGGGCGCGCCGGTGCTGTCAACGGGGGGAGGTGAGGGCCCCGGATCAGCCGACGCGCAGTCCAAGTACGAGAATTCGGGAGCGCATGCCCCGACCCTCCCCCTGGCCCGTCGGAGCTGTCAAGTCGGTGGGACGGGCGTCTCACGATGTGAGCGAAGTCCGGGGCTGATCAACGGGTCCGGCCCGGCGCTGCCGCCCTTGCGGACCGGCAGGGCGGCGGGCCGTGCCCCGGCGGGCGGCGGGGGCCCGGGCGCGCGGTGCGGGGGCGGGTAACCGCCGACCGCCAGCGCTGCCCGCAGCCGGGGTTCCTCCAGGGGTCCGGCGAAGGCGCTGCCGCGCGCGTGGGTGCAGCCCAGCTCCCGCAGGGCCGCGGCCTGCTCCGGGCGGTCCACCCCGTCGGCCACCGCGGCCAGCCCCAGGTCCCGGGCGATCCGCAGCACTCCCGCGGTGATCCGGCGCAACCGGGCGGACTCCAGCACCCCGTCGGTCAGCGACCGCTCCAGCGCCAGCACGTCGACCGGCAGCCGGCGCAGCGCCAGCAGGGCGCCGTACCCGGTGCCGAAGCCGCCCAGCGCGATGCGGGCGCCGGCCCGCCGCAGTGCGACCAGGCGGCGCTCCAGCTCCTCCAGCGGTGCGGCCGGCCCGAGGTCGGACAGCTCCAGCACCAGCGCGCCGGGCGGCAGTCCGTGCCGGGCCAGCAGCGCCTCGACCCCGGCGGCGGCCGGGTCCCGGGCCAGCAGCCGCCGCACCGGGAGCACGACGGTGACGGGCGTGCGGTATCCGGCCCGGAAGCGCTGCGCGGCCAGTTCCGCGGCCTGCTCCAGCGTCCACCGTGACAGCTCCGCGGACGGGACACCGGTGAGCGGCACGGCCGGCCGGGCGGCGACCTGCGGCGCGGGGGGGGCTTGCGGTGAGGTGGGGACCCGCGACGGGGTACGGGGCCGGGTACGGGTGGGGGGCGCTGTCGCCGCAGCGGGGGTCGGGGAGGGCGCCGGGCGGGGCGGGGCGGGGCGGGCGGTGGTGCGGGACGGCGCGCAGGCCGGTGACGGCGCCGGTGCGCAGGTCGACGACCGGTTCGTGCAGCAGGGCGCACTCGCCCTCGGGCGGCACCGGCTGTGGGCGGCCGGATCCGGTGGAGCGGCGGGCGGCGTCGTCGGGCACGGCGGGGTCGAAGACCTCCACCCGGTTCTTGCCGGCCGATTTGGCGCGGTACATCGCCAGGTCCGCGTCGCGCATCAGGGCGGCGGAGGTGCTGCCGGGCACGGCGAACGCCACCCCGATGCTGGCGGCCACGCTGACCTTGGTGGGGCCGGTGACGACGTACGGCTCGGACAGCGTCTGCCGCAGGCGCTCGGCGATCTCCCGTATCCGCCGCTCGCGCAGTCCGGGGTCGGCGGGGGCGCCCACGATGAGGGCCGCGAACTCGTCACCGCCGAGCCGGGCCGCGGTGTCCCCGGCGCGGACCCCGTCCTGGAGCCGCCGGGCGGCCTGCACCAGCAGTTCGTCGCCGGCCTGGTGCCCGGCGGTGTCGTTGACTGCCTTGAAGCCGTCGAGGTCGATGTAGAGGACGGCGGCCTCCCCGTCGCCCTCGCGGCGGCCGCCGAGCGCCTGGCCGACGCGTTCGGTGAACAGCGCGCGGTTGGGCAGGTCGGTGAGCGGGTCGTGCGAGGCGTTGTGCTGCAACTGGGCCTGCAGCCGCACCCGTTCGGTGACGTCGCGGCTGTTGAGGATCAGGCCCTCCTGGTGGCGGGTGACGGAGGACTCGACGTTGAGCCAGCCGCGGGCGCCGGAGCGGATACGGCACTCGATGCGGGTGGCGGGCTCGTCCCCGGCGGCCAGGAAGCGGCGCACCTCGTGCAGCACGCGGCCGAGGTCCTCGGGGTGGATGTGGGCGGCGAGTTCGGTGCCGGTCATGGTGGCCGGGTCCCGTCCGTACACGCCCTGGGCGGCGGGGCTGACGTACCGCAGGACACCGGTGGACGCGGCGATCATGATGACGTCGCTGGAGCCCTGCACCAGGGAGCGGAAGTGGTTCTCCTTCTGCGCGAGTTCCTGCGCGAGGGAGATGTTGTCCAGCAGCGTGATGCCCTGCCGCACGACGAGCACCAGGGCCACCGTGCAGCCGGTGAAGACCACCACGCGGTCGATGTGCCGGCCGCTGAGCACGTCGTAGAGGATGCCGAGGGTGCACACCGCGGCCGCCAGGTACGGGGTGAGCGCGCTGAGCGAGGCCCGCCGGCCGGCGCGCGGGCGCGGCGGGCGTTCGTCCGTCTCCCGGCCGCGCGCCGCCCGCTCGCGGTGGCCGACCCACGGCGCGTAGGCCAGCAGCATGCTGCCGGCGAACCAGCCGGCGTCGAGGATCTGGCCGGAGTGGTAGCGCTCGCGCAGCAGCGGCGAGGTGAACAGGGCGTCGCACAGCACCGTCAGGGCCAGGGCGGCGATCGCGGTGTTGACGGCGGAACGGTTGGCGGCGGACCGCCGGAAGTGCAGGGCCAGCACCATGGAGATCAGCATGATGTCCAGCACCGGGTAGGCCAGTGCCAGGGCGATCCGCGCGGTGCTGCGGCCGTCGAAGTCGGCGGCCTTGGACAGCGCGAGCGACCAGGTGATGGTCAGCAGCGAGCCGCCGATCAGCCACGCGTCCAGCCCGAGGCAGACCCACAGGGCCCGGGTGGCCGGCCGTTGCGCCAGCACCAGCAGGCCGACGACGGCGGCCGGGGCGAACAGCAGGAAGCACAGGTCGGCCACCGAGACCCGCGGCACCGGGCGGGTCAGCACCACCTCGTACCAGCCCCACACGCCGTTGCCGGCGGCGACCATGGCGGAGGAGAGCGCGAACAGCGCCCAGGCCGCCCTGTTGCCGCCGCGCACCGTGCGCACGTACCACAGGCAGGAAAGGCAGGCGGCGAACGCGGCGGCGGCCAGCCCGAAGTCGCCCATGAACAGGGCGACTGCGGGGGAACCCCAGTCGAGCGCGGAGCCGGTGGCGAACCCTCCGCACAGCAGCGCGACGATCAGCTGCGGCCAGGTCAGCGCCCGGCGCCGGACCGGGGGCGCGGGCGGCTGCTGCTCCGGCGCGGGCTCCGGCGGCCCGGCGGGCCAGCCGGACGGCACCGGGAGGGCGGCCGGGCCGGGGAGCGGGCCGCCGGGGTCCGGGACGACGGCCGCGACGACGGCCGCGACGACGGGCACGGCGGCGGCCGCGACGGCGGGCACGGCGGCGGCCGGGGGCGGCGGGCCGGTGGGCCCGGGGGCGGCGGGGCGCGGGGTGCCGGCGGGCTCGGGGGGACGCGGCGCGGGCGGGGCGCTCATGGCGCCGCCCGGTGCCGCCGGGTGCGGACCGGCCGGGTGCGGACCGCGCGGGGGAATCGGGGACCGTCCGGCCGTGCGCCGGGGCGGGTCGCGCCGCCGGGTGTCGCCCGGAGGTCTCTGGTGGAACCGCGCATGTCGTCACTCCCCCTGGTCTCCCGGAGGCGCCCGCCGCGTCACTCGTCAGCGGCCGTCACCGCCGGGCACCCGTCGTCCGGTGGCCGGCGCCGGACCCCGGTGGCCCGGCCGGCCGGGCGGGCGCAGCACCGGCCACCGACCGGTGGCGGCACGTCGTCCGGCCCTCCTCCGGACGATACACCAGTTGGTCACTCAGGGACATAGTCTGTCTACTGTGCGTAATCGGGCGGATGTTGGCGCTTCCCGGACCGGGACGCCGCCTCCGGCGGGGCACGCGTCAGCCGACGACGTTCCGCAGCGGTTCCCCCGTGGCCCAGCGGGTCAGCTGGGCGGCCAGCATGCGCTTGGCGCGGGGCAGGAACGCGGAGGTGTTGCCGCCGACGTGCGGGCTGATGAGCACACCTGGGGCGGTCCACAACGGGTGGCCGGGCGGCAGTGGTTCGGGGTCGGTGACGTCCAGCGCGGCGGTGATCCGGCCGGTGGCGACCTCGGCCAGCAGCGCGCCGGTGTCCACCACCTGCCCCCGGGCCACGTTCACCAGCAGGGCGCCGTCCGGCATGGCGGCCAGGAAGGCGGCGTCCGCCAGGTGGCGGGTGCTGTCGTTCAGCGGCGTGGCCAGGACGACGACGTCGGCGCGCGGGAGCAGGGAGGGGAGCGCGGACAGGGCGTGCACCTCACCGCGCGCCGCCCGGCGGGCCGAGCGGGCCACCCGCAGCACCTCGCACTCGAAGGGCAGCACCCGCTCCTCGACGGCCTCGCCGACCGAGCCGTAGCCGACGATCAGCACCGTGCGGTCGGCCAGCGCCCGGTGCCGCCGCGAGCGCCACTGCCCGGCGTCCTGGCCGCGCGCGAAGTCCAGGAACCCGCGCAGCGACGCCAGGGTGAGCGCCAGCGCCAGTTCCGCGGTGCTGGCGTCGTGCACCCCGCGGGCGTTGCACAGCACCGTGCCGTCCGGCAACTGACCGGTCAGATGGTCGTACCCCGCGCTGAGCGTCTGCACCACGCCGGGGCGTGCGCCGGAGCGCAGCGGGCGCAGCGCCTCCTGCGGCTCCATCAGGTACGGCGTGACGTAGAAGTCCAGCGCGGCCGGGTCGGTGGGGAAATCGTCCTCGCCGGCCCAGCGGTGGTACTCCGGTCCCCCGGGCAGTCCGCCGATCTCGGCGGGGTCGTACGGCAGCCAGACGGTGCCGGGCCCGGGGCGGTCTGCGGGGTCAAGAAGGGATTCGGCCATGTCAGGACCCTAGGCGGGCCCGGCGACGCCACGGCACGCAGGGCCCGCCCGGCGGCCCGCGGCGGATCGCCCGGGGCCCGTCCGGCACCGCCCGCCGCGCCGGCCGCCTCCCCCGCGCACCGATTTCCCCGGCGTGCCCCGGGGGTGCGGTGACCTGCGGGCGGGTGAGGCGGTGCGGGAACGTTACGGTGGTGCGTCCCAGGGGGGACACGAGGAGGACCGGAGCAGGTGGAACGCAGGCCGATCGGCGCGGGGTCGCTGGACGTCGGCGCGGTGGGGCTCGGCTGCATGCCGATGTCCTGGGCGTACTCCACCTCGCGGCAGTCCGGGGCCGCGTCGCTGCGCGCCGTGCACGCCGCGCTGGACGCCGGCGTCACCCTGCTGGACACCGCCGACATGTACGGGCCGTTCACCAACGAACTGCTGCTGGGCCGGGTGCTGGAGGAGCGGCGGGCGGACGTCTTCGTCTCCACCAAGTGCGGCCTGCGGGTCAGCGACCGGCACGTCGTGGCCTGCGGGCGGCCCGCGTACGTCCGACGCGCCTGCGACGGGTCGCTGCGCCGGCTGCGCACCGACGTCATCGACCTCTACCAGCTGCACCGCGCCGACCCCGAAGTGCCGGTCGAGGAGACCTGGGGCGCGATGGCCGACCTCGTGGCGGCCGGCAAGGTGCGGGCGCTCGGCCTGTGCGCGGTCGGCGCCCGGGCCGAGCGGCGCGCGCCGGACTCCCGGTACGCCGTCACGCTGCGCCAGCTGCGCCGCGTCCAGCAGGTCTTCCCGGTGGCGTGCGTGCAGGCGGAGTTGTCGGTGTGGGCCCGGGAGGCACTGGGCGACCTGCTGCCGTGGTGCGCGGAGCGCGGCATAGGTCTGCTGGCGGCCATGCCGCTGGGCAGCGGCTTCCTCACCGGGGAACTCACCCCCGGCCAGGGTTTCGAGGCGGACGACCTGCGGACCCGCGACGGGCGGTTCACGGCCGAGATGATGGCGGCCAACCAGCCGGTCGTCGCCGGCCTGCGCCGGGTGGCCGCCCGGCACGGCGCCACCGCCGCGCAGATCGCCCTCGCCTGGACCCTCGCCCAGGGTCCCCGGGTCGTCCCGGTCCCCGGTACCAAGTCCGCCCACTGGGCCACCGAGAACGCGGCCGCCGCGGCCCTGCGCCTCACCCCGGCCGATCTCGCCGAACTCAACGGTCTGCCGGCGGGCGCGCGGGCCTGGGACTGAGACGGGGGCGTGCGCGGCCCGGTGGTGCGGCGGCGCGGGATGCGGTGGGTGGGCTGTCCGGGCGGCGGTGCGGTGGCACGAGCGCCCCGCCGCCCGGCGCCGGCGCGGCCCCCCGGTCGCGCCGGCGCTTCCCCCTGCGAACGTCCGCCGCCCCCCCGACGGCGGAACGGTCGCCCGGCACCGGACGTCGCGGTCCCCGAAGACCGCGCCGGGCGGTGCCGTCGCCCGGGACTGCCGGGCGGGACGGCGGACGGTTCCCGGGCGGTGGCCGTCGCCACCGCCCGGGAACCGTCCTCAAGGGCCCCGCCGGTCCCGTTCCCGCCGCCCGACACCGTTGCCGGTGCCCTCCCCGGGCTGCGGGCCCCCGTGGACCGGGGGACCCTTCCCCCTTCGAGCGGCGAACTCGCGTCCGGGCCCGGGACCACCACCCTGCGGCGGTCCCGCGTCCGGGCGGGTGTCGATGACCCCTCTCGCACGCTCATGCGAAAGACTAGGGCCCGCCGGAGCACGTGTCGTTGGCATGCGGTGCACGGTTTCTTGACGCTGCGTGCACCGGGCTCCGTCCGCTGGGCGCACCGGCTGCCGCCGCCCGGTTCGTCACCGGATGTGGTGTCCTGTGAGGGGGGCCGGCGACGCGGGAGGCGCGGCATGCGGACGGAACGGGTTCCCGGCGCGGCCGCCGGGTGGGCGCCGGCCCTGCTGGCGGCCGTCCTGCTGCTGGTCACCGGCTGCGCGGCGACCGGGGCGTCCACCGCGTCACCGCCGGCGTCTGCCCCGGCCTCCTCACCGGCCGCCCCTTCGACGTCCGCCGGCACCGCGCCGCCCGACCGGGGCTCGGTGCGGGTGGAACGGACGGTGGCCACCGGTCTGGACAGCCCCTGGGGCGCGGCGGTGCTGCCCGGCGGCGACCTGCTGGTGGGCTCGCGCGACACCGGGCGGCTCGTGCGCATCGACCCCGCCACCGGCGCGAAGACGGCCGCCGGGACGGTCCCCGGCGTCGCCGCGCGCGGCGAGGGCGGCCTGCTCGGCATCACGCTGTCCCCGTCGTTCGCCACGGACCGCACGGTGTACGCGTACCTGACCACCGCCTCCGACAACCGCATCGTGCGCATGACCTACACGCCGGACCGCCCGGCCGGCGAACGGCTCGGCACCCCGGCGACCGTGCTGTCCGGCATCCCCAAGGGCCAGGTGCACAACGGCGGACGGATCGCGTTCGGCCCGGACAGGATGCTGTACGCGGGTACCGGGGAGAGCGGTGAGCGCGGGCTCGCGCAGGACCGGGGCTCGCTCGGCGGCAAGATCCTGCGCATGACCCCGGACGGCGCCCCCGCACCGGACAACCCGTTCCCCGGCTCGGTCGTCTACAGCACCGGGCACCGCAACGTGCAGGGGCTGGCGTGGGACGCGGCGGGCCGGCTGTGGGCCACCGAGTTCGGGCAGGACACCTGGGACGAACTGAACCTGATCCGTCCCGGCGGCGACTACGGCTGGCCGGTGGTGGAGGGCCGGGCGCACCGCGCGGGCTTCACCGACCCGGTGGTCCAGTGGCGCCCCGACGACGCCTCCCCCAGCGGCCTGGCCATCGACAGGGGCTCCGCGTGGATCGCCGCGCTGCACGGCGAACGCCTCTGGCGCGTACCGCTGGACGGCACCCACGCCTCCGCCGCGCCCCGGGCGTTCCTCACCGACCACGGCCGCCTGCGGACGGTGCTCGACGGGCCGGACGGCTCCCTGTACGTCATCACGTCGAACACGGACGGACGGGGGGACCCTGCGGGGGGCGACGACCGGGTGCTGCGGCTGTCGGTGACCTGAGGGCTCCCACCGGGGTCACGCCGTCCTGGCACCGTGGCCGCCGGCGTCGGTGCCCGCGCCCCCTTCGGGGGCAAGCCGGCATCGTTCGATGACGGTTCGTTTCGGTTCCTCGGCGGTCTGGGCGGCGGCGCGCGGTTCGCCGTCGTGGACGCGGGCGAGGGTCGTGCGTCTGAGGTCCCCCGCCGGACACCTGGGGGCCGGCGCGCGGCCGGGACGCGCGACGCCGCGGCCCCCGGGGGCGGGTGCTCCCCGGGGGCCGCGGCGGTGGCGGGCGGACGTCAGCCTTCGACGCCGAGCCTCTCCAGGATCAGCTCGCGCACCCGGGCCGCGTCGGCCTGGCCGCGGGTGGCCTTCATGACGGCGCCGACCAGGGCGCCGGCCGCGGCGACCTTGCCGGCGCGGATCTTGTCCGCGATGCCGGCGTTGGCCGCGATGGCCTCGTCGACGGCGGCGCCGAGCGCGCCCTCGTCGGAGACGACGGCCAGGCCGCGGCCGGCGACGACCGCGTCCGGCTCACCCTCGCCGGCCAGCACGCCCTCGATGACCTGGCGGGCCAGCTTGTCGTTCAGCTTGCCCTCGGCGACCAGCGCGCAGACCCGGGCGACCTGTTCCGGGGTGATCGCCAGCGCGGACAGCTCGGTGCCGTCCTCGTTGGACCGGCGGGCCAGCTCCCCCATCCACCACTTGCGGGCCTGGTCGGCGGGGGCGCCGGCGGCGGAGGTGGCCACGATCAGGTCGATGGCGCCGGCGTTGAGCACCGACCGCATCTCGTGGTCGGAGATCCCCCATTCGCCGCGCAGCCGCTCCCGGCGCACCCGGGGCAGTTCCGGCAGGCCGGCGCGCAGTTCCTCGACCCACGCGCGGGCCGGGGCGACGGGCACCAGGTCGGGCTCGGGGAAGTAGCGGTAGTCCTCCGCCTCCTCCTTGATGCGGCCCGAGGTGGTGGACCCGTCCTCCTCGTGGAAGTGCCGGGTCTCCTGGACGATGGTGCCGCCGGAGGAGAGCACCGCGGCGTGCCGCTGGACCTCGAACCGGGCGGCGCGCTCCACGCTGCGCAGCGAGTTGACGTTCTTGGTCTCGCTGCGGGTGCCGAACTCCTCCCGGCCGTGCGGGCGCAGCGACAGGTTGACGTCGCAGCGCATCTGGCCCATCTCCATGCGCGCCTCGGAGACCCCGAGGGCGCGGATGAGTTCCCGCAGTTCGGCGACGTAGGCGCGGGCGACCTCGGGGGCGCGGGCGCCGGCGCCCTCGATCGGCTTGGTGACGATCTCGATCAGCGGGATGCCGGCCCGGTTGTAGTCCAGCAGCGAGTGCGAGGCGCCGTGGATGCGGCCGGTCGCGCCGCCCACGTGGGTGGACTTGCCGGTGTCCTCCTCCATGTGCGCGCGTTCGATCTGCACGCGGAAGATCTCGCCGTCCTCCAGGGCGACGTCCAGGTAGCCGTTGAAGGCGATGGGTTCGTCGTACTGCGAGGTCTGGAAGTTCTTCGGCATGTCCGGGTAGAAGTAGTTCTTCCGGGCGAAGCGGCACCATGCGGCGATCTCGCAGTTGAGGGCGAGGCCGATCTTGACGGCGGACTCCACGCCGACGGCGTTGACCACCGGCAGGGAGCCGGGCAGCCCGAGACAGGTCGGGCAGGTCTGCGAGTTGGGTTCGGCGCCCAGGGCGGTGGAGCAGCCGCAGAACATCTTGGTCGCGGTGCCGAGCTCGACGTGGACCTCCAGGCCCATGACGGGGTCGTACGCCGCGAGGGCGTCCTCGTACGACATCAGGTCGTCAGTGACAGTCACGGAATCTCCCTCTCCGGCGGCGCGGTCAGCCGGCCAGGATGTCGTCGCTGTTGGCGTCCCGCAGTTCGCGGGTGAGCACCGCCACGCCGGTGACCACGGCGGCGGCGCGCACCACGGAGTCCACGAGCTTGAGGGTGTCGCTCTCGCCACGGGCGGTGCGGAACTGCCGGGCGATGCCGAACGCGCCGTAGAGCGCGAAGCCGATCGACACGTAGGTGCTGATCCGGGAGATCCTCGGGCCCCTGGCCCGCTCCAGCTTGCTCACGTTGCTCACCTTCGTCACAGTGCCGGTGCCTCCTCCAGCAGGGGGTGCCCCCAGCGGGCGGTGAACGCGGCCTCGACCGCGGCGCCCACCCGGTACAGCCGGTCGTCGGCCATCGCCGGTGCGATGATCTGAAGACCGACGGGCAGCCCGTCTTCCGGAGCCAGGCCGCAGGGCAGCGACATGGCGGCGTTTCCGGCCATGTTGGTCGGGATGGTGCACAGGTCGGCGAGGTACATCGCCATCGGGTCGTCGGCCCGCTCGCCGATCGGGAACGCGGTCGTCGGCGTGGTCGGCGAGACCAGCACGTCGACCCGGCCGAAGGCGGCCTCGAAGTCCCGGGTGATCAGGGTGCGGACCTTCTGGGCGCTGCCGTAGTAGGCGTCGTAGTACCCGGAGGACAGCGCGTAGGTGCCCAGCATGATGCGGCGCTTGACCTCGGCGCCGAAGCCGGCCTCGCGGGTGAGCGCGGTGACCTCCTCGGCGCTGTGCGAGCCGTCGTCGCCGACCCGCAGGCCGTAGCGCATGGCGTCGAACCGGGCGAGGTTGCTGGAGCACTCCGACGGGGCGATCAGGTAGTACGCCGGGAGCGCGTAGGTGAACGACGGGCAGGAGACCTCGACGACCTCCGCGCCCAGTTCGCGCAGCAGCGCGACGGCCTCGTCGAACCGGGTCATCACCCCGGCCTGGTAGCCCTCGCCGGCGAACTCCTTGACCACGCCGATCCGCATGCCGCGCACGTCGCCGGAGCGGGCCGCCTCGACGACCGCCGGGACCGCCGCGTCGATCGAGGTGGAGTCCAGCGGGTCGTGGCCGGCGATCACCTCGTGCAGCAGCGCCGCGTCCAGCACGGTGCGGGCGCACGGGCCGCCCTGGTCGAGGCTGGAGGAGAACGCCACCATGCCGTAGCGGGAGACCGCGCCGTAGGTGGGCTTGACGCCGACGGTGCCGGTGACGGACGCGGGCTGGCGGATCGAGCCGCCGGTGTCCGTGCCGATCGCCAGCGGCGCCTGGAACGACGCCAGCGCCGCGGACGAACCGCCGCCGGAGCCGCCCGGGATCCGGGTGAGGTCCCACGGGTTGCCGGTCGGGCCGAACGCGCTGTTCTCGGTGGAGGACCCCATGGCGAACTCGTCCATGTTGGTCTTGCCGAGGATGACGACGCCGGCCTCCTTCAGGCGGCGGGTCAGCGTCGCGTCGTACGGCGGGATCCAGCCGTCGAGGATCTTCGAGCCGACGGTGGTGGGCACGCCCTCGGTGGTGAAGATGTCCTTCAGCGCGAGCGGCACACCGGCCAGCGGGCCGAGTTCACCGCCCGCCGCCCGGGTCTCGTCCACCGCGCGGGCGGCCTTCAGCGCGCCCTCGGTGTCGACGTGCAGGAAGGCGTGCACCTTCCCGTCGACCGCGGCGATGCGGTCCAGGTGCGCCTGGGCGACCTCGGTGGCGGACGCCTGGCCGGAGGCGATGAGGGCGGCGGTCTCGGCCGCGGTCATCCGGGTCAGGTCGGTCATGTCAGTCCTCCCCCAGGATCTGCGGAACCTTGAACCGCTGCTGCTCGCTCGCCGGGGCGCCGGACAGCGCCTGCTGCGGGGTCAGCGACGGCCGGACCACGTCCGGCCGCATGACGTTCGTGAGCGGCAGCGGGTGCGAGGTCGGGGGGACGTCCTGCCCTGCCACCTCGGAGACGCGGGCGACCGCGCCGATGATTGCGTCGAGCTGTCCGGCGAAGTGGTCGAGTTCTTCGTCCTTCAGCTCCAGACGCGACAGCCGTCCGAGGTGGGCGACCTCCTCGCGCGTGATGCCAGGCATGCGACGATCCTCAGGGTGTGTGTCGGGAGTTTCGCCCCAATCCTATGGGCGCCGGGCCTCCGGCCGCGAAACGGTGTACGCCGGAGCCGCCGGCCGCGCGCACGCGTGCCGGGGCGCCGCCGGCCCGGGCGGCGCGGGGGACCGCACGGCGGGGGCTACGAGGTGCGGCCGAGCGCGGCGCCGTCATGGCTGGCCGCCCGGTCCCCGGCGGCCGCGGCGGAGCCCCTCCCGGGGCGCTGCCAGCCGTCCGCCGCGCGGGCCCGCAGCCAGGCCGTCGCCTCCGCCGGGGGCATGGCCGCGGCCACCAGCCACCCCTGGATCGCGTCGCATCCCAGGTCGCGCAGGCGCTCCCACGTCGCGTCGTCCTCGACGCCCTCGGCGACCACGAGCAGGCCCAGCGAGTGGGCCAGGTCTATCGTGCAGCGGACGATCGCCGCGTCCTCGGTGTCGCGGACCAGCCGCGCCACGAACGAGCGGTCGATCTTCAGCTCGCTGACCGGCAGCCGCCGCAGGTGCACCAGCGAGGAGTAGCCGGTGCCGAAGTCGTCGAGGGACATCCGCACCCCGTGCCCGGTCAGCCCCGCCAGGGTGTCCGCGGCGCGCTGCGGTTCCTCCAGCATGGCGTGCTCGGTGATCTCCAGTTGCAGCGACCCCGGCGGCACCCGGTGCCGGGCCAGCCGGGCGGCCACCGAACCGGCGAACCCGGGGGTGTGGACGTCGCGGGGCGAGACGTTGACGGCCACGGGCACGTCGATGCCCATGCCGCGCCAGGCCGCCACCTGGCCGAGCGCGGTCTCCAGGACGTAGTCGGTGAGTTCCGGCATCAGGCCCGAGGTCTCGGCGATGCCGATGAAGTCCTCCGGGCTGACCCGCCCGCGTTCCGGGTGCTCCCAGCGCAGCAGCGCCTCCAGGCCGGCGACCGAACCGTCGAACCGGACCTTCGGCTGGTAGTGCAGCTCGACGTCGCCGGCCTGCAGCGCGTGCCGCAGGTCGCCCAGCAGGCCGAGACGGTCGGGGGTGTTGCCGTCCCGGGCGGGCTCGTAGACCTCCACGCCGGAGCGGTCCCGCTTGGCCTCGTACATCGCCACGTCCGCGCGCTGGAGCAGGCCCTCCGCGTGGGCGGCGTGCTCGGGGAAGACAGCGACGCCGGCGCTGGCCTCCAGAACGATGGTCAGACCCTCGATGTCCAGCGGGGTGCCGAGCCCCGCGACCAGGGCACGGGCGGCCCGCTGGGCGCGGGTGCTGGACTCGCAGGCCGGCAGCAGCACGGCGAACTCGTCACCGCCGAGCCGGGCCGCCTGCGCGCCCGGCGGCAGGCAGGCCCGCAGGCGTTCGGCGATCTGGAGCAGCAACTGGTCGCCGGCCAGGTGCCCGAGGGTGTCGTTGACGTGCCGGAACCCGTCGAGGTCGATCAGCAGCAGGGCGGCCCGCTGCCCGTCGCGGGCCGCCTCACCGAGGGCCGTGCGGGCCCGCTCCAGCAGCCACTGCCGGTTGGGCAGCCCGGTCAGCGGATCCCTCAACTGCTCCTCCGCGCGGGCCCGCGCCAGCCACAGCGAGTGGTCCATGGCGATCATCGGCACCGCGAACAGCGGCAGCAGCACCGGACGCCCCGAGGCGATCACCGCGATCAGCGGGGCGATGCCGAGCAGCGCCGCGCCCACCATCACCTGCCGCAGCAGCGCGGCCCGCACCGCGGTGCGGGCACCGGTGCGGCGCGGGGCGAGGGCGTACCAGAGCAGGGCGCGGGTGACGGCCAGGTAGGTCAGGCAGACGGCGACCAGCACCGGGGCGTCGGCCCACTGCCAGCCGCCGGGGCGCCACGGGTGCGCGGGGGAGGGGTGCCGGCCGCTCAGCCACAGCACGGCGGCGGCCGCCCCCACGCCCAGGATGTCGGCGGCCGCGTTCAGCAGCGCCTGCCGCCCCCGGTGCCGGCGGGCCGCGCCAACCAGGGCGACGACGGCCAGCGCCACCACGGTGGACGGCATCCAGCCGTAGAGCAGCAGCACGGCGAGGGTGAGGGCCGCGCCGGATCCGCTCCCGCCCCACCAGCGCTCCCGGCCGAGGGAGACCAGGTGACCGACGACGACACCGGTGAGCACGGCGAGCGCCCAGCCGGCGGTGCCGCCGGGGAAGAACGCCCGGTGGGCGGCGAGGGTGACCGCGGTGCCCGCCACCACGAGGGCGGCGGCGCCGGCGGCGCCGGCGTGCACGGCCACGGGCGGCAACGGAGGCCCCTGGCGTTGTTCCGGCTCCGCCTGGAGCGTCCGATTCATGCCGTCCCTCTCACCCCCGGGTGTGCGCCGACGCGCGCGCCGCACCCGGCGCCGACGTCGCCGCCCGGGAGGAACGCGTTTCCACCCTAGGCCGCGTTCCGGGCCGCGCGGGCCGATCCGGCACTGTTGCCCGAATGGTGCCCCGGCCCGGCACGCCGTCTGCTATGGCCGGGGCGTCCGGGCAGGTCAGCCCTGGTCGGCCGGCAACGCGGCCGCTCGGGCGGCCTCCGCCCCGTCCCGCAGCAGCACCTCGAAGCCGGCCTCGTCGAGGATCGGGACCCTGGCCTGGACCGCCTTCTCGTACTTGGAGCCGGGGTTGTCGCCGACGACCACGAAGGAGGTCTTCTTCGACACCGATCCGGTGACCTTCGCCCCGCGGGTGACCAGTGCGTCCTTCGCGCCGTCCCGGGTGTGGGACTCCAGGGTGCCGGTCACCACGACGGTCAGCCCCTCCAGGGGGCGCGGGCCGGTGTCGGAGCCCTCCTCGGTGAAGCGGACGCCGGCGGTGCGCCACTTCTCGATGATCTCCCGGTGCCAGTCCTCGGCGAACCACTGCGTGACGGAGGCGGCGATCGTGGGGCCGACGCCCTCGACGGCGGCCAGCTCCTCCTGCTCGGCGGCGGCGATCCGGTTCAGGTCGCGGAACTCGCGGGCCAGCGCCTCGGCGGCGACCGGGCCGACGTGCCGGATGGACAGCGCCGTGATGACGCCGGCCAGCGGTCTGTCCTTGGCGGCCTCGATCATCTCCAGCATGGCGACCGCGTTCTTCTTCGGCTCGCCCTTCTGGTTGGCGAAGAAGGAGACGACCTTCTCCTCGCCGGTCTCCTTGTCCCGCTTGGGCAGGCCGGAGTCGGAGTCGAGGACGTACGAGCGGATCGGCAGCAGCTGCTCGATGGTGAGGGAGAACAGGTCGCCCTCGTCGCGCAGCGGCGGCTCCTGCGGCTCCAGTGGCTGGGTCAGGGCGGTCGCGGCGACGTAGCCGAAGTGGTCGATGTCGAAGCAGCGGCGGCCGGCGAGGTAGAAGATCCGCTCGCGCAACTGCGCCGGGCAGTAGCGGGCGTTGGGGCACCGCAGGTCGATGTCGCCCTCCTTCATCGGCTGGAGGGCGGTGCCGCAGGCCGGGCACTCGGCTGGCATCACGAAGGCCCGCTCGGTGCCGTCGCGCAGGTCGACGACCGGGCCCATGATCTCCGGGATCACGTCGCCGGCCTTGCGCAGCACCACGGTGTCGCCGATCAGCACGCCCTTGGCCTTGACCACGTCCTGGTTGTGCAGGGTGGCGAACTCGACCTCGGAGCCGGCCACCGTGACCGGTTCGACCTGGGCGTAGGGGGTGACGCGGCCGGTGCGGCCGACGCCGACCTTGATGTCGACGAGCCTGGTGTTGACCTCCTGCGGGGCGTACTTCCAGGCGATGGCCCAGCGCGGGGCGCGGGAGGTGGAGCCCATGCGGCCCTGGAGGGGGATCTCGTCGACCTTGACCACGACGCCGTCGATCTCGTGGGCGACCGCGTGCCGGTGCTCGCCGTAGTGGGCGATGAACTCCCGCACCCCGTCGGCGGAGTCGACGACCCTGAAGTGCGGGGAGGTGGGCAGGCCCCAGGCGCTGAGCAGCTCGTAGCCGTGGGACTGGCGGTCGAGGGCGAACCCCTCGCGGGCGCCGGTGCCGTGCACGACCATCCGCAGCGGCCGGCCGGCGGTCACCCGCGGGTCCTTCTGGCGCAGTGAACCGGCCGCCGCGTTGCGGGGGTTGGAGAACGGCTTGTCCCCGGCGGCCACCAGGCGTTCGTTGAGCGCGGCGAACTCCTCGACGGGGAAGTACACCTCGCCGCGCACCTCGACCAGGTCGGGCACGTCGTCGCCGGTGAGGCGGTCGGGGATGCCGGTGATGGTGCGGACGTTGGGCGTGATGTCCTCGCCGGTGCGGCCGGTGCCGCGGGTGGCGGCCAGGGTGAGGCGACCGCGCTCGTACGTGAGGTTGACGGCCAGGCCGTCGACCTTCAGCTCGCACAGGTAGTGGTACGGGATGCCCGCCAGGTCGGCGGCGACCCGGTCGGCCCAGACGCCCAGCTCCTCGTCGTCGAACGCGTTGTCCAGCGACAGCATGCGTTCGCGGTGCTCGACGGTGGCGAAGTCGGTCCGGTAGTCGCCGGCGACCTTCTGGGTGGGCGAGTCGGGGGTGCGCAGCTCGGGGTACCGCTCCTCGACGGCCTCCAGCTCACGCAGCAGCCGGTCGAAGCCGGCGTCGCTGACGACGGGCGCGTCGTTGACGTAGTAGCGGAAGCGGTGCTCCTCGACCTGCTCGGCCAGCAGGGCGTGCTGCTCGCGCGCCTGCGCGGGGATCGTGCTGTCCATGCCCGTGGGCCCTCCGTCTTCCGTCACCATGCGTCCAGCTCCTCCCGGCCGGTCCCGGCGGCCCCCGCGGTCACTCAGGGTCGTCGACCAGTGTCCGGGCCGCCCTGACGCAGTGGGCGAGCGCCGCGCGGGCGTACGCCGGGGAGGCGCCCGCGAGACCGCACGCGGGGGTGACCACCACGGACTCCCCCAGCGTCTGCGGCGCGAGCCCGAGCCCCCGCCACAGCGACCTGACACCACTGACGCTACCGGCAGGGTCGGACAATCGCGGGCCGCCCGGTCCGGCGGCGTTCTCCGTGCCGGGCAGCACACCGGCCAGCAGCAGCGTGCCGCCCTCGACCGCCTCGCCGACCGCGTCCCAGTCACGCTCGGTGAGCAGGCCGACGTCGAAGGAGACCCCGGCGACCCCGGCGCGGCGCAGCAGGCCGAACGGGACGCCCGGCGCGCAGGTGTGCACCAGGACCGGCACGCCGGCGGCGTCGATCAGCTCGCGCAGCACGGACTCGGCGCCGGCGCGGTCGACGGCCGGATGGGTGCGGTAGCCGCTGGCGGACGGCACCCGGCCCAGCAGCACCGAGGTCAGCGCCGGCTCGTCGAGCTGGAGGACGGGGCGGGCGCCGGGAATCCGGCGGGCGACGTCCGCGATGTGGGCGCGCAGTCCCTCCGCGAGCGACCCGGCGAGGTCCCTGCGGGCCCCCGGATCGCTCAACGCGGCTTCCCCACCGCGCAGTTCGGTGGTGGCCGCCAGCGTCCACGGGCCGACCGCCTGGAGCTTGACGGTGCCGGTGTACCCCTGGGTGTACTCCTCCAGCGCGTCGAGGTCCTCGCGCAGCCAGGCGTGCGCGCGGCGGGTGTCGCGGCCGGGGCGGTCGCCGAACCGCCAGCCGCTGGGCTCGACCCGGGCGTAGAGGTCGACGAGCATCCCCAGGGTGCGGCCGGTCATGTCGGCGCCGGGGCCCCGGGCGGGCAGTTCGGGCAGGAAGGTGAACGCCTCCAGCGAACCGGTGACGGTACGGGCCGCCTCCCGGGCGTCCTCGCCGGGCATCGAACCAACGCCGGTCGCGGTGCCGGGCGGCGGACACCAGGGCGGGGGCTCGGGGGCGGCGGACAGGTCGTCGGCGCGATGATCGGTGCTCACCGGGGAAGCTTAAGCCGCCGGTCAGTACGGCGTTGACGGACCGGCCGCGGCGGGGCGGGCGCCGCGGCCCCCGGTGGTGGTGCTCTCCGCTGTGGTGGTGCGGGACATCCGCCCTCCCGTCGTTCGCCCGTTCCCCCAAGGTGCGGGGCGCGGCGGCGGGCCGCATCCGGGCGGCGGCGGGAGGGCGGGGGTCAGCGGCCGGGGCTGACGCGCAGGTCGGTGATCTCGGCGTCGCGCGGCAGGTCGATCGCGGTCAGCACGCTGGTGGCCACCGACTCCGGGTCGATCCAGCGCGCGGGGTCGTACTCCTTGCCCTCCTGCTGGTGGACCTTCTCCTGCATGGGGGTGGCGGTGCGGCCCGGGTAGACCGTGGTGACGCGCACGCCGTTGCCGTGCTCCTCCTTGCGCAGCGCGTCGGCCAGCGCCTTCAGACCGTGCTTGCTGGCGGCGTACGCGGACCAGTCGGCGTTCGCCGCGAGCCCGGCGCCGGAGTTGACGAACACCACGTGCCCCCGGGCCAGGCGCAGGTGGGGCAGCAGCAGCCGGGTGAGTTCGGCGGGGGCGACGAGGTTGGCGTTCAGTGTGTGCTGCCAGACCTTCGGCGTCAGCTCTCCGACGCCGCCGAGGTCGACGACGCCGGCCACGTGCAGCAGACCGTCGAGCCGTCCGGGCACCGCCTGGTGGCCGAACGCCCAGGACAGCCGGGCGGGTTCGGCGAGGTCGCCGACGAGGGTGGCGGCGCCGGGGTGGGCGTCCGCGAGCTGCCGGGCACGGCCGGCGTCGCGGGCCAGCAGCCAGACCTCGTCGCCGCGTTCGTGCAGGCGGCGGGTGACGGCGGCGCCGATGCCGGATCCGGCGCCGGTGATCAGGTACGTGCTCATGCGGTCATGCTCGCATCACCGTCGGCGGCGAACTCCTCCAGGTGCGCCAGCACGCCGGCCGGGTCGTCGGTGAAGTACGCCAGCTCCGCCAGCGGGACGGGCAGGAATCCCTCGGCCTCCATCCGGGCGAACTGCTGGCGCAGGCCGTCGTAGAAGCCGTCGGTGTTGAGGAAGACCACCGGCCCGCCGTACAGCCCGTGCTTGCGCAGTTCCAGCGCGTCGGTGGCCTCGTCCAGCGTCCCGGTACCGCCGACCAGCACCACGACCGCGTCGCTGCGCGCCAGCAACTGGGCCTTGCGGGTGGCCAGATCGGGGGTGACCACCATCTCGTCGGCCCCGGCCCGCGCGCTGCCCCGCAGGAACTCCGCCGTCACCCCCGCCAGCCGTCCGCCGGCCTCCGCCACCCCGTCCGCGACGACCTTCATCAGCCCCACGTCAGACCCGCCCCACACCAACGTGTGCCCCGCCTCCCCCAACCGCCTGCCGAACTCCCGTGCGGGACCGGTGTACCGCTCACCCAGCTCGGCGGCGGACAGGAAGACGCAGATGTTCATGCGGGCAACGGTAACGCGGCGGGCCGGACACCGGACCGGGTGGGACCGCCTCACCACCTGGGCGCGCACCGCTGAGGGCCCCCGGCCGCGGGGCCCCGTTCGTCCCTCAGGTCGCCGGGGCCGGGCGGGGGCGGGAGGTCGTGGCGATGGTGGCGGAGCCGACGACGCGGGTGCCGTCGTAGAGGACGACGGCCTGGCCGGGGGCGATGCCGCGGACCGGGGTGTCGAAGGTGACGGTGAGGCCGTCGGGGGTGGGGGCGGCGGTGACGGGGACGTCGGCGCCGTGGGCGCGCAGCTGGGCGCTGTAGCGGGCCGGGGCGGTGGGCGGGGCGCCGCACCAGCGGGGGCGGATCGCGGTCAGCGCGGTGACGTCGAGCGATTCGGCGGGGCCGACGGTGACGGTGTTGGTGACCGGTGAGATGTCCAGGACGTAGCGCGGGCGGCCGTCGGGGGCGGGGGTGCCGATGCGCATGCCCTTGCGCTGGCCGATGGTGAAGCCGTGGGCGCCCTCGTGGGTGCCCAGCCGCGTGCCGGACTCGTCGACGATGTCGCCCTCGGCGGTGCCCAGCCGGCGGGCGAGGAAGCCCTGGGTGTCGCCGTCGGCGATGAAGCAGATGTCGTGGCTGTCGGGCTTGCGGGCGACGGCCAGCCCCCGCTGCTCGGCCTCGGCGCGGATCTCGTCCTTGCTGGTGAGGGTGTCGCCGAGCGGGAACATCGCGTGCGCGAGCTGCCGTTCGTCCAGCACGCCGAGCACGTAGGACTGGTCCTTGGCCTCGTCGCTGGCCCGGTGCAGTTCGCGGGTGCCGTCGTCGCGGACGACGACCGTGGCGTAGTGGCCGGTGCACACCGCGTCGAAGCCGAGCGCGAGCGCCTTGTCGAGCAGGGCGGCGAACTTGATCTTCTCGTTGCACCGCAGGCACGGGTTGGGGGTGCGGCCGGCCGCGTACTCGGCGACGAAGTCCTCGACGACGTCCTCGCGGAAGCGTTCGGCGAGGTCCCACACGTAGAACGGGATGCCGATCACGTCGGCGGCGCGGCGGGCGTCACGGGAGTCCTCGACGGTGCAGCAGCCGCGTGCCCCGGTGCGGAAGGACTGCGGGTTGGCGGACAGCGCCAGGTGTACGCCGGTGACCTCGTGGCCGGCTTCGGCGGCACGGGCGGCGGCGACCGCGGAGTCGACGCCGCCGGACATGGCGGCCAGCACCCGCAGCCGGGAGCCGTGGCGGGCAGTTGTGGGAGCACCGGGATACGTCATAGCGCCTCCAGGGTACGCGGTCGCGGCGGCGCCCCGCGCGCCCGTCGGACCACCCCGGCGCGGGCCGGGCCCGGTCAGGACAGTCCGGCCCGGCGGGCCCGGTCGACGACCGGCCCGATGGCCGCGGCCAGGGCGTCGACGTCGGCCGCGGTGGAGGTGTGGCCGAGGGTGAACCGCAGGGTGCCGCGGGCGAGTTCGGGGGAGGCGCCCATGGCGAGCAGTACGTGGCTGGGCTGTGCGATGCCGGCGGTGCAGGCGCTGCCGGTGGAGCATTCGATGCCCTGGGCGTCGAGCAGCAGCAGCAGCGAGTCGCCCTCGCAGCCGGGGAAGGAGAAGTGCGCGTTGCCCGGCAGCCGGCCGGCCGGTGCGGGGTCGCCGTTGAACAGCGCGCCGGGCACGGCCTCCCGCACGGCGGCCACCAGGCGGTCGCGCAGCGCGCCGACGTCCCGGGCGAACGCCGGCTGCCGTTCGGCGGCCCGCACCCCGGCGGTGGCGAACGCGGCGACGCCGGGCACGTCGAGGGTGCCGGAGCGCACGTCGCGTTCCTGGCCGCCGCCGTGCAGCACCGGCACCGGGGTCCACTCGCGGCGCAGCAGCAGCGCGCCGGTGGCGTACGGTCCGCCGGCCTTGTGGCCCGAGACGGTGAGGGCGTCGGCGCCGCAGTCGGCGAAGTCCAGCGGCACCTGGCCGAACGCCTGGACCGCGTCGGTGTGCAGCGGGACGCCGAACTCGTGGGCGACGGCGGCCAGTTCACGGATCGGGTTGATCGTGCCGACCTCGTTGTTGCCCCACATCACGGTGACCAGCGCCACGTCGGAGGGGTCGGCCGCGACGGCCTCGCGCAGCGCCTGGGGGTGCACCCGGCCGAGCGGGTCGACGGGCAGCCACTCGACGCGGGCGCCCTCGTGGTCGCCGAGCCAGTGGACCGCGTCGAGGACGGCGTGGTGCTCGACCGGGCAGGCCAGCACCCGTACCCGGGCGGGGTCGGCGGCCCGGCGGGCCCAGTACAGGCCCTTGACGGCCAGGTTGTCCGCCTCGGTGCCGCCTGCGGTCAGCACGACCTCGCTGGGCCGGGCGCCGAGCGCCGCGGCGAGCGCCTCCCGCGCCTCCTCGACGACCCGCCGCGCGCGCCGCCCGGACCCGTGCAGTGAGGAGGCGTTGCCGGTGGCGCCCATCTGCTCCGTCATCGCCCGGACCGCCTCCGGGAGCATCGGCGTGGTGGCGGCGTGATCGAGGTAGGCCATGGTCCGTGAATTCTATGCCGCACGTCATCATCCGGTGACGGCGCCCCGGCCCGGGCCGGGGGACCGGCGGAAACGGCGGAAAGCCGCCCCGGAGGAGGGCGCGCGCTGCCGGTACGGTCAGCGCATGGACAACGCTTCCGGGATGGGCCGGCGGATCCGCGCGGTGTGCGACCTGGACGTCCCCGCCGTGCGGGAGATGGCCGGGCTGCACAGGTACGACGGTGTGGTGCAGGACCTGTCGCCGGGCGGGGTGCGCCGCGGGCTGGACGCGCTGGCCCGCGCGCGGCTCGATGAGGCACCGCTGGCCGACGCGCACGACGAGGCCCACCTGGCGGTCTTCGAAGAGACCGCCCGCGTGCGGTACGGCGAACTGGAACTGCACCGCGGCGACCCGCACCCGCACATCGCCAACCTCGAACTCGCCTGCTACGACCGGGAGTACGCGCCGCGCGGGGTGCGGGCGCAGGCCCGCCGCCGGCACCTGAAGCAGTGGCCGCAGGCGGTGGACGCGGCGATCGCCTCGCTGGACCGGCTGTCCGCGCCGGTGGCGACCAGTCTGCTGGCGGCCGCGCGGGGCCTCGCGGAGGGGCTGGACCCGGCGGAGGGCCCGTACGTGGCCGAGGCGCTGCGGGCGCACGGGCGGCTGATGGACCACCTGGGCCGCGCCACCCGGGCCGGTTCCCCCGACGCGCGGCTCGGTGGTCCGGCGCTGGCCCGGCTGATGGGCGCCGGCGAGGGACTGACCGTGGACCTGGGCCGGCTGGCCGACGAGGCGGCCCGGGAGACGAAGCGCATGACGGAGCTGCTGGCGGACAGCTGCCGCGAGCTGGCGCCGGGGCGGCAGGTGGCGGAGGTGGTCGCCGAACTGCTGGCCGACCACCCGGACGCCGGGCAGGTCATCGCCGAGTCGGCGGCGCTGACCGACGAGGTGATCGCGTTCACCCGGGAGCACCGGCTGGCCCCGTTCACCGACGGGGAGTGCCGGGTCGGGCCGGCGCCGGCCTCCCGCCGCTGGGCCACGGCGATGCTGACCTGGGCGGCCCCGCACGAGAGCGACACCGCCTCCTGGTACCACGTGAGCCCGCCGGACCCGTCCTGGCCGGCCGGTGACCAGGAGGAGTGGCTGTCGATCTTCAACCGCACGAGCCTGCCGGCCATCACCGCGCACGAGGTGGCGCCGGGGCACTTCGCGCACGGCCGGGCGCTGCGGCACGCGCCGACGCCGGTGCGCCGCACCCTGTACTCACTGGCGTTCTGCGAGGGCTGGGCGCACTACGCGGAGGAGGTCTTCCTGGAGGAGGGCTTCCGGTCCGGCGACCCGCGGTACGCGATCGGCGTTGCCCTGGAGGCCCTGGTCCGCTCCACCCGGCTGACCTGCGCGATCGGTCTGCACACCGGCGCGCTGGACGTGGAGGGGGCGGCGCAGCTGTTCCAGCGGGACGCCCATCTGGCGCGGGCGGGCGCGCTGTCGGAGGCCCGGCGGGGCACCTTCGACGTGACGTACGGGCGCTACACCTGGGGCAAGCTGGCGCTGATGGCGCTGCGGGACCGGGCCCGGCAGCAGTGGGGGGCCGGCTTCACGCTGGAGCGTTTCCATCGCGCGCTGCTGGCGCTGGGCAGCCCGCCGCTGGGCCTGCTGGACGCCGCGCTGGAGGGCTGAGGGCGCCGGGCCCCGCGGCTCAGTAGGGCCGGCCCCACCCGGGCGGCGGCGGCTGCGGGGCCCCGTAGGGGGCGGGCCGGCCCCAGCCGGGCTGCTGCTGGGGCATGGGCGCGGTCATCGGCTGGGTGGCGCCGTACAGGTCGCGGTCGTAGAAGGGCCGGGCGGTGTAGCGCATCCACAGCGCCACCTGGTCGTACTCGTCGGACATCGCCACGGTGGAGACCGCCAGGCCGGCCGGGGCGCCGGAGACCGCCTGCTGCATCATCTGCCGCACCGCCTCGACGGCCTGCGGCCCGTTGTCGTAGAGGTCCAGGCCGATCGCCAGGTAGGGGTCGCCGAGCGCGGGGCGCACCCACGCGCCGCGCAGCGAGCGGACCACCGGGGTGGACTGGGCGTACTGGCACAGCGGGACGTAGAACGCCTGGGCGGCGCCGTCCGGCTCGGTCAGGTTCAGCGGGCCGGCCGGCAGCCGGTCCAGGCCGGTGGCGATCCGCCGCAGGTCCAGCCAGGGCACGCCGACCCCGCCGCCGGGGGCGTGCGGATTGAGCCACAGGCCGTAGCGCTCGTGGAAGAGTTCGGCGGCGATGTCGCGGCCGGTGACGACCTCGTGCGAGCGGTTCCAGCCGCTGACCCGGAGCTCCTGCGTCGAGGTGACGCAGGGCGCGTAGCCGTGGCCTTCGAGTTCCATGTTGCCGTACTGCGCGTCCGGCGATCCGGGCTGACCGTGCCACAACAGCATCCACACCTGGCCGTCGGCCAGTGTCTGGAGCAGCGACTCGTAGGTGTCGTACCGCTCGGGCGCCACCTGGCGCAGCGCGTCCTCAACGCCCGCGTTCACCGTCGGACCCGTCCCTTCTGCTCCACCGTCTCCCCCGTCCGTCCCGTTCCTCGACGGCGGCACACAACCGGGTGATCGGCCCGATTCCGCCCGCCATCAAACCAGGTTAAGCACTGCCACTGACAGTGCCGTGGTGCACCCGTTATGGAACGCGGCACGCGCGGTACCTCGCAGGACGCTCCGGGGGCGGGTCGCGGTTGCCCCCGGATCCGCCCGGCCGGTCCGCGGCGGTCAGTCGCGGGCGTAGAACGGCTCGACGGCGCCGCGCATCCAGTCGGCCAGCGGGTCCTGGGCGACGTCGAGCAGCAGCAGGTTGACCGCCCAGGGCAGTGCGACGGCGCCGAGCGCGCGGCCGAGGGCGTTCATGGCCTGGGCGCGGTCCTCCTCCTGCCAGGCGTCGAGCTCCACGCCGACGTAGAGCACCGGTGTCTCGCCCTCGACCGAGCCGAGCGCGCGGCGGGCGGAGAGCACGACGGGGGTGACGGCGAACTCGCCGGCCGCGGTGGCCAGGAAGTCCACCGGTTCCTCGTCGGGCTCCGGCTCCCACAGCCGCACCCGGGCGGCGCCGCCGGCCCCGGAGCGGATGAGTTCGGCCACCGCGGCGGGGGGCAGCGCGACGCCGGCCGTGCCACCGGGGTTGACCGCCAGGCCCACCTGGGGCGGCAGGCCGCGGACGAACTCCACGGCGGGCAGCACCCCGAACATCAGCCCGGGAGCGGCCTCCCGCAGCTGCGCCTCGGAGCTGAAGACCGGTACGTGGGCGGTGCCGTCGATGTCGATGCCCGGCAGGCCGGCGTCCACCTCGCCGCCGGGCACCGGCACCCACAGCGTGGAGCGGGCCAGCACCTCCAGGATCCGGGCGGCGCCGGGTTCGCCGAGCGCCTGCTCCAGTTCGTTGGCGGGCCAGCCGCCGCCGGGCGGGCCCGCCGGGAAGCCGGTGGCGGTCAGGCTCGCCTCGGCCCAGGCGCCGGGTTCCTGCGGCAGCAGGGTGTAACCGGGATCAGGCCGCCCCGGCCCGCCCGCCTCGTCGAAGGGTCCGAACGTCTCCCCGCCCGGCCCGTGTCCCGCCGGAACGCTCATCTGCATCCACCTGCCCGCCGCTGCCTGTCGTCGGGCGAAACCCTACTGCCCCGGCGGCCCCGGACGGCCCGGCCGCGGGGGCCGTGCGGGCGGGCCGGGGGCGCGAGCGGAACCGCCGCGGCAGGGCTCCGGCCGCTGTGGCCGCCGCCGGTCCGCGCGTGCAATGATGACGGCGCCAAACTGCATACCGGCCGCTTGAACTCGCGCGGGAGAGTTCCGGTGGGCGCAAGCCCCGGAACGCCGAAGGAGCAAGCCCTTCCTTGAATCTCTCAGGCCCCGATACCGCGCGAGCTAGGCAGATCTGAAAAGCGGGCAGCGCGCTGCCCCACCCAAGGTGCAAGCCACTCCCCCGGCGGGATCGTGGTGAACCTCTCAGGTTCCGATGACAGATGGGGAGGACCGTCGTCCCGGGCTGTCTCCATCCGGCCCGCCCGCACCCTGGGAGCACCCTGCATGAGCACCGCACCCCGCCGCACCGCGCTCGACGCCGTGCACCGCGCGCTCGGCGCGACCATGACCGACTTCGCGGGCTGGGACATGCCGCTGCGGTACGGCAGTGAACGCGACGAGCACATCGCGGTACGCACCCGCGCCGGGCTGTTCGACCTCTCCCACATGGGCGAGATCGGCGTCACCGGCCCGCAGGCCGCCGAGCTGCTGGACTTCGCCCTGGTGGGCCACCTGTCCGCCCTGAAGCCGGGCCGGGCCCGCTACACCATGATCTGCCGCCCGGACGGCGGCATCCTCGACGACCTGATCGTCTACCGGCTGGCCGGCGAGGAGTTCATGGTGGTCGCCAACGCCTCCAACGCCCAGTTGGTGCTGGACGCGCTGACGGAGCGGGCCGGCGGCTTCCGGGCCGAGGTGCGCGACGACCGGGAGGCGTGGGCGCTGCTCGCGGTGCAGGGCCCGGCCTCCCCGGCGATCCTGGCCGCCGTCACCGACGCCGACCTCGACGGGCTGAAGTACTACGCGGGGCTGCCCGGCACGGTCGCCGGGGTGCCGGCCCTGATCGCCCGTACCGGGTACACGGGTGAGGACGGCTTCGAGCTGTTCGTCCGCCCCGGGCACGCGGAGGCGGTGTGGACGGCGCTCACCGGGGCGGGCGCCGTCCACGGGCTGGTGCCGTGCGGACTGTCGTGCCGCGACACGCTGCGCCTGGAGGCCGGCATGCCGCTGTACGGCCACGAGCTGACCACCGCGCTGACCCCGTTCGACGCGGGGCTGGGCCGGGTGGTGAAGTTCGACAAGCCCGGCGAGTTCACCGGCCGGGCCGCGCTGGAGGCCGCCGCCGCCCGGGCCGAGGCCGCTCCGCCGCGCCGGCTCGTCGGGCTGGTCGCCGCGGGCCGCCGGGTGCCGCGGGCCGGTTTCGCGGTGCTGGACGGTTCCGGCACGGTGATCGGCGAGGTCACCTCCGGCGCCCCCTCCCCCACCCTGGGCAAGCCGCTGGCCATGGCCTATCTGGACGCGGCGCACGCCGAGCCCGGCACCGGGGGGGTGGCCGTGGACATCCGCGGCAGCCACGAGCCGTACGAGGTCGTGGTGCTGCCGTTCTACCGCCGCGAGCGCTGAGCGCACCCCGGCCGTTCCCGATCACGTTTCGCACACGTTCACCCGATCCAGGAGACTTCCTGTCATGAGCAACCCCGAGCAGCTGCGCTACAGCAAGGAGCACGAGTGGCTCTCCGCCGTCGAGGACGGCGTGGCCACGGTCGGCATCACCCAGCACGCCGCCCACGCCCTGGGGGACGTGGTCTTCGTCCAGCTGCCCGAGGTGGGGCAGGACGTCGAGGCCGGCGAGTCCTGCGGCGAGCTGGAGTCGACGAAGTCGGTCTCCGACCTGTACTCCCCGGTCTCCGGCGAGGTCGTCGCCGCCAACCAGGACGTGGTCGACGACCCGTCGCTGGTCAACACCGCTCCGTTCGCGGGCGGCTGGCTGTTCCAGGTCCGGGTCACCGGTGAGCAGGACGGCCTGCTGACCGCCACCGAGTACGACGCGTTCACGAACGAATGACGACGCCCCCCAGGAGCACCATGTCCTCCCTGCTGAACCAGTCGCTGCACGAGCTGGACCCGGAGATCGCCGCCTCGCTCGACGCCGAGCTGCACCGCCAGCAGTCCACGCTGGAGATGATCGCCTCGGAGAACTTCGCTCCGGTGGCGGTGATGGAGGCCCAGGGGTCGGTCCTGACCAACAAGTACGCCGAGGGCTACCCCGGCCGCCGCTACTACGGCGGCTGCGAGCACGTGGACGTGACCGAGCGGATCGCGATCGAGCGCGTCAAGGAGCTGTTCGGCGCCGAGGCCGCCAACGTGCAGCCGCACTCGGGCGCGCAGGCCAACGCGGCGGCGATGTTCGCGCTGCTCAAGCCGGGCGACACCATCCTGGGCCTGAGCCTGGCGCACGGTGGCCACCTGACCCACGGCATGAAGATCAACTTCTCCGGCAAGCTCTACAACGTGGTGCCCTACCACGTCGACGACACCGGCGTGGTGGACATGGCCGAGGTCGAGGCGCTGGCCAAGGAACACCGCCCGCAGCTGATCATCGCCGGCTGGTCGGCCTATCCCCGGCAACTGGACTTCGCCGCGTTCCGCCGGGTCGCCGACGAGGTCGGGGCGTACCTGATGGTCGACATGGCGCACTTCGCCGGTCTGGTGGCCGCGGGGCTGCACCCCTCCCCGGTGCCGCACGCCCACGTGGTGACCACCACCACGCACAAGACCCTCGGCGGTCCGCGCGGCGGCGTGATCCTGTCCACCGCCGAGCTGGCCAAGAAGATCAACTCGGCGGTCTTCCCCGGTCAGCAGGGCGGCCCGCTGGAACACGTGATCGCCGCCAAGGCGGTGGCGTTCAAGGTCGCGGCCTCCGAGGAGTTCACCGACCGCCAGGCGCGCACCCTGGAGGGCGCGAAGCTGCTCGCCGAGCGCCTGCTGGCGGACGACGCGAAGGCGGCCGGCGTCTCGGTGCTGTCCGGCGGCACGGACGTGCACCTGGTCCTGGTCGACCTGCGCGACAGCGCACTGGACGGCCAGCAGGCCGAGGACCGCCTCCACGAGATCGGCATCACCGTCAACCGCAACGCGGTGCCGAACGACCCGCGCCCGCCGATGGTCACCTCCGGTCTGCGGATCGGCACCCCGGCGCTGGCCACCCGCGGCTTCGGCGCCGAGCAGTTCCGCGAGGTCGCCGACGTCATCGCCCTGGCGCTGCTGCCGCACTACGACGCGGCCGCGCTGCGCGCCCGGGTCGAGGCGCTGGCGGAGGCGTTCCCGCTCTACCCGGGCCTCTGAGGCCACCGGCCCGGGACCGCCGCCGTCCACGGCGGCGGTCCCGGGCCGTCAACGGCAAGCCGCAACAAGGAAGTTGTGACCATGGCCATCTCCGTCTTCGACCTGTTCTCGATCGGCATCGGCCCGTCGAGTTCCCACACCGTCGGCCCGATGCGGGCCGCCCGGATGTTCGCCGGCCGGCTGAAGAACGAGGACCTGCTGCCGGGGGTCGCCCAGGTGCGGGCCGAACTCTTCGGCTCCCTCGGCGCCACCGGCCACGGCCACGGCACCCCGAAGGCGGTGATGCTGGGCCTGGCCGGCCACTCCCCGCGCACCGTCGACGTCGAACGCGCCGACGAGGAGGCGAAACGTATCCGCAGCAGCGGGCTGCTGCCGCTGCTGGGGGTGCACGACATAGCGTTCGACGCCGACCGCGACCTGGTGCTGCACCGCCGCCGCTCGCTGCCGTACCACGCCAACGGCATGACGCTCACCGCCCGCGACGCCGCCGGCCTGGAGCTGCTGACCAGGACGTACTACTCGGTCGGCGGCGGCTTCGTCGTCGACGAGGACGCGGTCGGCGAGGACCGCATCAAGCCCGACGACACGGTGCTGCGCCACCCGTTCCGCACCGGCGACGAACTCCTGCGGCTGACCGGCGAGACCGGTCTGTCGATCGCGGCGCTGATGCTGGAGAACGAGAAGGCGTGGCGCACGGAGGCGGAGATCCGCGCCGGGCTGCTGGAGATCTGGCGGGTCATGCGCGACTGCGTGGAGTGCGGCATGAACCGGGAGGGCATCCTGCCCGGCGGACTGAAGGTGCGCCGCCGCGCCGCCTCCTCCGCCCGCCAGCTGCGCGCCCAGGGCGAACCGCTGGCGCACGCCATGGACTGGATCACCCTGTACGCCATGGCCGTCAACGAGGAGAACGCCGCCGGCCGCCGCGTGGTGACCGCCCCCACGAACGGCGCCGCCGGCATCGTCCCCGCCGTCCTGCACTACTACGTCAACTTCGTGCCCGGCGCCGACGAGGACGGCGTGGTCCGTTTCCTGCTGGCGGCCGGGGCGATCGGCCTGCTCTTCAAGGAGAACGCCTCCATCTCCGGCGCCGAGGTCGGCTGCCAGGGCGAGGTCGGCTCCGCCTGCTCCATGGCCGCCGGCGCCCTCGCCGAGGTCCTCGGCGGCTCCCCCGAACAGGTCGAGAACGCCGCGGAGATCGGCATGGAGCACAACCTCGGCCTGACCTGCGACCCCGTCGGCGGCCTCGTCCAGATCCCCTGCATCGAACGCAACGGCATGGCCTCCGTCAAGGCCGTCACCGCCGCCCGCATGGCGCTGCGCGGCGACGGCCGCCACCACGTCTCCCTCGACAAGGTCATCAAGACGATGAAGGAGACCGGCCGCGACATGAAGGTCAAGTACAAGGAGACGGCGCGAGGCGGGCTCGCGGTCAACGTCATCGAGTGCTGAGGGGATAGTCCCTGACCTGGGTCTTTGACCTCTTTCAGATCCGTCAGAGCCTTCCGTGTCTGCACCGCGAGAAGTCCCTGGAAAGTCCCCGGCAGAGCTGAAAGTCCCTGAAAAGTCCCTGGCGAATCCCTGCCTGGACCGCTGCTGATGCTGCGTTCAGCAACTGGCTCGAGGGCCCCGCGCACAGGACATCACCGGCTGCTGCTCCCTGCCCCCGCAGCCGATCATGGTCTCCTGCTCTTCTTGACCCATCCTTCGATTGATCACTCGGAGTGACCAATCGGAGGATGGGTCAACCTCAGCAAGCAGCGTTACGCAGAGATCCCGGGCTTTCGAAAGCAGACCGCTACTGCCCGAAATGAGACCTACGCGTTACGAGACCGTGAGCGTTCGTGCCGTGCGATGCCGCGTGGTGCCGCCAAATGACGCATTGCCTGATCAGAGCACATGCAGCCGGTTGAACCATGGCCCCTCGTACTGCACCGTCCAAAGGCGTCCGGCCACCGAATGGCCACCGAGACGGCCCGGGTGTCGCTCCACACGTTCCACAGTCGCCCTTGTCGATTATCGACAGTGGGGTCTGTCCGGCCAAACGGCAACGAAATCACTCAATCAAGTTCACTGGCGTCGGACTCCTGGATACGCGCGCCCTTGCTGACCGCGCGGCTCGCCGAGCAGCTTCACCGCAATCACTCGCCCTCTCGGATGTACGTCACACCGAACGCCTTGACCTGGCGGTACTCCTGGAGCCTGGTAGCGAGGTCGAACGCGTCACCGGTGACGTACTGGAAAATGTCGAGGCCACGGCCGAGCAGGATCTTCCAGCCGGTGTCGGTGACGATCGAGCGGTCGTGGATCGTGTTGGCGAACGAGACGTCGAGGTTGATGCCGCCGGCTGCCGCGCCCTGCTTAACCTTGAGCAGGAACTCAAGTTGCTTGCGGACCTTGTCCTCGTCCCCGTTGCTCTCTGAGGTGATGAGCTTGACGTTGACCTCGTCGGCGGCGTCCTTGACGGCGGCGATCCCCTCGATGAGTTCCATGAGGTTGCGGGCCTGGTGGAACTGACGGATGTAGGGGTCGGTGATTGTGATCTGCCCGGCTCCGCGCAGGTACGGGGCAAGCAGCGTGTCGAACGAGACGCCGCGCTGGTTCTCCTGGAACTCACGGTGCCCCTCGAACAGCGGAGCCATCACGACCTGCGTGTGCTCATCCGGAGTCCCATCCTGGACGGCGGGCACCGCCGCGTCCGCCGTCGGTTCGAGCGCCCGATCAGCAGAGTCGAACCCTTCGCGGCGCTCGCGGTGGTAGTACGCCGGGTACTCGTCCTCCTCCAGAGTCGAGACCGTGTGCCAGGTTCCGCTCCTGTCCAGGTACCCGAACTTGACGTCGGCCATCGTCGAGTCGATCCGCAGGATCTGGTCCTTGACGCGCTTGCGCCCCTCGATCGCGAACCGCAGGATCTCCTCGATCTCCTCGGGCGCTGCCTCCCCGTGCGGGTAGAGGATCTTCATCAGCCCGGAGAACGTCTTGTGGATCCCGTCGCGGTCACGGGTCGAGATGTCCGACGAGAGCGTGAAGTGTTGCTGGTAGCGGTCCGAGTAGTCCTGGGAGCGCATCGATTTGAGCACTTCGGCGATGTAGTCGACGACGAATCCGTAGCCGTCGGAGAACATCTCCCCGCGGATGGTGTCGACCTCCCACCCAGGGATGTAGTGGTGCAGCCGGTCGAGGTAGGCGGAGTCGTGGTAGCTCTCGGGCAGCTCGTCGAACAGGTCGGAGTGCTTGAGCATGTACGGCACGGTGTGGGAGGTATTGCCGACGAACACCATCGACGCCTCAGCACCGAGCGTCTCGACGCCGCGGGAGAACGACTTGTTCGCCATGTAGTTCTTCATGATGTCGACCAGCGCCTTGTCGGTGCGCTTCTTCTTGCCAGCGAACTCGTCGAACGCGACGACATCCCAGTAGCCGACCAGGCCGATGCGCCCGTTGGCGTTGTTGACGAACAGCTTCGGCACGGTGACCTCGCCACCGGAGATAAGCATGCCGTGGGGCGAGAACTCCGAGAAGATGTGGGACTTGCCGGTGCCCTTGGGGCCAAGCTCGACGAGGTTGTAGTTTCGCTCCACGAACGGGATTAGCCGCACGAGCTGGATGAGCTTAGCCCTTCTCCCGAACAACTCGGGATTGAACCCGATGGACTGCACGAGCAGGTCGATCCACTCGTCGGTGGTGAACTCGCACCGAGCCGTCAGGTAGCCCTCGATGTCGAAGTTCGACAACTGGATGGGCTTGATCGACCCGAGTATCCACGGCACAACCCGCGGGTCGTCGCTGTGGAAGTACTCGATGTCGCAGATGCACCAGACTCCGCCGACGAGCAGCTTCGGGTGCGCCTTAATCGTGGCGGGCTCGACGAGCACACCCTTGATGCCGAGGTTAGCGAACTCGGCCTGGTAGACGTCGTCCTTCTCGTTGAGTGTGGCCGTGACCTTGTCGATGACGCGGTGCCGCCCGCGCTCGCGGATCGTGGACTTCACCAGCTCGGACTGGTTCCGGTGCACGTAGTGGTCAGCCAGGATCTTGCGCACAGTTTCGATGCCCGCCTGGATGGTGGCCTCGTCGTCAGAGGCCGCGTACTGCCCGAGCAAGTACTCCAGAACGTAGGACGGCACGATGGCGTTGCCCTTGACGGCCTTGACCAAGTCCTTGCGCACGACGGCGCCCGGGAAGTGCCGGTTGATCTTGCGGTCCAGCTCGCTCTGCGTCGGTGCGGCATCGACTGGCGCGACTGGGCCGACGGATGCCTCCTGGCTGACCTCACTCACTTCGCTCATGGCTGCACCCTCCTTAGAAGTCGAAGTCCGAGGCGAATGAGCGCTTCAGCGTGTACATCGCCTTGGCGTAGACGCGCCACTGGTTGGTGTTGGGAATCAGTTCCTCCAAGCGGAATTCGACCGCCCGGTTGTTGTAGTCGTTCGCATCCCGGCTTAGCAGCATGACCGCGCTCTGGTAGCGGTCTCGCTTGTCGGTCGACTCTTGGTCGAACACCAGCGGGGCGTGGTTCGAGATGAGGGTCTCGCCTACGTAAAGGCCCACCCGTACAGTGCGTGACTGGACCTTCTCGCTCACCGGCTCAGTCTGGAAGAGCTTAACTACCAACTGCCCGGTCGTGATCTTATCCGATTCAGGCAAAATCTCCACGTTGGCCAAGCGGGTATCGCTCTTGCGCTTTTTATTGATCGCCAGCACGGGTAGGACAATCTCCTGGAGAGTCGCGCCGCCGTGGACGAACCTCGCGCCCGAGCCCTTGAGCCGCAGCCTGTGGATCGACTTCGGTACCTGCACTTCGTAGTTGCTGTCGAGCCCGAGCTGCGCAGAGGTGAACGTCTTGAACGCCGGATCGGGTTTCAGCCCTGTGCCCAGCACGTAGCGGCGTGCCTGCACGGCGATATCGTCGCCCTGCGGGGCGACCGACAGGTAGCCGGCGTCGTCGAGTGCGGAATCTTGGAAGAGGAAGCCGTGGTCGGCGGTCACAAGGATGTTGGTTGCGTCGGCGCTTGCGAGGCGCTTGACCAGGTCGACAAGCTCCTCCAGCGTCTTCTCTGCGGCCTCGAAAACCTGCCGCTCGGTGCCCTGCTTGTCGCCGATCGCGTCAATGCGGTTGTGGTAGACGTACAGCACCTGGTGCTGCCGGTAGAGCTCGCGAATCTCATCGCGGGTCATGCCGAGCAGGTTTTCAGCGGGGATCGCAGTGCCCCGCACGCTGGCGAGGATTTTGCTCCGGTTGCCAGTGCCTGCCGACGGTTGGCCATCCACATCAACAAGATCGCCCTTGCGTAGAATGTCCGATCGTGGTGTGCGGCAAGAGCGCGGCCATCCCGAGCTGGGTGTAGCTCGGCAACACACCCAGAACGGCATCAAGAGTCGCGTCGAAACGGTCCTCCTGGCGGATTCGCGAACCCAGTTCGTCGGCGACCTCGTAGCGCAGGGCGTCGGAAATGATGACGACGGCCTTACGCCGGCCGTCCCGCGTGATGGGTCTGACGTGGTCGGCGAAGAACGAGGTCTGCGACCGGAGCACGGCGGAACGCCACCGGTCAACGCCATCGACATGCTGCTGCCACGCCGCACCGAGGGTGTACAGGAACTTGTTCACATAGAGCGATTCGACCTGCTCCCGCAGCCGTTCCAGCGGGCCGGTGCGCTCGGCAGTGCGGGCCGCATAGGTGAACTGCCTGTAGAACTGATCGATACGGAACCAGTCACGCCGGTACCGTTCCAAGCCCTCATCGAACGACTGCATCGACAGGCTGAGCGTGCCGATCGCGGTCAGTAGATCGGAAGCGCTGCCGATAGCGTCGTACAGCTTGCGGTAGCCGTCTATCCAGAAGCTGCTCTGACGCTCGCGAACGACCTCGGTGACCTCGCGGGCCGTGACCGCCCGGTCTGCGACGGCGCGCACGAGATCACTGATGATCTTCTGGTCGGCCTCCTCGAACACGTCAGTACCCAGCAGATCCCGGAAGCTGGCGTCCTGGATGGTGCTCGCGTAGTCCAGATCTCTGGACACCCGCCTCCCCAGCACGGTCATCGCCTTCTCGCTCCGCCGTTCGCTGCGCAGACGGGTGAAGTCGATCTGGATGTCCCGCAGCTCTCCGGGTCGTTCGGACTTGAACCCGTTGATAGCCTGCCGGAACACCCAAAGCACGAAGTCGTCAAGGCTCGGGCTCGGCGAGGTATACCCGTAGATCGACCTGACTCCCTGCCAGAAGAAGTGGTCAAGGCCGTACTCGACGAGCGCGCCGTATTTCGCGCTCGCACCGCTGGCGTTCTCGATGAGCAAGGTCCGGGTGATTTCCAGCAGGCTGTGCTCTCGCTGGCCGAGCAGTACCACCGACATCTTGGCTTGCAGCAACCGGGTGTCATCGCCAGTGTTGAGCAGCGACTTGAGGCTCTGCACTCTCTTTGGCGCCTGGAAGAACTTCTCGTGAGATTGCACTATCTCACCGATGCCGTCGCCGGTGAGACCCAGTTCCTGCTGCACCAGCGAGATACGGTCCGCGGTGAACACCCCGTACGCCAGCTCCAGGTCGAGCAACCAGTTGCCGATTCCCGCCGGCACGGTGCCCGAGCGGTAAACGAGGAATTTCACCTCGGGCTCCAAGTGCAGCAGCCGGTGCTTCACCGCGTACTCGTCGTTGGCGACACTCACGATCTCGACGCCGTCCAGGTCGAGTGAGTCGAGGTCGCCGGCGTACTCGCCCTGGGGATCGTGCCAGAACACCACCCGATGCGTCTCGAAGCGACGCTCCAGGTGGGACCGGACGGTGGATGTATCAGTCATTGCTTGCCTCAAGACCGGGAATCTTCTTCAGGGCGGCACCGAGCTTCAGATAGTTGGCCTTCACTCCGTCATCGAGGTCGATGTGCACCTGCTGGGTCGCCAGCGGGTACAGCACGTCGTGCTCGTACTCATCCAGCTCAAGCAGAACCTTGCGCAGACGGTCGACCTCCTTCTGCGCGGCAGCCTTCTCCCGAGCCGTGCCCGACCCCGCAGCGAGACGCCCGTGGTGCTGCCGGCTGGCCTCCAACTTCGCCTTGTACTCGCGCAGGTACTCGTTCAGCACGGTCGAGGCGGTCGACGGCGTGTAGCGGTGCATGTAGATGAGGGCGTTGAACGATCCCTTGGGGCTAGAGAACATCCAGTAGACGGGCCGCTTCTTGTAGCGCTGAGCGTGGTTCATGTAGAACGACTTCACGAAGTAGTCGCGCAGGTCCTTAACGCCGAGCGACTCCACGACGAAGCGCAGGTTCTCTTCGAAGTGCTGCTCGCCGAACGCCGCCCGGAGGAACTGGCGGAAGCGGGCCACGATGTCGTCCTCGAACCAGTCGCCATCGACGATCGGGATGACGTTGTCCTTGTCCGGCATGAACGACGGATTGGGCACCTTCGCGAGAAAATCCTGGAGCGTGTCCCCGCGGTCCGCGAGGATCAGCCCCGGCTCATCAAGGCTGAAGCGCCCGAACATGCATCCCACGCCGTACGAGACCAACTCCCGTACGGCATCGACGTGCAAGGCCGCTTCCCCCTTGCCCGCGGAGAGCCTGGGGTACGAGAATTCCGTGTTCACGCCGAGCGAGACTGAGGGCGGCGCCAGCGTGACATCCGTCCCATGCAGCCCATAGAGGCCCGCGAAGTGCCCGTCTACCTTCTCCTCGATGCCGCGCAACTCGTCGACCCAGCTGGCCCATTCGGCGCGCACCTCGGCGTAGCGCGCGGCGAGCGACGGGTTCCCCCCGACTAGCGGGGAGCCCTGGAAGTCCCAGGACCGCTCGTGCAGGTTCCAGTCGGCCGTCGACAGCTCGACAGCCCTGCGGGCCAGGGCCTGGATCTCGTCCCTTCCGGCGTCGGCCGGTGCCGGAACAGCACCGAGATAGCCGGGGTGGAGATTGAGCGTGGGATTCAGCCCGTTCAACACCGCGCCCACCGACGACGAATTGAGCAGGGCGAGAAGATAGTCGTCGTCCTTCGACTGGCACATCCCAGCGGCGTCGGCGAACAGGAATCCGGGGCCGACCGCCCTGAAAGAAGGGTCACTTGTCGTCACCACGGTCCAGGAGATGCCGGGCTTGAAGATGCGGTCCAGGTTGAAGTTGGTCGCCCGCACCCGGGAGCCGTCTGCGGTCAGCGTCGTCTGGAGCTCGTGCCCGTCGCGCTCCCAGTTCACTACCGCTTCCAGATTTCCCGCCCAGCGGCGAAAATCCCCGCCCTTCGCGTACGGGAACCACTTCCTGCGGGATGCCGCCGCCCGCTCACGGTCGGGCGCACCAAACCCGATGCGGCCGCGGGACACCTCCCACCACTCCCGTACGAAGTAGGCGTTGTCGGCGGTTACCAGGCCCTTCGCCGCGCGGGCGACGGACGAGAGGGGCGGCGCTGCCGCGAACTGCGCGAGCAACTGCGTGGGAAACCAATAGGCAAGCGGAGAGCCGGGGAGCGCGCCGAACGACTGCGCGGCCACCCGGTACGACAACCGATCCTCCGTGCCCGCTACGCAGCCCCGTGCCAACCGCGCCTTCTCCGCCTCGGAGGCACCATCGACAAGGCGGTGGTACGTGGCCCGGTTCTCCAGGCCGCGCAGCCGCTGGAGGACGAACGCGGCCGTCGAAACCACTGAACCGCCGATGGAGTCGAATGCCCGCTCACCGAGGTGCGCCAGTACCACGGGCGGTGCCTCAGCGAGCAGCCGCTCGCGGAGGCGCTCGTACGACTTCAGGAACATCCACGACTGCATCGTGATCATCGCGACATAGCCTGCGCCCGCCGTCATGTCCCGGCAGCGCTCGATGAACATCGCAAACAGGTCCGACTTCGAGTCGGCGAAGGCCCGTTGGGAGAACTCGGCGAGCCGGGCGTCCATGTTCTTGGTGCCCATATAGGGTGGGTTCGCGATCGCGACGCTGTGGTTCCGCGACAGGTACTCCGCCTGGCGAACGACTCGGCGCGCGCGGCCGTACAGGTCGTCCGCGACGAGATCCCCTTCGTGGGAGTCGGTCGCGTCCAGGTGCCGACCGAGGGCCCCCGTCAATCGAGCGCACGGCCGGATTAGCGAGCCGAAGAGGTTGGCGTACCGGAACTGGTTCCAGAAGGCGTCCTCTTCGGCGCGGTCGCCGCCGGGCGTGGCCAGGACGTCCAGCTCGCCGGACGTGAACGAGACGGGTTCGAGAACGCAGACGTTCGGCACGACCCGCTTGTTGAAGAAGGTCCGCTGCCGGGCGCGAGCCTTCATCGTGAGCGCGAACGCGGCCAGCGCACCGGCGCGCGGATCAACCTCGGCACCGTAGAGGTTGTGCTCCAGGATCAGCCCAGGGATATCGGACGGCGCGTAGCCCTCTTCCTCGTAGATGGCGTACAGCAGGTCGAACGCGTAGGTGAGCATGTGACCGGAGCCGCATGCGGGGTCGATGATCTTCAGCTCTTCGGGGCTGGAGACCTTGAGGTAGTCGGTTTCCTCGTCGACCTGGGCGATGTAGTAATCCATCTGGTCGGCGACCCGCGAGGTGGGCCGGTTGAGCAGCCAGAGCCGTCCGAGGGAGTTCTCGACGAGGTAGCGGACGATCCAGTGTGGGGTGAAGAGCTGGGTGGCGGCCGGGATCTCGGCAGCGCCGGCCTTCTTGTTCTTCTTGAACCCGGCGAAGACCTCGTCCTTACGCTCGGAGATGTAGAACTGGTACAGCCAGCCGATCACCTCAACGTCTTGGCAGACGTCCTCGGTGAGTACGGTGACAACGCGGGCCAGCACGGAGTCGTCCGCGAGCAGATTCGCTGGGATGAGCAGCTCGGTGTAGTCGCCCTCGCGCTCAAACATGAACGGCATTGAGCGGTTCCAGTGACGGCAATACTCCGCGAGCAGCAGCGAGTAAGCCTCGCCCTGCGGGTCGTCGCTGCGGCGCGTGCCGTTGAGCAAGGTCGTCACGGTCTCGACGGTGCGCTTGTTGGTGACGACCGTGCTGTCGATGTTCCCGCGCTTGGCTTCGGCGAGGATCTCCGGCTGGCCGCCCTCGCGGCCTCGTTCGGGTGAGACGACGCCGATGCCGGTGTAACCGTTGGCGTCCATGAACCGCAGCGCAATGATGCGGTTGAACCAGGTGTAGGCAACCTTGTCCGCTACGGCGGAGCGGCCCGTGTCACCGCCGCCAGTCGCATTGACGGCCTTCTCCAGTGCCGCGACGGCGCTGCGCTGCTCGACACGCTCAGGCGAGGCAGGGGCGAGCACGACCGCGATGCGAGCCGCCACCTCACGGATCAGTGCGGTGCGCGCCCAGGCGGCGAAGGACTTGAGCGGAGCGGTTTCCATCAGAGTGCGATTCGCTTTCCGTCGTTGAGCGTGGACAGCAGGGCACTACGGAGCGCTTCGAGGTACCGGTCGACGTCCTCGGTAGTCTCCAGCACGCCGTGAGCACCCGTCACCGTGATGGTCTTGACCGAGACGGTCTGCTTGACCGGCGCGGGCTCGGGATCGTCGGTGCCGCCACTGGGGCGGGCGGAAGAGACGAGCTGATCGAGCAGCGCAGGGTAGGTCTTCTCCTCGAAGCTGTTCCCCTGCTCGCGGATGAGCGCGATCTGCCTCTCGCTGCTGACTCGGTCGATGAGCTGGTCGATCGTGCGAACGACCCTCTGCTGTGCGTCCTCCGTGGCGTTCTCGTAGTAGGCGCTGCCGAGCACCTCGGCCTTGCGTCCCTCAATGGCCTCAATCACCGTGGCACGGTTGGTCGCGAGTGCTTCGTCGACCTGCCTACCGAGCGCCTCTGCGGCTTGCTTGAGCTGGATCATGCGGTTGCCGCGGAACGCGTTGGGGTCTTCGAGTAGCCGCTTCACCTCGACGTCGCTGCCGGCGGGCAGGTAGCCGAGGTTGTTCGTGCTCGCCGTGAGCAGGGTGACGGCCTCGTCGTAGATGGCGCGCTGGCCTCCGTTGAGGAACGACTGGATCGGGTCGATCACGGAGTCCTTGGCGTCGAGCAGCTCGTCGCCAAGTCCGAACTCGGTCAGGTACCACTCGTCGGGCTTGCCGACGACCGTTTCGAGCAGCGCGATCGGGGCGGCCAACTGCTCCACGAACGGGTACTTTGACCCGTTCACACGCGCCTTCAGCTCGTCGAGCTTGCCGCGCAGCTTGTCGCTGCCGTGCCCGGCCAGCTCCATCGCGTCCTTCGGCGCGGTCGCCTCGTCGAAGAAGTCGGTGCAGAACTTGCGGAGCGTCGCGACCTTGCGCTCGTCGAAGGCCTTCTGCGAGAGCCACCACCGCGTGCGAGTGCTTCTGCGTGTTGCGCAGCACCACCGCAACCTCGGTGCGCTTCAGGGCGTTCCCATCGAGGATGATCGTGAGCTTCGAGGTGCCGACGAGCCACGCGATGACGACCTCGATCGAGGCGAGGTCCCAACCGTAGGGCTTTGCTTGGAACGCACCCACGATCGTCTTGGCGGTCGCCTGCTCGCCAAGCCGGTCACGTTGCATAACGAACGACAACACCTCATCGCCCGGAGCGGCGAGCCTTGACAGCGACGGATCATCGAACATGCCCGACTGGTCGGGGTTGGCGAACGTGGCGACCTGCTGCTCGCTGTAGGTCGCCCCACCGAGCAGGCTGAGCTGGGTGTAGGTGCGGCTGACGAGGTCTTGGAACCCGTCGGTCACGCGGGTAACGGCGTCCTGCGATGCGGAGGTCACGTCGGCGGCGTTGATCACGAGCTCTGCTTTGCCGACTGCCCGGCGGATGCGCACGACGAGTTCCTTCTCGCGCTCGACGTTCTGCGCCGCCTTGGAGCGCAGGATCTGGTCCTCGATCGCCGTGAGCGAGGTCGTCTGCTTGCGCTTGGTGTACTTCTCGGTCTTGATGAGCAGCCGCAGGTCAGACAGGGCGCGCTCGTCAGGTTCCAGGATGACGCGCAGCTCGTCTTTGCCGGCGCTGTGCATCCGGGTCTCTTCGGGGCCGAACGGGTACTCGGGGGTGATGAAGTGCACCGTCAGCTCGCGCTGCTGCCCGTACACCTGGTCGTCGAGCTTGTAGCCGAACGGGAAGTCCTGGCCGTTCTTGGCGTACCGCAGCTTGCCAGTGCGGATGACATCACCCGAGAGGATCTTGAACAGGCGACCGCTGATCTCGGAGGCGTCGATGTCGACGTTCTTGATCTCTTCCTCGATGACCTGTTCTTCGTTGGTCAGGTACTCGTAGACGTTGCCGTTGCGCTGCACGTACGTCTGCGTCTCCAGCAGCGTCAGGGCCTCCTGTACCTGCTTGGACAACGCGGGCAGGTCAAGCCCGAACCGGTCGTAGACCAGCACGGTCAGGTTGCGCGGGGTCGCGTGGAAGCCCTCGACGTACTTGACCAGGAAGAGCGCCTTGAGCAGGCGCACGGCAAGCTCGTTGTCGAGGTTGCGCTCGGCGACGTCGATCGAGCGCTGCGCTGCGGACTTCAGCGAGGCGCGGATGCCCGCGAACATGTGGTCGAACGTCGCGAGCCTGCCGACCTCGACATCGCCGACGTCCTTGACGACCTGCTGCACAACGCCGAGCATGGAGCGCTCGCCGACCGAGCTGTTGCGTCCCTCGAACACGTTGTGGTCCGAGATACCCTCTATCGCCGCCTGGAAGAGCGGGAACTGGTAACTGACGAATGGGTACGTGCCGGCAAAGTGCAACTCGTCAGCGTAGTTGCGGTACGTCTTTGCACCGTCAACAAAGTCGAACAGCGTCTTGAAATTCGCGTGCTGCTCGGCGTAGATCTTCGCCAGGGCGGACTCGCCTGCCTCGTTCTTCTCCAGAAGACGCTTGCGGATGACCTCCTCGACATCGGCACTGGTGAGTTTCACCCGAGTCCTGAATCGCGCCTGGATCTTGGAGAAGTCGTTGCCCTGCTGCTTGGTGCGGTCGCCGACGACCTTGTCCATGTCCTCCTGGGAGGTGACGAACACCCACGCGCGCCCCTGGCACCTGGTGTTCAGAGACTCGGCGATTGTCTGGAGGTTCAGCATCAGGTGCGTGTTCGACCCGATGAACTGGCCGACCTCGTCCACGAAGAAGTTCAGCCGGAAGCCCTCGTCCTGCTTATCGAGCCATGCCTTGACCTCGTTGGCGAAGTCCTCGATCGACACCGAGTACTCGTTGCGGTACTTCGTCAGGATGTTGGTCGGCGTCCCCTCGGTCAGGCCGCTGACCTCGGCGTACGCCTTGGCCACATTGGCCTCTTCGAGCACGCCCTCCTCGCGGCCATGCACCCAGTCGCGTCCCGCGATCCGTGCGTACGCAGCCTTGAACGTCCCGTACTGGCCACGGTTGTCCAGGTCCCGCTCGAATCGTGCCACGTGGCCCTGGTTGCCGTAGTAGCCGCGACTCTCGTCGAAGACCTTGACGAACACCTTCAACAGCGCGTCGGCCTGGTCCTTCGTGATGAGCGTGGCCTTCTGGTCGATGTTGAACAGCAGGCTCTTGGCGGGGATACGGTCGGCCTTAGTCAACAAAGCCGGGAGGAACGCATCCTGTGCCTTGGACCGGAAGCTCTCGGAGACACGCTCGCGCGGGAACTCCTGCCCGTCTACGTCGCCGAGCAGGTGGGCGAGCATCTTGAGCAAGTGGGACTTACCGGAGCCGAAGAAGCCCGAGATCCATACGCCGTTCGCGTTGGTGTAGTTCGTGTACGCCTCAAGCAAGAGTTCGAGGCCCTTGGCAGCCTCGTTGGTCACAACGTACTCGTCCACCTCGGTACCCAGGTGCGCGATGTCGTCAGCCTTGATGACGCCCTCGATCGGACGCTGGACGTCCTTGGCGAAGATCCCGGTCAGCTTCATCGAGTCAAGCCTCCTGTTCCAAGATGTTCTTGGCTCGGTAGTACTGGTCGTCTTTGAGTCGCCCGAACAGCACGAGCGAGGACCCCAACGTGTCGGACTGCTCATAGCGGCCGGGGAAGAACATGAGCATCGGCTTGCCCGTCACGACGCTCTGCAAGTTATTGAGCACGTTGTGCGAGCGGATGTACGGGAAGACCTCGCCGATGCCGGTGAGGAAGAAGATGTCGAAGTCGCCCTCGGCGAGCTTGGCGCGGACCGCAGGCGCGATGTGGAGCTGCGGGTCGAGCATCGCCTGAAGCAGCTCACGGAAGTCGGCTTTGTCCTGTTCCGGTTCGAGGGCGAGCAGGCGATCCCAGACTCCGCGCTCTTTGAGCATCTCCACCGACAGGTCGTAGAGATTGATCTCACGGACCTCGACCCCCTTGTTGGCCAGTCGGTTTTTGATGCGCTTCTTGGCCCCCGCAACCACGAGGGCGTCCTCGGGGTCGTAGGGGTAAATGAAGAACGGCACCTCGTTACTCAGGCCCTCCATCTGGAGGAACCGCTTGCCGCTGAGCACCTGAAACAGATGCTCTTCCTGCTTGGACAGCTCGGTCGGCGTCACCGCTCGGCCCTCCCTGTATCGTGATCATTGGTCGGGAAGAACCGCAGATCGCTCGGAGTCCGCGTGGACAAGGCACTAGCGACCCGCTGCGATGGCACAGCTTGGAGCAGGTGTCCGCGGTCAGAGTGCAAGCCAGCCTCGTTCAACATCCGAAACACGTTCGAGCGCAGCTTGCGCAGCGTCGAGTCCTTGACTTCATCCAACTCGGTGTGCCACAGAGCCTTGCCGCGCACGAAGCTGTCGAAGTCCTCGTACGTGAGCGTCGATGCCAACAGGAGGAACCGCTCGCGCACCACCTCCTCGGCGAACTCGCCGATCAGGTCATAGCGACGGCAGGCAGCAGCCCACAGCAGGTGTCCGCGCTCGGTGGCCGTCGCGTCGATGAGCAGCTCGATCTCGTCGTCGGTGAGCACGGCGAGCCGCTGGGTGACCTCGCGGGCGAAGCGCCGCCCCGACGCGACCGTGCGAGCTTGCAGCAGGTTTTCCTGCTCGATCACCGCTCGCACCTTCGACGAGTCGTGCACGCGCAGGTACAACGGCGCGACGATGACAGCCTCGCGCATGAGGAGGGCGCCGCTGGTGAACGAGAGCGCATAGCGCGACGCAGGGGCGATCCCTTCCGCCACGGGGCACCTCCTTTCGGGAATTGGGCAAGTCGATCAGGTACGGCGCCCCACCGACACCGGCAGTGGGCGACGCGTCAGGTCAGCCCGGCCCTGCGTGCTCGCTCGATGATGCAGCGCCCCCGCTGCGCACCCACTCATCGATTTCACTGGTCTGGAACTTCCAGAGGCGTCCGAGCTTGTGGGCTGGCATGCCCTTCTCCGCGATCCACCCGTACACCGTGTCTTTCGTGATGCCGAGGTGGGCGGCGATGTCGTCGGCGGACAGCCACGGTTCAGCCACGGTGGAACCTCCAGTCGACAGTCAGCGTGAGCACATCGGACATGCCTACCCTACCGGTGCCCTGCGGCGGTCCACACCCGGTTTAGCAGGGTGTAGCCGATCCACGCCACGCTACTCGGCGCCTTTCCCGGTCCAGTACCAGTCACGGTGGGGTATGAAAGCTTCACTCCCGGTTGGCGACGATACCGACCCAGTGCCCGCCCGAAGGAAGCGGCGAAAGGGGCTCGGCGACCGGTGAAGTGTCTGCGCGATGCTGATCACGAAGACCGCTTGCGAGCTGGGCTTATCCGCCGCTGCTGGCGCGGGCTACACGGCGTTCTGTGATCAGTCGTCCTGTCGTGCAAAGACTGCTCCGCATAAAGGATCTGCGTCCGTCCGAAGCCAAGGACTCGAGGGTCCACTGCTCGTCGGCCTTGGCGGGTGAATCTGAACCCGGCCATGGCCTCCTCCGCATCACCGCTGACGTCGGCGAGCCGTCCCCTGAACGGTGTGTGCTGCCCGGCCGCTGGTCATCCTTGGTTCTGTACCGTCTCCGACGGTAAGCGGCGCGGCTTCACCGCAGGAACCCCGCTCCGCCGGCATCGCAGCGACACCGGCCGCGCTCCCGCCTGGTCGAATGATCACTCTCCGAGTGCGTCAGCCGACGCGGCACTTTCGCCGAGCGCCGAGAGGAGCCGCTCCCTCATCCGGAGTCTGCGCCCCTCGTAGAAGTCGAGGAACCCGACGGGCTCGCTGGAGAGGAGGTCGAGGTCGTTGCGAGTGGCGTACTCCTCTCGGGTCTGCACGGTCGGGAAATGCGGCCCATCAAGCCACTCCCATGGCCAGGCATCACTCTTCTCGACATTCGGTGTGCCGGCGAGTAGCTGGAGGTTGGGCAGGCCATTTGCCCTGACGAGGTAGTCCTCGATCTTCTCGGCGGGTATCCCCATCCGGGTCAAGGCACTCCGCCTGAACCGGGAGCGCGGGAAGATGTGGTCCTCGTGGACGTCCTGACTGAGATTCAGGCCCGGGTACAGCAACGCCAGCACGGCGAAGGTCCGAGCCTTGGAGTACTGCAGATCGAGGAGTTCCTCGATTTCCTCGGGGCCGAACTGCAAGGACTTGCCGCGCGCGGCCATCGCTGACTCGATGTCACCCGCAGGGAAGCCGTCGTTGGGCGGAGATTGGCGGATGACGGTGCAGATGCGGTTGAGCAGTGTGTCCAGTCCGGAGCCCCACACGCCGCGTTTGAGGAGGCTACGGAAGACCCACGATCGGACGGCTTCACGGTCCTTGGAGTGAGCGCTCGAGACGATGTAGGCGTCGTCGTGGCCGTGTGAGTGCAGGTAGTAGGCGAGTGGGATAACGACGCTGTCTGCGGTCAGCGTGCGCTCGGAGAGCCCGAAGGTGGCCAGGAGCCTGGCGGAACGCAAGAGGCTGGCGCGCATTTGGGGCCACGCCTTCTCCAGTCGCTCCATATTGGCTTGGGTGAAGTTCGATATCTTGAAGCGGAAGTCGGGTGCTTCGGTCAATACCAGGCCCGCTTTGAGGACCAGGTCCTTGCTGAAGGCGAACGGGCGTCCCTGCTCCTGGTTGAGTTCGGTGACCAGTGAGCGGATTTCTTCTCGGGCGTCCAGTTCACGCCACTGGTTGGTGGCCATGGACAGCAACAGGTCTGAGTTCGAGAGTTTGGTGCCGCCACTGTTGACCCTGACGAAGATGTCCAGCACTCGATCGGCGTCCGTCGATTCCTCGAGATACGCGTTGATGGCCGTCTTCGTCCGGACCCCCTCGTACAGGTTGTACAAGATGTTGAAAGGTTGGGAGCCGGACAGCCCGTGCTGTTCGAGCGCCGCCATCATCGCTGGCCCGCTGTTCTCCAGTTGGAGGATATCGGCAACCCTGAACCAGGGGCGTTGGCCGTCCGGCTCGGACTCCGCCTCCTGCTCGGTCAGGAACTGGAGGTCGTAGGTGAGGCCGAGTTCCTCGTCTCCGGTTCTGCTGAGCAGGTTCAGATACAAGCGCTTGCGGGGATAGGCATCAGGGTTGGTGGCCCACTTGCGCGGCAGGCGTTCCGCGTAGCTACCGTAGAGGCCGATATTGAGCGAGGTGAACCGCTGCTGGCCGTCGAGCACGGCTGTCACGTTCCGGCCTGCCGAGATCTGGGCGACCCGCGCGTAGGGGTTCTTCTCGTGATAGTCGGCGAGAAAGTCGTAGAAGGCGAACTGGGCTGCCTGTTCTGGGATGACGTTCCAGAGGAGGAACGACCCGACCGGATAGCCGCGCATCAGACTATCGAAGAGCACGCATATCTGGTCGGAGCTCCAGACGAATTCACGCTGGATCGCCGGTAGCACCCATGACCGGTTGTGGATGTTCTTGAGCGCCTCGGCGACGGTCATGGGCGGCAGAAAACCCACAGTTCCCACCAATCATCGAAAATGAAGATGCGTCAGAAACGACGTGTCAAGCGTACCGGGTGCGGCGTGTGCAGGGAGAGCGATGTTCCCTCGCCGATGCCCCTGCCTCGTTGTTTCACGGCGACGTCCGGTTGGTCTGGCGTCCGTGATGTCGCGTTGATCTCTGTCCGGGGACGGTTCCGGTCAGGGGAGCGCGTCGGCTGACGTGCCGGATGACGCCGGTTTCCACGGTCCCGGAGCTTGCGGGTGAGCCTCCTCTCGATGCTCGATGAGGTCGTTCGTGCTGGTCAGGTTGGGTGGGGCAGGGCGAGGATCCGTTCGAAGGCGCGGATGATCGCCGTGGCCCAGGGCCAGGTGTCGGGGAGTTTCAGACGGCGTTTTCGCTGGCCGTGCACGAGGCGGGCGGGGACGTGGAGGATGCGGTAGCGCAGGGTCTTCGGGGTGGCCTTGGCGAGCTCGCCGTCCAGGGCGAGGAGCTGGAACCAGCAGCGGAGATCGGCGGCGAGGGTGGTGGCGGTGAGCCAGGCGGCGTTCACCTCCAGCTCGCGCGAGGGCAGCAGGCCGATCCCGGAAGCCTTCTGATCGCGGATCTTGGGCTCGACCCTGGCGTGTTTGCGGTGTCGGCCATCGAGATGGGCGATCTGCCCGTGTTGGTGGTTGGTCGCGAAGGTCTGGTAGCGCGCCTCCTGCTTGATCTCGTAGGCGCTGGCGTCCTTGACGTAGCGGGGGTGCAGGGGCTCCTTCCGCGCGATCACCCGGTGGTATGCCGGCCAGCCGGCCAACTCGCCGAGCAGGGCGGTGATGTCGGCGACGAACGCGCCCTCGCGCACACCGCCGTCCGCGCCGCCGGCCGGCTGCCACAGGTTCTTCTTGTCGCAGATCTCGATGGCGGCCTGTTCGCGGGCGGTGAAAGCCCAGCCGATGGAGTACTCCCAGCGGAAGGTGGGGCTCTTGCGGCCGCCCGCGGAGGCGATCCAGTCGATCAGCTGGTGGGAGAAGCCTGCGCCGTCCACCCGGAAGAGGATCTTCTGCCGTCGCCACCAGGGCAGTTGGGCCACCGCCCGGGTCAGGATGTCGATGTTCACTGCCGCGTCGTTGGCACTGACGTTGCCCGTGTGGAGCGTCGCGGCGAGCTGTTCGCCGGTGTTGTCGCAGGTGGCGACGAATATGTGGTGTCCGAGGAAGCCCTTGTAGGTGCCGTGGGCTCCTTCCTTCTCCGACGGCGCGGGGATCAGCGTCCCGTCACTGTCGATCACGGTCCAGCCCGTCAGCGGCACCCCTTCGACCTCGACCTCGGGAAAGCCCTCGGGCCGCTTGCGGAGCAGTTCGTAGACGCGGCGGCGTACTGCCGCCCGGGCCCGCCCGGTCCGGGCCCGGGCGAGTTCGTCGAGTTCCTTCAGCGCCCGCCACGCGGTGGGATGGGAGGCGACTGGGCCGAAGACCGGCCGCTGGTGTTCCAGTAGCCGGATGTCGCGGATGCAGGTCGCGCCCAGGGTGATCGCGACCGCGAGGTCCACCATCACCTGCCCCCGGTCGTGCAGCGGCACGAACCCCGGCCGGGCCAGCGCCGCCGACAGTTCCCCGGTCAGGCCCGTGCGCTCCGCGAGCAGCCGCAGATGCACCCCGCCCACATGCCCGACCTGTCCCTTCCCGTCCCCCGACATCGCCAGACCGCGTGCCCACTCGCTACCCTGCACGTGAAAGGTGCCCCCGCCCGCTCATGATCCAGTCCTCAACAAGCCGGATCATCGCAGGCCACGGGGCACCTTTTGTATGCAGTGACAGAACGTCACAGTTCATGGAATTCACGGTGAAACACCGAGGCCTGTACGGAGCAGGGGCAACTCATCCCGGAAGAGATGACGGGGCTACTCGTCCTCGCTGTTCGTCTCGCCGTCGAGGTCCTCGGGCGTGACGGTGCGTCGGTACTGCGGGTGATCCTTGTCCATCTGGAGGGCCGCGTGGAGGGGGATCGGGTAGCGGGTGCGGTGCTTCCAGGCGAGGGCCTGGTGGCAGAGCCTGGCGGTCACCATCATCAGTTCTCGGCGGTGGTCGGTGTTCACGGCGATCGGGAAGATCTCGGTGGCGGTCATGGCGTAGTAGTTCGCCTTGATCTCGTTCTTGCCCTTGTTCCACGGCAGTGCGCCATAGCGGGTCTTCTTCGAACCCTGCCTGCCGGCGCCGTTTCCGTCGAACTGGTGGGTGGTGTTGACCAGCAGCCAGGTGCACTGCTCTCCGAGATCCGTATCCGGGTCGATCCGGAAGACCTGTGTGGTGCGTTCCTTGGTCTTGATCTCGCTGTCGTCCTCGTCGGTGATGCTCACCTGCACCGGCCGCGGGACCTCGTCATCGGTGATGCTGAGGCGGATCACGGCGACAGGCCGGTATCTGGGGGCGATCGTGGAGCCCGGGAGCCAGGTGGTATTGGGCTCAGGTGGCTGACCCTGGGTCCTGTTGTTCAGGCCCTTCCACAGCCGTCGGCAGGCGACGCTGTCTACCGCGACCGTGTACGGGATCCCGTGCAGGTAGCAGGGCTTGATCAAGTTCCGTGGGTGTCCGGATCGTTGGTGATGCCCAGGATGGGGAGTGCTCGTTGGGGTTCGGCTCGGATGGCCCGGGTGGTCTTGGCGATGTTGTCGGCTCCGAGGAGCTTCAGCGCGCCGATGGCGAGGTTGCGGAGGGTTGCCATGGCCCGGGGTGCGGTTCCGGTGTGGACGGTGGAGGCGTCCTCGGCGAAGGTGACGTCTCGGATGTGGTGCGAGGAGTTCTCGATTCCCCAGTGCCCGCGAATCGCAGCGGCCAGGTCGGCGGGGCCGGTCTGGTGGGCGTCGAGGCTGGTGACGGCGTAGACGCTCTCACGACTCTCGCGCCGGCCGGTCTGCTTGCGCCGGCGGTGGACGCGGATGGCCAGGCGGGCGTGGGGGAAGGCGATCCCGCCGGCCTCGTCGGCGATGCCGCAGGTCTTGATCGACCGTGACTCCCGCCGTCCGTGCCCGGTGGCGGAGGCGGTGTGCTGGAGGGCGATGTCCCGCCAGGGCAGGGTGGCCAGCTGGCGGTGGGCGATCGGCTGGTTGGTCTTGATCACGGCGATGTAGTGCGCCCTCTTGGTCTCGACCAGCCAGGAGATGTTCGCCTTGACCGAGTGCAGCGCGTCGAAGGTGACGACGGTGCCGGCCAGGTCCAGCGGCGCGAGCAGCGGCCGGAAGTGCGTGGTTTCGTTCGTTTTCGCGCCGACCTCCACCTGGGCGAGGGTCACGACGGTGCCGTGCGTGACCGCGGAGAGCAGATGCCGGCGCGTCGCGGTGAGACGAGCTGATCCCTTGAGTGCTTTGCCCTCGACAGCGATCACGCGCGGCCGCCCGGACGCGGAGGGCGACGGCGCCTGGGCGGGCTCGGCGGCGGCGCGATGCCGGTCGGCCGGATAGGCGCCCACCGCCCGGTCCAGGGCGTCACCGTCAACAGCCCCCAGCACACGGCCGATCGTGGCCGGCGACGGAGCGCGCCGCCATCCGAGCAGGTGGCGGCGGATCCCGATCACTGCCAGGAGTGCGTTCGAGGCACGCTGGCCCCACTCGGCGAGTTCGTCGATGCTCCTGGCTCCCGAGACGACCGCGCAGGCACACACCAGCAGGATCGCGGTCAGCGAGTACCACCGGCCCCGCCGGGAACGCCGGTCGGGCACCGAGTCGAAGTAGGGACGCAGGTCAGCGATCCGACCGGCATCCAGCGGACCCAGCTTCACCAGCACGGCGGGAATGGGAGAAGATACAGCGGCAGGCACGGGCCACTTCATGATCATCGGGTTTAGACACCACAATGATCACGAAGCCCGTGCCTGCTCTGCTATGCACCCCAACCGGCCACAACCCGACCAGCCGCACGTCCCCGGAACTTGCAACCGCCTGCCTTCTCGGTGCGAACGGCGAAACAATCGATGTAACCCCGACTCGGCTTGCCGTTGGGGCGGTAGTCGGTACCGAGGTAGTACTTGGCCTTGCCTCCCATCACGTCCTCCGGCAGCCCGTCCGAACCGGCGGCGGCGACCCTGGCTAGGTTGCCCCACAGCCACTCCGACAGCAGGTGCTTGGGGCGGCGCGGCGCAGGGGCAATGCCGAGTCCGGCACGGGCGCATGCCCGGCCCGCACGGGTCAGTTCCACCAGGACACGGGCAACGAGACCCACTTCCGGAACGTCGACCCGGTCTTCAGTGATCTTCAGAAGTCCTCTGCGGGCGAGAGCGTGCAGAGTGGCTCCAGCTCCGGCATCGAGGCTGCCCTCCTCTCGGAGGCGCCTCTGAATCGTGGTGTACTCGGCGAACGGAAGCTCGGCCTTGATCGAAAACGGCAGCTTGCGCCATCCGGACGCCGGCCCTGGGTCCTGAGAGTACGGTTCGCGCTGTGATGCCCGATTCGCGATGAGGTCTGGGTGAGTGCCCTGCTCGGTGGGGTGGGCTGGTGCTCAGGGGCGGGGCTGGGTGAACAAGCCGGGCTCGGGCTCGGTGAGGATGCAGCGGGTTACCAGGCGTTTCAGCTTGGACCGGATGCCCTCGGTGTTCTTCGGCAGGATCGGGAGGTCGAGGGCCTCGCAGATGTCGCGGGCCCGCATCGGAGTGCCGGTGTCGGCGAGGACCGTGAGGATCTGCTGGTAGGCGGGGTGTTCCGGCACCTCGGCGCGGGGTGGATCGTCGACCGGTGCCGGTGCCGGTGCCGGTGCGGATGTGGGTGCGGGTGCGGGTGCGGGTGCGGGGAGGCTGAGGAGGGTCTTGCGGGTGATCTGCAGATTCTCGCTCTCGGTGTCGAGTTCGCCGAGGTGGGCGGTGAGTTCGGCGATCTGGTCCCGGAGCCGCCCGGCCTGCTCGGCGACTTCGCTCATCCGGACCTCGACGTGGGCCAGTACGGCCTCGACCTGGGGGATCTCACTCACGCACCCCTCCAGGAGGGCAGGGTGATGCCGGTGAGGCGGCGGGACATGACCGACGTCATCGCCCAGAACACCCGTGAGCGGGAGGAGGCGAGCCGGTGTTCGTAGTCGCGCACGAGACGGCGGTAGAACATCAGGATCCCGTTCGTCTGTTCCACGATCCACCGCTTGGCCTGCGGGACGAAGCCCTTCTCGGCCGGGTTGCGCTCGACGATCCCGACATCGATGCCGAGAGTCCTGCCGTGGTCGACGACGCTCTTCTTGAAGCCCTGGTCGACCAGGGCCTTGCGCACCGTGTCGGTTTGCGCGACCACGCCGTTCAGCAGGGCGATGCCGGCAGCGTTGTCGTGCGCGGAGGCCGGCAGGGCGACGGCCTCGACGACGAGTCCCAACACGTCCACGGCCAGGCATCTCTTCCTGCCCGGCACCTTTTTCGAAGCGTCCCTGCCCGTCGTGTCGGCCGGGACGCCGACTGCCGCGTGGATGCTCTGGGTGTCCAGGACCACCAGGCTCGGGTCGGCTAATCGCTTCCGGCTCTCGCGCAGCTGCCAGCGCAGCAGGTCGTGAACGGTCTGGTCGGTGCCCTCGTCACGCCAGGCGGCGAAGTAGTAGTACGTCGCACTCTTCGGCGGCAGATCGTGCGGCAGGTACTGCCACTGACAGCCGGTGCGGTTCTGGTAGAGGATCGTGTTGACGATCTCCCGCATCGCGTATTTACCCTGATGGCCGGTGGCCGAGGGGTGCTCGGCCTTCCAGGCGCTGATCACGGGCTCGACCAACTTCCACTGCTCGTCGGTGAGATCACTCGGGTACGGCTTGCGACCACTCATCCCACCACCCAAGCGAACCCCGAACGCCCGACCGGCACAGACGCCCCAACGCCACCCCATCGAGCGACACCAAACCCGGCATTACAGTGCGAACCGCACTCTAAGGGTCACCGTGCGGCTCCGACGGGCTCGTTCGGGGCGCCGCTGACGGTGCCAGATCCGATGGTGCCCGCGCCGAGGAGGCCCCAAGCGTGGCCGAGGCCGATCAGGTGGGTGTCGTTTTCAGCCCCCGCCTTGGCGACCAGATCCGTGATCCGCGGGCGGACCGCGGCGGGGGTAATCCGTGCTGCGCAGGCGATGTCGTGGGTGTCCGAGTACCGGGCGAGGGCTTGTAGCAAGAGCCATTCGTCTGGGGTGAACGCGGGGACATCGGCGGGTGTCGGGGGCAGGGCGACCTGCCCGCTGGCGAGCACGGCGTGGGCGCGGGCAGGTCTACCGGTGACGTGGAACCTTTGGCCGATGTTGCCGAGGTGGCGGGTGAACGTGTTGGTGCTCATGCCCAGGTCCCGGGCGCCCTGGACGTTGGAGACACCAGTGACGAGGAGTTCGGCGACCCGCTTTTCGGCGGGGGTGAGCTGGGTGAGCGCGGCGGCGGTCCGGATCTTGGTGGGCATGGGGCACTTCCGGTCATCGGTTGAGGTGGGCTGTCATGCGGTGGCGAGGCCGAGGATGACGGGGACCTGCTCGTGGCCGTTGGAGATGAAGCTGGGCAGGGGGCGGAGCTGTTCGGCCTCGACGGCCAAGCGCATGGCGGGGTAGCGGGCGAAGAGCGCTTCGAGTGCGATCCGCGCCTCGATGCGGGCGAGTTCCGCGCCCAGGCACAGGTGAGTTCCGTGGCCGAAAGCGAGGTGATCGCGGGCGGAGCTGCGCGTGATGTCGAAGTGGTCCGCGTCCTGGCCGTGGAAGGCGGGATCGCGGCCGGCGGCGGCGTAGTTGATGGCGATGGGCTCGCCCTGGGCGAAGGTCAGGCCGGTGGTTTTGTCGACGACGTCGCGGACGGGGAAGCGCAGGATGATCGTCGCGATCGGGGCCTGGCCGCGCAGCGCTTCCTCGACGACGTGTTCCCAGCCGACCTTGCCGGTGGTGGCCATGGCGAGCTGGGCGGGGTGGAGCAGGAGGTTGACGCAGGCGTGGTCGAGGAGGTTGATGGTGGTCTCGTGGCCGGCGCCGATGAGCAGCATGAGACTGTCGGCGAGTTCCTGGCCGGTGATCTGGCCGTCGGCGTGCGCGGTGATGAGACCGGAGGTCACGTCGTCGCCGGGGTGCTCGCGCTTGTGGGCGATCAACCGGTAGATGAGGCCGTAGACCGTCACCGGGGCCGCTGCCGCCTTCTCAGGGGACAGGTCGGTGGCGAAGAGGTCTCCGACCGCGTCGCGGAAGTCGTCGTGCAGGTCCTCGGGCACGCCGAGCACGGCATTGACGACGAGGAGCGGCAGGCGCCAGGCGAACCGGGCACGCAGGTCCACGACGTCGTCGGGGCCAGCGGCTTGGAGGTCGTCGAGGAGGGCGCGGGTGATCTTCTCGATCTGCGGGGTCATCGCCCGTACGCGGCGGGGGGTGAAGGCGGCGGCCAGGGGGCGGCGCAGGCGGGTGTGCTCGGGGCCGTAGGCGCAAAGGGCGTTGCGGACGTCGACCCAGATGCGCAGGGGCCAGTCGTCGGGGATCTCCTTGTTGATGTAGGCGGGCCAGTGCTGGTGGGCGTCTTTGGAGATGCTCGGGTGGGTGAGCAGGCGCCGTATGAGGTGGGGGTCGGTGACCGACCAGGCGGGGATGCCGCCGGGGAGCAGGACGCGGGCGGCCGGGCCGAGGGCACGCAGGGCGGCGGCCTCGCCGTGGATGTCCGCGCCGGCTGCGTCGAGGGGGTAGGGACATCCGGTAGCGGTGGTGGCGGGGTTGGTCATTGTCGATCACCTTCCGTACGGGGCGAGTCGGGTGTCGGGCTGGAAGCGGACGGGCAGTGCGGTCAGGCCGGCGAGGAAGGTTCCGGGGCGGTTGTGGAGTTCCGTTTCGGGGATGGCGAGGCCGAGGCCGGGGAGCCGGTCGAGGGCGCGCTCCAGGGCGGTCTCGGCGATGATCCGGGCCAGGTCGGGGGCCGGGCAGGCGTGGACCCCTGCGGAGAAGGCGAGGTGGCCTCGGTTGCCCGCGCGGGCGCCGGGGGTGGCGACGGTGAGGGCGGGGTCGCCGTTGGCGGCGGCGAAGGACACGAGGATCGGGTAGCCGGGCTGGAGGTAGATGCCTTCGAAGCTCTGCTGGCCGACGGGGTAGAGAGGGGAGTAGTTGGGGACGGGAGGGTTGTCCCACAGCACTTCGTCGAGGGCGTCGGCGACGGGACGGACTCCGTCGTGGACGCTTCCGGCGAATCGGGGATCGGTCAGGACCCGGCGCAGGCCGTTGCCGATGTGGTTGCTGGTGGGGGGCGCGGCTGCGCCGATGACCAGCAGGATCGTCTGGACCATCTCGGCGTCGGTGAGTCCGGCCGCGATCAGGTGGGCGGCGATGTCGCGGCCGGGCTTGCGCCGTTTGAGGTGGGTCAGCTCCAGGCAGGCGGCTTCGAGTTCGGCGTTTGCCTGCGCGGCATCCGCGCCGGCGTCGAAGACCCGCGTGACGGCGCTGACGATGCGACTGCCGAGGTCCTGCGAGCAGCCGAACATGTTGATGACGGTGAGCATCGGCAGCGGGTCGGAGTACTGGGCGACGAGGTCGGCCTGTCCGGCCGCAGCGAAGGCGTCGATCAGCTGGTCGGCGATCCGGGCGACGGAGGTGGCCAGGGCGTGGGTGTCGACCTGGGCCAGGGCACCAGTGATCGCTCGGCGCAGCCGGGTGTGCTCAGGGCCGTCCTTCCACAGGGCGTTGCCCCGCGGCTGCATCATCATCCGGGCCGGACTGTCGGCCGGCACCTGGCCCTGCGCGAGGGCCTGCCAGTTGCGGGGATCCTTCGCGAACCGGTTGGGTGTATTGCGCAGAAGGTAGACGGCAGCTCGGTAGGTGACGGCCAGGTACCCGTACACGCCCGGGGAGATTTCGACGGAAACGATCGGCCCCTGGGCCCGCAGCCTGCGATAGGTGGCGTGCGGGTCGGCGGTGAAGGCGGGGCCGTGGATCGGGATCGGGCCGGCGGGTGGCGGCATCTGCTCGTCGGCCGGGCAGCGCCCGGTAGCAGGCTGACGGTGTGTGGTCATCGGGCACCTTCCGGCGTGAGGGTCAGCAGGTGGTGGAGCAGGGCGATCAACGCGTCGCGGGAACTGACACGGTCGCGGGCGTCGCACGTCACCAGCGGTGTCGAGTCCTCCAGGTCCATGACCTCGCGCAGCCGCCGATCAGGGATGACGGGCGCGCCGTCGAAGTGGTTGATGGCGACGGTGTAGGGCAACCGCAGGTCTTCCACGATCTGGAGGATGGGGTAGGTCTCGTTCAGGCGGCGTGTGTCAGCCAGGACGAGCGCGCCGAGCGCGCCGACGGCGATGTCCTCGAGGAACGGAAAGAAGCGGGGCTGGCCGGGGGCGCCGAACAGGTACAGGACGAGGTCGTCGCTCAGGTGCAGGCGGCCGAAGTCCATGGCCACAGTGGTCGTGGCCTTCTCCGGCAGGCTGGTGCGGTCGATGCCCGCGGCCGCGCTCGTCATCACCTCCTCGGTGCTGACGGGCTCGATCTGCGACAGGCCGTGCACGAACGTCGTCTTCCCGGCGCCGAAGTGCCCGGCGACCAAGATCTTCGCCGTGCGCTCCTCCCCGCGGAGTATCGAGGGGTCAGATTTTCCGAAGGCCGGCAAGGACATCCTCCAGCAGCTTGCGGTCGCAGGTGGCAACGTCAGTGATGCGCTGCCTGGTGGTGATGTGTCCGGACGCCATGAGGTCGGCCAGCAGGATGCGCAGGACGCTCACCGGCAGGCGCAGAAACGCACCGAGCTCGGCGACCGACTGGGCACTGTGGGCCAACTGTTCGAGAATCGCGACATGTTCGGGGTTGAGCTGGGCACGGCCGAGGTGGGCGGCGGAATCGGTCAAGGTGACCAGGGTGATGTGGTCGAAGTGGTTGCGGCTGGCTCGCGACCGGCCGGAGGTGACCACATAGGTCCGCACCAGCCGGTCGCCACCCTGCCGTGCCTGACTCATGCGCGGTCGGCCTGCGGTTGGCGAGGAGCGACGGCCAGCTCCGGTCCGAGACGCTTGACGGTCGTGGCCATCTGGTACGAGAACGCGGCGATGTCCACTGCGGAGCCGGCGGAGGCCACCAGGAAGGCGCCCTTGGCGGCGGCGATGACGAAGAGGTAGCCGTCCTGGTAGCTGACCATCGTCTGCTGCCACGGCGTCGGGTCGTTGCTGACGAATTTCGCGCCGCTGCGGCTGAGGGACTGTATGCCCGAGGCGATCGCGGCGACCTGGTCGGCCATGTCCCGGTCGACGCCGGCGGATGCCGCCGTCTGCAGCCCGTCGGCGGACAGCAGCACCGCGTGCCGGGCATCCGGCGGCGACACGAGCTCGTCGAGTATCCAGCTCAGGTCAGGGCGGGCATGGTTGTTCACGAGGCTGACTCCTCATCGGTGCGTGCGGACTGGGTGCCGCGGACGAACGCGGCCAGCGCCTGGCCGGCCTCAGGGGAAGGAGGTTCCGCCAATGGCCGGGTAATGCTCGACCTGGAGGCGGTGGTGCGGCGGCGCACGGGCAGTCCGTCAGCTGCCACCGGGTAGTCCTGTGGGCGGTGCTCCGCAGGTGAGGCTTCGGCTGCGAGTGCCGTGTGCTGTGCGACAGTCGGCTCGGGACTCTCGGCGGGCGGCGGGGCGGCGAGCAGTTCGCGGGGCAGGTACAGCACCGCGCGCACCCCGCCGTGGACGGAGTGTTCCTCGTCGACCGAGACGCGGAAGCCGTACTGCGCGGCGAGTGCTCCGACCCCGAGGTGGCCGAAGCTGGGCGGGGTGCGCAGCTCGGTGAGCCGGACCGGGTGCTGTCCGGACAGGCGGCGCGCTGCCTCCTCGCGGGCCTCGGGCCTCATGCCTGGCCCGGCGTCGTGGATCTGGATGCTGACGCCGCGGTGCGTGTCGAGGAAGCCGACCTCCACCGGCGTACTGGGCGCGCTGTGACGGGCGGCGTTGTCCAGCAACTCGGCCATCGCCAGGACGACCGGCTCCGCATAGCGACCGGCGACGTAGTGCGCCGACTCCTTGGGGACCTGCACCCGGTGGAAGTCCCTGATCCTCGACACGCCGCCCCGCACCGCATCCAGCAGCGGCACGTCGTCGCGCTGACGTCCCGGCCACATGCCGCTCAGGACCCCGAGGATCTGCAGGCGGCGAGCCAGTTGGCTGGCCGCGTGGTCCACGGGCTGGACCAGGGCCAGGAGGTTTTCGTCGTGTTGCGTCTCCAGCAGGTGCGTGATCGCGGTCTGCTGCTCATAGACCAGGGCCTGGATGGAGCGCGTGACGGCCTGCACGGCCGAGCGGGCCACCCCCTCGGCATTGTCGGCGGCCTGCGCAGTCAAGGCACTCACCTGCTGCAGCACCGACTGATACGCCCTGCCCGCCACGGTGCCGGCCAGCTGCGGATGAAGGGGACCACCCGCAGAAGCGAGCTCACCCGTTCCGTGTTGCAGCGCGTACACGAGGGCGGGCAGCCGGAAGTCAGCCAGATGCCGGGCTTCCTCATCCCGCGCTGCCGCCAGCCGCTCGGCGGCGGTGGCCTGGGCCTCCAGGGTTGCGACGTGGCCGCGATGCTCGGCTGCTTTCGCGCGGTAGCGCAACACGAGGGCGCCGGCGGCGATCACGCCTCCGGTCGGTGCCCACAGCAGCGCGTCCTGTATCAAGGGGGTCATCAGATCCTCTCGGACGACGGGGAGAGAACGAGGCTGCTACGCGGCCGTCGTCGAGTTGTCGGGCAGTTTCAGCAACAGCGGCAGCACGCGAGCAACAGCAGTGGCGCGGTGATAGATCTCCAGGGACTCGCACGGCTTCTCGGCCGTACCGTCCCGGCAGATCAGGTGGCGGAACCGGCGTGCGGTGACCACCGTCGTCGGCTTCGCGTGGCACCGGTACACCAAGCAGCAGCCATGTTGTGGCCGTATCCCGGACGTCGAACGCGGCGCGCTGATGCACGGACGCGGCCATGCAGGCCGCGAACGGACATGACCTGGGCGGCCGGCAAGTGGTCGCGAACAACCCTGACCGGCTCGCGCTCATCATGGCCATTTCGCGGCCACTTCACGGGAAGCCGTTGACAGTGCCCGACGAACTCTTCACGCAATCGCTGGCGTTCATGCGGTAGACCACGCGATCACGGCGGCCGTGTCCGCAGCGGCACCGGGCGCGATCTCGATGCCCGTCGGCTTGGGACTCGAGCCCCGCGAGGCAGGAATCGCACGACGAGGACGAGGGATTCGGTACCTGGAGCGACCGGCCGCGTAGCGCCGAGGAGGTTCGCGTGTTGTTGCAGGGCAGCAGCGCGCAGGCCACCTGCGCGCATGCGTTGCCTGCATCGGTGCGCGAGGGAGAGGGACTTCACCCCATCGGCGCCCAGCGGTCAGCGGGCCGGCACGCCTTCCTGCTCCGAGGCGAACAGGAGGGTGGGCTCGGCGAGGATGTCGCGTCCGATCTCGCTCTTGTAGATCTGGTCGACGCTGCCGAATCGGGCCTGGGTGTAGTCGAGTTCGAGCAGGGCGGCGGCTTGGCGGACGGATGCCTCGTCGGGGCCTTCGATTTCGAGGAAGGTGGGCAGGGCGGGCCAGGTGTCGAAGTCGAAGGCGACCTCGCCGAGCCGCCACTCCTCGCGGTAGTTCTCCTGGTAGCGGACCTCGCGCATGCCCAGGGCCCGCAGGATCTCGGCCATGGCAGGCAGGTCGGCGACCTCGGTCTCGATCTCGGTGGTGCCGTCGATGCTGTTGGCGTCCGTCACCTGCTTGAGGGTGAGCGTGGAGCGGGTCCCCTCGTCCCGCAGGCGGACCCACTGGCTGCTGTCGAGGGCGTCGTTCTCGAAGATCTTGCGGGTCAGGAGGGTGCGGGGGAACGCCTGGACGGCGCCCAGACGCGTCAGTTTCCCCTGCAGTTCAGCGGGGTCGACGGACAGGAACTTGGCCTCGTACTCGTGCTTCATGACTCTCTTTCGTGTTCGGCGTCCGGGGGGGACGTCAGTGACCGGTGCGGGTGGCGAGGAGCAGACCCATGCGATGGTTGTGGTCGTAGGGCTGCCCAATGTGGGCACGTTCAGTGAACTCGTTGGTCCGGAGCGTGAGGTCGATACGCCACGCGTCGGAGAAGTGCCGTTCCAGGCGTTCGGGCGAGGCGTAGTGCTCGACGGCTTCGTGGCGCGGGTCGACGGGCATCATGAACTCCGCGCCGAAGAGACCGTCCTGGGCCACCAGGGCCTGCATGCGTCCGACGAAGTCGGCGAGCGGGCGGTGGTGGTTCGCGCTGTAGTGCCACGAGCAGCTGGTCCACACGGCTCGACAGGACCCCTCGGGCAGGTCGGCGGTGAGGAAGTCCGCCTCCACGATCTCGACGCGATCGTCCAGGGCCTCCAGCTTGAGCCGCTCGACCAGGCCCGGGACGTGCGCGGTCATGCCGTCCGGCAAGCTGGCGACGCCGCCGCGCAGCGCCTGGCCGTCACGTTCGATGGCGAGGACCCGGTAACCGGCGGCAGCCAGCGGCAGCCAGCGGCAGGACGAACTTGCCATCGCTCGCGCCGACGACCGCCACCACGTCCTCAGGCGAAGCGTGCTCCTTCAGAGCCGCGGTGAACTGGGGGAAGAAGGTCAGGGTGTGCTCCCACAGACTCCGTGTCCGCACGGTGATCGGCTCCTTGCGTAGCGAGTATGGCCGCAACGACCTGCCGGGGGCTGCGCGTCGTGGTGTCCACCTGGCGCATCGGGAACGTCGCGTAGGCGGACACGATGCGTTCCGGCACCTGCTCGGCGAGCCGGTCCCACCGCGAGACGGGCTTCTCGCGAGCGGCGAGGCGACGCCGGCGTTCAGCCTCCGAACAGACGAGGTGGTAGGTGACAGGCTCCGGCAGACCGGACGGCAGCGTGATACCCAGCCGGGCACCCATGGCACGGTGGTTCGCCAGGCAGCGGGGGAAGTAGCTCTCCACCACCACAGGAGTTCCGGCTGCGAGGTGCCGCGCGATCTCGCCGACTGCCGCAAACAGCCCCGACAGGTAGAAGCACATCCGCGCCTCGACGTCCCCCAGACCATCGACGTGGCGTCGCAGGACCTGGTAGGTGTCCGGGACGGTCGCCACCAGGACAGCGCCGCGCGCCTCGGCCAGCAGAGGGGCGACGGTCGACTTGCCGGTCCCCCGGAGCCCTTCCAGGCTCTCGAACGACGGCTGATCAGGCACGGCTGTAAACGACACAGGGCACGGCAAGCGTGAGTTCGTCCGTCGCCGACGGCCGGTGAAGGACGGTGCCCGCGGCCTTGTCGTACCAGAAGGCGTGCGCATCCTTTCCGACCGCCTTGCACGACATGGTGAGCGCGCCGCGGGGGTCAGCCTCGATCCGCTCGATCTCCCCGGAGCGCCCGCTCGGCGCACAGGTCTGCGGTGCGCCACCGTCGGACAGGTCCTCGTCGAGGATCACCGCAATGGAGAGCCCGGCCTCGCTCACCTGATTCCGCATCCGGCTGTACGCGGCGGTGTCGGTCACGAGCAGCTCCGGGTGCTCGGCCGCGTTGCCGACCGGCCGCAGGCAGTGCAGCTTCAGCTCCTCGACGCCGTACTCCTGCAAAGTCAGGGCCAGCGGCACCACCTCGTCGATGTTGCGCGAGGTCACGGTCATGGTCGCCCCTGTCCGGACCCCCAGTTCGCGGGCGAGGCTGAGCGCGCTCAGGGCGCCCTGGTAGCTGCCGACCTTCCGGATGTGGTCGTTGGTCAAGCCGACCCCTTCCAGCGAGATCCGCAGCAGGTCGAGGTCCGGCGCGATCTCGGTGAGCCTGCGCTCGATCCGGTAGCCGTTGGTGCAGATCTCGACGCCCAGGCCCAGATCGCGCTTCGCGTAGCGGACGATCCCCGGAAGGTCTCGGTGGACGAACGGCTCGCCGCCGAGCAACGTGACGGCCTCCGTGCCGTACTCGTCGCGCATCAGCCGCATGAGATCGCCGGCTTCCCGGGCGGTGAAAGCATCGGCGTGCTGGAGCCGCTCGCCGTGAAAGCAGTGCTGGCAGGCGAAGTTGCAGCGGTAGAGCAGCTGCAGGTAGAGCATGCGGATCTTCCGGATCCCGGTCACATCAACGATCACGGTCGCCTCCTCGGGCAGGTGCCTGATGGGAGACCTGATGGTGGTTCAGAAGTACGGGACCCCGTCACCGCGTAACGGGACATCGCCAGGACGTCCTGGGACGTTTTCAGCCGCACTCGAACCGCTGAAGCAGACCGAGGAGACCCGCGGTGTCGGACAGGTCGGGCAGAACGGTGGAGGCGCCGGCCGCCGACAGCTCCGCCGCGGAGTGGACTCCCGTGGCCACGGCGATGACATGGGCACCGGTCATCAGGGCGGCCTCGACGTCGCGGGGCGTGTCCCCGACAAGTACGACGGGGCTACCGTCGGACAGGCCGCGTTCGCAGCGCGCCCGGCGGCGCGCGACATCGACGAGATCCGGCCGCTGGAGCGCGTCAGCACCGTACGCCCCGACACGAAGGTCCAGCAGTGTGTCCAAGCCGAACGCCGCCAGCTTCACCTCGGCGTTCTCGGCGATGTTCCCGGTCAGCACGGACGACACCCAACCTCCCTGAGCCGCCGTCGCCTTGAGGGCATCGGCGACACCGGGCAGTGCGCGCCCACGCAGGCGAAGTTCGCCGAGCCGCTCCCCGCCGGCCCGGGCCAGGGCTTCGTTCACCACCGGCCACCGCGGCTCCGGCAGCCGGTGCCGACGGAACATCTCCCCCATGATCAACCGGTCGGTGCGCCCTTCCGTCACCGCCGCCGAGGCAGGGGGCTCTCCGGCCAGGTACGTGAACGCCGCAGCGTAGATCTCCTTGCTCACCCCCGCGTTCTCGATGAGCGTATGGTCGATGTCCCACAGCACGAGCAACGGCATACGCCCAGCGTAAGCGGCACGCCCACCCGCCCCCTCGGGGCGCCACCTCCCTCAACGTCCTTGCAATGGCCCGCCGTTCACGGCTTGTATAGGGCGTGTGAACGATCGACTGCACTCCGTACTCGCCCAGCGCGGTGTGGCACCCGAGGCGCTGGCAGAAGGGTGCGACGTCGACCCCAAGACCGTGGGTCGCTGGCTGGGCGGCAGAGTGCCCCATGCCCGCCACCGATTCAGGGCCGCACAACTGCTACGCGTCGAAGAGTCGTTCCTCTGGCCCCTTCCTCAGCCGCGTCCAGGCCGAGCCAACGCCGCATCAGGAACGGAACTGGTCGACACCTACCCGGACCGGGCCAGCGTCCCGCGCGAGACCTGGCTCTCACTCCTCCAAGAAGCCCAGCGCCGGATCGACGTCCTGGTCTTCTCGGGCACCTTTTTCGCCCAGTCCAACCCCCACGTCGCCCGCATGCTCGCGACGCGGGCCGACAACGGCGTGGAGGTCCGCCTCTGCTTCGGGGACCCCACCCGGTCCGCCGTGGCCCGACGCGGAGAGGAGGAAGGCATCGGAGACACCCTGGCCGCCAAGATTCGGGCCTCGCTCACGTACTACCGCACACTGCCCGACAGACCCGGATGCGCCGTGCGGCTGCACGACACCACGCTCTACGCCTCCCTGTTCCGGTACGACGACACCATGCTGGTCAACCCCCACATCTGGGGGCAGCCAGCCAGCGCGAACCCCGTCCTGCATCTCCAACGCACCGATGCCGGCACCTGGTTCGACAGCTACGCTCAAAGCTTCGAAGCCGTCTGGGCCACCGCACGGCCCTGGGCACCGGACCAGGAGGGGACCGCCGCGCATGGGCAGGACTGAGTACTACAACGACCCGAACGCCCCGAAGGCCAACACCCTCATCCCCGCCAGCAACCTCCTCGTCGCCGACGACACCGGCGCTATCTTGCTCCAGCGCCGCCGCGACACCGGCCAGTGGGCTCTTCCCGGCGGCGCCCAGGACATCGGCGAGACCGCCGCCCAGTGCGCGGTACGCGAATGCCTGGAGGAAACCGGCATCGTCGCCGAGATCACCGGCTTCCTCGGCGTCTACACCAACCCGAACCACATCGTCGCCTACACCGACGGCGAAATCCGCCAGCAATACGAGAACACCTACATCGGCCGCCCCACCGGCGGCCAACCCACCATCAACGACGAAGCCGACGGCGTCCGCTTCGTCCAACCCCCCGACCTTGACCAGTACGACATCCACCCCAGCATGCGCCAGCAGATCGGCGACTACCTCGCCGGCACCTATCCCTACCTGGGCTGAGCCGCCAAGGCCTCTTCGACCCGGGCAACGGAGGCCAAGATCTCCGGTTGGGCCCGGCGGATGAACCGTCCGACGATGCTGTCCTCGCCATAGCGGCCGACGATCTCCGCAATCCGATCCTCAGCGGTCGTCCGCCCGCCACTGGGCGTCGTCGTCATATCGCAGTAGACAAGGGCGTCCACCAGGCGCTGGTCGTCAATGAGCGGAAACTCCGCCTCCAGGGTTTGACGGAGCCCGCGCTCCTCCGCTTCGAGCAGGGCGAAGGAGTGGTTGGCCACAAGGCTCGTCAGACGCTCACCGGCGCGGTGAACGTCGCGGAGGAAGCGGGCGCCGTCCAGGGGATGAAAGCCTGTGGAGGCCAGCCGTGGGGCGTAGCCGACGTCGTGCAGTACGGCGGCGGCGCGTAGCAGGTCTGCGTCGTCGGGTACGGCACCGGCGATCTCGCCAGCCCGGCAGGCCACACCTTGGGAGTGCGCCCAACGGCGGGGGAGGGAGACGGCCAACTCCGCTTCAGCTACCCGGGTCCACCGATCCTTGGTGGTTCGCATGCGCTCCTGCCGATCCATAGGGGCTGGGCTGTACGGCCGACATCAAGCTATGCGACGGTACGTGGCCCACCCGCGCCGACGGGAGCCGGACCGCGGGCGACTACCGGTTGCTGACCACACTGCTTGACCATCGCAGCGACCCCGCTGCCCGGCTGGTTCGCCTCGGCCACGAACCGTCGAGGAGCTACGCCGACGCGGGCACGACGCGACCGTCGACGACCTTGGTCGGAGGGGCGGCTCTGCGTGACAGCCCGGGACCCCGCGGCTATGGATCTTCGGTTTTTGTTTGCGTGGGACACGTCTCAGCTCGTTCCCAACTCCTCGATGAGCGTCGAAGCGGTCGAGGCAAGCGTCGCGGTCAATGGTCCCGCCGTCCCCGTCCGTCGGTGGGCACGTTCAGCATTAGCGCACAGCAGGAGCCTGGACAGCCGTCCCGATCGAGTGGTCAGGACGTCATCGAAGACGGCCAGCACGCGCTCGGCGAGGGCGGGGACGCTCAGCGAGGCGGACCACAGGCAGGCGGCGTCCCAGCCGGCCGGGGCCATGCCCCAGCTCTCCCAGTCCAGGAGAACGAGGCGGGGGCCGCAGACGTTCGCGTACCCGAGGTCGCCGTGGGCGCAGGCCCAGTCAGTGATCTCGGTATCGATCGCGTCGCCGTAAACCTCCCCGATCCGGCGGGACAGGTGCTCCTGCCCCATGGCCACCCGGTCGGTGGAATGGTCGGCCAGCGCGACGAGCGCCGAACGGAGGTCGTCCCACCAATGATCGGGAAGTCCCGGATCCTCCGTGACGTCGGCTCCCGCCGCGATCGCCGACCCGGGTGCAAGGGTCATCTCGTCGGCCCGCCACACCACGCCCCGGCCGCTGTCCGACCAGCTTGCCGAGGCGAGCCATTCCGGCCTCGGCACCCCTTCGATGTCGGCCGCCGCTTCGAAGCCGGTCCACGCCTGGGTGTTGAACCGCCCGGCCCGCCGCCAAGCCAGCCGGATCCAAGTGTCGGTGTCCGTCGGAAAGCCAGCGGTGCCGTTGTACCGGCTGAAGTGGCCAGATGTCCTGACGAGTCGGCGATCAAGGCGCTGTTCGACGCTGCCGAGGACGTCGTCGATCGGAACGGTGGACAGGTCATCCAGAGAGGGTTGGACGGCTTCGTCCGTCGCGGTGTCGGTCATCGGCTCACCGTAGCCCTCGCGCGCAGGAGGGATCGGTATTCCTGGACCATCTCCGCGTTGACGTCCAGCGTTGCTACGCGGACGAGTTCGGCAAGGTGATCCGACCGCGAAGTGCCCACCGCCAGTCGGGCTACGGCGGGCATCGCGAAGGCCGCGGCGAAGGCGGCCCGAAGCGGGCCGGCCGCCCGCCTATCCGCCAGGAAGAGGGAGGCGTCGACCGTGGTCCACAGCGGGTCGGCAGCGTCGCCGCCGAACGGAGCCATCCCCCACAACTGCCTTGCGTCGCAACGCCGGGCGAACGCCTCCGAGGCGTCCAGGACCTCGCCCGGTACAGAAAGGCCGGCCCTGACCATGACCACGTCCGTCGGCGGAATCTCCCACGGGATGCCCAGCAGAGGCCGGGGATCCCACGTGGAGACGCCCCAGGCGCTGCACAGCCCCTCGTCCCGCAGGGCTTCAAGAGTCTCGCAGGCCGGTGCGAACGCGTCCGGCGAGCACTCCGGGTTGTGCAGCAGAACGGCGTCCGGCACCCGCCCGAGGTCGGCGACAATCTGCTCGACCGCCGTCCGGAGGCGCTGCGGTGACAGGTCGTGGCCCTCGGGGAAGTAGCCGACTTTCGTGGACAGCGTGAACCGGGGAAGCAGGTCACCCGCGATGTCGGCCAGCGTGGCGTGGGAGGTAAAGCGGCGGTAGCTGGCGGCGGTGTCCAGGTCGGTCACGCCGAGGGACATGGCCGCCTCTAGCGGTGATCCACGAGGCGGCCGTCGCCCAGATGCTTCGCGCGCCATTTTCGTAGTCATACGCGGTGAAGACGTCCTGTTCGTCTGCCCAGGAACGACGAGCTCTGCGGAATCGCCTGGCAGTCCCGGCAGGGTTGATCAAGCCCGGATCGCGGGCCGACACGACAGCGGTGCGAGGGACATTGGACGAGACGGGAGCCCACTGCGCGGTCCGGCGTTCCCTCGGCAACCGTCTCCACCCGGTCACCGCTGTCCTGTGCGAGTACTTCCTCGCCTAATACCTGGCAGGCGAGGCCACCAACAGCGATGCAGCCGAGAACGTGGGCGTCATGTGGGTACCGGGAAAGGCCCTGACCCGCTTCATCCCCGTCGATACGATCTTTCCGCCGATCCTGGCCGCTTGGAGGAGCAGACATGACGCACCAGACTGCCGAGGAACGCCCTGGTATCGCCGCCGCGATCGTGACCGACGGGAGCCAGGTCCTGATGGTTCGCCGGCGGGTGAAGGAGGGGGAGCTGTCGTGGCAGTTCCCGGCCGGTGAGATCGAGGAAGGCGAGACCCCCGAGGCCGCCGCTGTCCGTGAGACGGAGGAGGAGACTGGGCTGGTCGTGGCCTCGCGCCGGCTGCTCGGGGAGCGTGTTCACCCCAAGACCGGTCGGCGCATGTCCTATACCGCGTGCGATGTGGTGAGCGGCGTGGCCCGCGTCGTGGACACCGAGGAGCTCGACTCGTTGGCCTGGGTCGCCCACGCGGACATCCAGAAGCACGTGCCTTACGGGCTGTTCGAGCCCGTGCAGGAGTACCTGGACTCCGTTCTCCTCAGCTGACCCCATCGCCGGCCGGGGCCCGGCATCCCGGTTCCCCGTCAGCGCGGTAGGCGACCATCGGGGTTGCCGACTTGGCGGAGGAGAGCTCTCAGTCGAGCAATGATCTCACCTTTCATCCGATTAACTATCATTTAGTTCGCCGTGCACCACGGTCCGGAGTGAATGACCTCGGCCTCCGAGAGCCTGATCCCGTCCACTCGATGGGAAACGTGCCGGTGGGCGGCCCCGCGATGGCGCGGGGTCCCGCCGGCACGCGGTTCAGGCCGGGAAGCCGTCGTCCAGGTAGCCCAGGTGGCCGCTGCGGAGCGCCGAGAGAGCCGCGCGGATGCGGCGGGACTGGTAGGGCTTGGCGTAATCATCGAGGTCGGCAGGCTCCACAAAGGCGAAGTTGTCGAGTTCGGGGATTCCGTCCTCACCGGGGGCAGGCAAGAGGACCGTGTTGGCGGGGAAGCGGCCGCCGTCGAAAACGAAGTCGTAACCCTCGGCGTGGCCGGTGATGGGATCGGCCGGGATGCGGTCGACGACCAGGAGGCGCCCCACTCCGATGTAGGCGCCGGTCTCCTCGACCGCCTCTCGCGCCGCAGCGTCGTGGACCGACTCGTCGGCCTCAGCGCCGCCTCCCGGCAGAATCCACCCCTCCCTGTAGGTGGGCTTGACCAGGAGGACCTTGTCCTCGTCGTCACGGACCAACACCAACGCGCCAATACGGCGTCCGGGCGGGTTCGTGGGGTCGATGGCCGGATTGTTATGAGGCATGCCTCTCCTTGTTCTGTGTGGGTGCGCGGCGGCGCGCAGGGGACCAGAGATCAGTGGAGTCGCGCCTCACGTCACGGAGGCGGTTCGGGGAGGTGCGTCACGACACACCGCTGGTGGTCCCCTTCGACAGCGAGATCGACAGGGACGCATCCGTTGACGGTGAAGACCATCTGGCTCGCCAGCATCCAGGGCACCAGGGCGCTGCTGAAGGGCAACGTGGTGTCAGCCCAGGGCCTCGGGCCTTCCGATGTCCACCGGTACACCACGCCGCTGGGGCCTTGCGCCTTGGTGGACTTCGCCCGGAACGCGGTGTAGCCCTCGCGCAGCCGCGGGCACCGCTGCACCGCTTCTCGCGCGTGGGGAACGCACACCGGCGGCGCGGTGATCCGTAGGCCCTCGTACCAGGCACCGTCGGCGTCGGGCGGGGTGGGCAGCACGAACAGCAACCCGGTTGCCGTCCAGCTGGCCTGGCCGCCGCCGACCTGGCACAGCGCGCGAATCGCCGCGTCGCGCTGACGGCGTGGATGCATGCTGGTGTTGTCGGGTTCACCCGTTCCGGGCTGGGCTTCCACGCCGGCCCCACAGGACTCCCCAGTCGTCGCGATCGTCGGGCCGCGGGTCGACGTAGTCCAGGCCACCCCTGCGGGTGATCAACTCGGCCTCAGGCCCCGGGATCTCGCCCGTCCACCACGTCACCCATGGCGTCCGCGTCACGCCGGTGCCCGTCACGAGGCCCGCCCGTAGTAGATGACGGTCGGGGCGTGGATGCCCTTCAGGAGCTCGACGCGGCGCTCGAACGCCGGCAGTCCGCCTTCCGCGCGCCGGGCGGCCAGACCGTCCGGATCAGCGATCGGGTGCAGCCGGAGCGTGCCCGTCTCCGGGTCCCACCAGTACTGGGTGCCGTACCGCTGCGGTTGACCCCGATGGGCGTGTTCGCGGTCCAGCATGTGCGCCCAGTGCGAGCGCGGTACCTCACCGGCCGCGACGGCGGCGGTGAGCGCGTCCAGCAACCGAGGCTCCTCCTCGTGCTCCACGAACGGCGCGTGAACGGCCAGCTGCATCGCTGCTTCCATGGCGTTCTCACCGACGAGGGTGCGGCCGGGCCAGCCGTGCTGCGCCACGATCCGGCGCAACGCCGTCGCGTTCGAGTCGTCGGTCAACCGACGGCGCCCCCAGGACTCCGACGTCACCTCGTGCGCGGGCCGGCGCCACTCCCCTCGTGCAGCATCACGGCGCCGCACCAAGTCCAGCGCGATGTCCGGGCGCGCGCAGTCCCGCGGTACCCCGAGCAGCTCGTCCGCCCTCGGGACAGCCTCTCGTGTAACCGTCTGAACAGCCTCACTGTCAGCCGCAGTCATTGTCCAACTCCAAATCAGGCCGGCCGCCGGACTCCACCGGCGCCAAGAGCAGTTCATCGTTCAAAAGGTCCAAGAGCTCCAGGACGGCGTGCGCAACCCGCTGCACCGTGCTCAAGACCTGGTTCGGCTCCAGGGGTAGGGGCTCACCAAGCAGACGCTGAAGCCGGTACAACACGGCGTCCGGATAGGGATGGACGCAATACGGCACAACGCCCACGAGCTGGGCCAGGACGGCATCGAGCCGACGGTTGAGCAGTGCCATGTCGGTTCCGCTCAGCCGGTCCTCTTCTCCGAGCACGAGTTCAAGGTCGTCGTAGAGCCGCCGCGAGACGATGGCCACTACCGGAGACTCACGAAGTGCCGCCGGCAGCCACAGAACGGCGCCCGGATCACAGGGGTACCGCCGCATCGTCGTTCCAGGTCCCGACATCTCCATGACCGCTGTCACGCCGACCACCGGACGGTGCCCTCGCCGTGCGTCGTCGCCCCGGCCGGTACGCGGTCGAACTCGACCCACACGTCCTTGCCGGACGGCGTGACCTCGGCGCCCCAGCGGTTTGCCACGGCCGCCACCAGGACCATTCCTCGCCCGGACTCTGACAGACCGTCTCCGACTCTGACGTGGGGCAGGGCGTGGCCGGAGTCCTTGACGGTCAGCCGCAGCACCGCCCCGTCCTCCAAGCACAAGTGGCAGCACGGCGAGCGCACGTGGCGGAAGACGTTGGACAGCAGCTCCGAGCCGATCAGTAAGACGTCGTCAACCAGATCGGTCGGTACCTGCCACTCCCGAAGCCGCGCCGCGACGATGGCGCGGATCTCGCTCACGGCGCTCGGCTCGGCGCGAACCGGCAGGGTGAAGACACGAGCGGTGGCTGGCAGTCCTTCACTCTCGCGGCACGTCTGACCGCCGCCCGTAGAAGTTGTCGACCCATGCTGGCTCGTCCGGCGATAGGGAAAACCCACTGCGCTCACTCCTCCTGGACGTCGTGGTCGCGAACAACCGTCGAGACGATGTGGAGGGATCAGCGAAGCAGCGGCGGCCGGACGAGGAACAGGGCGAACACGACATCCGAACCGCTTCAGACGCAGGTCCATTTGACGATCCGTTTGCCATGTGCGTCATCGGTCGGCCTACCTTGGAGTCATGGCCTCACGCAAACCGAACCTGTCGTTACGAACGCGCATGCGAGTGGCCAAGATGACCGAGGCCGATCTCGCAGAGGAGATGAACGTTGTCCTGTTGATCAAGACGGGGCGCAAGGGCGATTGCAGCGACCGGACAATCCGACGCTTCCTGAGCGGACAAACCCGGTGGCCGCAGGCACGCTCGCGGCTGGCATTGGAGACCGTGTTCGGCTCTACTTCTGAGGAGCTGGGCTTCAACAGCCCCAGAACAAAGCGTCACTTGGAGGACCCCGTGCAACGCCGCCAGTTCCTGACCGGCTCCGCTGCCGCAGCCGCCAGCCCCTTCATCGGTACACGCCCCACTGGCCGAGTTGGCCTGCACGACGTGGATCGACTCCGCAGCGACCTCGACGCCCTCATCGCAAGCGACGACCGCAATGGTGGTGACCGCTCCCTGGAAGTCGCCGCCCTCAGCCACGGCCAACAGACCCTCGACATCCTGCAGACCACCAACGCGACCTCTGGCGTGCGCAGCCACCTCCGCGCCCTCGCCTCCGACGCGTTCACCACGGCCGGGTGGGCGGCAACCGATTCTGGTGAGTACGGCCGTGCGCAGCAACATCTGGAACGTTCACTCACCCTGGCCGGCCTGTCCCGCGATGGCGGAGCTGCCGTGCGTGCGTGGAACCACATGGCCATGCTGGCGCAGAACCGCCGGCACTACGCGGATGCCGCGGCTGCGGCCGATGCCGCCCGCAACGTCGGTGTGGTCCGGCGCGACCCGCTCTACGCCTCCCTGATCCACGCCCGCTCCGCTGTAGCTCATGGCGCTGTTGGCGACGACCGTCGAGCCCTGCGCTCCTTGGGGCAGGCGCAGGATGCCCTGAGTCAGTCGAAGTCGGTGGACCGCCCGGCCTGGGTCTTCTTCTACGATGCCGCGGAACTCGACGGACTGTGCGCCGCGACACACCTCAGCCTCGGGCGCGCAGCCGATGCCGAATACCACGCGCATCGAACCCTCGCTCGGCTGAAGCCAGGTCTCGACCGGAACAGGTCGTTCTACACCGCTTTGCTTGGTCTCGCGCAGATGGGCCAGGGCGAGCTGGAGCAGGCGTGCGCCACTGTCGACCCCCTCCTCACCGACGATGTGCCCGGCTCTCACCGCGTCCGTAGCATGTTGAGCGAGTTCCGACGCAAGGCAGCCCAGACCGGCTCTTCGCACGCCAGGCGGTGGCTGAGCAACACCCCGACCAAGATCTGAAAGGTCTGCCTACGCCATGCCCGAAGTCGTCCTGCGACACGTGAAGTTCGACGAGCTGGAGTCGGTGCGTCAGCTCCTGCTGGATGTCTACGCCGAGGTCTACGCCGATGACCTCCACGACCCGTTCTTCTCCGTCGACCGCTTCAACGAACGTCTCACGGGCCATGCCGGACGCAACATGTGGGAGGCGGTCATCGGCTACGACGGGGATGAGCCCGTCGGCTACGCCTATGCGGCCGCCCTCCAGCCGGGGGCCCGCTGGTGGATGTACCACCTGGAGCCGCTGGACCCCGACTTCACCGAGGAGACCGGCCGGCGGACACTCGCACTGTTCGAGATCATGGTCCGTTCACCTTGGCGGGGCACCGGAACCGCGAAGGCCATTCACGAGGAACTGCTCGCGCATCGGCCTGAAGAGCGCGTAACACTGCTGGTCGAACCGGAGCACACGGGGGTCAAGCGCACCTATGAGTCGTGGGGATACCGGCACATAGGCGACCAGAAGCCGTTCCCGGACAGCCCGCTGTACGCAACGATGGTTCGCCAGTTGCGGGACCGGTCCGCGTGATCCCCACCCAGTGAGGGAGTGCCGACGACGTCGGTGACTCCCATCGGTTTCCATGTGCCGCCCGAAGCCACTTGATTTCCAGGTTCTCCGTCTTGTCATTCGCCTTGCTCGGGTCGTCCGGTGCAGGTCCTCGCTGGACGCCGGCATCGATCGGTGTGAGGTCGGAGCCCCACTGACCCAAGGCTGACTGGTGTCCTCGAGCAGAGCGGTTGAGGGGAAGGACGAGGTTCCGTGGCGCTGTTAATGGTCGTGGCGACGTTGTACGGAGTGCTCCAGTTGGTGGTGCTCTCATCGCCAGCCCGCTCGGTGCGGTTGCCGACGGTGTTGCTGGCGGTGGTCACGGGGGTGTACGGCAGCGGGGTGCTGGCGGCGCTGCTGGAGTTCGTCTACACGCGGTGCGCGGCCGGGGTCACAGGGCAGCCGATGGCTGTGGTGGTCACTACTGCGGGCTACAGCGTGGATCCAGTGATCGAGGAGTTGGCGAAGGTCGTGCCGCTGCTGGTCCTGGGCGCGAGTCGACGGATCCGGGCCCAGTGGGGTCTGACGGACTTCGCGGTGCTCGGCGCCGGGTTGGGGGCGGGCTTCGGTCTGCTGGAGCCGCTGGCTCGTTATGCCCAGGATGCGCACCGGGCGATCGCGCAGCCGGGTGGCGGGTGGACGATTCCGGTCAGCCTCTACCCGCCGTACGTTCCCGGCGTCTCCCAGGTGTTCGGTTCGTGGCTGCCGGCGCCGGCCGGGACGTTCGAGAGCACGGTGGGTGTCATCTCGGTTGATACGAACGCGCACCTGGTCTGGTCGATGGCCGCGGGCCTGGCGGTGGGCCTGCTGTTGCGGGTGCGCGGCTGGCGCAGGTCCTTGGCACTCGTGCCCTTTGCTGCCGCGGCGGCGCATCACATCCTGGACAACTACACCGCGCTGCACGCCTATGGTCCGGCCGAGTCGGTCGTCGAGCCGTTGGACGCTTGGCTGTGGGTGGCGCCGCTCGTCGTTCTGGCGTTCGCCATGGCCTGCGACATCGCCCGGGTGCGCGGGGCCAGGCGCACGATGCCGGAGACCCTGCTCGCCGCCGAGCGGGAGGGCCGCCCGGCTGCTGCAGTGCTGGCGGCCTACGCGAGTTGGTGTGTGCCGTGGACCGTGCTGATCGCCCTTCGGTTCGTCCGAATACGCCGTTGCCTGGCCTACGCCTCCACGGTGTCCGGACCTGCGGAGCTGGAGCCGTTGCGCCGGCAGGTGGGATTCGTGGCGGAACGGATCGATGCCTCCGATCGCGAAGACGCCTGGCAGGGCCTGGAGGTCCGCCGTGCGCTCCAGGGTGTACGACCTCGTGTATCGGCGGCCCGGTGCTGGCTGACGATCGCCTCGTGGGCGCTGGCGGTTCCGTCGTTGGTGCTGTTGGGAGTTGGAACCTTCCCGTCGACTGCCGGTATTGAGTCGTTTCTGGGGTCAGGGGCCGGGCCGAGCGTGTTCACCGGTCTCGGTATGGCGGGTCTGGTCCTTGTCGGCAGCCGACTGGTGATGCTGTTGGCTGACGGCGATACCCTCCGGGAGATCCCGTTCGCCGAGGCTCTCGCAGTCGTCCGCTGGCGGATCTGCATTGCGCTCGGCTCGGCCGTCGCAGGGGTGTTGCTGTTCTGCCGGTCGGTCGACGGCGCCGGGCCGGCGGGAATGCTCGTGTCCAACTTCCACCTGCTGGACGCCCTGTCCGACTTCGAGGTCTACCTCGGCTTCGCGATGATCCTGCTGGCGCTGCTGGTCCTGTTCCCGCCGGGTGCCCTGGTCGTCGCCGGAGGTGGCGGATTGCTGGCCGCCGGTGTCACGGCCGACGCGGTGGCTACGGCGGCGGGGCTGGGCAGTGTCGGCGTGCTGCTGATGGCGGCGGGCGCCAGAGGGGGTGAGCGCCCCGGCCAGGACTCCGGCGACGATGGTGGCGGTCGGGGCGGGGGCCGCTCCGGAGACAAGTCGGCTCAGTCGAAACCGCCGGCCGAACGGGCGAAGGCCCTCGGGTACGACCGGCGGGTCCCCCCGCAGAAGGCGCCGTTCAACAGCCACGGACAGCAGGTCTTCACGAACGGTAAGACGTACATCACTCCGGACGTCGACGCGCACAACGTGACCGACGGCTGGAAGATGTTCGACCGGCGCGGCAACCGTCTGGGCACCTACGATGGCGACCTCAACAGGATCAAGGGATGAACCACATGCCGTTCGGGATCGAGTTCTTGCCCGCCGGGACACCGGCTTCGGGCCCTGGGCTTGCCGTCGGTCGCATCACGGTGGGCACGGACTTCAGCGAGAAGTTCGAGGCGGACCTGAGCTACTGGGACCGCTCCCGCTACGAGGAGGACTGGCGCACGAACGTCCGCCGTCTCGTGGAGGGTGCCGAGCGGGCTGTCCTGCTCACGTCGATCACCGCCCCGACCACCGCGAACTTCTTTTTCTGGTGGCCGCTCTACCGGGTCGGGGAAGCCGTTCACGTGCAGAACCAGTTGCTCTTCCTCGACGAACTCACCGCTCCGTTCGATCCGGCCCGTTCCTGGGACTTCGTGGCCGACAGGGAGACCGTCAACGAGGACGGTCTCCGCATCTCCGAGTGGCAGTGCTCGCTGAGCGACCTCAGGTCCTGGCTGAACTGACGGCCCAGTCGGCGGACTGTTACCGAGGACGCTGGAAGATCCGTTGCCGAAGGGCGCACTCCAAGCTAACGTTCAGGACCCGCCGAAATTAGCTCGCCCCGGCCCACACGCGAAAGGCCCCCTACCACACATTCTCGGTTCGCCCAAGTTCACGTTCTTCAGGACCCTGGTGCCAGCAAATCGCCATCACCTGGAGTCCAGTCATGGGCACAACGCCAACTTCCCACGATCCCGCATTCCTTACTCTCCCGAAGGCAGCCGAGTACCTCGGGATCTCCGCCAACACGCTGTATGTCTGGAGGCATCGCCGTCAGGGACCCCCAAGCTTCTGCATGGGCCGACGGGTCATGTACCGGATATCAGCGCTGCACGACTGGGTGGAAGACCAGGAACAAGCCGACTCCCGCTCGAACCCCCGCCTGAACCCCTTGAACAAGCAACCTGAGCGCCGGAGCACTCGTGCCCGGCGATAGTCACGGCCCAGCGGTGGGCCTCTCCACAACTCAGGGGTGAAGTGTGCCGGGTTACATCGAAGACAGGTGGCTCAAGAAGCGCCCAAACAAGCTGACGGGCAAGCGGGAACGAACCGCCCTGTGGGGCACACGTGCTCGCTACCGGGTCAAGGGCATACCCGGCGTCAAGGACCGCTCCTTCGAGACGAGCGAGGACGCGAAAAAGTGGCTCGCAACCGCGAAAGCCGCTACCGCGCGAGGGGAATTCGTCGATCCACGGGACGGGCAGATACTCCTCGTCGACTACATCGAGAAAGACTGGTGGCCCAGCCGGACAGATGAGCCATCGACGGTCGCTTCGATGCGTAGTCGCATTTGGAACCACCTCATACCGCTGTTGGGCACCATCGCTCTGCGCGATATCGACGCGGCAGCGCTACGCAGCTTCAAGGCCAGTCTCCTAGCGCGCGTTGAAAGTTCAACGGCCGAGGTGATCTGGATTCACCTTTCGACGATCCTGGCAGCTGCCACGGAAGACGGTCGCCTGGCCAAGAATCCTTGCAAAGTCCATCGGAGCATCAAGCCTCCAAAGCGGATCAAGTCGAAGGCCAAGGCGTGGAATCAACCCAGGGTCGCCGCCGTGCGGACAGGGCTCCAGGAGCGGTACCGATTCGCGGTCGACCTCGGTGTCGGCCTCGGCGTACGGCAGGGCGAGGCATTCGGGTTGGATGAGGACGACTTCGACTTCACGGACATGATTGTTCATGTCCGGCGTCAACTCCGCTGGGACGAGAGAGGGCGCCCCTACTTCTGTCTACCCAAGGGGCAGAAGACCCGCGACGTTCCGATGTCACCCAACCTCGCCCGACGCGCCCAAGAACACTTCCGCCGCTTCCCCCCGGTGAAGTGCACGCTGCCCTGGCGGAACCCCGAACCGCCAACAAACGATCTCGAGACACGTCAGCGGAAGCCGATCTCCGTTCGGCTCGCCTTGAGCACGTCCCAAGGGAACCGGATCAACCCCCGAACCTGGAACGAGAAATCGTGGAAGCCGGCGCTCGTAGCGGCCGGCGTACTGAAGATCGTCAGCACGAAGACGCGACGGCAGGGGGGTCGGACCCGGACGGAGCCCGTGTACGAGCTGTCACGGACGGACATGTTCCATGTCCTGCGGCACACCTACGCGAGCGTTCAGCTGGAAGCCGGCGAGTCCGTCGTCAGCCTGTCGGAGTGGCTGGGGCACTCCTCGCCGAACATCACCCTCGACCACTACGCTCACTTCATGCCCTCGGCGGGCAAGCGCGGACTCGCCGCCATGGATTCCTGGCTCGCTGATGATCCACAGCAAAAAGTCCCCGAGAAGTCCCCGGTGACAGAGTGGATCAAGCACATAGCTCTGAAGCAGCAGGTCATCGGCGTGATCACCGACGCAACTCCCATGAAGGTCAAGTACAAGGAGACGGCGCGAGGGGGGCTCGCGGTGAACGTGATCGAGTGCTGACCGCGTAGACGCTGACCAGGCGTTTCCCTTCTTTCAGCTCTGCCGGAGCCTTCCGTGTCTGTACGGAGGGGAGTCCCTGGGAAGTCCCTCCGGCAGAGCTGAAAGTCCCTGAAAAGCCCCTGGCGCAGGGACCTCCGCCGACCGCATGCGAGCCGTTCACTTGGACGTTCGTCGGAGCCGGGCGCGCTCTCCGCACCCTGAGTCGAGGGTTGCGCACAGCAGCCGTTTGCACGGTCATACGAGCAACAGCGCGGGAGTTCCTCCGCTTCCGGTCGAAGCTGTGGTCGACCCCGCGCCTGCGGGGGTGGTCCGTTGATGGCGGAGGCTTACGTGACTCCGCAGGTGTGGTCCCCGCGCAGGCGGGGGTGGTCCGGATCCTCCGTGATCGAACAGACTGAGACAACTCCGCGAGCAGCAGGAAAGGTCGTGCCCGCTCGGTATCGGCTCCGACGAGGGATGGTCATGAGCGTCGCCATTCAGGGGTCATGGCGTCTGCCGTCTTCTCGTGCCCCAGGCCAGGGCGGTTGCAAGTTCCGTGATGGTGCGGCTGGCCGTCTTGTGACCGGTTGGGGTGCATAACAGGACAGGCACAGGCTTCGTGATCATTGTGGTGTCTAAGCCCGATGATCATGAGGTAGCCCGTGCCTGCTGCTGCATCCTCCCCCGTCCCTGCCGTACTGGTGAAACTGGGCGCGCTGGACAGCGACGGGATCGCCGACCTGCGCCCATACTTCGACGCGGTGCCCGACCCGCGCGCACGGCGGGGCCGGTGGTACCCGCTGCCCGCGATCCTGCTGGTGTGCGCTTGCGCGGTCGTTTCGGGAGCCAGGAGCATCGACGAACTCGCCGAGTGGGGCCAGCGTGCCTCGACCGCACTCCTGGCAACGGTCGGGATCCGCCGCCACCTGCTCAGATGGCGGCACGCTCCGTCGTCGGCCACGATCGGCCGTGTACTGGGAGCTGTTGACGGTGACGCCCTGGACCGTGCGGTGGGCGCCTATCTGGCCGACCGGCACCGCGCCGCCACCGGGCCCGCCCCGGCGCCGTCGCCGTCCGCGTCCCGACAGCCACGCGTGATCGCTGTCGACGGCAAGGCGCTCAAGGGCTCAGCCCGTCTGACCGCGACGCGCCGGCATCTGCTCTCCGCGGTCACCCACGGCACCGTCGTGACCCTCGCCCAGGTCGAGGTCGGCACGAAAACGAACGAGACCACGCACTTCCGTCCCCTGCTGGCACCGCTGGACCTGGCCGACACCGTCGTCACCTTCGACGCCCTGCACTCGGTCAAGGCGAACATCTCCTGGCTGGTCGAGGCCAAGAAGGCCCACTACATCGCCGTGATCAAGACCAACCAGCCGATCGCCCACAGCCAGCTCTCAGCCCTGCCGTGGCGGGACATCGCCGTCCAGCACACCGCTTCCAGCACCGGGCACGGCAGGCGCGAGTCCCGCTCGATCAAGACCTGTTCCGTCGCGGAAGGACTCGGCGGGATCGCTTTTCCCCACGCCCGCCTGGCCATCCGCGTCCACCGCCGCCGCAAGCCCACCGGCGAGCGCGAGACCCGCGAGAGCGTCTACGCCGTCACCAGCCTCGACACCCACCAAGCCGCCCCCGCCGACCTGGCCGCCGCGATCCGCGGGCACTGGGCAGTGGAGAACTCCTCACACCACATCAGGGACGTCACCTTCGCCGAGGACGCCTCCACCGTCCACGCCGGGACCGCACCACGCGCCATGGCCACCCTCCGCAACCTCGCCATCGGCGCGCTGAAAACCCTCGGAGCCGACAACATCGCCAAGACCACCCGAGCCATCCGCGACGACCCCAGGCGAGCACTCCCCATCCTGGGCATCACCAACAACCCAGACACCCACGGAACTTGATCAAGCCCTGGCCCCAGGCAGGCCAGTTCGGACCGTATCCAGTCAGCGGGACGGGCTGGGGTGCATCGGCAGACGATCATCGACCTGGTGCGATCTCCGGTCTTCCCGGCAAGAGGTGGGCCGCTACGGCTCGCACAGCCTCTTCCAGCCCAGGCGAGGCGGGGCATCACGTCGTATTCGTCAGGCATGGACAGGAGGGCTGCCGTGTCTCCAGTTCCTCCTCACCTGCGGAGGACACGCTGTCGCGGGCCTGCCGGGGGGCGCGCCGCCGGGGCTTCCGGTCCGCACGGCGGAGGGGGGACGGGCGATTCCCCGGACGGAGCCGACGGTCGCTGGCCGACGCTCACGTCCCGCAGACGGCCGGGAACCGCCCCCGTGGCGGCGGGCGCTCCCGCCCCGTCCCCGCCCGTACGACAAGCCGCCCGGCTGGACAACCGCACCCCCGGCGGGGAATCCTCCCGGGCCATGAGCGACGAGAAGATCAGCAGGGTCTGGCCGGGGCCGATCACCGCCGTCACCCTGTTCACCGAGGACCTGGCGGAGACGAAGCGGTTCTACGGGGAGGTCTTCGGGCTGGCGGCGATGTTCGAGGACGAGGACTCGGCGGTGTTCCGCTTCGGCGGAACCCTGATCAACCTGCTGCGCGCCGAGGCCGCCCCCGAGCTGGTGGCTCCGGCCGCCGTGGCAGGGCCGGAAGCGGGGATCCGGGCGCAGTTCACCTTGACCGTGGACGACGTCGACGCCATGTGCCAGGACCTGGCGACCCGCGGCGTCACCCTGCTGAACGGCCCGGTGGACCGCCCCTGGGGCATCCGCACGGCCGCGTTCCGCGACCCGGGCGGCCACGTGTGGGAGCTGGCCGGCCCGACCGGCACCGGGGGGTGAGCCGTGGGGCCGGAGCGTGCCGGGGGCTGCGGGGAACTGCGGCACGGTCGGCCCCTCCCGGGACGGGGCGGGCGCGGTGGCGGGCGTGCCGCCGGACGGCTTCGTGGATCAGCCGGCGAGGGCGCCGGGCGTCGCGGGCGCGCCCCACGCCCGCCCGTCGGCCTCGCGCGTCAGGGGCGCAACCGTCGCGTACGGGTGTGGTGTACGCCCCTGTCACTCGATGGAGTCACCATGAACCGGCACAGGACGCCGGCGTCCGGCGCGATCGCGGCCCTGCCCCTCGGCGCGCGTGCGCGCTGACCGCACCGGCGGCGCGGACCGCCACCCACCGCGCGGCCGGCCGCCGCGCCCCGCACTCCGGCATGCGACCGCACGTGAGCTGAACCGGTCCCCGGCGCGGCGGAGTCCGGCCGCGCCGGGGACCGGGTGTCGCAGGCGGCGGGCCGCCCGGCGGGGTGGTCAGTTCAGCGTGAAGTCGTCGGCCGTCACGGCGGACGAGCCGTACCAGCCGTGGACGTAGACGGTGACCGCGCCGCTGCTGCCGGTGGTGAAGGAGACGGTCAGCTGGTTCCAGCCCGGGTTGTTGGACCAGGTGCTTGCGGTGGCGCCGCCGCTGACCCCGACGTAGGCGTAGGGGCCCTGCACCCAGGCCGTGAGCCGGTAGGTGTGGTTGGCGGCCAGCGTCACGGCCTGGTCGCACTCACCGGTGGACGAGGAGGTCGGCGCCACCTGGAGGGCGTGGCTGCCGGAGTGCGTCGGGCCGGTGACGACCGCGCTGCCGTTCGCGCAGGTCCACGGGCTGAGGCTGCCCGACTCGAAGCCGGCGTTGGCCAGTTGGCCCCCTCCGGTGCCGCCCCCGCCGGAGGAGGTGACGGTGAGCTGGTAGGTCGCGGTGTGACTGCCGGTCGCCGCCGTGCCCCTGACGGTGACCGGGTACGTGCCGGCGGCCACCGAGGAGCTCACCTTCGCGGTCAGCGTCGCGCTGCCGCCGGAGGTGACGGTCGCCGGGCTGAACGAGACGGTGACGCCCGAGGGTGCGCCGGAGGCGGACAGCGCGACGGACTCGGCGCCGCCCGAGGTGACCGCGGTGGAGACCGTCGCCGTGGCGGTGCCGCCCTGGGCCACCGAGGCCGTGCCCGGGGAGAGCCCCAGGGAGAAGTCGCTGCCCGAACCGCCGCCCCCGCCGCCGCCCTCGTACGGGACGAACGCGTCGGTGAACGCCAGGGTGTTCTGGCTGATCTCGGTGCAGGTCGGCAGGGAGTTGCCGCCGCTGCCGCAGGGCTGGTCGCGGGTGATCGCCCAGAACGCCAGGCGGCCGACCCCGTGCTGGGCGGCGAAGTTCTCGACGGTGCCGGCGTCGGCGAGGGTGAAGGTGGAGCCGTCGTCGTTCCTGCCGATCATCGGCGTGATGCCGAGGTTGGCGTAACCGTACGAGGAGTCGACGGACTGCATCTGCGCCAGCGTGGCCTGGGCCGCGGCGACGCTCCCCTGGCCCATCTCCGTGCCGGTGCCGGAGTAGTAGTCCATGGTCATGATGTTGACGACGTCGATCTTGGTCCCGGCGTTCTTCGCCGCCTTGAGGATGTTGACGCCGTCGTTGGTCAGGCCGTTGGCCAGCACCGGGAGGGTCATGGAGAACTGCAGGCCGGGATTGGTGGCCTTGAGGTCCTTCATGGCCTGCATCTGCCGGGCCGCGGCGGCGGTGTCGGCGACGGCCGCGCCCTCGACGTCGAAGTCCAGCCGGCTGACGCCGTAGTCGTTGATGATCGCCTGGTACCCGGCGTCGATGCTGCTCTGCGTCGAACAGGTCCAGGCGAGCGGCTCGCCGGCCGCACCGCCGGAGGAGATGATCACCGACGCGCCCTCGGACCTGGCCCTGGCGATCTCGGGGTCGGTGAACGAGTCGGCGCCGATCGGAAGGGTGTCGCCCCAGATCTGGTCGCAGCCCTCGCCCAGGACGAAGGCGGCCGTGTAGGACTTGAGGCCGTGGCCGGTGACGGCCGAGTCGAGCAGACCCTCCTGCCCGTTGGACATGTCGACGTAGGGGGCGACGGAGTACACGCTGGTGCCGGCCGCGCTGCTGGTGGGCGCGAGGCCGACGACGGCACCGGCGGCGGTGAGCGCGACGGCACAGACGGAGGCGGCATATCTCGCCAAGTGCATGACAATTCCCCTTTCGGGATCTCCCGATGCGTCTGGGGATGCGGGGTGCGCTGCACGATATTTGGTACATACCAAAGCGCCTGGGCGGGTCCGCGTCAAGAGAGTGCGCCACCACCGGGCGCGGCGGGGTCCGGTGCCGGTCGCCGCGCCGTGGAGATGCGCGGCGGCGCCGCGGTTCAGCGACGGGCGGACGGCTCGCCGGGGCCGGTGATCGCGTTCGGCGGGGGCGGGGCGTTGGATGGGCGCAGAGTCCGTCCAACGGGAGGATGCCCATGGAACAACTGCTGAGAGTCCAGAACTTCACCGTCTCGTCCGACGGCTTCGGCACCGGCGAGGGCCAGAGCCTGGAGCGGCCGTTCGGCCACGCCGACCCCCGGGAGCTGTTCACCTGGGCCGGGGCGACGGCGAGCTGGCCGGGGCGGAGCGGCCCCGGGGGCAGTCGCGGCATCGACGACTACTTCACGCGGGACTACCCGCGCGGCATCGGCGCGGAGATCATGGGCCGCAACAAGTTCGGGCCGCAGCGCGGACCCTGGGAGAACGACGACTGGCAGGGCTGGTGGGAGGACGAACCCCCGTTCCACACACCGGTGTTCGTCATGACGCACCACGAACGGCCCTCGTTCACCCTCTCCGACACCACCTTCCACTTCGTCAGCGGCGAACCGGCCGACGTCCTCGCCCGGGCACGCGCGGCCGCCGGCGGCAAGGACGTCCGGCTCGGCGGCGGCCCGAGCACCGTCCGGGCGTTCCTCGACGCCGGCCTGGTCGACACCCTGCACGTGGTGGTCTCCCCGGTCGAACTGGGCGCCGGGGTCCGGCTGTGGGGGTCGCCGGCGGACCTGGAGGACCGCTACCACCACGACGTCATCCCGAGCCCGAGCGGCGTGACGCACCACCTGTTCTGGCGGGAGTGAACGAGGCGGCGGCGGGGCGGGGCCGGCGCGGGCGGGGCTCGGGCGGCGCGGCTCGCGGGCGCGGGGCGGTCCCGGGGCGGCGCCGATCGCGACCCGGGCGGGCACCGGCAGGGCGATCACGGTTGGAGCCCACCGGCCCGGGTTCCCCGGGGGCGGGCGGCCCGCGCCCCGAGGTCACGGTGCCGACCGCCCGCACCCGCCGGCGGTCCGCGCCCCCGCCCGGCCGCTCCCACCCCGCACGCCCGCGGCCCCGTGGCTGTCGCGGCCCTGTGGCTGTCGCGGCGTCGGCCCGTAGCTGTCGCGGCGTCGACGTCGCCCGCCGCGCGGAGCGCCGTTCACGGATATCGGCGCGACCTCTTTACCGCGGCCGCACTCACGTGCGTACCTTATGACGTGTCCACGTCATGCCAGGCGTGTCACGCGGCGGTCGCCGGGCCACCCGAGGAGGAGGGTCCGACCGCTCCCCCACAACCGCAGTTGAGGACCTGGAGGTCCACGGTGTTCTTCCGAAACAGCGTGACAAGACGTCTCCTGACCGCCGGGGTCGCCCTCGCCACCCTCGGCCTGGGCGTCACGATGTCCGCGGACGTCGCGTCGGCCGCGCCGCAGCCGACCGCCAAGGGCAGCCTCTTCCCGCTCGGCCAGGGCCGCACGGGCATCGGCTACGCCCATGACCTCAGGGCCGCCGGAGCGGTGCTCCCCACACCGGCCGTGCAGGGCGCCACAGGCGGCCGGCGGGCGGGCGGGCAGGGCATCCTCGCCCCGGAGTTCCAGCCCAACCCGCCGGCCGGGATCGACGTCTCCAGCTGGCAGGGGGGCATCAACTGGTCCGCGGTGAAGGCCGCCGGTATCCAGTTCGCCTACATCAAGGCGACCGAGAGCACCACGTTCACCGACCCCGACTTCAGCGCCAACTACACGAACGCGTACTACGCGGGCGTCATCCGGGGCGCCTACCACTTCGCGCAGCCCGGTCAGTCCAGCGGCGCCGCCCAGGCCAACTTCTTCGCCACCCACGGCGGCGCCTGGTCGGCCGACAACCTGACCCTGCCGGGCATGCTGGACCTGGAGGGCGGCTGCTACGGCCTCTCCGCCGGCGCCATGCAGTCGTGGATCCTCGACTTCTACAACACCTACAAGGCCGACACCGGCCGCGACATCGTCATCTACACCAGCCCCAGCTGGTGGAACAGCTGCACCGGCGGCTGGGGCGGCATGGCGGCGCTCAGCCCGCTGTGGGTCGCCCACTGGACCACCGCCGCCGACCCCACCATCCCGGCCGGCTTCCCCTACGCCACCATCTGGCAGTACACCGACGCCAGTTCGGTGAGCGGCGTGTCCGGCGCCGTCGACGGCGACCGCTTCGACGGCACGTCCGACCGCCTGCTGGCCCTGGCCAACAACACCCCGTGACGCCGCCGCGCCCCTGACGCCGCCGGCTCCGGCAGACCCCGCGACGACCACCGCGCGCCCTGCCGGAGCCGCCCGTCCCGCACGCACCGGTCGCGGGCGGCCCACGCCGGCGGGCGTCACCGCGCCGCAACCGGGATCCGTCCCCCCGGGGCGGGATGTCGCAACAACTGCACCTGTGGCCTTTTTTAGCGCGCGTGCTACGGTCGCGGCCGGTCGGCCGACAGCACATCCCGGGCCCGCCAAGGACCGGAGGGCGGAGCACCCATGGAAAACCCCACGGTGACGACCCTGATCCAGGGCAACATCCTGTCGTCCGACCAGGGGAACCCGGCGTTCTGCGGGGTGTACCTGATCGAGGGGCGGGACGCGGGAGGGCGCCGCAGGGTGGTGTTCGACTTCGGTCACGTCGGGCGCCGCCGGCCGCTGCTGACCGCGCTGGAGGAACGCGGTCTGACGCCCGCCGACGTCGACACCGTCGTCGTCTCCCACACGCACTGGGACCACATCCAGAACGCCGACCTCTTCGACGGCGCCCGGGTGCTCCTGCACGCCGACGAGCAGCGCGCCCTGCGGACGGCCCCGCGGTACGGCCTGGGCACCCCCCGCTGGACCGCGGCGATCCTGGACGGCATGGACGTGCGGACCACCGGCGAGGGGGACGCCGTCATGCCCGGGGTCCGCGTCGTCGACCTGCCGGGGCACACGCCGGGGTCCATCGGCCTGGCCGTCACCACCGACGCCGGCCTGGCCGTGCTGACCGGCGACGCCGTCGCGACGGCCGGATCGCTGCGCTCCGGGCTGTGCCTGGGCGCCGTCCCCGACCCCGGCCGGGCCGACGCCTCCGTCGCCCGCGTCGCCGGCCTCGCCGACCTGGTCTTCCCGGGGCACGACCGGCCCTTCCGGGTCACCCCGGACGGCGGAACGGAGTACCTCACCGACCTCGTGCCGATCGACTTCCGGACCCCCGACCCCGACGCCGTGCGGGCGACCGTGCGGTTCGTCCCCCACCCCGGCCCCCGGCCCCGCCCCGGCCGGGACGGCGGAGCACCCGGGACACGCGGGGCTGAGCGGGCGTAGCCGGCGCAGCCGCACGGGAGACCGGGATGGTGCCCGGCGGGTCGGTCCGCGCGGCCGGGGCGAGCCGCGCGCCGCGCGCCGGCGGCGACGACGGGCTCCCCCCTGAACGCCCGCGGCCCGCGCCCGCACGGCCGTCGCAGAAACCGTCAGCGGTCCGGGGAGCGCAGTTCGAACCAGGTGGTCTTGCCGCGGGGCAGCAGGTCGACGCCCCAGCGGTCGGAGAGTTTGTCGACGAGCGTGAGGCCGCGGCCGCCGTCGTCGAGGTCGCGGACCGGCAGAAGGACCGGGAGGGCCCGGGAGGGGTCGCGGACCTCGACGCGGATCCAGCCCCGGCGGCGGTCCATCGTGAGGCCGAAGGTCTGGGCGCCGGCGTGCTGGACGGCGTTTCCGACGAGTTCGGAGACCAGCAGGACGCAGATGTCGGCCTGCGGGGCCAGTCGCCAGGCGCGCAGCTTCGCGAGCGTCAGGCGGCGGGCGACGGACGCCGACTCGGGGCGTGAGGTGAAGGTGACCTCACCGGCCGACGGGTCGCCGAGCACGTCCAGGATGTAGGCGTCGTGCAGGTCGGCCGGGACCGCGGGCCAGGTCGGTGCGACGCTGCCCGAGGGCGCTGACTGATGAGGCGTTCCCCGACCGACCATGCGCTCATGATGGCGCCCGCCGGGGGCGGTTGGGGCCGGAACGGCGGTAATGGACCCGCACGGGGGACGCCGCGTTCCGGCCGTCCGGCATGTGCCACGGGCAGTGTCGCACCGGCCGTGCCGGCCCCGAGCTGGGCGGACACGGCCGGTGGCGGCATGGGGCGGTGGTATGCGCGGTCAGGCGAACTCGGCCTTCCCGGGCCCTTGTTCGACGAAGCTGCGCATTCCGGTCTCCCGGTCGCGGGTGGCGAACAGACCAGCGAACAGGCCGCGTTCGACCGCCAGGCCGGTCTCCAGGTCGGTCTCCAGACCGCGGTCGACCGCCTCCTTGGCCGCGCGCAGCGCCAGCGCGGGCCCCTTGGCGAGCCGGGCGGCCCAGGCGTACGCCTCGTCGTGAACGGCCTCGGGGGCCACGACCTTGTCCACCAGGCCGATGGCGAGGGCCTCTTCGGCCTTGACCATGCGGCCGGTGAAGATCAGGTCCTTGGCGCGCGAGGGCCCGACCAGCCGGGCCAGCCGCTGGGTGCCGCCGGCGCCGGGGATCAGGCCGAGCAGGATCTCCGGCTGGCCGAGCCGGGCGCCCTGCGCGGCGATCCGGATGTCGGCGCACAGGGCGAGTTCGCAGCCGCCGCCGAGCGCGTAGCCGGTGATCGCGGCGACCACGGGCTTGGGGATGCGGGCGACGGCGCTGAACGACTCCTGGAGCGCGGTCGCCCGCACGGCCATGTCCTCGTACCCCATCGCCTGCATCTCCTTGATGTCGGCTCCGGCGGCGAAGACCTTCTCCCCTCCCCACAGCACGACGGCCCGCACGTCCGGCCGGGCCGCGCACTCCTCGGCGGCCTCCCGCAGCGCGTCCTGGGTGGCGGTGTCGAGGGCGTTCATCGGGGGACGGTCCAGGCGGATGACGCCGACCCCGTCGTTGGCCTCAAGGTGAACAGTCATGCGGTGACCGTACCGGCGCGGCCGTGCCCCGGGTACGCCGAGTGACGGACGACGCACCGGTGAACGCCCGCGCGGCGAGGGCCCGCACGGCGAGGGCCCGCACGGGCGAAGGCCCGCACGACGCCCCCTCACACGCGCCCCTCACCCCCGGTCCAGCGCCGCCACGTCATGTTCCAGCCGCCGAGGCCGTTGTCGGGGGCGACGGTGGGGGCGGGTGAGCCGGTCACGGTGACGGGGTCGCCGATCAGGGAGTGGTCGAAGAGCCAGGCGGCGGGTGAGGCGGGGTCGCCGCCACGGGCGTCGGGCAGGCCGACGCAGCCGTGGCTGGTGTTGGCCGCGCCGAACACCTCCGGCGCCGTCCAGTAGTTGCCGTGCAGGAAGGTCCCGGAGTCGGTCAGGCGCATGGCGTGCGGCACGTCGGCGATGTCGTAGGCGTCGCCGAAGCCGACGGTGGCGGCGTTCATCCGGGTGCGCAGCAGCTTCTCGGTGACGACCATCGTGCCGTCGTACGTGGGGTGCCCGGGGCCGCCGGCGCTCACCGGCAGCACCCGCAGCGGACGCCCGTCGCGCAGCACGGTGAGGGTGTGGCGGGCGGTGTCGACCACGTCGCGCTGGTCGCGGCCGACCCGGAAGACCACGTCCTTGCTCTGCGTTCCGCGCCTGCCGGGCGACAGGGGGACGCCGCGCAGCCGCAGCCGCAGGTCGACCACGGTGCCGGGAGCCCAGGGGCGCCGCGGGCGCAGATCGAGGCGGCGGGCGCCGAACCAGTGTCCGGCCACCGGCACGGCGGGGGAGGCCGTCACGCGTACCGCGCGGGCCACGGCGGCGCGGTGGGTGACGGGGTGGTCGAAGACGAGGGAGACGATCATGCCGGTGCCGACCGTGCTGCCGGCCTCGGGGGAGAAGAAGGCCGTGGTGGGGGCCGGCGGGGGCGGGGGCGGGCCGGGGTGCCCGGTGCCGCCGCGCAGCGCCAGCGCGCCGCAGGTCACGGCGGTGGCCAGGGTCACCGCCGTCGTGGCGAGCGCGGCGGTCCGCCGGGCACGGCGGTGGCGTGTCGGGCGGGTGGGGCGGGCCGGGGCGTTCGTCACCCTCCGCACTGTAGGGGTGACTCCGTGGTGGCGCGGGGTGCTGCGGCGGCCGTGCCCGGGGCGGAGCACCGGGCGGCCCCGGACGGGGGACGGCCGTCCGGGGCGGCGCCGGGCCCGGGGAGGCGGCAGGGGTCACCCCGCCCCGGGTCATGGCCGCGGTCGCCGCGGCAGCGGGCCGGTCACCAGGTGACCGGCAGCCGTTCCGGGCCGCGGGCGGCGTGGCCGGTGCGCCGGACGATGTCCGTGCGCGGCACGGCGAGCCGCAGTCCGGGGAAGCGCAGCACCAGGCCGGCCAGCGCCTCCTGGAGCACCACGCGGGCCACCGGGGCGCCCAGGCAGCGGTGCACGCCGTGACCGAAGCTGACGTGCGGGGGCGTGGGGCGCAGCACGTCGAGCCGGTCGGGCGCGGTGCGGGCGCCGGGGTCGCGGTTGGCGGTGGCGAACGCGGTCATGACGACCTCGCCGGCCCGGATCGTCACCCCGGCGACCTCGGTGTCCCCGGTGGCCGGCCGGGGCGGGGAGGCCGGCACGGTCGGAGTGTGGCGCAGCAGTTCCTCGACGGCGCCGGCGCACCGGGAGGGGTCCTCGGCCAGCAGGTCCCACTGGTCGGGGTGCTGGAAGAGGTCGAGGAGGTCGAGGGCGATCTGCCGGGCGCTGGTCTCCAGGCCGGCGCCGAGGAGGAGGACCAGCAGGCCGATGGGTTCGGGGCCGGTGAGCCGGTCGCCGTCGGCGCTGATGGCGACGAGTTCGCTGATCAGGTCACCGGCCGGATCGGCCTGCCGCTTGAGGGCCGGTCCGGCCAGGTAGTTGATCACGGCGTCGCGGCGGCCGGTGAGTTCCTCGGCGCCGTAGGCGGAGACGTTCAGCAGGGTCTCGGTGCCGGGGAGGAAGGCGTCGCGGTCGGCGCAGGGCACGCCGATCCACTCGCAGACCGTCATGACCGGCAGCGGGGTGGCCAGCAGGGTGACGATGTCGGCGCCGGGGCCGGCCGCCTCGACGGTGTCGGGCAGGGCCTCGGTGCCGCGGCGCACGAAGGGGCGCAGGCCCTCGGCGCGGCGGGTGGTGAAGGCGCCGTCGACGAGCTTGCGCAGCCGGGTGTGGCCGGGGCCGTGGGTGGCCGCCATGCCGCCGGCGACCTGCGGGATCCCGAAGTCGCTCCTGGCCGGTTCCGCGACGTGGGCGGCGCGGCTGAAGCGTTCGTCGGTCAGCACCCGCCGCACGTCGTCGGGGCGGCTGACCAGCCAGGCGGGCACGCCGGTGGGGGTGTCGACGCGGGCGACCGGTTCGGCGGTGCTGATGGCGGCCAGCGCGGGGGCGGGCGCCGGCGCGGACATGTCGTCGAACGGGAAGGGGTGCGGCGCGGCCGGCGGGGTGGTGGTCATGCGCGCGGCCTTTCGGGTCTCCGGTGCGGGCGGTGCTCGGGGCGTGCGGTCACCGGGCCCGCGGCGCCGCACCGGCCGCGGGCGGCTGCCCGGGCGGCGGGGACGGGCCAGCCTCGCGCCGGGTCCTCGAACGCCCCTGGATCCGACGCGCCGGGGTAACCGACCGGAACAACTCCAGTAGCGCTCTGACGGTCCTCCAGCCGGGCGGCACACGGTCCTGCGAAAGACCGACGAGCAGCTGACAGGCGGAGGGGGGATCCGCGTTGTCCGGTGCGCCCGCAGAAGGCAGGGAACTGACCGCGGCCCAGGCGGGCGTGTGGTACGGCCAGCAGGTCGATCCGGCCAATCCGATCTACAACACCGGCGACTGGCTGGAGATCCACGGTGAGATCGACCCGCGGCTGTTCGAACGGGCGCTGCGGCTGGCGTGCGCGGAGGCCGACGGGCTGCACGTGCGGTTCGCCGAAACCCCCGACGGCCCCCGGCAGTTCCCGGTGCCGCGCGACGGCTGGCCGCTGCCGCTGATCGACGTCTCCGCCGAGCCGGACCCGCTCGCGGCGGCCACCGCGTGGATGCGGGCGGACCTGGCGCGGCCGGTGGACCCGGGTGAGGGGCCGCTGTTCGGCATGGCGCTGCTGCGGGCCGGCGCGGGGCACTGGATCTGGTACCAGCGGGCGCACCACATCGTGATGGACGGCCTGGGCGGCGCGCTGTTCGTGCGCCGGGCCGCCGAGGTCTACGACGCGCTGCTGGCCGGCGAGCCGCACGCGGCGGGCGCTCCGGGGTCGGCGTTCGACCTGGTGGCGGAGGACCTGGCGTACCGGGCGGGCGCGGACTTCGCCGCGGACCGGGAGTTCTGGACGGCGAAGCTCGCCGGGGCGCCGGAACCGGTGGGCCCGTCCGGGCGGCGGGCACGGATGTCGCACGGCTTCGCGCGGCGCACCTGGCGGCTGGACGCGGACACCGCGCGCGGTCAGCGGGAGGCGGCGCGGGCGCTGGGGGTGGGCCGTCCGGCGTGGACGATCGCGGCGGTCGCCGCCTACGTGCAGCGGCTGACCGGTGCCCGTGACCTGACGCTGGGCCTGCCGGTGGCGGCCCGCGGGACCCCGGCGGCGCGCAGCACCCCGGCGATGACGGCGAACGTGCTGCCGCTGCGGCTGGCGTTCGGGCCGGCGACGACGGTGGCGGAGCTGGTGCGGCTGGTGTCGGCCGAGGCCCGGCAGGCGCTGCGCCACCAGCGGTACCGCACCGAGGACATGCGCCGTGACCTGTCGCGTTCCGGCCACGGCGGCGCGCTGTTCGGACCGGTCGTCAACATCATGCCGATCGAGGGTTCCCCGGCGGTCGGCGGCCACCCCACGACTGCGCACAACCTGTCGAACGGGCCGGTCGAGGACCTGGCGTTCGTGGTCTACGAGGAGCCGGACGGCTCACTGCGGATCAACCTGAACGCCAACCCGGCGCTGTACGACGCGGCGGCGCTGGCCGGGCACGAGCGGCGGTTCACCGGGTTCCTCGCGGGGCTGGCGCAGGCCGCGCCGGACACCCGGGTCGGTGCGCTGGAGGTGCTGTCGGCGGCCGAACGGGAGCTGCTGCTGGGCGAGTTCGCCGGCACCGGGCCCGTGGCGGCCGCGGGGCGGACGGTGCCGGAGCTGTTCGCCGCGCAGGTGGCGCGCACCCCGGACGCGGTGGCCGTCACGTCGGCGGGCGGCAGCCTGGGGTACGCGGCGCTGGACGCGGCGTCGGCGCGGGTCGCCGAGCGGCTGACGGTGCTGGGCGCCGGGCCGGGGACGGTGGTGGCGCTGGCCCTGCCGTCCGGCACGGCGGCGGTCACCGCTCTGCTGGGCGTGCTGCGGTCGGGCGCCGCCTGCCTGCCGCTGGACCTGACGCACCCGGCCCCCCGCCTGGAGCACCTGCTGGCCGACAGCGGCGCCGGGCTGCTGGTGCACGCCGAGGGCGCCGCCCCGGAGGCGGGTGCCGGACTGCGGCGGCTGGCGCTGGCGGCGGACGGCACGGCCGCCGACGCGGTGGACGCCCGGGGCGCGGTGGACGCCGGCGCCGGACGGTCCGCCGGCGCCGTGGGACCGCGGGACGCGGCGTACGTGATGTACACCTCAGGTTCGACCGGCGAGCCCAAGGGCGTGGTCGTCGAACACCGGGCGCTGGCGGACTACCTGACGTGGTGCCGTACCGCCTACCCGGACGCCGCCGGGGCGAGCCTGGCGCACAGTTCCCTGGCGTTCGACCTGACGCTGACCGCGCTGCTGGGCCCGCTGGTGGGCGGCGGGCTGGTGCAGGCCGCGGGCCTGGAGGAGGGCACCGGCGGGCTGCCGGACGCGGCGCCGGTGACGTTCCTCAAGGCCACCCCCAGCCACCTGCCGCTGCTGTGCGCGCTGCCCGGCGACCGTTCCCCGTCCGGCACCCTGGTGCTCGGCGGCGAGGCGCTGCACGGTTCGGCGCTGCGGCCGTGGCGGGAGGCGCATCCGGACGCCGTCGTCGTCAACGCCTACGGGCCCACCGAGGCGGTCGTCAACTGCGCGCAGTTCCGGCTGGAGCCGGGCGAGGAGCTGCCGGACGGGCCGGTGCCGATCGGCCGCCCGTTCCCCGGCACCCGCCTGTACGTACTGGACGACGCGCTCGCGCCGACGCCGCCCGGCGGCACCGGCGAGCTGTACGTGGCCGGGCCCGGGCTGGCGCGCGGCTACCTGGGGCGTCGGGCGCTGACGGCGGCGCGTTTCGTGGCCGACCCCTGGGGTCCGCCCGGCGGGCGGATGTACCGCACCGGCGACCTGGCCCGCCGCCGCCCCGACGGGCAACTGGAGTACGCCGGCCGCGGTGACGACCAGGTCAAGGTACGCGGCCACCGGGTGGAGCCCGGCGAGGTGGAGGCCGCACTGGCCAGGGCGCCGGGCGTCCGCGGCGCGGCCGTCGCGGTGCACGGCGACCGGCTGATCGGCTACGTCACCGCCGCGGACGGCGCCCCCGCCGACCCGGCCGCGGTGCGGGACGCCGTCGCCGCCGAACTGCCCGGGCACCTGGTGCCGTCGGTGGTGCTGCCGCTCCCGGCGCTGCCGCTGACCGCCAACGGCAAGCTGGACCGCCGCGCGCTGCCCGCCCCCACGGCCGGCGGTCCGGCCTCGCGCGGGCCGCGCACCCCGCAGGAGGAGCTCCTGTGCCACCTGTTCGCCGAGGTGCTGGGGCTGGAGCGGGTCGGGGTGGACGACGGCTTCTTCGACCTGGGCGGCCATTCGGTGCTGGCCGCGCGGCTGATGGGCCGGGTGCGCGAGACGCTGGGGGTGACGATCGGTCTGCGCACGCTGTTCGAGGCTCCGACCGTCGCGGAGCTGGCCGAACGCCTCAAGGCCGGGGCCCGTGACGACGCGTTCGACGTGCTGCTGCCGCTGCGCCGGGCCGGGAGCCGCCCGCCGCTGTTCTGCGCGCACCCGGCCGGTGGCCTCAGCTGGTGCTACTCGGGCCTGATGCGGCATCTGGGGCCCGACGTGCCGATCTACGGCCTCCAGTCCCCCACGATGGCGGGGCTGGGCGCCCCGGCGGACAGCGTGGAGGAACTGGCCGGGCAGTTCCTCCACGAGGTGCGCCGCGTCCAGCCGCACGGCCCGTACCACCTGCTGGGCTGGTCCTTCGGCGGCACGGTCGCGTACGCCATGGCGACCCGGCTGCGCGCGGAGGGCGAGCAGGTGGCGTTCCTGGCGCTGCTGGACTCCTACCCGTCCGGTTTCTGGGACGACGGTTACGCGCCGGACGAGCGGATGGCGCTCAACACCCTGCTGGAGGTGGCCGGCTGCGACTTCGACGACCTGGGCACCACCGAGCTGGAGAAGCGGGAGGTCGACGGGCTGGTGCGCCGGGAAGGTGCCCGGGTGGTGGAGATCCTGCGGGCGTCCGGCAGCGTGCTGGCCTCGCTGGAGGAGCACCACCTGGCGGCGTTCGCCGAGATCTTCAGCAACAACGCCCGCCTCCAGCGCTCGTTCCATCCGGTGCCCTACGACGGCGACCTGCTGTTCTTCACCGCCGACCTGGGGCGCGACGAGAACTCGCCGGCCGTCGGGCTGTGGGAGCCGCACGTGCGGGGGGCGATCGAGAACCACCACGTGGCCAGCACCCACAACAACATGACGCAGCCGGGTCCGCTCGCCGCGGTCGGCCGGGTCGTGGCCGGGCGGCTGGCCGAGGCGTTCGCGGCCCCCGGCGGCCCGGCGGCGCCGCCGGCCCTCCGCGGCGCGCCGGCGGCCCGGCCGGTGGGGACGACGGGCTGAGCACCGGTCAGGGCGACCGGCCGGGCGCCGGGCGTCCTTGGTGAACGCCGCCCGGTCGGTTAGGGTCCGCAGGATGTCCGGGAGCGTGCGGGACGCCGGGAACGGCGGAGCGGGGCGTGGCGGGCGGCCGGTCGTGCCGCCCGGCACGCCGGAGCGGCTGGGCGCGTACCCGGGCACCGGCCCGGACGGCGAGGCCGGCTGCGCGGTCGCGGTGTGGGCCGGGGAGGCCGAGGCCGTCGAGCTGTGCCTGTTCGACGACGACGGCACCGAGACGCGGCTGGAGCTGCCGGGCTCCACCGACGGCGTCCGGCACGGTTTCGTGTCCGGCATGGGCCCGGGCCGGCTGTACGGCCTGCGCGCGCACGGCCCGTGGGAGCCCGCGCGGGGCCGGCTGTTCAACCCGGCCAAGCTGCTGCTGGACCCCTACGCCCGGGCGGTGCACGGCGACTTCGCGGTCACCGGCGAGGACGGCGGGCCGCCCGCCGCCTGGTTCGGGCACGTGCGCGAGGAGGCCGACGGGCCCCCGCGGCCGGACGGGCGGGACTCGGCACCCCTGCTGCCGAAGTCGGTGGTGGTCGCGGGTCCGCCGCCGTGCCCTCCGCGGGAGCACCCGCGCGTCCCGTGGGCGGACACCGTCATCTACGAGCTGAACGTGCGCGGCTTCACCCGGCGGCACCCCGACGTCCCCGAACGGCTGCGCGGCACCTACGCGGGCCTGGCGCACCCGGCCGCCGTCGGCCACCTGACGTCGCTGGGCGTCACCACGGTGGAACTGCTGCCCGTCCAGCAGTTCGCGCACGAGGAGCACCTGCTGCGGCGCGGTCTGCGCAACGTGTGGGGCTACAACACGGCCGCCTTCCACGCCCCGCACAACGCGTACGCGGCCTCCGGCACGCGCGGGCAGCAGGTGGCGGAGTTCCGCGCCATGGTGCGGGCACTGCACGCCGCCGGTCTCGAAGTGCTGCTCGACGTGGTCTACAACCACACCGCCGAGGGCGGCAGCGGCGGGCCCACCCTGTCGCTGCGCGGCCTGGGCAACGCCACGTACTACCACCTGGCCGACGGCGGCTCCTACGCCGACCACACCGGCTGCGGCAACACCCTCAACGCCGCCGACCCGGTGGCCCTGCGGCTGGTCACCGACAGCCTGCGGTACTGGGTGGAGCAGATGGGCGTCGACGGCTTCCGCTTCGACCTGGCCACCGCGCTCACGCGCGGCCCGGACGGCCCGGACTTCGCCGGCCCGTTCCTGGCCGCGGTCGCCCAGGACCCGGTGCTGCGCGGCGTCAAACTGATCGCCGAGCCCTGGGACACCGGCCCGGACGGCTACCGGTCGGGCGCGTTCCCGCCGGGCTGGTCGGAGTGGAACGACGGGTTCCGCGACGGCGTGCGGGACTTCTGGCGCGGCGCGCGCCCGCCGCGTTCCGAGATCGGGTACCGGCTCTCCGGCTCCAGCGACCGCTACGGCTGGGGCGGCCGGCTCCCCACCGCCTCGGTCAACATGGTCACCGCCCACGACGGCTTCACCCTGCGCGACCTGGTCAGCTACGAACGCAAGCACAACGCGGCCAACGGCGAGGACGGCCGGGACGGCACCGACGACAACCGCTCGCGCAACCACGGCGCCGAGGGCGAGAGCGCCGACGCCGCGGTCACCGCGCTGCGCGACCGGCAGATCCGCAACCTGCTGGCCACCCTGCTGCTGGCCCCCGGCGTGCCGATGCTCACCGCGGGCGACGAGATGGGCCGCACCCAGGGCGGCAACAACAACGCGTACTGCCAGGACAACCGGGTCTCCTGGGTGGACTGGCGGGAGGCCGCCGAACCGCGCTGGCGCCGGGTGCGGGAGCTCGCCGCCCGGCTGACCGCGCTGCGCCGGGAGCACCCGGCGCTGCGCTCCCCCGCGTTCTTCACAGGGGAGCCGGCCGAACCCGGCGGTGAGCTGCGCGACCTCGCCTGGTTCGGCGCCGACGGGCGGGAGCCGGCCGGGGAGGACTGGCGGGCGCCGGCCGGCCCGCTGGCCCTGTGCCTGTCCGGCCCCGACACCCCCGCCCGCGACCGGCACGGCCGCCGCCCGGCCGCCGACACCCTGCTGCTGGTGCTCAACGCCGACGAGGAACCCGTCGACTTCGTGCTGCCGGGACCGCCCTGGGCGCACGCCTGGGAGCCGCTGGCCGACACCTCCCGCGAGATCCCCCTGACGAGTGACACCCCGGCACCCCCGCTGCCGGCCGGCGAACCGACGGCGGTGCCCGGACGCTGCGTGCTGCTGCTGCGCGCCCGTACCGCCTGACACCTGGGCCGACGGGGTGGTTCCCGGTGCCGCTCCACCGCCGGGACCGGGTGGCCGACGGCTCTCACGGGGCCGCGGCGGGCCGTCAGCACGACGTTCCGCAACGGGGCCGCGGAACGCCGACACGCCGGGAGCGGGGGCGCCGGGGCGGCCGGGTGGCCGGGAAAAACCAGTGGCGTTGTCAGCGCTCGTCCTTACGCTCGTAGAGCGGTCCGGCGGTCGGACCGGCGGGACGGCGGCGAGGGAGCCACGATGACGGCGGGCGGGGCGGGCGAAGGCGCCCACGAGGACGGCGGTGCCGGGGAGCGGCGGTCGACCGTCACGTCGCTGCTGCGGCTGTGGCCGTACGTGCGCACGGTGGCCTGGCGGCTGACCTGCTCCACCGGGGTGGCGGTGGTGGCCTCCTGCCAGGCGCTGCTGATCCCGCTGGTGCTCAAGCACATCGTCGACGGCCCGGTGCGCCGGCACGATCCGGCCGGGGTGTGGCTCGGCGGCGCCCTGGTGCTGCTGCTCGGGCTGCTGGAGGCCGGGCTGTTCGGGGTGCGGCGCTGGCTGGTGGCCCGGCCGATGGCCGCGCTGGAGGCCCGGATGCGCACCGACCTCTACCACCGCCTCCAGCGGCTGCCGGTCGCCTTCCACGACCGCTGGGGCTCCGGGCAGCTGCTCTCGCGCGCCACCAACGACCTGCAGATCGTCCGGATGTTCCTGACCTTCCCCATGGTCTTCCTGGTGGTCAACTCCTCGACCATCGTGGTCGGTTACGTGATCCTGTTCACCCAGCGCTGGCCGCTGGGGCTGGTGCTGGTGCTGCCCGCCGGCCCCCTGGTGGCGTTCGCCGCCTACTTCGAGAGCCGCTACTCGCTGGCCGCCCGCCGCGCCCAGGACCAGATCGGCGACCTGACCACGCTGGTCGAGGAGTCGGTGCTGGGCATCCGCATCATCAAGGCGTTCGGCCGGCACCGCAGCCAGGCGCGGGCCTTCCGGGACCAGTCCCACGCGCTGCGCGGCACCGAGCTGCGCAAGGCCGGGCTGCTGGCCAACCTGTGGAGCATGATGACCGGACTGCCCGACCTGGCACTCGGCGTCACCCTCATCGTCGGCTGCACGGAGGTCGCCCACGACACCCTCAGCGCCGGCACCCTGCTGGCCTTCCTCACCACCGCGCTGGCGCTGCGCTGGCCGGTGGAGTCCCTGGGCTGGCTGCTGTCGATCAGCAACGAGTCGGCCACCGCCGTCGACCGGTTCTTCGACGTCATGGACACCCCCGAGCCCGCCGACACCGGCAGCTCCCGCCTCCCCGAGCAGGACGGCGGCGACGGCATCCGCTTCGAGGGCGTGCGCTTCCGCTACCCGGACGCCCCCGACGGCACGCCCGACCTGCTCACCGGGATCGACCTGCACGTCCGCCCCGGCGAGACGATGGCCCTGGTCGGCGCCACCGGCAGCGGCAAGACCTCGCTGACCTCGCTGCTGCCCCGGCTCCACGAGCCCAGCGGCGGCCGGATCACCCTGGACGGTGCCGAGGTGACCGGCCTGACCCGTCCGGCGCTGCGCACCCTGGTGGCCACCGCGTTCGAGGAGCCCACGCTGTTCTCCGCCAGCGTCCGGGAGAACGTGCTGATGGGGGCGCCCGACGCCGGCGAGGAGGAGCTCCTGGCGGCGCTGCGGACCGCGCAGTGCGGCTTCGTGCACGATCTGCCGCAGGGGGTGGAGACCCAGGTCGGGGAGCAGGGGCTGAGCCTGTCCGGCGGCCAGCGGCAGCGTCTGGCGCTGGCCCGGGCCGTGGTGGGCCGGCCGCGTTTCCTGGTGCTGGACGACCCGCTGTCCGCGCTGGACGTGCACACCGAAGCGCTCGTCGAGGCGGCGCTGCGCGAGGTGCTGGCGTCCACCACGGCGCTGGTGGTGGCCCACCGGCCGTCCACCGTGCAGCTGGCCGACCGGGTGGCGCTGCTGTCGCAGGGCCGGATCGCGGCCGTCGGCACCCACCGTGAGCTGCTGGAATCCAGCGAAGAGTACCGCTGGCTGATGTCCGGTGCGGACGAGAGGAGTGCGGCCTGATGGCCTCCGTGACCGAACAGGCTTCCACGGACCGGGAACGGGCGGACGGAGAGGATCCCGCCGGCCCGGCGGACGTCTTCGACGACGACACCCTGCCCGCTCCCCCGGGCGCGGCGCGGGCACTGCTGGTCGACCTGACCCGGCCGCACCGGGCACGGATCCGGGTGACGGCGCTGATGCTGATCCTCCAGCAGACGGCCGCGCAGGCCGGACCGCTGATCGTCGGCCTGGCCATCGACCACGCCATCCCCGCGCTGGCCCGCGGCGCGTCCGGGCCGCTGATCGCGGTGGCCGTGGCGTACCTGGGCTGCGCGCTGCTGGGCGGGCTGCTCCAGTGGACGTTCATCCGGGCGTCGGCGCGGATCGGGCAGAGCGTGCTGCTGGAGCTGCGCGGCCGGATCTTCCGGCACGCCCAGGCACTGGGCCTGGACTTCCACGAGCGCTACACCTCGGGCCGGATCATCGCCCGGGCCACCTCCGACGTGGAGGCGATCCGGGAGCTGATCACGGAGGGCATGCAGGAGCTGCTCAACGTCGGTCTGACGGTGCTGTTCATCTCCTGCACGCTGGTGGCGATGGACTGGGAGCTGGGGCTGTTCGCGCTGGCCACCGCGGTGCCGCTGGTGTTCACCGTGCGCAGCTTCCGGCGCCGCTCGAAAGTGGTCTACACCCGGCGGTCGGCGGCCATGGCGGCGGTGATCGTGCGGTTCACCGAGACGATCAACGGCATCCGGCCGGTGCAGGCGTTCCGCCGGGAGCGGGCCAACGACGAGGCGTTCGAGGCGCTGGTGCGCACCCACCGGCGCTCCAACGGCGACGCGATCCTGGAGATGGGCCGGTTCACGGTCTCCTCCTGGCTGTTCGCCAGCACCTCGGTGGCGTTCGTGGTGCTGTGGGGCGCCTACCGGGTGGCGGACGGCACCCTGCAACTGGGCGTGCTGGCCGCGTTCGTGCTCTACCTGCGGCGGCTGTACGACCCGATCGACCCGCTGGGGATGTTCCTCAACTCCTGGCAGTCGGCGGCGGCGTCGCTGAAGAAGATCGCCGGTCTGCTCGCGCAGGAGCCCTCGGTTCCGGAGCCCGTGGTGCCCCGGCAGTTGCCGGAGCGAGCGGTGGGCATACCGGGCCGGGCGGTGCGCTTCGACCAGGTGAGCTTCGCGTACCGCACCGGCGGCGAGGTGCTGCCGCGCTTCGACCTGGAGCTGCCGGCCGGCCGGACGGTCGCCGTGGTCGGGGCCACCGGCGCCGGCAAGTCGACACTGGCGAAGCTGCTGTGCCGCTTCTACGACCCCACCGAGGGCCGCGTCACGCTGGACGGCGTGGACCTGCGCGACGTGCCGGTGCCGGAGCTGCGCCGGGGCGTGGTGATGGTGACGCAGGAGTCGTTCCTGTTCTCCGGCACCGTCGCGGAGAACATCGCACTGGGCGACCCGGACGCCACGCCCGAGCAGGTCGAGGCGGCCGCGCGGGCCATCGGCGCGCACGAGTTCATCGCCGCCCTGCCCGAGGGGTACGAGACCGACGTGCGCAAACGGGGCGGCCGGATCTCCGCGGGGCAGCGCCAGCTCGTGGCGTTCGCGAGGGCACTACTGGCCGACCCGGCGGTGCTGATCCTTGACGAGGCGACGTCCTCCCTGGACGTGCCGGGCGAACAGGCGGTCCAGCGCGCCATGCGCACCGTCCTGCAGGGCCGCACCGCGGTGATCATCGCCCACCGCCTCTCCACGGTGGAGATCGCCGACCGCGTCCTCGTCATGGAAGCCGGCCGCATCGTCGAGGACGGCACCCCCGACGACCTCGTCCGCGGCGACGGCCGCTTCGCGGGGCTGCACCAGGCGTGGCGGGACAGCCTGGTGTGACGGGCCGGTGCCCCGGAAGTCGCGGGAGTCGTGGTGCGGGCGGGCTCGGTGGCGGTGTTGACGTCCGGCCACCGCTCCGGGCGTGGCCGCGGGGGCCAACGCGCAGACCGCGCGGGTGAGTCGCGGATCACGGACCCGCCGCCCTTGCCGGCGGGAGGGCCACCCGTCGGGGTGACGTAGACGGCGTCGAACCGCCGTTGGTGCCGGGCCGCCTCCCAGGGTCCGGACGGGCCCCGGCGCGGACGCTGCTGTTCGGCGGGCGGCGGGCACCGCGCCGCGAACTGCTGGCGCCGCGTCCGGTGCTGTACGCCGGCAGTGCCAACCGCACCGGCCACCCGCCCGCCGCGACGGCGGCCGGGGCCCGTGCCCTCTTCCCGCCGGGCACCGCGGTCCTGGGCACCGCGGGGCTGCCCGGCGTGCCCGCATCCCCCGCCGGCCCGCCGCGCCGCGCCACGACGACGGTGCGCCTGCGACCCGACGACCGTACGGAACTCCACCGCCCCGGCGGGGCGGAACGGCCCGTTCGCAGCGCCGGTGGAGTACGTCGCTGCGCGAGCGGTACGGCCAGGGGGCCGGTCCGGCGGGCCGGGGTGGGTCAGGGAGCGGCGTCCGGCCGGCCCGTCGCGCGGTCCGCGGCGTCGCCGGTGGCCCTCCCACCCGCGTCGCCGTCCCGGCCGGTGTCGTCCGCGCCGTCCGCGGTCGCGTCGCCGGCATCCTCCGGCCGTGGCCCGGGCGCCGCCCCCGTCCCGCCCAGCGCCCACCACGAGCGGTCGGCGGCGCCCGGTGCGGCCGGGCGCCGCAGGGGGCTCGGGACGCAGCCGATCAGGCCGAAGACGACGAAGAGCAGGTCGGACAGGAGCGCGCACCAGAAGCCGAACATGAGGTGGACGGGGGAGTGCGTGGTGAGGCGGGTGTTGGGGTCGAAGACCGTGTTCGGCACGGCCCAGCGGCTGACGCCCAGCAGGAGCAGCGCTCCGCACCCGACGGCGGTGGCGATCGCGGCGGCGCCGCGCAGGACCTGGCCGGCCGGGTCGCCCCGCCGGATGTCCTCCCCGATCCGGGCGACCGAGCGCGCGACCCGTCCGGCGACACGGTCGCCCAGCGCCCGCCCCTGCCAGCCCCTTTCGGTCGGCACGCCCCACCACTCGCGCAGCGCGCCGAACCAGTGGGCGCCCTGGCCGATCAGGAAGACCGGGGCCAGCTCGCTGAGGTAGAACATCGAGAACGCGCCGTAACGCCGCGGTCCCTGCGACCAGTTGGGGCTCGGGACGGAGAACCAGTGGCAGAACAGGCCCAGCAGCCCGACCGGTACCGCCGCCACGAATCCCCACGCCCACCACGGCGCCCGCACCTCGGGATCCGCCACCCGCCCGGGCCGTCCCGTGTCCAGGTCCACCATGCGCGATCCCTCCCCGTAGGACGCCGCCCGCTCCCGCTCCGTGCCCCGGCGGCGAACGCCGGCCGCACCGTACCGCGTGAGATCCGACGCCCGTCAGCCACCAACCGGTTCCCGCCGCGGCGCCCTTCCGGCAGACCGTCGGCGGCGCCTCACCGCGAGGGCCTCCCCCGACCGCCCGCCACGGGGTCGCCCCCAGGGAGCCGCCCACCGCCGGGCGGCTCCCCCACCGATCACCGCGACCGCCCCCTCCGGTCTCAGGACCTGCGGGGCGCCCGGTCCTCGCTTTCCGGCTCCTCGCCAGCGATCTCCAGTGCCAGGCGCCAGACACCGGTGGCAGGGTTGATCAGTGCCTCACGGCCGAAGAGGGCGTGTGCCCGGGCCCGCTCGGTCGCCCGGCGCCAATGCGGCTCGTAGTGGCGGAAGCTGAGATCGTTCTTGCCGTATCCGCCGGCCACGTGCTTGTCGAGCAGGCGGATGAGGTGGTCACAGTCGGGGGCGTGCGCGTGGTGATCGGCGAAGTGCAGCAGGAGCCAGAGTTCGAAACAGGGGTTGGACCACGCGATGTGCGTCCGGTTCATGCGCCGCGCCATCGCCTCCGCCTCACCGAGATCGGTGAACTCGTCGACGTCCAGCACACACCACGTCTGATCGTATTCGCCCGGCGCCTTGTCCTGGAGAACCTTGGCGTAGGCGACCACTTGGGAGGGCGCTCTGGGACGCTCGACAATCTTCACCGAGACTGCCTGGTTGCGCACCGAGGACTTGAGGCCGTTCAGATAGTCCCGCTCGGTCACTGCCGCGCCGCATACCACCAGGAGCCGTTCCGCGGAACGGCGGATCCCGACCGGGCGGTCGAGCGACGTGTCAAAAGAGGGGCGCTTGCGGCCGCTCGGCTTCGGGTTCCTCGCCATCGTCTTCCCCCCGGCTCGACAGCGCCTTGGCGAAACTGTCGTCGATGAACGGTACGCCGCCGTAACTGCCCCCCAGATAGCGGCGTTCCCGGTTCTCCTCCTGGCGCGGCCTGAATTCGGCCAGCGCGAACAGCACCGTTTCCCCGAACTCGTTCTTCTGCACGAACCAGACCTGATCGCGCTTGAGGATCTCCTCACCGTCGACACGCCCCAGCAGGCTGGCGTCGTGCGTGGTGAAGATCAGCTGTGCGCGGTGGGGGTTGGTCTCCGGGTCCTGGAACAGTCCGATCAGACGGGCCGTCAGCAGCGGGTGGAGGCTGGAGTCGATCTCGTCGACGACGAAGGTCCCGCCACGGCGGAGGGCCGCGAGAAAGCGCGGCGCCGCCGCCAGGAGCGCCCGGGTGCCCGCGGACTGGTCACGCAGTTCCATGCGAACGACCCCCGCCCGCCCCCGGTGACCGATCCAGGGCTGGAGGACCATCGGTGACTCACCCGCCGGAAAGAGCGAGGGCTGCCGGAAGGCATCACGCTGACGCCATTCCGGTTCCTCCATGGGCACTTCGCGGGTGCCGAACTCCTCGATACCCAGGTCGGCGGCGCGCAGGAGTTCCCTGAACTCCGGATTGGTCTCCGGGCTCTCCATCAGACGGAGCGTCTCGCGCATGGCGTAACGCGAGCCGTTCCGGAGGCGGGAGAACTGCAGGGACCGCCGGAACCACTCGAAGACGGGCCGGAAGGCGTCCTGTTTGCTACGGGCGGCAACGGACATGAACAGAACGTTGGGCTCGGTGATGCTCTCGACGAGTCTCAGTTCCCGTTCCGGCTGGGAATCCCCGGGGTCGATGTCGTCGACGGCGCGCTGGAAGATCTTCCGTTTCCTGCCGTGGGGATAGCTGTACAGCCATTCGTCCAGGACCTGATCGTCATCGATGCTGAAGCCGTACGTGAAGCGGACACCGTCCAGCAGCAGGTCGATGACATACCAGGACGGATCGTCGCGAGCTCCCTCGTCGAGGCGGAACGGGCGGCGCGGGAGCCCCCCGTCGGGCTCGGACTCCCGGTGGGAGTAGACGACCAGGTGCGCCATGAACTCCAGCGCGTCGACGAGGTTGGACTTCCCGGCGGCGTTGGCGCCGAACAGGCCGGCGACCGGGACGGCCTCCCAGGCGGTCCCGGCCGGACGGTCGGCGTCGTAGACAGGGTGCAGTTGGAGTTCCTGCTCGTCCCGGATGGAGCGGTGATTGGCGACCCTGAAGTTCAGCAGCATCACAATCCCCCCTCCTGCCGATCACTGTGTCTTTTGTGCCAGTGAACCGCAGCGATGTGCCTGTGGCAACCGGATCTGGCGGTTTTCATCAGTCCGGGGGACTGTGTAGCCGCAGGAGGCCCCCGTGCACGGCTCACCCCCGACCGCCCGCCACGGGGGTCGCCCCCTGCGACCGCCCACGGCCGGGCGGCTCCCCCTCACCGCAGTCGCTCGCCGTCGCTCTCGCCCGGGGCGTCCGGTGCGGGGGGGTAGGCGACCAGGCCGAGGTCGGCGCCGGTGGGGAGCAGCGGGTGGTCGGGCAGTACCCGTACCGTCCACCCGAAGGCGCCGGGGCACTCCAGCGGCAGCACGCCCGCGTAACGGACGACCCCGTCGGCGCCGCCGGCCGTCCCGTCCGCGCCGCCGTGCGCACCGTCCACCCCGTCGCCGGACACCCCATCGGTGCCCGCCCCGTCGCCCCGCGTACCGCCCGGCGCGGAGCCGTTCGTGGACGGGGTGAGGCGGTGGAGGGTCCAGGTGGTGAGGTGGTCGGTGGCGTCGAGGGGGCCGCAGGCGAGCTGGACGGTGACGTCGGCGGGGGTGAGGGGGCCGAGGGTGACGTCGACGCGGAGGGGGAGGCCGTCGCCGGTGTGCGGGGGGTCCTGCGGGGAGGGGGTGTCGGGGCGGCCGACGCGGACGGCGGGCCAGGCGCGGCGGACGCGGTCCTTGTAGGCGGCGAGTTCCCCGGCGGCGTCGCCGGTGGTGGCGCGGTGGGCGCGGGCGGCCGGGGCGTAGAGGCGTTCGGTGTACTCGCGCACCATGCGGGCGGCCCGCACCTTGGGGCCGAGCGTGCTGAGGGTGTGGCGGACCATGGCCAGCCACGCGGTGGGCAGTCCGTCGGCGCCGGTGTCGTAGAAGCGCGGGGCGACCTGCTGCTCCAGCAGGTCGTAGAGGGCGGCGGCCTCGATGTCGTCGCGGCGGGCCGGGTCGCCGGCGGCGCCGTCCGCGGTGGGCACCGCCCAGCCGTTGCGGCCGTCGAACCACTCGTCCCACCAGCCGTCCAGCACCGAGAGGTTGAGGCCGCCGTTGAGCGCCGCCTTCATGCCGGAGGTCCCGCACGCCTCCAGCGGGCGCAGCGGGTTGTTGAGCCAGACGTCGCAGCCGGGGACCATGACGGAGGCCATGCCCATGTCGTAGTCCGGCAGGAAGACCACCCGGTGCCGGACGGCGGGGTCGTCGGCGAACCGGACGAGTTCCCGCACGAGTTCCTTGCCGCCCTCGTCGGCGGGGTGGGCCTTGCCGGCGACGACGATCTGCACCGGGCGTTCGGGGTGCAGCAGCAGCCGCACGAGCCGGTCGCGGTCACGCAGCATCAGGGTGAGGCGTTTGTAGGACGGGACGCGGCGGGCGAAGCCGATGGTCAGGACGTCGGGGTCGAGGACGTCGGCGGTCCAGCCGAGTTCCAGGGCGTCGGCGCCGCGGCGCAGCCAGGAGGAGCGCACCCGGTCCCGGGCGTCCTCGACGAGGGTGGCGCGCAGGGCGCGGCGCAGCTGCCACAGGGCGGTGTCCGGCAGGTCGGCGACGGCGGCGGTCCACGCGCCGGGGTCCGCGGGGTCGAGCGCGTCGCCGCCGAGGGCGGCGAGGGTTCGGCCGGCCAGCCAGGTGGGGGCGTGCACGCCGTTGGTGACGGAACCGATGGGGACCTCCGCGGGGTCGAAGCCCGGCCACAGTCCGGCGAACATCTCCCGGCTGACGTGGCCGTGCAGGGTGGAGACGCCGTTGGCGCGCTGGGCGAGCCGCAGGCCCATGACGGCCATGTTGAACACCCCGGGGTCGCCGCCGTCCCAGGTCTCGGCGCCGAGGGAGAGGATGCGGTCGGCGGGCACGCCGGGCAGTTCGGCGTCGTCGGCGACGTGCCGGGCGACGAGCGCGCGGTCGAAGCGGTCGATGCCGGCCGGCACGGGGGTGTGGGTGGTGAAGACGGTGCCGGCGCGGACCGCCTCCAGGGCGGCGTCGAAGCCGTGCCGGTCGCCGAGTTCCCGCAGGCGTTCCAGGCCGAGGAAGCCGGCGTGACCCTCGTTGGTGTGGAAGACCTCGGGGGCGGGGTGGCCGGTGGCGGCGCAGTACGCGCGCACCGCCCGCACGCCGCCGATGCCCAGCAGCATCTCCTGGAGCAGCCGGTGCTCCCCCGCGCCGCCGTAGAGGCGGTCGGTGACGGTGCGGCCGTCGGGGGTGTTGCCGTGGGTGTCGGAGTCGAGCAGCAGCAGCGGGATCCGGCCGACGCGGGCCACCCACACCCGGGCGTGCAGGGGGCGGTTGCCCGGCAGGGTGAGGGTGACGCGGACGGGGGCGCCGCCGGGGCCGGTGAGCGGTTCGAGGGGCAGGTCGTGCGGGTCGAGCACCGGGTAGTGCTCGCGCTGGCGGCCCTCGCCGTCCAGGGTCTGGCGGAAGTAGCCGTGCCGGTAGAGCAGGCCGACGCCGATGAGCGGGACGCCCAGGTCGCTGGCGGCCTTGAGGTGGTCGCCGGCCAGGATGCCCAGGCCCCCGGAGTACTGCGGGAGGGTGGTGGTGATGCCGTACTCGGGCGAGAAGTAGGCGACGGCGGCGGGCAGGTCCGCGGTGTCCTGCCGCTGGTACCACCGCGGTTCGGTCAGGTACGCGTCAAGATCGGCGTCGGCGGTACGCGTCCGGCGCAGGAACGCGTCGTCGGCGGCGAGGGCGTCGAGCCGGTCGGCGTGCACCCCGGACAGCAGGCGCAACGGGTCGCCGCCGGCCGCCGCGAGGCGTTCGGGGTCGACGGCGCGCAGCAGGTCACGGGTCGGCTGGTGCCAGGACCAGCGCAGGTTGCGGGCCAGCCGGTCGAGCGGCCTGAGGGGTTCGGGAAGGACCGTGCGGACGGTGAGTCGTCGAATAGCCTTCACCCTTCGACGGTAACCGGGGCCACCGCGTCCCGGGCGCCGGAACGCCCCCGCCGGGCCGCCGGGCGTGGCCGGATCCGCGCGGTGCCGGTGGCCGGTGAACGCGGGGCCCGACGGGCGGCGGGGCGCCCGCCGCGCGGGGGCGCCGTCCGGCGCGCCGCACCGCGGACGGGATCCCGCCGGAGGGCCCGCCGCGCCGGCGCCGGAGCCCTGACACGGCGGTCCCGCGACGCCACCGGCCCCCGCCGGGACCTTGCCCCGGCCCGGCCCGGGGGCCATGCCGGGGGCGCCGGGTCCGGCCCGGCCGGTCACCGGGCGCCCGGCGACCGCGGCCCGCGCCCGGCGGGTCCCCTTCCCGCCGCCCGACCACATCCCGCCAAATCCCCACCCCCGCACGCCCCGCTCCGGCCCGCCGGCCCCGCAGACTCCACCGCCCCGGCCACCGCAGGCACACGCCCCCACCACGCCCCGGCCGCCACCCGGCCCGGCCGCCCGCCACCGCACGCGCCGGTCAGCGGCCGCCCGCACGCCCCGCCCCGCCCCGCAGGTCCCCGCCCCGGCCCAGCGGCCCCGGCGCCCCGTCCCCCGAAACCGGCGGGTGTCCGCCGCTCGCCTCGGGGCAGGAGTAACCCCGTCGGCGGGTCGGACCGCGCGGCGGGGCCGGTGCCGGGGGCGCCGGCGGGGGCGCGTGCCCGGAGGGTCCGGGCGGGCGCCGGCACCGGGACGGGACCGGGCGACTGACCGCCCGGGTGACGCGGGCGCGACGCCGCGCCACCGGTGACAGGCGGCCGTGCCGCGATGGCGGGACGGCCGGGGACTCCTACACGTTGGATCCAGGCAGCCGAGCGGCGCGGGCAGGAGTGACGATGCGGGCGAGTGCCGGACAGGACGACGACCGACGAGGGACGGCGCAGGCTCCGCCGGGTGCGGGCGGGGCGACGGACCGGGGCGCGGGCCGCAGCGGCCGTGTCCCGGTGGTGGACCCCTTCCCCGTGGTGGACTGCGGGCGCAGGCCCGCGAAGGCCGTGGTGGGCGAGGCGTTCGAGGTGGCGGCGACGGTGTTCCGCGAGGGGCACGACGCGGTCGGGGCGAACGTCGTGCTGCGCGGCCCGGACGGCCGGGAGGGGCCCTGGACGCCGATGCGGGAGCGGGCACCGGGCACCGACCGGTGGACGGCCGAGGTCACCCTGATGGCGGAAGGGCGCTGGACGTACTCGGTCCAGGGCTGGTCCGACCCGGTGAACACCTGGCGGCACGCGGCACGGATCAAGGTGCCGGCCGGGATCGACACCGCCCTGGTGCTGGCCGAGGGCGCGGCGCTGCACGAGCGGGCCGCCGCCGGGGTGCCGGAGGGGGTGGGCCGGGCGCGGGTGCTGGCGGCGGTGGCCGCGCTGCGGGACTCCGCACGGCCGGCGGCGGACCGGCTGGCGGCGGCGCTGGAGCCGGGGGTCGTCGCGGAGCTGGACCGGCACCCGCTGCGGGAGCTGGTCTCCCCGTCCGGGCCGCTGCCGCTGCTGGTGGAGCGGGAGCGGGCGCTGTACGGGGCCTGGTACGAGTTCTTCCCGCGTTCCGAGGGCGCGGTGCTGCGGCCGGGGGAACCGCCGGTGCCGGGGACGCTGATGTCGGCGGCGGAGCGGCTGCCGGGGGTGGCGGCGATGGGGTTCGACGTGGTGTACCTGCCGCCGGTGCACCCGATCGGCCGGGCGTTCCGCAAGGGGCCGAACAACTCGCTGTCGGCGGCGCCGCACGACGTGGGCTCGCCGTGGGCGATCGGTTCGGCCGAGGGCGGGCACGACGCGGTCCACCCCGATCTCGGCACGCTGGAGGACTTCGACCGTTTCGTGGCGCGGGCGGCGGGGCTGGGGATGGAGGTGGCGCTGGACTTCGCCCTCCAGTGCTCGCCGGACCACCCGTGGGTGACCGAGCATCCGCGGTGGTTCGCGCACCGGATCGACGGGTCGATCGCATACGCGGAGAACCCGCCGAAGAAGTACCAGGACATCTACCCGCTGGCGTTCGACGCCGACATGGACGGCCTGGTCGCCGAGACGGTGCGGCTGCTGCGGCACTGGATGGCGCACGGGGTGCGGATCTTCCGGGTGGACAACCCGCACACCAAGCCGGTGGTGTTCTGGGAACGGGTGATCGGCGAGGTCAACGGCACGGACCCGGACGTGGTCTTCCTCGCGGAGGCGTTCACCCGGCCGGCGATGATGCGGGAACTGGCGAAGTCCGGGTTCCAGCAGTCGTACACCTATTTCACCTGGCGCAACACGAAGGACGAACTCACCGGGTACTTGACGGAGCTGAGCCGGGAGACCGCCCACTTCATGCGGCCGAACGCGTTCGTCAACACCCCCGACATCCTCAACGCCTACCTCCAGCACGGCGGGCGGGGCGCGTTCGCGGCGCGGGCGGTGCTGGCGGCCACGCTGTCGCCGTCGTGGGGGGTGTACGCGGGGTTCGAGCTGTGCGAGGGCACCGCGGCGCACGAGGGCAGCGAGGAGTACCTGGACTCGGAGAAGTACCAGCTGCGCCCGCGCGACTGGGCGGCGGCGGAGGCCGAGGGCCGGTCGCTGGCGCCGCTGCTGACGACGCTCAACGCGATCAGGCGGCGTCATCCGGCGCTGCGGCGGCTGCGCGGCCTGGTCTTCCACCCGACCGGCGACGAGGCGGTGATCGCCTACTCGAAACGGGCCGCGGCACCGGACGGCACGGCGGACACCGTGCTGACGGTGGTCAGCCTCGATCCGCACCACGCCCGCGAGACCATGGTGTCGCTGGACCTGCCGGCCCTGGGCCTGGGCCGGGACGAGCGGGCCATGGCGCACGACGAGCTGTCCGGCGAGACCTACGACTGGGGCGCGGAGAACTACGTACGCCTGGATCCGGGGGTCTCCCCCGCCCACGTGCTGTCGTTGCGGCCGTCCCGACCGATCGGAGGGTCACCCAAGTGATCGTCAACGAGCCCGTGCAGGACACCTTCGAGGACACCCCGGCCAAGGACCGTGATCCCGGCTGGTTCAAGCGCGCGGTCTTCTACGAGGTGCTGGTGCGGTCCTTCCAGGACAGCAACGGCGACGGGGTCGGCGACCTGCGGGGGCTGACGTCGAAGCTGGACTACCTCCAGTGGCTGGGGGTGGACTGCCTGTGGCTGCCACCGTTCTTCGCCTCGCCGCTGCGCGACGGCGGCTACGACGTGGCGGACTACACCGCGGTGCTGCCGGAGTTCGGCAACCTCGCCGACTTCGTGGAGTTCGCCGACGCCGCCCACCAGCGCGGGATGCGCGTCATCATCGACTTCGTCATGAACCACACCAGTGACCAGCACCCCTGGTTCCAGGAGTCGCGGGCGAACCCCGACGGCCCGTACGGGGACTACTACGTGTGGGCCGACGACGACAAGCAGTACCCGGACGCGCGGATCATCTTCGTCGACACCGAGACCTCCAACTGGACGTTCGACCCGGTGCGCAAGCAGTACTACTGGCACCGGTTCTTCTCCCACCAGCCGGACCTGAACTACGAGAACCCGCGGGTGCAGGAGGAGATGATCGCGGGGCTGAGGTTCTGGCTGGACCTGGGCATCGACGGGTTCCGGCTGGACGCGGTGCCGTACCTGTACGCGCAGGAGGGCACCAACTGCGAGAACCTGCCGGCCACCCACGCGTTCCTCAAGCGGGTGCGGGCCGAGATCGACGAGGCGTACCCGGACACCGTGGTGCTGGCGGAGGCCAACCAGTGGCCCGAGGACGTGGTCGACTACTTCGGCGACTACGCCGCGGGCGGCGACGAGTGCCACATGGCGTTCCACTTCCCCGTCATGCCGCGGATCTTCATGGCGGTGCGCCGCGAGTCGCGCTACCCGGTCTCGGAGATCCTGGCGAAGACCCCGGCCATCCCGAAGAACTGCCAGTGGGGCATCTTCCTGCGCAACCACGACGAGCTGACGCTGGAGATGGTCACCGACGAGGAACGCGACTACATGTACGCGGAGTACGCCAGGGATCCGCGGATGCGCGCCAACATCGGGATCCGCCGGCGGCTGGCGACGCTGCTGGACAACGACCGCAACCAGATCGAGCTGTTCACCGCGCTGCTGATGTCGCTGCCCGGCTCGCCGATCCTGTACTACGGCGACGAGATCGGCATGGGCGACAACATCTGGCTGGGCGACCGGGACGCGGTGCGCACCCCGATGCAGTGGACGCCGGACCGCAACGCCGGTTTCTCCTCCTGCGACCCGGGCCGGCTGTTCCTGCCGGCGATCATGGACCCGGTCTACGGCTACCAGGTGACGAACGTCGAGGCGCAGATGTCCAGCCCGTCCTCGCTGCTGCACTGGACCCGCCGGATGATCGAGATCCGCAAGCAGAACCCGGCGTTCGGCCTGGGCACCTACACCGAACTGCCCTCCAGCAACCCGGCGGTGCTCGCCTTCGTGCGGGAGGTCTCCACCGACGAGGGCGACGACACGGTGCTGTGCGTGCACAACTTCTCCCGGTTCCCGCAGCCCACGGAGCTGGACCTGCACGTGTGGCAGGGCCGGCACCCGGTGGAGCTGATCGGCGGCGTCAGTTTCCCGCCGATCGGTGAGCTGCCCTATCTGCTGACGCTGGCCGGCCACGGTTTCTTCTGGTTCCGGCTGCGCGGGGACGCGGACTAGATGCCGGGGGGACCCGTACCGGACGGCGCCGGGGTGCTGCGCGGGCTGGAGCCGCACCTGCGCGGCTGGCTGCCCGAGCAGCGGTGGTTCGCCGGCAAGGGGCGGGAGATCTCCGGCTTCCGGCTGCTGAGCGCGGTGGAACTGCTGCCGTGCGACGGGCCCGCGCCCGGGCTGCTGCACCTGCTGCTGGACGTGGAGCAGCCGGAAGCGGCGGCGGACTGCTACCAGCTGCTGCTGGGGGTGCGCGAGGCCGTGCCCGCGCGGCTGGCGGCGGCGGTGGTGGGCCGGGTGCGGGAGGGGCCGCTGGCCGGACGGACGGTGTACGAGGCGCTGCACGACCCGCTGCTGGCGGGGACGCTGCTGGAGCGGCTGCGGGCCGGCGGGCGCACCGGGCCGCTGCGTTTCACCGCCGAGCCGGGCACCGCGATCACGGCGAACCTGCCGCCGCGGCTGTCGGGGGCGGAGCAGTCCAACTCCTCGGTGATCTACGGTGACGCGTTCATCCTGAAGGTCTTCCGGCGGGTGCCGGCCGGGACCAATCCGGACCTGGAGGTGTCGCTGGCGCTGGCCCGGTCCGGCTGCCCGCGGGTGCCAGCGCCGGCGGCGTGGTTCGAGGCGCTGGGCCTGCACGGCGAGCCGGCCACCCTCGGGCTGCTCCAGCGGTTCCTGGGCGGTTCGCGGGAGGGCTGGGAGCTGGCGCTGGAGTCGGCGGACGGCGGCCCGGACTTCGCCGGCGAGGCCCGGGCGCTGGGGGTGGCCACCGCGCAGGTGCACGCGGCGCTGGCGGCCGCGCTGCCCACCGAGGTGCTGGACCCGGCACAGGTGGGCCTGCTGGCCACCGCGATGTCGGACCGGCTGGACGTGGCCGCCCGGGCGGTGCCGTCGCTGGCGGGATACGCGAAACGGCTGCGCGGCGCCTACGCGGACCTGGCGGAACTCGGCGTGCGGGAGGGCGGCATGACCGCCCAGCGCGTCCACGGCGACCTGCACCTGGGGCAGGTGCTGCGCACCGGGCGGGGCTGGGTGCTGATCGACTTCGAGGGGGAGCCGGCCCGTCCGCTGTCCGAGCGGCGCCGCCCGCAGCCCCCGGTGCAGGACGTGGCCGGGATGCTGCGGTCCTTCGACTACGCCGCCCGGCACCGCGACCCCGGCTCCCCGGTGGCCGCCGCGTGGGCCCGGCGGCAGCGTGCCGCGTTCTGCGCCGGGTACGCGGAGGCCGGCGGGGAGGATCCGGCCGCCTCCCCGGTGGCGCTGCGGGCGTACGAGACCGACAAGGCGGTCTACGAGGTGCTGTACGAGGCCCGGCACCGTCCGCGGTGGCTGCCGATCCCGATGGCGGCGGTGGAACGCCTGGCCGCCTGACCGTTCGTGCGTGAGGGAAGGACTGACCGTGACCGCTGCCGAACCGGACCGCCCGCCGTCCGTGCCACCGCCCGGTGACCGGCGCGGGGGCGCCGTGCCGGACGCCGACCGGGCCGCGCTGCTGGCCGGCGCGCACCACGATCCGCACGCCGTCCTGGGCGCCCACCCGGTGCCGGGCGGGGTGGCGGTGCGGGTGCTGCTGCCGTACGCGCGGGCGGTGACCGTGGAGGCGCCCGGGCTGCGGCAGGCGCTGCGGGACGAGGGCGAGGGCTTCTTCTGCGGGCTGCTGGCGCTGCTGGAAGTGCCGGAGTACCGGCTGGCGGTCTCCTACGGGGACGGGGAGTCGGTGGTGGAGGACCCGTACCGTTTCCGGCCGGCGCTGGGGGAGCTGGACCTGCACCTGATCGGCGAGGGCCGGCACGAGGAGCTGTGGCGGGCGCTGGGCGCGCGGGTGACGGAGCACCAGGGCGTGGCCGGCACCCGGTTCACGGTGTGGGCGCCGCACGCGCGCGGGGTGCGGGTGGTGGGCGGCTTCAACGTGTGGAGCGGAACCGGGCACCCGATGCGGTCGCTGGGGGCGTCGGGGGTGTGGGAGCTGTTCGTGCCGGGGGTGGGCGCGGGCGAGCTGTACAAGTTCGAGGTGACCGGGCGGGACGGGGTGCGGCGGCTGAAGGCGGACCCGATGGCCCGGCGCACCGAACGGCCGCCGGCCACCGCCTCGGTGGTGGAGGAGTCCGCCCACCGGTGGCAGGACGGCGCGTGGATGGCGCGGCGCGGTGAACCGCCCGCGCACCGGGCACCGATGTCGGTCTACGAGGTTCATCTGCCGTCCTGGCGGCCGGGTCTGACGTATCGTCAGCTGGCGGAACAGCTTCCGGCGTACGTGCGCGAACTGGGCTTCACGCACGTGGAGTTCATGCCGGTCGCCGAGCATCCCTTCGGCGGCTCGTGGGGCTACCAGGTCACGTCGTACTACGCGCCGACCGCGCGGATGGGCTCGCCGGACGACTTCCGCCACCTGGTGGACGCGCTGCACCGGGCGGGCATCGCGGTGCTGGTGGACTGGGTGCCGGCGCACTTCCCCAAGGACGAGTGGGCGCTGGCCCGCTTCGACGGCGAACCGCTCTACGAGCACGCCGACCCGCTGCGCGGCGAGCACCCGGACTGGGGGACGCTGGAGTTCGACACCGGGCGGGCGGGGGTGCGCAACTTCCTGGTGGCCAACGCGGTGTTCTGGTGCGAGGAGTTCCACGTCGACGGGCTGCGGGTGGACGCGGTGGCGTCCATGCTCTACCTCGACTACAGCCGGGGCCCGGGCCAGTGGCGGCCGAACGCGCACGGCGGGCGGGAGGACCTGGAGTCGGTGGCGTTCCTCCAGGAGATGAACGCCACCGTCTACCGGCGGTGCCCGGGGGTGGTGACGATCGCCGAGGAGTCGACGGCGTGGGACGGGGTGACCCGGGCGACCCACCACACCGGTCCGGCCGGTCTCGGCGGCCTGGGCTTCGGCATGAAGTGGAACATGGGCTGGATGCACGACACCCTCGCCTACCTCGCCCACGACCCGGTCCACCGCGGCCACCACCACGGGCAGCTGACGTTCTCCATGCAGTACGCGTACGCGGAGAACTACGTGCTGCCGATCTCGCACGACGAGGTGGTGCACGGCAAGGGTTCGCTGGTCTCGAAGATGCCCGGCGACTGGTGGCGGCAGCGGGCCACCCAACGGGCCTACCTGGCCTACATGTGGGCGCACCCGGGCAAGCAACTGCTGTTCATGGGCCAGGAGTTCGCCCAGGGCGCCGAGTGGTCGCACGAACGCGGCCCGGACTGGTGGCTGCTGGACGAGACGTACCCGGCGGCCGGCGACCACCGCGGCGTGCGGGAGCTGGTGCGGGAGCTCAACACCCGTTACGCGGCCACACCGGCCCTGTGGGAACGCGACACCGACCCGGGCGGTTTCGCCTGGGTGGAGGCCGGCGCGGCCCGGGAGAACGTCATCGCCTTCCTGCGCCACGACGACGCCGGCACCCCCCTGCTGTCGGTCACCAACTTCTCCCCCGTCGTCCGCCCCGCCCACCGCCTCGGCGTCCCCGCCGGCCCCGGCACCTGGCGCGAGGTCCTCAACACCGACGCCCCCCGCTTCGGCGGCAGCGGCGTCACCTCCGGCACCCCCCTCCCCCCCGACCCCGTCCCCCACGGCCCCCACCTGCTCAGCATCACCCCGACACTGCCCCCCCTGGCGACGGTGTGGCTGGTCCGGGAGGAGTGACGGGGGAGCGTTCACGAATGGCGTCATGGAGTGTCAAGCTCGTGGAGCGCCGGTGCTGCCGCACCGGTCGGTACTCCGGACAGGATGTGACGATGAACGTCAACCACGGCGCCGCGGGCGCGATCCGGTCGCGGCGGCCCGAAGACCTGGAGGCCGCCGCCGCCGCACTCGTGACCGTCCACGCGTCCGACGGTTACCCGGTGGAGGGGGTGGCGGACAGCTTGGGATGGCTGTCCCCCGCAGGACTGCTGAAGGCGTGGGTGGCAGAGGTGGAGGGTGCCATCGTGGGGCACGCCGCCATCGATTCCCCGCCGTCCGACGAGGCGGTATCCCTGTGGGAGAAGCAGCATCCCGAGGACAAGGGCAGCGTTGTCACCCTCGCACGTGTCTTCGTGGTCCCCCGGGCCCGGAAGCACGCGCTGGGCGAGGCGCTGGTGAGAGCGGCTGAGGACCACGCCCGCGCGCGTGGCCTGCGTCTCGTGCTCGACGTCATGGCCAAGGACACAGCGGCCATCCGGCTGTATGAGCGGCTCGGATGGAGGAGGTTCGCGGAGACGACGCATTCCTTCGGAGAGGGCGGGCTGACTCCCGCGGCGTGCTACGTGGCGTCCGCCCTGGACTGATCCCAGCGCCGTCGCCGCCGAGGGCCCGGTCACCGGAAGGCGTCCCACGTGTCCGGCACGCTCGACGCGGGTAACCTGACGCGGAGTCATTCCAGGACGGTCGGGCCGGTGCCGTGTGTCCTGGGGGACCTCACGCGGCGACGGAGATGGGGGACGGCTTCGGTGATGGACGAGCGTCTGCAAAGGCTCCGGGAGGAATTGGAGGACCACGGCCGGATTGCCGGCCATCTCGGCCTCGATCTGGACCGGCCCCTGCGCAGTCTCGGCGACGGTTATCCGGAGAATGCGATCGCGCTCGTCGGCAAATTGACGGAGAAGCTCCTGAAGGAACTGTGGCGGCATCAGGGCGTCGAGGGCGACCCGTCCGGACGGGCGTTGAACGATCTGGTCAAACGCTGCCAGCCGCACATCCGCAGCAGCATTGTGCTGAACGCACTGGATGACATCCGGAGGTTGCGTAACCGGTCGACTCATGACGGCTACCAGATCTCTGACGAGGACGGTCTCCTGGCCATTCGCCGCCTGGTTGATGTGCTGGCGTGGTTCACGAATACCGGGAGTCCGGCGCTGGTCGGGGCGGACCCCGCCATGGACCCCCGGGTGGCCGATCGGTGCGAATTCCTCGCCGGTATCTATGTGACGCTCGGCTACCGGCAGGCCAAGCGCTTCGTGCTGACAACGGACACGGTCTACCAGCTCTTCTGCCGTGAGGCCGGCATGCGCGTCGAGTATGTCGAACTGATGGTGTCCCGCGACGCCGACGATCTGCGCGAGGTCATCGGTTCCACGGGCGGGGAGCTGTTGCGGACGAAATTGCCGAAGGTCACCAGGTTTGTGGTGCTCGACGGTGCCGACCCCGCCAGCGACTTCCCGGCGTCGCTGCAGGAGATGCTGGGCGGGGACTGCCGGATCGTCGGGTACGACGCATTCGTCGGCACATTCATCGACCTGGACGACCACCTCGCGACCGCTTTCGCACCCGGGCATGGCCCTGCCGAAAAGGAGGCGATCTCGGCCGCGTTGCTGTCCACCGATCCGCTCTCCGGCGCGGCAACGGCGGGCTCTACGCAGGACGCGGTGGAACTGCTCGCCCGCCTGGCCGGGGAATCAGCGAACGTCCTGATCATCGGGCGCCCGGGGAGCGGCAAGACCTGGCTCCTGCGCACGCTGGCCGCGGAACATGCGGAGCACCGCTTCCGGTTCTGCTTCGACCTCGGCCTCAAGCGCAGGGGCGAATCCTTTCCCGAATACGTCGCCCGGGTCCTGGCGCCCAGCATGCGTGTGGACAGATCGTCCGCCTACGAACTCTTCCTCTACCTCGTGCGTTCCGGGTCCGCGCTCTGCCTCTTGGACGCGGTCGACGAGGGCGTGAACGAGCCCAGCACCGAGGGCTTTCTGCAGTTGTTCGCCGATCTGGCACCTGTTCTGTCCGCGGAATCGGCGGTCGTGATGAGCTCCCGGGTCTCCTTTGTCGCCGATTCCCCGCCGATACGCCAATTGCTCGACAGCGGTTCCCCGAGATCCGAGCGACTCGTCGAGCAGATGTACGCGAACGGAGTCGATCCGACGCGCGTACCCCACTTCCACATCGTTCGCCTCACCACCGCCAGGGAGACCCGCCTCGAACGGCAGTTGGCGTCTTCGCTGCACTCGGAGGCCACGCTCCCCCTGGGCGCGCTGATCGGAGATCATCTCAAGGCAACACTGACGGAACGCGGCAGCGGTGAGATCGGTCGGCGACTGCCCGGTTTCTTCGGTCGCGCCTTCCTGGAGCAGGGCGGTTTCAAGTTCCGTGATGGTGCGGCTGGTCGGGTTGTGACCGGTTGGGGCGCATAGCAAGGCAGGCACGGGCTTCGTGATCATCGTGGTGTCTAAGCCCGATGATCATGAGGTTGCCCGTGCCTGCCGCTGCATCTTCTCCCATCCCCGCCGTGCTGGTGAAGCTGGGTCCGCTGGACAGCCGGCCGGATCGCCGACCTGCGGCCCTTCCTCGACTCGGTGCCCGACCCGCGCGCACAGCAGGGCCGTTGGTACTCGCTGACCGCGATCCTGCTGGTATGCGCCTGCGCGGTCGTCTCGGGAGCGAGGAGCATCGATGAACTCGCCGAGTGGGGACAGCGTGCCTCCAGCGCACTGCTGACAGTGGTCGGGATCCGCCGCCACCTGCTCGGATGGCGGAGAAACTCCGTCGCCGGCCACGATCGGCCGGGTGCTGGGGGCTGTTGACGGTGACGCCCTGGACCGGGCGGTGGGCGCCTATCTGGCCGACCGGCACCGCGCCGCCACCGAGCCCGCCCAGACGCCGTCGCCCTCCGCGTCCGGGCGGTCGCGCGTGATCGCCGTCGACGGCAAAGCGCTCAAAGGATCAGCGCGTCTCACCGCGACGCGCCGGCATCTGCTCTCCGCGGTCACCCACGGCACCGTCGTGACCCTCGCCCAGGTGGAGGTCGGAGCGAAGACGAACGAAACCACACACTTCCGTCCGCTGCTGGCACCGCTGGACCTGACCGGCACCGTCGTCACCTTCGACGCGCTGCACTCGGTCAAGGCGAACATCTCCTGGCTGGTCGAGACCAAGAAGGCCCACTACATCGCCGTGATCAAGACCAACCAGCCGATCGCCCACAGCCAGCTCTCAGCCCTGCCGTGGCGGGACATCGCCGTCCAGCACACCGCTTCCAGCACCGGGCACGGCAGGCGCGAGTCCCGCTCGATCAAGACCTGTTCCGTCGCGGAAGGACTCGGCGGGATCGCTTTTCCCCACGCCCGCCTGGCCATCCGCGTCCACCGCCGCCGCAAGCCCACCGGCGAGCGCGAGACCCGCGAGAGCGTCTACGCCGTCACCAGCCTCGACACCCACCAAGCCGCCCCCGCCGACCTGGCCGCCGCGATCCGCGGGCACTGGGCAGTGGAGAACTCCTCACACCACATCAGGGACGTCACCTTCGCCGAGGACGCCTCCACCGTCCACGCCGGGACCGCACCACGCGCCATGGCCACCTTCCGCAACCTCGCCATCGGCGCGCTGAAAACCCTCGGAGCCGACAACATCGCCAAGACCACCCGAGCCATCCGCGACGACCCCAGGCGAGCACTCCCCATCCTGGGCATCACCAACAACCCAGACACCCACGGAACTTGATCAAGCCCTGTTCCTGGAGAACATACGGGTCTTCGGTCTGCTGGACGTGCACCGCGCCCTGGGGCCTGGGGCCTTCGACAGAGGCCGACCCGACCTGGACGCCTGTGTGCTGGCGTCCTTGTTGCGTCCCGCCGGGGACGACCACGTGGCCTTCCGGCACAGCTCCTACCAGGAGTACCTGGCCGCCCAATACCTGCTCGACGAGGAAGGGCGCCGGGAGGCGGCCGAGTTGCCCGGCGAGGCGTTCATCACCGAACAGGTACGCGCCTTCCTGGCGGGGTCCATCTCCCCCATCGATGACGACAGTTGTGTCCTGCCGCCCGGCGACTACCTGGTGGGACCGGCTGAACGGTTGCTGATGCGCCGGGTACATCGCGCGGTGCGCTTCGACCGGTATCCGGTGACCGTCGCACGGTACCGGCACTTCCTCAACGCCCTGCGCTCGGACGGGACATCGGAGTGGGACCTCGACGAGCAGCCGGTCGGCATCACTCACGTGCCGGACCGAGGACGTCTCAAGGAGAGGAACTACTACGACGACGAGCGATTCGACGACTTCCCCGCGGTGTGCGTCAACTGGTGGAGTGCCTCGGCTTTCGCCGCCTTCGAGGGGAAGAGGCTGCCGACCGCGCTGGAGTGGGAGGCGGCGGCACGCGGGGTCGACGGACGACTCTTCCCGTGGGGCGACGATCCGGGCGCCGCACCGATCAACTGCGCCGACCACTGGGTCAGCGGGCCGGTCGTGACGTTCCAGGACTGGCAGCGCGAGTTCGCTCATGAGGCGATCCACGAGGCCGGCGCGACAGCCGTTGGTGACCGGCCCGCCAATCGCTCGCCGTTCGGTGTGCGGGACATGGCCGGCAATGTCTGGGAATGGACCTCGACCTGCCCCGGCGACGGCGATGCGGCAGCGGTCTGCGGCGGCAGCTACGACAATCCGCTGCGGGCGGTACGCACCAGCAGCAAAAGCCTGTACCGCTGGGACGGCAGCAGCAACGCGGTGGGCTTGCGCTGCGTCCAGGACACCGATGGCTGAGGAGGCACGAATGGCCGAGACCCGCAACGGGCACATCGTGGACCGGCGGACGACCGGCGGCGGCGTGACGGGTAGGCAGGGCGTATACGTCGTCAAGGACGAAGACGACGGCCGGTACTACTCCTTTGACTACCGGGACATCGTTTCCGACGGCCTGCGTACCGTCCGAATCGGCGAACACGTCCGTTTCCACCTGGTCCCCGGGAGCCCCGGCGCAGCCGAGTTCGTGATCCGGCTGAACCAGCCGGACCCGGCCGAGTACTACCGGTGAGTGCGGTGCGGGAGTCCGTCCGGGGAGTACGCCAACAGGTGACGGCCGTCATGGCCCTGCGGCTGCTGGAAGCACCGGACTGGGCAGAGGGTCCGTTCCCCTTCCGGCTCGGCAGCGGCCGTACCGACGTGCGGACCCGATCGACGTACTTCACGCCTGCCAGTTCGCGAGTGCTCTACGGGACCCCCGAGCATCCTTGCCGTTGGCACCGGCCCGGGGGGATCGAGTTCAACGGCCTGGTGCTCGACGGCATCGAACTGCTGCGCACCACGGCGGAAGCGGAACGACAGAACGCCATCGGGGTCGCACATTTCACCGTGGACACACCTCTGTTACCAGTCCTGCGGGCGTTCGGCGGCCGTCCGGGAGCAGGCCCGTCACCACTGAGCGGACCCTTGTCAGTGGAAGCCCTGTTCGGTACGACCGCCGAAGTGCGGATGCCGGCTTCGCCCGTCTACACCGTCGCTCTCCTGACCCCGGGGCCCGCGAACGGGGACGCCCTGCGTGCCCGTCCCTCCGCCTTGCTGCCAGGCAGCGCCGACACCTGGTTGTGGCAGCTGGCGTCGCGTTCCACGCCAGACGATTTCCCTCCCGCGCCCGAGAGTCTCCCCCATGAGCTCGACCGTGCGGTCCGGATCTCCGCCGACTGGAGCGCCCTGGTGCTGCGACACGGAGCTGCCTTCCTCGGCCATCGGGCGGACACCGGCTCAGGCGATTTCTTCGACTTCGCGGCCATGCACGCCCGTTCGGTCTACCTGGACGCACTTCTGCTCGGCACGCTCCAGCGGGAGTACATCGACGAGCTCACCGACGAGTTGTCGGCAGTCTTCAGCCAACCGCATCTGGCCTCCCGAGTGGGCGCCCTGGAACGCAACATCGCCCGGTTCCGCAGCACCCATTGGCGTCAGCATCTGACGGCCCACGGTCCGGCGAACGACCTTCTGCTGGCGCTCCAGGGGCAGCACGGCCTGCCGGAACGCTTCGCAGAGATCCTCGCCGAGGCCGCCGACTACGGCCGCCTCGTGCAGAACCAGGAGAGTCAGCAGATCAGCGGCGCTCTCGGAGTACTGACGGTACTCGGCCTGCCCCTCGGGACGGCGCTGAGCGTGCTTCAGGTGCTGGGCGACCAATCTGTCGCGCACCTTCTCGTCGCCCTAGCGCTGTCAGTCCTGGCCACCGCCGGAGCACTGACGACCCGCTACGGGCGCCTCGTCCTCTCATCGCTGCGCGGCGCGAAGGACACAGGCGCTTCCTGAGGTCCGCGGGGCCCCCTCGCGAGCCCTGCCCCCCCTGGCGACGGTGTGGCTGGTCCGGGAGGAGTGACGGGGGGGATGTAACGGGAGGAGTGGCGGGGGGCGGGAAGGTCCGGTGCGGCGTTCGTGCCAGGGGTGGCCGGGCAGGCTCGCTCAGTGTGCCGGCGTCCGGACGCGCCCCGCCTCGGGCGGCCCTGGCAGACTCCCGAACGCCCGGTGTGGTGCCGGGCCGTGGTGGAAGGGGGCGGGGCATGGGTGACGTCGGGGTCGTGGTGCGGGAGCTGTCGGAGGAGGACGTCGGGGCGGCGGTGGGGGTGCTGGGGCGGGTGCACGCGGTGGACGGGTATCCGGTGGACGGGGGGAACATCAACGCCGGATGGCTGCGGCACGCGGGGACGGTGACCGCCTGGGTGGCGGAGGCGGACGGCGCAGTCGTGGCGCACGCCTCGCTGGTCGCGCGGCCTTACGGGCGGGCGGCCGGGCTGTGGGAGGCGGAGCACCCGCAGGACCTGGGCCGGACGGTGTCGCTGGCGCGGCTGTTCGTGGACCCGGGGGCGCGCGGGCGGGCGCTGGGGGCGGCGCTGGTGCGCGGGGCGCAGGAGCACGCGCGGGCAGTCGGACTGCGGCTCGTGCTGGACGTCATGCTCAAGGACGCGGCCGCGATCCGGCTCTACGAACGCCTGGGGTGGCGGGAGTTCGCCCGCACCACCTTCTTCCTGGCCGGACGGGACATGCCCGCCGCCTGCTTCGTGGCCCCGGGTACGGCGCCGGGGCCGGCGGCCGGCGTATCAGCGCCGTGATGCCGCCGGGCGCCGGGCGGCACCCGGGCGGGGCGTGCGCCGGGCGCGCCCGGTCCGCCACCGCGCCGTGCGCTGCCGCCCGCACCCGGTCCGCCGCGGCGGCACCGCGTGGCGGCCCGGCGGCGGGGGTAGGGCCCGGACCGGTGCCGGGACCCGCTGTGAGAGGTTGGGGACCGCGGGCCGGGGCGGCCCGCACCACGGTGGCTGAGGAGGGCGCGGGTGGCGCGCAGCGTGTACCTGACGGGGATCGGGCGCGGTGACGGCCGCCAGGTCGTCGAGCTGGGGGTGATGGAGCTGCTGACCCGGCGCGTCGACCGGGTCGGGGTGTTCCGGCCGCTGGGCCACGACGACGGCCCCGACCGACTCTTCCAGCTCCTGCGGGCCCGCTACCGGCTCTCCCAGGACCCCGGCAGCGTGCGCGGCACCGGCTACGCGGAGGCCGCCCGGATCCTCGCGGAGCACGGCACCGACGAACTGGTGACGCTGCTGGTGGAACGCCACCACGCGGTGGCCGCCGCCTACGACGTGGTGCTCGTGCTGGGGTCGGACTTCCACGACACGCAGTTGCCGGAGGAGCTGGCGCTCAACGCCCGGCTGGCCAACGAACTGGGTGCCGCCGTGCTGCCGGTGGTCGGCGGCGCCGGGCAGGACGCCGGTTCGGTGGCCGCCGAGGTCAGCAACACGCTGCGGGCGTTCACCGAGCGGGGCTGCGACGTGCTGGCGGTGATCGCCAACCGGGTCGCGCCGCAGGCCGCGCCGGCCGTCCGCGAACTGCTGGAGGGGCGGTCGGCGGTGCCGGCCTGGGTGCTGCCGGAGGAGCCGTCGCTGGCGGCGCCGACCGTCGCACAGATCGTGCAGGCGCTGGACGCCACCGTGCTGGCCGGCGACGACTCGGGGCTGGCACGCAACGTGCTGGGCTATGTCTTCGGCGGCGCGATGCTGCCGGCGTTCCTGCCGGCGCTGACCCCCGGCTGCCTGGTGGTCACCCCCGGGGACCGGGCCGACCTGATCGTCGGCGCGCTGGCCGCGCACTCGGCCGGCTCCCCGCCGATCGCCGGGGTGCTGCTGACGCTGGACGAGCGTCCCACCAAGGACGTGATGGCGCTGGCCGCCCGGCTGGCACCCGGCACCCCGCTGCTGGCGGTGCCCGGCGGTTCGTTCCCCACCGCCGCCTCGCTGTTCGGCCTGGAGGGCCGGCTGACCGCGGCGACCCCGCGGAAGGCGGAGACGGCGCTCGGGCTGTTCGAACTGCATGTGGACTCGGCGGAGTTGACCGACCGGCTGTCGGTCTCCCGGGGCGCCCGGGTCACCCCGATGATGTTCGAGCACGACCTGCTGGAACGCGCCCGTTCCCAGCGCCGTCACGTGGTGCTGCCCGAGGGCACCGAGGAGCGGGTGCTGCGGGCGGCGGAGGTGCTGCTGCGGCGCAACGTGTGCGACCTGACCCTGCTGGGCGACGAGGCCGCGGTGCGCCGCCGGGCGGGGGAGCTGGGCCTGTCGCTGGGCCTGGACGAGGAGGCCGGTTCCGGCTGCGTGGTGCGGCTGGTCGACCCGCAGACCTCGCCGTTGCGCGAGACGTTCGCGGAGACCTACGCGAAGCTGCGCGCGCACAAGGGCATGACGCCCGAACTCGCCCACGACGTGGTGGCCGACGTCTCCTACTTCGGCACCCTGATGGTGGCCGGGGGCCTGGCCGACGGCATGGTCTCCGGCGCCGCGCACTCGACGGCCGCGACCATACGCCCGGCCTTCGAGATCATCCGCACCGCGCCGGGCGCCGCGATCGTCTCCTCGGTCTTCTTCATGTGCCTGGCAGACCGGGTGCTGGTCTACGGCGACTGCGCGGTCAACCCGGACCCCGACGCCGGGCAGCTGGCCGACATCGCCGTGCAGTCCGCGGCCACCGCGGCCGCGTTCGGGGTGGAGCCGCGGATCGCGATGCTGTCGTACTCCACCGGCACCTCCGGCAGCGGCGCGGACGTGGACAAGGTGCGCCGGGCCACCGAGATCGTCCGCGAACTGCGCCCGGACCTCGCGGTGGACGGACCGATCCAGTACGACGCGGCCGTGGACCCGGCGGTGGGCGCCGCGAAGGCCCCCGGTTCCCCGGTGGCCGGCCGGGCCACCGTGCTGGTCTTCCCCGACCTCAACACCGGCAACAACACCTACAAGGCCGTGCAGCGTTCGGCCGGCGCGGTCGCCATCGGCCCGGTGCTCCAGGGCCTGCGCAAGCCGGTCAACGACCTCTCGCGCGGCGCGCTGGTGCCCGACATCGTCAACACCGTGGCCATCACCGCCATCCAGGCCCAGGAGGGCACCCGATGACCGCCGATCACGTGCTGGTGCTCAACGCCGGCTCCTCGACGCTGAAGTACCAGCTGGTGAACATGGCCGACGGGGCCCGCCCGGCCGGCGGCACCGTCGAGCGGATCGGCGCGGCGGGCGGACCGGCCGACCACACCGAGGCGCTGCGGGCGGCCGCCGCCGAGCTGACCGCGGCCGGTATCGGGCCGGACTCGCCGCGGCTGGCGGGGTTCGGGCACCGGGTGGTGCACGGCGGCACCCGGTTCACCGGACCGGTGCTGCTGACCGACGAGGTGGAGGCCGGCATCGAGGCGCTGGAGCCGCTGGCGCCGCTGCACAACCCGGTCAACCTCGCGCAGATCCGGGTGGCCCGCACGATGCGCCCCGACCTGCCGCACGTGGCGGTCTTCGACACCGCCTTCCACGCCACGCTGCCGGAGACCGCCTGGCGCTACGCGCTGGACCGGGAGGTCGCCGACCGGTACGGGGTGCGCCGCTACGGCTTCCACGGCACCTCGCACGCCCACGTCTCGCGCGCCGCGGCCCGGCTGCTGGGCCGTGAGCCGGCGCAGGCCGACGTCATCGTGCTGCACCTGGGCAACGGCGCGTCGGCGTCCGCGGTGCGCGGCGGGGTGTGTGTGGAGACCTCCATGGGCCTGACCCCGCTGGAGGGGCTGGTGATGGGCACCCGTTCCGGCGACCTGGACCCGGCGGTGGTCACGCACCTGGCACGGGTGGCGGGGATGTCGGCCCGGGAGGTCGACACCCTGCTGAACAAGCACGGCGGCATGCTCGGCCTGTGCGGCGACAACGACATGCGGGAGGTGGTGCGCCGCGCGGACGCCGGTGACCCGGAGGCCCGGCTGGCGTTCGGGATCTACGTCCACCGGCTGCGCAAGTACGTCGGCTCCTACCTGGCGGTGCTCGGTGGCGCCGACGTGATCGCCTTCACCGCGGGCGTGGGGGAGAACTGCGCGCCGGTGCGGGAGGCGGCGCTGCGCGGGCTGGAGCGGCTGGGGGTGCGCCTGGACGCGGAACGGAACGCGGCGCCGGGGCGCGGGGCGCGGCTGGTCTCGGCGCCGGACTCACCGGTCGCGGTGGCCGTGGTGCCGACCGACGAGGAGTGGGAGATCGCCTCGGGCACCTGGGAGTTGATCACCGGCGGCCCGCTCGGCTGAGAGGCCGCGCGCTCCGCTGTTACCACACCGGTCCCGTTCATGGGGCGTTCAGGACCGCGTGTGATGATGCCCTCATGGCGTGACCGGCTAAATTCCGGGCGGGAACAAAACATCGATAGGATTGTCTGCATGCGCCGAGCGAAAATCGTCTGCACCCTGGGTCCTGCCGTCGACTCCTACGACCAGCTGAAAGCGCTGGTCGAGGCGGGTATGAATGTGGCCCGGTTCAACTTCAGCCACGGGAGCCACGCCGAACACGAGGAGCGGTACCACAAGGTACGCAAGGTCGCCGAGGAGACCGGCGCGGCCATCGGCGTACTCGCCGACCTCCAGGGGCCGAAGATCCGCCTGGAGACCTTCGCCGACGGTCCCGTCGAGCTGTCCGCGGGCGACGAGTTCACCATCACCACCGAGGACGTGCCCGGCGACAAGCACCTGTGCGGCACCACCTACAAGGGGCTGCCCGGCGACGTGCGGGCCGGCGACCCGGTGCTGATCAACGACGGCAACGTGGCCCTGCGGGTCGTCGAGGTCGAGGGCCCGCGGGTGCGCTGCCTGGTCACCGAGGGCGGTGTGATCTCCGACCACAAGGGCATCAACCTGCCCGGCACGGCGGTCAACGTGCCCGCGCTGTCCGAGAAGGACATCGACGACCTGCGCTTCGCGCTGCGGATGGGCTGCGACATGGTGGCCCTCTCCTTCGTGCGCGACGCGAAGGACGTCCGCGACGTGTACCGGGTGATGGACGAGGAGGGCATCCGCGTCCCCGTCATGGCCAAGGTCGAGAAGCCGCAGGCCGTGGACAACATGGAGGAGGTCGTCGCGGCCTTCGACGCGGTCATGGTGGCGCGCGGCGACCTGGCGGTGGAGTACCCGCTGGAGAAGGTCCCGGTGGTGCAGAAGCGGCTGGTGGAGCTGTGCCGCCGCAACGCCAAGCCGGTCGTGGTGGCGACCCAGATGATGGAGTCGATGATCCACTCCTCGCGCCCGACCCGCGCCGAGGCGTCCGACGTGGCCAACGCGATCCTGGACGGCGCGGACGCGGTGATGCTGTCGGCGGAGTCCTCGGTCGGCAAGTACCCGATCGAGACGGTCAAGACGATGTCGCGGATCGTGTGCGCCGCCGAGGAGGAACTCCTCAAGCGCGGCCTGGAGCCGCTGGGCCCGGGCAAGAAGCCGCGCACCCAGGGCGGCGCGGTGGCCCGCGCGGCCGCCGAACTGGCCGACTTCCTGGACGCCAAGTCCCTGGTGGCGTTCACCAAATCGGGTGACACCGCGCGGCGGCTGGCGCGCTACCGGGTGCCGGTGCCGGTGCTGGCGTTCACCACGGACGCCTCCACCCGCAACCAGCTGGCGCTCACCTGGGGCGTGCAGAGCAAGCTGGTGGAGCACGTGAACCACACCGACGCGATGGTCGACATGTGCGACACCGAGATGCTCAAGCTCAGCGACTACGCGGCGGGCGACACGGTGATCATCACCGCCGGCTCCCCGCCCGGCATCCCGGGCACCACCAACCTGGTGCGGGTCCACCACCTGGGCGGCGGACACTCCGGCTGACCCCGGCACACGGAACGGCGGACCCCGGCCCCTGACGGCCGGGGTCCGCCGCCGTTCCGGGGACCTGCGCACCCCCGGTGGCCCCGGCGTCACCGGCCGGCGCCCGGGGCGTGGTTTGGTGAGGGGACCGTGTCGTGCCCGTCCCGCCCGGAGTCGCGCTTCCATGACCAGCACCGTCCCGCCAGGATCGCGCCACGCACCCCCCGCCGGACTCCCCCGGCCGCCCGTCGCCGGTCCGGTCCGGCGGCCGGACCGGACGGCGGCGCGACCGGCCACGTGGCTGCGCCGGGAGCCGGCCGCCGTCCGTTTCGACCGGCGCGAGGCGGCCGTCGCGGCCGGGATCTACCTGGCGGTGGCCGCCGTCGGGTTCACCACCCTGCTGCTGATCACCCGCCACATGGGGTACGGCACCGGTCAGGTCATCGGCCGCTGGGACAGCCGCAACTACCTCTCCATCGCCGAGCACGGCTACCCGCACCGGCTGCGGCTGCGGCCCGACGGCGTGCCGCGCTGGTCCACGCTGGCGTTCTTCCCGCTGGTGCCGGCGCTGATCCGGGCCGCGCACCTGACGGGCCTGCCGTTCACCGTGGCGGGGGTCGCGGTCTCCTGGGCGGCCGCCACGCTGGCCGCGGTGGCCGTGCACACCCTCGCGCGGTCGCTGGCCGGCCGGCGCACCGGTTACGCCTGCGTGGGGCTGTGGGCCGCCTCGCCGTACGCGTTCGCGCTGTGGGTGCCCTACTCCGAGGCGTGCTTCTCGGCGGCGCTGCTGTGGGCGCTGACCGCGCTGGTGGCCCGGCGGTGGGCGGCGGCGGGGGCGCTGGCGGCGCTGGCCGGGCTGATGCGGCCGACCGCCGCGGTGCTGGTCGTGGTGGTGGCGGCGTGCGCGGGACGGCAGGCGCTGCGCCGGCGGGACGGCTGGCGGCCGTACGCGGCGCTGGCGCTGGCCCCGGCCGGGCTGCTGGGCAGCTGGCTGTGGATCGGGCTGCGGGCCGGCCGGCTGGACGGCTGGTTCGAGGCCGAACGCGCCTGGGGACAGTCGTTCGACTTCGGCCTGGGCACCGCGCGTTTCCTGGGTCTGGTGGCCCTCTACCGGCAGCACGCGGACATCCGCTTCGGCGCCGTCGTGCTGCTCATCGGACTGGTGGGCTGCGGGGTGCTGGCGCTGGGCCTGGACCGGCGCACGCCCTGGCCGCTGGTGCTGGCGCTGGCCGGAGCGTGGGCACTGATGGTCGGCACCCCCGGGTCGCCGCTGTCCAAGCCGCGGTTCATGCTGCCGTTCCTGCCGCTGGTGCTGCTGCTCCCGGCCCGCCCGGTCGCCCGGCTGCCGCGCGCGGTGCAGGGCTGCCTGTACGCGTGCGGGGCGGTGTTCGCCGGGTGGTACGCGGTCGGGCTGCTGGTGCTGTTCCGCTGGTCGCCGTGACGGGGGCGGCGCAGAACGGCGCCCGGGAGGGCGGAGGGCAGGGGTGAACGATGGTCTGACTGGGCGTCATCCACGCTAGTATCAATTTTCCGTTGCGCGCGCATTCACCCGCGTTTGTCGACTCCAGCGAACGAGGTACTGACCGTGGAAGCGATCCTCCTGGTCGGCGGACAGGGTTCCCGCCTGCGGCCGGTGACGGACCACACCCCGAAGCCGATGGTGCCGACCGCCGGGGTCCCCTTCCTGGCCCACCAGCTGACCCGGGCCCGGGCGGCCGGCGTCACGCACGTGGCCCTGGCGACGTCCTACCTGGCGGAGGTGTTCGAACCGTACTTCGGCGACGGCTCCGCGCTCGGCCTGCGCCTGTCCTACGTGCACGAGAGCGAACCGCTGGGCACCGGCGGCGCCATCCGCAACGCCTCGCGCGCCCTGACCTGCGGGCCCGGCGAGCCGGTGCTGGTCTTCAACGGCGACATCCTCACCGGCCTGGACATCCGCGCCCTGGTCGGCGGCCACCACGCCGCCGGCGCCGAGGTCTCCCTGCACCTGACGCGGGTGGAGGACCCCAGCGCCTTCGGCCTGGTGCCCACCGACGCCGCCGGCCGGGTGCTGGCGTTCACCGAGAAGCCGCAGCACCCCGACGAGATCGTCACCGACCAGGTGAACGCCGGGTGTTACGTCTTCCGGCGGTCCGTCATCGACGAGATCCCGGCCGGCCGGCCGGTGTCGGTGGAACGGGAGACGTTCCCCGGCCTGCTGGCCGCCGGCCGCCACCTGCACGGTGTGGTGGACCGCACCTACTGGCTGGATCTGGGCCGCCCCGCGGCCCTCGTCCAGGCCTCCGCCGACCTGGTGCGCGGCGTGGTCCCCTCCCCCGTGCTGCCCGGCCGCACCGGCGAGTCCCTGGTGCTGCCCGGCGCGCTGGTCGCCGAGGGCGCCAAGCTCTCCGGTGGCACCGTCGTCGGCGCGGGCGCGCGCGTCGCGGGGGACGCGGTGGTCGACGGCACGATCGTGCTGGACGGCGCGGTGATCGCGGCCGGCGCCCAGGTGCGCCGCAGTCTGGTCGGCGCCGGCGCCCGGATCGGGCAGCGCACCGTGCTGCACGGCGCGGTGATCGGCGACCGGGCCGAGGTCGGCGCCGACAACGAACTGCTGGACGGCGTGCGGGTATGGACCGGCGCCCGCCTGCCCGACGCCTCGATCCGCTTCTCCAGCAACTGCTGAACGCCCCACCGCGCCCCCTCCCCCCACCCCCGCAAGAGATGAACGTGATGAGCAAGACCCCTGCCCCCACCCCGCCGGCCGTCCCCGCCGCCGCACCGTCCGGGACCACCGAAGGCGCGGGGGGCGCCGGGCGCGGCGTGGCGGGAGTGCTGCGCCGCCCGCTGCGGACCTGGCGGCGCTGGCGGCGCAACGGGCTCGCGTACCGCACGGCCTGGCTGTGCGCGGCCGCCGTCACCGTGCTGCTGGCCCTCATGGCGGTGCGGCTGCCGTGGGCCGGGGACCTGGGCATCCACGCCGCGACCCTCCAGCGGCTGCGGCACAGCCTGACCGCCCCGGGCGACCCGCTGGTCGACGCCGACGTGCCGAGCCCGTACTACTCGCCGTGGATGCTGCTGCTGGCGGTGGTGGGCCGGGCCGCCCGGCTGAGCGTCTTCGGCACCCTGCACGTGGCGGCCGCCGCCGACCTGGTGCTGCTGGTCACCGGGGTGCGGGCGTTCGTGCGCACCCTGACGCCGCGTCCGGCCGCGGTGCCGCTGGCGCTGCTGACGGTCACCCTGCTCTACGGCTGGCAGCTGTTCACCTGGAGCGGTTTCCCGGGGCTGACGTCGCTGGCGCTGTGCCTGGCCTACCCGAGCACGTTCGCCATGGGCGCCGTGTTCCACCTGTGGGCGCTGGTGCGGCGCGCGGTGGCGTCGGCGGCCGGCTGGTGGGTGTTCGGCGCGGCGGGGCTGCTGCTGGCGGTGGTGCTGCTGAGCCATCAGTTCACCGGTGTGGTCGCGGCGCTGGGGCTGGCGGGGATCCTCGGCGGGGCCCGGCCGTGGCCGCCGCGCGCGGTGTGGGCCCGGACGGCGGCCGGCGGGGCGCTGGCCGCACTGGTGCTGCTCTCGTGGCCGTACTACTCGTTCTTCGGCCTGCTGGGCGTCGGCGGGCTGGACGCGGTGCACCGGCCGCTCTACGGCCACCTGCTGCCGCGCTTCGGGCTGCTGCTGCTCGGGGTGGTCGCGCTGGGGCTGCGGGCGCGGCGGGACCGGCGCGACCCGCTGGTGATCCTCTTCGTGCTCGGCGCGCTGCTCTACGCGGCCGGCGGGCTCACCGGTCACTACGCGTTGGGCCGGGTGCTGCCCGCGCTGTTCTTCTCCGCGCAGATCGCGCTCGCCGTGGAGGCCGCCGACGGGCGGGAGCGGCTGGTGCGCGCCGTGGTGGCCCCGGCCGCCGCTGCCGGGCTCCTCGTGGGGTGCTGGGCGCAGGCGGGGGCGCTGTCGTACGTGCTGCGGCCGGCCGCGGTGCCCGGTCCGCTGCGGGACGCGCCCCGGCAGACGGCCTGGGGCAGTTACGCCTGGGTGCGGCGGCACGTGGGGTACGGGGACGTGGTGATGACCCGGGACTTCCAGGCGCTGCGGCAGGCACCCGCGTACGGCGCCTACACCGTGGAGCCGGGCTGGCCGGACTTCTTCCTGCCCGACCAGGGGGCCCGGCGGGCCGCCACCGCCGCCTACTTCGCACCCGGCACCCCCCGCGCGCAGCGGCTGGCGCTGCTGCGCGGGTACCGGGTGCGGTGGGTCGTGCAGTACCGCGGCGTCCCCGGCGGCCTGTCCCCCGGCGACCCGGCGCTGCGCCGCACGGCCACCGGCCCGCACGGCGCGCTGCTGCTGCGGGTGCTGGGGAGCTGAACGCCCGTGCGGGGCACGGGAGTCGACGACGACGGCCGGACCGCCGGGGGATCCGGCGGGCCCCGGCCGTCGTCACGGGCGCGGTCGGCGGGACGCGGTCGGCGGCGTGGTCAGCGGAGCAGGCCGCGCAGCACGCCGCGCACCCGCCGCACCCCGGGGCCGGCCACCCGGCGCAGGGCCGGCAGGTGGGGTTCGGCGCGGGCCAGCAGTCCGGCGCGTTCCCAGGCCACCTGGAGGCGGCCGGCGCCGTGCCCCTCGGGCTCCACGGTGACACGGTGCCCGGCCAGTCCGGCCCGGTAGCCCACGGTGGCCGACAGCGCCGGGAACTCCAGGGGCGCCAGCAGCGGCGCGGTGCGGTGCCGGCCCTGCTGGGTGATCGCCAGCACCGGGTGCCGCACCCCGGAGAACCCGTGCGGCGGCATCGGGACGGCGGCCAGGTCGAGGGTGACACTGCCCTCGAAGACCCCGGGGCGCACCGGGTCGAGCCGGAAGGAGGTGCTCAGCCGCTTGCGCCCCGGCGCCAGGTGGACGGTGGCCACCACCGGGCCCACCGGCAGCCGCCCGCCCGGGTCGTGACTGCGCACGTCCAGCGTGACCCGGGCGCCGGGCCCGGGGGTGACGGCGGTGATCTCGTGCCGCAGCAGCGCCGAGCGGAACGGGCGGGTGCGCAGCTCCAGTTCGGTGATGTCGAGTTCGGCGGCCGAGTGCGGATCGGCCGGCACCTGGGAACCCCAGTAGAGGTGGCCCGCGGCGTCCTGGGCCACCTCACGGGGTGCCACCTCCCGTCCGAGTCCCCGGGCGGCGAGCTGCGCGTCCTCGTAGCGGCCGTCGCGCACCAGCTGGAGGACCACCCGCAGGTCGCGCGGCAGCCGTTCGAAGGCGGCCGGCGCGAGGGTGGCGAGGTAGGGGGTGGTCTCGTCGGCGAACTGCTTGATCCAGGCCGGCGTGCGGTACGGCAGGTCACCTGCGTACAGCCGCAGGTCGTGCTTGAGGAACTTGTGGTCCTTGTCGGGCTTGAGGTCGCCGTGGCCGCCGGCCGCCATGAAGTCGTCGATGAGCCGGGCGACGTTGACCCGGTCGCGGACGTTCTCGATCCGGTGACGCTGGTTGGAGATGGTGGCGGCCTGCTCGGACTCGTAGGGCGCGAAGTAGTAGCGGTAGACCGGGGTGGTGGTCAGTGCGAAGGAGCGGGCGAGGCAGTACGCCTGGGCGGAGAACAGCTGGTCCTCGTAGTGGATGCCGAGCGGGAAGCGCAGGGCGTGCCGGTCGATGAAGGCACGGCGGTACATCTTGTTGGTCGACAGGTGTTCGAACAGCAGCTCCGGTTCCTCCCGGATGCCGTGCACCGTGCGGTCGCGTTCGAACAGCCGGGGGAACCAGGCGGACCGCGCGCCGGTGTCGGTGCGCACCCGTTCGACCGCGCCCATCGCGAAGTCGGCGCCGGGGTCGGCGTCCAGCAGGTCGCGCAGGGTCTCCAGGGCTGTGGGGGGCAGTTCGTCGTCGCTGTCGAGGAACATCAGGTAGCGGGCGCGGGCGAGTTCGATGGCCGCGTTGCGCGGGGCGCTGCACCCGCCGCTGTTGGCCGCCAACCGGTGGTAGCGGATGCGCGGGTCGCTGTCGGCGAGCGCCCGGGCGACCTGCGGGGTGCCGTCGGTGGAGTGGTCGTCGCTGATGATGATCTCGATGGCGTCCAGGGACTGGTCCAGCACCGAGCGGACCGCGCGCGGCAGGCGGTCTGCGTCGTTGTGGACGATCACGGTGACGGTGACTTCGGGGGCCGCGGCGGCCATGGATCCTCCGGGGTGGAACGTGTAGCGGTGGGCCGGGTGCGGCGGTTCAGCGCGGGGCGACCGGGTCGGCGGTGCGGGCCGGGGCGCGCGGCGGGCCGGGGGCCGGGGCGCGTTCCTCCAGCGGCACGATCGCCGGGGTGTGCGGGCGGCCGAGGAAGACGTGGTTGACGACGCGTTCGGCGGCGTGGCCGTCGTCGAACGCACAGAACCGGCGCCGGAACGCGGCCCGGCGCTGCGCGGAGCGCTGGTCGCGCCAGCCGCCGCCGAGCAGCAGCGCCTCCAGGGCGTCCTGGTCGGTGGCGACCGGGCCGGGTGCGTGCTCGGTGAGGTCGAAGTAGACGCCGCGGGTGACGGCGTAGGTCTCCCAGTCGTCGGCGTAGACCACGATGGGCCGGTCGAGGTTGGCGTAGTCGAACATCACCGAGGAGTAGTCGGTGACCAGTGCGTCGCTGGCCAGGCCCAGTTCTTCGACGCTGTCGTAGCCGGAGACGTCGACGATCAGGCCGCGCCGGTGCAGGGCCTCCAGCGGGGAGGCGCCGCGGTCGTAGAAGTAGTGGCCGCGCACCAGCAGCACGAAGTCCTCGCCGAGCGCCCGGGCGAGCCGTTCGAGGTCCAGCCGCGGGGTCCAGCCGGCTTCGTAGTCGCGGTGGGTGGGAGCGTAGAGCAGCGCGGTGCGGCCGGGCGCGATGCCGAGCCGCTCGCGCACCCGGGCCACGTCGGCGGCCGTCGACGTGTGGTAGACGTCGTTGCGCGGGTAGCCGTAGTCGAGCGAGGTGAACGGCACCGGGTAGGCGCGCTCCCAGGTCTCGGTGGAGTGCCGGTTGGCCGAGACGCTGTAGTCCCAGCGGGCGCAGCGCTCCAGCAGGGCGTCGTAGTCGACGCCGCGGGAGGTGGCGGGGAACGGGATCTGGTCGATGCCCATCCGCTTGAGCGGGGTGCCGTGGTGGGTCTGGACGTGGATCTGCCCGGTCCGCTTGACGAGTGAATCGGGGAAGTTCACGTTGTTGACGAAGTACTTGGCGCGGGCCATCACGCTCCAGTAGCGCCGGGAGCCGGGCACCACGTGGTCGGTGCCGGGCGGCAGCAGCGGCACGTCGCGTTTGCGGACCACCCACACCTGCCGGACGCCCGGGGCGAGTTCGGCGAGCCGGGCGGAGATCGCGCCGGGCGAGCAGGCGATCCCGCGGTCCCAGTAGGCGGAGAAGACCGCCAGGTCCTCCTCCACCGGGTGGCGCAGTTGCTCGCGGTAGAAGCCGTCCTTGACCAGGTCCGCCGCTCGCCGCCGGGTGCGCACCGCCAGGCCCCGCACGCCCCGGCGGCGCCGGTCGGCGGCGCTGAACGCCCGGTAGGCGGCGTGCGATCCGCGTTCCAGCAGCGCGTGCCGCACCCCGTTGAGGTCGGCGGGGCGCCGGTAGCCGGCCGGGCGGTGGCGGGTGAAGTGGTCGGCGGTGAGCCGGAAATACTCGGCGTGCCCGTCCTCGTCGAGGGTGTCTCCGTCGAGGACCCGCAGCATCCGGCGGGTCAGCGCGCCGAAGACCAGCAGCCGCTGCTCGGGGCGGGCGTCAAGGGCGTCGAGGAGGGCGGCGAGCCGTTCCTGGGTGGGGAAGAGGGTGAACGGGTCGTCCTCGGCGGGGCCGTTCTCCGGCTCGGTGCGGCGCATCAGGACCTCGTCGAGGACGGCGACGCGGGTGGCGGCCAGCAGCAGGCCGATGGCGGGCAGCGCCTCGCCGGCCCCCGGGGTGGTCAGCAGGTCGCGGTGGCCGGCCAGGAAGCCGGCCCGCACCAGGCGGTTGGCCATCACCGGGTTGAGGGCGAGGAGTTCGTGGTGGGTGCGGGTGCTGACGACGGCGCGGCCGGGGCCGGCGAACAGCCGGCCGTCGCTGCTGCCGGCCGGGGGGGTGCGCCAGTGGACGCGGACGTGGTCGAAGAGCACCAGGTCGGGGTCGCCGGCTTCGGCGGCCCGGTGCGCGAGGGCGGCGAGCGCCCCGGGCACCAGCCGGTCGCGGGCGTCCAGCAGCAGCAGGTGGTCCCCGGTGGCCCGCCGGACTCCGGCGTCCATGGCGGGTCCGGGGGCGGCAGGCCGGTCCGGGGCGGTGACGGTGACGCGGGGATCGGTGGCCGCGTACTCGTCCATGATGGCCCGGGTGCCGTCGCCGGATCCGTTGTCGACGCAGACCACCTCGACGGCCGGACCGCCGGCCGCGGGGGCGGCGAGCACGCTGTCCAGACACTCCCTCAGGTGGCCTTGCGCGTCGCGGGCGGTGACGATGACGGAGATCGTGGTCATGGGATGAGCGGTCCTTGCGGGACGACGGCGATTACGGTGCGGATGCAGACGTGTCGCCTGCGTGAGATCCGGCGTCGGAATCCTACGTCAGCCGGCCGGCCCGTCCGTGGTCCCAGCGCGGCGCGGTGCCCCTTTGTATGACGGAATGTTCGGCTCTCCGATCACCCCAGGGGGTGACGAACCGCCGGATTCACCCCGCCCCGCCGGCCCGCGCCGGCCGCCGCCAGCGCGGGGTCCGGCGGCCCGGCCGGGAAACGCGGCGACCCGGCGGCCGGCGCCCTGGGGGCGCCGGCGACCGGGTCGCGGAGCGTGACGGTGCGGGGTGGTCAGCGGCCGAGGCGGCGGCGCAGCACCGACCAGGCGCCGCGCAGCGCCGGGGCCAGCCGCAGGGCCAGCGCGCCGTCGGCGGTGGCGTAGGGCTGGGCGAGCAGCGCGCCGCCGCGCAGGGTGGGAACGACGGTGCGGCGCAGTCCGCGGCGCACGGCCTGCGGCACGCAGGTGACGTCGCCCCCGGCGCACCGCACGGTCACCCGCAGGTCGCGCACGGCCAGCGGGCCGTCCAGCAGGGCGGGCAGGTCCAGGGCGACGGAGGCGGTCCACCGGTCGCCGGACGCGGCGGCGGCGAGGTCGGCGGAGCGGTGCTGGAGCACGCTGCCGCTGACCCGGTCACACACCTCGACGTCCACCCCGGCGGGCCCGGCGGCGGCGAGCCGGCCGTACAGGTCGCACACGGTCAGCAGCAGCCGGCTGCGGGCCGCGCCGGTCTCCAGCGCCGCCTCGGTGGTGACGGGCAGTTCGGCCGGCGGCAGCGCGACCAGACCGTCGACGCCCACCTGCGGCAGGTCCTCGCTCCACACCGGACGCGCCGGGAAGGGCGGCAGCAGGCGCGGGGGGCGGGCGGCGAGGGCGGCCAGCCGGGCGAGGTCGCGCGGTTCGGCGGCGGCCAGCACGACCGCGGCGATCACCCGGGCCGGCGCGGTGGTGGCCGCCAGGTCCGCGGCGTCGAACCCGGCCAGGTACTCGCGGGTCAGCCGCCACCACTCGGCGCGGTACTGCGATCCGCGGCCGCCGAGTTCGCGGACGTACATCCGCACCGAGCGGTCCAGGAAGCTGGCCCGGGCGGCGCGCACCAGCGCCTTGTTGCCGACCCCGGCGTGGATGGCGACGACCTGGCGGTGCGCCTCGACGCGCGAGCGCCAGTTCTCGACGCCGGCCCGGTCCAGGGAGATCGACAACTGCCGGGCGGTGCGCCGCACGTGCCAGACGTAGACGGTCTCCGTGATCAGCGCCACCCGCGGGGCGGCGGCCTGGACGCGGGCGGTGAAGACGAAGTCCTCGTAGACGAACCGCCCGTCGGGGAAGGTGATGGCGTGCTCGCGCAGGAACGCCGTGCGGTAGAGCTTGTTGACGCACAGGGTGTCGTCGGCGAGCCGCGGGTCGTCGGCCGGGCGGGCCACCACGGCGGCGCGCTCGTGGAGTTCGGGGCGCCAGGGGGTCTCGCGGCCGTCGGGCAGTTCGCGGCGCACGCAGCGGCCCGCGGTGACGTCGGCGTCGTGTTCGCGGGCGGCGGCCAGCAGCGCGGGGACGGCGCCGGGCGGCAGCACGTCGTCGCTGTCGAGGAACATCAGGTACGCGCCGCCGGCCGCCGCGATCCCGTCGTTGCGGGGGGTGCCGCAGCCGCCGCTGTTGGTGGTGCGGCGCAGTGCGGTCAGCCGGGGTTCGGCGGCGGCCAGCCGGTCCAGGAGGTCGCCGGTGCCGTCGGTCGAGCAGTCGTCGACCGCGATGACCTCGGTGACGGCCGGGCCCTGGGCGAGCGCGGAGGCGACGGCCTCGGGGATGTGGACGGCGTCGTTGTAGCCGATCACCACGACGGTGACCCGGGGCGCAGAGATGTTCATCGCCGAACAAACTACCGCCCGCACGCCGCGGCGGCGGCCACCGGGCCCTGTCGGGAGGAGGTGGCCGCCGCCGGGTGCGGTGCGCGGTCCGGGGTCAGCCGGGCGTCGCGTAGGCGTGCATGCCCGGGATGTGCAGGTCGCCGCCGAACTGGCCGGCCTGGACGACCGTCACGTCGGTGAAGAACAGCACCGGCACGGTCAGCGGCGGGGGGCTCTTGGGCGTGAAGTCGATCGGGATGAGCCCGAGCAGGTTGCCCTTGAGTTCCTCGGTGTAGAGCGTGACCGTCCCGTTGCGGAAGGTCGAGGTGGAGCCGGGCGCTGCCTCGACGTTCTGCAGTGTGTTGTCCGGGCCCTGCACGATCTGGTGCAGGTCCTTGATGTCCAGCCCGCTGACGGTGAACTTCATGACGTCCTTGACCGCGCCGCTCTCGGTCTCCACCTTGACGATGCCGTCGTAGTGCAGGCCGGTGAGGGTCAGCATGCTGGCCTTCAGCGTCCAGGGCAGGTTGGGCAGGAGTTCCGGCGTCTGCTCCAGTCCCGCCGCCGCCAGCGCCTTCGCGTCGTACGTCGGGCAGGGGTAGGGCATGCCCGGGCTGTACGACGGCGAGGGGGTGTCCGTCGCGTCGGGGCTCGCGCCGCCCAGGCCCGGGAGCAGGCTCTTGGCGCTGTCGTTGTGCTCGCTGCCCGAGGTGCTGCCCGCCTTGGCGCCGCCGTCCGTACCGCCGGCACCGCCGGTCGCTCCGCCGCCGGAGCCGCCGCTGCCGGACCCGCCGGAGTCACCGCTGCCGCCGGAACCGCTGCCGCCGGTTCCTGAGGGGGTGCTGGGGGTGGGCGTGGCGGTGTGGCTGGGCGAGGGGCCGGGCGTGGCGCTCGGTGAGGGGGTGGATCCGCCGCCGCCCAGGATGCCGCCGAGCACGCCGCCGAGGACTCCGCCGAGCAGCCCGGAGCCGGAGTCCGAGTCGGTGTCGGCGGCCTGGGTGGCCGCGTGCCGGTCGGGGCCCGCGGACTGCGTGCCCGGGTGCGCCGGGACCGACGGCGTGGCCGTGGGTCCGGTGCCGGGGCGCGCGCTGCCCGCGGTGGCCGACGGCGTCGTCGAGGGGGACGCGGACGGCGTGCTGCGTGCCGACGGGCTGTCGGACGCGCTGACGCAGTGGTCCCCGGAGAAAGCGTTCTTCGCCTCGGCCGCCTGTGCGAGCCGGGGCGTGAACCCCATGCCCATGAGCACCGCGGTCGGCATCGCGGCCAGGGCTATCGCCTTGCCCGCCGGGACGTGGACGCGGGTGAGCAGTGATTTGCGTGGCGCCGCGTGCCGCGGCCCCGTTCTGAGTTGAGGCGTGCCGCCCTGTTCGGGCTGAGCCTCGTCACCCGGCACTGTGCCTCCCGTTCGTTGACTCGTCGTCCAGGCCGGTCGCATCGGGCGCCTCGGTGGTCGCGGCGGACCGGGCCGCACCCTCCCCCGCCGGTTCGGCGGTGGGCGCACGGCCGGGGGCCCAGGCGATGGCGAGGCCGCCGCCGAACAGCGCCAGCAGGAACCCGATGAGGAACCCGCCGAAGTTCGAGACGACCAGCGACACCAGACCCAGCAGGATGGCCGCCACACCGGCGAAAACCCTGGAGGACGCCTGGAACCACATGGTCAGCCCCAGCACCACCAGCAGCACGCCGATGATCAGCGAGCCGGATCCGGCCTCGGTGCTCATCTGAACGGTGAGCGCGCCGAGGGAGAGGTGGGCGTAGGGGAAGTACATGATCGGCAGCCCGCCCAGCAGCGAGAGCAGTCCGGCCCAGAACGGGCGCCGCCCGCGCCAGGTACGGAACACGTCGCGTCCGCTGCCGAATCGGTCACGCAGCCCTGGGATGGACTCGGCGCTCATTGAAAAACAGCTCCCTGCGACCGGCGATCGGTGGTTCGGTGGGTCGGGCCGGGTGAGGGGCGGACAACGGACCACCCCTCACCTGACCGTCGTGATGGGCTACCTCAATAGCACTCGTGGTCGCCGGCACTGACGTGCATCGACAGACCGCTGAGCTTGAAGGTGCCCGCACTGGTGGCCCATGCGGTCTGCTCCACGTGGGTCAGGTCGGCGGAGTCCGCCTCCTGCGCGAAGCCGCCCGGATCGGCCTGTTCGTGCCCGCCCTTCATGCCGGGGCCCTTGGTGGTGTCCCCGGCGGCGGCACCGATGTTGATCCCGTTGAACTGGGCATCGGCGTTGAGCTGGTTCAGGTCGATGTAGAGGTTCGTCGCCTCGACGGCGGGCGAACCCTTCTGACCGGCCCGCAGAACCAGGGAGACCTTGCCGATGACCGGCACGTCGGTGACGACCGACTGGCACAGGTTGGTGATCGAGGCTTGCTTGAACGCCGAGACCGCAACCGGAACCCCGTGGTCACCCTGGATGTCGACGGCGCCGTACTGCAGGAACCCGTCGCCGTGCAGCTTGTCGGCCGACACCTTGAACTGCTGGCCGGAGACGCTGAAGGACGCCGCGAGCGCGCCCTGGGCGAGCAGCACACCGATGACGGCCGTCGCCGCGACGCTCGGCACCATGACGACGCCGAACCGCTTCCATCTGGTTCCGCCACGAGTCTGTTCTGACTCCATGACTGACTTTCCTCCTTCTCGGACGTACATCTCCGCCCGGGTACGAGGACCCGGACCGGGATGGGAGAAGTGCTACGTCCTCGGGAAGGAGAGCGCCGGCCCGCCGGAGGAGAGCCGCCGCACGGTGGCGGACGGCCGTGTCCGAAGAATCGGCGATCACCCCCGAGCGACAACCACTGGCCACGCCTTCGCGCAACCTGCTGGACAGGCCCTGCCCGGTGCCTGCGGCAGGTACCCCCCTGTCCAGGGCGGCGGTTCGTTACCGCGCCCTACCCGGTGGGGACCCCTCCGGCACGGTGACGGCCGGGTTGCCGGACGATGTGGAGGGACCGAGCGTGGCGATCGTCGTCCATTCGCAGCTTCGGCACAAGGGGGCTCGTTACCAGTCAGTAACGGCAAAGGGCCAGCAGTGCGGCAGGTCAGTTTAGCGTGAACACGTAACGTGCTCGCACAGCGGTCGGGAAGTCGCCACAAGGACTCCCATACCGGGACAGCCCCCGGAGGGTGCCTTACTGGGGGTAACTCCCCCACATCGCCATCACGATTCGGTAAAGTCCCGGCCCCGGCAACGGACCGGCAGCGCCGCCCGGCCGCCGCGACCGCCCCGCCGCGGTCCGGCCGGCCCTGCGGGCGGGGCCGGGCCGCGGCTCGGACGGCGGATCAGAACAGCACGCGGGCCAGCGCCGCGCGGGCCGCCGAGACCCGCGGGTCCTCGGCGCCGACGACCTCGAACAGCTCCAGCAGGCGCAGCCGCGCCCGGTCCCGCTCCTCCCCCGCGCTGCGGCGCACGGCGTCCACCAGCCGCCCGAAGGCGTCCTCCACATGACCGCCGACCAGGTCCAGGTCGGCCACCGCGATCTGCGCGTCCACGTCCGCCGGGGCCTCGGCGGCCGCCTCGCGCGCGGCGGCGGCGTCCACGTCCTGCACCCGGTGCAGGAGTTCGGCCTGCGCCAGCGCGGCCTTCGCCTCGGTGTCGCCCGGGCGGTCGGACAGGATGTTCTTGTACGCCTGGATGGCGCCGGCGTAGTCACCGGCGTCCAGCGCCTCGTGACCGGCCGCCAGCACCGGATCGAGCGGCGGCTCGGCGGGCGCCGGGGCCGGCTCGCCGTCCACCGTCAGACCGGTGATGCCGAAACGCTGCTCGGCGACGGCCACCAGCTGGTCGAAGACCTCGGCGATCTGCTCCCGGGGGGCCACCCCCTGGAAGAGCGGCATGGCCTGGCCGGCCACCACCGCGAAGACCGCCGGCACGCTCTGCACGCCGAACTGCCGCAGCAGTTCGAGGTTGGTGTCGACGTCGACGCGGGCCAGCACCACCCGGCCGGCCAGCTCCAGGGCGACCTGTTCCAGCACCGGACTCAGCTCGGCGCACAACTGCGAGCGGTCGGTGCGGAAGTCGACCACCACCGGGACGACGTCGGACTGCGCGAGGACCTGGGTCTCGAAGGTGGCCTCGGTGACGTCGAGGACCAGCTGATCGGCGCCGACCGCGCCGGCCCCGCCGTTCGCCGCCTGCTCCCGCCTGACCTGCTCGGCCTTCTGCTTGGCCTCACCGGCCGCCTTCACCGCGGCGAGGTCGACCACCCCGCTCATGGACATGTTCCGTGGCTGCATGGGTCAATCCTCCCCCCTCGGCGGGATCCGCGTGAACAGCTCCAGGAATACCCCACCGGAACGCGGGATATCCGGATCGCACGGGCGGTCTTCCGCACGGTCGCGCGCCGCGCCGGTCTCCACCGGCAAGGCCGCACCGCCGGGCGGTCCCCGCCTTACGCTACGTGCCGTAGCGTAACTCCCGCCGGGCCGCGCCCCGGCGGACGATCACCGTTTCTCCACCGGCACCGGCGTGTGATCCGCCTCACGCCCCGCAGGGACCAGGAGCCCGCGATGACCAGGACCGGACGACCGCGCAGCGCCGAGGCGGACGCGGCGATCCTCGGCGCGGCCCGCCGGGCACTGGCAGAGCAGGGCTGGAACGGGCTGACCATGGCCGACGTGGCCGCCCGGGCCGGGGTCGCCAAGACCACCCTCTACCGCCGCTGGGCCGGGCGCGGCGAACTCGCGGTGGACGCGCTCGCCGACCTCTTCGACGAACTGCGGCTGCCCGACCACGGCACCCTGGCCGCCGACATCGAGGACGTCGTGCTCCAGTTCGCCGCCCTCCTCGACCGCCCCGAGGTCCGGTCCGCCCTCATGGCGGTGATCGCCGAGGCCGGACAGGACGAGGCCCTGCGGCACCGGCTGCGCAGCGCCGTCGTCGACCGCCAGAAACGCCTGGTCGTCCTCGGCCGCCGCCGCGCCCAGCACCGCGGCGAGATCCCCCCCGACCCCACCCCCGACCACTCCGCCACCCAGGTCGACCTCGTCTTCGACGTCATCGCCGGCGCAGTGGTCCACCGCCTCCTCATCAGCGCCGAACCCGTCGACCCCACCTGGGCCACCGCCCTGAGCACCCTCCTCACCCACGGCCTCCTCACCCACGCGAAACGCATGCGCTGAGCCCCCGCAGCAGCGCCCCCCACCACCAGGGGGCGCGGGGAACCGCGCGAACACCCCCCACCGAAGCGGCAGCCGGGAACGCACCGACGGAGCCACGGCGCGAAGCCCGGCGCGGCGCCGGCGGCAGCCGGCCGCGGCCCGGCGGAGCCACGGCCGGCCCCGTCGGACCCGCGCGGTGGCCGGCTCAGAAGCGGGCCGGCTCCGTGTACGTGCCCCATTCGTCGCGGAGGGCGTCGCAGATCTCGCCGAGGGTGGCTTCGGCGCGGACCGCGTCGAGCATGGGGGGAATCATGTTGGAGCCGTCGCGGGCGGCGGCCAGGAGGGCGTCGAGCGTGGCGCGGACCGCGGACGGGTCGCGGTCGGCCTTGCGGGCGCCGAGCACCTTGACCTGCTCGCGTTCGACCTCGTGGCTGACGCGGAGGATCTCCAGGTCGCCGGTGACGGAGTTCGGCAGGCAGTTGACGCCGACGACCCGCTTGGCGCCCTCCTCCACCGCCCGCTGGTAGCGGTACGCGGATTCGGCGGACTCGCCGGTGAAGTACCCGTCCTCGATGCCGCGCAGGATGCCGGAGGTCATCGGGCCGATCGGGTGCTGCCCGTCGGGGACCGCGCGGCGGCCCAGTTCCCTGATGTGGTCGAAGATCTTCTCCGCGTCGGCCTCGATGCGGTCGGTCAGCGCCTCGACGAACCAGGAACCGCCCAGCGGATCGGCCACGTTGGCGACGCCGGTCTCCTCCATGAGCACCTGCTGGGTGCGCAGCGCGATCTCCGCGGCCTGCTCGCTGGGCAGCGCCAGCGTCTCGTCCAGGGCGTTGGTGTGCAGGGAGTTGGTGCCGCCCAGCACCGCGGCGAGCGCCTCGACGGCGGTGCGCACGACGTTGTTGTAGGGCTGCTGCGCGGTGAGCGAGACACCCGCGGTCTGGGTGTGGAACCGCAGCCACATCGCCTTGTCGGAGGTCGCGCCGTACACCTCGCGCATCCAGCGGGCCCAGATGCGGCGGGCGGCACGGAACTTGGCGATCTCCTCGAAGAAGTCGAGGTGCGCGTCGAAGAAGAAGGACAGGCCGGGGGCGAAGGAGTTGACGTCCATGCCGCGCGAGAGGCCCAGCTCCACGTAGCCGAAGCCGTCGGCGAGGGTGTAGGCCAGCTCCTGCGCGGCTGTCGCGCCCGCCTCGCGGATGTGGTAGCCGGAGACCGACAGCGGCTTGTACGCCTTGATGCCACGGTCGCAGTAGTCCATCAGGTCGCCGATCAGCCGCAGGTGCGGCTCGGGGGCGAACAGCCATTCCTTCTGGGCGATGTACTCCTTGAAGATGTCGGTCTGCAGCGTGCCGTTGAGCACCGAGGGGTCCACGCCCTGACGTTCGGCGGCCACCAGGTACATGCAGAAGACCGGGACGGCCGGGCCGGAGATCGTCATCGAGGTGGTGACGTCGCCGAGCGGGATGTCGCGGAAGAGCACCTCCATGTCGGAGGCGGAGTCGATGGCGACGCCGCAGTGCCCGACCTCGCCGAGCGAGCGCGGGTCGTCGGAGTCGCGGCCCATCAGCGTGGGCATGTCGAACGCCACGGACAGCCCGCCGCCGCCGTTGGCGAGGATCATCTTGTAGCGCTCGTTGGTCTGCTCGGCGTTGCCGAAGCCGGCGAACTGGCGGATGGTCCAGGCCCGGCCCCGGTACCCGGTGGGGTGCAGGCCGCGGGTGAAGGGGTACTCACCGGGCCACCCGATCCGTTCGAAGCCGGGCACCTCGGCGCCGGGCGGCGGGCCGTAGACCGGTTCGACCGGGTCGCCGGACAGGGTGGTGAAGTCCGCGTCGCGCTTGGCGGCCTTGTCGTACCGGGCCTGCCAGCGTCGGCGGCCCTCCTCGATGGCATCGGCGTTCATGGTGACCAATTTACTTGGACGTCCAAGTAAATGTCGACGGGAACGCCCGGAAGACCACCCGGTCGACCGGAAACGCGGCGATCCGGCCTCCCGGCCACGGAAAACGCGGCCGCCCCGCCCCGGGACCGGTCTTCCCGGCGGCGGGACGGAGCGGGAGCGGGTCGGGCGGCGGGGGGGAAGGGAGCCGGAGGCCCCGGCGGGGGGGGCAGGGGCCCCGGACAGCGCCCGGCGCCGGGAAGAGCGCGGGGAGGGGCCCCGCACGGGAGGGGAGGGCTCAGGCGCCCGCGGGCCGGCCGACGGCGGGGTCGGCGACCAGGGGTTCCATGGCGCGGGTGACCCGGCGCTCCACGAAGAACGCAGCGGTGGGCACGGTGCCGGCCAGCAGGATCCACAGCAGCCGGGCGAACGGCATCTTGGCCTTGCTGCCCAGGTCGAAGGCGCACACCAGGTAGACCACGTAGAGCCAGCCGTGCGCGGTGCCCAGGACCGCGACCGCGACCCCGGCGTCGTGCAGGTGGAGCACGTACTGACCGATACAGGCCAGGACCAGCAGGATCAACAGGACACCGGTGACGTATGCCATCACGCGGTACCGGGTCAGGACACTCCGCTTCATGGCCCGAGCGTAACGGCCCGGCCCGTGCCGCCCCTCCCCCGGGGTACCCGGTGGGCGGCCGCCGGTCAGTCCTCGGTGAAGTCGCCGGCGGATATCCGCAGCGGGCGCAGCATCGCGAAGATCTCCGCGCACTCCTGCGCGTCGTAGACGCCCAGGCCGAAGTCGGCGGCGACCAGATCGCGGCTCGCGTGCTCGACCACCACGCGGCCCCGGTCGGTGATGGCGGCCAGCGTGCCGCGGCCGTCCCTGGGGTTGGGGCGCTTGTCCACCAGGCCGGACCGCACCAGGCGGTCGACGGTGTTGGTGACGGAGGTGGGGTGCACCATGAGGCGTTCGCCGATCTTGGACATCGGCAGCGAACCGGTCTGGCTGAAGGTGAGCAGCACCAGCGCCTCGTAGCGGGCGAAGGTCAGGCCGTAGGGCTTGAGCACCGCGTCGGCCTGGCCCAGCAGGATCTGCTGGGCGCGCATGATCGAGGTGATGGCCGCCATCGACGGCACGGCCCCCCAGCGCTTGCGCCACAGCTCGTCGGCGCGGGCGATCGGGTCGAAGCTGAGGCTGAGCGGCTTGGGCACCCCCCGAGCCTACCCGGCGGTTCGCCACCGGCCCTCCCGCGTCCGCCCGGCCGCGGTGGGCCGGGCGGCGGCGCGGGTCAGTCCTGCGCCAGGTGCCGTTCGACGGTGGCGACCTTGGCCGTCAGGCCGTCGGTGACACCGGGGCGGATGTCGGCCTTGAGCACCAGGGAGACCCGGGGGGCGCGGGCCTCCACCGCGGCGACCGCCCGGCGGACGACGTCCATGACCTCGTCCCACTCGCCCTCGACGGAGGTGAACATCGCGTCGGTGCGGCTCGGCAGGCCGGAGTCACGCACCACGCGCACCGCCTCGGCGACCAGGGCGCCGACCTCCTCGCCGGCGCCGATCGGGGTGACGGAGAAGGCGACGATCACGCGCTCACCGCCCCGGAGGTCTCCGCGGTGGCGCCGGGGAACTCCTCGCGAAGCTTCCGGTCGCCGAAGAAGCCGCCGGTGGGCAGGATCGCGAACAGCACGAAGAGCGCCACCCGCCGGCCGGACCAGGAAGCCTTCTTCCACACGTCGGCCATCAGCACGAGGTAGGCCAGGAAGAGCAGGCCGTGCAGGGCGCCGAGTTCCGGCACCAGGTTGACGCTGGAGATCCGGCTGAGCAGCGAGCCGAAGATCAGCAGGCAGAGGAAGGAGACGGCCTCGGCGACCGAGATGATCCGCAGCTTGCGCACGGCGGCGGCGAGTTTGTCGTCCACAGGGAATCCGTTTCGCGCGGGGAGCAGGGGCAGCCGCGCGTCCGGCGGTCCGGCGGTCCGCGCCGGGCTCGTGAAAGGACGCACAAGCCCGCCCATTGTCGCAGTCCGGTCCCGGTCCGCGGAGCGGGGGTGGCGCGCGATGGGCCCGCTACTAGCATCGGCGCGGACAGTGATCACGACCCACGGGGGAAGTGCAGTGAGCATCGACTGGAACCGCCGGGCCTGCGCCCGCCGCGGCCACGAGACGTACGCACCGGACGAGCCGGACCTGCGGGAGCGGATGGCCGTCTCCACCGGGCTGGGCGAAGCCTGGCGCTGCCTGCGCTGCGGTGACTTCGCGCTGGGCGCCCCGCGCGGCCGTGGTCCGGCGGTCGCGGCCCCGGTGGTGCCGCGCGGCAAGGCGCTGCGGGATCTGCTGATCCTGCGGGTGCTGTCGGTGGAACGCGTACTGCGCGGTATGTTCATCGTTCTGGCGGCCGTCGCGGTGTGGAAGTTCAGCAACTCGCAGGACGCGGTCCGCGACCTGTTCGAGAAGAACCTGACGGCCTTCCGACCGGTCGCCGTGCACTTCCACTACGACCTGGACCACTCGCCGGTGGTCGACACCATACGCAAGACGTTCACCTACAAGCACTCGGTGCTGGTGGAGGTGGCCGGCGCGCTGCTGGCGTACGCGCTGATCGAGGTCGTCGAGGGCGTCGGCCTGTGGTTCGCCAAGCGCTGGGCGGAGTACCTGACGGTGGTCGCCACCGCCGCGTTCCTGCCGCTGGAGATCCACGAGCTGATGGAGAAGGTCAGCGCGCTGAAGGCCGGCACGCTGGCGCTGAACGTGCTGGCGGTGGTCTACATCCTGCTGGCGAAGCGGCTGTTCGGGCTGCGCGGCGGGGCCAAGGCGTTCGAGGAGGAGCGGCGCGGGGCATCCCTGCTGGAGGTGGCGCGGGCCGCGGACGTGCGGCGGGATCCGGAGGCGGTGGGGTAGGTGGCGGTCTTCCGGCTCGGCGGCAGCCGTGTGCTGGCCGTGGACCTGGCCGGCGACGCGGTGAAGGCCAGGAACGGCTCGATGGTGGCCTTCACCGGCAGGATGACGTTCAAGCGGCTGACCGGCGGCGGCGAGGGCCTGCGCGGGATGGTGACCCGGCGGGTGACCGGCGAGAGCATGACGGTGATGGAGGTGCGCGGCGAGGGCACCTGCTTCTTCGCCGAGGCGGCCGCCGAGATCAACCTGGTGCGGCTGAACGGCGAGAAGCTGTACGTCGAGGCGGACAACCTGCTGTGCACCGAGGCGTCGCTGCGCACCGGCACGAAGTTCACCGGGCTGCGCGGCGCCGGTGAGGGCAACGGGCTGTTCACCACGACCGTCGAGGGCCACGGCCAGGCGGCGATCACCTCCAACGGCACGGCGGTGGTGCTGCGGGTGACCCCGCGGACCCCGCTGTCGGTGGACCCGGGGGCGTACGTGGCGCACACCGGGCAGCTGCGGCAGCACTTCCAGTCGGGCGTCACCTGGCGCACGTTCGCCGGGGAGGCGTCCGGCGAGTCCTTCCAGATCCGTTTCGAGGGCGACGGCCTGGTCTACGTCCAGCCCGGGGAGCGGACCACGATCGGAGGTGATCTGTGATGGCGTTCACCGCGCTGACCCCGAAGATGGTGCGGGCCGAGGTGGTGCCGGGCCGGGTGGTGTTCTCCCAGCGCGGCGCGATGCTGGCGTACACCGGGCAGGTGACGTTCACCCCGTCGATCACCGACGGGCAGGGCGGTCTCGGCTCGATGCTGGGGCGGCGGATCGCGCACGAGGCGGCGCCGCTGATGACGGTGGAGGGCTCCGGCGCGGTGATGTTCGGGCACGGCGGCCACCACACCCACGTGATCGACCTGACCGGGGAGACCCTGTACGTGGAGTCCGACCGTCTGCTGGCCTTCGAGGGCACACTGCGGCAGGGCACCGTCTTCCTCGGGTCGCAGGGCGGCGTGATGGGCGTGGTGCGCGGGAGGGCGACCGGGCAGGGGCTGTTCACCACGTCGCTGGCCGGGCATGGCTCGGTGGCGGTGCTGGCGCACGGCGGTGTCTTCGAGCTGCCGGTCACCCCGGACGCCCCCGTGCACGTCGACCCGCAGGCGTACGTGGCGCACCGCGGGGAGCTGCGCAACCGGCTGTCGGCGGCGGTCGGCTGGCGGGAACTGGTGGGGCGCGGCAGCGGTGAGGCGTTCCGGCTGGAGCTGTCCGGTCACGGCTCGGTGTTCGTGCAGGCGTCGGAGGAGAAGCTGTGACCTTCGCACCGGAGGGCGGCGGCCCGGTGGTCCACGACGCGTGGAGCCTGCCGGTCAACGACAACGTCAACCCGTACGCCTTCAGCGTCGACCTGGACGGCCGGTGGTTCCTCCAGCGCGGCAGGATGATCGCCTACTTCGGGCAGATCGACTTCTTCGGGCTGGGGCACGGGCCGCTGGACGCGCTGGTGGCGGCCTCCTTCCACTCGCCGCTGCACGCGGCGCAGTGGGTGGTGGCGCAGGGCCGGGGCCGGATGCTCCTGGCGGACCGGGCGTTCGACATCAATTCCTACGAGCTCGACGAGGGCAATCTGACGATCCGGGCCGGCAACCTGCTGGCGTTCTCCCCGGGGCTGGCCCTCAAGCAGTCGATCGTGCCGGGTTTCCTCACGCTGATCGGGACCGGCACGTTCGTGGCCGCCTCCAACGGGCCGGTGGTCTTCGTGGAGCCGCCGATCAGGGTCGATCCGCAGGCGCTGGTGGGCTGGGCGGACTGCCCCTCCCCCTGCCACCACTACGACCACGGCTACCTGCGCGGGGTGCTGGGCGGGGTGCGGATGCTGACCGGGCTGGGCGGGCTGTCCGGCGAGGAGCACCAGTTCGAGTTCTCCGGCGCGGGGCAGGTGCTGCTGCAGTCCAGCGAGCGGCTGATGGATCCGCTCGCCACCGGTGACGTGCCCTGGGAGCCGGGGATGCCGGGCGGTCCCGGCGACGGCTCCGGCACCCCGCTGGGCCTGCGGCGGCCGGGCCCCGGCGCGGGTGGCGGCCCGGCGGACTTTTAATACATCTTTCAACTCAATTGGCTAGACTCCCCCGCATGGATCCCGACAACCGGGCCGGTCCGTGGCTCACCGCCGCGGAGCAGGCCGCATGGCGCACCCATCTCGACGTGTCGAAACTGCTGACCTATCAGCTGGAACGCGAACTCCAGCCGTTCGGGCTGACGTTCAACGACTACGAGATCCTGGTCAACCTCTCCGAGGCGGAGGACCGGCAGCTGCGGATGAGCGATCTGGCCAGAGCGACCCTGCAGTCCAAGAGCCGGCTCTCGCACCAGATCACCCGCATGGAGAACGCCGGGCTGGTGCGGCGGCAGGACTGCGTCTCGGACCGCCGGGGGCTGTTCGCGGTGCTCACCGAGCACGGCTGGGACACGATGACCAAGGTCGCCCCGCACCACGTGGCGGCCGTCCGTGATCATTTCATCGGACTGCTCTCGCCGTCCGACCTCACCGCCATGCACCGCGCGCTGACCCCGGTCGCCGACCACCTGCGCGAGGCACGCGGCCGCGTCTGACCGGCCCCGGCAGGCCACCGTCCCCGCCGGACACCGCAGGCCGGACACCGCAGGCCGGGTGGGAGAACCCGTGGGGACGCCGACACCCTCACGAACCTCCCCCCGGCCTACGCTCCGGTGAGACCCGCCACGAGTTCGTCCGCGGCCGTGTAGGGGTCGCTGGTGCCACGCAGCACCGCCTCCGCGAGCGCGTCGAGCCGCTGGTCGCCGCGCAGGTCGCCGATCCGCTCGCGCAGCGCGGTCAGCGCGATGTTCTCGATCTCCTTCGCCGCGCGGGCCCGGCGGCGCTCCTGGAGCACCCCGTGCTCCTCCATCCACGCCCGGTGCTTCTCCAGCGCCTCGACGACCTCGTCGATCCCCTCGGACCGGGCGGCCACCGTCCGCACGATCGGCGGGCGCCAGTCGCCGGGCGCGCGGGCCTCGCCCAGGCCCAGCATGTGGTTCAGCTCCCGCACGGTGGAGTCGGCGCCGTCCCGGTCGGCCTTGTTGACCACGTAGACGTCGCCGATCTCCAGGATGCCCGCCTTCGCCGCCTGGATGCCGTCGCCCATGCCCGGGGCCAGCAGCACCACGCTGGTGTCGGCCTGGGCGGCGATCTCCACCTCCGACTGCCCGACGCCGACGGTCTCCACCAGGATCACGTCGCAGCCTGCCGCGTCCAGCACCCGGATCGCCTGCGGGGCGGCCCAGGCCAGACCGCCCAGGTGACCGCGGGTGGCCATGGAACGGATGTAGACGCCCGGGTCGGAGGCGTGCTCGCCCATCCGCACCCGGTCGCCCAGCAGCGCCCCGCCGGAGAACGGCGACGAGGGGTCGACGGCCAGCACCGCGATCCGCTTGCCGCGCCGGCGGTAGGCGGTCACCAGCGCGGACGTGGAGGTCGACTTGCCGACCCCGGGCGATCCGGTCAGGCCCACCACGTAGGCGTGGCCGGCCAGCGGCGCCAGGGCGGCCATCACCTCGCGCAGCTGCGGGGAGGCCCCCTCGACCAGCGAGATCAGCCGGGCGACCGACCTGGGCCGGCCCTCGCGGGCCTGCTCGACCAGGGTGGCGACGTCCGCCATCGGGGGTGACTCCTTCGCTTCGCTGCGTACGGGATGCGGTCGGGCGGTCAGTTCGCCGGAACGGTGACGATCAGCGCGTCGCCCTGCCCGCCGCCGCCGCACAGCGCCGCCGCCCCGGTGCCGCCGCCGCGCCGCCGCAGCTCCAGCGCCAGGTGCAGCACGATGCGGGCGCCGGACATCCCGATCGGGTGCCCCAGGGCAATCGCGCCACCGTTGACATTCACCTTCTCGGGCGAAATGCCGAGGTCCTTCATTGACTGGACGGCCACCGCGGCGAACGCCTCGTTGATCTCCACCAGGTCCAGGTCACAGACGCTCAGCCCGGCCTTGGACAGCGCGTGGTCGATGGCGTTGGACGGCTGGGAGTGCAGGGAGTTGTCGGGGCCGGCCACGTTGCCGTGCGCGCCGATCTCGGCGATCCACTCCAGGCCCAGCTCCTGCGCCTTCTCCTTGCTCATCACCACGAGGGCCGCGGCGCCGTCGGAGATCGGCGAGGAGGACCCGGCGGTGATGGTGCCGGTGGGGCTGAAGGCCGGGCGCAGCTTGGCCAGCGTCTCGGTGGTGGTGCCGGCCCGGATGCCCTCGTCCTGGCTGACCACGACCGGCTCGCCCTTGCGCTGCGGCACCGCGACCGGGGTGATCTCCGCGTCGAAGATCCCGTTCTTCTGCGCGGCGGCGGCCCGCTGGTGCGAGGCGGCGGCGACGGCGTCCTGCTCGTCGCGGCCGATGCCCAGGCGCTCGTTGTGGTGCTCGGTGGACTCGCCCATCGCGATCTGCTCGAAGGCGTCGGTCAGGCCGTCCAGCGCCATGGAGTCCAGCACCTCGATCGCGCCGTACTTGTGCCCGGCGCGGGAGCCCGGCAGCAGGTGCGGGGCGTTGGTCATGGACTCCTGGCCGCCGGCCACCACGACGTCGAACTCGCCGGCCCGGATCAGCTGGTCGGCCAGCGCGACCGCGTCCAGACCGGACAGGCAGACCTTGTTGACGGTCAGCGCCGGCACGCTCATCGGGATGCCGGCCTTCACCGCGGCCTGCCGGGCGGGGATCTGGCCGGCGCCGGCCTGGAGGACCTGGCCCATGATCACGTACTGGACCTGCTCGCCGGAGACGCCGGCCCGCTCCAGCGCGGCCCTGATGGCGATGCCGCCCAGGTCGGCGCCGGAGAAGTCCCGCAGGTTGCCCAGCAGCCGTCCCATCGGCGTCCGGGCCCCGGCGACGATCACGGAGGTACGGTTCTGGCTGGTCATGTCGCGCCCCTTTGCACGGAGGGTTGGTCAACGGACCGGTAGTGAGGTTAACGAGGGTTAAGTCCCAATGTACTGAGCGCTACCGCCGGGTCATAGGGGGCGCGGTGTGACGGCGGGCACGTTGCGTGACCGGCCGTCCGGGCGGTGGACTGGGGGCATGCTGACGCGAATCGACCACATCGGGATCGCCTGTTCCGACCTCGACGCCACCGTCGAGTTCTACCGGTCCACCTACGGCTTCGAGGTCTTCCACACCGAGGTCAACGAGGAACAGGGGGTGCGCGAGGCCATGCTGAAGATCAACGAGACCGGCGACGGCGGCGCCTCCTACCTCCAGCTGCTGGAACCGGTCCGTGAGGACTCGGCGGTCGGCAAGTGGCTGGCGAGGAACGGTGAGGGCGTCCACCACATCGCCTTCGGCACCGCGGACGTCGACGGCGACGCGGCGGACATCCGTTCGCGCGGCGTGCGGGTGCTCTACGACGAGCCCCGGCGCGGCTCGATGGGCTCGCGGATCACCTTCCTGCACCCGAAGGACTGTCACGGCGTGCTGACCGAGCTCGTCACCTCCGCCGCGGAGCACTGACCGAGGGCCGCCCCGGCCGGTACTGTGTCCCCAGGGTCTGGGGGACGGCCCGGACTGCGGTGAGAATCTGAGACCATTCTCCCGAATGGCTAGGTTCACCGGAGAGCTCACCCGGTTGGCGGGTTGAGCAGTCCAGGAGACGGATGGGACCGCGGAGTGCGGGGCTACGACCGCTACGAGGCTGACGACCACCTCTCTCAGTTCGAAGCCGAGATGGAGCGGCTGCGGACCGAGCGGGAAAAGGCCGTCGACCACGCAGACGATCTGGGCTACCAGGTCGAGGTGCTGCGCGCCAAGCTGCACGAGGCGCGGCGCCAGCTCGCCCAGCCGCGCGCCTACGACAACCTCAGCGCGCAGGCCGAGCAGTTGCTGCGCAACGCGCAGCTCCAGGCCGACCAGATGCGGGCCGACGCGGAACGGGAGCTGCGCGAGGCGCGGTCGGGCACCCAGCGGATCCTCCAGGAGCAGGCCGAGCGCCAGGCGCAGCTGGAGGCCGACTGGCACGCCGAGGCTGTCGCCCGGCGCCGCCGCCTCGACGAGGAACTGGCGGAGCGCCGGGCCACCGTCGAGACCCACGTCAACGAGAACGTCTCCTGGGCGGAGCAGCTGCGGGCCCGCAGCGAGTCGCAGGCCCGGCGGCTGATGGAGGAGTCCCGCTCGGAGGCCGCCTCCGCGCTGTCGGCGGCCCGCGCGGAGGCGGCCCGGGTGGCCGAGGCGGCCCGCGAACGCCTGGAGTCGGCGGCCACCGAGGCCCGCACCGAGGCCGAGTCGATCCTGCGCCGCGCCCGCACCGACGCCGAGCGGCTGCTGACCGCCGCCTCCAGCCAGGCCCAGGAGGCCACCGAGCACGCCGAGTCGCTGCGGACAGCCTCCCGTTCGGAGTCCGAGGAGGCCCGCCGCGAGGCCGCCGGGCTGGCCCGGTCGGCCGAGCAGGCGATGACCGACGCCGACACGGCGCTGCGCGAGGCGCGCGCCGAGGCGGAGAAGCTGCGCACGGACGCGGAGAGGGCCGCGGAGAAGGTGCTGACGGAGGCGGAGACCTCCGCCGAGCAGCGCACGAAGACGGCACGCGGCGAGATCGCCCGGCTGGTGAACGAGGCCACCAAGGAGGCCGACGCGATCCGGGCGGACGCCGAGCAGCAGCGGGCCGACACCCGCGCGGCGGCCGACCGGCTGCTGGCCGAGGCCCAGGAGGCGGCCCGCAGCGCGGCGGCCGAGGACGCGGCGGCCGCACTGGCCAAGGCGGCCCGCAGCGCCGAGGAGGTGCTGGCCAAGGCGTCGGCGGACGCCCGGACGGCGACCAGGGCGGCGACCGAGGAGGCCGAACGCATCCGCAAGGAGGCGGAGGCCGAGGTCGAACGGCTGCGCGCGGAGGCCGAGGAGGCCGCCGAACAGCTCAAGGGCGCGGCCAAGGACGACACCAAGGAGTACCGCGCCAAGACCGTGGAGCTCCAGGAGGAGGCCCGCCGGCTGCGCGGTGAGGCCGAGCAGCTGCGGGCCGAGGCGGTCGCCGAGGGCGAGCGGATCCGCAGCGAGGCCCGGCGCGAGGCGCTCGGGCAGATCGAGGAGGCGGCCAGCACCGCCGAGGAACTGCTGACCAAGGCCCGCACGGACGCCGAGGAGGTGCGGGCCGGCGCCGGCGCCGAGGCGGATCGGGTGCGCACCGAGGCGTCGGAGCGCGCCGCGACCGCCCGCAAGCAGGCCGAGGAGGCGCTGGCGACGGCCCGGGCGGAGGCCGCGGCGCTGCGCGCCGAGGCCGAGGCGGAGGCGGCCGCGCTGGGCGAGCGGGCGGCCGGTGCGGCCGACGCCACCCGCGAGGAGGCCGAGCAGGCGGCGGCAGCGCTGCGCGAGGACGCCCGCGAGGACCTGGAGCGCCAGCGCACCGAGCTGACGCAGAAGCTGACCGCCGCGGACGAGACGGTCCGCACCGCCGGTGACGAGGCGGCCGGGCTGCGCCGGGAGGCCGCCGAGGAGGCGGAACGCATCCGCGGCGAGGCGGCCGAGCGGATCCGGGCGCTGCTGGCCGAGGCGGACGCGGAGGCCGAACGGCTGCGAGACCGGGCGGCGACGGACGCCTCCCAGGCGCGTTCCGAGGGCGAGTCGGTGGCGGCCCGGCTGCGCGAGGAGGCGGCGGCCGAGGCCGAGCAGTGGCGCACCGAGGCGCGGGAGACCGCGGACCGGCTGCGGTCGGAGGCGGCGGCCGTCGCGGAACGCTCCGCGGCGGAGGCGGCGCAGGAGCTGACGGCGGCCCGGGACGAGGCGGCCCGGCGGCGGCGCGAGGCGCAGGAGCTGCTGGACGGCGCGCGGGCCGAGGCGGAGAGCGAACGCGGTCAGGCGCGGGAACAGAGCGAGGAGTTGCTGGCCGCCGCCCGCCGCCGGGTGGAGGAGGCCGGGGCGGAGGCCGACCGGCTGGTCGCCGAGGCGGAGTCCCGGGCGGCGGAGATGGTGGCCGCGGCCGAGCACACCGCGCAGCAGGTGCGGGACGCGGTGGCCGGGCTGCACGCCCAGGCCGAGGAGGAGATCACCGCGCTGCGCTCGGCCGCCGAGCAGGCCGCGCACCGGGTGCGCACCGAGGCCCGCGAGGAGGCCGAACGGCTGCACCAGGACGCCAACTCCGAGCTGGAGCGCGCCGGTGCGGACGCCACCCGGGTGCGCCGCGAGGCGTCCGAGGAGGCGGAGCTGGCCAGGTCGCTGGCGGAACGCACCATGGCGGACGCGATCGCGGAGTCCGAGCGGCTGCGCGACGAGGTCCGCGAGGAGGGCAACCGCAAGCGGACCGAGGCGGCCCAGCAGGCCGACGAGCTGCTGGCCGGCGCGGTCGCGGAGGCCGAGCGGATCGCGGCGGAGGCCGAGGAGCGGGTGGCGCTGGCCGCCGCCGAGGCGTCCCGGCTGGCCGGTGAGGCGGAGCGGATCCGCACCGCGGCCCGTGAGCAGGCGGAGGCGGCCCGCTCGGAGGCCGACCGGGTGACCACGGCGGCGGTCGAGGAGGCCGGCCGTACCCGTGAGGAGGCCCGCGAGGAGGCCAACCGCAAGCGGACCGAGGCGGCCCAGCAGGCCGACGAGCTGCTGGCCGGGGTCACCGACGAGGCCGACAAGATCGCCACGAAGGCCCAGGAGGCGCTGGACAAGGCGCGCGTCGAGGCCGACCGCCGGCGGGCCGATGCGGGCCGGCAGGCGGACGAGCTGATGGCCGGCGCGGTCACCGAGGCGGACCGGCTGGCCGATGAGGCCCGCAAGACGCTGGACGAGGCCCGCGAGGAGGCCAACCGGCGGCGGTCGGAGGCGGCCCAGCAGGCGGACGAGCTGGTGGCCGGCGCGATCGCGGACGCCGACCGGATCACCGGCGACGCGCAGGCGGAGGCGGTCCGCACCGCCACCGCCACCGAGAAGCAGGCCGACGCGATGGTCTCGGCCGCCCGCAAGGAGGCCGACCGGCTGGTCGAGGACGCCACAGTTCAAGCCAATTCCCTGGTGGAGAAGTCCCGTACGGACGCCGACACGCTGTTGTCGGAGGCCCGGGCGGACGCCACGTCGACCCGGGAGCGCGCCGAGGAGCTGCGGGGCCGCACCGAGGCCGAGGTCGACGCGCTGCACGAGCGGGCGCGCACCGAATCGGCGGAGGCGTTGAAGACCGCGGGCGAGCGCTGTGACGCTTTGGTGAGCGCCGCCACCGAACAGCTGCGGGAGGCGGAGGAGAAGGCGCGTAGGATGGTGGCCGATGCCGAGAAGGCGGGCACCCAACTGCGTTCCGAGGCCGCCGCGGAGGCGGACCGGACCCGCATCGCCGCCGTGAAGAAGGCGGAGGCCCTCCTGAAGGAGGCGGGTCAGAAGAAGACCGAGGCGGAGCGGACCGCGGAACGGGTGGTCTCCGAGGCGCGGGCGGAAGCCAAGCGTGTCGTGGACGAGGCACGTCGGGAGCTCGACGTGCTCAAGCGCCGCCGCGAGGACATCAACGCCGAAATCTCCCGCGTGCAGGACGTGTTGGAAGCACTCGAATCGTTTGACCCGTCGGGTGGCATCGGTGGTAAGAAGTCAGGAGACCGCCGGGACGGACCGGGTGGGGTCAAGGCGGGCGCCACAGCGGGAGCCACCCGTACGGGTGGCAAGCGATCTGGCGACGCTCCACTCGATTGAGTTGACAATCTTCAGATGTAACGGACATTGACTCGATGACTCGCCGCCCGTCCGCCTAGGATTCCCCTATCACCTCACCGGCCTGAATTGACAGGAACCCCATGAGCGACACCTCATCCCCCTTCGGCTTCGAGCTCGTGCGGCGTGGTTACGACCGCGGCCAGGTGGACGACCGGATCACCAAGCTCGTCGCCGACCGCGACAGTGCACTCGCGCGGATCACCGCGCTGGAGAAGCGCATCGAGGAACTCCACCTCGAAACCCAGAACGCCCAGGCCGCGATCAACGACGCGGAGCCGTCGTACGCCGGTCTCGGCGCGCGGGTCGAGAAGATCCTGCGGCTGGCCGAGGAGGAGGCCAAGGACCTGCGCGAGGAGGCCCGCCGGGCCGCCGAGCAGCACCGCGAGCTGGCGGAGGCCGCGTCCCAGCAGGTCCGTCAGGACGCCGAGTCGTTCGCGGCCGAGCGCAAGACCAAGGCCGAGGACGATGGCGCACGCATCGTCGAGAAGGCCAAGGGCGAGGCGACACAGCTGCGTTCCGAGGCCACCAAGGACGCCGCCGCCAAGCGTGAGGAGGCCGACGCCCTCTTCGAGGAGACCCGCGCCAAGGCCGCCCAGGCCGCCGCGGACTTCGAGACCAACCTGGCCAAGCGCCGCGAGCAGTCCGAGCGTGACCTGGCCTCCCGCCAGGCCAAGGCGGAGAAGCGCCTCGCGGAGATCGAGCACCGTGCCGAGCAGCTGCGCCTGGAGGCGGAGAAGCTGCGCACCGACGCGGAGCGCCGCGCCCGCCAGACGGTGGAGACCGCCCAGCGCCAGGCCGAGGACATCGTGGCCGACGCGAACGCCAAGGCCGACCGGATCCGCAGCGAGTCCGAGCGCGAGCTGGCGGCGCTCACCAACCGCCGCGACAGCATCAACGCGCAGCTGACCAACGTCCGCGAGATGCTGGCCACCCTGACCGGTGCCGCCGTGGCCGCCGTCGGCAACACCGACGACGAGCCGATCTCCCGCGGCGTCCCGGCCCAGCAGAGCCGCTGACCCGGGGGCCGTCCTGACGGCCGGGTGAACGGGCCCCCCACGTGCGACACGTGGGGGGCCTTGCCGTGCGCGGGACGGGGTAGTCGCCTAGCGTGAACGCTGTGATCGAGCTCCAGGGGCTGACGAAGCGGTTCGGCGACAAGCTGGCGGTGGACGATCTGACGTTCACCGTGCGGCCCGGCGCGGTGACGGGCTTCCTGGGTCCGAACGGGGCCGGCAAGTCCACCACGATGCGCATGATGCTGGGCCTGGACCGCCCGACCGCCGGGCGGGTGACCATCGACGGGCAGCCCTACCAGCGGCTGCGGGAGCCGCTGAAGGACATCGGCGCGCTGCTGGACGCGAAGGCCGTGCACGGCGGGCGGACGGCCCGTCAGCACCTGCTGTGCCTGGCGCAGTCCAACCGGATCCCGGCCCCCCGGGTGACCGAGGTGCTGCGTCTGGTGGGCCTGGAGTCGGTGGCGCGCAAACGGCCCAAGGGCTTCTCCCTGGGCATGGGGCAGCGCCTGGGTATCGCCGGGGCCCTGCTGGGCGACCCGCGGATCCTGATGTTCGACGAGCCGGTCAACGGGCTGGACCCGGAGGGCATCCACTGGATCCGCAACCTCATGAAGTCGCTGGCCGCCGAGGGCCGCACGGTGTTCGTCTCCAGTCACCTGATGAGCGAGATGGCGCTGACCGCGGAGCACCTGGTGGTCATCGGCCAGGGCAGGCTGCTGGCCGACACCTCGATGGCCCGGTTCATCGCCGACAACTCCAAGTCCTTCGTGCGGGTGCGCACCCCCGAGCCGGAGCGGCTGCGTGACGCCCTGTCGGCGGCCGGCGCCACGGTGCGCACCGCACCCGACGGGGCCTTCGAGGTGGACGGCGCCGACCCCGCGGAGCTGGGGGAACTCGCCGCCCGCGAGCGCGTCACCCTGCACGAACTGAGCCCGCGGCACGCCTCGCTGGAGGAGGCGTTCATGCGGCTGACGGCCGGCACCGTCGAGTACCACTCGGCGGACGGCCCCCCGCAGGACGGCGGCACCGGACCGCAGGACGGCGGCACCGGTGCGGAGCCCGGCGGGCCACCGCGGCCGGAGCCGGAGCGGGCGCCGGCGGCGGTGTGGGGCGCCGACTGGCGCAAGGACCGCGGCGAGGGGGGGAAGCGGCGATGACCACGATCGCACCGGCGGTGCTGCGCTCGGAGTGGACGAAGGTGCGCTCGGTGCGCTCCACCGGCTGGACGCTGACCGTCGCGATGGTCGTCACCGTGGGCCTGGGCATGCTCATCGGCTGGCTGACGAGCCGTAACGCCGCCGCCATGTCGCCGTCGGACCGGCTGACGTTCGACCCGACGTACGTGAGCTTCGCCGGCATGGGGCTCGGGCAGCTGCTGATGATCGTCTTCGGGGTGCTGGTGGTCTCCGGCGAGTACAGCACCGGGATGATCCGCACCTCGCTGGCGGCGGTGCCGCAGCGCGGGATGTTCCTGTTCTGCAAGATCGCGGTGGCCACGGCGGTCGCCCTGGTGGTCGGCATGGTGACGGCGTTCCTGACGTTCTTCGCCGGGCAGGCGGTGATGGGCTCCCGGGGTGCGGACATCGGGGATCCGGGGGTGCTGCGCGCGGTGGTCGGCGGCGGGCTGTACCTGACGCTGATCACGGTGTTCGCCATGGGGTGCGCGGCGATGCTGCGCGGGCCGCTGCTGTCGCTGGCGATCCTGATGCCGTTCTTCTTCCTGATCTCCAACATCCTCGACGGCGTCTCCGCCACCCGGAAGGTCGCCCGCTACCTGCCGGACCAGGCGGGCCAGCGGATCATGATGGTGGTCGGCGACGGCGGCGGCCGCCCCTACGGTCCGTGGACGGGTCTGGCGATCATGGCGGGCTGGGTGGTCGCCGCGCTGCTCGGCGGCTACCTGCTGGTGCGGCGCCGCGACGCGTGAGCACCCCGGGGGGCGGAGACGGTCTGCCGGAGCCGCGGCACGGCGGGCTGCCCGGTGCGGGCGGGCCGCCCGGCGAGGTGTCGGCTCCGCCGGGCACCGGGGCGCCGCTGGCCGCGCTGGGCCTGGACGGGGTGCCGCTGCTGGAACCGCTGGCCTACCCGGGGCGCCCGGTGCCGTGGCCGGCGCTGCTGCTGGGCGACCGGCTGGTGCGGCTGCGCGCGGTGCCCGGCGGTGGCTGGAGCGCCCCGGACGGCACGGGCCTGGAGGTGCTGCTGGCCGCCGCCGGGCAGCCGGGGAGCGCGCGGCGGGTGCCGGTGCTGGCCGTCGGGTCGAACGCCTCGCCCGCGCAGATGCGCCACAAGCTGCTGACCGCCGGGCTCCCGGTCTGCCTGCCGATGCTGCCGGCCACCGTCCGGGGACTGGACGCGGGCGTCTCGGCGCACGTCAGCGTCGCCGGCTACGTGGGCGCCGCCCCGGTGACCGCCGCGGGGGCGGTGGCCGAGGTCGTGGTGTGCTGGGCGGACGACGCGCAGCGGGCCGCGGTGGACGCCACCGAGCCGAACTACCGGCGGGTCGAGCTGCCGGCCGCCGCGTTCCCCGTGACCCTGCCGGACGGCCGCGTACCGCCGGTGACCTGGCTGTACGCCGGCCGGCACGGGGTGCTGGCGCCGCGGGGGGTGCCGCTGCGGGCGACCGGGCAGCCGCAGCTGCTGGCGGGGCTGCTGGAGCGGTCGGCGGCGCTGCGGGCGCTGCTGGGCCCCGGACCGGACGACTGGGTGCGGCGGGCGGCGGCGGACCCGCTGGTGCGGCGGCGGGCGGCCGGGGTGTTCGCCGCCGAGGGCTGGGTGCTGCGGCAGCCGGAGCTGGAGCGGCTGTGAGCCGGCGCCGCCCAAGGGCCGGACGCGCCTGGAGGGAACCGTTCGCGGCCCGGTAGCCTCCCTGCTCGTACGGGGGCGTTCGGCCCCGGCCGATCGTCGAGGGGCGGAGCATGATCGAGGCACGTGGCCTCACGAAGCAGTACGGGGACAAGACCGCCGTACACGATCTGTCGTTCCAGGTGCGGCCCGGCGTGGTCACCGGCTTCCTGGGCCCGAACGGTTCGGGCAAGTCGACGACCATGCGGATGATCCTGGGCCTGGACGCACCGACGTCCGGTCAGGTCACCATCGGCGGCATGCCGTACCGGCAGCTGCCCAACGCGGCCCGCCGGGTCGGCGCCCTGCTGGACGCCAAGGCCGTGCACGGCGGCCGCAGCGCCCGCAGCCACCTGCTGTGCCTGGCGCAGCTGGCCGGGGTGCCCTCCTCCCGGGTGGACGAGGTGCTGGCCATGGTCGGGCTGGGGGAGGTCGCCAGGAAACGGTCGAAGAACTTCTCCCTCGGCATGGGCCAGCGCCTGGGCATCGCCGCCGCCATGCTGGGCGACCCGCAGGTACTGCTGTTCGACGAGCCGGTCAACGGGCTGGACCCGGAGGGCATCCACTGGGTGCGGCACCTGATGAAGTCGCTGGCCGCCGAGGGTCGCACGGTGTTCGTCTCCAGTCACCTGATGAGCGAGATGGCCCTGACCGCCGATCATCTGATCGTCATCGGGCGGGGTCAGCTGATGGCCGACACCGGCGTGCGGGAGTTCATCGCGCACAACTCGACCGGCTTCGCCCTGGTGCGCACCCCGGAGACGGACGGGCAGCGGGAGAAGCTGGGCGCGGCGCTCGGCGAGGCCGGCGGGCAGGTCGGCGAGGGTCCGGACGGCGCGCTGCGGGTCACCGGCCTGGAACTGCCGCGGATCAGCGACGTCGCGCACGCCGCCGGGGTGCGGCTGTGGGAGCTCTCACCGCACACCGCCTCGCTGGAGGAGGCGTACATGCGGCTGACGCAGGGCGCGGTGGACTACCGGTCGGCCGGCGGCCCGGGCGTCCCCCAGCAGGCCAACCCCTACGGTGACCCGTCCGCGGCACCGCCGGCGCAGCTCCAGGGAGCGCCGAATCCGTACGCGGTGCCGGTGCCGGGCGCTCCCGGCCCGGACCCGTACGCGGCCCCGGCGCAGCAGCGGGTCCCGCCGCACGCCAACCCGTACGCCGTGCCCGCCGCGCCGCCGGTGCCCCCGGCCACCGCGGCGCGGCCCCCCGCCCCCGAGCAGCCGAACGACGCCAAGGACGCGTGAGATGACGACCCCCTACCAGTCACCGTCCACGGTGGACGGCCCGCTCCCCGGCGGCTACACCTCGCCCGTCCCGATCACCCCGACCGGCCTCGGCAACGCGCTGCGGTCGGAGTGGACGAAGATCCGCAGCGTGCGCTCCACCCTGTGGACGCTCGGTGTGCTCGTCCTGCTGGTGCTGGGCATCGGCCTGCTGATCGCCGGCGTCATGCACGGCTCCTCGCACCTCGGCGGCGGCCCCGCGCTCACCCCCGGTTTCTTCGGCGTGCTGCTCGGCTCGCTGTGCGTGGTGAGCCTCGGTGTGCTGACGATCACCAGCGAGTACGGCACCGGCATGATCCGCACCACGCTGACCGCCGGCCCGTCGCGCTCGCGGATGCTGACCGCCAAGGCGCTGGTCTTCACCACCGTGGCGTTCACGGTGACGACGGCGTGCTGCGCGATCGTCGCGGTGGCGGACAACGCCCTGCTGGTCCAGGGCGGCGGCGTGAACGCCTCCGCCTCGCCGTCCTGCGCGGCGCCGGGCTCCCCGCATCCCGCCTGCGCCGTCGCGATGACCGGTATGACCGCCCCCACCACCGACCAGTGGGTGCGCGGCATCCTCGGCATCGGCCTGTACGTGGCGCTGCTCGGCCTGCTGTCCCTGGCCGTGGGCGCGCTGCTGCGGCACACGGCCGGCGCGATCTCGCTGATGATGGGCGTCATCCTGCTGCCGCTCATCCTGGCCCTGTTCATGGCCAGCGACAGCCTGCGCCACGTCCGGGACGGCCTGATCGAGTACTGCGTCCCCAACGGGATGACGACGCTGTACGACAACTCGTTCCTGGAGACCGGCCCGCACGGCTGGGACCCGGTGTACATCCTGGCCGCGGTGACGGCGGTCGCCGTGGCGGCGGCGTACGGCGTCCTGAACAAGCGGGACGTGTAGCGGGGGGCGCGGGGACGCTCCGGCGTCCCCGCGCACGACGCTCCCCGGTCCACCGGACGGGCCTCAGTGGCGCGGCGCGTTGCGGGAGCGCTGGGTCCGGGGGCCGCGCCGCTCCCTCGCGTTCCAGCAGGGGCGGTGCCAGTGACGGCGGTCGTCGACGCCGTGGTGCTCGGGCCAGGCGACGACGTGCCCCACGCCGGGCGGGATCTCCTGGTCGCAGCCGGGGCAGCGGTAGGTCTTGCCGGTGCTGCCGGTGACCGGGCGCATGACCCAGGCGTCGCCGGACCACTCCTCGGCGCGTTCCAGGCCGTGGCGGTCGCCGGCGTCGTCGTGGTCCGGTGGACCGCCCGGGCGGGGCGGGCGGTTGCGGCGTGGGGACACGGGAACCTCACGGGCGGCGCGGGGACGGAGAGTTCGCCCTCCAGGGTACGCGGGGCGCGGGGGTGCCCGGGGGCGACGGCGTAAGTGCGACGATCATCCGGTCGCACCGATGCCGGCGCCGGCCGTGCCCTCCGCCGGGGCCGGGGCGTTGAACCGGGCGGGCCGTTTCGGGCGCCCGGGGCCGTCCCGGGCGGCGGCGGTACGGGCGGGGTGGGCGATGGACGGGCCGGTGCGGCTGGGGGTCTTCGCCCTGTCGGCGCAGTTCCCTGGCCAGGACGCGGCGGCGGCGCTGCACCGCACGGTGCGCACCGCCGAGGCGGCCGAGGCGGCCGGGCTGGACGCGGTGTGGCTGGCGGAGCACCACTTCATGACGTACGGGGTGTGCCCGTCGGCGCTGACGATGGCCGCGGTATTGCTGGGCCGTACCCGGCGGATCGGGGTGGGCACCGCGGTGACGGTGCTGCCGACCGCGCACCCGGTGACGGTCGGCGAGCAGGCGGCGCTGCTGCACGTGGTCTCCGGCGGGCGGTTCACGCTGGGGGTCGGGCGCGGCGGGCCGTGGCAGGACCTGGAGGTGTTCGGCGGCGGGCTCGACGCGTACGAGCGGGGGTTCCCGGAGGCCGTCGACCTGCTGCTGCGGTGGCTGCGGGAGGAGCGGGTGGCGGCGGACGGGCCGCGGTACCGGTTCCGTGAGGTGCCGGTGGTGCCGCGGACCGGGGTGGACGGTCCGGCGGGCGGGCCACCGGTGCTGCTGGCCTGCGTCTCCCCCGTGGGTGTGCGGCTGGCGGCGCGGCTGCTGAGGCCGATGCTGCTGGGGATGCACTGCGACGACGAGGAGAAGGCGGCGATGACCGCGCTGTGGCGGTCGGCGGCGCTGGAGGCCGGTCATTCGCCCGAACGGGTGGCGCGGGTGGCGGGAGAACACGTGGCGGCCGGGATCGCGCGGGTGGCCGACCGGGCCGGGGAGGCGCGGGCGGCGGTGGAGCGGGCGCTGGCGGGCTGGCTGCGGGAGGGCCTGGCCGGTTACGTGACGCTGGACGGCCGACCGCGGCGCGCCCGCGATCCGCACGCTTACGCCCGGCTGTTGTGCTCCCTGCACCCGGTGGGCACCCCGGACGACTGCGCGGAACGGCTGGCGCGCACCGCCGGGCGCACCGGGGTGCGGCGGTTCGCGCTGCTGGCGGAGGCGGACGGCGATCCGGCGGCCACCGAGGAGTGCGTGGCCCGGCTGGGCGCGCAGGTGCGGCCGCTGCTGGGGTGAGCGGGCGGGGGCGGCCGGCGCGGCCGTCCCCCGCCCGGACGGCGTCAGCAGTCGCGCAGCAGGGCCGACTGGTTGAGCACCTGGGCGCGCGGTGAGGTGAAGCGTTCCCGTACGGCCGGGTCGGCCTGTTGCGGGAAGACGGCGACGCGGTGGCAGTTCTGGAAGGCCAGGCGGACCCCGAAGTGGCGTTGCAGGACACCGCGGATGGCGTCGCTGGCGAGGGCGCGCAGCAGTTGCCCGCGGGCCTGTTCGTCGGGCGGCGGGGTGGTGTTGTCGGCGAACGGGCCGCCGTCCGCGTCCAGTCGGGCGGCGAGCGAGGCGACCGTCTCCCAGGCATAGGGCAGGGAGGTCCGGACGCAGTCGGCGAAGGCCGCGTCGTCGATCTCGCCGCGCTCGGCCTGCTCCAGCAGGACCGGTGGGACGTCCAGCGACATGGTTCTCCTATCGGGCCCCGTGCCACCCGGCACCGGGCCTGCGGTGGGCGAGGGTCCGGCCCCGGCGTCGGCGTCGGCGGAGCCCGGGCACCACCGTAGGTGACGGTCCCGGGCACCACCAGGAGCGCGGGAGGAGACCGGTCATTCTCGGTCACCCCGGGGCACACCGGTCCTGGCCGGATCGCGCGCGGGGGGCTGTTGCCGGTAGCGTTGCCGATCGTGCGCCTCGTGATTGCTCGCTGCTCCGTGGACTATGCCGGGCGGCTCACCGCCCATCTGCCCTCGGCCCCGCGACTCCTGCTCATCAAGGCCGACGGCAGCGTGTCCATCCACGCGGACGACCGGGCCTACAAACCACTCAACTGGATGTCGCCGCCGTGCGCCCTGAAGGAGAGTGACGACGGGATCTGGACGGTGACGAACAAGGCCGGCGAAAAGCTGATCATCACCGTCGAGGAGGTCCTGCACGACTCCTCGCACGAACTGGGCGTCGACCCGGGCCTGATCAAGGACGGCGTGGAGGCCCACCTCCAGGAGCTGCTGGCCGACCGGATCGACACCCTCGGGGACGGCTGGACGCTGATCCGGCGCGAATACCCCACCGCCATCGGCCCGGTGGACATCCTGTGCCGGGACGCGGCCGGCGGCACGGTCGCGGTGGAGATCAAGCGGCGCGGCGAGATCGACGGCGTGGAGCAGCTGACCCGGTACCTGGAGCTGCTCAACCGCGATCCGCACCTGGCGCCGGTGCGCGGGATCTTCGCCGCGCAGGAGATCAAACCGCAGGCCCGGGTGCTGGCCACCGACCGCGGCATCGGCTGCGCGGTGCTGGACTACAACGCCCTGCGCGGCATCGAGGACGACAAGCTCCGGCTGTTCTGACGTCCCGGCGCGGGCTGTTGACGGCCGTTCACCGGGGGCGGCGGCATGGGGGCGGCGCGGTCCGCGCCGAGCCTTCCCCGGCCGTCCCCGGCAGGGTCCTTCGCGCAGGCAGAGGGGCCTCGGGCCCCGGACCGCCGCCGTGTGATCCGACCCGCCCGCGGGCTGCCCTCGCCCGCCCGTGACGCCGGACGGTACGCGGCGCATGTGGTGGGGGGCGACAGCCGCAGCGACCCGCGGACGGAGCTGCGACCGTTCGCCCGCGCAGGGCCGTTTGCGCGGCCCGGGCCGCACGGGGTCGCGTGCGGCCCGGGAACGCAGGTGCACGCTACAGGGTTGTCATGTACGCATCCAGGCCATCGGGCAGGCAAACGCGTTGCCGCCCGGTATCACCCCGCGAACAGCGCGGAGGCGGTACCGGGCGGCGGCGTGCCGAACGGGGGTCAGCCCGCGGCCGGGGACTGCGCGTCGGTCGGGGTGTCCGTCGGGGTGACCGACGCCGACCCGGTGCTGCTGGGCGGTGGGGTGGCCGACCCGCCCGGGTCCGGGGTCTGGGAGGGGGCACCGGAATCGGTCGGGTCCGGCGAACCGCTGGGCGAACCGCTCGGGTCACCGGAGTCGCTCGGGTCCGGCGAACCGCTGGGCGACTGCGGATCCGTCGGACCGGTCGACGGGCTGCCGCTGCCGGTCCCGCCCGTCCCGGCGCCGTGCGACGGGCTGCCGGAGGTGCCGGGGTGCGGGGTCGTGCCGGCGGTCGGCGTTCCGGGCCCGCCGGACGCGGACGGCGCACCGGACGGCGCGGAGGCCGAGGCCGGGGGGGACGCCGGGGTGGAGGCGCCCGGGGCCGACGAGGGCTGCGAGGTGTCGGCCGCCCGGGCCGGGACACCGCCCTGTGTGGTCGCCGGGTCGTCGTTCTGCGCGACCGCGTCGCCGGTCCGGCCGCCCGCGCCGGCGTTGCCCTTGGCGGTCATCGCGCCGATCGTCACCACGGTGCCCAGCACCGCGGCGATCACCGCTCCGGCGCCGGCCGCGGCCAGGTTGCGGCGGGTCTGCACGGCGGCCCGGCGGCCCCGGTGACGGTGCCGGCTGGCCGCGGGGTTCACCACCGGCGGCGCCGGTTCCGCCCCGGGCGGCAGCGCGTGGGCCGGACGGCGCACCGCGCGGGCCGGGGCCGTCGCGGTCGAGGCGGTCGCCGCGACCGCGCTCCCCGGCCGCACGGCCGGCAGCGGCCGGGTGGTGGCCGGCGCGGACGGGTCCACCGGGGCGGCGAGGAGCGCCGACCGGTCGCTGACCAGCGCCAGAGCGCGCCGGCCCACCAGACCGCCCTGCCGGTCGCCGAGCGCGCCGCGCATGCCGACGGACGCCTCCAGCTCGGTGCGCGCCCGGTCCAGCTTGCCGCCGCACAGCGCGAGGACGCCCAGCTCGTGGTGGAAGTACGCCTCCTCGCCGACGAGCCCGGCCAGCCGTGCGGCCTCCAGGCCCACGCGCAGCGCCCGCTCCCAGGCGCCCCAGCGCAGCGCGGCGGCGAACTCCGGTGCCGCGGCCCGGGCCAGCCGCACCGCGGCGGCGTGCTCCCCGCTGTGCCGGCAGGCGGTCGCGGCGGCCAGCACCGCGTCGGCCTCGGCTGCCACCCGGGCGGCCGGCACCGACGGGTGCGCGGCCCACCAGACGTAGTGGTCGGCGGCCCGCAGCGCGTAACCGGCGGTCTCCTCGGTGCCGGCCAGCTGCTCCAGCACGCCCGCCGCCAGCCGGTGGTGGCCGGCGACCGGGGTGGCCAGACCGCAGGAGATCAGCTCGGCGAGCGCCCCGTCGGCCTGCTCGACGCCGGTCAGCGCCGGCAGGTGCGAGGAGCTGACGCACTCGCCGCCCAGGGCGAGCGCGACCCGCAGGGCCTCCCGGCCGTTGCCGCTGAGCCGGTCGGCCAGCAGACGGGCGGGCGCGGCGCTCTCGGCCAGCGACGGCAGCGCCGGACCGGCATCCTTCGGCGCGTCGAACGACAGGGAGGCGGTGACCGCCTTCGACAGTCCGGCGGACCGCTGTCGCAGCAGCGCGCCGGCCTGCACGAAGCGCAGCGGCAGGCCCTCGGACGCGAACCACAGGTCGCCGGCCCAGGAGGTCTCCTCCGCCGTCAGCTCCCGCTCGGCGGCCCGGCCCAGCAGGCGCACGCAGGCGGTCTTCGACAGCCCGGCGAGGAAGATCTCCTCGATCTGCGCGTCGGCGGACGGCGCGGGCACCCGCGGGGTGGCGGCGACCAGGAAGGCGCAGTCGCCCGCCGACGCCAGCAGTTCGTCCAGGGCCGCGCCGCCGAACTCGACGTCGTCCAGCACCACGACGGCGCCGACCGGCGCCAGGCCGGCGGCCAGCCGTCCGGCGTCCGGCCGGTACCCGTCGGTGCGGTGCACGGCGGTGTACAGCTCGTGCGCCAGGTCGGCGGGGGTGCGGCGGTGGCCGGAGAGCCGGATCACGCCGTCCGGCGCGAGGGCGCCGCAGCGGTCGGCGACGGCGTTCAGCAGTGCGGAGCGCCCGGAACCGGACGGACCCGTGACCCGCACGGAACGGCCGCGGGCCAGCAGCCGCACCACGCGGTCGCTCTCCTCGCCCCGCTCCAGCAGCGGCAGGTTCACCGCGGGGGCGCCGATCACCGGCACCGGGCGGGCGGCCCGGGCGTGTTCGGTGCGCTCGGCGGCGGTGCGGCGGCGCACCTCGGGCACCCGCTCGCGGGGTGCGCCGGTGACCTCACAGCCGTCGACCGGGTTGACGGTGACCAGGTGGTCGCCCGCCACGATCTGGGTGACCCGGGAGGCCCCGCGGGCGTTCGGTTCTGGAACGGGCGTGGCGGTACCGTGCGGCGGCACGACCACCCCGGCGGGCGCCGCGTGCGCGATCCCGGCCGGACCGCCCGACGGCGTCACCGTCTCGCGCCCGGCACCGCCGCGCTCGCCTGTCACGCCGAACTCGCCGCTGTCCTCCGGACCGCGGTGCTGTGAATCCATGGTCTGCGCCCCTGTGTGCCGGCGTACGGATGTCGTCGTCGGATCGGGGACGCCGCACGACCCGCCCTGAGCGGACCGGCTACCCCCTGATGACTGGGTGGCGAGCCAATACATACACGCCAGAACCGAACCCTAGACCTTCACAGACCCCGGAGGAAAACCCCCCCCACCCCCCTGTCCCCGATGCCCGCTTTCCCCCGTCTCCCAGCCCCGCGGACCTCACCTCACCGGACGGCGCCCGAGCTGTCCTCAAGGGGCGCGGGGAGCTGCGCGACCAGCCCGGGCGAACCGGAAGGAGCCGCGCAGCGCACCCCCGCAACCCCAGGGGACCGGCCGCTCACTCCACTCCCGCGACCCCCTCCGCGATCGTGGCCGGAGGACACCCCGGCGGAGTCCGCCCCGGCCGCTCCGGCGGATCCGTGGCCGTGGCCGTGGCCGTGGCCGTGGCCGTGGCCGGAGACCGTTCCGGCCGGTCCGGTTCGATCGTGAGGATGCGATGCAGGCGGGTGGCGACCAGCAGCCGCCGCATCTGGGGCCGCACCCCGCGCAGGACGAGCCGGCGGCCGGCGCGGCCGGCCCGCCGGTGCGCGCCCATGATGACGCCGAGCCCGGTGGCGTCCCAGGAGTCCAGATCGCTGAGGTCCAGCACCAGGTCTCCCCGCCCGGAGTCGATGGCGGTGTGCAGTACCGCACGGGCGTCCGCCGCGCTCCGGACGTCGAGGCGGCCCCCGACGGCGAGCTGGGCGTGGTCGCCCCTGATGTGCATCCGTAACACTCCCAGGTCGGCCGGGTCTCCCCGGCACGTGCTTGTGCGGCGGCCGGACGGGCCGGTGGCGCACCGCGCGGACGCGGTGCGCCGTAACGGTTCTGCCGCCCTCGCCCGGTGCGGCGGCGCGGTCGCGGAACGGCGGGACGTCCGCGCCGCGGCGGACGGTCCCGGTGTGTCCTCTTAGTCTTCCCGCACCTGACGACCCGTCGCACGCCGGGTTGGGCGTCCGGGGAGCGAAGCGGCCCGGAATTCACCCCATGGGCTGATCAGGGCGGACGTCCGGCCGGGCGGCGGGGGCGGGGCCGCGCCGCCGTACCGGTGACGGGAGGTCAGCGGTACGGCGGGGTGGCCGGGCCGGTCAGTAGGAGTAGAAGCCCTGGCCGCTCTTGCGGCCGATGTCACCGGCGTCGACCATGCGGCGCATCAGCTCCGGCGGCGCGAACTTCTCGTCCTGCGACTCGGTGTAGATGTTGCCGGTGGCGTGCAGGAGGATGTCCACGCCGGTCAGGTCGGTGGTGGCCAGCGGGCCCATCGCGTGCCCGAACCCCAGCCGGCAGGCGGTGTCGATGTCCTCGGCGGAGGCCACGCCCGACTCGTAGAGCTTGACCGCCTCGACCACCAGGGCGGAGATCAGCCGGGTGGTGACGAAGCCGGCCACGTCACGGTTGACGACCACGACGGTCTTGCCGATGCCCTCCGCGAACTCCCGGGCCGCGGTCAGCGTGGCGTCGCTGGTCTTGTAGCCGCGCACCAGCTCGCACAGCGCCATCATCGGCACCGGCGAGAAGAAGTGCGTGCCGACGACCGACTCCGGGCGGGAGGTGACCGCGGCGATCTTGGTGATCGGGATGGCCGAGGTGTTGGAGGCCAGCACCGCCCCGTCCCGGGCGATCTTGTCGAGCGCCCGGAAGATCTCCTGCTTGACCTCGATCTTCTCGAAGACCGCCTCGACCACGAGGTCGGCGTCGGCCGCCGCGTCCAGGTCCGTCGTGGTGGTGATGCGCCCCAGCGCCGCCTCGGCGTCCGCCGCGTCCAGCTTGCCCTTGGCGGTGAACCTCTCCAGGGACGCCGCGATCGCGCCCTTGCCCCGGGCGAGCGCCTCGTCGGTCAGGTCGCGCAGCACGACCTCCCAGCCGGCCTGCGCGGAGACCTGGGCGATGCCGGACCCCATGAGTCCGGCGCCGATGACGGCGAGCTTCTTCGGCACGGCACACCTCGTTGTGTAGGGCCTCTTTGACGTCGTGTGCCGGACCTTAACGGGCAGGACCGGGGTGGCGCAGCACCACGAGGCCGGGGTCACGGTGTGTTCTTCGCCGCACGGACGCCCTGACGTGACAGGCCATAGAGTCGCCGCATGGTCAATCTCACGCGTATCTACACCCGCACCGGGGACGACGGCACGACCGCCCTGGGTGACATGAGCCGGGCGGCGAAGACGGATCCGCGCATCGCGGCCTACGCCGACGCCAACGAGGCCAACGCGTCGATCGGGGTGGCACTGGCCCTGGGCGGGCTGCCCGGCGAGGTGACCGCGGTGCTCACCCGGGTGCAGAACGACCTGTTCGACGTGGGCGCCGACCTCGCCACGCCGGTCGCCGAGAACCCCCCGTACCCGCCGCTGCGCGTGGAGCAGTCCTACATCGACCGCCTGGAGTCCGACTGCGACCGTTTCCTCGAACCGCTGGAGAAGCTCCGCAGCTTCATCCTGCCCGGCGGAACGGCCGGTGCCGCCCTCCTGCACCAGGCGTGCACGGTGGTCCGCCGCGCGGAACGCTCCACCTGGACGGCGCTCGACGCCCACGGGGAGTCCATGAACCCGCTCACGGCGAAGTACCTCAACCGCCTGTCCGACCTGCTGTTCATCCTCGCCCGCACGGCGAACGCGGAGCAGGGCGACGTGCTGTGGGTGCCCGGCGAGAACCGCTGAGACCTACGCGACGTTGACGCGCTGGCCGGGGGGTGCGGCCTCCAGCCAGGCCAGGAAGCCGGTGAGGGCGTCCTCGCTCATGGCGAGTTCCAGCCGCAGCTCACGGTGGCGGGCGACCAGGACGACCGCGTCGGACAGGAGGGCGAGCTCCTCCTCGCCCTGCGGGGTGCGGCGCTCCACGACCTCGATGGCCCCGCGGTCCAGGACACGGCGGGGCCGGGGGGCGTACGAGAAGACGCGGAACCACTCGATCCGGTCACCGCTGTAGCGGGCCACGCCGTAGACCCAGCCCTTGCCGCCGGGGCCGGCCTCGGCGGCGGGCACCGGGTCGGCGTCACCGCCGGAGGGAGCGGGGCCGGAGAGGGCGGGGTCCGGGTCGGAGGGGACCCGCAGGGAACAGTCGAACGTGCCGCCGGGGCGCTGGATCAGGCGGCGGCGCAGGCCGAAGACGAACAGCCCCGCGGCGAGGACCACGACCACGGTCCCGAACAGCTCCAGGGCGAGGACCACGCCTCCGACCTCCTCGCCTCATGGCCCGGCCTGGCCGGACCCGCTGAACCTGGTTCCTGCTGCGGCCGGGCCGCGGAACGCCGTCGGCGTTCCGCGGCCCGGCCGCGTGTTGTCAGTTGGCGCCGCTCGCGGCGCGCAGCCGGACGTCGGCCCGCCGCTGGGCGGCGGAGTCCTCGCCGGACCGGGCCCGACCCAGCGCGGCCTCGGCGCGCGCCACGTCGATCTCGTCGGCCAGCTCGGCGATCTCGGCGAGAATCGTGAGCTTGTTGTCGGCGAACGAGATGAACCCGCCGTGCACGGCCGCCAGGACGGTGCCGCCGTCGGTCGTACGGATGGTCACCGGGTCCGACTCCAGCACGCTCAGCAGCGGAGTGTGGCCCGGCATGATGCCGATGTCGCCGGACACCGTGCGGGCGACGACGATCGTCGCTTCGCCCGACCAGACCTTGCGGTCGGCGGCGACCAGCTCGACGTGCAGCTCGGCCAAGGGGGGCTCCTCGGGTTGCACCCGCCGATTCCGGCGGGTGTTGGATCACAGGATAACGGGGCGCGGCAGGGGGGCGGGACCAGCCCGCCCCCCTTCACGCCGTCGGCGGCCCGAAGCGTCAGGAGACGCCGAGCTGCTTGGCGTTCGCCTTCAGGTCGTCCAGGCCACCGCACATGAAGAAGGCCTGCTCCGGGAAGTGGTCGTACTCACCGTCGGCGATCGCGTTGAACGCGGTGATCGACTCCTCCAGCGACACGTCCGAGCCGTCCACACCGGTGAACTGCTTGGCGACGTGCGTGTTCTGCGAGAGGAAGCGCTCGATGCGGCGCGCGCGCTGCACGGTGAGCTTGTCCTCCTCGCCGAGCTCGTCGATGCCGAGGATCGCGATGATGTCCTGGAGGTCCTTGTACTTCTGCAGGATCCCCTTGACCCGCATCGCGCACTCGTAGTGGTCGGCGGCGATGTAGCGCGGGTCCAGGATGCGGGACGTGGAGTCCAGCGGGTCCACCGCGGGGTAGATGCCCTTCTCCGAGATCGGCCGGGAGAGCACCGTGGTCGCGTCGAGGTGCGCGAACGTGGTGGCCGGGGCCGGGTCGGTCAGGTCGTCCGCGGGGACGTAGATCGCCTGCATCGAGGTGATCGAGTGGCCACGGGTGGAGGTGATGCGCTCCTGGAGGAGGCCCATCTCGTCCGCGAGGTTCGGCTGGTAGCCCACCGCGGAGGGCATGCGGCCCAGCAGGGTGGAGACCTCGGAGCCGGCCTGGGTGAAGCGGAAGATGTTGTCGATGAAGAACAGCACGTCCTGCTTCTCGACGTCGCGGAAGTACTCCGCCATCGTCAGACCGGCCAGCGCCACCCGCAGACGGGTGCCCGGGGGCTCGTCCATCTGGCCGAAGACCAGCGCGGTCTTGTCGATGACGCCCGACTCGCGCATCTCCTCGATGAGGTCGTTGCCCTCACGGGTGCGCTCGCCGACGCCGGCGAACACCGACACGCCGTCGTGGTTGTTGGCCACGCGGTAGATCATTTCCTGGATGAGGACGGTCTTGCCGACGCCCGCACCGCCGAACAGACCGATCTTGCCGCCCTTGACGTACGGGGTCAGCAGGTCGATGACCTTGACGCCGGTCTCGAACATCTCGGTCTTGGACTCAAGCTGGTCGAAGCTGGGCGCCTTGCGGTGGATCGGCCAGCGCTCGGTGACCTCGACGGTCGACGGGTCGACGTTGAGGATCTCTCCCAGGGTGTTGAACACCTTGCCCTGGGTGACCTTGCCGACCGGCACGGTCAGGCCGGTGCCGGTGTCGGTCACGTGGGCCTGGCGGACCAGGCCGTCGGTGGGCTGCATGGAGATCGCGCGGACCAGGCCCTCGCCCAGGTGCTGCGCGACCTCAAGGGTGAGGGTCTTCAGCTCGCCGTCGGCGGCGGGGTCCGCCACCTGCACGGTCAGCGCGTTGTACATCTCCGGCATCGCGTCGACGGAGAACTCCACGTCGACCACCGGGCCGATGACCCGCGCGACGCGACCGGCCGCGACGGTCGTCTCAACAGAGGTTGTCATGGTGATCAGTCACTCCCCGCGGTCGCGTCGGCCAGAGCGCTGGCGCCACCGACGATCTCGCTGATTTCCTGGGTGATTTCGGCCTGGCGGGCCGCGTTGGCAAGCCGCGAGAGCGACTTGATGAGTTCCTCGGCGTTGTCGGTCGCGGACTTCATCGCGCGCCGGGTCGCGGCGTGCTTGGACGCCGCGGCCTGGAGCAGCGCGTTGAAGATCCGGCTCTCGACGTACCGCGGCAGCAGCGCGTCCAGCACGCCCTCGACGGACGGCTCGAACTCGTACAGCGGCTTCGGACCGGTCTGCTCGACGCCTTCGGCGACCTCCGACAGGGCCAGCGGCAGCAGCCGGGCCTCGATCGGCGTCTGCGTCATCATCGACACGAACTCCGTGAAGACGATGTGCAGCTCATCGACCCCGCCCTCGGCGGTGTCGGTGGTCATGGCCTCGATCAGCGGCTCCGCGATCCGCTTCGCGTCGCCGTACTCCGGGTTCTCGGTGAACCCGGTCCACGACTGCGCGACGTCACGGTTGCGGAAGTTGTAGTACGAGACGCCCTTGCGCCCGACGATGTACGGCACGACCTCCTTGCCCTCGGAGCGCAGCCGCTCCGAGAGGCGTTCCGCCGCCTTGATGGCGTTGGAGGAGTAGCCGCCGGCGAGCCCCCGGTCGCTGGTGACGAGCAGGACCGCGGCACGGGTGGGCGCCTCGGCCTCGGTCGTCAGCGGGTGCTTGGCGTTGGAGCCCTTGGCGACCTGGGCGACCGCTTTCGTCAGCTCGGTCGCATAGGGCGACGAGGCGGCCACCGCGCGCTGCGCCTTGACGATGCGGGCGGCGGCGATCATCTCCATCGCCTTGGTGATCTTCTTCGTGGCGGTGACGGAGCGGATGCGCCTCTTGTAGACCCTGAGTTGGGCACCCATGCTCAGCCCTCACCCAGGAGCTTGCCGTCCGAGGTCTCGAACTGCTTCTTGAAGGTGTCGACCGCCTCGCCGAGGACCTGAAGGGTGTCGTCCTTCATCTTCTTGCCCTCGCGGATGTTGGTCAGCAGGTCCTTCTTCTCGCGCTCCAGCCAGTCCAGCAGCTCGCGCTCGAAGCGGCGGATGTCGGCGACGGGCACGTCGTCCAGCTTGCCGTTGGTGCCGGCCCAGATGGAGACGACCTGCTCCTCGACCGGGTACGGCGCGTACTGGCCCTGCTTGAGCAGTTCCACCATGCGCTGACCACGGGCGAGCTGCGCCTTGGAGGCCGCGTCCAGGTCGGAACCGAAGGCGGCGAACGCCTCCAGCTCACGGAACTGGGCGAGGTCCACGCGCAGGCGGCCGGAGACCTGCTTCATGGCCGGGTGCTGGGCGGAGCCGCCGACGCGGGAGACCGAGATACCGACGTTGACCGCCGGTCGCTGGCCCGCGTTGAACAGGTCCGACTCCAGGAAGCACTGGCCGTCGGTGATGGAGATGACGTTGGTCGGGATGAACGCCGAGACGTCGTTGGCCTTGGTCTCCACGATCGGCAGACCGGTCATCGAGCCGTGGCCCATGTCGTCCGACAGCTTCGCGCAGCGCTCCAGCAGACGGGAGTGCAGGTAGAAGACGTCGCCGGGGTATGCCTCGCGGCCCGGCGGGCGGCGCAGCAGCAGGGAGACGGCGCGGTAGGCGTCGGCCTGCTTGGACAGGTCGTCGAAGACGATCAGGACGTGCTTGCCCTGGTACATCCAGTGCTGGCCGATGGCCGAGCCGGTGTAGGGCGCCAGGTACTTGAAGCCCGCCGGGTCGGACGCCGGGGCGGCGACGATGGTGGTGTACTCCAGGGCACCGGCCTCGTCCAGCGCACCGCGCACGGACGCGATGGTGGAGCCCTTCTGGCCGATGGCGACGTAGATGCAGCGGACCTGCTTGTCCGGGTCGCCCGAGTGCCAGTTGTCCCGCTGGTTGATGATGGTGTCGACGGCGAGCGCGGTCTTGCCGGTCTGCCGGTCACCGATGATCAGCTGGCGCTGGCCGCGGCCGATCGGGGTCATCGCGTCGACGGCCTTGAGGCCGGTCATCATCGGCTCGTGCACCGACTTGCGCTGCATGACCGTGGGGGCCTGCAGTTCGAGGGCGCGGCGGCCGTCGGTCTCGATCTCGCCGAGGCCGTCGATCGGGTTGCCCAGCGGGTCGACGACGCGGCCGAGGTAGCCCTCGCCGACCGGCACGGACAGCACCTCACCGGTGCGCCGGACGGTCTGTCCCTCTTCGATGCCGCTGAACTCACCGAGGACGACGGCGCCGATCTCGCGCTCTTCCAGGTTGAGGGCGAGGCCGAGCGAGCCGTCCTCGAACTTCAGCAGTTCGTTCGCCATCGCCGAGGGCAGACCCTCGACCTTGGCGATACCGTCTCCAGCCTCGCTGACCGTGCCGACCTCTTCGCGCGAGGCCGCGTCCGGCTGGTACGACTGGACGAAGGTGTCCAGCGCGTCCCGGATCTCCTCCGGCCGGATCGTGAGCTCCGCCATCTGGGTTCCCTGCTCTCCTTGTTGGGCCCGAAGTTACTCGCGGGTCGCGGGGGTGGTCCCCGTCCCGCCACGGCCCAACCAGGGCCGCTTCTGTATGTCTGGGTGGTGGCCGGTCAGCCGGCGAGCCGGCGGGCGGCCTCACCGAGGCGGCTGGCGACCGTGCCGTCGATGACCTCGTCGCCGACCCGCACACTGATCCCGCCGAGGACCCCGGGGTCCACGTCGAGGTTCAGGTGCACCTGACGGCCGTACACCGCGGCCAGTGCGGCGCCGAGACGCTGCTTCTGGGTGTCCGACAGCGGCACGGCGGACGCGACGACCGCGACCACCCGGCCGCGGCGGGCCGCGGCCAGCCTGGACAGCGCGTCCAGTCCGCCCTCCAGGCTACGGCCACGCGGCAGGGCGACGAGTCGCGCGACCAGCCGGACGGTGACCGGCTTGGCCCGGCCGTCCAGCAGGTTGCCGATCAGCTCCGCCTTGGCGGTCCCGGAGGCGGCGCGGTCGCCGAGGGCGGCCCGCAGTTCCGGGTGGGAGGCGACGATCCGCGCGGTGCGGAACAGCTCGTCCTCCACGTCGTCCAGCGCACCGGCGCGCTCGGCTTCGATGATGTCGGCCGCGGAGGAGAGTTCCTCCACCGCGTCGACCAGGTCGCGGGGGGCCGACCAGCGGGAGCGGACCATGCCGGACAGCAGGTCCACCGCTTCGTCGCCGACCTTGCCCGACAGCAGGCGCCGGGCCAGCTGGGCCTTGGCCTCGGCGGGCTGCGCCGGGTCGGTGAGGATCCGGCGCAGCGACACCTCGCGGTCGAGCAGGCCGGTGACCGCGGACAGGTCCTCGGCGAGCCGGACGACGTCGGCGGAGGTGCTGTCCGCCAGTGCGTCCAGGTTCTCGCGCGCGGCGGCCAGCGCCTCGCGGCTGGCTCCGCTGCTCATCGCGCGGCCTCGGCCTTCTCCTCAAGGTCGTCGAGGAAACGGTCGATGACGCGGGACTGGCGGGCGGAGTCCTCCAGGGACTCACCGACGACCTTGCCGGCCAGGTCGGTCGCGATGCGGCCGACCTCCTGGCGCAGGGTGACGGTGACCTGGCGGCGGTCCGCCTCGATCTGCGCGTGGCCCGCGGCGATGATCGCCTCGCGCTGGCGCTGTGCCTCTTCCCGCATCTCCGCGATGATCGCGGCGCCCTGCTCGCGGGCGTGCTCGGTGATCCGGGCGGCCTCGTGACGCGCCTCGGCGAGCTGGGACTTGTACTCCTCCAGCGTCGCGTTGGCGTCGGCCTGGGCCTTCTCCGCGCGTTCCAGGCCACCCTCGATCGCGTCGCGCCGCTCTTCCAGAGTCTTCTGGATGTTCGGCAGCAGCTTCTTACCGAGGATGCCGAAGACGAGGAAGAAGCAGAGCAGGCCGACAACCAGTTCCGCGGTGTCGGGGATGAGCGGGTTCTGCGCTCCCCCCTCGGCCAGGAAGGTCATCATGTCTGAACCTTTCGTCGAGTGTGGCTTCGGGCGTGGATCAGGCCGAGAAGATGAACGGCACGACCAGGCCGAGGAGGGCGAGGACCTCACAGAGGGCGAAGCCGAGGAACATGTTGGTGCGGATGATCGGCATGGCCTCGGGCTGGCGGGCCATGGCCTCGATCGAGTGACCGAAGACCAGACCGATGCCGACGCCCGGGCCGATGGCGGCGAGGCCGTAGGCGACGGCACCCAGGTTGCCCTTGATGCTGATGTTGGACGCGGCGAGGTTGACGAGCTCGGCAGACATCTTCCTGTCTTCCTGTCTGATGCGGTCCGCTGGGGGGCTTCCCAGCGGAAGGTGGGATGGGGAAGGCGCGGGGGTCAGTGCCCCTCTTCAAGCGCTCCGCTGATGTAGATCGAGGCGAGCAGCGTGAAGATGTACGCCTGGAGGAACTGGATCAGCACCTCGAAGGCGGTCATGCCGACGGCCAGGACGAAGGATCCGCCGGCGACGGCCGTGAAGAAGGTCGGGGTCAGCAGGTACCAGGTGGCGACGCTGAACATGATGATCAGCATGTGGCCGGCGAACATGTTGGCCCACAGCCGCACGGCGAGGGTGAACGGCCGGGTGATGACGTTCTGGATGAACTCCAGCAGGACGATCAGCGGAACGAGCGGCTTGGGCAGTCCCTCGATCCACACCAGGTTCTTGACGCCGCCGCGGAAGCCGTGCTTCTTGAACGTCAGGTACATGTAGGTGATGAACACCAGCGCCGCGAGGCCGACCGGGAAGGCGAAGCGGGACGCCACCGGGAACTGGGCGAGCGGGATGATGGACATGATGTTCATCAGCCACACGAAGAAGAAGATCGAGGTCAGGAAGGGGACGTACTTGTCACCCTTCTTGCCGATCACCTCGCGGGCGATGGACTTGGCGACGAAGTTGTAGCCGATCTCACCGACGAGCTGGAGCTTGCCGGGCACGAGCTTCGGCTTCGCGAAGGCGGCCCAGAAGAAGCCGACGACGATCAGCATGCAGATGATCGCCAGCAGTATGGGCTTGGTGAAGTCGAAGCCGCCGACGGAGAAGATCGGCTTGAACTGGAACGAGTTGAGGCCCGGCGCGGGGAAGCCACAGTTCTGGAGGATGTGGCATCCGCTCTCAGCGAGCAGCGTGTGGGCACTCACCCGTGACTCCTTCGTCGTGACGCATAAGTAACGGCAACCTTGTGTGTCAGCGCGGCTGGTGGGACCGCTGGTCGGCACAGAGGACGTGGTGTGGCGGCGCCACCGGCCCGGAGCCCGCATCGTGGACCGGGCACCCGGCGTCCGCACCGCGTCGGCGGATTCGGGGCCGGATACACCGCTGACCTGGAGGACGGCGCCCGTTTCGGGCGCACGGGCCCCCCACGGCCGGATGCGACTCCGGACGATAGCAGATGAGGATCAACTCTCTTTACCCTCCCCTTATGTTCCGCGTACGGCACCGCCCGCCCCATGCTCAGGACTCCGCCTTGCCCGCCGGGGACGAGGAGGAGGTCGCGGAGGGGCGCGCCACCGGGGAGGGTTCGGGCTGCACGTAGAGCATCTTCGAGGTGAGGCTGTGGCGCACCTGACCACCGATCCAGGCGAGCGCGGTGACCAGCAGACTGAGCGCGAACGCCCGGCCGTTGAAGAGGGTGGTGTGCTTGAAGGCGATGATGAAGACGCCGATGCACAGGATCTGGATCGCGTAGACGAGCATCCCGGCGGTCATGACGACCTGCGGGCGGTCACGGGTCATGCGCATCAGGGCCGCGAATCCGAGTCCGAAGAACACGGCGACCACGGCCATGGCCACCAGACCGCCGATCAGACCCTTCTCGCCGACGACGAGAGCGCTGACAACGGTGGCGACGACTCCCACAGGGGCGGCGATGATCGCCGCGCCGCGGAGAATCCGGGCGTCGTTGGGCTGCATAGAGGTGTGGCTCCGGCGGGGATCGGGGGCGGTTGGCGCGGACCTTCACGACGTCGGTCGGTTGAGCCGCTCGACGATGAGGTTAACGCCGGGAAAGGCGCCGTCCGACCCCGGGCGGGACTCGGAAGGGCCACGGTCGCAGGACCATTGCGGCGGTCGTCCCGCCCCGGTCTTCGGCTCACGTCCCTGGTTTCGTGAACGGTATCACAAACTATTTGATGAGGTCTTTACCTACCCGATGTGCTCAGGGTCACACTGACGGGTGAACGGCCGCCCTCCGTCGCTGACCGTCGCGAGCGGCCCAACACCTGCGCGCTTTGGGCGGATTGGTCAGCGGGTACTGCTCACGCTGCGTCGCTCCGGCAGGTTCGCCCGATCGCCCACGGCGGACGCGCCGTGCAGTCCCGACGCCTGCGCCGCGGCCTCCCCCGCACCGGGTTCGCCGTCCTCGCCCGCCGGCCCACCGGCAACCGGGCCGGTCTTGCGGCGGCGGTAGCGCGGGGGCACGAACGCCTCGGCCCAGCGCGGCGCGCGGGGCTTGAAGCGCGGCAGCAGCAGTGCCACCAGGCCGAGGGCGCTGAGCAGCACCACGACCAGCAGGATCCACTTGCTGGAGGAGCGGGCCGAGTAGGCCACCGTGCCGAAGGCGATCAGCGCCGACCAGAAGTACATGATGAGCACCGCGCGGCTGTGCGAGTGCCCGATCTCCAGCAGCCGGTGGTGCAGGTGGCCGCGGTCGGCGGCGAACGGCGACTGACCGTTCCAGGTGCGGCGCACCACGGCCAGCACCAGGTCGGCGGCCGGGATGGCGATCAGGGTCAGCGGCAGCAGCAGCGGGATGTAGACCGGCACCATCTCGTGCACCGTGCTGCGCAGCGAACCGGTGGTGTTGGTGATGACGTCCGGGTCCACCTGGCCGGTGATGGAGATCGCGGAGGCGGCCATCACCAGGCCGATGAGCATCGAGCCGGAGTCACCCATGAAGATCCGCGCCGGGTGGATGTTGTGCGGCAGGAATCCGACGCACATGCCGATCAGCACGGCACTGAACAGCGCCCCGGGGGCGGCCTGTTCGACGCCGTAGCCGAACCACAGGCGGTAGGCGTACATGAAGAACGCGATGCCGGAGATGCACACGATGCCGGCCGCCAGGCCGTCGAGACCGTCGACGAAGTTCACCGCGTTGATGGTGATGACCACCAGGGCGACGGTCAGCAGGGTGGACTGCACCGGACTGAGCGCGACCGGGCCGACACCGGGCACCGGCAGCCACAGAATGGTCAGCCCCTGCCAGACCATGACGCCGGCGGCGATCATCTGGCCGCCGAGCTTGATCAGCGCGTCCACGCCCCACTTGTCGTCCAGCACGCCCAGCAGCCAGATCAGCCCCGCGCCGGACAGCAGCGCCCGGGGTTCGTTCGACAGCCGGAAGACGTCACCGAGGTTGAGCAGGTGCGCGCCGCACAGCAGACCCGCGCACAGGCCGCCGAACAGGGCGATGCCGCCCAGCCGGGGGGTGGGCTCGCGGTGGACGTCGCGATCTCTGATCGGCGGCATCGCCCCCGCGGCGATGGCGAACTTCCGTACCGGGCCGGTCAGCAGATAGGTGACGGCCGCGGCGACGCAGAGAGTCAGCAGGTATTCGCGCACAGCGCCACACCTTATTCGCCTTGGAGCGGGGAGTGTGAATGGAGCGGCTGCCGCCGGGCCACACCGGGGTGGACGCGGCGGGTGCGCCGGGCGGTTCCCGGCCTGCCGCGGTGACGTCCGTCACCCGGCCGGCCGGCCCGGTGCGGGACGGCACCCGGGCCGCCGGCCCGCCCCGCCGTCGGGCCGCCGCCGGGTGGGCCGCCGCCGCCGGGCGGCCCCCGCACACGGCATCCTCCGTGTGAAGACGGTGCCGGGCCGCGGTCAGCCCGCCGCCGGGGCGGGCAGACCGGTCAGGGCGGTCACCACCGGGTCCAGGGCGTCGTGGATCTCGGCGCCGATGTGCCGGAAGACCGTCACGGGGGCGCCGTAGGGGTCGTAGACCTCGTCCGCCTCCGCGCTGGGCGCCAGCAGCCAGCCGCGCAGCGCGGCGGCCGCCCGCACCAGCGCGCGGGCGCGTTCGATCACGCCGGACTCCGGCAGCGTGGCCGGGTCTATGGCCCGCACCAGGCGGGTGAACTCCTTGAGCGTGAACGTGCGCAGTCCGGCCGCGTGCCCCATGGAGATCACCTGCGCGCGGTGGTCACGGGTGGCGGTCAGCACGAGATCGGCCTCGATGACGTACTCGTCGAGCAGCTCCCGGCCGGAGAACGCCGCGGCGTCGGCGCCGTACTCGGCCAGCACGGTCGCCGCGTGCGCCTCCATGGGGGCGCCGACGTGGCCCCAGGTGCCGGCCGACTCCACCGCGATCTGCTCGGCGTCGGTGCCGAGCCGGCGGTCCAGCGCGAGCCGGGTCAGCCGTTCGGCGATCGGCGACCGGCAGACGCTGCCGGTGCACACGTACAGCACCCGGAAGAGGTCGGGCGCCCCGTCCCGCAGGGGGGCGTCTACCGCCATCGGTGCGCCCCCGGGGCGCCCGGCCGGCCGGGGCCGCGGCCGGTCACACCGACTCCCGCAGGTCGGGAACGACCTCGCGCAACTGCTCGGCGCTCAGCACGCCGGCCCGCAGCAGCACCGGTACCGGTCCGGTGACGTCGACGATGGAGGAGGGCACCGAGTCGGGGGTGGGGCCGCCGTCGAGGTAGATCGACACCGAGTCGCCCAGCATCTCCTGCGCGGCGTCGCAGGTCTGCGGGGAGGGGTGGCCGGTGAGGTTGGCGCTGGAGACCGCCATCGGGCCGGTCTCGGTGAGCAGTTCGATGGCCACCGGGTGCAGCGGCATGCGCACCGCGACGGTGCCGCGGGCGTCGCCGAGGTCCCACTGGAGCGACGGCTGGTGGCGGGCGACCAGGGTCAGACCGCCGGGCCAGAAGGCGTCCACCAGGTCCCAGGCGGCCTCGGTGAAGTCGGTGACCAGCCCGTGCAGGGTGTTGGGCGAGCCGACCAGGACCGGCGAGGGCATGTTGCGGCCGCGGCCCTTGGCCTGGAGGAGGTCGCCTACCGCCTCGGCGCTGAAGGCGTCGGCACCGATGCCGTAGACGGTGTCGGTGGGCAGCACCACGAGTTCGCCGCGTCGGATCGCGGAGGTTGCCTCGCGCAGCCCGGTGGCACGGTCGGACGCGTCGGAGCAGTCATAACGCCGGGCCATCAGCTGACCTCCATCAGGGGAACGGGGTGGTGAGGGGTACGGGCGCCGGGGGCGCCGGTCACGGCGTCGCCTTGCGGGCGGTGGTGAAGCGGGGCCGGTTGTTGAGGTCGCGGTGGTCGGCCGCGTCGGCCCAGCCGGTGTCCTCGTTGAAGATCCACGGCACCTGGCCGCCCTGGGTGTCGGCGTGTTCGACGACGACGACCCCGCCGGGGCGCAGCAGTCGGTGCGCGGCGCGTTCGATGCCGCGGATGGTCTCCAGGCCGTCCTCACCGGAGAAGAGAGCGAGCTGCGGGTCGTGGTCGCGGGCCTCGGGGGCGACGTACTCCCACTCGGTGAGCGGGATGTACGGCGGGTTGCTGACCACCAGGTCGACCTGGCCGTTCAGCTCGGGCAGGGCGGTGCGCGCGTCACCGGCGTGCAGCCGCACCCGGGAGCCGGCGGTGTTGCGGCGGGTCCACTCCAGGGCGCCCTCGTCGAGCTCGACGGCGTGCACGCGGGAGCGCGGCACCTCCTGCGCGAGCGCGAGCGCGATGGCGCCGGAGCCGGTACACAGGTCGACGATCAGCGGTTCGGCCACGTCCATGGCCCGCACGGCGTCTATCGCCCAGCCGACCACCGACTCGGTCTCCGGCCGGGGCACGAACACCCCGGGGCCGACCTGGAGTTCCAGATAGCGGAAGAAGGCGCGGCCGGTGATGTGCTGGAGCGGTTCGCGGTTCTCCCGCCGGGCGACGGCCTCCCAGTAGCGGGCGTCGAAGTCGCTGTCCTCGACCCGGTGCAGTTCGCCGCGCTTGACTCCGTGGACGAAGGCGGCCAGTTCCTCGGCGTCGAAGCGCGGCGAGGGCACGCCGGCGTCGGCGAGCCGCTGGGTGGCCTGGGCCACCTCGGCGAGCAGCACCGTACGGGGCGTCGGGGGGCGGTCCCCGATGGACGGCTGCACGTGTCGACCTCCGGCTGGCAGGGGCTTACTGGGCGGCGGCGAGCTTGGCGGCGGAGTCGGCGTCCACGCACGCCTGGATGACGGCGTCGAGCTCGCCGTCGAGCACCTGGTGGAGGTTGTACGCCTTGAAGCCCACGCGGTGGTCGGAGATGCGGTTCTCCGGGTAGTTGTAGGTGCGGATGCGCTCGGACCGGTCGACGGTGCGCACCTGGCTGCGGCGGGCGTCGGACGCCTCGCGTTCGGCCTCCTCCTGGGCGGCGGCCAGCAGCCGGGAGCGCAGGATGCGCAGGGCCTGCTCCTTGTTCTGCAGCTGGCTCTTCTCGTTCTGGCAGGAGACGACGACACCGGTGGGCAGGTGGGTGATGCGCACCGCGGAGTCGGTGGTGTTGACCGACTGGCCGCCGGGGCCGGAGGAGCGGTAGACGTCGATGCGCAGGTCGTTGGGGCCGATCTCGACCTCGACCTCGTCGGCCTCGGGAGTGACGAGCACCCCGGCGGCGGAGGTGTGGATGCGTCCCGCCGACTCGGTGGCCGGCACCCGCTGCACGCGGTGCACACCGCCCTCGTACTTCAGCCGCGCCCACACGCCCTGGCCGGGTTCGGTGGTGCCGCGGGTCTTCACCGCGACCTGGACGTCCTTGTAGCCGCCGAGGTCGGAGGCGTTGGAGTCGAGGATCTCGGTCTTCCAGCCCAGGCGTTCGGCGTAGCGCAGGTACATCCGCAGCAGGTCACCGGCGAACAGCGCCGACTCCTCGCCGCCCTCGCCCGCCTTGACCTCCAGGATGACGTCCTTGTCGTCGCTGGGGTCGCGCGGGACCAGCAGCAGCCGCAGACGGTCGGTGAGTTCCTCGCGGTGCCGTTCCAGGTCCTTGACCTCGGCGGCGAACTCCGGTTCTTCGGCGGCGAGTTCCCGGGCGGTCTCGATGTCCTCACCGGTCTGCCGCCAGGAGCGGTAGGCGGTGACCACCGGGGTGAGTTCGGCGTAGCGCTTGCCCAGCCGGCGTGCCTCGCCCTGGTCGGTGTGGACCGCGGGGTCCGCCAGCCTCTTCTCGAGGTCGGCGTGCTCGCCGATCAGTTCCTCGACCGCCTCGAACATGGTTGTTCCCTCGTCGTCACGGACCGTTGCCCACAGACAAACGCCGGTGCGGCCGTCCCGGGCGGGGACGGCCGACCGGCGTGCGGACCGCTACTTCTTGCCGGCGCCGACGCTCTTGCCGAAGCGGGCCTCGAAGCGCGCGACGCGGCCGCCGGTGTCGAGGATCTTCTGCTTGCCGGTGTAGAACGGGTGGCAGGCCGAGCAGACGTCGGTGCGGATGGCGCCTTCGCTCTTGGTGCTGCGGGTGGTGAAGGAGGCGCCGCAGGTGCAGGTGACCTCGGTCGCCACGTACTGGGGGTGGATCTCGCGCTTCAAGGTGTCTCCTAGGTATCTGGAGGGCGCCGGGTCGCTCCGCGGGGTTTCGCGGGACGTGAACCGGGGCCGACGGACCAGTCTGCCAGGACCGGCCCGTACTGACCAAAACAGGGTCGGGGCCGCGGGTATTCCGGCCCGCCGCGGTCAGCCGAGGCAGCCGTGGGCGGCGAAGCCGCGCACCGTGGAGAACGTGCTGGTGAGGGTGTCCTCGTAGACCTTGCCGTAGGTCGGCGAGTGGTGCCGCCGGACCAGGGCGCCGCCGCTGGTGCGGGTGAGGAAGTCCTGGTAGCCGTCGCGGTTGAGGCCGGGCCTGCCGGACGACGGTGCGCCCGCTCCAGCTGCCGCTCAGCTGCTGCCGGCCGGCGAGGTGCCCTTGGAGGAGGAGAGGCAGGCCGCGCCCTTGGTGGTGGCGGCGATCAGGTCGGCGCGGCCCGTCGCCGGTGACGTCGGCGCCGGCGGCCTCGGCGGGGGTGCCCGGGGTGCCGTCGGCCGGGGTGGTGTTCGCCGGGGTGGCGCTCGGGGTGCCGGGGCTGGCGGTGCCGGCCGCGGGGGTGCCCGGCAGGTGCGGGCGGCCGGCGAGCGCGCGGTGCGGGCGGGCGGTCAGCGCGCCGGCCGCGGGCGCCGGGTGGGCGGTCGGGGCGGTGTCGTGCGCGGCGGCGCCGGCGGGCGCCGGCAGGAAGCCGGCGACGGCGGCGAGCAGCGTGGCTCCGGCGGCGGGCAGCGCGAGGCGGACCCGGCGGCGGTGCTTGCCGCCCGGATGTGCGAAGGGCCCCCGGACTCCAGAAGGTGAGCGAGGCGTGACAAGAATTTGTCGTATGAGTTGCTGATCTTACTGACACCAGCACACCCTTCGCACATTCCGCACACGATTCAGGTTCGGGGGCGGACCCGACGTTTCCCCAGGTGCCGCCGGCTCCGGACACGCCGGTGCCCCGGCCACCTCAACGGGTGGCCGGGGCACCGGCGTTGACGAACGCCGCGGTCAGTCGGAGTTGCCCGGCGTGGTCTTGGCGATCTGCATGAGGAACTCGCCGTTGGACTTGGTCTGCTTCATCTTGTCCAGCAGCAGCTCGATCGCCTGCTGCTGGTCGAGGGCGTGCAGCACCCGGCGCAGCTTCCAGGTGATCGACAGCTCGTCGGCGCCGAGCAGGATCTCCTCCTTACGGGTGGAGGAGGCGTCCACGTCGACGGCCGGGAAGATCCGGCGGTCCGACAGCTTGCGGTCGAGCTTGAGCTCCATGTTGCCGGTGCCCTTGAACTCCTCGAAGACCACCTCGTCGGCGCGCGAACCGGTCTCCACCAGCGCGGTCGCCAGGATGGTCAGCGAGCCGCCGTCCTCGATGTTGCGGGCGGCGCCGAAGAACTTCTTCGGCGGGTAGAGCGCGGTGGAGTCCACACCACCGGACAGGATGCGCCCGGAGGCCGGGGCGGCCAGGTTGTAGGCACGGCCCAGACGGGTGATGGAGTCCAGCAGGATCACCACGTCGTGCCCCAGTTCCACCAGGCGCTTGGCGCGCTCGATGGCGAGTTCCGCGACGGTGGTGTGGTCCTCGGCCGGCCGGTCGAAGGTCGAGGAGATGACCTCGCCCTTGACCGAGCGCTGCATGTCGGTGACCTCTTCCGGACGCTCGTCGACCAGGACGACCATCAGGTGGCACTCGGGGTTGTTGTGGGTGATCGCGTTGGCGACCGCCTGCATGATCATGGTCTTGCCGGTCTTCGGCGGGGCCACGATCAGACCGCGCTGGCCCTTGCCGATGGGGGCGACCAGGTCGATGATCCGGGTGGTCAGGATGCCCGGCTCGGTCTCCAGACGCAGCCGGTCCTGCGGGTAGAGCGGGGTGAGCTTGCCGAACTCCGGCCGCCCGCGCCCGGATTCGGGCGCCATGCCGTTGACGGAGTCCAGCCGCACCAGCGCGTTGAACTTCTCGCGGCGCTCGCCGTCCTTGGGCTGGCGGACCGCACCGGTGACATGGTCGCCCTTGCGCAGGCCGTTCTTGCGGACCTGGGCGAGAGAGACGTACACGTCGTTCTGGCCCGGCAGGTAGCCGGAGGTGCGGATGAACGCGTAGTTGTCGAGGATGTCGAGGATGCCGGCGACCGGGATCAGCACGTCGTCGTCGGTGACCGGCGGCTCGTTGCCGAACTCCTCACGGCCCCGGCGGCCGCGGCGGTCGCGGTAACGGCCCCGGCGGCCGCGGCGGCCGCCCTCGAAGTCGTCGTCGTCCGGCGGGCCCTCGGCACGGCGGCCCTGGCCGCCGCCACCCTGCTGCTGGCCACCGCCCTCGTCGCCGCGGCGGCGGTCACGGTCCCGGCGGCGCTCGCCGCTCTGCCCGCCCTGACGGTCGCCCTGGCTCTGGCGCTCCCCCTGGGTCTGGCGGTCGCCCTGGCCGTTCTGGCGGTCCTGGCCGCCCTGACGGTCCGTCTTGGCGGCGCGTTCCCGGCGCGGCTCGCGCTCCCGCGGCTCGGCGTCGGCCTGCGGCTCGTCCTTGGCGGGGGCCTGCGCGGCGTCGATGGAGGTCCGGCGGCCACGACGCTCGGCGGGCTTGTCACCGGCCGGCTGGCCCGGAATGTCGACGGCGGGGTCCGGCGCGGCCTGCGCGGCCGCCGCCTCGTCGGTGCGGGCGCGGGAGGTGGTGCGGCGCTTGGGCTTCTCGGCCGCCGGCTCGGCGTCCTGGGCCGCGGCGCCGCCGCCGGCCTGGCGTTCCTTGATGACCTCGATCAACTGGCCCTTGCGCATCCGCGCGGTGCCCTTGATGCCGAGGCCGGATGCCACCTGCTGGAGCTCGGCCAGCACCATGCCGTCAAGGCCGGTCCCGGTGCGGCGGCGCCGGGTGGTGGTACCTGTGGCAGCACCGGAGGCGGGCGCGGCGGCGTCGGACGCTGCGGCGGCGTTGTCCGCTCGTGCGCCCATCAGATCGGTGGTGTCGCTCACGAAGGGTCCTTCCCTGGAGCGGGCGTCGGCCAGAGCGGCGCGGCGACCGGTTGTGCTGTCCGGATTCGGGCTCTGTCATCGGCCTGATCCGGTGCGGTGTACCGCCGGACGGCGGCGGAAATTACTGCGGTTCCGGAGCGAGCGGGTCACACGGTGGCCTGGCGCTCGCACCGACTCCGGAGCGTGCTCGGCACTGCGAAGGCGACTGCTCAGGCAGTGAGGGAGGCTCCCGGAAGAATGGTGGTCCCGAGAGGGGACCTGGAACACCGGGCCTCAAGGGCTCCGAGTGCAGACTTGAGATTAACACTACCCGCTCTGACAAATATTCCCCCTCTCCGCGCCCGGCAATCACGGGACGGAACTCCGGCGGAGGCAGCAGGCGGGACATCGGGTCCGGCCGCGCGCTCTCCGGGCGTGGTGCCACCGCGAGCGATGCTTCCCGTCCGTACCACCGGCTCAAACCCGCGCCTCCGTCATCGCCGGTCGGCCGCCGGTTCGCTGTCCCGGGGTGCGCCCAGCGGGAGGACACCGGCACCGCCGGCGTCGAGGGACAGCCGGCCGGCCGCCCAGCCGTCGCCGGCCAGCGCGGCGACCTTCCCGGCGCTCTCCTCGGTGGCCAGCGCCAGCACCGTCGGTCCGGCGCCGGAGACCACCGCCGGCACGCCGTCGGCACGCAGCCGGGCCACCAGCGCCAGGCTCTGCGGCATGGCGGGCTCGCGGTACTCCTGGTGCAGCCGGTCCTCGGTGGCCGCCAGCAGCAGCTCGGGACGCCTGGTCAGCGCCTCGACCAGCAGTGCGGCCCGCCCGGCGTTGACGGCGGCGTCGGCGTGCGCGACGGTGCGCGGCAGCAGTCCGCGAGCGGTCTCGGTCAGCACGGCCTCGCCGGGGACGAAGACCACCGGGGCCACCGCGGCGGACGGCTCCATCCGGATGGCGCGCGCCCGGCCGGCCTCGGTCCACGCCAGGGTGAAGCCGCCGAACAGGCAGGCGGCGACGTTGTCCGGATGGCCCTCGATCTCGGTGGCCAGCTCCAGCATCGCCGCGTCGTCGAGCCGCTCGGGCCCGCCTATGGTGACCGCTCGGGCCGCTATGACGCCCGCGCAGATGGCGGCGGACGACGAGCCCAGGCCACGGCCGTGCGGAATGCGGTTGGCGCAGACGACCTCCAGGCCGCGCGGCTGACCGCCGAGCAGGTCGAAAGCGGTGCGCAGTGACCGGACGACCAGGTGTTTCTCGTCACGGGCCAGTGTTCCGGCGCCCTCGCCGGCGATGTCGACGTGCAGCCCGTGATCGGCCACCCGGACCACCACGTCGTCGTACAGGCCGAGCGCGAGGCCGAAGGCGTCGAACCCGGGACCGAGGTTCGCGCTGGTCGCGGGGGTACGGACCCGTACGGCGGCGGCGCGGAAGGCGGGACCGGCCATCGGTCGAAACTCTCCTTGTGCTGACTGCTGCGGATCCGCCCGGGCGCACCGGCACGGCGGTCCGGAACGCGTCAGGTCGGGTGCCGTCCGGCCCCCGGGGCCGGGGCGACGGGACGATGAGGGGGCCGACCGGGAACAGTGCCCCGGGCACGGCGAACGGCGTACGGCGACGCCACCGCTGCCAGCCTACCCAAGAGCACTCCCCACGGCACACAGGGACGGAGGGAGGCGTGTCTCCCCTGTTCTGTGGTCGTTCGCCTCCCGGGGGCTCGGATCCGGTGCCGGCACTCCTCGTCACGGGGTGGGTGAGCCGAAGGGGGCGCCGTCGACGAGGCGGACGGCGGCGAGGCCGCGAGGAGCGAGCGGCCGCCGGAGGAGGAGCGTCGTCACCGGCAGGAAGCCCCCGGAGGCGAACGAACCTCAAAGAAAGGGGGCCGCGGACATCAGGCCAGATCCAGGCGTTCCGCCGCCGCGCCCGCGTCGACGGGGATGGTGACGGGCTGGGGGGCGCCGGCGACGGCCCAGTCGGGGTCCTTGAGGCCGTTGCCGGTGACGGTGCAGACGACGCGGTGGCCGGGGGTGAGGCGGCCGTCCTCGGCGGCCTTGAGGAGGCCGGCGACGCTCGCGGCCGAGGACGGTTCCACGAAGACGCCCTCGCGGGAGGCCAGCAGCCGGTAGGCGGACAGGATCTGACGGTCGGTCACCGCGTCGATCAGGCCGCCGGACTCGTCACGTGCCGCCTCGGCCTGGGACCAGGAGGCGGGGTTGCCGATGCGGATGGCGGTGGCGATGGTCTGCGGCTTGGCGACCGGCGCACCGTTGACGATCGGCGCCGAACCGGACGCCTGGAAGCCCCACATGCGCGGGGTCAGGGTGGCCGGGCCGTCCGCGGCGTACTCGCGGTAACCACGCCAGTAGGCGGTGATGTTGCCCGCGTTGCCCACCGGCAGCACGTGGATGTCGGGGGCGTCGCCGAGCGCGTCGACGATCTCGAACGCGGCGGTCTTCTGGCCCTCGATGCGCGCCGGGTTGACGGAGTTGACCAGCGCCACCGGGTACTTCTCGGACAGGTCGCGGGCCAGCGTCAGGCAGTCGTCGAAGTTGCCGTCGACCTGGAGGATCCGCGCGCCGTGCACCAGGGCCTGGCCCATCTTGCCCAGCGCGATCTTGCCCTGCGGTACCAGCACCGCGCACACCATGCCGGCCCGCACCGCGTAGGCGGCGGCCGAGGCGGAGGTGTTACCGGTGGAGGCGCAGATCACCGCGCGGGCACCCTCCTCCGTGGCGCGCGTCATCGCCATGGTCATGCCGCGGTCCTTGAACGAACCGGTGGGGTTGGCCCCTTCGACCTTCAGGTGCACGTCGCACCCGGTGCGGGCGGACAGGGTGGGCGCGGGCACCAGCGGGGTGCCGCCCTCCAGCAGCGTCACCACGGGGGCGCCGGCGGTGACCGGCAGGCGGTCCCGGTACTCCTCGATGACGCCGCGCCACTGGTGGGTGCCGGACGTCCGGGGCGGGTCGACGACGTTCATTGGGTTACTCCCCTTCCACACGCATGATGCTGGCGACGCCGCGGACGGTGTCGAGGTCGCGCAGGTCCGCCACGGTCGCCGACAGCGCGGCGTCGGCGGCCCGGTGGGTGACGACGACCAGGGACGCCTCACCGTCCTTGCCCTGCTGGCGCACGGTGTCGATGGACACCTGGCGTTCCGCGAAGACGGTGGCCACCTGGGCCAGCACGCCGGGCTTGTCGGCCACGTCCAGGCTGATGTGGTACCGGGTGACCACTTCGCCCATCGGACCGGCCGGCAGTTCGGTGTACGCCGACTCCCCGGCGCCGGTGTGCCCGGCCAGCCGGTTGCGGCAGGCGGCCACCAGGTCGCCCAGGACGGCCGAGGCGGTGGGCGCACCGCCGGCGCCGGGACCGTAGAACATCAGGCGGCCGGCCGCGTCCGCTTCGACGAACACCGCGTTGTACGCCTCGCGCACGCCGGCCAGCGGGTGGCTGAGCGGGATCATCGCGGGGTGCACGCGGGCGTTGACCGAGCGGCCGTCGGCGGCCCGCTCGCAGATGGCCAGCAGTTTCACCACGCACCCCATGCGTTTCGCCGAGGCGATGTCGGCGGCGCTGACCTCGGTCAGGCCCTCGCGGTGCACGTCGTCGATGGTGACGCGGGTGTGAAAGGCGATCCCGGCCAGGATCGCGGCCTTGGCGGCGGCGTCGAAGCCCTCGACGTCGGCCGTCGGGTCGGCCTCGGCGTACCCGAGCGCGGTGGCCTCGTCGAGCGCCTCGGAGTAGCCGGCGCCGGTGGTGGTCATCCGGTCCAGGATGAAGTTGGTGGTGCCGTTGACGATGCCCAGCACCCGGTTGACCTTGTCACCGGCCAGCGACTCGCGCAGCGGGCGGATCAGCGGGATGGCGCCGGCGACGGCGGCCTCGTAGTACAGGTCCACACCGTGCGCGGCGGCGGCCGCGTGCAGGGCGGTGCCGTGCGCGGCCAGCAGCGCCTTGTTGGCCGACACCACGCCGGCGCCGTGCTCGAAAGCGCTGGTGATCAGGGTGCGGGCCGGCTCGATGCCCCCGATCACCTCGACGACCACGTCGACGTCACCGCGGGCGACCAGCGCCGTCGCGTCGGTGGTGACCAGTTCCGGCGGCACTCCCTCCCGCAGCCGGCCGGGGCGGCGTACCGCGATACCGGCCAGTTCCACCGGGGCGCCGATGCGTGCGGCGAGGTCGGACGCCTGCGTCGTCATGATGCGGGCCACCTCGGAGCCGACCACTCCACAGCCCAGCAGCGCCACCCGCAATGGACGCGTACGCATCATGCGACCTCGTTTCCCGCACGTCGGTTCACTTCACCCGGCGGCCGTCGCCGCCGCGCCGGTCCCCCGCCGGCCGGGGACCGCCCGGGCGGTCCGGGTGGTGGCCCGGGGAGGGGACAGGCCCCAGTCTCACCGACCGAACGCCGGATCCTGTGCTCGTTCCACCATCTGAGACCAAGATCTTGCTAGCCGATATCCAGTCGCAGGAGATCCTCCTCCGTCTCCCTGCGGACGACCACGCGCGACGCACCGTCGGCGACCACGACCACCGGCGGGCGCAGCGCGTGGTTGTAGTTGCTGGACATCGAACGGCAGTAGGCGCCGGTGGCCGGGACGGCGACCAGGTCACCGGGGGCCAGGTCGGCCGGCAGGTACGCGTCGCGCACCACGATGTCGCCGGACTCGCAGTGCTTGCCGACGACCCGCGAGAGCATCGCGGGCGCGTCGGAGGCGCGCGAGACCAGGCTCACGCTGTAGCGCGCGTCGTACAGCGCGGTGCGGATGTTGTCGGACATGCCGCCGTCGACGCTCACGTAGGTGCGCAGGCCCTTGAGCGGCTTGATGGTGCCCACCTCGTAGAGGGTGAACGCCGACGGGCCGACCACGGCGCGGCCCGGTTCGACGGAGATGCGCGGCACGGCGAGGCCCGCGGCGGCGCACTCGCGGGTGACGATCTCGCGCAGCGCGCGGGAGATGTCGGCGGGTTCCCGGGGGTCGTCGTCGGGGGTGTAGGCGATGCCCAGGCCGCCGCCGAGGTCGATCTCCGGCAGTTCCACGCCGTGCTCGTCGCGTACCGCGCGCAGCAGGCCGACGACCCGGTGGGCGGCGACCTCGAAGCCGGAGGTGTCGAAGATCTGCGAGCCGATGTGCGAGTGGACGCCGATGAGCTCAAGCGACTCCAGCTTGAGCACCCGGCGCACCGCCTCGGCGGCCTGGCCGTCGGCGAGCGGGACGCCGAACTTCTGGTCCTCGTGCGCGGTGGCGATGAACTCGTGGGTGTGCGCCTCGACACCGACGGTCACCCGGATCTGCACCCGCTGGCGCACCCCGAGCCGCTCGGCGGCCCCGGCCACCCGGGCGATCTCCTGGAAGGAGTCCAGCACGATGCGCCCGACGCCCGCCGTCACGGCGCGTTCGATCTCGCGGGCGGACTTGTTGTTGCCGTGCAGCGCGATCCGCCCGGCGGGCATGCCGGCCGACAGGGCGGTGGCCAGTTCGCCCTCGGAGCACACGTCGAGGTTGAGCCCCTCCTCGGTCAGCCAGCGCACGACGGCGCGCGAGAGGAACGCCTTGCCGGCGTAGAAGACGTCGGCGTCCGGGCCGAACGCCTCCCGCCAGGCACGGCAGCGGGCCCGGAAGTCGGCCTCGTCGAGCACGTAGGCGGGGGTGCCGTGTTGCTCGGCGAGGCTGACGACGTCCACCCCGGCGGCCACCACCACGCCGTCCGCGCCGCGCGTGACGGTGGCCGGCCAGACCCGCGGGTCGAGGACGTTGAGGTCCCCGGGGGGCGCGTTCCAGTGCTCCTCGGGCAGGACGTCGGCGTGGCGGGGGCCCGCCGGGTGCGCGCTGCGGCTCACGCGGCGGCTCCTTCGGTGCGGTGGTGCATGGTCGTTCTCCTCGTCACAGGTGGTCCGGCGCGTCGACGCCGAGCAGGGCCAGTCCGCAGGCCAGCACCGATCCGCCGGCGCCGGCAAGGGCCAGCCGGGAGCGGTGGCCGGGGGTGGGTTCCGCGTCCCCGCGCGGCAGCGGGGACGCGGCGTCGTGCAGGTCGAGGACGGCGTCGGCGGCGGCCTCCAGGGCCCGCGCGACGCGGTCGGGGGCACGGTGCGCGGCTGCCGCACCGACGGTACGCGGCCAGTCGGCGACGACGGCGAGCAGGGCCGCGCCGGCCGGGTGCGGGCAGTCGCCCTCGGCGGGGCCGAAGCCCAGGTCGGCCGCGTTGCGCAGCAGGGCGCGGACCCGGGCGTGGGCGTAGCGGACCCGGAAGAGCGGGTTGGCCGGGCGCTGGGGGAGGTGGGTGCGCGGGTCGAGGTCGGGGCGGTCGCCGGGGGCCGGGCGGGTGTGCGCCCAGGCGGTGGCGTCCGGCCCGAGCGCGGGGTGCGGGGGGCCGGGCGGCGGCGGGGGCGGGACGTCGGCGCCGCAGGCCCGCAGCAACCGGACGACGGCGGCGGACCGCGGGTCGCGTCCGGCCGGGGCGGGCGGGTCGAGGGGGGCGCCGGCCAGGGAGCTGCCGTGCCCCCAGCGGTCCCCGGCGGTGCGGGCGGCGCGCACGAGCGCGGCGCGGGCGGCGGGGGTGAGGGTGACGTTGAGGAATCCGGGGCCGGCGACGTCGACCCGCGCGATCGGAGCGCCGTCGAGCCGGGCGGCGAGCGCTCCGGCCACGTCCCGCGGCGGCCGCCCGGCGGGCCCGGCCAGCCGCAGGGCGATCCCGGTGCCGTAGTCCGCGTGCGTGCCGGGGGCGTCGCCGGGCCGCCGGGCGGGGCCGGGCGGGGCGACGGTGACGGGGACGTCGCCCGGGGGCGGCACGGGCACGTCCAGCTCACCGGCGTCGACCGCGCACCGCACCGCCCAGGAGACGGCACTGGCCAGTTCGGCGGGGGTCACGCGGTTCAGCGTAGGGGAAACGGGCAGGCCGGCGCGCGAGACGGTCCGAGGGGTGGGACGGGTGGCGCTCGGCTGCGGGCGGGCGGAAGCCGGGGCGGGTCGCGCGGGCGGGGGGTGGGGTGGCCGTGGGCACGGTGCTCGGGGCGCGGCACGGGGGCGGGCCCCGCAGGAGCGGGGTGCGGGGAGGTGGAGACGCGGGGACCGGCCGGCGCCGTCAGCGCAGGAGGGGGCCGCGCAGGAGGGGCGCGGGGAGGAAGGGCAGGGTCGCGGACGGCGTGGTGCGGGGGCCGGTGCGGCGCAACTCCCTCACGGCGAGGATGAGTTCGTCCGGATCGAACGGTTTGCCGACGAACGCGTCGACGCCGGGGGCCTCGCGGGGCCGGTTGCCCGCGCTGACGATGACGACCGGCAGGTGCCGGGTCCGCGGATCGCGGCGCAGCCGGGCGGCCGCCCGCAGTCCGTCCATGCGCGGCATGGCCACGTCGAGCGTGACGACGTCCGGGCGCACGGCCTGGACGACGTCCAGACACTCCGCCCCGTCGGAGGCGGTCACCACCTCGAAGCCCTCAAGCTCCAGGTTGACCTTGATCAACTGCCGGACGACCTTGTCGTCGTCGACCACAAGGACCCGACCTGGCATGTCATCCACACGAAGCAGCGTAGGCCCGCGCCATCGCTTGCGTCCGTGTTTTACCCACTTCTCCCCCGCCCCTTACCCGCCACGGACACGCGCTCTCCACGGGTACGGGTGTGAAGTGGGTGACGGAGGGGGTTGGGGGGTGGTTCGAGCGGGTGGGGCGGGGCGCGGGGGCGTCGGGGCGCGGGGGCGTCGGGGCGAGCGCGGGACAGCGGGACGGTGGGACGGCGCGGGGACGGTGGGGGGCGGCGCGGCCGGTCGGGCTGGGGGGCGTGAACGGCCGTGCGGGGGGCGGGAGTCGGCCATGGGGCGCCGAGTCCTCCGGTCCCCCGGAGCCGGTGCGCGACACCGGGCCGCGGCCCGCTCCGGAACGCCCCTCCGGCGCCCCGGCGACACCGTCACCCGACCGCCCCGCCACCCTCTCCGGCACCTCGAAACCCGGTACGGCACCCCCTCGCGAGCTGGTAGTGTTCTACCCGTCACCGCGAGAGCGGCCCGACAAAGCCCCCGTAGCTCAGGGGATAGAGCAACGGCCTCCGGAGCCGTGTGCGCAGGTTCGAATCCTGCCGGGGGCACTACGCAGAAGGTTGCAGGAGAGAGGTCATGATCGATCTCCTCAGCCTTCGCGTGGTGCTGATTCATACGATCTCCCTTGATTGATCCCATCGGGACGACGGCCGCCTCATGAGCCGTGCGGGAGACAGCATCGATCGTCTCTCCGCTCAGCGTGATGGTGCAGACCGCCTCGTTCGTTCCGCCGTCGTAGCGGATCTCCAGCCTCAGCGCCTCGAACAGCCGACGTGAGATGTCGTCCGGCATCTGCGCCAGGTCGATCGGCATCACCGGCAGATGGCCAAGGAGTCCCGGGTTCGGAGCCGCCTGAACCTGCTCCTCCACCTCGTCAAGCTGCTGTTGGAGAGCTTCACGCTCCGCTCGCAGCTCCACGCGGCGCCTGTTGATGTCCTGAATGAACTCCTCGTCCGGTTCGTCCAACACCTCGACGTTGCGGATCAGCCGCCGGCTCCTGGCCTCGGTGTCCGCGATGGCCCGGCGCAGCGATCCGATGCGCTCCTCACGTTCCTTCCCCTGGGTTTCGTCCAGGTCTCTCAGGTTGCGGTCGAGCAGGTGGTACCGGACTTCGCCGAAGACGCGGTCGCACAGGAAGGCGTTGAGGCCATCGAGCAGTCCGTCCTCGCGGACCCAGTAGCTGTTCGGGTGCCACTGATCCCTGTATGCCTTCTTCGGGCTGCACACGTAGTACGGCGTGTCGTGCGTGGTCTTGCCGTAGTACCGGCGCCCGCACGGCACACAGAAGAGGTAGCTGCGGAGCTTGTACGTGCGCTTGGCCGCGGGGTGCCTGTTGACGCCGGAGGCTGTACGGGAGCGCTGCCGCTGCTCGGCGATCTGCTGAGCCTGGACGAAGGTCTCCAGATCGACCAGGGCATCGTGAGTCGGTTCGGCCGACCACACCCACTCCTCCACCGGGTTCGCCCGGTTCTTCCCCTTCCCCTTGCGCGCCCGCCGGTTCCAGACCATGTGCCCGGTGTACTTGGGGTTCGTCAGAATGTCCCGCACGTTGGAGTAGGTCCAGCGCCCCACCGCGCGATCCGGGTCCACGGGCGTGGGCGGGGGATTCATGATCAGGTCAAGGTTGAGACGGTCCGCGATCGCCTGGTAGCTCAGCCGCTCGACAACACGCCACTCGAAGATCCGGCACACCACACCGCCTTCGACCAGGTGGGCCGCCAGCAGAGTTTTCTTGATCCCCTTGGCCCTCTTGGCCGGCACCGGGTGAGGCACCGGCTTGGCCCGGAAGCCGTAGCACGCCTTGCCGATGTTGTACCCGTGCTCGGTGTGCACCTCGAAGCCCGCCCACGACTTCTCCAGCATCTCGGTGACGTACCACTCGGCCACACCCTGCTTCACCCGGCGGGTCAGCACCTGCGTGGCGGTCCGGGCCCTGCGCCGACCGCCATCGAGGTTGATCGGCTCGTCCGAGGCCAGCAGGAGCACCCCGGCACGCTCAAGGCGGTGCTCGATCTCGGTCGAGAAGTACGTACGCCGGGAGATCCGCTCGATGGACTCGCAGATCACCACGTCGAACCGACGGTCCGGCCGCGTAGCCTCGTCCAGCAGATCCTGGATGCCGCCGTCGCGCAGGATGGGAATCTGGGACTTCTCGTGCGCGTGACCACGGCCCCGGTCCGCCAGGTCCATACGGCCGGACTCGATGTCGTAGAAATGCGCGACGATCACCGCATGATCTGGGAGCGCCCGCTGGCTGCTTCGGAGCTGGCGCGGCAGGCACAGCGTCGGGTCCTGCTGGTCGTCGGTCGAGGTCCGCCCCGCGAAGGCCACGCGGATGAGCGGCGCACCGGGTCAGCGGCGGCTTCTGCTGAAACGCCGAACTGCCGCGAGCCGCCCACGCGGCGATGCTCTGCCCAGGTCCTGATCGCCTTCGGGCTACCCATTCCAGCACCTCTCGTATCGCCTGCGCTTGCTGCTTGCCGAGTTGCTCCGCCTCGGTGCCACCGACGAACTGGACCTCGAACTCCATCCGGGGAGGTTCGGCGGGCAGGATTCGACCGGGAAGCGGGTCTCTCCAAATTTCGCCATCCGACCGCGCCGGAGTCAGAGAAACATGCACTGGACGGCGATCTACCGGCTGGCATCCCGGATCGTCAGACATGATGATCGACAGACCAGGAAAACACGGTAACAACGGCGGAGGCTTCTGGGAACGAGTTTCTGTTCAGCTGAGCAGGAACTTCGTGGCGTTCACCACACCGCGCACTCGTCACGCAGCACACGCGGTCTCCCGCGCACGGTTTGCTGCCGCGCGATACTTCTTCGCGGAGTCGGGCGCGACACGCATCGGGGGGTCGCTGCTTCGCAGTCCGAGAGGATGACGTAGAGCGGCGTCCGGCGGGACAGACGATCTTGCATCGCTCGCGCCGCTGCCTGGGGGGTGGGACATCCGGCTACCTCCGAGAGACCGCTGATGAGCCGGCACTCTAGAAGGCGCGATTTTTGGCCCTTTTTGGACGCCGTCGACTGTAACGGTTTGCTAACCGACACCAGCTGTCCGCACTCGGCGGGGCCGTCGACGTCGAAACCTTCGGGTATCCATTCCAGTTGCGGGGCGCAGAGGAAGGGCCAACACGCCCCGCCAACTGCCCATTTAAGGAGCGAAGGACCTACCGGTCTAGAAGGTAAGGGCGTGGGAAATCCGACTGGCATCCGCCAAAGAAGGGAGATAGAAAGCGAAATAGATCTACTAAATGACGACGCCGAACACCCCAACGAAGATCCACGAAGGTCTTCCTTCGATCCATGCAGACCCTACAATCTACCGGACCATCCGTCGAGATACGAGAACGAATAGGTCCCTGTTGATCGCAGGAGAATGAAGCTCACCGTCATGAAACGCTCCGGAGAGCTGACGAAGCAATGGCCGAGGGGAGCATGGCCCAGCCGAACTACCGCTTGCCGGCGTCCGCCCAATAGTCGCCCAGCATCTCGTCCACCCAGCCCGCCACCCGGACCGGACCACGCGGCCCCATGGCGGGGAAGTACGGCGCGAGGTCGAGGACGGGGGTGCCGTCGACGGCGTCGAGGTCGGTGACGTGGAGGTCGCGTCCGTCAACGCGTAGGAGTCGGGGGTAGGAGGTAGCGAGCTGGTTGGGGCGGCGGTGGTTACGGTGGACGAACGTGCCGCTCGGGGCCCAGGCGGGGTTGTTCCGGGGGCTGCGGGCGTGGAGGGCGACGTCGTCGGGTGAGGCGAGGTGGAAGTGCCAGACGACGGTGAGGTGGGAGAACTCCTCGATGCCCTGAAGGGTCTCCACGGGGAAGTCCGCAGAGAGGCGGATGATCGACTCGACGCCGCCCTGGAAGTCGTCGGCCGGGGTCGTGTGACCGCCGACCACGGTGGCGACCGGCGTGAACTCGAACGCTTCGGACATCGACTTTCCCATCCCGCCCGCTGCCGCACGGGCTGTTCGACGATGACGGCGGGCTCAGCCTACGTTCCGCAGAACGCCCCGGGCGCGCTCGTCAAGATCCGCCGCCGCACTGCCACCCCGGCCCCGGAAGGGACTCAGCGCCCGCCGCATCTGAACGACCGTGTCCCGGGCGCGCCCCGACTGCACGCCGTCCATGGCGTCGAGCGCCTCCGTCCACGTTGCGCACGCCGCGTCGATCGCCCCCTGCTGCGCCTGCACCGCGCCGAGGTAGCCAAGCGTCACGGAGTGCGTCCGGCGGAACGTCTGCTTGCGGCGGGTACGGACGCTGAGCTTGAACTGGCGCTCAGCCCCACTGAGGTCACCCAAGTCCCGGAGCGTGCACGCCGTTTCGTGCGCGAGGCTCGCCTGGGCGAAGAAGAACACCCGCCCAGGTTCCTCAACCGCGCTGCCGCCGTCATCGGCCTGCCCGAGATCGTCCTCCGCCCGCAGGAGCGCGGCAAGCGCGTCCTTCTTGCGGCCGGCGGCAGCCAGCGCCCGCGCGTGGACGACGCCGAGGAGCGCCTTCTCCCGGGGGCTCGCCAGGGCATATCGCTGGTCCTCAACCGATGCCGTCGCCAGGTCGAGGGCCTGGCGTGGGTGCCGAAGGTCAACGGCCTGGTGGGCCATCGCACGGAGGATGTGCCCGCTGAGCGGTGCGTCGCCCGCTTCGGCGGCGAGCCGGACAGCCAGGGTGAAGTACCGCTGGGCGACGGAGTGCACTGACGCGTCGAAGGCCGTCCAGCCGGCCAGGTACGTCAGTTCTGCCGCAGCCGAGAACAGATCGCGGCGCACTTCCTCCGAAGGGGCCCGGCGGCTGAGCAGCGAGGCGACATCCGTGCGCAGGTACGCGACCAGGGCATCGCGCCCGTCGGCACCTCCACGGTGCTGGTCGCGCTGGGAGAAGAACGTCATCATCTCCCGCACCGAGGCGACATCCGCCACCGAGACCGTTCCGGAAGCAGTCAACGACCGGGCGCGGGCCCGCTCGTACGCCTCGTCCCACCAACTGCCCGGCGGCAGCGCGAGGCCGGCCAGCGAGTAGGCCGAGGCAGCCAACATGTGTCGGCGTTCCATGTCCAAGTCGCCACTCCCGAGAGCCACCAACGAACTCGCCGTGTCACCGGACCACTCGACCGTGCTCACGTCGGCCTCATCGGACGCGAGCCCGATCTCGGCCGCCGACACCGGGCGGCGCAGTCCCCGCGACAGCGTTTCGCACAAGATACGGGCAGCCCGGTCCTTCGGACGCGAACCAAGAACCCACTGCGAGACGTGCGACCGCGTCACCGCCAGCAGTTCGGCCGCATCGCTCTCGGCCGCCACGCGTCGGAACCGAGCGGCAACCTGCTCCTGAGACCAACCCAGTTCAGCGATCGCGGCCGCCAGCCGAGTGTTCCGTGTCCGCGGCATGCCACGCTCCCGTCCCCGAAACGATCTTTAGCAGCGTTAGCGGCATCCCCTCCCCCGACGGGGTACCTGACGCTCAGTTCTCGCGGTTTGCTCAGCGTAGCGACTTCCCCACACGTCCGAACGCTCACACACCCCATGACGAAGCGCTCGGTACGCGCGAGGCCACGTTCCCGGAGGACAGGATGAAGATCCAACTGCACGCCGATCCGGCGGCGTTCACCGACGTCCGCCGCCTGGTGGCGCTGTACCTGTCCCGTCGCGGGCTCTTGGACTGTGAGTTCCGGGTGACCCAGTGCCTCGCCGAGATGCTCTCCAACGTGGTGAAGCACTCCGGCGGGCCCACCTGCGTGATCACCCTCCTCGCATCGTCCAACAGCGTGCATCTGGTCGTCGGCGACCTCAGCCCGGACCTGCCAGTGCTCCAACAGCCCGACTGGACAGCCGAGTCGGGACGCGGGATGTACCTGATCTCCGAGCTGGCGGACGAAAACGGCGCCGAACGCGCCGATGCCGGCAAGAACGTCTGGGCGCATTTCCGCGTCGAACAAGGACGCGCAGTCGCGTGAACGGGACCGTCAACCAGCTGCCGCACGCCGGCCACCGCCCCATGACTCAAGGACAGCCCCCGATGCCCCTCAACGACCAAGCCGGTTCAACGATCTGCCCGCATCAGCCGTCTCACGCTGATGACGGCGCGGTCCGGAAGCCACCGCTCGTCCCCTACGTCGCCGCCTGGACCGGCGAGGAGAGCGAGACGGTGCTCCGTGTCCGCCCGGACGGACGCGGCCTCTGCCACCGCGACGAGCGACCAGAGGACCGGGACAGTCACGGCGTGCTGTGGTCACGCATGGCCGACGCACCCGGCACCGGACAGCCGATCTACCGCGACATGCACCCGGCCCGTGGCCGGATGGCCATGCTCAACCGCCTCTGCCAGGTCCACGGCGGCCCGGCCAGCCGCACATCCCGCGGCACCCTGTTCCTCGTCAACCGCCGCGACGAGGAATGGCCCGGCTGGCCGGATGGCGAAACAACCTCCCAGCCACCGGTCTGCCTCACCTGCGCCCCGGCCGCCCTCGCCCGCTGCCCACACCTCGCCAAGCCCTACATGGCCGTACGCGTCAAGAAGATCATCCCGCACGGCGTCTACGGCAGCCTCTTCCAACCCGCCGGCAACAGGTTCCGCGAGATCGGCGAAGGCTGGAGCCTCCGCTACGGAGACCCCCGCCTGCGCTGGATGCTCGCCACCCAGCTGTTCGTCGAACTCCGGCATTGCACGCCGGTGCCAGACCTGGAGGCCGAGATCACGGCACACCGCGCCGCACTCGCTCACCACCGTGTGCCACCAAGCAGGACGTAGCCGTCCGGCCGGATTGGATACCCCATGCGCTCGACGCCAACCTGCGCGGCGGCGCGATCAACGGCGGCACCACCAACCTGCACCAACAACTCGTCTTCCGTCCGGTCCCGGGAACCGGCCGCTCCGGCATACCCGTGCGTGGCCCCTACCTCGCCTCCGCCTCCGCCCACCCCGGCGGCGGTGTACACGGCGCCCCCCGGAGCCAACACCGCCCACGCCGCATCACCCACACGCCGACCCGCGCTGTGGCAGCCGCCTACCGGCGCCTTCCGGCTCCAACGTACGCGTTCAGAAGGAATGCGGCTGATCGGTGACGGTGTGTGAAGTCTTCGGGTCAGGTGGCTTGTTCGATGGGGGGCATCCAGAGGTTGCCGGTGAAGGCGCGGTGGATGGCCTCGAAGGCGCTGATGCCGTGTTTGCGGGCGGAGTCCAGGTAGGAGCGCACGGCGAGCCAGGCCGTGGCGCCGTCGGCGGACTGGTGGCAGCCGGAGATCTTCAGCTGGGTCTTGACCGGCCGTAGCGCCCGTTCCCCGCAGTTGTTGGTGAAGGGCACATGCCGCGGGTTGTCGGCGAACCGGAGCACGGCGTGCGGCCTGGTCACGCAGGCGTTCCAGCAGGTTGCGGGCCGTGGACTGTTTTCGCCCTTCGCTGCGTGGGATGTTGGGACAGGCCCGACGGCGATGCCCGTGGTGGAAGGCGTCGCAGGTGCAGCAGCAGGGCCTCGGGCGCGATCTCAGCGATCTCTCCGGAGCGCACGTGCAGGGCCTGGGTGTTCAGTCCGGCCGGGGCCCAGCGGATCTGCTGGTGCCATTGCTGGTCACCGAAGTCCTCTTCGGCGGCGGTCAGCTCGCGGATGAGGTGGGCTCCGCACAGCTGATGGGTGCACGTGCCGGGTAGCCGGCGTACAGGGACAGTGAGTCGTGGACCAGGACGCCACGGTAGTGCGGGCAGTACACCGCCCGCAGTCGGCTCCCTGCCCGGGAGCGGGGTGCGAGGTGGAGCAGGGTGAGGAGGTCGGTGCAGGCCACGTGCAGCCAGCGCCGGGTGACGCCGATGCGGGTGGTGGTCTCGTCCGCGTGCAGGACGTGTCCCAGCACCAGCAGGGCCCGGACCAGGTTCAGCGATTCTTCAACCAGGCCAGCGGCCTCGGACAGCGGGGAGGCGACCCAGCCGGTGGAGACCTCGGCTCCGGTCACGTCCGCGATCAACTGATCGCGGTCCGCTCCACGGGGATGTGCTGAAAGACCAGCAGGTGGACGGCCAGTGCGCGCAGGTTCGGGCCGTAGGAGGAGGGAGATCCGGCGATCTCTTCGGGCATCGGCGAGGTCGTCACCACCCCGCACGCGCACCGGCACCGATGGGCGCGGTGCTCGGTCACCTTCACCGTGGTCAGCGGAATGTCACGGACCTGACGGCGCTCGAAGCCGATGCTGTCGCACTCGCCCAGCGCGCTACCGCACCCGGTGCAGGCCGCCGGGACATGGTCCTCGGTGACGTCGGGGTCGTTCGACCATGGCCGGCCCGGCCCCGCCGGCACCAGGCTGACGGCCCCGCTTGCGTCCACTCCTGGGCGCTGCCTTCTTCTCCGGCCGCCCGAAGGTATCCGACGACGGCGGCATCGAGGAGTTGCCCGAGTTGCGGCCAAGCCGCCGCTCCAGCTCCGCCACCCGCGCGGTCAACCGCTCATTGGCCGCTGCCAACTCCTCGTTCTGCCGCTGCAGCAGTCCGATCACCGCGAGGAGATCCTCCCGCGACGCAGACTCCAACCCCGACGACATGACCACGGATCCTGCCGTACCCATCCACGGCCTGTCACATCGTCAGGCAACGAGCCCGCGCGCAACCTCCTGAATGTTTACTCACCGATGGGCGGCGGCCGACCGTGGCCGCAGGTTCGGCGATCTGTTCAACCTCGCATGCGACCCGGCGACGCTGCTCGTGGCGTTCGAACGGGTCGCGGGCAACAAGGGAGCCCGGACCCCCTGGCGACGACGGCCTCACGGTCGTCGACGTCGAGAGGGAACTCGGCCTCCCGGGCTACCTGGAGGACCTGCAACGCGTACTGAAGACGGGTGAGTTCCGCCCGCTGCCGGTGCGCGAAGCAAGATCCCCAAGCCCGGTGGAAGCGGGAAGGTGCGCAAACTCGGCATCCCGACCGTCTCCGACCGGGTGGTCCAGGCAGCCCTCAAGCTGGTGCTGGAGCCGATCTTCGAGGCTGACTTCCTGCCGGTCTCCTACGGGTTCCGGCCCATGCGGCGCGCGCACGACGCGATCGCCGAGATCCACCGCTACGGCACCAGCGGCTACCGCTGGGTGCGGGCCTGCGCTCCTGTCTCCGCCCCGCTTCAGCCCTGTACTACAGCCGTAAGTCGTGTCCATCTGGCTTGTGACGCGTTGATCTGTGGGTGAACGCGGAGTGTGCGGTGCAGGTCTGGTCGGGTTGGTTCGATGATTTCTTCGCGTGTCTGGCAGGGGTGTTCGGACGGGTTGAGCCGCGTCGGATGGCGATGGCCTATGTGAAGGCGCTGATCGCGCCTGTCGAGCGGAAGAACGGGTGGCAGATCGCGGAGTATGCCGGGCACGCGACGCCGGATCGGGTGCAGTTCTTCCTCTCCCGCTCGGTGTGGTGTGCCGACCAACTCCGGGATGCGGTCCGCTCGTTCGTGGCCGTACACCTCGCCCGGCCGGACGGGGTGCTGGTGCTGGACGAGACGGCGTTCATCAAGAAGGGCCGCATGTCGGCCGGTGTGGCGCGGCAGTATGCCGGGATCACCGGGCAGATCGAGAATTGCCAGGTCGCGGTGTTCTGCGCCTACGCCACCGATGCCGGCCGGGCTCTGATCGACCGGGAACTGTACGTGCCGGCCGGCTGGACCGAGGAGGGCGCCCGGTGCACGAGGGCGAGAATCCCGCGTCAGCGGGCCAAGGAGGTCGTCACCAAGGCGGAGTTGGGCCGGCGGATGGTCGAACGGTGCCGCCGGGCCAAGATCCCCTTCGGCTGGGTGGCCGCCGACAGCGCCTACGGCCAGGACCGCAAACTCCGCGCGGCGCTGGAGCGCCGCCGCATCCCCTACGTGATGGCGGTGCCCGTCGACGAGACCGTGACCACCCCGGCACCCGCAGCCTGCGAGTCGACGCGCTGGCCGCCGCCGTCCCACTGCGCTTCGAACGCCGCACCTGCGGGGCGGGGACGAAGGGCCAGCGCCGCTACGACTGGGCATTGGCCGAGGTGACCTGGCCCGGCGGTGCCGAGGACGGACCCCGCCGCGGCTACACCCACCTACTGCTGATCCGCCGTTCCATCACCGACCCGAGCAAAGTCGCCTACTTCGCGGTCCACGCCCGCAACGGCACCAAGATCAGCGAGATCGTCCGTGTGATGGGCCTGCGCTGGGCAATCGAGGACTGCTTCGAGACCGCGAAGTCCGACTGCGGACTGGACCACTACGAGGTTCGCACCTGGGACGCCTGGCACCGCCACATCACCCTGTCCATGGCCGCCCTGGCCTTCCTGACCATCACCGCCACCCGCACCACATACCACCACGAACCCGAGCCCACCACGATGAGCGCCCCTGCACAGCAGCCCGGCGGGCCCGAAAAGGGGGGCCCGCCCGACGCGTTGAAAAGCTGATCCACTACACCGCCGAAGAGATCCGCCGGCTCCTCAACCGCCTGACCTGGGCCCCCGCACCCGCACCCGCCACACTCATCGTGGCCCAGTCCCTCTGGCGCCGCACCCACCAGGCCCGCGCCCAACACTGCCACTACACCACCCACGACCGCAGAGACAGACATCTCGACTCACGGCTGTAGTACCGGCCGGCGCCCGTGCCGCGCTCTACGGCGATCGGCCACTTGAAGCCAGAGAGGGGATGCGTCGTGGCTGGGGCGGCCCAGGGCGGCTTCAAGTTCCCGGTAGGAGCGGGCTGTCGGTGATGCCCCAGACCCATACGGCGTGTTCGGGTGCGTCCCGGATCGCTCGGGTGGTCTTGGCGATGTTGTCGGCTCCCAGCAGCCGTAGCCTGCCGATGGCCAGGTTCCGCAAGGCGGCCATCGCCCGCGGCGCGCTGCCGGTGTGGACGGTGGAGGCGTCCTCGGCGAACACCACATCTCTGACATGGTGGCTGGAATTTTCGATTCCCCAGTGCCCGCGTATGTATCCGCCCAGGTCGGCAGGGCTGGCCTGGTGGGTATCGAGGCTGGTGACGGCGTAGACCGTCTCCCGGGTCTGCCGCTTGCCGCTCTCCTGGCGGCGCCGGTGGATGCGCAAGGCCAGCCGCGCTTCCGGGAAGGCGATCCCGCCCAGGTTCGGCGCGATGGCCATGGTCTTGACCGAGCGGGACTCCCGCCGCCCGTGCCCGGTCCCGGAGACGGTGTGCGCTACCGGCACCTGCTTCCACGGCAGGGCCTTGAGCTGGGCTGACGCGGTCGGCTGGTTTCCCTTGATCACCGCGATGTAGTGGGCTTTCCTCTCCTGGACCAGCCAGCGCACCTGGTCCTTGACGCTGTGCAGGGCGTCGAAGGTGACCACGGCGCCGGCCAGATCGAGTGGTTCCAGCAGCGGGCGGAAGGCGGCCGTCTCGTTGGTCTTGGCGCCCACCTCCCGCTGGGCCAGGGTGATGGTGGGGCCGTGGGTGACGGCGGACAGCAGGTGCCGGTGGCGCTGCTCTCGGTGCGCGGAGCCGGACAGCGCCTTGCCGTCCACCGCGATCGCCGGCCGCGGCGGCGAGCCGGTGCTGCCGACGTCGGTGTGGTCGTGTTCGGCCAGGTAGGCGCCGATCGCGGCGTCCAGGGCTCGCCGTCGAGGGCGGCCAGGAGCCGGGTGAGGGTGGCATGGGACGGGGCGCGGCGGCGTCCGGGCAGGTGGCGGCGGATGCCGAGCTGTTCCAGCACCGTGGTGGTGGCGCGCTGTCCCCACTCGGTGATCTCGGTGATGGTCCGGGCGCCGGAGACGACTGCGCAGGCGCAGATCAGCAGCAGGCCGACCAGGGGATACCACCGTCCGCGACGTGAACGCGGGTCGGGTACGCGCTGGAGGTGGGCCCGCAGGCGGCCGGTGTCGTGCTGGTGGAGGGGGCCCAGTTTCATCAGGACGGCAGGGATCGGGGAGGATGGAGCGGCAGGCACGGGACCTCGATGTGATCAGCTGGCGTAGACACCCTGATGATCACCGGTCTCGTGCCTGTGCTGTTGCCACGTCAACTCCCGCTGGGCGCGGACGATCTACGCGATCCCGGAACTTGCAACCGCCCTGGGGGCGGCCGGCTCCACGGCTTTACGGAGCCACTTTGGCGCGAGCCTCGAAGATCATGGCCCCAACGTCGTGCTTTAGCGGGCAGGTCCACAGACTGCCCGACGCGCCGAAAGCTTACGGGGCCATGATCACTCGCGCCAAAGCAGCGCCACCCCAAAGCCGCTCCGCCGACCGGCGTACAGGCATACGGGCTACTGTGAGTAACTGTCTGGCCGCCAGACAAAGAATCGAACGAACATCGTGCGACTACCGCGCAAGGTGCCCTGCTATACACTATCGCGACCACCCACGACCGCTTCGGCAGGGAACCAGTGACGCAGCAAAGCACACTCGATCTCGGTGTTACCTTTAGAGATAACAGGAATCAAGCCGTTCATAGCTGGTACCCCTATGTCGAGGGATTTTCTGCAGACTACGTTCGCCAGAAACTCATTCAGAACGAGGGGGTCTCACATGTTTATGACCCATTCGGCGGGTCTGGCACGGTTCAAGTGGTCGCTTCTCACGCTGGCGTAAATTCCTCTTACTCAGAGATCAACCCTTTCATGTCCTTCGTGGCAGAGACAAAGGTCAACGCAGCGCGCACAGCCAGGAAAAATAAATCCGAGTTTCAGGCGGCGGCAGGGCAATTTCTGAAGCATCTGCAGTCCGACAGCCTCGAACATGAAGCAAAACTTATTGACCTATCGCCGTACCATGAAGCTTTCCCAAGGCGTGATTTCTTTGAAGAGGATCACCTTCGCACGCTACTCGCTATCAAGGAACTGGCCCATCGGATTAGCGACGGCCGCGTATGGCTTCGTGACCTTCTACTGCTCGCCATTGCATCCAATGCTGTGGCAAGCTCTCATATGACTCGCCGGGCGGATCTCAGGCGGCGACGGGCGAACGAATACGTTACGCGAGTCGTCAACGTTCAGGGATTCGTCCACACTTCCGTTACGCAAATGGTCCGCGACATCAATATGATTCCGGATCAGGCGGCCGCCATGGCCAAACTGTCGGAGGACTGTCGAGACGTTCGCCACGGCGAAGCGAACCAATTCGATCTGGCAATCACTTCACCACCTTACCTAAATGGGACAAATTACTTCCGGAACACTAAAATTGAGCTGTGGCTCCTTGGCTTCATCAAAGCCGAAAGGGAGCTTCCGGGACTGTGTAGAAAAGCCGTGACGGCCGGCATCAATAATGTCAGCAAGACTCGCAACCTGGAGCACACCTACAAGAGTGTCGAGGAGGTGGCATCGGCGCTTGACACAGCCTCTCCAGACAAAAGGATCCCACTCCTGGTCCGTCAATACTTCTCTGATATGACACAGGTGTTCCAGGCGGTACAGTACAACCTAAAGCCCGGTGGACAGTTCATCTTTGACATCGGAGACTCCAAGTTCTATGGCGTGCATGTCCCTACGGATCGCCTACTTGTCCAGGTAGCTGAGCGCGTCGGGTTCGAGGTTGTATCTGACGAGGTTATTGCTCGCAGGTATTCACGCGACCGCAGTGCGCTTCATCAAGTCGAAATCATTTTCCGAAAGGTCTGACTGTGAAGCGCTCTGACCTGAAAGCCGCGATCGACGACTTCCAGTCAACACTCCCCTACACTGCGGGCGCATATGCGAGCCGCTCTTGGGGGCACAAGCTGCATTCTCTTTGCTCTTATCAGGGAAAATTCAAGCCGGCGATGGCCCATTGGCTTGTGAAGTCTTTCGCGCCAGAAGGCGGCAGCGTCCTGGATCCCCTAGGCGGAGTGGGAACTGTGCCATTCGAGGCAGCCCTCCTGGGAAGAAGGGCAATCACGAACGACAAGAGCCCACTCGCGGCTACTGTCGGCGCAGCCAAGATGAGCCCGCCCTCACTTGATGAAGCACTAGAGCAGATTTCCCAGCTGGAAAAGCGAGTTCTAGCAGTCGACCTCAGCGCCGACGACATTGCTGAAGCTGAATTCGGACTCAATGCATCAGTTTCTGCTTACTACCATCCCGAGACGCTGTTGGAAGTACTGAAGGCGCGCAAAGTCTTCCTGACGGAGGGAGTGCAAGGCGACGCTTTCATGTGGGCGTCTCTATTGCACGTTCTCCATGGCAATAGGCCGTACGCCTTGTCACGCACTTCCCATCCGATCACTCCGTTCAATCCGACAGGTGAATACGTCTATAAGTCACTCATTGAACGATTGCAAAATCGAGTGACTACCGCTCTTGCCGTACCACTGCCACCGAGCTTTGTACAGGGCGAAGCTCACCATGGCGACTTCAGGGAACTGCCCAATAAAATGGCAGGTCCGGTCGACGCAATTATCACTAGCCCTCCATTCATCGGGATGCGTTTCGATCGACCCAATTGGTTGAGGATGTGGTTCTGCGGCTGGAGCGCAACAGACTTCCACACCAAGAGTCTAGATTTCCTTGAGCGGCAGCAAACAAAGTCGACCAGTGTCTACGCTGAATTTTTCTCGACCTGCACTCAAGTTCTGGCACCTGGCGGTGTTATGGCGGTGCACATTGGGAGTGGCGGCCGAGGTGATCTGGTGGGAGATCTGCGAACCCTGGGGAAGGGTTACCTAGATCACGTTGGTGAGTCGATCGAAAACGTCGAGCAGGTCGCTAATCACGGCCTCAAGGATAAGGGCCTTACAAAGCACCACCATATGCTGTTTTTCCAGCGAGCCTAGGCCGTCGCAAGTTGGCGGTGAGCCTCGTTATACCCGAGGCCCACCGTGCTCCTTGTCACTCGTCCTCTAGTAGTCTTACGGCCGCAGCACGGGCGAGCAGATCCTCGTAAACTTCCGGACTCAAACGCTGGAGTTGTTCACCCAAATTGATTTCGGGGTGAATTTCTTGAACTTTTCGCGCTACTGAGAAGAAGGTTCTAGGCTCCCAAGTAGTTGCGTATCTGACTATGTCATTGGTGATTTTTTCGAGTTGCTCCATGTTCACGCACTTCCGAACAAGCTCGCTGTAAGGAAGTCCACAAATTCGCGAAAGCTCCCGGAGTTGCGACTCGCTGTAGAAGTCTACCGGGAAGCGATCCTTTTTGTTGTTATTGCATTCGGCGCATAGACATGTCGCATGCTCATCGATCGGCCACAGATAGGCCAATGGGCGCGTATGATCCAGCTGCACTTGATTAAGCGAAATGCGTCTTCTGCAATTGAAGCAACGCCGATCAAAACTTTCCCAAACTTGGGACTTGAGCCCTTCTCCGGTCCGTTTCTTGATTTCTTGAAGGATGTTGGATTCCTGCAGAAATATCTTTCTTTCCCGCGTGATCACCGAAGACTCGTGTAGCTGATCTACCGTACGGGATGGGTTAAAATTATCGTTTATTCGCCACTTTTTACAGGACCTGCATTCGTTCTGATGGTGCGTTCGCTTTGCATTGTGCTTGTGAAAGGCCAGTGATCCCAAATTGTTAATATTGATCGGTAGAAGGCGTCCACAGTAGGAGCACTTCTTTAGGTGAAGCCAACCCCCTTCCTCCGCTACGACAGAAGTAGTCGATGGTGCTAGGTCTGCGTTGAGCGCGATCGCGTGATCAAGATAGTAAGTTTCAGGGGCTATAGACCTGCCAGCCTCCAAAATGTCCTCGGGAGTGATCCCGTCAGGGATTACGGCAGGACCAATATCAAGCCCCCACACGTCTAGCGAATCTGCGCCAGCCCAGGAAAGTTCCAGAGAAATTGGCCCCTGCTCATTTGCGCTCAGTGCGAAACCAACTCGCGTAAATTCTGTGGAGAGACTGAATACTCCGATTTTGGAAATGTTGCCCTGCCGAAGCAGCGCCGTTAGCTCCAGGGGGGTCTCAGCCGCAATGTAGGCACCAAAAGCCGCAAGAGCGCCGCATGCGGCGTCGGCAGTGAAATGGAGGCAATTGCCCAAGTTTACCCCAGGGTACGCCCTGACACTTCGAACTCGATGAAGTTCCTGATAATCCCTTTTGGATGCATATGCGTCGTCCCGGGTGTTCTTCGCAAGGCGTCTCATGGCGGCTGATCGTAATCACCGTGTGGACCATCCGTGGACGAAACCAGTCACTCGCCTGCCCTATGCGGTTCTGGCCTGCGGACTTGCCAGGACAGCACAGGCCCTCCGGAGCCGTGTGCGCAGGTTCGAATCCTGCCGGGGGCACTCCGCAGAAGGTTGCGGGAGTAAGATTACGGTCGATCTCCTCAACCTCTGCGTAGTGCTGTTTTCATACGATCTCCCTTGATTGATCCCATCGGGACGACGGCCGCCTCGTGAGCCGTGCGGGAGACAGCATTGATCGTCTCTCCGCCCAGCGTGATGGTGCAGACCGCCTCGTTCGTTCCGCCGTCGTAGCGGATCTCCAGCCTCAGAGCCTCGAACAGCCGACGCGAGATGTCGTCCGGCAGCAGCGCCAGATCGGTCGGCATCACGGGCCACGCCCGCTGGTGTCAGCGGGCTCACCGTCCTCGAACCGCACGTGGACCTTCCCGCCGACGAGTTCGGCACCTTCGGCACCCGCGCACGGGCACTGGCCGATGTCCTCGCGGCGTGGAACTGCGGCGTGCGGCACGGCGACGGTCCCGCCTGACCGTCCACCCCGCGGGCACCCCGGACGCCGAACCACCCGCCGGGCACGTACTGCGCAAGCCGCACGGGCTCACTGGTTCTCCACGGCCGGCAAGGCCACACCACAAGTGCCTGTGAACGGCCCGGACGGCGGCCGCCCGCGGTGAACGCTGCCGGCGTGCGGCGCTACGGCCCGGCTCTGAGCGCCTTGTACGCGGAGAGGGGCTCCCAAAGCGTCATCGTCATTCGATCAACCCGGACTACGATGGGCGGCCGAGCTGTGTAAAGCACGCGCACCAGGTCCGATCTGGCGGGCGATCTTCACACCGTTGACGCCCGACCCGATTCCGGAGGTTCCCGGTGACCTCAGCCCCGCGACCCTCCGCACCCAAGCCTGGCCCCCCTGCACGGCGTGAGCGCTGGTTCCAGCCGCGCAAGTCCGGCTACACGTGGGAACAGGAGGGGCTGGACCATGTGCGACGGCTGATGCCGGCCGCCGAACCGTACCGGGCGTGGGCGACGTTCCGGTTCACCGCCGTCTCCGGGCGGGTCAACGAGTGCGACCTGCTCATCGCTGTTCCGAGTGGCGTCTATCTGCTGGAGTTGAAGGGGCACCCGGGCCGGGTCGTCAATCACGGTGACACCTGGCAGTTCCACGCTGACCGGGTCCGGACACTGAAGAACCCGTTGCACCTGACCGACATGAAGGCCAAAGAACTCAAGGGACAGCTGGAGCGCGCCGCCCGGGCGCGGAAGATCGACCTTCGGCGTGTTCCTTTCATCAGGCCGGCGGTCTTCCTCCACGACGCCGATCTTGTCAGCGAGCTGGACGAGGTTCAGCGCACCGGCGTCTACGGCCTCAACGACGGCGCGAGCGGGTTGCCGAGGATCTGGGACGACCTGCTCGGTCTGCCGCCGGAGCGGGAGAGCTGGCGCGTCACCCCGGAGGCGGCACAGCTGCTCGAAGAGCTGATGAAGCACATCGGCATCAGTCATTCGACCGCGCATCTGCGGTTCGGGGACGGCTGGAACCTCGAGCCGAGTCTGCTGGACGCGGGCCCCGGCTGGGAGGACCGGCTTGCCGTGCGCGTCGACGGGCTGGTCCAGGAGAGCGGCCGGGTCCGCATCTACTTGTCCGGCCAGGCCGCCTCGGAGCAGCAGCGCGAGAAGGTGGATCGGGCGGCCCGCCGCGAGTACCAGGTTCTGCAGGGCATCAATCACCGAGGCATCGTCCAGGCGACGCAGATCAGAGAGCATCAGGGCGGTCCGGCCATCCTCTTCCGGCACCGGGAGGCGGACCTGCGGCTCGACGCTTACCTGGACGCTTACGGGGGCCGTCTGACTCCCGGCGTCCGGCTGGATCTCGTGCGTCAGCTGGCGGAGGCCGTGCGGTACGCCCACAACCGTTCGCTCTACCACAGGGCGCTGTCCGCCCGCTCGGTGTACGTCTCCGCACGTGAGGACGGCAACGATCCGATACTGCACGTCGCGGACTGGCAGACGGCCGCCCGCGACTTCGAGACCACGATGCACCGGTCTCTCGGCGACACCCCCTTGGACTCGGGTCTGATCGCGGACGTCGCGCAGGTGTATCTGGCGCCCGAGACCGATCAGGAGTTCGCCGATCCGGTGGATCTCGATGTCTTCGGCGTGGGCGCTCTGGCGTATCTCCTGCTGACAGGGCGTCCCCCTGCCGATCGCCGCAGCGCCTTGGTGGACCGGTTGGCCGCCGGCGGCGGACTGCATCCGTACGCGATCGCCGACGGTGTCTCCACCGCGCTCGACACTCTGGTGTTCCAGGCGACCGCCGCCGACGTACAGCATCGACTGGCTTCGGTGGACGACTTCCTGAATCTGCTGGACGCGGCGGAGGCGGAGTCCGCACCGGTGACGCGTCCGGGTGCCGTCGTCATCGATCCGCTGACGGTGCAGCCGGGACAGCCGCTGGACGACACCTGGACCGTGACCCGGGTCCTCGGCACCGGCGCCACGGCCCGAGCGGTCCTGGTACGCCACACCGTGACCGATGAGTCCGGCGCGGGTGAGCAGGATTCCCCTCGCGTTTTCAAGATCGCACTGGATCAGCAGAAGGACGCCCGTCTGTATGCGGAGGCGAAGGCGCTCCGGGAGGTCGGCGGCGGGCGCATCGTGAAGCTCCTTGCTCCCCCGCGGGAGATCGGCCCACGGACGGTACTGGAGATCGAGTTCGCGGGCGGGTTCCGTGCTGTCGGCGACCGTGAGGCAGTGAGTCTGGGCTCGCGGCTCCGCGGTGAGGGGCGGCTGAGTTACGAACAGTTGGAGCGGTTCGGCAACGATCTCTTCGACGCGCTCGACAGTCTCGCCGCGCGCGGTGTGCGCCATCGCGACGTCAAGCCGGACAACCTGGGTCTGTTCAAGCGCAGCGACGGCTCGTGGCAGCTGATGCTGTTCGACTTCTCTCTGGCCGACGCCCCCGATCAGGATCTGCACGCCGGCACCCGCGGCTATCTCGATCCGTTCCTCGGCGGCGGAAGCCGTGCCCGCTACGACGACCACGCCGAGTGGTACGCCGCAGCCGTGACCCTCCACGAGATGGCATCGGGAGTGCGTCCCACCTGGGGTGACGGGCAAAGCTCGCCGTTGGCCGTGCCGACCGCCGAACTGTACGTCGCACGCGAACTGTTCGAACCCGCCCTCAGCGAGGGTCTCACCCGGTTCTTCGAACGGGCATTGCACCGTGACGTGGAACGGCGGTTCGACAGCCTGCGTCACCTGCAGGAAGCCTGGCGCCAGATCTTCCGGCAGGCCGATTCGACGCCGCCGGCGACGACGCCGGCCACCCTGGGCGCTCGGGGCGAGGACGTCGAGGACATCCGCGAGCAGGCCGCGGCGGCGGCCGGGCTGAAAACCCCCCTGGATGCGGCGGGCCTCTCACCACGCGCGGTTTCTGTCGCGGCGTCGCTGGGGGCCGCCACCGTGGAAGCGTTGCTCGACATCGCACCGCACACCATTTCCCGAGCGCGCGGTGCCGGCAACGTGATTCGCAAGGAGCTCAACCGGCGGCACAGGCAATGGACGCAGGATCTGCGGAAGCGACCGGCGGCCAATGCACCCGTGGCACTGCCGTCCGACGCCCCTGAGGAGTCCCTGGAATCCGTCGACACCCTGGCGGCCAGACTCACCCCCCAGGCATCCGCACAGCGGACGAAGAAGCCCCGTCCCGACGTCGTGGCCGCCACCCTTCAGCTTCCCGGCTCCGTACGGTTGGAGACCTGGCCCGCACAGTCGGCCGTTGCCAAGGCTCTGAAGATCAGCCAGCCCACCGTCTCCCAGCACCTGGTCGCCGCGATCGAGCAGTGGGCCACCCAGCCGTGGCTCCGCCGGGTCCGCGATGAGCTGGTGGCTCTCCTGCAGGAGCAGGGCCGAGTGGCGACCGCCGCGGAGATGGCGGCGGAGCTGCGGGCCCGGCACGGCGCCGGCGCGGGCGCGGATCCGGCCGAGACACTGGGTAAAGCCCTCGCCGTGGTACGGGCGGCGGCCGACACCGAGGCACGCAAGCGACCGGAGGGAGCCTCCTCCGGCGGCGACACAGAGCCGGCCGCACGGCTTGCCATTCTGCGGCGCGGCGGTCACGTCGTGCTCGCGCTGGAGGACCAGCCCGGGTCCGACGATCCCACCCCTGCCGAGCTCGCGGACTACGCCGCCCGCCTCGGAGAGGTAGCGACCGATGTGGCGGCGCGGGACCCGTTGCCCGGCCGGGCGACGGTACTGCGAGAGCTGCGGGCCGTGCAGGCGCCCCAGGGCATGGTGCCGGTCGCCGACACCCGGCTGGTGGAGCTCGCAGCGTCCACGGCGGTCCGGGTCGGGTGTTCTCCACGCCTCGAACTCTTCCCGCTGGACCTCGATCTGCCGCGTGCCCTCCTGATCTCGCAGGCTCCGGCCGGGGTGCGCACGGGCGTGGGTATAACCACCGCCGAGCTGCTCGTGAGGGTACGAGCACGGTTCCCCGGTCTCACCGCGCTCGACGACATCACATACATCGAGGTCTCCGAGGGTCTCGCCGAGGCCGGCTTCCCGCTGGAGTACGACCAGGAGCGCAAGCGGTTCCTGCCACGCTTTCCCGAGGCCGGCAGTACGGGGCACGCGCTCAGCGCCTCCGCGCTGACCAGCACCAGCAGTCTGATCGCCGCCGCACAGCACGACCTGGCGCACGGTCAGGACCCGCGCGAGGTGGTCGCGGCCCGGTTGACCGCGGCCCGGCAAAGAGGTGGGTTCGTCGCGCTCACCCTCAAGGGAGCCGAGTTGCCCGGCCTCGCGGCGAGCCTGGCGGACCGTTTCGGCGTTACCGAGATCTCCCTCGGGGACCTCTTCCTGACCGCTCTGCGCGAACTGGCCGAGGAACAGGGGGTGCAGTGGCAGGCGCTGCTCAAGGCGGACGCGAAGTTCAGTGCTTCCGGATCACTTGGCGCGGGACTCGCCTCCTACACCCGGCTCGCCGCTGAGGTTGTCACCGCGCGGATCACCACCCTTGCCGAGCAGGCAGGCCCTCGTACGGTCCTGCTGGCTCAGGAGGCGGCGTTGACCGCCCGCTACTGGGAAGCGGGCGGTCGGGAGATGCTGGTCGCGGTGCAGCAGGCAGCACGGCGTCCTGCCGATGTTCCCCATGGACTGTGGCTCCTGGTCCCCATGGAGGATCCGAAGGCGACTCCTGCGCTGGACGGGCGGACGGTGGACGTGGTGGACCGGGCGAGCGAGTGGGTGGTCCTGGAAGGGCTGTTCCTGAAGGAGCTGCAGACGGGACGGTGACGACGGGTCAGGGAGCGGACGTGCAACTGCTGCGCGTTGTCCGGGCTTTCCCCCGGGGGCCGGGACGCGCCCTATGATCCGCTGTGTGCCCGAGATGACGACCGAGGACCACTTCGCCAGCGCCGCGCGACGCCACTTCGAGGACGCCCGGTACCTCGGCAAACGGAAGCGCTGGCCGAACGCCGACCACCATTTCGGGTTCGCTGCGGAATGCGCGTTGAAATGCCTGCTGCTGCGCTTCACCGAAGCGAGCATGGAGGCGAAACCGAACGGCAAGTCGGCGAACAAGCCCTGGATACGTATAGCGCCCGCTGAGACACAGGTGCGGGAGTACGGGCATCTGCCCTGGTCCGAGACCGACTTGGCGCTCCTCGCCACCGGTCCCTTGGGACAGCGTCTGCTGACCGCGCTCGGAGATCAGCTCTCCGCCTTCGCGAACTGGACCGAGCAGGACCGCTATCGCCACTGCGACCACATCGACCAGGAGTCCGTCACCGCACTGCACGACGCAGCTCAGTTCATTCTCGCCCTGTACGAGTCCGCTCGGATCACCGGAACCCTGGAAGTCTTCCATGAACGCCCCTGACATCACCGGCGACAGCGCTGTCCGATTCGACGAGGCCCGGCCGCGGGCCCTCGCCCTCGCCCGTTCCACGGCCGACGAGGGGTTCGACGTCCTGCTCGTACGGGATGTCCTGGGCCGGTTCACCCTGATCGTCGACGATCGCCGGAGGGAGGCCGACGACGCCGTCCGGGAGCGGTGGCACGCCGCTCTGGTAGGGCAGCTCGCGCCGTACATCACCTCCCAGCCGCTCAGCCTGGCTTCCACCATGTTCGCCGCCGATACCCTGCTGGCCTCGCCGCGCGCCGTGCCCGACGCCCTTCGGCCGCCCGGCGGAGCGGGACGTGTCAGGCTCCTGGACAACACCGTCGTCGGCGAGGACTGGGCGAAGGTGTCCGCCCCGGACGCCGTGCCCGCCGGTACCCGTCCGTACCGCACGGCGATGTACGGGTTCAAGGGCGGCGTGGGCCGCACCACAGCGACCGCGATGCTGGCACGCCACCTCGCCGACCAGGGTCTGGTCGTCCTGGTCGTCGACCTCGACCTGGAGTCCCCCGGCGTGGGCCAGCTGCTCCTTTCGAGCGACCGGCTTCCACGGCACGGGCTTGTGGATCACATGGTGGAGTCGGCCGTCTCGGACCCCGGCGATCTGGAGCTGGTGGCCAACAGCAACTACAAGGCGCGGAACAAGCTCGGTGAGCTGTGGGTGGCGCCCGCCCGGGGCCGGGGGACCGACGGCATCCCGTACGCCTACGTCGACAAGCTGAATCGGGTGTACGCCGACATCCCCGGCTCGGCCTTCGCCGACCGCCTGGAACGGGCGGTGGAAGCCTGCGAACAGGCCGTGGCCCGTGGCGACAGCGAACGGAGTCCCGATGTCGTGCTGCTCGACAGCCGGGCCGGCATTCACGATGTCGCCGCGGTCACCATCTCCCGGCTGTGTGACCTGGCGCTCCTCTTCGGCGCCGACAACACCCAGACCTGGTCGGGCTACCACGACCTCTTCGCCGCCTGGCAGTCCTCGGGCCAGGCGGAGCTGATCCGCGAGCGGCTGCGCATGGTCGCGTCGATGGTTCCCGACTCCGCCCACCACTCCATGGACGCCTATCTGCAGTCCTTCCGCAGCCACGCTTTCGAGACCTTCGAGGCCACGCTTTACGACGAACAGGCTGCGGAGGACGGACCGTCCTCCGCGATCTTCGCTCCTTCGGAGGAGAACCGGACGGCCCCGCACTGGGCCATTCCCATTCTTTTCGAACCCGGTCTGGTGAGCATGGACGCCTTGAAGTCCCCTGAGTGGCAGAAACGTGCGTTCGTACGGGCCGCCTATCGCGACTTCCTGAGGATCGCGACGCCGCTGGCGACGAACGGCCTCGTGGGAACAGAGGATGCCGAGGACGAGGAAGCCACACCATGACCGAACCGCTTCAGCCGGCCGAGTACCGCGCGCTGCTTTCCCAGGCCCTGGACGACGCCGTGGACGCGGACACTCGTCTGCCGAACCCGCACACGCTGTTCATGCCTGATTCGCACCGCGCGGCACTGTACGTCGACAACACGGTCGTGCTTGGCGCCCGGGGCGTCGGGAAGACCTTCTGGTACCGATCGTTGCTCGACCCCCGGCTGCGGGCCTACGCCGCCGACGAGTACCGCATCGCCCGCCTCAACCGTCTGACGGTCTCCCCGGGCCACGGTAAGGATCTCGACTCGGCCCGCTATCCCAGCGGGATGCTCCTGACCCGCCTCATCGATGACGGCACCGACCCGTACACGCTCTGGTACGCCGTCCTGCTCACCGCACTCGGTCACCCGGAGCTGTCCGCACTCACCGAGTGGCGTGACAGGGCCGCCTGGGTCCACGGTCACCCCGGCCCGGCGCAACTCGTCGTGGAAAAGGCGGACCGGGAGGGCCAGGCGGAGAACACTGTCCGACTGCTCCTCTTCGACGCTCTGGAGCACCTGCACCAGCAGCCCACCGAGCGCGACCGGATGATCGGGGCGCTGCTACAGCTCGCCCTGGAGATGCGGCTCAGCACCCGCACCATCCGGTTCAAGGTTTTTCTCCGGCCGGACATGTTCCGCAACGCGGCACTGCACTTCCCCGATGCCTCCAAGCTGTCCGGCACGGCCACCGCCCTGCCCTGGGCGCCGGTCAACCTGTACGGCCTCCTGTTCCACAGTCTCGGCAACCAGGACACCGAAACCGCCCGGCGCTTCCGGCTCCTCACCGGCGGATGGCAGTCCGCCGCCGGCGGCGACCGCTACATCCCGCCTCCCGGCCTCAGCGGCGACAAGAAGGCCCAGGCCGACTGTTTCACCCAGATCGCCGGCCCGTACATGGGCAGCAACTTCCGCAAAGGCAGCACCTACAGCTGGCTGCCCAACCACCTCATGGACGGCCGCGAGGAGATCAGCCCCCGCAGCTTCCTGAAGGCACTCGCCACCGCGGCCACGGTCACTCACGACGAGTACGCCACGCACCCCTACGCCCTGCATCACGAATCCATCCGCCAGGGCGTCCAGAAGGCCTCCGAAGTCCGCGTCGGGGAGATCACCGAGGACATCCCCTGGGTGGGAACAGCCGTGACACTGCTCGAAGGCCGGCAGGTGCCCATAGAACGGGAGCAGATCCGGTATCTCTGGGGCAAGGCCGGGCTGCCGGACCTGCTGCGCGAGGACATGGCACGCGCCGCGGCCAGCGGTGACCCCAAGCAGCTCCGTACAGGTCCCCGAGACCCCGACGACCTCGACGCACTCATCGACGACCTGGTTGCCCTCGGCGTCATGAAGAAGCGCAGCGACGAACGTCTCGACCTTCCCGACATCTACCGCATCCATCTGCGGATCGGCCGCCTGGGCGGGGTACGCAAAGCGTCCTGAGGCGGCTCGGGGGGTGCCGGGGGCGCAGCCGATCCGGTGAGTGCGGAATCGCGGTCGGCTGCTGGCAGGATGGAGGGCATCCTGGGTCGAGAGCAAAGCGGTGGCCGACCCGAATCGAAAGAGCGAGGTTCCGCAAGGTGTCGTCTGAGGATGTCCGTACGACGGGCGCATCGCTGGATCATGAAGCGCTGCTCAAGGACCTGCAGAAGCAGGTCGCCCTTCTGCAGGACGACCTGCGGGAGCGCGCGGAGACCGAGGCGGAGTTCTCGTCGACGCTGCGGGCGGAGTACGACCATGCGGTCGCCTCCGAGCGCACGACGTCCGCCATGTACGAAACGTGGCGCGAGGACCGGGTGGTCCAGGTCGCCGCGGCCTGGATCCTGTCCTGCGTCTTCGTCCGTTTCAGCGAGGACAACGGGCTGATCCCCGACGCCCTGCTCTCCGGCCCCGGCGAGCGCCTCGCCGAGGCGCAGGACAACCACGACGCGTACTTCCGCACCCACCCCGAAAAGAACGACCGTGACTGGCTGCTGTACGCCTTCACCACGCTCGAAGGCGCCCATCGCACTTCCGCCGGACTCTTCGACAGGCGCCACAACCCACTGTGGGAGATCACCCCGTCCTATGCGGCGGCCACACGTCTCCTCGCCTTCTGGCGCGAGCGCGCCGCCGACGGCACGATCCGCTACGACTTCACCCACCCGGATCTCGATACCCGTTTCCTCGGCGACCTCTACCAGCACCTGTCGGAACACGCGCGCAAGACCTACGCCCTGCTTCAGACCCCCGAATTCGTCGAGGAGTTCATCCTCGACCTGACCCTGGAGCCGGCCGTCGAGGAATTCGGCCTGGCTCCGGTCTGGAAGCACCGGCCGGACGGCTGGCGCGGCGAACTCCACGGAGAGGGCGAGGACGCGGAGGTACGCGGCCTGCGCTGCGTCGACCCGGCCTGCGGCTCCGGGCACTTCCTGCTCGGCCTCTTCCACCGCATCCTCGCCAAGTGGCGGGAGGAAGAACCCGGCGCCGAGGACTGGCTGCTGATCCGCCGCTCCCTGGAATCCGTCCACGGCGCGGACAAGAACCCCTTCGCCGCCTCCATCGCCCGCTTCCGGCTCCTCGTCGCCGCACTGAAGGAGTGCGGGGAGCGGAGCCTGCGCGGAGCACCGGAGATGCCGATCCGGGTGGCGGTGGGCGACTCGCTTCTCCACGGGCGGGACGCGGGGCGGGAGGCCGACGCCACGCTGGACGACGCGGAGCGCGAGGTCTTCACGTACCGGACAGAGGACATCGAGGAGTACCAGGCCGAGGTCGACCTGCTGGGCCGGGGCTCGTACCACGTCGTCGTGGCGAACCCTCCGTACATCACGGTCAAGGACAAGCAGGAGAACCAGAACTACCGGGACGTGTACTGGGCCTGCTCCGGGAAGTACGCGCTGTCCGTTCCGTTCGCGCAACGCATCCTCGAACTGGCGCAGCGGGCGAGCGGCAGCGAGCGGGACGGGGGGTTCACCGGGCAGATCACCGCGAACTCCTTCATGAAGCGCGAATTCGGGAAGGTCCTGATCGAGTCGTACTTCCACGGGGGTGCGTACAAGGACCCGAAGAGCAAGCGGAAGAGGGACTTTCCCGGCGTCGAGCTCTCCCACATCATCGACACGTCGGGGGCGTACATTCCCGGCCACGGAACGCCGACGGTGATCCTGGCCGGCCGGAACCAGTTCGCACGGCGGGCCCAGCCGATCCGGGCGGTTCTGGGAGTCCGGGGCGAGGCGAGCATTCCGGAGGACGGGGCTCTGGGGCCGGTCTGGGTCGCCATCACCGAGCAGGTGCGGAAGCCGGGGAGCGAGTCGGAGTGGGTCAGCGTCGAGGACCTCCAGCCGGGGACGGTTTCGCAGAGTATCCCATGGTCGCTGAGGCGGTGGCGCGGGCAGGCATCGCTCATGGAGATCGAATCAGGCGGCACCGCCAGAAGCTATCCGATCGCGCCGATTCCATCGGGATTATCAGCTTCATCACGGCGAAGATGACCTTTCTTGCTCCCGTCGTCATGGTTCGCAGCCGACGGCTGAGATTCGCGTCAACGACGCCACTGGTCACGGGCGACGTCCTGCGCGACTTGAACTTGAGTCAGAGTTCGAAATTCCCGACTTGGGTCTACGACGATATCTCAAGACTCTGCCAGTTCAATTCGAATTGGCATCCACTGGAAGAAGTGCCACTCCTTATCGAATCGCAACTTCCTGCACGAACATCGATTCGAGCACGGCCATTGGCTGGAGACGAGGAATCAGGCGTGGCATGAGTGGCCAAGTATCGATGGCTGGCCAAAAAAACTCGAGACACCTCTGTCGATCACCTATAGCGAAGTGGCCACGCATAATCATTTCGTCCTAGACCGCGGCGGGAAGGTATTCAAGCAGACCGCCCCCGTAATCAAGCTACCAGAAAGATGCGAGCGAGGAACAGCATTTGGAGCTGCTTGGGATTCTAAACTCGTCGGCGGCATGTTTCTGGCTGAAGCAGGTGAGCCACGACAAGGGCGATTCGCGGGGAATTGGCGGTGGATTCACTAGCTCCGAGATGTGGGAAGCGCGTTACTACCAATTCAACGGAACCAAACTCCAGGAGTTCCCCCTCCCCGCCTCCCTCCCCCTGCCCCACGCCCGCGCTCTCGACATCCTCGCCCAGCGGCTCAGCACGCACGAGCCCTCCGCTCTCACCACCTCCTCCACCCCCCCGACCCGCACCGCCCTCGACGCCGCCCGTGCCGCTCAAACAGCTATCCGTTCCCGCATGATCCTGCTCCAGGAGGAGCTGGACTGGTTCGTGTACGGGTCCTACGGGCTGCTCTCGCCCGCCGAGGTGGCCCGGACCACGCTTCCCGGCGGCCCGGCCGGGCTGGCGGAGCTCGCCGACCTGACCGCTGCCCCTGCCGGCGCCCCGGCGGACCTCGCCCTCGGCCAGCGTGCCTTCGAGATCGCGCTCGCCCGCCGCGTGCGGGACGAGGGAGCCGAGACCGCCTGGTTCGATCGGCACGGCTCCACCCCAGTGCACGAGATCCCGGACGCCTGGCCCGACGCGTACCGGAAGGTCGTGCAGGCGCGACTCGATCTGATCGACGCCAACAAGGACATCCGGCTGCTGGAGCGCCCGGAGTACAAGCGACGCTGGTCCCTGGAACCGTGGGAGAAGCGGGAAGCCGCCGCCGTTCGGGCCTGGCTGCTCGACGCCGCCGAGCGGGAGGAGCTGTGGTTCGAGGAGCGGAACGGGTACGACTCACCGCGCACGCTCACCGTGAACCAGCTCGCGGACGCCTTGCGCGGCGACGAGGACGTACAAGCGGTCGCCTCGCTGTACGCCGCCGACCACCTCAGTGACCGCGACGCCTCCCTCGCGACGGTGCTGAAGGCTGCCATTGATGCTGAGCATGTGCCTTACCTGGCCGCTCTCCGCTACAAGGACTCCGGTCTGCGCAAACGGGAGCAGTGGGAGCAGGTCTGGAAGCGGCAGCGCGAGGAGGACCGGACCGGACAGCGCCTGGACATCAAGGTGCCGCCCAAGTACAGCGGAGCCGACTTCGTCAGGCACTCCTACTGGTCGAACCGCGGAAAGCTCGACGTACCCAAGGAGCGGTTCATCTCCTACCCGGGGGCGTCGACCGACACCGATCCGTCGCTGCTCCTGGGCTGGGCGGGCTGGAACCACCGCGAGCAGGCAGAGGCCCTGGTCAATCTGATCAACGACCGCGACAGCCACGACGGCTGGCCGGCCGAGGACCCCCGCTACGTGCCGCTCCTGGCCGGACTCCGCGAGGTCATGCCGTGGGTCGAACAGTGGTACGACGCACCCGACCCGGAGTGGGACGGCAACCCGGCGGAGGAGTTCCGCACCGCGCTCGGCACAGGCCGGGCCACCCGCCACCTCTCGGACGCGGACCTGGTCGCGTGGCGACCGGATAAGAGGCGGGGAGGCCGCGGCGGCGCGGCCTCAAGCTGATCTCGTCGCCCGCCTACGCCCACCACGGAGAGCTGGCAGGATGAAGGGGTTGTGGGCGGCCTGGGCGGCCGGCCGTGCAGGGTGGGTTTGAGAGCGGGGAGCGGCTGATGGCCAGGGGCAGCGAGATCACGCTGAGGGACGTCCTCGACATCAAGGAGGACGTCCTCGCCGGCGATTTCAAGGTCGAACTGTCAAGGGGTTTCAGCGGTTCCGCAGCCGGTTCGGTCGACGAGTACGTGGTCACCGACCAGCTGCGGAAGGAGTTCGACACCGCGCTGCGGCTGGTCCGCAGCGCGGTGAAGAAGAACAAGTCGCACGCCGCCTACCTGCACGGGTCGTTCGGCGCCGGCAAGAGCCACTTCCTCACGGTGTTGCACGCCGTGCTCAACGGGGAGCCCGCGGTCCGGACCAAGCCGCGGTTGCGTGAGGTGGTCGCCGAGCACGACGACTGGCTGCCGGGCAAGAAGTTCCTGATGGTGCCCTACCACCTGGTCGGGGCCGTGAACCTGGACTCCGCCCTGCTCGACGGGTACGTGAAGACCGTGCGGACCCTGCATCCCGACGCCCCGGTCCCGCCCGTACACAAAGCGGGCTTCCTCCTCGCCGACGCCCGGGCGATGCGGGAGACTCTCGGGGACGAAGCCTTCGCGCGCCTGCTGCCGTCGGCCACCCCGCAGTCCACATCATCGGACGACGACGGGGATCTGGCACCGATCGGAGCCGTCCCCGCCTCCGCCTGGACGAGTGGCATGCTCGACGCCGCCTTCGCGGCGCCCCCCGGGGACAAGAAGCGGGACAGCCTGGTCGCCGCCCTGGTCAACGGCCCGATGAAGTCCTACGCGAGCAATTCCCAGGGGGTCGCGGCCTCCTTTGTCCCGTTGGACGACGGGCTGAGTGCGATCAGCCGGCACGCGCGCGATCTCGGCTACGACGGTGTGGTGCTCTTCCTGGACGAGCTGATCCTGTGGCTCCAGGCCCGGATGCGCGAGCGGACCTTCGTCAACGACGAGATCCAGAAGCTGGTCAAGCTGATCGAGTCGGCGAACCCCGACCGGCCGGTGCCCGTCATCTCCTTCATCTCCCGCCAGCGTGACCTCTCGCAGCTGGTCGGCTCCGACATACTCGGCTCCGACGTGCAGAACATGGAGCACGCGCTGGAGTACCTCAAGGAGCGCGTCAGCGTCGTCAACCTGGAGGACCGCAACCTCCCGGACATCATCAAGGAGCGGGTACTCAAGCCGCGTCAGGGGCAGGAGGCCGCCCTTGAACACGCGTTCGCCGGTATCGACAAGTCGGGTCAGCTGGTCAAGGACGTACTACTCGACGGGGGCGGCGCCACCCAGGCCAGCTGGGAGGACTTCCGCTCCGTCTATCCGCTCTCACCCGCCCTGTTGAACGTCCTGGTCGCACTGTCGGGCGCCCTGCAGCGCGAGCGTACCGGTCTGAAGCTGGTCCAGCAGCTCCTGGAGAAGAACGCGGACGCCGCCGTCGGCCGGCTGGTTCCGCTCGGTGACCTGTGGGACGTGCTGGTCGACGGTACCGGGGCGGCATTCACCGACAAGCTGAAGCACGAGGCGGAATCGGCGCGGCTCTTCCACGCCAAGGCACGCCACCACCTTCTGGAGAAGTACGGATCTCCCGATCACCCGGACTTCCTGGCCGACGACCGGTTCGTCAAGACGCTGCTCCTCGCCGCGCTCGCACCCGACGTGCCGGCGCTGCGTCGACTGACCGGTGGCCGCCTGGCCGCGCTGAACCACGGGTCGGTGCGCTCACGGACCGTGCCCGTCAAGGACAAGGTCATCGACCGGATGCGGGCACTGCAGGCAGAGTTCCCCACCGAGCTGCGCTCCGAAGGCACAGGGGACCCGGTCTTCTCGCTTCACCTGTCGGACCTTGACGTCGAGCCGCTGCTGGACCTGGTCGCCGGCGAGGACAAGGCCGGGGTGCGCCGGGTGTGGCTGCGCGACCGCCTCTGGGAGGAACTCGGCGTCAAGGACGGAAAGATCCTCGCGGAGAAGGAGATCATCTGGCGGGGCACCAAGCGAACCGCCGAGTTCGTCTTCGGAAACGTGCGGGATCCCCGTGACCTGCCGGACGAACAGTTCGCTCCGGCCACCGAGGGCAACATCCGGTTCATCGTCGACTACCCCTTCGACGAGGACACCTTCTTTCCGAGCTACGACTACCAACGCGTCAAGGACCTCGTCAGGATCGGCTACGAGACCGCCACGTTGGTATGGCTGCCGGACTTCTTCTCCGAGCAGCGCAAGGCCCAGCTCGGCCGCCTGATGCGGATCCTGTTCCTGCTCGAACGCGACAGGCTGGCCGAGTACACCCGCAACTACCCGCCGGACGACCGGGCCAAGGCCCGCCGCCAGCTGGAGCTCGGCCGGGAGACCCTCACCCGCACGCTGACCGGCGCCCTCGCCGAGGTGTACGGGATCGCCAACGTCAAGGACGGCACGCGGGGAGCCGAGGTGCCCGATGGGGAACACGTACTCTCCCTCGAACCGAAGTTCCAGCACCCCCAGCCCGAAGGCGGCAAGACCTTCGCCGACAACGCGCGGCACCTCGCCGACGGTCTGTTCACCGCGCTCCACCCCCAGCACCCCGACTTCGGCAACGATCCGAAGACGGGGCAGCCGAAGGCCGTGACCGCCGGAGAGGTCAAGACCACGCTGGAGTGGGTCACCCGGGCCATGGACAACGGGGGCCGGATCGAGGTGGACACCCACCACCTCAAGGCCGTCAAGCGGATCGTGGAGCCGCTGGAACTGGGCACCGTCCACGACGGGCCCCTCGTACTCCGTGCCGACTGGCGCTCCCGGATCAACCAGGCCGCGGGGCGCGACGAGGAGATCAAGGACACCGCTCTCCTGCCGGTGGAGAGCATCCGCCGATGGATCGTCAAAGACCTCGGTTACAGCGGCCTGGAGCAGCAGACCACGAATCTGATCATCGCGGCGTACGCCCTGCTTGACGACCGCGCCTGGGCACATCATTCCGGACCGTCGCAGGCCGCGCCTCCTCTCTCGGACATCAACGCCGGCTGGGCGCTGCGCTCGCAGCCGTTGCCGAGCGAGGACGAGTACACACAGGCCAGGGACCGTGCGGGTCGCCTCTTCGGAGTCTCGTCCAAGCCGGCGCTGTTCGCCCGCAACGTGAACAACCTGGCCGAAGAGGTGGGGAAGAAGACCGATGTCTACGAGAAGGCCGTAGGCGGAGTACGTGCCTCGCTGGAGCGTCACGCCGGACTGCTCGGGCTGGGCGACGGTCAGACGCACGCGCGCACCAGCCTGTTGCGTGAGGCGAACGGTCTCCTGGCACGCCTGGGGCGGCACACCAAGGATGCGACCGGCCTGGCGCGAGAACTCGCCTCGATCACGTACGACAGCTCCGATCGGGATCTGTCAACCACCATGAGCACGGCCGAGGACGTGCTGAAGGCACTGGACGACACCGACTGGCGCCTCCTCGGCAGCGTCCGCGACCTGTCCGGTCGGGACGACTCGGTGGGCGACCGTGCACGCCGTCTTCTCGACCGGATCGGCGAGGCCGCCCGCGCGTCGGAGTTCGAACGGTCGCTGGTGCCCGCGCTCGCTTCTGTCAAGGAGACCGCCTTGGCGATCGTGGACACCGCGCTCAAGGTGGAGCGGACCCCTGCGCCGGCCGACGTGACTCCTCCTGCTCCCACAGCCGGGCAGGTGTCGCTGGCGGACGGCGGCAGCCCCCCGGTTCCTTCCACTCACCCCGCGCAGGCTCCGGAGACCTCTGCCTCCTCCGGTGACGCACCGGCGCCGGGGACCTCAGGCCGGACGCAAGGCGCCAGGCGACTCATCTCACCCGGACAGTCCGGTCCGGAGGCTGCCCTCGCCGTTGAACTGGCCGCCGTACGAGGAGAGATCGAGGACTTCCGCACCGCTCACCCCGAGACGACCGTGGAGATCGTCTGGCGTGCGGTGCACGGCGAGGTACCGGCATCGAAGGAGACCGACTAGTGGTCGCCCAACCGACCGTCGGTCGGCGTGCCATCGAAGTGCTTCTGGAGACAGAACTCCCGACGGCCGGCGGGAGGCGTCTCGTCCTGGTCGACGCGGTGTTCGAAGGAGGCGGCCAGGACAGTGAGTTCACCATGCGGGTTGACGGCACGAACCGACGCGTCAAGATCACCAGCCAGAGTTCCCCTCTCGGGATTTCCGATGCCTGGCAGCGTCACCGTGCGGCCCGGTGCGATGACGGCGACAGCGTGCTCGTCGTCACCAGTGGCGTCCCGGTCGACCAGCTCGGCTGGGACCTGCGCGCCCACGCCGTGCGCCGACGCCCGCTCACCGTCAACCGGACCGACATCGTCAAGGAGCTCTTCGGCGCCACCGACCTCGATACCCGAATGGTCGGCGAGACCTGGCTGCTCGACGCCCTGCTAGAGGCAGAACCGGTGGACGGCTGGCCGCGCAGTGGAGCCGTACTGACCCGGGACCGGGCTATCCAGGCGCTGATCGCCGCACGACTCAAGCTGGGCGACATCCAGGCCAACACTCTTGACTTCGATGCCGACACGCTCTTCGCGTGGACCCGCGGCCCGGCCGGCCCCGCGCTGTTCGAGGCTCTGTCCACAGCGGAGCAGCACGGCCTCAGCAACTGGCTCGGGAAAACCGTGGGCCCCGCCGCGCCCACCCTGCTCGCGCTGGCGGCGGACGGGCGCGGACGCGACGCGCTCCCCCTCGGAATTCTCGTCTCGGCCGCACTCGTGTCCAGCTCTGCGGAGGCGGCGGGGTTCGCTCTCGGCACGCTGTTCGGGAGCGCGCTGTCCTCGTTCGACGCGCTCGGGCCGTTCTCCGACGCGGCCACAGGTGTCGTCACCCGCTGGATCGCCCAGGCGGAGGGCACCGGCCCGCACCGCCGCGAGGCCGGGGACCGTGTCCTGGCTGTCCTCGAACGCGCCGACCACCTGGCCACGGACTCCCGTCTCTCCGCACTGATCGGCGCGGACCGACTCCTGCCCTCCGGCTATCGTGCCCGCCTGCAGACGCTGACCACCGCTCTGCACGGACGCACCGCACACGCCGAGGCCGCCCTGCGTGACCTGACCGACCATCATCTCGCCGCTCTGAACGCGGACTCCACGGACCGGGCACACACCGCGGTACGCCTGGTCCGTTGGCTGAACGGGCCGAAGCCGCACGTGGCATCGGTGGCTCAGGCGGTGCAGGACCACCTGGCGTCGACCGCCTGGGTCGATCTGGCGGTCGGTGTGCTCGCCGAGGGCGACACCTCCCGCGACGCGGCCTTGTCGGACTCCTATCACCGGCTCATCACAGCGGTACGCAAACGCAGAGAGCTCCTGGACGAGGAGTTCGCCCGCGCGCTTGCCCTGTGGACCGAGACCGCCTCGCCGCAGGCGCCCGGCGGCGCCCTGCTCATCGAGGACGTCATGAGCGAAGCCGCCGCCGCGCTCGCGCGGGACGGTGGACGTCCGCTGATCCTTGTCCTGGACGGGATGAGTGCGGATGTGGCCGTGCACCTGGCGGGAGAACTGGACCGCCGGGTGTGGACCGAAGTGGTACCGAAGCCCATTCCCGGCCGGGAGGCCGCCCGGCAGGCGGCAGTGTCGATGCTGCCGTCCCTGACCAAGATCAGCAGGGCGTCCTTGCTGTGTGGTAAGGCGGTCGAGGGCGGGCAAAGTGTCGAGCGGACCGGCTTCGAGAACTTCTGGAAGAAGCGGAGGCGTGAGGCCCGGCTCTTCCACAAGGGCGGATTCGAGGGGCTGCCGGGACATCGGCTCAGCCCTGAACTGGTGCAGTCCCTGGCCTCCGATGATGTGGTCGGCATCGTACTCAACACCATCGACGACGCCCTGGACGACGGCCGGGAGGCGGCACGCGGCCGATGGCGGATCGACGACATCGCCAAGCTTCCCGATCTGCTCAACGCCGCCCGCGACTACGGTCGTTCAGTCCTCCTCGTCTCCGACCACGGTCATGTCCTGGACCGTACCGCGCGCGATCACCAGCAGCCCGAGACCGTCGGGGCGGGCGGCGCGCGCTGGCGTACCGGTGCAGCTCGGGACGGCGAAGTGGAGCTGGCCGGTCCTCGGGTGCTCACCTCGGGCGGCCGGGTCACCGTGCCCTGGCGCGAGGACCTCCGCTACACCGCCCGAAAGGCCGGATACCACGGCGGCGCTTCACTGGCGGAGGTCGTCATCCCGGTGGTAGCCCTGGTCCCAGCCGAAGGGCCAGTCCCATCCGGTTGGACTCTGCTTCCGACCGAACGCACCCACCCCGACTGGTGGCACCGTGCGGCCCTGGACACCTCTCCGTCCCCCGCTCCGGGCAGGTTCGTGCCAGAGCACGCCGAGTCGCAGGCCCCCGGCATGTTCCTCTTCCCTGGTCAGGGCACCCTGGGCGAGCGGGTCGTGCAGAGCGACGCCTACAAGGCCCAACGCGAGTTCGTCCGGCTCGCACCGCCCGAGCGGTCTGTCGCCGCCGTCATCGACGCGCTGGCCGCCGCGGGCGGGAAGCTGTCCCCCGGCGCGGTGGCCACGGCGGCCCAGGCCGCCACCGGCAAGTCCCAGCGCAATCCGGAACGCTTCGCCACCGTCCTGGAACGCCTGCTCAACGTGGACGGCTATGCCGTCATCCGACTGGTGGAGTCCGGCCGCACCGTCCAGCTCGACAAGGCGCTGCTCCAGCAGCAGTTCCTGGGAGACACGGCATGAGCACGTCCGATGTCAGCGCCGCACGACGCAAGGACGTGATCGACGCCCTGCGGCGCGGCACCGTACCGCAGGCTGGTCTCGGCCTGTTCGCTGTCGGCCTGCAACGCTTCGAGGCAAGCCTCGACGACGACCTGGACACCGTCACCCGCGGCGGATCCGCCTTCCACGCGCTGCGCGGCGAGTACGGCTCCGGCAAAACGTTCTTCGCCCGATGGCTCGCGGAACGTGCCAAACGGCGTGGCCTCGCGGTCAGCGAGGTGCAGATCTCCGAGACCGAGACACCCCTGCACCGCCTCGAGACGGTCCACCGGCGGCTCGTCGAGCATCTCACCACTTCCACACACCCGCCGTCCGCGCTCCGGGCGATCGTCGATTCCTGGTTCTACGCGTTGGAGGAAGAGGTCCTCAGCGCCGGCGAGATCGTCGACGACGACGAAAAGGCGCTGGCCGAGGCCGTCGACGAACTCCTGGAGCGCCGGCTCGCCGATGTCGCCCGCACGACCCCCGCCTTCTCCGCCGCACTGCGCGGCTATCGTCAGGCCGTCGCGGACGGCAACGGCGCCCACGCGGAAGCGCTCATCGCCTGGCTGGCGGGACAACGCTCGGTGGCCGCCTCCGCGAAGCGGGCCGCCGGCATCCGCGGCGACCTGGACCATTTCGCCGCCCTGGGATTCCTCCAGGGGCTGCTCACCGTCCTTCGGGACTGCGGCCACCCCGGACTGCTGCTGGTATTGGACGAGGTGGAAACCCTCCAGCGGGTACGTGGCGACGTCCGGGAGAAGTCCCTCAACGCGCTTCGCCAACTCCTCGACGAGATCGACGCCGGACGGTTTCCCGGCCTGTTCCTGGTCATCACGGGCACCCCGGCTTTCTACGACGGGCAGCAGGGGGTGCAACGCCTCGCCCCGCTCGCCCAGCGCCTGGCCACCGACTTCACCACCGACCCACGCTTCGACTCCCCCCGCGCCGTACAACTGCGCCTGCCCGGCTTCGATCTGGCCTCTCTGGGTGAGCTCGGCCGCAAGGTGCGCGACCTGTACGCGGGCGGTGCTCAGCGCCCCGACACGCTCACCGCTCGTGTCGATGACGCCTACCTGGACGAACTGGCCCGAGCGCTCACCGGTTCGCTCGGCGGAAAGGTCGGCGTCGCGCCCCGCCTCTACTTGCGCAAGCTCGTCGCCGATGTGCTGGACCGCGTCCACGAGTTCGAGGAGTTCGATCCCCGTAGGCACTATTCCCTCACCCTGAACACCGCCGAACTCAGCGAGACCGAACGCAATGCGGCCGCCGGTCCAGGGGACATCGAACTGGAACTGCCGTGACCTCTACGGCAGATGCCTTCGATCTCCTCGATCCGGTCCTGGGGCACCACGTCGTGAACTCCCTCGGCTGGCGCTCACTGCGTCCCCTGCAGGAACATGCCGTCAAGCCCCTCCTGAGCGGTCAGGACGCGGTCCTCCTCGCCCCTACCGCCGGCGGGAAGACCGAGGCGGCCGCCTTCCCTCTGCTGACACGCATGAACCAGCGGGGCTGGAAGGGCACCAGCGTGCTGTACGTGTGCCCGATCAAGGCGCTCCTGAACAACCTCCACCCGCGTCTGCAGATCTACGCCGGCTGGCTGGGGCGAACCGTCGAGCTCTGGCACGGGGACATCGCCGGCACCAAACGACGCCGCATCCTGGCCCAGCGGCCCGACATCCTGCTCACCACCCCGGAATCCCTGGAATCCATGCTGGTGAGCATCAAGGTCGACCATCGCGCTTTCTTCAGCGGCCTGCACAGCGTCGTCATCGACGAGGTCCACGCCTTCGCCGGGGACGACCGGGGCTGGCACCTGCTGGCCGTGCTGGAACGGCTCTCACGTGTCGCCGGTCGCCCTCTCCAGCGGATCGGTCTGTCGGCCACTGTCGGAAACCCCGACGACCTGCTGGGCTGGCTCCAGGGATCCGGTCACGGATCCCGCCCCGCCCAGGTCATCGCTCCCGACTCGACGGAAGGGCCGAGCCAGGCGCCTCACCGTGCCGAGGACGGCTCATCTCCCGCCCCGCCTCCGGGTGGGATCGAACTCGACTACGTGGGATCCATTCCCAACGCCGCCACCGTCATCGCAGCGCTGCACCGCGGCGAGAAGCGACTCGTCTTCTGCGAGAGCCGCCGCACCGTCGAGGAACTCGGCGAACAGCTCCGCCTCAGGGGCGTCACGACCTTCCTCTCCCACGCCTCCCTCTCCGTCGATGAACGGCGCCGCGCAGAAACGGCCTTCTCAGAAGCTCGTGACTGCGTCATCGTCTCCACCAGCACCCTCGAACTCGGCATCGACGTCGGAGACCTGGACCGTGTCATCCAACTCGACGCCCCGGCAACGGTCGCCTCGTTCCTGCAGCGCCTCGGACGAACCGGCCGCCGCCCGGGCACCCTCCGCAACGCCCTCTTCCTCGCACTGAGCGAGGACGGGCTGCTCTGTGCGGCAGCCCTGCTGCTGCAATGGTCCCGCGGCTGGGTCGAGCCCGTCGTCGCACCTCCCGAACCACGCCATCTGATCGCCCAGCAGCTCCTCGCCCTGTGCCTTCAGGAGCACCGGGTCGGCGAGAACCTCTGGCCGCAATGGTGGAACGGCCTGGGCCCGTTCCGCGCCGGAGCCGGACCTGTCGTCAGCCACCTCGTGGAGCAGGGCTACCTGGACCGTGACGGGGGCCTGCTCTTCATCGGCCCCGAGGCCGAACGCCGCTACGGCCACCGGCACTTCATGAATCTCACGGCGGTCTTCACCGCACCCCCTGAGTTCACCGTGTTCAACGGCCGTACGGAAATCGGCCGCACCGACCCCGACCTGCTCACCGAGGAGGTCGAAGGCCCCCGCAGACTCCTGCTCGCCGGCCGCAACTGGCAGGTCACCTACATCGACTGGCACCGCAAGCGCTGCTTCGTCGAACCGGCCGACGAGGGCGGGCGCGCCCGGTGGAACGGATTCGGAGCCGAACGGGTCGGCTCGTTCACCCTCACCCGCGCTGCCAGGGACGTCCTGCTCGGCGAAGACCCTCCAGTACGTCTCACCAAGCGGGCAGCCCTGCGGCTCAACGAAGCGCGCGAAACGCTCCTGAACGCGGTCCACCCCGGCGGAACGCTGATCGTCCGGCGCGAGGGCGGGGATGTCCGCTGGTGGACGTGGGCGGGGCACCGGGCGAACGCCACGCTGTCGGCCACGCTGCCCTCGGTCGTCGTTCCACACCGTCGGATGAACGGCCACTGGATCCGGCTTCGCGAGGATCTCACCCCTGCCCAGTGGCAGGCCGCCCTCCACGACGCCCGGGCTCACCTCTCCCTCCCTGAGGTCGACAGCCACGCGGTGCGCGGCCTCAAGTTCGGCGAAGCGCTCCCTCCCCGGCTGGCCCAAGCCACACTCGCCGCCCGCCTCCTCGACGCATCAGGAGCCGAAGCAGTTCTGAACGAACCCATCCGCTTCACCACACTCACCGACGGGTGAAGTGACGTAGGGGCCTTGGGTCAAGGCCCGTCATCCGTACTCACGCGCGGCGACCCGAAAGGGACGGTCCCGGTGCCGTTGCACCGGGACCGCTTTCGCTCCAGATCGCTCTGCCCGTCCACGTAGCCGAGGCGGCGCCACGGCGCCCGCGCCGACTTCTTCCCGGGTGGTGTACTCGGGTTCCAGGGCGAGGTCGGAGCGCCGCCCAGGGGTGCCTGCGCATGTCGCGCGAGCCGGTTACGCGGGTGACGGCGCTCCCAGCAGGGCTGCCGCCGTCTGGAGCCTGGTGAGGACGGGGGCCGGGGCGAGCCCGGGGACGGGGCGGCAGGTGAAGCCCAGGCGGCTCATCGCCCGGGTGACCTCGCCGGCGGAGAAGTCACGGCGATCCTGCCGGGTGAGCACTTCACCGACCTGCTTGACCGGGTAGGTGCGCCGGCCGATGATCACGGACTCACCGGTCACGGCTTCCGGTTTGATGCCCTTCATCGATTCCAGCACCTCGCTCTTGACGAGGTTGAAGGAGAAACGGGCGATGACACAGCGCATGATGCCTCACAGGTAGACGTGGAGTCTTTGGACCGCGCCGGTGGGCGGGTCTGGTGGGCGGTGGCCCCTCAGGCGGCTGTGCCGAAAGCCTGCCGACCGGAGACACGGGGCGCTGTGCGCGGCGTGGCGGCGGCGCGTCGGGCCTGGGCGGCGCCGCTGCGTCGCCCGCGTGACGCGGACGGGCGGCGCTTGGGCCGTTCGGTGATCGGCGCGGTGATGGTGACGGGGATGCCCGACGGGGTCTGGGCGCCGGTGATGCGGCTCAGCTCAGCCTCGCCCGAGCGCACCTGCGTGGTGAACGGGCTGATGCCGGCGTCGGCCATGAGCCGGGTCATCTCGCGGCGCTGGTTGGGCATCACCAGGGTGACGACGCTGCCGGACTCGCCGGCCCGGGCGGTACGGCCGCCGCGGTGCAGGTAGTCCTTGTGGTCGGTCGGCGGGTCGACGTTGACGACCAGGTCGAGGTTGTCGACATGGATGCCGCGGGCGGCGACGTTCGTGGCCACCAGCACGGTGACGTGCCCGGTCTTGAACTGCTCCAGCGTGCGGGTGCGCTGCGGCTGCGACTTGCCGCCGTGCAGCGCCGCCGCCCGTACCCCGCTCGACAGCAGGTCCTTGGTCAGCCGGTCGACCGCGTGCTTGGTGTCCAGGAACATGATCACACTGCCCTCGCGTGCGCCGATCTCGATGGTGGCGGTGTGCTTGTCGGCGGCATGGACGTGCAGCACGTGGTGTTCCATCGTGGTGACCGCACCGGCCGAGGGGTCGACGGAGTGGACCACCGGGTCGCTCAGGTAGCGGCGCACCAACAGGTCGACGTTGCGGTCCAGGGTGGCGGAGAACAGCATGCGCTGTCCGCCGGGACGCACCTGGTCGAGGAGTTCGGTGACCTGCGGCATGAACCCCATGTCGGCCATCTGATCGGCCTCGTCCAGCACGGTGATCTCGACCTGGTCCAGGCGGCAGTCCCCGCGCTGGATCAGGTCCTTCAGCCGTCCCGGGGTCGCGACGACGACCTCCGCGCCGCTGTGCAGGGCGCCGGCCTGCCGGCCGATCGACATGCCGCCGACCACGGTGGCCATCCGCAGCCTCAGCGGCCGGGCGTACGGGGTGAGCGCGTCGGTGACCTGCTGGGCCAGCTCCCGCGTGGGCACCAGGACCAGGGCCAGCGGCTGCCGGGACTCGGCACGCCGACCTGCGGTGCGGGCCAGCAGCGCCAGGCCGAAGGCCAAGGTCTTGCCGGAACCGGTACGGCCCCGGCCCAGCACGTCCCGGCCGGCCAGCGTGTTCGGCAGGGTCGCCGCCTGGATCGGGAACGGAACGGCCATGCCCTCGGCGCCGAGGGCTGCCAGCAGCGGCGCGGGCATGTCGAGATCGGCGAACGCCGCGACCGCGGGAAGCGCCGGTGTGGTGGTCACCGGCAGCGCGAACTCCCCCTGCGGCGCCGGGCGGCGCCCGTAGCCACCGGAGCGGCCCGCTCCCGAGGGGCGCGAGGACTGCGAACGGAAGCCGCCGCCCCGTGAGGAGCCGGTGGAGCCGCCGGTGCGGGAGTAGCGGTCGTTCGTGCGAGTGGTGCGGTTCATGCGGAGACCTTCCTCGATGCGGCACGTATCGAGGAATTCCCGCAGCGGTGAGCCGCATGGAGAATCGCAAGTACGAACCGAAGAAAAGAAAACAAAAAGGGGAAGAATGAAACTTCCCATTGCGACGGCAGAGGCGGGAGCTGCCGAAAGAGATTGAATACCGGAACGAAAGACTAAGACTGCCTTTGTCCTGGGCGATTCGCCGGGGCGATACGCCACCCGAACCGGAATTCTCCCACTGTCCCGTGAAGCCGTTGCCGTACACAGGGCAATCCGTGAAGCAAAAAAGCTGGGGCCCGCACCCCTCAAGGTGCGGGCCCCAGCTACGTTGCACGCGTCAGCGTCAGGCGGGAACGATGTTCTCCGCCTGCGGGCCCTTCTGGCCCTGGGTGACGTCGAAGTTCACCTTCTGGCCTTCCTGAAGCTCACGGAAGCCCTGGGCGGCGATGTTCGAGTAGTGGGCGAACACGTCAGCGCCGCCACCATCCTGCTCGATGAAGCCGAAACCCTTTTCCGCGTTGAACCACTTCACGGTGCCAGTAGCCATGTCATATCTCCTTCGGGGCGGTGCCCTGTGCCCGCACTGTGCGAGCCCAGCGTCGCCGTGATGATTACCCCGCCCGGAAAACACGCCGGAAAACAAAATGCTACCACCGGAACGAAAACTCCGCGAGGACATTTGAAGCTTTGGGAACCACTACTGCAACTGATCATCAGAGTAGCACAAGGCGGGTCGCTATGCCGGGAGCGACGCGAATTTCGTGGCGCACTGCGAATGACTTGCCCGACAGGCATGCTGTTTCTCCTGTCGCGGCGCCAGATATTCGCACCGGCGCAGAGATGAAGCGCATCCGTCTCGATGACTCTGAAGGAATGCGATCGCAGGCGCACATCTGGCCGGTGGACAGGCCGGAAGGGCAATCGCACCCTCGCGCTGGCCCGGTTGCCGAGCATCGTAGGGCGCGGCCACGGCGGTCCTCTACTTCCGGCGGCGGGCCAGGAGGGCCTCGCGGCGCTCGTCGAACCGCGTCGCCTGATCGTTCAGTTCACCCATGAACATGCCGATCTCGTCCTGCGCCCTGAGTCCCTCGGCGCCCAGACCGGACGGTTCCAGCACCTTCAGGTGGCGCAGCACGGGCTGGAGCACGTCGTCGTGGTGGATCCGCAGGTTGTAGATGCCGCCGATGGCCATCCGGGCCGCCGCGCGTTCGAACCCGGGGATCCCGTGGCCCGGCATGCGGAAGCCGGACAGCGCGTCGGCGACGGCCCGCATCGCCTGGTCAGGGACCATCTGCAGCGCGGCGCCCAGGAGGTTGCGGTAGAAGACCATGTGCAGGTTCTCGTCGGTGGCGATCCGGGCGAGCGTCCGATCGCACACCGGGTCGCCGGAGTGGTGGCCGGTGTTGCGGTGCGAGACCCGGGTGGCCAGCTCCTGGACGTGTGGAGGGGCCCTGGTGCCGTGTGGCACCAGGGCCCCGAAGGAACTGCTACACCATCTGCCGGCTTTGGTACTGCGCCGGCCTACTGTGTCCGCACCGCCGCCGAGGGGGCCGGCAGGGGGTACGGGGATCGCGGTTGCTCGACCGGAGACCACCTCACTATCGATGTCCTGCGGTACCCGGGCTCACAACGTCCGCCCGGGCGATCCTGATGGCGCTCGCCTCCTCCGTTCTTCCCTCTTGATCAGCAGGTGCCAAAGGGGCTTCATCCTCTGACACCGCTCTATTGCGTACTGCCGGTGATGCGACCGCTGTGACCTGAGTGAGCGTCACCCTTCGGCAGCCAGCCCCGTCGCCCGTCCTGCGTCTGCTCTGGCTTGGAACCCCACTGCCGAACCTCCCGGTGCGCGCGCCCGCAGCCGACGCCTTCACCGAGGTACTACTCACTGACTCCACTGCTGAGTACTGCCAACTGCACTTACCGGCAGTTCCACCGCGTCAACCGCGGTCCTGCTCACGGCGGCCCCTGATCACCGCGGGCCACCCGGTCCGGTCGCCAGTCCCGTCGCCGTCCCGCACCAACCCTGGCTTCGACACTCCGCCACCGAACCGCCTTGCGCACTGCAACTTCGTGTACCGCTTCCCGCCAGTTCGTCTCTGCCGGGCTTGCTCGATCTCGGCTACGAGAGAAACCATAACCAGACCAGCACCCGATGTCTACTCCAGCCGACAGAGATTTTCGCGTGTCCGGCAGTGCGGTAATCGCCCCCGAAGGAATGAAGGCCGGCGATCGCAGCCCAGGTGGCCGACACGGTGGTCCTGGTCGTCTCGGAACTCGTCACCAACGCCTGCGCCCGGCCAGGTCACCTGCCGGACCTCTTGGCACCGTTGGAGCCTGATGGAGATGATCGCCTACACGCTCCTCGCCGTCGGAGCCCTCCACGAGCGGCGGTCCAACCCCGCCGACCCCAACGGCGAGATGGCCATGGTGCCCGTCAGCCCCCGCGAACTCCTCACCCTGCTCCGTGCCTTCGCGCTGCCTCGACCTCGCCAGGACACCGATCCCACGCACGCCCTGCACTGGTCGAGATGGCGCCGCCATCACCAGCACCAGGCGACCGCCTGCCACCGTCGCTGGAACGAGATCACCGCGGCAGCCACAACATGATCAGGAACCCCACGAGTCACGAACTACAGCTGCCGTGTCCTTGCGCTCATCGGCGTTCTTCGACGCCTTGCCCGGGTCGGCACACTCCCCCGGGATTCACCACCGGGGCCGACGTACCGGGGAACCCGGAACCCCCTTCCGTTGTAGCGTCGCCGTATGAGCGAGCGGCGGTTGGTCGTTGATCTGCGGGGGCGAGGGATCGTGACGCTGGGGGATTTCTGGGACGCGGTCGCCGGGCCGTGCGGGCTGCCCGGGTGGTTCGGGCGGAATCTGGACGCGTGGTGGGACACCGTGGAGCACGGCGGGATCTCCGAGGTCGTCGACGGCCATGACGTGATCGTCGTCCGGGTGGACGCTGAGGGTCTCTTCTCCCCCGCGAACACCGACGGCGCCCGCCTCGCCCGGGTCTTCGCCGACAGCCGCCGGGCATCGCTCGACATCACCGGCTGACCCGCGCCGGGACCACGCGACCCCCCTCAGGCGGCCTCAGGCGGCCCCAGACGCCACCCGAGGCGCCGACGGGCCCCCGGGCGCAGGCATCGCACTCAACGGCCCTCAGGGGCGAACTCCTGGCTTTCACAGGGGCGTTGAGGGAGACAGCCCCTGCCGCCCCGCCTCCCCGCACGACCGCCCCCGCACGACCGCGCCCCGCAGGGCCCCGCACAAAAACGGGGCGCCCCCGGGCGGCCGGCAACGGGGGATGGCGGCTGCCCGGGGGCGGTGGGGGGCTGCGCCGGCGGGGGAAGACGGGGCAGCCGTGGCGGGCGGGGCGCGGTCGGCGTTCGACCGTCGGGGGTGCGCGCGGTCGGGGCGCCGCCGGCGTCCGGCGTGATCGCACCGTCATCCTGTCCCGCGCCGGGCCACCCCCTCAAGGCAACGCCCCCGGCAAGCACCGGCAACTTCCCCGGGCCGTCTGAACAGCGCGTTCGCGGCGAGGAGTTGCCGCCGGGCCGCCCTGGCGAGGAGCCCGGCGCGGCTGGCAGACTCGCCGCCATGGACGCCACGCGGACCCCGTCCCGCCCGCCGGCCGCCGCCCCCGGGCCCCCGGTCGGGCCCGGACGGCTACGGCTGGTGTGCCTGCCGCAGGCCGGCGGCGACGCGGTGACGTTCGAACGCTGGCTCCCCCACCTGCCGCAGGGGTATGAGCTGGCGCCGGTGACGGACGCGGACGGCGGGCGCCCCGCGACGTTCGGGGAATGGGCGCGGCGGCTGCTGCAGCAGGTCCCACCGGACGGCGGCGGGCCGTTCGTGCTGTTCGGCCACGGTACCGGCGCGCTGCTGGCGTACGAGATCACCCGGCAGCTGACCGCGTTCGGCGGGCCGCTGCCGCTGGCGCTGCTGGTCTCCGGTTCGCGCGCGCCGCACGTGCCGCCCGCGCCGCGGCTGTCCGGCCTGGACGACGCGGCGCTGCTGGACTGGCTGCTGGAACACGGCGGCGTGCCGCTGGACCTGCTGCGCCGGCGTGACCTGCTGGCCGGGCGCGCGGCGGCGATCCGGACGGCGCTGGCCCTCGCGGAGGACTACCTGCCGCAGGTCCCCGAGCCGCTGGGCCTGCCCCTGCACGCCTTCGGCGGCATCGCGGACCGGGTCGCGCCGTGCGACGCCCTCAACGACTGGCGGGCCTGCGCCGGCGCGGACTTCTCCGCCACCGTGCTGCCCGGCGGCCACGCCTTCCCGCAGACCGGTCCGGGCGCGCTGCTGGCGTCCGTCGACGCGCTCGTGGGGGACCCGGCCGCGGACGACTCCGGGGAGCACGTGGGGTTCACCGGCTGACCGCGGGGGCCGGGCGGTGTCCGGGACCGATCGGCATCAAGCGGAACCGATCGCCCATCCCGCACCGCCCCGGGGGCCGCGGGGCCCGGGGGACCTGGTCGGCTCCAGCATCACCACGCTATCGTCACAACCACCCGGGTGATTTGTTCGAGTCACCGTGACGAGCATGTACAACGGGGGTTGGATTGCTTGGTGGTCTGGGGCTCAGCCCCGAGGAAGAGGCGGTGTACCGCCTGCTGCTCGTGCACCACGGCCTGTCGATGGCCGATGTGCTGGAGCGTTCGGGCACCCCGCCCGAACCGGTGTGCCGCGCGGTGGAACGGCTCGTCGACCTGGGGCTGGTGCAGCGTGCCCCCGACGAGGCGGGGATCCCGCACCTGACGCCGGTGGATCCGCGGGTCGGACTGCAGGCTCTGCTGTCCGACCAGCTCGCGGAGCTGCACAGCCGGCAGCGGGTGTACGAGGAGAACCGCTCGACGATCGGCAAGCTGCTGGTCGAGTTCAACGACCTGTACCCGGCGCGGAACAGTTCGGACGGCGAGCGGCTCATCGGCGTGGACGCGGTGCAGAGCCGCATCAGTGAGCTGGCCGCGTCGTCGACGAGCGAGTGCATGACGTTCAATCCGGGCGGCGCGCACTCCTCGGCGGCGCTGGAGGCCAGCAAACCGCTGGACCGGGACGTGATCAGCCGTGGGGTGAACATGCGGACGGTCTACCTCGACAGTGTGCGCAACGACCCGCGGACCAGCGAGTACGCGCACTGGCTGACGGAGCTGGGCGGGCAGGTGCGCACGGTGCCGGTGCTGCCGGTGCGGATGGTGCTGGTGGACCGCAAGGTCGCGCTGCTGCCGGTGGACGCGCTCAACACCCGCAAGGGGGCGATCCAGTTGCAGTCGCCGGGCGTGGTGGCGGCGCTGATCGACCTGTTCGAACGGGTCTGGGCGCAGGCCGTGCCGCTGGGGGCGCCGCCGATGAAGCGGCAGGAGAACGGGCTGACGCCGCGCGAGCAGGAGCTGCTGAAGCTGCTGGCGCAGGGGATGACCGACGCCGCGGCCGGCAAGTCGCTGGGGCTGTCGCTGCGGACGGTGCGCCGCATGACGGCCGATCTCAGCGAACGCCTGAACGCGCGCAGTCGCTTCGAGGCAGGGTTGCGCGCCGGTCAGCGGGGCTGGTTGTGAGGTGACGTTCAGACCTGGGCGAGGGCCGGGGCGCCGTCCCAGCTGAGATTGGCGGGAGTGGCGTCCCAGCTCAGGTTCGCCCGGACCACCTGGTCCACGGAGCCGGTGGGGGGGCCGTCCCAGCTCAGGTTGGCGGGAGTGGCGTCCCAGCTCAGGTTCGCCCGGACCACCTGGTCCACGGAGCCGGTGGGGGGGCCGTCCCAGCTGAGATTGGCGGGAGTGGCGTCCCAGCTCAGGTTCGCCCGGACCACCTGGTCCACGGAGCCGGTGGGGGGGCCGTCCCAGCTCAGGTTGGCGGGAGTGGCGTCCCAGCTGAGGTTGGCCGGGGTGGCGTCCCAGCTGAGGTTGCCCGGCGAGAAGTCCTGGGCGAGGGGGGCGGCCGCGTGCGGGGCGGCCTGGGCCGCGCCCTCGAAGCACATCGCGGACAGCAGCACGGCGCCGGCTGCGACTCCCAGCACCCGAGTGGCGGTACGCATATCGTCGCGCTCCCTCAAAACATCGACTACAGAACACGCCGCGAGTGGGTGATCGCGTCCATCGTCCCACCCGTCCCCGCGCGCACATTCTGCACAGGACGGGCGCAGAACCGGAAGGCGCCCCTGCGGCAGGAAAAGTCCATTGGCCACCAAGTGCCATCGCTTAAAGAACAAGCAATCGGCTGGTCAGGAATCCGCCAAATGCCACGGAGGATTCCGCATGCGGGACGCCGAAGGCCAATTGTTGCACCCCTCACGCCTCACGGCTCAGATTTTCCTCAAATTCGCTGGTTAAACGTGGCAGGCATGTGCCAGTCCGCATTTGATGCCACGAGATTCCCCTTCCGCGCCCACCCACGCTTCCCGCAGACTTCCGTGAGCAGGGGTCGGTTGGTGCGCAATGTCCGGTATTCACAGGGGTGAAGGAAGGCGCGCGATCCGGCCGTTCGACCGAGAGGATCCGTCCGATGCGCGGCACGACGCTCGAACCGCGGCCCCGGCCCGCTGCGGTGGCCCCGGCGGCCACGGCACCGTTCCGCGGCCGGTGGCCGGCCGGAACGTGATGGACACCGCCGGCTCGGCACCCGGACCGGCCGGGGCCGCCGCTCCCCCGCGGTGGCCGCACGGCGGATCCCCCGCCCCCGGACGCACCGGCGTACCGGAGCACTGATCCGCCGCCCCTCGACCGACCTGCAGCACAATCCGCTACGCCATCGCGTCCATCCGCGAACAACGGGGAGCCCCACCATGATCGAGGCAACGGCACAGCCGCTGGTCGGCACCATCGACATCAGAGCGCTGCGGCATTTCCTGGTCAGCCGCCGCCGAGCCTGCGGGTGGACGCAGGAGGAACTGGCCGAGCGTTCCGGTGTGAGCGTGCGCACGATCCGCAACATCGAGACCGGGTCCAACATCAATCCACGCCGGGCCTCGGTCGAACTGCTGCTCGCCGCGTTCGGCGACACGCTCGCCGGGCTGGCCGGTGACGGGCCGGTGGAGCACCGCCGCGCCGGCGAGCCGGGACTGCCCCGGCAGCGCGAGGGCGGCTGGTTCCCGGAGCACGGCGTCAACCCGGCGCGCTGGCGGGGCACCCGGCCGATCGGCGAGCCGATGGTGGGCCGACGTGAGGACCTGCGACATGTGCTCGGCGTGCTGCAGCGCGGCCGGCTGCTGGTGCTGACCGGCCCCGGCGGCGTCGGCAAGACCCGGCTGGCGCTGGCCGCCGCGGCCCGGCTCCAGACGCTGTTCCAGGACGGCGTGGCGGTCGTGGGCCTCGGCAGCTGTGTGCCGGAGACCGTCGACCCGGCCGCCGCCCGTGAGCAGGTGCGGCAGGCCGTCCGCTCGGTGCTGCCGCCCCGTCGCGGCGACGGCGAGGCCGAACTGCTGCTGGTCATCGACAACGCGGAACATGTGGTCCGCTGCGTCTCCCGGCTGGTTCTGGAGCTCCAGGCGGGTCACCCCGGCATCCGGGTGCTGATCACCTCGCGCCGCCCGCTGGCGATCACCTCGGCGGACGTGTGGGAGGTCGCGCCGCTGGACGTGGACGGCTGGAACGACGCCGACACTCCGCCGGCCGCGGTGGAGCTGTTCCTGCGCCGGGTGCGCTCGGCGGTGCCGACGGTGAGCCTGGCCGGGCGGATGCCGCTGGTCGTCGAGCTGTGCCGGCGGCTGGAGGGGTTCCCCCGGGCGATCGAGACCGCCGCGTACTGCATCCGCTCGGTGTCGCTGGAGGCCCTGCTGCGCAGCGGTTCCACCCTGCACATGGTCGACCAGATCCACCTGACGACCGTCTCCCGGCACCGTTCGCTGAACGAGTCGGTGCGCTGGAGCTACGAGTTGCTGGCGGCGCCGGACCGGGCGCTGCTGCACCAGCTGGCGGGTTCGTTCGAGACGTTCACCGCGGAGGACGTCATCCGGGCCCGGATCGCCGGGCGCGGTGAGGCCGAGGTGGTGGCGTCGCTGGCGGAGCTGGCGGACGCGTCGCTGCTGCGGGTGCACCGGGGCTCGCGGTACGAGTACCGGATGTACCGGGTGGTGCGTGACTACGTGCTGGGGCTGGAGCGCCGCGGCCGGGGCGCGGTGCCGGAGCTGCCGCGGATGGTGGCGGCGAGCTGATACGTCCCGGGCGCGGCACCCCCTCGGGGCACCGCGCCCGGTCGACCTGCCCGGCCGGGCGCACCGTACCGGCCGGGCACAGCCGTCTGCCGGGCCGGTCAGGGCTCACGGATCTCCAGGTACTGGCCGAGGCCCGTGGTGCGGGCGGTGTGGCAGGCCAGCAGCCGGGCGTGGGCGGCCTCGGTCATCAGCGCGCTCCAGCCGCTGAGGTCGTGGACGGCCCAGGCGGTGTGTTCTGCGGGGTCGAGCACCAGGGTCTCCAGCTGCTCGGCGCGCAGGGTGCCGCCGTCGAAGACGAAGCCGACGGTGGCGTAGCGGGAGTCGGTGCGCGCGGTGCGGTAGTGGGTGACCAGCAGCGGGGTGGGCTCACCGGTGACGCGCATACCGGTCTCCTCGAACGTCTCGCGCACCGCGGTCTGCCAGGGGGTTTCGCCGGGGTCCATATTGCCGCCGGGATTCTGCCAGGTCTCGGTGCGGGTGTACGACGCGCGCAGCTGGAGCGGCCGGCCCGCCTCGTCGGTGAAGTAAAGGCAGGCGTAGGCGGTGGCCTTCGGCAGGGTCTCCAGGTACTGCTCGCGCGGCAGCCAGCCGGGCGGGTTGTCGTTCATGCGGTGCTCCCGGTTCTGGGGGCGGGGACGCCCCGGTCGTTCTGCAACTCCCACAATTCCCTGAACAGGCCCCTCGCCCCGACGAGTTCGCTGAACGTTCCGTCCTGGACGACCTTGCCGCGTTCCAGCACCACGATGCGGTCGGCGGCGGCGACGTTGGCGAGCCGGTGGGTGACCAGGACGACCGCGCGGTCGGCGGCGAGGGCGCGCAGGCCGGCGAAGACCCGGTGCTCGGCGCGGGCGTCGAGGGCGGCGGTGGGCTCGTCCATCACCAGCAGTCCGGCGGGGCGGTGGAAGGCGCGGGCCAGGGCGACCCGCTGCCACTGGCCGCCGGACAGCTCCTCGCCGCCGAGCCATTCGCGGGCCAGCAGGGTGTCCAGCCCGGAGCGCAGCGAGTCGACGACCTCGTCGGCGCCGCTGGCCGAGCAGGCGGCGAGCACCGCCGCGTCTCCGCCGGGGGCGGGCTGGCCGAGGGTGATGTTCTGCCGGGCGCTCAGCGGCCAGCAGGCGTAGTCCTGCGGGACCATGGCCACCCGGTGCCACAGCGCGTCGGGGTCGACGTCCCGCAGGTCGGTGCCGTCCCAGGTGATGCGGCCGCCGGTCGGCAGGTACAGGCCGGTGAGGAGTTTCGACAGCGTGGTCTTGCCGGAGCCGTTCTCCCCGACGAGTGCCAGCACCTCGCCGCGCCGCACCGACAGCGACACGTCGTGCAGGGCGTCGCGGGCGGCGCCCTCGTAACGGTAGGTCAGGCCCTCGGCGCGCACCTCTGCGGGCTCCCGCGGCAGGGCACGGCCGCGCCGCATGCGGAAGCCGCCCGCCTCGGTGAGGAACCGGGACCAGTCCTCGACGTACAGGCCGGTGCGGAACATCCGGGCGCCGCCGAGGACCAGGGCCTGCACGGAGGCGTTGGCGGTGCGCAGCGCGAGGATGCCGGTGCCGGCGGAGGCGACCGACAGGCGGCCGGTGGCCAGCAGGAGGACCAGCGCGCCCCACACCAGCCCGGAGGCGAGCCCGCCGCAGGCGGCGCCGGCCACCGACAGCCGGGCGGCGCGGGTGCCGGCCAGCACGTCGGCCTCGTTGGAGGTCTCGCCGACCGCGCGGTACATGCCGAGCAGGAACGGCGCCATGGTGCCGGCGCGCACCTGGTCGGCGTTGCGCGGCTCCGTCAGGTGCCAGCGCAGTACGCCGAGCATGCGGCGGTGGCCGAGGGTGGCGAGGGCGGCGAGGTAGGACTCGCGGGCGCCCTTGACCTGCGCGACGCCCTGCGGGAGGCCGGCGAGCAGCAGCAGCGGCAGGAGCACCGGGTGCAGGGCGGCCAGCACGGCGGCGCCGGCCGCGAGGGAGGCGAGGGAGGCGAGGATGTCCTGGCCCTCGCGGATGAGTTCCTGGAGGTTCTGCGCGCCGCGTTCGGCGGCCTCCTGGCGGTCCTTGAAGCCGGGTGAGTCGTAGGCCGACAGCTCGGCGGCGACCGCCGCGTCGAGCAGCATCAGCTCGGCCTCCAGCGACATCAGCGGCGCGAGGCGGCCGGCGAGCCAGGTGACGGCGATGCCCAGCAGGGCCCGCAGCGCGGCGGCGGCCGCCAGCACGACGACCGATGGCCAGGCCGCCCACAGCCGGTGGGTGATCTGGCCGGAGGAGATCAGCGCGGTGATGGTGCCGGTGGTGGCCAGTAGCCCGAACGCCTGGGAGACGCCGGAGACGCTCTGGCACACCAGGAGTCCGGTGACCGACCGGCGGTCGGCCCGCCAGGCCAGCCGCAGGGAACGGCCGAGCAGTTGGGGCAGCCGGCGGGCCATCGCCCGGGTGGTGAGGGCACGACCGGCCGCCGCACGGCTGTCGCCCGCCGAGCCGTACGTCATCTGGTCGAGCGCGTCGGGGGCCTCGGGCGGCGGCTGCTCGCTCCGCCCGGACCGTTCACCGTCCGGCGCCGCGGCGCTCCGCCCGGACCGTTCACCGATTGGCGCCGCGGCGCTCCGCCCGGACCGTTCACCGATCTGGCGCCGCGGTGTCCCTGCGAGGGGGTGTCTCCAAGGGTTACCTCCCGGTACGGGCGACCGGCCGGGACCGGTCGCGAGCAGACCAACATGACCCGGGAGGGGCCGCTGCGGGGAGCCCTGGAACGGTAAATCATCCGAAAGCGTGGTGAGTTCGGCGTGATATCGACGCGGGCCGGTCCGGGGGGAGACGTTTCCCCGGACCGGCCCGCGCCGCGATGAGGGTGCGTCAGGCGTCGATGAGCGCCCGCACGAGGTGCCGGTAGTCGCGGACCGCGCGCCGCAACTCCTCGGTGGCGCTGCCGTCGTCGGCGGCGCCCTCCCAGACGCGGCGCAACGCGGCGCGGCGGTCGGCCAGTCCGCGCTGGAACAGCTCACCGGCCTCGGCCAGTACCGCGTCCATCTCCCGGGCGGCGTCGCCGGGGCCGTCGACGAACCCCAGCGCCGCGCGGCGGGCGCGTTCCTCCAGGTCCCGCGCGCTGTCGCGGTCCAGCAGTCCGAGGTTGCCACCGGGGTGCGCGGATCCGGCCGGCCGAAGCGTCGGCGGAGGTGTCCGGGGGGCCGGAGCAGGGCACCGGGTCGGGGCCGGGGGCGGGGGCCGGCCGGTGCTGCGGGACGTTCAGCGCCTGCGGGGGCACGGCCGGCGCGGTGCGGGGGGCCGCCTCCTGCGCGGGGGCGGACGGGCCGGCGGACTCCTGTGCGCCGGTGGCCGGCGGGGCCGCCTCCGGCTCGCGCTCCGCCCACCGGGGCGCCGGGTCCGCGGCCTGCCGGGCGAGGCCGGCCGCGTGCTCGTCGGGGTCGGCGGCGTGGTGGACGGAGCCCGCGCGGTCGACCGCCGCGTGGTGGCGGGGATCCGGTGCGGCGGTCCCCGGTTCTGCCTCGTCCGCCTCGTCCCGCTGCCCGGGATCGGCCTGCGGGGGGAGGTCAGGCGCCGGGGGGACGTCGGGCGCGGCACCGGCCGGGGGCGGCGGCGGAGTGAGGGCCGTGGTCCAGCTGCCGGTCATCTCAGGGGTGTTGCGGCGTTCCGCGCGCTCGGTGCCGGTGCTGCGGCCGGTGTCCTGGGGGTCGTACGGCATGGCTGCTCCCTTCTCGGTGGTGGGGATGCGTCAGGCGTGCCGGTGACGCGGCGGTGCGGGGTGCCGGGCGCGGCGGTGCGAGGGCAGGGCGGCGGGCACCCCGGCCTCGTCGGCGACGGCCTGCTCGGTGCCGGTGTCCGCGGTCCGCTGTGCGGCGGCGCCCTCCTGCGGCTCGGGGCCGGCGGCGTCGCCGCGGGCGGCGTCCTGACGGGCGGCGGTGCGGCGGGCGGCACGGGCGGCCCGGCCCCGGGTGGGCTCGTCGGGGGCGACGATCTCCTCGAACAGTTCCCGGGCCCGCAGCAGTGCCTCGCGGGCCTCCTCGGTGCCGGGGTTCGCGGTGCCGTTGGCGGTGCGGGCGGCCAGGTCGTGCACCGCGCGGAAGTGGTGGACGTGGTGCGGGTGGTCGACCGAGAGGGTGTCGGCGCGCTCACCGGGGTCGGCCTCGGGGTACCCGCGTTCGGTGAGCACCCGGCCGACGAGCGCGTCCGCCTCGGTGACCGCGCGGGCCGGGTCGTCGACGAAGCGTTCCTGGACGCCGTTCCACCTCTGCTCGTGGCGGCCGCGGGATTCCGGGTCGAGCGGGCGGACGCCGAGTTCCGCGTGGCGTTCGATCCGGTCGGTCAGTTCGGCCCGGGCCGAGGCCTCGTCGCCCGCGTGCCGCTCCAGTACCCGGTCGTACTCGGGTCCGAAGCGGCCGCGCAGGGCACGTCCCCCGCGTCGGGCCGTGGCGCGCAACGCGACCGCGGTGACCAGCGCGGCGACCACCACGCAGGCGAAGACGATACCGATGACGGCTACCGGAGACATGGGGCCCTCCTCGTTTTCAGGGTGCCCCCCACGCCTTGCCCCCCACCCCGCCCCCAAACACGGCAGCCCCGAACCGCGCGCCCCGAGAGGGGCGTGGGGAACCGCGCGAGGAGCCCGGCGAACCCGCACACGGACGAGTGACCCCGAACGCCCGCACAACAGAACCCCGCACCCCCGAAGGCGAAGGGGGCGCGGGGAACTGCGTGAGAAGCCGGGCGAACCCGCGGACGGACAACGAGCCGAACCGCAACGGCGCACCCCGATCGGCGCGACCCGGCGGAGCGAACCCGTGGAGCGGCTGTCAGGCGAGCGGCAGCGTCGTGGTGAACGCGGCCATCAGGTCGACGTCGACGAGTTCGTCGCTGACGTCGTCGATCAGGGTGACCCGCACGGCGGGGTTGGGTGCGGTGTCGACGGTGTCGCGCGGGTCGAGGGAGAAGAGAACCGTGACCGGGCGGGCACCGCCCCCGGGCGTCTCGTGGACGCCGGAGAACTGCAGGAAGCGCCAGCCGTCGGCCTCCCAGTGGTCGACGAGACCGGAGCGCACCACCGGGGAGGCGGCGACCCAGGCCATGGAGCGTTCCAGGAGCTGCACGGACGCCTCGACCGGCACGTCGGCCGCGGCGGCGGTCAGCGGGTGGCCGAAGACCTTGATGCGGGCCTTGCGCAGCGGGGTGAGCCAGAGGTGGTCGAGGTCACTGGAGACCGCGACGAGGACCGCGAGGGCCAGGACCAGCACCCCGGCGGTACTCAGCGGCGACCGGGCGGCCTGGGTCCACCAGGCCGTTCCGGCCGCCACGGCGAGGGCCCCGCCCAGCACGACCAGGCCCGCACGGACGAAGGACCGCCAGGAGATCGGGCCCGAGTCGCGCGCGGTGCATCCGCAGGACGACTCCGGCGCGGTGACCTTGGCGTAGCCGAGGTAGGCGACGAAGCCGGCGCCGAGCACGGTGGCGGCGACCGCGGGAACCGCCGACACCGGCGCGGCCAGCAGGCCGGCGGCGACGAGGAGTTCCGCGATCCCGGTCGCGCGCAGCGCCCAGGTGGCCTTGCGGCCGTCGTTGAGGATGCGTACCAGCGCGGTGTTGGCCGCCTGCTGGGCCACCGAGCGCCCGAACACCTTGCCGACGCCGGTGGCGGCGAGCAGGACGCCGAGCGCGAGGGGCGCGAGGTTCGTGATGAGCGAGACCATGCCGTTTCCCTTGGCTCAGTGCCCGACGGTGATCCGGGCGATGTCGATGCTGTCGTCGTCGGGCACCCAGGCGCCGAGCACCTGTGCGTGGTGGCCGATGCGCAGCTGCGACAGGTTGGTGGTCAGGGCGCTGCCGCGGAAGGAGGCCGAGGTCTTCTTCTCGACGATGTTGCCGACCAGCGCGCCGCGGCCGTGGCTGAAGTGCAGGCGCTTCTTCTCGATGCCGCGCACCGTCACGTACAGGTTGACGATGTTGACCCACACCGCGTCGGCGGCGAGGCTGCCGTCCGGCATGGTGACGCCACGCGCGTAGAGTCCGTCGCCGACGTGGATGGACTCCGCGGTGACGGTGCCCATCTTCCACAGGCTGGTGGCGTTGGTCAGCTGGATCAGCTGCTTGGCGCCGTCGGATCCGAGGACCTCCAGCGCGCTGCCCTTGATCTGGCTGATCCGGCCCTCGACGAACGCGGACTTGGCGATGGCCGGGTCCAGCGAGGGCATCGGGGCGGCGAACGCCGAGTCGGGGTCGAGGCCGCCGAGTGCGGAGGCACCGACGATGGTGGCGCCGCCGACGGCCGCGGTGGTCAGGAACCTGCGGCGGTCGAAGCCCTTACGGGTCTGGCTCATGGTCGTCCTCCTTCACTCGTAGATGTAGACGGGCAACAGGCCGGAGCTGAGGCTGCCGATGCTGGAGAAGGCGGCCGGTGTCAGGTCGATGACCCGGTGGGTGCGGCAGACGCCGTTGCAGCAGGTCTTCTCGCTGCACCAGTCCTGCACGTTGGGCCCGCAGTCGGCCAGGGTCACGCACACCGAGGCGCCGGAGCACGCGTGCTTGACGTTCACCACCGAGCCACAGCCGCGTCTGGGCATGTTCTCGCCGCAGGCACCGGGGTTGGTGACGGAGAAGCAGGAGGCGGACAGGTTGGGCCAGGCGGCCATGTTCTTGCTGGACTGGCAGGTGCCGCAGGCGCCGGTGCCCGCGCTGCCGCACGGCCCCCAGGAGCTGCCGCAGCAGAACCAGGAGGATTCGCCGGCCCAGAGGCTGGTCGATCCGCATGCCATGAGTGACGTCCCTTCGTCGGACGGTTCGGTGCGCCGCCGGACGTGGCTGTCCGGGGCACGGGAACACGAGACGGTTGCCGTGCCCATGACAAACGGACACACGACGGGTGGGTTCGTGCGCCGGGAGGGGGAACGACAACACGGGTTGAGCGTTGGAGCGTTGCCATGATGCTCCCGCCCGTCCGGCTTGGCCAGGGCTGTGCCGGGGCAACGGGACGCGTGCGGGAATTGCCGGAGGCGGCAACTCCCGGGCGGAAACGGAATCCGGTTTGAGCGCGCGAAAGGCGGCCGCGCGGGACCTCCGGCGCGTTCACCGGGGACGGCGCGGGGGCGTTCGGCGGGCGCCGGCCGGACCGCGGCCGGCGGACCGCCCGGCACCTTCCGGGGCCTTCCAGGCCTTCCGGGGCCTTCCGGCACTGTCCGGCACGCGGACGGCGGCGGGCGGGCTCCCGCTGTCTCAGCCCTTGTTGGCGCCCAGCGTCAGGCCGGAGACGAACTGCTTCTGGAGCACGAAGAAGACCACCAGGGTGGGCACCGCCACGATGAGCGCGCCGGCCGCGACGAGGTTGTTGTTGACGAAGAACTCACCGGTCAGGTTGTTCAGCGCGGCGGTCACCGGACGGTTGGCGCCGGTCTGCATGAGCACGGTCGCCCAGAAGAAGTCGTTGTAGATCCAGGTGAACTCCAGCGTGGCCAGCGCCGCCAGCACCGGCCGGCACAGTGGCAGGATCACCTGCCAGTACTGCCGCCACACCGAAGCGCCGTCCATCGTGGCGGCCTCGCCGAGTTCCGCCGGGATCGTGCGCATGTAGTTGGACGTCACGAAGGCGCAGAACCCGGTCTGGAACGCCACGTGGATCAGGATCAGCCCCCAGAAGGAGTCGTCGAGCTTCCCGGAGGCGGCCATCCACTGCGGCAGCGGAACCATCTGGTAGATCTTGAACAGCGGTGTCACGATCGCCTGTTGGGGCAGCAGGTTGCCCGCGGTGAACACCATCAGCAGCACGATGTTGACCCGGAAGCGGAACCTGGCGACGACGAAGGCGACCATGCTGGCCAGCCACAGCGTGAGCACCAGCGCCGGAACGGTGACGAGCACCGAGTTCCAGAAGTAGTGCGGCAGTTGCGCCTGCGTCCAGGCGGTGGCGTAGTTGCCGCCGCCGTAGTGGCCGCCGGCCGAGACGTACCCGCGCCGGGCGGTGTCGGCGTACGGGCGCAGGCTGGTGTAGAAGGCGTACAGCAGCGGTGCGATCCACACCAGGCAGGTGCCGGCCAGGAAGACGTGCAGGGCGATCCGGGCGGGCGCGGCGGACCCGGGGGCGCGGCGCGGCCGGTCCCCCGCCGCGGCGGGGCGGCGGGCGGCGGGGGTCGCGGCGGTGGGGCTTCCGGTGGCGGTCACGGGCGGTTGTCCTCCCGGAAGACACGGACGAGGTAGGGCACGATGAACGCCAGGGAGATCACCAGCAGGATCGTGGCGAGCGCCGAGCCGAAACCGATCCGGCTGGCCTCGCCGATGATGTTGTCGGTGACCAGCACCGACAGCAGTTCCAGGCCGTCGGTGCCCTTGTTGACGACGTAGACGATGTCGAACGCGCGCAGCGACTCGATGACGGTGACCACCAGCACGACCACGTTGACCGGCCGCAGCGACGGCCAGGTGACGTGCCGGAAGACCTGCCGGCCGTTCGCGCCGTCCAGCGCGGCGGCCTCCTTGAGCGAGGGGTCGACGGACTTCAGGCCCGCCAGGAACAGCACCATGACGTAGCCGGTCTGCCGCCAGCAGGCCATCAGCAGCACCGCCCAGATGTTCAGGTGCGGATCGCCGAGCCAGTCGGTGACGTCGCCGTGGGTGTGGCCGGTGAGGTTGTTGATCAGGCCCTGGGTGGGCGAGAAGATCAGCTCCGTCATGAAGCCGACGAGCGCGAGCGAGAGCACCACCGGCAGGAACAGCACGCTCTGGTAGAGCCGGGAGAAGCGGATCCGCTTGTCCAGCTGCACGGCCAGGAACAGCCCGAACGGCCCGGGCAGCGCGAAGAACACCGCGAGCCACAGCAGGTTGTGCTCGATGGCCGGCGGGAACTGCGGGTAGATGGTGAAGATGTTCCGGTAGTTGTCCAGCCCCACCCACTGGATGGACGACACGTCGCCGAAGCCGGTCCAGGAGGAGAACGACAGCACCACGGAGGCCAGCGCCGGCAGCCACACCAGACCCACCGTCAGCAGCGTGGGCACGCCGGCCATCAGCGATATGACGGTGCGGTCGCGGCCGGTCAGCCGCCGGGTGCGGCGCCGGCGCGGCCCCCCGCGCGCGGCCCGCCCAACCAGGGTCATCGCCGATTCCTCCAACGTGCTGTGCCGGAACGGGAACGTGGTGCGGGAACGGTGCCGGCGGGACGGCGCGGCCGGGTCGCGGCCGCGCCGTCCCGCCGGCCACACCGGCGGCGGGTCAGCCCCCGGTGGCCCAGATGGACTTGGCCTGCTTGTCGACGCTGGACAGCACCGAGGAGGCCGAGCCCGGGTCGTTGAGGAACTTCTGCAGCGCGGGCAGCATCACCGGGTCGGCGAAGTCCGGCCGGGTGTCGCGGTCCATGAACTGCGAGAGGTTCTTGGCGGCGCCGATGAGCTTGACGGCGGCGTTCTGCGGACCGGTGTACTTCGAGGCGTCCACGCCGGTGGCCGCGGCGATGTCCGCCGGGTTGCTGCCCAGCCACAGCTGCTGGGCCTTCGCGGTGCCCAGGTACTCCAGGAGCTTGACCGCGCCGTCGTGGTTGGCCGGCGACTTGGCGACCATCATCCCGTCGATCGGCGCCTCGACCGCGTCCCGCCCCTGCGCCGGGTCCATCTCGGGGAACGCGAAGAAGCCGAGGTCGTCCGCCTTGGCGCCGGTGAAGATCGTGCCGATCTGGTCGAGGCCGATGACCATCATCCCGGCCTGGTGGCCCAGCAGTTGCTGCGCCCCCTCCTGCCAGGTCAGGCCCAGGAAGCCCGGCGAGTAGTAGGGGATCAGCTCCCGCCACTGGTCGAGGACCGCCTTGACCTGCGGGGAGTTCCACTTGTCGCCGTCGCGCATCAGCGAGATGTGGAAGTCGAAGCCGTTCAGGCGCATGTTCAGGTAGTCGAACGTGCCCATGGCGGGCCAGCCGTCCTTGTCGGTGAAGGCGATCGGGACGATCCCGTCCTTCTTCATCCGCTTGGCCAGCGCGATCCACTGGTCCCACGTGGTGGGCTCGGTGTAGCCCTTCGACTTCCACAGGCTCTTGCTGTAGAAGACCGCCCACGGGTAGTAGTCGAACGGCACGAGGTAGTAATGGCCGTCCTTGCCCTTGCTCTGGGCCTTCATCGCGTCGGTGTAGTGGCCGCCGATGGTCTTCCACACGTCGTCGACCGGGGTGACCAGGCCCTGCCCGGCGAAGAACTGCATGCGTTCCCCGGCGAACCAGTTGAAGACGTCGTCGGGGTGTCCCTGCAGGTAGGTCGATATGTTCTGCTGGAAGGTGTTGTGGTCCACCCAGTTGGGCCGCACGGTCAGTCCGGTGGACTTCTGCGCGGCGGCGAACAGCGTCTGGTAGGCGCCCTTCGGCTGCGGGACCGCCGCGTTGGAGCCGAAGGTGACCGTCTTCCCGCCGCCTGATGATCCGCCGCCGCCGCACCCCGCGAGCAGCGGGCCCGCGGCGACGGCAGCCGCGCCCAGCAGGGACCCGCGCAGCAGGCCGCGTCGGGAGACGGTCGGGGTGGTGCCGGTGTTCGTCAAGACCGTGCGGGCGTCCATGACCCCTCCCGGAGCGAAAGGAACAGAATCGAACGTGGTCCGTCAGATGTCACCAACGACGCGGTCGGCTGTCAAGACGTCCGGCGGGGTCACGGACGGCACGGGAGGGGCGCCGGGGAGCCGCGGCGGCGGGCGCGGGGGCGCCTCCGGGGCCGCCGGGCGCGGGGGCGCCGGGGCGGGAGCGGTGCTCACCGGTGCCGCCGGCGCCTTTACTGTACGGTGCGACCAGTATGTGGGGGCGCGGCGAGGAGGCTGACCGGTGGAGGAGGCGACGGGGACCCGCGTCCCGGCCGGCGCGGAGGGCGGCCGGCCGCGGGGACGGCCGCGCAGCGAGCGGTGCCGGGCCGCGGTACTGGAGGCGGCCGCGGGGCTGCTGGCGGACGGCGGGATGGACGCCGTCACCATGGAGGCCATCGCGGCGCGGGCCGGGGTCAGCAAGGCGACCGTCTACCGGTGGTGGCCCAGCCGGGCGCACGTGCTGCTGGAGGCGTTCTTCGACCGCACCGCGGACAGCACCCGGGTCCCGCACGGCGCGACGCTCACCGAGGCGCTGACGGCGATGCTGTCGGCGTTGGTCACCCTGCTCAACGACACGGTCGCGGGCATCCTGCTGAGCGACCTGATCGGCGCCGCCCAGCGCGACCCGGCGATCCGTGACGCGCTGGAGGAGCACTGGGTGCGCCCGCGCCGCACGGTCACCGAGGGGCTGCTGCGCGAGGCGGTGCAGCGCGGTGACCTGCCCGCCGACACCGATGTCCCGGCGGCCGTCGACCAGTTGTACGCCCCGGTCTACTACCGCCTGCTGCTGCGTCACGAACCGCTGACGGACGAACTGCCCGCGTCCCTGGTACGGCAGTTGCTGACCGGGCTGCGTCCGCCGCCGTCGGCCCGCGCCGGGGCGGACGACCCGGGCTGACCGGCCGTCAGCCGGCGCGGGCCGCGCGTTCCGCGCGCAGCCGGCCGGCGGTGGAGACCGTCCAGACGGCGAGGCCGCCCAGCGCCAGGCCGGCGCCCAGCAGTGTGACGCCTGGCCAGCCCCAGCGGTCGTGCAGGAGGCCGGCGACCCCGGTGGCCAGTGAACCGCCGAGGAAGACGGTGCCCATGAACACGGTGTTGATCCGGGCGCGGGCCTCCGGGCGCAGGCCGTAGACCTCGCGCTGGCTGAAGATCTGGTGGCTCTGCACGGCGAGGTCGAGCAGCACGCCGGCCAGGCCCAGGAGCACCAGGCTGCCGGCCCACACGTCGGCCAGCACCATGGAGACCGCGGCGAGCGCCAGCGCGATCCCGCTGCCGAGGCCGCCGTGGCCGAGGTCGCCGAGCCGTCCGGCCACCGGTGCGACCGCCGCCCCGGCCGCGCCGACCAGGGCGAACAGCGCGACGCCGACCTGGCCGAGGTGGTGGCGGCCGACGAGTTCGAAGGTGACGGAGGTCCAGAAGCAGCTGAACGCGCCGAACATGGCGGCCTGGCACACCGCGCGACGCCGCAGGGCCGGCTCCTCGCGGGCCAGCCGTCCGATGGAGAGCATCAGGGAGCGGTAGCCGTCGGCGTGCTCCGGCCGGCGCTGTGGGAGCGTGCGGGCCAGCAGCAGGGACAGCAGCACCATCAGGGCGCCGGAGACCAGGTAGATGGTGCGCCAGCCGGCCGCCGCGGCCACCAGGCTGGAGACGGTCCTGGCCAGGAGTATGCCGAGCAGCAGGCCGGTCATGACCATGCCGACGTAGCGGCCGCGTTCCCGGTCCGGGGCGAGGTGCGCGGCGAGCGGGACGAGGATCTGGACGACCACCGAGGTGGCCCCGACCAGCACCGACATCACCAGGAACAGCCCGTACCCGGGGGCCAGTCCGGCGGCGAACAGCGCGACGGCGGTGACCAGCAGGGTGCGGGTGGCCAGCGTCCGGTTCTCCAGCAGGTCGCCGAGCGGCAGCACCAGTACGAGGGCGGCGGCGTACCCGAGCTGGGTGAGGGTGACGACGAGTTCCGCGCTGCCCTGGCTGACGCCGAACGTGGTGGAGACGGCGGCCAGCAGCGGCTGCGCGTAGTAGAGGTTGGCGACGGTGACACCGCAGGCGATGGCGATGATCACGATGACCCGCCGCAGCCGGCCGGACGGCAGGAGGCCGTCGCCCGCGTCGGCGTGTGCGAGGCCGGACGCGCCGCCGCGGGGTGCCGCCACGCCGTCCGCCGTACCGGTGGACGCGTGGTCCGCCGAAGCCCGAGGGGTCTCCCCCACCGCGTTCTCCCCTCGACCCGTGGGCGCCGTCCCGGGGGGCGGCCGGGGGCGGTCGCGGTGCGGGAACGTTCCCTCCGTCTTTCTGTACGTGGCGTTCAGTTTATCGCCGTGGCCGGGCCGGGGGGACGGCGGTCCGGATGACGGACGTCACGCCGGGGCGGGGGTCAGCGCACCGGGCGGTAGACCGTCAGGGCCTGGTCGGCCTTGCGGAGGGTGAGGCGCGCGGGCGCCGGGGCGACCTCGCCGTCGTAGGCCAGACGGGTGCCGGGGGCCAGGCCCTCGATGCGCAGGGAGCGCAGCCGCACGGCGCGGTAGACCGGGGTGCCGACCGGCTTGCGGCGGCCGAGGCCCCCGGTGAGGGCGGCGGCGATCAGGCGGGAGCGCGGGTAGGGGCCGGCGTCGACGATCCGGACGTCCAGGGTGCCGTCGGCCAGGTCGCCGCGGCGCAGCGGGGCGAGACCGGCGCTGTGGTAGGCGCAGTTGCCGGCGAACAGCAGCCAGACCCGGCGCCGCCGCCCGCCGAGCACCACCTCGACCGGTGAGGCGGTCCGCAGCATGTGGACGGCGGCCAGCACGCTCGCCGGCCAGCTGCCCAGCCGCCGCGACCAGCGTTCGCGCACCCGGACCATCTCCGGGTAGGCGCCGATGCTGAAGGTGTTGAGGAAGGGCACCGGGTCACCGTCCGCGCCCTGGAAGGACGCCAGGTCGATGGCGGCGGCGTGACCGGCGCGGACGGCTCCCGCGGTGTCGGAGGGGTCGAAGACGCCCAGGTCGGCGGCGAGGTGGTTGCGGGTGCCGCCGGGGAAGACGGCGAGCGGGACGCCGTGCCGCACGGCCGCCACCGCGGCGCCGTTGACGGTGCCGTCCCCGCCGTGCACGCCCAGGGCCCCGCCGCGTCCGGCGGCCTCCAGGGCGGCGCGGTCCAGCAGTTCGGCGATGTCGTCGTCCTCGGTGGCCTCCACCACCTCGGCGTCCGGCAGCAGTTCCCGGAGCCGGTCGGCGGCCGGGACCAGCAGGCCGGGCACGCCGGAGGCGGTGTTGACCACCACGGTCAGGCCGGCGCCGTCGGCCAGCGCGGGGGCCTTCGCGGCGGGCGGCGGGGTGTCGTGACGTTCCGGCACCAGGGCGCGCACCGCCAGCGCGGCGGCGGCCCCGACGGCGGCGCCGGCCAGCACGTCACCGGGGTAGTGCGCGCCGGTGGAGATCCGGGAGAGGGCGACCGCGCCGGCCAGTGGGGCCAGCACCGGAGCCCAGCGGGGGTCCTCCAGGGCGACGCCGGCCGCGAAGGCGGCGGCGGAGGCGGTGTGCCCGGAGGGGAAGGACGTGGTGAACGGCTGCCGGCGCAGCCGCCGAACCAGCGGGACGGCGTCCAGCACCGGCCGGGGGCGGCGCACCGCGTGCTTGCCGAGGGTGTTGACCACGGCGGAGGCCAGCGCCAGCGAACCCGCTCCGCGCAGCGCGGCCCGGCGGCCGGGGCGGCCGCCGAGCACCGCGATCCCGGCGGCGGCGGCACCCCACAGCACACCGTGGTCGGCGGCCCGGCTCAGCCGGCGCAGGACCCGGTCGGCGCCGGGCAGCGGAGCTCCGGCGACCGCGGTGAACAGCGCCCGGTCCCAGGTGGTGAGTCGTCCCATGCGCCACGCGTACCCCGGCGCCCGCGGCCGGACACAACACGGTGCGGCGGCCACCACGGCCGGGCCGCGGAAGGTCCCCGGCGGCTGCCGGTCGTGGCTGGGGATGGCCGGCAGGCGATAGGCTTCGGTTGATCCGAGTGGAATTGCTGCATGGGGTAGGGGTTGCCGTGGTGGTCACTGGCCGGATTGTGCGGTTCGACGACGTGCGGGGTTACGGGTTCATCGCGCCGGACGACGGCGGCGAGGACGTCTTCGTGCACGCGAACGACCTGCGGGACGAGAAGAACCGGTATCGGGCGGGGTTGCGCGTGGGCTTCGAGGTGGAGGACGGCGACCGGGGGCTGAAGGCGTCCGACGTGCACCTGCTGGAACAGCCGAAGAAGCGGACCGGGGACGACGAGGAGATCCTGTGCGACGTACTGTCGTACGCGGACTTCTCCCTGGAGCTGACGGAGGCGCTGCTGGACGCGGCGCCCACGCTGACCGGCGCGCAGATCACGCAGGTGCGGCGCCGGATGATGGCGCTGGTGCAGTCGCACAACTGGGTCGAGGGCTGACCGTCCGCCGTCCGGCGGGCCGTCAGGACGCGGTGGCCAGCGCCGCCGCCTCGGCCGCGGACCCCCACGAGACGGTGACGCCCGCGCCGCCGTGCCCGTAGTGGTGGACGACGTCGCCCTCGCGGCGCAGCCGGACCTCGGGGCGTACCGGGCGCAGACCGGTGCGGTGGGCCAGCACGCGGGCGCCGGCGACCCGGGGGTCGACGGCGGCGCAGCGGCGCAGGATCGCGGCCGCGGTGTCCGGGTCGGGGGTGAGGTCCCAGGCGTCCTCGTCGGCGGTGCCGCCGAGCAGCAGTCCGTAAGGCTGCGGGAAGAGGTAGGTGGGCGGCGTCCCGGATTCGTCGGCGTCGACGAACCACGAGGTGATCCCCGGGTTCTCCACCACCATCAGCTGACCGCGCACCGGGCGCAGTTGGCGGTCGCCGGCCACCTCGCGGGCGCCGAGCCCGGTGCAGTTGACGACGACCGGCGCTTCGGCGAGCGCCTCGTCGGGGGTGCGGACGGCCCGCAGGGTGACGGCGCCCCCGGCGGCGGTGAGCCGGCGGGTGAGGTGACCGAGGTAGGCGGGCATGTCGACGAGCGGCAGCCGCATGCGGAAGCCGGCGCGGTAGCCGGCGGGCAGGTCCACCGGGTCGGCCGGGACGACACCGGGCACCGCGGCCGCCCAGTCCGGCGGCGTCATCGCGGGTGTGCGCACCGCCTGGAGGCCGTCGGCCATCCGTACGCCGGTCTCGGCGGGGTCGGCGGCCAGCCGCGCGAAGACGGCGAAGGCGTGCCCGGCCCAGCGGGCGGCGCGGTCGGCGGGGCCGATGCGGTAGGGCTCCCACAGGCCGCCGGCCACCGCCGAGGTGCTGCGGGCGGCCGGCTCCCGGGTCCACACCCGCACCGCCGCCCCGGACTCGGCGAGCAGCACGGCCGTCGTCAGGCCGATCACCCCGCCGCCCAGCACGATCACGTCCGCCCGTCCCATGCCGTCCTCCCGCACGTCGTCCCCCGCCCGGTCCCGCGGCCGGGCCCTGCGGGGGTGACGCTACGCGGGTGCGGCGCCGCGGTCACCGGGGCGTGACGCCGGCCGGCGCCGGTGCGGGCGTCCCGCGCGGGCGTCCCGCGCGGGTTCAGCGGCCGCGGGGGCGGCGGCCGCGCGGCAGGCGGTCGCCCGGGTCGGCGACGGTCAGGCCGAGGGCGCCGGCCATGGCCGGGGCGAGGTCGAGCAGCTGGGCGGGGGTGACGACGGCGCCGCTGAGGGCGTCGAAGCCCTCGGCGATGTCGATGGCGGTGGCGCCGCGCAGGTCGGCGGCGGAGAGCGTGGCGCCACGCAGCCGGGTGCCGTGCAGGGAGGTACCGGGGAAGGAGACCTCGGTGAGGGTGGCCCCGGCGAGGTCGGTGTCGCGCAGCACGCAGTCGGCGAAGACCACCTCGTGCAGGGTGGCGGCGCGCAGGTTGACCGAGTCGAACTTGCAGGTGCGGAAGACCACCCGGCGCAGCACCGCGCGGAACGCCTCCACCCCGGCCAGCACGCAGCCGTCGGCGCTGGAGTCCCGCCATTCGGTGTCGGCCAGTGAGGTGCCGACGAAGCGGGTGCCGGCGGCGAACAGGTCGACGAAGGCGGATCCGCGCAGCGACCCGTCGGTGAACGCGCAGTCGGTGACGACGCATTCCAGGAACCGGGACTCGGGGGCCTGCGTGCCGGTGAACGTCAGGCCGTCGAAGTGCACTGTGTCGTACCGCTCGCCGGAGGACGGCTCCCGCCCGTCGTGGGGCAGCAGCAGATCGGCGTGCGGGAGGTCATGGAACGAGGCGGGGGTGTCCATGGCAGGACGCTAGTACGCGGGTGTGACAGTGGGCCCCGCCGACCGGTCAGCCACCGCTGTCCCGCCGCAGCCGCCCGCTCTCCAGCGGTTCCCCGGTGCCCCCGGCGGTGGCCGGGCGGGCGGTGGCGGCCTCCTCCCGCAGGGCGGCGGCGCTCCCTTCGGGGCCCTGGTTGACCAGGAGGGCGGCCACCACGGCGGCGACCAGCATGATGCCGGCGGCGACCGCGGAGGCGACGTTGTAGCCGTGCACGGTGCCGGCCACCCGCACGGCGGGCGTGACCGGGCCGGCGGCGTGCGAGGCGATCCAGGTGGCCGCGGCGGAGGCGGCGATGGTGTTGAGCAGCGCGGTGCCGATCGAACCGCCCACCTGCTGGGCGGTGTTGACCACCGCGGAGGCGGCGCCGGACTCCCGGCGGGGGACCCCGGAGGTGGCCACGCTCATCGAGGGCATGAAGACCAGGCCCATGCCGAGGCCGAGCAGCAGTTCCGCGGGCAGCACCAGTCCCGCGTAGGAGGAGTCGGCCCGCAGGAAGGTCAGCATGAACATCCCGCCGGCCGCCAGCAGCAGCCCGGGCACCATCAGCGTGCGCGGCGGCACGCGGGTCATCAGCCTTCCGGCGACCTGGGTGGAGGTGAGGACGATGCCCGCGGTCATGGGCAGGAAGGAGACGCCGGCGATCACCGGGGAGTAGCCCTTGATCGTCTGGAGGTAGAAGGTCAGGAACAGGAACAGGCCGAAGAGGCTGATGATGGCCAGCGCCACCGCGATCGCCGAGCCGCCGCGGTTGCGGTCGCGCACGATGTGCATCGGCAGCAGCGGGTTGCGGATGGCGGACTCCACGAACCAGAAGACCACCAGCAGGGCCGCGCCGCCGATGAGCATGCCGAGCACCAGCGGCGAACTCCAGCCCTTGGTGACGGCCTCCGCGCAGCCGTAGACGATGGCCAGCAGGCCACCGCAGCCGAGCACCACGCCGACCAGGTCCAGGCGCACCCGTGCGGCGCGCAGGTTGTCGGTGATGGTGCGGGTGGCGCCGATGGCGGCCAGGATCGCGATGGGGGTGTTGACGAACAGGCACCAGCGCCAGTTGAGGTACTCGGTCAGCAGCCCGCCGAGCACCAGGCCGACGGCCGCGCCGCCGCCGGCGATCGCGCCGTAGACGCCGAACGCCCGGGACCGTTCCTTCGGCGCGGTGAACGTGGTGGACAGCAGCGACAGGGCGGCCGGCGCCAGGAGCGCGCCGAAGGCGCCCTGAAGGGCGCGGGCGGCGAACAGCATCTCCTGGCCCTGGGCGGCGCCGCCGATCGCGGAGGCGACGGCGAAGCCGAGCAGGCCGACGATGAAGACGCGTTTGCGTCCGAACAGGTCCCCGATCCGCCCGCCGAGCAGCAGCAGGCCGCCGAAGGCGAGGGTGTAGGCGGTGATCACCCACTGCCGGTTCGCCACGGAGATGCCCAGATCCCGCTGGGCGGTCGGCAGGGCGATGTTCACAATGGTGGCGTCCAGAACGATCATCAGCTGGGCGACGGCGATGACGGTCAGTCCCCACCAGCGCCGGGGATCGTGGTCGGTGTCCCGTGCTGCCGGGGCGGGCTGGGCGTCGGATGCCATGCGGGACCTTCCGGTCGGGAGCTGCGGCCGGGGTCCCCGGGGGTGCGTGCGGTTCGCGGTGCGGGCACGCCCGGGGGCCGGCCAGGGTCGCCGGCGGTGCCCGGCGTTTCCCGTTGTCGCGGGGTGTCGGCGTTCTCAAAATATGAACAATACGAAAAAAGACGCACCGCCCCCATCAAAACGCCGTCCGGCGGCGGACGCAACGTGCGAGGCCCGGCGGCGGGCCCGGGGGGCTTGCTAGGTTGCGGGCCATGAGCGCTCCCAGGGCCGCCGCCACCGCGGTCGCCGACCGGCAGCCCCGGCGCCGCGGGGTCGAGCTGGCCATGCTGGCCGCCGCCGTCCTGATCGCCCTGCTCGGCTACACCGACGTGGGGCTCTCGCAGGGCGGGGACGTGCCGCCGGGGGTGCTCGGCTACGGGCTGGGCCTGACCGTGCCGGTGCTGGTGGCGCACCTGGCGGTGCGGTGGCGGGCGCCGTACGCGGACCCGCTGCTGCTGCCCATCGCGGTGCTGCTCAACGGGATGGGGCTGGTGCTCATCCACCGCCTGGACCTGGCCACCCCGCACCTGCGGCCGGGGGCGCCCAGCCAGGTGGTGTGGTCCTCGCTGGGCATGGCGCTGTGCGTGGCGGTCGTGGTGCTGCTGCGCGACCACCGGGTGCTGGCCCGCTACGGGTACCTGACCATGGCGGCGGCGCTGGTGCTGCTGGTGGTGCCGATCTTCTTCCCGGCGGTGTACGGCGCGCGCATCTGGATCCACGTGGGCCAGCTGTCGATCCAGCCGGGCGAGTTCGCCAAGATCCTGCTGGCGGTCTTCTTCGCCGCCTACCTCGCGGCCAACAGCAACGGTCTGGCGTACACCGGCCGCCGGGTGCTGTGGAAGGTGCAGCTGCCGACCGGGCGGGTGCTGGGGCCGATCCTGCTGGTGTGGGCGATGAGCATCGGGGTGCTGGTGCTGGAGACCGACCTGGGCACCTCGCTGCTGTTCTTCGGCCTGTTCGTGGTGATGCTGTACGTGGCCACCGGCCGGCGCGGCTGGATCGCGGTGGGGCTGGTGCTGGCGGCGGTGGGCGCGGTCGTGGTGGGCGGGCTGGAGCCGCACGTGCACTCCCGGGTGGAGGACTGGCTGCACCCGTTCGCCTCCGTCGACGCGGGGCAGGGGCCCGGGCAGGTGGCGCAGTCGCTGTTCGCCTTCGGCGCCGGCGGACTGCTGGGCACCGGGCTGGGCCGGGGGCACTCGATCCTGATCGGCTTCGCCGCCAAGTCCGACTTCGTCTTCGCCACCGCCGGCGAGGAGCTGGGGTTCGCCGGGCTGACGGTGCTGGTCCTGCTGTACGCGCTGCTGGTGGCGCGCGGCTTCCGGGCCGGTCTGGCGCTGCGGGACGCGTTCGGGCGGCTGCTGGCGGTGGGGCTGGCGGCGATCGTGGCGCTCCAGGTGTTCGTCATCGTCGGCGGGGTGACCGACCTGATCCCGCTGACCGGCATGGCGATGCCGTTCCTGGCCCAGGGGGGCTCGTCGGTCGTGACGAACTGGATCATCGTGGCGCTGCTGATCCGGCTGAGCGACTCCGCCCGCGCGCCGGGGCCCGCCGAGGCGGAGACCGGGGTGATCGCGGTGGTGCGCGGCGGGGGGCCGGGCCGGTGACCCGTCACATGCGGCAGGCCGCCGCGTTCTGCCTGCTGCTGCTCGTCGTGCTGCTGGTCAACCTCACCCGCGTGCAGGTCGTCAACGCGCCGTCCTACGACCGGAATCCGGCGAACGGGCGTACCACGATCGGCCGGTACGCCCAGCGGCGCGGCGACATCACGGCCGGCCCGGTCCGGCTGACCGGCTCGGTCCGCGGCGGCGGTTCCCTGGCGTGGCAGCGCACGTACCCGCTGGGCCCGGTGTTCGCGCCGGTGACCGGCTACGCCTCGCAGGCCTACGGCACGACGCTGCTGGAGAACGCCGGTGACCCGGTGCTGTCGGGCACCGATCCGGGGCTGTCGGCGCTGCCGTTCTGGAGCGCGATCACCCGCTCCCGGCAGCCGGGCGGCACGGTGGTCTCCACCATCGACCCCGCGGCGCAGGAGGCCGCCTACCGGGCGATGGACGGCCGGGCGGGCGCGGTGGCCGCCGTGGAACCCGCCACCGGGCGGATCCTGGCGCTGGTCTCGACGCCGTCCTACGACCCTTCGCTGATCGCCGGGGACGGCCGGGAGGCGGCGCAGGCCTGGCGGCGGCTGACGTCGGACCCGGCGCAGCCGATGCTGGACCGGGCGATCCGGCAGACCTACCCGCCCGGTTCGGCTTTCAAGGTGGTGACGGCGGCGGCGGCGCTGGACTCCGGGACGGTGAAGGACCCGGCGGCGGCCACCGACTCCCCCGACCCGTACACGCCGCCCGGCACCACGCACCAGCTGGGCAACGAGGCGTCCGGCTGCCGGAACGCCTCGCTGCGCACGGCGTTCGAGGTCAGCTGCAACACCGTTTTCGCGCGGCTGGGCGTGCGGATGGGCGCGGCCCGGATGTCGGCGGCGGCGCGGGCGTTCGGTTTCGGCGACGGCTCCCTCGGCATCCCCTCGCACGTGGCCACCAGTGTCTTCGGCCCGCCGTCGATGGCCGCGCCGCAGCTGGCGCTGTCCTCGATCGGGCAGGACGACACCCGGGCGACGCCCCTGCAGATGGCGATGGTGGCGGCGGCGGTGGCGGACGGCGGGACGGTGATGCGGCCGTACCTGATCGACCGGGAGACCGGCGCCGGCGGGCGCACGCTGCGCTCGACCGTGCCGCGGGCGCTGGGCCGGGCGATGACCCCGCACACGGCGTCGGTGCTGCGGGGGCTGATGACGGACGTGGTGACCGACGGCACCGGCACGCGGGCGGCGATTCCCGGCGTGGTGGTGGGCGGCAAGACGGGCACCGCGCAGCACGGCGTGGACAACAGCGGGACGCCGTACGCCTGGTTCGTCTCCTGGGCCCGGCCGTCCGGCGCGTCGACGGTGCCGGTGGCGGTGGCGGTCGTGGTGGAGGACGCGGCCGCCGACCGCGCGGACGTCTCCGGCGGCGGGAACGCGGCGCCGGTGGCCCGCGCGGTTATGCGGGCGGTGCTGGACGGTTCCTGAGCGCGGGTCAGCCGTGCCGGACTGGGGCGTCGTCCAGGGCGGCCCGCAGGTCCTCCCACAGGTCCTCGACGTCCTCCAGCCCGGCCGACAGGCGCAGCAGCCGCTCGGTGATGCCGGTGGCCTCGCGGTCGGCGGCGTCCATGATGCGGTGGCTGATGGACGCCGGGTGCTGGATGAGGGTGTCGGCGGAGCCCAGGCTGACCGCGGGGGTGATCAGCCGCACCCCGGCGATCACGGCGTGCGGGTCCGCGTCGGTCTCGAACGACAGCACCGGGCCGCCGCCGTCCATCTGCCCGGCCGGGCGGGGCGCGCTGCCGGGGTGCAGGACACGGGTGACCCGGGGGTGGGCGGCGAGCCGGGCGGCGAGTTCCCCGGCGGTGGCGGAGGCGGCCCGCACCCGCAGCGGCAGCGTGGTCAGGCCGCGCAGCAGCAGGTAGCCGGCCAGCGGGTGCAGGACCGCGCCGGTGGCGAACCGGATCTGCCGCAGGGTGCGGGCGGTCGGCTCGTCGCAGGCCACCACGCCGCCGAGCACGTCGCCGTGGCCGCCGAGGAACTTCGTGGCGCTGTGCAGCACGAGGCGGGCGCCGTGCTCGGCGGGGCGCTGGAGGACGGGGGTGGCGAAGGTGTTGTCGGCGAGCAGCGGCACCTCGCCGCACTCGTCCGCCAGCGCCCGCAGGTCCACCTCGGTCAGCAGCGGGTTGGCCGGGGTCTCCACGATCACCAGCGCGGTGTCGGGGCGCAGGGCGGCGGCGACCTTGCCGGGTTCCGCCCAGGTGACCTCGGTGCCCAGCAGGCCGGAGCCGATGAGGTGGTCGCTGGTGCCGTACAGCGGGCGTACCGCCACCACGTGCGGCCTTCCGGCGGCGACCCCGGCGAGCAGGCAGGCGGTGAGGGCCGCCATGCCGCTGGCGAAGGCCACCGCGGCCTCACAGCACTCCAGTTCGGCCAGCGCCTGTTCGAAGCGGGCGACGGTGGGGTTGCCGATCCGCCCGTAGACCGGCATGCCGGGCGGCTCCTCGCCGGCGGCCATGGCGTCCAGCCGGCGGGCCTCCTCGCGGCTGTCCCGGGAGGGGTAGGTCGTCGAGAGGTCCAGCGGCGGGGCGTGCAGGCCGAGGTCGGTGAGGTCGTCGCGGCCGGCGTGCACGGCGCGGGTGGCGAGGGCGTGGCGGGGCGTCATGCGGTCACCGTGGCAGCGGGGTGCGGGCGGTGTCCCGGGGTGCCGTACGCGGTGCGGCCGCGGGGCCGGATCCGGTGCGGCGATTCGGCGCGGGGGCCCGGCGGGGGGTGGTCGCCGAAGCGGCGCCGAAGCGGCGGCGGAGGGCTGGTGGCGGGGCGATGACGGGGTGATGGCGGGCCGGGGGGTTGACGTGGCTTGTTGACACGGAGTCTCATAAGGGATGTGACCGCCGGTAACCCCAAGGGGGCAGTCGAATGACGCCACTGAAGCTCAAGGAGCGCGAGGAGGTCGCCGCCCGCCTGCTGGAGGCGTCGGCGAAACACTCGTTCGACCCCGACACCGAACTCGACTGGGACGAGCCGTTCACCGACGGCATGTGGTACTGGCCACCGGAACTGGTCTCGCTCTACGACACCCCGCTGTGGGACCGCATGTCGCCGGAGCAGCGCATCGAGCTGAGCAAGCACGAGTCGGTGTCGCTGGCGTCCACCGGCATCTGGTTCGAGACGATCCTGCTCCAGCTGCTGGCCCGGCACATCTACGACCTGGACCCGACCAGCAGCCACGTGCGGTACGCGCTGACCGAGGTGGCCGACGAGTGCCGGCACTCGATGATGTTCGCCCGGCTGATCACCAAGTCCGGCGCCCCCGTCTACCGCCCCGGCCGGCTGCACCACGGGCTGGCCCGGGTGATGAAGACCGTCTCCACCACCCCGGGGTCCTTCACCGCCACGCTGCTGGTGGAGGAGATCCTCGACTGGATGCAGCGCCAGACCTTTCCCGACGAGCGCGTCCAGCCGCTGGTGCGCGGCGTGACCCGCATCCACGTGGTCGAGGAGGCCCGGCACGTGCGGTACGCCCGGGAGGAGCTGCGCCGCCAGATGGCGACCGCGCCGGCCTGGGAGAAGACGCTCACCCGCGTGATGTCCGGGGAGACCGCCCGGGTGGTGGCGGCGGCGCTGATCAGCCCGCGGGTGTACTCGGCGGTCGGGCTCGACCCGGCCGGGGCGGTCGCCGCCGCCCGCGCCAGCACGCACCGCCGCGAGGTGATGCGGATGTCGGCCGAGCGGCTGACCGGCTTCCTCGACGAGATCGGCGTGCTGCGCGGACCCGGCCGCGCGCTGTGGGCCAGCTCCGGCCTGCTCGGGTGAACGCGGCCCGGCGGCCCGGCGCGTGAGCGGCCCGGCCGCCGCGGCCGTTACGCTGCCCGGCATGGGGAGCCGGACCGCCGCCGCGTACCGCAGGCTGCCGGTGGAGGAACGCCGCCGGCAACTGCTGGAGGCCGCCCTCGCCCTGTTCGCCCACCACCGCCCCGAGGCCGTCTCGGTCGACGACGTGGCCCGCGCGGCCGGGGTGTCCCGGCCGCTGGTCTACCGCTACTTCCCCGGCGGGCGCCCGCAGTTGTACGAGGCGGCGCTGCGCAGCGCCGCCGGGCGGCTGCTGGAGTGCTTCGTGGAACCGCCCACCGGCCCGCCGGCCGACCGGCTCGCCAACGTCCTCGACCGCTATCTGGCGTTCGTCGACGGGCACGCCGCCGGGTTCTCCGCCCTGGTGCGCGGCGGCGGGGTCACCGAGACCCGCCGCACCACCGCCATCATCGACGAGGTGCGGCGCGGCGCCGCCGAGCAGGTCCTCGCGCACCTGGGCTCCCCCGATCCGCCGCTGCGGTTGCGGATGGCGGTGCGCTCCTGGATCGCGGCGGTGGAGGCGGTCTCCCTGATCTGGCTGGACGAGGGCCGCACCCCGCCGGCCGCCGAGCTGCGCGGCTGGCTCGCCGGTCAGTTCCTCGCGGTGCTCGGCGCCGCCGCGGCCGACGACCCGCGGACCGCCGCCATCGCCGAGCGCCTGCTGGGCTGAGGTCCGGCCCGGCGAGGACCGGCGGCGTTGTCGGTGGCGGGTGTCATGCTGGGGTGGTGCGGAGCGAACGGACGCGTTTCACGGGCGGCCCCCTGGACGGGCGGGAGATGGACGTGCTGCTGGGCGCGACCGGCAGACCACCCCGGTACTACCGCGTGCCCGTCCCCGCGACGGACGCCGGGCCCGCCACGGTGCTGGTCTACCGGCTGGCACCGGTGCCGCGCGGCCTGCGGGCGCACGTGTGGCGCTACGAGTACGACCCCGACGGCCCGCGCGACGCCCGGCCGCGGTGGCCCTGGCGGAAGGGCGCGTGATGCGTTCACTGCTGCTGCGGGTCGAGGGGCACACGCTGCCCGGGCTGCGCTTCTGCGAGCACACCGCGGTGCACGTCGGCGCCCAGTGCCGGGCCGAGGCCGTCCAGCTCGTCCCCGGTGACGCCCCGGGCGCGCTGCTGGAGTACACCGTGACGGTCCGCCCGGCCCCCGACGGCGGCCACGACTTCTCCGGCCCCTACGTGCACGGCCGCCGCGGTGACCGTTTCCTCTACGTCACCTGGGGCAACGTCGGCGAGGACGGCGCCTTCACCATGTTCCGCCGCGCCAAGCTCAAGCTCTCCGACCTGCCCGCCGCCGCCCTCGCCGGCGCCCTGCGCGACGGCCTGCCCCTCACCACCCGCGTAACCCTGACCGCCCCCGACGGTTCCCCCCGCTGCGCCACGGTGGCGCCGCCGGACGTGGAGTGGCGGACGGGGAGCAGGCTCAGGGGCCCGTCCGGCGCGGGGCCCCGCCCCGACGCGGGGGGAACGGTCCCAGCGGGTGGCCGGGACCCGTCCGGCCCACCGCTCTCACCCGGGCGCCGCGTCCCCGGTGGCGGGCGGGGCGGGGCCTGCCACGATCGGGAGACGTGAGCCGGCGCGGGAGCAGACGCGGAGGCACCCGGCTGGCAGCGGCCGCCGTGTGCCTCGTCGTGCTGACCGCCGGCGCCGCCCCCGGGTCCGCCGGCGGATCCGGTGACGGGCCGGCGGGCCGACTGATCGGCCGGCTGCGGGAGTCGTACGGCCGCGCCTACGCCGCCTCCCAGGCGTACGACACGGCGGCGGCCCGGCTGGCCCAGCGGCAGCGGACGTACGACGCGCTCAGCCGCGGTCTGGCGGGGCGTCAACGGGCCCGGGCGCGGGCCCGGGCGGCGTTCGGCACGCTGGCCCGGGAGCGTTACCGGGCCGGGGCGCTCTCCCCGTACGCCCGGCTGCTGCTGGCCGACGACCCCCGCGCCGCGCTGTCGCAGCTGAGGGTGCTCGGCCAGGCCCAGGCGGCGCAGGACCTCGCGGTGCGCCGGCTGCGCGGCGCGGAGGGCCGACCGGCCCGCGAACGCGCGCGGGCCGCCCGGGAGCTGGCGGCGGCCCGCGGCCCGGCCGCCCGGGCCCGCACGGCCCGGGACGCCACCGCCGACGCCCTGGCGGTCGCCGAGGACGCCATCGCCTCCCCGCCACGGGAAGCCGGGTCCGGGCCGGCGCCGGCGGGATCCGCCGCCGCCGGCCCGGACGGTCCAGCGGTCAGGCGCTGAGACCCGCCAGGTACGCCTGGGTCTTCTCCGGTTCGAAGAAGAAGTTCTCCAGGTCCTCCGGGTGGTCGAAGGCGTTGGCGAACCGGTCGGCCACGGCCTGGAACTGCCCGCCGGCGCCGATCAGGCCGAGGACGTGCTCGGGCGGCGGGGCCAGCATCGCGTTCGTCCACGTGGTGACGTGCCGGGCGTAGTCCCAGTACCGCTCGAAGGTGGCGGTCATCCAGGCGCGGTCGAACGGCTGGTCGCCGCGGGCCAGGATGCCGGCCAGGTAGGAGGCGGCGCACTTGGCGGCGTTGTTCGACCCCTGGCCGGTGATCGGGTCGTTGGCCACGACCACGTCGGCCACGCCCAGCACCAGCCCGCCGGACGGCAGTTCGCCGACCGGCCGGCGCACCACGGGGGCGTAGCGGCCGGCCAGCGTGCCGTTGGCGTCGGTGAGTTCGACGCCGCGGGCCCGGTCGTACTCCCAGGGGAGGAAGCGTTTCATCAGCTCCAGGGTGAGCGCCAGGTGCTCGGCGGGGTCCTTCACGCCGTCGAAGACGTCCAGCGGTCCGCCGGGCACGCCCTCCCAGAACAGGATGTCGGCCGGGCCGGAGGTGGTGAGCGTCGGCATGACGAAGAGTTCGCCCACGCCGGGCACCAGGTTGCAGCGCACCGCCGGGGTCCCCGGGTGCTCGGGGCGGGGGCCCAGACCGTGCACGTAGGAGACGGCGAGCGCCCGCTGCGGCGCGTCGTAGGGCGAGCGGGAGACGTCCCGGCCGAACATGCCGACGAGTTCGCCCTTGCCGGCGGCCACCAGCACCAGATCGTAGCGGGAGGCGAAGTAGTCCAGGTCGGAGACGGCGGCGCCGTGCACGACGAGTTGTCCGCCGCGCTCGGTGAACGCCTCCATCCAGCCGGCCATCTTCAGCCGCTGGTCCACGGACTGTGCGTAGCCGTCGAGCCGGCCCAGCCAGTCGATCGGGCGGCTGCCGTCGGGGGCCGCGACCGAGACCCCCAGGCCCTCGATCCTCGGCGCCTCGGACTCCCACAGGTTCAGGCCCAGGTCACGCTCGGTCGCCAGCGCGGAGGCGAACATGCACTGGGTGGACATCACCTTGCCGCCGCGCACCTCCTGCGCCGTGCGGTTGGTCATCAGCGTGACCTCGTAGCCGTGCGACAGCAGGCCGAGGCCGAGTTGGAGACCGGACTGGCCGGCCCCCACCACAAGTATCTTGCGCATGCGTGTCCTTCGCGGGTGCGTTGCGGAATGCCCGGGGCCCGGGTCGCGGGCCCCGGGGGGTCAGTCCGGCAGGGCGGTCAGGGCGTGCGCGCACAGCGCGAGCAGCGCCTCGACCACCGAGTAGCGTTTTCGGGCGTCGCAGACCAGCACCGGGATGTGACCCGGCACCGACAGCGCCTCCCGCACGTCGTCCCCCCCGTACGCGGTTGTGCCCTCGAAGTGGTTGACGGCCACCACGAAGGGCAGGCCGCAGCTCTCGAAGTAGTCGAGCGCCGGGAAGCAGTCGGCCAGCCGGCGGGTGTCGGCGAGCACCACACCGCCGATCGCACCGCGCACGATGTCGTCCCACATGAACCAGAACCGCTGCTGGCCCGGGGTCCCGAACAGGTAGAGCACCAGGTCCTGGTCGAGCGTGACGCGCCCGAAGTCCATGGCCACCGTGGTGGTGTTCTTCTCCGGTGTCGCCGCGAGGTCGTCGACGTCCTCGCTGGCGCGGGTCATCAGCGCCTCGGTGGTCAGCGGCGTGATCTCGGAGACCGCGCCCACGAACGTGGTCTTGCCCACGCCGAACCCTCCGGCGACGACGATCTTGGCGGAGGACGGGGCGCGGCTGGTGTCCTTCTGCCACTCCTGTATGTCCTCCTCGGCCTCGGGGGCCGCCGTCCCCGGATCGGCCGCGAGGACGGTGGCGGCCGCCGGGGCGGCCGTCTCAGAGCCTGCGAAGTCCACTGAGTACCCTTTCGAGCAGTGCGCGGTCGGGCTGTGCCGGCCCCTGACCGGTCCCGTAGACGCGAATCCTTCCCTGGTCCGCCAGGTCGCTGATCAGCACGCGCACCACGCCGAGCGGGATGTGCAGCAGGGCGGAGATCTCCGCCACCGACCGCATCCGCCGGCACAGTGCCACGATCCGCTGGGTCTCCGGCGGTCCGCCGGCCGCACCGGCGGTCTCCTCCACGGCCGCGACGAACGTCTCGACCAGCAGCACGTACGCGGTGCGGGTGCGGCCGCCGGTGAGCGCGTACGGCCGGACGCGGGAGGGTCTGCGTTCGTGCCCTCGCAGCGGCAGGGCCCGTGCGGTCGTCAACGGACCTCCCCGGCGGGCCGGTGCGCGTCCTGGCCGGGGCCGGCCAGCTCGCTGCGCAGTTCCGGGGTCAGCACGTGGCCGGCCCGCCCGACGAACAGCGCCATGTGGTAGGCGACGACGCTCATGTCGCACTCCGGCGCGGCGTGCACGCCCAGCAGCGAGCCGTCGCTGATGGACATCACGAACAGGCAGCCGTTCTCCATCGCCACGACCGTCTGTTTGACGACGCCGGCCCGCATCAGCCGGGCCGCGCCCTCGGTGAGCGAGGCGAGTCCGGAGACCACGGTGGCCAGGTCGCCCGGGGGTTTGCCGCTCGCCGGCGCGGCGGGGGCCGCCTCCGGGTCGGCGGGCTCGGACGAACAGAGCATCAGCCCGTCCGAGGAGATGACGGCGACCGAACGGACCCCGGGCACCTCCTCGACCAGGTTGGCCAGCAGCCACTGGAGATTGCGCGCGGCGGAGCTGGGACCTGACGCGGTCCCCGCCCCGCCGGGCGCGGTGGCCTGCGTGCCGCTGCGATGGGTACTCGGCGTGTTCACCCGCGTGCCTCCTCGGAGGGTTCACTGTCGGTGCGGTCCCCCGGGGTGTGCCGGCCGGGCGGCGGCAGCCGCACCGATCCGGTGGCTTCGGCCTCGGCGTCGCGCCGTCCCTCCCGCAGCCCGGCGGCGAACCCGCCCAGCTTGCGGCGCAGGGCCTCGGCGTCGACCGGCGCGGCCGGACCACGGTTGGCGGGCTCGCCGCTGAGCCCGCTCGCGCGGGGCACCCGCTTGGGCAGGTCAACCCCGTCGTCCCCGTCCGCCGTGCCCCGGGAACCGGGGGCGGGACGGGCGCCCCACCCCGGTTCCGGCTCGACGGGACGCGGCCGGGCCGGCGCGGGGACCGCCTCCGGCCGGGCGTGCTCGGCACCGGGCCCCCGTGGGGCGGGGCGGGGACCGTGCGGGGCGTAGGGATCGTGCGGGGCGTACGGGTCCGGCGTGGCGTACGGGTCCGGTGCGGCGTGGGGGGCCGGGGCCGCGTACGGGGGTTCCGCGGCGTACGGCACCGAGGCGGTGAACGGGGGTCCCGTGACGTACGGGTCCGGGGCCGCGTACCGGGGTTCGGTGACGTACGGGTCCGGTGCCGCGTACGGGGCGTGGCCGGTCCTGGCGGACTGCTGAGGGATGCCGGGGGCGGCCGGGGCGGGCCGGGGGGCCGGGGTCCCCTGCGGGGGCACGATATCGGCGACCGGGATCCAGTCCGGCTCGGGCGGGTCGGTGACCAGCGCGGCCGGCAGCGTGACGACCGCCGCGGTACCGCCCTGCATGCGGGGCCGCAGCTCCACCCGGATGCCGTGCCGGGAGGAGAGCCGGGCCACCACGTACAGCCCCAGCCCGGAGGCGGAGACCGGTTCCTCGGGGCGCCGGGCGGCCAGCAGGCGGTTCAGTTCCTCGGACCGCGCCGGGGGCAGCCCGATGCCGTGGTCCTCGACGGAGATGACCACGTCACCGTTGTCCAGCCGGCGGCCGGTGACCCGCACCTCGGAGTCCGGAGGGGAGAAGGCGGTGGCGTTCTCCAGGAGTTCGGCCATCAGGTGCCCGGCGTCGTCGGCGGCGAAGCCGACCAGCTGGGACGACGGGAGGAACGGGATGTGGACGCGCTCGTAGCGTTCGATCTCCGAGACGCCGGCGCGCACCACGTCGACCAGCGGCACCGGCTTGGGGACCGTGCCGGAGGCGGTGTCGGCGCCGGCCAGCACCAGCAGGCTCTCGCTGTTGCGGCGCATGCGGGTGGCGAGGTGGTCGAGGCGGAAGAGGGTCGCCAGCTCGTCCGGGTCCTGCTCGCGGTTCTCCAGGCCCTCGATCAACGCCAGCTGACGTTCCACCAGGGCCAGCGTGCGCAGGGAGAGGTTGACGAAGGTGGTGTGCACGCTTCCTTGCAGGGCGCCGATCCGGGCGACCAGGGCGTCCTTCTCCTGCGAGAGCGCGGCGCTCTCCTGGAGGAGGGCGGCCTCGCGGCGGCGCAGCGCGTCGCGTTCACCGGCGAGCGCCCCGCGGGTGCGGTCGTCCTGCGCCTGCCGGGCGGCGGCGTCGGCGCGCAGCGCCCCGGCGTCGGCGGCCAGCCGGGCGACGGCGGCGGCCACCAGGGCGAACTCGTCGCCGCCGAGCGCCGGGACGGTCCCGGAGGGCTCGTCGGCGAACCGGCGCAGCCGCACCAGCGGCCGGACGACCGAGCGGGCGGTGCGCACCCCGACGCCGAGGGTGAGCAGCGCGCAGAGTCCGGCCAGGGCCGCGCGGATCTCCAGCGCGGTGACGTCGTGCTGCCGCAGCGCGGTCAGCCGGGTGCTGTCGGCCGCCGCGAGCGACGCCTGGACGGCCCGCATGCCGTCGGTGCGGGCGGCGAGCGAACGGTCGGCGTCGGCCGGGCTCAGGCCGCGGAGCGCGGAGGGCGGATCGGGAGTGCCGGTGAGCCGGCCCAGGTCGCTCTCGGCGGCGGTGACGTCGGAGCCGGTGACCGTCTGGTCGTACTCGGTGCGGGCGTCGCGGGTGGCGGCGGCGGTGAAGTCGGCGAGGTCCGCCTGGTCGCGCAGCCGGGCCTGCCGGGCGGCGTCCGCGAGGGAGGCGCTGTCGCCGCCGTCGGTGGCCAGGGCGGACAGCAGCAGGGTGTGTTCGGCGGCCGCCTGGTCGACGGCCCGGGCCAGCGCCGGTGCCGCGCTGCTGTCGGGGTCGGCGGCGCGCTGGGGCAGTGCCCGGGCGCTCGCACCGCCGACCGCGTCGAGGGCGTCGAGCAGCGGGCCGTAGGAGGCGAAGACCCCGGCGGGGCCGGCGTGACCGGTCAGGGCGGCGCTGCGGACCCGGGGCAGGCCGGACAGCGCGGTGCGCAGATCGCGGGTGACGCCGGCCAGGTCGGCGGAGCCCAGGGTGTCCAGGCCGGCGGCGGCCCGGTCGAGTTCGGCGGCCTGCCGGTCGACGGCCGCGCGGGCGTCCGTTCCGGGGCCGCCGCCGTGCGGCCGGCCGGCCGCCGCGAACCGGGTCGCGGCGTCGCGTTCGTCGGCGACGGCGTGGGAGAGCGCGACGGCCCGGGTGTTGAGCCGGGTGACCGCCAGCAGGTGCTGGGACTGGTCCAGGTCGCGTGCCGCGGTGGCCACCGACGGGGCGCCGGCCGCGAGCACCGCGACCAGGGTGACCGCGACCGCGGCCAGCATCCGGGTCCGCAGGCGGCGGGTCCGGCCGGGCGGCGTGCCGCCGGGCGAAGGAGGCGTCGCCTCGCGCCCTGTCCGCGTGGTCCGCACCGGTTCTCGCAATCCTGTCTCGTCGGTCGAACGGCCGCTGCGGCCGTGGGGCCGGGTGGCCGTGGTGACGACAAATCAGCGGGCCGACGCGCCGCACGGGCCGACGCCCGCCGGCTCGCGCGTCCCCCGATGCGTGCTGCTCACGGTGGTACGCGACGGCGTTCCCGCTCCGGCCAGATCATGGCTCAACTGTCGCAGCACGGCGGGCAGGGGTGGCACGCGCGTGCGTCGCAGTACCGGAACGAGTGAACAGCAAGCTGAAGTTGACCTTCAACCCGGAGCCCTGCCACACAACCCGGCGTCCTGCGGACGGTTTGGTGAAGCACACAGGCTGCTGGAAGGATGCCCGCCCGCATATGCGCCGCCGTGATCGCTCACGCCATCTTCACGGATCGTCCCGGGCCGGCCCACGCCCCCGGCGATGGACCGCCGTGACCGGCCGTGACGCCGTCAGCACCACACCGCCGGCCCCCGGTTCGCCCCCCGGAGCCGCATCCCCGGCGCCGGGGTCCCGCCGCGCTCCCCCGCCCGGCCCGCGGGTCCGCCGGTCCCGGCCGGTCGCCGCCCCGGTCCGGCGCGCGCTCCCGGACCGGCCGGTCCGCCCGCCACCGCCCGTGCCGCCGGGCCCCGGCGGCCGGTCTGCGGCAGACTGACGGCATGCGCATCGAGACGTCCACCGCGGCGGGCGACCCCGACCGGGCCAACGAGGACTTCGCCGGCGTGGCCTGCCCCGGCTCCGGCGACGGCGGTGTCCTGGTGCTGCTGGACGGCGTCACGCCGCACCCGGACGGCACGGGGTGCGTGCACGGACTGCCCTGGTACGTCGCACGGCTGGGCGGCGCCCTGGTCGAACTGTCCGCCTCGCGGCGGGACATGACGCTGTCGCAGTGCCTCGCCGAGGCCGTGGCCCGCACCGCCGCCGCCCACCGCGACACCTGTGACCTTTCTCACCCGAAGACCCCGCAGTCCACGGTGGTCACCGTCCGCTGGGACGGTTCGTCCGTCGAGTACCTGGTGCTGTCCGACTCCGTCCTCCTGCTGGAATCACCGCGGGGAGCGGTCGGGACCGTCCTCGACGACCGCCTCGGCCGGCTGCCCGGCCCGGTGCCGGACCTGCGCGCGCGACTGCGGGCGCTGCCTTCCGGCGATTCACCCGAACGGGACGCGCTGCGGCAGCAGTTGACGCACGAGGTCGAGGCGCTGCGGAACGTGCCGGGCGGCTTCCTGACCGCCGCCGCCGACCCCTCGGTGGCCGACCGGGCGGTCACCGGCACCCGGCCGCGCGCGACGGTGCGTGCCGTCGCCGCCGTGACCGACGGCGCCGGACGGCTCGCGGACGTCTTCCACCGCACCGACTGGCCGGGGCTGTTCGCCCTGCTGCGGCGCGACGGCTGCGACGCCCTGATCACCGCCGTCCGCGACGCCGAGGCCGCCGACCCCGACCGCACCGCCCACCCCCGCGCCAAACACCACGACGACGCGACGGCGATCCTCGCGGAACTGTGACGGGGGCTCCGCGGGGCGGGTGGCACTCCGGCGGCGGACCGGGCGTTCCGGCGGCCGGCGGGGGCGGGCGTTCCGGCGGGGGGCGGGGGGCGGGCGTTCCGGCGGCCGGCGGGGTTACGCCTCCATGTCGCCGTTCATGCGTTCCATCAGGCGGGCGAGGGTGTCGATGTCGGTGGGGGCCCAGGCGCTGAGGCGGTGGCGCAGGGCGGTGCGGCGGGCGCCACGCACCTCGTGGAAGCGGGCGCTGCCCTCGGCCGTCAGGCGTACCAGGGAGGCGCGGCCGTCGGCCGGGTCGGGTTCGCGGCTGACGAAGCCCATCGTCTCCAGGGCCTTGAGCTGGCGGCTCATCGTGGCCTTGCCGATGCGGAAGTAGCCGCACAGGTCGGTGGCGCGTTCGGTGCCCGCCTCGGCCAGCCGCACCAGCAGCCCGTAGGCGGCGGCCTCCAGGTCGGGGTGCATCTGCCGGGCCATCTCTCCCTGTGAGGCACGGGCCCGCCGGTAGAGCACGGTCAGTTCGCGCTCCAGGGCGTCCATCTCGGGTCCCGCGGCCGGGGCGGCCCGGTGCGGTCCGCCGGCGGGGGCGGCCCGGCGGCCGGGTGCGCGGCCGGTCCCGGTGCCCGGCGCGGTCCGGCCGGCGGCCGCCGCGGGGGCCTCGCCGGCGCCCGGCGTGCCCGCGGCGGGCGCCCGTCCGCCCGTCGTGAGGGAATCCGGGCGATGGTCCACACCACGTGCGGCGTGACCGCGTCCGTCGCGCCCGTCCTCGGCCTTCCGCATGTCAGTGCCCCCTCCCGCGGGTGAAAGTTTCCGCCGGCTTTCCGCATCGCCGCAGCTCTCCCAGTATTTCGCAGGATCAGACCAACGGCGGTCCGGCAGAACTCTTCCACCGGGTCGTTCTACGCGCGTACATTCTCGCTGCTTGCCTGTCATGGCCACACCAAGGTTCAACCCCCTCGCCCTTGGAGGCACCTCGTGAAGCCCACCGGTAACCCCACCCGCCACAGATCCGTCCTGCGCCGCTCGACCACGGTGGCCGGCGGCGCGCTGGCCGCGGTGCTGGGATTGGCCGTCGCCCTCCCGGGCACCGCCACCGCCGCCCCCGCCGCGCAGGTCTCCGCGCACAACCACGTCTCCCACCCGCAGCTCGACTGGATGGGCTCGACGCTGGCCGGCCACGAGGGCACCGCCGCCGCCCCGGCCGCCGTCGCCCCCAAGGTCACCCAGACCCCCGGCATGGACGTCAGCTCCTACCAGGGCAACGTCAACTGGGCCACCGCCTGGGCCAACGGCGGCAAGTTCGCCTACGTCAAGGCCACTGAGGCCACGACGTACACCAACCCGTACTTCAGCCAGCAGTACACCGGCTCGTACAACGCCGGCCTGATCCACGGCGCCTACCACTTCGCCACCCCGGACACCTCCTCCGGCGCGACCCAGGCCGACTACTTCGTCGCGCACGGCGGCGGATGGTCGGCGGACGGCAAGACCCTGCCGCCCATGCTCGACATCGAGTACAACCCCTACGGCGCCACCTGCTACGGCATGAGCCAGGCGAGCATGGTCAGCTGGATCTCCGCCTTCGTCAACGAGGTGCACGCCAAGACCACCCGCTGGCCCACCATCTACTCCACGACCGACTGGTGGACCACCTGCACCGGCAACAGCTCGGCGTTCTCCTCCAACGACCCGCTGTTCATCGCCCGCTACGCCTCCAGCGCCGGCACCCTCCCGGCCGGCTGGGGCTTCTACACCTTCTGGCAGTACGCCGACTCCGGCACCTTCCCCGGTGACCAGGACTACTTCAACGGCGCCTACGACCGCCTCCAGGCACTCGCGCTGAACCAGTGACCTGACCGGCCCCGGTCCCCCCGGTGCCCGTCCGCCCCACCCGGGCGGACGGGCACCGGCAAGCGCCGCGTCAGGCCGCCAGGCGGGCGGTCTCCGCGGCCGGCTCCAGGGCCAGCTCCAGCACCTGCCGCACGTCGGAGACGACGTGCACCTCCAGGCGCTCCAGCACCTCGGCGGGGACGTCGTCCAGGTCCGCCTCGTTGCGCTTGGGTATCACCACGGTGGTGATACCGGCCCGGTGCGCCGCCAGCAGCTTCTGCTTGACGCCGCCGACGGGCAGCACCCGGCCGGTGAGCGAGACCTCGCCGGTCATGGCCAGGTCGTCGCGCACCCGGCGCCCCGACAGCAGGGACGCCAGGGCCGTCGTCATCGTCACGCCCGCGCTCGGCCCGTCCTTCGGCACCGCGCCGGCCGGCACGTGCAGGTGGACGCCGCGTTCCTTCAGGTCGCCGACCGGCAGCTCCAGCTCCGCGCCGTGCGAACGCAGGAACGACAGGGCGATGCGGGCCGACTCCTTCATCACCTCCCCCAGCTGCCCGGTGAGGGTCAGCCCGGTGCCGCCGGTCTCCGGATCGGCCAGGGACGCCTCGACGAACAGCACGTCCCCGCCGGCCCCCGTCACCGCCAGGCCGGTGGACACCCCCGGCACCGCGGTCCGCCGCTCCCGCGGGTCCTGCGCGGACTCCGGGGTGTGGTGCGGGCGGCCGATCAGCCCGCGCAGGCCGTCCGGGCCGATGTGCCGGGGCAGTCCGCTCTGCCCCTGCTCCGCCCCCGCGGCGACCTTCCGCAGCACCCGGGCGACCGTCCGCTCCAGGTCGCGCACGCCGGCCTCACGGGTGTACTCCCCGGCCAGCCGCCGCAGGGCGCCGTCGTCCACGGTGACCTCGTCCGCGCCGAGGCCGGCCCGCTCCAGCTGGCGGGGCAGCAGGTGGTCACGGGCGATGGTGACCTTCTCGTCCTCGGTGTAGCCGTCCAGCCGCACCAGCTCCATGCGGTCCAGCAGCGGCTGCGGCACCGCCTCCAGCACGTTGGCCGTGGCGAGGAAGACCACGTCGGACAGGTCGAGCTCGACCTCCAGGTAGTGGTCGCGGAAGGTGTGGTTCTGCGCGGGGTCGAGCACCTCCAGCAGGGCCGCGGCCGGGTCGCCGCGGAAGTCGGAGCCCACCTTGTCGATCTCGTCGAGCAGCACGACCGGGTTCATCGAACCGGCCTCCTTGACCGCCCGCACGATCCGCCCGGGCAGCGCGCCGACGTAGGTGCGCCGGTGACCGCGGATCTCCGCCTCGTCCCGCACACCGCCCAGCGCCACCCGCACGAAGCGCCGGCCCATGGCCCGGGCGACGGACTCACCGAGCGAGGTCTTGCCGACCCCGGGCGGCCCGACCAGCGCCAGCACCGCGCCGCCGCGCCGGCCGCCGACCACCCCGAGGCCGCGGTCGGCCCGCCGCTTGCGCACCGCCAGGTACTCGGTGATGCGCTCCTTGACGTCCTCCAGTCCGGCGTGGTCCGCGTCCAGCACGGCCCGGGCCGAGGTGATGTCGTACGCGTCCTGGGTGGTCACGTTCCACGGCAGCTCCAGGACCGTGTCCAGCCAGGTGCGGATCCAGCCGCCCTCGGGGGACGCCTCGGTGGAGCGCTCCAGCTTCTCCACCTCCTTCAGCGCCGCCTCGCGGACGTGTCCCGGCAGGTCTGCGGCCTCCAGGCGGGCCCGGTAGTCGCCGGCCTCGTCCTCCGGCTCGCCGTTCAGCTCGGACAGCTCCTTGCGGACGGCCTCCAGCTGGCGGCGCAGCAGGAACTCGCGCTGCTGCTTGTCCATGCCCTCCTGCACGTCCTGCCGGATGGTCTCGGCCACGTCCTGCTCGGCGAGGTGGTCGCGCAGCAGGCCGAGGGCCAGCCGCAGCCGCTCGACCGGCTCGGTGGTCTCCAGCAGCCGCACCCGCTGGGCGGTGGTGAGGTACGGGGAGTACCCGGCGTTGTCCGCGAGCTGCGAGGGGTCCTCGATCTGCTCGACGCGGTCGACCACCTGCCAGGCACCGCGCCGGCGCAGCCAGCTGGTGGCCAGCGCCTTGTACTCGCGCACCAGGTCGGCGACCACGCCGGGGGCCTCGGTGGCGCGCGGTTCGGTGACCGGGGTGGCCTCCACCCACAGGGCCGCGCCCGGGCCCGAGGTGCCGGCGCCGATGCGCACCCGGCCGACGCCGCGCACGACCGCGCCCGGGTCGCCGTCGGCGAGGCGGCCGATCTGCTCGACGGTGCCCAGGGTGCCCACGGCGGCGTACCGGCCGTCGATCCGCGGCACCAGCAGCACCTGCGGCTTGCGGGCCGCGGCGGCCGAGCGGGTGCCGGGAACACGGTCCGCACCGTCCCGGTCGTCCAGGGCACGGGCGGCCTCGACGGCCGCGCGTGCCTCACCGTCCGTCAGGTCCAGCGGCACCACCATCCCCGGCAGCACCACCGCGTCGTCCAGCGGGAGCACGGGCAGGGTGAGCGGCGCCGATGCCGTCGAATCGTGAGCCATGATCTCTCCCTAGGCAATCAAGTTGAGCTTCATCCACTCAATGCCCGGGGGCTCCCGGATGTTCCCCGACCCGTGTTCGCTCTCAGCGATCACTCCGCCACCCCCGGCAAGCCCCGCCCGGCAGCCCCGCCCGGCAATTCCGTCCGCCCCGGCGCACCGCCGCCTCCCACCAGCGCGCATCGCGTTCCGTGCGCCCACGGCCACGCCGTCGCGATCACCGGCGGGACCACCCGGCGCCCCGGTAGCCTCCCGGCATGGACGACAGCGCCGACCCACCGGAGACCGTCGACCGCCGCCAGGGGCCGTACGGGGAGGTGGTGCTGCGGCGGCGCGGTGAGCGGTTCGAGATCATCGAGAACGGCTGTTTCCTGATGGACACCTCCGACGGACGCTCCGAGCGGCTCCTGGTGGACGCGGCGCTGGAGGAACTCGGCGGAGCCGGCCGGTCGGTGCTGATCGGCGGGCTGGGCGTGGGATTCTCGCTGGCCAGAGCGGTCGCCGAGCCCCGCTGGGGGCGGATCGTGGTGGTGGAGCGGGAACGCGCGGTGATCGACTGGCACCGGTGCGGCCACCTGGCGCCCTTCTCGGCCGGCGCGCTGGACGACCCGCGGGTGCGCGTCATCGAGAGTGATCTCGTCCCCTGGATGCGCGAGGCCGGCGAGACCTACGACGCGTTGTGCCTGGACATCGACAACGGCCCGGAGTGGACCGTGACCGAGACCAACGACTCCCTCTACACTCCCGCCGGTCTGGCGGGGTGCATGCGGCGCCTGGCACCCGGCGGCGTCCTGGCGGTGTGGTCGGCGCGGCCCTCCGGGGCGTTCGGGCAGGCGCTGCGGAATGCCGGATTCCTCCAGGTGAGGACCGTCACGGTGCCGGTTGCCCGGGGTGTTCCGGATGTGGTGTATCTCGCCGGTCGCGCGGCCGTCCCGACGTAGCCGCAGGCCACGCGCGCCCCTTACGCTGCATGCCAAGCAGCGCGACCACATAGGGGCGGGCCCGAATGGACAACACACAGACGACGACGGTCAGCAACGGCGGGAACCCACCGTTGCCGGGAACCCAGCGCCGGGTCCTGGTCGTCGAGGACGATCCGACGATCGCGGAGGCGATCGCGGCACGGCTGCGCGCCGAGGGCTTCCAGGTGCACACCGCGAACGACGGCCCCACGGCCGTGGACACGGCGCACGCCTGGCAGCCCGATCTGCTCGTACTGGACATCATGCTCCCCGGCTACGACGGCCTGGAGGTGTGCCGCCGGGTGCAGGCCCTGCGGCCGGTGCCGGTACTGATGCTCACCGCGCGGGACGACGAGACGGACATGCTCGTGGGTCTGGGCGTCGGCGCGGACGACTACATGACGAAGCCGTTCTCCATGCGGGAACTGGCGGCCCGGGTGCACGTCCTGCTCAGACGGGTCGAGCGCGCCACGGTGGCCGCCCGCAGCCCGCGTGGCGGCACGCTGCAACTGGGCGACCTGTCGATCGACCACGCGCAGCGCCGGGTGCGGGTGCGCGGCGACGACGTGCACCTGACTCCCACCGAGTTCGACCTGCTGGCCTGCCTCGCCCAGACGCCGCGCGCGGTGCTCTCGCGCGAGCAGCTGCTGGCGGAGGTCTGGGACTGGGCCGACGCCTCCGGCACCCGGACCGTCGACAGCCACATCAAGGCGCTGCGCCGCAAGATCGGCGCCGAGCGCATCCGCACCGTGCACGGTGTCGGCTACGCGCTGGAGACCCCGGCGCCGTAGGGCAGCACACGCCCGGACGTTGCCGCGGACAGGGCATCCGCGGACGGGGGAACCGGGCGGCGGGACCGGCGCGCGGGGAGCGTGCCGCGGGCGGGCCGGACGGCCCGCGCGGCCACCGGGCCGCACAGCGACATCCGGCGGCTTCGCCGGCGGGGGAACGGCGGGGGCCGAAGAGGGGCGCGGCAGCGGCGTACCGCGCGGGAACGCGCGCCGTACGCCACGAGGACTTCCGTGTGGGACCGGACGGCCGCACACGGGCACGCGAAGTCGTGGCACCGGACCGGGGCCCGCGCACGTGGCGGCACCGGGACACGGGTTATCCCGAAAGGAAGGTGCGCGCATGGCGCGCGACGAGCTGGCCGGCACCGGTCTGCCGAAGGCGTCCGGGGGGCTGGGTGAGCGCCTGCGCTCCCTGCGCGGCGGCGGCCCCCGGGCCTCGCACAATCCGGCGCGCGACACGGCCCGCTCCCTGCGGCTGGCGGCCCGCGGCGGTTCCCGGACCGAGCGGCGCGAACGCCGGGCAGGCGGCTTCTGGCACCGGCTGTGGGACGGCCTGGCGCCGGTGGACCCCTACCGGTCGATCAAGGCGGCGCTGGGCTTCCTGGTGATCACCTCGGTGGTGGTCACCACCCTGCTGGTGACGGTGGCCATCCACTCCGACACCGAGCTGCGGGTCATCACCGTCTTCTCGATCATCATCTCGATGTGGTTCATGCAGTACGTGGCCACCTGGCTGACCTCGCCGCTGCGGGAGATGACCGCGGTGGCCAGGGCCATGGCGCAGGGCGACTACAGCCGCCGGGTGCGCACCGGCCACCGCCGGGACGAACTCGGCGACCTGGCACGGGTGTTCAACAACATGTCGGCCGACCTGGGCGCCAACGACCGGCACCGCAAGGAGCTGGTCGCCAACGTCTCGCACGAGCTGCGCACCCCGATCTCCGGCCTGCGCGCACTGCTGGAGAACGTGGTCGACGGCGTCTCGGAGGCCGATCCGGAGACGATGCGGGCGGCGCTGTCGCAGACCGAGCGGCTCGGGCGGCTGGTCGCCGACCTGCTGGACCTGTCCCGGCTGGACAGCGGCGTGGTCCCGCTGCGGACCCACCGCTTCGAGGTGTGGCCGTTCCTGTCGGGCGTGCTGAAGGCGGCCAGCATCAAACCGGGTGTCGCGATGGCCGCCCGGGCTGGCTCCCGCAGCGACGTGCACCTGCACCTGGAGGTCTCGCCTCCGGAGCTGACCGGGTACGCGGATCCCGAACGCCTGCACCAGGTGGTCTCCAACCTGGTGGACAACGCCGTCAAGCACAGCCCGCCCAGCGGCCGGGTGACCGTGCGGGCGCGGCGCGGTCCCACGCCGGACAGCCTGGAGCTGGAGGTGGAGGACGAGGGCCCGGGCATTCCGCAGGCACAGCGGCACAAGGTCTTCGAACGTTTCAGCAGGGGCGCGGTCCCGGCGCCGCACGGTTCGGGCAGTGACGGCGGCACCGGCCTGGGCCTGGCGATCGCCCGCTGGGCGGTGGAACTGCACGGTGGCCGGATCCGGGTGGCCGAATCGGACCGCGGTTGCCGGATGCAGCTCACACTTCCGGGTAAGAGTCCCGCAACAGATTGACGTAAGGTTTCGAACGGAAGCACGGGTTCGTCCCGGATTCCCCCGAGAGAGGCCGGTATTCCGCCTCCGTCCGGGCACCAGTGCCGCGGAGGCGCCCAAAAGAGTGCCGGTTTCCCGCCAAAGACAGCGGTCAAACCACTCCGTGAGTGTGATGTGCGCGACGTGTGGCCTTCCCGGCCTGCGCCGAGCGTCCTTGTAGGCGTAGCCTTTATTCCCGCTGTCCATCACCTTGTGAAGCGGAAGAGGGCGGTTGCCGCCGTGTCGTCACAGTCCCCCAACACATCGAGTGTCTCGACCGATCCGATCGGTCAGGGCAACGGTCCCGCCGCCACGTTCGGCGCGAACGAGTGGCTCGTCGATGAGATCTACCAGCAGTACCTTCAGGACCCGAACTCCGTGGACCGGGCCTGGTGGGATTTCTTCGCCGACTACAAGCCGGGAGCGAAGGCGACGGCGGCCGGCACCACTGCCGCTCCGGCCCCCGTGCCGGCCCCGGCCGTGAACGGCGGGACCCCCGCGGCGACGGCCCCGGCCGCCCCTGCGGCCCCCGCCCCCGCCCCTGCTCCCGCCGCCCCCGCGCCCGCTCCGAAGGCGCCGGCTCCGAAGTCCGCCCAGGCCCCGGTACCGGCCGCCCAGCAGGCTCCGCAGGCGTCCGCCGGCGCGCCGGAGTACACCGTGCTGCGCGGTCCGTCCGCCGCGGTCGCCAAGAACATGAACGCCAGCCTGGAGCTGCCCACCGCCACCAGCGTGCGGGCCGTGCCGGTGAAGCTGCTGTTCGACAACCGCATCGTCATCAACAACCACCTCAAGCGCGCCCGGGGCGGCAAGGTCTCCTTCACGCACCTGATCGGCTTCGCCATGGTGCAGGCGTTGAAGGCGATGCCCTCGATGAACTATTCGTTCACCGAACGGGACGGCAAGCCCACCCTGGTCAAGCCGGCCCACGTCAACCTGGGCCTGGCCATCGACCTGGTCAAGCCGAACGGTGACCGCCAGCTGGTGGTCGCGGCCATCAAGAAGGCCGAGACCCTCACCTTCTTCGAGTTCTGGCAGGCGTACGAGGACATCGTGCGCCGCGCCCGGGACAACAAGCTGACGATGGACGACTTCACCGGGGTCACCGCGTCGCTGACCAACCCCGGCGGCATCGGCACCGTCCACTCCGTCCCGCGCCTGATGCCCGGCCAGGGCCTCATCCTCGGCGTCGGCGCCATGGAGTACCCGGCCGAGTTCCAGGGCACCTCCCAGGACACGCTCAACCGCCTGGGCATCGCCAAGGTGATGACGCTCACCAGCACCTACGACCACCGGGTCATCCAGGGTGCCGCCTCCGGCGAGTTCCTGCGCATCGTCCACCAGCTGCTGCTGGGCGAGAACGCGTTCTACGACAGCGTCTTCGAGTCGCTGCGCATCCCCTACGAGCCGGTCCGCTGGCGCCGGGACATCGACGCCGGTCACGACGACGACGTCACCAAGGCGGCCCGGGTCTTCGAGCTGATCCACTCCTACCGGGTCCGCGGCCACGTCATGGCCGACACCGACCCGCTGGAGTACAGCCAGCGCAAGCACCCCGACCTGGACATCACCGAGCACGGCCTGACCCTGTGGGACCTGGAGCGCGAGTTCGCGGTCGGCGGTTTCGCGGGCAAGTCCGTCATGCAGCTGCGCGACATCCTCGGCGTCCTGCGCGACTCGTACTGCCGCACCACCGGCATCGAGTACATGCACATCCAGGACCCCAAGCAGCGCAAGTGGATCCAGGACCGCGTCGAGCGCCCGCACTCCAAGCCGGAGCGCGAGGAGCAGCTGCGCATCCTGCGCCGCCTGAACGCCGCCGAGGCGTTCGAGACGTTCCTCCAGACCAAGTACGTCGGTCAGAAGCGCTTCTCGCTGGAGGGCGGCGAGTCCGTCATCCCGCTGCTGGACGCCACCATCGACGCGGCCGCCGAATCGCGGCTCGACGAGGTCGTCATCGGCATGGCACACCGCGGCCGGCTCAACGTGCTGGCCAACATCGTCGGCAAGTCGTACGCGCAGATCTTCCGGGAGTTCGAGGGCAACCTCGACCCGAAGTCCATGCACGGCTCCGGCGACGTGAAGTACCACCTGGGCGCCGCCGGCACCTTCACCGGCCTGGACGGCGAGCAGATCGCGGTCTCGCTGGCCGCCAACCCCTCGCACCTGGAGACCGTCGACCCGGTCGTCGAGGGCATCGCCCGCGCCAAGCAGGACATCATCAACAAGGCCGGCACCGACTTCACCGTGCTCCCCGTGCAGCTGCACGGCGACGCGGCGTTCGCCGGCCAGGGCGTGGTGGCCGAGACGCTCAACATGTCGCAGCTGCGCGGCTACCGCACCGGCGGCACCGTGCACATCGTCATCAACAACCAGGTCGGCTTCACCGCCGCCCCGGAATCGTCCCGCTCGTCGATGTACTGCACCGACATCGCGCGGATGATCGAGGCGCCGATCTTCCACGTCAACGGTGACGACCCGGAGGCCGTCGTCCGGGTGGCGCGGCTGGCGTTCGAGTTCCGCCAGGCGTTCAACAAGGACGTCGTCATCGACCTGGTCTGCTACCGCCGCCGGGGCCACAACGAGGCCGACAACCCCTCGTTCACCCAGCCGCTGCTGTACGACCTGATCGACAAGAAGCGGTCGGTGCGCAAGCTCTACACCGAGTCGCTGATCGGCCGCGGCGACATCACGCTCGACGAGGCGGAGCAGGCGCTGCAGGACTACCGCGACCAGCTGGAGAAGGTGTTCGCCGAGGTCCGGGAGGCCACCACCACCCCGGCCTCGACCGACGACGCCCCGGACGTCCAGCCGGAGTTCCCGGTGGCCATGGACACCGCGGTCTCCCAGGAGGTCATCAAGCGGATCGCCGAGTCCCAGGTCAACCTGCCCGAGTGGTTCACCGTCCACCCGCGCCTGATGCCGCAGCTCCAGCGCCGCGCCGCCAGCGTGGAGGACGGCACGATCGACTGGGCCACCGGCGAGATCCTGGCCTTCGGTTCGCTGCTGATGGAGGGCACCCCGGTCCGGCTCGCCGGCCAGGACTCCCGCCGCGGCACGTTCGTGCAGCGCCACGCGGTGCTGGTCGACCGCAACACCGGCGAGGACTACAGCCCGCTGATGTCGCTGTCGGAGGAACAGGCCCGCTTCAACTGCTACGACTCGCTGCTGAGCGAGTACGCGGCGATGGGCTTCGAGTACGGCTACTCGCTGGCCCGCCCGGACGCGCTGGTGCTGTGGGAGGCGCAGTTCGGCGACTTCGTCAACGGCGCGCAGTCGATCGTGGACGAGTTCATCTCCTCGTCCGAGCAGAAGTGGGGCCAGACCTCCGGCGTCACCCTGCTGCTGCCGCACGGCTACGAGGGCCAGGGCCCGGACCACTCCTCGGCCCGCCCGGAGCGCTTCCTCACACTGTGCGCGCAGAACAACATGACGATCGCCATGCCGACCCTGCCGTCGAACTACTTCCACCTCCTGCGGTGGCAGGTGCACAACCCGCACCACAAGCCGCTCATCGTCTTCACCCCGAAGTCGATGCTGCGCCTGAAGGCGGCCGCCTCGTCGGCGGAGGAGTTCACCTCCGGCGGCTTCCGCCCGGTCATCGGGGACGACACCGTCAACCCCGACACCGTGCGCAAGGTCGTCTTCTGCGCCGGCAAGGTCTACTACGACCTGCTCGCCGAGCGCACCGCCCGCAAGGCCGACGACGTCGCCATCATCCGCATCGAGCGGCTCTACCCGCTGCCCGGCGTGGAGATCCAGGCGGCGCTGGCGCCGTTCACCAAGGCCCAGAAGTTCGTGTGGGCCCAGGAGGAGCCGGCCAACCAGGGCGCGTGGCCGTTCATCGCGCTGAACCTGATCGACCACCTCGACCTGGTGCTCGGCGCGGCCCCCGACAACGCCGACCGGCTGCGCCGGGTCTCCCGCCCGTCCTCCTCCTCGCCCGCCGTGGGCTCCAGCAAGCGGCACGCGGAGGAGCAGCAGCACCTGGCGGCCGAGGTCTTCGAGATCTGACCTCCGCCACCACCCGGCTCCACCCGGAGGGCCCGGCCGCCACGGCCGGGCCCTCCGGCGTGCGGGCGGCCCGGCGCGGGGCCGGCGGATCACGGCAGACCTCCCGTCAGCCGGCGCAGGCGGTCGTCGGTGGCCGCCGCCTCCGGTCCGCGCAGCACCCCGCCGCGCCACCACAGGGTCTGCGCCGCCCGGAACGCCACCGTGGCACCCGGCCGGTCGCCGCACCGCTGCAAAACGGCGCCGAGCTGGTGCCGGGCCCGGGCCGCGATCAGCCACAGGCGGGCCTCCTCGGCGACGGCCGCCGCGCGGCGGAAACACTCAGCGGCCTCCCCGTCCCGCACCAGGTCCCGCAGCACCTCACCGCGCTCCAGCCGCGCTCGGGCCGCCGTCGCGGCGTCGGGCGCGGCACGGGCGGCCCGGTGCAGCGTCCACTCCGCCTCGTGCAGGTCGCTGGCCCCGCCGCCGGCCGCCCAGCGCTGCCGCAGGGCCCGGGCGAACAGCAGCCGCCGGGCGGGCAGCGCCGCGTCCCCCGCCGCCGTCTGCGCCAGCGCCTCCCGGGCCACCCGGACCGCCTCGGTGGCCGCCGCGGGGCCCCCGCCGTACGCGGCCGCGACCAGCAGCGTCCGGCACCGCTCCGCCAGCAGCGCCGCCCGCTCGGGCGACCCCACCGGCGCGGACCGCTGCGCCGCGGCGAACCACCGGTCCGCCTCCGCGACCTCCTCCGCGTCCCCACCCCGCGCGAACCGCGCCGCGTGCCCCCTCCCCAACCGACGCAGACACCGGGTACGGGTGAGGGGATCGGGGGCGTCGGGGGGTGTGGGAGCGGTGGCTGCTGGGGCGCCCGGTGCGGAGGCGGGCGGGGCGGTCGCTGACGGGGCGGTGGTCGCCGGGGCGGAGGCCAGGGCCGCGTGCAGGGTGGCGAGGACTTCGGGGGCACCGGGGTCGCCGGTGGCGAGCGCGCGGGCGGCGGCCAGGTCGAGCAGGGCGCGGGAGCGCAGGCCGGGGCGGGTGGGCGGTGAGGGCCGGGCGGCGGCCGCGGTGAGGTCGGTGACGGCGGAGCGGGCGGGCTCGTGGGCGCGGTCGGGGGCGTTGCGACGCAGGGCGTCCTCGGCGAGGGCCGCGAGCAGGGCGCCGCGGGCGGCCAGCACGTCCGGCGGGACGGGACTGCCCGGCGGCCGGGCGGCGATCGCGGTGTCGACGCGTTCGCGGGCGTCACGCAGGACCGCCCGGTCGCCGGTGCGGTCGTAGCGGGCCCGGGCGAGGTCCACCATGGCCATGCGGGCGGCGAGCAACTGTGCGGGGTGGGCGGCGGACAGCCGGGCGGCGCGGTTGAGGTGGGCGGCGGCCCCGGCGAGCGCGCGGTCACCGCCCGGCCCCGGGGGGCCGCCGGGCACGGGGGCCGCGGCGGGACCCGGGATCCCGGCCAGGGCGGACAGCACCTGGCCCCGCACCAGATGGGCGCGGCCGGCCGTCTCGTCGCTCAGCAGGCCGTCGCCGGCCGTGCGGGCCGCGTCGGTGGCGGTGGTGGCGGCGCGGGCGGTGGCGTCGGCCTCGGCGAGCAGGTCGTCGCTGCGCCGCACCTCCCACAGCGCGAGCAGGCATTCGGCGAGCAGAGTGCGGGCGGGCACCGTGCGGTCGGGTCGCCGTGGGTCGGCGGGGGCGGCCCGCAGCACCCGGATGGCCTCCCACAGGTCGCTGATACGGCCGTCCTGGCGGAAGCGGGCCAGCCGGTGGCGGGCGGTGGCGGCGGCGCGGACCGGGTGCGCCATCGTCACACCGTGCGCCGCGGGCGGTCCGTCGGCCGTGACACCGCCCGGCTGGAAGCGGCGCAGCACCTCGCGGGCGGCCTCGGTGAACGCCTCGGGCACCGGGACCCCGCCCGGTGGTGCCTCACCCGGCGGCGCCGCGGTGCCGGGCGCGCTGCCGGAGAGGTAGCCCAGGGCGAGGGCCGGCATGTTGCGGGCGTCGGGGCCGTAGCAGCGGTCGACGTACAGCGCGCAGTGCTTGAGCACCAGGGACGCCTCCCCCAGCCCGAGCCTGCGCAGCAACACGGCCCGCACGCCCGGCGCGAACGCGTACCAGGGCCCGCCCTCGCCGCCGGGCTGCGGAGCGGGGCGGCGCTGCGCCGGGACGCCGGGCCGGTCCTCGGTGCGGCAGAGCAGGTCGCTCAGCAGGATCTCGGCCATCTCGGCGGGACCGGTCTGCGGCATCATCGCGCGCTGGACGAGCCGCATCACGGGATGGGTGAGCGGCGCCGCCGACAGGTGAACGGCCAGGTGGTGGGCGGCCGGTGAGGAGGCGGCCTGGAAGTCGGCGACCAGGCGTCCGGCGTCCGGTGCGGGCTGCGTCGGCGCGGTGCGGCCGGCGGGGTGGTCCTGGCCGACCCACACGGCGGAGGCGTCGAGGCCGGCCCGCGGGCCGCCGGAGACCGCGGCGGCCCAGGCGCCGAGTGCGGCGCGGGTGGGGGACAGCACCGGCACCGGCACGCTGCCGGGTACCTCGGGGCCGCGGTGACGGCGCCGGGGCACGAACTCCAGCCGCCCGCCGGGCCCCTCGCGGGGGCGCAGCACCCCGGGTTCGGCGGGCAGCAGCGTGCGGCTCCACATGCGCTGCGGCAGCGGCTGGAGGACGGCGACCGGTCCGGTGCGGGCGAAGCGGTGCAGCAGCCGTTGGGCGGTGCCGTGCCGCCACAGCGCGCCGCAGCAGTCGCTGAGCAGCAGCAGGACGGTGCGGCCCGTGGGGTCGAGGAGCCGGTCGGCGGGTGAGAGGGGCGCACGGCCACCGGGTGCGGCGGCGACCCCGGCCCGTCCGCCGGGCAGCGGCCGCAGGTGGTGAACGGAGACGTCCCGGAAGGCGCCGACCTGTTCGCAGACGGTGCGCAGTTCGTCGAGCATGCCGTCCCAGACGACCATGGACGGGGAGTCGTCCATCATGAGCAGCAGCTGGGCCTCACGGTGCCGCACCTGGCGGAAGACCGGGGTGATCTGGCCGCTGCGGGCGCTGGTCTCGGCGGTGGCGGCCTCGTCGAGTTCGCCCCGGCGGGTGGGCACCCGGGGCCGGTAGTGACGCAGGGGGCGCAACGCCCGCTCCAGCGGCAGGAGTTCACCGTCGGGCGGGTCGCAGGGGGTGGGCCGCGCGGGCAGCTCCGGCAGGGGTACGGGCACGCCGGGGGTGATGCGTTCGGACAGCCACAGGGCGTCGGCCAGCGATTCGGCGTCCGGTGCGATGCCGGCGCCGGCGAGACGTTCGACGAGCCTGCGGAACAGGTCCTCCCCGGTGCGCACGGCGGTCACCGGGTCCGGTTGAGCGGGCGCATGAGCTGGTCGGCGAGACGTTCCCGGGTGCCGGCCTCCTCGTCGTGGGCGCGCTGGGTGAGGTAGATGGCGTTCAGCAGCTGGTCGGCGCAGCGCTGTTCGCCGGGGGCGCGGTCGAGGAAGCGCTGGATGATGACGCGGTTGCGTTCGGCGGCGGCGGGGCCGAAGTGGGCGCGGACCATGGCGGCGAGGCGTTCCTCGTCCGGGCTGTCGAGCCGCAGGTGGATGCAGCGGCGCAGCAACGGGGCGGGGAAGTCGCGTTCGCCGTTGCTGGTCAGGACGACGAAGGGGAAGGCGCGGCAGCGGACCCGTCCGCCCTGGACCGGGATGCGGCCGCCGTCGTCGTCCTGGACGTCGACCACGGGGTGGCGGTCGGCGATGCGTTCGAGTTCGGGGATGCCGAACTCGCCTTCTTCCAGGGCGTTGAGCAGGTCGTTGGGCAGGTCGATGTCGCTCTTGTCGAGCTCGTCGACGAGCAGGACGCGGGGCTTTCCGGCAGCGAGCAGGGCGGTGCCGAGCGGGCCGAGGCGGATGTAGCGGCCGATGCCGTCGCCGGGCGGGGGGACGTCCTCGGTCTCCGGTCCGGGCGGTACGCGCTGGACGGGGTGGGCGGTGCGGGCGAGCTGGAGGTCCTGGAGGCGGGCGAGAGCGTCGTACTGGTAGAGGCCGTCGCGCAGCACGGTGCGGCTGACGATGGGCCAGCGCAGCACCCGGCCGAGCCGGAGCTCGTGGGCGACGGCGTGCGCGAGGGTGGACTTGCCGCTGCCGGGCTCGCCGGTGACCAGCAGCGGGCGCCGCAGGTAGAGGGCGGCGTTGATCAGCTCCAGCTCGGTGTGGCCCGGGCGGTACTGCTCGGCGAGGTCCTGCTGGAGGCCGAGCCGGCGGGTGCTGGCCGACTCGATGGCGGCAGGGTCGGCGACGACCGGGCGGCCGTCGAAGTTGCGCCAGGGCGGCGGCTCGGGCAGCCGGTCGATGCCGTCGTGCGGCTGTCCGGTGCCGCGGTAGATCAGCCAGTCGTTCATGACACGCTCCCCTGTCTCGTGCGGGCCGGGCGGGCCCCGGGATCGAGGGCACGGCCGCCACCCCCGCTTCCGGAGAGTGATCATCCGGCGACCCCCCGTCATGACACTACCCACCCCCGGGCGGCCGAACTGCCGCGATGCCCACCCCGTCCTGGGGAACTTCCAGCCCCTGAACTTGACGTAGCGTCAACAGAACGTGCGTGCGGTGCCGCGACACGAAAACTCCCCTCACCGGTGGCGCACGGCGTGTCGCCCATCGGACCCCGCGACCGCCCCCGCCTCTCGCCCGGTGCCGCCCGGCCCGCCCCCGCGACCACCGCGTCAGTCCCGGTCCGGCGGTTCGTCCGCCCAGGAACCCGGCAGCGGGCGGTCCGCGTCGTCGTAGAGCAGCGCCACGCCGCCCCCGCCGGAGGCCCGGCGGCCGTCGTGCGCCTGAGCGCGCAGCGCCCGCACCGCCTCCGGCAGGGCGCGCGCGCCGTCCACAGCGGCCAGCAGCGCGGCCGCCTCCCGGCGGAACGCCTCGCACTCCGGCCCGCACGCCCCCCGCGGATGCGCCGCCCCGCGCCACAGTGCGACCCCGTGGCCGGCGTCGAGCACGTCCATCATGGTCTCCAGCGCGCCGCCCACCCCGACCCGGCCGCACAGCACCGGCACGGCGCCGGCCGCCGCGTGCCGCAACTCCTCGTACCCCGGCCCCGGTCCGGCAGCCGGCACCGGCAGCGCGGACAGCCGCTCCGCACCCGCCAGCCCCCGCCAGCGCTCCCGCCACTCGGGCGGCGGCGGCACCCGTTCCACGTCGCGCAGCACCACGGGACGGCGACTGCCCATCGGCCGGGCGGGCCGGTGAGGACGGCCGGGCAGCCCGCTGCCGGGCACCCACAGGTGCGCCTCGACGTCGAAGTGGTGCACCGGCAGGGCGACCTCCACCGTGGCGGGCGCACCGGCCGCGTCGGCCCGGTCCAGGGCGAGCGCCAGCGGCTCCTGAACCTGCGCGACCGCCTCGTCGAACGCCACGCCGTCGCGCCGGTCGCACACCGTGGTGATCTGCCGCTCCCCCGGCCGCCGCACGAGCTGGATCTCCCAGCGGAAACGGATCGGCAGATTCCGCTCCCACACCACCGGCGCCAGCGCCACCAGCACGGCCGCCGGGGACTCGGCCACGGCGTCACCGGGGCGGTCCAGCCCGGCCAGCAGCACGCGGTCCGGCGCGGGCAGCGACATGGCACGGCGGATGGCGAAATCGCGCAGCACGGCCGCCCGGACGGGTGCCCGCACGGCCACTTCACGGGCCACCAGCAGCAGATACGTCACGAAAGCCAGCAACTGCTTGCCACTCTCCGGCTCGTACAACAGCCCGTGTCCGTCCCGCCAGGCCACCGGCAGCGGATCGCGCACGGTACCGGTGCCCAGGACGCGTTCCACCAGCCGCTGCACGACGCCGGTACTGCGCGGCGGCGGCAGTTCGGCCAGCAGCCCCAGGGCCTCGGCGCGGTCGTAGGGCGTCCACTCGCCGATGACGGCGTCCAGCCGTCCCTGCACGTCGATCCAGGTGCTGCGGCTCTCCCGCAGCAGCCCCTGCTGTGCGTAGTGCCAGCGGTCGTGCTCACCCATCAGCCGCTGGTACGGGTCCGGGCCGAGGGACAGTTCCGGCACCAGCGGGCGGCTGCCGGCCAGCGAGCGCAGCGCGGACGGCCGCACCGCCTTGCCACCGTCACGGTTGCGGCGCCGCGCCTTCACCACGCCGACGACCCGGCCGTGCGCGAGGTCGACCACCAGCGAACCGGACACCCCCGCGGGGATCTCGGAGTCCGGACCCAGCCGGAAGACGTGCGCGCCGTCGTTGCCCACCACGTCGCAGGTGCCGTCCCAGGACCACAGCTCCTCACGATTGCGCCGCCAGCCGAGCGCCGCGACCGAACGGGTCACCGGCGGCACCGCGCGGTCGCTCAGCCACGCGCAGCCGTGCTCCACCGGTTCGGTCAGGCGGATCAGCGCGAGGTCGGGGAAGATCTCGAACTCCCGGTCGTCGCCCGGGTCCCAGCCCTGCGTGATGACCTGCGGAGAGGGCAGCGCGTACACCACGGCCCCCGTCACCATGCGTCCGCCGACCCGGACGCCGACCCCGTCACCGCCCGCCCAGTGCCGCCGTCCCAGGCCGTCCCGGCGCACCAGCACGTGGGCACAGGTCAGCACCCATCCGGGGGCCACGAGCAGTCCGCTGCCCCAGAACTCCGCGTCCGCGCGCGGCGCCGCGTGCACGGCGACGGCCACCTCCCGCGCGAGGTCCCTCAACCGCCCCTCGGCACCCGGCACCCCGGTCCCCGCCCGCGGTCCCGGATCCAGGCTCACCCCGGGCCCCCGGGGACGGGCGGCGCAGCGTGCGTGCGCACGCGCGCGAGCGCTGCGTCACGCATCGGTACCGCCGGCGGCCGGTTCGCGGGGGACGGCCGGCGGGGGTACCGCGGGCTGCACGGGGGGTGGCACGGCCGGGGACTCAGGTTGACGCTGATGGGCGGGTGCGGCACCTCCGGAACGGTTCCGCCACGTCAGGGTGACCTTCAGCGAGCCGCTGGTCTGCGCGTCGGCCAGCACGCTCACCAGTGCGCCGCCGCGGAGCGCGAAGTCCACGCCGAACTCGACGCCGACCTCGTCGGGTCCGGCCCGGGCCGCCGCGTCCCGCACGGAGGCCGCGACCCCGGTGATCAGCTCGCGCAGCCGCAGCACCCGGGCCGCCGCGTCACCGAGGGCGCCCACGTCCTCGTAGTCCCCGTACCCGTCGCCCGCCTCCCCGCCGTCCTCCCACGGGAGGTCAGGGGCGTCCGCCCCGCCCTGCGCGGAGGGGGCACGCGCGGTCTCCCCCGTGTCGATCCCGGCCCACACCCGCGTGCCGTCCGGCAGCCGGACCAGTCGCGCCTGTCGTGTCATCGGCGGCCTCCCGTGCCTGCGGGGCGGCGCCCCACCGCCGCCCCGTCCGTGACGTTCTCCGTCCGGCCCGGCCCCATTCCGCCCGTCCGCGGGCGTGCGGCGGCCGCGCCTATCCTTCTGGTAACGACAGCGGACCCGAAAACGTATCGACCCGGAGCACCCCTTGTACTTCACCGACCGTGGCATCGAGGAACTGCGGAACCGTCGCGGGGACGAGGAGGTCGGCTTCGACTGGCTCGCCGAGCGGCTGCGCGAATTCGTCGACCTCAACCCCGAGTTCGAGATCCCGGTCGAGCGCCTGGCGACCTGGCTGGCCCGGCTCGACGACGAGGACGACGACGAGTGACCCCCGCCGGTCCCGCGACGTCCGGAACACCCGGCGCCCTCCCCGGCGCGGAGTCCCGCCCGCACGCCCCCCGAACGCCCGCGTCCGCACCGGAGTTCCCACGGTTCCCCCCGATATGTCCCCGATCCGGAAATCAGGGATCCCTCAGGGACCCGTACGAGTGATCACTTCTTGACATTCCCCACACGCGATATATCGTGTTCATCAGTGAACGCGATATGTTGCGTTCGTCGAGGGAGGGCCGGGAGATGGCTGAACGGAATTGGAGCGTCGCCGAGCCACGGCGCATCGTCTTCGACGAACCGGTCGACGCGCTGCGGGTGCGCATCGTCGGCGGCCGGGTGAACGTGGTGGGGGTCGAGGACGGTCCGGCGCGGCTGGAGGTCACCCACCTGAGCGGCCCGGAGCTGCTGGTCAGCCTGCGGGACGGCGTGCTGACCGTGGCCTACGAGGACCTGCCCTGGAAGGGCCTGCTCAACTGGCTGGACCACAAGGGCTGGAAGCGCCGTGCCGAGGTCTCCCTGGCGGTGCCGGCACACGCCGAGGTCGAGGTCGGCGTGGTCGACGCCGAGGCGGTCGTCTCCGGCATCTCCGGCCGCACCTCGGTGCGCGGCGTCAGCGGCGACACCACGCTGGTCCGCCTCAAGGGCCAGGTCAGCGCGCACACCGTCGCCGGCAGCGTGGAGGCCCAGGCGCTCTCCGGCGGTCTGCGGGTCAACAGCGTCTCCGGCGACCTGACGGTGGTCGAGGGCACCGGCACCGAGGTGAAGGCAGACTCCGTCAGCGGCAACATGGTGCTCGACCTCGACCCCTCGGACGGCGCCGACATCCGGCTCAACACCGTCTCCGGCGAGATCGCCATCCGCATACCGGAACCGGCCCACACCTCCGTCGAGGCCAACACGGCCAGCGGATCGGTCAGTTGCGCGTTCGACGAGCTGCGGGTCACCGGCCAGTGGGGCGCCAAGCGCATCACCGGCCGGATCGGCGCCGGCGACGCCCGCCTGAAGGCCACCACCGTCTCCGGCGCCATCGCCCTGCTGCGCCGCCCGCCCATGGAACCGGCCGAGGCCGGCATGCTTCGGAAGGAGGGCTGACATGCCTCCCGTCTTCGCCCACGGCCGCCTGCGCCTGTACCTGCTCAAGCTGCTCGACGAGGCCCCGCGGCACGGCTACGAGGTGATCCGGCTGCTGGAGGAACGTTTCCAGGGCCTGTACGCGCCCTCGGCCGGCACCGTCTATCCCCGGCTGGCCAAGCTGGAGAAGGAAGGTCTGGTCACCCACACCACCGAGGGCGGCCGCAAGGTCTACTCCCTGACCGGCCCCGGCCGTGAGGAGCTGGCCGCCCGGCAGAGCGAACTGGACGACCTGGAGCAGGAGATCCGCGACTCCGTCTCCGAACTGGCCGCGGAGATCCGCGAGGACGTCCGCGGGGTCGCCGGTGACCTGCGCCGCGAAGTGCGGGAGGCGGCCCGCCAGGCCCGCAGCGCCCAGCAGCAGTCCGGCCCCGACAGCCCGCCGCAGTGGGACCAGTGGAAGAAGGAGTGGAAGGAGCAGACCCGCCGGGCCAAGGAGGAGAGTCGCCGCGCCAAGGACGAGGCCCGCACCGCACGCCAGCAGGCCAAGGAGGCGCAGAACATGGCTCGCGAGGAGATGCAGCGCATCGTCCGCAAGGTGCAGGAGGACGTGCAGACGCACGCCCTGCGCGGGGACTGGCAGGGTGCGTTCCGTGAGGGGCTGGCCGGGATCAGCCGGGAGCTGGGGCAGTTCGGCCCCACGTCCGGCTGGTCGGGAGTGGTGCGGCCGGATTCCGAGACGACCGTCCCGCCTGAGTGGGCGGCCGACGAGTCCACCTCCGGCGACCCCTCCCGAGACCTGGAGCGGCTGCTCGACCGGTTCCGCGACGACATCCGCGACGCGGCCCGCGACCACGGAGTGACCAGCGAACAGCTGCGCGAAACCCGCCGCCACCTGTCCACCGCGGCCGCCCACATCGGCGTCATACTCCGCCAGCCGACGAAGTGACCCCGGGCCCGCACAGGAACGACGGGTCACCCGCCGGCGCACGGTGACCGCGGCCGGTTCCCCGCACCCCGACGAGCGATCAGGCGGGGAAGCGGCGGCGAACCGTCACCGGCACGTGCGGGCCGCTGGCCGGCGCCTCCGCGGGGCTCACCGGCTGCGGCGGGATGCGGGGCGGCGCTGTCGGCGGGGGCACCCCTGCGGCGTGACGCGGGGCCGCACCCAGCCCTGGCCCGAACCACGCCGCTCCCGTCCCGCCCCCGGCGGCGGACCACAGGGACCGACCCGCCGCCCCGCGGCGAACCCACAGGGCTCCCGCCGACCGGCGCGTACCGTTCCCGTCAACCGCGGCGCGAACCCGCGTCTCAGTGGCTCGCGGCCAGCTGACCGCTGAGGGTGCTGTGCATGTGGGCGCTCGGCTCGTTGAGGCCGGTGATCTCCGCGGTCTTGCCGGCCGAGGCGTACGTGGCGACGACGGTGTCGAGGACGTGGACGGCGGAGGCGTCCCAGATGTGGGCGGCGGTGAGGTCGATCACCACGTGGTCGGGGTCGCCGGAGTAGTCGAAGCGGTGGATGAGGTCGTTGGTGGAGGCGAAGAACAGCTCGCCGGTGAAGCGGTAGACGGTGCCGGGTCCGTCGGGGGCGCGGGTGACGGTGAGGGCGGCGTGGTGGGCGACCCGGCGGGCGAAGACGATCATGGCGACGAGGGAACCGGCCACCACACCGACGGCGAGGTCACCGGTGGCCACCACGAGGACGACGGTGACCACCATGACGACGGTCTCACCCACCGGCATGCGGCGCAGGGTGGCGGGTTTGACGGAGTGCCAGTCGAAGGTGCCGACGGAGACCAGGACCATGACGGCCACCAGGGCGGCCATCGGGATCTTGGAGACCACCGGGCCGGTGACCAGGCAGAGGATCAGGAGGAAGGAGCCGGCGAGGAAGGTGGAGAGGCGGGTGCGGGCGCCACTCCTGACGTTGATCATGGTCTGGCCGATCATCCCGCAGCCGCCCATGCCGCCGATGAGGCCGGTCACGATGTTGGCGACGCCCTGGCCGATGGTCTCGCGGATCTTGTTGGACGGGGTCTCGGTGAGCTGGTCGACGAGCTGGGCGGTCATCATCGACTCCATCAGGCCGACGAGCGCGAAGGCCAGCGCGTAGGGGGCGATGATCCCGAGGGTGTGGGTGGTCCACGGCACGTGCGGGAGTCCGACCGACGGCAGCGCGGTGGGCAGGCTGCCCTTGTCGCCGACCGTGGGAACGGCGATGTGCGCGGCGACGGTCACGACGGTGAGGATGACGATGGCGATCAGCGGCGCCGGCACCACCTTGGTCAGCCGGGGCAGCAGGACCATCAGCGCGAGGCCCACCGCGACCAGCGGGTAGACCGGCCAGGGCACGTCGCGGACGTTGGGGATCTGTGCGCTGAACAGCAGGATGCCGAGGGCGTTGACGAAGCCGACCGACACCGGCCGGGGCACGAAGCGCATCAGCTTGGCGATGCCGAGGGAGCCGAGCACGACCTGGAAGATCCCCGCGAGGACCACCGTGGCGATCAGGTAGTCGAGGCCGTAGGTGCGGGCGATCGGGGCGACGACGAGGGCGACGGCGCCGGTGGCGGCGGAGATCATCGCGGGCCGTCCGCCGGCCACAGCGATGACCATCGCCATGCTGCACGCAGCGAACAGGCCGACGGTCGGGGAGACGCCGGCGATGACGGAGAACGAGATGGCCTCGGGAATGAGCGCCAGTCCGACGAGCAGACCGGCGAGCACCTCGGTGCGCAGCACGACGGCGGAGGTCAGCCAGGTCGGCAGCGACCGGGAACGGAGGGGGGAGAGCAGGGAGGACACGGGAGTGCGGGACCTGTCGGTGAGGGCACGCAACCGGGGGCACCGGGCGCGCGCGGGTGAACGGTGTCCGGAGGCATCCGGGGAACGGCCGCCCGAACGGCGGTCGTGGCGTGGAGAGTTCGCGGAGCGGGCGGTTCGCGTCAGCGCAGGGTCACGGCGGGCAGTGGCCAGCGAGGGGCTGGGCGGGCTCGCGCACGGTGTCTCCTGCGGGACGTCGGGACGCCGGGGCGGCGTCGGCCCGGCCGGCGGACCCGGGACAGCCTGACCACGGCCCGGGGCCGGACGGGCAGGCCGGCGCTCCCGTCACCGGGCCACCTTACCTGCAGGGCCCACGGATCCGGCGGCCCCGGCGCGTGACGCGGACCCCAACACCCCCGAAACGCCCGCCGAACGGCACCCCCGGCCATCACCGGACGACCCGCGCCCCCACTCCACCCAACCCGCCGCACCGCCGCCGCCGCAGCACCCGCGTCCCCGCGCACCGCCGAACAACCGCCCCCGCCGCCGAACAGCCGCACCCGCCGAACCGCCGCCCCCGCGCCACCGTCTGCGTCCCCCGCACCGCCGCATCGGCGCCGGCCGCGCCCCCGCCCCCGACCCCGCTCCAGCGCCACCCGCACCCCACACACAGGCACCCCGCGCACCACCACTCCGGCGTCAACGCACCCGCAACCGCACCACCGCATCCGCACCGCCGCGAAGGCGCCGGCCGCCCCCGCCCCCGACCCCGACCCCCGGAGGGCCTGTCACGTGGTGAGTACGACCTTGCCGAACAGGTCGCCGCCGGCCATTTTCTCGAAGCCCTCGCGGGCGCGGTCCAGTGGCAGGAGGGAGTCGATGACGGGGCGGACGCCGGAGGTGGCGCAGAAGGAGAGGAGGTCTTCGAGTTCGTCGCGGGAGCCCATGGTGGAGCCGACGACCTTGAGTTCGAGGAAGAAGATGCGGGTGAGTTCGGCGGCCGGCGGGTTGGAGCCGCTGGTGGCGCCGGAGATCACCAGGGTGCCACCGGGACGCAGCGACTTGACGGAGTGCGACCAGGTGGCGGCGCCGACCGTTTCGATGACGGCGTCCACCCGGTGCGGCAGCCGGGCGCCGGGTTCGAACGCCTCGGTGGCACCGAGTCCGACGGCGCGGCGGCGCTTGGTCTCGTCGCGGCTGGTGGCGAAGACCCGCAGGCCGGCGGCCTGGGCGAGGACGATGGCGGCGGTGGCGACCCCGCCGCCCGCGCCCTGCACGAGGACGGAGTCGCCCGGGCGCACGGAGGCGTTGGTGAAGAGCATGCGGTAGGCGGTGAGCCATGCGGTGGGCAGGCAGGCCGCCTCGGCGAAGGTGAGTTCGGCGGGCTTGGGCAGGACGTTCCAGGTGGGCACGGTGACCCGTTCGGCGAAGGTGCCCTGGTAGCGCTCGGTGAGGATGCTGCGCGGCTCGTCGGGGCCGACGCCGTGGCCGGTCTGGCCGATGACCGAGTGGACGACGACCTCGCGGCCGTCCTCGTCGAGGCCGGCGGCGTCGCAGCCGAGGATCATCGGCAGGGCCTTCGCGCTGAGGCCGACGCCTCGCAGGGACCACAGGTCGTGGTGGTTGAGGGAGGCGGCCTTGACGGTGACGGTGGTCCAGCCGGGCCGCACCCCGGGGTCGGGGCGCTCCCCGATTTCGAGGCCGTTCAGCGGCTGGTCGGGGTCGATGCGTGCGGCGTAGGCGGCGAACATGACGTGACTGTAGGCGAACCGGCCGCCGGGCGGGGTGATCCGCGGCACTCCGGGGGCGCCGGGCGGGGACTGTGGCAAAATCGTCGGACGGGTGATCCCCGGGCCCCGCCGTGCCGGACCGGCCGCGCCCGCCGCCGATCAGTGCGGCAGCCGGCGCGAGCGACGTTCCCCAGACCAGCGCGGAACCGTCCGCCGCCACCGTGCGCGTGTTTCGTTCGCCGTAACGCGGCACTGGCATGATCCGGTGACCGCGCCTGCGGTGGTCCGCCGCTGTGACCGGCTTTCCACTCGTTCCAGCACCAGCGGGGTTTTTCACACCTGTGCGGCACGCGTTCTGAAATGGGCGCGGTTGTACCCTCTTCAGGATCGACAAAGGGGCCATTCAGTGACAGCGGAGATCGTCAACACGCGGAGCGACGAGAAGGCCATGGAGGACGAGCTGAACGAGCGGCTCCTGATCGACCCGGTGTTCGCGTTGCACCGCGGCGGCAAGATGGAGATCGCCGCGACCGCGCCGCTGCGGGACCGCGACGACCTGTCGCTGGCGTACACACCGGGCGTGGCCGAGGTCTGCACGGCGATCGCCGAGCAGCCGGAACTGGCGCACGAGTTCACCTGGACCTCGAACGTGGTCGCCGTGGTCACCGACGGCACCGCGGTGCTGGGCCTGGGCGACATCGGGCCGCGGGCGTCCATGCCGGTGATGGAGGGCAAGGCGATCCTGTTCAAGCAGTTCGCCGGGGTCGACGCGGTGCCGATCACGCTGGCCACCACAGACCCGGACGAGATCGTCGAGACCGTGGTGCGCATGGCGCCGTCGTTCGGCGGGATCAACCTGGAGGACATCTCCGCGCCGCGGTGCTTCGAGATCGAGGACCGCCTCAAGGAGGCACTGGACATCCCGGTCTTCCACGACGACCAGCACGGCACCGCGGTCGTGACGCTGGCGGCGCTGCGCAACGCCTGCCGGCTGACCGGCCGGGAGCTGGGCGAGCTGCGCGCGGTCATCTCCGGCGCCGGCGCGGCGGGGGTGGCGATCGCCCGGATCCTGACGGGCGCCGGGATCGGGGACGTCGCGGTGACGGACCGCAAGGGCGTGGTGCACAGCGGCCGCACCGACCTGACGGAGGTCAAGCGGGAGCTGGCGTCGTTCACCAACAAGACCGGGGTGACCGGCACGCTGGAGGAGGCGCTGGCCGGGGCCGACGTGTTCATCGGGGTGTCGGGCGGCACCGTGCGGGAGGCGGCGGTGGCGACGATGGCGAAGGGCTGCTTCATCTTCGCGATGGCCAATCCGGACCCCGAGATCCACCCGGAGGTGGCGCACCGTCACGCGGCGGTGGTGGCCACCGGGCGCAGCGACTACCCGAACCAGATCAACAACGTGCTGGCCTTCCCGGGCATCTTCGCGGGGGCGCTGTCGGTGCGGGCCTCGCGCATCACCGAGGGCATGAAGATCGCCGCTGCCGAGGCGCTGGCCGCCGTGGTGGCCGACGAGCTGCGGGCCGACCTGGTGATCCCCTCGCCGTTCGACCCGCGGGTGGCCCCCGCGGTGCGTGAGGCGGTCGCGGCGACCGCCCGTGCGGAGGGCGTGGCCCGCACCTGAACGGGGCACGGCAGGCGCGGCGGCGCGCGGCACCGGGGACGGAGTCAGGGGTCCCCGTGGCCGCGCGCCGCGGTGTTTCAGCGGATCGCCGGCACGAGTGCCTCGGCTTCGCGGCGCGGCAGTACGCGGGGGTCGCGGAAGGCGGCGGCACGCGGGGATCCGCGGGACAGGTCCGGGGGCGCGGTCCGGCCTGTCCGGCGGCCGGGCCGGCCATCAGGCTGCGGCGTTCCTCCCGGTCGGGCAGGTGGTGCCGCTGCCGCCGGTCCCAGCCGGTCCGCCAGGCCGGCCAGTCCGGTGCGGCGTTCCGCTGCCGTACGCCGTTCCGCGCTGTCATCATGTCCTCCCGGCCTCCGTCGTCCCGTGATGCCCGGTACGCGATGTCGCGTAATACCCTGAAGTCACTGCCGGGCATTACATCGACGGGCTCATCCTGGACCCGCGCTGGTAAGGACTGCAAGTGGAACTCGGCCATTACTCCGACGATGCCGTGCGCCTGGTCAACACCGAGGAGCCGGACCGTCACCGGGACGCGCTGACCGATGTCGAGGCGGTCAGGCAGCTGTTCGGCGCCCGGCGGGTCGCGCGGCGGGCCACCGACGCGGACGTGGCGCGGCTGCGGGCGGTGCGCGGACGCCTGCGGGCGGTCTTCGAGGCGGCGGCGGGCGGCGAGGAGGAACGCGCGGTCGACCTGCTGAACGCGCTGCTGCTGGAGTACCCGGTCACCCCGCGGATCGCCGGCCACGGCGAGCCCGTCGCCGGCGGCGGCCCGCACTGGCACCTGCACCTCGCCGACCAGGCCGGCAACGCCGCCTCCGCCTACGCCGCGACCGCCTGCATGGGCCTGGCCGTCCGGATCACCGGCCTCGGCTCCGACCGGCTGGGGGTCTGCGACGCCACCGGCTGCCGCAACACCTACGTCGACACCTCCACGAACCGCTCCCGCCGCTACTGCTCCGACCGCTGCGCGACCCGGGCGAACGTGGCCGCCTACCGGGCCCGCAAGCGCCGGGACCCGTCCGACGGCTGACGCCGCGGGCGACCGGCGTCCGCGCGCCTCACAGCCCGCCGCCGAGGTCCGGGCGGTGCGCCGGGGCCAGCGCACGACCGCGCCCCCGCACGGCGACCGGCCGCAGGGCCCCCGCCGCCCAGCCCAGGGTGGCCGCCGCGGTGCGCTCCCCGCCCGGCGGACGGAACCGCCACAGCACCCGGGCCAGCACCAGGTCGGCCGGCACGACACCGAAGACCCGGCTGTCGGACTCGGCGAACGGGTTGTCGCCCAGCACCCACCAGCCGCCGTCCCGCCGCCCGACGGCACGTTTGACGATGAGCAGGTCCTGCTGGAGCGGGTGCCGCAGCACCACCACGTCGCCCGGCCGGACCCGGCCGCCCCAGTGCACCAGGAGCCGGTCCCCGTGCCGCAGCGTGGGGACCATCGACGGTCCGGTGACCTCGGCGACACCCAGCGGCACCAGCCCCGCGCGCGAACCCATCTCGTCTCCTCCTGTTCGTCCGCCGTCCCGCTCAAGAGTGGCACCGGCACTTTTCCCGCGGCGCCAGGGGGGCAGCGGGGAAACGGGACATCCTCACGGGGTAATGTCCCACCTGCCAAGACGATCACCAGGAGGGACAGCCATGTTCACTCGCCTGTTCGCGCCGAAGGTCCGGGTCAGCGCCCACTGCGACCTGCCCTGCGGCGTCTACGACCCTGCCCAGGCCCGTATCGAGGCCGAGTCGGTCAAGGCGGTCCAGGAGAAGTACCAGGCCAACGAGGACGCCGACTTCCGCACCCGCGCCGTTCTGATCAAGGAGCAGCGCGCCGAGCTCGCCAAGCACCACGTCTCGGTTCTGTGGAGCGACTACTTCAAGGCCCCGCACTTCGAGAAGTACCCGCACCTGCACCAGCTGGTCAACGACACCCTCAAGGCCCTGTCGGCCGCCAAGGGCTCGAACGACCCGGCCACCGGCCAGAAGGCGCTCGACCTGATCGCCGAGATCGACACCATCTTCTGGGAGACCAAGAAGGCCTGACGCCTTCCGCTTCCCCCCGTGCTCCGGCGCCCCGCACCCGTCCCGCGTGACGGTCGCGGGGCGCCGGGGCGTTTCCGGGCGGGGCCGGAGCGGGTGCGTGGTTGACTGCACGCATGCCCGCCCAGCCCCCGGTGCCCCCGGAGCAGCCCGCACCGGGCTCCCCCGCACCCGGCCACCCGGAGCCGGGCCCGCCCGCACCGGACGGCCGCCCGCACCGGCCCGCCCCGGACGGCGGTTCGCCGCTGGACGCGTTCGCGCACCGGCTGCCGTCGCCGCTGGAGCCGCTGGACGACCCGGAGTTCGCGCGGCACGGGGTGCGGCTGCTGCTGAAGCGGGACGACCTGATCCACCCCGGGATCACCGGCAACAAGTGGCGCAAGCTGCGTCTGAACGCGACCGCGGTCCTGGCCGGCGGGCACCGGACGCTGCTGACGTTCGGCGGCGCCTACTCCAACCACCTGCGCGCGACCGCCGCGGCGGGGCGGCTGCTGGGGATCGCGACGATCGGCGTGGTGCGCGGCGAGGAACTGGCACGCCGGCCGCTGAACCCCTCGCTGGCCCGGGCGGCAGCCGACGGCATGCGGCTGCACTTCGTCACCCGTTCGGCCTACCGCACCCGGCACACCCCACAGACCCTGGCGGAACTGCGGGAGCGCTTCGGGCCCCTCCTCGCGGTGCCGGAGGGCGGCAGCAACGAGGCGGCGGTGCGCGGCTGCGTGGCGCTCGGGCGGGAACTGCGGGGGGTCGCCGACGTGGTGACGGTGGCCTGCGGCACCGGCGGCACCCTGGCGGGCCTGGCCGCCGGCCTGGACCCCGCACAGCGGGCGGTCGGCTTCCCGGTGCTGCGCGGCGACTTCCTGACCGCCGAGGTGGAACGCCTCCAGCACGAGGCGTTCGGCGGACGGCGGGGGCGGTGGGAGCTGGACGGCCGCTTCCACTGCGGCGGGTTCGCCCGCGCCGACGACCTGCTGCGCGCGGACACCGCGGCGTTCACCGCACGCCACGGCCTGGTGCCGGAACCGCTGTACGTGGCGAAGGCCCTGCTGGGCACCCGCGCCCTCGTGCGGGAGGGCGCGTTCCCCCCGGGCAGCCGCGTGGCGGTGGTGGTCACCGGCGCCCCGGACCCGGCGTAGGGCCGGCCCGGCGGATCGGGGGGCCGGGCAGCCGCCGCGGTCACTCCTGCGCCGCGCTCTCGGCCGTCGCCTCCTCCAGGTCCAGGCGGCGCAGGAGCCCGCGGTAGGTCTCGTCGTCGATGCGGCGGGCGTCGCGCAGGGAGACGAAGACGCCGCGTTCGGCGGCGATGATCTCGCGGCTGAGCCGGCGGTAGGTGGTGTCGGCGGACTCGCCGGTGGTCTCGTTGACGGCGCCCAGGCGTTCCCACACGGAGTTGCGGCGGCGGGTGAGCACACTGCGCAGCCGGTCCTCCAGCGGCGAGGGCAGCGCGTTGGACGGGTCGTCGAGCAGCGTCTCCAGGCGTTCGGCCGCGGCGGTGGACGCCTCGCTCTGCGCCTGCGCCTCGATCAGCGTGGCGCGACGCTCGTCCCGCCGGGGCACCCGCAGGGCCCGGATGACGGCCGGCAGCGTCAGCCCCTGGGCGACGAGGGTGCCGATGACGCAGGCGAACGTGAGGAACAGCAGCAGGTCGCGGGCGGGGAAACGGGAGCCGTCCTGGGTGGTGAGCGGAATGGAGAAGGCGACGGCCAGCGAGACCACGCCGCGCATACCGGCCCATGAGATGACGAACGGCCCCATCCATGGCGGGGCGGGGTCACGGCGTTCCAGCGACGGCCAGATCCGGCGGGGCAGGTAGGTGGCGGGGAAGACCCACGCGTACCGGGCGGCGATCAGCGCGGCCAGCAGCACCGCTCCGTAGCCGACGGCCTGGGCCACCCCGTAGCGCCCGAGCCCGCCGACGACGACGGGCAGTTGCAGGCCGATGAGCGCGAAGACGGCCGACTCCAGCAGGAAGGAGACCATGCGCCAGACCGCGGCCTCCTGGAGCCGGGTGGCGAAGTCGACCTCGTAGCTGCGGTGGCCCAGGTGCAGGGCGACCACGACGACGGCCAGCACCCCGGAGGCGTGCACGCGTTCGGCGGCGGCGTAGGCGACGAAGGGGATGAGCAGCGAGAGGGTGTTCTGCAGCAGGGGTTCGGTCAGGTGCTTGCGCAGCCAGTGCAGCGGCAGCATGAGCACCAGGCCGACCCCCACGCCGCCGACCGCGGCGACCAGGAAGTCGGCGACGCCGGAGAACCAGCCGCCGCCCTCGCCGAGCGCGACGCCCAGCGCCACCCGGTAGAGGGTGATCGCGGTGGCGTCGTTGAACAGCGACTCGCCCTGCAGGATGGTCACCGTCCGGTCGGGCAGCCCGGAACTGCGGGCGATGGCGGTGGCGGCGACCGCGTCCGGCGGGGCGACGACCGCGCCCAGCACGAGGGCGGCGGCGAGCGGCAGCCCCGGCACCAGGGCGTGCGCGACGATCCCGACCGCGGCGGCGGCGAACAGCACGTGGCCGACCGACAGCAGGCCGACCGGGCGCAGGTTGGCGCGCAGGCCCAGGTAGGAGCTCTCCAGGGCCGCGGTGTGCAGCAGCGGCGGCAGCACGAACGGCAGCACCCAGTGCGGGTCGAGGGTGTAGTGCGGCACGCCCGGCAGGTATCCCGCGCCCAGCCCGGCCAGCACCAGCAGGATCGGCGCGGGCGCTCCGGTCCGCCGGGCCGCGCCGGCCACCAGGGCGCTGCCGGCCACCAGGACCAGCACCTCGCCGCCGCCGGTCGTCCAGGCCATCTCGTCCGCCCCTTCCGCGCCGCCTCTCCCACCGGGCACGGCCTCCCCGAACACGAATCCGGCAAAGCACGCCGATGCCCCTAACCTGGACATCATGAAGCCGTGCGACCACGTTGCGAAGCTGCCGCGCCCCGAACCGGACGCGATGGAAGCGACCTGCCCCCGATGCCGGGCGGAGGGGACGGACCCGGTGCAGTTGCGGATCTGTCTGAGCTGCGGACACGTCGGATGCTGCGAGTCCTCGCCGCGCAAGCACGCGACGGCGCACTTCGAGGAGACCGGCCACCCGGTGATGCGCTCGTTCGAACCGGGCGAGACCTGGCGCTGGTGCTACCTCGACGAACGCATCACCTGACCGGCGCCCACCGCGGCGCGGGCCGGCCCCGGGGAGCGGAGTCCGGTGCGCGCCGGGCGTCGAGGGCCCGCCGGGACCGGCCGGAGGGGCCCTGACCTGGGGGGCGTGATCCGCACCGCGACACCGGACGACGTCCCCGCCCTGCACGCCATGATCGGCGAACTGGCCGACTACGAGCGCTCCCCGCACGAGGCCCGCGCCACGCGCGGGCAGGTGAGCGACGCACTGTTCGGCGAGCACCCCGCCGCGTTCGCGCTGGTCGCCGAGGAGGAAGGCGGCGGCGGGCCGGCCGGCTTCGCCCTGTGGTTCCGCAACTTCTCCACCTGGACCGGCACGCACGGGGTGTACCTGGAGGACCTCTTCGTCCGCCCGCACGCCCGCGGCCGGGGTCACGGCACCGCACTGCTGGCGGCGCTGGCGCGGATCTGCGCGGAACGCGGCTGGGAACGGTTCGAGTGGTCGGTGCTCGACTGGAACGAGCCGTCCATCGGCTTCTACCGCTCGCTGGGCGCCGAGGCCCGGGACGGCTGGACGGTCTTCCGCCTGTCCGGCGAGCCGCTGCGCGCGCTGGCCGCCGCCGCGCCGCCGGCCGCGGACCCCCTGGACGACGGGGCGGCACTGCCGGGATGACCACCCCCGACGTCACGTTACGCTCGTCCTGCCCTACCATCGGTGACGCAGGTGCGGTGCGGCCTCCCGCCACCACACCGCGGGCCCCGGCGCGGGAGGTCCGCGCGACACCGGGGCACCGATCGCGGTACCGTCCGGTGGGCGAACGTGCCGGAGGGCGCCCCTGCGGGCGGTACCACCGGTTCCGCGGACGCCGATGTCAGTTCAACCACTGTGCGCCACCTTGGAGGTGAGGGTGTCCCAGATCGCAGGCGAATCCTGGTCGAAGGACTTCGTGGAGGTCCGGCTGCCCGCGGCGGGTGCCTATCTGTCGGTGCTGCGGACGGCCACCGCCGGCCTGGCGGCCCGGCTGGACTTCACCCTCGACGAGATCGAGGACCTACGGATCGCGGTGGACGAGGCGTGCGCGATCCTGCTCCAGCAGGCGGTGCCGGGCAGCGTGCTGTCCTGCGTCTTCCGGCTGGTCGGGGACGCGTTGTGGGTGACCGTGTCGGCGCCGACGACGGACGGCCGTGCCCCGGAGCGGGACACGTTCGCGTGGACGGTGCTGTCGGCGCTGGCCGGCGAGGTCGAGTCGAGCGTGGCGGAGGACCGCACGGTCAGCATCAGCCTGCACAAGAAGCGCGGCGCCGGCCCAGGGCAGTCGTGAGGTCCTGACGATGTCCCAGGTCCTCAGCAGCGGCCGCGCGGGTTCGGCGTACGGCGTACGGCGGGCGGCGCCGGCCGGCCGGGAGGGCACACCGACGGGCACCGGGGGGTGGCGTTGAGCACGCACACGCCCCGCGGGCCCGGTCCGGACCGCGTCCCCGGTTCCTCCGCCGCCGAGCCGGACGGGCAGGGCGGCGGTCCGGCGGCGATGCCCGCGCAACCCGCCCCGTCCGCCGCGACGGCCCGGCGGCAACAGGCGCGTCAACACCCCGTGCCGCGGACCGGCGCACCGGCCGTGGCGGAGCAGGCGGATCACCCCATGGACCCAGACCAGCAGCACGACCCGCAGGGCGGGCACGACGTGCGCGACCACACCACGCGCCCGGAGGGCTCGACCGGCGACGGCGACACCCCGGCCGGCCACCCGGAACCGGCGGCGCCCGGTTCCGCGGCGCCCGGTTCCGCGGCGCCCCAGGACCCGCGGCGCCAGGACCCGCGGCGCCAGGACCCGCGGCGCCCGCCGGCGCGGCCCCGGACGGTCCGCCGGCCGGCGGCACACCCGCGGGTGCGCCCGGCGACGGCACCCCTTCCGACGGCACCCCTTCCGGCAGCGGCCGGGACGGCGGCAGCACGGAGCCGGAGAACGGCCACGAGCGGGTGGACGAGGAGGAGACGGCCGACCTGCCCGACCCGCACGACCGGGCCGGTGCCAGGGCGCTCTTCGTCCGGCTCGCCACCCTGCCCGACGGTTCGCCGGAGCGGGCCGAACTGCGCAACCGGCTGGTGCAGATGCACCTGCCACTGGTCGAGCACCTCGCGCGGCGCTTCCGCAACCGCGGCGAACCGCTGGACGACCTGACGCAGGTGGCCACGATCGGCCTGATCAAGTCGGTCAACCGCTTCGACCCCGAGCGCGGGGTGGAGTTCTCCACCTACGCCACGCCCACCGTAGTCGGCGAGATCAAGCGGCACTTCCGCGACAAGGGCTGGGCGGTGCGGGTGCCGCGCCGGCTCCAGGAGCTGCGTCTGGCGCTGACCACGGCGACCGGTGAGCTGTCCCAGCAGCACGGCCGGGCACCGACGGTGCACGAACTGGCCGAGCACCTGAAGATCTCCGAGGAGGAGGTCCTGGAGGGGCTGGAGTCGGCGAACGCGTACAGCACGCTCTCGCTCGACGTGCCGGACACCGACGACGAGTCACCGGCGGTGGCCGACACCCTGGGCGCCGAGGACGACGCGCTGGAGGGTGTGGAGTACCGCGAGTCGCTCAAGCCGCTGCTGGAGCAGCTGCCGCCGCGCGAGAAGCGGATCCTGCTGCTGCGGTTCTTCGGCAACATGACCCAGTCGCAGATCGCCCAGGAGGTCGGCATCTCGCAGATGCACGTCTCCCGGCTGCTGGCCCGCACGCTGGCCCAGTTGCGCGAACGGCTCCTCGTCGAGGAGTGAGCCCGCACGGCCCGAGGGCCCGGCTCCGGGGAGGTGACTCCCGGGGCCGGGCCCTCGGCGCTGTACGGGGCACGTCAGTTGGTGCGGCGGATCCCGAGCGCGTCGGTGGCGCCGACGTTGACCAGCAGCACGAGGGTGACGAGGCCGAGGGCCATCACGGCGGCGCCGCCGGCTGCCCAGGCGCCGCCGGTCTGGATCATCGTCCAGCCGACCGGCAGGGCCACGATCTGCGTGGCGATCGCCGGCCCGCGGCTCCAGCGCCACAGCGCCAGCAGACCCCGCGCGGCGGACAGCGGCAGCAGGGACAGCAGGAGCACGGTGACGCCGCCGTACAGCGCCTGCTGCGTGCTGGCGGGATGTCCGAGGACGGCCAGGCCCAGCATCCACAGTCCGCCGACGGCGATCGCCGCGCCCTCGGCGGCGGTCAGCACGGCGGCGGCGACGAGCCGGCGCGTCCGGGCGGGGGCGGGGGCCGCCTCCGGGGCGGCCGGCGGCGGGGTGCTCTTCTGCTTGGCGCTCACGAGTGCAGGGTAGTCCGGCTCCGTCCGGGGCGGCGGGGCGGGCGACGGCGGGTTCGGGTGAGCGGGGCCTCGCTGGGTACCCTTCGTCTCATGCGCGCACTCCTCGTGGTCAACCCCAAAGCCACCACCACCAGCGCGCGGACCCGCGACGTCCTGACGCACGCGCTCGCCAGCGACCTCAAGCTGGAGGTGCTCGTCACCGAGTTCCGCGGCCACGCGCGGGAGGCGGCACGGCGGGCCGTGCAGGACGGCGGGATCGACCTGGTGGTGGCGCTCGGCGGCGACGGCACCGTCAACGAGGTCGTCAACGGACTGCTGCACGACGGCCCGGCCGAGGGACTGCCCCGGCTGGCCGTGGTGCCCGGCGGCAGCACCAACGTCTTCGCCCGGGCGCTCGGTCTGCCCAACGACGCCGTGGAGGCCACCGGCGCCCTTCTCGACGCGCTGCGCGACGGCACGGAACGCACCATTGGCCTGGGCCTGGTGGGCGGTACTCCGAACTCTCCCGACGAAGGCGTTCCCGACCGCTGGTTCACTTTCTGCGCCGGACTCGGATTCGACGCCGGGGTGGTGGGCCGGGTGGAACAACAGCGCGTGCGCGGCAAGAGATCCACGCACGCCCTCTACGTTCGTCAGGTTGTGCGGCAATTCGCCGGAGAACGCAACCGCCGGCACGGTTCCATCACACTGAGCGAACCCGGTGGAGAGGAGCTGGCGGATCTCGCGCTGGCGATAGTGTGCAACACCTCGCCGTGGACGTTCCTGGGCAACCGGCCGGTCTACGCCTCGCCCCGGGCGTCCTTCGACACCGGCCTCGACGTGCTGACTCTTGCCCGGCTCTCGCCCTCGGCGGTGGCGATGAGCGCCGCCCAGCTGCTCACCTCCAGCCCCGAACGGGGGCCGCGCGGAAAGCACGTGGCGAACCTGCACGACCTCAGGGACTTCACCTTGCATTCCCAGGTGCCACTGCCCTTTCAGGTGGACGGTGACCACCTGGGACTGCGAACGAGTGCGACCTTCAGAGGTGTTCCGCGAGCACTGCGTGTGATTGTGTGAGTGGGAGGGCCAAAAGTCCTTTTACTCGAACGTTTAGCCTCACCCGCACCCCATGGAAGTACGGCTGTGACTGAGGCGACACCGAGGATTCCAAAAAAACTTCCCGGAAGGGGTTGTATCCGCCGCCGAGGTTTGCGAGGCTCTACATGGCGATCGGGACGGCCCCCTCATCAGGTGTCCCCCTTGAGAGCCCGAATCCTCTCCCACCCACGCGGCCCGCGCCAGGAGACTGGTCTGCCGTGCTGTGTTCGTTGGAGGATTCGTGAAAGCGTTCACATTCACAAGCACAGTGTCAGCAACAGGAGTTGGAGCAGACATGGACTGGCGTCATCGCGCCATTTGCCGCGAGGAAGACCCCGAGCTCTTCTTCCCCATCGGCAACACTGGTCCTGCGCTGCTGCAGATCGAGGAAGCGAAGGCCGTCTGCCGCCGCTGCCCCGTCATGGAGCAGTGCCTGCAGTGGGCGCTGGAGTCCGGACAGGACGCCGGCGTGTGGGGAGGCCTCAGTGAGGACGAGCGCCGCGCCATGAAGCGCCGTGCCGCTCGCAACCGGGCCCGCAACGTCAGCGCCTGACGTTCACAGCCCCCACCTGCCGGGCACCGCGCCGCCGTACAGCACACGTACGGAACGCGACGCCCGTTCCCGAGCCGCAGCGCGCAGCCCTCTATCGCGCAGCAGTACACAGGGCACACAGCAGTAGGTGACAAGCCCCGGCCGAGAGCCTCTCGGCCGGGGCTTCTTGCCGTCCGCGAAGGGTCGCCGCCGGGGAGCGCGGGGCCCGGTCGTGCGCCGGTGCGCGCTACTTGGCGCTGGGTTCCACCGGGAAGTCCAGCACCACGCGGGTGCCGCCGCCGGGCCGCGAAAGCATGTCGAACGTGCCGCCCAGCTCCCCCACCACCAGGGTGCGCACGATCTGCAGACCGAGGTTCCCGGTGTTCTGCGGGTCGAAGCCGGCCGGCAGGCCGCCCCCGTCGTCGTCGAGGGTGACGCGCAGTCCGGCGTCCGACCGGTGGGCCAGCACCTCGACCGTGCCGGACACGCCGGGGCCGAAGCCGTGTTCCAGGGCGTTCTGCAGCAGTTCGGTCAGCACCATCGACAAGGGCGTGGCGACCTCGGCGGTCAGGATGCCGAAACGGCCGGTGCGGCGGGCGGTCACCCGTCCGGGGGACAGCTCGGCGACCATCGAGATGACCCGGTCGGCGATCTCGTCGAACTCCACCCGCTCGTCCAGGTGCTGCGACAGCGTCTCGTGCACGATGGCGATCGACCCGACCCGGCGCACCGCCTCGGCCAGCGCCTCGCGCGCCTTGTCGTCGTCCATCCGCCGGGCCTGGAGCCGCAGCAGCGCCGCCACCGTCTGGAGGTTGTTCTTCACCCGGTGGTGGATCTCCCGGATGGTGGCGTCCTTGGTCATCAGCTCCCGCTCGCGCCGCCGCAGTTCGGTGACGTCGCGCAGCAGCACCAGGGAGCCGACCCGCACCCCCTTCGGTTTGAGCGGGATGGTACGCAGCTGGATGACGCCGTCACCGCCCTCGACCTCGGCCTCGCGCGGCGCCCAGCCGCTGGCCAGGGTGGACAGCGCCTCGTCGACCGGACGTTTGGAGGGGGCGAGTTCGGCGGTGGTGGCACCCAGGTGCAGGCCCACCAGGTCGGTGGCCAGGCCCAGGCGGTGGTAGGCGGACAGCGCGTTGGGGCTGGCGTACTGCACCAGACCGTCGGCGTCCAGCCGGATCAGCCCGTCCCCGGCACGCGGCGAGGCGTCCATGTCCACCTGCTCGGCGGGGAACGGGAACGCGCCGGCCGCGATCATCTGCGCCAGGTCGGAGGCGCTCTGCAGGTAGGTCAGCTCCAGGCGGCTCGGGGTGCGCACGGTCAGCAGATTGGTGTTGCGGGCGATCACCCCGAGGACCTTGCCGTCGCACCGGACCGGGATCGACTCCACCCGCACCGGCACCTCCTCGCGCCACTCCGGGTCGCCCTCCCGCACGATCCGTCCCTCGTCCAGCGCCGCGTCCAGCAACGGCCGCCGCCCCCGTGGCACGAGACGTCCGACCATGTCGTCCTGGTACGACGTCGGCCCCGTGTTCGGCCGCATCTGCGCCACCGAGACGTACCGCGCCCCGTCCCGCGTCGGCACCCACAGCACCAGGTCCGCGAACGACAGGTCCGACAACAACTGCCACTCGGAAACCAGCAGATGCAGCCACTCCAGCGCTGCATCATCAAGATCGGTGTACTGACGCACAAGGTCGTTCATGGAGGGCACGCTGTGACCCTACTCTTTGATGTTCGTTCGCCTCCGGGGGCGCGAGCCCCTGGAGCCGTTCGCCCCCCGGCTCGCTGCTGGGAGGGGCGCGGGGAACTGCGCACCGGCCCGAGCGGCCCCGCGGGAACCGCGCAGCGCACCACCGCGGACGGGGGCGTCTAGGCGACGGCGACGTCGTCCGCCTGCGCCGGCCATTCCGACGCCCGCAGCGCCGTGTTGCGGGTCGCGGGGATCAGGGTGAGCGTCAGCATGAGGGCGAGCGCGCCGAAGGTGATCGCGGGGTTGGTGTGGTCCAGGAGGAGTCCGCTGCCGAGCAGGCCGGCCGGCATGCCCATCATGAAGAGGTTCATCGTCGCGGACACCACACGGCCGCGCAGCGCGTCGTCCACCCGCTGGAAGATCAGCACGTCGAGCATGACCCGCAGCGCCGGAAGCGTCAGCAGCATGAGGACGAGCGCGGCGAAGACGGTGATCGCGCCGCCGGGCAGCAGCGGGGCGAACAGCAGCGGCACGCACGCCCAGGTGGCGGTCAGCAGCAGCCGGCCCGGGCGCATCAGGCGGTGCATGCGGCCGACGAGGATCGCGCCGATGATGCCGCCGACGGCCTCGCCGGACAGTGCCAGGCCGATGCCGCCGGAGGCGGTGTGGTGCGAGCGCAGCAGCACCACGACCGGCAGGGTGACGGCGGTGGCCATGACGTTGAGCGCGCAGGCGACCGCCAGGGTGGGCCGCAGTTCGCGGCTGCGGACCAGGTAGCGCAGGCCCTCCATGCTGCCGCCGCCCTTCTTGCCGCGCTGGCCGCCGGCCCGCCCGTCGAACTTCACCAGGCACGCGGCGAGGAAGGCGACGAAGGAGCCGAGCGCGGTGCCGACGAACGGCACCTGGCGGCCGATGCCGAACAGGAAGCCGGCCAGCGGCGGGCCGATCAGTCCGGCGCCGTTGCTGCGCGCCTCGTCCTGGGCGAGGGCCTGCCGCAGTTGCGAGTTCGGCACGACGGAGCGCACCGACAGCACCCGGCTGGGAGCGCTGTAGGCGGTCGCGGCGCCGATGGAGACGGCGACCAGCATGGTCTGGACGACCGTCAGGCAGTGCAGCCACAGCGCCACCGGGATGCTCGCGGTGATCAGGCAGCGCAGGCCGTCGAAGACGATGAGCACCCTACGGCGGTCGAAGCGGTCGGCGACCGCGCCGCCGTGGAAGCCGAAGGCGATGGTGGAGGCCAGTTGCACCGCGCCGAACGCACCGGCGATCGTGGGCGAGCCGGTCATGGACAGCAGCAGCAGGGGGTAGGCCGTGTCGGCCATCCGGGCGCCGAGCATCGAGGCGGCCGAGCCGGACCACAGGACCTGGAAGCGCATGTTGCGGCGCAGCGGCGGCGGTACCGTCCCCGTGGTGGCGGTCTCCCCGACCCCGGTCTGCACCATGTGCCGTGTCCTCCTGTACGTGCCACGGCCGACCAGCCGTCATTCACGTTTGCGTCAATGCTCGTGCCTGCGTGATCGTGGCACATGAGCGGGACGACCGGGAGGGGAACGCCGCATGACGCCGGTGGGCGATGAGCGTGAAGTCGTGGACGTGGCGACCCTGAAAGCGCTCGCGGAGCCGTTGCGGCTGGCGATGCTGCGCCTGCTGATGGCTCCCGGCGCGGGTGGGATGACGGTGAAGGAGATGGCGGCCGCTCTGGAGGAGCCGACGACCAAGCTCTACCGGCACGTGCGGCAACTCGAAACTGCCGGTCTGGTGGTCGTGGCCGGGCGCCGGCTGGTGTCGGGGATCGTCGAGAGCCGGTACGCGGCCGGGCAGCGGGCGCTGCGGCTGTCGCGGGAGCTGTTCTTCCGCGGTTCGGCCGAGCCGTCCGACGGGCTGGGGGTGCTGCTGGCCGCGGTGGACGTGCTGGGGCGGGATCTGCGCCGGAATTTCGCGGCCGGCCGGCTGGAGCTGGCCGGCGGGCCGGACGGCCCCGGCGGGGCGCCGGCGTTCGCGCACCTGACGCTGCGGGCGTCCACGGCGCGGCTGGCCGAGCTGCGGGAGCGGATGGTGGCGCTGGCGCGGGAGTTCGCGGAAGAGGGTGACTCCCCCGGCGCGGACACCGTGGAGGTCACCCTCTTCTCCCTGCTGTACGGGCTGCGGCCGCCCGGCGGCTGAGTCAGTGCGTCTCTGTCACCTTCGCCAGGGCCCGGGGCGCGTCCGGGTCCTGGCCGCGGGCGACGGTGATCTCGTACGCGAGCATCTGGAGCGGCAGGATCTCCAGCACCGGCTGGACCTCCTCGGCGACCCCGGCGGTGGGCAGCACGAAACCGGCGGAGGCTGCGTCGACCTGGGTCTTGTCGCCGATGACCACGAGGTCGGCGCCCCGGCCGCGCAGCCGGTCCAGCACCGGTCGCAGCGCCTCGCCGCCCTTGCCGTCGGGGACGATCGCGATGACCGGGGAGACGTTGTCGACCATGGCCAGCGGTCCGTGCAGCAGGTCGGCGCCGGAGAAGGAGAGGGCCGGGATGTAGCTGGTCTCCATCAGCTTGAGCGCGGCCTCCTTGGCGGTGGGGTAACCGTAGCCGCGGGAGGTCAGCACCAGGCGCTCGGCGAAACGGTAACGGCCGGCGAGCGCGCGGACCTCGTCCTGCCGGGCGATGATCTTCTCGGCGAGGCCGGGCAGCGGTTCGGCGGCCGAGCCGTCGCCACCGCGCAGCGCGTCCACGAACAGGTACAGCGCCAGGAGTTCGGCGGTGTAGGTCTTCGTGGCGGGCAGTGCCTTCTCCGGTCCGGCGAGCACGTCGATGTGGAACTCGGAGACGGCGGCGAGCGGGGAGGCGGGGTTGTTGGTGACCGCCAGGGTGATCGCGCCGGCGTCGCGGGCCGCCCGGGTGGAGGCCACCAGGTCGGGGGAGCCGCCGGACTGGCTGACGGTGATCACCAGCACGCCGGCGAGGTCCTGCCGGGCGCCGTAGGCGGTGGTCGTCGACATCGACGTCAGGCCGGCCGGGCGGCCCAGCAGGATCTCGATCAGGTACTTGGCGTAGAGCGCGGCGTTGTCGGAGGTGCCGCGGGCGGTGAGCAGCACGAACCGCGGTTCGCGGGCGGCGATCGCGGCGGCGGTGCGCCGGATGTGCTCCGCACCCTCGGTCAGGACGCGGCGCAGCACCGCGGGCTGTTCGGCGATCTCGGCCGCCATGATCGCGCCGGGCGTGCCGGGGCCGGAGGGACGGGGGGCGGTCATGCTGCTACCTCCAGGGTGGCGGGGCGTGCGCCGCTCGTCGGGCGCCGGGCGGCCGGTGTCACGGTGTGCTGGCCCGTCCGGCGATGACTTCGGCCGCCGCCGCTCCGCACACCCGGGCCGCGCCGTGGGTGGCGATGTGCAGGGCCCCGGCGGGCGGTGCCTGCGGCACGCCCATCTCGACGACGACCGCGTCGGGCCGGGTCGCCAGCAGGGTGCGCAGGACCTCGGCCATCCAGGGGTGGCGGTGGATGTCGCGGACCACGACGACGATCCTACGGTCCCCCGCCCGGTCGAGCACCTGTGCGGCCAGTGCGGCGGTGCCGAGCGCCTCGTGGTCGGGGGCGCGGTGGGTGGTGGTGCCGGTGCCGGGCAGCAGGCGTTCGAGTTCGACGGCCAGACCCCAGGGGGTGTCGTCGCCGACCGCGATGTTGGCGGCCGGGGTGAGGGCGGCCACGTGCACCGGTCCGGTCGGCGGGCGGTAGCCGTCGGCGCCGGTGATGCCCAGGGCGCGGCGGGCGGCGACCAGGCCGACGGCGTCGTCGCCGGGATGGGGTGTCCCGGTGTCGCCGGCGCGGCGGGCGGCGGCCCAGGCGCCGAGGTCGCGGACGCGTTGGGCGGCGTCGGCGAGCCGTTCCTCGGGGAGTTCACCGGTGCGTACGGCGGTGACGAGGGCGTCGCGCAGCCGCAGCACGGTCTGCTCGTCGGACAGGCCGCCGCCCACGCAGATGGCGTCGGCGCCGGCCGCCAGGGCGAGGACGGTGCCGCGTTCGATGCCGTAGCCGGCGGAGATGGCCCGCATCTCGATGCCGTCGGTGACGATGAGGCCGTCGAAGCCGAGGCCGCCGTCGGCGGGGGCGGCGCGCAGCAGGCCGGTGAGGGCGGCGGGGCTGAGGGTGGCGGGGTGGTCGCGGTCGACGGCGGGCAGCAGGATGTGCGCGCTCATCACCGCCTTGGTGCCGGCCGCCAGGGCCGCACGGAACGGTACGAGTTCGCGCACGGAGAGGGTGTCGAGGTCGGCGTCGATGCGCGGCAGGTCGTGGTGGGAGTCGGTCGCGGTGTCGCCATGGCCGGGGAAGTGCTTGACGCAGGCGGCGACGCCGGCCCGCTGCAGTCCGGTGACGTAGGCGGCGGTGTGCCGGGCGACCAGGGCGGGCTCGGCGCCGAAGGAGCGCACGCCGATGACCGGGTTGTCGGGGTTGGAGTTGACGTCGGCGGAGGGCGCCCAGTTGAGGTTGACCCCGCAGGCGGCGAGCCGGCGGCCGAGGGCGGCGGCGACCGCGTCGGTCAGGGCGGGGTCGTCGACGGCCCCGAGGGCGTGGTTGCCGGGGAAGGCGGAGCCGGTGCGGGCCTCCAGGCGGGTGACGTCGCCGCCCTCCTCGTCGGCGGCGACCAGCACGTCGGGCGCCTGCTGCCGCAGCCGGGCGGTGAGGGCGGCCAGCTGCTCGGGGGTGTCGATGTTGCGGGCGAACAGGGCGACGGCTCCGAGCCCCTCCTCCAGGCGGCGCAGCAGCCAGCCGGGGGCGGTGGTGCCGGTGAAGCCGGGCTGGAGGACGGCGAGGGCGTCCCGGGTCACGGTGGAACTGCTCACGATGGTCATCCCTTCACCGCCCCTGCGGTCAGTCCGCCGACGGCCTTGCGCTGCAGGATCAGGAACACGATCACCACCGGGAGGGTGAAGAGGGTGGAGGCGGCCATCGTGGCGCCCCAGTCGTTACCGAAATTGGTCTGGAACTGGGTGAGCCACAGGGGGAGGGTCTGGGCGCTGTCCTTGTTGAGGATCAGTACCAGTGGGAACTCGTTCCACGCGGTGATGAAGCCGAACAGTGAGGTGGCCATCAGGCCGGGGGCGAGCAGTGGGAGCACCACGCGGCGCACCGCCTGGCGGCGGGTGCAGCCGTCGACGAGGGCGGCTTCCTCCAGTTCGCGGGGCACGGCGTTGATGAAGCCGCGCAGCGTCCACAGGGTGAAGGGCAGCACCATCATCATGTAGAAGAGCAGCAGGGGCAGGAGGCTGTTGAGCATGTCGTCGTCGCGGACGATGAGGTAGACCGCGATCGTCATGACCTCCCAGGGTGCCATCTGGGCCATCATGATCATCAGAATGAACACCTTACGCCCGCGGAAGCGCATCCGGGCGGCGGCGAAGGCGGCCGGCAGCGCGACGGCCAGCGACAGCAGCACGGCGCCGACGGTGGCGACGAAACTGTCGGCGACCAGTCCCCAGAAGCCCGCCGCGTGCACCGCCTTGACCAGGTGGGCGGCGGTGGTGTGCAGCGGCACGAAGACCGGAGTGCTGCTGATGATGTCCAGGTCGGGCTTGAAGGCGGTCGTGACCATCCAGTAGACGGGGAAGACGAAGAAGAGGAAGAGCAGGACGGCCACCGCGTTGGGCCAGGCGCGTCCGAACAGCGAGTGCCTCACAGGTCGTCCTCCTGCCTGAGGATGATGCGGAAGTAGTACGCCATGAGCGCCAGCAGGATCAGGATGGTCAGCATGGAGATGGCCGCGCCGGTCCCGTAGTGCTGGTTGCCGACGCCCTCGATGAACGCGTAGACCGGCAGCGTCTCGGTGCTGCCCTGCGGCCCGCCGCCGTTGAGCGCGTAGACCTGGGTGAACGCCTTGAAGACCCAGATGATCTCCAGGAACGTGGTCGACAGGAAGAACGGCTTGAGCACCGGCACGGTCACCGAGGTGAAGGTTCGCCAGGGCCCGGCGCCGTCCATCCGGGCCGCCTCGAAGAGTTCGGTGGAGACGGTGGTGAGCCCGGCGTAGAGGTTGAGCGCCACGAACGGCACCGACTGCCAGACGATCATCAGCGTGATGACGGTGAACGTGGGCAGCTGCGCGCCGAACCAGTCGTAGTGCGCCATGGAGTGCAGGCCGAGTTCGGCGAGCAGCCAGTCGACGACGCCGAACTGGCCGTCGAACAGCCACTGGTAGACCGTGGTTCCGGCCACCACGGGCATCGCCCAGGCGAGCACAAGCCCGAGGGAGAGCAGCAGCCGCATGCGTTTGCCGAGCCGGTGCAGCAGAAGGCCGACGGCGGTGCCCGCGGCCATGATGAGCACGACGTTGGCGGCGGTGAACACCAGCGAGCGGACGGTGGTGTGCCAGAAGGTGGAGCTGGTCAGCTGCTCGCGGTAGTTGGCGAACCCGGCCCACTGGGTGGTGTGCTGGATGAGCTGGAAGGGGTCGAGCACCTGGAGGGAGATGACCAGGTTGCGCACCAGCGGGTACGCCAGCAGGGCGGCGGTGGCCGCCAGAGCGGGCAGGATCAGCAGGTAGGGGACGCCGCGGGCGAGCGGCGAGCCGCGCCGCGGCGGGCGCGCGGGGACCGGCCGGACCGGACCGCCGGCCGCGGCCCCGGGCTGCGGACGCCTGCGCGTCCCGGTGGTGTTCGCCGTCATCGCCTTCCTCTTCTCGGAACGCCGGTCGGCCCCGGCGGCGGCGCCCGGGGTCACCGGGGCCGCCGCCGGGGGCGGTTGACTGCTACTGCTGCTGACCGAGGCGCGAGGTCATCTCCGTGTCGGCCTTCTGAGCGGCCTGGGCCGGGTTCGCGCCCTGGAGCACCGGGGTCATGAAGAGCGTGGTGATCGGGTTGGGCGCGTTCTCCACGCCGCCCCAGGCGGGGATCAGCGGGGTGGTGCCGCCGTTCTGCGCGGCGGCCGCGGCGACCATGCCGTAGGCGTTGCCGGCCAGCTGACTGTTGAGCGACGCCTTGTTGGGCACGACGCCGCCGGCCTTCGCGAGTTCGCCCTCGTACGTGTCGGACAGGGCGAGTTTGAGGAACGCCTTGGCGAGCACCGGGGACTTGGCGTTCTGCGAGATGGCGAGGTTGGAACCGCCGACGAAGACCTTGGCGGTCTGCGCCGCGGTGGTGCCCGGGATCGGGAAGTAGCCGATCTCGTCCTTGAGCTTGGGGTTCTTGGCGATGGCGCCGGCGGCCTCCCAGCCGAGGCCGACCATGGTGCCCACGTCACCCTTGGCGAAGACGTCGGACTGCTGGGGGGTGGCCTCGTCCTTGTCCAGGGGGGCGGTGCCGTAGGAGTTGAGCTTCTTGTACAGGTTGATCGCGGAGGCGGCCTGCGGGGTGTCGAGGTTGCCGGCGTACTTGTCGCCCTGCTTCTTGACCAGGTCGGCGCCGGCGTCCAGCAGGAAGCCGTCGAAGGCGTACCAGTCCTGGCCGGGCAGGTAGAGGGCGTCCTTGGTGCCGTGCGCCTGGATGGCGGCCAGGTCCTTGAAGAGGTCGGCCTGGGTCTTCGGCGGGGTCTTCACACCGGCGTCCGACCAGATCTTCTTGTTGTAGATCATGACGCGGCTGGCGAAGTACCAGGGGGCGGCGAACTGCTTGCCCTGGTAGACCGCGGAGCCGTTCATCGACGCCGCCCAGTCGTCGCCGCCGAGGGACGCCTTGTCGGAGGTCAGATCCATCAGGCCGCCGGTGGCGGCGTAGTACGGGGTCTGGGTGTTGCCGATCTCCAGGACGTCCGGCGGGGTGTCCTCGGACAGCGCGGTGGTGATCTTCTGCTGAATGCCGTCCCAGGTCTGCACCTTGACGGTGAGCTTGACGCCGGGGTGCGCCTTCTTGAAGGCAGCGGAGATGTCCTTGGTCCAGCCGGGCGGGTTGGACCCGCTCATGAACCACACGGTGAGCGCCTTCTCGTCGCCCTTGGCGCTGCCGCCCGCGTGCTGCGAGCCGCACGCGGCCATCGAGAGCGCCAGCGCCGTCACGCCGGCCAGCGCGACCGCTGCCCTGCCTGCTGCGACCATCACACGTCACCCCTCCGAAGAGTGCCCGGAAACCCCCCTGGCCCCATTGGTTTAGACCAGTACCGGGAGCTTGGCCTAGACCTATGGGGGTGTCAAGGGTGTATAAGACGGGCTGGCACCTCCGTTACCCGACCGACACCTGGACGGCGGGGCGGGTGGTGTCCACCGGGAGGGACACGGCGTGCCACGATGTGAGCCGCGCAAGGGACGAGCAGGCCGGCGACGGCGGCGATGAGGGAGTCGGGAGCACTGTCCATGGAGACCCACGCGACCGCCGGGAACCCGGCGGCGGAGCCGGACGGAGGCGGCGTGCCCGGCACCCGCACCGCGCGCGTGCCCAAGTACTACCGCCTCAAGCGGCACCTGCTGGACATCACCCGCACCATGCCGCCCGGCACCCCCGTGCCGCCGGAACGCACCCTGGCCGCCGAGTTCGACACCTCGCGCACCACGGTCCGCCAGGCCCTGCAGGAGCTGGTGGTGGAGGGCCGGCTGGAGCGCATCCAGGGCAAGGGCACCTTCGTGGCCAAGCCCAAGGTCGCCCAGGCTCTGCAACTGACCTCGTACACCGAGGACATGCGCGCCCAGGGACTGGAACCGGCGTCCCAGCTGCTGGACATCGGCTACGTCACCGCCGACGACCGGCTCGCGGGACTGCTGGACATCCGCACCGGCGGGCGGGTACTGCGCATCGAACGCCTGCGGCTGGCCAGCGGTGAGCCGATGGCCATCGAGACCACCCACCTGTCGGCCAAGCGCTTCCCCGCGCTGCGGCGCAATCTGGCCAAGCACACCTCGCTCTACACCGCGCTCGCCGAGGTCTACGACGTGCGCCCCGCCGAGGCCGAGGAGACCATCGAGACCTCGCTGGCCACCCCCCGCGAGGCCGGCCTGCTGGGCACCGACGTGGGCCTGCCCATGCTGCTGCTCTCCCGCCACTCGCTGGACGCGGCGGGGGAACCCGTGGAATGGGTGCGGTCCGTCTACCGCGGCGACCGCTACAAGTTCGTCGCCCGCCTCAAACGCCCCCGCTGACCACCGTTCCACCGCGCGGACCGCCCCACCGGGCGGTCCGCGACATCGGGCTGACGGCGGCGCGGGGCCGCAACGCTCCGGGAGGGCGGACGGTTCCCGGGGGGCCACATCGTGATGCTTCCGGTATGGCGGGGGTGGTGGCGCGGGGCGGGGGGCTGATCTACATTGCCTGGCTATCACGTGCCAAGCGCCTGCTTTCCGGGAGGCAGCCCATGTCCGTCCCGTCCCCCCCAACACCCCGAGGACCGGTCGTCACGGTCTCCCGGGTCGTCGCCGGGATATGTCTGGTCGTCCCGTTCGTCTCGATGCTCTGGGTGAGTTCCTACACCCGCGCCACCCCCGCGCTCGGCGGGATCCCGTTCTTCTACTGGTACCAGATGCTGTGGGTCGTGGTGTGCGCCCTGCTGATCGGCGTCGCGTACGCGCTGGTCCGCCGTGAGGAACGTGCCCGCCGCGCCGCCGCGCCGGCCGCGCCCGCCACCACGGACGACGAGCCGGAGGGGGTCGCGTGAGCACCCATGTCAACGGCGTGGCGCTCGGCGTCTTCGTCTTCTTCTTCGTGGCCGTCACGGTCATCGGTTTCCTCGCGGCCCGCTGGCGGCGCGCGGAGAACGCCCTCAACCTCGACGAATGGGGGCTGGGCGGCCGCAGTTTCGGCACCTGGGTGACGTGGTTCCTGCTGGGCGGCGACCTGTACACCGCGTACACCTTCGTCGCGGTGCCCGCGGCGATCTACGCGGCCGGGGCGTCCGGTTTCTTCGCGGTGCCGTACACCATCCTGATCTACCCGATGGCGTTCCTGTTCCTGCCGCGCCTGTGGTCGGTCTCCCGGCGGCACGGGTACGTCACGCCGTCGGACTTCGTGCGCGGACGGTACGGCTCCAAGGGGCTGTCGCTGGCGGTGGCGGTCACCGGCATCCTCGCCACGATGCCGTACATCGCGCTCCAGCTGGTCGGCATCCAGGCGGTGCTGGACGTCCTGGGCATCGGCGGCTCCAGCGGCTTCACCAAGGACCTTCCGCTGCTGATCGCCTTCGCGGTGCTGGCCGCCTACACCTACTCCTCCGGCCTGCGGGCGCCGGCGCTGATCGCGGTGGTCAAGGACGTCCTGATCTACGTGGTCATCGCCGTGGCGGTCATCTACATCCCGATCCGGCTCGGCGGTTTCGGCCACATCTTCCACCAGGCCGGCGACGCCTATCACACGATCAGCCCGGCCACGAAGAAACCGCGCGGCGAACTGGTCACCAGCGCGAAGAACCAGTGGGCGTACGCGACGCTGGCCCTCGGCTCGGCGATGGCGCTGTTCATGTACCCGCACTCGGTCACCGCGACGCTCTCCAGCCGCAGCCGCAACACCGTGCGCCGCAACACCGCGCTCCTGCCGCTGTACTCCCTGATGCTCGGCATGCTGGCGCTGCTCGGCTTCATGGCCCTCGCCAGCGGCGTCGGCAAGGGCGTGACGGGCTACAACGCGCAGCTGGCGATCCCGCAGCTGTTCGCCGACATGTTCCCCTCCTGGTTCGCCGGCGTGGCGTTCGCCGCCATCGGCATCGGGGCGCTGGTGCCGGCGGCCATCATGTCGATCGCCGCCGCCAACCTGTTCACCCGCAACATCTACAAGGACTTCATCAACAAGGCGGCGACCCCGGCCCAGGAGACCAAGGTCTCCAAGCTGGTCTCCCTCGTGGTGAAGGTGGGCGCGCTGCTGTTCGTGCTCGGCATGGACAAGACGGTGGCGATCAACTTCCAGCTCCTGGGAGGAATCTGGATCCTCCAGACCTTCCCGGCGATCGTCGGCGGCCTGTTCACCCGCTGGTTCCACCGCTGGGCGCTGCTGGCCGGCTGGCTGTGCGGCATGGTCTACGGCACCTGGGCGGCCTGGACGGTGCCGGGCGTCACGCAGGCGCACTTCGGCGGTTCCTCCAAGCTCATGCCGTTCATCGGGCAGATGGGCTACATCGGGGTCACCGCGATCGTCATCAACCTCGTGGTGACCGTGGTGCTGACCTTCGTGCTGAAGGCGGCCGGCGCCCCGGACGGCCGGGACGAGACGGTGGTCTCCGACTACACGGCCGACGACGCCGGTCCGGTCGGGCCCGCGGCGCCCCCGGTGGCCGCCGGCACCGAGGTCTGACCAACGGCGCGTCCACGGTGGGCCGTCCCTCCCGCGGGGCGGCCCACAGCGCCGGCCGGGGTGCCGGGTCCGGTGGCACGATGCGGGGATGGACTTCACGATCAGGGGCGTAGCCCCGCACGAGGCCGAAGCCGTCGGCGAACTGTGCGTCACGGCCTACCTGCACGACGGGCTGCTGGACCCGGACGGCGAGGCGCCCTACGTCATGACCCTGCGTGACACGGCCGGCCGGGCGGCGGCGGCCGAGGTGCTGGTGGCCGCCGAGGCGGACGGCACGCTGCTGGGCACCGTCACGTGGTCGCCGTACGGCTCCTCGTACGCGGAGACCTCCCGGCCCGGCGAGGGCGAGTTCCGGATGCTGGCGGTCGGCCCGCGGGCCCGCCGGCGCGGTGTCGCCGAGGCCCTGGTGCGCGCCTGCCTGGAGCGCGCCCGGGCCGGCGGCATGTACCGGGTGGTGCTGTCGAGCAAGGAGGCGATGACCTCCGCCCACCGCCTCTACGCCCGCCTGGGCTTCACCCGCACCCCCGAGCGCGACTGGTCGCCGGTGCCGGGAGTGGACCTGTGGAGCTTCTCGCTGGAGCTGTGAGGGGCCGGACCGGTGGCCTGCGGCGGCGCAGGAACGCCGTCCGGAACCCCGCACCGGCGACCGCCCGGGGGCGTCGGACCAGGCGCCGCAAGGGCTGCGGACCGATGGGGGCGTCGGGGTGGTCTTTCTTCCCGTGACCTCCCGTCAACACAACATCTGGGGTGAGCATGATGACCCACCCCTAGATGTATGCTCGTCCTGCTGCCACCGCAGGGGAACACCGGTGCGATTCCGGGGCTGTCCCGCAACGGTGAACGGCGTGTTCCGGCACGCCGTCGAGCCCGAGGACCTGTCGGCAGCGCGCCCGCGGCGACCACCGCGCGGGTGCCGTTGTCCGGGCTCCGCGGAGTGGGCCGGCGGACGTGCCGCGCGCTGCCCGCGCGGCCCGCTCCCCTCCTCTCCCGCGCGCCTTCGCGAACCAGGAGAGGACCCCCGCCGTGACGATCGCCCCCGCCGGTCCGGCCACCGCCCGGCCGGCCGCGCAACCCGTGCAGCAGGGCGCCGGCGACCCCGCCGGGACCGCGCTGCGGCGGCAGGTGGCCTCGCTGGCCGCCGACCTGCCGGACACCGACCCCGACCGCGTCGCCGACGCCGCCCTGCGCGGCCGGCACGCCGGGTCCGACGCGGCGGAACTGCGGGCGCTGGCCACCGAGGCGGCCGCCGGCCTGATCGCCGAGGACCCGCAGTACAGCCGGCTCGCCGCCCGGCTGCTGGCGATCACGGTCCGTCAGGAGGCGGCCGGCGCGGGCGTCGTGTCGTTCTCCGACTCGGTCGCGCTCGGTCACCGCGAGGGTCTGATCGCCGACGCCACCGCGGCGTTCACCGCACGGCACGCGGCCCGCCTCGACGCGCTGGCGGACCCGGCGGGCGACGACCGCTTCGGCTACTTCGGCCTGCGCACCCTGCACAGCCGCTACCTGCTGCGGCACCCGGTCACCCGGCAGGTCACCGAGACCCCGCAGCACTTCCTGCTGCGGGTGGCCTGCGGGCTGGCCGACGGGGAGACGCACGCGGCGGTGGACGAGGTCGCCGCCCTCTACCGGCTGATGAGCGACCTGCACTACCTGCCCAGTTCCCCCACGCTGTTCAACTCCGGCACCCGGCACCCGCAGATGTCCTCCTGCTACCTGCTGGACTCGCCGCTGGACCAGCTCGACTCCATCTACGACCGCTACCACCAGGTGGCACGGCTGTCCAAGCACGCCGGCGGCATCGGCCTGCCCTACTCCCGCATCCGCTCGCGCGGTTCGCTGATCCGGGGCACCAACGGCCACTCCAACGGCATCGTGCCGTTCCTGCGCACGCTGGACGCCTCGGTGGCGGCGGTCAACCAGGGCGGCCGGCGCAAGGGAGCGGCCTGCGTCTACCTGGAGACCTGGCACGCGGACCTGGAGGAGTTCCTGGAGCTGCGGGACAACACCGGTGAGGACGCCCGCCGCACCCACAACCTGAACATCGCCCACTGGATCCCGGACGAGTTCATGCGCCGCGTGGAGGCCGACGCCGACTGGTCGCTGTTCTCCCCCGCCGACACCCCCGAGTTCGTCGACCTGTGGGGCGCGGAGTTCGACGCCGCCTACCGCGCCGCCGAGGCGGACGGCAGGGCCGTGCGCACCGTCCCCGCCCGGCAGCTGTACGCCCGCATGATGCGCACCCTCGCGCAGACCGGCAACGGCTGGATGACGTTCAAGGACGCCGCCAACCGCACCGCCAACCAGACCGCCGAGCCAGGCCGGGTGGTGCACTCCTCCAACCTGTGCACGGAGATCCTGGAGGTCACCGACGACGGCGAGACCGCGGTGTGCAACCTCGGTTCCGTCAACCTCGCCGCCCACCTCGCCCCCGGCGCGGCGGCGGGCACCCCGGCGGCCGAGGCGATGGACTGGGAGCGGATCGACGCCACCGTGCGCACCGCGGTGACCTTCCTGGACCGCGTGGTGGACATCAACTACTACCCGACCGAGCAGGCCGCCGCCTCCAACTCCCGCTGGCGGCCGGTGGGTCTGGGCGTCATGGGCCTCCAGGACGTCTTCTTCGCCCTGCGCCTGCCGTTCGACTCCCCCGGGGCCCGCCGGCTGTCCACCCTGATCGCCGAACGCGTCATGCTCGCCGCCTACACCGCCTCCTGCGACCTGGCGGAACGGCACGGACCGCTCCCGCTGTGGGAGGCGACCCGCACCGCGCGCGGCGTGCTGCACCCCGACCACTACGACGTGCCGCGGGCCTGGCCGGAGCGCTGGGAGGCGCTGCGCGCGCGGATGGCCTCCACCGGGCTGCGCAACTCCCTGCTGCTGGCCGTCGCGCCGACCGCCACCATCGCCTCCGTCGCCGGCGTCTACGAATGCGTCGAGCCGCAGGTCTCCAACCTCTTCAAGCGCGAGACTCTCAGCGGCGAGTTCCTCCAGGTCAACTCCGCCCTGGTGGCCGACCTCAAGCGGCTGGGCGTGTGGGACGCCCGCACCCGTGACGCGCTGCGCGAGGCCAACGGCTCGGTACAGGGGCTGGACCGGATCCCTGAGGAGGTGCGGGCGCTGTACCGCACGGCGTGGGAGCTGCCGCAGCGCGCGCTGATCGACATGGCCGCCGAACGCACCGCCTACCTCGACCAGTCGCAGTCGCTGAACCTCTTCCTGGCCTCGCCGACCATCGGCAAGCTCAGCTCGATGTACGCGTACGCCTGGAAGGCGGGCCTGAAGACCACGTACTACCTGCGGTCCCGCCCGGCCACCCGGATCGCCCGGGCCGCCTCCGGCACCGGTGCCGCCCCGGCGGCCGTCCCCGCCGCCCCGGCGCCCGACGCCGAAGCGGTCGCCTGTTCCCTGGAGAACCCCGAGTCCTGCGAGGCATGCCAGTGACCACCGAAGCCGTCCGCACCACCAAGAACCTGCTCGACCCGGGCTTCGAGCTGACGCTGCGGCCGATGCGCTACCCGGACTTCTACGAGCACTACCGCAACGCGATCCGCAACACCTGGACCGTCGAGGAGGTGGACCTCCACTGCGACGTGACGGACCTGGCGAAGCTGTCCGCCGGGGAGCAGCACCTGATCGGCCGGCTCGTGGCGTTCTTCGCCACCGGCGACTCGATCGTCTCCAACAACCTCGTGCTGACGCTCTACAAGCACATCAACTCCCCCGAGGCCCGGCTCTACCTGTCGCGGCAGCTGTTCGAGGAGGCGGTGCACGTCCAGTTCTACCTGACGCTGCTGGACACCTACCTGCCCGATCCGGACGACCGGGCCGCCGCGTTCGACGCGGTGGAGAGCATCCCCTCGATCCGCGAGAAGGCGCAGTTCTGCTTCCGCTGGATGGACAGCGTGGAGAAGCTGGACCGGCTGGAGTCCCGGTCCGACCGCCGCCGTTTCCTGCTCAACCTCATCTGCTTCGCCGCCTGCATCGAGGGCCTGTTCTTCTACGGCGCCTTCGCCTACGTCTACTGGTTCCGCTCCCGCGGCCTGCTGCACGGGCTGGCCACCGGCACCAACTGGGTCTTCCGCGACGAGTCGATGCACATGGACTTCGCCTTCCAGGTCGTCGACACCGTGCGCTCCGAGGAACCGGGACTCTTCGACGACGCGATGGGCCGCCAGGTCACCGCGATGCTGGAGGAGGCCGTCGAGGCGGAGCTCCAGTTCGCCCGCGACCTGTGCGGCGAGGGCCTGCCCGGCATGAACACCGACTCCATGCGCTGCTACCTCCAGGCCGTCGCCGACCAGCGCCTCGTCCGCCTCGGCCTGCCGCCCCGCTACGGCTCGCAGAACCCGTTCGCCTTCATGGAACTCCAGAACGTCCAGGAACTCACGAACTTCTTCGAGCGCCGCGCCTCCGCCTACCAGACCGCGGTGGAGGGCACCGTCAGCTTCGACGACGACTTCTGACAGCGCCGGCCCCACCACCGGAGACCCCGCCCGGGATGCGATCACCGGCGCGGGGGTTTCCGATGGAGGAAACGGAACGTCTCGACAGGGGTGATCGTCATATGCCGCACGTCAAGGTCGGCCGGGAGAACAGCGCAGATGTCCGGATGCACTACGAGGACTGGGGCGACGGCGACCCGGTGGTGCTGATCCACGGCTTCCCCCTGGACGGGCAGTCGTGGGAGCGGCAGGTGCCGGCGCTGCTGCGCGAGGGGCACCGGGTGATCGCGGTGGACCGGCGCGGCTTCGGCCGCTCCTCACGCCCCGCGACGGGCTACGACTACGACACGTTCACCGCCGACCTGAACGCGCTGGTGGAGACGCTCGACCTGCGCCGGATGACGCTGGTGGGCTTCTCCATGGGCACCGGCGAGGTGACCCGCTACCTGGGCCGCCACGGCTCGGACCGGGTGCGGGCGGCGGCGCTGCTGGGGCCGATACCGCCGTTCCTGCTCCAGACCGACGACAATCCCGAAGGGGTCCCGCACGGCGTCTTCGACGAGATCGTGCGCTCGGTGCGCTCCGACCGGTTCGCCTTCCTCAAGTCCTTCCTCGACGACTTCAACAACGTCGACAAGCTCGGGGACTCCCGGATCAGCCGCCAGGCGTGGCAGGCGCAGTGGGCGGTCGCGGCGAACGCCTCGGCGATCGGCACCGAGGCGTGCGTCGGCGCCTGGCTGACCGACTTCCGCGCCGACCTGCGGGAGAACGACGTGCCGACGCTGGTCGTGCAGGGCGACGAGGACCGCATCCTGCCGATCGACGCCACCGGCCGCCGGCTGCCGGCGCTGCTGAAGGACTCCCGCTGGGTGGAGATCCCCGGCGGCCCGCACAACATCGGCTGGACCCACGCCGACGAGGTCAACCTGGCGCTGACCACGTTCCTGCGCGACACCGCGCACTGAGCCGCGGGGGGCGGCCGGCCGGCACCCCGGGCGGCCGCCCGGGGTGCCGGCGGCGGGTCAGGAGTTCGGGACCGTCTCGTAGGACGGGGTGCCCTCGGCCATCTGCTTCAGCACGTCCTTGCGTTCCCGCTTGGAGAGCCGGTCGATGTAGAGGTAGCCGTTGATGTGGTCCGTCTCGTGCTGGAGGCAGCGGGCGAAGTAGCCGCTGCCGCGCACCCGGACCGGGTTGCCGTGCAGGTCCTGGCCGGAGACGACCGCCACGTCGGGGCGGGCGAGTTCCATGTAGGCGCCGGGCACCGACAGGCAGCCCTCGTTGTTGTCGTCCAGGTGACGCTCCCCAGGGGGGAGTTCCTCGACCACGGGGTTGACGACGTGGCCGGTGTGCCGCACGTCGTCGTCATCGGGGCAGTCGTAGACGAACACCCGCTGGGCCACGCCGATCTGGTTGGCGGCCAGGCCCACGCCGGAGGCGGCGCGCTGGCTGGCGAACATGTCGTCGATGAGCGCCGCCAGCTCGTCCCCGAACTCGGTGACGGTGGCGCACGGCGCGTGCAGCACCGGGTTGCCGACCACGGTGATGGGCCGTACCGTGCCCCGCTCGCGGTGGGCCGCCTCGCGGGCCTCGGCGTCCACCGTGTCGTCGACGAACTCCGGCACCGCCGGTGCCGCCTGCTCCTGCTGCGTCATGGTCTGCCGTACACCTTCCTGGACGCGGGTATGCCCGTCCAAGGGTACGGCCCGCGCGGGGGACGCCGTACGGTCGGCGGGGACGCCGTACGGTCAGCAGACCTCTTCCAGGTCCCGCCAGGCCCGGGTGTCCGGGCTGTCGGCCACCCAGCCGTCCAGCAGGCCGCGCACGAGCCCGGCGGGGGCGGCGATGCCGCACTCGCGCTCCGGCGCCCACAGCGCGCCCGCGCTGCGGTGCGACAGGTGGCCGGGGTGGCCCGGCTCGCCGTGGTCGTGCGGGTCGCGGGAGTCGTGCGAACCGTCGTCGGTGGGCATCCGGCTCTCCGAGCAGGTGCGGCACAGCAGCCGCACCGAGGACGACCAGTCCTCCGCCGCGTACCCCGCGTCCGCCGCCAGCCGCTCCAGCGCGTCCCGGTCGGCCTCGGTGGCCGCGTCCAGCAGCACCAGCCAGGTCGGCACCGGTGAGGGCGCCCACAGCTCGATCTCGTCGAAGACCGGGAACGTGCCGCCGTCGGCCGCCACCCGTTCACCGTGCGGAACGCCGTCGTGCAGCACGACCTCGCCCCAGCGGCGCCCGGAGGACGGCAGCGGGATGCTCAGCACCTCGACCCGGGCCGGGTCCAGCCGGCGGCCCCAGACGACCTCCGCCTCGCCCTCGGGCGACAGCCGCACGGCCGCGCTGCCCAGCGCCATGGTCACCGGCGACTCGCCGGTCACGGCGGGCGCGGCGGCCGGCACCCGCAGCCCGTACGCCTGCCAGGCGCGGCGGGCCAGCGGCCAGTCCTGCAGGGCGGTGGCGGCGATGCCGACGTTCCACCAGTCGGGGGCGCCGCCGTGCCGGTCCAGCAGCGCGACCGCCCGCAGGCCGGCCGTGCGGGCCTGCTCCCAGTCGTGCCGGAACTTGTGCAGCAGCGCCAGGTTGTACCAGGACTCCGGAAGCCACGGCTCCATGTCGGCGGCACGGATCAGCAGGGCGCCCGCGTCCTCGTAGCGCCCGTCGTCGATCAGCGTGAAGGCACGGTCGGTCGCCTGTCGCCAGGTCGCCGACGGCCGGTGCCGCACTCTGCCGAAGATCCTCACGATTCCCGCCTGCTGCCGGTCGGTGGAGCTGCTGTCAGCGTCGCCGCGCCGGATCGCCGGCGACACGGGGACGGACGCCGCCCTCCCCAGCGACAACCTGCCACACATCGGCCGTCATTTCCGCCCGGATCCCGATGCCCATCAGTCCTCCTTGCCATCCGGCGGCCCGGTCAACCCTGCTCCGTCAGGCGCATCCAACCACGACCGCCCGGGAGCGCGCTCATTACCGACCGGTTCACCCCCGTACGGGACGTTTCCTGGCGGACCGTACCCACGGGGACCGGTGAACGCCCGACTCCGCCCCCGGAGGCCGTTGCGGTGGACCGCCCGCCGCCGGACGGTGCGGCGGCCCCGGGCGGGGGCGAGCGGCTGCCGGAGTGGCGGGTGGCGGGGGCGGGACGGCGCCGGCCGGCGTGCGAGGGGTGGACGCGTTCGGGGTGGACGCGCGGGGCGAGGGCGTCCACCGGGTCGACGCCCGCGGGGGTGGCGCCCGCGGGGGCGGCGCGCGGGGGAGGTGGGGGGACGCGGCCGGGGCGCGTGTCGCGGCCGTGCGCCGCCCCAGAGCGGGCGCGGGGACGATGCAGCGGGGCACGGGGGTCCGGGTGCGGGGGCCGCGGGCTGGGCGCCGGGCCGGTCCGTGGCGCGGGTGGCGCGGGTGCCGGGCGCCAGGAGCAGTGGGCGCCTGCGGCGGTAGGTCAGGCGGAGCCTGCGGTGCGGCGGCCCGCGGAGTCGTCGGCGGAGCCTGCGCCGCGGGGGCCCGCGGGGGCGTCGGCGGGGGTCCCGGCGGAGCCTGCGCCGCGGGGGCCCGCGGGGGCGTCGGCGGAGCCCGGGGCGTCGTCCGGGGCGGCCGGGGCGTGCGGTCCGGGCTCGTAGGTGACGTCGGGGCCGATCTGGCCGGAGCGGATCAGCTCCAGCCGGGTCAGCACCTTCGCTCGCAGGTCACCGGGTACGTCGTCCTGGCCGCAGCACCGTTTGACCAGCTTCTTGACCGCCTGCTCCAGGCCGTACTTCTCCAGGCAGGGGTTGCACTCGCCGAAGTGCTCCTCGAACTTCGCGCGCTCCGTCACCGACAGCTCGCGGTCGAGATACTCGTACAGGTGGTTGAGTACCTCGGAACAGTCCGTCTCGTGCGGGTCTCCGCAGCTCATGCCTTACGAACCCTTCCGATCGTGCGCCTCCGGGGAGGCGCCGCCGGCGCCCGCGGGGACCAGGCCGCGCTCACGCGCGTAGTCCTCCAGCAGACCCCGCAGCTGCCTGCGGCCGCGGTGCAGACGGGACATCACCGTGCCGATGGGTGTCCCCATGATGTCCGCGATCTCCTTGTAGGCAAAGCCCTCGACGTCCGCGAGGTAGACCGCGATGCGGAACTCCTCGGGGATCGCCTGGAGCGCGGACTTCACGTCGGAGTCCGGCAGGTGGTCGAGCGCCTGCGACTCGGCGGAGCGCAGACCCGTCGACATGTGCGACTCGGCCCGGGCCAGCTGCCAGTCCTCGATCTCCTCGGTGCCGCTGCGCTGCGGCTCCCGCTGCTTCTTGCGGTAGGAGTTGATGAAGGTGTTGGTGAGGATCCGGTAGAGCCACGCCTTGAGATTGGTGCCCGCACGGAACTGGTGGAAGGAGGCGTACGCCTTCGCGTACATCTCCTGGACCAGGTCCTCGGCGTCGGCCGGGTTGCGCGTCATGCGCAGCGCCGCCGAGTACATCTGGTCGAGGTAGGACAGCGCGTCCCGCTCGAAGCGCGCGCTCAGCTCCGCCGCGGACTCGGGGGAACGCGGCTCCTCGCCCGTCACGTCGTCTGTGACCGGACCCACCTCCTTGACCGCCGCTGCGCTCCCCGGAACGGGTGCGCCCGCTTCGGAGAATATCCCGGCCGGCATCCGGGCGCCGGATCGGGCCCTGTTCCCGGGCAGGGTCGTGCGCGACGTACCCGCCCACGCCGACCAGGGCGTATGCGGTGTCGTCGGACCGGTCTGGCACGCCAGTGAGCCCATGCGCTGCCTTCCTCCGGGGTTGGCGGGTGTCGCCGTCTGCGGTGACAGTCCTGCCAACCACCGCCCCCGGGGTTTCATTCCCGTCCGCCCGCCATCCCGTTCACCCGTGGCGAACGTCACGCCGGCGTCCCGGCACCGGCCGCTCAGGGCACGGTGCGGTCCAGCCAGTCGGCGGTGGCGGAGGTGATCAGGGCCAGGGCCTCGTCCTGGCCCAGGGGACCGCGTTTGAGGACCGCGAAGCCGTGGTCGCCGCCGGGGACGGCCACCGGGGTGTGTTCGGCGGGGAACTCCTCCGGCCGCCCGAAGGGGTCCCGGTCGCCCTGCACCACCAGCAGCGGCAACGGGCCCGCTGCGGCGGGCAGTTCACCGGCGCGGGACTTCTCGGGGCGGCCCGGGGGGTGCAGCGGGAAGGACAGCGCGAGCACGGCGGCGGCGCCGAGGTCAGCGCCGGTGCGGCAGGCGACGCGGGCGCCGGCGCTGCGGCCGCCGGCCACCACGGGCAGGCCGGGCGCGGCGAGCGAGGGCCACAGCGCGCGCCAGGCGACGTCCAGGGTGCCGGGGGCCGGTGCGACCTTGCGGCCGGCCACCCGCCAGGGCTGTTCGACCAGGGCGACGCGGTAGCCGCGCGGCGGCAGGGCGGCGGCCAGGGCGGCCAGGTCGCGGGCGCCGATGCCGCCGCCGGCTCCGTGGCCGATGGCGAGCACCGCGCGGGCGGGCCCGGCCGGCTCGTGCCAGGTGATCCGGGCGTCCCCAGCGGGGGTTCCCACCGTGACGGTCTCCGGGGCGGGGGTCGCGGGCCGGTCGTCGTCGGTGTTCAGAACAGCGTCGCCTCCTCGGGCGCGGGCAGCGGTTCGAGCAGTTCGCAGCCGTTGTTGCGCACGTCGCTGACGGCGGTGGAGACCGGGTAGGCGCGCAGGGTGCCGGGGGCCGGCGGGGTGAGCAGGCCGCGCAGGGACACCGGGTCGGTGTGGGCGGGGTCGAGCCAGTCGTCCCAGTGGTCCGGTGTGATCATCAGCGGCATGCGCGGGTGTATCTCGGCCAGCGAGGACGGCCGCTCGCCCTCCTGCTCGGCGCCGCCGGTGGCCAGCGGGGTGGTCTCCGCCTCGGTGGTCAGGACCGCGCAGGTCGCCCACCATGCCCGGGGGTGCTCCTCGGGCAGCGTGCCGTCCCGCCAGAACTCGTAGATCCCGGCCATCGCCATGACCGAGCCGTCCGCCGGTGTGACGAAATACGGCTGCTTGCGGGGGCGTTTGCGCTTGCCCTCCTCCTCCAGGCGCCGCTCGTCGCCGCCGGTCAGCCACTCGTAGTAGCCGTCGGCGGGCACCAGGCAGCGCCGGGCGACGAAGGCGCGGCGGTAGGCGGGCTTCTCGTGCACGGTCTCGGAACGGGCGTTGATCATCCGGGCGGCGCCCTGCGGGTTCTTCGCCCAGGAGGGCACCAGCCCCCAGCGCAGCACGCGCAGCTGGCGCACCGGCCGCGGGGAGTCCGCCTCCTTGTCGGGCCGCTCCAGGATCACCGGCACCGGTTTGGTGGGGGCCACGTTCCAGTCCGGTTCGAGGCGCTCCGCGGTGTCCTTGGGGGTGGCGCCGAACAGGTCGGTCAGGTCCTCCGGCCGCCGGCCGGCCGAGTATCGCCCACACATGGGTGCAACACTGCCACGCCCGGCCGGTCGGCGGCACCGGGACGCGGCTCCGAACGTTGCAGGAGAACGATGGACATCGACAACGTGACGCAGATGTGGGACCGGGTCGTCGGCGCGCAGCCGGCGCCCCCGGTGGTACTGGTGTGGGCCTGCGCGGCCGCGGCGGTGGCCGCGATGCTGCCGCGGCGGGTGTGGCACGTGACGCGCAACGCGGTGACGATCGCGCACGAGGGCGGCCACGGCCTGCTGGCGGTGGTCAGCGGCCGGCGGCTGGAGGGCATCCGGCTGCATTCGGACACCTCGGGTCTGACGGTCTCGCGCGGCAAACCGCACGGCGTCGGCATGGTGTTGACGGCGGCCGCCGGGTACACCGCTCCCCCGCTGCTGGGGCTGGCCGGCGCGTGGCTGCTGGCCTCCGGGCACATCACGGCGCTGCTGTGGGGCGCGGTGGCGCTCCTGCTGGCGATGCTGCTGATGATCCGCAACGCGTACGGCGCGCTGACGGTGCTGGTGGCCGGCGGCGCGTTCCTGGCGGTGTCGTGGCTGGCGGACGCCGTGGTGCAGGCGGCCTTCGGCTACCTGGTGGTGTGGTTCCTGCTGGTCGGCGGGATACGCCCGGTGTGGGAACTGCAGCGCAAGCGGCGGCGCGGCGGCGCCCCCGACTCCGACGCCGACCAGCTCGCCCGGCTCACCCACGCCCCGGCGCCCATGTGGTTGCTGCTCTTCTACGCGGTGGCGCTGTGCTCCCTGGCGGGCGGCGTGCGCCTGCTGCTGGACTCGGCGGGCTGACGGTCCCGGCGCGAGGGGAATCGTGCGGTGTACGGCGGCCGTTCCGTCAGGGTGCGCCACCGGAATCGTGCGGTGCACGGCGGCCGTTCCACCCGGATCACGCACCGGAATCGTGCCGTATACGCATGTTTTCCCGGCGTACGGCACGATGTGGGCGCATGGACGTACGGGCACCGGGGGCCTCCTGGCCCATAGAGTTGGCCCCATGCCCGAGCACCTGACCTCCGCCCCGCACTGGCCCGCCCCGACCGCCGACGGACCGCTGGAGGCCGTGGTGGCCGTGCCGGGGTCGAAGTCGGTCACCAATCGCGCCCTGATCCTGGCGGCGCTCGCCGCCGAGCCGGGGTGGGTGCGTCGGCCGTTGCGCAGCCGCGACACGGTGTTGATGGCCGACGCGCTGCGGGCCCTGGGCGTGGGCATCGAGGAGGGCGCCGACCCGTCGGGTGGTGAGGCGTGGCGGGTGATCCCGGCGGCGCTGCACGGCCCGGCCGAGGTGCGGGTGGGCAACGCCGGCACCGTGATGCGTTTCCTGCCGCCGGTGGCCGCGCTGGCCGACGGCGACGTGCGCTTCGACGGCGACCCGCGCAGCCACGAACGGCCGCTGGGCGGTGTGATCGGCGCACTGCGCGTGCTGGGTGCGCGGATCGACGACGGCGGGCGCGGGGCGCTGCCCATGACGGTGCGCGGCGGCGGTTCGCTGACCGGCGGCCCGGTGGAGGTGGACGCCTCGTCCTCGTCGCAGTTCGTCAGCGCCCTGCTGCTGTCGGCGCCGCGTTTCAACCAGGGCGTGGAGGTGCGGCACACCGGCGGCCGGCTGCCGTCGATGCCGCACATCCGTATGACGGTGGACATGCTGCGGGCGGCCGGGGCGCGGGTGGACTCCCCCGAGGGCGGGGGGCCGGCGGACGTGTGGCGGGTGGCGCCGGGCGCGCTGCTGGGGCGGGACCTGGTCGTCGAGCCGGACCTGTCGAACGCGGCGCCGTTCCTGGCGGCCGCGCTGGTCGCCGGCGGCCGGGTGACGGTGCCGGACTGGCCGGAGCACACCACGCAGCCGGGCGACGCGCTGCGGGACGTCTTCGGCCGCATGGGCGGGAGCTGGACGCTGGACGAGCGGGGGCTGACGTTCACCGGCTCGGGCCGGGTGACCGGGCTGGACGCGGATCTGCACGAGGTGGGCGAGCTGTCGCCGGTGATCGCGGCCGTGGCGGCGCTGGCGGACTCCCCGTCGCGGCTGCGCGGTATCGGGCACCTGCGGATGCACGAGACGGACCGGCTGGCGGCGCTGGCCCGGGAGATCAACGGGCTCGGCGGCGACGTACGGGAGACGGAGGACGGGCTGGAGATCCGGCCGCGGCCGCTGGCCGGCGGCGTCTTCCACACCTACGAGGACCACCGGCTGGCGACGGCGGCCGCGGTGATCGGCCTGGTGGTGCCGGGCGTCGGGGTGGAGGACGTGGCCACCACCGGCAAGACGATGCCGGACTTCCCCGGCCTGTGGACCGGCATGCTCGCCGGGGCCGGGGCCTGATCCCCGGCCATGCGGCGCTACGGCAAGGACGCTGACGAGGACGACATCCGGGTGCGCCCGGGGCGGCGGGGCAGCCGTCCGCGCACCCACATCCGGCCCAAGCACGAGGACGCCGCGGAGGGCTTCGTGCTCACCGTGGACCGCGGCCGGGTGACCTGCCTGGTGCAGGACCGCCACGTGACGGCGATGAAGGCGCGGGAGCTGGGCCGCAAGGGCATCGCGGTGGGCGACCGGGTGGACATCGTCGGCGACCTGTCGGGCGCGAAGGACACCCTGGCGCGGATCGTGCGGGTGCGCGAGCGTTCGTCGGTGCTGCGACGCACCGCCGACGACACCGATCCGTACGAGCGCGTGGTGGTCGCCAACGCCGACCAGCTGGCGATCGTCACCGCCCTGGCCGACCCGCAGCCGCGTCCCCGGCTGATCGACCGCTGCCTGGTGGCCGCCTACGACGCCGGTCTCGAACCGCTGCTGGTGCTGACGAAGGCGGACCTGGCGCCGCCCGGGCCGCTGCTGGAGACGTACGCGCCGCTGGGTGTGGCGTACGTGGTGACCAGCCGCGAGGAGTTGTCGGGCAGCGCGCTGGAGGACGTGCGCGCCCGGCTGGCGGGGCGGATGACGGCGTGCGTGGGGCATTCCGGGGTGGGCAAGACCACGCTGGTCAACGCCCTGGTGCCGGAGCACGTCCGGGCCACCGGCCTGGTCAACGCGGTGACCGGGCGCGGGCGGCACACCACGACGTCGGCTCTGGCGCTGCCGCTGCCGGGCGACGACGGCTGGGTCATCGACACGCCGGGGGTGCGCTCGTTCGGGCTGCACCACGTGGACGCCTCCCGGGTGATCCGGGCGTTCCCCGACCTGGAGCCGGGCACCGAGGAGTGTCCGCGCGCGTGCAGTCACGACGAGCCGGACTGCGCGCTCGACGCGTGGGTGGCCGCCGGGCGCGCCGATCCGCGGCGCCTGCTGTCGCTGCGGCGGCTGCTGGCGGCCCGGGAGCGTCGCGAGGGCGACTGATCCCGTGAGCCGCATTTCCCGGACGGCCGGTGGCGTCTGTGTGATGATCGCTCCAGGCACATCCCTCGTGCCGTACCGCGCGGCGCCGGCCGGTGCGGGGACGGTGGACGGTGATCGCAGGGGCGCCGCGCACGGCGGGCCCGGGTCGGGAGGTTGCGCATGGCTTGGCTGCTGGTCGTCGTCGCCGGGCTGCTGGAGACCGGTTTCGCGGTCTGCCTCAAGCTCTCCCACGGCTTCACCCGGTTGTGGCCGTCGGTCGCCTTCTGTTCGTTCGCCCTGGGCAGCTTCGGTCTGCTGACCCTGTCGCTGCGCCGCCTGGACGTGGGCCCGGCCTACGCGGTGTGGACGGGGCTGGGGGCGAGCGGTACCGCCGTCTACGGGATGCTGTTCCTGGACGACACCGTCAACACCTTGAAGATCCTCTCCATCATGCTGGTGATCGCGGGGGTCATCGGGCTGCCGTTGTCCGGCGCGGAGCACTGAGCGCGCGCCGGCCGGTGTGATGGGATGACGGCATGAGCGAGACCGTGACGGACGAGGTCACCATCCGCCGGGCGACGGCCGGAGACGTGCCGCACATCGTGGCGATGCTGGCGGACGACAGCCTGGGCGCCGACCGTGAGGACCCGACGGACCAGAGCCCCTACGACCGCGCGTTCGCCGAGATCGACGCCGATCCCCGGCAGTGGCTGGTGGTGGCCGAGCAGGACGGCGTCGTGGTGGGTACCGCGCAGTTGACGTTCATCCCCGGCCTGTCGCGGCGCGGCGGCACCCGGGCACAGATCGAGGCGGTGCGGGTGAGCGGGTCGACGCGCGGCAGCGGCCTGGGCAGCCGCATGATCGCCTGGTGCGTGGACCGCGCGCGCGAGCACGGCTGCCTGCTGGTGCAGCTGACCACGGACGTCAGCCGGCTCGACGCGCACCGCTTCTACGAGCGGCTGGGCTTCGAGGCGACGCACATCGGGTTCAAGCTGAAGCTGCGTCAGCCCCCGGCGGACCGGCGCGGACCGTGATCCGCCGGAGGCACCCCGGTCATGGGCCAACGACGTCCCGTGCCCGGGGGAAGTGACAGGCGGCCACGTGGTCAGGGGCGTGCGGAGTCAGCGCCGGCACCTCGGTGACGCACCGTTCGCGGTCCGGCCCGGACAGCGTGGCGTGGACCGGGCAGCGGGCACGGAATCGGCAACCGGTGTGCCGGACCGTGGGGCTGGGCGGGTCGCCGGCCAGCAGCACGCGGCTGCGGCGGCGTTCGGCGGCCGGATCGGGCAGCGGCACGGCGGACAGCAGCGCCTGGGTGTAGGGGTGCCGGGGGTCGCCGAAGACCCCGCCGACCTCTCCGGCCTCCACGGTGCGGCCCAGGTAGACCACGCTGACCCGGTCGGCGATGGTGCGGACCACCGACAGGTCGTGCGAGACGAACAGGTAGGCGATCCCGAGCCGTGCTTTGAGCCCCTGGAGCAGGTTGAGCACGCCCGCCTGCACGGACACGTCCAGCGCGGACACCGGTTCGTCCAGCACCAGCAGGTCGGGGTCGACGGACAGGGCCCGCGCGATGCCGACGCGCTGCCGCTGCCCGCCGGAGAACTCGTGCGGGAAGCGGTCCGCGTGGGCCGCCTCCAGCCCCACCTGGCGCAGGAGTCCCGGCACTCGCCGGGCGGCGGCGGCCCGGTCGGCGCCCTGCGCCCGCAGGGGTTCGGCCACGATGTCGCCGACCGTCATGCGCGGGTCCAGGCTGGCCATCGGGTCCTGGAAGACGATCTGCACCCGCCCGCGCACCTGCTTGACCTGGCGTCTGGTCAGCGCGGCGACGTCCCTTCCGAGCAGTTCGACGGTACCGGCCTCCGGAGCGGCCATGCCCATGATCTCGAACAGGGCGGTGGACTTGCCCGATCCGGACTCACCCACCAGAGCCAGCGTCTCGCCCCGCCGGATGTCCAGGTCGATACCGTCGACGGCGTACACGGTGCCGACCCGGCGCTTGAACGCGGCCCCCTTGAGCAGCGGGAACGTCCTGACCAGTCCGTCGACCCGCAGCACGGCATCGCGCCCTGCCCGGTCGCCGGCCGGCACCGCGGGCGGCAGGTCGGGCACCGGGAAGACGTCGCCGGGCGCCGCACCGGCGAGTTCCGCGGTGGCCACACAGGCGGCCGCGTGATCCGGGCCGACCGCCACCAGGTCCGGCTCGGCGGCACGGCAGGCGTCCCGCACGAGCGGGCACCGGGGGCCGAACGGGCAGCCCGGCGGCAGGTCCTCCGGCGACGGCGGCGCCCCCGGAATCGGCACGAGCGCCCGCCGCCGGGTCCGTCCTGCGTCAAGCCCGGCATCGTCGCGTGCCACCCCCGGGGCGACCGCGTCAACTCCGGTATCGTTCCGTGCCACCGCAGCGGCCCCCGCGTCAGCCCCGGTAACGTCACGTCCCGCGACCGCCTCCTCGCCGTCGAGGCGGGGAACGGCGCCGATGAGGGCCAGGGTGTAGGGCATGCGGGGGGCGGCGAACAGGTCGTCGACGGGGGCGTTCTCCACGATGCGGCCCGCGTACATGACGGCGACGCGGTCGGCGGTGCCGGCGATGACGCCGAGGTCGTGGCTGACGAGCAGCAGGGCGGCGCCGGTCTCGCGGCGGGCGGTGCGCAGGACGTCGAGCACCTGCGCCTGGATGGTGACGTCGAGCGCGGTGGTCGGCTCGTCCGCCACGATGACGTCCGGGTCGTTGGCCACGGCCATGGCGATCATGGCACGCTGCCGCATGCCGCCGGAGAACTCGTGCGGGAAGGCGGCGGCCCGGATCCGCGGTTCGGGGATGCCGACCAGGTCGAGCAGTTCGACGGCGCGTTCCCGGGCCGCCTCCTTGGAGACGTCCTGGTGCGCGCGGACCGCCTCGGCGATCTGGTCGCCGATCCGGTAGACGGGGGTGAACGCGGAGAGCGGGTCCTGGAAGACCATGGCGACGCGGGAGCCGCGCACCCGGGAGAGCGTGGCGTCGCCGGCGCCGAGGAGTTCGACCGCGGGGGCGCCGCCCGGCGTGGCGCCGAGCACGACGGAACCCGTCACGCGGGCGGCTGGGGGCAGCAGTCCGAGCGCGGCCAGCGCCACGGTGGACTTCCCCGACCCGGACTCGCCGACCAGGCCGAGCACTTCGCCGCGCCGCAGCGTCAGGTCGGCGCCCCGCACGGCCGGCACGCCGTGGAAGTCGACGCGCAGGTCGCGCACGGTCAGCGCGTCGGCGGTACCGGCGGCGGCCGGTCCGGTGGCCGGTGCGGTGGTCATCGGGCGGCCTTCCGGGAGGCGGTGGCCCGGCGGCGGCGCGGGCGGCGGGCGGTGGGGTCGATGGCGTCGCGCAGTCCGTCGCCCACGAGGTTGACGGCCAGGACGAAGACGACCAGCAGTCCGGCGGCGAAGAAGAACATCCACGGATAGGTGACCGCGGAGGTGGTGCCGTCGGCGATCAGGGTGCCGAGGGAGACGTCGGGCGGTTGGATGCCGAAACCGAAGTAGGACAGCGCGGTCTCGCTCATCACGGCGGCGCCGACCGCGATGGTGGCGTCGATGATCAGGAAGGACGCCACGTTGGGCAGGATGTGCCGCAGGATGATCCGGAACGGTCCGACGCCCATGAAGCGGGCGGCCCGCACGAACTCCCGCTCCCGCAGGCTCAGCGTCATGGACCGCACGACGCGGGCGGTGATCATCCAGGCGAAGGCGGCGAGCAGCCCGACGAAGGCGAACCAGCCGCCGTCGCGCAGCCGGGGCGAGACGATGGCGATGATCAAGAAGCTGGGGAAGACCAGCAGCAGGTCGACGGCGAACATCAGGATCCGGTCCGGCCAGCCGCCGAAGTACCCCGCGCACGCGCCCACCGCCGCAGCCGCCGTGGTGGAGAAGACCGCCACCAGCAGCCCGATGACCAGCGACTTCTGCAGACCGTGCACGGTCTGGGCGAACACGTCCTGCCCGATGCCGTTGGTACCCCACCAGTGGGCCGAGGAGGGCGGGCGGCGCAGGGCCGTGTAGTCGATCGAGTCGTAGTGCCAGTGGGTGAACAGTGGCCCGGCGAACGCCAGCACGAACAGCAGCACCAGCACGACCGCGCCGCTCAGCGCTCCGCGGTTGCGCGCGAAGCGGCGCAGGACGACCACGGCGCGGCCGGGCGGGCGGGTCGCGGCGAGGTCCTGCGGGTCGTTGAGGGGGTCGGCGACGGCGGCGGTGGTCATGCCCTGCTCCTGAGGCGTTCCGGGACGTGGGTGGCGCGGGGGCACGCTCGGGCGGCGGTCATCGGGCGGCTCCTCATGCGTGCCGGACGCGGGGGTCGAGCAGGGCGTTGAGCAGGTCGGCGAGGAAGCCGGAGGCGAGGACGACCACGGCGGCGAAGATGTTGACGGCGACCACGGAGTTGACGTCGTTCTTGCTGATGGAGGAGATGAACCACTCGCCCATGCCGTGCCAGCCGAAGATCGTCTCGGTGAACGTGGCACCGGTGAACAGCGCCAGGAAGCCGTAGGAGAAGTACGTCGACATCGGGATGAGCGCGGTGCGCAGTCCGTGCCGCAGCAGCGCGGTGCGCCGGCGCAGGCCCTTGGCGCGTGCGGTGCGCAGGTAGTCGGAGCCGAGCACGTCCAGCATGGTGGAGCGCTGGTAGCGGCTGTAGGAGGCGATGGCGAACAGGGCGACGGAGACGGTCGGCAGCAACAGGTGCACGCCGCGGTCGCGCACGACCGCCCAGAAGCCGCCGTTGAGGTCGGGGGTGGCCTCGCCGGTGAACTGGACGACGTCGGTGCCGGTGGTGCTGTTGAACCAGATGGCGCCGGTCTTCAGCAGCACCGCCAGCAGGAAGACCGGGGTGGACAGCAGGGCGAAGGACGCGAGGGTGACCAGCCGGTCGGAGAGCCTGTACTGCCGCACGGCGGTCCACGCGCCGGCCAGCACGCCCAGCCCGGTGCCCAGCAGCGTGCCGATCAGCAGCAGCCGCAGGGAGACGCCGAGGCGGCGCAGGAATTCGGTGTCCACGGAATCGTCGTCAATGGTGCGGCCGAGATCACCGTGCAGTACGGCACGATCCGCCCAGTGACCGAAGCGGTTCAGCAGCGGGGTGTGGTCGTTGACGCCCAGCGCGGTCAGGTGGTGGTCGACGGCCACCGGGTTGATCGGCGGTTGACGGCCGGCGAAGTAGGCCCGCGGATCGAGGGCGAGCGAGGCCAGCAGGTAGGACAGGAAGACCGCGACCACCAGCAGCACGGCGTAGTAGCCCAGCCGCTTGGCCAGATAGGCCAGCACGTTGACTCGCTTCCTCCCGCTCGGGACCGGCCGCCGCGGCGGCATGGCGTCAACGATGATCCCGTTCTCTTGCGGCCGTGTGAAGAGACCATGACAATGCACCGGGGCAACTCCCGTCACCACAGGAGGAGTCCTACGGTCGGTCCAGCCCACGCACCGGTGCGCGACCCGTCCGGTGCCGCACCCGCGGAGGATGCCCACCATGCGCCGAACCACCGTCCTCGCCGTCGCGGCGACCCTCGCGGCCTCCCTGGTGGTGACCGCCTGCGGCTCGTCCGACAAGCCGGCGGCCAAGAAGCAGGCGCCCGCGGTGGGCACCTCGCAGGTCAATGCCCAGCCACGCTCGGCCCTGAAGCAGGGCGGTTCGCTGCGGATCGCCATCCAGCAGTGGATCACCCAGTACAACTCCAACACCGCGGACGGCGCCCAGGGTGACGCCGCGTCCATCACCCAGCAGGTGGAGCCGACGCTGTTCCTCGCCGACGCGCAGGGCGTCGAGCACCCCGACCCCGACTACCTGCTGTCGGCGAAGGTCACCTCGACCTCGCCGCAGAAGGTCACCTACACGCTGAACCCGAAGGCCCACTGGTCCGACGGCACCGCCCTGAGCTGGCACGACTTCGCGGCACAGTGGAAGGCTCTCAACGGCACCGACAGCGCCTACGAGGCGGCCGACACCTCCGGCTACGACCAGATCTCCGGAGTGGCCCGCGGCGCGAACGACCAGCAGGCGGTCGTGACGTTCAGCGGCACCTACGCCGACTGGCAGCGGCTGTTCAACCCGCTCTTCCCGGCCTCGCAGTACTCGACGCCGGCGGAGTTCAACACCGCATGGGTCAACCACGTACCCGTCACGGCCGGCTCGTTCAAGATCGGATCGTACGACAAGACCGACCAGACCATCACCCTGGTGCCGGACCCGAAGTGGTGGGGTGACAAGCCGCTGCTGGACAAGGTGATCTACCGCGCGCTGGACGCGGACACCTACACGCAGGCGTTCCTCAACAAGGAGATCGACGAGGCGCCCGCCGGGCTTCCCGAGGACTACCACCAGCTGGTGAAGGACAAGGACGCGGTCATCGAGACCGGGTCGCGCTGGGACGAGGTGCACATCACCCTCAACGGCGGCCACGGCCCGCTCAAGGACGTGCGGGTGCGCCAGGCCCTGAGCATGGCCGTCAACCGCCGCGCCCTCACCGACGCCTTCGGCAACGGCATCCCGTACCGGATCAACGAACTGGGCAACCACTTCTTCATGCCCAACCAGAAGGGCTACAAGGACAACTCCGGCGCCTACGGCACCTTCGACCCGAAGCAGGCGGCGAAGCTGCTGGACGCGGCGGGCTGGAAGGACAACGGCGCCGGCAAGCCGCGCACCAAGGACGGCACGCCGCTGACCCTGTCCTACGTGCTGAGCAACGGCAGCAACCAGGCACAGGTGGACCAGGCACAGCTCGTGCAGCAGATGCTCGGGCAGGTGGGCATCAAGATGGCCATCCAGAAGGTGCCCGCCAACGACTACTTCAACAAGTACGTCGACCTGGGCAACTTTGACCTCACCAGCTTCCGCAACGTCGACGACCGCTTCCCGTCGGAGATGCACGCGACCTTCCAGCAGCCGAAGGGCAAGAACCTCTTCCAGAACTTCGGCTCGGTAGGCTCCCCGCAGGTCGACCAGCTCCTGAACGAGGCGCAGTCCACCACCGACCCGGCCCGGGCGATCGACCTGTACAACCAGGCCGACGCGCAGATCTGGAAACTCGGCCACTCCGTCGAGCTCTACCAGCGCCCGGAGATCGATGCCGTGCGCAAGGGCCTGGCCAACTTCGGGGCGTCCGGCCTGGCGGACACCGACTGGACGAAGGTCGGCTGGCAGAAGTGACCGGCGGCGACGCCGTCACCGGGACGGCGCCGTCCCCGATCGCGCCGCCCCGCTCCGCCCCGGGTGACCGGGCTCCGGGCGGGGCGGACGCTACTGTTCCGGCATGACCGACTACACCGACGACCTGCGTCTCGCCCACGTCCTGGCCGACGCCGCCGACGCCGTGACCATGGAGCGGTTCAAGGCGCTCGACCTCAAGGTCGAGACCAAGCCGGACATGACCCCGGTCAGCGAGGCGGACGTCGCCGCCGAGGAACTGATCCGCGCCCAGCTCTCCCGCGCCCGGCCGCGTGACGCGGTGGTGGGTGAGGAGTTCGGCGCCCGGGGCACGCACGCCCGGCGCTGGATCGTCGACCCCATCGACGGCACCAAGAACTACGTGCGCGGCGTGCCGGTCTGGGCGACGCTGATCGCCCTGACCGTGGAGGGTGAGGGCGAGGCCGGCGACAACGGGGTGGTCGGCCTGGTCTCCGCCCCGGCGCTCGGCCGCCGCTGGTGGGCCTCCCAGGGCCGCGGCGCCTACACGGGTCGCTCGCTGACCTCCGCCAGCCCGATCCACGTCTCGCGGGTGGACACCCTCGCCGACGCCTCGTTCTCCTACTCCTCGCTCACCGGCTGGGAGGAGCGCGGCGCGCTGGGGAACCTGCTGGACCTGACCCGTTCGGTGTGGCGCACCCGGGCGTACGGAGACTTCTGGTCGTACATGATGGTCGCCGAGGGCACGGTGGACGTCTGCGCCGAGCCCGAGCTGAACACCTGGGACATGGCCGCCCCCTCCGTGGTGGTCCGCGAGGCCGGCGGCCTGTTCACCTCCCTCGACGGCGTCCCCGGCCCCTACGGGGCGAACGCCGCGGCCTCCAACGGCCTCCTCCACCCGGACCTGCTGGCCGCGCTGACCGGGCGGGGCTGAGGCGGCACCGCCGAAGGGGCGGGCCACTGAGGGGGCGGACCGCCCTACGCGGGCCCGGCGGACCGGCCCGCGTAGGGGAACCGGCGAGTTCAGGGGCGTGCGGCGGCGGCCGATTCACGCCCCCACGCTTCGCCCGCCCCCTTGTGTCCCGTTTTGCCGTCATGTGACCATGGATGCGAGCGCGCTTGTGTACTTGTGAAGACCGAGCGAGGGAGCATCCATGCTGGTCCGTGACGCGATGAGCACGAGGATCCTGACGATCGGCCCCGCCCACACCCTGCGGCAGGCGGCGGAGCTGATGTCGCTGCGGGGGATCGGCTCGGCGGTGGTGCTCGACCCCGACCTGGGCATCGGGATACTCACCGAACGCGACGTCCTGAACGCCATCGGCCGGGGCCTGGACCCGGCGCGCGAGCCGGCCGGGGCACACACCACCACCGACGTGGTCTTCGCCGCGCCGGGATGGACGCTGGAGGAGGCCGCCACCGCCATGGTGCGCGGCGGCTTCCGGCACCTGGTGGTGCTCGACGACGACGAACCGGCCGGCATCGTCTCGGTGCGCGACATCATCGGCTGCTGGACCCGGGCGGCCGGACACGCCCCACCGGGCAGCCGCGCCGCCCTGGTCTGACGCCGTCCGGCGCGGCCCCGAACGAGGGGAGGCCGCGGTCCCGGACACGCGGGACAACGACCTCCCCTCGGCACGACGGCGTCCGACCGGCCGCGGAGGGCCTGGAACCACGGCCGGCGGAGCGGACCGCCGCGATCGGACATCACCGACGGTGACCGGCGGTCACGTACCACCGGTCGACCGGCGACGGCCGACCACTCACGACGCAATCCTATATTGGACCTGTTCCAGGTCAAGAATGAGGTCAGAGCGATACCCGCATCAGGGCCGCCGCGCCCCGCTGTTAGGGTTAACGCCATGAGTGACCTGCTGGAACGACTGCGCGGACGCGGTTGGCGGATGACCGCGCAGCGCCGGGTCGTGGCCGAGGTGCTCGACGCGGACGGCGCGGCGCACGTTCATCTGACCGCCGAGGAGGTGCACGCCAGCGCCTCCGGACGGCTACCGGAGATCTCCCGGGCCACCGTCTACAACACCCTCGGTGAACTGGTCTCCCTCGGCGAGGTCCTGGAGGTCGCCGCCGACGGCCGCGCCAAGCGCTACGACCCCAACGCGCACCGCCCCCACCAGCACCTGCTCTGCACCGGCTGCGGCACCATCCGCGACGTCCACCCCACCGGCGACCCGCTCGCCGACCTCCCGCCGAAGGAACGATTCGGCTTCACCGTCTCCGGCGCCGAGGTCACCTACCGCGGCCTGTGCCCGGACTGCGCCGCGGGCCGCCCCCACCCGGCGCGGCCGACCGCCGGGCCGGAGCAGCGGGTGACCGCCGGGCCCCGGGCAACGCGGGTGAACGCCGAGCCCCAGGTGCCCCCGCCCGCCTCACGGCGCCGGTGAACGCAGCAGCGCCTCCAGCACCCGCCTGACGTCCTCCGGCGGGGCCGCCCGGCGCAGGACGTCCCGGATGCGTGCGGCCCGTCCGGGTTCGATCGCACCGCCGGGCCGGGCGAGCCGGTTCCACTCCCGCAGCAACTCCCCCGCGCGGTCCGAGACCTCGGGACGCGGGTCGGCGGACGCGGCCAGCAGCAGCTCCGCGCGGTCGAGGTACCCCACGGCCCGCCCGGCCCGCAGCACCGCCCGCCAGACCTCCCTCTCCGGCCGCCGCAACGCCCGCTCCAGCACCGGCAGCGTCGCCGCCCGCAGCAGGGCCAGCCCGTCCAGGGCCTCCCGGGCCACGCTCGGCACCGGATCGGCCACCCGTTCCTCCAGCGTCCCGGCCGCCTGCCGCACCCCGTCCGGCAGCGTGGCGTCCGGATCCGTGCCGCGCTGCGTACCGTAGGCGGCGAGGCGCGCGGTGGCCCGCACCGCGGCACGGCGCACGACGGCGGGCCGGCCGGCGTCCCGGACCAGGACGGCCAGCAGCGACAGGTCCGACAGGTCGCCGCACTCCCCCAGCCCGGCCGCGAGGCCCGCCAGGACGCGCGGATGCGTGGTGCGCCCGCAGCGGCGCAACTGGCGCCGGTAGACCTCGACGGGCGGCTCCCCGCGCCGCCACAGCTTCCACCGCGCCTGCGCCCGCACCGTCCGGGCACGGTCGGCGAGCGGCCCCACCAGGCGGGCGGCCGGCACGTCGTCGGGCAACGCGGCCACCGCCAGTTCCCGCACCGCGGCCGACCGCGCCCACATCAGGCGTCCGGCCTGGTCCGGGTCGAGCCGCAGCAGCTCCTCCGCGCACATCCGGCGGCACTCGGCGTCCCGGTCGTGCAGCGCGGCACGGGCCAGGTCGCCGCGCACGTATTCGCCCAGTTCGAGGGCGAGGCCCATGCCGAAGCGGCGCACCCGCGGATCGGATTCCGCGGCCAGCCGGCGCACCGTGCGGCGGCGTTCCGGCTCCCGCAGCGCCGCGCGGTACTCGTCGAGAACGCCGGCGCACCGGCTGCGGGCCCCGAGCCGGGAGAGCATCCGCACCGCCTCCGACGCCTCGTCCGGCGCGAGGTGGGACAGCAGTGCCGTCCGCGCCCGCTCCCGCACCGCCGGCACCCAGTCGCCGGTGCGCAGCGCGAGGGCGGCGGCCGCGTCCCCGCCGCCGCGCCCGGCCAGCCGTTCCACCGCGGCCTGCCGCAGGTGCCCGTCGGAGTCGAAGGAGGCCAGCACCAGGTGGAGCGGCCCTGCGTTGGGCGGCAGGGGCGGGCGGGCGCCGGGCGGGTGGCCGGCCCGGGTGCGGCGATCCAGCGCCGTCCACAACCGCGGGGCGGAGCGCAGCAGTTCGTCGAGGGCCACCTTGCGGTCCTCGGCGGTGCCACCGTCCCTGACGGCCATCAGTTCGCCGAGCAGGGCGTCGACAGGCCCGGCGCGGCCGCTCTCGGCGCTCCGGCACAGGGCGTGCCAGCGTCCGGTACCGACGGCCGCCGGGTACACCCCCCGGCGCCGCGCCACCACGCGTGCCCCCCTCTTGCGCAACAACGGCCCTCCGCCGCCTTCCGTGCCGATCCGGAGAACCAGGATCACCCGGCGTCGCTCCCGGACCAAGCGCCGTTCCGTGCCTTTGCCCAGGTCTTACCGCTCCTCTACTGAAGTCTGGTTCACCTTCCGTACCGATGCGTAAGGTTGACGTTGCGGACGACGAGGACGGGAGGCTTCCGGTGGTCGCTGGCGGCAGGGTCCGGTCGCGGACCGCGGTCGCCGTCGCCGCGGGGGCCCTGCTGGCCGCCGGACTCGCCGGCTACGGGCGTTCACGGACACCAGCCCTGGCCGAGGGCGGGCCCGCCCCGCAGCCCGCGCGTTCCTCCTCCGCTCCGCCGGCCGGCCGGCGGTCGCACGGCACGTTCCTGACGGCCTCCCAGGCACGGCCGGCCGTCGTGCGGCTGCTGTCCGCGAACGGTTCGCCGTTCTGCAGCGGCGGTGTCGTGCACAGTCCCGGCGGCGACCTGGTGGTGACCGCGGCGCACTGCGTGTGGGCGGACGGTTCCTACTCCCGGGGCACGACGGTGGTTCCGGGGAGTTCCGGCGCGTCGCGGCCGTACGGCACGTGGCGGGTGGACCGGGTGTGGATCGACCCGCGCTACACCGACAGGGGCCACGAGGACTACGACTACGCCTTCCTGCGGGTGGTCCGTGACGACGGCCGGTCCGTGGAGTCGGCGGCCGGCGCCGACTCCCTGTCCGTCGACCGGCCGTTCGCCCTCTCCGGTGTGACGGTGACCGGCTACCCGGGGTCGGGCGATCCGGGCGGGCGGCAGCTGACCTGCACGACGGGGACGCACCGCTCGGCCGGCCACCCCCGCTTCCGCGAGATGCTCTGCGGCGGCTACACGGCCGGTGTCTCCGGCGCCCCGTGGGTGCTGCCGGCTCCCGGCACACGGACCGGCGCCCTGGTCGGCGTCATCGGCGGCTTCAACGGCGGCGGCCCGCCGGACGGCACCCCACACGAGGACGCCATCTCCTACAGTCCGTATTTCGACGCCTCCACGGTGACGCTGCTGCACCGCGCGGAGTCCGGCACCGGGGGGCACGCGGAGGCACCGTAGGACGCCGCTCCGGGTTTTCGCGCACCGGCTTGTCACCCACCGGCTTTCGCGCGCATGGCGAAGGCCCCGGGGTCCGTGTGACCGGATCCCGGGGCCTTCGTCTTCGTAGCGGGGACAGGATTTGAACCTGCGACCTCTGGGTTATGAGCCCAGCGAGCTACCGAGCTGCTCCACCCCGCGTCGTTGTGTCTTTACTGTAGACGACGCGTTACCGCCCGGCAAATCCATTCCCCGCCCCGGGATCCGCGCCGCACGCCGGCACGGCACCGCGTGGCGTGACAACGTTTCTCCGGGCGCTGCCGGGCAGCCACCCCGGGGATGCGTTTTCCTGACGTGTCCGCCGGCCCGACGTCCGAGCGCGGAGGGCGTTCTCCGCACGCGTCACGCGGACAGCTCTTCCCGGAGCGCGTCGGCGAGCCGGGCGGCGCGGTCGGCGACCTCGGCGGGGCCGCACTCGACGGCGCGGGCGCACCAGTGACGGGCGTCACCGAGCGCGCCGCGGCGGGCGGCGATCAGGGCGAGCCGCAGGGCGGCACGGCCGTGGCCGGCGTCGGCGGCGCGGCGCCACCACACGGCGGCCTCCGGCTCGCTGCCCTCGCGGGAGAGCAGCAGGCCCAGGTTGAACGCGCCGTTGCGGCTGCCGGCCTCGGCGGCCAGCCGGTACCAGCGGGCGGCGTCGACGGTGTCCCCGCGCTCGGCGGCCCGCATGCCCAGCCGGATCTGCGCCCTGCGGTGGCCGAGCCGGGCAGCCCGCTCGTACCACTCCTCGCACTCGTCGGCCCCCTGGTCGAGGACCGCGCCGAGCCGGAACGCGGCGTCCGCGTTGCCGCCGCCGGCCGCGCAGCGCAGGTGGGTCTCGGCGCCCTGGGTGTCGCCCTCCTTCTGCAGCGCCATGGCGACCTGGAGCGCCGCCTCGGTGTGCCCGGCGGCGGCGGCCCGCTCGTACCAGCGCCGGGACGCCTCGTGGTCACCGCGACCGGCGCACAGGATGCCCAGGTTGAACGCGGCGTCCACGCTGCCGGCTTCGGCGGCGCGGGAGAACCACGGTTCGGCGCCGGCCGGGTCGTCGCGCTGGAGCAGCAGGACGGCCAGCGCGTTGGCGGCCTCCCGGTGCCCGGCGTAGGCGGCGCGGCGGTACCACTGCTCGGCCTGCGCGGTACGGCCGCGGGCGGCGCACAGCAGGCCGAGGTTGTGGGCACCGTTGTCGTCACCGGCGGCCAGCGCGGCGCGGTACCAGCGTTCGGCGGTCTGCGTCTCGCCCTTCTGCGCGTGCAGGGCACCCAGGGCGTTGGCGGCCCGCCCGTCGCCGTTCTCGGCGGCGCGGCGCCACCACTGCGCGGCACCCTCGGTGTCGCCGGCGTCGCGCAGCAGGAAGCCCAGCGCGCAGGCGGCCCGGGCGTCGCCGTCACGGGCGGCGGTCAGGTACCAGCGGCCGGCCTCGCGGGCCTCGCCGCGGTCCTCCAGGAGCCCGCCCAGGCGCAGTGCGGCGCCGCGGTGGCCGCGGGCGGCGGCCTGGCGGTGCCACTGCTCGGCCTCGGTGTCGCGGCCGTGCTCCTCGCACAGCAGCCCGACGCGGTGTGCGGCCTCCCGGTGGCCGTGCTCGGCGGCGGAGCGGTACCAGTGCTCGGCCTCGGGGTCCTGGTTGCGTTCCATCAGGTCGGCGAGGGCGTAGGCGCCCGGCACGTGGCCGGAGGCGGCGGCCTGCCGCAGCCAGTACTCGGCGGCGGGGGCGTCGCCGTGTTCGCGGTGGTGGCGGCCCAGGGCGTGGGCCGCGGAGGCGCTGCCGGCCACCGCTGCGACCCGCCACCATCCGGCGGCCTCGTCGTGCAGGCCGCGCTGGTGCATCAGGACGCCGAGGTTGTTGGCGGCGGCCCGGTCGCCGGCGGCGGTCGCCTCGCGCAGGTAGGTCTCGGCCGTGCCGAGGTCGCCTCTTCGCAGCAGCAGCGTGCCGACCATGCTGGCGGCCGCGGTGTCGCCCGCGTCGGCGGCACGCCGGTAGCGCGCCTCCAGCTCCGCGTCCTCACGGGCCGTCAGGACGTCGTCGTCGAGCGCCACGGCGCCACCGACCGGCACCCGGTCCGTGGCCGTCATGCCCGCACCACCGTCAGGCGGACGAGCTTCCCGCAGTTTCGCACCATCCCCCATGGGGTTCATCGTCGCACCACCCGTAACCGGTGTACATCCTGGTATATCGCAGCCCGTGAGGTCACTACAGCGCTTTGTCGACTTCCCGACACAACGACACCGCAAACCACCGCAGTTAAGCGGGTGTCAGTACTCGTTGGGTGTCAACGCCCATCCAGGAGCGGACACTTGCGTGTGATGGCCGGCGGAACGTCGACCCCACGCAGGCAAAAGCGAAGGCCCGGAGTCCGATACGGACTCCGGGCCTTCGGTGTTCATCAGTAGCGGGGACAGGATTTGAACCTGCGACCTCTGGGTTATGAGCCCAGCGAGCTACCGAGCTGCTCCACCCCGCGTCGTTGTGCCCTCAACCTACCACGCCCCGGCGCTCCCCCGTCCCGCCGGACGCGCGGCCGCGGTCCGGCGGTCAGCCCGCGGCACCCGCCGCGGACTGCCGCTTCTCCGCCGCGGCGGCCCGCCGCAGGGCGTCGCCCAGGGTCTTCTGCGCCCGCCCGTAGGCCGCCCAGTCGCCCGCCCGCAGCGCCGCGCGCCCGGCGTCGTAGGCACGTTGCGCGTCGGCCAGCGCGTCACGCGCCTCGGTCCCGGCGGCGGCGCCGGAGTCGGCCGGCGGCGGGGCGGGGGACGACGTGGAGCCGAACAGTGCGTCCAGCGCCTCCCCCAGTCCGGCGCCGCAGGCCGGGCGACCGGTGCTGTACGCGGCCATCACCAGCTTCAGGGCCGGCGGCGCGCTGCCGGGGCCGTCGAGGTAGACCGGCTCGACGTACAGCACGGCACCGTCCACCGGTATCGCCTGCTGCTCGCCGAACCCCACCCGGGCCCCACTCCTGCGCAGCGCCGCCAGCCGCGCCGCGATGGCCGGTTCGGAGGTGAAGCGGGTCTGCGTCACGCCGGGCCCCGGCACCGGTGCGCCCACGGCGGGCTCCAGCAGCCGCAGCGTGCCGTAGCCGGTACCCGTGGCGTCCGATCCGGCGGTCAGCAGCGCGGTGAGACTGCGGTGGTCGGTGGAGACGAACCCGGACGTCAACTGCCAACTGCGACTAGCGTCCCCCGGAAGGGTGATGCTCTGGTACTGCGGCTGCTGCTGGACGCCGTGCGCCGCCACGGGGTCGGCGGGCACCCGCCACTCGTCGCTGCCGCTGGCGAACGCGGCCGCCGTCGTGACGTGGTATTGCGCCAGCACCGCGCGCTGCACCCCGAACAGGTCCTGCGGGTAGCGCAGGTGGGGCAGCAGCGCGGCGGGGATGCCGGTGCGCGGCAGCACGGTGTGCGGGAACGCCCGCATCCAGGTGCGCAGCACCGGGTCGGAGGTGTCCCACTGGTAGAGCCGCACCGTGCCGTCGTAGGCGTCCACCGTGGCCTTCACCGCGTCACGCACATAGTCGACCTGCTGACCGCCGGGCATCGTGGTGCGGGTGGCGTACGGGTAGTCGTCACTCGTGGTGTAGCCGTCGACGATCCACACCACCCGTCCGCCGACGACCGCGGGGTACGGCGTGCGGTCAAGCGTCAGCCACGGCGCGACGGCCTGCACCCGCTCGCGGGGCGTGCGGTCGTACAGGAGACGGGAATCGTTCCGTATGGCGCCGGAATACAGGATCTTCGGGTCGCTGAACCGCACCGCGTAGGCGGCCCGGGTCATGGTGCCGTCCAGCCGGACGCCGCCGGGACCGCTGTAGCGCGTACTGCGTTCGCCCGTGCCGTCGGCGTAGTCGGCCTCGCGGGTGCCGCCGCCGACGACGGAGTACGGCTCGTTGCCCTCGCCGTAGTACACGCGGGGTTCGTAGTGGCCCAGCACGCCCTGGGACGGCACGCCGTGCTCGGTCAGCAGCGGGGTGCCTGCGTCCGTGGTGGCGTCCGCGTCGGCGGCCACCACACCGTATCCGTGCGTATAGGTGAAGTGTTCGTTGGTCCAGTTCTTCTCCGGTATCCCGGCCGGCCGCAACTCCCGCAGGCCCAGCACGGTCGGCTGCTCGTGGCCGGCCACCGGGTACCGGTCGACGGTGGGCGTGGCGGCGAACGTGTAGTAGCCGCGCGCCGTCTGGGTCTGCCGGAAGGCGGCGCCCGCGGTGGCCGGGTCCAGCAGCGTGATGTCGGCGGTGGCGTCGGCGTCGGCACGCAGCCGCGCGGCCGGGGGGGCGGTGGTGGACGGCAGCCGTGTCACGTTGACGTGGTCGATGCCGAACGCCTGCCGGGTGGCGGAGATGTTACGTGCCAGGTAGGGCGCCTCCATGACGGCCTGGTTCGGCTGCACCTGGAACCTCTGCACCAGCGCCGGGCAGATGCCGCCGATGATCACAGCCGACGGCACCATGAGCGTGAAGGCCAGCACCGGCAGGCCCCAGGTGCGGCGCCACAGCGCGGTGAGGAACAGCAGCGCGCAAATGACCGCGATCCAGAACAGGATGGTCTTCGCCGGCAGGTAGCCGTTGGCGTCGACGTAGCGGAGACCCGTCCACCCGACGGTGCCGCGGAACCCGCTGGACTTGACGGCGAGGCCGTAGCGGTCCAGCCAGTAGGCGGCGGCCTTCAGCGACACGAACACCCCGAGCAGCGACGACAGGTGCCCGGTGGCCGCCGCCGTGGCCCGCGGCCCCGACGGCGTCACCCCCACCCCGCCGTAGAGGTAGTGCGTCAGCGCCGTCGCGATCAGCGACAGCACCACCACGGTGAAGCCGAAGCTCAGCAGGAACCGGTACCAGGGGAGATCGAAGGCGTAGAACGACGCGTCGAGGCCGAACTGCGGGTCGCGCGTCCCGAAGGGCACCGCGTTGGCGTACGCCAGCCACAGGCGCCACTGGCCCGCCGCGGAGGCCCCCGCGATCAGGCCGACGAGGACGCACACCACGAGCAGCAGCCAGCCGCGGAACGGGGCGATGCCCGTCCGGTACCGGTCCAGCCCCTCGTCCCGGGTGGGCGCCGGCAGGCCGCGCGGACGCAGCCGGTGCGCCAGCCAGGCGTTGACGCCGACCGCCGCCGCCGTCACCGTGCCGAAGCCGGCGAACAGCCGCATCCGGGTCGACAGCGCGGTGCGGAAGACCGAGCCGTACCCGAGCGAGTCGTACCAGAGGCGGTCGGTCCAGAAGCCGGAGAACGCCACGAAGCCCAGAACCAGCAGCACGACCGCCGCCAGCACCGCGAACAACGCGCGCTGCCGGGTGGACAGGCGGCCGGGTTCCGGCGCGTCCGGCCCGTCCTCTCGCTCCGGCATCGGGAATGCCACGGCTGCGCACCTTCTCGTGGTTCATCGGGCGGCACGGCCGCGCCGCCCGCGCGCGGCGCCCGGGGCGGACGCCACCCGTGCAACTTACCGACGCCGCGGCCGGTTCCCGCCGCCAGGGAGGTAACGGGCAGGATGGTGCCCATGTCCAACACACCCAGCGGCGGCACTCCCGTCGCCGCCAACCCCCTGACCCGCGCCGTCCTGGAGATCGACGAGTACTGCGCAGGGCTCGGCTGGGACCAGCCCGCGCGGCTGTTCGCCCTGGTCGACACCGAACGGCTGCGGACCACCGACCCCTCCCTGAGCGAGCAGCTCGGCCTGGAGGACGGCGAGGAGAACGGCGCGCTGACCCCCGTCGAACAGGACGAGATCCCCGCGGGCACGGCCCTCGACGAGTTCCTCGCCACCATCGCCTGGCCGGACGTGGTGGCCGGCTGCGCGCTGTCGGTGGAACGCCTGATGCTGCCGCCGAGCGCGGAGAACGCCATACCCGAAGGGCTCGACGAGCGGGCGCTGGCCGGCTGGGTGGCCGCCCACCCGGAGCGTCGCGAGGTCCGCATGACGGTCGGTGTGCTGCGCGACGGCACCCGTGAGTCGGCGGTCCGGCTGCGCGAGAAGGACAGCGCCGCCGAGGTCCTCACCGGCGCGGACCTGGTCCCGGGTCTGGCGGAGGCGCTGCGGGCGACGTTCGAGAGCGAGTAGTCACGGCCGCGCGCCGCGGTCCGCCTCCCCCAGGAGCGGTTCCGCGGCGCGTTCGCGCGTGCGGGCACGGACGTTCCGGTGCGGCCGCTTCACGGTGCCGGTCGGGTCTTCGTGACGTGGGTGCCGGGTTTTCATCACGTGAGCGCCGGCGTTTCGTGAGGTGGTGCGCCGGTTTCCGTGACGTGGCGCTGTTTTCGTGACGTGCGTGGGGTCCGCCCTTCGCGGAAGGGGCGGCCCCCGAAGTGCGGCGGGTGGGGCGTCAGTGGGCGGGGCAGCGGGGCAACTGCGCGGTCTTGCCGGAGCGGATGAGGGTGAGGGCGGCGAGGGCTCCCTTGAGGGTGTCGACCTTCACCAGGCGCAGGCCGCCGGGGGTGTCCTTGGACGCCTCCGCGCAGTTGCTGGACGGCGTCAGGAAGTACTGCGCGCCGGCGTCGCGTGCGGCGATGGTCTTCAGGGAGATGCCGCCGATCGGGCCGACGGTGCCGTTGTCGTCGATGGTGCCGGTGCCGGCGACGAAACGTCCACCGGTCAGGTCGCCGGGCGTCAGCTTGTCGATGAGGCCCAGGCTGAACATCATCCCGGCACTCGGCCCGCCGACGTCGGCCAGCTGGATCTTGACCGGGAAGGGGAAGCTGTGCGCCTCCTCCGCCTGGATGCCCACGATGGCCCGGCCGTCACTGGCCTTCGCCGTGCGGATGGTGACCTTCTTCGTGGCGCCTCCGGAGGGCACGCCCGCGTCGCCGCCCGAGCCCTTGCCGGGCACCACGGTGAACACCACGTCCTGGCCGGGCTTGTGCTTGGTGACGTACTTCGCCACGTCCGCGGGTCCGGAAACCCGGTTGCCGTCCACGTCCTTGATGACGTCACCGGCGTGCAGCCTGCCCTGGGAGGGGCTGTTCTTCAGCACGGTGCCGACCACGACCCGGCTCGCCACCGGCAGGTGGAGCGACCGCAGGGCGGCGACCTTGGCGCTGTCCTGGGACTGGGTGAACTCCTCCGCGTTCTCCTGATCCGCCTGCTGCGACGTCTGCCCCTTCGGGTACAGGGTGTCGTGCGGCACGACGCTGTCGTCGTGCGCGATCCAGCCGGCGACCGCCTCGATGAGGTTCATCCGGTAATCGGCCCCCGTCACCCGGACGGTGACCATGTTGAGGTGCCCGCTCGTCGGATACGTACGGTGACCGGAGATCTGGAGCACCGGCTGACCGGCGTTGCGTCCCAGGGTGTTGACCGTGGGCCCCGGCGACATCTCCGCGTAGGGGACGGGCAGCAGGACCGCGACGCAGACCAGCACTATGAGCAGCAGCGTCGACGTCAGCAGGGTCGCGGAACGGCGTGACATGCCCTGACCCTACGGGACCGCGCTGTGACGGCGCCCCCTGGGCCGGGCCGTCCGGCGGACCGCACCGGCCGTCCGCCGCACGGCCGTCGCGCACGGTGACGGCGGGGGTCCGTCCGTGGCCGTCCCGGCGGGCGACGCCACGTCAGACGTCGGGACTGCCCGAGTGAGTCTTGGCCATGGCCTCACGGAAGCGTTCATAGCCGGCCAGGGAGTTGACGTCCCCCGCGCGCTGACGGCGCCGCGCCGCCCAGCCGGCCCACAGGCTTGCGGCGACCGCCCCGATGACCGGAATCAGCAACCATTCCAGCGCCGCCACATCGGCCTCCCGACCACACATACCGAAGTAGGACCTATGAGCACATTAATCGCCCACATGGTCAACGCTCGGCACACCCGGCGGGTTACGCAACCCGTGCGCGTCCGCACCGGTGACCGGCCCGCGGCGCACCCGGGAACGCGCGGAACGAACGCCCTCGACGACGCCGGAGCGGGCCCGGGCCCCGGACACCGACAGGTCAGACGCCCACCCACTCGTCCGTGCCGTCGGCGAACGACTGGTGTTTCCAGATGGGCACTTCGCGCTTGAGTTCATCGATCAGCCGCCTGCTCGCCGCGAACGCCTCGCCCCGGTGCGCGCAGGCCACCGCGACCACGACGGCCAGGTCCCCGACCGCGAGATCGCCCACCCGGTGCACTGCGGCCAGCGCGAGCACCGGGAAGTCGGCCACCACCTTCTCGGCGACCGCGCGCAGCGCGTCCTGCGCGGTGGGGTGCGCCGAGTACCCCAGGGCCGTCACGGCGGCCGGTCCCCCGTCGTGGTCGCGGACCGTGCCGACGAACAACGCCGTGCCGCCCGCCGCGTCGTCGCCCACCGCCGCCAGGACCTCGTCGACCGACAGCGTGCTCTCGCGGATCGCCAGCAACCGGATGGGATCGCCGTTCCCGGCCTCGTCGTCTGCCATACCTCCATGGTCGCGCACCACGGAGCACACTCCCGACCGGGGCGCCGCACCACCCGCGTACCGCCCGCGCCGGAGGGGGTCCGGGAAATCCGTCACCATGGACGCTGTTTCCGGGACGACGTCCCCCCGGCCGTCCCGGAAGCACGCCCCGGGGCCACCCTTTGTCAGCCGCCGCGGCGCTTGCGGGCCCGGCGCACCAGGGCCGCCGTTCCGACCAGGGCGACGGTGGCCCCGGCGGCGCCCAGGGTCGTGGCGTCCTTGCGGCCCAGCCGGCGGCCCGCCACGGTGTGCCGCCCGGCCACCTCCTCCAGCAGCGCGGCGAGCACCTCCTCGTTCGTCCACCGCGGCCGCCACCCCGCCTCGTGCAGCCGGGAGCCGCTGACGACCCACGGATACATCGTGTACGCCAGGTCCCCGGCCGGCGACGGCGTCAGGCCCAGCCGGTGCAGACGGCTCGCCGCCCCCATGGCGACGGCTGCGGGCAGCTCCATGCGCCGGATCCCCGACAGCTCCTCGACCTCGTCCTGCTCCAGCCACCCGTCGCACCCGACGGCGACCTCCCCGTCCACCAGGCCCAGCGCCGCGTACTCCAGGGCCGTCACCAGGTCGTCGGCGTGGCAGAACTGCCAGCGCGGCCGGCTGCCGGCCACCACCAGCAGGCGGGGCGACTCGAAGTAGCGGGTCAGCGCGGTGTCGGTGCCGCCCACCAGAACGGCCGGGCGCACCATGGTCACGTTCAGCCCGGGGTGGGCACGCGGGGCGCGGCGGCCCAGGCGTTCGACCTCCAGCAGGTCACCGACGCAGCTGGCCTCCTGCGTGGCGCGCAGCGGGGCGTCCTCGGCGAGCGGCACGTCGTTGTCGGCCAGGGCGCCGTAGACCATGGCGGAGGTCATCAGCACCACCCTGTGCACCCCGGCGGCGGGGGCGGCCGTCAGCACGGTCTGGGTGCCCCGCACGTTGAACGCGGTGCGGGTCGCCGGGTCCGACCCCAGGTCCAGGTCGAGCGCCAGGTGCACGACGACGTCGACCGGGCGGTCCTCGAAGCGCAGCCGGCCGGCCAGCGCCGGGTCCCGCACGTCCAGCACACGCCAGGTCGCACCGGGTACGTCGGCGCGGCGCTCGTCGATCGCCACGACCTTCCTGACCCGCGGATCACGGGCCAGCCGCTCGGCGAGACGGCGCCCCACACCGGAGGCGGCACCCGTGATCGCCACCACCGGGCGGCCGGAGTCACGGCTGCTCCGCCCTGAGCGAACGTGCGGTTCCGGGGAACTCACCGGGCTTCTCCCACTGTTGTCCTGGTACTGAGGTACGCCGCTCCCATCCTGCCCGAGAGTGTCTAGGCTGGAGGGACAAGCGGACGCAGACCACACCACCGTGCCGACCACACAGAGCCGAGGAAGCCCGTGAGTGACACCCCATTTGGATTCGGCGTCCCTCCTGAGGAGCCCGAGGACGGGGGCGGCCAGCAGGGCGGGGGTTCCGGCGGTGGCGCCTCCGGCGGAGGCACCGGTTCCGGTTCCGGTTCCGGTGGGAAGGGCTCCGGCCAGGGGGGTTCCGGTGCCGGCGGCGGCAATCCGTTCGGTTACGGCGGTATCCCCGGCATGGGCGGGCCCGGCGGTGACAACCCGCTGGCTGCCATGTTCGGCGGCATGAACCCGGGCGACCTGGGCGCGGCGTTCCAGCAGCTCGGCCAGATGCTCTCGTTCGACGGCGGCCCGGTGAACTGGGACATGGCCAAGGACATCGCCCGCCAGACCGTGGCGCAGGGCACCGCGGACGGCACGAAGGACGCCAGTGTCGGGGCGTCCGAGCGCGCCGCCGTGCAGGAGGCCCTGCGGCTGGCCGACCTGTGGCTCGACGACGTCACGTCGCTGCCCTCCGGCGCCGGGTCCGCGGTGGCGTGGAGCCGCGCGGAGTGGGTCGAGGCCACACTGCCGGTGTGGAAGGAACTGGTCGACCCGGTCGCCGAACGGGTGGGCACCGCCATGGGCGGGGTGCTCCCCGAGGAGATGCAGGAGATGGCCGGCCCGCTGCTGGGCATGATGCGCTCGATGGGTGGCGCGATGTTCGGCACCCAGATCGGCCAGGCCCTCGGTGTGCTGGCCGGCGAGGTCGTCGGCTCCACCGACATCGGCCTGCCCCTGGCGCCGGCCGGACGGGCCGCGCTCGTACCCGTCAACATCGCCGCCCTGGGTGAGGGCCTGGGCGTCCCGCAGGACGAGGTACGGCTGTACCTGGCCCTGCGCGAGGCCGCCCACCAGCGGCTCTTCGCCCACGTGCCGTGGCTGCGGGCACACCTGTTCGGCGCGGTCGAGGGCTACGCGCGCGGCATCACGGTGGACACCGCGCGCCTGGAGGACGCCGTCGGCCAGCTCGATCCGACGAATCCGCAGGCCCTGCAGGACGCACTGCAGCAGGGCATGTTCCAGCCGGAGGACACTCCGCAGCAGAAGGCCGCGCTGGCTCGTCTGGAGACCGCGCTGGCGCTGGTCGAGGGCTGGGTGGACGCCGTGGTGCACGCCGCCGCCGCGCCCCACCTGCCGTCGGCGGGCGCCCTGCGGGAGACGCTGCGCCGCCGCCGGGCGAGCGGTGGTCCCGCCGAGCAGACCTTCGCCACCCTCATCGGCCTGGAGCTGCGCCCGCGCCGTCTGCGCGACGCCTCCCGCCTGTGGGCGTCGCTGACCGACGCGCGCGGCGTGGACGGCCGCGACGGGCTGTGGGCCCACCCGGACATGCTGCCGAACGCCGCCGACCTCGACGACCCCGACGGTTTCGTGCACCGCGACCACGACGAGGCGTTCGACTTCGACGCCCTCGACAAGCTCCTGGGCGACGCGGCCGCCGGCCAGGGCTCCGGCGCGGACGGCGCCGAGCGCTCCGACGGCCCGGACAGCCCTGAGGGCTCCGAGGGCTCCGAGGGCTCCGGCGACGGTCCGCAGGGCCGGAAGGACACCGGGGACGGCGAGGACGGGGACGGCACCGCCTCGTGACACTGCACGACGACGCGGCGCGCGTCCTGAAGGAATGGACCGCGCCCGCGGCGCTCCCCGAGCAGGAACGCCTGCGCCTGGCCTACCTCGGTCATCTCGCCGGCCACCGGGACGGCATGTGGCGCGCGTGCGCGGACGGTCACATCACGGCCAGCGCACTGGTGATCGACCCGGCGGCCGGGCGGGTGCTGCTCACCCTGCACAAGAAGATCCACCGCTGGCTGCAGACCGGCGGCCACTGCGAGGCCGGTGACGCACGTCTGGCGGACGCCGCGCTGCGGGAGGCCACGGAGGAGTCCGGCGTCCCGGACCTGTCCCTGCTGCCCGGCGGCCCCGTGCGGCTCGACCGTCACCTCACGCCGTGCGCCTGGCACCTCGACGTGCAGTACGCCGCCCTGGCACCGGCCGGCTCCGTCGAGGCGATCAGCGAGGAGTCCCTCGACCTGCGCTGGTTCCCGTACACCCAGGTGGCGGACGTCGCCGACGACTCCGTCGTCCGCCTGCTGGAGGCGACCCGCGCGCTGCTGTGACGGGTGGTGACGTTTTCCGCCTCCATGGTGACGGAAAACGGGGGTGAGGTGGCGGGCGGTGGGGTGACGCGGGGTGTGGCGCCGCTGACGGGTGCGCGTACGGGGGTCGTACGCGGCGGCGGTCATCGGGCGTGGCGGCGGTGCACGCGGCGTCAGCGGGACGTGGTGCCTCAGAGGCCGCTGGACGGCTCCTGGTCGCAGGTGCTGCCGGCGGTGTCGACGTCCCCTGTGAGGCCGCCGGCCTCGCCGGCGCCGTCGGCGGAGGGGTCCGGGCCGTTGTGCGGCAGGCGTTCGGCAGCGGCGACGCCCTCCAGGTAGCCGCGGGCGCGTTCGGTGCGGGGGTACGCCTCCAGGAGCCTCCAGAAGGCGGCGCCGTGACCTGGCACGAGGAGGTGCGTCAGCTCGTGCAGCAGTACATAGTCGACGACGTAGTCGGGCATGCCCTGCAGCCGGTGCGACAGGCGGATGCTGCCCTCCGCCGGGGTGCACGAGCCCCAGCGCGAGTTCTGGTTCTTCACCCAGCGCACGGACGCAGGTCTGGCTCTGCCGCCGAGGTACTGGTCGGACAGCTTGGCGGCGCGGGCCCCCAGTGCGTCGTCACCGAGCATGCGCCGGCTCTCCTGCGCGGCGAGCTTGCGCAGCATGACCGTCACCCAGCGTTGTTCCTCCGCCACCGACATCCGTGCCGGGATCAGCACGATCGTCCGGCCGCCCTCGCGGTACGCGGAAACGGTTCGCCGACGGCGGGCACTGCGCCGCACCTCGACCTGCTCCCCCGGCTCACCGGGCGTCGGGACTTCGGCGGACGGGCCATGAGAGGCATCGGCGGACACGCCATGACGTTACCTCCGGCAGCTGCACGTGTCCCCCTGCGGGGCTTGGGCCCGCCGCACCGGGTACGGGGACCCTGCGGGGCCTGAGCCCGCCACGCCGGTACCGCCTGCGTCGACGCGCCGCGCGTTGCCCGCCGCGCCGCCTCGGCTGATCGCGCGACTCCCCGCGCCCGTCACCGTGACCGCCGCACCGCCATGTCGTCGCCGAACCGGAGACGTACGGCGCCTGTCCCGGTGACTACTCCGCGGTCTTCGGTTTCAGGCTGAGGTAGCGATGTGCCATGAATAGGCCGACGACCGGCAGTTTCGGCCTGGTGATCAGGTCGCAGGGTTGTCCTTCGGCGAAATGGATCGTCAAGGACGCGCTCCGGTACCGGGTTTGTGCCACCTTCCCTTCATGGCTGCCCGGCGCGGCCGGGAACTCGACGGTCGAACTCATGCCCACCTTGCCGACGGCCACGCCGTCGATCTTGACCCCGCCCTCGCGACGGTCAAGCCGACGCCCTGCCGGTGACGTTGACGCCCGCCCAACCCACGGGCGCGGAAGCCGCGCTCCGGTTGAAACCGTCAACCCGCACGAGCCCTTCGCGCCCGTCCCTCTCTCCACGGGAGCCGTGACGACGTACGCCTGGTCGTTCCGAAAATACTCGGCCACTGCTCGGCCCTCGCAGCGATCGCCGGCCTCATCCCGGGATTGTTCGTCCTGTGGGCTGCGATTCCGGCGCTCTCGGACCTTCCCGTCCAGCCGGATTTCCTGGTGATCGTCGTGGCCGGCGTCGTGACTCCCCTGCACCGGCGACTGTTCGCCTTTCGACGACCCCCGCTGCGCACCAGTGACGACGGCCCGGAATACAACCGCTTCGGATTCTTCTCCTGGACGGACATCGCCGGAGTGCGCCCGGCACGGCCGGGCCATCCGTGGGTCACCGTCGTTCTGCGGCACCGTCGCGCTCTCGACGGGCGGCCCCCATCCGCTGGCGATCCCGTCCGTCATGCTGTCCGGACTCCGCGACGACCTGGCTGAACAAATGAAGACGCATTGCCCCGGCCGGGTCGTGGAGGCCGAGCCTGACGCCGACGAAGGCACGCCCCTGGATCGCGTCGTCCGGTCGGCCAAGGACGGGTCGGGCAGGGTGGGTCAGAAGGCCAGTCACCCGTTCGGGTGCGGTGGCGCCGGTCCGGCGGGACCGGGACTGCGGGCGTGCGGCGGGAACCGGTCGCCACGCCCCGACTCCCCCGCCCGCCGGAAGCCGCCTCCCCCACCACGAACCTCAGCACGTCGGAGTTCCCCTCGGTGATCGGCACCCGCGGCGTACGTCGAACCCCACGGTCTCCGGGTGACGCGACGTAAGCCTCGCCAAGCCGACCATCGAAAATCCGATGGAAATACCTATCCCCAAGCCTGTGGATAACCCTCGGCGTCTTGCGCGGCCCGGGGTCCAGACTGATCCCGTTCGCAGAACTTCGCAGATGGCGGGGGCTGCCGGAGGCGGCCATGCCCTCGTCCGACGACGGGAGACGATCATGCACGCGATGCTGAAGCCGGCCATGCGGCGCACCTGGCGGGACGGGGAGACGGTGCAGTTCGGGGTGGACCCCGGGCGAGCCGTGGTGCTGTCGCCGGTGGACGACACCGCCGCGCGCTTCCTGCGCCTGCTCGACGGGACGAGGGGCACCGCGCGGCTGCGGGACGATGCGGCGGGGCTCGGGATGGACGCCGAGCGCACCGACCGACTGCTGTCCACGCTGGCCCGGGGCGGTGTGCTCGACGACGCGGACGGGCTGGCCCCGCTGGCCACCGCCTTACGCCACCGGGAGGCCGCGATGGAACGGCTGCGGCCGGACCTGGCCTCGCTCTCACTCCTGCACCCAGCCCCGGGAGCCGCCCCCGCCCTGCTCACCGCACGCCGCTCCCAACGGGTCCAGGTGCGCGGCGCCGGACGGGTGGGCGCGGCGGTGGCGGCGGTGCTGGCGGCGGCCGGTGTGGGGCACGTGGACGTGCGGGACGGCGGCCGCGTCGAGCCGTGGGACGTGGCACCGGCCGGGTACGGGGCCGCCCAGGTCGGTGAACGGCGCGGGCCCGCCGCCCGCTCCGCCGCCCGCCGTGCCGCACCGGATCCCGCCGCACCCTCCCGCGGCGTGCGCCCGGGCGGCCGGGCGGGCCCCGAGCCACCGCTGGCCCTGGCGGTGATCTCGCCCCGGGACGGGCTGGACGCCTACGCCCCCGATGCGCGGTCCGTCCGGGAGCTGATCGGCGCCGGGATCCCCCACCTGTACGCGGGCGTGCTGGAGGGCGTGGCGTCGGTCGGACCGCTCGTCGTCCCCGGGGTGACCGGATGCGCCGAGTGCCTGGAGCTGACCCGGGCACGGGAGGATCCGGCCTGGCCCCGTGTGCTGGCGCAGTTGCGCACGCACCGACCACAGGGCCCGCAGGCGTGCGATGTCGCGCTGGCCACACTGGTCGCGGGTCTGGCGGCCGCCCACGCCCTGTCCTACCTGGACGCCACGGCCCGCATCCTGCCCGCCCTGCGCGCCACCGCCCTGCGGCTGCCCCCGGGCGAGCCACCGAAGCACAGGGGTCCGGCCGGCGTACCGCCACGCGGTGCCCCGCCCGGCGTGGTCCGGGTCCACCAGTCCGGCGCGGCTCCCGGCACCGCGGGACACGCCGGCCGCCCGGCCGGGGCGTGGTCACCGGATCCTCACCGATCGCACCGCGCGGTTCCGGCCGGGGGGTCCCCGCCACGGGCGGCGTCGGCGCGGCGGGCCGCTGAGGCGGGCGGCGCGGCGCGGGCGGCCGACGGGACCGGCGGGCGGCCGGGCGGGGAGCGGCCGCCGGGGCGGGGCTGGGTGCCGGACGGGGCCGTGCGGGCCGGAGCCGGGACACGCACGGAGTTCGCCCTGGACGGGCTCGGAATGCGGGTGTTCACGGTGAATCCGCATCCATCGTGCCCGTGTGGTGCCGCCTCGACAGCACCGCGCGCAACAATGGCCGGGTGACCGCCCTCCGCGGCGGGGTTGATCACAGCTACGAAAGAGGGGCGCATGTCGGACCTTCCGCGCAAGGCAATGACCCGGACCGCGAAGCTGGCCGCGCTTCCCCTCGGCATCGCCGGCCGGGCCACCCTGGGGCTCGGCAAACGAATCGGGGGACGGCCGGCCGACGAAGTGGCCGTGGAGCTCCAGCAGCGCACCGCCGAACAGCTGTTCAAAGTGCTGGGAGAGCTGAAGGGCGGTGCGATGAAGTTCGGGCAGGCGATGTCCGTCTTCGAGGCGGCACTGCCCGAGGAGGTGGCGGGACCGTACCGGGCGGCGCTGACCCGGTTGCAGGACGCAGCGCCGCCGATGCCGGGCCGGACGGTGCGGCAGGTGCTGGCCGAGCGGCTCGGGAAGGACTGGCGGGAGCTGTTCCTGGAGTTCGACGAGGAGCCGGCCGCCGCGGCCTCGATCGGGCAGGTGCACCGCGCGGTGTGGCACGACGGCCGGGACGTGGCGGTGAAGGTGCAGTATCCGGGGGCGGGGGCGGCCCTGCTGGCGGATCTGTCGCAACTGGGTCGGGTGGCACGGTTGTTGGGGCCGCTCATTCCGGGGATGGACATCAAGCCGCTGATCTCGGAGCTGCGGGCCAGAGTCTCGGAGGAGCTGGACTACGGGCTGGAGGCGCAGGCCCAGCGCACCCACGCGGTGGAGTTCGCCGAGGACCCGGACATCGTGGTCCCGGACGTGGTGCACCAGGCGGACCAGGTGCTGGTGACCGAGTGGCTGGACGGGGTGCCGCTGTCCGAGGTGATCTCGGGAGGGACGGCGTCGGAGCGGGACCGTGCGGGGCAGTTGCTGGCGCACCTGCTGTTCGCCGGCCCGATCCGTACCGGGCTGCTGCACGCAGATCCCCATCCGGGCAACTTCCGGTTGCTGACGGACGACGGCCCGGCCGAGGGCTGGCGGCTGGGGGTGCTGGACTTCGGCACGGTGGACCGGCTGCCGGACGGTCTGCCGCTGCCGATCGGCACCGCGCTGCGGCTGGCGTTGCGGGGGGACGCCGAACAGGTGCACGCGATGCTGCGGCAGGAGGGGTTCGTCAGGCCCGCGATCCAGCTGGACCCCGAGGCGGTGCTGGACTACGTGCTGCCGATCATCGAACCGGCCCGGGTGGAGGAGTTCACGTTCACCCGCAAGTGGATGCGCACGCAGGCCGCCCGGATCGCCGACCCGAGGTCGCCGGCCAACCAGCTGGGCAAACAGCTGAACCTGCCGCCGTCCTACCTGCTGATCCACCGGGTCACGCTCAGCACCATCGGCGTGCTGTGTCAGCTGGACGCACGGGTGCGGCTGCGGGACGAACTGCTGGAGTGGCTGCCCGGGTTCGCCGAGGAGGACTGACCACGGCCGGTGCGCGGTCGTGGGCGGGGGGACACCCTGGATGCGCACCGCCACGCCGGCGAGCGCCGGCCGCAGGGGCAACGACCGGGGGGCCGGTCCAGAGGACGGACCGGCCCCCGGGGAGGGCGTTGCGGTGGGGGCCTTGGCCAAGGACGTCAGTTCATGACGACGTGGGCCAGGGCGCGGCGGGCCCGGAGCGTGGCGCGTTCGGCGCGGCGCTGCAGTCGGCGGGCTCGGGCGACACGCAGGGCCATGCGTTCCGACTCGGCCTCGTAAAGCCTGTCGTGCATATGGGCCCTGGCCAGGGCTTCTGGAATGAGTTGCATCTCTCGGGTCCTGTTCGGGTGACGGGTGGGAGAACCTGCGGTTCCGGGGCGGGGGTAGAGGTCGGACGGGTTCATCGGAGCCTGCTTCTCGGGATCGGCGCTCGTGGGGTGGTCGATGGTTCCGGGGAGCGGTCGGCGGCTCATACCAGGACCGCGTCCTTGCGCGGACGGCCACGCGGCCGCTTGCGGGGCACCACGACACCCTGCACGAACAGCTCGCCACCCCAGACGCCCCAGGGCTCGCGGCGGTCCTTGGCGCCGGCGAGGCACGCCTGACGCACCGGGCAGGTGCCACACAGGGACTTGGCGTACTCGACGTCGGCCGGGGTCTCGGCGAAGAAGACCTCCGGGTCGTAGGAGCGGCAGGGGACGGGAACGCCGAGGCGCTCGATCTCGTCCTCGAGATCGGTCAGGGGCAGCACGGGGGCCTCCGGGGCGGCGGGCAGCGGGATCGGGTCGGAAGGCGGTACGGACGGGGTGTGCGTCTCGGGATGCACGGTGGGTGGTGTCCTCGTCTGTCGGTCCGGCCGGTGGGCCGGGCGCTGGTCGGTTCCGGGTGCTGGTCCCGTGGCTCCTTCGGTTTTCCCCGGAGCGTGATGATCCGGGGAAAACACAAGGGCCGCGGTACCCGGTTGCGGGTTCCGCGGCCCTGGAAGGTGCCGACCTGATGAGGTATCAGGCTGGATCTCTCCAGGGTTCGAGCCCGCGGAAGGCCCGCTTCTTGCTGGGGTAGTGCTTCGTCACGCCGGTCGTGCCGGCCGGGTGCTGCTGTCCGGCCCGGTGTCCGGCACCGTCGGCCACGGACACGGATTCCTCGATCCATGCCGATCCCGCCACCGGTGCCTGGGTCGCTCGGCCCATGCCACCCTCGACGCCATCCGCTGCCACGAGGGCACCTGCCTGGACACCGCACAGGGCGAAGACCGGCAGATTGCCGCTCAGGCCGGACAGGCCGGCAAAGGCGGAACCGGCGCCGAGCAGGCCGGAGACGGTCACCGGACGACCGACGGACAGCGGGCGCACGACCGGCTTGACGGTGGTGAACTCGATGGTGGAAATCACAGGACTCGCCTCCTCTCGGCGTCTGGTGGGCTTATGGGAACAGGGTCGTGCGGGGCGCTGCGGCCGTCCGGGGCTTCCTGGGGAGGGGCCGCCGGGTAGGCATTGTCCAGTACATCACGGTCTGACCCGGCCCGGTAAGGGGGCGGGTGACGACCGCGCTCCCGCAGGCTATGAGCATTGCCGCGGCGTGCGCAAACTATTTTCCGGGGTATTCGCAAACTTTCTGCGAGCCGGTTTCGGCGGAACGTTCCGCTCCGGGCGGGCCGGACTCCGGGAAGGGCCATTCCGCTCCGGCGCACAGCGCCAGCACGTCCGTGCCGAACCGCCGCATCTTGCGGGCGGGGACGGCGGCGACCCTGGCGAGCTCGGCCTCCGTTTCCGGCACGTTCTCCGCGATGGCCAGCAGCGTCCGGTCCGTCAGCACGCAGTACGCCGGCTGGCCGAGCCGTGCGGCCTGGTCGGCACGCCAGGCCAGCAGGCGTCCGTGCAGTCCCTCGTCCAGCTCCGAGGGGCAGCCCTCGCAGCGCAGCAGTTTGATCTCCCCCGGGTCGGACAGCGCCCGCCCGCACACCCGGCAGCGCGCCGGGGTCCGCCGTCGGGCTGCCGCCGGAGCGCCTGCCGCGCCGTCCAGGCGGCCGCCCCGGGCCGCGGTTCCCCACGAGATCCCGCCGGCACCGCCGTGCGGGGGACCGGCCGAGGAGACCGGGACGCCGTGCCGCAGCGACGTCAGGAAGCGGGAGGGCTGGCGGCCGCCCCGGCCGCCCGGGGAGCGCGAGAGGGCCCACGACAGCGTCAGGCGGGTGCGGGCGCGGGTGACGCCGACGTAGAGCAGCCGGCGTTCCTCCTCGATCTGCTCTGGGGTGCGGGCGTAGGTGATCGGCAGGGTGCCCTCGGCCAGTCCGACGAGGAAGACGGCGTCCCACTCCAGGCCCTTGGCGGCGTGCAGGGAGGCCAGGGTGACGCCCTCGACGGTGGGGGCGTGCTGGGCGGCGACGCGTTCGTCCAGCTCGGCGACGAACGCGCCGAGGGTGGTGTGCGGGCGGGCGGCGGAGAACTCCTCGGCCAGCCGCACCAGGGCCGCCAGCGACTCCCAGCGGTCCCGCACCGCCCCGGTGCCGGCCGGGGGTGCCGGGGTCCAGCCACGGGTGCCCAGCACCGCCCGTACCTGGGCCGGCAGGTCGTCCCCGTCACCGCCGGATCCCCCGCCGGCCCGGGCGGCGCCGCGCAGCAGGAGGCCGGCCTCGCGGACCTCGGGGCGTTCGAAGAACCGCTCGGCGCCGCGCAGCTGGTAGGGGACGCCGGCGTCGGCGAGGGCCTGCTCGTACAGCTCGGACTGGGCGTTGATCCGGAAGAGCACCGCGACAGCGCTGGGCCGGGTGCCGCGGTCGACGAGGGCACGGATCCGGCGGGCGGTGCCCTCGGCCTCGGCGGGTTCGTCGGCGTACTCGGTGAAGGACGGCTCGGGCCCCGGCGGGACCTGGGAGACGAGGTCGAGCCGGTGGGCCGCGGCCTTGCCGGAGGCGGCGGCCAGCAGCCCGTTGGCCAGGTGGACGACCTGCGGGGTGGAGCGGTAGTCGCGCACCAGGCGCACCACGGTGGCGCCGGGGTGGCGGCGCCGGAAGTCCAGCAGGTAGTCCGGGGTGGCGCCGGTGAAGGAGTAGATGGTCTGCCCGGCGTCGCCCACCACGCACAGGCTGTCGCGGTCGCCGAGCCACAGGTCGAGCAGCCGTTGCTGGAGCGGGCTGACGTCCTGGTACTCGTCGACCACGAAGTGCCGGTACTGGGAGCGGACCTGCTCGGCCACGTCCGGCCGCTCCTGCAGCACGCCCACGGTCAGCAGCAGCACGTCCTCGAAGTCGATGACGTCCCGCTCGCGCTTGAGCTGCTCGTAGCCGGTGTAGACGGCGGCGATCTCCACCGGGTCGCGTGCGGTCTCCCGGCCGGCCAGCGCGGCGGCGGCCGGGTAGTCCTCCGGAACCGTCTGGGTGACCTTGGCCCATTCGATCTCACCGGTGACGTCCCGCAGCTCGCCCCGGTCGAGCCGCAGCCGCAGCCGGCCGGCCGCCTCGCTGACCAGTTGGACCTTGCGTTCCACGAGTCGCGGCAGCCTGCCGCCGACCGCGCGCGGCCAGAAGTACTGCAGCTGCCGCAGCGCCGCCGAGTGGAAGGTGCGCGCCTGCACCCCGCCGGCGCCCAACTGCCGCAGCCGCCCCCGCATCTCGCCGGCGGCCCGGGCGGTGAAGGTCACCGCCAGCACGGCCCCCGGCTGGAGGACACCGCTGCGCACCCCGTAGGCCACCCTGTGGGTGATGGCCCGGGTCTTGCCGGTGCCGGCGCCGGCCAGGACGCACACCGGCCCGTGCAGGGCGGTGGCGACGGCGCGCTGTTCGGGGTCGAGCCCTTCGAGCACCGCGTCGGCCGTCTCCGGCACCGGAGGGAAGAGTGCGGCATCCATGTGTGCGGTCACCCGGCCATGCTCGCAGGTGCCGCGGGCGGCACCCGATCGACTGTCCACAGGGCCGTGATGACAGTCCTACGAACACCGTCATCTGTGGACAACGCGGCGCGGGAATGCCCTTGCCCCGGTGTACGTTCCCAGCATCGGACCCCGACATCACGACTGAGGAGCGCGAGGACCATGTCTGCCGCCGTGACCATGTACAGCACCACCTGGTGCGGCTACTGCCGCCGTCTGAAGTCCCAGATGCAGCGCGAAGGCATCGAGTACACCGAGATCAACATCGAGCACGACCCGGAGTCGGCCGCCTTCGTCGAGAAGGCCAACGGCGGCAACCAGACAGTGCCGACTATTCTGGTAGTTCCCGCCACGGGTGGCAACGAGGTCGTCATGACGAACCCGAGCCTTGCCCAGGTGAAGCAGGCACTCGGCGCCTGACTCCCGCTACGCGTAACCCCCGACCGGCCTGACGCTGATCGGGGGTTTTGTGTGCCCTGGGGCTGCATCGGCTGAACAAGGCCCGCCGCCTACACCCGTCGGGGTGAACCGTTCCGGGTCTGGTGGAGACTCTAGATCTTGACTGTGACCTGGGGTTTCTTGTCGCTCAGGTAGTAGTGGGCTTCGTATTCGGCCGGGGGAACGTGGCCTATCTCACCGTGCAGGCGACGGTGGTTGCACCAGTGGGCCCACTCGGCGGTGGCCAACTCGACCGCCGCCAAAGTCTTCCAAGGTCGCTGTGGTTTGATCAGCTCCGTCTTGTAGAGGCCGATCGTCGATTCCATCAGTGCGTTGTCGTACGCGTCGCCGACCGAGCCGATGGAGGCCGCGATGCGTTCCCGTTCCAGGTGTTCGGCCAGGGCGAAAGACGTATATTGCGACCCGGCATCGGAGTGATGGATCAACTCGCCCGCTGCCGGCCGGGTGCCGGCCCGGTCACGATGCCACAGCGTCATCTCCAGGGCGGCCAGGACGAGTTCGGTGTGCTTGGTGGTGGCTGCCGACCAGCCGACGATGCGGCGGGAGAAGGTGTCCACCGCGAAGGCGACATAGACAGTGCCGGCCCAGGCCGCGACGTGGGTGAAGTCCGCGACCCAGGTGCGGTTCGGGGCAGCGGCCACGAAGTTGCGGTCGACCAGGTCGGGCGCCCGTGCGGCGGCTGGGTTCGCCACTGTGGTGATCACCTTCCTGCCGCGGACCGCGCCGGTGATGCCGAGTTCGCGCATGAGGCGTTCGACGGTGCAGCGGGCCACCGCGTGACCCTGCCGGTTCAGCTCCCGCCAGACCTTCCGGGCGCCGTAGACACGGTAGTTGGCGTCATATATCCCGCTGACCAGGGCCTTGAGGTCCGTGTCCCGCAGCTGACGGGCGGAGGGCGATGCCTGGCGCTGTTTGTGGGCGTAGTAGGTGGAGGGGGCGATGCTGCAGTCGTGCATGGTCAGCACGCGGCAGATCGGCTCGACACCGCCGAAGCGGTCCCGGTGCTCGTCGATGAACGCTACGAGCGCAGGTGTGGCCGGTCGAGCCCGGCCGCGAAGAAACTCGCTGCGGCCTTGAGGATCTCGTTCGCCCGCTTCAGCTCGGCGTTCTCCTACTTCAATGCCTTGACCTGCGCGGATTCCTCCGTTGTCGTCCCGGGCCGGGTCCCGCTGTCGATCTGGTCCCGGCGGACCCAGGTACGCAGCGTCTCGGTCGTTCCGATCCCGAGCTTGGTCGCGACGGCCTTCATCGCGGCCCACTCGGTGTCGTAGTCGGGCCGCACCTCGGCGACCATGCGAACCGCACGCTTGCGCAGCTCAGCGGGATAAGGGGAGGGACGTGCCATGACTCAATCCGCTCAGAGAATCGAGCCTCCATTCGACCCGGAACGGTTCAGGCGACAGCCTCGGACAGCTTGGCCCACTCCTCCTCGTTGAGCACTGGCTCAGACCGCATGACAGGTGTGCCGTCATCGTTGCGGGCAACGGTGCCAGTGGCGCGTACGTACTCCCCGAGCAGGGAGCGGCTGACCAGCACGGCTTGCACTGTGGTCGGCGTCCACCTGGCTCCCCGAGGCTTCGGGTCGGCCAGCCGAGTCGTGCTCTCGCCTGCCGCCGCGCGGATGCGAGCGATGTCCTGAGCCGTGGGCACGCCTTGCTCGTTCAACCAGTCGGCGACGGCCGAGAAGCTCGGCTTCTCGATGAAGCGCCGGAGCATCTCGATCAGCGCCGGGCCGTACTCGGGGTCGAGTTCCAGAGTGAAGCCTGCGTCGCCCTTCACCGCTCTGCGTCCGAACGGAACAAGGCCACCCGGCCAACGGCCGGTCTTCCGCATGGTCTCCCGGGAAGCCTTGTTGCGGGCCTTGATGGCGTCCAGCTCAGCCTCTGCGACTACGGCCAGGATCTTGGCGATGGTCTTGCCCCACGGCTTCGAGAGGTCGAACCCTTCTTCGCAGGAGATCAGGCCCTTACCGTTCGCCTCACACCACTCGATGATGTCCGAGAGGTGGCGGACCGACCGCGCGATGCGGTCGATCTTCAAGATGATGATGTGGTCGAACTGGTCCTTCTTGTTGTTGAGCCAGTCCCCCAGGGACGGGCGCACCCACGGCGAGACCCCGACGGCAGCACGCTGACCAACCCCTCCCTCGCCCAGGTGAAGGAGAAAATAGGAGCCTGAGCGAGGGTGTGGTGACCCCAGGCCGCGGGGGACGGGCGCCGGGCCTCGGTGGACCGGGCCGCCGTCCCCGGGGAGGCGGGCCGGGTGTCAGGCAGTCTGCCGCGGTGCCGCGGGCAGCGGCTGGCCGTACCACAGCTCGATCAGCCGGGCCGCGATGGAGATGCCGGCCGGCGGGAGGATGTCGCCGCTCTCGATGCCCTCCCGCAGGTCCTGCCGGGAGAACCAGCGGGCCTCGTGGATCTCCTCACCGTCCACCTGGATCTCACCGGCCCCGGCCCGGGCCATGAAGCCGAGCATCAGGCTGGAGGGGAACGGCCAGGGCTGGCTGGCGACATAGGAGACCTCGACGACCTCGACGCCCGCCTCCTCGGCCACCTCCCGCACCACGGCCTGCTCGATCGACTCGCCCGGCTCGACGAAGCCGGCCAGCGTGGAGAAGCGGCCGGCCGGCCAGTGCATCTGGCGGCCGAGCAGGGCGCGGTCCTGGTCGTCGGTGACGAGCATGATCACCGCGGGGTCGGTGCGCGGGTAGTGCTCGGCACCGCAGTCCGGACAGCGGCGCACGTGTCCGGCGGCCACGATGTCGGTGCGGGTGCCGCAGCGGGAGCAGAAGCGGTGCAGGCGCTGCCAGTTCTCCAGGGCGACGGCGTGCACCATCAGGCCGGCGTCCCGGTCGCCGAGCAGGCCGCCGACCTCGCGCAGGCCGGCCGGGCGGGCGGGGGCGTCCATGCGGCCGGGGAGGCTGTCCTGCTGGAGGGCGAAGTAGTGCACACCGTCGGTGCCGGTACCCAGGAAGTAGCGGTGGTGTTCGCTGACCGGGGCGTCGAAGGGCGGCACGAGGACGAGTTCGGTGCGGCCGTCGGCGGTGTCCTCGACCAGCACCTGACCGCCGGAGACCACCAGCACACGGGTGGTCGGGTGGCTCCAGGCCGCGGCCAGCCACGCCTCGTCGATGCGGTGGTGGGCGGCGCGGTCGACGGCGGAGCGGGTGAGGGCCAGCGGACGCGTGGGCACGGGCGCTTCTGCTAGGGACAAGGTCGCTTCCAACTCCCGGGGGGACGTGGACGGTTCTTCGGTGGGCGGGCGGTGGTCGCCGGGCGGCCCGCCGCGCGGGGTCAGCGGGGCCAATGGCCGGCCAGATCGCTCCACAGGTGGGCCGCGGTCTCCACGCCCTTGAGCAGCAGGTCGAGTTCGACCTTCTCGTTCACCGAGTGCCAACCGTCGGAGGGCACGGAAATGCCCAGGAAGAGCACCGGGGCACCGAGAACGTCCTGGAGGTCGGCGGCCGGGCCGGAACCACCCTCACGGGTGAAGAGCACCGGTTTACCGAAGGCGCGGCCCATGGAACGGACGATCGCCTGGAGGGCGGGGTGGTCGAGCGGGGTCAGGCAGGGGCGGGTGACACCCCAGAAGGTGATCTCGTGCCGGATGCCGTCCGGCAGGGTGGCGGCCACCCAGTCGGCGACGGCCTCGCGCACGCGGGTGGTGTCCTGGCCGGCGACCAGGCGGAAGGAGAGTTTGAGCTGGGCGGTGGCCGGGACGATGGTCTTGCCCCCGGGACCGCCGTAGCCGCTGTGGATGCCGTTGACCTCGGCGGTCGGGCGCGCCCAGATGCGTTCCAGGGTGCTGTGGCCGGTCTCGCCGAGGGTGGCGGTGGAGTGGGCGGTGCGCAGCCAGGCGGCCTCGTCGAAGGGCAGTTCGGCGAAGAGCTTCCGCTCGCGGTCGGTCAGTTCGACGACGCCGTCGTAGAAGCCGGGGACGGTGACGCGGCGGTCGGCGTCGTGCAGGGCGGCGGCCAGGCGGGCCGCCTCGGTGGCCGGGTTGGGCACCGCGCCGCCGAAGGAGCCGGAGTGGATGTCCTGTGCCGGGCCGTACAGATCGATCTGGCAGTCGGCCAGGCCCCGCATGCCGGTGCAGACGGTGGGGGTGTCGGCGTCCCACATGCCGGTGTCGGAGACCACGACGGCGTCGCAGGCCAGCCGGGCGGCGTGCTCGCGCAGGAGGTCGGGGAAGTTCGGGGAGCCGGACTCCTCCTCGCCCTCGATCAGCAGCTTGAGGTTGACGGCCGGGGCGCTGCGGCCGGTGGCGGCGAGGTGGGCGCGGACGCCGAGGGTGTGGAAGAAGACCTGGCCCTTGTCGTCAGCGGCACCGCGGGCGTAGAGGCGGCCGTCGCGGACCAGCGGCTCGAACGGGTCGCTGTCCCAGCCGTCCTCACGGGCCGCGGGCTGCACGTCGTGGTGGCCGTAGACCAGCACGGTCGGGGCGTCCGGGTCGCCGGAGGGCCACTCGGCGTAGACGGCGGGCAGCCCGGCGCTCTCCCAGACCTCCGCGACCGGGAAGCCGGCGGACCGCAGTGCGGCGGTCAGCCATGCGGCGCTGCGGCGCACGTCACCGGCGCGTTCGGGGTCGGCGGAGACGGAGGGGACGCGCAGCCAGTCGGCCAGGTCGGCGAGGAACGTCTCACGGTGGGCGGCGATGTACGCGCGGACGGCGTTGTCCGTGGTGCTGCTCATGCTGGCGAGCCTATCCGGGTCACTCGCGGCGCCCTGCGGCAGGACCGCCCAAAGCCGCCCGGACCACCATGACCCGCCCGGCCGGTGCGCCGGTATGCCTCAGGACATGCAGGTCACCGGCCCGACGGGGTGCGGCGCTGCGGGGCGGGGCCGGCGGACAGCAGGCGTTCCAGGGTCCGGCGGCCCGGCAGCCGGGAGGGGCGCACGACGCGGCCGGTGCGGACGTAGACGAACGCGGCGGTGACCCGGGAGGCGGGCAGCCCGAGGCGTTCGGCCCAGGCCAGCCGGTAGACGGCGAGCTGGAGGGGGTCGGCGACCGGGGCGCGGTGGGTCTTCCAGTCCACGACGTCGAAGCCGCCGGACTCCGTGCGGTAGACGGCGTCGATGCGGCCGCGCACCACCCGTCCGGCGAGCGTGATCTGCACCGGAACCTCCACCCCGTAGGGCGTGAGGTGGGCGAAAGGGGTGCGCAGGAAGGCTTCCTTCAGTCCGGCGAGGTCGTCCTCGTCCTCCACGGCGGCGCCGGGGTCGGGTTCGATGCCGGGCAGTTCGTCGATCCGGACGAGCGGTACCTCCTCGAACCGTGACTGCACCCAGGCGTGGAAGCGGGTGCCGCGCCGGGCCGCGGGCTGCGGGGGGCGCGGGACGGGGCGGGCGAGTTCGCGGGCGAGGCCGTCGGGGTCGTCGGCCAGCCGCATCAGCTGCGTGGCCGACAGGGCCGCGGGCAGCGTCACGTGCCGCACGGTTCGCCGTGCCAGCCGCAGTTCACCGGCGAGGGTGTCGAGGTCCCGGTCCCACGACGCGGCCAGCCGAGCCTCCTCCGGCGTCAGCACACCGCCGAAGCCGCCGTCCCCCTCCCCGCCCGCGCCGACGCCCCCGCCCTCGGCCACGTCATCCGCCGCGACCGCGCCCACCGCCACCGCGCCGGAACCGTCCGCCCAGGAACCTCCCGCACCGGAACCCCCCAGCCTGCGCAAAACCTGTTCCGCGGCGGTCCGGCGGTGGTGGAGGGCCCGGGGGTCGAGGGGGAGGGGCCAGGCGGTCTCGGTGGTGGTGTCGAGGGCGGGGTTGGTCTCGCCGTCGGCGGGGGGATCCGTCCAGTGGTCGATCTCGCCGTGGCCGGATTCGCAGTGCGCGCGCAGGGCGTCGAGGAAGGCGGAGGGGCCGCGCGGGGTCTTCTGGGTCGGGCCCCACCAGTGGCCGGAGGCCAGCAGGAGGGAGCGCGGGCGGGTGAAGGTGACGTAGCCGAGCCGGAGTTCCTCGGTGGCGTTGTGCTCGCGCATGGCGGCGCGGAAGCCGTCCACGCCCTTCTTGGTCCATTCGGCAACGTCCGGCAGGGTGGCCGCGTCGCCGCGCAGGCCGTGCGGGAGGACGCAGGCGTGCCAGGGCCACAGCTCCCGGCCCCGGGCGCTGGGGAACGCTCCGGCCACCAGTCCTGGCGCGGCGACGACGTCCCACTCCAGGCCCTTGGACTTGTGGGCGGTCAGCACCTTGACGGTGTTCTCGCCGCCGGGCAGGGAGCTGTCGAGTCCCTTCTCGTGGCGGGCGGCGGTCCGCAGGAAGGCGAGGAAGGCCGGCAGCGTGGCCTCGCCGTCCAGCGAGGCGAAGCCGGCGGCGACGTCGAGGAAGGCCCGCAGCGTCTCGCGGCGGCGGGCGGCCAGCGCCTGCGGGGAGGCGGCGAGTTCGACCTCCAGGCCGGTGACCGCCAGCACCCGGTGCAGCACGTCCATGAGCGGGTCGGCCAGTGATCGGCGCAGGTCGCGGATCTCAGCGGCGAGGGCGGCGAACCGCTGCCGGGCCGCCGCGGAGAACGGCAAGCTGTCGTCGGCGCCGGAGACCGTGGGGTCGGCGAAGGTCTCCAGCGCGTCGGCCAGCGAGACCACCTCGGCCGGGTCGGTGCCCTCGACGGCCCGCGCCAGCGCCTCGTCACCGTGTCCACGGCCGGTCGCGGCGGCGACCATCAGGCGGGCGCGGCGGCCGAGCAGCGCCAGGTCGCGCGGACCGATCCGCCAGCGGGGGCCGGTCAGCAGCCGCACCAGGCAGGCGTTGGCCGTGGGGTCGTGCAGCACCTCGCAGGTGGCGACGGTGTCGGCCACCTCGGGCAGGTGCAGCAACCCGGACAGGCCGACGACCTCGACGGGCACCTCGCGGGCGACCAGGGCGGCGTGCACGGCGGCGAACTGGCCGGCGGTGCGGCACAGCACGGCGATCCCGCCGGGTTCGGTCCCGGTGGCGGTCAGGTGACGAAGGGAGTCGGCGAGCCAGTCGATCTCGTCGTCCTGGGTGGGCAGCAGGGCGCAGCGCACCAGGCCGTCGTGCTCGGCGCCGGGGGCCGGGCGCAGCGCCCGCACTCCTTCGTGCATCGAACGCAGGGGTGCGGCGAGGGAGTTGGCGAGTTCCAGCAGGCGGCCGCCGCTGCGGCGGTTCTCGCTGAGGCTGTGGCGGGCGGCGGGGGTGCCGTCGGCGCGGGGGAAGTGTTCGGGGAAGTCGTCGAGGTTGGCGACGGAGGCACCGCGCCAGCCGTAGATGGCCTGGCAGGGGTCGCCGACCGCGGTGACGGGGTGCCCGGTGCCGGCGCCGAACAGGCCGGCGAGCAGCAGGCGCTGGGCGACGGAGGTGTCCTGGTACTCGTCGAGCAGCACGACCCCGTAGCTCTCCCGCAGCAGGGCGCCGACCTCGGGGCGGGTGCCGGCCAGCCGGGCGGACAGGGCGATCTGGTCGCCGAAGTCGAGCAGGTCGCGGCGCTGCTTCTCGGCCCGGTAGGCGGCGACCAGTCCGGCCAGGGCCTGGCGGGCGCGGGCGGCGGCGGTGACCTCGCGGGTCCAGGCGAAGCCGCGGCGGGCCGGGTCGAGCGCGCCCAGGACGGTGGCGAGCCCGGCGTCGTGCTCGCGCAGGTCGTCGGGGGTGACGAGGTGTTCGGACAGTTCGGAGTCGAGGGCGAGCAGGTCGGCGGCGAGGGCCGACAGGCCCTTGGTGAGGTCGGGGTGCGGGCCGGGGTCGGCGGCCAGCACGCGGGCGGCGAGCTGGAAGCGGGTGGCGTCGGCGAGCAGGCGGGAGCTGGGTTCCAGGCCGATGCGCAGCCCGTGGTCGGTCAGCAACTGCCCGGCGAACGCGTGGTAGGTGGAGATCCGCGGCTCCCCCGGATCGTCCCCGCCCGGGTCGGGGTCGGTGACGCCGGCCCGCACCAGGGCGGCGCGGACGCGTTCGGCCAGTTCGCCGGCGGCCTTGTTGGTGAACGTCAGGCCCAGCACCCGGTCGGCGGCGACCTGTCCGGTGCCGACCAGCCACACCACGCGCGCGGCCATCACCGTCGTCTTGCCCGAACCGGCCCCGGCCACGATGACGTTCGGCTCCAGAGGGGCCGTCACGCACGCCATCTGTTCAGGGGTGAACGGGATGCCCAGCAGGGTCTTCAGCTGTTCGGGGTCGGTCAGACGGGACGGCACCAGGAGAGGCTAACGGCAGGGTCGGACATCCCCGTCCCCGGCGCACACCGGCAGGGCCGCCCGCACGGGCCCGACCGTGTCCGCACCGCCGCTTCGGCACCCCCGGCCCGGTCATTCGACGACGTGAGCGCCCTCGGGGCGGGCGCTGCAGCAGGACCGGAAGGCGCAGTGTTCGCAGGAGGATCCGGGTGAGGGTGTGAAGCGTTCCTCCAGGACGCGGGCCGCGGCGGTGGTCAGCAGGCGGGTCGGCCAGTCGTCGGCGGAGGTGTCCAGGGCCGGCTGGGCCTGCACGCGGGGCAGCGCGTCGCCGCCCTCCTTCTTCGGCGCGCTCTGCCGCAGCTGGACGAGTTCGGCGCCGCCCGGCAGCGCGTCCAGCTCGCGCAACGCCAACTGGTAGACGGCCAGCTGGGGGTGGTGCTCGACCTCGGCGGCGGTGAGGGTCTGCCGGCCGGTCTTGAAGTCGACGACGTAGACGCGGCCCTCGGCGTCCCGTTCCACCAGGTCCATGCTGCCGCGCACCCGCACCCGGTAGGGGCCGGCCTCCAGGGTGACGTCGAACTCCCGTTCGCTGGCGACGGTCTCCCGGCCGCGTTCCATGACGTGCCAGCGCAGGAAGCGTTCCAGGGCCACCCGGGCCTGTTCGCGTTCCTGGGCGGACTTCCACGGCGCGTCGAAGGCGAGCGCGTCCCAGACCGAGTCCAGGCGCTCCATCAGCACGTCCAGCCGGGCCGGGGTGCGGCTGGAGGCGACCTCGTCGGCGAGGACGTGCACCACGTTGCCGAAACCCTGGGCCGCGGTGGACGGGTCGTCGGCGCGGACCTCGCGGGCGAGGAACCAGCGCAGCGAGCAGTCGTCGACCAGTTGGCCCAGCGCGCTGCCGGACAACGCCACGGGCACCGCCGGGTCGCGCAGCGGCGCCTCGGCGCGCGTCGGCTCGCGCAGTCCCCACCAGCGCTGCGGGTGCGCGGCCGGGACCAGCGGGTACCCGTCGTCGTCGGTGAGCGCGGCCAGCCGGGCCAGCCGGTCCGCGGCGGCGGCCCGCAGCGCCGGGCCGGCGTCCGGGTCGACCGTGGTGGCGCGCAGTTCGGCGACCAGCGCGGCGACCGCGAGCGGCCGGCGCGGCCGGGCGGTCACGTCCCGGGGCTCGACGCCGAGTTCGGCGAGGAAACGGGACGGCTGGTCGCCGTCGTCCGCCGGGCCCTTGACGGCGGTGACCACCAGGCGTTCGCGGGCCCGGGTGACGGCGACGTAGAACAACCGGCGTTCCTCGGCCAGCAGCGCGCCGGCCGGCAGGGGTTCGGCGAGGCCGTCGCGGCCGATGCGGTCGGCCTCCAGCAGGGAGCCGCGGCGGCGCAGGTCGGGCCAGAGCCCGTCCTGCACCCCGGCGACGACGACCATCCGCCACTGCCGGCCCTTGGCACGGTGCGCGGTGGTCAGCAGCACCGCGTCGGGGCGGACCTGGCGCCGGGTCAGCACGTCGGCGGCGATGTCCTGGGCGTCCAGTTCCTCCAGGAAGTTGAGCGCGCCGCGGCCGCCGGTGCGCTGTTCGGCGCGGGCGGCGGTCTCGAACAGCGCGCAGACGGCGTCCAGATCACGGTCTGCGTTGCGCGCGGCGTTCCCGCCCCGGCCGGCCAGCCGCTCCAGCCGGGCCGGCCACGGCGTGCCGTTCCACAGCTGCCACAGCGCCTCCTCCGCGGTGCCGCCGCCGGCCAGCACCTGGCGGGCGGCGTGCAGCAGGCCGCCGAGCCGCCGGGCGCCGCGGGCGTGGCCGTCGTCGTGCGGTGCCAGGCGTTCCGGCGCGGCGACGGCGGCGGTGATCAGCACGTCGGACGGCGCGGGCACGGTGCGGCCGCCGGCGCGTTCCTCCTCGCGCAGCGCCCGCCCGAGCCGCCGCAGGTCGGCGGCGTCCATCCCGCCGAGCGGCGAGACCAGCAGCGTCATGGCCTCCTCGACGGTCAGCCACCCGGGCACCGTGACGGGCGCGGGCCCGCCGGTCTCCTCCCCCGGGCCGCCCGCGTCCCCGGAACCGTCAGTATCCGCACCGGCCGCCCCCGCGCCATCCGTCCCGGAGCCCTCCCCCGACCGCGCCGCCGGGACCACCGGGTGGGCGGTGGAGGCGGACAGGGCGGCGCGGGCGGCGACCCGGAGGGCCAGCACCAGGGGTGCGACGGCGGGTTCCTCCCGCAGCGGCAGGTCGTCGCCGTCGATGTCGACCGGCACGCCCGCCGAGGTCAGCGCCCGGCGCAGCACCGGCAGGGACCGCGCGCCGGCCCGCACCAGCACCGCCATCTGCGCCCACGGCACGCCGTCCTCCAGGTGGGCGCGGCGCAGCAGGTCGGCGACGTTGTCGGTCTCGGAGCCCGCGGTGGGGAAGGTCAGCACCTCGACCCGGCCGGGGGGCGCGCCGGCGGCCGGGACGGGTTCGCGGTGGGCCCGCACGGCGGCGGCCGGCAGCCGGGTCAGCGGCATGCGGGCGGCGACCCGGCGGGTGGCGGCCAGCAGACCGGTGCCGGAGCGGTGCGAGAGCCCCAGCGCGGTCACCGGCGCCGGCCGGCCGTCGGCGCGCGGGAACAGGTCCGGGAAGTCCAGCACCCCGCCGACGTCCGCGCCGCGGAAGGCGTAGACGGACTGGTCGGGGTCGCCGAACGCCACGAGGGTGCGCCCGGCGCCGGCCAGCGCGCGCAGCAGCCGCACCTGCGCCGGGTCGGTGTCCTGGATCTCGTCGACGAAGACCGCGTCCCAGTCGCCGGCGTGCTCGGCGGCCGGGGCCACGGCGCGGCCGACGAGCCCCGCGTAGTCCACCGCGCCCTGCAGGCCCAGCACGTCGAGGTACTCGGTGAGGAAGCCGGCCGCCGCCGCCCAGTCGGGGCGTCCGGTGCGGCCGGCGAAGGCGGCCAGTTCCGCCGGGCTCAGGCCGAGTTCGCGGGTGCGGGCCAGCACCGCGCGGACCTCGTCGGCGAAGCCCCGGGTGGTCAGTGCGGCGCGCAGTTCCTGCGGCCAGCGCACCGGGGCGCGTCCGGCCCGGGCCAGCACGGCCTCGCCGGCCAGCAGTTCGCGTACCGCCAGGTCCTGTTCCGGTCCGGACATCAGGCGCAGCGGGTGGGCGAACGCGTCGGGTTCCTGGGCGGAGCGCACCAGCGCGTAGGAGAGGGCGTGGAAGGTGGTGGGACGCGGGCCGGGGCGGCGGCCGAGGCGGGCCGCGAGCCGGTCGCGCAGCGCGGTGGCGGCGGCCCGGCGGTCGGTGAGCACCAGGAGGCGTTCGGGGTCGGCGCCGGCCTCCAGCCGGGCGGTGACCGACTCCACCAGGGTGGTGGTCTTCCCGGTACCGGGTCCGGCGAGCACCAGCAGTGGTCCGCCGGGGTGCTCAACCACCGCGCGCTGTGCCGCGTCCAGTGAGGGAGGCGGCGGGGCCTGCGGCAGGTCGAGGACCAACCGGTAGCCGCCGGAGGGCGCGGCGGGCCGGGTGCGGGCGGTCGGGACGGAGGAGGTCACGTGGATCGGCGGTTCCGGTTCCGGTTGCGTGCGGGTGGGACGGCGCCGGCCTGCGGTGCGGGCGCCGCGGGCCGGCCGGACGGGACGCGGCGGGCCCCCGGCGACGCTACGCCACGGGCGGGCGCCGGTCGCGCCGCACCCCGCGCGGCGCGGCGGGGTGCGGGATCCCCGCCGTTCCTCCGCCGGGCCTCCGCGCGGCGTGCGCCACGGGGTGGGGCGGGATGGCGGAAGCTGGGGGATGTGAACAGCCGGCCCTCAGCCGTCCGCGCCGTCCCAGCGGGCGCGGGGCATGTCGAGACGCGGTATGTGGCCCTCGGTGGTGCGGCCCGCCGCGCGCAGCGGGGTGCCCTCGTCGCGGTAGCGGGCCAGGGCGTCCAGCTCGTGGCCGGGCAGCAGCCTGCCGTCCGCGCGCACCACGCGCCACCAGGGCACCGGGCCGCCGTACAGGGACATCACTCGGCCGACCTGCCGGGGACCGCCCTCCTCCAGCCACTCCGCGACGTCGCCGTAGGTCAGCACCCGGCCCGGCGGTACGAGTTCGGCGACCTCCAGCACGCGTTCGGCGTACGGCGGCAACTCGTCCGGCACGTCGTCCATGGCCCCGCCCTCCCTCCGGTCCCGTCACCGCGGCTCCATCCTGCCGTACCCCTACGACAGCGCGGTGTTCGCCCGGGTCGGCGCGGCACGGTGACAGCCGCCACGAAATGCGTCCGGCTGCCCTCATCGGTGGTGGGTTCGTGCCACCATTCTGCGGGCGGTGACTGGTGATACGAGATCAACAAGAGATGGCCGGAGACCAGGGCGCGGAGCCACCTCGGGTGCTCCCGTCCTCCGCGGGGCTGCCCGCGGCCGGCCAGGAGGTGCCCCCGGTGCTACGCGCCCACGACTCGGCGGACGACGAGCGCCCCGGCGGTGCGCCCCGGCCACCCGCCCCCGGCCCCTCCGGGCGTCCCGGTCCCGGTTCCCCCGCCGCGCGACCGGACGGCCCCGCGCCGGCGGACCGCCCCACGGAGCCCGGCGCCCCCGCGGACCCGAGCGGCACCCCGTCGGCCGGGGCCCCCGGCCCTGGGCCCGCCCCCGTGCCGTCCGGAGACCCCGTGCCGTCCGGAAAACCTGAGCCGTTCCCCGACCCCGCGTCGTCCGGCGACCCCGGCGACGACCACGGCGGCGACCCCGGCGACGGCGACGACCACCGCGACGGTCACAGCGGCAGCGACGGTCACGGCGACAGCGGCCCGCGGCCGCCCGGGGCCCACGTGGTCGGTGACGCCGCGGAGGGCGGCTGGGCCGACGAGGTGGCCGTCGACGAACCGCTGCTGGCGGCCCGGGTGCACCGGCCGGTGGACCTGCTGCGGTTCCTGACCGGTCTGCTGGGGATCGCCGTGGTGCTGGCCGTCGCCATGTTCGCCAAGGGCACCACCAGCGGCGTCGAGCAGGACATCGCGCGCGGCACGAACGGCGCCCCGCACTTCGTGATCTCCTTCGCCGGATTCACCGCGAGCGTGGCGGTGCTGATCGTGCCGGTGGCGTTCGCCGTCGAGCGGCTGATCAAGCGGGACGGGCTGCGGGTGGCCGACGGGGTGCTGGCCGCGGTGCTGGCGCACGGGCTGTCGCTGGCGGCCGACCTGTGGGTGACCGACGCCGCCCCGTCCGCGATCCGGGCGGCGCTGACCACCACCGCGCCCAGCGGCGGCATCACCGACCCGGTGCACGGCTACCTGGCACCGGTCATCGCGTACATGACCGCGGTGGGCATGGCACGCCGGCCGCGGTGGCGGGTGGCGCTGTGGTGCGTGCTGCTGCTGGACGCGTTCGCGGTGCTGGTCGGCGGCTACACCACGCCGTTCTCCATCGTGGTGACGCTGCTGATCGGCTGGACGGTGGCGTACGGCACGGTGTACGCGGTGGGTTCGCCCAACGTGCGGCCGACCGGGCGCACCCTGCTGGCGGGGCTGCGGCGGGTGGGGTTCTCACCGGTGACGGCGCAGCGCTTCGACGACGCGCCGGACACCGCGGACTCCGAACGCGGCCGGCGCTACCTGGTGACGCTGACCGACGGGGAGCCGCTGGACATCACGGTGGTCGACCGCGAGCAGCAGGCGCACGGGTTCTTCTACAAGCTGTGGCGCCGCCTGCAGTTGCGCGGGGTGACCGAGCGGCGCAGCCTGACCTCGCTGCGGCAGGCGCTGGAGCAGGAGGCGCTGCTGGCGTACGCGGCGATCTCGGCGGGGGCGCACGCGCCGAAGCTGATCGCGACCTCGGAACTGGGTCCGGACGCGGTGATGCTGGTCTACGAGCACATCGGCGGCCGGTCGCTGGACGCCATGCCGGACGCGGAGATCACCGAGGAGGTGATGGACCGCGCCTGGCAGCAGGTGCGGGCGTTGCAGTCGCGGCGGATCGCGCACCGGCGGCTGGTCGGCGACTCGCTGCTGGTGGCGCAGGACGGCACGCTGTACGTCACCGATCTGCGCGGCGGTGAGATCGCGGCCGGCGACATCCTGCTGCGGATGGACGTCTCGCAGCTGCTGACGACGTTCGCGCTGCGGGTGGGTCCGGAGCGGGCGGTCGCGGCGGCGGTGCGGGTGCTGGGGCCGGACGCGGTGGCCGACAGCCTGCCGCTGCTCCAGCCGATCGCGCTGGACCGTGCCACCCGCGCGACGCTGCGCCAGCTGGCGAAGGAGCGGTCGGAACGGGAGCGGGCAGCCGTCATCGAGGCGACCCGGGGCCGGCACACCTCCGGCACCGAGCCGCTGCCGGAGGACCACAAGGCGGCCAAGGCGCAGCGCAAGGTGGAGAAGGAGGCCGACAAGCGTGCCATGGAGGACGCGCTGGAGGCCGCGCACGAGGAGGACCTGCTGTCGCAGATACGGCAGCAGGTGCTGGAGGTGCGGCCGCAGGCGCCGGTGCAGCCGGTGCGGCTGGAGCGGTTCAAGGCGCGCACCCTGATCAGCTACATCGCCGGTGCCATCGCGGGCTACTTCCTGCTGTCGCAGTTCTCGCGGCTGGACTGGAGCGGTGTGATCGGCGAGGCGGACTGGCGATGGGTGGCGGCGGTGTTCGTGCTGTCGGCGGTCACCTACGTGCCGGCCACGATGAGCCTGCTGGGTTTCGTGCCGGAGAAGGTCCCCTTCCGCCGCACGGTGCTGGCGCAGGTGGCGGGCAACTTCGTGAAGCTGGTCGCGCCGGCCGCGGTCGGCGGCGTGGCGCTCAACACCCGTTTCCTTCAGCGCAACGGCGTGCGTCCGGGGCTGGCGGTGGCCAGTGTCGGTGCCTCGCAGCTGGCGTCGCTGGGCGGACACATCCTGCTGCTGGCGTTCTTCGGCTACGTGACGGGCACGCAGCACGCACCCTCGCTGTCGCCGTCGCGGACCGTCATCGCCGGGGTGCTGACCGCCGCGGTGCTGGTGCTGGTGGTCACCGCGGTGCCGTCGCTGCGCAAGTTCGTCTCCTCGCGGCTGCGGTCGCTGTTCGCCGGTGTGGTGCCGCGCATGCTGGACATGCTCCAGCGGCCCCGCAAGCTGGTCACCGGCGCGGGCGGCGTGCTGCTGCTGACGCTGGTGAACGTGGCGTGCCTGGACGCGGCGGTGCGGGCGTTCGGGTTCGACTCGATGAGCTTCGCCAGTGTGGCGGTGGTCTTCCTGGTGGCGAACGCGGCCGGCTCGGCGGTGCCCTCGCCGGGCGGTGTCGGGGCGATCGAGGCGGCGCTGTCGACCGCGCTGACGCTGGCGGGGATGCCGGGGGCGGGGGCGCTGTCGGCGGTGCTGCTGTTCCGGCTGGCGACGTTCTGGCTGCCGGTGCTGCCGGGCTGGCTGTCGTTCAACCACCTGACGCGGCGCGGGGAGCTGTAGCCGGTGCCGGTGGTGCGTCCGGGGCGGGCGGTGACATTTGTCCCGGCGAGCCGGGGATCGATGGCTCTGCCGGGCGAGGGGCCCCGGAGGGGAGGCTTGGGTCTGGCAGGGCCCGCGGGCCACCCACACCGAAGGCGGCAGTGATGTCCGAGACCACTCAGCTCTCCCAGCCCACGGGCGCACGCGCCGGGAACGCGGCGGACGGCACGGGCAGCGGCTCCGGCAAGAGCTGGAAGAGCACGGTGCGCCCGCTGCTGCTGGACGTGGCGGTGCCGGTCGGCGGCTACTACCTGCTGCACGCCGCGCTGGGCATCAACCTGGTGCTGGCGCTGGCACTGGCCAGCGTGGTGCCGGCGGTGCGCACGGTGACGACCCTGGTGTCCGGCAAGAAGTTCAACGCGGTGGCCGCGCTGATGCTGGTGGTCAACCTGGTGGGCATCGGCCTGAGTTTCGTCACCGGTGACCCGCGGGTGATGTTCGCCAAGGACTCCGGGGTCAGCAGCGTCATCGGGCTGGCGATCCTGGTGTCGGCCTTCGGGCCGAAACCGCTGATGTCGGAGGCGGCCAAGCCGCTGACCACCCGCGGTGAGACGGTCCGGATCGCCGCCTGGGACCGGTTGTCCCGCGAGTCGCGGCGGTTCCTGGGCCTGGAACGGCTGTTCAGCGTGATCTGGGGTACCTGCCTGCTGGCGGAGTGCGTGACCCGGCTGGTGTGCGCCTTCACCCTGCCGGTCCCCACCATGGCCTGGCTCGGCAGCGTCCTGACGGTGGCCGGTATCTTCCTGGCCATGGTGCTGGGCGGTACCGCCACCCGACCGCTGAAACAGCTGGTCGACGAGGCCGTCGCCGCCTCCTCCCCCGCGGCGACGGCCCCGGCGACCGACGCGCGCCCCTGAGACTCCCCCCACGCCCCACACCCCCCACGCCCGACCGACGACCCCAGCAGAACGGAAGCGAAACGAACTCATGCGCGCCAAGGGCATCAACTACGACACCGGCTTCACCCCGGGCGGCCGGTCCTCCCGCCCCGGCTTCGACCACGACGTCGTCCGCGCCGAGCTGCGCGTCATCGCCCGCGACCTGAAGTGCGGCGCGGTGCGGATCACCGGCGGCGACCCGGAGCGGCTGGACTTCGCCGCCCGGTGCGCGGCCGAAGAGGGCCTGGAGGTGTGGTTCTCCCCGTTCCTGTGCGAGCTGTCCGCCGAGGAGATGCTGCCGATCTTCGAGGACTGCGCCCGGCGTGCGGAGGCGCTGCGGGCCACCGGCGCCCGGGTGGTGCTGGTGCTGGGCTGCGAGATCAGCTCGTTCAGCTCGGAGTTCCTGCCCGGTGCCACCGTCTTCGAGCGGATGGCCACGATGTTCAACCCCGCCGCGCCGGACGCGGTGGACCCCGAGGTGCTGATCAAGCGGCTCAACGAGTTCCTGGCCCGGGCGGCCGCCGCCGCCCGGCAGCACTTCGGCGGGCTGCTGACCTACGCGGCCGGCGCCTGGGAGGAGGTGGACTGGGACCCGTTCGACATCGTGGGCCTGGACGCCTACCGGGCGCAGCACAACGCGCCGCACTTCGCCGAGCAGATGCGGTCGCTCCAGCGGTACGGCAAGCCGGTGGCGGCCACCGAGTTCGGCTGCTGCACCTTCCAGGGCGCCTCGGCGCTGGGGGCGACCGGCTGGGTGGTGGCCGACCAGGCCAGCGAACCGCCGCGGATCAACGGCGGCCTGACCCGCGACGAGGGCGAGCAGGCGATCTACCTGGAGGAACTGCTCGACGTCTTCGAGCAGGAAGGCGTGGACGCGGCCTTCTGGTTCACCTTCGCCGGCTACGGCTACCGGCACGACCCGCAGGACCCCGAGCACGACATGGACATGGCCTCCTACGGCCTGGTGACCATGCAGCCCGAGGGTGAACGCGGCAGCACCTACCCGGAGATGGAGTGGGAGCCGAAGGAGGCGTTCCGCGCCATGGCCCGGCTCTACGGCCGCTGAGGCCGACCAGGACAGCCGCGTCCCGCCGCCCGCATCTCGCGCGTGAGGGCACCGGGGGGACGCGGCGCCGCCCGGGGGAACGTCCGTGCCGGCGTGCCAAGGGGAATGGCGCACCGGCACGGTCCGGGCGGACCGGGGAGCCGTGCCGGCTCCGGGAGCTGACCACTCCCGGAGCCGGCACGGCTCAGCTCGTCAGTAGACGGGCTTCTCGGGCTCGATCTGGTTGACCCAGCCGATGACTCCGCCACCGACGTGGACCGCGTCGGAGAACCCGGCGTTCTTCAGCACGGCCAGCACCTCGGCGGAGCGCACGCCGGTCTTGCAGTGCAGCACGATCCGCTTGTCCTGCGGGAGGCCGCCGAGGGCGGTGCCCATCAGGAACTCGTTCTTCGGGATCAGCCTGGCGCCCGGGATCGAGACGATCTCGTACTCGTTGGGCTCGCGCACGTCGATGATCTCGATGTTCTCGCCCGCGTCGATCCAGTCCTTGAGCTGCCGCGGGGTGATGGTGGAGCCGGCGGCGGCCTCCTGGGCCTCCTCGCTGACCACGCCGCAGAACGCCTCGTAGTCGATCAGCTCGGTGACCGTGGGGTTCTTGCCGCAGACCGCGCACTCGGGGTCCTTGCGGACCTTGACCGAGCGGTACTGCATCTCCAGGGCGTCGTAGATCATCAGGCGGCCGACCAGCGGTTCGCCGATACCGGTGAGGACCTTGATGGCCTCGGTGACCTGGATGGATCCGATGGACGCGCACAGCACGCCCAGCACGCCGCCCTCGGCGCAGGAGGGGACCATGCCGGGGGGCGGGGGCTCCGGGTAGAGGCAGCGGTAGCAGGGGCCGTGCTCGCTCCAGAAGACGGACGCCTGGCCGTCGAACCGGTAGATCGAACCCCACACGTACGGCTTGTTGAGCAGCACGCAGGCGTCGTTGACCAGGTAGCGGGTGGCGAAGTTGTCGGTGCCGTCGACGATCAGGTCGTACTGTCCGAAGATCTCCAGCACGTTGTCGGCCTCAAGCCGTTCCTGGTGCAGGATGACGTTCACGTACGGGTTGATGCCCAGGACCGAGTCGCGGGCCGACTCCGCCTTGGACCGGCCGATGTCCGCCTGGCTGTGGATGATCTGGCGCTGCAGGTTGGACTCGTCGACCTCGTCGAACTCGACGATGCCGAGGGTGCCGACACCCGCCGCCGCCAGGTACATCAGGGCCGGGGAGCCGAGGCCGCCGGCGCCCACGCACAGCACCTTGGCGTTCTTCAGCCGCTTCTGTCCGTCCATCCCGACGTCCGGGATGATCAGATGGCGTGAGTACCGGCGGACCTCGTCGACGGTGAGCTCGTCGGCCGGCTCGACCAGGGGTGGCAGGGGCACGGGGACTCCGTTGGTCGGTTGCATTCGTCTGGGTGACGGTTGGTACCTACCCTCGAACAGTGCCACGGGCCCCCTTATTCCAAGACACCCGTTCCGTCCTGCGAGACGCCGCCCGACCGGATGACGGGCGGCGCCCCGGTCAGTCCCGCCAGGGGCGGTCGCGCAGGATCGCCGACATGCTGTCCCAGTAGCTGGGCAGGCCCTCGAACGGATCGGTGCCGCGGGCGCCGTCGCGGTCGGTGATGAACACCGAACCGGCGCCCTGCCACCGGGCTATCCGCAGCGCGGTCTCCAGGTGGGGCCGGGGCACGCCGTGCACCAGGTGGCAGAACCGGCTCGGCGGGTGCCCGGCGGTCCACTGCGGGGTCTCCGACCAGCGGTAGTCGCACCAGCGGCCGTTGAACGTCACCAGTTGGTCGGCGACGTCGGCGTACCCGGGCCACGGGTGGGTGCCGTGGCCCAGCACCAGGTGGCGGGCGGGGGCGCCGCCGGGGGCGGGCAGGGCGGACAGCGCGCCGGTCAGCCGGCGGCACTCGGAGAACCACTCCCGCCCGGCCGGGGCGCGGTCCAGGTAGAAGCCGCCCACCCGGTAGCGGTCCAGGTAGTGCCGGGCGTCCGTGACGACCTCGCCGGGGCCGCGGCCGCCGAACGCGCAGTCCAGCCGGCCCAGCACCAGCACCCCGGCTTCCCGCAGCCGGCCGGACGCCGCCGCGTACAGCGGGTCGGCGGGCGTGCCGGGGCCGACCCGGGCGTTGAGCACCACCCAGTGCAACGGCGTTCCGGGGCGGGCGAGTTCGGCCCATTCGGCGGGGGCGAGCAGTGGATCGGCGTAGGCCGGGACCCCGAGGCCGGCCAGTGCGGTGCGATCGGTCAGACCCGGCACGCGGCCTCCATCCAGATGTCCGCCAGCGACTCCTCCAGCGCGATCCGCGGCCGCCAGCCCAGCCGGTCGCGGGCGGCGCGCACGTCCGCCTGCTGCCAGGGACCGCAGCCGTCCGGGTAGGGCGGCACGCCGACCGTCTCGTCGACCTCGTGCAGCGTGCCCTCGAAGCCGGCGGTGCGCGCCATGGTGGCCACCACGTCCTTGAGCCGCACGGCCCGCCCGGTGCCGATGTTGACCACGCCCTGGGCGGCGGACAGCGAGGCGGCGTGCACCGCGCGGGCCACGTCGCGCACGTCGACGAAGTCCCGCTGGGCGGCCAGTCCCCCCAGGCGCAGTTCCGGTTCGCCGCTCTGCATGACGCGGCGCATCGCGTCGGCGAGGCGGCCCAGCGGTGAGGCGGTGGGCGTGCCGGGGCCGGCCGGTGAGAAGACCCGCAGCACGATCGCGTCCAGGTCGGAGCCCAGCACCAGTTCGCTGGCCGCCAGTTTGCTGACGCCGTACGGGCCGCCCGGGCGCGGCACCGCGTCCTCGCCGGTGGAGGAACCGGCCTGGCTGGGTCCGTACTCCGACGCGCAGCCCAGGTGCACCAGCCGGGCACCGCAGCCGCTGCGCCGCAGCGCCTCGCAGACGGTGGCGACGGACACCGTGTTGTGCCGCACCAGGTCGCGGGCACCGCCGCGGGTGGTGCCGGCGCAGTTGACGACGACGCCGGGGTGGACGGCGTCGAGGAACCGGGCCAGCGCGCCGGGGCTGCCGTCGGCCAGGTCGAAGCGGACGTCGGAGTCGTCCCGGCGGCCCAGCGCGGTCAGCTGGGTGGCGGGGTCGGCCAGCAGGCGTTCGGCGACGTGCCGGCCGAGGAAGCCGTCGGCGCCGAGCAGCAGCACTCTCATCGGGCGACGCCCCCGCCGGCCGGTGCGGTGGGCCGCGGTGGGGTGGGGTGGTTCACGGTTGTCTCTCCTGAGGGGTGAGGGTCGTGCCGGGGCTCCGGCGGGCGGCGCGGTCCCGGGTGGGTGGCGGGCCGGGGCCCGGTCACCGGCCGTGCGCCGCCGGGCTCCCGGCGGTCGGTGCGGTGAACAGCGCGGCGGCGTACGCCGGGTCGTAGGGCGGCGGGGCGGGGTGGGCGCCGGCGTGGGCGGCGGCGCGGCCGAGCACCGGTACCGCGTACACCGCCAGGGCCAGCGCGCCGGCGCCGCAGGTCAGCGCCTGCACGGCGGCGGGCCCGCCGACCTGCGCGAGGGCCCGCAGCGGTGAGGCGGCGCCGGCCCCGGCGGCCCAGGCGAGCGCGGCGGTCTGGCTGGCGCACACCGTTCCCAGGCCCCAGGCGGCGGCGGTGCCGTTGCCGTGGACGGTCAGCAGTTGGGCGGTGAACAGCAGCACGCCGAGGGCGGCGGCGCCGGCCAGGCCGACGGGCACGGGTGCGCCGGTCAGGGCGGCGCCGTCGCCGAGCAGCGCCCAGGCGGCGGCCACCAGCGCGATCAGGGCCGCGGTGAACGCGGCGACCACCGCGGCCAGCAGCGGGCGCACCCCGGCGCCGAAGGCGGTCAGTCCCCGGGTGCCGCGCAGCCGTTCCCGCACGCCGCGGGCGAACCGGCGGGCGCACCAGGCGGCCGGACCGACGGCGGCGGCCCTGGCCAGGAAGCCGGCGGCGGCGACCGGGTCGAGCAGTCCGTCGGGCGGGCCGGTGCCGTCGCCGAGCAGCGTGGTGAGCGTCCAGGGGCCGTAGAGGGCGGACGCGAGCAGCAGCAGCGTCCAGGTCCCGGTGCCCCGGGCGGCCGGGGCGCGCAGCGGGCCACCGCGGACGGCGGCCCGGGCGGCGAGGGCCAGGGCGGCGAGTCCGGCGGTGCCGGTCCAGGCGGCGGTGCCCGGGCCGAGCAGCCGGGCCAGCACGACGGCCGCGGCGCACACGGCGGCCGGCAGCAGGTGCAGGGCGACGGTCCGCGTGGCGAGGGGGGCGTCCGGGCAGGCGCCGGCGGCGTCCCGGCCGGGGCAGTCCGCGGTGTGGTCGCGCGGCACCCGGGCGTACAGCTCCTCGGCGAGGGTGAAGACGTCGCGGTGCCGGAACCGGGCGGCGACCCGGTCGGTGACGCCGTGCGCCTCCAGGACGGCGGCGATCTCCAGCGGGTCGACGGCCCGGGCGCACAGGTCGTAGTGGCGGTGCATGAGCGCCAGCACCGGGTCGGCCGGTCCGCGCGGCCGCCCGGCCGGACGGCGCTCCGGGGCGGCCCCGGGTCTGCCGGTGTGCGTGCTGGTCATCGGTCTCCTCTGCGGTCCGCGCGGTGCGGCGGGCGCCGCTCACCGCGTCGTGGGTCATCGCCCGTCGCCGGCCGCCGCGGCCGGACACCGCAGCGGTGCGGTCACCGCTCGGGTGCGACGGGGGCGGTCGGGGGCGATGGCGGCCCACTGGCCGGGCACGTGGGCCTCGGCGGGGTGGTCGAAGGGGGCGGCCGGCGGGCGGGCCGGACGGTGGGCGACGAGGTCGAGGTGCAGGGCGCGGAAGGCCGCGGTGTTGGCCTCGACGGTGAACAGCTCCAGGGCTCTGGAGCGCGCGGCGGCGCCGAGCCGGGAGCGTCGGGCGGGGTCGCGCAGCAGCGCCACGCACGCCTCGGCCAGCGCCCGGGGGTTGCGCGGCGGCACCAGCAGCCCGGTGCCGCCGATCACCTCGCGGACCGCGCCGACGTCGGTGGAGACGGTGGCCCGGCCGCAGAACATGGCTTCGACGAGTCCGGCCGGGAACCCCTCGACGGCGCTGGAGGAGACCACGACGCCGCCGGCCGTGTAGGCGTCGGCGGGCCCGCGCACGCCGGGTGAGCCGACGCGGTCGAAGGTGACGGGGGACTCGCCCGCGGCGGCGGTGTCGGCGGCGGTGTCGGGCAGCAGCTGGGCGGCCAGGGCCCGGACCCGTTCCAGGTGCCCGGGCCGGCCGGGACCGGCGGCGATGATCCGCAGCCGGGCGCCGGGGACGGCCTCACGTATCGCGGTGAACGCGTGCAGCAGGGCGACGAGGTCCTTGGCGGGTTCGGGCCGGCCGACCCAGACCAGGGTGGGGCCGTCGGTGCCGGGGGCGCCGGACTCGGCGGCCTCGCCGGCGGCGGCCAGCGCCGAGGCGTCCATGCCGGGCGGCACGACCCGCACCCGGGAGCGGTCGGCGCCGCAGCGTTCCTGCCAGCGGCGCACGTGGGCGTTGCCGGCGGTCAGGAAGGTGGCGGTGCGGCAGACCTCGGCGGCCAGCAGGCGGTGGAAGGCGGCGGACAGGGCCCGCGCGGGCGGCGGGAGCGGTCGGTCGGCGCCGCGCAGGTACTGCTCGCGCAGCCGGACGGCGTACTCGGTGACCAGCAGCGGGGTGCCGTGCCGCCGGGCGGCCAGCAGTCCGGGCAGTGCGGCGGGTCCGCCGGAGGTGGCGTGGCACAGGTCGGCGCTCTCCAGTCCGCCGTCGCCGAACCAGGGGGCGGACAGCGGGCGCAGGGCGCGTTCCAGCAGTCCGGCGGCGGTGAGCAGGCCGGCGGTGCGCGGTGGGCCGGCGGCGCCGGTGCGGCAGGCGTCCTCCAGGGCGGCCAGCGCGGTCTGCCCGAGCGGCGCCGTCCCGAGCCCGCCGTGCTCCTCGGCGAGGTCGGCGAGTGTGCAGAGCCCACTGACGAAACGGTCCTTCGCCGACGCGCCGCGGTCCTCCCCGGCGGTGACGGCCCGTCCCGCGGGGTCGCCGGCCACCGGGACGGGCGGGGCGGCCAGGGCGTGGGCCAGGTCGCGGTAGGCCGCGCGGAAGCGGCGCCGGGCGGTCCGGCCGCGCGGGCCGGGGGCGGCCGGGGGCGGGCCGTCCAGCGGGAGTTCGGCGACCCGCCGCACGGTGCTCGGCAGCCGCAGGCGCGGGCGGGCGGTGGTGGCCGCACGGGTGAGGGCGTAGACGTCGATCTCCTGGCCGTCCAGCCCGCGCACCAGGCGGTCGCACCATTCCCATCCGTCACCCGAAGGATACGGATAGCCACCCTCGGTGAGCAGCGCGATGCGCATCAGGCACCCCTTCGCAAGCTGGGATGAAGACGATGCGCCGACGCTATGCCGACAGCGGGGAGGCGCGGCGGACGGTTGTCCGCCGCGCCACCGGAAGGGGTGAAACGCCGTAACCTTCCGCCGAGTTGCGCGTTGATGGGCCGAACGGGCGCGGCCCGCCGGGCTCCTCCGGCCGGGCGGTCAGCCCCCGGCGTCCCCGGCGATCATGGCGCGGAACGCCTGGTCGACCACGCCGGGATGCTCCATCATCGCCACGTGCCCGCCCTCCGGCACGGTCACCAGCCGCGCGTCGGGGAACGTCCGGGCGGCCCGGCGGGCCATGCGGAACGACACCAGCTTGTCGCGCCCGCCGTAGACCAGCAGTGTCGGCGCGATCACCCGGCGGGCCTGCCGCCACAGCGAGTGCGGGCCGCCGATGGTGTAGGCGTCGACGATGCCGCGGGTCGAGCCGATCATCGCGTCCCAGAAATACGGCAGGTCCATCCGGCGCCGGTACTCCTCGGCCGCCTCGCGGAACTCCGCCTCGCCGAAGTTGGCCGGATCGCCGAAGCACAGCGAGATCAGCGCCTCGGTGCGGCGGCGCGGGCTCCAGTCACGGGTGGCGCGCAGGTACAGCCACGGCACGCCGGGCAGCGAGACCAGCACGGTCGGCCAGGCGGTGCGCTGCGGCCGCAGTTCCGGCAGGGCCGGCGAGATCAGCGTCAGGGTGCGCACCAGGTCCGGCCGCAGCGCGGCGACCCGGGTGGCGACGGCGCCGCCGAGGGAGTTGCCGAACAGGTCCACGGGCCCCGCGTCCCGGGCACGGATCAGCCGCACCACGGCCCGGGCGTGCGCGGTGACCGAGTAGTCGCCGTCGTCCGGCGGCGGGGAGAAGCCGAATCCGGGCAGGTCGACGGCGTGCGGGTCGACCACGTCGGTCAGCCGGGCCATCAGCCGCGACCAGTTCTGCGAGGAGCCGCCGAGGCCGTGCACGAACAGCGCCGGCCGCAGCCCCTCCCGTTCCGGACGGCGTGAGCGGACCACGAGCGAGCACCCCTTCAGGGCGACGGTCCGCAGGCTTTCGCCGTCCTGCGCACCGGGCGGCGCCCCGCCCGGCGGGACGGTGGCCGGCGGACCGGGAAGGGGGACGGGGGGCTCGGTCGACTCGGTCGAGGACATGGTCCGATGGTACGAGCCACCCCGCCGGATGCCCCGGCGTCACGCGTCAGCCCGCGCGTCCGCCACCCCATCCGCCTACGCTCGGACAGGGAGGGACACGCGGAAGGAGACGGCATGTCCGACGAACCACGTCCGGAGCGCGAGGCCGACCCCGCGGACGCGGCCGACCAGCTGCGGCCGGCGGGCCCCGAGGGCGAACCGGAGGAGCCGAACGGCCCGGTACCGCCGGACGCCGACCCCGCCGACGCGGCCGAGCAGCGCCGCCAGGTCCCGGTGGACGAGGACGACTATCGCTGACAATTGCGGACCTCCCGGGCAGTCACCGGGGTCCGGGACGCGATCAGCTCGTGAGATTCTGCGTCCGCCCGGCGCGCCGGTACGTTACCCAAACGTACGATGGCCAGCGCGGCACCGCACGCGCCGCCGACCGGACATTCGCAACGCGTCAGAGCACCACAGGGAGGCGGCGTGACAGCCATGGAGCAGACCGAGGCACGTCCCCGCGGGACGCGTCTGCCCCGCCGGGCCCGGCGCAACCAGCTGCTGGGCGCGGCCCAGGAGGTCTTCGTCGCCCAGGGTTACCACGCGGCGGCGATGGACGACATCGCCGAGCGCGCCGGGGTCAGCAAGCCGGTGCTCTACCAGCACTTCCCCGGGAAGCTGGAGCTGTACCTGGCGCTGCTGGACCAGCACTGCGAGCTGCTGCTCCAGGCGGTGCGCCGGGCACTGGCCTCCACCTCGGACAACAAGCAGCGCGTCGAGGCGACGATGGACGCCTACTTCGCCTACGTCGAGGACGAGGGCGGGGCCTTCCGGCTGGTCTTCGAATCGGACCTGACGAACGAGCCCGCTGTGCGCGAGCGGGTCGACAAGGTCGCCCTGCAGTGCGCCGAGGCGATCTGCGAGGTCATCGTCGAGGACACCGGCCTGCCGCGGGACCAGTCGATGCTGCTGGCCGTCGGACTCGGCGGGGTCTCCCAGGTGGTGGCCCGCTACTGGCTGTCCACCGGCAAGACCGTGGACCGCGACCAGGCGGTCGAGCTGCTGAGCGGCCTCGCCTGGCGGGGCATCGCCGGTTTCCCCATGCACGGTGAGGCCGACGGCCACTGACCCGGCCGCCCCGCCCCGCCCGGCGCGGGCAAACGCTACTGTTGGCGGCATACGACGCCTCAAGCTTCGGAAGGAAGTGCCGTGGAGGTCAAGATCGGCGTGCAGCACGCGCCGCGTGAGATCGTCATCGAGAGCGAGCAGTCGGCCCAGGAGATCCAGGACGCCGTCTCCGCCGCCCTCACCGGCGCCGAGAAGCTGCTGAGCCTCACCGACGACAAGGGCCGCAAGGTCCTGGTCCCGGCGGACCGGCTGGCCTACGTGGAGATCGGCGAGCCGGCGAAGCACAAGGTGGGCTTCGGGGCGCTGTGACGCCTCAGGACTGAAGGGCGGGGTCCGTCCCCCGGACCCCGCCACCGAAGGGGCCGTCCCGGCCGAGCGCCGGGACGGCCCCTTCGTGCGCCGTCCGCCGCCCGGTGATTCCCCCGGCGGTTTCCCGTTTGCCCGGACCGCCACCGTGGGTAGTTGACGGAACGTCCGGCCCACGGGGTGACGGACGGTCAGCAGCGTTCCGGGAGGGCCCATGCTCGTGGCAGCCGTCGAAAGCCTGGTGATCGGTGCGGTGTGCGCCGTCACCGCCCTGCGGGTCCACCCCGGCCGGTTCCCGTCCGCCCGGGCGGTGCTGCTCACCGGGCTGGTCGCGGCGCCGGTCGGCGGGCTGATCACCCGGTTCGTGCTCGGCGGCGCCCACCCGGCGGCCGTGGTGCCCGGCGCGCTCGCGGTCGCGATGACCGGCGTGTCGCTGCTGCTCGCCCCGCGCGCCCCGGCGCCGGCCCGGGCGGCCGTGCCCGCCGCGGTGCGGACCGCCGGTCCCAGCACCGCCTGACGGCACCGGGCACGACGGCCGACGCGGTCAGGAGGCCAGGCCCAGGGCGGCCATCCGCTTGGTGTGCGCCTCCGTGATCCGGGTGAACATCCGGCCGACCTCCGCCAGGTCGAACCCGTCGGCGAGCCCGCCGACCAGCATCGTGGACAGGGCGTCGCGGTCGGCCACCACGCGCTGCGCCTGGGAGAGCGCCTCGCCCATCAGCCGCCGCGCCCACAGCGCCAGCCGGCCGCCGACCCGCGGCTCCGCCTCGATGGCCGCCCGCACCTTCTCCACCGCGAAGGTGGCGTGCCCGGTGTCGTCCAGCACCGCCAGCACCAGGGCCCGGGTGTCGGTGTCGAGGCGGGCGGCCACCTCGCGGTAGAAGTCGCTGGCGATCGAGTCGCCGACGTACGCCTTGACCAGCCCCTCCAGCCAGTCCGACGGCGCGGTCTGCCGGTGGAAGCCGTCCAGCGCGGCGGCGAACGGCTCCATGGCCCCGGTGGGCTCCTCCCCGACCTCCGCCAGCCGGTCCCGCAGCCGCTCGAAATGGCCGAATTCCGCCGACGCCATCTTGGCCAGCGCCGCCTTGTCGCCCAGCGAGGGGGCCAGCTTGGCGTCCTCCGCGAGGCGTTCGAACGCGGCGAGTTCGCCGTAGGCCAGCGCGCCCAGCAGGTCGATGACGGCGGCCCGGTACGTCGGCTGCGCCGAGGCGGTGCTCCAGTCTTGGGCGGCGATCCCGCCCGGGGCCGGCTGCGCGGCGTCGGTGCCCGGCTCGTCGGCGCCGGTGGACGGAGTGGTGTCGTCAGGGGTCTGCATGTCCGGCACAATAACCCGCCGCGCCCGGCCGCCCCGCCCACGCCGGACGCCCGCCGCGGGCCCGCACCGGCCACGCCCGCGGGCCCGCTCCGCCCGTGCGTCCGGGTCCCGGTCCGCCGCCGTCCGGACGTCCCGCCGCAGGGACCACGCGCGTCCGGCCCGCCACCCTGGGCGACGGAACGGTACGCGCTGCGAACGTTTTGCCGAATCCAGGATTCACCGCTCCCTCACCGCTGGGGGCATCCGGGGTAGAGTGGTAAGGGAGCCCGTCGATTTTCGGCGGACTCGTTCTCGCACCCGGATGCCCGGTCGGTGGCCCGATCGGCTCCGACCAGACTGTCCCCCGTCCACGTCCCCGTGGACGGTGGCCCCGCCCGCGGCACGCGTGGGGGCAGCGGTCCCGCGCTTCAACGGCCCGCCCGGCCGGACTCCGGTCCGGTTCAGCGGCCGGTACGACACACGGCGCGGTCGGCACCGATCTCCTCGGACGCCCGACCCCCTCACAGCAGTGCCGCGCTCCACGGAAGAGGCAAGCATCCTGTCCACCATGACTTTCCGCGATCTCGGCATCCTTCCCGAGACCGCCGAGGCCCTTGAGGCCGTCGGCATCACCACCCCGTTCCCCATCCAGGAGATGACCCTGCCGGTCGCCCTGGCGGGCAACGACGTCATCGGCCAGGCCAAGACCGGCACCGGCAAGACGCTGGGCTTCGGGCTCCCGCTGCTGGAGCGCGTCAGCGTCGCCGCCGACGTCGAGGCCGGCCGGGCGGCGCCCGAGGCGCTGACCACCGGCCCGCAGGCGCTCGTCGTCGTCCCCACCCGCGAGCTGTGCACCCAGGTCACCAACGACCTCCAGACGGCCGGCAAGGTCCGCGCCGTGCGGGTCCTGGCCATCTACGGCGGCCGCGCCTACGAACCGCAGGTCGAAGCGCTGCGCAAGGGCGTCGACGTGATCGTCGGCACCCCGGGCCGGCTGCTCGACCTGGCGGGCCAGCGCAAACTGGACCTGTCCGCCGTGCGCTCCCTGGTGCTCGACGAGGCCGACGAGATGCTCGACCTGGGCTTCCTGCCGGACGTCGAGAAGATCATGGACATGCTGCCGAAGAAGCGGCAGACCATGCTGTTCTCGGCGACCATGCCCGGTCAGGTCATCTCACTGGCCCGCCGCTACATGTCGCAGCCCACGCACATCTCGGCCACGTCGCCCGACGACGAGGGCGTGACCGTGGCGAACATCACCCAGCACGTCTTCCGGGCGCACTCGCTCGACAAGCCGGAGCTGGTCGCCCGGATCCTCCAGGCCGACGGCCGCGGGCTCGCCATGATCTTCTGCCGCACCAAGCGCACCGCGGCCGACATCGCCGACCAGCTCGCCCGGCGCGGCTTCGCCTCCGGCGCGGTCCACGGCGACCTCGGCCAGGGCGCCCGTGAGCAGGCGCTGCGCGCGTTCCGCAACGGCAAGGTCGACGTGCTGGTCTGCACCGACGTCGCCGCCCGCGGCATCGACGTCGACGGTGTGACGCACGTCATCAACTACCAGTCCCCCGAGGACGAGAAGACCTACCTGCACCGGGTCGGCCGCACCGGGCGCGCGGGCAACTCCGGCATCGCCGTCACGCTGGTCGACTGGGACGACATCCCGCGCTGGCAGCTGGTCAACAAGGCACTGGAACTGCCCTTCAACGACCCGGAGGAGACCTACTCCACCTCCGAGCACCTCTTCGAGCTGCTGAACATCCCGCTGGGCATCACCGGTGTGCTGCCGCGCTCCGAGCGCACCCGCGCGGGTCTGGAGGCCGAGGAGGTCGAGGACCTGGGCGAGACCGGTGGCCGCGGCCGCAAGTCCGGCGGCCGACCCGCCGCCGCGCCCGAGGCCGCCGAGCCCGCCCCGCGCACCCGCTCCCCGCGCCAGCGCCGCCGCACCCGCAACGGTCGACCGCTGGAGGACGAGGCCGGTCAGGCCGCGGCCGCCGGGCCGGTCGCCGCGCCGGACGCCGGCGGCGAGAGCGACACCCCGGCCCCGCGCCGTCGCCGCCGCACCCGTACGGGCGGCGGGGCGCAGGAGTCCGCCGCGCAGCCGGCCGCCGAGGCCGCCGCGGCACCGGCCGCCGCCGACGGCCCTGACGGTGCCGCCCGCACCCCGCGGCGCCGCCGCCGCACCCGTTCCGCGGCGCCGAAGACGGCCGCCGAGGACTGATCCGCCGGCACGTCACGACGGCCCGGTACCCCACCAGGGGTGCCGGGCCGTCCGGCGTGCGGCGGAGCGGGGCCGCCCTGCGGACGGGGACGGCGGCGGGCGGGGCGGCGGCGCGGGCCGCGGCGGGCCGGGTGGTTAGCCTGACCGGCATGAGCCGACCGCCTACGCTGCACCTGCCCGGCTCCGCGCGGGCCCACCGTCTGGAGACCCCCCGGGGCTCGTTCGCCGTCCTGGACGCGGGACGCCCGGTGCGCGGGACGGCGCTGCTGGTACCGGGGTACACCGGCAGCAAGGAGGACTTCGCCGGGCTGCTGGGACCACTGGCCGACGCCGGCTGGCGGGTCGTGGCCGTGGACGGGCGCGGGCAGTACGAGAGCGGCGGGCCGCGGGAGCTCGCCGCCTACGAGCGCGGTGAGCTGGTGGCGGACCTGATGGCACAGGCCAGGACGCTGGCGGCGGACGCCCCGGTGCACCTGCTGGGGCACTCGATGGGCGGCCTGCTGGCACGGGCGGCGGTGCTGGACGGCGGCGACCCGCAGGCGTGGGCGTCCCTGACGCTGATGAGCACCGGGCCGGCGGCCGTCGAGGAGGCGCAGCGGGTCCGCACCCGCATGCTGATCGACGCGCTGGCCGTCATGGACCTGGAGGCGATCTGGCAGGTCATGCAGTCCCTGGACACCGGCGAGGTGCTGGACACCCCGCGCGGCGACGAGGCGATCGACGGCTTCCTGCACCAGCGCTGGCTCGCCAACGTTCCCGAGCAACTGATCGCGACCGGCCGCCAGTTGGCGTCCGAGCCGGACCGGGTGGCGGAGCTGGCGGCGGTGCCGCCGCGCAAGCTCGTGGTCTCCGGCGAGGTCGACGACGCGTGGCCGGTGCCGTGGCAGGCGGACATGGCGGCGCGGCTGGGCGTGCGCCACGTGGTGATCCCGGGCGCCGCGCACTCCCCCAACGCCGAGAACCCGCAGGCCACCGCCGCCGTCCTGGACGCCTTCTGGGGATCGGCCGGCTGACCGCCGCTCCCCCGTGGTGACCCGCGATCACGGTGCGGAGTTGACCGGGGAAAAAATTTCCCGAGCTCAGGGAAGTTTTCCGGCGACGCCATGGTTGACGCATGAGTAACGCCAAGGCGATGACTGTGAATCCGGCCTGGAGCACGGCCGGTCCCTCTCGCAGACATCGTCAGTCCTCCCCGAGCGAAGGGAGCAGTTCATGCGCATCGACAACGCGATGTTCGAGATCATGCGGCTCGACGACATCAACGGCACGGCCATCGACAGCACGATCGTGGACGCCTCCTGCGTCCGGCAGTTCGTGCAGCAGGCCGCCGAGATCGGCCAGCGGATCTACATACGTCCCGCCGAGCAGTGAGTGACCGCCGGCGAGGTGGCACGGCGAACGAGGCCGTGACCTCGCCGGCGAACACCGCGGGTCCCGTTCCCGGCCCCAGGACCTAGCCGGCGGTGACCGGCCGGGCGCCGGTCGCCCGGCGGGAGAGTTCGCCGTAGACCTCGGGGGCGGTCGTCCACTCGCCCAGCCGGCACGTCTTGCGGCTGCCGTGGTAGTCGCTGGATCCGGTGGTCAGCAGGCCGAGTTCACCGGCCAGCGCGCGCAACCGGGCGCGGGTGGGCATGTCGTGGTCCATGTGGTCGACCTCGATGCCGTCCAGCCCGGCGGCGGCCAGTTCCGCGATCGCCGTCTCCGGCACGGTGCGTCCGCGCGAGGCGGCGGCCGGGTGCGCGAAGACGGTGACACCACCGGCCGCCTTCACCAGGCGGATCGCCGCGAACGGGTCCAGCTCGTGCTTGCCGACGTAGGCCCGGCCGCCGTCGCCGAGCCACTGCGGGGTGAACGCGGCGGAGACGTCCGGAACGACGCCGAGTTCCACCAGTGCGGAGGCCACGTGCGGGCGGCCGACCGAGCCGTCGCCGGCGATCCGCGCCACGGCCTCCCACGTCACCGGTACCCCCAGGTCGTTCAGCTTGCCCACCATCGCGCGGGCCCGCGGCACCCGGTCGTCGCGCACGAGTTCGCGCTCCCGGGCGAGTTCGGGCTCCTCGGTGTCGAAGAGGTAGGCCAGCATGTGCAGCCCGGTGCCGCCCAGCCGGCAGGACAGCTCCATCCCGGGCACCAGCGTCAGCGGCCGCTCCAGCCCCGCCAGCGCGCCCGCGGCCTCCGCGTGGCCGCGCACGGTGTCGTGGTCCGTCAGCGCCACGACGTCCAGCCCGGCGGCGACGGCCTCCCTGACGAGCTGCGCGGGGTGGTCCGTCCCGTCGGACGCGGTGGAGTGGGCGTGCAGGTCGATCCGCATACGACGGCCCCTCGGGTGGCGGTGGGTTCCAGTGCGAAGGGGTCAGGATAGTGGGGTCCCTCGCGGGGGGGCTCCCCGCACGGCTCCTTCGCGGTGGCCGGCATCCCGGCTGCGGGGGGCGTCACTCCGACTTCGGCTGCCGCTCTCGCCGTGGCAGTTCGCGCCGTTCGCCGCGCCCCTCGCGGGGCGGCCTCGGCCCGCTACGTCAGGAGGCGGGGGGAGAGGGCTCCGCAGGGGAGGAGGTCGAGTTCGTTGCCGGTGTGGCGGACGTCGGCGAGGACGAGGTCTTCGTAGAGGAGGTGGGCGGCGTTCTGCGGCCAGGCGACGGCCCAGAGCCAGAGGCCGGAGGCTTCGCCGGCGAAGACGGTGCGGTCGTCGGGGGTGTCGGGGACGGTCCACAGGGCGGTGGGGTGGCCGTCGGCGAGGATCTTCGCGTGGGCCGGGCCGCTGGGCGGGACGCGGGGGCCGGGGTCGGGGCCGGGGAGGCCGGCGTAGCGCGCTCCGAGGCCGACGCCGAGTTCCTCCGCGACGAGCAGCAGTTCGGCGGCGCCGCCGAGCGGGCCCGGGCCGGAGCAGACGACCGCGCTGGCCCGTCCGCCGCCACGGTCGTCACCCGCGGAGGCCACGCCGGTGAACAGCCAGCCGACCGGCAGGGGCCAGGGCATCCACACCGGGACGCGGGAGCGGTCGGCCACCACGCCCAGCGCCTCGACCGACGGGGGCACGACGGGCTGGACGGGCTGGACGACCCCGTGCAGTGAGCACTGCCAGGAGTCGGCGAAGAGGCCGGGCGCCCGGACCCGGCCGCCGCACCGCGGGCAACTGGGTTCACCCCTCATACCGCTCCACGGTCCTCCCCGGCGTCCTCGCGGTCAAGCGGAACGTCACGTTCAGGCCCCGGCGGTCAGGCCGGCGGGGCCGACATCCGGGTCGGGTCGCGCAGGTCGGTGGCGGCGGTCAGCCAGCGGTCGTGGAGGGCGCCGGCGCCGTGCACCCGTTTCCAGGCCGCCTCGTTCGGCGTCATCGGCAGCAGCGGGAAGAAACGCACCGGGTCCAGCGGCGCAGGCAGCGTCAGGTCGGGCACGAGTCCGCCGGGTTCGGCGACCAGCACGGCGGTGAACGGGGCGCCGGGCCACAGCGGCTCGCCGGTGTCGAGGGACGCGCCGGGCACCACCACCAGGCCGTCGACCTGCGGGGACGCGGCGAGGGCGGCGAGGGGGCGCAGCACCGCGTCGGTGTCGGCGCGGCCGGCGCGCACCGACAGCACGAGTTCGGCGCGCGGTCCGCGCAGCGGGTCGGCGACGGTGGCGAGCGGGTCGGCCATGGGCGCCGCCGACATGCCGAGGGTGACGTAGCGGGCGACGCCCGCGCCGGGGTCGGCGAACCGCAGGACCTCGACGCGGTCGGTCCCCACGAAGGTGACGGCCGCCCGGGCGTCCGGCTCTCCCAGGACCGATCGCAGGTGCTCCTCGACCGGCCTCAGCACATCAGCAGCCATGGGGCGAGCATAGTTCCGGGGCACGCTGTGCCGCCCGGCGCGCGGGATCGCCGCCGATCTTGGTACGCTGGAGCGCTGGCCGCCAGGACGTACGCGGTTTCAGCTCTGAACGTTCCCCATGGGGAACCGGCCGGAGGAGGTGGGGCTGCAATGGGAGATCCGAGTCGACCGTGCAGTACCGATGACTCCTGCGGCGACGGCGTTCCCGCCTGATCGTTGCGTCACTACCCGGCCCGCGCGGCCGGGAAACCCGTGAGTCCCGTTCCCGGTTCCGCCCCTGTTCCCGTACCCCGTGTGTTCCCGCCGTGCGGCGGGTACGCGCCCGGTGCGGTGCCGGGTGGTCCCCGCGGACGGCCGCGGGCCGGCGAACGCCACCGGAGGAGTTCCTTTCACCCGTCACCGCCGAGCCGGTGGCAGCCGCGTGCTGCCCGGCCGGTCCGGAAGGAGCCATCCATGTCGATGATGCGCGAACTGCGTGCGGCCGTCCGTCCCTCCCTGCGCAAGGGGCCGGCCGCCGGCCCGCCGGCCGGCCCTCATCACGCGGCCGGCCCGGAGCCCGCGGTGCCGGCGTCCGTGGTGGACTGCGCGGTGTACCGCGGCGGCCGCCGGTGCACGGAGCGGGTGGCGCCGCGGGTGGCGCTGCGCGAGGTGCGCGAACGCGGCGAGGGCTTCGTGTGGATCGGCCTGCACGAGCCGGGCGAGGCCGAGTTCGCGGGGCTGGCCAAGGAGTTCGGGCTGCACCCGCTGGCGGTGGAGGACGCGGTGCACGCGCACCAGCGGCCGAAGCTGGAGCGGTACGACGACATGCTGTTCACCGTCTTCAAGACCATCCGGTACGTGGAGCACGCCCGGCTGACCGACAGCAGCGAGGTGGTCGAGACCGGTGAGGTGATGGTGTTCACCGCCCCCGACTTCGTCATCACCGTGCGGCACGGCGGGCACGGTTCGCTGCGGTCGCTGCGGCACCGTCTGGAGGCGGAGCCGGAGCTGCTGGCCAAGGGCCCGAGCGCGGTGCTGCACGCCATCTCCGACCGGGTCGTCGACGACTACATGACGGTCGGCGACGCGGTGCAGGACGACATCGACGAGGTGGAGAGCGACGTCTTCTCCGACCAGAGCGCCGGCCGGGGCAAGAGCAAGGGCCAGGGCATGGACACCGCCGGGCGGATCTACCAGCTCAAGCGGGAGGTGCTGGAGTTCAAGCGCGCGGTCTCCCCGCTGCTGCGGCCGATGCAGCTGCTGAGCGAGCGGCCGATGCGGGTGGTGGACCCCGGCATCCAGAAGTACTTCCGGGACGTCGCCGACCACCTGGCCCGGGTGCACGAGCAGGTGGTGGGCTTCGACGACCTGCTCAACTCGATCCTCCAGGCCAACCTGGCGCAGGCGACCGTCGCGCAGAACGAGGACATGCGCAAGATCACCGCGTGGGCGGCGATCCTGGCGGTGCCGACCATGATCACCGGCGTGTACGGCATGAACTTCGACCACATGCCGGAACTGCACACCCAGTACGGCTACTACGTGGTGCTGGCCACCATGGTCATGGTCTGTTTCGCCATCCACCGCGGCTTCCGGCGCAACGGCTGGCTGTGACCGGCGCGGTACGACCCCGTCGGCGGCCGGTGTCCCACCCACGCAATAGGCTGCCGGTATGGCACCGCAACCGTCGTCGCAGGAGCTGGACCGCGCCCTCGTGGAGGAGGCGGCCCGCAAGTCCGGGCTGCTGTGGGTGACCGGGACGGACGGCGTCACCACCGGGCTGTGGCACGTGTGGCAGGACGGCGCGGCGGTGCTGGTCGGCGGTCCGGGCGAACAGCCGTTGCGCGGCCTGCCGGACGGCGGCACCGTCCGGGTGACGCTGCGGAGCAAGGACAAGGGCGGCCGCCTGGTGGTGTGGGAGGCGGCCGTGCGGGAGCTGGCACCGCGTTCGCCGGACTGGAGCGCGGCGGTGGAGGAGCTGAAGGGCAAGCGGCTGAACGCCCCGGACTTCGCCCGGATACCGGAACGCTGGGCGGACACCTGCCGGGTGCTGCGCCTGGTGCCCGGCGCGGTGCTGGAGACCCCCGCCGATCCCGGCGACGGCTCAGGGGCGGCCGCTCCGGTCTCTTCTCCGGCCACCACTCGACGGCCGGCGCCGGCCGCCCTGCCCCGGCTGCTGCTGCGCCGCCGCAAGCGGGCCTGATACGCCCGGCCGGTCCTGACGGGCCGCCAGGGGTGCCCGGGCGGCGGCCGTCCGGGTGGTCCCGGCAGGTGAGCACGCCGCGCCCGGTGACGGCACGGCGGATAGGGTGAAACGCCGGGCGCGAGCCGCGGTCCGGCGGCACGAGGTGACGGGAGGCGGGCATGGTGGCGGGAGCCCCCCGGGTGTTCATCTCCCGGCTGGCCGGGGTCGCGGTCTTCGACCCGAACGGCGACCAGGTGGGCCGGGTGCGCGACGTCGTGGCGATCCTGCGCATCGGCGGACGCCCGCCGCGGGTGCTGGGCCTGGTGGTCGAGGTCGTCAGCCGGCACCGCATCTTCCTGCCCATGACCCGGGTGATCGGGCTGGAGTCCGGCCAGGTCATCACCACCGGCGTGGTCAACCTGCGGCGCTTCGAACAGCGCGAGGCCGAGACGCTGGTGCTGGGCGAACTGCTGGACCGCAAGGTGCGGCTGGTGGAGAGCGAGCAGGACGTCACCGTGCTGGACGTCTCCATGAGGCAGCTGCCGGCCCGCCGCGACTGGGAGATCGACAAGGTCTTCGTGCGCCGCGGCCGCGGGGGCGCGCTGCGGCGCCGGGGCGAGACGCTCACCGTGGAGTGGTCGGCGGTCACCGGCTTCGCCGCCGTCGAGCACGGACAGGGCGCGGCCAGCCTGCTGGCGACGTTCGAACGGCTGCGCCCGGCGGACCTGGCGAACGTGCTGCACCACCTGTCGGCCAAGCGGCGCGGCGAGGTGGCCGCCGCCCTGGACGACGACCGGCTGGCGGACGTGCTGGAGGAGCTGCCCGAGGGCGACCAGGTGGAGATCCTCAGCGAACTGGCCGAGGAGCGCGCCGCGGACGTGCTGGAGGCGATGGACCCCGACGACGCGGCCGACCTGCTCTCGGAGCTGCCGGACGCGGAGAAGGAACGGCTGCTGGCGCTGATGCAGCCGCAGGACGCGGCCCCGCTGCGCCGGCTGCTGACGTACGAGGAGCACACCGCCGGCGGTCTGATGACGACCGAGCCGATCGTGCTGCGCCCGGACGCCACGGTGGCCGAGGCGCTGGCCCGGGTGCGCAACCAGGACCTGTCGCCGGCGCTGGCCGCGCAGGTGTACGTCTGCCGCCCGCCGGACGAGACGCCGACCGGCAAGTACCTGGGCGTGGTGCACTTCCAGCGGCTGCTGCGCGACCCGCCGTTCACCCTGGTGGGCGCGATCGCCGACACCGACCTGCGGCCGCTGGCCCCCGACACCCCGCTCCCGGCGGTCACCAGCTACCTGGCGACGTACAACATGGTGGCCGCTCCCGTGGTGGACGAGGGCGGGTCGCTGCTGGGGGCGGTCACGGTGGACGACGTGCTCGACCACCTGCTGCCGGACGACTGGCGGGACTCCGCGGCGCACGACGAGGTGTCGCCGGTCCCGGGGCTGGGGGAGGAAGCCGATGGCCGCTGAACGCACCGAGCGGGGCCGGGTGCCGGTGGGCGCATCGGCCACCGGCAGCGGTCGGGGGCACAGCGGCAGCCGGCTGGACCTGCCGCGGGAGCCGGGCCGGCGGATGCTGCCGTCCTGGGACCCGGAGGCGTTCGCCCGGCTGAGCGAGCGGATCGCCCGGTTCCTGGGCACCGGTCGGTTCATCGTGTGGATGACGGTGGTCATCATCGCGTGGGTGACCTGGAACATCGTCATGCCGGTCGCCCTGCGGTTCGACGAGTACCCGTTCATCTTCCTCACCCTGGCGCTGTCGCTCCAGGCGAGCTACGCGGCACCGCTGATCCTGCTGGCGCAGAACCGCCAGGACGACCGGGACCGCGTCAACCTGGAGCAGGACCGGCGGCAGAACGAGCGGAACATCGCCGACACCGAGTACCTGACGCGGGAGATCGCCGCGCTGCGGATGAACATCGGCGAGGTCGCCACCCGGGACTGGATCCGCGGCGAACTGCACGACATGATGCGGGAGCTGGAGGAGCGGCTGAGCGCCGAGCTGACCGGGCGGTCACGTGAGCAGGGCGACCGCCGACCGCGTCCCTGAGGCCCCGGTCGGCGCCGTATCCTCGACCGTATGGCTACCGACACGTACCTTCCGCCGCGGGAAGACGCGGTGCGCGCCGCGCTCGCGACGGTGAACGACCCCGAGATCCACAAACCGATCACCGACCTCGGCATGGTCAAATCGGTGGAGATCGCGGAGGACGGCGCGGTGCGCGTCGGCGTCTACCTGACGGTGGCCGGCTGCCCGATGCGCGAGACGATCACCACCGGGGTCGGCGAAGCCGTGGCCGCGGTCGAAGGCGTCACCTCGGTCGCCGTCGACCTGGACGTGATGAGCGACGAGCAGCGCCGGGAGCTGGCCTCCACGCTGCGCGGCGGGCAGGCCGAGCGGGAGATCCCGTTCGCCAGGCCCGGCACGCTGACCCGGGTCTACGCGGTCGCCTCCGGCAAGGGCGGCGTCGGCAAGTCCTCGGTGACCGTCAACCTGGCGGCCTCGATGGCCGCCGACGGGCTGAAGGTCGGCGTGGTGGACGCCGACATCTACGGCCACTCCGTCCCGCGCATGCTGGGCGTCGAGGGCCGTCCCACCCAGGTCGAGAACATGATCATGCCGCCGTCCGCGCACGGCGTGAGCGTGATCTCCATCGGCATGTTCACCCCCGGCAACGCCCCGGTGGTCTGGCGCGGCCCGATGCTGCACCGCGCGCTCCAGCAGTTCCTCGGCGACGTCTACTGGGGTGACCTGGACGTGCTGCTGCTGGACCTGCCGCCCGGCACCGGTGACATCGCGATCTCGGTGGCGCAGCTGGTGCCGAACGCGGAGATCCTGGTGGTGACCACCCCGCAGCAGGCGGCCGCCGAGGTGGCGGAGCGGGCCGGGTCCATCGCGGTGCAGACGCACCAGAAGATCGTCGGCGTCATCGAGAACATGGCAGGCCTGCCCTGCCCGCACTGCGGCGAGATGGTGGACGTCTTCGGCACCGGTGGCGGCCAGCGGGTCGCCGAGGGCCTGAGCCGCACCACCGGCGCCACCGTCCCGGTGCTCGGCTCCATCCCGATCGACGTGCGGCTGCGCGAGGGCGGCGACGACGGGCGACCGGTCGTGCTGTCCGACGCCGCCTCCCCGGCGGGCGCCGCGCTGCGCACCATCGCCGGCAAGCTCGGCGGCCGGCAGCGCGGACTGTCCGGCATGTCCCTGGGCCTCACGCCGCGCAACAAGTTCTGATCCGGCGGTACGACGCCCGGGGGCCCGCACCAGGACGGTGCGGGCCCCCGGGCGTACCGGGCGGTCACAGCGCGCCGTCGTAGCCCGTCAGGTCCTTCACCCGGGCCAGCGCCAGGCCGTAGGCGCTCATGCCGCGGCCGTACGCCCCGACGTGGGCGCCCTCCACGGAGCCGGCCAGCACCCAGCCGTACTCCGACTCCCGGTAGCGGAACGGGGTCGGCTCGCCGTCCACCGGCAGGGTCAGGGTGCTCCAGGCGTCGCCGTCGAGGTCGTCGGCCAGCTCCCAGGCGATGGCGGTCTGCTGGTCGAGCCAGTCGGCACGCAGCGCGCGGTCCATCCGGCCGGGCCAGGTGGACGACAGCAGCCCGGATCCGGCCAGCCAGGCGGCGGCGGAGACCGAGGTGGCCTCCAGCACTCCGGTGCCGTCCGAGGTGGAACGCACCGGGCGGTCGCCGAGGGTGATGACGACGGCGAACCGCTGCCGGTCCGCCTCCGGATCGGCCATCGGCAGGGCCGACATCAGGCTGGGGCGGTCGCCGTGGCCGAGGGCGCCGTGCTCGACGACCCGGTCGGCGCTGAACCCGGCCCGGTCCGGCCAGCGCTCACCGGTGAACGCGTCGTCCAGGCCGTACCAGGGGAAGGCGGCCAGCAGGAACGCGTCGATCGGCCGTGCCCCGCTGCGTTCGTCCCCGGCGGGCGCGGTCGCCCCGGCCCGGCTGGTGGTGGTCATTCGCACGGCCTCCTCGATGCCTGACGTCCGTCGGGCCCGCGCCCCGCCTGCGGCCTGCACGCCCCGCCCCGCGGGCGAATCCCGACCACGGCAGGATAGCCGCGCCGGGAGGGCGATCAGGGCAGGCGCCGGGGAACGAGCCGGTGGCGGCGGGCCGTTCAGGTGGCGTCGGCGTCGAACGGCGGGATCTCCGCGCCGGCCGCCGGGCCCTTGCTGAGGATGCCGGAGCCGTTGACCGGCGCCGCCGGCGTCCGTTCCCCGGCACCGCGCACCGTGGCGGAGGTCTCCCGGGCCGCGTCGGAGACGGCGGACATCTCCTCCTTGAGGTCCAGGCTGCTGCGCAGGTCCTTCAGACCCAGGCTGTCGTTCTCCAGGATGTTCTTGCGCACGAACGTCTTGGGGTTGAGGTCCTCGAACTCGAAGTCCTTGAACTCCGGTCCCAGCTCCTTGCGCAGATCGGCCTTGGCGCTGTCGGAGAACTCCCGCAGCTTGCGGATCATCCCCGTCACGTCCCGGATCAGCTTGGGCAGCTTGTCCGGGCCGAAGACGAGCACGCCGAGGAGCACGATGGTCACCAGCTCAAGTGGCCCTATGTCGAAGAACACCGTTGCAGCTCCTTGGAACGTCCGGAGCCACCACGGTACCCGCCCTCCCCACCCTTCCGGCAGCCCGCACACCCAACAGTCCGCCCACTCCGCCAGGGCGCGAGGAACCACACCGGACGGAGAGCCGCAACGAACCGCGCGCCCCGAACGGCCCCGAAAGGCGCGCGGGGAACCGCGCGACCAGCCCCCACGAGCCCGGAGCCCGGCAACGAACCGGAGCGCCCCCGGGGGCGGGCCCCGCAAGCCCCCGCGGGGCCCGCCCCCGGTGCCGCACCGAACCGGCACCCACCGACTCCCGCTCAAGCCGGCGCAGCGATCACGTTCCGCCGGTGGACCCGCCCAGCACCAGCCGCAGGTTGAGCGTCTGGGAACCCCGCCGGACGGCGAGCCGCACCGTGTCCCCCGGCTCGCGGCTGCGGGTGCGGACGATGAGTTCCTCGCCGGAGGCGACCGGTTCACCGTCGACCCGGGTGATGACGTCCCCCGCCCGCAGTCCGGCGTGCGCGCCGGGCCCGCCGGGGGTGACCGCAGGCCCGCCCTTGGCGCCCTTGTCGGCGATCCGGGCGCCCTCGCCGGAGTAGGTCATGTCGACGGTGACGCCGACCACCGGGTGGACCGCGTGACCGGTGTTGATCAGCTGCTGGGCGACCCGCCGGGCCTCGTTGACCGGGATGGCGAAGCCCAGGCCGATGCTGCCACCCTGGCCGCCGCCGTCGGTGTCGGCCGAGCGGATCGCGCTGTTGATCCCGATGACCTCGCCGTGGGCGTTCATCAGGGGGCCGCCGGAGTTGCCGGGGTTGATCGGCGCGTCGGTCTGTATCGCGTCGACGTAGGAGACGTCGCTGCTGCCGCCGCCCTCGCCGGCCGCGGTGATCGCCCGGTCCTTGGCGCTGACGATGCCGGAGGTGACGGTGCCCTCCAGGTCGTAGGGGGCGCCGATGGCGATGACGGGGTCGCCGACCCGCACGGACGCGGAGTTGCCCAGTGTCAGCGGCCGCAGGCCCGTCAGGCCGCCGACCCGCACCACGGCGAGGTCGTAGCCGGTGTCGCGGCCCACCACGGAGGCGGAACGGCTGGCACCGTCGTTGAGGGTGACCTTGATGCTGCCGCCGGACGCGGCGGGCTGGACGACGTGGTTGTTGGTGAGGATGTGGCCCGCGGTGTCCAGGATGATGCCGGTGCCGGTGGCCTCCTCGCCGCCGGACTTGACGTGGATGTAGACCACGCCGGGCAGGCTGGCCCGCGCGATGCCGGCGATCGTGCCCGGGGCCCGGGTGTCGTTGCCGGCCGGGGCCTGCGGCAGGCTCACCGCGTCCCGGGAGCCGCCGCGCTCCAGCAGGGAGCCGGTCAGGCCGCCGGCCGCTCCGGCCACCACGGCCAGTGCCACGCCGCCGGCCAGCAGACGGTTGCGCCGGGTGTCACGGGGACGGCGGACGCCGGGCGTCCCCCACGCCGCGGGGGCCGGGGCGGGGGCCGCTCCCTGGTCCGCCCCGGGGGCCGCGGGGGGCCACGGGGGGCCGATGGGCCGTCCGGGGGACGCCGCGCCGTCGTGCGGGCCGGTGGCACCGTGGCCGGCGTCCCCGGGCTGCCGCGCGGGGCCGGGTGCCGCGGCCGGGTCCTGGTCCGGAGCGGCGGGGCGGCTCCACCAGCGCGGACGAACGCGCTTGCCCTCGTTCATACCGTTCCCCTCGGTGTGCGGTCCTCCGTCACGCCGGGCCGCGACGGCCCGGTGGCTCCCGGTGACCGAGGCCACCCGGAGCACCAGCCCACACGCAGGCGGTCCGCGCCGCAACGCGACGCGGACCGCTCAGGGGACCCCGTGGGGTCAGTAGGGATGACCGCCGGACGGCGGGTGCGGCAGGTGCGGCACGGCGGGCCGTGCGGCGGCCGGCGGGGCCACCGGGGCGCCGTGCGCCCGCGGCGGACCGCTCGTCGCGGGCGGCGACGCCGCGGCGGAACGGGAGGCCGCCGGAGCGGCGGCCCGGGGGGCGGCGGCGACGGGTGAACGGCCGGCGGAGTCGGCCCGGGCGGCGCCCCCGACCCTCCAGGCCGCCAGCGGCAGGGCGCTGGGCGTGCCGGGCGGCACGGGTGCGGCCGATCCGGTGACACCGAGCGCGGAACGCCCGCCCTGCGCGGACGGCACGGCGCGCACGTCGGCCGCCGGCGCCGGGAAGGCCGCGGCGGACCGCTGATCGGCGACCTGCCGCATGCCCAGCGGGCTGGGCATGCTGCCGGTGGCCGGTTCCGCGGCGCCGGGCACGGACGCCGGCACCGTCTCCAGCGGCAGGGCCGCGCCGATGGCCAGCGCGGCCAGCGAGAAGGCACCGGCCGCGGCGAACGCCAGACGGCGCCCACGGGAGGCGGCCGGGCGGCCGATCTCGTGGATGGCGAATCCGGAGCCGTCCGCCGGGGCCAGGAACGAGGCACGGCCACCGTCCCGTCCCCCACCGGGCAGCCCGGGGCCACTCCGGCCGAACAGCCCGAAGGGGGTGTCGGGGCCGGGTCCTGACAGGTCGTCGGGGTCACATCCGGGCAGGCACTGCAGGCGGGCGAGCAGCCCGGCGGACAGCGCGGGCGGCAGGGCGTCGGCCATGGCGCTCTTGAGCCGCCGCTGCTCCTCCGCCTGGCCCCGGCACGGGTCGCAGGTGGCCAGGTGGGACAGCACGCGTTCGCGGGCGTCACCGTCGAGCTCACCGTCGACGTAGGCGGCGAGCCGGTCACCCAGGTGCTCGCGGGCGATCAGCGACCACGCGCCCAGCCTGCCTCCCCGTGCGGCGCGGGGCTGACCCGCATCACGGAAGTGGCCCGTACCGCTCACGATCTCCCCCGCGTCGCCGTTCCTACCGTGTCACTGCCCGCGGCGGCCCCGGCCAGGTCCCCGCGCGGGGTGGCCGGAGCGCGGTGCCGCAGGGCGCTGCGCAGGTGGGAGCGGCCGCGGTGGATGCGACTGCGGACGGTACCGAGCTTGACCCCGAGGGTCGCCGCGATCTCCTCGTACGACAGGCCCTCGATGTCGCACAGCACGACGGCCGCGCGGAACTCCGGTGCCAGGGTGTCCAGCGCCTGCTGGACGTCGGCGTCGAAGTGGGTGTCGTTGAATGCCTGCGCGGGGGACGGCTCCCGGCTCGGGAGCCGTTCGGCCGCGTCCTCGCCCAGCGCGTCGAAGCGGATGCGCTGGCGGCGGCGGACCATGTCGAGGAAGAGGTTGGTGGTGATGCGGTGCAGCCAGCCCTCGAAGGTGCCGGGGGTGTAGGTGGACAGCGACCGGAAGACCCGGACGAAGACCTCCTGGGTGAGGTCCTCGGCGTCGTGCTGGTTGCCGGTGAGGCGGTAGGCGAGGCGGTAGACCCGGGCGCTGTGCGCGGCGACGATCTCCTCCCAGGAGGGAGGGGTCCACGTCTCGGCGTCGGTCCCGAAGGTGGCGGTGGCCACCGTCTCGGAACGCGAGGAGTCGACAGTGGCCCGCGTGGCGTCATCGTTCACAGATCTGGGCCGGCCCAGCCTCGTCCGGAAGCGGTCGATCACTCCCGGTGCGCTGGGTACGCCGGCCACACCTCCCCTGTCGGCTCCGGTGGTCTCCAGTAGAGCCCCTACCATATCCACCTCACCCGTCAGCTCCGGATAAGCAATTTCCCTGCGGCTCGGACCGCCGGACGCGTCCCGCCGCCGAGCCCTGCGCGTGCTCGTGTCGTGCGCGGTGGAACACGTTCCACCAGCGTCAACGCACGGACCGGGCCGCGGGTTCCCGCCCGCAGCGGATACAGTCGCCGGGCGGCACACACGCGAGCGGGTCAGGCCGCGGGCCGGGCCCCGCGGGGCGGGGCCCGGCTCACGGGGACAGGAGAGCGACATCAACGGCAACGGGCACCCGGGTCCGGCGTTCGCCGACGCGTTCGCCGACGAGGACGACGTGCTCCTGCGTGCCCGGCAGCGGTCGCGGCTGGCCGCGGTCCGGGCGGTCTCCCCCGCCACCGGCGCGACCCTGCGGGTGCTGGCCGCGACGGCCGCCGCGAAGTCGGTCGTGGAGATCGGCACCGGTGTGGGCGTCTCCGGGGTGCACCTGCTGCGCGGCATGCGGCCCGACGGGGTACTGACGACGGTGGACACCGAACCGGACCGCCAGCAACTGGCCCGGGAGGCGTTCCGCGAGGCCGGCTTCGCCGCGAACCGGGCCCGCTGCATCCCCGGCCGCGCCACGGACGTGCTGCCGCGGCTCGCCGACGGCGGCTACGACCTGATCTTCTGCGACGGCGACCGGCACGAGTACATGCGGTACCTGGCGGAGTCCCTGCGGCTGCTGAGGTCCGGGGGGCTGGTGTGCTTCGAGGGGGTCTTCGCGCACGGCCGTGCGATGGACGCGGCGTTCCAGGACGGCGAGGTCCGCGAACTGCGGGAGGTCCTGCGGGCGGTCCGGGACAGTGACGTGCTGGTGCCGGTGCTGGTGCCCACGGAGGACGGGCTGCTCTGCGCGGTGAAGCGGACCTGAGCGGGTGAGCGGACCTGGGCGGTCCGCGGCTCGTCGCGGGTCGGGGAGCCGGGGTCGTCCGGCGGCCGTTCCCCGCGCCGCTCGGAAGACGGTTCCGGCACCGTCTGCGGTGGGGCGCCGTGCGTCGGCTGTGCCGCCGCCTCGGCTGAGCACGCGGTTCCCCGCGCCCCTCACCGGCACACGCTGCGCGGCCCTGACGGTCCGCTTCGGCTGGTCGCGCCGCCCCCGTGCCCCTTGGGGGGTTTCGCCGATCCTGTCGGCCGACGGGTCGCGCCGCCCCCGTGCCCCTTGGGGGTTCGGGGGGCGGAGCGGGTCCGGGCCCGGCCTGCGGTGAGTGACCGTGGGCGGGGCCCGGAGCCTGGGGCTCAGCGCGCGGTGTTGATCAGCCGCATGCCTGCTCGAGGGCCTCGCCGAGCGCCTTCGCCTCGGCGGGGGTGAGTTCGACGACGAGCCGTCCGCCGCCTTCGAGCGGAACTCGCATGACGATGCCCCGCCCCTCCTTGGTCACCTCGAGCGGGCCATCACCCGTCCGCGGCTTCATGGCCGCCATGCGCGTTCCCCTTCCTGAAACCAGCTTTTCGCAACCGAAGACCCAGACGCCTCCGGACTCGAACACATTGGTTCCAAGCCATTATCCCGCATGGTGGTCCCCAATGACCAACATCGGGGGCCGTCCGTTCGGCGGTTCGGTGCTGGCCAAGGGACTGACACCCCTGATCAAATACGCTGATTCCATCCGGACCGCTGCGATAATGCGCCACCACGATCTTTCGTACGAAAACGACCGTACGCCCCGGAGGCGCTGTCCGGCCGGGCCCCTCCTCCGGCATTCTGGGCCCACCACAGCAGCACCCACCGCGACGAAGGGGTCCGGCATGGCCGACGTTGTCCTGTACGAGGTGTCCGGCGGACTGGCGACCGTCACCCTCAACCGGCCGGAGGCGATGAACGCCCTGGACGTCGCCCTCAAGGAGGCCCTGCGGGACGCGCTGCGGCAGGCGGCGGCCGACGAGGCGGTGCGGGCGGTGCTGCTGACCGGCACCGGGCGGGCGTTCTCGGTGGGCCAGGACCTCAAGGAGCACATCGCCGCGCTGCGGTCCGGCGGCGGCGAGGTGCTGGAGCGGACGGTGGCCGAGCACTACAACCCGATCGCCGAGGCCATCGCCACCATGGCCAAGCCGGTGGTGGCCGGGGTCAACGGGGTGGCCGCCGGCGCGGGCATGGGCTTCGCGCTGGCCGCCGACTACCGGGTGGTCGCCGAGGGGGCGACGTTCACCACCGCCTTCGCCGGCGTGGCGCTGACGGCGGACTCGGCGGTCTCCTGGACGCTGCCGCGGCTGATCGGCCCGGCCCGCGCCGCCGACCTGCTGCTCTTCCCCCGGCCGGTGACCGCCGCCCAGGCGCTGGAGTGGGGCATCGCCCAGCAGGTGGTGCCGGACGCCGACCTGCCGCGGGCGGCCCGGGAGATCGCGCAGCGGCTGGCCTCGGGCCCGACGACGGCGTACGCGGCGATCAAGGAGTCGCTGGCGTTCGGCGCCACGCACTCGCTGCCGCAGACGCTGGCGAAGGAGAGGGAACTCCAGGGCCGGGCCGGCCGGTCGCAGGACCACGGCATCGCGGTGGAGGCGTTCATCGCCAAGGAGAAGCCCCACTTCACCGGCCGCTGACCGCCGCTCCCACCCGCCGCCGCGTCCGGAGCGTGCGGGCGCGGCGGGGTGCGGGGGGATCAGCGGGCGTGGCAGCCGGCGAGGTGGTCGTTGACCAGGCCGCACGCCTGCATCAGGGCGTAGGCGGTGGTGGGGCCGACGAAGCGGATGCCGTGCTTCTTGAGGTCCTTGGCGAGCGCCGTGGAGGCCGCGGTGGTGGCGGGGACGTCGGCGAGGGTCAGCGGGGCGGGGCGGGTGCCGGCGTCCGGGGCGTGCGACCACACGAGCGCGTCGAGACCGCCGTCGATGGCCAGCACGGCGCGGGCGTTGGCGATGGCGGCGTCGATCTTGGCGCGGTTGCGGATGATGCCGGGGTCGGCCAGCAGGCGGTCACGGTCGGCGTCGGTGAAGAGGGCGACCTCGGCGGCCCGGAAGCCGGCGAACGCGGCGCGGAATCCCTCGCGGCGGCGCAGGATCGTCAGCCACGACAGGCCGGACTGGAACGCCTCCAGGCACAGGCGTTCGTACAGTGCGTCGTCGCCGTGCACCGGGCGGCCCCACTCGGTGTCGTGGTAGCCCGCGTAGTCGGGGGCGGACAACCCCCAGGGGCAGCGGGCGAGGCCGTCCTCGCCGGTGACCGGGCCGCCGGCCGGGGTGCTCACCGCTCACCGTTCCAGGGGCCGGCGCCGGCCTGGCCGCCGTGCCACTGCTCGTCGCCGCCGGGGGCGGTGCGGCCGGGCCGCGGGGGCAGCGGGCGCTGGTGCTGGGGCGGGAACTGCTGGTAGCCGTGCGGCCCGCCGGGGTGTTCCGGCTGCGGCCCGGGCTGGGGCCGGCGCGCCGGGTCGGGCTGGTGGTGCTGGAAGTGCTGGGGGTGGAACTGCTGCGCGGTCAGGCCCGGGCCGCCCAGCGCCGCGTCGTGCGCCCCGGCCAGCGCGGACTCCAGTTCCGCGATCCGTGCCTCGCGTTCGGCGAGTTCGGCGCCGACCCGGTCCAGGACGTCGTCCACGTCCTCCATGCGGTAGCCCCGCCAGCCGACGGCGAACCGCAGGGTGTCGAGGTCGGAGGGGTGCACCGGGCGGTCCGCGGGCAGCGGGGTGCGCACCCGGTCGGGTTCGGCGTCCGGCAGGGCGCCGCCGTTCCCCAGCACCGCGAGGGCGACGGCGCCGACCACCACCACGAGCGCGATGAGCATGAACCAGAACACGTGGTGTCTCCCGTAGCCCGACCGAACTGTCGATGACGATCGTGCCATGCCCTCCGGTGCGTCGCGGCGCACCGGGGAGGGTTAGGGTCGCGGCGGGGCCGGTGACGAAGGGCGGGAGCGGGCATGCTGCGGCTGGGCGGTCGGGTTTTCGGGGCGCACGAGGGGCTGCTGCTGGCGGTGCTGGCGGACGGGCAGGAGCCGCCCGCCGGTGCCTCGGTGGTGGAGGTGGCCGGCCCGGGCCGGCTGCCGGAGCTGCGGGCGGCCCGGCCTGACCTGCCGGTGGCCGTGCGGGTGGCGGACGCCGCGGAGGCGGAGGCGGCGGCCGCGGCGGGCGCCGACCTGCTGTGCGGCGGGATGTGGGCGGTGCCGGCGGCCGGCCGGCACGGCACCGGGCTGCTGTGCCCGGCGGCGCGGGCACCGGACGCGCTGGCGGCCGGGGTGCGGGCGGACGGGCTGCTGGTGGACGCCGGGACACCGCGCGAGGCGGTGGCCGCGGTCCGGTCGGCGGCCGGGGCGCAGGGGCCGCCGCTGCTGGTGTGCCCGGTGGACGGCGATCTGTCCGGGGCGGCGCTGGCGGGCGCGTCGGTGGCCGTGTGGCTGGGCGCGCGGGGGCTGCGGGTGCGGGACGCCGGGGAGGGCCGTCAGGTGCTGGACATGGTGGCGTCCATCGCCGGCCACCGTCCCCCGGCGGTGGCCGTGCGCGGCATGGTCTGACCGGCCCGGTCAGACCTCCTTGGTCACCCGGGCGACCGCGTCGTCGACGTCGTCGGTGACGTGGAAGAGTTCCAGGTCGGCGCGGGACGCCTTGCCCTGGGCGACGAGGGTGGAGTGCACCCATTCGACCAGGCCGCCCCAGTAGGCGGTGCCGAACAGCACGATCGGGAAGCGGGTGACCTTCTTCGTCTGCACCAGGGTGAGCGCCTCGAACAGCTCGTCGAGGGTGCCGAAGCCGCCGGGCAGGACGACGAAGCCCTGGGCGTACTTGACGAACATCGTCTTGCGGACGAAGAAGTACCGGAAGTTGACCCCGATGTCGGCGTAGCGGTTGAGGCCCTGCTCGAAGGGCAGTTCGATGCCCAGGCCGACGGAGACGCCGCCGGCCTCGCAGGCACCGCGGTTGGCGGCCTCCATGACACCGGGCCCGCCGCCGGTGATCACGGCGAAGCCGGCCTGCGCCAGGGTGCGGCCGATGCGCACGCCCGCCTCGTACTCGGGCGAGTCGACGGGGGTCCGGGCGGAGCCGAACACGCTGATGGCGGGGCCGAGTTCGGCCAGCGCGCCGAAGCCCTCGACGAACTCCGACTGGATGCGCATCACCCGCCAGGGGTCGCCGTGCAGCCAGTCGGTGGAGTCCTGGGTGTCCAGCAGCCGCTGGTCGGTGGTGGTGCCGGCCTGCACCTGGCCGCGGCGGCGCACCACCGGGCCGGTGTGCCGTTCCGGCCAGCCCCGGCCGGACGGGGAGCTCTCGGCGGCCGCGTTGGCCGCCGCGGACGCCTCCTGGGCGGGGCCCACCCCGTCCCCGGTGTGCGCGGGCCCGTCCTGGCCGCGCCGGTCTCTCGGTTCTTCCACGTCGCGCTCCCTCCTGCCGCCGCGGTCGCGCCGGCCGTTGTTGCAGCGTACGTACCCCCGCCGCGTCAGGCGGTGAGCCAGCGCCGCAGCCGTTCCTCGCAGAGCAGGACGGCATCGGTCTCGACGTACTCCTCGCGGGTGTGCGCGAGCGTCGGGTCACCCGGGCCGTAGTTGACGGCCGGCACGCCGAGGGCGGAGAAACGGGCCACGTCGGTCCACGCCTCCTTGGCGGACACCGGGGCGCCCACGGCGGCGGTGAACGCGGCTGCGGCCGGGCGGGACAGGCCGGGCAGGGCGCCGGGCGCCGAGTCGGTCAGCCCGACGTCGAAGCCGTCGAAGACCTCCCGCACCCGCTCCAGCGCCTCGGCCTCGCTCTGGTCGGGCGAGAAACGGTAGTTGACGGTGACGGCGCAGTGGTCGGGGATGACGTTCCCGGCGTGACCGCCCTCGATGAGCACCGCGTTGAGGCCCTCGGGGTAGGTCAGGCCGTCGATCTCCACCCGGCGCGGGGTGTACGCGGCGAGCCGGGCGAGGATCGGGGCGGCCTTGTGGATGGCGTTCTCCCCCAGCCAGCTGCGGGCCGAGTGGGCGCGACGGCCGGTGGTGGTGACGCGGACCCGCAGGGTGCCCTGGCAGCCGCCGTGCACCTCGCCGTTGGTGGGTTCCAGCAGGACGGCGAAGTCGCCGGCCAGCCATGCGGGGTGCCGTTCGGCGAGCCGGCGCAGCCCGTTGTGCTCGGCGGCGATCTCCTCGGCGTCGTAGAAGACGTAGGTCAGATCACGTGAGGCATCGGTCAGGCCGGCCGCGAGCCGCAGCTGGACGGCGACGCCGGACTTCATGTCGGTGGTGCCGCAGCCGTGCAGCCGTCCGCCCTCCAGCCGGGAGGGCAGGTTGCCGGCGACGGGCACGGTGTCGAGGTGGCCGGCGAGCACGACGCGCTCGGCGCGGCCGAAGCCGGTGCGGGCGACGACGGCGTCGCCGTCCCGGTCGACCCGCAGGTGCCCGAGACCGCGCAGCGCCACCTCGACCGCGTCGGCCAGCGGTTTCTCCGCCAGGCTGACGGACGGCACGTCGACGAGGGCGGCGGTCAGGGTGACCGCGTCCTGCGTCAGGTCGAGTACGGGCGCGGGCTCGCTGGTGCTCATGGCGGCGACCCTACCCGCCCGGAAGCGACGTCCGGGTGGCCGTTCCACGGCGGTTCGCCAACCGGCCGGGCCCGGTGCGGCGGCCGGTCCGGGGCGCCAAGACGTCAACCGGCCGGGCGGCGGCGCGGGTTGGCCGGCGGCCCGGTGGGCGGGCGGCGGCGCGGTCCGGCCGGGTGACGGTGGTCACCGTGACGCGCGCGGCCGCTGCGGCGGCGTGCGGCGGGGCTTGGGTACGGTGGTGTGCGTGCCGTCCTCCGCCCTGCCGCCGTCCGTGCCACGCCGGACCGGTGTGCGCCGGGCGCGCGTCCGCTGGGGGGCCGCCGCGCTGGCCCTGCTGGCGGTGGGCGGCTACGTGACGCTGGCTCAGCGGGGTGACGGGCCGCACGCGGACTGCTCGGTGGCGGACGGCGGGCTGCGGCTGGGGCTGGCCAGGGATCAGGCGGCGAACGCGGCCACGATCGGGGCGGTGGCGGTCTCCCGGGACCTGCCGGAGCGGGCGCTGACGATAGCGCTGGCCACCGCGATGCAGGAGTCGGACCTGCGCGACCTGTCGGGCGGCGACCGTGATTCGCTCGGCCTCTTCCAGCAGCGTCCCTCGCAGGGCTGGGGAACCCGGCAGCAGATCCTCGACCCGGTGTACTCCGCCAACGAGTTCTTCGACCAGCTCGTGCGGGTGCCCGGCTACTCGCGCCTCCCGCTGACGGTGGCGGCGCAACAGGTGCAGCACAGCGGTTTCCCGCAGGCGTACGCCAAGCACGAGAACGACGCGTCGCTGCTGGCCGGCGCGCTGTCCGGCCGGGCGCCGAGCCTGACGTGCCGGCTGGTGCCGGGGCGCGGCGCGGGGGACGCCCGGGCGGTGGCGGACCTGCTGCGGCGGGAGTTCGGCGCGCGGGTCCTCCAGCGGTACGGCGGCGGCTCCCCCGGCGGCGGTTCCCAGGACGGCGGTGGCTCTCCCGCGGCCTCGCCCGGGGCGGCCTCGCCGGACGCCGCGTCCCCGGACGCGGGGGCGGGTGCGGGCGCCGGCGGGCCGGGCGGTGTGGCGGGGACGACGGTGACGGTGCCGGGCGACAGCGCGGCGCGGCCGACCGGGCAGCCGGCGGCGCAGCACGGCTGGGCGCTGGCGCAGTGGGCGGTGGCGCACTCCGACTCCCTGCGGATCGCCCGGGTGCGCTACCGCGGCCGGGTGTGGACGGCGGCCGGGTCGGCGGCGGGCTGGCGCACCGAGGGGCCGGCCGGGGCGGACGGTTCGGGCGACGTGCGGATCACCGTGCGGGGCTGACTCGCTCACCGGTCCGGACCATCCCCCGAACGGGCGAACCGGGCGGGGTGTCCGGGGTCGGGGGGGCGGTTCCGGCGGTCGCCGCCGTTGACCGGCGGTCCCCTTGCGGGCGCTGGGCAGGAGCGCTTCGGCCGGTGGCCGGCGGCGGTGCGCTATGACCGGTTCCGGCGAAAAGTGATGATCTGACGTGTTGCGAAGTCTTTACCTCGGGCTCCCGCAACCTAACCGGCGCTCACGCGGTAGTCACGGCGTCCGCTGCGGCGGACACGATGTCCCACCGTCGAAGGAGCACCATGTCCCACCCCCTGAAGCGCCGGATGGCCCAGGTCGCCCTGCTCGTCGCGGCCGCCGCCCCGGTGATCGGCCTGGGCGCCGGCACCGCGTCGGCCGCCGGCCTGCCGCAGGCCGCCGACCTCGGCGGGATCAGCAGCGCCGACGCCGCCGCCGCCCTCGGTGGCACCGTGGACGGCGCCACCCACCAGGCGTCCGGCCTGGCCGACCGGGCCGGCGGCGACGCCCAGCAGTCCCTGCTGCCGGCCGCGCAGCAGACCGCGGAGTCGGCCGGGCACCACCTCGCCCCGGCCGCCCAGAAGACCCTCGGCGACACGGCCGGCCAGGCCGGGAAGGCGACCGGCGGCACCGCGGGCGGCGGCCTGACCGGCGGCCTGCCGCTGAACGGCGTCGCGCCCGGCGACGCGCTGCACAACGGCCCGATGCTCCCGGTCGGCGCACTGCCCGCCGTCTGACCGGAGGCGGCGGTGCCGGGCAGCCGTCCTCGGCCCGGACGGCGGCCGGCCGGCACCGCGAACGGCCCGCGGGGGCCGGGGAGTCGACGCTCCCCGGCCCCCGCGGCGTTCCGCCGCTCAGGCCAGCCGGCGGGCGGCGGCGTCCACGCGTTCGTCGGTGGCGGTCAGCGCCACCCGCACGTGCCGCTGCCCGGCCGGGCCGTAGAACTCGCCGGGCGCCACCAGGATCCCCAGACCGGCCAGCGACTCCACGCTCTGCCAGCACGGCTCGTCGCGGGTGGCCCACAGGTACAGGCCCGCCTCGCTGTGGTCGGTCCGGAAGCCCGCGCCCTTCAGCGCGGTCCGCAGCACCTCGCGCCGCCGGGCGTACAGCACGCGCTGCGCGGCGACGTGCGCGGTGTCCTCCAGCGCGGTGACCATGGCCTCCTGCACCGGCGCCGGCACGATCAGGCCCAGGTGCTTGCGGACCTCCAGCAGTTCCGCGACGAGCGACGGGTCACCGGCCACGAACGCGCCGCGGTACCCGGCGAAGTTGGAACGCTTGGACAGCGAGTGCACCGCCAGCAGTCCGTCGTGCCGCCCGCCGCTGACCCGGTCGTCCAGCACCGAGACCGGCTCGGCGTCCCAGCCGAGCTCCAGGTAGCACTCGTCGGAGACCACCACGATCGCGTGCTCGCGCGCCCACTCCACGATCCGGCGCAGTTCACCCGCGTCCAGGGTGCGGCCGGTGGGGTTGGACGGGGTGTTGAGCCACAGCACCCGTACCCGGTCCGGGTCCAGGTCGGTGACCGGGTCGTCGTAGGTGACCGACTCCGCGCGGGCGGCCAGCGCGCCGATCTGGTACGTCGGGTAGGCCAGCGCCGGGTACGCCAGCCGGTCGCCGGGGCCCAGGTCGAGCAGCAGCGGCAGCAGGGCGACGAGTTCCTTGGAACCGACCACCGGCAGCACCGCGCCGGGCGGCACCACGGCGTTCAGCCGCCGGGCCGCCCAGCGGGCCACGGCCTCGCGCAGGGCGGGCGTGCCGTGCGTCTGCGGGTAGCCGGGCCGGTCGGCCGCGCCGGCCAGCGCGTGCCGGATCACCGCGGGCACCGGGTCGACCGGGGTGCCGACCGACAGGTCCACGATGCCGTCGCCGTGCGCCAGCGCCGTGGCCTTGGCCGGCTCCAGGCGGTCCCACGGGAAGACGGGCAGACGGTCGGTCACACGCGACACGGTGGTTCTCTTTTCGTCGTACGGGGTCGCGCCGGACCGGCCGGCGGGACCGGAAAGCAGGAGGTCCCGTACAGCGGCGAGCCGTACGGGACCGAAGTCCGGCGAGAAGTGCGCGCCGTCAGCCGTTCTGCGGGGGCAGGGCCGCGACGAACGGGTGGTCCCGCTCGATCAGGCCGAGCTTGGAGGCGCCACCGGGCGAGCCGAGCTCCTCGAAGAACTCCACGTTCGCCTTGTAGTAGTCCTTCCACTCGTCCGGGGTGTCATCCTCGTAGAAGATCGCCTCGACCGGGCACACCGGCTCGCACGCACCACAGTCGACGCACTCGTCCGGGTGGATGTACAGAGCTCGGGCGCCTTCGTAGATGCAGTCGACCGGGCACTCTTCGATGCAGGCCTTGTCCTTGACGTCGACACAAGGCTGCGCGATGACGTAGGTCACGCTGTCGTTCCTCCTCGATAGGGCTGAGTTTCGCGCGGGAGCGCGGCGTCGTCGATGCCCGCCTCTAGTATCTCCGGTCCGGAGCTTCAGACGAACAAGAGGGGCGGGCGCAACCGTGGACCACCGTGCCGGAGGACGGCTCAACGTTCGCATTAGCCCCTCTGACGTGGGCAGACGAGTTTCCGTCCGGAGGGTAGCGAACATCGGGGCCGGGCACCCGGTGTTCGCCGACACCGTAGGGGTTCTCACATCCTGGTCATCGGGTGTGCTGATCGTCACACGGCGTACCGGCGAGTGCGTCCACATAGCGGAATCCGCGCTGGTCGCGGGCAAGGTGGTGCCGCCCGCACCGGCCCGCCGGCCGCTCGCCGCGCCCCCGGCGGACACGCAGCGGCTGCGCCGGATCGCCGCGGCGGACTGGCCGGCCACCGAGACCGAACGGCTCGGGGACTGGGTGCTGGGCGCCTCAGGGGGCTTCACCCGGCGGGCCAACTCGGCCGCGGCGTACGGCGATCCGGGCCTCCCCCTGCCGCGGGCCCTGGAGTACACCGCCGCCTGGTACGCGGCGCGCGGGCTGCCCGGGCTCGTCCAGCTGGCGCTCCCGCAGGAGGACGCGGCCGCCGCGGAACTGGACCGGGTGGCGGAGGACCTCGGCTGGACCGCGGAGGCGCCGGTCGTCCCGATGACCGCGCCGCCGGCCCCGGTGGCCGACGCCCCGGGCGCCGAACGGGTGCTGCTGGAGCGGGAGCCGACCCCCGCGTGGCTGGCCGGCCACGCCCGCGCCGCTCGGCTGCCGGACGCCGCCCGCGCGGTACTGGCCGGCGGCGGACCGGTGTGGTTCGCCCGGGTGGCGGACCCCGGCGGGGCCGGCGGCGGGCCGGTGCGTCCCGCCGCGATCGGACGCATGACGGTCGCCGGACGGTGGGCGGTGCTGACCGCCGTCGAGGTCGCCCCGGAACACCGCCGCACGGGTCTGGCCACCGCGGTGACCGCCGCGCTGGCCGGCCGCGCGATCACCGAGGGCGCCGCCGGCATGCTCCTCCAGGTCGAGGCCGGCAACGCCGCCGCCCTCTCCCTCTGGACCCGGCTGGGCTTCGCCCCCCGCCCCGGCCACCACTACCGCCGGGCCCCGGGCACGCTCTGAGCGCGCGACACGGCCCCGGGCCCCGGGCCCGGCCCGGGCCCGGGCCCGTCCAGCGCGACCCCGCATCGTGCGCAGCGCGTACCCGCCGCCGGCGTGGCCGGCCGGGCCGTTCCCCGCGCTCCGCACACCGGGCGAACCCCCCGCACCGCCCGAACCGGCGAAGGCGGGGACACATCCACACCGAACACCCCACAATGGCCGCAGGGAGGTGCGGAGATGACGGGGATCGACGACCCGGGGGCGGGCGCCGCGCGGCGGTTCCGGGAGGAGGCGCACCGGGAGCGGCCGGGGCTGGCCGCGCTGTGCCTGCTGGCCGCGGCCGCCCTGGCCCCGCAGACCGCGCCGCAGGCCCCCGCCGCGGAGGCCGAACTCGACCGGCTGGCCGAGGAGACCGCCCGGTGCGCCCTGGGCAGGGGGCCGGGAGCCGCCGGCGGCCCGCAGCGGTGGGTATGGGCGCTGCGCACCGTGCTGGGGCAGCGGCACGACTTCCGGGGCCGGCCGGCGGACTACGGGCGGCTGGAGTCCTCGCTGCTGCCGGCCGTGCTGCGGCGCCGCCGCGGTCTGCCGATCCTGCTGTCGGTGGTGTGGACGGAGGTCGGACGCCGGGCGGGTGCCCCCGTGCACGGGGTGGCCGGGCCCGGTCACTTCCTCACCGGGGTCGGTGAGCCGCACGGACTGCGGGTGGTCGTCGACCCGTTCGCCGGCGGTCCGGTGCTGTCCGCCGCCGAGGCCGCACGGCTGCCGGGGGCGGCGGGGGTGCTGCCGACGGTGGCCCGGGTCCTCGCCAACGTACGGGCCTGGGCGGACGACCGGCCCGAGCAGTCCGGCACCGCGCTGACCGCCCTGGACCTGGCACTGATGCTGCCCCGGCACCCGGCCCGGCTCCGGCTGGAGCGGGCCCGGCTGCTGGTGCGGCGCGGCGACTTCCAGCGGGGCGCGGCCGAACTGGACTCCTGCGCCGGGGTGGTCGCCCCGGTCGACGAAGGCGCGGCCGCGCTGTTGCGCCGGGAGGCCCGCGCCGCCCGCGCCCTGCTCAACTGACGCCCAGCGCGGGCCCGTTGGGGCCTGGCCGCCGCCAGGGTCCGTCCGCCGGACCTACAGCCAGCCCTTGTCCCGGGCGATGCTGACCGCCTCGGAGCGGTTGCGGGCGCCGGTCTTCTGGATGGCGGTGGACAGGTAGTTGCGGACGGTTCCCTCCGACAGCCGCAGGGCGCGGGCGATCTCGGCGTTCAGGGCGCCGCCGGCGGCGGCCCGCAGGACCTCGCGTTCGCGCGGGGTGAGCGGGTCGGCGCGTTCGGACAGGGCGGCGGCGGCGAGCATGGGGTCGATGACCTTCTCGCCGCGCAGCACCCGGCGCACCGCGTCGGCGAGCTGGGCGGCCGGGGCGTCCTTGACCAGGAAGGCGTCGGCTCCGTGCTGCATGGCCCGGCGCAGGTAGCCGGGCCGTCCGAAGGTCGTGACGATGACGACCTTCACCCCGGGCAGCTCCCGGCGCAGCCGGGCCGCCGCGTCGATGCCGCTGAGCCCGGGCATCTCGATGTCCAGCAGCGCCACGTCCACCCGGTGGGCGCGGGCCGCCTCCACCACCGCGTCACCGCTGGCGACCTGGGCGACGACCTCCATGTCGTTCTCCAGATTCAGCAGCGCGGCGAGGGCCTCGCGCACCATGGACTGGTCTTCCGCCAGCAGTACCCGGATCATTCCCGCAGCGTAACCAGCCCGCGGGAACGCGTGTCAGCCCTGGGGCGGGGCGGGTTGCGGGGCGACGTGGCGTACCGCGCGCAGCGGTACCAGGGCCCGCAGCTCGAACCCGCCGTGCCGCGAGCGGCCGGTCTCCAGCCGGCCGCCGGACAGCGCGAGCCGTTCCTCCAGGCCGGACAGCCCGTTCCCGGGGCGGGGCGCGCGGCCGGCGCCACGGCCGTCGTCGCGGACCTCAAGCCGCAGCAGGTGTCCCTCGTCCTCGTCCCAGACCTGGTCGAGCAGGATCTCGCAGCGCCGGGCGCGGCTGTGCCGGACGATGTTGGTGGCCGCCTCGCGCAGCGCCCACGCGAGGGCGGCCTCCTCCTCGGCGCCGAGGCCGGGGTGGGCGGTGCGCACCGGCCCGTCCAGCACGGGCGCGATCTCGGCCTGCACGCCCGCGGTGCGCAACGCGGTGCGGACACCGGCGAGTTCGACGGCGAGTGTGGGGCGCCGGAAGCCGCTGACCGCCTCCCGCACGTCGACGAGCGCCTGGCGGCTGACTCGTTCGATGTCGGCGACCTGGGCGGCGGCGTCCTGCGGGCGGTCGGGCAGCATGCGGCCGGTGAGTTCGGACTTGAGGGTGATCAGCGACAGGGAGTGGCCGAGCAGGTCGTGCAGGTCGCGGGCGAGCCGCAGCCGTTCCTCGTTGGCGGCCAGGTGGGCCACGGTGGCCCGGGCCTCGCGCAGTTCCCGCATGGTGCGGCCCATCTGTGCGACGCCCATCATGGCGCCGCCGCCGAGCAGTGCGGGCAGGAACATCGCCGCCGTGGTGATGAGCCCGGCGTGCACCAGCCACCCGGCGCCGGCCAGCGACAGGGAGGAGACCGGCACCGCCCAGGCCCCGTGCCGTCCCGGCAGCAGGACGCCGGAGCAGATCGTCACGTAGACGAACAGCACCAGCCACGTCGGCCCCATGCCGAGGGTGAGGACGAGGGCCAGCGTGTACAGCCAGAGGATGGCCGCGGCCTGCACGGGGCTGAAGGCGGCCCGGGGGCGCCGGCTGACCACCAGGTAGAGGTAGGGGACGACGAACGCGACCAGCGCCACCCAGCCGATGGCGGTGACGAGGGTGCTGTGCCGGCCCGAGAGCAGGTCGCCGACCGGGGTGGCCAGGTAGAGGGCGTAGACCGCGGTCCAGCAGAGTTTGACCAGCTGCTGGCGGCGCGACTCGGGAGCGTCACCGATGGTGACGCTCTCCGGATCGAACATCCTGGGCCGGCGGCCGGGGCCGGCCGGCTCCGCGGCGGGACCGGACGTCAGGGCCGCGATCACCCGCTTGGCGCCGCTGTCCGCCGCGCCGGCCCGCGGCCCGGTGCCGCCGGTGGCGGGCAGCGGGCCGGGGGCGGGGGTGCCGGACGGTTCCGGCACGGCCGGGCGGGGCGGTGCCGCGGCCTGGGCGGCCGTGCCGGTGACCGGGTCCATGCGTTCGATCCTTCCGCGGTGCGGTGGGCGGCGTTACGCCTTGCGGGTGTCCTTGCGGTACAGCCATGCTGCCGCGCCGCTGAAGATCACCAGGTAGGCGACCAGGACGGCGAGGTCCTTCAGGTGCGGGGCGTTGCCCAGCTCGATGGCCTGGCCGAGCCCCGCGTAGGCGTGGGTGGGCAGCCACTCGGCGATGTCCTGGAGCCAGACGGGGAAGACGGTGAACGGCATCCACAGACCGCCCAGGATGGCCAGGGCGAAGTAGACGATCATGGTGATCGGGCGGACGGCGTCACCGGTGGCGACGTAGCCGATGGCCACGCCGAGGGCGGCGAAGACCAGGCTGCCGATCCAGATCGCGGCGGTGAGCGCCACCCACTGCCACGCCTCCATCCGCACGTCCTTGACGGCGGCGGCGAGGACCTCGACCACCAGGATCGCCGGCAGCGTCACGGTGGCGGCGGCGGCGATCTTGGCCGTCACGTAGCCGTGGCCGGGCAGCGCGGTCAGCCGCAGCTGCCGCACCCAGCCCTTCTCGCGTTCCTTGGCGATGCGCTCGCTGTTGTTCATGAGGCTGGCGGTCAGCGAACCGAAGGACGCCATGGCCACCAGGTAGTACAGCCCCATGCTCAGGTGGGTGTGCGGGATCATCGTGGTGTTGCTGGCGGTGCCCGCGATGATCAGGTAGAGCACCGAGGGGTAGATCACCGTGAAGAACATCGACTTCCTGCTGCGCAGGGTGCGCCGGATCTCCAGTTTGACGAGCGTCGCGGACGGAAGCGCTGCGGACATCAGACGTTCTCCTCGGCGGACGCGGCGTCGGTGATGGCGATGAAGGCCTGTTCCAGGCCGAGCCCGGTGACCTCCAGGTTGCGCGGGAACAGGCCCATGGCGTAGACCGCCTGCGCGGTGACGTCGGCGTCGGTGGACTGGATGCGCACCGTGTGCCCGGAGACGCTGAGCGAGCTGAGGCAGGGCAGGCGGCGCAGCGCGGCCTCGTCGACGCCGTCGGTCAGGTCGAAGGTGATGCGGCGGGCGCCGGCCCTGGCCTTGATCTCGGCGGCCGATCCGTCGGCCAGGATCCGGCCGCGGTGCAGCACGATGACCCGGTCGGCGATCTCGTCGGCCTCTTCGAGGTAGTGGGTGGCGAACAGCACGGTGCGGCCCATCTCGGCCTGCGCGCGCATCGTGCCCCAGAACGCCTGGCGGACGGTGACGTCCATGCCGGTGGTGGGCTCGTCGAGGATGATCAGGTCGCTGGCGCCGGCGGTGGCGAGCGCGAAGCGCACCCGCTGTTCCTGGCCGCCGGAGAGCTTGTTGACCATGCGGTCGGCGATGTCGGTGACGCCGGCGTGCTCCAGTACCTGCTGGGCGGGGTATGCCTTGGGGTGCAGGTCGCAGGCGAGCTGCACCAGTTCGCGGACCTTGACGTCCTCCATCAGGCCGCCGCTCTGCAGCATGGCGCCGACCTGGCCGGTCTGGATGGCCCTGGCGGGCGTGGTGCCGAACACCTCGATGCTGCCGGCGTCCGGGTTGCGCAGGCCGAGCAGCAGGTCGAGCGTGGTGGACTTGCCGGCGCCGTTGGGCCCGAGGAGGGCCACCGTCTCGCCGGCCCGCAGGGTCAGGTTGAGGTCGCTGACCGCGCGGACCTCACCGAAGACCTTGCTGACCCCGGAGAAGGAGACCACCGTACGGGCCTCGTCGCCGGCCCCCTTGTGGGCCTCGTCCCCGGCCCCCGTGTGCACGGTCTCCCGTGCCTGTAGATCGCTCATGTACATCACGCTACGGCTTGAGCGGGTATGCACGGCAGTGTCAGCGGTCGTGACTTAACGATGACAGATGTCACTGCCGGGGCGGTGACATCCCTGTTCCCGGACGGGCCGGCGCCCGGCGGCGGGCAGCCCGGCCGGGTGGGCCGCCGCCCGCCGCCGGGCCGTGTACGGCTGCCGCTACTGCGCGACGTTGGGGAGCGTGGCGGTCTTGACCGCCGCGGTCTTGCTCAGCTCCGGCAGCATCGCCGAGGCCACGTCCTGCGGGGTGACCGCGGTGGTCGTGCCGTTGCCGCGCTCCAGCAGCACCCCGTCGAACGCGGTGCCGTAGAGGGACTTCAGCTTGTCCAGGTCGATGTGCAGGGTGAGCTTGCCGGTACCGGGCACCGGCACGATGGTCAGCACCTGGCTCAGCGAGATCTGCGGGCTGAACGGGACGCCGGCGCGGCTGCCGGCCACCACCTTGATGATCCCGGACATCGCCGGGTCGCCGATGTCCTTGACCGCCTGCTGCAGCGCGGCCCGCGTGACCAGCGGCTGGTGCTGGGTGACCGGCAGGTCGACGGTCTCGTCCCGCCCGGTGCCGGCCCGCTTCTCGTAGGCCGCCCGGATCCGGGTGACCGCCGCGTCCTGGTCGACCGCCTGGTACGCCTTGCCGGGGACGATCACGGGTTTGCCGCCGTCGAACTTCACCATGCCGTCGGACGTGCTGCCCGGGGTGGACAGGCCGGCCAGTTGGCTGCGCAGCTTCTGGGCGTCGACGGTGATCTTCGGCGCCACCTCGTGGGTGCCGCCGAACAGCGCCTGCACGACGGGCAGCGGGTTGTAGTCGCGATGCGCGAGGCCGTCGACGGTGGCCTGGGTGTCGATGGCCAGCCCCGCCAGCTCCGGCTTCAGCTGCACGCTGCGGCCGCCGACGGTGACGGTCAGCGGCTCGGTGGACCGGTCGCCGATCGCGGTGTCGAGGGCCTTGACGGCCTGCTGGCGGGTGTCGCCCCCGATGTTGACGCCCAGCACGATCGTGCCGTTGGGCACGTCGGAGTGGTCCATGACCAGGCCGGTGCCGTAGACGCCGGCCGCGGCGACGACGAGCAGGCCGGCCAGCAGCACCAGCTTGGAGCGGCCCTTGCGGGCCTTCTTCGCGGAACCGCCGCCAGAACCGGCCGGGGCGGGCGCGGGGGCCGCGGGGCCGGGCGGGGGCACGGCGGGGCCGGAGGCCGGGGCGCCGGGCCCGGGGGACGGTGGCCGCGGACCGTCGGGGGTGATCGCCGGGAAGCCCTCGGCCACGGTGTCGGTCGGGTCACCGGCCGCGCCGGCACCCGGGTCGCGCGGTGCCGCGGTGGTCGCGCCGGGCGGCGGGGGGAACCCGCCACCGGCGCCGGAAGCGCGCATGGCTCCGGTGACCGGCCCGCTGGTGGGCCCGGCCGGCGGTCCCGGGCGCCGCGCGGGGTCGGGGTGGTGGAAACCGGGGAACGGCACGGTCTCCTGGCCGGTCCCGAACGGGTCGCCGCCCTGGGTGCCGGTCACGCCGAACGGGTCGGGCTCGCCGGCATGACCGCCGAAGGCGGTGCCCGCGGGGGGCGTGTCGGTGACGAACGGTCCGCTGCCGAAGGCACCGTCGTACGGGTCGGCGTCTTCGGCAGCGAAGGCACCGGCGTACGGGTCGGCGTCTTCGGCAGCGAAGGCACCGGCGTACGGGTCGGCGCCTGGCGCGGACGGGGCGGGGAACGCCGTGTCGTCGCCGGGGTGGTGGCCCGGGCCGGGGAACGGCGGGGCCTGGGGGGCGTCGAAGTACGGGACGTTCGGCGGGGGCTGGACGCCGGACCCGGTGGCCGGGGTGCCGCCCGCCGGGGTGCCCGGGCCGAACGGGTCGCCACCGAAACCGGTACCGCCGCCGAAGCCGGGATCACCGCCGAAGCCGGGGTCGGGCGCGGGGAACGCCGGGCCGGCCGGGGCGCCGCCGGGCTGCGGGGCGCCGGATCCCTGGGGGCGGCCGGCACCGCCGGGTGGGCCGGGGCTCTTGCGCGGCGCGAACCAGTCACTGGCGGCCGGCTTGTCCTGCTCACCGGGGGCCGCGGCGGGCGGCGGCGCGGCCGGGATCCCGGCGCCGGGGGTGCGGCGCGGCAGACCGCCCTGCGCGGGATCGGCCGGCGCCTGGGCCTCGGGGGCCTGCGGGCCGGGCTCGGCGTTTCCGCCGTCGGCGACCGGGGTACGCAGCACCACGGGCGGAATGGGCCGGGAACCGGGGATGTTGATGCTCACGCGGGTGGTCAGCGTGGTCTCGGTCTTCGGTTCACGGGCGGCCGGGGTCGCGGACTCCCGGTCAGGTCCCGTCGCGGCGCCGGGGTCCGTGCCGGGCACGTCCTCCTGCGGGTGGAGCGACGGATACTGGCGGTTTCCGTACGGCGGTGTCCCGGACGGGTACGCGGCCTGGCCACGCCCCTGCGGTCCGGTGGACGCACTGTCAGTTTCACGACTCAAGGCAGGTTCTCCTGGGTAGCTCCGCCGCCCGTCGTGTGCATGCGCGGGCGGCTCGCCAGCGCCTCCACCATACTGGCCGGACCGCGGCCTGAATCCGTCCCCGGCGGCCCGATCACGCGTCAGCGCGGCGTACAGGCCGCATCAACGGCCAAGTCGGGCGCCCGGCACGGTGGTTGAGCCCCGCACCGGAAGTGTGGCGCAGATCACGCCAGCGGCCGTACCGCCCAACAGGTAGACGTACGGGCCGATATCGGCGGCGAACAGGAAATCTCCCTCGGGCCGGGACGTGCTGAGGTACATCACCGCCAGGAACCACACCCCGGTGGGCAGCCCGGCGCCCAGCCGGGTGCCGGTGAGGACGCGGCCCCCGGCGAACAGGGCGGTGCCGCCGGCCAGCGCCAGCAGCAGGCCGCCGGGGAAGACCCACGCCTGCACCAGCGCGCCGGCCAGGGCGACGGCGGCGGCCAGCACGGCGAGCAGCAGGTGGGCCAGGACGCGCAGGGTCTTCAACGTCACTCCCCCGCGGCCGGGACCGGCAGGCCGGCGAACAGGTCGTCGCCCGGCGCGTCACCGCCGAGCGGCACGCCGTCCGCGAGACGGAAGTACTCGGTGGCCAGGATCGGCTGGGCCCGGAGGGTGGTGAGCGCGAAGCGGTCACCGTCGACGACGACCTGGGTGGCGTGCGCCCGCAGGGCGGCCGCCTTGCGGGCCACCAGGGCGCCCGCGTCGACGACCACGTCCACCTCGGCCGCCCCCACGACGCCCGAGACCTCCGCGACGTCGGCGATTCCCTCGAACGGGTGGAGTTCCCCGGTGGCGGCGAGCGCGGCGAGGCGTTCCTCGACGACCGGCCGGGAGACGCAGACCCAGAAGACGCGGTCGGCGCGGTGCGGCGTGCCGCTCCCGGGCCGGTACCCGGGGTCGGCGGCCAGGGCGACGGCCAGGGTGGTGACGCGGTGGGCCTGGACGTGGTCGGGGTGGCCGTAGCCGCCGTCGGGGTCGTAGGTGACGACGACCTGCGGGCGGACCTCGCGGATCACGGCGGCCAGGTGACCGGCCGCCTCCCGCGGGTCGGTGCGCCAGAAGCAGTCGGGGCGCTCGTTCGGCGGCGTGCCGATCATGCCGGAGTCCCGGTAGCGGCCGGCGCCGCCGAGGAACCGGTGGTCGGTGACGCCGAGTTCGGCCATGGCCGCGGCGAGTTCGCCCTCCCGGTGAGCGCCGAGCGCGTCGTCGTGGCCGGCCGCCAGGTGCGCGAGGGCCCCGACGGCGACCTCGCCCTCCTCACCGCGCGTGCAGGTCACCAGCGTCACCCGGGCACCGGAGGCCGCGTAGCGGGCCATCGTGGCGCCCGTGGTGATCGTCTCGTCGTCGGGGTGCGCGTGCACCAGCAGGAGACGGCGTGCGGTGGGCTCGGTCATGCCCGGCAGCGTATTACGCCCTCCGGCCCGGCCCGCCCGCCGGGCACCGTGGCCGCGGCGGCGTCCCGGGCGTTCTCCGGCCGCCCGCGGTGGGGACCGCGGGCGGGCGGTCACATGTGGAAGCCGCCGATCATGCCGGCGACGTTCGCCGTCAGCTCGTGGATGCTGGGGGCCACGGACGTGCTGGAGAGGAAGAACCCGAGCAGCACGCACGCCGCCGCGTGGGCACTGCGCAGTCCGGCCTTCTTGATCAGCAGCGCGACGACGACCATCAACACGATGGCCACCGAGACGGAGAGCGCCACGGCAGTTCACCTCCAGATCGTTGCACCTACGTAACGCGACCGACGTTAACCGTGTGCGACCGGACCCGGCCCGCCGGAGGGGACGGCCCCCGCGGGCATCGCGCGGTGCGTCGCCGCAGGTGACCGGGGGCGCGGCCTGGACCAGGCGGGTGAGCGAGCCGGGTGGCCCATCCGGCTGAGGGCGGGACGCCCGGCCGGGGGCGGGACATAGCCTGCGGCCATGGACACCACGCGGACCACCGCCGGCCCCGGCCGGGGGGACGTCAGTTTCCCCCGCCAGTACGCCAGGACGCAGCGCTTCACCCTCGGCGCCCCGCGCACCTTCACCGTCTCACCGGACGGGGAACGGGTGGTCTTCCTGCGGTCCGCCTCGGGCACCGACCCGGTCCACAGCCTGTGGGTGCTGGAGTGCGCCACCGGTGAGGAGTGGACGGCGGTCGATCCGCGGGCGCTGCTGAACGGCGGCGAGGAGGTGCTGACCGGACAGGAGCGGGCCCGCCGCGAGCGGAGCCGGGAGAGCTCGTCGGGCGTGGTGGGGTACGCGGTGGACGCGGCGGCCTCCCGGGCGGTGCTGGCCCTGTCGGGCCGGCTGTTCCTGGCGGACCTGCGGCAGGGCGGCGGGGCGCGGGAGGTGCCGGCGGCCGGTCCGGTGGCCGATCCGCAGTTGTCGCCGGACGGCCGGTGGATCGCGTGGGCGGCGGACCGGGCGCTGTTCGCGGTGCCGGCCGACGGCGGGCGGGGCAGCGCGCCGCGCCGGCTGGCCGGGCCGGAGCCGGACGAGAGCCACGTCTTCTGGGGGCTGGCGGAGTTCGCGGCGGCCGAGGAGCTGGACCGCGCCCGGGGGTTCTGGTGGTCGCCGGGGAGCGACCGGCTGCTGGCGGCCCGGGTGGACGAGGCACCGGTGACCCGCTGGTGGATCGCGGACCCGGCGAACCCGGCGCGGCGGCCGGCCGAGGTGGCGTACCCGGCGGCCGGCACGCCGCACGCCCTGGTGTCCCTGGCGGTGCTGGGGCTGGACGGCTCCCGGGTGGAGGTGGAGTGGGACCGGGAGGGCTTCCCCTATCTGGCGCGGGCGCTGTGGCCGGCGTCCGGGCGGCCGTTGCTCCAGGTGCTCTCCCGCGACCAGCGCACGCAGCGTTTCCTGACGGTGGACCCGGCGACCGGCCGCACCGCGGTGGAGCTGGAGGAGTCCGACCCCGCGTGGCTGGAGACGGCCCGGGGGCTGCCGGCCCGGCTGCCGGACGGGCGGCTGCTGCGGTGGACGGACACCGGCGGGGCGCGGGTGCTGATGGCCGGCGGCGAACCGCTGACCGGTGCGGCGCTGCATCCGCGCGAGGTGCTGGACGCGGGCGCGGACGGGGTGCTGCTGACCGCGTCGGCGGGTCCGGGGGCGGCCGCGCCGGAGACCGGCGAGGTGCACGTGTACCGGGCGGGCGGCGGTGCGGTGGCCCGCCTGTCGCGGGAGCCGGGCGTGCACACCGCGGTGCGCGGCGGCGGGACCACGGTGCTGGTCTCGGCGGTGCCGGGCCGGCCGGGGGTCCGGGCGGTGGTGCTGCGTGACGGCGAGGCCCCGGACGGCGGCCGGGTGGTGGCCTCGTTCGCCGAACGCCCGGTGCTGACCGCGCGCCCGGCGCTGGTGCGGGCCGGGGAGCGGGGAATCCCGTCGGCGGTGTTCCTGCCGTCGGGGTACCGGGAGGGCGACGGGCGGCTGCCGGTGCTGATGGACCCCTACGGCGGTCCGCAGGGGCAGCGGGTGCTGGCGGCGCACGACCAGCACCTGATCTCGCAGTGGTTCGCCGACCAGGGCTTCGCCGTCGTGGTGGCGGACGGGCGGGGCACGCCGGGCGGCGGTCCCGCGTGGGAGAAGGCGGTGGCCGGGGACTTCGCCGGCGTGGTGCTGGAGGACCAGGTGGCGGCGCTGCGGGCGCTGGCCGGCTCCTGGCCGCTGGACCTGGAGCGGGTGGGGATCCGAGGCTGGTCGTTCGGCGGCTGGCTGGCGGCCCTGGCGGTGCTGCGCCGGCCGGACGTCTTCCACGCGGCGGTCTCGGGGGCGCCGGTGACGGACCTGCGGCTCTACGACGCCCCCTACATGGAGCGCTACCTGGGCGATCCGCGGGTGGCCGGGGCGGTCTACGCGGCGAATTCGCTGGTGACGCAGGACGGGCGGCTGAACGCGGTGGAGGGTCCGGCGCGTCCGCTGATGCTGGTGCACGGCCTGGCGGACGACAACGTGGCGGTGGCGCACACCCTGCGGCTCTCCTCCGCCCTGCTGGCCGCCGGGCGTCCGCACCAGGTGCTGCCGCTGACCGGGGTGACCCACATGACACCCCAGGAGGTGGTGGCGGAGAACCTGCTGCTGCTCCAGGTCGATTTCCTCAAAGCGGCGTTGATGTGAACCACGCCACGCCGAGAAGGAGCGGCCGGCGTGCCGAATTAGCCCGGGGACGGCCCCCGCGACGGCCGCGGGATGCCACCCGGGAGGGGCTGCGGGGGGTGCGATAAATGCCCGCGCGAGAAGGGTTTTCAGAGTAACTCTGAGCTACATCCCAACTCCGCATAGAGCTATTCAGCGACCTTCGGCCGGGGCTCAATTCACACCGCACCGACACATCCGTCCCACACTTCTCACCACGGGACGGTCGCTCCGGCGAGGACACCACTGATCGGGGTGGCAGTCCTTTGTCAGGATGAAAGACGACAAAGGGGACACGACCTCACCGCGGTCACGACAGGGTCACAAGTCGCAAGTCACACAGACAGGTAGAAAGCGAATAAATCGCCGATCTCGCATGATCTCATTCTGGTCTCATCCGGCTTCCCTCCCTTGAGTCGTCAAAACGCGGTTGCGTAGAGTCCCCATCACCGCGCAGCGCCGAGAACTTCTGAACTGAATCCGGGGATTCCGCACGATGACCATGCAACCCCAGCCGACCGGCACCGCAGGCGAAACCCAGGCGGACCCGGCGGCCGAGACAACACAGGGCAAGCCGTCGGCCGGCACGCCGGCCATCACCGGCCGTTCACCCGGCAAGGCAGCCTGGGACCGCCTGCGGCGGGACCGGGTGTCGATGATCTCCCTCGTGGTGACCGCGCTGTTCATCATCGTGGCGATCCTGGCGCCGTTCATCGCACACCTCGGCGGCTGGGGCCCGATCACTCCGGACGGCTCGGCGGTCAACCCGGACAACGGCGGTTACCCCCGGGGCGGCCTCGGCGGCATCAGCGGGAACCACTGGCTGGGCGTGGAGCCGTCCACCGGCTACGACCTGTACGCCCGCATCGTCTACGGTCTGCGCACCTCACTGCTGGTCGGCTTCGCCTCCGCGGTGCTCTCCAGCGTGGTCGGCGTGATCGTGGGCCTGGCGGCCGGCTACTTCGGCGGCTGGGTCGACCACCTGCTGTCGCGGATCATGGACCTGGTGCTGGCCTTCCCCCAGCTGCTGTTCATCATCGCGCTCACCCCCGTGCTGCAGAACACCCTGCAGACCAACATCCACGGCGGCACGAACGAGAACTTGCGCCTGCTCATCCTGGTGCTGTGCATCTCGGCGTTCGCCTGGGCCTACACCGCGCGCATCGTGCGCGGCCAGACGCTGTCGCTGCGTGAGCGGGAGTTCATCGACGCCGCGCGGATCATGGGCGCCGGCTGGCGGCACATCCTCTTCAAGCAGCTGCTGCCGAACCTGTGGGCGCCGATCCTCATCGCGTTCGCCCTCGCGGTTCCGCAGAACATCACGACGGAGGCCGCACTGTCCTACCTCGGTGTCGGTGTCGTTCCCCCGAACCCCGACTGGGGTTCGCTGCTGAGCGACGCCGCCCAGGTGGCCCTGCAGGACCCGGCCTACCTGTTCATCCCCGGTGTCCTGCTGCTGATCCTCGTCCTCGGCCTCAACCTTCTCGGTGACGGTGTCCGGGACGCACTCGACCCGCGCGCCAACCGCAGCTGACGCGCCCCACAGCGCCGGCCGCGTGGATTACCCGACCGGGTTCTCTCCACGGTCGACATCTCTATGAAGGAGCACTCCTGATGATGCGCAGGACGCGCACGGCCGCCGTCACGGCGACCGCGCTCGCGCTGGCTCTGGGGGCGACCGCCTGTGGCGGTTCCTCGGGCAGCAGCGGGAAGGCCGCCAAGGGCGGCACGCTGACCATCCTGAACAAGGCCGACTACGACCACCTCGACCCCCAGCGGACGTACACCACTGAGGGTTCGAGCATGGACACGGAGATCGTCCGCACCCTGACCGGATGGGAGGAGACGGGCCCGACGCCGAAGCTGGTCGGCGACCTCGCCACCGACACCGGTACCCCGAGCGACGGCGACAAGACCTGGACCTTCCACCTGCGCACGGGTGTGAAGTTCCAGGACGGCACCGCGGTCACCGCGCAGGACGTCAAGTACGGCGTGGAGCGCTTCTTCTCGGGCGACATCAACGGCGGCCCGCCCTACGCCAGCCAGTGGCTGGTCGGCGGCGACAAGTACAAGGGCCCCTACAAGGGCCAGTCGCTCGACTCGATCGGGACCCCCGACGCCCAGACCATCGTCTTCCACCTGAACCAGCCGGTGGCGGACTTCAACGAGACCACCGCCATGCCCGGCTGGTCCGCGGTCCCCAAGGCGCACGACACCGGCGCCACGTACGACACCCACGTGTGGTCCGACGGGCCGTACATGATCAAGTCGTACACCAAGAACAAGGAACTCGTCCTCGTTCGCAACCCGCACTGGTCGGCCTCGAACGACCCGCTGCGCCAGCAGAACGTGAACGAGATGGACGTCAAGTTCGGTATGGACGAGGCGGCCATCGACAACCTGCTGAAGTCGGACAGCGGTGTCGCGAAGACCGCCATCCAGCAGTGGCCGATCGCCGGTTCCGACCTGTCGGGCATCGCCGACGACAAGGCCGTGGCCTCGCGCTACTACAAGATCAACGCGCCGGGCATCAACTACCTGACGCTGAACGTCAACCGCATCAAGGACATCAACGTCCGTCAGGCGATCGAGTACGCGCTCGACAAGCAGACGATCCGCGGTGCCTTCGGCGGCGCCGCTTACGGCGACTACGCCACCACCATGCTGAACCCGGGCATGGGCGGCTACCAGAAGTTCGACCTGTACCCGGCGCCCCCGACCGGCGACATCGCCAAGGCCAAGTCGCTGATGGCGAAGGCCGGCAACCCCAAGCTCACCCTGTCCGTCGCGGTGGAGAACACCACGACCATGGAGCACGTGGGTGACGCGATCGCCAACTCGCTGGGAAAGATCGGCATCAAGGTCAACGTCTCGCCGATCGACGCCGCGAACTACTTCAGCACGCTGGACAACACCAAGAACCAGTACGACATGGCGTGGATGGACTGGATCGCGGACTGGCCGAACGCCTCCACCGTGCTCCCGGTCCTCTTCGACGGCCGTCAGATCAAGAAGCTGCCGCTGTCGAACCAGGACATCTCGTACCTGAACGACAGCGACATCAACAAGAAGATGGACACCATCGCCTCGATGACCGACATCTCGGCCCGGAACGCCGCCTACGGCGCCCTGGACAAGGAGATCGTCGGCAAGGCGTCCGTCGTTCCGCTGATGTACATGAAGTTCACCGAACTGTCCGGCTCCAAGGTCGGCGGCGTCATCAACGACACGATCCTGGCCGAGCCGAACCTGGCCCGCGTCTTCATCAAGTCCTGACCCGTCCCAGGAAGTAGTGCCCCGCCGGCAGCCGCACGGCCGCCGGCGGGGCGCTTCCCCACCACGTCACTCCGAGCGCAGACCATTTCCGCCGGTCCACAGCGAGAGGGAGGCGGACCGGGCAGCTGCCGGGTCCCAGTGCAATGTTCCGATACCTGATCCGACGCCTGCTGGCAGCGGTCGTCATCCTCGTGGTGATCAGCATGATCACCTTCTTCATCTTCTTCGCGCTGCCCTCCGACCCGGCCCTGCTGGCCTGCGGAAAGACCTGCTCTCCCAGCCGTCTGGCCGAGATCAAGCACTCCCTGGGACTGGACCAGAGCATCGTCCAGCAGTACTGGACCTTCTTCAAGGGCCTGTTCGTCGGGCGCACCTTCGGTGACCAGAGCCTGTCTGTGCACTGCTCGGCCCCGTGCCTGGGCCTGTCCTTCCAGACCGACACCCCGGTGCTCACCACCCTGCTGACCGACTTCCCCGCCGACCTGTCGCTGGCGCTGGGATCCGCGGTCATCTTCCTCATCACCGGTGTCAGCCTCGGCGTGCTGGCGGCCATCCGCAAGGGCAGGCTGGCCGACAAGATCGCGGTCGGCTCAGCGCTGTTCGGCGTGTCTCTGCAGAGTTACTTCGTCGGCCTGATCCTGATGTGGATCTTCGTCGACAAGTTCAACCTTCTGCCGTCACCCAGTTACACCTCGATCACCGACGACCCCGGCGCCTGGTTCAGCGGGCTGATCCTGCCGTGGGTCACGCTCGTCGTGCTGTACCTGGCGCTCTACACCCGGCTGACCCGGTCCTCCATGCTGGAGGTCATGGGCGAGGACTACATCCGCACCGCGCGGGCCAAGGGCCTCTCGTCGCGGACCGTGATCTTCAAGCACTCCCTGCGGGCCGCGATCACGCCGATCGTCACCATCTTCGGCATGGACTTCGGCTCGCTCATCGGCGGTTCCGCGGTCATCACCGAGTCGGTGTTCGGCATCAACGGCATCGGCAAGCTGGCGGTGGACTCGGTGACCAACTCCGACGAGCCGGTCATCCTGGGAACCACGCTGTTCGCCGCCACGTTCATCGTGCTGGCCAACGTCGTGGTCGACCTGGTCTACGGGCTCATCGACCCCCGTGTCCGGCTCTCGTAGCTCACCCGAAGCAACCCGTCCGGCGCGGGCCGGGCGCCCGGCCCCCCGTCGACCAAGGAAGTAGCAGTGGCCCTCGAAATCTCGCCGCAGTCCGCGGACGGCACCACGCCGACCTCATTTCTCGATGTGCGGGATCTGCGTGTGCACTTCCCGACCGAGGACGGCCTCGTCAAGTCCGTGGACGGCATCTCGTTCACGCTGGAGAAGGGCAAGACGCTCGGCATCGTCGGTGAGTCCGGCTCCGGCAAGTCCGTGACGTCGCTGTCCCTGCTCGGTCTGCACAAGAACTCCCGCGCCCGGGTCTCCGGCGAGGTCTGGCTGGACGGTCAGGAACTGGTCGGGCTGACCGAGGCGCAGATGCGCTCGCTGCGCGGCAGCAAGGTCTCCATGATCTTCCAGGACCCGCTGTCCGCGCTGCACCCCTTCTACTCGGTGGGCAACCAGATCTCCGAGGCGTACCTGGTGCACCACAAGGTCTCCAAGAAGGAGGCCAGGGACCGGGCCGTCGAGATGCTCAAGCGCGTCGGCATCCCGCAGCCGGAGCGGCGCTACCGCGACTACCCGCACCAGTTCTCCGGCGGTATGCGCCAGCGCGCCATGATCGCCATGTCGCTGGTGTGCGACCCGGAACTGCTGATCGCCGACGAGCCGACCACCGCGCTGGACGTCACCGTGCAGGCGCAGATCCTGGACCTGATCCGGGACCTGCAGGAGGAGTTCGGCTCGGCGGTCATCGTCATCACCCACGACCTGGGCGTGGTGGCCGAGATCTCCGACGACATCCTGGTGATGTACGGCGGCCGGCGCGTGGAGTACGGCACCGTCGGGGACGTCCTCCAGCACCAGGAGCACCCCTACACCTGGGGCCTGATGCAGTCCATGCCGCACCTGAGCGGTGACGTCGACCAGCGGCTGAACCCGATCAAGGGCAGCCCGCCCAGCCTGATCAACCTCCCCACCGGCTGCTCGTTCAACCCGCGCTGCCAGTTCCGCGACCTCGTGCCGGCCGACCGGTGCGTCACCGAGCGGCCGGAACTGCGGCAGGTGCCGGGCAGCGACAAGCACATCGCGGCGTGCCACCTGGACGCCGAGGGCAAGGCGGAGATCCGCGGCGAGTCGAAGCAGGCCGCCAAGTGACCGGGGCGGACGAACAGGAGCATGTCGTGAGCACCACCAAGTCGATCGCCGCGCAGCGGCCGGCGCCGGCCGCCGAGTCCTCCGGGGAGAACCTGCTGGAGGTCCGCGGCCTGGAGAAGCACTTCCCGATCCGGCAGGGCATCGTCTTCCAGCGCCAGATCGGCGCGGTGCGGGCGGTCGACGGGCTGGACTTCTCGGTGCGGGCCGGCGAGTCGCTGGGCCTGGTCGGCGAGTCCGGCTGCGGCAAGTCGACGACCGGCCGCCTGGCGACCCGTCTGCTGGAGCCGACCGCGGGTTCCGTGGTCTTCGACGGCGAGGACATCACCCACAAGCCGGTGCCGAAGATGCGCGAGGCCCGGCAGAACCTCCAGATGATCTTCCAGGACCCGTACTCGTCGCTGAACCCGCGGCACACGGTCGGCACGATCATCGAGACACCGATGCTGCTCAACGGCATCAAGCCGCCGCAGGGGCACAAGAGGCGGGCGCAGGAACTGCTGGAGATCGTCGGTCTCAACCCGGAGCACTACAACCGGTACCCGAACGAGTTCTCCGGCGGCCAGCGCCAGCGCATCGGCGTGGCCCGGGCGCTGGCCCTCAAGCCGAAGCTGATCGTGGCGGACGAGCCGGTCTCGGCGCTGGACGTCTCCATCCAGGCGCAGGTGGTCAACCTGCTCCAGGACCTCCAGCGCGAGATGGGCATCGCCTTCCTGTTCATCGCGCACGACCTGGCGGTGGTCCGGCACTTCTCCGAGCGCGTCGCGGTCATGTACCTCGGCAAGATCGTGGAGGTCGGCAACCGCGAGGCGATCTACATGCGTCCGCGTCACCCGTACACCCACGCGCTGCTGTCCTCCGTGCCGGAGGTCATGCCGGGGGCGGAGAACCGCGAGCGCATCCGCCTGGCCGGTGACGTGCCCTCGCCGATCAACCCGCCGTCCGGCTGCCGCTTCCGCACCCGCTGCTGGAAGGCGCAGGACAAGTGCGCGACGGAGGAACCGCCGCTGGTGCGCCTGGAGGGCAACGGCGAGGGCCACCTCACCGCCTGCCACTTCCCCGAGGACCCCAGCACCGCCTCCCGCGGCACGGACATCGTCCTCGACCCCGCCCTGGCCGCCCTCGAAGCCACCCCCGACCCCGAGGACTGACGCCCCACCCCACCCCACCCGGGCCCGCGGACCTCCCGTCCGCGGGCCCGCGGCATGCGGTGCGCCGCGTAAGGACGTGCCCCGCGAGGGGCGCGGGGAACCGCCGAGGACCCCGACGACCCCGCACCCGGCCACGAACCCCCAGCCCCGCAGGGAACGCGCCCCGCAGGGAGCCCACCCCCACACCACAGGGCTCACGCCGGCCTTCCCCGGCCCTCCGCGGGGGAACGGCGGTTGGACCGCTTAGGTCCGGAATTGACCGACCCCGCGGTCGACTGTCAAGCACGCCCGTGCAGCGATCTGCGCACTGTTCGCTCAAGAATGCCGTGACCTGCCGGGTTACCGGTCTAGTCCTCTTGACTGGGCATGGCATAAATTGCCAAAGTCCGCTGAGTCTGCGGCACTTTTGAACGGTGCCGCTCCCCAGTGGCTTGCGGAGGGCCGAAGCGGATGAGCGTTCCCACCCAGGCGGCCGGCCGCCCCGGGCCACCGTCCGGCGGCGCGGCGGGCGACCCCGGCGCGGCGCGGCCCAAGGTGGCCGGCCGCTCGCCCCGGCAGCTGGCCTGGGCCCGGTTCCGGCGCGACAAGGTCGGCGTGGTGTGCGCCGTCGTGGTGCTGCTCTACCTGCTGATCGCCGCGTTCGCCCCGCTGATCGTGCGGCTGTACGGCGAGGACGCCTACACGCTCTACGGCCAGGACGACAACCTGCTCGACTCCCTGGGCATGCCGATCAAGCCCAACGGCGGCATCGACGGCTCCCACTGGTTCGGCGTGGAACCGCACCTGGGCCGGGACGTGATGGCGCTGCTGGTGTACGGCATCCGCACGTCGCTGGGGATCGCCCTGTGCGTGACCGTGCTGTCGGTGGTGCTGGGCGTGGTCGTGGGGCTGGTGCAGGGCTACCTGGGCGGCACGACGGACTACGTGGTGGGCCGGCTGTCGGACCTGATGATGGCCTTCCCGCAGCAGTTGTTCTTCATCGCCTTCACCCCCGTCGTGCTGGCGCTGTTCGTGCGGCCCGGCGGGGCGGAGCCGACGTGGATCCGGTTCACCGCGCTGGTGCTGGTGCAGTTCGCGCTCGGCTGGATGGCGCTGGGCCGGCTGGTGCGGGCGCAGGTGCTGAGCCTGCGGGGGCGCGAGTACGTCGAGGCGGCCCGGCTGGCCGGCGCGTCCTCGGTGCGGATCCTGCGGCAGGAGCTGCTGCCGAACATCTGGTCCACGGTGCTGGTGCAGGCCACGCTGCTGCTGCCGGTCAACGTGACGGCGGAGGCCGGTCTTTCGTTCCTCGGCGTCGGGATGCAGACGCCCACCCCCGACTGGGGGCTGATGTTCCAGGACGCGGCGAAGTACTTCCGTTCCGACATCACCTACATGTTCTTCCCCGGCATCGCGATGGTCGTCTTCGTGGTCGCGTTCAACCTGCTCGGGGACTCGGTCCGGGACGCGCTCGACCCCCGGACCGTGCGGTGAACCGCGGTGGACCGAGGGCCACTTCCCTCCGGCGACAGGCAGGAATCATGAGATTGCGAAACACCAGGTACGCGGCGGTCGTGGCGGTCGGGGCGCTGGCCCTGTCCGCGTGCAGCGCCGGTCACCCCGACAAGGGGAGCGACTCCGGCGCCAAGGCGACGGCGGACACCATCACGGTCGGCAGCGCCGCCGATTCCAAGGGGCCGGCGACCCCGGTGACCGGCGCCAGGAAGGGCGGCACGGTCTACGACCTGGAGCAGGACGGCATCAACCACCTGGATCCGGCGCAGGCGTACACCCAGGCCACGATGATCATCAGCCAGATGTTCGCCCGCACGCTGACCGGCTACCGGATCGACCCGAAGACGGGGAAGACCACGCTGGTCGGCGACCTGGCCACCGACACCGGTGAGCCGTCGGACGGCGACCGGACCTGGACCTTCCACCTCAAGCCCGGCCTGAAGTGGCAGGACGGCACGCCGATCACCAGCGACCAGGTCAAGTACGGCTTCGAGCGGCTCTACGCGAACTTCGAGACCGAGGGCCCGACCTACGTGCAGAGCTGGCTGTCGGGCAACGACTTCCGCAAGGCGTACCAGGGCCCCTACGGCGGCAAGTCGCTGCCGGACTCGGTGATCGGCACGCCGGACTCCTCCACGGTGGTCTTCCACTTCCAGCAGCCGCGCACCGACGCGCCGTACGCGATGGCGCTGCCGGACGCCGGTCCGGTGCTGAAGGCGAAGGACACCAAGACCGGTTACGACACCGCCCCGTTCTCCGACGGTCCGTACAAGATCGGCAGTTACGACCCGGGCAAGGAGATGGTGCTGGTCCGCAACACCCACTGGGACCCCGCCTCGGACCCGATCCGGCAGGCGTACCCGGACAAGTGGGACTTCCAGCTGTCGATCTCGCAGCTGAACCTGACGCAGCGGCTGATGGCGCAGTCCGGCCAGGACAAGGACGCCCTGTCGCTGGTGACCCCGGCCGACCCCTCGCAGACCGCGGTGATCGCCACCGACGCGTCGCAGTACAAGTCCCGCCTGGTCAGCCAGTACCAGCCGTACGTCGAGGTCTTCAACCTCAACACCTCGCGGATCAAGGACGTGCGGGTGCGGCAGGCGATCGCCTACGCGATGCCGGTCAAGCAGGTGCGGGCGGCCCTCGGCGGCGGCCCGCAGGGCGACCTGGGCACCAGCCTGATCGGCCCGACGAACGCCGGCTACGCCAAGAGCGACCCGTTCGGCAAGGAGGCCACCCCCCAGGGTGACCCGGCGAAGGCCAAGCAGTTGCTGGCCCAGGCGGGCGTCAAGCACCTGACGCTCACCTACGCCTACCGCAACCAGGACCGCTGGCAGACGGTGGCCCGCACGCTGCAGAGCGCGCTCGGCAAGGCCGGCATCAACCTCCAGCTGAAGGCCGTCGACGCCACCTCCTGGTACTCGCAGATCGCGAAGGTGGACAACCCCTACGACATCTACGCCAGCAGCTGGGGCGCGGACTGGCCGTCGGCGTCGACCATCATCCCGCCGACCATGGACGGCCGGGAGCTGGCGGACGGCAGCAAGGACTACTCGCACCTGAACGACAGCCACGTCAACAGCGAGATCGACCGGATCAGCGCGATCACCGACCTGAAGCAGCAGTCGGCGCAGTGGCAGAAGCTGGGCACCTACATCGTCCAGCACGACACGCCCGTCGTGCCCTACCTGTACGACAAGTACTACAACGTGTACGGCAACGGCCTGGGCGGCGTCACCTACAACACCCCGATCGGCACCATCAACCCCGGCTCGGTCTACGTGAAGTGACCGGCCGCCGGGTCCGGCCGCCCGCCGCGGGACGGCCGGACCCGGCCCGGTGACCGCTGTCGTCACCCAGGGGGACACCCAACCCATGCTCCGTTTCCTCGTCCGCCGGGCGCTCGCCGCCGTGGTGATCCTCGTGCTGATCAGCGCGGTCACCTACCTGCTGTTCTTCGCGCTGCCCGCCGACCCGGCCGAGCTGTCCTGCGGCAAGTCCTGCACCCCGCAGAACATCGCGCTGATCCACCGCAACCTCGGCCTGGACAAACCGGTGTGGGACCAGTGGTGGACCTACCTCTCCGGCATCTTCACCGGACGGCACCTGCCGCTCGGCAACTGCCCGGCCCCCTGCCTGGGCCTGTCGTTCACCGACGACCGGCCCATCTGGGGCACCCTGATGGACCGCTTCCCCACGACGCTGTCGCTGGGCGTCGGCGGCGCCTCGCTGTTCCTGACCGTCGGCGTGGGCCTCGGCCTGGTCTCCGCCTGGCGGCAGGGCCGGCTCGCCGACCGGGTGGCCTCGGCGGTCTCCCTGATGGGGCAGTCGGTGCAGATCTACTTCATCGGCCCGCTGGCCATCTTCCTGTTCGCCGACCGCCTCGGCTGGCTGGACGCCGGACACGACCCGGACTGGAGCGCCGACCCGCTCGGCTCGATCGGCGGCATCGTGCTGCCGTGCCTGGTGATGTCGGTGATCTTCTGGTCCAACTACAGCCGCCAGACGCGTTCGCTGATGATCGAGCAGCTCTCCGAGGAACACGTGCGCACCGCGCGGGCCAAGGGCATGTCGGCCGGCTACGTCTTCTTCCGCTACGCGCTGCGCGGCGCGATGGGCCCGATCATCACCATCTTCGGCATCGACCTGGGCTCCATCCTGGGCGGCACCGTCATCACCGAGTCGACCTTCGGCCTGCACGGCCTGGGACAGCTCGCGGTCAGCGCGGTGCTGGGCACCGACCTGCCGATGGAGATGGGCGTGATGCTGTTCGGCGCCACCGCCATCGTGCTGTTCAACATCGTCATCGACGCCGCCTACGCCCTGATCGACCCGCGGATCCGGCTGTGACCGCCGCCCGTCCCCCGCACCCCAAGGCCGCCCGCGCCACCGCGCCGGGGGCCCGCCGCACGCCGGCCGCGCACCCGAGGAGTACCCGCCCGTGAGCCCGCAGACCCCGCCGGAGCACCGGCCGCAGCCGCCCGCGCCGCGGTCCGGCGGCGACCCGTTCCTGTCCGTGCGCGACCTGCGGGTGCGGTTCGCCACCGAGGACGGCGAGGTGAAGGCGGTCGACGGGCTGAGCTTCGGCCTGGAGCGCGGCCGCACCCTCGGCATCGTCGGCGAGTCCGGCTCCGGCAAGTCGGTCACCAACCTGGCGGTCCTGGGCCTGCACGACCCGCGCACCACCACCGTCTCCGGCAGCATCGCGCTGGACGGCCAGGAACTGCTGGGGGCGCCGCGCCGCACCCTGGAGAAGCTGCGCGGGCGGAAGATGTCGATGATCTTCCAGGACTCGCTGACCGCGCTGTCCCCGTACTACACGGTGGGCCGGCAGATCGCCGAGCCGTTCGCCAAGCACACCGGGGCCTCCCGGCGGGACGCGCGCGAGCGGGCGATCGAGATGCTGGGGCGGGTCGGCATCCCGCAGCCGCAGCGCCGGGTGGACGACTACCCGCACCAGTTCTCCGGCGGCATGCGGCAGCGCGCCATGATCGCGCTGGCCCTGGTGTGCGACCCGGAACTGCTGATCGCCGACGAGCCGACCACCGCGCTGGACGTCACCGTGCAGGCGCAGATCCTCGACCTGCTCAAGGACCTCCAGCAGCAGACCGGCACCTCCATCGTCTTCATCACCCACGACCTGGGCGTGGTGGCCGACGTGTGCGACGACGTGCTGGTGATGTACGCCGGCCGCTGCGTGGAGACCGGCACCGTCCGCGACATCCTCAAGTCTCCCGAACACCCCTACGCCTGGGGCCTGCTGAGTTCGGTGCCGCGACTGAAGGCCCCGGTCGACGCGCCGCTGCTGCCGATCCCGGGCACCCCGCCGAGCCTGCTCGACCCACCGTCCGGCTGCGCGTTCCACCCGCGCTGCGGCTTCCGCGACGAGGTCGGCGGCACCGCGTGCGAGCAGGACCGCCCGGCGCTGCTGTTCGACGGCCACCGCGGCACCGCCTGCCACCTGGAGGGCCCGCGCCGCCGGGAGCTGTTCGCCGCCCGGGTGGCGCCGGCGCTGGGCCGCGTCGTGCCGGCGCCCGCCGAGCCCGCCGCCGGGGACGCCCCCGGCACCCCCGACGCCGGCGCGGAAGCCGAGGAGAGCCGATGAGCACCACCGTCCCGACCGGGCCGACCGCCCCGGGTGAACCGCTGCTGGAGGCCACCGGGCTGACCAAGCACTTCCCGGTGACGGACGGCTTCCTCTTCAAACGCACCGTCGGCGCCGTGCGGGCGGTCGACGGCGTGGACTTCACCGTGCACGCCGGCGAGACGCTCGGCCTGGTCGGCGAGTCCGGCTGCGGCAAGTCCACCACCGGCCGCCTGGTGACCCGGCTGCTGGAGCCGACCGGCGGGCGGCTGACGTACCGGGGCGAGGACATCACGCACGCGAGCCGCCGGGAGCTGGCGCCGGTGCGCACCGAGATACAGATGATCTTCCAGGACCCGTACGCGTCGCTGAACCCGCGCCGCACGGTGGGCGAGATCGTCTCCGGCCCGATGGAGATCAACGGCCTGCTCACCCCGGCCGGCCGGGAGAAGCGGACCCGGGAGCTGCTGGAGACCGTCGGCCTCAACCCCGAGCACTACAACCGCTTCCCGCACGAGTTCTCCGGCGGACAGCGGCAGCGGGTGGGCGTGGCGCGGGCACTCGCGCTGGAGCCGAAGCTGATCGTGGCGGACGAGCCGGTCTCCGCGCTGGACGTCTCCATCCAGGCGCAGGTGATCAACCTGCTCCAGCGGCTGCGGGGGGAGCTGGGTATCGCGTTCCTGTTCATCGCGCACGACCTGGCGGTGGTGCGGCACTTCTCGCAGCGCGTCGCGGTGATGTACCTGGGGCGGATCATCGAGGTCGGCGACCGCGAGTCCATCTACGAGCACCCCCGCCATCCCTACACCCACGCCCTGCTCTCCGCGGTCCCCGAGGCCGACCCGGACGACGACGGCCGCGAACGCATCCGACTGGCCGGTGACGTCCCCTCCCCCCTCAACCCGCCCTCCGGCTGCCGCTTCCGCACCCGCTGCTGGAAGGCCCAGGACACCTGCGCCACCGACGAACCCCCGCTGGTACGCCTGGACGGTGACGCCCCCGGCCACCTCACCGCCTGCCACTTCCCCGAGGCACCCACGGTCACCGGCCGCCACGAGGCCGTGGTCCTGGACCCGGCGCTGGCCGCGCTGGAGGGTGCCGGGGAGCCCGCACCGGAGGGCTGACCAACAGTTCCCTGACGCGGGGCGCCGCCGGGGCATCCGCGAAGAGCGCGCCGCCCAGGAGCGGGCGTGCCGGGTGAGCGACGTGCTGTGCGAGCACCAGGCCTGCCTGCCGGGCGACGGCAGCACGTTCTTGAGGTGGGGCGCGGACAACGGCCGCTCCGGCCCGTAGCTCCCCCGAGGGGCCCGTCAGCCGATCTGCGCCGCGCGGCCGACCAGGTTCTCCACGACGCCCGTCGTGAACGCCAGCGGGTCGCCGACGGGGCTCAGCTGGAGCGTGGTGATCCCCAGTCCCGCCAGGGCCTGCGCGCCGCGCAGGAAGGCGTCGGGGTCGTCGAGGGGGCCCATGAAGACGGCGGTCTTGGTGATGGCGTCGTAGTCGCGGCCCTCCGCCTCGCAGTGGGCGCGCAGGACGCCGAGCTTGCGGGCGACCTCCTCGGGCCCGGCGCCGGCGAACAGGTTGCAGGCGTCGGCGTACCGGGCGACCAGCCGCAGGGTCTTCTTCTCGCCGCTGCCGCCGATCATGATGGGCGGGCGGGGCCGGCTCACCGGCGCCGGTACGCAGATCGTCTCGGCCAGCTGATAGTGCCGCCCCTCGAACGGGCCGTCGTCCCCGCTCCACATCTGGAGGCAGACGCGCAGCGTCTCCTCCAGGCGCTCGAAGCGTTCGGCCATCGGCACCACCGGCACGCCCAGTCCGCGCTGCTCCCGTTCGTACCAGGACGCGCCGATGCCGAGGACCGCCCGGCCGGCCGAGAGCACGTCGAGGGTGGTGACGATCTTCGCCAGCAGCCCGGGGTGCCGGTACGTCACCCCGGTGACCAGCGCGCCGAGGCTGACGTTCCGGGTGACGGCGGCGAGGTGGCCGAGGACGGTGTAGCACTCCAGCATGGGCTCGTCGGCGGTGCGTTCGCCTTCGCTCTCCATCTGGAAGTAGTGGTCCATGACCGTCAGCGCGCTGATCCCGCCCTCGTCCGCCACCCGGGCGGTCTCCACCAGGGTGGGCAGGATCCGCGCCGGGTCGGACGGCGTGGAGAAGTTCCAGTAGTGCAGGCCCAGCTTCACGTTCTGCCTCCGCGTCTCGTGCGCCACAGGGGCCGGGCGCTTCCGCGCCGCCCATCCGGAGGGTACTCCGCTTCCCCCGGGCGGTCCGCCGCCCGCGCCGCTACCGGCCGGCCAGCAGGCACGCGCTGGGGTGCGCCGCCGGTCCGCCCGCCGCGCGCAGCGGCTCGGGGACGGTCAGCGGCGGATCGGTGAGCGCGCAGGGGCCGGCGGCCCGGAAGCAGCGCGTGCGGAAGCGGCAGCCCGAGGGGATCGCGGCCGGCGAGGGCACGTCGCCGGCCAGCACGATCCGCCCGCCGCGCTCCCGGGCCGACGGGTCGGGAACCGGCACCGCGGACAGCAGCGCCCGGGTGTAGGGGTGGGTGGCGTGCTCGTAGATCTGGACGTCGTCTCCGGTCTCCACGACGCGCCCGAGGTACATCACCGCGACCCGGTCGCAGATGTGCCGCACCACGGACAGGTCGTGCGCGATGAAGACGTAGGCGAGGCCGAGTTCGTCCTGGAGGCGCTCCATCAGGTTGACCACCTGCGCCTGCACGGAGACGTCCAGCGCGGAGACCGGCTCGTCGCAGATGACGACCTCGGGCTTGAGGGCGAGCCCCCGGGCGATGCCGATGCGCTGACGCTGGCCGCCGGAGAACTGGTGGGGGTAGCGGTTGACGTACTCGGGGCTGAGCCCCACCAGGTCCAGCAGCTCCCGCACCCGCCGGGCCCGGTCGCCGCGCGGCGCGGCCTCCGGGTGGATGTCGAAGGGTTCGCCGACGATGTCGCCCACCGTCATGCGGGGGTTGAGGGAGGTGTAGGGGTCCTGGAAGACCATCTGGATGTTGCGCCGCACCGCCTTCAGGGCCCGGCCGGACAGCCGGGTGATGTCCTCGCCGCGGTAGAGGACCGAGCCGGCCGTGGGGCGTTCCAGGCACATCAGCAGCCGGGCGGCGGTGGACTTGCCGCAGCCGGACTCCCCGACGATGCCCAGGGTCTCGCCCGCGTGTACCTCCAGGTCCACCCCGTCGACCGCGCGGACCGCGCCGATCTGCCGCTTGAACAGGATCCCCTGGGTCAGCGGGTAGTGCTTGACCAGGCCGCGGACCTCCAGGACGGGCTGCCGCTGCGGGGTGCCGGGCCCGCCGGGGGCGGTGGCGGGGGCGGTGGTCACGGGCGGGCTCCTCTCACCGGGGCGGACGGCCCGCCGGCGGTGGCCAGTTCGGGCCAGAAGTGGCAGGCGCTGGTGCGTTCGGCGCCGGCCGGCACCAGGACGGGCGTCTCGGCACGGCAGCGGGCGCGGGCCATCGGGCAGCGCGGGTGGAACGCGCAGCCCTCCGGCAGCCGGGCGGGGGACGGCGGCAGGCCGCTGATGGCGTACAGCTGCCTGCCCTTGCGGTCCAGCCGGGGCACCGAGTCGAGCAGGCCACGGGTGTAGGGGTGCGCGGGGGCCGCGTACAGGGCGCCGACGGGGGCGGTCTCCACGATGCGGCCCGCGTACATCACCGCGATGTCGTCGGCGACCTCAGCGACCACGCCCAGGTCGTGGGTGATCAGGACGAGGCCCATGCCCATCTCACGGCGCAGTTCGCCGAGCAGGTCCATCACCTGGGCCTGCACGGTGACGTCGAGGGCGGTGGTCGGCTCGTCGGCGATGACCAGGTCGGGCTCCAGCGCGATGGCCATGGCGATCATGATGCGCTGGCGCATGCCGCCGGAGAACTGGTGCGGGTAGTCGCCGGCTCGCTGCCGGGCGGCCGGGATCCGCACCCGGTCCATCAGCTCGACCGCCCGGGCGCGGGCCTCCTTGCGGGAGGTGCCGCGGTGCGTGGTGAACATCTCGCCGAGCTGGTATCCGACGCTGAGCACCGGGTTGAGGGCGGACAGCGCGTCCTGGAAGATCATCGCCATGCCCGCGCCGCGCACCGCCCGGCGTTCGCGTTCCGGCATGGTCAGCAGGTCACGGCCCTGGAAGGCGATCCGTCCGGAGGTGATGCGGCCGGGCGGGCTGTCGAGGATGCCCATGACGGCCTGGGCGGTCACCGACTTGCCGGAGCCGGACTCGCCGAGGACGGCCAGCGTGCGGCCGGCCTCCACGCGGTAGCCGACCCCGTCGACGGCGCGGATGACGCCGTCCCGGGTGCGGAACTCGACCCGCAGGTCCTCGACGTCGAGCAGGGGCGCGGTCATCGGCGGCGGCTCCTCAGCGCAGTTTCGGGTCGAGGGCGTCGCGGACCGCGTCGCCCAGCATGATGAACGCCAGCACGGTGATGCTCAGCGCCCCGGCCGGCCACAGCAGCATGTGCGGGGCGTCGCGGATCTGGGTGGAGGCGGTCGAGATGTCGATGCCCCAGGAGACGGCGGGCGGGCGCAGGCCGACGCCGAGGAACGACAGCGTGGCCTCCAGCGAGATGTAGGTGCCCAGCGCGATCGTGGCGACGACGATGACCGGGGCCACCGCGTTCGGCAGGATGTGCCGCAGCAGCACCCGTGCCGGGGAGGCGCCCAGGGCGCGGGCGGCGAGCACGTAGTCGTTCTGCTTGGCGGTCAGCACCGAACCGCGGGCGATGCGGGCGATCTGCGGCCAGCCGAGCAGCACGATGAAGCCGATCACCGGCCAGACCGTGGTGCCGGTGACGACCGAGAGGAAGACCAGGCCGCCGAGCACGATGGGGATGCCGAAGAAGACGTCGCTGATCCGCGAGAGCAGCGCGTCCCACCAGCCGCCGAAGAACCCGGCGAGCGCGCCGAGCAGTCCGCCGAGCAGGGCTGCGCCGGCGGTGGCGCACACCCCGACGGTGATGGAGGCGCGGGCGCCGTAGACGGTGCGGGTGTAGACGTCGCAGCCCTGGGTGTCGAAGCCGAAGGGGTGGCCGGCCGAGGGGCCGTCCTGTGAGCGGTTGATGTCGCAGGAGAGCGGGTTGCCGGAGGCGATGGCGCCGGGCCAGACCGAGATGAAGACCAGGAAGAGGATGACGAGGGCGGAGCCGACGAAGACCGGGTTGCGGCGCAGGTCGTGCCAGGCGTCGGAGCCCAGGCTGCGGGCCCGCCGCCCGGGTTCAGGGCCGCCCGCGGGGGCGGACTCCAGGCTCTCGGCCCCGGCGGCCGCCAGGTCCATGGTGCCGCCGGAGCCGGCCGGTCCGGCGGGTCCTGCCGGTTCGGCGGGGGGCGGGGCGAACGGCTCAGGCATACCGGATCCTCGGGTCCAGGACGGCGTACAGCAGGTCGACGAGCAGGTTGGCCAGCAGGAAGACGATGACGAGCACGGTGACGAACCCGACGACGGTCGGCGAGTTCTGCCGGACGATGCCCTGGTAGAGCTGATAGCCGACGCCGTGGATGTTGAAGATGCGTTCGGTGACGATGGCGCCGCCCATCAGGGCTCCGACGTCGGTGCCGATGAAGGTGACCACCGGGATGAGGGAGTTGCGCAGCAGGTGCCGTCCGACGACGGTGCGCCGGCGCAGTCCCTTGGCGGTGGCCGTGCGCACGTAGTCGGCGCGGTGGTTCTCCGAGACGGTCGTGCGGGTCAGCCGTGTGACGTAGGCGAGCGAGACCAGGGCGAGCACGACGCCGGGCAGGATCAGCTGGTCCAGCGGCGCCCCGGGCGAGACCGACGGGCGCACCACGCCCCACCGCACGCCGAACAGGTACTGGAGCACGTAGCCGCTGACGAACGTGGGCACCGAGACCACGACGAGGGTGAGCACCAGCACCGAGGAGTCGACGGGCCCGCCGCGCCGCAGCCCGCCGGCCAGTCCCAGCGCGATGCCGGCGACCGCCTCGACGACCACGGCCACCAGGGTCAGGCGCAGCGTCAGCGGCCAGGCCGAGGCCATCAGGGTCAGCACCGGCTGCCCGTCGAAGGCGGTGCCGAAGTCGCCGCGGAAGATCGCCGCCATGTAGTGGGCGTACTGCTGCCACAGCGGGTGGTCGAGGTAGAGGTCGCGGCGGATCTGTGCGGCGGTGGCCGGGTCGGGGGCCCGTTCGCCGAAGAGGGCGGCGACCGGGTCGCCGAGCGCGTAGACCATGACGAAGATCAGGAAGGTGCTGCCGATGAAGACCGGCAGCATCTGGAGCAGACGGCGGATCACGTAGCGGCCCATGGGGTCCCCGATTCGGTTGCCGGGATGGTCTAGTTGACGGTGATCTCGTCGTAGACGGGCACGCTGAACTGGTTGAGTGAGACGTGGGAGACGAGGCTGCTGTAGCCGGCGTTGCCGTTCTGGTACCACAGCGGGATCGCCGGCATCTGCTGGGAGAGGACCTTCTCCGCGGCCTGGAAGTCGCTGACCGCGGCGGTGGTCCGTGACTCGGCGTTGGCCCGGTTGACCAGCCGGTCGAAGGCGGGGTTACTGAAGCCGGAGTCGTCGGAGGAGGCGCCGGAGTAGTACAGCGGCTGGAGGTAGTCCTGGATGAGCGGGTAGTCCATCTGCCAGCCGGCCCGGAACGGCTGGTGCTCCTTGCGGGAGGCGATCTGCGTGCGGAAGTCGGCGAACGTGCCGACCGGGGCGCCGACGCAGGCACGGTCGTCGTGCAGGGAGTTGTTGATGCTGTTGCAGATCGCGTCGATCCACTCCTTGTGGCTGCCGCTGTCGGCGTTGTACGCGATCTGCATGTGTCCGCCGGGCAGTCCGCCGGCCGCCTTGACGGCCTTGCGGGCGGCGACCGGGTCGTACTGGCAGGGGGCGCCGCACAGTCCGGCGCTGAAGCCGCCGCCCGGGCCGAGCACCGGGGAGGTCCAGTCGGTGGCGGGGGTGCGGGTGCCGCGGAAGATCCGGCGGGTGATGGCCTCCCGGTCGATCGCCATCGACAGCCCCTGCCGCAGCCCGGCGCTCTTCGGGCCGTTCCACCGTTTGTCGTACAGGGGGAACGCGATGCTCTGGTTGATGCCGGCGGGCTGGTTGATGTACCGGTCACCGAGGTCGGCGTGCACGTTCTTCAGCTGGTCGGCGGGCACGTCGTCGACGACGTCGAGGTTGCCGGCCTGCAGGTCGGTGTAGGCGGTGTCGCTGCTGGTGTACACCTCCAGGTCGACGCCGCCGTTCCGCGCCCGGTCGGGGGCCTGGTACCCCTTCCAGGTGCGCAGCCGCATCACCGAGCCCTTGGCGTAGGTGTCGATCCGGTAGGGGCCGTTGCCGATGGGCTTCTTCAGCCAGGCGGCGTGGTGGGTGAAGAACGCCCGGGGCAGCGGGTAGTACGCCGAGTAGCCGAGGGTGTCGGGCCAGGTGGAGAACTTCTGGGCGAGCCGCACGGTGAACGTGTCGTCGTCCTGCACCGACAGCCCCGACAGCGTGCGCGCGGTGGGCCGGCCCGAGGCGGGGTGCACCGAGTCGTAGCCGTCGATGTAGCTGAAGAAGCTGGAGTTGACCTGCTTGTTCGTCACCAGCGCGCCGTAGTTCCAGGCGTCGGTGAACGAGTGGGCGGTGACCGGCTCCCCGTTGGAGAACTTCCAGCCCTTCTTCAGGTGCACGGTGAACGTGCGCTGGTCGGGCGTGGTGATCGAGGAGGCGATCCAGTCGCGCGCGGCACCGGTGTGCGGGTCGTACTTCTTCAGGCCGCGGAAGATCATGTCCAGGACCTTGCCGCCCTGCACCTCGTTGGTGTTCGCCGGCTCCAGCGGGTTCTGCGGGTCCCCCCACGACGCCCGCACCACCCCGCCGGCCCCTCCCGACCCGTCGGGCCCGGCCCCGCACCCGCTCACGGCCAGTACCGCTCCGACCACCGCCGCACCCACACGAACGGCTCGGCCCATCACTGCCTCCCGGACGGATTGTCCTACTTCCGCCCCTGCCTAACACCCCCACGCCCCCGAACCCCCCGGACACCACCGCCCCACCCCCCGATCAGCCCATCAACCACCCCCGAAGGGGCGCGGGGAACCGCGTGACCGGCCCCCCCACCGCCGGAAGGCTGGCCGAGACCCCAGCGCCCCAACCCCCACCCGCACCGTCCCGAACGCCCCGGCGAACAAAAGACCACGCCCGCCGCCAGCGAAAGCTGACAGCGGGCGTGGAGAGGGCGTACCCGAGGGGGATCCGTCACCGCTTGGCGCGTGCCGTGGCGCGACCGCGTTCCTTCTGGTCGAGGACGACCTTGCGGATGCGCACCGTCTCCGGGGTGACCTCGATGCACTCGTCCTCGCGGCAGAACTCCAGGGACTGCTCCAGGGAGAGCTTGCGCGGCGGCACCAGGGACTCGGTGACGTCCGCGGTGGAGGACCGCATGTTGGTGAGCTTCTTCTCCTTGGTGATGTTCACGTCCATGTCGTCGGAGCGCGAGTTCTCACCGACGATCATGCCCTCGTACACCTCGGTGGTGGGCTCGACGAACAGCACGCCGCGCTCCTGGAGGTTGGTCATCGCGAACGCGGTGACCGGTCCGGAGCGGTCGGCGACCAGGGAACCGTTGTTGCGGGTGCGCAGCTCGCCGAACCAGGGCTCGTGGCCCTCGTGGATGGAGTGCGCGATGCCCGTGCCGCGGGTGTCGGTGAGGAAGTCGGTGCGGAAGCCGATCAGGCCGCGGGAGGGCACCACGAACTCCATGCGGACCCAGCCGGAGCCGTGGTTCGTCATGGTCTCCATGCGGCCCTTGCGGGTGGCCATCAGCTGGGTGATCGCGCCGAGGTACTCCTCCGGGCTGTCGATCGTCATGCGCTCGGTCGGCTCGTGGACCTTGCCGTCGATGACCCGGGTGACCACCTGCGGCTTGCCGACGGTCAGCTCGAAGCCCTCCCGGCGCATGGTCTCCACCAGGATGGCCAGCGCCAGCTCACCGCGGCCCTGCACCTCCCAGCAGTCGGGGCGCTCGGTGGCCAGCACGCGCAGGCTGACGTTGCCGACGAGTTCGCGGTCGAGGCGGTCCTTGACCAGGCGGGCGGTGACCTTGTGGCCCTTGCCGCCCTTGCCGACCAGCGGGGAGGTGTTGGTGCCGATGGTCATGGAGATCGCCGGCTCGTCCACCGTGATGAGCGGCAGCGCGATCGGGTCCTCCGGGTCGGCCAGGGTCTCGCCGATCATGATGTCGGAGATGCCGGCGACCGCGCAGATGTCACCGGGGCCGGCCTCCTCGGCCGGCTTGCGGGTGAGCGCCTCGGTCATCATCAGCTCGGTGATGCGGACGTTGGTCTGCGAACCGTCCCGCTTGAGCCACGCGACCGTCTGGCCCTTGCGCAGGTGCCCCTGCTCGACCCGCAGCAGCGCGATGCGGCCGAGGAAGTTGTCGGCGTCCAGGTTGGTCACGTGCGCCTGGAGGGGTGCGCCCTCGTCGTAGGAGGGGGCGGGGACGTTGGCCAGGATCGTGGAGAAGAACGGCTCCAGGCTGTCGCTGTCGCCGGGGACCGTGCCGTTGTCGGGCTTGGTCAGCGAGGCGATGCCGTCGCGGGCGCAGGCGTAGACGATCGGGAACTCGATCTGCTCCTCGTCGGCGTCCAGATCGAGGAAGAGGTCGTAGGTCTCGTTGACGACCTCGTCGATGCGCGAGTCGGGGCGGTCGGTCTTGTTGATGCACAGGATGACCGGCAGCCGGGACTGGAGGGCCTTGCGCAGCACGAAACGGGTCTGCGGCAGCGGGCCCTCGGAGGCGTCGACCAGCAGCACGACGGCGTCGACCATGGACAGGCCGCGCTCCACCTCGCCACCGAAGTCGGCGTGGCCGGGGGTGTCGATGATGTTGATGGTGACGGGGTCGCCACCACCCTTGGGGTGGTACTTGACGGCGGTGTTCTTCGCGAGAATGGTGATGCCCTTCTCGCGCTCCAGGTCGTTGGAGTCCATCATCCGGTCGTCCAGATGCTGGTGGGCGGCGAAGGCTCCGGCCTGCTTGAGCATGGCGTCGACCAGGGTGGTCTTACCGTGGTCGACGTGGGCGACGATGGCGACGTTGCGGATGTCGTGGCGCGTGGGCACTGCGGCGCTTCTCCCGGATTCGTGGACGGCGCCGCGACCGTCCGGTACGCGCGCCCGCCGGGCAACATCACGCCACGGCACTTTGCCCCATGGTACGGGGCCGTACGCGTGAAGGGCGCCCCGGGACGTACCACGGCCCCCGCCGCGGGTGCGACGGGGGCCGGGCGGCGCAGGTCAGGCGCCGTACGCGGTCAGCGGCGGAAACCGAGGTCCTGGTAGCGCGGGGTCTGCAGACCGAAGGCGCCGGCGTTGGCCACGCCGGAGCGGGCGGCGACCAGCTGCGGGGGCTGGTAGAGCGGCAGGGAGCCGGCCACCGCCCAGATCCGGGCGTCGGCCCGGCGGGCCAGGTCACGGGCCTTGCCCTCGTTCAGTTCGCGGGACGCCTGGTCGAGCAGCTGGTCGATCTGGTCGGTGCCGACCCGGCTGTAGTTCTGCCGCACGTCCAGCGAGCCGTCGGTCTCCGGCTCGGGCTTGAGGTAGACCGGCCGGGCGTCGCCGGGGAAGGCGCTGCCGGGCCAGGAGAACAGCGCCAGGTCGAAGTCGCCGGTCGAGACGTGGTCGCGGAAGAAACTCTCGTCGCTGACCCGGTCCATCTCGGTGCGCACGCCGACCGCGGCCAGCATGTGGGCGATGCGGCCGCCGACCGCGTCCAGCGTGGGCGACCCGGCGGGCAGCATGAACCGCAGGGTCAGCGGCGCGCCGGCCGCGTTCACCCGCACCGCGGCGGGCTGCACGACGGTGGCGCTGCTGAGCGCCGCGTCGCCGGTCCGGCCGGACGGCTGGCCCGCGGACGCCCCGGCGGAGGCGGACGCGGACGCGCCGGCGCCCGCGGTGGCCGGGGTGCCGTGGCCGGACTGGGGGGCGGCGGCCTTGTCGACGGTGGGTGAGGCGCTGGCGGAGGCGTTCTGCTTCCAGCCGGCCTGGGTCAGCAGGCTCCGCGCGGCGCCCGCGGAGGGGCGGCCCATGCCCGAGCTGTCGTCCCGGTAACCGAACTGGGACCCCAGCACCAGGTGGTTGCCCAGCGTGCGCACCGGCAGCCCGGCCGGGCGCAGCACGGAGGCGGCCAGGGCCTGCCGGTCGATGGCCCGGGCCACCGCCCGCCGCACCCGCTGGTCGGCCAGCGGGCCGGTGCCGCCGCCGTTGAGGGTCAGCTGCGTGTACTCCGGCCCGGGCGCCCGCCGCACGTCGACGTCCCTGATCCGGCCGACGACGCCGAGCGCGGAGGTGTCGACGGCGGCCAGGTCGACCCGGTGGGCGGCGAGCGCGGCGGTCCGCTCGCGGGCGGGCACCGCGGTGAGCACCAGGCGGCTCAGCTTGGCCCGGTCGCCCCACCAGCGGCGGTTGCGCGCCAGGGTGACCGTGCCGGCCTTGTCGTCGATGTCCTTGATCGCGAACGGGCCCGCGGTGACGGGCAGTTCGTCGCGGCTGTCCTCGTTGAACGCCTGCGGGCCGCGGGTGACCTCGCGCGGGTAGAGCGGGCTGAACAGCGACTGCCAGGCGGCGGTGGGCCGGGTGAAGGTGACCTCCACCTCGTGGGAGTCCTTGCCGCGCCGCACGGCGGCGATCCGGTCGTAGCCGCTGTTGTGCGCGCCGTAGAAGTCGGTGTTCTCGCCGCTGAGCGCCTTCCACTGGTCGACGAAGTCGCTCAGGCCCAGGTGCCGGCCGGTGGTCCAGACGGCCTTCGGGTTGAGGTGGTAGGTGACGGTCTGCGTCTTGCCCGAGCCGACGTCGGCACCGTCGAGGTAGTCGGCGTCGCGCTGCGGGCGGCCGTGGCCGTCGACGGTGAACATCGCCGGCAGCGTGGCCCCGGCGATCGTGCGGGTCTGCTGGTCGGCGCCCTCCTGGTACGCGTTGAGGGTGGCGGGCATCGCGTCGACCGCCCAGTGCAGGGTGCCGCCGTCGCGGACCTGGTCGCGGGCGGCGGCGCCGATGTCGACGGGGGCGGGCTGGCGGTCGTTGTCGGACGGCGACGAACAGCCGGCGACGAGCGTGGCGGCGGCGATCACGCCGGCGGCGGCCGCGCGGCGCCGCCCGGCGCGGGGGGTGCGGTGCATGGGAGGGACCTCCGCTGACGGGTGGCCGGCGAGCCGGCCGGATGACGGCGAGGTCGACGGTCGGCGAGCGGCGGGTCGGTTATCTCATCTACGTATAGTGAGATCGCGATCACGCCATCCCCCGCCACGCCTACGCTCCGCTGGGTTGCACCCGGATGGCGGGCCGTGGGCGGCCCGGGCCATCCCCTCCGGGGGTGGCGGGGGTGACGGGCGCGCTTCCCTCCGGAGGTCCTCCGCCGTTCGCGAGCGCGGGTCCGCCCCGGCCGGGCGCGCGGTTCCCCGCGCCCCTACGGGGGCTTCGGGTCGGCTGGGCGTGGGGTTTCAGAACATGCTGAGGAAGGCTTCGGAGAGGTCGGGGGTGCGGGTGGTGCCGTCGGGGAGGGCGAGTTCGAACCAGACGGTTTTGCCGTAGGGGGTGCGGCGGCTGCCCCAGGCGATGCTGAGGAGCTGGACGAGCTGGAGGCCCCGGCCGCCCTCGTCGGTGTCGCGGGCGCGGCGGCGGCGAGGCTGGACGAGGTCGGAGTCCCAGACCTCGCAGACCAGGGTGCGGTCGAGGAGGAGGCGGAGACGGATGTCGCCCCGGCCGTGCCGCAGGGCGTTGGTGACCAGTTCGCTGACCAGGAGTTCCGTGGTGTCGACCAGGTCCTCCAGGCCCCAGGAGACCAGGCGGCCGCGGGCGTGCTCGCGGGCCTGGGAGACCGAGCGGGAGCAGGGGCTGAGGGTCCAGTCGCCGACCGCGTCCAGGGGCAGGGCGTGGACCTGGGCCATCAGGAGGGCGACGTCGTCCTCGCCGTGGTGGGTGTTGAGGGCGCCGAGCACGTGGTCGCAGGCGTCCTCCAGCGGCAGGGCGGCGCCGTCGAGCGCGTCGCGGAGCGCGTCCAGGCCCTCGTCGAGCGCGTGGCCGCGGGATTCCACCAGGCCGTCGGTGTAGAGGGCCAGCAGCGCGCCGTCCGGCAGTTCGACCTCCACCTCCTCGAACGGTTCGCCGCCGACGCCCAGCGGGATGCCGTGCGGGACGTCCAGCATCATGGCCGGGTCACCGGGGGCCACCACGACCGGCGGCAGGTGCCCGGCGTTGGCGATGGTGACCTTGCGGGTGACCGCGTCGAAGACGGCGTAGACGCAGGTGGCGAGGTAGATCTCGGCGAGGTCCTCGGTGTTGCGGTCCTTCGGGCGGCGCGGGCGGCCGGCCGCCGGATCACCGAGGCCGCGGGCGATCTCGTCCAACTGGCTGAGCAGATCGGCGGGTTCGAGGTCGAGCAGGGCCAGGGTGCGTACCGCGCTGCGCAGTTCGCCCATGGCGACCGCGGCGCGCAGGCCGCGGCCCATCACGTCGCCGACCACCAGCGCGGTGCGGTGGCCGGGCAGTTCGATGACGTCGAACCAGTCCCCGCCCACCTCGGCGGCGCTGCTGCCCGGCAGGTAGCGGCAGGCGATGTCCAGGCCGGCCGCCTCGGGGTTGCCCGGCGGCAGCAGGCTGCGCTGGAGCAGCAGGGCGCGTTCGTGCTCGCGGCGGTAGAGGCGGGCGTTGTCGATGCAGACGGCGGCGCGGGCGACGAGTTCGGCGGCGAGGGTGATGTCGCGCTCGCCGAAGGGTTCGCTGCCCTTCGCGCGGGAGAAGTGCACGACGCCGAGCACGGTGTCGCGGGCCACCACCGGCACCATCAGGGTGGAACGCACCATGCTCAACGGCGCCGCTGCCGGATCGGCGCCGGTCTCGGCGTGCCGGGACTCGGTGCTGCCGACCTGGGCCTGACCGGTGCGCAGGGCGTGCGCGGCGGCGGAGTCGAACGGATAGCGGTGCACCTTGCCGGCCACCACCGCGAACTCACCGCCCAGGCTCTCCGGCACCCCGGAGACGGCGCTGGCGACCGCGACCCGGCACAGTTCGGCGCTGCTCTCGGCGGAGCTGATCGGGTCGTCGTCACCGCTGAGCAGGGCCTCGTAGAGGTCGACGGCCGCCAGGTCGCAGAAGTGCGGCACGGCGACGTGGAGCAGTTGGCGGGCGGTGACCTCCAGGTCGAGGCTGTTGCCGATGCGGGCGCCGGCCTCGTTGAGCAGGGCCAGGTCCCGGCGGGTGTGGGCGGCCTCGCGCTCGGCGCGCTGACGGACCGTCACATCCATGGCCACGCCGGCCACGCCGATGGGGCGGCGGGCGGTGTCGTGCAGGCGGTAGAGCGAGATGGCGAAGCGGCGGCGGCCGGGGGCGGCCGGGCTGGTGCCGACCACCTGCATGTCGAGCACCGGCTCCCCGCTGTCGAGCACCTGGCGCAGGGCCGCGGCCAGCCGGTCGGCCTCGACACGCGGCAGGAAGTCGTGCGGGGTGCGGCCGCGGTACTCCTCGACGGGCTTGCCGTAGACCCGGGCGAACCGGTCGTTGACCCGGAAGAGCTTCAGCTGGGTGTCCGACAGGAACAGGCCCATCGCGGACTGGCCGAAAATCGCTTCGAACGCGGCGATCTCGTAGCACTCGTCGATCGGATGCGGTCCGCTGTTCCCCGGGGCGGCCTGCGCCGGAACGCTCGCGGAACGGATCTCCGGTGTCCTGGGCGACTCAGCCATGACTGGCCCCCGCCGGCTCCGCTGCCCGCCCGCACGATACGGCGAAGCGCTCCCCACCGGGACGTATGCGGCGCACGACTCCTCCGTTCTGGGGCCCGGGGGAACGTCCCCCGAGGGCCTTACGGGACCCGGACCGGCTTCCGAGTATTTCGCACCCTTGAAGTATCGGGTAACGCCCCTGCCGGGGAAACGGTGTTGTCGATCACGATCCCAGCATCATTCCAGGTTCCCCCCGGAGTTCAACCGCGCCGGCATGACGGTCCGTCCGGCTCCGGCCCCCTCGGCGGCGTCCCCGGAGCGGGCGGCGCGGCCGCGGTCACCGCCCTCCGTCCCCCGCTCCCCCCACACCCTCCGCCCCCTCAGACCTCCGGGAGGGCGAGTTCGAACCAGACGGTCTTGCCGAAGGGGCCGAGGCGGGTGCCCCAGCGGCGGGAGGAGCGGGCCACCAGGTGCATGCCGCGGCCGCCCTCGTCGGTCTCGGCGGCGGCGCGGGTGCGCGGCGGGTCGGTGAGCGGGTCGGAGACCTCGACCAGCAGGGAGGGGCCGCGGACCATCCGCACGCCGATCGGACCGTGCGCGTGCCGCAGGGAGTTGGTGACGAGTTCGCTGACCAGCAGCACCGTCACGTCCGTCAGCGACGGCAGCCCCCAGGCGGCCAGCGTGCGGCGCACCCGGGCACGGGCCTCGCCCACGGCGGTCGCCTCGGCGGGGAACGCCCAGGTGACCGAGGAGCCCTCCGGCAGCCCCCCGAGCCGGGCCACCAGCACCGCGACGTCGTCCGGCTCCCGGTCCCGGGCCATGCCGGCCAGCATCCCGTCGCAGGCGTCCTCCAGGGACCGGTAGGGCCGGCACAGGATCGCGGCGAGGCGGGCGATGCCGTCGGTGATGTCCTCGCCGCGCCGCTCCACCAGCCCGTCGGTGTAGAGGGCGAGCACCGCGCCCTCCGGCACGGTGAACTCCGCGGACTCGAACTGGTCACCGCCGATGCCGATCGGGGTGTTCGGCGGCAGCTCCAGCCGCCGCACCCGGCGCGACTCACCGTCCTGCCCGGGCAGCACCAGCAGCGGCGGCAGGTGCCCGGCGGCGGCGATCCGGCAGACCCGGCTGGAGGGGTCGTAGACCGCGTAGGCGCAGGTGGCCATCATCGGCTCCTCCGGGCTGAGCGCGAAGTCGTCCGACAGGTCGTCCACCCGGCGCAGCAGCTCGTCCGGCGCCAGGTCCAGGCCGGCCAGGGTCCGCACCGCGGTGCGCAGCCGGCCCATGGTGGCCGCCGCGGACAGCCCGTGGCCCATGACGTCGCCGATGACGAACGCCACCCGCCCGCCGGCCAGCGGCACCACGTCGAACCAGTCGCCGCCCGCCTCGGCGCCGCTGGAGCCCGGCACGTACCGGTGCGCCACCTCCACGCCGGTCAGCTCCGGCACGGTCTGCGGCAGCAGCGCCCGCTGGAGCATCAGGGTGCCCTGCCGCTCGCGCGCGTAGAGCCGGGCGTTGTCCAGCGCGGCGCCGGCCCGGTCGGCGAGCTCGTAGGCCAGCGCCAGGTCGTCGGCGTCGAACGGTTCCCGGACGGCGGAACGGCCCAGCACCAGCAGGCCCAGCACCGTGCCACGGGCCCGCAGCGGGGCGGCCAGCACCGATCCGACGCCGAGTTCCAGCGCGGTCTCCACCCGGGGGTCCGGCGGGGTGCCGTAGGCGGCGCGGATGTCGCCGGGGCGTTCGGCGAACCAGGCGGCCCCGCCGCCGAGCACCACGGAGAACGGCGACCCGGGCGGGAACCGCATCTCATCCCCGGCCCGCGTCAGCCGGTCCATCCCGGCGTGGCCGGGGCCGGAGGCCATCCCGGCCAGCACCAGCGGGGTGCCGGGCGGCAGCGGCTCGCCCGGCAGCTCACCGCCGGCGGCCACGTGCTGGGCCACCAGCACCCCGCAGTAGTCGCAGAAGCCCGGCACCAGCACCGCCGCGAGCGCCTGGGCCCGCGTGTCGAGGTCCATCAGCTCCGACAGCACCCCGCCGACGTCGCTGAGCACCGTCAGGCGGCCCCGGGCGCGCTCGACCTTCACGGAGGCCATCAGGCGGTCGGTGACGTCCATGACGACGCACGAGATGCCCAGCACCTGGCCGCGCCGGTCGGTGATCCGGCTGTAGGAGGCGGAACGGAACCCCACGCCGCCGACGCCGGGGGTCAGCAGGTCCACCACGTTGCGGCCGGTCTCCAGCACCTGGCGCTGCACGTCGGCCAGCTCCCGGCCGGTCTCACCGGGCACGATGTGCTGCACGCCGTGCCCGAGGTGGTCGGCCGGGCTGCGGCGGTTCATGGCGGCGAGCACGGCGTTGACCCGGACGAACTTCAGGTCGGTGTCGTAGATCGCGATGCCGGCGGAGGAGGTGTCGAAGACCGCGTCGAGGATCGCCAGGTCGTGCTCCACGCCGCGCAGGAGCAGGGTGTCGGCCAGCGAGATCAGCACGTAGTGCTGGCCGGCGCGGTCGGTGAGCAGTGAGGCGCGCATCTCGGCGGTCACGGTCCGCCCGTCCCGGCGGCGCAGCGGCAGCACGCCCGACCAGCGCCCGACCGCCCGCAGGTCGCGCAGCAGGGCGGCCAGCACCAGGCGGGGGTGCCGGTCGTCGGTGGCGACCACCAGGTCCACCGGCCGCCCGATGACCTCCTCGCCGGGCCAGCCCAGGATCTCCTCGGCCAGCTGCGACCACAGCTCGATCCGCCCCCGGGTGTCGAGCATGACGACGCCGACCCGCAACGTGTCCAGGAGCCCCACCGACGCGGCCGGGGGAACACTCCGGGGCGCGTCGGATCCGGTGCTCATCCGGCGCACCTCCCGAAGCTGGACATACGCACCGCACGGCACGCAACCCCACGATTTCAGGATTATACGTATGCGGATGCCACCGTGCCCCGAGGGGGCGCGGGGAACGGGGCGAGCGGCAGGTTCACGGGGGCGGCCGGGCGGGGGCCGGCGGTCCGCGGGGCCCGGCGTGAGCGGCGGGCGCAGGTGGGCGTGGACGGCCGGCGGGGCTTCGGCGCCCGGGGCCGGGCGGTCCGCAAAGGCCGTCCGGCGGGCCGGGGTGGGCCGGCCGGGCCCGGAAGGCGGCCGCGGCGTCCTAGAGTCGCCGCATGACGCATCGGCCCCGCCCGTCCGAGCCCCGCCCGTCCGGGCCCGGCCCCGGTGAGCCTTGCGACCGCGTGGTGGTCGGGGCGGCCGTGCTGCGCGGGGGACGGCTGCTGGCCGCGCGCCGCAGCGCTCCGGAGGCGCTGGCCGGGCGCTGGGAGCTGCCCGGCGGCAAGGTGGAGCCGGGGGAGGACGAGCCGGCCGCGCTCGCCCGGGAGCTGCGCGAGGAGCTGGGGGTCGCGGCGGAGGCCGTGGAACGCGTTCCGGGCGCCTGGCAGGTGCGGCCGGGCATGGTCCTGCACGTGTGGACGGCCCGTCTGCTGTCGGGCGTTCCCGCCCCGCTGCAGGACCACGACGCGCTGCGCTGGGTCACGGCGGTGGAGGCGGCGGAGCTGGACTGGCTCCCGCAGGACGTGCCGGGCGTCACCTGGGTGACGGCCGGGATGCCGGCCGGCTGACGGCCGTGCGGCGGGGGCCGGCGCCCGCCGGGCGCCGGCCGGTCAGGACGCCGGGCCGGCGTCGAGGCGTTCGACCACGTAGAGCGGACCGGGGCCGCCGGGCTCGAAGCGCCGGGCTGCGGTCTCCGCCTCCTCGCGGGTGTGGAAGCGGCTGACGCGGTAGCGGTTGCCGTTGTCGTCCTGCCGTATCAGGACCCAGGTGAGGTCGTTCATCTCTGCGTCCTCTCGGGCTCGCCCAGGTGCGCGGCGGTCGTGCGGTCGGCGTCGGCGTCGGGACCGGTGGCGGCCCGCAGGGCGTCGGGGATCTTCTCCGGCAGCGCGGCACGCTCCGCGCGGGGGCGCGCGGACGGCACGGCGGCGCCGGTCCGGCGGCGGGCGGGGGCCACGGGGTGCGCGTCCGTGTCGGGGCGCGTCCGGGCCGCCGGGTGCGCGTCGGGGCGCGCGGGGGCGCACAGGGACGTGCGCACGCCCTGCCGTTCGGCGGCGGGGGAGGGGTCCTGGCCGGGCCGGCGGCGCGCGAGCGCGCGGGCGGCGGGCGCGGCAGGGCGGGCCCGGCCGGCGTCCCCAGGCGCTGCGGCGCACCCGGCAGCGCGGGGGGACACCGCGTGCCCGCGGGCACGCGGCAGGGCGGGCAGCGACCGGGCGACCGGTTCGTCCATGTCGGAGATGACGGCGTTCCGCATATGCCGGAGGGTACGCCGAAGGACCGGCCGGCGGGTCGAATTTAGCCCGAACAGACCTGAACCGGCCGGTAGTTGGGGCCCGGCCAGCGCCGGGCCGCTGGTCAGCGCACCGGCAGGTGGTACGCGACGCGGTAGCGGTCGGCGGGAATCACCAGGTCGGCGGTCTCCACCGGGCGGTCACCGGTGAAGAACGTGCGGCTGATGACGAGCATGGTGTGTCCGGCCACGCCGCCGAGTTCGGCCGTCTCGGCGGCCAGCCCGGGGCGGGCGGAGACCTCCTCGGTGACGTGGTCGACGACGATGTCGATGCCGGCCATCCGGGCCACCACGCCCTGGCCGCCGAGCGGCCCCATCTCCGGCAGCATCACGGGGGTGCGGCCGGTGACCGCCAGCGGTTCCCACGAGGTGGAGAGCATCATCGGCTCGCCCTCGCCGCGGAAGACGTACTCGGTGCACATCACCCGCTCCTCCGGGCGGATCCGCAGCCGCGGGGCCACCCGCGGCCCGGCCTCGCGCTGGGTGCTGACCGCCTCCCAGGTGCCCTTGCAGTCCTCGGACGCCTGCTCCTGGCGGAACGGCGTCGGGCCGTGCGAGGGGCGGAAGCCGGAGCGCGCGATCAGCCGGGGCTCGGGGCGTTCGCGCACATAGGTGCCGGAGCCGGAGCGGCCCTCGACGAACCCCTCGGCCATCAGCACCTTGCGGGCCTCCAGCGCGACGGTGTCGGAGACGCCGTACTCCTGCCGGATCCGGGCCTGCGAGGGCAGCCGGGTGTGCGGCGCCAGGACGCCGCGAAGGATCTTGCCGCGCAGGTCGTCCGCGACCCGGAGATACGCGGGCTGGTCACCGAATGGCACGTGTCCTCCAAGTTGCGTTGACGGGCAGCGACATAGTGACGACGTTGTGTATCCGCCCGCAAGCCCGGGCCAAAGGGTGACGTTTCGAACGAGAGGGATGTCAACGGGCGTCCGGGAGGCCGGAACAGGCAGCGTCCCGGACGTCCGGGGGGGTACCCGGGGATCCGTACCGAGCGGGTACGGGCTCAGCGCGCGGGGGTGGCCGCCGGCGGGTCGTCGTGGTAGTGGAACCGCGGACGCGGGTGCATCAGGAACCCGTGGTGGGAGATGTTCCACGCGTACGCCCCGGCCATCGCGAACGCGATCCGGTCGCCGGCCCGCAGTCCGTCCGGCGGCACCGGCACCCGGCGGGCCAGCACGTCCTTGGGCGTGCACAGCTGCCCGGCCAGCGTGACGGTCCCCGTCGCGGCCGGGCGCGGCCACGGGTGCGGCCAGCCGGGCCGCGGCAGCACGGCGAACGGCTGGTCGTGGCCGCGGGTGACCGGCGTGCGCAGGTGGTGGGTGCCGCCGCGCAGCACCGCGAAGTCCTCCCCGTGCGAGGACTTCACGTCCAGCACCTCGGTGACGTACCAGCCGCAGTGGGCGGTCAGCGACCGGCCCGGCTCGATCCGCAGCCGCACGCCGGGCCGGGTGGCGGTCAGCCGGGCGAGGGCGCGGCCGTAGGCGGCCCAGTCGAAGCGGGCGGCCGGGTCGGCGTAGTCCACCGCCATGCCGCCGCCGGTGACGACCTCCTCCAGCGGCAGCCCCCGGGCCCGGAAGCGGTCCTCGGCGAACGCCAGCACCCGTTCAGCGACGGTGGCCAGCGCGGCGGCGTCCAGCCCGCTGGCCAGGTGGGCGTGCACGCCGCGCACCCGCACCGGGGCGGCCGGGCCGAGCGCGGCCACCAGGTCCAGGCAGGCGTCGAACCCGGCCGGGTCCAGGCCGAACGGGCTGGGTCCGCCGCCCATCGCCAGCGGTACACCGGAAAGCGTGATTCCGGACGGCGGCAGGTTGACGCGCAGGAGCAGGTCGGCGATACGGCCGGCACGGGCGGCGGCCGCGGCCAGCTGCCGCAGCTCGTGCTCGCTCTCGACGTGGAAGCGCTCCACCCCGGCCGCCAGCGCCTCGGCCAGTTCCTCCGGGGTCTTGCCCGGCCCGCCGAACGCCAGCGGCGCCGCGGGGACGGCGGCGCGCACGTGGGCGAGTTCGCCGCCGGACGCCGTCTCGAAGCCGTCGACGTGCGGGGCGAGCGCGGCCAGCACGGGGGCGTCCGGATTGGCCTTGGCCGCGTAGTACAGCTCCACCCGCTCCGGCAGCGCGGCCCGCACCGCCGCCGCGTGGGCGCGCAGGGCGGCCAGGTCGGTGACGTAGGCGGGGAGTTGGGCGGGCGCGGCCTCGCCGGCGACGCGGCGGACGGCGTCGGGGACGGTCAACGGCCGGTTGGCGGCGGGGAGTCCGGGGGCGGACGGCACGGCGGTCATCGGGTGGGCTCCGGCAGGACGGGGGCGGTCAGGGGGGAGGGCAGGCGGACGTATCCGGCGGCACGGTCGGCCGCACGGGCCCAGCGGGTGAGCAGGTTGGTCTTGGCGGGCAGCGGCGCCCCGGCCAGCAGGGCGGCGACCGGCAGGGCGCCACCGCCCGCCCCGGCCCCCGGTTCCGCCTGCGCCACGAACTCCCGCAGGACGTCGCGCACCGCGGCCCACAGCACCGGCTCCAGCGCCGGGTGCCCGTCGGCCAGCGCCGCGAGCGTCTCGGCGGTGTGGTTGACCAGCAGGCAGTACACCACCCGGTCCCAGCCGCGCCGTTCGTCCCAGACCGCGGGTCCCCCGCCGCGCGGGGGCGGGCCGCCGGGGTGCCGGCCGGCCACCAGCTTGGCGCCCTCCAGGTCGCGCAGCAGGACCTGCGCGGGCATGCCGTCGCCGTCCACCCCGATCAGCACGTTCTGCAGGTGCGGTTCCAGCACCACGCCGTGCCGGGTGAACGCCCGCAGCACCGGCGGCAGCAGCAGCCGCAGGTAGCGGCCCCACCACTCCAGCGCCGCGGCCGGGGTGCGGGTGGCCGCGGCACGCACCCGGCGGGCCGGTCCCCACGGGTGGGGGTCGGCCAGCGCCGCCGCCAGCAGCGGGGTCACGCCCGGCCGCAGCAGTCCGGCGAAACCCTGCCGCACGATGACGCCGAGGCCCTCCAGCAGGTCCACGTCCGGGCTCCCGTCGTCGCCGGGCAGCGCCACCGAACGGTAGGCGGGCTCCCGCAGCAGCACCGTGCCGGGGTACCGGGCGGCCAGGTCGGCGGCGACCGGGCCCAGCAGCCGGGTGAGCGCCACCGCTCCGGACAGTTCGTAACGGGCGTTCTTGCGCAGGCAGTTGGTGATCCGCACGTTCAGGCTGAACTTCAGGAAGCCGCCGTCCCCGTACAGGGTGCGCACCGAGGAGGTCGGGGCGAAGGACGGGCCGCCCTCGCCGAGGTCGACGAGTTCGCCGTCTGCCAGCGCACGGGTCAACCGCGGTGTGCCGCGCAGGAGTTCCCACTGCCAGGGGTGCACGGGCAGCGGCACGTGGCCGTCCGGCACGCCGCGTCCCGCGCCGGTCCGGTCCAGCGCGGCCGCGTCCCCGGGGGCGGCGCGCTCCCCCGCCACCCGGTCGGCCCGCACGGCCAGCAGCCGCAGCGGGAAGGCCGCCGCGGTCTCCGGCGCCCACGCCCGCCAGGCCCGGCGGTCCGCGCCGCGTGCCTTGGGCGTGGGGTGGAAGCGGTGCCCGTACGCCAGTGCCCGTTCCGAGGCCAGGTAGCCGTCCGCCGCGCCGCGCGGCCGGGGGGTGCGGGGGGCCGCGTGCCGGGCGGCCAGGGCGATGTCCATACCGGCGTGGCTGGAGGCGAGCTGGCCGGCGAACTCCGGGTTGGCGACGCCGGTGCGGGCGGTCAGTTCGGCGGCCACCAGGGCCCCGAACTCCCGCCAGTCCAGGTCCCGCCAGCGCTCCGGCACACCGTCGGGGGCGCCCGCGGGCCCGGCGGTCTGCACCGGACCGGCGCAGCGGTGGTCGCCGAGCAGTCCGCTGCGGGTGACGGCGACGCGCAGCCGGACCCCGGTGGCGGGCAGCAGCAGGCACAGCCGGCCGCCCCGCACGGCGGTGTGCCCGGCGGGTCCGCAGACCTCCCGCACCAGGCAGTTGAGCAGCGCGTGCGCGGTGGCCTCGCCGGCGCCGGGCGGCGGGTTCGGCGGCACGCAGGCGGGGGCGACCGCGGGGGGCGGCGCCGGAAGGGTCGGCATCAACGGCTCCATCGGTCCTGGTATCGGGTGGGGGTGTGCGGTGCTGCCGTGTGGGGACGGCGCGGGAGCCCGGCGGCCGGCGCGATGGCGGTCACGAACCGGCCGTGACGCGCAGGTAGTTGGGGCCGTCGGTGTAGTGCTTGTTGATGTCGGCGGCGCCGGACCGTTCCTTGGTGAGCAGGGTGCCGGCGGTCACCATGGCCTTGACCGGCAGCCGTTCAGCGTCGAGCACCCGGCGGTACAGGACGTCGCGGGTCGCGGGGTCACGCCGGTCGGCGGCCTCCCCCAGGGTGCGGCGCAGCAGGGCCAGGCCGTCGGACAGCGGCAGCCGTCCGGCGCGGGCCAGGCCGAAGACCCAGGAGGCCGCGCACAGGTGGACGGTGATGGTGGTGAACAGGTCGACGAGCGGCCCCTGCCCGCCGGTCAGGACGCGGGGGTCGGTGAACTCCGGCAGCGGTCCGCCCAGCGCCGCGCCCAGCCGGACGGGGTCCACGCGGGGGCCGTCGTTGTCCTTGAGCAGCAGCCGCACCCGGGTGGGCCCGCCGTCCGGGCGGTCCAGCACGAGGGAGACGTTCTGCTGGTGCGACTCCAGGGCGACGCCGTACTCCAGCAGCGTGGTCTGCCAGTCGAACAGCAGGGTGAGGACGGCCTCCAGCAGCGCGGCCGGATCACCGCCGAAGAACCGCCGGGCGAGCTGGTCGGTGACCAGCGGGTGGCGCCCGCCGGGGAGCCGGGGCCCGGCCGCGGCGTCCGGGGCGCCGGCCGCCGGCGCGGCCAGCGGGACGACGGCCGCCTCGTCGAGACCGGCGGGCTGCACGCGCAGCAGGACGGCGAGCAGTTCGTGGCCGGCGTGCGCCCAGCGGGTCTCGTCGGCGAGCAGGATCCGCCCGGCGAAGCGCGGCTCCCGGGCGAGGACGGCCGCCAGCAGCGCCTGTCCGGCGGCGCCGTCGGCCAGGGTGCCGGGCTTGATGGTGCGGCGGTTGAGCCGGCCGAGGGTGGCGGTGGGCAGCGGCAGCTTCAGGTGCCGGGCGGGGTCGCCGGCCAGCGCGCCGGTGCGGGTGGACAGGGTGGGCAGCAGTTCCAGGTACGGGCGGCGGGCGAGCACCGCCGCGTCCTGGAGACCGGCCGCCCGCAGCGCGTCCGCGAGGTCCCCGGCGCGGGTCATCGGGTGCACGGGCAGGGCGACGTGGCTGCCCTCCAGCTCCGGCAGGCCCAGCCGGGCGGGCGCCGGCCAGCAGGGGTCGCCGGTGATGCCGCCCGAGGTGGTGACGGCCGCGTGCGGCAGCAGCACCCAGCGGGGCCGCACCACCGGCAGGAACTCCGGCGCGAACGCCCGCAGTTGCCGCTCGCCGAAGCCGGCCCGGCCGCGGGAGGCGGGGTGGACGGGGTGGTCGGTGAAGGCGGCGAGCGCGTCGTGGGCGAGCGCGCCGCGGTGGCCGTGCCAGTCGGCGGTGTCGGCGCCGTGCCGGGCGGCCAGCGCGGCCCGGGTGACCGGGAGCCGGACCCGGTGCAGCCGCATCGCCTCCAGCGCCCGGCGGCATTCCTCTGCGAACGCCTCCCAGCCGGCCCGGTCGCGCGGATCGGCGTGCCGGGCGAGGGCCGCCAGGACGGCGTCGCAGCCGGTGACGTCCGCCCCGCCGGCCCGCCGCAGCAGCGGCAGCCGGGCGGTCAGCTCGGCCTGGAAGCCGTCCGGCCCGACCGGCACCCGCAACGTCTCCGCCCCGCCGTTCCCGCCGGGCAGCGTCAGCCAGCCGTCCTCGACCGTGGAGCGCGACCGCAGCCCGGCGGCGTCCTCCCGCATCAGCGCGCCGAGGACCCGCAGCACGAGGGCGTCCTCGTCGGGATCGGCACCGGGGGGCGGGGGCCCGGCGGGGGCGGGGAGGGGGGTGCCGGAGCGGTCGGTGGCGGAGGGGACGGCGGGTCCGGCGGGGGTGCCGGAGCGGGGGGCGGGGGCGGCGGAGGTCGCGGGGGCGTCCTCGGCGGGGCCGGTGCTGCGGATCACGGGGTGATCTCCCAGCGCTGGGCGGCGAGGAATCCGTCCGCCACCCGGTCCACCGCCGCCTGGTCGGCGCCGGTGACGCGCAGGATGCCGAGGTAGTCGCGGTTGGTGCGGTACAGCTCGTGGCGTTCACCGACGGCGCGCAGCGGACGGTAGGTCAGCCGGCAGCCGTCCAGGGCGCTGTCGGCCGGGCCGGGGGCGGCGGTGAGGATGCCCGCGCGGTCGGCGAGCACGGCCTCCTGGCGGGCCCGGCCACCGGTGCGGGCGCCGAGGTCGGCGGGCAGCGGCTCGCCGAGGTGGACGCGCAGGATGTGCTCGAACAGCGGGACGTCCAGCAGATCGGCGAGCATCAGGTCGCACTGGTCGCCGACCGCACGGTAGTTGACCTCGATGATCCGCGCGCGGCCGTCGTCCCCCGTGACGTACTCGGTGTGGCAGGCGCCGAACACCGTTCCCAGCGCGTCGAGTTGCCGCAGCACCTGGCCGGCGCCGGGGACGGACGGCTCGAAGCGCATGCGGTGCTCGACGAAGTACGGCGGCGGGGACAGCTCGGTGCGGAAGCCGCCGAGGACGTGCCGGGTGCCGGTCGCGTCGCCGAGCGTCTCCAGGGTGCGCAGGGTGCCGGGCAGGAACTCCTCGACGACCAGGGCTGATCCGGGCCGCCGCTCGCGGACCGCCGCGACGTGCTTGCGCAGTTCGGCGGCGTCGCCGGCCAGCACCACGTCCTCGCTGGCCACACCCTCACGGGGTTTGACCACGCAGGGGTAGCGCACACCGGCCGCCGACGGGTCGAACGGCTCGTCCCCGGGCGGGACTTCGGCGTGCCGGACGGTGTCGAGGCCGGCAGCGGCCAGGTGACGGCGGGTCAGCGCCTTGTTCTTGGCCCGCAGCGCCGCCGCCCAGTCCTTGCCCGGCAGCCCGAAGTACGCGGCGGCCAGGGCGGCCTGGGGCTGGAGGTGGTCGCTGTTGCTGAAGACGGCGAACGGCCCGTCCGCCGGGCGGTGCCGGGACAGCCGCGCCACCACCTCCCGGAAGTCCCGCACCTCGCAGGGCGTCACCTCCGGCGGCGGTCCGGCGGCTGCCGCGGACTCCGGCGTGCGGTAGGCGTCCCGGTGCGCGGCTGCGTACCCCGGTTCGGTCAGCACGGTGACGGCGAGGCCCAGGCGGGCGGCCGCCGGCAGGAATCCCCCGGTCACCGAGTCGGTGGGGTTGAGGGCGAGCACGTAGAGCCGCATGACCTTCCGTTCCGTGGCTGGGGTCGTGGGGACCGGGAGCGCCGCGGTCCCGGCGGTTCGGCCACCCGGACGGTTCCGGGTACGGCGGTCCCCCTTCCGGGGCCGGCCGAGGTGCCCCTGACGGGAGATCAACTTAGGTTAGCTATACCTAAGAGTGTCAAGCTAGGCTGGCTCCGCGCGGCGCCCCCGACGTGCGGCGCGGCCCCGGTCCGCCGTCCGTCACCGTGTGCGCCGCGCGCCGCGGCCGCCCCCTCCGCCCCCGTCCCGTTCACCCGCCGACCGCCCCGCACCGCCCGCGATCGCGAACCGGAGACCGCATGCCCGACGGCCCCCCGCGCCTGGCCGCCATCTACCGCCGACTGGCCGCGCTCTGCCCGACACTGACGGTCCGTTTCACCCGTTCGGACGACACTGCCGAGACCGTCACGGAATTCACCCCCAAGGCGTACGCCGACCGGCACACCCTTGACGAGGGCCGGCCGGCCGGCCGGGTCGACGCCCTGATCGACGGCGAGTCGGACCGGGTGCTCGCCGCGCACGGCGTCCGCCCGCGCCGCGACGTGGCCGCCTCACGCCTCCTGCACCACCTGCTGTGGTCGGGCGGCCTGCTGCTGACCGGCCCCTGGTACCTCACCGGCCGGGTGCCACGGATCCCGCCCGGCAGCCTGACCGCCGACCCGGCGACCGGCACCCTGCACCTCGACCCGCACGGCCTGGACCACGGCCCGCCCGGCGGCCCCGGCCCGGTGCGCGCCGCGGTGGGCGAGACCCTGACCCCGCTCCTCGACGCCTTCGCCCCCCACCTGCGCCGCGGCCGCCGCGCCCTGTACGGCATGCTCACCGACGACCTCGCCTCCGGTCTGTGGCACCTCGGCCGCGCCGGCGGCGACGAACCCTCCGGCGTCCGCGCCGCCGAACGCCTCCTCCCCGGCGGCACCGCCCCCTTCACCTCCCCCGCGGCCTTCCGCACCCTCCCCGGCACCCACGGCCGCCCCCACACCACCCGCACCCGCACCGCCTGCTGCCTCTACTACGCCATCTCCCCCGGCGACCCCTGCCTCACCTGCCCCCGCCTGACGGACGCGGAACGGGTCCGGAGGCTGGAGGAGGCGTGAGGGGGCGCCACGCGGGGGCGGGACCCCGACAGCGGGGTGCCCCGGGGGCGGCCGCGGGGAGGCGGCCGCGGGGAGGCGGCCGCGGGGAGGCGGCCGCGGGGAGGCGGCCGGACGACCCGTCGCGCCCCCGCCGCCGGCCCCTACCCGCCCAGCCGCTCCAGCACCCGACGGGCCTGCCGCCGGGCCGTTCCCGGGGGATTGCGCGGCGCGGTGGGATCGTCGTACGACAGGAGGAACAGCCAGTCGATCCCCTCGCGGGCCGCCCGGGCCACCAGCGGATCGCCGCCGCCCGGGCCGCGTTCCGCCCACGCCCCCGACCGCGCGACACGGCACTGCGCATCCTGGCCAAATTGACCGAACTGGAAACACGCGACCCCTTCGGCTTCGATACGACGGCACTCGTTTCCCAGCCGGAGCGCCGCCGCCTACGAGTCGGCGACTATCGCGTCGTCTACACCATCGACAACGGAGAACTGGTGGTCTGGGTCGTTCACGTCGGCCACCGGAGGACCGTCTACGACACGTGATCACGCGTCAGGAAGTCCAGCGCGCAACCAGGACGGGAATGGCGACGGGGTCGGCCTCCGATGAAACCGGCCCCTTCCGACCTGCACGCTTGACGAACTACCCAACTTACGGCGACGAGTCGGTCACACGTTGAAGCGGAACGCATCCGGGCCGGACCTGACCTGCGGTGGAGCGCTGATCACGGCTCCGACCAGGCATTCCGGCGTTGGCGGGCGTTGACCTCCGACGAGGGTTTACGGATGTCCCGCGGAATGCCATCGGACACTCACCGATCAGTAGCGGTAGCGGGCGGCGAGGATGATGACCTCTTCGTCCGTGACGAGGTAGACGAGGCGGTGCTCGTCATCGATCCGCCGCGACCAGGCGCCGGCCAGGTGGTACTTCAGCGGCTCGGGCTTGCCGATTCCCGTGAAGGGATCACGCTTGACGTCCTCGATGAGCTTGTTGATCCGGGCGAGCGTCTTGCGGTCGTTCTTGAGCCAGGACACGTAGTCCTCCCAGCCCTGGTCCTCGAACACGAGCCTCACGCGGTGCCCTGCCCCGTATCCGCCGCGTCAGAGTCGATCAACTCATGCTCGGAGAGATTGATGCGACCGAGAGCGTTCTCGTATGCCTTGAGGAGGCGGCGAGCATTCGCAGGCGAACGCAGGAGGTAAGAGCCCTCACGCAGGGCGGCGTAGTCCTCGGCGGAGACGAGCACGGCGTTCCCGTGCTTGGAGACGATCTCGATGGCCTCGTGATCGTCGTTGACCTTCTTGATGAGCGGGAAGAGATCCTTGCGGGCCTCACTCGCGGTGATCGACATGGCAGGGAACCCTTCGCAGAGTGGTACTGGATAACGTACCACTCTGCGTCCCAGTCGAGCGGAGGGAACAGTCGGACAGCACCGCAGCGAATCCGGTACCGAGTCAGCACGCGAACGACTGGGCGTTCTGCCCGCCGAGGTCGCGCGGCAACCGCCGAGCGCCGGCCCGGGCACCAGGCGACTCCGAAATTCTGCGGACCGCTGCGGACCGCAAGGCAGCACAAATTGCTTCCTTGCAGGTCAGGGTACCTCTGGCAACGTGGTCACACGTTGAAGCGGAACTCCACCACGTCCCCGTCCCGCATGACGTAGTCCTTGCCCTCCATGCGGGCCTTGCCCTTCGCGCGGGCCTCGGGGACGGAGCCGCAGGTGACGAGGTCGTCGTAGGAGACGATCTCGGCCTTGATGAAGCCCTTCTGGAAGTCGGTGTGGATCACGCCGGCGGCCTCGGGGGCGGTGGCACCCTTCTTGATGGTCCAGGCGCGGGCTTCCTTGGGGCCGGCGGTGAGGTACGTCTGGAGGCCGAGGGTGGCGAAGCCGACGCGGGCGAGGGTGGCGAGGCCCGGTTCCTCCTGGCCCATGGACTGGAGGAGTTCGAGCGCCTCGTCGTCCTCCAGCTCGATCAGCTCGGACTCGATCTTCGCGTTGAGGAAGATCGCCTCGGCCGGGGCGACCAGTGCGCGCTGCTCGTTCTTGAAGTCCTCGTCGACGAGTTCGTCCTCGTCGACGTTGAAGACGTACAGGAACGGCTTGGTGGTCAGCAGGTGCAGCTCGTGCAGCAGGGCGCCCTGCTCGGTGCCGGGGGTGACGCCCGCGGAGAACAGGGTGCGGCCCTCCTCCAGGACCGTCTGCGCCGCCTCCGCGGCGGCTGCGACCTTGGCCTTCTCCTTCTGCAGCCGCGACTCCTTCTGCAGGCGCGGCAGGACCTTCTCGATGGTCTGCAGGTCGGCCAGGATCAGCTCGGTGTCGATCGTCTCGATGTCGTCCTTCGGCGAGACCTTGCCGTCGACGTGCACGACGTTCTCGTCCCGGAACGCCCGGATGACCTGGCAGATCGCGTCGGACTCGCGGATGTTGGCGAGGAACTTGTTGCCCAGGCCCTCGCCCTCGCTGGCGCCGCGCACGATGCCGGCGATGTCGACGAAGTCCACCGTGGCGGGCAGCTTGCGGACGGAGGAGAAGATCCCCGCCAGGGTGTCGAGCCGGGGGTCCGGCACGCCGACGACGCCGACGTTGGGCTCGATCGTGGCGAACGGGTAGTTGGCCGCCAGCACGTCGTTCTTGGTCAGGGCGTTGAACAGGGTCGACTTGCCGACATTGGGCAGGCCGACGATTCCGATCGTGAGCGACACGTGACGACTTCCCGGTGCGAGGTGGAGAGGGGACCGGTGGTGTGCAGCGGCGGTCCCCCGGGGGCGTACGGCCGCCCAGTCTACGGCCGGGCGGCCGGTGGCTCGCCGGGGCCGGGGAGCGCGCCCGTACGATGGGGGCATGACCGCTGAGACATCCCGCCGGATCCTGCTCGCCGCCCCCCGGGGCTACTGCGCCGGGGTGGACCGCGCAGTCATCACCGTTGAGAAGGCCCTGGAGCAGTACGGGGCGCCGATCTACGTCCGCAAGCAGATCGTTCACAACAAGTACGTCGTGCAGACCCTGGAGAGGAAGGGCGCGATCTTCGTCGACGAGACGCAGGAGGTGCCCGAGGGCGCCATCGTGATCTTCTCTGCGCACGGGGTCGCCCCCGTCGTCCACGAGGAGGCGGCCGGCCGCAGGCTCGCCTCGATCGACGCCACCTGCCCGCTGGTGACCAAGGTCCACAAGGAGGCCCAGCGCTTCGCCGGCGAGGACTACGACATCCTCCTCATCGGCCACGAGGGCCACGAGGAGGTCATCGGCACCATGGGCGAGGCCCCCGAACGCATCCACCTGGTGGACGGGCCGGGCGACGTGCACGGTCTGGAGGTGCGGGACGAGAACCGGTTGGTCTGGCTGTCGCAGACCACGCTGTCGGTGGACGAGACGATGGAGACCGTCACCGCGCTCAAGGACCGCTTCCCCGCGCTGGTCAGCCCGCCCAGCGACGACATCTGCTACGCCACGCAGAACCGCCAGACCGCCGTCAAGCAGATCGGCGCCGACGCCGACCTGGTGATCGTGGTCGGCTCGAAGAACTCCTCCAACTCGGTGCGCCTGGTCGAGGTGGCCCTCCAGGCCGGCGCGCGGGACGCGCACCTGGTGGACTTCGCCGACGAGATCGACGAGGCGTGGCTGGAGGGCGTGACCACGGTCGGCGTCACCTCCGGGGCGTCGGTGCCGGAGGTCCTGGTCGACGGCGTGCTGGAGTTCCTGGCGGCCCGCGGCTGGGAGGACGTCGAGATCGTCACCTCCGCGCGCGAGAGCATCCAGTTCTCCCTGCCGAAGGAACTCCGCCGCGACCTGCGCGCCGGGGCCACGTCGTCCTCCGGCGCCTGACCGGCCGGGGCTGACCGGCCTGCCGGGGCCCTCTCCGGGCCCGGTCCCCTTCCCGGGGGCCGGGCCCGGTGGCGTTCCCACCGGTCAGGGGCGTGCGCACGCCCCCGCCGGCCGCCGCCCGGCCCGCCCGCCGAGGTCCCGCGCCGGATCCGCACTCCGGGTGATTCCCGCGTACGAGGGGTGACAGCGCCGGTTCCGCCGTAGCGTGGATGACATGAATGTCTTTGGAGTGGACATCGGCGGATCCGGGATCAAGGGCGCTCCGGTGGACCTGGCGGCCGGGGACCTGACGGAGGAACGGCACAAGGTGCTCACCCCGCACCCCTCCAAACCGGAGGCGGTCGCGGGTGCGGTCGAGGAGGTCGTCAGCCACTTCGGCTGGTCGGGTCCGGTGGGCGTCACGTTCCCCGGGGTGGTCGTCGAGGGCGTCACCCGCACCGCGGCCAACATGCACCATGACTGGGTCGGCGCGGACGTCGGCAGCCTGCTGACCGACCGGCTCGGCATGCCGGTCACCGTCGTCAACGACGCGGACGCGGCCGGCATGGCGGAGGTGGCCTTCGGCGCTGCGCGCGGGCGCGGCGGCACGGTGATCGTCCTGACGCTCGGCACCGGCATCGGCAGCGCCGTCTTCCACGACGGGCGTCTGGTGCCGAACACCGAACTGGGGCACCTGGAGCTGCACGGGCACGACGCGGAGCACAAGGCGTCGTCGAAGGCCAAGGAGGACGAGGACCTCACCTGGAAGCACTGGGCGCACCGCGTCCAGAAGTACCTGGCGCACGTCGAGATGCTCTTCTCGCCCGACCTGTTCGTCATCGGCGGCGGAGTGAGCCGCAAGGCGGACAAGTTCCTGCCCTTCATCGAGGGCGTCCGCGCCGACATCGTTCCCGCGCAGCTGCAGAACAACGCGGGCATCGTCGGCGCGGCGATGGCCGCCAAAGGGTAGGCGGACAGCTCGCCCCGCACGGTGACGGCCCGTCCGTCCGCGGCGCCGTCCCCGCCCGTCGCGGGGGCGGCGCGGTGCGTTCAGACCGGGTGGCGGGAGGCCCCGCGGCCGGTGAACCACCGGGTCGCCGTGATCGCCGCGGCCAGCACGGTGCCGGTGTAGAGCCAGCCGGTCCGGGTGGCCAGGCCCGTCACCGTGGCGGCGACGAACCCGAGGAAGCCCCCGCCGCCGCCCGCGCCGGTGACCGCCACGCCGATGGCGAACGCGATCGGGGCTCCGACCGGGGCCGCCGCGAGGTCCGCCGGGCGCACCCAGCACGCCGCGGCGCCGGCCGCCAGCACGAAGGTGATGCCGAAGAACCACCCCAGGTCGTCGCTGAAGGTCCGTTCGGTCGCGCCGCCGAGCAGCGTCAGGGCGCACAGCACGACGCCGGTGCCGAATCCGGTCAGCCGCGGCCGGACCGGCGGACGGCCGGTCCCGGGGCGGGGCCGGGGACGCTCCGGGCGGCCGGGGCGGCCGGCCGGGCCGCGGCCGGCGGCGAAGCGCGAGGGCCGGGGACCGCCGGAGCCCGCCTCGTTGGGGGACGGTCGCGGAATGCGCGTGCGGGGTTGCTCCACCGCACCAACCTAGGCAACGCGGGGGGCGCTCGGCGGCCCCTGACACGCGCTTTGCCCAGGCTTCGCGCCCCAATGGACCGACAGGGGGAACGGGGGAACGCGTCCCGCGCCGCGGGGGCGGCACGGGGACGGGTGGGCGTGGCGGGCGGCGTGGGGCGCGGCCGGTGGCGGAGGGGGCGTCGGGCGCGACGGCGTGGCCCGTGGCGGTGGCGGGCTCCGGCGGGCGGCGGGGCGGGCGTTGTCGGTGGCGGGGGCTAACCTCCCGGTATGGCACTGAGCACGTCGGCGGAGGCGCCGGTCCCGGTCGGTGAGGTCTCACGGCTGATCGGCGGCTGGATCGAGCGGTTGGGCGCGGTCTGGGTGGAGGGGCAGATCACGCAGTTGTCCCGGCGGCCGGGGGCGGGGGTGGTCTTCTTGACGCTGCGCGACCCCAGTTACGACGTGTCGATCGCGGTGACCTGCTTCCGCGCGGTGTACGAACAGGTGGCGGACGCGGTCGGCGAGGGCGCCCGCGTCGTGGTGCACGCCAAGCCCGAGTGGTACGCGCCGCGCGGGCAGTTGTCGCTGCGCGCGGTGGAGATACGTCCGGTGGGCGTCGGTGAGCTGCTGGCCCGGCTGGAGCGGCTGAAGCGGACGCTGGCGGCGGAGGGGCTGTTCGCGGCGGAGCGCAAGCGGCCGCTGCCGTTCCTGCCGCAGCTGATCGGCCTGGTGTGCGGCCGGGCGTCGGCCGCCGAGCACGACGTCCTGGAGAACGCCCGGCTGCGCTGGCCGGCCGTGCGCTTCGAGGTGCGCAACGTGCCGGTGCAGGGCGCGGCGGCGGTGCCGCGGGTGATCGAGGCGGTGCGGGAGCTGGACGCCCGGGACGACGTGGACGTGATCGTGGTGGCGCGCGGCGGCGGCAGCGTGGAGGACCTGCTGCCGTTCTCCGACGAGGAGCTGGTGCGGGCCGTCGCGGCCTGCCGCACGCCGGTGGTCTCGGCGATCGGGCACGAACCGGACTCCCCGCTGCTGGACCTGGTGGCCGACCTGCGGGCCTCCACCCCGACCGACGCGGCGAAGAAGATCGTGCCGGACGTGGGCGAGGAGATGAGCCGGGTCCAGCAGATGCGGGAGCGGTCGCTGCGGTCGCTGCGCGGGCTGCTGGACCGGGAGGAGCGGGGGCTGGCGGCGGCGGTCGGGCGGCCCTGGATGGCCCGGCCGCACCGGATGGTCGAGGAGCGCGGGGCGGAGATCGGCGCGCTGGCCGACCGCTCCCGCCGCCACCTCGGCCACCTGCTGGACCGCGCCGACGCCGACCTGCTGCACACCCGGGCCCGGGTGCTGGCCCTCTCCCCCGCCGCCACGCTCGCCCGCGGGTACGCGGTGCTGCGGCGCGAGGAGGGCCCGGTCGTCCGGGCCGCCGGCGAGGTCGTCGCCGGCGAGCTGCTGCACGCGCGGGTGGCCGACGGCGGGTTCACCGTGCGGGTCGGCGGCGGGGAAGCGGCCGGCGGGACGTCGGGGGCCGCACCGGCCAAGGCCGCGCCGAAGCCCCGGAAGACGTCCGCGGCGAAGTCCGCCGCCACGAAGCCGTCCGGTGCGAAGTCCACCGCCGGGCCGGCCGCCACGAAGCCGTCCCGCGGGCGGACCGCGGGCGGCGCGGGGGCGGAGGACGAGGCGGGCTGACGGGGGTGGCCGACGCCGGGGTGCGGGCGGCCGACGCCGGGGTGCCGGGTTGAGGCGGGGCCGGCCCCGGGGTGCGGGCGGTCCGGGGCCCAGGTGTCCTGGCCGCGGGCTCGTCGGGCCCAACGGTGCCGGGAAGACCTCGTCGTTGTCGACGGCGACCGGGCTGCCGCGCCCCGACGCGGTGTCGGCGCTGGTGTTCGGGCACGACGGGTCCGGGCCGGGTGGCGTGCGGGCGGCTGGAGGAGCGCGGGCCCGAGGTGTTCGCGGCAGCGCGGCGGGGTCGCGGGCCCCGCGGTCCCAGCGGGTGTCGGTGGTGGCCCCTACGCTGTGCGCATGGCTGAGAACGCGGACGGGAGCGGCACGGCGGAGATGGCCGGCGAGACCCTGGGGTACGAGGAGGCGCGCGACGAGCTGGTGGACGTCGTGCGGCGGCTGGAGGCGGGCGGCTCGACGCTGGAGGAGTCGCTCGCGCTGTGGGAGCGCGGCGAGGAGCTGGCCCGGGTGTGCCGCCGCTGGCTGGACGGCGCCCGCGCCCGGCTGGACGCGGCACTGACGCCCGCCGGCGGCGAGCAGGGGGGCACGGCGAAGGACTGAGCGCGGGCAGGTGCGGGGGCGCGGCGGTGCGCGGTGCCGTCCGGCGGTGCGCGGACGGCACGCTGTCGTTCGGACGGCACGCGGGTAGCGCGGCACGCGTCAGGCGGCCGTCGACGGGCACGGCACCCCGGCGCACCGGAGACGGAACCACACCGCACCCGGCACGGCCCCGCCGGTGGCGCGCGCTCAGGCGGTGCGCAGCGCCCCGGCCAGCTGGGCGAGCTGGGTGTAGGGGGCGGTGCCGAAGACCACCGTGGTGCCGCCGTGCGTGCCCGGGGTGGTACGGACCAGGGCCCGGTAGCGGCCGCCGCCGTAGCGTTCCCACACGGAGCCGGCCACGTCCTGGCTGCCGGTGCGGTGCGAGGCGTGGGTGACGGAGGAGATGAAGGCGGCCGGGGCGGCGTTGCTCTGGTCGACCGCCGCGTACTGCTCGTCGGGGTCGATGAAGCCCAGGTGCCAGTGCGCGGAGCGGGTGTCGGCGCCGTGGTACCAGACGGAGGTCGCCCGCCACTTGCCGGACAGGCCGGCGGGCCCGGCGACCGGGTAGGGGGCCGCCCGGCGGGCCTGCTGGAGTTCGACGCGGTAACTGACCGGGTGCACGGGATCGCGCCCGGGCCGCGGGATGAAGACGTAGACGCAGGCCACGACCACGCCGACCACCGCGATCGACAACACCATGTCCCGTACCGTCTGCTTGCCACGCTCTTTCGCCACGCCCCCATCGTCCCCCATGCGCGGGCCGCGCCGCGTCAGGGGTCCGCCACGGGGTAGACGGGGAGGGGAAACGCTCATGTGAGATACCCCCTGCTCATTCCGGAGAGCGGGCGGATAGGGTCGGCTCACCGTCGATTCCGGCCGTCGCCGTACAGAAAGGTGCGCTCCGATGACCGAACACAACCTTCCGTCCCAGCTCGAAGTTGGCCCGGAGGACCCCGACCGCAACCTGGCCCTGGAGCTGGTGCGGGTCACCGAGGCGGCGGCCATGGCCGCCGGCCGCTGGGTGGGCCGCGGTGACAAGAACGGCGCCGACGGCGCGGCCGTCAAGGCGATGCGCACGCTCGTCCACACCGTGTCGATGAACGGGGTCGTCGTCATCGGGGAGGGTGAGAAGGACGAGGCCCCCATGCTGTTCAACGGGGAACGGGTGGGCGACGGCACCGGCGCGGAGTGCGACGTGGCCGTTGACCCGGTGGACGGCACCACGCTGACCGCCAAGGGCATGCCCAACGCGGTCTCCGTGCTGGCGGTCGCCGAGCGGGGGGCGATGTACGACCCGTCGGCGGTCTTCTACATGGACAAGCTGGTCACCGGCCCGGAGGCGGCCGACTACGTGGACATCGACGCGCCGGTGGCGGTGAACATCAAGCGGGTGGCCAGGGCGAAGGACAGCTCGCCGGAGGACGTCACCGTCGTGGTGCTGGACCGGCCGCGGCACGACAATCTGGTGCGGCAGATCCGGGAGACCGGCGCCCGCATCAAGTTCATCGCGGACGGCGACGTGGCCGGCGCGATCATGGCGGCCCGCGAGGGCACCGGCGCCGACCTGCTGATGGGCATCGGCGGCACCCCGGAGGGCATCATCGCGGCCTGCGCGATCAAGTGCATGGGCGGCACGTTCCAGGGCAAGCTGTGGCCCAAGGACGACGCCGAGCGGCAGCGGGCGCTGGACGCCGGGCACGACCTGGACCGGGTGCTGCACACCGGCGACCTGGTCAGCGGGGAGAACGTCTTCTTCGTCGCCACCGGCATCACCGACGGCGACCTGCTGCGCGGGGTGCGCTACCGCGCCGAGACCGCCACGACCTCGTCGCTGGTGATGCGGTCGAGGTCCGGCACCATCCGCCAGGTCGAGGCCACCCACCGGCTGGCGAAGCTGCGGGCCTACAGCGCGATCGACTTCGACCGGGCGAACTGACCCGGCCGGGCGCGCACACCGCGCCGGGGCCCCGCCGGCCGTGCGGCGGGACCCCGGTGCGGCGCGGGTGGGTCAGCCCGCGGCGGCGATCTGGGTGGAGCGCTGGAGTTCGCTGTCGCGGCGGCGGCGGCGGGCCAGCACCACACGGCGTTCGGCGGCGGTCAGTCCGCCCCACACGCCGTACGGCTCGGGCTGGAGCAGGGCGTGCTCACGGCACTCCAGCATCACGGGGCAGCGGGCACAGACCCGTTTGGCGGCCTCCTCGCGGGAGAGGCGGGCCGCGGTGGGCTCCTTCGAGGGGGCGAAGAACATGCCCGCCTCATCACGGCGACAGGCCGCGTCCGCATGCCATGGCCCGGCCGTGTCGCGGGGCAGGCGGAGCGAGGACGTGGTCGCGCCCTGCGCGGACTCGATCGGTTGCAGCACGGGTACTCCTGACGACGGCTTCGGCGTTGTGTCACCCTTGCCCGCCGCTGAGCACAGCTGTCCTTTCCGCGTTTCCCCGCCCAGCCGTACCAGAGACGTCGCGCAAGGCTTACCCGTTGTGCGTCCGTTCATGCGGAGAGTATGCGGCCGGAACGAAGCCGAACGGCCGGTCCGCGGGGGGGCAACGCGGCACGTCCACGGCCCGGTTGGGCCCTGCCCGCCGGGCCGGGGGCGGCCCGCCGGAGTACCTCGCCGCACACCGGCGCCCCGCCAACGCCGGGGCGTCGACGGGGCGTTGGCGAACTGCCCTGGTGGGGGCGTCAGTTGCCGCGCCAGGACTTCAGGCGCTTGCCCAGCCGGCGCTTGACGCTGGCGCCGCCGAAGACCGCGACCCCGGTGATCAGCACCTCGGGCGCGTCCGGGTCGCCGGAGTCGTGGGTGTCGACGTCGAAGCCGCCGAAGATGCCGGTGCCGGTGCAGCGCACGGTGACGTTCTCCGGCAGCTTGATGTCCGCGCCGCCGAAGACGGCCACCATGTGGATGCGCACCTGGCGGTGCTCGAAGACCGCCTCGGTCAGGTCGAGGTCGACGCCGCCGAAGACGCACAGGGCGTTGGTGCGCCGGCCGACCCGCCAGCGGCCCTTGCGACTGTGGCCGCTGAAGACGGCCACCAGGTTCTCCTGCTCGCTCTCGGGCACCTCCTCCGCCCCGGCGCGCGCCGGCCCGGCCGACCGCACGGTGGGGCGGGCGCCGGAGGTGGCGGGCAGGTCACGGACCACCGGTTCCAGCTCGCCGAGGGTCTTGGCGCGGTAGACCGCCTCGATCCGCTCGGCGTGCTCCTCCGGGTCCAGCCGTCCCTCCGCCATGGCCTCCCGCAGGATCTCGGCCACCCGGTCCCGGTCCGCGTCGGAGGCGCGCAGGTCCGCCTCCGCGAAGGGCTTGCGCTCGGGGGCGCCGGGGGTGTGCTCACGCTTGCTCAGCGACGACTCGTCCACGCCCCCACGATAGCCAAACGCGATAGATCGTGACCAGGTACACCGCTCCCCGGCCCCCGGCGCCCCGGTCACCCGTCATACCCTGGTCGCGCTGTCGTCGACGCCGCCCAGTGAGGACCCTGATCACGATGCCCGAGTTCGTCCACACCGACCTGCTGCCCACGGGTGCGGACGCCACCCCGTACCGTCTGGTGACCGCCGACGGCGTCTGCACGGTCGAGGCGGCCGGGCGCACGTTCCTGCGCGTCGAGCCCGAGGCCCTGCGGCTGCTGGCCGCCGAGGCCATGCACGACATCTCCCACTACCTGCGGCCCACGCACCTCGCGCAGCTGCGCCGCATCCTCGACGACCCCGAGGCGTCGCCGAACGACCGTTTCGTTGCGCTGGACCTGCTGAAGAACGCCAACATCGCGGCGGCCGGCGTGCTGCCGATGTGCCAGGACACCGGCACGGCGATCGTCATGGGCAAGCGCGGGCAGAACGTGCTGACCTGCGGCGGCGACGACGCGGCCCTCGCACGCGGCGTCTTCGACGCGTACACCAAGCTGAACCTGCGGTACTCCCAGATGGCGCCGCTGACCATGTGGGAGGAGAGGAACACCGGCTCCAACCTGCCGGCCCAGATCGAGCTGTACGCCACCGACGGCGACGCGTACAAGTTCCTGTTCATGGCGAAGGGCGGCGGCTCGGCGAACAAGTCCTTCCTCTACCAGGAGACCAAGGCGGTCCTCAACGAGGCGTCGATGATGCGCTTCCTGGAGGAGAAGATCCGCTCCCTGGGCACCGCGGCCTGCCCGCCGTACCACCTGGCGATCGTGGTGGGCGGCACGTCGGCGGAGTTCGCGCTGAAGACCGCGAAGTACGCCTCCGCGCACTACCTCGACGAGCTGCCGCAGGCCGGCTCGCCGTCCGGGCACGGCTTCCGGGACCACGACCTGGAGGCGAAGGTCTTCGAACTCACGCAGAAGATCGGCATCGGCGCCCAGTTCGGCGGCAAGTACTTCTGCCACGACGTGCGCGTGGTGCGGCTGCCGCGGCACGGCGCGTCCTGCCCGGTCGCCATCGCGGTCTCCTGCTCGGCGGACCGCCAGGCGCTGGCGAAGATCACCGCCGAGGGCGTCTTCCTGGAGCGGTTGGAGACCGACCCGGCGCGCTTCCTGCCGGAGACCACCGACGAGCACCTGAACGACGACGTGGTGCGGATCGACCTGAACCGGCCGATGGACGAGATCCGCGCGGAGCTGTCGAAGTACCCGGTCAAGACCCGCCTGTCACTGTCAGGGCCGCTGGTCGTCGCCCGCGACATCGCGCACGCGAAGATCAAGGAACGCCTGGACGCCGGCGAGGAGATGCCCCAGTACCTGCGCGACCACGCGGTCTACTACGCGGGCCCGGCCAAGACCCCCGAGGGCTACGCCTCCGGCTCGTTCGGCCCGACGACGGCCGGCCGCATGGACGCCTACGTCGAGCGGTTCCAGGCCGCCGGCGGCTCGATGGTGATGCTGGCCAAGGGCAACCGTTCCGCCCAGGTCACCAAGGCGTGCGCCGCGCACGGCGGCTTCTACCTCGGCTCCATCGGCGGCCCGGCCGCCCGCCTCGCGCAGGACTGCATCAAGCGGGTCGACGTCCTGGAGTACGCGGAGCTGGGCATGGAGGCGGTCTGGAAGATCGAGGTCGAGGACTTCCCCGCGTTCGTCGTCGTCGACGACAAGGGCAACGACTTCTTCACCGACCCCGCCCCCTCCCCCACCTTCACCACGATCCCGGTCCGGGGCACGAACGTCTGACGATCACCCGCCCGTCCCGGCCCCGGCCCCGGAGAGCGTTCTCCGGGGCCGGGGTCTCCCGTTCGCACGCCGGCGCCGGGGCGTTCAGGACGTGGTGGCGTGGACGGCCCGGGGCCGAGCGGTACCCGCGGCGCATCGCCGGCCGGTGCCCGCCCACCCCGAGGACCACCGCCACCGGGCGGACGGCGCGAACGCCCGCCACCGGCCCCCGCCGAGCGCGTGATCCGATCCGCACCTACGGCGTTCGTCACCCGTTGTGCTGGAACCGCTACCCAACGCTCACGTCGGCAACTACCCTGCCAACCATCCACGGCACCGTGCCGCACCGCACCACGGGGAGGCCGCGATGGCCAACATCAGGGAGCTCGACGGGTGCAGCAATCCCCGGGCGTTCTTCGGCTCGGAGTTCCGGCGGTTGCGGGAGGCGGCGGGGCTGACGCAGGCGGAGCTGGGGAAGCTGCTGCACATCACCGGGTCCTACGTGGGGCTGTTCGAGACCGGTGCGCGGTGGCCGAAGCGGCGGCGGGACGTCGAGGTGATGGACGAGGTGCTCGACGGCGACGGGCACCTGGCCCGGGTGTGGGAACTGGCCATGCGCACCCCGCACTTCCCCGACTACTTCACCCACCACGCCAAGAACGAACGCCTGGCCACCCGCATCGAGGACTTCTCCGCGACCCTCGTCAACGGCCTGCTCCAGACCCCGGACTACGCCCGCGCCGTCTTCCGGGCCGGCGGCCCGTTCATCGGCCCCGCCGAGATCGAGCGGCGCATCGGCGCCCGCATGGAGCGCCGGTCGGTCATCGGCGGCCAGGGCGGCCCGGGCGGCGCGCAGTTGTGGGTGGTGCTGCACGAGACGGTGCTGCGCACCCCGGTCGGCGGGCCGCCCGTGATGACCGGGCAGCTGCGGCACCTGCTGGACGTGACGGCCTCGCACCGGGTCGTCGTGCAGGTGCTGCCGTTCGCCGCGGGGGCGCACGCGCTGGCGTCGGGGTCGGTGACGATCGTGGAGTTCGCCGACCAGCCCACCGTCGCCTACGTGGAGGGTCCGTTCGCCGGCCAGGTGCTCTCCGACCCCGCGACCGTGCGCAACGTGCGTCAGAGCTACGACCTGGTGCGGGCCGCCGCGCTGTCCCCGGCGGCGTCCGCGGTGATGATCGAGACCGTGCTGGCCGAGTACCGCTCCGCCGGCCGCTCCCGGGCGCCCGGTGCGCCGCCCTGGCACGTCTCCAGCCACAGCGGTCCCGAGGGGGCGAACTGCGTGGAGGTGCGCCGGGGCGGCGGCGCCGTCACCGTGCGGGACTCCAAGGACCCCGGCGGCCCGTCGCTGTCGTTCCGCCCGGCCCAGTGGACCGCCTTCCTGCGCTTCCTGGCGGCGGGGGCGCCGGCGGCCGGGACGGCGTCACCTCTGGAGGATTTCGTGCACCCGTTCGGGCGGTGTGGGGGGAACGGGGAACAACGCGGCGGCGCCGGGTACTGAACCAGGTATGAGTGACGACGAGCAGGGCGCGGGCGGCTACCGGACCGAGCACGACTCGATGGGCGAGGTGCGGGTCCCGGCGGCCGCGAAATGGGGCGCGCAGACGCAGCGCGCCGTGCAGAACTTCCCGGTCTCAGGGCAGCGCGTCGAGCCGGCGCTGATCGCGGCGCTGGGGCGGATCAAGGCGGTGGCCGCCCAGGTCAACGCGGAGCTGGGCGTGCTGGAGACCGAGGTGGCTGAGGCCATCGCGGGAGCGGCGGGCGAGGTGGCCGCCGGACGGTGGGACGCGCAGTTCCCGGTGGACGTCTTCCAGACCGGCTCGGGCACCTCGTCGAACATGAACGCGAACGAGGTGATCGCCACCCTGGCGGCCGAGCGGCTGGGCCGGGCCGTCCACCCCAACGACGACGTGAACGCGAGCCAGTCGTCCAACGACGTCTTCCCCTCCGCCCTGCACATGGCGGCCACCGGGGCCGTGGTGCGCGACCTGGTCCCGGCGCTGGAGCACCTGGCGGCCGCGCTGGAGGCGAAGGCGGAGCAGTTCGCGGACGTGGTGAAGGCCGGGCGCACCCACCTGATGGACGCGACCCCCGTGACGCTGGGCCAGGAGTTCGGCGGCTACGCGGCGCAGGTGCGGCGCGGCGTGGAGCGGCTGCTGTCCTCGCTGCCCCGGCTGGCGGAGCTGCCGCTGGGCGGGACGGCGGTCGGCACCGGGATCAACACCCCGCCCGGGTTCGCCGCCCGGGTGGTCGAACTGCTCGCGGCGGACGGCGGGCTGCCGCTGACCGAGGCGCGCGACCACTTCGAGGCGCAGGGCGCCCGGGACGCGGTCGTGGAGGTCTCCGGCCAGCTGCGGGTGATCGCGGTGAGCCTGACGAAGATCGCCAACGACCTGCGCTGGATGGGCTCGGGTCCGCGCACGGGCCTGGCGGAGATCACCCTGCCGGACCTCCAGCCGGGCTCGTCGATCATGCCCGGCAAGGTCAACCCGGTGATCCCGGAGGCGGTGGTCATGGTGGCCGCCCAGGTCGTCGGCGCGGACGCCACGATCGCCTGGGCCGGCGCGTCCGGCAACTTCGAGCTGAACGTGACGATGCCGGTGATCGCCGACAACGTGCTGCGGTCGGTGCGGCTGCTGGCCAGCGTCAGCCGCCTGCTGGCCGACCGGACGGTCTCCGGCGTCACGGCGAACGCCGAGCGGACCCGGCGGTACGCGGAGTCCTCCGCCTCGGTGGTCACCCCGCTGAACCGCTACATCGGCTACGAGGAGGCGGCCACGGTGGCGAAGGAGGCGCTGGCGCGGGGTCTGACGATCCGGGAGGTGGTGCTGGAGCGCGGCTACGTCGAGCACGGCGACCTGACGGAGGCCCAGTTGGAGGAGGCGCTCGATGTCCTGCGGATGACCCGTTCATGACGGCATGTCGGTATCGGGGGCGGGGCGCCGGGTCGGCTCCTAGTATCGGTTCATGACAGCCGAATCCTCCACCGCGCCCCTGCCCGGCGGCGCGGACGACGTCTTCTGGCGGCCGGGCACGCAGGTGTTGTGGCGGTACCGGGGCAACGGTCCCGGTCACCGTGACCGGGTGCACATCGCGAGACCGGTGACGGTGGTCCGGGACGACGAGGAGCTGCTGGCGGTGTGGCTCGCGCCCGGCACCCCGTGCGTCAAGCCGGTGCTGGCCGACGGCACCCCGGTCTACCGCGAGCCGCTGGCCACCCGGTACGTGCGCCCGCGCACCACCGTGGTCGAACGCTGGTTCGGCACCGGTGTGCTGAAGCTGGCCCGCCCCGGCGAGCCCTGGTCGGTGTGGCTGTTCTGGGAGCCGGGCTGGCGCTTCAAGAACTGGTACGTGAACCTGGAGGAACCCCGCCGCCGCTGGGCCGGAGGAGTCGACTCCGAGGACCACTTCCTCGACATCACCGTCACCCCGGAGCGCGACTGGGAGTGGCGCGACGAGGACGAGTTCGCCCAGGCCCAGACCGACGGCCTCATGGAACCCGCCCTCGCCGAACGCGTCCGCACCGCCGCCACCCGCGCGGTCCGCACCATCGAGTCCTGGTCCTCCCCCTTCAACGCCGCCTGGCCCGACTGGCGCCCCGACCCCACCTGGCCCGTCCCGCCCCTCCCCCCCACCTGGAACCGCCCTCCGGCGTAGGGGACGGAAGGCGGCGCGGGGACCGGGCCCCGTAGGGGCGCGAGGAACGGCGCGAGGAACCCGAACGAGCCGAAAGCCGACCGCGAACCGCTCGCACCGGAGCCGGGACCGGGGGCCGGGGCGGAGTCCCGGACGCCCGCGGGCCGGGGAGAGGGCACCCCCTGGAGGGGTGGGGGTGGGTGACCGCCGGAGGCAGGTCATATCACGGCATGAATCCGTCCTCTGTTGACCCCCTGCCCTTCCTACATAGGATCGTCCTTCGCAGGATGTGACTCAGGAAAACCCGCGTCGCCGTGACGAGTTGGCGCCGGGCCGGGGCAGCAGGGAGTCGGGGAGCACGGTGGAGTCCGAAGTCATCGGCCGCTATGAGGACTTGGCGCGCGATCGCAGCGGACAGGCGGAGGCGTTCGACGCCATCGGCGACCGGTACGACGGCGCGTTCCCCCGCAAGGAGGGCCAGTGGGTGGCCGGCGCGTGGCTGGCGGCCTCGCTGCCGGCCGGCGCGTCGGTGCTGGACCTGGGATGCGGATCGGGGCTGCCGACCGCGCGGCAGATGGTGGACGCCGGACACACCGTGACCGGGGTGGACCAGTCCCGCCTGATGGTGGAGCTGGCCCGGGCGAACGTGCCGCAGGGCACTTTCCACCACGTGGACCTGGCGGACCTGCGGCCGGGCGGCCCGGCGGAGGAACTGGCGGGCGGGGCCGGGCGTTACGACGGTGTGGCCGCGTTCTTCTCGTTGCTGATGCTGCCGCGCCAGGAGATACCTCACGCCCTGCGGATGATCCAAGGACTGCTGTGTCCCGATGGCCTGATGGCCCTCGGGATGGTCGAGGCCGACGTGGATGATTTCCCGATCCCGTTCCTCGGGCGGTCGATCCGGGTATCCGGATATTTGCGGGACGAGTTGCGCCTTGTCGTGACGGACGCCGGCTTCGACGTGGTGGAGGAGTCCAGTCACGCGTACGCCCCGGCGAGCACGCAGGTGCCGCCGGAGGAGCAGATCTTCCTGCAATGCCGACGGCGGGCCTGAACGATGTACGGGCCTGCCGGCGGCGTACGGACGGATATGGATGGAACCCCCAGCGTGACGGAGCACCGCGCCCCCAGGCGGGCGGCCGAGGAGATCAGCGCAGCGCACGCGGACGACGCGCGCCCGCAGGAGACGGCGTCCGGGGGTGGGACGCCGCTGCCCGCGCAGTCCGGGCCACCGGATCCGCGCACCCCGCGTGCCGGGGAGGGCGGTTCCGCCACCCGTTCAAAACCGCGGTCCGGCCGCGGCGGTGGCGGCGGCAAGGGCGACGGCGGCCCGTCCGGCGGCAGACCCGCGCAGGGCGGCGGCCGGCGCGGCGGGGCGCACGCGGGTCCGCCGGAGAGCGAGACGTCCCGGCTGCGGTACGTGGGTGCCGCCACCCGCCGGATCGCCCGGGGCATGGACCTGGACGAGATCGTGCTGGGCCTGTGCCGGTCGGTGGTGCCGGCGTTCGCCGACGCCATCCTGGTCTACCTGCGTGATCCGCTGCCGGTGGGCGACGAGCGGCCGGTGGAGCCGCTGGTGCTGCGGCTGCGGCGCACCGACCGGATCCCGGAGGACGCGACGGAGACGCCGCTGCCGGATCCCGGGCCGCGGGGCACGCTGCTGCCGGTGGCCCAGGCGCCGGAGCTGAGCGGGGCGTCGGAGACCACCCGGGTGCGGCCGGACGGGTCGCTGGCGGAGGTGCTGCGCGGGGTGCGGCCGCTCTTCGCCGATCTGCCGCTGGCCGCCGGGGCGCTGGACGAGCTGGTGGCATGCGACGTTCCGGCCGGCCGGCGGGCGATCCTGGCGCCGTTGCGGGGCCGGCGGCGGGTGATCGGCGCGGCGGTGATGCTGCGGCGGCCGGACCGTCCGGCGTTCGAGGGCGACGACCTGCTGGTGGCCGCGCAGTTGGCGACGCACACCGCACTGGGCGTGGACAAGGCGGTGCTGTACGGACGGGAGGCGTACATCGCCGACCAGTTGCAGCGCGCGATGCTGCCGGACTCACTGCCGCAGCCGACCGGGGTGCGCCTGTCGAGCCGGTACCTGCCGGCGGCGGAGACCGCGCGGGTGGGCGGCGACTGGTACGACGCGATCCCGCTGCCGGGTTCCCGGGTGGCGCTGGTGGTCGGCGACGTGATGGGTCATTCCATGCAGTCGGCGGCGATCATGGGGCAGTTGCGCACCACGGTGCAGACCCTGGCCGGCCTGGACCTGCCGCCGCAGGAGGTGCTGTACCACCTCGACGAGCAGGCGCAGCGGCTGGGCCACGACCGGATGGCGACGTGCGTGTACGCGGTCTACGACCCGATCGCGCACCGCCTGGTGGTGGCGAACGCCGGTCATCCGCCGCCCGTGATGCTGCACCCGGACGGGCGCACCGAGGTGCTGCGGGTGCCGGAGGGCGCTCCGATCGGCGTGGGCGGTGTGCCGTTCGACGCGGTGGAGCTGCCGGCGCCGGCCGGGGCGACGCTGCTGCTCTACACCGACGGTCTGGTGGAGTCGCGCACCCGGGACGTGTGGGCGGGCATCGAGCGGTTGCGGGAGCGGCTGGGGCGGGTGGGGGCGATCGTGTGCCCGCCGCCGCTGGAGCCGTTGTGCGACGAGGTGCTGGACATCCTGGGCCCGGGCGACCGGGACGACGACATCGCGCTGCTGGCGGCGCGGTTCGACGGGATCGCGCCGGGTGACGTGGCGTACTGGTTCCTGGAGCCGCATCCGCGCACCGCGGGCCACGCGCGGCGGCTGATCCGCCGGGCGCTGGACCGCTGGGGGCTGGAGGACCTGTCGGACTCGGTGGAACTGCTGGTCTCCGAGATCGTGACGAACGCGGTGCGCTACGCGGGGCGGCCGATCACGCTGCGGCTGCTGCGCACGGACGTGCTGCGGTGCGAAGTGGGCGACGACGCGCCGCAGTTGCCGCGGTTGCGGCACGCGGGCATCCAGGACGAGAACGGCCGCGGGCTATTCCTGGTGCAGCGGCTGGCGCAGCGCTGGGGGGCGACCCGGCTGAGCGCCGGCAAGGTGGTGTGGTTCGAGCTGAACCTGCCGTGAGCCCCGCGCGCTCCTGACGGCGGCGGCCCGGTACCCCTGAGGGGGTGCCGGGCCGCCGTCGGTGTGCCGCGGGCCCGCTACGGGCTCTGGCTCTTGCGGTTGCCGCGGGGTTGCTGGGTCTGCTGGGTGACGCCGGGGTTGGGCGGCACGGAGGCGGTGGGCGGGCCGGAGGGCGGACCGGGCGGCGGCTCGGAGGGGCTGACGGGCGGGCTGGAGGACGGCGGGCCCGAGGCGGAGCCGCTGGGGGCGGTGGGCGGCACCGAGGGGCCGACCGAGGTGGAGGGGCTGACGGAGACGGTGGGCGTGGGCGTGGGCGGCGGGGCGACCGCGTCGCCCTGGTCGGTCTCCAGGTCGAACTTCTGCGGGGTCTTCCCCGTCAGCGCGGCGCGGGTGTAGGCGCTCCAGACCTGCGCGGGGAAGGTGCCGCCGTTGACGCGGACGCCGGGGCCGGCGCCGGTGCCGGTGAGGGAGACGTGGGCGCCCTTGTGGTGCTTGCCGTCGGTCACGGCCTGTTCGCCGAACATGCCGACGGAGGTGACCAGGTCCGGGGTGTAGCCGGTGAACCAGGCGGAGATGTCGCTGTCGGAGGTTCCGGTCTTGCCGGCCACCTGGCTGGCCTGCCGGGCGGCGGTGCCGGTTCCGGAGTTGACGACGCCGGTGAGCACGGAGGTGACCGTGTCCGCGGTGCGGCGGCTGATGACCTGGGTGCCGATGGGGCTCTTGAGCTGGAGTTTCGGCTGGCCGCTGCGCTGGACGGAGGCGATGATCGTCGGGGTGACCTTGGCGCCGTGGGCGTCGAAGGTGGCGTAGATGCCGGCCATGGTCAGGGGGCTGGCGCCCATGGTGCCCAGGGCGATGGCGGGGCCGTCGTGCAGTCCCGCGGTGCCGGAGGGCATGCCGAGGGAGACGGCGGTGTCGGCCACCTTGTCCAGGCCGACGTCCACGGCGAGCTGGGCGAAGACCGAGTTCACCGAGTCGTCCATGGCGTGCTGGACGGTGATGCCGTAGTCCGGCGGGGAGCCGTAGTTCGTGCCGTCCTCGTTCGGCGGGGCGAAGGGGACGGCGGCGCCGGTGACCGGGCGGCCGGACCTGCCGCTGTAGAGGGTGCCGGCGGTGATCGGCTTGCCGTCCTGGGTGACCGCGTCGTTCTCCAGGGCGGAGGCCAGTTCGATCGGCTTGAAGGTGGACGCCGCCTGGTAGTCGGTGCGGAAGTCGTTGGGCTCGTAGTGCTTGAGGTAGTCGGAGCCGCCGTAGAGGGCGACGATGTGCCCGGTGTGCGGGTCGACGGAGACCGCGCCGAGCTGCGCGTTGGCGTCGCGCTGCCGCAGCTTGGGGTCGAGGTGGTCGGTGAGCCGGGTCTTGACGGCGTCGAGCAGGTCGCGCTGCCGGGTGGGGTCGATGGTGAGGGTGACGGTCCAGCCGCCGGCCTGGAGCTGGTCGTCGGTGAGGATGCCGGCCTTGGACAGCTGGTACTTGGCCAGTCCGATGATGTAGCCGTTCTGCCCGGCCTCGCCGGCGGCCGCCTTCGGGGTGACGGGCTGCTGGAAGCGGGCCTTGGCGCGGGTGGCCGGGTCCAGCCACTTCATGCCGACCATGTTGTCGAGCACGTAGTTCCACCGGCGGAGCGCGAGCTTCTTCTCGGCGGGGTCGGCGACAGCCATGTCGTACTCGCTGGGCGCCTGCACGAGGGCGGCGAGGTAGGCGCCCTGGTCGACGTCGAGCCCGGAGGCGTCGACGCCGTAGTACGCCTGGGCGGCGGCCTGGATGCCGTAGGCGCCCCGGCCGAAGTAGCAGGTGTTGAGGTAGCCCTGGAGTATCTGGCTCTTGCTGACGTCCTGGTCGACCTTCAGCGAGATGATCAGTTCTTTGGCCTTGCGGCTGAACGACGGGTTCTGGTCGAGGTAGAAGTTCTTCACGTACTGCTGGGTGATGGTGGAGCCGCCCTGGCGTCCTTTGCCGGAGACCGTGTTGTACAGGGCGCGGGCCATGCCTTTGAGGTCGACGCCGCTGTCGCTGTAGAACGTCTTGTTCTCGGCGGCGACGAACTCGTGCTGCACGGGCAGCGGCACCTCGCTGAGGTCGACCATCTGCCGGTTGACGGCGCCGTCGCGGGCCAGGACCTGGCCGTTGGAGAGCTTGAAGACGTTGGCCTGGGCCACGGCGGCGTCGTTGGCCTTGGGGATGTCCACCGTGTAGTAGAGCGCGAGGAACGCGCCCATGCCCACCAGCACGACGAGGAAGACACCGCCGAGCAGCCAGCGCAGTATGCGGCGCTTCGGCTTCCCCTGTTCCGCCTGCCGATCCGTGCGGGTCGGCCTGGCCTTGCCCCTGGTTCCCACGGTCCGTCTCCCTCGTACCACCCATAGGTGCAGACCGATGAACTTAACACCGCTACCCGACCCTATTTGATGAAAGTCGCACGAAATAGGCCGCAGCGACGGGTGAGAAGGGCCACGCGGGCACCCCGCAACCAAAAAATGTGCTATCACTTTGATAGGCGCACACAGCACGCCCGGCCCAGGTCCGGACGCTCGGCGCCGGAACCTTGAGGGGGATGCCATGACCGACACCGGGACTGAGCGGATCGGCGGCCTGCCGGAGATGCCCGGGCCGCAGGTGACCGAGCGGGTGGTGAGCGGGGCGGCCGGCGTGCCGATGCTGCTGGCGGTGCCCGTGGTACTGACCGCCGGCATCGTACTGATCGTGCTCGGGGGCCACCGCACCGGCGGCGCGGCGGTCGCCCTGATACTGGGCGGCGTGCTGGTGGAGGTGTGCGCCGCGCTGATGCTGCGCGGCCTGACCCAGGTCGCCCCGGGGCAGGCCCGCGTCACGCAGCTGTTCGGCCGTTACCGCGGCACGATCCGCCGCGACGGCCTGCGGTGGGTCAACCCGCTGGTCTCGCGCCGCCCGGTCTCCACCCGGCTGCGCAACCACGAGACCGCGGTACTGAAGGTCAACGACGCGTACGGCAACCCGATCGAGATCTCCTGCGTGGTGGTCTGGCGGGTCCGCGACACCGCGCAGGCGGTCTTCGAGGTGGACGACTTCGCCAAGTTCGTCTCCATCCAGACCGACACCGCCGTGCGGCACATCGCCACGCACTACGCCTACGACGCGCACGGCGAGGAGGAGCTGAGCCTGCGGGAGAACGCCGAGACGATCACCGAGCAGCTGTCGGCGGAGATCGCCGCCCGGGTGCGGTCGGCCGGCGTGGACATCGTCGAGTCCCGCTTCACGCACCTCGCCTACGCCCCCGAGATCGCCTCCGCGATGCTCCAGCGCCAGCAGGCCGGCGCCATCGTGGCCGCCCGGGCCACCATCGTGGACGGCGCGGTCGGCATGGTGGAGTCCGCCCTCCAGCGCATCGACGAGCAGGGCCTGGTGGACCTCGACGAGGAACGCAAGGCGGCCATGGTCAGCAACCTGCTGGTGGTGCTGTGCGGGGACCGCGCGGCACAGCCGGTGCTCAACACCGGCACCCTGTACCAGTGACGGACTCCCCGGACCCGGTCGGCGGTGGCGCGGCCGGCTCCGGCCGCGAGCGCAAGAAGGTGCTGCTGCGGCTGGACCCGGCGGTGCACGACGCCATCAGCCGCTGGGCCGCCGACGAACTGCGCAGCGCCAACGCGCAGATCGAGTTCCTGCTCCGCCGGGCCCTCACCGACTCGGGCCGGCTGCCCTCGGGCGTCCGCCCGGTCCCGCGCCGGGGGCGTCCGCCGAAGGAACCGGGTCCGTAGAACGCGGGACGGCCCCCCGCCGGCCGCCGTGCGCCCCGACCTGCCTGGCCGGGGCGCACGGCGGCCTTTTCCAGCAGATCGGCACATCATGGCCGGTCAGTGCTGGTCCAGGGTCATTCACGACCGGGTATACACATGGCGTATACGCGTGATGTACAGTCGTCGGCATGTCAATCGGCCACACCTTCCTGGGACTTCTCGAGTCCGGTCCCCGGCACGGATACGACCTCAAGCGCACGTTCGACGAGCGCTTCGGGCAGGACCGCCCGCTCGCCTACGGACAGGTGTACGCCACACTCGCCAGACTGCTGAAGAACGGCCTGGTACGGGTGGACGGCACCGAGCCGGGCGAGGGACCGGAACGCAAGCGGTACGCGATCACCGACGCCGGGGTCACCGACATCGCGGGCTGGCTGGAGAGGCCGGAGAAACCCGAGCCGTACCTGCACAGCACGCTCTACACCAAGATCGTCCTGGCCCTGATGACCGGCCGCCCGGCGCACACGGTGCTGGACACCCAGCGCACCGAACACCTGCGGCTGATGCGCGACCTCACCCGCCGCAAGGCCGGCGGCGACCTGGCCGACCAGCTGGTCTGCGACCACGCCCTGTTCCACCTGGAGGCCGACCTGCGCTGGCTGGAACTGACCGCCGCGCGGCTGGACGCGCTCGCCGAGGAGGTCACCCGATGACGGAACTGCTCATGGTCGCCACCGGCGTCGGCAAGACGTACGGCGCCACCCCCGCCCTGGAGTCCGCCGACTTCTCCATCCGCCCCGGCGAGGTCGTCGCCGTCATGGGCCCCTCCGGCTCCGGCAAGTCCACCCTGCTGCACTGCCTGGCCGGCATCGTGCGCCCCGACCGGGGCCAGATCCGCTACCGCCACCAGGACATGGCCGCCATGTCCGACGCGAGCCGCAGCGCCCTGCGCCGCGGCGAGTTCGGCTTCGTCTTCCAGTTCGGCCAGCTCGTGCCGGAACTGACCTGTGTGGAGAACGTCGCGCTGCCGCTGCGGCTGAACGGGACCAGGCGGCGCGAGGCGCAGGACCGCGCGACCCAGTGGCTGGAGCGGCTGGAGGTCGACGGGGTGGCCGGCAAGCGGCCCGGTGAGATATCCGGCGGCCAGGGCCAGCGGGTCGCCGTGGCCCGCGCGCTGGTCACCGGCCCCCGGCTGATCTTCGCCGACGAGCCCACCGGCGCCCTGGACTCCCTCAACGGCGAACGCGTCATGCGCCTGCTGGCCGACGCCGCGCGCGAGACCGCCGCGGCCGTGGTGCTCGTCACCCACGAGGCCCGGGTCGCCGCCTACTCCGACCGCGAGGTCGTCGTGCGCGACGGACGCTGCCGCGACCTGGAGCAGGAGCACGCCGCATGAGCGAGCCACGAGTCGGTCCCCGGATCTGGGCCCGCGACCTGGCCATGGGGGTCAAGTTCGCGGCCGGCGGCGGCCGGGAGAGCTGGGCCCGCACCCTGCTGACCGCGGTCGGGGTGGGCGTCGGCGTGGCCATGCTGCTGCTCGCCGCCTCCGTGCCGGCCGCGCTGATCACCCGGTCCGCCCGCGACGACGCCCGCGAACCCGCCTACGACTTCACCTACAAGCGCCCCGCCGACGCCCACACCCTGCTGCTGCGCAACGCCGGCACGACGTTCCGCACCACGCGGATCACCGGGCTCCTGGTCCGGCCCGACGGCGCCGACCCCGGCGTGCCGCCCGGGCTCGGCGCGCTGCCCGGGCCGGGCGAGATGGCGGTCTCCCCCGCCCTGCGCACCCTGCTGGCCGCCCCCGGCAGCGCGCTGCTGCGGCAGCGCCTGCCGTACAAGGTCGTCGCCACCATCGGGGACCGCGGGCTGAGCGGACCGCAGGAGATGTTCTACTACGCGGGCGACCCCCACCTGACCTCCGCCGGCTTCAACGCCGCCCGCGTCACCCACTGGGGCATCCACCCCCGGTCACAGGCGACCGACGCGATCCTGGTGCTGCTGATGGTGGTGGCCGTGGTCGCGCTGCTGGTGCCGGTGGGCGTCTTCATCGGCGCCGCCGTCCGGTTCGGAGGGGAGCGGCGCGACCGGCGGCTCGCCGCGCTGCGGCTGGTCGGCGCCGACCGGCGGACGACCTCGCGGATCGCCGGCGGTGAGTCGGCGTTCGGCGCGCTGCTGGGCCTCGTGGTGGGCGGCGCGGTCTTCCTGGCGGCGCGCTCCGCGGCGGCGGGGGTGTCGCTGTTCGACCTGAGCGTCTTCCCCTCCGACCTCACGCCGCAGCCAGTGCTGACCGCGCTGATCGCGGTGGCCGTACCGCTGTCGGCGGTGATCGTGACGCTGCTGGCGCTGCGCCGGGTGTCGATCGAACCGCTGGGCGTGGTGCGGTCGGCCACCCCGCGGCGGCGCCGGCTGATCTGGCGGCTGGCGCTGCCGCTGCTCGGCGCGGCGCTGCTGTTCCCGCTGGCCGGGGGCGGCAGCGTGCACGGCACCCTCGCCGAGTGGCAGGTGGGCACCGGTGTGGCGCTGCTGCTGATCGGCCTGACCGCGTTGCTGCCGTGGCTGGTCGAGGCGACCGTGCGGCGGCTGGGCGGCGCCGGTCCGCTGGGCTGGCAGCTGGCCTGCCGCCGGCTCCAGCTGACGCCCGGCTCGGCGGCCCGCATGGTCAGCGGCATCACCGTGGCGGTGGCCGGGGCGATCGCGGTGATGACGCTGATGAACGGGGTGAGCGCGCAGTACACCCACGAGACCGGGCACACCGCGGACCCGGACCGGATCTCGGCCGACTTCGCGCTGCCGGACCACACCGACCCCGGCGCGGTCCTCGCGGCCTTCCGCGAAACCCCCGGCGTCGCCACACTGACCGGCGACACCTCGGCGCTCGCCGCGCCGGCCGCCGCGCTGGCGCACGCCAGGGCGGAGTTCAACCGCACCCACAAGCCCGACCCGGTCTGGAACGTCTCCTCCTACCAGGTGCAGGTGGCCGGCTGCCGGACGCTGGAGCGGCTCACCGCCGCCCGCGACTGCCGGCCCGGCAGCGTCTACCTGGTGAACGACTCCAGCTCGCAGAACCCGGTGCTGCGGCCCGGCAGCGTGATCGACCTGAACATGCCCGACGGGATGTTCACCTCGCTGGGTGCTCCCCGCACCTGGACGGTGCCGGCCGGCGCGCAGTCGGTGAAGGGGCAAGCGGACCCGACCGGCGAGGTGCACTACGGCCTGCTGGCCACCCCGCAGGCCCTGCCGGTCTCCGACCTGCGCAACGCGCGCACCCAGGTGTACGCCTCGCTGGCGCACGGCTCGAAGGACGCGGTGGAGCGGTTCCGCAACACCGCGATGCGTTTCGACCCGAGCGACCCGACGATGCTGCAGACCGGCAGTGTGACCTCCACGGAGTTCACCACGCTGCGCCGCGGGCTGCTGGCCGGCGCGGTGGCGGTGCTGGTGCTGATCGGCGCGAGCCTGCTGGTGTCGGTGCTGGAGCAGCTGCGGGAGCGCAAGCGGCTGCTGGCGGTCCTGGTGGCGTTCGGCACCCGCCGCACCACGATGGGCGCCTCGGTGCTGTGGCAGACCGCGGTGCCGGTGGCGCTCGGCCTGCTGCTGGCCACCGCCGGCGGCCTGGGCCTGGGCGGTCTGCTGGCCGCGATCAGCCGGACCCCGGGGAGCTTCGACTGGGCCGGCGTCTTCGCTCTCCTCGGCGCCGGTGCCACCGTGGTCCTGGCGGTCACCGTCCTGACCCTCCCGGCGCTGTGGCGCCTGATGCGCCCGGACGGCCTGCGCACCGAGTGACCCCGGCGTGACGGGCGCCGGCCCCGGGGTGGGCGGCCACCCCGGGGCCGGCGCCGTGTCCGTCCGGGTCTCCGGCCGTACGGCGGCCGGCGTGCTCCGGACCCGCCGGGCCGTGCGACAGTGGGCAGGTACGTCCCGCGCACCAAGGGGTACCACGCGCGGGGGCGCCGCACCGGCAGGCCGGAGGTCCGAGATGTCGCTCGACGCGCTGGAGTCCGCGCTGCCGGAATACGCCGGGGACCTGAGACGGAACCTCGGTTCGGTGATCGACGGCTCGGGGCTGGCCGAACAGGCCCTGTGGGGCACGGTGCTGGCGGTGGCCATCGCCTGCCGCAGCGCCGTCGTACTGCGTGAACTGGAGCCGGAGGCGAGGTCCCGGCTGAGCCCGCGGGCGTACACCGCCGCGAAGACCACGGCCGCGGTGACGGGCATGAACAACGTCTTCCACCGCACCCGCCACCTGCTGTCCGACCCCGCGTACGGCGGCCTGCGGGCCGGGCTGCGGACCGACGTCCTCGGCGACCCGGGCGTGCGGCGGGCCGACGCCGAGCTGTGGTCGCTGGCGGTCTCCGCCGTCAACGCCTGCGGCCGCTGCCTGGACGCGCACGAGCAGGCGCTGCGCGAGGCCGGGCTGTCACGCGAGAGCGTGCAGGAGGCGGTGCGGATCGCCGCCGTGCTGCACGCGGTCTCCGTCACCCTGGACGCCGAGCAGGCGCTGGCCGGCGGCTGACCCCCGGCACGGCACGGCCCCGCGGCCCGCGGAGTTCACACTCCGGGGCAGCGGGGCCGCTCCGTCGGCGGGGCGGGGAGCGGGGGTCAGGCGCCGGGGGTGCCGTCCGCCGGGTCCCGGGCCGGCGGCAGCGGTGCCGCGCCGGCCGCCTCCTTGACCGTGGAGGCCGGCGCCGGGGCCACGTCGGCGGGGGCCGCCCCGTGCGGACCGGCGGAGCGGCGCATCGCCGACTCGCTGCTGTGCGCCCGCAGGTAGCCGACCGTGGTGTTGGTGACCGCAACCAGCGGCACCGCCACCACCGCGCCGCCGATCCCGGCGATCAGGGAGCCGGCCGCCACCGACAGCACCACGGCCAGCGGGTGCACCCGCACCGCCCGGCCCAGGATGAACGGCTGAAGCACGTGGCCCTCCAGCTGCTGCACCGCCAGCACGACCACGAGCACCATCAGCATGGTGAACGGTCCCTGGGTGACCAGCGCGACGATCATCGCGACCGCACCGGAGGCGACCGCGCCGACCAGCGGGATGAAGGCGCCCAGGAAGATCAGCACCGCCAGCGGCACCGCCATGGGCACCCCGAGGAAGAACAGGCCGGTGCCGATGCAGACCGCGTCGATGAACGCCACCAGGACCGTGCCGCGCACGTACAGCGTCAGCGTCCGCCAGGCCCGCGGACCGGCGCCGGCCACCCCTTCACGGGCGTCGCGCGGGAAGAGTTTGAGCACCCACGTCCACACGTTGTGCCCGTCGTAGAGCAGGAAGAGCGTGGAGAACATCGCCAGGAAGATGCTGGTGAAGACCTCGATGATCAGCGTCACGCCCTGCAGGCCCGCGGTGGTGATCTCCTCCGCGTTGGTGCCGATGGCGTTCTGCAGGTTGCTGGTGATCTGGGTGATCTGCTTCTCGGTGACGTGGAACGGGGAGTGCAGCAGCCAGGTCTTCAGCTGGCCGACGCCGCTCTGGAGCTGGTCGGAGAGCTGGTTGGTGTTCTCGATCACCTGCCACACCACGAACCAGCCGACCAGGCCCATGATCACGAAGCCGCCGATGAACGTGATGGCGGTGGCGAGCCCCTGGGGCAGCCCCACCCGGCGCAGTCGGGCCACCACCGGCTGGAGCAGCGCGGTGATCAGCAGGGCGGCGACGAACGCCAGGACCACCAGGGTCAGGACGCCGATCACCCGCATCAGCACGTAGAGGGTGGCCGCCAGGATCAGGAACCGCCAGCCGAACTCGGCGGCCACCCGCACGCCCCAGGGCACGGCGGTGACCGGCGCGGGCGGGGCGGCGACGGCGGGCGCGTAGTCCGGCGGCGGAGGCACGTGCTCGGGCGGGGCGGCGACGGGCTTGGGAGTCGGCCTGACCTGTTCCTGCTCCTGGTCGCGCCGCATCGCGGCCCGCCCCCGCTCCCGCCGTTCGGCGGCCCGGGCGAGGACGCCGGCGATGCCGGCCCGCCAGTTACGTCTGTCCGCCATGTCCGTACCCATCCCCGCACCGGCCCGGGCCGCTGTCGTGTACCTGTCGTCAACATGATGTGATGTGGTGAGAATGACGACGTTACCCCGCCTTGGGGTTGCCTTTCCCCGGCCGAGGGACACACCTGATACCGGCGAGCGGACGCACGGCGGCCCCGGGCGGTCGCAGGACCGCCCGGGGCCGCCGGACGCTGAGGTGGAACGGCCGGTCAGTACCAGCCGTTGGCCTCCCAGAACTGCTGGGCACCGCACGGACTGCCGTAGCGGCTGTTCATGTAGCTCAGGCCCCACTTGATCTGGGTGGCCGGGTTGCTCTGCCAGTCGGCTCCGGCCGAGGACATCTTGGAGCCGGGCAGCGCCTGGACCAGGCCGTAGGCGCCGGAGGAGGCGTTGGACGCGTGGTAGTTCCAGCCGCTCTCGCGCGTGACGATCCACGAGAAGCACTGGTACTGCGTCGCGTTGCCGATGATCTGCTGAGCCATCGCCTGGACGCCGGAAACCGAGTAGTTGCCGGTGGCGGCCGCCTGCGCGGCGAGCTTCTTGGCCTTGGCCTTCTCGGCCGCCGCCTCCGCCTTCGCCTTGGCCGCGGCGTCCGCCGCCGCCTTCTTCTTGGCGGCCTCGGCCGCGGCCTTCTGACGGGCGGCTTCCTCCGCCTGCTTCTTGGCCGTCTGCTGGGCTTCCGCCTGCTGGGTCTGTGCCTGTTCGGTCAGCGAGGCGGTCATGGCGTTCGCCTGCTGCGGACCCGCGATGTTGTCCAGCGTCACCGCGTCGGCGACGGGCTGCGCGGCGGCGGTCGGCTCGCTGCCTGAGGCCATGCCGACGACAGCACCGACGGTGGTGACCGCGGTTGCCGACGCGACGGCAATACCCCGGACGGAGATCCGGCTCACACGATTTCCTTCCAGCGTCGCCCGCGTGGTGACCGCGCGGGCGCAATCTTGCCCCTCACGCTGGCCTCCCCATCGCACCGGACCGGGGTCCGGGGCTGGTCACGGGAGGCACGGACCCGGTGGGAGCCACCTCCCCTGCTTCGGGGCGGAGTTCCACGTGGTGCTGGGCGGCTCGCGGCGGTCGTGCTGTTCAGTTCTGGAGGTGTTCCGTGCTCCCGGGGGAGAACGAGGGTGCCGTGAGCGGGGCCTGACAGCCTCACACCCTGCCCGACGGGGACGGGCCAAGGCAATTCCCCGTTGCGTGGCGAACGTCACAAGTCGTTTGCACGCGCCGCTTCGCGGAAACCCCTCGCGGACCCCCGGAACGGCCGCTAGGCTGCCGGGCCCTTTTTGCCGAAACCGCCGCCTTGATCACCAACTCCCCCGCGAACAGCCGACGTTGCCGGAAAACGCACCTGGGGGCGGACCGGCTTCCGGCCCGCCCCCAGGTCATCCGCGTCAGGTCCCCTGGTCCTCCAGCATCTCGGTCACCAGTGCGGCGATCGGAGAACGTTCCGAACGCGTGAGGGTCACGTGCGCGAACAACGGGTGGCCCTTGAGCTTCTCGACGACGGCCACCACGCCGTCGTACCGGCCGACGCGCAGGTTGTCCCGCTGCGCCACGTCGTGGGTGAGGACCACCCGCGAACCGGCGCCGATCCGGGACAGCACGGTCAGCAGCACGTTGCGCTCCAGCGACTGCGCCTCGTCGACGATGACGAAGGCGTCGTGCAGGGAACGGCCGCGGATGTGGGTGAGCGGCAGGACCTCCAGCATCCCGCGCGCCACCACCTCCTCGATCACGTCGGAGGAGGTCACCGCGGAGAGCGTGTCGAAGACCGCCTGTGCCCACGGGCCCATCTTCTCGGCCTCGCTGCCCGGCAGGTAGCCCAACTCCTGGCCGCCCACCGCGTACAGCGGCCGGAAGACCATCACCTTGCGGTGCTGGCGCCGCTCCAGGACCGCCTCCAGGCCCGCGCACAGCGCCAGCGCGGACTTGCCGGTGCCGGCCCGGCCGCCCAGCGAGACGATGCCGACCTCCGGGTCCAGCAGCAGGTCCAGCGCGATCCGCTGCTCGGCGCTGCGGCCGTGCAGGCCGAACGCCTCCCGGTCGCCGCGCACCAGCCTCACCCGGCCGTCGGCGGTCACCCGGCCCAGCGCCTTGCCGCGTTCTGACTGCAGGACCAGACCGGTGTGCACCGGCAGTTCCTCGGCGCCGGTCACGTCCGTCACGTCGTCGGCGAACAGCGCGTCCACCTCGCCGGCGGGCACCTGGAGGTCGGCCATCCCGGTGTACCCGGAGGTGATGGCCAGCTCCGCCCGGTACTCCTCGGCGAGCAGACCCACCGAGGACGCCTTGATCCGCAGCGGCAGGTCCTTGGAGACGACGGTGACGTCGTAGCCCTCGGCCTGCAGGTTGCGGGCGACCGCCAGGATGCGCGAGTCGTTGTCGCCGAGCCGGAATCCGGCCGGCAGGATGCCCGGGTCGGAGTGGTTGAGCTCCACCCGGACCGTCCCGCCGATCTCCCCGATGGGGATCGGCGCGTCCAGCCGTCCGTATTTGATCCGGTACTCGTCCAGCAACCGCAGCGCCTGACGGGCGAAGTAGCCCAGCTCCGGGTGATGGCGCTTGGCCTCCAGTTCCGTCACCACCACGACGGGGAGCACGACCTCGTGCTCGTCGAAACGGTTGACGGCGCCTGGATCGGCGAGCAGCACGCTGGTGTCGAGGACGTAGGTGCGCCGGTCGTTGTCCCGGCGGCTCTTGCTGGCTACCACGGGTGGACGAACCCCCTCGGGAGAGGTGTCAGGGTGCGACGAGGTCGCGGGTCGTGCGCGAGGTGCGCGTCGGCGGGCCCGGCCCAGGAACGGGCCGCGCCGCGGCCCTCCGGCTCGGCGAGGGCCACGCGATCCGATGACAGCACGTCCGTGTGCAATGGGCCTCCCGGGCGGGCGGCACGGTGCCACCCGCTGCCTCCGACACCCGTGGGCTCGGGCGTCGGCCTTGAGGGGGGTATTCCCGTTTCACGAGGCGCATATGCGGAGCGGTGGTCCACCGGAGGGCCATCGGGACCCGTGGGGTGGGACTGGGCCAATCGACGGTAAATCGCCGGGGGCATCGAGGTGAAGGCCGGCCCCGCGCGAACCGCACCCCCGGACCCCCGCGGCTCATGCCCGTCATGTCACAGAACGCACGATTCGTCCATCGGTGCGTCAAGAGCCGGACGGCGGCGGGCCGCCGGGGGGATCACCGGGACCGCAAGACGTGGGGGCGTGCGGAGGTGACGGGGGTGGGGGCGACGGGCGCGGCACCGGGCGGCGGGGGCGCGCCGGGCGCGAGGGGCGCCGGGCGCCGGTCATCACGCCTTGCGCGGCCCGGGGCGTCGCAGCCGTACCGGGAGCCGGCCGGTCACCCGTCGCGCCGGGACCCGTGCCGGCGCCGGTCAGGCCGCCCCGCGTCAGGCTCCGTAGCGGCGGTGCCGGGCGGCGTAGTCGCGCAGGGCCCGCAGGAAGTCCACCTTGCGGAACGCGGGCCAGAAGACCTCGCAGAAGTAGTACTCCGAGTGCGCCGACTGCCAGAGCATGAAACCGGACAGCCGCTGCTCGCCGGAGGTGCGGATGATCAGCTCGGGGTCGGGCTGGCCGCGGGTGTAGAGGTGCTCGGCGATGTGGTCGATGTCCAGGACGTCGGCGATGTCCTCCACCGAGGTGCCCCGGCTGGCGTGCTCGCGCAGCAGGGAGCGGACGGCGTCGGCGATCTCCTGGCGCCCGCCGTAGCAGACCGCCACGTTCACCAGCAGGCCCTTGACGCCGTCGGTGGTCTCCTCGGCCTCCTTGAGCACCTGCTGGGTGCGGGTGGGCAGCAGGTCGAGGGCGCCCACGTGGTGCACCCGCCAGCGGCCGGTGGAGGCCAGGCCGGCCACCGCGTCCTCGATGATGCCCAGCAGCGGGTTGAGCTCCTCGGCCGGACGGTTGAGGTTGTCGGTGGACAGCAGCCACAGGGTGACCACCTCGACACCGGTCTCCTCGCACCAGCCGAGCATCTCGGCGATCTTGTCCGCGCCGGCCCGGTGGCCCTGCTCGGTGGTGCTCTTGGCGGCCTTGGCCCAGCGCCGGTTCCCGTCGAGGATGACACCGACGTGCTTGGGGCTCTGCGACGGATCCAGTCGGGACTCGACCCGGCGCGCGTAGAGCCGGTAGACCAGGTCGCGCAGATTCATACGTCAGCCCCTCGAAATCACGAACCCCGCCGTCACCATACTGCGAGGTGTAGGCCGGTAACGAACCGGGTACGTTCCTTGGTTCCGCCGGGACGGCGCCTTGACCCCCGCGTCCCGGCGCACCACCGTGACGACCGCCGTCCGGCCGGGAGCCCGTGATAGGCAGGGCGCATGAACGTGACCCCCCCGTACAGGGCCGACGCCGCTCGGTACGACAGCATGACGTACCGCCGTTCCGGCCGCAGCGGCCTCCGACTCCCGGCGATCTCCCTGGGGTTGTGGCACAACTTCGGCGACGACCGCACCCTGGACTCGCAGCGCGCCATCCTGCGCCGGGCGTTCGACCTGGGCGTGACGCACTTCGACCTGGCCAACAACTACGGCCCGCCCTACGGCTCGGCCGAGTCCAACTTCGGCACGCTGATGGCCCAGGACTTCCGGCCGTACCGCGACGAGTTGGTCGTCTCCACCAAGGCCGGCTACGACATGTGGCCCGGCCCGTACGGCGACTGGGGCTCCCGGAAGTACCTGACGGCCTCGCTCGACCAGTCGCTGCGGCGCATGGGCCTGGAGTACGTCGACATCTTCTACAGCCACCGCTTCGACCCGCGGACCCCGCTGGAGGAGACGATGGGCGCGCTGGCGTCGGCCGTCCGGCAGGGCAAGGCGCTCTACGCCGGCGTCTCCTCCTACAGCGCGGAACGCACCGCCGAGGCGGCCCGGCTGCTGCGGGAGATGGGCGTGCCGGCGCTGATCCACCAGCCGTCCTACTCACTGCTGAACCGGTGGATCGAGGCGGACGGCCTGCTGGGCACGCTGGAGACCGAGGGCATGGGCTGCATCGCGTTCGCCCCGCTCGCCCAGGGCCTGCTGACGGACAAGTACCTCGACGGCGTCCCGGCCGGCTCCCGCGCCGCCCAGGGCAAGTCGCTCGACCCGCGGCTGCTGACCGGTGAACTCGTGGGCCGCCTGCGGGCACTCAACGACCTGGCCGCCGCGCGCGGGCAGTCGCTGGCCCAGCTGGCGCTCTGCTGGGTGCTGCGCGACCCCCGGATGACCTCCGCCCTCATCGGCGCCTCCTCCGTCGCCCAGTTGGAGGCCAACGTGGCCGCGCTGGCCGCACCCCCGCTGACCGACGACGAGCTGGCCGCGATCGACCGCCACGCCGAGGAGTCGGGCGTCAACCTCTGGGCCCGCAGCAGCGAGTCCTGATCCGGCGCCGGCCGCCCGGCGGGAAGCCGGGCGGCGCGGGTCGGTGGGCCGGTGGAGTGGGCCGGGCGGCCGGGCCGGGGCCGGGGGTCAGCCGGCCGCCCACCACAGGGCGGCCAGCGCTCCGGTGAGCATGAAGGGGCCGAAGGGCAGTGCGGTGCGGCGGTCCGCCCGTCCGGCGGCGAGCAGCGCCAGCCCGGTGCACGCGCCCAGCACGAACGCCAGCAGGGTGCCGGCCGCCAGGGCCCGCCAGCCGTACCAGCCGAGCGAGAGCCCCAGGGCCGGGGCGAGCTTGACGTCGCCGAAGCCCATGCCGTCCGGGTTGACCAGCATCAGCAGCCCGTAGAACGCCCCCAGCACCACGCCGCCGGCCAGCGCCCTGGTCCAGGAACCGGTGTGCCCGGGCAGCAGGGCCGCCAGCCCCAGCAGCAGCGCCGCGCCCCCCGCGGACGGCAGGGTCAGGGCGTCGGGCAGCCGGCGGGCCGTCAGGTCGATCCTGGCCAGCAGCAGGCCGACGGGCACCAGCAGCAGCCAGACGGCGAGTTCGGGCCGGGGGGCGGTCCGCAGGGCCAGCGCGGCGCAGACCGCGGCGCCCAGCGCGGCCAGCACGACCGCGTTCGCTCGCGCCGGGGCGTCGTCCCGCGGGGGGCCGGCCCGCGCGAACCACCGCCGCCACGGCGCGACCGCGGCCCCCGCGCCGCCCACCAGTCCCCAGACCGCTGCGGCGCCCACCACGACTGACTGCACGCCACGACGCTACCGCCACCACCGGTGGCCGGGAACCCCGTGCGGGGAACGGACGCCCGTCACGGCCGCGTGCCCGCGCGGGCGCCAGGGCGTACGGGTGGCGCACAATGCACCGGATGACGACACGGATTCGCGTTGACGCTCCGGAGGGACCCTGATGCGGCGGCGGTGGCAGGACGGCCGGGCGGTGCTGGGGACCCCGGCGGGCGGCGTGTCCCTGGAGATCGCCGCGTCGTACCGGGCACGGACCCGGGGGCTGCTCGGGCGGGACGGGATCGAGGGCGCGCTGCTGCTGGTGCCGGCCAGCGGGGTGCACACGTTCCGCATGCGGTTCGCCATCGACGTCGCCTACCTCGACCGGCGGTTGCGGGTGATCGCGGTGCGCACGATGGCCCCCGGCCGGCTGGGCCTGCCGAGACCGCGGTGCCGTCACGTGCTGGAGGCCGCCGCCGGGGCGATGGCCGGGTGGGGGGTCGAGCGGGGCGTGGTGCTGGAGGTGGCCGCGCACGGGTAGGGGCGCCCCCGTCAGGGCGCGGCGAGGCCGCCGGGGTCGTCGGTGGCCGCGCCGGGGTCGGAGTCGTTCTTGGCGAAGGTGATCTCCACCCGACGGTTCTGCCGGCGGCCGGCCTCCGTGGAGTTGTCGGCGATCGGGTAGTCCTCGGCGTACCCGCGGACCAGGTACTGGATCGTGCCGTCGTCGGGGAGGTCCTTGGCCAGGGCGGAGTAGACCGCCTCAGCGCGCTGCTTGGACAGGACGACGCCGTGCGCGTGGCTGCCGAGGTTGTCGGTGAAGCCGGAGACGCGGACCAGTTTGGCGTTCTGCCGGATGATCTCGTCGGCGATGGCCTCGATGCGCGAGGCGGCGTCCGGACCGAGGTGGGCGCTGTCCTTGGCGAACAGCACTTCGGCCTGGAGGTCGAAGGTGACGGCGGTGGTGGTGTCGGAGCGGCGTTCGTCGCCGTCGGAGTCCTCCACGACGCTGACGATGTCCAGCACCTTGGGCGCGGCGAGCTTCATGCCGGGCTTGAGGCGCAGCCCGTCGGCGTGCGGGTCGACGGCGACCGGCGGGGCGGCGGAGGCGCTGGGCGGCGCGGGCGGCGGACTCTGGTCGGCCCCGGCCGGGACGGTCAGGCAGGCGGCGGTCAGCAGCACGGCGCCCCCGGCGGTGGCCAGGGCGCGGGCGGCGCCGCGGACGGCGGTCACCGCGAGATCGCGATCGACGCGGCCGGCAGCGTGGGCAGTTCGAACTCCACCTGCGTGGTGGTGGCCGGCGGCGCGGGGAACTGGGCGTAGATCGGTTCGGTGGCACCGGGCTGGATGATGTCGAGCCCGGTGGTGCACAGGCAGTCGCCGTCGGTGTCGCGCAGCACGTAGTAGCGCTTCTTGCCCTTGAGATCCACCAGGGTGGCACCGGCGACCGAACCGCCGTTCTTGACCAGGGCCTCTTCGGTCCCGCGCCAGTTGGCGGCCTGGGTGAACGGCTGCGAGCCGGTGTTCTTGACGTTCCCCTCGACAGCGACGAAGCCGCCGGAGTCGCGGGTGGCGGAGGTGAGGGTGATGACGATGCCCTGCGCGCCCTTGATGGTGGCCAGGACCTGGCCGGGGTTCTGCGTGCTGGGCGGCGGGGTGCTCGCGCCGGCCGACGGGGTGCCGCTGCCGGCGGCGGAGGCGGGCGGGGCGGGGGCCGCGGGGTGGTCGCTCCCGCAGGCCGTGGTGGTCCCGGCGAGCACGGCGGCCAGGACGAGGCCGGTTCCCGCCCGGACGGCGCGCGGGGTCTGCCGGTGCTGTGTCATGCCGTTCCCTCGCTGGTCAGCTGGTCAGGTGGACGTGGAAGAGGTCGGACACCCGGGGGAGCGCGTCCGGGTCGGACGGGTCGACGGTGAACGTGCCGCCCCGGCAGTTCAGCGTGCCGGTGGGCGGTGGGCTCTGCGAGGGCGACGGGGATCCGGACGGGCCGCCGGGCGGCGCGGTGGGGGGGACGGTCGGGGTGGCACTGGCGGCGGGGCCCCGCGACCACACGCACAGCGGGGTGAGTTCGGCGGTGGCCCGGGCCACCGAGTGGTACGCCTCGGTGCCCGGCACCACGGAGGTGCCGACCGAGTCGTCGCTGCGCACCGCGACGGCGTAGCCCTCACCGTCCGGGGTCAGGGCGCAGTCGGTGACGGAGCCGCCGTTGTCGGCGGCGAACTCCCGGGCGCGGTCACAGGAGTCGGGGGCGCCGGGCAGCACGCCGCCGAGCACCTGGCCGATCCCGTCGGAGGCGCCGTCGCCGAGGTCGCGCGCCAGCTGGTCGCGCAGCAGGCCGGCGCGGTCCTGGGCGGCGGCGAGCGCGGCGGCGTCGGCGGCGGTCCGGGCGCCGTCCTTGTTGGCGCCGGCCTGGCCGACGGCGAAGAAGGCGAACGCCAGGAAGAGCAGCGCGCCGACCACGGTGATGTAGACCGGCAGGGCCTGTCCGCGGTCGTCGGGGGCCCAGCGGCGGTGCCTGGTCCTCACCCCTAGCCGGCGACCTTGGCGATCTGGCTGACGATCGCGTTGTAAATGGTGGTGCCGATGTTGGTGCCGAGAATCGCCGCGACGATCAGGACCACGACGGCGATGATGCCGAGGTACTCCACCGAGGTCTGGCCCCGGTCGGCGCGCGTTCTCACGGTCCGGGCGGCCGTGGCCACCCGGACGCGGGCGGCGGTGGCCGCCCTCAGGACGATGTGCTTGGACACGGCGTACCCCTCCTACGGTGCGAGCCGCGGCGGTGGTCGGGCGCCGGGCCGGACACTCAGTCCCTGCGTCGGCTCCCGTCCCACGGGCCTGCCCTGGTGCCGTGGCGCGGCCGACCCGGAAAGCGTAAAGGGAGAGGGCGGGGTGATTCGAGGGTTTCGGGGCGTCATTGTGGCCCCGGGCCATGATTTTTCGCACGCGCACTGACATGCGGTCAGTTCTCCCCATCCGCCGGCGCACCGGTGTCCCTCCGAGAGTGCCACAACCCGTTGCTCCAGCAAAGGGTTTCGTTGCCATCGCAAAGAACTCCGGTGCGGGAGCGGGCCGTCAGCGTCCGAGGACCTGGCCGAAGCTGATGCTGTTGCCGAGGAAGAAGCCGGCGACCAGCAGGATCATGGTGGCCGGGACCATGAACGTGGTGATGACGACGGTGGACTTGGGGACCGCGCGGGCGGCGCGGCGGCGGGCGTTCTGGGCGTCGGCGCGGCGCATGTCCTTGGCGATCCGCACGAGGGTCTCCGCGATGGGGGCGCCGAGTTCCTCGCCCTGGAGCAGGGTGGAGACGAACTGGCCGACCTGCTCGGAGTCGTTGCGGCGGCGCAGTTCCTCGAACGCCTGGCGGCGGCTGACGCCCATGTCCATCTGGCGCAGGGTGATGCGGATCTCGTCGGCCCAGGGTCCGGTGTGGTCGTCGGCGACGCGTTCCAGCGCCTGACGGAAGCCCAGTCCGGCGCTGACGACCACGGCGAGGACGTCGAGGAAGTCGGCGAGGGTGCGGTCGATCTCGGTGCGGCGGCTGCGGGTGGCGAGCCATATCGTCAGGTCGGTGAACCACAGGCCGAACGCCAGCATCAGCGCCGCCAGCGGGTACTGGCCGCGCAGCAGCATCACGACGGCGCCGGTGAAGCCGAGGGCGCCGAAGACCGCGCGGCGGGCGGCGTAGCGGTCGACGGTGATGCCGGCGGGGTTGCCGGCCAGGTCGAGCCGGCGGCGCAGCCGGGACACCCGGGCCGGGCCCATGAGCCGCAGCACGGTGGGGGCGTGCCGCATGCCGAGCCGGTCGATGAGGGAGCCGGCCGCGGTGGTGCGGGAGGCGCCGACCTCCAGGGCGACGGCGAGGTCGTCCGGCAGCGGGGCGTCGCGGCGGTAGAGGGCGATGCCGTAGGCCATGCCGGCCACGGAGGCGGCGAGGGCCAGGGCGAGCAGCAGGGCGGTCACGGGGTCTCCGGGGCGGGCGGGGTGCGGGGGACGTCAGACATCGATGCGGGCCATCCGGCGGATGAGCACGAATCCGGCCGCGTACAGCGTCAGGGCCACCACGACGGCGGCCTGGCCGAGGAAGCTGCCGGTCATGGCGGCCAGCGAGCCGGGGGACATCTTGTTGAGCAGCAGCAGGGCGCCGAGGCCGATGCCGGGGACCGCGTAGGCGGTGATGGTGATCTGGGAGAGGGTGGTGCGCACCTCGCGGCGGGTCTCCTTGCGGTCCTCCAGGGTTTCGGTGAGGTTGCGCAGCGAGTCCACGAGGGCGCCGCCGGCCTTGCTGGAGAGCACCAGGGTGGTGACCAGGACGGCGAGTTCGCGGGAGGGCAGCCGTTCCTTGAGGTCGCCGAGCGCCTCGTCGAGGGAGCGGCCGACGGCGAGGGAGTCGGCGACCCGGGTGAGTTCCTCACCGGCCGGGGCGTCGAGTTCGTCGGCGGCCAGTCCCAGGGAGGTGCGCAGCGCCAGGCCGGCGGCGGCGCTGTTGGCCAGCAGCCGGGCGAGGTCGGGCAGCTGGCCGATGAAGCGTTCGATGCGTTTCTGCCGGCGCCACGTGAGGAACGCGAACGCCCCCCACAGCACGACGAGGGCGGCGACCGGGCCGAAGAACGGCGCGAGCAGGGCGCCGGCGGTCAGCCAGGCGAGGACCACGGCGGCCAGCAGGGCGACGGCGGACTGCCCGACGGTGACGGGCAGTCCGCTGACCGTCAGCCGGCGTTCCAGGGCGCGGCCGGTCCGGGTGCGGCGCAGCCGGCGGTCGAGGCCGGAGAGCCGGTCGTGGCGGCCGGGGCCGGCGCCGGCGCCGTCGGCGGTGAGGCGTTCGACCAGGGCGTGGCGCTGCGCGGCGCCGGAGGCCCACACGCGCACTCCCCAGACGGCCAGCACGCAGGCGGTGAAGGCGGCCGCGAGCGCCGCCCAGCCCATCGTCTCCATGGCTATTCGGCCTTTCGCAGGGCGAGTTGGTCCTCGGTGTCGGCGACTCCGAAGACTGGCGGTACGGGTTCGCCTGCCAGGTGGAGGCGTTCGGCGACGCGGCGGGGCAGCGGCAGGTAGGCGAAGTGGCCGCGGGTGACGCGGTCGGCGGACAGCGGCGCGGCGCGGAAGGCGGCGACGGTGGTGAGCTGGAAGTCCTCCCGCCCGCGGGAGGAGAGCAGGGCGATCTCGGTGATCCGCCGGGAGCCGTCGGCGTTGCGGGTGAGCTGGACGATGACGTCGACGGCGGAGTTGATCTGGTCGCGCAGCGATTCGAAGGGGATGCGGACCTCGCTCATGGACGCCAGGGTCTGGAGCCGGGTCAGGGCGTCCTCGGCGGAGTTGGCGTGCACGGTGGCGAGCGAGCCGTCGTGGCCGGTGGACATGGCCTGGAGCATGTCGAGGGTCTCGCCGCCGCGGACCTCGCCGACGATGATGCGGTCGGGGCGCATGCGCAGGGAGTTGCGCACCAGGTCGCGGATGGTGACGCGGCCCTTGCCCTCGACGTTGGGCGGCCGGGACTCCAGGCGGATGACGTGCGGCTGCTGGAGCTGGAGTTCGGCGGCGTCCTCGACGGTGATGATGCGTTCGCCCTCGGGGATCAGCCCGGACAGCGCGTTGAGCAGGGTGGTCTTGCCGGAGCCGGTGGCGCCGGAGACGATCACGTTGAACCGGGCGCGGACGAGGCCGCCGAGCAGGAGCAGGAGGGGTTCGTCGAGGGAGCCGAGGGCGAGCAGTTCGCGCAGTGTGTAGGAGCGCGGGAAGCGGCGGATGGTGAGGGTGGGGCCGGTCAGGGCCAGCGGGGGGATGACGACGTTGACGCGCTCGCCGGTGGGGAGGCGGGCGTCGACCATCGGGTTGGACTCGTCCACGCGGCGGTTGACGGTGGAGACGATGCGTTCGATGGTCTGCATCAGCTGCTCGGTGCTGGCGAACCGGGCGTCGATCAGTTCGACGCGGCCGTCGCGTTCGACGTAGACGTGGTCGGGTCCGTTGACCATGATCTCGGTGATGCCGGGGTCCTCCAGGAGGGGTTCGAGGACGCCGAGGCCGAGTGCCTCGTCGACGACGCGGCGGATCAGGGCGGCGCGCTCGGCGGTGGACAGGACCGGGCCCTCGCGGCTGATGATGTGGCCCAGCACCCGCTCCAGCCGGCCGCGGCGCTCGGCGGTGGTGAGGGCGGACATCTCCGCGAGGTCGATCTCCTCCAGGAGTTTGGCCCGGTAGACCGCGGTCAGGTGGGTCTCGTGCTGCCGGGCGGCGGGTTCCTCCTGGCCGACGACGCGGGAACGCAGACTGCTCATGGTGTTCCGTCCCAGGGCATGGTGGCGTGGCGGACGACCGGGCGGGTGAAGTTCAGGCCCGGCAGCACGGAGGGCACGGTGATGGTGACCGTGGCGGTGGTGGCCGTGCCGGAGCTCGCGACCTCGATGTCGGGGTGCAGCCAGCCGCTGACGGCGGCCCGGCCGGCGCCGGGGTCCCCGGTGCGGGCGGCGGCCCGGGCGGCGGCGCCGGCCTCGGTGGCGCTGTAGGCCAGCAGGCCGAGCTGGACGCCGGCGAGGGCGACGAGCAGCAGCACGGGCAGGAAGCCGAGGAACTCGATGGCGGCGGACCCGCGGTCCCGGCCGCGGCGCGGGCGGGCGGTCACGGGGTCTCCCTGGCGGCGCCGGCGTCCCCGGTGACGGTGTAGGGGAACGCGACGACCCCGGGCACGAGCAGTGGCACCCGCAGTCCGACCCGGACGGTGACGACCTCGCCGGTGCCGCCGGCCGACACGGTCACCCCGCTGGTCCAGCCGGACGGCAGGTCGGCCAGGGCGGCGGCCCGCGGGTCGTTGCCGACGGCGGCGGCCCGGGCTGCCTCGTCGGCGGCGTGTCCGGCCAGCACGAAGCCGTAGCCGAGCAGCACGAACTGCCAGACGAGCACCAGGACCAGCAGGATCAGCGGGGTCACGCCCAGCAGTTCGACGCTGACCTGGCCGCGGTCGCGTTCCGTGCCGGGCGTGCGCGTGTTCCCGGGCGTGGCCGGGGTGCCGCCGCTGCTCGCCGCGTTCGCCGTCATCGCGGTCAGCTCCCGCCGGGGGTGCCGGCGCCGGGGGCCGGGGTGCGGCGGCCGAGGCGGCGGGCGGGCGGCAGGGCGGGCGGGCCGCCGGCGGGTGCGGCGGCGGAGGGGGCAGGCGGGGCGACGACGCCGATCTCGGCGGCCAGCGCCCACAGGGCCTGCTTGACGGTGGAGCGGGCGTCGAGTTCGTCGAGGTGGCCGCTGTCGACGACGGCCTGCAGTTCGCGGAAGGCGGCGGGGACGGCGGTGCGGGCGACGGGGGCGCCGGTGATGCGTTCCACCAGCGGCGGCTGGAGTTCGGCCTGCCGGGTGAGGCGGTTGACGACCAGCCGGATGTCCTGCGGTTTGCGGACCTGGAGCCGGTCCCACATCCGCGCGGTGCGGCGGGCGGCGCGGACGCTCACCACGTCGGGGGTGGTCAGCAGCAGCGCGGTGTCGGCGAGTTCGACGGCGACCGCGCCGGCGCCGGTCAGGTGGCTGCCGCAGTCGACGACGGTGACGGCGAACCGGGAGCGCAGCGCGCCGATCACCGCGCGGGCGGCCCGGTCGCCGACCGCTTCGCCCTGTTCGCCTTCGGCCGGGGCCAGCAGCAGGGACAGGCCGCTGGCGTGGGTGAACATCGCGTCGGCCAGCACACGGGGGGACAGGTCGGTGATCTCGGCGAGGTCGGCCACCGAGCGGCGGAAGCGCACGTCGAGGTAGGAGGCGAGGTCGCCGGTCTGGAGGTCGAGGTCGACGAGGGCGACCGGCACCCCGGCGGAGCGGGCGGCGAGCGCCAGCTGCACGGCAGCGACGGTGGTGCCGACACCGCCCTTGGCGCCGCTGACGGTGACGACGGTGCCGGCCGGGCCGTCGGGGCCGGCGGGGCCGCCCAGGTGCCGGCGCATCCCGGCGGCCCAGGCGGCGGCCGCCTGCACCCGGGTGACCAGGTCGTCGGCGGTCAGCGGCAGGGCGGCGACGCCGCGGGCGCCGGCGTCCATGGCGGCCGAGTAGACGGCCGGTCCGGTGTCTGCGGACAGCAGCACGACGCCCACGGCCGGGAAGCGCAGGGCGACCTCCCGCACCAGTTCCAGGGCGGGCAGCGGACCGACGCCCTCGTGCACCAGCACCACGTCGGGCAGTTCGCCCGGCCCGGTGGCCAGGGCGTGTTCGAGGGCGGTGACCAGTGCGGCGGAGTCGGGCAGCGGAACGGGTTCGGTGCCGGGCAGCCGGGTGGCCAGCAGGCCGGCGGTGGCGGCGGCGCCGGGGTCGGCGGCGATGAGGATGCGGAGGGTCATGGCGTCAGCCCCTGTCGCCGTGGAGGGTGTAGGTCCGCTGGGAGCCGGGGACGTCCGGGCTGCCGGGGGCGACCAGGGCCAGACGGACCCGGGTGGCGAACGACTCGGCGTAGGCGACCCGCTGGGCGTCCTCGGTGTCCAGGGCGAAGGTGACCGGGACCTGGCGGTTGGTGTCGCGGTCCTCGGAGGTGTCGGAGGTGTCGCCGGCCCGGGTGATCTTGCCGATGTCCAGCACCTGGGCCCCGGTGACGATGATCCGGGACTGCGGGCTGCCACCGGTGCCGGTGCCGGGGGTGGTGCCCCCGAAGGTGGCGAAGATGTTGACCCGGTCGCCGGGGCGGATGGTGCCGGCCACCCCGGTCTCGGCGTCGACCATGATGGCGATCTCCTGCTGCCCGGGGCGCAGCCGGGGCCGGTCGGAGACCATGTCGGTCTGCAGCAGGGACCCCTTGGCCAGCGGGGCCGCGGCTATCTTGCCGCTGACCGCCGCCAGGCTGGTGACGGCGGTGCCGGGCAGCCAGCGCTTGGGCATCGAGACCTTGGTGAACTGCCCCGGTTGCAGGGCCTGGTAGGCGGCGACGTCCTGGTTGAGCTCGTAGGCGGTCGTCTCCGGACCGACCTTGGAGTCCACGTCGTTGACGACGGTCAGCACCCCGAAGAAGGCGGCGGCCGCGCACAGGGCGGACAGCGCGAGGATGAGGACACCGCGGCGCTGGCGTGAGTTCATCGACTGGACCAATCACGGGGTACGGGAGCGGTCCTGCACGGACCGGGCTCGGACGGAACGGGTTGCGGCGGAACGGGTTGCGGGTGCGGGTCTCGCCCGGCGCGGGTCAGCCGGCCGGGCGGACCGCGTCGTGCGGGGCGGGCGGCGGCAGGTCTCCGGTGGGTGGGGCGTTGCAGAAACCGCAGTGGTCGCCGACGAGTTCGAGCGCGCACCAGCGGCAGACGGTGCGGTGCGCGGAGCGGACGAGCTGGTAGAGGACGCCCACGTCGGCGATGTAGGCGGCGAACTCCACGAGCTTGCCGGTGCCCCACCAGTGCGCGGAGTCCTCCGGCAGCGGCACCCGGCGCACGAACTGGCAGCGCCAGTCGGCCGCGAGGCGTCCGGTCACCCAGTCCTCACCCAGGCCGGTGGCGGCCGGTGCGGCGGTGTGGCCTCCGTGGCCGGCGCCGGGCAGCGCCACGGCGAGCTGGGTGGCGTACTCGGGGCCGGGCAGCAGCCGGGTGCCGGGGGCGAGCTGGGTCAGCGAGGGCTGCGGGGTGGCCCGGACGACGAACCGGGCGCCGGGCAGGAAGGACCTCAGGTGGGTGCCGAGCCCGACCCGCACCCGGTCCAGCCGGGCGACGCTGCCGAGCACCGCGCCGGAGTGCAGGTAGTGCGCGAGCAGCCGGGCTGCGGAGGCCAGCACGCCGGGTCCGAGGTCGTAGGGGGAGATCCGGCGCAGCTGTTCGATGAGCAACGCCGTGGCCAGCGGGGGCAGATCGACGTCGACGAGCGCCATCCGTTCGCTCTCCAGCAGCGAGCGGACCGCGCGCAGCCGGGCGCGGTGGGCGGCGGGCAGGGCGGCGGGGACGACGACGACGAGGTGCCCGGCGGACCGCAGCGCGGACCAGGCGGTCTCCAGCGCCTCCTCCAGCGGCTGGACGGCGGGTGCCCCGAACACCGGAGCGGGCGGCAGGTCCCGCTCCGCGGCCGGCAGCAGAAGGTCCCTGCCGGTCGCCCCTATGACGGTGGACATCGCCAACCCCTCTGTCTGCGCGCCGCTCCTGAAGCCGCCTCACCCGGTCCACGACCGCCCCCGGCCGGCCAGCCTATCGGGCCCGCGGGAACGCGACAGGGCGTCCCGGAAGCGGTATCCGGCGTTCCGCGACCCCCGCGGAACGCCGCGGCCCCCGCGCGGGGCGTTCCCGGCAAAGGCCGCACGGAAACCGGTGGCCCCCGGCGGAAGCGCGGCGATTGCCGGACGAGCCGGACGGATTGCCGGTGCGGGGCGGGGCGGTGGCGGTCGGGCCGTGCGGGCGGTCGGGCCGTGCGGGCGGTCGGGCCGTGCGGGGGCGCGGACCGGGCGGGGGCGCGGACCGGGCGGGGGCGCGGACCGGGCGGGGGCGCGGACCGGGCGGACGGACGGTTCTCGTCGCGCGAACCCTTGACAGCCTTACTGGTCTGGACCATTTTGGTCCGTACCAGCCGCGTCCGCCGGCTGCCGGAGCACGCACCCTCCCGGCGCCGACCGCCGTCCCCCTTGGAGGCCCGCACATGCCACGCCGTGCCCGCGTCGTCCCCCTCCTCACCGCCGCCGCGGTGTCCGCCGCAGCGATCGGGCTCGGCGTCAGCGCCGCGTCCGGCGCACAGGCGGCCGCCACACAACTGGCCGTCAACGCCGGCTTCGAGTCCGGCCTGTCCGGCTGGAACTGCTCGGCGGGCAGCGGCGCCGCCGTCACCGGCACCGCGCACAGCGGGAGTTCGGCCCTGAAGGCCACCCCGTCCGGATCGGACGACGCCCAGTGCGCGCAGACCGTCAGCGTGCAGCCCAACTCCTCGTACACCCTCAGCGCCTGGGTACAGGGCCCCTACGTCTACCTCGGGGCGAACGGCACCGGCGGCACCGACCCGTCCACCTGGACCCCGTCCGCCACCTCCTGGCAGCAGCTGTCGACGTCGTTCACCACCGGCGCGAGCACCACGTCGGTCACCGTCTACCTGCACGGCTGGTACGGGCAGGGCTCCTACCTGGCCGACGACGTGGCCCTCACCGGTCCGGCCGGCTCCGGCGGCACGCCGCCGACCAGCCCGCCGCCCACCTCGCCGCCGCCCACCTCTCCCCCGCCGACCGGCGGCGGCTCGCAGGGCGTCCCGGCCCACGCGGTCACCGGCTACTGGCAGGACTTCTGCAACGGCGCCACGGTGCAGAAGCTCTCGGACGTCAACAGCGCCTACGACATCATCGCGGTGGCGTTCGCCACCTCCACCACCACGCCCGGCGCCGTCACCTTCGGTCTGGACTCCTGCCTGAACTACTCCGACGCGCAGTTCAAGGCCGACATCGCCGCGGCGCACTCGGCCGGCAAGAAGGTCATCATCTCGGTCGGCGGCCAGAACGGCACGATCTCGGTGTCCGACTCCGCCTCCGCGACGAACTTCGCCAACAGCGTCCACGCGCTGATGCAGACCTACGGGTTCGACGGCGTCGACATCGACCTGGAGAACGGCATCAACCCGACGTACATGGCGCAGGCGCTGCACAGCCTGTCCTCGATGGCCGGGTCCGGGCTGATCGTGACGATGGCGCCGCAGACCATCGACATGCTCAACGCCTCCAGCGACTACCTGGCGACCGCGCTGAAGATCAAGGACATCCTCACGGTCGTCAACACCCAGTACTACAACACCGGGACGATGAACGGCTGTGACGGCGGCGTGTACGCCGAGGGCACGGTCAACCTCATCACCTCGATGGCCTGCACCGCGATCCAGGCGGGGCTCGACCCCTCGCAGGTGGGCGTCGGTGTCCCGGCCTCCCCCTCGGCGGCCAGCAGCGGGTACACCTCGCCGTCGGTGGTCAACGCGGCGCTGGACTGCCTGACCAGGGGCACCTCGTGCGGCACCTTCAAGCCGTCGGCGACCTGGCCGACGCTGCGCGGCGCGATGACCTGGTCGACCAACTGGGACGCCTCGGCCGGCAACCAGTTCGCCACCCAGGTCGGCTCGCACGTGCACGCGCTGGGCTGACGCACTCCGCACGACGGGCGGCCGGTACCCCTGGGGGGTGCCGGCCGCCCGGCTGTGCGCCCACTGTGCGGACGAAGCCCACCCGACACGTTCCCCGGCGCTGCAGCACGCGGCCTCCTGGTGTTCACCCGCCGAGCATGGGGTGGAGGAACGCGCGCTGACCCGAAAAGGCGACACAGAGGGGCGAACGGTGACACCGGACGACCACCGACATGCCGGGGAGGGGGCGCAGCGCGGTACCGCCGCTGCCATGTGTCTCCCGCAGGAGGCACCGCGGGAGGCGCCCCCACCGAGGCGGCCGGGCCGGCTGTACGTGGTCGACGGCCTGCGGCTGCTGTCGGCGCTGATGGTGGCCGTGCACCACTACACCGGCACCGCGCGGGTCCAGCGCCCGGGCAACCCGGTGTGGGGGCAGCCGGTCTCCCACCTCCTGCCGGGGGTCTTCCCGTTCACCTCCTACGGCTGGATCGGCGTCGAGTTCTTCTTCGTCATCAGCGGCTTCGTCATCTGCATGACCTGCTGGGGGCGGCGGCCCCGGGACTTCTTCCTCTCCCGGGTCGTGCGGCTCTACCCCGCCTACTGCTTCGCGGTGGTCTTCACCTCGACGGTGGTCGCGCTGTGGCCGGTGGTCTTCCGGCCGCTGCTGCCGACGCAGGACCTCCTCAACCTGTCCATGCTGCAACAGGGCCTCGGCCAGCCGCCGGTGGACGGGGTGTACTGGACGCTCTGGTCGGAGCTGCGCTTCTACCTGGTCTTCCTGCTGGTGGTCGCCCGTGGCCTGACCTACCGGCGGGTGGTGGTCTTCACCTGCGTGTGGGGCACGGTGGCCGCCTTCGCCCCCACGTCCGGCATCCCGTTCCTGGTCTCGGTGGCCGATCCCGACTCCGCCTGGTTCTTCATCGCGGGCCTCACCCTGTACCTGATCCACCGCTTCGGGCCGAACGCGCTGCTGTGGTGCATGCTCGGCATGGCCTGGGTGATGTCCCAGCACGAACTGGTGCACCGGGTGCAGGCCGAGGGGGTCTCCAGCTGGTCGGGGGCGCTGGTGCTCTACACGGCGTTCCTCGGGGTGATGCTCTACGTGGCGCTCGGCCGCACCGACCACATCCGCTGGCGCTGGCTGGCCACCGCCGGGGCGCTCACCTACCCCCTCTACCTCCTGCACGGCCCGGCGGGGCTCACGGCCATCCACTACCTCCACTCCCGCGTCCCCGCCCCCGCCCTGGTCACCGGGCTCCTCGCCGCGGCCCTCGCCCTGAGCTGGCTCGTCCACCACCTCGTCGAGGAACCCCTGTCCCGCCTCCTCAAACAGGGCCTGCGCACCGCCTGGTCCCGCACGGACCGGCTCCCAACCCGCGACTAGGCGGCGTCCGGCGGACCGGGAGCGGGGCGTCGCTCTCAGTCCACGACCGCCATCGCGTCGATCTCCACCAGCAGGCCCTGGGGGAGGCCGACGTAGACCGTGGTGCGGGCCGGGGGGACGGGGACGGTGGCGAGGAACTCGTCGTAGACCGCGTTGAACTCGGCGAAGTGGGCGGTGTCGGTGAGGTAGACGCGGACCATGACGACGTCGTCCCAGCCGGCGCCGCCGTCGCGCAGGACGGACTCCACGTTGGAGAGGGTCTGGAGGGTCTGTTCGCGCAGGCCGGGGCCGGCCGGGACGGGGTGGCCGCCGTCCTCGCCGACCGGCAGGAAACCGACCTGGCCGGCCACCTGGAGCACCGGTCCCTTCCGCACGCCGTGCGAGAAGCGGGCCGGCGGACGGGTGTGGGTCGGCGGGGTGATCGCGGTCTTCTCGCTCATCGGCTGGCCTCACTGCTGGGGGGCGTACGGCACCGGGGGCGTCGTTGACCGGTGCCCAGCGGGATGTTAGACAGCGGGACATGCCGGGGCAACGACCCGGTCCCGGCGCGCGGTGAGGGAGACGGCGTTGAAGACCGACAGGCTGAACGGCGAGATCGTCGATTTCCGGTTCAAGGGCATGCCGGCCGACGCGGACGGGCTGACGGTCGCCGAACTCGCCGCGCAGAAGCGGTCGTTGTTCGACGGTGGCTTCACCACCCCGGTCATGACGCTGGACGCGGCGGCCCTGGAGCACAACCTGGCGACGCTGGGGCGCTGGGCCGGGGCGCACGCGCTGGCGATCGCCCCGCACGGCAAGACGACGATGGCGCCGCGCCTGTTCGAACGCCAGCTGGCGCACGGCGCCTGGGGGATCACCGCGGCCACCGTCTGGCAGGCGCGGGTCTACCGGTCGTTCGGCGTGCCGCGGATCTTCCTGGCCAACGAGGTGACCGACCCGGCCGCGCTGCGCTGGATCTCCGGGCAGCTGGCGGCCGACCCGGAGTTCCGGCTGATCGTGTACGTGGACTCGGTGCGCGGTGTCGAGCTGATGGACCGGCACCTGTCGGCACGGCTGGACGTGGTGGTGGAACTGGGCGAGACCGGCGGCCGCGCCGGTGTGCGGGACGAGGCGGACGCCGACGCGGTGGCCGCGGCGGTGACCGCCTCGCGGTGGCTGCGGCTGGTGGGGGTGGCCGGCTACGAGGGCGCCATCGCGGCGGGCGACGAGCCGGGCGTCCGGGCGTGGCTGGTGCGGCTGGTGGCGCTGGCCCGGCGGTTCGAGGCGGCCGGGCTGCTGGCGGGGGCGGAGGAGATCGTGATCAGCGCCGGCGGCAGCGCCTGGTTCGACACGGTCACCGACGTGCTGGGCGGCGCCGCGGACTTCGGGCGCCCGGTGCTGCGGCTGCTGCGCTCCGGCGCGTACGTCGGGCACGACGACGGGCACTACCGGCAGGTGACGCCGTTCCGCGAACGGGTGCCGGGCGAGGGCACGCTGCGGCCGGCGCTGCGGCTGTGGACGCATGTGGTCTCCCGCCCGGAGGAGGGCCTGGCGCTGCTGAACGCCGGCAAGCGGGACGCGCCGCAGGACCTGGGCATGCCGGTGCCGCTGGAGGTGCGCGACGCGGTGAGCGGTGAGCGGCGCCCGGCGGACGGGCTGACCGTGGCCCGGCTGGCCGACCAGCACGCCTTCGTGACCGTCGCCCCCGGCACGGCCCTCGCGGTGGGCGACTGGGTGTGCCTGGGCGTCTCGCACCCGTGCACGGCGTTCGACAAGTGGACGCTGCTGCCGGAGCTGGCGGACGACGGCACGGTCACCGGCCTCGTGCGCACCTTCTTCTGAGGCCGCCGTGGACCTCGTGGTGCGCGGCGCGACCGTCCTCGACGGTACGGGGGCGGCCGGTTTCCGGGCGGACGTCGCGGTGGACGGCGGGCGGATCGCCGCGGTGCACCGGGAGGGCGACCCCGGTCCGCGCCCGTCGGGCCGCCGGGTCATGGCGGCGGACGGGCTGGCGGTGACGCCCGGGTTCGTCGACATGCACGCGCACAGCGACCTGGCGCTGCTGCGCGACCCGGGGCACGAGGCGAAGCTGCTCCAGGGGGTGACCCTGGAGGTCCTGGGCCAGGACGGCCTGTCGTACGCGCCGGCCGACGACGCCGTGCTGGCGGCGGTGCGGGCGCAGATCACCGGCTGGAACGGCGCCGGGGACGACGTGGACTTCGACTGGCGCACCGTCGGCGGCTACCTGGACCGGCTGGACCGGGGCGTGGCGGTGAACGCCGCGTACCTGGTGCCGCAGGGCACGGTGCGGGCGATGGCGGTGGGCTGGGAGGACCGCCCGGCGGGGGCCGCGGAGCTGGAGCGGATGCGGGAGCTGGTGGCGGCCGGGATGCGGGAGGGCGCGGTGGGCCTGTCCTCCGGCCTGACGTACGCGCCGGGCATGTACGCGGACGCCGCGGAGCTGACGGCGCTGTGCGCGGTGGTGGCCGCGCACGGCGGTTACTGGTGCCCGCACCACCGCAGCTACGGCGCCGGGGCGCTGGCGGCGTACCGCGAGGTGGTGGACGTGGCGCTGGCGGCGGGCTGCCCGCTGCACCTGGCGCACGCCACGATGAACTTCCCCGTCAACGCGGGCCGGGCCGGGGACCTGCTGGCGCTGCTGGACGAGGCGGCGGAGCGCGGCTGCGACCTGACGCTGGACAGCTACCCGTACACCGCGGGCTGCACGACGCTGGCGGCGCTGCTGCCGGGCTGGGCGCTGTCCGGCGGTCCGGCGGCGGCGCTGGAGCGGCTGCGGGACGGGGCGACGGCGGCCCGGATCCGGCACACGCTGGAGGTCACCGGGTCCGACGGCTGCCACGGGGTGCCGGTGGACTGGTCGACGGTGGAGGTCTCAGGGACCGCGGACCCGGCGCTGCGGCGGGCGGCGGGGCGGACGGTGGAGCGGCTGGCCCGGGAGTCGCGCGAGGAGCCGTGGACGGTGGCCCGGCGGCTGCTGGTGGCGGACCGGCTGGGCACGTCGATCCTCCAGCACGTCGGCGACGAGTCGAACGTGCGGGCGATCATGCGCCATCCGGGGCACACCGGCGGCAGTGACGGCATCCTGATGGGCGACAAGCCGCATCCGCGCGCCTTCGGCACCTTCCCGCGCTACCTGGGCACCTACGTGCGGGAGCTGGGGGTGCTGGACCTGCCGGGTGCGGTGGCCCGGCTGACCGGGCGGCCGGCGGCCCGGCTGGGGCTGGCCGACCGGGGTCTGGTGCGCACCGGTCACCACGCCGACCTGGTGGTCCTCGATCCGGCGGCGGTCGGCTCCGCCGCCACCCACGACGCCCCGCGCACCCCTCCGGACGGCATCCCGCACGTGCTGGTCAACGGCCGGCCCGCCGTGACGGACGGCCGCCGCACCGGGGTGCTGGCCGGGCGTGCGGTGCGGGGGACGGCGTTCCGGGGCGTCTCACGTGGTGAAAAACACTGAGCACGGCGGATTTCGCCCCCTTATGGTGTGCGCATGCACGTCATCCAGTCGACGAAGCTCGCCAACGTCTGTTACGAGATCCGGGGCCCGGTTCTCGAAGAAGCGATGCGGCTGGAGGCGGCAGGGCATCGCATCCTCAAGCTGAACACCGGCAATCCGGCGCCGTTCGGCTTCGAGTGTCCTCCGGAGATCCTGGAGGACATGCTGCGTTCCCTGCGGGACGCGCACGGCTACGGCGACGCGAAGGGCCTGCTGTCGGCCCGGCGCGCGGTGGTGCAGCACTACCAGACGAAGGACGTGCCGCTGGACGTCGAGGACGTCTACCTCGGCAACGGGGTCTCCGAGCTGATCCAGATGTCGATGCAGGCGCTGCTGGACGACGGCGACGAGGTGCTGGTCCCGGCGCCGGACTACCCGCTGTGGACGGCGTCGGTCTCGCTGGCCGGCGGCACCGCGGTGCACTACCGGTGCGACGAGCAGTCCGACTGGATGCCGGACCTGGCCGACGTCGAACGCAAGGTGACCGACCGCACCAAGGCGATCGTGGTCATCAACCCGAACAATCCGACCGGCGCGGTCTACGACGACGAGCTGCTGCGCGGCCTGACCGACATCGCGCGCCGCCACCGTCTGATGATCTGCTCGGACGAGATCTACGACAAGATCCTCTATGACGGTGCCACCCACACCCCGACCGCCGCCGTCGCGCCGGACCTGCTGACCCTGACGTTCAACGGCCTGTCGAAGGCGTACCGGGTGGCGGGCTACCGCAGTGGCTGGATGGCGGTGTGCGGGCCCAAGGCCCACGCGAGCAGCTACATCGAGGGCCTGACGATCCTGGCGAACATGCGGCTGTGCGCCAACATGCCGGTGCAGCACGCGATCGCCACCGCGCTGGGCGGATTCCAGTCGATCAACCCGCTGGTGCTGCCGGGCGGCCGCCTGCTGGCGCAGCGCGACGCGGCCTACGAGGCCCTCACCGCGATCCCGGGCGTCACGTGCGTGAAGCCGCGGGGCGCCCTGTACGCGTTCCCCCGGCTGGACCCGGACGTCTACAAGATCAAGGACGACCGGCAGATGGTGCTGGACCTGCTGCGGGCCGAGAAGATCATGATCGTGCACGGCACGGGCTTCAACTGGCCCGAGCCCGACCACTTCCGCATCGTGACCCTGCCGCGCGCGGAGGACCTGACCCACGCGATAGGGCGCATCGGCGGCTTCCTGGACGGCTACGGGCAGCCGTAGGCCGTCCTGCGTCACGATCCGCGGTCCTCACCCTGTCGTCCTGTCGGGCGCCTACCCCGTCGGTGCCGGACGGACGGCCCGCGCCGGTGCCAGCGACAGCGGTGCGGGCGTTTTTCCGCAGGGCGGCGCCCGGGCCGGGAACGTGCTCGGGGGTCCGCCGCGACCGTGGTCGTGGCGGACCCCCGAGGGGGGTCGGCAGGGTGCCGGGGACGGGCGGTCCTGGTCGGGGCCACCGTCGTCGGCGGTCTGCCTCGCCGCCGGCCGGCCCCGCACCGCACGTGCGGGGGCCGGCCGGATCCTGCGGCGGGCGTCAGCCCAGGCGGCGCACCAGGGAGCGGTACTCGTCCCACAGTTCGCGCGGGGTGTGGTCGCCGAAGGTCTCCAGGTGGCCGGGGATGAGCGCGGCCTCGTCGCGCCAGACGTCGGGGTCGACGCTCAGCAGCAGCTCCAGGTCGGCGTCGCTGATGTCCAGGCCGCCGGTGTCGAGGGCGCCGGGGGCCGGCAGGTGCCCGATCGGGGTCTCGACGGCCTCACCGGTGCCGTCGAGGCGCTCGACGATCCACTTGAGCACCCGGCTGTTCTCGCCGAAGCCGGGCCACACGAAGCGGCCGGCGGTGTCCTTGCGGAACCAGTTGACGTAGAAGATCCGCGGCAGCTTGTCACCGTCGCCGCGGGCCACCGCGTCCTGGCCGACCTTGATCCAGTGGGCGAAGTAGTCGCCCATGTTGTAGCCGCAGAACGGCAGCATGGCGAACGGGTCGCGGCGCAGTTCGCCGACCTTGCCCTCGGCCGCGGCGGTCTTCTCCGAGGCGACGTTGGCGCCGAGGAAGACGCCGTGCTGCCAGTCGAAGGACTCGGTCACCAGCGGGACGGCGCTGGCGCGGCGGCCGCCGAAGAGGATCGCGGAGATCGGGACGCCCTTGGGGTCCTCCCACTCGGGCGCGATGGTCGGGCACTGGGAGGCGGGCACGGTGAACCGGGCGTTGGGGTGCGCGGCCGGGACGCCGGACTCCGGCGTCCAGGAGTTGCCCTTCCAGTCGGTCAGGTGCGCGGGCGCCTCGTCGGTCATGCCCTCCCACCACACGTCGCCGTCGTCGGTGAGCGCGACGTTGGTGAAGACCGCGTTGCCGTAGAGGGTCTTCATGGCGTTGGCGTTGGTGTCCTCGCCGGTGCCGGGGGCGACGCCGAAGAAGCCGGCCTCGGGGTTGATCGCGTAGAGCTGGCCGTCCTCGCCGAACCGCATCCAGGCGATGTCGTCGCCGACGGTCTCCACGCTCCAGCCGCGCACGGTCGGCTCCAGCATGGCGAGGTTGGTCTTGCCGCAGGCGGAGGGGAAGGCCGCGGCGACGTACTTGGGCTCGCCCTTCGGCGGGGTGAGTTTGAGGACCAGCATGTGCTCGGCGAGCCAGCCCTCGTCGCGGGCCATCACCGAGGCGATGCGCAGCGCGTAGCACTTCTTGCCGAGCAGGGCGTTGCCGCCGTAGCCGGAGCCGAAGGACCAGATCTCCCGGTCCTCGGGGAAGTGCGAGATGTACTTGGTGCTGTTGCACGGCCACGGCACGTCGGCCTGACCGGCCTCCAGCGGGGCGCCCAGGGTGTGCACGGCCTTGACGAACGCGCCGTCCTCGCCGAGCTGTTCGAGCACCTGGCTGCCCATGCGGGTCATGGTGCGCATGGAGACGGCGACGTAGGCGGAGTCGGTGATCTCGACGCCCATCGCGGACAGCGGCGAGCCCAGCGGGCCCATGCAGAACGGCACCACGTACATGGTCCGGCCGCGCATCGCGCCGCGGAAGAGGCCCTGCTCACCGGTGAAGATCTCCCGCATCTCGGCGGGGGCCTTCCAGTGGTTGGTGGGGCCGGCGTCCTGCTCACGCTGCGAGCAGATGAACGTCCGGTCCTCGACCCGGGCCACATCGGTGGGGTCGGACGCGGCGTGGAAGGAGTTGGGACGGTGCACCGGGTCCAGGCGCGTGAAGGTGCCCGCCTCGACCAGCAGCTCACTCAGCCGCTGGTACTCCTCCTCGGAACCGTCGCACCACACGATCTCGTCGGGCTGGGTCAGGTCCGCGATCCGGTCGACCCAGGCGATCAGTTCCCGGTGGCCGGTGGGGGCCGCAATACCGCGCGCCACGTTCGCTCCGTCCCGCCCGGTCCGCACGTCCGGGCGTCGTCGTGTTGTCCATCGGCCCCGTGGGGGCTGCGACCCGGACGCCGCACGCGCTCATCCGGTGCCGTACACACTCATATGAGTGTCTGCTCATCTGAGTGTGGTACCTCGACATCTGTGCTGTCCACCCCTGCGGGGGTGAGCATTGCCACTTCTCGCCCGTTTCATGACCGAGCCACTACCTACGGTCGCGTAGGTAGAGTGACGCGCATGCCCCCGGTCGACGAGACTCCCGTGACGGCCGCGATCACCGCGGCACAGCAGCTCACCGCCCCCATGAAGCCCAAACTGCGGGGTTGGTTGCACGCCGGGATGTTCCCGGCCACGCTGATCGCCGGCGTGGTGCTGACGGCCCTGGCCGACAGTCCGCGCGGCCGGATCGCGTGCGCTGTCTACACCGTGTGCGCCTGCCTGCTCTTCGGCGTCAGCGCCCTCTACCACCGGGGGAACTGGGGACCTCGGGCCAACGCCGTGCTGCGACGGCTGGACCACGCGAACATCTTCCTGATCATCGCCGGCACCTACACCCCGCTGGCCATCCTGCTGCTGCCGCACGGCACCGCCACCGCGCTGCTGGGCTTCGTCTGGGCGGGCGCGCTGGCCGGCATAATCTTCCGGGTGGCGTGGGTCGGCGCCCCCCGGTGGCTCTACCTGCCGTGCTACCTGGCGCTCGGCTGGGCGGCGGTCTTCTTCCTGCCGGACTTCCTGCGCACCGGCGGCGTCGCCGTACTGGTGTGCGTCTCGGTCGGCGGTCTGCTCTACAGCGCCGGCGGCGTCGTCTACGGCATCAAACGGCCCAACCCGTCACCGCGCTGGTTCGGCTTCCACGAGGTCTTCCACTCCTTCACCCTGGCCGCGTTCGCCGTGCACTACGTCGGCATCTCCCTGGTGGCCTACACCCACCGCTGAGCCCCGCAAGGGGCGCGGGGACCGCGGCCCCTGCGGGGCCCAGGGACCGCAGCCCCGCAAGGGGCGCGGGGAACCGCGCGACCAGCCCCCACGCAGGACCGGCCGAACGACGACCCCCTCACCGGCGCGTGCTCAGCGCAAGCGCACCCGCAGGGAAGCCACATCCGTCACCGGCAACTCGCACACGAACCCCCTGCACACGTACGCCGTAGGCACCCCGCCCCGCAGCTCCCGCCCCGCCAGCAGGGGGAAACCGGGCGTGTCGGGCTCCCCCGCGGCCAGGACGGCGCCGGGGGCCGGGGACATCAGTGCCGTCATGCGCAGCGCCGCCGTGCCCGGGGCGCCGGGCGGGCCGGCGACCGCGATCTCCCGGGGCCCGTCGAGCAGCGCCTCGGCGACCGCCAGGCCCCAGCCGGCGAAGCGGGGCACCCGGCCGGCCAGGGCAGCGACGACCCCGAGAGCCGAGGCGGCAGCGTCCCGGTGCCGGGCGGACCCGGTGTGCGCCGCGTACGACAGCAGCGCGCCGGCCGCCGCCGTCCAGCCCGAGGGCGCCGCGTTGTCGGTGGGGTCCTGCGGGCGGCGGATGAGCGCCTCGGCGTCGTCCGCGGTGTCGTGGAACGTGCCGCCCTCACCGGCGAACCGCTCCAGCACCACCTCCAGCAGCCGGCCGGCCGCCGCCAGCCGGTGGGCCTCGCCGGTGACGCCGGCCAGCGTGATCAGACCCTCGGCCACGTCCGCGTAGTCCTCCAGCACGCCCGCGTTGGCGCCGGCCGTGCCGTCCCGGGAGGTGCGGGCGAGCCGGCCGCGGTCGTCGAGGTGCACCGCCAGCAGCAGGTCCGCGGCGCGGCGGGCGGCGTCCACCAGGTCGGGGCGTTCGAACAGCGCGCCGGTCTCGGCCAGCGCGGCCACCGCCAGCCCGTTCCAGGCGGCCACCACCTTGTCGTCCCGCCCGGGCCGCGGCCGCTGCTCCCGCAGCGTCAGCAGCCGCTGCCGCACGACCTCCAGGCGTTCCGGCTCCTCGCACCCGCCGTCCGGCAGCTGCAAGACGGACAGGCCGTGCTCGAACGTGCCGTCGTCGGTCACGCCGAAACAGCGGACCGCGAAGTCCCCGTCGGCGTCGCCGAGCGCCTCGCGCAGCGCGGCGGGCGTCCACGCGTAGAACGCGCCCTCGGCGTGGCCGCCGGACGCGGTGTCGCTGTCCGCGTCCAGCGCGGAGGCGAACCCGCCCTGGGGGGTCGACAGTTCGCGCACCATGAAGTCGGCGGTCGCGACGGCGACCCGGCGGGCCAGTGGCGAACCGGTGGACCTCCACAGGTGTGCGTAGACCCGGCACAGCAGCGCGTTGTCGTACAGCATCTTCTCGAAGTGCGGCACTTGCCACCTGCGGTCCACCGAGTACCGGGCGAAGCCGCCGCCGAGCTGGTCGTACATCCCGCCGCGCGCCATCGCCCCGCAGGTGCCCTCCACCATCGCCAGCGCCTGCGGCGCACCGGTGCGCGCGTGGTGGCGCAGCAGGAACTCCAGCACCATGGACGGCGGGAACTTCGGGGCGCCGCCGAAACCGCCGTGCCGCTCGTCGTACTCGGTGGCCAACCGGGCCACGGCGTCGTCGAGTTCGGCCGCGGTCGGGGCGGAACGGGCGGGCAGCGGACCGGTGAGGGCGTGACCGGCCAGGTCGGCGGTGATGCGTCCCGCCACCTCCGCGACCTCGCCGCGCCGGTCCCGCCAGGCCGACCCAACGCCGTCGAGCACCTGGCGGAACGAGGGCATGCCGCGGGAGGGAACCGGGGGGAAGTAGGTGCCGAAGTAGAAGGGTTCGGCGTCCGGGGTGAGGAAGACCGTCATCGGCCAGCCACCCTGCCCGGTGGCCGCCTGCACCGCGTCCATGTAGACGGCGTCGACGTCCGGCCGCTCCTCCCGGTCCACCTTGACCGCCACGAACCCGTCATTGACGAGCAGCGCGGTGCTCTCGTCCTCGAAGCTCTCGCGGGCCATGACGTGACACCAGTGGCAGGAGCTGTAACCGACGCTCAGCAGCACCGGTACGTCCCGCCGACGCGCCTCCTCGAACGCCTCCGGGGACCACGGCCACCAGTCGACAGGGTTGTCGGCGTGCTGGAGGAGGTAAGGGGAAGTTGAGCGGCTGAGTCGGTTCGCCATGGTTCCACCCTTACACGTCGCCGGGCCGACCGGACGCGTCCGAAGGGGGAACCGCCATGAGCGAAGGCACGTCCCGTCCCGAGCGGATCACCCCGCCCGGCGCCCCGGCCGCCCCTCCCCCCGACCGCACCGGGCGCGACCCGCTGCTGTCGCCGCTGCCGGCCGTGGCCGGCGGAATCACCGCCCTGGCCGCCGGCCTCGCCCAGGGCCTCGGCACCGTCCCCGCCCTGGGCACCGGCCTGACCGTCGCCGCGGTCACCGCGGTGGCCGGCGGCGTCCGGGGATCCCTGCGCGCCCGGCGGCGGGGGAGAGCGCCCGTCCCGGGGGCGCCGGCCGGGCGCCGGGAGCGCCGGGAGCGGCCGGCACCGGCCGGCGGCCGGCACCGGCGGGGTGCCGGGAGCCCGGGCGGCGGGCGCGGCCGGGGCGGACGGCGGCGGCAGCGGCACGCGCGGGCCCGGCGGCGGGCCCGGCGGTGCGGTGGCGGCGGACCGGGCGGCCGCCGGAGCGGGGGCGGCGCGCGGGGCGGGCGGTGCCGTGGCCGCGGCACCGGGTCGTCAGGGTGGCGGTGGCCTCGGGAGCGCGTCGGGTGAACGGGACGGGCTCGCCGCGCCCGGGGCGTCGCACCCCGCGGCGCTGCCGGCGCCCGGGCGGCGGGCGGACCGCAGCGCGGCGGCCCGGCAGCGGGCGGTGCTGGAGCGCTCGTTCCGCCAACTGCCCGAGGCCGCCGAGCCGTACGCGGGGCGGCGCGCGGACCTGGAACAGATCGGCCGGTGGGTGCAGCACGCCCGCGCCGCGTCCGGCACCCGGCCCACCGTCGTCCAGCTGCACGGCCCGGCCGGCTCCGGGCGCAGCACGCTCGCGGTGCGGGCGGCCCGGCAGTTGCGCGACCAGTTCCGCGGCGCCTGCGTGGTGGCGCTGCGCGGCGGGGCCGGCGCGGAGACGCCGCTGACCACCCGGGAGGCGTTGCTGCACCTGCTGAACCGGTTCGGCGCACCGCGCGAGCAGCTGCTCTTCCGGGACGCCCCGGCCGGCGAGAGCCACGCCGCACGGCTCGCCGAGCAGTACCAGAAGCACCTGCGGGGCGTGCCGGTGGTGGTGGTCCTCGACGACGCGGCCGACGCCGGTCAGGTGCGGGACCTGGTGCCGGCCGGCTCCGACAGCCTGGTGCTGGTCACCTGCGCCGCGCCCCTGCCGCTGGACGGGCTGGACGCCTGGGTACGGGAGTTGCCGGTCACCGCGCTCGACGACGCCGGGGCGGCCGAACTGCTGCGCGGCGACGACGGCCCGGGCGCCCGGGACCCCGGAGCGGTCTCCCGGGTGCGGGAGCTGTGCGGCGGTCTGCCGCTGGCGCTGCGGGTCGCCGGCTCCAGCCTGTCCCCCGGCCCGGCCGGCCCCGACCCGGTGGACGGCGCCGCGGTGCGCACGCTGCCGGAGCTGGTCGCCGCGCTGGAGGGCAGCGCCGAACGGGAACCGCTGCGCCGGGCGCTGGCCCTGCGCTACGCCGACCAGAGCGAGGCCGGCCGGCGGCTGCTGCGGCGCCTCGCGCTGGCCGGGCGGGCGTCCCTGGGCGCCGGGGCGGCCGCGGCGCTGCTGGCGGAGGGCGAGTCCGGGGAGCGGCAGGAGGCGCACGCCCGGCGGCTGCTGGAGGGGCTGTCGGCCTCCGGGCTGATCGAGCACGTGCGCGGCAGCCGCTACCGCCTGCACGACGTGGTACGCGGCTTCGCCCTGGAACGCCTGCTGGCCCAGGAGGAGCCGGACGAACGCTCCGCCGCGCAGGAACGCCTCATCCGCACCTATTCGGCGCTGGCGGACTCGGTGCTGCGACTGGTGGACGGCCGCACCTCGACGCGGGCGGACGCGATGACCCGCGGCGCGGTCGGCAGTCACGGCTTCCGTTCCCTGGACCAGGCGCTGACCTGGCTGGACGAGGAGTCCAGCTTCATCACCGCCACGGTGCGCACCGCGGAGGGCGTGGACACCGAGGCGGTACGCCACCTGCTGGGCGCCCTGTGCGACTACTGCCTGCTGCGCGGCGACCACTACCGGCTGGGCGAGATCAACGAGCTGGCCCAGGCGGTCGACCACGGGCTGCTGACGCGTTCGGTCACGTGGCGCACCGGGATCGCGGCCCGGCACCTGGGCGAGCTGGACCGGGCGCACTCCACGCTGTCGTCGGTGGTCGACCTCTACTTCGAGGCCGAGCACCCGGTGGGCGCCGCCCGGGTCCTGGGCAGCCTCGGCGTGACCCTGCACCACCAGGGCCGGCTCGTCGGGGCGGCGGCCCGGCTGCGGGAGGCGCTGGACCTTCAGCGCACCCCGGACCTGGCCGGCGACCGGGCCTGGACCCTCCACGCGCTGGGCGCGGTGCTGCGCGACCAGGGCCATGTCCCGGAGGCGGTGGAGACGCTGCTGGAGGCGCTGGAGCTGCACGCGGCGGCCGAGAGCGTGCACGGCATGGCGTGGGCGCACATGCAGCTCGGGCAGGCGTACCTGAGGCTGGGCCAGGTGGACCGGGCGGAGACCGAACTCGGCCACGCGCAGCGGGAGTACGCCATCACCCGGGACGCCCGCGGCACCGCCTGGACGCTCACGCAGCGGGCCCGCGCCCGGCTCCAGCGCGGCGAGGGAGGCGATGCGGCCCGCGATCTGACCGCCGCCCTGGCCCGGCACCGGGAGAACGAGGACGCGCGCGGCGAGGCGTGGACCCGCTACTACCTCGGCATGGCCCTGGAGGACGCCGGTGACGCCGGCGAGGGCCTGCGGTCGCTGGAGCGGGCCCGCACGATGTTCAACCGCATGCGGGACCTGTACGGGCTGGCCTGCGCCCGGCACCACGCGGCCCGACTGATCCGCGACGAGGCCGCCCGCCGGTCGGACAACCTGCGCAACTGCGGTTTCGCCCGGCAGCAGTTCCAGGACGCCCGGCAGGACTTCCGCGCGGCCGGCGTCACGCACGGCGAGGCGTGGTCGTGTCTGGAGCTGGCGGTGCTGGACGCCGGCAACGACCGCTGGCCGCAGGCACTGGACCTGGCCGACGACGCGGAACGCCTCTTCGCCGGACTCGGTGACCGCCGTGGCGAGGACTGGGCGCGGTTCCTGCGCTGCACGTTGCTGCCCCTGGTCTCCCCAGCCGGTCCCGACGCCGCCCGGGAGGAGCTGGCCGCCCTGGTCGCCGACCACCACGAGGGCCGCGACCCCGCCCTCGCCGACCACCTCACCGCCTGGTCCGGCGCGCTGCGGCACGGCGTGCGCCCCGGCGAGGGCTGGCCCGCCTGGCGGCTGGGCATGACCCCGGGCCGCTCCGCCCGCGACCGCCTGTCGCTGCGCGAGAGCACCGGGTGAACGCGGCGGCCCCGTGCCCGGACCGGGGCGCGGGCGGGCCCCGCCGGCTGCCGGTGGGGGCCCGGGCACGGACCGTCCCGGGGACGGGCGCGGGCCCCGGGGGCGCGGGCCCCGGGGGCGCGGGCCCCGGGGGCGCGCGTCCCAACGGGGTCAGGCGGAGGCGTCCTCGTCCTGCGTGGAGCGCGCCGCGGGCACGGGTGCGGCCGCCGGGTCGGGTTCGACCTCGAAGTCCACCTTCTTGAACTGCTTGTTCATGCTCTTCATCAGCAGCCAGACCGCCGCGCCCAGCGCCGCGAAGACGAGGAATCCGAGCAGGCCGGGGGTGACCTTGTCGTCGTCCACGTCGGCGAGGTGGACCAGGGCCGGATGTGCTGCCGCGGAGGCGAGGAGTGCGTTCACGTCAGCCATTGTCCACCCGCCCTACCGGATGCCCGCGAAGAGGTCGGACTCCGGCAGTGAGGTGGCGACCCGGGAGTGCGCGAGTTCGTACTCCTCGGTGGGCCAGATCTCCTTCTGGAGGTCCATGGGCACCCGGAAGAAGAAGCCGTCCGGGTCGATCTGCGTGGCGTGCGCGATGAGCGCCTTGTCCCGCACCTCGTAGAAGTCGGCACAGGGCACGTGCGTGGTCAGCTGCCGTTCCGGGCGGTCGATCTTCTCCCAGCGCTCCAGCCACTGCGCGTAGGGCGATTCCATACCGCGCGAGAGCATCGCCTCGTGCAGGGCCATGGTGCGTTCCCGGTTGAAACCCTGGTTGTAGTAGAGCTTCATCGGGCTCCAGGGCTCGCCCGCGTCGGGGTAGCGTTCCGGGTCGCCGGCCGCCTCGAAGGCGATCATGCTGATCTTGTGGGTCATGATGTGGTCGGGGTGCGGGTAGCCCCCGTTCTCGTCATAGGTGGTCATCACGTGCGGGCGGAACTCCCGCACCAGGCGCACCAGGGCCTCGGCGGCGTCCTGCGGGTCCAGCAGGCCGAAGCAGCCGTCGGGCAGCGGCGGCAGCGGGTCGCCCTCCGGCAGGCCGGAGTCGACGAAGCCCAGCCACGCCTGCTTGACGCCGAGGATCTGGCGGGCCTCCTCCATCTCCTTGGCCCGGACCTCGTGGATGTTCTCCAGGATGTAGGGGTCGCCCTGGAGTTTGGGGTTGAGCACGGAACCGCGCTCGCCACCGGTACAGGTGGCCACCAGCACGTCGACACCGTCGGCCACGTACTTGGCCATGGTCGCCGCGCCCTTGCTGGACTCGTCGTCGGGGTGCGCGTGTACGGCCATCAGCCGCAGCTGCTCGGTCAAGGCAACGTCCTTACGTTCTGGTATTGGCCGGCATGGCGGACCGGAGCCGCCCTCTATAGTGACCGACGCGAGGGCGTCCATAATCCCGTGGGCCCGCCCCAGGAGGGAAACGCGATGACCGCCGTGGCCGAGAAGCCGCCGCAGGGCCGGTACGGCCGCGGCCGGGAGCCCGGTCGCGACCGGGGCCTGCGGGTGCTGGCCCGGGTGTGCTGCGGGCTCGCCGTGGTCGCCGTGGCGGCCGGTGGCTGGCTCTACACCCGCAGCGACAGCGTGAACGCGGACGTCGTCAGCTTCAAGGTGGTCTCCCCCACCGAGGTCCGCGCTCAGCTCCAGGTCTACAAGGGCGCCGGCCAGACCGTGCGCTGCACGGTGCGCTCCTTGTCGGTCGACCAGGCCGAGGTGGGGCGCAAAGCGGTCACGGTGAGCACCCGGGGGCGCACGGTGGACACCGTGGTGACCATCCGCACCACCCGGCGGGCCACCGACGCGGAACTCGTCGGCTGTTCCCCCGCCGACGCCGGCTGACCAGCCCCGCCACCCCCTCCCGCCTGCGTCTCCCCGGGGCCCGTTGACCACGGACCCGCGGCGGCCGCATGTATGTCCTCCCACCTTTCGGCGGGAATTGTTACGCTCGTGGTTTCGCCCGTCCCGCTCGGCGCAAGCTGGTGGGAGGGGCGAAACGCACATCAGGGGCCGATACCGGGAGTGACGCGCGACGCGCGCCCGGACGCCCGGGCCCCCGGACCACCCGAACCAGAAGCACACCTACGAGGAGTACCCGTGACCCAGACCAGCGAGAACGTCACCTGGCTGACGCAGGAGGCGTACGACCAGCTGAAGGCGGAGCTGGAGCACTTGTCGGGTCCCGCGCGCGACGAGATCGTGGCGAAGATCGAAGAGGCCCGCCAGGAGGGCGACCTCAAGGAGAACGCCGGCTACCACGCCGCGCGCGAGGACCAGGGCAAGCTGGAGCTGCGGATCCGCCAGCTGACCCAGCTGCTGCAGCACGCCAAGGTGGGCGAGTCCCCGGCCGACAACGGCATCGTCGCCCCCGGCTCCGTCGTCACCATCGCCTTCGACGGCGACCCGGACGACACCATGACCTTCCTGCTCGGCAGCCGCGAGTACGTCTCCACCGAGATCGACACCTACTCGCCGCAGTCCCCACTCGGCTCGGCCGTGAACGGCAAGAAGGCCGGCGACGACGTCAGTTACGAGATGCCGAACGGCAAGAAGGCCACGGTGAAGGTGCTGGAGACCAAGCCCTACCAGGGCTGAGGTCCCGGCCCCGCCGGGCGGCACGCCGGCATGCCGAGGGGCCCTCGCACAGGAGGGCCCCCGACCACGGACAACGGGGTCCGCGGACCCGAGCGCAGCGGCCCCCGCGGGAACGGGAGCCGCCGGCACGGCCACCGTCAGGCGGTGGCCGTGCGGTACTTGCGGACCGCCAGGGTGCGGAAGACCACCACGATCACCACGGACCACAGCAGCGACGCCCACACCGGGTGCTGCATGGGCCAGGCGTCGGAGACGATGCCCTGCGGATTGCCGAACAGCTGCCGACACGCCTGCACGGTGGCACTGAACGGGTTCCAGTCCGCGATCGCCCGCAGGAACGCCGGCATCCCGGCGGTCGGCACGAAGGCGTTGGAGACGAACGTCAGCGGGAACAGCCAGATCAGACCGCCGGAGGTGGCCGCCTCCGGAGTGCGGACCGTCAGCCCGATGAGAGCACCGATCCAGCTGAACGCGTAGCCCAGGAGCAGCAGCAGCCCGAAGCCGGCGAGCATCTCCAGGACGCCGTTGTGGATGCGCCAGCCGACGATGACGGCCACCACGGCCAGCACCACGACGGTCAGCGCGGTCTGCACGAGGTCGGCGATGGTGCGACCGGTGAGCACCGCGCCGCGGGCCATCGGCAGCGACCGGAAGCGGTCGATCAGACCCTTGTGCATGTCGTCGGCGATGCCCGCGCCGGCTCCGGCGGTGGCGAACGTGACGGTCTGCGCGAAGATGCCGGCCATCAGGTAGTTGCGGTAGACGTCCGCCGACGCGGCGCCCTTCTCGCCCGGCACCGGGATGGCGCCGCCGAAGACGTAGCTGAAGAGGATCACGAACATCACCGGCTGGATCACGCCGAAGATGACCATCTCGGGGATCCGCATCATCCGGATCAGGTTGCGCTTGGCGACCACGAGGGAGTCGCGCACCGCCGCCATCGGTCCGCCGGAGGCGGCCGGGGCCAGGGTCTGGGTCGCGGTGGTCACTTGGCGGCCTCCTCGCCGTCCTTGCCGCCCTGCACGTCCTCGGCCGCGTGGCCGGTGAGCGAGAGGAAGACGTCGTCCAGGGTCGGGCGGCGCAGCCCGATGTCGTCGATCTCGATGCCTCGGGCGTCGAGTTCGCGGATCACCTCGGCCAGCAGCTTGGCACCGCCGGAGACCGGCACGGTGATGCGGCGGGTGTGCTGCTCGACGGTGGCCTGCGCGCCGGCCGCGGCGTCGGCGGAGAAGCCGCTCATCACGGTGGTGGCCGTGGGGATGTCGTCGCGTTCGTGCACCACGACCTCGACGCGTTCGCCGCCGGTGCGGGCCTTGAGCTCGTCGGAGGTGCCGCGGGCGATGACCTTGCCGTGGTCGATGACGCAGATGTCGTGCGCGAGCCGGTCGGCCTCCTCCAGGTACTGGGTGGTCAGCAGCAGCGTGGTGCCGCCGGAGACCAGTTCCTCGATGACCTCCCACAACTGCTGGCGGTTGCGCGGGTCCAGGCCCGTGGTCGGCTCGTCCATGAACATCACCGGCGGGCGCACCACGAGGGCGGCGGCCAGGTCGAGCCGGCGCCGCATGCCGCCGGAGTAGGTCTTGGCCGGGCGGTCGGCGGCGTCGGAGAGGTTGAACCGGTCCAGCAGCTCACCGGCCCGCTCCCGGGCCGCGCGCGGCTTCATCTGGTAGAGCTGGCCGACCATCCGGAGGTTCTCCCGGCCGGTCAGGTACTCGTCGACGGCGGCGAACTGCCCGGACAGACCGATGGACCGGCGCACCTCGTTGGGCTGCTTGACGACGTCGAGCCCGGCGACCAGGGCACGGCCGCCGTCGGGCTGGAGCAGGGTGGTCAACACCCGTACGGCGGTGGTCTTACCGGCTCCGTTGGGGCCGAGGAGACCGAGCACCGTGCCCTCGGGCACGTCGAGATCGACGCCGTCCAGGGCCCGGACGTCGCCGAAGGTCTTCACCAGCCCTTCGGCGTGGATGGCACCTGGCATGGGGTTCTCCCAGGGGGTGGCTGAAACAGGAATGACAAAGTACGACAAACGCTCGCTCGCCAACAGAGCGAACGCGCTATGTCGCGAGAATGTCATGACGCGATATATCGCGTCAAGCGGTTTTCCCGGAAGGCCGCAGCGGGACCGCCCGACGCGGGGAACCGCCGGGCGGCCGTGACCGGCGGACGACGGAACCACCGGGCCACCGGGCCACGGGCCACCGGGCCACCGGGCCACCGGGCCACCGGGCCACCGGGCCACCGGGCCGATGATCAGATGACCGGGTAACCCGCCTCGCCCAGCGTCCGGGACACCAGCGCGCAGTGCTCCGGACCGTTGGTCTCCAGGTGGAGCTCGACCTCCGCCTCCGCCAGCCCCAACCGGGGATCGGTGCGTACGTGGCTGACGTCCAACACGTTAACGTCCACCTCTGACAACACCCTCAGGAGCAGCGCCAGCGCACCCGGGCGGTCGTCCAGCCGCAGCCGCAGCGACAGGTAGCGGCCGGCCGCGGCCAGGCCGTGCCGCAGGATGCCCTGGATCAGCAGCGGGTCCACGTTGCCGCCCGACAGCACCGCCACCACCGGGCCCTCGAACGCCCCCGGATCGCTGAGCAGCGCCGCCACCGGAGAGGCCCCGGCCGGCTCGACCACCAGCTTCGCCCGCTCCATGCACAGCAGCAGCGCCGAGGAGAGCGCGTCCTCCGAGACCGTGACGACCTCGTCGACCAGCTCCCGGATGATCCCGAACGGGATGTCGCCGGGCCGGGCCAGCTTCATGCCGTCGGCCATCGTGGCCACGCCCTCCAACGTCACCGGACGGCCGGCCGCCAGCGAGGGCGGATAGGCCGCGGCCCCCGCCGCCTGCACGCCGACCACCTTCACGTCCGGCCTCAGACCCTTGACCGCCACGGCCACCCCGGCGGCCAGCCCGCCGCCGCCGATGCCCACCACCACGGTGCGCACCCCCGGGCACTGCTCCAGGATCTCCAGGCCCACCGTGCCCTGGCCGGCCACCACGTCGGGATGGTCGAAGGGGTGGATGAAGACGGCCCCGGTGGCCTGCGCGTACTCCTGCGCCGCCCGCAGCGTGTCATCGACGACCTGCCCGTACAGCCGCACTTCGGCGCCGTAGTCCCGGGTGGCCGCCATCTTCGGCAGCGGGGCGCCCTCCGGCATGAAGACGGTGGCCCTTACACCCAGCAGCGAGGCGGCCAGCGCCACCCCCTGCGCGTGGTTGCCCGCGCTCGCGGCCACCACACCGGACTCCCGTTCGGCCTGCGACAGCCCGGCGATCCGCGTGTAGGCGCCGCGCAGCTTGAACGACCCGGTGCGCTGGAGGTTCTCGCACTTGAACATCACCGGCGCCCCGACCAGCGACGACAGGTGTCTGCTGCCCTCCAGAGCGGTCATGCGGGCCACACCCGACAACGTCTTGGCGGCACCCCGCACGGCGTCCAGGGTGACGGGAAGTCGCTGGTCTGTCATGCGGCAAGCATGGCACCACCGGTCCGCTCCGGCGCCCCCGGCCCGGGTTTGCCGGAGGTGAAGCCGGGGCGGCCCGCACCCGCGTAACCTTCCGCCATGCCGAGCAGCGCTGAGATGACCGCCACCGACCTCTACGAGCGTCTTCAGCACGAGGTCGCGCTCTTCGCGCGCCGTGCCGAACAGACCCGGACCGGTGGGGTCGACAAGTCCCGCACCCCGATGGACCGGGCCGCCTACCTGCTGCTCAACCGCCTGGACCACGAGGGCCCGATGGGCGTCAAGGCCCTCGCCGACGGCATGGGCATCGACTCCTCCACCGTCACCCGCCAGGTGGCGCCGCTGGTCGACTCCGGCCTGGTCAAACGCACCTCGCACCCCGAGGACGGGCGCGCGGTGGTGCTGGCGCTCTCCCCGCGCGGCGAGTCCCGGCTGGCCGAGGTGCGGGCGTTCCGCAGCGGCCTGATGGCGGAGGTCACCGGCGGCTGGACGGATGCGGAACGCCGGGCCTTCACCGACCTGCTGGCCCGCTTCAACACCGCCCTCTCCCACCGCCACCAGGCCACCGCGCCCTCCGGCCCGCACGTGGGCTGACGCCGGCCCACCCGCCGGTGGCCCCTTGCGGTCACGGGCCTTGACCGGGCGGGCGGCGGTGGCGTCCCATATCCCCAGACATCACGTGCCGTGGCGGCCACCGCCCGGCACCCCTGTGCCCAGGAGGCATGGTTGGGCGAGCGCCGGGAACTCCGGGAGCACCGCCGGGTCCAGGAGTTCGAGGCGTTCGCCGCGGGCGCGGGCGCGCGGCTGCTCCACACCGCCACGCTGCTGACCGGCGACCCGGACGCGGCCGACGAGCTCCTGGAACGCTCCCTGGCCGTGGTCTTCGCCGACTGGCACCGGCTGCACGGCGAGGACCCCTACGTGCGCGCCCGGCAGGAGCTCGCCCTGCGCTTCACCCGCGCCGCCCGCCGCTTCCGCGCCCCCACCGGCGGCGTCCTCGACCGCCTCGATCCGGCCGAACGCCTCGCCCTCGTGCTGCGGGTCTACGAGGGCGTCGCCGAGGAGCAGTCCGCCGCGCAGCTGGGCATGCCGGTGGAACGCATGCGCACCCACTACCTGCGGGCCATGGCCCTCATGCGAAGCCGCGCGGTATGACCACCGCACCCCCCGGCCCCACCGCACCGCACGCGGGGGCCGGCGGACGAGCCGTCCCGGGACCGGCGCCCCGGGCGGCGGGCGGCGGTCACGCGGGGCGCCCGGCGGGGTCGGCGGCGGGCGGAACGGGATCGGCGGGGGATCGGTTGTGACGGTGAACGGTACGGGGCCGGCGGGGACGGCCGGGGCGGGACCGCACAGGGCGGCGTCCGGCGGGGCGGGAGCGGGCGGTCCGGTGCGGGGCCCGGCGGGGCCCGGCGGGCCGGTGCGGTCCGGCACGGAGCCCGGCGGGCCGGTGCGGGGTGGGGCGCCGACCTGGCGGCCGGTCACGCGGGGTTCGGCGGTGGAGGCGGTGGCCGGCAACCGCCGTGAGGCCGAAGTACGCAGCCTGCTGGACCTGCCGCACCCGCCCGCCCGGCCGGACCTGGCCCAGCGGGCCGTGCGGCGCGGCACCCGGCTGCTGCGGCTGCGCCGGGCCCGCGACACCGTGCTGTGGCTGCTGCTCCTGGCGTCCCTGATCGCGCTGGCCGTGGCCGGCACGGTCGCCGTCCGTCACGAACGCCCACCCGTCGCGCCGCTCATCCAGGAACGGTGAGGCTGACCGTGCGGTGGGCGCCGCCGAGCCGGGCGCGAACTGTGCGGCCGGCGCCGCGGGGCCGGCCGGGGGCCGGTCCCGCGGCGCCGCCCTCAGCCGAGTGCCTGGGCGAGGTCGGCCAGCAGGTCGTCGACGGACTCGATGCCGACCGACAGCCGCACGAGGTCGGAGGGGACCTCCAGCGGGGAGCCGGCGGCCGAGGCGTGCGTCATCCGGCCGGGGTGCTCGATCAGGGACTCGACGCCGCCGAGGGACTCGCCGAGGGTGAACAGCCGCGCGCGGTCGCACACCTCCACGGCGGCCGCCTCACCGCCGTGGACCCGGAAGGAGACCATGCCCCCGAAGTCACGCATCTGCTTGGCGGCGACCTCGTGCCCGGGGTGGTCGGGCAGCCCGGGGTAGAGCACCTGGTGGACCCTGGCGTGGCCGGTGAGCATCTCGGCGATCCTGGCGGCGTTGGAACAGTGCCGGTCCATGCGGACGGCCAGCGTCTTCACACCGCGCATGACCAGCCAGGCGTCGAACGGGCCGGCGACCGCGCCCATGGCGTTCTGGTGGTAGACCAGCCGCTCGCCCAGCTCGGCGTCGGAGGTGATCAGGGCACCCCCGACCACGTCGGAGTGACCGCCCATGTACTTGGTGGTGGAGTGCACGACGACGTCGGCGCCGAGCGAGAGGGGCTGCTGGAGGTAGGGGCTGGCGAAGGTGTTGTCGACGACGAGCAGGACGCCGGCCGTGCGGGCGATCGAGGACAGGGCAGCGATGTCGGTGATGCCCAGCAGCGGGTTGCTGGGGGTCTCGACCCAGATGACCTTGGTGTTCGGGCGCAGCTGGGCTCGGACCGACTCGGGGTCGGAGGTGTCGGCCACCGACCAGGTGACGCCCCAGCGCTCGACGACCCGGGAGAACAGGCGGAAGGTGCCGCCGTAGGCGTCGTTGGGGATGACGACGTGGTCGCCGGGGGCCAGGACGGTGCGCAGCAGGCAGTCCTCGGCGGCCAGGCCGGAGGCGAAGGCGAGGCCGCGGGCGCCGTTCTCCAGAGCTGCGAGGTTCTCTTCGAGGGCGGTACGGGTCGGGTTCGCCGACCGGCTGTACTCGTAGCCCCCGCGCAGGCCGCCGACGCCGTCCTGTTTGTAGGTGGATACCTGGTAGATCGGCGTGACGACAGCGCCGGTCCGGGCGTCGGCCGCCTGGCCCGCATGGATGGCGCGGGTCTCGAATTCGTGGTGCCCGTGGGTGGAGTCGCTCATGAAGCCGAGCGTAGACGGACCTCCGGCGTTCCGGCTTCCGGTTGTCCACAGGTTGCCGGATAGGTGTGACGGTCGTATCACACCGGGTGCCGGACGTTGCCGGGCAAGGAATCCCACGGGCGGTTCGTACGTTGTCCGAACAGACACCGTGCCGGAGGAGACCCTGATGTTCTTCAGCCGTTTCAAGACCAAGCTGCCGACCACCGAGGAGGCGCTGCCGGGCCGCCCCGCGCCGGCGTTCGCCACCGCGGGGCGGCACACCGTCCTGGGCAACCCGCTGGCCGGCCCCTATCCGGAGGGCCTGGAGGTCGCGGACTTCGCGATGGGCTGCTTCTGGGGGGCCGAGCGGACGTTCTGGCGGGAGAAGGGGGTGTGGACGACGCTGGTCGGCTACCAGGGCGGCCGGACGCCGCACCCGACCTACGAGGAGGTGTGCTCGGGCCAGACCGGCCACACCGAGGTGGTCCGCGTCGTCTTCGACCCCGCCGTCCTGCCCTACGAACGCCTCCTGAAGGTCTTCTGGGAGTCCCACGACCCCACGCAGGGCTTCCGCCAGGGCAACGACGTCGGCACCCAGTACCGCTCGGCGATCCACACCCACTCCCCCGCCCAGCAGGCCGCCGCGGAGTCCTCCCGCGACGCCTTCCAGCCCGCCCTCACCGCCGCCGGCCACGGCCCCGTCACCACCGAGATCCTCCCGGCCGGCCCCTTCTACGAGGCCGAGGAGCACCACCAGCAGTACCTCGACAAGAACCCTGCCGGCTACTGCGGCATCGGCGGTACCGGCGTGAGCTGCCCGGTGGGGGTGGCGAAGACGGAGGGGTGAGCGCAAACCGGCTCACTGGCTAGGCTCCCCTCATGAGCGAGCCGTTCGTGAGGGGCGACGACCACGACGCGTGCGGGGTGTGTCCTGCCCGCCGGTACTCGCCGGGCGACTTCGACGTTCACGAGCGCCCCTCGCGTGATGCGCCGTTCGACCCTGCGGACGCACACCGGTACACGGCGGACCGCGTACCGGTGTGCGTCCACCCCGAACGGGTCGGGCTTCCTGCTGGCCGGTACAAGTCGGACGGCGCCCCGGTCCCGTTCGTGACGGAACTCGTGCTGCCGGCGGACGCCGCCGACTTGGACCAGTGCCTACGCCACGCCTTCCACAATGCCGCGCCGGGCCTGACCCAAGCGTTGATCGATCAGGCGGTCAGGGACGTACCGGCTGCCTTCCCCGACGTGGACTTGTTCGCGGCGCTGCGGAGGGCGTTGGGCTGACCGCTATGCGGTGGCGGGCTCGAAGGTGAAACTGTGCGCCTGCCCGTCGTTCCGGAACCCCATGTCGGCGTACAGGTCGCTCAGGAAGGCGCGGCGACGGGCCACCTCGTCGTGGTCGAGCCAGTAGCGCGCGTTCGGCTCGCCCCACGCGGCGCGGTACGCCTCGTGGGTGTAGTCGCCGGTGTGCCAGTCGGTGTGTTCCTGGTCGGTCTGGTGGATGATCTGGGCGCCGATGCGGGCCGTGATCCGGGCGAGGAGCTGGGGCTGCGCGATCATGGCGTGCGTCATCTCGTCCACGGGGACGGCGACGGGGATTTCCGCCGCGCACTCGTCCTGCGTAACCTCGAAAACGGCCGCCTTGAGGCACAGGGCCCGAAGGGCTTCGGTGAACATGCCCTCCTTGTCCTTGTCCTGGTCGTACTCCGCGATGACCACGGCACCGGTGAAGCAGGTCCAGTCCTTGTCGTACTTCAGGCTGGCCGCCTTGAAGGCGGGGAACTCCGGGTCGGCCGTGATCGCCGACAGGATTTCCTTCGCCCGCGCCGCCGTGATGGCGGGAGCGGGAAGGGTGCTCTGATTCACTGTGCGCACTCCTTTGTGTTGTGGTGCCCAACAGGGCCCCGCCCACCCGTTCCGCCCCGTTCTGCTGCTCCGGAATGGATAGGCGGGGGTCTTACCCGCCCGACGAATCGGCACGATGTCATCCGGTCCGCCGGGCGGAGCTTTGGGTTGGCCTATCCGGCGTAGGCCAAGCGGTCCATCATGGCGAGGTCGGCGCGGGTCGTCTCGGTGAACGGCACGACCACGTGGCGGTATCCGCTGCGCAGGATCATGGGCCTGGCCTGCGGGACCTTCGCGATGTCCGGGCCCGCGTCCAACTCGACCCAGACGAGTTCGCCATCCGTTCCGGAGCCGTGGCCCATGCTCACGGCGAGGTCGCGGACGATGGTCCGCCCCTGGCCGCAGACGCCCTCCTCCCTCAAAGGCGGCGGGTACTTCGCCTCTTGGCCGTTGTCCCACACCTCGATGAAGAGGGAGCGGCTCGCCACACGGATTTGAACCGCGATGATCGCCACGTGCTCAAGGTCGGTGTACGTGGGGTTCGGGTGGGCGAAGCCGGTGAACTCAACGGAGCTGGTGACCAATTCCGTGACGACCAACTTCGCGTCGTCCACCACGCTTTCCGGCAGCATCCACGCGCGAAGCTCGTGCTCCACGAAACAGCGCGCGAGTCCGGGAGCGGTTAACGTCGCAGCGAACTTCATGTTATTGAACAACAATTGCGGGCACATCGGATATCCCTTGTACTGGCAGGCTCAGGCGACAGCCGATACGGACGGGAGGTCGGCAACCGTGTAGTCGTCCAGGCGCATGATGGATTGCGCGGCGTGGACGAGGCCCTTCCGGGGGCTGTGGTACGACACCATCTCGATCGGGTCGTACCTGTTGCGCATCGGCCGGGCGCCGATTCCGGCCAGATGCATGATCCCGTTCACCCCGTAAAGGCGCGGGGCGCGGCAGCGGATCGCCACGTAATGCCCCCGCAGGTGCGGGCAAGCACTGACGGCCACGGCGGCGCACCGGCGGCATACCGGCGGGTGTGCGGTGGCGATCGGCGCCGGCCACGGGTCGTGTTCGTATTCCTCACGGCCGAGCAGGAACAGGATGCCTTCGTCGGTGGCCTCCGGCCGCGTCGGGGTCGCGCAGACCTGGCAGAGCAGCCCACCCATGGCGGTGCGCTGGCGTCCACCGTGCACCTGGCCGTACTCCGGCCTGCCAACCCCGGGGTTGCTGGTCCACCGGCGCCACAGCACGCCGAACGGGTCACGGTCACGCCTGCGCTCGTTCGTGTAGGCCACACGTTTGCCCTGCCAGACCAGAGGCGGGTTGCTGGACCGCTCCGAACTCCAAGCAGCGATGAACGGAACCTTCTCCTGTAGGCGCAACGAGGCGATCGGCGGGGCCGGTCGCGTCTCCGCGATGTGGGTGGACATCGAAACCCTTCACGGTGGACGGCAGTTGCCGCGGGCAGCCCGTGCGGACGTCCGCCGGCGGCCGGTCGCGCAGTGACCGTGAGTGCCGACGATCGCCGTTCGTGATGACCGCTCAACAAGCGAACCGCTGAAGGCGATCGCCGGGTACCGTTTCAAGGGACGCGAGATTTAAGAGATTTAAGCGGGTGCACCAGGGGAGGCGGGGCCATGAGCACTGTGCCGAACAGAGGTCTCGAACGGCTGTACCGGGAGAGCGGTTGGACGCTCCGCCAAGTGGCGCAGGAGGTCAACAAGCTGGGGACCGAACGGGGCACGCCGCTCCGGTACCGGGAACCCTCGGTTCATCAATAGCTCAACGGCAGCATGCCGAAGGAGCCGGTGCGGGCGCTGATCCTGGAGGCGTTCGCGCGTCGCCTGAGGCGTCCGGTCACGCACGCAGAAGCGGGCTTTCCTGTGCCACCCGAGCAAGCTGCCACGACCGAGCCTCGTACGGTGGAGGGGTTGCTAGACCTGGGGAGGCAAGATATGGACCCGTCCCGCCGGAGCATTTTGAGCGCCGGGCTGTTTTCCGTTGCCCTCACCGTGCCGGGCTGGAAAGACGTTGTGGGCCGGATGGAAGCCGCGCAACAGGGGCGCGTTCACCGCATCGGCATGCCGGAAGTCAACATGGTCATCGGGATGACAGAGCGAATCTCGGATCTTGATGATGAATTTGGCGGTCGCACCGCCCGCCCGATGGCAGCAGCATTCCTCATCAACACGGTCGCCCCATATTTGAAGGCTGACGGCTCCGACTCGACCAGGAAAGCAATGATGTCCGCCGCCTCGGACTTGTGCTACCTCACCGGATACATGGCCGTGGACGAGGGGATACATGGACTTGCCCAACAGTACTACCTGAAGGCGCTTGAACTGGCCGGAGCTTCGGAGGATCACCTCACCTTCTGCACGACTCTTCGTGGAATGAGCGTGCAAGCAGTTGACCTCGGCCACGGCCCCGAGTCTGTGCGCCTCGCTGAAGCGGCTTCGTCGGCATCGCCGAACGCAGGCCCCCGGATGCGCGCGTTTCTCGCAGGTCAGCAAGCGCATGCGGCGGCCAGCATCGGAGACCGGGCGAACGCACTGCGTCACTTGAATGAAGCCGACCGGGCCATGGACAAGGCAGAATCACGCGCCACCACTTTTGCATCTTACAACCCGTCATCGCTGGCATATCACGTCGGGCAAGTGCGCTATGAACTCGGGGACATAAAAGGCTCAATTGCAGCACTGGAGGAATCAGACCGCAAGCGGCATTCTTCATTCAAGAGGAATCGAATCCGATATCTTTCCATGCTCGCCGAGCGACAACTACAGCTAGGCCACTTGGAAGCAGCGTGCGGTACGTGGTCACGAGTATTGGACATCTACCCCGATGTCCAGTCGGGCCAATGCGACCAAAGCGTGATCAAGATGCACCGCCATATCCGGCCATACCTTAAGAACGCATCGGCTCGGGGACTTTACGAGCAAGTTCGCACGTGCGTATCACCGAGCTTGCTCTCTTCATAAACACGCCGAGAGTCACACGAAGGAAGCCAGGGGCTCAGCCAAAGAAAGTCAGCCACATTGCACGGAGCACCGAACGACAAGGCGCGCGTGTGCTTCCCTGCGCCCCCACCGCGCTCAGCCACGGCAGCTGTAGTTCCGGAGTCTGCGCTGGTGGGCGGCTTGCGGGGTCGGGTGCGGGTACAGGTACGGCCACCGTGATCATGAACGTTTGTGACGACGTTTCAGGATCAGGTGGCCGTGGAGGCCACGATAGCCCAGGCTGCCTGGGGCCGGGTGTTCCGGTCCGCGATGGATGCGATCGCGGGCTGCTTCGCCCGGCGTGAGACCCGTGCCACGGCGGCGGAGATGGTCACCGGGCTGCTGGCGGAGGTGGACACACGCAACTGCTGGACTCTGGCTGAGGCGCTGGGGCATCCAGGCTCGCACCGGCTGCAGCACCTGCTGTCACGCGCGAGGTTCGACCACGACCGGGCCCGGGAGGAGATCGCCCGCCTGATCGTGCGCGAACTCGAAGGTCAGGACGTAGTACTGGTCGCGGACGAGACCGGGGACGCGAAGTCCTCGACCGGCTGTGTCGGCGCCGGCCGCCAGTACTCCGGCGCGATCAAGGGAGTCGGGTTGTGCCAGGTCGCCGTGCACCTGGCGGTGGTCACCGCGTCGGTGCGGGTGGTGATCGACCGGGCCCTTTACCTGCCGAAGGACTGGGCCGCGGACGAGGAACGCCGCGAGGTGGCCGGGATCCCGGAGGAGATCATGTTCGCCACCAAGCTGCAGCAGACCGCCGCCATGGTCGCAGGCGCGCTTGAACTGGGTGTCCGGGCGCGCTGGTTCGCCGGCGACGCGGTGTACTCCGGCCGCGAACTGCGCAGGATCTGCGGGAGCTCGGGCTCGGCTGCGCGGTCGGCGTGTCCCACACATACCCCGTCACCGACGGAGCGGGCCGCCAGTGGAAAGCCCGCCAGATGATCAACAAGGTGCTGCCGCACCAGTGGATGCGCATGCGCACCGGACACGGAACGAAGGGCACCCGCGAGTACGACTGGGCCTGGCTCGATGTCCATGCGGACGACACCCCCGACGGACACGGAGACGAGGGCATCAGCGTCCTGGTCGCCCGCCGGCACCGGTACACCGGCGAGATCTCCTTCTTCCGCTGCTGGTCGCCCGCACCTGTCACCCTCGCCCAGCTGGTGGAAGTGATCTGCCGACGGTGGCGGATCGAGGAGACCTTCCAACTCGGCAAGACCTTCACCGGCCTGGACGAAGGGCAGGTGACCTGCTGGAACTCCTGGATGCGCTGGTCGCTGTTCTGCCTTGTCGCATCCGCCGTCCTCGCCCTGACCACCGCCGCCACGACCACGACAGGCCCTGCCCGACCGGCCCACCTCGTCCCGTTGACCTGCCCCGAACTCGTCCGAATCCTGCGGGCGTTCGTCCTCACACCACCAGTCCGGAACGCGGAACACACCCTGCACCGGATGGCCTGGCGCCGCCACCATCAAGCCATCGCACGAGCCTGCCACCAGCGCCGACACGCTCTTCAGGACCAGCCATGACCAGAACTACAGCTGCCGTGACAGCGCCGACAGGCGACGGGAACCAGACCCACCCCGCGCGCGTTACCAGTCCGTGATCTCGGGGCCTCTGCGCTCCGTCGAGGCGGAGGAGGGCGATGACGAGGTTGCGCAGGCCGGCCATCACGCGAGGTGCCTGGCCGGTGCGGACCTGGGAGCGGTCCTCGTCGAAGGTGACGTCACGGACCCAGTGCAGCCGGATCCCACGCCGTGTGCGAGAGCCGCGACCAGATGCGGCGCCACGGCGGTCACGCCCCGTGCCCCCCTGACGGTCCTACCGTCGACGCCATCACGCGGCGGCCCGCCACCAGCGTGATGCGAGTGGCGGCCCACGTGCCCAGAACCGCGTCGGGACGGTCGGCGTCCAGCCGCCCGAACAGGCGCCGCAGCGTCGACTCGTCCACCGAGCCATGCTCCAGGCCCAGCTTGGCCAGCAGGGCACCCCCGGCGTCCCGGGTCCAACTCACCGGTCGCGGTGCCCCCGCGCCCCGGCGACCACCGCGCACACGGCCACCGCGATCAGGGCACCCACAGGATGCCGCACACCCCGTCGGCAACGGGGATCAGGGATCCCGCCGAGCAACGCCAGGAGCGACTCGTCAGCCGGGACAGACGTGCGCACAGGCGCGGGTACGCGAGACGATGGCATGGCGCGAGTGTTGTTCCTCGGGCAGACGGACTGGTGCAGGAACCTCCGTCCAACCCCAACCGGAACGCACCCGCGCACCTCTTGGACCGGCGAACCCCCACGTCACAGCACTAGACGACGACGTTGCCGGGGCCCTGGTGGGACGTCCTGCGGGTGGTGGCGCGAGCACGGCACGCGGCGCTGCCGGGGAGCTGCCCCCGGCCCCGCCAGCGTCGGCCCCGCCGTCTCGGCCTCCCCGGCCCGTCACCGGCGCCGGCCCGGCCACGTGCCGCCCCGGCGCTCCCCGGCCCGTCACCGACACCCCGGCCCCTCCGACGTCGTGCCGGTCCGGCCGGGCTCGACTCCGCGCTTCTACCATCTCCGGCATGACCACGACAGAGACCACGGACCCCGGCTGTTTCTGCCTGCTGTGCTCGGAGGCCGCGCCGGACGGGGCCGGGCCGGAGGGGACGGGGCCCGAGGGGACGGCGACGGACGGCGCGGGGCGGGGGGCGTTCGACGAGCGGGACCGGCTGGTCGCGGCGAACGTGACGGAGTTCGGGTGGCACGTGATGGGGGTGAACGGGGACGGGGAGGGGCCGGAGTGGGCGTACTCGATCGGGCTGTGGCACACGGTGCGCAGCCCCGAGGTGTGCGTGTTCGGCCTGCCCACCGACACGGCGATGCGGATCGTGAACAACCTGGCCGCCAGGGTCAGGGACGGCAGCCCGCTCACGCCCGACCAGCGCCGCACCGACGTGATCGAGGGGTACCAGGTGGCGATCCGTCCGGTGCACCCGACCTGGTACCCCTCCTTCTTCGGCGCCGGGATCGACTTCCAGCGGCAGCCGCCGTGGCCGGTCGCGCAGGTGATCTGGCCGGACAAGGAGGGCCGGCTGCCGTTCGAGGAGGGCGCCGGTGACGCGTGCCGGGCCGGGCAGCCGCCGCTGTGGCTGCCGAAGGACCAGGTGGGCGGAGCGTGGGGCGCCCACGACCCGATGGCCGGCTGGCCGTTCGGCACGACGCTGCCGTACGCGACCGTCGTGGCCTCCACCGCCGTGGCGGACGGTTCGGCCCCGGTGGACCGGGTGGAACGCGACGCGGACGGCACCTGGCGTTTCCTCACCGCGGCGGACGCCGCCGCACTGACCGCCGCCCCCACCGCGGACGCCGACGCCGACGCCGACGCCGACGGCACGGTGCAGTGCCCCCTGGGTCTGGTCGCGCACCTGCACCCGGACCTCGCCGCGGTCGGCGCGCTGCCGCCCGGGGCGGCGGTCACCCGCACCGCGGACGGCGGCTGGCCCGCCTCCGAGAGGGCCTGACGTCCCGTCAGTCGTCGGCGAGCAGCACCGGCAGGGACTCGACGCTGTTACTGACGATCGTCGGACTCGGCACCAGGTCCCGCGCGGCGGTGGCCGGGGCGATCGCCGGGAAGCGGTCGAAGAGGGCGGACAGCGCGATGCCGGCCTCCAGGCGGGCCAGCGGCGCCCCCAGGCAGTAGTGCGCGCCGTGGCCGAGGGAGAGGTGGCGGGCCGGCGGGTCGGACGGTGCGAAGCGGCCGGCCCGCTCCCCGTACTCCTCGGGGTCGCGGCCGGCCGCGCCGTAGGAGGCGAGGATGCCGTCGCCCTTGCGGATGGTGACGCCGTCCAGCTCGATGTCGGCGGTGGCGTACCGCAGGGGGAACTGCGCGACGGGCGCGTCCCACCGCAGCGTCTCCTCCACGACCGCGTTCCAGGACACCTCGCCGCGGACGGCGCGCTCCCGCTGGGCGGGGTGGGCGAACAGCGCGCGGACGGCGTTGATCACGAGGTTGAGCGTGGTCTCGTGGCCGGCGATGAACATCAGCAGCATGGTGCCGAACAGTTCGTCGTCGGTGAGGCGGGAGCCGTCCTGGTCGCGGGCGGCGATCAGGCCGGTGGTGAGGTCGTCGCCGGGTTCGCGGCGGCGCAGGGCGACGACCGTGCCGAACAGTTCGCGCAGCGCGGCCATGCGGGCCGCGGGGGCGGCGGGGTCGTCGGTGACGCGGACCAGGTCGTGGGCGAGGACGTGGAAGCCGTGCCGCGTCTCCTCGGGCAGGCCGAGGAGTTCGCAGATGACGGCGAGCGGCAGCGGGTAGGCGAAGACCTCCCGCAGGTCGACCGGGCCGGCGGGCAGGGCGGCCATCCGGTCGAGGAGGCCGCCGGTGACGGCGCGGACCCGGGGTTCCAGCGCGGCGACCCGGCGGGGGGTGAACGCCTGGGCGACCAGGCCGCGCAGCCGGCGGTGGTCGGCGCCGTCGGAGGTGGTCATGCCCTTGATGGTGACGAACGCGGTCATCGGCCAGCCGTCGGGGACGCCGCCGTTCTCCCAGACGTTCCAGTGCCGGGCTTCCTTGGCGACGTCCGGGTGGGTCAGCAGGGTCTGGAGGGTGGCGTGCCGGGTGACCGCCCACGCCGGGACGCCGCCGGGCATGGCCACCGGCACGAGCGGTCCGCGCTCGCGCAGCCGGGCGTTCTCGCCGTGCTTGTCGCGGCTGTGCGGGTCGAGGGGGAACGGGGTCGGGTCCGCGGGGTGGGGCGGTGAGGTGTCCACACCGGCAACGATCGCACGGGCCAAGCCAGTTGGGGATGGGGCGCCCTACGGGCGGTCGCGTCAGCGCGTGGCGCTGCCGGCCACCCACTGGCTCCACGGCATGTTCCAGCCGTTGAGGCCGTTGTCGGGGGCCACCGTGCGGTCGGGCGAGTTCTTCACCACGACGACGTCCCCGGTGAGGGAGTTGTCGTAGAACCAGGCGGCGTCGGTGGTCGGGTCGCCGGCGCCGCGCAGGTCGCGGATGCCGATGCAGCCATGGCTGGTGGGGGTGGCGCCGAACACGTCGCCGGGCGACCAGTAGTTGCCGTGGATGAACGTGCCGGAGGTACTCAGGCGCATGGCGTGCGGCACGTCGGGGATGTCGTACTCGCCGCCGAAGCCGACGGTGTCGCCGTTCATGCGGGTCTTGGTGAACTTCTCGGAGATCACCATCTGCCCGTTGTACGTGGGGTGCTCGGGGCTGCCGGTGGAGACCGGAACGGTGCGTACGACCTTGCCGTCGCGGGTGACGGTCATGGTCTGGGTCTTCACGTCCACGGTGGAGACCTGGGCGCGGCCGATGTGGAAGCGCACGGTCTTGTCCTGCACGCCGGTGACGCCGTTGGCGCCCTTGACGTGGTCGAGGGCGAGCTTGAGCGTCACGTCCGTCCCGGGCTTCCAGTAGTCGGCGGGCCGGAAGTCGAGCCGTTTGGCGCCGAACCAGTGCCCGGCGACCTGCTGGCCGCCGCTGGAGGAGACGGTGATGTGCGACTGCACGTCGGCCTTGTGCGTGATGGCCTTGTCGAACGTGATGGACACCGGCATGCCGACGCCGACCGTGCTGCCGTTCTCCGGGGTGTAGTACCCGATGAAGCTGCCCGCGGGGGCGACGGTGGTGAACGAGGAGTGCGCGACGGCGGGCAGGCCGTGGGCGTCCCGCGCGGTGGCGGTGACGGTGTAGGCGGTGGCCCGGGACAGGGCGGCGTCCGGTGTCCAGCTGCGGCCGTCGGCGCTGATGTGCCCGGCGACGGTGCCGCCGCCGGACTTCTTCGCCAGCGTGACCTTGGTCAGCGTGCCGGAGGTGACCGTGACCGCGGTGTCGTGGTTGACGCCGACGCCGGAGGAGCGGTCCTTGGGCGTGATGGTGATGCGGGCGGTGGAGGCGTGGCCGTCGGCGGAGGCGTCGGCGGCGTGCGCGGAGGCGGCCACGGGGCCGGCCGGGGAAGAGGGCGCCGGGCCGCCGGACTTGCCGGCCGCGGAGTCCGTACCCGCCGAGCAGGCGGTGGCCAGCAGCGCTCCCCCGGCCAGGACCGCGGCGGCTGCCGCGGTCCTGCGGACGACCGCGCGCCGCCGCGCCGCGGTGGGGCCGGACGTGCCGTTGCCGGGTCGGTCCTGCGACGCCTTCACTGTCTCTCCGTCCAGATGGGTGCATAAGCTGATTTCCGCACTTCTGGCGAACATAGGTGAGGCGATGTCCGATCTGCCCCTGATCGGCGTGTGAGGTATCCCACCGGCCGGTCGGGGGCCCCACCGGACGGGGGTTACGCCTCGTCGTCGGCGAGGTCCTCGTCCCCGTCCTCGTAGAACTCCCATTCCTCGTCGTCCGGGTCGTACTCGGTGTGGGCGCTGTTCCAGGACGCCTGGACGAGTTCGACCCCGGGCAGGTCGCTGACCAGGTCGAAGGGGTCCACCAGGAGGGCCAGCGCCTCGGACTCGTCGCGCTGGACGGCGGCCCGGGTGCGGTCACGGTCACCGTCCGGCATCAGTTCGTCGTCCTCGGTCACCTCCAGCGCGGCGGCGGTCAGCTCGTCGCGGTCGGTGATCTCCATCACGAGTTCGACCTGGAGACGCAGGTAGCGGGTGACCGGCTCGTCACGGCGGGCCTGCGGGATGGTGTGGGGAGATTCGGTGCTCATGGCAGGGAGCTTAGGCGCCCGCGGGTCACCTGCCGGGGCCCCCTCGCCGGTGCCGGTCGCGGCACGTCGCCGGGTTGCCGGAACGCCCCGCCGCACCGTGCGCCGGGGACGCCGGGAGCGGCCGGCCGGGCCGGGGACCGGCAGGTGGGGGCGGGCGGGTTCCCGGGGGCGGGGGAACGTCACTACGATCGGGCGTACGGTGATCTCACCGTCGGAGCAAGGGGGAGCCATGGCATCGCGTCGCTCGATGACCGCCACGTCCGCCGCGGCGGGGGCCGTGCTGTTCGCGTTGTGCTTCGTGCCGACCGCGTCCGCGACCCCCGCGGCGGCCGCCTCTGCCGCCTCCGCCGCGCCCGCGTCCCCCGCAGGGACGGCCGGGAACGGTGCGGCCGCCGCCCAGCAGGCCCAGGCGCCGGCCGGGCTGGCGGACACCGGTGCGGTCGACACCACCCCGTACGTGGTGGGCGGCGCCGGGTTCCTCGCGGTGGGCGCCGCCCTGCTGCTCGCCGCCCGCCGCCGCGCGCTGCTGGCGCAGGATCCGGAGGCCGGCGCCACCGCCTGAGGCGACCGCCCCCGGGCCGCGCCCGCCGGTCCTGGGCCCGCCCCGCCGGACGCACCTACGCCAGCGGGCCGGTGACGCTCTCGGCGGCCGTGATCGCGCCGCCGCCGCGCACGAACCGCTCCGCCGCGGCCAGGTCCGGGGCCAGGAAGCGGTCCCGGCCGGGGCCCACGACCCCGGCGGCCCGCACCGCGTCGATGACCGCGCGGGAGGCCGGCGCCGCCTTCAGCACCTCGCTGGCCTGCTCGCGCAGTTCGATCGCCCGGGTCGCGGCGACGAGTTCCACGGCCAGCACGCGGGTGAGGTTGTCCACCGCCAGCCGCAGCTTGCGCGCCGCCGACCAGCCCATGGAGACGTGGTCCTCCTGCATCGCGGAGGACGGGATGGAGTCGGCGGAGGCCGGGACGGCGTGCCGCTTGTTCTCGCTGACCAGGGCGGCCTGGGTGTACTGGGCGATCATCAGACCGGAGTCGACGCCGGGGTCGTCGGCGAGGAACGGCGGCAGGCCGTGCGAACGGTTCTTGTCCAGCAGGCGGTCGGTGCGGCGTTCCGCTATCGAGCCGAGGTCGGCGGCGGCGATGGCGAGGAAGTCCAGCACGTAGGCGACCGGGGCGCCGTGGAAGTTGCCGTTGGACTCGATGCGGCCGTCGTCGAGGATGACGGGGTTGTCCACAGCGGCGGCCAGTTCGCGGCCGGCGACCAGCATGGCGTGTGTGAGGGTGTCCCGGCCGGCGCCGGCGACCTGCGGGGCGCAGCGGATCGAGTAGGCGTCCTGCACGCGCGGCGCCTCGTCCTGGTGGTGTCCGGTGAGCCCTGACCCGGCCAGCACGCGGCGCATGTTGCCGGCGCTGGCGGCCTGCCCGGGGTGCGGGCGGACGGCCTGGAGTTCGGGGGCGAGCACGCGGTCGGTGCCGAGCAGCGCCTCCAGGGACAGCGCGGCGGTGATGTCGGCGGTGGTGAACAGGCGGGCGAGGTCGGCGCCGGCCATCAGCAGCATGCCGAGCATGCCGTCGGTGCCGTTGAGCAGCGCCAGGCCCTCCTTCTCCCGCAGCTCCACCGGTTCGAGCCCGTGTTCGGCGAGCAGGCCGGCGGCCGGGCGCACCACGCCGTCGGGTCCTTCCGCGTCGCCCTCGCCCATGAGCGTCAGGGCGCAGTGCGACAGCGGCGCGAGGTCGCCGGAGCAGCCGAGGGAGCCGAACTCGTGGACGACCGGGGTGATTCCGGCGTTCAGCAGGGCGGCCATGCCGGTGGCGACCAGCGGGCGGACACCGGTGTGCCCGGAGGCGAGGGTCTTCAGGCGCAGGAACATCAGCGCCCGCACGACCTCCCGCTCGACCCGCGGGCCCATGCCGGCGGCGTGCGAGCGGACGATGGAACGCTGCAACTGGGCACGGAGTTCGGGGCCGATGTGCACGACGGCCAGGGCGCCGAAGCCGGTCGAGACGCCGTAGACCGGCCGCGCCTCGGCGGCCAGCGCCTCGACGACGGCGCGGGCGGCTGCGATCCCCTCCAGGGCGGCCGGGGACAGTTCCACGCGGGCGTTTCCGCGGGCCACGGCCAGTACGTCCTCGGGGGTCGTCCCGTCGGCCTCCAACACCACTGTGTGCATATTCATATTCACGCACCCTAGAGACTGAATCGGACGCTGTCACGACCCGGTTCCGTCACACCGGCCGCTTTTCACATGGTCCGGTGATCGCCCTCCTTGCCCTCCGGCGGATCCGCCGGCCCCGGATCCGCCGGCCCCGCACGCCCCCGGAACGCCCGGCGGTCGCCGCCGGCGGGGGCGGGGTCGTCGGCGAGGGCGGCGACCCGGCGGCCGGCCACCACGGGGGCCGCGGAGCGTTCGGCCTTCGCGCGGTACTGGGCGGCGTCCGCCAGCCGGAACAGCCGGCGGGCGGTGCGCACCGGGCCCGCGCCGCCATCGGTGGACGCCACGCCGACCGCGACCCCGTCCCCCAGGCCCAGCCAGCGTGCCCGCTCGCACAGCCGCCGCGCGGTCGCCTCCACCTCGGCGGCCGGCACGCCCTCGACGACCAGGCAGAACTCGTCGCCGCCCAACCGCGCCGCGACGCTCCCCGGCAGGGTCGCCGCGCACAGCGACAGCACCGAGCCGAAGCCCGCGAGCAGCCGGTCGCCGACCGCGTGGCCGAGGCTGTCGTTGACCCGCTTGAGCCCGTTGACGTCGCACACCACGAGGCTGACGGCCGTACCGCCGTCCCGGTGGCGGCGCAGCGCGTCCTCCAGGCGCACGTCGACCGCGCGGCGGTTGGCCAGGCCGGTCAGCGGGTCGGTGAACGCCAGCCGCCGGGCCTCCTCCAGCCGCTCGGTCTGTGCGACCCCGGCCGCGATGAGGGCCGCGAGCACCCCGGCGAACTCGGCGTCCGCCCGGACGAAGTCCGGCTCGGCGGCGCCCCGGACCACGTACAGCTCCCCCCACACCCGCCCGTGCAGCAGCACCGGCACGGACAGCGCCCGCCCGCCGCGCCGCAGCCCGCCGCCGCGCCGCCGGAGGGGCGGGGGCTCGTCGGCGGCCCACGGGTCGTCCGCCGGCGCCGTCCCGTCCACCGCCAGCACGGCGGGGCGCGTCCGCCCCTCCTCGCGCGCCGCGACCACCGCGAACACCGCCCCCAGCGCCGAGCGCGCCGGGGCCACCGACGCCCGCGCCGCGTCCGTCGGCGTCTGCGCCGTCGCGACGGCCTGGGCGACGCCCACGACCGCGGCCATCCGGTCCATCCCACCTCCCGCTGCCCGACCGCCCGCCCTCCAGATTACGGACAAACCGAACGGCGGGGCGTCCGGCGCGGGGCGACGCGGACCGGGCGGGGGCGGGGGCGCGGGAAGGACGGGCGCGGGGGCGAAGGGCAGGCGCCTGCGCCGGCGCCGGGTCGTCCCGGCGCGGGGGCCGGCATCAGGCAGCGGCCGTCCCACCCGGGCGGCGGACCCCCCGCCACCACCGCCCCGCCCTCACGGCCCCGGCCACCCCGGGCGGCGCCCTACAGCCCCGGCCACTCGGGGCGGCGCTTCTCGTTGAACGCGGCCACGCCCTCGGCCCGGTCCGGGGAGAAGGCGACCGTGCGCCAGGCGGCGTCCTCCAGGTCCAGCCCCTCGCGCAGGCCGGAGCCGGAGCCCAGCCGCAGGGCGCGCTTGGCGGCCCGCAGGCCGACGGGCGAGTTGCGGGCGATGCGCCCGGCCATCTCCAGCGCCTCCGCGCGGTCGGCGCCGGGGGCGGCCAGCACGTCGATCATGCCCAGGGCCAGCGCCTCGGGAGCCTCGACCCGGCGGGCGGTGAAGATCAGCTCGGCGGCCCGGGCGGTGCCCACCCGGCGCGGGAGCAGCTGGGTGCCGCCGCCGCCGGGGATCACGCCGACGGAGACCTCGGGCAGTCCCACGACCGCGGAGGGGTCGGCGACGATGACGTCGCAGGAGAGCGCGATCTCGTAGCCGCCGCCGAGGGCGAAGCCGTGCACGGCCGCGATCGTCGGCATCGGCAGCTCCAGCACCCCGGTGTAGCAGGCGCGGGTGACCGGGCGGGAGCGGCCCATGTCGGCGTCGGTGAAGGAGTTGCGCTCCTTCAGGTCCGCGCCGACGCAGAAGGCGCGTTCGTTGCTGGAGGTCAGCACCACCGCGCGGACGGTCTCGTCGGCGGCCAGCGCGGCGCACGCGGCGGCCACCTGGCGGCCCATGGCGGTGGAGATGGCGTTGAGCGCCTTGGGGCGGTCCAGCACCAGTTCGGCGACGTGGCCCCGCTCGTCGCGCCTGCGCACGGCGACCCATTCGCCGTACCTGTCCTCGCTCGTCGGCTCAGCAGTCATGGCCGCGATCATGGCACGCCTCCCCCGCCGCGTCAGCAGGTGCCGGCGGGCCTCACCCGGCGCGGGGGCGGGTCAGCCGCGGCGGGAGAGCAGCCACGGCTCGACGACGCCGAGCCCGCGCACCGGGCGGCGCCACATGGGCTGCACGGCGAAGCGGTACTTCTCCCCCTCGGTCACCTCCGCCTCGGAGACCGGCGCGTTCCCGGCCGCCCCGAGGGCCCCCACCAGGGCCTCGTCCACCAGCACGCAGTCCTTCGGCGCTATCGACGTCAGGCGGCTGGCGAGGTTGACGGTGGTGCCGAAGACGTCGCCCATGCGGGTGGTGACCGTGCCGAACGCCATGCCGACCCGCAGTTCCGGCATGGACTCGTCGCCGGTCATGGTCTCTATCAGGCGCAACGCGATCTCGGCGGCGACGCCGGCGTCGTCGGCGACGAAGAGCACCTCGTCGCCGAGGGTCTTGATCAGCCGGCCGCCGTGGGCGGCGACCAGGTCGGCGCAGGTGGTCTCGAACGTCTCGACCAGTTCGCCGAGTTCCTCCTCCTCCAGCCGGCGGGTCAGCCGGGTGAAGCCGACGAGGTCGGCGAAGCCGACGGCCAGCCGGCGGTCCACCGCCTCCTCGTCGTCCGCCTGGGCGACCCGGCTGGTGGCGGCTGACAGCTGCCGCCGCCAGACGTAGATCAGGAACTCCTCCAGTTCGGGCAGCAGCAGTTCGACCAGCGGGTAGGCGACCTCGGCGCGGGTCATGCCGGGCTCGGGCGGCTCGGTGAGGCCCTCCAGGAAGGAGTCGGTCTGCCAGTCGGCGAGCCGGGCGGTGGTCTGGCCGGTGGAACGGGCGACCTGGATGGCCATCGACTCGCTCAGCAGCCCGGCCTCCACCAGACCCGCCAGCCGGCGCAGCGCGAGCACGTCGGCCTCGGTGAGCGCCTTGGCCTGCCCGATGTCGGCGAAGCCCATGGCCCGCCAGAAGCGGGACGCGAGGTCCATCGAGACGCCCGCGGTGCGGGCCGCCTGGAACGGGGTGTAGCGGCGTTCCGCGCCGAGGATGAGGTGCTCCAGGCGCAACGCCAGCGGATCGTCACCGCCGGTGACGGTGTCCGGGATCGCCTCACCGGGTTCCTCGTGCGGAGGCGTGCCCGCGTTGTCGGCGGTCACCGTGGGCCCCCTGTCCGGGTCCTGACCACTGCCCTTTCCCATCACTGGGGTCCCCGGGGCACATCCCGGGACGACATCGGCTCAACGATACGGCAGTGTGCCGCAGCTCACGATCACCGCGGTCCGGCGCCGGGTTCCGGGGCCGGACCGGCGGGGCGTACGTGCACCACGTCGCCGGCGCCGACCGCCTCGGGGCCGGTCGCGGTGCGCACCACCAGGCGGCCGTCGGCGTCGACGGCGACGGCCTCCCCGGTCAGGTCGCGACCGCCCGGCAGTTCCGCGCGCACCGCCATGCCGAGGGTGGCGCAGCCGGCCGCGTAGGTCTCCTGGAGCAGGCAGTCGTGCGGGTCGCCGCCGGCCGCGCGCCAGGCGGCGTACCACTGCTCCAGGGAGCGCAGCAGGGCGCGCAGCAGCGGGTCGCGGTCGGTCACCGGGGCGCCGGCCAGGGCGAGGGAGGCGGCGGTGGGCACCGGCAGCTCGTTCTCACGCAGGGTGACATTCAGTCCGATGCCGATGACCACGCCGGTGTCGCCGGCGCGTTCCGCCAGGATGCCGGCCGCCTTGCGGTGTGAGCCGCCGACGGTGACCAGCAGGTCGTTCGGCCACTTCAGCGCGGTGTCGACGCCGGCGGTGCGGGAGACCGCGGACGCCAGCGCCACGCCGGCCAGCAGCGGTAGCCAGCTCCAGCGTTCGACGGGCACCGGGTCGCCGCCGCGGAACGGCGTGCCCGGGCGCAGCAGCACCGACAGGGACAGCCCGGAGCGGGCCGGGGCGCTCCACCGACGGTCCAGCCGGCCGCGGGCGGCGACCTGCTCCTCGGCCACCAGGACCGTGCCCTCGGCGGCCCCCCGGCGGGCGGCACCGGCCAGGTCGCTGTTGGTCGATCCGGTGCTCGCCACCACCTCCAGCGCGCTCCACAGCCCTCCGGGGACGATCAGCGCCCGGCGCAGCGCCCCCTCGTTCAGCGGCGGTCTGTCCAGGTCGGACCAGCGGTTGTCCATACCGGCAGCCTAGATCAGCGGGGTGTGGCCAACGCCGCAGTGCCCGGGGCGCATTCCCGCCACTACGCTACGAAGCGGAGTTACCCGCGCGTCACATCCCGGTCCGGACGCGTGCGCCGGACGAGAGCAGGAGAGCCCCTGACATGGCCGAACCGGAGTACGACATCCACACGACCGCCGGGAAGATCGCGGACCTGCGGGCCCGCGTCGGGCAGGCGACGCACGCCGGTTCGCAGCGGGCGGTGGAGAAGCAGCACGCGAAGGGCAAGCTGACGGCCCGGGAGCGGATCGGGCTGCTGCTGGACGAGGACTCGTTCGTCGAGCTGGACGAGTTCGCCCGGCACCGGTCGGTGAACTTCGGCCTGGAGGCCAACCGCCCCTACGGCGACGGCGTCGTCACCGGTTACGGCACGGTCGACGGCCGCCCGGTGGCGGTCTTCTCGCAGGACTTCACGGTCTTCGGCGGCGCGCTCGGCGAGGTCTACGGCGAGAAGATCGTCAAGGTCATGGACTGGGCCCTGAAGAACGGCTGCCCGGTCATCGGCATCAACGACTCCGGCGGCGCCCGCATCCAGGAAGGGGTCGCCTCCCTCGGGCTGTACGGGGAGATCTTCCGCCGCAACACCCACGCCTCCGGGGTGATCCCGCAGATCTCGCTGATCACCGGCCCGTGCGCGGGCGGCGCGGTCTACTCCCCGGCGATCACCGACTTCGTGGTGATGGTCGACCAGACCTCGCACATGTTCATCACCGGCCCGGACGTCATCAAGACCGTCACCGGTGAGGACGTCGGCATGGAGGCGCTCGGCGGCGCCCGCTCGCACGCCACCCGCTCGGGCAACGCCCACCACATGGCGGCGGACGAGAAGGAGGCGGTGGAGTACGTCAAGGCGCTGCTGGCCTACCTGCCGTCGAACAACCTGGAGGCCCCGCCGGCGTTCCCGGAGACCGCGGACCTGACGGCCGGCCCGGAGGACCTGGAGCTCGACGCGCTGGTGCCGGACTCGGCCAACCAGCCGTACGACATGCACACCGTCTTCGAACACGTGCTGGACGACGGCGAGTTCCTGGAGACCATGCCGCTGTTCGCGCCGAACATCCTCACCGGGTTCGGACGCGTCGAGGGCCACCCGGTGGGCGTGGTGGGCAACCAGCCGCTGCAGTTCGCCGGCTGCCTGGACATCGCCGCCTCCGAGAAGGCCGCGCGGTTCGTGCGCACCTGCGACGCGTTCAACGTCCCGGTGCTCACCTTCGTCGACGTGCCCGGCTTCCTGCCCGGCACCGACCAGGAGTGGAACGGCATCATCCGGCGCGGCGCCAAACTGATCTTCGCCTACGCCGAGGCCACCGTGCCGCTGATCACCGTCATCACCCGCAAGGCGTACGGCGGCGCCTACGACGTGATGGGCTCCAAGCACCTGGGCGCCGACCTCAATCTGGCGTGGCCGACGGCGCAGATCGCCGTCATGGGCGCGCAGGGCGCCGTCAACATCCTGCACCGGCGGACGCTGGCGGAGGCCGGCGACCCCGACGCGCTGCGGCAGCAGTTGATCACCGAGTACGAGGACACCCTGCTCAACCCCTACACCGCCGCCGAACGCGGCTACGTCGACGCGGTGATCCCGCCCTCCGAGACCCGCGCGCAGATCGTCAGGGCGCTGCGGGTGCTGCGCGGCAAACGGGAGAGCCTGCCGCCGAAGAAGCACGGCAACATCCCGCTGTAGGGGCGACGGTGACCGGAGAGGGAGACGGGATGACGCTGAGGGTCGTGCGGGGCAATCCGACCCCCGAGGAACTGGCGGCGACGCTGGCGGTGGTGACGGCCCGTTCGGCCGTGGCCCCGGCCGGTGGGGACGAGCGGCCGCTGAGCCGCTGGTCGGACCCGGCACGGATCGCGGACGGCCGCCGCCTGCCGCGGTTCGGTCCGGGCGCCTGGCGCACCACGTTCTGGCCGCGCTGAACCGGTCCGGCCGGCGGATCCGAGTACCCGTACTCAGGCGCCGGCCGGCCCCGGACCAGCGGCATCGTCGGCATGTCGTGGTCCGATCGCCCGCGGGAGGGGCCCTCCGCCGAGACGCGCGGGGCACTCGTCATGGTGCGCCGGGGCGGCTGGCTGCCGGCCGTCTGGCTGCCGCTGCTGATGGTGCTGGTGGCCGGCCGGCGTCCCTGAGCGGGACCGCCCGGCCGTCCAGGGGGTGGCCCCCGGCGGAAACCATCCTGGTGGTCGCTTAATCTGACCCGCATGATTCCTGAGCACGTTCTCGTCCTCGCGTCCGCCTCGCCTGCCCGGCTCGGGCTGCTGAAGCAGGCCGGGCTCAATCCACGCGTCGTCGTCAGCGGCGTCGACGAGCGCGCCGTGACCGCGGCCACCCCCGCCGACCTCGCCCAGACCCTCGCCGACGCCAAGGCCAACATGGTCGCCGGCCAGCTCCCGTTCGACGCCCTGGTGGTGGGCTGCGACTCGGTGCTGGACCTGGACGGGTTCGCGCTGGGCAAGCCGGCCGACGCCGCGCAGGCCGTGGAACGCTGGCGGGCCATGCGCGGCCGCCAGGGCGTGCTGCGCACCGGGCACTGCGTCATCGACACGGTCAACGGCCGCCGGGTGTCGGCGACCGCCTCGACCACGGTGTGGTTCGGCATGCCCGACGACGACGAGATCGCGGACTACGTCGGCAGCGGCGAACCCCTCGACGTGGCGGGCGCCTTCACCCTGGACGGGCTGTCGGCGCCGTTCATCGAGGGCATCGAGGGCGACCCGTCCAACGTCATCGGGCTGTCCCTGCCGCTGCTGCGCCGGATGCTGGGCGAACTCGGCTACCGCATCACGGACTTGTGGCAGGGCTGACCCCACGCGGGTAGGTCACCAGGGTCGCCACCAGCAGCGCCAGCACCACCATCAGCGCGGTGAAGGCGGCCCAGCCGACCACGCCCACGACCACCGCTCCCAGCACCCCCTGGACCACCGCGCAGACCACCAGCAGCAGCCGGTTCACCCGCCCGGGGCCCCGGTCGCGCACCGCGGTGGTCACCTCGATGACCGCGCACACCAGCAGGTAGAGCCCGAGCAGCGCGCCGGCCGCCCAGGCGCCGTCGCTCATGGCGTGCGGTCGCAGCCCGGCCAGCGACATGTTCTGCTGGTTGACGGCCGCCCCCAGCACGACGTTGACGAAGACCACAGCGCCCGCCTCGGCGAGCAGGGCGAGCGCCGCTGCGGCGGCTATCGGACGGCGCATCGGCTGCTCCCGGGCGGATTCGGTACGTCCCGTCAACGCTACGCACCGGTATCCGACGGCGACAAGTGCCGGAACGGCTCCGGCAACCGGCAAAGTTTCCGGTGCCGATCAGTAGGGTCCCGACAAAGAAACCTCCATCAGCCGACACCGGTGGCACAGGGTTGACGCCCGTGCGGGCCGTACCGCCCACGGGCCGGACATGCGGCGTACCGTGGACCGACGCGGGCCGGCGCCCACTGGTTGGGCCATCTGCCACAGTGCGTGTGGGCAAGCTCACCCGAGGGAACCGCTCGGCATGACGTGTCGGCATTCCCTAAACTCCACTTGTTCCAAGGAGGGAGCCATCGTGCGCAAGGTGCTCATCGCCAACCGCGGCGAAATCGCCGTCCGCGTCGCCCGCGCTTGCCAGGACGCCGGGATCGCCAGCGTCGCCGTGTACGCCGAGCCGGACCGGGACGCACTGCACGTGCGCGCGGCCGACGAGGCGTTCGCGCTGGGCGGCGACACCCCGGCCACCAGTTACCTCGACATCGAGAAGGTGCTGAAGGCCGCGAATGACTCCGGGGCGGACGCGATCCACCCCGGCTACGGCTTCCTGTCGGAGAACGCCGAGTTCGCGCAGGCCGTGCTCGACGCCGGCCTGATCTGGATCGGCCCGCCCCCGCAGGCCATCCGTGACCTGGGCGACAAGGTGGCGGCCCGTCACATCGCGCAGCGCGCCGGCGCTCCCCTGGTGGCCGGTACCCCCGACCCGGTCTCCGGCGCCGGGGAGGTCGTGACCTTCGCCGAGGAACACGGCCTGCCCATCGCCATCAAGGCGGCGTTCGGCGGCGGCGGCCGCGGCCTGAAGGTGGCCCGGACGCTGGAGGAGGTGCCCGAGCTGTACGAGTCGGCGGTCCGCGAGGCCGTCGCCGCGTTCGGCCGCGGCGAGTGCTTCGTCGAGCGCTACCTCGACCGCCCGCGCCACGTGGAGACCCAGTGCCTGGCCGACACCCACGGCAACGTGGTGGTCGTCTCCACCCGTGACTGCTCGCTCCAGCGCCGCCACCAGAAGCTGGTGGAGGAGGCCCCGGCGCCGTTCCTGTCGCCGGAGCAGACCGAGCAGCTGTACACGGCGTCCAAGGCCATCCTCTCGCGAGGCCGGCTACGTCGGCGCCGGTACCTGCGAGTTCCTGGTCGGCCAGGACGGCACGATCTCCTTCCTGGAGGTCAACACCCGTCTCCAGGTCGAGCACCCGGTGACCGAGGAGGTCGCCGGCGTCGACCTGGTGCGCGAGATGTTCCGGATCGCCGACGGCGAGGAACTCGGCTACGGCGACCCGCAGTTGCGCGGCCACTCGCTGGAGTTCCGGATCAACGGCGAGGACCCGGGCCGCGGCTTCCTGCCCGCCCCCGGCACCGTCACCCGGTTCGACGCCCCCACCGGCCCCGGTGTGCGGCTCGACGCGGGCGTGGAGGCCGGCAGTGTGATCGGCCCGGCGTGGGACTCGCTGCTGGCCAAGCTGATCGTCACCGGCGCCACCCGGCGGCAGGCCCTGGAGCGGGCCGCCCGCGCGCTGGCGGAGTTCCAGGTTGAGGGCATGGCCACCGCCGTCCCGTTCCACCGCGCGGTCGTCACCGACCCGGCGTTCGCCCCCGAACTGTCCGGTTCCACGGACCCGTTCACCGTCCACACCCGGTGGATCGAGACCGAGTTCGACAACACCATCCCGCCGTTCGCCGGTGCGGCCGGTGACGACGAGGACGAGGCCGGGGCCCGGGAGACCGTGGTCGTCGAGGTCGGCGGCAAGCGCCTGGAGGTCACGCTGCCCGCCGCGTTCGGCGGCGGCCTGGCCGCCGTGCCGGCCGCGGGCGCGAAGAAGGCACCGCGCCGCAAGGCCGCCAAGAAGTCCGGCGCGGCCGCCTCCGGCGACACCCTGGCCTCCCCGATGCAGGGCACCATCGTCAAGGTGGCCGTCGAGGAGGGCCAGGAGGTGGCCGAGGGCGACCTGATCGTGGTGCTGGAGGCCATGAAGATGGAGCAGCCCATCAGCGCCCACCGGGCCGGTACCGTCAAGGGGCTGGCCGCGGAGGTCGGCGGCTCGGTCTCCTCCGGTGCCGCCATCTGCGAGATCAAGGACTGAGACGGCGTCCCACCGCCGCACCCGCGGGCCCCGGCCGGAACTCGGCCGGGGCCCGCGGCATCCCGGCGCACGGGCGCACGCGGCGGCGAGGGCCGGGAGGGCGGGAGCAGGTGACGACGAGACCGATGCGTGCCGACGCGCGGCGCAACCGCCGGCGTCTGGTGGAGGTGGCCACCGAGGCGTTCGCCGGGCAGGGCGCCGACGCGCCGCTGGAGGAGATCGCCCGCCGGGCCGGGGTCGGCATCGGCACCCTCTACCGGCACTTCCCCGATCGGGACGCGCTGGTCGCCGCGGTCTTCCAGGGCGAACTCGACGCCCTGGTGGACCTCGCCGCCCGGCTGTCCGGTCAGCGCCCGCCGGTGGCCGCGCTGTCCGCCTGGATGAGCGCGGTGGTCCGGCACACCGCCGCCTACCGGGGGCTCGGCGACTCCCTGATGTGCGGGCGGGCGGAGTCCATGGGCGTGTGCCAGGACAGACTGCGGGCGGCCGGCGCGGAACTGCTGAGCACCGCCCGGAACGCCGGTGAGGTGCGGGCGGACGCCCGTATCGAGGACCTCATGCACCTGGTGTGCGCCGTGGCGCTGGCCGCCGACCGCTCCCCGGCCGACCCCGGGCTCGCCGACCGCCTGCTGGACCTGGCGGTCGACGGCCTGCGCACCCGCACCGCGGGGTGACGGCCGGCGCGGTCACCGGCGGCGGCGTCCCAGATCGGTCACCCGGCCGTCGGGGGCGGGCAGTCCGGGGGCGGCGCGCAGCGGGCCGCTGGCCGGGCCGGCGCTCTGCCGGGCGTGCCTGCGCGGTCCGGGCACCGGGGGGCGCCCCCTCGGCGGGCCCGCGTCACCGTCCGCCCGGTCGGCCCGGGCCAGCGTCACCCGCACGCCCTGATCGGCGAGGGCCTGGAGTTCGGTGACGGCGCGTTCCGCCTCGGGGGGCGGGTCGTCCGTCACCAGATGGGTGATGAGCTCCGGCGCGACGGTCTGGAACATCGTGTCGGTGCCGAGCTTGCCGTGGTCGGCGAGCACGACGACCTCCGAGGCGGCGCCCACCAGGGCCCGGTCCACGCTGGCGGAGAGCATGTTGGGCGTGGACAGCCCGCGCTCGGCGGTCAGCCCGGCACCGGAGACGAAGGCGCGGGAGACCCGCAGCCCGTGCAGGGACTGCTCGGCACCGCTGCCCACCAGCGCGTAGTTGCTGCCGCGCAGGGTGCCGCCGGTCATCACCACCTCGACGCGGCTGGCGTGCGCGAGGGCCTGCGCCACCAGCAGCGAGTTGGTCACCACCGTCAGCCCCGGCACCCGGGCCAGCCGGCGGGCGAGTTCCTGCGTGGTGGTGCCGGCGCCCACCACGATGGCCTCGCCCTCCTCGACCAGCGAGGCGGCCACGTCGGCGATCGCCGACTTCTCGGCGGTCGCGAGATGGGTCTTCTGCGGGAATCCGGACTCCCGTGCCAGGCCGCCGGGCAGCACCGCACCGCCATGACGGCGGTCCAGGAGCCCGTCGGCCTCCAGTGCCCGCACGTCACGCCGCACGGTCACTTCGGAGGTCTGGACGACTCGGGCGAGCTCCCGGAGCGATACCGCCCCGTTCGCCCGCACCATTTCGAGGATCAACTGACGACGTTCTGCTGCGAACACGGAACTGACAGTAACCCCGGCGACCGTCGTCTTTCAGTGCTTTGCACCAATTAACAGAAGTTGTTCGCACGGCGACGGAACCGGTGCTATGGGCGTTTGATCGCCTTGCGTCCCCCGGCGACCCGTCACGCCGCCGCGCCCGCACGCCCGGGACCACCACGGTGCCGGGACACCGCCGCGCCCCGGCCGCCTCCACCGCCCGGGCCTGCCGTGCGGGCCCGGGCGTCCGGCGGTCAGTCGGTGCGGCGGCTGTGCAGCTGGCGGGCGACCTCGGCGACCGAGCCGGACAGCGAGGGGTAGACCGTGAAGGTGTTGGCGATCTGCTCCACCGTCAGGTTGTTGTCGACCGCCAGCGCGATCGGGTGGATCAGCTCGCTGGCCCGCGGGGCGACGACCACGCCGCCGACCACGATCCCGGTGCCCGGGCGGCTGAACAGCTTCACGAAGCCGTCCCGGATGTCCTGCATCTTCGCCCGCGGGTTGCGGTGCAGCGGCAGCTTCAGCACCCGTGCGTCGATCCGCCCGGCGTCCACGTCCGCCTGGCTGTAGCCGACGGTGGCGATCTCCGGGTCGGTGAAGATGTTCGCCGAGACCGTCTTGAGGTTCAGCGGCGTCACCGCGTCGCCCAGGAAGTGGTACATCGCGATCCGGCCCTGCATCGCCGCCACCGACGCCAGGGCGAGCACGCCCGTGCAGTCGCCGGCCGCGTACACGCCGGGCGCGGAGGTCCGCGAGACGCGGTCGGTCCACACGTGACCGGAGTCCTTCAGCCGGACGCCGGCCTCCTCCAGGCCCATTCCCGCGGTGTTCGGGATCGAGCCGACGGAGATCAGGCAGTGGGTGCCGCTGATGACCCGGCCGTCGTTCAGCGTCACCTCGACGCGGTCGCCGACCCGCTTGGCGGCGGCGGCCCGGGAGCGGGACATCACGTTCATGCCGCGCCGCCGGAAGACGTCCTCCAGCACGGAGGCCGCGTCCGGGTCCTCGCCGGGCAGCACGCGGTCGCGGCTGGAGACCAGGGTGACCCGGGAGCCCAGCGCCTGGTAGGCGCCGGCGAACTCGGCGCCGGTGACGCCGGACCCGACGACGATGAGTTCCTCGGGCAGTTCCTGGAGGTCGTAGACCTGCGTCCAGTTGAGGATGCGCTCACCGTCGGGCAGCGCGTCGGGGACCTCGCGCGGGTGGGCGCCGGTGGCGATCAGCACCGCGTCGGCCGTCAGGGTCTCGCTGGAGCCGTCGGCGGCCGTCACCGTGACCCGGCGCTGCCCGTCGGCGCCGCGCGCGGGCTCCAGACGCCCGCGCCCGCGCATCACCCGGCCGCCGGCCCTGGTGACGGACGCGGTGATGTCGTGCGACTGCGCGAGCGCCAGCCGCTTGACCCTGCGGTTGACCACCCCGAGGTCCACCCCGTGCACCCGGGCGGCCTCCTTCTCCGGCGGGGTGTCGTCGGCGACGATGATGCCGAGCTCCTCGTAGGAGGAGTCGAACGTCGTCATCACCTCGGCGGTGGCGATCAGCGTCTTCGACGGCACGCAGTCGGTCAGCACCGACGCCCCGCCCAGCCCGTCGCAGTCGACGACGGTAACCCCCGCCCCCAACTGCGCCGCGACCAGCGCCGCCTCGTATCCGCCGGGTCCGCCACCGATGATCACGATCGAAGTCACGTTCCCATTGTCCCGCTCCCCGCGCACGGCGTCACACGGGGGTCGCGCGGGCGCCGGGCACGCGCGCCCGGTCAGCAGGGACGCTTGCGCAGTTCCATGACGTAGTCGTGGGGGGCGCCGGCGGATTCGGCGGCGTCGGCGATCTCGCCGAGGTAGCGCGCGGAGGGCAGGCCGCCCTCGTAGTCGTTGAGGACGTAGGCCCAGGCGGCCACGTCGCCGTCGAGGGTGTGGACGCGGACCGTGGTGCGGCGGTAGATCCCCAGGGGCACGCCCTCCCAGCGGTCCAGGGACTCCTCGTCGACGTCCGCCAGGTCGTACAGGCCGACGAACACCTGGTGCAGGGGGTCCTCGACCAGGGTGGCGAGCGCGCCCTCCCAGCCCATCTGCTCACCGCCGAACGTCAACCGCCAGCCGTCGAGCCAGCCGGTGCCGCGCATCGGGGAGTGCGGGGCGCGGCGGATCATCAGCCGCGCGTCGAGGTTGCCGGCGTACGCGGCGTAGAGCGACATGCCCGACAGAGTACGGGAGCCCACCCCCGTCACCACCCTGAACGGCACAACGGATCCCCCACACCCCCGTCCGCCGGCCGCGACCGGGGCGAGCCGCGGCGGACGGGCGGAGCTCCGCGGGAACGCCCCCGCGGCGACGGCGGGCGGGGCGGTACGTTCCCCCGGGGGAACCGTGATGCGCCCGGAGGGGGCCGTCTACGCGCGTAGGCCATCCTCCGTTACGCTCGTGCGCGTGAACGCATCCGCAGCCGCCCCCGTGCCCCCGCCCCCGAACCCCTACGCCGCCGCCGACGAGGCGGCCCGGCGTCTGCGTGAGCTGACCGGCGCGGAGGTCCACGACGTCCTGCTGGTCATGGGCTCCGGCTGGGTGCCGGCGGCAGACGCCCTCGGTGAGCCGGAGAGCGAGTTCCCGGTGACCGACCTGCCGGGGTTCCCGGCGCCGTCGGTGGAGGGGCACGCCGGACGGGTCCGCTCGGTGCTGGTCGGCGGCAAGCGGGCGCTGGTCCTGCTGGGCCGCAACCACCTGTACGAGGGCCACGGCGTGGCCACCGTCGTGCACGGGGTGCGCACCGCCGTCGCGGCCGGCTGCCGGACGGTCGTTCTCACCAACGGCTGCGGCGGTCTGCGGCCGGCGTTCCGCCCGGGGCAGGCCGTGCTGATCAGCGATCACATCAACATGACGGCGACCTCCCCGATCGCCGGCGCCAACTTCGTGGACCTGACCGACCTGTACTCGCCCCGGCTGCGGGAGCTGTGCCGGAAGGTTGACCCGTCGCTGGCCGAGGGCGTGTACGTGCAGCTGCCAGGCCCGCACTACGAGACGCCCGCCGAGATCGGCATGGTGCGGGCCATCGGCGGCGACCTGGTCGGCATGTCGACCACGCTGGAGGCGATCGCCGCCCGTGAGGCCGGTGCGGAGGTGCTGGGCATCTCCCTGGTGACCAACCTGGCCGCCGGCATGACGGGCGAACCGCTCAACCACGCCGAGGTGCTGGAGGCCGGCCGGGAGTCGGCCAGCCGCATGGGCGGCCTGCTCGCCGGCGTGCTCGACCGGATCTGACCCGCCACGTCACCGAGGAGTCCCGATGCAAGACGACGTCATGCTGTCCCGGGCCCGGGCCTGGCTCGCGGAGGACCCGGACGGCGAGACCCGTGAGGAGCTGACCGCGCTGCTGGAGGCGGTGGAGGCCGGCAAGGACGGCGCGGCCGCCGGCCTCGCGGACCGCTTCTCCGGAACGCTCCAGTTCGGCACCGCGGGACTGCGCGGCGAACTGGGCGCCGGGCCGATGCGGATGAACCTCGCCGTGGTGATCCGGGCGGCCAGGGGCCTGGCCGGCTACCTGAACGCCGGGGACGCGGCCGGCGGCCTGGTCGTCGTCGGGTACGACGCCCGGTACCGCTCGCGGGACTTCGCGCTGGCGACCGCCTCGGTGATGACCGGCGCCGGCCTGCGGGCGGCGGTGCTGCCCGGGCCGCTGCCGACGCCCGTGCTGGCGTTCGCGATCCGGCACCTGGGCGCGGTGGCCGGCGTGATGGTGACGGCCAGCCACAACCCACCGCGGGACAACGGCTACAAGGTGTACCTGAGCGACGGTTCGCAGATCGTGCCGCCGGCCGACGCCGGTATCGCCGCGCGGATCGCCGCGGTGGGCCCGCTGACGGACGTGCCCCGCCCGGAGGCGGGCTGGCAGACGCTGGACGGCGGCGTGCTGGAGGCGTACCTGGAGCGGGCGGCGTCCGTGGTGGACCGGGACGCGCCCCGGGAGCTTTCGGTGGTGTACACCCCGCTGCACGGCGTGGGCCGCGACACCCTGCTGGCCGCGTTCGAACGGGCCGGGTTCCCTGCGCCGGCCGTCGTGGAACGGCAGGGCGAGCCGGACCCGGCGTTCCCCACGGTGGCGTTCCCGAACCCGGAGGAACCCGGGGCGATGGACCTGGCGTTCGCGGCGGCCCGGCGGCACTCCCCGGATCTGGTGATCGCCAACGACCCGGACGCGGACCGCTGCGCGGTGGCGGTGCCGGACCCGGCGGCGGACGGCGGCTGGCGGATGCTGCGCGGCGACGAGGTGGGCGCGCTGCTGGCGGCGCACCTGGTCGCCAAGGGCGCGCGCGGCACCCTGGCGGCGTCCATCGTCTCCTCCTCGCTGCTGTCGCGGATCGCGGCGGCGGCCGGGCTGGAGCACGCCGACACCCTGACCGGTTTCAAGTGGATCTCCAAGGTGCCGGGGCTGCGGTACGGCTACGAGGAGGCGCTGGGCTACTGCGTCGACCCCGAGGGCGTGCGGGACAAGGACGGGGTCAGCGCGGCCCTGGCCGTCGCGGAGCTGGCGGCCGGTCTGAAGGCGCGCGGGCGCACGCTGCTGTCACTGCTGGACGAGCTGGCGGTGGCCCACGGGCTGCACGCCACCGACCAGTTGTCGGCGCGGGTGTCGGACCTGTCGCTGATCGGCGCGGCGATGGAGCGGCTGCGGGCCCGGCCGCCGCGGGAACTGGCCGGTCTGGCGGTGGAGTCGGCGCAGGACCTGGCGGAGGGCTCGGAGGGCCTGCCGCCGACCGACGGACTGCGGTACCGGCTGGGCGGCGCAGGCGAGGTGTCCGCCGCACGGGTGATCGTGCGGCCCTCGGGCACCGAGCCGAAGATCAAGTGCTACCTCGAAGTGGTGGTCCCGGTGGCAGGCGCCGAGGGCGTCCCGGCCGCCCGGGAGGCGGCGTCGCAGGCCCTGGCCGCCCTGAAACGGGATATCGCGGCCGCCGCGGGACTCTGAGAAAACCGGCGGCGGGCCACCGGCCCGCCGCCGTACTGTCCGGAGCATGACCCCCTCACCCACCGCACCGGGCTCGCTGCTGCGCGTACCCGGCTACGCCACGCTGATCTGTGCCCGGGCCACCTCGGTGCTGGGCAGCGCGCTGGCGCGGGTGGCGCTGGCCTTCGCGATCCTGGAACTGCCGGGGGCGTCGCCCGGGCGGCTGTCGCTGACGCAGGCGTCCCTGGTGCTGCCGCAAGTGCTGTTCGTGCTGGTGGGCGGGGTGTTCGCGGACCGCTTCCGGCGGACCCGGCTGATGGTGGTCTCCGACCTGATCGGCGCGGTCGCCAACGCCGCCCTGGCGGCCATGGTGCTGACCCGGCACGCGCCCCTGCCCGCGCTGTGCCTGGTGACGGCGGCCGCGGGCACCGGCACCGCGCTGTTCGGCCCGGCCATGACCGGCCTGCTGCCGCTCCTGGTGCCGGACGGGTTCCTGCAGCGGGCGAACGCCACCCTGCGCCTCATGCAGAACGGCGCGGCGCTGGCCGGCCTGGGACTGGCCGGCGCGTTCGTCGCGGTCGTCGGCCCCGGCTGGGCGCTGGCCGCCAACGGGGCGTCCTTCCTGGTGAGCGCGCTCCTCGTCGGCCGTCTCCAGGTCACCGCCCGGCCACCGGCCCGCGCCTCGGGTCTCCGTCAACTGCGGGAGGGCTGGCGGGAGTTCACCGCCCACCAGTGGCTGTGGGTGGTGGTGGCCCAGTTCGCGTTCCTCGTCGCGGGGCTGGGGGCGTTCACCGGTGTGCTCGGGCCGCTGGCGGTGCGGGACGGATCGGGCGGGCCGCGGGCGTGGGCGGTCATCACCGGCGCGCAGGCGCTGGGCTCGCTGCTCGGCGCGGGTCTGGCCCTGCGGCTGCGGGTGCGCCGGCCGATGCTGGTGGCGGTACTGATGCTCCCGCCGCTGTCGCTGCCACCCCTGATGCTGGCGGTGGGGGCACCGCTGTGGACGGTGGCCGGCACGTCGTTCGTCTGCGGGGTCTCCACGGACGTCTTCGCCACGCTGTGGGGGACGACCATGCAGCGGGAGATCCCGGAGGAGATGCTGGGACGCGTCAGCTCCTACGACTGGCTGGGCTCCCTGGCGTTCGCCCCGCTGGGCATCCTCGCCGCCGGCCCCCTCGCCGCCGCGGCCGGCGTCCGCACCTCCCTGCTGGCCTGCGCCGCCCTCGTCCTGGCCGCCGCCCTCGCCGGCCTGCTCTCCCCCTCCGTCCGCCGCCTGCGCACCCGCCCGGCCCCCCGGACGGATCCGCTGGAGGAGACGGGGGTGCCGGCCTGAGGACGGGGGCGGGGGCGGGGGCTTCGCGGGGGCACGGGGGTCACAACGGGTTGACGGGCGTGCCCCCTCGCGGTGGCACGGAGGTCACAGGACGTTGACGAGGACCAGGGCGATCAGGCCCGCGAGGGCGGGGGCGTAGAGGGGCCAGGCCCAGCGGGTGGTGATCGCGGCGGTGGTGCCGGTCGCGGTGCCGTGGCGTTCGGCCATCTCGCGCAGGTCGGTGACGGCCTGGTCGGCGGTGGCGAGGACCGGCTGCTCCTGCGGGGTGATCTGGCGCACCCGGGTGCGGCCGAACAGACCGGGCGGACCGTCCGGCTCCATGGTGCGGGTGCTGCGGCGGTCGGCGCGCTTGCGGCCCCGCATGGAGACCGCGACGGCCCACAGCTGGTAGGTGACACCGGAGGCGACGACCTCCGTTGAGTACTTGGCCCGCACCTCCTCCACCAGCGCCCAGGGGATGACGATCGTGCGGAACGGGTTGCGCACCCGCAGCCGCTCCTCGTTGGCATGGACCGCCGGGTAGACGGTGAACGCGATCACCAGCGGGGCGGCCAGCAGCAGACCGGACAGCGCGACCCACGGCGCCCGCCCCGTCCCGTGCAGCACCGCGTCCCCGGCCAGCGCGATCCCGAACGCCAGCAGCAGCACACCGCCCGTGACCCCCATCGGGGACCGGAAGACGCGGTCCGCGTAGGCGGAACCGGGGGACGCTGCGGTGTCGGTGGCCGTACTCCTCATACCGTCGATTCTGCCCGACGCCCTCCCCCGGCGGCCCGCACCCCGGGGTTGCGGTATCGCATCGCTTCCGGGTCGCGACCTCGCCGGGGGTCGGCCGGGTGGGGCCCGGCGCCGCGGGATCGCCGCAGGGCCCGGCCGCTCCACCCCGGCCGCCCGTCCCGGCCGATCCGGCCGGCCCGCTCCACCCCACCCGGTCCCCCGCCGCATCCGCCGTGCGGCGGCCCCCGTATCCACCGCCCCGTGACCTCGACCGGAATCGCCCACCCCCGTGACATGTAACTACGCGCGTAGATATGCTCGGGTGGTGACCATGTCCCCACTGTCCCCACTCACCGCCCCCGCCGGCGCGGCGCCGATCGTGCCGGCGTACGGGCCGGAGGCCGCCTCGCGGCTGGCGTCGCTCGCGGATATGACCGGGTCGGACGCCGCACTGCGGCGCTTCCTGCACGGACTGCCCGGCGTGGACGCGGTCGGCCTGGAAGGCCGGGCCGCGATGCTCGGCACCCGTTCGATCAAGACCACGGCCAAGGCGTACGCCATCGACCTGGCGATCTCCATGATCGACCTGACCACGCTGGAGGGTGCGGACACCCCCGGCAAGGTGCGGTCGCTGTGCGCCAAGGGCGTCAACCCCGACCCGACCGACCGCAGCGTGCCGAAGGTCGCCGCGATCTGCGTGTACCCCGACATGGCGGCGATCGCCAAGGAGGCGCTGTCCGGCAGCGGGATCAACGTGGCCTCGGTGGCCACCGCGTTCCCCGCCGGACGGGCCGCGCTGCCGGTGAAGCTGGCCGACGTGGCCGACGCGGTGGCCGCCGGAGCCGACGAGATCGACATGGTGATCGACCGGGGGGCGTTCCTCTCCGGCCGGTACCTGGAGGTCTTCGAGGAGATCAAGGCCGTCAAGGCGGCGTGCGGCAACGCCCACCTGAAGGTGATCTTCGAGAACGGCGAACTGGCCACCTACGACAACATCCGCCGCTGCTCGTGGCTGGCGATGCTGGCCGGCGCGGACTTCATCAAGACCTCCACCGGCAAGGTCGCCGTCAACGCCACACCGGCCAACACCCTGCTGATGCTGGAGGCGGTGCGCGACTTCCGCGATCTGACCGGCGTGCAGGTCGGCGTGAAGCCGGCCGGCGGCATCCGCGCCTCCAAGGACGCGATCAAGTACCTGGTGATGGTCAACGAGACGGCCGGCGACGACTGGCTGAGCCCGCACTGGTTCCGCTTCGGCGCCTCCAGCCTGCTCAACGACCTGCTGATGCAGCGTCAGAAACTGCGCACCGGCCACTACTCCGGCCCCGACTACGTGACGGTGGACTGAGAACTCCATGACCAACTCACCCCTGTTCGAGTACGCGCCCGCGCCGGAGTCGCGGGCGATCGTGGACATCGCGCCGTCCTACGGGCTGTTCGTGGACGGCGAGTTCCGCGAGGCGGCCGACGGCAAGGTCTTCAAGACGGTCTCGCCCTCCAGCGAGGAGGTGCTCAGCGAGGTCGCCCAGGCCGGCGAGGCCGACGTGGAAGCCGCCGTACGGGCCGCCCGCACGGCGTTCACCGGCTGGTCGGCGCTGCCCGGCGCCGAACGCGGCAAGTACCTCTACCGGATCGCCCGCATCCTCCAGGAGCGCTCGCGGGAGTTCGCGGTGCTGGAATCGCTGGACAACGGCAAGCCGATCCGCGAGTCCCGCGACTTCGACCTGCCCACCGCCGCCGCGCACTTCTTCTACTACGCCGGCTGGGCCGACAAACTCTCCTACGCCGGTTTCGGCGCGAACCCCCGTGCGCTGGGCGTCGCCGCCCAGGTGATCCCGTGGAACTTCCCGCTGCTGATGCTGGCGTGGAAGATCGCCCCCGCGCTGGCCTGCGGCAACACCGTGGTGCTCAAGCCCGCCGAGACCACCCCGCTGTCCGCGCTGTTCTTCGCCGACGTCTGCCGGCAGGCCGGACTGCCCCGGGGCGTGGTCAACATCCTCACCGGTGACGGCCGCACCGGCGCCGCGCTGGTGGCGCACCCGGACGTCAACAAGGTGGCGTTCACCGGCTCCACGCAGGTCGGCCGGGCCATCGCCCGCCAGGTGGCCGGCAGCGACAAGAAGGTCACGCTGGAGCTGGGCGGCAAGGCGGCCAACATCGTCTTCGACGACGCGCCGGTCGACCAGGCCGTCGAGGGCATCGTCAACGGCATCTTCTTCAACCAGGGCCACGTCTGCTGCGCCGGGTCCCGCCTGCTGGTGCAGGAGTCGGTGGCCGGCGAGGTGCTGGACGCGCTCAAGCGCCGGATGGCCACGCTGCGGGTCGGCGACCCGCTGGACAAGAACACCGACATCGGCGCGATCAACTCCGCCGAGCAGCTGGCCCGGATCACCGAACTGGCCTCGGCCGGTGAGGCGGAGGGCGCCGAGCGCTGGTCGCCGGCGTGCGAACTGCCCACCTCCGGCTACTGGTTCGTGCCCACGCTGTTCACCGGCGTCACCCAGGCGCACCGGGTGGCCCGCGAGGAGATCTTCGGCCCGGTGCTGTCGGTGCTGACCTTCCGCACCCCGGCGGAGGCGGTCGAGAAGGCCAACAACACCCCTTACGGGCTGTCGGCCGGTGTCTGGACCGAGAAGGGCTCGCGGATCCTGTGGATGGCCGACAAGCTGCGCGCCGGCGTGGTGTGGGCCAACACGTTCAACAAGTTCGACCCGGCCTCGCCCTTCGGCGGCTACAAGGAGTCGGGCTACGGCCGCGAGGGCGGGCGTCACGGTCTGGAGGCGTACCTGCATGTCTGAGCCGACGAAGTCCCCGGGCAAGAACCGGGGCGGGAAGTCCGCGGCGAAGACCCCGGCCGCCCCGCAGTCGCCGCCGGCCGCCGGGACGTCCGCCGCCCCGGCCCGTCTGACGGTGTTCAAGACCTACAAGCTGTTCGTCGGGGGCAAGTTCCCCCGGTCCGAGAGCGGACGGGTGTACGAGGTGTCCGACGCCAAGGGCAACTGGCTGGCCAACGCGCCGCTCGGCTCCCGCAAGGACGCCCGAGACGCGGTCGGCGCGGCACGCAAGGCGTTCGCCGGCTGGTCGCGCGCGACGGCCTACAACCGGGGCCAGATCCTGTACCGGATCGCCGAGATGCTGGAGGGCCGCCACGAGCAGTTCGTACGCGAGGTGGCCGACGGCGAGGGGCTGTCCCGGGCGAAGGCGGCCGCCGAGGTGGACGCCGCGATCGACCGCTGGGTCTGGTACGCCGGGTGGACGGACAAGATCGCCCAGGTGACCGGCGGCGGCAACCCGGTGGCCGGACCGTTCTTCAACCTCTCCACCCCGGAACCGACCGGCGTGGTGGCCGTGCTGGCCCCGCAGGACTCGTCGTTCCTGGGACTGGTCTCGGTACTGGCCCCGGTGATCGCCACCGGCAACACCGCGGTGCTGGTCTCCTCCGAGCGGCACCCGCTGCCCGCGCTGTCGCTGGGCGAGGTGCTGGCCACCTCCGACCTGCCCGGCGGCGTGGTCAACGTCCTGTCCGGCCGGGCCGCCGAGATGGGCCCGCACCTGGCCGCGCACAACGACGTCAACGCGGTCGACCTGACCGGCGCGGACGCGGAACTGGCCACCGAACTGGAGGCGGGGGCGGCCGGCACCCTCAAGCGGGTGCGCCGCCGGGCCGCCGAGGACTGGCACGCGGAACCGGGTCTGGGCCGCATGACGGCGTTCCTGGAGACGAAGACCGTCTGGCACCCCATCGGGGTGTGACCCCGGGATGGACGCGGGCGGCCGGGCGGCCGGCCGCGTCCACCGCGGATGCGCCGTCAGCCGGGGAGCAGACCGGTGAGAGAGCCGACCAGCGGCAGGTCGGAGAGCGAACCGCCGTCGGTCAGCGGCTTGGTGAGGGCCTGTGTGCCGACCGGCCGGAAGTCGGCGACCTGGGTGCCGACGGCGTTGGTGAGCGGATCGACGGTGGTGCCGGCCATCGGGTCGAGCCGCAGGTGTTTGACCGGGCCGAGGCCGTCGGCGAGTCCGGTGGCCGCACCGGCCAGCGCGCCACCGCCGGGCGGCTGGGCGGCCCCTGCGGTACCCGCGCCGGCCGCCAGCGCCGCGCCGGCCGCCGATACGGCCAGTGCCGCGCGCAGCAGCGTCGCGTGGAGCGGGGTGGTCCTGGGAGCGGCGTGACGGGACATGAGGGCCTTTCTGCTGCGGCTGGCGGTCGGGCGATTCGGTTGTCGTCGCGCTGTCGGGGCCCTGTCTCCGCGCTCGCGCCGGCGGGCACCCGCGGGCCCCACCGGCCCGCCCCGTGCCCCGCCGGGGCCCGGCAGGGCGTCCGGTCGGCGCGGACGGGACGGCAATACGGGCAATGCGGGCACAACGCACCGGATGCACAGCGTAATTGATCCGTCGCTCACGGTCCACCAGCGCTTCCGCGCGCCGGATGCGCCAGACTGGTTTCCCGTGACCCTCGATGACGACACCGCCTCCGCGCCCACCGCCGCCCACGTCATCCTCCTCGCGGGGCCGTCCGGCTCCGGGAAGACCTCACTGGCCCGCCGCAGCGGCCTCCCGGTCCTCAACCTCGACGACTTCTACAAGCCGGCCGGCGACCCCACGCTGCCCGTGCTGCCACAGGGCGGGACCGACTGGGACTCCCCCGGGTCGTGGGACGCCGACTCGGCGCTGGGCGTCATCGCCGCCCTGTCGCGGACCGGCCACGCACAGGTGCCGGTCTACGACATCGCGACGTCCTCGGTGGCCGGCTCCACCGCCTTCGAACTGCGGGGAGCGGCGCTGTTCGTCGCCGAGGGCATCTTCGCCGCCGAGATCGTCGGCCGCTGCCGGGAGAACGGCCTCCTGGCCGACGCGATCTGCCTGCGCGGCCGCCCCTCGGTGACCGCCTGGCGGCGACTGCGGCGCGACCTGCGCGAGGGCCGCAAGTCCTGGCCCTACCTGGTGCGCCGCGGCTGGCGGCTGCTGCGCGCCGAACGCGGCATCGTGGCACGTCAGACGGCGCTGGGCGCCGCGCCCTGCGCGCAGCCCGAGGCCCTCGCCCGGGTGCACGCCGCCCGCACCCCCGCCGCGCCCGCGCCCCGCGCACCACACCGGCAGCTGGACCCGCAGCAGGGCTGAAACGCGTTCGAGGGGCGGGGTCTCACGACCCAGCCCCTCTCCCGCACGACACCGGCGCGAACCTCCCCCGCCGCACCGGTACCGCCCCCGTTCCCCCGTGGTGCACGGGTCCGCGGGGCCGCGTCCCCCTCAGAGCGCGACCCCGCGAACCCGTTCCCCCGTTCGTGCAGGTCTCAGGCGACGAGCTCGCCGAAGACCTCGTCCCCGTCGCGGCCGCGGGCGAGGACCTCGTCCTCGCGCAGCCGTCGAAGGGAGCGCCAGATGCTGCTCTTGACCGTGCCGACGCTGATGCCCAGGATGTCCGCTATCTCCGGGTCGGTGCGGCCCTCGTAGTAGCGCAGGACCAGCATCGTCCGCTGGGTCTCGGGCAGCCGGGTGAGCGCCTGCCACAGGACCGCGCGCAGTTCGGTGCCGCCCATCGCGTCACCGTCGCCGGGGGTCTCGGGCAGTTCCTCGGTCGGGTACTCGTTGAGCTTGCGCCGCCGCCAGGCGCTGATGTGCAGGTTGGTCATGGTGCGGCGCAGGTAGCCGCCGACCGCCGCCTTGTCGCTGATCCGGTCCCAGGCGCGGTACGTGGAGAACAGCGCGGTCTGCAGCAGGTCCTCGGCCTCGTGCCGGTCGCCGGTCAGGTGGTAGGCGGTGGCGTAGAGCGAGGCGCGGCGTTCGGCGACGTAAGCGGTGAAGTCCACTTCGGCGGCGTTCTGCCGGACCGCCGGGCGGGCGGCGCCGCCCTCGATGGCGGTCAGCCGGCCGGCGGCGCGGTGCCGCTGGACCGCCGGGACCGGCAGGTGCGAGGCGCCCCGTGCGCGCCCCCGGCCGCTCGTGGCGCCGGACACCCCCCCGGTGCGCAGCGTGCCGAGCGGGCGAGGCCGGGCCGCCGTGGCGGCGGCCGCGGTGTACGTGGTGCTCGACATCATTGCCCCCCAGAAGTGGTCCTGCTGTTGCGCCCTGCTGCGGCGGTGTGCTCCCCGCCATGTCGTAAAGACTGTCGGAGCAGTTTCATCGCGGTGTCCGCCGGGTGTCACAGCACCGTCACAGCGCCCCGGCCCGGCGTAGGACACAATGCTTGCGTGCCTTTCCTGTTGCTCATCGAGGACGACGACGCCATCCGCACCGGTCTGGAGCTCGCGCTCACCCGGCAGGGTCACCGCGTGGTGGCCGCGGCGTCCGGCGAGGAGGGTCTGGAACGGCTGCGGGAGCAGCGTCCGGACCTGATCGTGCTGGACGTCATGCTGCCGGGGATCGACGGCTTCGAGGTGTGCCGGCGCATCCGGCGCACCGATCAGCTGCCGATCATCCTGCTGACCGCGCGCAGCGACGACATCGACATCGTCGTCGGCCTGGAGTCCGGTGCCGACGACTACGTGATCAAGCCGATCCAGCCCCGGGTGCTCGACGCCCGGATCCGGGCGGTGCTGCGGCGCGGTGAGCGCGACAGCAGTGACGCGGTGGCGTTCGGCAGCATCGTCATCGACCGCTCCGCGATGACCGTCACCAAGGACGGCCAGGACCTCCAGCTGACCCCGACCGAGCTGCGGTTGCTGCTGGAGCTGAGCCGGCGGCCCGGACAGGCGCTGTCCCGGCAGCAGTTGCTCCGGCTGGTGTGGGAGCACGACTACCTGGGCGATTCGCGCCTGGTGGACGCGTGCGTGCAGCGGCTGCGGGCCAAGGTCGAGGACGTCCCCTCCTCCCCGAAGCTCATCCGCACCGTCCGCGGCGTCGGTTACCGCCTGGACGCACCGGCGTGACCCCGTCCTCCCGGGCCTCCGTGAACCCCACACCCCCCGCCACCACCGACCCCCGGGACGTCAGCGGCGGCGTGCCGGGCCCGGACGCCCCGGGTGCCCCGCACGGCTGGAGCGGCGCACGGGTGCGGTTCGGCAGTCTGCGGCTGCGGCTGGTGGCCGTCTTCGCCGCGGTGGCGCTGACCGCCGCGCTGTCGGTGTCTGGCATCTCGTACTGGCTCAACCGTGACGCGGTGCTGACCCGGGCGCAGAACTCCGCCCTGGACGACTTCCGCGGCTCGATGCAGCGCAACGCCGGGACGCTGCCGGCCGATCCGTCGTGCGGCGAACTGCGGCAGGCGGCGCTGCGGATGGCGCAGGGCACGCAGGACTACCTGGTGCTGCTGGAGTCCGGTTCCTGCGTGGCGGCGCCGGCCGGGGGCACGTTCGCCGCCGCCGACATACCGCGCACCCTGCGGGACGCGGTGCAGCGGGCACGTCCGCTGACCGACGGCAACACGGCGGCGTACCACCTGTACTGGCAGCGCGCGACGCTCGGCGGGCACCCCTACCTGGTCGGCGGCGCGCGGCTGGGCGCCGGCGGGCCGACCGGCTACCTGCTGAAGTCGCTGGACGCGGAGCGTTCCGACCTGGACTCCCTGGCGTGGTCGCTGGGGATCGCCACGCTGCTGGCGCTGATCGGCGCGGCGCTGCTGGCACAGGCGGCGGCCTCGACGGTGCTGCGGCCGGTGCGGCGGCTGGGCGACGCGGCCCGGCGGCTGGGCGAGGGCCACCTGGACACCCGGCTGCGGATCACCGGCACCGACGAACTGGCCGAACTGTCGGCCACGTTCAACAACGCGGCGGAGGCCCTCCAGCGGCGGGTGGAGGAGCTGAGCGGGCGGGAGGCGGCGTCCCGCCGGTTCGTCGCGGACATGTCCCACGAGCTGCGCACTCCGCTGACCGCGATCACCGCGGTGGCCGAAGTACTGGAGGACGAGGCGGACTCGCTTGACCCGATGATCGAACCGGCGGTGCGCCTGGTGGTGACCGAGACCCGGCGGCTGAGCGACCTGGTGGAGAACCTGATGGAGGTCACCCGCTTCGACGCCGGCACGGCGAAACTGCGGGCCGACGAGGTGGACGTGGCGGACATGGTGACCGCGTGCATGGACGCGCGCGCCTGGCTGGACTCGGTGGAACTCGACGCCCCGCGCGGCATCCTGGTGCGGCTCGACCCGCGCCGGCTGGACGTGGTGCTGGCCAACCTGATCGGCAACGCCCTCAAGCACGGCGGCTCCCCGGTGCGCGTCACCGTCCGCCGGGAAGCGGCGGCCGAGGCCGGCGAGCCGGACGGTCCCGGCACGGCTGAGGAACTGGTGATCCGGGTGGACGACAACGGCCCCGGCATCCCGGAGGACGTCCTGCCGCACGTCTTCGACCGCTTCTACAAGGCGGACGCCTCCCGGGCGCGGTCCCCCGGCAGCGGCCTGGGCCTGTCGATCGCGATGGAGAACGCCCGCATCCACAACGGTTCGATCACCGCCGCCAACCGCTCCGGTGGCGGCACGCGGTTCACCCTGCGGCTGCCGATCCCGCCGGACCCGGAACCGGCCGGCGCGGCGGCGGAGGGGGCCGACGGCCCGGGCGGCCGGGACGGGGGCCGTGCGTGAGGGCCGGCGGACGGATCGCGGCGGCGGCCGCGGGAATGACGCTGGCCGCGGGCACCCTGGCCGGCTGCGGGATACGGGCGACCGCGGTCCCGGTGGACGCCGGGGCGGCGCCGACCCGCACGGTGTGCGAACCGCCCGGCCCGGCGCCGGCCCGCACCGGCGACCCGCAACTGGAGGTGCGCGTCTACCTGGTGTGCGGGGAGCGCCTGGTGGCGGTGCGGCGGCTGGTGTCCGCGGCGCCGCAACCGGGGCTGGGCCTGGTGCGGCTGCTCCTGGAGCAGCTCAACCACGCCCCGGACCGGGCGGAACGCGGTGCGGGCTTCACCTCCGCGGTGCCGGCCGGTCTGAACGCTGTCGGCGGCCCGGACCTCTCCCTGCTGTCCGGCGCCGCCGTCGCGCCCGCTCCGGTGCCGGTGGTGTGGCGGCTGGACCGGACGCCGGGCGGGCTGCCGCCGTTCGCCCTGGGGCAGGTGGTGTGCACGCTGGCGGACGCCGCGGTGTCGGGACCGGGCCGTCCGGTGGTGCTGGCGGGGCCGCGGGGGGCGCCGCGTTCCTACACGTGCGGCACGGCGTTGCGCACCGAACCGGACGCCGGCGCGACGGCCGGCACACCGGTCGGCTGAACGGTGGGCGGAGCGGATGTGACGCGCGCCCGTCCGGGGATGTGGAACCGGCACCGGAATGTCCGCGTCCTTCCCGGCGTGCAGCGAGATGTGCCTGGCAGGGAGTGGACGGCACCGGACGGCGGCGCCGCCCGGGCCGAGCGGATCATCCGGTGGTGCCGTCCGGCGGGTGTGGTGCTGATGGCACTGCACCTGACCGCGGTGTACTGGTTCGCCCAGCGGTCGATGTCCGGCCCGTGGGTGGCGTCGGGGAGCATGGTGCCGCTGCACACGGTGCGCGCCTACCTGGCGCTGGGCCCGTGGGGGGCGGCCGAACACCTGGGCGGGGAGTTGCTGCTGCTCGCTCCGCTGGGCGTGCTGCTGCCGCTGGCCGGCGGCCGGGTGGACGTCTCGCCCCTGGCGTCGTTCGCCCGCACCGCGTTCGGCGGCCTGATGCTGGCCTTCGCCGCGGAGGTGGTCCGCGACGGCGTGGCCGGCCAGGTCTTCGACCTCGACGTGGTGATGCTGAACGCCGCCGGGGTGGTGCTGGCGCACCTGGCGGTCGTACCGGCCGCACGGGCGGCACTGCGGCGGCGCGGCATCGGACGGCTGTCGCACCGGGCGCCGCACGGCCCCGAACGCGCGGACGCCCCAGCGCCGATGACCCCGGCGGAACTCGTGCCGTAGGGCGTACCCCGTCTCGGGAACGCCGTCGCGGGAACGCCGGCGGCCGGCCCGGGTGGGAGGCGTGGCCGCCGGCGTGACTCGGTGCCGTCAGCCGCCGAGCGGCAGCGCGCCGCCGAGGGCGCCGACCGGCAGGCCGTGCGTGGGCAGACCGCCGAGCAGGCCGCCGCCGGTGGCGTTACCCAGGGCGGCGGGCGCGGTGTGCAGGGCGTTCTGGAGCGCGCCGGTGGCCTGGGCGGCGCCGGGCACGAGGTTGGAGACCTGGCCGACCGGGAGCTGGCTGGTGACCGTGTCGAGGGCGGAGGCCGGGTCGGTGGCCGGCAGCGGGGCGGCACTCGCGGTGCCGGCCGCGGCGGCGGCGAAGGCGACACCGAGAGCGGCGGCACCGAGGGTCTTCAGGGTTCCCGTCTTCATGGCTCAAATCCTCGAAACGTGGCTGGATGGCCGGCCGCCGGCCGCACGGGGCGCGCGGCGGCGGTGGCCGCGGAGGGCGGCCGCGGTGTGGGCGGCCGGCCCGGGCGGGCACGGCGGTCACTCCCGGTGGCGGGGTGATCACACCGGCCGACGCTAGCCAGGCGCCGCCCGCCGCGCAACAAGGCGCCGGGGCCGCGCGTCCGCCGCGTGACCCCGGCGCTCCGCCCTCGTTAACGGGCGCCGCGGGTCCCGTCCGGCTACCGCGGGGCGGGCCCGGCCGGGGCGGGGGCGGCGGCCGGGGCGTCCGCGGGGCGGAACAGCCACTCGGCGCGCAGTTCCGCGTAACCGGGCTTGATGACCTCGTTGATCATCGCCAGACGTTCATCGAAAGGGATGAACGCGGACTTCATGGAGTTGACGGTGATCCACTCCATGTCGTCCAGCGAGTAGCCGAAGGCGTCCACCAGGTGGCCGAACTCCCGGCTCATGTCGGTCCCGGACATCAGCCGGTTGTCCGTGTTGACCGTCACGCGGAAGTACAGCCGCCGCAGCAGGCCGATCGGGTGCTCTGCGTAGGAGGCGGCGGCGCCGGTCTGGAGGTTGGAGGTCGGGCACAGCTCCAGCGGCACCCGGCGGTCGCGGACGTAGGCGGCGAGCCGGCCCAGGCGCACCGAACCGTCCGCGGCGGTCTCGATGTCGTCGATCAGCCGCACGCCGTGCCCGAGCCGCTCGGCACCGCACCACTGGAGCGCCTGCCAGATGGACGGCAGCCCGAACGCCTCACCGGCGTGGATGGTGAAGTGGTTGTTCTCCCGCTTGAGGTACTCGAACGCGTCCAGGTGCCGGGTGGGCGGGAAGCCGGCCTCGGCGCCGGCGATGTCGAAACCGACGACCCCGCTGTCCCGGTAGGCGTTGGCGAGTTCGGCGATCTCCAGGGAGCGCGCGGCGTGCCGCATGGCCGTCAGCAGCGCGCCGACCCGGATGCGGTGACCGGCCTCGGCCGCCCTGCGCTCGCCGTCCCGGAAACCGGCGTTGACCGCCTCGACGACCTCCTCCAGCGTCAGCCCGCGCTCCAGGTGCTGCTCGGGGGCGTACCGCACCTCGGCGTACACCACGCCGTCGGCGGCCAGGTCCTGCGCGCACTCCGACGCCACCCGCTCCAGTGCCTCGCGCGTCTGCATCACCGCGCACGTGTGGGCGAACGTCTCCAGGTACCGCGGCAGCGACCCGGAGTCCGCGGCCTCGCGGAACCAGGCGCCGAGCCGTTCCGCACCGCTCTCCGGCAGGCCCTCGTACCCGCACTCCCGGGCGAGTTCCACCACGGTCGCCGGCCGCAGACCGCCGTCGAGGTGGTCGTGCAGCAGCACCTTGGGGGCGCGCTTGATCCGCTCGGGCGTCGCCGTGGCACGGACGGCACCGGCGGTGGCGGACGCGCCGGGGGCGCCGGAGGCCGGGGCGCCGGAGGCTGGGGCGCCGGAGGATGGGGCTGGGGCTGGGGCGCCGGAGGCTGGGGCCTGGGGCGACGTTCGGGCGGCGGTGGCGTGCGGTGACGCGCCCGGGGCGGGGGCGGGGCGCGCGGTGTCGCCGGGGGCGCCGGGGTGGGCAGGAGCGTCCCCGGGGGCCTGCGCGGCCGGGCCGGCGTCCTGCTCCCGGGGGCCGCCGAGGGGGTTCCCGCGCTGCTCGCGGTTGCTGGCGTGGCCGGCGTCCTTGCCGGCGGTGTACTCGTTCCTCATTGGCAGATGCTAACGCCTACGCGCGTAGATCACCGGGCGGGGCCACTCTGGCCGGATTGCATACCGAAGATTGACCAACACCTCCGGTGGAGTCGGCTGATCCTTCTGCCAAGGTTTTGCCATGGCTTCGCAAGTTTTACCTGTGCGTGAGGCGCGGTTGGGCCGCGCGTTCGGCGGCACCGCCACCTCCGGCGTGCGGGCCGTCGTGCTGGTGCTGCCCGAGGGCCGGCCGTCCGGTGAGCGCGCCGGGTCGACCCGGCGCGCGACCACCGCCGCGCGCCGCACCGCCCACGCGGTGCAGCACGCCGCGCGGGACTCCGGCGTGCTCGCACACGTCGTGCGCTACGGCAGGCGCGGCTGGAACGGCGACGCCGCCGACCCGGCCCGCGACGCCGAGTGGGCGGTGCGCGAGGCCCGGCAACGGTACGGCGACGAGGTACCGCTGGGCCTCATCGGCCTGGGCATCGGCGGCCGGGCGGCTCTGTGGGCCGGGGGGGAGGACGGGGTCGGCGCGGTCGTCGCCGTCGCGCCCTGGCTGCCGATAGGCCGCGAACCGGAACCGGTACGTCATCTCATGGGCCGCCACGTACTGATCGCCCACGGCGCCGACGACCGCCGGCACGACCCGGAACTCTCCTTCCGGTTCGCCGAGCGCGCGAAGAAGATCAACCCCGACGTGTGCCGCTTCGAGGTGGCCGCCGACGGCAACTCCTTCCGCCATCACGGCTCGGAGGTCCGCGCCCTGACCGCCGGCTTCGTCCTCGCAGCCCTCCTCCCCGCCCACCGCTTCACCCGCCCCGTCACCGACGCCCTCGCCGCCCCACCCCCCTTGGGCCTCCGCATGCCGCTGGCATCGGGGTACGGACGGGGGTGAGGGGGCGGGTCCTGGCGAGCGGGCGGTCCCGGCGAGCGGGCGGGCACGGGGCCGTCGCCGGGGCTGGGGCGGTCCGGCGGTCCGGCGGTCCGGCGGTCCGGCGGTCCGGCGGTCGCCGAGGCGCGGCCGCTGCCGGGGCTGGGGCGGGCCCGGGGCCGTCGCCGGAGCTGGGGCGGTCCGGCGGTCCGGCGGTCCGGCGGTCGCCGAGGCGCTGCCGCTGCCGGGGCTGGGGCGGTCGGGGTGGCCGGAGGACTGCGGCCGGTCTGACGGCTGAGGGTGCGGCCCCGCCGTTCGGTGTCGCGGCGGTCGGCTGTCGCAGGCGCGGCTACCGGCGCGGTGGCGTGCGGCATGCGCGGCGGAGGTCCCGGGTCAACGGGGATGCGACGTTCACGGCGCGGATGCGAGCGGGGCGGCGGCGGAGGTGCGGCGTGCACAGCGCAGCACGCGACCCATCGGTGAGCGACCTTCACCCCGCCACCCCACCCACCGCGCCGGCGATCGACCCCGTTCATACTCGCGGCGGCATCCCTCACCCCCGCGGCGGCCCGGCAGCCGGCACAGGTTGACGGCCTTCACCCTTTCAACGGCACGCACCGCGCGACCGGTTGACGCAGGACGGCGTGCCGTACGGATTCGGGCCGAGGCCGTACCCGTGTGGTCCGGGGGTGGGGCCGGGGGGTGGCGTCGGGTGGTCAGCGGGGCAGCAGGTGGCCGCGGCGGGCGAGGAGGAAGCGCTTGAAGGCGGCGACGGGTGGGGTGTCCGCGTGGCCGGCGAGCCAGGCGACGGCGATGTCTCGGGCGGCGCGCGGCGCGGAGACCGGGATCTCCGCGACACCCGGGCGCGGGATGGTCGGCGGAGGCAGCAGGGCCACGCCGAGCCCGGCGGCGACCAGACCGCGCAGCGTCTCCGCCTCCTCGCCCTCGAACGCCACCTTCGGCGTGAACCCGGCCCGCGCGCACAGGTCGTCGGTGATCCGCCGCAGGCCGTAGCCCGGCTCCAGCATCACGAACCACTCCTCGGCCGCCTCGGCGATCCGCACCCGCCTCCGCCCGGCGAGCCGGTGTCCCTCGGGGACGACGAAGTTCAGCCGCTGCTCGTCCAGCCGGTGCGCCACCAGGCCGGACTCCTCCGGCGCCGGCGAGGTCAGGCAGAGGTCCAGCTCACCGGCGCGCAGCCGTTCCAGCATGGCCTCCCCGTAGTTCTGCACGAGCTGGAACCGCACGCCGGGATGCCCGGCCCGGAACTCCCGCAGCAGTCCCGGCACCGTCTCCGGCCCGAGCGTGTGCAGGAAACCGAACGCGACGCGCCCGGTGTCGGGGTCCGCGTCCGCGCGCACCGTCTCGGCGGCGCGTTCCACCCCGTCCAGCGCCCGCCGCACCGACCGCAGGAACTCCCGGCCCACCGGGGTCAGCGACACCGTGCGCCCGTGCCGGGCCAGCAGAGCCACACCCAGGTCGTCCTCCAACCGCGCGACCGCCCGGCTCAGCGTGGGTTGCGGCATCCCCAGCTCGTGCGCGGCCCGCGTGACGTGTTCGTGCCGCGCGACGGCCTCGAACTGCGCCAGCCGCGGCGCCAGCACCCCCGCCCACCCGCCGCCACGGATCCCGGCCCCGCCCCCGGCCGTCGTCGCCCTGCCCCGCGTAACGGAGGCCGGTGTGGCGGAGGCCGGTGTGGCGGAGGCCGGTGTGGCGGAGGCCACCTTCTTCCCGTCACGACCTCTCGGCGTATGCTCTGTCCTGCCTTCATGCACCATGGCATCGATTATCGGCTTGTCATGCATTGGACGCATGAATATGCCGGTCATACGGTCGTGTCATGCCCTCCGCCACTGCCGGGACGTCCAGCTCGGACGCCGCACCCGGAGTCCTCCGCACCGACCCGACGACCACTCCCCCCGAGCCCGGTGGCCATGCCGCCGGGCCGTCAGCCGGCCGGCTGGTCCCGGGATCGGCGGACTACCGGCGCGCGATCCTGGCACTGTTCGCGGCGGGCGCGGCGACCTTCCTCCTGCTGTACGCGACGCAGGGGCTGCTGCCCGCCCTCACGTCGAGCCTGCGGGTCTCGCCGGCCCGGGCCAGCCTGACCGTCGCGGCGGCCACCGGCGGCCTGGCGGTCGCCCTGCTGCCGATGTCGGCGCTTTCCGAACGCTTCGGCCGCACCAGGGTGATGACCGTGTCGGTGTTCGCCGCAGCAGCGATCGGGCTGCTCGTACCGTTCGCGCCGGGGCTGACGGCCCTGGTCGTGCTGCGGGCCGCCCAGGGCGTGGCACTGGCCGGACTGCCGGCGACCGCGATGGCCTACCTCGCCGAGGAGGTCTCACCGCGCGCGGTGACCGCGGCGATCGGGCTGTACGTCGCGGGCAACAGCGTGGGCGGCATGTGTTCCCGGGTGCTGACCGGTCTGGTGGCCCAACTGGCCGGGTGGCGGGCCGCGTTGCTGGTGCTCGGACTGCTGGCGCTGTCCTGCGCGGCGCTGTTCGCGCTCAGCTCGCCGAGGGCCCGCAACTTCCGCCCCTCCCGGGTCTCCCCGCGCACCCTGGCCTCCGCGGTCGCCGGCCACCTGCGGGATCCGCTGCTGGTGCGGCTGTATCTGCTGGGCCTGTTGTTCATGTCGGTCTTCGGGTCCGTCTACACCGTGCTCGGCTACCGCCTCTCCGCCGCGCCCTTCCACCTGCCCGAGGGCGTGATCGGCCTGATGTTCCTGGTCTACCTGGTCGGCACGGTGACCGCCTCGGGGGCGGGGCGTCTGGTGGCGCGGCTGGGCCGGCGCGGCTCCCTCTACACCGGGATCGCTCTGGTCACATCCGGTCTGCTGATCAGCCTGTACGACTCGCTGGCGGGTGTGCTGTGCGGGCTCGTCCTCATCACGGCCGGGTTCTTCATCGGTCACTCGGTCGCGTCCGGCGCTGTCGGCCACACCGCCACCCGCGACCGCGCCCAGGCATCCGCCCTCTACCTGACCTGCTACTACGTCGGCAACAGCCTCGGCGGCCTGGCCGGTGCGACCGCGTACCACCTCGCCGGCTGGCCCGGCGGCGCCGCGGTCGGCCTGGCCGCCATGGCCGCCGCCACCGTCGTCACCCTGTGGGGCACCCGGGCGGCACAGGCCCACCGGGTCGGCCGGACGGCATGACCGCACGGGAACGCCGCCCCGCCCCCACGCCCCGGCACCCGTCAGCGATGCGCCCCGGCTCCCCCCGGGCCGGACCGCCTCCGTCCGGCCCGGCAGGCCCGCCCGCCCGTTCCGCACCGCTGCCGCTGCCGCTGCCGCTGCCGCTGCCATGATGGTTCCCCTCGTCCGGTTCACCACCCATCCCAGCACGGCGGAAATGGACTCGAAAAGGCTATCGAGCCCATTTCCTCCCATCGGGTGAAGCGGTCAACCAGGTTGCCAGCAACCGCGTTCAGTCAACGCCGCCGACCTCCCGTTCATTCGAACGGGCGATCGACAGATCAGCTCACCCGGTCCAGGATGATCGGAGAGGCCGAGAAGGCGGTGCCGGGCGGGGCGATGGTGATCCCGCCGGTCAGCGCCTCCAAGGCGTAGGGGAAGCGATCGGGGGTGTCGGTATGAAGGGTCAGGAGAGGACGGCCGGCGATGACGGAGTCGCCGGGCTTGGCGTGGAGTTCGACACCGGCGCCGGCCTGCACGGGGTCCTCCTTGCGGGCGCGGCCGGCGCCCAGCCGCCACGCGGCCACGCCCACGGCGTAGGCGTCCAGACCGGTCAGCACGCCGGAGGTCTCAGCGGTGACGACGTGCCGCTCCCGGGCCACCGGCAGCTCGGCGTCCGGGTCGCCGCCCTGCGCGGAGATCATGCGCCGCCAGTGGTCCATCGCGGAGCCGTCCTTGAGGGCGCGTTCGGGGTCGGCGTCCGGCAGGCCGGCCGCGGTGAGCATCTCGCGGGCCAGGGCCAGCGTGAGTTCGACGACGTCGGCAGGGCCGCCGCCGGCCAGCACCTCGACGGACTCACGCACCTCCAGCGCGTTGCCGGCGGTCAGGCCCAGCGGGGTCGACATCCCGGTGAGCAGCGCGACGGTGCGCACCCCGTGGTCGGTGCCGAGGCCGACCATCGTGGCGGCCAGTTCCCGGGCGTCGTCGAGGGTCTTCATGAAGGCGCCGGAGCCCACCTTGACGTCCAGCACGAGCGAGCCGGTGCCCTCGGCGATCTTCTTGGACATGATCGAGGAGGCGATCAGCGGGATAGCCTCCACGGTGCCGGTGACGTCGCGCAGGGCATAGAGCTTCTTGTCGGCCGGGGCCAGTCCGTCACCGGCCGCGCAGACCACCGCGCCCGCGTCGCGCAGGACGCCCATCATCTCGTCGTTGGACAGCAGCGCGCGCCAGCCGGGGATGGACTCCAGCTTGTCCAGCGTGCCGCCGGTGTGGCCCAGGCCGCGACCGGACAGCTGCGGCACCGCGGCACCGCAGGCGGCCACCAGCGGGGCCAGCGGCAGGGTGATCTTGTCACCCACACCACCGGTGGAGTGCTTGTCGGCGGTGGGCCGGGGCAGTGCGCCGAAGTCCATCCGCTCACCGGAGGCGATCATCGCCGCGGTCCACCTGGCGATCTCGGCGCGGTCCATGCCGTTGAGCAGGATGGCCATGGCGAGCGCGGACATCTGCTCGTCGGCGACCTCGCCGCGGGTGTAGGCGTCGATCACCCAGTCGATCTGCTGGTCGGTCAGGCGGCCTCGGTCGCGCTTGGTTCGGATGACGGAGATGACGTCCATCGGGCTGGCGTTCCTAACGGTCGGGAGCGACGGTGCCCGCACGGCGGCGGGTGGGCCGCGGCGCGGGCACCGGCGGGAGGGTTCGGCCGGGGTCACCGGCGGGTCCGGGGCGCCGGCGGGCGGCGCCCCGGGGGTCAGCGGTCCAGGTCCTGGCGGCCGAAGGCGTCCGGGAGCAGGTCGCTGAGCGGGCGGACGCCGCGGGCGGTGTCCACCAGCAGTTCCGGGCCGCCGTTCTCCCACAGCAGCTGCCGGCAGCGGCCACAGGGCATCAGGCGGTCGCCCTGCCGGTCGCAGCAGGTGAAGGCGGTCAGCCGGCCGCCGCCGGAGGCGTGCAGGGCGGACACCAGACCGCATTCGGCGCACAGGGCGACACCGTAGGCGGCGTTCTCCACGTTGCAGCCGGTCACCGTCCGGCCGTCCTCGACGAGGGCGGCGGCGCCGACCGGGAAGCCGGAGTAAGGGGCGTAGGCGCGGGTCATCACGTCCCGGGCGGCGGCCCGCAGGGCTTCCCAGTCGACAGCTGCGGCGGCGGTGGTCACTTGCCCTGTCCCTTGCGGTAGGGCTTGCCGTCGGCCTTGGGCATCCGCAGGCGCTGGGCGGACAGCGACAGTACGAGGAGGGTGGCGACGTAGGGGGTGGCGCCGACGAATTCGTCGGGGATGGTGTTCGTCATGACGAACCACACCAGCAGCACCACGGCCGCGACGGCGCCGGCCACGCCCTGCCGGTAACTCTTCCGGTAGAACTTCCAGACCGTGAGGGCGACCAGGAGGATGAACAGCAGCAGGAGCAGCGCGTGGGCGGCCGGACCGCCGTTGCGCAACTGGAGGTTGTCGGTGTAGCCGAACAGGCCGGCGCCGAGGGCGAGGCCGCCGGGGCGCCAGTTGCCGAAGATCATGGCGGCCAGACCGATGTAGCCGCGGCCGCCGGTCTGACCTTCCTGGTAGGCGTGGGCGGGCACCATCGCGAGGAACGCGCCGCCGAAGCCGGCCAGGCCGCCAGAGATGATCACACCGATGTACTTGTAGGTGTAGACGTTGACGCCCAGCGATTCAGCGGCCACCGGGGCCTCACCGCAGGAGCGCAGCCGCAGACCGAAGGGGGTGCGCCACAGCACGTAGTAGCTGCCGACCAGCAGCAGGGCTGCCAGCACGGTGAACAGCGAGAGGTGGGTGACGATGCCGCCGATCAGACCGGCGAGGTCGGAGACCAGGAACCAGTGGTGTTTCTCCACCGAGGACAGCCAGGGCGACAGTCCCGGCACGGTGATGGAGGAGACCGCGGAGATCGGTGGTGACTGCTTGGGGCTGCCGCCGAGCTTGACGACGTCGGGGGCGTTGAACCAGATCTTGGCGAGGTATTCGGTGGCACCCTGGGCGAGCAGGGTGACGGCCACGCCGGACACGATGTGGTCGACGCCGAAGGTGACGGTGGCGACGGCGTGCACCAGTCCGCCGAGCATGCCGCCGACGACGCCGGCCACCAGGCCCAGCCAGGGGCCGTGCTGCCAGCCGACCCAGGAGCCGAAGAAGGTGCCGAGGATCATCATGCCTTCGAGGCCGATGTTGACCACGCCGGCGCGTTCCGACCACAGGCCCGCCAGGCCCGCCAGGCCGATGGGCACCGCCATCGTCAGGGCGCCGCTGACCTGGCCGGCGGAGGTGACGTCGTCGGCGCCGGTGATGGCGCGCACGGCGCTGACCGCGATCAGCGCGCAGGCCAGGACGACGAGCAGCATCGGGAAGGACAGTTTGCGGCGCCGGCCGGTGGCCGGGGGCGCCGTCTGCGGCGCGGTGGCGGGAGCCGTTGAGACGCTCATGCCGCGGCCTCCTGCTTCTGGGCGGGGACGGTGGCGGAGGCGGCGGCCAGCTCGCGGCCGACCTTCCGCTGCTGGCGGCTGAGGCCGTAGCGGCGCACGACCTCGTAGGCGATGACGACGCACAGGACGATGACGCCCTGGATGACGCCGACGATCTCCTTGTCGTATCCCTGGAACTCCAGCCAGCCGGAGGTACGGTCCAGGAACGCCCACAGCAGGGCGCCGATGCCGATGCCGATCGGGTGGTTGCGGCCGAGGAGGGCGACGGCGATGCCGATGAAGCCGATGCCGGTGGGGATGGCGTCGCCGTAGGTGTGGGCCTCGTTGAGCAGCGCCGGCAGGCCGACGAGGCCGGCCAGGCCACCGGAGATCAGCATGCTGATCAGCACCATGCGCTTGACGTTGACGCCGGCCGCCTGGGCGGCGGACTCGGACTGGCCGACAGTGCGCAGGTCGTACCCGAAGCGGGTGCGGGAGAGGGTGAACCAGTAGGCGACGCCGGCGAGGATCGCCACCACGATGAAGCCGTCGATGGGGCCGGCCGCCGGGTTCGCGGTGATGCTGAAGAACCAGGCGGACTTCGGCAGGGTGTTGGTCTGCACGACGTTGCCGCCGTCGACGGCGTGCGCGAGGCGGTGCGGCTGGAAGAAGTAGGAGATGACGCGGGCCGCGATCGCGTTGAGCATGATCGTGGCGATGACCTCGCTGACGCCGCGCTTGACCTTCAGCAGGCCGGCGATGCCGGACCAGATCGCGCCGACCAGGACGGCGACGATCAGCAGCATCGGGATCTCGATGACGGCCGGCAGGTCGGTGTAGCCGCCGACGATGGCGGTGAAGAAGACCGCCATACCGTACTGGCCCTCGACGCCGATGTTGAACAGGTTCATCCGGAAGCCGACGGCCACCGCGAGACCGGCGAGATAGTACTCGGTGGCGCGGTTGAGGATGTAGACCTGGCTGTCGCTCTTGGCACCGTAGGACGCCATGATCTGGAAGGCGTCGAACGGCTGCTTGCCGGTGGCGGCCAGCACGAGGGCGGTCACGACGACGGCGGCGACGACGGCGAGGACCGGGGCGGCGATGCCGAGGGTGACGCGGTCCCAGTCGACCGTGCGCAGGCGGGTGCGCCGCACGACGGTACCCGTGGTGGCGGGCTTTCCGGCGAGGGGATCAGACATGCTTGCGGTCCTCTCCGTCCCCGGCGGCGCTGGCGGCGGGTTCCGTGTCGGTGTCGGTGTCGTGTTCCAGGTGGCCGGAGGAGGCACCGGTCATCGCGGAGCCGAGTTCCTCGGGGGTGATGGTGGTGGGGTCGGCGTCGGCGACGAGCCGGCCGCGGTACATCACGCGCAGGGTGTCGGACAGGCCGATGAGTTCGTCGAGATCGGCGGAGATCAGCAGCACCGCCAGGCCCTCGCGGCGGGCCTCCCGGATCTGGTCCCAGATCTGCGCCTGGGCGCCGACGTCCACGCCGCGGGTGGGGTGGGCGGCGATCAGCAGCTTGGGATGGTGGCTCATCTCCCGGCCGACGATCAGCTTCTGCTGGTTGCCGCCGGACAGCGAGGCGGCGGTGACGTCGATGCCGGGGGTGCGCACGTCGTAGTCGGTGACGATGCGCTGGGTGTCACGGCGCACCGCCTTGGTGTCGAGCAGGGCGCCGCGGCTGTTGGGGCGTTCGGTGACGTGGCCGAGGATGCGGTTCTCCCACAGCGTGGCCTCCAGCAGCAGGCCGTGCCGGTGGCGGTCCTCGGGGATGTAGCCGATGCCGGCGACCCGGCGCACGCGGGTGGGGGCGTGGCTGATGTCAGCGGTGTCGAGGGTGATGGTGCCGCCGTCGGGGTCGCGCATGCCCATGATGGCCTCGACGAGTTCCGCCTGGCCGTTGCCCTCGACGCCGGCGATGCCGAGGACCTCGCCCTGGTGGATGGTGAAGGCGATGTCGTCGAGCACGGTGCGGGCGATACCGTCCGCGTCGGGGGCGGTCAGCCGCAGGCAGTCGACGGTGAGCATCGGCACGTCGGTGACGGTGGACTCGCTGGTCTCCGGCGAGGGCAGTTCGCTGCCGACCATGAGTTCGGCCAGCTGCCGTGAGGTGGTGGAGCGCGGGTCGGCGGAGCCGACCGTGGTGCCGCGGCGGATGACGGTGATCTCGTCGGCGACGGAGAGGACCTCGCCGAGCTTGTGGGAGATGAAGATGACCGTCAGGCCCTCGGCCTTCAGCTCCCGCAGGTTGGCGAAGAGCGCGTCGACCTCCTGCGGCACCAGGACGGCGGTGGGCTCGTCCAGGATGAGGGTGCGGGCGCCGCGGTAGAGGACCTTGAGGATCTCCACGCGCTGCCGGTCGGCGACGCCGAGTTCCTCCACGAGGACGTCGGGGCGCACCCCGAGGCCGTACGCCTCGGAGATCTCCTTGATCCTCGCCCGGGCGCGGGAGCCGATGCCGTGCAGCTTCTCGCTGCCGAGCACCACGTTCTCCAGCACGGTGAGGTTGTCGGCGAGCATGAAGTGCTGGTGCACCATGCCGATGCCGCGGGCGATGGCCTCGCCCGGGTTGTTGAACGTGACCTGCTCGCCGTCGACGGCGATGGTGCCCTCGTCCGGCTTCTGCATGCCGTAGAGGATCTTCATCAGGGTCGACTTGCCGGCACCGTTCTCGCCGACGAGGGCGTGGACGATGCCGCGGCGGACCGTGATGTCGATGTCGTGGTTGGCGACGACTCCGGGGAACCGCTTGGTGATGCCGGTCAGTTGAACGGCGGGCGGCTGACTGGGCTGGGCGGCTGGGGGCGGGCTACCGGCGTTGATGGCGCACTCTCCTCGTTCATGCGCGGTCAGGCACAGGGGCCCGGCGGGGAAGGAGTGTGGACTCCCCCGGCGGGCCCCGCGCGTTCGACCGTGTGGATCAAAGGATCACGGGGTCGACTTGACCTTGATCGTGCCGTCGCCGATCTTCTTCTTCGCCGCGTCCAGCTGCGCCTGGATGTCGGCGATGTAGCCGCCGCTGGTGGCCAGGCCCACGCCGTTGTTCTGCAGGTCGTAGTTGTTGGTGCCGCTCAGCGGCTTGCCGTCCTGGACGGACTTGACCAGGTTGTAGACGGCGACGTCGACGTTCTTGACCGCGGAGGTCAGGATGTGCGACTTGTACTTCGCCAGCTGCGGGTCCTGGTACTGGTCGGAGTCGACGCCGATGGCCCAGGCGTTCTTGGTGCCGGCGACCGTCTGGATCGAGCCGGTGCCGGAGGAGCCGGCGGCGGCGTAGATGACGTCGATGCCGTGCGCGAGCATGCCGGAGGCGGCGGCCGCGCCCTTGTCGGGGCTGGAGAAGCCGGACAGGTCGGTGCCGGTGCTCAGGTACTGCACGGTGACCTTGTCGCCGGGCTTGGTGTCCTTGACGCCCTGCTGGAAGCCGGCCTGGAAGCCCTGGATCAGCGCGATGTTGACGCCGCCGATGAAGCCGATCTTGCCGGTCTTCGACTTGAGCGCCGCGGCGACACCGGCGAGGTAGGAGCTCTCCGGGGTGGCGAACTGCATGCTGTCGACGTTGGAGCCCTTGACCTCGGAGTCGACGATGCCGAACGTGGTCTTCGGGAACTTGGCGGAGACGACCTGCACGGCCTGCGCGTAGGCGAAGCCCACGGCGACGACCGGGTTGTAGCCGTTCTGCGCCAGGTTGGTCAGGTACGCCTCGCGGTCCGGCTCACCGTCGGAGGTCTTGGCGGTCAGCTCCTTGGGGGTCGGCAGGCTCAGGTCCTTGACGGCCTTGTCCATGCCGCGCGCGGCGGAGTCGTTGAACGAGTGGTCGCCGCGGCCGCCGACGTCGTAGGCCATGCCGACCTTGACCCCGGAGGTTCCGCTGGACTTGCCGCCCGAGGGGCTGCTGGACTGCGTGGAGCTCGCGCCGCACGCGGTGGCGGCGAGAGCGAGGGCCGCGGTGGCGATGCCGGCGGCTGCGAGCGTGGTTACCCGGCGCACGAGGGGTACCCCTTCATCCATCTCTAAGCGCCCCGTCCGGCGCTGGTTCTGCGGCAGCTTAACGCGCGTAGAATTCTGGTAAAGGGGCGAGAGCGAACCCGTTATGGGATCGTCTCCTGACCGCGCCTGTCCACCCGCGCGGGGCAAACGGAGGGTTCCGGAACGGTCACAGCCCGGCCGGTGCCGGCTGGTGTGCGGCGGTCCGGGTCACGGCGGGCACCGGCGGGGTGAACGCCGTGCGGCGGACCGGAGCCGCGGCCCCGGCGCCGCCGGCCGGGCGCTCAGTCCGGGCGGCCGGGGCGGCGGGCGGCGCGGCGCAGGGCGGCCAGGGCGGTGGTGCCCGGGCGGTCGGGCAGCCGGCGGCGGGCGGCGGCGAGCAGTCCGGTGCGGGCCCAGCCGACCGTCAGCAGGCCGGCCGGGGTCTCGGCGGCGACGGTGACCAGGTGCGGGGTCAGGCCGCGGTGGTAGCCGACGGCCTTGGACATCCGGGGCATCCCGACCGGTGCGAGCAGCGGGCCGGCCGGGGTGGTGACGTTGCCGCGTCCGACGACCACGCGCACCGTGCGGAGGCCGGTGAAACCGCCGGCGGGCAGCGGGGCCGCGGTCAGGTCGAGTTCGGCCTCGCCCTCCAGCACGCCGGGGCGCACCTGGTCGAGCCGGAACTCGGTGCGGTGCTCGCGGTCGGCCGGGTCGAGCAGGACGGCGGCGAGCACCGGGCCGGTGGCCAGGCGGCGGCCCGGGTCGTAGGTGCGGATCCGCAGGGCGATGCGGGAGGCCGGGTTCGGGGTGAGCGCGACGACCTCGTGCCGCAGCAGTGCGCCGGCCAGCGGGCGGGTGTCCAGGGCGAGTTCGGCGGTGGCGAGTTCGGCGGCGGCGTGCGGGTCGGCGGGCAGGACGGCGCCCCAGTACTCGGTGCCGTCCTCGGCGCGCACGGTCTCGCGGGGGGCGACGGGCAGGCCCAGGCAGCGGGCGGCGGCGGCCGCCTCGGCGTACCGGCCGGCGCGCAGCAGGGCGAGGGTGACACGCAGGTCGCGCGGGGCCCGCTCCCGGGCCGCGGGCCGCACGGTCTCCAGGCAGTCGTTCACCGCCATGGCGAACGCCCGGGTGAACTCCTCACCCCGGTGAGGCAGTTCGGCGACCCAGGGGGCGATGTCCCGGGTGAGCAGGGCGTAGTCGTTCTCCGCGCGCAGTTCGCCGAGCCCGGCCTCGTCGAGGGCCTCCCCGGTCAGCCGGTGCACGGCGATCCGGTCGCGGACGACGTCGAGGACGCCGACAGGCGCAGGAGCGGGTGCCTCGCCGGGTGTCGCGGCCGGTGTTGCGTCGGCGGTCGTCGCGGTGGCCCGGGCGGGCGGGGTGTCGCGCGCGGCCCGGGGGGCGGGGGCCGGGCGGGCGACGTGCCAGCGGTAGACGGGCGTGGACAGGATCGCGATGGCGCGGGCGCGGGCGTAGGCGCGGGTGGCGAACAACTGGTCGGCGTGGCGCAGTCCGGGTGGGAACCGCAGGCCGTGCCGGTCGAGGAAGGCGCGGCGGTACATCTTGTCGGTGGCCAGCGGGTTGTGCAGCAGGCCGGGTTCGGAGCGCAGGCCGCGCACGGTGCGGGCGTGGTCCACCAGGTGCGGCCGCCAGGTGCCGGTGACGCCGCCAGGGGTGACGCGTTCGACCGCGCCCATGGCGAAGTCGGCGTCGTCGTCCTCCTGGAGCACGTCGAGCAGTGCGGCGCAGGCGTCCGGGGGGAGTTCGTCGTCGCTGTCGAGGAACATCAGGAACGGCGCGCTGGACAGTTCGACGGCCGCGTTGCGCGGCGTGCCGCAGCCGCCGCTGTTGCGCGGCAGGCGGTGGTAGCGGATCCGGTCGTCGGCGGCGGCCAGGGCGCGGGCGACCGCGGGGGTGCGGTCGGTGGAGTGGTCGTCGCTGATGACGATCTCCAGTTCCCGCAGCGTCTGGCGCCGCACCGACTCGACCGCGCGCGGCAGGCGTTCGGCGTCGTTGTGCACGATGACGACCACCGTGACGTCCGGCGGCACGGGACCGCGCGGCCCGGTCGGGCGCCCGGCGGCGGCCCGTTCCGGAACGTCCCCGGCGGCCGGGCCGGCGGGCTCGGGGGCGGGGCCGGCCTCGGGGGCCGGTTCGCCGGAGGGGGGCTGCGGGATGGCGCCGGGGATGCCGGCGTCCGCGGGCGTGGCGGAGTCAGGGCTGGGCTCGGCGGCCATGGGTCCTCCGGCTGGTGCTCGTCGGTCCGTGCTGTCGGGCGCTGCGCCGGCGCCGCCGGGCGTCCGCACCGGCCCCGGGACGCCTGCGCCCCGGCGACGGCCACCGTCCCGCGGCGCTGCGGGAGGGGCCCGGCACGGAGCGGGCCACCGGGAGCTTCACCGCACAAGCACAGAAACCGCACGGTGGACGGATCCTAGCATTCGGCCACTCCGCCCTGCTCAGCGGGCGGTTGACAACCCGCGCCGGGGCCGGACGGCGACGGCTTCCGCGCGGCGGTGGTGATGGCGTTCACCTGTTCGCGGCAGCCGTCGGTCCCCGTTCCGTTCAGCCCAGCAGGGCCGCGCCGGTGAAGAGGTCGACGCCGACGCGGATCGCCTCTTCGTCGGCGTCGAAGTCGCCGCGGTGCAGGTCACGGACGGTGGGGTCGCCGACCGGGCGGACGCCGAGGCGGGCCAGGGCACCGGGGACGTGTTCGAGGTACCAGGAGAAGTCCTCGCCGCCCAGGCTCTGTTCGGTGTTCTCGACGGTGTGGGCGCCGCGGCGGGCGGTCATCGCCTCGCGCAGCAGCTTGACGGAGTCGGCCTCGTTGACCACCGGCGGCACCCCGCGGTGGTAGGTCAGCTCCCACTTGGCGCGGTACATGGCGGCGACCTGGTCGATGACCTCGTGGATGAGGTCGGGGGCCTCGCGCCACGCCTGGAGCTCCAGGCAGCGCACGGTGCCCTCGAGTTCGGCGTGCTGGGGGATGACGTTGGCGGCGTGGCCGGACTGGATGCGGCCCCACACCACGGACAGGCCGGAGCGCGGGTCGATGCGACGGGCCAGCACGGAGGGGAGTTCGGTGGCCATCCGGGCGACCGCGGTGACCAGGTCGGTGGTCAGGTGCGGGCGGGCGGTGTGACCGCCGGCACCGTCGAGGGAGAGCACCAGACGGTCGCAGGCGGAGGTGATCGCGCCGGTGCGCAGGCCGATGCGGCCGACCTCGACGCGCGGGTCGCAGTGCAGGGCGAGGATGCGGTCGACGCCGTCGAGCACCTGGGCCTTGATCAGGTCGAGGGCGCCGCCGGGCATGACCTCCTCGGCGGGCTGGAAGATCAGCCGCACCGGCCGGGGCAGCCGTCCTTCGCGGGCCAGGCCGGCGAGCACGATGCCGGCGCCGAGCACCACGGCGGTGTGCATGTCGTGGCCGCAGGCGTGGGCGCGGCCCTCGTGGGTGGAGCGGTAGGGGACGGTCTTGACGTCCGGGATCGGCAGGGCGTCGATGTCGGCGCGCAGCGCCAGGCGCGGGCCGCCGCCCTCGGGGCCGATGTCGCAGACCAGTCCGGTGCCGGTGGGCAGCTCGCGCGGCCGCAGTCCGGCCGCCTCCAGCCGGGCCTTGACGGCCGCGGTGGTGCGGAACTCCTGGCGGGAGAGTTCCGGGTGCATGTGGAGGTCACGACGGAAGTGGACGAGCTCGGCGAACAGCTCGTCGGACAGAGCGCCGGACGCCGGCAGGACGTCCACCCCCGACAGCGTTGAACTCATGACCACTCCCGGTATGTCGTCGGCGCGACATCCGGACAGTGGCGAAGAAAAGCACCTCCGCGGCGCATACTCGCCCCCGGCCCGGGTATCTACACCCTTTTAGACCTGAGCCCCACCCTATCCCTTTCATCGTGGACCACCGAATGCCGGTGCGCGCGAGAATGGGCCCGGATGGCCCACAACGAGGGCGATTTGTCCACTCTTCCACCGTACGTTCCAGCCAGCGACAGCGATGATTTCCGGACATCCGGTGACCTGGCGTGACCCGTCGAACACAGCATCACCGTGGTGACCCTGCCGCGTCAGAGCGGTGACCGGACCGGGAGAGCCCGGTCACCGCAGGCGAATATCAGCCACGCCCGTAGGTGTCCTCCGCACGCCACAGCACCACGAATCCGCCGAGCAGCGCCGCGCCGGCCCACAGCACGGCCATGGCCCAGATGTGCGGGGTGGTGTGCGAGAAGCCCTGGAGCAGGGAGTGCCGGGCCAGTTCGATGTAGACGGCGCCCGGGTTGGACTCCAGCAGGAAGCGGAACGGCTGGGGGGCGTGGCCGGCGACCTTCGAGATGCTGTAGAAGACGCCGCACAGGTACATCCAGGTGCGCAGCAGGAACGGCACCAGCTCGCCGATGTCGTGGTTGCGGGCACCGACCCGGGCCATCAGCATCGCGCAGCCGAGGTTGAAAACGGTCTGCAGGAACAGCGCCGGCACCATCAGCGCCCACTTGGCCCCGAACGGCTCGCCGGTGGCCAGCACGATGGTGACGACCACGCCCATCGACAGCAGCAGTTGCTGGAGCTGGATGAGCACCGCGGAGATCGGCAGGCACGCCCGGGGGAAGTGCACCGCCCGGATCAGCTCCAGCCGGTTGGAGATCGACCAGGTGCCGGTGGAGATCGACTCACGCGTGTAGGTGAACGTGAAGACGCCGACCGTCAGGAACGCGATGTAGTTGTCGCCGGTGCCGTCGGTGCGGCGCAGCAGGTAGCCGAAGATCAGCCAGTAGACGAAGACGTTGAGCAGCGGCGTGAGCACGTGCCAGATCTGGCCGAGCCGGGCGCCGGCGTACATCGAGGTCAGCCGGGCGCGGGCGTAGGCGGTGGTGAAGTGGCGGCGTGACCAGACCTGCCCGGTGTACTCCAGCAGGGAGGGCCGGCGCACGGAGGGCGTCAGCCCGTACCGTGCGGCCACTTCCTGCACCTGGTCGGGCGTCAGCGGCTCCGAAGGGCCGACGGGGTCGAGCGTCACGGTCACGGTGGCACCGCCTGGGTCTTGTCGAGGGGGTCGGGGGATCGGAACGCCCGGCGGCTCCGGGAGTACCGGGGCCGCCGGGCGGGCGTCAGGGGGTCAGGGCCGGACCGGCGTCGGACACGGCCCGCAGCGAGGACAGGCCGTGGCGGCTGCGGGCGGCCTGGTTGACCGAGGTCAGGAACCCGTGCGCGCGCGGTGAGGCGCTGCCGGTCAGCCAGGAGGGGTCCACGTCGCACAGGGAGATCGTCACACCGCTGCCCGCCAGGACCGCGGGCAGCGTGTGGACCACGGTCGAGGGGAAACTGAGCAGCCGGGAGCCCACCGGGCCGCGCCGGGCGATCAGTTCCAGCGGCAGGTCGGGGCGGACGATCTCCATGCCGGTGCGCGCCACCAGTTCACGCAGCTTCTCGCTGCTCTCCCGGCGGTGGGCGAAGTAGCGCGTGACGTTGTCGCGGCGGGCGATGGCGGCGACCGCCGCCAGGTAGCGCTCGCCGTCCACCACGCCGGTCTCCACCAGCGAGGTGCCGATGAGGTCGGCGCTGTCGCGGACCGCGGGCGGGCCGAAGCGCTCCCGGGTCCACGCCAGCTGGTTGACCCGCAGCGTGGTGCCCGGCGGAGCGGTCACCGGCAGTGCGGTGAACAGTTCCACCGGATGCTCGGGGCGTCCGGCCAGGCGCCGCCGGGCGTACCGGGCGACCGGCGCGAACGCCAGGTCGACCGGTCCGCGGCCGCGGCCGGCCCGGTGCCAGCGCACCAGGGCACGGTTCTCGGCCAGCAGCGACGCGAACTCCATCGTGGCGGTGCCGTCGTCGACGACCACGGTCTCCCTGGCCCGGCTCAGCGGCAGCAGCGCCTGCACCAGACGGGAGAACGGGTCGCCGATCACCAGGCACTCGGCCCGCGCGAGGGCGGGCATGAGTTCCACGACGGTGCGTGGCAGTCCGGCGGTGGCGCCGCGCGGTTCGCACCAGCGCAGCGCCAGGCCCTCGTCGCGGGCCATGCCGGCCATCCGGCGCAGCTGTCCGCGACCGCCCGGATCACGCGGCGGCAGCACGGCCACGGTGTACCCCGCCGGGTCGCCACCGCGCGCGTGTGCCCACTCCAGCACGTTCAGCAGCTGGACGGGGGACTCGACCAGCGCGAGGGCCGACCGGCCGGACGCCTCGGCGGTCATGCCGAGATCGGCTCGCGGCCGGCCTCGCGGGCCTCGGCCTCGGCGACGACGCCGGCGACACGGCGCAGCTTCTTCATCGGGCCCAGCTCGCCCTCGTAGACCTGCTTGACGCCGTCGCCCAGGGCGTCCTCGATGACCCGGATGTCGCGCACCAGGCGCTCCAGGCCCTGGCTCTCGACGGAGGCGGCCTGGTCGGAGCCCCACATCGCGCGGTCGAGGGTGATGTGGCGCTCGACGAAGACGGCGCCGAGGGCGACCGCGGCCAGCGTGGTCTGCAGGCCGACCTCGTGGCCGGAGTAGCCGACCGGCACGTTCGGGTACTCGGTGCGCAGGGTGTTGATCATGCGCAGGTTGAGCTCCTCGTGCTTCGCCGGGTAGGTCGAGGTGGCGTGGCACAGCAGGATGTTGTCGCTGCCCAGGACCTCGACCGCGTGCCGGATCTGGCGCGGGGTGGACATGCCGGTGGACAGGATGACGGTGCGGCCGGTGCCGCGCATGGCGCGCAGCAGGTCGTCGTCGGTCAGGCAGGCGGAGGCGACCTTGTGGGCCGGCAGGTCGAACTTCTCCAGGAACTCGACGCTCGGCACGTCCCACGGGGAGGCGAACCAGGCGATGCCGTGCTTCTTGCAGTACTCGTCGATCGCGGCGTAGTCGTTCTCGTCGAACTCCACGCGGTGGCGGTAGTCGATGTAGGTCATGCGGCCCCAGGGGGTGTCCCGCTCGATCTCCCACTGGTCGCGCGGGGTGCAGATCTCGGGGGTGCGCTTCTGGAACTTCACCGCGTCGCAGCCGGCGGCGACGGCCGCGTCGATGAGCTTGAAGGCGTTCTCGAGTTCGCCGTTGTGGTTGATGCCGATCTCGCCGGTGACGTAGACGGGCCGGCCGTCACCGACGAGGCGGTCGCCGAGGCGGCGCTGGCGGGGGGTGGCGGTGCTGGTCACGAGGTGGTTCCTCTCGGGTTCCGCGGGTGTCACGGGGTCGGGCGGTTGGATCTGGCGCGGACCGGGGTTCCGGTCGCGCGGCTCGTGCCGTCAGGCGTCGAGCAGGGGGGCCAGCGCGCGGGCGCGGGTCAGGTCGGCGGGGTCGTCGATCTCCAGCACGCGCGCCGGGTCGGTGCGCACGAGTTCGGTGCGGCCGAAGAAGCGGTGGCCGGACTTGCGGAAGCCGTCGGCCCGCATCGCGTAGGCGGTGCCGGTCTCCAGCAGTTCCTCCGGGCGGTCCTGCCGGCGCGGGCGGACGCTCTTGTCGTGGTTGACGCCGTTGCCGCCGCAGCCGCCCGGGCGCCAGACGAAGCCGTGGAAGGGGGCGGCGGTCAGCGCGCTGTCGGCGCCGCCCTCCAGTACCGCGCCGGCGACCTCGTCGATCTCCTCGGCGGTGACGAAGGGGCTGGTGCACTGCACCATCAGCACCACGTCGACGAGCACGCCGTGTTCTGCCTCGAAGGCGTCGAGGGCGTGCAGGACGGCGGTCTCGCTGGTGGCGGTGTCGCCGGCGATGGCGGCGGGCCGGGTGACGACCCCGGCGCCGGCCGCGCGGGCCATGGCGGCGATGGCCTCGTCGTCGGTGGAGACCACGGCGTGTGTGACGCGGCCGGCCGTGACGCAGGCCCGCACCGAGCGGCCCACCAGCGACACTCCGCCGACCTCGGCGAGGTTCTTTCCGGGCACCCCCTTGGAGCCTCCTCGCGCGGGGATGACGGCCAGGACGACGGCGGTCATCGGGTCACCTGCTTTCCATGACGGGCCAGTGCGGTGGAACGGGGAGCGGGTGCGGGGGACCGCGGTGGTCGGGGGCGGTGCGGCGAAGGCCGTGGGGACCGGGGGCGCCGGGGTGGAGGGCATGTTCAGACCTGGCCCCAGCGGCGGACGGCGGGGGCGACCCGCTGGACGCCGTGCCGGTAGGCAGCTCTGGCCGCGTCCCGGGCGAGCCGGCGGGCCAGCGCGCGGGGACCGGCGTCGGAACGCTGCGCGGTCGCCGTGGCGGTCGGACGGCCGTCGGGTGCCAGCCCCTGCCGGGCCAGCACGCCGGGCAGGTAACCGGGGGCGGTGCGGGCGGTCAGGAACGGCACCGGCACCGGCAGTTGCCCGCCGCCGGCCCGCACGACCATCGCGACGACCCTGGCGCGGACCTCCGCGAACGGGTCGCCTTCGGCGATCACCCCGTGCCGGCGCAGCCACTCCCGGTCGGCCAGCGGCAGCGCGCCGTCGTCGAGTTCGTCGAACGAGGCCAGCGCCCCGGAGCCGAGGAACTGGTGGTTGCCCAGCGCCTCGCGGATCCCCAGGTCGGTGAGGACGGCGGTGGGGATGCCGCGGTGCATCGACTCCAGCGCGGCGGTGGAGGAGACCGTCACCAGCAGGTCGGTGGTGTCGAGGACCTCGCCCATGTGTCCGTGGACGAACTCGATCCGCTCAGCGCCGGGGACCCGGGCGGCGAGCTTCTGGTAGGGGAACTCCTCGATGTGGGTGGTGTGTTCCCCCGGCCGGCTGCGGAGCTTGACGACGACCCGCCGGTCCGGGTGCCGTTCCGCGTGCCGGGCCGCGCGCTCCAGCAGGTACAGGCGGTCGCGGCGGTTGTCCGGCACGGAGGGCTGCACCGCGAACACCACGGTGAACGGCCGCCCCTCGGGCTCCCGGTAGGGCTCGCCGCCGAGGAACGGCAGCGCTGCACCGGTCACGCTGGAGGCGTCCGCGCCCACGCCGTCGAACACCGCGCGGAAACGGTCGGCGTCGTGCGGGCTGTTGGCCAGCACGATGTCGGCGCCGTGCCGCAGGAGCAGGCCGTCGGCGAGCTTCTCGTAGACCACGCCGACGTAGCCGGTCACCACGACCGGCCGCACGCCGCCGGCGTCGCGGACCGCGGTGTGCAGGGCCTGGGTCATGGCCCGGACGGTGCCGCCGACGCAGGCCAGCACGACGACCTGCGGCCGCTCCTCGCCGGGTGCCGTGACGGCGTCCAGGAACTCGGTGGGGGTGACCTCGGGGGTCTCCCCCGCCTCGATGCCGACCTCGCCGAGCTGACGGGCGGTCGGCGTCGCCCGTCCGCGCAGGAGGAACGGCATCAGACGGGCGCCGGGCGCGATCCGCCGGGCGGTCATCGCCCCCCACTTCCAGCGGGTGTCGGAGTCGGCGAGCACCGCGACGGTGCGCACCTGCGACTGCCCGGACGCACCGGCGGCCGGGAGCGCGAGGGGGAACGGGGCTCCGAGCACGCCATCGCGCGTCCCGTGGGTTTCCCCGCCGGACACTCCGCCGTCACCGGGAATTCCCCCAGGCATTACGGCGTCACGCTCCGGCATTTCGCGGACGGACGACTCGAACCGCGCGAGCGGCACGGAAGCGGACTGTCGTCCACCGCCGGCATCGGAAAGCGCGGAGAATTCTTCAGGCACGGCTCCGACGCTAGGAACCCAATCGGAGCTATGGGCGTACTGCAATACAACAGTTGGTGAACGCGAGACCGACTGCGGCCCGGAATCGGGGCATCGGCTCAGCACTTCACGACCGGGCCACGGATCGTTCATGTGGCCGTACACCGGCAGACATCCCCGGGGACCCGGTCCCGCCTACCGTTCCGGGGGTGGTGAAGCTCTCCGTCGTCGTGCCGTTCTACAACGTGCAGACATTCGCGCCCGATACGCTGCACAGCCTTGCGGCGAACGCCCGTCCGGATTTCGAGTTCATCCTCGTCGACGACTGTTCGAAGGACCGCACAGCGGATCTTCTGGAACAGGCCGTCGCCGGTGGACTTCCCGGTTCGCGACTGATCCGTCATGAACGGAACCAGGGACTGGCGTCCGCCCGCAATACCGGGCTGAATGACGCGCGAGGGGAGTACATCACCTTCCTCGACGGCGACGACTGGATCGCCCCCGGCCATTTCGAGGCGCTCACCGGCGAACTGGACCGGCTCGACGTCGACTTCGTGCGCGTCGACCACGTCCAGTGCACCGGACGCGAGCGCGTCGTGCGCCGCGTGCCGCACGGGGTGCGCGGCGTGGCGCTCGACCCGCGCGAGGCCATCCTGCCGGCGACCACGACGACCTGCGTCGACTACCCGTACGCCTGGGCCGGTGCCTATCACCGGCGGCTGCTGGACAAGGGCCTGCTGCACTTCACCGACGGCCTGCGCACCGCCGAGGACCGGCCGTGGATCTGGCGCCTGCACCGTCACGCCGAATCCTTCGCCGTGCTCGGCCAGTTGGGTGTCTTCTACCGCCGCGGCGTGGCCACCTCGCTCACCCAGATCGGCGACGTGCGCCAGCTGGACTTCATCCGCGCCTTCGACCAGGTGCTGACCGACACCGCCGCGGACCCGCAGGCGGAGGAGTTCATGCCTAAGGCGGTGCGCACCTACTGCGCGATCATCGCCCACCACCTGACCAACATCGACCGCTTCGAACCCCGCGTCGCCCGCCGCCTGCGGGTCCTGGCCGCCGGTGCGCTCAGCCGGATGCCCGCTGCGCTCCTGACCGACGCCCTGGACGCCATGGACCCCGAGCGCTCCGCCCGCCTGCGCCGCCTGCGCCTGCGCACCGCCCTGCGCCGCAAGCCCCAGCCGCCGGCGACCCCGCCGGACGGGGGCGGTGGTCTGCGCGCGGACGCCGCGGACGGCACCCCCGTCACGACGGCCTCCGGCGTGACGGGCCCGGACGCGACGGAACCCGGGGCCGACCGCCGCGACGGCAAGGCCGAGGTGGCCGCGTGATGACGAACAGCACCCCCGCCACCGGCCGCGTGCGCATCATGCTGGCCTCGACCCTGTACGGGGCCGCCACGCTCGCCGCGGCCCTGGACAGCGACTGCTTCGCCTCCGACGAACGCCGCGTGCTGCTCGTCAGCAACAACGCCGCCATCCCGGAGACCACCCCGTCCCTGGACACCATGTCCGGGTTCACCGCGCTGCGTGACCGGTTCGACGAGGTGCTGTCCTGGAACGAGGCCATCCACCCCTTCCACCCCGGCGGCTGGGCCCCGCGCGCGGACGACGTCCCGCTGTGGGAACGCCACCTGCGCGCCCTGTGGCGGCTCGGCGACGCCCCGGTGGAACTGGTCCTGGAGTCCATCCAGGTCGAACCGGCCCGGGCCCTCGCCGCACTCTTCCCCGAGGCCCCGATCGACCTGTACGCCGACGGCCTGATGAGCTACGGCCCGACCCGCAACAAGGTCGACCTGCTCATCGCCACCCGCGTACGCCGCCTGCTCCACCTCGACCTGGTGCCCGGCCTGACACCGCTGCTGATGTCCGAGCACGGGGTGCGCCCCGAGGTCGTGCCGACCCCGGCGTTCACCACGGTCCTCGCCTGCCTCGCCGCGAACGCCGCCCCCGCGGAGCCGACGGCGGCCGACGCGCCTGCCGCCGACGCCCCTTCGGCGGACGCCGCTGCCGGTGGGGAGTCCGGGGAGAACGACGGCCCGGCCCTGCTGCTCGGCCAGTACCTCGCCGCCCTGGACATCCTGACGCCGCAGGAGGAGGAGGAACTCCACCTGAGCATGCTGCGCGGCGCCGTGGACCGCGGCCACCGCGACATCGTCTTCAAACCCCACCCGACGGCGCCGGCCCGCTGGTCCCAGCTGCTGGAGGAGCAGGCCGCCGCTCTCGGGGTCCGCCTGACGGTGCACGAAACCCCGGAACTCGCCGAGGTCCTCTTCCAGCGTCTGCGGCCCGCGCTCGTCGCCGGCTGCTTCTCCACCGCGCTGGTCACCGCCTCCGCCTTCTACGGCATCCCCGCCGCCCACACCGGCACCACCCTGCTGCTGGAACGCCTCACCCCGTTCCAGAACAGCAACCGCGTTCCGGTCACCGTGGTCGACGTCATCCTCCCTCCGCTGTCCCCCACGGCCGTGGTGCCACCACGCCCCTCGACCGCCGAACTCGGGCAGCTGCTGACCGCCCTCGGCTTCTGCATGCAGCCGCAGATCCTCCCCCACCTGCGCGACGCCGCCGCCGCGTACATCTCCCAGCACCTCGACGACCACTCCCGCCGCTACTTCAAGCGGCGGCGGCTGGCCGCGCTCGGTCTGCCCGGCGCGCTCCCCGGCGGCGGGGCGATCCCCCGCACCCGCACCGCGCGGCGTGTCGCCCGCCGGGTCCGCCGCGTCCTGCTTGCCCGCCGTTCGTCGGCGGCCCGGTGACCGCGCCGGCCAGCACCGGCGAGCCGGCCGGCGCCGGCAGCGCGTTCCCGCTGCCCGACCTCGCCCCCACCGCCGTCATCACGCCGCCCGCCGGTGCGGGCGGCCCGGGCGGCGCCACCGCCTCCGGCCGCACCGCGGCACCGGGCTCCGCAACGGTCCGCGGCGAGGAGGCGGCCGCCCGCCCGACTGCCCGGGGCGGCGGGCGTCTGCGGGCCCTGGACGGCCTGCGGCTGGTGGCGGCGCTGGCCGTCTGCGGTTACCACTACGCCGGCCGGGACGGCGACATCACCCACGCCTGGGGCACCTCGCCCAAGCACCTGTTCCCGTCGATGGCCGGGGCGCTGTCCTACGGCTGCCTCGGCGTGCAGTTGTTCTTCATCATCAGCGGCTTCGTCATCTGCATGAGCGGCTGGGGCCGTTCCCTGCGCGCCTTCGCAGCCTCCCGGGCGTCCCGCCTGATGCCGGCCTACTGGTTCGCCCTGCTGCTGATCGCCGGCGTGGCCGTGCTGCCGGGCGTGGACTTCCCGGGCGCCAAGTCCCTCAGCGACATGCTGACCAACCTGACGATGCTCCAGAGCCCCGTCGGGGCGCACCGGGTGCTGGGGGTCTGCTGGACCCTGTGGGCCGAGGCCCGCTTCTACCTCCTGTTCGCCGTGTGCGTGCTGTGGCGCGGCGCCACCCGGGGGCGTGTGCTGACCTTCTGCGTCCTGTGGACCGCCGCGGCCGTGCTGGTCGACGGTGGCGGCAAGATCCCGCTGGCGAGCGAGATCGTCATGCCGCAGTACGCCCCCTACTTCGTCGGCGGCATGGCCCTGTACCTGATCTACCGGTTCGGGCACGACGCCATGGCCTGGTCGGTGGTGGGCATCAGCTGGCTGCTGGGCCAGCACTACGCCGTGCGGGAGCTGGTGGCCCCGGCGGCCACGGCCACCTTCCACCACCGCTCCCAGCTCGCGGTGATCACCGTGGTGACGCTGGCGTTCGTGCTGGTCGCCGTGGTGACGCTGACTCCGCTGGGTGGTGTGGGCGGCCGCTGGCTGACGACGGCCGGCGCTCTGACGTATCCCTTCTATCTGGTGCACGAACATCTGGGCTGGGTGGTGATCGGGGCCCTGCATCACGGGCTGCGGCTGCCCGCTCCGCTGGTCCTGGCACTGTGCGTCGTACTGATGCTGACGCTGGCCTGGCTGATCCACACGGTGGTGGAGCGGCGTGCCACCCCGCTGATCAGGCGTGCTCTGCTCGGTCAGGCTGGTACGTCACGGCGATCCCCGTCATGACGATGGACAGTCCGGTCTCGAACCCCTCGTCGTAGCCGGTGAAGATCTCCTCGCCCAAGGCCGCCGCGGAAGGGTTGGCCTCCCCCATCCGCTCGGCGCGCTCGGCCAGGTCGTAGCGAGGGTCGCGCTCCCCCGGCATCGGGTACACCGCCTGCTCCTCGATCACGAAGCCGATCGTGTAGCTGTAGGCGGTGGCCCACGCCCGGGCCGCGTCGCCGACTGCGAACCCCTGGTCGACCAGGAGGTCCATGGCCCGCTGCAGCGGTACCGCGTGCTCACTGCCGGTGAAGGTGGTGCCGCTGAACACCTTCGCTCCGTCCCGGTACGAGAGCAGCGTCGAGCGCAGAGCCCGCATCGCCGAAGTCATCCACTCCCGCCACCGGGTTCCGTCCGGCAGGCCGTCCTCCGAGTCGTCCCCCAGATCCGCGCTGCGCAGCATTCCGCGGAGGATCTGGGTGGCCATCTCGTCGAGCAGCGCCTGCTTGCTGTCGAAGTGCCAGTAGAGAGCGGGTGCCTTGACGTCCAGCTCGGTAGCGATGCGCCGGAGGGACAGCCCCTCCAGCCCGGTCTCATTGAGCAGCTTGAGCGCTGCCTCCACCACGGTCAGCCGATCCAGTCGCGTCACCACCTCTCGATCCTCGCAGGTCCCCGACCGGCCTTGACAATTTAACACCGTTAAGCACATGCTGTCGAGAGTGAACTTAACGACGTTAAGGATTGACGGAGGGGGACACACCGTGATGAACGCTCACGCGGAGGAGGAGCGGGCGAGGCGGCAGGGACGGGTGGTGGCGAAGGGGGCGCCGGACGGCGGGGCGCTGGGGCGCGGAACGCCGGACGACGGTACGGGGGCGGTCGCGGTGGCTGCGGGGGCGGTCGCGGGCGCGGTCGCGGCGGGGGACACGGTGGTCGGGGAGGCGGGGGCGTCGGAGCCCGGAACGTTGGACGAGGCGGGCGCGGTCGTGGGTACGGGCCCGAACGGGGTGGAGGCGGTCGCGGAGGCCGGCACGCCGGGCGGCGGGGCGGGGTGGTCGTCGGAGGCGGACTCCGCGCGGGACACCGAGGTCCTGGTCGTGGGAGCGGGACCGGCCGGACTCACGCTGGCCTGTGACCTTGCCCGGCGGGGCGTTCGGGCCCGGATCGTCGAGGCGGCGGACGTCCTCTTCCCCGGTGCGCGCGGCAAGGGGATCCAGCCGCGCAGCCAGGAGGTCTTCGACGACCTCGGCGTCCTGGAGACCATGCGGGCCGACGGCTGCCCCTATCCCGTCATGGCCGTCTGGGAGAACGGGGAGCGCACCGGCACGTGGGACATGGTCGAGCGCTCTCCCGCCACGGCCGCCGAACCCTACAGCGAACCGCTGATGCTCCCGCAGTGGCGCACGCAGGAGATCCTCGCCGCGCGCCTGGCCGGGCTGGGCGGCTCGGTCGAGTTCGGGTCCCGCCTCACCTCGCTGGGGCAGGACGATTCCGGGGTCACCGCCGAACTCACCGGCGCGGACGGCTCGGTGCGGCACGTCCGCGCGCGATTCCTCGTGGGTGCGGACGGCGGCCGCAGCACGGTTCGCCGGGCGGTCGGCATCGGCATGACCGGGGAGACGCTGTCGCCGGGGGGATCGCTGGTGGCCGACATCCGGCTGGAAGGAATGGACCGCGACCACTGGCACGTGTGGCCCAAGGCCGCGGAGGGGACGCTGGCGATCTGCCCGTTGCCCGGCACTGACACCTTCCAGGCCGTCGCGAGCTTCGCGGAGGAGGACGGCGCCGCGCAGAGCCTGGAGGCCACTGAGGACGCCGTGCGGGGGGCGATCGTCCGCCGCAGCCACCTCACGGCGGAACAGGTCGTCTCGGTCGGCTGGACGTCCGTCTACCGGCCCCGGGCGGCGCTGGCCGACGGGTACCGCGCCGGCCGGGTCTTCCTGGCAGGCGACGCCGCCCACATCCACCCGCCGACCGGCGGCCAGGGCCTCAACACCAGCATCCAGGACGCCTACAACCTCGGCTGGAAGCTCGGCCAGGTCCTCCGTCACGGCGCCCCGGACACCCTCCTGGACACCTATGAGGAGGAACGCCTGCCCGTCGCCGCCGACGTCCTGGGCATCAGCACCCGCCTGCTGCGGACCACGGAGGAACAAGGACGTGACGCGAGGGTCCGCCGCGGCCGCGAAACCCAGCAGTTGGGCATCTCCTACCGCGGCGGCCCCCTCGCGGCCGAGCACCGGGAGCCGGTACCGAAGGAAGGCCCGCAGGCCGGCGTCCGCGCACCGCAGGCCGCGGCGGTGACCGACGACGGGGTCAAGGTGACCCTGTTCGACGCCTTCCGTGGACCGCATTTCACCCTGCTGGCGATCGGGAACGCCGAACCCCCGGCCGCCGCCCCGCCCTGGGTCCGGGTCCTGCGGCTCGACGGCGACGAGATACGGCAGACCTACGGCCCGGGCCTGTACCTGATACGCCCCGACGGCCACGTGGGTTGCGCGGCGAGGAAGGCGGAGGAGGTGACGGCGTACCTGGAGCGGGTGCGGGGGTAGGGCGGGGCCGGAGGGGAGGCGGGGCCGGGTCCCGATGGCGGCGCCGGGGCGGGGGCGGCGGGGGCGGTGGGGGTGTCGGGGGCACGGCCGGCAGGGGCAGGACCTCGGGGCGACCACGGCCGCCGGGACCACAGCCTCCCCCTCCCCCGCACGACGTCCGTTACGGCTCCGCGCGGCCAGGCATCGCTCCCGACCCGCCACCCCCGGCCCCGCCACCCCACACCGCGCGGCCGCCCCCGTCGCGCTGGGTCGCCGCCTCAGAACGTGTCGGTCGGCACGTACGCGCCCCAGACCTCACGGAGGGTGGCACAGACCTCGCCGATGGTGGCGCGGGCCTTGAGGGCGGCCTTCATCGGGTGGAGGACGTTGTCGGTGCCCTCAGCGGCGGCCTTCAGTCCGGCGAGGGCGGCGTCCACCGCGGGCTGGTCGCGGCAGGCACGGAGTTGGGCGAGGCGTTCCGTCTGCCGGAACTCGATCGCGGGGTCGACGCGAAGGGGTTCGTAGGGCTCCTCCTCGTCGAGCCGGAAGCGGTTGACGCCGACGACAACACGTTCGCCGGCGTCGGTCTCCTGGGCGATGCGGTAGGCGTTGCGTTCGATCTCGTTCTTCTGAAAGCCGTGCTCGATGGCGTTGACGGCACCGCCGTGGTCCTCGACCGTGCGCATCAGGTCGAGTACGGCGGCCTCGACCTCGTCGGTCATCTTTTCGACGACGTAGGAGCCGGCGAAGGGGTCGACGGTGGCGGTCACATCGGTCTCGTGGGCGAGGACCTGCTGGGTACGCAGGGCGAGGCGGGCCGACTTGTCGGTGGGGAGGGCGATCGCCTCGTCGAAGGAGTTGGTGTGCAGCGACTGGGTGCCGCCGAGTACGGCGGCGAGGCCCTGGACGGCGACGCGCACCAGGTTGACCTCCGGCTGCTGGGCGGTCAGTTGCACACCGGCGGTCTGGGTGTGGAAGCGCAGCGTGTGCGACTTGGGGTCGCGGGCACCGAACTCCTCGCGCATCACGCGGGCCCAGATCCGGCGCGCGGCACGGAACTTGGCGACCTCTTCGAGGATGGTGGTCCGGGAGACGAAGAAGAAGGACAGGCGCGGCGCGAAGTCGTCGACGTCCATGCCGGCGGCGATCGCGGTGCGCACGTACTCGATGCCGTCGGCGAGGGTGAAGGCGATCTCCTGCACGGGCGAGGCCCCGGCCTCGGCCATGTGATAGCCGGAGATCGAGATGGTGTTCCACTTGGGGATCTCGGTACGGCAGTAGGCGAAGATATCGGCGGTCAGGCGGAGCGAGGGCTTGGGCGGGAAGATGTAGGTCCCGCGGGCGATGTACTCCTTGAGCACGTCGTTCTGGATGGTGCCGGTGAGGTGGTCGGCGGGGACGCCCTGCTCCTCGGCGGCGAGTTGGTAGAGCAGGAGCAGCAGGGCTGCGGGGGCGTTGATGGTCATCGACGTGGACACCTGGTCGAGCGGGATGCCGTCGAAGAGGACGAGCATGTCGTCGAGTGAGTCGATGGCCACGCCGACCTTGCCGACCTCGCCGTGGGCGATGGGGGCGTCGGAGTCGTGGCCCATCTGGGTCGGCAGGTCGAAGGCGACCGACAGGCCCGTGGTGCCGTTGGCGATGAGCTGCTTGTAGCGGGCGTTGGACTCGGTGGCGGTGCCGAAACCGGCGTACTGGCGCATGGTCCAGGGCCGACCGGTGTACATGCTCGGATAGACGCCGCGGGTGTAGGGGTACGCGCCGGGTTCGCCGAGTTTCTCCGGAGCGCTCCAGCCGGTCAGGTCGCCGGGTCCGTAGACGGCCTGGATCGGCAGCCCGGACTCTGACTCACGGCCCATGGTCGGTGCCTCCCGCGTTGCTGACCGGCGGCGTCACCGGTCGTCCGGATGCTTCGTCAGCAACGGACTGTAGCGGCGGCGGTGCGGCGGCGGGGTGTGCGGCGCTCGGCCGGCGGGTGGGAACGGGCACGCGTGCGCCCCCGTCGACGCGGGCGGGACGGGGGGAAAGACGCCCCGCCCGCGTCAGGCGCGGGACTTGTACCGGAAACGGGGGAAACCGGCCAGCCCGCGGACCGATGACCAGTCGGTCTGCCTAGTACTGCGCCGGGCGGCCGGATTCTGTTACGCCCCCTGGAACGCCGCTGGTCAGAGCACTTCCACCGGCCGCCGCTCCACCCTTGGCGTCGACGCCCCCGGTGCCTGCCGCGTGGGAGGGGCCGGGCACCGCAGGGCGATCCCCCCGGGCACGGTGGTGACCGCCCGGCGCACGACGGGCAGCGACCGCCCCCGCACTCCCAGCCCGCTTACCCTGAGCCCCCGCGCCCCGCCACCCCGCACCGTCGCCCCCCGTACCCCGTACCGGCCACTGACGCGCCCTGCGTGCCCGCGCCCGGAGTGGACGCGGACGGATCCGGCGCCGACCCACCGTCGGGGGAAGCCGGTGCGGTGGAGGCGGCGCAGGCGTGCGGGACGGTGGTGGGCACCCCCGGGGTCGGGCGGTTCGACAACCTGGCGTGGTGGGGGGAGCCGGGGTGGGGCGCCGGGTGTGCGGCGTGCCGGTCCGGAGTGCCCGGTGCCGCGGGGCGGCAGGCCGCCGGGGTCGCCGGTCCGTCCGGCGTGGCCGAGGAGGCGGTCGGTGTCGACGGCGGTGCCGACGGGACCACGTGCGAACGGGACTGCGGCGAACCGGCGGCGGTCACGCCCGAGCAGAACGCGTCAACGCTGGGCCAGTCGCTGCTCAGCGAGGTGAGCCGCCCGGGGGCGTGCGGGCCGCCGGACTCCTCGTACTTCGCGCACAGGTGCTCGATCTGCTTCTGGGGTTCGCCGGTGACGAGGTGGGCGGTGCCGGCCGACGGCGTGGGGGACGCCTGCGCCGGGGCGGTGGGGGCGGCGCCGGAGGGGTGGGGGCCGTTGCTGGGGAGGAGATGCGCGGCTCGGCGGTAGGCCGGGTGCGGGGTGCCGGTGCCGGTGCCGGTCGGGGTCGCGGAGGCGGATCCGGCGGGCTCGGGCAGTCGGGGCGGGACGGGGTCGACGTGGTGGCCGTGGTGGTGGCCGTGGGTCGCCGGGGCGTAGGCGCCGCCGGGAAGGAACGACGGGAGCACTCCGGCAGCGGCCGCCGCCACGCCGGTCGCCAGCAGGGTGGCGGTGACGACCGAGCCGACCATCATGCGGGTCGGCCCGCCTCCGGACCGCGCCCTGCGGCGGGTGCGCCGGCCGGACGCGACGCCGAGTTCGATGCGCAGCACCCCGTCGTCGGCGCCGGCCGCTGCGGCGCCGGTTCTGCCGGACAACTGTTGGGTGAGCGACGGCGCATGGGTCAACGCCACATCGTTGCGTGCCGCGATTCGGGTGACTGTGTCGTTCGCACGGTTGACATGGGGCGTGACCGCGGCCTCCGTCCGCGCCCCTTCGCCCGCGCCACGCCCGCCCGCACCGAGTCCGCCCACGGTGGACGCCCCCGCACCACGCTCCCCCTCAGCGCGGTCGTTCACACGTCGTTCCCCCTCGCCGGACTCCCCCGCCCGGCGCCCGACTGCGTGCCGGAACGCCGTCACGGCGAGTTCCTCGCGCAGGGGGTCGACACCTCCCGCCGGGGGCATGCCGGCGGTCTCCGCGAAAGTGCCGGCCGCCGGTGGACGGAAGGGGGCCGAGGGGCCGGCGGTGAGCCGGTGCCGGGCCGGTTCGCTGCCGGAGAGGGCCGCGAGCAGTCCCGCGAGGGCACGGCCGACGGTGTCGGAGCGGCCGGACGCGGCGGCTCGGTCGTGACCGTCCGCACCGCAGCGGGTCCCGGCGTCCGCCGGACCGTCGCCGCGTTCTGCGGCGGGCTTCGGGGCCCGCGGTCGGCGACGGCGTGCGGCGTCAACTTCGCGTGCGTCGTGCACCATTGCGAGCGGGTGAACATCACCAGGGGCGCCGACGGCCGGCAGCCGGTCTCCGGCACGGGCCGGTTCGCCGTTCAGCAGGCGCTCGGCGGTCTCGTCATCCAGCCATTCATGGCGACTTCCGCTCATCTCATGTCCTTCTGCGCCGGCGAGGCCGCGAACGTCACACCGTCGGCCGTCGGGGAGTCCGTCAGGAGTTCCGCCAGGCGCCGCAGGCCACGGTGGGCGGCGGTGCGCACGGCGCCGGGGCGTTTGCCCAGGACGTCCGCCGCACTCTTGGCGTCCAGCCCCACGACGGCCCGCAGGACGACCGCCTCCGCCTGGTCCACCGGCAGCCGGGCGATCAGTTGCATGGCCCGCCCGGTCGACATCGCCTCCAGGGCCTGGTCGGCGGTGTCCGCCCTGTCGGGCAGGGCGAGCAGTACGCTCTCGTCGGCGCCGGCGACCGGGCGGCGGCCGGTGCGGCGGATGTGGTCGTAGGCGCGGTTGCGCGCGATGGTGGCCGTCCAGCCACGGAACCGGTCCGCGTCGCCGGCGAACTGCTGCAGGTCACGCGCTATTTGCAGCCACGCCTCGGACGTGACGTCCTCCGCGTCGTCCTCGCCGACCAGCGTGCGGACGTATCCGAGCAGCCGGGGGTGTACCGCGCGGTAGACGGCACGGAAGGCTGTTTCGTCGCCGGACCGGGCGGCGCCGACGGCAACCGTCAGCCACGCGTCTCCAGAGTCAAGGTCAGCCCCCGCCACGGGGTTCATCATGCCCGATGGGCCCGCCGGCGCCGAGAGTTCGCACCGGATGGGTGTGACGTTTTCCCGGAGCGCGGCGCTGAACGGGGTGAGCGGCGCGTCGGAACGGCACGCGGCGCAGCTCGGCGGCCGGAGGGGCTCCCGTGGGGGGAGGCCACTCCGGCCGCCGTCTCCCGGGGCGGGCCGTCGACCCACCCGGCCGCGCCGTCATCTTCGTCCTCGCCATGCCGGCTCCCGGGGCGCGGCCTGTGCACCCTGGCAGGCGTCCGGACGCACGTCGGCACCGGGAGCCACGCCGCGATGACCCGCAGATGGGCGGCGGCCCCGGTCCCCTCTCCGTACACGCCCGGATGCCCGCCGACGTGCGGCGTCCGGTGCCCGTTCGGACTCGCTCCCCGGCGGCGCGTGTCCGTGGTCACGTTCGGACGCAGTACGCGCGTGCGTCACCTGGACGCCGGGGGGCCGGTGTACGGTCGCAGCCGCGGACGGACGGTCAGGTCGTCCTGGGTGGAGCCGCGGCGGAGGTTCTCCCGCCGGTCTCTTACGAGTGAAATTCACGGATGTGTCAGACATCCGGCCCGTTTCACGGCTACGTTTGTCAACGAGCGCGCGAGGACAGTCCCTTCCGACGTCGTGATCCCCCGCAGAAGTGACGCCACCCACGGTTAGCCGGGGCGTCCGCATTCGCCGGGCCCGATTGTCCGCCGGTTCGCGCCCGTTGTCCCCACCCGTACCTCCACACTTCGTCTAAGGAGTCACAAGCTGGCCAGCGACCTCCCGGCGGTTCCGCACGTCCCGCGGACCACGACGCCGGCCCCGCTCCCGCCACAGATGCGCGGGGGCACCGGGTCCGTGGCGCTCGGCGGGTCGTCGAGCGGACTGGCCCGGATCAACGCACTGCCCGCGGCGGAGGCCGAGGAGGAGTTCCTCGACTGCTGCGGGAGCCGCCGCTGGGCACGGTTGATGACCGAGCACCGGCCCTACCCCGACCGCGGAGCACTCCTGGCCGCCGCCCAGGAGGCCGCCTACGACCTGGACCCGGCCGACCTCGGCGAGGCCCTGGCCGCCGAGAGCGCCGAACCTCTGCCGCCCGGCGGTGGCCAGGCGGCGCAGACGGCGCTCAGCGCTGCCCACGCCGAGTACGAGCGACGTTTCGGCCACGCGTTCGTGATCAGCACGGTCGGTGTGCAGCGCGACGAACTGGTGGACCACGTCCTGGCCGGGATCCATGCCCGACTGGGCAACAGTGAGGAGGCGGAACGGGGCATCTCCGAGGACGAACTGCGCTCCCTGGCCCTCAGCCGCCTCGCCCGCCGCATCGCCGTCACCGGTGGCCCGGACCAGACACCGCAGCGGCCGGTCGCCTGACGCAGAGCCCCGCCCCGGCTCAGCACAGCCCCTGCGGAGTCCGGCCCGGGCCGGCACGACGGGTCTTCCGCGGCCGGCGCCACCCCGCGCACTGCGCGCCCCCGCGCCACCTGACGCCCGCACCGCCCTGCACCCCGCGCCACCTGAGGTCCGCGCCGGCGACACCCACACGGCGCCCGTACCCAGCGACAGCCGGCGCGCAGCCGCGTCCTCCGCACCCCACGCCCGCGCCCCACACGCCCCGCCCGCTCCCGCTCACCCACGCCACCCCCTCGCCACAAAACGCCACCAACCGCCACAAAAACCCCGTGAGCCCCTCGGAAACCCACCCCTGACGTACGCAACCCCCCTCCGGGTTCCGCCGCGCGGTGCTAGTTCGATCACACCTGACCGACCCGGCGTGGCGCGGCAGAAAGGCGTCGCTACGATGGCGGGGGCCGGAGGACCGTACCCGGCCGGGCCCGACCGACCATGAAGCCGGCAGGTCCCTGATCCCGTTACCGGAGGGTTTTCCGTGCCGGCTGGAACGCTGTACCGCGGCCGGGAAGGTATGTGGTCCTGGGTGGCTCATCGAGTCACCGGCGTCCTCATCTTCTTCTTCCTGTTCGTGCACGTCCTGGACACCGCTCTCGTACGAGTCTCACCGCAGGACTACGACAAGGTCGTCGCGACGTACAAGAACCCCATCGTCAACCTGATGGAGTACGGCCTCGTCGCCGCCATCCTCTTCCACGCCCTGAACGGCCTGCGGGTCATCGCGGTCGACTTCTGGTCCAAGGGCCCGAAGTACCAGCGGCAGATGCTGTGGTCCGTTGTCGGTATCTGGGTCGTGCTGATGGCCGGGGCGTTCTACCCCGTGCTGCAGCACTCCCTGCACGAGCTGTTCGGGAGCTGACGATGTCCGCCGAGACCCAGAACCCCGCCGAGACCGTCAAGGTCACCGCGGTGACCCCCTACAGCCCGGAGAACCCGGCGCCGGTGATCGAGCCGCCGCGGGCCAGGACCGCGCGCACGCCGCGGGCCACGCGCACCAATTTCGAGATGTTCGCCTGGCTGTTCATGCGGCTGTCCGGCGTCGTCCTGGTGGTGCTGGTCCTGGGCCACCTGCTGATCCAGCTGGTGCTGGACGGCGGCGTGAGCAAGGTCGGCTTCGCCTTCGTGGCAGGCCGCTGGGCCAACCCGTTCTGGCAGCTGTGGGACCTGGCGATGCTGTGGCTGGCCATGCTGCACGGAGCCAACGGTCTGCGGACGGTCATCAATGACTACGCCGAGCAGGACAGCACCCGCAGCTGGCTGAAGGTGCTGCTCTACACCGCCACGGCGTTCACCGTGCTCCTCGGCACGCTGGTGATCTTCACCTTCGACCCGAACATCCAGTAGATCCGGGGCTGACGCGAACCATGCAGATCCACAAGTACGACACCGTCATCGTCGGCGCGGGCGGCGCCGGCATGCGCGCCGCCATCGAGGCGACGAAGCGCAGCCGCACCGCCGTGCTGACCAAGCTGTACCCGACCCGCTCCCACACCGGCGCGGCGCAGGGCGGCATGGCCGCCGCCCTGGCCAACGTCGAGGAGGACAACTGGGAGTGGCACACCTTCGACACGATCAAGGGCGGCGACTACCTGGTCGACCAGGACGCCGCCGAGATCCTGGCGAAGGAGGCCATCGACGCGGTCCTGGACCTGGAGAAGATGGGCCTCCCGTTCAACCGGACGCCCGAGGGCCGCATCGACCAGCGCCGCTTCGGCGGTCACACCCGCAACCACGGTGAGGCGGCCGTGCGCCGCTCCTGCTACGCGGCGGACCGCACCGGTCACATGATCCTCCAGACGCTGTTCCAGAACTGCGTCAAGGAGGGCGTGGAGTTCTACAACGAGTTCTACGTGCTCGACCTGCTGCTCACCGAGGTGGACGGCGTCAAGCGCACCGCGGGCGTCGTGGCCTACGAGCTGGCGACCGGCGAGCTCCACGTCTTCCAGGCGAAGGCCGTGATCTTCGCCTCGGGCGGCAACGGCAAGTTCTACAAGGTGACGTCCAACGCGCACACGCTCACCGGCGACGGTCAGGCCGCCGCGTGGCGGCGCGGGCTGCCGCTGGAGGACATGGAGTTCTTCCAGTTCCACCCGACCGGCATCTGGCGGATGGGCATCCTGCTCACCGAAGGTGCCCGCGGTGAGGGCGGCATCCTGCGCAACAAGGACGGCGAGCGCTTCATGGAGCGCTACGCGCCCGTCATGAAGGACCTCGCCTCCCGTGACGTGGTCTCGCGCGCGATCTACACCGAGATCCGTGAGGGCCGCGGCTGCGGTCCCGAGGGCGACCACGTCTACCTGGACCTCACACACCTGCCGCCGGAGCAGCTGGACGCCAAGCTGCCGGACATCACCGAGTTCGCGCGCACCTACCTGGGCATCGAGCCCTACACCGACCCGGTGCCGATCCAGCCGACCGCGCACTACGCGATGGGTGGCATCCCGACCAACGTGCAGGGTGAGGTGCTGGCCGACAACACGACGGTCGTACCGGGTCTGTACGCGGCCGGCGAGGTGGCGTGCGTCTCCGTGCACGGTGCGAACCGCCTGGGCACCAACTCGCTGCTGGACATCAACGTCTTCGGCCGCCGTTCCGGCATCGCCGCCGCCGAGTACGCGGCGACCCACGACTTCGTGGAGCTGCCGGAGAACCCGGACTCCCTGGTCGTCGAGCTGGTCGAGCGGATGCGGAGCGCCGACGGCGACCAGCGGGTCAGCGACATCCGCAAGGCGCTGCAGGAGACCATGGACGCCAACGCCATGGTCTTCCGTACCGAGCAGACCCTCAAGCAGGCGGTGTCCGACATCGCCGAGCTGAAGGAGCGGTACAAGCGCATCAGCGTCCAGGACAAGGGCAAGCGGTACAACACCGACGTGCTGGAGGCCGTGGAGCTGGGCAACCTGCTCGACCTGGCCGAGGTGCTGGCGGTCTCCGCGCTGGCCCGCAAGGAGTCGCGCGGCGGTCACTACCGCGAGGACTTCCCCACTCGCGACGACGTCAACTTCATGCGCCACACCATGGCGTACCGCGAGGTCGGCGACGACGGCACCGAGTCGATCCGGCTCGACTACAAGCCGGTCGTGCAGACCCGCTACCAGCCGATGGAGCGTAAGTACTGATGAGCACCGCAACTGTGGAGAGCAATCACTCGGCCGCGCTGGACGCGGCCGAGAGCGGCGAGTCGCACCTGATCACGGTCACGCTCCGGGTCCGGCGTTTCAACCCGGAGGTCTCCGAGGAGTCCGTCTGGGTCGACTACGAGATGCAGATGGACCCCAAGGAGCGGGTCCTGGACGCCCTGCACAAGATCAAGTGGGAGCTGGACGGCACTCTGACGTTCCGCCGCTCGTGCGCCCACGGCATCTGCGGTTCGGACGCCATGCGGATCAACGGGCGCAACCGCCTGGCCTGCAAGACGCTGCTGAAGGACATCAACCCCGAGAAGCCGATCACGGTCGAGCCGATCAAGGGTCTGACGGTCCTGAAGGACCTCGTGGTCGACATGGACCCGTTCTTCCAGGCGTACCGGGACGTCATGCCGTTCCTGGTCACCAAGGGCAACGAGCCGACCCGTGAGCGCCTGCAGTCGGCGGAGGAGCGCGCGCGGTTCGACGACACCACCAAGTGCATCCTGTGCGCTGCGTGCACCTCGTCCTGCCCGGTGTTCTGGAACGACGGGCAGTACTTCGGCCCGGCGGCGATCGTCAACGCCCACCGCTTCATCTTCGACTCGCGCGACGAGGGCGGCGAGCAGCGGCTGGAGATCCTCAACGACCGTGACGGCGTGTGGCGTTGCCGCACCACGTTCAACTGCACGGACGCCTGCCCGCGTGGCATCGAGGTCACGAAGGCGATCCAGGAGGTCAAGCGGGCCCTGGTGACCCGCCGCATCTGATCCGCCCCGAGCGTGCGGCACGGCCCCTGTCCTCCCGGTGAGGACGGGGGCCGTGCCGTTCCCGCCGCCGACCGGTGGAGCGGCAGGGTGGCCCTTACGCGGCGGAGCGCAGGGTCCGCAGGCTCTTGACGCCGATGAGTCCTATGACGGTGCCGAGGGCGAAGGAGACGATCGCCAGCAGCAGGTGCACGTAGAAGTACGCGGTGGGCGAACCGTGGTGGAACGCGAGGCCACTGGCGTCGGCGACGAGATTTTTCACGAACGTGATCCAGATCATCCAGCTCCACGCCCCGAAGGCGACGAAGAACCAGGACACGCGGCGGCTGAGCTTCATGCGTCCAGTATGTGCGCCGTGCCGTGGCGGCCGTCCGGCGGGGGCGTCCCCGCTCCGCACGCGTGGCCGGAGAGCGACGGCACGAGGGCGCTCGGGCCTTTTCGTGACGTATGGAGACGGTTTCTGTGTCGCGGGAGGACCGGTTTTCGTGACGTAGGGTGCACGATTTCCCGAGCGGTCTGCGTGATCGATAAGGCGAATGCCTCCTGCTATCAGATGGTTACCGCTGGTAGACGCAGGTTCGCCCCGCTGCGTACCGTCCGCTCGCGACGGCGGCCGCGGCGCCGGGGTCCCCTGCGCCGAACGTGTTCGTGTTCACCCCCGCGGTCCAGTGGGCGGCTGTCTCCGGCTCCGGGGCGGGCCTGTACGTTCGTGGGGTGCCCAGGATTCGTCAGGCCGCAACAGGCCGCTCCGCTCTGACTCTCTGCGCCGCCGGTGTGGCGGCGGCCGCCGTGCTGTCGGCGTCGCCTTCCGCGTACGCGGAAGGGGGTGCGCCCGCGCCACCTGACGAGATGTCGACGGTCGGCGGCACGCGGCTCGGTGTCCCCGGCACGCAGGTCTCGATGGCGCCGGGCGTACCCGGGCTGCCGAAGACCACGGCGCGTTCCTGGATCATCTCCAACGCCGAGACCGGCGACGTGCTCGCCTCGCACAACGCGCACTGGCAGCTTCCGCCGGCCAGCACCTTGAAGATGCTGTTCGCCGACACCGTCATCGGGAAGTTCTCCAAGAACCAGGTGCACGTGGTCCAGCCGTCGGACCTGATGGGGATGGGCGAGGGCAGCAGCCTGGTCGGCATCCAGGAGCACATGCCGTACACCGTGCAGGACCTGTGGCGCGGGGTGTTCCTGCGGTCCGGCAACGACGCGGTGCACGTGCTTGCGGCCATGAACGGCGGCGTGAAGGACACCGTCACTGAGATGCAGGCCAAGGCCAAGGACCTCCAGGCCGACGACACCCACGTCGTCACGCCGGACGGCTACGACATGCCCGGCCAGGTCTCCTCCGCCTACGACCTGTCGCTGTTCGCCCGTGCGGGCCTGCAGAACGCGGACTTCCGCGAGTACTGCTCGACGGTGAGCGCCTCGTTCCCCGGCAAGTACAAGAAGGACTCCAAGCAGCGCGACACGTTCGCCATCCAGAACACCGACCGCCTGCTGTCCGGTGACCTGGCCACCGGCATGAAGCCGTTCCCCGGGATCGCCGGCGTCAAGAACGGTTATACGACCAACGCCGGCAACACCTACACGGGTGTCGCCGACCGTGACGGTGTCAAGCTGCTGGTGACGGTCATGCACCCCGAGGCGGGCAGCGACATGGTCTACAAAGAGGCCGCGTCCCTGCTGAACTGGGGTTTCAAGGCCAACGGCAAGGTGACATCGGTCGGCACGCTGGTGCCGCCGAAGAGCGTCCGGCCCGCCGGCGGCTTCCCGTCGTCCCGGCCGGGCGGGACAGCGGCCAAGCACCCGAAGACGAACACGGCGTCGGTCTCCTCCTCGTCCGGCAGCGGCATGTGGACGGCGGCCGGCATCACGGCCGGGACGCTGGCCGTACTCGCCGGCGTGTCACTGCTGGTACGGCGGCGGTGGCCGATCCCGCCCGGACCCCGCCGGCGCCCGCGGGACTGATCGCGGGCCCCGCGGCGGTACCGGGTTCGGCGGAAGGAACGGGCGGCGGCTCCACGGGGCCGTCGCCCGTCGCCGTCCAGGAGGCGCAGAACATCAGCAGCTTGGCCATCAGGTTGATCCACAGCAGCAGCGCCACCGGCGTCCCGAAGGCGCCGTACATGCTCTTGGCGGCCACTCCTTGCAGGTACCCCGACATGAGGGCCTTGAGCAGTTCGAAGCCGACCGCCCCGATCAGTCCCGCCTGCACCACCGTCCGGCGCTCGGGCCGCACCCCGGGCAGCAGGGTCAGGACGTAGACCAGCAGCGCGAAGTCGACCACGACGGCCGTCGCCGTGCCGGCCGCGGTGAGCAGGACGCCGCCCGGGCCGGAGTGGCTCAGGCCGAGCCGGTCGACGGCCCAGCCGGCCGCACTGGTGGCGAAGGCCGAGCAGGCCAGGGAGGCGAGTCCCACCCCGCCGAGTCCGGCGAGCACGCCCACGTCCAGCAGCTTGCGGCGCACGGCGCTGCCGTCGTCCGCCTCCAGGTCCCACACGGCCCGCAGGCAGCCGCGCAGCTGGGCGATCCAGCCGACGCCGGACAGCAGCAGCAGGACGGCGGCGATGACGCCCACCGCGGTGGCCCGGGAGGCCAGTCCGGCGATGTCCACCTGGCCGGCGAGCCCCGGCAGCTGCTGGTCGAGATGGTGAACGACCGCGTCCGAGCTGACCGCGGTCCAGGACGGCGGACGCCACCGAGGCGCCCAGTGCGATGAGGGGGAACATCGCGACGAAGCTGGCGAACGTCACGGCGGCCGCCAGCCGCTCCCAGTTGACCCGCTGCGCGTGTTCGAAGGCCCGCCAGCCGTGGGTGCGCATCGCCCGCGCGATCCACGGCCCGATCACCGGAAGCCGCTTCGACCATTCCATGAGGAGCCGCCTACCCGGGGACGATCCGGGAACACCTGACCGTCCGGACACCTGACCGGCCGACATCGTTCACCCGACGGAGGGTTCTCCTCCTGTCGTGCCGTATACGTGCCGGGTGCGCGGGCACATCGGGCGTGGTATACGTCCGCATTCACGGCGAAACGCACCACCGCCCGACGCCGGCCGTTCCCCCGGGGTCAGATCCGCCGGCCTCCGGTGTCGGCGCCGGAGCGAGCGCCCTGCTGGTGCGGCACGGCGGCGGAGCGGGGCGACCGGCCGAAGGCGAAGACCCGCAGGGTGTGCCACGCGCCCCCGGGATCCTGCTCGTACAGCGCGAAGGCGTTCACGGTCCAGGCGGCGGCGAAACCGGCCAGTTCACGCTGGGCACGGTCGAGCCCTTCGGGGGCGACGCCGTGCGCGATCGTGACGTGCGGGTGATAGGGGAAGCCCAGCGGCCGGAGCACCGGCCCGGACCGCACTCGTGCCTGCAGGGCGTCGCAGGCGGCGGCGCCCTCCGCCAGGACCGCGTAGACCACTGGCGTCAGGGGACGGAAGGTGTCCGTGCCGCACAGCCGCACGCGGAACGGGCTCTGCGCGCCGGCCACAGCTGCCAGATGGCGGGAGAAGTCCGGCAGCACGGCCGCGTCGACCTCGGTGGGGGGCAGCAGCGTGACGTGGCTGGGGATGGCGTACGCCTCCGGATCCCCGTAGCCCTCCCGGCGCCGCTGGAGCAGGCTGCCGTGCGGCTCCGGCACGGTCAGCACCACACCGATCATCCTGTTATCCACGGAATGCCCCCTTTCGAGGCCGCCGTATACGCACGTCGAAGGCGGTACGGGACACGTCCCCACGTCCCGACCGGAGGTGCCGCGCTCGTCGACCTGGCGCGGGCGGCTCAGTGCCCGGCGGGGACGAAGCCCACCCGTTCGTAGACGGTGGCCAGTGTCTCCGCCGCCACGGTGCGCGCCTTCGCGGCACCGTCCGCCAGCACCGCGTCGAGCGTCGCGGGTTCGTCGAGGTAGCCCAGCGCCCGCTCGCGGAACGGGGTGACCCACTCGACGAACGCGTCCGCCAGGTCGGTCTTCAGCGCACCGTACAGCTTCCCCTCGTAGCGCGTCTCCCATTCCGGGACGGGGACGCCGGTGAGGGTGGCCAGGACGGTCAGCAGGTTGCTGACGCCCGGCTTGTCCCGCGGGTCGAAGCGCACTTCGGTGCCGGTGTCGGTGACGGCGCTCCGGAACTTCTTCGCCGACACCTTCGGGTCGTCCAGCAGGTTGACCAGGCCCTTGGCCGAGGAGGCGGACTTGCTCATCTTGACCGCTGGATCCTGGAGGTCGTAGATCTTCGCCGTCTGCTCGGCGATGTACGGTTCTGGCAGCGTGAACGTGGGCGCGGCACCCTTGTCGTAACGGCCGTTGAAGCGCTCGGCAAGGTCGCGGGTGAGCTCGATGTGCTGGCGCTGGTCCTCGCCGACGGGTACGGCGTCCGCCTGGTAGAGCAGGATGTCGGCGACCTGCAGGACCGGGTAGGTGAACAGGCCGACGGTGGTGCGGTCGGGGCCCTGCCGGCTGGACTTGTCCTTGAACTGCGTCATGCGGGACGCCTCACCGAAGCCGGTGAGGCAGTTCATCACCCAGGCCAGCTGCGTGTGTTCGGGCACGTGGCTCTGCACGAACAGCGTGCACCGCCGCGGGTCGAGCCCGGCGGCCAGCAGCTGGGCGGCGGCGAGCCGGGTGTTGGCGCGCAACTGCGCGGGATCCTGCGGCACGGTGATGGCGTGCAGGTCGACGACCGTGTAGAACGCGTCGTGCGTCTCCTGGAGGGCGACCCAGTTGCGGACGGCACCGAGGTAGTTGCCCAGGTGGAACGATCCCGCGGTGGGCTGGATGCCGGAGAGCACCCGTGGACGGTCGGAGGCCATGCGGGCATTGTCTCAGGTCCGCTTCGCCATCCGGCAGGCAGCGGGTGCCCTCCGGCGGTCGGGCCGGCCGGTCAGGCCAGGTCGATGCCCGGGTAGAGCGGGAAGCCGGCGACGAGTTCCTCCGCACGTGCCGCGGTCCCGGCGGCGAGCGCCGCGTCGAGCACGTGCCCGGCCTTGGACGGGGTGCCCTTGGCGGTGGTGGACGCCGTGGTGGCCGACAGCACGGTGTCGACCAGGGCGGCGATCTCGTCCATCTCGGCGGTGCCCAGGCCCCGAGTGGTGAGCGCCGGGGTGCCCAGGCGGATGCCGGAGGTGTACCAGGCGCCGTTGGGGTCGTTGGGGATGGAGTTGCGGTTGGTGACGATGCCGCTCTCCAGCAGTGCGGCCTCCGCCTGCCGTCCGGTCAGGCCGTAGCCGGACACGTCCAGGAGGACGATGTGATTGTCGGTGCCGCCGGTGACCAGGCGGGCGCCGCGGCGCATCAGGCCCTCGGCGAGCGCCCGGGCGTTGTCCACGACGGCCCGCGCGTAATCCTGGAACGCCGGACGGCGGGCCTCGGCGAGGGCGACGGCCTTGGCGGCCATCACGTGCGGCAGTGGACCGCCCAGGACCATCGGGCAGCCGCGGTCCACGTGCTCGGCCAGCGAGTCGTCGCACAGCACCATGCCGCCGCGCGGGCCGCGCAGAGACTTGTGGGTGGTGGTGGTGACGATCTGCGCGTGCGGGACCGGGTCGAAGTCGCCGGTGAGGACCTTGCCGGCGACCAGCCCGGCGAAGTGCGCCATGTCGACCATGAGCGTGGCGCCGACCTCGTCGGCGATCTCGCGCATCAGGCGGAAGTTGACCCGGCGCGGGTAGGCGGAGTAACCGGCCACGATGATCAGCGGCCGGAACTCGCGGGCGGTGGCCCGCAGCGCGCCGTAGTCCAGCAGCCCGGTCTCCGGGTCGGTGCCGTAGGAACGCTGGTCGAACATCTTGCCGGAGATGTTGGGCCGGAAACCGTGCGTCAGGTGGCCGCCGGCGTCCAGGGACATGCCGAGCATGCGCTGGTCACCCAGTTCGCGGCGCAGCACACCCCAGTCGCCGTCGGTCAGTTCGTTGACCTGCCGCACACCGGCGCGCTGGAGCGCCGGGCTCTCGACGCGCTGGGAGAGCACCGCCCAGAAGGCGACGAGGTTGGCGTCGATACCGGAGTGCGGCTGCACGTAGGCGTGCCGCGCGCCGAACAGTTCACGGGCGTGCTCGGCGGCGAGGGCCTCGACGGTGTCGACGTTGCGGCAGCCGGCGTAGAAGCGGCGGCCGATGGTGCCCTCGGCGTACTTGTCGCTGAACCAGTTGCCCATGGACAGCAGCACGGCAGGCGAGGCGTAGTTCTCGCTGGCGATCAGCTTCAGGGAGGCCCGCTGGTCGCGGACCTCGGCGGCGATGGCGTCGGCGACACGCGGCTCGACCTCACGGATGACGTCGAGGGAGCTGCGGTAGGCGGTGGTCTGCGGGGTGGGCTCGTGGGCCACGGGGTCCTCCGGAGGGCGCGTACGGTTGCCACTGCTTCGGTCGGCCCAGGCGCACGGCACTGCATCACGTGAGCCGCTCCCCGATGGTCGATCCCATCCCAGCGCGCCAGTCACGGCTCACCGGTTCACTCTAGAGGCAGGGGCCCGCCCGGTCGCGGGCGTCTCAGGCATCGGGATTCCGCAACGCCCTATCGGGAAACCGGAATCCTCTCTCCTTCCCCGGCGCGTCGGCCGGACGGTAGAAATCGGTACATGTGCCGGCGGCGTCACCGTCCGGCGCGGTCCCTGCCCCGGTTACGAGGAAACGGAGTCCGAAGGTGACGACGCAGGCCCTGTCCAGCGACCTGATCCGCCAGGCCGACGAGCACAGCGCGCACAACTACCACCCGCTGCCGGTGGTGGTCGCCACCGCCGAGGGCGCGTGGATGACGGACGTGGAGGGCCGCCGTTACCTGGACATGCTCGCCGGCTACTCGGCGCTCAACTTCGGTCACCACAACGAGCGACTGATCAACGCCGCCAAGGCGCAGCTCGATCGGGTGACGCTGACGTCCCGCGCGTTCCACCACGACCGTTTCGCGGACTTCTGCACCCAGGTGACGGAGCTGTGCGGCATGGAGGCCGTGCTGCCGATGAACACCGGTGCCGAGGCGGTCGAGACCGCGGTGAAGACGGCCCGTAAGTGGGGCTACGAGGTCAAGGGCGTCCCGGAGGGCCGGGCGAAGATCGTGGTGGCGGACGGCAACTTCCACGGCCGCACCACGACGATCATCAGCTTTTCCACCGACCCCGAGGCGAGAGTCGGTTTCGGCCCCTACACGCCGGGTTTCGAGGTCGTGCCCTACGGTGACGTCGCGGCGCTGGAGGCCGCCGTGGACGAGAACACCGTCGCGGTGCTGATGGAGCCGATCCAGGGCGAGGCGGGCGTGCTGGTGCCGCCGGCCGGCTACCTGGCGGAGGTGCGCCGCATCACGGCGGAGCGGCAGGTGCTGTTCATCGCCGACGAGATCCAGTCGGGCCTGGGCCGCACGGGCCGCACCTTCGCGTGCGAGCACGAGGGCGTCGTGCCGGACATGTACGTGCTGGGCAAGGCGCTGGGCGGCGGCGTGGTGCCGGTGTCCGCGGTGGTTTCCTCGCGTGCGGTACTGGGCGTCTTCCGGCCGGGCGAGCACGGCTCCACGTTCGGCGGCAACCCGCTTGCCTGCGCGGTGGCGCTGGAGGTGCTGGCGATGCTGCGCACCGGCGAGTTCCAGCGGCGTGCCACGGAGCTGGGCGAGCATCTGCACGCGGAACTGAACGCCCTGGTGGGCAGCGGCGCGGTGGACGCGGTGCGCGGACGCGGCCTGTGGGCGGGCGTGGACATCAACCCGGAGCGCGGCACCGGCCGGGAGATCTCCGAGGCCCTGATGGCGCGCGGCCTGCTGGTGAAGGACACCCACGGCTCCACGATCCGGCTGGCCCCGCCGTTGACCATCTCCCGCGAGGACCTGGACTGGGGTCTCACGCAGCTGCGTGAGGAACTCGGCGCCTGACGGCTCCCCCGGGCGGTTTCCCGCGCCGGGCGCGGCACACCCACGAGTGTGCTGCGCTCGGCGCGGGCGTTTTCGTTCACCATGGTGACGGCGAACGGCCGCACCTGTACGTCACGAAAAGTCACCACAGGCATACGTCACGAAGACCCCGCGGGCCTGCCGCTCCGGCTCAGGCGGTGCCGGGCAGGGCGACGCCGCCGGCCGTTGCGGAGGCGGGGGCGGACGGGCTGCGGCCGGTGTCGACGGGGACGTCGAGGGGGCGGGCGAGGCCGACGACGCATTCGTCGAGCCGCTGGATGTGGCGCAGGACGCGGAAGGTGACGGATCCGGGGCGCGGGGTGCCGGGCTGAGGGCCCTCCAGTATGGCGGCGACGCTGGCGCCGGCCGCGACACTGCCGGTGGCGTTCTCGTCGGTGAGGCGGTCGATGAGCACGCCGAGGTTGTCATGGATGCGGCGGCCGGCGAGGGCGAGGCGGGGGTCGGCGGCGATCCGGCTGCTGTGCGGGATGAGTTCGGCCGTCGCGGCCAGGCTGCGGGTCTGGTAGGCGCAGGTCTCCAGCATGCCGACCAGGTAGCGGGCGGTGCGGCGGCGAACGCGCAGCGGCGTGATGGGGTGCGTGAGCGGGTCGGTGGAGCCGCGGAAGTCGTCGAGGGCGGTGTCGAGGCTGCGCGCCAGGTCGAGCAGGTCGAGGGCCGGACCGCCGCTGAGCTGTTCGACGGCCGCGGTGCTGACCTCCCGCAACCGCCGCAGCACGGTCACCAGTTGCTGGTCGGTGCGATCGTCGGTGCGCACCGGCAGCACCAGCAGCGCGGCGATCACCCCGCAGGCGGCACCGAGCGCGGTCTCCTCGATCCGCAGCACGAGCACGGCGAGGCTGTAGGTGTTGAGCAGCGAGTACAGCAACCCCAGCATCGCGGTGACGAAGAACGACATCAGGGCGTAGGACAGCGGCGCGGTGAAGAACATGCCGAAGATGCACAACAGCACCAGGGCGAGCGCGGTCCAGACGTGGTGGCCGACGAGTCCGGCGAGTGCCGCACCGGCGACCACCCCGAGCACCGTGCCCAGCAGCCTGCGGTAGCCCTTGACGAGGATCTCGCCGGTGGAGGAGGTGTTGAGGAAGACCACCCAGCAGGTCAGGACCGCCCAGTACCAGCGCTGGGCGGACAGCAGTTCGCCGCCGGCCACGGCGAGCCCCGAGCCCACCGCCACCTGGAAGGCGGCGCGGGTCGAGGGCCGGCCCAGCCCCCGCGCCCCCTCGGCCTTCGCCCCGCCGCTCTGCTCCTCGTGCGCGATCGACAGGTTCTCCGCTTCCAGCTCCTCCCTCGACCGCATGGTCTCCGGGGAGTCGTCGGACTCGTCCTGCGGGCCGTCGGAGGGGAGCCGCAGGCCCAGGACGGCCCGCGCCGCCTCACCGATGCCACGGAAGACGTCCTGTTCGACGAGCGGGCCGCGCGGCAGGTTCTCCTCGTCGCGGTATCCGAGCAGGCGGTTGCGAATGACGTTGAGCGCTGTGCCGCGGCTGTCGGGACCGAACCGGGTGATGAGCGCCCGCAGTCCGGCCAGGTCGCGCAGCAGACGGGCGGTGACGGCATCGTCGTCCCGGCGCTCCCCGCGCACCGGCCCGGGCGCCCCGGGCAGCGGCGGCAGGTGCAGCGTCAGCGTCGTGGCGTTGACCTGGTCGCGGGCCTTGATCATCAGCAGCCCGAGGCGTTCGGCGGCGATCTCCGCGTCGGCGACGCGGCGTTGCAGCAGGGCGGCCTCGGTGGCGTCCCGGGTGCCGTCCTCCAGGCGGCTCTGGATCATCAGCGCCGTCTCGTGCAGGCGCGCGGTGTCACGCCGCAGGTCGGCGACGGTCCGCTCCAGCCCCTCCCCCTCCGCGCCCTCCCCGAGCAGGTTCATGACAGTGGTGACGACCGCGGCCAGCCGGGCACGGAAGGCGCGTCGCAACCGTTCCAGGGTGCGCTCGGGCGTGGCGGGCACCAACAGCAGACGGCTGACCGCCGCACAGCAGAACGCGGCGGTCAGCGCGCCGAACAGGGACGGCAGTATGGCGGGACGCGCGTGCACGAACAGGGACACGAAGTAGAACTGGAAGCCCATCTGCCCCCACGCGGTGCCACGGGCGCCGAACCGTCGCACGTACACGGCGGTGAAGATCAACAGCATGAAGAACGCGTCGCCGGCCACCACGTACGAGTTGAGCAGCGCGCCCAGCGAAACCGCCGCCAGGCAGACGGGCAGTCCGACCGCGAGGGTGACGGCCTGCCGGTCGCGGCGGGCGTCGGTCACCGCGAACGTGGCCACCATGGCACCCATCGCCCCGGCCACCAGCAACGTCGCGGGCGCCCCGGACCCGGCCAGCACCGCCAGGGTCAGCACGATGGAGGCCACCGTACGCAGCCCCGCCATGAGCCGCAGCAGACCGGGATCGGAGGCCGCGTACCGGTCCCGCAGGGCCGATACCCGCAACAGTGGTGCCGCCATGTGGTCCGCGCTCCCGGGTCCGCTGCTGGGCCGCCCGGACCTGCCGTCCCGGGTCTGACGACCGACGTCCCCGCTACGGTACGGCCTGGCCCCCGCCACGCGAAGGGCCGAGGTGGGGCCAGGCGCCAGCGGGGTCGCCGTAGAGTCCTGGGATGCTGACCGGTCTCCTGTGCGCCCTGGGTGCGTCGCTCTGTTTCGGTACGGCGTCGGTCTTCCAGGCGGTGGCGGCACGGCGGGCCGCGGCCGGGCAGGCCGACACCGGGGTGGATCCGCGCATGGTGGCGCGAGCCGTGCGGCAGGGCTGGTACATCCTGGGCCTCACGCTGGACGGCACGGGCTTCGTCCTGGAACTGGTGGCCCTGCGCTCCGTGCCGATCTACCTGGTCGGGGCGGCCCTGGCGGCCAGTCTCGCGGTAACCGCCGTGGTCGCCTCCTGGGTGCTGAAGGCCCGGCTGGGACGGGCCGGCTGGATGGCGGTGGGCGTGGTCTGCCTGGGCCTGGGGCTGCTGGCGCTGGCGTCCGGCACCGAGGGACCAGGAACCGGCACGCCGGCGCTGCGCTGGGGCTCGCCGGCGTTCGCCGCACTGCTCCTGGCGCTGGCCCGGCCCGCGGGCCGGCTGCCGCCGCGGTTCCGTTCCGCGGCGCTGGGGCTGGGCGCGGGCCTGGGCTTCGGCGTGGTGACGGTGGCGGTACGGCTCATCCCGCGGCTGACGCCCTCGGGCCTGGCGTCAAACCCGGCCACCTACGCCGTGCTGCTGGGCGGCGGCACGGCGTTCCTGCTGCTGACGACCGCGTTACAGCGTGGTTCGGTGACCGTGACGACCGGCGCCATGGTCATCGGCGAGACGATCGCCCCCGCCGCGGTGGGCGTGCTGGCCCTGGGCGACCGCACCCGGGAGGGCCTCGGCGGCCTCGCGGTGGCCGGATACGCGCTGGCCGTCGCGGGGACACTGGCGCTGGCCCGCTTCGGCGAGGGCGGGGCGGAACCGGTTCCGGGGGCGGGCGGTTCCGGTACGGGGGCGGATGGCGGTGCGGGCTCCGGTGGCGAGGCGGGCTCCGGTGGCGAGCCCGAGGCGGCAGCCCGTGGCGGCGCGGCCCGAGCGGTGAGCCCGGGTGACGCGGAACGTCCCGCCCTGCCGGGCCGCCGTGAGGGCTGAGCGGTGCGGGTCGCGGGCCTGTGCGACGGGAGCGTCGGGCGGTGGCGTCACCCGCCGGTGCGGCGCGGTATGGGCGTCAGGCGGTGGCCTCCTGGGTACCGGATTCGCTGGTCATCACGGAGAAACGGGCGCCGGCGGGGTCGGTGAGCAGGGCCATGCGGCCGACGCCCTCCATGGACATCGGCGGGATGATGACGCGGCCGCCCTTGGCCTCGGCGAGGGCGACGACGGCGTCGCAGTCGGCCACCTCGAAGTAGACGCCCCACTCGGTGGAGGTCAGGCCCAGCTCCCGCATCTGGTCGTTGATGCCCATGATTCCGCTGTGGGCGTCCTCCATCGCGCCGCCGGACGGTCCGGCCACGCCGTAGACCATGCCCTCCATGCTCATGTCCTCGATCCGCCAGTCGAAGACGGAGCGGTAGAACTCCTTGGCGCGGTCCGGGTCGTGGGTGTTCAGCTCGGTCCAGCACAGCGTGTTGACGTCGGTGACCGCGTCGAGCCCGCGGCGCTCACCGGGTTGCCAGACGGCGAACCGGGCACCGGTCGGATCGGTGTACCCGGCCATGCGGCCCGCGGTGAACACGTCCATCGGCCCGAACCGCACTATGCCGCCCGCCTGTTCGACCGCCTTCGTGGTGGCGTCGGCGTCGTCGGCGTGGAAGTACACCGTCCAGGTAGGCGCTGCACCCTCCTCCGAGACCGGGCCGACCGCCGCGACGACCTGCTCGCCGAGGGTGAACATCCCGTAGCCGCCCGCGTCCGGCCCCGCCGACTGGAAGGCCCAGCCGAAGAGCGTGCCGTAGAAGGCACTCGCCGCCTCGACGTCCGTGGTGCCGAGATCGGCCCAGTTCGGTGTCCCGTTGGTGTACCTGGTGGTGAGCATGGCTCTCGGGCCTCCGGCTGATCGCGATCGACTGGCTTCCTTCATCCAGCATCGCAGCGCCCACTGACATTCGCCGTCCGAGCGCCCGGTGACACTTCCCCGAGTCCCGGCGGGACGGCCGTGCCGTTTCGTCAACCCCCGCCGTCCATGGGCGAGTTGCGTGACTCCTGGACGGGGCCACCCGGCGTGGCGGTGGTGTACGGGGACGGTGCGAAGGAGAGGCGGGCCGGAGGCGGGCCGGCGCCCTGGAAACGGGCGCGGCCCGTGACCGAGATCGTATGACCATCGGACCACGGGCCGCATCTGTGGATAACGCACGGCATCCGTCGGCGGGAGGGGACTACCTTCGAGTCCTGGTCCCCGGTGCCGGCGAGGCGCCGGGAGAATCAGATGAGGCCGAGCTCGCGCACCGCGTCGCGCTCTTCCTCCAGCTCCTTGACAGAAGCATCAATGCGGGTGCGGGAGAAGTCGTTGATCTCCAGGCCCTGGACGATCTCGTAGGCGCCGTCCTTGGTGGTGACCGGGAAGGAGGAGATGATCCCTTCGGGGACGCCGTACGAGCCGTCGGAGGCGATGCCCATCGACGTCCAGTCGCCCTCGGCGGTGCCGTTGACCCAGGTGTGCACGTGGTCGATCGCGGCGTTGGCGGCGGAGGCGGCGGAGGAGGCGCCACGGGCCTCGATGATGGCGGCACCGCGCTTGGCGACGGTGGGGATGAAGTCCTCGGCCAGCCACTTCTCGTCGTTGACGACCTCGGCGGCGCTGCGGCCGCCGATGCGGGCGTTGAAGATGTCGGGGTACTGGGTGGCGGAGTGGTTGCCCCAGATGGTCAGCCGGGAGATCTCGTCGACGGCGACACCGGTCTTGCGGGCCAGCTGCGAGATGGCCCGGTTGTGGTCGAGGCGGGTCATCGCGGTGAAGCGCCCAGCCGGCACGTCCGGGGCGGCGGACTGGGCGATCAGGGCGTTGGTGTTGGCCGGGTTACCGACGACCAGGACCTTGATGTCGTCGGCGGCGTGGTCGTTGATGGCCTTGCCCTGCGGAATGAAGATGCCGCCGTTGGCCTGGAGCAGGTCGCCGCGCTCCATGCCCTTGGTGCGGGGGCGGGCGCCGACGAGAAGGGCGACGTTGGCACCGTCGAAGGCCACGTTCGGGTCGTCGGTGATGTCGATGCCGCGCAGGAGCGGGAAGGCACAGTCGTCGAGTTCCATCGCGGTGCCCTCGGCGGCCTTGAGGGCCGGGGCGATCTCCAGGAGGCGGAGCTTCACCGGGACGTCGGCTCCGAGCAGGTGACCGGAGGCGATGCGGAACAGCAGTGCGTAGCCGATCTGGCCGGCCGCACCGGTGATGGTGACGTTGACGGGAGTGCGGGTCATGGAGATCTCCTGCGCTGAAATCGACGGGAGGGAAGCCCCCGTCAGCGGAACGGTGGGCGTCCGCGGCTCTGTTCGGCCCGTGGTGCGGCTCCCGCGACGTCAATCTCTCGATGCCGAGAGAACCCGGGCCAGGCTATCGGACGGCTGGTGTCCGGCATGCCCGTAGGGGGTGTGGTGCGCCCCACTCGTTCCGCGGTGCCGGACCTGCCGACGGCCCACCGGCGGGCTCGGGGTCTGCGGCTGGAGGAGCCCGGCGAATCCGCCGCCGAGCACAGCGGTCGTCACCAGCGCGGCAAGCACGGCCCTGCGGTGCCGGCTACGCCGGGCGGCCAGCACCGGGTTCGTCAGCGGCACCACCGGTATCCCGTCGCGGTAGGCGGGCCCGGCCAGTACCGGCAGCAGCATCCACACCGTCCGCCAAGTCCTGTGCCGGTCCCGTGACTTGAGCCGCATGACTCCCCCAGGGAGTAGGTCCGGGCGCACCCGGTGCTTGTCTGTCGCCGCATGACTACCCCAAGCGACATATCCCCGGTCGGCGACTCCCTCCCGAAGCCCCACAGCACGAAGCGATCAAGCCACCACGAACGCGGAGGTAACCGGACCCGCCACCCCCGTGGACAGGCCACACACCACGGCCCCACACCCAGAAGATGTCGTGAACCCACCTCGGACAGATGATCGAACCGCCGCCCCTCCCGCCCCCGGAGGCCACGAACTCCTCACCCCACGAACGCCTCCCGCCCTGCGCCCCGCACAACCGCCCGCCCCCGCAGACACCACCCCGCGAACGCACCCGCCCCGACGGCGGCCGGACCGGCACACCTGCCCCCACGGTTCCGCACCCCCCGCGAACGCCTCCGCCCCCGCACCACCAACGCCCCGCACCCCACGAACGCGCTCCCCGCACCCGGCCGGAGCGCTCCCCACCCCGCACCCCACGCGCCCACCCGCGCCCCCGACAGCCCCCCGCGATCCTCCGGCACCGCCCGACCGCCCCGGGCAACCGACCCCGTGATCGCAACAGGCGGCGCGGCCGGGGCCACCCCGACCGCGCCGCACCCTCACATCACCCGGGGCACCTGAACCCACACCACGGCGGCCCCGGCAGACCGCACCCTCAACGCCTCAGGCGTTCAACCCCTCAGCGCCGTACCGCGAACCGCATGATGTGGTCGAGGAACGGCAGGTGGAGCACGGGATCGGGCTGGGCCATCAGCGTCAGTACGACGATCATGAAGCCCGGCACCGAGTACGTGATGATGTCGGTGAAGCGACTGCGCACCGCGAGCATGCCGACGGCGGGCAGCAGCCACCGCAGGACGGCACCCAGGAGCAGGGCCGCGCCGACCAGTATCAGACCGGCGCGGAAGACACCGGCCGCGGTCAGGCCGAGCCCGGCCACCACACCGGCGGCCACCGTCAGCAGCGGCCACTGGCGGGCGGGGGCGGGCAGGTCGGCGGGGGCGGCACGGCCGCCGCCCTGGGGGCGTGCGGTGTCAGTGGTCACCTGGGCCACGCGGCGTTCCTCCTCGGCGTCCTCAGGCGGCATGGGCGATGCCGGCCTGGCGTTCGGCCGCCTCGACGACGTTCTGCAGCAGCAGGGCGCGGGTCATCGGCCCGACACCGCCCGGGTTGGGCGACAGCCAGCCGGCCACCTCGGCGACCCCGGGGTGGATGTCACCGAGGATGCGGCCCTCGGCGTCCCGGCTGACGCCCACGTCGAGCACAGCGGCGCCGGGCTTGACATCCTCCGGCTTGACGAGATGCGGGACGCCCGCGGCAGCGACCACGATGTCGGCCTGGCGCAGCACGGCGCCGAGGTCGCGGGTGCCGGTGTGGCACAGGGTCACGGTGGCGTTCTCCGAACGGCGGGTCAGCAGCAGGCCGATGGAGCGGCCGACGGTGATACCGCGGCCGACGACGGCGACGTTGGCGCCGTTGATCGGGACGTCGTGACGGCGCAGGAGTTCGACGATGCCGTTCGGGGTGCACGGCAGGGGGCCGGTCTGGCCGAGGACCAGGCGGCCGAGGCTCATCGGGTGCAGGCCGTCGGCGTCCTTGTCGGGGTCCATGAGTTCCAGGACCCGGTGGACGTCGATGCCCCGGGGCAGCGGGAGCTGGACGATGTAGCCGGTGCAGGCCGGGTCGTCGTTGAGTTCGCGGACGACCGCCTCGACCTGTTCCTGCGTGGTGTCGGCGGGCAGTTCGCGCTGAATGGAGGCGATGCCGACCTTCGCACAGTCGCGGTGCTTGCCGGCGACGTAGATGTGGCTGCCGGGGTCGTCGCCGACCAGGACGGTTCCGAGGCCCGGGGTGACGCCGCGGGCCTTGAGGGCCTCGACCCGCAGGGTGAGTTCTGACTTGATCGCGGCGGCCGTGGCCTTGCCGTCGAGAATCTGGGCGGTCATGGCTCCTATCCTCGCCGATGGCGTGCTCGCGGAACGAATCAGCCCACCTCGGCGGCGCGGTGAATCGCCGCGAACCATCACAAAAAGGCGCGGGAACGGAATCGTATCGACGTCTTGTCTGGACAGCGCACATGTGCTGCCAGGACGATGGTGGGGCTGGGCCAGGGGGGGTGCGGGGGCGCTTGCGGATCCTGGATTTCCTGACGGGTCCGGCTCGTCAGACATCCGCGCACCGCCGCGCAGCGTCACGCACATCGAAGAGGACCGCCCGTGAGCTACCCTCCCGGCCCCCAGGACCCGTACGGGAATCCGCAGCAGCCTCAGCCGCCGCAGCAGTACGGCTACCCGCAGGCGCCGCAGCAGCAGCCTTACGGCTACCCGCAGCAGCAGAACTACGCGCCCAACCCTGGCTACCCTTACCCGCCCGGCGGCATGCCGATGGGTCCGGGCGGTCCGGGGGCGTTCAACGGCATGGTGGAGCTGCCCTTCCTCGGGACGGTCCAGGTGGCCACGATGGGCCGCAGACTGGCGGCCCGGCTGCTGGACAGCATCGTGGTGTCGCTGGTCATGGTGATCGCCATGTTCGCCGGGCTGGCCGGGGCGCTGGGAATGCACGGCACCGCGGAAGACGGCGTGAGCCCGGCCGGCGGGTTCGGCCTGGTCTTCGGCACCATGGCGATCTTCTCCGGCTTCGCGCTGCTCTACGAGTGGCTGATGATCGCCTTCCTCGGCCAGACGCTGGGCAAGATGGCACTCGGCCTTCGGGTGGTGCGCGAGCGCGACGGCCAGGTACCGGGGCTGGGGTCGGGCTTCGGGCGGTTCGTCATCCCGATCGTCGGCATGTTCCTGTGCTACATCGGCGCGATCCTCGTCTACCTCTCGCCGTTCTTCGACAGCACCGGCCGCAACCGCGGCTGGCACGACCGCGCCGCCGGGACGATCGTCATCAAGTACTGAAGTCCCGGCATCAGGTACTGGGCCCCGACCGCCACCCGCCCCGCCACCCGCCGACCACCACCCGCCGCAGCCTCCCCGCCCCGCGACCGAACCGGCCGCAGCGGACGGCGCGGTACCCGGCCCGACCCGGCGGCGGGCGGCGGCAGTCACAGGGCCGCAGGGCGCGGGCGGCGCGGGAACCGGAACCGCTCCTCGCACCGTCCACCCGGGAAACCGGCGCACCGCCCGGCACCGCACCCGTGCCGGCACCGCACCCGACCGGCTCACCGGCCCCTGGGAGCACACCGCCCCCGACCGGCGCACCACCCCGACCGCCACCCTGACCGACGCCCCGACCGGGAACACACCGCCCCCGCCCGGCGCCCCCGCCCACAGGGAGCGCCCCCGACCGACGCCCCGCCCAGCGGAGCACACCGCACCGCAGAACCACCGCCGCCCGCCGCCACCACCGCCCCGAACGCGGCGCACACGCAGAGATGAGGAACCCGTGTCCTTCCCACCGCCGAACCCGTACGGGCAGCAGCAGCCGCCGCAGAACTACGGGCAGCCGCAGCCGCAGCAGCAGCCGTACGGCTACCCGCAGCAGCAGCAGCCTTACGGGCAGCAGCCCGGTTACCCGGTGGGTGGCTACCCGGCCAACAACGCTTACCCCGGCGGCGGTTACCCCGGTTACCCGCAGCAGCCCGGCTGGGCGGGCGCGGCGCTGCCGATGCCGGGTGTGGTGACCGCGGCCCGCGTGGTGCTGTTCATCTTCTCCGGCCTCGCCATGCTCGGCGGTCTGCTCATGCTGATCGGCGGAGGCAGTGCGGCGCGCACGCTGGAGAGCGATGAGGGCAGCGGGCTCGCGGCCGTCCTCGCGGTGGTGGGCCTGATGGTGCTGCTCATCGGCGTGCTGGTGATGATCCTGGCGATCCGGTTCTCCAAGGGCCGCGGCGGTGTGCGCGGTACGACCATCACGCTGGGCTTCCTCCAGTTGCTGGGCGCCGTCGGCGGGCCGCTGAGCAACCCGACGGGCGAGGGCTTCCTGCTGGCGCTGATCAACCTGGGGATCGGCATCCTGTTGCTGGTCGCCATGTTCGGCCAGGCGGGAACCGCGTACTTCACCCGTCCGCGGTACTGAGTCGGCTCCTCGTACGAACGGCGCCCGCGGCGGACGGTCATCGTCCGCCGCGGGCGCCGTTCGCGTTCCGCCGTCGTCAGTGGAAGAAGTGGCGGGTGCCGGTGAAGTACATCGTGACGCCGGCCGCCTTCGCCGCGTCCAGCACCAGCTCGTCGCGTACCGAACCGCCGGGCTGGACGACCGCGCGCACGCCCGCCTCGGCGAGCACCTCGAAGCCGTCGGGGAAGGGGAAGAACGCGTCGGAGGCGGCGAAGGAGCCGGCCGCGCGTTCGGCGCCGGCGCGCTGGACGGCCAGGCGCGCGGAGTCGACCCGGTTGACCTGGCCCATGCCGACGCCCACGGTGGCGCCGTCCTTGGCGAGCAGGATGGCGTTGGACTTCACCGCGCGGCAGGCCCGCCAGGCGAAGGCGAGGTCCCGCAGTTCCGCACCGGAGAGCGGGTCGCCGCTGGCGAGCGTCCAGTTGGCGGGGTCGTCGCCCCCGGCCTGGAAGACGTCGGTGTGCTGGGCGACCGCGCCGCCGGAGACGACCTTGATCTCGGCGGGTGTGACGGGCAGTCCGTCGACCTTCAGCACCCGGATGTTCTTCTTGCGGGCCAGCACCTCGACCGCGCCGTCCTCGTAGCCGGGGGCGGCGATGACCTCGGTGAAGATCTCGGCGACCTGTTCGGCCATGGCCACGGTGACCGGGCGGTTGACCGCGATGACGCCGCCGAACGCGGAGAGCGGGTCGCAGGCGTGCGCCTTGCGGTGCGCCTCGGCCACGTCCGCGCCGACCGCGATGCCGCACGGGTTGGCGTGCTTGATGACCGCGACGCACGGCTCGTCCTGGTCGTGGGCGGCGCGGCGGGCGGCCTCGGTGTCGATGTAGTTGTTGTACGACATCTCCTTGCCGTGCAGCTGCTCGGCGTTGGCGATGCCACCGGGGCGGCCGTCGGCGTAGAGGGCGGCGGGCTGGTGCGGGTTCTCGCCGTAGCGCAGGACGGCGCGGCGTTCGAAGGCGGCGCCCGCGAAGGCCGGCAGGACGGCGCCGGGCTCGGGGGCGTACTCGTTGGTGAACCAGGTCGCCACGGCCACGTCGTAGGCGGCGGTGTGCTGGAACGCCTCGGCGGCCAGCCGCTTGCGGTCCGCCAGGGCGAAGCCGCCGGCGCCGGCCGCTTCGAGCACATCCTGGTAGCGCTGCGGGTTGACGACGACGGCCACCGACGGGTGGTTCTTGGCGGCGGCGCGGACCATGGAGGGCCCGCCGATGTCGATCTGCTCGACGCACTCGTCGGGCGAGGCCCCGGAGGCGACGGTCTCTCGGAACGGGTAGAGGTTGACGACGACGAGCTCGAACGGCTCGACGCCCAGCTCGGCCAGTTCCTCGCGGTGGCGTTCCAGGCGCAGGTCGGCCAGCACACCGGCGTGGATGCGCGGGTGCAGGGTCTTGACCCGGCCGTCGAGGCACTCGGGGAACCCGGTGAGGTCCTGCACGGGGGTCACCGGCACGCCGGCGCCGGCGATGCGGGCGGCGGTGGAGCCGGTGGAGACCAGTTCGACGCCGGCCGCGTGCAGTCCGCGAGCCAGCTCCTCCAGCCCGGTCTTGTCGTAGACGCTGACCAGGGCACGGCGGATCGGGCGCCGACCGGCAGAGGTGGCTTCGGTACTCACGGGACGATGACCTTTCTTCCCTCGATGCGGTAGCCGTCGCGGGCGAGGCGGCCCACGACGTCGACGAGCAGCCGTCGCTCGACGTCCTTGATGCGTTCGTGCAGGGAGCTCTCGTCGTCCCCGTCACGGACCTCGACCACGCCCTGGGCGATGATCGGACCGGAGTCGACGCCGTCGTCGACGAAGTGGACCGTGCAGCCGGTGACCCGGACGCCGTGTTCGAGGGCGTCGCGGACCCCGTGGGCACCGGGAAAGCTGGGCAGCAGGGCGGGGTGGGTGTTGACGGTCCGGCCGCCGAAGCGGGCCAGGAACGCCGGTCCGACGATCTTCATGAACCCGGCGGAAACCACCAGGTCCGGCGCGTGCGCGGCGACCTCGGCGGCGAGTGCCGCGTCCCATTCCTGGCGGGTGGCGTGGTCCTTCACGCGGCACACGAACGTCGGCAGTCCGGCGCGGCGGGCGCGTTCCAGCCCGGCGATGTCCTCGCGGTCGGCGCCGACCGCCACCACGCGGGCCCCGTAGCCGGGGTCGGCGGCGATGGCGTCCAGCAGCGCCTGGAGGTTCGTTCCCGAACCGGAGACGAGGACGACGAGTCGCGCGTCCGGCGGACCGGAGGGGCGGGGGACGGCGGAGGCCACAGCGGGGATCCTTCTCGCGGGACCGGGCGTTTGTATGGTCGTACGAATATCGAGGGTCACCCGGTACGGGGAACCCTACGAAGCCGTCGGCCGTCAGCAACGATACCGGCACGGCTCCCGGCCCCCACAGGCGCCGGTGGACGCGCGACCGGTAGCGTCTCGTAGGGTCCGGCGCTCGGGTGACGACGCGGGACGGCAAGGACGAGGAGCAGTCGGCAAGGGGATGGCGCAACCAACTATGAGCAGCGGCCGCATCACCATCATCCGCGGGACGCACGGCGTCCCCGTCGCGGTCACCGCGCTGCGCGAGGACACCTCACCGTCGGGATCCTCCTCCCCGGCCGGCCCCGACAACACCGGCCCCGGAGCCGCCGGTCCCGACACCACAGGTCCCGACACCACCGGCAAGGACTCCCCCGGCGCGTCGGCACCTTCCGGTGAGCGGTCCGGCAACCCGTTCGCCGCACCGCCGAAGGGCTCGCCGGACCGGCCGTGGCAGCCCCGGCACCCGGGCGGTCCCGGTGACGCCGGCCATGGCCCGCAGGACGGTTCCGGCCGGCAGGACGGTTCCGGCCCGCAGGGAACCGGCGCCCCGGGTGGCGAGCGCTGGAGCAGCCGGCAGCCGGCGCCGCACCGGGGCGGGTCGCGCGATCCGTTCAGCGGGCGTCCGGCCGGCCGCCCCGGCGGGCAGCAGCAGGGGCCGGGCACGGGCGGGCCCCGGTTCGACGTGACGGACCCGGTGCAACGGCGGGCCCGGTACTCCCTGATGGCCGGGGTCGCCGGTCTGTTCTTCGGACTGCGGGGGGTGGCGGAACTCGCGCTGCTGCTGGGCGCGCTCGCCCTCTACTGGGGGGTCAGCGCACTGCGCGGCAAGGCCACCCCGCCGTCCGCCGACTCTCCGCAGGAGAGCGCCCGGCCCGGCGCCGGCCTGTCCGCCTGGCAGTCGCCGCGCGGCACCGCCTCGCCCGGTGACGCACCGCAGGCGGCCGCGCCCTCCGGTGTTCCGGCCGGACCGCAGGGCCCGCAGACCACGTGGGGCCACCCCGTCCCGCAGCGCCCGTACCGCCCGCAGTTCGGCGCCGCGCTGTGCGGCACCATCGCGGCCTCGCTGACGCTGGTCCTGGTGGCGGCCGCGTTCACCTTCCAGCTGGTCTACCGGGACTACTACACCTGCATGAACGACGCCCTGACCCAGCCGGCCCGCCAGTCCTGCTCCCAGGACCTCCCGGCACCGCTGCGGCAGGAGATGTCCTCCCTCCAGGGCGACTGACCGACCGCACGCGTCGCGGCGATCGGGCGACCGCCACAGGCCATGTCAGGCACTCGGGCCGCCGTCCGCGTCCGGGGCGGGCGGCGCTCCCCGGACACCGGCCACGGGGGCGGCGCCGCCCTCGGACAGTGCGGGCGGCGGCGCACCGGGGGCCGGCGCGGGCGGCGGGGCCGGGTGCTGGGGCACCGGGCGGCGGGCGTGCTTGGGGGCGCGGGCCTGCGGGCGTGGCCGGGCGGACGTGACGCCGCGCAGCAGCAGCCAGCGGGCGGCCAGGGCGAACGGGAGGCCGGCGGCCAGCGCCCAGCAGCCCGCGGCGGCGCCGGCCCGCGGACCGTCCGGGCCGAAGACGGCCAGCGCCCCGGTGCCCAGCGGCCCCCCGGCGAACGCCGCCAGCACCGCGACCACGCAGCCGTGCGCCACGGCCGCGAGCAGCACGACCACAGCCGTACGGGTCACCGTCCAGCGCCGGGCGACCGCGCTGCGGCACACCCGCACCGCCAACAGCAGCGCGGCGGCCAGCGGCAGCAGGGTCACCACCCAGCCGAGCGGCGTGCCCGCGACGACCGTGCCCTGTCCGGGCAGGGCCGCGAGCAGGGGGAAGTCCGGCAGGGTGACCGGATAACCGGCCGCGCCCGCGGGCGTCACCAGGCTGCCGCCGCCGACGGTGAAGCCCGGGCCGAGCGCGTATGAGGCCGCCCACACCGCGGCGTTGGGCGCCAGTGCCACGCCGAGCAGCAGGATGGCGAACCGCCCGGTCAGCGACGAGGTCAGCGTGGTGAACGACGCGGCGGCCGCGTCCCCGTGCCGTGCGAAGACGCTGGCCGCCAGCAGCGCACCGCCGCCGAACAGCACCGCCGTCCCGGCCAGCGAGGCCCGCCAGGCGGTCCGCGGCCCACCCGGCGGCAGCGCGAGCCGGGCCATGACCCGCCGCACCACGGGCGTGGGCCGCACCACCTGGCCGGCGCCCGCGCTCCACGCGCCGCACACCGCGGAGGCCGCCGACACCAGCGGCAGGTACAGCAGCGCCGACGCGGCGTCGGCGCGCAGGCCGCCGTGCCGCGCGTAGACCAGCACCGCGGCCCCGACCAGGAGGTATCCGGCCAGCAGCCAGCCGGTGGTGGCCAGGGTGCCGAGGCCGCGCTCCGGTGGCGCGAAGCCCGGCGGCAGCTCCTCGTCCTCGGGGCGCACCAGGGCGTGGGCGGCGGCGCGGTACAACAGCCAGCACGGCAGGGCGGCCAGCAGCAGCGGGGTCATGCCGACGGGCACGGTGGCGCCGGTCAGCGCGTCGGACCGCAGCAGGTGCACGCCGTGCCCCAGCAGCCACAGGTCGGCTGCGGCCCGCAGCGCGTCGTCGGGACCACTGTCGGGGAACGGCGAGGTGATCCACAGGAAGAGCACGAGGACCGCGAGCAGCCCGAACCCGAGTCCCGCCGCCACCACCCCGCTCGTCGCGGCCACCAGGGCCTGCGGGGCACGGCGGGCGGTCCGCTCCCGGCCGGTCGTCGACGGCACAGGGCCGGTGAAGTGCGTCACGTCGGCCCATGCTGCCAACGCACGGCGTTTCGCACCGGGATGAGACGTTCCGCCGCGTGTCGCCCGCTATGAACGTTTCATATGACCGCCACCCCGCTCACCCCCGGCCACCCCGCTCACGCCCCGCCGCCCCGCCGCCCGCCGCCACCCGCGCGCACCGCCGCCACCGCCGGCCGCGCGGGCCCGCGCGGCACCCCCTGCCACGCTCCCGCACCCGGGAACGCCGACGGGCGCGGTCCCCCGGAGGGAACCGCGCCCGGTCGGAGCGGGGGCGAGGCGTCAGCCGGCGAGCGCGGCGCGCGCCAGGCGGGCGGTCTCGGACGGGGTCTTGCCGACCTTGACGCCCGCGGCCTCCAGGGCCTCCTTCTTCGCCTGGGCGGTGCCGGACGAACCGGAGACGATGGCGCCGGCGTGGCCCATGGTCTTGCCCTCGGGCGCGGTGAAGCCCGCGACGTAGCCGATGACCGGCTTGGTCACGTTCTCCTTGATGAACGCGGCCGCGCGCTCCTCGGCGTCGCCGCCGATCTCACCGATCATGACGATCAGGTCGGTGTCCGGGTCGTCCTGGAACGCCTGGAGGCAGTCGATGTGCGTGGTGCCGATGACCGGGTCGCCACCGATGCCGACGGCGGTGGAGAAGCCGATGTCGCGCAGCTCGTACATCATCTGGTACGTCAGCGTGCCGGACTTGGAGACCAGGCCGATACGGCCGGCCTGGGTGATGTCGCCCGGGATGATGCCGACGTTCGACTGGCCCGGGGTGATCAGGCCGGGGCAGTTCGGGCCGATGATGCGGGTCTTGTTGCCCTTGGCGATGGCGTGCGCCCAGAAGGAGGCGCTGTCGTGCACCGCGATGCCCTCGGTGATGACGACGGCCAGCGGGATCTCGGCGTCGATGGCCTCGACGACCGCGCTCTTGGTGTGGGCCTCGGGCACGAAGATCAGCGTGACGTCGGCGCCGGTCTTCTCCATCGCCTCGGCGACCGTGCCGAAGACCGGGATCTCGGTGCCGTCGAAGTCGACCGCGGTGCCCGCCTTGCGCGGGTTGACGCCGCCCACGACGTTGGTGCCGTCGGCGAGCATGAGGCGGGTGTGCTTCATGCCGGTGGCGCCGGTCATGCCCTGGACGATGACCTTGCTGTCCTTGGTGAGGAAGATAGCCATGGTGTAGTCGGTCCTCGTCCCTTACTTCGCGGCCAGTTCGGCGGCCCGCTCGGCGGCGCCGTCCATGGTGTCCACGCGCTCGACGAGCGGGTGGTTGGCGTCGCTGAGGATCTTGCGGCCCAGCTCGGCGTTGTTGCCGTCGAGACGGACGACCAGCGGCTTGGTGACGTCCTCGCCCTTGTTCTTCAGCAGCTCCAGCGCCTGGACGATGCCGTTGGCGACGGCGTCGCACGCGGTGATGCCACCGAAGACGTTGACGAACACGGACTTGACGTCCGGGTCGCCCAGGATGATCTCCAGGCCGTTCGCCATGACCTCGGCGGAGGCGCCGCCGCCGATGTCGAGGAAGTTGGCGGGCTTGACGCCACCGTGGTTCTCACCGGCGTAGGCGACCACGTCGAGGGTGCTCATGACGAGGCCCGCGCCGTTGCCGATGATGCCGACCTGGCCGTCGAGCTTGACGTAGTTGAGGTTCTTCGCCTTGGCCTTGGCCTCCAGCGGGTTCGCCGCGGCCTTGTCCTCCAGCGCCTCGTGCTCCGGCTGGCGGAAGGCGGCGTTCTCGTCCAGCGAGACCTTGCCGTCGAGCGCGATGACCTTGCCGTCGCCCGACTTGATCAGCGGGTTGACCTCGACGAGGAGGGCGTCCTCCTTGATGAAGACGGTCCACAGGGTCTTCAGCACGTCGGCGATCTGGTCGTGCAGCTCGGCCGGGAACTTCGCGGCCTCGACGATCTCGCGCGCCTTGGCGTCGGTCACGCCCTCGTTGGCGTCCACCGCCACCTTGGCGAGCGCCTCGGGGTTCTTGACCGCGACCTCTTCGATCTCCACGCCGCCCTCGACGGAGGCCATGGCGAGGAAGGTGCGGTTGGTGCGGTCCAGCAGGAAGGAGACGTAGTACTCCTCGGCGATGTCCGCGGTCTGGGCCAGCATCACCTTGTGGACCGTGTGGCCCTTGATGTCCATACCCAGGATCTGGCCGGCCTTCTCGACGGCGTCGGCGGGGTCGGAGGCGAGCTTGACGCCGCCGGCCTTGCCGCGGCCACCCACCTTGACCTGCGCCTTGACGACCGCCCGGCCGCCGAGACGCTCGGTGACCTCACGCGCGGCCTCGGGGGTTTCGATCACTTCACCGTCCAGCACGGGCACGTCGTGCTTGGCGAAGAGATCCCTCGCTTGGTACTCGAACAGGTCCACGCGCGTCCGTCCCTTTGCTTCTTCGTCGCCGTCTGGTGACCGGCTTTGATGAGTGCGCGGGCGTGCCGCGGACGGCAGCGTGAGAACGCGATCGGGAAGAGAGCGCACACGTCGGAGCCTGATACGCGGCATGTCCGCACCGAGGTTATCCCCGCCCGCCACACAGATGTGAATCCGCGGTCCCCCATGAGCGGTGAGAACGGTCACAACGTGCCGCACGGCGTTTGCCCCGCCGCCGCGCAGGCGCCGGCGCCCTGCGCGGGGCACCGGAATCCACCGCTCCGCCGGCGGTCACCGAGCAGCGGCCGCCTGGTCAGCGCGCGCCGGACGGCCGGACCGTCCGGCCGAAGGACCAGGTCAGACGGTGGGCACCGGCCGCGCCACCCCCGGCGCCGGTGCGAACGCCGCGGTCGCGGCCACCCGTTCCACCGCCGCGGTCCCGCCCGTCCGTCCGGTCGGCCGGACGCCGTTCACCGCGACGGCCCGCCCCGGACCACGGGTCAGTGTGGCACTGCCTGCGGCACCGGGTGCCACCGGGGTGACCGCCCGTCCGGTGCCCGACGCGAGGGGCTCGTCCCCGGCGAGCGCACCGGCCAGCGCGGGAACGAACGCGCCGGCCCCGGTCGCGCCCCGCTCGGCGGTGGCGCGGGCCCCGGTGCCGGCGGTGCGGTCGCGGGGGTCGGTGTCACGGGTGCCGGTGGTGCGGGTGTCCGTGGTCCGGACGTCGGCGGTGCGGGGGCCGCCGGGGGCGTGCCGGTGCGCGGCGGCGGGCGGGCCGGGCCGGGGGTGCGCCCGGGCGGCCGGGCAGGCGGCGCTCAGGGCCATCAGACCGCAGGCGGTGACCGCGAGGGCGATGCGGTGCGTGCTCGTACGCAAGGGGGAGGCTCCAGGAACTCGTCGTAGTGAACGCGGCCCGGACGGCGCGGGGTCGGCGGGGCGCCGCGGGGGGTGCGGGGGCGGCGGGGCGGCGGGGCGGCGGGGCGGCGGGGCGGCGGGGCGGTGACGGACGATCGGTCCGGGTGGTGGGGCCAGGGGAGCGAACCGCTGCGCCCGGCAAGGGAGTTCGGCCCCGTCCGGACTCCATCGGCCGGGAGGGGAGCGGATTACCGGGCACCCGCGGTCGGGATGCCGGGACTGACTGACGCGTGGTCACGAGGTGGCGGGGGTTGCGGGATGACGAGTCGTCAACGCCGGTTCTCCAAGTGGCCGTTGCCGGCCGGAGGCCGTTCACGCCCCGGGGGCGGTGGTGTCCTGGTCGGGCTGGACGGCGACGTCCGACGCGCGGCGCGGCGGTGGCGCGGAACACCGGACGGATCTCCCGGACGGGGCGCCCCGGGGACGGGGACCGGAGGCCGCGGGCAGGGCGCAGGCCCCACCGGGGTGGTGCGCGCCGGCGTCGTTCTCCCCCGCGTGCCCCGGGTGCCGGACGGCCGGCGGCGCACCTCCCGGCGCCGGGAACGCCGGTGCCGCCGCCACCGCGACGGGACGCCGGTGCGCGGCGGACGCCCGGGCCGGGACGACCGGCGGGGTGGCGCCGCGGGCCGTGGCGGTGCCCCGCACGGTGCCGGGGCCCGGGGCCGGGACCCGCCGGGTGACCTCGCGGTGCCCGGCGGCACGGTGCCGCCGGGCCGCGGACCGCCCGCGGTGACCGACGGACCGGCGCACGGTGGCGGCGGCGCACCGGTGGGTGTCCCCGCAGACGCCGGTGCACCGGGTGCCCGGCGGCGGTGCGGGGCTGGACCCGGTCACCGCTGCGGCCGCGAGGGCCACTGCCTCACCCGTGCCGGCGGCCACCTCCCGCACCGCGCGCAGCGCCGGGGCTGCCACCGGGGCCCGCTGCGTGCGCGCGGCGGACGACGGGGGCGGCACCGGGTGGCCGGACGGCGGGGTGGCGGCCTGCGCCCGGCCGCTCTGGGCCAGGGCCAGCACCACGAATCCGGTGAGCACCAGCAGCAGCCTCAGCGCGTGCCGGGCGTGCGTGCCGCACCGGGGCGGCACGACGGGCGCGGCGGGCACTGCTGAGGGCACGACGGGGGCCTCCCGTGCGAGAACGGACCGTTCCGGGTGGTCGGCCGATCCTCGCACGGTGCGCGGGGGACGGCGCAAGCCCGCTCTCCGCTACCTCTCGTGATGGCGCGTCATGTCCGCTATGGGCCCCGGCGGAGCGTTCGCACAACGGCGCCACCCCGTCGCCACGCCCTTCCCCCGCCGCCGACACCGGACCGCCGTCACCGGATCGCCGCGACCGGAACGCCGCGACCGGCCACCGCGCCCGTGACGCTCCGACCGCACCGTCCCCTGCCGGTGCCCGGCGCCGCGTCAGGCCGGGCCGGGCACCGGCAGCGGGCGTCGGGCGATGGCGGCGGCCATCACGTCGGGGAACAGGTCGGGGGTGCAGGCGAACGCCGGGACCCCCAGCGCGGCCAGCGCCGCCGCGTGCTCGTGGTCGTAGGCCGGGACGCCCTCGTCGGACAGTGCGAGCAGGGCGACGAACTGCGTGCCGGACGCCTTCATCGCCGCCACCCGCTTGAGCATCTCGTGGCGTATGCCGCCCTCGAACAGGTCGCTGATCAGGACGACGATCGTGTCGGCCGGCCGGCTGATGAGCGTCTGGCAGTACGCCAGCGCCCGGTTGATGTCGGTGCCGCCGCCGAGCTGGGTGCCGAACAGCACGTCCACCGGGTCGTCGAGCTGGTCGGTCAGGTCGACCACGGCGGTGTCGAAGACCACGATGCGCGTGTCGAGGGCGCGCATCGACGCCAGGACCGCGCCGAAGACGGACGCGTGCACGACCGAGGCCGCCATGGAACCCGACTGGTCGACACACAGCACGACGTCCTTCTTCACCGCCCGCGCCGCCCTGCCGTGCCCCACCAGCCGTTCGGGCACGACGGTGCGGTGCTCGGGCAGGTAGTTCTTCAGGTTGGCGCGGATCGTGCGGCCCCAGTCGATGTCGCCGTGCCGGGGGCGCGCGGTACGGGTGGAGCGGTCCAGGGCTCCGGTGAGGGTGGTGCGCGTGCGGGTGGCGATGCGTTCCTCCAGCTCCCGCACGACCTTGCGGACCACCAGGCGGGCGGTCTCCTTCGTGGTCTCCGGCATCGCCCGGTGCAGCGACAGCAGGGTGCCGACCAGGTGCACGTCGGGCTCCACGGCCTCCAGCATCTCCGGCTCCATCAGCAGCGCGGACAGCCCAAGCCGGTCGATCGCGTCCCGCTGCATGACCTGGACGACCGAGGACGGGAAGTAGTGCCGGACGTCCCCGAGCCAGCGGGCCACCCGGGGTGCGGACCCGCCGAGCCCCGCGGCCCGCTCGCCACCGCCCGCACCGGAGCCACGGCCGCCGCCGCCCCTCCCGGCACCGGAGGCGTAGACGGCCGCCAGCGTGCGGTCCATCGCCGCGTCCTGGCCGGTCAGCGCGACCCCGGTGCCGTCGGCCTCGCCGCCGCCCAGCACCAGCCGCCACCGCCGCAGCCGCTCCGCGGGGTCGGCGGGGGCCGGGGCGTTCTCCGGGGTGGACGCGGTCATACCGGGACTCCTTCGGGTGCGCCGGCCGGGGCGGCGGGCCCCAGCAGCAGGCGGAGGGTGGGCAGTACGGCGTCGGCCCGTGCGGCGTCCAGCCCCGGGCCGAACCCCTCGGCGGCCGGGTCACCGGCGCCCCCGGCCACGTCCCGCCCGCGCCGCACCAGCTCACCGACCGAACGCCGCACACCGGCCTCCAGCCCGCAGAACGTGCGCCGCAGCAGCGGCAGGACATCGGTGAACGCCTCCGCCGGCACCGCCGCGAGCCAGTCGTCGACCAGGCCGAGCAGCCGTTCGTCGTGCACCAGCAGCATGCCGCCGCCGGACAGGAAGCCGTCCATCCAGGCGGCGGCCTCGCGCGGCGGGGTGCCGGGCGAGAGGGCCAGGCCCATCAGCCGGGCGCCGCGGGCGGTCGCCAACAGGCCGTCGTCGAGCAGGAGGCGGGCGGCCCGGCCGCGCAGCAGCCCCGGCACGCCGGTCTCCCGGCCGGCCAGCGACCGCAGCACCCCGGCCCACTCCTCGCGCAGCGGATCACCCGCCGGTACCAGCAGCGCGACCGCCGCGTGCACGCCGTCGAGGTGACCGCGCGTCTCGCGTGCGCCGTCGTCGTCGAGACCCGCGCACGCCGGGGGCAGGCCCACGCAGACCCGGGTGGCCAGGCCCTCGGCGACCTCCCGCAGCGCGCCGGAGTCGGTGCCGCGCACGTCGCCGTAGCGCACCGACCGCACGAGGGCCGGCAGAGCGGCGGCCAGCCGGGCCACGTCGGTGTCGAGCGCGGCGCGGTCGGCCAGCACCCGCATGACCACCGGCAGCGCCCCGGCCAGCCCGGCCGGCAGGCAGCGTTCGGCGAGCGCGGTCACCTCCTCCAGGCTTCCAGCGCTCCGGGCCGCCTCCTGCGCGCGGGCCACCGCGGCGGCCTCCACCGTGGTGCCCCACACCCCGGCCTCGGCCACCCGCACCGCCAGTTCCGGCTCCCAGCACAGCGTCCAGCTCTCCCGGAAGGTGCCGGTGGCGCCCGGCCGTGCCTCCCGCGCCCGCCCCCACGGAACGCGCAGCAGGGCGAGCCGGTGCAGCAGGCGGCTGCGGGCCGCGTCGGTGGCGTTGCGCAGGTCGAGGTCGAGGTGGCGCTCGCCGGCCTCGGGACGCAGCCGCAGGGAGCGCTGCTCGCGGGCCAGGTCGCGGGCGAGCGGCACGGCGGGGGCGCCGTCGGGCACCGTGCCCAGGTCGTCGCCGACCACCAGACGGTCGTTGATCAGGGCGAGCGGGACGTCGGAGCCGTCGCACATGACGGACCGCACCGCGTCGGTGGTCTCGGTCAGCCCGGCCAGCGGGCGGCCGCGCAGCACCGCGAGCGTCTCGGCCAGCCGGACGGCCTCGATGACGTGCGCGGAGGAGACCGGCAGGTCCTGCTCGCGCAGCAGGCGGGCGACGGTCGTCATCCAGCGGGTGACGGGACGGTCCGGCGCGGTGAACAGGTGCTGGTACCAGCCGGGCGAGTCGATCCCGGCGCCGTAGCCGCTGCGCCGGGAGAGCCGGCGGTGCGTCCACGGCACCCAGGTGGCCTCGGCCTTCGCCTTGGGCAGCCCGCGCAGCGCCGCCCGGTCCGCGGCCACGGTCACGCGCCGCCGCAACGCCGGCACGTGCCATGCCCCGCACACCACGGCGACGGTGCCGGGCCCGCGCAGGGCCTCCCGGATCCGCAGCCGCATGTGCGCCTCGCGCACGGCGTCGTCACCGTGGCCCGCGTCGCCGTACCGCTCCCGCAGCGCCTCCATGGCCTGCCCGAGGGCGTCGAAGGCGGCCATCGGGTCCTCGCCCTCGGCGCCGCGGTGCTCGACGGCGTCCTCCCACCAGCGCTCGGGGTCGTCGTACCCGGCCGCCCGTGCGAGGGCCGCCATCGGGTCGGGCCGGGGGTCGTCGGCGGCGGCACCGCCGGCCCCGGGCTCGCCGGGTGTGCCGTCCCCGTCCGCGTGCCCGGTGGCCGCGGCGGCGGTCTCCCGCTCGGCCTCCCGGTGGGCGGCCGCCTCCCGTTCCGCGCGGATCGCCAGGGTGTTCGCGGCCGGCAGGTCGATGAAGCGGACCGGCACGGCGTTCTCGGCGGCCCAGCGGATCGCCACCCACTCGGGCGAGAACCGGGCGAACGGCCAGAACGAGGCGCTGGACGGGTCGCCGACGGCGTGGGCCAGCAGCGCGACCGGCGGGCGCATCCCCGGGTCGGCGGCCAGCGCCACCACGGCGTCGGCCTCCCCCGGGCCCTCGACCAGCACCACGTCCGGCCGCCGCGTCTCCAGCACCGCCCGCACCGCGCGGGCCGACCCGGGCCCGTGGTGCCGCACTCCGAGCAGCAGCAACCGCTCCTCCCCGGCCGTCCCACCGGGGCGCGGGCCACCACCGGGGCGCGGGCCACCACCGGGGCGCGGGCCACCGCCGGGCGCGGAGGGGGCGGTGGCCGAACCCGGCGTGGCGGCGGGGGCACGTTCGGCGGTACCGGCACCGGGACCGGGCTCCGCGGGGGGCGCGTCCTGGCCGGGGGCGTTCACGCGGACACCTCGCGGCAGGCGCGGTAGAAGTCCTTCCAGCCGGAGCGCTCGCGCACCACGGACTCCAGGTACTCCTGCCAGACGACGCGGTCGGCGGCCGGGTCGCGCACGACGGCGCCGAGGATGCCGGCCGCGACGTCGGCGGCGCGCAGCCGCCCGTCGCCGAAGTGCGCGGCGAGCGCCAGGCCGCCGGTGACCACCGATATGGCCTCCGCGGTGGACAGCGTGCCGGAGGGCGACTTGACCTTGGTGCGGCCGTCGGCGGTGACGCCGTCGCGCAGCTCGCGGAAGACGGTGACCACCCGGCGTATCTCGTCGGCGCCGTGCGGCACCGCCGGGAGTTCGAGCGCGCGGCCGAGCTGGCCGACCCGGCGGGAGACGATGTCGACCTCGTCCTCCACGCTGGCCGGCAGCGGCAGGACGACGGTGTTGAAGCGGCGGCGCAGCGCGCTGGAGAGGTCGTTGACGCCGCGGTCGCGGTCGTTGGCGGTGGCGATGAGGTTGAAGCCGCGCACGGCCATGACCTCCTCGCCCAGCTCCGGGACCGGGAGGGTCTTCTCCGACAGGACGGTGATCAGGGTGTCCTGCACGTCGGCGGGGATGCGGGTCAGCTCCTCGACGCGGGCGACGGCGCCGCCGGCCATGGCCCGCATCACCGGGCCGGGCACCAGCGCCTCGCGGCTGGGGCCGTGGGCGAGCAGCTGCGCGTAGTTCCAGCCGTAGCGGATCGCCTCCTCCGGAGTGCCGGCCGTGCCCTGCACCAGCAGCGTGGAGTCGCCGCTGATGGCGGCGGCCAGGTGCTCGGAGACCCAGGTCTTGGCGGTGCCGGGAACACCGAGCAGCAGCAGGGCGCGGTCGGTGGCGAGGGTGGTGACGGCCACCTCCACGATGCGCCGCGGACCCACGTACTTGGGGGTGACGACCGTGCCACCGGGCAGCGTGCCGCCCAGCAGGTAGGTGGCGACGGCCCACGGCGACATCCGCCACCGCGCCGGACGGGGGCGGTCGTCCGCGGCGGCGAGCGCGGACAGCTCGTCGGCGAATGCGTCCTCGGCGTGCGGCCGAAGGGCCTGTTCGGTCATGGCTGCCCCCTGGTGTGGTGCGGACGGGGTGACCCGTCGGCGTCGGCTGTGGGACCGGGCCCGCGAGGGCGTTCCGGAACGGCCTGCGGCGGCCTGCGGAACCGGGCGGGCCCACCGTCGGTCCCTGGGCCGCCCGCGGTTCCCACAGTGCACCAGGCCACTGACAATTCCCCCACGCCGAGGGCGTCTTCGCAGGTGACGGCAGGTTTCCCGACGGATTGTCAGTGGCCCCTCGTAGCGTTGCGGGCATGGACGACACCGAGGAGCGGTGGTCGCCGGAGCGGGTGCTGACGCTTGCTCCGGACACCGCGTCGCAGAAGGCCGGGGGCCGGCTCGCCGAGCCCGGGCCGTGGTCCGGCACGGGCTCCGCCCCGGCGGCCGGGGGCGCGGGCCCGTGGCTGTGGGGCGAGTGCGCGGGCAGCGGCTCCCGGCCGTACCGCGCGGTGGCCGACCTGGCGGGGCCGGCCTTCTCGTGCGGCTGCCCGAGCCCCAAGGTCCCCTGCAAGCACGTCCTGGGCCTGCTGATCCTCTGGGCGCGGCGGGACGCGGGGGTGGGGTTCCCGGCGGCCGGGCCGGAGGCGGTGCCCGGCTGGGTCGGCGAGTGGCGGACGGCCCGGGAGCCGCGGGCGGCGCGCACCCCGGCGGGGCCGCGGGGGACGGGCGGGACGACGGCGGACCCGGCGGCGGCGCGGCGGCGGGCCGAGCGGCGCGGGCAGCGGGTGCTGGCCGGCACGGTGGAGCTGGAGCAGCGGCTGGCCGACCAGGTGCGTTCCGGGTTCGCGGCGGCCGGTCCGGACAGCTGGCGGGGGTGGGACGAGGTGGCCGCCCGCATGGTGGACGCCCAGGCGCCCGGACTGGCCGCGCGGGCACGGGAGTTCGCGGCGATACCCGGGTCCGGGGCGGACTGGCCGTCCCGGCTGCTGGAGGAGCACGGGCTGCTGCACCTGCTGGCCCGTGGTTTCCAGGGCGTGGCCGGGCTGCCGCCGGAGCTGGCGGCGACGGTGCGTTCCCGGGTCGGGTTCACGGTGGACGCGGCCGAGGTGCTGGCGGGGCCACGGGTGCGGGACCGGTGGCTGGTGGTCTCCCAGGAGGACGCGCTGGACGGGCGGCTGACGACGCGGCGGATCTGGCTGCACGGGCTGGAGGGCGGACGGCCGGCACTGCTGCTGTCGTTCGGCGCGGCGGGCCGGGCGCCGGAGCTGTCCCTGCCGGTGGGCCGGGCGCTGGACGCCGACGTCGCCTACCACCCGGGTTCCCTGCCGCTGCGGGCGGCGCTGGGCGAACGCCGGGGCACGGCGGAGGGCCCGGTCCCGCCCGGGGTGTCGGTGGCGGCGGCCCTGGACGCCTACGGCAGCGCCCTGACCAGGGACCCGTGGCTGGACGGCTGGCCGGTCGTGCTGTCCGGGGTGCTGCCGGTCCCGGTGGCGGGCGGCTGGCAGCTGGCCGACGAGGACGGCGGCGCGGCGCTGCCGGTGGATCCGCGGCGGGTGGGACGGCCGGGGATGTGGCGGCTGGCGTCGGTGTCCGGGGGCGGCCCGGTCACCGTGTTCGGCCCGCTGGGCCACCGGGGGTTCGCCCCGCTGACCGTCTGGTCGCCGGACGGCGCGGAGGTCTCACGGGTGGTGCCGCTGTGACGGGCGGGACCGGTGGACACGGCGGAACGCGGCGGGGGACGGCGACGATGAGCGGGACGGGCACGAAGCGGCCGGGCCGGGTGGGTGCGGACGCGGCGGAGGTGGAGTCGGCGGAGACGGACCCGGGCCTGGGGACGGGTGGCGCGGTGGCCGGCGGGTGGGACGCGCTGCTGTCGGGCGCGCTGCTCGGCACCGACCGGCGGCCGGCCGTCACCGGGGTGGGGGATCCGGCGGTGGCGCTGCTGGACGCGGCGGCGGTGGCCACGGTGCGGCGGCGGGCCGGGCTGCGGGCGGCACCCGCGGCGGATCGCCCGCGGCCGGCCGCACCGGACCGCCGGCCGCCCCTGCCGGCCGCTGCCGCCCGGCGGCTGGCGGAGCTGCTCAACGACCGTGCGGGGGCGGGCGGTGCGGGTGGCCGGGGGGCGGCGCCGAGTCTGGCGGAGCTGCTGCCTCAGTGGCTGGCGGCGGCCAACGCCCGCGGCTACCGGCCGCCGGCCACGGTGCTGCCGTCGCTGCTGGACGCCGCACGGGCCCGCACCGATCTGCGGGCGGACGCGATCGTGCTGGCCGGGCCGCGGGGCCGGTGGCTGGCCGGGCTGAACCCGGACTGGCGGTTCGCCCTGCGCACCGGGGACGGCGGCGCCGCCGGGCAGGCGGCCCGTGATCCGGCGCGGGCCCGCGCGCTGTGGGAGAACGGGCTGTTCCCCGAACGGGTCGCGCTGCTCGGCGTGCTGCGGGCCACCGTGCCGGAGGCGGGGCGGGAGCTGCTGCTGTCCACGTGGGTGCAGGAGCGGGCGGAGGACCGGCTGATGTTCCTCGACGCCCTGCGCACCGGACTCGCCCCGGACGACGAGGAGTTCCTGGAGGCGGCGCTGTCCGACCGCAGCCGCAACGTCAGGTCGGCCGCCGCCGGACTGCTGTCCTGCCTGCCGGGTTCGGCCCTGTCGCACCGGATGGGTGTCCGGGCGGCCGGCTGCGTGGCCAGGACCGCCTGCGGAAGCGGACTGGAGGTCACCGCTCCCGGCGCGTGCGACGCCGCCATGGAACGCGACGGGGTGGTGATCAACGCACCGTCGGGCCACGGTCAACGCGCTTGGTGGTTCGGTCAGTTGGTGGAGGCCGCCCCGCTGGCGGTGTGGGAGGCGCGGCTGGGCGGCGGACCGGCCGGCCTCCTGGCGCTGCCGGTGTCCGAGGGCTGGCGGGACGATCTGCACGGCGGGTGGGCGCGGGCCGCGGTGCTGCAGGACGACGCGGACTGGGCGCGGGCACTGCTGGGCCGGCCGTCCCCGGCGTCCGCCTCGGTGGCCGGCGATCCCGCCCGGCTGCTGTCCGTGCTGCCGGCGGACGAACGGGCGTCGTGGGTCACGGAGTTCATCGCCGCGCACGGGCTGTCGGAGGCGTTCCGGATGCTGGGGGCCTGCGCGGTGCCGTGGTCGCGGCCGCTGGGCCGGGCCGTGGTCGACGCGCTCGACATAGCCCGGGACGCCGGCGGCTACCCGTGGAGTTTCAGCGGCGTGATGGGCCTGGCGGAACGCTGCCTGGAGCCGTCCGAGGCCGGGCGGCTGGAGCCGTTCACCACGCCCGGCACGCCGGAGGAGGCCACGCCCGGTGCGGCCGGCTACTGGACGGAGGCGTTCCGCCGGCTGGTCGCCACGCTCCGGATGCGTGCCGTGATGCACGCGGAGCTGGCGGGCGTATCGGCCGAGGCGCCGGCCGCAGCTCCGGCACCGGCCGCCTGACCGCCGCCGTCCCGGGACGGGGACCGGCACGGTGGGCGAGGAGGGGAGCCACCGGCCGGATGACGGTCCCGTCCCGGGACGGCGGCCCACTGCGGGCGCCCCGTCAGGGGCACGGGGACCGCGCGACCAGCCACGACGTACCGGAGTCCCGGCGGCGATCCGGAGCCCCACGGCGAGCACTCGGCCCAGCCGCCCGGCAGACCCCACAGGGGCTGACGCCGAAGGTCGCGTACCCCTGGGGGTCCCGCAGGCGTGTGATTTCGCCCTCCAAGCGTGCGGGCGGCTCCCACTCGCGGGATGCTGGCGATAACGTTCGTTCACACGAGCCCTGAGTCGACGACGACCGGGCTGAGCATGGAGGCAGTGATGGGTGTGACCGGTCCGATTCGCGTGGTGGTGGCCAAGCCGGGTCTCGACGGCCACGATCGCGGGGCGAAGGTCATCGCCCGCGCGCTGCGGGACGCCGGTATGGAGGTCATCTACACCGGCCTGCACCAGACTCCGGAGCAGATCGTGGACACCGCGATCCAGGAGGACGCCGACGCGATCGGAATGTCCATCCTCTCCGGCGCGCACATGACCCTGTTCGCCAAGGTCATCGCGCTGCTCGACGAACGCGACGCCCGCGACATCCACGTCTTCGGCGGCGGCATCATCCCCGAGGCCGACATCGCCCCTCTGCACGAGATGGGCGTCTCGGCGATCTTCACCCCCGGCGCGACGACCTCCGACGTCGTGAAGTGGGTGCGCGGCAACGTCCGCGTGGCCGCCTGACACAGCCTGACGCCGGCACCCGCCATCGGTCCACCGGTGCGCTGCCGGCTACCGGTACACCGTGGCCGGTCACGCGGTTCCCCGCGCCCTTGACGGGGCACGCCCCACGGAGCGTCATCCCCTCACGGGGCGCACCCACCGGGACCGCGCACCGGGCCGGGGACCTACAGTTTTTGGACCGGGGCGTAGCGGAGGAGGAGGCGTTTGGGTTTTTCGTCGCCGAAGTCGATGGTGGCCTCGGCGTTGTCGCCGGTGCCTTTGGTGGCGACGACGCGGCCGAGACCGAAGGAGTCGTGGGTGACGCGGTCGCCGGGGGTGAGGGCGACGACTTCGCGTTCCTGGGCGCCGGGGCGGCGGGTGGCGAAGCGGGGGCCGCCGGAGCCCCGGCCGGTGGAGAGGACCGAGGCGGCCGCGGAGCGGGTGGGCGCGGGACCCATGGACGCGCCGGAACCGGTGCGTTTCCACTCGATGAGCGCCGGCGGGATCTCCTCCAGGAAGCGGGAGGGCGGGTTGTACGAGGGCTGGCCCCAGGCGCTGCGCATCGAGGAGCGCGTGACGTAGAGCCGTTCGCGGGCGCGGGTGATGCCGACGTAGGCCAGCCGGCGTTCCTCCTCCAGCTCCTTCGTCTGGCCGAGGGCGCGCATGTGCGGGAAGACGCCGTCCTCCATGCCGGTCAGGAAGACGACCGGGAACTCCAGGCCCTTGGCGGTGTGCAGGGTCATCAGCGTGATGACGCCGCCGCCCTCGTCTCCGTCGGGGATCTGGTCGGAGTCGGCGACCAGTGCGACCTGCTCCAGGAACTCGGCGAGCCGGCCCTCGGGGTGTTCCTGTTCGAACTCCAGGGCCACGGCGGCGAGTTCCTGGAGGTTCTCGATGCGGGTCTCGTCCTGCGGGTCGGTGGAGTTCTGCAACTCGGCCAGGTAACCGGACTGTTCGAGCACGGCCTCCAGCACGACGGCCGGGCCGGCGCCGGACTCCACGATGGTGCGCAGCTCCTCCAGCAGGTCGTTGAACCGGCGGACCGCGTTGAGGGAGCGGGCGGCCATGCCGTACGCCTCCTCGCAGCGGCGCAGGGCCTGGGGGAAGGAGATCTTCTCGCGCAGGGCGAGGGCGTCGATCATCGCCTCGGCGCGGTCGCCGATGCCGCGCTTGGGCACGTTGAGGATCCGGCGCAGCGGCACGGTGTCCTCGGGGTTGGCGAGAACGCGCAGGTAGGCGAGGACGTCGCGGACCTCCTTGCGCTCGTAGAAACGCACGCCGCCGACGACCTTGTAGGGCAGGCCGACGCGGATGAAGATCTCCTCGAACACGCGGGACTGCGCGTTGGTGCGGTAGAAGACGGCGACGTCGGAGGGCCTGGCGTCGCCGGCGTCGGTGAGGCGGTCTATCTCCTCGGCGACGTAGGCGGCCTCGTCGTGCTCGGTGTCGGAGACGTAGCCGGTGATGACGGGTCCGGCGCCGGCCTCGGTCCACAGGTTCTTCGGGCGGCGCGAGGCGTTGCGTTCGATGACGGCGTTGGCCGCGGTCAGGATGGTCTGCGTGGAGCGGTAGTTCTGCTCCAGCAGGATCGTGCGGGTGTCCGGGTAGTCCTCCTCGAACTGGAGGATGTTGCGGATGGTGGCGCCGCGGAAGGCGTAGATGGACTGGTCGGCGTCGCCCACCACGCACAGCTCCGCCATGCCGTCCAGCGGGTCGGCCGCCTGCGGGGGCACGGCGGGGTCGCTCTCGGCGGCGCCGGGGACGCCGACGAGTTCGCGCACGAGGGTGTACTGCGCGTGGTTGGTGTCCTGGTACTCGTCGACCAGCACGTGCCGGAAGCGCCGCCGGTAGTGCGCGGCGATGTCGGGGAACGCCTGCAGCAGGTTGACGGCGGTCATGATGATGTCGTCGAAGTCGAGGGCGTTGGCCTCGCGCAGCCGGGCCTGGTAGAGCGCGTACGCCTCGGCGAGCTTCTTCTCGAACGGGTTCTCCGCGCGGGCGGCGAACGTCTCCTCGTCGACGAGTTCGTTCTTGAGGTTGGAGACCTGGGCGCTGAACGACTTGGGCGGGTAGGTCTTCGGGTCCAGGTCGAGGTCGCGGCAGACCAGGGCCATCAGGCGCTTGGAGTCGGCGGCGTCGTAGATGGAGAAGCTGGAAGTGAAGCCCAGGTGCTTGCTCTCCCGGCGCAGGATCCGCACGCAGGCGCTGTGGAACGTCATGACCCACATGGCGTTGGCCCGCGGGCCGACGAGCTGCTCGACGCGTTCCTTCATCTCGCCGGCGGCCTTGTTGGTGAACGTGATCGCCAGGATCTGCCCGGGGTGCGCGCCACGCGCCGCCAGCAGGTGGGCGATGCGGTGGGTGAGCACCCGGGTCTTGCCCGACCCGGCGCCGGCGACGATGAGCAGGGGCGAGCCCATGTGCGTGACGGCGGCACGCTGCTGCTCGTTCAGCCCCTCCAGCAGCGCCGCGGGGTCGGTGACCGGCCGGTGGGCGCCGTCACCGTAGTACGCGTCGTGCGGCACCGGCGCGTCGAACCGCCCGCCGAACAGGTCGTGCGGCACGTCCTCACCGGCCCCCGGCCCGCCGTACCCGGCATCGTCCGGCGGTGGCGGCGGCCCGTCCCCACCCGGCTCCAGGGCGGCCAGAAAGCTGTCATCGAAGAGGCTGCTCATCGCCCCCAAGTCTAGGCGCCCCCACCGACACCCCGGTTCCCGCCCCCGGACCCCGAGCCCCCGCACCCACGGCGAGCCCCACAGGGACACGAGCGCCCCAACAGGGGCGCGAGAGCCCCCAAGGGGCGGGGAAGCGCGCGAGCAACCGGAACGCCACCCGCACCCGGCACATCACCGCACCCCCACGGCGGGAGCCGCCCCCGCCCCGACCGCCGGAGGCAAGGTCACGGATTCGTCGCGGGTGGATCACGCTTCGGGCTTCACAGACGGGTGCGGTCTTCGCTAGCGTGCTCGACCAGGCGGCCGTCCCTGCCTCGGCGACGTGCCGAAACGGTCCGCCACCGCTGAATCCGGCCTGGCCGGAGCCGGGGACCCACACGCACCACCAGGGGGTGAATCGGCCTGCCCGCACGGGCGGCCGTAGGGCAGCCTTCCGCGCCCGAACCCGTCAGCTAACCCGGCAAGCGGAACCGGAAGGAGCGCCGTTCATGGCGACGCACCGCAGGCCGCGCCCGCTCACCGCCGTCACCGCACCGCGGGCGGCGATCGGGCTGACCTCGGCCGCCCTGGCCACCGTCACCCTGATGAGTGAGACCGCGACGGCCGCGCCGGCCAGACCCACGCCGTCGATCGAGGAGGTCAAGGCCCGGGTCGACACGCTCAACCACCAGGCGGACACCGCCACGCAGCGCTACAACCAGGCCAAGGACGCCACCGACCGCGAGCGGGACCGGGCCGACGCGCTGCTGAACCAGGTGGCGCGCGGCGCCGAGCAGTTGAACGCCACCCGGCGCACGCTCGGCGAGTACGCGGCGGCCCGTTACCGCACCGGCGGCCTGGGCCGGACCGCGACGCTGCTGCTGGCGAACGACCCGCAGAGCTTCTTCGACTCCGAGTACGAACTCAAGCGCGGCACGTCCCGGCAGAGTCACGTGCTCAGCCGGTACGAGGACCAGCTCGCGAAGACCGCGCGGCAGCGATCGACGGCGTCGCGGAGCCTGCTGGACCTCCAGACGTCGCAGGAGAAGCTGGCCGGTGACCGCCGCGCGGTGCAGGACAAGCTCCAGCAGGCGCAGAGCCTGCTCAACAGCCTGACCGCGCAGCAGAAGGCCCGGCTCGCCAAGCTCCAGGAGCAGAAGGAGGCCGCCGCGCGGGCCGCCTCCGCCAAGCTCGCCGCCCAGGCGCACGGCACGGTCTCCGGCTCCTACGCGGCGAAAGCCGCCCGCGCCATCGCGTTCGCGAAGGCACAGCTGGGCAAGCCGTACGTGTGGGGCGCCACCGGCCCCAACTCCTACGACTGCTCGGGCCTGACGCAGGCGGCCTGGGCGGCGGCCGGGGTCAGCCTGCCGCGCACCACCTGGGACCAGGTGAACGTGGGCACGCGGATCCCGGTCTCCCGGATGGAGCCCGGCGACCTGGTCTTCTACTACAGCGACATCAGCCATGTGGCGATGTACATCGGCGGCGGAAAGATGATCCAGGCCCCGCACACCGGGGCGGTCATCGACATCCAGCCGGTCACCGAGATGCCGATCTACGGCGTCGCCCGCCCGGCCTGACGCGGCGCCGGACCGCACCGCGCCCGCCCGCACCCCTTCAGGCCCGGCCGGTTCACGCCGCACCGGTGCTCGCCCGCACCCGTTCACGTCGCGCGGGCGAGCACCAGGCAGGCGAAGCCGAAGCTGTCGCGGTAGTCGCGCAGCCATTCGGCGCGGTGGCGGGCGGCGCGGTCCAGGGCGTCGGCGGCGTCCGGGTCGGCGGGGTGATCGAGCGCCCAGGCGGTGAGCCCGCCGGTCCACGCCCATTCGTAGGCGTCGAGTTCGTGGCGGGTGGCTCAGGTGCCCGTGCACCGGGAGCCAGCCGCGGTCGGTCAGCGCGTCGACGGTGCCGGCCAGGTCCTGGTACTCGCCGAGCATCCCGGTGGCCCGCTCGGTCGGTTCCGTCCGCCAGTAGCAGTCGCCGAGGAGCAGCCGGCCGCCGGGCGCGAGGTGGCGCGCGGCGGCGTCCAGCACGCCCGCCGTCCCGTCGAAGGCGTGGGAGGCGCCGACGCACACGACGGTGTCGAACGGGTGCGGGGAGCGGAACTCGGCGGCGGGTAGGCGGTGCAGGGTCAGCCGGTCCGCGCACCCGGCGTCCCGTGCGGCGTCCGCGGCGAGCGTCAGGGCGGACCCGGACGTGTCGACCCCTTCGGCGCGCAGGCCGGGCCGGGCGGCCAGCGCCCGCAGCAGCCACGGCGCCGTGCCGCAGCCGAGGTCGAGGACCCGGGCGGCGGAAGGGCGCACGGCGTGCCGCAGCAGTCCGGCCACGGCGTCGTCACCGACCGGCGCCGCGATCGGATGATCGGAGTGGGCGATCAGGGAGAGGCGGTCACGGTTCATCCGCGCAAGTGTGCGCGGTGGCCGCGCGGCGCTCAACGGCTTTTCCGCGCGGAGCCCGTCCACGGCACCGTGGCAGGCTCGTGCCCGGCACGGCGGGCGGCGTACGGCGGACGGCACTCGCGGAGGGCGGCACGACCGGCGGACGGACGGCGTGGAGGGGGCCGCGTTCGAACGGTGGCCGCTGCCGCAGGAACCGTTCGACGTCGTGCTCTCCGCGACGGCCTTGCACTGGCCGGACCCGGCGGTGCGGGTGCCGCGGGCGGCCCTGGCGCTGCGGCCCGGTGGGGTGCCGGCGGTGGTGACGACCCATCATGTCGACGGCGGCACGCGGGATTTCTTGCGCCGGGCGCTGTCGTGCTACGAGCGCTGGGACCCGGCCACCCCGGCCGGGCTCGGCGGTCCGCCGGCGCCGGGGACGACCCGGGACGGCACGGCCGCCGAGATCACCGCGTGCGGCGGTTTCGCCCCGGTGCGCGAGACGTCGGTGGTGCGGGAGATCGGCTACGGTGCGCGCGTGAGGCCGACGGCCGTTCAGCCGTTCAGCAGGTGGACGTTGGCGGCGCGGGCGGCGGTGGCCAGTTCGGGGAGTTCGACGACCTCGGCGCCGCCGGCCACCAGCAGCTCGGCGCCGACGCAGTCCTCCACCAGCAGCGGCGGCTCGCGCCAGGCGATGACGACGCGGCGGACACCGGCGTCCAGCACGAGCCGCGCGCAGGGCACCGGGCGGGAGGCGCGCTGCGAGCAGGGCTCCAGCGTGCTGTAGAGCGTGGCGCCGGCCAGCCGGGCGTCCCCCGGCAGCTTGCGGAACGCGGCCTCCTCGGCGTGCTCCACCGGGTCGCCCTCCCGGCTGAACCCGGTGGAGAGTTCGGCGCCGTCCACCCCGACGAGGACCGCGCCCACCGAGAACGCGGTCGCGGACGGCGGGCAGCGGCGGGAGAGTTCGACGGCCCGCAGCATCCAGGCCCGGTCGGCCCCGGGCGCACCGGGCGGGCCGGGATCGGTGGTCGCGGTCACCGGCGGGGCTCCTTCGGGGCCAGGCGCAGCACGGTGACGTCACCCACGACGTCCGCGCCGAGCAGTCGCAGACGGGACGACGGGCCGCCGGGGTACGCGGCGGCCCCCAGGAAACGGGGGGCGGCGGGGTCGCCGACCAGCACCGGGGCGACGGCCATCAGCACCTCGTCGGCGAGTCCCTCGGCCAGCAGCCGGGTGTGGACCCCGCCCCCGCCCTCCACCAGCAGCAGCCGCACCCCGCGCCGCCCGAGGTCGTCCAGCACGTCCCCCCAGCCGCACCGCGGCCCGGCCCCGGCCACCTCCGTCCGGTCCCCGAGCCGCTCCCGCAGCGCGGGCGCCACCGCGTCCGGCGCGTAGACGAGCGTCCCGCCCCCCGCCCACATCCGCTGTCGCGGCGAAAGGTCCCCCGACGCGGTCACCGTCACCCGCAACGGCTGCTCCGGCACCCCCCGCGCCACCCGCCCCGCCCGGTGCTCCGCCGACCGAACCAACAGCAACGGATCATCACGCCGCACCGTGTTGGCCCCCACCAACACCGCGTCACACCCGGCCCTCACCCCGTCCACCCGCTCGAAATCCTCCGGCCCCGACAACATCAACCGCCGCGGCGACGCGTCATCCAAATACCCGTCCAGACTCACCGCCGCGGAAAGCACGACACGGGGCCGGACGGGGGCGCCCCCGGGACCTGGGGGTACGCGTGGGCACGGGTGCGGCATGTGGGCATTATGAACCCCCGCTTATTTTTGACGCCCGTTCACCGCACCGCTTCCTGACGAGTGAGCGCCGCGTGCCCCGCAAGGGGCGCGAGGAACCGCGCGACCAGCCGGAACGGCGGGAAAGCCGCCGCGCAGCGTGTGCTTGAGGGGCGCGAGGAACCGCGCGACCAGCCGGAACGGCGGGAAGGCCGCCGCGCAGCGCACCGACGCAGACGGCGACGGCGCAACCGCTCAGGCCCCGCAGGGCCCCGTATCCCGGGCGACAGAAACCCGTACGGCCCCCTCCGCCCGCGCCAGCAGCGCCCTCAGGTCGGCCGGGCGGTCCGCGGTGAAGACGTGCGTGCTGAGCGCCCTCGGTACCACCGCCGCCCCCAGTAGCGTGCCGGGGCGGGCGGTGACCTCGCGGTGGTGGGCGAGGGCGGCGACCGCGCTGTCGTCGTAGGCCAGCAGCCGGCCGGGCCGCCGGAAGTGCACGGTGTACCCGGCGTTCGCCGCGGCCGGCCGGCCGCGCAGCCCGTCGGGGTCCTCGCCGGGGGCGAGCACGGCGGCCCGGCCCAGGTCGATCCCGCGGGTGGCGGCCACCGCCCGCACCGCGCCCGTCCCGCCGGGCCCGGCCCGCAGGCCGCGCAGCAGGAGCCGGTCCTGCTGTTCGAAGACCTCCGCGCGCAGCACCGCCGAATCGATCCGCCAGCCGCGCACCACGCCGTCCAGCAGCGCACCGGCAGCGGCGCGCAGCCGGGCCCCGGGCACGGTGGCCGCGGACCGCGGCAGTCCCCGCGCGCAGGCGCCGGTGTCTCCGACGTCGCTGAGGACCTCCCATTCGCGTACCCGCCCGCCGTGCACCAGGGCGTGGATCCGCCGCACCGGCCCCTCGACGAACGCCTCCGCCACGTACCGGCCGGGCAGGAAACGGCCGCGCAGCCAGGCGGTCAGGCCCGCGCGGTCACGGCAGACGGTGATGCCGCGACTGGCGGGGCCGGTCCGGGGGCGCAGCACCAGCACGCCGAACGCCTCCAGGGCGACGTGCGCGGCGTCCTCGTCCTCCAGCACCAGCCCTTCGGGCAGCGGAACGCCCGCCGCCCGCGCGGTGCGCCGGACCTCCGCAAGGTCACGGACGGCCGCGGCGAACGCGGCGGCCCCGGGCGGCCCGGGCGGCGGCGCGCTCACGAGGCCGGATCCCATCGAAGTCATCGGCACAACTCCAGACGAAGGGGCACCGCCCGGCGACCCGGCGCGGTCACCGCGCCCGGGGCTCCAACCGCCGGACGGCACCGAAGTGATGGAACGTCAGTGGGGAGACGGCCCGGAGCCGGACACCCCGGGCCGGAAGGCCCTCACGACCCGGTCCCCGCGCCCGCGGGGACGTCGCGCGCCCCCGCACGCCCGGCGGGACCCGCCGCACTCCGGGACCAACACCCGCCGCGCCGACCGCCGTTCGTTCGCCCCTGCCGTGGGCGGCGTCCGTCGGTCCCGGTCACCGGTGGGTGACCGGGACAGCGCACGGGCGGGCGCCGGGACACCGGCCCCCCGGCGGTGTCCCGGCGCCCGCCGTGGCTCCGGCCCGCGCGCTCCCCCCGCGCGCGGACCGGTGCGCTGCCGGGTCCTCCGGTGCCGCGGCGGCCCCCTGCCGCCGTGCACCGGCCGCCCCGGCTCCCCTGCCCTGCCGCCACCGCCCGGCGCGGTGGCGGCATCGTGACGGCTTCCCCTGCGGTACGGACCGTTCGCGTGTCTGTCGTTCCGCCGGTTCGGCCGCCGGTCCCGGCGGGGTGACGGCCGCGCGGGGTGCGGTCGCCGGTGCCGGTGGGCGGGTCAGGGACAGTGGGCGGTGGCGCCGCCGGGCGGGTGCGGCCGGGTCGGGGTCCGGCGCGAAGGTCTCATCGTTCCCCCTGGGGATGGCGGCTCCGGTGCGGGCGCTCGCCCTCACCGGGGACGCAGCTCCCGGAAGGGCTTTCCCGACCGGGCAATCTTTGCCATGGGATTTGGCAAGCGTCAAGCCTGATATTCCGTACGCCGGTTGACGCCGAGGGAAAACCACAGCCGACCGTTTTCCCGGCCTCCGCACCGGCGGCCTCCCCGGGTGGGCATTGCCATATTCCGGCGTCCTCCCCGTTCAGAGCGCCTGACATTGACAAACGCCGTCGACTGAACGCCGCCCCCGAGAGCGGCCCGGATCCGCGCGGGCGGCGGCGAACGACCCGGAATGGCCTCCTCCGCAACGGTGACGGCATTCCCGCCCGCCGATGGCACCGGGCAAAAACACGTGACACATATTCACAATCTTTGCCTCAGAGAGAAAAAGCCTTGGCACATTCTGGCAACAGGAAGCTGTGGATCATCCTCCGTTTCCGGTCCCCGCGCGGGCCCGACGGCCCGGGCCGGGTGCGCTAGGCTGCGGCGCGCGCCCGCCGGGCCGCGTACGCGGAGCGGGTCAGGGTCGAGCGCACGGAGAACGCCGCCGATGTTGGAACAACCGGCCTTCGGGCAGCGACTGCGGTCACTGCGCACCCGGCGCGGCCTGTCCCAGACGCACCTCGCCGGCGACGGCATGTCCACCGGATACCTCTCCCGGCTGGAGTCCGGCGCCCGCCCGCCGACCGCGCGGGCGGTACGGTACCTGGCCGGCCGGCTCGGGGTGGACCCGGTCACGTTCGACGAGGAACGGCCGCGCGCGCTCTCCCAGGTGCTCGCCAGCGTCACCTCGGCCGGCACCGGCACCGACCCGGAGGCGGCGGTCGGCCCGCTGATCGAGGCCCTCGGCCACGACGGCCGCCACGACGCGGCCCTGCTGTGGCAGGCGTTGTGGGTGATCACCGACGCGCTCTCCCGCTCCGGCCGTCCGGCCCGCGCCCTGCCCTACGCCCACCGGCTGCGCGCGGCCGGCGACGGCGCGCGGTCCCCGGAACTCCAGGTTCGCTCCCGGGTGCAGCTCGCCCGCTGCCTGCGGATCCAGGGGGACAACGCCGAGGCCCGGGCGTGCGCCGCCGAGGCGGTGGCGATGGCCGACGGGAACGGCCTCGGCACCGTCGACCGGGCGGCGGCCCTGCTGGCCCTGGTCAGCGCGGAGGCGGAGGCCGGCGCGCTGCCCGAGGCGGTGCGGCACGCCGACGAGCTGACCGCGCTGGTGGAGCACCACCCCGGGCGGCTGCGGGCGGAGGCGCTGTGGGTGGGCGCCACGGTGCGGGTGCGGCAGGGCGACCACGAGGGCGCGCGCTCACGCATCGAGGCGGCCATGGCGGACGCCGATCCGCGTGCCGACGTGCAGTTCTGGCTGCGGCTGCGGATCGCGGCCGCCTCACTGCTGCTGCAGATCGCCGCCCCCGACACCGCGGCGGCCCGGCGTTGCCTGACCGAGGCGCAGCCCGCGCTCGCGCTGGTCGGCACGCCGAAGCACCAGCAGGAATTCGCCCTGATCCAGGCCCAGTTGGCATTCCACGAGGGCCGTCACGACGAGGCCCGCGAGCTGTGCGCCCGGCTGGAGGCCGAGCCGGAACGGCTCTCCTTCCGCGACACCGTGCGGCTGGAGGGGCTGCGCGGGCGGCTGCTGATCATGGCCGGTGACGCCGAGGCGGGCATCGGCCGGCTGCGGGACCTGGCCCGGCGGGCCGGTGAGGCGTCGCACCTGCACCTGTCGCTGGAGATGTGGCGCACCCTGGCCGAACAGCTGGCCCACACCCACGGCGCCCCGCCCCCGGAGACACCTCCGCCGGGGGCCGCGAGCGGCGCGGCGGACTGACCGCGCGGGGCCGGCGCCGGATCCGGCGGCGTCCGGGCGGCGTCCGGGCCCCGGCTGCCGGGCCGGCTCAGTCGCGTTCGGCCCCGGTCAGGTCCACAGCACCGCGATGAAGACGTTGGCCGTGGTGAGCGCGGCCACGGTGGTCACCTGGGAGCGGTCGACGCTCTCGTCGTCCCGCCTGACGTAGACCAGGCACAGGACGACCACCAGGAACGCCAGCTTGAGACCGATCTTGATCATGCTGAGGTGGACATGCTGAGCCTGTGCGATGCCGACCAGGGCGACGCCGGTGACCAGCATGGTCAGCGCGCCCCAGAGCATGGCCGGCCCCATCCGGGCCGGCCGGTCGGTGACGGCCAGCGGCGGCAACTGGGTGAGGGCGCCCCCGAGCAGGGCGGCGATGCCGACGATGTGCAGGCCGACGAAGAGGTGGAGTAGCACGTCCATGGCGGCGAGCCTATGCGCCGCCCCCGAGGGGCCCGCCCGCGCCCCCGGCCTCCCCCCGCCGCCTTCCGGCCCCCGCCTGCGCCCCGGGTCCCCTCGGCTGCTTCCCGCACCCTGGATCCCCCGCCCCGGCGCTCCGCCCGAGCCCCGGCGCCCGCTGCCCGGCCCCGCCCCCACCCGCACGCCGGTCACGCCGTCCGCCTCGGGCGGCCGGTCGGGGTGCGGCACCGGAACGCCAGAAGACGTCACCGAACGGTCGATGACGCACCGAATACGGTCGAATACCGCCAGTCCCGGTCGGCGGCGCGTGGCGGGTGGGGCGGCGCGGCTAGCGTCCAGGACCACCCGGAGGCGGCCCGCGCCCCGGCGGCAGACGAGGAGCGGAGATCGTGGCAGCGCACCTGAAGGTCCCGGAGAAGAACCCGACCCCGCCGCGCCGAAAACGATCGGGCGGATCGGCGGCCACCGCCCGCACCGCGGTGACGATCGCGGTCGCCGGTGCCGTGTCGGCCACCGGCCTCGCCGAGAGCGGCCAGGCGGCGCCCCGCCCGTCGCCCGACCAGGTGCGCCGGCAGGTGGATCTGCTGTGCCAGCAGGCCGAGGCCGCCACCCAGCGCTACGACGGCGCCCAGGAGCAGGTCACGCGGATGCGCGGCCGGCTGGACGCCCTCCAGGCCGGGCCGGCCCGCCGCGCCCGGCAGGCCAGCACCACCCGCGACCAGCTGGGCCGGCTGGCCGCCGAGCGCTACCGCACCGGCGGTGAGGCCCCCGCCCTGCGGCTGATCCTCACCTCCAGCCCCGGCCAGTACCTGGAACGCTCCGAGATGCTGGAGCGGGCCAACGCCGTCGAGGCCGCCGCCCTCGGCCGCCTCTCCCTCCAGACGGTGTCGCGGGCCCGGGCCCGCGACACCGCGCAGGACGAACTGCGGTCCCTGGAGGCAACACAGCACAAGCTGGAGGGTGAACGGCGCGGCATCGAGGGGCGGTTGGACCGGGCGAAGGGCCTGCTGGCCCAGGTGAGCGCGGCGCGGCGCGCCCGGATCGAGGCGGCCGGCCCGCCCGCCGGCGCCTCCGCCGCCGCGCACGCCGTCCCCGCCTCCGGCACCACCGCCCCGGGGACGGCGCCGAACGCCCGCGCCGCCCGGGCCGTGGCGTTCGCCTACGCGCAGATCGGCAAGCCGTACGTGTGGGGCGCCACCGGGCCCTCCGCCTACGACTGCTCGGGGCTGACCCGCGCCGCGTGGGCGGCGGCCGGCGTCGCCCTGCCGCGCACCACGTACAGCCAGATCAACGCCGGCCGCCGGATCACGGAGGCCCGACTGCGCCCGGGCGACCTGGTCTTCTACCACGCGGGCGTCAGCCACGTGGCCCTCTACGTCGGCGGCGGGCGGATCATCCACGCCCCGCACCCGGGCGCGGCGGTGCGGCTCGCCCCGGTGGGCGAGATGCCGTTCGCCGGCGCCTCCCGGCCCGCCTGACGCCCGCCACCCGCCGCCGCTCCGGGTCCGCCGCCGTCCCGGGGCATCCGCCGTCAGGAGGCGTCCGGCAGACGCAGGGTGAGCACCAGGCCCCTCCAGCCCGCCGGGGCCACGGTGAAGGGGTGCGAGGGGGTGAAGCCCTGGTCGCGGTAGTACGCGGCGAGCCGGCCGTCGCCACCGTCCCAGCAGTCCACCCGCATGAGGCCGATGCCGCGTTCCACGGCCCGGGCGCGGGCGTGGGCGAGCAGCGCGGCGCCGATGCCGCGGCCCCGGTGGCGGCGGGAGGTCAGCAGCAGGTGCACGTACAACTCGCGTTCGGCGACCGGCTCGACGTACCGGGTGGGCTCCTCGTCCAGCCCGAGCGCCCCGACCACCGTCCCGTCCTCCTCGGCCACCCACAGCTTGCCCTCCGCCACCCGGCGCCGCTCCCGCTCCACCCGTTCGGGGAAGGCCGAGAAGGGTTCCGTCCCCCACTGGCCCTGCGATCCGCGGGCCACCAGCCATTCCACGGCCTCGTCGAACATCCCCACCACCGCCGCGACGTCGGCGGGACCCGCCTCACGCACCAGCATCGTTCGCTCCTCGCTCCACGGTCATCCGCCGATCCGAGCAGTGGCCCGCTCGCCCGCGCAAGCGGATTCACCGGCCGGCTCCAGCCAGGACGTCACGCTTCCTTCATATTGATTCCACGACTTCTCCATGCGACGCTGATGACGCACCCTCAGAAACAGGCCGTGCCGGGTCCGCCGACGCGCACAGGACGGAGAACGCGACACCGATGATCGACCAGAAGGACTTCATGCACGGCGCGGCCCTCGTGGCGATAGCCGACTCCGCGGAGTTCACCGCGCTCAACCGGGCCAGTGTGAAGTACGGCCACTACGTGGTGAACCACGACCGTCACCTGTTCATCAAGTACAACGGCGGTTCCGGGCCCGGCGTCCACCACTTCACGTTCTCGGGCCGGGACAAGGAACGCATCCGCACCACCAACGCCGACCGGGTGCGCGCGGTGTTCGTCTGCGGGAACGAGGTGATCACCGCCATCACCCGCACCGCCCTGGCCGCCCTCCTCGACCTCGGCTCGGCCGCCTCCTCCACGGTCAACGTCTCCGCACTGCGCGGCCAGCAGCTGCGCATCCACTGCGGCGCCACCCGTCACCCCGGCCTCGTCGCCCGCGGCTCCTTCCCGTCCAGCGTCCTGGCGTAACGGTCCGGCACGGGGGCGCACCGGCGCCGCCGCGTTCAGTCGCGGGCGCCGGCGAACGCCGCGATCTCCTCCAGCCCGGGGTCGTAGCCGTCCGTCGTGTCGACCTCGATCCAGGGGGCGTCCACCGCGACCCGGTCGAAGGCGTCGTGCGCGAGGCCCCGCGCCGCCGTGTCCTCCCGCGGGCCCTCCCCGTGCGCCGCCCCGCGCAACGGGTCCAGCACCAGGCGCCGCGCCCGCCGCTCCAGCGCGACCTCCGCGCCGACCACGCAGTGCACGACGCGGATCCGGGCCAGTCGCCCGAGCGGCTCCAGGCCCGGGCGCCACAGGCGGTCCTGGAACGCGGCCTCCGCGACCGTCGTCACCCCGGCCCGCAGCAGCAGTTCCAGTACGCCGAAGAAGGCCGGCAGCGTGCGCAGGTTCAACGCTTCACCGTGCACCGGCGCGAACCCGGGCGTGGCGTGCACCATGCCCTCCTTGATCTCGTCGCGGCAGACCGCGGGACAGCCGACGATCCGCGCGATCCCGTGCGCGAGCGTGGTCTTGCCCGCCCCGGGGGGACCACTGACGACGACGAGGGCGGGAAGCGCGTTCACCCTCCAGCAATAGCACGCCACGGCCCCCGCGACCGCCCCCTCAGCCCCGTTCCGGCACCGCCGCCTCCCCACCGGACGCCCACGCGCCGTCCGCATCCGCATCCGCGCCGGCCCCCGCCGGACGTTCCGGCCCCGGGCCGCGGCGGAGGGCCGGGAGGGTCAGGACGACGGCGGTGGAGGCCAGTTGCCACAGGGCGCCCAGGGCCAGGACGCGGCCGGTGCCGAACGAGGCGGCGGCGGGGCCCGCGGCGGCCAGACCGGCCGGGCCGAGGACGAACGCGCCGAACGAGGTGTAGGCGCCGATCCGCGCCCGCACCCCGGGCGGTACCCGCCGCTGCGTCACCGTCGAGTACAGCGAACCGCACACCGCGGCCCCCGTCCCGGCCAGCAGCGTCGCCAGGCACACCCACGGCAGCGGCAGGCCCAGCGCGAGCGCCCCGGACGGCAGGGCCCAGCCGGTGCCGGCGGCGGTGGCCACCACCAGCGGGCGGCGCGGGCGGCGGCCCAGCAACAGCAGGCCGCCGAGCACCGCCCCGGCGCCGTTGGCCGCCATCATCACCCCGTACGCCCGCGCCCCGCCCAGCCGCGCCTGCGCCTCCACCGGCCCCAGCACCAGGAACGGCGCCCACACCATCAGGTTGAACAGCGCGATGTACCCGGTCGTCACCCACAGCCAGGTGCGCGAGACGAACTCCCCCCAGCCCTCCCGCAGTCCCGCCAGGACCGACCCCGCGCCAGCGGCCGGCCGCACCGCCGGCAGGCCGAAGAGGGCGACCGCGCTCACCGCGTAGCTGACCGCGTCCAGCACCAGCACCGGCGCGGGCCCCGCGAACCCGGTCAGCACCCCGGACAGCGCCGGGCCCGCGACGGCCGCCGCCGAACCCACCATGCCCAGCGCAGAGTTGGCCTCCGCCAGCATCGCGTCACCGCTGACCGCCGGCACGAGGGCGGACAGACACGGGGTGAACAGCGCCTCCGCCGCGCCCCACAGGACCACCAGCGGCAGCAGCACCGTGAGCCCGGTGGCGTGCACGGCGAACGCCACCGCCAGTCCGGCCTGCGTCCCGCACCGGACCAGGTCGGCGGTCATCATCACCCGGCGCCCGCCCAGCCGGTCCCCCGCCACCCCGCCGACCGGCAGCAGCAGCACGAGCGGCACGATCCGCGCCGTCATCACCCACCCCAGTTCCGTCCCGCCGCCCCCGCCGTCCAGCACGGCGAAGCCGACGGCCACCGAGGCGCTCGCGGACCCCAGCAGCGAGGCGGAACGGCCGATGAAGAACCGGCGGTACGCGGGCAGCCGCAGCACGGCGAACCGGCCGGCGGGCGCGGGGCGGAGTCGTCTCATTCCCGCAGCGTGCTGGCCTCCGCGCCGGACACGCCAGAACGTCCGCCAAGATTTCCTGAGTCGACCCATAGCAACTTATGCTGGGCGCGGAGGTATTCGGGATGACGTTTACTGCGGTCGATCTCCGGGAGCCGGCACCGGTGGAGTACGCGGTGGCCGTCGAGCGCTACCTGGCGGCGTCCGGGCTGACGCCGGCGTCCCGGCGGGTGTACCGGATCGCGCTGGCCACCTGGGCGTGGACGCTGGTGGGCCGGGTGCCGCCGGGTGGTGCCGACCGGCGCGGGGCCGTTCCTCCGGCGCTGCCGCTGGCCCGGCTGGACTCACCGGCCGCCCCGCAGTTGCTGCGGGAGGCGTTCGCCGCCCGGTGCGCGGCGGTCGGCGCCCGCACCGCCAACCGTGAGGCGGCCGCGCTGGACGCGGCGACCCGCTGGTGGCGCGGGCGGGGCTGGCTGGCCGCCGCCCCCGCCACCCGGGTCCCGCGCACCCGCCCGGCTCCCCCACCGGACCGCCCGACCGCCGCGCAGGCCGCCCGGGTCCTCGCCCTGGACGCCCCGCTGCGGGAGCAGACCCTCTGGCACCTGCTGTACGAGTCCGGCGCCCCCGTCTCACGCGTCCTCGCCCTGGACACCGGAGACCTCGACCTGCCCGCCCGCCGCGTCCGCCCGCACCGCCGGCCGCCCACGGTCACCTGGGGACCCGCCACCGCCCGCCTCCTGCCCCTGCTCACCCTCGGCCACCCCGCCGGCCCCCTCTTCCGCACCGCCCGCGGCACCCGTCTGTCCTACCGCCGCGCCGCCGAACTCCTCACCGTCCACACCCGCGCCCTCACCCCGCCGGGCCGCGCCTGGACCCTGCGGGCGCTGGCGGGGGCGGGGCGCTGAACCCCTGCCGGTGGTCCGCGCGGTCACCGAGGCGATCCGCGCGCTGCGCGGCGTGCTGGAGGCGCTCAAGGAGGTAAGGGGCGTCGCCACCGTGGCCGAACTGGCCAAGGAGGGCGCGGAGTTCACCCGTGCCCGCACCGGCACATACCCTCACGCCCGCGGTCCCCGGCGCGTGTCCGCGTCTCCACCGCCGTTCCCGGTCCACCGCCGCACCGGCGGCGTCCCAGCGGGTCACGGGGCCGACTTCCGTACTAGTCAAGCCCCGAAAGGCGAAATCCCGACCTGACGGTGACCGTCTGATCGGGATCTCGTGAACAGTTCGTAGGCGAACCCGCGAACGGCCCTGCGGTGGACCTGAGGGGATTCGAACCCCTGACCCCCTCGATGCGAACGAGGTGCGCTACCGGACTGCGCTACAGGCCCTTGCAACGAGGGAAACTCTAGCATCCCCCGGGAGCCGGACGTGAATCGCTATTCGTTGGCGGCGCGGGGGCGGTCGAGGGGGTCGGGGGTGTGGAAGGAGGGTGGGGCGTACTGGTCGAACAGGGGGGTGCGGCGGCGGGGATCGGGGGTGTCGGCGGCGGCCGGGGCGGAGCGGGCGGCGGACCAGGGGTCGGGGGCGCGGTCGGCGTGGTCACCCGTTTCGTGGTGGCCGTGCGCGTGGTGACCGTGGTCGTGGGCGCGCGGGGCGACCGGCGCGGTGACGTAGGTCGGCATCGGCACCGGGGCGGACTCCCAGCCGTCGTCGGGCTGGAGTTGCTGCTGGTCGATCCACTCCGCGTGGTCGGTCTGCTCGACGATCGCGCGCCGGTCCGCGGTGGAGGCGGACGGCCGGCCCGGGTGCGGGCGTTCCCGCAGCCGGCGGGCGGCCTCGACGGCGTGCCGCTGGTCCATCGTGAACTCGAACCGGTGCCGTTCCGCCCGCCGCAGGTGCGCGATGTAGAGGGTGAGCAGCACTCCGGGGGCGGCCGGCGCCCACAGGTACTCCAGCCCTCCGACGGCCGCGCCGACCGCGCCCGCGGTGAACACCAGGAACAGCACCGTGGTGGTGCGGCGCCGGCGGGCCAGGACCTTGGCACGGGTCTGCGCGCCGGCGCGGTCCACGGGGTGGCCGTGCGCCGCCGGGTGCCCGGGACCGTGCGGCGCGGGGTGCGCCGGCCGGTCGTGCCGTGCGGGCGGGTGGTGCGGCCGGTCGCGCGGGGCGTCGCCGGGTTCGCCGGGGTCCTGGAACGCGGTGACGTCCAGGCCGTTCACGGTGTCGAGGTCGAGGCCGCGCTTGGCGGCGTAACGGCGCTCCATGGCGCCGCGTCCGGACAGCAGTCGGATGGCGGTGGAAAAGCGCTCGGTGGGACGCGCTTCGTTGAGTTCGTCCTGCCTACGGAGCCACATCGGCACCAGATAGGCAGCCCAGGCCCCGACGATGACTGCGTAGATGAGGCCGCTGCTGCTCACGCGGAACACGGTAGGGGCCACGCGGTCGGCCCAACAGTAATGGAGCGCGGTGTGTCGCACGATCCGGCTGATAGATCGAACTTTTTTTGTGATTGTCGAGTTGTCCGGGAGGGATTTACGGCGTTTTCCCCTTCGGAATTCGAACAGGTATTCCTATGTCGAGGCGGAGGCACTCCGCATGGCGTTCCAGCGATTCAGCATGCCCTCCGGGATCTCGTCCGCGGTGAGGGCGTAGACGAGGTGGTCGCGCCAGGCGCCGTCGATGTGGAGATAGCGCGGGCGCAGGCCCTCCTCGCGGAATCCGAGTTTCTCCGCGACGCGTCGGCTCGGCCGGTTCTCCGGTCGGACGCAGACCTCCAGCCGGTGCAGGCCGACGTTGCGGAAGCAGTGGTCGACGGCGAGCGCGACCGCGGTGGGCATGACGCCGCGGCCGGCCACGCGCTGGTCGATCCAGTAGCCGATGTGCCCGGAGCACATCGACCCCCAGGTGATGCCGGCCACGGTCAGCTGACCGGCCAGCGCCCCGCGGTGCTCGACGACGAACGGCAGCATCCGCCCGGCGTGCGCCTCGGCCCGCAGGTGGCGCACCATCTGGCGGTAGGTGGGCCGCTGCACCAGGTGACCGGGCGGCGCGGGCGGCAGCGTGGCCTCCCAGGGGCGCAGCCAGTCGCGGTTGCGGCGGTTGACCTCACGCCAGACCCGCTGGTCGCGCATCCTTATCGGCCGGAGGCGGACGTCGCCGTCCGCCAGTTCGGCGGGCCAGGAACCGTTCAGCTCGTACTCCCGGACGATGGGTGGTCGCCGCCTCTGATCTGGTCGACGGCGTGGGCGAGGAGCGGGGTGAGGACGGCCAGGCCGTCGCGGACCCCGCCGGTGGAACCGGGGAGGTTCACCACCAGGGTGCGCCCCGCGACCCCTGCCAGGCCACGCGAGAGCGCGGCCGTGGGGACTTTTCCCTGCCCGGCGGCGCGGATGGCCTCCGCGATGCCGGGGATCTCGGTCTCCAGCACCGCCCGGGTGGCCTCCGGGGTGCGGTCGGTGGGGGTCAGGCCGGTGCCGCCGGTGGTGAGCACGACGTCGTAGCCGGCCGCCACCGCGTTCCGCAGGGCGGTGGCCACCGGTTCACCGTCCGGCACCACCAGCGGCCCGTCGGCGGTGAAGCCCAGCGCGGTGAGCGCCTCGGCGATCAGCGGGCCGCCGCGGTCCGGGTAGACGCCGGCGGCGGCGCGGTTGGAGGCGGTGACGACGAGCGCGCGGTAGCGGGCGGCGGGCGGGCCGTCCGGTGCGGGCTGGGAGGCCGCGGGGGCGGTCACGGCCGCCGCCAGTCACCGGACCGGCCTCCGGCCTTGGACTCCACCCGCACGTCGGTGATGACGGCCGCCTTGTCGACCGCCTTGACCATGTCGACGACGGTCAGCGCGGCGACCGAGACGGCGGTGAGGGCCTCCATCTCGACACCGGTGCGGTCGGCGGTGCGGACGGTGGCGGTGATGGCGACGGCGTCGTCGTCGACGGTGAGGTCCACGGTGACGCCGGAGATCGCCAGCGGATGGCAGAGCGGTACCAGGTCGGGGGTGCGTTTGGCGGCCATGATGCCGGCGATCCGGGCGGTGGCCAGCGCGTCGCCCTTGGGGACCCCGCCGCCGCGCAGCAGCGCGACCACCCCGGGGGCCACCAGGACCCGCCCGGTGGCGGTGGCCGTGCGGGCGGTGACGTCCTTGCCCGTGACGTCGACCATGCGCGCGGCGCCGGTGTCGTCGAGGTGGGTGAGGCGTTGCTCGGGACTGGTCATGCTTCTCCCGTACGGAGGCGGTGCGGTGGACACCGTACCGGCAGCGGGGCGCGGTCAGGTGAGCAGGACGGTCTGGACGGTGTCGCCGGCCGCCACCCCGGTCGCCGCCTCCGGTACGACGATCAGGGCGTCGGCCTGCGCCAGCGCCTTGACCAGGTGGGACGAGGCGCCACCGACGGGGGTGACGGTGCCGGCGGCGGGGTCGTGGCGGGCGCGCAGGTACTGGCGGCGGCCGGCCGGGGAGCCGGTGACCGGCGCGGTGCACCGGGCGGGCACAGTGCGGCGGTGCACGTCGGGCAGGCCCATGAGGGTGCGCACCACTGGCCGGCCGAACAGCTCGAAGGAGACGTAGGAGCTGACCGGGTTGCCGGGCAGGGCGAGCAGCGGCACCCGGTCGGGGCCGAGCAGGCCGAAGCCCTGGGGTTTGCCGGGCTGCATGGCCAGCCGGCGGAAGTCGACGTCGCCGCCGCCGAACGCCTCCTTGACCACGTCGTAGGCGCCGACGCTGACGCCGCCACTGGTGACCAGGACGTCGGCGCGGCCGAGGTGGTCCTCGACGGCGGCGCGCAGCGAGGCGGCGTCGTCGGCGACGGCGTCGGCGCGGTGGGCGAGGGCTCCGGCGTCGCGGGCGGCGGCGGCCAGCGCGTAGCTGTTGGAGTCGTGGATGCGGCCGGCGGTGAGCGGGCGGCCGGGCGGCACGAGTTCGGAGCCGGTGGAGAGCACCACGACGCGCGGGCGGGGCCGCACGAGCACCTGGGCACGGCCGGTCGCGGCGAGCAGCGAGATCTGCGGCGGCCCGACCAGCGTGCCGGCGGGCAGGGCGAGTTCACCGGCGGTGGCGTCGCCGCCGCGGGGGCGTACGTGGCCGCCGGCCGCGGTGGCGCGGTGCACCCGGACCTGGCCGGTGGCGCCCGCCGGGTCGGTGCTGTGGGCGCGCATCTCGGTGGCCGGGCCGCCGCCGCGGCCGGCGTCGGTCCACTCGACGGGGACGACGGCGTCGGCGCCGGGCGGCAGCGGGGCACCGGTCATGATGCGGGCGGCCTGGCCGGGGTGGACGGTGGGCGGCTTCGCGGCGCCGGCCGCCACGTCGCCGATGACGTCGAGCACCCGGGGGGAGCCCTCACGCACCGCGTCGAGGTCGGCGGCCCGCACCGCGTAGCCGTCCATGGAGCTGTTGTCGAACGGCGGCAGGGCGTCCGGGACGGTGACGTCCTCGGCCAGGACGCAGCCCTGGGCGTCCAGCAGGGGCAGGGCGATGGGTTCCAGCGGCGTCAACCGCCGCAGGACGTCCGCGAGGTGTTCGTCGACGGACCACAGCCGTCCGCCGTCGCCGCCGGGGTGCGCGCTGCCGCTTCGTTCGACCATGGCGTCACTCTTGCATGTCGCCGCTGACGTAGGCGCGCAGCCAGGCGCGGAAGTCCGGGCCGAGGTCGTCGCGTTCGGCGGCGAGGCGCACGATGGCCTTGAGGTAGTCGCCGCGGTCACCGGTGTCGTAGCGGCGGCCGCTGAACAGCACGCCGTGCACCGGGCCGCCGGGGGCGGAACCGCGGGCGAGTTCGCGCAGGGCGTCGGTGAGCTGGATCTCGCCGCCGCGGCCGGGCGGGGTCTGCTTGAGAACGTCGAAGACGGCGGCGTCGAGCACGTAGCGGCCGATGACGGCGTAGCGGGAGGGGGCGTCCTCCAGGGCGGGCTTCTCCACCAGGTCGGTGACGCGCACGATGCCGTCCTCGCCGGGGACGGCATCGACGGCGGCGCAGCCGTAGAGGTGGATCTGCTCGGCGGGCACCTCCATGAGGGCCAGCACGCTGCCGCCGAACCGCTGCTGGACGTCGATCATGGGGGCGAGCAGGGGGTCGCGCGGGTCGATGAGGTCGTCGCCGAGCAGAACGGCGAAGGGCTGGTCGCCGACGTGCGGCTCGGCGCACAGCACGGCGTGGCCGAGGCCCTTGGGGATGCCCTGGCGGACGTAGTGCATGGTGGCGAGTTCGCTGGACTCGTGGACCGCGGCGAGCCGGGATTCGTCACCCTTGCGGGTGAGCGCCTCCTCCAGTTCGTAGTTGCGGTCGAAGTGGTCCTCCAGCGCCCGCTTGTTGCGGCCGGTGATCATCAGTACGTCGGCCAGCCCGGCGGCCACCGCCTCCTCGACCACGTATTGGATCGCCGGCTTGTCGACCACGGGGAGCATTTCCTTGGGGGTCGCCTTCGTGGCCGGCAGGAACCGGGTGCCGAGTCCTGCGGCCGGGACGACGGCCTTCGTGATGCGGGGACGTACGTCAGTCATACGGAAACGATATCCGTTGACCAGGTCGGGTGTACGAATCGAGTGGACAGGTGAGCGAATCGATGGCTGGTGAACAGGCGGGCGGCGGCCCGGGCAAGGCAGCCCTGCGGGAGCGTCTGCTGGCCGCGCGCAGAAGCCGCAGCGAGGCTCAACGGGCCCTAGCAGCAAGGGAGTTGGCGGAAACCGCGCTGCTCCTGCCGGAGATCGCGCGGGCCGGGACGGTGGCGGGCTACGTCTCGGTGGGCGGCGAACCGGGCACCGGTGCGCTGCTGGAGGCGCTGCGCGAGCGGGGTCAGCGGGTCCTTCTGCCGGTGCTGCTGCCGGACAACGACCTCGACTGGGCGGCCTGGACCGGACCGGCGGACCTGGTGGGCGGGCCGCGGGGGCTGCGCGAGCCGTCCGGCCCCCGGCTGGGGCCGGAGGCGGTGTGCGGCGCCGGCGTGGTGCTGCTGCCCGGCCTCGCGGTGGACGCCGGCGGGCTGCGGCTGGGCCGCGGCGGGGGCAGCTACGACCGGGTGCTGGCCCGGCTGGCCCGCGCCGGGGCGGATCCGCTGCTCGCGGTGCTGCTCTACGACGAGGAGCTGCTGCCGGCCGTCCCCGCCGAGCCGCACGACCGCCCGGTGCACGCGGCGGTCACCCCGGACGGGGTGCGGCGGTTCGGCCGGTGACGCACGCCGCCCCCGGGTCAGCGGCGGACCCGGGGGCGGCGGACGGCCGGCCGGCTACGGCTGGAGGGTCAGGCGGTCCTGCGTCGCGGCGTTGACCGCGGCGGAGGAGAAGCGCCAGGGCAGCGTCTTGCCCTCGGCCCACAGCTTGGTCTGGTCGTCGTAGTGGGTGTCGTAGGCGTGGCCGGAGGCGCCGGTGAGGTTGATCCAGCGGGAGGCGTCGAGGTGGGAGAGGTCGACGACCATGCGCATGGACGGCACCCAGTCGACGGTGTAGCCCTCCTGCGCGTTCCATCCGGTGGCGTCGACGGCGCCCTCGCCGCCGGGCAGCTGCCAGGGGCCGCGGTTGAGCAGCCACTGGGCGAAGGCCGGTCCCGAGGTGCCCAGGGTCTGGTTGCGCAGCTCCATCGTGTGCAGCCGGCCCCAGCTCCAGGTGTTGATGTCCTTGCCGAGCTTGGCGGTCAGCTCGTAGCGGGCGCTCGTCATCGCCTTCAGCAGCAGCTGGTCGCGGTCGGTGGGGGTGGCCGTCGTGGTGGTCGAGACGTTCCACCAGGGGCTGTCGGCCTGCGGCAGGATGTCGCGGACCACCTCGAACCACCGGTCACCGCCGTCCGGCTGGGCGTCCGCGGGGGCGGCGGTGCCGCACTCGGTGACCAGGCGCTGCTTGCCGTCGAGGTTGTCGACCGGGCCGGATCCGGTGGCCGGTACCCGCAGGCACTGGCCCTGGGGGCGCAGGGCGGCGGGCATCTTGTTGCCGAAGGCGAGCTTGAGCAGGTTGCTCCACACCGCGTTGAAGTAGGCGGCGGCGCCGGAGTCGGCGTCCTGGTCGTAGTTCCAGCCCTCCAGCAGCTGCTGCGCCTGGCGCACGTAGCCGTCGGGGACGTTGACCTTCAGCAGGTAGGGCACGAGGAGCCCGGCGATCTCGCTCTGGTTGTCCAGTTGCATGGACATCATGTCGTCCGTGGAGATCTTGCCGCCGCCCCTGGTCTTGGACCGGATCAGGTCGATGATGCGCTGGCTGCGGCTGCCGTAGTCCCAGTCCTTGGTGATCAGGTACGGGTAGTCCTTGCCGGTGACGGCCTGGTTGGCGGTGACGATGTAGCCGCTCTTGGGGTCCTCCTCCCACGGCATGGCGGACTGGGGGATCCAGCCCTGCCAGTCGTAGGCGGAGTCCCAGCCGGGCGCCGGGTAGGTGCCGTCGTCGCCCTTGGCGCGCACCGGGATCTTCCCCGGCGCCTGGTAGCCGATGTGGCCGTGGACGTCGGCGTATACCAGGTTCTGCGAGGGCACGGCGAGGTCGCCGGCGGCCGCGCGGAACTGGGTGAAGTCCTGCGCGGTGTCGAGTTCGAAGACCGCCTGCATGGACTTGCCCGGGTCCAGCGCGGTCCAGCGCAGCGAGACCGCGTAGCCGGTGGAGCGGTCCGGGGCGCCGGAGCGGGCCGGCGCCGTGCGGCCCACGTCGGTCAGCTGGGTGTCCCGGTCGGAGACCACCGGGCCGTTGTCGGTGGTGCGTACCGTGATGATCCGGGAGGCGCCGCCGGCGACCTTGATGGTCTCCTTGCGGGTGGTGAACGGCTTCCACCGGCCGTCCAGCAGGTACCGGGTGGGGGTGACCTTCTCCAGGTACAGGTCGGTCACGTCGGCGCCGAGGTTGGTCAGGCCCCAGGCGATCGTCTGGTTGTGACCGATGACGACGCCGGGCATGCCGGAGAAGGTGTAGCCGGCCACGTCGAACGGGCAGGCTGCGCTGACCGTGCGGCAGTGCAGGCCCATCTGGTACCACAGCGAGGGCATCGCGGGTTCCAGGTGCGGGTCGTTGGCCAGCAGCGGTTTGCCGGTGGTGGTGTAACTGCCGGAGACCACCCACGAGTTGGAGCCGATGCCGTTGGAGGCCGGGCCCAGCAGAGAGGGCACCTTGGTGGTCTCGTTCGCCAGCTCGGACAGCTGCGCGCCGACCGCGGCGAAGGCGGTGGAGGGGGCGTTGGCGGCGACGGCGTTCCCGCTGCCGGTGCCGGCCGCCACGTCCGTGCCGGTGCCGGTGCCGGTGCCGGTGGCCGTGGTACCCGTGATGCCGGTGCCGCCCGGGGTGGTCGCGGCGGTCCCGGCCGAGCCGGCCGGCTGGTAGGTGGCGTCCGGGGAGCCCGCGCCGGTGACCGAACCGCCGTCCAGGATCGGCACGTCACGGCTGTAGGGGTAGGCCGGGTAGAGCTGCCCGATCTGCGCCTGGGTCAGCCGGCTGGTCATCAGGGCGCGGTCGATCTCGTCCTGCATGTTGTCGCGCAGGTCCCACGCCATGGCCTTGAGCCAGGCGATGGAGTCCACCGGGGTCCACTTCGGCGGCGTGTAGTCGTACTTCAGCCCCAGCACCGCGTACTCCACCGACAGCGCGGCGCCCTGATGGCCCGCCAGGTAGGCGTTGACGCCGGCCGCGTAGGCGGTCAGGTACGACTTGGTGGTGGCCGACAGCTGGTGGTCCCACTCCTGCTGGGCGACCCGGTGCCAGCCGAGGGTGCGCAGGAAGGCGTCGTTGCCGACCTGGCTCGCGCCGAACATCTCCGAGAGCGTGCCGGAGGTGTAGTGGCGGCGCACGTCCATCTCGTAGAACCGGTCCTGCGCCTGGACGTAGCCCTGGGCGCGGAAGAGGTCCTGCGCGGTGGAGGCGTAGACCTGCGGCACACCCTGCTGGTCGCGCAGCACCTGCACCGGCGCCGAGAGCCCCTTCAGCCGCAGTGAACCGGTGGTCTGCGGGAAGGAGGCGCGCACCGTGCTGACACCCCAGTACGAGCCGAATCCGATGCCCGCGACCAGGACGACCACGACCGTGATCACCAGCAGGCGCAGCCGCCGGCCCTTCTTCTTCGCTGGTTTCGCCGGTGGGGCGGACGAGTTGTCGGGCATCACTGTCCTTCGCGGGGGCAGGGCGGACCAGGTTCGCAGCCACCCTATGGGGCAAGCCTGTCCGTGAGGTACGCGGTCCCCGATCAGGGGAGGCGGCACACCGCCCGGGTGCCGGGGAGCGGCGACTTCCGGCCGTCCTCCCGCGAACCGAATCCCAAGATCAGGTAAAATGGCCGCACAAGGCGTCGCCACCGTGATCCGGCGGGCGTCCCGACGTTCCCCCTCCGGGCCCGGCCCCGTGCACCGCACCGGACCGGGTCCGCCGCGACGGAAGGACCGCCCCTGTCTGTCCACCACCTCAACGCGCTGCTGCTGGTCTCCGCGCTCGTGCTGCTCGTCGCCGTCGCGGCCGTCCGGCTGTCCTCACGCAGCGGACTGCCCAGTCTGCTGATCTACCTGGGGATCGGCGTGGCCATCGGGCAGGACGGCATCGGCGTGCGGTTCGACGACGCCGAGCTGACCCAGGTGCTGGGCTACGCGGCGCTGGTGGTGATCCTGGCCGAGGGCGGGCTCGGCACCAAGTGGCGGGAGATCAGACCGGTCGTACCGGCGGCCGCCGTGCTGGCCACCGCCGGGGTCGCGGTCAGCGTGGCCGTCACCGCCGCCGCCACGCACTTCCTGGCCGGGCTCGACTGGCGCCAGGCCCTGATCATCGGCGCGGTGGTCTCCTCCACCGACGCCGCCGCGGTCTTCTCGGTCCTGCGCCGGGTGCCGCTGCCGCCCCGGCTGACCGGCGTACTGGAGGCTGAGTCGGGGTTCAACGACGCCCCCGTCGTCATCCTGGTCGTCGCCTTCTGCGCGCACGGCCCGGTGCACACCTGGTACCTGCTTCTCGGCGAGATCACGCTGGAACTGGCGATCGGGGCGGCCGTCGGGCTGGCCGTGGGCCTGGCGGGCGCGGCGGTGCTGCGGCAGGTGGCGCTGCCCGCCTCCGGTCTGTACCCGATCGCGGTGATGGCGCTGGCGGTGCTGGCCTACGCCGGCGGCTCGGTCGCGCACGGCAGCGGTTTCCTCGCCGTCTACCTGGCGGCGCTGGTCCTGGGCAACGCGGGACTGCCGCACCGGCCGGCCACCCAGGGCTTCGCCGAGGGGGTGGCGTGGCTGGCGCAGATCGGCATGTTCGTGCTGCTGGGTCTGCTGGTCAACCCGGCGGAGCTGTCCCGGGACGTGGTGCCGGCGCTGGTGATCGGGGTGATGCTGACGCTGGTGGCCCGGCCGCTGTCGGTCTTCGCGGTGATGACCCCGTTCGGCGCCGGCTGGCGGGACCGGGTGCTGCTGTCCTGGGCGGGGCTGCGCGGGGCGGTGCCCATCGTGCTGGCGACCATCCCGATGGTCTACGCGGTCAACGACAGCCGGCGCATCTTCAACATCGTCTTCGTACTGGTCATCGTCTTCACCCTGCTCCAGGGCCCCACCCTGCCGTGGCTGACCCGGCGGCTGGGGCTCGCCCGCACCGGGAGCGCCTCCGACCTGGGCATCGAGTCGGCACCGCTGGAACGGCTGCGCGGGCACCTCCTGTCGGTCTCCGTGCCGCAGGGGTCGCGCATGCACGGGGTGGAGGTCACCGAACTGCGGCTGCCCCCCGGTTCGGCCGTCACCCTCGTGGTGCGGGACGGCCGCAGCTTCGTGCCGGACCGCCGCACGATGCTCCAGCGCGGCGACGAACTCCTGGTCGTCGCCACCGATCCGGTGCGGGACGCCACCGAGCGCCGGCTGCGGGCGGTCGGGCGCGGTGGCAAACTCGCCGGCTGGCTGGGCGTGGCCGGCGACGAGGACGACACACCGCGCGGCTCCGGGGCGTCCCCGCTGGGCTGGCGGCGCGGCGGCTGAGGGACGGGAGCCGGGGCCGGGTGTCCGGCGGGGTACGGCGGCTGAGGGGGCGGTCCCGGCTCCGGGGGCGTCGCGGGCGGGGGGCCGTTACGATGGGCGGGTTCTGGACACACCGACTCTGCCTGACGCAGGGCTGGCGCGGCACACCCGGCGGACGGCCGGCGGCCCGCGCACGAGGACAGCCTTCGGCGCCGCCCGGTCAGGGCCGTGCTACCAGGTGGCAGAAAGGCATGGCCGTGGCATCCACGGTCACCGGCGGCGTGGGGTACCGCGCGCTCCTGCGTACCCCGCACGCGTGGACGTTCGTCCTCCCCGGCTTCGCGGCACGCCAGCCGTTCGCGATGCTGACGATTTCGATCGTGCTGCTGGTGCGGCACACCACCGGTTCCTACGGACGGGCCGGCGCGGCCGCGGCCGTGACCGGTGCGGCGATGGCGTTGTGCGCGCCGCGCTGGGGGCGGCTGGCCGACCGGTTCGGGCAGCGGGCGGTGCTGCTGCCGGGCGTTCCGGCGCACGCGCTGGCGGTGGGCGCGCTGACGTGGCTGGCGCTGGCCGGGGCGCCGCTGTGGGCGGTGCTGGCCGCCGCGGTGCCGGCCGGGGCCACGGTGCCGCAGGTCGGGCCGATGGTGCGGGCACGGTGGGCGGTGGCCCTGGAGGGTTCGCCGGTCCTGGTGACGGCGGCGGCGTTCGAATCGGTCACGGACGAGTTCACCTTCGTGATCGGGCCGGTGCTGGCGACCGCGCTGTGCGCCGGGATCCATCCGGCGGCCGGGCTGCTGGCCGAGGCCGCGCTGTCGCTGGGCGGCGGGCTGCTGTTCGCCGCCGCCTGCCGCACCGCCCCGGCGCCGTCCGGTCACCTGCCGGGTGAGGACGGTGGGCGGCGGGCCGCCTCCGCGATGGCGGTGCCGGGGGTGCGGGCGCTGGCCGCGGCGTTCTGGGGCATCGGGGCGGTCTTCGGCGGCATGCAGGTGGCGGTGACGGCGTTCACCCAGGCGCACGGGATTCCCGGCAGCAACGGCCTGCTGTACGGGGTGTTCGCGGCCGGCAACATGCTCTCCGGCGCGGCCTGCGGCGCCTGGGGCGCGCGGGGCCGGTCCACGCCGCGCGGCCGACTGCTGGTGGCGTACGCCGCGCTGGTGGTCGCCTGCGCGACGCTGTGGGCCGCCGGCTCGCCGCTGCTGCTGGGCGCGCTGGGCCTGCTGGCCGGCGCGTGCGTGGCACCGACGCTGGTCAACGGCTACGCGCTCGCCGGTGACCTGGTGGCGCCGGGGGCGCGCACCGAGGCGTTCACCTGGCTGACCGGGGCGGTGGCGCTGGGGCAGGCGGTGGCGGCGACGGCGGCCGGGCAGCTGGCCGACCTGGGCGGTCCGGCGGCGGCCTTCGCGGTCCCGGTGGCGGGCACCGCGCCGGCGCTGCTGGTGCTGCTGGCGCTGCGTTCGCGGCTGGCGCCGGCCCGGACGGCGGCGGCGCGGCCCGCTGCGGCCGGGGCACGGGAGACGGTGGCAGTGGACTGAGGCGGCGGAATGCTGCACTATGGAGCGTCGTTAGCACTCGACGAGGAAGAGTGCCAGGAGGAACCAGTGCCGACGTACCAGTACCAGTGCACCGAGTGCGGCGAAGCGCTTGAGGCGGTGCAGAAGTTCACCGACGACGCGCTCACCGAGTGCCCGGCGTGCCAAGGCCGCCTGCGCAAGGTGTTCTCCGCGGTCGGCGTCGTCTTCAAGGGTTCCGGTTTCTACCGCAACGACAGCCGCGGCTCGTCCAGCGGTTCGTCGCCGGTGAAGACCTCGGAGACGAAGTCCGAGACCACGTCGGAGTCGAAGTCCGAGGCGAAGACCGGGGCGAAGACGGAGACGAAGTCGTCCGGCGGCTCGTCGTCCGGCACCGCGGCGAAGAGCACGGCGGCCTCCTCCGGGAGCACCTCCGCCGCCTGAGCGGACACCGTATCGACGTGACGGGTCCCCGCCGGGAGTTCACCGGAGGGGACCTGCCGCGCACCCGGCGGCGGCGAGCCTGATGCACGGGGTGCGACCGCCGTTAGGGTGACGCCATGACGCCTCACAGCAACGACCAGCGGGCCCCCCGGGCCGACATCGGGGTCATCGGCGGCTCCGGTTTCTACGCGTTCCTCGACGACGTGACGGAGATCACCGTCGAGACGCCCTACGGCCCGCCGAGCGACTCCCTGTTCCTCGGTGAGGTGGCCGGACGGACGGTGGCGTTCCTGCCCCGGCACGGCCGCGGCCACCACCTGCCGCCGCACCGGATCAACTACCGCGCGAACCTGTGGGCGCTGGCCTCGGTCGGTGTCACGCAGGTGCTGGGGCCGTGCGCGGTCGGCGGACTGCGGACCGAGTACGGGCCGGGCACCCTGCTGGTGCCGGACCAGCTGGTGGACCGCACCAAGTCCCGCGAGCAGAGCTTCTACGACGGCGAACCGCTGGCCGACGGCACCGTGCCCAACGTGGTGCACACCACTTTCGCCGACCCCTACTGCCCGGCCGGCCGGGAGGTCGCGGTCAAGTCGGCGGCGGCGGCCGGCTGGGAGCCGGTGGACGGCGGCACGCTCGTGGTGGTCGAGGGACCGCGCTTCTCCACCCGCGCCGAATCGCTCTGGCATGCGGCGCAGGGCTGGTCGGTGGTCGGCATGACCGGTCACCCCGAAGCGGTTCTCGCCCGTGAACTCGGCCTGTGCTATACCTCGTTGACGCTGGTCACCGACCTCGACGCGGGCGCCGAGACCGGCGAGGGGGTCTCCCACGAGGAGGTCCTGCGGGTCTTCTCCGCCAACGTGGACAGACTGCGCACCGTACTGTTCGACGTGGTCGGGGCCCTGCCGGACGCGGACTCCCGCGCCTGCCTGTGCTCCCACACGCTCGACGGCGTCGACACCGGCCTGCCGTCCCCCGTCCGGGACGCGTGAGCGGCCGCGGGGCGGCCACCGACCGCACGAGAGAAAGGCACGCGGTGAGCGAGAACGAGAAGAAGCCCGGGATACTGACCGGGTTCAAGACCTTCATGATGCGCGGCAACGTCATCGACCTGGCGGTCGCGGTCGTCATCGGCGCGGCGTTCACCGGCGTGGTGAACTCCGTGGTCAACGGCGTGATCAACCCGGTGGTCGGCGCCCTGGGCACCAAGGACCTGTCGACCTACAGCTCCTGCATCAAGGGCTCGTGCCAGATGGTGCACGGCAAGATGGAGGGCGTGCAGATCCTGTGGGGCTCGGTGCTGGGCGCCGCGCTCAACTTCCTGATCACCGGCGCGGTCGTCTACTTCCTGATGGTGCTGCCGATGGCGCGTTTCCTCGCCCGGCGCACGGCCAAGCAGGACGAGGACGTGCGGCCGGAGCCGCCGGTGGTGGCCGAGGCGGTGGAGATCGGCCTGCTGCGGGAGATCCGCGACGAGCTGGTCAGGCGGCGCGGGGACACGCAGCCCGCCGACTTCCGCAAGTCCTGACCCGCGGCCTTCCCCGGCCTCCCGGGGGCCGGCGGGCTCCCGGGAGGCCGGGTCGGCGTCAGCGCATCGAACGGATCGTGTCGACCACGTGGACGTCGCCGCCGTCGTGGCCGCCGGCCGCCCGCTCGCACAGCGAACCGATCTCGGAGCAGTCCTCGCCGATCAGGCGCAGCCGGTCGCTCCAGGAGGCGCACAGCGTGCCGAGTTCGGCGGGGAAGCCGAAGCCGGCGGTGCCCTTGCCGAGCGCGTCGTGGGCGGTCTCCAGCCGGCTGCGGACCGCCTTGGCCGCGCTGCCGGCCTGACCGGCGGCCTTCCCGGCCTCCTTCAGCACGGCCGGCGTGATCCGGATCGTCCCGCCGGCCGCGCCGGCCGCCGGAACGCCGTGCGGAAGCAGCGGCACCACGCCGGTGGACATCGGTGGCGTCTCGCCGGTGGGCATCAGCGCCCGGAGGATGGAGTCGTCCCCCAGCGTCCCGTCCGTCATGGCTCCCCCGTCCGTCGTCGTCACCCCCCGACGGTAGCGTGCCGGGGCCCCGCGGCGCGTGAAGGGCTGGTGGAACGGGCCGCGCCGGCCGCGGCACGGACGCCGGGAGCGCGACGCGGGGGGACCCGGACGCCGGGAGCCGGCGTGCGGGGGGGGTGCGGTGACGCGGACGGGCCCGCGCCCCGGGTGGGGTGCGGGCCCGTCCGCGTGACGGCGTCCGGTCAGATCCGCGACAGGCTGGACCCGCCGGAGGACTGCGCCGGGACGCGCACCGCGGACGGTGCCGGGGCCGGGGTGCGCTGGTCCAGCGGGATCACCGCGGGGGTGGTGTCCTGGCCGAGGAAGAGCTTGCGCACCACGCGTTCGGCGGCGTGACCGTCGTCGAACTGCACGAAGCGCTTGCGGAACGCCGCCCGCAGCTCGTTGGCCTTCGCGCCCTTCCAGGCGCCGGAGCGGAAGACGGTGATGAGGCTGTCCTCGTCGGTGGCCGTCGCGCCCGGGGTGTCGCCCGGCCTGCCGGACAGCAGGTCGAAGTAGACGCCGCGGGCCTTGCTGTAGACCTCCCAGTCGTCCACGTAGGAGACGATCGGACGGTCCAGGCACGCGTAGTCGAACATGATCGAGGAGTAGTCGGTGATCAGCACGTCGGCGGCCAGGCACAGGTCCTCGACCACCGGGTACGCCGAGACGTCCTTGATCAGCCCGCGTTCCTGGAGGTCCTTCAGCTGCGGGTCGGCGTCGTAGAAGTAGTGCGTGCGCACCAGCACCACGTGGCCGGGGCCCAGCTCCCGGGTGAAGCGCTCCAGGTCCAGCCTGGGCACGAAGCCCTTCTGGTAGTCGCGCACGGTCGGGGCGTACAGGATCGCGGTGACCCCGTCCTTGAGGCCCAGCTCCCCGCGAATGCGGGCCACGTCCTCACCGGTGGCGTGGAAGTAGATGTCGTTGCGCGGGTAGCCGTACTCCAGCGACTCGAACGCGCACGGGTAGACGCGCTCCCAGATCTCGGTGGAGTGCAGGTTGGACGTCACGGAGAAGTCCCACTTGTCCACCCTCTCCAGCATCCGCTGGAAGCTCATGTTCTTCGCCGCGGCGGGGAACCGCTGCTGGTCGATGCCCATCTGCTTCAGCGGCGTGCCGTGGTGGGTCTGGAGGTGGATCTGCCCGGGCCGCTTGATGACCTCGTTGCCGAAGTTGACGTTGTTGACCAGGTACTTGGCCCGGGCGATGACCTCCCAGTAGCGCGGGGAGCGCGCCACCACGAAGTCGATGCCCGCCGGCATCTTGTCCTCGTCGCCGGCCCGGACCACCCACACGCCCTTCATCCCCGGGGCGACCTCCTTGGCCCGGTGGTAGATCGCCGCCGGGTTGCAGGCCACGCCGCGGTTCCAGTAGGCGCTGTAGACCACCAGGTTGGGGTCGATGGGCCGGCGCAGGTAGAGCTTGTAGAGCCGGTGGTACGCCTGCTTGCCGATCCGGTGCTTGGCCTTGGCCAGGCGGCGGGCCACCCGCTGGCGGGTCAGGTCGGCGAAGTTGACGGCGGCGTACGCGGCGTACGAACCGCGCTCCAGCAGGTCGAACTGGAGCGAGAGGCTGACCCCGCGCAGTTCGCCCTCGGGCTTGACGAAGCCCTTCGGCTTGAGCCGCTTGTACTGGGCCGCGGCCAGCTTGAAGTACTCGGCGCGCAGCGACGCCGGGATGCGGTCCTCACGGCCCAGGGTGAACAGGAAGTGGTGCGCCATCCGCTCGAACATCAGCGGGCGGACCGGGTCCAGGTGCGGCCGCTCGTCGAGGAAGGCGAACAGCCGGTCGTACTGCTCGAAGATCCAGAAATGCTTCCGGCCCGGGGTCCGCATCGAGTTGCCCTGCCGGCGCTGCCGGTATTCGACGCACATGTAGTCCAGGCACGCCACGGTCTCCGCGGTCAGCATGGTCTTGTAGACCATGAGCGCGTCCTCGTAGAGGCCGTCCGTGAACACGAATCCGTTGCCGACGTAGAACTCGCGCCGGTAAACGCGGTTCCACACGACGGCGAACGCGTTCAGGTACTGCGGGCGTTCCAGTGCGGTGAATACGTCGGAACCGGCGGCGGCGAGCATTTCCCCGGCCGCGCTCGGCTCGATCCGGTTGTTCCAGTAGGTGCGGACGTGGTTGAGGATGAGGATGTCCGGGTCACCGGTGTGGTCCAGCCGGTCGGCTATCGCCGAGAGCGAGCCGGGCGCGATGGTGTCGTCGCTGTCCAGGAAGAAGATGTAGTCGCCGCGTGCTTCCAGCGCCCCCGCGTCGCGCGCCTTGCCGATGCCCTGGTTCTCGGTGAGGTGGATCGGGCGCACCCGGTCGTCGCGGTCCGCGTACTCGTCGAGAATCCGACCGCAGGAGTCCGGCGAACGGTCGTCGATCGCGACGATCTCGAAATTCGTGTACGACTGTTCAAGAATGGAGTCCAGGCAGGCCCGCAGATAGCCCTGCACGCGGTATACGGGCACGACGAAGCTTATTCGGGGCGATGTACTGCGATGCGCGACGGGCATGCGTGAGGCTCCTGGGCTCGCTGAAATCGACGGCGGACGCCGGGGGTGCAGTTCCTCCACGTCGGGGCAATGAAGGGGCCGGGAGGATAACTTACGGGGAAAGGTTAGCGCATGGCGTACCAACGACAGGCTGCGCACAGGGGTCCCGACGAGGGTCCGACAGCCCCCGCGACGCCTCCGAACTGGGCTTCTCCGCCCGGCCGCCGGGCCGCGCGCCCCCGCGCCGGGAGGACGTGAGGCACCCCACACCTCGCGACCCCCGCCACCTCTTCACTCCACCCGCCCCTTCCGCCGCCACGGGGAACCACCGCGCGGAACGCCGGCCAGGGCGCTCCGGGGGCACATCACCGCGCGGCCCCGGCGCCCCCTCCCCATTCAACTCCTGCGCGTGACCGTCGGCGGCGGAATCCGGCCGCCCGCGCGGTGCCGGCCGGCGCAACCCCTTTCCCGTCTTCTCCCGCCAACCCCTCCCATGCCCCTCACACCTCGCTCACGCCACCCCCCGTTCCGCCCCGCCGGACCCGTCCGGAGCACCGCGGCGGGGGCCGCGCGGCGCCGGGGGCCGGGCGGTCCGGGCGAGCGGCGGGCCGCGGGACGGCCCGCGGGGGGGGCGGCCGGCGGTCGCGGAACGTGACCGGGGCCCGGCGGGACCGGGCGGCGGGGGGTCCGGCGGGCCGGGCGGGCGGCACCGCCAGGGAGCACCGATCCGGACATTTCCGCCCGTCTCACGTGGTGACACGCTCCGGCGCGGGACGGGCCGCGTGGCGCTCGGCGGCGGCCTCGGCGATGTCCGCGATCCAGCTGCCGTCCGGGTGCCCCAGGGCGCGGTCGGTCAGTCGCTCCCACACCCCGTCGCGGCTCCAGGCGGCGAAGCGCCGGTGGGCGGTGGCCGGGGAGACGCCCAGCCAGCCGGGCAGTTGACGCCAGGCACACCCCGAGGTCAGCACGTAGACGACGGCGGTGAACACCTGCCGTTCGTCGACCGGTGCGGTACCGCCGCCCTGCTGCCGGCCGGCGAACAGCGGGAGCTGCGGCCGCACCAGCGTCCACACCCCGTCCGGCACAATACGGCGGGCCAGCTCGCGCGTCATGAAACCCCCATTTCCCGCCCGGCCGACGTGAGACACGTTTTTCCGGTCCGGGTGTCCGACCCCTTCACTTCCCCGCCCCGACTGTGCGCCCGGCCCTTCCGTTTGTCCATACGTCAATGGGCATCACGGAGCGTCCAACATGCCTTTAGCGCAAGTCACTTGAGGCAACATCAGCTGGCATGAAAGTGCCAAATGGCACCCGTTGACACTGGCTCAGGCAGCGTGGAAATCTGTTCGCCATCGGACCCTGAGAACAGGGCGACGCAGGTCAGAAGGGCGACGACGGAACAGCGGCCAAGAGATCGGTAATCCCGTCCCACCGCACTTGCGGTGGAAGGGGCAACTCTTCTGCGCGCTGCCGGTGTGCGGCAATACCAACCGCATGCGCGACAGCACTTCTCGCGATTGACCCTGAGCTCCCGGAGAAATTCGGGTTCCACCACTCGTGACCGCGGGCGGTGGTTTGTGCACCACCGTTGAGAAGGAGATCGCCATGAAGAAGATCGCCGTTCGCAAGGCCGGCACCGTCCGCCTGACCTCCGCCGCGGTCGCGACCTACTGCGGCGGAACCACCGTTCTCGTCTGATGAGACGTGTGCGCGCCGGGCCCCCAACGCCCGGCGCGCACACGCAGGGCCCCCTACCCGGGGCGCCCCCGCGCGACACGGGGCGCGCACCGGCCGGCTCCGCCGCGCCCCGGACCCCGGCGCGGCACGACACCAGCATCCGACACGAACCCGGTGAGGTGTGACGCCGTGACGACTTCGGCATCCCCGGACCACGACCGTCCGCTGCGGCTGCACCCGCTGACCTACCTGGAGGAGGGCGACGAGGTCACCGTCGGGCGGGCCGACATCGACTCCTACGGGCTGTTCCCGGCGGACGGCGCCGCTCTGCTGCGCCGGCTGGAGGCCGGCGACTCACCGAACGCGGCGGCCCGCTGGTACCAGGAGAACTACGGCGAGCAGGTCGACATCCCCGAGTTCCTCGAAGTCCTGGAGGAACTGGAACTGCTGGTCAAGGATGGTGAAGCGGCCCCGGAGGCAGCGGCGCCGGTACGTTGGCAGCGGCTGGGCCGGGCGGTCTTCTCCCCGGCGGCCTGGGTGCTCTGCGCGGCGCTGGCGGTGGCCTCCGTGGTGGAGATGGTCCGGGTGCCGGACGTGGCACCGCGCTACCAGAACCTCTTCTTCACCCACTCCTCGCTGCTGGTGCTCACCCTCGGCATCGTCTTCGGCCAGCTGCCCTGGATCCTGCTGCACGAGAGCGCCCACGCGCTGGCCGGCCGCCGGCTCGGGCTCCACTCCCGCCTGTCGGTCACCCGGCGCCTGTACTACGTGGTCTTCGTGACCGCCCTCGACGGCCTGGTCGCCGTCCCCCGCCGCAAGCGCTACCTGCCGATGCTGGCCGGGCTGGCCACCGACGTGGTGGTGATCGCCGGTCTGACCCTGACGGCCGCCGCGCTGCACGGTTCGGGCGGCGCCACGCACGTGGTCTACCGGCTGCTGCTGACCATGGCCTTCGGCACGGTGCTGCGCGTGGTGTGGCAGTTCTACTTCTTCCTGCGCACCGACCTGTACTACCTGGCGATCACCGTGCTGGGCTGCAACGACCTGCAGACCACCGCCAAGCAGATGCTGCGCAACCGGCTGTGGCGGCTGCTGGGCCGCACCGAGAAGCTGACCGACCCGGCCACCTGGCGGGAGCGGGACGCGCAGGTGGCCCGCTGGTACTCCTGGCTGATGCTGGCCGGCTACCTGTTCCTGCTGGTCACGCTGGCCACGGCCGCGGTGCCCACCGCGATCCAGCTGACCGAGCTGTCGGTGCGCAAGCTGGGCAGCGACCTGTCGTTCGCCAACACCGCCGACGTCCTGGCCTTCCTCGTCGTCAACTTCTGGGAGCCGGCCCTGGCCGTCTTCCTGGCCGTCCGCGCCTGGCGCCGCCGCAGTCGCTCCGGCCGGCCCGCCGGCCACCTCGCCGCCTGAGGCGCGGTCCGCCCGAGGCGCGGTCCGCCCGGGCGGCGCCCACCGGCCGCCGCCGTTCCGTCCCACGCCGTCCCAGCCGTTCCACGCCCGAGGAGAGCGCGACATGCAGCAGGCAGGTACTCCCCGTCCCGCCCACCGGTGGATCCGCGGCGGCGCACGGCCCGACCGGGCGGCCGCCGTGCGGGAGCTGCCGCTGCCGCCCGGGCTGACCGGACCGCTCGACGCGCACCGGCGACTGCGCGGCCCGTTCACCGCCGCCGGCACCCTGGCCCGCGCGCTGACCCCGCTGGTGCTGCCGCACGACCCGGAACTCGTCAAGCGCTACGACATCGAACTGCTCTCCGTCGCACCGGAGTTGCGCAGCCTCGTGCCGGGTTCCCGCGAGACGCTGACGTCGATGGCGCTGCCGGCCGAGCGCACCCGGTTCTACGCCCGGCTGCGCACCCGGCGGATCGGGCACGGCATGACGGAGTTCACCCTGGCCGCCCTGCCGCTGCTGGACGCGCCCGGGCCGCGCTGCCTGGTGGTGGAGAACGCCGAGCACGCCGACCCCACGGACGCCGAGTTCCTGGCCGCGCTGCTGCGCCGCACCGACCCCGCGGTACTGACCGTGGTGGTGTGCACCGGCGACGGTACCGGGCCCGGCGAACCCCTGGCGGCGGCGCTGGCCGCGCACACCGTGCCGCTGGCGGTCGCGGGCGGGACCGCGCCGGCCGGTCAAGGGCCCACCGACGCCTGGGAGTTCGTGCGCGGCGCCTGCCTGGAGGAGTACTCCCCCGGTGCCGCCGCCTACGCCGCCCTGGACGACCGTGCCCGGGCCGGACTGCACGACCGCAGGGCCGGCGAACTGCTCGGCGCCGAGGGGACGTTCTCCCAGACGCTGGGCGCTCTGCCCTTCCACGCCGAACGCGGCGCGGAACCGGCGGGGGCGGTCGAGATCCTGTGGCGGGCCTGCGACCACTGCCTGGTCAACGGCTTCTACGACGCGGTCGTCGACTACGGCCGCCGGGGCCACGCCCTGACCGACGGTCCGGCGCACCCGCGCGGCTGGTGGCGCTTCGGCGTGCAGACCGGCCTGGCCCTGTCCATCCTGGGCCGCACCGAGGAGGCCGAGGCGATCTACGACACCGCCCGCCTGCTGTCGACCGACCCGGCGGTGCACATGTCGTGCGCCTACTCCACCGCCATGCTCTACACCCGGCACAACGACCCCGCCGACCGCGACGAGCACCGGGCCAAGTCGCTGCTCAACGGCGCCATCGCCACCGCCGGCCTGCTGCCGGGGCGGGTGGAGCGGGCGTTCCAGAGCGCGTTCTACAAGAACGGCCGGGCGCTGGTGGAGATCAACCTCGGCGACCCGCAGGAGGCGCTGCGGCTGGTCAACGAGTGCATCGCCGACCTCGACACCCGCCTGGAGCCGCACGAGCACCGGCTGCACCGCTCGGTGCTGAAGAACAACCGCGCCCGGGTCCTGCTGGCGCTCGGCCGCCTCGACGAGGCACTGGCCGACTACGCCGTCGTCGTCGAACAGGACCCCAACCACGCCGAGCACTACCTGGAACGCGGCAACATCCTGCGCCGCCTGGGCCGGGAGGCGGAGGCCCTGGAGGACTACGCCCGGGCGATCCGGCTCTCGCCGCCCTTCCCGGAGATCCACTACAACCGCGGCGACCTGCACCTCACCCTCGGCGACCAGCTCGCCGCCCTCGCCGACTTCGACTACGTCATCGAACTGGACCCGGAGTTCACCGACGCGTACATCAACCGCGCCGGCATCCGCCTGGAGTCCGGTGACGTCGACGGCGCGCTCGCCGACGCCGAGGCCGGCCTGCGCCTGGACCCGGCCTGCGCCCACCTGCACGTGGTGGTGGGCCAGGTGCTGGCCGAACGCGAGGAGCACGCGGGCGCCGAGGCCGCCTTCGACCAGGCGCTGGCCGCCGAACCCGACCTGGTCAGCGCCCTGTGCGGCCGCGCGGCCGCCCGCTGGGAACAGGGCCTGACCGACGGTTCCCTGTCCGACCTCACCCGCGCCGTGGAGGTCGACGGCGAGGATCCGGCCCTCCGCTACAACCGCGGCTACCTCCTGCTGGAGACCGGCCGCTGGCACGACGCCCTCCCCGACCTCGAACGCGCCGCCACCCTGGCCCCCGACGACCACGACATAGCCGAAGCCCTCGCCGGCTGCCGCCACCACCTCACCACCACCTGACACCCCCGCCCCGAGCCCCTGCCGGGCTGCGGGGAACCGCGCGACCAGCCCCCACCGGCGGGAAGCTACAACGAGCCGCACCCACCCGCACAGCGCGGGCCCGCACCACTCGGCCCGCCCCCGTAAAGCCCCCCGTGGTCACACGTGATGCGGCGGCTTCTCGTCCAGGAAGCGCGCGAGATCCGCCGCACTGCCGCCGGACGGCGCCCCCCGGTCGCCCCAGCCCGTGTCGGAGTCGTCCGCGGAGCGGCGGTCCAGGGGGTCGTCGAAGTCGATCCGGGCGGCCGGACGGGGGTCCGGCGGCCCGGCGGACGGGCTCGGGCGTTCGTCGCTCATGCCGTCAGCGTACGGGGAGCCACGCACCGCCCGGCCACCCGTGGGCGGGTCACGCCCGGCGTACGGCCACCCACGCGCCGTTCACCGGCCCGCACCGGAGGCGTCGGCACCGGTACCGCACCGGAGCGGCCGCACAGGCCCCCGCCCCGCGCCGTTACGCCGCCTCGATGTCGAAGCCCGTCGCGTTGGCCATGCGCTTGAGCTCCAGCAGGGCGTGCTTCTCGATCTGGCGGATGCGCTCGCGGGTCAGCCCGTGCTGCTTGCCGACCTCGGTGAGGGTGCGCTCCTTGCCGTCCTCCATGCCGTAGCGGGCGCGGATGATGGACGCGGTGCGGCCGTCGAGACGTTCGATGAGCCGGCTCAGCTCCTCGCGGCGGAGCATCACCAGCACGGAGTCCTCCGGGGAGGCCGCGGAGGTGTCCTCCACCAGGTCGCCGAACTGGGTCTCGCCCTCGTCGTCGACCGCCATGTTGAGGCTGACCGGGTCGCGGGCCCAGTCCAGCACGTCGGCGACGCGCTCGGGGGTGGTGGCGAGTTCGGCGGCGATCTCGGCGGGCTCGGGGTCACGGCCCTGCTCCCGGTTGAACTCCCGCTGCACGCGCCGGATGCGGCCCAGCTCCTCCACGAGGTGCACCGGCAGCCGGATGGTGCGCGACTGGTCGGCTATGGAGCGGGTGATGGCCTGGCGTATCCACCACGTGGCGTACGTGGAGAACTTGAACCCCTTGGCGTAGTCGAACTTCTCGACGGCGCGCACCAGTCCGGCGTTGCCCTCCTGGATCAGGTCGAGCAGCGGCAGGCCGCTGCGCGGGTAGCGCCGGGCCACCGCGACGACCAGCCGCAGGTTCGAGCGGATGAAGACGTCCTTGGCACGGGCGCCGTACTCGGCCACCGCCCGCAGTTCCTCCTCGCCGGCGCCGGCGGCGCTCCCGCCCTCCTCCAGCAGCTGCTCGGCGAAGACGCCCGCCTCGACGGCCCGGGACAGCTCGACCTCCCGTGCCGCGTCGAGCAGCGGGGTGCGCGCGATCTCGTCGAGGTACATGCCGACGAGGTCGCGGTCCGCCAGCTCTCCACCGGTGGCGCGAACGCTGCTGGGCCCGTCGCTACGACGGCGGGCCACTGCCCGGGTTGCCATCTGTGCTCCCTTTGCGTGCTTCGGTCCGGTCGTTACGCTGTGCGTGAGGGGCTGCGAGAACCCTCTGCGGCACTCGTGCCCGCTCATGGGGAAACAACGACTGGAAACCGGACAGAATTCCCGCCCGCCGTCCGGAGTTTTCTGATCATGCGCTACCCTGCCCGCCCGCAGCGCCCCGAACGGACCGCGTGGCGGGCGCTCGCACCTCCGGGAGCGGCGGCGATGACCCGGAGCGACCCCCCACGCACCCGGGGGCACCGTGAAGCTCCGCGCGGGGACCGGGCGTTGGGGCTGGCGGGCCGGATCAGCGACGCCAGGGCAGGCCGGGGGCGCCGTCCGGGCTGAGGACGTCGGCGACGGCCCGCATGACCGCGGTGAGGGCCGCGACGTCGGCCGGGCCCGTGCGGCGGCGTGCGAGAGGCGGCTGCGGGGGGTCTTCGCGCGTTCCGGGCCTACTACGCCGTGCGCGGACTGCGCGCGGCCTTCGAGGAGATGGGGGTCCTGCGGTGAGCACCGACGACGTCGACGTGCACAAGCTGCTCGGCGCCTACGTGCTGGGCGGGCTCGACGAGGGCGACCGGCGCGTGTTCCAGGAACACCTGGCGTCCTGCCCCTCCTGCCGCACCGAACTGGCCGCTCCACGCCGCTGCCGGGCCTGCTGCGCCGCGCCGCCCGGCTGGAGGCCCGCAGCCCCTGCCCGCCGCGGAGCACCCCGGCGTACTCAGGCGGGTCCCTCGCGCGGCTGCTGCGGCGGGTGCGCGAGGAGGAGGCCGGCGGGGAGCCGGCCGAGCGGGAGGAGACGGCGGCGTCCGGGGTACCCGCGCCCGCGGACCCGGTCACCCCGGGCGGGTCGCGCCGGCCGTTCCTGAGGCCGTTCCGCCGGCCGCCGCGCCGCAGACCGCCGGGCCGGCCGGGGTGGAGGACCGCGCTGACCGCGCTGCTGGTGGTGGCGGTGGCCGGGCCCGCCCTCGCGGCGCTCCCGCCCGGCTCCCCCGACGGCCCGTCCCCCGACGTCTTCACCGCCTCCCGCGGCTCGGCGGTCTCCGGCCGGGCCGAATTCACCGGCAAGCCCTGGGGCACCTCGCTGACGGTCGACATCAGCCACCTGCCGGGTGCCAGTCCCTTCTGCCTCCGCGTGGCCTCCTGCGACGGCCGCACCGAGCAGGTCGCCGTCTGGGGCGCCACCCCGGCCGCGTCGGCCGAGGTCACCGGCGCCACGTCCGTCCCCCCGGCCGACATCCGCTCGATCTCCGTCCTCGACAGCTCCGGACGCGTTCTGGCCACCGCCACCCCGTCCTGACCGCGCCACCCGCCCGCCTCCCCTCTCACCCGCGGCACCCCGTGTGCGCGGCGGTCGCTGCGACGGGGCCGGGGCGGCCTTCCGCCGGGGGCGGGGCGGCCGGGCGGGGCGGGACCGTTCGCCCGTGAAGGCCGCAGTGGCCGGCGCACCCGTCCACCGGACGCGCCGCGGCCGCCGTACCTCCCGCCCCGTGGTGGGGCGGGGGCACGGCGGCCGTGGTCGGGACGCCGGGCGGGCGTCAGTGCGCGATGACCGGCACCGCCAGTGGTTCCTCGTCCTTCACACCGCCGGAGGCGACCGGACCGCCGCCCTGGTGACCGGTGTTGATCAGGGCGAAGGCCAGCGCAGAGGAGATCACCAGGATGCCGACCGCCCACCAGATCGCCACCGAGTAGCCGTGCACGGCGGCCTGCGCGGCCAGCGCCTTCGCGGCGGCCGGGTCGGCGGCACGGTGGGCGGCGGCGAACGTACCGGTGGCGGAGGCGGCGATGGTGTTCAGCAGCGCGGTGCCGATCGAACCGCCCACCTGCTGCGAGGTGTTCACCATCGCGGAGGCGACACCGGCGTCCCGCGGCTCGACCCGGTAGGTCGCCAGGCTCATCGCCGGCATGAACGCGGTGCCCAGGCCCAGCCCCAGCAGGATCATGCCCGGCATGATGACGCCGGCGTACGGGCTGGTCACCGAGATGCGGGTCAGCATCAGCATGCCGGCCGCGCCGATCAGGAAGCCCGGCCCCATCAGCCAGCGCGGCGCCACCCGGGTCATCAGCCGGGCGCCGATCTGGGTGGAACCGGTGATCATGCCGGCCACCATCGGCAGGAACGCCACGCCGGTGCGCACCGGGGTGTAGCCCTTGATCAGCTGGAGGTAGTAGGTGAGGAACAGGAACAGGCCGAACATGCCGATGACCGCCAGGCCCAGCGACAGGTAGACGCCACCCCGGTTGCGGTTGGCCAGCACACGCGGCGGCAGCAGCGGGTGCGCGACCCGCGCCTCCACCAGCACGAAGACGCCCAGCAGCAGCACCGCCGCCACGAACAGCCCGATGGTGGAGGCCGCGCCCCAGCCCTGCGACTCGGCACGGGTGAAGCCGTAGACCAGTGCGACCAGTCCGCCGGTGGCCAGCAGCACACCGGGGATGTCCAGCCCGTTGCGGTTGCGGGTGCCGGCCGGCTCGCGGATCACGCCGACCGCTCCGGCGACCGCCACGACGGCGAACGCCACGTTGACGAAGAGGGTCCAGCGCCAGTTCAGGTGCTCGGTCAGCAGGCCACCGAGGATGAGACCGACGGCCGCGCCGCCACCGGCGATCGCGCCGTAGACGCCGAACGCCTTGGCGCGCTCCCGCGCCTCGGTGAACATCACCGACAGCAGCGACAGCGCCGCCGGCGCCAGCATCGCGCCGAACGCGCCCTGCAGCGCACGGGCGCCCAGCAGCATCTCGGTGTTGACGGCGGCGCCGCCCAGCGCGGACGCGCCGGCGAAGCCCAGCAGGCCGATGACGAACATCCGCTTGCGGCCGACGATGTCGGCTATTCGCCCGCCGAACAGCAGCAGGCCGCCGAAGGCCAGCGTGTAGGCGGTGATCACCCACTGGCGGTCACCGTCGGAGATGTGGAGCGCCTTCTGCGCGGACGGCAGCGCGATGTTCACGATCGTGGCGTCGAGCACCACCATCAGCTGCGCGAGGGCGATGAAGACCAGCGCCTTCCAGCGCTGTGGGTCGGGTTTGGTCAGTGCGTCGGACATGCGTGGTTCCACCTTGTGGTGCGAGAGGGAAAGGGGGCCGGCCGGGCCGTGGTCCGGCGCCGGCCGGCGGTGCGGCGGCGCCACGCGCGGTGGCGGTCGGAAGTCTCGGTGCGGTACGCGGCCCTCCGGGCGTTCCGGGAGCGGCCGTGCGGTACCGGGTCGGGGCGTGGTGGTGGGTGGGACGCGGTGCGGAGCGGTGGCCTCGGGCGGCGGCGGGGACGGTCCCCGGCCGTCACGTCTGCCGGCGCAGTCCCTCCAGCGTCGGGGGTTCCCCGGGCAGGACGCTGCGCGCGGGCGCGCGCATGCCGTCGAGGAACAACTGCAGATGGCGGTGTACGAGGTGGTCGGGTGCGTGGCAGCCGGTGCCGGGCAGATGACGCGTCAACTGAGCCAGAACGATCATCACATCGCCCGGTCCCACGTCGGCCCGCAGCGAACCGGCCTTCCCGGCCCGGTCCAGCAGGGTGGCCACCACGGCGGTCAGCCGCTGCTTGGCGGTGTTCAGCTCCGCGTCCTTGCGGGGGTCGAACATGCCCATCAGGGTGCACTGGGCACCTATTCGGGCGGTCACGCTCTCGTGGACGAACCGCTCCAGCGCGGTGAACGGATCCGTCTCCTCGGCCATGGCGGCCTCGCCGCGCCGCGCGGCCTGGTCAAGGACGGAGAGGGTCACCGTGCGGAACAGCTCGCGGCGGTCGGCGAAGTTCCGGTACAGCGTCGCGTTCCCGACGCCGGCCCGGCGGGCTATCTCGTCCAGCGGGGTGTCGGGTCCGGTCTCGGCGAGCGCGTCACGGGCCGCGGCGACGATCCGCTCACGGTTGCGCGAGGCGTCGGCCCGCCGGCGCACTGGCTCGGTGTCCGTCGTGGCACCGGCAGTCGTCGGAGCAGACATGTGCCGCCTCCCTTCCCGCCACCGGCCGGCTCGCGCCGCCCGGCATCCCGTGGAATTCCGTCGACCGCGTTCCGGGGAACCACTCCCCGCTTGGCGGTCACGATGCATAACGGGGAACCCTTCCCCGGTTATTTCCCGCTCCGGATGTTACGTAGGTCACATGCCCCGCCGGAACGGGACGTGAGGGGCGGGGAGGCGTGCGCGGGGGCGGCACGGGGGCATGGTCCCGGCACCGCCGTGCGGGGTGAGCGGCGCGCACGGCGGCCGCGCCGGGCGGCCGGGCACCGGAGCGCGGAGGGCGCGCGGGGGTGGTCGCCGGCAGCGGCGCCTGTCGCCCGGGGGGCCGGCGTGATGGGCCCGGGGCGGCCGAGCGGCCGGCGCGGGGCACGGGGAGCGTCGGCGGGGCGGGCGCCGGGGCGGGGTCCCCTCCGGCTCCGTCAGGCCGCGTGCCGGGTCCGCTGCGGCCCGTCCTCCGCCGGTGCGTCGCCGGGCGGCTCCTGGGGTGCGTCGCGTTCCGCCGCGGCGAGCGTGCGCAGGCGGCGGGTGATGACGGCGGTCGCGGCGGCGGCGCCGACGGTCAGGGCGGCCGCGGTCGTCCACGGGCGGTCGAGCGCGTGGCCGGTGGCGTGGTCGAGGGAGTAGCGCCCGGGACCGGCGACCGCGATGCCCAGGGCGGCGGCGCCCAGGGTGGCCGGGGTCTCCATGCCGCCGTTCATCTCCCAGAAGCCCCTCGGCGCGTGGACCGAGGCTGCGGTCGCCATGGTGGCGGCGGCGGCCGACCCGGCGGCGGGCGTGCCCAGGCCCAGGGCCAGCAGCGCGCCGCCGGCCCCCTCGCCCAGCCCGGCGGCCACCGCGGCGGGCAGCGGCGGGGTGAAGCCCATCGCCCCCATGACCCGGGCCGTGCCCCGCGGGCCACCGCCGCCGAACCAGCCGAGGAGCTTCTGCGAACCGTGTGCCGCCAGCGTGCCGCCGACGGCCAGGCGCAGCAGGAGCAGTCCGGTGTCCTTGCGCTTCGACATGCGTCCCCTTCCGGCGTTCGTTCCGTCCTCCGCCGCCCGGGTACCCGGCAGGGCGCGGGACACGCGCGCCGTTTTGGCGGGAAAGGAGCGGCGCGCGGGCCGCAGCGGTACTACAAACGGCTCATGCTGCGAATCGCCAACTGCTCCGGGTACTACGGCGACCGTCACTCCGCCGCGCGCGAGATGGTCGAGGGCGGACCGGTCGACGTCCTGACCGGCGACTACCTGGCCGAACTGACCATGCTCATCCTGTGGAAGGCCCGGCGCCGCGATCCGGACGCCGGGTACGCCACGTCGTTCCTGACGCAGATGCGGGAGGTGCTGGGTCCCTGCCTGGCGGGCGGCACCAAGGTCGTGGTCAACGCCGGCGGCCTGAACCCGGCGGGCCTGGCGGCCCGGCTGCGGGAGCTGGCGGGGGCGGCGGGGCTCGCGCCGCGGGTGGCGCACGTGGAGGGGGACGACCTCATGCCGCGGCTGGCGGAGCTGGCCGGTCTCGGCGAACCGCTGGCCCACCTGCGCACCGGCCGGCCGCTCGCCGACGCCGCGGCCGCCGGGACCGTCCCGCTGACCGCCAACGCCTACCTCGGGTCCTGGGCGATCACGTCGGCGCTGCGGGCCGGCGCCGACGTGGTGGTGTGCGGCCGGGTCACGGACGCGGCGCTGGTCACCGGCCCGGCGGCGTGGGCGTACGACTGGGCGCCCGGCGACTGGGACCGGATGGCGGGCGCGGTGGCCGCCGGTCACGTGCTGGAGTGCGGAGCGCAGGCCACCGGCGGCAACTACGCGTTCTTCACGGAGATCGACCGGCCGCTGCACCCCGGCTTCCCGCTGGCGGAGATGCACGAGGACGGCTCCTGCGTGATCACCAAGCACCCCGGCACGGGCGGCGCGGTCACCACGGAGACGGTGACCGCGCAGCTGCTGTACGAGCTCGGCTCGCCGGCCTACCTGGGTCCGGACGTCGTGGCGCGGTTCGACACCGCGGTGCTGGAGCAGCAGGGCCGGGACCGCGTACGGATCAGCGGCGTGCGGGGCGGGCCGCCGCCGGAGACCCTCAAGGTGTGCGTCAACCACGTGGGCGGGTACCGCAACAGCACGGTACTGATGTTGACGGGCCTGGACCTGGCCGCCAAGGAACGCTTCGCGGTGGACGGCGTCCTGGACGCCGTCGGGGGCGCCGACCGCTTCGCGTCGTTCAGCACGCGTACCGAGCGGTGCGAGGGCGGCGCGCGGCTGACGGTGACCGTCAAGGACGGGGACCCGGACGTGGCGGGCCGCGGTTTCTTCGGCGCGGTCGCGGGCCTCGGGCTGTCGGGGTTCCCGGGACTGTACGTGGAGCACGCCTCACCGCGCGCCACGGAGTTCGGCGTGCACTGGCCCGCGCTGGTCGCCGCCGACGCGGTGTGCGGGACCGCCGTGCTGGCCGACGGCACGCGCCTGCCCGCCGTACGCCCGCCACGGCAGGCGTACGGCGGCCCCGACGGGGGCCCGGCGGTGCCGGCCACGGAGGGTGGGGTCCCGGCCGGGCAGGGGGTGGGGGACGCTGCCGGGACGGGGCGCACGGTCGAGGTACCGCTGGGGCGGCTGGCGGGCGCGCGGTCGGGCGACAAGGGCGGCGACGCGAACGTGGGCGTGTGGGCCCGCGACGACGCGGGCCACACCTGGCTCCGGCACCACCTGACCACCGCCCGGCTGCGGGAGCTCTTGCCGGAGGTGGCCGGACTGGAGATCGAACGGTACGAGCTGCCCAACCTGCGCGCCGTCAACTTCGTCGTGCGCGGCCTCCTCGGCGACGGCGTCGCCGCCTCCACCCGTGCCGATCCGCAGGCCAAGGCGCTCGGCGAACAGCTGCGGGCCCGCGTGGTGCGGGTGCCGGAGACGCTGCTGGGCTGACGGGGGCACGCGGCGGGCCGTTTTCGTGCCCCTTACCGCACGAAAACGGCCCGCCGCACGGGAACACCATCGTTTCGGGCACCCGCGTCACGACGACGGCACCGCACGTCTACGCAGTGCGCTCCCACGGACGCGTTCCGTCGCCGTGGGGCGGCCCGGGAGGCGGAAGGCGGAGCCGGGCAGAAAGATGGGCACTGATCGCGCCGGTCCCGGGCAGGTGACTGGAGGACGACCCGAAGGACCGAGAAGGGACGGACACTGTGGCAACGCCCAGGATTCTCGTAGTCGGCGCCGGGTTCGCGGGGGTGGCCTGCGTGCGCCGGCTGGAGCGGCGGCTGACGCCGGGCGAGGCGGAGGTCTCGCTGATCACCCCGGTCTCGTACCAGCTCTACATGCCACTGCTGCCGCAGGTGGCCGCCGGGGTGCTCACCCCGCAGTCGGTGGCCGTCTCGCTGCGCCGCAGCAGCAGGCACCGCACCCGGATCATCCCCGGGAGCGCGATCGGGGTGGACACCCGGGCGAAGGTCTGCGTGGTCAAGATGATCACCGGCGAGATCGTCGACGTTCCCTACGACCACATCGTGCTGGCGCCCGGCAGCGTGACCCGGACGTTCGACATCCCGGGGCTGACGGACTACGCGCGGGGCATGAAGACGCTGGCGGAGGCCGCGTACATCCGCGACCACGTGATCGCGCAGCTGGACCTGGCCGACGCGAGCAACGACGAGGACGAGCGCATCTCACGGCTCCAGTTCGTGGTGGTGGGCGGCGGCTACGCCGGCACCGAGACCGCGGCCTGTCTCCAGCGGCTGACGACGAACGCCGTGAAGCGCTACCCGCGGCTGGACCCGCGGCTGATCAAATGGCACCTGATCGACATCGCGCCGCGGCTGATGCCGGAGCTGGGCGAGAAGCTCGGCGAGAGCGCGCTGGAGATCCTGCGCGGCCGCGGCATCGAGGTCTCGCTCGGCGTGTCGGTGGCGGAGGCCGGGCCGGAGAAGGTGACGTTCACCGACGGCCGCGTGGTGCCGAGCCGGACGCTGATCTGGACGGCCGGTGTGGTGGCAAGCCCGCTGGTGGGCACGCTGAACGCCGAGACGGTGCGCGGACGCCTGGTGGTGACCCCGCAGATGACCGTGCCGGGTCTCGACGGGGTGTTCGCCATGGGCGACTCGGCGGCCGTGCCGGACCTGGTCAACGGCAACGGCGCGATCTGCCCGCCCACGGCCCAGCACGCGATGCGCCAGGGCCGCACGATGGCCGAGAACGTACTGGCGGCGCTGCGCGGGACCCCGCTGGACAGCTACGTGCACAAGGACCTCGGCCTGGTCGTCGACCTCGGCGGCACGGACGCGGTCAGCAAGCCCCTGGGCGTCGAACTGCGCGGCCTGCCGGCCCAGGCGGTGGCCCGCGGCTACCACTGGTCGGCGCTGCGCACCAACGTCGCCAAGACCCGGGTCATGACGAACTGGCTGATCAACGCGATCGGCGGCGACGACTACGTGCGAACGAACTTCCTGGCCGAGGCCCCGCCCACGCTGCGGGACCTCGAACACACCGGGGAGTACCTGACGCCTGATCAGATCCGGGAGCACACCGCGTCGCTGCGTGCGGCGAGCTGACCCGGCAACCGGCCGGCGACGTACAGCCCCCAGCCGATGAGCGGGAGTTGGAGCGGCAGTCGGCCGTAGGCGATCCGCCGTGCGGCGGACGGGCGGTGCCGCCAGTCGTACGCCATCTTGACGTTCGCGGGGAAGACTGCGGCGAACAGCCCGGCCGCCATCAGCCCGCCGGCGCGGCGGGTCGCCGGCACGGCGACGGCCGCGGCCACCGCGAGCTCCACCGCACCGCTGGCGTACGTCCACGTCCGCGCCGATCCCGGCAGCGTCTTCGGCACGATCGCGTCGAACCCGCGCGGCGCCACGAAGTGCGCCACCCCCGCCGTCGCCAGCAACCCCGCCAGCGCCCTGGCCGCCCGTTCCCCGCCCATCCTCGCCCTTCCCTCGCACCCGACACGTCCCCTCAGGCTACGACCCCACCATTGCGCCCGCCCTCCCCTCCCCCCATCCGGCAGCCTGTCCTCGGCCACGCTCCACGGCCGCGCCTCCGTGGCCCGCGCCCCGGAACGGAGGGCGCGTAGGCGCGGGTAGAGACCTTGGCCAGGGTGTCTGCTGACGGTCCGATCGACGGACGCGTCCGCGCTCCCGACACCTCTTGTGCCGGTGCCCAGCTTGTCAGCCCGATCCCCGAACCGCAGTACGGGTCAGAGGGTCCGGTGGCGGAGGGCCTTGACCTTCACCCCGGATGCTGGACACACGAGACAGCGGATCCTGAGGATCTGAGAACGGACATCTCGTGGTCTGAAGAACTATCCGCCGCAGTTCAAGGCGGACGCCGTCGCGCTGTACCAGTCGCGGCCCGATGCGACGATCAGGGCGGTCGCTGCCGGTCTGGGCATCAACCCCGAGACCCTGCGCAACTGGGTCCGGACGGCCGGAGCGAGCCGACCGCGGGGGCGCGCCGCGCGGAGGTGCCGACTGAGCCGCCGACGTTCACCACGGCTCGGGCGGTACCTACGGGGTCCCCCGGATCACCGCCGAACTGAGCGCGATGGGCAAGCCCGTCAGCCACAAGAGGATCGCCGGCATCATGCGCCAGGTCGGACCGGGCGGACTACGACTGCGCAGAAAGCACCGCACGACCGTCGCGGACCCGGCGGCCGCGAAGGCAGCCGATCTCATCGGACGTGACTTCACCGCCGCCACGGTGAACACGAAGTACGTCGGCGACATCACTGTCTACCTTTGGCCGACGGCCAGTTCCTCTATCCGGCCACGGCCATCGACCTCGCCTCCCGGCGCCTGGCCGGCTGGGCGATCGCCGAACACATGCGCGCCGAACTCGTCATCGACGCCCTCCATACGGCCGAGCGAACCCGCGGCCCCCTCGCCGTCCTCATCCTCACCGCCGACCCGGCACGGCGATGCTCCCGCCTTCGCAGACATGATGGCCCGCCTGCGCGTCAGTCGAGCGCGTCGAGCTCCGCAGGGTCCATCACGAGCGGCTGGCGGGCGGCGCGGTCCGCACGGTCCCCGATGGGGCTGTTGGCCACGTCGACCTGGACGAACAGGCCGGTGTGGCGGGAGAAGCCGCCGCCGCGCTCGTACATGACCACGAGCGGCTCGAACGGGTCGGGCAGTTCCGGCAGGATGACGCCGGCGTCGCGCAGCGCGGCGAAGTGCAGGGCCCACGCGACCGTGTCGGCGACGACCGCGTCCTGGAGAGCGGTGCCCCCGCGCGCGCGGGCGACGAGGTCGTCGTCGGCGCGGACCGAGGGGTCGACCAGGGACGCGACGTCGAAGAACGGCCACCGCGAGCCGCCGAGTGCGTCCGCCCACAACGCGGACCGCCGCAGGAACTCGCCCATGAGGGCGACCCGGGACCGGGCCCGTTCCATGTCGCCGTCCCAGTCCACGGATGCCAGGCGTCCTGCCATCCGCGAGACGAACGATGTGCTCACGGATACATACTCCTCGCGACGGCGATGATCTCATCAAGGTTCGACAGGTCGTCGGCCGGCCCGCCGCTCGGCGGTTCGACACCCAGTCCGCCCCACAGCCTGAACGGGGGCGCGAGCCGGTTCTCGATCGGGGCGAGGTCGTGGGCACCGACGTGGCCGGCCGAGGGCCAGTGGACGGCGTCCTCGTCCCAGGCGGCCGGGTCGAGGGAGCGATACGGGACACCGTCCGCCATCAGCTGACTCTCCACACCCTCATGGGCCGCCCACCGCCGGAACGTGTCCAGGGAGGCGTCGTCCAGGGAGCCGCCTTCCGCCCTCTTCCACATGTCGGCGATGTGGTCCATGGGAGCGAAGCGGCCGGACTTGAGGACGCCCGACAATCCGACGGGTGACCGCTGGCGAGTAGGTCTTTCGCACCGAGCCCGAGTATGACCTCAACGTCCCGCTAGCCAGGATGCTCAAGGAGAGCGGCCTCACCCGCCGCGAGTACGAGATCCTCCGCAGGGTCGCCCCGGGCGAGACCAACCCGGGGACCGCCGAAGCCCTCGGACTCACCCGCAACACGATCAAGACCCGCCTCCAGCGCACCCTAGAGAAGTCAGCGCCCGCAATCGCATCGAGGCCCCTCGCACGCGCCAGCGAAAACGGCATCCTCGACTGAGCGACGCCCCACGCCGCGACCGATCAGGTGCAGCTGACGAGTGGCCTGCGCAGCGGCCCACGGCACCAAGGCGGTCTTCGTGCAGCGCCACACCCCTCGGGGCCCGAGCAGACGTGGCCCTGCACCGCTGACCAGTGCCCGTGGTCCGGCGAGTGGGAAAGCCCGGACGGACATTCCAGCCAGGGACACCCCCCGCTGCTCCGTCTCACACTGCTCCATGCGCCGACCCCCTCTCGCGGACGAGCCGCAGGTCACAGCCCCTGGACCGCAGGACCCGGATCGCCGAAGGGATAGGAGCACCCTCAATCCGCTACGCTGTAGGCGGTCGGGCGCGCGCAGGGAGCACCCCTGGCCCCGGCAGGCCCCAGGCCAACGCCACTCCGGGGTCGTCACCTGCCTGACCAGGGCTTTCGAAGAGGCAAGGTGTCGACCCGCCCCAGGGTTTTCGCCAAGCTTCTTACAAGCCCCGCCTCCGTAGCTCAGGGGATAGAGCACCGCTCTCCTAAAGCGGGTGTCGGCAGTTCGATTCTGCCCGGGGGCACAACGTGTTACGCCGCTGACCTGGGGTTTCCTCCCCAGGGAGGCGCTCTAGTCGGCCCCGGACTCCTCGTCCGGGGCCGTTTGCGTGAGCGGTGCGTGAGCGGACGGGGAGTCGATCTCCCGAATATCTCCCGACGTATCAGCATCGTCCGGCACGGAGTCGGGGTCAGGCTCCTCCGCCTCGTCGGGCTCGGGTTCCCCTTCGGGGGCGGTGTTCTCGGGGGTGGCACGAGCACGCGGTACGAGCCTGGCCGCGGCCTCGGCGATCGCCAGATCCGTCTCGGGAAGCAGGCTCGTGTACGTGTCGGCCGTGATGGTGATCGAGGAGTGGCCGAGCATCTCCTGGATGTCCTTCAGGTCGGCCCCGGCCGCGTGGGCCAACGTTGCCGCGCCGTGGCGGAGGTCGTGGAGCCGGACCGGCGGGAGGCCGATCTCCTCGTACAGCTCGACGAACAGCCTTGTGACGTTGGCTGGATGGAGCAGTTCGCCGTTTTCCTGGGTAAAGACGCGTCCGGTCTCCACCCAGGCGCTCTCCCACTCCCTTCGGTCCTTGTCCTGCTGCGCCCGGTGCCGTCGCAGGGCCTGGACCGTGTCGGAGTCCAGCGCGATGGTCCGCGCACCGGCATCGGTCTTGGGGTCGTCCTCGTACACCTCCCAGCCGTCCACGACGAGTTGCTTGGCAACGGTGATGAGGCCGGCGTCCAGGTTGGTGTCGGTCCACTTCTGGCCGCACGCCTCACCCCGTCGCAGCCCGCGGAACGCGATCAGGTGGAACAGCGCGTACAGGCGGTCCTCCGCGACGTGGTCGAGGAAAAGGCCGGTGTGCTCCGGTGTCCAGACCATCACCGGCGAGGGCTTCTCGCCGGTGCGCTTCCAGTGAAGGATGCGCTCCTCGGTCCACACGAGAGCCTTGGGCCGTTTGCCCGCCTCCAACTCGACGTGAGCAGCCGGGTTGAAGGTGATCAACTGCTGCGCGATCGCGGCGTTCAGCGCCGCCCGCAGCGTGGAGCGGACGCGTTGACGCGTGGCCGGACCGACGATGCGACGGTAGGGCTCCATCTCGGCGATGGCCGCCTTCATGACCTTGCGGCGGGCACGGGGCTCACGCCCCTTCCAGGGAATTCGGGCGAGGTCCTCGAACGCCTTGCGGCGTGCGGCGTTGCCCTCAGCGATCTCGACGTTGGCCTCGGCTATGGCCTCGAACATCTCCGCCAGATGGGTGACCCGCAGCCGGTCGAGCCGGTAGCGCCCGATCCGCGGTTTGAGATGCACCCGGATATTGCTCTCGTCGCGGCTGATGGCGCTCTGCCGCCCCTTCTTACCCGCCAGCCACATGTCCAGCCACTCGCCGACCGTGAGTCGGCTCGTCAGGTCCAGGCCGTGGCTGAGGCGCTTGCGGGTCGCCTCGATGTCCGGCAGCGGCGCCTTCTCGTCGGCCACCGTCTCCAGCAACTCGGCGATCTGGGCCATGCCCTCCGCGTCGTCCGCATCGGCGAGACCGAGCAGCGCGCGGACGTGGTCGAGGTCGGTCTGGGCGGCTTTGAGGGTCTCGTAGCCGGCGCGGCTGAAGGAGCGGCGGGATGGTCGCCTGGGTCGTGGGTCTCATCCTTGGACGTCTCAGGGGCGGGCGGGTAGGCGGCGAACAGCGGTCGGTAGGCCGTGACGGCGCTGTCTCGCGCCAACCGTGGGTAGTCCAGCGCTGCGTGATGATGCGATGCCTGCCGAAGAACATCCCGCATCCTCCGCGCGGATGACCGTCTGCACAGCTCAGGGCCGGTCCTGGCGTGTACGGGACCGGCCCCGAGGGCGTTGAGGTGGGTCACTCGCGGGGCATGGAGGCGGCGTGTTCCTTGCGCATGGCTGCCCAGACGGCTTCCTGCTGGTCGGAGGCGGCCCTGGGGTAGCTGGCGCCGGCGCGTTCCACCAGGACCTGGGCGGTGGGGATGAAGGCGAACGTCAGGGCACGGAGGATCGGGCTCGTCGACTCCTCGTAGCGCGCCATCACGGCGGCGACGAATGCGACGAAGGCCGGCAGGTCGACCTCACATTCGTCCTCGATGATTTCTCCGAGCCCGGAGGGAATCTTCAAGGCCGCGGCAATCGATTCGGCATGCCCATTGAAAATGCGCCCTGGAACGTTGGAAGGCCACCACAGCACCTCGTCCCCGAGGTCGAAAGAAATGCTCATGATGCCCAGTGTACCTCCACGTCGACCCCGTTCTTGGCTTCCCAGTCCGACACGGCCTTCTCAACGGCGGCCTTGAACTGTGGTGTTGCGCCGGGCTCGGTGAAGTCCATGCCGAACGGGGCGTTTTCGTATCCTTCCGCGTACGGGCGGCCGCGCAAAAAGCTGTCCAGTTTCTTGGTCACGTTCTTGGCCACCCACTTCGGGATATTGATCCGCGGGTCCGCGCCGGTGGCTGACTTCTCCTCCCACAACCTGCCGTCAGGAGCGACGTAGTCGTAGTCGGTTATGGTGTCGGAGGGGTCGGCCGGGTTGTGGACGACGTATTCCCGGTCGCCGGCCTGGGGCGGTCGGACGCGGTTCGACAATTCGCCACCACCACCCCCGCCACCGCCGCCGTTGTCAGTGGACAGGGCGACGTGGTCGGAGTGTGCGGCATCGTAGCCGATCTTCGCGGCGCCGCTGATCGCCATGGTGCCGCCCACCGCGATGACCCACCCGGCGCCGAGGTTGAGCGCGGCACCGGCCGGCGACAGGACCACGGTGGCGTCCAGGAGGGCGCCGCCCACCTCGCCCGCCCCGCCGATCGCGCTCAGCAGCAGGCCGCCCATGAGCATGGCGTCCGAGCCGAGGTCGTGCAGCATGGCGTTCCCCACCGACGCCGTGAAGTCGAGCGCGACCTCGCCGGCGTCCTTGAGCGCGTGGCCGACCGTCGAGGCGACCGCGTCGACGTCGTGGGAGAACTTGTCGCCGAACTTGTCGTGGAACCCGTCGTGGGTGATCGCGCGATGGATGGCGCTCTTCGTCCGGTCGGCGGCCTCGTTCCGCGCGGTCACCGCTTGCGCTATCTGCCGGTGAGCGGCCCGGATCGCCTCGTCGTTCCCGTGCATCCGTTTGTCCAGGGCAGTCGCCCGCGGGTCGGTCGGCTTCGTGTCCGGGGGGAGCTGGTCGCGCTGCCGGTGCAGGGACTGCTGATCGCCGTGGGCGTTCTGGGCCGACCTCAGCGCCGAGTCGGCCGACTTCTGCGCCTGCCACAGTTCGGCGGCGTACCCGGTTCCGTGGGTGTCGGTACCCAGGGCCGTCGCGGCGACGTCATAACGGTGGTACGCCTTACGAAGATCCTTGACGGCGTCGTGGGCGTTGTCGCGGAATTTCTCCGCGGCCTTGCTCTGCCATTCCCGCACCGAGGCCACGACTTCGATCTCGTGGGCCTGCCGTTCGATCAGGTCGGCCATGTCCCGCAGGTCGCTCCCGATCTCCGCGACCATCTCGGGGTCACCCGGAACGGGATCCTGGTCATATCCGACGACCGACCATTCGGCGTCCGCCGGCCGGCTCACTTGTGGCCGCCCGGCTGGTACTCCCGGTCGGACTTCCGCAGCGCGTCGGCGAGCGCGCCGTCCGCCTTGTCGTACGTTTCGGCCGCTGCCTCGGTGATCTGGCCTAGGGCCTGGATCTTCTCCGCCAGCGTCTGGCGGTGCAGTTTCCAGTTGCTGGCGAATTCGGAGAAGACGCCGGTGAGATCGCGGTCGCCGAGGACGTTCGGATCGTAACCGTCCAGTGGATTGGCGTGGTTGGTGAATGCGTTGTAGATCTGCCACAGCGACTGGGAACAGTCGCGCAGGCGCTGTGTGTCGGCATTGAGGTCGGCCACGGTCCCTCCCCCTGTGCTCCACGAACCGCCCATCACCGGTGTCGACGGGCATAACGCGCGCACGTGGACGAGACGTGCCGAGCGATGGCGACCGGCTCGAGCAATCTTCAGCACCCGGTGCCCCCTCGAACGCTTGGTCACGGCGCGTTCGAAGTCTATCGGCGTGACCCTCCCGACTGGGCGGGGACGGCTGAGGCTACAACGGCTCGGGGCATGCAAGACTTCCCCGGATCACGCTGTCGCTTGCGCGCAGAGCAGCCGTAAGTTGCTCTTGCAACTCATCCGGGATGGTCCCTGCCCCGAGGGCGCAGGCACGCACCAGAGCACGGCAGTCCTGCTGTTGCCTGTCTGTGGCGATCGCGGTGAACAGAGGGTGCGCCAGGGTCTCGCGGGCCGCATAGCCGTCTTCGGCGTCCGTCGTCCTGCGGTGGAGGTCCTCGACGATGCGACGCGCGGCGGGCGCATCGGCGGAACCGATCGCGTCGAGGACTGTGAGGCCGAGCCGGATGTCGAAGACGGTCATCCCGGGTTCGGCCTGCCGCTCAAGACAGGCGGCTGTCAGGTCCGCCAGGTGGCCGTCGACCGGCTGCCCGGCGTCGCGGCGGCACAGGGCGGTCAGGCATGCCGTGACGGCCTGCTCCCATGGATCGCCAGGCATCGTGTCGGCGAGGAGAACAGCGGCCCATGCCGTATCACCCGCAACGAGTGCGGCGAGTAGGGCGACTTGACGCCCGTCGAGCATCCGCTTGCCTACGCCTCGGTGAGCTTCGATGTGTGTCAGGGCCTCGGCCCAGCGTCCTTCGGTGGTGAGAGTGCGAGTGCCGTCGGCGAGGAGCACACGCCACAGCCACGCGCGGACCTCGTGGCGGTCCGGGTCGGTCGCCGTGAGGTCCGCCGGTACCGCGACGCCCTCGAATCGAGCGACTGCGCCCGCCTCGACGACCCTATACAGGTCGAGCAGTTGCTGACGGCCCTCGTCTGCGCGGCCGGCGCGGATCTGGAGGCGTGCGAGGTTGACGACCGGTTCCAGCCCCCGGATCGCACTCATGCCGGGCAGGGGGCATGCGTAGAGGTAGGCGGCGGCGTGCTGGTGGCACATCTCGCGTGCGAGGCCGGGAAGGCCGAGGTCGGAGGCGATGAGCGCGGCCTGGTTGTAGACGGCCGATGCGAGCCCTTGGTCGGTCTTCTTCACCGCGGTGTCGGCCAGGTCGACGAGCGCGCGCACCCGCTCGGGCAGGGGCAGGCAGGCGGGCCGGAAGCGGGCGACGAGCGGGAAGCGCTGGGCTATGGGTCCGTGCGGGTCCATGGGTCCCCCGGGCGTGGGTGAGAACTGCTGAGGCGACGGTGCCCGCCGGCCGTACGCCGGCAGGCACCGTCCGCTACGCGAGGGGCGTCACTGCCACTCGACGACGATGCGGTTCAGCGGGGTGCCGAGGGCGAAGAGACCAGGGCGCTGCTCGATGGCAGGGGCGTCGAGGGGCTGGATCTCGAACGCGGCCTCACGGCCGCGGTAATCCCGGTCCCAGGTGCGGATGGCGTCGGCGACCTTCGCAGCCAGCTCGTCGCTGCCGGGGCCGTGCCCGATGACACCGAACTCCCAGAGCTTGCCGCCCTCCGGGGTCTTCTCCTCCGACAAACGCCGCGCCAGGTAGGTGACGGCGCCCTTGTCGACGGCCGCGGTCGACGAGGGGTAGGGGTCCTCGGTGAGCAGACCGCCCTTGGCGCTCTGAGGGAACAGCATCCGGATCAGGCCGGAGGAGAGGGAGCAGGTCAGGAACAGTTCCATCCACTCCGGCGACTCCATGGCGCGGACCGTCATACCGGTCCACTCCTCGGTGCGCGGCTGGTCCAGGACACCGGCTAGGGCGTCGGCGTCGAGGTTCTGCCCGGCGGGGGCCTGAAGCCGGACGGTACCGTCCGCGCTGAGCGGGATGACGCCCCGGTCGTCGTCGGCGATGCCCCGCCGAAGCGGCATGAAGGTGTTCATCTCGCTGCCGAGGGACACCCATCGCCCGTCGCGCTGCTCATAGGCGATGGAGCGGGAGACGCTGCCCTTGAGGCGCTGGGGGACGAGGAGTCGGCCGCCCGGTGTGAGCTGCTGCAGCCAGGCGTGCGGCACGCCGTGCGCGCCCACGGTCGCGATGATCCGGTCGTACGGCGCCCCTTCGGCGTAGCCGAGGGCCCCGTCGCGGGTCACGGCCTCGACGTTGGTGATGCCGGCGGCGGCGAGGTGCTCGCGCGCGCCCTCCACGAGGTCGTCGTCGACATCGAGGGTGATCACGTGTCCGCTCTCGCCGACCAGGTGGGCCAGCAGACCGGCGTTGTAGGCGGTGCCGGCGCCGAGTTCGAGGACGCGCTCGCCGAGCTGGGCGTCGAGTTGGTCCAGCATGAGGGCGACGACGCCCGGCTGGGAGGCGCAGGAGATCGATGTGCCGTCGGTGTCGTACTTGATGTGCACCGGTGCGTTGGCGTAGGCGTCTTCGAGCGACGCGTCAGGCACGAACACGTGACGGGGCACGCTGCGCAACGCATGCTCGACGGCGGGCGTGCGGACGTGCCCGTCCGCGCGAAGCTGGTCGACCAGGGCGTTGCGGAGGCGCTCGGCGTCCGCCGTGGGGGTGGCGATCGTGTCGGTGTTCACCGCGCTGACGCTATCCGTGTCGGCCGTTGCCTCGCCGTGCGACGCGGTGTTGTCACTCGTTCCCATGACTACCTCTCGTGCGATGTTGGACAGGGCGCTCTGGTCGTCGCGGAGGAGACCAGCGCGGTTGGAGTGGAAGATCACGTGGTGGGCGATGACGGCTCGCAGACCGCGGGTGAGGCCGGCAATGGCGGCGAGGGAAGCGAGCGCCGCGCCCGCACGCTCGAAAGCGGCCACCCACCCGTCATGCCCGGCAAGCGGGCCGCTCGGGCGACACAGGCCGTGGGCGTCGATGATCATCAACTTCCGCATCGCAGGCGCCAGTTCGGCGGTCCGCTCGGAGGACAGATGGCCAGTCGCCGGCCGGAGCTCGGCAACCTTCGCCCACACATCCCCCTGCTCGAACCAGTCCAGGCCGGCCGCCCGCATCATCGCGCTCGCCAGCAGCACGGTGCTCTCCCGGCGCCCCAGGCTTCCGGGGCCGGGCTGATGGGTGAGCAGGTGACGACTGTCCGCCTGGAACAGCTCGTGGGCGACGTCCATAGCCGCGGTCCCGCCGAAGACGTCGGTCTCAGGCTCGTAGATGCAGGGCAGCCACGCCACGGCCGTTCCGTCCTCGACAAACTCACTCAGTAGCGCCTCAACGGCAGATGAGGGCTCATCGGCGCGGTACCGCAGCGGCCAGGGCTGCTTGTTCATGAACCACCAGCCGGTGAGCTGTCCGTCCCCTTCGGCCGCGAGCAGGACGGGGGCAAGGCGTTCGGCGATGGCGCGCTGTGCGCTCTCGCGGTCGGCGAAGGTGATGTTGTGTTGCTGCCAGCGGTCGGGGCGGTCCGGGGGCATACGAGGGTCCTTCGGTCGATGCGGTCAGGCGATGAGCAGGCAGGCGTCCCAGGCGGATCTCGGCGGTGCTGCGGTGCTGGACGACAGGAGGGCCAGGGCGATACCGGCGGCGCCGTCGAGGAGACCAGGGCCTCGCTCCTCCTCCTGTATGAGCTCCTCGGCGGCGTACGCGGGGTCGGTGCCCGGGGGATGGACCACGGCCAGGAGTGCCGGGATCGCGGCGCGGAGTCGGCCCACGGTCGAAGGGTGGGCGTCGTCAGCCGTACGGGCGGCGACGTGGGCGAGGCCGGCGAAGCCGTGGCACAGGCCGTTGTCGGTCGTGGCCTTCAGCTGGTCGGGATCGGTGAGGGCGGCCACGAGCGCGTTCTCCGCGTCGATCTGGCGGTCGGTGTCGCCGAGGGCGAGCGCGGCCAGTTGCTGGGCTCGGGCGAGACCGGCAGTGCCGTAGCACCATGACGGCCGCCGGGGCGCGGACAGGGCAAGGCGGCCGGTGCGCAGCTCACCCAGAGTGACCCAGTACGGCCAGGCCGGGCCTCGGCCGGTGTCCTCTTGCCAGCGGTCCAGCCACACCAGGAGCCGGCCCAGTGCTTCGTCGTGGCCGTCTACGAAGGTGCCGTGCCTGGCGGCGAGCGCCAGCAGGGCGAGCACGCCGCCGATGCCGTGCGCCATGCCGTTGTTGGCGTGCCCGCCGGGGAAACGGTCGTCCGGGCGGCCCGAGGGCCCTGTGTCCGCCCACCAACCCGGCAGGGTCGCGCCGTCGTGGGTGATCGGTTGGGTGAGGCGTCCGCAGTAGTCGAGTACGGCGCGTAGGGAGGCGGCACCGGGGTTGCGGCGCAGGAGGTGGGCGCCGTAGCCGGTCAGACCCCGGATGGTGTCGAATTCGGCGAGCGCCGGTCATGCCGATACGGCGGGCTGACGCGGTGCCGGGGGGCGGCTGCTGCTGCGGCCGCAGCAGCAGCGATGCCGCCGACGAAGGTACGGCGCTTCACGGGCGTGCGGTGAAGCGGCCGTCGGGGAGCTTGCGCAGCCAGCCCCGCCCGGCGAGCTTGGAGAACTTGCCGCGTAGCGGCTCCAGCTTGCCCGGCGTCACGGTGTCGAGCCCGAGTTCCTGGCCGACCTGCTTGGTCGACACCGGCCCGCCCGCACCCTGCACGGCGGCGAGAATGCCCTGGTAGTGCGGCGGCAGCGCGTCCTGGTCCATGCCGGGCCCACGATGCGGGACCAGCAGCACCGCCTGGCCCGCGACCTGCGCGGCCGGTGGCGCGGCAGCCTGCGCCTCCTCGGCGAGCCGCCCGGCCATCCGCTGCCACACGCGTTCGGCGACGGCGAGTTCGTCCCGCTCGGCCCGCACCTCTTCCAGCTGCCTGACCAGCTGTTCCTCGAGGCCGTCCAACTCCGCGCGGCGCGCGGCGATCCGTTCCGCGATCTCGGATTCCGCCATGCACCTGAGCGTAGGCGTCACCGGCCCGACAGCGTGGCGGAACCAACGGAACCGGCCCAACAGGAACCGTCAGACGATCAAGACCGAAGACAGTCGCCCATGACCAGCCCGAGCACTACTGAGGACTCCCACACCACCCCATCTGACCTGCACGTTCGAAGATGGCGGAGGCTCAGGCTTACGGCCTGGGCTGAAGACAGTTCCGTGGAGGCCCCCAGTTCATGATTCGGGAGCAGGTGCGGCCAGCTGTTTCTCACGCTCCCAACGGCAAGCCCATGAGGCACATCCCTTTCATGCGTGCGCGATGCGTGAGCGCACGGTCCGGCACAGGGCGTCACGCGCCGGATGGGGTACGACGCCGCAGGGCGCTGATCAGGAAGAACAGCACCCTGCGGCAGGATCGAGCACCCCCCGGCAAGGATTCGATCCCTCTCCTAAAGCGGGTGTCGGCAGTTCGATTCTGCCCGGGGGCACCGCAGTTGAACGGCCTCCGACCTGGTCATTCCGGGTCGGAGGCCGTTCGATTTCCGGGGGGTCCGACGCGGGGTTCGGTGGTCTGCGTGACCGATGCGGGGCCGGGAGTCCGGGCCGGGAGCAATGCTCAAGACCTGTGGATCGACCTCGGGAAGGGTGCCTCGCGGAACGCGGAGGTCATCCCTCCCCGAGTGGTCGACTTCTGGTCATCGAGTAGGCCCGCGTTGGCGCGCGGGTCGGGAAGGCACACCCGTGCTGAGCGTAGTCAACAACGATGGAACCACCGAGGGCGGCTCCCTCATGGACGGCGTCGTCCGCGAGGGCGCCAGGAGGGGCCTCGCGTTTCCCGGACAGGGATCTGCCGGTCAATTCATGCAGCGAGTCGCAATTCCTCGAACTCGGCGTGGACTTCGCCAGGGGGTCGGTAACCCACTGAACTCTTCTCGGTAACGTCTCGTGACGGTTTGTGATCTTCGTTCAGGCGGTGCGGCCGTGTTCGAGCTGGCGTAGGACGAGGGCGGCTCTGGCGATCCGGGTGATGGCCGCGGGGTCAAGGCTGACCCTGCGCAGTGCCTTGAAGGTGACCTTCAGCAGGGCGTTGGCCCGCTCGGCGACGGCGTGGACGCCTCGGATCACGGCGTTGAACGCCTTGTCGGGCTCGGCGAGTTCACCGCCCCTGGGTTTCTTGGCCGGGTGGCGGAGGCCGGCTCCGGCGTTCTCGTAGCCGAGGTCGGTCAGAGTGGGGACGCCCAGGGTGGCGGCGAGCCGGTTCAGTGCATCGACGAGGCCGTGGGCGCGGGCGCAGGTGGTGTCGTGCTCGCGGCCCGGGCGGACCGGGGAGACCCACAGCGGCCAGCCGTCCGGAGCGGCGATGACCTGCACGTTCCCGCCGTGATGCTTGTGTTTGCCGGACCACCACAGGTCCGCGCCGTTGGGGCCGGCGGCGGCCACGCGGTCGGTGCGGATCACGGTGCCGTCCAGGTTCAGATGGGTGTACCCGGCTGCTGCCGCCCGCTCCAGCGCGGTGGACAGATCGGGCGCGCGGTCGGCCAGGACGGTCAGCCCTTCGTGCAGATAGCGGTAGGCGGTCGGTGCCGAGATGCCGTTGTCCCGGGCGAGTTGTACCAGCCGGGTGCCGTCGACGAACCAGCGCAGCACGAGCACCGCCTGCCTGAAGACACCCAGCGCCCGGGTGCCCTTGCGGGTCCCGAGCCGCTCGCGGTGCCCGCGCGGCAGCTTCGCGAGATGCTCGGCGGTCGCCCTGCGGACATCGAGCACGGCGGTGTAGGTGATACCGGACGTCACGTGGAGCCTCTGGTTGTACGGGACGTGATCTTCGCAGACCCGTTCCTACCAGGGACTTCACCTCTATTTGACGCCAGGTCACCACCCGCCGACGAGCTCGCCATCACGCACCGCAGCCGTCACGTTGCTGAGAAGACCTCAATGGCTGCGGCTGGCTTGAGGTTCACCCGCGAAGATCCACAGGATTTGACAATTACTCTCCGGCCGGCGCGCCCGGCGCCGCCTCCGCGATCTCCCGGCCACCCGCGGAAGCGGGCCGGCGCAGTCGGCGTCAGCGGATCGCGGCGACGGCGGCGCGTTGCGTCCCGGCTCGCGGCCTCGCAGGTCAGCGGGGTTCGCCCCGGTCATGCGTGCAGAATGGCGGCGCCCCGCATGACATGTGTCATCCCCAGAATGTGCCGAGAGGCACTACGGGAGCGGTCGGCGGTTTTTCTAGACTCGTGCCATGTTCTTTTCTCGAAAGGCCGGATCGGACGAAACCTGGGAAGGCGTCGTCACCGACAAGTCCAGGGGCATGTTCGACGGCTCGAACATGTATCACTCCGTTGAGGTCCGGCTCGCGGACGGCGAATCCCGGAAGGTCCGGATCGGGGGCGGGCTCTGGAAGTCGATCGCGGTCGGCGACCGGATCGTCAAGCGGGCGGGCGCCGACCCGGAAAAGGAATAGCCGTCCGCCGAACGTCTCCTCGAAGGTGATCTGCTGAGGCATTCGGTGGGACCGCGTCCATGGCCGCGACGGGGGTGGACATGGGCGTGTCCCGCACGGAGACGCGAGCTGCCGTACGGGGCTCCGACCAGGGTGGACCTGGTCGGAGCCCCGTACGGTCGCCGGACCGTCGCGCAGGATTCAACCGTCGGCGGCGGAGCTGCGGGACCGGGCTCCCGCGCGTGCCGGTCGGCACCGGTGGCGCGGCGGACCGGCGGATCAGTGCGGCCGCAGCACCGGAGCCACAGCGGGACGTCCTTGAGGAGGCAGCGCCACTGGCACCCCGTCCGTGCCAGGTACAAGATCGCGTCGACGGCCTGCGTCGCGGATGTCTCTCCCGGCGCCCGCTCTTGCGCCCCGTCCTCGGCGTCGGCAGCAACGGATCGACCAACGCCCACTGCTCATCCGTCATGTCCGACGGACAGCCCTCTCCAGCAACACTCATATAAGGCCCAACGAGCCGCCCCCAGCCCCGCGACGGCAGATCTTCAGATACGGGCTCAGACCGAATTCCGGCGAAGAACTCGACGGAGTCCCTCCCCCGGCGCCGCTCGTCCCCGGTCCGGACGCCGAGTTGACCGGGAGGTGGGGAGCTGAGTCGTCACCCTGTACCCGCAAGCGTTGTCGGGCCCGTGCGAGCCTGCCGGCGAGCGGGGCGGGGCGGCGGTCCGTTCGGTCACGGATCGTCCCAAATGTCCGTCCCGCACGACGGCGTCCCGCCGGCCGGTACGCCGGGCAGAACGCAGCAATTCCCACCCGTCGGGACGCGCCCTCGTCCCACGCCCGCCCCCGCCCCCGCCCCCGCACAACCGCCCCGGCGCCCCCGTCCGCCGCGACCTCCTCCGCCGACCCGTCCGGCGGAGGCCGGCCCGCCCCAACTGCCCCTGGCTGTAAGGCGGGAGGCGGGGCGGGGTGGCGTTCCGGGGTGGGCGGCGGGGTAATCTCAGATGATCTCAGGACGTCGGTACGCGCTGTGGCGTGTGGTTGTGGTGGGGTCGGCCGTGGGGCCGGCCGGAGGGGGAGTACGTGATGGCGGGCTACCGGTTCAATCCGCCGCCCAACTGGCCCTCGCCGCCGCAGGGCTGGACGCCGCCGGCGGGGTGGCGGCCGGATCCGGCGTGGCCGGCGCCGCCGTCCGGGTGGGAGCTGTGGCTGCCGGGCGCACCGGACGCGGCCGAGATGGCGCTCAGCAACGCCTGGTGGAGCGGCAGCCGCGCCGAACCCGCGGTGCCGGGGTCCGAGGACCGGACCGTCGCCGCCGGGGCGTTCGGGGCACCGCCGGGCGCGTTCGGCCTCACCGCGGCCGGCCCGCCGCCGTCCGCCCCGCCCACCGCAGCGCCGGCCGTCGAGCCTTCCGACACCCTCGTCGCCGTCTCCCTGGGCGACGGTGAGGAGTCCGAGGTCGAGCGGCTGCGGGCCTGGATCGCCCGCACGCAGGGCATGGACGCCGTCCAGGTGCAGGACGCCGTCGGGCAGTTGCGCGAGCAGGTCTCCGAGGCGCGGGCCGCCGCGCTGTCCGACGCCGAGGCGATCCGCAAGGTGGCCCGCGACGAGGCGCACATCCTGCTGGACGAGGCGCAGAGCGCGGAGCGCGAGGCCGAGCACGCGCACGAGGAGGTCGAGCAGTCGCAGGAGGAGCTCGCCCGCTCCCGCAGCGCACTCGCCGGTCTGCGGGCCCGGATCGTCACGGCCGAGGAGGCGGTGCTGCTCCAGGAGGCGGGCATCTACGCCTACCACAACGAGCTCGCCGACGCCGTGGCCTGCCGGACCGAACTCGACCAGGTGCGGGCCGAGATCAAGGAGCTGGTCAAGAGCGGCGCGGTGGAGGCCGCCCAGGAGGCGGAGTTCGACGGCTCGGCCGCCGCGGTGCGCAAGCTGGGCCGCGAGGTCTCGAAGCTGATGCTGCGCGCCTACAACACCGAGGCGGACAACGCGGTGCTGACCGCGCGGCCGCACCGGGTGGAGTCGCTCGTCGAGCGGATGGCCCGCTGCCGGGAGTCCGTCGAGAAGGCCGGTGCGGCACTGGGCCTGCGGCTCTCCGACGCCTTCCACGAGGCGCGGGTGCGCGAACTGCGGCTGGCCTCCGCCCTCGTCGACCTCAAGGAACGCGAGAAGCAGGCCGAACGCTCCACCCGCGCCCGGGAGCGCGAGGAGGCCGCCGCCCGCAAGGAACTGGAGCGGGAGCTCGAACGGCTGCGCAAGGAGGAGGCGCGCGGCCGCACGGCGCTGGAGAAGGCCCGCAAGCAGAACGACCCCGCCGTCACCGAGAAGGCCGAGGCGGAACTCGCCGATGTCGGCGCCCGCCTCGCCGACATCGGCAAGCGCACCTTCGAGGCCCGCGCCGGGCACCTGTACGTGATCTCCAACGCGGGCGCCTTCGGCCCCGAGGTGGTCTGCCTCGGCGTCAGCCGGCGGCCCGACCCGCTGGAGGAGATCGCCGATCTGTCGGGCGCCTCGGTCCCCTTCCCCTACGACGTGCACACCCTGGTGCGCAGTGACGACGCCGCCGGGCTGCTGGAGCGCCTGCGGAAGGAGTTCGCCGCCGCACGGATGAACGAGGTGGACGAGACGCGCGGCTTCTACCGGGTGACGCCCGCACAGGTCCGGGAGGTGCTGGCGGAGGCGGCCGGCGACGCCCTGGTGGAGTTCACGGAGGAGCAGGAAGCCCTGGAGTGGCGGGCTGGCAGCGCGCTGGGCTGACGTTTTCGTGACGTGCCGTCGCGAGGGTGACGTGCTGCTCGGGCGGTTGACGGACCTGGGTTGACGGAACGTCATACCGGCGTTGACGTGCGACGGGTGTGCCGTCCCCTGGGTGTGCTTCCCCCAATGGGTGAGGTGCTGCCTGGCCGGTTGACGGGCCGCCGCTGCCGGCCGGCGACGGTTCAGGCGGGCGGGCGCGGTCCTGGCAGGTCGCCGGAGGCCAGGGCCAGCGTCATCGCGGTGAGGGTCATGCCGTCGTCGAGTTCGCCGGCGGAGGCCATGGCCCACAGCGCCGCGCAGGGCACCCAGCGGACGCCGGCGACCTCGGTGGTGTCCTGCGGGCGGTCGGCGCGTTCGGTCAGGCGGGCGCGGACGACGGCGACCCGGGAGGCCAGCAGGCCGGAGTCCGGGGTGAACTCGCCCAGGACGGTGAACTCGGCCGATTCGGCGCCGAGTTCCTCCCGCAGCTCGGCACGCGCGGTCTCCAGCGGGTCGCAGCCGTGGGCGAAGCCGCGCGGCAGGGCCCACTGCGGGCGGCCGAGGGCGTAGCGGTAGGTGTGCACCAGGGCGACGTCGCCGCCGCAGACGGCGAGCAGCACCACTCCGGGCCAGTCACCCGGCGGCGCGATCCGCACGTGCCGGCCGGGCCGGCCGTCCGGCAGCACGACCTCGTCGTCGTAGACGCGCACCCAGGGGTTCTCGTGCACCAGGATCTCGCGCACCATGCGCACCGGACGGACGCTCATGACGCCGCCGCACAGGTGGAGCTGGCGGCGGTGGCCGCGGGGGCCGGTGCGGACGGCGGGCGGGGCGCCGTGCCGGGGGCCGTGAAGTCCTTGCCGAGGGTGAGCACCATGGCGTCGTAGTATCCGTCACCCTTGAGCGTGGCGTGCAGGTCGCGGGCGGGCAGGCGCATGGCGGCGGCCAGGGTGCGCGCCTGGTCGGCCTTGGCGGGCTCGTACTGGAGCGAGGTGGCCACGGACGCCTTCCCCAGGCCCTTGTTGGTGGTGCGGGTGTAGCCCTGCTTGACCTGCATCCACGTCAGGACCTGCTCGGCCAGGCCGAACCTGCCGCTGCCGTCGTAGATGCTGACCCGCACCTGGAGCGGCGCTGCGGACGGCCCGGCGGAGGTGGCGGGACCGCCGTCGGCGGGGGCGGACGCGGTGGTGGCCGGCGCCGAAGGGGGTGCGGCGGCGCGGCAGGGGGCGGGCCTGCCGGAGCCGGACAGCAGCAGGTAGCCGCCTACGCCGCAGCCGGCGACCCCGACGATCGCCAGCACCACGACCAGGGCGAGTCCCCCGCCGCCCTTGCCGCCGGCGGGGGGACGGCCGCCGCCGCGCCGCCGGCCGCCCCGGCGCGTGCCGCGTTCGGCGGCGCGGGCGGCGGCCCGGCCTGCGGGGCGGGGGTCGGCGGTGCGCACCAGTTCGGTACTGCGGGCCGGGCGCAGTTCGATCTCGGCGCCGGGGGACGAGGGGGCGGCGGGCAGGGGCGCGGGGCGTTCGCCGGGCCGGCGCATGCGGTACTCGCCGGTGTCGGGGTCGAGGATCCAGTCGTCGGCGGGATCGGCGCTCATGGCCCATTCCGCTCCGGCGCCGCTGGGGTCACGCCCGTCCGTCGTCGCCACGTGTCCCGCCTCCCCCTCGCCGCCCACCCCGCGACGGGGACCGGCGGGCGCCGCGCCCTCCGCCCCGGCCGCCGGGCGCCTCCGCATGCCGTTCGCGCCCATACCGTGACGCGGTTGCCGACCATAGCGCAAGCGTCTGACAGCCAGGTGGTACGGCCGGGCTCGCGGGCGGGCGCCGCGCCGGGACCCGCCCGGGGGGTGATGAACGCCCGCGGGCGGGGAGGCGTTTCCGGTACGTATGGAGCGTGCGCGTGACGCGTACGCCGAACGGCGGAGCGGTGGCGCTCCCCCGGTCCCGAGGAGTTGATGGTCCGATGATCTTCATCACGGCGAAGTTCCGTGTCCTGCCCGAGCACGCCGACGCCTGGCCCGCTGTCTCGGCCGCCTTCACGGCCGCCACGCGGGCCGAGGAGGGCTGCCTGTGGTTCGACTGGTCGCGCGGTCTGGACGACCCGAACGAGTACGTTCTGGTGGAGGCGTTCCGGGACGAGGAGGCGGGCGGCGGGCACGTGAACTCCGAACACTTCCGGCAGGCGCGGCAGACCCTGCCCCGCTATCTGGCGGAGACCCCGCGCATCGTGAACGCGACGATCGAGCAGAACGACTGGTCGCAGCTGGGCGAGATGGCTGTCGACCAGGGCTGAGCGGCCGCTGCCTGTTTTCCGGCACCAGGCGCACGATCACCGGGTGCCCCGCGCGCGTTTTCGTGACGTACGCGCGCGCACCGCGTGAGGCGCCACGCGCGGGGCGACGGCGTTCGCCACGGGGAGCCGTACGAACGCCGTCGCCCTTGTGTGCGGCCGGTGTTCACCTTTCGGCAAGGTGCCGCCAAACGCCGTTCGCGCATGATGTCCGTCACGTCGCAATGGGCCGCAGCAGGACCGGATGTGACGAGTTTCACCGAATGCGCGCCACCGGGGCGGGGCGGGGCGTCCGTGTGTGCGGGGTGAAGATCGCGCAGGTGGCGGACGGTGCGGGACGGCGGGGCGGGGCGCAAGCGGGTGGGCGGAGGGTGTGACGCGGATCGCTCGTGGGGGCGGTTTCGGGGCGGCCGGCGCGGGTTCCTGACGAGACGGGAGATGTCCGAGGGCTCCCGTAGTCTTCACGGCATGCAGTCGAATTCCGAGCCGCTCGTCCACGCACCCGCGGCCTCCGCCACGGCCCTGCGGCTTGAGCGCGCCCAGGAACGGATCCGCGCCCTCACCGACGGCGGCACGCTGTCGGTGGCCGACCGCCTCGAGCTGGCCGAATGGCAGCGCGAATGGGTGGCAGCCTGGCGCGAATGGGAGTACGTCGCCGCCGCTTGAAGCGAGTGACGGAGCGCCGGGAGCACGGGCCGCGGCCCGCCCCGGCGCAGCCGTTCCGCAGGGCCCGCCCGGGGCCGTGAGCCGTCGCACGCCCCGCCGCGTCCCTCGTCCCCTCACCCGACGCCCCGGCGCCCCTCAGGGCCCGTCCCGCCGCGGACCCGCCGGCACGCTGCGGGCCCCGTCCGCCTCCCGGGCCCGGCCCGCGCCGTGGACGCCCGGCACGGGCCCGTGCCCCCGCCACCGGTCCCGCACACCGGCGCCGCCTCCGCCGGGCGCCCGTGGCCACCGCACCGGTCTCCGTCAGCCGAACTCCGCCGCCACCGGTGCCGGACCACCCAGCGCGTTCCGTTTCTCCGGCATGGCCAGGGAGGTCATCCGGCGCTGGCCGCCGGCCCGTTCCCACAGGTAGACGGCGTGGATGCCGAACGCCAGCAGGGCGGCCTTCGGGCGAGCCCAGGCCAGGACGCGGCCCATGTGGGCCATCACGGCGAGGCTGACGTCACGGTAGACACGGATCTCCGCGCGGGCGGTGCTCTCCAGGATGCCGCGGATGAGGCGGCCGTGGCCGGCGGCGGCGAACCGCAGCAGTTCCTCGTGGCAGAAGGCGAGGTGGTTGTCCTCGTCGGCGGAGATCATCCGCACCGCGCGCCCGACGTCCGGGTGGTCGCCGAAGATCCGCACCAGCAGCCGCATCTGCTCGGCGGCCCGCTGTTCGGTGACGCGGCTGTGCGCGAGGTAGGCGATCACGTCACGCTCGGCCAGCGGCTCGTCACGGCGCAGCCGGGTGTGGGCGAGGCCGATGCCGCGCCGCTCCAGCCGCATCGTGTAGTCGGTGTCGTCCGGCACCGGCGTCACGGTCAGGCCGCGCTTGCGCAGCAGTGCCGTGAAGATCCGCCCGTGCTTGTCCTCGTCGGCGCCGTGCCGGGCGATCTTGGGGGCGAGTTCCTGGTCGCGCACCAGCGCGGAGATGCGGCCGTTCTCCCAGCCGCCCTGGTCCTCGCCCTTGGCCGCGATGCTGCAGAACAGCCGGAACGCCTCGTCGTTGTCGTGGATCTCCTGGAAGAGGCTGCGCGCCGAAAGCATCGTGACCCCTCTCGGCGGTTCGCCCCGGGGTTCCGGGGCCGTCCGCGGTGTCGGGCGCCGGCCGCGGGTCCCGGGCGGTCCGGCCGCCGCGACCCCGAACGGTCTGTTTGTCCGGTGGTGTCACAAAGTATTGAATGACAGTGATCACGCACCGGCAATCAGGTGAGGCCGTCCGGGTGACTTCGGCCGGAGGCCGGACCGGGGCGGGACGCCCCTAGCATGAGCGGATGAACCAGCCGCCCGGCCCGCAGAACGCCCCGCACGAGATCCGCGATCCCGCCATGACCCAGAACGACGCCACCGGCCCGCAGGACGCCCCTTCCGTCCCCCGGCAGGCACCGGCACCGGGGCCGGCCGCGGAACCGTGGGAGGACGCGCCGTGGGACGAGGAGCCACCGGCCTGGGAGGACGCCGGCTCCTGGGACGACGCGGTGCCGGCCGCCGGGCCGCGCGCCGCGGGATCGGCCGCGCCGGCCGCTCCCCGGCCGGCCGGGGCCGTCGAGGCGCTGAACCGGATCTTCGGCTACGACGCCTTCCGCGGTGAGCAGCAGGAGATCATCGACCACGTGGTCGGCGGCGGTGACGCGCTGGTGCTGATGCCGACCGGCGGCGGCAAGTCGTTGTGCTACCAGATCCCGGCGCTGGTGCGGGAGGGCACCGGGGTGGTGGTCTCACCGCTGATCGCCCTCATGCAGGACCAGGTGGACGCGCTGCGGGCCCTGGGCGTGCGGGCCGGCTTCCTCAACTCCACGCAGGACCCGGACGAACGCCGCATGGTGGAGGCGGAGTTCCTGGCCGGGGAGCTGGACCTGGTGTACCTGGCGCCGGAGCGGCTGCGGGTGGAGGCCACCACCCGGCTGCTGGAACGCGGCAGGATCTCGCTGTTCGCCATCGACGAGGCGCACTGCGTGGCGCAGTGGGGCCACGACTTCCGCCCCGACTACCTGGCGCTGTCCGCCCTGCACGAGCGCTGGCCCGACGTGCCCCGGATCGCCCTGACCGCGACCGCCACCGAGGCGACGCACCAGGAGATCGCGCTGCGGCTGAAGCTGCGGGACGCCCGGCACTTCGTGGCGAGCTTCGACCGGCCCAACATCCAGTACCGGATCGTCGCGAAGGACGAGCCGAAGCGGCAGCTGCTGGCGCTGCTGCGGGCCGAGCACGAGGGCGACGCGGGCATCGTCTACTGCCTGTCGCGGGCCTCGGTGGAGAAGACCGCGCAGTTCCTGGTGGACAACGGCGTCCCGGCGCTGCCCTACCACGCGGGGCTGGACTCGGCGGTGCGCGCCCGGCACCAGTCGCGGTTCCTGCGGGAGGACGGCCTGGTGATGGTGGCCACCATCGCGTTCGGCATGGGCATCGACAAGCCCGACGTGCGGTTCGTGGCCCACCTGGACCTGCCGAAGTCGGTGGAGGGCTACTACCAGGAGACCGGCCGCGCCGGCCGCGACGGGCTGCCGAGCACCGCGTGGCTTGCCTACGGGCTCCAGGACGTGGTGCAGCAGCGGAAGATGATCGACACCTCCGAGGGCGACGACGCGCACCGCCGCCGGCTGGCCGCGCATCTGGAGGCGATGCTGGCGCTGTGCGAGACGGTCGGGTGCCGTCGGGTGCGGCTGCTGGAGTACTTCGGGCAGAAGGGCGAGCCCTGCGGCAACTGCGACACCTGCCTGACGCCGCCGCAGTCGTGGGACGGCACGGTGCCGGCGCAGAAGCTGCTGTCGACGGTGGTGCGGCTGAAGCGGGAACGCAACCAGAAGTTCGGCGCCGGCCAGATCGTCGACATCCTGATGGGCAAGAAGACCGCCAAGGTCATCCAGTTCGACCACGACGCGCTGAGCGTCTTCGGCATCGGCGCGGAGCTGCGCGAGGCCGAATGGCGGGGCGTGGCACGGCAGTTGCTGGCGCAGGGACTGCTGGCCGTGGAGGGCGACTTCGGCACGCTGGTGCTGACCGAGGCGAGCGCCGACGTGCTGGCGGGGCGCCGCCAGGTGCCGCTGCGCAAGGAACCGGAGCGCAAGCCGGCCTCCCGGAGCGGCGGCGGTCCGGGGAAGGCGAAGCGGGCGGCGGCCACCGCGGACCTGCCGGCGCAGGCGCAGGAGGTCTTCGAGTCGCTGCGCGCCTGGCGGGCGGCGACCGCCAAGGAGCAGGGCGTCCCGGCGTACGTGGTCTTCCACGACGCCACGCTCCGCGAGATCGCCCTGGCCGCACCGGCCACCGTGGCCGACCTGTCGGGCATCAGCGGCGTCGGCGAGAACAAGCTCAACAAGTACGGCCGGTCCATCGTCGACCTGCTGGCGGGCGACGCCGCGCAGTGACCACGGCGTGAGGATGCCGTGAGGGCTCTCGGGGCGGGTCCGGGGTGCCGGGCGGGCTGCCGCCGGGCACGCCGGGGCGTTGGCCGGGCGGGGGTGCGGTGAGGCCGGCCGATGCCCCTGACGTCACCCTGCGTACCCGTACCTCATCCCCAGGGGTGGCGCGCTGTCGCCGTGTCAGCCTGGGCCGTCCTTCTTCCGGGTGAAGTCCGGCGGGTGGTGGGGAGTGGCGGGCACCAAGGCGGTGGCGCGGGGGCCGGGGCGCGGGGGCGGGCGGCGTTGCCGGAGGGCGGGGTGCGCGGGGCGGGGTCCCCGTATGGTGATGCCGACAGGCTGGTGACACGGGGGTGGCATGACATGGTGACGCGGCAGGATCTGGAGAACCTGGACATCGCCGCGGTGCGGACCGTCGCGGACAGCTGGCACGACCTGTCCGGCACCGCGCGTACCGCGGGCGAGAACGTGGACGGCTCGGCGGTGCGCAAGGTGAGCGGCACGCAGCAGGGCGCCACCGCCGACGCGCTGACCGGACGGCTGACGAAGCTGCGGGACAACTGCCGATACGTCTCTGAGGAGTCCGGGACAGTCCACGCGGCGCTGTCGTCGCTGGCGGACGCGCTGGAGTCGGCGCAGCAGCAGTTGAAGGACGCCTACCACCGGCTGGAGGGCATGCCCGGGTTCCGGCTGGAGCGGGACGGCAGCGTGAGCTACCCGATGGACCCGCCGCCCGGCGGCTGGCCGAACGCCCGGGGCGGGGCCGGCGGACCGGTGCCGCCAGGCGGTCCCGAGGGGGAGGTGCGCGGCCGGGTCTCGGCGGCGTCGGACGACCCCCTGCCGGCCGCCGCGGCGCACGGGGTGCCGGCCCCGGACGGGCAGCGCGTCACCACGGGTCCGGCGCCCGCGCACGACGTGCCGGCCTGGCTGCCCGCCCACCACGGCGGGACGGCGGACCACGACCAGGACGCACGGCTGGACTCGGTGGACGACGAGCCGTACCAGGACACCGCGCCGGGGCAGGTCTTCCAGACCGACGGCCCCAACCGGCGGGCGGCGCAGGGGGTCTTCGACCTGATCGACGGCGCGGTGAAGCGGGCCGGCCACACCGACGAGGAGTTCACCTCCGTGCTGCGCAAGCTGACCGCCCGGCACGGCGACGACGTCGGCCCCGCGGTCTGGAGCGACGTGGCGGCCGGGGAGCGGGCGTTCGCCCGGGCGGCCAACAGCGGCCGGCTGTCGCTCGACTCGATTCCGGCGCCGCGCAGCGACCCCGAGGAGGTCGCGCAGTGGTGGCGGGACCTGCCCGACGCCGAACGGGACGACCTGCTGGCCGGCGCACCGGACCGCCTGGGCCGGCTGGACGGGCTCCCCGCCGGGGTGCGCGACCAGGCGAACCGCACGTGCCTGCCGGCGCTGATCGCCAAGTACGAGGGCGACGCGGGCGGCCAGGACGGCGCCGACAAGCTGTCCGGCCTGATGGCGATCCACAAGCGGCTGGCCAACGAGGCCGGCGGCCACGTCCCGGTGATGCTGATGGACCTGGGCGACGAGGGCCACGGCCGGGCCACGATCTCGTTCGGCGACCCGGGCACCGCCGACCACGTGACGGCGCTGGTGCCGGGCAACGGCACTCGTCTGGACTCGGTGGCCGGCGACGGCTTCGAGCAGGCTCGGAACGTGTGGATCGCGGCCGGCAAGGCGGACCCCACGCAGTCGGTGGCCTCCATCGTGACGCTGCCGTACGACGCCCCGCAGGCCGACCCGCTGGACGTGGCACGCGACCCGTCCGTACTGGGCACCGCCGGGGCCGACCAGGGCTCCGTGCACTACAACCGCCTGCTGAACGGTATCCACGCCGCCCACAGCACCGGCTCACCGCACGTGACGGCGATCGGGCACGACTACGGCTCGGCGGTCGTGGGGCGGGCGGCCACCCGGTCGGGCGGACTGCGGGCGGACGAGATGGTGCTGGTCGGCAGCCCCGGCATGGCGGTCGGCCACGCCTGCGAGCTGGGGATGGGCGCGGACCACGTGTACGTCGGCGCGGCGGACGGCGACCCGGTCACGCAGCACACCGGCCGGACGGCCGACACCGCCGACCCCGAGCAGGCGTGGTTCGCGCACGACCCGGCCGGGGCGGGCTTCGGGGCGCAGCGTTTCGCCGTGGCGTCCGAGGGCCCGGCGCCGTCGGACGGCGGGGGCTACCTGGACCCGATGGCGCCCAAGTCGCTGAGCAACATCGGCCGGATCGTCACCGGCCACGGCGCCCACATCACCCGCCAGGCACACCGATGAGCACACCGGTACCGCCGCCCGCAGGCCCCCCGCCCCCACCGCCGGACCCGTACGCGGCGCCCGGCGGCGGGGAGTACGCCCGGCCGTCCTCGACAAGCGGCGCGTACGCCTACGGCAGCGGGCCGTACCCGGCGCCGGTGGGCCTGCCGCCCGGCAACGCGCCCGGCGGGTACCCGGGCGGCGCCCATCCGGCGCCCCCGGTGCCGGCGCCGCACAGTGGCGCCTACGCGGTGCCGCCGCCCGGCGGGGGGTATCCGGCACCGGTGAGCGGCGGTCACCCCGTGCCACCGCAGCCCCCGTACGACAGCGGCCCGTACACGGCGTACCCCAGCGGCCCCCGTCCCAGCGGTGCGTACCCCAGCGGCGCCCACCCCAGCGGCGTGCGGCCGGCGCAGGGGCCGCATCCCGGGGCGACGCACGGGCTGATGGGCGGCGCGCAGGCCGAGGCGGGCATACGCACGGTGCTGGAGCGCACGTACGGCGCGATCCTGCCGTCGGTCTCGCGCAACGACAACGCGCCGCTGATGAACCCCGTGTACGGCTCGACGCTGCGGCAGGTGCCGGTGGCGCGGCTGCTGGGGTACAGCGACGTGACGACGATGGTCTCGGCGGGGCGGCGCGGTTCGCTGCTCGGGGTGATCGAACGGGCGTGGCTGTCGTTCGGCTACGTGATCGACGAGGTCAACGGCGACTTCGCCATGCCGTCGATGGATGTGCGCACGCCCGAGGGGTTCACCGTGCAGTTGCAGGTCGGGGCGCCGGGCAACGTGTACTTCACGGTCTCCAGTCCGCTGATCGGGCGGCCGGAGGACCCGTACGCCTACAGCGGGCCGCTGGAGCCGACGCGGCTGCCGGACGTCGACGACCCCTTCTGGTCGCACTGACCGCGCGCGGCGGACGACGGCGGCACCGGGCGCCTGGCAGGCTGGCGGGATGACGACGACCACCTACTGGACGGCGACCACGCTCGACGGCCGGATCGCCGACGAGAACGGTTCGCTGGACTGGCTGTTCGCGGTGGAGGGCGGTGCCCCGGAGCGGTTCGCGGAGTTCTTCGCCGGTGTGGGGGCGTTCGCCATGGGCGCGACCACGTACACGTGGGTGCTGGAGCACGAGAACCTGGCGGCGGATCCCGGCCGCTGGCGCGAGTGGTACGGGGAGACGCCGTGCTGGGTGTTCACCCACCGGGAGCTGCCACCGCTGCCGGGGGTCGACCTGCGGTTCGTGCGGGGTGGCGTGCGGCCGGTGCACGCGGCGATGAAGCGGGCCGCCGGGGAACGGGGGATCTGGCTGGTGGGCGGCGGGGAGCTGGTGGGCGCGTTCGCCGACGCCGGACTGCTGGACCGGGTGGCCCTCAGCGTGGCACCGGTGCTGCTGAACGGCGGCGCCCCACTGCTGCCGCGCACCCTGCTGTCGTCGGACCTGCGGCTCGAATCGGTCGAGCAGGACGGTCAGTTCGCTTTCCTGACGTACGGCGTGACGGGCCGGGCGGTCACGGGGACGGCGGCGGGTCACGGGAGCGGGTCCTGAGGTCTGTCCTAGGCTCGCGCGGGCGGCGGGCGTTCCGTCCGCCGTTCGTCAGAACCGCACACCGGAGTTCGCCATGGACCTGCCCGAGGACCTGCTCGCCCTGCTGCGTTCCGCCAGCACCTGCTACGTCGCCACGACCATGGCGGACGGCTCGCCGCAGCTGACGCAGACGTGGGTGGACACCGATGGTACGCACGTGCTGGTCAACAGCGTGCGCACGCACGTCAAGACGCGCAATCTCGACCGTGACCCGCGGATCGCGCTGACCGTCGCCGACCCCGCGCGGCCGGCGCGGTACTACCAGGTGCGCGGCCGGGTGGCCGAGATCCGCACCGAGGGCGCGACCGAGCACATCGAGGAGCTGTCGCAGCGCTACCTCGGCCGCCCCTACCCGTGGTTCGGCGGGCGGGACCAGGAGCGCGTGGTCTTCGTGGTGGTGCCGGAGCGCGTCATCGGCATGGGTGGCTGACCCGGCGCGCCGTCATGCGTGCGGCCCTGTCCCGTCCGGCGGACGGACGCGGCAGGGCCGCGGTGGCGAGAGCGCTCGCACGTACGCCGCCTCAGCAGTTCGTGGCGCCGGCCCTGCCGCCGTGGTAGGCGCAGGTGTCGTCGGTGGTGCCGTGGGCGGTGCGCAGGGTGGCGGTGTCGCCGGTGTTGTTCCACACGTGCCAGCCCTGGCCCCAGTACAGGGTGGCGCCGGAGTTGTGCCCCTTGCCGGTGTGCACCCAGACGCTGGCACCGGACTTCAGCGTGTAGCTGGGGAACGTGTAGACGTGGTGCTGGGCGTCGCGGAGCGTCCAGCCCTTGAGCTGCACGGAGGCGTGACCGGAGTTCGTGATCCTGACGTCTTCGCCGTTGACGTTGTGCGTGGTGTCGGAGCCCGGCGCGTCGTACTGGATGCGCGAGAGGTGCACGGCCGGGGTGGCTGCGGACGCGGGGGCGGCCGCGCAGATCAGGGCGGCGGCACCGGCGGCGATGGCGGTGGACACCGTGCGTATGCGCATGGACGGACCTTCCGGCAAATCACTCGTTCGAGTGGGGAATCGGCGTTCGGGAATGGCTCCGGCGGTCAGCCGGGTTCGTATCGTACGGGCGGAACAATCCACTCCACTCCACGTTTCCCACCGATCTTCTTCGCGATTCCGTCACAAAATCCGGAGTCCATGATTCCGGCGACACACCCCGCTCCCCGGGGCGGAAAGGAGGCCCGATCGAGGGAATACCCCTGGGGGGTATACGGTTGTCAGGGGAGAAACCGGAAACCCGGCTGCGAGGAGGACAGGCGATGGCGACGACGACCAGCGGCGGTCAGCACCCCGGCCACGGCACCAGCACGGACGGCACCACGACACCGGCCACGCCCGGCCCCGCGCCCACGCCGGCCTCACACGCTCCCCCCGGCACCCCTCCGGAGCCCGCGCTCCGTGTCGAACTCCTGATCGACGGGATGACGTGCGCGTCGTGCGCGGCGCGGGTGCAGAAGAAGCTCAACCGCATGGAGGGCGTCACCGCGGGCGTCAACTACGCGACGGAACATGCCACGGTCACCGCCACTGCGGGCGTGTCGGTGTCCGACCTGATCGCCACCGTGGAGGCCGCCGGTTACACCGCCACCGAGCCGGAGCCGGAGCCCGGGCCGGACGGGCCCGGACCCCGGCCGGCGCCGCGGGACGCCCCCGGCGGGCCGCAGGGCGAGAGCGGCGGAGCCGCCGGCGGCGGTCCCCGGCCACCGCGGGACGCCGCGCTGACCGCGCTGCGGCGGCGACTGGTGACCGCGGTCGTGCTGGCGGTGCCGGTGGTCGCCACGGCGATGGTCCCGGCCCTGCAGTTCCGGTACTGGCAGTGGGTGTCGCTGGTGCTGACCGTCCCGGTCGTCGCCTACGCCGGGCTGCCGTTCCACCGGGCGGCCTGGACCAACCTGCGGCACGGCGCCGCCACCATGGACACCCTCGTCTCGGTCGGCACGCTGGCCGCCTTCGGCTGGTCGATGTGGGCGCTGTTCCTGGGCGGCGCGGGCGAGCCGGGCCTGCGTGACACCTTCGCGCTGACCGTCTCCCGCGGCATGGGTGACCGCACGGTCTATCTGGAGGCCGCCGCCGGGGTCACCGCGTTCATCCTGGCCGGCCGGTACGCCGAGACCCGCAGCAAACGGCGGGCGGGGGCCGCGCTGCGGGCCCTGATGGAGCTGGGCGCGCGGGACGCGGCGGTGCTGCGTGACGGGCGCGAGGTGCGGGTGCCGGTCTCCCGGCTGGCGGTGGGCGACCGCTTCGTGGTGCGCCCGGGCGAGAAGGTGGCCACCGACGGCGTCGTCCGGGAGGGCGAGAGCGCGATCGACGCCGCCATGCTGACCGGCGAGTCGGTGCCGGTGGACGTCGGGCCCGGCGCGGCGGTGGCCGGTGCGACGGTCAACGGCGGCGGTCGGATCGTCGTGGAGGCCACGAAGGTCGGCGCCGACACCCAACTGGCCCGGATGGCACGGCTGGTGGCCGACGCGCAGAACGGCAAGGCGGCGGCGCAGCGGCTGGCGGACCGGGTCTCGGCGGTGTTCGTGCCGGCGGTGATCGTGGTCGCGCTGGGCACGCTGGCGGCGTGGCTGCTGCTGGGCGGGGGCGTCACGGCGGCGTTCACCGCGGCGGTCGCCGTGCTGATCATCGCGTGCCCGTGCGCGCTGGGCCTGGCGACACCCACCGCCCTGATGGTCGGTACCGGGCGCGGCGCGCAACTGGGCATCCTCATCCGGGGCCCCGAGGTGCTGGAGATGACCCGGCGGGTGGACACCGTCGTGCTGGACAAGACCGGCACGGTGACCACCGGAGTGATGACGCTCGACGACGTGCGCACGGCCGGTGGGGTGGACGCGGCGGAGGCGCTGCGGCTGGCCGGAGCGGTCGAGGACGCCTCGGAGCACCCGATCGGCCGGGCCGTCGCCCGGGCGGCCCGCGAGGCCGGACCGCTGCCGCCGGTGACGGACTTCCGCACCCTGCCCGGCAGTGGTGTGCGCGGCACGGTGGAGGGCCGCGTGGTGACCGTCGGCCGGGCGGAGGACGTGCTCGCCACGGTCAACTCCGCTCCGGGCACAGTCCCCCGGACGAAGACGACGCCGACCGGCGGCGCGGCGTCGCGACCCGCCGCGGCTTCCGTCCCCGCGGCGTCACCTGCTGCCCCCGGCGGTGCCGCCACCCTGGTGGACGGTCCCGGTGGACCGCTGACCGCCGCGCTGCGGGAGGCCCGGGCGGCCGGGCGCACCGCGGTGGTGGCCGCGTGGGACGGGCGGCCAAGGGCGGTGATCTCGGTGGCGGACGCGGTGCGGCCCACCAGTGCGGAGGCGGTGCGCCGGCTGCGCGCGCTGGGGCTGCGGCCGGTGCTGCTGACCGGCGACCACGCGGACGTGGCGCGGGCGGTGGCGGAGCGGGTCGGGATCGCGCCGCAGGACGTGCTGGCCGAGGTGCTGCCGGAGGAGAAGGTCGCGGCGGTCGAGCGGTTGCAGGCGGGGGGCCGCACCGTGGCGATGGTCGGCGACGGCGTCAACGACGCGGCCGCGCTGGCCCGGGCCGACCTGGGCCTGGCGATGGGCACCGGCACGGACGCGGCCATCGAGGCGGGTGACCTGACGCTGGTGCGCGGTGACCTGCTGGTGGCGGCGGACGCGGTGCGGCTGGCCCGGCGGACGCTGCGGATCATCCGCTCGAACCTGTTCTGGGCGTTCGGCTACAACGTGGCGGCCGTCCCGCTGGCGGCGCTCGGGCTGCTCAACCCGATGATCGCCGGGGCCGCGATGGCGTTCTCCTCGGTCTTCGTCGTCGGCAACAGCCTGCGGCTGCGGACCTTCCGCCCGCTGGAGGACGGGGGCACGGCGGGCGTGGTGCGCCGCTGAGGGGGCACGGGTGCGGACGTAGGGTTTGACGGGCCTGACGGCACGCACCCACCGGTCCGGCGGGCCGGTGCGAATCACGAGGAGTCGAGGATGTCCGGGAACACCGCTGACCCCCGCCAGCCCGTGCGGCTGGACCGGTCGCCCGAGTGGGAGGCGCTGGGCGCGCACCGGGAGAAGACGCGGGGACTGACGCTGCGGCAGTTGTTCGACGAGGACCCACAGCGGGCCGGCCGTTACACCGTCGAGGTCGGCGACCTGCACATCGACTACTCCAAGCACCTGGTCACCGACGAGACCCTGGAGCTGCTGCGGGCGCTGGCGGCGGCGCGGGGCGTGGCGGGTCTGCGGGACGCGATGTTCCGCGGCGAGCGGATCAACACCACCGAGGACCGCGCGGTGCTGCACACCGCGCTGCGGGCCCCGGCGGACGCCGTGGTGGAGGTCGACGGGCACAACGTGGTGCCGGACGTGCACGCGGTGCTGGACCGGATGGCCGCGTTCGCCGACCAGGTCCGCTCGGGCGCCTGGAAGGGCCACACGGGCCAGCGGATCCGCACCGTGGTCAACATCGGCATCGGCGGCTCCGACCTGGGTCCGGCGATGGCGTACGAGGTGCTGAAGCCGTACACCGCGCGGGAGCTGGGCTTCCGGTTCGTCTCCAACGTCGACGGCGCCGACCTGCACGAGGCGGTGCGGGACCTGGATCCGGCGGAGACGCTGTTCGTCGTGGCGTCGAAGACGTTCACCACGATCGAGACGATCACCAACGCGACGGCCGCGCGGCACTGGCTGCTGGCCGGGCTCGGCGGGGACGGGTCGGCGGTGGCCAAGCACTTCGTGGCGCTGTCGACCAACGGTGCGAAGGTCGCCGACTTCGGCATCGACACCGACAACATGTTCGCGTTCTGGGACTGGGTCGGCGGCCGGTACTCCTACGACTCGGCGATCGGCCTGTCGCTGATGATCGCCATCGGCCCGCAGGCGTTCCGGGAGATGCTGGCGGGCTTCCGGCTCGTCGACGAGCACTTCCGCACCGCGCCGCCGGAGGCCAACGCCCCGCTGATCATGGGCCTGCTGGGCGTCTGGTACGGCAACTTCCACGACGCGCAGGCGCACGCGGTGCTGCCCTACAGCCACTACCTGTCGCGGTTCACCGCCTACCTCCAGCAGCTGGACATGGAGTCCAACGGCAAGTCGGTGGACCGGCAGGGCGAGCCGGTGGCCTGGCAGACCGGTCCGGTGGTGTGGGGCACGCCGGGCACCAACGGGCAGCACGCGTACTACCAGTTGCTGCACCAGGGCACGAAGACGATCCCGGCCGACTTCATCGGTTTCGCCGAACCGCTGGCGGAGCTGGGCGAGTTCGCAGGGCAGCACGATCTGCTGATGGCCAACTTCTTCGCGCAGACGCAGGCGCTGGCGTTCGGCAGGACGCCGCAGGAGGTGCGGGCCGAGGGTGTGCCGGAGGAGCTGGTGCCGCACAAGACGTTCCGCGGCGGCCACCCGACGACCACGATCCTGGCGAAGTCGCTGACGCCGTCGGTGCTGGGGCAGCTGGTGGCGCTCTACGAGCACAAGGTGTTCACACAGGGCGCGATCTGGGACATCGACTCCTTCGACCAGTGGGGTGTCGAGCTCGGCAAGGTGCTGGCCCGGCGGATCGAGCCGGCGCTGACCGGGGGCGCGGACGTGCCCGGCCTCGACGCGTCCACGAGCGCGCTGGTCGGCCGCTACCGGGAGCTGCGCGGCCGGGGCTGAACCGCCGGCTGAAGCGCCGACGACCTGTGAACGCGGGCAAGCGCGGAAGGGGCGGCCCACCGGTGAGGTGGGCCGCCCCTTCCGTGACGGTCGGTCAGCCCAGGCGGGTCAGTTTGTCGCCGAGGCCGGGGGCGCCGACGGCGGTCCGCAGGGCTACCGGGATCCGGATCTGTCCCGGGCCGTCGCCGACCGTCAGGGTGCCGACGTGCTGCCCGGCCTTCGCCTCGTGCGGCAGCGCGCCGGAGGCTGCCAGCCGCACCGGCACGCGCAGCCCCGGCCAGCCGACCGCCCGCACGGTCTGCGTGGCGACCACGGGCGTCCGGTTGCCGAAGCCGTCGTCGACGTAGCCGACGACCGCGCCCTTCTCTATGGCCTTGCCGGCCACCAGCGTGTGCTGCGCGGCCAGGACGAGCCGCAGCGCCGCCGCGGTGACGGTGTCGAGGATCGACGGTTTGTACTGCCCGAGCACCACTCCGATGATCAGCTGAGTGGTTCCGCCGACGTCCTTGTACGCGGCGAACGCCAGGTTGCCGCCGGCCGCGGTGGACGTGCCGGTCTTGACCCCGACGACGTCGTTGGTGCCGACCAGGTGGTTCCAGTTGTTGTACGTGACGCCGTCCGCCGTGCGATAGCTGGGCTCGGCGACGACCTGGCGGAAGGCCGGGACACCCATCGCCTTCTCCACCAGCTTGACCTGGTCACTCGCGGTGGAGACGGTGGTGGCGGTCAGGCCGCTGGGGTCGGTGTACGTGGTGTGTGTCATGCCGAGGCTCTTGGCGGTGGCGTTCATCTTCTTGACGAACGCGGGCTCGGAACCGGCGTCCCAGCGGGCGAGGAACCGGGCGATGTTGTTGGCCGAGGCCAGCATGAGGTCCTCCAGCGCCTCGTACTGGCTGACCCGCTGGCCGTCGTGCACCTCCACGACCGACTCGCCCTCGGCGCCGAGCCGGGCGTCCTGCGCGGCCTTCGCGTCCATGGTCAGCGAGGCACCGGTGGAGCCCTGCTTCATCGGGTGGTCGTGCAGCACGATGTAGGCGGTCATGATCTTCGCGACGCTCGCGATCGGCTCCGGCTTCTGCCGGCCGAACGTGCCGAGGCCGCCGAGCCCCTGCACCTCCACGGCCGCCTGCCCCTCCGACGGCCACGGCATGACCGGCGCCGCGCCCGCGAAGGCGTAGGTGTCGTTCATGGTCAGCGCCATCGTGGGCTGCGGCAGCGGACGCAGCGCCTGCACCACGCAGAAGACGACCGCCAGCAGCAGCACCAGCGGCGTCCAGATCTTGAACCGCCGCACCGCGGTCCGCACCAGCGTCTGCGGGGGCGGCGGGGAGTTGGTCAGCCGCGCCAGCAGCTCCAGCGGCTCCTCGGGCTCCGGCGGCAGCGGCTGCCGACGGGTCTCCTCGGGGCGCGTGGGCCGTCCGGTGCCGAACGCCGGGGTGAGTCCGGGCCGGTCCGGCAGCGCCCCCGGCAGCGCGGGCGGCGCGGACGGCGGCGGAACGGGCGGCTTCGGCGGCGCGGACGGCGGCGGCGCGGCGACCGCCGGCAGCAGCGCGGTCCCGGTGGGGGAGGCGGGGCACGGCGGGGGCGTCGGCCGCCGCACCGCAGGCGTCGCCGGGTTCGTCCGCCCCTTCGGCTCCGGGGGCGTCCGGGGTGCCGTCGGCGTCCTCGGGCTCCACGGGGGGGTCCTGCGGGTCGGCCGGGGCGTCCCGCGTGCCGGGGGCCGCAGGGGGCGTGGACGGGCCGGAGGCGTCGTCCGGGGCTTCGGGGGCCCCGGGGGCGTCCGAGGCCGTGGTGGTGGCGTCGGCGGCCTCCTCGGGGGCGTCGGCGGCCTCCTCGGGGGCGTCGGCGGCCTCCGGGGCCGTGGTGGTGGCGTCCGCGGGGGCGACGCGGGCGTCGGCCCCCGCGTCGCCGGTGGCCGGTTCCGGCACATCGGTGGCCGGTTCCGGCGTCTCGTCGGCGTCCGCGGTCTCCCCGGCGGCCGTCGCTTCCGGATCGGCCGCACCGGTGCCGTGCTGCGAGGTGGCCGCACGGGGGGTCGCCGTGGCTGCGGGTTCCGGTTCGGCGGAGGTGCCGTCAGCGGCTGAGGCGTCCGTCACACCTGGGGAGGAATCCCCCGCGCTACGGGAACCAGAACCCGCCTCCCGTTCGTCCTCAGGGGCGTCGCCATCGTTGTCGGTCCCCTGCCGCCGGGGTTCGTCCGCCAGGGCGACGGCGAGTGCCGCGTCCGCCTCCCCGCGACCCGGTCCGCGCCGAACAGGGTCCGGCTCCCGCCGGATCGCCGCCCTGGGGTCGTCCGCCCTGCCGGCCGTCCCCCCCGACGCCTCCTGCTGTTCCGCCCTGCCGGGGGAATCGCCCGCCACTCGTGCCTCCCGTATAACCCGTTTCGTGTTCAAACCGGTGGAACCTCGTCCGGCGCACCACCACAACCGATGGTCCTCCGGGCCGTCGACCCGCCGGGGAGCCGATGTCCGCGCCCCCGCCAGTCTCGTGCCCGGCCCTGCGGCTCCCCCCGCAGACCCGCCGGGGGCCGCGCCGCGGCACCACCCGACCGGTAGACGAGAACGACATACCTGCCGGTTCCCGCATATAAGGAACACGCACTCTCGACACATCGTGTGAGAGGCGTCACCCTGTCATTCATCCACGCGGGGAGGCATGGATGGGCAGGAGCCGCAGAACAATCCCGGAAGAGCTTTTGCTGCTCGCCCTGGACCCGACCACCGGGACCACGGCGCAGCCGCAGTCGCTCGACCTAGGTCTGGCCGGGGCTCAGCTAGTGGAGCTGGCCCTGGCGGGACGGATAGCCCCTGACGGGGATCGTATCGCCGTGATCCACCCACGGCCGACCGGAGATCCGACGCTGGACTCCGCGCTCGAACTGCTGCGCAGACGCGGCAGCCCGGTGCGCGCCGTCCACTGGATCGGCGGGCCCCGACTCGGGCTGCGCCAGACGTACCTGACACATCTCGAACGCTGCGACATGGTGCACGCCGTGGCGGGCCAGATGTGCGGGGTGCTGCCGACCACGCGCTACCAGGCGACGGACAGCGCCGTCAGCAGGGACATCCGCTCCCGGCTGGACAACGCGATCCGCACCGGCACGCCACCGGACCCGCGCACCGCGGCGCTCGCCGCACTCGCGCACGCGGTCGGGCTCGGCAAGCACCTCTACCCGGGCAACGAAGGCCGTTCCTCGCGCTCCCGGCTGCGCGACCTGATCCGCTACGACCCGATGGGCGGACTGGTGGCGCACGCCGTGATGGACGTGAGCAACGGCGTCGCCGTTCAGCCACGCCGGCCGGCGCCCGCGCCGCCGTCCGCAGGACGCCCGCCGGCCCGTGGCATGGTCCCCCGGGTCGCCATGCGTTAGGCCCGCCGGACAGATCCCGGGGCCGTTCAGGCGGACACCCGGTGTCCGCCCGTATCCGCCGCACGGACCGCCGTCACCGCGACGGCGGTCCGCGGTGTGCGTGCGCCCCGGTCCGCGCCGCCCAGCGCTCCTCCGCGCCCCCGTGCGCCCCCCGGCCCGTCCGCACCCCGCGCCCCGGCGCCCGGCGGGCCGCCACCGCCGTGCGCGCCGCGTTCGCCGAGGTGGCGGCCCGGAGCGGCGGCGGTGCCGACGATCCGGTCGCTTCGGACCGTGGAACGCCGTGAAATGAAAGGAAGTTGGCGTTCTTCAGCGCGGAACGGACCAGGGGTGGCAGTCTGCTGACAGGTGATCCGCGCGAGTGGTACGCCGGTTGTCGGAAACGCGTACCCGGACCGGTCCCGGGACGCTGGTGCGGTCGGAGGTGCGGTCTCGTGGCGTCCAACGTCAACCCCACGGTCAGGCGACGGCGGCTGGGCTCGGAGCTGCGCAAGCTCCGGGAGCAGAAGGGCATGACGGCCGAGGAGGTCGCCTCGCGCCTGCTGGTGTCCCAGTCGAAGATCAGCCGGCTGGAGAACGGCAGGCGCAGCATCAGCCAGCGCGACGTGCGCGACCTGTGCGGGGTCTACGGCGTCGAGGACGAACGCGTCGTGGAATCCCTGATGCAGATGGCCAAGGAGTCGCGCCAGCAGGGCTGGTGGCACGCGTTCGGCGACGTGCCCTACAGCGTCTACATCGGCCTGGAGACGGACGCTGCGTCGCTGCGGGTCTACGAGTCGCTGGTGGTGCCGGGGCTGCTGCAGACCGAGGACTACGCCCGGGCGGTGATCACCGGGATGTGGCCGGAGGCCACGCCGGCCGAGGTCGACAAGCGCGTCCAGGTGCGGATCAAGCGCCAGGAGCGGCTGACCGATCCGGTGCGCCCGCTGCGGTACTGGGTGGTGCTGGACGAGGCCGCGCTGCGCCGGGTCTCCGGCGACGAGCGGGTGATGGCACAGCAGCTGGAGCACCTCGTGGAGTGGAGCGAACTGCCGCACGTCACGCTCCAGGTGCTGCCGTACAGCATGGGCGCGCACCCGGGGATGTACGGCAAGTTCGCCATCCTGGAGTTCGAGGACACCTCGGACGCGACGGTGGTCTACCTGGAGGGCGTCACCAGCGACCTGTACCTGGAGAAGCCCAACGACGTGCACGACTACAGCGTCAAGTACGAGCACCTGCGGGCGCTGGCGCTGGGCCCCGAGCAGTCGCGGGAGTTCATCAAGGACGTGGCGAAGGACTACGTGCGCTGAGGGCGTTCCGGGCACCGGCCGGGCGCGGGCCGGGGCAGGTTACACGTCGCCGGGGGGACAGGACGGGAACGTGGTGAATATGCCATCCGGTCGAGTGAACGCCGCCGCCGCAGGGCTGAGCGGGGCAGTAGCGTCGTGAGCACCGGCCGGACCTCACACGACCGGTCAACTCACCTCCCCCGGAGTAATCATGAGTAACCATCAGATGTTCTGCGGCGTGACCCCTGACTGGAAGAAGTCCTCCTACTCGGGCGCCCACGGGGACTGCGTCGAGGTGCGGGCCCCCGGCGTCGCGGCGGTGGCCGTCCGCGACTCGAAGGACCCGCACGGCCCGGCCCTGGCCTTCACCCCACGGGCGTGGGCCGCGTTCGTGGACGGTGTCGTCTCCGGCGCGCTCGCCGGCTGATCCACCGCTCCTCCCCGCGCACGGCCCCTCGACCATCACGCCGTCCTGGCCGAGGGGTGACAGACCCGGCGGCCCGGCCCCCTCCCCCTGAGGGGCCGGGCCGCCGTGGCGTTCCCGGCGGCCGCTGCGGGCGCCACCGCCGTTCAACCGGCCGGGTAGCGGTCCAGCCAGCAACCGGAGGAGTTGACGGTGGCGGACTGGGTCATCTCCATCGCGAAGTCGTCGGCGAGTTCCAGCAGGGTGCCGCGGCCCTCCAGGGCGACGACCCAGGCGGGAGGCAGCGCGGTCTCACCGTGCTGGACGCCGAGCAGGTTGCCGCATATGGAGCCGGTGGAGTCGCTGTCGCCGGAGTGGTTGACGGACAGCAGCAGGCCGTGCCGGGCGTCCTCGGCGACCAGGGCGCAGTAGACGCCGATGGCGAGGGCCTCCTCCGCCGTCCAGCCGGCCCCCAGCGCCTCCACGCGGTCCGCGCCGGGCAGTCCCTGCCGGACGGCGCCCAGGGCGCGGCGCAGGGCGTCGCTGGTCTCCTCGTGGCCGGGGTGGCCGGCCAGCACCGTCAGCGCCCGCTGCACGGCGGCCTCCAGGGGTTCGGTGTGGGCGAGCGCGTGCACGATGACGGCGAACGCCCCGGCGGTCAGGTAGCCGGTGGGGTGGCCGTGGGTCTGGGCGGCGCACTCGGTGGCCAGTTGGAAGACGAGCGCCGGGTCCCAGCCGACGAGCAGGCCGAACGGCGCGGAGCGCATGACCGCGCCGCAGCCCTTGGAATCGGGGTTCTTCGGCTCGGCGAGCGTGCCCATCCGGTCGTCGCCGAGGCCGCCGAGGCAGGCACGGCTGGGGGCGCGGCGCGCGTAGAGCCATTCCTCCCGGGCCAGCCAGCCGATGTCCGGGCGGCGTTCGTCCGGTCCCCAGTCGGCCTGGGTGGCCGCCCAGCGCAGGTAGGCCCGGTGCACGTCGGTGGGCGGATGCCAGCCGCCGGTGTCACGGCGCACGTGCGCGCGGATCAGGCCGTCGACGGTGAACATCGTCATCTGCGTGTCGTCGGTGACCGCGCCGAGCCTGCCGTAGGCGGAGACGTAGTCGGTGATCCCCTGTGCGCCCTGGGCCGCGCGGATGGCCTCCAGTGAGTCGAACTCGACGGCGGCGCCGAGGGCGTCACCGATCGCGCCGCCCAGCAGGCACCCGCGGACCCGGCCACGGAAGTCCTGCTGTTGTGCGCGTCCCCAGATCCCGCTCACCGAAGCTCCTCCCCGTTTTCCGGCGGGTCACTGTAATCGACCGGGGGCCCGCCGGTCAGGGAACCCAGAACAGTTATCGCACGGTCACCTGTCGCCGTGCGGCGGCCCCGTGACGCGCTGTCGGCAGGCGGCGGCCGGGGCGTCAGGCGTCGGCGAGCGGCAGGAGCCGCGGGAGACTGCCGTCGTGGGCGCGGCCGGCGGCGAGGCGTTCGGGGGCGACCGTGCCGTAGTCGGTGGTGCGCTGCCGGGCGGGGCGGCCGGCGGCGCGGGCGATGGCCTCCAGGCCGGCGATGGAGCGGTAGGAGCCGTAACCGGAGCCGGCCATCCGGGAGATGGTCTCCTCCATGAGGGTGCCGCCCAGGTCGTTGGCACCGGACCGCAGCATGCGGGCGGCGCCGTCGGTGCCGAGCTTGACCCAGCTGGTCTGGATGTTGGTGATGTGCGGGTGGAGCAGCAGCCGGGCGGCCGCGGTGACCGCGAGGTTGTCACGCGGGGTGGGTCCCGGGCGGGCGATGCCGGCCAGGTAGACGGGTGCGTTGGTGTGGATGAACGGCAGGGTGACGAACTCGGTGAACCCGCCGGTCTCCTGCTGGAGCCTGGCGAGGGTGCGCAGGTGGCCGAGCCAGTGCCGGGGCTGGTCGACGTGGCCGTACATCATGGTGGAGGAGGAGCGGATGCCGAGTTCGTGGGCGGTGCGCACCACGTCGATCCAGGTGGCGGCGGGGAGTTTGCCCTTGGTAAGCACCCAGCGGACCTCGTCGTCGAGGATCTCGGCGGCGGTTCCGGGGATGGTGTCCAGGCCGGCCTCCCGCGCGGCGGTCAGCCAGTCGCGGACCGACAGGCCGGTGCGCGAGGCGCCGTTGACGATCTCCATGGGGGAGAAGGCGTGCACGTGGATGCCGGGGACGCGTTCCCGCACGGCGCGGGCGATGTCGAAGTAGGCGGTGCCGGGCAGGTCGGGGTGGATGCCGCCCTGCATGCACACCTCGGTGGCGCCGACCTCCCACGCCTGCTGGGCGCGGTCGGCGATCTGGTCGAGGGAGAGGGTGTAGGCGTCGGCGTCGGTGCGGCGCTGGGCGAACGCGCAGAAACGGCAGCCGGTGTAGCAGACGTTGGTGAAGTTGATGTTGCGGGTGACGACGTAGGTGACGTCGTCGCCCACGGTCTCGCGGCGCAGGTCGTCGGCGATCCGGCACAGGGCGTCGAGGGCCGGGCCGTCGGCGTGCAGCAGGGCGAGGGCCTGGGCGTCGGTGAGCCGGGTGGGGTCGTCGGCGGCGGTGGCGAGCGCGGCGCGCACGTCGGCCTCGACGCGGTCGGGGACGGCGCCGGGGGCGGCCTGTTCGCGGACGGCGTCCCAGTCCCCGTAGACGTGGGCGAAGTCGGCGCGGCGGTCGGCGGTGCGGCCGGAGGTGTCGATCGCGGTGTGCAGGTCGGTGCGGCCGGTCGCGGTCAGCGGCTGGTCGGGCTCCTGCCAGGGCAGGCCGGCCGGGATCACGTCCTCGCGGGCCAGTCCGGTGTGCGGGTCGGCCAGTGCCCGCACGTGCGGCAGCAGGCGCGGGTCGAGCCAGGGTTCGCCGCGGGCGATGAACTCCGGGTAGACGGTGAGGCGTTCGCGCAGGGTGAAGCCGGCCTCGGCGGTGCGGGCCGCCAGGTCGTCGACGTGCGGCCAGGGGCGCTCGGGGTTGACGTGGTCGGGGGTGAGCGGGGAGACGCCGCCCCAGTCGTCGATGCCGGCCGCGACGAGCTGGGCGTAGCGGCCGTCGGCGAGGTTGGGCGGCGCCTGGATGCGGGCGGACGGGCCGAGCACGACGCGGGCTACGGCGACGGCGGCGGCCAGTTCGTCGGCCTCCGCGTCGGGCACGGCGCGCATGGCGGTGTCCGGCTTGGCGCGGAAGTTCTGGACGATGACCTCCTGCACGCCGTGGTGGGCGCGGGCGGTGCGGCGGATGGCGAACAGGGCTTCGGCGCGTTCCTCACGGGTCTCGCCGATGCCGATCAGGACGCCGGTGGTGAACGGCACGTTGGAGCGCCCGGCGTCCTCCAGGACCCGCAGCCGCACTGCCGGTTCCTTGTCGGGCGAGCCGTGGTGCGGGCCGCCGGGCTGCGACCACAGGCGGGTGGCGGTGGTCTCCAGCATCATGCCCATGGACGGTGCGACGGGCTTGAGGCGCTGGAAGTCGCTCCAGGTCAGCACGCCGGGGTTGAGGTGCGGCAGCAGGCCGGTCTCCTCCAGTACCCGCACCGCCATCGCCCGCACGTAGGCGAGGGTGTCGTCGTAGCCGTGCGCGCCGAGCCACTCGCGGGCCTCGGGCCAGCGGTCCTCGGGGCGGTCGCCGAGGGTGAACAGTGCCTCCTTGCACCCGAGTGCGGCCCCCTGGCGGGCGATGGCCAGCACCTCGTCCGGGGAGAGGTACATCCCGTGCCCGTCGTGGCGCAGCCGGCCCGGCACGGTGACGAACGTGCAGTAGTGGCAGCGGTCGCGGCACAGCCGGGTCAGGGGGACGAAGACCTTGCGGGAGTAGGTGATGACGCCGGGGCGTCCGGCGGCCTCCAGGCCGGCGTCCCGGACCCGGGCGGCGGTCCGGCACAGCTGCTCCAGGTCCTCGCCGCGTGCGGCCAGCAGTACGGCGGCCTCGCCGGCGTCGACGGCGACGCCCGACCGGGCCCGGGCCAGCGCCCGGCGCATCGCACCGGCGGTGGGGGCGGGCGGCACGGCGGCCGGTTCCCCGGCGGGGGTGGGGCGCTGCGGGGTCTGGTCCATCCTCCGAGCATAGGAGCGGCGCGGGCCGCGGGGAATGAACGTCCGTGCGGAGGCCGCCCCCTGGGGGTGACCGCCCGGCCGGCACACCTCCCCAAAGGAGTGAATGTCCGTTCGGCGCCTCCCTCGTGAGGGTGAACCATGTGGTGGACCGGCGGGGCCGGACGACGGGTCGGACCGTGTTTCCCGCCACGTCTGGACGTCGATACGCCCGCGTTCCGCCCGATGCGGCTCCACTGCGGGCCGTGGCGTGTTCGTTTCTGAGGGTGATCAGGACGTACGCTGCTGGAGTTCCCGCCGTCGCCCTGCCGGGTGGTGCCGCACCGTCACCGCGGTGCGCCCCCGACCGGTCGCGCCGGGGACGTCCCCAGGCCCGCGGGGTGCGGTCGCGGCGGGGGACGGGCGGACGCGGCCGGCGTCCGCGTTTCCGGGCGGGAGGCCGTCACGGCGCCGCCGGGCGGTGTGCGGACCCGGCGGCTCCGGCGCGAGGCTGTCGCGCGGCCCGGAACCGCGGTGGTCCGGTGAGCGTCGCTGCTGTTGTCGGACGGCACACGGTGTGACGAGGAGCATGTGGTGATACGGACAGGTGGTGTCGCGGCCGGGACCCGGGGTCGCGGCGGGCGGGTCGCGGTCGCGGGGGCGTGGCTGTCGGTGCTGGTCCTCGGAGCGAGCGCGTGCTCGGGGTCCGGCGGTTCTGACAACGCGGGCAAGGCCCCCGCGCCGAAGAACCCGGCGACGATCAGTGTGACGCTGGCCAAGAACGGCTCCGGCGACGTCTACCCCGACAAGCCGCTCACGGTCGTGGTGGCGCACGGCACGCTGGCGTCGGTGACCGTGGCCGACTCCAAGGGCGACGCGGTGGCCGGCAGCCTCGACACGGCCAGCGGCACCTGGACGCCGTCCTCGCCGTTCAACGTCGGGCAGAACTACACCGTGCGGGCCACCGCGACGGCGCCCGGGCACACCGGTGCGATGCCCAGGACGCAGGCGACGGCATTCACGGTGCAGTCCCCGGCGGAGTCCAACAGCATGCTGCTGGACTCCATCACGCCGGCCAAGGGCGGCGTCGTGGGCGTGGCCATGCCGGTGTCGGTGCTCTTCTCGCACCCGGTGGCGTCCTCGGCGCGCGCCGGAGTGGAGAAGCAGATGAAGATCACCACGAGCCCGCAGGTGGCCGGTGCCTGGCACTGGTTCGGCGACCGGCGGGCCGACTGGCGGCCGGAGAAGTTCTGGGCGTCGGGCACCAAGGTGACCGTCGACGCGGACCTCGACGGGGTCAGCGACGGCAACGGCCGCTACGGCGTGCACGACTACACCCACACCTTCACCATCGGCGACGACGTGGAGGCGGTGGCCGACACCGCCGCGCACAAGCTGAACGTCTACCGGGACGGCAAGCTCGTGCGGGCCCTTCCGGCCGACGCGGGCAAGGCCGGTTTCGAGACCTGGGGCGGCACGATGGCGGTGATCGACAAGCAGACCGAGGTGCACATGACCTCCTGCAGCGTCGGCATCACCTGCGACCCCGCAAACCCCAACTTCTACGACCTGACGCTCCCGTGGGACGTGCACCTGACCAACTCGGGTACGTACGTGCACTACTCCAGCGGCGACCGGCAGCCCGGCGAGGACAACGACTCGCACGGCTGCATCCACCTGTCGAAGGTGAACGCCGAGTGGTTCTACCACTACATCAAGGCGGGTGACCCGGTCACCGTCAAGGGTGAGCCGCAGCCGGCCGCCCCGGACAACGGCTACGCGGACTGGAACCTGAGCTGGTCCCGGTGGACGGCGTGACCACACGCCCCTGACCACCGCCGCACGACGACGAGCCGGTGCCCCGCCCGACGGCGGGTCACCGGCTCGTTCCGTTCCCGAACGGTCACCAGGACCGCGGCGGGCCGCCGGTCTCCCAGACGACCCGGCCCTCCTGGACCGGCAGCAGCAGGCGCCACACCGGGTCCTCCAGCCCCTGCACCGACGCGATCCAGCCGAGTTCGCGTTCGTCCGCCCCCAGCCGCACCGCGCGCCGCAGTTCGCCGAGCACGTGGGTGAGGTCGCCGTGGCTGAGCACCGGCTCCAGCCGGCCGCCCCGCCGGTCACCGGGACTCCCGGGCACGAACTGCCGGTACGCGCCGACGATGGAGGGCACGCCCAGCGGCCGCCAGTCCCCGGCGAGTTCGGACACCGGGCGGTCGCCGACCCGCAGGCCGTCGGCCTCCACGACCCGCACCCGGCGCTGGTCCACCGGCAGCGGCGTCCACCCGTCGGCGGCGGTCAGCACGACCGCGGGCTCGGCGCGGTCCACCGCCGGCTCCAGGTCGTCGCGGCGCACCGTCCCGTTGGGCAGCGGGCACGGCACGGCGACCATGCCGGCGTACAGGCAGCCGTAGAAGGCGCCGGCCAGGTCCGCGCCGGGGCGGTAGGCCAGCAGGACCGTGCTGCCGGGGGCCACCAGTGCGCCCAGGCGGGCGGCGACCGCCCGGGCGCGGCGGTCCAGCGCCTCGTAGGACAGCGCGGCCGTGGCGGCCAGCGGCGCACCGGGCAGCGCGTCGTACGGCACGGCGTGGGGTGTGCGGCGGGCGTGCGCCCGCAGGGCCCGCGCCGGCGTCATGGCACCGGACGTGCCCGCGCCACAGCTGCCGTCGCCTTCTGATCTTCGTACTGACGCCGAGGCGTCACCGCTCCGCGGACACCATGCGCACATGACAGGTCGGACACTCCTCTACCCCAGCGGCCTCACAGTCGGAATATCGCATTCCGATGACTACGTGCGGATTCGCCCACAACCTCCGACCAGTAGGTGACCACCCGGGGGGTGACAAGGCAGACTGGCGCCCGGCGAGGGTGAATTCCTCATGACCCGGATGCTCTCCCGCAGCGATGAACGATCGATATACGTTTCGGCGTCGGCGCCCGTTTCCGCGGCGGGCGGGCGGCCCTCCCCGCGGTGGCGGAATGGAGTTGGACCATGGATGCGGAACCGGACCCCGAGCTGCGCTACTCCCTCCTGGGGCCGGTGCGCGCCTGGCGTTCCGGACAGCAGCTGGCGGCCGGTTCCCCACAGCAACGCGCCCTGCTGGCCGTGCTGTTGCTGCGCGAGGGCCGGGCGGCCGGCGCCGACGAACTCATCGACGCGCTGTGGGGCGAGCAGTCACCGGACAGCGCGCTCGCCGCGGTGCGCACCTACGCCTTCCGGCTGCGCAGGACCCTGGGCGCCGACAGCCTCAACTCGGTCTCCGGCGGCTACGCGCTGCCGGTGGCCCCGGACGCGCTCGACGTGTCGGTCGCCGAGCGCCTCACCGCCGCCGCCGCACACGCCCGCACCGCCGGAGACCCGGCGACCGCCCGTCACCTGCTGACCGAGGCCCTGGAGTTGTGGCAGGGCGAGCCGCTGGCCGGGCTGCCGGGACCGTACGCCGACGCCCAGCGCTCCCGGCTGTCGGAGTGGCGGCTGCGGCTGCTGGAGGACCGGCTGCGGCTCGACCTGGAACTGGGCGGCCACGCCGAGGCCGTCTCGGAACTGACCGCGTTCACCGCCGAACACCCGCTGCGCGAAAGCCCCCGCGGGCTGCTGATGCTCGCGCTGTACCGCTGCGGACGGCAGGCCGAGGCGCTCGGCGTCTACGCCGACACCCGGCGGATGCTCGTCGGCGAACTCGGCGTGGAACCCTGCCAGGAGCTGTCGGAGCTGCACCGCAAGGTGCTGGCCGCCGACCCCTCGCTCGCCGCGCCGCCGGCCGCCGGCCCCGACCGCGCCGCACCCGTCGTGGTGCGCCCCGCACAACTGCCGGCCTCCGTCGCGGACTTCACCGGACGCGAGGAGCTGATCGCCGACCTCGTCGAGGAACTCTCCGACTCCCACGGCAGCGTCATGGCGCTGTCCGCGCTGGCCGGCATAGGCGGCGTCGGCAAGACCGCGCTGGCGGTGCACGTCGCGCACGCCACCCGCGACGCCTTTCCCGACGGCCAGCTGTACGTCGACCTCCAGGGCCAGGACGACCGCCCGGCCGAACCGGTCAGCGTGCTGGGCTCGTTCCTGCGGGCGCTCGGTGTGCCGGCCGCCCAGATCCCCGAGAGCCTGGACGACCGCGCCGCGCTGTACCGCTCGGTGCTGGACGGCCGCAGAGTGCTGGCGCTGCTGGACAACGCCCGGGACGCGGCGCAGGTACGGCCCCTGCTGCCCGGCACCCCCGGCAGTGCCGCCCTCATCACCTCCCGCTCCCGGATGGCCGCTCTCGCCGGCGCCCGGCTGCTCGACCTGGACGTGATGACGCCCGCCGAGGCGCTCGACCTGTTCACCCGGATCGTCGGCGCCGACCGGGTACTGGCCGAACGCCAGACCGCGCTGGAGGTCGTCGAGGCGTGCGGACGGCTGCCGCTGGCCATCCGGATCGCCGCCGCCCGGCTGGCCAACCGGCGCGGCTGGACCGTCTCGGTGCTGGCCCGCAAGCTCGCCGACGAGCGCCACCGGCTCGACGAACTCAAGGCCGGGGACCTCGCCGTCGGCGCCACGTTCGAACTCGGCTACGGGCAGCTCACGCCCGAACAGGCCCGCGCCTTCCGGCTGCTGGCGCTCGCCGACAGCCCCGACCTGTCGCTGCCGGCCGCCGCCGCGCTGCTCGACCTCGACCCGTACACCGCCGAGGACCTGCTGGAGTCGCTGGTCGACATCAGCCTGCTGGAGTCGGCCACCGCGGAGCGCTACCGCTGCCACGACCTGCTGAAGCTGTACGCCCGCGGCTGCGCCGACCGCGACGAGGAGCCCGCCGAGCGGCAGGCCGCGCTCACCCGGCTCATGCACTTCCACCTGGCGACCGCCACCGCCGTCTACGCCATGGAGAACCCCGGCGACCGGGTGCTGGAGCACCTCGCCGCCCCGGACCGCCCCGGGCTGGACTTCTCCAGCCACGAGGAGAGCCTGGACTGGCTGCACGCCGAGTCCACCGGCCTGTTCGCCGAGATCGCCCGGCAGGCCCGCGGCAGCGACCCGGCCGGCCTGCGCACCGCCGTCGACCTGCTGTGGGCCGCCCAGGACCTGCTGGAGGCCGGCGGCTACCTGACGCCGTACGAACGCTGCACCCGCGCCGTGGTGGACGCCGCCGTGCGCGAGCACGACGCGCTGGCCGAGGGGCGTGCCCGCACCCTGCTGGGCCGCCTCCTCCAGTGGAGCGGCCGGCACGCCGAGGCGGAGGCCGAGACCGGTCACGCGCAGCGCCTGGGCCGCACCGCCGGCGACGTGCTCACCCTCAGCTACGCCGCGAACCTGCTGGGGCTCAGCGCCGTCAACCAGGGCCGCGAGGCGGAGGCGACCGCGTTCTACCGGCAGGCCCTGGAGGCGTTCCGGGCCGACGGCAACCGGCACGGTGCCGCCGCCACCCTGGGCAACCTGGCGGTCAACCAGGGCAAGCTCGGCGACCTGCCGGCCGCGCTGGCCAGCGCCCGCGAGGCGCTGGCGGTCTACCGGGAGATCAACTCCGGCTTCCGCACCGGCATCGGCCACTACCAGCTGGGCATCGTGCTGACCGCCGACAGCGACCACGACACCGCCATCGAGAACTTCGGCCACGCGCTCGACTCGTTCCGCGAGTCCCGCCAGCCGGTCTGGGAGGCGGTGACCCTCTACCGCATGGCCCAGGCCCACCTGACCCGGCTGCGCCACCGGCTGTCCGCCGCGCTGGCCGAACAGGCGCTGGCCGTCCTCGGCGACCGTGACGTGCAGTGGTACCGGCCCGAGGCGATGGTCACCCTGGGCAGCGCCCTCGACGCCATCGGACAGCGCGACCGGGCACGGGCGTGCTGGCTCGACGCGCTGCGTCTGCTGCCGCCGGAGAGCGAGACGGCCCTGCGGGTGCGGGTGCTCCTGGCGGAGCACGCGCACGCGGAGGCGGTCTGAGGGGACGGGGTGTCGGGGGACGTTTCGCCGGGGGCGTTGCCGGAGGGCGTCCGTCGGGTGACCGGGCCGGCGGCCGGGCGGGCTCCGGTGGTGGTCTGACGGGGGCCTCGTTCGCCGGGTGGGGCGTCCGTCGGATGGCCGGAACGGCTTCGGTGGCGGTCGGGCCGGCTCAGGTGACTCCGCCCCCGCGGCCACCGGCCCCTCCCCCGGCGTCCCGAGGCGGCCCCGGCGGCGTGTTCCGTCGCGGGCGGCCGGCGCTGTGACGTGGGCCGTCGAGGTGACCGAGGGGGTGACCGTTCGGGCAACGCAAAGGTATACAGGGGCGTTTATCGATTGCTTATCGGGCACTGTCACGCTTCCATCAATCGCACAGCCGCCCGCCTGGTGATGTACGGGGGTCCTCACCAGGCGGATCATCGGCCCCCCAGAGGCACAGGGAGATCCCATGAGCAACGTCAGGTCCGAGGAGCGGCCGGCCGCTGCCGGTCACGCCGGGGAGCCGACCGCCGGCGAACGGCCCGAGGCCGGGGCGGCCGTCACCGCGGCGCAGGAGACGGACGCCGACGCGTCCGTGAGCGGCGAGCCGGAGTCCGGCTCCGCTCCCGCCGGGGAAGAGACCGCCACCGACACCGAGGAGTCCGGCGAGGGCCACCCGAAGCCGGCCAACTGGTCCACCCCCTGATCCCGGGCCGTCCGGGGGAACCGCCGCGTGGAGGGGACGCGGTGGCCGCCCCGCACGGCCGCGGATCCGGCGGGCGGACACCCGCCGGCCGGGGGTGTGGGAGAACGAGGTCCGGCCGGGGCGTGGGGACGCCCCGGCGGGACCCGGCCGGAACGCGGGGGGCGTTCCGGACAGGGGCAGGGCGTCCTGGGGGGATGCGCCGGCCCCGGGGGCCGCAGCACGGGGGGTGTGCTGCGGGGGGACGCCGGACGGCGGCCGGGTCGGGGCCCGGTCGTCGTCCGGCGGTTCCGTTTTTTGGGCGCGAGCCGGGGCGGGGACGGGCGGTCCGGGGCGGGGACGCCGCGGTGGGCGTGGCGGGGGTCAGGGGCCCGTCGTCGTGAGGGACTGTTCCGCCCAGACGATCTTGCCCGCCTCGGAGGGGCGGGTGCCCCAGGCGGTGGAGAGCTGGGCGACGAGCAGGAGGCCGCGCCCGCCCTCGTCGTCGCCGCGGGCGCGGCGCAGGCGGGGGTAGGTGTTGCTGCCGTCGGTGACCTCGACGACGAGGCTGTCCTCCAGGATCAGCCGCAACCGCAACCGGCCACTGCCGTAGCGGATCGCGTTGGTGACCAGTTCGCTCACCACGATCTCTGTGGTGAACGCGGCCTCCTCCAGGCCCCATTCGGACAGCTGACCGCCCGCCAGGTCACGGGCGCGGCCGGCCGCCTCGGGCTCCCGGGGCAGCTCCCAGGTGGCGACCTGCGCGGGGTCGAGCGCCTTGGTGCGGGCCAGCAGCAGTGCGACGTCGTCCTCGGACCCCCCGGCCTGGAGCGAACCGAGCACCGCCCCGCACGCCCGCTCCAGGCCCGCCGGCCCGTTCTCCCCCGCCGCGCCGCCGGAGGTGCGGGCGGGTTCGGTCAGCTCGGACAGCGTGGCCAGCAGGCGGTCGATGCCCTCGTCGACGTCCTGCTTGCGCCGCTCCACCAGCCCGTCGGTGTAGAGCGCGAGCAGACTGCCCTCGGGCAGCACGATCTCGGCCGTCTCGAACGGCAGTCCCCCCAGGCCCAGCGGGGGCCCGGCCGGCAGGTCGATCAGCTCCGCGGTGCCGTCGGGCAGCACCAGCGCCGGCGGCATGTGCCCGGCCCGGGCCATCGCGCAGGTGCGGGTCACCGGGTCGTAGACCGCGTACAGACAGGTCGCCCCGGCGCCCGGACTGCCGAAGGCTATCTCGTCGGGCGTGGCGAACGACGAGGGGGCGCGGCCGGTCCGGTCGTCGAGGTGGGCCAGCACCTCGTCCGGTGACATGTCGAGGTCGGCCAGTGTGCGTACCGCCGTGCGCAGCCTGCCCATCGCGGCCGAGGCGTGGATGCCGTGGCCCACCACGTCCCCCACCACCAGGGCGACCCGGGCACCGGAGAGCGGGATGACGTCGTACCAGTCGCCGCCGACGCCGATCTCCGCGTCGGAGGGCAGGTAGCGGCCGGCCAGGTCGAGCGCGGAACTCTCCGGCAGGCTCTGCGGCAACAGGCTGTTCTGCAGGGTGAGGGCGTTGTGCCGCTGGCGGCTGTAGCGCAGCGCGTTGTCCATCGCCATGGCCGCGCGGTCGCTGATCTCCTCGGCGAGGGTGAGGTCGTCGGTGTCGAACGGCGCGGTCGTGCGGTGGCGCAGCAGCACGGCCACGCCGAGGGTGGTGCCGCGGGCGCGCAGCGGCACCACCATCGCGCTGTGGATGGCGAACCGGCGTCCGACCTCCAGCCGCGACGCGTCCAGGCGGCGGCCGTCCCCGGTCCAGTCGGGTTTGCCGTCCTCGTCGAACCGCGTGATGAACGACCGCCCGCTGGAGACCGCGCGGGCGTGCGTGGCGTGCGTGGGGTACTTCTCCACCTCGCCGATCTCCAGCACCGATTCCGGGTACCCCGGCAGCACGGAGTGCTGGCCCATCCGCCGCATCTCGAACGCCCCGCTCGGCGGCCGGGCGGCGGGCTCCAGGTCGCCGAAGAAGCTGTCGAGCAGGTCGACGGTGACGAAGTCGGCCAGCGCGGGCACCAGCAGTTCGGCGAGCTCCCGGGCGGTGGTCTCGACGTCCAGGGTGCTGCCGACCCGACCGCTCGCCGCGTCCAGCAGTGACAGCCGTTCGCGGGCCCGGTGCTGCTCTGTGATGTCGAACCCCACCGAGTACAGCCCCTTGACCTGCCCGAACCCGTCCTTGAGCGGTGTGTAGACCCCGGCCCACGCGTGGTCGCGCGGCTCGCCCGGCATCCGCAGCAGGTCCTCGCGGTAGACCGACTCACCGGTGCGCATCGCGACTTCCATGTGCCGGCGGATGTCCATCGCGATGTCGTCGGGCATCAGGTCGGTGCCCAGCCGCCCGACGATCTCGCTCGGCGAACGCCCCCACGCCTCGCTGCCCTTGTCGTTGATCCGCACGTACCGCAGGTCGGGGCCGTGGATGCCACCGGCGAACGGGAACTGTGCGAAGGCCATCTCCACCAGCGGGTCCCCGGAGCGTTCCGCGCCCGGCAGCGGTGTGATGACCAGCAGTCCGGCCCCCGGGGCGCCGTCCCGGTCGGCCAGCGGGGCGCGCAGCAGTTCCACCCCGACCCCGCCGCCGCCCTCGTGCCGCATCACGGCGGGGGCGGTGCCGGAGCCGCCGCCGGTCAGCAGCTCCTGCGCCGCGCCGTCACCGTCGCTCTGGAGCAGCGCCTTGAGCGGCCGGCCGACGACGTCCTGAGCCCGGTGCCCCAGCAGCCGCGCCGCCCCGGGGCTCCAGGCGGTGACGACCCCCTGCGCGTCGAGCACGACAGCCGCGGTGTGGGCGGGTCCTGCCGGCCCGTCCCACACCGCCGTCCTCGTCGTTCCGCCGCTCCGTTCCACCTGGCCCCGTCCCGCCTCGCCCCACTCCGTCGAAGCCGTTGCCACATATGACCGAATTGAAAGCCTCTGGGTCAAGTGTGGCCCGAGCGGGAGGCAAAGGCAAGGCAAAGACAAGGGCCTGTGGACAACCCGGCCGGGGGCGGCGGGGACCGGACGGGTTGAGGGGGCCGCCGGGGCGTGGGGGCGGGGTCAGGGGCGCGGGGCGTGGGGGCGGGGCGGCCGGGGCCCCGGGGCGGGCCAGGGGCGGGGTCGGGGGGGCGCGGGGTCGGGGGGCGGGCGGCCGGGGTCAGGGGCGGCGGGTCGTGCCGGTGCCCTTGCCGGCGTGCAGGGCGTAGACGCAGCGGTCTTTGCTGCACGCGAACACCATGCCGTCCCGCACGACGGGCGTGCCGGTGATCGCGCCGCCGGTCTCCAGTTTCCACCGCAGCTGGCCGCCGGCCGCGTCGACGGTGTAGAGGCAGTGGTCCTTCGACCCGAAGTGCAGCCGTCCGCCCGCAGCCACCGGCGAACCGACCACGTCACCCTGCGTGGCGAACCGCCAGCGGGGTCCGCCGCCCGCCGCGTCCAGCGTGTAGAGCGCCTTGCCGCTGCCGAGGTGCACGAGGCCCTCGCGCACCAGTGGCGCTTCCACGCTCTGCCGCGCCTCGGTCGGCACCCGCCAGCGTTCGGCGCCGTGCCGGGCGTCCAGGGCGTAGACGGTGCCCAGGTAGTCCGCCGCGTACACGCCGCCGTCCACCACCGCGGGCGGCGCGAAGAAGACCGCCGGGGCGTCGAACCGCCAGCGTTCCGACCCGTCGGCCGCGTCCAGCGCCAGCACGCGGCTGCCGACCGTCAAGTGGACCGTCCCGCCGGACACCGCCGGCGTCACCGGCACCCCGCCGGGCTCCACCTCACCGAGCGGATACCACCACTTCTCCTCGCCGGTGCGGGCGTCCAGCGCGTGCAGACGCCCGCCGCCGCGGAAGTAGACGGTGCCGTCGATCAGCGCGGGCCCCGCCTCCGCGGACTCGAACTCCGTCTGCGCCCCGAACCGCTCCCACACCCGCCCGGCCAGCTGGCCGCGCGAGACGTCGTACCCCTCGATCGCCCCGCCGCGCACACCCGCGATCAGCATGCCGTCCCCGGCACTCAGCGAATACACCCACCCGCCCGGCGCGATCCGCCCGCGCTGGCCGCCGTCGGTGGCATCGAACGCGAACAGCCGGTTGCCGTCGGAGGCGTGGATCACCCCTGCGTCGATCACCATCGTCCAGGCGACCTCGCTGGTTTTGAACTGCCGCTGCCCGCTGGCCACATCGAGGGCGTGCACCTCGAACGACGTGACGTACAGCCGGCTCCCGGCCACCACCGGCGTGCCCCACACGTCGTTCGTCATCCGGAACCGCCACGGCCGCCAGCTCTCGTCCGCGTCGCCCGCCGCACCATTGTGCGTCTGCCCGCCGCCGACCCCGATCGCGGCGGGTTCGACCTGCTGCGGACGCGGCAACGGCGCCGGATAGGGGGCGGTCGCCTGCGACACCGCAGACGGCGCCTCCCGCTCGCGCTGCACGGGCGCCGGATAAGGGGCGGTCGGCTGCGACAGGCGGGTGGACGCCTCCGGCGCCGACCACGCCAGCCCGGCCGGCGGAGCGCCCGCACCCGCCTCACCGAAGCCCGGGCCCTTCGGGTCGGCGGCCAGCGGCCCCGGCCCGATCGGCACCGAACCCAACTGCACCGCTCCGTCCACCGCTGGCCCGTCCGTCCGGGCCGGGGGACGCTGCGGCATCGGCGGAATCCCGTCCGGCATCGGCCTGGCCTGCGGCACCGGGCCCGGCGCCGGTCGCGAGGGACGCCCGCTGCGCTCGTCGATCAGCGCGAGCGCGCCCGGCGGCAGCCAGGCGGAGGCCGTTCCGGTGTCGTCGCTGGAGGCGTACAGGTGCGGGGCCAGCATCGCCTGCAACTCCGCCGGCGACGGACGCTCCCCCGCCTCCTTGCGCATACACGCCTCGATCAACGGCCGCAGTTCGCCCGGCAGCCCCGCGAGGTTGGGCCCCTCGCGCAACAGCATGAAAACCGTCTCCACCGGGTTCGCGCCGCGGAACGGCGCGTGCCCGGTGGCCGCGAAGACCAGCGTCGACCCCAGCGAGAACACGTCACTCGCCCCGGTGACACTGCGCGAGTCCTTCGCCTGCTCCGGCGACATGTACGCGGGCGTACCGACGGCCACGTTCGTCATGGTCAGCCGGGTGTTGGACACCCCGCTGGCGATCCCGAAGTCGATCACCCGCGGCCCGTCCTCAACCACCAGCACGTTCGACGGCTTCAGGTCCCGGTGCACCAGCCGCGCGCCGTGGATGGACTGCAACGCCTCGGCCACCCCGGCAGCCAGCCACCGCACCGCCTTCACCGGCAACGGCCCGCTGCGGGTGACGATCTCCTCCAACGAGGGCGCGGGCACGTACGCGGTGGCCAGCCACGGCACGGCCGCCCGCGGATCGGCGTCCACCACGGCGGCGGTGTAGAACCCGCTGACCGCCCGCGCCGCCTCGACCTCACGGGTGAACCGCACCCGGAACAACTGGTCCTCGGCGAGTTCCGCCCGCACCGTCTTGATGGCCACCCGCCGCCCGGACGCCGAGCGGGCCAGATACACCAGGCCCATCCCGCCGGAGCCGAGCCGCCCGAGGACCTCGAACGGTCCGATCCGTCTCGGGTCGTGCTGCGTCAGCTGATCCACTGCCCTGCCACCTCCCCGTCCCCCGGAATTGTTGCAGTCCCGGTCCCGGAATCCCGGTCGTCGCGCCGGTCCACGGCGCTCGATTCTCCCCGGCGCCCCCTCCCCCCGACAACGCGGGGCCCATTTGTCCGCCCCTTCCGCTTTCCCCCTCCACACCCCGTAACGTCCCCGCACGGACCGTCACCACCATCCCTCCGATCCTCCAAACCCCAGCGTGTCGCGGCGTTCCGGGGCGGAAGGGATCATTCCGACGTGGCCCCGGCCTGGGTCCCGCCCGGCGGGGCGGAGTCCCTGCCGGACGGCGGAGTCCCTACCGGACGGCGGAGTCCCTACCGGACGGCGGAGTCCCTACCGGACGGCGGAGTCCCTACCGGACGGCGGAGTCCCTACCGGACGGCGGAGTCCCTACCGGACGGCGGAGTCCCTGCCGGACGGCAGTGCAGGGCGCGGGCACCACACAGGGGCGGCGGGTCCGCACCGGGGGCAGGGCGGGGCAGGGCCGTCAGGTGGTGCGGGGAGCGCGCCGGGAGCGGTCCGCGCCGAGGGCGGGGCGGGGTGCAAGTCCGGGGCGGGGCGGGGTGCGGGGTGCGGGTCCGCGCGGAGTGCAGGCGGGGCGGCATCCCCACGCAGGGGGCTCGGCCCGCGCCTGCCTCGGCACGGAACCCCCCCCGTCGGCGTTCCCGTACGGTCCGGCGGCGCGGGTTCCGCCGGGCGGAGCGGCACAGGGTCGGCGGCGGCGTACCGCGTGGCGTCGGCATGTTCCGCTTCCCGACGGGGCCGGGGCACGGCACGTTCAGGCAGCAGCCCCGCCCGCCCAGGACCTCACCGTGGCGCCGGCCTGCGGCACTGCAGCACGCACCTTCGGGAGCCCGCGCCGGGCGCCCCGCCGGCTCCGTCGCGCCACCCCGTCGCCTCGCATCGGTACGTCCGCCCGGATCGGCCGCCAACCGCCCGGCCGCCAACCGCCCGCCCGTCAGCCGACCCACCCCATCGATCAGCCCACAGACAGTTCGAGCAGAGCGACCATCACTCCCGACAGCCCCCTCCCCCGCGTTCGCCGTCTTCCGTCGCCTCACCCCAACCCGCGACTCCATCAAGGTCCTCCTTCCAAGTTCCCCTCCTTGCAGCGTCCTTCCTGCGCCGACTCCCGCCGAGCCACTTTCGTCGACCTGCACCCGACGCCTTCTCGCGCGAACCGCCTCCCTCACGCCCCCTGACCGCCGCCGCCCCCTCAACCCCCCATCGTCACCGTTCCCGGCGCGGGGGATCGCCCCACCCCGGAGGTGGTCACTCCTCCCCCGCCGCCTTCGAGAGGTCGATGACCGTGAAGCGGGCGCCCTGATCGTCGGAGACCTCCGCGAGGCGGCCGTAGGGGGTGGTCTCCGGTGGGGTACGGACCCTCCCGCCGAGGGCCAGGACGGTCCGGGCGGCGGCGTCGCAGTCCTCGACGCCATAGAGCACCGTGAAGTGCGCGGGGAGCTGGGCCGGGGCTGCCGGGTCCATGCGCATGCGTCCACCGGCGTAGGAGCCGTCGGGGCCGTCGCGCAGGGACCAGACCTCATAGTCGAAGGGGCCGCCGACCGTGCCTATCTGCTCGGTGCGGTAGCCGAAGACGGTTCGGTAGAAGGGGTCGGCGGTCTCGGGGTGGCGGGTGGTCAGTTCGGTCCAGCAGAAGGAGCCGGGGGCGTCCTTCAGGCCGAAGCCCTCGTGGCGTCCGCCCTGCCAGAGACCGAAGACGCCGCCGGTGGGATCGGCGGCCATGGCCATCACGCCGTCATCACCAACCGGCTCAGGCCCGGCGAACACCTGCCCGCCCGCGTCGGTGACCGCCCGCACGGAGGCCCGGACGTCGGGGGTCGCGAAGTAGACGTTCCACGAGGTGGGCATCCGCCCGTCGGGCTTGGCCACGAGGGCGGCCACCGTCTTCCCGTCACGGTGGGCGAGCGTGTAGTGGTGACGCCCGGGGTCGGACCGGCCGAACGTCCAGCCCAGCAACGCACCGTAGAAGCGCTTGCCCGCCTCCAGATCGGGCAGCATCACATCCGCCCAGCAGGGCGCACCCGCCTCGTACTCCGCCATTTCCCCATCCCCCTTCTTCCACGAGGCCGCCCGGTGGACGACCCGGCGGCATATCGGTCGAATGCCGCAATAGACACCGTAGCCCTCCGTGACGACACTCGCCCCAAGCCCTGTGGATAACTCTTGGTTATCCACAGCTGGAAAATCTGTGCGAACGGTTCCAGCCAGAAGACCGACCGTCCGGATTTGGCCGAAAATCCCGGGGTGCAGATCCGATCATCCGCCCATATCCGACGCATGGCGGACCGGCCGACCGGTATGTAAACCGGGCACGGAGCGTCGATCACGGTCCGACGGAGCGTCGGAGATGGACCCGAAACGCCGTTCTGACCTGCGTATTTATCGATGGTGCTGGCGTCTTGCCCATTTGCCGCCCGCCGAATAGCGCCCTGATCACCCGAAGGTAAACTGACGGCATGACAGGACAAGTTCGCACCGTTGACGGCCGGGTCGCCGGGCGCCGCGGGCAGGCGACGCGGCAGAAGCTGCTCGAATGCCTCAGCGAGATGCTCAGCACGTCGCCGTACCGGGACGTCAAGGTCATCGACGTCGCCCGGATGGCGGGCACCTCCCCCGCGACCTTCTACCAGTACTTTCCCGACGTCGAGGGCGCCGTCCTCGAACTCGCCGAGGAGATGGCCAAGGAAGGAGCCGGGCTGACCAGCCTGGTGGCCGACCGCAGCTGGACCGGCAGACCAGCCTGGGCAAGCGCCGAGGAACTGGTTGACGGCTTCCTCACCTTCTGGCGCAAGAACGACGCCATCCTCCGGGTGATCGACCTGGGCGCCGCGGAAGGGGACAAGCGGTTCTACAAGATCCGCATGAAGGTCCTCAACGCGGTGACCGGTTCTCTGACCGATTCCATCAAGGAACTGCAGGACAAAGGCCGCGTCGACCAGTCGGTCAGTCCGGCCGCGATGGCCGGCGCCCTGGTGGCGATGCTGGCCGCGGTCGCCGCGCACCAGCGGGGCTTCCAGTCCTGGGGCGTCAAGCAGGCCGACCTGCGGCCGAACCTGGCGCTCCTGGTCCACCTCGGCGTTACCGGGAGGAAGCCGACCCGGTAACCCGCACCGGTCCCGCCCGGGACGTTGTGCCGTTCGGCCCCGCCAGTCCTGCCACGCGAGCCGCGCGAGCGCTCCGACGGCCCTCGGGGGAGGAAGCCGCCGGACGCCCGCGTCGGTGCGCGAGCGCCGTATCCCGGCACGGACCGGGACGAACCAAGGTCTCGGCGCCGCCACGCCGCAGATCACCGGGGCGACCGGCTGGACACGGCCCCCCGGCATACGGGCATCATCAAAGGATGTCCGCGCACTCCCCGAACGGTCACCTCATGAACGTGCTGTCCCCGAACGAGCGCACGTCACCCCGTGTGCTGCGTACGCACATCGTTGTCTGGATCACGCTGTGCGCCCTGTGGATCAGCCGGCAGTTCTGGGGCGGTCAGTCCCCGATGTTCCGTGTGCTGATGGCCGCCCTCACCCTGGTGTCCGTCGTTCAGGCGCTGAACGCCTACGCGCTGCTGCGACGTCAGAGGAACCGTGAACACCCGGGCGGCTGAGCAACCGCCCATGCCCACCAGCCGGCGGGCTTTTCAGGCGGAGCGGGGGCGGGACAGCGCCGGGCTCGCCGCGACACGCCCGTGCAAGTGCAGCGCCCGAAAGCCGCCCGCCGGGTCGATCATCGCACCGTTGAGCGTGCCCTCCAGGACATATCCGCAGATCCGGGCCACCGCGCACGACGCCTCGTGCCCCACCGCGTGCCGCAACTCCAGCCGGTGCAGGTCCAGTTCCCCCAGTGCCCATTCGCTGACGAGTGCCAGTGCCCGCGACGCGATCCGCCGCCCCCGCGCCTCCGGCAGCGTCCAGTAGCTGACACGGGCGGACCGCAGGAACCAGTCCACGAGGTTCAGCGCCACGCTCCCGCGCACCTCGTCCCCCTCGACGACCGCGAACGAAGCCGTCTCCCCGCTCAGCCAGCCCTGCTCGCGGCCGCGAATGACATCGACCGCGTCACGTTCCCCGGTCACCACCATGCCGGGGGTGTTCCACCGGCGGAACTCCGGGTCGGTGAACCCGCGCAGCAGACTCGGCGCGTCCCGCTCCCGCCAGGGACGCAGCAACAGCCCGTCGGCGGCGATCTCCAACTCCGTCAGCACGCGGCCCATTCAACACCGCGAACGCCCGTCACCCGCGCCCGGGCGATCCGCATGCACACGACACCTCGACACCCCGAAGCGCCGCAGCACGGGGAGTCCTTGACGACGCGGTCGACCTCGCACCAGATCCCCTTGCCGTCGTCCTCCCGTGTCCAGCCCCAGCGGTCGGCCAGCCCCTCGACCAGTTCCAGACCGCGCCCACCGGTCTCGTCACCTCGCACGTGCCGGGGGGACGGCGGGCGGCAGCTGACGTCCGCCACCTCGACCCGCACAGTGCCGGCTCCGGTCAGGCCACCCCAACCATCGGCGCCCTTCGCCCGGCGGGCCGGGCATCCCCGCACGCCTGGCTCCTCCGGCCGCCCCCTGCGCCGCCGCGACGGCGACCATTCCGTTTCCGTCCCCCGACGACGCCGACGGGGCGGGCAGCAGCATCCGCAGCGCAGCCGGGCAACCGGTGTGCACGACCGCGTTGGTGACCAGCTCGGAGATGAACAGCATCAACGTCTCGGCCAGCGGCTCGCCCGCCCTCATCCCCGACCCCAGCAACCGCGCCCGCGCCCACCGCCGCGCACGCCCCACCTCCGCCGGGTCGGGATCCACCGTCATCTGCACCGGAAGCACCAGCACCGCTCACACCATCCGAACTCGCGGACACATCGCCCCACGCCGCCCGACCATCACCAAACGTGACGACAGCCCAGGTCGACGCGATTGACGCTCCGTCACCATCGCGAGCGGCAGACCATGCCTCCGCGAACGAGGACCGCCGTACCGCATCCTGCCCAGCGCACACACTCAGCACTCACTCGACGGCGATCCATGATATCCGCGCGCGAATCACCCGACCAGTGGTGACTCCGCGTACCGGTGATCGTCGCACCGGCCGCCTCCCGGGCGCCGCCACGTCCGTCGCACCACCGGATCGCCCGCATCCGACGGAGCGGACCCGAGCCCTCCGGCGACTCCACCCCGTGACGAGTCACAGACTGGACGCAACCCGACAGCAACGCAGGGTGATCACTCGTCGCCGGGCGGCACGGCCTCCAAGGCCCGCCGGAACTCCTCGAACGCCTCCGACCCGAACAGCACGAACATCACGTCCTCCACCGCCGCCCCGGCCCTCCGCACCGCGTCGACAGCGATCCGCGCCCCGTCGTCCAACGGCCAGCCGTAGATTCCGGTGGACACCGCGGGGAACGACACCGTCGCCACCCCCAGCGCGTCCGCCACCCGCAGCGACTCGGTGTAGCACGACGCCAGCAGCGCCGACCGGTCCTCCCCCTTCGCCCACACCGGCCCCACTGTGTGGATCACCCACCGGGCCGGCAACTTCCCCGCCCGCGTCGACACCGCCTTCCCCGTCGCCAGCCCCCGCCCGTACCGCGACGCGCGCAACGCCCTGCAGTCCTCCAGGATCTCCGGCCCACCCACGCGGTGAATCGCCCCGTCAACCCCTCCCCCGCCCATCAGCGACGAATTCGCCGCATTCACGATCGCGTCCACCGGATGCTGAGTGATGTCACCGGCCAGTAGATGAATCCGAGTCATAGGACCATGGTGCTCCTGGGCAGGGCGGGTCCTTTCTGGCAGGCGGGGTGGGTACGGCGCCCGGTGGCGGTGGCGCGGCGGTAGGGCGGGTGGAGGCGGCTCCGGAGGCCGCGTGCCGGGTACGTGCGTGGGGCGGCGTCGGTCGGCGGTGCTGGGGGCGGCGGGCTGTGCAGGGCAGGGCGCGGGGAGAGGTACGGCGCCACGCGGGGTCGAACGCCGCCGCGTCCTCGCCGGGACGCACGACCGCTCCCGGACGGTATCGCCCTGCCGACGCAAGGGTGTCTCCCGCCTTCCCGTCCGGAGCCGTTGCACCGTGTGGGCCTCCGGCCCCGGGTGGTCCTCCCGAACCACGTGGCCGCCCCCATCCATCACGATGCCGGACGCTCCGGCCCGTGGTGCCCGTGCGGCAGAGCCCGGCGTCGCAGCCCCGCCGCTCCCCCGTCGACCATCCGAACGCCGCCGTGGCTCAGCCTGGTAGTAGAGCTTGAGCGGCTGCCACGCCTGTCCGTTCGCCGCCTCGAACGCTGCCGGCGCCACCCGGTGCGTCTGGATGTGGTCCGGGTGCGGACAGCCACCCGACGGGTCGTAGGCACCATCACGTGCGGGCGGAACTCCCCCACCAGCACGGCCAGTCGGTCCGCCGCCCGGGAGCGGGCTCCTGGGCGACGGAGCCCTCCGGCAGTGGTTCGCCCTCCGCCGGCAGGCCGGAGTCGGCGTACCCGAGGAACCGTGCAGTACCCCGAGCGCCCGCGCCGCGTCCGCCATCTCCGCACGCCGTAGGTCCGGGAGCCGTTCACGGGCCTCCTGACGGTCCAGCGCCGGGTTCAGCACATCACCGCGTTCTCCGCCGCTGCACGTCACCACGAGCACTTCGGCTCCCTCGGCCACGTAACGGGCCAGCGTGGCAGCACCCTTGCTGGACTCGTCGTCGGGGTGGGCGTGCACAGCCATCAGCCGCATCCCCGCAGCGCCCTTCCGCTTCCCCACCGTCACCCCTTCTTCCCGACAAGCCCCGGCGCCACGGAGGAACGAGCGTTTCCCGCCGGGTAGAAGCAGGCCGGCACGAACGCCAGCAACGCCAGGCCGCAGGACCACAGGAACGCGGTGCCGAACGCGGCGGACGGAGCACGGCCCGACGCCATCGAGCGTTCGAGAATCCCGGTCAGCACCGCGGTGCCCAGCGAACCCCCAAGCCGATTCAGCACGTTGACCGTGCCGGCCGCTCGCGGGACGTCGGAGCGGGAGACCGAGACGAAAACCGCCGACATGCCGGGCACCAGGGCCAGCCCCAGTCCTGCCCCGCGTATCACCAGAGCCGTCGCCATCAGCCATGGCGCCGGGTCGGGTCCATGTCCAAGGAGGGCGAGTGGCACGGTGCCGAGCAGTGCCAGCGCCAGTCCGCACAGCATGAGGGGCCGGGGGCCGACCCGGTCGGTGATCCGGCCGGTCAGCAGCGACACGGCAGCCGTGCCTGCCGCCTGCGGCGCCAGCATCAGCCCGGCGCTCATCGCGTCGGCACCACGCACCTGCTGGAAGTACAGCGGGAGCAGCAGCATCGCACTGTAGAGCGATCCGCCGAGCAGGAAGGACGACGCGGTGGCGGCGGCGAATCCGCGTCTGGCGAACATTCCCACGTCGATCAGCGGCACGCGTCCGCCGCCCCGGGCCGCGTGCACCCCGTAGCCGGCCAGCAGCAGGGCACCGGCGGCGACCAGCGCCACCCGGCGTTCTGAGCAGCCGTAGACCAGGGCCGCCAGTGCGGGTGAGAGCAGCAGGAGTCCCAGGACGTCGAGGCGGGCACGGGGATCGCGGTCGGCCGGTGCGCGGGGCAGGATCCGGGCCGCCAGCAGCAGGGTGACAAGGCCCACCGGCACGTTGACGTAGAACATCCACCGCCAGTCGAAGTGCTGGACGATGATCCCGCCGAGAACCGGGCCCAGCACCGGCGCCAGGGTCACCGGCACCATGCTGACCGCGATCACGCGGCCGAGCCGTCCGGGGCCGGCGGCCTGGGCCAGCATCGCCTGGCCGACCGGTTGGATCATGCCGCCGCCGAGCCCCTGGAGGACGCGGAAGGCGATCAGGGCGGGCACTGACCACGCCAGGCCGCACAAGGCAGAGCCCGCGGTGAACAACGCCACCGATCCCGTCCACACCGCGCGCCCGCCGAACCGCTGCGCCGCCCAGCCGGTCAGGGGCATGGCCAGCGCGACGGACAGCAGATAGCCGGTGGAGACCCATTGGAGGGTACTCAGGGGACTGCCGAGGTCCTGAGCGACCGAATGCAGGCCGACGCTGACGATCGTGGTGTCGAGCAGGGCGAGGATCGGACCGAGGAGCAGCACGGCTGCGAGTCGCCACAGGGCCGCGTCGATGGGCGGCGGACCCGCCCCGGGCCCGGGGTCGGGAGGTCTTCCGGCGGGGCGTGGCCGGTCGGGCGCGGTCGTCAGGGTGGTCGGGATCCGCGGGCCACCGATCCCGGTCTCCGGACCAGCCTCCTGGCGGGTGGGGCGCGAGGCCGCGCCGGGGTGGTCTGCGGCCCGGCGGATGGGACGGGGCCCGTCGTCACTCCAATTTGTTTGCATGGACCTAAATTTAGGTCGAGCCCATCGAAGTGTCAAGTGGAATTTTGGGTCGGATAAAAAATTCTGGCGTAGAGTGAGGCCATGGCCCAGCTCCGCGAGCTCAAGAAGCAGCAGACCCGGCAGACGATCTCCCACGTCGCCACCGCACTGTTCATCGAGCGAGGCTTCGAGCGCACGACGATCGCAGACATCGCGAAGGCCGCAAGGGTGTCGAAGATGACGGTCACGAACTACTTTCCGCGCAAGGAGGACCTGTTCTTCGACGCCGCCGACGAGGTCGTCTCCTGGCCGGCGCACACGATCGGCCGGCGCGAGGAGGGCGAGTCCGCCCTGGAGGCCCTGTGCCGGAGTTATCTGGAGGCCGCCGGGCGGCACGAACCGTTGCTCGGCAGGGTCAGCCCCGGGTTCGCCCGGCTGATGGACGAGAGCCCAGCCCTGCGTGCCCGGCTGCGGGAGATCTACGACCAGCAGGAACAGGCGTTGGCGGAGGCCCTGACGGAGGCCGCCGGGGAGGCGGCCGGACCGCTGGAGTCCCGGCTGGCCGCAGCCCAGTTCGCCTCGGTGCTCAGGGTGTTGATGGAGGACGGCCGCCGCCGGTCACTGGCGGGCGAGGACGAGGACACGTTCTTCACCGGTCAGGCCGACGCCGCGCGATGGGCCTTCGAGCAGCTGTCACCCGCCCTGTCCGGCTACGCGGTGCGCTGACCTGCCTCGCCGCGTGCTCGCAGCAGTGCCGTACGCCCACGGACGACGGCACCGTTCCGGATCACGTCACGCGGACAGGGGGCTGGCCGCCTCGTCCGCCGCCGTCTCCAGGTCGGGGTAGACGTCGAAGAGGCGGCGCAGGCCGAGCGCGGCCAGGACCCGGTTGACGTGGGAGCCCTCAGGGGCGCCGTGGGCGGGCAGCACCAGGCGCAGGCGGCCGGCGCACGAACGCATCAGCCTGCGGGTGGCCACCAGCACGCCGATGCCGCTGGAGTCGCAGAATTTGACGCCCGACAGATCCAGCACCAACGCGCGACCGCCGTCGGCCACCACGGCGTGGACATGTTCCCGGACCGCGGGTGAGGTCACGAGGTCGAGTTCCCCCACCACCAGCAGGGCACTCCACCCGTCCCGTTTCTCCACCGTCACACTCAAACTCACTGTCGTGCCCCGCCTCTCGCCTCACGGTCGTGCATCCGCGGAGAAGAAGACCGGCTTCCGCCGGGCACCTTCCGCCGTCGCGCCGTAATCGTTCCGTATACGTCACGTCACGACGCACGCCCGCGCGATGCCGGCGGAGGTCGCGCGGCCCGCGACGACACCTGACTACCCGGCCGGATCGCGATTCCTTCCCCGTTCGGCACGGAAAACACCTGGACTTGACGAGAGTCACACCCGACCAACAGCTTGCCAGGAATCCTCACCATGGATGCGGAAACGCCGTCATTCGGTAGTTCGTTGCGAGAAACACGGGCACAGTGCGCGTGCGGGCAGTTACATTCGATGAGGAGATCGACCGCAGGACGCCGGGCCGGCGAAAGGGGAGGCCGATGGCGAGACCCGCACGGCCACGCTGGGACCGGGCGATGCAGCAGCGGCTCGCGCGCGGCGAGGAGGCCGCACTGGGCGAGCTGTACGACCGGTTCGGGCCACTGGTGTACGGACTGGCCCTGCGCATCATGGACGACGAGGACGCCGCGGACCGGGTGACACGTGATGTCTTCGGCCAGATCTGGGAACACCCGGACGCGTACGACCCGAAGGACGGCAACATGCGGTCGTGGATCGCGACGCTCACCCAGCGCCAGTCGGTGAACCGACTGCGCGCTGCCGAGGCGGAACGCCTCAGATCCGGCGGGGAGCACCATGGTGCGCCCTTCGAAGTACGCCTGCGCGAGGCCAACGCCGCCGCGCGCGCCGACTTCATCCGCGACTCCATGCCGGCGTCGATCCGCGTCGCGCTGAATCTCGCGTACCTGGAGCGCCACGACTACCGGCGGGCGGCGCACGAGCTGGGGCTGTCCGAAGTGGAGGCGCGGCGCAGGATGCGCCTGGGGCTCCAGATGCTGTCCACCGCCATGCAGCGGCCTCCAGCGGCCGGAGACGCGCGGTGAACGGCGCGGACGGACCGTGGGAGCCGTTCGGCGGCGGTGACGACGAGGGCGACCAGGACGGCGACGCACGCAGCGGCACACCACCGTTCGGGGTGCCACTGCCGAGGGTGCCGTGGCCGCGCGAGGCGGCCGACGACGGTCCCCCGGTGCCGGTGCCGCCGCGCCCGGTGCCGGCGTCACTGGACCACTCGACCCTGCGGTCCCTGCTGGGGGCCTGGGCGCTGTCCGCGTGCTCCCCGGAGGAGGGCGCGGCCGTCGAGGTCCACCTGCCCCGCTGCGCGGCCTGTGGTGACGAGGCGCAGCGGCTGCGGGAGGCGGTCGGCCTGCTGGGCGGCGAGGAGCAACTGGACCTGGACCCGGGTCTGCGGCACCGGGTGATGTCCGTGTGCCTGACGCGGCGGCCTGCACGGGTGCCGGTGCCGCGCTGGGCGGTCGCGTTCGACGCGGAGGCGGCGCGGCTGGACGCGCTGCTGGCCGACCTCGCGAAGGAGGACTGGGGGCAGGAGGTGACCCTGCGCTGGCACGAGGGACGCCGGTCGGCCAGCGTCGCAGACGTCATCGGGCACCTGACGGCGGTCGACGGTCTGATCTCGTCGGCGCTGGGTCTCTACGAGCCGCTGGGTGCCGGGCCGGAGGTGCCGCGCGATCCGCAGGCGCGCACCGAGGCGTACTGGCGGCGGTTCCGCGGCAGTTCCGCGGGCAGCGTGCGGGAGACGTGGCGGGAGCAGGGCCGGTCGCTGCTGCGCACGGTGGCGTTCGCGGGCAACGCGGCGGGTGGTCTGGAGGTCAGCTACGGCGGTTCGGCGCTGACGCTGCGGGACGCCTTCCTGGATCGTGCCTTCGAGTGCTGGATCCACGCGGACGACATCGCCGAGACGGTCGGCTACCCGTACGGGGCGCCCGCTCCGCGGCATCTGCACGGCATGGTCGATCTGGCGGCGCGTCTGCTGCCGGACGTGATCGCTGGGCGGCGGCGCGCGGGGTTGTCGGAGTCGCGGGGGCGCCTGCTGCCGGCCGGGGCGCCGGGGCGTTCGCTGTACCTGGAGGTCGAGGGCGCGGGCGGCGGCGAGTGGTACATCTCCTTGGACTCCCCGACCGTGGAGGGTTCCAGGGAGCAGAGCGTGGCGCACGTCGCGCTCGACGCGGTGGAGTTCTGCCAGTTGGCGGCCGGGCACCGCACGCCGGACGAGTTGGCCGCCGGGGTCGAGGGGGACCGCACCGCGGTGCACGACGTCCTGACCGCGGCCGCCAGCATGTCGCGGTTGTGATCCGCCCCCTGTGCACGCCGGACCTCGGGACCGCCCGCACCTGTACGGCGTGATCCGGGCTAGGGAAAGACCACCGTACGGCTGCCGTTGATCAGTACACGGCGTTCGCTGTGCCACTTGACGGCACGGGCCAGTACCTGGCATTCGACGTCACGGCCGACGCCGACGAGTTCTTCGGGGGTGACGCCGTGGCTCACCCGTTCCACTTCCTGCTCGATGATCGGGCCCTCGTCGAGGTCGGCCGTCACGTAGTGCGCGGTGGCGCCGATGAGCTTGACGCCCCGGGCGTGTGCCTGGTGGTAGGGCTTGGCGCCCTTGAAGCTCGGCAGGAACGAGTGGTGGATGTTGATGATCCGGCCGGGCAACCGCTTGCACAGGTCGTCGGAGACGACCTGCATGTAGCGGGCCAGCACCACGAGTTCGGTGCCGGTCTCCTCGACCAGCCGCAGCAGGGCGGCCTCCGCCTCCGGCTTGTTCTCGCGGGTGACGGGGACGTGGTGGAACGGGATGCCGTAGGAGCGGGTCAGCTCCTCGAAGTCACGGTGGTTGGAGACGACGCCGGCGATCTCCACCGGGACGGCGCCGATTGAGGAGCGGAACAACAGGTCGTTGAGGCAGTGGCCGAACTTGCTGACCATGATGATCACCCGCATGCGGTCGTCCGCCGGAGCGATGCGCCAGTCCATCTGGAAGCTGTCGCCCACGGCCGCGAAACTCGCGCGCAGCTTGTCGGCGCCGCCGTCGGCGTACCCGGGCGACTCGACGGAGAAGTGCACCCGCATGAAGAACAGGCCGGTGTCCTGGTCGCCGAACTGCTGACTGTCGAGGATGTTGCACCCGGTCATGAACAGATAGCTGGAGACCGCGTGCACGATGCCCTGTTTGTCTGGGCATGACAGCGTCAGGACGAATTGCGCATCGCTCACCGACCCAGCCTCGCACATACCGGGGCCACCGCCGGGCGATGTCCGGCCATCGAGACCGCGCGGCGCCGCCGCACACCGGTGCACGGCAGCCCGCCGGGACAAACGGCTGCACATGGAGCACGAAAACCGTGCGCGAGCGAGCCGGCCGTGCCGCTGCGAGGTGAACACAGCACACGCGCCGGGGTAGTCGTGCCGTATACGTCGGCCCGGCCGGAGCGGGCTGCCGTGGCCGGCGTCCGCCCCTGCTCAGCCGGACTGGGTGTAGATCGCCAGGACCTCCAGGGAGCGGGGAGGCATGTCGGGGTCCTCGCCGTCGTTGGACGCGAGGACGACGTGGGCCTCCCGGGCGCGGGCGACAGCCTCCTGCCAGGCGGGGTGGGCCAGGTAGGTCGCGGCGGGGGCGTCGGCGCCGATCTCGTGCAGTATGCGCAGCACCCGCAGGACGGCGGCGTCGACCAGGGCCGCCTCCTGGGAGTCGCGGAAGATCGTGCCGATATATTTCTCCGCCGACCACTTGTCAAGCCAGGTGTCCTCCACCAGCCGGTACACGGCGTCGGTGACGTCGCCGTAGCCGGGCACACCGGCCAGCCAGCACGTCTGCTGGAAGACCGGATCGCTGATCATGTGCAGCGCCGAGCGCACGTTGATGCGCCAGCGCCACCAGGGCATGTCGTTGACGGGCATGCCGTCCATCGTGGACGAGGCGGTACCCCGCCGGGAAGACTTCTCCGAAGCTTGCACGATGATCGATCGTACGGTCCGATGTTCCGGCGGCTCGCCGCGAGAGGCGCCGGGGGCCTACAGCTGGGTGAACTGCCGCTGTGTCAGGCCGTACTGCTTGGCGATCGGGTTCCACAGAGCGGCCGCCTTCTGCTTGGCGACCGTGGCCCTGCCGCTCTGGGCGTTGCCCTTCTCCACCGCGGAGGTGACCTTCGCCTGGTGCTTGTGGCAGCCGCCCTTGTGGGCGGTCTGGCCGGCCCATTCGGCGTAGTCGTTGTCGGCGGCCGCCGACGCCTTCCACGCCTCGGTCAGCTGGCCGACGAGGTCGGTGTGGTCGGGCAGTGCGTTCAGCGTCATGCCGGACAGCTGTGTGACAAGGTCCTCGCGTTCACGAGCGGCGGCACGCAGGGTGGCGGCCGAGGCGCTGAGGTTGTCGCACGCCTTGATCGAGGCGACGGCACTGATCACCGACGTACGGCTGCTGTTGCTCGTCCTGAGCAGCGCGCCGAGCTGCGTGGCCTGCTGCTCCGCCACACCGGCACCTGCCGCGGCCCCGGAACCGGCCGAGGCGGACGCGGACGCCGAGGGCGACTGCGCGTCCGGGGAGCCGCCCGAGGTGGCCAGACCGATGCCCACGCCCACAGCGGCGAGTACGACCACGCCTATGCCCACCAGGAGCGGCGTGGACGGCTTCTTGCCGCCGCGCGACCGCTGGTCACGTCCGCGTCCGTCGTAGCCGCCCGGGACGCCCGGCCCGTTGTAGCCGCCGCCATGGTGCTGCGGCACGGGCTGGGGCTGGGGCTGCTGCTGTTGCGGGTAACCGGAGGGCGGACGGGCCACCTGGCCGTGCTGCGGGGAGTCGTCGCGGCGGTAGAGGTAGTCGTAGTCGTCCGACTGCTGCGGCGACGGTTGCGGGCCGCCGCCCTGCTGCCAGTTTTCCTGGAACTGCGGCAGCTGCTGGGTGGCCTGCGCCCCGCCGTCCTGCTCGTGGGGCGGCGGGTTGTCGCCGGGAGCGCCGGGGCGGATCGCGTAGGGCGACCCTCCGGGCATCGGCGGCGCGTAGCCCTGCTCCTGGTGCTGTCCGCCGGGGGGCGGGGCCTGCGGCATCGGCGGCAGCGCGGCGTTGAACTGCTGCTCCGGGGGGAGCGGTGCACGAACGTCGCCGTGCTGCGACACGAGTTCGGCGGAGTGCCCCGTGTAGGGGGCAAGCATCTGGGTGGCGTCGGCTTCGTGCTGTTGGACCTGCGGAGGCGCCTGCATCGGTGCCTGCTGGTCGTACGGGCTCAGCAGCTGGGTGCGTTCGGCGTCACCGCCGTGCCCCGGCGGAACGGGGGCGGCCGCACCGTGCTGCGGTATGCCGCCGAACGACGGGTCGTAGCCGCCGGAGTAGCCCTGACCACCGGTGGTGTCGTACGGCGTGCCGTAGGGTGCGCCGCCGGGCGCCTGCGGGTCGTAGGGCGCCATCATCTGCGTGGCCTGTGCGTCGCCCGGACCGGGCGGGCCGTAGGGGGCCGCGGGCGGCTGCTGCTGACCGTACGGGTCGGGCTGCTGCTGGCCCCATGCCTGGCCCTGGGCGGGCGGTTCGGAGGCAGCGGGCTCCTGCCACTGCTGCTGCTCCTCCTCGGCGCGACGGGACGGAGGCACCCAGCGGCCACCCTTGGAGGGCAGAACGATGCCCTCGCGAGGTTCCGACCCCGACGGCGCCTGCGGCTCGCGCGGGAGTGGTATCGGCCGATAGGTGTTGTCCGACCCCTCATCTCCCTGTCCGCTGTGCATCACCGGAACTCCTGCCTGCTGCGTGATCCGCGGGACGATGTCCCCGGCCCCCGACCGAACCTTCAGAACAGCGGTTCACGCTACCGGGTTAATTCCGGTGCTCACTACGCGGCCAGGACGTCGACCAGCCGGTAACATCCCCGCCCGGACGCCGGGGCGGACACGTCGAGCACTCCGACACGGCGTAGGCCCAGGTGAGAACGGGCATGTCCGTCACGTAACGATTCCATTCTGATCGCCTGTGGCCGCCCTATGCTCACCCGCTCTTGATTCCTTTCATCCGGATCGTCCGCCTATGCGGCCACCCGGCCCTGCGTCAACCCGGCACACAGCTTCCGTACTTCGGGGACGTCCTTGAAGGGCAGGATGCGGCGGCGGAAGTCGTCCAGGTATTCGGCACAACGGCTGGAACGCACCCGCCCGAGCAGTACTGCGGCCTGGCGGGCGGTACGGCACGCCGCGTCGATCTCGCGCGACTGCGCCTGGACCGAGGCCAGCAGCAGCATCCCGGTCGCACGACGACGCACCCGGCTCTCGGGATGACCCTCCAGTGCCTCGCGCGCGCACCGCGCCGCCGCGCCCGGCCGGGACAGGTCGCGATGGCAGTGGGCGAACTCGTCGGCCAGATAGGCGTGGTCGAAGTGCGCGATCCACTCGGGGTCGTCGGCGGGGCGCGAGCGTTCCATCGCCCGCCCGGCCCGGGCCATGGCCTCGTCACAGGCACGCACGTCCCCCAGCAGGGCGTGCCCGCGCGCCTCGGCCGCGAGGAACATCGCCTGCGCGGTGGCCGTCACGTGTCCGCGCGCCCCCTCCTGCGCAGCGCGGGCCAGCTGTGCGATCTCCCGCGGGCCGCCCAGCGACGCCGCCAGGTGGCTCATGCCGGCCGCCAGCACGTACCCGCCGTACGCACGGTCCCCCGCGGCCTGCGCGAGCCGGAGAGCCTGGATGTAGTAGCGCTGCGCCAGCCCCGGCCGACCGGTGTCCACCGCCATGTACCCGGCCAGTTCCGTCAGCCGTGCCACGGCGCCGAACAGCCGGCGCCCGGTCTCCTCACGGAAGGCCCCGGAGAGCAGCCCGGTGACCACGCTGTTGAGGTAGTGAACGGCCACCGGCCGCACGTACCCACCACCGAAACGGTGATCGAGATCCACCAGCGCCCGCGTGCCGGCCCGGACGGCCTCGACGTCCCCCACGCCCACACGCGCACCCCCGGAGCGCCCCACAGCGGCGTCAGGGGGCGTGATGAGCCAGTCCCGACTGGGTTCCACCAGGGCCGACGAGGCCGTCGCGGAGCCGGCGAGGAACTCCCGCCGGCCGACATCGCCGCGCCACAACTCGCACGCCTGCTCAATGGCGCCGTCCACCGTCGGCGCGAAACGCAGTCCGACACCGGACGCGACGTTCTTCCGGTTGGCCATGCCGATCTCGTCGATCGTGACGGTGCGGTCCAGTTTCCGGCCCAGCGCCTCGGCGATGACCGCCGCGACCCGTCCACGCGGCTGCTGTCCCCGCAGCCACCGCGCCACCGACGTCTTGTCGTAGCGAAGATCGAGGGAGTGTTCCGCGCCGCACAAGTTGACCCGGCGCGCGAGTCCGGCGTTGGAGCAACCGGCCTCCTGGATGAGGGCATGCAGCCGTTCGTTGGGCTGACGTACCACGAGCGGTCCGGCGGCCATCGTCGTCCCCCTTCGGTCAAGGTCAGAAGCAGATGCGGCTTATCTGCCCAAAACATACTGTTCGTTATGCCGTAGTGTCGATCTTTACGCCACATATGCGCCCGAAGCACCGCAGAAGTATGGAAGGTATGTACATGCGGTCATCCCGTCGCATGCACAGCAGTTGACACCCACATCAGCACGAAGCGCCACGACAGCGGCTCCACCCACGTCACGACGCAAGCTGCCCAGGAACGACTTTCCACACGATTCACCTCAACATCACTATTATCGACTCAATATGACGAACAAGGACTACCCACCCGGGACAGCCGTCTATCGCGCACCACCGGCCGCGCTTCCATGCGCCCCGCACGTCCGGCCCCGGCGCACCGCTGCGGCACCGTGCCCCCGTAACTCCGCCCGAACGGGCGAGTTGTGCACCGCATGAACCACACCATCCCGGCAGCCACCGCCACGCCCACAACCCCACCGCCGCCGGGCAGCAGCACCGAGACGTCAGCCGCGCGCCTCCTCGACGCGGCCCTGCGCTGCACGGCAGACCGCCACTGGGACGTCTTCCCCGGCACCTGGCTGACCGACGGTGACACGGGCACGCAGTGCTCGTGCGGCGACCGGGCCTGCGGGACACCGGGAGCCCATCCCACGGACCCGGAGTGGTCGGGCCTGGCCACCGGCAGCGCGGTCATCGTGCGCCGCCTGTGGAGCCGTCGCCCCCTGTCATCCGTTCTGCTGCCGACCGGACGGGCCTTCGACGCTGTCGACGTGCCCGAGAGCGCCGGCTGCCTGGCCCTTGCCCGTCTGGAACGCCGTGAGGTGCCCCTCGGGCCGGTGCTGTCCCTCCCGAACCGCCGCATGGCCTTCCTGGTGCTACCCGGAGCGGCGACAAAGGCCCCCGCCCTGCTGCGGCACCTCGGCTGGTCACCGGCGTCGCTCGACCTCGTCGTGCGGGCCGACGGCGACTACGTGCCCGCGCCTCCCACCCGCGTCGGCGCCCTCGGCCGCGTGCGGTGGGCCCGCAAGCCCACGCCCGCCAACCGCTGGCTGCCCGACGCCGACTCACTCCTCAGCCCGCTCGCCTACGCCTGCTGCTGACCCTCCGCCCACCCGGCCCGCAGCAGTGCATGCTCACCGGGTTGACGATCACGAAGGAACGACACCGGCGGCACCGAGCGAAGCGCCACCGGGGCAACGTGAGGACGACGAACCGACGTGCGCAGCCGGACATCACCATGGCGCACGATTACTCGGAACAATCATCTCGGGACTCTGAGACATGCTCGCTCGCGGCGAGCGATGCTTCGGGCGAGCATCGAGCCTCACCGGTCGACAACGTGACAGCCCCCCGGAACAACGCGCATACGAATACGAACGCAAAAGCTCTTCAGGCGGCCAAGATCGTCCTTACGGGGGATAAATATCACGTGTCATGACGTTCCGCGACGGGGAGTACTTCTTCCGGGAGGGGAAAGGCCCCAACGGCGAGGGGAGGACCCGGACAGCTCGGGGTTCCGGGTGAACGCCGCACGGGGACGCCGAAGGGTCCCGGAGCCGTCGAACGGCTCCGGGACCCTTTCCGTGCGTCAGGGGGCGGACGTCAGTGCTTCGCGACGAACACGTGGCCGGCCACGTCGTGGCTCAGCTCGGCGGCCTCGCCGCCGCTGCCGACCAGCACCCCGCCGGGAGCGGTGGTGACGCTGACGACGGCGCCGGGACGCACTCCTGCGCGGCGCAGCGTGTGCATCACCTGCTCATCGGTCTGGATGGGCTCACCGATGCGGCGCACCACGACGGTCCGCCCCTCGGCGCTCTCCGGGGCCAGGTCGGTGAGGCTGAGCGTGCCCTCGTCGAGGAACGGATCGGCCTCGATCAGCTCACCCAGCTCCTCCAGGCCGGGAATCGGGTTCCCGTAGGGGGATTCGGTGGGGTGGTGCAGGATCTCCAGGACGCGGCGTTCCACCGCTTCGCTCATCACGTGCTCCCAACGACACGCCTCGGCGTGGACCTGCTCCCACTCGAGCCCGATGACTTCGACGAGCAGGCACTCGGCCAGGCGGTGCTTGCGCATGACGCGGACGGCCAGTCGTCTGCCCTCCTCGGTCAGTTCGAGGTGGCGGTCCCCCGCGACCTGCACCAGGCCGTCGCGTTCCATGCGGGCGACCGTCTGGCTCACGGTCGGCCCGCTCTGTTCGAGGCGTTCCGCGATGCGGGCCCGCATGGGGACAACGCCCTCTTCCTCCAGCTCCAGAATGGTGCGGAGGTACATCTCGGTGGTATCGATGAGGTGTCCCGACATACGTGCCCCTCAGTGTTCGCGCGGTGGCCCTGGCATCAATTCTGACGCATGACGCCGACAACGGCGGTTTTCCGTGTTGACACTGGGGGCGGAAGGCTCCACGGTGATCATCCGGACGGTGAAATCGGCGTGAAGAGCGAGGGGAACGCACCATGGCGGCGGAGCTGGCCGGGCAGTACTTCGACGTGGCGATGGACCTGCTGCGCCGGGTCAAGGATGAGGAGCCGGAAGCCGTCGCCGCGGCGGGCGAGCTGATCGCGGAGCGGGTACGCGCCGGCGGCCGCGTCTTCGCCTTCGGCGCCGGTCACTCCTCGCTGCCGGCCCAGGACGTGGTGTACCGGGCCGGTGGTCTCGCGCTGATGAACCTGCTGGCGGTACCGGGCGCGGTCGGCGTGGACGTACGGCCCGCGGTCCTGGGCAGCGCCCTGGAGCGCGTCGGCGGACTGGCCGACGCCGTTCTGGACTCCAGCCCCGCGGGCGAGGGCGACGTGCTGGTGGTGATCTCGCTGTCGGGGCGCAACGCGCTGCCCGTGGAGATGGCTGCGGGCGCCCGCAGCCGCGGGATGAAGGTCATCGGCCTGACGTCCCTGGCCTACCCGGCCTCCACCACTTCACGGCACTCCTCGGGCACGTACCTCAAGGATCACTGCGACGTGGTGCTGGACAACAAGATCGCCGTCGGTGACGCGGAGTTGTCCGCCGAGGGGGTCCCGGCACGGTTCGGCTCGGCGTCGACCGTGGTGTGCTGCGCGCTGATGCAGGCCGTCGTGGCCACCGCCGTGGCATCCCTGGCCGCGGACGGCACGACACCGCCGATGCTGCGGTCCGGCAACGTCGACGGTGGCCACGAATGGAACCGGAAGGTCTTCGCGGAGTACGGCGACCGCATCCACTACCACCACTGAGTGGCAGTCGGCGGACACCCTGCGCGACCGACGCCTGCGAACGGCCGGCCCGTCAGGCCGAGCACTCTGGCCTCAACGTTTTCGAGCCGCATAGTGCACGATTTCGCGCAGTCCGCATAGCCCGTCGTCACGTGACGAATTCGGTCACACGAGAGCGGGCCCGGTGGCCGGTGTCTCAGTCGCGGTCGAGCACGGCACCCAGCCTCGCCGCGACGTCCTCCGCATAGGCGGCGTCCTCGCGGTCGAAGGAAGGGCGCTCACGGCCTCGCAAGAACGTGATCACACCGATGGTGCGGGCGCGGCTGCGCAGCACCGAGCAGAGGGCCGAGCGGGTGCCCTGGGGCCAGCGCAGAGCCACCGCACGGTCCGGCGGGAGCGCCGAGGCCCGTACGGAGCCGGTGCGTTCCACCGCCTGGACGGCGGGGTGACCGTCCTCGTAGCCGACCGGAACGCCGGCCGAAGCGGTCGGCATGCACGGACCGGGCCCGCCCGGGGTGCCGGCGGCGCGCACCAGCCTGCCGCTGGGTCCCACCGTGTCCAACAGAGCGTGGTCGGCGAACCCGGCCAGCGCGTAGTCGACGAGGGCGGCGGCCGCGTCCATGGCGTCCTCGCAGTCGGCTGCCACGTTCGCCGCACGGCGCAGTTGCCGGGCGCGGAAGCGCAGCCGGGACGCCTCCTGCTCAGCGGTCTTCTCCCTCGTGATGTCGCTGAACACCCACCCGACGCCCAGCGGCACCGGTTCTTCACCCAGCGGGGTACCGAGCCGGACGAACCCGCTGCGCCAGCAGCGACGCACCGCCAACGGATCGCCCCGCAGCGTCACCCACAGGTCGAACGGCGCTGGCGGAGCGCCCTCGGACAGCACGTGGTGCAGGGCGGCCTCCAGTTCCTCGACGCCGCCACCCAGCAGGTCCCCGAGAGGGCGCCCCAGCACGGCGTCCCGGGAGGTGGCGAGTGAGCGCGCGGCGTAGTCGTTGACGACGGCGGGGCGCAGGTCGGCGTCGATGAGCACGACGCCCCACGCCGGATCCGCGAAGAGCGCCTCGCTCAGCGCGATCGAACGCTCCAGGTCGATCTGCGCGTGAACGGCGGAGAACGCACAGTAGGCACCCGCCGGAGCGCCGTCGCCATCGTGCAGTGCCGCGGTCTGGGCACGGACGAGCACACGGCCGCCGTCACGGGTGAGGAGCGCGAATTCGTGCACCTGGCGCCCGCCTCCGTGGGAGACCGACAAAAGCCTGCGCATGATGTCGTCCGCGTCGGCGCCGCGCACGGCCCATCCGGCCAGGCCACGCCGGCCGACCGCCTCCTGCGCGCTCCACCCCAGCACCCGTTCGGCCTCGCCGTTCCAGTGCGTGACAACGCCGTCCGCGTCGAACGCGCACAACGCCGAGTCCATCGTCTCCAGCAGGGCGGCGAGCAGCGGCTCACCGCCGGCGTTCAGCGGGAAGGCCGGTTCGGCGTCGTGTGGGTACACATCTCCCCATTCAACCCCCGCACGGCCCGGTCCACACCTCCGCCGGAAAAACCTGTTGTCCTCCGGCGGAATGCTTCCTACGCTGTCGGTACACGTGAAAGGAGGTGGTCCGGAGAATGCTTGCTCATCGGACGCGTGAGGTGACTGCGGCCTGACGCCGCTCACCGCCTGCGGCGCGTAGTGCGGCGTGGGCAAATCAAGGCAGTCACCCGACCCGCGGGCTCGCCGGATGCGTCCGGCCGGTATCCGGATCATTTCCGGATCGCAGCCCGCGGGTTGTCCTTTTTCCTGGTCCTCGGGCCCTCACATCGTTGGTCGCGCACGGACCGATAACGCGGTGACCACGCGGGGAGCGGCCCGGTATCGTCCTGGGCGCCGGCCGCGGGACTCCGGCGCGACTTCCGGAACCTGCCTCTGAAGCAACGATTCGCAGTTCGTGCCCCCATTCCCCGGCCGGCTCTCACAGGGGACCCGGGGGGATCCGATGCCGTCGCACGAGGGTGCGGTCGCCGCCGACGACCCGCTGGTGTTCGTCAACGCCGCGATCGCCGCCACGGGACAGCGGGAATTCCACGCCGACGGCCGGGAACACGGCGTGCCGCTGGATTTCCTGCACGAATACATGCTGGTCAACTACCGGGCCCTGTATGCCGCGACGCTGGCCCTGGACATCAACGACCACAACGCGGTGACGATCGTGCGCCGTCTGCTCGCCACCGGTCGGCAGGCCCATGAGGGGCTGCCGCAGGAGAGGGCGCTGATCGCCCGTCGTGCGTGTACTGCCGCCGCAGCGGGTGTACGGGCTGTTCACCGCCCTGCGGCGCGACCGCGTCAACAACCGCCGCACCCGGGCCGTCATGCGCGCGTGGCTCGCGGCACGGCACGATCACGCGTTTGACACGGCAGCTGTAGTTCCGGAGTCTGCGCTGGTGGGCGGCTTGCGGGGTCGGGTGCGGGTACAGGTACGGCCACCGTGATCATGAACGTTTGTGACGACGTTTCAGGATCAGGTGGCCGTGGAGGCCACGATAGCCCAGGCTGCCTGGGGCCGGGTGTTCCGGTCCGCGATGGATGCGATCGCGGGCTGCTTCGCCCGGCGTGAGACCCGTGCCACGGCGGCGGAGATGGTCACCGGGCTGCTGGCGGAAGTGGACACACGCAACTGCTGGACTCTGGCTGAGGCGCTGGGGCATCCAGGCCCGCACCGGCTGCAGCACCTGCTGTCACGCGCGAGGTTCGACCACGACCGGGCCCGGGAGGAGATCGCCCGCCTGATCGTGCGCGAACTCGAAGGTCAGGACGTAGTACTGGTCGCGGACGAGACCGGGGACGCGAAGTCCTCGACCGGCTGCGTCGGAGCCGGCCGCCAGTACTCCGGAGCGATCAAGGGAGTCGGGTTGTGCCAGGTCGCCGTGCACCTGGCGGTGGTCACCGCGTCGGTGCGGGTGGTGATCGACCGGGCCCTTTACCTGCCGAAGGACTGGGCCGCGGACGAGGAACGCCGCGAGGTGGCCGGGATCCCGGAGGAGATCATGTTCGCCACCAAGCTGCAGCAGACCGCCGCCATGGTCGCAGGCGCGCTTGAACTGGGTGTCCGGGCGCGCTGGTTCGCCGGCGACGAGGTGTACTCCGGCCGCGAACTGCGCAGGGATCTGCGGGAGCTCGGGCTCGGCTACGCGGTCGGCGTGTCCCACACATACCCCGTCACCGACGGAGCGGGCTGCCAGTGGAAAGCCCGCCAGATGATCAACAAGGTGCTGCCGCACCAGTGGATGCGCATGCGCACCGGACACGGAACGAAGGGCACCCGCGAGTACGACTGGGCCTGGCTCGATGTCCATGCGGACGACACCCCCGACGGACACGAAGACGACGGCACCAGCGTCCTGGTCGCCCGCCGGCACCGGTACACCGGCGAGATCTCCTTCTTCCGCTGCTGGTCGCCCGCACCTGTCACCCTCGCCCAGCTGGTGGAAGTGATCTGCCGACGGTGGCGGATCGAGGAGACCTTCCAACTCGGCAAGACCTTCACCGGCCTGGACGAAGGGCAGGTGACCTGCTGGAACTCCTGGATGCGCTGGTCGCTGTTCTGCCTTGTCGCATCCGCCGTCCTCGCCCTGACCACCGCCGCCACGACCACGACAGGCCCTGCCCGACCGGCCCGCCTCGTCCCGTTGACCTGCCCCGAACTCGTCCGAATCCTGCGGGCGTTCGTCCTCACACCACCAGTCCGGAACGCGGAACACACCCTGCACTGGATGGCCTGGCGCCGCCACCATCAAGCCATCGCACGAGCCTGCCACCAGCGCCGACACGCTCTTCAGGACCAGCCATGACCAGAACTACAGCTGCCGTGTTTGACGCCGTCAAGTACCGGGCGGGCGTCCGCTCCGCCCTGCGGCACGGCCACCTGGAGCCTGCCGGGCCGGAGCTGGGCAGGTTCCTGTTCGCCCCGCGCAACGTCCCGCCGGTTCGACGCCCCCTTGCTGGACGCCTGGCGCCGGGCGCACTACGACCAGCGGGCGGTCTACGAACTGCCTTACACGGTGGCTGCGGGCCTCGCCACACGGCACGGTATTCCGCGCGCAAGGTTCCTGAAGCGGATCGAGCCGCACATGACGCGGCTTGAGCGGCTGCGGGCGCAGGGGAGCGCCCGGGGCGGCGGGCACGTCAACGGTGGTGACGGACCTCGCGCGCATGCCGCTGACCCAGCTGGCCGGCTACGTGCTCGCCCTGAGCCTGGACGAACGCGTCGCGCGCCGGTCCGAGCTGACGTCGGCGTTCCGTGTGGCGGCACACCGGGTCGCCGGGCACGACGTGGGTACCTGGGGCCGGGTCGCGGCCGTCCTCGACGACAGCCACTCCGCCTCGGGATCGGCCGAGAAGCGCCGCAGACCGCTCGCGGTGGCACTGGCCTGCCACTGGCTACTGGATGCGCTGGCGAGCCACTACACGGCTGTGTGGACGTCCGTACGGCACGACGCACTGCTGGTGCGCCCCTACGGTCCGACGCCGCTGGGCCACCGCGTGCTGGACGCGCTGGAGAGCGGGCCGCAGCGGCTCGTGATCGTCTCCGACGGCTGGGACAACGCCCCGCCGGGCTTGGCGGGCGAGGTGCTGCGGGTCTGGCGTGCCCGGCTCGACCCGCAGGGGCGCACGGCCGTCACGCACCTCAACCCGGTGTACGACGCGGAACGGTTCGAGGTGCGGAAACCGCCCCCGGCGTGCCGACGGCCGGCATCCGGGACACGGAGGACGTTCTCCGGCCCTCGTGGAACTGGCGCGTTTCGCCGAGGGCCGCACGGATCCCGCCCGGCTGCGTGCGTACCTGGACATGCGGGTGGAACGGTTCCTGACGGACGACGGGGAGGAACGATGACGGCGCTGGACCTGGGTGGTCCGACCGCCGGGCCGTCGCAGGTGTGGGGCGGGGTGCGTCTGGTGCCGCTGCTGCGCGCCGAACCGGTCCCTGGGTGCGGCTGCACCGGCGCGCGGTGGGGCCCCGGGTGCCGACCTCGGCGGCGGGCGGACCTACTGCTCGTACCTCCCGCACGCCTTCGTCGCCGACTGGAACGGCGACGCCGAGGAGACGGCCGCGTACGGCACGTCGCTGACGCCGGAGGAGAACGCGCCGGTGAGCGCACGCATCGTCCTAACCGCCGGATGGCCCGCCGGGAGAAGGCGCGGACGGTGCGTTTCCTGCCGCTGTACCTCGCCATGGAGAGGTTTCTCGCTCTGCACTTCGCCGGACCCGCGATCGCCTGGGAGGAGTGGTCGCGAGCGGCGCTGCGCGGTGGTCTGTCGCCCCGTGGCGAGACGGCTTGGGGCGGCGGCACGGTGACGGGGCTCGGGCGCCCGCACACGGCAGGGTTCGGATCGTTGCTGCGGCGCGATGTCCTGGACGGCCACCGCCGCCAGTTTCGGGCGTCGTACGGGCGGGCCACGTCACGCTGAGGTCATCGGCGTTCAGCGAGAGGACAAGCACCCGATCGAATTTCGGTCACCATACGCAGGCCGTTGGTCCGTCACCATGGACGCTGATTTCACCGCCGTGCGGCTGGACGACGTGCCGGGTGGCCCTCAGGGGCACAGGCGGACGATCCGCCATTCGGAGGCCGCCGAAGGACGTTCGTAGACCAGGCGATCATGCAGGCGGTTGTCGCGCCCCTGCCAGAACTCGATGCGGTCGGGCACGACACGGAAACCGCCCCAGAACGGCGGCGCCGGTACGTCCTCGTTCTCCGGATAACGTTCCGACAACTCCTCGAAGCGGCGTTCCAGCTCCGCGCGTGAGGCCACCGGGCGGGACTGCTCACTCGCCCAGGCACCCAGCTGGGAGCCGTGCGGACGGGTGCGGAAGTAGGCGGCGGTCTCGTCCCGGCCCACCCGGACGGCACGCCCGGAGACGATCACCTGCCGGGCGAGCGGGTGCCAGGGGAACAGCAGCGACGCGTAGGGGTTCGCCACGAGATCGCTCCCCTTACGGGACTCGTAGTTCGTATAGAACACGAAACCGCGCGCGTCGTACCCCTTCAGCAACACCGTGCGCGAACTCGGACGGCCGTCGGCGCCGGCCGTGGAGACGACCATGGCGTTGGGTTCGGGCAGGCCGGAACCGATGGCGTCGGTCAGCCACACGGCGAAGTGCTGGCAGGGGTCCGACGGCAGGTCGGCCTCGCTGAGACCGCCCGCCCGGTAGCGGGCCCGCATGGCCGCCAGATCGGTGAAGGACATCCATTCATCCTGCCCCACCGCCGCGCGGGACGCCGGGCGACCGCAATACTCCGTCCACCGGTTGATGGCCCCGCACGCAGTAACGGCGCACCGATGTGACGTACGTGTACCGCCGTGTTCCGGGCGGCCCCTGTGCGACCGCCCTACCGGCGGATATCGTGCTGAAGGCGATGACGCCACCCGCGGCATCCGGCCGTTCCGCACCGCGGTTCCCGCGCGGGGCAGGCGGCGCCGGGCCCTTCCGTGCGGGACGGCGCGGCCGGCCGACGGCGCGGAACGGCACCGGATGTGGCACACCAGCGCGATCCACGACCTGAGGAGCCGCCCGATGACCGACTTCGTCCCCGGACTCGAAGGTGTCGTCGCATTCGAAACGGAGATCGCCGAGCCCGACCGCGAGGGCGGCTCGCTGCGCTACCGGGGCATCGACATCGAAGACCTCGTCGGGCAGGTGTCCTTCGGCAACGTCTGGGGGCTCCTGGTCGACGGCAGTTTCGACCCGGGCCTGCCGCCCGCCGAACCGTTCCCGATCCCCGTGCACTCCGGGGACATCCGCGTCGACGTGCAGTCGGCACTCGCCATGCTGGCGCCGGCCTGGGGCCTGAAACCGCTGCTCGACATCGATGCCGCACAGGCCCGGGACGACCTCGCGCGCGCGGCCGTCATGGCGCTCAGTTACGTCGCGCAGTCCGCCCGGGGGCAGTCCCTCCCCATGGTGCCGCAGCGTGAGATCGACAAGGCGGAGACCGTTGTCGAACGCTTCATGATCCGGTGGCGCGGCGAACCCGACCCCGCGCACGTTCGTGCCGTCGACGCCTACTGGACGTCCGCCGCCGAACACGGCATGAATTCCTCCACGTTCGCCGCCCGCGTCATCGCCTCCACCGGCGCAGACGTGGCCGCCGCACTGTCCGGGGCGGTCGGCGCCATGTCCGGCCCCCTCCACGGCGGTGCGCCCTCCCGGGTGCTCGGCATGATCGAGGAGGTGGAGCGCACCGGCGACGCCGCCGCGTTCGTGCGCCGCGCTCTCGACGACGGTGAACGCCTGATGGGGTTCGGCCACCGCGTCTACCGTGCCGAGGACCCACGCGCACGCGTACTGCGGCGCACCGCGAAGGAACTGCGCGCTCCGCGCTTCGAGGTCGCCGAGGCGCTGGAGAAGGCCGCGCTGGAGGAACTGCACAACCGCCGCCCGGACCGGGTGCTCGCCACCAACGTGGAGTTCTGGGCGGCCATCATGCTGGACTTCGCCGAGGTGCCGGCGAACATGTTCACCTCGATGTTCACCTGTGCGCGCACCGCCGGCTGGTCCGCGCACATCCTGGAACAGAAGCGCACCGGCCGCCTCATCCGCCCCTCCGCCCGCTACGTCGGCCCCGGTCCCCGCGCCCCGCACGACATCCAGGGGAACGGCGAGACCCAGGGCTGAAAGGACCTCCGACGGCCTTCAGGCGCTGCTCCGGTCCCGGTGCGCCACGGGACCGGCCACCGCTGGGACAGGCCCGCGTGGTCGTGGGCGATGCGTGCGGAAGGGCCGCGGACCCCGGCGACGGGCGAGGGTTCGCGGAGAGCGGAATCCAGCTGCCATCGGGAGGGACCAAAGCCTTGGCACGGCGGTGTTGAGCCCGATCGCACCAGGTGATCGGGCTCGGCCCCGCCGGACCGGGCGGCGGGACCGTCGGCGGTGGCACCTTCGGGGTCGGCTCCTGGCTGCGTCCTCCGCAATTCCGTGACTCCGGGAGTTCCGAGGCTCTGGCGAAACGTTCCCTCCTGGCGAGAGCGGCAGAGCGGGCCCGCCGGGGGCCACGCTCCCGGCGGTTGTCGCGGACCTGACCAGAGGCGGATGAGCGACCGGGTCGAACGACGTGCCGCCACCGATGGGCGGCCTTCAAATACGCCTGTCCGATGGGAAGTTGAGGGCTCGTCTCCCCGCCGGGAACACCGGCGCAGACGATCCGGGAGCGCAACCTTCATCCGCAATTCCGCAGTTATCCACAGGCTTGCCCGATTGTCGGTGGCCGAGGTTACTCTCTGCACATGGACGGATTCGACTTCACGAAGAACCTGGGCACCGCTCTGCGCGGGGGCCCGGCCACCTGGGACTACGCACGAGGGATCGCGGGCTTCTGGAACGGGCCGCTGACCGACGGTGACGGCTTCGCGGACGCCGAACTGGACGCGGCAGAACGCCGGACGGGCGTCACGCTCCCGGCCGCGTTCCGGGAGGGATACCGGGTGCTCGGCCGGCGGAAGGACCTGACGAGCAACCAGGACACGCTGCTGTCACCAGGGGATCTCCATCTGCGGGACGGCGCCCTGGTCTTCCGCGTCGAGAACCAGGGGGCGTGTTGCTGGGGCATATCCGCCGACCGGCTCGGCCAGGACGACCCGCCGGTCGGGATCCGCTCCGACCTCGCCGACAAGGCGGCGGAGCGGTGGGAACCCTGGCTGGGCTCGGTCTCGGCGACCTTCACCGAGATCGTGCTGACCGAGCCGCTGCACGCCGGCAGTGATGTCACGGACTTCTGCTGGTCCCCGGCCGACGGGGTCGAGGAAATCCTGGAACGCGAGTTCAGGGCCCTGGAGTTCCCAGGTGCTCCCGGGCGGCGCTGGTACGCGGGCAAGGACGCCCTGGTCCTTTCGTTCGAGGGAAGCGGGCTCATCGCACGGGTCCGCTCCTCCGAACTCCTCGACGCCCTGCGCGATCGGCTCGGGGGCGAGTGGCTGGAGGAATGAATCACCGCCCTGCCACCTGCGGAACAGGCGCTCCGAGCACCGCACGAGTCAGGGCCAACGCGGTCCCCGGGAGCGTCGGCCGGCCACCGACGCACCCTGACCGACCACTACAACATCCACCTCTGACCGAGGAGTTGACGTGATCACCGCAGCACGGCGGACCAACGCGGGTCTCCACTTTCTGCGACGGGCGCTGATCCGAGCGTCCGACGCCATCGTCCGGGGCCGCCACCGGTCCGGTCTCACCGTGTCCCTGTGCCCCCTCCACCGGCAACGCCCCACATCGCTCCGGCCGTGCGGAGAGCCCAGGTCCTCCAGCGCCCCCGCTCCCGCCCTCAGGCCGACCGGATCCGCGAGGCCGCGGAAGCCACCGGCCCCGCCTCCCCGCCCGTACCGGCCGGCCCGGATCCCGCAGGTGCCCGGGGCGCCGCACACGGGTGACGACGGTGGGATCCGGGACCGGTACTGCCGGGCCGGAGCCGCCGGGTCAAGCGGGGTCGGGTTCCGGGCCCGTGGCCGGGGCGGTGGAAGCCAGGCCGCCGGCGAGGAGTTCGGCCAGGTGGACCGCGTCGGCGCCGGCGAGCTGGGCGAGCTGGGTGTGGCAGGAGTAACCGTCTGCGAGGACGGCCGTGCCCGGTGCGGCGGAACGCACGGCGGGCAGGAGTTGCTCCTCGGCGCAGGCCGTCGAGACCTCGTGGTGGCCGGGCTCGAAGCCGAAGTTGCCGGCCAGGCCGCAGCAGCCGCCGACGAGTGTCCCGGTGAGCCCGGCGGCGTCCCGCAGGCGCTGTTCCGCCTCGTCGCCGAGTACGGCGTGCTGGTGGCAGTGCGTCTGGCCGGTGACGGGACGGTCCAGGCGCGGGGGCGTCCAGTCGGGGGCGTACTCCTCCAGGGCCTGGGCGAAGGTGCGCACCGAACCGGCGAGGCCGTCGGCGGCCCGGGTGCCGAGGAGTTCGGGCAGGTCGGTGCGCAGGGCGGCGGTGCAGCTGGGTTCGAGGCCGACCACGGGGGTGCCGGCGTCGATGGCGGTACGCATGATGCGCAGGGTGCGGTTCATGACGCGGCGGGCACGGTCGAGTTGCCCGGTGGAGACGTAGGTGAGGCCGCAGCAGACCGGGCCGGGCGGCACGACGACGCGCAGTCCCGCGTCCTCCAGTACGCGGACGGCGGCCCGCCCCGCCTGCGGACGCAGGTAGGTGGTGAAGGTGTCCGGCCACAGCACGACGGTCCGGCCGGTGCCTCGGGGGCCGCCGCGCCGGCGCCACCACCGGGTGAAGGGCTCGGGAGCGAGCGAGGGCAGGGCGCGTTCGGGAGCGAGACCACCGAGGCGTTTGGCTGCGGAGGCCAGCGGAGGCAGCGAGGTGAGGGCGTTGACCACCCCTGGCAGGCGCAGGGCGGCGGCGGCGCGCAGCGAGGCGGGGAGCATGCCCATCGTGTAGTGCGCGGCGGGGCGCAGACGGCCGGCGTAGTGGTGGTGGAGGAACTCGGCCTTGTAGGTGGCCATGTCGACGCCGACCGGGCAGTCCGTGCGGCATCCCTTGCAGGACAGGCACAGGTCGAGGGCGTCACGGACCTCGGGGGAACGCCAGCCTCCTGTGACGAGGTCGCCGGCGAGCATCTCGTGCAGCAGGCGGGCGCGGCCACGGGTGGAGTGCTTCTCGTCGCCGGTGGCGCGGAACGACGGGCACATGACTCCACCGCCCGCCGAGGGTTCCGTGGTGCGGCACTTGGCGACACCGACGCAGCGGCGGACGGCGGCGCGGAAGTCACCACCGTCGTGCGGGTAGCCGAAGGTGACGTCCACCGGGCGCGAGGGCAGCGGGGTGAAGCGGAGGTCCGCGTCGAGCGGCGCGGGGCGGGCGATGACGCCGGGGTTGAGGGCGCCGTCGGGGTCCCAGAGGTCCTTGAAGGCGTCGAACAGCGCGGTCATGCGGCTGCCGTACATCGTGGACAGCAGTTCGGAGCGGGCCAGACCGTCGCCGTGCTCGCCGGAGAGCGAACCGCCGTGGGCGACCACGAGGGCGGCCAGGTCCTCGGAGAAACCGCGGAAGCGTGCCGTGCCGGGGGCGGTGTCGAGGTCGAAGTCGATGCGCACGTGGATGCAGCCGTCACCGAAGTGCCCGTAGGGCTGGCCGCGCAGGCCGTGTTCGGTGAGCAGGCCGCGGAAGGCCCTCAGATAGTCGCCGAGCCGGGCCGGTGGCACGGCGCAGTCCTCCCAGCCGGGCCACGCCTCGCTGCCGTCGGGCATGCGGGTGGCGGTGCCGGAGGCGTCCTCGCGCAGCCGCCACAGCACGCGCTGGCCGGCGGGGTCGGTGACGACGGCGGTGCCGGTGGCGCCCGTGGCGGATTCGGCGTGCCGGCGGATCCGGGCGGCGGCGGCCCCGGCCTCGGCGGCGTCGGCACCGCCGACCTCGACGAAGAGCCAGGCGGTGCCGCGCGGCAGGGTGGAGGCGGCACGTCCGGCCAGGTCGGCGGCCATGCCTTCGACGGTGAGCGGACCGAAGGGCAGCAGGGTGCAGGCGGCCTCCGCGGCGCCGGACTCGTCGGCGTAGCCCAGGACGGCCAGGGCACGCACGGTGGGGGCCTCGACGAGGCGGACGGTGGCTCCGGTGACGACGGCCAGGGTGCCTTCGCTGCCGGTGAGTGCCCGGGCGACGTCGGTGTGGTGTTCGGGCAGCAGGGCGTCGAGGGCGTAACCGGAGATGCGGCGCGGCAGGTCGGGGAAGCCGGTGCGCAGAAGGGCGAGGTGGTCGGCGGTGAGGGCGGTGATCCCGTCACGGAGCCGGGCGGGCAGGCCGTCCAGGCCGCGGGCCGCCCGGAAGCGGTCGCCGGAGCGGGTGACGACGTCGAGGGTGTGGACGTTGTCGGCGGTGGTGCCCCAGGCGACGGAGTGGGAGCCGCAGGCGTTGTTGCCGATCATGCCGCCGAGGGTGCAGCGGCTGTGGGTGGAGGGGTCGGGGCCGAAGGTCAGCCCGTGCGGAGCGGCCGCGTCACGCAGGCGGTCGAGGACGAGGCCGGGCTGGACGACGGCGGTGCGGCTGCCGGGGTCGAGGGAGACGATCCGGTTCATGTGCCGGGTGAAGTCCAGGACGACGCCGAGGCCGGTGGCGTTGCCGGCGATGGAGGTGCCGGCGCCGCGGGGCACCACGGGCACGCCGTGCCGGCGGGCGGTCTCCAGGGCGGCCGCGACGTCGTCGGCGTCGTAGGGGGCGACGACACAGAGCGGAACGCGCCGATAGTTCGAGGCGTCCATGGTCATCAGCGCCCGGCTGCCCGGGTCGGCGGCCACCTCGCCGCGGACGACGGAGGCCAGGTCCCGTTCGAGTTCCTCAGTCACCGGATCCATCCCTCCAGCCTGCCCCCGCGAGCCGGGCACAGTCGACGCGAGCCCACCGGGCCACCCGGGCGGCGCACGCGGGCGCCCACCCCGAGCGGCGCCCACCACGCCCACCGGTGCCGCCCGCACCACCCCGCCCCGGCCCGGCGCCCCCACGCCCCGACACCCTCCGATCCGCAGCCCGCACCCCGCGCCCGGATGCCCCCATCCCCGGCGCCCCGCCCTGGCCGACCGCGCCCCGCGGCGACCCGCGCCCCGGGGCCCCACGCCCCGTCCGGCTCGCGGGCAGCCGAGGCCACCCCTCGTTCCCCGTCCGATTCGCCCCGTGCCGTCATATCTCACCGGATGGACCGCACCCTGAAATGTGGCCGGATGGCACTAGGCTTCCGACCGTGGCCGACATCCAGATTCCCGCAGACATCAAGCCCGCCGACGGACGATTCGGATCGGGTCCGTCCAAGGTGCGGACGGAGGCGCTCGACGCCCTGGCCGCCACCGGTACGTCGCTGCTGGGCACCTCCCACCGCCAGGCGCCGGTGAAGAACCTGGTGGGCGAGGTCCGCGACGGCGTCTCCGCGCTGTTCGGGCTGCCGGAGGGCTACGAGGTGGTCCTGGGCAACGGTGGGTCGACGGCGTTCTGGGACGTCGCGACGCACGGGCTGATCCGCTCGAAGTCGCAGCACCTGACGTTCGGTGAGTTCTCATCGAAGTTCGCGAAGGCGGCGAAGGACGCGCCGTGGCTGGCGGAGCCGACGGTGGTCTCGGCGGAGCCGGGCACGCACCCGCTGGCGGAGGCGGAGGCGGGGGTGGACACGTACGGGCTCACCCACAACGAGACGTCGACCGGCGTCGCGATGACCCTGCAGCGTGTCAAGGGCGCGGACGAGGGGTCGCTCGTTCTGGTGGACGCGACCTCAGGTGCGGGCGGGCTGCCGGTGGACATCGCGCAGACGGACGTGTATTACTTCGCGCCGCAGAAGTCGTTCGCGGCGGAGGGCGGGCTGTGGCTGGCGGTGTTCTCGCCGGCGGCGCTGGCCCGGGCGGAGGAGATCGCGGGGTCGGGCCGGCACGTCCCGGCGTTCTTCGACCTGCCGACCGCGATCGACAACTCGCGGAAGAACCAGACGTACAACACCCCGGCGCTGTCCACGCTGTTCCTGCTCAACGAGCAGCTGAAGTGGATCAACGGCCAGGGCGGTCTGGAGTGGGCGGTCAAGCGCACCGCCGACTCCTCGTCGCGGCTGTACTCGTGGGCGACGGCGTCGGAGTACGCGACGCCGTTCGTGCACGACCCGGCGAAGCGTTCGCAGGTGGTCGGCACGATCGACTTCACGGACGGGGTCGACGCCGCCGCGATCGCCAAGGTGCTGCGGGCGAACGGCGTCGTGGACACGGAGCCCTACCGGAAGCTCGGGCGCAACCAGTTGCGTGTGGCGATGTTCCCGGCCGTGGAGCCGTCGGACGTCGAGGCTCTGACGGCGTGCGTGGACTACGTGATCGAACGCCTCTGACCGGCGCAGCCGGCCCGGCGAGGGCCCGTCAACGTACCGATCGGGTACGGGGACGGGCCCTCGCCATGTTCGGGGACGGCAGGTCCTTGGCGGTGGATGCCGGACGGGCGTCGACCTTCACGGTGGAACGCGGCATGGAGCCGCCGCATTGCTTAGGTTGGCCTCACCTGACTTTGCGGGCGGCAGGGGCCGGACGCCGTCCGGCGCCGCCGCGCCCGCCGCACCGATCAGGGGTTGGCGTGACCGGCACCGGGGGCCGCCCCCGCACCCAGCGACAGAACCGCCCGCACCCGCCCGCACCCAGGCGCCCCGGCGCCCCGGCACCCGGCACCCCGGCACCCGGCGCCCGGCGATCCGGCGGCCCGCACCCGGCGATCCGGCGGCCCGCACCCCGACACCACCCGCCCCCGCACCCGGCGCCCCCGCCCCGCACGCCCCGGCCCCCGGCCCCCGGCCCCTGTGGCACGGCACGGACCGCTCGGCGGAGGATCCGGACCCGAAGGCGGGTCCTCGTGCTGACGCACCGGTGGATGTCGCTGGTCCTGGGCCTGTCGCTGGTGGCGGTGACCACGTTCGGGGCGGCGCTGCTGTACGAGCCGGAGCACTTCCGGACCACGCACGGGCCGTTCTCCCGGCACACGGCGTCGGCGCATCCGGTGGACGCGGCCACGGCGGCGCGGATCGTGCGGGAGGCGCATCCGGGGGTTCGCGGCGGCGTGGGTCGACCGGGACCACGGGGTGTTCGAGGTCGGCGACGCGGACTACAACGCCATGTACGGCGTCGATCCCGGCGCGGGCGAGGTCACCGGGCTCGCGCACCGCAACGGGGGACGTTCGGGCTGCTGGCCGACTTCCACGAGTGCGGGCTGAGTTGCGAGGGCTGCCGGGGGTATCCCGCGGTACCGGGGAAGCCGGTGCCGGCGCTGGGGATGTCGTTCCTGAAGGGGATCACGTGGAGTGCCCTGGGGCTGGGGGCATGGGATTACTGATGGTGTGGCTGTCGTTCTCGGGGCTGGTGACGTGGTGGCCGGGGGTGCGGCGGATGGCGCGGGGATTCCGGGTGCGGATGCGGCGGGGGAGGTTCGCCCGGGACTACGACCTGCACCGGGTGGTGGGCGCGGTGGCGGTGCCGTTCCTGCTGACGCGGGAGCTGACCGGTGCCGCGTTCGCTTTCCCTGGCGTCGAGAACGCCTGGCCGGCGGTGACCGGGGGCGGTGCGCCGGCGCAGGACCAGTACACGTTCACCGCGCGGCACGCCGGGCCCGGGGCGCGGACGGTGACGCCGGCCGAGGCGTCGGCCGAGGCGCCCGCCCGGGCGCCGGGGGAGGTCACGCTCGTGGGACCGCCGGCCGACGGCGCCGCGTACAACACGCTGTCGGTGGCGCGTTCCTGGGAACCGTACGCGCACCGCCTCTGCCCCGGCGACGCCGCGGTGTACGTCGACGCGCACGAAACCGGGCACGTCGAGGTAGCCGCCGACGGGCCCGCTCCGCTTGCTGACCGGCTGTACGACGAGGCGCTGGAGCCCGGGCACCTCGGCGGGATGGTCTGCGTCTGGTGGCGGGTGGTGTGGGCGGCGTTCGGGCTCAGTCCGCTGCTGCTGGCGGTGACCGGTGTCCCGACGTGGCGGGTACGCGGCCGCGCGCCGCTCGCGCCGTGCGGCGGTCACGTCAAGAACGACGCGCTGTCCGCCGCCGTCACGGTGTACGCGCTCGTCCGGGCAGCCGTCGGGACCGGGGTGGTGATCGTGCGCCCGGGACGTTCCGCCGGTGTCGCGGCGGGCCTGGCCACGCTGGGTGTCGTGAGTGGGTTGCGGGCGGTGACCGATGCGGCGCCCCTGTTCGCCGGAGGCGGCCGGCCGAACCGGCGGTCCACCTCGCGTACCTGCTGACCGCCCTCGCCCTCGTCCTCGCATCGGCGGCGTTCGCCCTGACCCGGCGCGACCGCACCCGCTGGGCCACCCCCGTGCACGCCTGCGCCGCCCTGGTCACCGCCGCCGTCATCATCCGCCTGACGCCCACGGGCCGCCCGCCAACCTGAACGTCCGATCAACGCCCACCGACACTCCCGACACCCCCGGAACCCACCTCACACCGGCACCAACCCCACACCCGCGCCCCACGTCCCGCACCACGGCACCCCCCGCCCGCTCACCCCGAACACCCCTCACCCCCACGCCCCTCACCCCCACGCCCCGAAAACCTCGCCCTGAACTCCTCGCCCGATGACTTCGTCCTCCAGGCCATCCCCTACGCTCCCCCGTACGCGATCGCCGTTGGGGAGACGGCACGTTGAGGGAGACCATGGACAACGCAGTTCTGGAACACCAGGCGGACCCACCGCGCCCCGCCACACGGGAGACGGCGCCGCGGACGCCGTCGCCCGGTGGGACGCGGTGCACCGTGCGGTACCGCCGGACGCACCGCGTCGTGATGTCCGCCGTGACGGCCGGGCTGACGGGGGTGCTGATCGCCGCCGGGTACGTGCTGCTCGGCACGGCGGGATTCATCGGCACCTCGGGACAGTTCCGCTCGGTGGAATGCCGCGCGGCCACCACGGCGTACGACCACGGCGTAGGCCGGACGCCGAAACGGACCGAGGAGTGCACCGGCGAGGTCCGGCTCGCCGGCCGGACGGGCTGGACTCCCGCCACGCTGCCGAACGGTTCCGTGCCGGCCGGCCGCACGGTGGCGGTCCAGCGGATGCCGGACGGGGATCTGGAACTGACCGCGCGGGACGTCGGGCTCGTCGGCCTGGTCAGCGTGGGCTTCCTCGGCCTGGCGTTCCTGTGCGGGGCGCCCAGCCTGTTCGGGGAGACGGCCCCGCCGCTCACCGGCCGCCACGCACCACTCAACATCCGCATCGCCGGCCACCTCGCCTGGATCGGCGGCGGCACCGGCGTCCTCTGCGTCGTCGCCGGTCTCATCACCTGACAACCCGACCGGGCACCACCCACCCCCGAGACCGCGAGAGGGCCCACGCGACGCCCCCGCACAACGCGCCGCCCCCACCCCGGGCCCGCACGGCACACCCCCGCTCGACACACGCCGCACCACGCCCCCAACGCGCGGGACCCCCGCACACCCGAAGGTGTGCGGGGGTCCCGCGTCGTACTGGGCTGAACCAGCGTCAGCGACAGGTCACTTGGTGATCTTGGTGACCTGGCCGGCGCCGACGGTCCGGCCACCCTCACGGATGGCGAACTTGAGGCCCTCCTCCATGGCGACCGGCTGGATCAGCTGGACGGTCATGGCGGTGTTGTCGCCCGGCATGACCATCTCGGTGCCCTCGGGGAGGGTCACGACGCCGGTCACGTCGGTGGTACGGAAGTAGAACTGCGGGCGGTAGTTGTTGAAGAAGGGGGTGTGACGGCCACCCTCGTCCTTCGACAGGATGTACGCCTGCGCCTCGAACTCCGTGTGCGGGGTGACCGAGCCCGGCTTGATGATGACCTGGCCGCGCTCGACGTCCTCACGCTTGATGCCGCGGAGGAGCAGACCGACGTTCTCGCCCGCCTGGCCCTCGTCGAGCAGCTTGCGGAACATCTCGATGCCGGTGACCGTGGTGGTGGTCTTGTCCTGCTTGATGCCGATGATGTCGACGGTCTCGTTGACCTTGAGGACACCACGCTCGATGCGGCCGGTGACGACGGTGCCACGACCGGTGATCGTGAAGACGTCCTCGATCGGCATCAGGAACGGCTTGTCGATGTCGCGATCGGGGGTGGGGATCGCCTCGTCCACGGCCTTCATGAGGCCGAGGAGCTTCTCGCCCCACTCCTTGTCGCCCTCAAGGGCCTTGAGCGCGGAGACCTGGACGACCGGAACGTCGTCGCCCGGGAACTCGTAGTCCGAGAGCAGCTCGCGGACCTCAAGCTCGACGAGCTCCAGGATCTCCTCGTCGTCCACCATGTCGGCCTTGTTCAGGGCCACCACGATGTAGGGGACGCCGACCTGGCGGGCCAGGAGCACGTGCTCCTTGGTCTGCGGCATCGGGCCGTCGGTCGCCGCGACCACGAGGATCGCGCCGTCCATCTGCGCGGCACCGGTGATCATGTTCTTGATGTAGTCCGCGTGACCGGGGCAGTCGACGTGGGCGTAGTGACGGGACTCCGTCTGGTACTCGACGTGCGCGATGGAGATGGTGATACCGCGCTGGCGCTCTTCGGGAGCCTTGTCGATCTGGTCGAACGCCGAGGCCTCGTTCAGGTTCGGGTACGCGTCGTGCAGCACCTTGGTGATCGCCGCGGTAAGAGTGGTCTTACCGTGGTCGATGTGACCGATGGTGCCGATGTTGACGTGCGGCTTAGTCCGCTCGAACTTCGCCTTCGCCACTGGGGTCCTCCTGTGAACTATTTCTGTGCGCCATACGTCCGTATCGCGCCAAGGGAATCGTTGCCGGGTAGATGAGAACCCCGAAGGGCCGTGCGCATCCAACCCGTGGATTGGTTGCCGGCTCCCGGGAGAACCCGCCGCTTTCCTCACGGTCTGCGGCGGATCCTCCCGGACCGCCTGGCGTCAAGCTTAAGGCGTGCGTGCTGCTCTGCTGAACCCGGAGCTACTCGCCCTTGGCCTTCGCGATGATCTCCTCGGCGACGTTCCGGGGAACCTCGGCGTAGGAGTCGAACTGCATGGAGTAGCTGGCCCGGCCGGAGGTCTTGCTCCGCAGGTCGCCGACGTAGCCGAACATCTCCGACAGCGGGACGAGGGCCTTGACGACCCGGGCACCGCTGCGTTCCTCCATGGCCTGGATCTGGCCACGGCGGGAGTTGATGTCGCCGATGACATCGCCCATGTAGTCCTCGGGCGTGGTCACCTCGACAGCCATCATCGGCTCAAGCAGAGCCGGGCTGGCCTTGCGGGCACCCTCCTTGAACGCCATGGCACCGGCGATCTTGAAGGCGAGTTCGGAGGAGTCGACGTCGTGGTAGGCGCCGTCCAGCAGGATGACCTTGACACCCGTGAGGGGGTAGCCGGCCAGCACGCCGAACTCCATGGCCTCCTGCGCGCCCGCGTCCACCGAGGGGATGTACTCCCGGGGGATGCGGCCACCGGTGACCTTGTTCTGGAACTCGTACCCGTCGCCCTCAAGCGGCTCGATGGCGATCTGCACCTTCGCGAACTGGCCGGAACCACCAGTCTGCTTCTTGTGCGTGTAGTCGATGCGCTCGACGGCCTTGCGGATCGTCTCGCGGTACGCGACCTGCGGCTTGCCGACGTTGGCCTCGACGCGGAACTCGCGCTTCATGCGGTCGACCAGCACGTCGAGGTGCAGTTCGCCCATGCCCGCGATGATCGTCTGGCCGGTCTCCTCGTCGGTGTGCACCTGGAAGGAGGGGTCCTCCTCGGCCAGTCGCTGGATCGCGATGCCGAGCTTCTCCTGGTCACCCTTGGACTTCGGCTCGATGGCCACCTGGATGACCGGGGCCGGGAAGTTCATCGACTCCAGGATGACCGGCTTGGAGGCGTCGCACAGGGTCTCACCGGTGGTGGTGTCCTTCAGGCCCATGACGGCGACGATGTCGCCGGCACCGACGCTCGGGATCTCCTCACGCTTGTTCGCGTGCATCCGGTAGATCTTGCCGATGCGCTCCTTCTTGCCCTTCACGGAGTTCAGCACCGCGGTGCCGGAGTCCATGCGACCGGAGTAGATCCGGATGAAGGTGAGCTTACCGAGGTGCGGGTCGCTCATGATCTTGAACGCCAGGCCGGAGAACGGTTCCTCGTCCGAGGCCTTGCGGAAGATCTCGGTCTCCTCGTCGCCGACCTTGTGGCCGGTGACGCCCTCGACGTCGGTCGGGGAGGGGAGGTAGGCGACGACCGCGTCGAGCAGGGGCTGGACGCCCTTGTTCTTGAACGCGGTGCCACAGAAGACCGGGGTCAGCTTGGAGGCGATGGTGGCGCGGCGGATGCCGGCCATCAGCTGCTCCTGGGTGGGCTCGACGCCCTCCAGGTACAGCTCCATCAGCTCGTCGTCCGACTCCGACGCCGTCTCCAGCAGCTTGCCGCGGTACTCCTCGGCGACCTCGGCGTGGGTGTCCGGGATGTCGATGGTGTCGTACATCTCGCCCTTGGCGGCCTCTTCCGACCAGACCAGAGCCTTCATCCGGACGAGGTCGATGACGCCGCGGAAGTCCGCCTCGGCACCGATGGGCAGCTGCATGACCAGCGGAACCGCACCGAGGCGGTCCACGATCATGTCGACGCAGCGGTGGAACTCCGCGCCGACGCGGTCCAGCTTGTTGACGAAGCAGATGCGCGGCACGTTGTACCGGTCCGCCTGACGCCAGACGGTCTCGGACTGCGGCTCCACACCGGCCACACCGTCGAACACCGTGACGGCACCATCGAGCACACGCAGCGAACGCTCCACCTCGACGGTGAAGTCGACGTGGCCCGGTGTGTCGATGATGTTGATGGTGTGGTCGACGCCGTCCACCGGCCAGTGGCAGGTGGTCGCGGCCGACGTGATGGTGATGCCGCGTTCCTGCTCCTGCTCCATCCAGTCCATCGTGGCAGCGCCGTCGTGGACCTCACCGATCTTGTAGCTCACACCGGTGTAGAACAGGATCCGCTCGGTGGTGGTCGTCTTGCCCGCGTCGATGTGGGCCATGATCCCGATGTTGCGGACCCTGGCCAGGTCAAGTGAAGTGGTGGCCATGAGGCTCAGTCTTCTCTCGGTCTCGATGGGGGTAGCGACTACCAGCGGTAGTGCGCGAAGGCCTTGTTGGACTCGGCCATCTTGTGAGTGTCCTCACGGCGCTTGACGGAGGCGCCAAGACCGTTCGAGGCGTCGAGCAGCTCGTTCATGAGGCGCTCGGTCATGGTCTTCTCGCGACGGGCGCGGGAGTAGCCGACCAGCCAGCGCAGCGCCAGCGTGGACGCGCGGGCGGGGCGGACCTCGACCGGCACCTGGTAGGTCGCGCCACCGACACGGCGGGACTTGACCTCAAGGGTCGGCTTGATGTTCTCCAGAGCGCGCTTGAGGGTGATGACCGGGTCGTTGCCGGTCTTCTCCCGCAGGCCCTCCAGGGCGCCGTACACGATGCGCTCGGCGGTGGAGCGCTTGCCGTTCAGCAGCACCTTGTTGACCAGCGACGTGACAAGCGGAGAGCTGTAGACCGGGTCAATGATGACCGGCCGCTTCGGGGCAGGGCCCTTACGAGGCATGTCTTACTTCTCCTTCTTGGCGCCGTAGCGGCTGCGGGCCTGCTTGCGGTTCTTGACGCCCTGGGTGTCCAGGGAACCGCGGATGATGCGGTAACGAACACCCGGCAGGTCCTTCACACGGCCGCCGCGCACGAGCACGATGGAGTGCTCCTGCAGGTTGTGGCCCTCACCCGGGATGTAAGCAGTGACCTCGATCCCGCTGGTCAGACGCACACGCGCGACCTTACGCAGGGCCGAGTTCGGCTTCTTCGGGGTGGTCGTGTACACACGCGTGCAGACGCCACGACGCTGGGGCGAGCCCTTCAGTGCCGGCGTCTTGTTCTTCTCGACCTTGTCCTGCCGGCCCTTCCGGACCAGCTGCTGGATCGTAGGCACTACTTCTCCGGTTTCTGTGTGCCGATCTCGGTAAAACTAACCTGGGACTTCGCTTCGCTCACACGGGAGGGCGACGGAATCGCCGACCCACGCGGTCGGGCGTGTCGGATAGATCGCACGAACCCGCGGAACGGGCCCGGCTCACGTATCGGATGTCATGATCTCGGTGTTCCGTGCGGACGAGTGCACGCACAAGAACCCGGGCACACCCCAGGCACAAGGTCAGAGCGTACCTAGCGCATCGGCTGCGGTCAAAACAAATGCACACGCGTAGGACACCGTGGTCAACGGCACGCCGCCGCAACGGTAACCGGAGGCGTCGCGGCGGGGAAGGGACGGGAACGCGGGGCGTCGCGGGGCCGTCGTCAGCCGCCGACGCTCACGATCGTCACCAGGATCCAGAAGCAGAGCATCACGTATCCCAGCACCAGGCCGGCCGTCGCGCTCCCCTCCGGATCCAGCCCCTCCCGCCGGGCCTGCGCACGGGCGACGTGCCCCAGCGCGATCGCCGCGACCGAGGGGACCACCAGCGGGAACAGGCCCAGCAGGCCCGTCAGCAGCGAGCCGATCGCCAGACCACTGTTGCGCCGCTGCACGGGCCCGTAGGGCGCCGGATAGGGCCCCTGCCCCGGGTAGACCGGGTAGGGCTGGTACGTGGGCGAGGGCAGCGGCAGGGCGGGGCCGGTCGGCAGGTCGGAGACCAGCGCCGCCAACTCCCCGTAGGTGCGCGCCGCGTAGGTCCGGCCCACGCGTTCCTCGTGCTCGGCCGGGGTCAGCCGGCCCTCGGCGAACGCCGCCTTCAGTGTCTCGACGGTCCGTTCCCGGTCGGTGTCCCCGGCCAGCATGTCCCGCCGCTCGCCGCCGCCTCCGTAATGCACCACCGGCGCCTGCCTCTCCCCCGCACGGGCCCACCTTTCCTATGAGATGGACGCCGGAACGCCCTCCAGGGTTCCCGGCCCCACCGGCGACCACCACTGCGGTCACACGATCACACCGGCAACCCCGGATCGGCCACCCCCCTGCCGGCGCAACCGCGCCGTCACCCGCGCCCCGCCCCGACGCCCTGCGGCCCCGACACCCCCACCCAGCCGCCTGGGCGCCGCCTGACGGCTCCCCGGCGAGTGGGAGCACCACGGGCCGGGTCCGGAGGGGCGCACGGGCTCCAGGGGTCCGGGGAACGCCGCAGGGCGGCCACCCCGGGAAGGAGTGACCGCCCTGACGGACGTGTGCGGGAGGGACTCAGGCGTTGTAGGGCCCGTAGTCGTAGTCCTCCAGCGGGACGGCCTGGCCGGAGCCGGTGCCGAAGGGCGAGTAGTCCATGTCGTCGTAGCCGACGGCGGAGTACATCGCGGCCTTCGCCTCCTCGGTGGGCTCCACCCGGATGTTGCGGTAGCGGGCCAGACCCGTACCGGCCGGGATGAGCTTGCCGAGGATGACGTTCTCCTTCAGGCCCAGCAGGGAGTCCGACTTGGCGTGGATCGCCGCGTCGGTGAGCACCCGGGTGGTCTCCTGGAAGGAGGCCGCCGACAGCCAGGACTCGGTCGCCAGCGACGCCTTGGTGATACCCATCAGCTGCGGACGGCCGGAGGCGGGGTGACCGCCCTCGGCGACCACGCGGCGGTTCTCGGTCTCGAACCGGCCGCGCTCGACGAGCTCGCCCGGCAGCAGTTCCGCGTCGCCGGACTCGATGATCGTCACGCGGCGCAGCATCTGCCGGATGATGATCTCGATGTGCTTGTCGTGGATGGACACACCCTGCGAGGTGAAGACCTTCTGGACCTCGCCGAGCAGGTGGATCTGCACCGCGCGCTGGCCGAGGATGCGCAGCACGTCGTGCGGGTTCTCGGTGCCGGGCATGAGCTTCTGCCCGACCTCGACGTGGTCGCCCTCGGTGACCTCGGGGCTGAGACGCTTGGAGACGCCGTAGGGGATCTCGTCACTGCCGTCGTCCGGCGTGACGATGATCTTCTTGGTCTTCTCGGTCTCCTCGATGCGGATGCGGCCGGCCGCCTCGCTGATCGGGGCCAGACCCTTGGGGGTACGGGCCTCGAAGAGCTCGACGACACGCGGCAGACCCTTGGTGATGTCGTCGCCGGCCACACCACCGGTGTGGAAGGTACGCATCGTCAGCTGGGTGCCGGGCTCACCGATCGACTGGGCGGCGATGATGCCGACCGCCTCACCGATGTCCACCAGCTTGCCGGTGGCCAGCGAACGGCCGTAGCACATGGCGCAGGTGCCGACGGCGGACTCGCAGGTGAGGATCGAGCGGGTCTTGACGGTCTCGATACCGTGCAGGACCAGCTGGTCGATCAGCACGTCGCCGAGGTCGGTACCGGCCGTGGCCAGCACCTTGCCGTCCACCACGATGTCCTCGGCGAGGCTGCGCGCGTACACCGAGGTCTCCACCCCGGTGGCCTTGCGCACGGTGCCGTCCGAGGCGCGCTCGACGATGGCCAGCTTCAGGCCGCGGTCGGTACCGCAGTCCTCCTCGCGGATGATGACGTCCTGCGAGACGTCCACCAGACGACGGGTCAGGTAACCCGAGTCGGCGGTACGCAGCGCGGTGTCGGCCAGACCCTTACGGGCACCGTGGGTGGAGATGAAGTACTCCAGCACCGTCAGGCCCTCGCGGAAGGACGCCTTGATCGGACGCGGGATCGTCTCGTTCTTGGCGTTCGACACCAGACCGCGCATACCGGCGATCTGACGCATCTGCATCATGTTCCCTCGGGCACCCGAGTCGACCATCATGAAGATCGGGTTGGTCTTCGGGAAGTTGGCGTTCATCGCGTCGGAGACCTCGTTGGTCGCCCGGGTCCAGATGCCGATGAGCTCCGTGGAGCGCTCCGCCTTGGTGATCAGGCCGCGCTCGTACTGCCGCTGGACCTTCTCGTCCTGCGCCTCGTAACCGGCCAGGATGCCCTTCTTGGCCTCCGGCACGACGATGTCGGAGATGGCCACGGTGACGCCGGACCGGGTGGCCCAGTGGAAACCGGCCGCCTTCAGGTTGTCCAGCGTGGCCGCGACGACCACCTTCGGGTAGCGCTCGGCCAGGTCGTTGACGATCTCGGAGAGCTGCTTCTTGCCCACCGAGTAGTCGACGAACGGGTAGTCCTCGGGCAGCAGCTCGTTGAAGAGCGCGCGGCCCAGCGAGGTCCGCAGCCGGAAGGGGTCACCGGGCTGCCAGGTCTTCTCGCTGTCCTCGGTGGCCGGCGGGGTCCAGCCGCGCGGCGGCATGGTGCCGACCGGGAAGCGGATGTCCACCTGGGCCTGGAGGGAGAGGTCGCGGGCGTCGAAGGCCATGATGGCCTCGGCGACCGAACCGAACCCGCGGCCCTCGCCGCGCACCTCACGCTCCTCGGCGTCGGTGGTGAGGAAGAACAGACCCAGGACCATGTCCTGCGTCGGCATCGTCACCGGCCGGCCGTCGGCGGGCTTGAGGATGTTGTTCGAGGACAGCATCAGGATGCGGGCCTCGGCCTGCGCCTCCGCGGACAGCGGCAGGTGCACGGCCATCTGGTCGCCGTCGAAGTCCGCGTTGAACGCGGTGCAGACCAGCGGGTGGATCTGGATGGCCTTGCCCTCGACCAGCTGCGGCTCGAACGCCTGGATACCGAGGCGGTGCAGGGTCGGCGCGCGGTTGAGCAGCACCGGGTGTTCGGCGATGACCTCTTCGAGGACGTCGTAGACCACGGTGCGGCCGCGCTCGACCATGCGCTTGGCCGACTTGATGTTCTGCGCGTGGTTGAGGTCCACCAGGCGCTTCATCACGAACGGCTTGAACAGCTCCAGCGCCATCGCCTTGGGCAGACCGCACTGGTGCAGCTTGAGCTGCGGGCCGACGACGATCACCGAACGCGCGGAGTAGTCCACGCGCTTGCCCAGCAGGTTCTGACGGAAGCGGCCCTGCTTGCCCTTGAGCATGTCGGACAGCGACTTCAGCGGACGGTTGCCCGGGCCGGTGACCGGACGGCCGCGGCGGCCGTTGTCGAACAGCGCGTCGACGGCCTCCTGGAGCATGCGCTTCTCGTTGTTCACGATGATCTCGGGGGCACCGAGGTCGAGAAGCCGCTTCAGGCGGTTGTTGCGGTTGATCACGCGGCGGTACAGGTCGTTCAGGTCGGAGGTGGCGAAGCGGCCACCGTCGAGCTGGACCATCGGACGCAGGTCCGGCGGGATCACCGGGACGCAGTCCAGCACCATGCCGTTGGGGCTGTTGCGGGTCTGCAGGAACGCGGAGACGACCTTGAGCCGCTTGAGGGCACGGGTCTTCTTCTGGCCCTTGCCGGTGCGGATGATCTCGCGGAGCTTCTCCGCCTCCTCCTCCAGGTCGAAGGACTCCAGGCGCTTCTGCAGCGCCGCGGCGCCCATGCCGCCCATGAAGTAGGTGCCGAAGCGGTCGCGCAGCTCGCGGTAGAGCAGCTCGTCGCCCTCCAGGTCCTGGACCTTGAGGGACTTGAAGCGGCTCCACACCTCGTCGAGGCGGTCGATCTCGCGCTGGGCGCGGTCACGCAGCTGCTTCATCTCGCGCTCGGCGCCCTCACGCACCTTGCGGCGCACGTCGGCCTTGGCGCCCTCGGCCTCCAGCTCGCCGAGGTCGGCCTCCAGCTTCTTCTGGCGGCCCTCCAGGTCGGCGTCACGGCGCTGCTCGACCTGCTGGCGCTCGACGGAGACCTGGGCCTCCAGCGAGGGCAGGTCGCGGGTGCGGCGCTCCTCGTCGACCCACGTGATCATGTAGGCGGCGAAGTAGATGACCTTCTCAAGGTCCTTCGGCGCCAGGTCGAGCAGGTACCCGAGACGGCTGGGGACACCCTTGAAGTACCAGATGTGGGTGACGGGCGCGGCCAGCTCGATGTGGCCCATCCGCTCACGGCGCACCTTGGCGCGGGTGACCTCGACACCGCAGCGCTCGCAGATGATGCCCTTGAAGCGGACGCGCTTGTACTTACCGCAGTAGCACTCCCAGTCCCGGGTGGGGCCGAAGATCTTCTCGCAGAAGAGTCCGTCCTTCTCGGGCTTGAGGGTGCGGTAGTTGATGGTCTCGGGCTTCTTGACCTCGCCGTGCGACCACTGACGGATGTCGTCCGCGGTGGCCAGGCCGATCCGCAGCTCGTCGAAGAAGTTGACGTCGAGCACTGTTCGTCAATCCCACCTTCGTGGTTACCCGGTCAGTACGACGACCGGGGGTGTGTCTCAATCATGGTCTGAACGGGTCCGGGATCGCCGCCCGGCCTCACGCGGAGGCCGGGCGGCAACCCGTCAGACCTCTTCGACGCTGCTCGGCTCGCGCCGGGACAGGTCGATACCCAGTTCCTCCGCCGCGCGGAAGACGTCCTCGTCGGTGTCACGCATCTCGATGGACATGCCGTCGCTGGACAGCACCTCCACGTTCAGGCAGAGCGACTGCATCTCCTTGATGAGCACCTTGAAGGACTCGGGGATGCCGGGCTCGGGGATGTTCTCGCCCTTGACGATGGCCTCGTAGACCTTGACGCGGCCGAGGACGTCGTCGGACTTGATGGTCAGCAGCTCCTGGAGGGCGTAGGCGGCGCCGTACGCCTCCAGCGCCCAGACCTCCATCTCGCCGAAGCGCTGGCCACCGAACTGTGCCTTACCACCCAGCGGCTGCTGGGTGATCATGGAGTACGGGCCGGTGGAGCGGGCGTGCAGCTTGTCGTCCACCAGGTGGTGCAGCTTGAGGATGTACATGTAGCCGACGGAGATCGGCTCCGGGAACGGCTCGCCCGAGCGGCCGTCGAACATCCGGGCCTTGCCGGAGGGCTGGACCATGCGGTCGCCGTCCCGGTTGGGCACGGTCGCCTCGAACAGGCCGGCGATCTCGTCCTCGCGGGCACCGTCGAAGACCGGGGTGGCCACGTTGGTGCCGGGCGCGACCCGGCCGGCGCCGATGCCCTCCAGGCGGCCGGCCCACTCGTCGGCGATGCCGGAGACGTCCCAGCCCTGCTTGGCCAGCCAGCCCAGGTGGATCTCCAGGACCTGGCCGGGGTTCATGCGCGAGGGCACGCCCAGCGGGTTGAGGATGATGTCGACCGGGCTGCCGTCCTCCAGGAACGGCATGTCCTCGACCGGCAGGATCTTCGAGATGACGCCCTTGTTGCCGTGCCGGCCGGCGAGCTTGTCACCGTCGGTGATCTTGCGCTTCTGGGCGACGTAGACCCGGACCAGCTGGTTGACGCCGGGCGGCAGTTCGTCGCCCTCCTCGCGGTCGAAGAGGCGCACGCCGATGACCTTGCCGGTCTCGCCGTGCGGCACCTTCAGGGAGGTGTCGCGGACCTCGCGGGCCTTCTCGCCGAAGATCGCGCGCAGCAGGCGCTCCTCGGGGGTCAGCTCGGTCTCACCCTTGGGGGTGACCTTGCCGACCAGGATGTCGCCGGCGGTGACCTCGGCGCCGATGCGGATGATGCCCCGTTCGTCGAGGTCGGCCAGCACCTCCTCGGAGACGTTCGGGATGTCCCGGGTGATCTCCTCGGGGCCCAGCTTGGTGTCGCGGGCGTCGACCTCGTGCTCCTCGATGTGGATCGAGGAGAGGACGTCGTCCTGCACGAGGCGCTGCGACAGGATGATCGCGTCCTCGTAGTTGTGGCCCTCCCACGGCATGAACGCCACGAGCAGGTTCTTGCCGAGGGCCATCTCGCCCTCTCGGGTCGAGGGACCGTCGGCCAGCACCTGGCCGGCCACCACGCGGGCGCCCTCGTCGACGACGACCTTCTGGTTGAAGGAGGTGCCCTGGTTGGACCGGGAGAACTTGGCGACCCGGTAGGTGGTGTAGGTGCCGTCGTCGTTGGTGACGGTGACGTAGTCGGCGGAGACCTCCTGGACCACACCGTCCTTCTCGGCCACGATCACGTCGCCGGCGTCGACCGCGGCGCGGTACTCGATGCCGGTGCCGACCAGCGGCGCCTCGGACTTCAGCAGCGGCACCGCCTGGCGCATCATGTTGGAGCCCATGAGCGCGCGGTTGGCGTCGTCGTGCTCCAGGAACGGGATCATGGCGGTCGCGACCGACACCATCTGGCGCGGGGAGACGTCCATGTAGTCCACGTCGCTGCCGGGCACCAGGTCGACCTCGCCGCCGCGGCGGCGGACCAGGACACGGCCCTCGGTGAACGAGTCGTTCTCGTCGAGGCCGGCGTTGGCCTGCGCGATGAGGAAGCGGTCCTCCTCGTCGGCGGTCAGGTAGTGGACGAGCTCGGTGACCCGGCCGTCGACGACCTTCCGGTACGGCGTCTCGATGAAGCCGAACGCGTTGACCCGGCCGTAGGAGGCCAGCGAGCCGATCAGGCCGATGTTCGGGCCTTCGGGGGTCTCGATGGGGCACATGCGGCCGTAGTGCGAGGGGTGCACGTCACGGACGTCCAGGCCGGCCCGCTCACGGGAGAGACCGCCGGGGCCAAGCGCCGACAGGCGGCGCTTGTGGGTCAGACCGGACAGCGGGTTGGTCTGGTCCATGAACTGGGACAGCTGGCTGGTGCCGAAGAACTCCTTGATGGAGGCGACGACCGGCCGGATGTTGATCAGGGTCTGCGGCGTGATCGCCTCGACGTCCTGGGTGGTCATCCGCTCGCGGACGACGCGCTCCATGCGGGCCAGGCCGGTGCGCACCTGGTTCTGGATGAGCTCGCCGACGTTGCGCAGGCGGCGGTTGCCGAAGTGGTCGATGTCGTCGACCTCGACGACCACGGTCCCGCCGTTGTCACCGGAGGTCTCGCTCTCGCCGGCGTGCAGCTTGACCAGGTACTTGATGGTCGCGATGACGTCCTCGACGGTGAGCACACCGGCGTCCAGCGGCGCGTCGCTGCCGAGCTTCTTGTTGACCTTGTAACGTCCGACCTTCGCGAGGTCGTAGCGCTTGGGGTTGAAGTACAGGTTCTCCAGCAGGGTCTGCGCGGCCTCACGCGTCGGCGGCTCGCCCGGGCGCAGCTTGCGGTAGATGTCGAGCAGCGCGTCGTCCTGGCCCTGGGTGTGGTCCTTCTCCAGGGTGGCGCGCATGGACTCGTACTCGCCGAACTCCTCAAGGATCTGCTCGGTGGTCCAGCCCAGGGCCTTGAGCAGTACGGTGACCGACTGCTTGCGCTTGCGGTCGATGCGCACGCCGACCATGTCGCGCTTGTCGATCTCCAGCTCCAGCCAGGCACCGCGGGAGGGGATGACCTTGGCGGAGAAGATGTCCTTGTCGGACGTCTTGTCGATGGAGCTGTCGAAGTAGACGCCCGGGGAGCGGACCAGCTGCGAGACCACGACACGCTCGGTGCCGTTGATGCAGAAGGTGCCCTTGTTGGTCATGAGCGGGAAGTCGCCCATGAAGACCGTCTGCGACTTGATCTCGCCGGTCTCGTTGTTGGTGAACTCAGCGGTGACGAAGAGCGGAGCGGCGTACGTGAAGTCGCGCTCCTTGCACTCGTCGATGGAGTTCTTCGGGGGCTCGAAGCGGTGGTCGCGGAACGTCAGCGACATGGAGCCGGAGAAGTCCTCGATCGGGGAGATCTCCTCGAAGATCTCCTCCAGGCCGGACTTGGTGGGAACGTCCTGCCCACTCTCCAGGGCCGCCTCGACACGAGCCTTCCACGCCGCGTTCCCGAGCAGCCAGTCGAAGCTCTCGGTTTGCAGGGCGAGAAGGTTCGGAACCTCAAGGGGCTCGTTGATCTTCGCGAAAGAGATGCGCAGCGGAGCGGTGCTTGCGCCGTTGTTCGATTGGGCGTTCGAGGCGTTGCGCGAGGCGGCCAAGAGGGGGTCCTTCCGAGGGCTCGGACTCACTACGCGCGTACCGGTCCCCCCTGAGCCCGTGCGGCGGCCTCCCAATGGAGGATGCCCCCGCATTCTTAGTGCTCAGACGATTGCTGGTCCCTGGTGACGGGCCAGGCGACAGCTAACAGGCAGCGCAAAGGGTCAGTGTAGCCACTTGGCACACTGATGTCCAGAGCAGTGATTCGGAGACCGAATCATCTCCCCCTCGTCTTCGGTGGGACCGGCCTCGGACCGGGCCCCACATCACGTTCTGCGCTTCCGTCGGAAGTCTTTCCCGGATCCGCCGGGATCCATGCCTCTCGGCGGGAACGGCTTACGACGCGTCCTGAGAATTGCGCGCTGCGTGCGGTTCGTCAAGGCCCTCACTGCCGGGAGATCCTCAGAACCCTGTTCGAGCGGCCGTCTCGGCGACCACCGCTGATCACCATACCCGGGTCGGCAGACAACGGGTGCCAACCCGGTGAACGACCACCGGAACACCGCAGGGCGGCCACCCGTACGGGTGGCCGCCCTGCGGCTGTTCGGCCCCTCGCGGGGCCTCACGGTGTCACCGGGGTGACTGGGGTCACTTGACCTCGACGGAGGCGCCGGCGGCCTTGAGGGAGTCGGCAGCCTTCTGCGCGTCCTCCTTCTTGACCTTCTCCAGCACCGGCTTCGGGGTGCCGTCGACCAGGTCCTTGGCTTCCTTCAGACCCAGCGAGGTCAGCTCACGCACGACCTTGATGACCTGGATCTTCTTCTCGCCGGCACCGGTGAGGATGACGTCGAACTCGTCCTGCTCCTCGACGGCCTCGGCGGCGGCGGCACCGGCGCCACCGACGGCGGCGATGGCGACCGGGGCGGCGGCCTCGACGTCGAACTTCTCCTCGAAGGCCTTCACGAACTCGGAGAGCTCGATGAGGGTCATCTCACCGAAGACCTCAAGCAGCTCTTCCTGGCTCAGCTTCGCCATGATGGCGTCCTTCCACTCATTCGGCAGGTGCCGGGTTGGTATTTCGGCGGGCATGCACGGCCCGTTCCGAGGGTGGCGCTGCGGGACCTATTCGGCCGCGGCGTCCTCGGTGGCGGGAGCCGCGTTGTCGGCACCGCCCTGCTCGACCTTGCTGCGCAGCGCGTCCGCGGTGCGGACGAACTTCGACAGCGGGGCCTGGAAGGTCGCCGCGGCCTTGGCCATGGACGCCTTCATGCCGCCGGCCAGCTTGGCGAGCAGCACCTCGCGGGACTCAAGGTCCGCGAGCTTCTTGATCTCGTCGGCGGACAGCGGCTTGCCGTCCATGATGCCGCCCTTGATGACCAGGGCGGGGTTTTCCTTCGCGAAGTCGCGCAGCCCCTTCGCCGAGGTCACCGGGTCGCCGGTGACGAAGGCGATCGCCGTCGAACCCGCGAACAGGTCGTCGAGCGTGGTGATCCCGGCCTCGTTGGCCGCGATCTTGGACAGCGTGTTCTTCGCGACGCTGTACTGGGCGTTCTCACCGAGCGAACGGCGCAGCTTCTTGAGCTGTGCCACGGTGAGACCGGTGTACTCGGTCAACACGGCGGCGTTGGAGCTGCGGAACTTGTCCGTCAGCTCGGCAACCGCGGCAGCCTTGTCGGGCCTCGCCATGAGCCTCGGCCTCCTTCCGGGTGATTGCTGACCGCAAGGAGTGAAGGAGGAGGCTTTGGACGAACGAAACGCCCCGGCGCAGGGCGCACGGGGCGTAGCTCCACCGGAACACGGAGGGACCGGGAGTCACTTCCTCATGAACACCTGCGCAGGCCGTCCGCACCCAGCGGAATCCTTCGGCCACCCTGCCCGCGAACGGATATCGGGGCACAGTGACGACCAGCGGTCTTTGGCTTCATCGGGAGGATACGTGAGGCGCCCGCGCCGGAGCAAATCCGGCGAGGGCCGTGCCACGGGGCTCCCGCGGGGGCCGGCGGTTTCCGGCCGGTCCGCGCGGGCGCCGTCACGTCACTTGCTCTGCTGGGCCATCAGCTGGGCGACGTCCATCGTCTGCGAGACCGGCGGGGTCTGCACGTTCACCTTGACTCCGTAGTCGCTGTAGTTGGCGGTGGAGTTCATCGAGCCGGTGCCGGTCTTCAGCTTCTCGACCTTCTTCACCAGCAGGCCGTGGCCGTCCACCCACAGGTCGATCGCGTCGCTGCTGACGCCCTGCTCCTTCAGCTGCTGCTGGAGCTGCTTGGCGGTCGCCGCGTCCAGGCCGGAGGCCGGGCTCGCCACCAGCTTGCTGACGTCCGCCACACCCGCGTAGTGCGTGGTCTGCACGCCGTTGACGGTCTCGCTGCCCAGCGACTTCACGTCACCGGAGGCGATCAGCATCTGCACGGTGAGGGTGGGGTTGTTGTGCTGGAACTCCTCCTTCATCGCGTTGCCGGAGGCGCCCGTCTGCTTGGCCAGCGCGTCGTAGGAGTACTTCATCCACGGCTTGCCGCCGTCCGACTTGGCCATCGCCGGACCCATGTTGATGTACATGGCGTCGGGGGTGTAGACGGTCTGCATGTCCGAGCCCATGCCCAGCTGGGACAGCGACGCGGCCGCCTTGCCGCCGCTCATCTTCATCGTCATGTTGCCGCTCATGCCGCTCGACCAGTCGAGCGCGCCGTTCATGGTGATCGTCATCTGGCCGGAGGTGCCGTTGACCACGGTGGCGCTGCCGTCGACCTTGGCCGACTGCGCCTGGTTGGTCTTGCTGGCAGCGGCGCGCAGCGCCGCGAGCGGGCCGGCCGGGGCGGAGTCGCCGCCGGACGAGCCCTTGGAACCGGTGGCCTTGTCGGCGGTCTTGCCGCCGCAGGCCGACAGCGAACCGAGCGCGGCGACGACGGCCACTCCCACGACGGCCGTACGCAGTCCTGCGTGCTTCATGGAGATCCTCCCCCTGGGAATATCGACGCAAGGCACGCTAGCGCATACGAAAGGGGCCCGGAGTCGCACTCCGGGCCCCTTCGCACAGCTTGTACAAATCTTTCAACCCCGCACGCCGGCCGGGGTGGCCGGCGGCCGGATCGGACCGGTGCCGGATCAGACGGCGGCCGGGTCCTCCTCGACCATCAGGTTGCGGGTGCGGTTCGGGTCGACCGGGATGCCGGGGCCCATGGTGGTGCTGAGGGCGGTCTTCTTGATGTACCGGCCCTTGGCGGCCGACGGCTTGAGCCGCAGGACCTCGTCCAGCGCCGCCGCGTAGTTCTCCACCAGCTGCTGCTCGCCGAAGGAGGACTTGCCGATGATGAAGTGCAGGTTCGAGTGCTTGTCGACGCGGAACTCGATCTTGCCGCCCTTGATCTCGGTCACGGCCTTGGCCACGTCCGGGGTCACGGTGCCGGTCTTCGGGTTCGGCATCAGACCACGCGGGCCGAGCACCCGGCCCAGGCGGCCGACCTTGCCCATGAGGTCCGGGGTGGCGACGACGGCGTCGAAGTCCAGGCGACCCTTGGCGACCTCGTCGATGAGCTCGTCGGAGCCGACGATGTCGGCGCCCGCGGCCTCCGCCGCGGCTGCACGGTCACCGGTCGCGAAGACCAGGACCCGGGCGGTCTTGCCGGTGCCGTGCGGGAGGATGACGGTGCCGCGGACCATCTGGTCGGCCTTGCGCGGGTCGACACCCAGGCGCATGGCGACCTCGACGGTCGAGTCGAACTTGGTGGCCGAGGTGTCCTTGGCCAGACGGACGGCCTCAAGCGGGGCGTACAGCCGCTCGCGGTCGACCTTGGCCTCCGCGGCGCGGAGGTTCTTGCTGCGCTTCACTGCGTTCTCCTGAAAAGTCGGTGGAGTTCGTGGTGCGGGCCGCGCGCGACCCTTCCACGCCTGCCCGGGAACACCGTCCCCGGTACCGGCGTCAGCCCACTCGGCTGAACACTCCGGCTTCCTGCTCACTCACTCCGCGGACGGCCTCGCTGCGCTCCGCCGGCCACTGCGTGAGTTCGGGCGTCAGCCCTCGACCGTGATGCCCATCGAGCGGGCCGTGCCGGCGATGATCTTCTCGGCGGCGTCGAGGTCGTTGGCGTTCAGGTCGGGCATCTTGGTGGTGGCGATGTCACGGACCTGGTCGCGGCTGATCTTGGCGACCTTGACGGTGTGCGGGGTACCGGACCCCTTGTCCACACCGGCGGCCTTGAGGATCAGCTTGGCGGCCGGCGGGGTCTTGGTGACGAAGGTGAAGGAACGGTCCTCGTAGACCGTGATCTCCACCGGCACGACCATGCCACGCTGCGACTCGGTCGCGGCGTTGTACGCCTTGCAGAACTCCATGATGTTCACGCCGTGCTGGCCCAGCGCGGGGCCGACCGGCGGGGCCGGGTTGGCGGCACCGGCGTTGATCTGGAGCTTGATGAGCCCCGTGATCTTCTTCTTCTTGGGAGGCATTGCTCTCTCCGGGTCCTAATCGAGAGTGGTTCATGCCTGCGAGCAGGCATACCGCACCACGATAACGGGTATCGCGGTGCGGCTTGAAACCGAGCAGGTCAGACTACCGGACGCGGTCGGCGCGCGACGGGCCGGCCCGCGTCGTGGACGGGGGCGGCACGCCGGGCGCGTGGCGCCTCAGGGGGAGACGAGCGTGAGGATCGCCGTGCCGTCCGGGCCGAACGCCGCCTGGATCACCACGGCGTGCGCCTGGGCACGCGGCCGGGACGCCGGTTTCGGCACCGCACCGCAGGAGTTGCCGCCGCCGTCGGCCCGCAGGACCGTGACGCAGCCCTCACCCCGGCCGCTCGCCCCGCCCGCGGACTCGTTGCCGTGCGCCGTCACCTTGTACTCGATGTCGTTCGGCCCCACTTTCGTCACCGCCAGCGTCGCGCGGCCCGCCGGGCCGGCGAAGGGGAAGGTCACCGGGGCGGACACCGCGATCTGGCAGTCGCCGTCGGCGCAGGCCCGCACGTCGCGGCCGTCCGCCGTGGAGATGGACGGCGTGGGGGTCGGCGACGGCGTGGGCCGCGCGGAGGGGCGCTTCGGGGAGGGCGGTGCGGGGGCGGGCGGAGTGGACGGGGAGGGGCCGCCCGCCCGGTCGGAGCCGCCGCAGCCGGCCACCGCGGACAGGCTCAGCGCGGCGAGCGCGATCCCCGTCGCCCACCGGTGGGACCGTCGTACCGGCGGCCCGCCGGCCGGTGTCGTCGCTGTCATGGTGCTCCCCCGTGTGCCGGCACGCCTGGTCCGGTGCCCGGCTGTCAGTCTGCCCGCGAGTGACCCACGTCACGCGTGGGGCCGCCTCGCGGGGCCGCCCGCGGGGCCGCCCGCGGGGCACGAGAAAGGGCCCCGCCGGGGACGACGTCCCTGGTGGAGCCCCGCTCGGGTGGTGCGGCGGTCAGTTCTTCTGGATCTGGTCGAAGGACAGCTCGACCGGCGTCTCGCGGCCGAAGATCTCGACCAGACCCTTGACCTTCTTGGAGTCCGGGTTGATCTCGTTGATCGTCGCCTGGAGGGTGGCGAAGGGGCCGTCGGTGACGGTGACCGAGTCGCCGACCTCGAAGTCCAGGACCTGGACCTCGACCTTCTTCTTCTGCGCGCCGCCGCCCTCGCCGCCCGCGGCGGCCTGCTCCTCGACCTCGGGAGCCAGCATCTTGACGATCTCGTCGAGGGTCAGCGGGTACGGGTCGTACGCGTTGCCGACGAAGCCGGTGACACCGGGGGTGTTGCGGACGACGCCCCAGGACTCGTTCGTCAGGTCCATGCGCACCAGCACGTAGCCGGGGAGCTTGTTCTGGCGGACGGTGCGGCGGTCGCCGTTCTTGATCTGGACGACTTCTTCCTGCGGCACTTCGGCCTGGTAGATGTAGTCCTCGACGTTCAGCGAGACGGCGCGCTGCTCCAGGTTGGCCTTCACGCGGTTCTCGTAGCCGGCGTAGGTGTGGATGACGTACCACTCGCCGGGCAGGACGCGGAGTTCCTCGCGGAAGGCGGCGACCGGGTCGACGGCGGGGGCGGCCTCGGCGGGCTCCTCGTCGTCGGACGCTTCGCCGGCCTCGTCCTCGGTCCCGGCCTCGCCGGCCGTCTCCTCGGCGTCCTCGGTCCCGTCGGCCGCCGCGTCGCTGTCCGCGGCGGCGTCCTCGGTCTCCGTGGCCCCGGGGGCCTCAGCTCCGGTGTCCTCCGCCTGGGCCGTCTCGGCCTCGTCCACCGCGTCGTGCTCGGCGGACTGGTCGGCGTCGTTCAGGTGCGGGTCGGACACGATGGCTGCTTCTTCCTGACTTTTCAAAGGATGGAACATGCGAAAGGGCGCCCTGAAGGGCGCTCCTCGCGGGGTTCTCAGCCGAAGACGTACTTCACGAGAGAGGAGAAACCCCAGTCGATCAGGGTGACGATACCGATCATCACCACGACGAAGACGATCACGACCGTGGTGTAGGACATCAGGTCCTTGCGCGGCGGCCAGACGACCTTGCGCAGTTCGGCGATGATCTGCCGGTTGAACAGGCCGATGCGGGCGAACGGGCCCTTCTTGCCCCGCTTGCCGCCACGCTTCTTCTTGGCGCTGTCCTCGACGGCCTCGTCGGCATCGTCAGCCGGCCGGCCGCTTTCAGGCGTCGCGGTGGAGCCCAGGGCTTCCGTCACTCGTCCTCACCTGAATCCGGGTCGGGGCCAAGCCGTGCCTGCCCGGCCGCACGGCGATACATCTACCAACGTACGCGTACACACGCCCTAGGGACGAACGTGCCTCGCAGGGCCGGAGGGACTTGAACCCCCAACCGCCGGTTTTGGAGACCGGTGCTCTACCAATTGAGCTACGACCCTTTGCCGCCCACCAACCTAGCGCATCCGCCACGACGCACAGAGTGCGCAGCCCGGATCCACCTTCGCCGGAGGACCACGAGGGTTGAGTGTACGGGTAGATCGGCCGGGCGTCGAACGTGAACTGCCGGACCCGGCGCGGCGCGCACCGGCGCCGGACGGGCCGGACGCCCGGCGGACGGCGGCGGGCCGGACGGCGACCGGCGGGTGAACACCCCACGACGGCACCGGGATCGGTGCGCCGGGCGGGCCGCGGGCGGCGGGAGGGCGGCCCGGGCGCCGGGCCGGTCCGGGGAGGCGGCCGTCACCCGCACGGGTCGTACCGGGGTGGAGGCTGTCGGGCCGCCACGTCCGGTCTGCGACGATGAAGGGCATGAGCGCAGCCACTTCCCCCGTTACGTCACCCACCGACCGGCGGGTCTCGGCCCGTGTCGGTGCGATCTCGGAATCCGCCACGCTGGCCGTGGACGCCAAGGCCAAGGAGCTGAAGGCGGCCGGGCGCCCGGTCATCGGCTTCGGCGCCGGCGAGCCGGACTTCCCCACCCCGGACTACATCGTCGAGGCCGCGGTGGCCGCCTGCCGCGAGCCGCGCTTCCACCGCTACACGCCGGCCGGCGGTCTGCCGGAGCTGAAGAAGGCCATCGTCGCCAAGACCCTGCGGGACTCCGGCTACGAGGTCGAGCCCTCGCAGGTGCTGGTGACCAACGGCGGCAAGCAGGCGATCTACGAGGCGTTCGCCGCGATCCTGGACCCGGGCGACGAGGTCATCGTGCCGGCGCCGTACTGGACGACGTACCCGGAGTCGATCCGGCTGGCCGGCGGCGTGCCGGTGGACGTGGTGGCCGACGAGACCACCGGCTACCGGGTCGCGGTCGAGCAGCTGGAGGCGGCGCGCACCGAGCGCACCAAGGTGCTGCTGTTCGTCTCGCCGTCCAACCCGACCGGCGCGGTCTACGACCGTGAGCAGGTGGAGGCGATCGGCCGCTGGGCGGCGGAGCACGGGCTGTGGGTGCTGACCGACGAGATCTACGAGCACCTGGTCTACGGGGAGGCGCGGTTCCACTCGCTGCCCGTCGTGGTGCCGGAGCTGCGCGAGAAGTGCGTCGTGGTCAACGGCGTGGCGAAGACGTACGCGATGACCGGCTGGCGGGTGGGCTGGATGATCGGCCCCAAGGACGTGGTGAAGGCGGCCACCAACCTCCAGTCGCACGCCACCTCCAACGTCTCCAACGTGGCGCAGGCGGCCGCGCTGGCGGCGCTGGCCGGTGACCTGGACGCGGTGGAGACGATGCGCACCGCCTTCGACCGGCGGCGGCGCGCGATCGTGCGGATGCTGAACGAGATCGACGGCGTGGTGTGCCCGGAGCCGGAGGGCGCGTTCTACGCCTACCCGTCGGTGAAGGCGCTGCTGGGCAAGGAGATCCGGGGCCGGCGGCCGGCGAGCTCGGTGGAGCTGGCGGCGCTGATCCTGGAGGAGGCCGAGGTCGCGGTGGTGCCGGGTGAGGCGTTCGGCACCCCGGGGTACCTGCGGCTGTCGTACGCGCTGGGTGACGCGGACCTGGCGGAGGGCGTGGGGCGGATCCAGAAGCTGCTCGCCGAGGCGCGGGACTGACCAGCCCCGGGTCGCTCCCGCGTTCGCCACGGCCCCCGTTCGGGACCGGTTTGTCGAAACTTCGGCAAACCCGGTTTGGGACGGGGGCCGGCGTATAGCAGGATCCTCCAATGGCGCGTGATGTCACTCTGCTTCCCAAGGCCCATCTTCATCTGCACTTCACCGGTTCCATGCGGACCGGGACGCTGCTGGAACTGGCCGACCGCTACGGCGTGCGGCTCCCGGACGCGCTGACGTCGGGCGAGCCCCCGAAACTGCGGGCCACCGACGAGCGCGGCTGGTTCCGTTTCCAGCGGTTGTACGACATCGCCCGTTCCTGCCTGCGCACCCCCGACGACATCCGGCGGCTGGTGCTGGAGGCGGCGCAGGAGGAGGTGCTGGCCGGGTCGGGGTGGCTGGAGATCCAGGTGGACCCGACCTCGTACGCGCCCCGGCTGGGCGGGCTGATCCCGACACTGGAGGTGGTGCTGGACGCGGTGCGGACCGCCTCACGGGAGACCGGGGTGGGCATCGCGGTGCTGGTGGCCGCCAACCGTATGAAGCACCCGCTGGAGGCCCGCACGCTGGCCCGGCTGGCGGTGCGGTACCGCGACCAGGGCGTGGTGGGTTTCGGGCTGTCGAACGACGAACGCCGGGGGCTGGCGCGCGACTTCGACCGGGCGTTCGCCATCGCGCGGGAGGGCGGCCTGATCGCCGCCCCGCACGGCGGTGAGCTGGCCGGGCCGCCCAGCGTCCGGGACTGCCTGGACGACCTGCACGCCTCCCGGGTGGGGCACGGGGTGCGGGCCGCGGAGGATCCGCTGCTGCTGGCGCGGCTGGCGGAGCGCGGGGTGACGTGCGAGGTGTGCCCGTCGTCCAACGTGGCGCTGGGGGTGTACGAGAAGCCGGAGGACGTGCCGCTGCGGGCGCTGTTCGACGCGGGCGTGCCGATGGCGCTGGGGGCGGACGACCCGCTGCTGTTCGGCGCGCGGCTGGCCGAGCAGTACGTGCTCGCCCGCGAGGTGCACGGCTTCACCGACGGTGAGCTGGCGGAGCTGGCACGGCAGTCGGTGCGCGGTTCGTGCGCGCCGCAGGACGTGCGGGAGCGGCTGCTGAAGGGGATCGACGCCTGGGCGGTCTCCTGACAGGCGTCAGAGACGGACGCCGACCATCACCGGTTCGTTGACGAGGGTGACGCCGAACGCCTCCTGGACGCCGTCGCGGACCTCGCGGGCCAGGGCGAGGAGGTCCTCGGTCTTGGCGGCGCCGCGGTTGGTGAGGGCCAGGGTGTGCTTGGTGGAGATGGTCGCGGGGCCGGTGCCGTGGCCCTTGGGGAACCCGGCGCGTTCGATCAGCCAGGCGGCGGACAGCTTCACCGCGCCGCCGGCGTCGGACCAGCCGGGGACGGGGGTGTCGGCGCCCAGGTGGTGGGCGGCGCGGGCCAGGAAGGCGATGTGGTCGGCCGGGTCCAGCACGGGGTTGGTGAAGAACGATCCGGCGGACCAGGTGTCGTGGTCGCCGGGGTCGAGCACCATGCCCTTGCCGGCGCGAAGGCCCAGGACGGTGTCGCGGGCGTGCTCCAGCGGCACCCGGTCGCCCTCGCCGACGCCGAGCATCCGCGCGGTCTCGGCGTAGCGCAGCGGTGCGGACATCCCGCCGGCGTCCTCCAGGCGGAAGCGGACGCGCAGGATGACGTACCGCTCGGGGTCCCGCTTGAACGCGCTGTCGCGGTAGGAGAAGGCGCACTCGGCCGGTTCCAGGGTGACGACCTCGCCGGAGCGCCGGTCGTAGGCGGTCACCGCGGTGATGGTCTCGGCCACGGACTGGCCGTAGGCGTTGACGTTCTGCACGGGGGTGGCGCCGGCCGAGCCGGGGATGCCGGCCAGGCATTCGACGCCGGCCAGGCCGGCCGCGACGGTGGCGTCGACCGCGGTGCTCCAGGTCTCGCCGGCGGCCAGTTCCAGTTCGGTGCCGTCCAGGACGCGGCCGTGGGTGGCGATCCGCACGACGGTGCCGGGGAAGCCCGCGTCGGACACCAGCAGGTTGCTTCCGCCGCCCAGCACCAGCACCGGTTCCCCGGAGGCGTCGGCCTCGGCGACGGCGGTGACCACGTCGGTGTCGCTCTCCGCGGTCACCATCCGCCGGGCGGGGCCGCCGAGGCGGAACGTGGTGTGGGGGGCGAGGGGGGTCTCATGGTCTACGCGCACGGGCCTCAGGGTAGTCGCCGGTGCCGGGCGGGTGGCCGAAGCGGGCGGGGCACGCCGCGTCCGGTGCCGTGCGGGCGCGGCGGCGGGCCCGGGCGTCCGCGGAGACGTCCGGGCCCGGCGGCCGGGGCGGTGGCGCTCAGGCGGTCGCGTGCTGCGGCGCGGTCTGCTCGGCGGGGGCGGCCTTGGCGGGCCCGCGGCGCGGGATCAGCAGGGCGGCGCCCACTCCGGTGGCGACGGCGGCGGCGCCGGTCCACAGGGCGGGGGTGATGCCGTTGACGAAGTCCTGGCCGGAGGCGTACGAGCCGTTGGCGGAGAAGACCGAGGCGAGGACGGCGACACCGAGGGCGCCGCCGATCTCGCGGACGGCGTTGTTGGCGCCGGAGGCGATGCCCTGTTCGTGCGGGGCGACGGTGCCCATGAGGGCGTTGGCGCTGGGCGAGAAGTACAGGGACATCCCGATGCCGCTGACGGCCAGGGCGGGGATCATCCGGCCGAAGCTGACGCCGGTGCCCATGATGACGGCGAACCAGGCGAGTCCGGTGGCCTGGCAGGCCATGCCGAGGGCCATCACGGGACGACTGCCGATGCGGTCGGACAGGGTGCCGGCGATGGGGGCGACGACCATGGGCATCGCGGTCCACGGCAGCATCCGCAGGCCGGCCTGGACCGGGGAGAAGCCCTGGACGCCCTGGAGGAACTGGCTGAGCAGGAAGACCGAGCCGAACATGCCGAGGAACATCAGCAGGCTGGTGGCGTTGACGGCGGAGAAGCCCCGGTCGCGGAACATCCGCATCGGCAGCATCGGGTTGGCGGCGCGCAGTTCGTAGCCGACGAACGCGGCGAGCAGCACGGCGCCGCCGGCCAGCATCACCACGATGACCGGGCTGCCCCAGCCGTCGGCGTTGCCGCGGATCAGGCCGTAGACGATGCCGAACAGGCCGAGGCTGACCAGCACGGTGCCGGGGACGTCGATGCGCATGGTGCGGCCGTGGCTCTCGTTCAGGCGCAGCCGGGCGAAGGGCAGCAGGACGATGCCGATCGGCACGTTGAGCCAGAAGATCCAGTGCCAGGACAGGTGTTCGGTCAGGGTGCCGCCGATGAGGGGGCCGGTGGCTATCGCGAGGCCGTTGACCGCGCCCCAGACGCCGAGCGCCGTGCCGCGGCGGGCCGCCGGGACGGCCGCGGTGAGGAGCGTGAGGGTGAGCGGCATCATGATGGCCGCGCCGAAGCCCTGGACGGCCCGGGCGGCGATGAGTCCGGTCATGCCGTTGGAGAGGGCGGCGGCCGCTGAGGCGCCGGTGAAGACCACCAGGCCGGTCATGAACATCCGGCGGCGCCCGAAGCGGTCGCCGAGCGCGGCGCCGAACATCAGCAGCACCGCGAACGTGAGGGTGTAGGCGCTGACGGTCCATTCCAGGTCGGACAACTGCCCGCCCAGGTCACGGCGGATGGACGGCAGGGCGGTGGTGACCACGAGGTTGTCGAGCGAGGCCATGAAGCCGGCGGCACCGGTGACGACGAGCGCCCACAGCGCTGTGGTGCGGCGCGGTACGGATTCCTGGGGCAGTGCGGTGGTCATGGCCTTCACCTCGGTCTTCGGGCCGGCGTTCCCATCCGGCTTAGTTATCAGTCACTAATTTACTTGGTCACACAAGAGCCCTCCCACCTGGGAGGGCCGGGGCCCGCCCGGACCCGCCGGCGGCCCTGGGGGCCGCCGGCGCCGGGCGTCAGGAGTCCAGCGCGGCGCGTTCGCCGGCCGCGATCTTGCAGTCGTCGCCCAGCGCGCTCCAACAGCGGTCGGAGGCCGGGATGCCGAGCGCGACGAGCGCGTTGATCAGCATGCCCATGCCGAAGAACTGAGCGAGCTCCTCGTCGTCGGAGCCGGTGCGGGCACGCACGAAGTCCCACAGGCCGGTCCAGCGGCGGCGGATGAAGTCGGACAGCTCCGGATTCTCCGCCGAGGCGGCCGCGACGTACAGCTGCATCTGCATCAGCAGCACGTCGCGGTCCAGGATCAGGTTCGCGTAGCCGGCGGCCATCGCCTCCTTGGCCTCCTGCCCGCTCACCCCCTCGGTCGCCGCCTCGAACGTGGCGAGCGTCACGTCGAAACAACGCTCCGCCGCCGCGCGGAACAGCGCCTGCTTGCCGGGGAAGAGCCGGAACAGGTACGGCTGCGACACGCCTACGCGGCGGGCGATCGCCTCGGTCGACGTGCCGTGATAGCCACTGCGGGCGAACTCGGTGTAGGCAGCCCGCACGACGCTCTCACGCCGTTCCTCGGCGGACATCCTGGGTCCTCTGGTCGGCATGGGATTAAGTTATTACTCACTAACTACATTCGTCAAACGGGGCCCTCCGGGGGTTGCGGGGGGCTTGTGCGGGTCTGCCGGCGCGGGGCGCTTGCCACGCGGGCCCCACGACAGCACCGGCACCGTCCTCCCGCACCCGCCGCGCGGCCCCCGCCCCGCCCGATCCGGCAGAGCGCGCAGTTCCCCGCGCCCCCAAAAACCGTACCGGCACCGTCTTTCCCCGGCGATTCGGCTGGGGCGCGGTTCCCGCGCTCCTCGTGACGGCGTCGGGTTACGGGAGGCGGACCGTGGCGCGGGACATGCCGAGGACTTTTTGGTCGGAGGAGGTGGCGGTGAGGTCGATGCGGATGGTGTGGGCGGTGTCGTCGAGTTTGGCGGCGACCTTGGCGGTGACGTGGATGACGGCACCCTTGTCGTCGTTGGGGACGATGACGGGTTTGGTGAAGCGGACGCCGTAGTCGATGACGGCGGCGGGGTCGCCGGTCCAGTCGGTGACGACGCGGATCGCGGCGGCCATGGTGAACATGCCGTGGGCGATGACGTCGGGGAGGCCGACCTCGCGGGCGAACTTCTCGTTCCAGTGGATGGGGTTGAAGTCCCCGGAGGCGCCGGCGTAGCGGACGAGGGTCTCGCGGGTCACCGGGAAGCGGCCCGGGGGGAGTTCGGTGCCGGGTTCCACGGCGTCGTAGGTCACCTTGGCAGCCATGTCATACCTCCTCGGGGGCGCGGGCGACCAGCATCATGAGTGAGGTCACCACGTGCTCGCCGTTCGCGTCGTGCACTTCGCCGCGCACGGTCATCAGGTCGTTGCCGGCCATGCTCCTGATGGTGTCGATGGACACCGTGACGGTCAGCACGTCACCGGCGACCACCGGCCGGGTGTAGGCGAACTTCTGGTCGCCGTGCACCACCCGGCTGTAGTCCAGGCCGAGTTCCGGGTCTTCCAGCACCCGGGAGGTGGCGGCTCGGAAGGTCAGGGAGAACGGGAAGGTGGGCGGCGCGATCACGTCCGGGTGGCCGAGGGCCCGCGCGGCGGCGGGGTCGTGGTAGGCGGGATTGTCGTCGCCGACAGCGGCCGCGAACTCGCGGATCTTCTCCCGGCCCACCTCGTACGGCGCGGTGGGCGGGTACGTGCGCCCCACGAAGGACGGGTCGAGCGGCATCGGCACCTCCGGTACGGCATGCGGAACATCGGTCGGGCGACCGAGGGGAGCGCGCGGCCACGGGCCGGGCGGGAAATACCGCGAGGCCGCCCCCCGGGGACGGGGACGGCCTCGCGGCGGAAGTCGTTGACGAAACGTACTGACAGGGTCAGCGGGTCTCGCGGTGCGCGGTGTGCGAGTTGCAACGCGGGCAGTGCTTCTTCATCTCCAGGCGGTCCGGGTCGTTACGCCGGTTCTTCTTGGTGATGTAGTTCCGCTCCTTGCACTCCACGCAGGCCAGCGTGATCTTCGGGCGGACATCGGTGGCAGCCACGTGAGTGCTCCTTGACGGACAGATGGTATGAACGCAGCAAGAGTAGCCGATCGAAGGACCGAGCCCGCAATCGGCTACACGGAGTAGCGGTGACCGGACTTGAACCGGTGACACAGCGATTATGAGCCGCTTGCTCTACCGACTGAGCTACACCGCCTTGATGAGGGGAAATCCCGTTCCCAACTCCCGGAAGAACCGGGTGGATCGGGAACGAGATCCCCTTCTCACCTGAGCCCCAATACGGAATCGAACCGTAGACCTTCTCCTTACCATGGAGACGCTCTACCGACTGAGCTATTGGGGCGAGCGAGGAAGACATTACACGCTCCGCCGCCGTACGTGAAATCCATATGGGGCCGGGGTGCGCGTGCCGCAACTGCCCCCGGCCGGCGGCCCCGCGACCCCACCCGGCGGGACGGTCCGCCCCCAGGTCACCGGCCGTTCGACCGCACCGGTACGACTATTCGTCTCCTGCGCCCGCGGCCGGTTCCGTCCCCCTATGGTCGTGCCGTGACCGCGCGTGCCGACCCGCCGCCACCACCCCGGACCGCAGGAGCGCGATGACCGAGAGTGTCCCCCCGCAGCCGCACCGGCCCGAGGGTTCCGGCGACCCCGTGGACGGGACCGGCGCCGCCCCCGTGCTGCTGCTCACCGGCGCCCGGCTGCGGGACGGGAGAGTGGTGGACGTCCGGCTCGGCGGCGGGCGCGTCGAGGCGGTCGGCACCGCCGGCACCCTGACCGCCGGACTGCCCGCGGCCGGCGCCGGCCGCGAGGCCGCCCGCCCCTCCCCCGGCGCACCGCCGCACGCCGGCGCCCGCGTGGACCTCACCGGGTTCCTCCTGCTCCCCGCCCCGGCCGAACCGCACGCCCACCTCGACACCGCCCTGACCGCCGGCACCCCCGGCCCGCCGGACGACGCCCCGGAGGAGGTGCAGCGGCGGGTGACCGAGGCCGCGCTGCTGCACCTCAGCCACGGCGCCACCGCGTTGCGCACCCACGTGCGGGTCGGCGGGGTGCGGGGGCTGGCCGCGCTGGAGGCGGTGCTCAAGGCCCGGCGGGCGCTGCGCGGCCTGGTCGACCTCACGGCGGTGGCGGTGCCGCCGCTGCTGACCGGCGCGGCCGGCGACGACGGGCTCGGGCAGTTGCGGGACGCGGTGAAGATGGGCGCGGACGTGGTCGGCGGCTGCCCCGACCTCGACCCCGACCCGGCCGGGTTCGCGGAGGCAGCCCTGTCGGTGGCAGGGGAGTTCGGCTGCCCCGTCGACCTGCGCACCGACGCCGCCGACCCCGCGCGGCTGGCCCGGCTGGCGGCGATGGCCGGCGGGCTGCGGCCGGGCGTGACGCTGACCGGCTGCGCGGGGCTGGCGGCGATGGGCCCGGAGCGCGCCCGCCGCGCCGCCGCGCAACTGGCCGCGGCCGGCGTCTCGGTGGTCTGCCTGCCGCAGGGCGGCTGCGGGTGCGGCGCCCCCGGCCGCGGCGACCGGCCCGGCGGCGGTCACGGTCCCGGGGTCTTCCGGGAGCTGGACCGGGCCGGGGTGCGGGTGTGCGCCGGCAGCGGCAGCCTGCGGGACGCGGCGAACCCGGTGGGCCGCGGCGACCCCCTGGAGGCCGCCTTCCTGCTGGCCTCGCACGGCGAGTGCGCGGTGCCGGCCGCCTACGACGCGGTCGCCGCCAGGGCCCGCGACGTCCTGGGACTGCCCGAGGTGCGGGTCGAGGCCGGGTTCCCCGCCGAACTGCTGGCGGTGCGCGCCCCCGGGGTGGACGCGGCGCTGTCGCTGGCCTACAGCCGGATCGTCGTGCACCGCGGCCGGGTGGTCTCCCGCACCAGCGCGGTACGCGAGTACGCCGACTGCGGCACCTCCACCGCCCCGGACCTCCCCCGCCAGGGCCGCACGACCTGACCGGCGGCACCGGGCGACGGCGACAGAAGCGGGCGCAACGGGCATCTGAGGCGGGCACGGAGCGTCAACCGGGCACCGAACGGGCGCCCGTGGAGCCGTTCCCCACCGGCCGGGCGTACGGAAAGGGCTGCTGAGCTGTGCCGGAGTGGATCCGGGTACGGACGTGATCGGGCGCAATCAGCTTGATCACGGGCCCCGTTCGGCACGAGTGCGCGGGGTATAACTCTGCAACGACATCCGAACGGGCCCCGCCGGACCCGAACGGGCGCCCGTTTCCCCGCAGGAGGCATCCCATGACCGCGGCCGACCGTCAGCACCGGTTGCTCACGCTCGCCCGGCAGGACGGGCGGCTGGAGGTGTCCGGTGCCGCCACGCGGTTCAACGTGGCGCCGGAGACCATCCGCCGCGACCTGAGCGAGCTGGAGCGCCGCGGGCTGGTGCGGCGCACGCACGGGGGCGCGTATCCGGTGGAGAGCGCCGGGTTCGAGACCAGCCTGGCGCGGCGGGAGGGGCTGCACGTCGCCGAGAAGCGGCGGATCGCGGCGGCCGCGGCCGGTCTGCTGGGCGAGGCCGAGACCGTTTTCATCGACGAGGGCTACACCCCCCAACTGCTGTCCGGTCTGCTGCCCGCCGGGCGGCGCCTGACGGTGGTGACCGCGTCGCTGGCCACGGCCGCGGCGGTGGCCGAGTCGGACGACGTCACCGTGCTGCTGCTGGGCGGCCGGGTGCGCGGGCGGACGCTGGCGACGGTCGGCGGCTGGACGACGGACATGCTCGGCACGTTCGTCATCGACCTGGCCTTCATCGGTGCCAACGGCATCTCGCGGGAGTTCGGGCTGACCACGCCGGACCCCGCGGTGGCGGCGGTGAAGGCGCAGGCGGTCCGGTCGGCGCGGCGGCGGGTGCTGGTGGGGACGCACACCAAGTTCGGCGCGAGCAGCTTCTGCCGGTTCGCCGAGGTGGCGGACTTCGAGACGGTGGTGACCGACACCGGGCTGTCGGTGGCCGAGGCACACCGCTACAGCCTGCTGGGTCCGCACGTCATGCGGGTGTGATCCCGCTTCTCGCAGGAGGTCTCCCGCGGCCCGCCGGGCCGCCGGGACGGTGCCTCCTGCCCACGCGCGGTGCGAGGAACCGAACCGACCCCATGAGGAAGAGGATCCGATGGCCACATCATCGTCACCACCGTCGCGCGCCCGGCGGCTGATACGCCCGGCCGCGCTCGCGGCCGTCGCCGGCCTGCTGCTGGCGGGGTGCGCCGGCGCGGGCGGCGGCGCGCTGAGCGGCGGGGCGGGCGGGCACACCGTCAACGTCCTGATGGTCAACAACCCGCAGATGGTGGACCTGGAGAAGCTGACCGCGGAGCACTTCACGAAGGACACCGGCATCAAGGTGAACTTCACGATGCTCCCCGAGGACGATGTCCGCGACAAGATCAGCCAGGACTTCTCCAGCCAGGCCGGCGAGTACGACGTGGCGACCATCAGCAACTACGAGGTCCCCTTCTACGCCCGCAACCACTGGCTGGTCCCGCTCAACCCGCTGGCGCAGCGCACCCCCGGCTACGACCAGGACGACGTGCTCAAGCCGATCCGCACCGCGCTGACCGCCGCCGACGGCAAGCAGTACGCGGAGCCGTTCTACGGCGAGTCGTCGTTCCTGATGTACCGCAAGGACGTGTTCGCCGCGAAGGGCCTGACGATGCCGGCCCACCCGACGTGGGAGCAGGTGGCGAAGCTGGCCGCCGAGACCGACGGCGCGAAGCCGGGGATGAAGGGCATCTGCCTGCGCGGCCAGCCCGGCTGGGGTCAGATGATGGCACCGCTGACCACGGTGGTGAACACCTTCGGCGGCACCTGGTTCACCAAGGACTGGAAGGCCGAGGTCAACAGCCCGGCGTTCACGAAGGCCACGTCGTTCTACGTCGGCCTGCTGCGGGCGCACGGCGAGGCGGGCGCGGCGGAGGCCGGGTTCACCGAGTGCCTCAACGACTTCGAACAGGGCAAGGTCGCCATGTGGTACGACGCCACCTCGGCGGCCGGATCGCTGGACGGCGCCGGATCCCCGGTGGCCGGCAAGGTCGGGTACGCGCCGGCGCCGGTGGAGAAGACGCAGGCGTCGGGCTGGCTGTACTCGTGGGCGTTCGCCATGCAGAAGGCGTCCACCCACCAGAGCGACGCGTGGAAGTTCATCTCCTGGGCCACCAGCAAGGGCTACCTGGACCTGGCGGGCAAGGAACTGGGCTGGTCGAGGGTGCCGCCGGGCACCCGGGCGTCGCTGTACGCCAACCCCGCCTACCGCAAGGCGTCGGCGGCCTTCGGCGCGGCCACCCAGGAGGCGCTGGACACCGCGCGCCCCGGCGACCCCGGCGTGCAGCCGCGGCCGGCCCCGGGGATCCAGTTCGTCGGCATCCCGGAGTTCGCCGCGCTCGGCGACCGCGTCTCGCAGAACCTCAGTTCGGCGGTGGCCGGGCACACCAGCGTGCCCTCGGCGCTGGACCAGAGCCAGAAACTGGCGGCCGCCGTGGCCGCGCACTACCGCTGACCCCACGACCCGCGGGAGAGCCGCCATGAGTTCGCCGACCCTGACCGTATCCGCCACACCGGCACGCACCGGCCGTTCCCCGGCGCCCAACGGCCGTGCCAGGGCCCTGGCCTGGGCCCGCCGCGCCCCGCTGCTGCCGGCCCTGGTGTTCATGATCGTCGTCACGCAGCTGCCGTTCGTCGCCACCCTGGTCATCTCGTTCACCCAGTGGAACGCGCTGTCCCCGCAGAACCGCCGGTTCGCCGGTTTCGGCAACTACGCGACCGTGCTGACCGACCCCATGCTGCGCGACGCGGTGCTGACCACCGTGGAGCTGACGTTGTCGGTCGTGGTGGTCTCGCTTCTGCTGGGTCTGGGCCTGGCCCTGCTGCTGGACCGGAAGTTCAAGGGGCGCGGCATCGTGCGCACGATGCTCATCACCCCGTTCCTCATCGTGCCGGTGGCCTCCGCGCTGCTGTGGAAGCACGCCATGTACAACGCCACCTACGGTGTGATCAACGGCGTCCTGAACTGGGTGTGGCAGCTGTTCGGCAGCTCCCACGCGCCCCAGCCGGACTGGGTCTCCAGCGTGCCGCTGATGTCCATCGAGGCGTCGCTGGTGTGGCAGTGGACGCCGTTCATGATGCTGATCCTGCTGGCCGGGCTCCAGTCACGGCAGATGGACGCCGTGGAGGCCGCCACCGTGGACGGCGCCGGCCCCTGGCAGGTCTTCCGCTACCTCACCCTGCCGCACCTGCGCCGTTACCTGGAGCTGGCGGCGCTGCTGGGCTGCGTCTACGTCGTGCAGAACTTCGACGCCGTCTTCACCCTGACCTCCGGCGGCCTGGGCACCGGCAACCTGCCGTACACGATCTACCAGACCTTCTACCAGGCCCACGACTACGGGCAGTCCTCCGCCGAGGGCGTGATCGTGGTGATCGCCTCGATCCTCGTGGCGACGCTGGCGCTGCGCACCGTTTCGTCCCTGCTGAGCGAGGAGGCCGGCCGATGAGCGCCGTGACCGCGTCCGTGACCACCGCGCCCGGGGCCCGGCGCAGGCGCCGCGCCGGCACGGTGTGGACGCTGGTGGCCTGGGTGGTCGGCGTGCTGTTCGTGCTGCCCGCCCTGTGGATGCTGCTGACGTCCTTCCACAGCGAGCAGTCCGCGGCGACCAACCCGCCGTCGGTCCTCGCCCCGCTCACCCTCAACGGGTACCGCGAGTTCTTCGGCGCCGGCGGCGGCCTCTCGCCGTGGCCGCCGCTGATCAACTCGCTGACCGCCAGCGTGATGTCCACGCTGTTCGTGCTGGTGCTGGCGGTGCCGGCGGCGTACGCGCTGTCGATCAGGCCGGTGAAGAAATGGTCCGACGTGATGTTCTTCTTCCTGTCGACCAAGATGCTCCCGGCGGTGGCCGGTCTGCTGCCGGTCTACCTGATCGCCGAGAACATCCACATGCTGGACAACATCTGGCTGCTGGTCGTCCTCTACACCTCGATGAACCTGCCGATCGCGGTGTGGATGATGCGCTCGTTCCTGGCCGAGGTACCGGTGGAGATGCTGGAGGCCGCCTCCATCGACGGCGCCGGGCTCACGACCGTTCTGACCCGCATCGTGGCCCCCGTGGCCATGCCGGGGATCGCGGCGACCGCGCTGATCTCGTTCATCTTCAGCTGGAACGAGCTGCTGTTCGCCCGGGTGCTGACCGGCGTCGTCGCCGGGACCGCGCCGGTGTTCCTGACCGGGTTCGTCACCAGCCAGGGCCTGTTCCTGGCCAAGGTGTGCGCCGCCGCGGTCTGCATCTCCCTGCCGGTGCTCATCGCGGGGTTCGCCGCCCAGGACAAGCTGGTCCAGGGCCTGTCACTCGGAGCCGTCAAATGAAGGCAGCGCTCATCACCGGGGTCGGCGAGATCGAGATCGCCGAGGTGCCGGACCCGGCCCCCGGGCCCCGCGAGGTCGTCGTCGACGTGGCCGCGTGCGGTCTGTGCGGCACCGACCTGCACATCCTCCAGGGCGAGTTCGCCCCCTCGCTGCCCCTGGTACCCGGCCACGAGTTCGCCGGCGAGGTCGTCGCCGTCGGCTCGGCGGTCACCGAGGTGGCCATCGGCGACCGGGTCGGCGTCGACCCCTCCCTGTACTGCTTCGAATGCCACTACTGCCGGCTGGGCCGCAACAACCTGTGCGAACGCTGGGGCGGCATCGGCGTCACCACCGGTGGCGGCGCGGCCGAGTTCGCGGTGGCGCCGGTCGCCAACTGCGTCAGACTCCCCGACCACATCCGCACCGAGGACGCCGCCCTCATCGAACCGCTGTCCTGCGCGGTACGCGGCTACGACGTCCTGCGCTCCCAGCTCGGCTCCCGCGTACTGATCTACGGCTCCGGCACGATGGGCCTGATGATGCTGGAGCTGGCCAAACGCACCGGCGCCGCGTCCGTCGACCTGGTCGACATCAACGCCGACCGCCTCAAGACCGCCCGCCTGCTGGGCTGCGACGAGACCGCCGCCTCCGCCGCGGAGATCGAACGCCCCTACCTGTGGGACCTCGTGGTGGACGCCACGGGCAACGCCGCCGCGATCCAGGACGGCATCGGCCGGGTCGGCAAGGGCGGCACGTTCCTCCAGTTCGGCGTGGCCGACTACGCGGCGCGCACCACGATCGAGCCCTACAAGATCTACAACCAGGAGATCACCATCACCGGCTCGATGGCCGTCCTGCACAGCTACGAACGCGCGGCGGACCTGTTCGCCTCCGGCGTGCTCGACCCGGAGGTCTTCATCAGCGACCGCCTGCCCCTGACGGACTACGCGGCGGCGATCGACCGCTTCCGCGCGGGGGTGGGACGGAAGATCCAGGTCCTGCCGTAGCCTCCGGCGGTTCCGGGGGTTCCGGGGTTCGGGCGCTCCGGGGGTTCCGGGTCTGCGGGGTTCCGGGTCTGCGGGGGCGGGAGTCTTCGCAGACCCGGACCCTCCGGGGGGACGGTTCCGCGGGGCGGGAGTCTTCGCAGCGCTCGGGCGTTCCGGGGTCTGGGTGGCCGGTCGTGGGTTTCCTCCGGTGCGGGAGTCTCAGGGTTCGATGAGAAATGTCTTGAAAATGGGTCGAAAGGGCTGAAAGTCGGGCGTGTCGGTGGGGTGGGTGGCGAAGACTGCCGCGCATGGTGACGACAGTCCTGGTTCCGGCACCGCGCGGCGGGCGGCCGGCGCGGCGGGTGCCGTGGAGTTCGCCGGAGGGGCAGCCGCGGTACGCCCGGCCGGCTCTGCTGGCGTTGTGCGGCGTGGGGGTGCTGGTGTGGGGGTGGGGGATCGGGCAGAGCCAGTACCACGCGTTCTACGCGGACGCCGCGCGCAGCATGACGGGGAGCTGGAAGGCGTTCGTCTTCGGCTCGTTCGACCCCGGCAACAGCGTGACGCTCGACAAGACGCCCGGCTTCCTGTGGCCGCAGGCGCTGGCGGCGCGGGTGCTGGGGTTCCACGCGTGGACGCTGGTGCTGCCGCAGGTGCTGGAGGGCGTGGCGTCGCTGCTGGTGCTGTTCCGCCTGGTGCGGCGCTGGGCCGGGGCGAACGCCGCGCTGGTGGCGTGCGCCGCGTTCCTGGTGACCCCGGTGACGGCGGGGCTGTTCCGTACCGCCGTGGAGGACCCGGCGTTCACCCTGTGCCTGCTGCTGGCGGCGGACGCGACGTGCCGCGCGGCGGGGAACGGCAGGCTGCGACCGCTGCTGGCCGCCGGCGTCTGGGTGGGCGCGGCGTTCCAGGCGAAGATGCTGGAGGCGTGGGCGGTGCTCCCCGTGCTCGCCGCGGTGTACCTGCTGTCCGCGCCGGGCACCCGGTGGCGCCGGCTGCTGCGGCTGACCCTGGCGGGGGCGGTGACGGTGGCGGTGTCGGCGAGCTGGATCGTCGTGGTGGCGCTCGTCCCGGCGCACGACCGCCCGTACGTGGACGGTTCCACGGACAACTCCGCGGTGAGCATGGTCGTCGGCTACAACTTCCTGAGCCGTTTCTCCTCCCTGGGCGTGGACGCCGCCTCCGCCGGGAGCGTGAGCGTGACGCAGGGGGCGGGACACCGGCGGCGGGCGGGCGGTGCGCCGGCGGAACGGGCTGCGGCGGCGGGGAGCACGGCCGTTGAGCGTGGTGGCGGGGGCGTCGAAAACGGGGCCGGTGCGAACGGGGGGCAGTGGGTTCGGCGGGTTCGGGCACGGGCAGGACGGCTGGCTGAAGCTGACCGGGCCGGCGCTGGCGTCGCAGACGGGGTGGCTGTACCCGTTCGCCGGGATCGCGCTGGGCGCCGGGCTGCTGTGGCGGCGCCGGCGGCCGCGGACGGACCGGGTGCGGGCGGGGCTCGTGCTGTGGGGCGGGTGGCTGCTGACGTTCGCGGCGGTGTTCAGCGCGGGGAGCGTCGGCGGTCATACGTATTACATGGGCGTGGTGGCGTTGCCGCTGGCCGCGCTCACCGGGGGCGGGACAGCGCTGATGTGGCGGGCGTTCCGGCGCGGCGGACGGCGGGCGTGGGTACTGCCGGCCGCGGTGGCTGCGACGGCGGGGTGGACGGTGTCGCTGGCGTGGCGGTTCCGGGAGTTCACACCGTGGCTGTGGCCGGCGGTGGGGGTGCTGGGCACCGCGGCGGTCGGGCTGCTGGTGTGCGGGGCGACCGGTCGGGGTCCCGGCGGGGGCCGTTCGGCTCTGGCGCGGTGCCCGGTTCCGGCGCGGGCGGGGCTGGCGCGGGCGGATCCGGCCGTGGGGCTGGCGCGGGCGGTTCCGGCGCGGCGGCCGGTTCTGGCGCGGGCGGGGCTGGCCGTGGGGCTGGCGGCGGTGCTGCTGGCGCCGTCGGTGTGGGCGGCGGAGGTGTTCGACCCGGCGGCGGGCCCGACGGGGATGATGGGTTCGGTCGGCCCGACGGACCCGGCACGCCCGGTGCCGGCCGCGGCGTTCCCCGGCCGGCACGGACCGTTCGCCACGGGCAGCGCCGCCGGCCGCGCGGCACTGCTGGCGTACGTGCGGCAGCGGCAGCGGCGGACGCGGTACGTGTTCGCGGCGACGAGCTGGACGGCGGCCGCCCCCTACATCCTCACCTCCGGCGCCCCCGTCCTCCCGATGGGCGGCTTCAGCGGCCGCGCCCCCTCCCCCACCCCGGCCGCCTTCCGGCACCTGCTGTCCACCGGCGCCCTCCGCTACGTCCTCACCCTCCCCGTCCAACCCACCGGCACCGCCCACCACTTCGGCGCCCCCCAACGCGGCACGGCAGCGGGCGAGATCGCGGCGTGGGTGGTATCGCGGTGCGGACGGGTGGGGGCCGGCGGGGGTGCGGGGGGTGCCGTGGCTGACGGGGCGGGGGCTGCGGCGGTCGCTGACGGTGCGGCGGCCGCGGGCGCGGGCGCGGGGCCGGAGGCCGTTTCCGCCGGCGCGAGGGCCGCGGGCGCGGCGCTGTACGACTGCGGCTCGCCCCGCTGAACCCCGGCAGGGCCGGAGCGACCCAGGGCGCTCCGGCCTTCCCGGCGGGTGTGGGGATGGGGTGGTGAGTGCCCACGTCAGCGACCGGCAAGCCTTCTCCCACCCCCGATCCGGCTGCCGAGCGTGCCGCCCAACTGCCATCCGTGCAGGGTGGACACGGCGTCGTGCCCATCGCGCGTCGCGGCGTCCGGCGGCGCCGTCAGATCCCCAGCTATGCGGTGCGCCTCCCCGGCCGCGGCACGCGGGACCGCGGGCTCGACGGAGATCCCGGCACACGTCAACCCGCGTGAAACGGGACTGACGTACGCTCCGCTCCGCAACGCCGCATTGCCCTGTTCCGGCAACAACCGGCCGATGATGTCGGACCGCTCCCCTGGCATCGAGCCCCCTCCTGCTTTCACTCTGCGCAATCCTATGGCCACACACCGCCAGCCCACCTGAGCTCCCGTCCCCACTCGCCCTCTCCGGGTGCGGACGGGGGCTCAACAGGTCAAACGGTCGGCCCCGGGCAGCTGCGATACCCGGGGCCGACCGTCGTTGCATCTACGAGAGACGCCCGCGCCGACACGCGTCCCACCGCCGGCAAGTGTGCGCTTGCTGCCCGTAGTTCCGGGCAGGGCTCCGCCAGGCGAGCGGCCGTGAGTGCCGACGGGTGGAACGCATCGTCCGGCGCTGCCCCGAGCTCTGTCCCACGGGCTTGAGCATGGACCGGGCCGGGCCGTCCACGTCGAAGACCTCGACGCCGGCCAGGCCGGCCTCCCTCAACTCCTCGGCCAGCTCTTGGGCCCGGTGGAAGTACACCACGGTGAACCCGCCGCGCCCGTCGTGCCGTCGACCAGGCCGTTGTCGCCCGCCGGGCCGGCCACTCCGTCGCGGTCCTGCTGCGGGTCTACGCGAAGTGTCTGGACGGCGCGACCAGCATGGCGAACGACCGGATCGACAAGGTGCTGGGAGACCTGGGAGTGACCGTGGGGCGTGCCCCACGCCTGCCCCACAATCGGTGGCCAGCACGTGCGATCGGGTGAGACAGACCGGGAATCCGGCCACGAACCGTCCACATGGCCCGGTCATGCCAGAAGGGCCCGCGCCCAGCGTTTTAGCTGGTCACGGGCCCTTCTGGACTGGTGGCGGCGCCAGGGTTCGAACCTGGGTAGGCTGAGCCGGCAGATTTACAGTCTGCTCCCTTTGGCCACTCGGGCACACCGCCAAGGTGTTGGTGGGGGATCCACTTTCGCGGGGTCGCCCTGCGCAACGAGGTAAACGATACCTGATCGGAGGGGGTGGTTCGCCACCCGGTTGATCAGGGTGGTGGGGGCTTGCGGTGGCTACTCTTGCGGGACGGGTCCGGGGCCCGGGGCCGCAGGGAGGACATCCGCGGCTCAGCCGACGCATCTGACGCATCTGACGCAAGGAGCCAACTGAACATGGCCGACTCCAGTTTCGACATCGTCTCGAAGGTCGAGCGGCAAGAGGTCGACAACGCCCTCAACCAGGCGGGCAAGGAGATCTCGCAGCGCTACGACTTCAGGAACGTGGGCGCCTCGATCGACTGGTCGGGCGAGAAGATCGAGATGCGGGCGAACTCCGAGGAGCGGGTCAAGGCGATCCTCGACGTCTTCGAGACCAAGCTCGTCAAGCGCGGCATCTCGCTGAAGGCGCTGGACGCCGGGGAGCCGCAGGCTTCCGGCAAGGAGTACAGGATCACCGCCTCCATCGAGGAGGGCATCTCCCAGGACAACGCGAAGAAGGTCGCCAAGATCATCCGCGACGAGGGCCCGAAGGGCGTCAAGGCGCAGGTGCAGGGCGACGAACTGCGAGTCTCCTCCAAGAGCCGTGACGACCTCCAGGCCGTCCAGGCGCTCCTGAAGGGCAAGGACCTCGACTTCGCCCTCCAGTTCGTCAACTACCGCTGACGAACGCGCCCTTGTCCACCGGCGCGCCGCCGGCACGGCGACCCGGCCCGGTCGGCAAGGGCGGGCGGTGACGCGCCCCCCAGCACACGGCGAAGCGCCGGCGGATCCCGCCGGCGCTTCGCCACGTCCGCGCCCCGAACCGTCCGGCCGGTGCTCCCGGTCGCCTCCGCAACGTCGACCGCCGTCGGCCACGGACGAACGTTCACCCCCGCACACCACCGGACGGCCCCCGCCCATCCTCGGAACGCCGGCACCCTCCACAGCGGCGAAGGCCCGGCACCCCCTGACCGGCACCGGGAAGCCGGCACTCCCCGACCGCCGCCGGAACCCCGCACAGGCCGTCTCTCTGCCATCGGGGTACGGGTGACGAAGGGCGGGGGCATGGACGACGGGACGGGGTTCGGGACGGTCTGCGCGGCGGCTCCGGGGCTGTGGCCGCGGGACGCGGGGACGCTGGCGTGGCGACCGCCTTCGGGCCGACGCGGGTGTACGCCTGCGGGCCGCGGGACGGCACGCCGGTGGTGCTGCTGCCGGGCGGGGGGACGACGTCACTGGCCTGGTACGCCGTGGCCGCCGCGCTCGGGCGGGAGCACCGGGTGTACGCCGTCGACCTCATGGGGGACGTGGGCCTCAGCCGCAGCACCGGCACCCGCCCGCGCACCGCCGGCGACCTGACCGCGTGGCTCGGCGGCGTACGGTGCGGGCCGGCCCTGGAGTCCGTTCGGCTCTGCGGCCACTCGTACGGGGCGTGGAACGCCCTGAACCACACGCTCACCGCTCCCGGCCGCACCGGACGGCTCGCGCTCCTCGACCCCGTGCAGTGCTTCGCGGAGATGAACCACCGCTACCTGCTGCGCGCCGTACCGCAGCCGCTGAGGCCGGCAGCCGCCGCCACGCGGTCGTTCCACCGGTGGGAGAGCGGCGGGGAACCCGGCGAGGCGGCGTGGCGCGGCCCGTTGGTCGCCGCCGCCGGGTTCCGGGGCCGGCGCCTGATGCGGATGCGGCGGCCGGCGCGGGAGTCCCTGGAGCGCTGCGCCGCGCCCGTCCTGGTGGCCCTGGCCGCGGGCAGCAGGGCGCACGACGCCGAACGCCTCGCCGCCGGGGCTCGGGAGCTGCTGCCGGACGTCACCGTGGAGGTGCTGCCACGCACCACTCGCTGCCGACGGAGGACGCCGCACCGCTCGGCGCCCTCCTCACCGCCTTCCTGGCGTGACGGCGGCCCGGTTCACCGCGTGGCGAACGGGCGGTCCGTGGGGACGATCTCGCGGCCCAGCGGCATGAGGGATATCGGGATCAGCTTGAAGTTCGCGATGCCCAGCGGGATGCCGATGATCGTCACGCACAGGGCGATACCGGTCGTGATGTGGCCGATGGCCAGCCACAGGCCGGCCAGGACGACCCAGATGACGTTGCCGATGAGGGACGCGCCGCCGGCGTCGTGACGCTCCACGGTGGTGCGGCCGAACGGCCACAGGGCGAAGCCGGCGATGCGGAAGGCGGCGATCCCCCACGGAATGGTGATGATCAGCACGCACATGATCAGACCGGCGACCGCGTAACCGATGGCCATCCAGAACCCGCACAGCACCAGCCAGATGACGTTGAGGATCGTTCTCATGGTCGGTGACCTGCCATTTCTTCGAGTCGGGCAATGCGTTCAGCCATCGGCGGGTGGGTGGAGAACAGTTTCGACGTATCGCCGGCCCGGAACGGGTTGGCGATCATCAGATGGCTGGCCGTCTCCAGACGCGGCTCGGGCGGCAGGGGCAGGTGCCGCGTCCCTGATTCCAGTTTCCTCAGTGCTGAGGCCAGCGCAAGCGGGTCGCCGGTCAGCAGGGCGCTGGAGGCGTCGGCCTGGTACTCGCGGGAGCGGCTGACGGCCAGCTGCACGACGGTGGCGGCCAGCGGGCCGAGCAGCATGATCAGCAGCAGGCCGACGACGCCAGGGCCCTCGTCGTCGTCGGAGCGGCCGAGGGGGATCAGCCACGCGAAGTTCGCCAGGAAGACGATCATGGTGGCGAGCGCGCCGGCCACCGAGGAGATCAGGATGTCGCGGTTGTGCACGTGGCTGAGCTCGTGGCCGATCACGCCGCGCAGTTCGCGTTCGTCCAGCAGCCGCAGGATGCCGTCGGTGCAGCAGATCACCGCGTGGCGGGGGTTACGGCCGGTGGCGAACGCGTTGGGGGCCTCGGTGGGCGAGAGGTAGAGGCGGGGCATCGGCTGGCGGGCGGCCGTCGACAGCTCCCGGACGATCCGGTAGAGCGCGGGTGCCTCGATCTCGCTGACCGGGCGGGCGCGCATCGCGCGTAGAGCGAGCTTGTCGCTGTTCCAGTACGCGTACGCGTTGACACCGAGCGCGATCACCACGGCGACGACCAGGCCGGTGCGCCCGAGGAACCCGCCGATCACCACGATGATCGCGGACAGTCCCCCGAGGAGTACGGCTGTCCTCAGCCCGTTGTGCCGGCGGTGCACGGTCGTCCTCCCGGGCGTGCTCTGGCGCTCTGCGGTCGTCGCGTTCCTGCGGACCCTTCCGTACCGGACAACGCGACGCGCGAGTCCCGGGTTCCCCCGGCACCGTCGGCCCCTCCCCCGAACGAGGGACGGGACGGCCGGTCAGAAAAGCGCCCCGGCAAGGAACCGGAGGACGATCTGCGGCGCCCCCGACAGCGCCAGGCCCGCCAGCAGGGCCACCGTGATCGCTGCGGCGAGCGGAAGCGGAATCCTCCCGCCGGTTCCTGCCGTCAGCACGGCACCGGAGGAATCCCCCGCAGGGGTGACCGCCGTCGCGACCACGGGGGCCGCGACGGCGGACGGCCCCGCCCCGGCCGTGCCGGTCACCCCGTCGGGGGCGCGCGAACCGGTGGGGGCGCCCCCACCGGAGTCACCCCGGCCCCCGGAGGCCACCGTCCCGGAACCGCCCCGCCCGCCGGAGGCCACCGTCCCGGACCGTTCCGGCCGGGCGAAGAGCACCGCCGTCCACCGCAGGTAGTAGTAGAGCGCGATTACCACGTTGACGGCCATGAGGACCGCGAGCCAGCCGAGGCCCGCGGTGACGGCGGTGCCCAGGACGGCGATCTTGGCGAACAGGCCGATGACCCCCGGCGGCAGACCGGCCAGGCACAGCAGGAAGAAGGCCAGGGACAGCGCGGCGAACGGGCGGGAGAACCACAGGCCGCGATGGTCGCCGACGGTGGCGGCGCGGTGGCCGTTCGTCACCAGAACGACGACGGCGAAAGCCCCGAGGTTGACGACCGCGTACATCAGCGCGTAGCTCAGCGTCGCACCGATCGCGCGGGCCGGGTCGGCGCGGTAACCGGCGGCGGCGACCGGGACCAGCAGGTAGCCGGCCTGGGCGACCGACGACCAGGCCAGCAGGCGGACCGCGGAGCGCGGGGTGTCCGGGCGCTGGCGCAGGGCGGCGACGTTGCCGGCGGTCATGGTCAGGGCGGCCAGCACGGCGAGCGCGGGCGCCCACAGGTGCGCGTACGGACGGAACGCGACGACCGTCAGCAGGATCAGGCCGGCGAAGCCCGCGGCCTTGCCGACCACCGACAGGTAGGCGGCGACCGGCACGGGGGCGCCCGCGTAGGTGTCGGGGACCCAGAAGTGGAAGGGGGCGACGGCGAGCTTGAAGGCGAAGCCGACGAGGGTGAGGACCGCGCCGGTGCGGGCCAGCACCGTCAGCTGCCCGGTGCCGTGGGTGAGCGCGGCGGCGACGGCGTCCAGGTGCAGGGTGCCGGTGGCCGCGTAGACGAAGCTGACGCCCAGCAGGCTGACGGCGGTGGCGGTCACCGAGGACAGGAAGAACTTCAGCGCCGCCTCGCCGCCGAGCCGGTCGCCGCGCCGTAGTCCGACGAGGGCGAACGACGGCAGGGAGGCGACCTCCAGCGCCACGACCAGGGTGGCCAGGTCGCGGGAGGCGGGCAGCAGGGCCGCGCCGGAGGCGGAGGCGAGCAGCAGGAACCAGAACTCGCCGGCCGGCAGGCGCCGCGTCTCCCCGGCCGACAGCAGGGCGGTCAGCAGGGTGCCGCCGATCACCAGCAACTGCACGACCAGGGTGAAACGGTCCGCCACGTAGGAACACCGCGCGGTGCCGCCGGCCACACAGAACGTCGCGCGGTCGCCGTGCAGCAAGGGCAGCAGGGCGAGGCCGGCCAGCACCGTGCCGGCCACCGGGACCACCGCGAGGAGCGGTTTACGGGCGGGCGGTACGAACAGATCGGTGATCAGCACCACGAGGGCGGCGACGGCGAGGACCACGGGGGGAGCGACGGCCGTCCAGTCGACGGACTGCACCGCTCCCGTGGCCAGTGCGGTCATCAGCTGCCTCCGAGCAGGGCACGCACGGCCGGGTCGCTCAGGCCCAGCAGCAGCGCGGGCCACAGGCCGGTGAGCACGGTGAGCGCCACCAGTGGCGTCCACGCGGCGAACTCGTGACCGCGCACGTCGGCGAGGGTGAGGCGTTCGGCGGCCCGGTCGCCCATGCACACCCGGCGGACCACGGTCAGCAGGTACGCGGCGGTCAGCAGCGTGCCGAAGCCGGCGAGGGCGGTGAACGTCAGATAAGCGGCACGGTCGAGTCCGGCGGCCGGGTGGAACGCGCCGAACATCGCGAGCATCTCGCCCCAGAACCCGGCCAGCCCCGGCAGCCCCAGCGAGGCGACCGCGGCGAACGCCAGCAGACCGCCGAGCCGTGGCGCGCTGCCGTACAGGGCGGCGCCGCTGGTGCCGGAGAGCCGGTCGAGGTCGGTCGTGCCGGTGCGTTCTCTCACCGCGCCGGCCAGGAAGAACAGCAGGCCGGTGACGAGACCGTGGGCGACGTTGGCGAACAGCGCTCCGTTGACGCCGGTGGGGGTCAGCGTGGCGATGCCCAGCAGTACGAAGCCCATGTGGCCCACGGAGGAGTACGCGATGAGGCGTTTGAGGTCCCCGCCGGCGCCCTGCCGGACCAGGGCGAGGCAGGCCAGCGAACCGTAGAGGATGCCCGCGACGGCGAGTCCGGCCAGGTAGGGCGCGAACAGGTGGGTGGCCTGCGGGAGATCGGGCAGCAGGATGCGCACCATGCCGTAGGTGCCCATCTTCAGCAGCACGCCGGCCAGCAGCACGGAACCGGTGGTGGGCGCGGCGGTGTGCGCGTCCGGCAGCCAGCTGTGCAGCGGCCACAGCGGCGCCTTGACGGCCAGGCCCGCCAGGATCGCCAGCGCGGCCACGATCTGGGTGCCGCGGCTGAGCCCTGAGGCGTTGTCAGTGGCGAGTGTCACCATGTCGAATGTGCCGGCCCGCACGCCCAGCAGGATCAGGCCGAGCAGCATCACCACGGAACCGAGGAGGGTGTAGAGGATGAAGCGCAGGGCCGCGCGTTCGCGCCGTTCACCGCCCCAGCGGGCGATGAGGAAGTACATCGGGACGAGCACGGTCTCGAACGCGAGGAAGAACAGGATGAGGTCGAGGGCGGTGAACGTGCCCATGGTGCCCGCCTCCAGCAGGAGCACCAGGGCGGTGTACGCCTTGGGCGACGCGCCCTCGGGGGCCCGGAAGTAGGAGTGCAGCGCGCACAGGAAGGTCAGCAGGGCGGTGAGGACGACCAGCGGGAGCGAGACCCCGTCCACGCCGAGGTGGACGTGGACGTGGAGGGCGGGGATCCAGTCGAGATCGGTGGTGCCCTGCATACGGCCCGGGTGACCGTGGTCGAAGCCGGCGGCGAGGACGATCGCCACCACGAGCACGAGGCCGGTGACCGTCACGCCGTGCCGCAGGACGGCCTGTCCGGGATCGCGCCCGCGCAGTCCGGGCGGCGCCGGCAGCAGCGCGGCGGCGGCGCCGAGCAGGGGCAGGACGACGAGCGCGGCGACGAGCAGGCTCAGGACGGTCTCGTTCACGCTCACGCTCCGGCGACGATGACGGCGACTGCGGCCAGGACCAGGGAACCGGCCAGCAGCACGGTGAGGTACGTCTGCACGTTGCCGGTCTGCGCCCGGCGCACCAGCGCGCCCAGGACGCGGGGAGCGCCGGCGGCGACGCCGACGCAGGTCTCGATCACCTCGCGGTCCAGGAACCGCACGAGCCGCGCGGCGGCCTCGACGGGCCGCACGAACAGCGCCGAGTAGACGGCGTCGAGGTGGAAGCCGTGGGTGGCCGGCCGGTACAGCGGGCCGAGCAGCAGGCGGGCGGGGTCGGCCGGGTCGGCGGCGGCGGCCACGTCCCCGTAGACCACCGGGTGCGCGGCGATCGCGGCGGCCTCGGTGTCCCCGGGCTCCCCGGTGCGGGCGGCCACGGCGGCGGCCTCGGCGGCCTCGGTGACGGGCCCCACGGACCGGGCGGCGACGAGTTCCCTGCCGGGTGCCGGCGCGGCCGGCTCCGGTGCGGGGGGCGCCGATGCGGTGCCGACGGCCGAGGCGCCGGTGCGGACGGCTCCGGCTCCGGCTCCGGCTTCGGCGCGTCGGGCTCCGGCTCCGGCGCGTCGGTGTCTCCCGGAGCCACGTCCCGCGCGTCCGTCCGTGGCCGCGCGGCCGGCTCCGGTGCGGTGGCCCCCGGTGCGCTGGCCGCCGGTGCGGACGGCTCCGGCTCCGGCTCCGGCTTCGGCGCGTCGGGCTCCGGCTCGGCTCCGGCTCCGGCGCGTCGGTGTCTCCCGGAGCCACGTCCCGCGCGTCCGTCCGTGGCCGCGCGGCCGGCTCCGGTGCGGTGGGCTCGGACGGCTCCGGCTCCGGTCCGTCGGCGCGTCCCGTTCCGGCCGTCCAGGCTCCGGCTCCGGCTCCGGCCCGTCCAGGCTCCGGCTCCGGCCGTCCAGGCTCCCGTTCCGGCCGTCCAGGCTCCCGTTCCGGCCGTCCGGGCTCCCGTTCCCCCTCAGCGGCACCCTCCGCGACGGCGTTCTCCACGGCGGCCTCCCCCGTGGTGGTACCGGGAAGCGGCGGGCCTGCCGTGACCGTGGTGAGGGGGACGGCGCGGGAGGTGGTGACACGCCAGGCGGCGTAGGTGACGAGGACGCCGACGAGGGCCAGGCCGCCGCCGAGGACGGAGGTGGCGAGGGTCGGGGTGAGGGCGGTGCCGTCGAACCACTTCGGCAGCACGCCGACGGTGACGCCCAGGGCGAGCGAGGGGACGGCCAGGGCCCACAGGACGGCGTTCATGACGGCGGGCACCGGACGCGGGGCGGGGGCCTCGCCGCCGGTGCCGAGGAAGGCGCGCAGGAACAGCCGTGCCGCGTAGGCGCCGGTGAGCGGCGCGGTGACCAGGGCCGCGACCAGGACGGTCCAGCCGACGGCGGACGGGATGCCGTGCTGGTGGCCGGCGGCGGTGTGTTCGGCGGCGCGCAGGACCGATTCCTTGGAGAAGAAGCCGGACAGCGGCGGGATCGCGGCGAGGGCGGCGAGGCCGATGCCCATGGTCCACAGGGCGTCGGGCACCCGCTCGCGCAGGTCGCGCATGCGGGACATGGCGGCCAGCGAGTTGGTGCGGGCCGCGTGGATGAGGACGCCGGCGCCGAGGAAGAGCAGTGCCTTGAACGCGCCGTGGGTGAGCAGGTGGAAGATCGCGGAGGAACGGTTGCCGACCGCCAGGGCGCCGGTCATGTAGCCGAGTTGCCCGATGGTGGAGTAGGCCAGCACGCGCTTGATGTCGTCCTGCGCGAGGGCGGCGAGCGCCGATCCGATCATCGTGACGGTGGCGATGACGGCCAGGACGGCCATGGCGGCGGCGGACAGTTCGAACAGCGGCAGCAGGCGGGCGGTGACGTAGATACCGGCGGCGACCATGGTGGCCGCGTGGATCAGCGCCGAGACCGGGGTCGGGCCGGCCATGGCGTCGGGCAGCCAGGTGTGCAGCGGGAACTGCGCGGACTTGCCGGCCACCCCCGCGAGCAGCAGCAGCGCGACGACCGTGGGGTGCTGGATCTGCCCGGCGTGCACAGCGGTCAGCACGCCGTTGATGCGGAACGAGCCGCAGTCGCCGGCCAGCACGAACAGGCCGATGAGGAAGGGGACGTCACCCAGTTTGGTGACCAGGAACGCCTTCAGCGAGGCGGCACGGGCCTCGGAGGTCTCCCAGTAGTGGCCGACCAGGAAGTACGAACAGATGCCCATCACCTCCCACCCGACCAGCAGCATGATCAGATCGCCGGAGTAGACGACCATCAGCATGGCGGCGGTGAACAGCGAGACGAACGCGCTGTAGGAGGCGTACCGGGGGTCGTCGCGCAGGTAGCCGGTGGAGTAGATCTGCACGCAACTGGCCACCAGGGCCACCAGGACGGCGACGAGCACGGCGAAGCCGTCGAGGTGCAGGGCGAGGTCCACCGGGACCGAGCCGGTCGGGGTCAGCCGGGTGCCGGCGTCGGTGGCCGGGCCGGTGCCCTGGCGGACGGCGACCAGCACGGTCAGCGCGAACGACGCCAGGGTCGGCAGGACGGCCAGTGGCCGGACGAAACCGGGTGCTCTGCGGCCGGTCAGCAGGACGGCCGCCGCCGCGAGGAACGGCAGGACGGGTGCGAGGACGGCGAGGCTGGTCAGGGTCACGCGGTCTGCCCCCCGGCGGACATGGCCTGGTCGGTGGCGGTTTCGGCGGGATTGTCAGTGGTGGGTGTCATGCTGGCGGAGCCGGGTTCGGAACCGGTGTCGGCGAGATCGGTCAGCCCGTCCACGGCCACGGTGGCGCGGTGGCGGTGGACGAGCAGCACGATCGACAGGCCGATGCCGATCTCGGCGGCGGCGATGGTGATGGTGAAGAGCGTGAGGGCCTGGCCCGCGTGCAGGGCGTCGCGCAGCCACACGTCGAACGCCACGAGGTTGAGGTTGACGGCGTTGAGCATCAGCTCGACGGACATCAGGACGAGGATCGCGTTGCGCCGGGCGAGCACCCCGTACAGGCCGACGCAGAAGAGGAGGACGGCGAGGACAGCGGGACAGGCGAGGTGCATCAGCTCTCTCCCGCCGTGCGGGCGGCGGTGCGCCGGGAGAGCACGATGGCCCCGACGAGGGCCGCGAGCAGCAGGACCGACAGTGCCTCGAACGGCAGCACCCAGTGCCGGAAGAGGTAGGCGCCGGTCACCGCGGTCGAGCCCTGGGCGGCGCCGCCCAGGGAGATCCAGGTGGCGCGGAAGGCGTCAGTGACCACCCAGACCAGGGTGGCCGCCGCGGCGGCCGCCACGGCCAGGGCGATCCACCGGTTGCCGGAATCGGCGTCCGGGGAGCGGCCGATGGGCGCCTTGGTGAGCATCAGACCGAACAACAGGAGGACGACGACGGACCCCACGTAGATGAGCACCTGCACCCACGCGATGAACTCCGCGGTCAGCAGCAGGTATTCGACGGCGAGCCCGCCGAGCGCCACCACGAGCCACAGGGCGGCGTGCACGAGCTGGCGGGTGGTGACGGTGATGAGGGCGGCGCCGAGCGTCAAGAGGCCGACGAGCACGAAGGCGATCTCCGCGCCGGTCGGGGACAGGAAGCCGGGGTGTGCGGCGGCGAGGTTCACGCCGGGTCACCGCCCGGGGGGTCGCCGGCGCCGGGGGCCTCAGCGGTGGTGCCCGGCGGGCCGGACGCCCGTTCCCGTTCGGCGGCCAGCTTGTCGGCGGCCTTGCGGGCGGCGGCGAGTTCCTTGGGTTCCTCGGCCGCCGGGTCGAGCGCCGGGGGCGGTGGCACGGTCCACATCCACTCGCGCAGCGTGTCGCGTTCGTGGGTGAGGTCGAGGATGTCGGTCTCGGCGTACTCGAACTCCGGCGACCAGAACAGCGCGTCGAAGGGGCACACCTCGATGCAGATGCCGCAGTACATGCAGAGGGAGAAGTCGATGGCGAAACGGTCGAGCACGTTGCGGCTGCGGTCGCGGCCGCCCGGGGTGGCGGAGGGCACCGATTCCTTGTGGGAGTCGATGTAGATGCACCAGTCCGGGCACTCGCGGGCGCACAGCATGCAGACGGTGCAGTTCTCCTCGAACAGCCCGATCACGCCCCGGGAACGCGGCGGGAGTTCCGGCAGCGTGTCGGGGTACTGCCGGGTGACCGTCGCCCGGGTCATGGTGCGCAGGGTGACGGCGAGGCCCTTGGCCAGACCGTGGCCGGGGAGGGGACTCACGAGATCACCACCTTGACGACGCCGGTGAGCGCGATCTGGAGCAGGGACAGGGGGATGAGCACGGTCCAGGCGAACTTCTGCAACTGGTCCTCGCGCAGCCGGGGGTAGCTGACCCGCAGCCAGATGACGAGGAAGGCGAGCAGCCCGGTCTTCAGGAGCGTCCACACCCAGCCGGCGGTGTCCGGCCAGGGGCCGTGCCAGCCGCCGAGGAAGAGCACGCTGGTCAGCGCGCACAGCACGACGATCCCCGCGTACTCGGCGAACAGGAACAGGGCGAAGCGCAGGCCGGTGTACTCGGTGTAGGCGCCGAAGATGATCTCGGAGTCGGCCACCGGCATGTCGAACGGCGGCCGCTGGAGTTCCGCGAGCCCGGCGGTGAAGAACACCACGCCGCCGATGATCTGCCAGGGGATCCACCACCAGTGGAACGCGCTGAGGATGCCGGTGAGCGAGACGGTGCCGGCGGCCATCGCCACGGAGGCGCCGGCCAGCAGCATGGGCAGTTCGTAGGCCATCAGCTGGGCAGCGGACCGCAGCGCGCCCAGCAGCGAGAACTTGTTGGCGGACGCCCAGCCGGCCATCAGCGAGCCGAGCACGCCGACGCCCATCACCGCCAGGACGAAGAACAGCCCGGCGTCGACAACCACGCCGACGAAGCCGTGCGGGCCGACGGGGACGGCGATCAGCACGACGAGGTAGGGCAGCAGGGCCACGGCCGGGGCGAGCTGGAAGACCCGCCGGTCGGCGTCGGCCGGGACGATGTCCTCCTTCTGCGCGAACTTGACGCCGTCGGCGACGAGTTGGGCCCAGCCGTGGAAGCCGCCCGCGTACATGGGGCCGAGGCGGCCCTGCATGTGGGCCATCACCTTGTGCTCGGACTGGCCGACGACGAGCGGCAGGACGAGGAAGACGGCGAGCGTGGCGAGGACGCGCAGCAGGGAGTCGAGCGTGAGGTTCACCGGGAGCCGCCTCCCGGTTCGCCCGGGGGCGGTTCCGGAGTGGTGGGGTCCCCGGTCGGGCGCTCCGGCTCCTCCGTGGGGGGTTCCGGGCTTCCGGTCGGGCGTTCCGGGGCGGGCGCGGGCGGCTCCGGCTCCGCACCCTCCGGTTCGGCGGCCCGGCGTTCCGGTTCGGCGGCCCGGCGTTCCGGTTCGGCGGCCCGGCGTTCCGGTTCGGCGGCCGCACCGTTCCGGTTCGGCCGCCGCACCCTCCGGTTCGGCCGCGGCACCCTCGGGTTCGGCCGCAGGACGTTCCGCTTCCGGTGGGGACCAGGGGGTGTTGTCGGTGCGGCGGCGGGGGGTGGGGGGGCGTTCCGGTGCGGGCGCGGCGGGGCGTTCGACGGCTGGCTCGGCGGGGTCGGGCTGCTGGCCGGCGCTGCCCCGGGTGACGCCGCGGGTGCGGCGGGGCGGGCGCTCGGCGGGGGTGGCGCCGCCGGGGGCCGGGGCGCCGGGGGTGCGCGGGGTGCGGGCCCGGCGGGCGGGGGCGGGGGGCAGCTGGCCCTTGAGGGGACCCCAGTCGTTGGGGTCGGGCACGCCGGGCGGCAGCATCTGGCGGCGGCGGGGGGCGGTGTGGTCGTCGGACTCGCCGGGTTCCTTGGCGCCGGGCCACGCCTTGGCGACGCGGGCGGCGAGCACGAAGTCCTTGCGCAGCGGGTGCCCCTCGAAGTTCTCCGGCAGCAGCAGCGGCACCAGGTGGGGGTGGCCGGTGAAGTCCACGCCGAACATCTCGTGGGTCTCGCGCTCGTGCCAGGCAGCGCCGGGGAACACCTCGACGGCGGTGGGGAGTTCGGGTACGTCGTGCGGGACGGTGGTGCGGATCAGCAGGTGCCGTACCCCGCCCCGGCCGGCGTCGGCGAGGTGGGCGCAGACCCGGAAGCCGTCGCCGGGCTCGTCGACGGCGCTGAGCCAGTCGAAGAAGCGGCACCCCAGCTCGTCGCGGGCGGTGCGCAGCGCGGCGATCCAGGAGGCGGCGGGCACGTCGACGGTGAGCAGGCCGTAGGACTCGGCGGCGGTGGCCCCCTCGCCGAAGACCGCGGCGGCGTCCTGCGGGAGCCGGTCGAACCCGGTCACCGGCCTTCCTCCCCCGGTGCCGGCGGCGCGGCGACCAGCCCGCTGGTGAGCGCGGCGGCGGACGGGCCGCGCCGCTGGGTGCCGTAGCGCTCGCCGAGCGATTCGCGGGCGATCTTCTCCTGGAGCTTGATGATGCCCTGCAGCAGCGCCTCGGGCCGCGGCGGGCAGCCGGGGACGTAGACGTCGACGGGGATGATCTGGTCGACGCCCTTGGTGACGGCGTAGGAGTCCCAGTAGGGGCCGCCGCAGTTGGAGCAGGCGCCGAAGGAGATGACGTACTTCGGTTCGGGCATCTGCTCGTACAGCCGTTTGACGGCCGGGGCCATCTTGTCGGTCACGGTGCCCGAGACGACCATCAGGTCGGCCTGCCGGGGGCCGGGGGCGAACGGGATGACGCCGAGCCGGATGAAGTCGTGCCGCGACATGGAGGCGGCGATGAACTCGATGGCGCAGCAGGCGAGTCCGAAGTTGAAGACCCACAGGCTGTAGCGGCGGCCCCAGTTGAGGACGACCTTCATCGGTTCGGGCGCCAGCCGGGCGAGGGTGCCGAGCCGCGCCGGCGGCGTCGGCCGCGGCACGGTCGGGCCGCGCGGCGCTCGGCGGGCCGGTCGGGTGCCGGGGTCACGTCCATTCCAGGACGCCCTTCTTCCATGCGTAGAGCAGACCGACGGCGAGGAAGCCGAGGAAGACGAACATCTCGACCAGCGTGGTGCCGCCGAACCCGGGGGCGGCGAAGACCGTCGCCCACGGGAAGAGGAAGATCGCGTCCACGGCGAAGATCACGTACAGGAAGGAGTAGACGTAGTAGCGGACCTGGGTGTGCGCCCAGCCCTCGCCCACCGGGTCGACGCCGCACTCGTACGTGAGCATCTTCTCGCGGGTCGGGACCACCGGTCGCAGCAGGTGTCCGCCGAGGAAGGCCACGGCCACGAACAGCACGCCGACGACCGCGACCAGACCCACCAGCGAGTAGGCGTGGAAGTAGCCCGCGGTGTGCCCGGCCGCCACGGTCGACTCCGGCACGTGAACCCCTCATCCGTCGCCTTCGTCCACCGTCTCCGGCCCGGAGTCCAGTGACCTGGGCGAATCTTTGGACGATCTGTACGCACCGGAGTCTAAAGCCTGCCCGGCGACGGCACGGCAGCGGGAACCGTCCGGGCGCCCGGGCGCGTCCGGCGGCGGTGGGGTTATCCCCACCCCGGTCCACCGATGGCCCCCATGGCGGGCGGCGGGCACGGCGGGGCAGTCTGGTCGTCATGAGTACCCCTGTCAGTGACCGGGCCGGCGAGTCCGGTGAGCCGGTTGACGCGCCGCCGCCGGTGCGGTCGGTGTTCCCGGCGGCCACCTGGAAGGAGATCGCGTACCTGCTGTCGAACTTCCCGGTGGGCGTGATCGGTTTCGTCTACGTGGTGGCGACGCTGTCGGCCGGTGTCGGCCTGGCGGTGACCGTGGTGGGCCTGCCGCTGCTCGCGCTGGGACTGGCCGGGTGCCGGCTGCTGGGGCGGCTGGAGCGGGGGCGGGCGCGGGGGCTGCTGGGGGTGCGGATCGAGGAGCCGCGGCCGCTGCGGATGCGGGCGGCTGGGGTTCCTGGGCCGGCTGTGGCAGGCGGTCAAGGACCCGGTGGCCTGGCGGCACGCGCTGTACTTCTTCGTGCGGCTGCCGTGGGGCGTGGTGACGTTCACGGTGACGTTCGTGATGCTGTTCGTCGGCTGGCCGGTGCTGCCCTGGGTGGCGCGCGGCATGGCGAACGCGGACCGGGCGATGGCGCGGGTGCTGCTGGCGCCGTCGGACGAGCTGGAGCGGCGGATCGCGGAGCTGGAGTCGGACCGGGGTGTCGTGGTGGACACCGCCGCCGCCGACCTGCGCCGCATCGAACGCGACCTGCACGACGGCGCGCAGGCACGCCTCGTCGCCCTCGCCATGGACCTCGGCCTCGCCAGGGAGAAACTCCTCGAAGACCCCGAAGCCGCTGCCCGCATGGTCGACGACGCCCACGGCGAAGTGAAACTCGCCCTCGCCGAACTGCGCGACCTGGCCCGCGGCATCCACCCCGCCGTCCTCACCGACCGCGGCCTCGACGCCGCCCTCTCCTCCGTCGCCGCCCGCTGCACCGTCCCGGTCCGGGTGACCACCGAGCTGTCGGGCCGTCCGGCCCCGGCGATCGAGGGCATCGCGTACTTCACGGCCTCGGAGCTGCTGACGAACGTCAGCAAGCACAGCGGTGCCAGGTCCGCGGCGGTGGAGGTGTGGCGGGCCGGCGAGCGGCTGATGCTCCAGGTCCGCGACGACGGCCACGGCGGCGCGTCCCCCGACGCCGGCTCGGGCCTGGCGGGGCTCGCGGAGCGCCTCGGCGCCGTCGACGGCGTCCTGGTGGTCGACTCGCCGCCGGCCGGCCCGACCGTGGTGACCGCCGAACTGCCGTGGCGGGACCCGGAACCGGGCGAACGCGGGTGAACCGGCGACCACGGCGGACGACGACACGAGCGAGGGCGGGACGGGAATGACGGAGGCGACGATGACGAGCGAACGGCCGGCGCCGGGCGAACGGCTGGTGCCGGAGGCTCTGACGGCACCGCTCGGCGGCCGGATGTGGCGGGAACTGCTGTACGTGGTGCTGGGTCTGCCCGCCGGGGTCGTGGGGTTCACCTACGTGGTGACCGCGCTGTCGCTGGGCGCCGGCCTGATGGTGACGTTCGTCGGCATCCCGCTGCTGGCCGCGGCCCTGTGGGGGTGCCGGGGGTTCGGCGCGGTGGAGCGGGCGCGGGCCCGGGCGCTGCTGCGGGTGCGGGTGGACGGCCCGGAGCCGGTGCGTTCCGGCGGGCGCGGCGCGGTCGGCTGGGTCGGCGGGCAGCTGCGGTCGGGCCCGTCGTGGCGGCACGCGCTGTACGCGCTGCTGGTGATGCCGTGGAGCGTGTTCACCTTCTGCGTGGTGATCCCGTTGTGGACGACGGGCTGGGTGATGCTGACCTACCCGGCGTACCGGTGGGTCTTCCCCCGGTACGCGGGGATCCCGGGGGCGCAGATCTACCGGGACGGGCACGGTGACGGCTGGTACCTGGACTCGTCGTTCGAGGTGACGCTGACCGCGCTGGTCGGGCTGGCGCTCGTGCTGGTCACGCCGTGGGTGACGCGGGCCCTGACGTCGGTGGACCGGATGCTGGTGACCGGGCTGCTGGGTCCCTCGCGGCTGGCGGTGCGGGTGACGCAGCTGGAGTCGGACCGGGGTGTCGTGGTGGACACCGCCGCCGCCGACCTGCGCCGCATCGAACGCGACCTGCACGACGGCGCGCAGGCACGCCTCGTCGCCCTCGCCATGGACCTCGGCCTCGCCAGGGAGAAACTCCTCGAAGACCCCGAAGCCGCTGCCCGCATGGTCGACGACGCCCACGGCGAAGTGAAACTCGCCCTCGCCGAACTGCGCGACCTGGCCCGCGGCATCCACCCCGCCGTCCTCACCGACCGCGGCCTCGACGCCGCCCTCTCCTCCGTCGCCGCCCGCTGCACCGTCCCCGTGGACGTCACGGTGGACCTGCCGGCCCGGCCGGTGCCCGCCATCGAGGGCATCGCGTACTTCACCGTCTCGGAGCTGCTGGCGAACGTCAGCAAGCACGCCGGGGCGCGGCGGGCCGGGGTGGAGGTGTGGCGGGCCGGCGAGCGGCTGATGCTCCAGGTCCGCGACGACGGCCACGGCGGCGCGTCCCCCGACGCCGGCTCGGGCCTGGCGGGGCTCGCGGAGCGCCTCGGCGCCGTCGGGGGGCTGCTGGTGGTCGACTCGCCGCCGGGCGGGCCGACCCGGGTGACGGCCGAACTGCCGTGGCGGGTCTGAGCGGCGTGGGGCACGGCCGCGGCGTTCCTGAAATGCTGGGAGCGGGACCGCCGGGCCGCGGCGGGCGCCAGGATGCAGGGGGATGCGACTCGTGGTGGACAGCGTGCGTGTGGTGATCGCCGAGGACTCGGTGCTGCTGCGGGACGGGCTGACGCGGCTGCTGACCGACCGGGGCCACGTCGTGGCCGCCGCGGTGGGCGACGCGGAGGAGCTGCTGGCGGAGGTGGCCCGGCTGGCCGGCGCCGGGGAACTGCCGGACGTGGTGGTGGCCGACGTGCGGATGCCGCCGACGCACACCGACGAGGGTGTGCGGGCCGCGGTGCGGCTGCGGCGCGACCACCCCTCGCTGGGGGTGCTGGTGCTGTCGCAGTACGTCGAGGAGCGGTACGCCACCGAACTGCTCGCCGGTTCCACCCGGGGCGTGGGCTACCTGCTGAAGGACCGGGTGGCCGACGTGCGGGAGTTCGTCGACGCGGTGGTGCGGGTGGCGGGTGGGGGCACCGCGCTGGACCCGGAGGTGGTGGCGCAGTTGCTGGGCCGCAGCCGCCGGCAGGACGTGCTGGCGGGGCTGACGCCGCGCGAGCGGGAGGTGCTGGGGCTGATGGCGGAGGGCCGCACCAATTCGGCGGTGGCCCGGGAGCTGGTGGTCTCCGACGGCGCGGTGGAGAAGCACGTCAGCAACATCTTCCTGAAGCTGGGCCTGGCGCCCAGCGGCGGCGACCACCGCAGGGTGCTGGCCGTGCTGCGCTACCTCAACTCCTGAACGGTTCGCGGCCGCCCGCCGGACCGCCCCGGCGGCCGTTCGGGCGGGCGCCGCGGCGGCGACCGGGCGGCCGGTCGGGCGGGTCGGAGGCGGTACGGGCAACTGTGCCGAGGGCCGCCCGCGGCGTGGCCGGCCCGCCGTAGTGTGGGCCGCCGGGGGTCGGCCAGGACCCTCCGGGAAGGAGTCATCACACGATGACGTCACGCGCTGAACCATTCGCGCCGAGCGGGGCCGCCACGGGGACGGCCGAGCGGGAGGCCGCCGGATCGGGCGGCACCGCACCGGACGGCGACAGCGGCACCGCACACCCACCGCCCGCGGGTACCTCACCGGTCCCGCCGGCCGCACGCAAACCGTCCGCACCCACCACCGCACGCAAACCGTCCGCACCCACCACCGCACGCAAACCGTCCGCACCCACCACCGCACGCAAGCCGCCCACCGCCTCCGGCGCGGGACGTTCGGCGGCCGACGCCCGGGGCGCGGGGAACGCCCCGAGGCGCCGGCGCCGCCGCAACGACGCGCAGGCCAGCCGGGCGGCGCTGGTGACTGCCGCCGCGGAACTGTTCGACGCACGCGGCTACGAGGGCGCCACGATCCGCGACATCGGCGACCGGGCGGGCGTGGACACCGCGCTGATCGCCCGCTACTTCGGCGGCAAGGAGGGCCTCTACCTCGCGGCGCTGACCCAGGTGCCCGGGCCGCCGCCCGACGGGGACCCGGACGGCGTCGTGGGCGATCTGCTGGCCGGGGCCGGGCGGCGGCCGCACGGGCCGATCACCCTCGCGATGGTCAGCCCGACGCTCACCGACTCGCTGCGGGAGCGGCTGCGGCCGCTGATCGAGAGCAAACTCACCGGACCGCTGACCGACTGGCTGGACCGTTCCGGGGCGCCGGAGCCGCGGCTGCGGGCCGAACTGCTGGTCTCCATGGCGGTCGGCATCTCGCTGACCCGGGCCGGCGGCACCCTGCCGGCCCTCAGCGCCGCGGGCGAACAGCAGATCCGCGACCTGCTCGATCCGCTGCTCGACGAGGTCGGCCGCCGGGTGGAGCCGCCCGGCTGACGTGACGAACACGACGTTCCGGTCCCCGGGGCGGGTGTCCGGCACGAGCCGGGCACGAGGGAGACTGTACGGGGACCGGAGATCGTCGCGATCGCACCGGTACGTTCGGGCGCCGCCGCTGCGGCGGCGCCCGCGTTTGTGGAACACCCCGGATAGGACACCCTTACCCGCGTAGCATGATCGGGGCCCGGGAATCGAGCGGCAGCGGTCCGCACCCGTGAGCCGCGCCGCGAAGGAGGTTCACAGCAGTGACCAGCCAGGTCGACAGCCCAGCCGAGCCCGGGGCGCTCGGTGATCCGCGGACACCGGGCAAGGAGGTACGGCGCCTGGAGCGCGTCGTCATCCGGTTCGCCGGTGACTCCGGCGACGGCATGCAGCTGACCGGTGACCGTTTCACCTCCGAGACCGCCTCCTTCGGCAACGACCTGTCGACGCTGCCGAACTTCCCGGCCGAGATCCGGGCCCCCGCAGGCACCCTGCCGGGCGTCTCCTCCTTCCAGCTGCACTTCGCCGACCACGACATCCTCACCCCCGGTGACGCGCCGGACGTGCTGGTGGCGATGAACCCGGCGGCGCTGAAGGCCAACATCGGCGACCTGCCGCGCGGCGCGGAGATCATCGTCAACACCGACGAGTTCACCAAGCGCGCGCTGGCGAAGGTCGGCTACGCCGCCGACCCGCTGGAGCGACGGCTCGCTGGACGCCTACCGGCTGCACCCGGTGCCGCTGACCACCCTGACGGTGGAGGCGCTCAAGGACTTCGGGCTGAGCCGCAAGGAGGCCGAGCGCAGCAAGAACATGTTCGCGCTCGGTCTGCTGTCGTGGCTCTACCACCGGCCGACCGGCGGCACCGAGGCGTTCCTGCGGGCGAAGTTCGCCAAGAAGCCGGAGGTGGCCGAGGCGAACGTCGCGGCCTTCCACGCGGGCTGGAACTTCGGCGAGACCACCGAGGACTTCGCGGTCGCCTACGAGATCGCGCCGGCCACCTCGGCGTTCCCCGCGGGCACCTACCGCAACATCACCGGCAACCTGGCGCTGTCCTACGGCCTGGTCGCCGCGGGTGTGCGGTCCGGGCTGCCGGTCTTCCTCGGGTCCTACCCGATCACCCCGGCCTCCGACATCCTGCACGAGCTGAGCCGGCACAAGAACTTCGGCGTGCGCACCTTCCAGGCCGAGGACGAGATCGCGGGCATCGGCGCGGCGCTCGGCGCGGCGTTCGGCGGCGCGCTGGCGGTCACCACGACCTCGGGTCCCGGTGTGGCGCTGAAGTCGGAGACCGTCGGCCTGGCGGTCTCGCAGGAGCTGCCGCTGCTGATCGTCGACATCCAGCGCGGCGGTCCGTCGACGGGTCTGCCGACCAAGACCGAGCAGGCCGACCTGCTCCAGGCGATGTACGGCCGCAACGGTGAGGCCCCGGTGCCGGTCGTGGCGCCGTCCACGCCGGGCGACTGCTTCACGGCGGCCCTGGAGGCGGCCCGGATCGCGCTGACGTACCGCACCCCGGTCTTCCTGCTGTCCGACGGCTACCTGGCGAACGGCTCCGAGCCGTGGCGGGTGCCCGAGGAGTCCGAACTGCCCGACCTGAGCGTGGAGTTCGCCACCGAGCCGAACCACGTGAAGGCGGACGGCACCGCGGAGTTCTGGCCCTACCTGCGTGACCCGCACACCCTGGCGCGGCCGTGGGCGGTGCCGGGCACGCCGGGTCTGGAGCACCGCATCGGCGGTATCGAGAAGCAGGACGGCACCGGCAACATCAGCTACGACCCGGCCAACCACGACCTGATGGTCCGCACCCGGCAGGCCAAGGTCGACGGGATCGCCGTGCCGGACGTCGTCGTCGACGACCCGGACGGCCTGGCACGCACCCTGGTGATCGGCTGGGGCTCGACCTACGGGCCGATCACCGCGGCGGTGCGCCGGGTGCGGCGGGCCGGCGGACACGTGGCGCAGGCGCACCTGCGGCACCTCAACCCGTTCCCCGCCAACCTGGAGCGGGTACTCAAGGCGTACGACAAGATCATCGTGCCGGAGATGAACCTCGGGCAGCTCGCGCACCTGCTGCGCGCGAAGTACCTGGTCGACGCGCAGTCCTACAACCAGGTCACCGGCCTGCCGTTCAAGGCCGAGCAGCTGGCGGACGCCATCGTCGCCCTCCAGGAGGAGAACACGGATGTCTGACACCACTCTCGGGCTGCCGTCGCTGTCGCTCGTGCCGAAGGCGTCCGGCCCGCAGTCGGCGAAGGACTTCAAGTCCGACCAGGAGGTCCGCTGGTGCCCCGGCTGCGGTGACTACGCGATCCTCGCCGCCGTGCAGGGCTTCCTGCCGGAGCTGGGCCTCGCGCGGGAGAACGTCGTGTTCGATCTCGGGCATCGGCTGCTCCAGCCGTTTCCCGTACTACATGAACACCTACGGCATGCACTCCATCCACGGCCGCGCCCCGTCGATCGCCACCGGTCTGGCGACCTCCCGGCGCGACCTGTCGGTGTGGGTGGTCACCGGTGACGGCGACGCGCTGTCCATCGGCGGCAACCACCTCATCCACGCGCTGCGCCGCAACGTCAATCTGAAGATCCTGCTGTTCAACAACCGGATCTACGGCCTGACGAAGGGCCAGTACTCGCCCACCTCCGAGGTCGGCAAGATCACCAAGTCGACGCCGATGGGTTCGCTGGACACGCCGTTCAACCCGCTGTCGCTGGCGATCGGCGCGGAGGCGTCCTTCGTGGCCCGCACCATCGACTCCGACCGCAAGCACCTCACGTCGGTGCTGCGCGCGGCGGCCGCGCACGCGGGCACCGCGCTGGTGGAGATCTACCAGAACTGCAACATCTTCAACGACGGCGCCTTCGAGGTCCTCAAGGACCGCGAGACCGCCGGCGAGGCGCTGATCCCGCTGGAGCACGGGCAGCCCGTCCGCTTCGGCTCCGGCAAGGGCGTCGTGCGCGACACCGCCACCGGCGAACTGCGGGTCGTCGACGTCACCCCGGAGAACGAGGGCCGGCTGCTGGTGCACGACGCGCACGCCGCGTCGCCGGCCACCGCCTTCGCGCTCTCCCGGATCGCGGACGCCGACACCCTGCACCACACGCCGATCGGCGTGCTGCGGGACGTCGAGCGGCCGGTGTACGACGAGCTGATGGCCGGGCAGCTGGAGCAGGCCGCCGAACGGCAGGGGCGCGGCGACCTGTCGGCGCTGCTGGCCGGCAACGACACCTGGACGGTCGTCGGCTGAGCCGTTCCCGTCCCACCGCGCCGCCCCCGGGGTCACTCCCGGCGGGCGGCGCGGCGCGTTCGGGCGGACCGTCCGGCGTGGGACGGCGCGCGGTCAGTCCTGCGGCGGCAGCTTGTCGAGGAAGACCCTGGCGGAGCTCTGGCCGGCCCGGAACAGCCTCCGGTGGTCGGCCGCCGAGAGGTGGAAGTCCAGCGCGTCGATACCGGAGGTGTCGACGAAGATGGTGCGCTGGTTGACCCCCTCACCGTCCAGGGCGTAGTGGTTCCAGTCGGCCATCAGCGTCCGCAGCGCCGCGACCGCCAGCCCCGGCGCGGTGCGCACCGCCACGTCCGGCCCGGGCTGCGGCAGCCCGGACAGCTTCACGCCCCAGGTGGGCCAGCGCGGCCGGCGCCCGTCGGTCCGGTCGAACGCCGTGATCGGGAAGTTGGACAGCAGCCCCCCGTCCACCCACGTCACCGTGCCGTCGCGGGTGGGCTGTTGGACGGGCTTGAAGAAGAACGGGAACGACATGGACGCGCGCACCGCGTCCACCACCTTCTGCTTGCCGCCCTCCAGGCCGTAGCGGGGGTAGTCCCACGGCAGCCGCACGAGCGCCTTGCGGGTGAGGTCGGAGGTGTGCACCACCAGGGCGTAGCTCTGCTGCGGGGGCAGGGAGCTGTCCGGGTCGTCGATCCGCAGGTCGTCGAAGGTCTTCACCCCGACGCCCTCCAGGACCGGGCCCAGCCATTCGTAGAGGTAGCCGCCGTCGTGCGCGCCCTCGTGCAGCAGGATCTCGATGCCCTCGCCGACCTTGCCGGTGGCCCGCTCCAGCACGCCGCCGTCGTCCTCGAACCGGCTGTAGTCGCAGGAGGCCGCCACCTCCACGAGTTCGGCGAGGTCGCGTCCGGCCCGCTGGTAGGACGTGATGAGCGCGGCCATGATCGCCCCGGCGCTCGTGCCGGCCACCCGATCGAACCGGTAGCCCGCCTTCCACAGCTCCAGCACCGCGCCCAGCAGCCCGAACCCCTTCACCCCGCCGCCCTCCAGCACCAGGTCGACGGTGCGGCGGCCGTGGCCGGCGGCGGGCGAGGCGCGCTCGGGCGGGGCGGTGGGACCGGTGTGCGGGGTGTCCTCCGTTGTCGCCATGTCCTCGGTGTTCCCTGCGTACGGGGGGAGTTACGCCTGCGGGGCACGAACGGGCGACCCCAGGTGCCCGGTTCGGGCCACGGGCGGGCGAACGCCGTTCAGGGTTTCCCGCGCACCCCGGCATGACAGGGCGCCCCGCGGTCGTTACCTTGCCAGGGGGACGGCCGGACGGCGGCCGGCCGGGCGGGAGGCGGGCGGTGGACGGTCAGCGGCGTGCGGGTGCGCTGTGCGGGGCGGCGGCTTACGTGCTGTGGGGACTGGTGCCGTTGTTCTGGCCCCTGCTGCGGCCCGCCTCGGCGACCGAGATCCTGGCGCACCGCATGGTGTGGTCGCTCGTCGTCGTGGGCGCCGCGCTGCTGATCCGGCGCCGCTGGGGCTGGCTGCGCGAACTGCTGCGCGCCCCGCGCCGGCTCGGTCTGGTGGTGCTCGCGGCGGTCCTCGTCTCGTTCAACTGGGGCTTCTACATCTGGGGTGTGAACTCCGGCCAGGTGGTGGAGACGTCGCTCGGCTACTTCATCAACCCGCTGGTCACCATATGCTTCGGCGTCCTCTTCCTCCGCGAACGCCTGCGGCGGGCCCAGTGGGTGGCGGTCGGCGTCAGCGTGGCGGCGGTCGCGGTACTGACCGCGGGGTACGGGCGGCTGCCGTGGCTCGCACTGGTGCTGGCGGCCTCCTTCGGCGGATACGGGCTGGTGAAGAAGAAGATCGCGCTCGGCGGCCTGGAGTCCCTGGGCGCCGAGACCGCCGTACAGTTCCTGCCGGCCCTGGTCTACCTGACGGTGCTCGGGCACGACGGCCACGCCACGTTCACCGCCCACGGCGGCGGCCACGCGGTGCTGCTGGCGTCGGCCGGGCTGGTCACCGCGGTACCACTGGTCCTCTTCGGCGCCGCGGCGGTCCGCGTGCCGCTCACCACGATCGGCCTGCTCCAGTACCTGGCGCCGGTGCTGCAGTTCCTGTGCGGGCTGCTGTACTTCCACGAGGCGATGGCCCCCGAACGCTGGGCCGGCTTCGGCCTCGTCTGGCTCGCCCTCGCCCTGCTGACCTGGGACGCGATCCGTACCGCCCGCTCCCGCCGCGCCGCCCGCACGGTCGCGCGCCGCGTGGTCTCCCCGGCGCACCCGACCCGGTCCCCTGGCACGGTGGAACGGCCGCCGGGCCCGTGATCACGAGGCCGTCACGGCTGGGCCGGTGAACGGGTGGGCCGGGGGAACGCCGGTAGACTGACCGGCTGATCGTAGGAGCGGACCGGCCGTGACGGCGGACGCCGGGACCGGAGGGGACCGTGGAGGAGAGCTCGTACGGGCAGGTCCCCGTCTGGACGCAGATGGACGAGTTCCTGTGGCACACGTGCGACATCGTGGCCGACGTGGTGGAGAAACGGCTCGGCCTGCGGGCCATGGTGCCGACGACCGCGCGGCTGGCCCGGGGTGACCGGGCGCTCGCGGTCGGCCCGGCGCAGCGCTACACGTGGCGGGCCATGGGCGACGGCTCCTACCAGCACAGCACCTTCATCGCCTTCGGTTCCCCGCTGTTCCTGGCCGGGAGCCTGGCCGCCTCCGCGATCGGCAACTCCTCACGCCGCCGGGCCGCGGAATTCGCCTCCCAGCCGCGCTGGGTACCGGACGGCGTGGCGGAACTGACCGTGACGCGCTGGGCGTCGTTCCACGGCCTGCCTTCCGCCCCGCTCGCCCTGCCCTGGGAGGACCTGCACTCGGTGGACCTCGCCGGGCCAGACCTGCTGGTCACCGGCTTCACCGGGCTGGGCGGACGGCCCTACATGGTGCTGTTCCAGACCCCGTGGGCCTCCCTGATGTTCGCTCTGGCCGCGATGACCGCGTTCCCCTCGCACCCGCGGCTGCTGGGCGGCAGCTGGCTGCCCCCGGACTTCGAACGCCGCTGCGCGCTCCAGGGCCGCGCCTGCCGTCCGGCGCCCCAACTCCTGACGGAACTGGGGCAGGACGAGTACTGACGGCCACCGCCGCGCGTCACGGCGTGGGGGTCGCCTCGCCGCCGCCGGCGAACCACGCCGCGACGCGGGGTCGGTCGGAGGACCGCCCTTCGGTGACGGGGGCGGCGAGTTGGGGGTCCCACGCCTCCAGACCGGTTTCGCGCTCCACGATGCGGGCGAGCGGGCGCAGGGTGTGTTCCACCAGGTCGCAGGCGGCCGGACCGCGCAGGGCGCACGGCACGGTGATGCCCGCCGTCCCGGCGCTGACCGACAGCTGGACCCCGGTGGGACGGTGGTCGAGGCAGAGCACGGACGGGCCCTCGGTGACGCCGGCGCCCGCGAGCAGGAGGCGGGCGGCGGGCACGATACGGGCCCACGCGGCCCGCAGGTCCTCACCGACGTCCGCCGCGGGCCCCGGCCCCGGCTCCTCGTCGTGGTCGAGCGCCTCCTGCCAGGACTGCCCCGGCGCGCGCCGCAGGAACTCGATCTCGTAGCTCATACCATGATCGTATTCTGCGGACCGAGACCGTTCCGCCGTCCCCTCCGCGGGCCGGCAGCGCACCCGGCGCCGACGTTCGGCCACCCGGCCGGCCGCCCCACCCGGGCGGGAGAGCCGGGCGGGGCGCGGCGGGGAGGGGCCGGTGGCAGACGACCAGCACGTACCGATCGCACGCACGGGAGCCAGCATCATGACCACCCCCAGAACGGGCCTGATCCTCGACTTCGGCGGGGTGCTGACCTCGGGCGTCGCGCCGTGCGCGGTGGAGTTCGACCGGGCGAGCGGGCTGCCGGACGGCACGCTGCTCTCACTGATCGGCCGCGATCCGCGCGGCCGGTCCCTGTACGAGGACCTGGAGCGCGGCGCGATCACCCAGACCGCGTGGAACACCGCGACCGCCGCACTGCTGGGCGTCGAACCCGAGGGCCTGCTCGGGCGGGTGCTGTCCCGGCTGCGGCCGTGCGCCGAGATGATCGCCGCCGCGAGGGCGGCCCGGGCGGCCGGCGTGCGGGTCGGGATCTTCTCCAACAGCGTGGGCCTGGAACCGTTCGACCCCTACGCGGGCTACGGCCTCGCCGAGTCGTACGACACCGTGCTCATCTCCGAGCGGCACGGCAGGCGCAAGCCCGATCCCGCGCTCTACACGACGATGCTGGAGCAGATGCGCCTGCCCGGCGACCGGTGCGTCTTCGTCGACGACACCCCGGCCAACCTCCCTCCCGCCCGGGCCCTCGGCATAGCCGCCGTCCACCACACGGAACCCTCGGCGACGATCGCCGAACTCGAACAACTGCTGGCGGTACGACTGCGGGACTGACGGCGGCACGGTCGGCGGCCGGGGTCGGGGGGCGGGGGTCGTGTCGCGCGCATTCGTTGACTTGGACAATGATGAGTCAACGAAAAACGCCACACCACACCACACCGCGAGCCCGTCGGCCGTGCGCCGGACCTCCACGGGAAGCGTGGCGGGTGACGGTGCGGCGGGTTCGGGGTAGGGGGTGGAAACGGCCGGCGCCCCCGTCGGGTGGGCGGGGGCGCCGGTCTCGCGTCAACACGGGTGGTCGACCCTGAGAGTCAGCCCCGTGGGCCGGCTCCGAGGGGATCAGGTGTTGTTGGCGAGGTTCTGCAGGCCCGTCATGGGACCGTTGAACTTGTCCTGGTCACCGGGGAAGGTGCCGGAGTCCGCGTACTGCCAGAAGGTGTAGAAGCCCCAGCCGGCCGGCAGGGTGCCCACGCTGGAGGAGTAGCGGGCGATGAACAGCGGGTCGTTGGAGGAGAACGCCGAGCTGTTGCCGGTGCAGGTGGTCCACCAGTCGGTCGTGGAGTAGATGGTGGGCCAGCGGGTCGTCTTGGCGTGCACCTCGTTCACGAAGGACGAGATCCAGCTGACCATGCTGGACTGGCTCAGGCCCCAGCACTCGGAGGACGAGCCGTACTCGATGTCCAGCATGGGCGGCAGGGTCTTGCCGTCCTTGGACCAGCCGCCGCCGTGCGCGACGAAGTAGTCGGCCTGCGCGGCACCGCTGGAGGTGTTCGGCTCGGCGAAGTGGTACGAGCCGCGGATGAAGCCGGCGTTGTACGACCCGGTGTAGTTGGCGCTGAAGTTGGGGTCACGGAAGGTCGTGCCCTCGGTGGCCTTCATGTAGACGAAGCGGCCGCCGGCGCTGTAGGCGCTGCCCCAGTTGATCGCGCCCTGGTAGTGGCTGACGTCGAAGCCGGGCGTCTGGGTGACCTTGGGGGCGACGGCGTTCGGCGCGACGGCGGCGGGCGCCAGGTTGCGGCCCTCGTGGGCGGCGACGCTCGAACCCAGGTAGTCGTTGTTCGGGTTCTGCCGGGCGACCGCGTGGGTGGCCGGCGCGGAAGCGCTCGCGGCACCCGGAACGGCGATCGCGAGGCCGGCGATACCGGCGGCAGCGGCGGCGACCGCGATGGAGCGGCGGACGACCGATCTGTGCCGGACAGTGGTGGCGGCGACCTGCATTAGAGCCTCCAAGGGCGAGGGGGGTGGATCCTTGGGGTGGGCATGACAAGCGTGAATGTACGCGCGTAGAAGTGCCGGACGGAAGGGGGTTTCCGCGATTGCATTGGTCTACACCACGGAAGACCGGAAAGACCTGCGACAAGTCCCGATGTCCTGACGAACTTTCACCCCCGGCAACCGCCGCTGACGTGCGCGATCTTCAACGGGCTCCCGCCACGCGGGCGTTGACCGGCAACTCCGGTGCCCCGCGGGCAGCACCGGCAGATTCCGCCGGGCCGGGGGCGAACTCAGGCGTACGCGGCGGTGCGCGTGGGCGCCGGACCGCCGGGGGGTGCACGTCAGAGGACCGGGCCGGCGATTCGCGCCGCCGCGCCGCGCGCGGGAGCGGTGGAGACGGTGTGGGGACGGGGAAAGAAACTGCCGGGAGCCCGCGAAGGGTTCGCGAGGGGGCCGGGTTCCGTTCGCCGGGCGGGAGTTCACGCGTCCCTGTGGTCGTCGCTGCCGGGGTCGCCCAGCACGATGGCCCCGTCGTAGCCGCCGACGCCCAGCCCGGACAGCACCACGGGATCGGCCGGGACACCGTCGTGGAACTCCTCGCCGGTGAAGTCCAGCAACTCCTGGTGGACGGCGGCGAGTCCGGGTTCGCGGGAGGTCTGCACGACGAGGCGCGCGGTGACGTCGTCGATGTCGACGACGCGGCCGCGCGGGCCGGCGGCCAGGACGGCCGCGGGCAGGTGGCGGGTCGGCGGGGGTGCGACGGGCGGGCCGTTCCCCGCCGACGTGTCCCTCCCGGACCCGGTCGCGTTGTCCGCGGCCCGGGTCGCGGCCGGTCCGCCCTCCGCGTTCCGCCACGCCGGCCCCCTCGGTCGGCATGCCTCTCCACGGGACGCACGGTAACCCCGGGGGCGGGAGGAGGGGGACGGGTCGCGGGGCGCTGTCACTCCCACGCGTGACAGGCGGGCGGCCAAACCCGGCGCACCGGGGCGCAGCGGCGCGGGGCGGGCGTGCCGGGTCAGCCGGTGGCGCCCCAGACCTGGAGGACGCCGCCGGTGTCGAGCCCGGTGCGGCGCTGGGTCGCGCCGCCGTGGGTGTCGTACGAGGTGAGGGTTCCGGCGGAGGGGTCGGTGAAGAGGAAACGGGTGCCGGACCACACGGACGGCATGTCGGCGCGCAGGTCGGAGGGCGGGCCGGCGGCGGTGCGGTAGCGGCCGAGGTCCTTGACGTGGCCGGTGCGCAGGTCGCAGACGACGAGGTGCGGGGGGCCGCCGGCGGCCGGGACGGAGGCGGCGGCGAGGTAGCGGCCGGTGGCGTCGAGGGAGCCGGTGCCGGTGAGCCGGCCGCGGCCGGGCAGCGGGCCGACGGTGGGGCGGGGTCCGGCGGCGGAAAGGAGGCGTTCGCACGGCGGGGTGCCGCAGGGGGTGGCGGCGACGAGCAGGGTGCCGGCGTCCGCGTCGAGGACGGCGGCGGATCGGGCCAGGTAGCGGCCGGGCCGCAGGGTCGCGTGGTCGGCGAGCCGTACGTCGAGCACGGGTGCGCCGGCGGTGCCGGCGCGCGGGCGGACGGTCTCGGTGACGAACCCGGCTCGGGTGTCGGCGACCGGGAGGGTGCCGCAGGGCAGGAGGAAGGGGGCGCGTTCGACGGCGCTGGTGGTGAGGTCCCGGTGTTCGAGGCGGTAGCGGGGTTCGCGGGCGCGGGAGTGCGGGAGGGCGGGGCAGGCGTCCGGGCCGGTGGCCTGGTTGGGCTCGGTGACCGCCCATCCCCCGGTCCCGGCCAGGTCGGGGAACCAGGCCAGCGCGGGGGCGATCCGCCGCACCGCCCCGGGTCTGCGGGGGTCCAGGGCGACGAGCGTCTGACCCCGCAGCCCGGCGACGAGACGGGCGGTGAGCTGCCGCAGGTCGGTGAGGGGCTGAACGGCGGGGGCGGCGGACGGGGTGAGCGCGGCGCCGACGGCACCGCCGGCAGGGGCGGGCGCGGCGGACCGCGTGAACGCCGCGTTGGCGGCACCCCCTGCGTCGGGTGCGGCCGGTGCGCCCCGGTCGGAGCCGGCCACCGGCTTCGCGTTCAGCCCCGGCAGGCGGTCCAGTACGAAAAGCGTTCCGCCCTGGAGTACGACAACCCCTCGCGGCTCCCCCGTGAGCCCCGCCTGGGCGCGGGACGCGGGGCGGTGGCCGGTGTCGCCGCCGTCGCACGCCGTGAGGAGGAACGTTCCGCTCGCCGCGAGGAGGGATCCCGCGAGCGCCACGCCGGCGGCGGTCAGTCCTCGCGGGTGACGCATGCGGTGCTCCCAGGTATGAGATGTGCACGCAGACCATAGCCGCCGACGTACCCCTTACGAAACGTGCACCAATGATCCACCTCCGGCAGGCCGGCGGCAGGGCCGGTGGCCGCGGGGACCGCGTTGACCGGCAATTTCCGGGCGGGCGCTACTGCGCGGCCGCGGCCCGGCGGTACCGTCGCAGCGCCCGGCGGCTCCCCGGATGGCCAACCCCCTTGGCGGAACGGCAGGTTCGCGCTCCGCGCCGGAGTGCCGCGAGGTGGCCCCCACCTCCGTCCCGCCCGACCGGACCCCCCATTGGAGTCATCGTGAAGCGCATCTACCAGGGCCTCGCCACCGGCGCCGCCGCCCTCGCCGCGCTGGTGCTCAGCCAGGCGCCGGCCAGCGCCGTGAACACGTACACCATCCAGGCGAACAGCCCGAAGCCCGCCGCGTGCAACAACCACGGCACGGTGCCCGCGGGCACCTGGATCCAGAACAAGATCTGCGGTTACTTCATCGGCACGGCGATGGCCGGCTCGTCGTTCGACGTGACCTCGACGGCGTCGGACAACTACCACTGGGGCCGCGACCACGGTGACGTGAACCTCTGCGGGTGGATCCCGCCGGCCGCGCTCAGCTCGTCGCCCACCGGCACCGCCAACAACTCGTGCAGCTCGGCGACGCAGGAGAACATGTCGCACCGGCGGTCGTTCGGCTACAACTACAACGGGCTGCCGCACGTGGTGACCGGCGGTTCGGCGATCGGGGTGGACCCGTCGAACCCGGCGTGCGGGGCGTACCACAACTACTACACGGCCAGCGACTTCAGCAGCGGCACGCTGCGGGACTACGCGGGCGTGCCGGCGGCGACCGTGGCGTACCGCTTCACCACGAACGGCGGCGCGGCGATGGTCGTCGACGACCCGAACCTCGGCTGGGTTTTCATGAACCTGGGCTGCGTGACGGACTGGAAGCAGGTCGTGTTCAACAACGACAACGACTGATCCCCGGACGACGAGCCCCCCGCACCCCCGCCCCGGGGCGCGGGGGGCTCGCCCCTTACCGACAACGCACGCAGTCTCCCCTTGCGGAGCACGACGCACCGCATGGGCGGACCTGGCGAAATGTGTTGATGTGGCCATGGCGGGATGGCTACCGTGGTAGGGGCGCACACAGGGGGCTTACGGCGCGTCAGCGACGGGGGCGCACATCATGTCGTACGAACTGCCGAACATAGCGGTCGACGCGCTCAATTTCATCGGCCTGCCGTGGCCGGCCGTCGATGAGGACGAACTCCACGGTTGGGCCAAGGACGTCAGGGCCTTCTCCACCGAGATCATCGAGATCTCGAAACTGAGCCATGCGTCGGTCCAGGAGTTGCGGCACGGCAGTTCGTCGTCGTTCGTCACGAAGCTCGCGGACAGCTGGGACCGCTACCACTCCCAGATCCTCGCCGTGCAACCCGTGATGGACGTCTTCGCCGACGCGCTGGATGCCGCGGCGGACGCGGTACTGGCGCAGAAGATCGTGGTCAGCGGTCAGGTCGTGGCCCTCGCAACGGAGATCGGCCTCACCCAGGGCGAGGCTCTGGTGACCTTCGGCATCGCCGAGGCCGAGGTGCCGCTGGAAGTGGCGATCACCAAGAAGGCGGTGCGGTTCGCTCTCAGCGAGCTGGAGAACAAGGTCATCGGCTACCTGATCGACCAGGCCGCCACCCATCTCTCCCACCACATCGGCACCACGGCGACGCAGATGCTCCTGAGCGGTGTCGACACCTACTCCGAGGTCCAGTCGCTCAAGGCCGACTACGACGCGCTGGCCAAGCTCGGCGGCATCGCGCGCACGTACCGCGACCGCACGGAGAACAGCAGCATCGCGGCGAGGCGGAAGGCCGCGTCACGCAGGGTCGAGACACACGAGGCCGGCGGGCGCTGGCATGTCGTCGAAGTCCTGCTCGCCGCGCTCAGGTCCATCGCGGAGGACATGTTCGCCAAGCTCCCCGGCGTGCTGCACACGGTGCTGGCGGACCTGGAGAAGGACGTCAAGAAGTACGAGGCGGAACTCCGCAAGGCCGACGCGTCCCTGACGGCCCACGCCCCCCACCCCGACACCGACTCACCCCCCGCCCCGGCCCTCGCGGGCGGCACGGCGGCGGCGGGGGGTGCGGGGGCGGCGGGCGCGGGGGCGAAACCCAGCAGCGGGCGGGGAGGCGAAACCCGGGGCGGGCGGGGACGGCGGGCTGAACGGCGGGGACGAACTCCCCGTCTACCATGTGGACGACAACGGGAACATCACCCGGCTCAACCCGGACCGCACCAAGTCACCGCTCACCGATGAGGACAGACTCCGGCTGGGCCTGAGGCCCGAGTCGGTCGGAGCGCCCGTGGCGGGCGAGCACGAGCCCCGGCTCTCCCCGAAAGACCGGAAATTCCCCCGCCCCAAGAAGTTCTCACGGCAGGTGGACCCCGGCAGCAATCCGCTGGCCCGCGCCACGCAACTCGCACGGCATTCCGACAAGAGTTACGGCGGCGTCAGAAAGGACGGAAAATGGGAGAGCAATAATTACGCGGCGGCACACGTCCGGGGGGCCGACCACACGGGGGACTTCATCATCGTGGGCCGCAGCAAACCCCGGGGGCGGCATTCCGAGCGGAATATCGGCACTCCATTCCTCCGGCAGAACGAGGCGCATCGCGTGGTACACATGTACAGCGAGCGCGCACCATGCGTCAAACCGTCGAATTGCTCGGCCTGGCTCGCCGAGAAATTTAAGAACACTCGCGTCACATACAGCATCCCGTACAGCGGCGATTCCAGGTCGCCCGACTCCGCGCGGGAAAGGAACCTCATGAGAGAATATCTGGAGGGGCTGAGGGCAGCCGCCTGAGCAGCCTCCAACGACCGCCCACCAAGGAAATGTGATGTCTCGACCCACCGTGACGCGAAGTGACCTGGAGCAGGTCTTCACCCCCTCTCGGATCGTCACCCTCGTCGCAGACAGGACGGATCGGATCAGCGATCCCGATTCCCGGAACGTCCTCGGATCACTGGGATTCCCGGTCGGGGAGGACACGTGGTTCGACCTGGATCCCCATTTCGCTGAACGCTGGCGGCCGGTGAGCGAATGGAACTTCTCCCTGGCGGATCATTTCGAGCACGTGCCATCGGGGTCCGACCGATGGCTGACCCTCGGCCTGATCCCTTACGACAGCATCGCCTTCGACCCGGAAACGGGGCAGGTGTACTGCGTTCCGCAGGACGACGACATCTACGTACTCAACAGCAGCCTGCGGTCGTTCATCGCGTTCCTTTACGTCCTTGAGCGTGAACGCCCCCACTACGACGCCGCCATGGAGTCCGAAGCGGTATTCGAACCCGGCGCCGCCCAGGAAAGGATCAAAGCGTTCATGCTCGCCGTCGACCCTGCCGCGCTGGAACGAACGCAATCCCGGTGGCACAACGTCATCGAGTCCGTCATCGATCCGGACGCCTTCGCCTGACGCCTCTCTCCGTCCTCCCGTTCCGCCTCATCACCCAGGAGCAGCACACCCCATGAGTCAGCACAGCAGCGCCGGCGGTGGCCGGGTGGTCGGGGGGGTCACCGTGCCGTGGCAGGTGGGGCCGTACTTCGTGACGCGGGCGACGGAGCCGGCGACGCTCGCCGGAGTCGCGGCGGTGAGCGGGCGGCGGGTGACGCGGCCGGGGAGCGGGACGTGGACGCGGTTCGGGTCGGACGGGGCGTTCGAGTTGTGCGCCGGTGAGGACGGCGTGGTGCGGGCCGTGCTGCTGGACTACGACGAACCGGAACGGTACGTGAACGCGTCCGCCGAGGCGTTCGCGGCATGCCTGCGGGAGCTCGACGCGGCCCTCCGCCTCATCCTGACGACGGACCGGCCGCAAGCGGCCTCGGAGGCGTTCGGGACGCTGTCGCAGCGGCTGGGCGGGGTCGACCCGTCGGCGTTCGCCGACCGCGAGAACTGGTGGCCGAGGGTGCTGGACGACATCCGGGACACCGCGAGCGCCGAGTGGTACGCCGCGTTCGAGATCGTCGACGCGCGGGGGAACAAGCAGGTCGTCACCCGGTCCGGAGCGATCGCCGAGCACCCGGAGGAGCGCCTGTGGCAGGCGCTGCGGGCGTCCGGCGTGACGCCGGAACAGGTGCTGCGGGTGCACACCGACCTGGAGCCGTGCTTCATGCCCGGGCACTACTGCTCGATGTGGCTCGCGGAGGTCCTCCCGGACGCGGACATGACGCACGTGTACTCCTACGGTGAGACCGCCGCGTCCCGCGCGGAGGGTCTGCGGGCGATGCGGGAGGCGGCGGACCGGTGAGCGGCACGGGGGCGGATCTGACGGGGTGGCCCGAACGGGAGGGCGTCACCGGGGAGTTCGGACCGGCGCTGGTGGACTGGGCGGTGGCGCCGGAGGCCACGCGGGCCAGGACCGTGCTGCTGCGGGGGCCGCGCGGCGCGGGGAAGAGTCTGCTGCTGGCCTGGTTCACGACCGGTTCGGCCGCTCATCCGGCGACGACGGTCCACGCCCTGGTCCCGGCGGAGGGCCTGTGCGCGGAGACCTTCGCGTGGGAGCTGGGCCGCCAGCTGGGTTACGGGCCGTTGGCGCCGGACGTTCTTGTCGGCCAGCTGGCCCGTGACGGCAGGCCGTTGCTGATGCTCGTCCCGGACCTCCACCTGGCGGGCGCGGGACCGGCGGATCTTCCCGCTTCCCAACCCGCGGATCTCACGGCCAGGTTGCTGCTGCCGTTGCTGGAACTGCCGTTCGTGCGTGCCGTGGTGGAGGTCGGCGAGGCAGGGCTGCTGGACGAGGTGGCGGACACCGAGACGATCGAGCTCCCGGCCCCCGGACCGCGATCCACCGGGGAGCCGGAGCGGCTCGCGGCCGTGCCGCCCGCGTTCGACGACCTGGCCGCCCTCGTGGAGGCGAACCCGGCGCTGGTCACCGCGTGGCTGGCGGACGAGCGGTTCGCCGCCCCGGCGGGGCTTCGCGAGGCGTGGCGGATCGCGGCGCCCCAGCTCACCGACGCCGAGTTCGGCGGTACCACCCGTGCCGCCCTCCTGCACGCCGCCGCCCTCGGCACCGACAGCGTGCTCGCCACCCGTCTGGCGCCCCTGGCCGACGGGGACGACGTGCCGGTCCGGGCGCTGTGGACGCGGCGGGACCTGGTGGCGACGGCGCTCGCGCCGCTGCCGGGACTGCCGGGACACGTGGTGGTGGCGGGAGCCGCCGGCGGGCTGGGGACCCTGAACGCCACGACGGGCGACGGCCCGGAGCCGTTCGGGCCGCCCGTGCGCACGGCGGTGGACGGGCTCGCGGTCGGCGCGGACGGCGCGGCGTTCATCCTGGCGGGGGACGGTACCGCCGTCGCGCCGGACGGCGAGGGCGGTGCGTTCGGCCGGATCGCCGCGCGGCTCGCGCGAGCCGGGCTCGCGGACGGCGTGGCGCGGGTGACGGCCGTCGGGCAGGACGCGGACGGAACGGCGTGCGCCGTCGGCGACGCGGCGGGCACGGTGCGCCTGTGGACCGGCGGCGGCGAACCGCTGACGCTTGCCGCGCACGACGCGCCCGTCACCGCCGTGGCGTGCGTCCCGGCGCCCGGCGGCGGGCACACGCTCGTGCTCACCGCGGGGGCCGACGGAACGGTCAGGCTGTGGGCGGCGCCCGCCGACCCGATGACCGAGCCGGTCGAACGGCGCCGGGCGATCGCGACCGCGCTGGCGGTCACCGGTGCCGGGGGCGAGGGCGGGGGCCCGCTGCTGGCGGTCGCGTGGAGCGACCTGCGGCTGCATCTGACGCACCTGCCGACCGGCCGGCTCCGCGTCGTTGCGCTGCTGTCCCGCTGCCGGGCTCTGGCGTTCGCCGACGGGCGGCGGCTGGTCGTGGCGGGGGAGCACGGGACGACCACGCTCGCGCTGCCGCTCGGCCGGTAGCCGGGGCCCGGGCACGCCGCCCCGGGCGGGCGACCGCGGTTCGCGGGCGGCCCCCGGTCCGTCCCCGCCGCGCCGTCCTCGGAGGAGCGGGGTCAGGCCGGGGGGATGTTCTGGTTGACGTGGAAGAGGTTGTGGGGGTCGTATTCGCGTTTGGTCCGGGTGAGGCGGTCGTAGTTGCCGCGGTAGGTGGAGTGGACGCGGTCGGGGGTTTCGCCGGTGCCCATGAAGTTCACGTAGGAACCGCCCATGGAGTAGGGGTGGGCCTCCTGCCAGTAGTCGACGCACCAGTCGCGGATGGCGGTGGCGTTGGAGGGGTCGGGGTCGACGCCGGCGTAGACGGCGGACCACGTGGCGTCGCGGTAGCCCCAGGCGGTTTCGGAGGGTGTGCTGCGGTGGGCGGCGCCGTCCACCGGGTAGAGGTGCATCAGCGACAGGCCGGTGGGGATGTTCTCGCCGTACTTGAGGTGGACGTCCAACGCGGCGTCGGGGATGTGGTCGAAGAAGTCACCACGCCAGTACCACTGGTACCCGGTGGGGAGCAGGGCGTCGAACATGCTCTGCAACGCGGGGTACGGCATCGGGGCGGTGAAGTGGAAGGCCGGGCGGCCGGCGTCGTTGACGACGGCGAGGTTGCGCTCGGTGCGGTCCGGGTCACCGGTGTCGCACCAGACGACGCCGCACATCTTCCGCCCGTGCAGGTCCTCGGGGAACGGGGGCGCGGGCGGCACCACGAACTCCATGAAGAAGCAGTTGAGGTCCTCGGGCGCCCCCGGGAGGAAGTCGCGGTACCAGGCCAGCACTTCGCGGGTGTGTTCGACCGGCCAGACCGTGATGCCGACGCCGACGGTGTCCACCGGGTGCATCCGGTAGGTGAACGACGTCACCACGCCGAAGTTGCCGCCCCCGCCGCGCAACGCCCAGAACAGGTCCGGGTGTTCGGTGGCGTTCGCGGTGACGACGCCGCCGTCGGCCAGCACCACCTCCGCGGACAGCAGGTTGTCGATGGTCAGGCCGTACTTGCGGGTCAGGTAGCCGTGGCCGCCGCCGAGGGTCAGGCCGCCGATGCCCGTCGTCGAGACGATGCCGGTCGGCGTGGCCAGGCCGTGCTCGGCGCCGGCCCGGTCCAGGTCGCCGGTGCGGCCGCCGCCGCCGATCCGGGCGGTCTCCGCGCGGGGGTCGACGTCGACGCCGTTCAACGCCGACAGGTCGATCGTCAGACCACCGTCGGCCACCCCCAGGCCCGGTCCGCTGTGTCCGCCGCCGCGGACCGCGAGTTCGAGTCCCCGGTCGCTCGCGAACGTGACGGCCGCGGCGACGTCGGCGGCGTCCGCGCACCGCGCCATCGCGGCGGGACGTTTGTCGATCATCGCGTTGAAGACGGCGCGGGCTTCGTCGTACGTGGCGTCCCCCGGTGCGGTGACCGGGCCGCGCAGCGTGGTCCGCAGCTGTTCGAGGGTCGCACTGTCCATGACTGCTCCCGAAGCGAGACGGTGTTGCGTCCCCCTCCCGCCAGCCTCTCCCGCACCACGGCCCACCGCAATGCGGGGCGCGGCGACCGCCGCACGCGTCACGGGGTGTCGCCGCTCCTGCGCGGGGGGCGTCGGCCTCCGGGGGTGGAAACCGGCCGGAGCGGTGTGGCTGGGAGGGGGCGGTGGAACGGTGGGTTTCGGCCGGGTGGGGGAACGGACGCCGGGTGGGCGGAAGTTGGCCGGAACTCGCGGTGGGGGGCGCTCGGCGCGCGGGGGCGGGTCTCGGCGGCGCCTTCCGCACCGTGCATCACTCTTGTGATGACCTGGGCGGCGTGCACGGACGCTATGACCTGGGCAGCGGCGTGCACGGACGCTATGACCTGGGCAGCGTCGGCACGGACGCTATGACCTGGGCAGCTCCGGCACCGTCCGCACCACTGGACGTCGCGCGGTTCCCCGCGCCCCTTACAAACCACAGCGCCCGCACCGCTGGACGTCGCGCGGTTCCCCGCGTCCCCTACGAACCACGGCGGGGCTCGGACGCGTAGGTCCAGAAGTCCTTCACGTGGTCGGGGAGGGTGGGGGTGGACTCGCCGACCTGGGTCAGGAGGATGGTGACGGTGCCGGTGGAGGGGGTGAGGTGGGCGGTGGTGCCGGTGCCACCCACCCAGCCGTAGCGGCCGGGGGTGTTCCAGGGGGTGGAGTGGTCGAGGTCGACGGTGCCGCCGAAGCCCCAGCCCTGGCCTTCGAGGAAGAGGGGGGAGGCGGTGAGCTGGGTGGGGGTGAGGTGGTTGGTGGTCATGGCGCGGACGGAGGCCGGGGAGAGGACGGGATGGCCGGCCGTGCCGGTGCCGGCGGCCAGCAGCATGTGGAGGAACGCCAGGCAGTCGTCAGCGGTGGAGACGAGCCCGCCCGCGCCCGAGGCGAACGCCGGCAGGCGGCTCCACTGGCCGTCGGGCCGGTCGGCGACGGTGAGCGCGCCGCCGGGTCTGCGGCGGTAGAACGTGGTGAAGCGGTGCCGGGACGCCTCCGGGACCTCGAAACCGGTGTCCGTCATGCCCAGCGGCGCGAACAGCCGTTCCGTCATGACCTCCGGCAGCGAACGGCCGGTGGCCCGGGCGATCAGCACGCCCTGGAGGTCGGAGCTGGTGTTGTACAGCCACGTCTCCCCCGGCTGGTGCAGCAGCGGGACGCGGGCCAGCGCCGCCAGCCACTCGTCCGGCGGCAGGAAGCGGCTGACCTCCCGGCCGTCCTGCTGGATCCCGTCGGCCGACAGCGGCGCGACGGCCGGCAGCGTGACGTCGGACGGGAAGCCCCAGCCCGTGGTGGACGTCAGCAGGTGCCGCACGGTGATCGGCCGCACCGCCGGCACCACGTCGTCGACCGGCGAGGTCGGCGTCCGCACCACCATGGGCGCGGCCAGCTCCGGCAGCCAGCGTTCGACGGGCATGTGCAGGCCCAGCAGCCCGTCCTCCACCAGCGACAGCACCACCGCGGCCGTCATCAGCTTGGTGACCGACGCCATCCGGAACACCGAGTCCCGCGCCATCGGCGGCCCGCCCTCGCCGGCGGAACCCACCGCGGCGAACTCCTCCACGCCGTCGCGGACCACCAGCCCCACCGCCCCGGGCACGATCCCCGCGTCCACCGGCGCCCGCAGCACGTCCCTCAATGTTCGTTCGGTCACACCCCTACCGTAGGGACCACCACTGACAACCCGCTTACCGCCCCCCACGCCACGCCCGTTTCGTGCCCGTTCCGGAGCAGCCCGAACGCCGAACGCCCCGGCCGCCCCACAGGGCGCCGGGGCGTTCCGCCACCGCTCGGTCAGGTCCCGCCCGCGCCGTACGCACGCCGGCCACGGGCCGGGCGGACCCACCCCCGCGGAACGGTCAGCGCTCCCGCGCGAACGCCACGAACGCGGCCCACGCGTCGCCACGGAACGCGAGGCTCGGTCCCTGCGGGTCCTTCGAATCCCGCACGTGAACGATTCCGGGAACGGCCGCGACCTCGACGCACGCGGGGCCGTCGTTGGTGCTGTGGCTGCTCTTGTACCACGACAGGACGGAACCGTTACCGGACGAGAGCTTGAGGCTCATGTCTCTCCCAGCACTTTCTCGATGAAGGCGATCGACTCTCGCCTGCGGAGAGCCTGCGTGCGGATCATGCCATGCCGCATCTCCAGGGTTTGAACCTCTTTCAGGTTCGTGATCAAGCGGCTGGTCAGCTGAACCTCGTTGTGCCCGATCGTGCCGCCATCCTGAAGTTTGAGCAATTGCAGCGAACCCGCAAGCCCGGCGTGCTCCTCGGTGTTGATGGGCATCACCTGGAGCACCACGTGCTGCAACGCCGCCAACTCCAGCATATGTTCGAGTTGTCGGCGCATCACCTGCTTCCCGCCGATCGGTCGCCGGAGCACGGCCTCCTCCTCGACGAACGTGAGCAGCGGCGGAGGGTCTTGTTCAAAGATTCCCTTGCGCCCCATGCGGGCCTCCACCAACTGCTCCACGACCTCACCACGGTACGCCGGGCGCCTCTGCCGGAAGTTCGCCCGTGCGTAATCCTCCGTCTGCAACAACCCGTTGATCACCGTGGCGTCGTAGCAATTGATCTCCGCCGCGTCCGCCTCCAGCTTGGCCAGGTCCCGCACCTTCTTCGGGTACTTCACCTCCGCCAGATCCTGTGCCATCGCGGCGAGTTTTCCGCCCGCGTCGCAAATCTCGTCAACCTTCTTGAGAAACTCCGGTTTCGGGAGGCGGCGGCAGCGCTCGACCGAGCCGACCATCTCCTCGCTGTAGCCGATCGCGGCGCCCAGCTCGGCCTGGCGCAGGCCGGCTGATTCCCGCCAGAGCTTGACCTGGCGGGCCACCGACCTCACCGTGGAGAGCGCTTCCTCGTCCTCCGGTGTGAGCTCGGTCCCCTCGACCGCCGGGTCGTCCCCGTTGCCGACAGCCATGCGCGTCCCCTCCTGCGGTGCGGTGTCCGACGTTCTGCCGCGGGAAGGTGCGCCGGCGCCCGACCGGACGGACGGCCGCCCAAGCAGGACCGGACCTGCAAAGTACAGTCACGCTGCGTACTCTCCCGAGTACTGTTCAGCGTACGCCCAGTTGGCCACTCTATGTAATGTGAATGCAGAAACCACACCTTCAGGTGCTCCCGCGCTCAGTTTCCAGTTCTCCGCGCTGCTCTCTGCTACGCCGCGCGGTGCCCGGCTGGCGCGCATGCTCGGGACGGAACAGCTCAGGTCATGGGGGCTGCGGTCGGACGTGGCGCCGCTGATCATCGCGGAACTGGCCTCCAACGCGGCGGTGCACGGGCACGTCACCGGGCGGGACTTCAGGCTCTCGCTGACCGTCGAGGTGCCGCGCGACGCCGGAATGCCGGAAGGGCGGGCGACCACGCTGCGTATCGCGGTCACCGACACCCGGCAGGACACCGTGCCGGTGGTGCGGGCGGCGGGCACCGACCCGGAGGGCCGCACGTCGGGCCACGGGATGCTGCTGGTCGAGGCGTTGTCCGACGCGTGGGGCGTGGAGACCGGCCCGTTCCCCTGCAAGACGGTCTGGGCGGACCTCCAGCTGACGGACTGAGACGCACGGCGAGGGAGGAACGAGCAGGTGGCGAACGGGAGTCGGGCAAGTCCCCCGCGGGGGGCCGGACATGGCGGCGGCCGGACAGAGCGTGTCTGTCCGGCCACTGGGCGTCGGCGCTCCCGGTACGGAACCGGTGTGCCGTCAGTCGTCCACCTTGGGCAGGGGGTTGTCCTGCGCGGCGAGTTCGCGCAGTGACATCTTCCCGGGACGCGTGCCCGGGGCGCCGGCCGTTCCGGGGCGGCGCCCCCCGGCGGCGGCCCGGCGGCGTTCGTCCGCGTCCCGGTCGAGCAGGCGCATGCGGTCACGGTCGGCCTCGGCGGTCTCCGCCCGCAGCCCGGCGCCGACCCACAGCCACAGGACGGCCAGCGGCACACCGACCGCGCCGAGGCCGACGGTCTTGTGGACCCGCAGGCTCTCGGCCAGTCCGCAGTCCGTGCTGTCGGTGTCGAAGGTCCCCGTCCCGGGCGGATCGGCGGTGAGGGCCGGAACGCCGCAGGAGTGCCCGTTGCGCAGACTCACCGGCCAGAACGCCATCAGCAGACACCACAGCATGGCGACGCCCGCCAGCACGCCCAGCACGGTGTGCGTCCTGCGGCGCGCCTCGAAACCCCCGGCCATCCCGAACCCCCCTCGCTCGTAAGGTCGTTCTACCAACGACCGAACGCGTTCTCGTACGCGGGGGGCTCGTTCACCGGCTCCGGCGCGGGAGCCGGCGGCGCGACGACGGTGCGGGAACGGTACGCCAGCCACGCGGCGGCCAGCGGTCCCGCCAGCACTCCGGCCCCGGCGGCGAGCCGCACCCGGCGATCCGCCGCGCTCTCGCAGGCGCCGGACGCGTCACCGCCGGAGACCTGGGTGGCCACCAGCACCGGCATCCCGCACGAGGCGGACTCGACCAGCGTGCCCGAGTACACGTCGATCGGCCGCACCGGCCACAGCACCAGGACGGCCACCCACAGCCACCCGGCCAACGCGAGCAGCCCGAGGGCGATGCTCTGCCAGCTGCGGCCCTGCTCAACGTCGTTGTTGTTCATCGGCTCACTCATCCCTCATCCCGCCCGCGAATCCCGGGCGGCAAACGGCCCACCGCACCGGGCGACGCCGCCCGGCCGGACCGGGCAACTCCCGGTCATCGGCCGGACACTCTACGGGACCGTTGGCCAACGATGGGTACCCGCAGCGTCGCGTACACGTCACGTGCGGTAATTCCGCACGCGGCGCGCACAGTTGGGGGGCGGGGACCTCCGGCGCGGGCGTTCGGCGCGGGCGTTCGGCGCGGGCGTCGGGCGCCGGCGCGGGGACGGGCGTGCCGGTGCCGCGACGCCCGGTCGCGGCCATGCGTGGTCCCCGGCGCCGGGGGGACGCCGGGGACCACGGTCCTGGGGGTGGTTCAGCCGAGTTCGCCGGCGACCGCGGTGAGCAGGTCCGCGCTGGTGGCGGTCAGGGTCTCGGAGCGGCCCGGCCGGGCGGTGGCACCCAGGACCGTGCGGACCCAGCGGCCGTGCAGCGACACCATGGCCCGCGGCAGGACCGTGACGGCCAGCGCGATCTCCGCCAGGCCGACGACCGCGGCCAGGATCGCCGACATCTCCCCGTTGACGGGGACGAAGGCGAACCAGGTGTGGTCGAAGTGCGCGGTGACGGTGTGCCAGTCGAAGGGCAGCGTCAGCCCGAACAGGCCGTCCAGCAGCGCGAGGGCCGGCACGAGGCCGAGCACCGGGCCGACGACCGGGTTGACCACCAGCCACAGCAGGTCGCGCCAGGTGGCGCCGTCACCGATCATGCGGTGCACGCGGCGCAGCCGGGTCGCCGGGGCGTCGCCCTCCGGCGCGTAGTTCTCCCGGACCCGCACCCCCGACCAGCTCAGCGCGAGCCGGCGCTGGAGCCGGGCCTCCGCCCGCACCGTGTCCAGCGCGCCCGGCAGCAGCGGCAGGCCGATCCCGATCACGGCCAGGCACCACACGAGCCCCACCCACACCAGGAGCAGGCCCTCCACCAGGCCCAGCACGCCCAGCCCGGCGCCCCGCACGATCAGACCGGCGGTCCCGCGCTCCGCCACACCGTTCTCCGTCACACTCATCGTCATCCCTCAATTCGCCGTCCCTGCGTCGTGTCATCAGGATGCGACGGGACGGGGTGCGGGCGCAGGGGGTGTAGTACCCCTTCATGACGGGGGTGTGGCGTGACGCCTCCCACGGGGGCGCTCCCGCTGGGGGTGTGCGGGGCGGCTGCCCGCCGCGGGGGTTCGGTCACTCGCCGGGCGCCGGCTCACTGGACTTCTCGCGCGGTTCCCCGCGCCCCTTACGGGGCGGGGCACCCGTTGGCCACTGGCACGGGCGGCTGCCCGCCACGGGCGGCTCGGTCACTCGCCGAGTGCCGGCTCGCTGGACTTCTCGCGCAGTTCCCCGCGCCCCTTACCGGGCGGGGCGCCGCGTTGACCACTGGCACGGGCGGCTGCCCGCCACGGGCGGCTCGGTCACTCGCCGAGTGCCGGCTCGCTGGACTTCTCGCGCAGTTCCCCGCGCCCCTTACCCGGCGGGGCACCGCGTTGACCACTGGCACGGACGGCCGCCCGCCACGGGCGGCTCGGTCACTCGCCGAGTGCCGGCTCACTGGACTTCTCGCGCAGTTCCCCGCGCCCCTTACCCGGCGGGGCACCGCGTTGACCACTGGCACGGACGGCCGCCCGCCACGGGGGGCTCGGCCACTCGCCGAGTGCCGGCTCACTGGACTTCTCGCGCGGTTCCCCGCGCCCCTTACGGGGCGGGGCACCCGTTGGCCGCTGAGGGGGCGGGGGGCTCAGGCTTGCCGTGTGGCGTCCTCCACCCCGCTCGGGCGGCCCGCACTGACCCAGCGCGCGTAGAGGGCGCCACCGATAAGGGCGGTGGCCGCCATGGAGAGCATGGGCCAGCCGCGCAGCAGGTTGACCGCGAGAGTGAAGGCGACAGCCAGCGCGGCGAAGGCGTTGACCGCGGCGAGTACTGGCTTGCGTTCGGCACGGGAGAAGTGGGCCATGGCCAGCAGGCCGACGAGGAAGCTGACGAACACGGCCACCGCGTAGAAGAGCACCAGTCTCTGTTCCCATCCTGCCGCCGCGACGATGATCACGGCTGCCGCGGCCAGGTACACCAGGACCGACCAGTACGGCGTGTAACGCTTGTTGACCCGGCCAAGGACAGACGGCAGGACGCCGGGGCGCGCGGGACTGCCGGCGAGGGCCTTGAGCAGTCCCGGACCGGCCTGGAAGGACGAGCTGGCCGCGGCCAGCAGCAGGAGCGCGCTGGTCAGCTGGAAGGCGCCGTAGAGCCAGCCGGGTCCTGTGGCGGCACGGGCGATCCCGGCGATCTGCGTGGAGTCGGCGCCGGGCAGTCCGATGCGGATGCGTACGGACAGAGCGGTGAAGGCCAGCGTCAGGCCGCCGACGATGACCAGGACCATCGTCAGGGTGCCTCTGGCGAAGCGCCGCCGGTGGGTGTCGTCGAGCTGGCCGAGCTGGGCGATCGCGGTGGAGGGAGCCTCGACGCCGGTGGCCAGGGCCATGGCCACGGGAAAGGCCAGCACGACGGCGACGATCGCCGAATGCCCGGGGCTGGTACGGACCGACGCGGTGCCGGTGGAGTGCGGGGCGGTGAACCCCAGCACCAGGACCACGACCGAGACCGTCACGAACAGCGTGGTCATGGTGGCGAACAGCAGCCGTCCTCGGTGTCCGAACCACGTCAGGGCGGCGACGACCACGAGCAGCACCAGGGCGAGCGGGATCCTGGCCGGAGCGAGCGGGGGGAACAGGGCGATCGCGGCGCTGGCGGCGGCCGAGATGGAGATCCCGATGGTCAGCACGAAGTCGACCACCAGCGCGCCGATCGGCAGAAAGGTCCAGCCTGGCCCGAAGGCCCGCCCGGCGGCCGCGGCCGCGCCGCCCCCCTCGGGGAAGCGCCCCACCAGCTGCCAGTAGTTCGCGGTGACAAGGACGACCAGGCCGACGACCAGAGCCATCGTGGGCATCAGCAGGGCCAGGTCCCCGTGCAGGGCGTGCAGGGCGGCTTCGATGGCGTACGCGACGGAGGAGACCGGGTCGGCGATCACCGCGAAGGCGAACGCGAAGAAGAGCACCGAGCGGCGCGGTCCGCGGCCGACGACGCGCTTCGGCGGCGCTGTGGGGGTGGGTGGCTCGGAGCGACTCATGCCAAGACCTTTCACCAGGAAACCCACAAACGCCACAAGGGGAAGGTACTGACCGGGCCTCCCGGCCGACCGAGCCGCGTCACGCCACGTCAGGGAATCACTGACAAGGCGTCAGCCGGTGGATCTCACCTCGACGGGCCCCCTCTCAGCGTTCGATCCGGCGCCACCACCGGCGGGACCCCGGATACGCACGTTGCCGGGCGCGGGTCCGGTGGGGGCGGGGCGCGCGGTTCCCCGCGCCCCTGACGGGACCGGGCACCGCGTTGGCCGCTGACGGCTCGGTGGGGACTTCTCGCGCGGTTCCCCGCGCCCCTGACGGGGCACGGCGTGCGTGTCCCCCCGTGCCTCTTGCGGGGCGCGGGGGGACGCGGGTGGTTACTGGCCGGGCTTGATGTCGGCGATCTGGTGGGTGGCGGTGTCGCTGCTGATCATGAGGGTGGTGACTTCGGGGTGGGAGCCGCCGTCCCAGGTGAGGGTGACGGTGGAGAAGGTGTGGCCCATGCCGGAGCCGTCGTAGGCGACGCTCCAGCTGTAGGGGATGCTCTGGGCCTCCAGGACGCCGTCGGCGTGTTCCTGGGCCTCCCAGGCGGTCAGGCGCTTCTGGAGGGCGGGCGTGAGGTAGGCGGTGCGGAGCTGGGTGGAGAGGGTGCCGGTGTCACCGCTGACGGCGTCGATGTAGGCGCCGTAGAAGTCGGCGACGCGGTCGACCGCCGAGCCCGGGACACCCGAGCGCACCGGTGCGGCGGCCGCGGCCGCGCGGACCGGTGCGGCCGGCCGCGCGGCCGGTGCGGCCGTGTGGGTCTGTCCCGCCGTGGCCGTGCCCGCCACGGCCACCAGCGCCAGCGCGCCGACCGCCAGGCCCACCACGGCCCGCCGCCGGCCGCTCCACGCGCCCGTTCCCCCGTTGAGCTTCATGTCGTGCATTCCCCCGGTCCTTTCGTGGTGCGGCCCCCGTGGCCGCGCCGTGCGTGTCAACCAGTCATCACATAGTGAGTCATTACATGCGATGACCGGCATCCGGCGTTGGCGACGCATCGCCCCGCTTTCTTCTCTCAACACGCACGGCTGCCCGGGTCGGTTCCCACCGGCCCCCAGGATTCACACGGGAGGGCGAACGCCGTTCACCCGTTCCGGTCGCGGTCGCGGTCCCGGCCCTTCGCCGCGAGCCTCCGCAGTCCGGTGACCAGCAGCAACCCCAGCAGCAGGACGACCGCCCCCACCACGTAACTGCCGTGCCTGCGCCCCGGCCGGACGTCCTTGCCCGGGGAGTGCGACGCGGAAGCGGTCGCCGCGGCACCGTGGTCGGCGGCCGCGCGGGCGGAGTCCGGCAGGTCGTCGCCGCTCAGCGGGAAGCGCCACACCTGGCTGTCCGCACCCTCACTGCCCAGCATCAGCGCCCGCCCGTCCCGCGTGTACGTCACGGACTCGCCCTGCGGCTGCAACGGGATCCCCAGCTCCCCGATCTCGTGCGGGCGTCCACCGCTCCACCGGTAGTCCGTCGCGCCGAAGTAGCCCCGCAGCACGAGCCGGCTGCCGTCCGGCGAGAACGACCCGTCCGTCACCCAGTCGACGTCCGCCGTCCGCCGGAAGACGTTCACGCCCGACGCGGACAACCGCTGCGGGCCCGCGTACAGGCCGCCGCCGTCCTCGTTCTTCGACGCGATGTACACGCGTCCGGTGCGCGGGTCGACCATGAGCGCCTCCGCGTTGCGCGGGCCGTCGGCGTACCGGACGGTGAAGCGCGTGACGTCCACCGTGCGGTCGGTGAGCGTCCGCGGTTCGGGGAACCGGTAGATCCACACCTCGTGCCACGCCCCGCCGAGGTTGTCGCCGATGTCCCCCACGTACAGGTCACCGTCCGGGCCGATCGAGATCGCCTCCACGTCCCGCGCGGAGATCCCCCGCATCGTGACCCGCGCCACCGTCCGGCCGGTCCGCCCGTCGATCGCGTAGACGTACGGCCCGTCCCCGCTGTCGTTGTGCGTCCAGTACACCCCGGGGTGCAGGTGGCTGGCCGCGAGCCCGCTGGACTCCGTGATGCGGGGGTCGGTGAGGGTGAAGGCGGGACCGCTCGCCGCGGAGGCCGCACCGGCCGTCGTGGTCGCGGCGGTCGCTCCTGCGGGACCGCTCGCCGCAGGGGCCGAACGGACCGCCGTGGTCGCGGCGGTCGCCTGCGGGACCGCTCGCCGCAGGGGCCGAACGGACCGCCGTGGTCGCGGCGGTCGCTCCTGTCGCGGGGGTCAGCAGGGCGGCGGCGGCGAGCGCGGTGGCCGCGGTTCGGGTGAGGCGCCGGCTGGGCCGTCGGGGGATGTGCATGGGGGTTAGCGTGCCACTCCCTGCGGGGCTTTTGGGGGGTCTCGTGGCTCGGACCGGTTCTCCGGCGCGGGTTCGGTGGGGCTTGTCGCTCGGGCCGGGTGTCGGGTGCGGGTTCGCCCGTCGGCGGGTGCGGGTCCGCTTCGGCTGGTCGCGCAGTTCCCCGCGCCCCTTGCGGGGCACCCTGGTCGCGCCGTTCCCCACGACCCCTTCGGGGCAGTTCCCCGCGCCCCTTGCGGGGCACCCTGGTCGCGCCGTTCCCGGCGACCCCTTCGGGGCGGATCCCTCCGTCGGCGGGTGCGGGTCCGCTTCGGCTGGTCGCGCAGTTCCCCGCGCCCCTTGCGGGGCACCCTGGTCGCGCCGTTCCCCGCGACCCCTTCGGGGCGGATCCCTCCGTCGGCGGGTGCGGGTCCGCTTCGGCTGGTCGCGCAGTTCCCCGCGCCCCTTGCGGGGCACCCTGGTCGCGCCGTTCCCCGCGACCCCTTGGGCGGATCCCTCCGTCGGCGAGTGCGGGTCCGCTTCGGCTGGTCGCGCAGTTCCCGCGCCCCCTTCGGGGCGGCCTGGTCGCCGTTGCCTGCGGCTCGGGGGGGTCCGTCATGATGTGGGCATGCGGTTTTTGTTCGCGGGGGATTCGATGACGATCGGTGCGGCGGGGGACCATACGTGGCGGTATCGGATGTGGAGGCATTTGGTGGGGAGTGTGGGAGGAAGGGGTGGTGGTGGTGGGGTCGCGGGGGGCGTTGTACGAGCCGGGGGTGGGGGAGGCGGTCAGTGAGGCGTACGCGGACGGGGACTTCGCGGTGGGGGCGCGGAGGCATTTCGCGGGGTGGGGGGAGGGGTGGCTGCACCTGGCGCCGTTGATCGGGGAGGAGGTGCGGGCGCAGCGGGCGGACGTGGTGCTGGTGTCGCTGGGGCTGATCGACCTGGGGTTCTACACCGATCCCCGGCAGACGGCGGAGAACGTGCGGGCGTTCGTGACGGGGGCGCGGGAGGGGCGGCCGTCGGTGCGGATGGTGATGCTGCCCGTGGTGCCGAACACCCGCGCGCGGCTCGACCCCGGATTCGCCGGCCAGTGCGAGGAGTTCAACGGGCTGCTCGGCAAGGCGGTCGCCGAACTCACCACCGACGCCTCGCCGTTGCTGCTCGCCGGCCCCCCGCCGGGCTGGGACGTCGACACCGACACCTACGACGGCACGCACCCCAACGCGGCCGGGGAGCACCGGATCGCCGCCGCGTTCGCCGACGCCCTGCACGAGGCGTGGGACATCGGCGCCCCCTACGACCTGCCGTTCTGAACACGACCCGCCGTTCCGCACGACCCGCCGTTCCGGGCCGCCACGAAGGGAAGACCATCACGATGGGCACGACCGAAGAACTGCTGCCGGGGACCCGGCGCGCGCTGCTGCACCGGCTCGCGGAGGGGCAGGCCCGCGGCCGCACGCCCTCGCTGGTGGGCGCGGTGGTCCGGGAGGGCCGGGCGGTCTGGTGCGAGAGCCGCGGCATGACGGACGGCCACGCTCCGGACGACGGCACCCAGTACCGGATCGGCTCGGTCACCAAGACGTTCGTGGCCGTCCTGGTCATGCGGCTGGTCGCCGAAGGGGCCGTCGCGCTGGACGACCCGCTGGAGCGGCACGTCCCCGGTACCGCCGCCGGACACGTGACGGTGCGTCAACTCCTGTCGCACACCGCCGGGCTGGCCGCCGAGACCCCGCCGCCGTGGTGGGAACGGACGCCCGGGGCGCTGCGTCCCGGCGTGGCCGACATCCTGCCGGCCTCCCCGGTGCGGCACGATCCCGGCAGCAGGTTCCACTACTCCAACACCGGTTTCGCGCTGCTGGGCGCCCTGGTGGAACGGGTGCGGGGCGCCGTCTGGCACGAGGTGCTGCGCGCGGAGGTGCTGGAGCCGCTGGGGATGGGCCGCACCACGCCGCTGCCCGGGGCGCCGCACGCCGGTGGGTTCGCCGTGCACCCGTGGGCGGACGTCATGCTGCCGGAACCCCTGGAGGACACCGGGGTGATGGGGCCGGCCGGCCAGCTGTGGTCCACCGCCGGCGACCTGTGCCGGTGGGCCGCGTTCCTGACCCGGGGCGACGACCGCGTGCTGGGGGCCGGCCCGCTCGCGCTGATGCGGCGCCCGGCCTGCCCGCCCGACGCCGGCGACGGCTCCGCGTACGGGCTGGGCCTCCAGCTCTGGCGCGGCGGCGGGCGGGCGCTGTTCGGGCACGGGGGTTCGATGCCCGGGTTCGTCTGCGGGCTGTGGATCAGTGAGGCCGACGACCTGGCCGCGGTGGTGCTGACCAACGCGACCTCGGGCGTGGCGGTGAAGTCCCTGGCGGCCGGCCTGGTCGCGATCGTCGCCGACATGGAACCCGCGCTGCCCGCGCCCTGGCGTCCGGTGACGCCGCCCCCGGAGGCGGACCTGCTCGCCCTGACCGGCCCCTGGTACTGGGGAGCCGACCCGACGTTCCTGCGTCTGGGAGCCGAACGCGCCCTGTTCCTGGGCCCGTTGGACGGCGGTGGCCGCCCTTCGCGGTTCCGTGCGGAGGAGGACGGCAGCTGGACGGGGCTCGACGGCTACTACGACGGTGAGACCCTGCGCGTGGTCCGCGGCCCGGACGGCGCCGTCACGCACCTCGACATCGGCAGCTTCGTGCTGACCCGCGAGCCGTACGGGCCGGCGCACGTGATCCCGGGCGGCGTGGCGGACGGCGGCTGGCCGCGCTGAGGCCGCGCCGCCGGAACCGTCCCACCGGGCACCGGGACGGTTCCGGGCGCGCGGCGCGGGCAGGAGCGTGGGAGAACCGCAGGGACCGAGGGAGGCGGCGATGACCGACACCACGGCGGGGTCCGGCTACCGCGACCGCTGGGTGGAGTGCGGGCCGGACGCCCTGCGCATCCACGGCTACTACTTCCCGTGGGGCACGAAGACGATCCCCTACGCCGAGATCCGGGACGCCCGGCGCGTCGACGTGGACCTGCTGCACGGCGGCGGGCGGATCTGGGGCACGTCCCACCCGCGGTACTGGTTCCACCTCGACCCGAGGCGTCCCGCCAAGTCCGCCGGGCTGGTGCTGGACGTGGGCCGTCGCGTGCGGCCCTTCATCACCCCCGACGACCCCGCCGCCGCCGCGCTGGCCCTGCGCGCGCACGGGGTGCCCGTCTCGTAGCGGCGGCGCCTACGGCACGGCGGGCAGCCGGACGGTGACGAGGAGGCCGCCCGCGGGGCGTGGCGTGAGGGCGAGGGTGCCGCCGTGGGCGCGGACGACGCTGTGCACGATGGCCAGGCCGAGGCCGGCGCCGTCGTGGTCGCCGGTGCGCACCCGGTCCGTGCCGCGCCGGAAGGGTTCCGTCAGGGTCGGCACCAGGTCCGGCGGGAGCGGGCGGCCGGTGTTCTCCACCCGCAGCACGCCCGCCGCGCCGCTCTGCCCGGTGCGGACGGTGACGCTGCCGCCGGGGAGGTTGTGGACCACGGCGTTCTGGACGAGGTTCGACACCATCCGCAGCAGGAGTTCCGCGCTGCCGCCGGTGCGGGCCGGGCCGCCGGTGACGTCGAGCGTGACCCCGCGCTGTTCGGCGAGGGGCAGCAGCGTCTCGGCGGCCTCCTCGGCGACGAGGGAGAGGTCGACGTCCTCGCGCGGGAGGCCGCCCCGGTCGGCGCGGCCGAGCAGCAGGAGGGCCTCGGTGAGGCCGATCGCCCGCGTGTTGACGGCGTGCAGGCGTTCGACGAGTTCCCGCCGGTCACCCGTGGGGTCCTTGCGGGCGACGTCGAGGAGGGTGCGGGAGATCGCCAGCGGGGTGCGCAGTTCGTGGGAGGCGTTCGCGGCGAACCTGCGCTGTTCGGCGACGTGGGACTCCAGGCGTTCGAGCATGGCGTCGAAGGCGTCGGACAGTTCGCGGAACTCGTCCCGGCGGTCCCTCATGCGGATCCGGTGGGACAGCGACCCGTTCCCGGCCGTGCGGGCCGCCCGCGTGATCCGGGTCAGCGGTGCGAGCATGCGGCCCGCGAGGACCCATCCGCCCAGCAGGCCGAACACCAGCAGGGCGGCCATCGCCAGGGCCGCGGCGGGGGCGAACGTGTGCTCCAGGAGGTAGCGGTTGGGCGAGATCCCGAGCAGGCCCCTGGAGGTGTCGGGCACGTAGCGCAGCAGGAAGGCCCACACCACGGCCATCAGCAGCGCACCGGCGACCATGAGGAAGCCGGCGTAGCTGAGGGTCAGCTTCAGCCGGGCGCTCATGCCCGGGCGTCCGGGCGCGCGGGCCCGCCGGGGGGCGCGGCGGCGATCCGGTAGCCGACGCCGGGCACGGTGGCGACGGCCCAGGGTGCGCCGAGCCGCTTGCGCAGGGCGCAGACGGTGATGCGCACGGCGTTGGTGAACGGGTCGGCGTTCCCGTCCCAGGCCCGCTCCAGCAGGTCCTCGGCGCTGACGACCCCGCCCTCGGCGGCGACGAGGACCTCCAGCACGGCGAACTGCTTGCGGGTGAGCGCGACGTGCCGCCCGTCGCGGAAGACCTCCCGGCGGAACGGGTCGAGCCGCAGCCCGGCGATCTCCAGGACCGGGGGCCTGGCGCGGGCCCGGCGGCGGTCGAGCGCCCGCAGCCGCAGCACGAGTTCCCGCAGTTCGAACGGCTTGGTGAGGTAGTCGTCGGCGCCCAGTCCGAAGCCGGACGCCTTGTCGTCGATCCGGTCGGCGGCGGTGAGCATGAGGATCGGGGTGCCGCTGCCGGAGGCGACGATGTGCCGGGCGACGTCGTCACCGGAGGGGCCGGGGACGTCCCGGTCGAGGACGGCGAGGTCGTAGGAGTTGACGCCCAGCAGTTCCAGGGCGCTGTGGCCGTCCCCGGCGACGTCGGCGGCGATCGCCTCCAGCCGCAGACCGTCCCGGACGGCTTCCGCCAGGTAGGGCTCGTCCTCCACGATCAGTACGCGCATGCCGGAAGGGTAATCAGACGGGCATATCGGCGGCGTATGCGGCCACGTGCCGGCCCGGCGCTCCTACCCGCCGGACGGCGTTCCCCCCGCCGCTCCCCCGCCCCGCACCCCGCCGGACAGGTCCCGCGGCCCCCGTGGCCGGGTGCGCCACCAGCGGCGGGAGGCCAGGGCGGCCAGCGCCGCGCCGGCGGCGTTGACCAGGACGTCGTCCACGGAGGTCACCCGGTCCAGCCACAGCGCGTACTGCGCGGTCTCCACCAGGGCCGAGCAGCCCGCCCCGAGCGCCAGGACCCGGGGCAGCGACGCCAACCGGGCGGACCGCACCGGCGCGAAGAACCCGAGCGCCGCGAAGACCAGCAGGTTGCCCGCGATCTCGCCCCACCCCGACGTGAGCAGGTCGTGCAGCGGCACCAGGCTCACCCGGCGCGGTGCGACCCCGGCGCCGGAGCCCGGCATCATCGTCATCCACAGGAACGGCAGCGTCCCGTGGACCATGCCCACCTCGGCCAGCGACAGCCGCCACGCCGACGCCACCCCGGCGGCACGCCGGCGCAGCGCCAGGGCCCACGCCACCAGCAGGGCCACCGGCAGCGCGACCAGGGTGACGAGCACCACGCCGTTGAACGTGTCCAGGCAGCCGTGCCACCGGCCGGCCTCGCAGGCCGGGGCGGCCATCATCAGCGGCCGGCGCACGACGAACGCGGCACCCGCCAGGCCCAGGACCGCCAGGCCGGCGAGCACGAACCGGCACACGCGGCGCGTCGGCGCCGGCCGGGGAACGGTGTGATCCATGACCGCAGTCAAGCCGGACGGGCGTTGCGGGCGCGTATGCGTTGTCCGATACGCGCACGACACGCGGGCGGGCCCGGCGGAGCACCACGTTCCGCCGCTCCCGGGCCGGTTCAGCGCGCCGGATCCTCCCGGTGGTCCATGGCGCACTCGTCGCCGTGGACCGCGGCGCGCACGAAGCCGGCCCTGCGGTAGGCGCCCTCGGCGCGGGGGTTGTCGCGGTGGACGATCAGCGTCACGCGCCGCACGTCCGGCAGGGCGCGGGCCCAGGCGACCGCGGCGCGCAGCAGGGCGGCGATCGCACCGGTGCCGCGGTGCTCCGCGCGGACGAAGACGCCGACCACGGACGCCTGGCGGGCCTCCACCGGCTCGCCCCAGTAGTCGACCGCGCCGGGCTCGTCCACCACCACCGTGACCGTGCCGGCCCACGTACCCTCCGGCGTCTCTGCGACGAACTGCCGGTTCGGCCCCGGACCGTCCACGCCGCGCGTGCGTTCGCGCCAGAAGTCGTCCGGCCGCCGCCGCGCGGCCTCCAGGGTCTCGGTGAACGCCACCGGTGCCGCCGGGTCGGCCAGCGCCAGCAGCCTCAGCTCCCGCGCCGCCGCCCACTCCTCGCGCCGGACCGCCCGCACCCGCCAGACCTCGTCCATGCGGCCCATGCTGGCGGCCGGTCCCGACCGCGGCAACCGGCTTTCCGGCGGGCGTCGGCGTGGGGAGCGGCGGCGTGCGGCCGCCGGGGGTCACCGCAGCGCGGCGGCGGCCACCACGACGGCCACGAGGAGCACGAGGGCTGCGGTCATCACACGCGTACGGGTCTTGGGGTCCACGGACCGAGGGTAGCCGCCCGGGTGCGGCGGGCCCTCACCCGCCCGCGAGCGGCCAGTGGGACAGGACCTCGTAGCGGGGACGGGCGCCGGGCACACCGGGGGCCGGGGGGTGGGTGCGCAGGAGTTCCATGCGGGCGGCCGTCCAGGACGCCGAGACGAAGTCGTCCAGCCCGGCGGCGGCGAGCGCCAGGTCTGCGGGGGCGCCGCCGGAGCGGGCCCGGGCGAGCGTCAGGTGCGGCCGGAAGCGGCGTTCCTCGACGGTGACACCGGCCCGGCGGGCGGCCGCGCCGACCGAGGTGGCCAGCAGGGTCAGCGCGGAGACGTCACCGTAGACGCCGGCCCACAGCACGGTGGCGAACCGGCCGCCGCCGGCCAGCCGCAGCCGGACCGGGGTGTGGCGGCGGGCGGCGCGTTCCAGCCGGGTGGACAGGTCCGGCAGGGTCGCGGCCTCCACCTCGCCGAGGAAGGCGAGGGTGACGTGCCAGCCGGCCGGTTCGGTCCACCGCAGCCGCCCGGGGTGGACGGCCCCGGCCAGCGGACGTACGGCGCGGTCCAGTTCGGCCAGCACACCGACCGGAGGGGTCACCGCCACGAACAGCCGCACCGTCGCCCCCTCTCCGTGTCAGGCCACCGCGGTCGCCGCCCTGGATCCGGCGGGGCGACCGGTGCTGTCGCCGCCAGTCTCCCCCGTGCGGGACGTCCCGGGAAGCCCGGGCCCCCCCGCGGTCGTCCGGCCGGCCGCCGCCCGCCCGCCGGGGACGCCGGCCGCCACACCGCCGCGGACCCGCTCCGGCGCGGTCCCGGAGGCGGTGTCGCGGGGCGGGGGGCCCGCCGGTGCGGTGTCGCGGGGCGCGGTGTCGCGGGGCGCGGGGCCCTGGCGCGCGGTCCGGTCCGCGTCCACCGGTCCGGGGTCCGCCGGGCCGGTCACGTCGATCTCCTCGACGGCGACCGGTCCGGTGGGTCCGGGCTCCGGCTCCGGCGCGGCGGCGCGCGGCACCAGCGTCACGCGGCGGCCGGGGGCGCGCAGGTCGAACCGCAGCCGCATGCCGCCGACCCGCAGCAGGACCAGGGCGATACCCAGGGCGGCCGCGGCGGAGATCAGACCGCCGAGGGCGAAGCTGATCCGCGGGCCCCAGGTGTCGGTGATCCAGCCGACGAGCGGACCGCCGATCGGGGTGCCGCCGACGAAGACCATCATGAACAGGCTCATCACCCGGCCGCGCATCGCCGGGTCACTGGCCAGCTGCACCGAGGAGTTGGCGGTGGTGTTGACCGTGATGCCGAACATGCCGACGAACGTCAGCATCGCGACGTACATCCACATCGACGGCACGGTCGCGGCGATCATCTCCAGCGTGCCGAAGATCATCGCGGCACCCAGCAGCATCCGCATCCGGGTGGTGCCCCGGCGGGCCGCCAGCAGGGCGCCGACGACCGAACCGATGGCCATCGCGGTGTTGAACAGACCGTAGGTCCGCGCGTCGGAGTGGAAGGTGGTGTGGGCGAACGCCGAGGCCCAGATGGGGAAGTTGAAACCGAAGGTGCCGATGAAGCCGATCAGGACGATCGGCCAGATCAGCTCCGGCCGCCCGGCGACGTAGCGCAGGCCCTCGCGCAGCTGGCCCTTGCCGCGCGGCGCCCGCTCCACGTGGTGGAACTCCGCCGGCCGCATCAGCATCAGCCCGGTCAGCGGCGCCGCGAACGACAGCCCGTTGATCAGGAACGCCCATCCGCTGCCGTAGGCGCTGATCAGCGCACCGGCGACGGCCGGGCCGACGAGGCGGGCGGTCTGGAAGTTGGCGGCGTTCAGGCTCACCGCGTTGCGCACGTCGCGCGGGCCGACCATCTCGACGACGAAGGACTGCCGCGTCGGGTTGTCGACGACGGTGACCAGGCCGGTGCAGAACGCGATCAGGTAGACGTGCCACACATGGACGTTGCCGCTGAGCGTCAGGGCGGCGAGCACCAGGCCGAGCAGACCCATGCTGGTCTGGGTGCAGAGCAGCAGGAAGCGCTTGGGGTACCGGTCGGCGATCACGCCGCCGTAGAGGCCGAACAGCAGCATCGGCAGGAACTGCAGGGCGGTGGTGATGCCGACGGCGGTGGACGAGCCGGTGATGCTCAGCACCAGCCAGTCCTGGGCTATGCGGGACATCCAGGTGCCGGTGTTGGATATGACGGCGCCGGTGGCGAACAGCCGGTAGTTGCGGACCTTCAGCGAGCCGAACGTGCGGCGGCGGCCGTTCTCGCGCGGGATGTGCGGGGTGCCCGCGGGGGGGCTGCCGCCGTCCGCACCGGCGGCCCGGGGGGCGGCGTCCCGGTCGGCGGTGGCGGGGTCCGCGGGGTCGCCGGACGGTACCGGCGTGGCTCCGGCCGCGGCGCCGCCGGTCGGCGGAACGGCGGCCGGGGAAGTCGTGGGGTTCGATCCGGGTGCGTCTGCTCCGGGGGCCGAACTCAAGGGTGGTACTCCTCACTCGTCCGCGCGCAGCCACGGGACCGGCGGTCGCCGGTCCTACAGCTGCGCGAGTTTCTCCAGTACGGGAGCGGCCGCGCGCAGCAACTCCCACTCCTCTTCGTCGAGACCGGCGGCCAGCCCGGCGAGCCAGGCGTTGCGCTTGTCACGGCTCTCCGCGAGTATCGCCGTGGCCTGTTCGGTGCGGCGCACGATGATCTGGCGGCGGTCCTCGGGATGCGGTTCCCGGTGGACCAGGCCCTTCGCCTCCAGCATGGCCACGATGCGCGTCATCGACGGCGGCTGCACGTGCTCCTTGCGGGCCAGCTCGCCCGGGGTGGCGGAGCCGCAGCGGGTCAGGGCCCCCAGCACCGACATCTCCGTCGGGCTGAGCGACTCGTCCACCCGCTGGTGGCGCAGCCGGCGCGACAGCCGCATGACGCCCGCACGCAGCGAGCTGACGGCGGCGAGGTCGGCCTCTGACAGTTCGGTCACGACCATTAGATTATCTCATTACCTTCCCTAAAGACACTCGGATACCGAGCTTCGCGCCTGGTCAAGGGCTTCGTGGTGTAACTCACCCGAACGAGTGACATCGGAGCCGATCCGGCGGGACGCGGCCGCCGGGCGAGCACCGTAGGGACATGCCATGGGACGACGATTCGACGGTGCTGAGCCTGCGGATAGACGCCGAACTGATGGACCGCGTCACCGCCCACGCGGCCCGGCGGGGCATGACTCCGCAGGACTACGTGATCGGACTGCTCCAGCGGGACGACTTCGACGAGCGCTTCAGCGCGTCGGTCGAGGAGACGGAACGCTTCTACGCCGGGTGATCGCGGCCGTAGGCTGTACGGCATGAGGACGACCCGCCGGCCACCGCGTCACGAATCGCCGGAACCACTCGAAGGCAACGACGTCGCCGTCACCATCGGCGGCACGATCGCCTGGGCCGTCCTGTTCGTCGGCCAACTGCCGTTCTACGGCTGGTACTCCGACCACGGCCACGCCTGGTGGATCTGGTCCTGCCTGACCGGCGCCCTGCTGGGCTGCTACGGCATCCACTACACGCGCGGCCGCCGCGACGCGATCCTGCGCGCCCACGGGGAGTCCGCGACGGGCGACGCCTGCGACAGTGACGCCGGATCCGGGCGCTGACGTCTCCGACGGTGAGGCGGATCCGGCGGCGGCGGGTCTCCGACGGTGAGGCGGATCCGGCGGCGGGCGCCGGCGCTCCGGGCGGTCGGCCTGGTGGGGGCGGGAGTTGCGGGATGATGGTCGGATCGTCGGACCGCGTGAAGAGTGTGGACGTCCGCCGGGCCGGTTCCCGCCGGCGACTTTCTGACCGTTAGCTGCCAGCACGCCGGATCGTCCTTTACCCGGTGATCAGCGGGCGTTTAAGCTCCCCGCCGTGCGTGCGGCCTCTGGGTGCGCCGTTCCGGCGACAGCCGGGCGGGCCGGGCGCGGCACGGATCGGGTGGGGCGTCGCCTCTGCGGGCGGCTCCCGGCGTGCACGGGGCACGCCGGGCGCGACTCCGTTCGAGGACCGCAGACCAAGGAGTGACATGGACCTGACGTTCGTTCCCGCGCGCAGCAGCTCGCACCACAGCACGTCCCACAGCATCTCCCACAGCTCCCACACCGTGTACCACCACACGACGGTCTACCACCACTCCTACACGTCCTACGGGCACTCGGGGAGCGGCGCGAGCGTGGGGTTCTGGCTGGTGCTGCTGGTGATCGTGGTGATCGTCGCTGTCGCTGTGAAGGTGCTTCGCTCCCGCTGAGGCGTTCCCACTGAGGGGTGGGCGGGGCGGCTTCCCGCCGGGTCGCTCCCGCTGAGGGGTGGGCGGGGCGGCTTCCCGTCACGGGGGTGCTCTCTCGTCGCCGGCTTGCGGTTCGTCTGGGCTTGTCGCGCCGTTCCCCGCGCCCCTTGCGGGGCGCACCGCTGCGTTGTCCGCTGACGGTTCGCCTCCGCTTGTCGCGCCGTTCCCCGCGCCCCTTGCGGGGCGCAACCGCCGTTGGTCGACGACCCTGGGGGGCTTGGAGTCAGTCGAACCAGCGGTGGGTGGAGAGTTCGGGGGTGCGGGTGGGGTCTTCGAGGAGGGCGGTGAGTTCGAAGCGGCGGGGCCAGGCGTGGGTGGACCAGGCGAGAGCGGCGGCGAGGCCTTCGAGGGTGGTGGCGTGGAGGGTGGTGGGGGTGAGGCGCCAGTCGAGGGGGGTGGGGCCCTGGGGGGTGTCGACGAGGAGTTCCTCGTGCTCCTGGTACTCGCGGGGAGCGCCGGGCAGGAACTGGCGTACCTCGTCGGGGACTTCGTGGGTGACGCCGGAGCTGACCACGGGGGCCGGACGGACATCGGTGAGGCGGCGGACCTGGAAGAGGTCGGCCAGGGCGGCGGCGTGCGCGGGGCCGGCCGGCAGGAGGGCCAGGCCGGCGGTGAGGGGCATCAGGTCGGGGGCGTCGGTGACCACCGCTTCGGCGGCGTCCACCACGACGCAGCGGCCGTCGACGACCACCCGCAGCTCCTCGGGGAGGGTGACGTCCTCGGGGTCCAGCAGGGCCAGCCGGGCGTAGAGGGCGTGCAGTTGGGACGGCGTGACCTCGCGGGCGGGGTCGGCGAGGCGGGCCAGGAGTTCGGCGCCGCCGCCGGGCTCGTCAAGCAGCGCGGTCACCGAGGTGCGCACGCCCAGCGCCCGCAGCACCTGCTCGTCGACGTCGTCGGCGCGGGCCTCGTCGTACAGGCCGGCCAGCAGCGGATCCCCGCCGGCCACGCGCAGGCCGACCGGGCGGCGGCCGTCGAGCACCGGGTGGTCGCGCAGCCACCAGGCGGTGAAGGACCGCACCGACCGCGTGGTGCCGTCCGGCAGCAGCACCCGCACCGGCGTGGTGACCGCCTCGCGCAGCGGCGGGCGGGCCAGCAGCTCCAGCGCGTGCGGCCAGGCGGCGTCGTCGACGAGGTCCAGGTCGCGCACCCCGAGGAGTTCGGTGGCCACCGGCGGCACGTCGGTGGGCGGCAGCCGGTCGAGGACGTCCTCGCACCACACGTCGACGGCGTCCAGCAGCCCGGCGTCGTCCGGCTCCGCCCAGTCGGCGTCGCGCGGCTCCAGGTCGTCGGGGTCGAGCACCAGGTCGTGCGCGCGCACCAGGGCGAAGGTGGCCAGCACCCCGGTGGCGGTCAACGGTCCCGCACCCCAGCGCTCCGCCAACTCGTCGTCGCAGCAGGCGAGTTCATCACGACGGATGATCTCCTCGAACGGGCTGCCGGGCAGCACCAGTTCACTCGCCGGGGTGAGTTCGCCCTCGTCGTCCGGCAGAGCCAGCGCGCCCAGCCACGGCTCGTCGCCCGGTTCCAGGCCGGCGTCGCGCACCAGCGTGAGGACCAGCTCGGCGAGTTCGTCCGGGTCCAGGCCCGGGGCGTCCTCGTCCCAGATCTCGCCGGCGTCCAGCGAGGCGGCCACCGCGGCCCGCACCTGCGGGGTGGTGAGCACCGCGCGGGGGGTGGCCGGCAGGGCGCCGAGCCGCTCCAGCAGCGGGTGCGCGGCCCGCGGGTCCACCACCCGCAGCCCCAGCCGGTCCAGCCCGGCGGGCAGCGCGTCGCCGGGGGCGGGCAGCAGGATCTGGCGGGGACCGACGACGGTGCGCCCGTCGGCCAGCGGCACCGGCAGGCCGCTGAGCCGGTCGGGGTCGGTGCCGGCCAGCGCGTCGTAGAGGCGGTGCCACCAGGCGGCGGGCCGCTCGGTGCCGGCCAGCCGGTCGATCGCGTCGTGCAGGGTGAGCCGGGCGACGCCCAGGGTGCGCAGCTCCGCGCGGCGCTCCAGCCCGGCGGGCAGCAGCGCGGGGAAGACCTCGGCGAGCACCGAGACGGTCTCCTCACCGGCGCCCTCGACCAGCTCCGAGCGGTCCGGGCGCAGCGGCGCGGGCTCCTCGCCGTCCGGCACGTGCGCGGGCGGCAGCAGCGGGGTGCGGGGCAGCAGCTCCAGCAGGTGGCCGCGCAGCGCCGCGTCCAGTTCGCCGCGGCCCAGCGGCCCGGGCACCAGGTCGATGACGGCGGGCGTCAACGGGCGCCATTCGGCGAGCAGTCCGGCGTACAGCTCGGCGGCCCGGGCGGTCAGGAACGCGGTGAGCGGTCCGGGTGCCACGTGCCGGCGGGTGGGGTCGAGCGGGAAGGAGGCGATGAGCAGCGCGGGCAGGCCCAGGCCCTCGTCGGTGGGGGTGGGGGCGTGCACGACGGGCGCGGTGCGCGGGCGGTCCGGGGCACCGGCGGCGTCCACCGGGACGGCCCAGGCGATGCTCCAGCCGAGCCGGGCGCGTTCCTCCACCGGGCGGTCGGCGAGCAGGCCGGCGGCCAGGGTGCCGGTGGCGGTCCGCACCCGCCAGCGGGTGGTGCCGGCCGTGCTGTCGGCGATCTCCACCCCGTCGCCGTCCGCACGCCGCGTCAGGGTGCGGGTGCCGGCGGCGGTGACCACCACGACCTCGGTGAGCGCCGGAAGGGCCAGCATCGTCGCGTCGTCGACGCCGTCCAGCAGGCGGGCGGTCAGCTCGGCGGCCGCCGCGTCGCGCAACGGCAGCACCACGGCGGTGTCGTAGCCGTCCGGCACGGTGCCGGTGGCGGGCAGCGGCAGCCGCAGGGACGGCAGGTGGTCCTCGCGGCGGCCGAGTTCCGCCGCCAGCGCGGGGCTCGCGTCGGCGGCGGCCCGGGTCAGCTCCCGGGCCTCGGCCAGCGACCAGCGCACCGCGCCGGTGCGGCTGACGACGGACGGCTCGTCACTGACGGCCACGACGGCGGAGAAACCGACGCCGAACCGGCCGACGGCGTCCGCGTCGCGCTTGGCGGAGGCCCGCAGGGTCGACAGGGACTCCACGCCGGCCGCGTCCAGCGGCGCACCGGTGTTGGCGGCGGTCAGCACCCCGTCGAGCAGTTCCAGCCGGAGCCGTCCCGGGACGGCCCCGCGGGTGGCGGCGTCGGCGGCGTTCTGGGCGAGTTCGACGACCAGCCGGTCGCGGTAGCCGCCGAGGGCGAGGTCCTCCTCGGCGTTGGCGTCCTCCCGGAAGCGGGCGGCGGAGGCCGACCAGGCGTCCAGGACGGCGGTCCGCAGCGCTCCGGTGCCGAACGGGTCGCCTGCGCTCGGCTGCTCGGTGTTCACGGGAACCTCCGGGATGGGGTCGCTGGCGTCGCGGACGTCCGCATACTCCCGGCCGCCCGTCACCGGTGTCCAATCCTCCCCGGAGGTCTCCGCACTCAGGTCAGCGGGTCGGCGCCCATCTCGTCCAGCACCATCGGCGGGGGTGTGAGCGAGGCGGGCAACACGGCCGCCTCCGAGTGGCCGCCGCAGCCGTAGGCGAGCGAGACGACCCGGCCGTCGGCGGGCCCGAACTCGTTCGTGCACACCCCGAACGCCTGACTCAGCGAGCCGGCCAGCGGCACGAGGAAGCCGCAGGAGACGCACTGCGCCGGGGCGGCCTGGGCCATGGGGGCCTTGGCGCCGAAGTCCTCCTCCCAGCGGTCGGCCGCGCTGTGCAGGCCGTAGCGGGAGAGCACCCTGGCGCGGCGCAGCCCGAGGCGGGCGGCGAGTTCCGCGGTGGCGGCGGCGGAGATCCCGGCGGGGGTCCGCCCGGTCGCCGCGCCGGCGGGCCGCTGGGCGGCCGCGTCGCCCGGGTGGCCGCCGGCGGGTGCGTCGCCCGGATCGCCGTCGGCGGGGAGCGCGCCGGCCGGGGCGGCGTCGGCGGCGGAGGACCCGCCGGTCAGCCAGCCGGACTCCAGTCGCAGGTCGTCGGCGTCGGTGGGCAGCAGGTCGCCGGGGCCCATGTCGCCCGGGCGCAGCCGTTCGCTCCACGGCACCCACTCGGGGGCCAGCACCGCGCCGGCGTCGGGCAGCAGCACGGACTCGTCCACCGTGACGGCCTTGGCGCGGGAGGCGCGGGCGACCGTGACGGCCCACCGCCAGCCGCGATAGGCGGGATCGGTGCAGGCGAACGAGTGCGTGACGACCCGGTCGTCCTCGGCGACCGCGCCGAGATGATCGCCGACGGCCCCGGCCCCGGCCGTCTCCTCGGCCGCCGCCCTGGCCAGGGCGACCGCCTCCACGCACAGGCGGTCCGCTGACCGGCTTCGCATCGCAGCACTCACAAGAATCGATTCTCTCCTACGCCGTCTATGCCGTCGCACGAGTGCGCCGACCGGGACGCTGGGCGGACGGCGACGGAGCGGACCGGGGGACCGCGTACGACGTCGACGACCGGCCGTCCTCGGACGCACCTGGCCTTCATCTCCCATTCTGCGGGAACAGCCGGGTGCGCGGGGCGAGAAACGGACCGAACCCTGGCGTGGAACGCAACCTACCGGGCCGTTTCCCCCGCAGGAAACGGGGGGTGGCGCTCAGTGGTGTCCGCGACGTGTCCGAATCGTGACGTCGGCGACCCGGCGCGGCGGCCTCCGGGGGGCTCCGGAGCCCTCCCGGGGCGCTCCCCGGACCGGTCGCCGGCGGAGAGGCTTCCGGGCAACACGCCGGGGCACAAGCCCGGAATGGATCCCACTGAGGAACGAATGGGGGGAGGATGCACACCGTGGACGCTGTCCGGATTTCAGGGACAGCCGGACCGGTGAGGCGTGCCGGGCGGTCGGTGGCGCGCGGGGTGCGGCGCGGCGGGCGCGGCACGCGGTCGCTGGTGCGGCGGCTGACGCACGCCCACGGGGCCGGTGAGACGGGGCTGGCGAACCTGCTGGAGCTCCAGGCCATCTCCTCGGCCGGCGACATGATGATCACCATCGCGCTGGCCAGCACGGTCTTCTTCTCCGTCCCCACCGGCGAGGCCCGTGACCGGGTGGCGCTGTACCTGCTCGTCACCATGGCGCCCTTCGCGCTGCTCGCCCCGGTGATCGGCCCGCTGCTGGACCGGATCCCGCACGGCCGGCGTGCGGCGATGGCCGGTTCCATGCTGGCCCGGGCCGTGCTGGCCTGGACGATGTCGTCGATGGTCACCTCCTCGGGGCTGGCGCTCTACCCCGTCGCGCTGGGCGTCCTGGTGGCGTCCAAGGCGAACGGGGTGGTGCGCTCGGCGGTCGTGCCCCGGCTGCTGCCGCCGCGGATCTCGCTGGTCAAGGCGAACTCCCGGATGACGCTCGCCGGTCTGCTGTCCACCGCGCTGGCCGCTCCCGTCGGCGGCCTGCTGCACCTGATCGGGCCGCAGTGGCCGCTGTACGGGGCGTTCGTGATCTTCGGGCTGGGCGCGATGGCGTGCTTCGCGCTGCCGCACACCGTGGACTCCGCCCGCGGCGAACGCAAAGCGCTGCTGCACGCCGACGACGAGGCCGCGGAGCGTGCGGCCCGCTCCCGCAAACGCCCCGGGCTGCGCACCGTCGGCGCCTCCGTCCTCTACGCCCTCCAGGCCAACTGCGGGCTGCGCGGCATCTCCGGGCTCCTCACCTTCTTCCTGGCGTTCACCCTGCGGGAGCACCCCGTGGGCGGGCTGGGCGCGGCCGCGTCCCTCGGGCTGGTGGCGGTGGCGGCCGGCGGCGGGAACGCGTTCGGCAACGTCCTGGGGGCGTGGCTGCGCAGCCGGGCACCTGAGGTGATCATCACCACCGTGCAGTTCGTGGTGCTGGGGGCGCTCGTGGTCTGCGCGGTCTCCTACGGAGTCGTCGCCGTCGCCGTGGCCGCCGCCGTGACCGGCCTCACCCAGGCCATGGGCAAGCTCTCCCTCGACGCGCTCATCCAGCGGGACGTTCCCGAGGCCGTCCGCACGTCGGCGTTCGCCCGCTCCGAGACGGTGCTGCAACTCGCCTGGGTGATCGGCGGCGGCATCGGCATCCTCCTCCCGCTCTACGGAGCGGTCGGACTCGCCGTGGGCGCGGGGGTCGTCGCGGTCGGGGTGACGGTGACGGGGCGGGGGCTGCTGGGGGCGGCGCGGGGGGCTTCCCGAACGGTGTGAGTCCGTCGGTCGCGCGGGTTCCCCCGCGGGGTGTCGGACCGGGGCGCCTTCCGGGGTGGGGGTGTCCTGTCGGCGGGCGGCGTTCCCGCCGTTCGGGCCGGTCGCGCCGTTCCTCGCGCCTCTCGGGGCGGGGAGTGGGGTGCACCCGGGGGTGGGGGGCGGGGGTGGGGCGGGTAGCCTGCGGGGCATGACGATTCGCCGTTCTGCCGCCGCCGTGGGCGCGGTCGCGCTCGGGCTCATGGCCCTGTCCGCATGCAGTAAGCCGACGCCGCTGGCGACCGTGACCGTCGGCGACACGTCCGTCAATTCGCAGGCCGAGCGTGACGCGCCGTGCTGGAACGACGGGAAGAAGCTGTCGATGGCGCAGATCCAGGGCTGCGTGGCGGACAAGAACGCGCCGGGGGCCACGGTCACGGCGAACGCCAACGACAAGGTGCACCTGGGCGTCGAACCGGACATCGCCGACGCCGGCTGGGTGGTGCTGTACGCGCAGGACGGCGGGCAGCCGCAGCAGCTGACGAACCTGAACAAGAAGTCGACGTACACCACGCTGACCGCGCCGGTGGCCGCGCTGTTCCAGAACCAGCAGACGCAGGCGACGGCGAAGTCGGTGGACCTGTTCTTCCTCAAGACCACCGGTGACCTGACGAACACCACGCAGGTGTGGAAGTTCCGCGTCAAGCTGAGCAGCTGACCGTGACCGTGCCCCGCCTGCTCGTGGTGACGGCGGTCGCGGCCGAGCGGGACGCCGTGGCGCGCGGGCTGGCCGGCGGGGACGCCAACGCCGGCCTTCAGCACCCGCTGCCCGGCGGGCTGACCGCGCTGCGCCTGCCGCTGGGCGACGGCGGCCGCGCCGATCTGCTGGCGGCCGGCGTCGGACCCGCCGCGGCGGCGGCCGGCACGGCGGTGGCGCTGACCGCGGCCGCGCTGGCCGGTGAGCCCTACGGGCTGGCGGTCTCCGCCGGGATCGCCGGCGGTTTCGCCCCGGCCGCCCCGGTGGGCCGCGTGGTGGTGGCCGACGCGGTCGTCGCCGCCGACCTGGGCGTGTGCACCCCCGAGGGCTTCGTGCCCGTGACCGACCTGGGCTTCGGCGTCATACGGCACACCCCCGACCCCGAACTGACCCGCGCCGCGGCCGCGTTGACCGGTGGCCTCGCCGGTGCGGTGCTGACCGTCTCGACGGCGACCGGCACGGCGGACCGGGCCCGCGAACTCGCCGACCGGCACCCGGGCGCGCTGGCCGAGGCGATGGAGGGCTTCGGCGTGGCCGAGGCCGCCGCCGCGCACGGCGTGCCGGTGCTGGAGGTGCGCGCCGTCTCCAACCCCGTCGGGCCGCGCGACCGCGCCGCCTGGCGCATCGGGGAGGCGCTGACCGCGCTGGCGGACGCCTTCCGTTCCCTCGTCCCCGTTCTGGAGAGGTCATGACCGCGCCGCTGCGGATCGCGTACTCGCCCTGCCCCAACGACACGTTCACCTTCCACGCCTGGGCGCACGGCTCGCTGCCGGGGGCGCCGGAGCTGGCGGTGACGTTCGCCGACATCGACGTGACGAACGGCCTGGCCGAACGCGGCGAGGGCGACGTGCTGAAGGTGTCGTACGCGGTGCTGCCGTGGGTGCTCCAGGAGTACGCGCTGCTGCCGTGCGGCGGGGCGCTGGGCCGGGGCTGCGGACCGCTGGTGCTGACCCGGGACGGCGGCACGGCCGGGGACCTCAAGGGCGCGACCGTCGCGGTGCCGAGCGAACGTTCCACCGCCTACCTGCTGTTCCGGCTGTGGGCGGCGGCCGAAGTGCCGGGCGGCGTCGGGCGGATCGTGGTCATGCCGTTCCACGAGATCATGCCCGCGGTGCGCGACGCACGGGTGGACGCCGGACTGGTGATCCACGAGGCGCGCTTCACCTACGGCCGCTACGGGCTGCACCGGCTGGCCGACATGGGTGAGCACTGGGAACGCGTCACCGGGCTGCCGATCCCGCTGGGCGCGATCATCGCCAAGCGGTCGCTGGGCGGGCCGTTGCTGCGTCAACTGGCGGACAGCGCACGGCAGTCGGTGCGTGCGGCGTGGAACGACCCGGCCGCGTCACGGGATTACGTGCTGGCCCACGCCCAGGAGATGGACGCGGCGGTGGCGGACCAGCACATCGGTCTGTACGTCAACGAGTTCACCGCGGACCTGGGCGACGAGGGCTACGCCGCGGTGCGCGGACTGCTGGAACGCGCCGCCGCGGAGGGCCTGGTGCCGCCGCTGCCGGACGGCGCCCTGGACTTCCCCGGCGCGTGAACGGCGCGCCGCACGAGGCGGGTCGACGGAGGGCCGGGTGCTCCGGCCCTTCCGCGGTCAGACGTCGAGCTGGTCGGCGACGGCGCGCAGCACACCGGCGATCTTGCGGCCGTGCGTCTTCTCCGGGTAACGGCCGCGCTGGAGCGAGCGGGCCATGTCCTCCAGCAGCGTCGTCAGGTCCTGCACGATCGGCAGGAGTTCGTCGGGCTTGCGTCTCAGGGCCGCGGCGACCGAGGGGGCCGGGTCCAGCACGCTGAGCGACAGCGCCTGGTCGCCCCGCTGTCCGGCGACCACACCGAACTCCACCCGCTGACCGGGCTTGAGCGCCTCCACGCCGACGGGCAGCACGGACGAGTGCACGAAGACGTCGCCGCCGTCGTCGCGAGCAAGGAAGCCGAAGCCCTTCTCGCTGTTGAACCACTTGACCTTGCCGGTCGGCAACGCACACACCCGCTTCCACTCCGAAACGACGACAGCCCGCATACCTTACCGGGGCCTACCCCACGGCACGCCACAGAGAAACCGGTCCCCCGGCGCCTCCCCCACGGCGACCGGACGGCCCGTCACGGGGGCCCTCGGGGCGGGAGGTTCGGGGGCCGGGTCCGGCGGGGCGGCCGGAGGCCGGCGGTCGGACGGTGGGCGCCGGCGGCGGCTGATCGGGCGGGGCGTCGCGGGCCGCTCGCGCTGAACGCGGCGGGGGTCGTTCCGGCAGCGGCGGGGACCGTGTCCCTGCTCCGGGCGCGGGTCCTGGCGGCCGGGCGGGCCCGCGGGCCGGGGGCGGCGGGGCGGCGCCTACTCTGGGAGGGTGACCAACGAATCCCGGATGCCCGGCGACCTGCTCGTGCGGATCGGTGCCGTCGTCTTCATCGTCGGCGCGGTCGCCACGCTGGCGACCATGACCCCGCTGTTCATCGGCACGCACCCGCTGCCGACGCCCGCCTACTTCGTCTGCATGCTCATGGGCGCCGGCTTCCTGCTGGCCCTCGTCGGCCTGCTGCGGTCCGCCCGGGAGCAGAAGCGCCGCACCCGGGAGTCGGCGGCCGCGTAGGTCCGCCCGGGCCGGGAAGCCGCCGCGTCCCGTCCGGCCGTTCAGGCCACCGGGGCCAGGTGCTCGCTGAGCCAGCGCGGGAACGCCGTCAGGTCGGGCAGCACGACGCCGGCGCCGGCGGCGGACAGTTCCTGGGCGTCGCACGGGCCGGTGGGCACCGCCACCGACAGCGCGCCGGCCGCCAGCGCGCCGCGCACGTCGCCCACGTGGTCACCCACGTAGACCGTCGCGCCGTGCTCGCGCAGCGCGGACGCCTTCGCCTCCGCCCACAGGTCGCCGACCAGCAGGTCGGGCCGCAGACCGAGGTGCTCCAGGTGCAGCCGCGCGTTCGGCTCGTACTTCGCGGTCACCACGATGCTGCGGCCGCCCGCCCGCCGTACCGCCTCCAGCGCCGCGAACGCGCCGGCCGTCGCCGGTGTCGCCGCGATGCCGTGGTCCGGGTACAGCGCCCGGTAGCGGTCCGCCATCACCGGCACGTCGGCCGCCGGGTACCAGTTGACCAGCTCGTCCTCCAGCGGCGGACCCAGCCGGGTGATCACCAGACCGGTGTCGATGAACGTACCGGTCTCCGCCGACAGCCGGTCGTACACCGCCTTGATGCCGGGGCGGGAGTCGATCAGCGTCATGTCGAGGTCGAAGCCGACCGTCAGCGGTTGCGTGGCCATGACCACCATTCTCCCGTCCACGGCGTGACGGGCAGGGGCCGGGGTGAAGGCGGGCGGGTGCACCGGCGGTGAACAGCGCTCGCGCCGGCGGTTCCGGGATCCTCCGTGGCGGGAGTCTGCGCCCAGCGCGTCGGCGGCCACCGGGTTGCCACGTGCGCTTCACCGCCGGCTGCGGGAGCGCTTGGGCTGGTCGCGCAGCTCCCCGCGCCCCTGACGGGGCCACCACCGGGGCGACCCCGGCCACCCACCGTTCAGTGCCGGCTGCGGGGGGTCAGCCTCGTTTGATGAGGCCGCGCCAGAGGAGGTAGAGGGCGGAGGCGACGGCGGCGGTGCGGAGGACGACGGGGAGGGCGGCGGTGAAGGCGGCGCCGGTGCCGGGGGAGCCGATGGGTGGGCCCCAGTGGCCGCTGGCGCGGCCCCAGAACCAGATGATCGCGCAGGCGACGACGACGCCGGGGACGCCGAGGGCGGCGAACTGGGCCTGGCGGCGGGGGATGCCGCGGGTGGTGTAGGCCAGCAGCCAGCCGGCCGCCAGCACGACGATGTTGGTCAGCAGGGCTCCGGCGACCAGGGCCACGGCGGCCAGGGCTTCGACGGGGCCGGGCGGAATGCGGCGGCGGGGGGCCTCCTCGACCGGGGCCGGGGCGGGTACCGGCTGCGGGCGCGCGCGCAGCAGCCCCGCCAGGCGCAGCGCCTTGCGGGCGGGCTTCTCCCTGGCCGGGGCCGGGGCGGGCGCGGGGGTGGGCGGCGGTGCGGCCGGCCGCAGCGGCCGGCCGGGGACGTGGGCGCCGGGCTCCCCCTGCCGCGGTACCGCGGCGGTGCCGGGGGCCGGCGGCGGCTGGGCCGGATCCTGGAACTCGGACATGATCAGGCCGCCGGTCCAGCCGGCCGACGACAGGTCGCCGCCGAGCATGCCGTCGCCGGACGGGCCGCCGGACGTGCGCCACCAGTCGGGACCGTCCCCGGAGGAACCGGATCCGGCCAGGATCTCGTTGACGCCCGGCGGCGGCGTCATCCCCGTGCCCGGGCCGCCGGCGGACGCGCCGGAGTCCCGCCCGGCCCCGGAGCCGCCGTCCCCCGCACCACCCGAGCCCGCACCACCGCCCGCACCCGCGCCGCCCCCGCCCCCGAACGCCTTGCGCAGCAGCCCGCCCGTTCCCCCCGCGCGGGAACCCCCCGGGCGGGAGGCTTCCGCGCGGGAGGCTTCCGTGGAACCCGCCGCGGGGGCGGGCGCCGGCGTGGGCGCGGGGACGCCGGGGGTGGTCGCGGCGCCGGCCACGACCTCGTCGGGCGGGCCGATGCGGCCCAGGATGCGGCGGACGGCGGCGGGACTGTCGCCGGCGGTGCGGCCACGGGCCGCGTCGATGTCGTTGCGCAGCCGGGCCACCAACCGCATGCGGTCGGCGGCGGGCATCGCGGTCTGCGCGAGGTCGCCGACACGGCTGAGGTAGTCCAGGACCAGTTTGTCGCTCTCGATGCCCATGCCGTCTTCCCCGAATTCCCCACGATGCCTGCGGCCGCGCCGGGTTGACGGTACCGCCCGGGGGGCGCGCGGCCCAGCGTCCGCGCCGGGGAGCCGGGTGGCCGCCCGGTTACCGGGCGGCAGGCCGTAATGTGGGACGGATGACCACGGCGGGCCGATCGCCGTTCGACATGCGCGGGAGGAGTTCGTGGCGACCCAGGCAGCGACCGGGGCGGGGCCGCAGGGAGAGGGCTCGGCGCCCCGCACGCTCGCGGAGGACCTGCGGGCCCGGGAGGACGCGGAGATCGCGGCACTGCTGCGCGCCCGCCCCGACCTCGTCGGCCCGGTGCCGAACGACATGACGCAGCTGGCCACCCGGGCCGGCACGCGGGCCTCGGTGGTGCGGGCGCTGGAGCGACTGGATCGTTTCGCCCAGCAGACCGCCGAGGCGCTGGCGGTGGCCCGCGACCCGTGCCCGTACGACGAACTGCTCGCCCTGCTGTCCGGCGACACGCCCGACCCCGTGGTGGCCGGGGCGCTGCCGGGGGCGATCGCGCAGCTGCGGACCCGGGCCCTGGTGTGGGGCGGCGGCGACCGGCTGCGGCTGGTGCGCACCGCCCGCGACCTGCTGGCGCCCTCACCGGGCGTGCCGTCCCCGACGGGGCTGGGCCCGGCGCTGGCCGAGGCGGCGGCGGGCATGTCGCCGGGGCGCGTACAGGAGATCCTGGCGGACGCCGGGCTGCCCGGCACCCACGACGCGGTGAGCGCGGTGGGCGCGCTGCGGGCCCTGTTCACCGACCGGCGCCGCACCGCGGACCTGCTGGCGGGTGCGCCGGAGGGGACCGCCGAGGTGCTGGAGCGGCTGACGTGGGGGCCGCCGTACGGCGAGGTGGGGCGGGCCGGCACGGGCGGGCGGGCGGACCGGGCCCGCACGCCGGTGCGGTGGCTGCTGGCCCGCGGGCTGCTGCTGCCGGCCGTCCCCGGCACCGTCGTCCTGCCGCGCGAGGTGGCGCTGCACCTGCGGGCCGGCCGGGCGCACCGCGTGCCGGAACCGCTGCCGCCGCCGGTGACGGCCGCCGCGGAGCACTCCCCCGCGATGGTCGACGCCACCGCGGCCGGTGAGGCGTTCACCGCGGTGCGCACCGTGGAGGAGCTGGTGCGGTCCTGGGAGGCCGGCGGGCCGGCGGTGCTGCGGGCCGGCGGGCTGGGCGTGCGGGACCTGAAACGGCTGGCGGTCCTGCTGGAGACCGACGAGGCCCGAGCCGCGTTCTGGCTGGAACTCGCCTACGCGGCCGGGCTGGTGGCCTCCGACGGCGAGGCGGACGAGGCGTTCGCGCCGACCCCGGCGTTCGACGTGTGGCGGGCCGCGCCGCCGGAGGCGAGATGGGCGGCGCTGGTGGCCGGCTGGCTGCCGGCCACCCGGGTGCCGGCGCTGGTCGGCCGGCGTGACGCGAAGGGCCGCACCCCGGCCGCGCTCGGCCCCGACCTGGACCGTTCCGCGGCGCCCGAGGTGCGGCGCCGGGTGCTGGAGCTGCTGGCCGGCCTGCCGCCGGGCTCCGCCGCCGCACCGGACACCCTGCTGGCCCGGCTGCGGTGGGAACGCCCGCCCCGGGGCCGGGGCGCCGAGGACGGCCGCACCCGGCTGGCGCGGTGGACGCTGGAGCAGGCCGAACTGCTCGGGGTCACCGGGCGCGGGGCGCTCGCCGGGTACGCCGCCGGACTGGCCGGTGGCACGCCCGATCCGCGCGCGGCGGCCGCGGGGCTGGCCGGGCTGTTGCCGGAGCCGCTGGACCACGTGCTGCTCCAGGCGGACCTGACGGCGGTGGCGCCCGGGCCGCTGGAGGCGCCGCTGGCGGAGTTCATGGCGGTGGCGGCGGACGTGGAGTCCCGGGGCGGCGCGACGGTCTACCGCTTCACGCCCGGATCGGTGCGGCGCGCGCTGGACGCCGGGCGCTCCGCCGGTGACCTGCACGCCTTCCTCGCCGAGCACTCCCGCACGCCGGTGCCGCAGCCGCTGTCCTACCTGATCGACGACATCGCCCGGCGGCACGGACGGCTGCGGGTCGGCGCCGCGTCGTCCTACCTGCGGTGCGACGACGACCACCTGCTGGCGGAGATCCTGGCCGACAAGCGGTCGGCGTCGCTGGGGCTGCGCCGGCTGGCGCCCACGGTGCTGGCGGCGCGGGTGGCACCGGCGTCGCTGCTGGAGCGGCTGCGGGACATGGGGTACGCGCCGGCCGCGGAGTCCGCCGACGGCGACGTGCTGATCGCCCGGGCCGACGCCCGCCGCACCCCGCCGCGTACACCGCCGGCCCCGGTGCAGGACGGGCCGCCGGTGCCGCAGGAACGTCTGCTGACGGCGGCCGTGCGGGCGATCCGTGGCGGCGACCGGGCGGCCGCGGCGGTCCGGGTGCCCTCCCCCACGGCCGCCGCGCCGGGGACGCCGGGCCCGCCGCGCACCTCGGCCGCCGAGACGCTGGCCACCGTGCAGGCCGCGGTGCTGACCGGGGAGGCGGTGTGGATCGGCTACGTCAACGCGGAGGGCGCGGCCAGCGAACGTCTGCTGGAACCGGTGCGCGTGGAGGGCGGTTTCGTCACCGCGTACGACCGCACGTCCGACGACGTCCGCACGTTCGCCCTGCACCGGATCACCGGCGCGCGGGAGGTGGACCCGGGGGACGCGCCGTGAGGCGGCGGGGGCGCGGGCGGCTCTCTGGCGTCCCGTCAGGACGACGGCTGGGTGCGGCGCTGCCACCAGTGCGGGCGGCGGGGGTGGACGCTGCGGCCCAGCTTCCAGCCGATCAGCACGTAACCCAGCAGCGCGCCCGCGGTGTTGAGGATCACGTCGTCGATGTCGAAGGCGCGGCCCTCGACCATCGTGCCCTGCGCGCTCTCCACGCAGAGCATGACGAACGCGGTGACCAGCACGACGCGCACCAGGCCGCGGGTGCGGGGAAGAGCACCGGGAGCAGCAGCCCGAACGGCACACCCAGCAGCACGTTCCCGCCGACCTCCTTGGCGGTCACCTTCCAGTCGGGCTGGTCGAAGTAGGCGCGGATCGAGGAGCCGGGGTGGACGTTGGCGTGCACCATGGCCACCGAGGCCGGTGAGGGTACGAGGGTGACCTTCGCGAGCAGCACGGCGAACACCACCATGCAGGCGAATCCGGCCAGTATGATGACCGCCCGCAGCAGGCCGTTCAACGGTGGCCGCCGCCCGGCCGCGATGTCGCGTTCCCTGGCCCGCGCGGCCGACCGCTCCCGGCGCCGTCTCCGGGCGGCCTCGGCCCGTCCGGCCTCCCGCCACCGCGTCACCCGCCCCCGCACGTCCCACGCGCGGACCGGACCGCCGCCGGCGGCCGCCTTGCGCACCGGGACCCGCCAGGCCGCACGCTTCTTCCCCGTCCGGCCTCTGCCCTTCTCCCGCCGCCCGCCGATCCGGCCCACGACCACTCCGTCCGCCCGAAACCACCGTCTGCGGCAGCGCCTACCCCGCCCCCCGGGGACCGAATCAGGACGGTCCGGGCACGGGGTCGGGGGCCCGACCGCCGTACGGGTGGGGGACGTTCAGCGGGGTTCGGGGGCGGGGCGGGGGCGCCGGCCGCTGGGGAGGGTGCGCGGGCCGGCCCTGGGGGGACGGGCACGGCCGCCCGAGGACCGCGCCCTGCGGACCGCCCCGCGGACCGCCGTCCGGGCGTCCCACGGGCGGGATGCCCGGTGGTCACCGGGATGAGCGACACTGGAGGTTCGTCCCCGGATCGACCCGCCCGGAAGGTGCCCGCGTGAACGGACCGCTGATCGTCCAGAGCGACAAGACGCTGTTGCTGGAGGTGGACCACGAGCGGGCGGACGCCTGCCGGCGGGTCATCGCGCCGTTCGCGGAGCTGGAGCGGGCGCCGGAGCACATCCACACCTACCGGGTGACGCCGCTGGGCCTGTGGAACGCGCGGGCCGCCGGGCACGACGCGGAGCAGGTCGTCGACGCGCTGGTGGAGTACTCGCGGTACCCCGTCCCGCACGCGCTGCTGATCGACATCGCCGAGACGATGGCGCGGTACGGGCGGCTGCGGCTGGTCAAGCACCCGGTGCACGGGCTGGTGCTGGAGACCACCGACCGGCCGGTGCTCCAGGAGGTGCTGCACTCGAAGAAGGTCCAGCCGCTGGTGGGCGTGCGGATCGACCCGGACAGCGTGGCCGTGCACCCCTCGGAGCGCGGGCAGATCAAGCAGGTGCTGCTGAAGCTGGGCTGGCCGGCCGAGGACCTGGCCGGGTACGTGAACGGCGAGGCGCACCCGATCGAGCTGCGGCAGGACGGCTGGAGTCTGCGGCCCTACCAGCGGCAGGCGGTGGAGGGCTTCTGGCACGGCGGTTCCGGTGTGGTGGTGCTGCCGTGCGGCGCCGGGAAGACGCTGGTGGGCGCCGGCGCGATGGCGGAGGCGAAGGCCACCACGCTGATCCTGGTGACCAACACCGTCTCCGCGCGGCAGTGGAAGCACGAACTGGTCCGGCGCACGTCGCTGACCGAGGACGAGATCGGCGAGTACTCCGGCACCCGCAAGGAGATCCGCCCGGTCACCATCGCCACCTACCAGGTGCTGACCACCCGCCGTAAGGGCGTCTACCCGCACCTGGAGCTGTTCGACTCGCGCGACTGGGGGCTGATCGTCTACGACGAGGTGCACCTGCTGCCCGCGCCGGTCTTCAAGTTCACCGCCGGCCTCCAGGCCAGACGCCGCCTGGGCCTGACCGCCACGCTGGTGCGGGAGGACGGGCGCGAGTCGGACGTCTTCTCCCTGATCGGCCCCAAGCGGTTCGACGCGCCGTGGAAGGAGATCGAGGCGCAGGGCTACATCGCGCCCGCCGACTGCGTGGAGGTCCGCGTCAGCCTCAGCGACTCCGAGCGGCTGGCGTACGCGACGGCCGAGACGGAGGAGAAGTACCGCTTCTGCGCGACGACGGCCACCAAGCGGAAGGTCTGCGAGGCGCTGGTGCGCCAGCACGCCGGCGAGCAGACGCTGGTGATCGGCCAGTACATCGACCAGCTCGACGAGCTCGGCGCGCACCTGGACGCGCCGGTCATCAAGGGCGAGACCCCGAACGCGCAGCGCGAGAAGCTGTTCGACGCGTTCCGCACCGGGGAGATCAGCGTCCTGGTGGTCTCCAAGGTGGCGAACTTCTCCGTCGACCTGCCGGAGGCCACCGTCGCCATCCAGGTCTCCGGCACGTTCGGCTCCCGCCAGGAGGAGGCGCAGCGACTCGGCCGGGTGCTGCGTCCCAAGGCGGACGGCCACGAGGCCCGCTTCTACTCGGTGGTGGCCCGCGACACCGTCGACCAGGACTACGCGGCGCACCGGCAGCGGTTCCTGGCGGAGCAGGGGTACGCGTACCGGATCGTCGACGCCGACGACGTCCTGACCGGGGACGACGTGCAGGACTGAGCGCCCGGGGTCAGCCCACGCTGACGCGGTCGAGCCAGAAGGCCAGCAGGCAGTCGTCGCCGGTGACCGTGACGCGCGGGTCGCCGGGTGTCAGGCGGCGGTGGATCAGGCGCAGGACGTCGGGGAGCCGGCGGGTGCGGGTTCGGTGGGGGCCGGCCACGCGGTTCCCCACACCGGTGTCGGCCCCCGCGCGGTCGCGGGGGCCGACGGGGTGAGGGCCGGGCGCTCAGGTGGTGGGCAGTACCCTCCAGGAGCCGGTACCCGTGCCGCGGTCCCAGTAGGGCGAGGTGGAGACGTCGTACTTGGCGCTGGACTGGCTGGAGTGGCCGTTGGTGTCCAGGAAGCCGCCGTTGGCAGAGCCGTAGTCGTTGAGCAGGTGCACGATGTCGTCCGAGCGGATGCTGCCGTCCGCGGGCGAGGACGTGTTGCCGAAGATGTGCCACTTACCCGTGCCGGTGCCGCGGTCCTTGGTGATGGTCGTGGAGACGTCGTACTTGGCGCCGGACCGGCTGGAGTGGCCGTTGGTGTCCAGGTAGGTGCCGCTCGCGTACTGGTTGACGAGGTACACCACGTCGCCGCTGACGACGCGGCCACCGTCGGCCTTCCCGGTGGCGGAGACGACCTTCCAGACCGACGTCCTGGGGCCTCGGCTGTTGGGGGTCTGGTTGGTGCTCACTTCGTAGGTGGCGCCGGGCCGGCTGGAGCGGCCGTTGGTGTCCAGGTAGCCACCGTCGCCGCCGTACTGATTCTGCAGCAGGATGTCGCTGCCGTAGGCGAGTTCGCCGGCGGGGACGGCCGAGCCGGCCGAGGCCGTCGGAGCAGCGAACACGCTCGCCGTGGCAGCGAGTGCTGTCACGGCCGCGACGGCGGGCAGGGTGAAGCGAACGCGCATGGAACTTCCTCGGGTCTCCGTGAGGGGATGGGCAGGGAACACCCACGAACGACTACTGAAAGTAGCCATCGAACGCGGAGAGTAGCAGTTAGTGATCTTCGGCAGGCGGCGTCGCCCGCGAGTCGGTCCAGTTGGCCCCATGGCTACGCACACGAGTGTGGGTGGCCAGATCGGATTCCCCGTTCGCGGCCAGTCGGCGGGGAGTCATCTGCCGCAATTGTTACGGCGCGTAGCGCAAACACCTCGGCTGCTTGCCGATACGCGGTCAGGCTCTCCGCCGTCACGTCGCCCATACAGGTGATCAACGGTGGTTCGCTCACCGACCTCAACCGCCGAGCGGCCATCCTGGGCGGGTTCCCGAGATCTGCGCCGCCCCGGCCGGCCGCCGGCCGAGGTGCCCTCACCCACCTGGAGCCGAGTTGACCCAAAAGGACGAGCAGGCCGAGCAGAACGCCGGCGCCTTCACCATCCCGGACCCGGTCTCCGCCGCACCCGAGGCCGGCTTCACCGTCCCCGAGCCCGACGAGGAGTGGCCGCTGCCGGGCGGCTTCGCCCGCGTCTTCTACGGCGAGGAGAACAGGGGCCTGACCCGGCCGGTGATCATGGCGGACGGCTTCAGCCTGGGCCGCTCCAACCTGGACTGGCTCTACGCCCACCTCGAAGGCGGCCGGTTCCCGCTGATCAGCGAGATGCGCCGCCGCGGCCGCGACGTGGTCCTGCTCGGCTTCGACGAGCGGTCCGCCGCGATCCAGGACAACGCCCAGACCGCAATGGCCGCCATCCTGCGGGCCAACGCCGAACAGATGGGCTCGACCCGGCTGATGGTGGGCGGCTTCAGCATGGGCGGCATCGTCACCCGCTACGCCCTGGCGAAGCTGGAGATGCAGCGCATGAACCACCAGGTTGGAGCGTACTTCTCCTGGGACAGCCCGCACCGCGGGGCGGTCATCCCGATCGGCCTGCAGGCGTTCTCGCACTTCATCCCGCTGGCCAACGACTTCGCCCGGCAGATGAACAGTCCCGCCGCCCGGCAGATGCTCTGGCGGCACTACGACCCCAAGACGGGCACGGTCGGCGTCGCCCCCGAGCGCGAGCAGTTCCTCACCGAACTGGAGAAGGTCGGTGGCTGGCCGCGCATCCCCCGGCTGCTGGGCCTGGCCAACGGCAGCGGCGACGGCCAGGGCCTGGGCCTGCCGGCGGGCGACCGGGCCCTGGAACTCGGCCGGATCTACCCCGGCACCAAGTTCCACATCCAGGCCCAGGGCGAGAACGTCACCGTGGCCGAACTCAAGCGGCGCTTCCCCGCAGCCGAGAAGACCATCGCCACCAGCGGCCTGCCCGAGCTGGACTCCGCCCCCGGCGGCACCCTGCACTCCTACAAGATCCTCGCCGACGCGCTCAAGAGGGTCGGCGCCACCGTCGACCTGCACCACGAGGACGTCTGCTTCGTCCCCTCGGTCAGCGCCGTGTCGATCCGCGACCTCGGCGAGCAGAAGGACCTGTACGCGAACATCGACGACCTCGCCCCCGACGAGAGCGACCTGGACGACTTCCTGCTCTCCTACGCCAACACCACGCACACCGAGGTGACCGAGGAACTGGCCACCTGGCTGATCGACCGCCTGCCCGACTGACAGTGACCGCCTCGGGGCCCGCGCGACACCATCGCCGCGGTGAAGGTCTCCAGGTCCGCTGCGGGCGCGGCGCCGGCGGCGATGATCTTCCAGGAGCCGGACGTGCTGCTCGGTCGGCCCTTCGGGTTCGGCCGCCAGCACGCGACCGTGCTGCTCCTTCAGCGCCTGGGTGAGGTTCTTGTGCATCACGTGCTGTTCGTGTTCGGTCTCGGCCACCGGCCCCCCAGTCACAGCCGCCCCGCCTCCGCCGTACTCGACGTCCGCAGGGAGACTGCCGGTTCCGAGCGGCTGATCGACGGCGATCTGCACCAGCGGGTCGTTCGCGCGCTGGTGCAGATCGCCTTCGCCCACCGAGCAGCGCCGACAACGATTCTCGACTTCGGGACAGGGGACGGGCGTGCCATACGCTTCTCCTCCGTCGCGTTTGGAACGAGCAGGATCGTCGGCTGCGACATGAGCGCGGCCTCCTTGCAACAGAACACGAGCGGTGTCCCCCTCGTTCGCATCTCTCCGAACGGTCCCTTTCCCTTCGGCAGCGAGACGATCGACCTGGTCCTGGCCGCATTCGTGTTCCACTTCTCTGTTCCGGCCCCTTTGCTGCGCGACCTGCCAAGAATCCTGCGACCGGGGGGCGCTCTCATCGGCAGCGTCTACGGCTCGCCGACCCGTCCACTGCCGGATCTGCTGAACGCCGCAGGAATGGCCCTGGACGCCATAGTCCGGTGACCGGCGCACCGGGGCACCACGTGTTCACCGCCCGCGCCCGGCGGTGACGAACCGGATTACCGGTGCCCCTCAGCCCACGCTGACGCGGTCGAGCCAGAAGGCCAGCAGGGAGTCGTCGCCGGTGACCGTGACGCGCGGGTCGCCGGGTGTCAGGCGGCGGTGGATCAGGCGCAGGACGTCGGGGAGCCGGCGGGTGCGGGTTCGGTGGGGGCCGGCCACGCGGTTCCCCACACCCCTTGCGGCGCTGCTCCCCCGGTTCCACCTGCCGGTTCGCCTCGGTCGCTCCCGCATTCCCCGCGCCCCACGGGGCCCAGGGTGGTTGCAAGTTCCGGGATCGCGTAGATCGTCCGTGCCCAGCGGGAGTTGACGTGGCAACAGCACAGGCACGAGACGGGTGATCATCAGGGTGTCTACGCCAGCTGATCACATCGAGGTCCCGTGCCTGCCGCTCCATCCTCTCCGATCCCTGCCGTCCTGGCGAAACTGGGTCCCCTCCACCAGCACGACACCGGCCGCCTGCGTGCCCACCTCCAGCGCGTGCCCGACCCGCGTTCACGTCGCGGACGGTGGTATCCCCTGGTCGGCTTGCTGCTGATCTGCGCCTGCGCAGTCGTCTCCGGCGCCCGGACCATCACCGAGATCACCGAGTGGGGACAGCGCGCCACCACCTCGGTGTTGGAACTGCTCGGCATCCGACGCCACCTGCCCGGACGCCGTCGCGCCCCGTCCCATGCCACTCTCACCCGGCTCCTGGCCGCCCTCGACGGCGACGCCCTGGACGCCGCGATCGGCGCCTACCTGGCCGAACACGACCACACCGACGTCGGCGGCACCGGCTCGCCGCCGCGGCCGGCGATCGCGGTGGACGGCAAGGCGTTGTCCGGCTCCGCGCACCGACAGCAGCGCCACCGGCACCTGCTGTCCGCCGTCACCCACGGCCTCACCGTCACCCTGGCCCAGCGGGAGGTGGGCGCCAAGACCAACGAGACGGCCGCCTTCCGCCCGCTGCTGGAACCACTCGATCTGGCCGGCGCCGTGGTCACCTTCGACGCCCTGCACAGCGTCAAGGACCAGGTGCGCTGGCTGGTGCAGGAGAGGAAAGCCCACTACATCGCGGTGATCAAGGGAAATCAGCCGACCGCGTCAGCCCAGGTCAAGGCCCTGCCGTGGAAGCAGGTGCCGGTAGCGCACACCGTCTCCGGGACCGGGCACGGGCGGCGGGAGTCCCGCTCGGTCAAGACCATGGCCATCGCGCCGAGCCTGGGCGGGATCGCCTTCCCGGAAGCGCGGCTGGCCTTGCGCATCCACCGGCGCCGCCAGGAGAGCGGCAAGCGGCAGACCCGGGAGACGGTCTACGCCGTCACCAGCCTCGATACCCATCAGGCCAGCCCTGCTGACCTGGGCCGATACATACGCGGGCACTGGGGAATCGAAAATTCCAGCCACCATGTCAGAGATGTGGTGTTCGCCGAGGATGCCTCCACCGTCCACACCGGCAGCGCGCCGCGGGCGATGGCCGCCTTGCGGAACCTGGCCATCGGCAGGCTACGGCTGCTGGGAGCCGACAACATCGCCAAGACCACCCGAGCGATCCGGGACACACCCGAACACGCCGTATGGGTCTGGGGCATCACCGACAGCCCGCTCCTACCGGGAACTTGAAGCCGCCCTGCTCGGTGCGGCGGCTCCCGAACCGCGTCCTGCTCAGCACCTACGTGAGCACCAGGCGCTCCTCGTCATGGCCGCCCTCGTCACGGGCGACACCGGCCGACTGCTGCGGGCAGCCTTCGCCGCCGCGGCAGCTCTCGTCCTCTTCGGCATGCTCTATGTCGCCGCCGCCGGCCAACTGGGCGGTGGCGACGTGAAGCTTGCCGGAGTGCTGGGGCTGATGCTGGGGTGGTTCGGGTGGGGAACGGCGGTTGCCGGGCTGTGGGCGGGCCTGGTCCTGGGGGCGGCTGGGGCGCTCGGCCAACGGGCTCGCCGGGCGCCGAGGGGGAACCTGCCGCTCGGCGCCTGTCTGATCGCCGGCACCCTCCTCGTCATCGCCACGTGAATCCCTCAGGTGGCGTCGCCGAACCGGAGGTGGACGCGGAGCAGGTCCAGGAGGTCGGGGACGCTGCGCAAGTGCCCGTCGAGCATTCCGGTGTGCAGCCCTTCGGGGGCCTCTCCGGTGAGGTGGAGGCCGTAGCAGTCCGTGCCGAGGGCGTAGGCCATCCCGATGTCGACCAGAACGTCCGAATGCCGCCGTCCAGCACCGCGACAAGCAGGTCGGCCAGCGCGATCGTCGCGGCGCGGGCGTCCAGGAAGTCGCACGACGCGTCAACGGGGTTGGCTCCCCGCGCCACCCGGGCATTCACCGCATGGGTGGGGCGCTCGGCGATGACGCTGGTGACGCCCAACGCCGCTAATGCGGCGCTGAGTTCGTGGCCGAGTGCTTGGTACGCGTCGGTGCCGACCGGGGCGGTGACGTAGGCGAGCAAGGCAGTCACCTCCCCGTCCGGTCGACGGTGCCGAGGATGAGATCGCGGGACGCCCGCGGCGGCAGGGCCGCAGAGCGCAGGTCGGCGAACCGCTGGTCCGCCTCCCGGACAGCCTCGGGGCCCAGCCAGTACCGTTCGGGTCCGACATCCACGAACCCTATGAGCTGGGCGCTGTCCCGCATCAAGGTGACCGGCGCCGGGAACGGAAGCTGTTCGCCGGCGTCGAGGGGAAGAACCTGTACAACGATGTGCGGCCGGTCGGCGAGGTCGGCAAGGTGCTGAAGCTGGTAACCGTGTGCCGCTCGGTCACCGGTCACACCCAGTCGAACGGCCTGGTCCAGCACCAGGCAGATGCGCGCCCCCGACGCCAGGATCTGTTCGCGGCGACGCGCGGCAGTCCGGCCATCGGCCACCGGGTCGCCGGCGTCGGCGAGGAACAGGTCGGGCAGCAGCACCGGAGCGAAGTAGGACAGGGCAGAGCTGGACTCCTCGGCCCCGTGCACTTCCTGCTCGGAACGAGGGCGTTGGCGGACGTGCGGCTCCAGCAGGCTGATCATGCCGTGGGCTCCGCAGACGCACTCCGCGGCCGTCAAGTAGGCGCGGAGGGAACCCTGCGTCCCAGTTCCACCGAGGCGACCATGTCGCTCCTGTAACCGATGCGCGCGCCGAACTCCTCCTGGTTCAAACCCATGCGCCTGCGCCATGGTCTGAGAATGGCGCCTACCACCAGAGCCGGAATCTGACGAAGGTGTCTCGCCGGGAAGGGTCTTACTGGCACAGCGCTCCCCATGCCGGAGTCTGACGGCTGCTGCGCCCGGTCAAGGTTCCGTCCCCCGATGCCGGAACCTCCAGGCCGGCAGCAGCCAGCTCGGAGCGGATGTCCACCACGGTGCAGCGGCTCAGCCGGGCGATCGGCTGGATGGCGACCATCCACGGCAGCAGCTTCAGGTCCGCGTACCCGCACCGGTCGACCTCTTCGTCGAGCCGGGGCGTGCCGTCGGCGTCGGGGCAGAAGTCGAAGCCGTCGATGCCCCAGGGGCGGGCCTGCCGGGCGCGCAACGCCGGGGCGTCCAGGACGAACGGGCAGGCGAGCATGGCCTGTTGGGCGCACGGCAGGCAGACGGGCGGGTGGCAGGTGTACACCACGTCCGGCCAGTTCGGGTTGGGGCGGTGGCGGACTTCGGGCTTGGTGAAGAACAGGATGCCGTCGCGGGTGCGATCCGGCTCGCCGTGCAGCCCTGGCGGAGCATGTCGAGCATGGCCTCGCCGGCCCGGCGCGGGTGGACCTGCTTGAACCGGGGGATCGCCCGGCCCGGCGACGGCGTCCCGTCCGCGCCACAGAGCGCCGCACCAGTCTCCGGTCGTCGGCGGTCTCATCCGGGAACATCACCCCGAGGCCATCGGGACGCAGGACGACCTTCGGGGTGACGGGCCCCTCGCCCTTCAACGGGGTGATGTACGGGATGAAGCGGCTGGACTCGCGGGCCACGGGACAGACCGGCGCGTCTGGGGCGTCCGGCGCTGCCACAGTCGTATCAACCGACGAAGCGGCGGCGCATTCGGAGTTCATCACGGCGAGGTCGGGCTGGTCCCGTTGAGTACCTGCTGTGTCGTATCGGTTGTGGCCGACGGAAGCCGGCAGGTGTTGGGACACGATCTCGTCCTTCTGCGAGGGAGCACCGGTCGCTGATGGAGACGCACCGGTCCGGTGACCGGTCCGTCGCCTGTCCGGCGAAAGGCGCCCGTTCATGGGTGGTTGACATGCTCTTCAGGCGCTCCCGCAGCGTCAGCGGCAGCATCGGCCGCACCGGGAGGACCCCGCGACATGTGGGCGGTGCCGACGGGACTGCCGCCGTCAACTGCCCTTCAGCGCGACGAGGACCCGGCCCATCTGTGTCGCGCTGGGCGAGCCCTCCTCGGGACGCCCGCTTACCTGGCGACGCCGCTCCGTCGACTCCCGCACTGACGCATCGATCCATCGGTGTCGTCCTCGTTCTGGATCGGAACGTCCGCCCACACGACTTTCCCGCCGCCCGGACCGCAGGGGTAATGCCCCCACGTCGCGCTCATGCACGCGACGAGGAAGATGCCCCGTCCTCCGGTCGCTTCGACGCCCACGTCCTTCAGCAGCGGGGGCGCCGGATCGCGGTCCGCACCGAAAGCATTTCGCGGCCGATGACGTCCAGCCCACTGGCAACCTGACCGCAGCAGACTGACACGACTCCGGCCTCGGTCCTTGCGAGCCCATCGGAGAATCGAGGTCTTTCACACGATGCAGCTCTCGACAAAGCCTCGAGGATCGAATTCCCAGCGGGATTACCCAAGAGCGGGCAGGGCCCAGGTCACGGAGTTGGACGTGTCCCCCAACCGCAGCGTGCTGGTTTTGGGTGATGCCTGGATCACGATGTGCCTCCCGGTCGGGAGAGGAGCGTTCGACCGCTGGCTCTCGACTCGCTTCTCGATCGAGACGCCCCGTCCGGTCGGCAGGACGAGTGTGGGCGCCGGCGCGCTCAGGCAGCCACGCCGTTGCCTGACGTAGGGAGCAACGGCGGTCAAGCCGCCGACCACGACGTCGGGCAGACGTCTACAGAACCGCGTCGGCCTCGTCAGCAGCAGGGGCAAGAGAGGGTGTAATCGTGCAGACGGGGATGCGAAAACGCGCGAGGAGGACGTGATGGTTCACGTGGGCGAGGCCAGGGGAACATCTGGCCGGAGCGGGCACTTCGAGGGCCGGCGGATCGTTGTGACCGGCGGGTCCCGCGGTCTCGGGGAACAGGTGGTCCGTCTCCTGCTCGCCGAGGGAGCGCGGGTCGCGACCTGTGGGCGGAAGGGAGAATACCTCGACGCTCTGCGGGACGGTCTGGAACCCGCCGAACGGGATCGCCTGATCACGCAAGCCCTGACGTCGTCGAACCGGGCGCCGTCCATCCTTCGTCCGCGAGGCCGCGACGAACGGGCGGTCTCGACGGCGCGTCGCCAACGCGGAGGAGCACAGGGACCCGGCCTCGAGCCTCCCATGCGGACTGGTCATCACCTGGGTGATGAACGCGGTCACGCCGCCCGGCTCATCCGAGCAACGGCTCCGCACCTGCGGGCCGCCGGTGGCGGGTCCGTGGTGGGGTCTCCTCGATCTGCGTCTCCCGGCCGGGCCCGCAGCGCAGACGGCGCAGCGACGGCCGCGAGATCTACCAGGTCGCGTCCCTGGCCCGGACTCGGCCCGGAGGCGTCCCGGTGAAAGCGGTGAGCCCGGGTCGAAGCTCATCTGGGGCAAGCGTGGGACCGCATGCGAAGAGGACCCTGCGGCCTTCGAGCCACTCGGACGAGCTGCCCGGACGAGAGCAGGTCGATCCGCAGGAGGTCGCCGACGTGATCGCCTTCCTGCTGGCGGCCGAGTCCCGGGGCGTGACTGCCCTCCACGCGATCGAAGAGGGTCTCGACCCGCTCCACGCCGACAGTATTGAACGGCTGGTCGCGACTCCCGATCTGCCGGATGAGATCGGCCTGTGCTTCGTCTTCACCGCCAGCCCGCAGTTGAGCCTCCGCCTGGGAGTTGGGGCAGGCTGGCGGAGATGTGCCAGAGCGCCGCAACAGTCTTGCCGTCGTCGGCCACATTCTTCTACCTGGCGAGCCGCCTCCGTCGCCAACAGGCTGACCGGGAACCAGGCCAGAGAAGGGTGATGAACTACCATGCCGCTGAGCCAGCGCGTCACGGACGCCTTGTGGTCTCGCGACACCAGGCCCTGCACACGGCCGAGTTCATTGACCTTGCGGGCTAACGCGGCGTGCGAACAACCGGCTTCGAGGAGCGCGGACGCCAGCGCCGCGTTCCCGTCCTCGGATGCCTTGCTGCTTCCCATGTGCTGATGATGCCCTGTCGATCACCCGGTGTCCCAGCCTTCGTACAGCGGGTTGTCCGATTACAACCCCTGTGCAACCGAACCACCTTGACGACCCCTTGTCCGAATTCCACCCGCGCACCGAGACTGAGGAACGTGGGGAGCGCGCTCCTGTGCCCGGGGTACACCCCGGCGGTACGAGACGACCCCGCTTCGGGACTGATGACCGTCGTGATCTTGGATTGCTTCACGGTAGAGCCGAGCGGACTCGGGGTGCCGCCGTACTGTCGACGTACGTCCGGAGCGCCTGGTCGGCCTGTGTCGGGCCCGGCCGGACGCGGACGTGCGGTACTGACGATCGACGACGTCCGCTGGTGCCTCGCGGGCGGAAGACCGGCAGTTGAACCGCCGCAGAGCGACCTGACGACTCCGGCACTGTCAACGGCATCGCATCCAGCTCTTGCGCGAGCCGAGCTGATCGTCGTGGTGGCCGGCGAGCAGTGCCGTCGGTCCACCTGCACGCCGTGAACGGCTCGCCGGAGGAGATCGCCCGTGCCCTCGCCTGCGTCCGGGGCCGGCGCTACCTGCTCGGGCCGCTTTCGACCTCCTCGAACGACGCACCCGCGCAGTACTCCGGGCTATTCGACGCCGTGCACACCGCGACGATCACATCCAGGGACATCGCCCTGGGCAGCCGGCAGGCCGCGCCGTACGAGCTGATGCGCGGCGACCGGGACGACTTCAGCGGCCTGGTCGCGCAAATGCCGTGGCGGCCGATCGCCGAGCTGGAGCTGTACCGGGGCTGCACACGTCGGAAGTTCTGCGACTTCTGCAACGAGCGAGCCAAGTCACCGCTCGTCGCCTTCCGCGAGGTCGACGACGTCGTGCAGGAGGCCGCCCAGCTCTACGCCGCCGGCGTCCGCAACTTCCGGCTCGGCCAGCAGACCTGCTTCTTCTCCTACCGGCACCGCGACGAGGAAGCGATCCGGGCCCTGCTCGGCGGCATCCGGGAGCGCTGCGCGCAACTAGCTGGTCCCCATCGACAACCGGACCCGCTCGCCGTGGCGTCCCCGGTCGGCGCGCGGATCGCGAAGCTGGTGGCCGAGTACTGCACCGAGGGCAACTGCGCCCGATGGGCATCGAGTCCTTCGACCCGGCAGTGGTCGAGCGCAACAACCTCACCTGCACGCCCGACATCCTGATGCGCGCGGTGCAGCACATCAACAACGCCGGCGCCGGCCGCGGCCCCGGCGGCCTCCCGAAGCTGCTGCCCGGCCTCAACCTGATCTACGGCCTGCCCGGGGAGTCGCACGGCACGCACGTCGCCAACCTCCTCGGCCTGAACCGGATACTCGACGCCGGACTGCTGTGCCACCGCACCAACGTCCGCCTCGCCCGCGCGTTCCCGGGAACGCCACTCGCCGAACTCGGTGCGCAGGCCCCGCTGCCGTCCGCCGAGCACTTCGCGTCCTGGAAAGCCGACATCGACTTCGGCTGGGACCAGCCAATGAAGGAGCGCGTCTACCCCACCGGCCTGCGCGTACCGGGCCTGCACTCCTACTTGACGGCAGACGGCACAGGTGACGGACACGGCGCAGCACGTGCTCCGATTCAGATCATCGAGCGCGACACCGCCACCCCCGTCGGAAACCGGAGACTCACGTCACCGGCCAGCCCCCCGGAGGATCTACGGAGAGGCCTTGCCGCAGCAGCCTGCCAACCCGCTGGACCGGCTCGCCGACCTTGACGCAGCCGGCGAGCACACGGTCCGAGTCGCCGTGCTGCTGCCCTGGGCGAACTTCGCAGTCGAGACGGAACTGCCGCGCCTCGGCCTGACGCACTCCGTCTTCCACCACGCTCGCCTCGTGCCGGCCTCCCGGACCACGGCCGTCGACGACTCCTTCTGGCACGGCCTGCGAGAAGCCACCGGCGGCGCGCTGGACTCGCTGTGGCACGTGCCGCTGGACGCCGTCGTCCTCGCCTGCACTTCCGCGGGCTTCACCGACGGCCCGGCCATGCCGCCGGCTCGTAACGGCGTTCGACGCCCTGACCGGGCCCCACCACGGCCAGGCTCCAGCGGATCGTCCTGGCGACGCCCTATCCCGCCCAGGTAACCGCCACGGAGGCCTCTGCGCTCGCGAAGGCCGGCACCGACGTCCTCGCCCACGTCAGCCTGGGCTTCGACGACGGGTACCCATCCGTCACTGCCGACGAAGTGCGGACCCTCATCGACACCTTGCCGGAGAAGGCGGTGCGGGAGGCCGACGCCGTCGTACTGTCGTGCACCGGCTGGCACACCCTGCCGGTCGTCCGGACGTGGAGCGGGCCAAGAGCAAGCCCGTGATCACGTCGAATCTCGCCATCGGGCTGCTGGCAGCCCGCCTGTTCGCCGGAGCACCCGTGTGACCCTCGCACGCCCAAGGCCCCGCGCCATCGACAACCGGCGCATCCACCGGCTGATCGAACGGGCCGCCGCCCTGCCCGACGTCCGGATCGAGGTCGAGGCCAACCACGACGACAACCGGTGGTGCCATTTCCATCACCGACCCCCGGATGCGGATGCTGGCCGCCGGCTGGTCCACTCGGGTGTCGTACCGGATGGTGGAGACCTACCGGGACGTCGTCCAGGCCGCCGAGGAGCTCGGGTCGACACACTCGCGAACGACTCGTACAACGACCTCGCCGCGCTGGTCAGGCCGATCGGACTGCCCCAGACCCGGATCGACTACCTGCGCTCACTCGCCGACCTACTCGCGCTGTGGGACAAGCAGACCATCGACCCGTCCTCACCCTCGGCGGACGTCGACGACCTCGTGGCGGACTTCGCCGAACGGGTCCGCGGCGCCTCGTTCAAGGTCGCGCAGTGCGCCCTGCTCAACGCCCGCGGCTACCACAGCGGCATCATCCCGGTGGACTCCGGCATGGTCACCAAGCTCGCCCCCGCCCTCGGCATCGACCTGCCGACCGGCCCGGTCGCCCACGAGAAGTTCCGGCACGCCATCGAAGCCGCGGTCCACGCCCGGCCCGACGACTTCCGCGAGCTGGCCGCCCAGCACGACCACGCGGTGGCCATCCCGGACGGCGTCGAACCGACCTGGTGGGCCCACCTCGTCCTCATCTACTTCAAGCGCCTCTACCTCAACGGCCCGTCGCACCGGCTGTGCACCCGTCGCCCGTTCTGCACGCAGGTGGTCGACTGCCCGCACCGGAGGCGTGGGTCATGACGACGCTGGCGGTGATCGGCAACGTCTCCGTGGACACCACCCGCTACCCCGACGACCGGGGCGGCGTCGGCCTCGGCGGCGCGGCGCTGCTCGTTTCGCTGGCCGCTGCACGGGCGGGCCTCCGGGCGAGACCGGTGTGCGTGCTGGGCAACGAACTCGCCGGCCTGCCCGGCGACGCGGATGTCGCCGACCTGGACTGGACGGCGGCGACCCGTGCGGCCGGTCCTGCGACGCGATTCGGCCTCACCTACAACACGGTCGGCGACCTGCTCGACGTCACCGTGGACTTCGGCGTCGCTCACACGCTGACCGCCCACGTCCTCGCCCATCTCGCCCGGTCCACCGCCGACCTGCACCACGTGTGCTGTCGACGCCCCCTCGATGTCGGAGTGGTCCTCGCCGAACTGGCCGGGCGGGAAGCGGACTTCAGCGTCGACTTCTACCTGCCGAGCGCCGAGCCCCTGATCAGGGCAGCGCTGCCATGGCTCCCGGCCTCATCCACCGTCTTCGTCAACGCGGCGGAGTACGAGATCCTTCGGACCCTGATGAACCCCGTCCGCCTGCGGGAGGTCGTCGTCACTGACGGCGCGCGCACCGCTCGCGTTCTGGAGTTCGGCCAAGTCGTCGCCAAGGTGCGACCGCCGGAACGATCGGCCCGGGATGTGACCGGCGCCGGCGACACCCTGGCCGGCACCTACCGCGCCCTCCGGGCCCGGGGCGCCACCGTTCAGCACGCACTCGTCCACGCGGTGGCCGCTGCCGCCGAGCACGTCACAGCACCGCCCCTGCCGATTCCGGCGCCCCGCCGCGCCTGACCCATCCGTTGGGAGCCCACGGTGTACTACATCGCTCACCGGCTCTTCGCCGCACACGACCGCGCCCTGGCCGCCGGCCTCGCCGAACGCCTGGCCGACAAGACCGGCCCGGACCGCGTCTTCCTGCCGTTCTGCGACACCGACGAGGAACAACTCGTCGCCGACGTCAAAGGCCGCCGGCTCTTCGAACTGGACCGCGAACGCCTCCAGCGCATCGACGCCATGGTGGCCATCCTGCATGGCCCGAGCCTCGACGACGGCGTCTGCATGGAGATCGGCTACGCGTGGGCGGTCGGAGTACCGGTCATCGTGCTGACCACCGACTTCCAGACCTACTCCCTGACGGAGGACGGCCCCCAGCTCGAATTCCCCGATCCGTTGATCGAGGCGGTCGCGAGCGACATCATCCGGGTTCCCCGGCTCGGTCCGCCGGGTTCCGCGCCAGCAGGAGGCTCACGCTTCACCGTCTTCCGGGAACGGAACATCGTGCAGGCGACAAACGCGCTGGACGCTGCCGTCGAAGCGCTGCTCGGCGTGCCGGCCGTCGCCAGGAAGGCACCGGACCGTTCGGGCGGCGAGGCGGTGTTCATCGAACCTTCGCCGTACGGCGGTTGGGGAACGGGCGATCTCGCACGGTGGGCGCAAGCGGGCCGTGCCGTTGTGCTTCCGGAACGATTCTCCGCGCCGGACCCCGTACCGGCCGCTGCGCGGGATGTGGCTGCCGCGGTCGGTGCCGGGCGACTGGTCGTCGACGTCTCCGGTCCGGAGACCCCGCCGGGCGCCGCTCTCCTCACCGGTGCAGCAACCGCCGCAGGCGCACCGGTCGCCGCGTACGCGCCACGGACGGGCTTCACCCACGCCGCCGGACGCGAGCCGAACTGGCGAAACCTCATGATCCAGTACGCCGTGCAGGCCCGCCTCGACTCCGTCGAAGCCGTCGCCGGGTGGCTGGCCGCATGACCATCCAGCGGATCGCCGCAGAGCACCGCACCCTCGTCCTCGAAGGCTGCGACGGCGTCGGCAAGACCACCCTGGCCAAGCTGTTGTCCACCCACCACGGCTTCCGCATCGAGCACTCCCCGCGCACCCCCGACCACCTCGACCTCGCCGACCGGTACCGAACCATCCTGGCGCGCGACGGGCTACTGCTGTTCGACCGCTGCTTCATCAGCGAACTCGTCTACGGCCCGATCAACCGGGGCCGCTCCCGCATCACCTGGAGCGAGGCCATCGACCTCGCCGAAACGGTCATCGCCCGCGACGGTCTACTGGTCCACCTCACCGCACCTCCGGCCATCGTCCACCGACGGCTGCTGACCAGGGACGGCGAATCCATCAGCCTGGAGGACGTCACCGCCCTGATCACCGCGTACCGCCGCGTGTTCGACACCCTCGCGGACTACGCCCCCGTACTCACGATCGACACCAGCATGCTGGAACTGCCCTCGACAGGGTGAATTCCCCGGCCCCCGCAGGGGTGCGGTCACCGCCCCGGCTAGGCTGCGACCGCACCCGCCGTCCCACCGCCGGAGGAGCCGTGGACATCCAGCTCGCCCAGAAACTCGCCTGGGAGAACAAGACCGCCAAGGGCTTCAACACCACTGATGTGCCCCTGGAGTTCGGTCTCCTCACCGCCGAGATCGGCGAGGCGTTCACCGCCTGGCGCAAGGGCCTGCCCGACTTCGGCGAGGAACTGGCTGACGTCTTCCTCTACCTGACGGCCCTCGCCGAGATGAACGGCATCGACCTCGGTGACGAGGTCACCCGCAAGATCGAGAAGAACACCCGCCGTACCTACGAGCGCAACGAGAACGGCGTGCCGATCCGGGTGAGCGAGGGCTGACCGCTCCGTAAACAGGCCCGCACTGGCGGCTTTCCGTTCTGCGTACAGTGGTTCAGGCGTCAGAGCCCTGTCGATGGTTCTCCAGCGCTTCGAGGATGTGTCTGAGGTGATCGTTGTCGGTCTGGGCAGGATCATCCAGAAGGCCGCCGAGGCGCCGGTACAGCTCGTCAAGGCCGAAGAGGGCATCGAGGCTGCTGAGGGTGTCGTGGTCGATGATGGGGAACGGCTTTTGATTGTCCGGGAGAAGCCGGGTCAGGAGGGCCGCCGCTTGCCATCCTTGGTCGAGACGCTCGTTGACCCATTCCCGAGCAACGGCTGGCAGAGTGTGCCGCCACGCCCACAGCAGGGTGACATCCTGCTCGGTCAGATCTTCGGCGTTCTGCGGCGCCGAATGGCTTAGGTGGCGCGAGATTTCCTGGCTGAGCGGACTACGGGCCTCCACGCTCCAGGCGGCCGGGGCTGGTGCTTCATCGTCGCCTGCTCCCTCCTGTGTGGAACGGCGAGTCAGGTTCGACAGGACCCAGGCGCCGAGTGCGGCTCCGTCGGGTGTGGCCGCCATGTTCTTGAGGACCGTTGGCCGCTCCCCCTCGGGGAGATCGCTAAGGAGATCGCTTGCGAGGTACTCCACTGCACGCTGCCCCGTCAGGATGCCGAACACTCCTTGCGGCGGGGCTTCGAGGTAACCGTACTGCTGGGCCAGTGCCATCAGCAGCGCTTTTCTCGGCAGGGGAGCACCGCTGGTGCGTCTCTGCTGGATGCGGCGGGTAACGCGTTGAGTGTCCTCACGTAGCCGCAGCAGCAACTCATCCGTCTCCGTACCATTGACGCCGTCCGCGAGTTGGCCAAGCGCCGTGTCGAAGGTGTACTCCGACAGGTCATCGGCGGGGACTTCAAAGACCAAGTAACGGTCGAAATAGTCGATGTTCCCGATGCCGCGCCGAAGGTCAACGCTCTGGGCGTCGTTACCGAGGCTGATGTCGCGCTGTACCCGAGGGAACATCATGCCCATCAGGCCGATGACGTCGTCCAGATGGTCCTCAGCAACGCCTGCCGACGTCAGACGGTTACGCCAGCGTTCGACTCGCTCAGCGGGCTGTTCACCACGACGCGGGGGCAGCGAACGGCTGGGCATCATCGCCAGCCTACGAATGGTCGACTACGTGACCGTCTATGACGACGTGTCGCCCTTCTCCCTGGTGGCGACTGTGCGTCCGGACCGCTTCTGCGCCACGCACTTCACCTCGTTCACCCCCCAGGAGCAGGACGAACTGGCATCCCTGGGCGTGGAGCTCACCTTGCTGCCCCGGCCTCCGGAGAGGTCGACCAGCGACATCATCGCGGACATCATCCGGACACACACCGGTGAACCGGGACACGAGAGGCCGTAGTCAATGAAGGTCGGCGTCAATTTCCCGATCACGGGGGCGGCTCTGGATGCCTGCCACAGCATCAGCGCAGGTCTCTCGTCCGTGACCAACAGCAGGGTCACCTTCGGCCAGGGCGGCAATTCCTCCCCCCATGTGACCGTCGCCATGGGGACGCTGCGCAGCAGCGACCAACTGCCGCAGTTGGAGGCCGAGGTCGTCCGGACCCTGTCGCATTTCCCCGCCGCCCCCGCCCGGCCGCCGATGGACTTCGGTCCGGTCTACCGCGAAACCGTCACCGGCCACTACGTCTTCGCGGACGTGTCGTTCCCCGAACCGGTCCAGCAGTGGCGCAAAGAGGTACAGAAGGCGGTGGGCGCGTTCTTCGTGGAGCCAGCTCGCACGACGGACGTCCCGCACCTGACGCTGGGGCACGTCTCGGAGGACCTCGAACGGATCGACACGTACATCAACGGCAACGACCTCTCCGTTCCGCAGTGCGACATCCAAACCGTCGACATCTCCATGAGCGGCAGCAAAGGAATCAAGCAGGCCGTCCTCAGGACTCTTCCTCTTGCCTTCTGACCTCACCCGGACGCTGGACGAGCTCCGCCGGGAAAACGGCAGCCTGGAACTCTGGACGCAGCGGATCGGCCGCACCTCGCAGGATCTTCCGCCCTCCGCACGACGATCGATCATCGATCATCGATCTCTCATCAATGCAGTGCATACGTCACCCGTCTTCACGAGGGGCAGCTGAGAGGAGAAGGGACTCCCTACGCAATCCACCCGCACAGGGTGGCAGTCGTCGCCACCGCCCTGCGAGGGGCCGGGAACCTCGAAGAACTCCTGCTCATCGCCCCCTCCACGACGTCGTGGAGGAGGGCGGCGTGACCACCGCAGAGATCACCTCGCGCTACGGCACCGGCGTATCGCGTGCGGTCGCGCCGCTGAGCGCGCCCGGCCGGCCAGGAGAACGCCCCGAGGACCGCAGACTGCGCAAGGAGGACAAGGCCCGAAGGGTCGAGGAAGCAGGAGGGCCGGCGCTGACGATCCACATGTCGGATGTTCTGGACAATGTCGTCTCCTGGCGTCGGCTGACGCCGGATTCACCGGCGTGGAACAAATTGCCGAGATGGCTGTGGCAAGCACGGTCCTGGTACCTCCCCCTGGCGGAGCGACGTTTTCCCGAGGTTGCCGCCACATTGCGACGAGAGGTGGATCATGAGCGCCGCAGAGGAGTCGCCATCGGCTCGTGGGCACAGGCTTGACCTACAGCGATCAGGCAGATTCCTGATATTCGGCGGGGCCTGCGACGACGCGCCCAGGACAATTCAGTTCGGGGGCCGGCGGTGGTTCCGCTTCATGGATCGTATCTACCTGCCGGAGCCAGCACACCGGCTCTCCCCCGACGAGGTGCGAGAGCTGTGCGAGTTGAGACTGCCGGTTCCGAGCGGCTGATCGACGGCGATCTGCACCAGCGGGTCGTTCGCGCGCTGGTGCAGATCGCCTTCGCCCACCGAGCAGCGCCGACAACGATTCTCGACTTCGGGACAGGGGACGGGCGTGCCATACGCTTCTACTCCGTCGCGTTCGGAACGAGCAGGATCGTCGGCTGCGACATGAGCGCGGCCTCCTTGCAACAGAACACGAGCGGTGTCCCCCTCGTTCGCATCTCTCCGAACGGCCCCTTTCCCTTCGGCAGCGAGACGATCGACCTGGTCCTGGCCGCATTCGTGTTCCACTTCTCTGTTCCGGCCCCTTTGCTGCGCGACCTGGCAAGAATCCTGCGACCGGGGGGCGCTCTCATCGGCAGCGTCTACGGCTCGCCGACCCGTCCACTGCCGGATCTGCTGAACGCCGCAGGAATGGCCCTGGACGCCATACGTCCGGTGACCGGTCAGGGCCTCGGCAAAGTCGTTCTGTAGCCCTGTGACGTGGGGTTTTGTGGGTGGAAGAGGTACGCGGACGTGTTCCGGTCCGGTTGGATGGAGGTTCCTACGCCATCACGTCCGACCAGGGGATCACGCCCGCGCCATGTCATCGTCCCTCATCCCTGCGCCCGTTCGCACGCCCGTCCCGGAACATGAGCTCCTGGTCCAGCTGCTCGCCGGGATACCTGATCCGCGTCGGCAGCGCGGGGTGCGTCATCCGGTGGGCGCTCTCATCGCGGTCGCGGTGTGCGCGGTGGTAGCCGGAGCCCGGGGATTCACCGCGATCGGGGAATGGGCCCGGGACGCCGGGGGCGCCGCGTTGGAACGGCTGGGGCTGCAACGCGGAGGCGTGGACGAATCGACGCTGCGGCGCCTGTTTGCCCGCCTCGATGCGGACCGTCTCGATGTGGTGCTGGGCGCCTGGGCCCTGGCCAGGACCGCACTCGTCGCGGGCCGCAGGGTGATTGCTGTCGATGGCAAGACCGTCCGGGGTGCGCGCGGCGGCGGTTCCTCAGCCCCGCACCTGGTCGCGGCCCTCGCGCACGGGTCCGGTGCGGTGCTGGGCCAGGTCGCGGTGAGTGAGAAGAGCAACGAGATCCCGGCCGCCCGTCAGCTGCTACAACTCCTCGACTTGGACGGCACGGTCGTCACGATGGACGCGTTGCACACCCAGCACGACACGGCGGACCTGGTAACCGGGTCCGGTGGTGACTACGTCCTGACCGTGAAGGCCAATCAGAAGTCGCTGTACGCACAGCTCAAGGCGCTTCCCTGGGCCTCGATGCCCGCCGTCACGAGGACGGATCGAGGACATGGACGCCGCGTTACCCGCACGATCAAGGTCGTTGACGTGCCGGCATGGGTCGAGTTCGGCGGGGCCAGGCAGGTCGCCCAGCTGCGGCGCACCGTCACCCGGAAAGGCCGACGGACCGTCGAGATCGTCTACCTGATCACCAGCGCCGACGCCCGCACCGCACCCCCGGAGCTTCTGGCCGCATGGGTGCAGTCGCACTGGGAGATCGAGAACCGCCTGCACTGGGTCCGCGACGTCACCTTCGACGAAGACCGCTCCCAGATCCGAACCGGCAACGCACCCCGCATCATGGCCGCCCTGCGCAACACCGTGATTACGCTGCTCCGTCTGGACGGACACCAGAACATCGCCGCCGCCCTACGCCACCACGCCCGCAACACCGACCGCCCCATCAACCTGCTCCTGGCAGCGTGATCAACGACTTTGCCGGAGCCCTGGGTGACCGGTGCACCGGGGCACCACGTGTTCACCGCCCGCGCCCGGCGGTGACGAACCGGATTACCGGTGCCCCTCAGCCAACGCTGACGCGGTCGAGCCAGAAGGCCAGCAGGGAGTCGTCGCCGGTGACCGTGACGCGCGGGTCGCCGGGTGTCAGGCGGCGGTGGATCAGGCGCAGGACGTCGGGGAGCGCGCCGCGGGCGGTCACGTCGGCGCCGTCGCCGGCCGGGTCCGCGCCGGTGTCGGCCGTGCGGGAGCGGTGGAAGCCGTCGGGGGCGGCGGGGTCGACACGGAGCGTCCAGCGGGCGCCGGGGTCGCCGGTGCCGTCCGCCTCGGCCCGGAACCGCAGCGTGCCGGTGCGGGCGGGCGGCGCGGCGAGGCGGTCGGCGGTGCGCAGGTCGGGGGCGAGGTCGAGGAGTTCGTCGACGGTGTCGGCGCCCAGGTCGGGGGCGACGGTGAACGGTGCCCCGACGGCGCCGGCGGCGTCGGCGCGGTGCACCACGAGGTCGTGCACGGCGCGGCGGGCCCAGTAGCCGGAGGGCTGGGCGAGGCCCCACACCTCGGTGGTGCGGTCGGGGCCGGCGGCCCGCAGCACCCGGGCGAACTCGGAGGCCGCGCCGGTCACCCACATCGGCAGTGCGCCGGGGGCGTCCGGGATGTCGCCGTCGGGGCCGGTGGCCGGGACGCCGGTGCGCACGGCGGTGGCGACGGTCAGCAGGTTGGATCCGATGTGGCGGCGCAGGTCGGTCAGGGTCCAGCCGGGGCAGGTGGGTACCGGGGCGGCCGGGTCGGCGGTGGCGGTCAGGTCGGTCAGGTCGCGGGCCTGGCCGACGACCTCAGCGCAGTAGCGTTCGAATCCGAGGTGAGTCATCGAGGCTTCCCCCCTTGGGGCGGCCCGGTCGCCCGGCCACCGTGCGCGCCCGTATTCGGAACGCGGTGACGGCCAGGAAGAGCAGGCCCATCACCGGGTAGGGCGACAGCAGTGGCTGGTGCCACCAGGACAGGTTCAGCACGTACAGGCCGGGGCGGTGCTCCAGCCACATGCTGCGGACGGAGAAGGCGACCGTGACCGACACCACCGCGGTCCAGCGCCAGGAGACGCGCCGGGCCTCGGCGGCGAGCATGACGATCAGCGGTACGCACCACACCCAATGGTGCGACCAACTGATCGGCGACACCAGCAGAGCGGTGATCGCCGCGCACATCACGCCCCAGGTCCGCAGTCCGCGGCGGGCGGCGAGGGCGGAGAGGGCCAGGCCGGCGACGGCGGTCAGGGCGGCGGGCACCGCCCACCACAGGCCCGGGTGGGTGGTGTGCAGCAGGCGGGCGATCATGCCCTGGAGGGACTGGTTGTCGACGATCCACGGCTTGCCGACGCGGGAGGTGTCGAACATCTCGCGGGTCCAGTACTGCCGGCTGGCCCGGGGCAGCACGATCCAGCCCAGCAGCGCGGTGCCGGCGAAGGACAGCGCGGCGGTGCGGGCCTGCCGGACCTTGCCGGCCAGCAGCAGGTGGACGATGAACAGCGCGGGGGTGAGCTTGATCCCGGCGGCGATGCCGACGGCCAGGCCCTTGCCGCGGGCGCCGTCGGGCCGGGAGAGGTCCCACAGCGCCAGGCAGGCCAGCGCCAGGTTGATCTGGCCGAAGGCGAGGGTCTGGAAGACCGGCTCGATCCAGATGCCGAGGGCGACGGCCACCAGCAGCGCGGCGGGCCGGTGGGAGGCACGGCGCGGCCAGCCGGCGAAGCGGAACGACAGGTGGGCCAGCAGGCCCAGCAGCACCACGTTGGCCTCGGTGGCGGCCACCCGCAGCACGTTCACCGGCAGCCACGAGGTGGGGACGAAGGCGATGGCGGCGAAGGGCGGGTAGGTGGCGGGCAGGTGCCAGCGGGTCACTCTCAGGTCGTACAGCCCGTGGCCGGTGGCGGCGGCCATGCCCTCGGCCCGGTAGACGAGGGCGTCGGCCATCGGGAAGCGCAGGGAGACGCTGAGCACGGCGTAGCCGGTCAGGGAGACCGCCAGCAGCACCGTGGCCAGGGTCAGGTGACGCCGGGGCGCGGCGGCCAGGGCCACCCTGAGGTTCGCCGCGTCACGCTCGGTATCGCGTACGGCGGTCGTGGTGGTCATGGTTTCCCGCTCCTGCGTTCGCCGTGCGCGTATGCCACGGCGGCGACCCTACCCGGGGAGCGTGAACCCTAACGCCCACTCGCCGGTATTCAGCGGTGGACACTGCTCTGACGTGGTATTTCCGGTTCCCGGCCGGAGGGGTGCGCGGTGCCGTCGGTGCCGAGGACGACGACGCGGAAGGCGGTGTCGAGGTAGACGCCGGCGGCGCGCAGCAGGCTGCCGAGACCGCGCCGGGGGCGGTCGGCGTCCGGTGCGCCGGTGGGGTCGCGGGGGCCGGGCAGCGCCGAGGAGGCGGTGCTGCCCCGGATGGAGTGGACCGTGTGAGTACCCATGTCCACAACGGTAGGGTTTGACCCCGTTGGCGGACATCCGGCGATGGGATGACCTCGCTCTCCCCGGCCCCTACGGGCCGTGTGCCCCGAACGGGGTACGTGTCCCGGGGGCCGTCCCGGGGGCGCGCGCCGGGGAAACCGGTTCGCGTGCCGGGGGCGGGCGGCGTAGGATCCTCGGTCCTGCCCTCTCCCGGGACCGCCCTCAGGGCGGCGGGAGCGCCGTCCGGACGGAAACCGGCGGCATTTCGCGACGCACCGCACCCGGCCGCCGCCCGCACCGCGGCGGGCCCGGGACCGTGGTGCGCCGCGGGTCATGCCCGCACGCACCGGAAGGCCACCGCACGTGTCCAGCCTGCTCCCGACCGCCCCCTCCGACTCCGACGAACCCCCCGCCGACGGCCCGCTGGAACGGGAGCAGGCGCACCTGGCCGCGTCCCGGGCCGCGCTGCGGGCGATGCGCGAGGCGGCCGAGGCGCTCGACATCGGCGACGTCAGCGCGAACTGGGTGAACGCCGAAGTGCTCCGGGCGCAGATCAGCGCCCGCATCGAGGCACTGGCGGACCTGGCGCACACCCCGCTCTTCTTCGGCCGCCTCGACTACGGGCACGCGGTCGGCGCCGACGTGCCGGCGCCGGGCGGCCTGCCGGACGGCGAGGGCCCCGAGCGGTACTACATCGGCCGGCGGCACGTGCACGACGGGGCCGGCGACCCGATGGTCGTCGACTGGCGCGCGCCGGTCTCGCAGCCGTTCTACCGGGCATCCCGCAAGGACGCCATGGACGTGCTGCTGCGCCGCCGCTTCGGCTACACCGGCGGTGGGCTGACCGCGTACGAGGACGAGCACCTGAGCGACCCGGCGGAGACCGAGACCACCAGCAGGCTGCTCCAGGCGGAGATCGAACGCCCGCGCGTGGGCCCGATGCGCGACATCGTGGCGACGATCCAGCCCGAGCAGGACGAGATCGTGCGGTCCGGTATCGGCGGCACGGTGTGCGTGCAGGGGGCGCCGGGCACCGGCAAGACCGCGGTGGGCCTGCACCGGGTGGCCTACCTGCTGTACGCGCACCGCGACCGGCTGGCCCGCACCGGCACGCTGGTGATCGGGCCGAACGCCTCGTTCCTCCAGTACATCGAGCAGGTGCTGCCGGCGCTGGGCGAACTGCACGTCAAACAGGCGACGGTGGCCGGCCTGGTGGCGCACGTGCCGGTGCGCCGGGAGGACGACGCGGAGGCGGCCCGGCTCAAGGGCGACCCGCGGATGGCCGAGGTGGTGCGCCGCGCGGTGCGCTCCGGGATCACCGGGCCGGCCGAACCGCTGCTGGTGGTGCGCGGTTCGCGGCGCTGGCGGATCCCCGCGCACGAACTGGCCGATCTCGTTGAGGAGTTGAAGGTCCGCGACATGCGTTACGGCGCGGCGGGCGAGGCGTTGCCGCAGCGGATCGCCCACCTGGTGCTGGTGCGGATGGAGGCGGCCGGGGAGGCGCCGGACGACCGCGTGCAGGACGCGGTGGCCCGGTCGGCGCCGGTGAAGGCCGCGGCGAAGGCGATGTGGCCGCCGGTGGACCCGGCGAAGCTGGTGATGCGCCTGCTGTCGGACGCGGAGTTCCTGGCGTCCTGCGCGGAGGGGCTCCTGACCGCGCGGGAGCAGGCCACGGTGCTGTGGGCGGTGCCGGGGCGGGGTGTGAGGACGGCGAAGTGGTCGGCGGCGGACGCGGTGCTGGTCGACGAGGCGATGGACCAGGTGCACCGCACGCCGTCGCTGGGGCACGTGGTGCTCGACGAGGCGCAGGACCTGTCCCCCATGCAGTACCGGGCGGTGGGCCGGCGCTGCACGACCGGTTCCGCGACCGTGCTCGGTGACATCGCGCAGGGCACCACGCCCTGGGCGACGGGCAGTTGGCAGGAGGCGCTGGCGCACCTGGGCAAGCCCGACGGCCACATCGAGGAGCTGACCCGGGGCTTCCGCGTGCCGCGCCAGGTGATCGCCTTCGCCTCCCGTCTGCTGCCGCGCATCGCGCCCCGGCTGGCGCCGGCCACGTCCGTGCGGGAGTCCGCCGGTGACCTCGACATCCGTCAGGTGGACGGGGACGTGCTCGACGCCGCGGTGGTGGCCGCCTGCCGGGACTCGCTGGAACGCGAGGGCTCCATCGGCCTGATCGCCGCCGACGCCCGCGTCCCGGCCCTCGCCGCGGCCCTCACCGCCGCCGGCCTCCCCCACCTCTCCCCCGGTGAGGAGACCTCCGCCGACGCCCGCCTCACCCTCGTCCCCGCCACCCTCGCCAAGGGCCTCGAATACGACTACGTCGTCCTCGACGAACCCTCCCTCGTCGTCTCCGGCGAACCCGACGAACGCACCGGCCTGCGCCGCCTGTACGTCGTCCTCACCCGAGCCGTCTCCGGCCTCACCATCGTCCACGCGGACGCCCTGCCGGCGGATCTGGCGGACTGAGCGGGTCCGCTCGCGCGGGGGCGGGGACGGTCCGCCGCTGACCGCGCGTCCGCTCCGGCTGAGCGCGCCGGACCCGCCGCCGGAAGCGGACCGCGGGTCCCCGCCGCGATGGACCCGCGGACCCGCGGTCGACACGGAGCGCGGCGCGATCCGCTCAGGAAACCTCCGCCACCGCCCCGTCCACCGTCGCGCGCCACGCGCGGACCGCGGAGGGGTCGACGGGGCCGGACCAGCCGTGCGGGCGTACCGCGCCGCCGACGTGGAAGCCGTCGATGCCGGCGGCGCGGAGGAGGGGGACGTGTTCGGCGCGCAGGCCCCCGCCGGCCAGGAGGCGGGGGGTGCCGGGGGTGGTGGTGGCGGCCTCGGCCAGGAGGACGGGCAGGCCGTCGGGGACCCCGGCGGGCGAACCGGCCGTCAGGACGGCGTCCAGGCCGGGGAGTCCGGCGACCGCCGCGCGGAGGGCGTCGCGGTCGGCGGCGTGGTCGAGGGCGCGGTGGAAGGTCCAGGCGCAGCCGTCCAGCACCGAGGTCAGGACGCGCAGGGCCGGCAGGTCGGGGTCGCCGCCGGGGGTGAGGAAGCCGAGGACGAACTCGTCGGCGCCCTCGGCGCGCAGCGCGTCCGCGTGCCGGCACAGGTCCTCCAGCGCCCGTTCGCCGCCGGTGCCGAACCCGGTGCGGGCGCGCAGCATGACCCGTACGGGCAGGGCGACGGCCGCCCGCACGGCGGCGAAGACCTCCCGCGGCGGGGTGAGGCCGTCGGACGCCATGTCGGCGACCAGTTCGAGGCGGTCCGCTCCGCCGTCGCGGGCGGCGACGGCGTCGTCCGGTCCGAGCGCGATCACTTCCAGAATTGGTCTAGACATATGACTGAGGGTGCCACAGCGGCGGCCCGCCCGCCACGGCATCCCGCAGAATGGCCATATGACAGTCCGTCCGGAGTACGACCACCTGCTCACCTGCTGGAACACCCTGCTCACCCGAGCCGGCGCCACCGCCGACCCGACGCCCTACGGGGAGAACCTGCTGGCCCGCTGGACCGAGCCGCAGCGCCGCTACCACACCGTCGCGCACCTGACGGCGGTGCTCGGGTGGATCGACGACCTCGCCGGCCACGCGGCCGCCCCGGACACCGTGCGGCTCGCCGCCTGGTTCCACGACGCCGTCTACCGGCCGGACCGCTCGGAGAACGAGGAACGCAGCGCGGCACTGGCCGAACGGGCCCTGCCGGAGGCCGGACTGGACGCGACCGTGACGGCCGGGGTGGCCCGGCTGGTACGGCTGACCACCACGCACGACCCGGCGCCCGGCGACACCGACGGCGAGGTGCTGTGCGACGCGGACCTGGCGGTGCTGGCCGGCTCCGCCGAGGAGTACGCACGGTACGCGGCCGACGTCCGCGCGGAGTACCACTTCGTCCCCGAGGCCGCGTTCCGCACCGGCCGCGGCAACGTCCTGCGGCACCTGCTGGACCTGCCCGCCCTCTTCCGCACCCCGCACGGCCGGGCCCACTGGGAGGCCCCCGCGCGCCGCAACCTCACCACCGAGCTGGCCCGCCTGACCCCCTGAGGACGCGCGGCCGCGCCACCGCGGCGGGCGTCAGCGCAGTTCGCCGACCGCCGCGACCACCGTGGAGCACGCCGGGCACACCCAGTGCGGATCGGCGCCGAGTTCGGGTTCGACCCCGAGCGGGTGGGGGTCGTCGCAGGCCGGGCAGAGCGGCCAGCGTCCGCGGGTCTCCAGCAGGGCGTCCTGCACGTCCTGGGCGACCAGGCCGGTGAGGAACTCCGCACCCCGCGGCCACTCCCCGACCCACCAGCGCCGCCGGCTGACCGCGGCCTCCACCAGCGAGACCGCCTCGGCGTCGGCCGCCCCGCCCGCGGACAGGTCGGCCAGCACCCGGGCGCGGGCACCGTGCAGGGCGGTTTCCAGATCGTCGGCAGCCATGCCGCCATTGTCACCCGTCCGGCCGGGGCGCCGGCCGTTCCCGTTCGGCCCTCCCCCGAACGGGGGCCTTGACGGCCTTCGGGTACGAAAATACCTTTCAGAGGTGACCCAGCAGGCGAAAGAAACTTTCCGGTCCCACACGGCGGGCGGCGGCACGCCGCTGGCCGCCAAGGTGCGCACGCTGACCCCCACGATGACCCGGTCCATGCAGCGGGTCGCCGAGGCGGTGGCGAGCGACCCGGCGGGCTGCGCCCGGCTGACGGTCACCGCGCTCGCGCAGCGCACCGGCACCAGCGAGGCCACCGTGGTGCGCACCGCGCGGGTCCTGGGCTACCCCGGCTACCGCGACCTGCGGCTGGCGCTGGCCGCGTTCGCCGCGCAGCAGGAAGCCGGCACCCCGGCCGCCGTCACCGCCGACATCGCGGTGGACGACCCGCTGGCCGACGTGGTCGCCAAGCTCGCGCACGACGAACAGCAGACGCTGGCCGACACCGCCGCCGGGCTGGACGTCACACAGCTGGAGGCGGCGGTCGCCGCGCTGGCCGCCGCCCGGCGCATCGACGTCTACGGCACCGGCGCGTCCTCCCTCGTCGGCCAGGACCTGGCACAGAAGCTGCTGCGCATCGGCATGATCGCGCACGCCCACAGCGACCCGCACCTGGCGGTGACCAACGCGGTGCAGCTGCGCCAGGGCGACGTGGCGCTGGCCATCACGCACTCCGGCGGCACCGTCGACGTGATCGAGCCGCTGCGGGTGGCGTTCGAGCAGGGCGCCACCACCGTGGCGATAACCGGCCGGCCCGACAGCCCGGTCGCCCAGTACGCCGACCACGTGCTGACCACCTCCACCTCCCGCGAGAGCGAGCTGCGACCGGCCGCCATGTCCAGCCGCACCGGTCAGCTCCTCGTCGTGGACTGCCTGTTCGTCGGGGTCGCCCAGCGCACCTACGAACGGGCCGCGCCGGCGCTGTCGGCCTCTTACGAGGCGCTCGCCCACCGGCACCACCAGCCTCGCCCCTCCGCACGTCCGTAGCACCCCATCCCCGAGCGCCCCCGCCGGGCCCCACCCCGACCAGCGAAGGACCGAGTCGTACCCCATGCCCAGAAACGACGCTCTGCGGCGCGAGTTGGAGACCCTGACCACCGAGGCGTTCCGCCCGGAGCTGGCCGAGATCGACCGGCTGCCCACGGCGGAGATCGTCCGGATCATGAACGGCGAGGACGCGGGAGTCCCGGCGGCGGTGGCCGGGCAGCTGCCGCTCATCGCCGCCGCCATCGACGCGGTCGCCGAACGGATGGCCCGCGGCGGCCGGCTGGTCTACGCGGGCGCCGGCACCGCCGGACGGCTCGGTGTGCTGGACGCCAGCGAGTGCCCGCCGACCTTCAACACCGCCCCCGGCCAGGTCGTCGGCGTCATCGCCGGCGGCCGGACGGCCGTCGCCGACGCGGTCGAGGGCGCGGAGGACAGCAGCGGCATGGCCGCCGCCGACCTCGACGCGCTGGGCATCGGCCCGGACGACAGCGTGGTGGGCGTCTCCGCCTCCGGCCGCACCCCGTACGCGGTCGGCGCGGTCGAACACGCGCGCGGCCTGGGCGCGCTGACCGTGGGCCTGTCCTGCAACGCCGGCTCCCCGCTGGCGGCCGCCGCCGAGCACGGCGTCGAGGTGGTCACCGGGCCGGAACTGCTGACCGGCTCCACCCGGCTGAAGGCGGGCACCGCGCAGAAGCTGGTGCTCAACATGATCTCGACGGTGACGATGATCCGGCTGGGCAAGACGTACGGCAATCTGATGGTCGACGTGCGCGCCTCCAACGAGAAGCTGCACGCCCGCTCCCGGCGGATCGTGGAACTGGCCACCGGCGCCGGGCCGGAGGAGATCGAGAACGCGCTGGCCGGCGCCGGCGGCGAGGTCAAGGACGCGATCCTCATGGTCCTCGCCGGTGTCGACGGCCCCACCGCGGCGACGCTCCTGCGCGGCTCCGACGGCCACCTCCGCGCGGCGCTCACCGCTGCCGCGGCGGGCTGAGCGGGCTGAGGGGCTGAGGGGGCGCCACCCGCCGCCTGGCTCCGGCCCGTTCGCCGGATGGGGCGGCGCTCAGGTCGCCCGCGTCGTTCCCCGCGCCCCTTACGGGGGCACGGGAGACCGCCCGGCACCCGCCCGCCGGGACGACGAAGGCGGCACCCCTTCCCGCTGAGGGAGGGAGTGCCGCCTTCGGTCAGCTCGCGTGGAGCGTCCGATCCCGGGGGATCAGAAGTCCATGCCGCCGCCCATGCCACCGGTCGGGTCGGCCACGGGGGCGGCCTTCTCCGGCTTGTCGGCGATGACGGCCTCGGTGGTGAGGAACAGCGCGGCGATCGACGCGGCGTTCTGCAGCGCCGAACGCGTCACCTTGGCCGGGTCGATGATGCCGGTGGCGACCAGGTCGACGTACTCGCCGGTGGCCGCGTTCAGGCCGTGACCGGTGGGGAGGTTGCGCACCTTCTCCACCACGACGCCACCCTCCAGACCACCGTTGACGGCGATCTGCTTGAGCGGGGCCTCCAGGGCCAGCTTGACGATCGCGGCACCGGTGGCCTCGTCGCCCGACAGGTCCAGCTCCAGCTTCTCGAACACCGAGGAGGCCTGGATCAGGGCCACGCCACCGCCGGCGACGATGCCCTCTTCCACGGCGGCCTTGGCGTTGCGCACCGCGTCCTCGATGCGGTGCTTGCGCTCCTTGAGCTCCACCTCGGTGGCCGCGCCGGCCTTGATGACGGCCACGCCGCCGGCCAGCTTGGCGAGGCGCTCCTGGAGCTTCTCGCGGTCGTAGTCGGAGTCCGACTGCTCGATCTCGGCACGGATCTGGTTGACGCGGCCCGCGACCTGGTCGCTGTCGCCGGCGCCGTCCACGATCGTGGTCTCGTCCTTGGTGATGACGACCTTGCGAGCGCGGCCGAGCAGGTCGAGGCCGGTGTTCTCCAGCTTCAGGCCCACCTCCTCGGAGACCACGGTGCCGCCGGTGAGGATGGCGATGTCGTTCAGCATCGCCTTGCGGCGGTCGCCGAAGCCCGGGGCCTTGACCGCGACGGACTTGAAGGTGCCGCGGATCTTGTTGACCACCAGGGTGGACAGCGCCTCGCCGTCGACGTCCTCGGCGATGATCAGCAGCGGCTTGCCCGACTGCATGACCTTCTCCAGCAGCGGGAGCAGGTCCTTGACCGAGGAGATCTTGGAGTTGACGATCAGGATGTAGGGGTCGTCCAGCGCCGCCTCCATCCGCTCCATGTCGGTGGCGAAGTAGGCGGAGATGTAGCCCTTGTCGAAGCGCATGCCCTCGGTGAGCTCAAGCTCCAGCCCGAAGGTCTGCGACTCCTCGACGGTGATGACGCCTTCCTTGCCGACCTTGTCCATCGCCTCGGCGATGAGCTCGCCGATCTGGGTGTCGGCGGCGGAGATGGAGGCGGTGGAGGCGATCTGCTCCTTGGTCTCCACGTCCTTGGCCTGCTCCAGCAGCTGCGCGGAGACGGCCTCGACGGCCTTCTCGATGCCGCGCTTGAGCGCCATCGGGTTGGCGCCGGCGGCGACGTTGCGCAGGCCCTCGCGCACCAGCGCCTGGGCCAGGACGGTCGCGGTCGTCGTGCCGTCACCGGCGACGTCGTCCGTCTTCTTCGCGACCTCCTTGACCAGCTCGGCGCCGATCTTCTCGTACGGGTCCTCCAGCTCGATCTCCTTGGCGATGGACACACCATCGTTGGTGATCGTGGGGGCGCCCCACTTCTTCTCGAGGACGACGTTCCGGCCCTTGGGGCCGAGCGTCACCTTGACGGCGTCGGCGAGCTGGTTCATCCCGCGCTCGAGGCCGCGCCGAGCCTCCTCGTCGAACGCGATGATCTTGGCCATGTGAAGTGGTCCTCCCGGACGGGGTGGATTGCTCCGGACCGACACGGCGCCCGCGACGGACGGCCCGTGGCGCCACCGGTCATTTCCCGGTGCCGTCCGGACCTCGCCGAACCGGTCCTTCTGTCACTCTCAACGTCAGAGTGCTAACGCCAATAGTTAGCACTCACCCCCTCCGAGTGCAAGCGCCTGCCGGCGGTCGGACGGGGGATCCCTGCGGGGGCGAGGAGTTCACCTGGGGGTTCGCCGTCGGGGGCCGACCCGACGGGTTCGCTCCGCTGGGCCTTGCGGGTTCGCGCCGCTGGACCGCCGGCCCGCTTCCGGGCTCGGCCGGCGCCTGGCTGCTTGCGCCGGGGTACTGGGCACGGCATCGCGCCGCTGGGCCACCGGCCCGCCGCCGGGCTCGGCCGGCGCTTCGGCTGGCCGCGCCGTTCCCCGCGCTCCTTGTGGGTCGGGCGGTCAGGGGGCTTGGAAGAGGAGGGGGAAGCGGGGGGCGAGCCAGGGACGGGGGCCCCAGGCGAGGACGGAGGCGTGGGTGAGGGCGGTGGTGGGGGTGCGGCGGCCGAGGGCGAGGAGGAAGAAGGTGGTGGGGGTGGTGAGGATCACGCAGTCGGGGCGGCGGGGGGTGGTGGGGGTGACGTGGACGGTGCCGGCGTCGAAGGTGACGGCCCAGCGGCCGGCGCCGGGGACGCGGAGTTCGTAGCAGGCGGAGTGGCCGGCCGACGTCACGGGGTTGACGACGCGGTCCATGGCACGGACGAGGAAGGGGACGGTGAGGGCCACGCGTTCGCGGTTGAGGCCGTGCGGGCGGCGCAGGGCACGGGCCATGTCGTAGCCGTGCCCGAGGACGTGGGTCAGCATGTAGGAGGCGAAGACCTCGACCGTCATCGGGCCCATCGGCGTGAGCAGCTCACGGCCGGGCGACCGGCGGCGGGCGGCCGCGGTGAAGTCCCGGGCGTGCGCGGTGATCGCGGCGGCCAGCACGGCGGGGTCGCGTTCGGTGAACACCTCCAGCGACGCGTCGTTCGCGGCGGCCAGGGAGCCCGGCGTGCCGTCCCCGTAGGGCAGTTCGCGGCCGGCGGCGACGCCGGCCATGAGTTCGTTCGCCAGGGCGAGGTGGGCGGCGGACTCGGCGACGGTCCACCGGGCGCCCGGGATGCGCCGCCGGCCGTCGGCACCGCGCAGCAGTGCCGCGATCTCCCCGGACGCGGCCTCCACGGCGGCGAGGGCGGGCTCCAGCTCGGGTGCGGCGAACGACAGGGCGGCGGTCATGGCCCGCATCGTCCGCCGCCCGGTGACCGCTGTCCAGACCCCCGGCGCCGGAGCACGCCGAGGGCCCGCACCCCACGTGTCGGGGTGCGGGCCCTCGGGACGCCTGGGCGGCGGGGACGGACCCGCCGCTGGGGGCCGTTCAGCCTGCCGCGGCTACACGGACCATGTCCGCCTGCGGCCCCTTCTGGCCCTGCGAGATCTCGAACTCGACCCGCTGACCTTCTTCGAGGGTGCGGTAGCCGTCCATCTGAATCGCGCTGTAGTGCACGAAGACGTCCGCACCACCGTCGACCGCGATGAAGCCGTAGCCCTTCTCCGCGTTGAACCACTTGACGGTGCCCTGAGCCATCCTGAACTCCCCTATTACTGGCCCTTGCCCGGGCCCGCCCTCCGCGGGCCCGCAGCCGCGCCCCCTACCGATAATGCGCCGGAGTGCACGCCGGTAACGAGGTCGACCGCGGCTGAATGTATCGGGGCGGAAGCCCTGCGCAACAGAGCATTCCGAGGGCAATTCTCGGGGCACCCGATCAGCATTTTACGGAAATGGACAATGAATTCAGGGCAACCCGGGCCGGGCATAGCGGACCGACACGACAAATCGCACCCGATTTTCAGGCACAACTTCTCGCGTCGTCATGTGCGTCCGGCACATGCGCGCACCGGTGGTCAGGGGTTGAGCCGCACTACTGCGACCGGCGGAACGGCCGGTTTTCGCGGTTTCGACAGCGTGGAGCGTTGAATTGATCTACGGGACATCCACTGTCGGGGACCACTCTACCCTGCTCGGGACCGTGCGCCTGCCCTCCGTGCGTCACCAATAAACGACCGCCGTCCGGCAATTTCAGGGGGCACACACTGGGTCGACATTCGGCCGGACGCGTTCCGCTTGTGCGGCCGGAGCACACCCGGGCGCCGGTGCCGTCCGCGGAGCGCCCGCCACGCCCCGCACGCCCCACCGGCCCCCGCACGCGACCCCACCGGCCCCCGCCCGACCGCGCCGCCGCCCCCCGGCACCGCCCCCGCGGAAAGCCGGCGCGCTCCGCCCGCACGCCACCCACAACGCACCGGTCCCGGCGGGGACCTCGCCGCCCGCCGGGACCGGTGTCGCGCTCCGTGGGGTCAGCGGCTGCCGCCGGCGACCGCGGGGATGATGGAGATGCCGGCGCCGTCGGGCGTGGCGGTCTTCAGGCCGTCGGCGAACCGCACGTCGTCGTCGTTGACGTAGACGTTGACGAAGCGGCGCAGCTTGCCGTCGTCGTCGAGCACGCGGGCGGAGATGCCCGGGTGGTTCTGCTCCAGGGAGGCCAGGACCTCGGCGAGGGTGGCGCCGTCGGCGGCGACCTCGGCCGAACCGTCGGTGTAGGCGCGCAGGATGGTGGGGACGCGGACGGTGACGCTCATGCGAGGCCAGCCTCTCGGAACGAGTCAAGGGTGGGACGGATGACGGCGGTCATCCCGGTGGTCGACGCGACGGCGTCCAGGGTCTTGAGGCCGTCGCCGGTGTTGATGGCCACCGTCTCGGCTGCCGGGTCGAGCCGGCCGGACTCGACGAGCTTGCGCAGCACGCCGAAGGTGACGCCGCCCGCGGTCTCGGTGAAGATGCCCTCGGTGCGGGCGAGTTGCTTGATGGCCGCGACGATCTGCTCGTCGGTGACGTCCTCCACGGCGCCGCCGGTGCGGCGGGCGATGTCGAGCACGTAGGGGCCGTCGGCCGGGTTGCCGATGGCGACGGACTTGGCGATGGTGTCCGGCCGCACCGGGCGGACCACGTCGTGGCCGCCCTTGAAGGCGGCGGAGACCGGGGAGCAGCCCTCGGCCTGGGCTCCGAAGATCGTGTAGGGCTTGTCCTCGACCAGTCCGAGCGCGATCAGTTCGCGCAGCCCCTTGTCGATCTTGGTGAGCTGGGAGCCGGAGCCGATCGGGATCACGAGGTTGTCCGGCAGACGCCAGCCGAGCTGCTCGCAGATCTCGTAGGCCAGCGTCTTGGAACCCTCGCCGTAGTAGGGACGGAGGTTGACGTTGGTGAAGCCCCAGCCCTCGCCGGCCGTGTCGCCGATCAGCTCGCTGCAGAAGCGGTTGACGTCGTCGTAGTTGCCTTCGATGCCGACCAGGTCGCCGCCGTAGACCGCCGCCATGACGACCTTGCCGGCCTCCAGGTCGGAGGGGATGAAGACGCAGGAGCGGAAACCGGCGCGCACCGCGGCGGCGCCGACCGCGCCGGCCAGGTTCCCGGTGGAGGAGCACGAGAGCGTGGTCATGCCGAAGGCGCGGGCGGCCTCGACGGCGACGGCGACGACGCGGTCCTTGAAGGAGTGCGTCGGGTTGCCGGAGTCGTCCTTGATGTGCAGGCCACCGGTGATGCCGAGTTCGGCGGCGAGCCGGTCGGCCTTGACCAGGCGGGTGAAGCCGGGGTCGAGGTTGGGCTTGGTGGCGACGTCGGCGGGCACCGGCAGCAGCGGCGCGTACCGCCAGATGCTCTTGGGGCCGGCGGCGACGCGGGCCTTCAGCTCGCCGGGGTCGGGGGCGCCGAAGTCGTAGGCGACCTCCAGCGGCCCGAAACACTCCTGGCAGGCGAAGACCGGTCCGAGCGGCACCCGGGCCCCGCACTCACGGCAGGACAGGGCGACGGCGGGGCCGAAGTCGGCGGAGGGGGGCGCGTCGGGCGCGGAGGTGACGGATTGCAGAGCCATCGAGCGAGGCACTCTCCTCATCTTCCTCAGGCCGGATCTCGGCGTGAGACGGAATTGGCACCATCCCCACCGGGACCTCGCGGTCGGCGGGAGGGTTGCCGGGGCTTCAACGGGCCGTTCCCTCTGCCCCTCTGGATGAGCGGTATGGCACCGGAGCGCGGACGTCCGGGCGTTTGTCTGGTTTACGACTCTAACCGACGCGCCGGAATCCCGGGACGGGTGTCCGGTGGCCGAGACGCCCGTCCCAGCCGCGACGCGGTGAGGCGGGTGAACCGGGGTGGGTGACGCGGGTGACACCCGGCCGATGCCAGGTTTCGCGCCCGGGGGGTGCGGCAAGGCTGGCCGCATGATCGCCTCGCGCTCCGCCCAGGTCCTGGTCGCCTCCAACCGCGGTCCGGTCTCGTACCGGCGGGCGGACGACGGCACGCTGTCCGCCCGGCGCGGCGGCGGCGGGCTGGTGTCCGGGCTGAGCGCCGTCGGGCCGGACGCGGGGGCGGTGTGGGTGTGCTCGGCGCTGTCGCAGGACGACCGGGCGGCGGTGGCGGCGGCCCGCGGCGGGCTGCTGGACGAGGAGGCGACCGGCGGGCAGCGGGTGCGGATGCTGGACATCGACCCGGTGGTGCACGCGGACGCCTACAACGGCATCGCGAACTCGGTGCTGTGGTTCGTCCACCACCTGCTCTACCAGACCCCGCTGGAGCCGGCGTTCGGCGCGGCCTTCCGCACCCAGTGGGCGGCGTACGAGCGGTACAACGAGGCGTTCGCCGACGCGCTGGCGCAGGAGGCGGCCGAGGGCGCGGCGGTGCTGGTGCAGGACTACCACCTGTCGCTGGCCCCGCGGATCCTGCGCGAACGCCGCCCCGACCTGCGCGTCGGCCACTTCTCGCACACCCCCTGGGCGCCGCCGGACTACTTCCGGCTGCTCCCCGACGACGTGGCCCGGCAGGTGCTGCTGGGGATCCTGGGCGCGAACCGGGCGGCGTTCCTGACCCGGCGCTGGGCCCGGGCGTTCACGGCCTGCGCGGTCGACCTGCTGGGCGCGGAGGCCGGTGAACGGCACGGGGACCTGACGGTGACCGTGGAGGGGCGCACCACCCGGATCGGGGTGCACGGCCTGGGCGCCGACGCGGACTTCCTGCGCGAACGCGGTCACCGCGACGACGTGGCGGACCGCATGGCGGCGCTGCGGGAACGGATCGGGCCGGACCGCAGGGTGATCGTGCGGGTGGACCGCACCGAGCTGTCGAAGAACATCGTGCGCGGCCTCCAGGCGTACGGGCACCTGCTGGAGACCCGGCCGCAGTGGCGCGGGCGGGTGGTGCACGTGGCGTTCGCCTACCCCTCCCGCTACGACCTGGCGGTCTACCGCGACTACACCGAGACGGTCCGGCACACCGCGCGGGCGCTCAACGAGCGTTTCGGCACGCCGGGCTGGGAACCGGTGGTGCTGCACGTCGACGACGACTTCGCGCGGTCGCTGGGCGCGTACCGGATGGCGGACGTGGCGCTGGTCAACCCGATCCGGGACGGGATGAACCTGGTGGCCAAGGAGGTCCCGGTGCTGTCCGACGCGGGCTGCGCGCTGGTGCTCTCCCGGGAGGCGGGCGCCTGCGAGGAGATGGGCGCCGACGCGCTGGTGGTCAACCCCTACGACATCGTGGCGACCGCGGAGGCGCTGCACGCGGCGCTGACCATGCCGGAGGCCGAACGGTCGGCCCGCACCCGGCGGCTGGCGGAGGCGGCGACCGCGCTGCCGCCGCGCAGGTGGTTCACCGACCAGCTCGACGCGCTGGGCGGCTGACGCCTCACACCAGCCGGCCGGCCAGCGCGTCCAGCAGTCCGGCGACGGCGCCGGGGCCCGGGAGTACGAGGTCCGCGCGGGCGGAGAGTTCCGGCACGTCGGTGGCGGCGGAGGCGACCAGCAGCCCGGGTACGCCTTCGCCGCGCAGCCGGTCGACGGCGTCGTAGGCGGCGAGGTCCCCCAGGTCGTCACCCGCGTAGAGCACGCTGCGGGCACCGCTCTCGCGTACCCACCGCGTCAGGGCGAGGCCCTTGTCGACGCCGGGCGGACGCAGCTCCAGCACCATGCTGCCGGGCTCCAGCCGCAGCCCGTGCCGTGCGGCGAGTTCCGCCAGCGGCCCGCGCAACGCCTCGAAGGCGGCCCGCGGATCGGCCGCGCGCCGCGTGTGGACGGCGACGGCCCGGCCGCCCTTCTCCTCCACGTGAACGCCGTCCGGGGCGCCGGCCAGCAGCGCCGGCAGCTCCCGCCGGGCGGCGGCCACCCCGGGGTCGTCGCCCGGCCCGGTGATCCGGCCGGTGGCGGCGTCCCACCGCTCGGCACCGTAATGGCCGAGCACGACCAGCCCCTCCAGCCCCGCGACCCCGGCCAGCCCCCCGAGCGCGACGGCGGTCGCCGGCGGCCGGCCGGTCAGCACGACGGCCGATCCGATCAACGGCGTCAGCCGCGCCAGCGCGGGGACGGCGTCCGGATGCGGGGTGGCTTCCGCCGGGTCCTCGACGATGGGGGCGAGCGTGCCGTCGTAGTCCAGCACGACGGTCGCCCCTTCGGGGTCGGCGAGAATCGTGGTGAGGGCGGTGCGGCCGGCGGGGGTGGTGGGGGTGGGCATGGGGCGAGCGTAACGGCGTCGCGGCGTCCTGGTCGCTCAGCGCTGCCGGGCGCACGTTCGCCTCGGTCGCTCGTGCCGTTCTCCGCGCCGCTTCGGGACGCGGTGCTACGGGGACTGGGTCCGGCGGGTGGTCCGGGTGTGGCGGAGGCGGTTGATGGTGGTGGGGGCGTGGGAGAGGGCTCGGGGGTCGTCGAGGAGGGCGTTGAGCTGTTGGTAGTACTGGATGGGGGAGATGCCGAGGCGTTCGCGGATGGCGCGTTCCTTGACGCCGGGGGAGGGCCACTGGCGGGCTTCGAGGTCGAGGACGGCGACGTCGCGTTCGCTGAGGCCCGGGGGCAGGGCGGAGGCGGCGGCGTCGGGCGTGCCGGGGCCGTCGTTCTCGGGGTCGGGCTGTGCGGGATCCTCCACGGGGCGAGACGTTACCCGGGGGGTGCGACGGCGACCAGCGGCGGTTCCCCCGGGGCGCTCGCGGCACCGCCGGTGACGTGAAGGCCGTGGGGAAAACCCGGCGGAGTCCGTCAGGTGGACTAGACCTGTCCGTACGCGTGCCCCCAGACTGGACCACGTGAGACACGTCATCGCGCTGGACGTCGGCGGCACCGGGATGAAGGCGGCCCTGCTGGACCGCCGCGGGGTTGCGCTGTGCCAGGAACGCCGTCCGACCGCACGGGAACGGGGGCCCGAGGCCGTCGTGGCCTCGGTGCTGGAGTTCGCCGCCGACCTGCGGGAACGGGGCGTGCGGGAGTACGGCGGGCCGGCCGTGGCCGCGGGGGTGGCGGTGCCCGGCGTGGTGGACGAGGCCGGCGGGATCGCGGTCTGGTCGGCGAACCTCGGCTGGCGGGACGTCCCGCTGCGGGAGCGGCTGACCGAGCGGCTGGCCGGGATGCCGGCCGCCGTCGGGCACGACCTGCGGTGCGGCGGCCTGGCGGAGGGCCGGCTGGGCGCCGGGGTGGGCAGGGACCGGTTCCTGTTCGTGGCGCTGGGCACCGGCATCGCGGCGGCCATCGGGCTGGACGGCCGGATCGAGGCGGGCGCGCACGGGGGGGCCGGCGAGATCGGGCACATCGTGGTGCGCCCGGGCGGCGAGCGGTGCGGCTGCGGGCGGCTCGGCTGCCTGGAGACGGTGGCCTCGGCCGCGGCGGTCACCCGTGCGTGGGCCGCGTCGTGCGGCGATCCGCTGGCCACCGCGGCGGACTGCGCGCTGGCGGTACGGGCCGGCGATCCGGCGGCCCGCGCGGTGTGGACGGCCGCGGTGGAGGCGCTGGCCGACGGGCTGGTGACCGGCCTGACCCTGCTGGACCCCGGCGCGGTGATCGTCGGCGGCGGTCTGGCGGAGGCGGGCGAGACCCTGCTGGGCCCGCTGCGGGACGCGGTGGCGGCACGGCTGACGTTCCAGCGGATGCCGGAGCTGGTACCGGCCGCGCTGGGCGACGCGGCGGGCTGCCTGGGCGCGGGCCTGCTGGCGTGGGACCGGCTGGGGGCGGGGCGCGAGGACCTGACCGTTGACGACGACATGGAGGTGTCCGGCTGATGGCCGCTCACAGCAGCACGCGGCGCGAGGTGTTCGGCGGGGCGCGGGTCGTCCTGCCGTCCGGGGTCTCGCGGGAGCCCCTGGCGGTGGAGGGCGGCCGGATCGCGGCGGCCGGCGCGGCGGAGGCGGTCACCACCGAGCTGACGGGCCACTGGATCGTGCCGGGCTTCGTCGACATGCACGTGCACGGCGGCGGCGGGGGGTCGTTCTCGGCGGGTGACCCGGCGGAGGCGCTGACGGCGATCGCGGCGCACCGGGCGCACGGCACGACCACCATGGTGGCCTCCACGGTCACCGGCGACCTCGACGACCTCGCCCGGCAGGCCGCGGTGCTCTCCGAGCTGACCGAGCAGGGCGACCTGGCCGGCGTGCACTTCGAGGGCCCGTTCATCTCCCCGCACCGCTGCGGCGCCCACCGTCCGACGCTGCTGCGCGACCCGCACCCCTCCGACGTGCGGAAACTGCTGGAGGCGGCGCGCGGCGCGGCCCGCATGATGACGCTGGCGCCGGAGCTGCCGGGCGGCCTGGACTCGGTGCGGCTGCTGGCCGACTCCGGTGTGGTGGCGGCGATCGGGCACACCGACGGCGACTACGACTCCACCCGGCTGGCCGTCGACGCCGGTGCCACGGTCGCCACGCATCTGTTCAACGCCATGCCGGCCATCGGCCACCGCACCCCGGGCCCGGTCGTGGCGCTGCTGGAGGACGAGCGGGTCACCGTCGAGCTGATCAACGACGGCACCCACCTGCACCGGGCGTCGCTGGGGCTGGCGCACCGGGCGGCCGGGCCGGACCGGGTGGCGTTCGTCACCGACGCGATGGGCGCGGCCGGCATGGGTGACGGCCGCTACCCGCTGGGGTCGATGGAGGTCGAGGTGTGCGACGGCGTGGCCCGGCTGGTCTCCAACGGTTCGATCGCCGGCTCGACCCTCACCCTCGACGTGGCGTTCCGGCGGGCGGTCACCGTCGACGGCGTCCCGGTGCCGGACGCGGTGCGCGCGCTGTCGGCCAACCCGGCGCGGCTGCTGGGCGTGGCCGACCGGGTGGGCACCCTGGAGCCCGGCAAGGACGCCGACCTGGTGGTGCTGGACGCGGCGTTCGCCCTGGTCGGCGTCATGCGGAAGGGCGAGTGGGTGGTGCGGCCGGCCTCGCTGTGACGAAGGATGGCGCTGTGAACGGCTTCCTGCTGACCGTCACCCTCAACGCCGCCCTCGACGTCACCTACCGCGTCCCGCGCCTGGTGCCGCACGCCACGCACCGGATCTCGGACGTGGCGGAGCGGCCGGGCGGCAAGGGCGTCAACGTGGCGCGGGTGGCGGCGGCGTTCGGGCAGCCGGTGACGGTCACCGGGCTGGCCGGCGGGCGCACCGGCGCGGCGCTGCGGACGGCGCTGGCGCGGTGGGCGCCGGGGGTGCGGGACGCGCTGGTGGAGGTGGCCGGCGAGTCGCGGCGCACGACCTGCGTGGTCGACGGGTCCACCGGTGACGCCACCGTCCTCAACGAGCCGGGGCCGCAGGTCTCGCCGGCGGAGTGGCCGGCGTTCCTGCGGGCCTTCGCCGAGCTGCTGCCGGGGGCGGACGCGGTGGCGCTGTGCGGGAGCCTGCCGCCGGGGGTGCCGGTCGGGGCGTACGCCGACCTGGTGCGGGCCGCCCGCACGGCCGGCGCGTACGTGGTGCTGGACACCAGCGGGGAGCCGCTGCGCCGGGGCATCGCGGCCCGTCCGGACCTGGTCAAGCCGAACGCCGAGGAGCTGGAGCGCCTGACCGGGCTGACGGATCCGTCGCGGGCGGCCGGGCTGGCGCGGCGGCGCGGGGCGAGGGCGGTGGTGGCGTCGGTGGGGGCGGGCGGTCTGCTGGCGGTCACCGCGGACGGCAGGTGGCGGGCGGTGCCGCCGGAGCGGCTGGCGGGCAACCCGGTGGGTGCCGGGGACTCCGCGGTGGCCGGGCTGCTGACCGCCCGCGCGGAGGGCCTGCCGTGGCCGCAGCGGCTGGCGCGGGCCGTGGCGGTCTCGGCGGCCACCGTCCTGGCGCCGGTGGCCGGGGAGTTCGACCGGGACACCTACGAGGCCCTGCTGCCACGGGTCACGGTGGACGAACGGGCGTCCGCCTGACCGCGGGTGGCCGGGCGGGCGGTCAGGAGTTGGTGTGCAGCCAGACCCGGTCGAGGTCGAAGGCGCACTGGTTGCCCTGGCCGCAGGTGAGCACGATGCTGTTGGCGCCCTGTTTGACCTGCACCAGCTGCCAGGTCTGCGTCCAGGCGTGGGCCGGGTCGGTGGCGTGGGCGAAGTTGTCCAGGTTGACCGGGCGGTCCTGGGCTGTGCCGTTGACGGTCAGGGTGGCGCTGGCGGGCTGCCCGGCGTTGCCGTAGCCGATGTAGAGGCGGTAGGTGCCGGCGGTGGGCACCGTGACGTTCCAGGTCACCGAGTCACCCGGGTTGGGCATCGCGACGTAGCTGCCGTTGGGGCCCTGCGCGCCCTGGTCGGTGGCGGCGACGGCCGCCTTGCCGCCCAGGGTCAGGGAGGCCGCGAACTGCTTGGGGAGGTTCGCGTTGGGGTCGGCGCTGGCCGAGGCGCTGCCGGTGGGGGCGGAGCTGTCCGCGGGCTGGGTCCCCTGGTCGGCGGTCTTCTTGCCGTGCTGGTGGTCGTTGCCCAGGGAGACGGCGATGCCGATGCCGGTGGCCACCACGACGACCGCCGCGACGGCGGCGATCATCAGGCCCTTGCCCCGGCCGGAGCCGCCGGCCGCGGCGCGTTCGGCCGCCCGGCCGCCGCGCGGCTGCTCGGGCCCGCCGGTCCGGCCGCCCGCCGGCTGCTGCTGGGGCTGGGGCTGCTGCTGGGGCTGCTGCTGGCCGTACGGCTGCTGCTGCTGACCGTAGGGCTGCTGACCGCCGTAGGTCTGCTGCTGCTGGCCCTGGCCCTGGCCGCCGTAGGTCTGCTGCGGCTGCTGGGGGTAGCCGTATCCCGGCTGCTGGGGGGCGCTGCGGCGTTCGCCGACTCTGCTGACCTGGTTGTACGACGTGCGCGGGACACCGGGACGGTCGGTGGTGGCGGGCGCCTGCTCGCCGTCGCCTCGGTACAGGTACCCGAAGGGGTCGTCCTCCCCGTTCTCGGGCGTGCCGTTGTTACCGGCGGTCATCCGCTCTTCACTCCCCCACTGGGATCCGGCGTTCGGAGTGCCGGACACGACTGGACCCGCGCGAGCCTACCCCGATCCGGTGAACACGTGCGTTTGAGCGGCCCGCGATCGGTGAAGGAGGGCCGGCGTTCCCGCACGTGCGGCGGCGCGGTCAGCCGGCCCGGCGGTGCTGCTTGCCGCGCCGCTTCTCGTCGTACATGCGCTGGTCGGCACTGTGCAGGATCTCCTCGACGGTCATCCCGCAGCCCGCCCAGCCGATGCCGAAGCTGGCGCCGACCCGCACGGCGCGGCCGTTCACGCGGATCGGCGGGATGATGCCGTTGCGCAGCCGTACCGCCAGGTCCCGCGCGCCCTCCGGGTCGAGGCCGTCGGCCAGCACCACGAACTCGTCACCGCCCAGCCGCGCCACGGTGTCCCCGTCGCGCACCATGCCGGTCAGCCGGCGCGCGACCTCCACCAGCACGGCGTCGCCGGTGTGGTGGCCGAAGCGGTCGTTGATGGACTTGAAGCCGTCCAGGTCGCAGAAGAGCACTGCCAGGCCCTTGCCGCCGCCGGTCACCGGGTCGACGGCGTGCACGTGCGGGTCGTAGACGGCCACCGGGGCGGGGAAGTCGTAGCCGAACTCGGAGCTGTCGCCGAGCCGGCCGTCCGGCGCGTACGGCTCGCGGGAGTCGAAGGGCGCCCCGCACAGCCGGGCGCCGAGCCGGGAGCGCAGTTCCGCGCCGTTGGCCAGGCCGGTGAGCTGGTCGTGGCTGGCGCGGTGGGCGAGGGCCAGCTCGTGGCGTTTGCGTTCCTCTATGTCCTCGACGTGGGTGAGCAGGAACTTCGGCCCGGCGGAGGTGTCGGCGACCACCGCGTTGCGCAGCGACACCCACAGGTAGCTGCCGTCGCGCCGGGCCAGCCGCAGTTCCGCCCGGCCGCCGGGCGCAGAGGCCCGCCGCAGCCGCTCGCCGTCGTCGGGGTGGACGAGGTCGGCGAAGGAGTAGCGGCCCAGTACCGAGGAGGGCCGGCCCAGCAGCCGGCACAGCGCCTCGTTGACCCGCACGAGTTTGGCGTCGCCGCTGCCCATCTCGGCCACCGCCATGCCGCTCGGCGCGTATTCGAACGCCTGACGGAAGGATTCCTCGCTGGCCCGCAGTGCCTGCTGCTCGCGCTCCAGCCGCACCAGCGCGCGCTGCATGTTGGCGCGCAGCCGGGCGTTGCTGATGGCTATGCCGGCCTGGAAGGAGTACATCGACAGCGCCTCGCGGGCCCAGGCGCCGGGCCGCCGGCCGTTGCGCGGGCGGTCGACGGATATGACGCCGACCAGCTCCCGGCCGCCGGAGGGCGCCGCGTACATCGGCGCGAACAGCCGGTCGTCGGGGTGCCACTCGTCCTCGTACTGCGGCGGCGGTCCCCCGGGGCGCCACTGGGGGACGTCGTCGTTCTCCAGCATCCAGCCCTGCTCGAACGGGATGAAGCGCAGCGAGCCCCAGCGGTGGGCCATCGACAGCCAGCGCTCCCAGGTGGCCCGCGAGCCGACCCGGCCGGCCATCAGCGACTCGGCCTCGGGATCACCGGCCACCGCGGCCACGATCAGGTCACCCTCGGGGCGCACCAGGTTGACCGCGGCCAGCTCGTAGCCCAGGCCGCCGACGATGCCGTCGACGACGGCCTGGAGGGTGTCGGCGAGGCTGCGCGCGGTGTTGAGGTCCGCCATCACCTGGTGGAGCGCCCGCAGCGTGGCGAGACGCACGTACGGCTCCGACTCGGTGTCCATGTCACCCCCCGGCGCGTCCTGGCGGTTCGACGCTGGCGTCGCGTTGGTCCTGTCGTCCGGCTTTCCTACGCCACTGAATCACAGGGAGCAGCCCGTCCGGTACACAGGGTCAACATTTACCCTGCCTTGTGATCGAGGTCACAGCGGACTGCGGCGGGCCGAACACGCAGAGTGGTTTCATACGGAAAGCTTCTGGGCGTCCGGATCCAGCGGCGGCGTTCCGGGAGCGTACGGCATGCCCCGGGCCCGCCGGGAGGCCGGGCGGGGGCCCGATCGTCCCCGGTCCGCGGACCGGGGACCGGCGGCCGATGCGCCGGAGGCCGCGGGTGATTAGCGTTGGCGGACGTGACGGACGACCGGGCCCTCGGCGGCCCCCGGCGGACAGCGGCCCCCCTCCCCGGCTCGGACCGGGCGGACGGGCCGGCCCCTGCGAGCGGGGCGGGCGGGCCCGTCGAACCGTCGCAGGGGTCGGACCTGGCGGGCGGGCCGGATCCGGCGGACCCCGCGGGCGGGACGGCGGGCGGATCGGACGCGGCGGGCGGGGCACCCGGGCTCGCCGGCGAAGGTGAGTTCCGCGCGGCGATGTCCCGGCTGGCCGGGGGCGTGGCGCTGGTCGCCGCCTTCGACCCCGAGGAGGGCGCGGCCGGCCAGTACGCCGGTATGACCGCCACCGCCCTGGTGTCGGTGTCCCTGGATCCGCCGATGGTGCTGGTCAGCGTGCGCGCCGGCTCCCGGATGGACGACGTGCTGGAACGTCAGCCGCTGTGGGCGGTCTCGGTGCTGGCCGACACCCAGCGGCAGACCGCCGGCCGCTTCTCGATGCGCCAACGCGTCAGCGACCACCTGCTGTTCGCCGAGCTCCCCCACGAACGCGGCACGGCCACCGGCGCCCCCCTGGTCACCGGCGCCCTCGCCACGGTCGAATGCCGCACGGACCGCCGCGTGCCGGCCGGCGACCACGTGCTGGTGCTGGCGCACGTTCTCACCGCGCGGGTGCCGTCGCCCGGGGGGACGCCGCTGCTGCACTTCGCCGGCCGGTACGAGACGCTCCGCTGAGGTTGGTGCGGGGTCTCGCCACGTCTCGGCTGCCGCCGGGCCTGGGATGGGCGGGGCGCTCACCGTCGCCGGGATCCACGCCGGTTCGGCTGCCGCCGGGCCTGGGATGGGCGGGGCGCTCACCGTTGCCGGGTTTCCCCGCCGGTTCGGCTGCCGCCGGGCCTGGGATGGGCGGGGCGCTCACCGTTGCCGGGATCCACGCCGGTTCGGCTGGGCGCGCAGTTCCCCGCGCCCCTTCGGGGGCCGGGATGGGCGGGACGCTCACCGTTCCCGGGATCCACGCCGGTTCGGCTGCCGCCGGGCCTGGGATGGGCGGGGCCGCTCACCGTTGCCGGGTTTCCCCGCCGGTTCGGCTGCCGCCGGGGCCGGGGTGGGCGGGACGCTCACCGTCGCCGGGTTCCCCGCCGGTTCGGCTGGGCGCGCAGTTCCCCGCGCCCCTTCGGGGGCCGGGGTGGGCGGGACGCTCACCGTCGCCGGGATCCACGCCGGTTCGGCTGCCGCCGGGGCCGGGGTGGGCGGGACGCTCACCGTCGCCGGGATCCACGCCGGTTCGGCTGCCGCCGGGGCCGGGGTGGGCGGGACGCTCACCGTCGCCGGGTTCCCCGCCGGTTCGGCTGGGCGCGCAGTTCCCCGCGCCCCTTCGGGGGCCGGGATGGGCGGGGTGGCCGGGGTCGCGGGATTCCCCGCCGGTTCGGGGGTGGGTGGGGGATGCGGGGGTCAGTCCCAGTTCTTGGGGGTGCGGGAGCGTTTGGTGTCGGAGCGGGCCTTCTTGTCGCGGAGGCGGCGTTCGTTGAGGCCGCGGGGGATCTTGGTGGGGCGGCGGGGTTTGGGGGGCGGGGCGGTGGCGGAGGAGAGGAGGGCGACGAGGCGTTCGGCGGCGGCCTCGCGGTTGCGCCACTGGGAGCGGAAGTCGCTGGCCCGCACGACGAGGACGCCGTCGACGAGGCGGCCGGCCAGCCGTTCCAGCGCGCGTTCGCGCCAGACGGGGGGCAGCGCGCGGGTCGCGGCGAGGTCGAAGCGCAGTTCCACCTGGGTGTCGCTGGTGTTGACGTGCTGGCCGCCCGGCCCGGAGGAACGCGAGAAACGCCACATGAGCTCGGCCTCCGGGAGAGGGACCGAGCCGCGGACGAGCAGGCTGGCAGGCATGCCCCCATGGTCCCGCGTCCGGCCGCCGCTGTCACCGGCATTTGGATGCCCCCTGTCACCCCGGAGGACAACCCTGTATCCCTGGAACCGCACACCGCTCCGTCCGCGTTGTCCAGAATGGATCAGGTCACCGTCCCGGCGGGGACGGACGCACCGTGCGACGCACACGCACACCGATGGTCAGAGGGGATTCACACACATGCCTGTAAGCCTGTCCAAGGGCGGCAACGTCTCGCTCACGAAGGAGGCCCCGGGCCTCGGTGCCGTCACCGTCGGCCTCGGCTGGGACGTCCGCACCACCACCGGCAGCGACTTCGACCTGGACGCCAGCGCGATCGCCGTCAACAACGCCGGCCGCGTCTACTCCGACGCGCACTTCGTCTTCTTCAACAACCGTTCCACCCCCGACGGCACGATCGTGCACACCGGTGACAACGTCACCGGCGCCGGTGAGGGCGACGACGAGCAGATCAAGGTCAACCTGGCCGGGCTGCCCGCCGACGTGGAGAAGATCGTCTTCCCGGTGTCGATCTACGACGCGGACAACCGCAACCAGAACTTCGGGCAGGTGCGCAACGCGTTCATCCGCATCATCAACCAGTCCGGCGGCACCGAGATCGCCCGCTACGACCTGAGCGAGGACGCCGCCACCGAGACCGCCATGGTCTTCGGCGAGCTCTACCGCAACGGCGCCGAGTGGAAGTTCCGCGCCGTCGGCCAGGGCTACGCGTCCGGCCTGGTGGGCATCGCCCAGGACTTCGGCGTCAACGTGTGACCGCCGCCCCCGCGCGTCCCCGGCCGGCGGTCCGCCGTGCGCCTCGCCGGCCGGGGGTGCCGGGGCACGTCCACCGGGCCGCTGCCGTACCCCCGGGGTGTGGCACACTCCCGCCGAGGGAACCGGTCATACGTCAGCTGACGTGAACAGGGACGTCAAGCCGGCGCTCTGTGCGTGGCCGGCGGGGAACGCGGCCCGAAGGGGGACGGATGAGCTCGGAAATCCACTTCAGCAACAACTACCGGGACCTGAGCGAGAGCTACGGCACAAAAGCGGGGTTCCAGTTCGAGTTCTCCTGCCAGCGGTGCAGTGACAACTGGCGGTCCCCGTTCGAGGGTTACACCGGCGCGCGGATGGCCGGCTGGCTCCAGCGCGGCGCCAGCGCCGCCTCCGGCATGCTGAGCCGCATCGGCGGCGACCTGTCCTCCGCGGCCGACGGACTGGCAGGCGCCGGCTGGGGCAACGCCAAGGACGCCTCGCTGAGACGGGCGGTCACCGCCGCGGAGAACCACTTCAACCGCTGCCCGCGCTGCACCTGGCACGTCTGCGCCCGCTGCTGGAACGCCGCACAGGGCCTGTGCCTGCACTGCGTGCCCGACACCGCGGCCGAGATGGCCGTCGCCCGGCAGCGCGGTCTCAACGACGCCGTCTCCGACCGCGGTTACGCCGCCGGGCAGTCCCAGGGCGGCGGCGTGGACGTCAACGCGCCCGTGCAGCTGGTCTGCCCGCAGTGCCGGACCGAGTCGCACGGCGGCCAGTTCTGCGCCACCTGCGGCCACCAGCTGGGCGCCCGCACCCACTGTGCCGGCTGCGGCAACCAGTTGCCGGACGGCGCCGCCTTCTGCCCCGGCTGCGGCCACCGGCAGTGACCTCGCGGACGGCGCCCCGCGCGGGCGCCGTCCGGCCGGCCGCCGGCCCGTCCGGGCGACGGTCCCTGGGGCCGTGCCCGCCGGACGTTCGCCGTCCCGGTGCCCTCCGGCCGCCGGGCGGTGCGGACACGTCCCCTACGATTCCCCGGGTGATCGACCTGGGGTACGCCCTCTCCCGCCGTTTTCCCGACCCGCCGCAGACGGACTACCGCACGGCGGACGTCCGCACGCTGCGGCACGACCTGTTCTGCGGTGACGTGTACCTGGCCGAGGACGAGCGGGACCTGGCGACCTCCTGGGGCTGGGTGCCGGTCCTCGACTTCGCCTGGGCGCTGTGCGACGTGGTGGAGATGCTGGACCGCGACCCGCTGGGCGGCCGGGCCGCCCGGCCCCAGTACGCGGAGCTGGACTTCACGCAGTCCACCGACCGGCTGCGCTTCGCCCGCCGGTTCGGCTGGGTGGACGTCGCCGCCGACTGGGCGCCGGACGGACCGGTGCTCTCGCCGCCCTTCACCGCGCTGCGCTCGGAGGCCCGTGACTTCCTGCACGACGTGGTGGCGGACCTGGTAGACATGCACGACGGCCTGGGCGACAACCCGGTCGTGTGGAACCTGCTGGCACGCTTCCCCCGGCTGGACTGACCGGCGCCCCTCCCCACCCCCCACACGCGCGGGACCGTCGCGGCCCCGCCCCCGGCGACTCAGGACGTACATGGACAAGAAGACCGGGCGCGGCGACCGCCCCCGGCGCCGCGGCTGCCTGATCGGGTGCCTGATAGCCCTCGCGGCCCTGATCGCCGGGGCCGCCGTCGGGCTGCACCTGTGGCTTGCGTGGCTCAACCGCCCGCCGCCGCTGCCGGCCGTTCCGGACGAGTACCTGACCACGGTCGAATCGGCAGCCCGCACCTGCCCGCAGGTCAGCGTCCCGCTGCTGGCCGCGCAGCTGGACGCCGAGAGCCACTGGAACCCGCAGGCCAACTCCGGTGCGGCGCAGGGGATAGCGCAGTTCTACCCCTCGACGTGGCAGGAGTGGGGGCGCGACCACTCGGGCGACCACGTGGCCGACGTGTGGAACCCCAAGGACGCCATCCCCTCCCAGGCGGCCTACCTGTGCGCCCTGTTCCACCAGGTGCACGGCGTTCCCGGCAACCCGACCGAACTCGCGCTGGCCGCCTACAACGCCGGTCCCACCGCGGTGATCCGGGCGGGCGGCATCCCCGACATCGCCGAGACCCGCAACTACGTGACGCGGATCGAGGCCCTGGTGCCGGACTACACCAAGACGTACGCCCAGCAGGTCGCCGCCCGCGCCTCCGCCTCCCCCAGCCCCTCCAAGGACTGACCCGCCGGGAGAACGGCGCACGTACACGTCACGAACACCCGGCCGCCGTATACGTCACGCGTGATGTCGGCCGTCACCGGCTGGGGCCGCGCATGTGGGCGCTGATCCACGCGATGGTGCCGTCCGCCATCCCGCGCGTGTACGTACGGGCGTTGTGGCCGCCGCCGGGCACCACCTGGAGGCGGGTACGGACGGGACCGCGGCCGTGGGCGGCGATGAAGGCGCGCACCTGGGCGAGGACGGCGCTCTCGGCGCTGCCGGCCTGGAAGCCGAGGTAGACGTCCGGGCCGTGCCGCGCGGTCAGGGCGCGGGCGAGTTCGCGCGGGTCGTCGGCGCGCATGGCGGCGGCGTCACCGTGCCACAGCGGTGAGTCGGGCGCGAGGTCCGGGCCGGAGGGGATGGCGGCCTTGAACGCCTCCGGGTGCTTCAGCACCGCCTTCAGCGCGCAGAAGCCGCCGGAGGAGGAGCCCATGAACGCCCATCCGTCCCGGGTGCGCAGGGTGCGGAAGGTGCGCCGCACCAGGTCGGGCACGTCCCGCGTCAACCAGGTGCCCATGCGCTGAGAGCCGGGGATGTCGGAGCAGTCGTGGTACTGCTCGTCGGGGTTGATCACCGGCATCACCAGGACGAACGGCAGCGAACGCCCCCGCGCGCTCCAGGCTGCGATGTCCTCCGGCAGCCGCAGGTCGGCGCCGTACCAGTAGTTGGTGGGCCAGCCGATGCCGCCCGGCAGGGCGACGAGCACCGGGAAGCCCTGGCCGGCGCCGGCCGCCGTGAAGTACCGCGGCGGCGCCCAGGCCCACACCTTGCCGGTGAACCCGGAGGCGGGCCCGTGGAACTCGGTGACCGCGACCCGGGTGCCGCCCACCGACTCCCGTTCCTCCCGCCAGCGCACCGGCGGCCCGGACGGCAGCACCGCGAGCCCCGGCCGTCCCGTCGCCGCACGGGTACCCGCGCCCGCGCGCGCCGGCCCGGCGAACGACACCGGTGCGCCACGGCCGCCGCAGCCGTTCAGGCAGGCGGTGAGCAGCAGCAGCGTCGCGGGCCAGGCGGCACGGCGGCCACCACTGCGCGGACCCCGGCCACGCGGACCCCGGCCGCGGGGGCCACCCGGGTGGCTCGGCCGGCGCCCGGGCGGCGGGTCGGAGGGACGGTCAGGAGCGTCCATGAGCACTATGTATGACATATCGTCCGACAGTAGGCCAGGATGGGACGGACCGCTGATGACCGCGACAGCCAGCCTCGAACAGCTCCGCCGCTGCACCGCCGCCGTCGACCTGGGCGCCTCCCGCACCCGCGTGTACCTCAAGGACGCCGGCCTGGTCGTCGACGAACCCAGCGTCGCCGCGGTCGACATCAACACCGGCTCGCTGGTGGCCGTCGGCGACACCGCCGAACGGATGACGGGCCGCACCCCGCACCACATCCGGGTGGTCCGGCCGATCTCCGGCGGCGCCGTGGTGGACGTCGAGATGGCGCAGCGGATGCTGCGGCATCTGCTGGGCGACCGGCTCAGCCGCGCGTGGCGCCGCAAACCGATGCTGCGCGCCGCGATGTGCGTGCCGTGCGGCAGCGAGCCGATGACGCAGCGCGCGGCCATCGAGACGCTCTCCGGCCTGGGCGCCCGCCGGGTCGAGCTCGTCGACACCCTGATCGCGGCCGCCGTCGGCTGCGGCCTGCCGGTGGAGTACCCCGAGGCGACCATGATCCTGGTGTGCGGCGCCACCACCACGCAGGTCGCGGTGCTGTCCCTGGGCTCCGTGGTGTCCGCCGAGACCATCCACGTCGGCGGCGAGGTCATCGACCGCGCGGTCCTCCAGCACCTGCGCAACCAGCACGAGATCCTGCTGCCCGGCCGGTCGGTGCGCTCCCTGCACGCGCTGCTGGCCGACACCGCCGGCGGCCCCGGGCACGTCACCGTGCACGGCATGGACGCCGCCAGCGCCGGCGCCCGCTCCGTCCGGGTCGGCACCGACGACGTGCGCGAGGCGCTGCGACCGACGCTGGAGAACGTCCTCGACGGGATCCGCGCGGTGCTGCGGCGCTGCCCGCCCGACCTGGTCGCCGACCTGGCCGACCGCGGCATCATGCTGGCCGGCGGCAGCGCCCGGCTGCCGGGGCTGGACGCGTTGCTGCGGGAGGGCACCGGGATGCCGGTGACCGTCTCCGACCACCCCGGTTCCTGCGCGGTGCGCGGCCTGGGCGCCATGATCGAGGGCCGGGCCACCCCGATGGCGCTGGAGTCGGTGAGCTTCGCCGGATGACCGGCGACGACACCGCGGCACCGCGGGACGACCAGGCGCGGGCCACCCGGCTGCGGGAGCGGATCTACGCGGTCATCACGATGATCGCGGTGGTGGTCACCCTCACCGACGACGACACCGTGACCGCGCCGGAGGCGGCCTGGACGGTCGCACTGACCGCGCTCGGCCTGTGGCTGGCCACCCTGGTCGCCGACCAGCAGGCGCACCGGGTGGTCAACCACCGCATCGCCCGGGGCCGCGACCTGCGGCGGATGCTCTACACCAGCTCCGCGCTGCTGCTCAGCGCGGTCGTCCCGCTGACCTTCACCGCCGTGGCCGGGCTGGGCGCGCTGGGGCTCGGCACCGCCCTGCTCTGCGCGGTCCTGGTCGAACTGGCCGGACTCTTCGCCTGGGGCGTCCTCGGCGGCCTGCGCATCGGCGCGGGACCGCCGGCCGCGGTCCTGGCCGGCACGGCGGACCTGCTGGTCGGCGGGCTGATCGTGCTGGTGAAGGTGGCAGCGGGACATTGAGCCGGGGCGGGGTCGCGCGGGACGGGGTGCGGCGCCCGCGGGGGCACGGCCTGGCGGGACGGTCGTCGGGGCACGGCCCTGGCGGGACGGTCGGGGCGCGGCCCTGGGCGGGACGGTCGGGGCGCGGCGGGCAGGGGGCGGGGGCGGTCGGGGGCGTCGCCGGGCCGCGGGGACGTCACTCCCGGGGTGGACGACGTTGTCCACAGGCGGGGAGTCGTCCACAGAATCGAGGTGGTCGCTGTCGCGGGGGGCCGGTACCTGGGAACCTGATCGCACGACGACCGAAGATCGGGAAGAGGTGTCCCATGGCACAGCGGGTCCGCGGAGTGGTGGCGGCCGGCAAGGGTGAGCCGGTACGGATCGAGACCATCGTGGTGCCGGATCCCGGGCCGGGCGAGGCGGTGGTGAAGGTCCAGGCGTGCGGCGTGTGCCACACCGACCTGCACTACCGGGAGGGCGGCATCAGCGACGACTACCCGTTCCTGCTGGGCCACGAGGCGGCCGGCGTCGTGGAGTCGGTCGGCGAGGGCGTCACGGAGGTCGCGCCGGGCGACTTCGTCGTCCTCAACTGGCGCGCGGTGTGCGGCCAGTGCCGGGCCTGTCTGCGCGGCCGCCCCTGGTACTGCTTCACCACCCACAACGCGAAGCAGAAGATGACCCTGGAGGACGGCACCGAGCTGTCGCCGGCCCTGGGCATCGGCGCCTTCGCCGACAAGACGCTGGTCGCCGCCGGGCAGTGCACCAAGGTCGACCCGGCGGCCTCCCCGGCCGCCGCCGGCCTGCTGGGCTGCGGCGTGATGGCGGGCCTGGGCGCGGCGGTCAACACCGGCAACGTCGGGCGCGGCGACTCGGTGGCCGTCATCGGCTGCGGCGGCGTGGGCAACGCGGCGGTCATGGGCTCCCGGCTGGCCGGCGCGGCCCGGATCATCGCCGTCGACATCGACGACGCGAAGCTCGCGACCGCCCAGCGCCTGGGCGCCACCCACACCGTCAACTCGCGTTCCACCGACCCGGTGGAGGCCATCCGCGAGCTGACCGGCGGCAACGGCGCGGACGTGGTGATCGAGGCGGTGGGCCGGCCGGAGACCTACCGGCAGGCGTTCTACGCCCGCGACCTGGCCGGCACCGTGGTGCTGGTGGGCGTGCCGACGCCGGAGATGACGCTGGAGCTGCCGCTGCTGGACGTCTTCGGCCGGGGCGGTTCCCTGAAGTCCTCCTGGTACGGCGACTGCCTGCCCAGCCGCGACTTCCCGATGCTGATCGACCTCTACCGGCAGGGCCGGCTCGACCTGGACGCGTTCGTCTCGGAGACCATCGGCCTGGACGAGGTGGAGGAGGCGTTCGCGAAGATGCACAGGGGTGAGGTGCTGCGGTCGGTGGTGGTGCTGTAGCTCTCAGCGATGCGGGGCGGGACGATGGGCGATATCTTCCCTTTATGGGAGATTCACCGGAGGCGTTCACCCCCCTCATGATCCTCATGCGCGACGCGGAAGGCCGGGTCGTCTACGAGGTGTGGCACCACGCGTCCACCGGAGGGGGGACCACCGCCGACACCCACGCCGACGCCCCGGTCCGCAGCAAGGCGCAGGCCCGCTCCATCGCGCGGACCTCGGGTTTCTCCCTGGTCGAGGAGGGCGAGATCTGGGAGCGCCTCCCGGATTCCTAATGGAGATGTCAAGCGGCGGACGTGACGGGCGGTATGGGTTCGTAGCACCGTCCGTCACGCAGGAGGGCCCACAGGACGTTGACCCGTCGGCGGGCGAGCGCCATCACGGCTTGGACGTGCCGTTTGCCCTCGGCGCGTTTGCGGTCGTAGAAGCGGCGGGACTCGTCGCAGCAGCGGATGCTGATCAACGCCGAGGTGTAGAAGACGCGTTGGAGGCGCCGGCTGTAGCGTTTGGGCCGGTGCAGGTTGCCGCTGATCTTGCCCGAGTCCCGGGCGGCGGGAGCGACGCCGGCGAATCCGGCGAGCCGGTCGGCGCTGTCGAAGGCGTCCATGTCGCCGCCCGTGGCGGCGAGGAACTCGGCGCCCAGCAGGGGTCCGATACCGGGCATGCTGGCGATCACTTCGGCGTGCCGGTGCTGGCGAAACCGGCCCTCGATGAGCTTGTCGGTCTCGGTGATCTTCTCGTTGAGGGCCATCACCTCCCGGGCGAGTGTGTGCACGACCTCGGCGGTGATCTTCTCGCCGGGAACGGCGGTGTGCTGACCCTCGGCGGCCTGAACGGCTGCTTCCGCGAGCTGTTGGGCACCGCGGACTTTGCGGTTGCGCAGCCAGGTGGCCAGCCTGCGGACGCCGGTCCGGCGGATGGCGGCCGGGGTCTGGTAACCCGTCAGGAGGACCAGCGGGCCGACGTTGCCCAGATCGAGTTCGCGCTCCAGGCCGGGGAAGATACCGGTCAGATGGCTGCGCAGCCGGTTGACGGTCCGGGTGCGGTCGTCGACCAGGTCACGGCGGCGGCCGGTCAGGACCTTCAGTTCGGTGACCAGTTCGTCGCCGGGCCTCAAGGAGGTCAGGTCGCGGCGGACGCGGGCCTGGTCGGCGATGATCGCGGCGTCCTTGGCATCGGTTTTCCCGTCACCCCGGTAGCCCTCCGAGGCCCGGTTGACCGAGCGCCCGGTGATGTAGAGCAGGCTCTGGCCGTGGTTGAGCAGGACCGCGATGGCCAGGGCGGCGCCTCCGTCGGCCAGGTCGATGCCCCAGGCCACCACGTCGCCCAGGTCGAGAACGTCGCCGAGGAGCCTCAGCAGCTCCGTCTCGTCGTTCGCCACGCGCCGGGACAGCAGTCGCTTGCCGGTGTCGTCGATCACCACGCAGTGGTGATGGGTCTTTCCGGCATCGATACCGGCCCAGATCGCTGGCATGTGCTTCTCCACGGGTCGTGCGAGTACGGGTACCACGGACGACCTCGCTGTCGAGTCCCTACTGAGCGATCAGTGCCGCAATTCCTAATGAGCAGCCGAGTCGTCGTGGGGGCCGGGCGGCGAATCCGTGGCAGCCACCGTCGGCAGAGGACTGAAAGCCACACCCGGACCCCCTGGGTGAGCCAACCCTACGAATGGCTCGCTCATCCCGACAAACAACGTAGGGAGGACTGACCACCGCCCACGCCGCGCCCCGCCACGCACGCCGGCCACCGCCGCGCCCGGGCACCCGTCACCCGGACGGCCCAGCGGGAGCGGCACGGCCCGGGCACGCCCCCGCACCCGGCGCCGCGTGAAACGGGACCGGGCGGCGGAACCCCTGGAGGTTCCGCCGCCCGGTGCGGGGGTCGGCGTTCGGGCCCGGCGGGTGATCGGTCAGAAGATCAGGTTGTATCCCGACCAGCCGGTGCCGATCTCCTCCCGTGCCCCGAAGGGAGCGGCCGCGACGCCGGTGCCGGGGAGGACCCAGAGCGTGCCGGAGGAGTCGCGGGCCACCAGGTCCGGACGCCCGTCACCGGTGAGGTCACCGGGGCCGGCCAGCATGTCGTAGGACTGGAAGCCGTCCCCGATCCGCACCCGGCCGGCCAGCGGCTTCGCGGCGACGCCGGTGCCGGCGTACAGGTACAGGCGGCCGGCGAAGTCGCGGGCCACGAAGTCGCCCCGGCCGTCACCGGTGAGGTCGCCGGTGCCGGTCATCGCGTTGTACGGACCGTAGCCGGTGCCGACCTTCACGCGGGCGGCCAGCGGGGTCGTGGCGGAACCGGTGCCGACGTACAGGTACAGGGTCTTGCCGTCCATGGCGAACACGTCCGGGCGGCCGTCGCCCGTCACGTCGCCCGGGGCGGCGACCAGGGCGTAACTCCCCCAGCCCGTACCGGCCTTGACGCGCGAGGGGAACGGGGTGGAGGCGTGGCCGCCGCCCTTGTAGTACCAGAGCGTCCCCGAGGAGTCGCGGGCCAGCAGGTCTCCGGTGCCGTTGGGGCGCAGCGGGGTGAGCGGGGTGATGCCGCGGTAGCCCTGGAAGCCGCTCTCGACACCGTACTTGGACAGCAGAGCCGCGGACGCGGTGGCCGATCCGGTGCCCTGGTACTGCCAGAGCCGTCCTGCGGAGTCGCGGGCGACGAGGTCGGCGCGGGTGGCCGTCGCCGGGGTGGAGGTGGAGTTGACGAAGGTCACGTCGGAGGTCCGCACGTAGGCGAGCCGGTGGTTGTAGCGGATCGGGTAGTACTGCGTGGTGCCGGTCACCAGGACGCGGTCACCGGTGCCGTCGCCGTTGATGTTGACGGTGTTGTAGAAGTCGCCGGTCTCCGGGACGCCGGAGGTGACGTACTCCTGGCCGGCCGTCATGGCGTATTTGGTGAGCGCGGTGACCGGCTGCGCGTCGACGGTCGAGGGGTAGGCGCTCGCGTCCGGGTAGGCGCGGCCCCAGACCGGGACCGTGGCCTTGCCGGCGGCCGGGGTGACGAGCTTCATCGGCCCGCCGGTGACGGGCTGGGTGTAGGAGCCGCGCGGGTTCCAGAACCAGGCGCCCCGGCCCTCGTACCAGACCTGCGTCCAGTCGCCGGAGACCCCGGCGACGACGAAGTCCTCACCGGCGACGAGCTTGTCGCCCCAGTCGGAGACCACCGTGGTGCCCTCCGCGCCGGAGGAGTGGACGTAGGGGTCGCTCAGCAGCGGGCCGGACGGCGAGGTGTGCAGGTAGACGAAGTTCGCCGGCTGCGCGGGAATCGCGGCGCAGCTCGGGCACTGGGTGGTCTTCGGCTCGTTGACCGAGGTGAACGGCACGGCCAGCCGGACGTGTTCGCCCTTGACCAGCGGCGATCCGGCGACGTAGCCGGTGACGGGCACGCCGAGCAGCGACAGGTAGTAGTTCCAGTCCCAGAACGTGCCCGGGTCCCAGTGCATGCCGGAGACGTAGGGGTAGGACGCGGTGTCGTCGATGGGGCCGGGTACGTCGTCGTGGCCGATGACGTGCTGGCGGTCCAGCGGGACGCCGTACTTGGCGGCCAGGTACTTCACCAGCGCCGCCGACGACTCGTACTCCGACGTGGTGTACCAGCTCGCGCCCTTGACGGCGTAGCCCTCGTGCTCGATGCCGATCGAGTGCATGTTGACGTACTTGTTGCCGGCGTGCCAGGCGATGTCCTTGTCGGGCACCATCTGCGTGACCAGGCCGTCGCCGGAGCGGATCAGGTAGTGGGCGCTGGCGTAGGACGAGGCGTCCTGGAACTCGCTGAGCGCCGAGTCGTAGCTGCTCTCGGTGTCGTGGATGACGATGTACTTGATCGCGTCGCCGTCGTCGGGACGGTTCGCGATGTCGTAGTTGCCGTAACTCGTCGGGTCCTGGGGGTCGGTGAGCTGGTACGCGGCCGCCTTGAAGTTGCAGGTCAGGCCGCTGGGGCACTCGGGGGCCGGGGTGGCGGCCGCCTGCGCCGCCTGCGCCGGCCGCCGGGCCGAGGCGGTCGCGGTGCCGGGCGCGGCGGGGGCGCGGTAGGTGGCCGCGAGGTGCGTGACGTCGGTGCCGGGCACGGTGGCCGCCGGGTCGGCGGTCAGCGTGACGAGCTGGCCGTCGTCGGTCCACCGGGTGCCGCCCTGCCGGAGGGTGGTGAACACCCGGCCGGCGAACTGCCCGGCGCCCGCGGCGTCCGGCGACTGGCTGAACCGGGCGACCGCCGCGTACCACTGCGCGGGGTCGGTGGGCAGCGAGCCGTGCGCGGCGCGTTCGTAGTGCGCCAGCAGCGCCGCGCCGCCGCGTACGGAGTCGCGCGGGTCGGTGCGCAGCCGCGCGGCCGGTTCGCCCAGCAGCGCGGCGGCCGCGTCGAGGGTGTGCAGCGCCGGGTCGCCGGCCCGCACCCGGTCGACGTCGGACAGCGCCGCCGCCGACGGGTGGAAGGCACGGCCGGCGGCGGGTCCGGCGCCGTCACCGCGCAGGTTCAGCTCCGCGGAACGCCCGGCGGCTGCGGGCTGCCGCACGTCGGCGGCGGTCACCTGGGTCAGGCCCATGACGTTGTAGTTGCCGGTGGCCGAGGGCAGCCCGCCGTGGGTGTCCCAGCGCGTCTGCTGGTAGGCGACCGCCAGCAGCACGCCCCGGGGAACGTGGAACTCCGCGGCTGCGGCCGTGAAGTCGCCCTGGAGCGCGCCCGGCGCGCTGAGCGGGGGAGCGCCGGAGTGCGCTCCCCCGGTGAGTTCGCCGGCCTGTGCCACCGCGGCGACCGTGGCGGCCACGGCCACCACTCCCGCCACACCGGCCAGCTTCCCGCGGGTCATCCGCAGGAGTGGCCGCCGGTGCCCTTTGATACGCGTCACCTTGATCCTCGTCGTCCTGGTTCCGGGGACCGGCCCACGTGCCGCGGCCTGCTGCGGCGCGGCTCCTGGCGGCGGACACGGTGATCGGGTGCGCCGCCACGGGGGCTACGGAGGGGCGGCGCGGCGGAGACCGCGCCGGCCGGTCCGGGGAACGCCGTCGTCTGGCGTTGTCGCGTGCGGTGGGGCGCACCGTCGGAGCGTGGCGCTCCGGGAAGGGCCGACCGTACCAGGACGATCCCCCCGCCGGGAGCACCAACGGCCAAGAGGGAAACGGCATTCCGGAACGGGCGTCCGGCACGCCGCGCCGCCGCCCCTCCGGGGGAAGGGGGGTGGGGGTCCGGGTCCGCCCGATGACGGGGGCGGGAGCCCGGCTGGGGGCGGGACCGGCGCGGTGGTGCGGGCGGTGCGGGCGGTCGGGGTGGCCGCCGGGCGGTGCGGGCGGTCCGGGGCAGAGCTCCGGGGGGCGGGGCGGGCGGTCGGTGCGACGGTGGAAGCAGGCCCGAACACCGGATCCGGAAGGGACGTTCCATGATCACCACGGACTTCGTCCACGGTTCGCCGTGCTGGCTGGACCTGGGCTTGCCCCACCCCTGACTGCCTCCCCAGCCACGGCGGCGGCCCGCCCGCAGGTTGACCGCCGCTCCCGGTGCTGGGGCGTTCCCCGCCGGAGGCTCACGACCACTGGCCAACGGTGGCCGCGACCTCTCTGATCATGGCCATGAGGACTGGCGAGTCCGGAGAGGGCCGGCTGTGTCCGATGTCCTGATATCCCCAGCGTTCGTACAGGCGGTGTACGGCACCTGCTCCGCCCTCGGTCCGTGCCGGCCGCGTCGCCACGGGCCGGCACGGACACCTCGACGGACACCTCGACGGACGCCGGCTCGGATCCCGGCTCGGATCCCGGCGCGGATCAGGCCCGCGCGGCGGTCTCGTAGCGGACGGGCAGCGACAGCGGGCCGCGCATCATGCCGGAGGGCACCCAGGGCAGGGAGTCGAGCGGCGCAGCCGGTTCCAGGACGGTGAAGCGCTCCAGCAGGACGCGCAGGGCGATCGTCGCCTCCAGGCGGGCCAGCGGGGCGCCCAGGCAGTGGTGGATGCCGTGGCCGAAGGAGAGGTGGCGGGCGGCGGGGCGGGTGACGTCGAGGCCGTCGGGCCTGCTGCCGTCCGTCTGGGGAGTGTCGCGGCTCGCGGAGGCCAGCGCGACGGCGAGCACGTCGCCGCGCTCGATGTGCGTGCCGGCCAGCACCAGGTCCTCCGACGCGTACCGCAGGGTCGACAGCTCCACGGAGGTCTCGAACCGCAGGAACTCCTCCACCGCGCCCGGCACCAGCTCCGGCCGCTCGCGCAGGGTCCGCAACTGCTCGGGGTGGCGCAGCAGAGCGGCTACGGCGTTGCCCAGCAGGTTGACGGTGGTGTCGTGACCGGCGATCACCAACAGCAGCGCGGTGCCGACGAGTTCGGCCTCCGTCAGCTGGCCGTCGACCTCGTCGCGCGCGGTGACCAGCGCGGACAGCAGGTCGTCGCCGGGCTCCCGCCGCTTGCCGGCGACCACCTCGCCCAGCAGCAGGTGCAGCCCGGCCACCGCCTCCTTGTGCGCGGGGTCGGCGGTCTCGAACGCCCGGGCCGACCAGACCCGGAAGTCCTCACGGAACGCGTGCGGTATGCCCAGCAGTTCGGCGATGACGGTGACGGGCAGTGGCGCGGTGTAGGCGGCGACGAGGTCCGTCTCCCCCGACGGCGGCAGGGCGTCCACGAGCGCGTCCGCGATCTGTTCGACGCGCGGCCCCAGCCCCGCGGTCCGCCGCGGGGTGAACGCCCCCGACACGATCCGCCGCAGCCGGGTGTGCTCCGGCGGATCGGCCTCCAGCATCTGCCCGCCGAGCCCCACCCCCGGCTTGTGCATCTCGTACCCGGCCGCGGCGAGCGCCTCCCACGCGGCCGACGAGTCCTTCCCCAGCCCCGGGTGCGTCAACGCCTCCCGCGCCGCCTCGTATCCCACCACCAGCCACCCCTCCACCCCCGACGGCATCACCGCCCGGTGCACCGCCCCCCGCTCCAGCAACCCCGCGTACCCCTCCACGGCCCCCCGCTTGAACCCCTCCCCCAGCACCACCACTCCACCGGCCTCCACGTCGCTCATCCGTACTCCCTCCAGCATCATTGACGTCGCGTCACGTTTCTACGGCGAACGGGTGGTGGGCGGCTTGAGAGGGGCGGGCGGGGTGGCGAGTAGTAGACAGCGCGTCCCGGGGCCGCAGTTGCAGCGCGGGCGGCGTCGGGAGAGGTGCCGGACGGCCACCGGCAGGCGGTCCCAGTGGTCGACGTGCGGGCCGCTCCGCCGACCGGAGGCGGGGTCGCCGGTCGTGGTGAGCGCCTGCGGCTCGCTCACCACGTACCCGAGGTACTCGGGCGAGGCTCGACCGGGGAGGTGGTCCGGCCGGAAGGTACTGGTTGCCATCCGGGCCAGTTCATCGGGTTCGGCCTGAGGCGGCCGCACCGACTCGACGAGCGCCGCTTCCGGGGCGGTCCCGGTCGGCCGGAGCCGGTCGGCCAGGTCCGGGCCGAGGGGCATCCACTCGCCCGTCGGCACGACGGTCCCGCTCGTAGTCCGGTCCCTGCTCGGTGGTTCGCAGGGCTGTGACCTCGCAGCGCTCCCGCGGTGCCGGGTACTCACCGAACACAGTGTGCGAGCTCCTGCCCCCTCAGTCTCCAACGGTCGTCGTCCGGGGTCTTCGCCGTAGGTGACGCCCGGTTCCGCCGCCAGTGCCTCGGCGAGCTGGGTCTGCTGGGCGCTGTCGATGACGACGCCGGCCGGCGCGCCGACGCCACGCAGGGCCGAGAGGCCACTGCCGCGCAGGTCGCCGCCCTGGTACGCGCCTCGGCCGAACTCCGTCAGGCGCAGGACGCAGTCGTCGAAGACGGCGCCGACCGGGTCGCAGCCGTCGAAAGCGGCATCGGACAGAACGCACCGGGAGAACGCCACGGGCCGTTCCACCGCGCTCGCTCGCACACGTCGCTGACCGAAAGGCCCGGTCCGCTGCGCCGTCCGGTCATGGCCGCCCGGCGAGTGCCGCCACTCGCAGTCCGCGTGGTCCCCGCCGCGGACCATGGCGCCGCGGCGGCCCGGAGCCGGATACCCGCTCACCCGTCTCACAGGGGGATCAACCGCGCGCAACGGCCACAGCCGTCACCCTGCCACCGGCCCCGGCTTCACAGCGGCCGTGGGCAGACCCCCTCCAGCTGCGGTGGCGTGCCGAGCGCGGGTTCCTTGCGGACGAAGGCAGACCGCAGCGCGTGGTACGGCTCGTCCGGTCCGTAGAAGTTGCGCCGCATCAGGGCGAGTTCCTCGGCGCGGTAGGCGTCGAGCGGCTTGTCCGCCTCGTCGCGCCCGCGCGCCTCCTTCTTCGCCGCGACGCGGAGCTGCACGGCCGGCGTCGCCGCGAACAGGCGGGCGTAGCGGGTGACCTCGTCCCCGAACTCCTGGGGTGCGGCGGTGATCACCCGGTCGACCAGGCCCAGCCGGTGGGCGGTGGCCGTGCTCACCGGCAGGGCCTGCTGGGTGAGGCGTTGAGCCATGGCCGGCCCCACCCGGCGGGGCAGCGTGTAGGTCCAGTACTCCGAGCCGTACAGGCCCATCAGCCTGTAGTGCGGGTTGATTACCACGCCCTCGCGGCACCAGACCTCGTCCGCGGCCAGAGCCAGCATCGCACCACCGGCCGCCGCGTTGCCGCCGAGCGCGGCGACGACGAGCCGGTCGGTCGTGGTGAGGATCGCGGCGACCAGGTCGTCCATCGCGTTGATGTTCGCCCAGGACTCCTGGGCCGGATCGGCGGACGCCTCGATCACGCCGAGGTGGATGCCGTTGGAGAAGAAGTCGCGGTGACCCCCCAGTACCAGGACCGACGTCGGGCGGGAGCGGGCGAAGCGATAGGCGTCCAGCAGCCGTCGGCACTGGCCGGTGCTCATCGCGCCGCTGGGGAAGGAGAACCGGAGGAATCCCGCGGGCCCGTCCTCACGGTAGGCGATGTCCGTCCACGTCCTCCGGGTGTCGGCGAGTTGGAGCGGGGCGGGCACGTCGGGCAGTGACGGAAGCCGGTCGCCGAGGGCGAGGGTGGCGGGGAGCTTGAAGGTCGCCGGGGCTCCCGGCCGTCGGCGCCGCCGCAGCTGCGGGATCCACACCGCGCCGTCCGTCGTGGCTCGGCAGAGCGCCCCGGCCCGCGTGGCCAGCAGTTCGCCCGGTCGCCCTCGCAGTTCGTCCTCCGGGTGGCCGCCGTGCAGGAACCACTCCTCACCCAGCAGTTCGTCCAGCACACCGGGCTGGGAATCGGCCGCGCGCAGTTTGCGCAGCACCGTCGCTGTGGTCTCGGTGGCCCAGTCGACGCGCCGCACACTCTGGTCCATGTACGGCCGGGTGCGGTCCGGGACGCCCCAGCCGGGATCCCGTTGCGGACGTGGGGTGTGGGTGCCGCGGGCTACGCGCTCCACCGCGAGCAGGACGGCCTCCAACGCGGCGTCCGCGACCTCGCCCCGGTACAGATCGCTTTTGGCGACCGGTGGCACGCAGCATTCGACGGTGGCCCAGACGTCACCGCCATCCATCACGTCATCCGCCTGGAGCACGGTCACTCCCCACCGCTCAGCGCCCTCCTGGGTCGCCCAGTCCAAAGAGGAGGGCCCGCGGTCGCCGAGCGGCCCCGGGTGGACGATCAGACACGTGTGAGCCGACCAGATGTCACTGGGAACGACGGCCTTCAGCAGCGGTGCCACGATCAACTCCGGCTCGTACCCCCGCACCGCCTCCCGCAGCGGCCCGTCTCCCGCCGCCACGTGCACGCGCAGACTGTGACCGCGATCGCGCAGCTCCACGAAGACACGCTGGGTGAGGCTGTTGAACGCGCTCGCGAGAAGCAGAATCCGCATGGGGCCCTCCGGTACCGTCGGGCCTGCTCGGGGCGGCCCGGCCGGGACCGATCCTCTCCCCCTGCGGCCGGCGTGCCGACAAGGCACGCCACCACGTCCCCCACCCGGCCGACAGGTCTTCGGTGCGGCTCGTCGGCTCGGCTCGCGACACTTTCCGGTTCACCACGACAGCCCGTTCGTCCCAGCGAGCTCTGCTCGCCTCATCAGTTATGGGACGTCCGGTCTCGCACCGGTCTCGCAGAGCAGGAAATCCAGCCGGTCTGCGACGGCAACCGACGAGCGTGCCAACCAGAAACAGCAGGCCAACACGGGTCCTACGGCTTGAGCCCCCTGTCGGATTCGAACCGACGACCTACGCTTTACAAGACCGTGAGCGATCACGTTACTTGGTGCTGCGTCGTGCTCCCTGGTGACGTCCTGCCTGATCAGCGCATGTACGGCAGGTTGAACCGTGCCGCCCTGTGATGCAGACTCTGTTGCTGAATTGTCTGTGGGGTAGCGGTCTGTCAAGCCCCGGGTTTTGTGGAGAGTCGGTTAGCTGGTTTTCAGGGGGTGGTCTGGGGCGTGGGTGATGGGGTGTGGAGGGCTTCGTACTCGGTGGGTGGGACGTGGTCGAGCTCGCCGTGGAGTCTTCGCTGGTTGAACCAGTCGATGTACTCGGCGACGGCGATCTCGACGTCGTTGATGCTGGTCCAGGGGCCCTTGTTGCGGATCAGCTCGGCCTTGAACAGGCTGTTGAATGCCTCGGCGAGGGCGTTGTCGTATGAATCGCCCTTGGAGCCGACCGAGGCCACGGCGTCAGCCTCGTCCAGGCGCTCGGTGTAGCGGACAGCCCGGTATTGCACGCCGCGATCGGAGTGATGGACCAGTCCGGCCAGGTCAGCGCCGGTGTGGCGGCGTCTCCATATACCCATCTCCAGGGCGTCCAGGGCGAGTTCGGTGTAGAGGCTGGTGGCGACCTGCCAGCCGACGGCCATGCGGGAGAAGACGTCGATGACGAACGCGGCGTACACCCAGCCGGAGTGCGTCTTGATGTAGGTGATGTCGGCGACCCACAGCTGGTTGGGGGCATCCGCGGTGAACTGCCGGTTGACCAGGTCGCGGAGACGGTCGGTCTCGGGGGCGGGCCGGGTGGTGCGCGGGCTCTTGTCCCTGGTCACGCCGCGCAGGCCGGCCGCGCGCATGAGGCGCTCGACGGTGCATCGGGCCACCGGCCGGCCCGCGCGCCGGAGGGCGGCATGGATCTTGCGGGCCCCGTAGACGCCGTAGTCGCCGGCGTGGATCACGCGGATCTCCTCGGTCAGTTCCCGGTCGCGGGTGGTGCGGGCGGACTCCGGCCGGGCGTGGGCGGCGTAGTAGGTGCTCGGCGCGATCGCGGCGTCCGTGTCTTTCAGGGCGTCGCAGATCGGCTGGACGCCGAACTCCTGTTTGTGCTGGTCGATGTAGGCGACCTTCAGCGAAGTGGGCGGTCCAGCTCCGCGGCGAAGAAAGCCGAGGCGGACTTCAGGATCGCCTTGGCCCGCCGCAGTTCCTTCACCTCCCGTTCCAGCTCTGCGATCCGGGCGGCCTCGGCGCTGGTGGTCCCAGGCACGATGCCCTCGTCGGTCTCGGCCCGCTTGACCCATCCCCACAGGGCCTCGGGGTGCACGTCGAGCTGGTCGGCGATGCGCTTGATCGCGCCGGCCCGGCCGACCGGGTCCTTGCGGGCCTCGACCGCCATACGCGTCGCACGTTCACGCAGTTCGTCGGGGTACTTACGGGGAGCAGCCATCATCGGATCCTTCCGGGTCTTCGATGTCTCCATCAAACCCGGGGCGATTCAGGGCCCACAGCGACACGGACGGCTTTTTCGCCCTGTCGGCCCCTCGGCGCGTGCGCTTCGCTGATCCCCACACGCCGCCGACGGCGCTCGCCGCCACGAGTCCAGAAGGAGTGAGGCAGTGCGTCTTCCGTGCGACGAGAACGACCGCGACTGCTCGGGATCCCCTGTGACCGACAGCGGGCGGCCACGTCCAACCCGTCCCGTACGGCCCTCCACCCGAGAAGCCAGTCGGCCCTTCGACACTTCGGACCCCCGAGCGCCCAGGGAGGCCCGTGCCTTCGTCGGGAACCTCCTCCTGCGCTGGGGTGCCGACCTCCTGGCGGACGACGTGCTGCTCGTCTGCTCCGAGTTGCTGGCGAACGTCCTCGCCACGTCGAATCGCCCTGGTGCGTGCTCCGGCTGGAGGTCGGCGAGGTGGTGCGGTTGACGGTGCACGACGCCAGCCGGACTCTCCCCAGCGTGCAGGTCAGTGAGGAACTGGCCGAGTCCGGCCGGGGATTGTTGATGATCGGTGCGCTCTCCTCCGGCTGGGGCTGCGAGCCGACGCTGACGGGCAAGTCGGTGTGGGCCGAGTTCACCCGCGTACCGACGAGGCCGACGATGCACGTCGAGGGACCGGTCAGGTGGTCGGCGTGACCCGCTCTCCCCCGCGCCGACCGCCACGTCGACGACGCGTACACCGTGCTCGTCGTGCTGTCCCGGTTACGGGATGTGCCCCTCGCAGAGGCCCTGTACCTGGGCATGCTGGAGGACCTGGAGGCCGTCCTCGGCGAGTACGCCGTTCCGGCGGAAGAGGACCTCCCCGTTCTGGCGCGTCGCCTGGATGAGGCGCTGGCTCGGGCGCTGGAACTCCTGCCGTTCCGCGTGCCCCAGCGGGAGGTGCAGATGCTGCTGTCGGCCGCCGGCCGCATCATCGGGCAGCCCCTGCCGGACGAATTCATCGCCGCCCTCGGTGTGCTCCGGCGGTTGGCCGTGGTCCCGCAGAACTCCGTGGATCTGATCGAACGGGGTGGTTCGGAGGCCGCCGATGATCCTCGTCCCCAGATGAATGGCGCCCTCCTGCCGCAGCAGACCCATTCGGGAACGAGGTGAGAACCGGCGTGGCCCACGCTGAACTAGGCACTTCCGGCAGGCGTCCGACCGGGTCTCTCGCCTCGGCCAGCCTCAACTGCGTAGCTCGGCACAGTGGGTCGCAGCCGTCGCAGCCGGAAAGTCGGCTGCCGGGTGAGTCAGGGGCCGTGCACCACACGGCCGACCGCCACGCCAAAACGCCGTGCCGGCCCCGGAACGGCAGCAGGCGCAGGACCGATTCGAGCAAGCCCACGCCCATCTCCCCTTCGCCTTGGAGGTCTTGTGCTCGCTCCACCTGCCTTCGCGTCCTTCGAGCAGGCGTACGCCGCCGTCCTGCGGCACGTCAATGACAACCACCAGTACGCCAACTCCCCTCGCGGGAATGACAGCCGCGAGTGCATCGGTGTCGGCTTCCAGCTCGCCGACCCGCGGTCACGTCGGGTCGATGCACCTGGGCACCGCGTCGTTGGAGCGGGTCGGCCGGGTGCTGGCGGAGGTCGACGCCGCTCCGGACGGACGGCCCAGGTTCACGGTCCCGCAAATGCCGATGGACACGGCGTGGGAGCACGTCACCACCGTGCTGGAGCACGAGTTGCTGCTGCGGACCAACCGGGTGCAGTACAGCCCTGCGTCCGTTGCCGAACTCGGCCTGCCCGCGTACTGGCAGCGGGTACTACTGCTGTTCGAGGTCCACCGGCAGATCGTGCACCGCGAGGCCGACCCGGTCGAGCAGGCTGTGCTGGACGCGTTGGAGCCGGGCGCGCGCTGGCAAGTGGAGCGGCGCTGGCCCAGCCGGATGCCGACCGCTGCGGTGGCCCGGTGAAGCGGCGGCCCGAGGTGCCCGGCGGGGTGCTGGGCGGGGTCGACTGGTCGCGGTGGAGCGTGGTGCTCCTCAAGCCGGACTGTGTGCGCCGCAACCTGGTGGCGCCGGTCCTGGACCGGATCGCGGTCCACGCGGACATCGTCCACCAGCAGCAGCTCGTGGTGGAGGACTGGCAGGTCTTCGTCCACTACTGGGACCTGCTGGTGGACGGGGACTGGCTGGACGTGGACGTGCCGGCCTGCCTGCGCAGTGCCTACGTCGGCCGGCCCGTTGTGGTGGCCCTGGCCCACGGACCCGACGGCATAGCGAAGCGGCTCCGCGGCCTCCTCGGGCACTTCGACCCGGCCCAGGCGGACCGCGGCACCATCCGCGCCGACCTGGGCACCGACAGCATCCAGGCGGCCCGCGCGGCCGGCCGCCTGGTCGAGAACCTGGTCCACACCTCCGACGACCCCGAAGCCACCTGCCGTGACTTCGGGACCTGGTTCGGCGCCAACCAGTACCAGCACGTGTTCCCCGAGTTGAAGGAGAGCCGTCCATGAGCACCGCCGACAGAGTCCGCCGCGCGTTACCGCTGCTGACCAAAGGGCAGATCACGCAGCTCAAGCCGGAACTCGCCGAGGTCATCGAGTACCGCAAGTCCGGGCTGTCCCTGAACCACGTCATCGGCTGCCCGCTCGACTGCGGGTACTGCGTGCGGCACCTGTTCGACAACTTCGAGCTGAAGACCCCCCGCGCGCTGATGAGCGACGAGGAGGCCGTCGCCCTGCTGACCGGCCACCGCTACTTCCGCCCCCACCGCACCCCGGTCCAGTTGTTCAACCGGGCCACCGACCCGATGCTCCCGGTCGTCAAGCCGCACACCTTCAACGTGCTGCGGCTGCTGGACGAGCAGGGATTGACCAACCACGTGCTGGTCATCACCCGCTGGCGGGTCACCCCCGAGGACTGTGAGGTGCTCAACAGCTTCCGCAACATCAAGCTGACCGTCCTGGTCACGCACTCCGGCATCGACCACCCCGGCATCGAGCCCGTGGACTCCGCCATCGCCGCCGCCAGCCTCAAGACCCTCCACGAGCACGCGAAGCGCTACCGCACGGTCCTGTACTGGCGGCCGATCGTGCCGGGCCTCAACGACTCCGACGAGCACATCCAGCGCGCCCTGGAGCTGTCCCGGCACGCACACGCCACCGTGTTCACCGGCCTGTTCTTCCGCGACGAGATCGCCGGGTACTACGCCGACCACGGCCTGCCCCTGCCGTACGAGGACACCGCGCGGCGCAAGATCATGCCCGAGGAGTCCGAGCAGCGGATCCTCACCGCGTTCCGCCGGCCCGCCGACTCCGAAGCACCGTGGGGGCCGCTGTTCCGCAAGACCAGCTGCGCGGTGGCCCACGCCCACGGCGAGGCCGACTACAACGGCCACTACGGCATCCGGGAACTGTGCGACATCTGCCCGCTCGCCCAGCTCAAGGTCTGCGCCGACGCCTGGCGCGCGCCCGACCAGGCCGAAGCCTCAGCACTGGCGCGTGAACTCGGCGCGAGCGGCGACGCGGAGGTCACCGAACGCGCCATCATCGTGACGGGCCTGAACGAGCCGCCGCGCTACTTCATGCAGCACGGCTTCGGCTACCAGGTCCACGACCGTGACAAGCCCCACCACCACCGGCGGCACGGCCGCGCCGACATCGGCTGGCCCGCCGTCTAGGAGAGAACGCATGGACTTCGGCACCTGGCCGCGCCTGCTCGTCGTGGACGTGGAAGGCAACGGGCAGACACCACCCGATCTGGTGGAACTCGCCGCCATCCCCGTCGAGCACGGCCGGCCGGTGCCCGAAGCCGCCCGCGCCACCCTCATCCACCCGCCGCACCCGATCACCCCGTTCGCCACCCGCGTCCACCACATCACCAACCAGGACGCCGAGCAGGCGCCACGCTGGGAGCAGATCGCCGCAGCCGTCCAGACCGATCTCACGGACTACTGGATCGCCGCGCACAACGCCTCCGTGGACTACGGCGTCCTCAAGCGCCACCTGCCCGAATGGAAGCCCGCCGGGGTGATCGACACCCTGCGCCTGGCCCGCGCCACCTACCCCGACGCGCCCCGACACGGCCTGGACGCACTCATCGAGCACACCCGCCTCGACCTGACCACCGTCCAGGGCCGGCGGCACCGCGCCGGCTACGACGCCCACGCCACCGCGCTGCTCCTGCTCGACCTCGCCGCCCACTACCCCACGTGGGACGCGCTGACCGCCGTCGCCGTACCGGCCGGCATGCCAGGCGCTCCCACGCCCGACCACGAGGACCAGACCCTATGGTGACCCCCCTGCACATCGGCATCGCCGGAACGCACCACACCGGCAAGACCACCTTGGCCCGCCGCATCGAGATGGAGCTGCGCGCCACCGGTCTGACCGTCGCCCGCACCGGCGGCCTGGCCAAGCGCGCCGCCGCCCTGGGCTTCCCGAAGATGACCCGCCACACCACCGCCTCCACCGAGTGGATCATCACCGCCGGCGCCGCGAACGTCCTGCAAGCCGAACTCGCGGCCGACGTCGTCATCGTCGACCGCACCCCGCACGACGCCATCGCCTACCTGCTGGCGGCCCACCGGCACCGCGACGAGCCCATACCGCCGGCCGAGTTGGACCGGCTGCTGCTCCTCGCCGGCCTGCACACCCGCCCCGCCATCTACCTGGCCACCGTCCTCGACCCCGCCATCCCGCTGGCGACCCCGACGGGCAAGGACCCGGACTGGACCAACGCCGCCTTCCGCACGGACGTGAACCGCCAGCTCCACCAGCTCCTGGACGACCGCGGCATCGAGCACCTGGCGGTGGGCAGCGACGACCACGCCCAGGGGGTCCGTGCGGCCGTCGAGGCCATCGCCAACGCGACGGTGACGGCGTGAGCCCCGCCGGCACGATCACCCTCGCGGACAAGACCGTCTCCCGGCTGGGGCTGGGCACCATGCGCCTGACCGGCCCAGGCACCTGGGGACCGGCCACCGACGCCGACGCCGCACTTCAGCTCCTGCGAGACGCGGTCCACGAACTCGGGATCAGCCACGTCGACACCGCCGACGCCTACGGCCCCTACACCGTCGAAGAGCTGATCCGCCGTGCCCTGCACCCTTACCCGGACAGCCTGCTGCTGGCCACCAAGGTCGGGATGATCCGCCCAGCCCCCAACCAATGGCGTCCGCTCGGTCGGCCCGACTATCTGCGTGCCGCCGTCGAAGCCTCTCTGCACCGCCTGGCGGTGGACCGGATCGACCTGTGCTACCTGCACCGCGTCGACCCCGCGGTCCCGCTCGTGGACCAGGTCGGCGAACTCATGGATCTGACGGCCGAAGGGAAGATCGGCGCCATCGGCCTGTCCAAGGTGACACCCGAGCAGATCAAGGAAGCCGCCACCGTCGCGCCCATCGCCGCGGTACAGAACTGCCTCAACCTCGACGAGCCCGACGACCCCGCCCTGCGCCACTGCGCCAGCGCCGGCATCCCCTACGTGCCGTACCGACCGCTGAACGCCGGCGCCCTCGCGCACGGCAGCCTCGGCGAGGCGCTGGGCTGGCTGCTCGGCCTCGGCCCGCACGTCGCCCCGATTCCCGGCACCAGCAGCATCGAGCACCTGCGCGCCCTCGTGGACGCCTGCGACCAACGGCTGACGGACGGGAGCCGAGAGTGAGGATCGGCTACAGCTTCTGGGGATTCATCGGCCCCGGCATCACCGACACCCCCGACGACGGCCGGTCCTTCCGCGCCCCGCTCCTGGACGCCCTCGCCGACCGTCACCAGGTCGTCCTGCTCCAGGACAACCGCGATCTGCACGAAGCCGGTGACGACCTCACCAGCCGCCACACCTTCGACGCCGGACTGCCGGACCTCGACGCCCTGTTCCTCGAATGGCGCTGGCCCCTGCCCGGCCGCAACACCACCGCGTGCGGCACTCCCGGGCACACCTGCGACCTGCACCGCCAGCAGGAGCTTCTCGACCACTACACCCTCGCGGGCGGCCTGCCCACGATCGCATGGGACCTCGACCGGGCCATCGGCCCGCACGACCCGATCCGCCACCACCCGGCCGTCACCGTCTGCGAGCCCGCCGCACACCCCACCCCGGGCGCGCACACCCTGCGCTGCCCCGTCCCGGACACCGCGCTCGACACCGCTGACCCAGCCGCCCTGATCAGCGGCGAACGCCCGTGGCCGCTGGTCTACGTCGGCAACAAGTACGGCCGCGACGCCGAGTTCGACCGCTACTTCGCCCCCGCCGCCCGCACCCACCGCCACCGGGTCGCCGGCAAGTGGACCGAGACCGCCAGCTGGCCGCACGTGAACTTCACCGGCCGCATCGGATTCCTCGGACATGGACGCGTACTGGGAATTCCATGTGGAGCGCGAGTACGAACGCGCCCACGCCATCCGCTACCAGGGCCAACTCGACCTTGCCGCATGCCCCCGCACCAAGGTCATCTCAGCGGAAACGCACCCGCTGCGTAGATCGCCAAGGTCGTCCTCCTGATCGCCCTGGGGATCAGCGTCCTCGCGGCCTGACCCGGGGCCGGTCACCGGGTCGCCGGTCCGGTCGTGCACCGCGCGGCGCCCGGCCGGCCCCGGACCGTCCTCAGAGGGTGACGGGGCAGTCCAGCGCGCTGGAGCAGTCGCTCGTGATGCTGATGTGGCTGGTCAGGCCGGTGATGCCGTCCGGCTCCATCAGGCCGTCCGTGGCCTCGGGCAGATCCTGGAGGGCGAGGATCGGGTTCATGGCGTTTCCTTCCGTCAGACGGGGTGGGGCAACGGGTGGTACTTCCGGCATCCCGCGCAGGGCGGAAGGCCGGCCCGGAGGAGGACCGCCACAAGGCCGGCCGGCCGTCCGGAGTCTCAGAGACAGCAGAAACCGCCGGTCACGCGCCGCCGTCGGAAGACCCGCAGGCCGCCGGGGTGGCGCACGGCGTACTGCGTCAGGGACGTCACCACGAGCAGCGCGGTCGCCGGGGCCGGTCGCGCACCGCGCGGCCGGCCCCGGACCGTCCTCACGCGTGTGCCGTGGCCCCGCACCGTTGCGGGGCCACGACGCACGCGTGAGGACGGGGCCTCAGAGGGTGATGGGGCAGGCGTACTCGCTGGAGCAGTCGCTGAAGACACTGATGTGGCTGGTCAGGCCGGTGATGCCGTCCGGCTCCATCAGGCCGTCCGTGGCCTCGGGCAGATCCTGGAGGGCGAGGATCGCGTTCATGGCGTTTCCTTCCGTCAGACGGGGTGGGGCAACGGGTGGTGCTTCCGGCATCCCGCGCAGGGCGGAAGGCCGGCCCGGAGGAGGACCGCCACAAGGCCGGCCGGCCGTCCGGAGTCTCGGAGACAGCAGAAACCGCCGGTCACGCGCCGCCGTCGGGAGACGGCTGCACGTCGGTGGTGAACAACCGCACGCGGGGACCGTCCAGCACCCGGGCCAGCGCCAGCAGCACCCCGGCGCCGCCGGAGGCCAGGTCCGCCTGGTACCGCGACTGGTAGGAACCGAGGACCCGCAGGCCGTCGGAGTGGCGCACGGCGTACTTCGCCAGGGACGTCGCAACGAGCAGCGCGGTCTCCCGGTCACCGGGGTCGCCGGTCCGGTCGGCGTGCTCGGTCAGGGCGAACACCCAGCCCGCGACGCCCGCGTACAGTCCCGGTTCCACCGAGCACGTCAGCCGGCACACCCGCAGCACCCGCGGCAGGTCCCGCGCGCAGCGCTCGTCCCCGCCCGCCGCCAGCCGGCCCATGACGGTCCCGATGCCGGCGGCGCCCTGCGCCAGGTGCGGCAGGACGCGCACGCCGTCGGTGAAGTGCAGTCCGTCGGCGCCGGCGTCGGTGGCCCGGTCGAGTTCCGCGTGCACCAGCCGCCGCGCGGCCCGTTCGTACCGCGCGTCGCCGGTGGCGGCGGCCAGGCAGTGGAGGAACAGCGCCGTCCCGGACAGGCCCGTCGCCAGTCCCGGGATACCGGCGCCGGCCAGCACGGAGTCGGCGTCCCGCAGCAGGGTGTCGCCGATGCGGGCGGCCTGCGCGAGCCGGTCGGCGCCGCCGGGGGTGCCGCTCAGGGCGACATGGGCCATGCCGATGCCCGCAGCACCGTTCCCCAGGTGGGCGGAGGCGGTGGCGAGCGGGTGGCGCAGGCTGCCGGCCAGCAGGTGGCCGGCCTCCTCGTGCAGGCCGAACTCGGCCAGTACCCAGGCGATGCCCGCCGTGCCGACCTGTAGTCCCGGCGCCAGGCCGGCGGCCCGGCCGACGGCGTCGCGCCGGAAGCGCTCCACCAGGTGGCCGGGCACGGCCTCCCCGGCCTGGCGCAGGGCGTACAGCACGCCGGCGGTGCCGTGTTCGACACACGTGGTGTTCACGGCCAACCCGCGCGGCGAGGGCGGGAAGAGCCAGTCGGGGCCGTCGGGGCGGGCCATGTCCAGCAGTCCGGCCGTCAGCCCGTCCCTGAGCCGTGCCAGGGCCTCGGTGGGCCGCTCGTCCAGGTCGGCGGCGGTCGGCAGGCCGGAGAGCTCCGACTCGTCCGCGCCGGTGCCGTAGTAGCGGGTGGCGGTCTGCCACAGACCGTCCGGCACCGGCGTGTTACGGGCGATGTCCCGGCGGTACAGCTCCAGCCGCCCACGCGGATCGCGTTCCAGCGGCTGGTGCAGCGGGAACAGCACGCACAGCGCCAGCGCCGCGAAGCCGTAGTCGTCGCTCTCGACGCCCGCCTCGATCAGGGCCGGCGGCGTCTTGTAGCCGTTGGTGCCCAGCTGCGACGGCTCGTCGGTCAGCGCGCTCGCCGTCTCGAAGTCGATGAGCCGTACGGTCAGGTCCTCGTCCACGAAGACGTTGTTGTGGCTGAGGTCCCCAAAACGCATCCCCAGCGCGTGCAGCCGGTCGACATGGGCGCGCAGCCGCGCCAGGACGAGTTCGGCGTCGGCGAAGTACGCGGCGTGCCGGGCGGGTTCGGTGTCCAGCCAGCCCACGGTGGCGTGCGCGGCAACCCACTTGAGCAATCCGGTGCCCGGCACGAACTCCGTGACCATGAAGTCGTGGTCCCACTCGGTGAAGTGGTCGACCGGCTCCGGACACAGTCCCGGCGCGCCGGCGTGCACCCGCAGCAGGTTCTGCCACTCGCGCCGCAACCGGTCGCGCGAGTCGCTGCCGTCCCCGATCAGCCCGTTGTACGGCCGGGCCTCCTTGACGAAGACGGTCCGGCCGGTGCGGGTGTCGGTGGCCCGGTAGGTGCCGCCGCCGTTGCTGTGCCGGATGACCTGCGTGACCTCGAACCGTCCGTTGAGCAGCACCGGCCCGCTGAACGGCTCGTGCGGCGGCGCGAACGGGTCCGTCACGCCGGGCGGCAGTACGAACCGGGTGGACCGCACGTCCTCGGTCTCCCCGCCGTTGCCGTCCCGCACGACGTACTGCGTGGTGCCGTCGGCCAGGACCCGCTTGCGGGAGAGGTAGGCGCCGTAGCGGTAGTGGACGACGCCGCTGTCGCTGTCCCCGTAGCGCCGGTCGGTCAGGATGTACGGCCCTACCTCGCCCTTGAGGTCCGCCGACAGCCGCTCCAGCAGCCGTCGCGCGGTCGGCACGTCCGGCGGGTAGAGGGCGCAGAACTTCCCGGCCTGGGCACGGGCTGCGTGCTTGTGGTGCAGGGCGGCGTAGAACAGCGGCGCGCTCAGGTGCTTGAAGGCCACCCCCTCCGCGAAGCACGCGGCGGCCACCGTGTCGAGGGTAAAGCCGATGCGCTCGCGTGTGGTGGACACGTGGATCTTCCAGCCCTGTTCGGCGGTGACCGGGTGCTCGGGGCGCCAGTACGTCCACACGCCCTCGCCCGCTCCGGTCCAGCCCTGGGGCACCCCGGCCGGACGGTAGGGTTCGCCGGTGTCACGGGCGCGTTCCAGCGGGACGTAGAAGTCCCGGTCCGCCAGGGTCAGTGAGTAGCCGAGCACGGGCCCCCCTCCAGGGGTCGGGGGCCCCGGCGCTCCCCATCGGCCCCGGTGCCGCGGCACACGCTACGGAGATCACTCCGTCCCCAGTAGCCCCCCGATTGGGGGGCTTGCGATTCCGCGGCCCGGCGGTCAGCGGTCGGCGAGTCCGCCCTCCCGGGCCCGGCGGGCGAGGTCGGTCTTCGTGTAGGTGGACCGGCCGGCCCGCCGGTACTTGGCCTTGACCCGGTTCAGGTAGTCCTTCGCGGTGTTCGGGGTCATGCCCGCGCGGCGGTGCGCGGCCAGTTGGTCTCCGCGACCGGGACGGGGGACTCCTGACCCTGGCCTGGCAGTTGGCGGTCTTCGAGGTGGCCGTCGAAACATCGGCCGCCCACCCCGGCTTCCTCATGATCGACAGCTCCGCAGAAGAACCTGGGCCACGGCTCCACCCGGAACGCGGTAATCGCAGACGCGATCGCCATCGACGACTTCTACCGCCACCTGACCAACTGGCTGGCTGAACAGGGGGCGGGTACCCAGGTGATCATCGTCGGCAACAGTCCGCCCGTGCTCGTGGAAGAGAACGTCGTTGTCCGGTACAGCCGCAACGAGGACCGAGCGACGCGAGATCACCAACGCCCCACTGGTGCGCTCCTGGCTCGGCTGCCCGCACAAGGCTCTGGTCCACCTCAAAGTCGCGGCTGACGGCTTTCATGAGCAGCCCGGCAAGCTTGGCGCCGGTCACACCAACTTCTCCCAGTGGGCGGGCGGCGTGCTGGGCATCGATGACAAGTACGTCTTCGAGCTGGTCCGGGACGCCGCACGCATTCGCGCTGTGAGCGAGTTGGGGCCGGAGCTCACGCAGCACCTGACGATGGCTTCTTCCCGGCAGGTCATCGCCGAGGTCATCGCCGATCACGGCATGGAGACGGCGCGGTCCGCGGTGTCATCGGGCTTGGCCGATGCTGCTGAACAGGGCAAGCGGCGACCGACCGCGGCCATGCTCAAGGAAGCGGCACGCCGTCTCACCGCGCCGGCGATCCCGACCCAGGTCAGATGACACTTCCCTGGACCTTGCGTCGAGCCCCCTGTCGGATTCGAACCGACGACCTACGCTTTACAAGAGCGTGAGCGATCATGTTGCCCGGTGTCGCGTGATGCCGCCTGGTGACGTTTGGGCTGATCAGAGCAGGTGCACCGCGTTGGGGCGTGCTGCCCCATGCTGCCGCGTCCATAGGCGTCCGTCCACCGGCTGTCCACCGACAGCCGCTCCGGCCCGGTGGGCAGCCAGGGCCTCGGCAAGTTGTCGGTCATGCGGTCAGGAGGAGGTTGACGGGGCGTTCGGTGTCACGGGCGTGGTGTCGTAGGGCGGCGGCGATGTTCTGGTGGCCGTGGAGGCGGAGGAGGGTGACCGTGATGTTGCGGAGGCTTGCCATGATGCGGGGTGCGTTGCCGGTGCGGACCTGGGATCGGTCCTCGTCGAAGGTGACGTCGCGGACCCAGTGCAGGCGGTTCTCGATCTCCCAGTGCGACTGCACCCATGCGGCCAGAAGCTCCGGAGGTGCGGTGCGGGCGTCGGCGCTGGTGATCAGGTAGACGATCTCGACTGTTCGTCGGCCCTTGCGGGTCACGGTGCGCCGCAGTTGGGCGATCTGTGCGGCTGCGGTGAAGTCGATCCAGGCCGGTACGTCGATGGCCTTGACCGTGCGGGTGGCACGCCGCCCGTGTCCGCGATCCGTCCTGGTCACGGAAGGTATCCGAGCCCAGGGCAGAGCCTTGAGCCGTGCATACAACGACTTCTGATTCGCCTTCACGGTCAGGACGTAGTCGGCGCCGGCCTCGGTCACGAGTGCCGCGGTGGCGTGCTGGGTATGCAGCGCGTCCATCGTGACCACCGCCCCGTCCAGGTCCAGGACTTCCAGCAGGTCCCTGGCCGCGGGAATCTCGTTGCTCTTCTCGTGCACGGCGACCTGGCCGAGCACCGCTCCCGACCCGTGTGCCAGCGCGGCGACCAGGTGCGGGGCCGGGGTATCACCGCCGCGTGCGCCCCTCACGGTCTTGCCGTCGACCGCGATCACCCGCCGACCCTCGACCATGGTCGCCCTCGTCGCCGCCCATGCTCCCAGGAGCGCGTCGAGACGGTCCGCGTCCAGCCTCGCGAACAGCCGCCGCAGCGTCGACTCGTCCACCGGACCCCGTACCAGCCCCAGCTGTTTCACGGCCACCGCCCCGGCATCCCGGGCCCACTCCCCGATCGCCGTGAAACCCCGTGCTCCGGCTGTCACCGCGCACACCGCGACCGCGATCAGCGCACCCACTGGATGACGGATTCCGCGCTTCCGGCGCGGATCGGGTATCCGGCCGAGCAGGTCGACGAGGAGCTCGCGCTCCGGGACGGGCGTGCGAGCAGGCGCAATGATGCGAGACGATGGCATGGCGCGGGCGTTGTTCCCCGGTAGGACGGACGGTGTAGGAACCTCCATCCAACCGGACCGGAACACGCCCGCGCACCTCACGCACCCCCAAACCCCACGTCACAGAGCTACCAGACGACTTCGCCGGAGCCCTGCCCTGCGCCCCTACCGCTCCCAGAACGTGCAGGACGCCGCTCAGCAGGCCGTCGACTCCGGGACGGACGCGCGCGCCGCCATCGTCGAGGCCGCTGTACTGAGGGCGGCGCTGGCTGCGCTGAAGGCCGGGCGCCTCGCCGACAAGGTGGCTGCTCCGGCCACCGCGGATGCGACCGGGCGCTCGGACCTACGCGCGGATACCCAGTGGCTCCTCCGAATCGCCGACGCCTACTCGAACCGGCACCCCGTCCACGTGACCGACGGCGGCCAGCCCGAACCCGCTGGAGCGTGACCATGGACGACCCGACCCGCGACCCCAACTTCCTGCGTGACCCCTATCCCACGTACACGGCCATGCGCTCCCGTTGCCCGGTGCAGGCTGTTCCCACCGGATCGGGTGGGCACTCCAGTTACCTGATCACCGGATACGCGGAGGCCCGACAGCTCCTCAACGACCCGCGGCTGTCGAAGAACACCGCCGCCTTCTTCTCCGACAAGCAGTCGAAACGGCGGCTGCACCCGGCGGTCGCGCACAACATGCTGGCCAGCGATCCACCCGACCACACCCGCCTGCGGAAGCTGGTGACGAGCGCCTTCACCGCCGGTGCCGTCGCCAAGCTCCGGCCGTTCATCGCGGAGAAGGCCAACGAACTACTCGACGCGTGGCCCGTCGACGGCCAAGCGGACGTCGTCAACGGGCTGGCCGTGCCCCTGCCGGTCATCGTGATCTGCGAGCTGCTCGGGGTGCCCGGCACCGACCGACCCCTGGTCCAGCGATGGTCCGCCGAGCTGTTCGCCGCGGGACAGCCGGAGCGCACCGATGAGACGTCACACGACGTGGCCGGCTACATGGCCGACCTCATCGCCACCAAGCGAGCCCGGCCCGGCAACTCGCTGCTCGACCACCTCATCGACGTGCACGACGGCAGCGACCGCCTCTCCGACGACGAGCTGGTCTCCCTGGCCGTCCTGCTGCTCGTGGCCGGCCACGAGACCACCACCAACTTCATCGGCAACGCGGTCCTGGCGCTGCTCCAGCACCCCGCCGCGCTGGAACGCCTCCGCCGGAGGCCGGAGGAAGTCCCCGCCGCGCTCGACGAGCTTCTCCGCTTCGACTCACCAGTGAGCACCGCCACTTTCCGCTTCACCACGGAGGTCCTCGTGCTGGGCGACACCGAGATCCCCGCACGTACCCCGGTGCTGATCTCCCTCGGCGCGGCCAACCGGGATCCGGATCGGTTCGCCGGCCCGGACCAACTCGACCTGGACAGGGACGCCGCCGGCCACCTCGGCTTCGGCCACGGCATCCACCGCTGCCTCGGCGCCCCCCTGGCCAAAGCCGAGGCCGACATCGCCCTGCGCACACTCCTGATCCGGTTCCCCCGGCTTCGGGCGGCGTTGCCGCCCGACCAGCTGGACTGGCGGAAGACTCGGCTCGTGCGCGGGCTGGCCGGGCTGCCGGTATTGACCTGAGTTGTCCGCACCGCGTACTGCCCCGTCGGCCATCGTCCTAGCCGTTCACTGTCCCGTCGATCTCATCGGGTGAGGAAGCGGGGTGGAGGATCGCGGCTCGGGCCGCCCAGGCGAGTGCGCTCTGCGCGCGGAGCGACAGGCCGAGCCGGTTCCAGTGGAAGATCACGTGGTAGCTGAGGACCTGGCGCAGCCCGCGGTCCAGCGTCCCGAGCCGCACCGCCTCCGCGAGCGAGCGGCCGGCATCGCGGAAGGCGGTCACCCACTCGGCGACCGGGGCCAGGGGACCGCCGGGGTTGGTCAGCAAGTCGAGGTCGGCCAGGAGGAGCGCGCGGATCTCCGCTGCGGTCACCTCCAGGCGTTCGCGTGGGATGTCCGTGAGGCTGGAACGGTGTTCGGCAGTGATGACGTGGTGCCAGACATCGCCCTGTTCGTACCATTCGAGTCCGACGGCGCGCATCAGGGTCGTGCAGAGAAGGACGGACAGCTCCCGGCGGCCGAGGGCCAAGTCCTCGTGGAGGGGCAGGCGTTGGATTTCGCGGCTGTCGGCGACGAACAGCGCGTGGGCGGTGTTCATGCTCGCGGGGCCGCCGAACGCGGCGGTCTCCGGCTCGTAGATGCCCGGCCACCAGCGGTGGAGGTGGCCTTCGGCAACGAGGCGGTCGAGGCCGTCTCCGATGGGGATCGTGGCCTCGGCGTCGGGGTGGCGGTGGAGGCGCAGTCGCCAGCAGGGGTGTTTCCGGGTGTACCACCAGCCGTCGACCTCCTCGGT